>CAWCSY010000012.1:0-7482 GCA_963798355.1 uncultured Microthrixaceae bacterium | reverse complement strand
GCCGCCGTTAGCCTTTCTCCAGCGTGAAACAGCCTGCCGACGACCCGCATCCACATCCGGATCCCAACGACCTGAGCGCAGAGGACGCCGAGGACGCGCTGCTCGAGGGCGACCGCACCTTCGCACCGGGCACCGCCCGCGCCGCCTTCGCCTACCCGACGTTCCGCCGCATCTTCGTCGGGGCGTTCCTGTCGAACGTCGGCAGCTGGATGCAGAACGTGGTGCTCGGCGCGTTCGCCTACAAGATCACCGGCTCCCCGGTCTTCGTCAGCCTCATCATCTTCGCCCAGCTCGTCCCGCTGCTGCTGCTGTCCATCGTCGGCGGCACGCTCGCCGACATCTTCGACCGGCGGAAGCTCCTGATCATCGTCAGCATCGAGCAGACCATCTTCGCCCTGCTCATCGCCTGGATCGCCCACTTCCCCGACCCGTCACGCCTCGGGCTGTTCCTGTGCACGCTGGCCATCGGCATGGGCCAGGCCATCTACGCGCCGACCTTCGGCTCGCTCGTGCCGCAGCTCGTCGAGAAGAAGGACCTGGCCGGAGCCGTCTCGCTCAACTCGGTGAACATGAACCTGTCCCGCGTGATCGGACCGGTCATCGGCAGCGTGGTCTACGCCGAGTTCGGCATCTCGTGGGTCTTCATCGGCAACGCCGCCAGCTACGTGTTCATCATCGGTGCGCTGCTCAGCGTGCAGCTGCCCGCGGTGAACGTCGACCCGACCGCGCCGGCCGGGCTGCAGCGGCTGCTGGGCGGCTTCGTCGCGGCCCGGGAGGACCGTGTCGTCGGTCGGTGCCTGACGACGATGGTGATCTTCTCGCTGTTCTGCCTGATGTTCATCACCCAGCTGCCGGCGCTGGCCAACGACAACCTGGGCATCGATCCGAAGAGCACGGAGTACGGGTTGCTCTACGCGTGCTTCGGGCTCGGTGCGGTCATCGGCGCGCTCTCCATCGGCACGTTCCTGTCGGGCCGGTCGCTCGAGCGGATCATCCGGGTCGGGCTGGCCGGGTTCGCAGTGTCGCTCGCCGCCTTCGCCCTGGTTCGCACGCCGATCGTGGCCTACCCGGTGGCACTGGTCCTCGGCTTCTTCTACTTCGCGATCGTGACGGCGCTGGCCACGGTGCTGCAGGTTCGTCTCGACGAGCGGGTGCGGGGCCGGGTCATGGCGCTGTGGGTCATGGCGTTCGGTGGCACCGTGTCGATCGCGGCATTCGCCAGCGGACCGTTGGTCGAGGGCTCCTCGGTCACCGCAGTGATGCTCGGTGGTGCCGTCGTCGCGGTGGCGCTGATCCCGTTCGCCGACGTGCGGGACCGCTCAGTCTCCCTGGAGCAGTAGAGCAGCCAGCCGCTCGAGGCCGGCGACCCGGCTGCCCTTGACCAGCACGACGTGGTCGGCGCCGAGCGGACCGTCGGCCAGCAGCACCGCCCGGGCCGCGTCGATGTCGGGCACATGGCTGGCCGCGGGTCCGTAGTCGGGGGCGGCGACCGCGATGACCTGCACGCCCAGATCCTCGGCCAGGTCGGCCACCTGGCGGTGCGCCGCTGCGCCTCCGTCACCCAGCTCGGCCATCACGCCCAGCACCGCCACCGGGTGGGCGGCGTCGAGCGCGTCGAGCGATCGCAGCGCGGCCGCCATCGATGCCGGGCCCGCGTTGTAGGCGTCGTTGAGCACCCGCGCTCCGGATGGGGCCGCCTGCAGGTCCATCCGCCACGGCGACATCTCCACCCGGCTCAGCCCCTCGGCCACCGCGTCGAGCGGCACGCCGACGACCAGCGCGGCCGCCGCCGCGGCGAGCGCGTTGGCCACGTTGTGCCCGCCGCGCACCCCGAGGTGCACGTCGGCGGCACCCCACGGCGTGTGCAGCCGGAAGGTCGGACGCAGATCGGCGTCGACCGTGACGTGCTCGGCCCACAGGTCGGCCTTGCGCATCGACTCGGCGGAGAAGCGCAGCACCCGGGCCTCGGTGCGGTCGGCCATGGCCGCCACCAGCAGGTTGTCGGCGTTGAGCACGGCTGCACCGTCGGGCGGCAGCGCCTCGATCAGCTCGCCCTTCGCCGCGGCCACGTCGACCAGCTCGCCGAACATCTCGGTGTGCACCATCTCGACGGTGGTCACGACGCCGACGGTGGGCCTGGCGATGTCGCACAGCATGGCGATGTGGCCGGCACCCCGGGCCCCCATCTCGACCACCGCGACCTGGGTGCGGTCCGGCGCGTTGATCAGCGTCAGCGGCACGCCGAGCTCGTTGTTGAACGACCGCACGCTGGCCGCCGTCGGCAACGTCTCGTGCAGCGCGGCCCGGAGAAGGTCCTTCGTGGTGGTCTTGCCCACCGACCCGGTGATGCCCACCACCGCGGCGAACCCGGGCACCGTGCCGATCCGCTGCCGTGCCTGTCGACCGAGCGCGATCAGCGCCAGGCCTGTGTCAGCCACCTCGATCGCGGCCACATCGACGTTCGGGCCGGTGACCGACCGCGACGACAGGTAGGCCGAGGCACCTCGGCCTATCGCGGCCTCGATGAAGTCGTGGCCGTCGCGCTCGTCGATGACCGGCACGAAGAGCTGGCCGTCGGTGAGCTCCCGGCTGTCGATGGCCGCGCCCCGCACGGCCAGATCAGGTCCGATCAGTCGGCCGCCGGTGACCTCGGCGATCTCTCGGGCCCACATCTCCATGGCGGCGACGTTAGCGGCGCGCCTGTCACTCCATCGCCAGGGGCGGCGGCTCGATGCCGCCCAGCCGGTTGCTGACGGATCGGGCCACGGCGATGGTGGTGAGGTCGTCGAGGTAGGGCCCCACGACCTGCACGCCGATCGGCAACCCGTCCGCGGTCCGGCCGACCGGCACCACCGTCGAGGGCAGGTACGCCATGCCGATGAGGATGCTCCACCACAGCAGGTCGGTGTAGCGACGTGACCTCCCATCGATGTCGAGCATCCGATCGGCCATCGAGCCACCTTGCTGATGCCGAAACGGCGGCGTGGCGATGACCGGGCACACCAGCACGTCGTGGTCCTCGAAGAAGGCCGCCCAGGCCCGGCGGACGTGGGCCCGCTCCCGATCCATGGCCAGCCAGGCGCGGTGGTTCGTCGCGTAGGCCGCCACGGTCTGGGCGTCGGCCTCGGACAGGTTGGGGTCGCCCACCATCGACTCGACGAACGCGTACTCGTCGTCGCCCATCGACGGAGTCACCGCGGCACCGACCAGACCGAGGCCGAGTCGAGCCGCCGCGTCCGGGTCGATGTCGGGTCGGGCGCTGCGATCGACTGCGGAGCCGGCCTCCACCAGTGCCTGGCCAGCGGCCTCCACCGCAGCCACGGTGTCGGCGCTGACCGGGCAGGCCGCATCGTCGGCCCACAGCGCCACCCGGAAGTCGGCGATGGCCGCGTGGCGCGGCGGGGGCAGCTCCACCCGCCAGGCCTTCGACCGGTCGGGCGCCGGCGCGGCCAGCACGCCGAGCAGAAGTTCGAGGTCGTCGACCGAGCGCGCGATCGGCCCGTGGACGTTGACGTCGGGCTCGGTGAACCCGCCGGTCGTGTGGTCGAGATAGCCACCGGTGGCGACCAGCCCGTAGCTCGGCTTGTGGCCCGTGACCCCGCAGTACGCGGACGGCACCCGGATCGACCCACCGATGTCGGTGCCGATCTCGAACGACGTGAACCCGAGCGCCACGCTCGTCGCCGCACCGCCCGACGACCCGCCCGGCACGCGCTCGAGGTCCCACGGGTTGTTGGTCGTCCCGAAGATCTCGTTGTAGGTCTGGAGGTCGCCGCTCCAGCGAGGCACGTTCGTCTTGGCGAACACGAACGCTCCGGCGTCGCGCACCCTGGCCACGCAGTCGGCATCTGCGGTCGGCACATGGTCGGTCAGCTCGACCGCGCCGCCTGTCGACCGCATGCCCTCGACCGACAACGCGTCCTTCATGGTGATCGGCAGCCCGTGCAACGGCCCGGTGTCGTCGCCCCGCGCCGTGGCCTCATCGGCCGCGGCCGCCGCGGCCTGCCCACGCTCGAGATCGAGCGTCACGACTGCGTTCACCGCCGGATCCAGGCGCTGGATCCGCAACGCGAAGTCGTCGAGCAGCTCCCGGCTCGACAGCTCCATGGAGCGGATCGCCTCCGCCTGTCGGGTGGCGGACCAGAGCGCAGGATCAGCAGCCATCCCGGCATTGTGTCCTCCGGCTTCGGGTCGCGCCGGTTCCTGCTCGTCGGCAGTCGAATGGCCGAGACGACCACGAACGCTGCTGATCCAACCGAACGATCCGGGAGCTGCACATCGAGAGGCCGAGATCGCCGCGAAGCGCGGCTGGTCCGACAGAACGATCCGAGTCGGAAGATCGGGTCGTCGAGGGCGCGGGTGCGGCGCGGTACGGTCCCCGGCCATGGCTGACGCACCTGTTCCGACCGGTCCGCGCATTCGGGTGGTGATGCTCTACGGGGGTCAGTCGGCCGAGCACGAGGTCTCGCTGGTGACGGCCCGCCACGTGATCGCAGCCACCGACGCCGAGCGCTACGACATCTCGCCGGTGGCCATCGGCAAGGACGGTCGCTGGGTGCTGGCCCACGACGCGACGCACGGCACTGGCGGCCGGTCCCCGACGCGCTGCCCGACGCCCTGCCCACCGGCGGCGAGGCCACCGAACCGGCCGGAGCACTGGCCCAGGCCGAGGACGAGAAGGTGGTGGTGTTCCCACTGCTGCACGGCCCGCTGGGCGAGGACGGCACGGTGCAGGGCCTGCTCGAGCTGGCCGGCGTGCCCTACGTGGGCTGCGGTGTCCTGGCGTCGGCGCTGGCCATGGACAAGGCGAAGGCCAAGGAGGTTTTCCGCGGCCAAGGGCATCCCCCAGGCGAAGCACGTGTCGGTGCTGCGAGCCCGATCTCGGACCCGAGACGATCCGGCGGCTCGAGGCCGAGCTCGGCTATCCGATGTTCGTGAAGCCCGCCAACATGGGCTCGTCGGTCGGCGTGACCAAGGCGCACGACCGCGCCGAGCTCGACGCGGCCATCGAGCTCGCCCTGCGCTACGACGAGTCGCTCGTGATCGAGGAGTCGATCGACGGTCGCGAGATCGAGTGCGCCGTGCTCGGCAACCTCGACCCGCGGGCCTCGCTGCCCGGCGAGATCCGTCCGGGAGCCGAGTTCTACGACTACGCCGACAAGTACCAGAGCGGTACCGCGGAGCTGATCATCCCGGCCGACCTCTCCCCCGAGGTCACCGAGGAGCTGCGCACGATGGCCGTTCGGGCCTTCCGTGCATTGGGATGCGAGGGCATGGCCAGGGTCGACTTCTTCTACGAGGACGGGGGTCGGGGCCTGCTCGTGAACGAGATCAACACGATCCCGGGCTTCACTCCGATCTCCATGTACCCGAAGATGTGGGAAGCGACGGGTCTCGAGTACCCCGACCTGATCGACGAGCTCATCCGGCTGGCGATCGAACGATACGATCGCCGCGCTTCACGGCGACGCCACGACTGAGCCAACCCACGGAGCCTCCCTTGGCCGACCACACCCTGAGCACGCTGCTGGACAACCTCATCTTCCCCGAGTGCCCCCGCTGGCACGAGGGCCGGCTGTGGTTCTCCGACATGCACGACCGCAAGGTGTTGGCCGTCACCGAAGATGGCAGACCGAGGTCATCGTCGAGACCACCGGACATGCCGGCGGGCCTCGGGTGGCTGCCCGACGGCCGGCTGCTCGTGGTGTCGGTGACCGAGCGCAAGCTGCTGCGGCTCGATCCGGGTGGCCTGGTCGAGGTGGCCGACCTGTCCGAGCTGGCCCCGTTCCACTGCAACGACATGGTCGTCGACGCCCAGGGCCGGGCCTACATCGGCAACTACGGCTTCGACCTCGACGCCGGCGTCGAGCCGACCAGCACCACGCTGGTCTGCGTCGACCCCGACGGCGACGCGTGGGTGGCCATCGAGCAGCTCCTGTTCCCGAACGGCGTCGGTCATCACCGACGGCGGCCACACGCTGGTCGTCGCCGAGTCGTTCGGCCAGCGGCTGTCGGCCTACGCCATCCAGCCGGACGGCTCGCTCGGCAAACGGTCGGGTGTGGGCCGACCTCCGACCCAACGTCCCCGACGGCATCTGCCTCGACGCCGACGGTGCGATCTGGGTGGCCGATCCGATCAACGGCGGCGTCATGCGGGTGATCGAGGGAGCCGGGCCGGTCGACTGGATCTCGACCGGCCGCGGTGCATTCGCCTGCGTGCTGGGCGGCTCGGACGGACGCACGCTGTACATCTGCACGGCCGACTCGTCGGACCCGGCCAAGACCGTCGGCCTGCGCTCGGGCCGCATCGAGACCACCCGGGTCGACGTCCCGGCCGCCACCTGAGGGTCAGACTGCGGCACCTGAGGGTCAGACTGCGGCGTCAGAGCGGGGTCGGTGCCGGGAACTGCTCGTACGTGTCGATGAGCATCAGCGCGAGCTCGCGCTCGGACAGCTCGTCGACGGTGAGCACGTCACGGGCTCGCAGGTCGGTGACGAGCTCGGCCAGGATCACGTCGAGGTCGAGGTCGTCGGCGTGGGTGCGCCAGGCGTCGCGCTCGTCCTCGTCGGCGAAGCAGTAGGCCTTCCACGACACCGAGAAGCGGATCTCGTCCCACCCGAAGGAGGTGAGCTGCTCGGTCGACCCCGCCTCGGGCCGGAGCAGCCATGACGAGCCGTCGAACTCGAGCACGTTGCCGGGCTCAGCGCGAACGGATCGGCGTGGGTCGAACCCACCCGATCGACGCCGTGGAACACCGAGTCGGTGTCGAGCACGATGGCCGTGTTGTGGCGGGTGGGCAGGACCACGGCCTCGGCATCGGCCCCGTGCGGGCCAGTAGGCCAGCTCGCCACCTCAGGCGACGCCGGCCGACTCGGGCGAGAAGTAGGCGATGCCGGTGGCGATCGGCATGCGCCACCGCTCGAACAGCCCGGAGTGGTGCATGACGACCATCAGCCACTGCGGGAACAGCTTGCGGTTGGCGCCCCGGAACTCGGGCACGTCGGTGTGCACGGCCAGCTCCTGGCCCGGCAGCAGGATGTTGGCGTACGCGATGGCCGGCTCGACCACCGGACGGTCGTAGAGCCGGCGGGCCGCGTCGAGCAGCGCGTCGTGGTGCAGGAAGGTCGTCGATGCCAGGGGCGAACCGCTCGTCGCCGTAGGCGTAGCTCTCGCGCAGGTAGTTGGTGCGCAGCGCCAGGGTGGCTGGCGCCTCCCGGCGGCCGAACCGACCACCGGTGCGGACGTAGTTGGCCGCCGCGTCGTAGCGCTGGGCCAGCTCGGGGGCGAAGTCGGCGTCGCTGCGCTCGGTGACGTAGAGCCCGTAGCCACCGAAGTCCTGGCACAGCTGCACCATTGCGTCGGCGTCGGCGGCGTCCATCAACGGGTCGAGCACGAAGGCAGGCGCGGTCATACGGCCATTGTGCCCCCGTTGCCCGCCGATTCGCCCCCGCACCATGCGTCGCGCAGAGGTGATGCGCCGG
>CAWCSY010000011.1:0-335682 GCA_963798355.1 uncultured Microthrixaceae bacterium | reverse complement strand
AGCTGTTCCCGCCGTTGCAGCACGGCGTGTTGACCGCCGCGGAGCGCACCGGCGCACTGCTGGTGAGCCTCGAGAACGTGTACGGCTACGGCTCGACCGGGGGCGCTCCCATGACCGAGGACCACCCACTGGCCGCCACCACGGTCAAGGGCCGGACCCGCGCCGCGATGACCCGTGACCTGCTCGCCGCCGAGGACGCCGGTCGGGTCCGGATCGCCATCGGGCGGGCGTCGGACTTCTTCGGCGCCGGGGTGACCGAGTCAACGCTGGGCGAGCGCGTCTTCGCCAAGGCGATCGCCGGCAAGCCGGTCGACTTCCTCGGTGACCCGAGCCTGCCGCACACCTACAGCTACGTTCCCGACATCGCCGCAGGGTTGGCCACACTGGGAACCGATGAGCGGGCCATCGGCCAGGTGTGGCACCTGCCCGGCCCCGAGACCGTGACCACCCGCGCGGTCCTCGACCTCGTCGCCGCCGAAGTCGGCCACCCGGTGACGGTCCGCTCGATGCCCGACCTGCTCCTACGCGCTCTCGGACTGGTGAACCCGATGATGAAGGGCCTGGCCGAGATGAGCTATCAGTTCAATGAACCCTTCGTGCTCGACGCCACCAAATACGAAGCCACCTTCGGCGCCGCGAGCACCCCGCTCGCCACTGCCGTCGCCAACACGATCGCCTGGTACCGCACTCGACCGGGCACCCCATGAGCGTCACCGGATCAGTGACCACCGCCGAGCGGGCCGCCGTCACAGCCTGGTCCCGGCGGGTGCGGCGGGTCGGCTCGCCGCCACCATGTCCGGCCGGTGGCTCGCCGCCGGTCCGGCGGACTAGGGACGCTGAGCTTCGGTCCCGTCGGGCACGAGGGTGAGAACGACGTTTCCCGTCTTCTGTTCGGTCTCGACATATCTGGTGGCGTCGACGACCCGGTCGAGCGGGTAGCAACGATCGATCACGGCGCGGTAGTCCCCGCGTCCATCAGCTCCTTGACGTAGAGCACGTCGGTCTTGGTGAATCGAGGTATCGGGAAGAACACCCGCCGGCGTCGGGTCAGCCGAGTCAGCAGCGGCAGGATCGGGTTCTGGCAGAGGAACCCGAGCTCGGTGCTCATGTACACCGCCGACGGGGCCATGGCCCGGCGGCAGCGGCGGAAGGAGGTCTTGCCGACTGCATCGAAGATGACGTCGTAGGTGTCCCCTTGGGCGGTGAAGTCCTCGAGTGCGTAGTCGACCACCTTGTCAGCGCCCAGCGATCGGACAACGTCGGATCCTTTCGCGTCGCACACCGCGGTGACCTCGGCGCCGACCTGCTTCGCCAACTGCACTGCCGCTGTGCCTATCGATCCAGATGCGCCGTAGACCAGGACTCTCGTGCCAGACCCGACGTCGGCCTTCCTCAGGTAGGCCAAGGCCAAGAGTGCGCCGTCGCACACCGCGGCCGCCTCGACGAACGTCGTGTTGGTCGACATCCTGGTCACCGGAGCGTCCTCGTTCACGCAGACGAACTCGGCGTGCGCGCCGAAGCGGTCGACGTTGGCACCGAAGACCTGATCACCCACCGCGAACTGCGTGACGGCTCCACCGCGGGACACGACCTCGCCGGCAAATTCGGTACCCAGGACGCGATGCTTCGGTCGAGCGAGCCCACTGAAGATGCGGACGATGAACGGACTCGCCTTGCGGAAGCCGCAGTCGGTCCGGTTGACGGTCGCGGCGTGAACCTCGACCAGCAGATCGTGATCTCCGGGCATCGGTCTCTCGACCTCCTCGACGTGCAGGACATCGGGGGACCCGTATCTGCCGTGAACGACTGCTCTCACCTGGTCACTTCGCTTTCTGACCACGACGTGGTCGTCGGATCGGGCTGCCTTGCTTCCACGCACGCCCGGCCTTGAACAACTCGGCGGGCTTGCCGCCGCTCGAGCCTGATGGGGCACGGCGGCCGGTGGGGATCACCCATCCCCTCTCGGCGATGACACGTCGTCGAAAGTTTCGCGCTGTCGAGCCACACGCCCACACCGCCTCGTACACGGCGCGCAACTCGGCCAGCGTGAACTTCGCTCCGATGAAGGCTGTTGCGAGGCCGGTGACCTCGAGATCGACTCGGATCCGATCGACAGCATCCTGCACGATCTGGCGATGATCGAAGGCCAACTCGAGGGTGCCGTTGATGACGTCGTCGACCGGCACCAGCTCGGCGTGCGCAGCGTCGGTTCCGGCGCGGACAGCATTCACTTCACGGAGCACAGCGAGGTAGGCGACGGTCACCACGTTCATTCGAGGGTCGCGACCAGGATCTCCGTAGGCGGCGAACTGGGTCAACGACCCGACGACACCAGTCTCCTCGGACAGTTCGCGCTCGGCGGCCTCGTCCAAGCTCTCGCCCGGGAGCTTGAAGCCTCCTGGCGTCGCCCACATCCCGAGGAACGGGGCCTGTCCCCGACGGACGAGCAACACTTGGAGGGTTCCGTCGACGATGGTCAGGACCACGACGTCGACCGTCACGGCGAACGACGGGAACCGCGAGGGGTCGTAGCCGTCCAGGGCGCGTCTGCTAGTTCTTGTCACAACGACCAGAACACTAGCGGGCGATAAGAGTCATGTCTACCGTAACTTCGAGCTGGATCGTCTTCGTCGAGCGAGGCAGCGGCCGACGGTCGGCTTCGCCCGAGACGATGGATTCACCGATCGATGGGCTCGTACAGCGCGCTCCGGTCTTCGAGCAGTTCTCGTCGAAGCTCGTGGGGCCGGTCCGTCGAGATGGCGTCGGGCCCGAACTCGAGGACCCGGCGAGCGAGCACCACGTCGTTGCAGACGCCGCACATCACGGAGAGTCCGGCTTCGCGCCATTCGTCGACGTGCCGGTCGGCCCAGAACTCCGCCTCGAGGATCAGGCCGCTGATGCCCTGGTCGGTGGCCCACCGCCGCAGGGCTGTGGGTTCGTGCGGAGCGGCCACGATCAACCGCGTGGCGAAACCTGCTGCGGCCGCAACCGATAGCGCGTCGGGCCAGAACGAGATGACCTCGACCGTCACATCCGCGGGCGGAACGTCGATGATCAGCTCATCGCAGAGGGCCCGACACGTCCGGGCCGCAAGTGCATCGTCACAGATCGCCTTGACCTCGAGCTGAACAGTGAGCTCGCGGCCCTGCAGCAGCGGCCAGAGCTGGTCGAGGAGCAGGGGATGCTCTGCGGACGGGGTTCCGGACCGGTCGCGGGTGAACGACGTGCTGATCTCCAGTGCGGTGTGATCGTGCGCCCAACCGGTCATGGTCGTGCCGCGGTGCAACAGAGGGTCGTGGAGCAACACGATGCGGCCATCCGCAGTGAGTGTGCAGTCGGTCTCCAAGCCCTCGACGGGTCCGCCGAGCGACGATGCCAGAGCGAGCCGTGAGGAGTCGGGACCGTCAGGCGCGACCGAAACGATGCCGCGAACAAGGCCGTTTCAGCGCCAGATGCAATCTGAGTGGCGAGAACTTGGCGGCCTGACGTTCTGGCAGACATGCAGTACCTCCGGAGGATCGGGCTGCCTTCGCCCGTTGTCATCTTGCGGGCCGTGCAAACCGAACGGTGGGACCCAGAGATTGTTTGCGTCGGTGGCAGGTTCAGCTATTGGCGGTTGACAACGGTCGATGCATCTCCCCCGCCGGCTGCCAACGCGACGACACGTCCAAGCGCGGACCACCCAACCCGCTGGTCATCCACGGCCTTCATCCCCTCGTGCCCTGAAGCTCTCTGGTTCCGATGACTGCTGATGGGCGAAGAGTACCGATGGGGATCTCGGAGCGACACCGGCTGTTGGGGCCAAGGCCGAATTGACGATCGACTTCATCGAGGGGCCGTCGGGCGTTAGATGTCCATCCACAAAGGGCGCCCCGGCCGCTCCAGCGGCGTGTGGGTTCGATCCGCAACCCGGGCACCCCTCCGAGCAGGACGCATCTCGATTCGAGAGGTTCCAATCGGCTCTCCCGGTACCGGGTCCGACAGAACGCCTCAGAGGTCGTTGACGGGGGCGATGATGTCCTCGTGGTAGCGGGCCAGGCCCTCGATCTTCTGGTCGAGGGGGGCGTCGCGGCCGGAGTAGGAGGCCCAGGGCATGGTGAGGATGTCGGTGACGCCGGCGGCCTCGGCTCGGCGGAAGTCGCCCGGCACGGAGGCGTCGACGAGCGGCGCCACGAGGGAGAAGGGCTCATCCGAACGGCCGTACTCCGCCCGCCAGTGGTCGAGCTTGGCCCGGGCCTCGATCGCACCCTCGATGGTGAGGTAGTCGGCCAGCCAGCCGTCGTGGCGAGCGGCCCGCTTGATGGCCGCGTCAGAGAGCCCACCGACGAAGATCGGTACGCGTTCCGTGGGGACCGGCGTCATCTCCAGCCGAGGTATGTCGTAGAACTCGCCGTGGTGTTCGACCCAGCCGGGCTGCCACATGGCGTGGAGCAACTCGATCATCTCGTCGGTGCGCTTGCCCCGCTTGGCGAAGGGCTGCTCGAGGAGGTCGAACTCCTCCTCGCACCAGCCGGTGCCGATGCCCAGCTGCACCCGGTTGTTCGAGATGACCGCGGCCGTGCCGACAGCCTTCGCGACCGCGAGCGGGTTGCGCATGGGCAGTACGTAGACGCTCGTGAAGAACTGCAGGTTCTCGGTGACCGTCGCCAGGGCGCCGACCGTGACCCATGGATCGAGCCACGGGGTGAACGGCTCCCACCGTCGACTGCCGTCGGCCGTGTAGGGATACGCGGTCTCGAGGACCTCGAGGTTGACCACGTGATCGGACAGGACAAGTCCGTGGTATCCGATCTCATCGGCCGCCTTGGCCAGGGCGAGCACCTCGGGGAATTCCAGAAATGCGGAGCTGACGGAGAAGCGCATGCGCTGATCCTTCCCTACTTCCCGTCCCTGTGGGTCGAACCCGCCGGGCTGAGGGATCCTCACGCGATCGACTGATCCGTCAGGCCTCCGGCTCGGGGGCCTCGAGGTGGATCGGCAACATGTGCAGCGGCGGTACGGGACCGTCGCGCCCCTCGCGGGTCTGCACATGGTGGACGGTGGACTTCGAGATGCCGTGCGCCGCCCGGAACATCAGCACGGCCAGCGGCAGCTCGATGAGGAAGGCCGTGGCGAGACTGAACCACGACTCGTCGGTCCCCCACGACAGGGTGACGTCGAACCACGCGTCGCAGCACAACAGGACCCCGGTCACGAGGAGCGGGAACAGGACGAACTCACGTCGGAGCCAGCCGAAGATCGCCGTGCACCCGAGCGCGGCCGCCAGCGCCACGTCGAATCCGGCCCAGGCCAGCCACCACTCACCGCCCTGCGGGCGCTCCGACAGCGTCAAGATCAGATACACCACCCAGGGGAACAGCACGATCGAACCCGCGGTCGACACGGTGAGCACCAGCACCCGACGGCGCCGGGCCGCAGGTGGTGGCGGAGCCGGTTCGGTGAGAGAGGTGATCAGGCGGTTCAACCGGGCCCGTTCGTCGGGGGCCAACGCCTGGAGGTCGGCGAGCGACGCACCCTCGAGCGTCGGCTGTCCCGACCTCTCGCGGTCCGCGGATCGCGGACCGGCGCGGCCGCCGAACCGGCGGCCGACCGGTCTGAGCCGCGGGCTCAGGATGCGCCGACGGCAGTGGATCGGCGGCGGCGCCGATCCACGACAGGCGTCGGGGCCCGACCGAACTGGCGCTCGGCCGCGTTGAGCTGGAAGACGACGACGATCGCCTCATCGGGCGTGAGCCGTCGGCGATGGCTGATGCGAGCCAACAGCTCGTCGACGGCTGCGAGGGCATCCGGGTTCTCGCAGATACCGGACTGGCTGCGGGCATCGAGCAGCGCATCGACGGCCATGTCGGCCGGTACCAGCGGTCGCGGCGCACGGTCGAGGACCTGTGTGTTCCAGAAGTCATCCACGGTCGCTCTTCCCCCTGACCCGGTCAATGCTGCGCACATTGTCGTCCTACCCACCGTCGGGGGCGCGCATACCTACGTGACGCCCGACACGTCCCCTGCCCGACAGGCCAGCGAGAGGGACCCAGGGAGGGACCACGAGAGGAAACGAGACAGGGAAAAGAAACGAGTTGTTTCGAAAGGAAGTTGTTTCGAAACGGCGACGTCTCGCTATCATCGTCACTTCCGACGACCGGTACGAGGACACGAATGACCGAGGACAAGCTGCACGAACGACGCTGGTGGGCGCTGGCGGTGCTCTGCCTGAGCCTGATGGTCATCGGGCTCGACAACACCATCCTCAACGTGGCGCTGCCGTCGCTGATCAAGGACCTCGGCGCCTCGACCAGCCAGCTGCAGTGGATCATCGACGGCTACGTGCTCGTGTTCGCCGGTCTGCTGCTGACGTCGGGCAGCCTCGGCGACCGCTTCGGTCGGCGGGGCGCCCTCACGATCGGGCTCACGATCTTCGGCGTCGGCTCGCTCGTCTGCTCGATGGCCTCGTCGGCCACCGCCCTCATCTTCACCCGGGCGTTCATGGGCATCGGCGCCGCCCTGATCATGCCCGCCACGCTCTCGCTGCTCATCAACGTGTTCACCGAGCCGAAGGAGCGGGGTCGGGCCATCGGCATCTGGGCGGCCGTGGTGGGGGCCGGCAGCGCGCTCGGCCCGCTGGTCGGCGGCTTCCTGCTGCAGCACTTCTGGTGGGGATCGGTGTTCCTCATCAACGTGCCCGTCGTGATCTTCGCCATCGTGCTCGGCCGGTTCCTCCTGCCGACGTCGAAGGACCCGGCGGCCCCCCGCCTCGACCCGGTCGGAGCGGTGCTGTCCGTCATCGGCCTGGTGGCCCTCCTGTGGGGGATCATCGAAGCTCCGTCGAAGGGTTGGACCGACCCGTCAGTGGTCGGCGGCTTCGCGGTGGGGATCATCGTGCTCGCCGGCTTCATCGCCTGGGAGCTGCACACCGACCACCCGATGCTCGACATCCGCTTCTTCAAGAACCCCCGCTTCACCGTGGCCAACGCGGCGATGACGCTGATCTTCTTCGCCATGTTCGGGTCGATGTTCCTGGTGACGCAATACCTGCAGAACGTGCTCGGCTACTCGGCGCTCGAGGCGGGCATCCGCATGCTGCCCATGGCCGGACTGATGGTCATCGTCGGTCCTCGCGCCCCTCGCCTGGTCGAGCGCATCGGCACGAAGCTCGTGGTCACGCTCGGCCTCCTGATGAGCACCGTCGGCCTGCTCGGCCTGGCGATGATCAACTCCGCCAGCGGCTACCCCCAGGTGCTGGTCTCGATGACGATCATGTCGATCGGCATCGGCCTCACGATGGGCCCCGCCACCGAGTCGATCATGGGCTCGCTGCCCAAGGAGAAGGCCGGCATCGGCTCGGCCATGAACGACACCACCCGCGAGGTAGGCGGTGCACTCGGCGTCGCCATCATCGGCTCGGTGCTGGCCGCGTCGTACCGCCCGGCCATGGACGCGGCCACCGCCGACATGGACCTTCCCCCGCAGGTGGCCGCGGTGGCCCGCGACTCGGTGGGTGGCGCGGTCGACGCGGCGGCTTCCATGGGCGGCCAGGCCGGCCAGGCGCTGGCCGACGCGGCGCACACCGCGTTCCTGCACGCCTTCAGCGGGTCGCTGTTCCTGGCCGCAGGCGTCGTGGCAGTCGCAGCTATCTTGGCGTTCGTGTACCTGCCCGCCCATGCCGGCGACGCCCGTGAGCACGCGCACAGCCCGCTCGACGGCATCGCCCCGATGATCTTCGCCAGCGGCGAGGGCGTGCTCGAGATGGACGCCGCCGAACTGTCGGGGCAGCGGCCCGAACGGCCGTCTGAGCACCGATCCGACGAGGGCGAGCTCGTCGGCGACCGCTCCCCCGGCGGCGGCACATGACCGTCGGCGTCAGGAACCGCACCTCCGAGACCGCCGCCAACCGCGGCGAGGCGGCCGACACCGCCATCCTCGACGCCACCATCGAGGTGCTCTGCGACCAGGGCTACGGCGGCCTCACCATGAGCTCCGTCATCGAGCGGGCCGGCGTGTCGTCGGCCACCCTCTACCGCCGGTGGCCGACCAAGCTCGATCTGGTGATGGCCGCGGTCGGGGCCGTCACCCCCGAGAAGCCCGACACCGACACCGGTTCGCTCGACGGTGACATCCGGGCGTTCATCTCCCACATCGCCACCTCGGTCGCCCACCGCCGTGAGCACATCGTCGAGGCCCTGGCCGCCGGCTCGGCCACCCACCCGGAGCTCGACGACGCCATCAAGGCCAAGTTCATCACCCCCCGCCTGGTCGAGCTGCGGGGCATCCTGGCCCGGGCCAAGGAGCGGGGCGAGCTGGCCAGCGTCCCCTCCGCCGAGACCGCGGCCAGCTTCGTCAGCGGACCCGCGTATCACCGGGCCTACGTCCTCGGCCTGCCGCTCACCCCACGGTTCGTGCAGACCGCCACGACCTTCGCCCTGAACGGCCTCGGCGCCACCCCCGCGTCGCCCTGAACCGCAGGCTGATCGACCCCCGAGGAACCTTCCCCATCGGTGAGGCAGGAAACTAGGGTGGTCTCATGTCTCAGACGGCGGCGCCACCTGACCAGCATGAGGGTGGCGAGCGGTCGGCGGAGGTGGAGGCGGTGCTCGACGCCGCGTCCTCCTGCTATCTGCGCTTCGGCGTGGACAAGACCACGGCGGTCGACATCGCCAAGGCCGCAGGTATCTCCCGGGCGACGCTCTATCGCCGATACGGAAGCCACGAGGCCATCTTCCTGGCCGTGCTGACCCGCGAGTCCGAAGCGATGATGCGCGACTCCGAGCAGCACCTGGCCAAGGTGTCCGATCCGGGCGCAGCGCATCGTCGAGGGGATGCTGTTCGCCATCGGCGAGATCTCCCGTCGCCCGGTCCACGCCGCGGTGTTCACCACCGACTCGGCCGGGTGGGCGGCCACGAAGGCGCTCCGGGTCGATGCGCTGCGCCGCCTCAGCGAAGCCGGCATCCGCCCGATGCTGGCATCGGCCCAGGCCGGCGGGGCCGTCTCGGACGAGCAGGTCGACGACCTGGTCGACTGGATGCTGCGGATCCTGCTCTCCTACGCCGCGATCCCCGGCCCCGGCCAACTCGGACCTGACGACATCCGTCGACAGCTGACCTCGCTGTTCCTACCTGCGCTCGCGGGCTTGTTGGCGTCCACGCCGACCTCGACCTGAACGTCGAAGGCAGTCCAGGCGAGGCCGACGTGGCTGATCCGGTGAGCTACTTCAGGCCGTCGAGGCCCTGGCCGGCTGCGAACGTCACCGAGCTGCCGTAGGAGCCGGTCAGGGGGATCACGTTGTTCGGGTCGCAGTTGTAGGGACCCTGGTTGGCGTTCCAGTCGATCATGGTGAACCCCGACGACGAGGCGACCACGGGCACGAAGCAGTCCGTGGGCACCTCGGGGGTGGACGGATCGGCGGTGCCGCTCAGCCCGGCGCCGTCGAACGACGTCGTGCTGATGGCCTGGTTGTAGACGCACAGCCGGGTGAGGTCGTCACCGCAGGCCTTGGCGGACTGCGCGAACAGCAGCCAGGCAGCGAAGCTGTTCAGCCCGAGCGACGCCGTCTTGAGTCCGTTGGGCAGGTACGTGTCGAACAGGCCCTCGTACTGCGGGATGGCCGGGACCTCGGTGGCCTGGAACGGCGTGGTGGCGTCGTTGATGTAGACGTTGTTGGTGTCGAGGCTGTCGCCGGCCTCGGCGATGAGCGCCGGGTCATAGATGTTGGACGGGCCGGCCACCCAGTCGAGCTCGTAGTCGATCTGGGCGAGAGCACCGAGGAGCTTGGCCAGGTTCACGGCCGAGCCGACGAAGTACAGGCCCTTCACCTTCTTGTCGGCGATGCCCTGCGCGAACGGCAGCCAGGTCGGCTCGCCCACCGCGTTGTACTGGTCGTCGTAGACGGTCTGCCACCCGAGCGTGGCGCCGGCCTCCTGGTACTGCTGCTTGTTCACGATCGTGGTGTTGACGTTGGCCGTGATGTAGCCGACGGCGTCACCGGCATCGGGGAACGTCTCGTCGAGGTAGTTGGCCAGGCCGAAGCTCACCGCCGTGTTCGACCCTCCGTTGGTGGCCTGCACCGAGAAGTCCGAACCCCGCGCCTCGGGGCTCACGACGTAGCCGGGGAAGTCGGGGAGCAGGCAGGCCAGCCGATCGGCCTGACCGGTGCTGTCGAACACCCCACCCCCGCCCACGAGCGCGAAGTCCTGGGCGCACGCGGTGGAGATGGCCGCCTTGTACTCGGTGAGCTTGGCGTCCAGCTTGTCGATCTCGATCTTGTGGCCGTTGATCCCACCCAGCGAGTTGCACCAGTCGGCGAAGACGTCGCTGGCATCGAACAGCTCCTGGTTGAGACCCGGGTAGCCCGAGTAGCCGACGTCGGACACCACCCCGAGCTTGATCGAGGTGGGCGTCACGCCCTGCACGTTGGCTCCGCTGGTGGCGCCGACCTCGACGGTGCTCGCCGTCGACGCGGAGCCGGGCGCCGGCCCGCACACCGGGTCGGTGATCGAGCCGAACTGGCCGTTGGTCGGAGCCCCGCCGGTGCTCTCGCCCGACGAACCCGACGACGTCGAGTCGGTGGCGGTGCTGTCGTCCTTCCGGCTGCACCCGGAGAGCACGGCCAGCAGACCGATCACCAGGCCGATCGCGACGATGCGGCGTTGCGTGGAGCTCACGAGCTTTCCCCCTGATGACGGACGTGCAGGCTGGCGACGGCCTCCCCAGAGGTCGTGACCCGGGACGAGTCAAACACACTCTCGCCCATCATGCGAGACGCAAGACTATGGTCGTCTCACGTATCACCCCGTGGCTCGTGCCCACCCGCCACACCAGACTTCCGGGGGGAAGCCATGAAGACCGTGATGACCATGAAGGCCCTGCAGGTCACGCGCAACGGGAGCCCGGGCGAGGTGCTCGCCGTCTGCGACGTCGACGTGCCCGAACCGGAACCCGGCGAGGTGCGGGTGCGCGTGGCAGCCGCGTCGCTGAACTTCAACGACATCGACCGGTGCCGAGGCAAGCTCGTGTCGGTGCCGACCCCACCGCCCTACACGCTGGGCATGGACGTGTGCGGGGTGGTCGATGCGGCCGGCGCCGGAGCCGAGGAATGGATCGGCCAACGGGTCGTCGCCATCACGAAGACCGCACTCGGTGGCATCGCCCAGTACGCGATCGCGCCGGCCGTCTCGGTGTTCGCGGCGCCGCCCGAGCTCGACGACGCGCGAGGCCACCGCGTTCCTGCTGACCTTCCACACCTCCTACCTGGCACTGCTCCGTCGAGGCCGCGTGCAGGCCGGCGAGACGGTCGTCATCCACTCGGCGGCCAGCGGCCTCGGGCAGCGCCGGCATCCAACTGGCCCGCGCCGTCGGGCGCCCGCGTGATCGCGGTGGCGGGGGGACCGGACAAGGGCGCGCTCTGCCACGAGCTCGGCGCCGACCTGGTGATCGACCACACGCAGGAAGACTTCGTCGAGGCCGTGCTGCAGGCCACTGACGACGTCGGCGCGGATGTGGTCTACGACCTCTCGGGCGGCGACTTCGTCGAGCGCTCGTGGCGCTGCACGGCGCGCGAGGGCCGCTACCTGGCCACCGGCTTCGCCGACGACGACGACAACGGCATGACCGGTCGTCCGCTGCGCATGGCCTGCATCGGCAACATCTCGATCGTCGGCGTGATGCTGGCCTGGGCCGAGGACGTCGATCCCGGCATGCGCCGCTTCGGCTTCAACCCGTTCGGTCGGGACGTGGCCGATGAGGTCCACGACGACCTGCTGCGGATGGTCGCCGAGGGAACGATCCGCCCGGCCATCGGCAAGCGGGTGACCATGGCCGAGGCCGGCGCCGCCCTCGACGACCACGAGCAGCGCCGCTCGGTCGGTCGCACGGTCGTGCTGATCGACGCAGCCACGGGCGATGCATGACCGTCGTCGAGTACACGTTCAGGGACTCCACGATGCGGAGCCGCCCCATCCTTGCGGTCAACCAGATCGGCGCCCAGCTGCACCGGCTCGGCGTCGACGTGCCGTCGCTCAAACCGGCCAGCATCGTGGCCGCAGCCGTGAAGGCGGCGGGCTCCGACGACCTGGGCAGCGACAGCTACCGGGAGCCGCTGGCAGAGTTCCTCCGCTCCTGCGAGGACGAGGCCGAGCTCACCACGTTCGGCCGATTCCTGATCTCGAAGATGTTGTCATCGGCGCTGACGAATCGCATCGAGCTGCAGCGGTGGGCCACCGAACATCCCGACGTGCGAGACGAGCAGATCGCCGCCCCATGGATCATCGTCGGCCTGCCCCGCACCGGGACGAGCCTGCTCTCGATCCTGCTGGGGCTCGACCCCATGGCCCGTCCCCTGCTGCAGTGGGAGGCCGCCCACCCGATCCCCCCTCCCACGCTCGAGGGCGCGGCCGAGGACCCGCGCATCGCCCAGACGGCCAAGGAGCTGGACGGGCTGATGAAGCTGAACCCGCCGCTCAAGGCCATGCACCCGTTCGGGGCGACCATCGCGCAGGAGTGCGTGAGCCTGTTCATGTACGACGTGCGCACGCTCGCCCTCGAGACCCAGGCCCACGTGCCGTCCTACGCTCGCTGGCTCGAGCAGGCCGACATGGCGCCGGCCTACGCCCAGCACCGTCTGGCGCTCCAGACACTGCAGTCGCGCCAGCCGACGCAACGCTGGATCCTCAAGACGCCCAACCACCTGTGGCACCTCGACGCCCTGCTCGATGCCTATCCAGATGCCCGGATCGTCTGGACCCATCGCGATCCGGGGCCGGTCGTGACGTCGCTCGCCAGCCTGGCCAACGCCGGCCAGCGACCGCTCACCTCCCGCACCGATCCGCGGCCGACGGCCGAGGAATGGAAGCGCAAGTGCACGTTCGCCCTCGAATCGGCCATGGCCTACGACGAGCGGACGCCGGCCAGCTGGTGCCAGCACGTCGGCTACGAGGACCTGGTCACCGATCCGGTCGCCACCGTCTCGGCCCTGTACGCCCAGGTGGGCGAGGGGGTCACCGACCTGCACGCCCGCCGGATGCGGGCCTGGCTGCAGAGCCGACCCCAGGACGCCTTCGGCCACCACCGCTACGACCCGGCCGACTTCGGATGGACCTACGCCGGTCTGGCCGAGGAGTTCCAGGGCTATACGGCGCGCTACGTCTCGAATCACTCGGGGGCGAGGATGGGGTCGGCGGTGATCGACGACGAGCCGAGCAGCTTGCCCTTCCGCAGCACGGTGACCGGCCCGTCCTCGCTCACCACGATCACCGTGGCCGTGACGTCGTCGAAGCTGTAGCGGCGGCCGGCTGTGTGGCGCATGCCGCGGTAGCCCTCGACATCGGCCTCGGCCTCGGCGCTCGGCACGAGTCGCACGCCGAGCTGACGGAGGGTGCCCGACCCGTCGAGCACGGCCGCGCCGTCGACCTGGGCCAGCACGTGGCGCAACGGTGCCAGGTCGGCCGGCCGGGAGATCTGCAGCGGAGGGGGTAAGGGCAGGCGGATCTCATAGGTCGACTGCGGTACGTCCTCGGGACCGCCGCCTTCAGGCTGGAAGACGAGGATGGCCCCGATGCCCCGCGACCCGAGGTCGTGCACGGCGAACTCGAGGATGGTCTCGAGCACCTCCTGATCGCCGTGGTTGCCGCAGACGCCGACCGAGTCGATCCACGAGCCGATCGGCGGTTCGTGGCGCCAGGCCAGACCGTCCCAGCGCAGCACCCCGAAGGGGCCGGCGGCGCGCACGGCGCCCACGGGATGGCGCTGCACGAGGGTGGCACCCAGCGCCTCGGCCAGCACCACCAGGTCACGCTCGGAGCCGGCCGGTCGGTCGAAGACCGCCAGCTCGTCCTGGCCGTCGAGCCGGCGGACGAGCCAGCTGGACAGCCCGTCGGCAAACCGGCGGCCACCCGACAGCGGCGCCTCGCCCAGGTGCCGGCCGGTGATGGTCAGATGGGTGGCCGGCTCCCACGCCGACCGGTCCGTGACGGGGTCGATGATGCAGCCGAAGCTCGGCACCCGACGCTCGTGCACTGCGGGCCGCAGCGCGTAGTCGAGCTCGATCAGCACCATCTCGACCCACGCATCCGGGTTGCCGAGGCCGTCGAACGAGAACCCGATCTCGGCCAGCTCCTCACCCAGGCGACGGAGGCGGGCCGAGCTGGGTTCGTGGGGATGGGCCATGCCGTGAGGGTATCGACCTGGATGCGCGCCGAACGCGGACGGAACACAGGCCGAAGCCCAGTACAGGAGCTCAGTACAGAACCTCAGTACAGAACCTCAGTACAGATCCTGTATCGACTGGTACGGTTCGAGCGTGCCGAAGCCCACGAACTACCAGGTGTACTGCCCCATCGCCCGGGGGCTCGAGGTGCTGGGCGACCGGTGGACGCTGCTGATCCTGCGCGACCTCTCCTTCGGCGACTGCCGGTTCACGGACCTGCGCCGGTCGCTGGCCGGCATCCCCCCGAACGTGCTGTCGCAGCGGCTGAAAGACCTGGTGGCCGAGGGCCTGGTCGAGACGAAGGAGCTGCCTCCCCCGGCGGCCCGCACCGTGTACACGTTGACCGACTACGGCCGCACGACCACTCCGGTGCTGCGGGCGTTGAGCCGCTTCGGCATGCAGCGGCTCGATCCGGCCGACTCTGACACCTACGTGCGTCCCGAGCAGGCCGTGTTCTCCGCCGTCACCAGCTACTACGACGCCGCCGCGGCCGAGGGCATCGACGAGCGCTACCAGCTGGACGTCGACGGCCACCCGTTCACCCTGGCGTCGACGCGCGGCGGCCCGGCCGCCGACGATCGGCGCGAGCCCGACCTCTCGGTCACCGCCCCGGCCTGGGCGCTGGTCGACGTCCGCCTCGGCACCCTCGACCTCGACGACGCCCTGGCCGAGGGCACCATCACCACCACCGGCCACAAGCAGGCCCTGCGCCACTTCCGCCAGATCTTCCGGCTGATCTGAGCTGAGCCGCGCCGCTCCCGGGGCGCACCGGTGCGACCGCGGGACCTCGCCCCCGCCGGCGTTGGTCATCCTGGCTTCCAGTGCGTTTTCTGTATCACCTGCTCCGAAGTGGTACCCGAATGGAAGCGGGTACGATCCCCCGATCCCCCGATCCCCGATCCGCCCTACCGGAGAGCCGAGGAGAGATCGCCATGGCGAGCTTCACGAGAGGGTTCCTGGGTCGCGACCACGGAGAACGCGACCCTCGACTGCCACCGGGCCAGTACGACGCCAGGGACGACTGGCCGGTGCTCAACGCCGAGGTCACGCCCGACCTGCCCACCGACACCTGGACGTTCTCGATCGAGGGGCTCGTCGAACGGCCGATCACCTGGACGTGGGACGAGATGCACGACCTCCCGCCGTCGACCTACGACGGGGCGATCCACTGCGTGACCACGTGGTCGAAGTTCGACATGACCTTCGAGGGCGTCTCGGTCGACACGCTCCTCGAGGCCGCGGGCCCGACGGGGTCGGCCACCCACGTGCTGGCTCTGTGCCACACCGGCTACACCACGAACCTTCCGCTCGACGACGTCACCGGCGGCAAGGCCTGGGTCTCGTGGAAGGTCGACGGCGGCCCCCTTCCGGTCGAGCACGGCGGCCCGGCCCGGCTGCTGGTGCCACACCTCTACTTCTGGAAGAGCGCCAAGTGGGTGTCGGGCCTGCGCCTGCTCGACCACGACGAGCAAGGCTTCTGGGAGCGCAACGGTTACCACGACCGCGGCGACCCGTGGCTCGAGCAGCGCTACCAGGGCGACTGATGGCCGACGCCTCCCCGGGGACCACCGGGCCCTGGCAGATGGCCCGGGTCACCGACATCCGGCTCGAGACGGCTCGGGCCAAGACCTTCCGCCTGGCGCTGTCCCGGCCGGCGCCGCACCGGGCCGGCCAGCACTTCATCGTGCGGCTCACCGCGCCCGACGGCTACCGGGCCATGCGGTCGTACTCGGTGGCGTCCCCGCCCGACGACTCCGGTGCGATCGACCTGACCGTCGAACGCCTCGACGACGGCGAGGTCTCGGGATTCCTCCACGACGTCGTCGAACCGGGCGACGAGCTCGAGGTGCGGGGCCCGATCGGCGGGTTCTTCGTGTGGGAGGGCGACACGCCGGCGGTACTGGTGGGTGGAGGGTCGGGTCTGGTCCCGCTCATGGCCATGCTCCGCCTGGCCCGGGCCACCGAGCGCGCCGACCTCGTACGACTGGCCGTCTCGGTGCGGTCACCGGCCGACCTGCTCTACGCCGACGAGCTGCCGGGCGCGGGTGTCACCGTCGCCTACACCCGCGAGGGCTCTCCCGGGGCGGAACGCCCGACCGGACGGCTCTCGGCCGCCGACCTCGCTCCCCTGCTGCTGCCCGACGCCACCGCCTATGTGTGCGGCTCGGCCGGGTTCGCAGATGCCGCCAGCCGCCTGCTCGTCGGCCTCGATGTCCCGGTCGAGCGCATCCGGGTCGAGCGGTTCGGCCCGAGCGCCCCTGGACGGGTCGCGCCATGAGCGATCCGGGCAGCAGCCTCCCCGATGTCGACCCCTCGGCCACCACGCTCGACGCGGCCACCATGGCCGAGCTCGCGCCCTACGGCGTCGAGCGCTCGGTCGAGGCGGGCGAGATGCTGTTCCGGGCCGGCGATGACACCTACGACTTCATCGTCGTGCTGGAGGGAGAGACCGAGATCGTCCGACCCGACACCGACGCCGACATCGTCATCGCCACCCACGGCGTCGGCCGTTTCCTCGGCGAGCTCAGCCTGCTCACCGGGCAACGGGCTTGGCTGAGCGCCCGGGTCAGCCGCACCGGCCGGGTGCTGGCGATCGCCCCGGAGCAGTTCCGCCGGTTGATGAGCACCCGGCCAGACCTGGCCGACCCGATCTTCACCACCCTGGTCGCCCGGCGTGAGCGCCTGCGGACCGGCGAGGGTGCCAAGGCCATCCGCATCATCGGCTCGCGCTACTCGCAGGAGGCCATGGCCTTGCGGGCCTTCGCGGCCCGCTCGCACCTCGCACACTCGTGGATCGATCTCGAGGACGCCGACGACGTGGGCGTCCTGCTGGCCAGCATGGGTCTACGCCCGAGGGACACCCCCGTCGTGATCACGCCGACCGCGGTGCTGCGGCGGCCCACGCCGGGGCAGTTCGCCGAGCACCTGGGACTCACGTTCCACCTCCCGCCGGACTTCCTGTTCGACCTCGTGGTCGTCGGCACCGGACCGGCCGGGCTGGCTGCCGCGGTCTACGGCGCGTCCGAGGGCCTGCAGACGGTGTCGCTGGACGCCGTCGCCACCGGCGGCCAGGCGGGATCCAGCTCGCGGATCGAGAACTACGTCGGCTTCCCGAACGGCATCTCCGGCGAGGAGCTGGCCTCGCGTGCTGCCATCCAGGCCCAGCGCCTCGGCGCCCGGATCAACGCGCCGTGCGAGGTCGCCGGGCTACGGGTCGAGCACGGCTTCCACGTGGTCGAGCTGGCCGATGCCAGCGAGATCCCGTGCCGGGCCGTCATCGTGGCCACCGGCGCGCGCTACCAGCGCCTGGCGGTCGACGACCTCGAGCGCTTCGAGGGAGCCGGCGTCTACTACGCGGCCACCGACCTCGAGGCCCGCATCTGCAGCGGCAACGACGTGGTGGTGGTAGGTGGCGGCAACTCGGCCGGGCAGGCGGCCATCTACCTGGCCCAGTCCGGCAGCCGGGTGTCGATCGCCATCCGCCGCGACGACCTGACGTCAAGCATGTCGAGCTACCTCATCGATCGCATCGACGCCGACCCTCGCATCAGCGTGCTCACCGGCACCGAGGTCCGCGAGGTCGGCGGGGACAGCCACCTGGAGCAGGTCACGCTCGAGCACAACCCCACCGGCGAGCGCCGCACGATGTCGTGCCCAGGGCTCTTCTGCTTCATCGGGGCCGACCCGGCTACCGGCTGGCTGGACGACACGGTGGCCCTCGACCCCGCCGGGTTCGTGCTCACCGACCGGGCCCTGCCCGACGAGCTCGCGCTCGGGCCGGCCTTCGGGGCACGCGAGCCGCTGCCGTTCGAGACGTCGGTGCCCGGTGTGTTCGCGGTCGGCGACGTGCGCCACGGCTCGATGAAGCGGGTGGCCGCGGCGGTCGGCGAGGGATCCAGCGCGGTCCGCTCGGTGCACGACCACCTGGCCAGCACCGCGCCGAGCTGAAGCTGACCGGTGCCTGACGGCGGGGCCCGCTCCCGGCGCCCGAGTCCGGATGGCAACTCGGATCAGCCGGGGGGCGGGGGTGACGCGATGAGCAGCCAGACCGACAAGGCGAGGATGGCTGTGCCCACGCCGACCAGTCCGTACCGGGCGGCCCGCACCCGGAAGTGCCCGCTGATGCCGACGAGGAACAGCACGCTGGCCAGGAACACGGTGGTGCGCACGTAGTCGTCGGCGTTGGAGCCGGCCTCCGCCCCTTCCCTGGCGAGCTCGTCGGCCTCCGCGTCGAGTTCGACGGCTTGGTCGTGGCTCTCGAGCGTGTACTCGGGCATGTAGGTGGGGCCCTTGGGCGCATTCGGGTTGTTCTCGGGGTCGGTGGCGAACCACGCCCTGAACGGCGCGTCGAACTCGTCGCGGAAGCGCTTCTCGGCCAGGTCCATGGCCCTCTGGTCCTGCGCGGCGAAGGCCACGAACCACGCGTCGAAGGTCGACGAGTCGAAGTTCCGGGTCTCGAGCGCGTCGAGATAGGCGCGGTTGGCCTCCGACCGGGTGGCCGACGCCTTGGCCAGCGTGACCGACGACTCGGTCCCCCACTTGGCCGATGCATACCCCGACCAGGCCGCCAGCACCGCGACCACGGCCAGCAGCAGGGCCTCGACGATCGTGACCCAGCGGTCCTGACCGGTGGCCTCGCCGTGCTCGGCCGACCGGTGCTGATGCTCCGCGATCTCCTTGCCGACCTCGCTCGGTGACAACCCTGCTTCGCCCATCGGGACAGGGTAGGTGGAGCGACACACCCCGTCGTCACCCGATGCGGATGATGACGACACGGGCTCGGAGAGCCAGGATTGCCACGCTGGCACCAGCGGCAGGGGGCAGACTCGGCTGGGCGACGAGAGGATCTGCACGATGAACGACCTGCTGCTGTACGCGTTGGTCATCACGCTCGAGCCGCTCCCGATCGTCGCGTTCATCCTCGTGCTGAGCACCGATGGCGCAGCCCGCAACGGGGCCGGCTTCATCGCCGGATGGGTGGCCTGCCTCTTGGTGATGATCGGTGCCACGTTGGCGCTCACCGGGGGCGTGCCGCTGAGCTCGAGCTCGGCACCGGCCACCGCCACCCTCGTCGTGCAGATCGTGCTGGGCCTGGCCCTCGTCGGCTTCGGCCTCTGGAAGCAGCGCCACCCGCATCCGGCCGACGTCGAGCGACCGGCCCCGTCCTGGATGAAGCGGCTCGATCGACTGAGCTTCGGGGGTGCCGCCCTGCTCGGCGTGCTGATGCAGCCGTGGGCGTTCGTGGCGGCAGGGGCCACCAGCATCACGCAGGCCGACGCCTCGAATGCGGGGTCGATCGTGTTGCTCGTGCTGTTCTGCCTCGTCGCCACGTCGTCGCTGCTGGTCATGGAGGCCTACACGGTCATCGACTCGGCCGCAGCCAAGGCGAAGCTCGACGCCCTGCAGAGCTGGGTCGACCGCAACCGCGACAAGGGGATCATCATCCTGGCCGTCGTCGTGGGTGTCTACCTGATCTCGAAGGGCGTGTTCGGCCTCATCACCGGATAGCTGGCCCGGCCACGCCATACTCGGCGCCATGTGCTTCAGCGCCGAGGCCAGCTTCACCGGAGCGGTGGTGATCGGCGCCGCCGGCGTGGCGTCGCTGGCATTGTGCAAGCGACCTCGCGAGATCCCCTTCGCCGCCCTGCCCTTTGCGTTCGGCGTGCACCAGGCGCTCGAGGGCGTCACCTGGCTGGAGCTGAACGACGCCCCCGGCGAGGTGCTGACCGGCTGGGGCGTGCACCTCTGGGTGCTCTACGCGTGGGCCCTGCTGCCGACCTGGGTGCCGGTGGCGGTGTGGCTGATCGAGCCCGACGAGAAGCGCCGGCGGATCATGGTGCCGCTGATGTGCATCGGGGTGGCGCTGTCGGCGTTCATGATGACGCAGGCCTTCCAGTCCGGCATCGAGGTGCGGGTCGTCGCCAGCAACCTCGACTACGTGCTGCCGTTCTCGGCCAGCTGGCTCCTCGCCGTCCCCTATGTCGCCGCCACCTGCCTGACGCCGGCGCTGTCGACGCAGCGGTGGATCCGCGTGTTCGGCATCGGCAACTTCGTGGCCATGGTCGCCGCCGCCATCATCAAGGCGGAGGACTTCTCGTCGTTGTGGTGCACGTTCGCCGCCTGCCTCAGCCTCATCATCCTGGCCCACTACGTGCAGCAGCGGACCCTGCGCCAACAGGCCGAGGGCTCAGGCGGAATCGAACTGGCCGGCACCTGAGCCGGTGCCGCCTGACTCGAGCTGCTCGTCGGGGATGAGCAGCACGGCGCCGAGCAGGAAGCACAGGCCGCCGACGAACGTGCCGAGGTTGTCCAGCTCGAGGCTGGCCACGTCGCCGGTCGACGGCAGCACCCAGGCGCCGACGGCCGACACCGCGAACGCGATCGACCCGACCATGTTGAGCGTGGCCACCGACCAACCCCGGTCGCGGGGGCGCCAGCGCAGCCACGGTCGCTTCACATCGGCGTAGGCCAGGCCGCTGGCGACGAGGAACGCGATGCAGCCGCGGGCGTCCGGCGTCCACACCAGGCGCTGGGCCTCCGTGGCGCTCAGGCCCTGCTGCATGGCCTCGTAGGTGCTGATGTTGAACATGAGCGTGCCGATGAACTGCACGGCACCGGCCCACCACTCGGCCCGGTCGGGCGAGCGCACCCGACCTCGCCAGCGCACCGAGGCCCGCGGCCGCTCGTCGGCCCGGATGACGCCGGCCGAGATCAGCACCTGCAACAGCGCCGCCGACGTGAAGAAGATCGAGCCGACGAAGTAGGTGACGCCGTCCGAAGCCGGACCGACGGCCGCGGCGTAGAACGGCAACGCTCCGAGGGCGAAGCAGCTCGAGCCGACGATGAACAGCGCGGCGACCTGCCAGTCCGACCGGGTCGGCTCGAACCACTTCGTACGTGTCGGGGACAGGGATCGTTTCGACCCCTCGGAGTCGCCGGCCGTCGCGCCGTGCTCGGCCATCAGGCCGCTGCGCCGGTGTCCTCGGCCTCGTACGAGGCGAGGAGTCGCAGCTCGTCATCCCGCTTCGGGAAGCAGAAGAAGACGAGTGCACCGCCGAGCACGATGGCGACGATACCGGCGAAGTAGGCCCAGTCCTGACCGGACACGAATGAAGTCTTGGCCGCATCGATGATCTGCGTGCTGTACTGCGGGTACTGCTCAGCGACCGAGGTGGCGCCGGCGAACGACTTGGTGAGTTCGCCCTGCACCTGGGTGGTGATCTGGGACTGGGTCGAGCTCGGAGCGCCGGCGATCGCGCTGTTGACCGCACTGGCATAGCCCGCCGTGAGCAGCGCTCCGAGGATCGACTGCATGATCGCCCCGCCCAGATCGCGCTGGAGGTCGGCAGTGCCCGAGGCCATGCCTGCCTTCTGCACCGGGACCGACCCGGTCAGCGAGTGCGAGGCCGGCGTGCCGGCGAAGCCGACTCCGGCCCCGACCAGCGCGTACCCGAGGCCGACCGGCCAGTAGCTCACGCCGTCCTTCCAGAGCAGCAGCATGGTGAGGAAGCCGAGCAACACGAAGCCGTAGCCGAGCAACAGCGTGAAGCGGGCGCCCTTCGTCTCGACGAGCTTGGCCGACCGAGGCGCGATGAGCACCATGAAGAACGCCGCAGGGAGGATCGCCGCGCCGGCCTCGAGCGGGTCGTAGCCGAGCACGTTCTGCAGGAACTGCTGCCCGACGAACATGGCACCCATCAACGAGCCGAACACGACGATGCCCGCGCAGGCGGCCACCCAGAAGATGCGACGACCGGCCACGCCGAGGTCGAAGAGGGGGTTGGGGGCGCGACGCTGGCGGAGGACGAACCCGCCGAGCGCGGCCAGTGCGATCAGACCGAGACCGAGCGCCAACGCACCCTTGTCGGGCACCGCCGCGAAGTTGATGGCCAGCACCACCGCCGCGATCATCACGACCGACAGGATGCCGCCCAGGTTGTCGATCGGTTCAGTGCCCTCGTTCACGTGGGCCGGCACGTAGAGCACGGCAAGCACCAGCGCCATCGCGGCCAGGGGCAGGGTCACGAGGAAGACCGAGCCCCACCAGAAGTGCTGGAGCAGCCAGCCCGAGATCAGGGGCCCGAGGGCGGAGATGGCTCCCCCGAGCGCCGACCAGAGCGCGATGGACTTCGTGCGCCCCGGTCCCGACCACAGCGCGGTGATCAGCGCAAGGGTTGTCGGGTAGGCCATGCCGGCGGCCAGGCCGCCGACAACCCTGGCCGCGAAGAGCACGACGTCGGACGGGGCCCACGCCGCGACCAGGCTGGCCGGCACCGCAAACGCCGTGCCGAGGATGAGCAGGGTCTTGCGGCCGTAGCGATCGCCCACCGCACCGAGGTAGAGCACCGACGCGGCCAGACCGAGCGAGTAGCCGACTGCGATGAGGTCGAGCATCGTCTGCGACGAGTCGAAAGCCTTGCCGATGTCGGGCAGGGCCACGTTGGCCACGGCCAGGTTCAGGTTGGCGACGGCCGCGACGAGGATCAGGGCTACCAGGACGAGAGAGGCCCGGTCCGGCGCATCCCCTGCGACGGCTCCTGTCGCTGCAGATGGTGTGGCCATCGCCCTCTCCCGATGTCGGCGCCCGAGTGGGTGCGTAGACGCGCCACGCTAGGACATGACGCGGACCCCGATCATCACCCTCGTCGGATGACCGGTGACCACCGCCGCCGCCGAGTCGAGTCAGGGGTTCCCGCGCCCCGGCAGTAGGTTCGGCGTCGTGGCCGTGGTGCACGAGGTCGACGAGCGCGATGGCGGGCCCGACGTGGCCACCCCGCCCCGTGAGCGATCGGGGCTCCGACCGTTCGATCCCCGCCTCATCGCCCGGGCCCGCTCGGTGCAGTGGGTGCTCGCGACCGATGCCGCTGCCGGGCTGGCCGCCACGCTGCTGCTCCTGCTGCAGGTGGTGCTGGTGGCCGGCGTGGTGGCCGATGCCGCGCAGGGCCGCATCTCGTCGGTGTCCACCGGCGTGCTCGTCGCACTCGCCGCGGTGATCGCGGGGCGCGCCGCGCTGGCCCAGGTGGTCGAGACCAGCGGACGCCGTGCCGCAACGACGGTGATGTCCGGGCTGCGGGCCGAGCTCGTCGCGCACCAGCTGCGTGGAGGCGACGCCCGCGAGACGGCCGACGTCGACAGCGGCGAGCTGGCCACGGCCGCGGTGCAGGGGGTCGACGGTCTCGAGACCTACTTCGCCCTCTACCTCCCGCAGGTGGTGCTGGCCGTGACCGTGCCGGCCGCCGTCCTGGCGACCGCGCTGGTCGTCGATCGCACGTCCGCCGCGATCATGCTCGTGACGCTGCCCCTGATCCCGGTCTTCATGGTGCTCGTCGGCCGATCGGCGGCCTCGCGGTCGAGGGCGAACTGGCAGGCCCTGGTCGGGCTGTCGGCGCACTTCCTCGACGTGGTGCAGGGCCTGGCCACGCTGCGGGCCTTCAACCGGGGCCGGGCTCAGATCCCGAAGATCGCCGAGGCCACCGACCAGTACCGGCTGACCACGATGGGCACGCTGCGCCTGGCGTTCCTGTCGGGCGTGGTGCTCGACCTGGCCACCACGCTGTCGACAGCGCTCGTGGCGGTGACGCTGGGCGTCCGCCTCGCCGGCGGCGCCATCGGCCTGCGACCGGCGCTGACCGTGCTCATGCTCGTGCCCGAGCTCTACGCCCCGATCCGGACGGTCGGATCGCTGTTCCACGCCAGCACCGACGGGCTGGCCGGCGCCGAGCGGATCCTCGCCATCCTCGAGTCGACTCCACCTGGGGACGCGATGGCCGGCTCCACGCCTGGCATGACCGATGCGCCGCGGGCTGCGGGCGATCCCGCGAAGGAACCGGTGCGCCTGGCCGGGGTCACCGTGCGCTTCGACGGACGTCCGACACCCGCGCTCGACGGTGCCGACCTGGAGATCGCGCCGGGCGAGCTGCTGGTGGTGCGAGGCCCGAGCGGAGCCGGCAAGACGACGCTCGGCCGGGTGCTGCTCGGCCTCCTGACTCCCGGCGAGGGTCGACTCCTGGTCGGCGATCGGACGATCGGGCCCGACGTCCTCGACGACTGGCGCCGCCACCTGGCCTGGGCGCCGCAGAACCCGACGCTCCTGCACGACACGGTGGCCGCCAACATCGCGCTCGGCCGCTTCGATGCCGACAGCGACATGATCCGTGCCGCCGCTCGCGCCGCGGGGGCCGATGGGTTCGTGGACGAGCTGCCCGACGGCTTCGACACGGTGATCGGCAACGGCGGGCACGGGCTGTCGGCCGGCCAACGCCAACGCCTCGGGTTGGCCCGCGCCCTGTTGCGTCGCTCGTCGCTGCTCGTGCTCGACGAACCCACCGCGCACCTCGACCCCGTCTCGGTCGCCACCATCGCCGCCACCATCGCCGAGCTGCGCGGCCACCGGACCATCGTGGTGATGACCCACGATCCGCTGCTCATGCTCGAACCGGACCGGGTCGTCGAGCTCGCGTCTGGCCGCCTCACGATCGCCAGGGGCCCGACGTGATGTCGGACGTGACGCCCGTGCATCCGGTGGGAAGATCTGGTGCGCGGAGATCCGGCCTCGGCGAGCTCCGGGCGCTCGTCCGGCTGGCCGACATCGACCGGTGGCGCTTCTCGCTGGCGGCTGCGCTGGGCGTCGTGTCGGTGCTGGCCGGGGCCGGCCTGATGGCCCTGTCGGGCTATCTCATCTGCCGGGCCGCGCAGCAGCCCCCGATCCTGTCGCTGAGCGTGGTGATCGCCGGTGTGCGGGCAGTTGCCTTCATCCGTCCGGCGTCTCGCTACGGGGAGCGGCTCAGCAGCCACGACGTCGCCTTCCGCGCGCTCGGCCGCCTGCGCACGTCGACGTTCCGGCGCATCGAGCCGCTGGCGCCGGCCGACCTCGAGGAGTTCCGCGACGGCGAACTGCTCACCCGCATGGTCGCGCGACATCGACGAGCTCCAGGACCTGGTGCTGCGGGTCCTCATGCCGGTCACCGTCGCCGTGCCGACCACACTCGTGATCGTCGGCGCCGTCCTGCTCGCGTCACCGGCGGTCGGCGCGGTACTGGGTCTCGGCCTGCTGATCGGGGCCGCCGTGCCCTCCGTGGTGGCCTACCGGGTCACGGCCCAGGCCCGCGATCGCCAGGCCGGCCTACGCGCCCAGCTGACGGCGGACCTGGTCGACGCCTTGGCGGCAGCACCCGAGCTGTGGCTGAACGAGGCCGACGAGCGCACTGCCGCCCGGCTGGCCGACGACGACCGGGCCCTGGTCGATGCCGCTCGCCGCGATGCCAAGGGTGCCGGCCTGGCCGACGCGTCGAGCGTCGCCGTCACCGGGATCACCGCCCTGGCCGTGCTTGCCACCGCCACCTGGGCCGCCGGCCGCGGCTCGCTGAACCCGCTGTACGTGGCGTCGCTCACGCTCGTGGCCATCGCCGCCTTCGAGGCCGTGGTCCCGCTCGGCGTCGCGGCCCGCCACCTGCCGTCGGTCCGGTCAGCGGGCCGACGGGTGCTCGCCCTCATCGATCGCGAGCCCACGGTCGTCGACCCGACCGAACCGCTCGTCGGCCCGGAGCGGCGCCCGGAGATCGAGCTCCACGACCTCGTCGTGTCCCGCGGCCACGGCCCCGAACGGCAGGTCGTGGTGGACGGCGTCGACCTCCATCTGCGGGCGGGCGAGCGGCTGGTCGTCACCGGTCCCTCGGGTGCCGGCAAGTCCACCCTCCTCGACGTGCTCGTGCGCTTCCTCGACCGCGACGGCGGCACGGCCACCCTCGACGGCGACGACCTCCGCCGCTTCGGCCAACAGGACGTGCGGACCGAGGTGCTGCTGCTCGACCAGGACCCCCACGTCTTCAACTCCGACCTCCGCGAGAACGTGGCCCTGGCCCGCCCCGGCGCCTCCGACTCCGACATCACCGACGCCCTCATCCGGGCCCGCCTCGGCGACTGGCTGCGCGAGCTGCCCGAAGAGCTCGACACCCGGGTCGGCGAGGGGGGTCGGTCGCTGTCGGGGGGCCAGCGCCAGCGCCTGGCCATGGCTCGGGCCTTCCTGGCCGACCCCTCGGTGCTGCTGCTCGACGAACCCACCGTGCACCTCGACACCGTCACGGCCGCCGACCTCCTGCGCGACCTGTGGGACGACGCCGGCGACCGCTCCGTCATCCTCGTCACCCACGGCCACCCCGGGCCCTTCGCCGCCGGTTCGACCCTGACGATCGACCCCGCGGGCCGCCCGAAGCGTGGGTGAGCTCCGGATCCGCCCTCGACGGTGCATCGGTGCGGTGTGGCGGAGGCCGCTCGGGCAGGTGCCGTTCAGGAAGAAGTGATGGACGCGAACGCCAGCGCGAGGATCACCCGAACGGGGTGATGCCAGGCCACCGTCGAGCTTTGTACCATCCCGCTCTCGGCTTCTTACTCGAAAGCGACCTGATGGTTGACCCCGACCAGGTGAAGCTCGCCGCCCAGGCGTACATCTACGGCTACCCGCTCGTCTACAACCTGCACGAGCTGGCCAAGTTCCCTGCCGGCACGTCGCTGATCGGCGTCCCCGTCCCGTGCAACCAGTTCGCTCCCGCTCGCGACCTCCTCGGTCCCGAGGCCAAGTTCGTCACGCCGAACAACGACACGCTCTACGTCATCGCCCAGTGCGACCTGCGCGACGGGCCGCTCGTGCTCCAGGTGCCCGACACCGGCGACCGCTACTACGTGCTGCAGTTCGTCGATGCATGGACCAACAACTTCGCCTACGTCGGCACCCGCGCGACCGGCAACGGGTCCGGCACCTTCCTGCTCACGCCGGCCGACTACTCCGGCCCGGTGCCCGCCGGAGCCACCGCCATCGAGGCGCCCACATCGCTGTTCGTCATCGTCGGTCGGGTGGCGTGCGACGGACCGGACGACCTGCCCGCGGTCCACGCCGTGCAGGACGGGTTCTCGCTCGCCCCGCTCGACCCGGGGGTGGCCACCTCCGCCCTGGGTGGTCCCGTGCCGGCCGACGGCGTTCCCGACGAGCTCCTGTTCTGGGAACGGCTCAGGGTCGCGCTGGCCGCGTTCCCTCCGTCCCCCGACACCGACGGCACCTACATCTCCGATGCCGCCATCTTCGGGCTCACCGCGGCGGAGTCGGCCTTCGTCGACCCCGATCCCGCGCTGGCCGAGGTGCTCGTCGCCGCGACGATCCAGGGAGCGGACCTGATCGACCAGCTCAGCACCACCGTCATCACGCCGGTCGACGGCTGGACCAGTGCCATCCACGCCTTCGACTACAACCTCGACCACCTGGGCCTCGGCACGATCGACGCCCCGGAGTGGAAGATCGCAGACCGCACAACCGCCTACATCACCCGGGCGGTCGCCGCCCGCCTGGGCCTGTGGGGCAACCACGGCTACGAGGCCGACTACGACATCCTCTGGACCGACGAGCACGGCGACGTGCTGCACGGCGTCAACCGCTACGAACTGGTGCTGCCGTCGGCCCCTCAGGTCGGGGCGTTCTGGTCGATCACGATGTACGACTCGCCGGACTACTACCTGGTGGCCAACCCGATCGACCGCTACGCGCTCGGCGACCGCAGCCCTGGGCTCGTGACCGCTCCCGACGGCACGATCACGATCTACCTCCAGTCCGAGTCGCCTGGCGGCGACAAGGAACCGAACTGGCTACCCGCCCCGGCGGGAGTCTTCCGACCGGTGCTGCGCTGCTACCTGCCCGGCCCCGAGATCCTCTCCGGCAGCTACAAGCTGCCGGCCGTCAAGAAGGTGGGTTGACGATGGGACTGCGCCGTCGTGGCGGCGGTGGCGGCGACGCTCACCGTTACCAGCTCGTGCAGAAGGTCATGTCGATCGGCGGTGACTCGTGGATCGACGACGAGCACGGCAACCACGTCTACAAGGCCAACGGCAAGGCGTTGCACGTGCGCAAGACCTTCCTCCTGGAGGACACCTCCGGCAAGGAGCTGGCCAAGATCCAGGAGAAGGTCGTGACCGTGCGCGACAAGATGCACATCGAGCGGGAGATCCACTCGGCCACCGTGCACAAGGCACTTGTCGGCATCCGGGAGCGTTACAGGATCGACGTCGACGGCGGTGACGACCTGAAGGCCCATGGCAACTTCGTCGACCACGAGTACGAGATCGAAGACGATCACCACACGATCGCCACGGTCTCGAAGAAGTGGTTCCGGGCGCGTGACATCTACGGCATCGAGATCATCGAGGGCCAGGATGACGTGCTGCTCCTCGCCGTCGCCGTCTGCATCGACGCGCTGGCCCACGACCACTGACCCGAGGTCCCCTTCTCGGGGCGGGCCCGGTCGTACGCTGCAGCCATGAGTGAAGACCGTTCATCTCTGGACGTGCTGCGAGGGTCACGGATCCTCGCCTACAGCATGGGGGCGATCACCCTCGCGGCCGGCCTGGTGCTGCTGTTCTGGCCCGACCGGACCATCACCGTGGTCGCCCGCCTGACCGGCATCCTGCTGATCATCGTGGGCGTGGGCGACCTGGTCGAGACCTTCCGCAACCACCGGTCGGGCTCCTACTGGGGGCTGATGGCGCTGCGAGGCGTGATCAACCTGGGCTTCGGCGCCGCGCTGCTGTTCTGGCCGGGCGTCACCATCGGCGTCGTGGTGTGGCTGATGGGCCTCGACCTGGTGCTGACCGGCGTGCTCGGCCTGCTGATCCGGGGTCAGATGCCCGAGGAGTACCGCTCGGCCATGCTGACCCGCTCGATCCTCACCATCGTGTTCGGCCTGGTGATCATGATCTGGCCGCACTCGACGGTGAAGGTGGTCGCCTTCGTGGTGGCCGCCCTGCTGATCCTGTTCGGGCTCGTGCTGCTCTACTCCGGCTATGTGCTCAGCAAGGCGGCCAAGGAAGCCAAGTCCGTCTGACCGTCAGCGGTCCCGCCACCTCCTCCTAGAGGTGGCTGAAGCCGCTCGACTCCTCCTTGGTCATCGACACGGTGACCGGGTGCTTGTCGAAGTGGGCCACCGCATCACGGAAGTCGTCGAGCAGGATCGCGGCCAGGTCTCGGCTCACGTCCTGGCGCACGAGGATGCGCTGCACGGCGATGTCCGAGGCGGTGCCGGTCAGCGGGTACGCCGGCACCTGCCAGCCCCGGATGCGCAGCCGGTCGGCCAGGTCGTAGAGCGTGTAGCCGGGGTCGATGCCGTCGAACATCTTCCAGGTGACGGTCGGGATGCCGGTCTGCCGGGTTGCTGTCGCACAGCATCTCGAACGGGCCCAGCTTGGCGATCTCCGCGGCGAGGTACTGGCCGGTGGCGTAGGCCGCGCCGTGCACCCGGCGGTAGCCCTCCCGCCCGAGGCGGAGGAAGTCGTAGTACTGGGCGATGATCTGGCCCGCCGGCCGCGAGAAGTTGATCTGGAACACCGGCATGTCGCCACCGAGGTAGGTGACGTGGAAGATGAGGTCGTCGGGCAGCTCGGCCACGTCGCGCCACACCACCCAGCCGACGCCGAGCGGCGCCAGCCCGAACTTGTGGCCTGACGTGCTGATCGACTTCACCCGCGGCACCCGGAAGTCCCACTCGAGGTCGGGCGCGCAGAACGGCGCGAGGAACCCGCCGCTGGCCGCGTCGACGTGGATGTCGATGTCGAGGCCCGTGTCGGCCTGCAGCTGTGTCGAGCGCGTCGGCCAGCGGCTTCACCAGCTCGTAGCTGCCCGTGTAGGTGACGCCGAGCGTCGGCACCACGAAGATCGTGTTCTCGTCGACACGGGCCAGCATGTCGTCGGCGTCCATGCCGTAGTGCCCCGGCGACATCGGCACCTCGCGCATCTCGATGTCCCAGTACTTGGCGAACTTGTGCCACACCACCTGCACCGGCCCGCACACCATGTTCGGCTTGTCGGTGGGCTTGCCCTCCGCTTCACGCTTGGCCCGCCATCGCCACTTGGCCGCCATGCCGGCCAGCATGCAGGCCTCGGACGAGCCGATGCCCGACGCGCCGATGGTGTTGGCCGCCTCGGGTGCGTTCCAGAGGTCGGCCATCATGTGCACGCAGCGGCGCTCGATCTCGGCGGTCTGCGGGTACTCGTCCTTGTCGATCATGTTCTTGTCGATGCACAGGTCCATGAGCGCGTGCACCTCGGGCTCCTCCCACGTCTGGCAGAAGGTGGCCAGGTTCTGGCGGGAGTTGCCGTCGAGCATGAGCTCGTCGTGCACGGCCTGGTACGCCGTCGTCAGGGAGGATCTCGGCCTTGGGGAACCGGTACTTCGGCATGGCCTTGGACAGGTCCTGGCCGGCGAAGATCGAGTCCTCGAGGTGCTCGCGGATCGAGTTGCGGTCGTGCAGCGTCATGGCGGCTCTTTCAATGGCGTCGTCGACGAGGTGACAAGCGTGTCGACCATGATCCTGGCACCTGCGCCCGGCTCGCGTCGTCACCCCAAGCGGGTGATGACGCCGGGCGTTCTGCGACCTAGGTTGCAAGGATGGTTGCATCGACTGGAGCGATCCCATCCGAGCAGGACCCGACAGCGACCGATCCCTCGACGGTCAACCCGAACGACTCGCCGTCCCATCGGCGCGGGCGGGCCACCATCGACGAGCGCGTCAGCCGCGGACGGCGATCACGGGCGCTGCTGCCCCGCACCGCGCACGGCGAGTGGGCCCCCGCCGCCGACCGCCCTGACCCCATCGGCATCCTCGAACACCAGGGGCTGACGCGCGTCACCGAACTGGTCCCGATCAGGTACGGGCGCATGGCCGCGTCCGCCTTCGCGTTCTACCGGGGCGCAGCCGCGGTCATGGCCGGCGACCTCGGCGGCACCGATCGGTCCGGCCTCACCGTGCAGCTCTGCGGCGACGCGCACCTGGCCAACTTCGGCGGGTTCGCGTCCCCGAACGGTCGTTCGTGTTCGACATCAACGACTTCGACGAGACCCATCCCGGCCCGTTCGAGTGGGACATCAAGCGGCTGGCCGCCAGCTTCGAGATCGCGGGACGCAGCCGCGGCTTCGACGCCAAGCAGTGCACCGCGCTCGTCACCGGCACGGTCAAGTCCTACCGGCGGGCCATGCGGACCTTCGCCGGCATGAGCAACCTCGACATCTGGTACGCCACGCTCGACGTCGACGGCATCATGCGGCAGTGGGGCGGCGAGCTCGGCGGCAAGGCGGTCAAGAACCTGCAGCGCAACACGACGAAGGCCGAGTCGAAGGACCGGCTCAAGGCCAAGGCCAAGCTCACCAAGGTGATCGACGGCGAGCTGCAGTTCGTCAGCGACCCGCCGCTGCTGGTGCCCGTGCACGAGCTGTTCTCGCCGGCCGAGCACGAGATGGTCGAGCAGACGATCGCGTCCGCGTTCCGCCTCTATCGCCACACGCTCTCGAGTGATCGACGCCACCTGCTCGAGGGGTACGAGATGACCCACCTGGCCCGCAAGGTGGTAGGGGTGGGCAGCGTGGGCACTCGCTCGTGGGTGGCCCTGCTCGTGGGCCGCGACCAGGACGATCCGTTGTTCCTGCAGATCAAGGAGGCCGAGGCCTCGGTGCTCGAGCCGTACTCGGGCAAGAGCCAGTTCGCCAACCACGGCCAGCGCGTCGTGACCGGCCAACGGCTGATGCAGGCCGCCAGCGACATCTTCCTCGGTTGGCAGCACGTGGTCGGCGAAGGCGAGGTCCATCACGACTACTACATGCGTCAGCTGTGGGACTGGAAGGCCTCGGCGGACCTCGAGACCATGGCCCCCGACGTGATGGCCGTCTACGGCCAGATCTGCGGGTGGACCCTCGCCCGCGGTCACGCCCGATCAGGTGATGCGGTCGCCATCGGCGCCTACCTCGGCGGCGGCGACACGTTCGACCGCGCCATCGCCGAGTTCGCGGTCGTCTACGCCGACCAGAACGAACGAGACCACTCCGCCCTGGTCGACGCCATCGCCTCCGGACGGGTCACCGCCCAGCTCGGCATCTGACACCCGACACGGCTGATCGACAGTCGGGAGCCGGCCGGTCGCGTATCGTCCGGTCAGCCATCCGATGGCGTCGACGACGACCTGACGACGGACAGGGGCCGATGACCGAAGAAGTGGGGACGGCCGACCGTGTAGCTCCGGTCCGAGGTCCAGCGGGCCGCCGGAGCGTGGGTGAGGCCGGCCAACCCGAGGATGGCGTCCTCGTACCCCACCCGCAGCAGGGTGAAGGTGCGCCAGCCCTCGTCGACGTCGGGACGGACGTGGAGCCCAGCCGAACGCATCTCCTCGACCGCCTCGTCGAACTCGTCGCGCCGGATCGTGATCGTGGCGATGTCGGTCGGATCGGTCAGGGCGTCAGCCACCGACACGAACGGTTCCACCGGTAGCCCGGCGGCCACCGCCACCCGGTTGACGGCCGACGTGCCGTGCGCCACCACGAGGCTGTATTCGGGGGAGCGGTCGACCTCGTCCACGGACAACAGGCTGGCCAGCAGCGACGTGGCATCGAGCACGGTGCCGGCGGACACCACCCACGACCGCTCGGCCACCTGAGGCGGGAACGACGACAGCGACGGGAAGGCGGTGTGGCTCTGCTCGAGCGAGGCGAACCACGACGACACCGGTCCCCAGATCGTCGTCGAGGCCATGGCCCGACCCGCGTGGGTGCGGCGGATGAGCGCGATCGCCGACGGGTCGATGCCGAACAACGGCTCCATCAGGCCGACGCCCTGCTCCCGCTCGCTGTAGGCCGAATAGAGCGTCGGGAGGAAGCTGATCAACAGCGCGACCAGTCCGAGTCCGATCAGTGCCTCCAGGAACGTGAGGAGGACGAGGCCGTTCTGATCGGGCTTCAGGAACCCCAGGGTGAACAACGACGAACCGCTCACCGCCACCGAGTCCCCGAAGGACTCGGGGTCGAGACCCCAGAAGACGAAGCCGAACCCCAGTGTCACGAGCGCCGCCCAGGCCAGCGGCAGCATGACCAGCGAGACGGGGGCGTAGAGACCCGACCACCCGAAGCGGGCCGCCAACCCGTGGCGACGGATGAACACCCGGTCGGCTACAGCGAACACGAACCGGGTGATCCCTGTGAGCCCGCCCTTGGGCAACACGACGGTCTGCAACGCCGACAGCAGCACGGTTCCCACGAGGGCGCCACCGAGGATGACGGACAAGATGCGCAAGAACATTCGATGGGCCTCAGACGTAGTCGTGCTGACGGAGCCAGTGCAGAGCGAACCAGCCCCAGATCGGAGGAAGGTACGCCGTGAACAGCCTCGACGTGAAGGTGGCGGCCATGGCAGTGGTGTCGGGCACCCCCGCCGCTGTCATGCCCCCGATGAGGCCCGCCTCGATCACCCCGAGCCCACCGGGCACCGGCACGATGCCTCCGAGCAGCGACGCCAGCGAGTTGATGAGGATCAGCTCGAGCAGCGGCAGCGACGACCCGTAGGCGTGCAGCGCCGCCTCGAGCGTCAGCGCGAACAGCACCTGCGAGGCGAAGTTCCCCCCGAACAGCTCGAACGCCTTGCGGGGGCTGTGCGCGATGAGCCGAAGGTTGTCGCGAGCGGCCACGAACTGCGGCTTGATCTTGGCGCCAACCTGGCGGCGCAGACGAGGGACCGCCAGCACCGCGCCGAGCCCGACCCCGACCACGATCACGAGCGCGATGACCCAGCCCGAGGCCCCGCTGCCGCTGCTCGTCGACGACGACGAGTCGCTGCTGGTCGACACGGTGAAGTTCGATGCGGTGAACACGAACGCGACGGCGACGAGGACGACCTCCACCACCATGGCGGCCAGCGTGTTGAGCACCCCCGAGCTCACTGCGACGGCGGCGCCGAGACCTTGCTTCTGGAAGAACCGGATCACGACCGCGGTGGTGCCGACGGTGCCCGCCACCATGCCGGTGAACTGGTTGGCGAACTGCACACCCGTGGCCGGACCGAGCGGCAGCCGCGTCGAGACCGAGCCCAGCATGGCGATGGCCTGGGCCAACTGGGGCAGCTGCGAGAGCACGGCCACCACGACGACCCATCCCCAGATGACGCCGCTGAAGACGTCGCCCACGCTGGCCACGTCGGCGAACTGGCCGATGAGCAGGTAGATGCCGAGGATCGTGCCCGCCGCCATGAGCAGGTCGGTGGGCGAGACCCGGGCCAGCTTGGCCGGCTCGATCTGCTCGCTACCGGTGAGCGCCACGGCCTGGTCCCGCAGGTCCGAGATCAGCTCCTTGGGCTTGTCGACCTGCTGGCGGGCCGCTCGGGAGATCACTCCGGGCTGCAGCAGTGGGATCACCGCCGAGAGGCCGTCGTCACCGAGTGCGGCCCGGGCCCGGTCGAGTGCACGGGGGACACCGACCACCGCAGCGGTGGCGATCAGCATCTGGGCCTCGTCACCCCGTTGGCGGTCGAGGGGCGCGGCCGCGGTGGCGCGGTCGAGGTCGGCCAGACCGACGGTGCCGGCCGGCGCCACCACCACCGAGCTGGCTGTCAGGTCGCCGTGGGCCAGTTGCGCCTGGCTCAGGTTGTCGACCGTCGCCCAGGCGGCGTCGAGCACCTCGTCGGTCACCGACCCCGGATCGAGTTCGGCCAGACCGCTTCCGAGCGGGTCGCGGGTCACGAGCAGCGCGCTCCCCGAAGCGCCGGCCACTCCCATGGCCAGCACCTCGGGCCCGTCGACGCCGGCCTGGGCCGCCAGCAGCAGGACGAAGGCCCGGTGCTCGACCTGCTGGGCCCGGGTCAGCGTCAGCGGCGGGCCAGAGTCGCGGTACCAGACGACGCGCCAGGCCTTTGCCAACAGGCGGGCATCGGTGGCATCACGCCCGATGACGGCGATGCGAAGGTCGCGTCCGTCGGGATCGGCGGCCAGGTATCGGACCTCGCCCCACTCCTGCTCGGGGTCGAGTCGCAGGTCGGTGACCTCGACACCCAGCAACCGCAATGCCTCGCGCACGTCGCCGACCGACGGCGTACCGGCCGGGGAGCCGAGGGCCAGGTGGACGAGCGCCGCCACCCCCCACCCGATCGCCAGCCCGGCGACGACCGCCAAGACGATGGCCGCGTCAGAGAGCACCGCCGCCAGGCACCCGAGCCCGATGAGCACCCGCATCCACCGTCGCAACGGGCGGGTCACGTAGGGCACGGCCGCAGAGATCATGGCCACCGCGACGGCCAACGGCACGGCCGGGTAGAGGTGCGATCCGGCCTCGACGTCCACGCCACCGGCCACCAACGAGTCGGCCACGTCGGCGCCGACGGTCTGGCGCAGGGCCAGCGCGACCGCAGCACTGGCCAGACCGGCCGCGGCGATCGCCGCACCCAGCCGCACGCGCCGCGACACCACGGCCGCCACCACGACGGCACCCGCGCATGCGACCACGGCCCAGGGGTAGAGCGCCGTGTAGACGAGGTCGAGGTCGCCGGGCAACTTGTCGAGCAGGTCCAGGGACCACTGCTCCACCGGGCTCAGCCACTCTGCCGCGCCAACGGTGATCACGACCAGCAACGCGGCCGACACCACCCGGACCAGGTCGCTCGGCCGCCGACGCTCGGCGCCGTCGGCGACGATCCCGAAGACGGCGGGACGTCGACCGATGGTGCTCGACGTCAGGATCGGCCGTCGGGCGGCCAGGGCCGGCATGGCCCGAGACTAGGCGTGGCCATCCGCACCGAGCGGGATCTCAACCCGCCGTCCCCGAAGGCCAGGGCGTCGAGAGGATGAACATCGTTCAGATGCAGAGCCGAACGTCCGCTCGACCGGGTAGCGGTGGCTACCCTTGCGCACCGTGACCACCCTCGAGGACCCAGAGCCGATCCTCCCTGGCGATCCCGGCTCGATCGCTCGCCAGGATCGTCCGGACCTGGTCACGGTGCCCACCGACGCGTTCGTCGCCGACCCGCTCAAGACCGCCCGTCCGCTGCGCCGCCCGGGCCAGGTCGAACGTCCCGATCTCGTGGCCTCGTTGACCACAGCCACCGACTGCAAACTGGTGCTGGTCACCGCCCCCACCGGCTACGGCAAGTCCACCTCTCTGGCCCAGTGGGCCGACACCGACCCGCGGGTGGTGGTGTGGCTGTCGGTCGACCACCTCGACGACGACCCGGTGTGGTTCCTCCGTCATCTCGTCCTCTCCCTCGATCTCCACCAGCCGGTGGCCGACGACATCGCCGAGCCGCTGATGCGGGCCACGCCCCCGATCCACACGGTCGTGCTCCCCCGGCTGGGTCGGGCGCTGCTGGCCCGCACCAGCCCGATGGTGCTGATCATCGACGACGCTCACCTCGTCCACAGCCGCGACACGCTCGACTGCCTCCGGGCCGTGCTGGACCACCTGCCGACCGGTTCCACCCTCGTCCTGTCGGGGCGAAGCACACCGGACCTGCCCCTCGGTCGCCTACGGCTGCACCACCAGCTCGCCGAGTTCGGGTCGGCGGAGCTGGCCATGACGCTGCCCGAGGCGGAGTCGCTGATGCTCGAGTGCGGGGTCGAGCTGTCCCCGCTCGACCTGCGCGACCTGCACGACCAGACCGAGGGCTGGCCGGCCGGCCTGGCGCTCGCGGCCCTGGCCGCCACCGGCGACGGCTCGCCGGAGATCTCCGGCTTCGGTGGCGATCATCGTCTCGTGGCGGACTACCTCCACGAGGAGCTACTGGCCGGACTGCCCGCAGAGACCTCCGCGTTCCTCACCCGCGCCTCCGTGCTTCCCCGCCTCTCGGGCCCGTTGTGCGATGCGGTGCTCGAGACCACGGGCAGCGGGCTGATGCTCGAGCGCCTGGCTCGCTCGAAGAACCTGTTCGTCGTCCCGCTCGACGACACCGGCGGCTGGTACCGCTTCCACCACCTGTTCGCCGACCTGTTGCGAGCTGACCTGCACGCCCAGGATCCGGCCACGGAACGCGACCTGCACCTCCGTGCCAGCAAGCTCGCCGAGCACGAGGGCGACCTCGACGGCGCCATCCGCCATGCCGCCGCGGCAGCGGCGATCGACCGGGCGGCCGACCTCATGCTCGGCAACGCCCTGATCTACGGAGGGCGCGGGCGCAACGCCACCGTCGGACTCTGGCTCGACCTCTTCGACGACGACGTCGTGCGCTCCCAACCGCGGCTCGCGCTGGCCATGGCCCTGCACCAGTTCGGCCTCGGCCACCTCGACGTCGTCGGCTACTGGGCCGACGTGGCCGAGCAGGCTGCTCGCCAGGCCGGTCCCGATGTGCTCCAGCGCAACGCGGTGGCCATCGCCGCCATCCGCGCCCTCCCCTGCGCACCGGGCATCGGCCACATGCACGACTTCACCGGCGTGGTACGGGCCGCGGGGCGCGAGGGCAACGACTGGTGGGGCCTGGCCACCCTGCTCGAGGGGGTCGCGACCATGCTCATGGGCGACGCCGACGCCGGTCGAGCACTTCTGCTCGAGGCAGCGCAAGCCACCACCCACCTGCCACATGCCCACGCCGTCGCGCTGTCGCAGCTGGCCTACATCGAGATGCACGAAGGCAACTGGAACGGAGCCTCGGGGCTGGTGGCCCAGGCCCGCAAGGAGATCGACCGGAACGGGCTCGCCGAATATCCCCCGGTGGTGGCCGTCTACGCCGTTGCCAGCCTGGTGCGCGCGCACGCAGGAGACGTCGAGTCGGCCCGCCGTGACGTCCAGCAGGCCCGACACCTCCTGAGCGTGGTCGGTCCCGTGGTCGTGCGCACGAACCTGCAGGCCTATGCCCTGCTGGCCCGGGCCGAGCTGCTCCTCGGTGATCGCGTCGCGGCCCGCACACTGGCCGACGAGGCCGCGCTGCTGGTGACTCGGGAGCCACTGGCCCGTACCGCCCTGGACGATCTGCGCCTCGTCGAGCAGCAGCTCGCGCAGATCGAGCCGGCCGACGACAGCCGCGATCTGCTCGGCCCGTCGTCGCTGACCACCGCCGAGCTGCGCGTGCTCGAGTTCCTCCCGACGCACCTGTCGCTCAAGGAGATCGGCGAGAAGCTCTTCGTGTCGCGCAACACGGTCAAGAGCCAGGCCATCGCGACCTACCGCAAGCTCGGCGTGTCCTCGCGGGGCGAGGCCGTGGTCCGGGCCCGCAGCCTCGGCCTCATCGAACCCTGATCAGGGGACGACGGTCGTCCCGCTCGACCCGCTGGTGTCGCCCGTGCCGGAGTCGGACCCGGCGTCGAACACGATGACGATGGTCGTCGAGCCGCCCTTGGACAGCACGGTGACCCGGCCGGTGTAGTCGCCGCTGAACGTGACGGATCCGACATAGGCCGGGCCGGCGCCGACCGAAGACGAGTCGTCGACCGTGAGCGCCGTCGAGCTCTTGTAGAAGTCGTAGGCGTCCTGCGGCGACATCGAGCCGGTGAAGACGCCGACGAGCTTGCCGGAGCCCCCCTTGGCCAACGATCCCGAGCCGGCTGGCGACGCGCCATCGGGCACCGGGAACGTGTCCGGCCAGCCCGGGGGCAGGTTGCCGTCGAGCGAAAGGGAGATCTGGCCGTCCGCGGTGGTGACCTCGAAGGACGTGTTCGAGTCCGACGTGGTCGAGGTGGTGGTCGAGTCCGAGGCCTTCTTGGCATCGCTCGAACACGCCACCGCCGGCAGCACCAGCGCCGCCGACACTGCACCGATGACCATCAACTGCCGCACTCGTCTCATCCACATCTCCGTCTCGAACGGGGCTGCAGCGCTCACTGCGCCGCAGGTTCAGCCGATCGTAAGAGACACGGGCGTCGGGCGTCGTCACCCTCTCTGGGTGATCTCCTACCATCTGCCCCCTCACCATGACCGACTCGCCCCCGCCCACGCCGCCTTCCGCTTCGGAGTCATCGGAGTCCGCGACCCCGCGACCCGGCTCGACGACCCGACGGGCCGCCCTCTGGGAGACCCTCGGTCGGCTGACCCTCGCCGTGCGCGACGCCGACGAGACGCAGATCGAGGACGCCGTGCGCGCCCTCGGCGAGTCGAGGCGCATATACGCTCCGCTCGGCTACATCGCCGGCGGGTTCGGCCTGCTGTTCGACGGCGTGAAGCTCCTGTTCTCGAACTGGCGGCTCACCCTGATCGAGATCCTCCCGGCCGTCTGGATCTGGGTGACGTTCTGGAACCTCAAGGCGCACTACCTCAGGGACCGCGAGTTCGCCTACATCCACGGCTGGCTGGCCCTGGCCCTGGCCGTGGTCGTGGTGTCGATCACCATCGGCGCCTACTGGTGCAACGCGGTGTTCGCCTTCGCGGTGGCCGGACCGAAGCCCCCGCGGATCCGGTCGGCGGTCAACCAGGTGCGCCGCCACCACCGAACCATCCTCGGCTGGGGCTTCGCCGTGGGGATGGCCCACGCCTCGGCCACGGTGTACATGTCCCGCTGGGGAAAGGACGCCTTCACGCTGGCGATGGGCGCGGTGCTGGTCGTCATGATGGTGACGTTCGTGTCGATCCCGGCCCAGTTCATCGGCGCCCAGACCAAGGGCACCCTCCAAGACAAGATCAGCGGGGCCGCCGCCAGCGGGGCCATGAGCGCCGTGCTGACGAGCCCCGGCTTCATCCTCAACCGCCTCGGGCTCCTCATGGCCGGCACCTCCGTCCTGCGCATACCCGGCGTGATCGTCTTCACGATGGGCATCGCGCTGCAGGCCGCCGCCACCTCGGGTGCCAAGGCCGTCAAGCTCGGCACCAAGTGGGCCGGCAGCTCCGAGTAGCCCCACGCCACCCCGTGGCGCCCGGACATCGGACATCGGACTCCTCAAGCCATCGCGGTCGCGGGTCCTCGTGACGCTCGTGCAGCGGTGGCCGGGGCGCAGGTCCAGCCGGTCGAACCGATCATCGGCGATTCACGGGGGCCGTCCCCGCTGCAGCCGGCTGACGGACCGGCGGCTACCGCATCGGTACGCTCGGGTGATGGCCGACGTCCCCCTCGCCCGGCACCTGCTGCGGGCCAAGGACCTGGCCGACGCCCGCTACTTCGAGCCGCTCGCAATAGCGGACCTGGCCGCCGCCGCCGGACTTTCGCCTGCCTACTTCAGCCGCGAGTTCCGCAAGGCCTTCGGCGAATCGCCCCACCAGTACCTGCTGACCCGCCGGCTCGAGCGGGCCGCCGCGCTGCTCTGCACCACCGACCGATCGGTCACCGAGATCTGCTTCGCGGTCGGCCTGTCGAGCCTCGGATCGTTCACCACGAGCTTCCGCCGGGTGTTCGACACCACCCCGCTCGCCTACCGCGCCGCGCATCCGCCGGCGGAGTCGATGATCCGCATCCCGGTCTGCATGGCCAAGGCGTACGGCCGTCCGGCAAACCGCACGTTTCGAGAAGTCGGGTCGAGCGCACCCTCGTAGCGTGTCGCTCATCGGCCACAGGAGGACATGCCATGCAGATCGCCAACGCCCAGTTCTGGGTGCACGACCAGGACGAATCTCTCGCCTTCTACACCCAGAAGCTGGGGTGGGAGGTGCGCTCCGACGTCACCATGGACGGTTGGAACTTCCGCTGGCTCGTCGTCGGTCCGGTCGGCCAGCCCGACATCGGCCTGGTGCTGATGTCGATCCCCGGTCCGCCGATGCTCGACGCCGAGAGCTCGGAGCAGCTGGCCCAGCTCGTGGCCAAGGGCGCCGGCGGCACCCTGTTCCTCACCACTGACGACTGCCAGGCCACCTACGACGAGTTCTCCGCCCGTGGCGTGGTGTTCAACGACCCGCCGACGCCGCAGCCCTACGGCATCGACACCTCGTTCCGTGACCCGTCCGGCAACAACGTCCGCGTGACCCAGGTCATGGAGTTCAGCCTCGACCGGTCGTGACCCGGACCGCACCGCAGTCGTCCAGGTTCAGGTCGCGACGGCGTAGACGACGAGGTTGTCGAGGTAGTGGCCGGTGGAGCGGTTGAAGTCGCCGCCGCAGGTGATGAGGCGCAACTCGGCGTCGGGCACCGGGCCGTAGACGGCCTCGCTGGGGAACTCGTCCTTCGGGTGCTGCTCGATGCGGGTCACCCGGAAGGTCACGACGCGGCCGTCCTCGCGGCGCACCTCGACCGGATCGCCGGGCTGGAGGTCGCGAAGCCGGTAGAACACCGCCGGCCCGGTGGTGGAGTCGACATGGCCGGCGATCACGGCCGGTCCCGGCTGGCCGGGCTGGGGTCCGGCTTCGAACCAGCCGGCCAGGTCGAAGTCGACGGGAGCGGCGATGCTGCCGTCGGCCTGGCGGGCCAGGTGCTCGAGCGGCGAGGTCACGCCGATCGACGGCAACGTCACCTCGACCGGCGGCGAGGGAGCGAGCGACCGGCTCGGGGTCACGCCGGTCGGTGCGGGACGGGTGGCCAGCTCCACCGACGGCACGCCGCTGGCATCTCGCCCGTTGCCGGTGGCCGAACCTGCGGTCGGGGCCAGCGCGTCGGGGGTGACCGTGACGACCGGGGTCGCATCGATCGAACGGGTCGATGCCGAGCCATCGGCGCGAAGGCCGATCAGGGTCAACGACGGGAGGAGGCCGATGATCGAGGCCAGCAGCGCGACCGCGACGACGCCGGCCGCGCCGGTCGCCACCGCCAGGGCGTGGCGAACCGCGCCTCCCTGACGGTGGCGTTCCGACCGGGGGACCATGTCAGATCGCCCGCATCTTGCGGCTGGCGACGACGGTGGCGGGGACCATGAGGGCCAGGAAGCCGACGGCCACGCCGACGGGCAGCAGCGGGGCGGAACCCGGGTGGGGGGCCGTGCCGCCGCCGCCGGTCTGGATGCCGCCGGTGGGCACGGCCTGGGTCGAACCGGCGGCGCCCATCCCGGTGGCGTCGACGACCTTGACGAGCCGCAGCGGATGACCGGCGGTCCCGTCCAGCACGACCAGCGAGTTCACCGTGCCGGGGGCCAGGTCGAGCTTCTCCACGGTGGGCGTGTCGTAGACGGCGGCGCTCAGCTCGACGTTGACCGACCCGGCCGGCACGGCGGCGTAGCCGGTCGCTGACGGGAACGACGCCTGGTTGGCGAGGACCTGGCCGCTCTGCACGTTGACGTCGACCTTGGGGCTGGAGGTGGCAGCTTGGATGACCCGGACGCTGGCCTGGCCGGCGGGCGGGCTGCTGAGGTCGTCGTCGAGGACCGTGGAGCTGATCGACGACAGCACTCCGAGCGCCTCGAAGGTGTACGCGGCGTCGGCCTCGATGTGGGCCGAGCTGGTCACGACCGCAGTGGTGTCGATCGACGCACCGGCGGGACGCATCGAGAAGGTGTAGTCCCCGGCCTCGAGCGGCAGGTACTCCGACACCTGGCCGTAGCCGAGGCCCGGGAGCACGAGGTGCTGCGAGCCGTCGAATCCGGTGATGTAGACGTCGGTCTGCGGGGCGTCGGGCGAGAAGTGGGCCATGCGGACCCGGGCCATGGGCGTCTGGGCGTTGGCGGGAGCGGCGCACGTCGCGGTGAGGGCCAGGAGCGCAGCTCCCAACGCGACGATCAGCTTCAGGTGGCGACGGAACATGGTGATCCTCTTTCGGGGGGTGTGGGATGGGGTGGTGGGGAAGGCGTGCAGGTCGGGCGTGTGGTGGTCCGGGTCTGAGGTGTGGCAGGGGCGGGTCACTGGTTCGGGTCGGCCACGGCGTAGGTGATCCGCAGCGAGGTCGAGCCGGACGGGTGCGTCTCGACCGCCACGTCGACCGGGCGGTAGGAGGCGAGTTGCGAGTCGAGGAAGGCTTCGAGCGAGGCGACGGCGGGGGTGCCGGCGGCGATCGTCCGGAAGTCGATCCCGTCGATCTCGACGATGCGGCGGGGTGCACCGATGCCGTCCTCCCCGTCGACGACGGGAAAGGCACCGATCTGGAGATGGTGCTGCACCACGAGGGTGGCGATGACGTTGAGCAGCCGCTCGTCGACCTGGCCGGCGTTGAGCGCATCGACCGCGTCGGCCGAGGCGGTGAGGTTGGGGTTGAGCGCCAGCGAGCCACCAGCCCGCAGCCGCAGGTCCTGGGCCTCGGACTCGCGCTGGGCGACCGAGTCCGTGCCGCCGGGGAGGATGCGGCGGATCTCGACCCGCTGGTCGTCCTGGCCGAACGCGGCGACGGGAACCGAGCTGTCGATCGCGTCCTGGACGCTCGGCAGTTCGCCCAGGCGGGACCGCAGAGCCGGACTCGAGACCAGGTAGTCGTACTGGCGCCAGCTGGTCAGCGAGTCCGGGGTCGGGCCGGTGGCCTCGATCGGGACCATGCGCTCGTACGAGATGCCCCGGCCGAGCAGGTCGTCACCGATGGCGGCGTCGACCACGACGTGGTCGTCGAAACCGATGTTGGCGGCCACCCAGTCCTCGGCCTGGCGCACCGGCGCGCTGCGTCCGGCGGCCGTGGTCGACGAGCTGTCGGTGAACCACCTGGGGGCGGTCAACGCCACGAGCAGCAGCAGCGCTCCGACGACCGCCACGGCGATGGTGACCACCACGCCGGTGCCGCCGAGGCGCTCCCGCAACGGGAGCTCCCCGTCAGCTGCAGCGGGAGCTGCGTCGCCCGTGCCGGGAGGTGGCTCCTCGGGGGGCTTCGTGCCGGGTTCCTTCGTGCTGCTCGCAACCATGGTGGTCTCCTTGCCGAGACGCCTCGCTGAGTGGGATGACACCCACACTCCGCGACTGGACCTCGAACCGGATCACCCGGCGCGGAATATGGGCCGTTCGACCCATCTCCGTCCGCGGCGCCTCCGCCCCGTGGATCACCGCCTGCGGCGAGGCCACCCGCTCGACCGGGCTCTCGGGCAGCTTCGCGGCCCGATCAGGTCTCGAGGTCGTCCCTCGGGTCGGGCGCGTCGATGTCGTCGGAGACGTAGAGCGTGCTGTCCTCGGGGATCAGGTTCGCCGGTCGCAGCCGGCTGAAGCCGATCAGCGGGAAGATCAGCACCGAGAGCATGCCGGCGCCGACGAGGGCGGCTGCGTTCTCCGGCAGCATCCGGCCCGTGTCGACTGATCCACGGGGGGACGACATAGGAGACGTCGGCTCAGGCGGCGCGCAGCTCATGTGGCTCGACCTCCGTCCACATGGCGTTGCGGGCCTGGTGGGCGGCCGACCCCGTGAGGGCGTTGGCCACCACCACCCCTTCGATCATGTCCCCCAGCACCGCCACCCACGGCCGACCCCGTAGGCGCACGGCGATGGTGGCGCCGCCGTCGGGTCGGCGCCGGACGGAACGTTCGACCCCGTCGAGCCGCGGCGGGCTGCGGAACCCGGGGACGGCCAGACCCCGGCCCCGCGCCACCTGGCCGAGGGTGCGGGCCGCCGACGCGAAGCGCAACGAGCTGGCTTCGATGGCATCGGGTTCGAGGCGGACAGGGAGCTGCATCGCCACTCATCTTGCCCAGGGGGTGTGACACCCAAGTTCTAGGGTGAGGCGATGGAGACGGCGAACGAGCTGAACCCGGCCCAGCAGCAGGTGCTCGACCTGCTCGGCGCCGTCGGTGCCGAGCGCCCCCAGTTCGACGCCGGGCTCCGCCACGAGCTGCGGGCCGAGCTCGAGCGCGGCCTCGAACCGCTCCTCGAGCACCTGCCCGACGGCGAGTCGCTCTTCGTCAGCAAGCACAAGCTGTCCCAGGTGCACGGGTGCGAGGCACGGTTCGTGGCCGAGGAGGACGGCGACTTCGCCTGGTCGGTGCCGATGGCGCGTGGCTCGGTCGCCCACCGGGCCATCGAGCTCGGCGTCTGGTGGCGGGGCGAGCCGGTGCCGGGAGATCTGGTCGACGAGACCATGGCCCGGATGTCGCAGGGCAACGACAGCCTCGGCGACTGGCTCCGCACGTGCGGCGAGCTCGACCGGGCCGAGCTTCGGGGCGCGGCCACCGAACGGGTCACGACCTTCTTCGAGTGCTTCCCGCCGCTGAAGTCACGATGGCGGCCCGTGCTGGAGGGCAAGGTGCGGGTCGAGCTGTTCGACGCACGCATCGTGCTGTCGGGCAAGACCGACCTGGCCCTGGGCCAGGCCGACGGCACCACGGCCGGCAAGGTGCTCATCGACTTCAAGACGGGTGGGTTCAGCCCGGCCCACATCGACGACCTGCGCTTCTACGCCCTCCTCGAGACGCTCAAGATCGGCACCCCTCCCCGCCTGCTGGCCAGCTACTACCTCGAGGCCGGCCAGCCCCATCCCGAACAGGTCAGCATCGGCCTGCTCGAGGCCACGTTGGCCCGCACGATCGACGGCGTGGCCGGGATGGTCGAGCTCCTGCACCAGGGGCGCGACCCGCGCTTTCGAACCGGCCCGAGCTGCCGATGGTGTCCCATGCTCGACCACTGCAAGCTCGGCACCGCCTACGTCTCCGGGGACGATCCCGATCGGTTCGAACCGGAGGACGATCTGGCGTGACCACCCGGTCCGCGCCCACGGCGACGGCGAGCGAGCCGGAGACGAGGGCGAGCTGGAAGGCCGAGCTGGCCGTGTTCCTGCTCAGCATGCTGATCGTCGTCATCCCCACCGTGCAGCTGCTGGCCCGCAAGGACGGGAACGTCACCGCCCTGCTCAACGTGGGCGATCAGGCTGCGTCGCGCCCCTTCGTCGAGCAGGACCTGCCCGAGGTGGCGCTGGTCCACGGCTATGGGCACGACGGCCAGCAGTTCTACGTGGTGTCCCGGTCGGTCACCGATCTCCAGCAGATCGATGGCAACGTCGACCGGCCCCGCTACCGCGCCCGGCGCATCCTGTTCCCCCTCCTCGCCTCGCCGTTCCCGGGCGGGGCGCCCACGGTGTGGGCCATGTTCGTGATCAGCCTGGTGTCGGTCGGGATGGCCGCGGTGGCCGCCGGCCGGCTGGCTCGTCGGCTGGGGGGGCCGGTCTGGCTCGGGTTGGCGGTGGCGCTGACGCCGGCACTGCTGATCAGCGTCCGGGCATCGTTGGGCGATGCGCTGGCCTTCTCGCTGGCCCTCTGGGGGGTGGTCCTCTGGCGACGCCACCTCGGCTGGGCGGTGCTGTTGTTCGCCCTGGCCGCCCTGGCCCGGGAGACCACCCTCGTCGTGCCGGCCGCCTGCTTCCTCCTGGGCACCCGGCGCCAACGGCTGGCGCTGATCGTCCCGTTCGCCGTCTACGGCGCATGGTCGCTCACCGTGAGCCAACTGGTCCACGACCACATCTCCAAGGAGTCGTCCAGCCCGGTGGCCGATGCCCTCCGCCAGTTCGCACCGCCGTTCCGGGCCTGGCGCGACCTCGGGCTCTCCAGCACCACCGTGCTGCTGGCCCTCGTGCTCACCGTGGCGTCGCTGCTGTCGGCCTGGGTGCTGCGCGAACGCCTGCCCGAGCTGGCCATCTGGCTGGTGGCCGATGCCGTCCTCGTGATCATCGCGGGCACGGGCGTGGCCGAGGACGTCCTGAACTACGCGCGGCTGACGCCGCTGGCCGGGGTCGGCATCGCGCTCGCGGCCTGGGTGGCTCGCAGGGAGGGTCCCGAGGGCGCTGGCTAGCATGGCCCCATGAGCAGCCCTCCCCCCGTCGATCCTCCCGGGGGGAAGACGGCGTTCGGGCCGGGCCAGGTCACCGATCGAAGCACTGAGCAGGCCACCGACACGGCGACCGAGGTCCCGGAGCACCGCGCCGACAACGTGTCGCTGCTCCCGGTGCGTCGGTTGCCCGAACCCGAGCTCGACGACCCCCGCACCAGCGACGTCGACGAGTGGGGCCGCTCCGAGCACATGCGGCGGCTCGCCCGGCCGCGTCTACGACCCGATCTACCGGCACTGGTTCCGGGTCGAGTGGGAGGGCCTCGAGAAGATCCCGACCGACGGCGGCGCGCTGCTCGTGGCCAACCACGCCGGCGGCCATCCCGACCGACGCGCCGGCGATCATGCACGGCATCGAGACCGAGCTCGACCGGCCCGTGCTACGGCCTGGCCGACCACCTCTTCAAGAGCCTGCCCGGTCGTCGGCACCCTTGGGCCCGCCTCGGCGGCGTGGTCGCCCACCCCGACAACGCCTACCGCCTGCTGCGCGAGCAGCAGCAGCTCGTGCTCGTGTTCCCCGAGGGCACCAAGGGCCCGGGCAAGCACTACAAGCGAGCGCTACCAGCTGCGCCGCTTCGGCCGGGGCGGCTTCGTCGAGATCGCCATGCGGGCCGGCGTGCCGATCGTCCCGATCGCCGTGGTCGGCGCCGAGGAGTCGATGCCGATCGTGTTCAAGTCGGCCACCGCTGGCCAAGGCCACCGGCCTGCCCGTACTTGCCCGATCACCGCCAACATGCTGGCGCTCGGTCCCGCTCGGCGCGCGTCGGCTACTTCCCGGCCAAGTTCAAGCTCCGGGTGCTCGACCCGGTCCACTTCGACGTCGCCGCCCGACCAGGCGCGCTACTCGCAGCAGCCGGATCATGGACGAGTCCGAGCCCATCCGCGAGCACATCCAGGACGCGCTCTACGACATGCTCCGCGACCGCCGCTCGGTCTGGTTCGGCTGAGGCCAGGTCACCGATGGGCCGGCGCGTCCTCATCACCGGGCTCGGCACGCTTCTGGGGCGGCCGCGTCGCCCAGGCGCTCGAGGCCGACCCCGACGTCGACGTCATCGTCGGGCTCGACACCCGCGAGCCGACGCGTCGAGCTCGAGCGCACCGAGTACGTGCGCAGCGACGAGAACTACTCGATCCTCAGCCGCATCGTGCAGGCCACCCAGGTCGACACCATCGTCCACACGTTCCTGGTCGTCGACTCCACCGCAGATGCGGCGCCAGCACGCATGCACGAGATCAACGTGATCGGCACCATGAACCTGTTCGCCGCGGCGTCGGCGCCGGGCAGCACGGTGCGCGACGTGGTGGTGAAGTCGTCGACGCTACGTCTACGGCACGGCCAGCAGGACCCGGTCTGGTTCACGCGAGGAGACGCCGCGCACCGCACCCGCCCGGCAACCGCGTCGAGCGCAGCCTCGAGGCGGTCGAGGGCTACGTGCGCGACTTCGCCGAGGACAACCCGCACGTCAACGTGTCGCTGCTGCGCTTCTCCAACGTGCTCGGCCCCGACATCGTCACGCCGATCAGCCGGGCGCTCGAGCTGCCGCTGGTGCCGTCGCATCTTCGGGTTCGACCCCCGCTTCCAGTTCGTGCACGAGGACGACGTCGTCCGCTCGATCCTGTTCGTGCTCGACCGCCACCTGCCCGGCATCTACAACGTCGCCGGCGACGGCCTGCTGCCGTGGAGCGAGGTCGCCGGCATCTGCGGCAAGCGCACCGTTCCCGATGCCCCCGTTCGGCCACCGGGCTGGCCACCTGGCCGCTGCGCCGCTCGGCGTCGACGCTGCCCGACGAGCTGCTCGACCTGCTGCGCTACGGCCGCGGCGTCGACAACCGCCGGCTCAAGCGAGGCCGGGCTTCCGCTACCAGCTACACCTCGGCCGGCGCGGTGCAGGCGTTCGTCGAGGCGCTGCGCCTGCGCGCACACGGTCGGCGACCACCGAGCCGACCTACCGCTACGAGCGCGACGTCGAGCAGTTCTTCCGCCACTCCCCCGCGGTCGTCCGCGATCCCCGTGATCGACCTTGTGACGCACCCGGGCGATCCTCCACCGATTCGGTGGTCGGTCCTCCCGATGGCCGTCGCCAGTCACCCGGCCTGACAGGATGCGGCATGAGCTTCGTGCAGACCGAGATCAGCGACGGGTGGCCACCGTGTCGCTCGACGACCCCGACCGCCGCAACGCCCTCAACGCCGAGATGGTCGACGAGATCGTCGCCACCTTCGACGCGCTCGAGGCCGACGACGCGGTCGGCGCGGTCGTCGTCACCGGCAAGGGCACGGCGTTCTGCGCCGGCGCCGACCTGTCCCACCTCGGCGGCTCACGCCGGGCCGGGCTGCGCACATCTACGAGGGCTTCCTCCGGGTCGGGCCGCTCGCCGCTGCCCACCATCGCCGCGGTCAACGGCGCCGCGGTCGGCGCCGGCATGAACCTGGCCCTCGTCTGCGACGTGCGCCTGGCCGTCGACCTCGGCCCGGTTCGACACCCGGTTCCTGCAGCTCGGCATCCACCCCGGCGGCGGCCACACCTGGATGCTGCAGCGGGTCGATCGGGCCCCGGCGCCGCTCGGGCCATGGTGCTGTTCGGCGAGGTGCTCGACGGCGCCGAGGCCGAGACGGCCGGCCTGGTCTGGCGCTGCGTCGACGACGACGACCTGCTCGACGCCGCCAACGAGCATGGCCGCCCGCGCCGCCGCCGCTCCCCGTGAGCTGGCCCGCCGCACCAAGGCCACGATCAACGACGTGCTGGCCATCGACGACCACGAAGCCGCCGTCGACCCGAGAGCTCGAGACCCAGCTCTGGTCGATGGACCAGCCCGAGTTCGCCGAACGCCTCGCCGCCCTCCAGGCCAAGATCACGAGCTGAGGGCCACCGCCACGCGGTCGGTCGGGCGGGGTCAGCCGACCCATTCGTCGAGGAAGTCCTCGCGGCGCTCGGACCACTCCTCGGCGGTGATGGCGTAGCGGACGTGGTCCTCCCAGTTGCCGTTGATCTCGAGGTAGCGCACGGCCGACGCCCTCCTCCCGGATCTCCAGCTTCTCGACGACGCGCCGGCTGGCCGAGTTGCGGGGGATGATGGCGATCTGGAGCCGGTGCAGGTGCAGCTCCTCGAACACGAAGCCGCAGCAGCACCACGACGGCCTCGGGCATGTAGCCGTTGCCGGCCTGCTTCTCGTCGATCCAGTAGCCGACGTAGCGCGCTCTGGAACGGGCCCCGCTGCACCGACGACAGGTTGATCTCGCCGGCGAAGTTGCCGTCGACGAAGATGCCGAAGCCGTAGCCGGTGCCGAGCTGGCGCTCGCGCTGGCGGGCGCTGCAGCGCACCGCGAACGCGTCCTGGTCCTCGACGACGTCGGGCTGGCCCGGGATGCGGGACGGCTCCCACTTGGTCAGCCACTCCTCGTTGCGGCGGCGCACCTCGCGCCACGGCGCTGAAGTCGCGAGGCCACGAGCGGTCGCAGCACGCACCCGGCCGTCCGAACTGGGCGCTCACGACAGCACCTCGTCGAGCGCTCCGAGCAGCAGGGTGACGTTGGCCATCCGGGCGGTGTGGCCCATGCAGCCGATGCGCCAGACCTTGCCGGCGAACGCGCCGAGGCCGCCGCCGATCTCGATGCCGTACCGCTCGAGCAGCAGCCGCCGCACGCCGGCCTCGTCGACGCCGCGGGCAGCCGATCGGTCGGCACCCAGGCCGTGGTCAGCTCGGGCAGGCGGTGGCCCTCGGCGGCGAACAGCTCGAAGCCCTCGCTCGAAGCCCGGCCTGCAGCGCCTCGCCGCACTCCGCGTGCCGGGCCAACGACGCCTCGAGCCCCTCGTCGAGCAGCACGCCGAGCCCGGCGTGCAGGGCGAAGATCATCGAGATCGGCGCCGTGTGGTGGTAGGCCCGGGCGCCCTCGCCGGTGACGTAGCTCGGCGATCATGTTGAGGTCGAGGTACCACGACTGGGGCTTCTCGATCAGCCGGTCGAGCGCCCGGGCGCCGACCGTGAACGGCGACAGGCCCGGGCGGCACGCCGAGGCACTTCTGGGTGCCGCTGTAGGCCAGGTCGACCCCCCAGCCGTCGATCTCGACCGGGATGCCGCCGAGCGACGTGACGCAGTCGACGAGCAGCAGCGCTCGCGTCCTTGTCGCAGCTGCTGGCCCAGGCAGGCCATGTCGTTGCGCACGCCGGTGGAGGTCTCGGCGTGCACCACGGCGATGACCGCCGGCGCGGGATGGGCGTCGAGCAGCGCCTGCGGATCGAGCGGCCGGCCCCAGTCGGCCTCGACCCGCACGACCTCGGCCCCGCAGCGGCCGGCCACGTCGCACATGCGCTCGCCGAACACGCCGTTGACGCCGATGACGACCGTGTCGCCGGGTCGCACGACGTTGACGAACGCGGCTTCCATCCCGGCCGAGCCGGTGCCGCTGACGGGGAACGTCAGCGGGTTGTCGGTGCGGAAGACCTGGCGGAGCCGCTCGCTGGTCTCGTCGAGCAGCGTCGATGAACTCGGGGTCGAGGTGGCCGAGCAGCGGCCGGGCGAACGCGGCCGCCACCTCGGGATAGGGATTGCACGGTCCGGGGCCCATGAGGACCCGATCGGAGAGCGGCACGGCAGCATCGTAGGACCGTCAGAGCAGCGACATCGCCAGGCCGTCGAGGATGTCGGCTTCGCTGACCAGGCACGCGTCGAACCCGAGCCGCCGCATGACCGTCACGAGGATGCACATCCCGCCGACGATGACGTCGGCCCGCGCCTCCTCGAGGCCGGGGTTGTCCAGCCGCTCGGCGCCGCGTCTCGGTGGCCAGCGTGCGGAACACGTCCTCGACCGCCGCCTTCGACAGCTCGAAGTGGTGGATGCGGTCGCGGTCGTAGGTGGCCAGCCCCAGCTCGACCGCGGCCACCGTCGACACCGTCCCGGCCAGGCCGACGAACGTCTTCGCCTCGAGGATCTCCGGGATCGCGATGCGACGTCGTCGACGTAGGCCTCGGCCACCGACAGCGCGGCGACCAGCTCCTCGGGCTGGGCCGGATCGTGCTCGATGTACTTCTCGGTGAACCGCACGCAGCCCATGTCGATCGAGATCGTGGCCTCGCACTGCGACATGCCGTACGGAGAACTCGGTCGAGCCGCCGCCGATGTCGACCACCAGGAACGGGCCGAGCTGCGGGTCGAGGTCCGCGGTGGCACCGGCGAAGGAGAGCCGCCCTTCCTCCTCCCCGACAGCAGCTCCGGACGGGCGCCGAGCGCGGCCTCGGCCGCATCGAAGAACTCGTCGCGGTTGGCCGCGTCGCGGGCGGCCGACGTGGCGGTGACCCGGACCGCGCCCTGCCCCCAGGCGGTCGATCACCTCCCGGTACTCGGTCAGCACGGCCGTCGTGCGGTCGATGGCGTCGGGGTCGAGCCGGCCAGCGGCATCGACGCCCTGACCCAGGCGGGTGATCCGCATCAGGCGCTCGACGGTGACCGGTCCCCGGCGCGAACCGTTCGGCGAACCTTCAGGTGCGCCCTCGGCCACGAGCAGCCGCACCGAGTTCGTGCCGAAGTCGACGGCTGCCACGCGGCCGGTCACGCCGACACCTCGTCGTCGCCCGGATGTCGCGACACCAGGCCTTGATGTCGTGGCAGCAGGTATGACGCAAGTTGGCCGTCGACCCACCGGCCGACGGGGTCGTCGCCGCCGGCCAGGAACCAGGCGTAGTGCGCGTGCAGGCACTTGACCCCCTGCCGCGTGCCGCCGACACCACCCGACGGCGACGGCCCCTCGTGACCGGCGGGCATGGCCCGGTCGCGCTCGTCGGCGTAGCGCCGGTGCGCGGCGGCGATCACGTCGGGGTCGAGCTCCGCTTCGGCCCGCCGCACCCCACCGGTGGACTCGAGCCGACCGATGGCCGAGCGGACCTCTGGGTCGACCAGCCAGAAGCGGGTCGGCATCGGCGTGCCGTCGCCGAGCAGCGGCGCGTTGCGGATCACCATCGGGGCGCCGTCGTCGTCGCGGACGACGACCTCGAAGTCACCCTGGGGCTGTCGTCCGAGCCGGCGGGCGATCTCGACCCGGTCCTCGGGGGACGGAGCGTCGCCGTCGACCAGGACGGACGGGCTCAACTCGAGCGACGGCGCCGGCGACGCAGGCCGAGCACCACGAGGATCACGACCACCGCCAGCAGGAGCGGGGCCGCCCGCTTGAGCACCGGCGACCCGGCCGTGTCGAGCAGGTCGACCGGCTCGACCTCGGGCGACTCGATCCGCCGGACGATGGGCTCCGACCCTCGCCGACCGGCGTGGTGTCGATGGTGGACTCGACCGCCTCGGCAACTTCGAGCAGCACGGCGGCCTCGTCGACCGCTGCGCCGGCCACGCCGGCATCGTCGGTGGTGGCCGCCACGGCGAGGTCGATCACGGCATCGTCGATCAGCTCGTCGGCCAGCACCGTGGCCTCGAGGTTGTCGACGAACTGCCCGAGCAGCTTGGCGCTCACGTCGGCCAGCACCCCCCGGCCGAACTGGGCCACCTTGCCGGTGACGGTGAGGTCGGTCACGACGCTGACGTGGGTGATGTCGCCACGCGACGGTCAGCTCGGCCTTGATGGCGGCCGAGGCGTTGCCGGCTCCGCGGGTGTCGCGGCCGGTGGCCTCGAGCAGGGCGATGTGGGCGTCGTCGTCCTTCTTCACCATGACGGCCTGCCCCTTGTACTGGGCGGTGATCGGGCCGACCTTGATCTTCACGATGCCCCGGTAGATGTCGCCCTCGACCTCCTGCAGCTGCGCTCCGGGCAGGCAGGGCGCGATGCGCTCGAGATCGGTGAGGATCTCCCAGGCCTGCTCGATCGGGACGGGCACCTCGAATTCGTTGCTCAGCTCCATCGCTCGAGATCCTCCAGGGTGTCGACGTCGTCCGGTTCTCCCGGGCAACCTACCTCCGCCACGAGATCGGGCCGTCGGCGGAGCAGCACACGGGCCCCCTCGTCGCCCTCCGTCGGCAGCTCCGACCAGATCTGGCGGCCGAGTCGCACCGGGTTGCGCCGCTCCCCGTCGTAGGTGGCCACCACGATCTCGGCGTCGGGGGCCGTCGTCGCGACCCGCCGCCAGGCCTCGGACGAGACGCCGGGCTGATCGCCGAGCCCGACGACCACCGCGTCGTGCCCGCCCCGGTCGGCCGCCGTGATCGCGGCGGCCAGCGACGTCGCCTGCCCCTCGGCCCACCGCTCGTTCACGACCAGCGTGACGTCCTCGAGCAGCCCGGCCGACGTGAGCGCAGGCTCGACGTCGACGGCGCCGACCACCACGATCGTCTCGTCGAGCCCGGCGCCGAGCGCGGTCCGCACCACCCGCACGACGAGGGGCTCGCCCTGCACCGGCACCAGCAGCTTGTGAACCGGCCCCTCGAACCGGATGCCTCCCCCAGCGGCGAGCACGACAGCAGCGACGGTCATCGGTCCATCGTCGCACCTGCCCTCGGGAACTAGCCTCATCCGGTCCGTCCAGACGGACGATCTCTCCCTCACATTTCAGCGTTCGTCGACGACAGGATGGACATGCACCTACAGCTTCGTGGATCCCTTCGACGGGTCAGCGCCGCCGGGGTCATCGCGGCCGCGGCCATCGCCCTGCCCATCGCCACGGCCGTGCCGAGCCATGCGAACAGCGTCATCCAGGCCACCGGCGTGACCCTCAACGCCGATGCCAACTGCTCGAACGCCAACCTCGACCTCGCCTTCACGTCCACCACGGTCGACACCGAGACCGGCCACTCCACCAACCTGGCCGGCGAGGTGCTCGGCGACTTCACCCAGAGCAGCAGCCTGAGCAACAGGACGGGGTTCGTCGGCTACGGCATCCACGTCAACCCCGATCAGCCCGATGGCACCGTCATCGGCAGCTACGCCTCGATCGGCGTCGCTCCCGCGTCCTCGGCCAACACCGCGGAGTTCTTCGTGCTCTACCGCTGCCACACCGACGGCGCCCAGGAGTTCATCTACTCCTGCTCAGGTGACTTCGGGTTCTGCCCGAAGACGGCGGCAGCCGCGGCCACCCGGGTCGATCCGACCATCGAGATCACGCCGTCGGCTCCTGTGGCCGGCACGGAGATCACCGCCAGCGGTCGCTGCCTCAGCTCGGTGGTCGCGGTCACCCTCGGCACCACGGCCAGTCTGAGCGACACCTTCGCGAACTCGGGCATCGTCGCCACCGTCGAGGGGGCCTACACCACCTCCTTGACGCTGCCGATCGACGCGCCGGCCTCGATGGTCGCCACGGTCATCTGCGGTGACGGGGATATTGTGACCGGCACGGCTTCGGTCACGGTGGCCATCAGCCCGGCCACCACGGCCACGACGGCCACCCCCGCCACGACCACGACCGTCAAGGCCGCCACCCCCGCCGCGGTGCAGACCACCGCCACGTTCACCGGTTAGGCGATGTCCTCCTGAGCACGTTCGACCACGCCCCGTCCGAGATGCGCGTCGTGCTGATGCTGGCCGACGCGGCGCAGGTCGCCGACAACAAGCTGTTCATCCTCGGCGGTGGGCTCGCGATCATCCCTGCGGCACCCGCGCCGCTGGCCATCGCAGCCAAGATCGAGGTGCCGTGGGACCGCGCCGACCGCCGCCACGACTGGCAGCTCGAGCTGCTCGACGCCGACGGCATGCCCGTGCTGATCAACGACCGACCGGTCATCGTGGCCGGCCAGTTCGAGGTCGGTCGCAGCGAGCACCTGCTACCCGGGTCTCCCTTGCCCATGCCGCTGGCGGTGAACTTCAGCGGCCTGCAGCTCACGCCGGGCGGACGCTTCGCCTGGCGCATGATCATCGACGGCGACACCGAACCCGATTGGCAGGTGGCGTTCAGCGTCGCCCCCGCACCGACCGTCGACGTCTGACCCGATCCTTCAGCGGTGGATCGAGCCGTCCACGTCGCGCAACGAGGGGATGGCCCGACCGGTGCGCAGGGCGATGATCTCGGCGCAGATCGAGATGGCGGTCTCCTCGGGCGTGCGGCCGCCGAGGTCGAGGCCGATGGGCGCCATGATGCGGTCGATGCCGGCCTGGTCGACGCCCTCGGTCCGCAGCCGCTCGACCCGGTCGGCGTGGGTGCGCCGGCTGCCCATCGCGCCCAGGTAGCCGACATCGGTGCGCAGGGCGGCGACGATGGCCGGGATGTCGAACTTGTGGTCGTGGGTGAGCACGCAGACGGCGTCGCGGGGGCCGAGGGTGGCACCCTCCCGCTCGAGCAGCCGGTGCGGCCAGTCGACGACGACCTCGTCGGCCTCGGGGAACCGGCGCCGGGTGGCGAACACCTCACGGGCGTCGCACACGGTCACCCGGTAGCCGAGGAGCTTGGCCACCTTGACCAGGGCCTTGGTGAAGTCGACGGCGCCGAAGATCAGCATCCGGGGCGGCTGGGCGAACGACTCGATGAACACCGAGACGGCCTGCTCGCGGGCCTCGCCGTGCTCGCCGTAGTGGCGCACCACCGACGTGCCGGCCGCCAGCTCACCGAGCGCGTCGCGGCCGACCACCCGGTCGAGGTCGACGTCGCCCAGCGTGCCGAGCGGCTCGCGATCGGGACCGACCAGCAGCTTGGCCCGCGGCCCGGACCCTCGATCACGGTGACGAGAGCCACCGGGCTGCTCGGCCCGCAGGGCCTGGTCGAAGGCGTCGAAGATCGGGCTCACGGAGCGGGCTACCAGTCGAGGGGTTCGATGAAGAGGTGGATGGTGCCCCCGCAGGTGAGGCCCGACGGCGAACGCGTCGTCGTCGCTGTAGCCGAACGACACGAGTCGCCGGTCGCCGCTCGCGAGGATCTCGAGCGCCTCGGTCACCACGGCCCCCTCGACGCAGCCGCCCGACACCGAGCCGGCCACCTCGCCGTCCTCGCTCACGGCCATGGCCGCGCCGGGATCGCGGGGGCCCGAGCCCTCGATGTCGACGACACGGGCCAGGGCCACCCGCTTGCCGGCGGCCCGCCAGCGCTCGAGGTCGGGCAGGATCTCCTTCATCGCGTCTCCTCCGGGCATCTCGTGTCGAGCGGTCGTGTGTCATCGGGCCACCACCCGGGCCAGCTCCTCGAGCGAGGCCAGCGAGTGCCCCTCGACGAACTCGTCCACGTAGGGCAGCGCCGCCGCCATCCCCGGGCCAGCGGCTCGTAGCCGGGCGAGGCCTTGAGCGGGTTGACCCAGACCACCCGGTGGGCCACCCGGTGCAGGCGGGCCATCTGCTCGGCCAGCTCGTCAGGGTCGCCCCGGTCCCAGCCGTCGGACAGGATCACGACCACCGCGCCACGGGCCATGCCCCGCACGCCCCACTCGTCGTTGAACCGGCGCAGGCCGTCCCCGAGCCGGGTGCCGCCCGACCAGTCGTCGACCGCCCGGCCCGCCTGGGCCATGGCCGCGTCGGGATCGCGGCGACGAGAGCTCGCGGGTGACGCGGGTCAGCCGGGTGCCGAGGGCGAAGGCCTCGACCCGGGCCCGGCCGACCACCGCGGCGTGGGCGAAGCGCAGCAAGGCCCGGGAGTACGGCTCCATCGATCCGCTCACGTCGCACAGCAGCACGACCCGGCGCGGGCGCTGATCGGGCTGCAGGTGACGACGCTCGACGGCCTCGCCCCCGGAGCGCAGCGCCTGGCGCACCGTGCGCCGGACGTCCGGCCGGCCCCGCTCGTGGCGTGACGGCCGTTGTCGCCGGCTGCGGCGCGAGCGAACCGGCCAGGCGCAGGTCGGCCATCAGGCGCCGGGCCTCGTCCAGCTCGGCCGACGGTGCACGACGCGAAGTCCTTGTGGCGCAGCACCTCGTGGGCGCTGAAGCGCACCGTCAGCACCGGCCCGTCGATCTCGTCGCCGTCCGTCGTCGGGCGGGGCCTCGCCGCCGTCGTCCTCGTCCATCAGGCAGGGTGACGGTCTCGGTGATCGACACGGTCGTGACCGGTGCCATCCCCCGCCAGCCGCGCGCGAAGACCCGGTCGTAGGTGGCGATGTCCTCGGGGTGGGGCACGAGCGTGGCCCGGCCGGCCCAGTAGACCGACCGCTCGTCGGCCGCCCCGACCAGTGACACGGCCTCGGCGAAGCGGACAGTGCTGCCCACCGGCACGGTGAGCCCGGCCCGACGGAGGTCGCCGCACGAAGTCGACCAGGCACCGCCTCGGGCGAGCTCACGACTCGTTCGCCGCGCCGCTTGACCGCCACGTCGACCAGCTCGTCGAGCCCGTCGCGTCGAGCCCGCTCCTGATCCTCTCGGTACTTGAGCACCGTGCCCAGGGTGACGTCGACCGATCCGACGTCGAGGCTCGTGCGGCCCAGCGCGGCCAGCGCCTCGGCCCAGTCGATGGTCTCGGCCACGCCCGGCGGCTTGTAGAGCCCGATGCCCCGGAACACCTCGGTGGCCGCCGCCACCTGACGGGCCAGCGTCTCGGCCACCCCGGGGGCCCGCAGCCGCACGATGGCCACCTCGCGCTCGAAGTCGGGGTGCTCGACCCAGTGGTAGAGGCAGCGGCGCTTGAGCGCGTCGTGCACGTCGCGGGTGCGGTTCGAGGTGATGATCACGATCGGCGGCACGTCGGCCCGGAACGTCCCCAGCTCGGGCACCGTGACCGCGTACTCGGCCAGGATCTCGAGCAGGAACGCCTCGAACTCGTCGTCGGCCCGGTCGACCTCGTCGATGAGCAGCACCGGCGGCGGCCCCTCCGCGTGGGCGATGGCCCGCAGCAGCGGCCGGCGCACCAGGAAGCGCTCGCTGTAGAGCTCGTCCTCGAGTGCCTCGGCCTGCAGCTCGCCGCCGCTGACCACTCGCTCGGCCTCGGCGGCCCGCAGGTGCAGCAGCTGGCGGGAGTAGTCCCACTCGTAGACGGCCTGGGACGACGTCGATGCCCTCGTAGCACTGCAACCGGATCAGCTCGCCGCCGGTCCAGCGCGACAGCACCTTGGCCACCTCGGTCTTGCCGACCCCGGCCTCGCCCTCGAGCAGCAGCGGGCGGTGCAGGCGAGGGCCAGGAAGATCGCGGTCGCCAGCCCTTCGTCGGCCAGGTAGCCGTTGGCCGCGAGGGCTGCGCTGACGTCGTCGACCTGCATGGCCACAGTGTGTCAGGGGATCACCGCGATGCGGTCGCCCAGGCCGACCCGGATGTACACGTCGGCCTCCGACCGCTCGACCCGGGACCCACGTGGGTGCCCACGGTGGTGAGGTCCGCGCCATGGCCTCGACGGGTCGAAGGCTGATCGGCCGGACCTCGTCGCGACGGCGCGCTCCCTCACCGGGACCAGGGCCGGCTTGATCACCCGGCCGAGGATCGGCTGTGCACCAACTCGACCGCTCGCCGGTGCAGCGCGACGTCGAAGTCGTTGTCCTCGAGGATCCGCCGCCCGAACGATGCCGGGATGGTGACGGGAGCCGATGCTCGAGCCCGGATGCGGCGATCGATCTCCCAGTGCATCCGGTCCTCGACCATCGCCTGGAGGCGGTCGTAGTGCTCGTGCACCCCGAGCAGGTCGACGTGTTGCAGGTTCGCCACGGCCACGGCGTACCGGTGCTCGTCGACGGTGATCGGGTGCACGAGCGGGCCGTTCGAGAGCTCGAGCAGCACCCGGGCCTCGAGCTCGGTCGGCTCGTACGGTCGCTCGGGGACGGGTGGTGCGAGCGACTCGGCGAGCGTCATGGAGAAGACCTTCGTCTGGTGGTTCCGGATGAACCGGACGTTGAACCACTCGTCCTCGTAGATCGCCTCGAGCGGCCAGCCCCGGTGCTCGGGGTTCATGGCGGCGCACTGCTGCAGGTACGACACGGTACGTCCGACGGGTTCCCGGAGGACCGCCATGGTGGACACCTCCGCACCGACGATCTCGCGACTGGCGTAGGGCAGGTGACCGGCGAAGAAGTCGATCTGATCGAGGACGTCACGGGACTGGCCCGAGAGCTCGTCGATGCTCAGGTAGCGACGGCTCGACTCGACGATGTCCCCGGTGGGCCGGGGGAGGAACCGGCTCGGTTCCACGTTCCGTCTCGCCGCCGCCAGCAGCGAGGTGCCGCCGGTCTTCATCACATGGACGAAGAGCACGCGGGCGGAGGCGCGCTCCCTGCTCGGCTCCTCGTCTGCGCTGTGCGGATCATCTGCGGGCACGTTCGTCTCTCCCGGGCTTCGGTCGGGGCCGGCGAGGGAGCGACCAACCTATCGTGGACGGCCCGGTGCGGTCCGTTCGCTACGCGGTCGCCCAGATGAGGACCTCGGCACCGGACGGGCCGGCCACGAGGTCGGGATCGCCCGCACCGGTGAGCCGGACGGCGTCGCCCTCGGCCAGCTCGCCGGCGCCCTCGAGCGCGACCGAGCCGACCGCCACGAACAGGTGCACGTGCGGCGCGTCGGGCACGGAGACCTGGTCGCCCGGCTGCAGGCGACCACCCCACAGCACGGCGTCGCGCTGGTGGATCGAGATGGCGGCGTCGTGGCCCTGCCCCGACGCGATCGGCACCAGGCCGCCGCGATCGAGCTCGCTGTTGATGTCGAGCTGCTGGTAGCCGGGATCGACCGAGTCGGTGTCGGGCAGCACCCACATCTGGATGAAGTGCACCGCCTCGTCCTTGCTGGGGTTCTTCTCCGAGTGCCAGATGCCGGCCCCGGCGGTCATCCGCTGGGCCAGGCCGGGGTAGAGCACGCCGGTGTTGCCGAGCGTGTCCTTGTGCTCGAGTTGGCCGTCGAGCACCCAGGTGACGATCTCCATGTCCCGGTGCGGGTGCGTCTCGAAGCCGGTGCCGGGATCGACCCGGTCGTCGTTGCTGACCAGGAGCAGCCCGTGGTGGGTGTTCTCCGGGTCGTAGTGGTGGCCGAAGCTGAAGCTGTGGTGTGAGTGCAGCCAGCCGAACTCGGTCGGGAACCGGTCGGTCGAGCGGCGGACGTCGATGGTGGAGGTGCTCATCTGATCTCCTCGGATGCGATCTTGTTCAGCTCTCAACTACCTGGAGCCGTCGATCATTCCGGGTCGGTCATCGCGGGAGGTGGGCCGCCGCGTAGGCGTCGAGGTCGGACAGGTACTGGTCGCGTCGGGCGGTCGAGAGCCAGGCGATCGTGAAGGCGTTGCGCGCCAGAAGTACGACGTCGGCAGCGGAGAGCCCGGCAGCCCGGGCCAGGGCCAGGTAGTTGTCGGTGATGTAGGCGCCGAAGTAGGCCGGATCGTCCGAGTTGACCGTGACCCGCACGCCGTCGCGCAGGAGTTGCACGATCTCGACGGCCTTCATGTCGTCGACCACGAAGTCGTTCGACACCGGACAGCAGGTGAAGCCGATCCCCCGCTCCCGCACCGCGGCCACGAGCGCCGGGTCCTCCACGATGTTCGTGCCGTGGTCGATCCGGTCGACGCCGATGTCCTCGATGACCTGGCGGATGTGGTCGATGCTGCCGGCCTGGTCGATGTCGCAGTGGCTGGTCAGCAGGAAGCCCTCGGTGCGGGCCCGGGCGAACACCTCGGCGAACTTCGACGGCGGGTTGTCGCGCTCGTCGGAGTCGAGACCGACGGCGATGATCCAGTCCTGGTACGGCAGCGCCTCCATCAGCGTGGCCATGGCGAAGTCCGCCGACATGTCCCTCAGGAAGCACAGGATGAGCGACGCGCTCATCCCGAGCTCACGCTCCGCCTTCACGATGGCCCGGCGGTAGCCCGTGACGACCGTGTCGAAGGGGACGCCCCGGCCGGTGTGGGCCTGCGGGTCGAAGAACATCTCTGCGTGGCGGACCCCGTCGGCGGCGGCCCTCGTGAGGTACGCGTAGGCGAGATCGAAGAAGTCCTCAGCCGTCACGAGCACCCGCATGGCCGGGTAGTACACGCCCAGGAACGCGGTGAGGGACTCCAGCCGATAGGTGGCCTGGATCTCCTCGACCGTCTTCTCGGCCAGGTCGATGCCGTTGCGGTTGGCCAGCTCCAGCTTGAGCTCCGGGCTCAGCGTGCCCTCGAGGTGCACGTGGAGCTCGCACTTGGGCAGGCCCTCGATGAACGCCTGCAGCTCGGGCGACAGGTCGGATCCGGGGGTCGGGTCGGTCACGTCCATGGTCATCGACGGATGATAGGACCGTGCCGTTCCCCGAGGATCAGCCGAGGATCAGCCGGGGATCAGCCGAGGATCAGCCGAGGATCAGGCGGCGACGAAGGTGAGCTGCAGCTCGAACTCGCCGTTGTCGTCGACCGAGACCACGGCGTTCGTCGGCGGCTCGATGTCGTAGTCGGAGAACGCCACCTTGGCCCCGCCGGCCACCGTGATCGTGTCCCCGTTCCACACCGCGTCGAGCGGGAGCTCGATCGTCTTGGTGACTCCGTGCAGGGTCAGCTCACCGGTGGCCGTGACGCTCGACCTTCTTGCCCTTCTCCGGGTTGCCCGGCAGCGTGATGGGCTCGGTCAGCTTGAAGGTGGCAGTCGGGAAGTCGTTGGTCTCGATGCCCCTGGTCTTGATCTGGCCGTCGCGAGGAGCCTTGTCGCTCTTGAGCTGGGTCATGTCGGCGGTGATGTCGACCGCCGTGACCTGGGTGCCGCTGACCGTCATCGTGCCCTCGACCGCCGGGGTGCGGCCCACCGCGGTGACCTTGATCGTCTCGCCCCCGAACAGCTCCTGCACGCGGTAGCCGACGAACACATCCGTACCCGTCTCGACGTTCCAGGTGCCGTCGGCCGACGTCTTGTCGCTGGTCTCGGCCGCCTGGGACGACGTCTGCAGCGAGGCCCGCTCGGGCGCGTCGTCGCGCAGGAAGAACCAGTAGAAGCCCGCACCGCCCAGGAGGATGACGACGACGACCGCGGCGAGGGCGATCTTGACGGACTTCTGCATGGGGGTCCCTTTCGAGGGGCGGGCGAACGCCAGAGGGTAGGGCAGGCAGACGACTGCCGGACTGACGGGGGATACGCCCGCCGGCCCCAAACGGTTCACCGGCTCCCCGGCAGGGTCAGTCGTTGATGGCCCGCCACACCCGTTCGGGCGTGGCCGGCATGTCGAGGTGGCGGACGCCGAACGGCGACAGCGCATCGACCACCGCGCTCTGCACGGCCGGGGTCGACCCGATCGTGCCCGACTCGCCGATGCCCTTGGCGCCGAGCGGGTTGACGTCGGTGGGCGTCTCCATGGTCACCAGCTCGAAGGACGGCAGCTCGGCGGCCGAGATGATCGAGTAGTCGGCGAAGTTCGACGTGATCGGGTTGCCGTCGTCGTCGTAGCGGATCTCCTCCATCAGCGCCTGGGCCACGCCCTGCGCGATGCCCCCGTGACGCTGGCCCTCGACGATCATCGGGTTGACGAGGCGGCCGGCGTCGTCGCAGGTGACGATCGAGCGCAGGCGTCACCTGACCGGTCTCGGTGTCGACCTCGACCACGGCCACGTGGGCTCCGAACGGGTAGGTGGGCGAGGTGGTGGTGAACGTCTTGACCTCGACCAGGCCCTGGGCCAGGTCAGCGCCGAGCGGGTCGGCCAGCCCGGCCGCGGCGCCGATGTCGGCCCAGGTGCGGCTCACCGAGGGCGTGCCGGCCACGTGGAAGCGACCGGCGGCGGTGTCGAGCACGACGTCGCCCGGGCGACGCCTCGAGCAGGTCGGCGGCCACCTGACGGGCCCGCTCGACCAGCGTGACCGTGGCGTCGTGCACGGCCGAGCCGCCGACCTGCAGCGACCGCGACCCGTAGGTGCCGACGCCCTCGGCCACGAGATCGGTGTCACCGGCGATGACCTCGATGTCGGCCATCGGGATGCCGGTGAGGTCGCTGGCGATCATCGACCACGACGTGCGGTGGCCCTGGCCGTGCGCCGACGACCCGGTGAAGACGGAGGCGGTGCCGTCGGGGTGCACGACCACCTTGGCGAACTCGGTCTCCCCCGGTGACGGACCGGCCGTGACCTCGACGTAGCTCGACACGCCGATGCCCAGCTGCACGACATCACCGCGCGCACGGCGCTCGGCCTGCTCGGCTCGCAGCGCGGTGTAGCCGGCGGCCTCGAGGGCCCGGTCGAGCGCACCGACGTAGTCGCCGCAGTCGTAGGTGGAATCGGTCTTCGTGGTGTACGGGAACGCGTCGGCCGGGATCAGGTTCCTGCGGCGCACCTCGGCCGGGTCCATGCCGATCTCGGCGGCGAAGAGATCCATGGCCCGCTCGATGGCGGCGCTGGCCTCGGGCCGACCGGCGCCCCGGTAGGCCTCGACCACCGTGGTGTTGGTGGCGACGGCCTTGATGTTGCACTCGACCCGATCGATCACGTACGTGCCCTGGGCCATGGCCCGGGTCAGGAACGTGAGCGCCGCACCCATGCTCGGGTAGGCACCGGCGTCCTGCAGGACGGTCAGGCGGTAGGCCTCGACGGTGCCGTCGCGGCGGCCGCCGATCTCGACCACGTTGGCCTGGCCCGCGACCGTGCGGCATCGCCACCATGTTCTCCGAGCGGCTCTCGATCCAGCGCACGGGGCGGCCCACCTGCCTGGCCACGAACGGCAACAGCAGCTCGTCCGCCTGGGCCCCGATCTTGGCGCCGAACCCGCCGCCGACCGTCGGGGGCCATGACGTGGACGTCGCCGGGTTCGAGCCCGTAGTGGCCGGCCAGCGCGCTCTTGACCGCATGCGGGTTCTGCGTGCTCGACCAGAACACGAGCCGACCTCCGTGCCAGGCTGTGGCCACGCCACGCGGCTCGAGCGGACAGGCCGCCACCCGCTGGTTCGTGATGTCCTGGCGGACCACGACCTCGCACCCGGCGAAGAGCTCGTCGCCGGTGTGACCGAAGGGGATCTCCATCGCCGTGTTGCTGCCGTGCTCGGGGAACAGCAGCACCTCGTCGGTGGCGGCCTGCAGCGCCCCTGATGACGGCGGGCAGCGGGTCGTAGTCGATCCACACCTGCTCGGCCGCGTCCTCGGCCTGGGCCGAGGTCTCGGCCACCACCACGGCCACCGGCTCACCGACGTAGCGGACGGTGTCGGAGGCCAGCCACGATCGGGCCATGGCATCGGGGAGCAGCCCTGGGATACCGGCTCCGAGCGGCGCGAGGTCGACGTCGGCCGCGGTGAACACCCCGAGGACACCTGGCGCGGTCTTCGCATCGGTCGTGTCGATCGACTCGATGCGGGCGTGGGCCGCCGTCGAGCGGACGAACACCACCGCGGCAGCCCCGTCGAGCCGCGGGTCGCGCAGGTCCGCGACGTAGGCCCCGCCGGCCGTCAGGAACGTGGGGTCCTCGACCCGTTCGACCCGAGTACCCATCACGCTCATGGTTGCCACGTCCCCGTTCGATCCGGCGACCGACCCCCGGTCGCGGTGGACGAACCCTATCCGCGGCAACCGCCCGCCTTGACCGGGTAGGCCCCCTGACCTGCCAAGACAGGTCCATCGGCTCATTCCGGCCCGCGCCCGCCGATTTCGCTCCACCTCGGGCCGGTTCGGACCGATGGAGTGGCGTGCCCGAGTCCCCCGAGTGCCCCGAGTGTCGAGTCGACGTGCAGCCCTCGTGGGACTGGTGCATGTCGTGCGGGTTCGATCCCGAGGACCTGAAGCCGAGCGGGTGGACCGCTCCGAACCCGACGCATGCCCCGCAGCGGCGGTCACGACGGTGGCCCCGCCTCGACCGGTCGTGGCCGCGACCCGCGTGTCGGACGCCCGGCCCCAGCAGATCGGCCGACCCGGACTGGGTGCAGTCGAGCCCTCGTCGACGCCTGTCCTACATGGCGACGCTGGGCGTGCTGGCGGCCATCCTGGTGGCCGTGGTCGGGCTCGTGTTCGTGATCGTGATGGTCCTGAACCAGCCCGTGGGCAGCACCCGGGCCGACGCGGCGTCGTTGTTCCCGCCGAGCGGCCAGACGCTCAGCGTTCCAGCCGCGTCCGCATCTCGCTGAACGGCCACACGTCGGGCGACCTTCGGCGCATCTTCGGGAGCGGGGAGGATGTGGTACGCCTCCTCGCCCTGCTTCACGTAGCCGTACTTGCGAGCCTGCGCCTCGATCTCCGCGTCGGTCTGCAGTCGGTCGGCCTCGGCCTGAAGGGTGTCGTTGGTGGCGGACAGCTCGTCGACCTGCTTGCTGGTGCTGGCGATCGCGGCGCGCTGGCTGAGGTAGCTGCGCGTCGGGAACACCCCCACCACGATCACCGCGACGATCAGGGCGGTGGCCAGCAACGGGACGACGAGCCGCTTCACGAGGAGCCCGGGCGCTGCTTCAGTGCGGACGCGCCCCAGTAGGCCGCCGACCTCGTCGAGGTCGTCCTCGATGCGCAGCAGCTGGTTGTACTTGGCCACGCGGTCGCTGCGGGCCGGCGCGCCGGTCTTGATCTGGCCGCAGTTCGTGGCCACGGCGAGGTCGGCGATGGTGGTGTCCTCGGTCTCGCCCGAGCGGTGCGACATCACGGCGGTGTAGCCGGCGCGGTTGGCCAGCTCGACGGCCTCGAGCGTCTCGGTGAGCGAGCCGATCTGGTTGACCTTGATCAGGATCGAGTTGGCGACGCCGGCCGTCGATGCCCCGGGCCAGGCGCTCGGTGTTGGTGACGAACAGGTCGTCGCCGACGAGCTGCACCCGCTCGCCGAGCGCGTCGGTGAGGCCCGCCAGCCGTCCCAGTCCTCCTCGGCCATGCCGTCCTCGATCGACACGATCGGGTAGCGGTCGACGAGGTCGGCGTAGTAGTCGACCATCTCGGCCGGGCGTCAGCGTGCGGCCCTCGCCGGCGAGCACGTAGGCGCCGTCGCGCGTAGAACTCGGTGGAGGCCGGGTCGAGCGCGATGGCGATCTGCTCGCCCGGGCGTGAAGCCGGCCTGCTCGATGGCCTCGACCAGCAGCTGCACGGCCTCCTCGTTGGACGCCAGGTCGGGCGCGAAGCCGCCCTCGTCGCCGACCGCGGTGGAGAGGCCGCGGTCGTGCAGGACCTTCTTGAGCGCGTGGTAGGTCTCGGCGCCCCAGCGCAGCGCCTCGGGGAACGACGCCGCGCCGACCGGCATGATCATGAACTCCTGCAGGTCGACGTTGTTGTCGGCGTGGGCGCCGCCGTTGAGGACGTTCATCATCGGCACGGGCAGCACGTGGGCGTTGGCGCCGCCGACGTAGCGGTACAGCGGCAGCTCGAGCTCGTCGGCCGCGGCCTTGGCCACGGCCAGCGACACGCCGAGCATGGCGTTGGCGCCGAGCCGGGCCTTGTTGTCGGTGCCGTCGAGGTCGCAGCAGCACGCGGTCGATGCCGCGCTGGTCGAGCGCGTCGAAGCCCGACGAGCGCGTCGTAGATCTCGCTGTCGACGTGGCCGACCGCGTCGAGCACGCCCTTGCCGCCGTAGCGGTCTCCGCCGTCGCGCAGCTCGACCGCCTCGAACTGGCCGGTCGACGCGCCGGACGGCACGATGGCGCGGCCCTGGGCGCCGCTGTCGAGGAACGACCTCGACCTCGACGGTCGGGTTGCCCCGGGAGTCGAGGACCTCGCGTCCGACGATGTGTTCGATGATGCTCACGGCGACCAGTGCTCCCGTTCGGTGTGGGGGTAGAGCGTTGCAGCCCGCTCCGGCGCGGGGGTGGACCCCGCCACCGCTCCATGTGGGTCACCCAGGCTCGGGCGCCCCACCCTCCGCGCGCAAGTCTGCCGGACTCCGGAAGAGGTGGAGCAGCGTCAGGCGGCGCCGCGCTGGTGGAGCTCGACGGTGTTCCCGGAGGGGTCGTGCAGGAACGCCTGCAGGTTGGTGGCCACCGGCTTGGCGTCGCTCACGCTGAGACCCTTCGCCCGCAGCTCGGTCACCGTCGCTTCGATGTCGGCGACGAGCACGGCGAAGTGCTGGCCGAGGTCGGCCGGTGGGCCGGCCTCGATGAGGTGCACCTGCTGCCCGCCGACGTCGAGCCACGCCCCGCCGAACCCGAAGTCGGGGCGGTCGTCGCGCACCGAGAACCCGAGCTGATCGACGTAGAAGTGCAGGGCGGCGTCGACGTCATCGACGTTGATCGACACGTGGTGGACGGCGAGGGGCTCCATGCCCGACAGTCTGCCCTGATCGGGTCTGGTCCGCCGCCCCCTCAGGCCCGGGAGCGGTCGTCCGTCTCGATCAGCAGTGCCAGCGTGGGGCACACGGCGGCGGCTCGGCGGGCGTGGGCCTCGAGCGCGGCGGGGATCGGCTCGTCGTCGATGATGGGATAGCCCCATTCGTCCAGCCGGATCCGCTCGGGGAACGCCTCGGCGCAGAGCCCGTGTGCATGGCACATGATGGGGTTCAGTCGCAGGCGGATGCTCATCGCCACGCTCCCGGCGTCGGCGTGGGAAGCAGGCCCACCGGAGCGCCGCACGGCCCTCGATGCGCGTGCTGCTCGATCTCCGTTGCGAACACCTGCACGCTGCTCTGGACGAAGCGCACCGCGCCGTCGGGGTGCCGGCAGGCTCCCCGCCCTCGGATCAGGTCGACCAGCTCCGGCACCCGCCGTCGCGCCGCGTCCGCACCCCAGCCGCCCTCGACGAGTGCGTCCATTGCCGTCGCCAGGGCGCCGAGCCCGTTGACGCACGGTCCGCACTGGCCGGCGTTCTCGCCATCCAGCCACCGCGCCACGCGGGCGGACTCGGCCAGCCCGCAGGCGTCGTCGGGCAGTGCGACGACGATGCCGCAGCCGAGGCTCGCACCTGCGCTGCGCAACGACTCGGAACCCAGCGTGAGGTGGTCGATCCACGCGGCGGGGATCCACGTGCCGAAGTAGCCGCCGACGAGCACCGCCTGGATCCTGGTCAGGTCGGTGCCCGAAGACTCGAGCACGGAACGCAGCGACGAGCCGGCCGCAACCTCGTACACGCCCGGTCGACCGACCGCGCCGCCGAGGGTCAGCAACGTGGTGCCCGGGTCGGCATCGGTGCCCACGGCCCGGAACCAGGCCGGCCCGAAGCGGGCGATCAGGCCGAGGTGCGCCAGCGTCTCGACGTTGTCGACGAGCGTCGGGCGCCCGCCGACCCCCTTCTCGAACGGCCGTGGGGGGACGAGCGTCGGCTTCGCCTCGCCGCCGTTCAGCCAGTGGATCAGGGCGGACTCCTCGCCGGCGACGTAGCGGTCGGGAGCGACCTCGACCCGCACCGGCACCCGCTCGACTCCTCGGGCCCGGCGATCGGCCACGGCGGCGGTGACCGCAGCCAGCGTCGAGGGCCGATTGCGCTCGACGCACAGAACGATCTCGCGTGCCCCCACGGTCTCGGCCGCAACGGTGGCGCCGTCGAGCACGAGGTGCGGGGCATGCACGAGCAGCGCCTTGTCCTTGCCGCTGGCCGGCTCGCCCTCGGTCCCGTTGGCCACGACGATCGATCGTCGGCGCCGACCGGCCACGGCCCGGAGCTTGACGGCCGTCGGGAACCCGGCGCCGCCCCGTCCGCGCAGACCGGCCAGCTCGACCGCATCGATGACCGCCGCACCACCACGAGGGAGTGGCCCGTAGTGGGCGAGGTGCTCGTCGAGCGTCAGTCCGGTCGAGCTCGGGAACAGGCGGGTCAGCGCGCCGGGGTCGAGCCCGGCCGGAGCGGCGGTCGTCGACGCCGTGCTCATCCGCCGGCCGCCGCGGTCACGGCGCCGGTGGCGGTACCAGCTGCATCATCGACGCGCAGATCCATGGTCAAGGTCATGGTCGAGCCCGAGTCGGAGCGCACCACGGCCACGATCGTCCCGCCCTTCAGGCTCCGCACCGTGCCTGTGTAGGTGACCGGCGGGGCGGTGCCGGTCAGGGTGACCGTGCTCGATGTCATCTGCACACCCCCACCAGAGATCGCGGTGCCCTTCAGGACGACCTTCAGCGAGCCGACGCCTCCGCCGGACAGCGCGCCGTCGACGGTCACAGTGGCCGTGGACCCGCCGCCGGCCTGCGTCACCGCGCCGGAGAACTCGGCGGTGAACGGCGGACGCAGCGACGTCTCGGGCGTGCTCGGGTCAGCCGAGCCGGGAGCGGACCCGGTGTCGGTCGCGCCGGCGCTCGACGACGCGGTGGTCGGGGTGCCGGCCTTGGCAGCCCACCCGGGCTGGGAGGGACCGGTGGCCACCCATCCCAGCACCCCGATCACCGCGATCGCGCTGGCGACCGCGCCGGCGGCCCTCCGACCTGGAGCCCGCTCCCAGCCGACCGCGAGCCGCCAGATGACGGCAGCCAGGACAGCACCGAGGCAGACCAGATCGAGGACGACGACCCACCCGACCCGCCCGTCGCTGCCCGTCCCGAGCCCGTGCACGAAGGCGATCGGCCAGCTCGCGTACGCGGCCCAGTGGATCGTGCGCCAGGTGCGGTGGCCGATGCGGCCGCGGAGCAGGCTGGTGATGACGAGCGCGAGCAGCAGATCGAAGGTGACCGCGCCGAGTCCCAGCCACAGCGGCCGGTACGGCGAGGTGAACGGGACGAAGGCGGCGACCCAGGAGATGGACACGTACGGGTCGAGCACCGAGCTGACGATGTGCAGCGCGAGGAAGGCCACCACGAGCAGCGAGACGTTCTTGTGCAGGCCGGCGATGACCAGGCGGGGCCAGCCGTCCCGGGCCCATCGCTGCACCTCGGTGACGCCGAGGACCATGACGATCGTCAGCAGCACGATCGAGACCAGGCCGGTGCCACGGGCCAGGTACCAGAGCGCGCTGCCGGAGGACGCCGCGAGGATCATGGCTCTGGCCACCCGCCGACGGCCACGATCGTGCCATCGGCTCGAACCAGCCGGGCCGGGAGGCCCCGCGCACGGAGCCAGGCCGGCGCGGCCTGACCCAGGATCAATGCCGCGGTCGTCGCGATGTTGGCATCGAGGCACGTCGCGGCGGCGACCGACGCGGTGCGCCAGACGACCGGGGCCGGACGGCCCGTGTCCGGATCGAGCACGTGGTGCAGGTCGTCGGCTCCGCGGGTCCAGTGGCGCACGGTGGTGCTCGACGTGGCGAGACCGCCGTGCTCGATGGCGACGACCTCGACCGGTCCGACGTCGGGCGCAGCGTGGTCGTCGCACACGCGCACGATCCACCCGCCGTCGGGCGGGTCGCCGGCCACCGCGATGTCGCCGCCGAGGCTGACGAGGACGCCGGTTCCGGTGGCGGCCGCGGCGGCCACCGCAGCACGGTCCGCACACAGCGCCTTGGCCGTGGCACCGAGGTCGAGGGCGACGCCCACGGGGAGCTCGATCGAGCGGGTGACCGGGTCGAGGCGCACCCGGCCCCAGTCGCCGAGCCGACGCACCTGGATGGCGAGGGGCGGTCCGTCGGTCGGCACCGAGGCGAAGTCGCGGTCGTAGCCGAGCTCCGCGAGCCGCGAGCCGATGGTGGGGTCGACCCGGCCGTCGGTGATCCGGGCCGCCCGGATCGCCTCCTCGACCGCGAGGAACAGCGTCGGCGACACGACGACCGCCCGCCCGGCGGCGGCGTGCAACGCGAGAAGCTCGGAATCGGGTCGGAACCGGCTGCAGGTCCGATCGATCTCGGCGATCTCGGCCTCGACCACCGCACGGGCGGGGTCACCGAGCGCCGGATCGACGGTGCGGACCAGGGCGGTGGTGCCGAGTGCCGGGAACGAGGGTGCCAGGTCGGACCGGTTCACGATCCTCCGGACGTCGCGGCCGGGGCGCCGTTCGACCGCTTGGGCGGCTGCGGCGCGGACTTGAGCGATCCGCTCGACTTCGACTTCGACTTCGACTTCGATGTCGAGCCGGGCTTGGTGGTCGTCGTCGCGCCCGACGAGCCCGAGCCCGGCGCGGTGGCGGCCGAGGCCCCGTTCGCGTCCGAGCCGGAGGTGTCGGTCACGGTGGTCTTGGCCGCAGTCGGCTGAGGCCGGGCCAGGAGGAACGTGAACAGGCCGGTGGTCGCCGCCGCGGCCACGACGAGCCACCGGGTGATGCGGGAGACTCGGTCGAGGTGGCGATCGCGCTGGCGAGGGGAGGTGTTCACCCCATCATCGAACGCCACGAACTTGAGAGTTTCGTGAGAGGAGGTCAAAGTCTGGGGAAAATCAGCCCCAGACGCCCGTCAGGCCAGCGGTCAGCCCAGCTCGGAGCCGAGGATGCTGACGAACGACACCATCTCACCGGGGTAGCCCCCGAGGTTGTGGACGAGGCCGAGGTGACGGCCGCTCGGGCCGTCGGTGGTGAGGATGCGGCGATCCTCGGGCGCCTCGCCCCGGAGCTGCAGCCAGTTCTCGAAGTGCATGCGCAGGCCCGACGGCGCCGACCGGGTGGCCGAAGCTCTTGAGGCCGCCGTCGGGGTTGACCGGCAGCTCGCCGACCAGATCGAAGACGCCGGCCTGCTCGTCCTTCCACGCCTGGCCCCGGTCGGCGAACCCGAGGTCCTCCATCAGCACCAGCTCGGTGGGCGTGAAGCAGTCGTGCACCTCGGCCATGGCCAGCTCGTGGCGGGGGTCGGTGATGCCGGCCTGGGCGTAGGCGTCGCGCGCCGACGCCTCGACCTCGGGGAAGTGGGTGTAGTCGTAGTCGGGGTCGATGACGCCCGAGCCGTTGCCGGCCACGAACGACAGCGCCTTGATGTAGAGCGGCTTGTCCGTGTACCGGTGGGCGTCCTCGGCCCGCACGACGATCGCTGCGGCTGAGCCGTCGGCCACGCCGGCGCAGTCGAACACGCCGAGCCGCCCGGCCACCGTCGGGCGCGTTGCAGATCGCGTCGACGCCCATCTCCTTGCGGAACTGGGCCCGGGGGTTGCGGGCACCGTTGTAGTGGTTCTTCGACGCGATGCCGGCCAGCACCCGCTTGAGCTCGTCCTCGTCGACGCCGTAGCGCTGCGAGTAGGCGGGCACGATCAGGCTGAACATGGCCGCCGCGGTGAGGCCGCGGGCGGTGCCGTCGTTCGGGATCGGGAACGCGTTGAGACCCTGGTAGCCGCTGTCCTTCACCTTCTCGACGCCGACGGCCATGGCCACGTCGTAGGCGCCCGACGCCACCGCGTAGGCGGCCTGGCGCAGCGCCTCGCTGCCCGACGCGCAGTAGTTCTCGACCCGGGTGACGGGCTTGTTCTCGAGCTTCAGCGGGGCGGCCAGCGTGATGCCGCTCATGCCGGACTGGGCGGTGGCCAGCCAGTACGCGTCGACGTCGGCCTTGGCGATGCCGGCCGAGGCGAAGGCCTCGTTCGACGCGTCGATCAGCAGATCGTCGACGCCCTTGTCCCAGTGCTCCTTGAAGGGCGTGCAGCCCATGCCGACGATGGCGACCTTGTCCTTGATGCCGTGCGAGCTCACTGATCGTCCTCCTGGGGGTCATCGGTACGAACGGGCTTCGCCTTCCAGAAGTAGTTCTGGATGCCGTCGGACCGGTTGAGGCGGCGGAACGTCATCTCGACCCGCTGGCCGATGGCCACGTCCGTGGCGGCCACGTCGGTGAGCTCGACCGGCAGGCGACCGCCGGTGGGCTCGTCGAAGTCGACGACCGCGAACACGATGGGCGGGCTCGGGCTGTAGGCCAGGCGGTCGATCGTGTAGGTGACGATGGTGCCCGTCGGCGTCGGCCATGCGGCAGCGGCTCCATGTCGTCGATCGCGCCGCCCCGGAACGACACCCGGGCCGGCGGCAGGTGCACCGCTCCCGACGTGCGGTCGCGGGAGCCGACGAGGCCGAACTTCCAGTCCTCGTTGCGGGCCGCGGCCGACGACGAGGCCCGGGCCGGCTCGGGGCGGCGGGGCGGCTCGATGGTGACCATGCCGTTCCACGACAGGAACTGGAGGTAGCGCAGGTCGTCGCGACCGGTGGCGATCTGGGCGCCGACGAGCCGAGCCGGGCTGATGCCGGTCGAGCGGCCTCGGTGGCCCGGAACAGCAGCACGTCGGCCCCGTCGGACAGCACCACGAGCGCCACGACCTCGCCGGCCGAGGCCCGCTCGAGCGCGTGCGGCCAGCAGCAGCGCCGGCTGGGCCGCGCCCGGGTTGCCGACGGTGGCGGCCAGGTCCTCGGCCAGACCCCCGGTGCCGGCCGACGACCTTGGCGCCGACCACGCGGACCGCCCGCGAGTGGGTGCCGGCCACGATCACCTGGCCGATGCTCTCGGGCTCGACGCCGGCATCGGCGAGCGCCAGCTTGAACGCCTCCTGGCCGAGCGGCACGTACTGCATCTCGCCGAAGCGCTCCTCCCACTGCTTCGACCGGACGTCGCCCGGCGTCCGCCAGCGATCGAGGAACTCCTCGGTCACGGACGCGCCGCCGAGGTACTCGGCCAGCACCGGCGCCGCGTCGGTGCCCGTCGCCGATCAGCAGCGGCCGCCGCCGCGTCGCCGCCCTCGCGCTCGTCGACGCTGGTCGGCAGACCGGTGCGCATGTCGGAGGCGGTGACCAGCACGGTGTCGTTGCCCCGCAGCGCGGACCGCAGGGCGCCGACCGCCGAGCGGACCGAGCCGTTGGCATCGAAGGCCGAGGCCTCGTGGTCGAGTCGCAGCGCGGCGTGCACCACGGTGGCGTTCGTCTTGTCGACGTACGCCGGCGCCGTCGACGAGAACCAGAGGGCGTCGGGCAGCGTGCGGCCGGCGTCGCCGAGCGGGCGCAGGGCCAGCCGACCCGCCTCGACCGCCATGGTCGTGGTGTCCTCGTCGTAGGAGGCCACCGATCGGGTGCCCTTGCCGGCGTTGGTCCCGGACGCGGCGGTGATGGCGGCCCGGTCGAGACGGTGGTGGGGCACGTAGCCGGCGAAGCCGAGGATGCCCCTCATCGGGCCACGGTCGGGTCGGAGGCACAGGTCAGCGCAACATGCCCTGGAGTGTAGGCGAGCAGATCTGACGCACCGTCAGGCATGCGGCCGGATGTCCTACGATCACGCCATGCACCTCGGGGACACCGCCAACGCCGAAGCCGCCGCCTGGGGCAAGCCTCTCGACGGCGTGCGGATCCTGGCTGCGGAGCAGATGCAGGCGCTCCCCTACGCCACCCAGCTGCTGGCCCGCCTCGGCGCCGAGGTGGTCAAGGTCGAGCATCCCGTGCACGGCGAGTCCGGCCGAGGCGCCCTGCCGGCCATGCTCGATCCCGAGGGCCGCAAGGTCGGCGCCACCTTCCTGCGCAACAACCTCGACAAGCGCAGCATCGGCCTCGACCTCAAGGCCCCCGAGGGCCGCGAGCTCTTCCTGTCGCTGGTGCCGCAGTTCGACGTCGTCGCCGAGAACTTCAAGCCGGGCACGATGGACCGCCTCGGCCTGGGCTACGACGTCATCGCCGCACGGGCGCCGAAGGCCATCTACCTGTCGATCTCCGGCTTCGGCCAACCGGTCGACGGCGCTCCCTCGCCGTACGACTCGTGGCCGGCCTACGCGGCGATCGCCGAGTCCATGTCGGGCATCTACGAGTACAAGCGCGAAGAGGGCCGGCCGCCCGTCGTCAACCCGATGGGCGGCCTCGGCGACATCGGCACCGCGCTGTTCGGCGTCATCGGCGTGCTCGCCGCCCTGCGCCACCGCGACGCCACCGGGCTGGGCCAGCAGGTCGACGTGGCCATGTACGACTCGATGGTCGCCATCACCGACATCGTCACGAACTTCTGGTCGCTCGGCCTGCGTCCCGACAGCGGCGGTCCGGCCCTGATCATGGACGGCTTCCGGGCCTCCGACGGCTGGTTCATCATGCAGGTCGGCCGCGAGCACCAGTTCGAGCGGCTCGCCGCCCTGGTCGAGCGCCCGGAGTGGCTGACCGACCCTCGCCTGGCCGAGCGCTCCGGCTGGCGCACCCACATCGACGACATCATCCGACCCGCGGTCGAGGGTTGGGCAGCGGCGCTCACCCAGGTCGAGGCCTGCGCGGCGCTGTCGGCCGCGGGCATCGCCGCCGGCCCGTGCTACGACGCGCCGGCGGTCATCGCCGACCCGCACATCGCGGCCCGCCACATGCTCGTCGAGATGCCCCGCACCGACGGTGTCGACGAGCCCGTGCTGATCCCCGGCAACCCGATCAAGCTCTCGAAGGTCGCCGAGGGACCCGAGACGCGCGTGCCGTGGGTCGGCGAGCACACCGACGACGTGCTGCGGGCCGAGCTCGGCCTCGACGACGCCACGCTGGCCCAGCTGCGCGAGCGCCGGCACCATCACCTGACACATCGGTTTCGAACCAGCGACACGACTACAGGGGGAACGCACATGGGGACGTGGACGAGAGCCGAGCTGCAGGAGGCACACGACGCCTTCATCGAGGCCGCCGCCGAGGCCGGCCGCACCAAGGACTGGACGGTGTGGGCCAACCGCTTCACCGAGGACGCCGAGTACCACGAGCACCTCTACGGCAAGTTCCACGGCCGGGCCGAGATCCTCGAGTGGATCAGCAAGACCATGGGCGAGTGGCCCAACTCCGAGATGACGACGTTCCCCCACAACTGGTGCGTCTGCGACGAGGAGCGCGGGCTGGTGGATCTGCGAGATCGAGAACCGCTTCGACGACCCCGGCGACGGCCAGATCTACGAGGAGTCGAACATCACCATCCTCAAGTACGCCGGCAACGGCCGGTTCAGCTCGGAGGAGGACGTCTACAACCCGGCGGCGTTCGCTCCCGTCGTCAAGGCGTGGATGGCCGCCAAGAAGGCGCACTCCCCCGAGAGCTGATCATCCGGTGAAGGTGGCCGGCTGCGTGACGGGCGAGGCCGGGGTGGCCGCAGCATGGGGGATGTCGACGACGACCCGCACCGGGTCGCCCAGGACCGTGACCTTCGGCGTCGTCGGCGACTTCATGCCGATGGCCCAGTTGAGCACGGCCTCGAAGTCGCCCGCCTCGACGACCTGGACCACGTTGCCGGTCCCCGTCGGGGTGATCGTCGTCGGCCCGGCGTAGGGCTGATCCGGTGGCACCGCGCCCCCGGCCGTGGCGGGCGTCATGCGTACGCCGATCAGCTGGGCTCCGGCCACCGGGACCAGCTCGTCGCTCGGGTCGAAGTGGATGGAGCCGGGGTTGGCCGTCGGGCCGTCGACGGTCGCCTGGACGGTGATGTCGCCGGCGAACTCGAACACCACCCGGTCGAAGGTGCCGTCGTTGCCGATGCGCACGGTGACCAGCACCGCGTTGACCGTCTGGGCCGAGGCGAGCGTGGTCGGGGCCACACCCGCCAACCCGGTGCACAGCGCACCGAGCAGCATGGTCGCCAGCGCGATCCGCGCTGGGCGAGAGAGGAATCGCGGCATTCCGCACCTCCTGGGTCGCCGCCCCCGCCGACCCTCGAGTGGCCGATTCGGCACGGCTCGTCGTCCCGACCCCAACGCCGGGCTCACGGTCACCTTACGCCTTCCTTGCACTCGCTGTCAGCATCCCGCCGACCCTGATCGTGCGGTAGGTGACCTTGGCGTTTCTGAGCGTGATCGTAGGGTGTCATCAACCATTCTTTGCATATTCATGTTGATCTGAGGTCGAGTCTTGCGCTAGTATCGCATGCCATGTTCGACGTCGCCGATCTCACGAGGCAGTGCCGCAAGGCCGCGGCGGATGTGGTGACGTTCGCCTCCGACGACGAGTTGCTGGCGGCCGTGGTCGAGCTGCAGGCGGCGCGGTCCGCGTTCGAGGCGGCCGAGGCGCACGTGATGGGTGAGCTGCGGGCACGGGGCGTGACCGACCGGTGCTTCGGGTTGAAGACGGCCAGGTGGGTGGCAGCGCAAGCCAAGATCGATCATCGTGGGGTCGCCCTGAGGACCCGTCTCGGGTTGCGCCTGCGGCAGCTGCCGATGGTGGATGAGGCGGTGGCCGAGGGTTCGATCACCGCCGATCACGCCGCGGTGTTGGCCGAAGCAGCCGCCAATCCGCGCATCGGTGAGCAGGTCGCGGCCACGCAGGGCCTGTGGGTCGAGAAGGCTGCCACGACGTCGTTCGCGGACTGGTCGCATCAGCTGAAGCAGACGGTCCTGTTGCTGGATCAGGACGGCGGGTACGACCCAGACAAGGACCGGGACCGGGAGCGGGCGCGGTTCACCACGTTCGATGACGGGCTCACCCGGCTGACCGCGGATCTGGTCGGCGCTGACGCGCTCGAGGTCCGCCAACTCGTCGAAGCCCAGGCCGACCGGCTGTTCCACCAGTTGAAGAACGACGCAGATCGCACCGCTGATCTGCCGTTGCCGGGTCGGGCCACGTTGTTGGCCATGGCCCTGGTCGAGCTGGTGCGTCGCGGGTCGATCGTCGACCGCGACACGGCGAAAGGCCCCACGGTCGACGTCACCCTGATCGTCGAAGCGGCGAAGCGCTCACCCCTGTTCGACCTGACCGGCGGCTCGGCCGATGACCTCGGCGAGTTCGACCTGAGCGACCCGCATCGGCCGGTCGACTGGATGGGCAACGCTGTCGCCAACCCCCTCGAAGACTGCTGCGGACCGACCAAGACCCGTGATGACGACCACGTCCCTCCCGACATCGCCGCGCTGCTGTTGTGCGATCCGGTCATCACGGCGTTGATCGTCGACGGCCTCGGTGTCCCGCTCGACATGGGTCGCGAGATCCGCCTGGCCAACCGTCAGCAGCGCCGAGCGCTCACCACCCGCGACGGAGGCTGCGTGTTCCCGGGCTGCGACGCCCCGACCAGCTGGTGCGACGCCCACCACGTCATCTGGTGGAACGACAACGGCGGCACCGACATCTCGAACCTCGCCTCGCTGTGCCGGTACCACCACGGGGTCACCCACCGCCGGGGCTGGACCATGACCAACACCGGCGACGACTGGTTCACCTGGACCACCCCGTCGGGCGACACGCTGCACAGTCAACGCCACCGAGGTCGAAGTCCCACCGACCACCCGGCCTGTCGACTCTGCCCGGCCTGAACCCCCAGCACGGCCGACCCCACCAACCGACGCCGACCGACCGCGGAGCCCCGACACCGCGGTCACACCGGCGCGTCCGAGGACGGGAGCGGGCGCACGATCAGAACTGCAGGCGTGCGTCAGATCGACGTAATCGTGACCGAGCCGACAGCGACGACGCGGGCGTCAGCACCCTCGTCGACAACCCGCACCTCGACGAGGCGCGACTCGGTCGTCGACCGCGAGCACCCGGGGCACCGCACGCACCGGGCCCGCCTTTGCGGGGGCCAGGTAGCGGACCATCTCGCTGGTCACCCGCGCTCCTCGGCCGAACGCCGCCGAGCCGGCGGCCTCACCGGCGATGTCGATCAGGCAGGCCGTCACCCCGCCGTGGAGGATGCCCCACGGGTTGCGGAGCCACGCCTCGAGGTCGACCTCGACCGAGCCGCCCTCGCCGACCCGGAAGCCGAGTCGGGTCGCGATCGGGGCGCCGCCGATCGTGCCGCCTCGATCGTCAGGAGCTCGGAACTCCTGGGAGATGGGGATCTCGAGCACGGACCGGTCGAACTCGAAGGGGAACGGCCGGCCCGTCGCGGTCCCACCGCCCACCGGCCGACCGGCGCCCTCGTCGTGCAGCGAGAAGGCCGTCACCGCCGTCGTCGCTCCCGCCCGCAGCAGGTCGACGTCGACCCGGAGGGGGCCCACGGTGACCGGCACGGTCAGGTGCACGTCGAGGTCGGTCGTGACCACCCACATGTTGCGATCGAGCACCGCGGTGCCCGAGGCGATCCCCGTGGCCACGTCCACCGCATAGGTGACCGCGCCGGCCCGCAGTGCCCCGCCGTCGTCGAGCAACTCCTCCCGCAGGTCGAGGCGGGTCGACAGCGTGGACTCGTCGGCCCGGATCGTCACCGCGTGGAAGTACGCCGAGAGGCTCCCGACCGCAGCGGGATCGGCGGCAGTACCGGATGGATCTGATGGATCGGATAGAGCGGATAGGCCGTCACGCACGGCGGCACCCTATCGAGCGCTCGAAGGCCCAACTCAGGTCTCGAGGGCCCGCATCCGGTCGCGGTAGGCGATGGTGGCCGAACGCAGGGCATCCTCCGGATCGATGCCGGCCCGACGGGCCCGGTCGACCAGGGCGAGCAGCGCCGCTCCCAGATCCTCGCGCCTCGCCGGAGCCGTCACCGGCCGGCCCGACGTGATCGACCTGACCGACCTGGTCGACATCGAGGCCGAGCGTGGCGGCCTTCTTCTGCACCTTCAGCGCGAACAGCAGGGCCGGCAGCGCGGCGGGGATGCCGTCGAACACGCTGTCGCGGCCCTTCTCGGCCTTCTTGATCTGCTCCCAGTTGGCGACCACGTCGTCGGAGCCGTCGACCTCGACATCGCCGAACACGTGCGGGTGCCGGGACCGCAGCTTGTCGTGCACGCGTCGTGGCCACGTCGGCCAGGGTGAACCGACCCTCCTCGGTGGCGAGGGTGGCGTGGAACACCACCTGGAACAGCAGGTCGCCCAGCTCCTCCTCGAGGTGCTCGAACCCGGTGCCGGCCTCGACGTCGAGCGCCGTCGATGGCCTCGAGCACCTCGTAGCTCTCCTCGAGCAGGTGCCGGCGCAGCGACTCGTGGGTCTGCTCGGCGTCCCACGGGCACTCGCGGCGCAGGGTGGCGACCAGCTCGACGAACCGCTGCACCTCCGACGCCACCGGCGCGGCCAGTCGGGGGACGAACAGCGACGTGAGGTGGTCCGGTTCGACGACCCGGTCGATGTCGGACCACGGCACCTCGAAGACCGCCTCGTCGGGCAGACCGAGCCGCTGCAGCACGACGACCGGCTCGTCGGGTCCGAGGCACGGGTCGATGCCACCGTCGAGGGCCAGCTTCACGTCGGACAGCACGTGCGACCGAGTCGCACTGGGCGATCAGCAGCGGCCCCCGCTCCCCCGCTGCATCGACGTCGAAGCGCTGGCCGTCGACCACCCGCACCGACCGGGCGATCGGGTCGATGCCGAGCCGCGCCCAGGCCAGATCGAGGAACGACAGCGACGGCACGATCTCGACCTCCAGATCGTCACGCCCCGTCGGCCTCGGCCAGGAGCAGCTCGACGGTGTGCTCGGCGACCACGGGCGAGCCCGGCACGGCGTAGACGAGCTCGCCCACCGTCGAGCGTCAGGGCCAGGGCCACGACCTCGTCGACGATCTGGCGGTAGACGGCTTCGAGCGTGTCGCCCTGGTCGTAGACGTGGTCGAACGAGCTGGCGCCGGGAACCACCGACGCGGCCGGATGGCGCTCGGTGCGCAGCACGCATCGGTCGGCCGACGCGATGCGGGCCAGGGCGCCCGCGGTCACGAGGTCGGGTCCGGCCGGGCCGAGGCCCACGACGGCGATGCGGGCCGGCACGACGGAACCGGTCGAGCTCAGGGCGTGGACGTGGTGGAGGAGCCGGTGAGACCGTTGAGGTCGTCGGGCGAGCAGCGCCGGTCGGCCGACGGATCGACGGTCGACGCCGTGGTCGAGGTGGTGGCCCCCTCGGGCGGGACGACCGTGCCGGTGCTCGGCGTCCCACGAGCCGTACTGCGGGTCGACGGTGACGGTGGCGGCCTTGGCGGCGGCGACGAACCAGTCCTGGAAGGCGGTCCGGGCCAGCGTCGGCACCGCGGCCTTGAGCTGGGACTTGGCCTCGTCGAAGGTCAGGTCGCCACGGCTGCGCACCAGGACGATGGCGTAGCCGAAGTTGGTCTTGACCGGTTCACCGGCCTTGCCGAGCGCCTGGTTGGTGATGGCGTCGTCGATCTCGGGCTGCTGCTGGGCGTAGGTGCCGACCGGGTTGCACCCGAGGTCGCCGCCGTTGGCGCCGGTCTGCGAGTCGTCCGAGCTGGACTTGGCCAGCGTGGCGAAGTCGGCGCCCTGGCCCAGCTGGTCGGACAGGCCGTTGGCCTTGTCCAGCGCCGTGGCGAAGTCGGAGTCGGGCGGCGGGACGGCGGCGCCGGTGGTCGGGTCCTGGGTCGGGCCCTGGCCGGCCAGCAGCAGGATGACGCTGGCGCAGGCCTGGTTCTTGTACGTGTCGCCCGACTCGTCGAACGCCTTCTGCAGGGCCTCGTCGGTGGAGAGCTCTGCGGCGAAGTCGGCCCGCAGGGCGAGGATGTTGGCGATGCCCTTGACCAGGGTGTCCTTGAACGGACCGAGGTCGGTGAGGGACTGGGCGCCGGTGCCGTCGTCGGCGACCGAGCCGGACGTGTCGGTGGCCGTGGTGGTGGTGAGGTCGTTGGCCAGCGCCGCCTCGGCGCTCGAGATGTCGGTGTCGGTGACCTCGATGCCGCGCTTGGCGACCTCCTGCTCGGCCAGCACGAAGCTGACCTGCTGGTTGAGCACCCCGGTCGGTGAAGTCGGTGTTGTAGGTGCCGGCCGCGTCACCGGTGAGGTCGATGGCCTGACCCTGGCTGTCGGTGACGGCCTTCTTGGCGTAGGTGGCGTCGGCTTTGATCAGATCGAGCCGCTTCTGGAAGTCGGCGTTGCTGAGGCCGACGCCGTTGACGACGATGGCGTCACCGGAGACCGACGACGACGAGCAGGCCGACGCCGCGAGGGCGACCGCCGCAACGAGGGCCAGCAGGAGCATGGGGGCGGTGCGGAGGTGGCGTCTCACAAGATTCGTCAGCCTAGGGAACGCCCGACCCGGGAGCCAGTCACGGCAGAAGGTCAGCCGACCTCGGCCACCGCGTCGGGGATCAGCTCCTGCAGGCGCGAGGATCACGGTGGCGGCCGAGGCCGACGCCGACTTGATCGGCAGCTGGAGCTGGCCGATCTCCTCCTTGTAGACGGTGTCCTTGTAGAGCCGACGCAGGCGGACGACCTTGCTGGCCGGCAGCGCGACCGGGGCGATGCGGGCGATGTAGCGGGGCCCGCCGAAGCCCGGGCCCTTGGTCACGGTGACCTCCCGCACGCCGGTGCGCACGCACTCGACCCGCAGGCGGGCCACCTCGAGCAGCGCCTCGGCTTCGGGCGGAACCGGGCCGTAGCGGTCCTCCCACTCGGCCCGGATGTCGGCGACCTCGCCCTCGGTGGTGACCGCGGCCAGGCGCCGGTAGGCCTCGAGCCGCAGCTCCTCCTTGCCCACGTACTCCGCCGGCAGGCTGGCGTCGAGCGGCAGCTCGAGCTTGATCTCGGCCGGCTCGCGGACCTCCTCGCCCTTCAGCTCGGCCACCGCCTCGGTGACCATCTGGCAGTAGAGGTCGTAGCCGACCGCGGCGATGTGGCCCGACTGGCCGGTGCCGAGCAGGTTGCCGGCGCCGCGGATCTCGAGGTCGCGCATGGCGATGCTGAAGCCCGAGCCCAGCTCGGTGGCCTCGCCGATGGTCTTGAGCCGCTCGTAGGCCTCCTCGCTGAGCGCCTTGTCGGGCGGCACGAACAGGTAGGCGTAGGCCCGCGACCCGGCCCGGCCGACCCGGCCCCGCAGCTGGTGCATCTGCCCGAGCCCGAGCAGGTCGGCCCGGTCGACGACCAGCGTGTTCACCGTCGGCATGTCGATGCCGGACTCGATGATCGTGGTGCACACGAGCACGTCGTACTTGCCCTCCCAGAAGTCGAGCACCACGGTCTCGAGGCTGCCCTCGTCCATCTGCCCGTGGGCGATGGCCACCCTGGCCTCGGGCACCAGGTCGCGGACCTCGGCTGCCACCTTGTCGATGTCCTGCACCCGGTTGTGGACGAAGAACACCTGGCCTTCGCGCAGCAGCTCGCGCCGGATGGCCTCGGCCACGGCCCGGTCGTCGTACTCGCCGACGTAGGTGAGGATCGGCTGGCGCTCGGCCGGCGGCGTGTTGAGCAGCGTCAGGTCGCGGATGCCGGTGAGGCTCATCTCGAGCGTGCGCGGGATGGGCGTGGCCGTCAGCGTGAGCACGTCGACGTCGGCCCGCAGCTGCTTGATCGACTCCTTGTGGCTCACCCCGAAGCGCTGCTCCTCGTCGACCACCAGCAGGCCGAGGTCCTTGAAGGCGACGTCGGCCGACAGCAGGCGATGGGTGCCGATGACCACGTCGACCTCGCCGGACCGCGACGCCCTCGATGACCTTCTTGGCCTGGGCGGTCGTGAGGAACCGGCTCAGCACCTCGACCCGCACCGGGTAGCCGGCGAAGCGGTCGCTGAAGGTCTGGAAGTGCTGCTGGGCCAGCAGCGTGGTGGGCACCAGCACCGCGGCCTGACGACCGTCCTGCACCGCCTTGAACACGGCCCGGAGCGCGACCTCGGTCTTGCCGAAGCCGACGTCGCCGCAGACCAGTCGGTCCATCGGGACCGGCAGCTCCATGTCGGCCTTGACCTCGTCGATGGCCGTCCGCTGATCGGGTGTCGGCTCGAACGGGAAGGACTCCTCCAGCTCGCGCTGCCAGGGCGTGTCGGGCGCGAACGCGTGGCCCGGGGTGTGCACCCGCTTCTGGTAGAGCACCACCAGCTCCTGGGCGATCTCGGCCACCGCCGAGCGCACCTTGGCCTTGGCCTTCTGCCACTCGCCCCCGCCCATGCGGCTGAGGGTCGGCGACTCGCCGCCGGTGTAGTGGCGCACCGCGTCGATCTGGTCGGAGGGCACGTAGAGCCGGTCGTCGCCGCGGTACTCGAGCAGCAGGTAGTCGCGCTCGACGCCGCCGATGGCCCGCTTGACCATGCCGCCGTAGCGGGCGACGCCGTGCTGGTAGTGCACGACGTGGTCGCCCGGCTTGAGGTCGTCGAAGAAGCCGGCCGCCTCGCGGCGACGGGGCCGGGCCCGACGGTGCGCCCGCCGCCGACCGGTGACGTCGGCCTCGGCCAGCACCGCCACCTTGACCGACGGCAGCAGGAAGCCCCGCTCGAGCGGCTGCACCACGATCGTGCCGCCGGGCGCGGTGAGGTCGGCCGAGCCGTCGTCGACGACCGAGGTGCACGCCCTCGTCGCCGAGCAGGGCCAGCAGGCGGCTGGCGGTGCCCGAGCCGTCGGCCGCCACGATCACCCGGTAGCCGTCGGCCAGCAGGTCGGTGAGCTGGCGCACCAGCGCGGAGCCGTCGCCGACCACCGGCGGCCAGCCCGAGGCCAGCACGGTGGCCACGTCGGGTCCCTCGGGGGCGCTGGTGATGGTCCAGGCCGGGGCTCCGGTGGTGGCGAGCAGCCGGTCGAACGGCAGGTGCAGCGACGGGAAGTCTGCCGGTGGCCTCCCAGGTCACGGCCAGGGTCCGGGCCAGGTCGGCTTCCTCGGCCAGGATGTCGGCGGCCCGGTCGCGCATGCGGCGCGGGTCGACGAGCAGCACCTGGGCCGAGTCGTCGAGCAGGTCGAACAGCGTGTGCTCGCCCTCGGTGAGCCACGGCAGCCACGACTCCATGCCGTCGAACGTGAGGCCACCGCTGAGGCGCTCCCACTGCTCGCGACCCCACGGGCTCCGATGCCATCAGCGACTCGGCCCGCCCTCGGACCTCGTCGGTGGGCAGCAGCTCGCGGCACGGGAAGATCTCGACCTCGGACAGGTCGATGGTCGAGCGCTGATCGGTCACCGAGAACTGGGTCAGCCGGTCGACCTCGTCACCCCAGAGGTCGATGCGGATCGGCACGTCCGCGGTCGACGGGAACACGTCGACGATCGAGCCGCGCACCGCGACCTCGCCGCGGTGCTCGACCAGATCCTCCCGGCGGTAGCCGCCGGCCACGAGGTCGGCCACGAGCTCCGCCGGGTCGAGCTGGTCGCCGTGACCCACGATGATCGGCTCGACGTCCTCGACGTGCGGACCGAGGCGCTGCACGAGCGCCCGCACGGGAGCCACCACGACCTTGGGCGCACCGCGACCCGCGCTCGCCCTCGGCCGAGTCGATGCGGCCGCCGTGGCGCAGGTGCCAGATCACCCGCAGGCGTCGACCCATGACCTTCGACGCCGGGGCTCACCCGCTCGAACGGCAGCGTCTCCCAGGCCGGGAACAGCTCGACCTCGTCCTCACCGAGGAACGCGCCGAGGTCGGCGGCCAGGCGGTCGGCATCGCCGGTGGTCGGCACGGCCACGACGATCGGCGAACGGCTCGACAGCCGGCTGATCGCGGCCACCACGATGGCCCGGGCCGGCTCCGGCACGGCGAGCACCGCGCTCGACCGGCCGAGCACCTGGGTCAGGGCCGGCTCGTCGTGGAGGAGACCCGGGAGCGGGCGCAGGGGAGGCGACATCGGCGGCCGAGCGTACCGGCGCACGGACCGAACCCCGGAGGGGCGATAAGAACGCGTCAAAATGCCCCCCAACGCCTTACCGGACAAGGAACTGGCCCTTTACTGGGGTCCATGCCCAAAGGCTCGTTGCTGCAGGATCGCGCGGCCATCCAGCCGATCCCCCCCACCCCCGCCGTCGAACTGCCCGAGACGCGCGGCTTCCGGGTCAAGTCGAAGGTGCTGGGCAAGGCCCTGCACAACGACCAGCTCGCGCACGAGCGACTCGGCAAGCCGACCGCGCTGGCCGTGTTCGCCTCGGACAACCTGTCGTCGAGCGCCTATGCGACCGAGGAGATCCTTCGGGTGCTCGTCCCGGCGCATCGGCATCCTCGCCTTCAGCTACGTGCTGCCCATCACGCTGGCGATGGTCGGCGTGCTGGTCCTCCTGATCCTCAGCTACCGCCAGACGATCAAGGCCTACCCGTCCGCCGGCGGCGCCTACATCGTCACCAAGGACAACCTCGGGCTGCTGCCGGCCCAGGTGGCCGGCGTGGCGCTGCTCACCGACTACATCCTCACCGTGGCGGTGTCGGTCTCGGCCGGCGTCGCCGCCCTCTACTCGGCCTTCGAGGTCCTGCGGCCCTATCGGGTGCCGATCGCCCTCGGCTTCATCGTCATCATCGCCTGGGGCAACCTGCGCGGGGTCAAGGAGTCGGGCCGGATCTTCGCCGTCCCCACCTACGCCTTCATCTTCGCGATCTTCACGATGCTGGCGGTCGGGCGTCTACAAGGCAACCTTCGGCGGCGGGCTCGAACACCTGCCCGGTCGAGGATCCAGCAGCCCTCCAGGCGACTGGTGTGGCAGGGCTCTTCCTGCTCCTCCACGCGTTCGCCTCCGGTGGCGCGGCCGTCACCGGCGTGGAGGCCATCTCCAACGGCGTGCCGGCGTTCAAGCCGCCGGAGTGGAAGAACGCCGATCAGCACGCTGGTCGCCATGGGATCGCTGCTCGGCGTGATGTTCATCGGCATCTCCTGGCTGGCGATGCAGCTGCAAGCCGTGCCGAACGAGCACCAGACGGTGATCGCACAGGTGGCCCAAGCGGTCTTCGGCAGCGGGCCGTTGGGCCACGTCCTGTTCCTGTTCACCCAGGCGGCCACGATGCTCATCCTCGTGCTGGCGGCCAACACGAGCTTCGCCGACTTCCCCCGCCTCGCCAGCTTCCACGCCGACGACGCGTTCATGCCCAAGCAGCTCACCAAGCGGGGTCACCGGCTGGTGTTCTCCAACGGCATCATCGCCCTGGCCATCGCCGGCGCGCTCCCGGTGGTGATCTTCCAGGCCGACGTCACCCACCTGATCCCGCTCTACGCCATCGGCGTGTTCACGTCCTTCACGCTGTCGCAGGCCGGGCATGGCCCGAAAGCACCTGACCGATCAAGGAGCCGAGGTGGCGCGGCGGCCTGCTCATCAACGGCCTCGGCGCGCTCGCCACGGGCGTCGTCACCATCGTGATCGCCGTCACGAAGTTCACCCACGGGGCCTGGTTCGTCATGGTGCTCGTACCGATGCTCGTCGCCCTGCTCGTCCGCCTGAACCACGCCTACGAGACCGAGAGCGACGAGCTCGAGCACCGAGGCGCTCGAAGCGGCCACCGCGCCGATCCTGCGCTACCACTCGGTGATCGTGCTGATCGAGCGGCTCGACCAGAGCTCGGCCCGGGCCATCCAGTACGCCCGCACGCTGACGCCCGACGACCTCAAGGCGGTGCACATCGCCACCGATCACGAGAAGGCCGACGTGCTGGCCGACGAGTGGACCCGGCTCGGGCTCTCCCGCCTGCCGCTCGAGCTCGTCGACTGCCCGGACCGGCGCATCACCCGGGCGGTGCTCGAAGTCGTGGCCGAGGCCGCGTCCACCGGCAACACCGAGGTCAGCGTGCTCATCCCCCGTCGCGAGTACCGCCGGATCTGGCACCGCTTCCTGCACGACCACACCGCCGACGCGATCGCCAAGGTGCTCGCCGACGTGCCCCACGCCAACGTGACCTTCGTGCCCTACCACCTGGGCCACCACACGGCCGGGGCCCGGCTGGCGGCGGAAGTCGTCGCAACCGGCGACGCCGCCGTCGACGTGTTCACCCACCCCGGAGTCGGCTCCACCGGCTCCGGACCGAAGGAGGACGGCCGATGACGCTCACCGCCCCGACCCCGGAGATCGCCCGCGCCGAGGTCGATCCCTCCCTCGAGATCCCGGACCCGGTGACGCCCATCGGTGAGGTCCGCTGGCGCACGCGGGCCCGGGTGCGGGGCACGGTGCGGGCCTTGCGGGTGCAGCCGTGGGAGGGCGGCGTCGCCACGCTCGAGTGCACGCTCGTCGACGAGACCGGCGGCCTGGTCGTCATCTTCATGGGCCGACGTCGCGTCGGCGGTGTGCGCCTCGGCGTGCCCGTGGAGGTCGAGGGCATGGTGATCGAGAACCGCGGCCGGCTCGCCGTCATGAACCCGGCGTACACGCTGCTCCCCCACGACATCTGACCGGCTCGACCGTCCTCCAAACACATCAATTCAGATTGATGTAGTTTCGACGGCATGGGTTCGGCACACGTCCGGCGGCCACCGCCCCGGTTCTTCCAGTTGGCCTCCCACCCGCTGCGCTGGCAGCTGCTCGAGGAGCTCGCCCGGACGGATCAGCGGGTCGGCGAGCTGACCAGCCGCCTCGGCGAACGCCAGAACCTGGTGTCGTACCACCTCGGCCGCCTGCGGAAGGAGGGCGTGGTGACCGCCCGGCGCAGCTCGCGCGACGCACGGGACGTCTACTACGGCATCGACCTGGCCCGGTGCGCCGACCTGCTCGCCGAAGCCGGCGCCGCCGTCCACCCCGGGCTCGGCCGTGTCGCGACCGACGACACTCGATCGATCACGCGGGCCAGGCCCTCGGTGCGCGTGCTGTTCGTGTGCACCGGCAACAGCGCACGGTCACCGATCGCCGAGGCGCTGGCCGCGCCACTCGGTGAGGGGGTGCTCGAGAGCGCGAGCGCCGGCAGCCATCCGAAGCCGCTGCATCCCAACGCGATCCGCCTGATCGCGCGAACGAGGCCAGGACCTCGAAGGGCGGGGACCTCAGCACGTCGACGAGCTGGCCGGCCAGCACTTCGACTACGTCGTCACGCTGTGCGACCGCGCTCGAGAGGTGTGCCCTGAGTTCGCCGGCCAGCACGAGCCGATCCACTGGAGCATCGCCGACCCCTCGGGCACGGGCGCGTCCGACGACGAGACCTATCCGGCGTTCGAGCGGCTCGCCGACGACCTGACCACGAGGATCACGTACCTCGTCCGACGCGTGCTGAACGACATCGACAACGACATCGACAACGACAACGACAAGGGAGCCCCGCCATGCCCGATGACACCGTGAACGTCCGCTACATGGTCGACGACGTCGACGCCGCGGTCGCGTTCTACACGACCCGGCTCGAGTTCGAGGTGCTCTCGAACGCCGCACCGGCGTTCGCCGATGTGCGACGCGGGAACCTGCGCCTGCTGCTCAGCGGACCGACCAGCTCGGCCGGGCGGGCCATGCCCGACGGCGAGGTCCCGAAGCCGGGAGGCTGGAACCGCCTCCACTTCATCGTCGAAGACCTGGCCACCGAGGTCGACCAGCTCCGCGCCGCCGGCGTGACCTTCCGCAACGACATCGTGACGGGACCGGGCGGCCTGCAGATCCTGTTGGACGATCCGGCCGGCAACCCGATCGAGCTCTTCCAACCCGCCCAGCAGACCCGCTAGCCCCCGACCCGAGCGAACGGCGAGCGCCCGTGTCCGACCAGGCGCCGGCGCCGCACGTCCACCTGGCCACGATCGCCCGCGAGTGGGGTCGGATGGGACTCGTCGGCTTCGGCGGCCCACCCGCGCACATCGCGCTGCTCCGGAAGCTGTGCGTGGACGATCGGGGGTGGCTGTCCGAGCACGAGTTCGAAGACGGCATCGCGGTGACCAACCTGCTCCCGGGTCCGGCCTCCACCCAGCTCGCCATCTTCTGCGCGTGGCGACTGCGGGGCCGGGCCGGAGCGGTCATCGGAGGGACCTGCTTCGTCGTCCCCGGGCTCGTCATCATCCTGGCGCTCTCGAGCGTGTTCCTCGCCACCGATCCGCCCCTGTGGATCCTCGGCGCGGCCGCCGGACTCGGCGCTGCCGTTCCCGCCGTCGCGGTCCGCGCCGCGATCGGACTCGTCCCCGGCAGCTGGAGACGAACCGGGTCGTCGCGCGCCACGCAGACGCGCTGGCTGCTCTACCTCGTCGCCGGGGGCATCGCCGCCGCCACGGCCGGGCCGTTCCTCGTCGTGCTGCTCATCGCCAGCGGCCTCGTCGAGGTCTCGGCCCATCGCCGGCGGGAGGCCGGACTCGGGCTGTTCGCCCTCGGTCCCGCGACGACGGCACCCGCGGTGGGCGGGCTTGCCGCACTCGCCTGGGTCGCGTTCAAGGTCGGAGCCCTGTCCTACGGCGGCGGGTTCGTGATCATCCCCCTGATGCAGAACGACGCGACGAACGTCTACCACTGGATGACCCCGGCCCAGTTCCTCAACGCGGTGGCCCTCGGACAGATCACCCCCGGGCCGGTCGTGCAGACCGTTGCCGCCGTCGGCTACGCCGCGGCGGGGATCGGCGGAGGTCTCCTCGCCGCCCTGGTGGCGTTCACCCCGTCGTTCCTCTTCGTCATCGCCGGCGGACCGCACTTCGATCGGCTCCGGGCCAACGCCTCCGTGCGGGCGTTCCTCTCCGGTGCCGGTGCGGGCGCCATCGGCGCCATCGCCGGCGCGTCGATCTCGCTGGCCCTCGCGCTCAGCCAGCCCTGGCAGGTCCCGCTGCTGGCTGCCGCCGCCGTGTGGCTGGTCGCGATGCGGCGCAGCGTCGTCGCCGGGCTGTTGGCCGCCGGCGCCATCGGCATCGTCGCGGTCCTCGCCGGAGCGCCCGTCACCGGCTGACGTGCTGGCCGATCAGGCCACCGGGGACTCGTCGGGAAGGCCGTTGAAGCGGTCCATCGCCACCTCGGCGCCCTCATCGAGGACCACTTCGACGGCGTCGGCGGCCCGCACGATCATGGCGTCGAGGACGGCCCGGGTGGCCTTGCCGGGGCGCTTGAGCACGTGGTCCGCGCCCTGCTCCTTCGAGGGAGGCTTGCCGACGCCGATGCGGACCCGCACGTAGTCGTCGTTCTTCAAGTGGGCCCGGATGGACCGCAGGCCGTTGTGGCCGGCAAGGCCGCCACCCACCTTCACCTTCATGCGCCCGGTCGGCAGGTCGAGCTCGTCCTGCACGATCACCAGTCGGTGCAGGTCCTCGATGTCGAAGCGGCGGACCAACCGGACGACCGACGCGCCGGAATCGTTCATGTAGGTCTGCGGCTCGGCCAGGGCGACCCGCCGACCACCGATGCGCACCTCGTCGACCAGGGCGCGCTCCTTGCCCTTCTTGAGCCGGCCGCCGTGGCGCGACGCCAGGAGCTCGACGACGTCGAAGCCGACGTTGTGACGGGTGTGGGCGTACTCGGCGCCGGGGTTGCCCAGTCCGACGACCAGCAGGTCGGTCATGTGCGGCTCGCGGTGGAGGGGGTGCTACTCGGCGCTGGCGTCGTCCGCCGCGCCCTCGGCCTCTTCGGCCTCTTCGCCCTCGACCGCCTCCGCCGGCTCGCCGTCCTCGCCGGCGATCGCGGCGCGGGTGGCGCTGCCGATGGCGATCTGCTCTTCGGGGTCGATCTCCGTCGTGACGCCCTCGGGCAGAACGAGATCGCCCACCCGAACGGCACCGCCGATGTCGAGGTCGGAGATGTCGGCGTCGAGCTGGGTCGGGATCGAACCGGGACGGGCGGCGAGGGTGAGCGTGTGGAGCAGCTGCTCGACGATGCCCTGGTTGATCTCGAGCTCCTTGGCCTCACCGTGGAGCACGATCGGCACGTCGACGGTGATCGACGCGTTTCGGTCGATGCGGAGGAAGTCGACGTGCTCGACCGTGCGGCGCACCGGATCACGTTGGAGCGTCTTCACGATGGTGAGGTCCTGCTGACCGTCGAGGTCGAGGGTGATCAGGGCGTTGAGCCCGGCCTCGGTGTTGAGCGCACGGCGCAGCTCGAGCCACTCGACGGTGACGGCCACCGGTGCCTGGTCGAGTCCGTAGACGACGGCTGGGACCTTTCCTGCGGCGCGCAGGCGGCGAGCCCGGCTCGAGCCGTTGGGGCGACCGGTCTCGGCGGTAAGGGTGACGTCCATGGCAGTGCGCTCCTGCGGGGCACCATCAACGGCGCCGGCGATCGAACGGGCAGAAAAAGAACAGCCCGTCATGTTACCGGCCAGCCGCCGACCGGTGCGAGTCCGCCGGCCGCTCCTGGGACCGGGGGCCCTCTCGACCCGGGACCTTCGACCCTGCCGGCGGAGGCCCTGATCGGGGATCCTCACCTCATCCAGCCAGTTCAGGGCCGAGATCAGGAGGCGACATGACCACGACGGTGCAGCCGAGCAGCGACAACCTCGAGGAAGGGCGGGCGACCGACCTCGGCTTCGGCCGAGCCGTCCTCGTCGGGTCGGCCGCCGGGATCCTGGTGATGGTGGCGGCCATCGCCCTCACGCTGCACCTGCTCGACCCCGAACTGTCATGGGCCGGGGTCGGCGGCATCGCGGTGTGGACCGGCGTGTGGGCCGGGCTGTTCCTCGGGGGCACGGTCACCGTCGGCCGCTGGGCCGGGCAGAACCACTAGCTCTGGTTGGCCCCGCCGAAGATCTCGCTGACGGACGTGTCCTCGAAGACCGCGTCGATGGCGTCGGCCATGACGCCGGCCACCGACAGCACCTCGATCTTGTCGAGCTGCTTCTCGGGCGGCAAGGGGCAGGGTGTTGGTCACGGTGACCTTGGAGATCACCGAGTTCTTGATGCGGTCGATGGCGGGGCCCGAGAACACGCCGTGGGTGCCACCGCGTGCACCTCGGTGGCGCCGTGGTCGATGAGCTGCTCGGCCGCCGCGCACAGCGTGGCCGCCGTGTCGATCATGTCGTCGATGAGCACGCACATGCGACCGTCGACGTCGCCGACCACGTCACGGGCCTCGACCGAGTTCTTCTGACCCTTGACCCGGCGCTTGTGCACGATGGCCAGGTCGGCGTGGAGCACGTTGGCGTAGCGCTCGGCGACCTTCACCCGACCGGCGTCGGGCGACACCACGACCAGGTCGTCGCCCAGGGTGGCCATGTGCTCGACGAGCACCGGCATGGCGGTGAGGTGGTCGACCGGGCCGTCGAAGAAGCCCTGGATCTGACCCGAGTGGAGGTCGACGCTCACGAGGCGCTTGGCCCCGGCGGCACGGAACATGTCGGCCATGAGCTTGGCGCGTGATGGGCTCGCGACCCTCGGCCTTGCGGTCCTGGCGGCCGTAGCCGTAGTAGGGGCAGACGACGGTGATGCGCTTGGCCGAGGCCCGCTTGGCCGCATCGACCATGATCAGCTGCTCCATCAGCGCGTCGTTGACCGACATGGCATCCGAGTTGCTGTGGCTCTGGATGATGAAGACGTCGGTGCCGCGCACCGACTCGCCGAAGCGGCAGTGCAGCTCGCCGTTGGCGAACTCGGCCAGGTTCGGCGTCGCCCAGCGCGACGCCGAGCCGCTCGGCGATCTCCTCGGCCAGGGGGAGGTTGGCCCGCCCGGACACCAGGTGCAGGCGCTTCTTGGTGACGACTTCCATCCGAATCCCTGATCCCCTGGCCCGAGGGCCGTCGCTAGGCCTGCTCCTCCGTGGAGGTCGCAGTGTAGAACGGGCCGGTGCGGGTGGCGGACGGCACCAGGCTGCCCGGCTCGAGCACGGCGAACGGACCGACGACGGCATCGTCGCCGACCTCGGCATCACGGCCCACGCTGTGCTCGACCACCGCACCGGGCACCCACCACGCAGTCGACCAGGCGGGTGTCGGGACCGATCTCGGCTCCGGCGCCGACCACGCACCGACCCTGCAGCAGCGTGCCCGGGGAACAGCGTGACGTCGGGGGCGAGCAGCACCGTGGGTCGATGTAGGTGCGCTCGGGGTCGAGCATGGTGACCCCGAGGCGCAGCCATCGCTCGTTGGTGCGGCGCCGGAGCTCGGCCTCGGCCTCGGCCAGCTGCACCCGGTCGTTGACGCCCTGGGTCTCGCGTGCGTCGGCGGCCACCATGGCCACCACCGGGTAGCCCGCCGTCGTGCAGCACCTCGACCACGTCGGTCAGGTAGTACTCGCCCTGGGCGTTCTCCGGGCTCAGCCGGCGCAGGGCCGGCGCCAGCAGGCTGCGGCGGAAGCAGTAGATCGAGGTGTTGATCTCGTCGATCTCGAGCTCCTCGTCGGTGGCGTCGACCTGCTCGACCACCCGCTGCACCCGACCGTCCTTGCCCCGCACCACCCGGCCGTAGCCGCTGGGGTCGTCGAGCCGGGCGGTGAGCACGGTGCAGGCCGCCTCCGCGTCGCGGTGGGTGGCGACCAGCGCGGCGACGGTCTCGGGCCGCAGCAGCGGCGTGTCGCCCGGCAGCACGAGGACGTCGCCGTCCTCCTCGTCGAGATCGTCGTCGGGGAAGACGGTCAGCCCGACGCTGGCCGCGTCGCCGGTGCCGCGCTGCACGTGCTGCTCGACGAAGTCGAGAACGAGATCGGGCGCTTCCTCCTGCAACTTCTTGGTGACGCGCTCGGCGCCGTGGCCCACGACGATGACGGCCCGGCGGGTGTCGCACTCGGCCAGCGCGTCGAGGACGTAGAGCAACATGGCCCGCCCGCAGAGCAGGTGCAGGGGCTTCGGGCGGGTCGAGCGCATGCGGGTGCCCTCTCCCGCAGCGAGGACGACGGCGGACAGCGGGCGCTCGGACATGCCCCTGTTCTAACGCGACCAGTAGGGTTGGGCCACTGATCGGGGGTGATGTAATTGGCAACATGCGTGGTTTTGGTCCACGTCTTCGGGGTTCGAATCCCTGCCTCCGAGCTCTACGCCGATCAGCTCACCCCACTCGGCACCCCGCGCCGGCCCGGACCGCCCGGACGCGTCGTTTCGCACGAACGTGCCCGGACCGCTAGATTGCCCGACGCCATGGGTTCACTGATCAAGAAGCGCCGCAAGCGCATGCGAAAGAAGAAGCACAAGAAGATGCTGAAGCGCACGCGCTTCCAGCGCCGAGCAGCCGGCAAGTAGCCGGCCGCCGCCACATCTTCTTCGCTCCTCAGTGCTGACCGCGCGCCGGCGAAGCTCACCCGTTCGTTGCACGTCACGGGGGTGCGCGAGGACGGCCTGCACCTCATCGACGCCGAGATGGTCGCCATCGACCTGCTCGACGAGATCGAGCTCACGTCGGCTCCGGACCTGGCCGTCACGGTCGAGGTCACCACTGCCGACGACGGTGACCCGCTAGACGTGGGCGCTCAGGAGCACAACCTCGTGCACCGGGCGCTGCTCGTGCTGGGTGCCTCGGCCGCAGCCACCGTTCGCAAGCGCATCCCGGCGGGCGCGGGACTCGGCGGTGGGTCCGCCGATGCCGCCGCCGTCCTGCGGTGGGCGGGCTGGACGGGTACGCCCGATGAGCTCGTGCGAGCGGCCGAGCTGGGCGCCGACGTCGCGTTCTGCCTGGTCGGCGGACGGGCCCGGGTCACGGGCATCGGCGAGATCGTCGACCCGCTGCCGTTCGAGTCCCGCTCGAGCTCACGCTGGTGCTGCCGCCGTTCGGCTGCTCGACGCCGGCCGTCTACCGAGCCTGGGATGATCTGGGCGGGCCGAAGGCCGACGGGCCGAACGACCTCGAACCGGCCGCACTGGTCGTAGAGCCCCGGCTGGCCGAGTGGCGCGACCGGCTGGGCGACGCGACCGGGCTCGTGCCCTGCCTGGCCGGCAGCGGATCGACCTGGTTCGTCGAGGGCGCCTTCCCCGGACCTGACCGGGTCGTCGTGCACACGATCCCTGCGCTCGCCTGATCCCAGCAGTCAGCTGATCGCGTCGGTCAGGCGACCCCACTCGACGATGCCGAGCTCCTCGGGTCGGGCCTCGGGCCGGATGTCGGCCCGCGCGAACGCCTCGGGGCTGACCACGCCGGCCAGCGAGCGGCGCAGCATCTTGCGGCGCTGGCCGAACGCGGTGCGCACCAGGGTGAACAGCTCGCCGGCGTCGGCGGTGACAGCCGGGGCCGGGCGCCGCCTGATCGCCACCAGCGCAGACTCGACCTTCGGCTGGGGCAGGAACACCGTCGGCGGAACCCGTCCCACCACCGCGGCAGTGGCCCAGTACGCCACCTTCACCGACGGGATGCCGTAGGCCGGGGTCGCCCGGGCCGGCCGCGAGCCGCTCGCCGACCTCTCGCTGCACCATGACCAGCATCCGCTCGATGGCCGGGACGTCGTCGAGCAGGTCGCACACCAGCGGCGTGGCCACGTTGTAGGGCAGGTTGGCCACGAGCGCCCACCGGTCGTGGCCGGACAGCACCTCGGCCCAGTCGAGAGCCAGGGCGTCGCCCTCGACCACCGTCACGCCGTGGCGCTCGACGACCTCGCGCAGCGCCGGCAGCAGGTGGCGGTCGATCTCGACGGCCACGACCTCCGCGCCGGCCTCGGCGAGCGTCACCGTGAGGGCACCCAGGCCGGCCCCGATCTCGACGACCGGGTCACCCGGGCCGATGCCGGCGAGCCGCACGATCTTGCGCACCGTGTTGGGGTCGACGAGGAAGTTCTGGCCCAGCGCCCGACTCGGGCTCAGGCCGTGCCGCTCGAGCAGGTCGACGGCCTCGCGGCGGGTGAGGGTCACCGGGTCACCAGCTTGCCAAACGATCCCCGCCCGGCGATCCGGGCGGCGATCGGGTCAGCCGGCGAGGAGGTCAGTCGCAGGCCCCACCCCAGGGCGTAGAGCCCTGCCAGTGGTAGAGGTCCAGCGCCAGGGCGTCCTGGTCGGCGGGCGCCACGGTGTTGGCCAGGCGGCCGACGAGGTCGGGGCGGCCGGCGTGGCGAGCCGTGCTGTCCCAGGCGGGCTGGTTGAACTGGTAGGCGCCCCGGTAGTTCCCGCTGGCCGACACCGTCGTGTAGTCGTTGTGCGACTCGCGCATCCGGATGCAGGCCAGGAACTCGGCATCGGACGGCCCGATCGACGCAGGAGGAGGCGTGGCCTCCGGCGGCGCCGTGGTCACCGGCCTGGTGGTCGTATCGGTCTTCACGACGGCGGTGACCTTCGCGGGCGCCTCGGTGGTGCTCGTGGTGGTCGGAGCCTTGTCGGCGACGGTGGTGGTCGGCGCCTCGGTGGTGGCCGTGGTGCTGGGGGCGACCGCACGGGCCTCCGTGGTCGGAGGCGCGGAGCTCTCGGGGACCGTCTCGTCGGCACCGGCCTGCTCGAGGCTGAGCGGCCGACTGTGGGGCGTCGGGATCAGGGCAGCCACGACCAGCAGCGCGAACGCCACGACCATGATCGCACCGAGAAACACCCGCCGGCGATGCGCCGCGGAATCGTCCACGCGGAGCCTCCCTTCGAGCCCAGGACCGCTGACGACCGACAACCTATGAAGGTCCGTAACCCGATCGCAACTTCCGTAACGAGAACGCGATGAGAAAAGGGCGGCTGACCTGGGCCGATCCCGAGAAGAACTTTTTCTTACACGGGTTCTGCAAGCCGGTACAGCGCCGTGGCGGCATCCCGAGCTGGCGGCGGCCACCTCGGCCACGTCGATGCCCTTGGCCTCGGCGACCGCGGCACCCACCAACGGCACCAGGGCCGGGCGGTTCTTCTTGCCCCGATGCGGCACGGGCGCCAGGTAGGGCGAGTCGGTCTCGACCAGCAGCCGGTCGAGCGGGCAGATCGCCGCGGCCGCCCGCAGGTCGTCGGCCGTCTTGAACGTGACGATGCCGCTGAACGAGATGCGGATGCCCAGGTCGAGCCCGCTGCGCGCCTCGTCGGGCCGCCGGTGAAGCAGTGGAACACCGTGCGATCGGGCACGCCCTCGGCCGCCGAGGATGGCGAAGGTGTCGTCCCACGCCTCGCGGGTGTGGATCACCAGCGCCAGGTCGTGCTCGAGGGCGAGCGCGATCTGGGCGGCGAACACCTGCGCGCTGCGCGTCCCGCGGCGAGTGGTCGTAGTGGTAGTCGAGCCCGCACTCCCCCACCGCCACCACCTCGGGCGCGCCGAGCAGCTCGACCAGGCCGTCGATCCCGTCGGCCGCGTCGTGGGGGTGCACCCCGGCGGTGGCCCACACGCCGTCGTGGGCCGCGGCCACCGCGATGGCCTGGCGGGAGTGCTCGACGTCGGTGCCGACGGTGATCAGCCGCGGTCGACCCCCGCCGCTCGGGCCTCGGCCACCAGGTCGGCGCCGTCGGCGCCGGCTCGGGCAGGTGGCAGTGGTTGTCGGTCCAGCGTCACGAGCGCCGGGGCGATGCGGGGGAACAGCGGGTCGCCCTTCTCGACGGCCAGCCCGCCCGGGTAGCCACCCCAGGCCGCCGCGGCCGGGAGGCGCTGCGTCGGCGGCGAGCCGCCGAGGCCGATGCGGCGCCAGATCTCGGCGCAGGCGTCGGGCAGGGCCGGGCGTGGCCAGCACGGCCACGATGCGCAGCACCTCGAGGGCGTCGCCCATGCACCGCGTCGACCTCGGGGCCGGGATCGAGCTTCCACGGCTCGTTGGCCTCGAGGTAGGCGTTGGCCTCGCGGATCAGGCGCCAGGTGGCGTCGAGCGCGACCGACGGCTGCACGGCCTCCCACGCCGCGGCCGCCTCGGCGTAGCACTCGGCCGCGACGGCGGCGAGCGGGCTGTCGGCGCGCGGCGCCGGGCCGATGCCGTCGCACTTCTTGGCCACCACGGTGGCCACCCGCGACAGCAGGTTGCCGAGGTTGTTGGCCAGGTCGGTGTTGTAGCGGGCGACCATGCCCTCGTAGGAGAAGTCGCCGTCGGGGCCGAACGGGGTGTCGCGCAGGAAGTGGTAGCGGAAGCCGTCGACGCCGAAGTCGGCCACCAGGTCGGCCGGGAAGATCTGGTTGAGGCCGGTCTTGCTCATCTTCTCGCCGCCGACCAGCAGGAAGCCGTGCACGTTGATGCTGGCGGGGCGGCTCGATGCCGGCGGCCAGCAGCATGGCCGGCCAGTAGACGCAGTGGAAGCGCAGGATGTCCTTGCCGATGACGTGGTGCACCGTCGGCCACCACTCGGCGAAGCGCTCGGGGTCGGTGCCGTAGCCGACGGCGGTGGCGTAGTTGATGAGGGCGTCGTACCAGACGTAGAAGACGTGGCCCGGGTCCCACGGCACCGGCACGCCCCAGTCGATCGACGTGCGGCTGATCGAGATGTCGTCGAGGCCCTGGCGGATGATGCCGAGGGCCTCGTTGCGCTTGCCGACCGGGCTGCACGGCGTCGGGGTCGGCCTCGTACCAGTCGAGCAGCGGCTGGGTGAACGCCGAGAGCTTGAAGAACCAGTTCTCCTCCTCGAGCCACTCGACCGGCCGCTTGTGGATCGGGCAGAGCCCGCCGTCGAGCGAGGTCGGCCTCGGTGTAGTACGCCTCGCACGCCACGCAGTAGAGGCCCGCGTAGGTGTCCTTGTAGATGTAGCCGTTGTCGTAGACGGCCTGCAGGAACGCCTGCACCGCGCCGTGTGACGGGGCTCGGTGGTGCGGATGTAGTCGTCGTAGGTGATGTCGAGCAGGTCCCACGTCTCGCGGAACCGGGCGCTGGTGCGGTCGGCGTGCTCGAGTGGGCGTCAGCGCCGTTGGCCTCGGCCGCCCGCTGCACCTTGAGGCCGTGCTCGTCGGTGCCGGTGAGGAAGAACGTGTCGTCGCCGAGCAGGCGGTGCCAGCGGGCCAGGGCGTCGGCGGTGACCGTGGTGTAGGCGTGGCCGATGTGGGGCACGTCGTTGACGTAGTAGATCGGCGTCGTGACGTAGAAGCGGGGCACGGCGGGAACACTACCGACGCCGGTGGAACCTCCTCTGCCGCAGTATCGGCGGGTCGGGCGTCAGGCCGGGTGGCGCATGGCGATCGGTTCGGACGACGGGCTCGAGCCCGCGACGGGTGCGCAGCTCGTCGACCTGGTCGACCGTGCGCTGGAGCGCCTTGCGCCGCGTGCCGGCCAGGTCGTCGTAGGCCCGCTGCGTGCTCTCGAGCCGCCGGGCCGACCACGTCGACCTGCTCGGAGAACTTCTCCCACTGCTGGCTGAAGCCACCGAGGCACTGCAGGATCTCGTCGCCGACCTGCTCGAGGCGGAACGAGTCCATCGCCTGGCGGATCACCGCCAGCACGGCGAACAGCGTGAACGGCGAGCACAGCACGACCTGCTGCGCGAGCGCGGCGTCGATCAGCCTCGGGTCGTGCTCGTGGATGAACGAGTAGACGCTCTCGTTGGGGATGAACAGCAGCACGTGGTCGAGCGTGGTGTCGGGGTCGATGTAGGCACCGGGTGGTGACCTCACGGATGCGCTGGTGCACGTCGCGGAGGAACGCCTTGGTCGCGGCCCGGGCCGCATCGGCGTCAGGTGGCCTCGAGGGCGCGCAGGTAGTTGTCGATCGGGAACTTCACGTCCATGTGCAGCACCCGCTGGCCCGGGCAGGAGGAACGTGACGTCGGGGATGCCGCCGCCGGCCACCGCGGTCTGGCGCACGGTAGTTGACGCCCTCGACCAGGCCGGCCATGCGCAGCACGTCGTCGGCCATGCGCTCGCCCCACTGGCCCCGGGCCTTGGGGCTGGCCAGGCTCATGCGCAGGCTGTGCGTGGTCTCGGCCAGCGCCGTGCTCTGGCGGCCGGCCTCGGACAATCGGCTCAGGAGCTCACCGTGCTGGGCGGCCCGGTCGGTCTGCAGCGCCGCCACCAGATCGACGACGTGTTGCAGTTGGGTGCCCACGCTGGCGACCGCAGGATCGGTGGCCGGCGCGGCCGGGGCTGGCGGTGGCCGCATCGATGCGGCCACCGCCGACGCGGCGACCACACCGGCGGCGACACCGACGACCAGCGCGACGAAGAGCAGGACCAGTTGCATGCCCCCACCCTAAGAAGGGGGTGTGACAGTCTATCCCGCGGGTGGCGAGGTCGTAGACCCGGCGGCGGGAGCACCTCGAAGCGGCCCGAGCACCAGGGCGACGGCGTCACGGGTCGAACGTCCGGCCCGGATCTCCTCGGCCACGGCGTCGGCCAGCTCGTCGTCGGTGGCGGCCACCGGCGCAGGTGCTCCGGCCACCACCACCACGTACTCGCCGCGGGGCTCGACCTCGCCACAGCGCTCGACCGCAGCGGCCAGCGGGCCCCGCCAGACCTCCTCGTGCAGCTTGGTGAGCTCCCGGGCCAGCACGACGCCACGGGTCGGGCCGAGGGCGGCGGCCAGGTCGGTCAGGGTTCGGGCCAGCCGGTGAGGCGCCTCGTAGAGCACGATCGTGCGCCGTTCGCCGGCCAGCTCGGTCAGCCGTTCGTTGCGGCCCGACCCCTTGCGGGGCAGGAAGCCCTCGAACACGAATCGGCCGGTGGCCAGGCCGCTGAGGACGAGTCCGGCGATGGCCGCCGACGGGCCGGGCACCACCTCGACGCGGTGGCCGGCCGCGGCAGCAGCTGCCACCATCCGCTCGCCCGGATCGGAGATGCCGGGCATGCCGGCGTCGGAGACGATGACCACCCGCTCACCCCGGTCGAGACGGGCCAGCACCTCGTCGATGGCGCCGACCTCGGTGTGGTCGTTCACCGTGAGCAGCTTGGGTACCCGCACGCCGGCATGGGCCAGCAGCCGGCCGGTGCGGCGGGTGTCCTCGCAGGCCACGACGTCGGCCCGGCCCAGCTCCTCGACGGCGCGGGGCGAGAGGTCGCCGAGGTTGCCGATCGGCGTGGCCACCAGGACGAGCGCACCCGCGCTCACGGCGTGCCGCGGATCTCGAGCTGATCGCCGGGCCCCAGGTTCCAACGGCCGAACGAGCCGGCTTCGGCTTCGATCACCGATCGGGCCCGCCACATCGGACGGCTCGACCCGGTTCGGGGCCATCGTGACCGTGCGCAGCACCACGTGGTCCGCGTCGAGGAACGCCACGTCGATGGCGAACCGCATGCGCACCGTGTGGACCGACCGGGCCGGCGCCAGCAGGAGTGCACCCTCGATGCCGTCCCGACCGAGCAGGCCCTTGCTGCGGGACGTGAGGGAGTCGGCCACCTCGAGGGTGGCCAGCACCTTGCTGTCGAGCACCAGCCAGGGCACAGCCGCCTCCGTCAGGCATCGAGCGGAATGGAACCGGGTGAACCTACCCGCCCCGGGACCACTCGGCTTCCCGTCAGGTTCTCACCAGACCCTCACCCACAGCAGACAAGATGGCCGCCATGGCTTACCGAGTGCTGCTGGTCGACGACGACCGCGCCATCCGTGATTCGCTCGCCCGGGCCCTCGATCTCGAGGGTTACGAGGTGCTCACTGCGGTCGACGGCGCCGAGGCGCTGCGCATCACCCGTGAGGAGCACCCCGACGTCCTCGTGCTCGACGTGATGATGCCGTCGGTCGACGGTCTGACCGTGTGCCGGGTGCTGCGCTTCGAGCAGGACCGAACGCCGATCCTGATGCTCACGGCCCGAACCGAGACCACCGATCGGGTGGCCGGCCTCGATGCCGGCGCCGACGACTACCTGCCGAAGCCCTTCGACCTCGACGAGTTGCTGGCCCGTCTGCGGGCGCTGCTGCGCCGAGCCGACTTCGACTCCGTCGGCCGACCCGGCCGACGACGTGCTCCGGGTGGCCGACCTCAAGGTCGACCCGGCATCACGCCGGGTGTGGCGCGACGACGACGAGATCGACCTCTCGAAGACGGAGTTCGAGCTGATCGAGCTGCTCGTGCGCAACGCTGGCATCGTGCTCGACCACAGCACCATCTACGACCGGATCTGGGGCTACGACTTCGGGCCCGACTCGAAGAACCTGGCCGTCTACATCAGCTACCTGCGGCGCAAGCTCGAGCGGGAGGGCGAGCCGAAGCTGATCCACACCGTGCGAGGTGTGGGCTACACGGTGCGCGAGTCGTGAGCCTGCGGCTGAAGATGGTCCTGGCGCTGGTGCTGCTCTCGGCCTTCGCCACCGTCGCCATCGGCCTGTCCAGCTACGTCGCGACCGCCGACCAGCTCCGCTCCAACGTCGACCAGTCGCTCGACCAGGCCGCGCAGGCAGGGGGGTCCGACGGTGACGACCACGGCGGCGCCAGCGGTGGCGGCGGTCCGGGAGGTCGCGGAGGTCCGACCGCCCAGCCCGATCACCGCGATGATTCCCGCTCCCTCGACATCGGCGTCGTCCAGCAGCACCTGGACGCGGACGGAGAGGTGTACAGCCCGCCCCAGAGCGGCGAGCTGCCGGTCTCCGACACCGACCGGGCCCTCGCGACAGATCCGAACCAGGGCGTGCGGGCCACCCAGGACGTGTCGACCGACGGCGCCACCTATCGGGTCCTGACCGATCTCGAACGGGGGTGCGCAGCGAGGGGCGACGATGTACGCCCGCAACCTGGCCGAGTCGAACGGACTGCTCGAGGACATCCGCAACCGCACGGCGCTGGCGGTGGTGGCCGTGACCGCGGTCGCCGCGATGCTCGGCTGGCTCATCGCCCGCCAGGTCACCCGCCGGCTGCAGCGGCTCACCGGCGTGGCCGAGGAGGTCGCCAGCACCGGACGCCTCGACGTCGAGGTGCCGGTCGACGGCCGGGACGAGGCCGGTCGGCTGGGCGTGGCGTTCAACGAGATGCTGGGGGCGCTGGCCCGGTCGAAGGAGGCCCAGCAGCGGCTGGTGCAGGACGCCGGCCATGAGCTGCGCACCCCGCTGACCAGCCTGCGCACGAACGTCACCGTGCTGCAGCGCTACGACAGCCTGCGGGCCGAAGACCGCGACCGGCTCATCACCGACCTCGACACCGAGACCCACGAGCTCACCACGATGGTCAACGAGCTGGTCGATCTGGCCACCGACCGTCGCGGCGACGAGCCCGACCAGGCGGTGGCGCTCGGACCGATGATCGACCGGGTGGCCGATCGTGCCCGTCGACGCACCGTCGCGGGAGATCGTGGTGACCATCGATGGTTCGGTCGTGGTCGGTCGGCCGCAGGCGCTCGAACGGGCGATCACCAACCTGGTCGACAACGCGGCCAAGTTCAGCGCCGATGCCGGCGGTCCGATCGAGATCTCCCTTCGCGACGGCCGGGTCGAGGTCTCCGACCGGGGTCCCGGCATCGACCCCGAGCGACCTGCCCCGCGTGTTCGACCGGTTCTACCGGGCGCTCGATGCCCGGAGCCGCCCGGGATCAGGTCTGGGCCTGGCCATCGTCAGCGATGTCGTGGAAGGGCACGGAGGTTCGGTCCTGGCGTCGGCGCGCGACGGAGGCGGCGCCACGGTCGGCTTCGTGCTGCCGCTGCAGGACGGATGATTCTCACCGTTCCCTAACGCGCAGCACAGGTTCACCCAACGCACGCGGCGCATCGTGGAGCCATGAACCTCCCCCTGATCAGCACCGCCACCCGGCGCCGCTGGAGCCGGACCCGTCGGTCCCGCATCATCGCTGCCTCGGTGGCCGCGGTCGGCGTGGTCGGTGGGACGACGGCGCTCGCCATCGCGCCGGCCACGACGTCCGCGACATCGGCCACCAACTCGTCGAGCACCTCCGGCGGGCTGGCCGCGGTCGGCTCGAGCTCGACGCCGGCCACCACGTCCGGTTCCTCGACGAAGAGCACCACCTCCACCGCCAGCAGCTCGTCGAGATCGTCGCAGTCGTCGAGCTCGGCCAGTTCGACGCACGGGAGCTGACCATGTCGAACCCCACGTGCAGCCGAGAGGTCACCGAACAGCACTTCCCGATCATGGGGTCGGCCGGCCACCTGGTGGTCGTCGGCGGACCCGACGGCCTGGCCCGATCGGGCGTCCAGCAGCTGGATCGGCTCGAGTCGCTCTGGAGCCGCTTCCGCCCGAGCAGCGAGATCTCCCGTCTCAACCAGGCCGGCGGGGCTCCGTGCCTCGTGTCCGGCCCGACCCGGCTGCTCGTCGAGGCGATGCTCGCGGCGTGGGAGCTCACCGACGGCCGATTCGACCCGACGGTCGGCCATGCACTCGAGCAGCTCGGCTACGACCACTCGTGGCCGCTGCTCTCGCCGCCGATCCGGCTCCCGCAGGCGAAGCCGTCGGTCGGCCCCGGAGGGGTGACGCTCGACCTCGACCAGGGGCTCGTCCAACTGCCCGGCATCACCCTCGATCCCGGCGGGCTCGGCAAGGGCCTGGCCGCGGACATCGTCGCCACCGAGCTCATGGCCGCCGGCGCCGACGGCGTGCTGGTCAACGTCGGCGGCGACCTGCGGGTGATCGGCACCGCGCCCGAGGGCGACGACTGGCGCATCGCCGTCGAGCACCCGGACCACCCGGAGGATCCCCGCCACCACCTCACCCACCTGGCCCTCACGGGTGGCGGCGTGGCGACCAGCACCGCGGCCCGGCGCCACTGGAGCACCCGCGACGGCACCCCCGTCCATCACCTGATCGACCCCGCGACCTCGCTGCCGGCCACCACCACGCGCCGACAGGTCACCGTCGTCGCCGGGTGCGCCTGGTGGGCCGAGGCGTTGGCCAAGGTCGCGTTCCTCGACGGCCGCCTCCCCGACGTGCAGGCCGGCGCGCTGATCGTCGAGCGCGACGGCAGCACATCCTCGATCGGTCAGCTCGACCGGTTCGCCCGACAGACGGAGACGGTGGAATGAGCAACACGATGTGGTGGTACGTCATGCGATCGGCCGGGCTGACCTCCTGGTTCTTCCTCACCCTCACGCTGATGTGGGGAACGATCGCCTCGGGCCGGCTGCTCCCGAACGCCAGGGCGCGGCGGTGGGTCGTCGACCTGCACCCCTTCCTCGGCGCCGTCGGGCTCGGCGCGCTGGCCCTCCACATCGTGGCCGCCGTCTTTGACACCACCGTCGGCCTGACCTGGATGGACACCGTCGTCCCGTTCACCGCCAGCTGGCACCCGTGGGGCATCGCCGCCGGTGTGGTCGCGCTGTGGATGCTCGTCGTCGTGCAGGTCACCTCGATGCTGCGTCGCCAGCTCGGCAAGGCCGCCTGGCACCGGATCCACCTGGTCTCCTACGCCATGGCCTGGATCACGGGGCTGCACGCCGTCCTGAACGGCAGCGACCTCGGCAACCGGTACGTGGCATTGTCGGCGGTGTCCCTCATGGTCACCGCGACCGGCCTGGCCATCTGGCGCCTGCTCTACCCGAACGGGCCCCGTGAGGTGGTCGTCCCGGCCTCGACGTCAGCGCCGGTCGGATCTTCGTCAGGCCCGGCTGCGGTGCCCACGTTCGCGGCCCGCGAGACGATGCCCCCGACCCTGCCCCCGAGCCCACCGGTGCTCGTTCCGTCCGGTCCCCCCCGTCAGGACGGCTGGCGCTGAGCAGCCGCCTGGAGCAGACCGGTCACCAGCGGGTGCGGTGCGCCGGGAGTCGACGAGGTCTGCGGGACGAACAAGGTGGCGACGAAGTGGGGGTGGTCGGCGAAGCGCATGACACGGGGCTGACCGTCGGCCACGTCGACTCCGGCGACACGTCCTTCAGCACGAACGAGCCGTCGGGGGACACCACGAGGTCGAGCTCGAGGTCCTGGGTGTCGTAGCCGATCGGGGTGCGTCGGAACGGGGCCTGCAGGTTGAGGTGCCAGCACGTGAAGTCCCGGTCGGGACCGTCCCAGAAGTGCCACACGGCGTGCGCCTCACCCGGGCGCTGCAGCATGAGCACGCCGTGGTCCCACATCTCGCTAGACGTTGAAGCGGAACTCGATGACGTCGCCGTCGACGACCTCGTAGTCCTTGCCCTCGACGCGGAGCTTGCCGACGTCACGGGCCTTGGACCACGAGCCGATCTCGAGCAGCTCGTCCCAGTGGATGACCTCGGCCCGGATGAAGCCGCGCTCGAAGTCGGTGTGGATCACGCCGGCGCACTGCGGCGCCTTGGAGCCGGCCCGGAAGGTCCAGGCCCGCGACTCCTTCTCGCCGGTGGTGAGGAACGTGCGCAGGCCGAGCATGCGGTAGGCGGTGTGGAGGAACCGGGGCAGCGCGCCCTCGCCCAGGCCGAGGCCCTCGAGCATCTCGGCCCGCTCGTCGGCGTCGAGCTGGGCCGCCTCGGCCTCGAGCTGCACGCACATGCCGATGACCTCGCCGTGGCCGCCGAGCTCGGCCACGCACCGGGGCGATCACCTCGTCGATGCGCTCGAGGTCGTCCTCGCCGACGTTGACGACGGCCAGCACCGGCTTGTTGGTGAGCAGGAAGTAGGGCCTGAGCAGCTCGCGGTCGCTCGGCGGACAGGTCGCTGCGGTAGATCGGCGTGCCCTCCGCGAGGAGCTCGAGGGCCGCGGCCGAGCGCCTCGACCTCGTCGGCGATCGACCGGTCCTGCTTGGCCGCCTTGCGCCGCTTGTCGATCTGGTTCTCGACCGTCTCGAGGTCGGCCAGGGCCAGCTCGATCTCGACGATGCGCAGGTGCTCGAGCGGGTCGGACGGACCGGGGACGTCGTCGTCGTCGAACGCCCGCAGCACGAACACGATGGCGTCGGCCTCGCGGATGTTGGCCAGGAACTTGTTGCCCAGGCCCTCGCCCGTGCTGGCCCCTTCGACCAGACCGCCGATGTCGACGAACTGCACGCTGGCCGGCACCACGTTCTTCGAGCTGGCTCATCTCGGCCAGCCGGTCGAGGCGCTCGTCGGGCACCTTGGCCATGCCGACGTTGGGGTCCTTGGTGGCGAACGCGTAGGGCGCGGCCAGCGCCGAGCCCCCCGACGAGGGCGTTGTAGAGCGACGACTTGCCGGCATTGGGGAGCCCGACGAACCCGAAGCGTTCCATCGGGCGGTCAGGGTAGACGCCAGCCCGCCCCCGCACGCGGCTCGGCGCACGGGCAGTGGCTTAGCCTCCGGATGACTCCGCTCGAGGCCCTGAACCGCGTCGTCTACCTGCTGGACCGCTCGCTGGCCGAGCCCAACAAGGTGCAACGCCTTCCGCAACGCCGCCGACGGTCGTGGCCGAGCTGCCCGACGGGCGAGATCGAGGCCCGGGCCGCGGCCGGCACCCTCACCGACCTGCCCGGCATCGGCAAGAGCACCGGCGCGGTCATCGCCGAGGCGTTCGCCGGCGAGGTCCCCGAGCGCATCGTCGACCTCGAGGCCAGCACCGTCGTGCCGCTCGGCGACGGCGGCGCGCCCTACCGCGCGGCGCTCAAGGGCGACTGCCACAGCCACTGCTTCTGGTCCGACGGCTCGGCGCTCCGATCGAGCAGATGGCCCGCACCGCCATGGAGCTCGGCCACGACTACCTCGTGCTCACCGACCACTCGCCCCGGCTGACCGTCGCCCACGGCCTCAACGCCGAGCGCCTCCGCGAGCAGCTCAGCGAGATCGCCGCCTCAACGAGCGGATCGCCCCGTTCCGGATCCTCACCGGCATCGAGGTCGACATCCTCGAGGACGGCTCCCTCGACCAGGACGACGACCTGCTCGACCGGCTCGACGTCGTCGTGGCCAGCGCCCACTCGAAGCTGCGCATGGACCGCGCCGCCATGACCCGGCGCATGGTGCTGGCCGTCGCCAGCCCCCACGTCGACATCCTCGGCCACTGCACCGGCCGCAAGCTCCGCTCGACCGTGGCGCAGGTGGCGTCCGATCCCGAGGTCGTGCGACCCGAGTCGCAGTTCGACCCCGAGATCGTGTTCGCCGCCTGCGCCCGGTTCGACACCGCGGTCGAGATCAACTGCCGGCCCGAGCGCCAGGACCCGCCCGACGACCTGCTCGAGCTGGCCCTCGACTGGGACTGCAAGGTCTCGATCGACACCGACGCCCACGCCCCCGGCCAGCTCGAGTGGCAGACCTTCGGCTGCGACAAGGCCGCCCGCCACGAGATCGCGATCGACTCGATCGTCAACACCTGGGCCGGCCGACGACCTGGTCGAATGGGCTGCGTTCGCATCCCACCGGGTAGCGTCGCCGGGCTATGTCGAAGAAGACCAAGAAGCGCAAGATCAACGCCCGCCGCAAGAAGGCCAACCACGGCAGCAAGCCCAACGCCGGCCGAGGCTGACCGAGCCCGACCTGACCGCTTGACCGGCCCGACCTCGATCGCAGACGCGGCGGCGTCGTGAGTCCGTCGATCCCGCCCTCCCCGGCCACCCGTCGCGACGAGGTCGTCGACGAGCTCCACGGCCACCGAGGTGGCCGACCCGTTCCGCTGGCTCGAGGCCGACGACGATCCCGAGGTCCGGGCCTGGGTGGCCGGGCAGAACGCCCGCACCCGCCATGTGCTCGATGCCCTGCCGCGCCGGGCCGAGCTGCACGACCGGCTGAGCGCGCTGCTGCGGGCCGGCTCGTCGGTGGCCTGCTCGGTCGAGGGCGACCGGGTGTTCTCGCTCGAACGCTGGGGCCACCACGACCAGACCGTCCTCGTCGTCCGCTCCGCGCTGCGGCCCGGCGTGGCCCGCAGCCTCGTCGACCCGACCGGCCCTGACCGGCGACCCGACCGCGGCCATCGACTGGTACCACGCCGTCCCCCGGCGGCCGGCTGGTGGCCTACGGCCTGTCGACCAGCGGCGACGAGCGCTCGACCCTGCACGTCGTCGACGTCGAGTCCGGGCGCATGCTCACCGACACGATCGCCGACACCCGTGGCGCGTCGGTCGCGTGGGCTGCCCGACTGCTCCGCCTTCGCCTACACGCGCTACCCGCACGAGGGCGAGGTGCCCGACGACGAGCGCGACTACTGGCGCAAGGTGTTCTGGCACCAGCTCGGCACCGACCCGGCCCGCGACCCGGTGGTGTGGGACGACCTGCCGGACAAGACCGCGTGGCCCAACGTGTCGCTGTCGGCCGACGGGCGCTGGCTGCTCGTGCACGTGTCGCACCGGCTGGAGCCGGGTCGACGTCCACCTGATCGACCGCAGCACCGGCGCCCGCACGGTGATGATCGAGGGCATCGAGGCGGTCTCGTCGTTCGAGATCGTGGGCGACGAGGCCATCGGCATCACCACCCTCGACGCCGACCGCGGCCGGGTCGTGTCCGCCCCCCTGTCGGCGGCCTGGCACGACAACTGGTGCACGATCATCCCCGAGGCCGACGCGGTGCTCGAAGCGCTGGTGGCCACCTCCGACTCGCTGGTCGTGCTGAGCTCCCGATCGGCGGTGTCGAGGCTCGACCGCTACGACCACGACGGCACCGGCCACCAGACGATCGACCTGGGCGAGCAGGGCTCGCTGGCCGGCCTGTCGGGCAGCCACGAACGGGACGAGGCCTTCTTCTCGCTCACCTCCTTCGCCCGCCCGCCGACCCTGTTCCGCTGGCGTCCGGCGTCAGGTCGACGACTGGAGCCGACTGGGCGAGTCCGACGGCCAGGGCGACGGGCCCCAGGGCGCCTACGTCGTCGAGCAGGTGCGCTACCCGTCCACCGACGGCACCGAGATCCCGATGTTCCTGATCCGGGCCGCCGCCACCGTGCCCGGTCCCGACACGCCGTGCGTGCTCACCGGCTACGGCGGGTTCTCGGTGACGATGGGCCCGGCCTACAGCGCGGCCGTCGTCGCGGTGTGCGACGACGGCGGGATCTACGCGGTGGCCAACCTCCGGGGCGGCGCCGAGGAGGGCGAGGCCTGGCACCGCGCCGGCATGCGCGAGCACAAGCAGCAGATGCTTCGACGACTTCATCGCCGCCGCCGACTGGCTCGTGGCCGAGGGCCTGCACGAGCCGCGACCGGCTGGCCATCCGCGGCGGCAGCAACGGCGGCCTGCTCATGGGCGCGGCCCTCACCCAGCGGCCCGACCTCTGCCGGGCCGCGCAGGTGGCGGTGCCGCTGCTCGACATGGTGCGCTACCACCGGTTCCTCATCGCCCGGCTCTGGATCCCCGAGTACGGCGACCCCGACCGGCCCGACGAGCTCGAGTGGCTGCTACGCCTACTCGCCGTACCACCACGTCGTCGACGGCACCTGCTACCCCGCGGTGCTGCTGACGACGGCCGAGGACGACTCGCGGGTGGCGCCGCTGCACGCCCGCAAGATGGCGGCCCGCCTGCAGGAGGCCACCTCGTGCGGCGACGACCGTCCGGTGCTGCTGCGCGAGGAGGCCCAGGCCGGCCACGGCCAGGGCAAGCCGGTCACCAGCCAGGCCGACGAGCTGGCCGACGTGCTGGCCTTCCTCTGGTGGCAGCTCGACAGCAGCCCGTCAGGCTCGACGGTAGATTCGACGCCCATGCCGTCCTCACCGTCCAAGGACCTCGTCGCCGTCGACAACCCGCATCCGGGGCGCGACTACGAGGTGCACTTCTCCACCCCCGAGCTCACGTGCGTCTGCCCGATGACCGGCCAGCCCGACTTCGCCACGGTGTCGATCACGTTCGTGCCAGACCAGCACCTCGTCGAGCTCAAGTCGCTCAAGCTCTACCTGTGGACCTACCGCGACGTCGGGGCGTTCCACGAGGACATCACCAACCGCATCCTCGATGACCTGGTCGCCGCCATCTCCCCTCGACGCATGACGGTGCACACGCTCTGGAACGTGCGAGGCGGCATCACCGCCGAAGTGACGGCGTCGCACCCCTGAGGGTGCCACCGATCACCAGGGCGGGCCCCCTACCCTCTTCGCCTGTGACGACCCTCGAGGCCCGGACCATCCGACGGGTGACCGCAATGGTGCTGGCCATCGCCCTGACCGCTGTGCTCGCCGCCTGCGGGTCGAGCTCCGCGAAGACCACCGACGCGGCGGGCGACGGCGGGGGTGGCGGGGACATCCCGGCCGAGGACACCACCCCGACGACGCCTCCCGGTCCGCCCATGACCTCGTGCACGCAGGTCGTGCACATCGGTGACTCGACGTCGGTCGGGCTGACCTCGAAGGAGTACCTGCCCCAGCCGCTCACCCGGATCGACGTGCAGTACATCGCCGTCGGGGTCGAGGAGTTCCGGCCCGAGATCTCCGGCGCCCGCTCGATCGTGGAGCACCTCAAGGGGCAGCTCAACGCCGAGGACGTGGCCAAGCAGGTCAAGGCCACGGGCTACGCGGGCTGCTGGGTGCTGGCGCTCGGCACCACCGACGCGGCCGACATCTCCCACGGCAGCAGCTACGACGAGGACGAGCGCATCGACAAGATGATGGCCGTCATCGGCGACGATCCCGTGCTGTGGGTCAACGTCAAGACCCTCGAGACCAAGGGCAACTGGCGCAACGAGAACATGCAGGCGTTCGACCGGAAGCTCGATGCGGCCACCGCCCGCTACCCGAACATCCAGGTCTACGACTGGTCGTCGGTGGTGCAGGACGCCTGGTTCAGCAAGGACAAGATCCACTACACCTCGGCCGGCTACGCCCAGCGAGCGCACCTCATCGCCCAGGCCCTGGCCACCCAGATCCCGGCCTGATCCAATGGCCTGATCGGTGCCGAGCACGGGGCTCGGAGCCGCTCGTGACGTGTCTCAGGGCGCTCCGGGCATGGTCTCGGGGATCGTGTCGCGCTGCACGATGTCGGTCGGCGCGCTCTGCCCCGGCGGATCCTGCGGCACCTTCGAGGCGGACAGGTCGATCAGCGTCTTGAGCTGGTCGATGACCACCCATGCGGCGCGGGCCCCGCCGGCGTCGCTGAAGTGGACGTCGTCCTTCTGGCGCATGCCCTTGACCGTGCCGTCGGCGTTGGGCAACGAGTGCTGGAACTTGCCGTTGCTGTCGACGAAGAACGGCCACAGGTCGACGAAGTGCACCCAGGGGCGCTTCTGGGCCTCGGTCCAGATGATCCAGCCGATCTTGTCCTGGCCGTGGACCCCGGTGTTCGGTCCCATCGGCGGCGGCGCCGTCCACATGATGAGCCGGTCGTTGTCCGCGCTCTTGAGCAGGTCCATCGTCTTGCCGACCCGGCTCTGGTACTCGGCGTACCACTCGGGGCTGAACCGCTGCAGCACGGTGCCGTCGTCGAGCTGGATGTTCTGACCGTCGTTGGCACCGAACTGCAGCACCATCACGTCGTAGGGGTTCGGCTGCCCGATCGGCACCACGTCCTTGGCGAAGTGCTCCGGCCAGTTGAAGAAGCTGGGCACGGCCAGACCGGTGGAGACCCGACCGTCGAGGGTGGCCTTGAACAGCCCGGTGGACTCCGCCGCCTTGGCCGTCTGCTGGCCGAGGACCTGCGAGACCGAGTCACCGCCGATCCAGATGCGCAACGGGTTGTCGAGGGTGGGCGTGCGGATGACCGGCGTGACCGCGGCCAGAGCAGCGACCTCGTCCTGGGACGTGTCGGTGGTGCCACCGGTGGCGGCCGCCTGCTGGGCGAGCAGCTCGTCGATGTTGCCACCCGGCTTCTCGTTGGTCTGGCGACCCATGGCCTCGTCGATCTTCGTGCGAGGGGTGGTCAGGTGCAGGAAGTCGGCCACGCCGGCGATGTCGCTGGCGATGGTCCGGCGCCACTCGGCGTTTCCCCGCTTGCCGTCGCTCTTGCGCTCGGTGGCATCGGCGTTGCCGAGCATGGCGATGAACAGCGCACCGACCACGATGACCAGCACGAGGCCGGCCGGCATCGTCCCGGGGCGCGACGAACGGAAGGGCCGCGCGAGGGAGCGCCAGCTGAAGTCGAGACGTCCTCCACGCCCGTTGCGGTCGATCGCCACGCCGACAAGATAGTGATCCAGCGGCCCATTTTGGTGTCACCCAGCGCTGATCGGTGCGTCAGCGGCGCATCTCGAGAGCAGAGTTCAGAACTGGAAGTAGATGAACGGGGCGATGCCTTCGGGGCCGAGCGCATCGACGACGACCAGGCCGACGCCGAGGGCCAGGATCTGGAGCACCGGCGCCAACTGGGAGAACTGCTCGGTCACCTTCGACGGGATCCGCTCGGGGACGAACTGGGAGGCCAGCATGCCGATGACCGCGATGATCAGCAGCGGCGTGACCAGGGCGGCGGAGCCACCGCCCGAGAACAGGCGGCCGATGACATCGGTGGCGCCGGAGAAGTCCTTGGCCCGGAAGAAGATCCAGGCGAAGCAGACGAAGTTGAAGGTGAGCAGCCACTGGAGCGCCTTCACCAGCACGGATGGAAGGCCGATGGCGCCCCGCTGCGCCCACCATTCCTTCACGACGCGCTCGCCCACGAGGAAGCCGCCCTGGAGCGCGCCCCAGATCACGAAGGTCCAGTTGGCGCCGTGCCAGAGACCACCGATCACCATCGTCAGGAACAGGTTCCGGTAGGTGAACCACTTGGTGCCGCGGTTGCCGCCGAGCGGGATGTACAGGTAGTCGCGCAGCCACCGCGAGAGGGTCATGTGCCAGCGCCGCCAGAACTCCTGCACCGAGAGCGAGATGTACGGGGCGTCGAAGTTCTGGGGGAAGCGGATCCCCAGCAGCAGGGCGATGCCGATCGCCATGTCGGTGTAGCCGGAGAAGTCGGCGTAGATCTGGATGGCGTAGGCGTAGATGGCCCAGAGCACCTCCCAGCGGCTGGCGCTGTTGGGCAGTGCGAACACCGGGTCGACGATCGTGGCCATGTAGCTCGAGATCACGACCTTCTTGAACATGCCCCGGAAGATCAGCATGAACGCTTCGGAGGTCTCCACGTACCGCGGGTCGGCCGGCTCCTCGAGCTGGGGGACGAACTCGCTGGCCCGCACGATGGGACCCGCGATCAGGTGGGCGAAGAACGACAGGTAGACCGCGAAGTCGAGCAGCGGCACCGGCTTGCGCCACACCCCTCGACCGATGTCGATGACGTAGCTGATGGCCTGGAACGTGAAGAAGGAGATGCCGATCGGCAGGATCACGCTGATCGTCGGGTCGCTGACGTGCACACCGATCGAGCTGAGCCGCTCCGTGAACGACGACAGGAAGAAGTTGGCGTACTTGAAGTAGGCCGAGCACGCCGAGGTCGACGACGACCGCGGCCCGGACGAGCCAACGGCTGCGCTCGGTGCGCTCGCCCTCGGGCGTCATGGCACTGAACACCGCCTTGCCGAACGCCCAGTTCACGAGGATCGTGAACGCCAGGATGCCGGCCAGCGGGAGGTTGCTCCGCTCAGAGAACCAGTAGCCGTAGAAGAAGAAGCTGCACGCGAGGATGAAGAGCTTCCAGGCGAACGGACGGGGACGGAGGAGCCAGCTCCCGGCGAACACGACCAGGAAGAACAGGGCGAAGTCGATGGTCGGGAAGAGCATGTGCGGTGGTGGAGGCCCCAGGTCCTGCGTCGGATCGCAGGAGTCGGCCGACCGTACCTGATGCCCCCGTCGGATCGGCTGATGGGGCCGGTAGTTTTCCCCCACGAGCCCGTCGTCCCTGACGCCTCGGAAAGGGATCTCAGATGACCATGGAGTACCGCCGCGTCGGGAGCAGTGGACTGAAGGTGAGCGTGCTGTCCTTCGGGTCGTGGGTCACGTTCGGCACCCAGGTCGACACCACCCTTGCCAAGGAGTGCCTCACCGCTGCCCGCGACGCCGGCGTGAACTTCTTCGACAACGCCGAGGCCTACGCCGGTGGCGAGTCCGAGCGGATCATGGGCCAGGCCATCGCCGAGCTCGGGTGGCCGCGCTGGTCCTACGTCATCTCGACCAAGGTCTACATGGGCATCCACGACGCCGTGAACATGCGGTACACGCTCAACCGCAAGTACCTCATGCAGGCCATCGACGGCTCGCTCGAGCGGATGGGCCTCGACTTCGTCGACCTCCTCTACTGCCACCGGGCCGACCCCGAGACGCCCATCGAGGAGACGGTGCGGGCCATGTCCGACATCGTCTCGTCCGGCAAGGCGCTCTACTGGGGCACCTCGGAGTGGTCGGCTGACGAGATCCGCGCCGCCTGGGAGATCGCCGAGCGCCACCACCTCCACAAGCCGATCGTCGAGCAGCCCCAGTACAACCTGTTCGAGCGCCGCCGGGTCGAGCAGGAGTACGCCCGCCTCTACGACGACATCGGTCTCGGCCTCACCATCTGGAGCCCGCTGGCGTCCGGCCTGCTCACCGGCAAGTACCTCGACGGCGTGCCCGACGACAGCCGGGCTGCGCTCCCGGGCTACGAGTGGCTGCGGGAGCGGCTCGCCGACCCCCGCCGCAACGACGAACTGCACGCGCTGGCCGGGGTGGCCGATCGCCTGGGCTGCACGATGTCGCAGCTCGCCATCGCCTGGTGCGCGTCCAACCCCCGGGTGTCGAGCGTGATCACCGGTGCCAGCCGGGTCGAGCAGGTCCACGAGAACCTGGCCGCCATCGACGTGCTGGCGAAGCTCACCCCCGACGTGCTCGCCGAGCTCGAGGCCCTCATCGGCTGATCTCCCGGAGGCAGGCCGCGGAGCATGTGGGTACCGTCGGAGGGATGGAACTCGACGATGCGCTCGCGTTCATGCGCGAGCACCAGCAGGGCGTGCTCGTCACCCAGCGCCGCGATGGTCTGCCGCAGCTGTCGAACATCATGTACGGCGTCGATGACTCCGGGCTGATCCGGATCTCTGTCACCGCGTCCCGGGCCAAGGCTCGCAACGCCGGGCGCGACCCCCGTGTGTCGTTGCACGTGACCCGAGACGACTTCTTCGCCTACGCGGTGGTCGACGGCCAGGCCGAGCTCACCGACGTGAGCCGGAACCAGGGGGATGCGGTCGGCGCCGAGCTCGCCGACCTCTACCGGGCCCTCATCGGTGAGCACGAGAACTGGGCCGAGTACTACAGGGCGATGGTCACCGACGAACGGCTCGTGCTGCGCATCCACCCCGAGCGTGCGTACGGGATGCTGCCGCAGTGACCGCGGCAACCCGTCCTCCGCACCCGCCGGCAGCACTGGTGCGCGAGGCGTACGCCGCGTTCAACGCGCGCGACATCGACGGCGCGCGCTGGCCCTCATGCAGCCCGACGTCGACTGGCCCAACGAGCTCGACCACACCCGGGCGCACGGTCACGCCGCGGTTCGCGCGTACTGGACGCACCAGTTCCGCCTGATCGACCCGACCGTCGAGCCGACCAACATCTCGGCCGACGCCGACGGCCGGCTCGTGGTCGACGTGCACCAGGTGGTCCGCGACCTCGACGGCGAGGTACAGACCGACCTCACCGTTCGCCACGTCTACCTGTTGCGCGACGGCCTCGTCGCCCGCATGGACGTGCTCCACACCTGACGGCCGAACGTGACCGCCGCGGTCGCCGCAGCCACCGCCAGCACCGGGTCCGCCGAGAGCCGGAACCGCTGGTTCCCGTGGACGGCCAGCGCGGTGAGGACGACCCCCAGGACGACCGCGACCATCGGTGCAACGACCGCCCGACGGCGAACCAGCAGCACCGCACCCGGGAGCGCCGCGGCGAGCAGCGCGAGGTCATACGCCCAGGCCAGCAGCTGCCACCGCTCATTGCGGCTCTCGATCGCCTCGAGTCGAGCCTGGCCGGTCGGCTCCCAGATCCCCCAGACCCGGAGCACACGGGCCGCTCCGACGACCGGGAGCCGAGCCAGGTGAGCGGATGCGAAGTCGAGCGCGGCCCGCCGACCGGAGGCCGACCAGTCGAGCTCCGATGTCCCGGCTGGGCGCGGGTCCACGCAGGTCGCGTCCCAGTTGCCGAGGAGCTCGCCGCGGTAGCTGGTGGCGCAGTTCGCACCCTCGAGCGTGCTCCCCGAGTTGCTGGACATGACCACCAGTCCGCCCATGCTCGACGACCGCGACACCGTCCATGGCACCAGCGGCACCACGAACGCAGCGAGCAGGCATGCTGCGAGCCCGAGCCGGCGAGCCGTCGAGGGAGCCCGCACCCGCCAGGCGAGAACCGCCGCGAGCACGGGAGCGAGGAACAGCGCATCGGCGCGGGTGAGCGCAGCCAGCCCCACGAGCACGCCGACGACGCCGAAGCGCCACAGCGTCGGGCGATCCAGCGCCCGGTAGGAGGCGAGGACCGCTGCGGTCACGAGCAGCACATAGAGCGATTCAGACATCAGGGAGCCGTCCGCGGCGATGAGCATCGGGCAGCACGCCACGATCAGAGCTGCGGCCAAGCCGACCCTCCGGCCCTGCACCCGCCGCCCGAGGAGGCCGGCGACCACGACGGTGACCGTCCCGAGCAGGGCGCCGACCATCTGGAAGCCGACCTCCGTGTCGAGCCCGAACCGGTACGCCACAGCCAGCACGATCGGCCACAACGGCGGGAAGTTCGCGGTCGGCACCAGCAGGCCGAGCCGGTAGAAGGAGTCGGGATCGACGTAGCCCTTGCCGGTGGCGACGGTGCCGGCCTGCAGCTCGTACCAGATGGCATCGAACCCGAGAGCCACGTGCCGGCCGATCACGAGCACGTAGGTGACCCGAGCGGCGAGCCCCAGGACGGCTACGGCGGCCAGCCACAGGGCGAAGCGCCGGTTCTCTGCTCCGACCGGAGCGCGCTCCCCCGCTCCCTGGTCGACGCGCATCGCGCTCATTCTGGTCGCGTCGGCACGGCTCGGGTGCGAGGCTGGTTCCGTGGCCCGCCTGCTGATCGTCCACCACACGCCGTCGCCCTCGACCCACACGCTGCTCGACGCCGTGCGGGCCGGCGCCACCGATCCGCAGATCACCGGGGTCGAGGTGGTGGTCCGCGCCGGCGCTCGAGGCGACGGCCGTCGACGTGCTCGAAGCCGACGGCTATCTGCTCGGCACGCCGGCGAACCTCGGCTACATGTCCGGCGCGCTCAAGCACTTCTTCGACCAGATCTACTACCTGTGCCTCGAATCGACGATCGGCCGGCCGTTCGGCGTCTGGGTGCACGGCAACAACGACACCGACGGCGCGCTGCGTGGCCATCGAGAAGATCACGACCGGGCTCCGCTGGCGGATGGCCCAGAAGCCCGTCGCGGTGATCGGCGAGCCCACAGCCGGCCGACGTCGACGGGTGCTGGGAGCTCGGCGCTGCGCTGGGCGCGACCCTGGCCGTCGAGCCGTGACCGTCTCCGCGCAGGTCATCGATCGTGTGGCCGACGAGACCGGCTTCTCCGGTGTGGTGCGGGTCGACCGGGCCGGCACCGTCGAGGTGGCCAAGGCCTACGGCCTGGCTGATCGTGGCTGGCAGATCGCCAACAGGGTCGACACCCGGTTCGGCATCGCCAGCGGGGCGAAGGGACACACCGCCCTGACCGTGGTGAGCCTGATCGAATCCGGGCAGCTGACGCTGGACACGACGGCGCGCTCGGTGCTGGGCCACGACCTGCCGTTCATCGACGACGAGGTGACGATCGAGCACCTGCTCGCACACCGGTCGGGTGTCGGCGACTACCTCGACGAGGACGACGACGGGGAGATCACCGACTACGTGATGGCGGTGCCGGTGCACGAGCTGGCTTCCGTGGAGGACTACCTCCGCTGTGCTCGACGGCCACGGCCCCAAGTTCGCCCCGGTGCCGAGTTCTCGTACAGCAACGGTGGCTTCGCTGTCCTGGCCGTCATCGCCGAGCGGGTCGAGCAGCACGTCGTTCTACGAGCTGGTGCGCCAGCGGGTGTGCGAACCCGCGGGGCTGACCGACACCGCCTTCCTGCGATCCGACGAGCCCGACGGCCGCACCGCGCTCGGCTACCTCGGACGCCGACGGACCCCGCACGAACGTGCTGCACCTGGCCGTCCGGGGCAGCGGCGACGGCGGCATCCACACCACGGTCGGCGACGTCCACACGTTCTGGGCCGCGCTGTTCGCCGGACGGATCGTCCCGCCCGATCGGGTCGCCGAGATGGTCCGGCCTCGAAGCGATGTGCCGGCCGAGTCGAAGCGCTACGGCCTCGGGTTCTGGCTCGACCCGAGCGACGACAAGGTCATCCTCGAGGGCTACGACGCCGGCGTGTCGTTCCACACGGTGCACGACCCGACCTCGGGAGACACCTGGACCGTCATCTCGAACAGCTCGGACGGCGCCTGGCCCATCGCCCGCCTGTTGCCGCGCCGGCTGAGCGGCAGGACCACCCACCCCTCCCCACGTGCAGATCACCCCAGGCGCGCGTCGACCTGCACCACCCAGCGAATCTCCCACCCGCGAACCCCGTACCTCCCGGTGATCTGCAGCCCGCGCGGACACGAGTCCGAGATCGAGCATGGACCGACCGCGACCGTGATCAGGTCAGGGCGCGTCGAGGCCGAGCAGCGGAGCGAACGCGCCGATGAGGGCATCGACCCGGCGGGCGCCTTCGGCCCGCGCAGCCGCATAGCCATCGGCGCCGTCCGCGACCGGCTCGACGACCTCGACGTAGACCTTCAGCTTGGGCTCGGTGCCGCTCGGGCGCACGCAGACCCGCGAGCCGTCGACCAGCTCGACGACGACCGCGTCGGTCGGCGGATAGCCACCGGACTCGACCGCCAGGTCGGTGACCCGGACGACGGCCGACGTCCCGACCTGCGCGCGGCGGGTCGGCCCGCAGCCGGGCCATGCGCCGACGCGATCCGGGCCAGGCCGTCGACGCCGTCGGCCCGCACCGACCACGTGCGGGTGGCGTGGTGGCCGAAGCGCCGGGCCAGCCGCTCGAGCCGGTCCCAGATCGACTCGCCCTCGGCCTCGGCCACCGCGGCGACCTCGGCGAAGCGCAGCGCCGCGCTGATGCCGTCCTTGTCCCGCACGACCTCGTCGACCGAGAAGCCGAGCGCCTCCTCGAAGCCGAACACGAAGCGCACCGTCGGATCGGTCAGCCCGGGCCGGACGACCCACTTGAAGCCGGTCGGCACCTCGGCGTAGTGCACGCCCTCGGCCTCGGCCATGCGGGCCAGCAGGCGCGACGACACGAACGTGGTCACGACCAGGCGATCGGGGCCGGTGGTCGTGGCCAGCACGTGCTCGGCCAGCACGCGCGCCGATCTCGTTGCCGGTCAGAGCGCGATGAACGACCGCTCGACGGGCCGCCGGGTCGGCCACCATCACGCCCAGCCGGTCGGCGTCGGGATCGTTGGCGATCACCACATCGGCGCCGACCTGGCGGGCCAGGGCCTCGGCCCGGTCGAGCGCACCCGGCTCCTCGGGGTTCGGGAAGGCCACGGTCGGGAAGTCGGGGTCGGGTCGCCCTGGCTCGCCACCACGTGGACATCGGTGAAGCCGGCGCGGCCGGAACGCCTCGAGCGTCACCGCACCGCCGACCCCGTGCATCGGCGTGTAGACGATCGCGCAGCGTCGACGCGGGCCGGGCAGCACCAGGCCCGACGACGTGGTCGACGTAGGCCTCGAGCACCTCGGGCCCGACCGCGCCGATCGCCGGGTCGTCGTCGTGCGGCCAGCATCGATCGGTGCCGCCGCGGCGATCGACGATGGCCGCCGCGATCTCGGCATCGACGGGCGGGATGATCTGCGCGCCGTCGCCGACGTAGACCTTGTAGCCGTTGTCGCGGGCCGGGTTGTGGCTGGCGGTGCACATGACCCCGGCATCGGCCCCGAGGTGGCGGAACGGCGTAGGCCAGCACCGGGCGTCGGGCAGACCGACGGGAAGACCAGCGGTCGATGACCGGCCGCGGCCAGCACCCGGGCCGAGTCGCAGGCGAACACGTCGGACTTGTGGCGGGCGTCGAAGCCGATCACGACGGTCGATCCGGCGGGCAGCCAGCGGGCCAGACCGGCCGCGGCCTGGCGCACGACCACCCGGTTCATGCGCATCGGCCCGACGCCGAGCTCGCCCCGCAGCCCGGCGGTGCCGAACTCGAGCCGGCCGCCGAAGCGCTCGGCCAGCGGTCCCGCCTGGTCGACCCCACCGGCGCGGGCCAGGGCGATCAGGGCGTTGAGCTCGGTCCGGGTCTCCGGATCGGGGTCGATGTCGCGCCAGCCCACGGCCGTGTCGAGCAGGTCATCGAGCGATCGGGGGACCTCGGCCATCGCCCTACAGTCTGCCCATGGGCGCGCCGGGCATCCGAATCCTCGACGAGGTGCGCGACCGGTGCGCCGAGGTGAGCGCCGGGGCCGAACTGGTCCGGGTCGATCACGAGGCCATCGCCGGCTACGCCGACCGCCTGGCCGCCGAGGGCCACGGTCGTGACGTCGAGCCGCCCGATCCCGTGGCTCGCGGCCGACGGCGACCCCGAGGAGCGCGGCCGCGCTCGGTGCTGGTCCTCGATGCCGTCAACTTCGGGTCGGGCTACCACCCGGTCCTCACCAAGCGACCGGGGATGTCGGGTGCGGTGTCCATGGCCACGGCGCTGCGCGAGCACGCCGAGCGCACGGCGGCCGACGGTAGGTCCGCGCTGGCCGCCGACGGCACTCGTCGAGCTCACGGCCGACGACGCCCACCAGGTCTTCGGCCAGCCCGATGACGGTGGGCCGGTCGACGAGCTCATGGCGCACTTCGCCACCGCGCTGGCCGACCTCGGCCGGCTGGTCGGCGACCGCTACGACGGTCGCTACCTGACGCTGGTCGACGACGCGGACCACTCGGCGGCCCGGCTGGTCGGCATCCTCGACCAGCTCCCCTCCTTCCACGACGTGGCCACCTGGCACGGCCTCGAGGTGCCGTTCTACAAGCGGGCCCAGCTGGCCGCCGCCGACCTGAGCCGGGCCTTCGGCGGCGTCGGACCGGGCCGTTCGACGACCTGGCCGAGCTCACCGCGTTCGCCGACAACCTGGTGCCACACGTGCTGCGGGTCGACGGCGTGCTGCGCTACGACCCCGACCTGGCCGCCACCATCGACGCCGGCCACCTGCTGGAGTCCGGGTCGCGGGCCGAGACCGAGATCCGGGCCGGCGGCGTCCACGCCGTCGAGCTGCTGTGCGCCGAGCTGGCCGCCACCGGACGGTCGACGACCGCGCAGGAGCTCGACTACGTCCTCTGGTTCCGGGGCGGCGCGCCGACCTACAAGGCCGTGCCCCGCCACCGCGCCCGCACCGTCTTCTACTGATCCATCGCCTGATCATCGCCACCGTAGGGGGAGCTCCATGACGACCACCGACTCGACGCTCGAGCCCAAGCCGACCATCGACGAGATCGTCGTCGGCGACCCGCCCGACGCGTGGGCGTGCCGCCGGGTTCACGGTCGACGACGACGGCACGTGCCGCATCGGCTCGGTGCGGGTGCGACTGGTCGGGCGCGACCGGCGGCAAGCGCATCCTCGACTGGTCGCTGCGCGACACCACCGGCTCGCGGTCGCGCTCGCCGACGGGCACGCTCGACGGGCTCGCCACCCGCGCCTCATCGACGCCGGCGGCCGGCCAGCCGGCGGACGCACCCCAACGGCATCGCTGCGCATCGACCACGTCGTGCTGCTCACCCCCGACGCGACCCGCACCACCGCGGCGCTCGAGGCGGTCGGCTTCAAGGCGCTGCGGGTGCGCGACACCGACACCTACGGCGCGCCGATGCGCCAGACGTTCTTCCAGGCCGGCGAGGTGATCCTCGAGCTGATCGGCCCCGAGGACCGACGGCGATGCATCGGGCGACGGCTCGGCGACGGGCCGGCCGGGTTCTTCGGCCTGGCGCTCACCGTCGCCGACCTCGACGCCACGGCCGCCCTGCTCGGCGCGGCGCTCGGGCACGCCCAAGGACGCGGTGCAGCCCGGTCGGCGCATCGCCACGCTGCGCCACCGAGATCTCGGCATGTCGGTGGCCACCGCCCTCATGACCCCCGAACCGGGCGGCGGTCGAGCCACGACGGGATAGCCTCGCCGCACCATGCTCGATCACGTCTTCACCGACGCCATCGGCGCCCTCCGCGACGCCTTCGAGAACGCCCTCCTCGAGCGCCAGGCGTTCGAGGAGCGGTTCCAGATCGACGTGCTGCTCGGGGACTCACCTGGGAGACCAGCTACTGCTGCCGGGCGAAGGGCTGCCGCCGCGGGTGCAGGCCGACATCACGCTGGACTGGCCGACGTGGGCCCAGAGCGCGTACCGCTCCTGGTACATCGGCGAGCCGATCGACGAGCCGCCCCGCATCGAGATCGAGATCGTGCTGCGGGTGCAGCGGCTCAAGACCAGCCCCGATCCGGACATGCTGCTCGCGGCGCTGCCCGAGCAGAGCCCGGCCATCGGCATCGAGCGGCTCGAGCGCTGCGGGCCCGACCATCGAGACGCTGTACCGACGCGACCTGCACGATGCCGAGTACGCCATCGAGGTCTCCTACGAGGGCTCCTACGAGCTTCGACGAGGCCACGCTGGCGGACGGCTCGATCCTCGACGACCACTTCTCCGCCATGGGCGGGTGGATCTCGTCCACGCTGGTGCGGGTCGGCGACCTCACCTTCGACTTCCTCCCCCCGCTCGACCTCGAGGAGCCCTGACCATGACCGACACCGAGCCGACTGCCACCGACGCTGGTGCTGGTCGAGGTCGACGAGCGGGTCGCCACCGTGACCCTCAACCGCCCCGACCACGCAACGCCCTGAGCCGGGCGCTCCAGCGGCGCGATCACCGAGGTGCTCGCCGAGCTCGACGCCGACGACGACGTCGACGTCATCGTCCTCACCGGCGCCGACCCCGCCTTCTGCGCCGGCGTCGACCTCAAGGAGCTCGGCTCGCGGACGGTCGAGCGGACCGGGCGGTCGACCGCCGACCTCGTGCTGCCGAAGGAGCCGAGCCGAGGCCCGTTCCCCGCCACGCCAAGCCGGTCATCGGCGCCATCAACGGCGTGGCCGTCACCGGCGGGTTCGAGCTGGCGCTGGCCTGCGACTTCCTGGTCGCCAGCGAGCGGGCCCGCTTCGCCGACACCCACGCCCGGGTCGGGGTCATGCCGGGCTGGGGCCTCACCGTGCTGCTGCCCGAGGCCGTCGGCGTCCGCCGTGCCCGGGAGATGAGCACCACCGGCAACTTCATCGACGCCGAGCGTCGCCGCCGCCTGGGGCCTGGTGAACCACGTCGTCGCCCCACGACGAGCTGCTGCCGTTCTGCCGCCAGCTCGGCCGCCGACATCGTGTCCAACGACCAGCGCCGGCGTGCGCCAGATGCTCGACACCTACCAGCGCGGCACGGCCACCACCGCCGACGAGGCGTGGAAGATCGAGGCCGACGTCTCGCGGGCGTGGATCGCGGGCGCCTCGACCCCGCCGAGGTCGAGGCCCGCCGCCTGGCCATCGTCGACCGCGGCCGCTCGCAGCAGACCTGACTCCCCCGCCCTCCGCGACCTGTTCAGGCGTCGAGGCCGAGGGAGCGGGCCATCACGCGCATCTGCACGTCGAAGTGCGCGGCGTAGTCGTGGATCACGTTGTGCAGGTGGCCGAACAGCTCGAAGCTGATCGACCCGATGAGCAGGGTCCACGCCGTGACCGCCCGGGCCATGGCCACGTCGTCGAGCCCCGGCGCGGCCTCTCGTCGGACCGCGGTGAGGTCGCGCCGGCACACCCGGGGCAGCGGGACCGCCGCAGCTCGACCACGGCTCGACCCGGCCGCCACCGAGTCCGACGAGGACGGCGCAGCAGCAGGGCGGGGATCCGGGCCGCCGGGATCGATCGTGTCCTGCGGCGCGGCGTAGCCGGGGACCGGGCTGCCGAAGATCAGGGCGTACTCGTGCGGGTTGGCCAGCGCCCAGGTGCGCACCGCCCGGCAGGTGGCCATCCAGCGGCCGACGACGTCGGCTCGGGCGACCGCCGCCTCGGCCTCCTCGGCCGCGTCGGCCACCGAGTCGTAGGCGTCGACGATCAGCGCGGTCAGCAGCTCGTCCCGGCTGGGGAAGTAGCGGTAGACGGCGGAGGACACCATGCCCAGCTCGCGGGCGACGGCGCGCAGCGACAGCGCCGCCGCTCCCTCCTCGGCCAGCTGGCGCCGAGCCGACGGCCTTGATCTCGCTGGTGAGCTCGGCGCGGGCCCGTTCGCGGGCGGTCCGGGGTGCGCTCGTCGTCGTCATGGCCTCTACTGTGCCCCATATCGAGAGCAGTGACAATAATCGAGAGCACTGCTCTTGACAATTCTGGGGAGACCGTCGCATGATGACGTCAGTCCGAACAGAGAGCACTGCTCTCGAACCACCGGAGATCGACACCATGGAGATCACGATGAGCGACGCCACCCGCCACTACGTCGAGCCGGGCTGGTTCACCCGCAACGTCTTCAACCGCAGCATCGCCTTCCTGACCCGCCACGGCATCAGCGTCTGGGGCTCACGGGAGCTGCGGGTGCGGGGCCGCAAGAGCGGCGAGTGGCGGACCGTGCCCGTCAACCTGCTGACGATCGACGGAACCGCAGTACCTGGTGGCCCCCCGGGGCGACACCCAGTGGGTCCGCAACATCCGGGTGGCCGGCGGCGGCGAGCTGCGGGTCGGCCGCACGATCGAGGCCTTCACCATCGCCGAGGTCGACGGCGACGCCAAGGTCGAGATCCTCCGGGCCTACCTGCGCAAGTGGAAGATGGAGGTCGGCGTGTTCTTCGACGGCACCAGCGCCGACTCCACCGACGAGGAGATCGCCGCCATCGCCCCCAAGCACCCGGTCTTCCTCATCACCCCGACCAACTGACCAACCCGACACCCCCGTTCTTGCGTAGATAACCCGCTCGAAGGTGGGTGCGGCCTACGCAAGTTCGGCGTTCGGGAGGTGCTCAGAGTCCGCGTGGGCTCGGGAGCAGGTCGTCGAACTCGGGGTCCCGCTTGTCGGCCTTGGCCGCGAAGGACTCCATCATGTCGGCCGGCTGGAACATGCCGGTCTGCCAGGTGGCGATGTAGTTGAGCGAGTCGGCGACGGAGTGGTCACGGGCGTAGGTGATCATCTCCTTCGATCCCCAGATGGCCAGCGGGCTCTTGGCCGCGATCTGCGGCGGCGACCTCGAGGACGCCGGCCACGAGCTCGTCGTGGGTGTCGAAGACCCCGTTGACCAGCCCGACCTCGTAGGCCCGCTGGGCCGGCATGCGTCCGCCGAGGTAGGCGAGCTCGCGGCACACGGCGTCGGGGATGAGCTTGGGCAGCCGCTGGAGGGTGCCGACGTCGGCGGTCATGCCGATGTTGATCTCCTGGATCACGAAGAACGCGTCGGCCGAGGCGTAGCGCAGGTCGCAGGCGGTGACCATGTCGACCGCGCCGCCGATGCACCCGCCCTGGATGGCGGCGATCACCGGCATGCGGGCCTTCTCGAGCGCGGTGAAGCTGTCCTGCAGGGTCAGCGCGGTCTCGCGCAGCCGGGCCCGCACCCGTCCGGCCTCGGCGGCTCGGGTCTCGCCCCCCGACGAGGACCCCGAGCCACCCAGGTCGCCTCCTCCGCCGGTGAAGACGGACAGGTCCATGCCGGCCGAGAAGTGCTTGCCGGTCGACGAGAGCACGATGGCCCGGGCCTGGCCCTCGGCGCTGATGCCCGTGACGATCTCGGGCAGCTCGGTCCAGAACTCCGGGATCATCGAGTTGAGCTTGTCGGGCCGGTTGAGCTGCACGTGGGCGACGTGGTCGCTCTCGGTCGACGTCGAAGCAGGTGTATCCCATCGCCGGAGAATAGGCCGGGGCCGGACGGACGAGCCAGGTCTAGGCGCTGGCCTCGGCCCGGTCCTGGCTGACGGCGTCGAACTCGAGGTACTCCTCGCCGGTGTCGGCCCAGTCCTCGAACTGGATGACGCCGATCTCCTCGAAGCGGTGGCGCAGCCACCGGTCGCTGGCGTCGAGCAGGCCGAGCTTCTTGCAGTTCGGGCACGATCTTGGAGAACAGCATCTGCTGGAAGATCTGCTGGTCGGGCGGGGTCTCGAGCAGCAGCTTCACCATCTTGCGGCCGTCGACGCCCATGCGCTCCCAGACCTCCTGCTGCAGGAAGCGGTCGCGCATGCGCACCGCGGCCTCGAACGCGAACTCCTGGCGCTCGCGCATCTCGGCGTCGCTCAGCTCGGCGTAGTACTCCTTCAGCGACAGCACGCCGAAGGCCACGTGGCGGGCCTCGTCGCTCATCACGTAGCGCAGCAGCTTCTTGAGCAGCGGCTCGTCGGTGAGCTGGTACATGAAGCCGAAGGCGGCCAGGGCCAGGCCCTCGACCATGATCTGCATGCCGAGGTAGGTCATGTCCCACCGGCTGTCCTGCATGATGTCGTCGAGCAGCATCTTGAGGTGGGCGTTGATCGGGTAGAAGCCGGTGAGCTTCGTCCCGCAGGTACTTGGCGAACACCTCGACGTGGCGGGCCTCGTCCATCACCTGGGTCGACGCGTAGTACTTGGCGTCGATCCACGGCACCGTCTCGACGATCTTGGCCGTGCAGATCAGCGCGCCCTGCTCGCCGTGCATGAACTGGCTGAGCCGCCAGTTCATCGACTCGACGCCGAGCTCGGTCCACTCCTTGTCGCCGAAGTTCTTGAACGGCGAGTCGGGGTGCTCGACGATCCACTGGAACGGGCCGGCCGCGTTCGAGCCCTGCAGGTCGCTCGACGATCTTCTCGGGATCGACGTCGATCGACCAGTCGAGGTCGGTCTCGCCGTTCCACTGGGCGTGCTTGGCCTTCTCGTAGAGCTTGTTGAGCGCCGGGCCGGGCGCCCTTCTCGTAGTCCCACGTGAAGATGGCGTCGGCGTTGTCCTCGACGGTGTGGATCGCCTCGGTCACGTCGGTGTTCGTGATGGCGATGATCGCCTCGAGGTCGTTGACGTCGGCGCGGCCGAGGATGTCCTGATCGGTGGCCATGGTGGGCTCCTACTGTCGCTTGGTGCGGTTCTGCTGGGGGAATCGATGGCGGACAGGACACGGCCGATGACGGCATCCCACTGCGTCGGGCTCGGGGTTGGCCGCGCCGACCGCTTCGAAGAGCAGGAAGCCGAGACCGACGGCGTGGGCGAAGTGCACGAGCGCAGCGGTGTCGAGCGATTCGTCGACCAGACCAGACGCCTTGGAGCTGTCGACCATGCCGCGCGAGGCGCCGGGCCCGGTCGGCCAGGTGGTCGCGCAGCACGGCAGCGACCTCGGGGTCACGGCGGCCGGCCACGAACGCCTCGAGCAGGATGGCCTGGCCTGGCGAGGGTCGGCGGGTCACGAGGTGCGAGCCGACGGTGGCAAGCATGTCGGTGACCCGGCCCTCGAAGGCGTGCTCGGCGAAGAGCTGGTCGAACTCGTCGCTGGTGAAGCGGCGGATGGCCTCGGCCAGCAGCTCGGCCTTGCCGGCGTAGCGGCTGTAGATGGCGCCGGTGGTGAGGCCGGCCCGGCGGGCGATCTCCTGCACGCCGGCCCCGTCGTAGCCCCGCTCGGCGAACACCTGGGCCGCCGCGGTGACCAGGCGGTCGTCGGTGTCGGTGAGGGTCGTCGGGTCGATCCGCAGCGGATCGGTGAGGTCGATGAGCCCGACGCGTCCGACCTCGTCGACAGGGTCGAGGGGGTCCCGGAGGTCGGTCACCCGGCCATAATAACGATCATTATCACCCCGTCAACACCACCGACCCCGAGCCGACCAACCCCGAACCAGTCGTCCCGGCGCCATCTCCTGGTCGCGGCTGGGCTACGGCTTCGGGGTTTCCTGCTCGGCGAAGGCCTCGAGGCCCTCCTGCTCGACCTCGGCGACGAGCTCGGCGTGGGTCGGCACCTCGGCGGCACTCGGCTCCGCGATGCCCTGGCCACGCAGCCACAGCCGCCAGCCGCCGTAGAAGAACGGGCCGAGCAACAGAGGCGGCAGCCAGGTCAGCGCCCGGTACACGAGCACTCCGGCCACCACGCTGGCGTTGTCCCCGCCGGCCGCCACGAGCGCACCGGTGAGCCCGAGCTCGACCACGCCGATGCCTCCGGGCGTGATCGGCACCGACTGCAGCAGGCGCACGAGCGAGAACGACGCCAGCACGAGGCTCCACGACACCTGGTCCTCGGTGACGCCGACGACCCGCACCGACACGAGCAGCACGAGGTAGACCGACAGCTCGCTGAGGTAGCCGCCGAACGTGAGCAGGGCCCAGCGCGACCGCAACAGGCCAATGGACTCGCGACGGAAGTCGACGACCCGCTCGGCGAGGTCCTCGAGCGGCGGCTTCTTCACCCATCCGAGCGGACGGGCCGACCAGCGCTGGGCTCGGTCGCCCCAGCGGCGGGCGAAGTCCTCACTGCGCAGCACGCCGACGGCCAGCACGATCATGCCTACGAGCAGGCCCATGCCGATCAACGCCACGACCCCGAGCCCGTCGCTGCTGTCGCCGGTGACGCGGATGCAGATGAACGCGATGACGGGCATCGAGAACTTGGCCAGGTTGTCGAACATCCCCGAGATGACCAGTCCCTGGGCCACCTCGGACACGCTGAGCCGGAAGCTCCGGTACATCCGGTACACCATCCCGTAGGCCACGACCTCGCCCCCGGGCAGGGCGCTCGACAGCGACGTACCGGTCTGGGCCACGGTCATGGCCTCCCAGAACCGCAGGCCCGGGAACGCGGTCATGAGGACCGGACCGACCGATGCCAGGTTCCATGCCGCAACCACCAGCAACAGGGCCAGCTGGGCGATCGACATGGTCTTGATGGCGTCCCACACCGACGCGTAGTCGGCCACCTGGGGCAACACGAAGGCGAACGTGCCGACCACCACGATCAGCCCGAGAGCTGGACCGATCAGCCGCCGGACCCAAGAGGTTCGCGGTGGAGCGGCCGGCGCGTCGATCACCCGGGTTCGCCCCGCGCCAGCGGGGAACCCATCGGAAGGCGGGCCGCCCGGCCGGTGGTGCGGGTGGTGCCGGTGGTCTGCGACACCCCGTGGCCGTCGACCGTGGCGTCGGTGCTGATGCAGCCCCCGTCGGCCACGCTCTGGTAGTTGACGACGACGTGCGACACGGTGTGGTGCTCGCCGGACTGGGAGGTGAGGCGCAGGTCGCTCCAGCGGACCTGGGTGCCCGGCGCGTCGCACGCGGCGAACACCTCCGACCACACGACCAGGCCGGTCAGCCCCGAACCGGGGGCCCAGAGGTCGCGGACGACCGTCTCGCGGCCCGCGGCCACGTCGGTGACGCTCCCCCGCCAGGCCCGACGGCCGTCCTCGGCCTCGGCCCGTTCGATGCGCAGCCGGTAGGGAGTCTGCGCTCGCCAGGCGAAGTCCCGGGTGTTGGGGTTGCCGGTGGCGCTCGACAGGGACGACGTCGACCCTTCCAGCTCGCGACCATCGGCGGCGTAGCCACCCCAGTTGACCGCGGTCGACCCGGGATGGGCCGGGTACCACTGGAGGCCGAGGTGGCCGGCTCCGCCGTGGCGGCCCCGGTCGACGAACGAGGCCTGCAACGCCCAGAAGTAGAGCGACAGCACCTCGGGCGGGGAGCGCACCTCGAGCAGGGCCTCGGCGGCCACCCAGGGATCGTCGACCGGGGCATCGGGAACGTCCCAGTCGAGGTGCAGCGACGACGCGCCGTTCGACGAGCGCGGGCGACCGGCGGTGCCGTCCCAACGGGCGCGATGCGAGCGGCCGAAGATCATCCGAGCACCCTAACGGGGGCCACTCGTACGTCCCTCGGTGTGGGTCAGCCAATCGCCACCCACGATCCTGGCCCGGTCCGTCGGCGCCACCCGCAGCTCGTAGACCCATGCCTCGGCGCGCATCGGGCCAGCCGGGCCTTCGACTTCGACGTCGAGGAGCACGCGGCAGTACTCACCCGCCGCGGGACGAGTCGGGTCGTAGCCCTCGAAGCGGTCGAAGGCGCCCAGGGCCGACGGATCCAGCAACCGCAGGACCTCGGCCAGCACTGAGCCGGCGCCGTCGAGCACGAGGCCGGGATACCAGCCCAGCTCGAACAGCGATCCTGCCAGCGTGCACGGTCCGACCGACTCGACCAGGTCTGCCACGCCCAGCCGCTCACGCCAGCCGGTGCCCGATCGGAGCGTGCCGTAGACCACGAGCAGGACCGGGGCTCGGCCAGGCAAGGAGTCGGTCCGGGAGTCGGGCATGGCCGATTGTGGCCCGATCCGACGCGCCGAGGTAGGTGGTTCGTCACCGCGCTGAGCTCCTGCACACTCGGCGACATCCAGGTCGGGTCCGTCTGCCCACTGAGCTGCCGGCTGGATCAGGCGGGTGGGGCGTCGTCGAGGAGGTGGGAGAGTGGCAGTCCGGGTGCCAGCTTCGTGGCGAGCTCGCGGCTGCGGGCGATGACGTCGGCGACGTCGACGGTGGTGTGCACCCGGTCGGCCAGGAGTCGGCGGCCGGCCACCCAGACGTCGGCCACGTCGGTGGGGCCGGCGCAGTAGACGAGCTGCGCGTAGGGGTCGTGCACGTTGGCCAGGCCGGGACGATCGCCGGCCAGCCGGACGATGTCGGCCTGCTTGCCCGGCTCGAGCGAGCCGATCCGGTCGCCCAGCCCGAGTGCGGCAGCGCCGTCGACGGTGGCCAGGCGCACGACGTCGCGGGCGGTGAACCAGGCCGGATCCAACTTCGAGACCTTTTGCAGCAGGGCACCGACCTTGAGCGCTCCGAGCATGTCCTGCGAGTCGTTCGAGGCCGACCCGTCGGTGCCGAGGGCAACGACGACACCCGCCCGCTGCAGCTCGACGACCGGGCACACCCCGTCGGCCAGGATCATGTTCGCCACCGGGTTGTAGACGGCCCGCACGTGCGTGTCGGCCAGCAACTCGTACTCGTCCGCCTCGACCCAGATCACGTGTCCGGCGACGACGTCATGGTCGAGCAGACCGATGTCGGCCGCCCGCCGCACCGCACTCACCCCCCAGCGGCGCTTCGCGTCGACGACCTCCTCGCGCACCTCGGCCAGGTGGGTGTGCACGCCGGCCCCGAGCTCGGCGGCCACGGACACGGTGGCGGCCAGCAGCTCGTCGGTGGCGACCAGCATCGTGGCCAGCCCGACCCGATACCCGATGCGCTCGGTCGACGCGCAGTGCACGGCCAGCGCCCGGTGCTCGTCGACGATCTGGTCGACCTCGAGCGACACGTCTCCGGTCGGCGAGTCGGCCGCTCCGAACGACACCACGCCCCGCAGCCCGACCTCTACGAGCCCGTCGACCGAGCCCAGGCTGGCCAGCGACCCGTGGTTCATGTGGCCGAACATGTCGTTGACGCACGTGACGCCGCTCGAGACCAGCTCGACGCCCTTCAGCAACGCGCCGACGTGGGCCATCCCGCGGTCCAGCTGCAGCGACGCGGGCACGATCACCGCAGGTGCCCAGTCGAACAGGGTGAGCGTCTCCCCCATCCCCGGGATCAGCGCCTCGCTCAGGTGGGTGTGGGCGTTGACGAACCCCGGCAGCACGAGGCCGTGCTCGTCGCCCACGACCGCGACACCCGGATGCGCGGCCCGAAGCTCGGCCCACGATCCGACGGCGGTGATGGTGTCGTCGTCGATGGCCACGGCACCGTCTCGTAGGTCGCCGGCCGGGCCCATCGTGAGCACGTGACCGCCGCGGACGAGGGTGACCGTCATGTCGAGGCTCCGAGATGGTGTCGAGCGGAAGGCACGAGCGGGTGGGCCGCCACCAGGGGGGTGAGCTCGGCCCGACCGACCGCCGGGCCACGGCCGGCCTGTGCCACCACGATCCCGATGAGCGCCACGGCCATGGCCACCAGCATGGCGGCACGGACCCCGGAGGCGTAGGCCGAGCGGCTGGCCGGGTCGTCGCCGGCCACCACGTCGAACACGATGGTGCTCACCGTGACCCCGAGCACCATGGCGAATATGCGCAACCCGGAGATCACCCCCGAGCCCACGCCGGCCTTCTCCTCGGGCACCGCCCCCATGGCCGCCGTGGTCGAGACGTCGTAGGCGGTGACGAGTCCGACGGCCTGCAGGATCAGCGCGCCCACGACCAGCGGCACCCCGGTCCCGCCCGAGATCAGGCTGAGCAGGGCGCACGATGCGGCAGCCACGACCATGGCGACGACCATCGGTGTGGTCACGCCGAACCGGGCGACCACGCGCCCCATGAACGGCGACAGCAGGGCGAAGGGCACGGACGAGGCCAGGAAGACGAGGCCCGTCTGCAACGGGCCGAGGCCGAGGCTGTCCTGCAGGTAGAGGGTCAGCACGAACGACGTGGCGCTGAACACGTAGTTCTCGATCATCGCGACGCCGGTGGCCGACAGGTACGTCGAGCTGCGGAACAGACCGAGGTCGACGAGCGGGTCGGTGAGGCGCGTCTCGAGCACGAGGAACCCGATGATGAGGATCACCCCGGCAGCCAGGGAGGCCAGGACCATCGGCGACCTGAAGCCCTTCTCGGGCCATGCCTGCAGCCCTAGGGTCAGGGCCACCAGTCCACCGGTGACGAGGACGAGCCCACCCCAGTCGACGCGGCGCGCCGTGGGGTCCCGTGACTCCTCGACCTTCAGGCGCGTGATCACGAACCCGACGGCGACGAGGGGAAGGTTGACGAAGAAGAACCACCGCCACGACAGCACCGCGGTGAAGAACCCGCCGACGAGCGGGCCGACCGCGCCACCGATGCACCCCACCGAGGTCCACACGCCGATGCCGGTCGCCCGTCGGTCGAGCGGGAACGCGTTGCTGACGATCGAGAGGCTGGTCGAGAACAGCATGGCGGCGGCCAGGCCCTGCACGATCCGACCGCCGATGAGCCAGCCCGCGGTGGGAGCGACGCCGCAGAGCAGGGAGCCGAGCCCGAACACGGCCATGCCGACCAGCGCGACCCTGCGGCGGCCGACGATGTCGGAGATCCGGCCGACGGCGATGAGAGGCGCGGCGAAGGCCAGCAGGAAGGCGTTGACCGTCCACTCGAGCGTGGCAGTCGACGCGTGCAGGTCCGTGCCGATGGCCGGTAGGGCGACGGTGACGCCGAAGAAGTCCTGGCTGAGCAGGAACAGCGGGATCGTCATGGCCGCCACCGCCCACCACGCGTCGCGCCGGTCGGGCGCGTCGGGAGGCTCAGCTACCGGCGGGGTCACTCGCGTCGAACCGGCTCTGGCTCAGCCGGAGTTGCCGCGGAGCGCCGCGAACGCCTGCGCATCGCCGAACGCCGCGTACCGGTCGTCGGTCAGCTCGACCCGGTTCCAGATGAGCAGCAGCAGGTCGGATGCGGTGGCCCGCACGGCGACGTCGCCCTTGGCGTGGCCGTGCTCGATCTCGAACCGGCCGCCGCCGACCGACACGAGCCACTCTCCTTCGGCATCGGTGGCGTGGAGGTGAACCGTGGTGACCGGCTCGACCGGCCGGCCGGGGGTGAGCGGCGAGAAGATCTCGAAGTACTCGTCGATGCCGTCGACCGCGAGCGCGGCGTCGAGCGGCACGGGCGAGCCGACCGCGTCGCCGGCATCCCACGCGTGCACCGCGGTCTCGTGGGCCACGCGACGTCGAACGAACGCGACGTCGCGCATCCCCCAGAAGCTCCATGCCGGTGCCGACGGGTCGGCGGTGGTCAGCGTGTCGGCCAGCGTGGCAGCCTGTGCCGCGAACCACCCTATGACCTCGTCGTCGGGGGGCTGGGGTGGGCGGGCGTACTTCTCGGGGTCACCACCCTTGGCCATGGCCGTCCAGAAGTCGTCGACCCGGCCCACGTGGTAGGCGAGGTCGGCCACGTTCCATCCGGGGCAACCCGGGACGGCGTCGCCGAGGTGGCCGTCGGCGGTCTCCACCAGGCAGTGGGAGGAGCGACGGAGGTGATCGAGGTGGTCCGGCGTCGGCATGGCCGGCACCGTAGTTCGAGGCGACCGAGCCTCGGCGGTACGGTTCCGGCCCATGCTCCGCATCGAGGATCACGACCGTGTCCGCCTGCTCACGCTCGACCGGCCCGAGGCGCTCAACGCCTTCAACGCCGCGCTCTACGACGCCGGTCGCGACGCCCTTCTGGCCGCGGCGTCCGATGACGACGTGGCGGTGGTCGTGATCACGGGTGAGGGTCGGGCGTTCTCCGCCGGCCAGGACCTCCTCGAGATGGCCGAGCTGGCCTCGAAGCACGGCCAGGGAGGCTCGGGAGACGGCGGCGACCCGCGTGACGAGGACGGGGACGCGTCGGGCTTCTCGGGGTTCCTCGACGCGCTGCAGAGCTTCCCCAAGCCCCTCGTTGCCGCGGTGAACGGGCTCGGCCTGGGCATCGGGTTCACGATGCTGGCGCACTGCGACCTGGTCTTCATCGCCGAGGGGGCCCGGCTGAAGACGCCGTTCACGTCGCTCGGCGTCGCTCCCGAAGCGGCCAGCAGCTACCTGTTCCCGATGCGCATGGGCTGGCAGCGCGCCGCCAAGATCCTGTTCACGTCCGACTGGATCAGCGCCGAAGAGGCCGTCGAGGTCGGCATCGCCCTGCAGGTCTGCACCCCCGACGTGCTGCTGCCCGAGGCGCTCGAGCTGGCCGGCCGGATCTCCCGGATGCCGATCAGCTCGCTGGTCACGACCAAGCGGGTCATGCTCGACGCCCAGCTTCCCCAGATCCGCGACGCCCGCGCCCGTGAGGAAGCCGCGTTCGTGACGGTCATGGGCGGCCCCGCCAACATCGAGGCGCTGACGGCCTTCGCCGAGAAGCGCGAGCCCGACTTCGCCGCCATCGACGACCGCCCGCCGGCCGTCCTCTGAGCCGGGATCAGGTCGGCTTGGGCGTGCTGAGCTCGAGGACGTTGTCGAGGAGGATCTTCTTGCGGTCGGCCGTGTCGAAGTCCTTCAGCTCGCGGACGTAGTCACGGGGCTCGGGGAGGGCTTCGATGTGCGGCCAGTCCGATCCGAAGATCACGCGGTCGGCGCCCATGAGATCGGCGACCTGGTAGACGTCGTCCTCCCAGAACGGGTTGATCCACACGTGCTCGCGGAACACGTCGATCGGGTCGTCGGCGAAGTAGCCGGCCATCTTGTGAGCCGTCGACTTCGCTTTGCGGAACAGGTCGGGGAGGAACTCGGCGCCGTTCTCGACCGCGGCCACCCGCAGGTTCGGGAACTTCACGAAGTGCTGCTCGTAGACCATGGTCAGCAGGTAGTCGTCGATGGCCCGCTCGATGGCGTGCGACTTGATCGACGGCTTCCACCCGCCACCGCCGAACGTGGCGGCGAACCCGTCGACCGCGAAACCGTTGGACGACACACCGCCGTCGGACGCATGCAGCACGAGCGTGATGCCGGCGTCGTTCAGCGTGCGCCAGAAGCCGTCGAACATCGGGTCGAACGGCGAGTGCACGCCTGTCGCGGTGGTCGGCGCAGCCGGGCGCATCACGATGGTCCGGGCACCGTTCTCGAGAGACCAGCTGAGCTCCTCGACCGCCCAGTCCGGGTCGGCCAGCGTCAGGTAAGGCGCGGTGTAGATGCGGTCCTCGTGGTTGAAGCCCCAGTCCTCCAGCAGCCAGCGGTTGAAGGCCCGGAAGGTGGTGGTCACCGCGAACGGATCGGCCTTGAGGGGCTCCTCGTAGATCATGCCGAGGGTCGGGAAGAGCCAGCAGCCGGCCAGCTCCTGACGGTCGAGGGCGCCGACGCGGGCCTCGGGCTTCAGGTACTCGTCGCGGATCGGCTCACGGTCCGCCAGGTACTCGAGCGGGCTGCGCCCGTCGGAGGTGCCCCGGAAGTAGTCGTACATGGCACCGGGCTTGGCGATCGGGCTGAAGGTCGGGTTGCTGACGGCGTGGCTGACGTGACCGCCGAGCACGTGGTACTTGCGGCCGTTGATCTCGCACCACTGCACGCACCGCTGGCCGAGGGCCGGGTCGAGGTGGCGGGTGAAGGCGTCGAGCGCCTCGTAGTAGTGGTTGTCCCCGTCGAACACTGGATGGCCGAGATCGTCGAACTCGCTCACGTCACGCTCCCTTGGCTGAACTGTCATCAGCGTAGAACCTGTTCTCGTTTGGCGCGCCATCCGTGATGGCCGCCCCGACCGCCAGCGTCAGGCGTCGATCTTGGCCACGAGCTTGCGGAGCATGGTGATGTTGCGGCTGGTGCTGGCGTTCACGCCGACCAGGTTCCAGGTCTTCTTGTCGAGGGTCGTGTCGGTCGATCTGCCCCGCATGCGCCAGTGGACGTCGCGTCCGTGCACCTGCAGCGTGTCGAAGTCGTTGGACGCCGCTTCGAGCTCGACCGCCACCTCCCTCGATGGCGGAGCCGCGAGGAACGTGACGAAGTAGGTGTCACCGTCGTCGAGGGTGAACGGATCGACCTTCAGCACCCTGCGCAGCTCGGCCGCACCGCGCACGAACGTGGTGACCTCGAACCCGAACGCGGCCTGGAGCGCGTCACCGATCGACGACTCGAGCTTCGTGCGTGCGCCAGCCCCCTCGAAGATCACGTTGCCGCTGTTGATGTAGGTCCACACGTCGGTGAACCCGAGCCCCTCGACGATCTCGGCCAGGCGCTTCATCGGCACGGTGCGGCGACCAACGTTCACGGCCCGCAGGAACCCGACCCGCGTCGTCATGCGGAGATCATGGGGATCACGTCAGTGGGGGCTCGGCTGGCAGATGGGCATCGCCGGATCGTATCGATCGACCGCGACGTCATGCGCCGAGCCGGGGTCGCCTCCCTCTGGCAAGCTGCAGCGGTGCTCGGACACCTCGGCATCAACGTCCCTGACCTCGTGCAGGCGAAGCAGTACTACGACCAGCTCATGCCGCTGCTGGGGTTCGAGGCGTTCCTGAGCGCGGTCGACGAGTTCGCCTATCGGCCGGCCGGTGGCAGGCGCGGCACCTACCTGTTCGTCTACGGATCCACCGAGGCATCGGACTACTCGCGCCACCGCACGGGGCTGCAGCACCTGGCGTTCATGGTTCCGACGAGGTCGGCAGTCCACGAGGTGCACCGGCTGGCCGTCGAGCTCGGCTCGACCGTCGTGCACGAGCCGCAGGCCTTCCCGCAGTACCCGCCGCCGTACTTCGCCACGTTCTGGCTCGACCCGTTCGGCTTCCTGCTCGAAGCGGTCTGCCACCACGACCGCGACTGACGACCCGCGGGCCGAGCCAGCTGGTCACCTCCGTCAAGGTCAGGCGCGCAGGCGATAGAAGCGGAACATGTCGTGGTCGATCGGCAGCACCTCCACCGAGGTGAACCCGGCGTCGGCCGCGTAGCGCTCGAACGTCGCCGTGCGCATGACCGTGCCGGTGGCGGCCGAGTCCTCCTCGCTGCGCCCCACGGGCAGGCAGTGGACGACGCTGAAGGCGTAGAGCAGGCGCTGCATCGGATCGGGATCATCGGCGGTGAACGCGTCGGCCGCCTTCTCGTCGACCACGAAGACGGTGCCGCCGGGCGCGGTCATCGACCGCATGGACCGCAGCGCCTCGACCGGGTGGGCCATGTCGTGCAGCGCCTCGAAGCAGCAGACGAGGTCATAGGTGCCGGCGGCGGCGTCGGTCGAGTTGCGGACCTCGAACGTGACCCGATCGGCGACCCCGGCCGCCTGGGCGTTGGCCCGGGCGTCGGCGATGGACGGCCCGTCGAGGTCGAACCCGTCGATCGTGGTCTCGGGGAAGCCGCGGGCGATGGCGACCGACGACCAGCCGCACCCGCATCCGACGTCAGCCACACGCGCCCCAGCGGTCCCGAGGCGGGCAACGACGTCGGGCATGGCTGCCAGCCACTCCCCCACCAGCAGGTTCACGAACTGGGGTCGGTTCAGCAGCTCCTGGGCCCGGCGTACGTCCTCGCCGTAGCCCCCGAAGCTGATGCCGTCGCCGGTGCGGTAGATCGCGACCAGCTCGTCGATCAACCTGGGCCCGGCCACCGAGAAGGTGGCGAGCGGCGCCACGAAGGCCAGGCCGTCGGGGTCGAGGAGGCAGGCGACGTGGGCGACCGGCAACGAGAACACGCGGCTCTCGGGATCGCCCGCAACCGGATCGGCATCGACCGCGACCAGGCCGGCGGTCGCCTGCTGCTCGAGCCACTCGCGGGCGTAGCGTCCGTCGATGCCCGCAACCCGGGCCAGCTCCGGTGGGGTTCGGGGGGCCTCGGCCAGCGCCGCGTAGAGCCCGAGCCGCATGCCGAGCTCGACGGTCAGCATCTCGGTGGCGGCCAGCGTGCTCATGACGAAGCGCTCGGCGAACGAGCCGATGGCGGCCTCGACGTCGTCGGTCGGGGTCGTCCCCGTCGTCGAGCCCGTCGTCGAGCCGGTCGTGGGATGGTCGATGGTGGTGGACATGGCTGCCTCCTGGTCGTGGCCGGAGCCGCTCGTGGTGTGCCCGAACGGCGCCAGATCAGGACTGGCATCGCGAGACGAGGACTACCGTCTGCCCATGGTGAGCGCGCCGCAGCACCATCGGGTCAGCCAGGTTCCGGCCGCGCTGACCGCCGCCCTGCGGGGAGCGGTCGACGGGAGCGGCCGACTCGTGCTCGTGACCGGAGAGCCCGGCATCGGCAAGACCACCACCGCTCGGGAGCTCTCCGACCAGGCCCGCAGATCCGGGGTCGCGGTGCGCTGGGCCGCGAGCTGGGCGGGCGGGGCGACCGTTGCCCATGCCCCATGGCTGGCCGTCCTGGCTGGGCTGGGCGATGCCGGCGCGCCGGCCATCGAGGCGTTGCTCGGCAGCGAGGCAACTGATGCCGCGGCGGCCACCTCGGCGCGGGCTTCGGCCTACGCCCAGGTCGTGTCGGTGCTCGGCGAGGCGGCGTCCGCACGACCGCTGCTGCTCGTCCTCGACGACCTGCACTGGGCGGACGAGGGCACGGTGCAGCTGCTCGGCGCAGTGGCCGGCCAGCTGCCCGGGATGGGCGTGCTGGTCGTCGGCACCTATCGCGACACCGACGTGCTCCCCGGAGCTCCGCTGACCCGGGTCGGCGGATCGACCGAGCGGCTCGCGCTGCGCCCGCTCGACCTCGAGCGCACCCGCGAGGTGTTGGTTGACTCGCTCGGCGCCGAACCCGCGGCCGACGTCGCCGGCGACGTGCTGCAACGCACCGGTGGCAACCCGTTCCTCGTGGTGCAGCTCGGCCGGCTGCTGGCCTCCGACCCGACGGCGCTCGAGCGGGATCACGTGCCGGAGGGTGCGCGCGACCTCCTGGGCGAGCGCCTCGCCGCCCTCTCCCCCGCCGACCGGGAGGTGCTCCTCGCCGCGGCGGTGCTGGGGAGCCCGTTCCACCCCGCGGACCTCGGTGCCCTCCTGGACGAGCCACCCGACGTGGTGATCGGCGCGCTCGACCGGGCGGCGACGGTGCGGATCATCGAACGGGTCGCCGGGGTACAGGCCTGGGCGTTCGTGCACGACCTGTTCGGCCAGGCCGCGGTCGGTCTGGCCGACGAGGTCGACGTGGCCCGCCTCCACGGAGCGGCCGCCACGATCCTGATCGAGGGCGACGCCGAGCCATCCGTCATCGCCAACCACCTCTTCGCAGCCTCCGGTGGCCGATCCCCGGAGGCGGCGACCTGGTCCGTGCGGGCCGGCGACCGTGCCATCGCGGCGATGGCCTGGGAGGAGGCGGTCGCCCACTACGAGCGGGCCCTCCAGGGCCTCGCACCGGGCGACGAGTCGGGCGACGGGGTGCGAGCCGACGCGCTGCTCGGGCTGGGCCGCTCCCGACTGCTCGCCGGGGACGCGGCCGGGGCCGGCCGGGCGTTCGACGAGGTCTCCGGTCTGGCCCGGCGGAGCGGTTCGGCCACGCTCCTCGCCCGCGCCGCCCTCGGCTACAGCGTGGATCTCTCGGGCTTCGAGGTGAGGCTGTTCGACCAGCGCCAGATCGACCTGCTCGAGGAGGCGGCCGAGGCCCTCGACGGCACCGGAGTCGAGGCGGACGCCTTGCGGGCGACGGTCATGGGCCGCCTCTCCGTCGCCCTGTCGCTCACGGCCTCCCACGAGCGACGGCTCGACCTCGCCGAGGTCGCGGTCAACCTGGCCCGTGCAGCCGACGACCCGATGGCGCTGGGCCACGCGCTGGCGGCGCACTGCGACGCCATCTCGTCGCCCGACCACGTGCTCGACCGGCTGGCCGAGTCGTCGGAGATCATCGCCATCGGCGAGCGGGCCGGCGACGCGCCGCTCGAGCTGCTCGGGCGACGGTTGCGGTTCGTGGCGTGCCTCGAGTCGGGCGACATGGCCGGGGCCGACCGTGAGGCGGCCGGGTTCGAGCGTCGGGCCGACGCGCTCGGCAACCCGCTCTACTCCTGGTACGTGCCGTTGTGGCGGGCCCAACGGATGCTGATCCAGGGTGACCTCGAGGGGTGCGAGCAGGGCATCGCCGAAGCGGACCAGACCGGGCGGGCCGCGGGCAGCACGAACGCCCCGATGCTCGCGGTGGTCCTGCAACTCGGGCTCATGTGGCAGCGGGGCGACTACGACGGCGCAGTCGACGCGGCAGGGGCGCTGACCGAGGTGGCCCCCGAGATCGCCCGCTACATCTCGTCGGTCGGCGCCTTCGCCCGGGTCTACGCCATGGCCGGACGGCCGACCGAGGGCTCGGCGTTCCTCGATCGGGCCATGGCCGAGGGCCTCGATGCCCTGGCGTTCGACGCCGAGTGGCTCGCCTGCATCACCACGATGGTCGACGCCGCCGCCCTGCTCGGCCACCCGATCCTCCCGGCCGCGCTCGAGGCGCTGCTGCCCCACGCCGACCTCGTCTCGTTCGAGGGGATCGGGGCTGGCCTCTACGGCTGCAGCGCCCGGTTCGCGGCCCGGGGCTGCTCGGCGCTCGGCCGACACGACGAAGCCCTCACCCATGCTCGGCGGGCCCTCGAGGTCAACCGCCGGATCGGCGGATCACTCGTCGCCGACGCGCTGCGCACGCTGGGCGACTGCCTCGAGAAGCGGGACGCACCCGGTGACGCCGTCGAAGCCGAGACCTGCCATGCCCAGGCCGACGCGATCTACACCGGCCTCGACCTCTCCCACTTCGCGCGATCCGACCCGTCCACGGCCCCTTCGGCGGCACCGAGCCCACCTCCGGTCGGGCTGCAGCACGTGCTGCGGCGCGACGGCGATGTCTGGCACGTCACCTTTGCCGGGTCGACGACCATCGTGAAGCACACCAAGGGCATGTCCGACCTGGCGGTGCTGTTGGCGGCGCCGGGTCGCGAGGTCCACGTGTCGGAGCTCGAGGGCGTGCAGCCCGAGGCACTCGGCGGGTCCGGCGGCGACGCGCTCGACCGGCGGGCCATCCGGGCCTACCGGGATCGCCTGGCCGAGCTGGCCGAGGAGATCGACGACGCCGACGCCGACCACGACCTGGGCCGGGCCGAGCGCAGCCGGTTGGAGTACGACGCGCTGGTCGAGCAGCTGTCCGGATCGATGGGGATCGGCGGCCGGTCGCGACCGGCAGGAGCCGAGCCGATCGAGCGGCTGCGCAAGGCGGTGTCGGCCCGCATCCGGGATGCCATCCGCCGGCTCGACACCGTGCAGCCACCGCTCGGACGTCACCTGACCGTCGCCGTGCGCACCGGCACCTACTGCTCGTACCGGCCCGAGCAGACCGTCGTCTGGCGGTGCCAGACGCGATCTGGCGCCCCTGGGGCATGACGACCGACACCCTCCCGTCCCCGCGCACCACCCGCCCGCCGACCGCCGCCACCCAGGCCGGCACGTTGACCGAGCAGGCGCTGCTCGCGTCGGCGGAGCGGGTGCTGCACGCCGCGCGGGCCTGCGACCGGCCCCACCTCGACTCCCCCGACCTCGTCGTGGCTCGGCAGAGCGACCGCGGGTTCTTCAGCAACGTCGTCCATCCGCTCGTGGAGCCCGACGACTGGGAGGACGTGCTGGCGCGGGCCGCGGCCGTGGTGCCGACCGGTCGGCCGCTCACGCTGTCGAGCCCGTTCCCGGTGCCCGACCTCTCGGAGCGTGGGTGGGTCCTGGTCGGCCATCCACCGCTCATGGTGCGGACCGTGCTGCCGGGTCCGGCCGCCCGCGTCCCGGCCCAGCTGACGATCCACGAGGTCGGCGACGAGCCCGGGCTCGAGGTGTTCGAGCGCACCCTCGTCGACGCGTTCCCCGACCCCACCCTCCAGCCCTACGAGTGGGGCCGCGTGCTCGACGGCCGGGTGCTCGACGGTCCCACCCACTTCTTCACCGGCTTCGTGGCCGGGCGACCTGTCGCGACGGCGGCGGGGCACGTGGCCGCCGGCGTCAACCTCGTGGAGATGGTGGCCACCAGCCAGCAGGCCCGCGGCTGCGGCTACGGCGAGGCCGTCACCTGGGCCGCCACCCTGGTCGACCCGGAGCTGCCCTCCGTGCTGCTGGCCAGCGACCTCGGACGCCCCGTGTACGAGCGCATGGGCTTCTCTGCCGTCGCCCGTTGGACCATGTGGCACCGCCCGGCCTGACCACCGGGCCGCCCGACCTGACCGGCTCGACCCTTCCGACTTCTGTTCGAAGACGGCCCCGTCGCTCCGTCATCGACCGGACGAGGTGCGACATACTGACCCGGCGCCTCCCATCGGCCACAGGGCCGGGCATCGGGCATCAACCGGGAGGCCGTCTGGAGCCGGCATGAAGCGGATGAGCGGGGTCGACGCAGCCTTCCTCTACGGCGAGACGCCTGCGTGGCACATGCACGTGTCGGCAGTGCTGCTCACCGATCCCTCGGAGACGCCGGGAGGTTTCAGCGCCGACCGGTTCGAGCAGCGGATCGCCAGTCGGCTCCACCTCGTCCCCCAGTTCCGGTGGAAGCTCGTCGAGGTGCCGCTCGGACTCGACCGACCCCTCTGGGCCGAGGACCCCAACTTCGACATCGGCTACCACGTCCGCCACATCGGTGTGCCACCACCGGGTGGCCCCGAACAGCTCGGCAACCTCATCGGCGACCTCGTCGGCTACAAGCTGAACCGCAACATCCCGCTGTGGGAGATGTGGGTGATCGACGGCTTGGCCGACGGCAAGGTGGCGATCCTCGCCAAGGTCCACCACTCGATCATCGACGGTGTGTCCGGCAGCGAGCTGGCCACCGTGCTCTTCGACCTCGAGCCCGACCCCGACGACCCCGATGAGGACCCGCCACCACGGGTGCTCGACTCGGTGCCGTCGTCGGCCGAACTGGTGGCCCGGGGCATGGGCCGCATGCTGACCTCGCCGTACCGCTTCGCCCGCTTCACCGACCAGACGGTGCGCCAGGGCCTCAGCTTCATCGGGTTCCAGCGGCGGGCCAAGCCCCCGTCGATCCCGTTCCAGGCACCCCGTACCCCGTTCAACGCGGAGCTGACCCCGCACCGGCGCTTCGCCTACACCAGCGTCTCGCTCGACGAGGTCCGCGAGATCAAGGACGCGTTCGGCGTGAAGCTGAACGACGTGGTGCTGGCGCTGTGCGCGGGCACGCTGCGGCGCTACCTCGAGAAGCACGACGAGCTGCCCACCACACCGCTCATCGCGCAGGTGCCGATCTCGCTGCGCACCGAGGCCGACGCCGGCGAGGTCGGCACCAAGGTCGGAGCCATGTTCGCCTCGCTCGCGACCGACATCGACGACCCGGTCGCCCGCCTCGGCGCCATCCACGAGAGCACCCAGAGCGCCAAGGAGATGCAGCAGGCCCTCGCCGCCGACAAGATCATGGGGCTCACCGAGCTGGCCTCGCCCGGGCTGATCTCGCTGGCGGCCCGCATGTACACGTCGGCCGGGCTCAGCAGCCTGACCCCGCCGATCATGAACCTGATCATCTCGAACGTGCCCGGCCCGCCGTTCCCGATCTACACGGCCGGCGCGAGGGTCGAGTCGCTCTACACGATGGGCCCGCTGCTCTACGGAACCGGCATCAACATCACGGTGTTCAGCTACGACGGCAGCATCGACTTCGGCTTCATGGTGTGCCGCGAGCTGGTCGACGACCCCTGGTCGTTGCCCGAGGGCATCCCTCTCGCGCTGGCCGAGCTGCTCGCCGCGGCCAGGGCCCGCACGTCGTGAGCGTGGTTCCCGTCGAGTCGACGCGGACGTGGGCCGGGGTGGCCGGCCGGGCCGTGCACCGGTCGCTGGTCTTCTCCACGCCCATGGCAGCTCGACGACGGTCACCCCGTTTCGGTGCCGGGGGCGTGCCCGAGCCGTCGCGGTCGCCGGCGATGGGAGCGCACGTCGCGCTCGACGAACTGGTCGTCGGCGGCTTCCGCGCGGTGAATCGCCCGGTCCCGCCCGAGGAGATCGACCGCGTCGGGCGAGAGGCTGCCGAGGCCATCATCGAGTTCGCGGACGCCGGATGGCTGGCCGACCCCCGCTCGTACCATGACGAGCCGTCCGCTCCCGAAGAGGTCGCGCTCGGCCGCAAGCGGGTCGGGCGCACGCGGTTCGAGACCGTCCGCTTCGACAGCGCCTGGCAGCCCCATCCCGGCGAGACGGGCCGGGATCGCTGGATCGATCAGATCAGCAACCGACGAGCCCGCGCCCTCGTGCTGCGCCACGACGACGGGGCCCGACCGTGGGTCGTCTGCGTGCACGGTGCCGAGATGGGCGGTCGCCCACTGATCGACACCCGGATCCTGCGGGCCGAGCACCTGCATCGGGACCTCGGCCTCAACGTGGCCATGCCCGTGCTGCCCATGCACGGACCCCGTCGGCCTGACCGAACCGGGGCCACCGTGCCGTCCGCCTCGGGGTTCCCCGGCCTCGACCTCGTCGACGACGTCCACGGCCTGACCCAGTCCGCATGGGACGTCCGCCGCCTGATCGCCTGGGTCCGCACGCAGGGCGCCACCCGCGTCGGCATCACGGGATTCTCGCTCGGCGGCTACGTGACCGCGCTGGTGGCCGCGTTGGAGCCCTCGCTCGACGTGGCGGTGGCCGGCTGTCCCGCGGTCGACCTGCCGTCGCTGTTCCGACGGGCCGCGCCCTCCACCCTGCGCCGTGACCCGCGGTTCATCGCGCTCATGGACCAGGGCGACGAGCTGCTGCGGGTCGTGTCACCGCTGGCGCTCCCCCCGGCTGTGCCCGCGGAGCGCTGCTACATCTACGCCGGCCTCGTCGACCGCCTGGCTCACCCGGTCGAGCAGGCCGCGGAGCTGGCCCGACACTGGGGCGATCCCCAGGTGCTCTGGTTCGCCGGCGGCCACATCACCCACAGCTTCAACGGCGACGTCGCCGCCTTCGTCGACGACGCCCTCCGCACCCACCTCTGACGAGGCCGCGGATCACGGCTGCGATCCCGATCCCCTACGGTGACCGGCGCAACGACCGGGGCGACGACGAGGGGACCCACCAATGGCCGACGAGCTCATCCAGTACCCACCCGACCAGCCGTTCCCCGGGGCGATCGGGCGCACGGTCGAGACGTCGACGCCGGCCTGGCCGGCCCGCCCCGAGGCGCCTGACGGTGCGCCGAACGTGGTGGTGATCGTGCTCGACGACGTCGGCTACGGGCAGCTGTCGCCCTTCGGCGGCCTGTGCGAGACACCGAACCTCGACCGGCTGGCCGAGCGGGGCCTGCGGTTCAGCAACTTCCACACCACCGCGCTCGTGCTCCCCGACCCGGGGCTGCCTGCTGACCGGCCGCAACCACCACACGCTCGGCCTGTCGGCCATCACCGAGATGTCGCTCGGCTTCCCGGCCCACAACGGCACCATGGGCTTCGAGCACGGCTTCCTCTCCGAGACGCTGGTGGCGGCACGGCTACAACACCTTCGCGGTCGGCAAGTGGCACCTCACCCCGCCGGCCGAGACCACCCCGGCCGGCCCGTACCACCGGTGGCCGCTCGGTCGGGGCTTCGAGCGCTACTACGGGTTCCTGGGCGGCGACACCGACCAGTGGCACCCCGACCTCACCCACGACAACCACTCGGTGCGCCAGCCGGCCACGCCGCAGGAGGGCTACCACCTCAACGCCGACCTGGCCGACCACGCCATCGACTTCATCAAGGACGCCCACGCCAACGCGCCCGACAAGCCGTTCTTCCTCTGGTTCGCCACCGGCGCCGGTCACGCGCCCCACCAGGTCGAGCCCGAGTGGATCGAACGCTACGCCGGCGCGTTCGACATGGGGTGGGACGAGTACCGCCGCATCGTGTTCGAACGCCAGCTGGCGATCGGGCTCGCTGCCCGCCGGGCACCGAGCTCTCCGAGCGCGACCCCGACGTCGAGGCCGTGGGACGAGCTGAGCGACGACGCCAGGCGGATGTACACCCGCCAGATGGAGGTGTACGCCGGCTTCCTCAGCCAGACCGACCACCACATCGGTCGCGTGCTCGACTTCATCGACGACGCTCGGCGAGCTCGACAACACCATCGTCATCGCCGTGTCCGACAACGGGGCCAGCGCCGAGGGCGGCGAGCACGGCACCCGCAACGAGGGCCTGTTCTTCAACCTGGCGCCCGAGACGCTCGAGGACAACCTCGAGTCTATCGACGAGTGGGGCGGCGAGGACACCTTCAACCACTACTCCTGGGGCTGGACCTGGGCCGGCGACACGCCGTTCCGTCGCTGGAAGCGCGAGACCTACCGCGGCGGCGTGACCGACCCGTGCATCGTGTCGTGGCCGGCCGGCATCGCCGCCCGGGGCGAGGTGCGCACGCAGTACGCCCACGCCATCGACGTCGATGCCGACGCTGCTCGAGGTCATCGGCATCGACGCACCCGCCACCATCCGTGGCGTCGAGCAGTCCGAGCTGCACGGCACGAGCCTGGCCTACACGTTCGCCGACGCCGACGCCCCGAGCCGCCACACCACGCAGTACTTCGAGATGTTCGGCCACCGGTCGATCGTACCACGAGGGCTGGAAGGCGGTGTGCCCCTACCCCGGGCCCGAGCCTGGCCGAGGGCGCCGAGCGGGGTCACCCGTTCGGCACGTTCGTGACCGAGGCCATCCTCGACCAGACTCGACGCCGACGACTGGGAGCTCTACCACCTCGACGCCGACCCGGCCGAGTGCCACGACGTGGCCGCCGACCACCCCGACAAGCTGGCCGAGCTGCGCGAGCTGTGGTGGAGCGAGGCCGAGCGCTACGGCGCGCTGCCCATCGCCGGCGAGCGGCATCGACCCGGCTCTTCGCCCGCCGACCCCGGGTCGGCGGCGCCCGCAAGGTGTACGAGCTCTTCCCCGGCGGCTCGCCGGTACCGTTCGCGGCGTCGCCCCGGGTCAACAACCGCCCCCACAGCATCACCGCCCACGTCACCGTCGCCCGACGACGGGGCCGAGGGCGTGCTGCTCACCCACGGCAACCGCCACGGCGGCTACGCGTTCTACGTGGCCGACGGCCGCCTGCACTACGTGCACAACTACCTCGAGCCTCGAGCGCTTCACGGTGTCGGCCACCGAGCCGGTCCCCACCGGCGACGCGCAGCTGCGCATGGAGTTCGCTCCGACCGGGCCGGCCGACTTCGCGTCGGGCAAGGGCACGCCGGCCGAGGTGCGCCTGTTCGTCGACGACGAGGTCGTCGGGTTCGGCGAGCTGCCCTACTCGGTGCCCAACCTGTTCGCCATCGGTCGGGCATGAGCTGCGGGTACGCGGCCTTCGACACCGTCGACCCGTCTGCCTACCTGGCGCCGTTCACCTTCACCGGCACCCTCCACAAGGTCGTGCTCGACGTCACCGGCGAGCTCATCGTCGACCCCGCCGCCGAGATGACCCGTCTGATGACCCAGCAGTGATGGGCTCGGACAGTCCGTAGGCTCCTGACCACCATGAACGAGCTCCTCACCGACCAGGGCCTCCGGCCCGCCCCCGCATCCGTTCTCGTGGTCTGCGCCCACCCCGACGACGTCGACTTCGGCGCCGGCGGCACGGTCGCGGCGCTGACCGCGGCCGGGACGACCGTGTCGTACTGCCTGGCCACCTCGGGCGAGGCCGGCAGCGACCACCTGCCCATCGACGCGGACGAGCTGCGGGCCCTGCGCGAGAAGGAACAGACCGAGGCAGCGAGCCGGCTCGGCGTCACCGACCTCACCTTCCTCGGCTTCCCCGACGGCGCAGCTCGAGCCCACGATCGCCCTGCGCGGCGCCATCACCGAGGCCATCCGCCGCAGCCGACCCGAAGTCGTGATCTGCCAGTCGCCCGAGCGGATGCTGGCCCGGATCTTCGCCTCGCACCCCGATCACCTGGCCGCCGGCGAGGCCACGCTGCGCGCCGTCTACCCCGACTCGCGCAACCCCCGGTCGTTCCCCGAGCAGCTGGTCGACGGGCTCGAGCCCCACACCGTGACCGAGGTCTGGATGATGGCCCACCCGGAGCCCGACCTGCGCATCGACGTCACCGACACCTTCGACGAGAAGCTCGACGCGCTGCGGGCCCACGAGAGCCAGACCGGCCACCGCGACGATCTCGAGGAGATGCTGCGGGGCTGGTTGCAGGCCGGTGCCGAGGCCGGCGGCATGCCCGAGGGTCGTCTGGCCGAGTCGTTCAAGGTCGTCGCCACCGCCTGAGCCGGGCGGTTCGCTCGCCGCCGCCCCGTGCGATGCTGCCCGATGCGCACCCTCGAGCTCCGCCGACGCCGTCGACCACGTGGCGATCGCCCGCCTGCAGGCCGGCTACGGCGATGCCGTCACCCGGCAGGCCTGGGACGAGCTGACCGTCATGATGCTGCCCGACTGCCCGATCCGGCTGACCTGCGAGACCGCGAGGTCGAGGTCGTCGGGCCCGAGGCGATCGGCTCGATGATCGCGGCCAGCATCGAGCGCTTCGAGTTCTTCGTGTTCACCATCCAGAACTCGGTGATCGACCTGGTCGGTGACGGCACCAACGCCACCGGACGGCTGTACATCCGTGAGCTGCGCCAGGAGCGCGAAGGCCATCGGTGGACCACCGCCTACGGGCTCTACAGGGACACCTATCGAAAGGTCGACGGGGCCTGGCGGTTCGCCACCCGCAACTACTCGACGCTGGCCCGGACCGGTGCCACCGGTGACGGGATGGACGTGTTCCCCGTGCCCGGGATCTGAGGTCGGATCTGACGGCCCGTCAGCTGCAGATCGCCCGAACGCGCTCCGATCTGCGAGCATGCCCGCCATGTCGACGATCACAGGAAAGTCAGCCCTCGTCACCGGTGGTGGCAGCGGCATCGGGCTGGGCACCGCCACGCGCTTCGCGGCCGACGGCGCCCACGTCACGATCTGCGGCCGCACCGAGGACAAGCTCGTCGCGGCCGTCGCCGAGATCGATCGCCGCAGGTCGGCGAAGGCGGCTCGATCCGCCACATCGTCGCCGACGTCACCGTCGAGGAGCAGGTCGACCGCGGCGGTGGCCTTCGCCGCCGAGCCCACCGGCGGCCTCGACATCCTGTTCGCCAACGCCGGTGGATCGCTGCACATGGGCACCATCGCCGAGGCCGACGCCGACGCCGTGCGGGCCACCGTCGACCTCAACCTGGTCGGCACGATGCTGTGCGTCAAGCAGGCCGTGCCCGCGATGCGGGCCAGCCGGCGGCGGCTCGATCATCGGCATGTCGTCGGGGGCCGGCGCCTTCCCCCACCGTTGGCTCTGGGCCTACGGCGCGGCCAAGGCCGGCATCGACATGTTCGCCCGCAGCGCGGCCGACGAGCTGGGCGTCGACGGCATCCGGGTCAACAGCGTGCAGCCCGGCATCGTCGACGACGAGCTGATGTCGTTCATCACCGCCGGCGGCCCGCTGCTCGACAACTACATCGCGGGCATGCCGCTCGCCCGGGTCGGCACCGTCGACGACATCGCCGAGGCCGTGCGCTTCCTCGCCGGGTCCGAGTCGTCGTGGATCACCGGGGTCAACCTGCCCATCGACGGCGGCCACCACCTGCGCAACGGCGCCGACTACTCGCTGCTGTTCGGGTAGCACTCGGACGGCCGGTCAGCGGCGAACGAGTGTCGGCGAGACCGCCCACTGCCCGTCGGCGCCTCGGAGGCCGAGCGTGCACTCCGGACCCAGGCGATCTGGTTGCCGGCAGGTCGGGCGAGGAGGAAGATGCCTCCGGTGGATACGTCCCATCGGCCCGTGGCCTCGAACGACTACCTGCTGGACAACCGCGCCCCTGAAGCCGAGCAACGGTTCGACAGCCTCTCGGTGCTGTTCAACCCGGGCACGTTCCGCCACATGGAGCGCCTTGGGGTCACCGAGGGTTGGCGCTGCTGGGAGGTCGGGGTCGGTGGTCCGTCGATCCCCACCTGGCTGGCCGATCGGGTCGGGCCGGCCGGTCGGGTGCTGGCCACCGACATCGACATCCGGTGGGCGGAGCGGGCGGCCGAGACCGGTGTCGAGGTCCTCGAGCACGACGTCGCGCACGACGAGCCCCCGTCGGGCGGATTCGACCTCGTCCACGAACGGCTCGTCCTGATCCACCTGCCCGACCGCGAGCAGGCGCTCGACCGCATGATCGCCGCGCTTCGGCCGGGGGGCTGGGTCCTGGTCGAGGACTTCGACTCGACCATGCAGCCGAACGCCTGCCCCGACGAGGTCGGCCCCGAGCAGCACCTGGCCAACGACGTGCGCGCCGGGTTGCGCGTGCTGCTCTCCGCACGGGGCGCCGACATGATGCTGGGCCGACGGCTGCCCCGGATGCTCCGCGACGCGGGGCTCGAGGACGTGGCCGCCGATGCCTACCTGTCGATGGCCCTCCCCGCCGCGGTGGCGATGGAGCAGGCCAACGTCCGCCAGGTCCGCGACGACTACGTGCGCCGGGGTCTCGCGAGCGCTGCCGAGATCGACCGTCACCTCGAGGCGTTGGCCACGGGCCGGCTGGACGTGGCGTCCCCCGTGCTGGTGTCGGCGTGGGGCCGCAAGCCCCTCGGCTGAGGTCCGATCCCCCGAGCCACCGGGCGTGACGGGCACCGGACGCCCGGTGAAAGTACCGTTCGCCGGATCTACATCCAGGGGGAACCATGCGTCGCAATCGGAAGTTCGGTCTCGTCGGAGCGCTGCTGGTCGTACCGGTGCTGCTGGGGCTGGCCGGATGCACCCGCTACGGGGCGTCGCTGTCGCGCCCGTCGGACCCGGTCGTGCTGACCGGCTGGCCCTGCCCAAGCTCGTCGGGCGGCGACCCGCAGCACGTCGTGGGCTTCTCGTGGGACGGCAAGGTGTGGCACCAGATCCCGGTGCAGGTCGACGAGCGCGACCTCGTGAACCCCGGCCAGATCTACCACCTCCCGGCCGAGCTACCCGACGCTGTCGGGCACGACCACGCCGTACAAGATGCTCGTCTACACGCCGCCCGCGTCGCTCACCGCGGGCTACTCGTCGATCGCCCACCTACACGCCGGTCGACTCGAACCCGGCGTTCGATGCCAACGACGAGCTCTCTTCCTCGCCAACGACGCCGGCAAGCAGGCCGGCGGGTCGGTCGCCGACCCCGCGGGCGTCGACACCACCACCCGCGAGGAGGTCAAGGCCACCGACCCGCTGGTCACCTCGAACTTCGGCTTCGTCTACCTGTTCCGCAGCAGCACGCTCACCGGCGGCTCGGCCGGCACCACCGGCGTGCAGTACACCTTCAGCCTCGACTCGGGCAGCTACACCGGCGACGTACAAGATGGGCACCGGTTCGCTCGCCCCGAACAACACCTGGGGCTTCAACCCGGAGCACTCCACGGTGACGACCCCGTGCTACACCAGCGAGCTCGGCGACCGCTGGCTCAACAACGGCCTCAGCGTGTCACAAGGGCGGCGCGACCGGCGTCGACCTCCTCGACCGCACCCACTACTACGTCGACCGCGTCGGCTGCGGCCGCTCCGAGGACACCTTCGACGGCGGGGCCAACAACCCGGGTGAGGGCGCGTTCGTCGTGAACATCTCCGGGCCCGTGCGGGCGATCCGCTCCTACCTCGGGGCCAACAGCTACAAGTGGACGGTCAACACCGACTTCTTCTACCCGAACCGCCAGGACACGGTCACCGAGCTCCGCGGTCACGCCGGCCTCCCCGGCTACGGCAGCGCCGACGACTACATCGACCGGGACGACCGGCCTGACCTACTCCGACCCGGCCAACTCGGGCGTCCCGATCGACGGCACCGCCGACACCGTCACCCCGATCGCCTACACGACCGGCGCGCGCCGTCGCCGGTGGCCTGGCAGATGGTGACCGGGGCCGCAGGGTTCGGTCGTGACCGTGCGCAGCTCGAGACCGACATCACCGGGCTCAACGTCACGACGGTCTACCAGGACCGGAACCCGGCGTCGCCGGCCCAGTGCACCGGTGACGCGGCCGCGTGGGGCCAGAACGGGCAGAACGTCACCTCGCCGGTCAACAACGTCCCGGTGACCGACCCCACCCTGACCTCGACCCCGGCCACCTTCGTCACCCATCGGTTCCGGTACTTCGAGGCCCCGAACCTCACGGCCACCGCGGCCGGGACCATCGACCTCCAGGCCCGCACCCCCCTCACCACCGTCGTCACCGGCTAGCCGACGCAGAACAGGCTGGAGCTCGTGCCATGGCCGGAACTAGATCCGGCGGCGGCGCACGCCTCGGCCGGGGGTGACCGCGGCGCCGACGACGGCGGCCTTGGCCACCGGGCTCGGCCCCGGAGTCACGGCGCGGGTGACCACCGCGGCCTTGGCGACGGGAGCGCCGACCACGCCCACTCGTCCGATGCGTCCTGGTCGTAGTGGCATGTCAGCCTGCTTCCGTGTCAGCGGCCTCGTCGGCCTCGTCTGCTTCGATGGCCGCGATGATGGCCTGGATGGGTATCCGTCCGTTGGCGATCAGCTGACCGCCCGAGCGGCGGGCGGCCGAGGCGAACGGAGCAGCCCAGAGGTTTTCGTAGATGAGTACGCCGGCGGTGCTGCCGGGGTCCATCGCGGCCGCGAGGTGCTCGACGTCCTCCTCTGCCAGCAACTCGGCCAGGTCCGCCTCGAGCGCTTGCAGGTCCCCGAGGTCGTCGAGATCGGAGAGCTCCATCGCCTCCACCGAACCGTCGGCGTCCTTGATCAGGATCAGCATGTCGATCAGCCGGATGGTGCCCGAGTCGACCAGCTTCAGCAGCTCCTCGATCATCTCCCCGGTGAAGTTGGCGGCGCCATCAGGGAACTCCACGATCACGTAGTCGACGGGTCCGAGCTCGTCGAGGGCTGCATCGGTCATTGTCTCGTCCATTTCGTCGAGGGTGGTCGCTCCGAGGCGACCTGCTCTGCGACGACCGTCCCATGGGTCCGAGATGGTCGCATCACCCCATCTGGTTGATTCGACCCGGGTCGATTCGAAACAGCTGATCCGAGACGCGGAACCACCACCAGTTCGGGAGGGCTGCGTCTCTCGGGTCGGTCAGCTCTGAGATCGCGAGGAACGTCAGCGGGAGCTCACGCCCGTGTCATCGCTCCTCAGGTCGAGGCCGGCACAGTGGAAGTCGTGGGGACAGCGGTGAGCGAGCCGTCCAGCACCACGAGCGGCGCCCGCATGCCCATCGCGTAGTGACCGGGAAGGTTGCAGACCACCACATACCGGCCGGGCTCGAGTTCGGCCGTGACCGTCCGGGTCTCCCCGGCCGACAGGTTCTGGTCCCCGGTGTCGAAGACGTTCTCGAGCGCGGGGTCGTCCTCGTCGATGTTGCCGTCGTCACCCAGGGGCAGGTCGCCGGCGGGCAGGTCGGTCCGGAAGATCACCAGCTCATGGGCCGACGGCCCGGCGTTCTGGATCGTGAGGGTGACCGTGCCGGCCGTCGCCGTCGGGGTGGAGAGCCCGATGGCGAAGTCGCGCTCGTAGACCTTGACGGTGGTGGCTCGACCCGCGTCGTAGGGATCGGACCCGCAGCCCGCGCCGACCAGGCCGATCGCCACGACCATGGCGACCGCCAGCGCCGTCCACCGACGAGACGAACCGCTGATGCGCGCCATGCCTGCCCCTCTTCGTGGTGGCGGACCGGCCGGTCCCGGCCGGTCCCACGGCCGAATCTACCCTCGAACGTGCCGGCGAGAAGATTCGCCCCGGGCCACCCCACGAACCCATCTGCGCCGTGTGCCGCAAGATCCGCGTGTCATCCGACGCGACTTCCCGTCAGCTGCAGCCGCTGGTGGTGCCGCAGCTGGGGCAGGCGTGGCAGCTAGCCGGCCCGCTGCATCTGGACGCCGCACTGCATGCAGATCGGGGCGTCGCTGTGGGTGATCGGGGTCACCGCCGGCGCCGGCCGGGTGGCGACAGCCGCGACGGTGGCCGGGGTGTCGAGCTGGGCGACCAGCTGCGAGGCCGACTCGATCGACGGCGGATCGGACGGCATGTCGGCCCTGGCGGGTCTCGATCGACCGTCTCCTCGACGCCCGGCAGCGTCGGCTGGGTGCGCTCGGACGGTGGTGAGGATGCCGAGCTCGGCCCGCTCCTCGAGCGACAGGTACTCACCGCCAGCCGGCGGAAGATGTAGTCCATCAGCGAGTTGGCGATGCGGATGTCGGGATCGTCGGTCATGCCGGCCGGCTCGAAGCGCATGCCGGTGAAGGCCTCGACGAAGCTGCGCAGCGGCACGCCGTACTGCAGGCCGTGGCTGACCGAGATGGCGAAGGCGTCCATGATGCCGGCCAGGGTCGAGCCCTGCTTGGACACCCGGACGAAGATCTCGCCCGGCCGGCCGTCGTCGTACTCGCCGACGGTGACGAAGCCCTTGCAGTCGGCCACCCGGAACTCGAAGGTGCGCGACGTGCGGGTGCGGGGCAGCTTCTGGCGGACCGGCTCGTTGACGATCTTCTCGACGATGCGCTCGACGATCTCGGCCTGCGGCCAGCGGCCGCGGCGGCGTCCTCGTCGGCCTCGGCACGGGCCGTCCTTCTTGGCCATGGCCAGCGGCTGGGCCACCTTGCAGTTGTCGCGGTAGATGGCGACGGCCTTGACGCCGAGCTGCCAGGCGTCGATGTGGAGCTGCTCGACGTCTTCGACGCGTGACGTCCTCGGGCATGTTGACCGTCTTGGAGATGGCGCCCGAGATGAACGGCTGGACCGCGCCCATCATCCTGACGTGGCCGAGGTAGTGGATGGCGTTGTCGCCCATCGAGCAGGCGAACACCGGCACGTGCTCGGCGGCGAGGTGCGGCGCGCCGAGGATCGACTTGTTGCTCGTCGATGTAGGCGACGATCTCGTCGATCTGCGCGGTCGGTGTAGCCGAGGCGGCGCAGCGCCCGGGGCACGGTCTGGTTGACGATGGTCATGGTGCCGCCGCCGACCAGCTTCTTCATCTTGCAGAGGCCGAGGTCGGGCTCGATGCCGGTGGTGTCGCAGTCCATCATCAGGCCGATGGTGCCGGTCGGGGCCAGCACCGACGCCTGGGAGTTGCGCACGCCGAAGTCGGCGGCGAGCTCGCAGGCCTCGTCCCACGACTGCTGGGCGGCGCCGAGCAGCTCGGACGGGACGCAGCTCCTCGTCGATCGTGGCCGCCTGCTGGCGGTGCATGTCGAGCACCCGGAGCATGTGCTCGCGCGTTCTCGGCGTAGCCGGCGAAGGGACCCATGCGGGCCGCGGTGCGGGCCGAGGTGGCGTAGGCGTGGCCGGTCATGAGCGCGGTGATGGCCGCGGCCCAGGCCCGACCCTCGTCGGAGTCGTAGGGCAGGCCGAGGGCCATGAGCAGGGCGCCGAGGTTGGCGTAGCCGAGGCCGAGCTGGCGGAACTGGCGGGAGGTCTCGGCGATGGGCTCGGTCGGGTAGTCGGCGTTGCCGACGAGGATCTCCTGGGCGGTGAACACGACCTCGACGGCGTGCCTTGAAGCCCTCGACGTCGAAGGTGTCGTCGTCGTCCGAGGAACTTCAGCAGGTTGAGGCTGGCCAGGTTGCAGGCCGAGTTGTCGAGGTGCATGTACTCGCGAGCACGGGTTCGAGCCGTTGATGCGGCCCGGTGTTGGCCGCGGTGTGCCAGCGGTTGATGGTGGTGTCGAACTGCATGCCCGGATCGGCGCACTCCCAGGTGGCCTGGGCGATCTGGCGCATGAGGTCGCGGGCCCGGACGGTCTTGACGACCTCGCCGGTGGTGACGGCCCGCAGGTGCCAGTCGGCGTCGTCGACCACGGCCTGCATGAACTCGTCGGTGACCCGCACCGAGTTGTTGGCGTTCTGGTACTGGATCGAGTGATGTCCCTGCCGTCGAGGCTCATGTCGAAGCCGGCGGCCTCGAGGGCCCGGGCCTTCTGCTCCTCGCTGGCCTTGCACCAGATGAACTCCTCGATGTCGGGGTGGTCGACGTTGAGGATGACCATCTTGGCGGCGCGGCGGGTCTTGCCGCCCGACTTGATGGTGCCGGCCGAGGCGTCGGCGCCCCGCATGAAGCTGACCGGGCCCGACGCGGTGCCGCCGCCCTTGAGCAGCTCGACGCGACGAGCGGATCTTGACTGAGGTTGATGCCCGAGCCCGAGCCGCCCTTGAAGATCGTGCCCTCCTCGACGTACCAGTTGAGGATGGAGTCCATCGTGTCGTCGACGGCGAGGATGAAGCAGGCCGACGCCTGCTGGGGCACGCCCTTGACGCCGATGTTGAACCACACCGGCGAGTTGAAGGCCGCCTTCTGGGTGACGATGAGGTGCTTGAGCTCGTCGCTGAAGGCCTCGGCCTCGCGGTCGTCGACGAAGTAGCCGCCGCTGGTGCCCCACGTCGGTGATGGTGTCGACCACCCGGTCGATCGACCTGGCGCAGCGAGGACTCGCGCTCGGGCGTGCCGAGCGTGCCGCGGAAGTACTTCTGGGCGACGATGTTGGTGGCGTTGAGCGACCAGTCGACGGGGAACTCGACGCCGAGCTGCTCGAAGGCGACCGAGCCGTCGCGGAAGTTGGTGATGCGGGCGTCGCGACGCTCCCAGGCTCGACCTCGTCGTAGGGGTGGGTGCCCTCGGTGGTGAAGTGACCGCGGATGCCGATGCCGGCCTGCTCGGGCGCCAGAGCCATGTAGCTGTTCCTCTCGATCGGACGTGCGGTGGTGGTGCGTTTCGGGTGCTGCGGGAGGGGGAAGGTGCTGGTGCTGCGGTGCTGCTGCGAGGGGTCGTGCTCTGACCTTCCCGCCACCCGGAGAGGGCTGTCCAGGCTATCGATCTCCCTGGTCAGACCCGCTCTGCGGCCGTCGCCCTCTTGCGAGGGAGACACAAGATGTTGCGTGTGGTGAGCCCCCCGGCTCCCCTCGGCCACAAGATGTGGGAGGGATTACACCACCGTAATTACGAGCTTGTCAACGGTTGCCGCCAGGTTCCTACGATTTTTCGCGAAGCCTGGTCAGCGGGTGCTGCGACACGAACGAACAGGTCAGAGGGAGGTCACCACCGACCCACGCCGAACAGCGTGCGTCGACGACGAGGTCCTCGATCCTCCAAGGAGTCGTCCTGCCAGCCAAGAACCAGAAACGCCAGCCACCATTCCGATCGCTCGTGCCACAGCCCCGTTGACGTGGTGACCCTACGAAGGTTGCCCTGTGGGACAAAAGAGGGAACATCCTGTGTATTTCGGGTGGACAACCGGCGAACGTTGTGGACGATGCGACCTCGTCGACCCCGTCGAGGTGGTGACCGGGGCCGGTTGCTACGGTCGCTCGATGCGCCAGCTGATGCCTGACCTGCTCGAGGACCCCGACGTCGACGCCCTCTACGCCGCCGACGACCGGCCCGCCCCTGTGGATCGTCCGTGGGTGGTGTCCAACATGATCTCGAGCATCGACGGCGCCGCGGCGCTCGACGGCGTGTCCGGCGGGCTCGGCGGCCCTGGGGACAAAGCCGTGTTCTCGGCCCTGCGCAGCGTGGCCGACGTGGTGCTGGCCGGGGCCGGCACCGTGCGGGCCGAGCACTACCGGCCGCCGCAGACGACCGCAGCCCAGCAGGCCGCCAGGGCGGCAAGGGGTCAGCAGCCGTTCCCCCGGATCGCCGTGGTGAGCGGTCGGCTCGACCTCGACTACGGCTCGGCGCTGTTCGGGCCCGACGCTGCCGGACCGCCCGATCGTGATCACCGGGACCCGCCCGTCGCCGGAGCAGCTGGGGCAGGCCTCGGAGGCGGCCGAGATGATCGTGGCCGGCACCGACCGGGTGGACCTCGGCACGGCGCTGCGCGGCCTGTGGGAGCGAGGCGCCCGAGTGGTGCTGTGCGAAGGGGGCCCGAGCCTCAACGGCCAGCTCGTGGCCGATGACCTCATCGACGAGAGCTGCGTCACCATGTCTCCCCTGCTGGCCGGGGGCGACGCCGGCCGCATCATGCACGGGGGACCGGTGGGCGCGGCGCGACCCATGCGCCTGGCCCGGGTGCTGGTCGATGGCGACATGCTGTTGCTGCGCTACATGCGGGCCTGACCCACCTCGATCGAGCCGGTCACCGCGGCGGTGGGGCCGAGGCTCAGTGGCGCTTGGGCTCGGTGTCCTTGGTGAGCAGCCGGAGCTCTCGTTGGAAGTCGGCGGCGTCGTCGAAGTCCTTGTAGACGCTGGCGAAGCGGACGTAGGCCACCTCGTCGACCTGGCGCAGTCGGTCGAGCACGGCCAGACCGACCTGCTCGGCTGGTGACCTCGGCCCCCTGGGCCCGCAGGTCGTCCTCGATCTCGCGGGCGAGCTCGGCGGCCCGGCTGTCGTCGATGGGGCGGCCCTTGGCCGCGGCCCGCACGCCTGCCTCGACCTTGGCCCGGTCGAACGGGACCCGGTCGCCCGAGCGCTTGACGACGACCAGCGGCGACCTCCTCGCAGCGCTCGAAGGTGGTGAACCGGTGCCCGCAGGCCAGGCACTCGCGGCGACGCCGGATGGCGGTGCCGTCGTCGTTGGCACGCGAGTCGACGACCTTGTCGTCGTCCTCGGCGCAGTAGGGGCATCGCACGGCGTGGACGCTACCGCTCGGCGACCGAGCCGGCAGATCGACGATCGGCCCTGACCCGCCGGAAGCGGCCCCGACTGGCGTACGGCGGTGAGCCACGTGGCCGGAGGGATGGCGCGACGTGTCGGGCAGATCAGACGAGTCGGGCGGATCAATCGACGAGACCATCGACCGGCAGCGCCTCGCCGGCCACGAGCGGGCCCGAGCCGGCTCGATCGGCGAGCGGCATCGACGAGGGGGCGGATGTCGCCCGAGGGATGCAGCTGACGGGCGATCGACCAGAGGGTGTCGCCGGGCTGCACCACGTAGACCGCAGGAGCGGCCGCAGCGAGGGCTGGCGCTACCGGAGCCGCCGATGCCGCAGCATCGGCCGAGGCCCCGGCAGCGGCAGCACCGGCGCTGTGGGGGGACAGCAGCGCGCCGAGCCCGGTGAGGGCGAGGTAGGCGATGGCGACGACCGTCACGGAGGCGACGAGCACCCCGAGCCGGCGACGTGGTAGACGGCGGGGTGGAGCCGACCGGCCGGCCGTCGGGTGCGGGCGTAGGCCCGGGCACCCCGGCGACCGCCCTCGATGACCTGGAGCGTGGGACGAACCGACAGCGGCGACAGCTCGGGGGCGTGGACCGTGCGGCGATGGGGAACAGCGATGACAGCAGCCATGGGACACAGTCTCCTCGGGGGGTGTGACAGGTATCGGAGCCGACCGGCGGAGCGGGGGAGATCCACCGCTCGAGGCTCCGGCCGTGCTAGAACGCTCGTTCGTGGAACAGTCGTTCGTCGAAGCGGACGCCAGCAAACCACGAACGCCCGTTCGCCGTCAACCCCTCACTCGAACAAATGTTTGCCATCCCTCCGCCCGGCCGGTACGCTACGAACATCTGTTCGTCGCACCTGAGCTCGGCGAGTCGCCGCACCATCCCGTCGCCCCACCAGCCCGAACGTCTCCAGACAAGGGAGCAAGCCATGGCCATCAGCAAGCCACTGACCGCCCGCCAGCAGCAGATCCTCGACTTCATCGAGGCCATCACCAACCAGCGGGGCTACCCGCCGTCGGTCCGCGAGATCGGCGAGGCGGTCGGGCTCACCTCCCCGTCCACCGTCCACTCGCACCTCGCCACGCTCCAGCGGCTCGGCTACCTGCGCCGCGACCCCACCAAGCCCCGCGCCATCGAGGTCCGCTACGACCCCAACTCGGGCGCGGCCGACCTCGAGCGTCGCCCGGTGCGCCACGTCCCGCTCGTGGGCGACGTGGCCGCCGGCACCGACGTGCTGGCCCAGGAGAACGTCGAGGAGGTCCTGCCCGCTGCCGGCCGACCTCACCGGCGACGGCGAGCTGTTCATGCTGCGGGTCCGGGGCGACTCGATGATCGACGCCGGCATCCTCGACGGCGACTTCATCGTCGCCCGCTCCCAGACCAACGCCGACAACGGCGACATCGTGGTGGCCGGCATCCCCGGCGAGGAGGCCACCGTCAAGACCTACTCCGCCACCGAGCGACCAGGTCGTGCTGATCCCGGCCAACGCAGCGGCTCGAGCCGATGGTGTTCCACCCGACGGAGGTGTCGATCTTCGGCAAGGTCGTCACGGTGATGCGCAAGCTCTGACCTGCCAGCCGCGCACGTCGGAACAACCCACGAGGGGCCGCTGCCATCGGCAGCGGCCCCTCGCTCGGTTCCGCGATCAGGTCGAGCGGAGCGGCGGTCGACTACAGCTTGGCGAGCGCCTCGGCGTAGCGGCTCTTGCCTCCCGGGCGCGTGCCCAGGTCGGCGGTCTCGAAGGCGTCGACCACCGTGCCGTCCTTGCCGATGAGGAACGTGGCCCGCTATGGCGCAGCCCGAGCGCGTCGTTGAACACGCCGTAGGCCTTGGCCACCTCGCCGTGGGGCCAGAAGTCCGACAGCACCGGGAACTGGTAGCCCTGCTGCTCGGCCCACTGCGTCTGGGCGAAGCGGGTGTCGCACGAGCACGGCCAGCACCTGCACGCCGGCCGCCTCGAACTCGGCGTAGTCGTCGCGGATGCGCGCACAGCTCGCCCTCGCAGACACCCGGTGAAGGTGAACGGGTAGAAGACCAGCGCCACGGCCTGCGTGCCGGCGAAGTCCGACAGGCTGCACGACGTCGCCGTCCTGGTCCTTCAGGGCGAAGTCCGGGGCGGGCTGGCCGATCTCGATGGCCATCGGTGCTCCTCGTGGGTGTCGGCGGGCACGGCGCCGGGCGGTCTAGCGAGGCGGCGCTGACTCTACGGAGCGACCGGCGTCCGGTCCAGGCCCCGCTGCGCACGCAGATCGTCGAGCGCGGCGACACGCCGCTCGAGCTCGGCCCGGCTCGACGCACTCGCCGGCGGTGTGGGCGATCGTGGCGTCGCCCGGGCCGAAGTTGGCGGCCGGGATGCCCATGCGCCGCGAAGCGGGCCACGTCGGTCCAGCCGAGCTTGGCCCGCACGTCCAGGTCGTTGCGCGCGATCGAGCGCGGCGAGCAGCGGGTGGTCGAGCGCCGGCGGCGCGCCGGCCGCCACGTCGACGACCTCGAAGCGCGTCGCCGCCGTCGAGTCGAGCCACGGGGCGACGCACCTCGCGCACGTGGGCCTCGGCCTCGGTCGGGCGTGCGATCGGGGGCGAAGCGGTGGTTGAGCAGCAGCTCGACCCGATCGGGCACGACGTTGCCGGCCACCCCGCCCTCGACGCGCACGGCCTGCAGCGCCTCGCGGTAGCGACAGCCCTGCAGCACCGGTCGGCGCGGCTCGTAGGCCTCGAGCGCCGGCGAGCAGCGCGGCCGAGCCGGTGGACGGCGTTGCGGCCCATCCACGGCCGGGCCGGTGTGGGCCCGCTCGCCCGCCAGCGTGACGCGGAGGCGCATGGTGCCCTGGCACCCGGCCTCGATGGTCGCGTCGGTCGGCTCGCCCAGCAGGGCGGCGTCGCCGACCAGCAGATCGGGCCGAGCCTGCTGAACAGCTCGAGCAGGCCGCTGCGGTCGGCCGCGACCTCCTCGCGGGCGTAGAAGACGTAGGTGACGTCGACCGCCGGCTCGGCCACGGTGCGGGCCAGCTCGAGCATCACCGCCAGCCCGCCCTTCATGTCGGTGGCACCCGAGCCCGCACAGCCGGTCACCGTCGATGCGGGCGCCGCTCGTTGCCGTTGGCCGGCACGGTGTCGGTGTGGCCGGCCAGCACCAGGCGCATGCGGCCGACCCAGATCGGTGCGGGCCACCAGGTTGTCGCCGACCCGGGTGAGCTCGAGCCACGGGCACGTCCGCCAGCTCGGCCTCGAGGTGGGCGACCAGCGCCCGCTCGTCGCCGCTGACCGACGGGATGTCGACCAGCTCGGCGGTCAGCGCCAGGAGGTCGGTCACGGGCGTCGCGTCGGGTCAGGCCGTGGCGCCGTGGTCGCGGAGCACGTCGTTGAGCTTGGACTTGTCGTGGCGCTCGCCCTCGGTCGAGCCGCTTGATGACCAGCACGCACGGCAGGCCGAACTCGCCGCCGGGGAACGTGCGGGGCCGGGTGGCCGACACGGCGACGCACCACGACGGCACGACGCCCCGGCAGATCTCCTCGCCGGTCTCGGCGTCGATGACCGGGATCGAGCCGGTGAGGATGCAGCCGGCGCCGAGCACGACGCCGTCGCCGACCCGGGCCCCCTCGGCGACGATGCAGCGGCTGCCGATGAGGCAGTCGTCGCCGACCATGACCGGCGACGGCCTGGGCGGCTCGAGCACGCCGCCGATGCCGACGCCGCCCGAGAGGTGGACGTTGGCGCCGATCTGGGCGCACGAGCCGACCGTGGCCCACGTGTCGACCATGGTGTTGGCGCCCGACCCGGGCGCCGATGTTGACGTAGCTCGGCATCATCACCGACGCCCCGGTCGAGGAACGACCCGAACCGGGCCGATGCGCCGGGCACGACCCGCACGCCGGCCGCCGCGAAGTCGTGCTTGAGCGGGATCTTGTCGGCGTACTCGAACGGCCCGAGCTCGATGGTGGCCATCGGCGCTCTGCTGGAAGTAGAGCAGGATGGCCAGCTTCAGCCACTCGTGCACCACGACGGTGCCGTCGGGCACGATCTCGGCCACCCGGGCCTCGCCGCGGTCGAGCAGCGTGATCGCCTCGAGCACGGCGCGGTTGGCGTCGACGTCGTCGACCGCGAGGTCGGCGCGTTGCTCCCACAGCTGCTCGATCAGGGACTGGAGGTCGGCCATGGACGGGCAGGCTACTGCGGGGACCACGGCGTCGAGACCGGGTCGTCGCCCGCGTCGGGCCACGACCTCGGCGCCGGTCCCGCCTGCCGTGTCGCCCGACTGGTCACCGGGCCGGCGGCGCCGCCAGGCCAGCACCAGCACCGCCACGCCCGGCCACGACCGGCGACCACCACGAGCAGCGTGATCCCTCCCCAGGAGGCGAGCCACGAGGCACTCCACTCACGTCCGAGGGCGATGGTGCCCTGCGTGACGATCCGCTGGCTGTTGGTGTCGACCTCCGTGGCCGGCGTCGGGGTGATCGACACCACGAACGTGCCCGACTCGTGCGAGTGATCAGGGCCACGCCCGGCCCTCGTGACCCCACAGGTCGTAGGCTCCCGGAGCACCTCGGCGCCCGGGACGACTGATGATGGTGACGTCGACGTCCTGGCCGCTCAACGAGGCCACGCCGATGTCGAGCGCTGGCGGCAGCAGCGAACGGCTCTCGCCGGGGAACTCGAAGTAGACGACGTAGGTGCCGGGCCGGCGGATCGTGAAGGTGCGATCACGGTCGGAGAGCGGGTAGCGGGTGAAGCCCGAGCGGCGACAGGAAGATCCCCCAGGCGGCGAGCCCGATGATCCCGCACGAGATGAGCGCGATGCCCACGAGCGCGATCGACCGTGGCGACAGGCCCTTTGCCGCGATGCGCGGACCCGCGGCAGGGAAGCTGAGGTCGGGGACGAGGGGGGCGGAGATCACCGGTCGGTGGCCGGATCGTCGGGGCCAGCAAGGTCGTCGGAGCCGGGAACGGCTCGCGCGGTCGGGTCGGGCTGACCGGGAGCTGTGCCCCAACCCGGCGGCACGATCGGTGGGGTCTCCGGCGCCGATTGCGGCGGAGTCACCGTTGCGATCGGTCCGCCCGGTCCCGGCGGCGGAGCGTACGGGGCGGCGCATGGGCTCGGCTCCCCCGGCGGACAGGTCGGGTACGGCTGCTGCGGCCGGGTATGGCTGGCCGGTCTGGGACGGAACGGGCGTCCCCCAGCCCTGGGGAGCACCGGGCTGAGGTGGCGCGCCCCACTGGCCGTAGGCGCCCGGTAGCGGCCGGTCCGCCGGGGTACCCGCCGGGATGGGATCCGGCGAACGCCTCCGTCGGAAGGTCCCGACGCTTGGCCCGTCCCCGGCGCACCGCGGTCACCACGATCAACGCGATGCCGACCAGGACGGCCAGCCCACCCAGACCCGGCCGCCGCGAACAAGGGAACGATGTCCGACCGTTGCAGGCCGCGACCGACGGCCACCCGCACCGAGGTCGCCGACGGGGTGCGCGACACGGTGGCCGCGACGGTGTAGGTCCCGGCCGTCGGCGCGGTGAACTCGGCGATGGCACGGCCTTCGTGGCCGTTCCAGTCGTAGGTCTCCTCGGCGAACGACGAGCGCACCGGGACCGAGACGACCCGAGCTGTCGACGACCGTCACGTCGCCGACCCGGAACACGCCGCTGACATCGGCCGAAGCGCCGGGATACTCGGCGAACACCTTGTAGCTGGCGGCTTCGATCGGTGCGGTGACCTGGCCGGGCACCGAGAACCGGGGGTAGGTGTCGACCGCCGAGAACAGGTTGCTGATGCCGGAGACGAACCAGATCAGCGCGGCCACGGCACCGACCACGATGATCACACCGGCGATCCAGTAGCCGATCGCCGACGGGCCCTTCCCCACCGGCGCCACCACCGATCCCCCCGGTCCGGGCACCCCTGCGCCCGCGGGCGCGGGAGCGCCGCCGAACGAACTGCTCATCGAGGGCTCAGGGCGAAGGGCCATGCCTCATTGTGACGCAGGGTGGTGGCGTGCGCCGGTGCAGGGGCGAATGCAGCGGGGACCGATCAGTGCAGGCCGAGCCGGCGGGCGACCAGGTCGAGCTGCGCCATGCGGTCGCACCAGCGCCAGCCGGACGTGGCCGGCGCCGGCCTCGCCGTAGAACTCCCCCGGGCTGGCCAGCACCCCGGCCTCGGTGGCCAGCCGGCGGGCGAAGCCCCAGGCGTCGCCGTCGGGCGCCGGGACCCAGAGGTAGAACCCGCCCTCGGGCAGCGGCGCGTCGACGCCCCACGCGCCGAGCAGGTCGTCGCAGCCGCTCGAGGCGCGCCCGGTAGCTGGCCGCGCTGGCGGTCGACGTGGTCGTCGTCGCCCCAGGCGGCGACCGCGGCGGCCTGCACCGGGCCCGGGCACCATGAACCCGGCGTGCTTGCGCACCTCGGACAGGTAGTCGACCAGGTCGGCGTCGCCGGCGTAGAAGCCGGCCCGGGCCCCGGCCAGGTTCGACCGCTTCGACAGCGAGTGGACGGCCACCACCCCGTCGGTGCCGTGCTCGAGGATCGATGCGGGGCGGCCCCGACCAGGTGAACTCGACGTAGCACTCGTCGCTGAACACGGGCACCCCGTGCGCCCGACCCCAGGCCGCGGCCGCACCGAGGTCGTCGAGCCCGCCGGCCGGGTTGCCCGGGGTGTTCACCCACAGGCACAGGGCCCGCTCGGCGTCGGCCGGGTCGATCGACGCCGAGGTCGATGCCGGAACTCGTCGTCGACCGCCACCGGCACGGCCCGGCAGCCCGCCAGCGTCGCGCCCATCGCGTAGCTCGGGTAGCTGACCGCCGGGTACAGCACGGTGTCGCGGCTCGGGCGGCGCAGGTGCAGCCACTGCGGCAGCCCGGCGACGAGCTCCTTGGTGCCGATGCAGGCCGCCACCGACGGACGGGTCGACGTCGACGCCGAGCCGCCGGTGCCAGCCAGCCGGCGGCCGCCTCGCGGTAGGCCGCGGTGCCGATCGACGGCGGGTAGCCCCGCTCGGCTCCCGACGAGCACAGCGCGGCGACCACCGCGTCCGGGCGGCGGGTCGGTCGGGGTGCCGACCGAGAGGTCGACGCAGCCGCCTTCGTGGGCTGCGGCGACGGCGCGCAGCTCCTCGAGCCGGTCGTAGGGGTACGGCGGCGGCTGGAAGCCCTCGGGTTCGGCCGAGCGATTCGGTCATCGGGTCAGTCCAGCACGGCGGCCGGCGGCACGACGAACGCTCGCAGGCGGGAGGCCGCGGCGTCGTCGAGCCGGGCCCGCAGGCGCATGCCGTCGGCGTCGGACTGCTCGACGAGCACCTCGCCCTCGCGGTGGACCGAGGCGAGGATGTCGCCGCGGTCGAACGGCACGAACAGCTCGACCACCTCGGTCAGCGCCCGCAGCCGGTCGCCGACGGCCTGGAGCAGCTCGTCGAGCGCCCTCGCCGGTGCGCGGCCGAGAACGCCGACCGAACCGGAGTTGCGGGCCACCAGTGCGGCGGCCCGCTCCGGCGGCCAGGTCGGCCTTGTTGAAGACCAGCAGCTCGGGCACCTGGCCGGCGCCGATCTCGCTCAGCACCTCGCGCACCGCGTCGATGTGGCCGACGGGTTCGGGCGCCGAGGCATCGACCACGTGCACCAGCAGGTCGGCCTCGGCCACCACGTCGAGCGTCGAGCGGAACGCCTCGACCAGCTGGTGGGGCAGCTTGCGGACGAACCCGACCGTGTCGGTGACGCAGCACCGCCTCGCCGCCGGGCAGCTCGAGCCGGCGGGTGGTGGCGTCGAGCGTGGCGAACAGCCGGTCCTCGACGAGCACGCCGGCCTCGGTGAGCCGGTTGAGCAGGCGTCGACTTGCCGGCGTTGGTGTAGCCGACGATGGCGACCGGTGTTGAGCCGCGACCGCCGCTGGGCCTTGCGCTGGGTGTCGCGATGGCGGGTCGATGTCGCGCAGCTCGGCCTCGAGCTTGTGGATGCGGCGCACGAGCCGGCGGCGATCGACCTCGAGCTGGGTCTCGCCGGGACCCCGGGTGCCGATGCCGCCGCCCTGCTGGCTGAAGCTGCCACCGGCCCGGCGCAGGCGGGGCAGGCGGTAGCGCAGCTGGGCCAGCTCGACCTGGGCCTTGCCCTCCTGGCTGTGGGCGTTCTGGGCGAAGATGTCGAGGATCACCGCGGTGCGGTCGATGGCGGTGCGGCCGAGGAGCTTCTCGAGGTTGAACTGCTGGGCCGGGCGTCAGCTCGTCGTCGAAGACCACGGTGTCGGCGTCGAGCTCGATCGACAGGTCGCGCAGCTCGCTCGGCCTTGCCCTTGCCGATGAAGGTGGCCGGGCTCGGTGCCGTGGCGCCGCTGCACGACCCGGGCCACCTCGTCGGCCCCGGCGGTGTCGACCAGCTGGGCCAGCTCGTCGAGCGAGCTGCTCGGTGGCGTCCTCGTCGTGCGGGCGGGGTGCTGACGCCGACCAGCACGATGCGCTCCCGGAAGGTCCGCTCGATGAGGCCCCCCGACGCGCCGCCGAAGTCCCCGAAGCCGCCACGGTGGCTCGGTTCGCTCACCGATCGTGTCGTCGTCGTCCAGATCGTCGAAGTCCCCGACTGGCCCGTCGACCTCGTCGTCGGGGTCACGCATCGGGGATCTCGATGGTGGCGACATGGGTGGAGGGACCGATCAGCGTGACCGACGGGCCGAGCTCGACCTCGGCCGAGCCGCCGGGCATGTCGACCCGCACCCGCTCGCCGACCAGGCCCCACTCGTGGGCCACGTGGGCCGCGGCGCAGGCGCCCGGTGCCGCAGGCCTGGGTGATGCCGGCGCCCCGCTCCCACACCCGGAGCGCGAGGGTGTCGGACGCCGGCCGGGGCGATGAACTCGACGTTGATGCCGTCGGCGAAGTGCTGCTCCAGCCATGGTCCCTCGCTGGCCAGGTCGATGTGGCTGGGATCGGCCACGACGACCACGAGGTGCGGGTTGCCCATGTCGACGGTGGCGGCGCGGGTGCCCGGCCGTTCGGCGCCGGCGAGGAAGGCATCGACCTCGGTCGGGATGGCCGGCCCGACGCCCGGCCGGGCCCATCTCCACGCTGACGGTGGCGGATCGGTGGTCGTCGGTCTGCTCGACCTGAAGGCGCCGGATCCCCGCGTCGGTGGCCACGTGCAGCACCGCCTCGTTGATGCCGCGCGCGGTGACCAGTGCCTGGCCCAGGCAGCGGATGCCGTTGCCGCTCATCTCGGCCCGGCTACCGTCGGCGTTGAACAGGTGCATCACCACGTCGACGTGGTCTGCCGATCCGCTTCCGGTCGTCGCTCGACGGGGCGTCCCGTGGATCAGCCCGTCGGCGCCGACCCCGGTCGGCGGTCGCACAGACGGACGGCCAGGGCGCCGTCGATCGTGAGGCCAGCGACCGTTGACCTCGTCGAGCACGACGAGGAAGTCGTTGGCCAAGCCGTGGTGCTTCGTGAGCTGCACCGGATCAGTCTCCCAGCCGCGCGTCGATGTCGGCCAAGGCATTGTGCCCGGCCGGCACCGCGACGAGTCGAGGGTCACGCCGGAACCACCGCTGCTGGCGGCGGGCGAAGCGCCGGGTCCGCTGGATCGCCAGGTCGACGGCCTCGTCCAGCGTCGAGCCCGCCGTCGAGGTGGGCCAGCAGCTCCCGGTAGCCCAGGGCCTGGCCGGCCGTGCGGGACAGGCCGTTCGGCAGGGCCGACAGCCGACGCACCTCGTCGAGGAAGCCGTCCTCGAGCTGGCGGGCGAACCGCTGCTCGATGCGAGCGTCGAGGGCCGTCGCGATCGAGCCTCGAGGCCCACGATCGGGAAGTCGAGCGGCGGGTAGGTCTCGAGCCCGGGACCGAACGACGAGAACGGCCGGCCGCTGCCGAGCGTCACCTCCAGGGCCCGGACCACCCGCCGACGGTTCGCCGGCTCCATGCCGCGCCGCTCCGACCGGATCGAGCTCGGCCAGCCGCCGGTGCAGCGCGACGGTGTCGGGGTCGGCCTCGAGCTCGGCGCGCACCGTCGGGGAACCGGCCCGGGATGTCGAGCCCGTCGACGGCGGCCCGCAGGTAGAGGCCGGTGCCGCCGACGAGGACCGCCCGGTGGCCGCGCGCCTCGATGCCGGCCAGCGCCTCGGCGATGTCGTCTGGAACCGGGCCACGTCGTACTCCTCGTCGGGGTCGACGAGGTCGATGAGGTGGTGGACCACCTCGGCCTGCTCGGCCGGCGTGGGCTTGGCCGTGCCGATGTCCATGCCCCGGTAGACCTGCATCGAGTCGACCGAGACCAGCTCGAGTGCCCGGTCGCGCCGGGCCAGCTCGAGCGCCACCGCGGACTTGCCCGAGGCGGTCGGCCCGACCAGCGACAGCGCGATCACGCCCATCCCGACCTCCCGCTCCTGGAACCTGCGCGCCGACCCACGCCCGAGATGGATCGGCGCGCAGATGTGGAGGACTGGTTCATCGGAGGATCTGGTCGATCATCACGTGCCAGTCGAGCCGCAGGACGTCGGGGCGGTCGATGCCGTAGGCGTCGAGGAACGGACCCAGCGCCTCCGGGCCGACCACGTCGACCAGGCTCGTGGCCATGGTGGCCAGGTCACGATAGGCGTCGCCACGGCCGCAGCGGTCGACGGCGTCCCAGCCGACGATGCGCCCGGCGTCGACGCGGACCACGTCCGAGCCGGGCCGCCTCCGTGGATGACCACGGGCGACGACCGGATCGCTCGGACGGCTCTCGGTCACGATGCGCAGCAGATCGGCCGGCGTCGAGCGGGAGTAGGCGCCGATCGAAGCGAGCCGGATCGGCTGTTCCGTCGGCCACGGCGGCCGATGCCCAGCTCGAGCAGGCCGGCCGTTGCCGGTGTCGAAGGGGCAGTCGCTCGGGTCGACTGCGTGCAGGGCGGCCAGGCCCGACCCCAGCAGCTCGAGCAGCTCGAGGACGTCGAACCCGGTGGCGGCCAGCTCGACGGCGGTCGAGCCGGCGAGCGACTCCCCCGGCGGAGCGCCGTCACCGACGGGACCGCCGTGCGCCAGCAGCCAGTCCCGGCGGGCCGTGCCCTGACCGCTCAGACCGCCACCACCGGGATGCGGGTGCGGTGGCGGGGCTGGGCCGTGACCTCGACCAGCTCGCCGCGCAGGAAGTGGGGTCCGGCGCTGGTGATGCGAGCCTCGGCGAACGTCCCGGGACGGGTGGTCGGGTCGGCTCCGGCCAGGTGCACGAGCTTGTTCTGCCCGGTGCGGCCGCTGAGCACCGTCGGGTCCTTGCGGCTGGGACCCTCGACGAGGATCTCCTCGACCCGGCCGACGCGGGCCTCGTGCTTGGCCAGGCGCCGACCGCTCGACGACCACCCGCAGCCGCTCGAAGCGCTCGGCGATGACCTCGTGGGCGACGAACTCGTCGACGCGCTCGGCCGCCTCGGTGCCGGGCCGCGGCGAGTAGATGAAGGTGTAGGCGCTGTCGTACTCGGCCGCGGCCACCACCTCGAGGGTGCGGTCGAAGTCGTCGTCGGTCTCGCCGGGGAAGCCGACGATGAGGTCGGTGGTGACGGCCAGGTCGGCGATGGCCCGGCGGGCCTCGGCCAGCCGGTCGAGGTAGCGCTCGGCGGTGTAGCCCCGGTGCATGGCGGCCAGGATGCGATCGCTGCCGGACTGCAGCGGCAGGTGCAGGTGCGGGCACACCGCCGGGTTCGTCGGCCATGGCCTGGATGGTCTCGGGGCGGAGGTCCTTGGGGTGGGGGCTGGTGTAGCGGACCCGGCGGATGCCCTCGACCGCGGCCACCGCTGTCGAGCAGGTCGGCGAACAGCGGCCGGGGCCGACGACGGTCGTCGTCGGCCCACTGCGCGTCCGGCCTGGAGGCGGTCGAGCGGATCGGCCGGCTCGGTCCGGCGGCGGGTGGTGAGGTCGCGGCCGTAGGAGTTGACGTTCTGGCCGAGCAGGGTGATCTCGACCACGCCGTCGGCGGCCAGGCGCTCGACCTCGGCGACCAGCTCGCCGAAGGGCCGGCTGATCTCCTTGCCCCGCACCGACGGGACGATGCAGAACGCGCAGCTGTTGTCGCAGCCGATCTGGATGGTCACCCACGCGGCGTGGGCCACCTCGCGCCGGGCGGGCAGCGCCGACGGGAAGGCCTCGGACTCGGCCAGCACCGTCTCCTCCCAGATCTCGGTGACCGGGCCCCTGGTCGCGGGACTGGTGCAGCAGATCGACCGCTCGGTGCACGTTGTGGGTGCCGAACACCACGTCGACGTGGCCGGCCCGCTCGCGGATCGTGTCGCGGTCCTTCTGGGCCAGGCAGCCGCCGACCACGATCTCGAGGTCGGGGCGCGTGGCCTTCACCGACTTGAGGTGGCCGAGGGTGCCGTAGAGCTTGTTGTCGGCGTTCTCACGGATGCAGCAGGTGTTGAGCACCACCACGTCGGCGTCGTCGAGCGAGGTCGTGGGCTCCATGCCGTCGGCCTCGAACAGGCCGGCGATCCGCTCGGAGTCGTGCTCGTTCATCTGGCACCCGAAGGTGCGGATCAGGTACTTCTTGGTCACGCCGGCCAGGTTAGGGGACCGTCATGGGCTGACCCGATTCGATCAGTACTGCGGCGAACCGCCCGGGTAGCCGACGCGCTGGTCGAGGTGGGCCTGTGCCCGCACCTCCGGGTTGACCATGAACAGGTACCAGACGCAGAGCACCAGACCGACCACCGGGAGCAGCAGCCCACCGAACAGCAGCGACCACCCAGAGCGTCTTGCTCCGGCCGGCGTTCTGGTAGGCCCAGCTCGGCTGCTTGAGCATCGAGATGATGGCCCACGAGAACATGATGACGGTGAAGATCTCGATCAGGGCGACCCCGACCGCGACGTTGCTCATAGCGCCTCCCAGGACGAGTGTGGAAAGACGCTAGGCGACCCCACCCGGCCGCGGCGGCTGGTGGAGGCGCCGATGCGTGTCGGGGGACCTGGAGCTCGAGGTCAGTCGAGCGAGATGGGCAGGTCGTCGGCCTCGGACATGACATCGTCCCCATCGCGAGGTGCTGAGGGCGACTCGTCGATGTCCTGGCCGATGCCGACCTCGGTGAGGATCCGGTCGGAGATCTCGACCATGATCTCGGGGTTGTCGATCAGGAACTGCTTGGCGTTCTCCCGACCCTGGCCGAGCTGCTCGCCCTCGTAGGTGTACCAGGCACCGGACTTCTTGACGATGCCCAGGTCGACGCCGATGTCGAGCAGCGAGCCCTCACGGCTGATGCCCTTGCCGTACATGATGTCGAACTCGGCCTGGCGGAACGGCGGGGCGACCTTGTTCTTGACGACCTTGACCCGGGTGCGGTTGCCGACGACCTCGACGCCGTCCTTGATGGACTCGATGCGGCGGATGTCGAGCCGGACCGACGAGTAGAACTTGAGCGCCCGACCGCCGGGGGTGGTCTCGGGCGAGCCGAACATCACGCCGATCTTCTCGCGGAGCTGGTTGATGAAGATGCAGATGGTGTCGGTCTTGTTGAGGTTGGCGGTGAGCTTGCGCAGCGCCTGGGACATGAGCCGGGCCTGCAGGCCGACGTGGGTGTCGCCCATCTCGCCCTCGATCTCGGCCCGGGGCGTGAGCGCCGCCACCGAGTCGATGACCACGACGTCGAGCGCACCGGAGCGCACCAGCATGTCGGTGATCTCGAGCGCCTGCTCACCGGTGTCGGGCTGGCTGATGAGCAGCTCGTCGACGTCGACCCCGATGGCCGCGGCGTAGATCGGGTCCATGGCGTGCTCGGCGTCGATGTAGGCGCAGATGCCGCCGTTGCGCTGGGCCTCGGCCACCACGTGCATGGCGAGGGTGGACTTGCCCGAGGACTCGGGGCCGTAGATCTCGACGACGCGGCCCCGGGGCAGGCCGCCGACGCCGAGCGCCAGGTCGAGCGCCAGGGCCCCGGTGGGGATGGTGCTCGATCGCCATCGAGCCCTTGTCGCCCATCTTCATGACCGAGCCCTTGCCGAACTGCTTCTCGATCTGCCCGAGGGCCATCTCGAGTGCCTTGTCTCGCTCCACCGTGCGTGTCTCCTTGTTCGGACGGGTGCTTCGGACCGACTGTCGCTTGGTGGCTGCGAGCGAGCCGCAGCGAGGGGATGTGGTCCACACCATACGAAGGGGGTGTGACACGACGCTGCCGGTGGGTCGCCCGGTCGGACCGGCCCGGAGGCTCGGGGAATGACAGGAGTGTAGTTGCGAACGCTCTGTTCGATCCAGCATCTCCTGACCGGACCCTTGTCTCGGCGGCATGCCCCGGCACCGTCCCGCGGGCGGAGTCGTCGACAGCCGGCTGCGCCGGGAACGAACCGCGGTCGAGGCGTTCGAGCGGTACCGGTGTGATCGCCACCCCCTGCCACGACTCGTCCGACCGAGCGTTCGGAGTTCGCACCGGAACCGACCGCCACCAGACGAGGAGCATCCTGATGAGCACCGTCCACACCGTCCCCGCCGACGCCCGAGCTGCGTGAGCGGCTCACCCCCGAGCAGTACGAGGTCACCCAGCACAAGCGGCACCGAGCGGGCCTTCACCGGCGAGTACTGGGACTGCCACGACGACGGCCCTACCGCTGCGTCGTGTGCGACGCGCCCGCTGTTCGTCGCCGACACCAAGTTCGAGTCCGGCACGCGGCTGGCCGAGCTTCTGCGCCCCGCTCGACGACGACCAGGTCGACCACCGAGTCCGACGTCAGCCACGGCATGGTCCGCACCGAGGCGGTCTGCGCCAACTGCGGCGCCCACCTCGGCCACGTCTTCCCCGACGGGCCCGCGCCCCACCGGCCACCGCTACTGCATGAACTCGGCGTCGCTCCGCCTCGACCGCGACGCCGACCGGCGACCGATCGCCGACGAGGCTACCGAGCGCCGAGACGCGACTCGTCGCGGTCGCGCGATCCACTCGACCAGCGAGCGCCCGGCGTAGATCCACGGTCGCCTTCCGACCTCGATCGACGCCGGTTCCGCGTCGGGTCGGGCGCCCGTCGGAGCTCGCCAGGGCTTCGGGCGTGCCCTGGGCGAGGCGCTGGCGGCGAGCAGTCGAGCACGGAGATGGTGGCGAACTGGCGCATCCGCTCGCGGTCGCCGGGCAGGCGGAGCAGCATCGACTCGCGCCTCGCCGTCGACGCACGTGGCCGAGCCACACCGTGCCGACGGGCGCTGGCCCTCCTGCTCGGCCGGGACCGGCCACGCCGGTGACCGCACCGCGACGTCGGCGCCCAGCACCCGGCACGCGCCCTCGGCCATGGCGACGGCCGCCTCCTCGGACACGACCGGTCCCTCCGGGCACCCCGAGCACGTCGAACTTCACCTCGCTGGCGTAGGACACCACCGACCCGCGGAACACGTCGCTGGCGCCGGGGATCGTCGGTCAGCCGGGACGCGATCAGCCCGCCGGTGAACGACTCGGCGGTGGCGAGGGTGAGGCCCCGCTCGCGGCAGAGGTCGAGGATCGACCTCCTCCATCGACTCGTCGTCGGTGCTGAACACCAGCTCGCCGAGCAGCCCCTCGAGGAGCGCGACCTCGGCGGCCAGGATCCGCGTCGGCCTCCTCCGCCGTCGCCGCCTTGGCCGTGAGCCGCACCTTGAGGCCCTCGATGCCGCTGGCCAGGAAGGCGAGCGTGCAGCGCGCCCGAGGCGTCGAGCTCGTCGATGCGTACCGGCCAGCAGCTCGGCCAGGCCCGACTCGCTCTGGCCCCAGGTGCGCAGGGTGCGGCTGCGGATGACGCCGACACGGTCCCGGCCCGGCGCTGCAGGTCGGGGAGCACGGTGCCCTCGACCATCTCCTTCATCTCGTAGGGCACGCCGGGCACGGCGTAGATGACCTTGCCGTCTCGTCGGGGTCGCCGATCGGGCACACCAGCCCGGGCGCGGTGCCCGGCTGCTGCGCCATCGGCCGAGGCGCCCTCGGGCACCTCGGCCTGGCGCAGGTTGTTCTGCGGGCATGTCGCGACCCGCGAGACTCGAACATCGCCCGGATCCGGTCCTCGATCTCCGGGTCGGCGCACAGCTCGACGCCCATCACGTCGGCGATCACGTCGCGGGTGATGTCGTCCTGGGTCGGGCCGAGGCCGCCGCACACGATGACGGCGTCGGCTGCGCTCGAGGGCGATGGCGGAGCGTCGACGCGATGCGGTCGAAGTTGTCGCCGACCTTGGTCTGGAAATGCGAGTCGATGCCGGCCAGGCCAGCTGCTCGCCGATCCACGACGAGTTGGTGTCGACGATCTGGCCCAGCAGCAGCTCGGTGCCGACGGCCACCACCTCACAGCGCATCGGCGGGCTACCGCCGGTCGGGTCGTGGTGACGGCCGTCACGTCGGTCGGTGATCCGGGGCGCGAGCCCGCCAGGTGGTGGCGGCCGAGCGGCCGGTCCAGCAGGTACTGCAGCGCGCTGAGGACGGCCAGCACGACCGAGGCCCACAGCAGCGAGGTCGGCCGACCCACGCGTAGGTGGTCGGCCAGCGGCGGCAGACGGCGCGCGCCCGACGGCCAAGCGCCTGCACGAAGCGTCTTGGCCTTGCCGCCCCGCGAGGCCGGCACGGCCAGGCCGCGGCGGCCCCAGTAGACCCGGTAGAGGCTGATGCCGATCTCGCGGACCGGCGATGATGGCCACCGGCACCCACGAGAACCGGTTGATCGACACCAGCGCGAACATGGCCCCGAGCACCAGCACCTTGTCGGCCAGCGGGTCGAGGAAGGCGCCGAGCGGGTCGTGCCGTGGCGGCGGGCGATCCAGCCGTCGATGCCGTCGGTGCTGGCCAGCGCCGACCCAGAGCAGGAACACGGCCCACGACGGCTCCTGCGTCGGTGATCATGACGAACAGCAGCGGCGACGATCGAGCAGGCGGATGACGGTGACGACGTTGGCCGGGGTGGCCAGGGCCGACGGCCCGTAGGTCTGCTCGGCGTCGCTCACGGGCGCGGACTCGCGCCCGCGCCGACCGGTCGCGCGCGGCCGTCTCGGTGTCGGCCCAGTCCCCGACGAGGTCGGGACCGAGCGCGCCGGTGACCACCACGGCCGACGAACGAGCCCACGGCGAGATCGGCGGGGACGGTGACGATGCCGTCGATCTCGGGAGCCTCCCGGTAGCGTGCGGCCGACGCCGGGTGCGTCCACGAGCACTTCGACCCGTCGAACCGATGAGTTCGTCACGTCGCGTCGCGGTGATGGCGTCCTGCAGCTCGCGCAGCTCGGCCAGCCGCTCGTGCCATCAGCTCGCGGGCCACCTCGCCGTCGAGGTCGGCGGCGTAGGTGCCGTCCTCGGGCGAGAAGGCGAAGAACCCGCACCAGTCGAGCTGGGCCTCGCGCGACGAAGGCCGAGCAGCTGGTCGTGGTCGTCCTCGGTCTCGCCGGGGTAGCCGACGATGAAGTTCGAGCGGAACGCGGCCCCGGGCTCGGCGGCCCGGATGGCGGCGATGCGCTCGAGGAACCGGTCGCCGTCGCCCCATCGGCGCATCCGCCGCAGCGAGCGGGGCGCGACACGTGCTGCAGCGACAGGTCGAAGTAGGGCACGCCGGTGGCGAGGATCGCGTCGATCAGCGCGTCGGTGAGGTCCGACGGGTAGAGGTACAGCAGCCGGACCCGGTCGACCCGCTCGGCCACCGCCCGACCAGCGGGACGATGCTGCGCTGGTCCCAGGCCCTGGTCGCGCCCGTAAGCGACGCCAGGTCCTGGGCCACGAGCACGATCTCGCGACGTCGAGGCGCTCGCAGCGGGGTCGACCTCGTGCGAGCAGGCATCGGCCTCGCCGAGGATGTCGGCTGAGCGCTGCTGTGGCCCCGGAAGCTCGGGATGGCGCAGAACCCGCAGGCCCGGTCGCAGCCCTCGGCCACCTTGACGTAGGCCCACGGCGAGGTCGACGGGGCCGGGGCAGGTTCGAGCAGGTCGAACGACGGGACACCGGCGATCGGCGGCCAGCAGCGACCGGCTCGGCGCCGATCGGTGCCTGCGACCGAGTGTCACCGGCACGCCGAAGCCGGCGACCGAACCCGGCGACGGCAGTCGACCTCGGGCAGCGCCTCGGCCAGCTCGTCGCCGTAGCGCTCGGCCATGCAGCCGGTCACGACCACCCGGGCGCCGTCGGCCCGGGCGTCGCTCAGGGCGAGCACGGTGTCGATCGACTCCTGGCGGGCCTCCTCGATGAAGGCGCAGGTGTTGACCACGACGAGGTCGGCCTCGTCCGCGCCGACGGCCGGCTACCATGCCGTCGGCGAGCATCGTGCCGGTCGACTTGTCGGAGTCGACCTGGTTCTTCGGGCAGCCCAGTGTCTCGACCCAGAAGGTCTTCGCCATCGGAGCGATCCTACAGAGTGTCAGATGCGGTCGAAGGCGAGGGCCCAGGCCAGGCCGGTGAGCGCCATGCCCTCGTTGACCCGGCCGGCCAGCATCTCCTCGCGGAGGCGGGGCACGTCCACCCACTCGACGAACTCCGATTCGGAGGGGTCGGTCGGCTCACCCACGTAGGTGGCGCCGTCGGCCAGGAACAGGTGGAAGAACTGCTCGCAGATGCCGTTCATCGGCTCGTAGGTGAAGAGCTGCTCGAGCGGGCCCGGCTGCCAGCCGCTCTCCTCGAGCGTCTCTCGGGCCGCCGCCTCGGCCGGTGTCTCACCCTCGTCGAGCCGGCCGGCCGGCAGCTCCCATCCCCACGTGTCGGTCGTGAAGCGGTGGCGCCAGAGCATGAGCACGCCGCGGTCCGCGTCGTGGACGATCGTGCCCGACGCCTGGTGCGGCATGCGCACGACGTGGTGGTCGAAGCGCTCGCCGCCCGGAACCTCGATGTCGACCATCCGGAGCGAGACGTAGTCGCTCTCGTAGAGCGATCGCTCGCCGTGCTCGATCCAACGCATGTCTGCCAGCCTGGCAGACGCGGTGCCGTCGGGCGTGTGGCCCTACGCCTGGACCGGGACGGCCGGCCCCCGGAGGAGCCGGCCGTCACGGCCCGGTGCGGCACAGGGATGTCAGGTCTTGAACTCGTACTCCTGCGCCGCCTGGCTGGTGAAGTTGGTCTCGAGCGCCTTGAGGGCTCCCGGCACCGAGGGATCGACCGCGAACATGGTCGAGGCCCGCGGCGGGTCCCGGTCCTCCACCGCGCCGTACTTGTAGTCGCCCAGCAGCCCACCGAAGGTGAGCTCGGCGATCTCGTGCGACGCGTTGAGGATGCCGGACGGGCTGAGGTCCCCGTCGTTGGCGGCCTGTTCGAGGATCTGGGCGGCCGCCCACGCCTGGGCGTAGCCGAACGCGAAGTAGATGTCCGGCTGCTGGTCCGGGGCGTAGGCCTTGATGTCGTCGAGCATCTGGCTCATGCCCTCGACCGAGGTGTCTCCCCACTGCGGGCCCTCGGACATCAGGATGTAGTTGGCCTCGAGGTAGGGCGCCAGGGCCGAGGCCGCAAACGCGCTGCACCCACGTCGGCGACTGACCCAGCCACTTGGGGGCGAAGCTGCGACCGGCGGCGGCCGTCAGGATGGGCGCCGTCTCCGAGGGCAGTGCGACCAGCAGCGTGATCTCGCAACCCGCTCCCTGGAGCTGGTTGATCTGGGCGGTGAAGTCGGTGTCACCCGCCTTGAAGGTGGCCTTCGACGCAACCGTGAATCCGTCCTTCTCGGCCGCGAAGTCGAGTCCGGCCAGGCCGGTCTCACCGTACGGGTCGTCCTTGGTCAGGGCGCAGATCGTCTTGTTCTTGGCATCGAGGTTCCGGATGGCGTAGTCCATGCCGTTGATCACCTGGATCTGGTACGGCCCGCCGATCGGCATCAGGTTTGGTTCGCGCACCCAGAACGCGTCGAGCGACGCCGGCCCGGCCAGGATCTGGTCGGCCTCGAGTTGGGGCCGGATGGCGTCGACGATGGCCGTGCCCAGGATCTGGACGTACATGGCCACGTCGGCCTTGGTTCCGGCATACTGCTGCACCGCGGTCTGCGCCTCGTACTTGCTGTCGACGCTCTCGAGCTCGACCTTGTACTTACCGGCGACACCCCCCTTGGCGTTGAGCGCGTCGAAGTAGGTCTTGTTCCCGGCGGTCAGCGGATTGCCGATGACCGCGGCGGCTCCCGTGAGCGGGGTGATGGCCCCGACCTTGATCGTGGTGCCGTCGAACCCGGGGCCGGGCTGCACCTGCTTCGCGCTGTCCCCGGTCCCGTTCGGACTGCTCGTGTTGTCCTTGCTGCTGCGACAGGCTCCGGCGAACAGGGCCATCACGGCCAGCACGCCCAGGATCCCGATCACACGTCGGTTCGTCATGGTGCTCCTCGATTCATTGGTTCTCGATTCGGCCTCTGCCGGGCCAGGCCCGCCCCGATGACCGGTTCTGTCGCCCGGCGTCGATTCGATCCGTCGCGGCCCCCTTCCTCTGCTTCGTCGATGCGCGGTCAGTACGAGAACGGCCAGAACAGCAGGTAGGCCTTCAGCCGTCTCCAGAGTGCGGCGAGCCCCAGCGGCTCGACCATCAGGAACACGATGATCAGCACGCCGAAGATCAGGTTGTTGAACGACGCCACGCTGAGGAGCCCCGACCCGCCCGGCCGGTCGATCAGCAGGGGCAGGCTGGACGAGTAGCGCTGGATCAGCTGGGGCAGGCCGCCGACGACCAGCGCTCCCAGCACCGCGCCGTAGATCGTGCCCATCCCCCCGATGATGATGACCGCGATGAACTGGATGGACAGGATCAGCCCCAGCGCACCACCGAACTGCTCGGGATTGACGAACTGCTGGACGGCCGCCCCGTAGAACGCGCCGGCCACCGAGGCGATCGCGCTCGACACCGCGAAGGCACCCACCTTGTAGCGGACCAGGCTGACGCCCACGACCTCCGCGGCCACGTCGCGGTCGCGCACCGCCTGCATGGCCCGTCCGGCCCGCGTCCGCACGATGTTCTTGGCGATCAGCGCGGTGAGCGCGACGACGGCCCACAGCAACCAGAAGAGCCCCTGCGGGCGGTTGAACTGCTGACCGAAGACGTCCAGCTTCACGAAGTCGAACGGCCCGATCGACAGCGGGGCGTTGACTCTGGTGCCCCGGCTGCCACCGGTGACGTCGGTCCAGTTGCTGAAGATGTGCTCTCCCACGAACAACAGGCCCAACGTCACGATGGCCAGGTAGTTGCCGCTGAGCCGAAGGGCGACGGGGCCGATCAGCGCACCCAGAGCACCTCCGATCAGTGCGGCCATCGCCACCCACGCCAGCATCGGCCAGCCGTGCTGGGCGCCGAAGTAGGCGGCGGTGAAGGCCCCGACGGCCACGAAGAAGGCCTGGCCGAGGGAGACCTGGCCGGTGTACCCGGTCAGGAGGTTGAGGCCGATGCCGCCGATCGCGAAGATCGCCACCGAGTTGAGGATGGTCAGCCAGAAGTCGGTGAGGCCGAACGGCACCACGAGGAACACGACGAGCAGGGCCAGGATGGCCAGCTTCGAGGCGCTCGAGGGGAACAGGCGCAGATCGTCTCCGTACTCGACGATCATGTCGGGGCTGCTGCGGCGGCGTCGCATCAGATCCGCTTCACCTCCTTGGTCCCGAACAGACCGTAGGGACGCACCAGCAGCACGATCACCATCACCACATAGGGCATGACCGTCTGGAAGTTGTCACCCAGCCATGGCGCGTAGTCGTTCTGGTACCCGGCGGTGAGCGTCTGGCTCAGGCCGATGATGATCCCGCCGAGGACCGCGCCCCCGGCGAGTCGAGGCCGCCGAGGATGATGGCGGGGAACGCCAACAGCGCGAAGAACTGCACCGACGGGCTGAGGCCTCCCGGCCCGGCGGCGATGGTGACGCCGCCGATTGCGGCCACCCCACCGGCGAACGCCCAGGACACCGCGAACACCCGCTTGGCGCTCATGCCCTGGGCCAGCGCCGCCTCCTGGTCGATCGCGGTCGCCCGCATGGCCAGGCCCATCGTCGTGAAGCGGAAGAAGGCGAAGAAGACCAGCAGCACCAGCGTGGCGAGGACGACGGTCCAGATGTCCTTGACCGAGATCACCACGTTGCCCACCTCGACCGTGTCGATGCCCCACGGGTCACCCAGGTTGAGGGCGTCGAAGCCCCAGATGGCCGACACCAGCTCCTGGATGACGAACAGGAGGCCGATCGTGATCATGATCAGCGCGAACGGGGGCTTGCCGATCATGCGCCGCAGGATCAGGCGCTCGACCACGAGGCCGACGGCGGCGGTGGCGGCCACGGCGACCAGCACGGACGGCCAGAACGGGATGCCCCAGGTGACGTGCGCGTTGTACGTCAGGTAGGCGCCGAGCATGACCAGCCCGCCCTGGGCGAAGTTGATGACCCCCGTCGCCTTGAAGATGATGACGAAGCCGAGGGCGACCACCGCGTACTGGAAGCCAAGTGCCACCCCAGCCACCACCAGCTGCAGGAAGTTGGTCACGGCGATCCCCCCGTCGTCGTGCCGCCCGCGACCGCGCCGGGTGCCGCGTACATCGACTCGATGAGGGCGCCGAACTCGGAGGAGATGGCGGCCCGCTTGACCTTCTGGGTCGCGGTGACCTCGCCGTCCTCCTCGTCGAGCTCCTTCGGGAGCAGGCGGAAGGCCTTGATCGTCTCGACCTGGGCCAGGTCCGCGTTCACCTCGCGGACCCACTCATCGACGAGCGAGACCACCTCTGGCTTCGAGGCCAGGTCCTCGTAGGTCGTGTACCCGATCCGGCGGCGGGCCGCCCAGTCACCGACCGTGTCCCCCTCGATGCCGATCAGGGCCACCAGGAAGCGACGACCGTCGCCCTCGACGATGGCCTCGCGCGACGTACGGGGACACCTTCAGGCGGTTCTCGATCTCCGACGGCGAGACGTTCTTGCCGCCCGCGGTGATGATGATGTCCTTCTTGCGGTCGGTGATGGTGAGGAAGCCGTCGTCGTCGAGGTGCCCCACATCGCCGGTGTGCAGCCACCCGTCCCCGTCGACCGCATCCGCCGTCGCCTCCGGGTCCTTGAAGTAGCCGAGGAAGGTGGCCGGGCCCCGGGTGAGGATCTCGCCGTCGGGGGCGATCCGCAGCTCGGAACCGGGCACGGGGCGGCCCACGGCGCCGATCCGGACGTCGTCGCGCGGCGTGATCGTGGCCTGGGCCGTGTTCTCGGTCTGGCCGTAGCCCTCCCGAACGGGAACGCCGAGGGCCCAGAAGAACTCCAGGACCTGGGGCGCGATGGGAGCGGCCCCCGAGATCGCCTCGCGCACCCGGAGCAGCCCGAGCTTCTTGCGGAGCGGCCGGTACAGCGCGAGCCACCCGAGCAGGTAGGTGAGGCGGTCGAACGGGCCGAGCCGGCCGTCCATCCGCCGACGCGCCACCCGCGCACCCTGCTTCGTCCAGAACCGGTACGTCGCCCGCTTGACCCGCGAGGCGTCGTTCATCCGGATGGTGACACCCGCCATCATCTTCTCCCACACCCGTGGGACCCCGAGGAACAGGGTGGGCTGCACCTCACGCAGATCGGTGGCGAACGACTCGCCGCCCTCGCCGAAGTTCACGACGTACCCCGAGCCGATGGCGTCGATGACCGAGATCAGGCGCTCGGCGATGTGGCACAGCGGGAGGTAGGACAGCACCTCGTCGCCGGGGCCCACGTCGAACTGGGCCTCCGACGAGCGGGTCGCGGCCACCAGGTTGTCGTGGGAGATCATCGCCCCCTTGGGCGGACCGGTGGTGCCCGACGTGTACACGATCAGCGCGGTCATGGCCGGGTCGAGCCGCTCGGCCCGCGAGGCCAGATCGTCGACCCCTGCCCCCTCTCCGAGGGCCTCGAGCTCGGCGAAGGTCATCAGCAGCTCGTCGGCCGACACGTCGAGGCCGCGCGGATCGATGACCACGATCCGCCGCAGCTCCGGCAGGCGGTCCCGCACCTCGAGGGCCTTGTCCACCTGCTCCTCGTCCTCGGCCACCAGCACGACGGACTCGGAGTGGGCGAGGACGTAGCCGACCTCGGTGGCCGGCGACGTGGGGTAGACCCCCACGGTCACCGCTCCCAGGGCCTGCACGGCGAGGTCGGTCAGCACCCAGGCCGGGCGGTTCCCCGAGTGGATGGCCACCGCGATCGCCCGGGCCCACGCCGACGACCTCGAGCCCGGCCGCGAGCTGGGCGGCCCGCAGGGCGTAGACCTCCCAGCTGTAGGGCTTCCAGCGCCCGAGCTCCTTCTTGCGCAGGGCGAGGTCGCCCGGCGTGCGGCGGGCCCGGTCGACCAGCATGGCCGGCAACGTCGCGAGCTCCTGTTCGGCGCCCAGCGGGTCAGGAGCGAGGGCGGTGCTCATCTAGCCCACCCCCAGGTAGGCCGCGATCACCCGCTCGTCAGCCTGGATCTCCGCGGGCGTCCCGGTGGCGATCGGCACCCCGAAGTCGAGCGCCATCACCCGGTCGGCCAGGTCCATCACCATGTGCATGTCGTGCTCGACGAGGATCATGGCCAGGCCCAGAGATGGCCTGGATCTCGAGGATGTAGCGCGCCATGTCCTCGGTCTCCTCGAGGTTCATGCCGGCCACGGGCTCGTCGAGCAGCAGCAACTTGGGCGCCATGGCCAGCGCCCGGCCCAGCTCGATGCGCTTCTGGATGCCGTAGGGCAGGAGGCCGACGGGCCGGTACCGGTACGGCTGGAGCTCGAGCAGATCGATGATCTCCTCGACCCGCAGCGCGGTTGGCGACCTCCTCCCGGCGGGCCCGCCCGAACCACAGGGCGCCGGTGAGGAAGCTCGTGCGCATGAGGTGGTGGCGGCCGAGCATGAGGTTGTCGATCACGTTGAGGTTCGTGAACAGGCCGAGGTTCTGGAACGTGCGGGCCACGCCCGAGCTGGGCGATGCTCGCCGGACGCCGCCCGACCAGCTCGGTGCCGTCGAGGCGGATGTTGCCGGACTGCGGCCGGTACACGCCGTTCAGGCAGTTGAAGATCGAGGTCTTGCCCGCACCGTTCGGGCCGATGACGGCGAACAGCTCGCCGGGCCGCACCTCGAAGCTGACGTCGGTGAGCGCGTTCACGCCACCGAACCGCAGCGTCAGGTCGAGCACCTCGAGCAGGGGCGCACCATCGGCCGGCGACGCCGGCTCGGTCGTGGCGAGGGGATCGGATTCAGGCGCGGTGCCGGGATTCACAGGCTCCACCTCTTGCGTCGGCGATAGGTCTTCACGTCACGGAACGATCGCCGCCCGGCTTCGCCCACGCCCAGGTAGAACTCCTGGATGTCGGCGTCGGCCAGCAAGTCTGCGCTGGGCCCGTCCTTCACCACCCGCCCGTTCTCGAGCACGTAGCCCCGACGCGGCCAGACGCAGCGCCATGGTGGCGTTCTGCTCGACCAGCACGACGCTGGTGCCCTGGCTGTTGACCTCGCGGATGATGTCGGCGATCTGGGCCACGACGAGCGGGGCCAGGCCGAGCGAGGGCTCGTCGAGCAGCAGGACGGTCGGGCTCGCCATCAGCGCGCGACCGATGGCCACCATCTGCTGCTCGCCGCCCGACAGGTAGCCAGCGGTCGACGAGCGCAGCGGGAACCAGCGCCGGGAACAGGTCCATGACCCGCTCGTAGCTCTCCTTGATCTCGCCCTTCGACCGGCGGGTGAAGGCGCCGGCCCGGAGGTTCTCGTCGACGGTCAGGGATGCGAAGATCCGCCGGCCCTCCATCACCTGCGACACCCCGGCCCGGACGATGGCCGGGGCCTCGAGCTGATCGATGCGATCGTCCCTGCAGCTCGATGTGGCCCTTGGTGGCCTTGGCTCCGTGCAGGTCGAGCAGCCCGGTGATGGCCCGCAGGAGCGTCGTCTTGCCCGCCCCGTTGCTGCCCAGGACGGCGACGATCGCCCCCTGCTCGAGCCGCAGGCTCACCCCGCGCAGCGCGAGGATCACATCGTTGTAGACGACCTCGATGTTGCTGACCCCGAGCACCACCTGAGCGGTCGACGGTCGGGACAGCAGTTCGCTCGGCGGCATGGAACCTCGCTCCCCCGGCACCGCCCCCCAGGCGGTGCCTACCCATGGGAACCTAGTCACCTCGCGCCTGGAATGTCGTGTGACCTGCCGTTGCGCCGGTGGCCGGCGCGACCCGCGGTTGCTCAGGCCCGGATCAGCCGGCAGGCGGCTCGGGCAGCATCGCGGCCAGCGAGTCGAGGCTCGGCGCGAAGAAGAACGAGCCGCTGACGGGACGGGAGAAGTCGGTGAGCCGGTCGCGCGTGCCGTCGCCGACGGTGCCGAACATGGCTGCCAGCATGTCCGTGAAGCGGGACAGGTCCGCGGAGAACCCGAGGAAGTAGAGGCCCGCTTCCTCCACGGTGCCGTAGGGCGTGCTGCGCCGGAAGATCGGGCGCTCCTCGCCGGCCTCGTCGTGGATCTCGACCCGGCTGATGTGCGCGTTCGCCGGCTTGGCGTCGCCCTGGAGCTCGACGCTGTCAGGCTTGGTGCGGCCGAACACCCGCTGCTGGTCGTCGACGCACAGCTCGGCGAACGACGCAAGATCGTGCACCCATCGCTGGGCGATCACGAACGCGCCGCCGGCACCGGGCTGACCTTCGGGCACGAGCGCCACCTCGGCGGCCTCCTCGATGCGGGGGTTGGCGGTGCCGTCGATGAACCCGGTCAGGTCCCGACTGTCCTTGTAGACGAAGCACGGCTGCTCGAGCCGCAGGTCGCAGACCGGGGCCAGGCTGGCGCCGATGGCCCGAGCCACGTCGAGCACGACGTCCTCGCCCGTGCCGTGCACCCACACCCACAGGTCGTGCTGGGTGGCCGGCGCGCGATGGCCGTCGAGACCATCGATCGGCGCATAGTCGTGGAGCTCGCCGGGGGCGTCGTCCGGTGCGAGTCGGCGCCAGAGCTCGGGGCCGAATCCGACCACGATGTTGGCGCCACCCGCGGTGACGGCGGGCTCGCGCAGTCGGCCCAACGCCTCGACGATCTCGTCGTCGGTGGCATCGGGGTGGACGTCGAGCTCGAGGTGGTGGTGGCTCCTCGTGCCGAGGGCGAAGATGCCGGGCTGGGCGGTCATGGGACGCGGAAGCTACCTCGACGCGCCGAACGCGAGGGCCAGGCCCACCCGGGGCCAGGCCATCTTCAGCAGCTCGCCCTTGCCCGACGACGTCAGGAACGCCGTGCGCAGGTCGTCGCCGCCGAAGCAGATGTTCGTGATCAGCGGCTCGTCGGGGATGGCGTAGTGATCCGACGCCGACCCGTCGGGGGCGATGGCGGTGATGCCGCCGAACCCCATGCCGAGCGTCCCGACGCAGACCCACCCCTCGCCGTCGACCGCGAGGGAGTCGAACAGGTGCCCCTCGGGCGCATCGAACAGCAGGGTGCCGCCATGCGCGGCCGGGCTGGCCGGGTCACGGGCCACCTGCCCGGGGCCGGTGACGTCCCAGGCCCACACCCGACCGCTGTGGGTCTCGGCCACGTAGAGCCGTTCACCGGCCGGCGACAGCCCGATGCCGTTGGTCGACTCGGTGTGGAAGGCCACCGGAAGGATCTTGCCGTCGGCCGAGCGGTAGAGCACCCCGGCGTGGGTCTCGCCCAGCGCCTCCTTCACCCCGTGGTCCGTGAACCAGATCCCGCCGGCGGCATCGAAGACGAGGTCGTTGGGGGCCTGCAGGTGCCGGCCCTCGCACTCCGTGGCGATCACCTCGACCGTGCCGGTGGCCGGGTCGACCCGCTGGAGGCAGCCACCGGTCCAGTCCTCGGGGACCTCGCCGGGGATCGTCCACTCGCCGATCTCCATCCAGATGAAGAACCCGCCGTTGTTGGTGACGTAGATGGCTCCGTCGGGCCCGATGGCCGCGCCGTTCGGTCCCCCCCGGTGTCGGCCACCTGCTCGGTCGAGCCGTCCTGATGCACCCGGGTCAGCGTCGTGCGCTTGATCTCGGTGAGCACGACCGAGCCGTCGGCCATGGCGATCGGCCCCTCGGGGAACTGCAGGCCGCTGGTCACCATCTCGAACGCAGGAGTCTCTGACATGCCCCGGAATCTAGTCAGGCTCCGTCAGCCGCCCCGGTGGACCGCCCCGCGGCGGATCCAGCGCGACGCCTGACGATGTGGCGATGACGAGGTGACCGGAACGCACGCCCGACCGGTGGGGTCCCGGGCGGGGAGGGTCGGGTCAGAAGTCGTCGTCGTCGGGTTCCGGAGCGCCGGCGGACATCGAGGCGAAGTCCGCGTCGGCACCGGTGTCGGCACCGCCGCCTCCGACCGCACCCTCCAGCTCGTCGGGCGTCATGAGCACGGCGCGTGCCTTCGACCCCTCGCCGGGACCGACCACGCCCCGCTGCTCGAGCAGGTCCATCAGGCGACCGGCTCGGGCGAAGCCGACCCGCAGCTTGCGCTGGAGCATCGACGTCGACCCGAGCTGCGACCGCACGACCAGCTCCATGGCCTGCAGCAGCAGGTCATCATCGTCGTCGTTGCCGGTGCTGCCGCCGGGCAGGCTGGCTGCCGCCCCGGCACCATCGTCGGTGCCCTCGACACCCTCGACGTACTGCACGTCGGGCGACTGGCGAAGCCACGAGCCGACGATGGCCCGGACCTCCTTCTCGTCGACCCAGCAGCCCTGGATGCGCTGAGGAACGCTCGACGCCGGGCCGAGCAGCAGCATGTCGCCCTTGCCGACCAGGCGCTCGGCACCGGGTTGGTCGAGGATGACCCGGCTGTCGGCCAGGCTCGACACCGAGAACGCCCAGCGGGCCGGCACGTTGGCCTTGATCACGCCGGTGATGACGTTGACCGACGGGCGCTGGGTGGCGATCACGAGGTGGATGCCCACCGCTCGCGCCATCTGGGCGATGCGACAGATCGAATCCTCGACGTCACGAGCCGCGACCATCATCAGGTCGTTGAGCTCGTCCACCACGATCAGGATGAACGGCAGCCGCTGGTAGTCGATGGCCTGCTCGCCGGGCTCCGGCGTGAGCTCACCACGGTCGAACGCCGCGTTGTAGCCGGTGATGTCGCGGACGCCGACCTCGCTGAGCAGGTCGTAGCGCCGCTCCATCTCCCGCACGGCCCACGTGAGCGCGTTGGCCGCCTTCTTCGGGTTGGTCACGACCTGGGTGAGCAAATGGGGCAGCTTGTTGTACTGGCCCAGCTCGACCCGCTTCGGGTCGATCAGGATCATGCGCACCTGGTCGGGCGTCGAGCGCATCAGCACCGACGTGATCAGCGAGTTGATGCAGGACGACTTGCCCGCGCCGGTGGCGCCGGCGATGAGCACGTGGGGCATCGTGGCCAGGTTGGCGAGCACAGCGCGGCCGTTGATGTCGCGACCGACGGCCACCTCGAGCGGGTGCTTGGCGTTGCGGGCCTCCTCGGAGCCGAGGATGTCGCCCAGCGCGACGACCTCACGTCGCGAGTTGGGCACCTCGACACCGATGGCCTGGCGGCCGGGGATGGGGGCCAGGATGCGCACGTCGGGCGACGCCATGGCGTAGGCGATGTCCTTGTGGAGGCTCGTGACCCGGGCCACCTTCACGCCAGGACCGAGCTCGAGCTCGTAGCGGGTGACCGTCGGGCCGACGACCATGCCGACCAGGCGCGTCTCCACGCCGTGCTCGGCGAGCGCGCCCTCGAGGGCACGACCGCGCTCCTCGACGGCCAACCGGTCGACCTCCTGGGCCACCGACCGTTGCAGCAGCTTCGACGCGGGCAGCTTCCACGGCGAGCGCTCGGCCGCAGGACCGAGGCCGATCTCGAGCTGCTGCCCCTCCACCGGCTCGTCGTCGTCGGCCGCAGCGACCGGTGCCGGCAGGTCCTTCTCACCGCCGACCTCCACCGCGACCGGCGCCAGATCGGCCGGCAGCGGCCCATCGGAGGCACCGTCCTCGGCGTCACCGTCGAACGGCACTTGTGCCTTCTTGCGCGACCCCCTCGGCGTGGGCGACCCGTCGGCATCGGGCTCGGCGCGGAGGTCGATCTCGTCGGTCGGCGCGGTGCGGGCCCCGACCTCGAACAGCGGCGCGAGCACCTTGCCCAGCGCGCCCGTCACGGGCCGTACGCCGGCCGCAGTGCGACCAGCTGCCGCACGCATGGAGGTGCGGGTGATGATCAGGACGCCGACGATGGCGACGGCGGCCAGCACGAAGCCCGCCGCCCACGGCCCGAGCAGGCCGGCCAGCGTGCCGCCGACGGCGATGCCGAGCGCACCACCGGCTTTGACCAGGTCGTCGACCGGGTCACCGAACTTCGGCTGGCCCCCGAAGAGGTCGAGCAGGCCGCACGCGGCCACGAGCACGAGGCCGGCACCGACGAGCGGGCGGACCCAGACCGCCGGATCGCCGCCCGACTCGGTGCGGGGCCCGCGGACGAGCATCACGCCGAGCGCGATCAGTGCCGGCGGCACCAGCCAGGCGGCCCAACCGACGGCCGCGCCGATGCCCTCACCCAGTCCTCGACCCACCGGCCCGGCGATGTCGGCGTAGATGCCGAGGCCGGCGACGACGCCGGTGACGATGGCGATGAGGCCGCCGACGTCGTGGCCGTGGCCGTCGAACGCCTGGCGGATGCCGGCGCCCATGGGCGCGGCGGTCCTGCTGCGGGACGCGGCAGGTCGCTTCGCCCCTTTGGCCGACGATGCCGAGCGGGATCGGGAGCTCGACCCGCCGGAGCGGGAGCGCTTGGTGGATCGTGCCTGCTGCTTGGTTGCCACTTGTTCACCTGGCGGGGACGCGGATGACCGGACCGGTCACCCCTCGGCCCCATGCCCGCGCCGAGGTGACACGACGGGTGTAGCACAGCAGACCCAGCCCGTGGAGTGGTGGACCCGCCACGATCGCCCGCTCGGCAGGCGATGGACCGCCGAACGTGGATCAGCTCGCGGTGCGCTGGGCGAACGAGGCGCCGTAGGCCGCGCTGCGGGCGTGCAGGATCGGGTCGTCGGAGCACTCGATGCCCGCGGTGACGCGAGTGGGATCGAAGATGAGCGGCTCGGTGTCGGCCAGGTCGGTGAGCTCCAGGCGCCCGGCCCGCACGGTCGCCCGGTCGGCGGGCCACGGCGCGGTGGCGTCGTCGGTCGGGTCACCATCGTCGCCGACCGCGATCATCAGGTCGAACGCCACCGGACCTGCGGCGAGATCGGCCGCCAACTGCGCTGCCAGGTAGCTCGGTGGCAGCGCCAGCGCATCGGCCTCGCTCAGCGGTGCCCTCTCGACGACCGGCTCGAACCGGTAGCGCACCGGTCGGCGCTGCCCGTGGGCGTCGACGAACCAGAACACGTGCACGCTGTGGAACGTGACGCCGGAGTAGCTGGCCGGCGTCGGCGCAGCGATCGACAACTCGGCCGCCAGCTGTGCCTCGGGGTGCTCACCGAGGAAGCCGAGGATCCGTTCGAGGTCGGGCTGACCGGTCTCCGGATCGGGTTCGCGCACCTTCACGAACTCGACGAAGTCGTCGACCGTCCGCACGAAGAACACCGGCAGCGACAGCGACACGACGTCGGTGCTCGATCCGTCGGCCAGGCGGAACTTCACCGCGAAGCCCCGTCCGTCACGCGCGGCGTCGTGCGCACCGGGGTCGGCCGAGCCGTTCGAGAAGCGCGCCTCGACCGGAACCTCCGCGTCGGGCTGGAAGTGCACTGCGGTCGTGAGCGCGGCGGCCTCGCCGGTCGCACGGAACGTGCCCGACGCACCGACGCCCTTGGCGTGCAGGACCCGCCGACCCGGATGCACCCCCGACACCGCCTGCACCTGCTCGATCAGGTACGTCCCCAGGTCATCGGTCGATGCGGCCATCCGATCACCCTAGGGCGCGTCGTCCACCGCTACCCGACGTAGAGCTTCCCGTCCGACCCCTCGGACACCGCGATCTTGGCGAGCGGACGACGGGCCGGGCCGCGCAGCACCGCACCGGTGGAGGCGTCGAACCGGGCTCCGTGGCACGGGCAGACGAGGCACTGCGATGCCTTCGAGTAGTCCACCGGGCAGCCCTCGTGGGTGCAGGACGCGTCGAAGGCCACGAACCTGCCCGCGGTCGGTTGCACCAGGATGCCCGGGTCCAACGACCTCGGGTCGGTGAAGGTGGCCGACCCGCCGACCGGTACCTTGCTCGCCGTACCGATCACCTTGCCGGTCGGCGTGACCGTCGGCGCCACCGTGGTGGGCCCGGCCCCGCCAGCGGCGGCCGGGGCCGAGGACGTCGGGCCTGCGACGGCGCCGGAGCCGGAGGTTCCCGAGTCGAGCGCGCTCCCCGCCGAGAGATCGGCGCTGGAAGCGTGAGCCGACCCGGCGAGCAACCGACCGACGACCGCCCCCGACGCTCCGACGACGACGGCACCGGCCGCGACCGCGCCGGCGACCTTGGCCTGGGCGAGGAACGCCCGGCGGTCGACCGCGTCGGTGGTGCGAGCCGGGACGTCACTGCCCCGCTCGAGCACCGGACAGCCCTCGGCGGCGCAGGCCGATCGGCGACGGGTGCACAACCCGTCGTCGTAGGCGCCGCAGACCGTGCGCACCGTGGCGAACTCGATCGGCACGATCCCGGACGGAGGGGCGCGCAACGAGTCGGTGGCCTCGGCGCGCAGCCAGGCATCCACCGAGAGCACCCCGCCGTCGCCGACCAGCACCAGAGGGAGCCAAGCCACGAGGAACACCAGATCCGGCGAGTAGTAGAAGGGGTCCGTCTGCCAGCTCACCGTCAGCAGGAACCCGAGCGAGATCAGTGCGCCGCCGACAGCGGCCACACGCGTCCAGAGCCCCAGCAGTGCGCCCAGGCCCACCGCCAGCTCACCGAGGGCGATGGCGAGCCCGAAGAAGAACGCGTGGTGCGCGGCGAAGGTGACGACCGGCTGGATCGGGCTGCCCGCGACCCCGTCGAGCTGACGCTGGATGCCGACAGCCGATGCCGAGTCGAAGAACGACCGGTCAGCCAACTTCTGGATGCCGGCATACACGAACGTGAACCCGAGGAAGGCCCGCAGCGGAAGGACGACCCATCCGGGCTGGTGCAACCGTCGCTCCCACATCCGGCGGGAGGAGGACGGGCGGGCTCGTACGGTGGTCATGGCTCTCGAACCTACGGAGCGCACCGGCAGGGAAGGGACCGGTCAGGGCAAAGTCTCGGCCAAGTTCTGATGAGAGGCGACCGGCACCTACCGGGCTCGGCACGAGATCGGACCGGTCAGGCGACCTCGGGTGCACCGTGGTCGCGGCATGAGGCGGTCCACCCCGTGGGCGTCACCTGCACCCGCATGCGGCGGCCGCACGTCGGGCAGTAGTGCGGGGGATCGAGGTCGCGGCGACAGCTCACACCGTCGCAGCCGCCAGCGACCGCACCGCACCACCGGCAGAATCCGGCCTCGGGAACAGGCCCGGGAACGATGTCGGGCACGACCTCGGCCACGATGCTCAGATCACCTTCGACAGCGCGCCGATCGGCATGCGGAGGTCATCGAGCATCTGCAGATCCTCCTCGGGCGTCCGGCCCAGGGTGGTGAGGTAGTTGCCGACGATCAGCGCATTGATGCCCGAGGTCATCCCCATGGCCTGCAGCTCGCGGAGGGTGACCTCGCGCCCGCCGGCATAGCGCAGGATCACCGACGGCAGGGCCAGGCGGAACAGGGCGATCCAGCGCAGCGCCTCGAGCGGCTGCACGATCAGCTTGTCGGCCAGCGGCGTGCCGGGACGGGGGTTGAGGAAGTTGAGCGGCACCTCGGCCGGGTCGACGTCGCGCAGCTGACCGAGCAGCTCGATGCGCTGGGCGGTGGTCTCGCCCATTCCCAGCAGCACCCCGCAGCACAGCTCCATGCCGTTGCGGCGCACGAGGTCGCAGGTCTCGAAGCGCTCGTCCCACGTGTGGGTGGTGACGATCTTCGGGAAGTGCGAACGGGCGGTCTCGAGGTTGTGGTTGTAGCGGTGGACCCCGCCCTCGGCGAGGCGTCGGGCCTGATCCGCGTCGAGGATGCCGGCGCTGACCGCAACGTTGAGCCCGGTCTCGTCCCTCACGAGCGGCACGAGCTCGAGGATGCGCTGCATCGTCCGCTCGTCGGGACCGCGGACGGCCAGCACGATGCAGAACTCGGACGCCCCGAGCTCGGCCGTCTCGGCCGCCGCCGCCAGCACCTCGTCGGTGTCGAGGAACGGCGTGGCCTGCACCTGGGTGTCGAACTTCGACGACTGGCTGCAGAAGTGGCAGTCCTCGGGGCAGCCGCCGGTCTTGGCCGAGAGGATGCCCTCGACCTCGACCTCGGGGCCGCACCAGGCCAGACGCACCTCGTGGGCGAGCGCGGCCAGCGACGGCACCGCTGAGTCGGGCAGCTCGGCCAGCTCGGCCAGCTCGTCGAGCTTCAGCTGGCGGCGCTCGTCGAGCAGGGCATCGCCGGCGGCGGCGATCAGGGTGCGGGACATCCGGCGGAGGGTACTTGCGGGCCACGCTCCCCGACCAACCCCACGGCCCGCCCGCGGCCGGCCCGTGGCAGACGCCGGGACGGGCCCGGGATCAACCCAGCGGACGGCTGCCGTAGGGTGGGTCGGTCGAGGGGTCGGGCCGGGGCACCGGTCGCGGGGCGCCCACGAGTACGGGCGAGGAGGGGCAGCCGTGAGCTCACCACACGAGCCGGAGGGCACGGTCGAGTCGGCAGCCAGCGTGCGCGTCGACGAGCCGCTCGACGACGTCCATCAGGCGACGCTCGAGGCGGCCGCCGCTGCGATCGACGACGCGAGCTCGGTGGCGCTGGCCTGCCACCTGCACCCCGACGGCGACGCGCTCGGCTCCCTGCTGGGCATGCGGCTGCTGTGCGAGGCCCACGGCACGTCAGCTGTGTGCAGCTGGCCCGACCCGTTCGTCGTCGGCCCCCACTACGAGTACCTCCCCGGCCTCGAGCTGGCGGTGCCGCCCAACCAGTTCCCCGCCGAACCCGAGGTCATGGCCACGTTCGACCTCGGCTCGTTCGGCCGCCTCGGCAGCCTGGCCCCCGCCGCCCGCCACGCCCGGGACGCGGGCCAGCTGATCGTCATCGACCACCACGCCGACAACGAGCGATTCGGCACGATCAACGTGATCGACACCCACGCTGCGGCCACCGCCGTCGTCGTGCGCGACCTCGCCGCGGTGCTCGACTGGAAGCTCACCCGCGAGATCGCCGTCTGCCTCTACACCGGCCTGGTCACCGACACGGGGCGCTTCCGCTACCCCAACACGACATCTGCGGTCTTCCACCTGGCCGAGGAGCTCGCGTCGTTCGACATCGAGATCGCCCGCATCGAGTGGGAGCTGTTCGAGAAGCACCGGTTCGCGTACCTCCGCCTCGTCGGCTCGGTGCTCGAGCGGGCCCGCCTCGATCCGGAGCACGGGTTCGTGGCCACCTGGTGCACGACCGACGACCTGGCCCAGTTCGGCGTGGAGTTCGACGAGACCGAGGGCCTGATCGACGTCATCCGCCAGACCGCCGAGGCCACGGTGTCGTGCGTGATCCGCGAGGCCCCCGACGAGGGCAACCGGGTCTCACTGCGATCCACCGGGACGACCGACGTCGGAGATCTGGCCCGCCGCTTCGGTGGCGGAGGCCACTCCTTCATGGCCGGCTTCGTCACCTCTGACCCCGTGCCACGGGTGCTCGACCAGATCGAAGCCGCCGTCCAGGCCCTCAGGTCTCCATGATGACGGGGACGATCATGGGCCGGCGCTTGGTGCGCTCGTTCACGAACCTGCCGGCGGTGCGGCGCACGTGGCGCTGCAGGGTCTCGATGTCGACGGCGTCGTGCGACAGCGCGGACTTCACCGAGTCGGCCACGGCGGATTCGCACTCGTCGAGCAGGCCCTCGGCCTCGGCCTCGTAGACCCAGCCCCGGGTGATGACCTCGGGTCCGGTGATGATGAGCCGGCTGTCGATGTCGACGCCGACGACCACCACCACGACGCCCTCCTCGGCCAGCACGCGGCGGTCGCGCAGCACGCCGTTGCCGACGTCGCCGACGATGCCGTCGACGTAGAGGTAGCCGGCCGGGCACGCGGGCATTGGGCTTGAGGCCGTCGTCGGTGAGCAGCAGCTGGTCGCCGTCCTCGCAGACCATCACGTGGTCGGCGGGCATGTGCATCGCCGAGGCGACCTTGGCGTGGGCCACGAGGTGGTGGTACTCGCCGTGCACCGGGATGAACCACTCGGGCCGCACGATCGAGTGGACGGTCTTGAGCTCCTCCTGCTTGGCGTGGCCGGTGGCGTGCACGTCCTCGATGCCGGAGTGCACGACCTCGACGCCCAGGCGGGTCAGCCCGTCGATGACCTTGGTGACGTTGGCCTCGTTGCCGGGGATCGGGTGCGAGCTCATGATCACCACGTCGCCGGAGCCGAGCGTCACCCAGCGGTTCTCGCTGGCGGCCATCAGCGCCAGAGCGGACATCGGCTCGCCCTGGGACCCGGTGCTGATGACGCAGACCTTGGCCGGGTCGAGGTCCTTGATGTCGTCGATGTCGCATGCAGCCGGTTCTCGGGGATGTCAGCAGCCCCATCTCGCGGGCCAGCCGCACGTTCTTCTTCATCGACATGCCCATGGTGGCGATGACGCGGTCGAAGTCGATGGCGGCGTCGGCGATCTGCTGCACCCGGTGGATGTGGCTGGCGAAGCAGGTGGTGATGATCCGCTTGCCCTCGGACTCGTGGAAGAGGTTGAACAGCACCTTGCCGACCGACGTCTCGGACCGGGAGCTGCCCTTCTCGCACGCGTTGGTGGAGTCGCCGAGGAAGAGGCGCACGCCGAACTGGTCGCTGAGCGAGCCCATGCGGGCCAGGTCGGTCAGGCGCCCGTCGACCGGCGTGAGGTCGATCTTGAAGTCGCCGCTGTGCAGGATGATGCCCTGCGGGGTGTGGAACGCGGTGGCGAACCCGTGGGGCACCGAGTGGGTGACGGGGATGAACTCCACGTCGAACGGGCCGATCTTGCGGCGCTCGCCGTCGGCCACCACGTTGAACGAGGTCTTGCCGAGCAGGCCGGCCTCCTCGATGCGGTTGCGGGCCAGGCCCAGCGTCAGGGCCGAGCCGTAGATCGGGAACGCGAGCTCGCGCAGCAGGAACGACAGCCCGCCGTGGTGGTCCTCGTGGCCGTGGGTGACGATGCAGCCCTCGATGCGGTCGGCGTTCTCGCGGAGGTACGTGAAGTCGGGCAGCACGAGGTCGATGCCGAGCATGTCGGCGTCGGGGAACATCAGCCCGCAGTCGAGGATCATGATGCGACCGTCGACCTCGATGCACGCGCAGTTCCGCCCGATCTCACCGAGCCCGCCGAGGAAGGTGATCTTGACGGGTTCAGCCATGCAGCGTGTTCCAGACCTCGAGCGCTCGTTGTTCGAGACCGGCGGGCGCCGGTCCCATGGGAAGCCGGCACTGGCCGGCGGGTCGACCGATGGCCCGCATCATGGCCTTGGCCGGGATGGGGTTGGGGGTGAGCTCGCTGCCCTCGAAGTCCCACGACTCGAGCAGCAGCGCGTTGAGCTCCCACGCCTTGGTGTGATCGCCCCGGTCGAAGGCGGCGATCATCTCGCTCATCACGGGTGCGGCCCAGTGGGCGGCGACCGAGATGATGCCGACCGCGCCGACCGCCATCATCGGCAGCGTCCACGCGTCGTCGCCGGCGTAGACCTCGAAGTCGGCCGGCGTGGCGGCCACGGTGCGGGCGGTCTCGGTGGCGTTGGCCGCCGCGTCCTTGAGCCCGACGATGTTGGGGACCTCGTGGGCCAGGCGCACGACCACCTCGTGGCTGATCTTGCGGCCGGAGCGGATCGGGATGTCGTAGAGCAGCACGGGCAGGTCGGTCGAGCTCGGCCACGGCCCGGAAGTGGGCCTCGAGGCCGGCCTGCGGCGGTCGGTTGTAGTACGGCGTCACGACCAGCACGGCGTCGATGCCGTAGCCGGAGGCCCGCGATGTCAGCTCGCTGGCGTGGCGGGTGTCGTTGGTGCCCGACCCGGCGATCAGCGGCACGTCGACCGCGGCCCGCACCGCCCGCCACACCTCGACCTGCTCGTCGTCGGTCAGCATGGACGCCTCGCCGGTCGAGCCGGTGACGACGAGCCCGTCGTTGCCCTGCGCGACGAGCCACTCGGCCAGGGCGGCGGCCCCTTCGAGGTCGACGCGGCCGTCGTCGTCGAAGGGGGTGATCATGGCGGTGATCAGCGATCCGAAGCGCGCCATCAGATGGCCTCCTCGCTGGCGGTCAGGGGTTCGGTGGCCCGCTCGATGCCGAGCGTGGCCAGCAGGTTCTCGTGCAGCTCGAACCACACCGAGTGGTACGAGTCGATCGTGGGCTTGGTGAACCAGTCGACGTCGCCGCCCTGCACCTTGGCCAGTGCACCCGACAGTCGGGGGCCGTAGCCGCCGAAGCGACCGAGCGCCTCGGCCAGGTCGGCCACCACCGGCTGCACCGGCATCGTCGAGGGTCGACGAGGTGGGCCAGCGACGGCGGCGTCGTGGGCCGGATCGGCGTGGTCGTTGACGACGCGGCGGCCGTCGACGGTTCGCAGCTGCCAGTCGGTGCAGGCGTCGAGCAGCGGCTGGTTGACCGCCAGGAACCGCCCGTAGGCGCCGGCCACCGCGGCCCGGGCGCCGGAGTCGTCGAGCTCGGCCGCCAGCCGCCGCTCGCCCTCGGCCCGTCCCTCGGTCGTCAGCAGCCACCCCGCCGTGGGCCGCTCGCGACGGCTGACCCGCCCGGCCTGCTCGAGCGAGACCGAGCCGGTCGTGCGCGTCGTCGGCGTCGAGCCCGACGGCCTCGGCGATTGCGTCGGCCGAGGCGAACGAGCGCAACCGCACCCCCAGCAGCACGAGCAGATCGGGGTCGGAGGACACGGGCATCGGCCTGCACCCTACCAGCGCCCCCTTTTGCCGGAATTGCAGGTATCGCGGGCGACCGGCGCGTGCGCCGTGCAAACATCCGACATGCCAGAGATCCGGGGGGACGGCGACGAGCGCCCCGACGTGCCTGCGCCGCCGGGTCCGGGTCTGCCCGCGTTTGCGTCGTTCGGCGTGTACAGCGAGGTCGAGCAGCCGCTCGTGTCAGTGGTCAACCCCGGGTCCGTGGCCATCGGCGTCGCGGTCCACATCGGCGCCTACGCGGTGATCGAGGCGCTGGTACCCGAGCGGGGCATCACCGTCGAGTTCGCCGATCGGGCCTACGTCGGGCACTTCCTGCGGCTGACGTCGGTGGGCGGCGTCCGCATCGGCGCCGACGCCATGCTCTCGGACCGGGTCTACGTGTCCGACACCAGCCACATCTACGAGGACGTGACCCGGCCCATCAAGCTGCAGGGCCTCCGTGACGGTCGCTCGGTCGACATCGGTGACGGGGCCTGGGTCGGCATCGGCGCGGCCATCTGCGGCGACGTGCGCATCGGCCGCAACGCGGTGGTCGGCGCCAACGCGGTGGTCGTGCGCGATGTGCCCGACTGCACCGTGGTCGCCGGCAACCCGGCGGTGGTGGTGCGGCGCCACGACGGCGACGCCTGGCACTGGGCCACCGACCCGGTCACCTGATTCCCCACAGTTCCCCAGGCCACCCACGGCCACCCAGGGGTTTCGGCGCTCCTTTCGTTCGCTGAGCGAGCGACATCGGGGGTCGAAACGCAGTTGGCCCGGTCAGGCGGATCGGGTGTCGTCGTCGGTGAGGGCGAAGGTCTCGTACTCCTCGCCGGTGTCGACCCAGTCCTCGAACTGGATCACGCCCAGCTCGCCGAACTTCTGGCGCAGCCACCCGGGCTTGCCGTTGGTGGCGCCCGCGTCGAGCAGGCCGAGCTTCTTGCAGTTCGGGACGATCTTGGAGAACAGCAGCTGCTGGAACATCTGCTGCTCGGGCGCCATCATCACCAGCGCCGTCGCCTCCTTGACCGGCACGCCCATTCGGTCCCACACCTCTTGCTGCAGGAACCGGTCGCGCATGCGGACGGCGGCCTCGTAGGCGAACTCCTGGCGCTCGCGGATCTCGGCCGCGTCGAGCTCGGTGTAGTACTCCTTCAGCGAGAGCACGCCGAAGGCGACGTGGCGGGCCTCGTCGCTCATCACGTAGCGCAGGAGCTGCTTGAGCAGTGGCTCGGTGGTCATCATGTGGATGAACCCGAACGCCGCGAGGGCCAGGCCCTCGACCATGATCTGCATACCCAGGTAGGTCATGTCCCACCGGCTGTCGGACACGATGTCGTCGAGCAGCATCTTGAGGTGGGCGTTGATCGGGTAGTGGCCCGACAGCTTGGTGTCGAGGTACTTGGCGAAGACCTCGACGTGGCGGGCCTCGTCCATCACCTGGGTCGAGGCGTAGTACTTGGCGTCGATCCACGGCACCGTCTCGACGATCTTGGCCGTGCAGATCAGCGCGCCCTGCTCGCCGTGCATGAACTGGCTGAGCGTCCAGTTCTGCGACTCGATGCCGAGCTGCAGCCACTGGCCTCGTCCCACTTGGCGAAGCAGGTGCCGGTCAGGTCGAGCTCCATCGAGCCCGGTTGGCCAGCGCGTTGGCCGCCACCACCTGCTCCTGGTCGACGTCGGTGTCCCACGGCAGGTCGGTCTCGCCGTTCCACTGGGAGCTCTTGGCCTTCTCGTACAGCTTGTTCAGGGCCGGACGGGCGCCCTTCTCGTAGTCCCAGGTGAAGATGGCGTCGGCGTTGTCGGCCACGGTGTGGAGGGCCTCGTCGACGTCGGTGTTCGACACGGCGAGGATGGCCTCGAGGTCGTTGACGTCGGCCCGGCCGATGATCTCTTCGGTGGATGACATGGGTGGATGGCTCCTGTGCAGTGGCGGGTTCTCAGGGCTGGATGGCAGGTGGTGCAGTCGTGCAGGTCGGCGGCCGGCTCAGGCGGGGACCAGGTCGGGGACGAGGCCGGGCAGCATGAACGTGGCCACGAACCGGTCGGCGACGGCAGGGTCGGTCAGGTCATGGCAGTCCGCCTCGAGGCCGTGGCCGATGATCGTGCGCACGACCCACTCGGCGGTCTCCCGGGCGGCCTGGGGCGTGAGGAACCGCTCGAGCTCCGGGGCACCGAACTCGGTGCCGAGGGTGAGCAGCGGCTCGAGCCGGTCGAAGCTGACCAGCGCCAGCACCGGGCCGGGCTCGTGCACGATCAGGTAGTGGAGCGCCTCGTGGCTGCGGATGGCGGTGACACCCTCGACGAGCGCGACGGTCAGCATCTCGCGCAGCGAGTGGACGGCGGCGACCTTGGCCGACAGGTCGTCGAGGAAGCTCCGCACCTCGCGCTCGCCGGTGGCGTGGATCACCGACTGCTTGCCGCCGGGAAAGGCCCGGTAGATCGTGGCCCTCGAACAGGCGGCCTCGCGGGCGATGTCGTCGACCGTGGTCTTGGCCATCCCCCACCGGGCGATGCAGCGCAGGGCCGCCTCGAGGATGCGGTCGGCCAGTTCGGTGTCTGCGGCGATGTCCCCCATCGGCTGAGACAATAAGCCCGGATTTGTCTCATTGCCAAGGGATCAGTGCTGTGACATCCGTCAGGTCAGCCGCCCGGTCAGGGTGACTCCCCGGGCAGGCCGGCGAGTCACGCGGCAGGAGTCAGGCCGGCCGGTCCAGGATCCCGGCCAGGAACTGCGTGCGCACGAGCCGGTGGACCGCCGGCTCGTCGGTGAGGTCCCACTGGCCCGGGTTGCCGAGATAGGACAGGAACTGGCCGGTGATGTAGCGGGCGGCCTCCTCGGGGTCGAGGTCGGGACGCAGCTGCTCGTCGGCCAGCAGCTGCCCCACCTCGCCCTGCACCAGCGCGGCCATCGCCGGCATCACGGGCTGGAAGCCGGCGAGGAACGCATCGGGCTCGGTGCTCAGCACCCGCTGCAGCAGCAGGTGGTCGTCGATGGCCTGGTGCCCGAACACGAGCCCCCGGACGAGCTTGTCCTCGATCCCGTGCTCGGGTTCGACCGCGTCGGCCAGCCGGCCCAGGTACTTGGCCACCTCCCACGCGATGGTCTCGCCGACCAGCTCGTCGCGGCCGCCGGCGAAGTAGCGGTAGACCGTGGCCCGGGACAGTCCGGCCTCGTTGGCCACGTCCTCGAGGCTCGTCTTGGCCAGGCCCCACCGCTCGATGCAGGTCACCGCGGCGTCGAGGATCCGGGTGCGGCTGTCGGTGGCGCTCACCTCGAGCTCACGCGTTCGACGGCTGATCGGACGGATCGGCCCCGACCTGATCACTCCCGACCTGATCGGCCTCGGCCCGGGCGTCGTGGTCGGCCTCGGCCTTCTCGCTGGCCTTGTGGCGGGCGGTGCGCCGCAGCAGCAACGGGTACACGATGATCGTCAGCGTGGCGAAGATGATCCACTGCCCGGCGTAGTCGAGGTGGGGCCCCTCGTCGAGCGTGGGGGCCGGCACCGGCTCGGGCAGGTCGCCGGCCTGGGCCGGATCCGAGGTCGCCAGGTTCACGTACACCGGGTACAGCGGGTGGTCGAGCTGGTGGGCATAGCGGACGAGGTCGACGCGTGAGAGCGTGCGCAGCTTGCCGTCGGCCGCGTCGGTGGGCCCGGACTGCCGGTTCTGCGTGGGGAACACCAGTCCCGTCACGGTGACGGTGCCGACGGGCGGGGCGAAGTCGGTGAGTGGCCCGTTCTCGTCGATGGCGTAGGGCACCCAGCCGCGGTTGATGGCCACAGCGGTGCCGTCGTCGGTGACGAGCGGGGTCATCAGCCACCAGCCCGGGGTCGCTGCTGCCCCGGGTGCGGTTGCGGATCAGCACCTGGTTGTCGGTGTCGTAGTGGCCGGTGACGGTGACGCGTGCGATAAGAGATCGGCGCCGACTCGTCGGGCCCGGCGTCGACCGCGATCAGCGAGCTCAGCGGCACCGGCTCGGAGGTCTCCCGGGACCGGATGAGCGCGTTGGCGTCCTTGCGGTGCCGACAGCCGGGACAGCTGCCAGAACGCGCACAGGATGAAGGTCACCACGCAAGCCGTCACGAACACGTGGGAGAAGATCCAACCGGGCCGCCAGACGAAGCCCCAGTCCATCGGGGGCTTGTCCCAGTGGTCGGGCGGTTGCGACGCCACGATCTCCTGGTGCTCGGTCACCGCGAGAGGGTACCGCCGGCCGCTTTCCAGCTGGAATCGGGGTCTGCGGGGATGGTGGCCGTCAGCGGAGGGCCTCGAGCTCGAGGGCCTGGTCGACGGCGTCGGGCGGCTCGATGCCACCGTCGGCCAGCGACCGCCGCCCGGCCAGCAGGCCCCACCCGGCCGCGGCCAGACCGGCCACGCCGCCGACCACGCAGCCCGGCCCGGGCCCCGAACTCCTCGCAGATGGCGCCGACGATCGGGCCGCCGATGGGCGTGCTGCCCAGGAACACGATGGCCTGCAGCGCCAGCACCCGGCCCCGCATCGCCGGGTCGGCCCGCACCTGCACGATGGCGGTCGACGCGGTCATGAAGGCGATGCTGGCGAAGCCCATCAGCATCGCCGACCGGGAAGGCCAGACCCAGGCTCGGGACGCACGGCCAGCAGCGAGCATCGCCAGCGCCGAAGCCGGCCGCCGCCACGATCACGTGGCGCAGCTCGATCGGTCTTGCGCCGGGCCGTCACCAGCGCGCCGGTCAGCGACCCGACGCTGATGACCGACAACAGCAGCGTGAACGTGGCGTCGTCGCCGCCGAACGTGCGGGTCGACGAACAGCGGCAGCACCACCTGGAAGTTGAAGGCCAGCGTGCCGATGATCGCCATCATCACCAGCGGGATCCAGAGGTCGGGCACCGTGCGCACGTAGCGCAGCCCCTCGCGCACCTGGCCCTTGCCCCGCTTGGCCACCGGCGGGCGGCGCAGCTCGGCCGGTCGCATCATCCAGAGCGCGACGAGCACGGCGATGTAGGAGATGCCGTCGACGGTGAAGCACCAGCCGTAGCCGACGGTCGAGATGAGCAGGCCGGCCAGCGCGGGGCCGACGATCGCGCGAGCTGGTCATCAGCGCGCTGTTGAGGCTCACCGCGTTCTGCACGTTGCGTCTCGGGCACCATCTCGACCACGAACGCCCGGCGGGCCGGGTTGTCGAACGCGGTGGCGATCCCGCCGCAGAACGCCACCGCGAAGATCGCCAGCACCGGCGGGTTGGCCGTGAAGGCCAGCGCGGCCAGCACGAACGACTGCAGCATGGCCAGGGCCTGCACGATCATCAGCAGCTTGCGCTTGTCGCTGCGGTCGGCGATGAGCCCGGCCCAGGCCCCGAAGAGCAGCACCGGCGCGAACTGGCAGGCGGTGAGCAGGCCGACCATCACGCCGCTGTTCGGTGAGCTTCAGCACCAGCAGGGTCTGGGCGACCAGCGTCAGCCAGTTGCCGACCTGGCTGATGATCTGCCCGGTGAAGAACAGCCGGAAGTTGCGGTACTTCAGCGAGCTGAAGGTCGAACCGCCGAAGCGGGCGAACCGACCCTTCGGCTTCTCCTCGAACTTCCACGCCGGCGGCTCCCCCACCGAGGTGGCGTCGAGCGGCGGAGGAGGAGAAGGCACGTCCCGCAGTCTGCCCAGAATTGGTTAGCGTTTCAAACTAGTTCCCGAGATTCTTCCGCGCCCAGGACCAGTCGTCGCCGAGCCCGGGGGCAGGTCTTCGATGCGCAAAGCTCAGGCCGTGGGGAGGGTGTAGTCGGCGAACTGGTCGCGCAGGGTCTTCTTGGAGAACTTGCCGACCGACGTCTTGGGCACCTCGTCGATGAACACCACGTCGTCGGGCAGCCACCACTTGGCGACCCGGCCGTCGAGGTACTCGAGCAGCTCCTCCTTGGTGAGCTCCTCCCCCGGCTTGACCACCACGCAGGCCAGCGGGCGCTCGGACCACTTCGGGTGCGAGATGCCGATGACCGCGGCCTCGGCCACCTTGGGATGGCCCATGATCTCGTTCTCGAGCTCGACCGAGCTGATCCACTCGCCGCCGGACTTCACCACGTCCTTGGTGCGGTCGACGATGCGGATGTAGCCCTCGTCGTCGATGGTCACGACGTCGCCGGTCTTGAGCCAGCCGTCGGGGGTGAACGAGTCGGGCGAGCGGGGGTCGTTGTAGTACTCCCGGGCGATCCACGGGCCGGCGACCTGCAGCTCACCACGCGACGTGCCGTCCCACGGGACCGGCTCGAGGGTCAGGGCATCGACCACGCGGAAGTCGACGCCGATCGCGATGGTGCCGATGCTGGTGCGGAGGTCGGCCTGCTCGTCCTCGCTGAGCGAGTCGGCGAGGTAGCTCTTGATCCGGCCGATCGACGCCACCGGGCTGGTCTCGGTCATGCCCCAGGCCTGCAGGATGGGCAGGCCGGTGGTCTCCCGGTAGGCCTCCGACAGGTGGCGGGGCACGGCCGAGCCACCGCACGGGATGGCCCGCAGGTGCGAGGTGTCGCGGCCCTTGAGCTCGGGCAGCACGCCCATCCAGATGGTGGGCACGCCCGCCGCGACGGTGACCTTCTCGTGCTCGATCAGGTTGGCGATGGCGGTGGGCGACAGGTCCGGGCCCGGCATGACCAGGTTGGCGCCGCACGCGACGCCGGCGTGGGCGAGGCCCCAGGCGTTGGCGTGGAACATCGGCACCACCGGCAGGATCGTGTCGCGCTCGCAGGCGCCGAGGCTGTCGGCCATCATCACGCCGACGGTGTGCAGCCAGGTCGAGCGGTGCGAGTAGACGACGCCCTTGGGGTTGCCGGTGGTGCCGCTCGTGTAGCACATCGACGCGGCCTGGTTCTCGTCGAGCCGGGGCCACTCGACGGGGTCGGCCGCGGCCAGGAGGTCCTCGTAGTCGTAGAGCGGCGCGGCCGCCGTCGGGGCTGGGCACCTCGCCCCGCCCGTCGTCCATCACCACGATGTGGCGGACGGTCTCGAACGTGTCGAGCAGCGGCCACAGCAGCCCGATCAGCGAGCGGTCGACGAAGATGACCTCGTCCTCGGCGTGGTTGACGATGTAGGTGATCTGCTCGGGGAACAGCCGGATGTTCAGGGTGTGCAGCACCCGACCGCTGCACGGCGCGGCGAACTAGAGCTCGAGGTGGCGGGCGGTGTTCCAGGCGAAGGTGGCGACGCGTCCGTCGGCCGAGATGCCGAGGTCGTCGAGCACCCCACCGAGGCGCCGGGACCGCTCGGCCCACTCGCCGTAGGTCTCACGCTCGATGCCGGTGGCCGTGGCGGTGACGACCTCCTTCTTCGGGAAGATGGTCTCGGCCCGGTTGAAGAAGTGGTCGAGCGTGAGCGGCCGGTCCTGCATGAGTCCCTGCATGGCGTCCCCCCGGGATGCGCGTCATCCGAATCGGCCCGCAGCGTAGGTCACCCTGCCGCGTCGCGACGGGCCCGACCCGCGCCGGCGCGACAGGCGACGACCACGCTGCGAGACATCCGCGGCCGGAAGTTCACGCGACGTGATCGCGATCACAGACCAGCTTTTGACCGATGCGATACGCTCATCCCGGCTGTGCGGGCCATTTCGTAGAATTCGATCCGGAGGAGTCCCGTGAAGAAGACCAGCTGGGGGAAGCGCGTTGCGTTCCCGATTGCCGTACTCGCCACCATCGCGGCGCTATGCGTACCGGCCACCGCGACCCTGCACCTCGTGCAACCTGATGCCGCGGTGCCGGCCACGTTCGTGGGCCGCGGCGGCGTCTCCACCGACGGGCTGGGCCAGGCCGGGGGCGGCGGCACCATCCAGGCCGAGGTCCCCGCCGGTTCCACCGTCGAGCAGGCCTACCTGTACGGCACCTACCAGCAGGGCAACGACAACCCGGCCGAGGCCGACCGCACCATCAGCATGGACGGCACGAACCACATCCTCGCCCTCCTCGGTCCGGATCCGTCGAACAACCTGGCGACTGCTCGAGGCGATGTCACCAGCCAGGTGAAGACCAAGGTCGGCGGCGGTGGAGGCATCACGGACTTCGTGATCGACAACGACCCGGGCCCGCTCGACGGTGTGGCCCTCGTGGTCATCTACAGCAACCCGTCGCTGCCGGTGACCACCATCGCCGTGCTCGACGGTGAGAGCGCCTTCGCCGGCGACCAGTTCAGCTTCAACTTCTCGACCCCGCTCGAGGTCGACCGTCCCGGCTTCAGCGCCACCCTCGCGGTGGGCAGCGGCTACAGCTACCAGGGCGTCGACGGCCATGCCTGCGGTGGCGGCCAGACCTCGCTCATCGACGTCAACGACCAGCGCGTCAGCAGCTGCGCCGGCAACTACGACGACGGGGCCGGGGCCAACGGCTCGCTGATCACCGTCGGCGGCGTGGGCGACAGCATCGACAACCCGGATCCCCTCGCCACCGACACCGGCACCGACGACGAGCTCTACGACCTGGTGCCGTTCCTCAAGAACGGTGATCCGTCGATCACGGTGAAGACCCAGAACCCGTCGAGTGACGACAACCTGTTCCTCGCCGTGCTGAAGGTCACTCAGGAGACCGGCGCGCAGAAGACCGTGCCGGTGGCTCAACCCGACAGCGTCACCGCGGTCAGCGGCCAGCCCAAGGGCATCGACGTGCTGGCCAACGACACCGATCCGGACAACCTGCTCGTTCCGAGCACGGTGTCGATCTTCACCCCGCCCACCCACGGCACCGCCGGCCCCAACGGTGACGGATCCGGTCAGGTGATCTACACCTCCAACGCCGGCTACGTCGGGACCGACTCGTTCGTGTACCAGGTGTGCGGCGTGGACGACACCCTCTGCACCATCGCCACGGTCACCGTGACCGTGAGCGGGGCCACCGCGCAGGCGGCCCAGGAAGTGCAGACCACCGCATCCTTCACCGGCTAGCCACCACAGGACGAACGCGGGACCGCAGCACCGCAGCACCGCACAGCTGACGCGAGGAACCGGAGGGACCCCGGCACCGGGGCCCCTCCGGCGCGTCGGGGCCGGCGAGGAAGGAACCCCGGCGGGCGATCACCTCCACCGAGTGACGGCGACGAGGTACGCTCACCGCGGCCGTGCGGGCCGTGTCGTGGTAGCCGATCCGGAGGGGACCCGTGGAAGAGATGAGCTTGGGCAGTCGGCAGCAGGGCCGGAACGCAGGATCACGCTCGCGCACGGTGGGCATCGTCCTCATCGCGGTCGCCGCCCTCGTCGGAGTGATGGTGCCGATGCAGGCCACCAGCGCGGCGCCGACGCTGAGCAAGGGCGACGTCCTGATCTCCATCGGGGGCGGCAAGATCGAGCAGCACTCCCCCGACGGCACGCTGATCCGGACGCTCGACGACACCACCGGCACCAACGAGAACGACGGCATGTGCTTCGACCCGTCGGGGAACCTCTACGCCAACAACGGCTTCAGCGACAACTCGCTGAGCAAGTTCGACTCCACCGGCGCCCTGGTCGCCGCCCGGTTCATCGACAACACCCAGATCAGCGGGGACAACGAGAGCTGCGTCGTCGATTCCGCCGGCAACATCTACCTGGGACTCCCCGACTCGAGCCCGACCGCAATCCAGAAGTACAGCCCGACCGGCACGCTGCTCGAAACCCTGCCGGTGACCGGTGAGGACAGAGGCAGCGACTGGGTCGAGCTCGCGGCTGACCAGTGCACGCTCTACTACACCAGCGAAGGCGACACGGTCTTCCGGTACAACGCCTGCACGCACACGCAGCTCGCCCCGTTCGCCACGAGCCTTCCCGGACCGTGCTTCGCGAACCGCCTGCTCACCGACGGATCCATGCTCGTGGGCTGCGAGAACGAGGTGGTCAAGTTGAGCACCTCCGGGACGATCGTCACCACCTTCTCGGCCGCCAGCCTCGGGTTGACGGGTGGGTTCATCTTCGCCATGAACCTCGACCCTGACGGCACCACCTTCTGGACCGCCGACTACGAGACGGGCAAGGTCGTCCGAGCCAATATCTCCGACGGCACCGCCGTCGGTGGCTTCACCGCCGCCGATGCCCAAGCCGGTCCCTACGGTGGCCTGACCGTCGTCGGGGAGATCACGCAGGCCCAGCCGACCACGACGACGACCACGACGGCGGCGCCGACCACCAGCAGCACCACGCCGGCGGCCCAGCCGGTGCAGGCCACCGCCGCCTTCACCGGCTGATCCCGCCGCAGCACCGCACCGCGACCCCAAAGGAATCGGGGGCGGGGTGCGGACCGGTCCCGGCGCGCGAGACTTCCCGCTTGCCTGCCGATGACCCGCCGCTCGACGCGGACGACACCGACGACCCGGGCGACCCTTCGGTCATGCCCTCCCAGCCGGCGGCGCCGCCCCGACCCTCGCGTCGCAAGGCGGCGCTGGTCATCACGCCCATCATCGTCCTCATCGTCGGCAACTACGCAGGCGGGGCGCTCTTCCCGTCGCTGGTGACCGACCACCCACTGCTGCTGATCATCCTCAGCCCCAGCAACCGCAACTTCGTGTTCGTCGCCGATCGCATCGATCCCACCGCGTACTTCGTGTTCGGCACGCTGCGCCTCCTGGCCCCCGATCCCCTCTTCTTCCTGCTCGGCCGGTGGTACGGCGACGCGGCAATAGCCTGGATGGAGCGCCGAACGCCCACCTACGGCCAGCTGATGCGCACCCTCGAGCGCTGGTTCTCGAAAGCCAGCTGGCCGATCGTGACGGTCATCCCCAACAACCCCGTGTGCCTGCTGGCCGGCGCCGCGGGGATGAGCGTGGGACTGTTCGCGGCGCTGAACGTCATCGGCACGATCGGGCGCCTGATCCTGCTGAAGGTCACCGGCAAGCTGCTGGCCAACCCGATCGGTTGGCTGCTCGACCTCATCGCCCAGTACCGACTGCCCCTCCTGGCCGTCAGCTTCACGCTCGTCGGTTTCACCGTGTTCCGCGAATGGCGGGCCGGCACGTCCCAGATCGAGCAGCTGCTCGAGCTCGAGGACGAGATGACCGACGGGGACCCGACGGCCGACCACCCGACCGACGGGTGAACGAGGCGTCGGACGTCCCGGTACAGGTAGCGTCGCCCGCATGATCCCACCTGGCACCACGGCCGTCGTCACCGGCGCCAGCTCGGGCATCGGGGCCGCCACCGCCGAGCACCTGGCGGCCGCCGGCTTCGACGTGGTTGTCGGTGCCCGACGGCTCGACCGGCTCCGGGCCGTAGCCGAACCGATCGGTGCCCGTGCGCTCGAGCTCGACGTGACCGATGACAACTCGGTCACCCGCTTCTGCGCCGAGGTCGGCCGGTGCTCGTTGGTCGTGAACAACGCCGGCGGCGCGTTCGGGCTCAGCACCATCGTCGACGCCGACATCGACGAGTGGCGGCGCATGTACGACACCAACGTCCTCGGCACCTTGCGGGTGACCCGTGGGCTCCTGCCCGAGCTGCTCGCATCCGGCGACGGCCACGTCATCGTGATCGGTTCGATCGCTGCCTACGAGCCCTACCCCGGTGGCGGCGGCTACAACGCGGCCAAGTTCGGGGAGCGGGCGCTGGCCTCGGTGCTGCGCCAGGAGTTGCTGGGCCAGCCCATCCGGGTGACCGAGGTCGACCCCGGCATGGTCGAGACCGAGTTCAGCCTCGTGCGCTTCGAGGGCGACGCCGACCGGGCCGCGGAGGTCTACCAGGGCGTCACCCCGCTGACAGCCGATGACGTCGCCGAGTGCATCGCGTTCGCCGCCACCCGCCCCAGCCACGTGAACATCGACACCCTCGTCGTGCTGGCCCGCGACCAGGCCGGTGCCCGCAACATCCACCGCCATCCCACCCCACCGCCTGACACCGCCAGCCCCTCGAACCTGTAGTCCGGCCGCGACCAGGGGTCGCACCTCGACCACCGGTTCGGCTGGAGTCGTGGGAGTCAGAGGTCGAGGAGGGCGTCGAGGCCGAAGGTGAGGCCGGGACGATCGCCGATCTTCTTCACGGCCAGCACGACGCCCGGCATGAACGACGACCGGTCGTAGGAGTCGTGGCGGATCGTGAGCGTCTGCCCGGTGGTGCCGAGCAGCACCTCCTGGTGGGCGACGATGCCCCGCAGCCGCACCGAGTGCACCGGGATGTCACCTGGACCCCGTCCACCGCGGGCGCCCGCGAGCGATCTCCTCGGTGGTGGGATCGGCGGCCCATTCCCCCGACGCGTCGGCCATGCGCTGCGCCGTGGCCATGGCGGTGCCCGATGGGGCGTCGATCTTCTGGTCGTGGTGCAGCTCGATGATCTCGGCCGTCTCGAAGTACGGCGCCGCCAGCTCGGCGAACCGCATCATCAGCACGGCGCCGATGGCGAAGTTCGGGGCGATGATGCAGTTGCTCGTCTGGAACAGCTCGGTGAACCGGGCGACGTCGTGATCGGTGAAGCCCGTGGTGCCCACCACGGCGTGGATGCCGGCGCCGGCCAGCCAGGCCAGGTTCTCGCGGGCCGCGTCCACCTGGGTGAAGTCGATGGCCACCTCGACCCCCGCATCGAGCATGGCCTCGGGGCCGGCGGCCATCTGCAGGGGCAGATCGATGCCGGTCACCTGCCGCAGGTCGAGGCCGGCGTGGAACGGATCGACGGCGACGGTCAGCTCGAGCTCGGGGTCGTTCGCGACCGCCTGGCACACCGTGGTGCCCATGCGTCCGCCCGCCCCGAAGACACCGACCCGGATCATCGGCCGCGACCTTAGTGCCCGGCCTCAGATGTGGCGTCGGACGAACAGGTCGGGTCGAACCTCGGAGCGAGGTGGCGTCAGGCGGCGCGGGCGGCGGCGCGGGCGACCGACGCCAACAGGCGGGGGTCTTCCTCGTCGAACGGACCGACCACCGACAGCACGCTGGGCGCGGCCAGCACCCGATGCAGCACCCGAGCCACGTCGTCGCGGGTGACCGCCCGCATGCGGGCCAGGTTCTCGTCGACCGCGGTGATCAGCCCTCGGCTGGTGAGGCTCGATCCGAGCCGGGCCATGCGACTGCCGGAGTCCTCGAGGCCGAGCAGGGTGGCGCCTTCGAGGTAGCCACGGGCCACCTGGTGCTCGTCCTCGGTGATGCCCTCGGCCAGCGCGTGGTCGATCACCGCGTCGATGACCTCGAGCAGCTCTCCCAACCGGGCCGGAGCGGTGCCGGCGTAGACCGTGAAGGCGCCGGCGTCGGAGTACGACGACGGTGAGGAGAACACCGTGTAGGCCAGTCCGCGCTCCTCGCGGACCTCCTGGAACAGGCGGCTCGACATGCCCCCGCCCAGCACCTGGTTGGCGACCATCAGCGCGTAGCGGTCGGGATCGGTGTGGTGCAGCCCCCGCCAGGCCATGGCCACGTGGGCCTGCTCGGTCGGCCGATGGGCGAACGTGAGCGGCGCCAACGGCGCGACCGGCGCGCTCCGCGTCGGCTTGGCCCCGGCATCCACGTGGGCCAGGCAGCCGGCCACGTGGTCGACGACCTCCGCGTGGGTCAGGTCGCCGGCTGCGGCCACCACCAGGTTGGCCGGGCGGTACCAGGCGCCGTGGAACTCGGCGATCGCGTCGCGGGCCATCTCGGTGATCGACTCCTCGGATCCGAGGGTCTCCGAGCCGAGGCCGTGCTCGGGGAACAGCGCCTCGAGCAGGCGGGTGTGCACGACGTCGTCGGGGGTGTCCTCGTTCATGAGGATCTCTTCGAGGATCACCTCGCGCTCGGCGTCGACCTCGGGAGGGCGGAACGCCGGGGCGCCGACCACGTCGACCAGCAGGTCGAGCCCGAACGCCAGGTCGCGGGCGGGGAGCCGGGTGTAGTAGCCGGTGTGCTCCCGGCTGGTGAACGCGTTCATCTCGCCGCCCACCGCGTCGACCGCCACCGCGATGTCGCGGGCGCTGCGGTCGGCCGTGCCCTTGAACAGCAGGTGCTCGAGGAAGTGCGACGCCCCGGCCAGCGAGCCGGACTCGTCGCGTGAGCCCACGCCGGCCCAGAAGCCGATCGACACCGATCGCGAGCCGGGCACCTGCTCGGTGACGACCCGCAGCCCCGAGGGCAGGGTCGTCAGCTCGATGCCGGGTTCGGGCCCCGAGGCGCTCGAACCGGGCGCCGGCGCGGCCAGCTCACCGGCCTTCACCGAGGAGCCGGCGTTCGCGGAGCCAGGCTCCACGGAAGAGGAGGAAGACGACGACCCGCCTCCGGCCGGAGCCAGAGACGGGTCGCCCTCGACGTTCGGGTCGGTCACGTCAGCGACGACGGCCGCCGCCACCGCTGCTGCGACCACGGCCACCGCCGCCACCGCTTCCGCTGCGGCCACGGCCGCCGCCACCGCTGGCGGGCGGACTCGGGGCCCAGGTCACCGAACTCGGTGCGGACCTCGTCGTCGAAGGCGTCCTCGAACGACACGTACTCACGGTCGCCGTTGGACTCCTCGGCCGGAGCCTCGTCACGGGGGGCCCGCTCACGGGGGGCACGGTCCTCACGAGGAGCGCGCTCGCCGCGCTCGCCGCGGTCACCACGATCACCGCGGTCACCACGATCACCGCCGGACGACTTCTCCGAGGGCGGATCGCTGGCCAGGCGCAGCGACACCTTGCCGTTGGGGTCGACGTCCTCGACGATGACCTCGATCTCGTCGCCGAGGTCGACGACGTCCTCGACCCGGTCGATGCGCTTGCCACCACCGAGCTTGGAGATGTGGATCAGCCCGTCACGACCCGGGAGGATGTTGACGAACGCACCGAACTTGGTGATGTTGACGACCTTGCCCTTGTAGGTCTGGCCGACGTCGGCGGTCGGGCGGGTTGAGGATGAGCTTGATCTGGCGCTCGGCCTCGGCCACCTTCTCCGAATCGGTCGAGCCGATGCTGACCCGGCCGACCGTGCCGTCGTCGTCGACGGAGATGTCGGCGCCGGTCTCCTGCTGGATGGCGTTGATGACCTTGCCCTTGGGCCCGATGACCTCGCCGATCTTGTCGATCGGGATCTCGAAGCTGATGATCTTCGGGGCCGTCTTGCCGACCTCGTCACGGGGCTCGGCGATGGCCGCGTTCATGACCTCGAGGATCTGCAGGCGGGCGTCCTTGGCCTGGTCCAGGGCCTGGGCCAGCACGTCGGCGGGGATGCCCTCGATCTTGGTGTCGAGCTGCAGGGCGGTGACGAACTCGGCGGTGCCGGCGACCTTGAAGTCCATGTCGCCGAACGCGTCCTCGGCGCCGAGGATGTCGGTGAGGGTGGTGTACTTGCCCTCGGCGAACACGAGGCCCATGGCGATGCCGGCGACGGGGGCCCGGATCGGCACACCGGCGTCCATCATCGACAGGGTCGAGCCGCAGACCGAGCCCATCGAGGTGGAGCCGTTGGACGACAGCACGTCGGAGACGGTGCGGATCGTGTAGGCGAACTCTTCCTTGGTGGGCAGCACCGGGACGAGGGCCCGCTCGGCGAGCATGCCGTGGCCGATCTCGCGGCGCTTCGGGCCGCGCATGAAGCCGGTCTCACCGGTCGAGTACGGCGGGAAGTTGTAGTGGTGCATGTAGCGCTTGCGGTCGACCACGCCGAGCGTGTCGAGCATCTGCTCCATGCGGGGCATGCCGAGGGTGGTCACGTTGAGCACCTGGGTCTCGCCCCGCTGGAACAGGCCGGAGCCGTGGACGCTGGGGAGCACCCCGACCTCGGCCGACAGCGGCCGGATGTCGGCGACGCCACGCCCGTCGATGCGCATGCCCTCGTTGACGATGCGCTTGCGCACGATGGCCTTGGTGGGCGACCGGAACGCCGCCTTGATCTGCTTCTCGGCGTCGGCGGTGCCCTCGAAGCGGGGCAGCAGCTCGGCGACGATGGCCGCACGGGCCTCGCCCTCGGCCGCGCCGCGCTCGGCCTTGTCGGCGATCTCCTGGCTGGCGAGGATGCGGTCGGCGCCGACCTCGTCACCGCGTCGAAGACCTCGGGGCTGTAGTCGGCCTGGACCGAGTAGGGCATGGTGGGCTTGCGGCCACCGGCCAGCTCGATGAGCTCGAGCTGGTCCTTGATCGACTCGCGGATCCAGGTCTTGGCAGCCTCGAGGCCCTGCGGCGATGACCTCTTCGGTCACCTTGGGGGCGCCGGCCTCGAAGGCGGGCCACGAGGCTTCGGTGCCGCCGGCCTCGACCATCGATGATGGCGACGTCGTCGTTGTCGAGCAGGCGCCCGGCGACGACCATCTCGAAGGTCGACTCCTCGCCCTCCTCGTAGGTGGGGAAGGGGATCCACTCGCCGTCGGTGGTGAAGGCGACGCGCACGGCGCCGATCGGGCCGTCGAAGGGGATGCCCGAGAGGCTCAGGGCGGCCGAGGCGCCGTTGATGGCGACCACGTCGTGGGGGTTGACCAGGTCGGCGCCGAGGATGGTGCCGACCACGTGGACCTCGTTGCGGAAGCCGTCGGGGAAGCACGGGCGCAGCGGCCGGTCGATCAGGCGGCAGGTCAGGATGGCCTGGTCGCTGGACTTGCCCTCACGGCGGAAGAACGAGCCGGGGATCTTGCCGGCGGCGTACATGCGCTCTTCGATGTCGACGGTGAGCGGGAAGAAGTCGGCGCCGTCTCGGGCACCGGCTTGGCGGCGGTGGCGGTGACGAGCACGACGGTGTCGCCCAGCTGGACGGTGACCGCACCGCCGGCCTGGCCGGCGAGCTTGCCGGTCTCGAAGGTCAGGGTCTTCTCGGGTGCGCCGGTGACGACGCGTGTCACGGAATGGGGTTCCGTCATGGGATGTCTCCTCTGGGGCCACTCGGCCCCTTCATGTGGAGGTCGGACGGCGCCAGTTCCCAGTGGTGAAGGGCGGAGGCGGAGTCGACTCGTGGACTCCGTCCCTCACCACTGGCAGCTGACGTCCGCGCCCGGCCGGTGATATGTGCGAACGGCGACCGAGTGGTCGCCGTTCGGGGTGGTACTTCGGTTAGCGCCGCAGACCCAGCTTGGCGATGATCGCCCGGTAGCGCTCGACGTCGTTCTTCTTGACGTAGTCGAGCAACCGGCGACGGCGACCCACCAGCATCAGCAGGCCTCGCCGGCTGTGATGGTCCTTCTTGTGGACCTTCAGGTGCTCGGTGAGGTGGTTGATGCGATCGGTCAGCAGCGCGATCTGCACCTCGGGAGAACCCGTGTCGGTGTCGTGGAGGCGATGCTCTTCGATGGTCGCGCCCTTTGGCGCCAGGTTGCTGGGATCAGACGACATTCGTAGGGAAGCTTTCTGGAAGGGTTTCGGACCCGGCCTCACGACCCGCTGCCGTACCTGGAGGCAGGCTGGCGGGGTCAGAAGCGGTGTTGGAACGCTGCCGCCGGTCGGACCGGAGCCCGGAGCGCGGATCAGCGATGGTTCAGGGTAGCAGTCAGGTCCCGAAACCGGGAATCGGTCGAGGACCTGCCCCGCCGGGGAGCCCGCACGCACCACCGACGGGACAGGAGCCGATGATGGTGGCACGGGCCACGACAATATCCACGTCAGGAAGCAGTGGCATCCGTCTCACTCCGAAGAGCGGTCGAACCACTCTTCGTGGCGACCTCGGAGGTGCTCGAGTGCGCTAGGTGATCGTCCAGGAGTACCTGGGGAGCTGGTGGTCTTCGGCCAGCACGGGCACCGTCCCCACCGGCGGGGTCAGGTCGTGGATCGGGGCGTCGGGCTCGTAGAAGATCGCCTCGAGCTCGTCGCGCGTCCCGGCCCCGGCAGCGCCGATGCTCTCGCGGATGGCGTCGCCCAGCCGGCCCCGCAGCAGCTCGGCGACGATCGCCGGCAGCGTCTCGGGGTCACGGAGCATCCAGGAGTGCCCGCCCTTGCGCACCGTCACCAGGTGGCGTTCGACCGCTTGGCCGCCGACGTGGCGGTGGCGAACGGCACGATGAGGTCGCGGTCGCCGTGGATCACGAACGTCGGCACCTCGTCGAGGGCCAGCTCGTCGAGGATCCCCCGGCTGCCCTTCGAGCGCAGGATCGACGCCGCCGGGCCGATCAGGCGCCACGGCCGGGTGGCATGGCCGATCAGCGTGGGGGCCAGCAGCCGCCCGAGCTTGGCGGCCTGCCGGGGGTCGTCGAGCAGCGGGAGCGTGGCCACTGCGTCGATGGCCAGGCCCACCCCGAGCGGCATGAGCAGGAACGGGTTGAAGCGGAACAGGTTCACCATGAAGTCCCACTGGTCGCCGACGATGGCGTCGATCAGCAGTGCGGCGATGGTCTGGTCGGGCCGCTGGGCCGCCAGCTGGGCGGTGACCCGTCCACCCATCGAGTGCCCGGCGATGACCGCCTTCCGGATGCCGAGCTCCTCGATCACCCGTCCCATCAGCTCGGCGTAGTCGCCGAGGTGGCCGCCGCTGAGCGGCAGGCCCTGGGTGGCCCCGTGGCCGGCCATGTCGATGGCGATCACCTTGAAGCCCTGGCCGACCAGCCGGTGCAGCGTCTGGGCGTACAGGAAGCCCTCGGCGGTGAAGCCGTGCACGACGACGAGCGGCACGCCCCGGCCGCTGACGGCCAGGCCGACCCGATGGCCGTCGTCCAGGGTGAACGAGTGGCGGGCGAGTCGGGGCGCGGCCAGCGCTCCGGTGCCGGAGTGGTGCGGCGAGGGCCCGACGATGGGCTGGGTCACGGCGGACATGTTCACCCCGGCGGCGTCACCAGCGGTGGATGGAGGGCCGTGACGCGGGTCTGGATCACGTCGGACAAGGACCCGGACTCGAGGGTGGACAGCACCTTCCTGGCATCGTCACAGTCCCGGCCCATCTGAACCACGAGGTCGTCGACCGAGTCGAACTTCAGCTCGTCTCGGAGTCGACGGACGAACCGCACGCGACCGGGTTCGTCGTAGAGGTCGCCGTCGAAGTCGAGCAGGTGGGCCTCGAGCAGCGAGGTGTCCGCTCGCTCGTAGAACGTCGGGCGCCGGCCGAGCGACAGCGCAGCCGGCCACGCCACGCCGTCGGGCCGCAGGTACCAGCCCGGCGTAGATGCCGTCGGCCGGCAGGCAGATGTCCTCCGGGACGGCCACGTTGGCCGTGCGGAAGCCGAGCTCGCGGGCCCGCTCGTCACCGTGGCCGACCACGCCCCGCACCTCGTGGGCCCGACCCAGCATGGAGTTGGCCGCGTCGAGCTCACCCGCCGTCAGCGCGACCCGGATGGCCGTCGACGACACCCGATCCCGAGGATCGGCCGCGGGAACGCCGTCGAGGCCGACCAGCTCGAGGCCCCGTACGTCGAAGCCGAGGTCGGTGCCCATGGCGCGGAGCAGCTCGACGTTGCCCGTGCGGCGATGGCCGAAGTGGAAGTCGTCACCCACCACCACGGCCCGGGCGCCGAGCCGTCCCACCAGGACCTCGGTGACGAAGTCTTCGGCCGGCTCGAGGGAGCGGGCCTCGTCGAAGTGCACGACGAGTGTGTAGTCGACGCCGGTGGACTCGAGCAGCTCGAGCTTCTGGTCGAGGTCGGTGAGCAGCAGGGGCGCCGACTCGGGCCGCACCACGCTGGCAGGATGGCGGTCGAAGGTGACGACCGCGGTCTGAAGGCCCCGCTCGGCCGCGATCTCGCGCACCTGGCGAATGACCTCGCGGTGCCCCCGGTGCACGCCGTCGTACGCGCCGATGGAGATGACGGTCCCCGCCAGCGGCTCGGCGCGCTGGTCGTCGTCGTGGAGCACCTGCATGGCGATGGAGGCTACTCAGCGCCCGGGCTCGCGCCCTCAGCAGGAGGTCGGCTCGCGCCCTCGGCAGGACGGGCTGGGGGAGGAGGCGCAGGCGCGACCACGACCGAGGGCTTCACGGTGGTGCCCCTGTGGCCCTCGTACACCGCCAGCAGCTGTCCGGCCTCGTCGAGCACGGCCCAGGGGCCCTGGTCGGACGCGTCCTCGACGCCGAGCACGGAGCGCTCGAGCACCTTGCCGAAGCCGACGGCCACCGCGACCTCCGACGACACGACCAGCGACGGGTAGTCGCGCATGACCTCGGTCATCGGCGTCACCAGCAGGTCGGCCAGCGGACGGGCCTCGGCCAGCGTGAACGAACCGATCGCGGTGCGGCGGAGGGCGCGCAGGTGCGCTCCCCCGCCGAGCGCGTGGCCGAGATCGGCGGCCAGGGTGCGCACGTAGGTGCCCGACGAGCACTCGACCTCGACCTCGTAGACGCCCGGATCCCCGGCCTTCGGCGCGACGTCGAAGCGGTGCACGGTGACCGGGCGGGCCTCCCGCTCGACCTCGATGCCCTCCCGGGCCAGCTCGTGCAGGCGTCGGCCGTCGACCTTGACCGCCGACACCATCGGCGGCACCTGCAGGATCGGCCCGGTCAGCCCGGCCGCCGCGGCGCGCACCTGGTCGTCGGTGACCGCCGCCATGTCGTGGGTGGCCACCACCTGGCCCGAGTCGTCGAGCGTGTCGGTCTCGGCGCCCAGCACGAACTCGGCGGTGTAGGTCTTCGGCAGCACCGTGAGGTACTTCAGCAGCCGGGTGGCCCGGCCCACGCCCAGCAGCAGCACGCCGGTGGCATCGGGGTCGAGCGTGCCCGAGTGCCCGATCTTGCGGTTGTGCAGGATGCCCCGCGCCTTGGCCGCAACGTCGTGTGACGTCCACCCCGCGTCCTTGTCGACCACGGCCAGGCCGTCGCGGAGCTGCTGATCGGCCGGCAGGTGCCCGGGACAGCTCATCTGCGAACCTGCGGATCCCTCGGCATGCGGTCGTTGCGCAGATCTGGGTCGGGAGCCGACCGCGGATCTACGCATCCTCCGGAAGGTCGTCCTGGTCGGGCACGGGGACGTCGTCGCGGATCGGACCGATCTCGGCCAGCTTGGCCTCGATCTGGCTGCCGGCCCGCACCGCGGGATCGGGGGTGAACTCGAGCTCGGGCACCCGCTTGACGCGGGCCTCGCGGCCGACGGTCCGCCGGATGCGAGGTCGGAACTCCTCGAGGGCCTCGAGCACCTCGGCGTCGCCGGCGGCGCCCTGGAGCGAGTCGTAGTAGACGATGGCCCGGTTGAGGTCGGAGTCGACGTCGACCGCGGTGACGGTGAGCAGGTCGAGCCGCTCGTCGTCGATCTCGACTCGAGCGCCTCGGCGATGATCTGCTGGAGCAGCGTGTTCAGCCGCGCCGTCCGCGGGTACTGCCGTGCGTTCCGGCGCGACGACCGACGGTTCACCACGGGTCGACCTCCAACCACTCACGCGCCGAGTCGACGACCTCGATCTCGGGGAACGACCACACGAACCGCTCGACCGAGTCGATCAGCTCGGCGGTGTGGGTGGCCGAGCCCGACACCCCGACGAAGGCCAGCTCGGCGCGCTGGTGCGCGTCGAGCCGACCGGTCTCGGCGACCGCCACCTGGAACCGGCGACGGGCGCCCTCGAGGATGGTGCTGACCACGGACCGCTTCTCCTTCAGCGAGTGCGCATCGGCGATGCGGACATCGACGGTGAGCGCGAGCACGTGGACGGCCACGGCGTACGACCCCGACTAGACGCGGGGGATCTCGCGATCCTCGTACGTCTCGATGATGTCGCCGGGCTTGAGGTCCTGGAAGTCGGTGAGGCCGATGCCGCACTCGAAGCCGGCCGCGACCTCGCGGACGTCCTCCTTGAACCGGCGCAGCGACTGGACGGCGCCCTTCCAGATGATCGTGCCCTCTCGGAGGAACCGCACCTTGGAGTTGCGGGTGATGACCCCGTTGAGCACGTAGCAGCCGGCGATGGCCCCGACGCGGGGAACCCGGAAGATCTCGCGAACCTCGGCATCGCCGGTGACGATCTCCTCGAACTCGGGCTCGAGCAGGCCGAGCACCGCGTTCTCGATGTCCTCGATCACCTGGTAGATGATCTCGTACGTGCGGATCTCGACCTGTTCCTGATCGGCCATCTCACGGGCCATGCGGTCGGGCCGCACGTTGAAGCCGATGATCGTGGCGTTCGAGGTGGCGGCCAGCTGGATGTCGTCCTTGGTGATGCCACCGACGCCGCGGCGCACGAACGCGAGCTTCACCTCGTCGCGCTCGAGCTTGCGGAGGCTCTCGGTGAGTGCCTCGAGCGAACCGGTGACGTCGGCCTTGAGGATGAGGTTCAGCGTGGCCGCCTCACCGGCCTGGATCTGCTGGAAGATGTCCTCGAGCCGGGCGCCGCCGCTCATGGCGTGGGCGTCGCGACCGAGGCTGGCCTGGCGCAGCCAGTGCTCACGGGTGGAGGCCACCTTGGCGGCCGTGCGCTCGTCGGGAGCGACCACGAAGCGGTCACCGGCCTGGGCGACCTCGGAGAGGCCGAGCACCTGGACGGGAGTGGACGGTCCGGCTTCCTTGACCTGCTGGCCCTTGTCGTTGATGAGGGCCCGCACCCGACCCCAGGCGGCACCGGCGACCAGCGGGTCACCGACGCGCAGGGTGCCCTGCTGCACCAGCATCGTGGCGACAGGGCCACGGCCGATGTCGAGCTTGGACTCGAGCACGGTGCCCACGGCCCGGCCGTCGACGTTGCCGCGGAGGTCCTCGAGCTCGGCGATGACCTGCAGGTTCTCGAGCAGGTCGTCGACGCCGGTGCCCTGGAGGGCGGAGACCGGCACCATGACCGTGTCACCGGACCACTCCTCGGGCTGGAGACCGAGCTCGGCGAGCTGGGTCATCACCCGGGTGGGATCGGCGTTCTCACGGTCGACCTTGTTGATGGCCACCACGATCGGCACCTCGGCGGCGCGGGCGTGGTCGATGGCCTCACGGGTCTGGGGCATGACCCCGTCGTCGGCCGCGACCACCAGCACCACGATGTCGGTGGCGTCGGCGCCGCGGGCCCGCATGGCGGAGAACGCCTCGTGGCCGGGGTGTCGATGAAGGTGATCGGCTTGCCGTTCTTCTCGACCTGGTACGCACCGATGTGCTGGGTGATGCCACCGGCCTCGCCGGCGACCACGTTGGCACTGCGGATGTAGTCGAGCAGCTTGGTCTTGCCGTGGTCGACGTGGCCCATGACGGTGATGACCGGCGGGCGCACGGGCGCATCGTCGTCGTCCTCGAGGAAGTCGAGGTCGAGCAGCTTGAGCAGCTCGACCTCCTGCTCCTCGCCGGGGTCGACCATGCGGATCTCGATGCCCAGCTCGCTCGCGAACATCTCGATCATGTCGTCGCTGAGCGACTGGGTGGCGGTGACCATCTCGCCCAGCCCCATCAGGAACTTGACGACGTCGGCCGCGGTGCGGTTGAACTTGGGACCGAGCTCCTGGGCGGTGGACGCCCGCTCGACCACGACCTCGCCCGTGGGCGTGGGTGCGTTGGCCGGCGTGTAGCTCGGTGCGGACATCGGCTGCAGCTCGTCGCGGTTGCGACGACGACGGCCCTTGCGACGGGGCGCCCGACGGTTGCCGCCGGGACCTCCACGACCGCCACCGGGACGACCGCCGGGGCCGCCACCGGGACCGCCGCCACCCGGACCGCCACCGCCGGGGCCGCCCATGGGACGGCCCGCGCCGCCGCCGGGGCGGGGAGCAGTCGTGGTGGTCGTGCCGGCCGGGCCACGACGGGTTCCGCCGGGACCACGACCGGTGGTCTCGGGGCTGGGACGACGGGCGACGCCGGGAGGCGGCGGGATCGGCTTGCCCGACAGCGAGGTCGGGGGGCGCTTGCCGGGGGGCGGCGGAATGGACCGCCCACCACGAGCGGACGGGGGCGCGGCACCGGGGCCACCCGATGCGGCGGGGGCCGGCGGCGCCGCGCCACCGGAACCGTCGCCGGTCGACGGCGGGGCCGTCGGCGCGGTCGGCGCCGACGCAGCCGGAGCGAGGGGTCGGGGCGGGGCCGCGGGCGTCGACGGGCGGGCCGCCGGAGCGGGCGCGACCGGCGCGGGGGCCGGGCGGGGCGGGTGCTCGCTGCCACTGGAGCGGACGAAGCGCTTGCCCGGATCGGCCGGCGCGACCGGCGGAGGGGTCGGCGCGGGCGCGGGTTCGGTCACGGCCGCGGCGATCGATGTCGGCGGCAGGATCGTCGGCTGTCGCCGGCGCGACCGGGGCGGGCTCGGTGACGGGCGGGGCCTCGGCCACCGGGGTGGGGGCGGGCGCGCTGGGCGCGGCTGGGTCCGGGGTGGCCGACGGGGCGTCAGCCGTTTCGGGCTCGTCGGCGGTGGCCGCGGCCTTCTTGGCGGACTTGGCGGCCTTCTTGGCCGGCTTCTTGTCGGGCTCCGGCGGCTGCTCGTCGCGGATGAGGCCCTCGCGCTCCGCCTTGCGACGGACGCGATCGGCCTGGGCGTCGACCACACTCGAGGAGTGCGACTTCACGCCGATGCCCAGGGCCTCACAGAGGTCGAGGGTCTCCTTGTTGGTCATGCCGAGCTCTCGTGCGAGCTCATACACGCGGATGTTTCCTGCCAAGAGCGGTCTCAGCCCCTTCTTGTTCGGGCACCGACGTGGCCCCGGGGGGCCTGGCGGCAGTCGTTGGGATGTCGAATCTGGTCAAGCGCGCCGGAGCGCGGGATGTCTAGTGTCGCGCGACCGAGAGGTCAGCACGAAGTGCGATGAGCGCTATGGAGCCTCAGGTGTGCCGTCAGCCGCCTGTCCGGGGCTGTCGGCCGCAGACAGAGTAGCGGTCTCGGCGTCGCCTTCCGCCGTCAGCTCGGACTCGACGATCGCCTCCTCGACGGCTTCCTCGACGATCGCCTCCTCGATGGCCTCTTCCACGATCACCTCGACGATGGCCTCTTCGACCACTTCCTCGACGATCGCCTCGACCACGGCCTCGGCTGCGGCCTCCTCGACCGCTGCCTCGTTCCACTGCTCGACGGTCATGAGCTCACCGTCGGCCGACTTCCACATCTGCTCACCGCTGACGGGATCGACGACCCACTCGCCCTCGGCCCAGTCCTGGTTGAGGTAGGCCTCCTCCTCGGTCAGCTGGGTCTCGCTCTTGATGTCGACGCGCCAGCCCGTGAGCCGAGCGGCGAGGCGGGCGTTCTGGCCCTCCTTGCCGATGGCCAGCGAGAGCTGGTAGTCGGGCACGATGACCTCGGCCACGCCGGTGTCCTCGTGGATGCGGACCTCTTTGACCTTGGCCGGCGAGAGGGCCTTCATGACGAAGTCGGCGGGATCGTCGCTGAACGGGACGATGTCGATCTTCTCGCCCCGCAGCTCGTTGACCACCATGCGGACCCGGGCGCCACGGGCACCCACGCAGGCGCCGACCGGGTCGACGTTGCCGTCGTTGGACCAGACGGCGATCTTCGTGCGGGCGCCGGGCTCACGGGCGCAGGCCTTGATCTCGACCACGCCGTCGGCGATCTCGGGCACCTCGAGCTCGAAGAGCCGCTTGATGAGGCCCGGGTGGGTGCGGCTGACGACGATCTGGGGACCCTTGGCCGTCTTGCGGACCTCGACGATGTAGGCCTTGACTCGTGCGTTGGGCTCGGGGCGCTCGTAGGGCACCTGCTCGGCCTGGGGCAGCAGCGCCTCGACCCGACCGAGGTCGAGCAGCGTGTAGCGACTGTCGCTCTGCTGGATGATGCCGGTGACGATGTCACCCTCGCGGCCGGCGTACTCCTCGTACTTCATCTCCCGCTCGGCCTCGCGGATGCGCTGGTTCATGACCTGCTTCATGGTCTGCGCAGCCACCCGGCTGAAGAAGTCGCGGGGAGGGGTGACGTCGAGCTCGGGCCCGGTGGGCTCGCCCTCTTCGTCGAGCTCCTGGGCGATGACCCGGAAGTCGAGCGTGTCGGGGTCGATGGCGACCCATGCGTACTCGTAGGCCTCGGGGAGCCGTTTGTAGGCCGATTCGAGGGCGTCGGCGAGCGCTGCGAACAGCGTGTCGACCGAGATGCCCTTGTCGACGGCCAGCGCCTGCAGCGCATCCATCATCTCGGGGTTGCTCATGGTGCGTCGACCTTCTTCTCAGGGACTGGGGTCTTCGGGGCCTTGGCCTTGGTCGCGGCCTTGGCCTGCTTCGGACCCTTGGAGGACGTGCCCGGCTTGGGGGACTTGCCCGGCTTGGGGGCCGGTCCCCACTCGAACACGGTGCGGGCCCGCTCGATCTCGTCGTAGGCGATGACCCGGACGGCGCCGGCGGGCTCGTCGAGGATCACCGACACGTCGGCGTCACCGGCCCGCTCGAGGGTGCCGGCGAAGCGTCGGTCACCGTCGAGGTGGGCGATGGCCTTGATGCTGACCCGGGTGCCGACCGCGGTGGCGAAGTGGGCCGGGGTGCGCAACGTGCGCTCGAGTCCCGGGCTCGACACCTCGAGGGTGAAGTGCCCGTCGATCGGATCCTGCTCGTCGAACGCCCGGGAAAGCGCCCGGGTGAGCGACGCGATCGTGTCCATGCCGACGCCGCCGGCCTGGTCGACCGTCACCCGCACCACGCCACCGGAGTACTCGAGGTCGTAGAGATCGAGCTGGAGGTCGGCCACCAGGGGCTCGACGAGGGCGCGTACGCGCTCAGGTGTGCTCATGGACGGTCACCTCCTCTGGCAGGCTTGCGGTTGCGGTGTCGGCACCCTTTCCGGAATGGGCCGGAACTGGCCGGGACGGGTCAACGAAACGAAAGGCGTGGGCAAGGCCCACGCCTTTCGCTCAGAACTCGAACGGATTGCGGGCCGGAGTATAGCCAAAACCCGAACTGGTGACGATCCGAGGTACCCAGGGCCCTTGGATCGTCACCAGTTCGAACGGCGGTGCGCACGCACCCGGCGGATCGATCAGACGGCCGTGAGCCAGTCGACGGCCAGCGCCGACGGATCGGCGCGGCTGATCTTGACCGGGAGGGTGACGCCGGCCTGCAGCCGTGCGAGCTGCACGACCGGCACGATCACCGAGGTCGAGACCGGCCGGGGCGGAAGGCCGGGCTGCAGCACGAGGAGCTCGACCGGCACGATCGGGTCGCCGTTCATCGAGCCGGTGGCCAGGCCGACCGACACCACCTGGGCGCTGGCGTCCACCCCGTCGAGCGGGAGTGCCGACAGCGCAGCGTTGCTCTGGGCGAGCATCTGGTTCATGTCGCCCATCTTCGCGGTCATCTCGCTCATACGGGCGCCCGGATCGGAGGTCTTGCCCATCTCCTTGCTCGACTTGGAGAGGGAGTGGACGTCCTTGAAGAAGCCCACGATCAGCTACCCGTGTACAGGGCGTTGAAGCGCTGCCCGACGGCCGGGTTGGTCTGCATGCGGGCGTTCCACCCGGCGACCGCGGCGTCCCAGTCCGAGCTGATGACGCCCTTGGCGTTGGCGAGGGCGGGAGCCTGGGCCTGGTCGTAGTTCACCGTCGCCAGGTCTCGGGAGATCTGGGCGAAGAGCTCGATGCTCACCCCGCTGATCGGCTCGAAGTCCGGCCCGACGGCAGCGGCGGTCACCGCAGCCTGCTGTCGCGTGGCGGCGTCGGTGGCCGCCGCCTGCTGCTGAGCGGCCATCACCTGGGCGTTGGCCGCCAGCTGGTTGGCCTGATCGAGCGCGGCGGGAGCCTCGGCGACCATGTTCTTCATGTCCTTCATCTGCTTGAACAGGCCCATCTCGGGTACCTCCTCGGTAGGGCCGGGAGCGTCCCCGACTGGGGTCAGTGTCCGACGGCGGACCCCCTCGGGTCGTGAGTAGGCGCTACTCAAAAGTCGGGTCCTGGCCCGTCGGTCCGGTGCAACCCTGGCCAGCACCTACTCTCACGCCGTGGCCGGAACCTCATGGCCCCTGCTCGGCCGTGACGTCGAGCTGGCCCAGATCGCATCATCGATCGACGATCCCCGGTGCGGAGGGGTCGTCGTCATCGGCGCGGCCGGGGTCGGGAAGACCCGCCTGGCCGCCCACACCCTCGACCTGGCGGCCGGGCGCGGCATGGCCAGCTCGTCGGTGCGGGCCACCCGGAGCGGATCGGGCATCCCGTTCGCCGCGCTGGCCCCCCTGCTCCCGGAGCTCGACCTGCCGATCGACGCCACCGCCGGACTGCTCCAGGAAGCGGCGCGGGCGATCGACGAGCGGCGGGCCGACGGGCGGTTCGTGCTCATGGTCGACGACGCCCAGGAGCTCGACGACGCGTCGGTCGCGCTCCTCGACCACCTCGTGTCGGTCGGGAGCGTGTTCGTGGTGCTGACCGTCCGCCGCGACCAGACCGACGTCACGGCCGCAGAGATCTGGCAGCACCACCGCATCGTGCGGGTCGATCTCGAGCCGCTGGCGGACACCGAGGTACGGGCCCTGGCCACGATCGCCCTCGGCGGCCCGCTCGAGGGGCTCACCATGCAGACCCTCGTCGCCACCAGCGGCGGCAACGCCCTGTTCCTGCGGGAGCTCATCGACGGCGGGCTGGAGTCCGGCGCGCTGACCGACCGGTTCGGGCTGTGGCGCCTCGAGGGACCTCTGCTCGGGTCGCCTCGGCTGCAGGACCTGATCGGCCAGCGCCTCGCCGGCCTGCCCACCGATCAGCTCGAAGCGCTCGAGCTGGTGGCGCTGGGCGACCCGCTCGAGCTGTCGCTGCTCCGCAGCCTCGTGCCCATCGAGACGATCGAGCAGCTCGAGGGCCGGGGCATCGTCGATGCGGCCCGCACGGGGCTCGACGACTCCGACGACCTCGAGGTCCGCCTGGCCCACCCGCTCTACGGCGAGGCGGTCCGGTCCAACCTGTCGGCGCTGCGCCGTACCCGCCTGTGCCGGGCACTGGCCGACGCCGGCGACCAGATCTCGAGCGCAAGGCCGGCCGACGTGCTGCGGGTGGCCGTCTGGCGGCTCGACGGCGGCGGGTCGGTCCGTCCCGACAACATGGTCCTGGCCGCCACCGCCGCCTTCCGCAGCGAGGACCACGACCTCGCCGCCCGACTGGCCCGCGCCGGCTGGAACGCCGGTGGCGGCATCGAGGCCGCCCACCTGCTCGGCCAGTCGCTCGACAAGGCCGGACGGCTCACCGAAGCCGAGCACGTGCTGGCCACGGCCTGGTCCGAAGCCTCCACCGACCGAGAGTGGACGAGCCTGGCGGTGGCCCGGGCGTCGGTGCTGTTCCGGGGCCTGGGACGGGCCGAGCAGGCCGACGAGGTGGTGGCCGATGCCTTGCGCCACGTCACCGGCACCGCCGGTCGTCGAGAGCTCGACGCCCTGCGGGGCAACCACCTCCTGTTCACCGGAGCGGTGGCCCGCGCGCTCGAGGTCGACCGGCCGCTGCTCGCCATCCCGGTCGAGGAACAGGCGGGAGACCCGGCGTTCGCCCAGGCGTCGCTCGACACGGGAACCGCGCTCGCGCTGGCCGGCCGCACGGCCGAGGGCATCCTCCACTGCGACACCGCGCTGTCCGCCCGGGTCGATCTCGACGACGAGGACCAGCTCTCGGCGGTGGGCGTCTACGTCGTTGCCCGCTGCCTGGCTCTGGGCGAGGCGGGCGAGCTGGCCGAAGCGGCGGCGACGGCCGAGGCGGGCTACTCGCTGTCGGTCGAGCGGGCCAATCCGGACGGCCAGGCCTGGTTCGCGTCGGTGCTCGGGCGGGTGTGCATGGTGCAGGGCCGTCTGGAGACGGCGGCTCGCATGTTCCGCGAGGTCACGGCCCTGTTCGGCGAGCTCGGGCATCCGGGGCAGCGGTGGGGTCTCGGCGGCCTGGCGCTGGCCGCCGGCCAGATGGGCGACCGGGCCGTCGGCGAAGCCGCCATCGCCGAGCTGGACGCGCTCGACCCCTCCCCCATCCGCCTCATGGACGTCGAGATCCACCGGGGTCGAGCCTGGGTCGCGTCGGCCCGGGGCGATCTCACCGAGGCCCGCTCGCAGCTGTGGCAGGGCGTCGAGCTGGCCGAGTCCTGGGGCCAGTACGCGATCGGGACGGCCGCCCTGCACGACCTGGTCCGTCTCGACGGCGGGCCCGACGCGGTGCGCCGACTCGAGGCCTTCGCCGAGCACGCGGACGGGCAGCTGGTGGCCACCAGGCTCCGCCACGCCCGGGCGGTCGACACCCGCGACGCCGACCTCGCCGCCGCCGTCTCGAACGAGTTCGAGGAGATCGGCGCGCTCCTGTTCGCCGCCGAGGCGGCCTCCCTCGAGCGACGGCGGGCCGATGCCGACGGCATGAAGCGCCGAGCCTCGGCTGCCGGCGCGCGGGTTGCGGCTCTGATCGATCGGTGCGAAGGGGCCCGCACCCCCGGACTCGATGCGCCGACCGAGGCCGACCGGCTGTCACCCCGCGAGCGTGAGGTGGCGCTACGGGCCGCGAGCGGCTCGACCAGCCGGGAGATCGCCGACGGGCTGTTCCTGTCGGTGCGTACCGTGGACAACCACCTGCAGCGCGTCTACACGAAGCTCGGTGTCACCGGCCGCGGCGAGCTGGCCGACGCCCTCCGCGACCACTGACCCCGACCGCTCGCCCAGCCGATGCCCCAACTGGTGGCGATCCGTGCACCCATGGGGTACCGGTTCGCTACCAGCTCGAGGCGGTGTGGCCAGGCGTGCGGTCAGTAGGACCGGGCGGTGACGGCGATCAGGTCGGGCTCGTCATCGGACCGGGGCAGCGAACCGTCGGGACGGACCAGGCAGCGGACCGTGACCGCAGACTGGGCCAGCGAGCGCCTCACCCTCGTCACCGACCAGCGACCACGGAACGCGGGCGAACCCGGTCTGGCTGGCTTCGCGGGCCTCCTCGAGCGTGGCGACGTCGACGGTGGCGTCGGCCAGGCGGGTCGACGCCTGGTCGAACAGCGACTGCTGGGCCGCCTCGAGGGTCGACGACACGACCTCGGCGATGCCGGACAGCGGGACCGGGTCCTTGATGCCGGCGATGCGGTCGACGAGGGTGACGACCTCGTCGGCCAGGTCACGGGGGCCGAGCTCGAGGCGGATCGGGACGCCCTTGAGCTCCCAGTCGGTGGCGCGCCTCCCGGCGGAGACCTCGACCTTGTCGTCGAACTGCACCCGGATGCCCGCCACCAGCAGCTCGTCCTTCAGCGCCCGGCACCTGGCCAGCACGTCGGCGTCGTCCCGGACGGCCATGACCACCACCTGGATGGGCGCCAGCCGGGGCGGCACCCGCAGTCCACGGTCGTCACCGTGCGCCATGATCAGCCCGCCCACCATGCGGGTGGACACACCCCACGACGTGGTCCAGACGAGCTGCTGGGTCCCCGAGCTGTCGAGGTACAGGATGTCGAAGGCCTTGGCGAAGTTCTGGCCGAGCTCGTGGCTGGTGCCCATCTGCAGCGCCTTGCCATCACCCATCATCGCCTCGCACGTGAGCGTGTTGATGGCCCCGGCGAAGCGCTCGCTGGCGGTCTTGCGACCGATGATCACGGGCATGGCCAGTACGTCGGTCATGAAGGCGGCGTACACCTCGCGGTGCACGCGCTCGGCGTAGGACCGCGCCTCCTCGAAGGTGGCGTGGGCCGTGTGGCCCTCCTGCCACAGGAACTCGGTGGTGCGCAGCCACACCCGGGGGCGCAGCTCCCAACGGACCACGTTGGCCCACTGGTTGAGCAGCAGGGGCAGGTCGCGGTAGCTCTGGATCCACTTGGCCATGTACTCACCGATGACCGTCTCGCTGGTGGGGCGCACGACGACCGGCTCGTCGAGCTCCTTGCCGCCAGCGATGGTGACGACGGCCAGCTCGGGGCTGAAGCCCTCGACGTGATCGGCCTCGCGCGTGAGGTAGCTCTCGGGGATGAACAGCGGGAAGTAGGCGTTCTGGGCGCCGACCGCCTTGATGCGGGCGTCGACGTCGGCCTGCATCCGCTCCCAGAGGGCGTAGCCGTACGGACGGATGACCATCGTGCCCCGGACCGGGCCGCTGTCGGCCAGCTCCGCCTTGGTCTGGACGTCCTGGTACCAGCGCGGGAAGTCGTCCGCCTGGGGGGTGAGTACGGGAGCCTTGGCCATAGGGCGGCGATCGTACTGCCGGGCGAACGACCGCCTCGAAGCAGTTGTGGAGGGCTCTATCGTCGTGGCGGTGTCGGCCGGAGCAGGCCGCGTCGCACCGGCGCCGTCAGTGCCTCCACCAGGACACGGAACGCCGGGTGCAGGTCGTCGCGCCACCGGTCGTCGGGCACCAGCGGCGTCGGGCCCCGCGTGTGGCGGGTGCGGTTGCCCGCCATCGAGTGGTTGGTCGGGAAGTCGACCAGGTCCGGGGCGGACCACGCGTCCGCCAGCTCGGCCGGATCGAGGCCGACCTGGTCGAGGAGCGCCGCGACTGTGCCCCTCGAGTGGGCGACGAGGTCTTCGTAGGGCAGGCGCACGACGCGGTCCGGCGACCGCCGCGACAGCACCAGCCCGAGGCCGTTGGCCCGGTCCCACGCCAGCGCGCCGTGCACGACGATGGGCGCACCCAGGCGGGCGGCCAGCCGGTGGTGCCCGCCCCCACCCCACGCCTTGCGACGGGCCCCACGCAACCGGGATGCGACGACGCCCCGCGGGTCACGGTGCAGGTGCACGACCTCGTACGGGAGCGAACCGATCGTGGTGCACAGGAGGATGTCGACCAGGTTCTTCTTCGATGTGTCGACGATGACCGGCGTCGAGCCCTGTGCCGCGATGTCGCGGTAGAGCTGCTCGAGGTAGGCGACGTAGCGGAACTGGCCAGCGGTCGGCAGCCCCGAGCAGGGCTCGGATCACCGCCGCGGGCCGGCGGACGGCTGCCTGCAGCTCCCGGATGTCCGGAGCGGTGGCCCGCCGATCCGCGGGCTCGGCTCGACCCGACTCGGGCGCGAAGCTGGGGCGGCCAGCCAGCGGAGCCCAGACCGGGCAGTCGGCGTAGGACAGCCCGCACCCGCAGGTGGCCTGGCGCTCGAGCCAGCCCCGCCGCCGGTTGAGCTCGCCGACGAAAATCACGGCCGGGTGCAGGTCGAGCAGACCGCCCAGCAACGTGGTGCCGCTGCGGGCGCTGGCCAGCACCATCATCACGGTGGGTCGGTCGACCGAGAGCAGCTGGCGATCGGTCGGCTCCACGGCCGGCGACGCTACCCGACCGACGAACGTGACGACTTCGACCATGCCGGGAGCGGTGTCGGAATCCGACGCCGATCGAGGCACGCACGATCGATCGCGACGAATCGGCGATCAGTCCTCGGAAGCGGTGCGCTCCTCGCGCTTGTGGATGAGCTCGACGCGGGTGCCGACGTCGTTGGCGTCGTCGCCCTTCTCGTCGAGCAGGGCGGCCCGGTCGGCCTCGGCCTCGGCCTCGGCACCCTTGTCGGCCCGGGCCAGCGCCTCCTCGACGCCGCCCTCGTCGATGATGGCGGCCCACTCGACCAGCGCGTCGACCATGCCGTCCTCGGGGACGACCTTCACGACCTTGCCCTTCACGAAGAGGTGGCCCCGGTGGCGTCCTGCGGCGATGCCGAGGTCGGCCTCGCGGGCCTCCCCCGGCCCGTTCACCACGCAGCCCATCACGGCGACCTGGATCGGGATCTTCATGTCGCCCAGCGCGGCCTGCGCCGCGTTGGCGACCGCGATGACGTCGACCTCGGCCCGGCCGCAGGACGGGCAGGCGATGAGGTCGAGGCCCTTGCGCTCGCGAAGCCCGAGCGCCTCGAGCAGCTGGCGCCCGGCCCGGGCCTCCTCGACCGGATCGGCGGTGAGCGAGTAGCGGATGGTGTCGCCGATGCCCTCGCTCAGCAGCGTGGCCAGCCCGGCGGTGGACTTGATGAGCCCGGCCGGCGGCGGTCCCGCCTCGGTGACCCCGAGGTGCAGCGGGTAGTCGACCGCGGCCGAGAGCTGGCGGTAGGCCTCGATCATGATCGGGACGTTCGACGCCTTCACCGAGATCTTCACGTCGTCGAAGTCGACCTCGCGGAAGTAGTCGAGCTCTCGCTGGGCCGACTCGACCAGCGCCTCGGGGGTGACCGTGTCGCCGTACTTCTCGTAGAGCTCCGGGTCGAGCGATCCGCCGTTGACCCCGATGCGGATCGGGACGCCGCGGTCCTTGCACTCGCGGGCCACCGTCTTGATGTGCTCGGGCCGGCGGATGTTGCCCGGGTTGAGCCGGAGGCAGGCGACCCCGGCGTCGAGCGCCTCGAGCGCCCGTCGGTACTGGTGGTGGATGTCGGCGATGATCGGCACCGGCGAGCGGGGGACGATGGCCGCCAGCCCTTCGGCCGCCTCGACCTCGTTGCAGGTGCAGCGCACGATGTCGGCGCCGGCACCGGCCAGCGCGTAGATCTGCTGGAGCGTGCCCTCGACGTCGGCCGTCTTGGTGGTGGTCATCGACTGCACCGAGATGGGGGCGCCCCCACCGACGGCGACGCCGTTCTTGGCCGGATCGCCGACCATCAGCCGGCGGGTCTCGCGCCGCGGATAGCTCACGGCCCGCCGAACGGGTTGGCCGCAGGCCGGACGGCGTCGAGGTAGATCGAGCTGAGACCCGACGAAGACGAACACCGCGATCGACGGCGTAGGCGATCGGCATCAGCTTGGCCGCGTCGGCCCGGTAGGGACGACCCGAGATGCGCTCCCGGATGGCCTCGTAGGTGGCGATGGCGGCGTGGCCGCCGTCGAAGGGCAGCAGCGGCGCCAGGTTGATGAGGCCGAGGAACAGGTTGACCATGGCCAGGAGGAAGATCACGAAGTTGATCCCTGCGGCGCCGGCCTGTCCGCCGAGGCGCACGACGCCGAGGAGGGAGAGCACCCGGTTCTGGTCCGCCGCGCTGGGCGCGCTGCTGACCGTCGGGGCACGGGGCGCCGGACTCGACCGGCTCGATGCTGTGGTCGACCGACGGCGGCGCCCGAGGTGTCGTCGACGCCCTGGGGCGGGGTCGAGAACACGAGGTTGGTGTACTGGGCCAGGCCCGAGGGCGAGAAGAACCGGCCGATGCCGCCGAGCGAGGTCGTGACCATCTCACCGAACTGGCTGCCCGCGCTGCCGACGGCCTCGAGTCGGCCCCTGGCGGATCGTGTCGGAGATGCTCGACACGCCGATGAAGCCCCGGGCGCCGGCGGCCGGCAGGGTGACCGGTGTGGCGACCTGGGTGCGTAGGTGTGGCCCTCGCGCTCGAACTCGACGGTCGGTGGTGCCCTCTGGAGCATCGCTGCAGCGCCGACGAGAACTCGTCGTAGTTGGCGACCGGCACGCCGCCGACCGACACCGGCTTGTCGCTGCTCTACCAGCGGCGACACGGAATCGCCGATGCCGTCGGCCAGCGCCCACCCGATCGTCGGGGTCAGGGTGACCTGCTGCGCCGTCGCGGTCGACGACCATGTCGACCGTCTTGCCGGCGTTCTCCTGCACGACGACGCCGAACTGCTTGAAGTCGGTGATCGGCTGCCCGGCCAGGCGAGACGACCCGGTCGCCCGCCTGGACCCCGGCCGCGGCCGCGGACGTGCCCGGCACCGTCTCGTTGACCGACCACTTGTTGGGGCTGGCCGTGCCGAAGCCGGCGTTGAGCGCGAAGAGCAGCACGAAGGCGATCGCCAGGTTCATGAACGGACCGGCCAGCACGACCCGGCAGCCGGGCCCAGTAGCCCTTCTCGCGGTAGGTGCGGCCCTCGTCGCCCGGCTCGACCTCCTCGAGGTTGTTCATGCCCGACGATGCGGACGTACGCCCCGAGCGGGATCGGCTTGATGCCGTACTCGGTCTCGCCCCGACGGAACGAGAACAGCTTGGGCCCGAAGCCGACGAAGAACTCGGTGACCTTCATGCCGGCCTGCTTGGCGGCCAGGTAGTGCCCGAACTCGTGCAGCACGATCGAGATGATCAGGCCGCCGACGATCACCAGAGCCCACATCCCGAACTTCACGCTGATGAGCGCGATCAGGGCCAGGATGGCGGCCAGCGAGGTCAGCGACCGCAGGCGCGAGACCGGCTCCTCGACCGGCTGGTCGGGCGTGGCGATCCCGTCGGCGGCGAAGGATGCGGCAGGCGCATCGCCATCGGTCCGTGGTGCCGGGCCCGGAGGCGGCGGCGGATCGAGGATGTCGGTCACGGAGAGGTCCTCTCGATGGCGTCGCCGGCGGCCGTTCGGGCGCGGCGATCGATGTCGATGATGGTTTCCACATCGGCAGCTGGGGTGCCGTCATGGAGTTGAAGTGCCGCATCGATGATGTCGGCGATCTGGTCCCAGGCGATGCGACCGGCCAGGAAGGCCTCGACCGCGACCTCGTTGGCGGCGCTCAGCCAGGCCGGAGCCGTGCCCCCGACGCGCCCCGCGGCGTAGGCCAGGCCGAGGCAGGGGAACGCCTCGAGGTCGGGCGGCTCGAAGTCGAGACGACCGAGCGCGGTCCAGTCGATGCGGCCGAACGGCGTGGTGCTGCGGTCGGGGAAGGCCAGGGCGTAGCCGATGGGCAGGCGCATGTCCGGCATCGAGAGCTGGGCGATGGTGGCCGCATCGGTGAACTCGACCATCGAGTGCACGACCGACTGCGGGTGCACCACGACGTCGATCTGGTCGAAGCCGATGCCGACGCCGGCGTCGCCTGCCGGCGCACCGAACAGCTCGTTGGCCTCGATGACCTCGAGCCCCTTGTTCATCAGCGTGGAGGAGTCGACCGTGATCTTGGGGCCCATCGACCAGGTGGGGTGGGCCAGCGCGTCGTCGATCGTCACCCGGTCCAGCTCGGCCGCCGACCGCCCTCGGAAGGGACCCCCGCTGGCGGTGAGCACGAGTCGGGCCACCCGGGCCGGGACGTCGTTGGCCCGCAGGCACTGGTGCAGGGCGCAGTGCTCGCTGTCGACCGGGACCAGCTCGGCCCCCGGCGTGCGACGGGCCCGCTGCACCACCGGCCCGGCGGCGATCAGCGACTCCTTGTTGGCCAACGCCAACCGGCGGCCGGCCTCGAGCGTGGCCAGCGTGACCGGCAGGCCGGCGAAGCCCACCACACCGTTGACGACGACGTCGGCCTCTTCGGCCAGGCTGGCCAGCGCGCCGTCACCGGCGCGCACCTCGCACTGGGGCAGGCGGGCCGCAAGCTCGGTGCCGGCCGAGGCGTTGGCCACGGCGACGACCTTGGGGCGATGGGCCTCGGCCTGGGCGACCAGCGCTTCGATCTGGTTGCCGCTGGCCCCGAGGGCGGTGAGCTCGAAGCGGTCGGGCTCGGCCGCCAGCACCTCGAGCGTCTGGGTGCCGATCGAGCCGGTGGAGCCGGCGAGGGCGACCCGGGGCGCAGTCATGTCCTGATCCTACCGAGCCACCCCCCGCTGGGCACCGCGGGCAGCCCTGGCTCAGGGCCGGCCGCCGGCCGGGAGGTCTCGCTCGAGCTGTGACTTCAGGCAGGTCTACAGGCCGGCGAGGTGCAGGGCCCGGACCACGTAGTAGCCGGTGGGCAGCACGAACAGCAGCGCATCGAACCGATCGAGCAGGCCGCCGTGCTCGGGCAGGATGCTGCCCATGTCCTTGAGGCCCAGGTCACGCTTGATGACCGACTCGGCCAGATCGCCGAGCGGAGCGGCGAAGGCGCAGAACACGCCGAACACGATGGCCTGGCCCACGCTGAAGCCGCCGACCTTGACGAACCCGGCGAGGATCACCGTGCCGACCACCGCGGCGAGCATGCCGCCGGCCAGGCCTTCCATCGTCTTGTTCGGGCTGACGGTCGACAACGGGGTTCGCCCGAACCGGCGGCCGATGAAGAAACCGCCCACGTCGTAGAGCACCGCCGCGATCACGGTGACCAGCAGGATGCTCACGCCCTGCACCGGGATCTTCAGCATGAGCGCGGCGAACGAGCCGAACACGCCGATGTAGACCGCGCCGAGCACGGTCACCCCGATGTTGGCGGTGGCGTTCGGACCGAGCCCGAGGATGAACCACAGCGCGGTGAACGCGGTGAGCAGGAAGAGGACCAGGGGGATGGCCGACTCGCCCGCGCCAGTAGCACGCCAGGGGCAGCGCACCGATGGCAGCCAGGCCCAGCAGCGTGGCCGGCCGGAACCCGCCTCGGCGCACGGCGGTGAAGAACTCGGCGCCGGCCAGGACCACCACGACGAAGACGAGACCGACCGCGAACTTCGCGCCGAGGTGGAAGAGGATCAGGGCGAACGTCGCGATGGCGACACCGACGAGCGCTGCGGTGGGCACGTCACGTCCGGCGCCCCCGGAGGTGCCGGTCGGGCCCGGAGGGGTGCCGTCGGTCGCGCCGCCGGCCGGAGCACCGGCGGCGGGCCGTCGCGCCGGGCGACGGGATTCGGTCGCGGAGCGGGCGGCGGTCGGAGCCGGTCGGGGCGAACCCGGTGCAGTCGGCCGCGCCGGCCGGGCCGGCTCGCTCTGGATGGAGATCGGATCGTCGTAGGAGCCGCGGGGACGGGCGGTGGGCACATCCTGCTGGGGCACGTCGAGGTCGTCGAAGTTCAGGAACTCCTCGTCGCGCAGGCGGTCGCTGGTGTCGAGGGCACCGAGCGCGACCTCGGGCTCCTCCGCGTCGGGGATGAGGTGGGCCACACCGGTGTCGTCGGGTTCCCAGTCGCCCGAGGCCTGGTCACGCCAGCGCGGGCCCTGATCGGCGAACGACGACCAGCGCGCGTCCTCGTCTTCGTCGTCGAGCTCACCGATCAGCACCTTGGGGACCTCGCCGGTGGCCGGCTCGGTCCAGTGCGGCAGCTCGGTGCTCTCGCTGATGGGCAACGACAGCAGGGGCTCGTCGGCCGAGCCGGCCCGGTCGCGGAGGTCGGCGGCGGTGACGATGGGCGGGGGTTCGTCGGGCAGGCGGACACCCGGACCGGCATCCACGTCCGATGCGGTCGGGAACGGGATCGGCTCGGGCCCTGTCGATCCGGGTTCGATCGGTTCGATCGGTTCGATCGGTTCGATCGGTGCAGGCCTGGCCTTGCGACCTGGTGCCGGCCGCACAACCGGGCTGTCGATCAGCGGGGCCACGACGATCGGCTCTGCCGCCGACTCCCGCACCGCTTCCGGCTCTGCTCCCGCGGCCCGAACCTCGGGGTCGTCGCGATCCGGGGCATCGCCGGCCGGCGCATCGGCCGGAGGCGGCGTCGTCGGCGGTCGGGCGATCGACCGGCGCCACCTTGGGCCGCACGATGAGCGTGGGGTCGGCCGAGTCGGCCAGGGGGAACCGCAGGTTGGGGCGGGGGCCGTCGGGAGCCTCGGGCCGGTCGCCGTATTTCGGGCGGTCGGTGCCACGCCCCACGGCCTCGCCCCGCTCGACAGCTTCGGCCGCTTCGTCCGGCTTGATCAGGCGGACGCCCTCGGACTGGGTGGCGGGAGGCGTCTCGGCATCGGCGTCGGAGTCGGACGGCTGGTCAGGCATCGGTGAGCAGCTCCTGCTCCTTGGCCCCGAGGGCCTCCTCGATGCCGGCCTCCTGCGCGTGGATGATCTTGTCCAGCTCCTTCTCGGCCCGGGCCAGCTCGTCGCTCGACAGATCGCCGTCCTTCTCCAGGGCCTCGAGCTCGTGGCGGGCGGCCCGTCGGAGGTTGCGCAGGCTGATGCGGCCCTCCTCGGCCATGTTGCGCACGACCTTCACGTACTCCTTGCGCCGCTCGGTGGTGAGCTGCGGGATGGAGAGGCGGATCGAGTGCCCGTCGTTGCTCGGGTTGAGCCCGAGGTCGGACTGCTGGATGGCCTTCTCGATGGCCCCGATCGAACCCTTGTCGTAGGGCGTGATCAGCAGCTGACGGGCCTCGGGCACCTGGAACCCGGCGAGCTGCTGCATCGGGACCTCGGAGCCGTAGTAGTCGACCATGATCTTCTCGACCAGGGCCGGGGCGGCCCGCCCGGTGCGGATGCTGGCGAAGTCGGCCCGCGCGTGGGCGACGGCCTTGCGCATCTTCTCGGTGGCGTCGAGGAGGATCACATCGGCCATCTCTGAACTCACCGAGGGTCTCCTTCGTGGTCAGGCCCGAAGGCCCGCGATCGTTGGTCGGACGGTTGTCGACGCTACCCGCGTTCAGCGAACCAGCGTGCCGATGGCCCGGCCCTCGAGGATGCCTCGCACGTTGCCCTCGCCCATCAGGTCGAACATCACGATGGGCAGGTCGTTGTCCATGCAGAGGGTGATCGCGGTGGAGTCCATGGCCCGCAGGCCCTGGTTCAACACGTCGAGATAGGTGACCTCGTCGAGCTTGGTGGCGTCGGGGTTGGTCTTCGGATCGTCGGTGTAGATGCCGTCGGTGCCCGAGTGGGTGCCCTTCAGCAGGGCGCCGGCCTCGATCTCGACGGCCCGCAGCGCCGCAGTCGTGTCGGTGGTGAAGAACGGGTTGCCGGTGCCGCCGGCGAAGATCACGACCCGGCCCTTCTCGAGGTGGCGGATGGCCCGCCGCCGGATGTAGGGCTCGGCGACCTGGGCCATCTGGATGGCCGTCTGCACCCGGGTGGGCTGGTCGAGCTGCTCGAGCGTGTCCTGCAGGGCCAGGCCGTTGATGACGGTGGCCAGCATGCCCATGTAGTCGGCCTGGGCCCGGTCCATGCCCTGGCCGGCGCCGGACATGCCCCGCCAGATGTTGCCGCCGCCGACCACGATGGCCACGTCGATGTCGAGGTCACGACGGACCTCGACGATCTCGACGGGCCAGCTTCTGCACGACCCCGCCGTCGATGCCGTAGCCGGCCTCGCCGGCGAACGCCTCGCCCGAGAGCTTGAGCAGCACCCGGTTCCAGCGCAGGCTGGACCGCTCGGGCCGATCGGTCATCGGGACCTCAGGCCCCGATGAAGACCTGGGCGAAGCGCACCAGAGTGGCGTCGCCGAGGAGCTCGGTGATGGACTTCTTGTCGTCGCGGACGAAGCCCTGCTCGAGCAGCACCTGGTCCTTGAACCAGGCGTTGAGCCGGCCGTCGACGATCTTCGGCCAGGCCTGCTCGGGCTTGCCCTCGGCCTTGGTGATGTCGAGCAGCGCCTGGCGCTCCTTGTCGATCGCGTCGGCCGGGACCTCGTCGCGGGTGAGGTAGGGCGGCTTGGCGAAGGCGACGTGCACGGCGATGTCGTGGGCCAGCTCCTTGGAGCCGCCGTCGAGCTCGACCAGGACGGCGTTGACGCCCCGACCGTCCTGCAGGTGCAGGTAGGAGTCGAGGATGTTGCCCTCGCCCGCCTCGAAGCGGACGACGGTGCCGACCTCGATGTTCTCCTTCTTGGCGATCTTGAGGTCGTCGAGCTCGGTGGCCAGATCGGCCAGCGCGTCGGTGCCCTTGGCCACGACCAAGTCGGCCAGGTCCTGGACCAGCGAGGTGAAGTCGTCGGCCTTGGCCGAGAAGTCGGTCTCGCTCTTGAGCTCGACGATGGCGCCGACGTTGCCGTCGACGACCGCGGCCACCGAACCCTGGCTGTTCTCACGGTCGCCGAGCTTGTCGACCTTGGCCAGGCCCTTCTCACGCAGCCACTGGCTGGCCGCTTCCATGTCGCCGTCGTTCTCCTGGAGCGCCTTCTTGGCGTCCATCATGCCGGCGCCGGTGGCCTGGCGCAGGGCCTGGACGTCTTTGGCGGTGAACTCAGGCATGAACTCACGACTCCTCGGTCGCTGTGGCCTCGGCCGCCGGGGCCTCGACCGGGTCAGGGGCTTCGGCGGGCTGCTCGGCAGCGATCTCGGCCTGGGTGACGGCCGACGCGTCGTCGAGCAGGTTCTGGGCGTTCTCGGGCGTGAGGCCCGCAGCGGTCGACTCGTCGGATGTCAGCGCCGCGGTCTCGACTGCGGACTGCTCGTTGGGGCCGTCGGCCCGAGCGGCCAGACGGGCCTCGCGCTCTGGGCGGCGCGGGCGGCCTGGTTGCGGGCCTCGGCCTGCTGGGCCGCGATCTCGGCTTCCTGCTCGTCGGTGCGGGGGGCCGGACCGGCACCCGCGCCGCCACCGGTGCGGCGGGATGCGATGAAGCGGCCCTCTTCGACCGCGTCGGCCACCACGCGGCACATGAGCATGCCGGAGCGGATGGCGTCGTCGTTGCCGGGGATGACGTAGGAGATGATGTCGGGGTCGCAGTTGGTGTCGACCACGGCGACGATCGGGATGCCGAGCTTGTTCGCCTCGGTGACCGCGATGTCTTCCTTGTTGGTGTCGAGGATGAACACCGCGTCGGGCAGGCGCTCCATGCGGCGGATGCCGCCGAGGTTGCGCTCGAGCTTGATCGAGCTCACGGCCGATGAGGAGGGCTTCCTTCTTGGGCATGGCCTCGAACTCACCGGAGTCGCGCATGCGCTGGTACTCCTTCATCTTCGCGACCCGCTTGGAGATGGTCTCGAAGTTGGTGAGCATGCCGCCGAGCCACCGCTCGTTGATGTAGGGCATGCCGCACTTCTCGGCGTAGGACTGCACGGCGTCCTGGGCCTGCTTCTTGGTGCCGACGAACAGCACCGTGCCGCCCTCGCCGACCAGGTCGCGGATGAACGAGTAGGACGTCTCGATCCGGGCGAGCGTCTGCTGCAGGTCGATGATGTAGATGCCGTTGCGCTCGCCGTAGATGAAGCGCTTCATCTTCGGGTTCCAGCGGCGGGTCTGGTGGCCGAAGTGGACTCCGGCTTCGAGCAGTTGGCGCATGGTCACGACAGGTGACATGGCGGGTCTCCTTCCCACGGTTCGGCGAAGCCCGGTTCCGACGCCCTGGAGGCGACCGTGGTTGGTACCGGGTGGAAGTGATCGGTGGCCCACCAGGACGACGGGCGCGGGCGACCCGGATGGTTCCGGGCCGAGGCGAGAGTGTAGGACGCCCGCCCTCACCGGCCAACTCGGCCTCCGGTGGCCAGGCCCAGTCCGAGTGCGTCCTCACCCTCGGCGATCAGGTGGCTGACGACCACATCGGTGAGCCCCCGGGTCAGCTCCGCGCAGGTCGGTGGGGCCCCGGCGACGGCCAGTGCGATCTCCCGGGTGGTGGCCGGATCGGCAGGCAGCAGGTCGTGGGCGTGGGGACCGGCAAGGTGCACGGTGACGTGGTCGGCGCGGTCGACGAACGTGCGCACGTCGGGCACGACCACGTCTCCGCTGGCCCCCACCGACACGAGGTGCACCCCTTCGGGCACCGGCCGGGCCAGCTCGGCGACCACCGAGGAGGTCTCACCGAGCTGCTCGATGGACGGTCGGGTCAGGTCGAGGTCGAGCCCGACCGCCCGTGCGGCCGATCCGAGGGTCTGGCCCTCGACCGATCGAGGGTCGATGGCCGCCACCGCGGTGGCCAGGTCGGCGCCCTGGTGCGGGGTGCCGAGGGTGACCACGGTGCCCAGCACGACCGGACGGCCGATACGAACCAGAGCAAGTCGTACCACCAGACCCCCCTGCGAGTGGGCGATCACGTCGACCGGCACTCCGGGTGCGGCCACCGCCACCGCATCGAGGAGCGCGACGAGACGACCGGACGACTCGTGCAGGTCGACCTCGGTGTCGATCGGCGCGTAGGTGGACGAGTGCAGCGAGCCCAGCGGGCCGGTTGCGTCCGGCCTCGGCACCACGCCACCCCGGTAGGAGAACCGCACGACGTCGGTGGGCGCGTAGCCGAGCGAGGCCGAGTCGACGCGATCGACCGCCGCCCGGTCCGAGCTGGACCCGAGGCCGCCCACCAGGACAGCGATCCGTCGGCCCGTCGGGGCCGGGGTCGCCACATCGGCCGGGGTGCAGCGCTGCTGCTCGTCGTGCCAACGGGACACCTCGGAGGTCAGGCGGGCCAGCGACACCGGGGTGGACACGGCCAGCGCCTCGTGGGCGAGCGCGCGGGCCCGTCGGGTGGCACGCGAACCGACGGACCGGCCGGCTGCCACCACCGCCGACAGCGCCGAGCGTTCGAGGGACTCGAACCGGCGGGGCGGACCGTGCAGTGGCGCGCCACCTTCGTCAGGTCCGGAGACCAGGTGCGCCCGCCCACCCGACCCGAAGAGGATCTCGGGGTCGAGGTAGGTGCCGGTGCCGTCCCTGATGCCGAAGTGGAAGCGCGACCCCGAGACGCCGATCGGTGCGCCCTGCTCGACGATGTCGCCCACGCGCACGATCACCGCCGACAGGTAGGAGTAGCTCGACCGCAGGCCGTCGGGGTGCACGCAGCGTGACGTGGAGGGCTCCGGCGACCTCTCCGGCGAAGACCACCTGGCCCGCGGCCGATGCGACGACCGGGGACCCCGGTGCGGTGACCTCGTCGAGCCCCCGGTTGCCCGGCCCGTAAGGCGAGCTCGGGGCGCGGAAGTGATCGACGATGGTGGCCGGGGCCACCGGCGGGATGAAGGGACCACTGCCACGGCTGACCGGCGGTCCGGTCGACACCGGCGAGGCGCTGGCTGCTGCCGGCACCGCCAGCGAGCGACCGAGGAGCAACCCCAGCAGGAGGACGGCGACGACGAGACGCGGCGCGAGAACGGATCGGAGCGTGCGAACCATGGGTGCTCCCCCAGGTGCGGAGACGTGGAGGGGGAAGGTGGTCCGCGGCCCCGGGACGCGGTCAGGCGGTCGGGGCGAGCAGCCAGCAGGCCCGAAGGCGCCGGCGAGGAGGGATCAGGCTCGGATGATCCCGTCGATGATCAGGCGGGTTCGCGCTCGGTGGCGAGGATGCGGGAGCGCAGCTGGAGCACGGCCTTCGTGTGGATCTGGCACACCCGGCTCTCGGTCACCCCGAGCACCTGGCCGATCTCGGCCAGCGTCAGGCCCTCGTAGTAGTAGAGCGTGAGGACGATCTTCTCGCGCTCGGGCATGCGGTTGATGGCGTCGGCGAGGATGTGACGCATCTCCTCGACCTCGTAGGCCGCCACCGGGCCCTCGCCCGAATCGGCGATGGTGTCGCCGAGCGTGAGCGACTCGCCGCGGTCGCCGCCGACCGAGAGCATCTCGTCGAGCGCCACCAGACCGACGAAGGAGATCTGGCCGAGCGTGGTCTGGAGCTGGTCCTCGGTGAAGTCGAGCTCGGCCGCCAGCTCCTCGTCGGTGGGCGTGCGGTGCAGCTGGCTCTCGAGCTTGGCGTAGGCCTTCTCGAGGGCTCGGGCCTTGGCCCGCACCGAGCGGGGCACCCAGTCGATCGAGCGCAGCTCGTCGAGGATGGCCCCCTTGATGCGGGCGATCGCGTAGGTCTCGAACTTGTAGCCGCGAGCCGGGTCGAACTTCTCGATGGCGTCGATCAGGCCGAAGATGCCGTAGCTGACCAGGTCGGACTGCTCCACGTTCTGAGGCAGGCCGACGGCCACTCGGCCGGCCACGTACTTCACCAGGGGCGAGTAGTGGAGGATGAGCTGCTCGCGCACGTCGGGGTCTGCCTGGGCCTTGTAGTCCGCCCAGAGACCGCTCGATCTGCGCTGCTGTGTCGTCGTCGTCAGCCAACGAGAGCTTCCTACGCTCGGGGGTGGGTTGCATCGAGCACGCTTGCGGAGCCGTTCCTTGGAGACGTGAGTGTAGTGCTGCGTCGTCCCGAGATCGGCGTGACCGAGCATCTCCTGCACCGCACGCAGGTCTGCTCCCCCGTCGAGGAGGTGCGTGGCGAAGGTGTGGCGCAGGGCGTGGGGGTGGGTCGGAGAGGCGGCGCGGCGGTCGAGGATGCGGCGCACATCACGGGTGGAGAGCCGTGCGACCTCGCCGGTTGAGGAACACCGCGTCGGGTGGGGATTCCTCCGTGACGAGATCGGACCGACCGTCCGACAGCCAGCCACGCACGGCGTCGACGGCCGGTCGGCTGAGCGGCACGATGCGCTGCTTCGAGCCCTTGCCCCACACCCGGACCGTGCCGGCCGTGAGATCGAGGTCGTCGGGACCCAGACCGCACAGCTCGGCCACCCGCAGCCCGCTGCCGTAGAGGATCTCGAGCACGGCGTCGTCACGCAGGCGCACCCCGGCGGGGTCGCCGTCCGCTCTGGCCCCGGGATCGTCGAGCAGGACGTGGAGCTCGTCGTCGCGCAGCACCCGGGGCAGCCGGCCGTCGCCCGAGGGCGCGGACAGGCCGGCGGTCGGGTCGACCGCGAGCACACCGGTGCGACGGAGCCACCCGAAGTAGCGGCGCAGCGCCGAGGCCTTCCGGGCCACGCTGCGCTTGGCGTAGCTGCGGGTGGCCAGGTAGGCGAGGTAGCGCCGCAGGACGCGGCGATCGACCGCTTCGGGGCCGGCGAGCCCGAGGCGCTCGGCCCAGGCGACGAACCCCGCGAGGTCACGCCCGTAGGCCGCCACGGTGTTGGACGACACCGAGGTGAGCGAGTCGAGGAAGGCCTCGCGGCGCCACGGGTCGGGGACCATGGCGACCCACGGTACCGGTGCTCACCCACCGGCCTTGGCCACCCGCTCGTACCAACCGCCGCGGGGTGCGACCCATCCGGCCTGCTCGAGGCGCACGAGTGCCGATGCCAGCTCCGGGATCGACCGTCCGGTGCGCAGCAGGAGGTGGTCGAGGGTGGCCGGTTGCCAACCGAGCGCGTCGAGGACGGCTCGGTCATCGGTGGTGGGCCGGGGCCGGCGCTCCGTCGACGGTCGCCGCGACCGCGGCCTGGAGTCCGACCGCCACGAGCACGTCGGTGGCGTTGCGGGCCACCGCGGTCGCCGGACTGTCGGCCAGCAGGTCGTTGCACCCCACCGACGACGGGCTGCGCACCGGACCGGGCACCGCCATCACCGGCCGGCCGCGGTCTCGGCGTCACGGGCGGTGAGCAACGCCCCGCCCGTGCCGTGCGACTCGACGACCACCACGACGTCGGCCAGCGCCGCGATCAGGCGGTTGCGGGCCGGGAAGTGCCACGCCACCGCCGAGCTGCCGAGCGGGTACTCGGACCACACCACTCCCCTGGCCGCGACCCGACGCCACAGCGGCCCGTTGCGCCGGGGGTAGACGACGTCGAGGCCGCTGCCGACCACGGCGATGGGCGGCGCCAGATCGGCGTCGAGCGCCCCCGCGTGGGCGGCGCTGTCGATGCCGAGCGCCAGGCCCGAGACCACCGAGATACCCGCCGCCGCCAGGTCACGAGCCATCTCGAAGGCCAGGTCGTAGCCGTAGCGGGTGCAGTCACGGGTGCCGACGATGGCCACCCGTGTGCCGACCACCACGTCGGGGTCTCCGTGGTGGAACAGGATGGACGGCGGCTCCGGATCGTCGACGAAGCAGGCGGGATAGGCAGAGGAGCCCCGCAGCACGACGCCGATTCCGGCGTCGATGTGGCGCTGCCAGCACGCGGCCACGCGAAGGTGGCCGTGGTGGCGGCCCAGGCCGCCACGAGGCGCTCGGCCCGGGCCGGCGGCCCCGGCACGGCAGATGGCGGCGGGGTGAACCGGCCGCGCTGCACCGTCCGCCAGGCACCTTCGGCCGTGGCGTGGTCGTCGAGGAGGACCCGCAGACTGGCCGGGCCCATGCCGTCGAGCGCGCTCAGCGCGGCGACCCAGGCTTCGGGTGGGAGATCGGTCTCGGTGGAGGCCATGGTCACCCGGCCCTCCGCAGCACGGTGGCCATGGGCTCGGTGCGCAGGGAGACGGCGATGTCGAGGTGCTCGGCGCGCAGCGGCGGGCCGTCGTCGGCCAGATCGGCCAAGGTGAGCGCGACCCGCCGGATGCGCTGCAGCCCGCGCGCGCTGAGCCGGTTGTCACGCAGCATCGACTCGAGCCGTTCGGCCACGCCAGCAGCCAGCGGCGCGTACCGCTCGAGATCGGCCGAGCGGAGCTGCGCGTTGCAGCGCACGCCCCGCTCGGCGGACCTGGCCCGGGCCGCGAGGACCCGCCGGGCCACCGAGGCCGATGATTCACCAGGGGCGCCGCCGACGACGTGGCGCGGGTCGGGCCGGCTGACCGGCACGCGGAGGTCGAACCGGTCGACGAGGGGGCCCGAGAGCCGCCGGACGATACCGGGCCAGTGCGTGCTCGCTGCACCGGCAGCCACCGGGCGAGCCGCCGCCACCGCACGGGCACGGGTTCATGGCGCCGACGAGCTGGAACCGGGCCGGGAACGTGGTGCGGTGACTGGCCCGGGCCACCCGCACGACGCCTTCCTCGAGGGGCTGGCGGAGCGAATCGAGCACCTCGACGTTGAACTCGGCGAGCTCGTCGAGGAACAGCACGCCGTTGGTGGCGATGGAGATCTCGCCGGGCTGCAGGTGGGCGCCACCGCCCCCGATGATGGCCACCGACGACGCACCGTGGTGCGGCGCCCGGAACGGCGGACGCCGGACGAGGCCTCCCGGCGGCAGCGGCACCCCGGCCGCCGAGTGCACCCGGGTGGTCTCGAGGGCGTCGTCGAGGTCGAGCAGCGGGAGCAGCCCCGGCAGCCGCTGGGCCAGCATGGTCTTGCCCGACCCCGGGCGGCCCGCTCATCGAGCAGGTGGTGGCCCCCCGCCGCAGCCACCTCGAGCGCGAAGCGCGGCGACCGGTTGGCCCCGCACGTCGGCCAGGTCGGCCGGCTCGGACAAGGGCGGCAGATCGTCAGGCGACGGCAGCGGCGGGCCACGGCTCGTCGCCGGTGAGGCTGCCCAGCAGCTCGCGGCAGGGACGCGGCGGCACGGATCACGGTGACGGCCCGACCAGTTGGGCCTCGACCGCGGACCCTGGCGCCAGCACGACCGTCTCGATGTCGAGCGCGTCGACGAGCGGCAGCGCTCCCGACACCGGGCGGATCGAGCCGTCGAGGCCCAGCTCGCCGATGAAGCCGACCTGTCGGCCACGACCGACGCCGGCACCTGCTCGTCGGCCACGAGCAGCCCGATGGCGATGGCCAGGTCGAGACCGGCGCCGGCCTTGCGGACCCCGCTCGGCGCCAGGTTGACCGTGACCCGCCGGTTCGGCCACGTCAGGCCGCTGGACAAGATGGCGGCGCGCACCCGGTCACGGGCCTCACGGCACGGTGCGTCGGGCTGACCCGACGATGCTGAAGCCGGGCAGCCCGCCGGAGACGTGGACCTCGACCCTGACGGGCGTGCCGGTCACTCCCAGCAGGGTGGCGGACGCGATGGTGGCGAGCATGAGGCACTCCTCGAGCGGACGACAGCTGCAGAGGAGGGCCGTGCGCCGGCCGACGAGCGTGGGAAGAGCGTAGCGAGAGGGTGTGACACCCGAAAGGGCCAGAGTTCTCCCGGTGAGCTCATCAGGAGCAGGGAGACGGGATCAGCAGGTCGTGCCGAGGCACTCCCGCGTGTACCGGGCGACAGCCTCGATCTCCGCCGCCGACAGCTTGCTCCTCCACGCCGGCATCGACCCCCGACCGTTCTCGATCACGGTGATCTGGTCGTCGATGTTCGGGAAGTCCGTGGTGACCCTGCCGGCCAGCTTCATGCCCGTGCCCCCTTGTCCCTTCGAGCCGTGGCAGCTCTGGCAGTGCGCCTTGTAGACCTGCTGGCCGCTGGCCAGCACCGGGTCGGAGGGCACCGGAGCGGCGCTGTTCGAGCCACACGCCGCCAGCACGCCCGTCAACGCCACGGTCAGGACGACGACGACGGCAACCACGACGGGGCGCAGAGATCTCACGGCGGCGCATCGTAGTGGTGGCCCGCCACCCCTCCGGTACGCACCGGGCGGCTCGGGCGGGGCCGGCCCGACCGTGACATCGGCGATACTGGCCGACGTGGGCTTCAATCCTCATCGCCAGCAGCGGCGCACCCCGTTCGACTACGTGATGGTCGCGGCCGCGCTGCTGGTCTGCCTGGGGCTCGTCATCTGGGCCGTCGTCGGCTGATCGCCCCCGACGCGGACCCCCGACCCCGATGACCTGGACCGAGACCGGTCCCGACGGCCTCGACATCGAGGTCCGTCGGGTGCAGCCCTACGAGGCCACCAAGGCCTACCTCTGCCCGGGGTGCAACCGCGACATCCCGGCCGGCACCGGGCACCTCGTCGCCGTCCCGGTCGAGGCGCCGGACCTCCGCCGCCACTGGCACAAGGGTTGCTGGGATGCCCGGGACCGCCGGCGGCCACGGGGCTGAGCTACGGCCGCCGCCGAGCCTGACCGTCACACCCCACCCCTAAGCTCGGCGGGCATGGAAGTCGTCTTCATCCGCCATGGCCAACCCGAGTGGGACCGCGACGGCCTCTCGGTCGACAACCCCCCGCTCACCGAGCTCGGGCACCTCCAAGCCGAGGCCATGGCCGAGCACGTGGCCGGCTTCGAGATCGACGAGCTGCTCGTCTCCCCGCTCGTCCGAGCCCAGCAGACGGCCGCGCCGCTGATCGAGCGCACCGGCATCGAGCCGACCACGCTTCCGTGGCTGGCCGAGATCGGCTCACCGGTGTGGCACGGCATCCCCACCGAGGTCGTGCAGCAGATCTTCGCCGAAGAGCGCCGACGCTCTGTCGAGGAGCTCTGGAACGGCCTGCCCGGAGGCGAGAGCTTCCGCGACTTCCACATCCGCATCGTCACGGGGCTGCGCACCATGCTCCACGACGCCGGCGCGCTCCAGGTGTCAGAAGGTCCCCCGCTCTGGAAGCTCGAGCACCCGGCCCGGCGCATCGTGGTGGTGGCCCATGCCGGCACCAACGCCACCGCGCTCGGCCACCTCCTCGGCATCCCGCCGGTGCCGTGGGAGTGGGAGCGGTTCGTCTCGTTCCACGCCTCGCTCAGCGTCGTGCGCCCACTCGAGATCAACGGCGACCACGCCTTCAGCCTGTTCCGCTTCAGCGACGTCGACCACCTGGCGCCCGAGCTCCGCACCCGCTAGATCACAGCAGCCGGAACGCGCCCCGAACTAGAACGCGCCCTCGATCATCTCGAGCTGGCCGGCCAGGATGGCGGCCACGTCGAAGCGGATGCTCGACGCCCGGATCGGGCTCTCGTCGAGCCAGCGCGGCCGCCAGCTGGCGCAGCTTGTCGCGCTTGGCCTGCGTCACGGCCTCGGCCGGCGTGCCGAAGGCCGTCGCTGCTGCGGGTCTTGACCTCGCAGAACACGATCGTGCGCTGCCGCCGGCACGATCAGGTCGATCTCGCCGTCGCGGCAACGCCAGTTGCGGGCCACGATCTCGTAGCCGTTGGCCTCGTACCAGGCTGCGGCCAGCGCTTCGCCGGCGGCGCCCAGCGCCAGCCGCCGCGCCGTCAACGTGCGGGATCCGGCGCTTCGAGCTCTTCCTTGGGGAGTGCCTCGACGTTGACGTCCTTGAACGTCACGACCGTCACCGCAGACACGAACCGGTTCTGGCGATACATGTCCCACACCCAGGCGTCCTCGAGCGTGAGCTCGATCCAGGTGCGGCCACCTTCGGTGCGCACCTGCTGGTCGACCGCGGTTGGCGAGGTAGAACCGTCGCTCGGTCTCCACCACGTAGGTGAACATCGGGCAGACGTCCTTGTACTCGCGGTACAGCTGGAGCTCGACCTCGGACTCGTACTCCTCGAGATCGCCGGTGCTCACGAGCTGGCCAAGGTCAGTCGCGCTTCTCTTTGATCTTGGCGGCCTTGCCGACGCGGTCGCGCAGGTAGTAGAGCTTGGCCCGGCGGACGTCGCCTCGGGTGACCACCTCGATCTTGGCGAGGATCGGGGAGTGCACGGGGAACGTGCGCTCGACGCCGACGCCGAAGCTCACCTTGCGGACCGTGAAGGTCTCGCGGATGCCGTCGCCCTGGCGGCGGATGACCGCACCCTGGAACACCTGGACGCGCTCTCGGGTGCCCTCGACGACCCGGACGTGCACCTTGAGGGTGTCGCCGGGGGCGAAGTCGGGGACGTCGTCCCGCAGGCTCCGCAGGTCGATGAGGTCGGTGGAGTTCATGGTGCGCACGCTCCAGCGTGAAGATCGCGGCGGCGAACAGCAACGGCCGCGACCGAGAAGACGTTCAAGGGGACACGACAGGATAGGTGGTCGACCTCGCGACCGGCAAAGCGGCGCCCCGAACCCCCTGTTCGTCGTGGAGTTCCGCGCGGTGCACGACGCGAGCTGCACAGAGAGCGGAGTGCGAACGGAGCGCGGCGCGCAGACCGAGGTCAGTCGTCCGGGGGGAACTCTTCGAGGAGGCGGCGCTCGTCCGATGTCAGACCGCCGCGAGCGTCGATGAGGTCGGGGCGGTGCTCGACGGTGCGGCGCAGCGACTGGGCCCGCCGCCATCGGTCGACCCGGCCGTGGTCGCCCGAGCGCAGCACGTCGGGCACGGCCCACCCGCGGAGCTCGGCCGGCTTCGTGTACTGCGGGTACTCGAGCAGGCCGTCGGTGAACGACTCGTCGTCGGCCGAGGTGTCGTTGCCCATGACCCCCGGCACCAGGCGGCCCACCGCCTCGAGGATGACCATGGCCGCGACCTCGCCCCCCGCCAGCACGTAGTCGCCGATCGAGATCTCGCCGTCGACCAAGTGGGTGCGCACCCGCTCGTCGACGCCCTCGTAGCGCCCGCAGAGCAGCGAGAACCCGTCGAGCTGGGCCAGCTCGCGGGCGTAGGCCTGGTCGAGCGTCCGGCCGCCAGGGCCCAGCAGCAGCAGCGGGCGGGGCGGATCGACGGCCTCGACCGTGGCGAAGATCGGCTCGGCCATCAGCACCATGCCCGCTCCCCCGCCGAACGGTGTGTCGTCGACCGTGCGGTGGTTGTCCGAAGTGGCATCGCGCAGGTCGTGCACCCGCAGGTCGAGCAGTCCGTTGCGCCGGGCCCGGCCCAGCAGGCTCTGATCGGCGAAGCCACCGACCATGTCGGGGAAGATCGTCAGCACGTCGATGCGCATGCGTGCCCCCTTCGAGCGAGTCGAGGAACAGGTCAGGATCGGTCCGGGGAGCGGCCGCGAAGAACAGGTCGATCAGCTGTCGAACAGGCCGTCGGGTGGGTCGATGCGCACGACGCGCCCGCCGTGGGGACCGTCCTCGATGCCGCCCACCACGAACGTCAGCGGCACCAGTCCCCCCGAGTCGAGCTCGAGCACGTCGCTGGCCGGGTTGGCCAGCACCGACGTGATCCGGCCGTAGTCGACGCCGTCCAGATCTACGACCTCGCACCCGATCAGCTCGTGCACCCACAGCACGTCGTCATCACCGTCGTCGGCCTCGCCCTTCGGCGCAGCCCGCAGCACCTGGCCGGCCAGCTCGTCGGCCTGCTCGCGGGTGAGCACGCCCTCGAACGCCACGATCCATCGCTGCAGGTGCGGTTGGGAACGCTCGACGACCAGCGTGCGGGTACCGGCCAGCAGAATGGAACCGGGCGCCAGGCGCGACGGCTCCGAGGTCGTGAGGCTGACCAGCAGCTCACCCCGCAGACCGTGGGGCTTGGTGATGCGTCCGACCTCGAGCAGCGGTTGCTCGTCGTCGCTCATCGGACCTGCTCGATCAGTCGAGGAACTCGATGTCGACCTCGATGCCGTCGCGCACGGCGGCTGCCCGCGTGACGGTCCGGATCGAGGTGGCCACCCGGCCCCGCTTGCCGATGACCCGACCCATGTCGCCGTCGCCGACGGTCACGTTCAGGGTGGTGCGCCGTCCGCCCTCGTCGACCTCGACCTCGACGGCGTCGGGGTCGTCCACGACGGCCCGCACGAGGTAGTCGAGCACGCTCTTGGCGTGACCGGCCGGGATGGAGTTGGGATCGTCGTCATCGATCGTGTTGCCGTCGACGTCATCCTCGTCATCGTCGTCGAACTGGTCGTCGATGGTGTTGCCGTCGACCTCGTCGTCGACGTCGTCGTGGTCGAGCTCCTGGTCGCTCACGAAGCCTCGGCCTCGGCGGCCGGTGCGGGTGTGGCGGGGGCGGTGCCCTTGAACTCGTCCCAGGCGCCGGAGATCTTCAGCAGCTTCTCGACGGTCTCGGTGGGCTGCGCGCCCTTGTTCAGCCAGGCCACGGCCTTGGCGTTGTCGATGAGCACGACCGACGGCTCTTGGCGCGGCTGGTAGGTGCCGACGATCTCGATGAAACGGCCGTTGCGGGGCGAACGGGCATCCGCGGCGACCACCCGGTAGGTGGGTTGCTTCTTCTTGCCCATCCGCATGAGGCGGAGCTTGACCACGTTGGTTCTCTTCTCTCGGGTGGGCGCCAGACAGCCCGGAGGGCTGCGACGGCGCCGCTGTTTCGGCGATCGGTGACGGTCCTGCGAACCGCGGCGACCAACCATGGTGCGCCGCGGAGGCCCTTCAGTTCAAACTGAGCCTGACGGGAGGTCGAGTTCGGGCAGGCCCGGAAGGCCCTTCTTGCCCTTCTGACCCGGGATCTGCGGGAGATCGGATGGATCCAGGTTGGGCAGCCGCAAAGGCGCCCGACCCTGGGTGACCCGCCCACCGCCTGAGCCCTTCTTGCCCTTGCGACCCTTCTTGTTCATCTTCTTCGAGCCGAACCCGCCCATGCGCTTCATCATCTTGCTCATCTCGCGGAACTGCTTGATGAGCTGGCTGACCGCATTGGGGTCGGTGCCGGAGCCGACGGCGATGCGGTTGCGGCGGGAGGCATCGATGATCTCGGGGCGGACGCGCTCCTCACGGGTCATCGACCGGATGATGGCCTCGACCTGACCGATCTGACCATCGTCGATCTCGACGTCGCGCACCTCCTTGGGGATGCCCGGCAGCATCGAGACCAGCCCGCTGAGCGGGCCCATCTTCTTGATCTGCTGCATCTGGTCGAGGAAGTCGTCGAGGGTGAACTCGCCCTCGAACATCTTGGCCGCCGCGGCCTCGGCCTCGTCCTTCTCGTAGACCTCCTCGGCCTTCTCGATCAGGGTGAGCATGTCGCCCATGCCGAGGATGCGCCCGGCCAGGCGATCGGGGTGGAAGAGGTCGAAGTCCTTGACCTTCTCGCCGGTGGACACGAAGGCGATCGGCCTGCCGACGACCTCCTTGACCGACAGGGCGGCGCCACCGCGGGCATCGCCGTCGAGCTTGGTGAGGATGACCGCCGTCGAGCGCGAGCGTCTGGTGGAACGACTCGGCGACGTTGACCGCGTCCTGGCCGGTCATGGCGTCGATGACGAGGAACGTGTAGTCGGGGCTGACCGCCTCGGAGATGCGACGGACCTCGTCCATCAGCTCCTCGTCGATGGCGAGGCGGCCGGCGGTGTCGACCAGCAGCACGTCGCGACCCTTGCTGCGGGCCTCGGCCAGACCGGCCTTGGCCACGCTCACCGGGTCGGACGCCTCGCTGAACACCGGGCACGTCGATCTGGCGCACCGAGCGTGCGGAGCTGCTCGACCGCCGCCGGCCGCTGGAGGTCGGCGCCGACCATGAGCGGGTTGCGGCCCTGGGACTTGAACCACTGGGCCAGGCTGGCCGTGCGGGTGGTCTTGCCCGAGCCCTGGAGGCCGGCCATGAGCACCACGGTGGGCGGCTTCGAGGCGTAGGCCACGCGGAAGGTCTCGCCGCCGAGGGTGGCGGTGAGCTCCTCGTTGACGATCTTGATGACCTGCTGGGCCGGGCTCAGGGCCTTGCTGAGCTCCTCGCCGACGCAGCGCTCCCGGATGCGCTCGACGAGGCTCTTGACGACCTGCAGGTTGACGTCGGCCTCGAGGAGGGCGAAGCGGATCTCCTTGAGGACCTCGTCGACGTCGTCGTCGGTGAGACGGCCCCGGCTGCGGAGCTTGCCGAAGATGCCTTCGAATCGGTCGGAGAGTGCGTCGAACATGGAGGGTCGAGGCTACCCGATGATCAGGGTCGGTCCGGAGCGGGCTCGAGCTCGTCGGCGACCTCGATCACGTTGTCGACCGCGGCGACGCCCGGGACCGCGGCCGCCACCCGTCCCAGCTCGTCTCGTTCGGTGGACTGGGCGACCGCGCCGCTGAGGATGACCCGCCCGGACACGACGGCCACCGTCGGCTGGGACAGGTGCCAGGTGCGAGGGGCGTGCTCGAGCTCGAACACCACGCGCTCGGCCAGCTCGGCGTCGGACGGTGCGGCCCGTCGGGCGCGAAGGGCGCGCAGGCGGTCGCGCAGGTCACGACCCGGACCGGGGGCGAACAGCAGGCCCACAGCCAGACCGACCAGGAGCCCGATCACCCCGCGCACCCCCATGAGCCGGGAGGTGCCCCGGGCCACCGTGGCGGAGCCCCGGCCGGCCATCTGACCGGCCGCGAACGCCGCCTCGATGGCCGCCAGCACCAGCTTGAACGGGAGGATCAGCAGACGACCGAAGAACTTCACGAGTGGGCTTCCTTGGGGACAGGTGGTCAGGAGAAGAGTGCGTCGACGAACTCGTCGGCGTCGAATGCGACGAGGTCGTCGGCGGTCTCGCCCAGACCGACGAGCTTGACCGGGATGCCGAGCTGGGTCTGGATGGCCAGAACGATGCCGCCCTTGGCCGACCCGTCGAGCTTGGTGAGCACCACGCCGGTGAGATCCACCGCCTCGGTGAACTGCTGAGCCTGCACCAGGCCGTTCTGACCGGTGGTGGCGTCGAGCACGAGCAGCACCTCGCTCACGGTGCCGGCGCCCTTCTCGGCCACCCGACGCACCTTGCGCAGCTCCTCCATCAGGTTGACCTTGGTGTGCAGGCGACCGGCGGTGTCGGCCAGCACGAGGTCGGCGCCCTTCGCCGCCGCGCTCTCGACCGCGTCGAAGATCACCGCGCTGGGGTCGCGAGCCCTCGGCGCCGCGCACGAAGTCGGCGCCGCACCGCTCGGCCCACATGCCGAGCTGCTCGGCCGCCGCGGCCCGGAACGTGTCGCCCGCGGCCATGACGACAGTGCGTCCGTCGGCGATCTCGCGCTTGCCGACCTTGCCGATGGTGGTGGTCTTGCCGACGCCGTTCACCCCGACGAACAGCCACACCGACGGGGCGGTGTCGGCCAGGTGGAGGTCGAGGTCGAAGCCCGAGAGGCGCTGCTTGAGATCCGCCTTGAGGAGCTCGAGCAGCTCGGCGCTGTCGGTGACGCCCTGCTCCTTGACCTGGGCCCGCAGCTGGTCGAGCAGCTCGGTGGTCGGGTTCGATGCCCACATCGGCGCGGATCAGCGCCTCCTCGAGCTCGTCCCAGGTCTGCTGGTCGATCTTCTCCCGGGACAGGATCGAGCCGACGTAGCCGCCGAGCAGCGTGCGGGCCTTGCCCAGGCGGTCTCGGAACCGGGGCTTGACCGGTGCCTCGGGGGCCTCGACGGTCGGGGTCGAGAGCGCGTCCTCGACGGCCGTGGCCAGCGCCTCGTCGACCTCGACGCCGGTGAGGGCGGTGGCCTCCTCCGCTTCGATCTGGGCGTCGAGCTCGGCCTTGTGCCGGGCGACGTCGTCCTTGACCGAGTCGGGGACCCCGACGGCGCCGGGCGGCGGCTCGAGCAGGGTGGCGTCGCGCTGCTTGCGGGAGCGGACCAGGGCGAAGCCGGTGCCGAGGAGTATCCCCAGCACGGCGACGAGGATGAGGGCGATGACGACCGACATGACCGGCGAAGCCTAGTGTTCGGTGCCGAGTCCGGGAACGCGAAGCGGCCGCACCCCCGCTGGGTGGGGATGCGGCCGCTCCGTCGTGGTGGCGTCGGGTCGGGCTGGGAGGTTCCTCGTGAGAGGACCGACTCGGGCCACGGCTCACCGGCCGGGTTGGGCTCGTCCGGTGGGGTCTTGGTGAACGGGGAGGAAAGGCGGGTCAGCTGGCCGTGCCGAGGGTGGCGGTCAGATCGACGGTCTGGCCGTCCCGCTCGACCTCGACCTTGATGGTGTCGCCGGGCTGGTGGGAGCCGATGGCCGCCGAGAGGTCCGACCGGGTGTCGATCTTCTGGTTGTCGATCCCCACGATGACGTCGCCGGCCTCGATGCCGGCCTTCTCGGCGCCGCTGCCGGGAGCCACGTCGACGACCTGGGCGCCGGCGCCACCGGTGGTCTGGTTCTGGATGCTGACCCCGAGGGAGGCCCGGGCCAGCGAGCCACCGCTGGTGATCTTGTCGGCGATGGTCTTGGCCGTGGCGATCGGGATGGCGAAGCCGATGCCGTTGTTCTCACCGCTCTGGCTGTAGATCTCGGCATTGATGCCGATGACCTCGCCGTTGCGGTTGGCCAGGGCGCCACCGGAGTTGCCCGGGTTGATCGGCGCATCGGTCTGGATCATGTTGACGGCCACCTTGTCGCCGTTCTCGACCGGACGGTCGACAGCGCTGATGACGCCGGCGGTCACGGTGCCGCTGAGGCCGAAGGGGCTGCCGATGGCGACGGCGACCGATCCTACGGCCGGGTCGTCGCTGGCCAGCTTGGCCGCCGTGAGCGCCTTGCCCGACGGGTCGACCTTGACGACGGCGATGTCACTGGACGAGTCGGCGCCGACGACCGTGCCGGTGAGCTTGCTGCCGTCTGACAGGTTGACCGAGACCGAGGAGGCCGAGCCGACGACGTGCTCGTTGGTGAGGATGAGCCCCGAGCTGTCGTAGATGACGCCGGAACCGAGGCCCTCCTGGGTCTCGATCTGCACGACGGCGGGACTGAGGGCCTTGGCCACTGCGACCACCGGTTCGTCACCCGAGCCCTGCACGAGCGGGGTGGTGTTCTGGTTGCCGGTCTGGGCCGAGGAGGTGGGCGTGCCGGACACGGCCGCGGCGTTGTTCGTGTCCTTGATCAGGTATCCGCCGCCGACGAAGCCGGCGGTCAGCAGGGCGAGGGCGGCGACCACGGCGGCAACGACGATCCAGCCCTTGCCCCGCTGCTTGGTCGAGCCCTGGGCGGGGGTCGTCGGCGGCGGCGTCGGGGGGACGTTGGCGCCGCCCCAGTACGAGCCGGCGGACGGCGCCAGGGGCGGGCTGTCGGCGGCCGGTCCGGGGAAGGGCGGGCTGGCGAAGGGCTGGCCCGGCTGGGGCGGGGTGCCCGGCTGGCCCGGCGCTGCGTAGTTGGGAGGCGAGTAGCTCGGCGGCGTGTAGGGCGCGGCGGCGGTGCTCGGCGATCCCTGCGGGGCGATCGGGGGCAGCGGGCCGGTCACGTCGGGCGCCTCGTAGCGGGGGGGTGCCGGCGGGGTGGTCGGGCCGCCGGCGCTCGGCGGCTCTTCGGAAGGGGGGGTGGGGCCGATTTCTGCATCCCAGGGCGTGGTCACGGCGGATCCTTGAAGGGGAGGGCGGTGTGCGTGTGTGCGTGAAGGTACGGGAGCCCGGGTAAAGAACGGCTAAGACCGAATTCGGGGCGCGCCGGGGCGCGCCGGCAGCCACGATCGCCCCGATCGCGCACGTGTCGGCGCTTCGTGTCGACGAGTCGCGGTCGGTCAGGGACCGAGGAGGGCGACCACGGCGGAAGCGTCGGCGACGAGGGCGTTGGCGCTGGGAGACGACAGCACGAGCGAGAAGCTGCGGCGGGGCGCGCCCGGCGCGCCGACCGAGACCGGGATCGTGACGTACTTCGTCGTCTCCCCGGCCGCGAACGTGACCGAGGTGGCCGCCAGAGCGGCGTAGTCGACACCGGCGATGGCCGAGCCGTCCGCGGTGGACACCGAGACGGTCACGATCTCCCCGACCGCAGGAGCCGACGACAACGAGACCGCGACCGTGACGCTGCCGGCCACGCTCGTGGAACGGATCGCGGCGGCATCGGTGGCCCGGACCGTCACGAGACCGTTGCGACTCGTGAGTCGAGCCATGGCCGACCCGTCACCCAGGACCGCGCCGGTGGGGCTCGAGAGGGTGAGGCCGAAGTCGTCGACGACGCTGTGCCGCTGGGTCGCCGACACGGTGACCGACACCGTCTTGGACGTCTCGCCCGGCGCGAAGGTCAGTGTCCCGGCGGTCGAGATGTAGTCACCGCCGGCCGCGGTGGCCGATCCGTCGGCGGTGGCGTAGCTCACCGTGATGGGCGAGGTGGAGGCCGATCCGAGGAACACGGTGAAGCTGGCGGTGCCGGTGCCGGCGGCCGGGCGCAACATGCCGGCGTCGCTCACGTAGACCGAGGGCGGCGGCGCCGCGACTCCCGAGCTGCGGAGGCTAGCCGTGGCGGCCGGATCGGAGATCACCAGGGTGGCGCTGGGCGAGCTCAGGGCCAGCGAGAACGCGCGCGTGGGCGTGGCGATCGGCTTCGGCTCGACCGGCACGGTGACGGTCTTCAACCTCTCGCCCGCCGAGAACACGAGCGTGGTCGGGGCCACGGCCGTGTAGTCGGTGCCGGCGATGGCCGACCCGTCGACCGTGCTCACGACCACGGAAACCTGCTCACCGGTGACCGGCGCCGCGCTGAGGGCGACGGTGAAGGTGGCAGCGGTGGTCGCCGACGTCGATCGCACGACGTTGACGTCGCGGACCGTCACCAACGGCGGTGCCAGCCGGTTGATCAGCGTCGCGGTGCCGACCGGGTCGGCGATCGACGCGGCCGAGGGCGACGAGAGCGCGAGGTCGAAGGTCGCCTGACCGTTGCGGCGGTCGGTGGCGGAGATCGGCACCGACACGGTCTGGGTGTTGCCGCTGCCGACCCCGAAGGTCAACCTGCCCGATCGGGCCGTGTAGTCACCGTTCGCCGTCGTGGCCGAGCCGTCGTGGGTCGCGTAGCCCACCGACACGGGGAAGAACGACGGCCCGGAGAGGGTCACGGTGAAGACGGCCTGGGCCGTGCCCGATGCGGGTCGAACGACGACCGGGTCCGACACCGACAGCGAGGGGATCGGTATCCCGAGGTTGACGATGAGCGCCGCGCACGACGAGGCGCTCCCCGGTGACACGGTGATCACGCCGGTCGAGGTGCAGTTGCCCCAGTAGACCACGATGTACTTGCTGAGGTCGGTGTCGCCGGAACCGGTGACCGTCATGGTGTGGTCGCCGACCGGCGCCACGAGCGGACCGGTGCTCCCCCCGGAGCCGAGGGGCGACCCCACCGGGACGCCGTCGAGCCGCGCGGTCACCTCGTGCGGGTCATCTCCGGGGATGAAGACGACGATGGCGTTGATGGTGCCCGACGGCTGGTAGCTGACGGTCACCGACGTGAGCTCGGGGCTGAGCACCGGATCGGTGGTGGTGAGCGTGGCCCGGTACTGGAGGTAGCGGCCGCTCGGGTTGGCGATGGCCCCGCCGGCGCCCACAGGGGCCCACGCCGACCAGGTGCCGTCCGGGGCAGCGATGTTGCCCGAACGGGTCTCGTAGGAGATGCCCGTGCCGGCCGGGGTGGTGGCGGTCGTCGAGAGCCCACCCCACACCGACGAGCTGCCGGCATCGAGGACGCGGGAGGTGAAGGTGCCCGACGGGGCGTGGGTCGACACGGTGAGCTGGTCGATCGAGATCACCGACCCGTCGGTGTCGAAGTCGCTGGCCAGCACCTGCATCGGCGAGGCGATGACCAGCGCATGGGTGGCCACCAGGGTCTCATCCACGTAGTAGCGGATCGAGGTGGCCCCCCACTCGACCCGGAAGCGATGGGGCGAGCCGAGGTATGAACCCTCGGGCGGGGTGATCGGGGTGTCGATCGTGCCCGACGACGACTGCGTCCGGGCGTAGAGGGTGTCCGCGGTACCCCGCGTGCTGAAGAAGGCCCAGGGCTGCGTGTCGAGGTCGGTGCCGAGACCCAGGTGCTGGCTCGCCGCGGCCGCGAAGGTCGCCAGGAACTCGACCGAGGTGCCCGGCCCATAGGTCGCGGTGGACCGCACCGGGGTGCCGTCGACCGACAGCGAGCCGGCAGACACGGTGGCCGATCCGCCGCTGGTCCACGGCGGTCCCGCGGCGAACGTGGCCGGCAGCGATGACCCGTCGAAGTCCTGCACCGCCGACGTACCCAGCGCCACCGCGCCGTCACCGGTGGGCGTCGCGAGTGTGTCGGCGAAGGTGCCCGCGCCGAAGTCCGCGGTCGTGGTGTCGATGATCTCGGGCAACAGCGTCGTGAGCTGGGCCGGCAGCGCAGGTACCTCCGGGCTGGTGGTGGAGTTGCCGGACAGGTCGATCGAGGTGATCCGGTACGAGTAGACGGTCGAGGGGCTCAGGCCGGTGAGGGTCACGGTGTGCGAGGTGCTGCTGCCGGGGTTGCCGGCCGACGAGGTGAGCGACCCGGCGCTCGTGCCGTAGGAGACCTGCGACGAGGCCGGCTCGTCGGTGGTCCAGGTGATGGTGGCCGAGGTCGACCTCGGCGTGACCACGATCGAGCTGACGACCGGAGCGGCATCGTCGGGGGCGTAGGAGGCGGCGTAGGTACCGGGGGCCGCCGCGAAGACCGCGTAGGTCACGCCCTTCACGTCACGGGGGGTGAAGGCGATCGGGGTGCCGTTGCGAGTGAGGCCGGCGAGCGACCCCGATCCCCCCTGACGGGGAGCATGGCCTCGAGGCCGTCGGCGCCGGCGCCGACCTCCATCGTGAAGTGGGCGGTGGTTCCGTCGAAGGTGAGGTCCTGGAACGACGAGCCGTTGCGCCCGTCGGTCCAAGCCAGTAGCTGGGCGGCGGAGATCACGGGAACACCCCGGGCCTGGGCCGAGGCCACGATCGCCGTGGCCGGTGCCGGGGTGGCGGTGTCGGTGTGGATGTTGGCGGTGAACGCCCCGTAGTAGCCCTCGGGCCCGAGTGCCCGGTCGAGCAGCGTGTCGACCGTGTAGGGGTAGGTCTGCCCGGCCTCGTCGGACATCTGGGTCGCGGCCTGGTACGTGTCGATCATCGTGCCGTCGAGGTCGGCGAAGCGCATGGGGAAGCCGGAACCGGTGAACAACCCGGGTCGGTCCTGGATCCACTCGGCCGGGTACGTGTAGTAGTTCGTGTCGAGCCGCATGCCGAACTCGTGCTCGACCTTCGGCTGGGTGGCCCAGTCCGACCAGGCCACGCAATGGGTCCGGTTGGTGGTCGGGGCGGCGATGCTCGGCTTCGATGCCAGAAGGTCGGCCAGCTCGGTGGTGATGTCGTCGCGGAGCGACTGCTCGGTCCAGGCGAACGTGCAGCCCGTGTCCGGGTGGAGGGCCAGCTCGAAGCCCGCGGCCTGGTAGGCGGCCACGGCCTCGTCGGAGATCGACGTCGACGGGTAGAGGTAGCTCGTGCCGCGGAGGCACTCCCACGCCACCAGGCTGCAACCCGGCGCGCTCTGCGCGGCGAGGTAGTCGAATCGGCCGGCCGTGCCGTTGCCACCGTGGTCGTCACCGGTCATGACCACCGCTGCCTTCAGGCCGCGGGGGAGGTACCAGAGGCGGGGAAGCGGGAGCTGGTCCTGGGCCATCGTGGTGAGGACGTTGGCCAGCAGGCGTTGCTGCTCGTCGGCCTGCGGGATGGCGATCTTGTCGAGGTTCACCCAGTCGGTCTGGGGATCCGACGCCGCCTGCCCGTAGAACAGGTCGCTGGAACGAAGGCCGCCCTGACCGTCCCGCTCCTGTCCGGACCAGGCGGGGTTGCCCTGTCGGGTCTGCACGATCGACCGGGCCAGGTCGAACGCGAAGGCACCGGCGTGACCACCGTTCGCGCCGACCGGGCGCCAGGTCACCGCGGGGTTCGAGGTGGAGGTCGTGGCGTCGGTGAGCAGCGTCGCAACCGGCGTGGCCCCCGACAGCGTGTAGCGGTTCGCCGAGCCGTGGAACTGCATGGACTCCGCGGTGATGCCGTTGCCCGGAGCCGTCGAGGTGTCGACGGCGAGGTAGCCCTGGTCGACGGTGCCCGAGGCCGGCGTGATGCCGAGCAGCGAGGCCAGCTGGGCATCGGGAGCCATCGCCACCAGGTCGCCGCCCGCCTGCACCCAGTTCGACAGCAGCGTCACCTGGGCCGGAGTGAGCGACATCCGGCCGAGGACGGCCTCGTGGTAGGCGGCGAGCGATCCGGCGTCGAGCGAGCCGACATCGACGAGCGAGAACTCGTTCAGCCCCTCGGCCCGGAGGATCTCGGCGTAGTAGCGGCTGAACGGATCGGCCGAGTTGGTGATCACCACGATGGGGCCACCCGGACCCACGTCAGGCGGGAGGCCGATCGTGCGGAAGCTCCAGGTGAGGTCGGTGGCAAGGGGGTTGCCGGCCGCGTCCTTCACGCCCGCCGCGCCACCGAGGACGGTTGCGGTGAAATCGGCCTGGGCACCGACGGCCGAGGTGGGCGCGAGGGTGGCGGTTCGGGTGGCGGCGTCGTAGGACACCGTCGCCGGGACCGGGATGCTCTGTCGATCGGACAGCGTGATCGTGGTCGCGCTGATCGAGGTCGGATCCATGGCCTCGCTGAAGGTCACCGTCACCGGCGAGCTCGTCGCCACCGCGGTGGCCGCCGCCGCGGGCGTGTGACCGACGACGGCCGGAGCGATCGTGTCGACGATCGGACCGGGCGTGAAGGCCACGTCGACCCAGTAGTTGGACGCACCCGATCCGTTGCTCGGGAAGCCGCCGCCGTAGCGATAGACCCCGTCGGCCCCCTGGGCGCCGTCGGCGAGCGCGCTGATCGGCGGGTTGGCGATCTCGGTCGACAGTCCACCGAGGGTGTAGGCGTAGTTGCCCGACGGCGAGAAGTACGAGATGACGTAGGTGGTGTCGGCGCTGAGGCCGAGGGGCGTGGTCAGGGGCAGGACCTGCCAGCCCGACCCAGCCACCGACGTCGGGTCGGTCGATGCGAGGAGGATCCCGTTCGACGAGTAGACGTGGCCCGTCAGCGTGATCGTGTCGCCGCTGGCCTTGTAGAGGCGGACCCCAGTGAGGGTGCCGGTCTGGTCGGAGCGCACCTTCACGCCGACCTCGACGGCCTGTCCGTCGTTGCCGTTTGCGGCCGCCGGCACGTCGGCCGGGAAGATGGAGCAGGGGCACACCGCCGGCCCGACGGTGAAGGTCACCGACGACGTCGCACCGACGTTGAAGCTGTCGTCGACGGCCCGAACCAGCACCGTCCGGGTCGAGCCCGCCGCGCCGGTGGCGAAGGAGTAGTTCCAGCTCGTCCAGCCCTCGGCCGGGTGCCACGAGACGCCCGCGTCGGTCGAGACCTCGACGGCGCCGACGGCGCCACCGACGTCCGTTGCCGAGCCGTGCACCGAGACGGTGCCGGCCGGGACCGACGAGCCGTCGGCCGGGGCGGCGATCGAGGTGGTCGGCGCCACCACATCGGTGCTCGGGCCGGTGACGACCACGTCGGTCTGCGGGGTGGCCGGGCTGACGCCCATGTCGGAGAACAGGTTGACCGTTGCCTGCTGGACGGCCGGGATGGCGGGATCGGTGCCGCGGTCGTGGTCGCCGTCGAGCCCCCAGGCCCATTGCACCGTGCCCGCGCCGAACACGAGGGCGCCGCTGGCCGCCTTGTAGAGCGTGAGCGAGTGCGTGGCCGTGCCGGGGACGTAGGTCGAGCCGTAGTCACCCGGTGCCAGGGTGGCCGGCACCGAGTGGGTCGAGCGCGACATGCGGATCTCGTTGGTCGGACGGAACCCGTTGTCGAGGTCCTGGTCCCACTCGTAGCCCAGGATCCCGCTGCCCAGCGTGTCCGGCCCGGCGGCGGCGACCGACGAGTTGCGCCAGAGACGGGTCGCGCCGGCCTGGTCGGGCACGATCATGTCGTAGGTGCAGCAGTTGACCGTGAAGATGGTGCCGGTCGAGCGCGTTCTCGGGCTGGTGCACCGACTGCGGGTCGCGGCGGATCGCGCCAGGTGCCCGTCCAGTCGGTGGAGGGGTCGGGGTTGTTCGGGTAGTTGTGGGTCTCCTTGTAGGAGACGAGCGTGCGATGCGAGGTGCCGGACCCGTCGATCGAGCTCTCCCACCGGGTCTTCCAGAACACCTCGTTGCCGCTGAAGAACGCCAGGTGCACGCCGGCATCGCGGGCCGCTTCGACATTGGCCCGCTGCTGCCCGGACCAGTACTCGTCGTGGCCGACCGACATGAACACCTGGTGCTCGAGCAGCTCGGCGCCCGAGCGGTCGGTGTCGACCCCGGTCGTGTAGCTGGTGTCGTAGCCGTTGCGCTCGAGCCACCGCAGCATCGGGTACTCGGCGTTGAAGAGACCGTCCTCGGGCGAGTCCTGCCCGCACCGTGATGGGCCGGTTGTAGCTGACCTTGTAAGCCCGGCCGTCGGCCTGCCCGCCGGTGCCGAGGCCCGACCCCTGGTAGAGGCTGTTGCCGCCGTAGGTGTTGTAGGCCTGCCACGTCGTGTCGGAGGTCTGGAACAGCAGCGCCGAATGGCTCCGCGTCGTTGCGGACGACGAACGGAACATGGCTCGCACCGCCGGTGTCATCGCGGACGAGGCGACCGATGTAGATGCCCGACACCGCGTCGGCCGGGCACCGCCCACGTGGCCGAGACGGACCAGCTCCCGCAGTCGATCAGGCCCGTCAGGTCGTCGAGGCACGAAGGCTGATCGGTCGAGGTGGTCTGCGACGCCGGGATGGTCGCCACCTTGCGGGCGCCATCACCCCCGTACCAACCGAGCCGGTAGATGTCGATGTGGAACTCGGGCACCGTCGCGTCGAGGTCGACCTTGAACGACACGCTCCCACCGCGGTCGGCGCTGACGTCGGTCGTGTAGCCCTGGATCGACGGATCGCCCGAGCCGCTCACCTGCCACTCGGACTCGGGGTTGCCGGGCAGCAGGTTCTCGGCCTGGATGTCGTTGGTGGGCGGTGCATCGGCGGCGACAGCCGATGCCGTGGCCGTGGCCGCGGCGGCTGATGCCGAAGGGGCGACCACCGTCGCCAGAGGGAGCCCGGAGACGGTCACCAGTGCAGCCACCACCCAGACGACGAGGGTCCGGGGCGAGGCCCGCCCTGCCCGTCGCCGTGACCACCGGAATTCGTCCACAACGCTCCTCACGATCGGCCTCCTTCGACCCGCATCGAAGGTTCGTCGACGCTGATGTGCCGGGACGCAGCAGGCTCGCCACGCCTCCGGACGCGCCGACACCCTAAGCACGCCTCGTGGCCGAGTAAACCCCGGGCACCACTCAGAGCGTCGGGTACGGGCTCTCGACGGCGACCGTTCCGACCGCGTCGGCAGGCGCGATCGGCGGACCACCAGTGCCGACGGAGGGCGATGCCGGCGCACCGACGAGCGCGGGCAGCCAGATCGCGAACGTGGAACCGTGGCCGAGCACGGAGACGAGCTTCACCTCGCCGCCGTGGGCCTCGACGATCTGGCGGACGATGGTGAGTCCGAGCCCGCTGCGCTTCTCGCCACCGGCCCGCTCGGCATCGCCCCGCCAGAACCGCTGGAAGATGCGGTCCTGGTCCTCGGGGGCGATCCCCGGTCCCTGGTCGTCGACCGCCAGCCAGATCCATGGTCCCTCACGACCCGCCCGGACCCGGACCTGCGTACCGATCGGCGCCAGGCGGGTGGCGTTGGCCAGCAGGTTGGCCAACGCCTGGCGGAGCGCGTTGCGATCGCCCGTCACCAGCAGTCCCGACGCGCGCCTCCCACGAGATGGTCAGCCCACGGGCCTCGGCCGGGGCCCGGAACTCGTCCGCCGCCTCGTGCACGAGCGCGGCGGCGTCGACGGCGTCACGGTCGAGCGACGGGGTCTCGTTGCGGGCGTAGAGCAGCAGGTCGTCGACCAGCCGGGTCATGCGGTCGGTCGACCGCTCGACCACCTCGGCCGTGTGGCGCAGATCGTCGGTCGACGCGTCGGGATCGGTGAGCGTCACCTCGAGGTTGGTGCGGATCACGGCCAGCGGGTTGCGCAGCTCGTGGCTGGCCTCCTGGATGAACTGGCGTTGGCTGGCGAACGCCTCGTCGAGGCGTCCGAGCATGTCGTCGAACGTGTCGGCCAGCTGGTGCAGCTCGTCGTCGGGCCCCTGCAGCGCGATGCGGCGCGTCAGGTCGGTGGCCGAGATCTCGCGTGCCACCCTGGTGATGCGTCCGATCGGTCGCAGCAGGTAGCCAGCGATCCAGTAGCTGACCCCGAAGCTGGCCACGAAGAAGCACGGCGAGGGCGCCGACCGAGTAGGTGCGCAGCTTCTCGAGCGTCGCCTCGTTCACCGCGTTGGTGACGCTGTCGATCTGCCACCTGGGTCACCGCTCCGCCCGGACCGGGCTGGATGAAGGTCGCCTGCAGTGGCGGCGGCGCTGTCGGCCACGGCGTGGGCCAGGGCCAGGTAGATGGCCAGGATCACCGCCGCCGCGAGCACGCACAGGACACCGGAGTAGGTCAGGGCCAGGCGCAGGCGGATGCTCATCGCCCGTGGACGGCGGGTGACCGGCTGCGACCGGATCGGGATCGACGTTCGACGCATCGGCCTCACCGACCGGCCGCTCACTGGCTCGTCCTTCAACTTGTAGCCCCGGCCGATGACGGTCTCGATCAGCTGCGGCTCGTCGTCGACGGCCAGCTTGCGGCGCAGCGTCCCGACCGTCACCCGGACCGTGTTGGTGAACGGGTCGGCGTACTCGTCCCAGACGTGCTCGAGCAGCGTCTCCTGGGAGAGCACCTCGCCGGCGTGGGCCATGAAGTACCGCAGCAGGGCGAACTCCTTGGCCGTCAGCTCGAGCGGCGCGGCCGCCGCGGTCGACCGCGTGGCGGGCCGTGTCGAGCTCGAGGTCGGCCACCGTCAGGACCGACGTGGTGGTGCCGCCGTCGCGCCGCAGCAGCGAGCGGACGCGGGCCGAGCAGCTCGGGGAAGGCGAACGGCTTGACCAGGTAGTCGTCGGCGCCGTCGTCGAGCCCGGCCACCCGGTCCTCGAGCGAGTCGCGGGCGGTGAGCATCAGGACCCGGGGCGGCGGGCCGGGCAGCGGCTCGGTGCGGATGCGCCGGCAGACCTCGCGGCCCGCCGATGCCGGGCATCGTGAGGTCGAGGCAGACCAGGTCGTACTCGTTGACCGCCAGCTTCTCGAGCGCCTCGGCCCCGTCGAAGGCCAGGTCGACGGCGTAGCCCTCGCGGCGCAGGCCGCGGGCCACGGCCTCGGCCAGCTCGACCTCGTCGTCGACGACCAGCAGCCTCATCGCGCGATCCTCATGGACCGGAAGCGTACCGCCGGGGTGCCCACCTCAGCCAGGCCTCGACCTGGACGTCACGACGACGCGGAGATCGAGGCCGCCGCCGGTCGACCCGATCGGCCAGACGCGAGGACCTCGACGACGACGTGAACGCTCCACCCATCGGGACCGGGCAGAGACGGCCGCACGTCGGGCGACCGGCCGAGCTCCGCCGAGCGACCCGGTAGCCGACTCCGTATCGTGACCTCACGGACCCGGCCCGGGTGCCTGGCCCCGGGTCCGACCTGTCCTCGTCGGCCTCTCGACGTTGGCCTTCGGTGCGATGTGGTCGGTCCCGACTCGTGACCGACCTCCAGGAGCAGCCCCCCATGTCCGATCCCTCGTCGACCCCCATGCCGCGACCTGGCTCCCCTGCCGGCCGCCCGCCGGCCGGCCCGCCCCCTCCGGCCGCCACGCTCGAGCACGCGCTGTTCGAGGTGAAGAAGGTGATCGTCGGCCAGGACCGGGCGATCGAGCGGCTGTTCGTCTGCCTGCTCGCCCGGGGCCACGGCCTGCTCGAGGGCGTGCCCGGCCTGGCCAAGACGCTGGCCGTCGAGACCCTCGCGACCGTGGTCGGCGGCACCTACACCCGCCTGCAGTTCACCCCCGACCTGCTGCCCGCCGACATCGTCGGCACCCGCATCTACCGGGCGCTCGTCGGAGACCTTCGACGTCGAGCTCGGCCCGATCTTCGCCAACTTCGTGCTGGCCGACGAGATCAACCGGGCCCCGGCCAAGGTGCAGTCGGCCCTGCTCGAGGTCATGGCCGAGCACCAGGTGTCCATCGGCGGCACCACCTTCGACGTGCCCAGCCCGTTCCTCGTGCTGGCCACCCAGAACCCGATCGAGAGCGAGGGCGTCTACCCGCTGCCCGAGGCCCAGCGCGACCGCTTCCTGATGAAGATCGTGATCGGCTACCCGAGCCCGGCCGAAGAGGTCGAGATCGTCCACCGCATGGGCGTCCACCCGCCCGATGGCCGTCGAGGTGCTCACGCTCGACGAGCTCGTCGCCCTGCAGAACATGGCCGACGACGTCTACGTCGACCACGGCGTCGTCGACTACGCGGTCAACCTCGTGCTCGCCACCCGCGACCCCGACACCTACGGCCTGCCCGAGCTCACCGACCTGCTCGGCCTTCGGCGCCAGCCCCCGGGCCAGCCTCGGCCTCGTCGCCGGCGCCCGGGCCCTCGCCCTGCTGCGGGGCCGCACCTACGCCCTGCCCCAGGACGTCTTCGACGTCGCCCCCGACGTGCTGCGCCACCGCCTGGTCCTCAGCTACGAGGCGCTGGCCCAGGGCCTCACCGTCGACCAGCTCCTCGACCCGCCTGCTCTAGCACGGTGCCCGCGCCCCGGGTCGCCCCGTCGCAGGACCCGGCCGCGTTCCGCCGGCCGCTCCCACGCCCCCGCCCGCGCCGGCCCCCGGCCCCCGGCCGCCGGCACCACCGGCTCGAGCCCGACCTCACCGTTCGCTGCCCCGAGCTCGTGAGCTCCCCGTCCACCAGCGACGGGGCCAACGCCTCGCTGCGGCTCGCCTCGCAGGCCGAGCGGCCGCCGAGCATCGCCACCGGGCCGTCCAGCGAGGTGCTGCGCCGCCTCGAGCTGACGGTCACCCGCCGGCTCGACGGCATGCTGCAGGGCGACTACCGCGGCCTCGTCCCCGGCCACGGCAGCGAGCTGGGCGAGACCCGGCCGTACACCGCCGGCGACGACGTGCGCCGCATCGACTGGAACGTCACCGCCCGCACGCATCGAGCCGCACATCCGCGAGACGATCGCCGACCGCGAGCTCGAGACCTGGGTCCTGGCCGACCTCTCGGCCAGCCTCGACTTCGGCACCGCCGACTGCGAGAAGCGCGACCTCGCCCTCGCCGCCATCGCCGCCGTCGGCTTCCTCACCCAGCGCACCGGCAACCGCATCGGCGCCGTCGTGCTCGAGGGCGAGAAGGCCGTCGACCCTCCCGGCCCGCGGCGGACGCAACAACCTGCAGGCCCTGCTGCACCGGGCCCTGCTGGCCGCCAAGTCGCGACCACCCCGGCGCCTCCGACCTCGAGGGCGCGCTCAAGCGCCTGGCCGCGGCCACCCGGCGCCGCGGCCTCGCCGTCGTCGTCTCCGACTTCCTCGGCCGCCGGCGACTGGGAGCGCCCGCTGCGGGTGCTCGGCGCCCGCCACGAGGTGCTGGCCATCGAGGTCGTCGACCCCCGCGAGCTCGAGCTGCCCGACGTCGGCCTGCTCGAGCTGGTCGACCCCGAGACCGGGCGACGTCCGCGAGGTCCAGACCGCCAACGCCAAGACCCGTGCCCGCTACGCCGAGGCCGCCGCCGCAGCAGCGCGACCGACATCGCCCGCCGCATCCGCAGCGCCGGCGCCGACCACCTCGCGCTCCGCACCGACCGCGACTGGCTGCTCGACCTCGTCCGCTTCGTCGCCCTGGCGCCGCGAGCGGCTCGAATCCCTCACGAGGCTCCCGTCATGACCTTCCTGGCCCCCGTACCGACTGCTGGCTCCTTGCCGCTGGTCGCCGTGCTCGTCGTGCGCCTACGTCGTGCTGCAGTTCCGCGCGCCGCAAGCTACGCCGTGCGCTTCACCAACCTCGCGCTGCTCGACCAGGTCGCGCCCAAGCGCCCGGGCTGGCGCCGCCACGTGCCGGCCGTCGTCGTTCCTGCTGGCCATCGGCCGCCCTGGTGGTCGGCGTTCGCCCAGCCGGCCCAGCGACACGAAGGTCCCCCGGGAGCGGGCCACGATCATGTGGCCATCGACACCTCGCTGTCGATGGAGGCCACCGACGTCGCCCCCACCCGGATCGAGGCCGCCAAGGCCGCGGCCAAGGACGTTCGTCGACCAGCTCCCGCCCAAGATCAACGTCGGCCTGGTCGCCGTTCAACGGCAACGCCTCGGTGCAGGTGGCCGCCCACCACCGACCGCGACGCGGTCAAGACCGGCCATCGACAACCTGCAGCTCGGCGAGCGCACGGCCATCGGCGAGGCGATCTTCGCCAGCCTCGACGCCATCAAGTCGGTCCCGCCGCGACGGCGCACGACGTCCCCGGCCCGCATCGTGCTGATGAGCGACGGCACGACCACCGACGGCCGCACGCAACGAGGCCGGCGTGGCCGCCGCCAAGGAGCCGAAGGTGCCGGTCTCGACCATCGCCTTCGGCACCGACAACGGCACCATCACGATCCCGCAGGAGCCGCTGCCGATCCCGGTGCCGGTCGACAAGGCGGCGCTCAAGACCATCGCCGCGGACACCGGCGGCAAGTTCTACGCCGCCGCCAGCGAGGGTCAGCTCAAGCAGGTCTACGAGGACATCGGCTCCTCGGTCGGCTACGACACCGAGCAGCGCGAGATCTCGACCTGGTTCATCGGCGCCGCGCTGCTCCTGCTGCTCGTCACCGGCGGCTTCAGCCTCGTCTGGTTCAGCGCCTGCCCTAGCCGAGGCCGCACTTCCCGAACCTGGGCTCGGCGCCCCGAGCGTGGCGCCCCAGGTTCGAGCGGCGTGGGGCGTCGGCGGGTCAGGCGGTGGCGGAGCCGACCTTCTCGCTGACCACGCGGGACGAGCCGCCGGGCTGCATCGTGACGCCGTAGAGGCAGTCGGCCGCCTCCATCGTGCGCTTCTGGTGGCTCACGATGATGAGCTGGGCCTCGTTGCGGAACTCGTCGACCAGGCCGAGGAAGCGGTGGAGGTTGACGTCGTCGAGCGCGGCCTCGACCTCGTCCATCACGTAGAACGGCGACGGGCGGCTGCGGAACACGGCGAACAGGAAGGCCAGCGCGGTCAGCGAGCGCTCGCCACCCGAGAGCAGCGACAGCTTGCGGACGTTCTTGCCCGACGGCCGGGCCTCGACCTCGATGCCGGTGTCGAGCAGGTTGTCGGGCTCGGTGAGCCGGAGCCGGCCCTTGCCGCCGGGGAACAGCGTGTCGAAGAGCTGCTCGAAGTTCTGGGCCACGTCGGCGTAGGCCGAGGCGAACACGTTGACGATCTCGTCGTCGATGGCCTTGATGACCTTGGCCAGCTCGCGGCGTGACTCCTTGACGTCGTCGAGCTGGCTCTGCAGGAACTCGTGGCGCTCCTGCAGGGCCTCGAACTCCTCGAGGGCCAGCGGGTTGATCGGGCCCATGATCCGCAGCTCGCGCTCGAGCTCGCGGATGCGACCGGCCGGCGGTCGACGCCCTCGGCCAGCGGCGGGCACTCGGCGGCCATGGCCACGTCGGGCTCGCTGTCGAGGTCGCGGCGCAGGGCCTCGACCGCGGTCTCGATGCGCAGCTTGGTCTCGGCGTCGTCGATCTCGAGCCGCTGCTGGCGCTCGCGCAGCTCGGTCAGCGCGCTTCTCGGCTCGGCCCGGCTGACGGCGGTAGCCGTCGAGCTCGACGGCGACCTCGCGGGCCGCCTCGCTCTGGCGCCGGCGGCGCTCGCGCAGGCGAGCCGAGCTCGGTCTCGACCACGCCGAGGCGCTCGGTGACGTGCGTCGATGAGGCGGTCGGTGGCGAGCTGGCGGCGGTCGAGCTCGAGCCGCCGCTCCTCGGCCTCGGCGCGCTCCTGGGCGGCGCCGGTCGAGCCGCTCCTCGACCTCGCCGAGGCGGCGCTGCAGGAACTCGCGCCGCTCGGCGGTACCGGCGCCGCGCACCTCGAGGTCGGTGCGCAGGGCGCCGACCTCGGCGGCCCGCTCCTCGAGCCGGGCCCGGGCCTCGCCCATGGCCACGCCCCGCTCGGCGGTCTCCGTCTCGGCCGCCTCGAGCGCGGGCAGCTCGGCCTCGAGCTCGGCGATGCGCTCGCGCTCGCGCGCGACCCGGGCCGGCCAGCTCGTCGACGTGGGTCTGCAGGGCGTCGGCCTCGGTGGCGGCGTCGCGGCGCTCGGTCTCGACCCGCTGCAGGCCGTCGCCGGCGGCGCTGAGCCGGCCGTCGTTCTCGTCGAGCTGGCGGGACAGGTCGGCCTCGGCCTGGCGGGCCTGGTCGACGCCCTGGCGGGCGTCGGCGAGGCGGCCGGCGGCGACCTGCGACCGCGGCCTCGGCCGCGGTCGGCCCGCGGCCGGGCCTCGTCGAGCGCCGCGCCGGTGGCGCCCGAGCCGGCCGCGCCGACGCGCCAGCCGGCTGCGCCGAAGCGGTCGCCGTCGGGGGTCACGACGATGGCGTCGGGATGGGCGAGCACGACGTCGACCGCCTCGGCCCAGCCGCCGTCGACGACCACGGCGCGACCCGACCAGCGCGTCGAGCAGCGCGTCGACCCCGGGCGCGAGCCGAGCGCACGTGGCGCCGCACCGGCTCGCCGACCGGCGGCGACGGTCGTGGCGACGCGGGCGCGCTCAGGGCGAGCACCGCGCCGGAGATGGCCTCGGCGTGCAGGGCCGCGAGCGCCCGGCGGGCGGCGACCGACGCGTCGACGACGACCGCGGCGAGCGCCTCGCCGGCGGCCGCCTCGAAGGCGGCCTCCCAGCCGGCGTCGACCTCGACCAGGTCGAGCAGGGTGCCGAGCACGCCGTCGATGGCGGCCAGCCGCTCGGCGCCGGCCGCGGAGCGGGCCTCGTCGAGGGCCAGGGCCAGCGCCTCGGCCCGGGCCGGCCACGAGTGGCGCTCGGACTCGGCGGTGCGATGGGCGGCCTCGGCCTCGGCCAGTGCGGCCTCGGCGTCGGCCCGCCACTGCTCGGCCCCGTCGAGCGACTCGACCAGCGGCAGCTCGGCCGCCTCGGCCGCGCCGATCTCGAGCGCGCAGGCGGTCGGCCTCCTCGGCCAGCCGGGCCGACTTCTCGGTGAGCACGTCGAGCCGGGCCGCGCATGCGGGCCATCTCGCCCTCGCCCCGCTCGGCGCCCGGCGCAGCGCGGCCAGCTCGCCGCGCACCTCGGACGCCCGTCCGCTCGGGGCGGCCACGCCTTCGGCCCAGTCGCTCCTCGAAGCGCTCGCGCTCGGCGGCCAGCGCCGCCTCGGCCTCGGCCAGCTCGAGCCGCCTGCGGCTCGAGCAGCGCCGCCTCGGCCTGCGACCTCGGCCAGCTCGGACTGCAGGCGTGCGCGCCTCGGCCTCGAGGGTGGCGATGACGCCCTGGTCGACGAACGCGCCCCGGTCGCGGTCGATGCCCCGGCGGCGCTCGGCCAGCAGCGACGACAGGCCGCGGGCCTTCTCGAACAGCGACTCGAACTGGGCCAGCGAGTCGCCGAGGTCGTCGCCGCCCATGGCCGTGAGCCGGGCCTCGGTGGCCAGGACCGCGGTGTCGAGCCCGGCCAGCTCCGCCTTGACGCTCGCGCTCGTCGGTGGCCGAGCTCGATCCGCCGCTGCGCCGCGCCGTCGAGGCGCGGTCCGCAGGCCGGTCAGCTCGCGGCCGGCGACGTGGACCCGCAGCGCCTGCAGCTCGGCCACGACGCCGCCGTGGCGGCGGGCGGCGTCGGCCTGGCGCTCGAGCGGCCGCAGCTGGCGGCGGACCTCGCGCAGCAGGTCCTGCAGCCGGGTGAGGTTGGCCTCGGTGGACGCGAGCCGGCGCTCGCTCTTCTCCTTGCGGCGTGCGGTACTTCAGCACGCCGGCGGCCTCCTCGATGATCGAGCGCCGCTCCTCGGGCCGGGCGTTGAGCACGGCGTCGATCTGGCCCTGGCTGATGATCACGTGCTGCTGGCGACCGACGCCGGTGTCGGACGAGCAGCTCCTGGATGTCGAGCAGCCGGCACGGCACGCCGTTGATGGCGTACTCGCTGTCGCCGGTGCGGAACAGCGTGCGGGTGATCGTGACCTCGGTGAACTCGATCGGCAGCATGCCCGACGCGTTGTCGATGGTCAGCGACACCTCGGCCCGACCGAGCGGCGCTGCGCTTGGCGGTGCCGGCGAAGATGACGTCGTCCATCTTCTGGGAGCGCACCGCGCTCGGGGCCTGGGCGCCGAGCACCCAGCCGATGGCGTCGACGACGTTGGACTTGCCGCTGCCGTTGGGGCCGACCACCACGGTGACGCCGGGTTCGAGGTCGAGCGCGGTCGCGTCGGCGAACGACTTGAACCCCTTGAGGGTCAGGGTCTTGAGATACAACTCGTCTCCGGTGGTGCTGGCCTACTCCGCGATGCTCGCGCAGGACCCTAGTGGCTCCCCGTGACGAGGCCGGGACACCCTCGCTGACCAGCGCAGCGCTCAGGTGCCGGCCCGCACGGCGTCGATCACGACATCGACCTCGGCGTCGGGCAGAACAGCGCGAGTCCGGTCGGTCATGTCACGTGATCCGCTCGTTGGTCGACACCAACGACCCGTACGTGCCGGGCGGCACACCCGGATAGGAGATCGAGGCCGTGTAGCGGTCGGGCCCGTCGAAGCGGAACGTGCGCTGGTAGCGGATGCCCGGCCGCCCGTCGGGGATCGGCTCGACGCCGTCGAGGACCAGCGAGCCGTCGTCGTGCAGCCGGCCGCGCTCGAGCACGAAGCACGTCGAGAGGGCGTTCGCGGCGAAGGCCACGTAGTCCCCGACCGTGGGGTCGAACGCGGACAAGAGCTTGGCCTCCTCGATGCCGGCCGAGTCGAAGCCCCGCAGCTCGAGGGTGCGCCCACCGAAGATCCATCCGTTTGCCGTGCGACCGTCCACCTGGCGCACGCCGGCCCCGGCGATCTGCTCCCACGCCGTGCTCACGTGCCAGTCGCCGACGAGGGCGTCGAGGACCCTGCTCTCGCTGGCGTCGGCCGCGCCGGCCGTGAGCACCGAGAAGAGTTCGTCGGCCCGGGCCGGATCACGCTGCTCGCTCGAGGTCGCCCGATCCCCATCTCGCCGCGGTCGTGGCCGGACCGAAGCCCGACCCGACCGGCGATCGCATCGAGAATGGGCGGACCGCCGATCTTCGAGGACCGGCACCCGGACGCCGCGGCCGGCTCGATCCCCCAGGTCAGACCTGGCAGACCTCGCAGAAGTAGGTCGAGCGGCCGGCGAACTTGGCCTTGGCGATGTTGGCCCGGCGGCAGCGGAAGCAGGGCTGCTTCTCGCGGTCGTAGACCTTGTGGTGCTCCTGGTACTCGCCGGGCTTGCCGTTGAGGTCGACGTACTGCTCGTCGGCCAGGGTCGAGCCGCCGTACTTGATGGCGTCGTGCAGGGTCTCGACGACCGAGCGGTAGAGCCGGCGCATCTCCTGGGTCGACAGCGAGTCGGTCAGGCGGTCGTAGCGCAGGCCGGCGGCGAACAGGATCTCGTCGGAGTAGATGTTGCCGATGCCGGCGATGATCGTCTGGTCCATCAGGAACGCCTTGAGCTTCATCTTGTGGGCCATGAGCAGGTGGCCGAACGTCTGCCACGACATCGGCTCGTCGACCGGGTCGAAGCCCAGCTCGGCCAGCTCGGGGACCTCTTCGGTCAGCTGGTCGGGCGAGGTCACGAACATCTCGCCGAAGGTGCGGGGGTCGACGAAGCGCAGCTGGCCGCCTGGGTGAACGTGATGACCACGTGGGTGTGCTTGGCCAGCGGATCCTTGGCCGCGGCCCGCAGCAGCTGGCCGCTCATGCGCAGGTGGATCACCAGCACGTCGCCGGAGTCGAGCTGCACGAGCAGGTACTTGCCCTTGCGGTCGACGCCGGTGATCTTGGCGCCGTCGAGCTTGGTGGCGAACGCCTTCTTCGTCTGGCGGCGCACCGTGCGGGTGCCGTGGACCTCGACCGTCTTGATCCGCTTGCCGACGACCTCGCGTTCGAGCTCCCGTCGGATCGTCTCGACCTCGGGCAGCTCAGGCATCGTCGGACTCGCTCTCTCGGCTCCGACCGGCGACGGCCGGAGCAGGTTCGGTGAAGATCTGGTTGGCCGGGTGCGAAGGACCGAGGCGGTCGGCCCGGTTCGTGCCCGCCAGCTCGGCGGTGATGCGGTCCCAGGCGGCACGGGCGGCGGCCTGCTCGGCGTGCTTCTTGCAGCGGCCCTCGCCGGCGCCCTTGGGCTCGTCGCCCGACGCGCACGGTGGCGAAGAACATCTTGTCGTGGTCGGGGCCCTCGTCGCGGAGGTCGTAGTCGGGCAGCTGCTCGAACTCGCGGGCGGCCAGCTCCTGCAGCTGGGTCTTGTAGTCGTGGCCGCCGGGACCCTCGGCCGCCCGCTCGATGCGGTCGCCGAGCAGGCCGAGCACGAGGCCTTGCGCCGCCGGCCAGCCCTGGTCGAGGTAGACGGCGCCGATGACGGCCTCGACGGCGTCGGCCAGGATCGACGGCTTGGCCCGGCCGCCGCTGCGCGTCCTCGCCCTTGCCGAGCCGCAGCGACGGCCCCGAGCCCGATCTCGGCCCCGACCTCGGCCAGCGCGGCGGCGCTCACCACCGACGCCCGCACCTTGGCCAGCTCGCCCTCGGGCATGCTGCGGAAGGAGTCGTAGATGTGCGTCGGTGACGACCAGGCCGAGCACGGCGTCGCCGAGGAACTCGAGCCGCTCGTTCGACTCGTGGCCCGCGTTCTCGGCGCACCACGACCGGTGCGTGACCGCGAGCGCGAGCAGGTCGAGGTCGTCGAACGGGTAGCCGAGCGCTTCGGCAAAGCGGTGGAGGTCGTCGGAGTGCAGGAGGATCAGCCCAGGCGGGCGACGACGTAGTCGACGGCGTCGCGCACGGTCTTGAGGTCCTCGAGGTCTTCGTCCTCGATGCGGAAGCCCGACCGCTGCGCTCGCCGAGCTCCTCCTCGAGCGCCTCGACCAGCTCGATCAGGGCCAGCGAGTCGGCCTCGAGGTCGTCGGCGAACGAATCGCCCTCGTGGATGCGTCGACGGCTCGATCTCGAGGATGTCGGCCAGGCGGTCGCGGACGAGGTCGACGATCTCCTGCCGGTCGATCGGGCCCTGCTGACGTGGGTCTCTGCGGGCACGGATCGCTCTCCTTCGGTGCCAGGACGGGTCGTGCGGCTGCACGGGAACGGCGGGGAGCCTACCAGATTCTGCCCTTGTGCGTTCGTGAACACCACCATAAGGGCAGGTCAGAGGCACTTTCGCGATGTCAAGACCCGACCTGCGACCCGGCCCGCTGACTGCCGGACCGCGTTCAGCAGTCGTTCAGGCAGCAGGTGCGGTGGCGGCCCGGAGGTGGTCGACCACCTCGCCGTCGACCAGGTCGTGGGCGACGCGGATGGCGTTGACGATGGCCGTGGCCGACGACGAGCCGTGGCTGATGATGCAGACGCCGTCGACGCCGAGCAGCATGGCGCCGCCGATGTTCTCGGGGTCGAGCTGGGCGTAGAGCGGCAGCAGCGCCGGCAGCAGCACCTCGGCGGCGGCCCGGGTGGCGTCGTCGGTGTCGAACGCGGCCGAGCACGCCGCCGACCAGCGCCCGCATGCCGCCCTCGAGCGTCTTGAGGGCGACGTTGCCGGTGAAGCCGTCGGTGACCACCACGTCGACGTCGTCGGTCATGATGTCGCGGCCCTCGACGTTGCCGATGAAGGTGGCGCCGGTCGAGCCGATCCAGCGCCGGCTCGGCCAGCAGCTTGTGGGTCTCCTTGACCAGCGGGTTGCCCTTGGTGGGCTCCTCGCCGATCGACAGCAGGCCGACCGCGGGGTTGGTCGATGCCGAAGCGGTCGCGGGCGTAGACCGCGCCCATCTGGGCGAACTGCACGCAGCCACTCGGGGCTGCACTCGGCGTTGGCGCCGGCGTCGAGCAGCACCGTCGGCGTGCCGCCGAGCACCGGGATCGGCGTGGCGATGGCCGGGCGGGACACGCCCTTGATGCGGCCCATGCGCAGCAGCGCGCTGGCCATGGTGGCGCCGGTGTTGCCGGCGCTGACCATGGCCGAGGCCCGCCCGTCGCGCACGGCCTCGGCGGCCCGCACGAGCGAGGAGTCCTTCATGCGCCGCACGCTCGAGCCGGCGTCGGCGTCCATGGCGATGACCTCGGACGCCGCGAGCACCTCGAGGTCGCCGGGGTCGCCGATCTCGTCGGGGCGGCCGACCAGCACGACGGGGATGCCGAGCTCGGCCGCCGCCTGCTTGGCGCCCGTCGACGATCTCGTCGGGAGCGTGGTCGCCGCCCATGGCGTCGACGGCGATGGGGAGGATCGATGCCTGGGTCACTGGCGTCGAATCAGTCGACGTCGATGGCCTGGCGGCCGTGGTACCAGCCGCAGTTGCCGCACACGATGTGGGGCAGCTTGGTGGAGCCGCAGCGCGGGCAGATGCTGCGAGCCGGGGCCTTGAGGGTCCAGGCCGAGGCCCGGCGGCTGCGGCTCTTCGCCTTGGAGGTCTTCTTCTTGGGGACGGCCATGGTTCTCGTGCCTTTGGTCGTGCGGAATGGCTGGTCGTGCGGACGAGCGATCGTAGCGGGTCGACCCTGCTCCGGTCGAAGCGAGTCCGGGTCGCCTGTCCGACGGCGGGGTCGGCGAGCCTGGAAGACGGGTCGATCAGTCCTCGAACGAGAGGTCGTCGAGCGCGGCCCAGCGGGGATCGCGGGGGGCCGTCGCCGTCGGTCGGCCGGGCCGGTCGGGAACTCCTCGGGGGCCGGGCCGGGCAGTCCTCGGCGCACAGCGGGGCCAGCGGCAGCGCCAGCAGGACGGCGTCGCGGACCAGGGGCTCGAGGTCGATCTGGTCGCCGGCCAGCGGGTAGGTCTCGCCCTCGGTCGGGTCGGGCTCGAAGACCTCGCGTGACCTCGGCCTCGGCCTCGCCCTCGACCGGTCGAGGCAGCGGCGGCAGTCGCCTCGCCAGGACACCCGCACCGTGACCCGGTGGCGGTGATCGAGCGCGCTCAGCGACTCGAGCACCAGGTCGACGTCGACCGGCGGTGCCTCGGGACCACCGCCGCGGTCGACAGGGCCAGGCCGTCGAGGACGGCGTCGGTCACGAACGGCGCGTCGGGTGCCGGGGTGCCGGAGCAGCTCGGACACGCCCACCTGCAGCGGCCGAGCAGCGGTCATGATGTTGGGCCTGGCCTGTGCACGACGGGTCGTCCCCCCGTGATCACGACGCGTCGTCCTGGTCGTAGAACTCGTCGTCGTAGCCCTCGTCGGTCTCGACGTAGGCGGAGTCGGGCGGAGGCGGCAGGTCCAGCGGGTGGGCCTCGTCGGCGCCGGCCTCGCCCAGCAGGTTGGTGCCCTGCAGCTTCTCGCGGCCGGATGCGACCAGCTTCATGGTGCGCTCGAGCACGATCTCGAAGCTGGCCAGCTTCTGGTCGCAGAAGTCCTCGACCTCGTGGTGCAGGCGCCGGGCCTCGGCCTCGGCGGTGTCGATGATCTGGTAGGCCCGCGCCTCGGCCGCCTTGACCACCTCGGTGCGCTGCACCATGCGCTCGGCACGGGTGCGGGCCTGGTCGAGGATCTCGTCGCCCTCGTGGCGCACCCGGGCCAGGTACTCCTCGCGCTCCTTGAGCAGCCAGCGGGCCGCGCGCAGCTCCTCGGGCAGGCGGGTCGAGGGCCTCGTCGAGCAGCTCGAGGACCTCCTCCTTGGAGATCATCGACGACGCCGACAGCGGCACCGGTCGGGCCGCGTCGACGATGTCGCGCAGCTGCAGCAGGATCTCCTCGGTCTCGGCGCCGTGGTAGGCGGCCGGGACCGGAGCGCCCGAGAGGTCGGACAGCTCGTCGAGGTCGTCGGTGAAGTCGGTCACGATGGGTACTTCTCCTCGAGGCGCTTGGCCACCGCAGGGGGGACCATGGCCGAGACGTCGCCCCCGAAGCGGGCGATCTCGCGGATCAGCTTGGAGGCGAGGAAGGAGTGGGCCGACGCCGACGGGATGAACAGGGTGTCGACCCCGGAGATGCCCTTGTTCATCTGGGCCATCTGCAGCTCGGACTCGAAGTCGGAGACGGCGCGCAGGCCCTTGACGATGAAGTCGGCGCCGACCTCGCGGGCCAGGTCGACCACCAGGCTGGAGAACATGGTGACCTTGACGTTGTCGAGGTGGCCCACGCTCTCGTGCAGCATGCGCTCGCGCTCGTCGAGGTCGAACAGCGGCTCACCCTTCTGCGGGTTGCGCATCGCCGCGACGATCACCCCGTCGAAGAGCCGCGACGCCGTCTCGATGATCTCGAGATGGCCGTTGTGGATCGGATCGAACGACCCGGGGTAGAGCACGAGGGCCACGGTCACTCCGGAGTTGGGTGCCGGTCGGGCGACCGGAGGATTACGTCGGACGAAGAACGGCCACGAGCGTACTCCCGTACCGGCGCTCCCTGACCACACCCCACCCGGGGCCCGGATCGATGCTCCGGTCCGACTCGACGACCACCAGGTCGGCCGGGCAGCACGGCGAGCAGGTCGGCCCAGCCGTCGAACGCGTAGGGCGGGTCGAGCAGCGCGAGGTCCCAGCGGCGGCCCTCGGCGACGGCCCGGGCAACCACCGAGTCGGCGTCGGCGCGCAGCACGGTGGCCCGCTCGGCCAGGCCGGTGGCCGCCAGGTTGGCCTCGATCGCGCCGATGGCCCGGCGGTCGGTGTCGACGAACGTGGCATGGGCGGCACCCCGTGACAGCGCCTCGATGCCGAGCGCGCCGCTGCCGGCGAAGAGGTCGAGCACCGTCGCGTCCTCGACGGCGCCCAGGCTGTGCAGCGAGTTGAACACGGCCTCGCGCACCCGGTCGCCGGTCGGCCGGGTGCTCTCGCCCTCGGGCGCCTCGAGCCGCCGCCCTCGCGCCGAGCCGGCCACGACCCTCACCGCACCACCACCCCCGCTTCTGGCGCCGATTTCGGTCGCTCAGCGGGCGAAACCAGTGGTGAGAACGCGGGAGATGGCACCCGGATGGCGTCAGCCGTAGGGATCGTTGTCCTCGTCCTCGAGGACGATGTCCCACCGGTCGAGGCAGTCCTCGCAGCGGTAGGCCACCACGTCGCCGGGCTCCCACCCCTCGTGGGGCTCATGGGACAGCCGGTGGCAGAGCCCGCCGCAGTCGACGCACACGATGTGCTCGGCCACGTCGAGGCCTCGGGCTCCTTCCATCCCTGCGGGGCTGTCGACCATGGCGGCGAGGCTACCGGCCGGGGTGCGAGAGCCCGGCGTCGCGACGCAGGCGGCGCCACTGGTCCCCCCGGCGGGCGACCATGCCCACGTACGCGCAGCCGCACAGCATGAGGAACGCGCCGACCCAGAAGTTCCACACCACCAGGGCGATCAGGCCGGCGACCACGACGGCCAGCCCCATCAGCGCGTCCACGAACAACACGACCCGCCAGTTCACCGCGTAGGCGGCACGCGGCCCTCGCAGTCTCGCCGGCTCGTCGGCGTCGTCGGGCACGTCAGGCACGTCGGGGGCGGTGTCGCCGTTCTGGCTCACGGTCGGGTCTCCATGACCCCGCCAGGATGACAGGCCGACGCCGAGGTCGGCGACGGGCCGCAGCTGCAACCGCGGGACGGTCGCCCGACGGGCGGCTCAGGCAGGGACGCGTCGACCGTCGTGGCATCGCTCTGCAGGTGTTCCCCCAGTGGCCTGTCAGTGAATTCGGGTGGGTGAACCCACCATGGCGTTCCTGCGACGCACCACTAGGACTTGAGCAGGAAGTCGGTCTGGTCCTCGTCGCCGAGGAAGAGGTCGATCTCCTCGGCGAGCAGCGGGTGCTCGGCCAGCGTGGGGTCGGCGTCGACGAGCTCGAAGGCCACCTCGCGGGCCCGCTGCGACCCACTCGCGGTCGCGGCGCAGCGAGGCCAGCTTGAGGTCGTTGCGACCCTTCTGGCGCTCGCCCATGATCGTGCCCTCGCCCCGCAGGTCGAGGTCGACCTCGGCCAGCTCGAACCCGTCGGTGGTGCGCACCAGCGCCTCGAGCCGGGCCTCGCCGTCGGGGGTGGTGGCCGTCGCCGACGAGGTAGCAGTAGGACTGGTCGGCGCCCCGGCCGACCCGCCCCCGCAGCTGGTGCAGCTGGGCGATGCCGAAGCGGTCGGCGTCGAGGATGACCATGACCGTGGCGTTGGGGACGTCGACGCCGACCTCGATCACCGTGGTGGCGACCAGCACGTCGAGGTCGCCCGAGCGGAAGAGCGGCCATGACCTCCTCCTTCTCGGCCGGCGGTCACCCGGCCGTGCAGCAGCCCGAGCCGCAGCCCGGCCAGCTCGCCGGCCTGCAGCCGCGTCGAAGGTCTCCTCGGCCGAGCGCACCTCGAGCTTCTCGGACTCCTCGATCAGCGGGCAGACGACGTAGGCCTGGCGCCCCGCGCGCGACCTCGGCCTGCACGAGCGCCCACACCGCGGGCTCGTCCTCGCTCGCCGGCCTGCGGCCCAGCGTGGTGACGATCGGCGTGCGGCCCGGCGGCAGCTCGTCGAGCACCGAGACGTCGAGGTCGCCGTAGACGGTCATGGCCGCGGTGCGCGGGATCGGCGTGGCCGTCATCACCAGCACGTCGGGCACCGCCTCGCCCGCGCTCTTGTCGCGCAGCGCGGCGCGCTGCTCGACGCCGAACCGGTGCTGCTCGTCGATGACCACCGACGCCGAGCGACCGGAACTCGACGCCCTCCTGGATCAGCGCGTGGGTGCCGATGGCCAGGTCGATCTCGCCCGCCGCCAGCGCCGGCCAGGATGCGCCGCCGCTCGGCCGCCGTGGTGCGGTTGGTCAGCAGCTCGACCCGCAGCTGGCGCTCCATGCCGGCCCCGCCGAACAGGCTGTCGGGGTCGGTGTCGGGGACGGTGAAGCCCGTCGAGCAGGTCGCGGACGCCGAGGAAGTGCTGCTCGGCCAGCACCTCGGTCGGCGCCATCAGCGCGCCCTGGTGCCCGCCCTGGACGGCGACCAGCAGCGCGCTCACCGCCACGATCGTCTTGCCCGCGCCGACGTCGCCCTGCAGCAGCCGGTGCATCGGGTGCGGTCCGGCCAGGTCGCTGCTCGATCTCGCCGATCGCCCGCTGCTGCGCGCCGGTGAGCGGGAACGGCAGCCGCTCGTGGAACCGCCGCACCAGCTCGCCGCCGAGGTCGTGGCGGATGCCCGGGCGTCGTGCGCTCGAGCTCGCGCTTGCGCTGCACCAGCGCGAGCTGCACCCGCAGCAGCTCGTCGAACACCAGGCGCCGGCGGGCCTCGCCCGCCGCAGCCATCGACTCGGGCTCGTGGATGTCGTGGAACGCCGTCGTGCGATCGATCAGGTCCCACCGGGCCAGCACGCGCCGCGGCACCGGTCGGCGAACGTCGCCGGCCCGGTCGCAGCACCTCGTCCATCCACTTGTCGACGTCCCACGTCATGACGCCGGCCTTCTCCGACTGCGGGTACATCGCGCACGATGCGCCCGGTCTTGTCGCCGACCAGGTCGACCACCGGGTTCGTCATCTGGCGCCGGCCGTGAACATCTCGACCTTGCCGAACAGCACCGCCTCGGTGCCCGGCTGCAGCTGGCGCTCGCGCCACGGCTGGTTGAAGAACGTGACCCGCAGGAACCCCGGCCGTCGGTGACGTCGACCACCACCATCGACTTGCGGGTCTTCGGTGCGCCGGGCGGTCACCGCCTTGACGCGTGACCAGCACCATCGCCTCCTCGCCGACGTCGAGCTCGTCGATGCGCGCGCTCGTTCGTGCGGTCGAGGTAGCGCCGCGGGTAGTGGGTGAGCAGGTCGAGCACGTCTGCGATGCCGAGCTTGGCCAGCGCCTCGGCGCGCTTCGTCCCCGACGCCCTTCGAGCTCGGTGACCGGGAGCGTCGGCGAGCTGGGCGAGTCGGCGGGCCATGTCCCGGCGCCGGCTCGACGGCCGCTACTCGATGCCGAAGCAGTACGGGTAGAGCGGCTGGCCGCCGTGGTGGACCTCGGCGTCGACGTCGGGGTGGTGCTCGTGCGAGCCACTCCGTGATGTGGCGGGTGACCGCCGGCGTCGACGCCCTCGCCCTCGATGATGGTGACGATCTCGTGGTCGTCGTCGATCAGCAGGTCGAGCAGCTGGGTCGCACGACCAGGTCGAGCCCGCTGCGCCACGGCCCGGATGCCGTCGCGGGCGATGCCGAGGTAGTCGCCCTCGGCGATCGGGCCGAGGTCGCAGGTCGAGTCGCGCACGGCCCGGGTGACCTCGCCGGCGACGACGCGCGCGGCGGCCTCGGTCATCGCCTTGGCGTTGTCGTCGCCGGCGGCCTCGGGGTCGTAGGCCAGCAGCGAGGCGAACCCCTCGGCGACGCCGCGGGTCGGCACGACGTGCACCGTCTTGGTGGTCTCGGCGTCGACCTGCTCGGCCACCGGGATGATGTTCTTGTTGTTCGGCAGGATGACGACCTCGTCGGCCGGCGCCGCCTCGACCGCCTCGAGCAGCTGCGCGGTCGACGGGTTCATCGATCTGCCCGCCGGTGACGATGCGCTGCACGCCGAGCGAGTGGAAGATGCGGCGGATGCCGTCGCCGGTGGCGACGGCGACGACCGCGGTCGTCGACCGGCTCGTGGGCTGCTCGGGCTCGGCGTCGACGGTCTCGGCCTCGCGGACCCAGCGCTCCTCCTCGACCTGCTCGAGCAGGTCGGTGACCCGGATGTTGCGGGGCCGGCCGCCGTCGATGGCGGCCTCGATCGCGGCGCCGATGTCGTCGGTGTGGATGTGGCAGTTCCAGATGCCGTCGCCGCCGACCACCACGATCGAGTCGCCGATGCCGGCCCACACGTCCTTGAACGCCGGGATGGTCGTCGTCGGGGCCTCGAGGAAGTACATGACCTCGTAGCGCAGGTCGGCCAGGCTGTCGTCGTCGCCGTGGCCGCCGCCGCCGTCGGCGTGCACCTGGGCCATCGCGTCGGCCAGCTCGGCGTCGATGATGCCCTCGCCCTCGACCGGCTCGGGCAGCGGGCGGCCGTCGACCACGTGCAGCAGCGCGTCGAGCAGCAGCAGCAAGCCGGTGCCGCCGGCGTCGACCACGCCGGCCTCGGCCAGCACCGGGCAGCAGCTCGGGGGTGCGGGCCAGCGCGTCGGCCGCCCGACGCCGGGCCGCCTCGAGCACGCCGACCAGCGACGGGCCGCGTCGGCCTCGACGCCGGCCGCGGCGCCGTCGGCCGCCTCGCGGATCACGGTGAGGATCGTGCCCTCGACCGGCCGCATGACCGCGCCGTAGGCCGCGTCGGCCGCCGCGGCCGAGCGCCGCGGCGCACGACGGCGGCGCCGTCGACCGGCTCGCTCGCCGGCGTCGCGAACACGTCGGCGAGGCCCCGCAGGATCTGCGACAGGATCACGCCCGAGTTGCCCCGGGCGCCCATCAGCGAGCCGTGGCGCGATGGCCTTGCAGATCGCGGCCAGGTCGGCGCCGGCGGCGCTCGAGCTCGGTCGACCACCGACTCGAGGGTGAGCGCCATGTTGGTGCCGGTGTCGCCGTCGGGCACGGGGTACACGTTCAGCCGGTTGATCGCCGGCCCGGTGGGCGCGCCAGACGCGTCGGCGTAGCCGCGACGATCGACGGCGTCGCAGATCGTCGGCGGCACGAGCGGCGTCGAGGGTCGCCATCGCCCGAGCGATCGTAGTGAGCGCGGACGTGCGGTCCGTCCGGCGACCGCCGAGTCGGCCTGCCCGGGCCGTCAGCCTGCTGACCCCTGTTCCCGTCCGTTCGAGGTCTCGAGGTGTCGCGTCATGGCAGCGGTCTGCGAGGTGTGCGGCAAGAACCCGTCGTTCGGCATGGCGGTCAGCCACTCCCACCGGCGCACCAAGCGGCGCTGGAACCCGAACATCCAGCGGGTGCGGGCCGTCGTCAACGGCACGCACCAAGCGGGTCAACGTCTGCACCTCGTGCATCAAGGCCGGCAAGGTCGTCAAGGCCGCCCACTAGGCGCTGACGGCCGCCACCGTGCAAGGCGTGATCAAGTCCTACGACCCCGGCACCGGGACGGCGTCGTCATCTGCGACACCGACCTGCGCGAGTACGACCTCGCCGCCGACGCGCTCGAGGGCTCGGTCTTCCGCATGCTCCGCCAGGGCCAGCGGGTCGTCTTCGACCTCGACGACGCCGGCCGGGCCACGCGCCTGCGCCTCGGCTCCGAGGTCGACATGGGCACGCCGGGGTTCCCGCAGGCGCACCCCGGCGACCCGCAGCACCCGCAGGGCTGACGCCGGCACGCCCTGCCGACCATCGACCGTCCGGAGATGGTGACGTCATCTCCATCGACGGATGAGCACGACTCGCCGAGGTGGGTACCCTTGGCGATCCCCCGCGCCGGCGCAGCGTCGGTGCACACCGACTCGACGACGACGTCGGAGGTCTAATGGGCGCACAGACCAGCAACCAGAAGCTGCTCGACTGGGTCGACGAATGGGCCGAGATCTTCCAGCCCGACGCGTCGACTGGTGCGACGGCTCGGACGAGGAGTACGACCGCGCTCTGCCAGCGAGCTCGTCGACGGCGGCACCTTCGAGCGCCTGAACGACGACCTGCGGCCCAACAGCTACCTCGCCCTGTCCGACCCGGCGACGTCGCCCGGGTCGAGGACCGCACCTTCATCTGCTCCGAGCACGAGATCGACGCCGGCCCCACCAACAACTGGCGGGACCCGGCCGAGATGAAGGCCGAGCTGCTCGGCTCTTCACCGGGCGCCATGAAGGGCCGCACGATGTACGTCGTGCCGTTCACCATGGGCCCGCTCGGCTCGCCCATCGCCCACATCGGCGTGCAGCTCACCGACTCGCCCTACGTCGCCGCGAACATGCGGATCATGACCCGCATGGGCCAGGGCGCCCTCGACGTGCTGGGCGACGACGGCGAGTTCGTGCCGTGCCTGCACTCGGTCGGCTGCCCGCTGGCCGACGGGCGCAGGCCGACGTGCCGTGGCCGTGCGACGCCGAGAACAAGTACATCGTCCACTTCCCCGAGACCCGCGAGATCTGGTCCTACGGCTCGGGCTACGGCGGCAACGCCCTGCTCGGCAAGAAGTGCTTCGCCCTGCGCATCGCCTCGACCATGGCCCGCGACGACGGCTGGATGGCCGAGCACATGCTCATCCTCGGCCTCACCCCGCCGGACGGCGAGAAGCAGTACGTCGCCGCCGCGTTCCCGTCGGCCTGCGGCAAGACCAACATGGCCATGCTGATCCCGACCCTGCCCGGGCTGGAAGGTCGAGACCGTCGGCGACGACATCGCCTGGATGAAGTTCGGCGACGACGGCCGGCTCTACGCCATCAACCCCGAGGCCGGCTTCTTCGGCGTCGCCCCCGGCACCGTCGCGACGAGACCAACCCCAACGCCATGCGCTCGCTCGACGCCAACTCCATCTTCACCAACGTGCGCCCTCACCGACGACGGCGACGTCTGGTGGGAGGAGCATGACCGACGAGCCGCCGGCCCACCTCATCGACTGGAAGGGCCAGCGACTGGACGCCCGAGTCGGACACCCCGGCCGCCCACCCCAACGCCCGCTTCACCGCCCCGGCCGTCGCAGTGCCCGTCGATCGCCCCCGAGTGGGAGGACCCGGCGGGCGTGCCGATCTCGGCCATCCTCTTCGGCGGCCGCCGCGCCACCAACGTCCCGCTCGTGACCGAGTCCTTCGACTGGCAGCACGGCGTGTTCCTCGGCTCGATCATGTCGTCGGAGAAGACCGCCGCCGCCGCCGGCACCGTCGGCGAGCTGCGCTTCGACCCCTTCGCCATGCTGCCGTTCTGCGGCTACAACATGGGCGACTACTTCGCCCACTGGCTCGACATCGGCGAGGCCGCCGACGCCGACGAAGCTGCCCAAGCTGTTCTGGGTCAACTGGTTCCGCAAGGGCGACGACGGCACGTTCCTGTGGCCGGGCTTCGGCGAGAACAGCCGGGTGCTCAAGTGGGTCCTCGAGCGGGTCGACGGCGACGGCGACGCCGTCGACACCCCCATCGGCCGCGTGCCCACCGCCGGACGCCATCGACACCGACGGCCTCGACCTCGACGACGACGACCCTGGCCGAGCTCCTCGACGTCGACGCCGAGGCCTGGCGCGGCGAGATCCCCCAGATCGAGGCGCACTTCGACTTCATCGGCGAGCGCCTGCCCGCCGAGCTGCGCGACGAGCTCCGCGAGCTCGAGAAGCGCCTCGCCAACTGAGCTGACCGCGGCCGTCCGACGGCACGCGAACCGCGCCGACGATGCCCGGCTCCGGCCGGGCATCGTCGCGTCGACACTACGATGCGGCGCACCAGTCGTCGCACACGGGAGCAACCATGGCTGTCAGCGCGTACGTCCTGATCCAGACCGAGGTCGGCAAGGCCGCGCAGGTGGCCGACCGAGGTCCGCGGCATCGACGGCGTCGTGGCCGCCGACGACGTCACCGGCCCCTACGACGTGATCGCCCGGGCCGAGGCCGACACCGTGGACGAGCTCGGCAAGATGGTCGTGAGCCGGGTGCAGATGATCGACGGCATCACCCGCACCCTCACCTGCCCCGTCGTCAACCTCGTGAGTGCAGCCGGCGCGACGGATCGCGCGGACGTCGGTCAGGTCGGCCGACGAGCATGGCGCGGATGCCGAGGCCCATGAGGAACAGGCCGCCGAAGCCGTAGAGCAGGTACCGGTAGCTGCTCGATCTGGTCGCGGTAGGCTGTAGATGATGCGCCACGCGAGATGATGGCCACGAAGCCGTAGAACATGTGGAACTGCGGGGCCTTGAGCTCTGGCCGGCCACCAGGGCCACGCCGAGCCGACCTGGACGAAGATCGAGACCTCGACCACGCACGGTGAACCACCACAGCGCCCGCGTGCGCAGCGCACGGGTACCAGTTGGCGCCGAGCGCCCACAGCCGGCCAGGCCGTTGCCGACGATCACGAACCAGGCGAACGACTGACGTGGAGGTCGAGGAGCAAGGGCGAGCGGTCGCGGCCGTGAGGTGGCGGGGCGAGGACGGCCGGCGCGAGCCGGGCGGTCAGGCGTCGCCGGCGGCGGCCCACTGGGCCTGGGCCTCGGCGTAGGCCTCGGCCGCGGCGTCGACCAGGTCGGCTGATCTCGTCGTCGTTGAAGCCGGCGAGCGCCCGGAACTTGCGGGCGAGGTGGATCGGGTTCTCCTCTTCCTCGCCGCGGAAGCCGCCGAAGCTGAACAGCTTGTCGACGGTGCGCTGGAAGTCGAGCGCGGCCTTGCGCCGCTCGGGATCGTCGGCGGTGAGCCGGCGCAGCCAGTCGCGAGCCCATCTTCACGTGGGTGACCTCGTCGGCCAGCATCCAGTCCTCGCAGAAGTACGAGGACCGGGTCGGCGACCGCGTCGCCGAAGTCGCGCATCGTGTTGAACACGTCGATGGCCAGACCCTCGAGCGCCCGGTTGACGCCGGCCAGGCGCAGGACCGGGTCGCTGTTGCAGGCGGCCTCGAACAGCAGCGTCTGCTCGGCGAACTCGCCGATCTCGGTGCCCATGTGCTCGGAGAGCTTGCACCGAGATCTCGACGTGGCGGGCCTCGTCCCAGCACTGGCGGGCCATGTCGAGCTTGAGCTCGAACGGGCACCGCGTCGCCCTCGGTGCCGATGTCGAAGTCCCAGCAGGTGCGACCGGCGCCCTCGAGCGCCTGGATCTCGCCGACGAAGATGCCGTGCATGAGGCTGCGGGCCGCGTCGGGCGCCTCGTAGTTCGTCGGCCTTGAAGCCACCGCTGCGCTTGTTCTCGCTCGAGCGCGACGGCGTTGCGGGGATCGAAGATGAGGTCCTCGATGCGCATCTGCTCGAACCGCTCGTCGCGGGCCAGCTCGGTCACGGGCATGTGACGCTTCATGCCTTGCTCCTTGTGCTCGGTGCCCGTGCCGGGGGTTCCCGGCCCGAGGTGACGGCTGCCGTACAGGGTAGCCCTCACTCCGTCGGCAGGACCGATTCCCGATGAAGGGGTCGGACGGGAGGACCGGACCGACCGCTGCGCTCAGCCTGCCGGGTTGCCCTTCGACCCGAGCACCACGTCGTAGCTCCACAGCTCGCTGTGCACCGCCACCGGCGGCTTCTCCGCCGGAGCACCACCGGCATCGTCGCCGCCACCAGCGGCCGCGCCGTCGGAGCGGTGGCCGTGGGCGAAGGCCGGCGAGCTCACCCACGCCTGGAACGACTCCTCGTCGCGCCAGCGGGTGACCACCAGCCAGGTCGTGCGGTCGTCGGTGGGCTTGAGCAGCTCGAAGCCCTCGAACCCGTCCTGGTCGTCGACCGCGCCGGCCCGGGCCGCGAAGCGGTGGGCCAGCTCGTCGCCCGAGTCGTCGGGCACGGTGATGGCGTTGATCTTGATGATGGACACGAGGTCACCTCATGGCGTGGGTCAGGTCGAGCACGAAGTACCAGAAGTTGGCGGACTGCGTGGCGAACACCGTCTCGTCGGGCGGTGCGTGCCCCAGACCTTGTTCGGTGTCGAGCACGGCCGCCAATCCGGCCTGATCCATGTTGTGGGCCGTGTCGACCGACCATGGTCACCCCTGGTCTCACCGGTCTCGAGGGGACCGGAAGTCCGGTCACGCTACATGGGTGGCGCAGCGCTCGGTCAGGCAGGCGGTACGGCCGCAGAAGCTACGTTGGCGCAGTGCGGCACAAGCGCTTCCCGATCGATCATCTGGCCGTCGCGGGCCGCGACATCTCGGTGCGGTACTGCGACCTGCTGGTGGCGTCGCACGACGGCTCCACCGACACCGACTGGGAGTGCCTGGCCGCGTCGGACGACGAGGTCCAGCTGACCGAGGGCACGTACGCGCTGGTGCTGCAGTCTGGACCGCGGTCGTTCGACGGTGACGCCATCCTCGTGCGCTCCGACGGCCTCGCCCACGTGTTCCGGGGCATCGGACCGCTAACCGGCGTCGCCGACGTCGAGCTCGGCTGATCGACCGGCCGACCGATCAGGCCGCGGTGGTCGTGGTCGTCGACGGCGGAGGCAGTCCGTCGACGACGTAGGTGAACTGGCCGGACCGGGGATCTACCGCAGTGAAGGTGACCGTGCGGCTGCGGGCCCGGTCGTCGGTACCGGTGCAGGTGAAGGTGTCGCCGGGGTTCATCACGATCCGCTCAGGGCACGCAAGCGTGATGGGGAGGCCGTAGTCCCGACTGATCGCGCCGTTCTCGATGCCGGCGAACGCCTCGCCGGTCACGATGGCCTCGTGCCGGTTCCAGGTGATGTTGCCGTCGCCATCGGTCTGGGTCGCGTCGATCGTGACCGCCTCACCGCTGCCGAGCATGGCTTGGCAGGTGAAGGTGTCACCCTCGGCCAGCGGACGATCCTCGGGACAGGTGACCGACGCGATGGGGAACGGATCCGACGACTGATCGAGGATCCCTCGCTCGAGCTCGAGATGATCGAAGGTCCGCGGACCGCCGCTGCAGGCCGGCGCGGCGCAGATTGCAGCGAGGCCGAGCACCACTGCGGCCGCGAGCCGGAGCGCGAGGCGGGGACGGGTCGACATCCGCCCATCAGATCATGCGGGCCAGGAGCTCCCGCGCTTCTCGACGGCTCCGCAGTCGGTGCACGCGGACGTGGGCGTAGGCCTCGCCCGAGAACCGCTCGGGGTAGGACGACCTGCTTGCCGTCGTAGGTGGCCCACGCCCAGCGGATGGGGTGCTCCGAGCTGGCCCACGTCCCGCCAGTTCTCCCGGTTGCCGTTCCACAGCTCCCGTCGGGTCACGGCCCGGTGGATCGACCGGGTGACGACCTGGGCCATGACCACCGCCTTCGGCGGGTCGATCCACACGACGTCGGTGGCCCGGGCCACCACGATCGACCGCACCTCCTCGTAGTTGCCGTCGCACCACCCACGCTTCGGCGGCGGTGGCCTCGGCGACCCGCCGCCGGAACTCGTCGTCGGGCAGCTCGGTCCAGCCCGGCTGGTGGCGGATCGAGTCGAGCTCGACGAACGGCACCCCGGCCCGCTCGGCCAGCGCGCGCCCGAAGGTCGACTTCCCCGATCCCGACACCCCCACCACCGACACGCGCACCCGATCAGTCTCGCAGCTTCCCCTCCTGCGAGAAGGACCCGAACTTGCGTAGATCAACCCGCCAGAGGACCGGATCACCTACGCCAGATCGGATCGGTTAGAGGCCGAGCTCGGAGGCGGCGAGGGCCTTCAGGTCGACGGCGGGACGGGCGCCGACGTGGCTGATGACCTCGGCCGCGGCCAGCGAGGCCAGGCGGGCGCTGTCGGTGAGCGAGTAGCCGTGGGTGCAGACCGAACAGGAAGCCGGCGGCGTAGAGGTCGCCGGCACCGGTGGTGTCGACCACCTCGATCGGGTGGGCCGGCACCTCGATGCGCTCGCCGGCCGAGCGTGATGATGACCGAGCCCTTCTCGCTGCGGGTGAGGCAGGCGATCTCGCAGTGCCCGGCCACCCGCTCGGCGGCCTCCTCGAAGGTGTCGACCTCGTAGAGCGAGCAGGATCTCGGCCTCGTTGGCGAAGAGGATGTCGATGCGCGACTCGGCCAGCTCGAGGAACTCGGCCCGGTGGCGATCGACGCAGAACGAGTCCGACAGCGTGAACGCCACCTTCGCCCCGGCGGCGCGGGCCGCGTCCATGCCCTTGGTGAGCGCGGCCTTGGCGTCGGGCAGGTCCCAGAGGTAGCCCTCGCAGTAGACGACCTCGGCCTGACGCCACGAAGTCCGGGTCGACGTCGGCGGGCGACAGCAGGCTCGACGCCCCGAGGAAGGTGTTCATGGTGCGCTGGGCGTCCGCCGGTGATGAAGATGAAGCAGCGGGCGGTGGCCGGGCCATCGGTGGCGGCCGGCACGCGGTAGTCGACGCCGATCGAGCGGATGTCGTGGGCGAAGACGTCGCCGAGCTGGTCGTCACGGATCCGCCCGACGAACCCGACCCGACCGCCGAGCGAGGCGATGCCCGCCGCCGTGTTGCCGGCCGACCCGCCCGACGCCTCGACCGCGGGGCCCATGTCGTCGTAGATCTGGTGCGCGGCGTCCTCGTCGATGAGCAGCATCGAGCCCTTGACCATGCCGTGGCTCTCGAGGAACGACTCGTCGGTGTGGGTCAGCACGTCGACGATGGCGTTGCCGATCGCGACGACGTCGAATGACTTGGCGGGCATGGTGGCCTCCGTCGGGGCTCAAGGGGACCCGCGTTGCTAGCACACCTGGTCAGGGCCGAGCCCCACCGCGTTCTTGCGGAGGTCCCGCGGTCCGGGCGCGAGCCTCCTCCGCAAGTTCAGCGGGTGGCGGGTCCACGAGGACGGCCACCGTCGACCCCGCGCCAGCGGCGTCGGTACGCTCTCACAGATCCCTCTGCCGACCCCGGAGCAACGCCGTGCCCGACGAGACCTCGCCCACCGCCACCATCGACGCGGACAGCCCCTACCGCCTGCCCCGCACGGTGGTGCCGTCGCGCTACGACCTCGATGCTCGAGCCCGACCTGGTGGCCTTCACGTTCCGCGGCACGTGCGCGACCGCGGTCGAGGTCGTCGACGCCACCCTCACCGTCGTGCTCAACGCCATCGAGCTCGAGGTCTCGGCCGCGTTCGCCGAGGACGAGGCCGGCACCCGCCATCGAGGCCGACGTCCATCAGCCTCGACGAGGAGTCCGAGCGGCTCACGCTGACCTTCGCCTCCGCGCTCGACGCCGGGCACGTGGGTGCTGCACACCGAGTTCACCGGCATCCTCAACGACAAGCTCCACGGCTTCTACCGCAGCACCTTCACCGACGACGACGGCGTCGACCAGGTCATCGCCACCACCCAGTTCGAGGCCACCGATGCCCGCCGGGCCTTCCCCTGCTGGGACGAGCCCGACTTCAAGGCCGTCTTCGGCATCACCCTCGTGGTCGCCGGCCGACGCTCGACCGCGGTGTCGAACGCGGCGGAGGTCAGCCGCTCGCCCCGCGACGACGGCAAGCACGTCGTGCGCTTCGCCGACACCATGTCGATGTCGACCTACCTGGTGGCGTTCATCGTCGGCCCGCTCGACGTCACCGAGCCCGTCGACGTCGACGGCACGCCGCTGCGCATCGTCTACCCCGTCGGCAAGGGCCACCTCACCGGCGTACGCGCTCGAGGTCGGCGCGTTCTGCCTGCGCTTCTTCGCCGACTACTTCGGCGTCCCCTACCCGGGCGACAAGCTCGACCTCGTCGCCGTCCCCGACTTCGCGTTCGGCGCCATGGAGAACCTCGGCTGCGTCACGTTCCGCGAGGTGCTCGTGCTGGTCGACCCCGACGAGGTCACCCAGCCCGAGCTGCAGCGCGTCACCGACGTCATCGCCCACGAGCTGGCCCACATGTGGTTCGGCGACCTCGTCACCATGAAGTGGTGGAACGGCATCTGGCTCAACGAGGCCTTCGCCACGTTCATGGAGATGCTGGCCACCGACGCCTTCCAGCCCGAGTGGGACCGCTGGTCCGACTTCGGCCTCTCCCGCACCGCGGCGTTCGACACCGACTCGCTCGACTCCACCCGACCCATCGAGTTCGAGGTCGTGTCGCCCACCGACGCCGAGGGCATGTTCGACGTGCTCACCTACGAGAAGGGCGCGGCGGTCGTCCGCATGCTCGAGCAGTACCTCGGGGCCAACCCGTTCCGCGACGGCATCCGCCACTACCTCAAGAGCCACGCGTACGGGAACACCGAGACGACCGACCTGTGGGACGCCATCGAGTCGGTCACCGAGGAGCCGGTGCGGCGCATCATGGACAGCTGGATCTTCCAGGGCGGCTACCCGCTCGTCACCGTCGACCTGGTCAACGACGGCAGCGTGCTGCGGCTCGGCCAGGAGCGCTTCGGCTACGCCGGCGACCTCGGCGAGGGCGACGAGGCGGCCAGCTCGACGCTCGACCACCAGCGTTGGCAGGTGCCCACCATCTTCAGCCAGTCGGCCAACGACGTCGTCACGTTCGAGAAGGTCCTGATCGAGGGCGACTCGATCGAGGTCGACCTGATCGAGGCCGTCGACTGGGTGCTGGCCAACACCGAGGGCACCGGCTTCTACCGCGTCGCCTACGCCCCGGACCTGCGCGCCGCGCTGGTGGCCAAGGCCGCAGACCGACCTCTCCCCCATCGAGCGCTACGGCCTGGTCGACGACGCCTGGGCCGCGGTGCTGGCCGACCGCATGACGGCGGTCGACTTCCTGGCCATGCTCGACGGCTTCGCCGACGAGACCGACCTGTCGGTGTGGCAGCGCATCGTCGGCGCGCTCGGCTCGCTCGACCGCCTCGTCGAGGGCGAGGCCCGCACCGCGCTGCAGCGCCACACCGCGGCGCTGCTGCGGCCGGCGTTCGAGCGACTCGGCATCGAGCCTTCGGCCGACGACAGCGATCGCGACCGCGAGCTCCGCGGCGTTCTCGTCGGTGCGCTCGGCACCCTGGGCGACGACCACGCCATCCAGGAAGGGGCCCGCAACCTGCTGGCCTTCGTCGAGCGGGACGCCGGCGGCGAAGGGGCCCCGGTCGACCCGAGCGTCCTGGCCGCCTCGATCAGCGTCGTCGCATCGTCGGGTGACGCCGCCGACTTCGACGCGTTCCAGGCCAGCTTCACGAACGCGTCCACCCCCCAGGAGGAGCTGCGCTACCTCTACGCGCTCGCCGACTTCCGCCAGCCCGAGCTGATCGACCGACTGCTGGCCATGACGGTCACCGACGCGGTCCGCACCCAGAACGCGCCGTACCTGCTGGCTCGGGCCATGGGCAACCGCGACCAGGGCGACCGGGCGTGGGCGTTCGTCCACGAGCACTGGGACACGCTCAACGACCGCTTCCCGAGCAACAGCATCGTCCGCATGCTCAGCGGCATCCGCACGCTGTCCCAGCCCGAGGTCGCCCAGGACGTCTACGCCTTCTTCGAGGAGCACGAGGTGCCCCAGGGCGACAAGCAGCTGGCCCAGCACCTCGAGCGGCTCGAGGTCAACGTGGCCCTCCGGGTCCGCGACGGCGAGGCCCTCAGCCACCAGATCACCCGCTGACCGCCGAGTGGTAGGCCGACCCCGAGCGGCGGGACCAGAGCTCTTCGCCGTCGACATCGACTCGATGCAGCTGACCTGGTCGCGCCTCGACCCGGACACGGCCCGGGTGCGGGTCGGCGACGTAGAGGTCGACCTCGAGGGCGGCGTGCACGGTGGGCCGCTGGGGTCCCGCGGACCGGGCTCGATCCTTGTCGAGGGGCTGCCGGCCGGCACGCTGCTCGACGCCCGCATCGAGACGACCCGGGGCGCCGACCGCGGCCGGCAGTCCGTTCGCACCCTGAGCCCGCCGCCCGGTCGGGAGCTGTTCCGCTTCGCCACCATCAGCGACCTGCACGTCGGCGAGGAGCACTTCGGCTACTTCGGCACCATCACCGAGCGGCCCCGCCCACCCGAGCCGTACTCCGTGCGGGCCGCCGAGGCCGCGATCGACGAGCTCGAGGCCTGGGGCGCTGAGCTGCTGGTCGTGAAGGGCGACATCACCGTCGACGCCCGGGCCGAGGACTGGGAGCGCTTCGGCCGCCTGGTGACCGGCACCACCGTGCCGGTGCTGGCCACCCCCGGCAACCACGACCGGGTCGTCCACGCGGGTGTCCCGGAGTGGCGCAAGCGGCTCGGCGGCCTGCCGTCCGAGCGCCGGGGCCCGCCGATCCCGCTGGCCGACGGCCTGATGCGGGCCGGCCTCGACTCGGCGGCGCTCGACACCGTGCAGATCCGCGACCTACCGGGCCTCCGGATCGTGCTGGTCGACACGACGGTGCCGGGTCATCGCCACGGGCAGGTGACGACCCACCTCGACGAGATCGCCGACGCGGTGCGCGACGCTGACGGTCCTGCGTTCGTCGCCCTCCACCACCAGCTCATGACGACCCCCGTGCCCACCTACATCCCGGTCGGCATCGACCGGGATCAGAGTCGGGCGCTCCTCGACCGGCTGGTCGCCGCCAACCCCGCCGTGTTCGTGACTTCGGGCCACACCCACCGCCATCGCCGGCGGCGCCACGGCTCGGCCGTCATCACCGAGGTCGGCTCGCCCAAGGACTTCCCCGGCACCTGGGCCGGCTACGTCGTGCACGAGGGCGGCATCCGGCAAGTGGTCCGCCGCATCGCCCGCCCCGACGTGCTCCGCTGGACCGAGCGCAGCGCGTCCGCCGCCCTCGGACTCTGGTCCCGCTGGTCCCCCGGCACGCTCGACGATCGCTGCTTCGCCCACACCTGGCCCGCCCGCTGACCCCGGATGCTGGTCGGCAGGTCACCTGGCCGACGTCACCGCCGTCGGCAGGTCACTCTCGGCGCGATCGGGAGGTCCGGAAGAGCGCCGCGGGCGGCGCCCCTAGACTCGCTCCCCGATGAACCTCTGGCCCGGCCAGCCGTTCCCGCTGGGGGCGACCTACGACGGCAACGGCACGAACTTCTCGCTCTTCTCCGAGATCGCGGAGCAGGTCGAGCTGTGCCTCTTCGACGACGACGGCACCGAAGAGCCGCGTCGTCCTCCCGGAGATCACGGCCTTCATCCACCACGGCTACGTGCCGGGCGTCCAGCCCGGGCAGCGCTACGGGTTCCGGGTGCACGGACCGTGGGAGCCCGACCAGGGCCTGCGGCCAACCCGGCCAAGCTGCTGATCGACCCCTACGCCAAGGCCGTCGAGGGCGAGGTGCAGTGGAGCGATGCCGCGTTCGACCTACACGTCGGACGAGGGACCCGGCGGGCCTCGCCGACCAGGTCGGACAGCGCGCCGTTCGTGCCCCGCTCGATCGTGGTCAACCCGTTCTTCGACTGGGGCGACGACCGCCGCCCCGCATCCCGTGGCACGAGACGATCGTCTACGAGACCCACGTCCGGGGCCTCACGATGCGCCACCCCGACGTCCCCGAGGACCTGCGGGGCACCTACTCGGGCCTGGCCAGCGAGCCGATCATCGAGCACCTCAAGCACCTCGGCGTCACCGCGGTCGAGCTCATGCCCGTGCACCAGTTCATCCACGACCGACGGCTGCTCGAGCTCGGCCTGCGCAACTACTGGGGCTACAACTCGATCGCGCTACCTCGCCCCGCACAACGACTACGCCAGCTACGGCCAGCGCGGCCAGCAGGTGCAGGAGTTCAAGCAGATGGTCGAAGACCCTGCACGAGGCCGGCATCGAGGTGATCCTCGACGTCGTCTACAACCACACCGCCGAGGGCAACGACCAGGGCCCGGCGCTGTCGTTCAAGGGCGTCGACAACCCGGCGTACTACCGGCTCGACCCCGACGACCCCCGTCGCTACGTCGACTACACGGGCACGGGCAACAGCCTGAACATGCGCCACCCGCACGTGCTGCAGCTGATCATGGACAGCCTGCGCTACTGGGTGAACGAGATGCACGTCGACGGCTTCCGCTTCGACCTGGCCGCCACCCTGGCCCGCGAGCTGCACGACGTCGACAAGCTCTCGTCGTTCTTCGACCTCATCCAGCAGGACCCGGTCGTCAGCCAGGTGAAGCTGATCGCCGAGCCGTGGGACGTCGGCGAGGGCGGCTACCAGGTCGGCAACTTCCCGCCCGCTGTGGTCGGAGTGGAACGGCAAGTACCGCGACGAGGTCCGCGACTTCTGGCGGGGCGCCGACCACACCGTGGCCGAGTTCGGCTACCGCTTCACCGGCAGCTCCGACCTCTACGAGTCCACCGGGCGCACGCCGTCGGCCAGCATCAACTTCGTCACCGCCCACGACGGCTTCACGCTGGCCGACCTGGTCTCCTACGACGACAAGCACAACGACGCCAACGGCGAGGACAACCGCGACGGCACCGACGACAACCGGTCGTGGAACTGCGGCGTCGAGGGCCCGACCGACGACGCCGAGGTCATCGCTCTGCGGCGCCGCCAGCAACGCAACCTCCTCGTGCACGCTGTTGCTCTCGCAGGGCGTGCCCATGCTGCTCGGCGGCGACGAGATCGGGCGCACCCAGGGCGGCAACAACAACGCCTACGCCCAGGACAACGAGATCTCCTGGTACGACTGGGAGGCGGTCGACGCCGACCTGCTCGAGTTCACGACGCCGCCTGATGGCCGCTGCGGCGCGAGCACCCGGTGTTCCGGCGCCGCAAGCTGGTTCCAGGGCCGCCCGATCATGGGCGAGCGGGCCGACGACATCGAGTGGTTCACCCCCGAGGGCACGACCATGACCGAGGACGACTGGACGGTCAGCTACGCCCGGTCGATCGCGGTGTTCCTCAACGGTCGAGGCCATCCGCCGGGCTCGGCAACCGGGGCCAGCGCGTCGTCGACGACAGCTTCTACGCGGTGTTCAACGCCTACCAGGAGGCGATGGAGTTCGTGCTGCCCGACGGTCCCTACGCCGAGCGCTGGGTGACGGTCATCGACACCGCGGCCCGCGACGTCGACGGTGCCTTCCCCACCGAAGGGGCCGAGGTCGAGGCCAAGGACCGCGTCACCGTGCAGGGCCGCAGCGTGGTGGTCCTCCGAGCCATCGCATCGATCGACTAGGAAGCCGGCCGCACGACGGCGCTACTCGACGGCGACGGGCGATGTCGCGGCGACGAGCAGGTCGCGCAGCTGGGCCCGCTGCGCGGTATCGAGGCCGCCGAGCGGCACCATCGTGAGGAGCAGCTGATCCTCGATCTGGTCGCGCGCCTCCTGGCCGGCCGGGGTGAGCACGATCCGCTTCACCCGGCGGTCGTTGGCGTCGGGTCGCCGCTCTACCAGCTTCCGGTCCTCGAGCTTGTCGACGATGCTCGTGATGTGCGAGGCGTCGAAGCCCATGTTGCGGGCCAGCTCGCTCATCTGGGTCGGCTCGTCGAGTGACATCAGCAGGTGTCCCTGAGCCAGGTTCAGCTCGGCGGACCCGACCGCGGCCTCGAACTTGTCCTTGAACGAGTCGACCAGCACCAGCACCAGCTCGAGGATCTCGTGGTCGAGGTCACCGGCCCGCGCCCGGCTCAGCTTGATCAGACCCATGCCTCACACCCCACACTCACGACCTCGCGTGCCGGATCCATCTGCGTCGCCCTTCGTGCTGCGGCTCGTGTGACCCATGTCGCAGCTACTTGTTCAAGACAATACTTGAATTTACAAATGATCGGCTTAGTCTACCTGCATGCTCGCACGACTGGCTCGTACCTCGTACCACCACCGCCGCCTCGTCCTCCTGGGGTGGGTGGTGGCGCTCGTCCTCCTGAGCGTGGTGTCGAGCAACGCCGGCACGAACTGGACCCAGAGCTTCCGCCTGCAGGGCACCGATTCGCAGGCGGCCACCGACCTGCTGCAGACGCGGTTCCCGTCCCAGGCGGGCGCCACCGCCGACATCGTCTTCAAGGCCGACGCCGGCATCAGCGACCCCGCGGTGCAGCAGCACATGACCGAGGTGTTCGCCCAGGTGGCCCAGATCCCCCAGGTCACCGCCGTCGAGAGTCCCTACGCCGAGGGCGGCGCCCGCCAGATCGCCCCCGAGGCGCCCATCGCCTACGCCCAGATCACCTTCGACGACGAGTTCCCCGACATCACCACCGCCACCAAGGACCAGCTCACCGAGCTCATCGCCGACGGCCAACGTGCCGGGCATCCAGGTCGAGGGCGGCGGTTCGCTCTTCACCGCACGTGAGCTCCCCGGCGGCACCGAGGCCATCGGCCTGCTGGCCGCCGTGGTGATCCTGCTGATCGCCTTCGGGTCGGTCCTGGCCATGGGCCTGCCCATCCTCACCGCCCTGTTCGGCATCGGCATCGGGTTCGCCATCGTCGAGCTGCTCTCCCACGCCACGTCGGTGCCCGAGTTCGCCACCCAGCTGGCGGCCATGATCGGCATCGGCGTCGGCATCGACTACGCCCTGTTCATCGTCACCCGCTACCGCCAGGGCATCCACGAAGGGCTCGATCCCGAGACCGCGGTGGTCACCGCCCTCGACACCGCCGGTCGGGCCGTGCTCTTCGCCGGCACCACCGTGGTGATCTCGCTCCTCGGCATGCTGCTCATCGGCATCGCCTTCGTCGGCGGACTGGGCGTGGGAGCGGCAGCCGTGGTCGCCGTCACCATGGTCGCCTCCATCACGCTGCTGCCGGCCCTGCTCGGCTTCGTCGGCCTCAACATCGACAAGTTCAAGCTGCCGGGCACCGGCAAGATGCGCGACCCCCGTACGACCGCCGGCTACCGCTGGAGCCACTTCCTGCAGCGCCACCCCTGGCCGTTCGCCGCCCTCGGCCTGGTCATCCTCGTCGGGCTGGCCCTGCCCGTGGTGTCGATCCGCCTGGGTTCGTCGGACGAGAGCAACTCCCCGACCACTGCCACCACCCGCCGGGCCTACGACCTCAAGGCCGAAGGCTTCGGGCCCGGCGCCAGCGGTCCGCTGCTGCTCGCCGCGCGAGATCAGCGGTGCCCAGGACCTCCCCACCCTCCAGAGGGTCGTCGACGAGGTCAAGGCCACACCGGGCGTGGCCCAGGTCAGCCCACCCCGGCCCAACGAGACGCTCGACGCCGCCATCATCCAGGTCATCCCGTCGACCTCGTCGCAGGACGCGGCCACGGTGACGCTCCTCGAGCACCTCCGCAACGACGTGCTACCGGCGGCCACCGAGGGCACCTCCGTCCAGGTCCACGTCGGCGGCGTCACCGCAGCCTTCGACGACGTCGCGACCAAGCTGCAGGAGCGGCTGCCGTTGTTCATCGGCGTGGTGCTCGGCCTCAGCTTCCTGCTGCTCATGGTCGTGTTCCGCTCGATCGTCGTGCCGATCAAGGCCGTGATCATGAACCTGCTGTCGATCGGCGCCGCCTACGGCGTCATGGTCGCCGTGTTCCAGTGGGGCTGGGGCAAGGACCTCATCGGTGTCGGCAAGGCCGGCCCCATCGAGAGCTTCCTGCCGATGATGCTGTTCGCCATCCTCTTCGGCCTGTCGATGGACTACGAGGTGTTCCTCCTCAGCCGCATGAAGGAGGAGTACGACCGCAACGGCAACGACAACCGTGAGGCGGTGGCCGACGGCCTGGCCTCGACCGCCCGGGTCATCACCGCCGCCGCCGCCATCATGGTGTGCGTGTTCGGCAGCTTCGTGTTCGGCGACCAGCGCGTCGTCAAGGAGTTCGGCCTCGGTCTCGCCTTCGCCGGTGTTCATCGACGCCACCATCGTCCGGATGATCCTGGTGCCGGCCACCATGGAACTGCTCGGCGACGCCAACTGGTGGTTCCCGAAGTGGCTGGGCTGGCTGCCCAAGATCCACATCGAGGGCAAGCCCGGTGACCATGGCGTCGAGACCCTCGGCGACCCCGACCTCGCCGAGGACGACGACGACCGCCAGCCGCAGCCCGTGGGCTGAGCGGGACAGGGCTGACCGGGAGCCGCACCCGGCGACCACTACTGTCACCCCGTGCCCGACGCCCCATCCGCCTCGACACGCGCCCATGGGGTCGAGCCCGCGATCGACGTCGTCGTCCGGCCCGATGCCACCACCGAACTGGCGGACCCACCCCTGCGGACCACGACGGACCCTGACATCACCGTGGTCGAAGGGCCGACCCGCTCCTTCCCCTGGATGTGGGCGCTGGTCGGCGTCCTGGTCGTGCTGCGCGTCGCGGCCGCCGGCTACCTGGTGCTCACCCCGACCGAGCGCGAAGCCAACATCCTCGGCGGCGACGCCGGGCGCTACCACGAGATCGCCCGGACCTTCGGCCGGCCGTACCGCGACTTCGACGTCGAGTACCCGCCCGCGGCGCTCGCGCTGATCGAACTGACCAACGGGACCAACCGGGCCCACACCATCGAACGACTCGTCGCCTCGCAGCTGATCCTCGACTTCGCGGTCGCCGGCCTGCTGGCATGGGCCTGGGACCGGCGCACCGCGCTCGCCTACCTCATCTTGTCGACGCCGATGCTGGCGTTCCCGTTCCTCTACATGCGCATCGACCTGCTGTCGGTCTTCCTGGCGCTCCTGGGCCTGGCGCTGGTGCGCAAGGGGTGGGACAAGTCCGGCGGCGCCAGCCTGGCCGTGGCCGTCTACGCCAAGGTGTGGCCGGTGGTCGTCATGCCCGTGCTCGTGATCGAGCGCAAGGTCAAGGCCGGCGCGGCCTGGGTCGTGACCATGACCGTGTGCGGCGTCGCCTGGCTCGTGTGGGGCGGGCTCGAAGGACCGTCCGAGGTGCTCACGTTCCGCGGGGCGAAGGGCTGGCAGGTCGAGAGCATCATCGGCCTCTTCTTCCACGTCTCGAACCCGTCGGGATCGCACCCCGAGGCCGGAGCCTGGCGCACCGCGGCCGAGATGCCCGGGTGGGGTCGACCGATGCTCACCATCCTCAGCGGCGTCACCGTGCTGCTGGCCTGGTGGCTGGCCTCACGGCGACGACGGGCGGGCGAGGACGACTCCGTCGTGTACGGCCTGGCCCCGCTGGTGTGCGTGATCGGCATGCTGGTGTTCGCCCCGATCCTGTCGCCGCAGTACGTGCTGTGGTTCCTGCCGTTCGCAGCCATCGTGGCGGCGCGGGGCAACCGACTGATGGGTGGGCTGACGCTGGCCGTCGCCGCGCTCTCGGCGTGGAGCTTCGCCGCCATAAAGGCCGAGCTCCACGGCCAGTGGTACGCCGTCTACCCGCTGTTCCTGCGCAACGGGTTGCTGGTGGCCATGCTCGTGGTCGGCCTCGTGCAGCTGACCCGACCCGTGGCCGCTCGCGGTCGCCGAACCGACGAAGCGTCCGCCTCGCCGGTTACAGCCAGCCCTTCCGCTTGAACCAGGTGTGGAGCCCGACGGTCAGCAGCAGCATCCAGCCGAGGGCGACGAAGTAGCCGTAGTGCCACCGCAGCTCCGGCATGTACTCGAAGTTCATGCCGTAGATGCCGGTCACCGAGCGCGGCCCCGAACAGGATGGCGCCCCACGACGTCATCTTCTTCATGATGTCGTTCATGTGGTTGTTCACCACGGCCAGGTGGGCGTCGACGGCGTTGCCGAGCAGCTCCCTCTGGGTCTCGAGCGTGTCGGTGACCCGCAGGATGTGATCGAGCACGTCCTGGAAGTAGCGCTGGGCATCGTCACCCAGCGGGTGCACCTCCTGGCGCAGGATGACCTGCAGCACGTCGCGCAGCGGGACGACCCTGCGCCGGAACAGCAGCAGCTCGCGACGCAGGGTGAGCAGGTCCTGCTGCAACACCTGCTCGTCGCGCCCGATGGTGTCGAAGATGCGGCTCTCGATCGTCTCGAGCTCGTCCTCGGTGCTGTCGAGCGCGTCGAAGTACGTGTCGACCACCGCGTCGAGGATCGTGTAGAGGAGGAAGCCGACGGTGTTGTGGCCGTCCCTCGTGCGCTCGAAGCGCTTGGCCACGTCGAGCATGTCGACGCACTCGTCGCCCTGGTAGGTGCGACGCACCGAGATCAGCCAGCCGTCCGCGATGAAGACGTTGAGCTCCGACAGGTGGCGGGGATCGCCGTCGCTGGCGTAGGCCACGAGGAACGCGTGGGAGTCGTAGCGCTCGATCTTCGGTCGCTGGCCGGGGTGACGCAGGTCCTCCATGGCCAGCGGGTGCAGCGAGAACTCGTCCTGGATCCTCAGCAGCTCGTCGTCGGTGGGATCGATGGCATCGACCCACAGCAGGCCCTTGTGGTCGTCGACGTGTTCGGAGATGGTCGACGGATCCTCGACCGGGGAGCTGCTGCCGTCATCGTTGAACACCGTCGCCGCGAGCACGCTGCATTGTGACCGATGACGGTTGTCCGTCGGGGTACCGGGCGCGATCCTCTACACCAGCTCATCAGGTGTGCGGACCCTGACCACGGAGGCGGACCATGACGATCGCGAAGATCCTCGAACGACCGGAACGCTTCGACCGCGTCGACCGGGTCAAGGAGGTCACGGGCGAGCCAGTGCTCCCTGGCGACGACAAGATCTGGATCCTCGGCGATCCGTTGGTGGTGCTCGTCGACGGTACCGAGCGCATCGAGGTGCCGGTCGGGTTCACGACCGATGGCGCGTCCGTGCCGGACTGGGCCCAGACGATCACCGGGTGGGGTCCCTGGGAGCCGCCCCAGCGGTGGGCCGGCATCGTCCACGACTGGCTGTACTCCACCAAGGGCGTCACCAAGGCCCATGCGGACGCGGTGCTGCGGGCGGTGCTGCTGGCCGAGCACGGCGGCTGGTTCAAGGCCGAGATCATGTTCCTGGCCGTCGTCATCGGTGGCGGCGCGGCCTACCGGGCCGACCAGGCCAAGGGTCCGGAGTCCCGCGTGTTCGTCTGAGGCCGGTCAGCTGACGGAGAGGGCGATGATGGCGGCGATCAGGGCCAGGGCCCCGATGAGGTCCATCGACGACGTCAGCAACGGCACGCCGTAGGTGTCGGGGTCGAGACCCAGCCGGTAGGTGGCGATGCTGCCGTAGTAGGCGATGAACAGCGCGAAGAACGTGGCGATGGCGCCTCCGATCAGCGATATGGCGATCATGTTCAGCACGCCCGGGCTGGCGAGGCCGAACACGGCCGCCGCGATCTGCGACGAGATGGCCACCAGCGTGAACACCGGGATGGCCAGCAGGGCCACGATGGCGAAGTCGTCGCGAGCAGCGCGCTGGGGCTTGGCCAGCGGCTGGATGATGCCGAGGTGCAGCTTGCTGGCCAGCCGGCTCGAGAGCACGCTACCGAGCGCGCCGGTGTCCTCGAGGAAGGGGGGCACCAGCACGAGCAAGGCCGGATAGGCCAGGAACGACTCGAGCTGGTGCTCGATGGTGAGGCCGGCGACCAGGTCGACGACGCCGGCCACCAGCAGCACCGGAACCGACTCGCGCAGGATGCGGCTGACGATCGGCAGCTTCAGCCGCATGGCCCACACCAACGACGCGATCGCGAGGGCGCTGGCCAGCACGGCGATCGACACGGTGACGCCCTTGATGCCCACCAGGTACGTGGCCAGGAACAGCGAAGGCAAGGTGACCATGTCGCCGGCCGCAGTGACGAGGGGGGCGGCCACGTTGTCCATGTCCCACCCCCGCCGCACCGACAGCGAGGCCACGCCGAGGGTGAGGGCCAGCACGACGACGGAGCTGAGCACCCCGCCGATGATCGAGATCACCAGGAAGTCGGCCAGCGAGATGGTCTCGGTCACCCCGAAGATGCCGGCCACCGCCTTGGCCAGCACCGCCAACGCGGCAGAGACGAACAGGGTGAGGGCGATCGAGGCCACCACGTTCTGGCCGACGACGGTGTCGCGGCGGCGCGTCAGGCTGAACGTACCGGTGTGGATCGACGTGCCCAGGCGGCTGCCGAGCGCCCCGAAGATGTTGCCCCGCATGCCGATGGCGGCCGGCACGAGCACGAGCAGACCGGGCAGCGCCTCGAGGGTTCCGGTGATGGCGCCGAGGGTCAGCCCGGCGAGGAGATCACCGCCAGAGGAGACCAGCAGGGCCGCCAGCGCCTGTCGCAGCCCGGCCGCGTCGGAGCCCACAGCGGCCCGCAGGCGCGCGATGAAGCGGGTGAACGGCCGGGAGAGCATTGCTACTCGGAGGGTCCGAAGGGCGGCTGGACATACCGGGCGATGCTAGAGGCCCCGGCGGACACCGACCAATGACCCGCGATCGGATCTTCCGGCGACAAACTGCAGCGTGGGCATCGAGGCCGAGCAGGCGACGATCACGGACATCCTCCGAGTGGCCGGCTGCGTGGCCGCCGAGGAGGAGGCCACGCTGCTCATCGGCGTCGCGGGTGGTGACCGGGCTCGCCTCGATGAGCTCACCCGGCGCCGGTGCACCGGTGAGCCCCTGGCCTGGCTGATCGGGTCGGTGCGGTTCTGCGGGGAGACCGTGCTCGTGCACCCCGGGGTCTACGTCCCCCGCTGGCAGTCGGAGCCCATGGCGACCGAGGCGGTGGCCCGGCTGCCCGGGCGGGGCTTCGCCGTCGACCTGTGCACAGGAGCGGGTGCCGTCGCCGCGGTGCTGGCCCGCCGACGACCGGATGCCCGGGTCGTGGCCACCGAGATCGACGCCCTTGCGGCGTCCTGTGCCCGGGCCAATGGCGTGGAGGTGTTCGAGGGCGACCTGGCAGCTCCCCTGCCCGATGATCTCCGCGGGAAGGTCGACGTCGTCACCGCCGTCGTCCCGTACGTGCCGACCGGCGAACTGGGCCTGCTGCCCCGCGACGTGGTGGCCCACGAGCCCCGCCGGGCGCTCGACGGCGGCGACGACGGCACCGACCTGCTCGTCAGAGCCGCCACCGAGGCCTCGGGCCTGCTGCGTCCGGGTGGGTCGCTGCTGCTCGAGCTGGGCGGCGACCAGGCCGACCTGCTCGAGGCCACCCTCGTGGCGCTCGGCTACGACGAGATCGAGCAGCTGGACGACGACGACGGCGACCTCAGGGCCACGGTGGCCCGGCTGATGCCCGGACCGCGGGTCGGACGCTGAGCTTCGGGACCCCGAACACGGTTCAGGTCCTCGTACAGCTGATGACGCGAACGCGCAGTCGGCATCGCTGCGCCTCTTGGTCAGTACACGACCGAGGGAGCCGGGGAAGGGACCGGGCGAGCCGTGTGCTCCGAAGCGGCCGAGGTACCCGTGGGGTCGTCCGCTGTCCGGGTTCGACGCGGACCTCGCGAAACCTCAGCCGGCGGTGGCGAGGGCGGCCGACTCGAGCGGGAGCTCGATCGGAGGGGCCTGTGTCAGGGGCTCGCGACGCGACGTGAGGTACCCGGACAGCTTCTGGGCGAGGTAGCAGGCGATGATGATCAGCACCACCACCGCCATGGTGAGCAGGTGCTGGTAGGGGTTCAGCGACTTCACCGGGGCGATCGAGGTGGGGAACACCACCGCGCTGGCGGCCACGATCAGTACCACGTAGCTCGGGCGCCACTTGCCCATGCCGCTGGCCGCCACGAGGGCGAACCCGGCGGCCAGGTACCAGGGCCACACCACCGGGCTGAGCAGCACGACCACGATCATGCTGATGCCGAGGGCGCGGGTCATGCCGATGCGGGGGCTGCGCAGCAACAGCACCGTGCAGATCACGCCGGCCAGCGCGATGCCCAGCAGCCGGAACGCGGCGACGGTGCCGTCCGAGCTGACGTGCAGACCGATGGTCTGCAGGCCGCTGGCCGTGAGGAAGCCGAGCTTGGTCGACACCGAGAACGTGGAGTACACGCTGCCCGTGCTCTTCAGCGCGGCCATCCACCCGACCTGGATGCCGACCATCAGCGACAGCACCGAGATGGCGGCGATCGAACCGAACCCCGACGATGGCGGTGGTCTTGACCCGCTGCCAGAGGGCGTGTCGAGGTCGTCGTACCAGTTCCAGGCCAGGAAGACGATGCCGGCCGCGGCCGGGACCTTGGCCCCCGTGGCCAGGATCACCAGGGCCATCCCGAGCCACCTGCGCTTGCGGAGGAAGGCAGCGACACCGACCGCGAGGAGGCCCATCATGAGGGCGTCGTTGTGGCTTCCACCGATCAGGTGCAGGAGGACCAGCGGGCTGACGATGCCGACCGCCACCGCCACCGCAGGCGACTGCTTCAGCGAGCGGGCGATCGATGCCACGCCCACGGCGCCGAGCATCACGCCGAGCATGGCGAGGGCCCGGAAGCCCCAGATGGCCGCGGCCGGGTCGTGCCCGGTGAGCTCGACGACGATCTTGCCGGCCTCGACGGCCACGGGGCCGTAGGGGGCCGGTGCGTCGCGCCAGATCGAGTCGACCTGCCACACCCACCGGCCGTTCTTCATGGCGAAGGGGCCGTTGGCAGTGGGGTCGATGCCGCGGCTCGCCATCTCGCCCTGCGACGCGTAGCTGTAGACGTCGTGGCTCAGCATCGGCGGCCCGAGCAGCACGGGCACGCACCAGACGATGCCCACCAGCACCACGGCCACCAGTCGGGCCCGACGGGAGACCGGCGCGCGCTCGGCCCGGCCGATGAGGCCGATCCAGGCGACGGCCATGAGGGTCAGGCCGATGATGAAGGTCGACGTGGCCTGGAACGAGGTGCCGGGGTGCGGGATGCCGGGGACGGTGAGGCGCCATGACGGCTCGGCCAGGTACCAGACGGGCGCCGACGCCACGATCAGCACGGCACCGATGAGGCCACCGAGCGCGCAGAGCACGAAGACGCCCCACTTGGCGACCGGTCCGGCCGGTCGGATGGGCTCGACCACCGGGACGTACGGGGTGACCTCTTCGCCGGGAGGCGGGCCGAGCAGCAGCTGGTGCAACCGCTGGCGGAGGGGCAACGCGACAGGCTGCCCGTCGCGGTCGCGCCGCAGGGGCGATGCGTCGGGAGGTGCAGTCGCGCTCGAAGAGGCGCCCATGACCCCCTCAGCTTGCGTGCTCACGCCAATCCCTTCCGTCTCCAGGTTCGGGTCACGCTAGCCCAGATCGTCATCGAATCGCAGCAATCCCGCCATATGGAGCCGATCGGCCCTGGCGGAGCGATCGCGAGGTCAGACCTCCGGAGCGAGGAAGACGACCCCGAGGGGCGGGAGGGTGAGGGGCAGCGCGAAGGGTCGACCATGGGCACCCGGTTCGACGGCGTCGAGGCCGCCCAGGTTCCCCCTGCCGCTCCCGCCGTACGCCTCGGCGTCGCTGTTGGCCAGCTCGGCCCAGTGCCCGCCGACCGGCACCCCGATCCCGTAGCCCTCCCTCGGCACCGGCGTGAGGTTGCAGACCACCAGGACCGGGCGGGCCCCGGGGGTCGACCGGCTCGCCGCCGTCGTCCAGCTTCGGCTTCCGCAAGAACGACAGGATGCTGTGGGCGGTGTCCGAGGCGTCGACCCACTCGAAGCCGTCGCCATGGAAGTCGACCTCGTGCAGCGCCGGCTCGGCCCGGTGCAGCCGGTTCAGCGTCTCGACCCAGCGACGCACGCCCTCGTGGTCGCGTTGGCCGAGCAGCCACCACGGCAGCTCGCGATCGTGGTTCCACTCGGTCTCCGACGCCATGTCGGCGCCCATGAACAGCAGCTTCTTGCCGGGCTGGCCGTACTGGTACCCGAACAGTGCACGCAGGTTGGCGAACTTCTGCCAGCGGTCACCCGGCATCTTGGACAGCAGCGAGCCCTTGCCGTGCACGACCTCGTCGTGCGACAGCGGCAGGGCGAAGTTCTCGGTGAAGGCGTACACCATCCGGAACGTGAGCTCGTCCTGGGCGTAGCGCCGGTGGACCGGGTCCTTCTCGAAGTAGTCGAGCGTGTCGTGCATCCAGCCCATGTCCCACTTGAGGCCGAAGCCGAGGCCACCCATGTCGGTCGGGCGCGACACCATCGGCCACGCGGTCGACTCCTCCGCGAACATCTGCACGTCGGGGAAGTCGCCGTAGACGGTCTCGTTCAGCTTCTTGAGGAACCGCAGCGCGCCGAGGTTCTCGTTGCCCCCGTGCTCGTTCGGGACCCACTCACCGTCCTCGCGGGAGTAGTCGAGGTAGAGCATCGACGCCACCGCGTCGACCCGGATGCCGTCGACGTGGTAGCGGTCGAGCCACGAGTGCGCGCTCGAGAGCAGGAAGCTGCGCACCTCGAAGCGGTCGTAGTTGAAGATCAGGCTCTTCCAGTCGGGGTGGAACCCGAGCCGCGGGTCGGCGTGCTCGAAGAGGTGCGTGCCGTCGAAGTACCCGAGTCCGTGCTCGTCGCTCGGGAAGTGCGACGGGCACCCAGTCGAGGATCACGCCGATGCCGGCCTGGTGGAGCACGTCGACGAGCTCCATGAAGTCGTCGGGGGTGCCGAACCGGGAGGTCGGGGCGAAGTACCCCGTGGTCTGGTAGCCCCACGACCCGTAGAACGGGTGCTCCATGACCGGCAGCAGCTCGACGTGGGTGTAGCCCGTCTCGGTGACGTAGCGGGCCAGCGGCTCGGCGATCTCGCGGTAGTTGAGCGACCGGTGCTCGCCCTCGGCGTGGCGCCACGAACCGAGGTGCACCTCGTAGATCGCCATCGGCGCGTCGAGGGCGTTGGCTGCGGCACGAGACGCCATCCAGTCGTCGTCGTGCCAGTGGTGCTCGAGATCCCAGACGACCGACGCGGTGCGAGGCGGCGGCTCGGCCCACGCGGCGAACGGGTCGGCCTTGTCGACCGAGTAGCCACCGACGCGTGATTCGACGTGGAACTTGTAGGTCGTGCCCGGGCCGAGCCCGGATACCAGCCCCTGCCAGATACCCGACGAGCCCTGGGCGTCGAGCGGGTGCGAGCCGGGCGTCCAGCCGTTGAAGTCGCCGATCACCGAGACCCGCTTGGCGTTCGGGGCCCACACGCCGAACACGACGCCGGCCGGGACGATCTGGGCACCGAGCCGGTCGTAGAGCCGGGTGTGCGCGCCTTCGTTGAAGAGCCACAGGTCGTCGCTGCTGACGAACGGCGCGGGCAGGCTCGGCGCCGGGACGGGCTCGGAGGGCATGCCGGCCCTCCCGGGCTGGCCGGGCCTGCTGGGCTTGCGGGTAGGGCTCATGAGGCGACTCCGTCGTCAGGGGCAGCGGCGCGGGCCCGACCGTGGCTGGCCAGGCGGCGGCGCTGCAACGCGTCGAGCGTGGCGACCACGAGCGGGTCGGACGCCACCTGGATCAGCGGGTCGGACAGGCGCAGCACCCAGTTCGGTCGATCGGCAGGGGTTCCGGGCACGTTCTGCGGCTCGATCTCGCCGACCAGGTCGTCGAGCGACACCAGCACCGCGGGCGACTCGCTGTCGCCCAGCAGCTCGACCAGCGCCCGCAGCATCGACTGCTCATCGCCCGGTCGATCGAGGTAGCCGCCGCGCTCGAGCGATGCCACCAACCCGTCGATGGCGCGCTGGCGGCCCGCCAGCTCGTGGCCGGCGTGGTCGGGGTCGAGCAGCCCGGAGACCCTCCGGGCCTCGAGGTCGTCGCCCACCGCGAAGGCGGCGAAGGTCGGCGTGTCGTGGGTCGCGACGGTGGCGACCATCCGGTGGTCCGGCCGACCCATCTCCTCTCCCGGCGCCCCGGGCAGCGAGAACTCGGCGACGTAGCTGCGCAGCACCCGGTGACGATCCATGGCCTCACGCACCTCGTCGGGCACGGTGCCCAGGTCCTCACCGACGACGACGCACCCGGCGCGCTGGGATTCGATGGCCACCACGGCGAACTGCTCCTCGGTGGCGTTGCGCACGTAGACGCCGTCGGACGCGTCCATGCCGTCGGGCACCCAGAAGAGCCGGTGCAGGCCCATCACGTGGTCGAGGCGCAGCAGACCGGCCGGGCCCATGTGATGACGCAGGCACTCGGCCAGCAGGCGATGGCCCTCGTCACGAGCGATGTCGGGGCGCACCGGTGGGAAGCCCCAGTTCTGGCCGCCGGCGAAGAAGTCGTCGGGAGGTGCGCCCACCGCCGCACCCCATCCGTAGGCGTGCTGGTCGATCCACGTGTCGAACCCTTCGCCGCTCGACCCCACCGGCAGGTCGAGGTAGAGCATCTGGTTCCGGGCGGCGAGAGCGCCGGACACCTCGCCGAGCTGGCGATGCATCGACCACTGCGCATAGACGTGGCGGGCCGCGATCCGGCGATCGAAGTCGTCGGCCAGGAGCACGCCCGTCGCGCGAGATCTCCGCCCACGCCGTGCCACCCGGCCCCGCGACGCTCGACCGCCGCCCGGAACCGGCCGTACTCGATGACGAGCGGGTTGTCGGCCACCCATCGGTCGAAGTCGGCCCGTTCGCTGACAGGCTGGGCGAAGAACGTGGTGGTGAGCTCGTCGAGCAGAGCGGTGACGAGTCGGCACTGACGGGCGGCGTCGAACTTCCGGTCGCGGCGCATGGCCGCGATCTCGGCCTGGGTGCCCGGGTCGTCGAGACGGGCCCGGGCCGCGGAGGATCGGGCCATCTCGGGCAGGCGCTCGACGTCGAGGTAGACCTCGTTCCAGAACCGGCGCGACACCGGTGAGTAGGGGCTGGGCTCGCAGGGCCGGTCGAGATAGGAGGCGAGCAGCGGAAGGGTGCCGACGACCTTGCCGCCGTATCCGTCGATCCACGCGCCGAGCACATCGAGGTCCATCACATCGGCGCCGATACCCAGTTCGGTGCGCAACGAGTACGCCGGCGCGAACACGCCCCACAGCCGATCCGCCTCGGCCGGCTGCACCACGTGGTCGGGCGCCACCAGCAAGGCGGCCTCGTGGCGCTGCTCGCGCAGCTCCACCGAGAGGGTGTGGTAGCCCATCTCGAGCCGGTCGCGACCGAGCACCGCGGGCGACAGCTCGACCCGGCGGCGCACCCATCGCCGACCGCCGTCCTCCACTCCGCCGACGACCTCGAGGTCGGTGATCCTGACCTCCGAGACGCGGGCGCCGCCGTCCTCGAACCGCACCTCGATGCGAGCCGACCAGGGCTCGGTGCCTTCGGGGAGGCACAGGTCGAAGGCCAGCGGGGCGTTGCCGACGACCGTGACCACCGGCGCCAGCACCCGCGTCTCGAGCGACAACATGTGGCGGCGCAGCGATCCCGAGGCATCGTCGAGCCCGGTGATCGGCGCCCCCATGGCGATCAGCACCGCGATGATCGAGTCGAGCGACGCCGTGTGCCAGTTGCCGCGCACGTCCCAGTAGCCCGTCTCGACGCCGAGCCGCGCCGCGTGGGCGAACAGCTCGGCGACCAGCTCGTCGTGGGTCACTCGAGGCTCTGCAGCATCGAGGCCACGCCGCGCAACGGGATGGGCGCCCAGTCCGGCCGGTGGTCGAGGTCGTAGCGCACCTCGTAGAGCGCCTTGTCGAGTACGTAGGCGGTGAGCAGCGCGTGGGTGTCGGCCGGGTCGGTGGGCAGGAAGGAATGGCCGTCGGCGGTCTCCATGTAGGCGCCCAGGAACGCGATGGTGACCCACGTCTGCCACACCCGACCACGGGTCTCGAGCGCGGCGTAGGTGTCGATCGGTACCAGAACGCGGGCCTGATGGTCCCGGAGCCCGGCCTCGGCTGCGTACTGGAACGAACGGACGATGCCGGCCACGTCGGTCAGCGCACCGCGCTTGATGCGGCGCTCGGTGGGCGACCGCGACGGCTCGCCCTCGAAGTCGATGATCACGAAGTCGCGCCCGGCGTGCAGCACCTGGCCGAGGTGGTAGTCGCCGTGCACCCGGATGCGGCTGGCATCGATGCGGTGATGACGGACGGCGTCGAACGCGGCGAGCAGACCGGCCTCGTTGTCGAGGACGTACTGCGCGTCGATGGCGCCGCGCTCGTCCACCTCGGGGAGCATCCGGCGGATGAGCGAGAGCGTCGGGCGCACCTGGGCCCGCATCGACTGGTAGAGCGAGCGCTGGTAGAGCGTGGTGAACGGCTCGGGCTCGAACTTCTCGCTGTCGCCGAGCGACAGCACCTGGTGCAGCTCGGCGGTCCGTCGACCCAGCATCTCGGCCGAGTCGAGATAGGGGCCGATGGCGTCGACCGCGTAGGCCGGCAGCGACTCGGACGTGGCATCGAGCACACCGGCCCAGTCCGGCAACCCGAGCGCATCGTCGGGCAGCATCTGCAGGGCCGACTCGTAGAAGAGCCCGAGCGCATCCAGCGTGTAATGCCAGGCGTCACCCTCGTTGGGGACGTACCGGTTGATCACGCCGATGGTGCGAGGCTCGCTCCGGCCCTTCTGGTACTCGAGCGCGCCGACCAGCGGGGCGCTGTGCTCGAAGCCCCGCTCGGTCAGGAAGCGGCCGATCTCGAGGTCGGGGTTCACGCCCTCCTGGGCCCGGCGGAAGACCTTCAGCACGACCTGGTTGCCGAACACCGCGGAGGTGTTGCTCTGCTCGACCGAGGTGCGGGCGACCGTGAGGTCGGTGCCGTTGCTGACGATGCGGCGAAGTTCAGGGGTGGTGGACGTGCGCAGCTCGGCCCCCCCGTTGGAGTCGTACGAGCGGTTGCGCTTGAACTGGTGGATCGCCGCGTCGAGGAAGCCGTCGTCCGCGGTGGCGTCGAACAGCAGCAGGCGCTGACCCCACTGGGCCACGTCGATCCAGGCCACGCCGGCGTTCGGGTGATCCGACGCGATCTGCTCGGCTTCGTCGTCGGCCGCGACGGTCAGCGGGACGACGTAGGTCTCCGGCTCGCCGTCGACGTACTCGACCTGCACGAGCGCGATGAACGCGGCCGGTCGTCCGCGTCCGGCGGCGACGGGCACGGTGTCGAGCACCTCGACGTGGCGGATGGTCCGCGTCCGCCCGGCGTACCAGCGGTTGCGCAGGAAGAACCCCGGCCACGCCCGCGACAGGTCGGACCGGGCCCGGCTGCGGCCCCGGAACAGCTGCCGCCAGTCCTCGGCGACGCTGATCACCGGCAGGTCTTCGGGGCCCGGCGCCTGACCGAGCGCGTCGTGGTGCTGGGCCTGCAGCGAGAACCAGTAGAAGCCGTAGGGCCCGAGGGTCAGGTTGTAGCCACCCTCGGCGATGGGCGCGAACTCGTTGCCGCCGAACAGCTCGACCGGGACCATGCCGCGGTGATCGTGCAGGTCGAGGCTCACGCTCTGGGAGAAGCGGGAGAGGTTGGCCACCACCAGCACGACCTCGTCCTCGTGGTGGCGCTTGAAGGCCAGGATCTTGGCGTTCTCCGGCAGCAGGAACTCGATGTCGCCGCGCCCGAACACGTTGTGCTGGGCCCGCAGGGCGATGATCCGCCGCATCCACGACAGCAGCGAGCTCGGGTTCTGCTGCTGGGCCTCCACGTTGACGGTCTCGTGGTGGTACTCGGGATCGATGATCGTCGGGAGGTAGAGCTGCTGCGGGTTGGCCGACGAGAAGCCGGCGTTGCGGTCACGGCTCCACTGCATCGGCGTGCGCACCGCGTCGCGGTCGCCGAGGTAGACGTTGTCGCCCATGCCCAGCTCGTCGCCGTAGTAGATGACGGGGGTACCCGGCAGCGCGAACAGCAAACCGTTCATCAGCTCGATCTTGCGCCGGTCGTTCTGCAGCAGCGGCGCGAGGCGGCGGCGGATGCCCACGTTCACCCGCATCTGGGGGTCGGCCGCGTACGTCCGGTACATGTAGTCGCGCTCTTCGTCGGTGACCATCTCGAGGGTGAGCTCGTCGTGGTTGCGCAAGAAGATGGCCCACTGCGCGGTCTCCGGGATGTCGGGGGTCTGCTGCAGGATGTCGATGACCGGGAAGCGGTCCTCCATCCGCAGCGACATGAACAGGCGCGGCATGAGCGGGAAGTGGAACGCCATGTGGCACTCGTCGCCGCCGTCGGCCCCGAAGTACGCAGCCGAGTCCTCGGGCCACTGGTTGGCCTCGCCGAGCAGCATCCGGCCGGGGAAGTTCGTGTCGACGTGGGTGCGCAGCTCGCGGAGGAACTCATGGGTCTCGGGGAGGTTCTCGCAGTTCGTGCCCTCCCGCTCGAAGAGGTAGGGCACCGCGTCGAGGCGCACGCCGTCGACGCCCATCTCGAGCCACTGGTCGACCATCCGCAGCATGGTCGACCGCACGTCGGGGTTGTCGAAGTTGAGGTCCGGCTGGTGCGAGAAGAAGCGGTGCCAGTAGTAGGCGCCGGCCACCGGGTCCCAGGTCCAGTTCGAACCCTCGTAGTCCTCGAAGATCACCCGGGTCTCGGAGTACTTCTGGGGCGAGTCGCTCCAGACGTAGAAGTCGCGCCAGCGACTGCCGGCCGGCGCGTTGCGGGCCCGCCGGAACCACGGGTGCTGGTCGCTGGTGTGGTTGAGGACCAGCTCGGTGATCACCCGCAGGTCGCGCCGGTGGGCCTCCTTGAGGAACGCCTTGAAGTCGCGGAGCGTGCCGTAGGCGGGGTTGACGCTGGCGTAGTCAGCGATGTCGTACCCGTCGTCGCGCAGAGGTGACGGGTAGAACGGAAGCAGCCAGATGGCGGTTATGCCGAGCTGCTGGAGGTACTCGAGCCGTTCGGTGAGGCCTCGGAAGTCACCCACGCCGTCACCGTCGCTGTCGCCGAAGGCCCGGACGTGGAGCTCGTAGATGACCGCGTCCTTGTACCAGAGGGGGTCGTCGGCGCCATCGATCATGGTGCAGTCTCGCGTGGCTGCTGGGTGACGCGGAACAGGTGCGCGGGTCGCCGTCCTGGGTCGAGCTCGACCCAGGCGCGGGGACCCGACCACGTGTACGTGTCCCCGCCGAGCAGGTCGTGCACCTGGTACGGCCGGTCCTGATCGACCCCGAGGGCGCCGAGGTCGAGCTCGAGCGTGCCCGACCGCGTCTCGTGCGGGCTCAGGTTCACCACCATCAGCATCGATGCCTGCTCGGCGCGATCGGGGTCGACCGACGGGCCGGTGTGCGGGGTCTTCGACCAGCAGATCAGCGCGTCGTCGTCGACACCGTGGAACCGCAGGGTGCGCAACGTGTGGAGCGCGTCCTGGCTGCGTCGGATGGCGTTGAGCGCGGTGAGGAGCGGGCGCAGGGAGCGCTGGCCGTCCAGCTGCCAGTGGCGCAGCTCGTACTTCTCGGACCGGGCCAGCTCCTCCCGGGCGCTGCCGTCGGGCAGGACGAACGGCTCGTTCTCCCCGAGCTCGAAGGTCGGGCCCAGCACGCCGTAGCTCGGCGACAGGGTCGCGGCCAGCACGACGCGGAGGGCGAACGCCTCGAGCGGGGCGTGCTGCAGGTGCGCCGGGAGGATGTCGGGGGTGGTCGGCCACACGTTGGGGCGGAACTCGTCGACCGACGGCGGCGAGGCCAGCTCGGCGAAGTAGTCGATGAGGTCCTGCTTCGACTCGCGCCAGGTGAAGTAGGTGTAGCCCTGGGTGAAGCCGACCTGGCCCAGGCGGTGCATCACGGCCGGACGGGTGAACGCCTCGGCCAGGAAGATCGTCTCCGGGTGGCGCTCGTGCACCTCGGCGATCAGCCACTCCCAGAACGGGAAGGGCTTCGTGTGGGGGTTGTCGACCCGGAACACCCCCACACCGCGGTCGGCCCAGAACAGGGTCACCTCGAGCAGCGCGTCCCACAGCGATCTCCATGCCGTGCTCTCGAAGTCGAGCGGGTAGATGTCCTGATACTTCTTGGGAGGGTTCTCGGCGTACTGGATGCTGCCGTCCGGCCGGTGTCGGAACCATTCCGGGTGCTCCTGGACCCACGGGTGGTCGGGCGAGCACTGGAAGGCCAGATCGAGGGCCAGGTCCAGCTCGAGGGCTCCGGCTGCGGCAGCCAGCTCGACCACGTCGTCGACGGTGCCGAGGGCGGGGTGCACTGCGGTGTGCCCACCGGCCGGTCCACCGATGGCCCACGGGCTGCCGGGATCGTCGGGTCCCGCGTCGGCGGTGTTGTCGGGACCCTTGCGGAACGCGGCGCCGATCGGGTGGATCGGTGGCAGGTAGACGATGTCGAAGCCCATCGCGGCGATGGCCGACAGCTCGTCGATCACGTCACGGATGGTCCCGCTGCGTCCGTCCGCCGACGGGTCGCCGTCGATGGTCGACCGGGGGAACCGCTCGTACCAGGCCGAGAACAGGGCTCGCTCGGGCTCCACCGCGACGGTCAGCGTCTCGCTGGCGGTGCCCGCCGTGCGACGCAGGGCCGACTGGGCCAGCGTCTCGAGCCCGGCGCCGACACGCGTCGTCGGCGACCGCCGAGGCGTCGCCGTCGGCGAGGGCGACGGCCGCGGCCCGCAGTGCCTTGGCGTCCCGCTTGGCCGCGACCTCGGCCAGCTGCTCGAGCAGGTGCGCCCCGGCCAGCAGGTCGCCCGGGGTGTCGACGCCCGCATCGAGCTTGCGACGGGTGGCGTCGCGCCAGGTGGCGAACGGGTCGATCCAGGCCTGGACCTCGAAGCGGTGGCGGCCGACGGCGACGGGTGTGAACGTGGCCTCCCACCGATCGAGCCCGGCGTTCACGCTGGTCATGGGGACGTCGATCCGGCCCTTGGTCCCGGCGGCCGGCGGAGGACGGTGCGACACCACCACGTGCACCCGGTCGTGCCCGTCGGCGAACGCGGTGGCTCCGACGGTGACGGGCTCGCCCACGACCCGCTTGGCCGGGTAGCGCCCACCGGCGACGCTCGGTGCCACGTCCGCGATCACGATGCGACTCGGCGCGGCATCCGAAGCTCGTCCTTGCCGGGTCATGGCAACGTTCTACCCGAACTGCGGGCCCGTCCTTCCCACCGCTGGATCGGACCGTCCCAGCGGTCGATCGGCCCGGGCCGAGCCGTGACCCGAACCGATCCTGGCGGCCGAGCGCCCCATCGGGGTGTTGCGCTCGGCCACCAGGACCAGGTGGGCCTCCCAGTCGGCCTGGTGCGGGCAGGCCGTCGAGGATTGCGATGATTGTTCACTGCCCGTGGCCGTCCGTCATGAGCAGCGCTACTCACGTCGATTCACCGAAGTACTCACGTCGCAACACATCGCCCAGCTCGTCCCGGCTCGACACGCCCAGCTTCAGGTACGAGCGGCTCAGTAGGTTGTCGACGGTGCGCACCGAGATGCCCAGCTCGGCCGCGATGGCCTGGCTGGTGGCCGACCCGGCGGCCAACAGGCTCACCTCACGCTCACGCCCCGTGAGCTGGGGGGCGGGGGCCAGGGTCAGCATCGGCGTGACCGCCCCCGGCGCCAGCAACGACAGCTCGGACTCGGCCCGTCGGGCGGCCCGCACGCCGGGCCGGTCACCCGAGCGCAGCGCGGCGCCGACCGCCTGCGCGGCGGTCTCGCGGGCCTCGAGGTCGCGTCCCTGGGTGTGGAACGTGGCCGCCACCGACAGGAGTCCGTCGCTGCTCCCGGCCACGGTCGCGGTCGCGTGGGCCACGAGCACGTCGCCCCACGGGTTGGCCAGCGCCGCGCCGAGGCGCTCGATCTGGCCGACGGCGCGGTCACGGTCGCCGAGGCGGAAGGCGGTGTGCCACACGCCGGCGGCCAGGGCCAGGTTGCCGAGGCTCTCGGCCTCGGCCGAGGCATCGGCCAGCACCCGCCGGGCGGCCAACCCGTCGCCGACCACGGCCAGGGCCCAGGCCTGGGCCCGCGCCACCTCGGGCTCGAGGAAGCGCACGCCGGACTCCTCGACCGTGTCGAGCTCGGCCCGGAACAGCTCCACCGAGGGGAGGTCGGCCCGCAGGGCCGCCGCGAACAGCCGGCTGGCCACCGCCCACCGGAGCGGGCTCGCGTTGTTGCGGGCCACGAAGATGCCGGCGGCCTCGGCCCCGAAGCGGTCGAGCCCGGCCAGGTCCCCCCGGGCCAGCGCCACCCGGGCCCGAGCGATGGCCATCCAGGCCAGGTTGGCCGCCCGTCCGACCGCGGCCTGGTAGTGGCGCGTCGCCAGCGACTCGGCCTCGAGCAGGTGACCGGCCTCGGTGAGCGCCAGCGCCAGCGACAGCACGTGGATCTCGGAGTCCATCTCCCGGCTGGCGGCGTCGGATGCGAGGCACAGGTCGAGGCCGCGTCGCGCCAGCTCGACGCCCTCGTCCGCCCGGCCTCCCAGCGCGAACGCCACCGACGTGCCCTGGTACAGCATCTCGGTGCCGGCCAGCAGCTGGTCGGGCCGTTGCTCCGCCAGCTCGATGACCTCGCCGATGCGGCCGGCGAAGGCCAACACCGTGAGGTGGGCAGGGCGGGCCGGGCCGTCGGCGCCACCGGACGCCTCCTCCATGCTGCGGACCAGGCGGATGGCTCCTTCGGCGTCGCCGAGGTCCCAGAGCCGCAAGGTGGCCAGCTCGGCGGCCGCGCCGAACTGCACGAACACGTCGAGCTCGGGCTCGGTCAGCAGGCGCTCGAGCCGGTCGGCGGCACCCTGGCGGTCGCCGCGTTCCGCTAGCAGCTTGGCCAGCATCAGCGCAGAACGGTGGTCGCCCGCGGCCGCCGCGACCGACGCCAGGTGCTCAGCCTCGTCGGGCCGCTGTTCGTCCATCAGGGTCCTCACCGCCGCCGCCGCATCGGCCACCCGGTCGATCTGACCGGCCAGAGCAGCCGCGACCGCCAGCTCGCTGGCCTCGCCCTGACCGACCTGGTCGGCTCGAGCGGTGAGCGCGGGGAGCAGCTGCTCGGCCCGCCGCCTGACCTCGGCCGGCCCCAACACCCGGCGCACGGATCGTCTGATCGCCCCGGCCGCAGCCCGGACCACCCAGCGGTCGAGCGATCGCACCCGGACCAGCACGCCTCGGCGCTCGAGCTCGTCGAACGCTGCGGTCGGCAGGATCTCCCGGGCCGTCCCGGCGTCGATCTGGCCGGCGACGCACACCATGTCGAGCGCCTCGCGCTCGTCGCGGTCGAGTGTGCGGGCCAACGCGGCCCACCGGTCGTGCAGGCCCGCCGGGTCGGGCAGCGCGCCGGTGAGGCGGACCATCCCCGCGCTCGTCGCCAACGCGCCGTCGGCCACCGCGCTGGTCAGCGGATCGATCAGGAACGCCGGGAGGCCACCGCTGTCGGCCACGAACGCGTCGACGGTCGGGCGATCGGGTGGGGCGCCGGCCGCCCGCTCGATCATCTCGGCCACATGGTCGGGCTCGAGGGCGGGCACGTCGATGCGGCCCAGCAGGCCGCTGCGCCAGAGCCACCCGAGCGGCTCGACCAGCGGCCGACCGGTCGAGCCCAGCACGACGCGCACGGTGCCGGCCAGCAGGTGCTCGCGGACCTCACCCGCCGACTCGGCCGTGAGCAGGTGGGCATCGTCGATGACGATGACGTCGTGGTCCTCGACACCCTGCATCGGGCTGCGGTCCTCCGCGGCGAGGCGATGCACGACGCGCCGTCCCCGGGTCCGCTCGGCCTGCACCAGGGCGATCAGCAGCGCCGACACCCCGCTGCCGGGAGGCCCGGTGACCATCGCTCCGGCCCCGGACCCGAGGTGTCCGATCAGGTCGTCGAGCAGCCTGTCCCTTCCGACGAGAGAGCCGGCCGGGAGCTTTTCCACGGCGACACCGTACTCACCGCTCACCGGGTCGCACCGCTCGTGTCGTGCCCTGAGGGCCTCGCGCTCACCCGGCGGTGGTGGCCTGTCCCGAGCTCGGGCTCACGATCATCGTCGCCGTGTTCACCGCTTCGAAGTCGCTGCCCTTGATGCGCCCGAGGGTCTGCAGCTTGTCGTTGTCCCACCGGGAATCGGGCACGCCGCTCATGTACCAGGCCGATCCGTTGTCGGCCACGATCCCGCCGTACTTCTGCAGTGCGACGATGATCGGGCGGACGGCCGGGTCGAAGGTCATGGGGTCGATCGTCGCCTTCAGGCGGAACCACTCCCCCATGCGGGGATAGTTCGTGTTGGTGGTCGAGCCGGCCTGGTGGCGGGCCGGCCAGATGTAGGCCTTCTGCGAGGTCGGCACGGTGATGCGGATGGCGTGGTTGATCGCCCCGGACGCCACCTCGTCGTAGCGCACGAGCCCCGGCAGGATCGGCAGGCCGGCGGCATCGGCCGACGTGTAGGTCGCCGGGCGCAGCGCGTTGGACTTCATGTCGAACACCGCACCCGAACCGGCGTGCCAGGAGCCGTTCGCGTTCTTCGTCGAGTTCCACGTCTCGTAGAGCTTGCAGTTGTCCCGGTCGACCACGAGCACGTGCTTGTCCCCGCCACCCTCGACCGGCGCGTTGGCCGGGAAGGGGTACGGGCCGGGATCGCTGTCCTCGGCGTAGTCGAACGTCATGGCCACCTTGGCCTGGGTCCCGGGCACCGTCGTGTACGGGATCCCGATGGCCGAGCCCTGCCACAGCCCGGATCCGAAGTCGGCCTTCAGCCCGGCGTTGGCACCGATGTTGGTGATGTAGTTCGCGCTCTTGGCCGCGACCGGCAGCGACGTCACCACGGCGTGCCAGTAGCTGTTGGCCGGCATCATGGGGCAGTTCGGTGCCCCCGGTACCGGCGCCGCGACCGGGTTGCAGGCCACCGCCACCACGGCGACGGACGCAAGAGCGATGGCGATGATCGGGCGACGGCGCACGTCATGGCATCGGCCTCCCTGCCCCGGTCCTTGACCACACGTCGTGACGAATCTGGGTCCATCGACCTACCTGGCGGCCGCCGACCGTGACGTCGAGGTGGCGGGTCAGATGAGGGAGAGGACGAGGGCGATCTGACCGAGGTGGTAGGTCGTCATGATGGCGACGCGACCCCAGGGGTACTCCTGGATGAAGCGGTTCCAGGCGATCAGGGCGTCGGACACGTAGAACAGGGTGGCGCCGGCGATGGCGACGATGCTCTCGGTGCCGATGGCGCTGGCCAGCATCACCGAGATCACGCCGATGTACATGGTCACCGGCAGCGCCAGCTCGGGTGCGTCGCTCTCGCGGACCGCCCGGATGATGCGCAGGCCGATCACGACGACGGCGACCGCCACGATGAAGACACCGGCCGCGAACGCAGCCAGCGTCACCCCTCCGATCCACAACCCGACGACATACGCGATGTGACCAGAGAGGAACGAGCCGAGGCCGTACACGAACCAGCGCTCGCCGGGCAGCATCAGGAACACGTCGCCGATCAGCGAGAACACGAGCGCCACGACGAAGGCACCACGCTCGAGGTCGCTCGACACGTTCAGCTCGAGGGCCACGCCGATGAGCAGGACCATGGTGAGCGGCTTGGCGATGTACTCGAGGGTCGTGTTGCCGGCTTGGACCGCGATCCAGTCGGCGAACGCAACCGCAAGGGTCAGGGCCAGCAACAGGAACGCCGTGCTCGTCACGGGCGACAGCCTGCCCCATCGCGGCGAAGCGGGCGCGCTTTGCTCATCCGGTGCTGGGACCGACCGTCGAGCCGGGCCGAGGTCGGCCGGCTCGACTCAGGCCAGCTCGCGCGCCCGAGCCAGGCCGTCGGCCCACGACGTCGGCTCCTCGACCAGGCCCCTCAGCTGCATGACGTGACGGGGCCGGTTCATGCCGAGCACACCGACGACCCGGCCCTCCCGGCCGTAGAGCGCCACGAAGCGGTGCTCGTCGGTCGAGCCGATGACCACCTCGACGTCGTCGTCGGCGCTCGATCGGCCGGCCAGCTGGATCTTGCGGTCGTACTGGTCGCTCCAGAACCAGGGCACCGGGTCGAAGACCTCGGGCTCGGTGCCGTGGTGCTCGGCCAGCAGGCGCCTGGCCGCGGCCTCGCCCATCTGGATGGCCGTCTCCCAGTGCTCGACCCGCAGCAGGCCGCCGTAGCGAGCGCTGGGCCACCGGGCGATGTCACCCGCGGCGACCACACCCGGCGCCGCGACCAGGTTCTCGTCGGTGACGACGCCATCGTCGACGTTGAGCCCCGACCCCGTGAGCCATCCAGTGTTGGGGGTGACTCCGATGCCGACCACGACGACGGTGGCCGGGATGACCGTGCCGTCGTCCAGCCGCACGCCCTCGACCCGGTCGGTGCCCTCGAGGCCGTCGACGCCGACGCCGAGGCGCAGGTCGACCTCGTGGTAGCGGTGGAGCTCAGCCATGACCATGCCCATCTCACGCCCGAGTGCCCGCTCGAGCGGCACGTCGAGGCCTTCGAGCAGCGTCACCTCGAGGCCCCGGTTTCGACACGTGGCTGCCACCTCGGCGCCGATGAACCCGGCTCCCACCACGACCACGCGCTCGGGCAGGTCGTCGAGGTCGTCGCGCAGGGCGAGGCAGTCATCGAGGGTGCGCAGCACGTGCACGCCCTCGAGCATCGGTGCCCCCGGCAGCCAGCGAGCCGAGGCGCCGGTGGCGATGACGAGGCCGTCGTAGCCGACGCGGTCGCCGCCGTCGAGGCGGACGAAGCGGTCGGCCAGGTCGAGGCCCATCGCCCGGCGTCCGAGGAGGTACTCGAGGTCGAGGTCCTCCTTGGCCGCCGGAAGGGTGATGCGATCGACGTCCCACGTGCCGGCCAGGACGTGCTTCGACAGCGGCGGCTTGTCGTACGGCGTGTTGGCGTCGGCGTCGATGACAGTGATGCGCCCGTCGTAGCCGTCGTTGCGCAGCGTGTGCGCGGCGTGCATGCCGGCCAGGGAAGCCCCGGCGATGACGACCGAGCCGATCACGAAGGGGTCAGTCCTCGGCGATGGAGATGGCCTGCTTCGGGCAGCGCTGGACGCTCTCCTCGAGCTTGGCGCGCAGCTCCTCGCCCGGCGTCTCGTTCAGGACGTAGAGGAAGTCGTCGTCGCGCACCTCGAAGATCTCGGGCGCGATCCCCATGCAGATCGCGTTGCTCTCGCACAGGTCGTAGTCGACCACTACTCGCATCTGGGCCCCCTCGGCTCCGGTGGACGTGCTGATCAGGTGAGCGATCATCATGCCTCACCCGGAGCACCCCGCAGCCCAGTCGGGCGTCATCGCCCGTGGCCCGACCCCGCGAAGGATCCTGACCATCGCCATCGGGAGCACGATCGCCGGCCCCACCCGCCGTCCGGCGCCTATGGGCCGAATTACCCATTTTGCTCAGACCCGGGGCCTCACCGGCCGATGGGCGGAGGAGCGAGGAGCTCTGTGCGCCGCATCCGGAGGACCGATGACCGACACCATCCAGGACCACACACCCCAGGATCTCGAGGACCGGACATCGTCCACCACGACCGCTGGGAGCTCGCCGACGAAGTCGAAGCTCGCTCTGGTGCTCGCCGTGGGCGGCGCGGCCGCGGTGCTGGCCGTGGCCGCCATCGCCTTCTGGCCCGAGTCGTCCTCGAAGCCGGCCGCCGCGACCGCCGGGTTCGCCAGCGGGACGTCGGTCGACGTCGTCCTTACCTGCGCCGGCCCCGCAACTCCGTGCTCCGGCGGCGTGACCGCGCCTGATGGGACCCAGTGGTTCTGGTCGACCACCGTCGACCAGGCGATCCCGGCGAAGTGGCAGTCGAACCAGGTCACCGGCTCGCTCGTCACCGACGACGACTGGGGCACCGTGACCTACACCTCCGGCGGCGAGACGATCACGCTCTACGGCGGCATGGCCACCCCCGAGCACTCCTATTTCGGCTGACGCCCGGCTCGGCTACGGCTGACGCCCGGCTCGGCTCCGGCTGACGGTCGGTTCGGCTCCGGCTGACGCCAGGCTCGGCTTGGGCCGACACCCCGTCCCGCGCGTTTGCGGAGAAATCTGATGCAGTGTCAGATGTGGGGATGACGACCGATGCAACCGCTCCCACACGACCGCCGCTCGCCGGTGTCCGCATCCTCGAGGTGGCCATCCTCGGCCCCGGCGCCATCACCACGTCGCTGGCCGACCTGGGCGCCGACATCGTCAAGATCGAATCGCCGTCGGGTGACTACATCCGCCAGATGACCTGGCCGATCGTCGAAGGCGTGTCGCTGATGCACCTGCACATCAGCCGCGGCAAGCGCAGCCTGGTGCTCGACCTGAAGAGCCCGGACGGCGTGGCCACCTTCCTCGAGCTGGCCCGGGAGAGCGACGCCGTCATCGAAGGCATGCGGCCAGGGGCGCTCGAGCGCTGTGGCCTCGGCTACGAGGAGCTGCGCAAGGTCAACCCCCGGATCGTGTTCTGCGGGATCTCCGGCTACGGGGCGACCGGGCCCTACAAGAACCTGCCGAGCCACGGCATCGCGTACGACACGTGGGCCGGCCTGGTGAACCCGGCGTTCGACGAGGACGGCTTCCCTTACATCCCCGAGCACCCGTCGATGGGCATCCACGCCGGTCCGCTGTTCGGTGCACTGGGTGTGCTGGCCGGCATCATCCGCGCCCGCGAGACCGGCGAGGGCTGCCGCATGGAGATCGCCCAGAGCGACGCGGCGGCGGCGATGGACTGGCTCCGCAGCGAGACCTACAAGGCCTACGAGCGGCCCGAGTCCGAGGTCACCGGCAACAAGAGCGACAACTTCGAACGGCGCGCCCCGGGCACCGCGGGGATGAAGGGCGGCGTGCGCTACCAGATCTACGCGTCGGCTGACGGCTACGTGATCTTCATGGCCAGCGAGCGCGAGTTCTGGAAGAACTTCTGCGAGGGCATCGGCCGACCCGAGCTCTTCGAGGCCCATCCGGGCAGCCAGTACGCGGACCACGCCCGGGGCGACCTCGAGCTGCGCGACGAGCTGACCGCCATCTTCAAGACCCGCACGACCGGGGAGTGGGTCATCTTCGGCGAGCAGCACAACACCACGCTCGCCCCGGTGAACACGCCGCAGACCATCGCCGACGACCCGCAGTTCAAGGACCGCATGCCATGGCTGCCGGCGTCGGAACACGGCATCGACATGCTCCCGATCCCGATCAAGCTGCTCGACGAGGAGCTGCCGCCGCCGTCGATGTCGCCGACGGTCGGCGAGCACTCCGACGAGGTGTTGCGCGACGTGCTCGGCTGGGACGACGCGCGCGTCGCCGAGCTGCGAGCCACCGGCGCCCTCGGCTAGGAGGCTGTCGAGCGCTGCCGGTGCGGCCCGTCCCGGCGCCTGCGCTCTAACGTTGGTCCGATGACCAGCATCGCCGGGCGCCACGCGCTGATCACCGGGGGATCCAGCGGGATCGGTCTGGCCACGGCCGTCGCCCTGGCCGACAAGGGCGCCCGGGTCACCGTCGTGGCCCGCCGACCCGAGCCGCTCGGGGCCGCGGTCACCGCGCTCGAGGGGCGGGGGGCCGATGCGTCGTCCTTCGAGCTCGACGTGTCCGACCGCGATGCCGTCGGCCGCACCTTCGCCAAGATCGTCGCGGACCGGGGCCACGTCGACATCCTCGTGTGCAGTGCCGGTGTCGCCCGCCCCGGGTACTTCGAGGAGCTCCCCGACGACGTGTTCCGGGAGATGATCGACATCGACTACTTCGGCACGCTCTGGCCGATCCGCGAGGTGGTGCCGGGCATGATCGAGCGGCGGTCGGGCTCGATCGTCGGCATCTCCTCCGACGTCGGCCTCATCGGCGTCTACGGCTACACCGCGTACGCGGCGGCCAAGTTCGCCGTGCGCGGCCTGCTCGAGTCGCTGCGGGCCGAGCTGGCGCCCCACGGCATCCACGTCGGCTGCTGCTACCCGCCCGATACCGACACCCCGCAGCTGGCCTGGGAGAACGAGTTCAAACCGGCCGAGACGCGCGCCATCGCGGCCACGTTCAAGCCCATCCAGCCGATGCAGGTGGCCGACTGCATCGTCAGGGGCATCGAGCGCGAGCGGTTCTCGCTCATGCCCGACCTCGGCAGCCGCATGCTCTCGATCGGCGCAGGCCTGGCTCCCGGTGTCATCACCGGGGTCATGGATCGCACCGTCCGCAGGACCCAGCGCGACCGGGGCACCAACCGACCGTGAGCGAGACTCCGGAGGGCCGTCGACGCGAGTACACCTCCGCGCTGGGCGCGACGGCGCCGCTCGGTGTCACCGATGCCGCCACCCTGCCCGTCTCCCGCCCGTCGCGCGGCAAGATCATCTGGCGCCTGCTGTTCCTGTTGGTCAGCGCCATCGCCCTGTACGGCCTGCTGCCGCAGCTGCTCGACGTGTGGGCCGAGATCCCCAAGCTGCGCGACCTCAACCCGATCTGGTTCCTCGCCACCTTCCTGCTCGAGATCGGCAGCTTCATCGCCCAGTGGTCGCTCACCCGTACGGCGCTCCCCCAGGTGTCGTGGTTCGTCGCCGGCACCTCGCAGCTCGTGTCCAACGCGGTCAGCAAGACGGTGCCCGGCGGCGCCGCCATGGGTGCCGCCACCGGCTATCGCATGCTCTCGGTGTCCGGCGTCAACCGCGGCACCGCGGGCGCAGCGTTGACCGGCACCGCCATCGTCTCCAACGGGGTGCTGTTCGCCCTGCCGATGGTGGCGGTCATCGGGTCGATCATCAGCGCACCGGTGCCGAGCGACCTGGCCCTCATCGCCTGGGGCGGAGCGCTCCTGTTCCTGATGCTGTTCGCCGTCGTGTTCGTGCTCGTGCGCTTCAACCGGCCGCTGTGGGCCGTCGGCCGACTGGTCGAGCGGGTCACCCGCTGGATCTACGGCAAGATCAAGCGGTCGGGCGGCCCGACTGCGGCGGGCATGGTGCACCAGAGAGATGCGATGGTCGACGCCCTCGGATCCCGGTGGGAGATGGCCCTGGCCGCGGCCGTCGGCAACTGGGGACTCGACTACCTCGCGCTCGTGGCCGCCCTCTACGCCGTCGGCGCCAAGCCGCGGCTCAGCCTCGTGCTGCTCGCGTACGGCGCGGCCGCCGTGCTCTCGATGATCCCGATAACCCCGGGTGGCCTGGGCTTCGTCGAGGCCGGCCTCACCGCCACGCTGATCGCGGCCGGCGTCTCCGGATCCGACGCCCTGCTGGCCACCCTCGCCTACCGCGTCGTGTCCTACTGGCTGCCGCTGCCGGCCGGCCTCGGGGCATCCGTGCTGTTCCGTCGCCGCTACGGCCGAGTCGACATGGATGCCATCAGCGACGAATCCGACCCGGCATCCGGCGAGGCATCGGACACGGCATCAGGCTCGAGTTCGGGGTCGACCTCAGGCCCGTCCTGACCCGACCGGGCGCGGCGACGGTCTCGGCCGTGCGAGCACGTGACCAAGGCCACACGAGGGTCGGGACTACATGCCGCGCTCCGCACGTTCACGACCGATGAGCACGAACCACTGTGCACGGACGAGATGAGATGGAGGGCCTCATGCACACCACGGAGATCGATCAGGAACTGGTCGCCCGAGCCAAGCTCATGCGCCAGCGGGCCGAAAGCCTGCGGCACCAGGCGCCGGCGCTGCCCGACGTCCTCGCCTCCGCCTATCGCCGTCGGGCCAGCGAGCTCGAGTTCGAGTCGTGGGTGTCCGAGCTGCAGTCGGGTCTGCCCTACTCAGAGGTCCACTCGGCCGTCTGACGCCTCCCGGCGATGGCTGACCCTGTTCGGCCCACCCCAGTCTCCCTTCCGCACCGCCTGCCCTCCCCCCGGGGCGGGCGGTGTGCGTTCGATCCCGCATCGGCGGCCGGCGGCTGCGCTACGTTCCGCGCCATGGGGGAGCACGCCGGGGACGACGACACGGCCGGCGAGGAGTCAGGCGACGACCGACGGCGACGCCGGCTCAGCGACCGGATCGTCGCCACGTCCGCGCTGCTCTACTGGGTGATCGACGCCCACAGCCGCATCGCCTTCGCCAACGAGGCCAGCCGGCAGCTCCTCGGCTACGACCCCGAGGAGCTGATCGGTCGGCCGGCCACCGAGTTCGTGCACACCGCCGACCTCGACACCGCCCTGGCCGCCCTGGGCCAGATCGTCGAGAGCGGCACCGGCAGCCGGCCGGGCGACGTGCCCCCGATGGCCATGCGGGTGCGCTGCCGGGACGGGTCGCTGAGCTACTTCGACGTCGGCGCGGTCGTGGCCCTCGACGACCCGGACGTCAACGGCATCATCATCCGGGGCCGGCCCATGAACGGCCAGCAGCTGCTCGACCAGGCGCTCGAGTCGCTCGTGGCCAGCAGTCCGCTGGCCGACGTGCTCATGTACCTCCAGGCCGGCTTGGCCGCCGACCTCCCGGGATCGCAGGTCGCGGTCGCCCACGGGCACGACGGCGACCGCTTCGCCGAGTCGGCGCGCGCCGACCTGGACGACCTGCTGTGCGGCCGGGGTCCCGACGTCGACCCGGCCCACCCCTCCCCATGGACCGTTGCCGTCACCGAGCGGCGGTCCCAGGTCCACCCTGACCTGTCCGACCTGGCCGAGCCCCTGCGCGCCGCAGCCCGGGCCGCCGGGATGGCCGCGTGCTGGGTGACCCCGGTGTTCGTGCCGCCCGACGATGCCATGGTGGCGTGCGTGATCGTCTGGCGATCGGTCGAGGGCGCTCCGTGGATCGCCCAGCAGGTGCAGGTCGAGCGAACCAGCCAGCTGACGTCGCTGGCTCTCGCCCGTCGCCACGCCGAGAACCAGCTCGTGCACGCGGCTCGCCACGACAACCTGACCGGCATCCCGAACCGGTCGGTCTTCTTCGCCCACCTCGAACAGCTCGCCGCCGACGGGTCACGCGTCGGTGAACCGGCCCCACAGTCGGCCGTGCTCTACCTCGACCTCGACGGCTTCAAGCTGGTCAACGACACCCACGGCCACGGCGCGGGCGATGAGCTGCTGCGCCTCGCCAGCGACCGCATCACTGCCTGCGTCCGCCCTGGCGACCTGGTGGCCCGGCTGGGCGGCGACGAGTTCGCGGTGGTCTGCACCGACCTGGCCGGTACCGGCGAGGCCGAGACGATCGCCGCACGCCTGGTCGAGGCCATGGCCGAGCCGTTCTCGATCGGTGGGCGCGAGGTCCGGGTCGGGCTCAGCGTGGGCGTCGCGCTCGACCGGCACCGGCGACGGATCGGGAGGCGAGTCGCTCACCCGCTTGGTCGAGGCCGCCGACCGAGCCCTGTACGACGCCAAGCAGGCCGGCAAGGGTCGGTACCGGGTCGCCCACTGATCGCCTGAGATCCGAAATCAGTGCAGGAACCCGCATCAGCGGTCGATACCTGCACATATCTGGAGCAGCGCCCGGTCCTACCCGACCTCGACGACTGGCCGTGGCGATCGCCACGCTGACGCTCGCGCTCGGGCTGGCCGGATCGATGCTGGTCCTCATGGGATCGTCGTCGAAGGTCGTGGTCACCCCGACCGTCACCGCCGCCGGCCAGGACACGATCGCGTTGCCGGCGGCCGAGCCGGTGGCGACGCCGGTCGCCCCCGTCGCCGCCGAGACGACGATCGCCGAGGTCACCGGACCCCTCACCTACTCCTCGCAGCCTGACGGTCCGTCGGTCGGCACGCTCCCGACCGGCAGCTGGTGGCGCGACACGAAGTTCCTGCCCGTGATCGCCCGGGTCCCGGGTTGGCTGCAGGTGCGGTTGCCCCAGCGGCCGAACGGCCTCACCGGGTGGATCCCGCAGTCGAGCGCCACCCTCTCGACCACCTCGTTCGGCATCGTCATCGACGTGACCGACCACCGGCTCCAGCTCTACGACGGCGGACGTCTCGTGGTCGACGCCCCGGCCGGGGTCGGCACGCCCGACGACCCGACGCCGCTCGGCGACTTCTACCTGATGGACATCGGCCCGTCCCGCGGCGCCGGGTGGGGGCCGTTCGTGCTGGCCACCAACGCCCACTCCGAGGCCATCACCAGTTGGGAGGGCAGCGGCGACGCGTTCACTGCCGTCCACGGTCCGCTCGGGGCCGACGCCGCGATCGGCGACACCGGTGGGGAGATCAGCCACGGGTGCGTGCGCCTGCACGTCGCGGACCTGGCCCGCCTGGCACCGGTACCGCTCGGTGCCCCGGTCGTCATCCTTGCCGGCACCCGCTCCCCCTGGTAGCGGGGGCAAGGAAACTAGAACCTGTTCTATAGTGGTCGGGATGCACGGCATCGACGTCGCCGAGGTCCTGCGCGACGACGCCCGAAAGGTCCTGGAGCTCGATGACTGACACCACCGAACGATCCGACGTCCAGCGTGGCATCGAGATCGACGCTGCTGACGAGACCGAGACGGGCGGTCGCTACCCGTTCGGCATCCCGTACGGCTGGTTCCAGGTCGGCTGGACCGACGACGTCGCGATAGGCCAGGTGCTCCCCCGCTACTACTTCGGCCGCGACCTGGCGCTCTGGCGCGACGAGCAGGGCGTGGTGCACCTCAACGACGCCTTCTGCCCACACCTCGGCGCGCACTTCGGCTACGGCGGCCACGTCGACGGCTGCGACCTGGTGTGCCCGTTCCACGGATGGAAGTTCGGCACCGACGGTGCCAACACCGACATCCCCTACGGCAATCGAACGAACCAGCGGGCCCGCCTCCGCACCTACCCCGTGCGCGAGGTCGACCACTTCATCATGGTGTGGTTCCACCCCGACGGTGAGGCCCCGATCTTCGAGCTGGACATCCCCGCCGAGTTCGACGACGCCGAGTACCCGACGTGGATCAACCAGCACTTCAGCGTCGATGCCGCGGCCCAGGAGCTGAACGAGAACTCCGTCGACGGACCGCACTTCCGCTACGTGCACAACACCGAGACGGTGCCCGAGATCCAGAGCTACGAGACCGACGGACCCCGCGCCCGCATGCGCTCGGTGCAGAAGTTCCCGACGCCCCGCGGCGTCGTCGACGGGCGCATCGACGTCGACAACCAGGGCCCGGGCTTCTCGGTCACCCGCTTCTCCGGCATCGTCGACACCATGCTCATCGGCGGGGCCATCCCGGTCGACGAGAACCGCACCGAGGTCCGGTTCTCGTTCAAGACCCGCAGCCTCGGCGACGCGGAGATGACCTCGAGCGTGGGCCGGGCCTTCGTCAAGGAGGTCTGCAAGCAGTTCGAGGAGGACCGCCCGATCTGGGAGCACAAGGCGCACATCGTGCGCCCGGCACTGGCCGACACCGATCCGCCGTTCATGAAGTTCCGCAAGTGGTATGCGCAGTTCTACGCCCACGGCACGGTGCGCGGGCAGGACGTGTGGGCCCCCGCTCCCCCGCCTCCGGGCGAGCAGCCGGTGTTCGTGCGTTCGACCGACACCACCGCCTCGGCCAAGTACCGCGAGAGCGAGTAGCGCAATCGCAGCTGGTCAGGTCCAGCAGGTCACGGATCCAACGGCCGTCACCTGGTTGCTCGCCTCGCCGCCGTCGTTCGGCCCGCCCAGGTCATGCCCCGGGCGCCGAGCAGCGAACGCACGGCCTGGCCGACCGCTCGAGCAGCAGCTGTCGGGCCAGGGTCGCCCGGTCGAGGGCATCGTCGGTCAGCACGTCGACGGCCATGGGTCGCCCATGGTGGCCGACTACCGATCGATGATGCACGGATGCGCCCGGTTCCGGCTGTTACCGTCCGGCCATCGACGCACAGGACGGCCCCGACGACGGCACCGCCTCGACCACCGGGTACCGTCGACCTGTCCCGGGAGCCCGTCGACCTGAGCCCGCAGCTGCGCGTCGGCCCGAGCGGGCGACGTGGTGGATCTCCTTCGCTGTGCTCGGCGCGATGGCCTGCCTCTGGTCGCTGACCACGCCGCTCGGGGCGGGACCGGACGAGCCGGCGCACATCATCAAGGCCGTCGCCGTCGCCCACGGCGACATCGACGCGTCGGTCGTGGTCGATCACCCCGGGCCGCGCTACTCGGTGCCTCGCACGACGCTCGACGTGCCGAGGTCCATCGGGGCGCTCACCACCGCGCGCGCGACTGCTACATCCTGCGGCCCGAGGTGCCGGCGAGCTGCGCTCCGTCGATCGGCTCGGACTCCACGATGGCCCCGGCCACCACCGAAGCCGGTGCGTACCCACCGCTCTACTACCTGCTCGTGGGCTGGCCCTCCCGACTGCTCGCCCCCCAACCGGCCATCTACGCCATGCGGATGATCGGGGCCCTGCTGGCCGCGGCGCTGCTCGCATCGGGCCTGGCCTCGGCCACCCAGATCGGCCGACGGCGGCTGGTGGTCACCGGCGCGGCCCTGGCGCTCACGCCGATGGCCTTGTACCTGGCCGGTGTCGTCAACCCCAACGGGCTCGAGATCGCGGGCGCCTTCTGCCTGTGGCTCGCGGCGCTCGACCTGTTGTCGTGCGCCGACCGATCGGCCCGCGCTCCCGCCCGACTCGTGGGGCGGGTGGTCGTGGCCGCCGCCGTGGTGGCCTCGATGCGGCCGCTGTCGCCCGCGTTCCTCGGGCTCATCCTCCTGGTCCTCGGGCTGGCCGCGGTCACCCGCCGCAACCTGCGTGCGCTGTGGGCCGACGGTCGGATCCGGGCGGGCCTGGCCGTGCTCGGCGTGGCGGTGGCCGCGTCGGTGAGCTACGTGGTGGCCAACCGCTCCTACGACGCGGTGATCGGGTACACGTTCGACGACCATCCCTCCCGACTCGAGTTGGCGCACCGGTCGTGGGCCCGCACCTGGTCGCGCCTTTCGCAGATGATCGGGCTCTTCGGCTCGCTCGACGCTCCCCTTCCCTCGGCTGTCGTCACCGTGTGGGTGGCTGCGGTCGGCGCGTTCGGCGCGCTGGCCGTGGTGCTCGGTCGATGGCGCGAACGGCTGGTCATGCTGGCCGTGCTGGCCGGTTGCGTGCTGCTGCCGGTCGCCGCCGAGACCGTCAGCGGACCGAAGACCGGGCTGGCCTGGCAGGGCCGCTACACGCTGACCATCGCCGTCGGCGCGCCGATCCTGGCCGGGTGGGTGATCGACCGCTCCGCGCGGGTGCCCCGGCGTGTCGCGATGGCCATCGGTGTCGTCGCCGCGGTCGGGGTGGCGGCCATCCAGCTGATCTCCCAGATGCGCGCCATGAACCGCTACGTGGTCGGACTGCCGTCCGGCTGGTTCGATGCCCTGCACCTCGGCACCTGGCCCGGCCCCGCCACCCCGGCCGAGCTGCTGGCGCTCGTGGCAGTGGCGTGCGCCGCCTACGGAGCCTGGCTCACGTGGCTCGCCATCGCCACACCCCGAGTGACCGGTGCGACCCGAGGATCAGGTCGGGGCCAGGTCGTCGTCGATGATCAGGCCCAGCGCCGTGAAGACGGGCCGGGCCAGCTCGACGACCTGGTCCGAGGCGAAGCTGGCCCCACGCAGGCAGTCGGCCCCGCCGATGCCGTCGAGCCGTGAGCCGTGCAGCCGGGCCCCCACCGCCCGGGCCTTGGCGAACGTCGCGCCGCTGAGGTCGCAGTCCGACAGGACCGCGCCCTCGAGCCCGGACTGGTAGAAGTCGGCCGTCGTCATCGAGCACCCCTCGAACCGCAGCCGGCGGCTGGCGATCATGCGCAGGTTGGCCTCGTCGAGCTGGCAGCCGACCATGCGCACATCGTGCAGCCTCGACCGTGAGAGCACCACGCCCGACATGCGGCACTCGACCAGCTCGACCCGGGTCAGCACCGCCTCGTCGAGGATGGCGCCCTGCAGGTCGCATCCCTCCAGGCGCACATCGGTGATCTGGGCCTGCGACAGGTCTGCGCCGGCGAAACGGCTGCCGGTCACCGTCGCCTCGGTCAGCACGAGACCGACCGCCCGTGAAGCGGTGAAGTCGCCGGTGAGCGCGATGCCGACCCAGTCGAGCTCTTCGTCCAGTCCGTCGGCCAACGAGCCGCTCGAGGTCAGATCGTCAGGCAATCGGGGTGGATGGGGCGGGAGCAGTTCGGCGTCGAGGCTCACAGCACGCCGTCGCGCTGCAACCGCCGAAGGGCGATCCAGCCCGGCACCATCGGCAGCCAGAACCGCAGCAATCGGGCCAGCGAGCGCGGCCGCCGCCGCAGGCCCGGCGTCGACCCCGGCCCACACCAGGCCCAGCACGAGCACCGCCTCGACGGCACCTTCGCCGTCGGGGGTGGGCGCCAGCACCCCGGCCGCGGAGGCGACGAGACCGGCGACGACGATGGCAAGGGTCGATCCGCCGCCGCCGAAGCCCTTCACCGACGCCACCACGACGAGCGAGTCGAGCAGGGCCAGGCCTACGCACGATCCGACCATGGCAGCCAGACCGGCCGGCTCGGTCGCGGCGGCCAGGAGATCGCGGAACGACCGGGCGGTGGGCCGGATCACCAGGTTCCGGTAGCGGCGAGGGGCCGTGAAGGCCCCGACCACGAGCATCGCCAGCACGGCGAGCCGGACGACCCAGTGCCACTCGAGTGCGGCTCCGGCCACGGTGGTCGACAGCAGCGCGACCAGACCGAGCAGCACCAGCAGCAACCCGTGCGACGACACCGCGGCGGCGTCGAGCAGCGACAGTCGGCGCACCGCCTCGGCACGCGGCGTGCCGGCCTTCACGAGCTGGTGGACGGCCAGGCCCTGCGGGCCGTAGGCCGGCAGGAGGCGGCCGGTGAACGAGGACGCCACCGAGGTGGTCAGCATCGTCGGGAAGGTGCCGGCACCGAGCAGGCCGAGGGTCGCCATCGGATAGGTGGCCGCGACCAGCAGCAGGGCGACCCCGATCCAGCCCGGTTCGAAC
>CAWCSY010000010.1:0-466914 GCA_963798355.1 uncultured Microthrixaceae bacterium | reverse complement strand
AGGTGGCGTTGCAGTCGAGGTAGTAGCGGGCCTTGCCCCCGCAGAACGACGAGTTGTCGGCCTTCCACCAGCCGGCCAGGTAGCTGCCCGGCGGGCAGGAGTTCTTGCCGTTGTTGATCGTGCAGCAGAACACCGACCAGCCGTCGCCGCAGGCCGCGCCGTCGCCGCACACCGAGGCGTAGGCCGTGCCCGGCTTGAGGATGAACCCGAACGGGTTGACGGCCAGGGCGGAGCCGCCGACCGCCACCCGGGTGAGGAAGCTGCGGCGGGTGTGGCCCCGCTCGGACGGCACCTGGCGGCCGGCGCGTGAGAGCCGCCCGACCAGTCGCTCGAGCGGCGAGCGGCGGACGGAGGAGGCCGCCGCCAGCCGCCGGCTTCGTGCCACCGGTCGGTCCGGGGTCGACCCTGCCCGGGTCGACCGTGCTCGAGTCGATCGGTCCGGGATCGATCACGTCGGGTGGCGTCTCGGCGCCGCGGCTGAGCACGCGGGGGAGCATGGTCACCTCGCCTCGATGGTGGTGGCGGACAGGACCTGGCTGCCGAGGGGCACCAGGGCGGGAGCGTTGTCGTGCGAGCCGAGGACGACGAACAGGCAGAAGGCCCGGTTGCCCTCGGTGAAGAAGCGCTGGAACCCGGACTGGCCGGCGATCACGTGCTGCAGGGCCCGCGGGCTGAACTGGGCGGCGCGGAGCTTGCGGGGCAGGCCCTGGGGGGCGAACAGCGCGGTGCCGACCGATTCCGGGCCGTACTCGAAGAGGCAGATGAACAGGTGGTCGGGCCCCATGAGGTCGACCGCGCCGCTGCCGAAGTCGGCCCGCTGCTCGGGGAGGGGGAAGTTGGCGAGGTGGGCGACCGGGTAGGTCCGCTCGCCGTGGGTGCCGAAGCCGGCCGTCGGCAGCCCGGCTGTCGAGCGTCGGGTCGACCCGACGCGTGATGCGTCCCTCCCATCCCGCGGGGAGCATCGTCGAGATGCCCTGGGCCGCGAGCTCCATCAGATCTGCTCCGCGTCGGCGTCGGGGTAGAGGCTGGGGTCGCCGGGGAGGATGCCCGCGGCCAGCAGCTGCTGGTCGATCTCGCGCTCGCGCTCGGCATCGCTCTGGGGCTTCGCCCGGCGGGCCGCGCCCGGCCCGGCGGTGAACGTGAGGTCGCCGGTGGCCTGGGCCAGCAGGTTGGCGACCTGCTTCCAGGTGGCGCCCGTGCCCTCACCCCGGACCCGTCCGGTCGGGCCGTCGACGAACACGAAGTACGGCGATCCCGGCACCTCGTAGTCGGCCCACGCGGCGCTCGACATCACCAGCGGCAGCCCGGGCGGGGCGAGCGCGGCGATGGCCGACGGGCTCTCCTCGCTGGCGTCCTTGGTGACGACGACGAGGCGGGTCGACTCGGGCAGCAGCAGCTGATCGGGTTCGGCGAAGGACTCCCAGAACCCGGCGCAGGTCAGGCACGAGCTGGACAGGAAGGCGAGGAGCGTCGGGTGCGAGGCCCCCACCACCCGCAAGGCCGAGCGCGTCGTCGTCGACGCTGCTGCCGCTGACGTCGGCGCCGTCGCGGAAGCCCGTGTCGCCGGCCAGGGTGGGCAGGCCCGACTGCATCTTGAACTCGACCGGCGACGTGCCGGCGCGCTCGGCCGGGTCGCCGACGCCGGCACCCAGCTCGTGGAGCTGCTTGAGGATGGCCGCGTGGGACCGGAGCAGGCCGACGACCAGCAAGCTGAGCAGGCCCACCACGACGGTGAGGATGGTGACCAGCACCGCCATCAGGCGCCGTCCCGAGAGGTGGTCGTGCCCTCGGCGGGCGAGACCGCCGCCAGCGCGGCCTGCAGGTCGGGGATCACCTCGAGCATCACGTACCAGAGCCACCCCGCCAGGGCGGTGAGCGCCACGAACGGCAGCCCCGCCAGCGGCTGGTCGCCGAGCACCGCGGCCACGTCACCGGTGGGCCACACGATCGCCCCGGCGCAGGCCAGGGCGGCGACGGTGTTGAGCACGACGTGCAGCCGGGTCACGGGCGCCTCGGCCTGACCGAAGCACCCGCACGAGGCGGTGGCGCCGGTGCGGACCAGCAGCCGCCAGGAGAACAGGGCGAAGGCGGCGTAGACGACGGTGAGCACGGCGGCCGTGGCGGCGTTGCCCCACACCAGGGCGGCGACCGCGGCGGCGACCTCGACCAGCCCGAGCAGGCGACCGCGCCACAGGCCGGCCGAGCCCGGGAGCCGGGGATGCCGGCGGCTCGCATGGCCTCCGCTGCGCCATCGGGCCAGGCGACCTTCTGCACGCCCGAGAAGGCCAGGAGCCCCGCGGTGCGAGGACAGGCCCGGCCAGCAGCGACATGGCCGAGAGTGTAGCGACGCCGCTCCACCCGCTCGGATCGCCCATCCCGCGTTCGCGGTTATTGCCATCGGATCGGTCCGGGAGGCCAGATCAGTCCTTGGGCAGGCTGTCCGGTCGGTTCAGGGGGTGGCGCCGTGGCTCCTCATGGCGTGGTCGATGATCTCGGGGAGCGCCTCGTGCCGCTGGGCGATGGCCGCGGTGACCGCCACGGTGAACGCATCCCAGCGGGGCCGGTCGGCCTCGACCGCGGCCTCGACCTCCGGCGCCACGAGCCCAGCATCGGCGTCTCGGGGATCGCGGCCCCCTGCCGGGCTCGACGACCGGCTCGGCCACCGTGACCGGTGTGGTCGCCCCGCCGCCGGCCGGCTCGGTGAACAACCGCAGCGAGACCGCGGCGCCGTTGTCGGCCACCAGGACCACAGCCGAGCCCTGCACCTCGACCGGCTCGATCGTGTCGACGACCCAGCCGCCGGTGTTGAGCACCCGGATCGGGTACGTCCATCCGGCCACGCCGGGGAAGATGCGCTCGAAGGGCTTGTGGGTGTGGCCGAACACGAACGTGAACTCGCGCCCGCCCGCGGGGGTGGCGCCGGGCTGGTCGCGCTCGGGGTCCTCGGCCTGGAGCTGACGCAGCAACGGTCCGCCGAGGTACGCCACCAGCCCCTCCTCGGCCCGATCCGACAGCGGCGCGGTCACGTGGGCCCGTTCCAGCGGGGCAGCCTTGCGATGGCGGTCATGAGGATCCGGCGCACCACGCCGCGGGTGACCGGTTGCGTCCAGGTCGGTCCTCGCCGGGCCGCGATCGAGGTGCTCAGGTTCCCGGCCAGCCAGTCGAGCGCCTTCGGGCTCTGCAGCATCGTGTACAGCGCGCCCACGTCGGCGCCGACCACGCCGGAGCGACCGAGCGCCGACCAGAAGAAGTCGATCCAGGCGAAGTTGTCCGACTCCCAGTCCCAGATGTCGGGTCCCGGTTCCTGGGCCGGGAACAGGTCGTGCTGGAGCGTCGACATCAACCGGTAGAGCGGCTCGGTGAAGTGCCCGTGGTGGAAGATGACGGCCTGGTTGCTCTCCGGCTCGACGAACCCGAGGTTGGGGTAGATCACCGCGATCGACACCGTGTCGCGGCGGGCCCGCCGGCGGACGATGGCGGTCAGCACCTCGGCCTCGATCGACGCGTCGGGGTCGAGCATCTTCGTGGTGTGCCACGGCTCGTCGAGCGGGAGGTCGCCGGGCGAGTGCTTGATGTGGTGGGCGTACTGCCGCTCCCGCGCCGTCTCCCAGAGGTGGTGGTCGTGGTTGCCGGGGAGGTAGAGGACCCGGTCGTCGAAGAGGGGGTCGCCGTCGGCGGGGAAGGCCAGGTCGATGAACTGCTCGAACACGCTGAGCGCGGTGTTGTCGGTGGCCAGGGCGAACTCGAGGATGTCGCCGTTGAGCACGAGCGTCGGTCGGGCGTCGCCCGGAGCGAGCTGGTCGACCAGGGCGCGGAGCCCGGCGAACAGCCGGGTCATGACCTCGCTGGTGGTGGCCTTGTCGACCGTCATGCCGTCGGGCTCGATGGCCGACAGCACGCTGTTCTGCGCGCCGAGGTGCAGATCGGACATGCACACGTACCGCAATCCCTCAGCGCCCACCGCTCGCCTCCTCCCTCGCCCGTCGGCCGAGCCCTCGGCCGGTCTGATCGAGCGTCGTCGCCTGCGACCCGGTAAATGTGGCACACCGCGACGAGGGGTGACCGCACGACGATCGCCGCGTCGGTCAGAGTGACGACGGAAGAGGGGCCCGCCCGGGGGGAGGCGGGCCCTTCTCCGTCTCGGCATGTGTGATGCCGTGTGGTTCCCGCCGAACGTGGCGGGGGTGCGCAGCCGCCTGCGCGGTCCTCGCCGGTGGGGTGGGTCAGGGTCCGTACACTCTCGGGCGATCCCGTCACCACCAGCTGGTGTGCAACTCTGTTTTGCAACTTGAGTTCGCAAACCTAGCCAGTCGACGATCCCACCGCAAGGATTTGTCCGTGAGCAGACGTATCAAGCGCGAGGAGCTGCGTGACCTCCTCCTCGACGAGGGAGTGGCCCTGCTGCTCGACGAGGGGGTGCAGGTCGGGCTCGGCGCGGTGACCTTCCCCCGCGTGTTCGAGCGGGTCGAGGCGTCGACCGGCCGTCGCATCACCGCTGCCTCCGTCTACGAGCGGCTGTGGGCCAGCCAGAGCGACTTCCAGTGGGAGGTGCTCGCGGTGCTGGTCGAGGGAGCGAGCACGCTCGACGACCGCACCCGACGGCGGGTCAGCCGCATCCTCGCAGCCGCCGACCGCTCGACCGAGGCGGGCCGCCTCGACTGCCTCAGCGAGCTCTGCCAGGTCGTCGTGCAGCAGCACGTCATCGAGGGGTCGAGCCGCCACCACTACCGGATCGTGCTGGCGGCCGTCGCCGCCGTCTCGGCCCCCGAGAGCGACGACGACCCGGTGTCGAAGGGCGTCGAGCGGGTTCGCTAGGCCCTGCGCGACTACGTCGAGCGGGAGACCGAGCTGCTGCTCGACCTCTACAACGAGATCGGCGGGGCGCTCGGGCTGCGGACCCGTGAGCCGATCGAGCTGCGGCAGTTCGCGCTGGCGGTCGGCGCCCTCGGCGAGGGCGTGGCCCTGCGCCTGAAGTACTTCCCCGAGTACGCCCAGCCCATCGCGGTGCCGGCGTCGCTCGGCCGGGGCGACGGGGAGATGTGGAGCCTCGTCGGCTTCGGCGTGGAGGCCCTCGTCACCGCCATGATCGAGGTCGACCCCGACTGGCCCGGCCCCACCTGATCGTCGGCCGATCCGCCCCCTGATCGGCCCGATCGTCGGTGCGTGGTGCGGTGGTACGCCCCCTGGGACTTGAACCCAGAACCTGCGGATTAAGAGTCCGATGCTCTGCCAATTGAGCTAGAGGCGCCTGGTGAGGGAGCGAGCGTAGCGCACCGCTCCCCACCGTCCGCTCGGCTTGCACCAGCTGGATCGAGCGGGATAAGGTGACCGGGCCGTCGGCGCCACGACCGACGCCCGATTCGACCAGCCCGGCCGATCACTCCGACGCCCGGTTCGACGCCGAGCTCCGACACGAGATCTGATCACTGATCCGACCATCAGGGGGAACGATGAAGACCAAGGCCGCGATCCTGTGGGACCGCACACGGACTACATGGTCGAGGAGATCGAGCTCGACGCGCCCAAGGAGGGCGAGGTCCTCGTCAAGTTCGAGGCGCAGCGGCATGTGCCACTCCGACGAGCACCTGTCACCGGCGACATGGTCCTCGACGAGGAGATCACCGAGATGATGGGCTGGCAGCAGTTCCCGATCATCGGCGGGCACGAGGGCGCCGGCGAGGTCGTCGAGGTCGGCCCCGGCGTCAAGGACGCTCGCCGTCGGCGACCACGTCGTCACCTCGTTCGTCCCGTCGTGCGGCAACTGCCCGTCGTGCGCGACCGGCCACCAGAACCTCTGCGACCTCGGCGCCATGCTGCTCGCCGGGCCGCAGCACGACGGCACCTCCCGCCACCACGCCAACGACGGCAACGACCTCGCCATCATGTGCTGCCTCGGCACCTTCGCCGAGCACAGCGTGCTGAACCAGGCGTCGGTCATCAAGATCGACCCGGACATCCCGCTCGACAAGGCCGCGCTCGTCGGCCTGCGGCGTCACCACCGGCTGGGGCTCGGCCGTCTACGCCGCCGAGGTGCAGCCCGGCGAGACCGTCGTCGTCGTCGGCACCGGCGGCGTCGGCATGAACGCCGTGCAGGGCGCGGCCCTGGCCGGTGCCCGCTACGTCATCGCCGTCGACCCGGTCGAGTTCAAGCGTGAGCAGTCGCAGATCTTCGGCGCCACCCACAGCGGCGGCCAGCGTCGAGGAGGCCACCGCGCTGCTCGGCGAGCTCACCTGGGGCCGCAACGCCGACAAGGTCATCGTCACCACCGGCGTCGGCGAGGGCGCCGATGTCGCCCCGCATCATGGGCATGGTCGCCAAGGGCGGCCGCTGCGTCTCACCGTCGGTGGCCAACATGGACGCCAACGACGTGCAGCTCAACCTGTTCGACCTCGCCATGCAGCAGAAGCAGCTGGTCGGCTCGATCTTCGGCTCGGCCAACCCGCGCTACGACGTGCCCCGCCTGCTCGGCCTCTACCAGAGCGGCAAGCTCAAGCTCGACGAGCTGATCACCAACACCTACCCGCTCGACGACATCAACCAGGGCTACCAGGACATGCGCGACGGCAAGAACCTCCGCGGCGTCCTCGTCTACGACTGATCGTCGCTGATCGGTCACCGTCGGAGCTCCGAGTGCATCGCCGACCATCGCCGGTTCCTCGCCCGAGGACGTCGGCCTGGACGTCGTCGACATCGGCCCGCGCACACGGCTGGACGGCAGGTCCCATGAAGGTCGATCGTGCGCTGGTCGACCACCTCGACTCCGTGGTCGTCGGCCGCCGGCGCGAGCTCGAGCTGCTCGTGGCCGCGCTGGCCGCCGATCGGCACGTGCTGCTCGAGGGGCCGCCGGGCACGGGCAAGTCCACGGTGCTGCGCTCGCTGGCCGACGCCAGCGGCGCCGAGTTCGTCTTCGTCGAGGGCAACGCCGAGCTGACGCCGTCGCGGCTCATCGGCCACTTCGACCCGGCCCAGGTGCTGGCCGACGGCTACTCGCCCGACGCCTTCGTCGACGGCCCGCTGATGCCGGCGCTGCGCGACGGCGCGCTGCTCTACGTCGAGGAGATCAACCGGGTCCCCGAGGAGACGCTCAACGTCCTCATCACGGTGATGTCCGAGGGCGAGCTGCACGTGCCGCGGCTCGGCCGGGTCGGCGCCGCCGACGGGTTCCGCCTGGTGGCGGCCATGAACCCGTTCGACGCCGTCGGCACGGCCCGCATCTCGTCCGCCATCTACGACCGCATGTGCCGGGTCACGATGGGCTACCAGGACGCCGACACCGAGACCCGCATCGTCGCTGCGCGAGGCTGCCGGGCGCCGACCCGGACTTCGTGGCCAGGGTGGTGAACGTGGTGCGGGCCACCCGGGAGCATCCCGAGGTGCGCATCGGCTCGTCGGTGCGGGGCGCCATCGACCTCGTGCTGCTGGCCGACCAGCTCGCGCGCGCTGCGCGACGCGTCGGCCGACGACTACGGCACCGGGCTCGACGCCGCGCTGGCCGCGCTCAGCGGCCGGCTGCGGGTCTACGAGGGCGGCGAGCGCCACGGCGACGACATCGTGCGCGAGCTGTGGGCGGCCGAGTTCGGTCCGCCATCGGACGGCTCCGGGGGAGACCCGGGAAAAGGCTGACGCCCCTGGCCAGGGGCGTCCCCGCCGCCACCGGACCAGCCGCTCGAGGGCGACGAGGCCCGCGAGCGGCTCGACGAGGAGCAGCGCGGTTCGACGCCGCGGCGCCAGCTCGAGAACGCGCCGCACTTCGACGACGTCTCGCCCGCGGTCGGCGTGCTCGACGAGGACGCGTTCGACTCGGCGCTGGCCGACGACGCCGACGGCGCGCTCGAGCTGCTGGCGGCCTGGTCGGGGCCACCGACCAGAAGCTGGCCGAGGCGGCCCGGCGGCTGGCGGCGCGGGTGGTGCTCGACCTCACCCGTGCGGGGGCGCCCGTCGACGGGCGTCGGGCGGATGGAGCTCCGCCCGGCCGACCGCGCCGACGGCGACCTCGACCTCGACGCCAGCCTCGAGCCGCTGCAGCTGGCCCGGGCCGGCGGGACCATCCCGCCGCTCGACGAGCTGCGGGTGTCGGCGTGGGGCAAGCCGTCGACCGCGGTCTGCCTGGTGATCGACCGGAGCGGCTCGATGAGCGGCACCCGGCTGGCCACCGCCGCGCTGGCCACGGCGGCGTGCGCCTGGCGGGCCGGCGCCGACCACTCGGTCGTCGCGTTCTCCGACGACGTGGTGGTCGTGAAGAGCCAGGACGTGGTGCGCCCGCCGGCCGAGGTGGCCGACGACGTGCTGCGGCTGCGGGGGATGGGCCCGACCGACCTGGCCTTCGCCCTGCGGGTGGCCCGCGACCAGCTGGCCCGCTCGCGGGCGCAGCGGCGGGTGACGATCCTGCTGTCGGACTGCCGCCCGACCACCGGCTCGGATCCGGCGCTGGCCGCGGTGCGGCTCGACGAGCTCGTCGTGGTCGCCCCGGCCGACGACAGCGACGACGCGGCCGAGTTCGCCCGCTCCGTGCGGCGCCCGCTGGACCCCCCTCGCCGGCCCCTCCGACATCCCCGCCGCCTTCGCCCGCCTGCTCGACTGATGCGCGACCAGTCCGGCGCCCTGCTCGTGGGGCCATCGCTGTCGGTCGAAGCGCGCGCGTCGGCCACCGTTTCGGTGGTTGGTTCGCCTCGACCCCGTCGGGGGGCGATCGAGGTGGAGGATGATCGACGACGCGGCGTCGATCGCCGCCGCTGCCGGAGGGGACGCGGCTGGTGCTGGACGGGTCGGTGCGGCGGATCGACGAGGGGCGGGTGCTGATCGGTGGGTCGCCGATGCGGCTGCTGCGGCTGACCGAGGCCGGCTCCCGGCTGGTCGACCGGCCTGGCAGCGGGCCAGGAGGTCGGCTCGGAGCCGGGCGCGTCGCCTGACCCGTCGGCTGCTCGATCGGGGGATGGCCCACCCCCGGGTGGTGCCGTCGGGCCGTCGCGCCGGCGAGGTGACGGTGGTGATCCCGGTGTTCGACCGGACCGCCGGTCTCGAGCGGACGCTCGCCGCCGTCGCCGGCGGCCGGTGCGGCCGGCCGCGATCGTCGTCGTCGACGACGGCTCGTCGAGCGACGGGCCGCCGCGGCCGAGCAGCTGGCGTCGGGGCCGGCGCCCGGTTCGTCCGCGCCCGACCCGGGGCGGGCCGGGCGCCGCCCGCAACTCCGGGCTCGAGCTGGTCGACACGCCATTCGTGGCGTTCGTCGACGCCGACGTCGAGCCCGCGCCGGACTGGCTCGCTCAGCTGCTGCCGCACCTCGACGACCCGGCGGTGGCCGCCGTCGCGCCCCGTGCCTTCCGACTGCTTCGGTCGGGCGACTCGCCCGATCGGACGAGGTCGGAGCCGTCGGTCCGATTCGCCGGGGCGGGCACCACCGATTCGGTGGTCGGATCGCCCCGATACCGATCCGAGGGAGGGGGGCGCTGGTCGCTGGCGGTGCGCTCGACCGCTTCGAGCGGACCCGGTCGCCGCTCGACCTGGGCCCGAACCGGCCCGGGTCGCGCCCCGGACGCGGGTGGCCTACGTCCCGACCACCACGCTCGTCGCCCGGGTCGACGCGGTCCGCGAGGTCGGTGCGTTCGACGAGCGGATCGCCTTCGGTGAGGACGTCGACCTGGTGTGGCGCCTGGTCGAGGCCGGCCACACCGTTCGCTACGAGCCGGCCGCCACGGTCACCCACCCGGTGCGCCCCGATCTGTCGAGCTGGCTGCGCCAGCGCTTCGACTACGGCTGCTCGGCGGCGCCGCTGTCGGCTCGCCACCCCGAGGCGCTGGCGCCGGTCTCGGTCTCGGCCTGGAGCGCGGCCGCCTGGACGCTCGCCGCCACCGGCTTCCCGATCACCGGCGCGGCGGTGGCCGCGGCCGCCGCCGTGCAGCTGCCCCGCCGCCTCGGCCGCCTCGCCCACCCGTGGCAGGAGTCCCTCCGCCTGGCCGGCGGCGGCACCTGGGGGGCGTGGCGCCCGCTGTCGTCGGCCGTCACCCGCACCTGGTGGCCGGTGGCCCTCGGCGCCGCTGTGTCTCCCGCCGAGCCCGCCGGGCCGTGGTGGCCGCCGCCCTCGTGCCGCCGCTCGTCGACTGGTTGGCCGGCGATCGCGACGTCGACCCGGCCGCCTACGTCGCCCTCCGCCTGCTCGACGACCTCGCCTACGGCGCCGGCGTCTGGGCCGGCTGCCTCCGTCACCGCACCGCCGTGCCCCTCGTGCCCGACCTCACGTCCTGGCCCGGCCGCCGCCCCGCCGTCGACGTAGCCCGGACCCACCGACCACGCGACGGACTCGGCGGGAACCGAACGCGCCTCGACGTCGTCGGGGGTGGACGCGGGGGGCGGTGCCGGTGATGTCACGATGGCGACGATGAGCGAGGCGGGGGATGCCGAGGGCCGAACGGCGCTCGACCCGCGCGGCGCGCCACCTCTGACGTCGACAGCGGCGCGACCAGACCGACGGCCGACCGGGCCCACGGCTTCGAGGCGCTCTACGGCGAGGAGTACGAGCCGATGCTGCGGATCGCCTTCCTCCTCGTCGACTCGACCGACCTGGCCGAGGAGGTCGTGCACGACGCCTTCGCCAAGGTCTACGAGCGGTGGGACAAGCTGACCAACCCCGGCGGCTACCTGCGGACCTGCGTGGTGAACCGCTGCCGCGACCTGCAGCGGCGCCGCCGCACCGAGCGCCGCACGCCGCTGCCGCCGGCCGAGCAGACACCGAGCTCGGCGCCGACGAGCTGGCCGACGCCCTCGCCGCGCTGCCGATCAAGCGCCGGGCCGCCATCGTGCTGCGCTACTACGACGGCCTGAGCGAGGCCCGCATCGCCGAGGTGCTCGGCGTGAAGCCGGGCACCGTGAAGTCCCTGCTGAGCCGAGGTCTGGCCGACCTGCGAGAGGTGATCGAACCATGAGCGCACCCGACCCCCACCGCCTTCGAGGACCAGCTCGCCGCCGCCCTGCACGCGCCGGGCCGATCCCGTCACCGCCGACGCCGGCGCCCGCGCCGCCATCGACCGCCGCATCGGCCAGCGCGCCCGCACCCGCCGCGTCCGCCGGGTCGGCGCCGCCGCCCTCGTGGCCATCGTGCTGCTCGCCGGCGCCGTCGCGCTCGCCCAGCGCGGCCACGACGACGCCAGCGTCGTCACCGGCCCCGGCACCCCGCCGGTCGACCTCCCCCGCCTCGGCCTCCCGGCAGGGCGATGGACGCGAGAGCGCGGTCACGTCCTACATCCCTGGCCGCGAGGCGAGCATCGGGCTCTACCCGAAGCTCGTTGCGCCGCGGGACGGCGCCGATGTGGCCGTCGCCAATCCCGCACTCGGCGCGGAGTTCGAGCTCAGCGTCACGGAGGTGTCGCCGGCCGAGTACGTGCAGCGATTCGGATCGGACGTGACGGTCACGCCCTGCCAGGTCAACGACCATCCGGCCGAGTGCGTCAGCTCGGGCTCGCCAGACCCTCCTCGCGGGCAGGTGGTCTGGACGCCGGGTCCGGGCGTCCTCGCCACTCTTTCGGTGCTGAGCAGTGCAGCCCGAGACGCCCGGACGGCCGGCGCCGCGCCGCCGCTGTCGCGTCCCAACTGGTCGAGGTGGAGGAAGCAGACTGGTGGACCAGGTCGGGCTCGCCGGACGCCCTCGTCGGGCTGGGCCTCGCCGACACGGACGGTCACGCCGAGCTGGCTCTCTACGGACCATCCGAGAGGGAGGGTCCTCGGCGCAGGTGTTCGACGCCCCGGGCTGGGCACCAGGCACCTTCGAGCTGCACCTCGGCCAGCGCCAAGCCCCCGACCTCGCTCCCCACGCAGTTCGCGGGGGTCAAGCTCGACGACGTCAAGGTCCGGGGCAGCCAGGATCGTGACCACCGCACCCGGCATGCGCTTCAGCTCGCGCTTCCCTCCACACCCGGTGGCTCATCTGGGTCGAGGACGGCATGGAGTACCGGCTCGACTTCACCGACGACGCGACGACCACCGACGCGGTAGTTCGCCGGTCGGCTGTCCTGCTGACCGACGACAGTGGCATGACCTGCTGTTCCCGGCGACCATCCGCCCCGACCTCGTTCCGATGCCAGATCTCGCCACAGCCGGCCCGCCGTCGCACCGCGTCCACGACCGGCGGTTCGACCGACCGCAGCACCCCCGAATCTGCGTCGGAATCTGCCGGTTCGAGCGCAGGTTATCTTCGCAACGTTGGCCGAGGGTGGGGCTGACCCGACCAGCGTCAGCCGGGGCGGAGGCCGCGGAGGCCGGCCCAGGCGAGGTCGGAGACGGCCTGGGCGAGCGCTCGGGGGGCAGGTCGAGGTCGGCGGCGAGCCAGTGGCGGCACGTGGTCTCGGCGATGCCGACGATGCCGTAGGCGAGCAGCAGCTGCTGCTCACGGTTGATGCCGTCGACGACGATGAGCCCGGCGATGGCCTGGGCGAACTCGGTCTCGACCTTGCCCAGCTCGGCCAGGAACTCGGGGTCGCGGCGGGTGTCGCCGGCGAAGAGCACCTCGAAGCCGTGGCGCTCCCGGGCGACCCACAGGAAGTAGGCGAGGAAGCCGGCCTCGACCTGCTGGCGGGGACCCTCGGCGTCGGCGATGGCCTTGCCCACGTCGGTGACCATGCGTCCGCCGACGGCCCGCAGCACCTCGAGGTAGAGCTCCCGCTTCGAGCCGAAGTGCTGGTAGAGCACCGGCTTGGTGACCCCGGCCTGCTCGGCCAGCTCGTTCATCGAGGTCAGGTGGAAGCCCTGGCTGGCGAAGGCCTCCAGCGCGACGTCGAGCAGCTGCTGGCGGCGCTCGGCGGCCGGGAGGCGGGGCGTGGCGGGGGTCGGTCCTCGGCTCATGGGTTACCGCAGGGTAACAAAGCTGACGGAGGTGTCAGGTCGCTGGCCCGACGCCCGATCACCGGCCGTGCTCGCGGTCGTCGCGGTCGGCGGCCTTGACGGCATAGCCGAACACGATGGCCGGGGCCAGGACCAGCGAACCGATCAGCAGGCAGATCTCGATGATCACGACTACCGGCGTCGTGAACCCGGCCGCGAACCCGATGCCGAAGGCCACCACGGCGATGGCGAACAGGCTGTAGCCGATCCGCTGGCCGAGCGACACGAGCCGGGCGATCCGGGCCCGCCGCTGCCGCACGGGATCGGCGGCCCGGGCGGCCGCCTTCGCCTCTTCACCCGGGAGTCCCCGCTGGTCGCCCGGGTCGCCACCGGGATCGCCATCCGGAGACCCCGAGGGAAGGTTCGTCACGGCAACCAGCCTGCCTCATCGAGCAGGGCGCGCAATCCGGCGGCCATCCGGTCGAGGGTGAACCACTCCCGGGCCACCCGTTCGTTCGTGTCGAGCATGGCATTGCGAGACGACAGATCGGGGTCGGCCAGCCACGCCCGGATCGGTTCGGGATCGGCTGCGTCGAACCAGTCGAACCCCAGGGCCCGCAGCTCGACCCCCACCGGGTACGGCCCGACCGCCACCGGGCGACGGGCGAACGCGGCCTCGATCGGCGGGTTGCCGAAGCCCTCCCAGGTGCTCGGGAACGCGATGAGGTCGGGGGCGGCGTAGAGGTCGGACCGTGGGGGAGGGGCTGGCGGATCACCCGGCACCGCGCGGCCGACAGCACCCGCTCGAGCTCGGGCCCGTAGCCCTCCTCGGCCGGGCCGAGCAGCCAGTACGTGGCGCCGAGCTGCTCGCACAGGCGCACCGCCGCCGGCACGTCCTTGCGGGCGATGGCGCGCACCGGGTGGGCCACGAGCAGCTCGCCGTCGGTCACGCCGAGCCGGGCCCGGGTGCCGTCCCGGTCGCCGGGTGGCCGGTGCCCATGTCCGCCCGCGGCGAAGCCGTTGTAGATCGTGGTGGCGACCAGGCCCCGCTCGGCGATCTCTCGCTCGGTGAGCCGGTTGATGGTGACGTGGCGCCAGGCCGGGTCGTCGGGCGGCAGCTCGGTGACGTGGGCGAACCGCTCGCGCTGCCACGGCGGGTCGTGGTGGTGGAGGATCGCCGGCCGACCGGCCAGCACCTTCGCCGCGGCCCGCGAGGCCGGTAGGTTCAGGGGGATCGTGCACAGGTTCTCGACGACCACCAGGTCCGCATCGGCCAGCGCCGCGTCCAGTTCTTGTGTCAGTCGACCTGTCAGATCTTGGTGGCCGGGTCGTCGTCGGCGTCGATGGCCAGGCCGGGCACGACCCGGTCGACCGGCCCCTCGCCGGCGACGGTGACGACGTCGAAGCCGAACGACGTCGAGCGCGTCCGCCCACGACGAGGCCACGATCGACACGCCGTCGGTGAGGCCGAGGCGGAAGGAGACGAGGGCGCAGGTGGGCATGGTCAGAGAGGTGGGCGAGGGGACGACGGCGGGCTCGGGATGAGCGGCGACACGCTATCGGCCGTCGAGGCCCACGCTCTCCTCGAGCGGCACTGGCGCCCGCCCGGCTTCTGCGTGCCCAACGCCACGACCTATCCCTGGCAGTGGCTGTGGGACTCGTGCTTCCACGCCGTGTGCTGGGCGCATCTCGGCGAGGGCGGCCGGGCCGTCGCCGAGCTGGGCAACGTGCTGGCCCACCAGGCCGCCGACGGCTTCGTGCCGCACCTGACCTACTGGGACGGTCCGACGTGCACGCCGACTTCTGGGGTCGGCAGGGCACGTCGTCGATCACCCAGCCGCCGATGTACGGCCATGCCGTCGCCGAGCTCGTCCGCCGGGGGGTTGCCGTTCCCGACGCCACCGTGGCCCGGGCCCGCAGGGGACTGGGCTTCCTGCTGGCCCGCACGGGCACGGGCGGGGTCGAAGAGGCGACCGGGCGCCGATCATCGTGCACCCCTGGGAGTCGGGCTGCGACGACAGCCCCCGATGGGATGCCTGGTGTCCCGACGGCTGGACGTTCGACCACTGGAAGGAGCACAAGGGCGGCCGCCCTTGTGCTCCTTCCAGTGGTCGAACGTCCAGCCGTCGGGACACCAGGCGTCCCACCGGGGGCTGTCGTCGCAGCCCGACTCCCAGGGGTGCACGATGATCGGCGCCCGGTCGCCGCTTCGACCCCGGTGCCCGTGCGGGCCAGCAGGAACCCGAGTCCCCTGCGGGCCCGGGCCACGGTGGCGTCGGGAACGGCGACCCCCCGGCGGACGAGCTCGGCGACGGCGTGGCCGTACATCGGCGGCTGGGTGATCGACGACGTGCCCTGCCGACCCCAGAAGTCGGCGTGCACGCTCGAACCGTCCCAGTAGGTCAGGTGCGGCACGAAGCCGTCGGCGGCCTGGTGGGCCAGCACGTTGCCCAGCTCGGCGACGGCCCGGTCGCCCTCGCCGAGCTGCGCCCAGCACGACGGCGTGGAAGCACGAGTCCCACAGCCACTGCCACGGGTAGGTCGTGGCGTTGGGCACGCAGAAGCCGGGCGGGCGCCAGTGCCGCTCGAGGAGAGCGTGGGCCTCGACGGCCGATAGCGTGTCGCCGCTCATCCCGAGCCCGCCGTCGTCCCCTCGCCCCCTCTCTGACCATGCCCACCTGCGCCCTCGTCTCCTTCCGCCTCGGCCTCACCGACGGCGTCTCGATCGTGGCCCGTCCTGGGCCGACGCGCTCGACTCGTTCGGCTTCGACGTCGTCACGGTCGCCGGCGAGGGGCCGGTCGACCGGGTCGTGCCCGGCCTGGCCATCGGCGCCGACGACGACCCGGCCACCAATGATCTGACAGGTCGACTGACACAAGAACTGGACGCGGCGCTGGCCGATGCGGACCTGGTGGTCGTCGAGAACCTGTGCACGATCCCGCTGAACCTACCGGCCGCGCGGGCCACGGCGAAGGTGCTGGCCGGTCGCCCGGCGATCCTCCACCACCACGACCCGCCCTGGCAGCGCGAGCGGTTCGCCCACGTGACCGAGCTGCCGCCCGACGACCCGGCCTGGCGCCACGTCACCATCAACCGCCTCACCGAGCGAGAGTTCGCCGAACGGGGCCTCGTCGCCACCACGATCTACAACGGCTTCGCCGCGGGCCGGACATGGGCACCGGCCACCTCGGCGACCGGGACGGCACCCGGGCCCGGCTCGGCGTGGCCGACGACGAGCTGCTCGTGGCCCACCCGGTGCGCGCCATCGCCCGCAAGGACGTGCCGGCGGCGGTGCGCCTGTGCGAGCAGCTCGACGCCACGTACTGGCTGCTCGGCCCGGCCGAGGAGGGCTACGGGCCCGAGCTCGAGCGGGTGCTGTCGGCCGCGCGGTGCCGGGTGATCCGCCAGCCCCTCCCCCATGGTCCCGACCTCTACGCCGCCCCCGACCTCATCGCGTTCCCGAGCATCTGGGAGGGCTTCGGCAACCCGCCGATCGAGGCCGCGTTCGCCCGTCGCCCGGTGGCGGTCGGGCCGTACCCGGTGGGGGTCGAGCTGCAGGCCCTGGGGTTCGACTGGTTCGACGCAGCCGATCCCGAACCGATCCGGGCGTGGCTGGCCGACCCCGATCTGTCGTCTCGCAATGCCATGCTCGACACGAACGAACGGGTGGCCCGGGAGTGGTTCACCCTCGACCGGATGGCCGCCGGATTGCGCGCCCTGCTCGATGAGGCAGGCTGGTTGCCGTGACGAACCTTCCCTCGGGGTCTCCGGATGGCGATCCCGGTGGCGACCCGGGCGACCAGCGGGGACTCCCGGGTGAAGAGGCGAAGGCGGCCGCCCGGGCCGTCGACCCCGTGCGGCAGCGGCGGGCCAGGATCGCCCGGCTCGTGTCGCTCGGCCAGCGGATCGGCTACAGCCTGTTCGCCATCGCGGTGGTGGCCTTCGGCATCGGGTTCGCGGCCGGGTTCACGACGCCGGTTGTCGTGATCATCGAGATCTGCCTGCTGATCGGTTCGCTGCTCCTGGCCCCGGCCATCGTGTTCGGCTATGCCGTCAAAGCCGCCGATCGCGACGACCGCGAGCACGGCCGGTGATCGGGCGTCGGGCCAGCGACCTGACACCTCCGTCAGCTTTGTTACCCTGCGGTAACCCATGAGCCGAGGACCGACCCCCGCCACGCCCCGCCTCCCCGCCGCCGAGCGCCGCCAGCAGCTGCTCGACGTCGCGCTGGAGGCGTTCGCCAGCCAGGGGTTCCACCTGACCTCGATGAACGAGCTGGCCGAGCAGGCCGGCGTCACCAAGCCGGTGCTCTACCAGCACTTCGGCTCGAAGCGCGAGCTCTACCTCGAGGTGCTGCGGGCCGTTGGCGGACGCATGGTCACCGACGTGGGCAAGGCCATCGCCGATGCCGAGGGTCCCCGCCAGCAGGTCGAGGCCGGCTTCCTCGCCTACTTCCTGTGGGTCGCCCGGGAGCGCCACGGCTTCGAGGTCCTCTTCGCCGGCGACACCCGCCGCGACCCCGAGTTCCTGGCCGAGCTCGGCAAGGTCGAGACGGAGTTCGCCCAGGCCATCGCCGGGCTCATCGTGGTCGACGGCATCAACCGTGAGCAGCAGCTGCTGCTCGCCTACGGCATCGTCGGCATCGCCGAGACCACCTGCCGCCACTGGCTCGCCGCCGACCTCGAGTTCTCCCCCGAAGCGCTCGCCCAAGCCGTCGCCGACCTGTCCTGGGCCGGCCTCCGCGGCCTCCGCGCCGGCTGACGCTGGTCGGGTCAGCCCCACCCTCGGCCAACTTGCGAAGATAACCCGCGCCAAACCGGCAGATTCCTACGCAAGTTCGGGGGTGTGCGGTCGGTCAACCGCCGGTCGTGGACGCGGTGGACGACGGGACGACTGTGGCGAGATCGGGCATCGGAACGAGGTCGGGGCGGATGGTGGCCGGGAACAGCAGGTCATGCCACTGCTCGTCGGTCATCGGAGCGAGCCGACCGGCGAACTCCACGGCGTCGGCTGTCGACGCGGCGTCGGTGAAGTCGAGCCGGTACTCCATGCCGCCCTCGACCCAGATGAGCCACCGTGTGTGGTGGGACAGCGCGAGCTGAAGCGCATGCTCGGGTGCGGTGGTCACGATTCCTGGCACACCCCGGACGCTGAGGTCTTCGAGCTTGACGCCCGCGAACTGCGTTGGGAGCGAGGTCGAAGGCTTGGCGCTGGCCGAGGTGATCAGCTCGAACGTGCCTGGCGCCCATCCCGCCGCATCGAAGACCTGCGCCGAGGACCCTCCCTCTTCGGATGGTCCGTAGAGAGCCAGCTCGGCGTGACCGTCCGTGGCGGCGAGGCCCAGCCCGACGAGGGCGTCCGGCGAGCCCGACCTGGTCCACCAGTCTGCTTCCTCCACCTCGACCAGTTGGGACGCGACAGCGGCGGCGCGGCCCCAGCCGCTCCGGGCGTCTCGGGCTGCACTGCTCCAAGCACCGAAAGAGTGGCGAGGACGCCCGGACCCGGCGTCCAGACCACCTGCCCGCGAGAGGAGGGATCTGGCGAGCCCGAGCTGACGCACTCGGCCGGATGGTCGTTGACCTGGCAGGGCGTGACCATCACGTCCGATCCGAATCGCTGCACGTACTCGGCCGGCGACACCTCCGTGACGGTGAGCTTGAACTGCGCGCCGAGTGCAGGATTGGCGACGGCCACATCGGTTCCGTCCCGCGGCGCAACGAGCTTCGGGTAGAGCCCGATGCTCGCCTCGCGGCCAGGGATGTAGGACGTGACCGCGCTCTCGCGTCCATCGCCCTGCGACGGGAGGCCGAGGCGCGGCAGATCGACCGGCGGCGTGCCCGGCCCGGTGACGACGCTGGCGTCGTCGTGGCCGCGTTCGGCCAGCGCGAGTGCGCCGGCGAGCAGCGCGATGGCGGTGAGTGCGGCGGCGCCGATGCGGCGGGCTCGGCGGGTGCGGGTGCGCTGGGCGATGCGGCGATCGATGGCGGCGCGGGCGCCGTCGTCGGCGGTGACGAGATCGGCCCGGCCACGCAGGGCGGCGGCGACCTGATCCTCGAAGGCGCTGGGGGTCGGTGTGGTCACGGCTCGATCACCTCTCGCAACTCGGCCAGGCCCCGGCTCACCAGGGACTTCACGGTGCCCGCCTTCACGCCCAGCACCTCGGCGATGCGGGCCTCGCTGAGGCCGTCGTAGTAGCGCAGCACGATCGCAGCCCGGCGCTTGATGGGCAGCGCGCCGAGCGCATCGGCCAGCTCGTCGGCACCCAGCTCCGTGGATTGCTCGGCCGGCGGAAGCGCCGTCCGGCGCTCGGTTCGGCGGCGGCGCTGCAGGTCGCGGCACCGGTTCACCACGCAGGTGCGGAGGTAGGCCCCGGGGCCGGTGACCTTGTCCCACCGCTCGTAGACCTTGGCGAAGGCATCGTGCACGACCTCCTCGGCCAGATCCGTCGAGTCGACGAGCAGGAAGGCGATCCGCAGCATCGGCTCGTACTCCTCGGCGTAGAGCTGCTCGAAGCCGTTGACCCGATCGGCCGTCGGTCTGGTCGCGCCGCTGTCGACGTCAGAGGTGGCGCGTGCGCGGTCGAGCGCCGTCTCGCCCCCCGCCTCCCCCACTGCCTCGCTCATCGTTGCCATCGTGACATCACCGACACCCGGCCCCTCGTCTCTCCTCCCAACGACGTCCGGGGCGTCGTTCGGTTCCGGCTGATCCGCGACGAGCAGGTCGGACCACCCGACGGTCGACTGCGAGGCTCCGGAGCTCCGAGGTCCGGGTCGGCCCCACCGTCGGCGAACCTGCGGAGAAACCTGCGCCAAACAGGGGTGTGACCTTTCTCCGCACGTTGGGGATGCGTTGCGCCGACCCGGGCTACTCGACGGCGGGGCGGCGGCCAGGCCAGGAGGTGAGGTCGGGGACGAGCGGGACGATGGTGTGCCCGCGCAGGCAGCCGGCCCAGACGCCGGCGCCGTAGGCGAGGTCGTCGAGCAGGCGGAGGGCGACGTAGGCGGCGGGGTCGACGTCCCGATCGCTGACGAACCAGTCGACCAGGGGCGGGACGATTGCCGCGGCCACGACCGCTCGGCGGGCTCGGCGGGAGACGACCGCGGCAGCCATGGCCAATGGCCACCAGGTCCGGGTGACGGCGGACGACAGCGGACGCCACGCCCCCCAGGTGCCGCCGCCCGCCAGGCGAAGGGACTCCTGCCAGGGATGGTCGAGGTTGGCCAGGCGGCGCGGCAGCTGTACCGCTGCGGCGGCCGCCACCGCCGCACCGGTGAGAGGGAAGCCGGTGGAGGCCAGCGTCCAGGCGGCGGCGCTCCAGGCCGAGACCGATACGGGGGCCAGCGCCTCGGGGTGCCGGGCCGCCAGCGGGGCCGCCGAGCTGCCGTAGTCGAAGCGCTGGCGCAGCCAGCTCGCCAGGTCGGGGCGCATCGGGTGGGTGACCGTGGCCGCCGGCTCGTAGCGAACGGAGTGGCCGGCCTCGACGAGCCGCCAGATCAGATCGACGTCCTCACCGAAGGCCATCTGCTCGTCGAACGCACCCACCTCTCGGACCGCGTCGACCCGGGCCAGGAGCGTCGTGGTCGGGACGTAGGCCACCCGTGTCCGGGACGCGACCCGGGCCGGTTCGGACCCGAGGTCGAGGGGCGATCGCGACCGCTCGAAGCGATCGAGCGATTCCGCCAACGACCAGCGCCCCCCTCCCTCGGATGGGTATCGGGGCGATCCGACCACCGAATCGGTGGTGCCCGCCCCCAGCGAATCGACCGACGGCTCCGACCTCGTCCGATCGGGCGAGTCGCCCGACGAAGCAGTCGGGAGGACACGGGGAGCGACGGCGACGACGGCCGGGTCGTCGAAGTGCGGGAGCAGCTGGGACAGCCAGTCACCGTCCGGCTCGACGTCGGCATCGACGAAGGCCACCAGCGGGGTGTCGACCAGCTCGAGCCCGGAGTTGCGGGCCGCGCCCGGTCCACCCCGGGTCGACCGAAGCACCACCCGGGCCCCGGCCCCGACTGCCAGCTGCTCGACCGACGCCGGCCCGTCGCCGGACGAACGATCGTCCACCACCACGACCGCGGCCGGCCGCACCGGGCCGCCGGCGACGGCGGCGAGGGTCCGCTCGAGACCGGCGGTCCGGTCGAAGACCGGGATCACCACGGTCACCTCGTCAGCGTGACGGCCCGACGGCAGCACCCGAGGGTGGGCAATCCCCCGATCGAGCAGGCGACGAGCCAACCGACGCGCACCGGCTCCCGAGCCGACCTCCTGACCCGCGGCCAGGCGGTCGACCAGCCGCGAGCCTGCTTCGGTCAGCCGCATCAACCGCATCGGCGACCCGCCGATCAGCACCCGCCCGTCGTCGATCCGACGGACCGACCCGTCCAGCACCAGCCGCGTCTCCTCCGGCAGAGGCGGGATCGAAGCCGCGTCGTCGATCATCCTCCACCCCCCGATCGCCCCGCCGACGGGAATCGAGGCGAACCAACCACCGAAACGGTGGCCGACGCGCGCCTCGACCGATCAGCGATGGCCGCCACGAGCAGGGCGCCGGACTGGTCGCCCATCAGTCGAGCAGGCGGGCGAACGCGGCGGGGATGTCGGACGGGCCGGCGAGCGGGGTCCACCGGGCGCCGCACGACCGGGCGAACTCGGCCGCGTCGTCACTGTCGTCGGCTGGAGCGATCACGACCAGCTCATCGAGCCGCACCGCGGCCACCGCGGGATCCGAGCCTGTGGTCGGGCGGCAGTCCGACAGCAGGATCGTCACCCGTCGCTGCGCCCGCGACCGGGCCAGCTGGTCGCGCGCCACCCGCAGGGCGAAGGCCAGGTCGGTCGGCCCCATCCCGCGCAGCCGCAGGACGTCGTCGGCCACCTCGGCCGGCGGGCGAACCACGTCCTGGCTCTTCACCACCACCACCTCGTCGGAGAACGCAATGACCGAGTGGTCGCCTCCGGCCCGCCACGCGCACGCGGCCGTGGCCGAGCGCGGCGGTGGCCAGCCGGGTGCCGTTCATCGAGCCGCTCCGGTCGATCACCAGGCAGACCGCGGTCGACGGCTTGCCCCACGCCGACACCCGCAGCTCGTCGAGCGGGGGGACGGTCCCGCCGGCCCGGGCCAGCTGGAGGGGCTCGAGGCTGGCGTCGAGGTCGATGTCGCCGTCGGCCCGATCGGCCGGCCGGAGCTCCATCCGCCCCACGCCCGTCGAACGGGGCGCCCCCGGCACGGGTGAGGTCGAGCACCACCCGGGCCGCCAGCCGCCGGGCCGCCTCGGCCAAGCGCTGGTCCGTGGCACCGACCAGCGCGCCCAGCAGCGTCAGCGCACCGTCGGCGTCGTCAGCCAGAGCCGAGTCGAACGCGTCCTCGTCGAGCACCCCGACCGCGGGCGAGACGTCGTCGAAGTGCGGCGCGTTCTCGAGCTGGCGCCGCGGCGTCGAACCGCGCTGCTCCTCCTCGAGCCGCTCACGCGCCTCCTCGCCCTCGAGCGGCTGGTCCGGTGGCGGCGAGGACGCCCCCTTGGCCAGGGGCGTCAGCCTTTTCCCGGGTCTCCCCCGGAGCCGTCCGATGGCGGACCGAACTCGGCCGCCCACAGCTCGCGCACGATGTCGTCGCCGTGGTGCTCGCCACCCTCGTAGACCCGCAGCCGGCCGCTGAGCGCGGCCAGGGCGGCGTCGAGCCCGGTGCCGTAGTCGTCAGCCGACACGTCGCGCAGCAGCGCGCAGCTGGTCGGCCAGCAGCACGAGGTCGATGGCCCCCCGCACCGACGAGCCGATGCGCACCCCTGGATGCACCCGGGTGGCCCGCACCACGTGCACGACCCTGGCCACGAAGTCCGGATCGCCGCCCGGCACCTCGCGCAGCACGATGCGGGTCTCGGTGGCGGCGTCCTGGTAGCCCATGGTGACCCGGCACATGCGGTCGTAGATGGCGGCCGAGATGCGGGCGGTGCCGACCGAGTCGAACGGGTTCATGGCCGCCACCAGCCGGAACCCCTCGGCCGCGCCGACCCGACCGAGCCGCGGCACGTGCAGCTCGCCCTCGGACATCACGGTGATGAGGACGTTCAGCGTCTCCTCGGGCACCCGGTTGATCTCCTCCACGTAGAGGAGCGCGCCCGTCGCGCAGAGCGGTGATCAGCGGACCGTCGACGAAGGCGTCGGGCGAGTAGCCGTCGGCCAGCACCTGGGCCGGGTCGAACGTGCCCACGAACCGCGAGGGCGTGAGCTCGGCGTTGCCCTCGACGAACACGAACTCGGCGCCGGTGGCGTCGGCCAGCGAACGCAGCACGCGTGGACTTGCCGGTGCCCGGTGGCCCCTCGAGCAGCATGTGCCGATCGGCCGCCAGCGCGGCGACGAGCAGCTCGAGCTCGCGTCGGCGGCCGACCACCTCGGAGTCGAGGCGGTCGACCAGCGCACGATCGACCTTCATGGGACCTGCCGTTCCACCCGTTGTTCCTCAGGCCGATGTTCGGCCGATCCTCAGGCCGATGTTCCTCAGGCCGATGTTCCTCCGGCCGATGTTCCTCAGGGCGACCTTGCACTCGGGCTCCGACGTGAGACCTATCAGCCGACGATCAGGTCAGTAGATGATGACGCCACGGATGTTCTTGCCGTCGCGCATGTCCTGGTAGCCCTGGTTGATGTCGGCGAGGCCGTACGTGTTGGTGATGAGCTCGTCGAGCTTGAGCTTGCCGCTCTGGTAGAGCCCGAGCAGGCGGGGCACGTCGTAGCGCGGGTTGGCCGAGCCGAAGATGGTGCCGACCAGCTGCTTCTGCTGCATGGCCAGGTCGAACAGGCTGAGCTGGGCGTCGGTGGCGGTGATGTTGGCCACCGCGGTGACGACGCAGCGGCCGCCCTTGGCGACCATGCCCATGATGCGGGGCGATCATGGAGCCCTCGGCCACGCCGGTGGTGATGATGACCTTGTCGGCGTTGCGGCCCCAGGTCAGCTCGCCGAGCAGCGCGGTGGCCTCCTCGATGCTGGCCACCGCGTGGGTGGCGCCGAAGATCTGTCGACTGCTCCCGCTTGAACTCCACCGGGTCGACGGCGATGACGTAGCGGGCCCCGGCGAGGGCCGCGCCCTGCACCGCGTTCATGCCGACGCCACCGGTGCCGACGACGACGACGGTCTCGCCGGGCTTGACCTCGGCCGCGTAGACGGCCGAGCCCCACCCGGTGGTGACGCCGCAGGCGACGAGCGCGGCCTTGTCGAGCGGGATGTCCTGGTCGATCTTGATGACCGACGCCTTGTTCATCACGCTGTGCTCGGCGAACGAGCCGAGGCAGCACATGATGGCGATGTCGCTGCCGTCCTGGGCGTGGTGGCGGGAGGTGCCGTCCTGCTGGCGGCCCGACGAGCAGGGTGGCGCCGAGGTCGCAGAGGTTCTGGTGGCCGGTCGAGCACGACGGGCACACGCCGCAGGACGGCACGAACGAGGTGACGACGTGGTCGCCGACGGCCAGCTCCGTTGACGCCGGGCCCGACCTCGACGACCTCGCCCGCACCCTCGTGCCCGCCGATGATCGGGAACTGCTGCCACCCCATCATGTCGGTGATCTCCTTGTCGAGGACCATGTCTCCGGTGACCAGGTGCTCGTCGGAGTGGCACATGCCGCTGGCGGCGAACTTGACGAGGACCTCGCCCTCCTTGGGAGCGTCGAGCTCGATCTCCTCGACCTTGTACTCCGTGTGCGGTCCGTAGAGCACCGCGGCCTTGGTCTTCATCGTTCCCCCATGTGGTCGGATCTACTGGTCAGATCTCGTGTCGGAGCTCGGTGTCGAACCGGGCGATCGGGAGTGATCGCGCCGGGCCGGTCGAACCGCGCGGTCGGTCGTGGTGCCGACAGCCCGGCCACCTTATCCCGCTCGTTCACTGCTGGTGGAAGCCGATCGGAGGGTGGGGAGCAGTGCGCTACGCTCGCTCCCTCAGCTGGCGCCTCTAGCTCAATTGGCAGAGCATCGGACTCTTAATCCGCAGGTTCTGGGTTCAAGTCCCAGGGGGCGTACCACCGCAGCACGCACCGACTGAACGGCCGATCAGGTGGCGCGGATCGGCCGACGATCAACTGGGCCCGGGCCAGTCGGGGTCGACCTCGATCATGGCGTTGACGAGCGCCTCGACACCGAAGCCCACCAGGCTCCACATCTCGCCGTCGTCACGGCCGAGCGAGGCCGGTACCGCGATGGGCTGGGCGTACTCGGGGAAGTACTTGAGCCGCAAGGCGACACCCTCGCCGAGCGCGCCGACGGCCAGCGCGAACTGCCGCAGCTCGATCGGCTCACGGGTGCGCAGCCCGAGCGCTCCGCCGATCTCGTTGTAGAGGTCGAGCAGCAGCTCGGTCTCGCGCTCGACGTAGTCGCACAGGGCCTCGCGAACCCGCTCGACGCCATCCGATGCCGGGTCGTCGCTCTCGGGAGCGGACACGGCGGCGACGGCGGCCAGCACGATCCGGTAGTGGTGGCGACTCGAGCCCTCGATGACGTGCTGCTGCACCACCACCTGGCAGAGCTCGCTGAGGCAGTCGAGCCGGCCCGACTCGGACGACCGGTCGGCCCCGGCGAGGATGCGGCGCACCCGCCGTCGGGTCCGGTCGTCGAGCGTGCTGGCTCCTTCCACCAGCTCCGCCAGCACCTCCCACTGGAAGTCGCCCTGACTGGCCCACAGACGCTCGTAGACCGACGCCGCGGTGATCCGTCGTCCGGTGGAGGCCTCGATCCGTTCGAACACGCGGGGGAACGTCACCGACCCGAGCCCGACCTGCACACCCTCGTCGAGAAGCAGGGACACGCCTTCGCTCAGGAGGAGGTCACGGAGCTCCTCGCGCTTGATTCGTGTGCTCACGGTCAAGTCCTTGCGGCGCGTCGATCGAATGGCTAGGTTCGCGAACTCAAGTTGCAAAACACAGTTGCACACCAGCGTGGTGGTGCGGGTCCGCCCGAGATTGTACGGAACCTGGTCCACCCCATCGGCGAGGCCTGCGCAGGCGGCTGCGCATCCCCGCCACGTTCGGCGGGAACCACACGGCATCTCGCATGCCGAAACGGAGAAGGGCCCGCCTCCCCCCCTGGCGGGCCCTTCTTCCGTTGTCACGCTCGCTCGCCGCTCGGCGCCGAGGTCCGGTCAGCCCTTGCGTCGGTGTGCGACATTGAACTGGTCGGCGCGGCCAGGTCGAGCTGACCCGGTCGGGATCCGACTGGGGCGACGGGCCGGGCGGAGGGCCGCGAGATGAGGAGGCGAGCGGGTGAGCGCGGAGCGATTGCGGTACGTGTGCATGTCCGATCTGCACCTGGGAGCGCAGAACAGCGTGCTGTCGGCCATCGAGCGCGACGGGATGACCGTCGACAAGGCCAACGCCAGCGACGTCATGACGCAGCTGTTCGCCGGGCTCCGCACCGTGGTCGACCAGCTCGCCCCGGGTGACGTCCGGCCGACCCTCGTGCTCAACGGCGACATCCTCGAGTTCGCCTTGGCCACCGACAACACCGCGCTCAGCGTGTTCGAGCAGTTCATCGACCTGGCCTTCCCCGTGGACGGTGAGCCCCTCTTCGACGACCGGGTGCTCTACATCCCGGGGAACCACGACCACCACCTGTGGGAGACGGCCCGGGAGCGGCAGTACGCGCACCACATCAAGCAGATGCAGGCCACCGAGGCTCTCGACGAGCCGTGGCACACGACGAAGATGCTCGACCCGGACGCGTCGATCGAGGCCGAGGTGCTGACCGCCATCGTCCGGCGACGGGTCCGCCGCGACACCGTGTCGATCGCCGTCATCTACCCGAACCTCGGGTTCGTGACCACGGACACCAACCAGGCCGTGATCTTTCACCACGGGCACTTCACCGAGCCGCTGTACCGACTGATGTCGACGCTCCAGCACGACCTCTTCCCCGCGCAGGAGCCGGGCCCGGAGATCTGGGACTGGGAGTCCGACAACTTCGCGTGGATCGACTTCTTCTGGTCGGCGCTCGGCCGGTCGGGCGTGGTCGGCGCCGACGTCGGCGCGCTCTACACGATGCTGCAGAGCCCCGAGGCGCTCGACTGGCTGGCCGGCAACCTGAGCGCGTCGATCGCGGAGCGGCGGGGCCCGTCGTGGTCGAAGCCCGTGACCCGCACCGTGCTGCACCGGATCCTCATGTTCGCCATCGCCAAGGCGAGCCCGCTCGAGCGGGCCCACATCACCCAGCCGCTCTCCGATCGGGCCCGGAACGGGCTCATCGCCTATCTCGGCGGGCCGCTCCTGCGACAGCTGCAGTACGAGGACCCCGAGCGCGACGAGTCCGGGGCCACCCCGGCCGGCGGGCGGCAGCTCACCTTCGTCTTCGGCCACACCCACAAGCCGTTCGAGCGGATCTTCCCCGACGTCCCCGGGTGGACGTACCCGATCCGGGTGCTCAACACCGGTGGGTGGGTGGTCGACACCATCGAGCCGGTCGAGGTGCAGGGCTCGGCCGTGGTGCTCGTCGCCGGCGACGGCGCTGCGGTCTCGCTGCGGCTCTTCACCGAGCCGGCCGGCGGCGGGCCGGCCACACCGGTCACGGTGGCCGAGCCGGTGGTCGAGCCGGGCACGGGTCCACCCATCGCCGAGACCCCGATGCTCGGTGCGTGGCGCCGACAGGTCGAGGCCGCCGTCGAGGCCGACCGACCCACGTGGGACGCCTTCACCGTCGCGGTCACCGCGGCCGTCGCCCAGCGCCACGAGGCGCTCCCCGCGATCATCGACCACGCCATGAGGAGCCGCGGCGCCAACCCCTGACCCGCCCGAACGATCGATCGGACCGACCCCACCTCCGGACCCGACCTCAGATCGCCACACGGACCGAACCGACAGCCGTCGCGGCGCGGTTCCCGTACCGCGATCGCCACCGGTTCGGGGTTGATCGGGCCTGATCAGAGCGGGTGGAGCAGCATCGCTACACTCTCGGCCATGTCGCTGCTGGCCGGGCCTGTCCTCGCTCTCGCGGGGCTCCTGGCCTTCTCGGGCGTGCAGAAGGTGGCCTGGCCCGACGCCGCGGCCCAGGCCATGCACGCCGCCGGTCTCCCCGGGGCGCAGGGCGCCGGGGGCCAGCTCCGCGGCCGTCTGCTCGGCCTGGTCGAGGTCGCGGCGGCCGTCGCCGCCCTGGTCTGGGGCACGGCCGCCACCGCAGCCGCGCTCGACCATCGTCTACGCCGCGTTCGCCCTGTTCTCGTGGCGGCTGCTGGTCCGGTCGGACGCCACCGCGTCGTGCGGCTGCTTCGGCCAGGCCGAGGCCCCGGTGACCCGGCTGCACGTCGTGCTCAACGCCGTCGCCGCCCTCGCTTGCGCGGCGGCCATCGTCTGGCCCACCGGCGACGTCGCCGCGGTGCTCGGCGACCAACCGCTCGCCGGGCTGCCGTTCGTGGCGCTCACCGCGCTGGCCGGGTGGCTCTGGTACGTGATGCTCGAGGTGATCCCGGATCTGCAGGCCGCGCTGCAGGCCGTGTCGCCGACGACGTCTTCGGGCACATCCTCGGGCTCGAGGAACGACGCCTGATGGCGGTGCTCGTCACCATCCTGACCGTGGTCGTGGCCCTGCTCGCCCTCCTGGTCGTCGGGCTGCTGCGGTCGCACGCTGCCATCCTCAAGCAACTGCACGAGCTCGGGGCCGGCGTCGGCGACCCGGCCGACAAGGCCGGGATACGTACCCCGGTGGAGTTCAAGATGCAGTCCGGACTACCGACCCTGGCCGGTGACACCGGGTTCCGCGACGGCGCCGACCTGAGTGGCAACAGCGTGGACGACGACGCGCTCGCCCTGCGGGTGGTCGGCGCCGAGCACCCGACGCTGCTGGCGTTCCTGTCGAGCTCCTGCCTGACCTGCGCCGGGTTCTGGGAGTCGTTCGCCGAACCCGACCAGCTGCTGCTCCCCGAGGCCACCCGCCTCGTCATCGTCGTCAAGGACGCCACCGAGGAGAGCCCCTCAGCCATCGCCCGCCTCGCGCCGCCCGGCCTCCCACTGGTGATGTCGAGCGCGGCGTGGGCCGACTACGAGGTGCCGGGCTCGCCCTACTTCGTGTTCGTCGACGGCCCCACCGGCCGGGTTCGGGGCGAAGGCACCGGCGCCACATGGAAGCAGGTCGCCAACCTGCTGGCCCAGGCCACCGGCGACCTCACCTTCACGGCCGGGCCGGGTGCGGCCCGCCGAGCGAAGCCCCAGAGCGACGCCGAGCGCGAGCGCGACATCGACCAGCAGCTCCTGGCCGCCGGCATCCTCCCCGGCGACCCGAGCCTCTACCCCGACGCCGACCCGGAGCAGATCTGATGCAGCTCACGGCCCAGGGCATCTCGACCACGCTCCCCGCGGGATGGGAAGGACGCATCACCCGGCGGGTCGACCCCACCCTCGACGACCAGGCCGCCGTCGCCGGCTTCGGCACGCACGGCGAGCGGACCTACCCGGTCGCCCACCTGGCCAACTTCGCCCTGCCCGAGCAGCGCGCCGACTTCGGCAGCGGGGCCGTCGACCTCATGGGTCCCGAGCACCTCTTCGTCTGCCTCTTCGAGTACGGCCCCGAGTCGGTCGGCACCGCGCTGTTCGCCCCGGAGGGCCTGCCCCGGAAGCTGCGCGCCGCCCAGTTCAGCCCTCGGGCCCTCCAGCACGTGATCGCCGGTCAGTCCGGCTTCCAGCGCTTCTTCACCGAGGCGAACCGGGCCTTCTGCCTGTTCGTCGTCCTCGGCTCGCACGACAACGCTCCCGCCCTGGTGCCCCTCGGCAACCAGGTGCTGTCCGCCACCACCATCGAGGCCAGGTGACCATGCTCCCCCGCGTGCTCAGCCGCGGCGCCGAGACGCCGACCGACGTCGTCGACCCGGGACCGATCGACTCGACCACGATCGGCCCGACGGCGCCGCTCCGTACGGTCTCGACGAGCAGCTGCCTCGGCAGCTGCCCCAGCCGGGGCCAAGCGGTCACCGCTCGAGCGACTGGTTTCCAGGCTCTCGCGCTCGGGCCGCCAGGTGCCGGCCGAGCGGGGCCACACCCGTCGCAGCTTCCTCACCCGCGTGGCCGTCGGCGGCTCCGCGCTGGCCGTCAACCCGTTCGGGTTCATCCTCAAGCCGGGCACCGCCTACGCCTCGGTCTGCGGAGACGGCGCGGCCTGCGGCGATGGCTGGTCGGTGTTCTGCTGCACCATCAACAACGGCAAGAACTCGTGCCCGCCGGGCAGCTACCTGGCGGGGTGGTGGAAGGCCGACAACTCCTCGTTCTGCGGCGGCAAGGCCCGCTACTACCTCGACTGCAACGCCACCTGCCCGACGGCGTGCTCCTGCTACTGCCCGACCGGCACCTGCGACAACCGGCGCACGTGCTGCAACCAGTTCCGCTACGGCCAGTGCCACCAGGAGATCGCCTGCTACGGGCCGGTCGTCTGCCGCATGGTCAGCTGCACCCCGCCGTGGCAGTTCGACCCGGCCTGCACCTCGACCAGCGCCACCGACAACAAGACCGCCACGCACACCGCACCGTGCGTCACCAACGAGGACATGACCAACGTCATCCTCGGCCCGGCCATCGGCAACAACGCCGACGGCCGCCTCGAGATCTTCATGGTCGGGGCCGACAAGACGCTGCAGCAGAGCTGGCAGCTCGTCCCCAACGGTGGCTGGTCGGGATGGGCCGGTCGGAGCGTCAGCGCCACCGGCACGCCCGCGGTCGCCCGCAACCTCGACGGCCGCATGGAGGCCTTCGTGGTCGGCGCCGACGGCCGCCTCCGCAACTCGTGGCAGACTCGCGCCGAACGGCCAGTGGTCCGGGTTCACCGCGCTCGGCACCCAGAAGTTCCCGCCGCTCGCCGGCTGCGCGGCGGCCACCAACGCTGACGGTCGGCTCGAGGTCTTCGCCGTCACCGCCAACGGCACGCTGATGCACACCTGGCAGACGCAGCCCGGATCGACCTGGACGTCGTGGTGGCCGCTGCCCGGCCAGTGGGTCGGCGCACCCGCGGTCGGTCGCCAACCAGGACGGGCGACTCGAGCTGTTCATCACCGGCATCAACGGCACGCTGTACGACTCGTGGCAACTGGCCCCCAACGGCGGCTGGAGCGGCTGGGCGTCGCTCGGCGGCAACTGGTCACCACAGAACAACCCGGCCGCGTGTGCGGTCCGAGCGGTCGGCTCGAGCTCTTCATGCTCGGCCGCGACCGCCAGATGTGGAACGCCTGGCAGCTCAGCAGGAACGGCAGGTGGAGCGGCTGGTCGGGCTTCAGCCCCGGACGGGCCTGGCGCGGCTCACCCGCCGCGGCCAAGAACGAGGACGGCCGGCTCGAGGTGTTCGTCGAGGGCGAGGACCGTCAGATCTGGCATTCGTGGCAGCAGCAGCCCGACACCAGCAGCTGGACGGGCTGGTGGCCGCTCGGCGGCACCAGCCTCTGACCCTCTGGTCAGTCGGCGGCAACGACGCCACAGAATCGGACCCAGACCAGGCCGTCAGCCGTCGACAGCGCCATCGGGCGACTCGACCTCGGGTCGTCGGTAACCTCGACCACGGCGCGAGCCGTCGCCGCTGCTCGCCGTCACCGAGTAGGTCGGCGACGCCACTGGGTAGGCAGCCAGAGACGGAACCGTCGGCAGAGCGCAAGCGGATCGACCGGGGCGCGTCGACCAGGCTGATCTCCGATGCTGCCCGTCGGCCGTCGACAGGTCGACCGTGTCTGCGTCGAAGTCGGTGAGGTCAGCCCACCCGTCCCCGATGCTGACGTCCACCGATCCGATGAGACCGGACGCCTGAAGCGAGCCGTCGTCGACACCACCTCTCAGGTTCAGGTGCTCGGGGACGTGCACCGTCAGCTCCACCGAGCAGAACGACGTGAGCACCTGGGCGCAGCTCCCGTCGAGCACGAGCTCGTCGCCCCGCACCGAGGCCAGCGCCGGGGGATCGATGATGCCCCGCCGCACCGAGGCCTCGACGACGATCGCGTCGGTGGCGTCGGCGACGAGCGTGATGCGGCTGTTCCCACCCTTCAGCACGAGCGTGTCGGTGAGCGGGAACGACGTCGTCGTGCGATACGTGCGGACTGCCAGCACGTTCACGAGGGAGACGACGCCGTAGGCCATCGTGGCGAGGGTGACACCGACGGCCAGGACGGAGAACAGGATGCCGAGCGGACCCCTGCGGGTCGGCACCGGGTCGCCGGGAGAGGACGAGGCGCGTCGGAGGAGCCGACCCCAGGGGCGGAGGGGACGTCGGGGGCCAGGAAGGCGAGGGGATCGGAGGCGTGGTCATGGTCATCTCAGGACTCCAGGTAGCGCAGCACGGCCAGCACCCGGCGGTGGTCACTGGCGTCGGGGGGCAGGTCGAGCTTGGTGAAGATGTTGCGGACGTGCTTCTCGACCGCGCCGTCGCTGACCACCAGCTCGGCCGCGATGGCTCCGTTCGAGCGGCCCTCGGCCATCAGCGACAGCACCTCGCGCTCGCGATCGGTGAGCGTCTCGAGCGGGTCGCGGCGCCGGCTGCGGGCCAGGAGCTGCGCCACCACCTCCGGGTCGAGCGCCGTGCCCCCGGACCCGACGCCGCCGCACCGCCTCGATGAACTCGGCCACGTCGGCCACCCGGTCCTTCAGCAGGTAGCCGACCGAGGCGGTGTGGTCGGCCAGCAGCTCGGTGGCGTACTCCTTCTCGACGTACTGGCTGAGCACGAGCACGGCCACCTGCGGGTACTCGGCCCGGATCCGCACCGCGGCGCGGATGCCCTCGTCGGTGAACGTCGGCGGCATGCGCACGTCGAGGATGGCCAGGTCGGGCTGCTGGCGGGCCAGCACGTCGAACAGGGCCACCGGATCGCCGACCGCGGCGATGACCTCCTCGCCGGCATCGTCGAGCAGGCGGGTCAGGCCGGCCCGCAACAGCACGGCGTCCTCGGCGATCACGATGCGCACGGGAGCTCCGCCAGGATCGTCGTCGGCCCACCGACGGGGCTGCTCACGTGCATCCAGCCGTCGACGCCCTCGACCCGGTCGCGCAGACCGGCCAGGCCGCTCCCCGACAGGGTGGCGCCGCCGTGGCCGTCGTCGGTGATCTCGACGAGCAGCCGGTCGCCCCTCCGGGCCACGGTGACGGCGGTGCGGGTGGCATCGGCGTGCTTGGCCACGTTGGTGAGCGCCTCGCAGACCACGAAGTAGGCGATGCCCTCGATCGTGGGGCTGGGACGGTGAGGCACGTCGACCGTCAGGTGCACCGGGACCGCAGACCGGGCCGCCACCGACGACAGCGCGGCGTCCGAGGCCCCGATCGGTGAGCACCGCCGGATGGATCCCGCGGGCCAGGTCGCGCAGCTCGACGAGCGCCTGCTTGGCCTCCCGATGGGCGTCCTCGACCAGGCGCTGGGCGCCGGCCGGGTCCGAGTCCCACTTCTCCCGGGCCCGGCCCAGATCCATCGCCAGCGCCACCAGCCGCTGCTGGGCGCCGTCGTGGAGGTCACGTTCTATGCGCTGGCGCTCGACCTCCACCGCGTCGACCACGCGGGAACGGCTGTCGGTGAGCGCGGCGACCTGCTCGTCCAGCTGCTGCGTCCGGCCCGGACCGAGCAGCAGGGCGGCCAGCTGTCCGTCCAGCATGGCCACCAGGCGGATGGCGAAGGGCACGAGTGGCACCACCACGAGGCCGAGGACGAACGCCGGCACCGCGACTGCCCATCCCCGCAAGGTGACGTCCGGCCACACGTAGACCTCGTCGCCCGGTAGCGCCCAGACCGTTGCCGGAAGGGTGAGCAGCGTCAGCGGCACGCTCCACACGACGACGGCGATGACGTATGTCACCACCCCGACGGGCAGCTGCAGCAGCCCGTGGCCCATCTCCTTCCAGGTGGCGCCCGACAGCACCACCGACTTGAGCCGAGGCCACCAGCCGGTGGCCGTGACGGGCCGGTGCGGACGGGCGATGGGCAGGTCGACCAGCGTTCGGTAGCGGAAGCGCTCGAAGCGACCGAACACCCGCGAGCTGACCAGCAGCAGTGCGCCGGTCACCACGGCCATCGGCAACACCAGGATCAGCCCCAGCGTCGTGGCCAGCAGCGTGACCAGCACCGTGAAGGTGACGATGCCCACGAACATCCCGATGACGAGGTTGGCGGTGGCCCGCCACGTACTCGGAGCAACCACGTCGAGGTACGCGCGACCGATGCGGGCAGGCCCCGCCCGGGTCCCCGCCGGAGGGGCAGCGGAAATCAGCTGGTCCGATCCGGTGGGGCCGGGCGTGAGGGTGGCGGGCGCCGGCGTCATCGATCAGAAGGTACGTGGCCCGGGACCGGGCGGCCATCCTGCGGTCCGGCGTGCCGCGAGGTGGGGCTGCCCCTACCTCGCCACCCTCCGTCGCACCTCGACCCGGACCTCATCGGCGTGCGGATCGGCTGGCGACACGCCTCCCGTAGCTGGATCGCGAGCCACGAACAGGCCGTGGATCTCGACGGCCAGCACCGCCAGCTGCGTGGCCCGGGGCGAGCCCATCTCGCGCACCTCCGGGTCGTCGCGAAGGAACGCCGCCGCGGCCCGCACCGCATCGTGCTCGACCAGGTCGGTGGCGCTCGGGTGGTCGAAGCGCCATCGAGACGCCTGCCGACCGATCCGCGGCTGGTCGTCGTCGGCACCGACCCCGGCGGCGGGCAGCACGCGGCAGTCGTAGATGCGACACGTCGCCGGGCGATGGGCGTAGATCGTGCAGCGCTCGTCCACGAGCATCGGGCAGTGGCCGCGCTCGTCGTGGCCGAGCAGGACATGGCCGGGGGGCAGACCCGGCGCCGGGAACAGGAGGTCGCCCGGGATCTGGGCCAGGGTGTCTGCCTCGTCGGGCCCGATGTGGATGAACTGCGACGACGTGCAGCACGCCGTGCAGCTGCCGCACGGCACGTCCGAGCCGCGCTGCCCCGCCAGCGCGGCCTCCATCATCCGCAGCCACGACGAGAAGCCGCCGGCGTCCAGCTCGGGGATCTCGTCGCCATCGGCCATCGCTCCCGACCGTACCGCCCCGGGTTGGCGACGCTTCAGCTGGGTGGGGTGCGCACCAGGAGGGCGGCCTGGGTGAAGGTGAGGAGTCCGGCGACCGTCAACGGGTGGGCCATGAAGTAGCCCTGGGCCTGGTCGCAGCCGATGTCGGCCAGCACGTCGAACTGGTCCGAGGTCTCGACGCCCTCGGCGGTGATCGACACTCCGAGGTGATGGCCGAGGTCGGTGATCATCGTCAGGAGCGCCCGGTCCCGAGGGGTGAGCCGCCGGTTGATGAAGGTTCGGTCGATCTTGATCACGTCGATCGGCAGCTGCTGCAGGTGGGTCACGCTCGTGAAGCCCGTGCCGTAGTCGTCGATGGCCACTCCGACGCCGAGCTCGCGGATCGCGGACAGCTGCTGGGCCGCGGTGGCCAGGTCGTTGAGCAGCACGGTCTCGGTGATCTCGAGCGTGAGCCGGGAAGGGTCGAGGCCGAGCTGGTCCCACCGGGCCATGAGCCCGACCATGTGGTCGTGCAACGTCTGGCTGAGCAGGTGGCGGCCCGAGACGTTGACGGCCAGCCCGACGTGGGCCAGCTCGGGGGTGTCCCGCCAGGCCGCCATCTGACGGGTCGCCTCCTCGAGCACCCAGCGGTCGAGGTCGATGATGAGGTTGCTCGTCTCGGCGATCGGGATGAACGACGTCGGCGGCTGGATGCCGTGACCGGGTCGGTCCCAACGGACCAGTGCCTCGAGGCCCGCCAGACGACCGGTGTCGACGTCGATCACCGGCTGGTAGAGCAGGAAGAGCTCGCCCGCGGGGATCGCCCGGGCCAGCGCGTCCTCGACCTCGGCCCGCTCGAGCAGCTGCTGCTGGAGCGTCGTGTCGTAGATCTCGACCCGACCGGCAGACCGCTGCTTGGCCCGGTAGACGGCCAGGTCGGCCCACGCCAGCAGCTGCGCGGCCTCCTCCTGCCCGCTCCAGGCGAAGGCGATGCCGACCGACGCCCCGATCTGCACCCGCAGGGAGGACAGCTCGATGTGACGGCCGATCTCCTCCACCATCCGGTCGGCCAACGCGGCGACCTCGTCGGCCTCGTGCACGTTCTCGACCAGGATCATGAACTCGTCACCGCCGAGCCGGGCGACGAAGTCCCCGGCTCGGGCCACGCGGCTCATCCGCCCGGCGACCTCGCGCAGCACATCGTCGCCGACCGTGTGACCGAAGGTGTCGTTGGCCCGCTTGAAGTCGTCGAGGTCGACGAACAGCACGGCCAGGCCGACCCCGCTGCGTCGCGACCGGGCCAGCGCCCGCTCGAGCGCGTCGCCCGCGGCGGCCCGGTTGTGCAGCCCCGTGAGCGCGTCGTGGGTCGCCTGCTGCTCGAGGTTCTTCTGCAGCTGGTCGCGCTCGAGGATCGATCCGGAGAGCACCTGCACCGACCGCTGCAACGACTGGCCGAGCCGACCGGGTAGGGGCTTGGCCAGCGAGTCGGACTCGAAGTCGAGGGCGGCCAACGCGTTGGCCTTGGCCTCGAGCAGACGGAGGTTGGCCGTCAGGTCGTCGAAGGCTTCGAACGTGACGGCGATGTCACGTTGTCCCTGGCGGCCCAACGGGGGCTGGTCGAGGTCGCCGGCGCTCACCGCCTCGGCCCGCACCGCGAGCCGCTGCAGGGGCAGCGAGATCGATCGGGCGAACCACAGCGACACGACCACGGTGAGGACGGCCAGCGCGGCGGCGAACGCCATCCACCGGCGCAGGTCGGTCATGGCCGCGTCGCGGATCTCCCCGACCGCCGAGCGCATCGAGGCGTTGGCCTCCCTGATGATGTCGTAGATCCCGGCCTCGTAGGCCACCCCGGCCTTGGAGATCTTCGTGAACTGGGTGATGTCGGAAACGGGCGCGGCCGGCTCGCTGCCCGTACGCTGGCTGTCGTCGGCGATGGCATCGGTGACCCCGGCCTCCAACGTCGTCGCCGGGTCGGTCTGCTGGAGCTCGGCCCAGGCTTGCCTGATCGAGAGCAGCGGGGTGGACGACAGGGCGTCGTCAGCCATCTGCTGCCGGGTCGTGGCGTCGACGAGGTACACGTCGATCCCCTGGCTGCTGCTGGTCCCGAGGTGGCGCGAGGAGAGCTCGGCCACCTGCTTGTCCACGGCATCGAGCGCGGCGGTGGCGGCGTTCAGGCCGTCCAGCGACGCGTTGACATCGGAGCTGCCGGCCAGGTTGTCGGCCTCGAACCGGATGCCGATCAGGCTCTGCTCGATCGCGTCCTTCAGCTCGGTGTCGTAGCCCCCGAACGTCCCCGCCATCACATCGCTGGTGATCGTGCCGTCGGCGATCTGCGAGCGGATCGCGCGGAGCTCGTCGACCGAGACGATCGCGTTGTCGCCACCCAGCGCACCGACCGCGGAGTCGACGATGCCCCTGCGGTCGGCCAGCACGGTGAGGACGTCATAGCCGAGAAGGCGACTGACCATGTCCGTGTCGCCGCCGATGCCACCGGCCCGCATGAGCGCCTCGGTGGGAACCCGCTCGGCGTGGATGGCCGCCCGTGCGTCGACCAGGTGACCGAGCCGGTCGACGTCGCTCGCGATCGCACGCGTGCGGTCGGTGGTCTCGAGGCGCTGGACGGTGATCGAGGCGGCGAGGACGAGCATCCCCAGCAGCGGCACCCCGATGAGGAGCAGCAAGCGGCCCGTCACGCCCCATCCATCGCGTCGCTGAGACGCTGTGGCGCCCCGGACTCGATTCACCTGGAGTCACTCCCCACTCGGGTCATTGGCCTTTCCCTGGTCTCCACCCATGTCGGCATCCGCGCCCGGGGAGTGAAGGTCTGCGCGGGGCTTTGGGCCAGATGGCCCAACGGGTCGGACACATCTAGCCACCATGCGTCACCCAGCGGTCACGCATCGTCACTTATTGGTCAGGTGGCGGTCATGCCGCCATCGACCGGCAGGACCGCGCCGGTGACCGCGCTCGGCGTCGACCGAACACAGCCAGGTGATGGCCGCCGCCACCTCGTCGGGGTCGAGCAGGCGACCGATCGGCTGGTGGATGACGAACTCCTCGGGCGACGCCAGGTCGTACACGGACGCGCTGGCATCGAGCATGGAGGTGCGGGTCGAGCCCGGGGCGACCGCGTTGGCCGTGATGCCCAAGGGGCCGAGCTCGGCGGCCAGGGCCCGCACCAGCCCGGCCACCCCCGCCTTCGCCGCGGTGTAGGCGCTCAGTCGCGGGAGCCCGTCGACCGAGGCGGCGGAGGCCACCGCCACGAAGCGTCCGGACCGGGGTTCGGGTCGCTGGAGCAGGTGGGGCACGACGCTGCGGGCCAGATGGAAGACGCCGGTCAGGTTGATGCCGATCATGGCGTCCCAGGTGGCGTCGCCGGTGTGCCAGGTGTCGGGTCCCCCGGCAATGGCCCCGGCCGCGGCCACCGCGGCATCGATGCCGCCGAGTCGGTCGGCCGCCTCCGCCGTGGCCCGGTCGAGCGCCACCTGGTCCCGCACGTCGGCCACCAGCCCGATGAACCGATCGCCGGTCGGATCCGTGGTGGGATCGGTCGACTCGGCGGCGACGCAGGCGGCGACCGCTCGCTCGAGGTCGTGCGAATCAGCGAGCCGGTAGCCGAGGGCATCGCTGCCGTCGGCCACGTCGATCAGGGCGACCTTCCACCCCGCGCCGGCCAGCCGGATCCCGGTGGCCGCGCCGATGCCGCGGGCGCCGCCGGTGATGACCGCGACCCGTGCGGCGCCGCCGTCGTGACCGTACGTCCGCGTCATCGCTCTCCCGACCTCGTGCGTGGCCGAAGAGACCGGCCGTCGTGCTCGGCAATCTATGCGCCCGCCCCACCAGCCTCCGAACCCTCTGGGTGAGGCGTGGCCCACGTTTGGAGATCTCTTGCCATTTCAGATGTTTCTGTTGTGATCGAACAGTCGTTCGTGTACGTTGATGGGCTGCCAGCGCGGTCGACCCGGCGGCCGGGAAGGACCTGGTCGACCGGGCCAAGAAGTCCCACGACCCGGCTGACACGAAGGATCGGCTGCTCGCGGATCAGGTGAGGGCAGTGCCGATCGTGGCGCGGAGGTCGATGGTCCAGTCGGCGAGGATGGCACGGCCCTCCTCGGCCGAGGCGCCGGTCGGGTCGCCGAGCACCCCGTTGGGGGTCACCGCGGCCAGGCCGCCGGCCCGCAGGTCGGCCAGAAGCTCGGGCAGCGGCGTGGTCACGCCCGGCTCGGCCCGATCGAGGCACACGAGCTCGGGAGCCAGGGCCAGCAGCACCGAGGTCTCGGTGCGTCCGGCGTGGCTGTCGCCGTCGACGAGTCGCGGCGACCACACGATCACCGGACGACGCTCGTGCTCGAGCTCGGCCCGTGCCCGAGCCAGCGGTTCGGCGTTGCCTCCGTGGCCGTTCACGAACACCACGAGGGGGTAGTCGTCGCCGGCCGACCGGGCCAGCTCGACCACCACCCGCTCGAGCGCGTCCTGCCCGATCGACAAGGTGCCGGCGAAGCCCTGGTGCTCGCCGCTGGCCCCGTAGGCGACGGCGGGTGCCACCCGCACCGACACCGGCAGCCGACCATCCCGACCGGCCACCGACGACCCGGACCCGGCCGACGGCGAGCCGGCCGACCGCGAATCGACGCCGCCGCTCGTTCGCACACCGCAACGGCGATGCGGGTGTCGGTGTCGACCGGCAGGTGCGGGCCGTGCTGCTCGGTCGAGCCGAGCGGCACCAGGAGCACCGGGCGCTCGTGGCCGATGTCCGGCGACGTGCGGCCGCCGAGATCGCTCACTCGAGGTGGCCCCAGGCCCGCAGCTGCTCGATGATCAGGTCGGCGGCCTCGGCGGTGTCGGCGTGCACCGTCCGTGGCGGCGTGCGGTCGACCAGCGCGCCGGTGAGCGGCGAGGATGCGGTCGCGCGACATCGAGATCGGCGAGGCGGTGGCGATGGCCTGAGCCCGAGGGCGGTACGGCGCGCGCCGCACGACCCGGGCCCGTCGAGGCCGGGCCGGAGCGGGCAGGACGCACCTCGATCGGAAGGTCTCGGGCCGCGAGCACGGCGGCCAGCCCGGCCCGTCGCAGCTCGGCCGTGCTCCCCTCGACCGACAGCACGGCCGGCACCGACACGGCCAGCACCTCGCGCCGGCCCTGGTCGAGCCGACGGGCCGACGGTGAGCGATCCCGGCGTCGCCGATGTCGAGCTGCACGAGGCCCAGCGCCTGTGCCGCACCGAGGTGGGCGGCCAGGAAGGCTGGCACCGATCCCGATCCGCCGTCGAGGCTGTAGTCGCCGCAGCACACCAGATCAGCTCCGGCCAGTGCGTCGGCCAGCAGCTGAGCGACCTCGTCGCTTGCGGGCGCGTGCTCGTCGTCTCCTGTCGGTGCAACCCGCACGGCTCGGGTGGCTCCGTGCGGCCAGCGCTCCCCGCAGGAGTGCGTCGGCCTCGGCCGGGCCGACCGTGGCCACCACCACCTCGGCGTCCCACGCCGACGGCCAGCCGCAGGGCCCACTCGAGCGCGGCGTGGTCGGCGGCCGAGCAGCCGTGGCTGCGGCCGTCGTCGACCATCTGGCCGGTCAGCGGGTCGACCTCGGGTCGGAGGTCGACCCACTTGAGGGCCACGCCGATCAGCAGATCCGACCACATCAGCTCCGGTGGAACACGACGCCGTGGCCCCCGTCGGGATAGGTCCACTCGATCGCGCCCTTGGTGTTGCAGACCATGTAACAGGTGCCGCACTCGAAGCACTGCTCGTAGTTGAACAGGATGCCGCCGTCGCTGGTCGGCACGAACAGGTTGGCCGGGCAGGCGGTGACGCACGCCTTCGTGGTGCAGCCCCGGCACGAGTCGCCGTCGACGGTGATGTGGGCGCGGGTGCCGACGCGGAACTCGACCGCGTCCATGCGGTCCTCGAAGCTCACCGGCTCGGCCAGTTCGCCGACGACGCGGCATCGTACGGGGCGACGCCGTCGGCCGCGTGCGCTCATCCGAAGGTCCGTGATCGTCGTCCAGCCGTCATGGGCCAGGTCGCGGAGGCCGCACCTTGGCCCGGCGGGCCTCATGCCACCCGAGCGCGCAGTGCGCCCCTGCTTGGGCACCGGGTTGGTCACCGTGAACATCCCCTCGACCATGTTGCACATCAGTCTCGGGTAGATCGTCTGCATCCGCTGCGACATCAGCAGCTCGGGCGCCCGGCGCAGCTTGCGGTGGTCGGCCAGCACGAAGTTGGCCTCGAGTCGCGTCGCGGTAGCCGGCCAGCCCGGCGGCCGAGGTGTCGCCGGCGCGCAGCGCCGTCGACCGCCGCCTCGCCGGCGGCCTGGCCCGAGCCGATGGCGAAGTTCACGCCCTCCAGCCAGATGCCGGCGGCCAGGCACATGGCCGCGGCGTCGCCGGCCACGAGCATCCCGTCGGTCGACCAGCTCGGGCATCATCGTCGTAGCCGCCCTCGGGGATGAGGTGGGCCGAGTACTCCTTGAGCTCGCCGCCCTCGACGAGCGGCGCCACCGTCGGGTGCGCCTTCAGCCCGGCGATCAGCTCCTCGGGCCGGACCTTGGCCGCGGCCAGCTCGGTGACGCTGAGCACGACGCCCACGGCGATGGTGTCGAGGTTGGTGTAGACGAACCCGCCGCCGGCGATGCCCTGCGTGCAGCCGACGATCTCGAAGTCGGCGCCCTCGTGGCCCGCTGAGCCCGAAGCGCTTCTCGATCTCCTCGCGCGGCAGCGCCAGCACCTCCTTGGCGCCGAGCGTGAAGTTCTCGGGCGACGGCGTGGGGGTAGAGGCCGGCCTCCTTGGCCAGGAACGAGTTCACCCCGTCGCAGGCGATGACGAGCCGGGCGGTGAGGTCGCCGTCGGGCCGGTCGGTGCGCGACGCCGCATGATCGCGACCGGCGCGGTCGCGCAGCAGGCCGGTCGGCGGTGGTGGAGCGTCACGAGCGACGGCGCCGGCCTCGACCGCCTTGTCGGCCAGCCAGGCGTCGAAGTCGGGCCGGAAGGTGGTGGCAGCCGTTGTACGGCGCCTCGCCCCAGGCCGTGGTGCGGTAGTCGACGGTCAGCGCCTGGGTCTCGGTCATGATCATCGTGCCGCGGCGGGTGACCCAGCGCTGGACCGGCGCCTCCTCCCACCAGCGCGGGATGAGCGTGTCGAGGATGCGGCCGTAGACGACGCCGCCGTACATGTTCTTCGAGCCGGGGAACGGGCCCCGCTCGAGCAGGCAGACCCGCTTGCCCGCGCGGGCCAGCACGAGCGCCGCGGTCGACCCGGCCGGCCCGGCGCCGACCACGATCGACGTCGAAGTCGGCGCGGCCGTCGAGTCAGGCCGGTCGATCAGCCGGGTCGTGTCGGCCGGGTCGGTCAGGCCGGATCGAGTCAGGCATCGGGGCATCCTCGGAGGAGCGGGGCGGGAGCCGGCGGGCCAGCTCGGCCACGAGGGCCGGCGCGTCGGTGACGACGGCCAGGTCGGCGATCGCCATCATCGGGCAGCTGGCGTCGGTGTTGACGGCGATGACGTGGGCCGGGTCGCCGAGGCCGGCTGACGTGCTGCACGGCACCGCTGATGCCGAACGCCAGGTAGAGCTCGGGGTGCACGATGACGCCGGTGGTGCCGATCTGGCGCTCGAACGGCAGCCAGCCCCAGTCGGTGATCGACCCGGGTGCCGCCGATCGAGCAGCCGCAGCGCGGTCGGCCACGTCGCCGAGCAGGTCCATGACCTCCTGCTGCCCGAGCCCGGCGCCGCCGCCGACGATGCTGGCCGCCTCGGCCAGGTCCATCGTGGCCGGGTCGGGGGGCAGCACCTCGAGCACGACCGGATCGATGGTCGCGGGAGCGCCGTCGGCGGCAGACGATCGCGTCGAGGTCGAGCGCCTCGACCGCGGCGACGAGCGACGGGTCGACGCTCGACGCCGCGGACGCCGGGCTGCAGGGTGGCGACGAAGGGACCGTCGACGACGACGTCCTCCATCAGCAGCCCGCCCTCGCGGGCGACGGTGGCACCGGTCGGGTGCGACCGCCACCGCGCCGGCGCAGCAGCGGGCGGTCGAGCAGGTGGGCCAGGCGCGGGCGCGAGGTCGCGGCCGTCGGGCGACGCGGCCAGCACGACCACGTCGTCGTCGACCAGCGAGCGGCGCCAGCAGCGCGGCCCAGGCGGCCGGCGCGTAGGCCGGCTGCTCGCAGCACATGACACCGCGTGGCGACGCCGGCCAGCGCCTCGGCCGCCTCGGCCGTGCCCTGCCCGACGAGCAGCACGCGCCCGCCGGCCTCGGCCACCGCCTCGTCGCCGCCGACCGGCAGCTCGCCCGGCCCGCACGGGCACGACCGCGATCACAGCGCCGACCCCGACGCGGTTGCCCTCGATCACCGCGGCGTGGGCCCGACGCGGAGCGACGCAGTCGCCGACGCGCTCGACCGAGACGACCCGGTCGAGCATCCGCTCGCGGACCGGCGCCGCGCGTCGTAGCGATCGCGCAGCGCGAAGTAGAGCTCGTCGGCCGGCGGCGCCGGGCACGGCCAGCACGACCCAGTCGGCGGTCCTCGGCGTGGTGACCCCGGTGGGGTGGTGCAGCACCTGCAGGGCGCCGTCCTCGAGGCCGACGATCACCGAGTCGGTCACCTGCACGATGCCCTTGCTCGTGGCCCGCAGCCACCAGTTCTCCATGTCGAGGGTGATGCCGAGGTCCTGGCCCGACGACCATGCCCGGGCTCAGCATCTCGACCCGGCAGCCCCGGTCGGCCAGCAGCTCGGCCACGCTCGTGGCCTGGTGGAAGCCGACCTCGTCGATCACGATCACGTGACCGCTCGGCGTGAACGCGCCCGGTCAGCACGTCGGTCACGTCGATCACCGGGCAGGCTCCGCCGCGTCGGGCCCGCGAGCCGTCGGCGGCGGCGGCGCCCACCAGGGTCGGGCCGGCATCGACCCGGTGGCCACGATCACGGCGTCGGGGCGCAGCGCCGTCGACCAGCTCGGCCGTGGCCTCGGTGCCGGTGCGGATCTCGACGCCGAGCCGGCCGCACTCGTGCACCTGGTTGCGCACGAGGTCGCCGAACTCGGCCCGGTTGGGCACCCGGGCCGCCCAGCGCACCTGGCCGCCCGGCCTCGTCGTCGCGCTCGAGCACGGTGACGCGGTGGCCGTGCTGGGCGGCGGCGATCGCGGCCTGCAGCCCGCCCGGTCCGGCGCCGACGACCACGACGTGCTTCGGCGCGCGCGGCCGCGACGCACGGCCTGGCCGTCGACCGGCCGGTGCACCGCCTCGCGGCCGGTGACGCGGGTTCTCGATGCAGCCGAGCCAGCGGTTGAGGCCCATGCGCCCGACGCACTCCTGGTTGCACGAGAGGCACAGGCGGATGTCGTGGTGGCGGCCGGCCCGGGCCTTGGCCGCGAAGTCGGCGTCGGCGATCTGGCCCCGCACGACGCCGATGAGGTCGGCGTGGCCCTCGGCCAGCGCCCGCTCGGCCTGGAGCGGGTCCTTGAACCGGCCCGACGCCGACCACCGGCAGGTCGACGGCCTTGCGCAGCGCCGACGGGATGAACAGCGCGTACTCGGGCGGGATGTGCATCGACGCCTCGATCATGAACAGCGACGCGGTGGCCACGCCGATCGAGGTGTTGATGTAGTCGACCAGGCCCTGGTCCTCGACGGCCTGGGCGACCTCGACCGTCTCGTCGATGGTGATGCCGTCCTCGATCAGCTCGTCGCCGCACAGCCGCACGCCGAGGGCCAGGTCGCGCCCGATCGCCTCGCGCACCGCGGCCACGATCTCGTGCAGGAGCCGGGCCCGGTTCTCGAGGCTGCCGCCGTACTCGTCGGTGCGCTGGTTGGTGGCCCGCGACAGGAAGCCGCGCACGATCGAGCGAGTGCGAGCACTGCAGCTCGATGCCGTCGAAGCCCGCCGTGCTTGCAGCGCAGCCGCCACCTCGGCGTAGCCGGCGACGATCTCGGCGATCTCGACGTGGTCGACGGCCTTGGGCACCTCGCGGAACAGCGGGTCGGCCACCGGCGACGGGCGCCCACACCGGCAGGCGGGTGTACATGCTCGACGCCTGGCCGCCGTTGTGGTTGATCTGGGCGAAGATCGGCGTGCCGTGGGCGTGCACGGCCTCGGTGATGCGCCGGTAGCCCGGGCACCACCTCGGCGTGGAAGCCGTGGATCATCTTCTCGTAGGGCCAGTCGGTGGGGTGGACCGAGTGCTCCTCGGTGATGATCAGCCCGGCGCCGCCGGCGGCCCGGGCCGCGTAGTAGGCCGCGTGCTGCTCGGTCGGCATGCCGTCCTCGGCGTAGTTCGTGAGGTGGGCGGCGAACACGATGCGGTTCGGCACCGTGACCGGCCCGAGCTGCAGCGGGCTGAACAGGTAGCGGTACTGGCTGCCCGACATCAGACACGCCCCTCGGGCATGCCCTCGAGCTGGAGCGCGGCCCGGCGCCCTTCGAGGACGGCTTCGTAGATCGTGCGGGGGCCACCGCGTCGCCGGCCCGCACATGACGGGCGCCGGCGTCGAGCCACGAGCTCGCTCGTCGGGCAGGCGGGGCCCGGCGTCGATCACGACGGCGGCCTTGAGCTCGACCAGCTCGCCGGTGAAGCGGTCCTCGACCAGCCGCGGTCGATGCCCGGACCTCGCGGAGGACGGCCCGCTTGCGCAGCGTCGACGCCGGCCCCCGCCAGCCGGACGTTGGCCGGGGCCAGGTCGCCGCGAGCGGCTCAGCAGCGTGCCGACGATGAGGTCGGGCGTGACCAGGACGACCTCGCGACCGTCGGCCACCAGCGCCTCGGCCACCGAGACCGCGATCGGCCCGCCGATCGGGTCCCAGACGACCACCGGACCGACCGGGAGCACCGTCGTCGAGCGTGCCGCGACGCCGGGCGTCGAGCACGTCGACTGCGGTGCGAACCTCCGCGCCCTCGTCGGTGACGTAGTTCGTGTCGAGCGGCTCGATGGCCGCCGTGCTGCCGGTGCACACCACGACGTGCACACCGTCCGCCGTCGCCTGCTCGAGCTCGCGCGGCCGACGACCTCACGGCCAGGTCGATGGTCACGTCCGAGCCGCCGCACTCGGCGGTCAGCCAGTCGGCGAACACGGCCAGCCGGTCGCGCCCGGCCCCGGCGGCCGCGGTGCGCACCATCCCGCCGGTCTCGATCGGCGCGCTCGGCCACCGTCACCCGGTGCCCGCGCTCGGCCGCCACCCGGGCGCACTCGAGCCCGGCGACGCCGCCCCCGACGACCAGCACGTCGAGCGGCCGGGGACGTCGATCGTCCGTGCCCAGCACGGGGTCGAGGTCCGTGGTCTCGAAGCCGGCGCGGGGCTCGACCACGCAGCTGACGATCGGGTTGCGGGCGTCGCGGACCTTGCAGGTCTGGTTGCACAGGATGCAGGGCCGGATGCGGTCGGTCTGGCCGGCCCGGGCCTTGGCCACCAGGTCGGGGTCGGCGATCTGGGCCCGGGTCATCTCGACGCCGTCGCACCGCCGTCGTCGACGGCCCACTCGGCCTGGCCGACGTCGACGATCGAGCCCTGCGCGAACACGGGCACCCGTGCGGCCGACCGCCGCCCGGACGTCGCGCACGAGGTCGAGGTTGAAGCCCGGCTGCGTCGTGGCCGTCGGGCCGGGTCGAGGCCACCGAGAAGATGCCGCCCCGCACGACCACCAGGTAGTCGATCCACGGCGCCAGCTCGACCGCGATCTCGGCGGCGGCCTCGGGCACGATGCCGGCCCAGGGCGCCAGCTCGTCGCACGACAGGCGCAGCCCGACGATGCCGCCCGCCGGCGCCGGCCCGCACGGCGTGGAGCACCTCGCGGGCGAAGCGCAGCCGGTCGGCGCCGTACTCGTCGCCGCGCAGGTTGGTGAGCCCCGACAGGAACTGGCGCACGAGGCTGTTCTGCCCGGCGTTGACCTCGACCCCGTCGAGCCCGCTGCGCACGGCCAGCGCCGCCGGCCTCGCCGAAGCCCCGCACCACGGCGGCGATGTCCTCGCTCTCCATGACCTTGGGCATCTCGCGGGTGTTCACCTCGGGCACCCCGCTCGGCGCCCACAGCGCACGCTGGCTGTAGGCCGACGATCCCTGGCCGCCGGTGTGGCCGAGCGCGGCCAGCACCAGCGCGCCGTGCGCGTGCGACCGCGTCGGCGACCGCGGCCCAGCCCGGGCCGCACTCGGCGGCCAGCGGGCACCGCTCGTAGGGCCAGTCCGAGTCGTGGACCGAGGCCTCCTCGACCACGACGACCCCGGCGCCGCCGGCGGCCCGGCGCTCGTAGTAGGCGACGTGGCGCTCCGAGATCGACCGGTCCCAGCCCGAGGTTCGTCTCGTGCGGCCCGAACATGACGCGCGACGCGTGCCACCCGATCCCGCAGCGCCAACGCCTCGAGCACCTTCATCGCCCGAAGTCTCGCGGACGCTCCCCACCCCGCCCAATCCGAACGCAACCCATCCGCCACCACCCACGGCTCGCCAAGGCGTTGCGGGGCTCACGGCCGGATCCCGCCCTGTTCAGGTGGAGCGGCGGAGGGGCTCGAGGGTGGTGACGTAATCGGTGAGCCGGGCGGCGATCTCCATGCCCAGCTCGGGGTCGCCGAGGTCGGGGTCGATCATGGTCTCCGAGACGCGGCGCCAGTCGTCGGCCCGACCGAGGAACACGCCGGCCACGGGCTCGTCACCCAGCACCTTGCGCCACCGCTTCTCCTGGGCGGAAAGGACCGCGAGTGCAGCCTCGTTGTCGGCCGGGTTGCGGTGCTCGGCGTGGAAGCCGACCTCGATGGCCAGCACCGTGGCCTCGGGCACGTCACGCGATCCCAGGACCTGGGCCTCGTAGTGCTCTCGACCGGGATCGCGCGCCGCCGAACCACACCTTGATCCCCCACCGGCGCGACCGCATCTGCACGTCGTCGAACTCAGCGGGCAGCAAGGCCCGCAACGTCTCGGCCACCTCGTCGAACAGCTGCAGCTCGTCCACTGTCACGCACCTACGAGCAGCCGGCACCACCCGTTCGTGTCCGAGGTGTGCACCTCACCGGTACGCAGGTCGGACGAGAAGGGACGGGGCACGACCTGATCAGTGGCCGGGCGTGAGGGCGACGACCTTGCGCCCGATCGTGACGGGCTCCCACGAGTGGTCGGACGAGCCGGGGGCCGGGATCATGCCCGGTTCGGCGCCGGCGAGGGCATCCTCGCCGTGGCCCTTCACGCACTCGGGGTCGGGGCCGTCGAGCGGCAGGCCGGTGAAGAACTTGGTGGCCATGCAGCCGCCCTGGCAGGAGTCGTAGCTGCCGCACGACGCACATGCGCCGGCCGACTGCGGCTCGCGCAGCTCGGTGAACAGCGTCGAGCTGGTCCACACCTCGCCGAAGCCGCCGGCGTCGCGCACCGAGCCGGCCTTGAACTCGTCGTGCAGCACGAACGGGCAGGCGTAGACGTCGCCGACCGGGTCGATGAGGCAGACCACGCGGCCGGCGCCGCAGAGGTTGAGCCCGGGCAGCGCCTCGCCCAGCGCGGAGAGGTGGAAGAACGAGTCGCCGGTGAGCACGTGGGGTCGCTCGAGCAGCCAGTGGTAGAGCGTGCGCTGCTGGTCCTGGGTCGGGTGCAGCTCGGCCCAGCTGTCGGCGCCGCGGCCCGACGGGCGGAAGCGGGTGAGCCGCAGCTCGGCGCCGTAGCTCGTCGGCGAGCGCCTCGAAGCCGTCGAGCTGCTCGACGTTGTCGCGGGTCATGACCACGCTGATCTTGAACGGGCCGAAGCCGGCGTCGCGGAGGTGGTCCATGGCCCGGATGGCCTTGGCGTGGCTGCCCTCGCCGCGCACCGCGTCGTTGGTCTCGTCGTCGATGCCGTCGAGGCTGATCTGCACGTCGACGTAGTCCATGTCGGCCAGCCGACGGGCCTTGTCGGCGGTCATGAGCCCGCCGTTGGTCGAGAACTTCACGCCGACGCCCTGCGAGACGCAGTACTCGACGATCTCGAAGAAGTCGGGCCGCAGCATGGGCTCGCCGCCGCCGATGTTGACGTAGAACACGCCGCAGGTCGACGCAGGTCGTCGACGATGGCCTTCATCTCGTCGGTGGTGAGCTCGTTCGGGTCACGGGTGCCCGAGGAGCTGAGGCAGTGGACGCACTGCAGGTTGCAGGCGTAGGTCCACTCCCAGGTCAGGCAGATCGGGGCGTTGAGGCCGGCCTTCAGCTGGTCGGCCATGGTGGTGCCACGCGTGGGCGGGGCCTCGAGCGTGGGGTCGATCCACGAGGGGAACTCAGGCCCGGCCGCAGTCGCCAGGGCCGAGGCGTCGAGCGGCGACTCGGTGCCGTCGGACTCCGCCAGGAAGCCCGACCGCTCGAGCGAGGTGAGCGCCTTGGCGAAGCTGCCCCATCGGCGATCTTCGATCCCGGTGCCGTCGTAGGCCGCGCGGGCGCTCGGGAAGCGGTCGAGGTCGCGCACCAGAGCCACCAGCTCGGGCGCCCGCAGGAGCGTAAGGCGACGGTTGCCGTAGTGGTAGGCGAGGGCGCCGAAGGGCTCGGGCCGCAGGGCGACGCGTGGATCGAGGCGATAGGGCTTGGTCGAGTCGAAGCTCATCAGGATCGGGAGATCAGCGGATCAGTAGACGCCGCACATGCCGTCGATCGAGACCTCTTCGACGAGGAGCTCCTCCTCGACCGCCTCGACCGCTTCGATCTCGTCGATGTCGTCGATCTCGGTCGACGCGGCGCCTTCAATGGTGGTCTCGCTCATGGACGGTCTCCTTCGTTCCGGAGCGGCGCAGTGGGCGCCTGCTGATGCGGGGACTCTACTGGTTGGGCTGGAAACGGCGAGACCTGCTGCCATGCTGGTCGGGTGACTCCCGAACCCGACTCGACCGCCGCGACGTCCAGCTCCACCGATGCCGACGAGCCCAAGTCCAAGGTGCTGGTGGGGATCACCCTCGCGGACGCCTTCCGGGCGCAGGAGCTGCTGGTCGCGACCAACCGCCTGGCCGCCAACGGCAAGCTGAAGCTGCTCGACGCGGTGACCGTGCTCAAGGACGCCGACGGGCACACCCACGTGAAGGAGACGATCGATCCGACGCTTGGACGCACCGCGTTCTCGGGTGCGGTCTGGGCCGGGCTCTTCGGGTTGCTGCTCGGCGGACCGGTCGGCTGGCTGGCCGGCACCGCCGTCGGTGCCGGCGCCGGCGCGATGACGGCGAAGGTGATCGACCTCGGCATCCCCGACGACTGGGTCGAGTGGTTCCGGGCTGCGGTCCGTCCCGACACCGCCACGCTCGCGCTGCTGGTGGGCGACCTCGATGCCGACGCGCTCGTGACCGAGGCCCGTCGCTTCACCGGCGCCGAGCTGATCTACGCCGACCTCGACGACACCACCATCGAGCGCATCAGCGATGCGTTCGGCTCGGCCCCGCCCCCGACCGAGCGGCGTCGCGACACCAGCCACGGGCACCCCGACGAACCAACTGCCTGACCGGCCTCCCGACCAGCGGAGGACCCCGCCTCCCGACCATCTGCTTGATCCTCCACCGAGCTGCTCCGACACCACGATCGGCCCGCTGCGTAGCTTTGCGCTCACGTTGACGGATGGCCCGGAATCGATGGGCCCCTCGAACCATTTTCCCGGCGAACCCTCCTCCTGTCTGACCTCGTGGCCGACGGTCTCCTAGCTCCGCGGCTTACGGCGGAAGTCCGAACGATGGAAGAGGATCTCACGAATGACCCCTGCAACGATCGCTCCGAGGCGCGTGTCCTTCGCGGCCGCCGCCATGCTCCTCGCCCTGGCCCTGGTGGCCGGGGCGTGCGGGTCGTCGGGCAAGTCGCCGGAGGCCACGACGGGCACCACCGAGGCCCCGACCGGGATCACCACCAACATCCCGACCGATGAAGGCACGCCGAAGGACGGGGGCTCCCTGGCCTTCGGACTCGAAGCCGAGACGGACAGCCTCAACCCGGCCACCGGCCGGTGGGCCATCTCGGGCCACATGATGGGCTCATCGATCTTCGACCCCCTCGCCACCCTCGACGCCGACGGCAACGTGGTTCCCTATCTGGCCGAGTCGTTCGAGCACAACGCCGACTTCACGACGTGGACCATCCACCTCCGTGACGGGGTCACGTTCCAGGACGGCACCCCCGTCGACGGGGCCGCCGTGTCCAAGGCGCTCAACGTCTACCAGGAGGCCCTCATCACCGGGGCCGCCATGAAGCAGGTCGGCTCCATCACCTCCACCGACCCTCTGACGGTCACCATCACCACCGTCCAGCCCTGGGGCGACCTGGCCAACGTCTTCGTGGCGCAGGCCGGCTACATCGCCGCTCCGGCCATGCTCGACAACCCCTTCGGCGGCGACAACCCCATCGGCAGCGGGCCGTTCAAGTTCCGTGAGTGGGTCAAGGGCGATCACGTCACCGTGGTCAAGAACACGACCTACTGGCAGGCCGGCCTCCCCCACCTCGACCAGATCAAGTGGGTGCCGATCCCCGACAGCGAGGACCGGCTGTCGGCGCTGGAGAACGGCACCATCAACGCCATGGACACGGTGACGCCGCAGACGATCAAGAGCGTCCGGGCCAACCCCGACCTGTACTACGCCGAGTACAGCAACGGTGAGGAGCTGTACGTCCCGCTCAACACCAAGGCCGCACCCTTCGACAACCTCAAGGCGCGCCAGGCCATGGCCTACGCCACCGACCAGCCCACCTTGATCAGCACGCTCGGCAAGGACGTCTACACGCCGGCCAACGGCATGTTCGCTCCCGGACAGCTCGGCTCCACCGAGGACTCCGGCTACCCGCAGTTCGACCTGGAGAAGGCCAGGCAGCTCGTGCAGGACTACGAGACCGAGGCCGGCAAGCCGCTCGAGTTCACCCTGCTGGCCGTGTCCGAGGTGCAGTACGCCCAGCAGGACCAGCTGCTCAAGCAGATGTGGGAAGCCGCTGGCATGAAGGTCACGCTCGACTCCCAGGCCCAGGCCGACCAGATCATCCAGGTGATCCTCGGCAACTACCAGGCCGCAGACTTCCGCCTGTTCGGCCAGCCCGACCCCGACTCGGACTTCTACTGGTGGAGCTCCAGCACCGTCGCCCCTGTCGGCGGCGTGTCGCTCAACATGCCCCGCTTCGCCAACGACGCCACCGATGCGGCGTTGGCTCAGGGTCGGGCCACCACCGACGACGCAGTCCGCGACGAGGCGTACCAGGCGTTCGAGAAGGAGTACAACGCCAACGTCCCCATCGTCTGGCTGGCCCGCACCGACTGGATGATCGCCTCGGACAAGACGGTCCACGGCTACCTGCCGGCGGTCAACGGGAGCATCGCCAGCGTCATCCCGAAGACCTGGGTCGCCAACCTCTGGATCGGGTAGGCGACTCCCTGGGCCCTCGCTCGCAAGCTCGCGGTGGAGCTGCTCCGCTCCGCTCCGCACGCCTGGCACGGGCAGCTGGCCCCTGTGCAATCCTCTCCGACCTCCTGAGCACCCTCCCCCCGGGCTCAGGAGGTCGGGGGAGGCGAAACCTCGTTCGCAGTCCGCCGCGGGCGGCCGAGGCATCGGTCCCGTCGCATACTGTGCACCGGTGGACAACGAGATGAGCGACCGGCCGTGACCGATGTCATCGAAGTGGTGGCCGAGCCCGAGGACCTCACTGCCAGTTGGCTGACCCGGGCCCTCGGCTCGGGCGGCGAGTTCACGGTCACGGCAGTCGACTCCACGCCGATCGGTACCGGCCAGATGGGGTCGAGCTTCCGGCTGGAGCTCACCTACGAGGGCGACCCCGGCGACCGGCCCGCGACGATCGTCGCCAAGCTGCCCTCCCCCAACCCCGACATGCGACCGATGGCGGCCGGCGCCTACCGCACCGAGCTCGGGTTCTACCTGGACCTGGCCGACACCGTGGCCGTGCGCACGCCCGTCTGCCACCACGCGGGCATCGCCGACGACAACGCCACGTTCGTGCTCCTGCTCGAAGACCTGCACCCTGCCCGCCAGGGCGACCAGATCGTCGGTGCCAGCCTGGCCGAGTCCGAGGACGCGGTGGTGAACCTGGCCGGCCTGCACGGTCCTCGCTGGTGCGACCCGACGCTGTGGGACCTGCCGTGGGTCAACACCATCGACCAGGAGGGCGCGGCGATGCTCGGCGACGTGATGGGCTCGGCGGTGGAGGTGTTCGTCGATCGCTACGAGGGTCGCCTCGATCCCGCCGACGGCCGGCTGCTGGCCGAGATCGCCCAGGTCATGGGCCGGTGGATCATCGGTCGGCCCGAGCGGTTCGGTCCCGTCCACGGCGACTACCGGATGGACAACCTCATGTTCTTCCCGGGCTCGGCCCCGGATCGCTCGGGTGGCATGGCTGCGGTCGACTGGCAGACCATCGGGGTCGGCCTCCCCGCCCGTGACCTGGCGTACTTCCTGGAGACCAGCCTCGAACCCGAGCTGCGCCGGGAGCACGAGCGGCACCTCGTCGGCGCCTACCACGAGGCCATCGTCGGCTTCGGGGTCACCGACTACAGCCTCGAGGAGTGCTTCGACGACTACCGGTACGGCGCCCTGCAGGGTCCGCTGATCACCGTGTTCGGCGCGGCGTACGGCACGCCCACCGAGCGGGGCGACGAGATGTTCCTGGCCATGATCTCTCGCTCGTGCGAGGCCATCCGCGACCTCGGCACGCTCGAGCTCGCCTGAGCCCCGAGGTCTGCTCGACCAGATCGATCACCGGACCACCCGATCGCCTCGGTCAGGATCCGCTCGGCCAGGTCTCGGCCAGAGCCGGGCAGGCCACGGATCTGCCTGCCCGACCGGACCACCGCCAGGGCTACTGGTGCCAGAGGTCGGCCAGCCACGTCTTGGGCTGGAAGTTGCCCCAGGGGGTATCGCTGGCAGCCTGCAGACCGTGCACCGACTCGTCGGCCACGATCGAGTACGGCGCCCAGTAGAGCCAGATGTTGACCGACGCCTGGTTGAGCTGGGTGACCAGGTCGTCGTAGGCCTTCTTGCGCACATCGGGGTAGCCGCTGGTGCGCCCGGTGGCCAGGTCGGCCTCCATCTGGTCGTTCGAGAACTGGGTGAAGTTGATGTTCACCCCGCCGTAGCCCTTTATGGTGTCCTTCGACCAGAAGTAGTGGTTCTGGTCGGGATCGGGCGAGCTGTAGAGCTGGAACAGGGCGGCGTTGTAGTCGCCCTTCACGGCCCGGCCGATGAACGCCGTGCTCTCGAGGGACTCGATGTTGGCGTGGATCCCGGCCTCGGCCCACTGACTCTGCACGAGCTGCATGATCTTCGAGGTGTCGACGTGGGCCACGCCGGTCAGGCTGAACGACAGCGACGAGGCACCGGTGTCCTGCTGGTACTGGGCCACCTCGGCCTTGGCCTTGTCGACGTCGTGGTCCGGGTAGCCGTTCTCCGAGTCCGGTCGGCCCCACGGGTTGGTGGACGAGAAGGGCGACGTCGGCGACAGCACGCCCTCGCCCATGGCATCGGCGATGGCGGCGCGGTCGGTGGCGTAGGCCAGCGCCTTGCGGGCGTGCTCGTCGGCCAACGGGTTGGGGGTGTCACCGATCATCGGCAGCGTGTTGGTCATGATCATGGCCGGCTCCGTGTCCCAGTCCTTGATGACGGTGTAGTCGGTCGCCATGGCGTTGGCGTCGGTGGCGCTGGTCGTGATCATCATGTTGATGTCGCCGGCCTGGAGGGCGGCGCTGCGGCTGGTGTTGTCGGGCATGACCTTGAACTCGATCTGGTCGAGGTGGGGAAGGCCCGCCTGCCAGTAGGTCGGGTTCTTCTTCACCTTGAACGTGTCGCCCGGCGACCAACTGTCGAACGCGAACGGGCCGGTGCCGATCGGGTGCTTGATGCCGTGGTCGGCCTGCGCAAGCATCTCGGGCGCCATCATCATCGTGGTCTGCGCGTCGAGGAAGCTGCTCGGGAACGCGGCCCACGGCTGGGTCAGGTCGACCAGGACAGTGCGGTCATCGACCGCACTGATGTCGTCGACCAGCCCCATGAGGGCCTGGCCCGACAGCGGACCGCTGATCGCGTCCTCGATGTTCAACTTCACGGCCGCCGCGTCGAACTCCTCGCCGTTCTGGAAGGTGACGCCCTCGCGGAGCGTGATCTGCCATCTGTCGAAGGTGTCGTTGGCGATCCAGCCGGTGGCCAGCCAGGGCTTGGCGCCGTTGTCGGAACCGACCGTCGCCAGCGGCTCGAGCACCGACGATCCGACGAGGCTGCCGTACTGGGCCCACTCGCTGCTGTGGGGGTTCCACCCGGCGGTCTCGGCCGCCACTCCGATCACCAGGCTGCCGCCGTCGACCGGGGTGCCTTCCCCGGTCGGGGTGCTCTGGTCGTTCGACGCGCTGGTCGTCGCCTTCGACCCACAGGCACCCGCGACCAGGGCCAGGGCGACCGCAGCCGCCATGGCCGCGCGCAGTCCCCTGCCCCGCGGTGCCTTCGTCGTGCCGCTTCCAGATCCGCTCATCAGTCCCTCGTAGCAAGTCACATATTGCATATAATGTGCGGAGCCCCGGGTTCGACAGCGCCACTGTCGCACTTGAGGATTCGGGACCGAACGGCCTAGGGGTACTTGCGGCTACTCGCCGCCGGCCACCGGCGACGGTGAGCGCAGCACGAGGTCCTCGATGCCGACCCCGGGGAACTGCAGCGCCGAGGCCAGCACGCCGCCCAGCAGGGCGGCCACGTCGGTGGTCTCCATGAAGTCGCGCTGCATGAGCCCGTGACGGACCCACACGTCGAGCAGCGGGCCGAGCGCTCCATGTCGAATCGGTCGCCGAACTCGGTGGGCTGGGTGGCCCCGAGGGCCACGCACGAGAACCGCACCTCGGGGTGCTCGAGGCGCCAAGCCCGGAGCGACTCGGACAGGGCCGCCTTGCTGGCGCCGTAGGCGCCCAGCGACGGGCGGGGCCGGCCGACGGTCTCCGACGACAGCACCGCGGCGACGGCCCCCTCGGCCATGTGCGGGCACCGCGGCGGCCAGCACCTGTTGGAGGCCGACCACGTTGGTGGCGAGCAGGCGTCGCGCCAGTCGTCGCCGTCGGTCTCGATGAGCGGGCTGAGCGGTGCCAGCCCGACGCGCGTAGAACAGCAGGTCGATCGAGCCGAGCTCCGCCACGGCGCCGTCGACGATGCGCCGGCAATCGTCGTCGAGGCTGACATCTCCTGGCGACCGCGGTGCCGCCACCGGCCATCGGCGACGATCTCGGCCAGGCGATCGGCCCGGCGGGCCGAGACGACGACCTGAGCGCCCTGCGCGGATCGCCAGCTCGGCGAACGCCCGACCCACCCCCGCCGACGCCCCGACCACCAGGATGCGTCGACCGGCCAGCGACGGGAGTCCCTGCGCGGCTTCGGTCATGGGCGCGTTCCGATCTGCTCGACGAGCGGACGGGCGAGGACCTTGCCGACCTCGTTGCGGGGCAGCTCGTCGATGGCCTCGAAGCCGGCCGGCACCTTGTAGGGAGCCAGGTGCTCGCGGCACATGGCCTCCAGCTCGTCACCGAGCACCGGGTCGACGCTCGGCGCCGACGTCGCGGAGCACGACGAAGGCCCAGGGCACCTCGCCGAGGCGGTCGTCGGGCGCGCCGACCACGGCGACGTCGGCCACCGCGGGTGCGAGGCGCAGGACCTCCTCGACCTCGCCGGGGAACACCTTCAGCCCGCCGCGGTTGATCATCGACGACACCCGACCCTCGATCCACACGAAGCCGTCGGCGTCGATGCGGCCGAAGTCGCCGGTGCGGAACCAGCCGTCGGCGCTGAGCCGGTCGGCCAGGTCGGCGCCGTCGGCGTAGCCCGCGCTCAGCGCCGGGGTCAGCACCCACAGCTCGCCCGGTTCGCCGGCCGCGACGTCGGCGCCGTCCTCGTCGACGACCCGGAGCGACACACCGTCGTGGGGTCGACCGACCGAGCCGAGCTTGGTCGTCGCCGTGCTCTCGGGAGTCGGCCGCGTTCCAGCCGACGATCTCGCCGCCGATCTCGGTCTGGCCGTAGCTGTTGAGCACCGGCGATGCCGAACTTGTCGTGAAAGCGGCGGGCCTGCAGCGGCGACAGCGGCGCGGTGATGCTGCGCACGAAGCGCAGCGGCGCCAGGTCGGTGATCGACGGGTCGTCGGCCAGCATCGTCATGGCCGCCGGCGGCAGCACGGTCGAGCGGATGCCGAAGCGCGGCGACCAGCGCGCGAACTCGGCCGGGTCGAAGCCGTCCATGATGCACGACCGGGGCGCCGACCCGCAGGGCGAACAGCACGTTGTAGAGCCCGGCCCACAGCGACAGCGACACCGGGATGAGGTTGGGCATCGGCGGTCGGCTGCGGGGCCGGCGCCGTCCGCCGGCTGGTCCGCGGCCGGCGTCCCGCCGCGGAGCTTGGCCAGCACGCCGTCGAGCAGGGTGAGCACGCCCGAGTGGCAGCAGCAGCACCGGCTTCGGGCGCCCGGTGGTGCCCGAGGTGAACTGGATGAGCGCGACGTCGGGGTCGTGGCGGCGGTCGCTCGGCGCCGGTGTCCGCTGCGGGTGGCCGACCAGGCATCGTCGACGCGATCACGACCGGTCGGCCGCCGAACCGACCCCGAACTGGTCGGCCAGCTCGGCGGTGGTCACGATGGCCGCCGGGTCGACCGACGTCGAGGACGTGGGCGACCTCGTCGTCGGCGAGCCGCGGGTTGAGCGGCACGTAGACGCCGCCGGCCCGCCACACGCCGAACAGCGCGGCGATCGAGTCGGCCCCGTTGGGCAGCATCACGCCGACCGCGGCGCCCGGGCTCGACGCCGAGCCGCGGCCAGCGCCGTCGGCCAAGCGCGTCGGCCCGGTCGCGCACCTCGGCACGCGTCCACGACCGCTCGCCCGAAGTGCACCAGCGGCGATCGTCGCGGACGAGTCCGGCGTCGTCGGCCGAGTCCAGCAGATCGGTCGAGGTTCATGACGGGTCGAGCAGGTCGACGAGCGTCACGTCGCTCGTGGCGCCGGGGTCGGCTCGAGCTCGGCCCAGTCGGGCTCGCGCTTCTCGGCGAAGGCCAGCGGGCCCTCGGTCTGGTCGGGGTGGCCCCACATCGACACCAGCTCGGCCGCGCCGGCCTTGCACGCATCGGTGAGGCCCAGCTCGAGCGCGCCCCACAGCGCCCGCTTGGTGGCGGCCATGGCCGCCGGCGAGTTCTTGGCGATCTTCTCGGCCAGCTCCTGGGCCTCGTCGCGCAGCCGCTCGGGCGGGTCGACGATCTGGCTGACCATGCCCAGCTCGTAGGCCCGCTGCGGCCGACATGCGCTCGTAGCGGCCCACGAAGGCCATGCGCATCACCGCCTCGACCGGCATCTTGCGCATGAGGCCGATGGCCTCGATCGACACGACCTGGCCGACCGACACGTGCGGGTCGAAGAACTGCGGCGTCGGACGCGGCGATCACGATGTCGGCGTCGGCGACCCAGTGGAAGCCGCCGCCGGCGCAGATGCCGTTGACCGCGGTGATCACCGGCTTCCACACCTGGTGGTGCCACGCCGTGAAGTGCAGATCCCGAAGTTCTCGATCGACTCGCGGTAGCGCTCCATGCCCGACGCCGTCGCTGGCGATCTCGGTGACGTCGACGCCGGTCTGGAAGGCCCGTCCCTCGCCGGTGTGGACGATGACCCGAACGTCGGGGTCGGCGTCGAGCTCCTTCCACGCCAGCTCGAACTCGTCGCGCATGCCGCTGTTCATGGCGTTGAGCTGGTCGGGCCGGTTGTTGATCAACCAGCCGACCGGGCCGTGGCGCTCGACCTTCAGGAAGTCGTAGGACGAGTACGTCATGGTGCGTGGTCTCCTGCGTGCGTCGAGCGGCACCCACGTCGGCGTCGCGCTTCTCGGTGAAGGCCAGCGGGCCCTCGGTCTGGTCGGGGTGGCCCCACATCGACGACCAGCTCGGCGCGCGCCGGCCCGGCAGGCGTCGGTGAGGCCAGTCTCGAGCGCGCCCCACAGGGCCCGCTTGGTGGCGGCCATGGCGGCCGGTGAGTTGCTGGGCGATCTTCTCGGCCAGCTCCTGGGCCTCGTCGCGCAGCCGCTCCGGCGGATCGACGACCTGGCTGATCATGCCGAGCTCGTAGGCCCGCTGCGGCCGACATGCGCTCGCTCGCGGCCGATGAGCGCCATGCGCATGATCGGCTCGACGGGCATCTTGCGCAGCAGCCCGATGGCCTCGTACGCGGTGACCTGGCCGACCGACACGTGCGGGTCGAGGAACGTGGCGTCGACGGCGGCGATCACGATGTCGGCGTCGGCCACGAAGTGCAGACCGCCGCCGGCGCACACGCCGTTGACCGCGGCGATCACCGGCTTCCACACCTGGTTGTGCCACGCGGTGAGCTTCAGCGTCGGCGTCGCGGGTGCGGCGGCTCTGCTCGCGCAGGGCGTCGCGGTCGCGGCTCATCTGCACGACGTCGACGCCGGTCTGGAACGCCCGGCCGTTGCCGGTGTTGACGATCACCCGCACCGTCGGGGTCGGCGTCGAGCTCGCGCCAGGCCTGCTCGAGCTCGTCGAGCATGCGTGGCGTCCATGGCGTTGGCCGCGTCGGGCCGGTCGAAGATCAGCCAGCCCGACCGCGCCGCGGCGCTCGACGACCAGCGTCTCGTAGCTCAGTCGCCATCAGCCACGGGGCACGTCGCGCCAGGCGGCGTCGTGCCACGGGTCGGGCTCGCGGGGCAGGCCGAGCACCCGCTCGGCCGACGATGTTCTTGTTCACCTCGGTGGTGCCGCCCTCGATGGTGTTGGCCCGGCTGCGCAGCATGCCGCTTGACCTCGTAGGGCAGCGACTCGGCGTAGTCGAGCCGGCGTCGCGTCGTCCCAGGCCATGCGTCGACCGGCCCGAGCAGGTCGGTGGCCAGCAGCTGGATGCGCTGGTTGAGCGCGCCCTGGTGCACCTTGCCGATCGAGCTCTCGGGCCCGGGGAGCGCCCGGCCTTCAGCCCGGCCCGCACCCGCTGGTTGGTCCAGCCGCGGATGCGCTCCTCGCTGTCAGCCGCATGAGGTCCTGGCGGACGAGCGGGTCGGCCCATCGCGCCGGTCTCGCGCGGCCGGTGCGGATGAGCCGCTCGGTGCCCGACCCGCCGATGCGGTCGACGCCGCCCGATCCCGAGCCCGACACCATCTGGCGCTCGCCCGAGAGCGTGGCGTTGGCCACCCGCCAGCCGTCGCCGACCGCGCCGACCCGCTGCGCGTCGGGCACCCGGGCCTCGTCGAGGAAGACCTCGTTGAAGTCGATCTCGCCGGTGATGTGGCGCAGCGGCCGCACGTCGACGCCGGGCTGGTGCAGGTCGATGAGGAAGTAGGTGATGCCCTTGCGCTTGGTGGCGTCGGGGTCGGTGCGGGCCAGCAGCACGCCGAAGTCGGCGAGGTGGGCCCAGGTGGTCCACACCTTCTGGCCGGTGACGACCCACTCGTCGCCGTCGCGCTCGGCCCGGCAGGCCAGCGACGCCAGGTCGGAGCCGGCGCCGGGCTCGCTGAAGAGCTGGCACCAGATCTCCTCGTTGCGCACGATCGGCGGGAGGAAGCGCAGGCGCTGCTCCTCGGTGCCGTGGGCGAACAGCGCGGGCGCGGCGAGGTTGAGCCCGAGGGGGTTGAGTCGGCCGAGGTTGTACGGCCGCGAGCACGGCCTCGATGGCCCGGGCCTGCGCCGACGCTCACGTCGAGACCGCCGTAGGCCACCGGCCAGGTCGGCGCCACCAGGCCCGACGCACCGAAGACGGGGTACCAGGCCTCGTAGTCGGCGCGGGACGCGCACCTCGCGGATGGCCGCCGCACCGCCGCGCGCGGCCGCGTCGCGCCACGCCTCGGGCACGTGCTCGTCGACCCAGGCCTCGACGACGGCGACGGCGTCGTCGATCGGCGTGCTCGCGTCGATGGCGATCGGCGCGATCGCGGTCGCTCGACGGCGGTGTCGCGTGCGTTCGGTCATCGCTCAGCGCCCCGTGAACTCGGGCGGGCGCTTCTCGCCGAAGCGCCCGGAGGCCCTCGCGGAAGTCCTCGCTCCGCGACGACAGCTCGAGCGCGAGCGCCTCGTTCTGCAGCTGGGCCGTCGAGCTCGGTGCCCGGGCCCGGTGCGCAGCAGCCACTTGGTGAGCCCGAGCGCGACGGTCGGGCCGCCGGCCAGCTGGCGACCAGCGCTCGGCCACGGCTCGGCCGAGCTCGTCGGCCGGCACGGCGCGGTGGACGAGGCCCCACTCGGCGGCCTCGCTCCCGCTCAGCTTGCGCCCGAGCAGCAGCAGCTCGCGGGCCCGGGCCATGCCGACCAGACGAGGCAGCAGCCAGGTGGCGCCGCTGTCGGGGGTGAAGCCCCGCTCGGTGAACGGCTCCCAGAACGTGGCATCGTCGGCGGCCACGGTGAAGTCGGCGGCCAGCGCCAGCTGGAACCCGATGCCCGCGGCCCAGCCCTGCACCTCGGCACACGACCGGGGTCTGGACGTCGAGCATCAGCGGGATGAGCCGGTGGGCCAGTCGACGGCACCCGACGCTGGATGCTGCCGACCCGCGGGCGGCGCCGGCCGCGCGCCCGTCGGGGCGGGGCGGTGGCGTTGCGGGCGACGATGTCGGCGCCGCCGCAGAAGTGGTCGCCGGCCCCGCAGAGCACGATCACCCGGACGGCCTCGTCGCGTCCGGCGGTCTCGATGGCGTCGATGAGGCCCGGTCATCATCGTGTCGTCGATGGCGTTGCGCTTGTCGGGCCGGTCGAGCTCGAGCCGCAGGACCGGCGCCGTCGAGCGTCGACGGTGAGCCCGTCGACCGCGGCGTAGTCGCTCATTGGTCGGGCGACCCCCGTGCCGTCGGCGAAGTCGGCGGCGATGGCGTCGAGCGCCTGCTGCAGGTCGGTGGCGCCGCCGGGTGGATCGGGCAGGCGCACCGGGCCGTGCTCGCGGCTGGGCAGCAGGACGGTGGCGTGGCCGGGGGTGGTGACCTCGCCCCGCTGGTTCACCGACGTCGAGGTCGAGGTCGACCGCGGGCCGGTCGCCGTCGGCCAGGTACCTGCGGACCACGGTGCCCCGGCAGCCACTGGGTGTCGCCGACGTAGTTGAACTTGCGGAACTCGCAGTCGAGCTTCCAGAGCCAGGCGTCGTCGCCCATCCAGTCGGTGCACAGGTGGATGAGCCAGGTCTCGCGCATCCGGCCGTAGTCGAACGTGGTGGGGTTGCCGGAGCGGCGGGCGAACTCGGGGTCCCAGTGCACCCGCTGCATGACGTCGGGGACGTTCTGCTCGTCGCGGTGGTAGAAGCGGGGGATGCGGCGGCGGTTGGCTGCGCCGAGGCGCAGCGGGGCCACGCCGTAGAGGCCCATGCCCATGCCGACGTGCCAGCACACCATGTCGGTGACGGTGAGCGGGCCCTTGACCATCGGGCCGACGGTGTCGCCCTCGGCCACGTCCTCCCACCACCGGGGCTCGGCGCCACGGGGCCCCTCGCTCGGCGTACTGGGCCTCGATGTCGCTCGATGTCGTCGTCGGTGTAGGAGGCGAGCTCGATGGCGTCGTACTTCTTGCGCTCGCGGGCCTTGGTGCGCTCGGTGCGGATCATCAGCCGGTACTGGGCCGACAGCAGCGTGCCGTCGTCGTCGCGGAACACCTGGCCGGTCCACTCGTGCACGGCGCGCTCGGCGAACTCGCTCGGCTTGTCGAGCACGCCGACGAGCGCGTTGCGGCGGAACACCCGATGGCCCGGACGCAGCGGCGCCCACCACTCGCGGGCGCTGGCCGAGTAGAAGGCGTGGACGCCCCGGAGCGGATCGCCCTTCATGAGGTCGCGCATGCTCGGCCGGCGACCTCGGTGACCTCGTCCTCGCCGATCAGCGTGTCGCCCCCGACCAGCGGCGGCGGGGCGATCGGGCCGTCCCACCGGGTGCCGGCGGCGTAGTCGGGATCGGTGAACAGCGGGTTGTCGTCGCCGTAGGCGTTGGCCACGTGGCGGAAGGCGTCGACGTCGGACGGCGGTAGTGCGGCGGCTGCGGATGCGGCTCGGGGACGCCGATGCGGGCGCGCAGGCGGGCGATGGCCTCGTCGGTGATCCCCGGCGCCTCGCGCTCCATGCCGATGTCCCCCTGTGGCCTTGCCAACGATGTCGATCAGTATTGCACGCGACTGAACGACGGTTCAGATCGATGGATTCGAACCCATGGCTCCATGTGCCAGATCAGTCCCGGCGGAACGCCCGGTCGATCATCTCGTGCAGGTCGGCGAGGGGCAGCCGCTCCTCGGGATCCGGATCGTCGGACATGACGGCCGGGTCGAGCGACTGGTAGGCAGCCACCATGCCGCTGAACAGACGAGCCAGGACCATCTCGTCTCCGTCCGCGGAGCACCCGCCGCGCCTGGCCCCGGGCGAACACGCTGGCCTGGAGCTCCATCGCGGTCTCGAGGTTGTCCGACAGCAGGGGTGAGTCCGGCATCTCGGGTGCAGGTCGCGACGTCGAGAACGCCCGCAGGTAGAGACGCCCGAAGTGGCGGTGCTCGCGGAAGAACCCGACCTCGTAGTCGACCAGTGCATGCAGCTGCCCGAGCGGGTCGCGCCCGGACTGCGCCACCTCGCGCATGCCCGGCATGAACTCGGCACCCCGACGCAGGAACACGCTGAGGTAGAGATCGTCCTTGTTGTCGAAGAACGAGTACACCGACCCCACGGAGAACTCGGCCAGCTCGGCGATCTCCTTCAGCGTCGTGGCGTGGAAGCCCTTGCGACCGAAGACCTCCTCGGCGGCGTCGAGTAGCTGCGTCCGGCTCAGGTCCTGGTGCAGCAGCCGCCGCTCCTGCCGTCGACTGGCCTTGGGGTCGCCCTCGTCCCCACCGGCGACCGCCGGTGCCGCATCGCCGTTGCCGCCGGCGGCGCGATCGGCCGAGGCGGCGGTCTTCGTGGTTCGGCGAGCTGGCATCCCACGACGATAGTCGCCATCCCGCCGACCGGATCCGCTCATGCGATGGATTGAAGATAGGTTCTGCAAAATGAACGACGCCGCGCCAGGGTCGCCCGACGCAGCCCCGCCGTCCGACGGACCTCGGTCCCCCGAGGGAGGCTGGCTGGGTACACCCGAATCGGCAGACAGCCCCGTGAACCGTCAGTCCGGCAGGGAGAACCAGGCTTCGGCCAGCCATTCCTGCACCTGCTCGTCGACATCGTCCGGGCCGGTGAGGTTCACGACGTGGTAGCAGGTGCTGCCGCTGTGCATCCGCCGGGCGATGCGGGCGTGGTCGAGGACGTGCGGCAGCGGGAACGACATGGCCACCCACCTCACCTTGGGCCGCAGCTCGACGAACGATCGCCCTCGCTTGATGAAGATGCCGACCGACACCGGCTCGACGTGGATCGGCCCGAGCGTCTCGAGGTAGCCGGCGACCGCTTCGAAGATCGGCCGCTCCCGCTCCGGCCCGGTCGAGAAGTACTCATCGAGCGTCATGGCCGGAGCGCACTCATGGGACTGGCGCGTGCGGCCGAACTGGCGGTCGCACGACGGACAGGTCCACGGAGGCACCCCGCCAGTCTGACCGGTTCCGAACCCGATCGACCTCCCTTCCCCCACCGAACCTGGGGCTCACACGCGCGCCCCAGCGCACCTAGGCGCCCCCGGTTGCCCGCGTCCGCGGTCGGAGATCTGGTCGGGGCTAGGAGAGCTGGTCGAGGGGGATGCGGTCGGCGACCTCGGGCTGGCGACCGATGCGCAGGGGGCTGAGCGGCGAGTCGACGAGCAGGCTGCGCGCTGCCAGTCGGCGCCGAGCTCGAGCGTGGCCGTGCGCCATGCGGCGAGCGGCCCGGCGCCGAGCCGCGGCGCCGGCCCAGGCCTGCTCGACCGCGGCCCAGGTCGGCCCAGTCGGGGATCGCCCAGATCACGATGCACTCGGAGTCGTTGACCATGGCCACCCGGATACGCGCCCACGTCGTCGAGCGCCGAGCTCGGCGTAGGCCGGACCGCGAGCGTCGTGCAGCGCCGTCGAGGAACGCGCCGGCCGTGCCCGGTCGGCACGGTCACCAGCTCGTGGGCGTAGACGCTCGCCCCGCACGCCGTCGGCGATGAGCTCGTCGACCGGACGGGTCCACGGCTCGGGCACGACGATGCGGTCGACGCCACCGCGCCGCAGCGACGCGGCGACCGACCACCACTCCGCGAGCGACGGGTCCTGCAGCGTGGCGTGGGTGAACTCGTGGTCGAAGTTGCCGACCAGGCCGTCCCACCCGTCGAGCTCCCACATGTTCACGACCTCGGGCCAGCGACCGGTCGAGCCGACCGTGCCCCACACCCCGAGGCAGAGCTGGTTGCGCTCGTCGCGGGCGACCGGGCACCAGTTGGCGGTCATGTGGTGCATGTACCGGGCGCGGTTGTGCCCGATGATGTCGATGAACTCGTGGATGTAGACCTTGTCGTTCGCCACGCCCGGACCGCTACGAGCCTGCAGTCGAGCCCGAGTTCGAGGGCCACTCGGGTCGGTGGTAGCCGTCGAAGCGCAGCTCGCCGCCCCGCAGCTCGCGGATGGTGAGGAAGTCGCCCTTGTAGCCCTTGCGGTCCCACGGGCCGAACTGGATGTAGCAGCCGGGGCCGCCGTTGGTGGCCGGCATCCAGCGGATCTTCTCGATGCCCTCCTTGACGTACTTCGGCGCCGGGATGGCGGCGTTGGCGATGCCGTGGATGGCGACCCGGGCGGTGTCGTAGGCCAGGGCCACCACGACGTTGCGCGGTCTTGCGCCCGAAGCGCTGCTCGAAGCGCTCGATCATGGCGTTGTAGTTGGGGTTGGCGCCGTCCTCGCCGAGCTGGTCGACGCCGTGCCAGCCCTCGAGGCCCTCGGCCCACGCGTTGCTGTTCGAATAGAACATGAACGCCGTGCCCATCACGCGGGGCGGGTCCCAGTCGAGCGCCTTGAGCGCGTCGGCGAAGTGGAACGTGGCGTAGCCGTAGCCGCCGTAGTAGAGGCCCTCGACGCCGAGCTCGCGCATCGTGCGCCAGGTCGTCGGCCAGGCCCACCGGGTTCGGCTCGAGCTTGACCTCGCGGGCGACGGTCAGGCCGAGCTGCAGGGCGGTGTCGCGGAAGTAGTCGGCGTAGTCCTTGCCCGACGACCCCGCCTCCCAGAACAGCCCGACCTTGCTCGAGGCCCTGCGCCTGCAGCCACTGGGCGCACATGACGCCCTCGGTCGGGATGTCGCCGTTGGCCACGGTGAAGCAGTACTCGGAGGCGAACCTGTGGGCGCCGGTCCAGCCGATGCACGCGACGCCCGAGCTCGTTGGCGGTGTCCTGCAGCACGAGCGAGTTGTCCGAGATCATCGGGCCCAGCACGACGACGCAGCCCTGCTCGACCAGCCACCGGTAGCCGTCGATGACCTTGCGGTAGTTCTCCCGGGGCAGGCCCCGGGCGTCGGCGATGACGAGCTGCACCGGGCTGCGGGCCCAGATGCCCTCGTTCATCGCGTCCTCGATGGCGAGGATGGTCGGGATCGATCCAGTCGGCCAGCAGCTGGTTGAGGTCCATGTCGATGAGGATGCCGATCTTCACCGGCTCGAACGGATCGCCCTGCGTCTTCAGGCCCGCGGGTCGGCGGGTAGATCGTGATGCCCTGCACGGCGTCGTCGTGCATCGACGCCGCCGCCCTGCCACCAGCTCTCGCCGTCGCCGCCGCCGCCCTCGAGGCCGCTGCGGGTGCCGTGGGTGCACCGACGTGACCGCCCGGTCCGGCCTGCGGCGATGCCGAGGTCGACCGGTGCGGGGAACATCCGCTCCGCGTAGGTGAACGACTGGTTGGACTGGGCATCTTGCTCAGGCATGGCCCCCCGGCTTTCTCTCGGTTCAGATTCTCGAACCATAGTTCATTGGAGAACAGTCGACTTCGCGAACGCGTCGACGGGGTCGGTCGGACGCGGCCTCGCCGGCGATCGGCCGGCCGGTCGCCACCTCAGCGGCCCGGCCGTCGCTCAGGCCGAGGTCGGCGCGGCTGAACGGGCGACCGACGCCGACGGCTGCAGGGTCGTGCGGATCGTGGCGACGACGCAGACCGCGGCCAGCACGGTGCTTGCCAGGGCGGGGATGCTGACGCCCCAGGTGACCAGCGCGGCAACGGTCGCGGCCAGGGCCTGCACCACGACCGTGCCGCGTCGCACCGGCTCACGCCAGGCGTCGAACTGGCGGTGGAAGCGCACCAGCGCCGCCGGCGACGTGATCGATCGACCCAGCAGGATGGCCAGGCCACGCACCAGGCCGAAGATGACCCCGAGCGCCAGCGCTACTAGCGGACGGGCAGTGAGCGCCCCCAGCACGATCAGTGCGTAGACCGCGGCCGTCATGATGTACGTGGCCAGGCCGACACCGATCTGCCATCCGAAGCCCGCGCCGTAGACCCACGAGCGGTACTGGTCGAGCCAACGCTCGTTGACCTGGCGAGGGTGGTTCGGGAGCTGTCGGCCGAGCAACCGGCTGTCGGAGACCGCGGTGACGAGCAGCGCGGCGGTGCCGATGGCCAGCAACGTGGCCGGCGTCAGCTCGAACACCGTGACGACCGCGGCCAGGCCAGCCATGCCGAGCCCGAGGGTGAGCCCGCCGACGACCGCCCCCAGCACGAACCAGGTGGCCGTGGAACGGAAGCGGTGACCCCGGCCCTGCTCGGCCAGCGGCGTGATGGTCGACAGCATCGACAGGCCGCACGGCGACCAGGTCGAGCGCACTGCCGCGGCGATGGCGATGACGAGCGCGATCAGCACGAGGGCCAGTTGCATCGGGCCAGGCTAGCCAACGCCCCCGACTCGATCCCACCGCCGACCGGAACAGCACGGCAGATCAACCGACGAGCGACTCGAGCAGGGCGACGGCCGATGCCGAGTCGGGCAACGCGGCGGCCTCGAACGCGAACCGCTCGGCCCGCTGACGCATCGGTGCGTCGGCCAGCACCGACCCGACCGCCTCGCCGATCGCCCGAGGGGTGGCCGTGAGGGGATCGAGCACGACCCCGACCCCGAGCTGGCGGCACCGTTCGGCGTTGTGCGTCTGGTCTGCGCCCAACGGGAGCAGCACCGACGGCAGGCCGAACGAGAGCGCCCCGATGACGCTGCCCGATCCGGCGTGCGAGACGACGGCATCGATGTGGGCCAGCACCACTGCCTGGGGGACGAACCGCTCGAGGTGCACGTTGGCCGGCACGGGTCCCCACGCCGCCGGATCGAGCTGCCGGCCGACGGTGGCGAACACCTCGACGTCCATCTCGGCCAGACCCTCGATGATCCGATGGAGCAGGTCACCCGACTCCATGTTGAAGATCGTCCCGAGCGTGGCGTAGATGATCGGCCGACGGTTCGTCCCGTCCCGTCGTCGGGCCGCACCGCCGAGCCACCGATCGATGTTGCTCGAACCCGAGGGCGGCGGTTCGAGGACGGCAGGGCGGATGGCGTGGGCCGTGGCCGGCAGCGGGACGGCCGGGTCGCGGAAGCTCGGTGGGCCGGGCACGAGCACGAGGTCGCGTTGCAGCATCTCGAGTGTCGGGTCAGGTCCCAGACCGAGCCCGACGCGGACCTCGTTCAGCGGCCCGACCAGGAGCTCGGGTCGGGCGAACGAACCGGCCGCGAGCACCGACACGACGGCGTGGGGCAGGCCGAGCTGCTCGGCCACGAGCATCGCCCCGAAGTCGACCTCGTCGCAGACCACGATGTCGGGCCGGATCTCGATGCCGAGGTCGAAGACCACCCTGGCCCGAGCCGCCGCCGTCCGACGGGCGAAACCGTCGCGGAGCACCCTCTCCTCGTGCTCGACGCCGGGAACGACCAGTGCGCCGACCGACGTGCGCTCCTCCACATCCGGACCGGCCCCGCTGGCGGCGAACCCGTCGCCGAGCACGACGGTCACCATCGAGGGGCGGCAGGCGAAGGTCACGGCATGGCCGGCCGCCGCCGCAGCACGGGCGATCGGCACCAGCGGCTCGTAGTGACCGGCCCCTCCGACGAACGCGAACAGGATCCGCACGTACGGCCTCCCCGACTCGGATCGCCGGCCATCGTAGGTGCGACGGTTCAGTCCGACGAGCGATCGTTCAGCCGGCCGAGTGCGCCGACACCGACGTCACGTCGGGGCTGGTCAGTTGGTGATCGCGGCGTCCGCGCCGGTGAGGACGTCGAGCTCGACGTCGGGCAGCCCTGTGTGCGGGGAACGATCCGAACCGCACGGACCACACGTTCCGTGCGGCGATGCGTGGACCCACGGATGCGGCTCAGTGGTCGAGATCTGGATGATGACCACATCGACGAGCCCGATCACCCCGATCGGCACCGACCCCACGGAGCCCCCCATGGATCCCATGTACAGCCTCATCCTGATGCACACCCGTCCCGCCGACGTCCATCGGGTGGCCGAACTGCGCCGCATCGACGGTGGCCGGCCGGTTCGCATCCCGAAGACCCGGCGGACGCGAACCGACGTCACGTCGACGACCGCGGCCGGCCGAACTGGCCTACGGGCGCTGCTCCGGAGCGCAGCCGAGATCCCGCAGCGCCTCGCGGCCACGCTCCGCCCCGCCGCCTGACATGAGGGATTCGGTGACCGCCCGCTCGAACCTGGCCCCGATGACCCCGAAGCCATCGGCCGCGCGGACCAGCAGGGCGTCGTCGCCGGTGAGGCGGCCCTCCGCCCGCAGCAGGCACGGTGCGGCCCACAGGTGCTGCGGGGTGCTGGCCCGGACCTCGCGGATGCGGTCGGCGGCATCGGGCTGGCCGCGAGCCGCCCATGTGTCGCAGGCGATGGCCCACACGTACGGGGCGTACCCGAATGCGGAGACGGACCAGGGCCGCCCCGGTCCACCGGTCGTGGTGGCGTCGGTGTAGCGATCCAGCTCGACGGCCGCGTCGTCGAGGCGACCCTCGTGCAGAGCCAGCCGGATGACCGCGAAGGCCCGCACGGCGGCCTTCTCGTCGAGCGACATCTCGTGGCTGAACCCCATCCACTCGTCGCATTCGCCGACGTGGCCGAGCAGTCCGTGCACCAGCGCGAGGAGGTACGTCGCCGGCACCATCCAGCCGGCGGTCGGGCCGCCGACGTGCTGCCACGCGGTGCGCATGATGTCCCCGTGGGTCACGGCATCCTCGAACCGCCCGGTCAGGCAGTAGCCGACCACCAGCTCCCGTTGCAGCAGGTGCAGCGCACCTCCCGCCAGCGGATGGTGCACCGCCCACTCGGCGAACTCGGTGGCCACCTCGAGGTCGCCGAGGGCGAGAGGGCCGTCCGCTCCCATGTGGAGGGTGTCGATGATCTCGGCCCCGCAGCGCGGATCGTGCGCCTCCATCAGCGGCAGCAGCCGCGCCCGGGCCCGGCAGATCTCGGCGGACTCGGCCATCCCGCCGTCGTCCCACGCCGCCGCGGCAAGGGCGTCCAGCGCGCTCGACTCGGTCACCGGATCGGATGCCGCCCGGGACGCGGCCACCGCCTCCTCGGCCATCCACCGGGTGGACGAAGGGCCCTTCTCGACCGACGTCCACGCATCGGCCACCGCCAGATACGCGACCACCACCTCGTCCAGGCCGTCGCCGTGGGCGTGGGCCCGGGTGAGGTGCTCGAGGATCACTGCCCGATCGGGCAGCTTCGGGAACGTCGCCAGCATGCGACTCGGACGCTCGGCGGCCAGGGAGAGCGCGATGGCCGCAGTCCGCTCGTCGCCGGCCTCCTCGGCCCGCTCCGCCGCTTCGAGGAACCGCTCGTAGGCGATGTCCCCGTGCAGCAGCGCGCTGGCCGCATGGCCGGCCTGCAGCAGGTCGAGCCCGGCCTGCCGGGCGTCCGGGGCCAGCGAGGCCGCTTCCTCGTACCGGACCCGCGCCTCGATGAAGAACCGCCGTCCGTAGGCCAGGTGCCCCATGCGTCGAGCGAGGACGTGGCCGGACGTGGCGGCGCCGCGGTGCTGGGCCCACAGCAGGGCCGAGCGCAGGTCGTCGACCACATGGTCGTAGAGGAACGCCGACTGCCCGGTGGCCACGAGCTCGTCCTCGAGCCGTCCCGCCTCGTCGGTGGCCCAGACCAGATGGGCATCGGCCACCTCGTCGTGGAGGCCGGACTCGGCGAGCCGCTCGAGGGCGTAGGCCCGAACGGTGTCGAGCAGGCGGAACCTCGAGCCGAACGGATCCTGCGACCTCGACACCAGGCTCTTGGCCGCCAGCCGACCGACTGCGTCGATCACCGCGACACCCGCCAGGTCGCCACCCGACACGGCCTCGGCGTCGGCCAGTCGGAAGCCACCCTGGAAGACGCTGGACCGGTACAGCACCGACTGCTCCTCGGGGTCGAGCAGCTCGTAGCTCCAGTCGAGCACCGCGCGCAACGACCGGTGGCGCTCGTCGCCCCCTCGATGGCCACGGAGCACCTGGAACCGATCGTCGAGACCTCTCAGCACGCCCTCGACCCCGAGCGTCGAGCACCGTGCCGCCGCCAGCTCGATGGCCAGGGGCAGTCCGTCGAGCCGATCGCAGATCTCGACCAGGGCCGCGTCCTCCGCCGGAGACAGCACCGCTCCGGCCGCGACCGCACGCTCCCGCAGCAGGGTCAGGGCTCCTCCCTGGCCGTCCGCGCCAAGGGGGGCCACCGGCACGACCCGCTCCCCTGGCAGGCCGATCGGCTCGCGGCTGGTGGCCAGCACGACCACCTCGGGACTCCAGCGCAGCAACCGCTCGGCCGTGGTGGCGACCGCGTCGAGCACGTGCTCGCAGTTGTCGAGCACCAGCAGCCCCGGCTGGTCGGTGAGCGAGTCGCACACCACCTGGATCAGCGACTGGTTTGGGCGGTCGGCTACGCCGAGCGCGCCAGCCACGGCCTCGATGACGGTGTTCGGTGTGGCCGGCACGAGGTCGACGAACCAGGCCCGGGGCAACGCGGACCGATTGCCGACCTCGATGGCCAGCCGCGTCTTGCCGATGCCGCCTGGTCCCGTGAGCGTCACCAGACGGGCGTCGCCGAGCGCCGCGGTGACCGCCTCGAGGTCGTCGTCGCGGCCCACGAACGTGGTGAACGACTCTGGCGCGCCGCGGAGGCCTTGGTCACTGGCTCCGTCCTCGTCGCGCGCTCGGAGCGAGGCGTCGGTCGATCCTGCTGCGGCCAGGGCGGCCAGCGCCCGTCGATCGTCGACATCGAGCTTGCGCAGCAGCGACGACACGTGGCTCTCCACCGTGCGGACGGAGATGTAGAGCCGTGCCGCGATCTCCGGGTTCGTCAGCTGCTCGCCCACCAGGGTGAGGACCTCGGCCTCACGAGGGGAGATGTCGACCATCCGGCGAGTATGGCCCCTCGAGGCCGGATCCGACGACGGACGAGCCTGAGAATCCGTGTGCGCTCCGTGCGGGCACGGACCAGACGGACGGGTCCCGGGCGGAGGGTGGACGAGGACACAGCCACCGACCCGGGAGTCCTCGAGACGACCACCGGCGCGATCCCGGACTTGGGCCACCAGCCCACGTCGACCCGGTGAACCCGGTGATCGAGGCCCGTCGCTGACGGCGGCCCGCGTACCATCACCCGAATCGTCGCCTACCACCGGGCGACGGTGCAGGGAGAACCGACATGGGCACCACGCTCGACTGGTACGGCTGCGCGACGTTCCGACTGCGCACGGGCGGGCTGACGCTGTTCCTCGATGCATACATCGACCGGGCCCCGATCGCCGCGGGCACCGGGCTGTCCGCCGACGACGTCGGGACGTGCGACTGGATCGTGATCGGGCACTCGCACTTCGACCACCTCTACGGCGCCGAGCGCATCGCGGCCCGCACGGGCGCTCGGCTGATCGGCAGCTACGAGACCGTCCGGGTCATGGAGCAGGCCGGCGTACCGGTCGACCAGATGATCTGCGTGGCCGGGGGCGAGCGCATCGACCTGGGCAACGGCGTGTTCGTCTCGGTGTACCCGAGCCAGCACTCGTGCGTCTGGTCGCAGACCCAGATGACCCAGTCCGGCGAGGTCTGCCTCGGCGATCTCGGCGTCACCTGGCAGGAGCGCGAGCAGCGCATGAAGGAGCTGACGTCCTACATGACGACCGAGCTCGATCCGGTGGCGATCGAGCACCTGCTGGCGTCGCTGGCCGGGCACAGCGAGCGGGGCGACGGCGGCGCGCTGGTCTTCCTCTTCGAGACCCCCGACGGCACGATCCTGTTCCAGGACACCTCGGGCCACTGGAGCGGGACGCTCGCATCGTTGGCCCCCGATGTGGCGATCCTGGCGGCGGCCGGTCGAGCCAACATCGACGGCGAGCCGGTCCAGGGCTCGCTGGCCGAGTTCGTGGCCGACCAGGCGTACGTGCTCGGTGCCCGCCGGGTCCTGCTCGGCCACCACGACGACTGGCTGCCGGGGTTCTCGGTGGCCACGGACATGGCGCCGATCCGCGCCGCCTTGGCCGAGCGGGCGCCGGCCTGCGAGCTGATCGAGCCCGGCTACCTGGCCGCCACCGCCATCTTCGACGGCCTCGCTCGCCCCGTCGCCTGACCCTTCACCGCGGCGCGTCGTCGGGGCCGATGCCGAGCACCCGCTCGAGGTTGCGGTGCAGGTTGGCGATGCGGCACTCCTCGCTCGACAGCGACAGGTGCGTGAAGCCGGGTTGGTGGAGCCCCCGCTGCATCGTCGTCAGCACGGACGTGTCCTGGTTGAGGATCCAGCCGAGGTCACCGTCGGGCGGCACCGGGAAGTCCATCGGCTGGCTGCGGGGCGCGTCCGCCGAATGGCGCAGGAGCAGGTACGTGACCATCTCGGCCTGATCGACCGTGGGCCCGGGCCGGGAGAGGATGACGTTGATCATCTCGCCCCACAGCAGCACGGTGGCGTTCGGGAACAGGTTGTACTGGGTGAGGTCCATCACCTGGTCGGTGTCGAAGCCGTGCATGTCAGCCCCGAACTCGGTGGCCTGCCGGGTGCGGAAGAGCTCGGCCATCACGTCCTGGACGGTCTGGCCTTCGGGTACGGGCGGCATCGGCGCGCCGGCCACGAAGTCCGAACCCAGGCGTCCACCCTGGGTCAGCATGAACGAGTCCCACACCACCTGGTCGTCCACATCGCGACCGAGGCGGGGGCTGGGCACGCCGTAGCGCTGGTAGGAGACGCCGTGGTGCGGCCACAGGTGCTGGGGCGCGTGGACGTCGTCGACCGATCCCAACATCTCTCGGTGCAAACCCTGGATGTGGTACGTCTCTGAGAACCCGTCCGAGACCACCTTCCAGTTGGCCGCGACCGACGTGCTCGTGGTGGCCACGGTGCGGAACTCGTCGAGCCGGGCCCACTCGGCATCGGCCGGCACCCCGTCGAGGAAGTCGAGCAGCGGCTCCGCATGAGGGTCCACGTTCACGAACACGAGCGGTCCCCACACGTCGACCGACACCGCCACGAGCGGCATGTCCTCGTTGCGCAGCGCGCCGAAGCCGCGCCGCGACGGCACCTCACGGAGCTGACCGGCCAGGTCCCAGGTCCAACGGTGGAACGGGCAGCGCAGCTCGGTCAGCCCGGCGCTCATCCCCTCGCACAGGCTGTTGCCCCGGTGCCGGCACGCGTTCTGGAAGGCCCGCAGCTCGCCGTCGTCGCCCCGCACGACCAACACGGACAGCCACCCGCAGCGCAGCTCGAACACGTCGCCGGGATGGGCCACGTGGTCGATCGTGCAGGCGATCTGCCACACGTGCGGCCACAACCGCTCGTGCTCGAGCGCGGCGAAGGCGGGACTCGTGTAGCGGGCCGCCGGGATCCGGGTCGGCTCCGGGCCTGGCGTGCCGATGGCCGTCGCGGCCAGGTCGGTCGGCCGGCTGATCGCCGTGATGGCGACCTCCACGTCGGTGTCGATTTCGCGCTCGATCATGGTCGTCGTCCCCCGGCGCCGGATCCTAGGGCGATCCGCCGCGGCGATGAACGCGCAGCCACGCGTCAGGTGGTCGGACCTTCACGGTGACCGGGACACGGCGGGCCCCGGACGGATGTCAGAAGGAGGCGAGGCGGGCGGCGCCAGCGGTGACCGGGCCGATGAGGCCGGGCACGCGGGCGAGGCGCTCGCTGGCGTAGAAGGTGGCGATGCCGATCGAGCGTGACGTCTGCAGGCGCAGGGCCGACTCCGCCAGCAGCGCTCCGCCGAGGGTCGAGCCCAGCATGTCGAGGTAGACGGTGGCACCGGCCAGCGCGTCGTCCGGCGAGGCCGATGCCCGCTCGATCAGCCAGGCCGTCACGGTCCGCACTGCCACGAGGGCGTCGGCCAAGGTCGAGCGCACCGACGCCAGGTCGTCGCCGACCGCGGCCAGCGGACCGTCGAGCTCCTCGAGCTCGGACAGCAGCTCGTCGATCACCGCGCCGTCGCGCATCCGCAGCTTGCGCATGACCAGGTCGATGGCCTGGATGCCGTTCGTTCCCTCGTAGATCGGAGCGATGCGGGCGTCGCGCCAGTGACGGGCCACCCCCGTCTCCTCGACGTAGCCGACGCCACCGTGCACCTGCACTCCGAGTGAGGCCACCGCGACGCCCTCGTCGGTGGCCCACGCCTTGGCGATCGGGGTCAGCAGGTCGGCCCGCTCCTTGGCCCGGGCCCGCACGGCCCCGTCAGGATGGTGGGTGGCCAGGTCGGCCTGCGCGCCGGTCGTGTAGAGCACCAGCCGGACGGCATCGGTGGTCGACTGCATCGTGAGGAGCATGCGCCGCACGTCGGGATGATCCTCGATCCGCGCGGACTCGCCCGGAGGCGTGGTGGGCGTGCGGCCCTGACGGCGCTCGTGGGCGTAGGCGGTGGCCTGCTGCGTGGTGATCTCGGCCACAGCCAGCCCCTGCAGGCCGATCGAGAGCCGGGCCGAGTTCATCACCACGAACATCATCCGCATGCCGTCGCCGACCTCGCCCACCAACTCGGCTTCGGCCCGGTCGAAGTCGAGCACGCACGTGGGGCTGGCGTGGATGCCGACCTTGTGCTCGATCGAGACGCACCGCACGGCGTTGCGCTCGCCCAGGCGACCGTCCCCGTCGACCGCGCGCTTCGACACCAGGAACAGCGACAGACCCTTCGTGCCGACCGGCGCCCCCGGGGTGCGGGCCAGCACGAGGTGCACGATGTTGTCGGTCAGGTCGTGCTCGCCCCAGGTGATGAACAGCTTGCTGCCGGTTAGGCGCCAGGTGCCGTCGTCGTCCGGCGCGGCGCGGGTGCGCACGGCGCCGACGTCGGACCCTGCGTCTGGCTCGGTGAGCAGCATCGTGCCGTTCCATTCACCGGTCAGCAGATGGGGAACGAACCGCTTCTGCTGGTCAGGGGTGCCGAGCCTGGTCAGCCCCTCGATCACGCTCTGGGTCAGCACCGGGTTCAGGGACAGGGCGACGTTGGCCGACGTCATCATCTCCTGCAGGGCCAGGCCGACCACCCGCGGCAGGCCGCCGCCGCCGTGCTCCTGCGGGAACGCCAGCGCTCCCCAGCCCGACTCGACGTAGCGGCCGTAGGCCTTGGCGAAGCCCTCCGGCGTGGTGACCTCGGATGTGGTCGGGTCGTAGGTGCTGCCGAACTCGTCACCGACGCGGTCGGTCGGCACGATGACCTCGTCGGCGAACCGACCGAACTCCTCCACCAGGGTCGTGACCATCTCCCGGTCGACATGGGCGAAGGCGTCGAGCTGGAGCAGGGAGCCGAGGCCAACTGCGTCGAGTGCGTCGAGGACGGCGTCGGTCGGGGCCTGGTACTCGGTCATCGGGTCCGGTTCCTGGGTTGCTCGTGGGGATCGGGGGCGCTGCGGGGGAGGTCTGCCGGAAACGTCCGCGGGAGGCGGACGGGTCAGACGTTGCGGCGGTAGCGGCCGCCGACCTCGAACAGCGTCTCGGTGATCTCGCCGAGGCTGCAGCAGCGCACGGCGTCCATCAGCACGGCGAAGAGGTTGCCGCCGGCGAGGGCGGCGTCGCGGAGGCGGTCGAGCGCGGCGGGGCGCTCGTCCGCGTGGGACGCGTGGAAGTCGCGCAGGCGGTCGAGCTGGTCCTGCTTCTCGGCGTCGTCCGAGCGGGCCAGCTCGATGACCGGCGCCTCGGTGGCGGATCGGCTCGGGGCTGCGGAACGTGTTGACCCCGATGATCGGCAGCGTGCCGTCGTGCTTGCGGTGCTCGTAGAGCATCGACTCGTCCTGGATGCGACCGCGCTGGTAGCCGGTCTCCATCGCGCCGAGCACGCCGCCGCGCTCGCTGATGCGCTCGAGCTCGGCCAGCACGGCCTCCTCGACCAGGTCGGTGAGCTCCTCGACGATGAACGCTGCCCTGGAGCGGGTTCTCGTTCATCGCCAGGCCCCACTCGCGGTTGATGACCAGCTGGATGGCCAGCGCCCGGCGCACCGACTCGGCGGTCGGCGTGGTGACCGCCTCGTCGTAGGCGTTGGTGTGCAGGCTGTTGGCGTTGTCGTAGATCGCGCACAGCGCCTGCAGCGTGGTGCGGATGTCGTTGAACGCCATCTCCTGGGCGTGCAGCGACCGGCCCGACGTCTGCACGTGGTACTTCAGCTTCTGGGAGCGCTCGTTGGCGCCGTAGCGGTCGCGCATGGCGACGGCCCAGATGCGTCGGGCCACCCGGCCGAGGACGGTGTACTCGGGGTCCATCCCGTTGGAGAAGAAGAACGAGAGGTTGGGGGCGAAGTCGTCGACGTCCATGCCCCGGGCCAGGTAGGCCTCGACGTAGGTGAAGCCGTTGGCCAGCGTGAACGCGAGCTGGCTGATGGGGTTCGCGCCGGCTTCGGCGATGTGGTAGCCGGAGATCGACACCGAGTAGAAGTTGCGGACCTCGTGCTCGACGAACCACTCGGCGATGTCGGCCATCATCCCCGAGCGAGAACTCGGTCGAGAAGATGCAGGTGTTCTGGCCCTGGTCCTCCTTGAGGATGTCGGCCTGCACGGTGCCCCGGACGTTCTGCAGCACCCAGGCCCGGACCTCGGCCCGCTCGGCGTCGTCGAGCGGCGCGCCCGTGCTCGGCCTCGAGCTGCTCGATGCGCTGGTCGATCGCCGTGTTGAGGAACATGGCCAGGATCGTCGGCGCCGGGCCGTTGATCGTCATCGACACCGAGGTGGACGGGTCGCACAGGTCGAAGCCGTCGTAGAGCACCTTCATGTCGTCGAGCGTGGCGATCGACACGCCCGAGTTGCCGACCTTGCCGTAGATGTCGGGCCGCTCGTCGGGGTCGAAGCCGTAGAGCGTGACCGAGTCGAACGCGGTGGACAGGCGGGTGGCCGGCTGGCCCTCGGCCAGCAGGTGGAAGCGCCGGTTGGTGCGGGCCGGGCCGCCCTCGCCGGCGAACATGCGGGCCGGGTCCTCGCCCTCGCGCTTGAGCGGGAACACGCCGGCGGTGAACGGGAAGCGAGCCGGGCAGGTTCTCGGACCGCAGCCAGCGCAGCAGCTCGCCGTGGTCGGCGAACCGCGGGCAGCGCCACCCGCGGCACCAGCGTGCCCGACAGCGACTCGCGGTGGCGCTCGGGCGCGGTCGTTGTCCTGGACCAGTGCCGGCCAACCGTCGAGCAGGTGGCGGCTGTCCGAGCTGAGCACGTCGTCGGCCGCGGAGCCGAGCGAGTCGAGCGCAGCCGTCCAGCTCCGGCGAGTCGAGGTGGTCGGCCACCGCCGCCTCGCGCACGTCGACCACCTGCTGGCGGCGGCGGGCGACGGCGGCCTGCTCGGCCGTCTGGCCGTGGTAGCCGCGCACCGTCTCGGCGATCTCGGCCAGGTAGCGGACCCGGGCCGGCGGCACGATCACCGATGTCGCGCTGGACGTGCGGCTCTCGACCACGGGCAGTCGACCGGCGTACGGCGGGCAGGCCGCGCCCGGCCAGCAGCCGCGAGCAGGTGCTGGTAGAGCGCGGTGACGCCGTCGTCGTTGAAGCGGGCCGCGATGGTGCCGAACACCGGCAGCTCGGTCGGGCGGCGTGGAGAAGTCCTCGCGGTTGCGGGCCAGCTGGCGGCGCACGTCGCGCAGCGCGTCCTCGGCGCCGCGGCGCTCGAACTTGTTGATGGCGACCACGTCGGCGAAGTCGAGCATGTCGATCTTCTCGAGCTGCGACGCGGCGCCGAACTCGGGCGTCATCACGTAGAGCGACACGTCGACGAGCGGCGACGATGGCCGCGTCGCCCTGGCCGATGCCCGGCGTCTCGACGATGACCAGGTCGAAGCCCGCGGCCTGGCAGGCGTCGATCACGTCGGCGAGCGCGTCGGGCACCTCGGCCGCCGACGAGCGGGTGGCCAGCGACCGGAAGAACACCTGCGGCGGGTCGATCGCGTTCATGCGGATGCGGTCGCCGAGCAGCGCGCCGCCGCCCTTGCGCCGGGTCGGGTCGACGGCGAGCACCGCGATGCGGAGCTTGTCCTCCTGGTCGAGCCGGAAGCGCCGGATCAGCTCGTCGGTGAGCGACGACTTGCCCGAGCCGCCGGTGCCGGTGATGCCGAGCACCGGCGCTGCGCTGGCCGTCGCCGCGGACGGCGAGCTCGGCGGCCCACCGCGTCCGGCAACGGCCGGCCTCGATGGCGGTGATCACGCGGGCCAGCATCTGCGGCGACGCCGAGTACAGGCTCGTCGAGCGAGGTCGGCACCTCGGCGCCGAGGTCGACGTCGCACTCGACGCACGAGCTGGTTGACCATCCCGGCCAGGCCCAGGCGCTGGCCGTCCTCGGGCGAGAAGATCGGCGACGCCGTCGGCTGTGCGAGCTCGGCGATCTCGGACGGCGACGATGACGCCGCCGCCGCCGCCGTAGACCCGGATGTCGCCGCGGCCCTCGTCGCGCAGGCGGTCGACGAGGTAGCTGAAGTACTCGATGTGGCCGCCCTGGTACGAGCTGACGGCCACGCCCTGCACGTCCTCGGCCACCGCAGCCTGCGACGACCTCGTCGACCGAGCGGTTGTGCCCGAGGTGGATCACCTCGGCGCCCTGGCTCTGCAGGATGCGCCGCATGATGTTGATCGCGGCGTCGTGCCCGTCGAACAGGCTGGCCGCGGTGACGAACCGCACCGGGTGCGTCGGGATGTGCAGGTCGGGCGTGGTATCCCCCATCCCGCCCAAACTAGCAGGACATCCTGCTATTTGTCAGGAGTCCACGCCACCTCGTCGCCACCCCATCTGGTTGGGGTACAGAACCACCCGTGGTGTGGGATCCCACCCCAACCGGATGGGGTCGGGCGGAAGGGATCGGCGGACAGGGTCAGGCCAGGTCGCCGGCTTGGCGGCGGAAGCTCTCCAGCAGGGCGAGCACGTCGCGGGTCTGGCTCGTCGACAGCCCGACTGCACCGAACACCTCGTCGTTGAGCACCTCGGTCGCGTCCGCGACGACCTTCCGGCCGGCCGGCAGCAGCTCGATCAGGGTCGTGCGGCCATCGGTCGGGTGGGGCGACCTCCGCACGAACCCCTGCCGCTCGAGCCGATCCACCGCCGAGCTGGCGCTCGTAGGGTGCACCTGCAGCCTCGACCCGATCTTGCCGAGCGGCAGCGCGCCCGCTCGGGTGAAGCGGAGCAGCTGGAGGATCTCGTAGCGGGCGAAGGTGAGCTCGAACGGCGCCAGCGCCTCGTCGATGCGAGCGAGCAGAAGCTGCTGCACCCGCATCACCGACGTGACGACCGACATTCCCTCGGCAGCATCGGCCCAGCCGTGGTCGATCCACTGCCGCCGCGCTTCGGCGATCGGGTCCAACGGGTGACTCGGTGGCTCCGCCCCTCGTGACATGGCCGCACAGGCTACGACCGCGTGCACTGGACCTCGGACCGCTGGTCGGACATAGCCTGAGGTCGATCCGCGGTGGGCTCGATGCTGCCGCGGCGACCGCCTCCGAAGGGACCACCCTCATGCCTGCTCCCGGGATGCACTCCGGCTCGCCGACCGACGACGCCCTCAACCTGGCGATGTCCGAGGCCGCCGTCCCGCTCTACGAGGCGGTGAAGACCTTCATCGCCACCGAGATCGAGCCGATCACCGAGGAGTTCTACCGGCTGGGCGAGGGCCGGGCCGAGCGCTGGGGCTACGGCGACGGCCAGCTCGAGCTGCTCGACTCGGTGAAGGCCAAGGCCAAGGCCAACGGGCTGTGGAACTTCTTCCTGCCCAACGCCGAGACCGGCGAGGGCCTGTCGAACCTCGACTACGCCTACATCGCCGCCGAGCTCGGGCAAGAACCCGCTGGCGTCGGAGTGCCTCAACTGCAGCGCACCCGACACCGGCAACATGGAGGTGCTCGAGCGGGTCGGCACGCCGGAGCAGAAGAAGCAGTGGCTCGAGCCGCTGCTGGACGGCGAGATCCGCTCGGCCTTCGCCATGACCGAGCCCGACGTGGCCTCGTCCGACGCCAAGAACATCGCGCTGCCAGCGCCGTGCTCGACGGCGACGAGTGGGTCATCAACGGCGAGAAGTACTACATCTCCGGCGCCGGCGACCCTCGCTGCAAGATCATGATCGTCATGGTGCAGACCAGCCCCGACGGGCCGCCGCACCAGCGCCAGTCGCAGATCCTCGTGCCGATGGACACGCCCGGCGTGCGAGATCCTCGGCCCGATGCACGTGTTCGGCGACGACGACGCGCCGCACGGCCACATGCACCTGCGCTTCACCGACGTGCGGGTGCCGGACGACGAACATGCTGCTCGGCGAGGGCCGCGGCTTCGAGATCTCCCAGGTGCGCCTCGGGCCCGGCCGCATCCACCACTGCATGCGCTCGATCGGCGCGGCCGAGCGGGCGCTCGAGCTGATGGTCCGCCGCGGCCTCAACCGCGAGGCGTTCGGCAAGCCGCTCGCCCGCCTCGGCAAGAACACCGAGGTGATCGCCAAGGCCCGCATCGAGATCGAGGCCATGCGCCTGATGGTGCTGCGCGCCGCCAAGGCGATGGACATCGATGGGCAACGCCGAGGCCCGCGTGTGGGTCAGCGCCGTCAAGGCGATGGTGCCGGTGCGCGTGTGCGAGATCATCGACGAGGCCATCCAGATCCACGGCGCCACCGGCGTCTCGCAGTGGACGCCGCTGGCCGCGGATGTACGCCAGCCAGCGCACGCTGCGCCTGGCCGACGGCCCCGACGAGGTGCACTGGCACGTCGTCGGCCGGGCCGAGCTCACCCGCTACGAGGACGACCACGCACCCGCGGTCGACTCCGGCCGCGAAGGCACGGTCTTCTCCGGCCCGTGACCTGACCTTCCCGCACTGGAGCTCCTGAACCGGCAGAGCCCTGGTGCGACCCCCGGGTCACGCCGCGGCTACCGGTCGGCGCACCCCGGTCAGCCGGCGGCGCGCTTGCGGGGGTCGGTGGGGAACGATCGGGCGGCGACCAGGTCGGCCGGAGATGGCGTCGGCCGCGCTCGATGATCGGCTCGAGCCGCGTCGCCGAGCGCGCGCGATCAGCTGCCGCTGCGAGCGGTCGGTCGCGGCCTCGACCTCGTCGCGAGCGGCGCGGCCCGCCGGGTGAGCGCCCCGTCGGCGACCAGGCCCTGCGCTTCGAGCGACGGCCACCGTGGCCGCCAGCTGCTCGGCGCCCGAGCCCGCGGGTGGCGCTGTACTCCCCCACGCCGAAGCCGAGCCACAGCTCGGTCAGCACGTTGATCTCGAGCATGCCGATGCCGCGCGGCGACCACCGCCGCGAGGTGCCCGTCGCCCCGGTGCTCGCGCACCAGCTCGGCGGCCCGCCACAGCCGCCCGTGCGGCGAGTCGGGCACGGGCAGGCCGCGCAGCGCGCTGAACAGCGGCCGGCCCATGCCGTCGACCGCGTCGAGCGCGCGAGCAGCGGGTCGGCCAGGCCGCGCGGCCTCGCCGCCGACACGAACGGCTCCAGGGCCTCGGCCGCACCCTCGGCCCGGGCGGCGAGCACGTCGTCGCGCGACGCCACCGCGACGCGCCGCTCGTAGACCGCGGTGAGCATCGCCGGATCGAACACGCCGAACGTGGCCACCACCACCGCCGGGGTCGGCGTGCCCAGCGACGCGGCACGCCCCCACACGTAGCCGTCGAAGAAGCCGAGTCCCAGCGCCGCGACCCGCTCGCTCGGCGGCCGGGCCCACCACCCCTGGGTGGCGATCGGCTCCACCGCGTCGCGCAGCCGCCGGGCCGGCGAGGTCGGGCAGCGCCGGCTGCGGGAACGGCGTCTCGGGCGTCGCCATGAAGATGGACTGGATGCTCGTAGGTCACGTCGGCGATCCTTCCTGATCTACAGGAGCCGCGCCTGCTCCGTCATCGGGGTGCGGACCGGCCCCTGTCAGTCGGGCAGCATCGGCACCGACAGACCCCGGGTCGCGGCCGAGCAGGACGGCGCGGGTGATCGGCGGCGAGCCGAACCGATCGCGCACGCCGTCGAGCGCCGTCGTCGAGCGCGCCGCCGGACTGAGCGTCGAACGGCAGCGCGAGCTGCACGGCGCCGTCGTCGTCGAGATTGGTGACCGCGACGCCGACCAGCGTGATGCCCCGCTCGCTCGATCATCGGCGCCGCCTCGGCCAGCAGAGTCCCGGACCGCGGCCAGGATCGTCGGGGTGTCGCGCGGTGGCCTCGGCAAGCGTGTGCGAGCGGGTGACCCGGGTGAAGTCGTCGAAGCGCAGGCGCAGCACGACCGTGCGCCCGACCCGGTCGGCGGCGCGCATGCGGCCGGTGACCCGGTCGACCAGGCCCGACGAGCGATCGCGTCGATGTCGGCCGCGACGTCGGCGGCGCGGCCCGAGCGCGCGCTGCGAGCCGATCGAGCCGCCGCCGCCGGCCGACCGTCACCGGACGGGGATCGCGGTTGTGGGCCAGCGCGTGCAGGTGGCGACCCGGAGCCGGGCCGAGCATCGCCACCAGGGCGGCCTCGCCGAGGCGGGCCACCTCGCCGACCGTCGCGATGCCCCGCTCGTGCAGCTTGCGCGCGGTCATCGGGCCCGACGCCCCACAGCCGCTCGACCGGCAGCGGGTGCAGGAACTCGATCTCCCCGTCGGGCGGCACCACCAGCAGGCCGTCGGGCTTGGCCACCCCGCTGGCCACCTTGGCCAGGAACTTCGTGCGGGCCACGCCGACCGTGATCGGCAGCCCGACCTCGCTCGAGCACCTGGCGCGCGCAGCCGCGTCGGCGATCTCGACGGGGGTGCCCGCGACCCGCCGCAGCCCGCCGACGTCGAGGAACGCCTCGTCGATCGAGAGCCCTTCGACGAGCGGGGTGGTGTCGTCGAACACCTCGAACACCGCCTTGCTCGCCTCGGTGTAGGCCGACATCCGGGGCGGCACCACGACCGCGTGCGGGCAGAGCCGCCGGGCCTGCCGGCCACCCATGGCCGTGCGCACGCCGAAGGCCTTCGCCTCGTAGCTGGCCGCCAGCACCACGCCGCCGCCGACGATCACCGGCCGGCCGCGCAGCGCTCGGGTCGTCCCGCTGCTCGACCGACGCGTAGAACGCGTCGAGGTCGGCGTGCAGGATCGAGGCGTCGGCTCGGGGAGGACCGGGGCGGAGCTTCACGAACAGATGTTCGCACACGGTTCCCGCGAAAGCCATCGCGGATCTCCCTGTTCAGAATCTCGAACTATGGTTCAATCCACACGAGTCGGCCTCTTCATGGCCGAGGGGAAGAGGGGCAGCCATGAAGGCAGAAGATCTGATCCTGGTCAGCGTCGACGACCACCTGGTCGAGCCGCCGACCATGTTCGACGCAGCACATCCCCGAGAAGTACCGCGATCGGGCCCCGAAGATCATCCGCACCAAGGACGGCTCCGACGTGTGGGAGTTCGAGGGTGCTCGAGATCCCCAACATCGGCCTGAACGCCGTGGCCGGACGACCCAAGGAGGAGTACGGCATCGAGCCGACCGCCTTCGACGAGATCCGCCCCGGCTGCTGGGACATCGACGAGCGCATCAAGGACATGAACGCCGGCGGCGTGCTCGGCTCGATGAACTTCCCGTCGTTCCCCGGGTTCAGCGGCCGCCTCTTCGCCAACATCGACGACAAGGACCTCGCCCTCGCCGTCGTCCGGGCCTACAACGACTGGCACGTCGACGAGTGGTGCGGCACCTACCCGGGCCGCTTGATCCCGATGGGCCTGCCCGTCCTGTGGGACGCCCAGCTGGCCGCCGACGAGGTGCGCCGCCTGGCCAAGAAGGGCGTCCACTCGCTCACCTTCACCGAGAACCCGGCCACCCTCGGCTACCCGAGCTTCCACAGCGACTACTGGGACCCGCTCTGGAAGGCGCTCTCGCGACGAGCAGCGTCGTGCTGTCGATCCACCTCGGCTCGTCCGGCCAGCTGGCCGTCACCGCGCCGGACGCCCCGATCGACGTGATGATCACGCTGCAGCCCATGAACATCTGCGCGGCGGCCGCCGACCTGCTCTGGTCCCGGGTCATCAAGGAGTTCCCCGACCTGCGCATCGCCCTGTCCGAGGGCGGCACCGGCTGGATCCCCTACTTCATCGACCGCCTCGACCGCACCTACGACATGCACCACCTCTGGACCGGCCAGGACTTCGGCGACCGGCTTCCGAGCGAGGTGTTCCGCGAGCACTTCCTGACCTGCTTCATCGCCGACCCGATCGGCATCCAGCTGCGCCACCAGATCGGCATCGACAACATCGCCTGGGAGTGCGACTACCCCCACTCGCGACTCGTCGTGGCCCAACGCCCCCGAGGAGCTGGCCACGGTGGCCGATCGACGTGCCCGACGACGACCTCGACAAGATCGGCTTCGAGAACGCCTGCCGCTGGTACTCTTCGACCCGTTCGCCCACCGCACCCGCGAGCAGTCCACGGTGGCCGCGCTGCGGGCCGAGGCCGAGGGCCACGACGTCACCACCAAGGCCTACGACAAGGGCCGGTTCACCAAGCAGGTCGGGGTCGACCTCGGCGAGCTGGCGAAGAACGCCACCGCCTGACCGGGAGACTCACTCGCGGGTGCGGGCCCAGGTGGTCGACGGGAACGTGGACCTGCTCACGCTGGCCGACCCGCCCGCCTGACGTCCTCGACCGTCGCCACCCGTCGTCGGCCCGGTCCGAGGCGTGCACCTACCTCTTGTCGTAGGTGATGCCGGCGGCCTCGGCGTCCCAGGTGGCATCGGTGACGCCCTCGTCGCGCAGCTCGCGCTTGAGCACCCGACCGACCGGGCTGCGGGGCAGCTCGGCACGGAACTCGATGTAGCGCGGCAGGGCGAAGTAGGGCAGCTCGTCGATGCACCAGCGGAAGAGCTCCTCCTCGGTGAGCGACGAGCCCTCGGCGATGGTGGCGGTGACCTTCAGGTCGTCCTCGGTCATGTCGCTCGGCACCGCGTGCACGGCCACGTCGGCGAGCGCGCCGTGGCCCATCAGCACCCGCTCGACCTCGAAGCTCGAGATGTTCTCGCCCCGGCGGCGCAGGTAGTCGGCCTTGCGATCGACGAAGTACAGGTAGCGGTCGTCGTCGACCCGGCCGATGTCGCCGGTGTGGTACCACCAGTTGCGGCTGGTCTCGACGGTGGCCTCGGGCCGGCCCCAGTAGCCCGCGAACATCACCTCGGGTCGCTTCGGGCGGATGACGATCTCGCCCTCGGTGTCGGCCGGCACCTCGTTGTCGTCGTCGTCGAAGATGCGCACGTCGAAGTACTCGTCGTTCACGACGCCCGCGGCGTTCGGCCGGTTGCGGACGCCCGGCGGCTGCCACGAGATGAGGCTGGCCTCGGTCACGCCGTAGGCCCCGCTGAACGTGTCGATGCCGAAGCGGGTGCGGATCACCTCGTCGACCTCGACCGGCAGCGGCGCCGCGCCGATGCAGCCGCAGGGTGGTGTTGGCCTCCGGTGCGCCCGACTTCGGCATCTCGGGGCGGTCGACGTCGTGGGCCAGCAGGTAGGCCATCGTGCCGAGCGTGGAGGTGACCGTGGCGCCGACCCGGTTCATCTCCGGCCAGAAGTTCGACACCGAGAAGCGGCGGTAGATGGCGGCCCGACCGCCGCACACCAGCGGGCCGAGCACCGCGGTGGTGATGGCGTTGAAGTGGAACAGCGGCAGCGGCGTCCACACCACGTCGTCGGCGGTGCGCCCCCAGCAGATGCCGATCTGGCGGGTCAGCGCCTCGTGGTAGTTGTGGCTGAGCATGCAGCCCTTGGACGGGCCGGTCGTGCCGCCGGTGTAGATGAAGGTGGCCAGGTCGGACGGCCGCACGTCGACGTCGGGCGGTCGCGTCGTCGGCCTCGAGCAGGTCGACCCACCGTGGGTGGTGGCCCCCGTCAGGCCGTGGTCGTGGTCGTCGATCACCACCACGTGCTCGAGCGACTCCACCTGTGCGGCCACTGCCGCGGCCCGGTCGACGAGCGTCGGCTTCGACCACCAGCACCCGCGAACCGGAGTCGGCCAGCTGGTGGCGCAGGTACTCGCCCTTGTAGGCGGTGTTGATCGGCACGGCGATGGCCCCGGCCCGCACCGCTCCCCACCAGGCCAGCGTCGCCTCGGCCGAGTTCTCGATGAGGGTGGCGACCCGGTCGCCCTGGCCACGCCGAGCTCGGCCAAGCGCGTTGGCCAGCCGGTTCGCGGTGGACGCGACCTCGGCTGCGGTCAGCTTGGTGCCGCAGACGTCGAGGTACTCCCCGTCGAGGGTCGCTCTCGAGTCGCCGCTCGAGGAGCTGGGAGACCGTGGTCTGCTCGCCGCTGATCCAGATGCCGTCGCCACTCCTGCGTGCCTCGGGGGAGGTCATTCCGGCTCCGCGGTCGACGTGGTCCCGATGCACTCCTCGAAACCGGCCCGACCCATCCCGCGGCCGATGCCGCGCTGCTCGTCGCCGCCGAAGGGCACGTCGGTCGTGAGGCTCACGTTGTCGAAGGTGGCGTCGCCCGTCGCCGGCACCAGGGCACCGTCGATCAGCAGGCGCACCTCGTCCGACACGTCGCTCGGTTCGGTTCCTGCAGTCATGAGACTGTTCCTTCCCCCGGAGAGATCGGGAACAGTGAACCACAAATCCAGTGGATCGAACCACGGTTCGAAACTCGGAGCGGACCACGATCTAACATGCCGTCAGATATGACTGACCCAGACCTGCCGCTCACCATCCCCGCCGTCGTCGAGCGGGCCGCAGCCCAGTTCGGCTCGCTCGAAGGGCTCGTCGACGGCGACATCCGCCTGACCTTCGCCGAGCTCGCCGCTCAGGTCGACGTGGCCGCCCGGGCGTTCATCGCAAGTGGCGTCGAGCCCGGCGACCGCATCGCCCTGTGGGCGCCCAACATGGCCGAGTGGGCCATTGCCGCGCTGGGAGTGCACCGGGCAGGCGCCGCCGTCGTCCCGCTGAACACGCGGTACAAGGGCACCGAGGCGGCGTACATCCTCAACGCATCTGGCGCCCGCATGCTGTGCACGGTCACCGACTTCCTCGACACCGACTACGTCGAGCTGCTCGGCGACCGAGGCGAGGTCCCCGGCGTCGAAGCGGTCGTGGTGCTCCGCGGTCCCGAGCGCGACGGCACCATCGGCTGGACGACGTTCCTCGAGCGGGCCGACGCGGTATCGCCGGAGACCTCGTCCGCCCGAGCTGCGGCCATCAGCCCCGACGACCTGAGCGACATCCTCTTCACCTCCGGCACCACCGGTGCTCCGAAGGGCGCCATGCTCGGCCACGGTGCCTCGGTCCGGGCCTATGACGCGTGGTCCACCGTGGTGGGACTGCGCCAGGGCGACCGCTACCTGATCATCAACCCGTTCTTCCACGCCTTCGGGCTGAAGGCCGGCATCCTGGCCAGCCTCATCAAGGGCGCCACGATCGTGCCCCACGCGGTGTTCGACGTCCCCTCGGTGATGCAGCGGGTCGCCGAGGAGCGCATCTCGATGCTCCCCGGCCCACCGGCCATCTACCAGACCATCCTCGACCACCCCGACCTCGGCGACTACGACCTCTCCAGCCTGCGCCTGTCGGTCACCGGTGCGGCCGCGGTGCCGGTGGAGATGATCCGCCGCATGCGCGAGGAGCTCACGTTCACGACCATCGTCACCGGCTACGGGCTCACCGAGGCCACCGGCATCGCCACCATGTGCCGCCACGACGACGACCCCGAGATCATCTCGAACACCGCGGGGAGGGCCATCCCCGATGTCGAGGTGCAGATCGTCGACGAGCAGGGCACCGCGCTCGGCCCTGGTGAAGCCGGCGAGGTCGTGATCCGGGGCTACAACGTGATGCGCGGCTACTTCAACAACCCCGAGGCCACCGCGTCGGCGATCGATGCGGACGGCTGGCTGCACACGGGCGACGTCGGGGTGCTCGACGGGGCCGGCAACCTCCGCATCACGGACCGCACCAAGGACATGTTCATCGTCGGTGGCTTCAACGCCTACCCGGCCGAGATCGAGGGCATGATGCTGCGCCACCCGGCCATCGGGCAGGTCGCCGTGGTGGGTGTTCCCGATCACCGCATGGGCGAGGTCGGCATGGCCTTCGTGGTGCCCCGGCCCGGCGTCGAGGTGACCGCCGACGAGATCATCGCCTGGTCCCGCGAGGAGATGGCCAACTACAAGGCGCCCCGCTACGTCGAGCTGGTCGATGCGCTGCCCCTGAACGCGTCCGGCAAGGTGCTGAAGTTCCAGCTCCGCGAACGAGGCATCGCCGCGGTCGCCGACTCCTGACCGAGCCGGAGCGATCACCGCAAACCGGGTGACAGCAGATCGCGTGACCGCAGCCTGGACGTGGCACTCGTCCTGGGTCCCCATGGCCGAGGGTCGGGCTCGGCCACGCGGCACCCGGCTCAGGCGGAGCCTTCGGCGAGGGGCTCGAGCAGGCGGAGGTCGGACTGCGTGATGAGCTCTCCACCCGGCGGGTCGGCGGGAAGGTGCCCGAAGAGCGCGTCGAACACATGCAGGCGGTCGAACTGGAGGGCGTGGTGGCGGGCCGCCAGCTCCTGAGTTCGTCGCTCGCCCGGCGAGAGGCCGAGCACCACGTGGTCGATCGCCGCGGCGACCGCGTCGGGCCTCGAGACGGGGACGGTCGTCGCGGTGTCGCCCACGGCCTCGGGGATGCCACCGGTGCGCGGTGGTGATGACCGGCCCGCCGCCGGCCAGCATCTTCTCGACGAGCGTGATGCAGAACGTCTCGACGAACGCCGCGGTCGGCTTGCTGCGGCAGCACGAACGCCGCGCAGCCGGCCATCAGCGACCACTTCTCGGCGTCGTCGACGTCGTCGAGGAACACGATCCGGTGCGCGACCGCCGACTGCCCGGCCCGCTCCCGCATGTCGTCGAGCGCGGTCCCGGTGCCCGCGATCACGAGACGCACGTGGTCGCTGCCGTCGGACCGGCTGAACCCGTCGATCAGGTCGTCCACGCCCTTCTCGGGCGTGACCCGCGACAGGAACAGCACGTACCCGTCGCGCTCGAGGCCGCGCCGGGTCAGCACCTCGTCGACGACGACCGTCGCCGGCTCGCTGCTGCGCGTGTCGATGGCGGGATAGGAGATGCCGATCCGCGCCCGGCACTGGGCTCCGAACGTCGATCCCCAATGTGCGTCGACCAGGTCGGCGGCGTCGACGATGCAGTCCTTCGTGTACTGCGACACCGCGACGCAGTGGTCGTGGCCGAGGTAGCTGGTGAAGGCGTGCGCGGCGGCACCGAAGCGCTCGCTCTCGACGCACGATCGCACGACGTTCGTGATGTCGGACCCGACCGCCTCGGCGATGGTCGTGACCCGCGGGTGGCGGCCCATCGAGCGACAGACCGCCAGCGCCTCCATCACGATGCCGGCATGGGGCATCAGGTAGAGCGACAGGCACACGGTCGGCACGTCCTCGGAGAACAGCTCGACCAGCCGACCGACCATGCCGGCCGAGTACCGACCGTCGGGGACCTTGTAGTCGCCGACCGCGTCGGGCCGTTCGACGGTGATGCCTGGGCTGTAGGGCAGCACGGAGTCGAGCGGCTTCAGCGGCAGTCGCGTCAGCGCCTCCAGCGGCCAGGTCACGATGCGGACGTCGTCGAACCCGCGCAGCAGCGCGGCCTCGGCCAGGTTGCGCGCCTCGCCCGAGTGACCGCAGATCACCGGGTCGGCGCGGACCACGATCACCGAGTCGGTCGTTGATGGACAGCTCTCGGAGTGCACGGGCATCTGACCTCTCAGCTCGGCAACGGGCGGGAGGGACCGGACGGGCGGGGGCTCGCGACCCCAGCCCGAGGGGGTCGAGGCCGAGCTCGACCAGCAGGTGGCCGCCGCGGTGCAGCTCGCGGCCGCGTGATCCAGCTGCGCTCGAGCGGCTGCGCCGTCGAGCCGGCACCGACTGCACGTACTGCGGCGGGTCACCGGGCTCGGCGGCACGGCGACCCTCGGTCTCGATGACGAACTCGCCGCCGCTGACCCGCAGGCTGGCCCGGTCGAACGACGGAGCGTTCACCAGGAACAGGCTCTGCCCGGCCACCGGGAACAGGCCGAGCGAGGCCCACACGTACCAGGAGCTCAGGCCGCCCGAGTCGTCGTTGCCGGGCAGCCCGCCGCGACCGACGCCGAACGCGCCGTCGAGGACGGCGTGCACGACCTCGGTGGTGCGGTCGGGACGGCCGGCGTAGTGGTAGGCCCAGGGGACCTCCATGTCCGGCTCGTTGTTGAGGCCCTCGAACCGGTTCAGCGCGTAGCCGGCGGCCAGCTCGTGCTCGAACGGCGGCTCGGTCAGCTGCTTCACCGGCGGCTCACCGAACCCGAAGAACCGGTCGAGCATGGCCGACGAACGCCTCGTCGCCGCCGGCCAGCTCGACCCGCGCCGCCATGTCGTGCAGCAGCCGGAACGAGTAGTTCCAGCGCCCGCCCTCGTAGAACTCCGAGTCGATCAGCAGCCCGGTCGCCGGGTCGAACGCGTTGACCCATCGGGTGGCCAGGCCGTCGAGGTGATCGGCCAGCTCGTGGTCGCCGACGTGGCGGGCCACCCGGGCCGTGCAGTGGTAGCCGTAGGCCAGGTCGAGCGTGTGGGTGATCGGGTGGGCCACGCCCTTCTCCAGGTAGTCCTCGCCGTAGATGCGGCGCAGGTCGTCGTGCAGGTGCACGAGCGCGTACTCCCAGTCGATGCCGGGCAGCTCCGAGCGCGCACACGTCGGCGAAGAACGTGTGGGCCAGCGCGCTGGCCTGGCGGAAGAACCGATCGGCGCCCCGCGGGCCATCCGGTAGCCGATCGGGAAGTTGCCCTCCTCCTCCCGCACCGACAGCAGCGCCGACACCAGCTCGACCGCCCGGTCGGGCGCCAGCGCGGTGATCAGCGGCAGCTGCGTCTTGTAGATGTCCCACATCGTGGCGATGTCGAACACGAACGACCTCGACGTCGACCAGAACGGGCTCTCGTCCAGGTGCGAAGCACGGCTTGATCAGCGAGTGGTAGAGGCTCGTGGCGAAGACGGTGCGCTGCTCGCTCGACCCGCCCTCGACCACGATCCCGTCGAGGTGGCCGCGCCAGTCGGCCTGGGTCTGCGACGCGTCGGGCATCGAAGCTGTGGGCGTCGTCGCCGCAGTCCGCGTAGAGGTTGGCCTCCGCCTGCTCGACGCCGCGCAGCGAGAATCCCATCCGCAGCTCGACCTGCTCGCCTGAGTCGGTCGGGCCGATGAGCACCAGCCCGAACGGCCGCAGGGTGGTGAGCCGGATGGCGTCGAACTCGAGCCGACTGCCTCCGGCCATCAGCCGCCGGTCGTACCAGAGCGCCTGGCGCCAGCGGACCGCGTCGCACTCGATGTGCACCGCCAGCGGCACCCCCTCGACCACGATCTCGCCCTGGGCCACTCCGGGAGCCACCGTGCACAGGCGGGCCCGCATCGGGACCGTGCGACCGTGATCCGTGCCCAGCCCGCCGAGCGAGAAGTCGACGACCAGCCGGGAGTCCGCGATGGCTCGGGAACGTGTAGCGGTGAACGGCGGACTTCGGCCCGACCGTCAGCTCGCTGCGGATGCCCGAGCCCAGCGTGGCCGCGTAGTAGCCGGGTTCGGCCACCTCGTCGCTGGAGCGGCCACTGGGTGTCGAGCGCGTCGAGCGGCTCGACCATGGGCGTGACGCGGAAGTAGTTGTAGTACTTGCGGATGGCGCCGGTGCCGGACTGCTGGAAGTGCGTGAAACCCGAGGCCTGCAGCCCGTCGTACATGCGGGGCGGCACGCCTTCGGTGCTCATCGCGTAGCGGCCGTAGCCCGTCGGGTAGGCGCCCGAGTACGCGCAGGCCGACACCATGCCGAACGGCGAGGTGGCTCCCGGGTGGGTGTTGCCGATCTGCGGCTTGGGCCACCACCAGGACGCGGCCAGGCCCGTAGCTGCCGGAAGGTCCGTGACGTCGGTCCCGATGAAAGGATCAACGGACTCGATCACCGGAACGACCCCACGACGGCACCCTACGAACCGTGTGTACCGACCGGGTTTCGGCAAGATGAACCAATTGCCCAGATGGGGGCCGGCATCGAGCTCCTACTGGGTGGTGACCGCCTCGGCCATGAGCTCTGACTCGTCGATCGCCAGGCGCACGTCGGCATTCGTCTGGCGACTGCCGAGCGGACCGACCTGCGGGATGCGGAACGAGAGCAGCGCGCCGAGGCTCACCACCACGGTGGAGAAGATCAGCGGGGTGCGGGCCCCGTGGATCACGCCGACATCGAGCGCCGCCCGGCTGAGCAGCGAGCTGACCACCGCCACGCCGAGCGCCGAGCCGAGCATGCGGACGGTGGTGTTGGCCCCGCTGGTGGCACCGGCCCGGTCCACCGGCACGTCCGCCAGGATCACGTTGTTGAGCTGCGACCCGGCGAACCCGATGCCGATGCCGAACACGGCGAAGCCCGGCAGCAACGTGAGGATCGAGAACGAGCTGGAGGCGGCGCCGAGGGACACCCCGATGAGGGCGAGTCCGCAGGCCTCGATGATCAGGCCGGCGCGCACCACGTTGGTCGTGCCGATGCGACGGGTCAGCCAGCTGCCGAGCTGCGAGCCGATGACGATGGCGACGCCGGAGGGGACGAGCCAGAGCCCCGTGTCGACGGCGGAGAGGTGCCGGCCGTCCTGGAGGACGACCGACATGATCAGCAGGAAGGACACCTGACCCATGGCCAGCAGCATGAGCGTCGTGATGCCGAAGCCGAACGCCGGCCGCTGGAAGTTGCTGAACTCGAAGAGCGGATCGGCATCGGCCCGCTCCTTGCGTCGCTGGACGACGTAGAACGTCGCCAGCACCAGCGCAGAGAGCACGAACGACACGGGAACCGCGGAGATCGGCAGGCCCTTCGGCCAGATGCCGACCCCTCCGATCTCGAGCGCCTGCAGCGGCCGGAACCAGCCGTAGGAGCCGCCCTCGCTGATGCCGAACACCAGCAGGAACATGCCCGACGAGATCAGCAGCGCTCCCGGCCCGTCGAGGCGCTCACGGCGACCCGACACCGTGCTCTGTGGCATGAACACCAGCGCACCGAGTACGGCGAACGGCACCACGATCACGTTGATGCGGAACGCCCATCGCCACGAGTAGTTCGTGGTGAGGAAGCCGCCGAGCAGCGGACCGAACGCCACTGCCGCGCCCATGACGGCCCCCCATGCGGCGAACGCGGTGGCCCGCTCACGTCCGACGAACGTGCTCGACATGATGCCCATCGTGGCCGGCAACATGAGCGAGGCCCCGGCGCCCTCGATGATGGCCTCACCGATGACCAGCACCACCACGCCGTTCGACAGGGAGGCCAGCAACGAGCCCACCCCGAACAGGGCGGCGCCGACGATGAACACGCGGCGCGCGCCGAAGATGTCGCCGAGGCGGCCGCCGATGATGAGCAGCGCGGCGAACGTCAGGCTGTAGCCGGTGACGACCCACTGCAGCGCGGGCAACGTGGTGTCGAACTCGCGCAGGATCGTGGGGATGGCCACGTTGAGCACCGTGCTGTCGAGCGCCGCGATCAGCACCGAGGTGAGCACGATGGTCAGGGTGATCCACCGGCGCGGATCGCGATCATCGACGGCGACGGACCCGTTCGCCCGTTCGTGCGACAGACCGAGGTCAGATCGGGGTTCGTCCGCTATCATCCGTCCGGATGATAGCGGACAGCCCCACGAACGCCGTCAGGGAACGCAACCCACGACGGAGCCGGGAGCGGATCCTGGCGGCCGCCCTCGCCGAGTTCGCAGCCAGGGGCTTCTCGGGGGCGCGGGTCGAGGCCATCGCCGGTCGGGCCGGGCTCAACAAGCAGCTGATCTCTCACCACTTCGGTGGGAAGCTCGGGTTGTACCGCGCCGTGATGAGCCGCCGGCGCAGCCGTGGCGGCGGCGAGATCTCGGTGGCCCCTGACCCGCTGCCGGGCGCACTCGCGGCCTTCAACGAGCTGGCCGCCGAGGACCCGGAGTGGATCCGCGTCCTGCTCTGGGAGACGCTCGAGGACAGCCAGGGTGTCGCTGACGACAGCGACGACGAGACCGAGCACGAAGGGCCGGACGTCTCCTCTGCCGACCTCGACGCCCGCGTCGCCCGCTACCGCGACCGGGTGGCGTGGGTCGCCGCCGAACAGGCCGCCGGACGGCTACCGGCCGACCTCGACCCCCACCTGCTGCTCCTCTCGCTGCTGGGTGCCGCGCTCTACCCCGTGCTCCTGCCCCACGTGGCCGACCTCGTGTGCGGCGAGGACACGCGCACCGCCGCCTTCGCCGACCGCTACCAGGCCCACCTTCGGGCGTTGGCCGGTCACCTGGCCACGGCGCCCGACCGAGCAAGCTGAACCGCTACTGGCTCAACCGCTACTGGCTGAGCCAGAGGTTGGCGAGCCAGGTCTTGGGCTGGAAGTTGCCGAACGGCACCTCGGACGCCTCCTTCAGACCGTGCACCTTGGGGCTGGCGATCAACGAGTACGGCGTCGAGTAGGTCCAGATGTTGACGGCGTTGGCGTTGATCTGGTCGACGACGACGGAGTCGTAGGCCTTCTTGCGGGTGGCGAAGTCGGGGCTCTGACGACCCTCCTGCAGGCTGGCCTGCATGGCCGGGTTCGTGAAGTGGGTGAAGTTGATGCTGATCTGACCGACCGGGTTGGCCGTGGTCTGCGACCAGAAGTAGTAGTTCTGGTCGGGATCGGGCGAGCTGTAGATGTTGAAGATCGCGGCCTCGTAGTTGCCCTGCACCACCTTCGAGATGAACGCGGTGGGCTCGAGCTGCTCGATGGATGCGTCGATCCCGGCCTCCTTCCACTGCCCCTGCGCGAGCTGGGCCACCTTCTGGGTGTCGATGTCGGCAGTGGCCGAGAGCGTGAACTGCAGCGAGCTCTCCCCGGTGTCCGCCATGTACTGCTCGACGAACTGCTTGGCCTGGTCGAGGTCGAACGACACGTAGCCGTTCTGCTCCTCCGGGAGACCCCACTTGCTCGACGGCGGGAACGGCGAGCTCGGGGTCTGCACGCCCTCACCGACTGCGGTGGCCAGCGCCTGCCGGTCGGTGGCGTAGGCCAGCGCCATCCGTGCGTTCTTGTTCGACAACGGGTTGGCCTTGCCGTCCACCTCGGGCAGCGTCTGGGTCATGACCATGCCCGGCTCGGAGCCCCAGTCCTTCAGCACCGTGTAGCTCGAGGCCAGGCTGTTCGCCTCTTCGGCGCTGGCCGTGAACACCATGTTCACGTCACCGGTCTCGAGGGCGTTGGACTGCGACGTGCTGTCTGACAGCACGTGGAACTCGAGCTGGTCGAGGTGCGGGAGGCCGGTCTGCCAGTACGTCGAGTTCTTGGTCGTCTTGAAGACCGTCGACGAGTCCCACGACGCGAAGGTGAACGGGCCCGTGCCGATCGGGTGGTCGTTGCCGCGGCCCGGCGAGGTCAGCATGGCCGGCGCCATCATCATGGCGGACTGCCCGTTGAGGAAGCTGCTCGGGAACGCGGCCCACGGCTGGCTCATGGTCACCTCGACCGTGAGGTCGTCGACCGCCGTGGCCCCGGTGATGAGGCCCTTGACCGCCTGGCTCGAGAGCGCCGCCGTGGTGGCGTCGTTGATGTTGAGCTGCGACCGCGGTGGCGTCGAAGGCCTCACCGTTCTGGAACGTCACACCGTCGCGGAGCACGATCGTCCACGTGTCGAACGTGCTGTTCGGCGTGAACGACGTCGCCAACCACGGTACGGCGTCGAGGTTGGCATCGATGGTGGCCAACGGCTCGAGCACGGACGATCCCACGAAGCTGGCCGGCTGGGCCCACTGGCTGTCGTGGGGGTTCCATCCGGTGGCCGCGCTCGGAAGGGCGAGGATCAGGCTCCCGCCATCGACCGGCGTGCCCTCGTCGCCGATGGTGTCGGAGGTCGCTCCTCCGCCACCGCCCGACGAGGAGCTCCCGCACGCGCCCGCCACCAGCACGACGCGAGCACGAGCACGAGCGCCGTGACCGTGCCGCGAGTGCGCCCGGCTCGCGTCGCCGTAGCTGATTCGTTCTGCATCGAGATGACCCCCGTTGGATCTTCGTGTGCCCTGCGATGGATGAGGATCAGAGATCGAGGCCCAGGAGGCGGATGGCGTTGCCCCTGGCGATCTTGTCGATGACCGGTTGGTCGAGGTGCCCGAACTGCTCGGCTGCGGCCTGGCGGCTGGAGGGCCAGGTGCCGTCCTGATGCGGATAGTCCGTCTCGAAGACGACATTGTCCTCACCGACGATGTCGAGCATCGAGATGCCCACCGCGTCCTTGAAGAAGGCGCTGTAGACGTGGTCGTAGTAGTAGGTCGACGGCTTCTCGGGGCAGTGCAGCTGCGAGTTGCTCCAGCCTCGGTGGGTCTCCCACACGTCGTCGGCCCGCTCGAGCACGTACGGGATCCACCCGATCTGGGCCTCGGCGTAGAGCACCTTGAGGTTCGGGTAGCGGTGCAGCACGCCCGAGAAGAGCAGATCGACCAGACCGGCGACGCTGTTGCCGAAGATGATGGTGGCCGGCACCGCGTCGGGCGCATCGGGCGACGCCTTGGGCGTCTTGGTACCGGACCCGATGTGCAGGGCGATGACCGTGCCGGTCTCCTGGCAGGCCTCGAAGAACGGGTCCCAGTAGCCGGTGTAGATGCTCGGCAGGTCGAGGTAGGTGGGCAGCTCGCTGAAGGCGACGGCCCGCACGCCCCGAGCGGCGTTGCGGTGCACGTGCTCAGCGGCCAGCTCCGCGTCCCACAGCGGAACGAGCGTCAGCGGCAGCAGTCGTCCGCCGCTCGAGCCGCACCAGTCGTCGATCATCCAGTCGTTGTAGGCCTCGACGCACGCCAGGCCGAGCTCACGGTCCTTGGCCCACAGGAACAGCTGGCCGCAGAACCGGGGCAGGTTCGGGAAGCAGAGCTGGGCCTCGACGCCGTTGAGGTCCATGTCGGCCAGCCGGGCCGCCGGTTGCCAACACCCGGGACGCATGTCGTCGTACGACACCGATTTGAGCTCGACCTCGTCTGCCGGGTAGCCGGCCGCGGCGATCGTCCGCTTCACCGAGATCAGCTGGTCCTCGAAGCGCCACCACGCGACGTCGGGCCCTTCGGTGCCGGGCTCCTCGATGTACGAGGTGCCGCTGAGCTTCGGGGTCCCGGCCGGATGGTGCTCGACCCGCGGGCCCCGCTCGAGGAACCGAGCCGGGAGGCGCGACGACCACGTGTCGGGCGGCTCGACCACGTGGGCGTCGAGATCGACCAGCTGCGGGATCCGGGCCACGACCTCGCCGGGCACAGAGGATCGGTTCAAGACGTCGGACACGCACTCCCCTTGTCGCTCTCCGGCCGGTCGACGGCCAGTTCGGCCGAAACCTTACATGAAATATATGATTTGCGTTCCTCGGCACCCCGTGACGGGTCAGACCTCTAGGCTGCGCGGTCTGGAGGTACGTGTGCGTCACTCTCTGGTGGCCTCTGCCCCCCGTTCACCCGACTCGACCCTGGAGCTCCGATGGCTGCCTCGCTCTCGACCCCCGCCGAGGAGTTCACCCGTCGGTCGAGCGGTGAGCAGGCCGCCCTCTACATCCGCCGCCTCATCTTCGACGGCGAGCTCCGTCCTGGCAGCCGGGTCCCCCAGGACGATGTCGCCCGGGCCCTCGGCATCAGCCGCATCCCCGTCCGCGAAGCCCTCATCGCGCTCGAGCGCGAGGGCTGGGTCACCATCGTGATGCACCGCGGTGCGTTCGTGACGGCGCTGGACGAGCAGGCTGTCCGCGACCACTACGAGCTGTACGGCCTCGTCTACGGCTTCGCCGTCGAACGGGCGGTGCTGCGGTCCGGCGCCGAGCTGGGTCCGTCGCTCAAGGCCACCCTGCACGAGCTCCAGCAGACCGACGACCGGGCCGAGATCGGCCGGCTCACGCTCGAGTTCCACGGGAAGGTCATCGATGCTGCCGAGTCGCCGCGCATCCGCGTGGTGCTCCGATCGATGTCGCCATTGATCCCCGGCAACTTCTTCGAGCTGGTGCCCGGCGCCGTCGACTCGGAGAAGCGGGGGTTCGCGGCCGTCGTGCGGGCCGTGGCCAAGCTGGACGGAGGGCGGGCGGCCACCGAGTACGCCCGCACGATGTCCGCCCAGGGCGACCACGTCGTGCAGGTGCTCGAGGGTCGCGGCCTGCTCGACCCGCCCACCGACGACGAGCTCGCTGCCGCCGTCGCCACCACCCCCAAGATCGTCAAGCCACGGAGGGCGAAGTGACCGACCTCGTCAACGAGCTCTACTGGGACCCGTTCGACACCGAGATCGACGCCCACCCCTACGGCGTTTGGCAGCGGCTCCGCGACGAGGCTCCGCTCTACCGCAACGACCGCTACGACTTCTGGGCGCTCAGCCGGTTCGCCGACGTCGAGTCGGCCAGCACGGCGCCCAAGATCTTCAGCTCGGCCCACGGCACCGTGCTCGAGATCATGTCCGACCAGTCGATGAGCGCCAGCCAGATGATGATCTTCATGGACCCGCCCGATCACACCCGGCTGCGCAACCTGGTGTCCCGTGCGTTCACCCCCCGGCGGATGACCCTGCTCGAAGGTCGCATCCGCGAGCTGTGCGCCGACCTGCTCGACCCCTTCGTCGGCGCCGGCTCGTTCGACTACGTGCAGGACTTCGGGGCCATCCTCCCGTCGATGGTGATCTCCTCCCTGCTCGGCGTACCGGACGCCGATCGGGCCCACGTGCACCACCTGATCGACACGCTGTTCCACATCGAGCCCGGCGTCGGGATGATCAACGACATCTCGTTCACGGCCCGCATCGAGCTGTTCGAGTACGTGAGCGCGACAGCTCGACCGATCGGCGGTCGAACCCACGCGACGACATGCTCACCGACCTCGTGACCGCCGAGATCACCGAGCCTGACGGGTCTGCCCGCCACCTGACGCTCCAGGAGGCCTGCGAGTTCGCCCTCCTGCTCGTGAGCGCCGGCACCGAGACGGTGGCCCGGCTGCTCGGGTGGGGCGCGATGCTGCTCGACGAGCACCCCGACCAGCGAGCCGAGCTGGCCGCCGACGCGTCGCTCCTGCCGAACGCGGTCGAGGAGCTGCTGCGCTACGAGGCCCCGTCGCCGGTCCAGGGTCGCTGGACGACCGAGCCGGTCGCAGTTGCACGGCGAGATCGTCCCCGCCGGCTCGAAGGTGCTGCTGCTGACCGGATCGGCCGGGCGCGACGAGCGCAAGTACCCCGACGCCGACCGGTTCGACATCCACCGCACGTTCGACCGCCACGTGTCGTTCGGCTACGGCGTGCACTTCTGCATCGGCGCGGCGCTGGCCCGCATGGAAGGGCGCATCGGCCTCGAGGAGTCCCTCGCGCCGGTTCCCCGACTGGGCCGTCGACCGCGAGCACGCCGTGCGGCTGCACACCAGCACCGTCCGGGGATGGTCCAGCGTTCCAGTGAGCACCTAGTGCTGCGATGGACCCAACCCGCCGAGCTCGATCCCGGCGTGGCACGACGGCCTGCTCGGCCCCGGAAGGATGTTCGAGCTGGTCGACGACGAGGTCCTCGGCCAGATCCTGCCCGTGTTCGCGCAACGGCCGACGTCGGTGGCAGAGATCCTCACCCGCGCCGCGACCAGCCACGGTGATCGCGACTACCTGATCGGCCCCGATCGCACGGTGACCTTCGCCGAGGCACCGGCCGCCGCGGCCCGGGTGGCCGCCACCCTGGCCTCCGTGTACGACGTGAAGCCGGGCGACCGGGTGGCCCTGGTCGGCGGCTTCTCGGTCGAGCACAGCCTGGCGATCTGGGGCATCGCCGCAGCCGGAGCGGTGGCGGTCACCATGAACCCGCGCTGGACCGCGTCGGAGCTGGCGCATGCGTTCGAGCTGGCCGAACCGGTGCTGGCCATGGTCGATCGCGATGTCGTCGACCGCGTCCCGGGCCGTGCGGTGGCGCGCACGTTCGGCCAGGTCGTCACGGAGAGCGCCTCCTGGCGATCACCCGACGGCTTCGCCCGGCCTGTCGCGGTCGACGAGGACGATCCGTTCGCCATCGTCTTCACCAGCGGCACGACCGGTCGTCCCAAGGGCGCCACGCTGTCGCACCGCAACGCCGTCCACTTCTCGATGGCGGCCGCCGCCACGTCCGCGGTGCACTCGATCGTGCACGAGCTTCCCGCGTCAGCCGGGCCGTCGCGAGTGATCGGCTCGTCCCCGCTGTTCCACGTCTCCGGGCTGCTGGGTCAGCTGACGAACGCCGCCTTCTGGGGGCAGACCCTCGTGCTGGCCCCGCCCGGACGCTGGGACGAGACCGTCCACCTCGAGCTCACCGAGCGCCACGGTGTCACGACCTGGTCGATCGTGCCCACCCAGCTCTGGCGGCTCGTCGACCACCCCCGCCTGCTCGAGTTCGACCTCTCGGAGCTCAACACCATCGGCGGCGGCGGCGCGTCGTTCGCCCCCGAGCTGCTGCGGCGCACGGCAGAACGCATCCCCCACGCGGCGACCGCCCTGCGCGTCGGCTACGGCATGACCGAGACGTCCGGCACCGTCTCGATGCTGCAGCCACCGGCGCCGGACGGTCAGTCCGACTCGGTCGGCACCGCCGTGGCGGCCACCGAGATCGAGATCCGCGATGCGGACGGAGCGCCCGTCACGGACGGCGAGGTCGGGCAGATCTGGGCCAGGGGTGCGCAGGTGTTCCTGGGCTACTGGAACGATCCAGGGGCCACCGCCGCCGCGCTCGACGGCGACCGCTGGTACGCCAGCGGCGACTTCGGTCGCATCGACGACGGCTACCTGCACCTCGAGAGCCGGCTCCGCGACCTGATCATCCGAGGTGGCGAGAACATCTATCCGATCGAGATCGAGAACCGTCTCGTCGAGCACCCGGCCATCGCCGAGGCTGCGGTGATCGGAGCTCCCCACGACACGCTCGGCCAGGTCGTCAAGGCCGTGGTCGTGCTCCGCGAAGGCGAGACCGCCACCGACGACGACGTGCGCCGGTGGGTCGGGGCCGAGCACGCCAAGTTCAAGGTTCCGGCCATCGTCGAGTTCCGCACCGAGCTACCCCGCAACGACACCGGGAAGGTGCTCAAGACCCTGCTGGAGTCGTGACGCCGGACGAGGGCTCCGATCCGGTCCGACGCAGCCCGGTCTGCCGGAGGAACACTGCCCCCAGCGTCTACGGCTTCGACACGACGGGTACACGATCGGGCATGGAACCAGTGCCCGCCGACCCGCTCACCACCGATCACTTGGCCGGGGGCCTGGGCCGGGCCCCCGGGTATGACGGCGACGCGGGCCCGTCTCGCCCCCACCAGCTGCTCGCCCTCGGCGCCTTCGTCGCTCCTGTCGTCATCGCCGCCGCTATCGGGGCCCGGGTCGGACCGAGCCGAGCCGGGCCCGCCCGCTGGTACGCACGGTTGGCCAAGCCTCCGTTCCAGCCTCCACCAGAGGTGTTCGCTCCGGTGTGGACCGCCCTCTACGCGACCATCGCCGTTTCGGGTTGGAGGGTGTGGCGCCGACCGTCGAGTCCCGAGCGCACGATGGCGCTCGGCCTCTGGGCCACCCAGATGGTGGCCAACGGCGCGTGGAGCCCCACCTTCTTCGGCGCCCGCCGGCCCAGGGCGGCGCTGGGCGTGCTCGCGGCCCAACTCGCCTCCACCGCCGGGTACACGGCAGTTGCGTCCCGGGTCGACGCTCCGGCCGCGGCGTTGATGGGTCCCTACCTCGGATGGACCGCGTTCGCCGGAGCGCTCAACGAGGAGATCGTCCGCCGCAACCCCGGCGCCTGAACGCACAGGCACGCTCGGGGACCCCGTCACCGACGGCGGAGCACGAGCACCGGAGACACCGTCGCCACCGACGCGCTGCGCTCCTGTCAGGCCGCGCCGCTCAGGCCGGTGGAGCGGGGCGGGGCTCGCGAGGGAGGCCCAGGACGGTCTCGCCGATGAGGTTCCGCTGGATCTGCTCGGTGCCGCCGCCGATGCGGGAGGCCCACTGTCCGAGGAACTGGTCCTGGAGCCGCCCGTAACCGCCGAGGTACCCCATGATCGAGGCCCGGGTGGAGGCCGAGGCCAGGCCCTGACGGATGGCGGGGTCGTCGGTCCCGCCGGCCTGGAGGGCCTCGTCGATGAGGTGCAGCACCTGGTCGAGCACGCTGATCGACCCGATCATCACCCGCTCGGCCGACAACGTGGTGCGGGGCCACCGACCAGCCCTGACCCAGCTCGCCGATCAGCTGGTCGCCGGGGATGCGGACCTCGTCGAGATGCACCTCGTTGAAGTGGGTGTTGCGGTTGATCTGCACGATCGGCCGCACCTCGACGCCGGGCGACCGCATGTCCACCGCGAAGTAGGTGATGCCGGCGTGGCGCCAGCTGCCCGGCTCGGTGCGGGCCAGCAGGATGGCCCAGTCGGCGTTGGCCGCACCGCTGGTCCACACCTTCTGGCCGGTGACGATCCAGTCGTCGTCTCGTCGCGCTCGTCGGGTTCAGGCATGACCGTGAGATTGCATACGATATCCAGCCACTGACCGGCACTCAGAAGGCCGAACCGCACCTTCGGACGAACCTCCCCCTGGGGGTGCGCGAAGCTCTCGACGCCGCCTGACCCGAACCGAGGATCCCCCCATGACCGATGCCGTCATCATCAGCGCCGCCCGCACCCCCATCGGCCGAGCCAACAAGGGCTCGCTCGTCGATGTCGATGCCTTCGACCTGGCCCGCGTCGCCCTCGGCGCCGCCATCGAACGATCCGGGGTCGCCACCTCCGACATCGACGACCTCGTGCTGGCCGAGTCGCTGCAGGGCGGCGGCGTCATCGGCCGCTACACCGCGGTCAACCTCGGCCTCGAGCCACGTTCCCGGCATGGCCGACAACCGCCACTGCGCGGCCGGCCTGAGCGCCGTGCAGATCGCGGCCGGCGGCATCCGGGCCGGCATGGACCAGCTCGTGGTGGCCGGCGGCACCGAGAGCCTCAGCTCGATGCCCCAGAGCCTCAAGTCCGTCCCCGCCTCGGCCCGCGACTACAAGATGTGGATGTCGCCGAGCCACCCCGAGACGCCCGACGCCCCGGCGTTCGACATGTCCCTCACCGTGGGCGAGAACACCGCCCGCCTGGCCGGCCTCACCCGCGCCGACCTCGACGAGTGGGCAGCCAAGTCGCATGCCAGCGCCTGCGAGTCGATCGACAACGGCTACTTCGAAGACGAGATCGTGCCCGTCGAGGTGCCCGACGGCGACGGCGGCAAGTTCCTCTTCACCACCGACGAGCACCCCCGTCCCGGCACCACGGTCGAGACGCTCGGCGCGCTCCGCGTGCTGCACCCCGAGCTCGACAACCCGACCATCACCGCCGGCAACTCGGCCGGGCTCAACGACGCGGCTGCGGCCGTGGTGCTGGCCAGCAGCGACTACGCCGCCGCCCACGGCCTCACCCCGATGGCCCGCATCCGCTCGTGGGCCTCGGTCGGCGTCGACCCCGGCGGCGCACCGGCATGGCCCCCATCGACGCCATCCCGAAGGCCCTCGCCCGCGCCGGCCTGACCCTCGACGACATCGACCTGTTCGAGATCAACGAGGCGTTCTGCTCGGTGCCGGTGGCGGCCAGCCGGGCGCTCGGCATCGACCACGACATCCTCAACGTCAACGGCAGCGGCTGCAGCCTCGGTCACCCGATCGCCGCCACCGGCGCCCGCATGGTCGTCACCATGCTCCACGAGCTGCGCCGCCGCGACTCACCTTCGGCCTGGTCTCGATGTGCGCCGGCGGCGGCATGGGCTCCGCCCTCGTGCTCGAGCGCATCTGACCGCTCGACATGCCTCGAGCCGGTCGAAGTACCGAACCGGTGGTCGGATCCGGACCGTGAGGTCCCGATCCGCCTACCCGTTCGGTCGTGTTCGGTAGCCTCGCCGCATGGGGCGGATGCGGCTGGTGGCGGTCGCGATCGGGCTCATCATCGCTGCGAGCGCGGTCATCGCGAGCTGCAGCTCGTCGAGCCAGGTGGGCACCGGTGGCACGGAACTGGCGCGCTACTCGTTCGCGGGATCTCCGTCCGAGGCCGAGCAGCAGACGACGATCCGCGTGCTGAACGCCCGCTTCGAGGTGGCCGGGGTCGACGCCCAGGCTGCGCTGGTCGACGGGGCCGTCGTGCTGAGCGCGACGACCAGCACGCCTCCATCAGACGCGGAGATCGCGGCGCTCGCCGCCGCAGGAGCCCTGCAGTTCCGGCCGGTGCTGGCCGTGTACCCGCCCGAGGACCAGTCCGCCATCGACTCGACCACTGGAGGTGCGACGACGCCGGTCCCGGGCGTCGTGGTCGAGGTGCCGGAGCTCGGGAACGGCGGCAGCGTCGTCGCGCGCTACCAGCTCGGTCCTGTGGTCGTCGACGGCAGCGCACTCGAGAGCGCATCGACGGGTACGAACCCACGGGGCCAGTGGGAGGTCCGCCCGGTGTTCAAGGCTGATGCCGACGGCATCGACCGGTTCAACGCCGGCGCAGCGCTGTGCTCTCCACCGTCGGCCCGCTGCCCCACCGGCCAACTGGCGATGACGCTCGACGACCGCGTGCTCACCGCGCCGACGATCCAGGTGGCCGAGTTCGAGCGTGACCAGATCACCATCAGCGGCACGTACACCGAGCAGGAAGCCAAGACCATCGCCGTACTGATGGATTCGGGGTCGCTGCCCGCGGCGCTGGTCATCGCCCACTAGCAGAGTCGGAGACAGAGGTCGGGCGGTCCGAGAAATCCGTTGGGCGGGTCAGCGGTGCGTCGCTAGGGTGCCGGCCATGAAGAGATGAGACGGGCCACAGAGGCCCGGCGCCACGTCCCAGCCGTCGCCACGGGCGCGGCCGGCGGACGCACCGCCCCCATCCATCGACTGACGCGCGTCGTCGCGGGTTCCCCCCGCCGACCGGCAGCTGCACCCCCGCACGAGCGCGGAGAGGAGCACCCAATGACCGCACCCCGTCCCTCCCGACCCGACCCGGCGCGCCGACCCGACGTGCTGGCCGACCTTCCCGATCTGCTGGCTGAGCGGCTCGACGGCACCGACGTGGCCCACCTGCCGGCCGATCTCGAGGGGATCGGGTCGACACTCCCGAGACACCTGACCCCACGGCAGGCCGGCTCCCGACCCTTGCCGCGTTCGGGCGCCGACCGCCCGGAGCGGCCGCCGAAGCCGACCCCCCGCTCACGCCGGACATCGGCAACCCCAGAGCGGCCGTCCGGACGCACCTTCGGGCCGAATGCCCGCCAGTACAACCGACACCGCTGAGCCGACCGACGAAGAACGCACCCCGTCACCCTACACAAACATACGTTCGATCTCAACAGAAACCATTGAAACATCAAAAGATCCCTCAACGTGGCGACACCTCACCGACCGTCGAACTCGCCGCCGCCCCAGGGTTCGGCTGGTCGGTCAGGAGAGGTTGTCGACCAGGGTCTGGGTGTTGTGGGCTTCCATCTCGAGGTAGGTCGCTCCGGCGCTGCCGGCAGGACCGAGGGTGTCGCCGTAGAGGGCGTCGTCGCCGTCGACGACCGTCACCCCGGCCTCCTGGCCGATGGCTGCGGCCGTCTTCGGCGGCAGCGACGACTCCGAGAAGATGGCCTTGACGCCCTCGGCCCTGATGCGGGCGACGAGATCGTCGACCTCGGCCGCGGACAGCTCGGCTGATGTGTCGAAGCTCGGGATGATCGACCCGACGAAGTCGAGTCCGTAGCGGCTGACGTAGTAGCCGAACGCGTCGTGGTTGGTGACGAGCTCCTTGTTCGGGAGCGCGTCGATCGCGGCCCGGTTGGCCGCATCGAGTGCGTCGAGCTGGGCGGAGTAGGCGGCGAGGTTCGCCGCGAACTCGCCCTCGCAGGCCGGCCGGGCCGCGGCCATGGCCCGCTCGATGTTGGTGACCATGATCTGGGCGTTCCGTGGGTCGTGCCAGATGTGCGGGTCACCGGCCGGGTCCCGGTCGTCGCCGGGGTGCACCACCACCCCGTCGCTCGAGTCGACGATCACGCCGCGTGGCGATGCGCTGGCGATGGTGTCGTCGAACCACTTCTCGAGGTCGACCCCGTTCTTCACCGTGACGTCGGCCTCGGCGATGGCTTCGAGGTCAGCCGGTGAGGGCTCGTAGTCGTGGGGGTCGACGTTGGGCTGGAGCACGCCGTACACCTGCACGCAGTCGCCGCCGATCACCCGGCTGAAGTCCTGCACCTGGGTGGTCGTGGCCACGACCTTCACCTTGCCCTGCTCGCCACCGGACCCGGTCGTGGCGGACGACCCCCCGTCGGAGCTGCACGCGCCCAGCACCGCCATGGTCGAGGTCGCGAGCACCGTCATCGCAATGCATCGGGTGGTCCGGGTGGTCCGGTGGACGCGGGAGCGCATCGCACCATCCTATCGGGAATGGTTCCTGAATGGGAATCGATCTCAGAGTTCGAGGTTCCCGAGCGCCAGCCCGCTGTCAGGGATGGGTCATACGGCCTACATATGGAGTTGACATCGGTCACACTGAGAGTGACACTGACACTGTCAGCAACTGGCGAGCGGCGGCTCCGGCCGGGTCCCCCAGCGGACCGCACCGCCTCGCCTTCCACCTGATCGACCGGGATGTCCCCTCACGCCGATGCCGGATCGACACCACGCAAGGAGACAACCTTCCCATGCAGACACGTAACCGTCGCGGCGCACTCGCCGTGCTGCTCGTTCTGGCGCTCTCGAGCCTCGGGCTCTTCAGCGCCTCGCCGGCCTCGGCCGCCGACACGATCATCCCGATCCACTGGAACATCAACGCGTCGACCCACCTGAAGAGCCTCAACATGGACGTCGTCGTCCCCCAGGGCACCTTCGACGGACAGGTCAACCTCACCACCGGCGCGCTGACGGGCAACCTCTCGCTGCCCAAGGCCGTGCAGACGATCAAGATCTTCGGCTTCCCGATCGCCAGCGCCACCTTCTCGATGAACTCGACCGGCCCGATCACGGGTCACGTCGACCTGGCCACCAACACCGTGACGGTGAACTCGTCGTTCACGTTCAACATCGACAACGCCGCGCTGAGCTTCCTGCCGTGGCTCAACCTGGTCGGCAAGAACTGCCACGGCTCGACGCCGATCGCGGTGAACATGAGCGGCCCCGTGAACCTCACCGGCGCCTCGACCTTCTCGGCGACCTACACGATCCCGAAGTTCGCCGGCTGCGGCGCGCTGGTCACGCCCATCCTGAACCTGATCATCCCCGGCGACGGCAACACCTTCACGGCCACCTTTGCGCCACCGGCCACCTGAACGGCCCCACACCGAGACGCTGAGCCCCGCGATCCGGGGCCGTGATCTCCTGCACCATCACCGACCCGGGCGCCTCGCGCCCGGGTCGGTGCACGTCCGGCGCGTAGCCGCGGATGCCGGTCGCCCAGCCGTGGCGCGCCGCCGCTCGCGGCTGCCTGGACCTCGTCCCCGCGGGCAGGATCAATCGCTGGTGGTCGGGGTGGTCGAGCCCTGGCCCTGACCGCCAGGGCCCCGGCCCCCGGCACCGGGGCCGAACCCACCGGCGCCGAGACCGCCCTCACTGATGCGCGACGCGGCGACCGTGCCGTCAGATCCGGTCGTGCCCGTGACGCTGACCTCGTCGCCGACCGCGAGATCGGACAACGACCCGGTCTGGGTCCTGGTGACGGTCGTGGTCGACGAGGCCGACACCTTGTAGGTGGTGCCGTCCTGGCCGGTGACGGTGAGCGTGGAACCGTCGACGGCGGTGACCTGGCCGCGGACGAAGCCGCCCGGTCGACCACCGGTACCCGTCGGGCCCTGGCCGGGGAACTGACCGTCCGCGGGAGGGGTGATCTGGTTGCCCGACTGGTCGGTCGGCGGAGTCTGGCCGAAACCGCCCTGGGCGTCGACGGGGGGTTGGCCCGCCGCGCCGCCAGGTCCCGCTGCGGCCTCGGTGCCGGTGTCGACGATGCGCTCGGCGGTGACATCGGCGCCCGACGTCGTGCCGACGATCGTGACCTGGTCGCCCACCACGATGTCGGCGAGAGAAATGGTGGCCGACGTGGTCACGACGGTCGCGTCGTCGGTGGTGACCGAGGTGGTGGTGCCGTCCGACCCGGTGATGGTCAGGGCCGATCCGTCGATGGTGGCGATGGTGCCGAACGTCCCGCGGCCGAAGCCACCGCGACCGGTGGGATCGTTCGTGGCGCCGCTGGCCTGGGACGCAGAGCCGTCGGCCGCGCTGGCGCTGGCCGCAGTCGAACCGGTCGAGCTCGACCGGCTGAGCACGGCCACCACACCGGCACCCACGAGGAAGGCCACCACGGCCGCGGCGATCCACGTCTTGAGCGACGGACCCTTGGGCTCTGCCTGCGGCGCGGGCTCGGCGAGCACGGACCCGTCCGCGGCGCCGGACGACGCGCCCGGCGCGGCGGGGCTCGGCACCGATTGGGTCGGCTCTGTTGGCGGGGGCGCCGCCATCGGCGGGCCGGCCGTCGGGGGGCCGGAGGGAAGGTCGTCGGGGAACTGGTCGGTCATCGGATGCTCCTGATCGAGAGGTTCGGGCCGGAAGGGTTCGGGCCGGAGAGAACGGGTGAGGTCAGCCGGGCATCGGTCAGCCGGGCGTGATTTGGACGGGCGGACCGGGTCATCGCCCACCTCCGGTGAACCCGGGCGGTGCGCCGGTGAAGGCGCCCCTCCCCTGGTTCGTGGCGCTGGTGCCGTTCGACGACGACGTCGCCGATCCGGGGAGCGCCTCGTCGAGGTCGGCGAGCAGGACCGACTGTCCGGCGGTGAGCCCGTCGGTGATCTGGGTGTAGGTCGAACCGACGACGCCGACCTTCACCTCCACGCTCGAGGTGGTCGACCCGTCGACCACCGTCACCGTGTGCTTCGTGCCATCGGTGTGGACCGCGGACGTCGGGACCGCGAGCGACGACGTCACGCCGGCGGTGACGATCGAGACCGACCCGGTGGCGCCGTTGCCCAGACCGGTCCCCTGGTCGTCGAGACCGACGGTGACCCGGTAGGTCGTGCCCGTGGTGGCCGTGGTCGGCGTCAGGGCGATGGCCACCACCTGACCGTGGAGCGGATCGGTTGCGCCGTCGGGCAGCACGATGGCCTGCTGGCCGACCTTCACGTCGGGGATGTGATCGACGCTCACCATCGTCGTGACCTCGAAGCCTCCGGAGCCGACCACGACGATGTGCGCAGTGGACGACGCGGCCGTGACGTCGTCGCCGGCAGCCAGCGTCACCGCCACCACCGTCCCGGAGACCGGGGTGACGATCGTCGACTGGGCCAGGTCCTGCTCGGCCACCGCCACCTCGGCGGCCGCGACGTCGACGGCCTTCTGGCGGGCGATCAGATCGCCGGCAGACGAGGTCGAGGTGCCGGTGCTCCCGCCGGAGCTGCTGGCGCTCGGGGCAGGGGTGCCCGACGCGGTGGTCGCCGCACGGGAAGAGCTGGCGCTCGTGGCTGCCGACGACGAGCTGGACGCGGCACTGGCCTGCAACGAGGCCTGCTGGGCGAGCAGCGCGTCGAGAGCGGCGGAGCTGGTGGCCAACGACTGCTGGGCCGTGGCGACCGCAGCCTGTGCGTCCTGCACCGCCTGGAGGGCGGTCTGGCAGGCGGTGACGGCGTCGCCCGAAGACGGGGACGAGTCGGTGGATGCTCCCGTCGAGGTGCTGGTCGATGTTGCCGTCACGGTGACCGCCGCACACACCTGCACCGACGAAGCCAGCGCCTGGTCGGCCGTGGCCAGAGCCGCGTCGACCGCCCGCTGTCCCGAGAGGACCGCCTGCTGCGCGGCCGACAGCGCTGCACTCGATCCGGCCGAACTCGGTCCGGCCGAGGAGGACCCGGTCGTCGGCGCCACGGCTGCTGTGGATCCCGACGCGGCCGCCGTGGTCGAGGTCGACGTCGAGCCCGACACCGCCTTGGAGAGCGCGAGCTCGGCGGTCGCCTGCGCCGCCTGCTTCTGGTGCAGGGCCGCCTCCAGGTCGGTGGTGTCGGCCGTGGCCAGCGTCTGGCCCGTGACGACGGTGTTGCCGACCGCGACGTCGACCGTCGCCACGGTGGCACTGATCGGGAAGGCGACGGTGGCCTGCGACACCGGTTCGATCGAACCGACGCCGGTGATCACCGACTCGACGTCGTGGTCGGCCACGAGAGCCGTGCGGTAGCGCCCGGTCGAGGAGTTGGCGGCCTGGGTCATCGCGACGCCCCCGACGATGACGATCACCAGGAACACGGCGGCGGCGAGCAGGATCTTTCGACGCCGGTCGGTCGGCGCCGACGGTACGAGGAAGGGGTCGGGCATCGCGGCGGTCATTCACTCGCTCCTGAGGGCATCGATGGGGGCCAGACGAGCGGCCCGGGACGCGGGGTAGACACCGAACGAGACGCCGATGACGATGGCGACCGCGACGCCTGCGAGCGAGGCCGGCACCGAGACCTCGATCTGGGTGTCGCTCAGATGAGGGATCACGAGGGCCGCCAGGATGCCCAGGCCGACACCGAGCAGGCCGCCGGCCAGGCCGAGCACCGAGGCCTCCACGAGGAACTGCCGGCGGATGGACCGGGGACGGGCCCCGAGGGCCTTGCGCAGCCCGATCTCGCCGATCCGCTCGGCGACCGACACCAGCATGATGTTCATCACACCGATGCCGCCGACCAGCAGCGAGATGATGGCGATCCCGGCCAGCATGAGGGCCATGGTCGTGTCGACCTTGGTGGCTGCGCTGAGCAGCGACTGCTGGGTGGCGATGCTGAAGTCGGCCGACGTGCTGGTCGTGATGCCGTGGAGGTTGAGCAGCAGCGCGTCGGTCTCCTGGTAGGCGGCCGAGAGGGTGTCCGAGGAGGTGGCCTTCACGTAGATCTCGCTGACCGAGTCACGGTTCGTGCCGCCGACCAGCCGCTGGGCGTAGGTCGAGTGCGGGACGATGGCGACGTCGTTGCTCGACGTGGCCTCCGAGGAGCTGAGCTCGGCCAGCACGCCGACGACCTGGAGCTGGGTCCCGTCGTAGGTGACGTATTGGCCCACCGGGTTGCCGGTGGTGAACAGCTCGGACGCGGTGTCGGGCCCGAGAACGACGACGGCGGCCGCGTCGGCTTCGTCCGCCGCAGTCAGGAAGCGGCCACTCGTGACCTCACGGGAGCGCACCTCCTGCCAGCTCGGCGTGGTGCCCGTGAGCGACGTCGTCCAGTTCGTGGTGCCGTTCGTCAGCGAGACGCCGGTGGTGGACGCCGCGGCCACGGCCTCGACGTCGGGGGCGCTCTCGCTCGAAGCCAGTGCCTCGGCATCGCTGACCGTCAGCGTCGACGACGAGCCGAAGCCTCCCCGCGAGCCCGAGCTGCTGGTCGAGCTGCCGGGCGACACGACGAGGATGTTCGTGCCGAGCTGGTTGATCTCGGCCTGCACCTGAGCCTGGGCGCCTTGGCCGAGACCGACCGAGAGGGTCACGGCCACGATGCCGATGAGGATGCCGAGCATGGTGAGCGCCGACCGCAGCCGATGCGTGCGCACCGCCTCGATCGCCGTGCGAAAGGTGTCCTTCCAGGTCATGGCCGAGCCCCCGCGTACGCGGTGCCGACGAGCTCCGGAGGTGCATCGGAGGTCCAGACCTGGCCGTCCCGGATCTGGATGATGCGGGAGGCCCGGGCCGCGACGTCGGCCTCGTGGGTGATGAGCACGATGGTGCGACCCTCGCCGTGGAGCTCCTCGAGCAGGGCCAGGACCTCGGCGGTCGAGGTCGAGTCGAGGTTGCCCGTCGGCTCGTCGGCCAGGATCAGCGCCGGCTCGGTGACCAGTGCCCGGGCGATGGCGACGCGCTGCTGCTGCCCGCCGGACAGCTCACCGGGCCGATGTTCGGCCCGGTCGGCCAGACCCACCTTGTCGAGCGCGGTGAGGGCCCGCGCCCGCCGCACGTCGGGCGCCACGCGCGAGTACACGAGCGGCAGCTCGACGTTGCGCCAGGCCGGCAGGTAGGCGAGCAGGTTGAACTGCTGGAACACGAAGCCGATCATGCGGTTGCGCACATCCGAGAGCTGGTTCTCCGAGATGCCGGCCACGTCGTGGCCGGCCAGGCGGAAGGCTCCGGCGGTCGGCACGTCGAGGCAGCCGATGATGTGCATCAGCGTCGACTTGCCCGACCCGGACGGACCGATGACGGCCACGAACTCGCCCTGCTCGATGCGGATGGACACCGAGCGGAGCGCGGCGACCTCGAGCGCGCCGGCCGCGTAGATCTTGTCGACGTCGACCATCTCGATGACAGGAGCCGGGTCGAGGACCCGGTCGGTGTCGGTCACTGGTCGGTGTCCGTCACTGTCCGCCTCCGGCCGGGGTCGGCGCGGTCGGGACGCCGGGGTTCGCCCCGCCGGTCGTGGATCGGTTGCCACCGGGTCCGAACCCTCTGCGAACGACGACCTGCTCGCCGTCGGACAGGCCGGTCGTGATCTCGATCATGCCGTTCGAGGTGGTGCCGGTGGTGACGGTGCGCTCCTTGGTGTTCGTCGTGGAGCCATCAGTGCTGACGAGCACGGTGGTCGTGCCGTCGGTGGCGGTGGTGACCGCCTGGGAAGGCACCTGCACGACGTCACCGGTCGCGCTGGTCACGATCTTGGCGGTGACCGTCGCCCCCACGAAGAACTGGTCTGCCGGCACCCGTGAACGTGACCGTCACCGGGAAGGTCGCCACGCCCGAGCTGGCATCGGCCACGGCGCCGACTTCGGTGACCGAGCCGGTGGCGGTGGCCCCGGCCGCGCCGGTGGCGCTCGACCGGGCCGAGCCGGTCGCCGCGGTCCCCGTGGTCGCGTTGCCGGTCGTCGGGTCGGCCCCGGGGAAGACACCACCCGGGAACCCGCGGAAGCCACCCGCAGACGTGGACGAGGAGCTCGACGTCGACACGGTGAGGGTGGCCGACTGGCCGACGGCCACCTTGGCCACATCCGCGCTGCTGACGGCCAGCTCGACCTCGTACGAGCCGCTGCTGATCACGCTGATCTGGGCCGTCGAGGTGGAGGAGCTGGACGACGACGCGGCCGAAGGCAACGCGCCGTTGCCCGAGGACGACCCGAGGTTCGCACCGGAGCCGCCCGAGCCGCTGGCCGAGCCGGACGCAGCGGTTCCGCCTGTGCCGCTCGAGCCCGAGCTGCTCGCCGACGGTGAGGTCGACGGTGGCCACGGTGCCGTCGATGGTCGCCACGAGCGATGCACCGCTGAGAGCGGTCCGGGCCGCCGCCAGCGAGTCCTTGGCAGTGCTCACGGTGGCAGAGTCGGCGCTGAGCTGGGCACTCGACGCGCCGGCCGACGAGTCGTCGCTGTACTTGGCCTGGGCCTGGGCCAGATCGGACTCGGCCTGGCTGACCGCGGCGGCCAGCTTGGTGGAGTCGATCGTCGCCAGAACCTGGCCGGCCGTGACCGTGTCGCCGGCCTTCACGTTGACCGCGGTGACGGTCCCGCTCGAGGAGAAGCTGAGGTCGTCGGTGGCGGCCGCCGCGATCTTGCCGTTGGCCGAGATGGTCTGGTCCAGCGAGCCGGTCGTGGCGGCGACGACCTCCTCGGTCGGGAACGCGGCGGCCGTGGACGTGGAGCCAGTGCCCGAACGGGTGGCGAACCAGTAGCCGCCGACGGCCAGGACGACCACCACGGGCATCACGACGAACGGGTGCAGCCACCGGCGCCATCGAGGTCGGGGCGCGGCCGCCGGGACCGGTGCTGCACCAGCGGGGACGGGATCGGGTTCCGCCGATGGAGATGGAGATGGAGATGGAGATGGAGATGGAGATGGAGATGGATGAGGTGGAGGAGGAGCAGCAGCTGTCGTCATCTACAGGTCTCTCGTGCGCCGAACGGACAGCCGCCATGATGCGGGCCGTTCTTGAGAGAGTGCTGAGAGAGGTCTGGGTATTCGCCCCACCGCCGGCGCTCGACATCGCCTGTTCCGACGGCACCCGCGCGGTTTCCACGGAACGCCGTCCGGGCGGATGTCAACACCCTGGCAACCCGCATCGTGTCATGACATCGTGAACTAGCCTCCGCCCGTGGGCGACACACGGACTGGGATGGCCGTGATCCTGTTCTCCGACCAGGTCGGCTCGACTGCCACGCGGGCCGAGCTCGGCGAGGACGCCGCTGACGCGCTCCGACGGCAGCACGACGCGCTCGTCGAGCAGGCCGTGACGTCCAACGACGGGCGGATCGTGAAGTGGCTCGGCGATGGCATGGCCGCAGCCTTCGACTCGGCATCGGCGGCCATCGGCGCGGCAGTCGACATCCAGCGCCGGATCGCGGAGCACAACCGCCGCCGATCCGCGGTCGCGCCGCTGGCCGTCCGCATCGGCCTCAGCGCCGGGCGACGTCACCTGGGAGCTCGACGACTTCCACGGCATCCCCGTGGTCGAGGCCGCCCGGCTCGAGGCGGCGGCCGGCCCCGGCACCATCCTCTGCGCCGACATCGTGCGGGCGTTGGCCGGATCACGGGTCGACGTCGAGGTGCGATCGGTCGGATCGCTCGACCTGAAGGGGCTCTCGTCGCCCCGTGGCCGCCTGCGAAGTCGACTGGCGGCCCGCACGACCAGGCGTCGCGCACGCCGCTTCCCGAAGCGCTGGCCCGCACCGACCGTCTCCCGCTGGTGGGCCGAGCCCAGGAGAAGGCCGACCTCGCGCAGCTCTGGAACCGGGCGAAGGACGGCGAGCTCACGATCGCGCTGGTGGGCGGCGAGCCTGGGGCGGGGAAGACGCGTCTGGTCCGGGAGATGAGCAAGGAGGCCCACAACCAGGGAGCGACGGTGCTCTACGGCCGGTGCGACGAGGACCTGGGCGTCCCGTACCAGCCGTTCGTCGAGGCACTGCGCTTCTTCGTCGAGAAGAGCCCAGAGCCCTCGGCCCACCTCGGCCGCCTGCCCATGGAGCTGGCCCGCCTGGTGCCCGACCTGCCCATCGACCGGTCGACGACGGCTCCCTCGTCCGACGGCCGTCGACCGGCGACCGATCCCGAGACCGAGCGCTACCACCTGTTCGAGGCGCTGCTGTCGTGGCTCGAAGCGGCCGCGGAGGAGTCGTTGGTGCTCGTCGTCGACGACCTGCACTGGGCCACCAAGGAGACGATGCAGCTGCTGCGCCACATCATGCGGGGGCAGTCGACCGCCCCGATCATGGTCATGGGCACCTACCGGGACGTGGAGTCGGAGCGCTCCGCCGAGCTCGCCGATCTGCTGGCCGAGGCGTCCCGCGAGAGCAACGTGCTGTTCGTCGAGCTCGGCGGACTCGAAGCGGCCGACATCGCCCACCTCCTCGACGACCTCGACATCGAATCGAGCTCGACCTCCCTGGCGTCAGCCATCCAGGACCAGACCGGGGGCAACGCCTACTTCATCGGTGAGCTGATGCTGCAGCTCGCGGACGCCGAGCCCGACGAGACGGGGGCGAGGCCGAGGTGCCTCGGACGGTCCAGGAGGTCGTCATGGGACGGGTCGACCGGCTGCCGACCTCGACCCGCTCGACCCTGGAGATGGCGGCGGCGGCCGGGTCCGAGATCGAAGTCGACGTGCTGGCCCGAGCGCTGGCGCTGTCCGTACCGGACGTGGTCGATTCGCTCGGGCCGGCGTGCCGCGCCCGCCTGTCACGCGAGCTGCCCGAGCCGCCGCTGCGCTACCGGTTCCAGCACGCCATCGTGCGCACCGCGCTCTACCAGCACACGCCGGTCCACCGAAGGGGCCGACACCACCACGAGCTCGGGCATCGCCATCGAGGACCGCCACGCCGGGCGCATCGGCGAGCACCTCGACGACCTCGCCTTCCACTTCGCCCGCTCGTCGGACGAGCGCGACATCTCGAAGCTCATCCGCTACGCCCGTGACGCCGGCGACCGGGCGATGACGCAGGTTGCGTACGACGAGGCAGTCAGCTTCTACCGGCTCGCGCTGGATGCGATCGAACGTCCCGGATCGTCCCCCGACCCGCACCTGCTGCTGGAGACGCTGGTCGAGCTGGGCCGGGCGCAGCGGCGCGGTCACCTCCACGACGGCCGCGGCACGTTGCTGCGAGCCGCGGACATGGCCGCCGCACTCGGCGACCGCGACCAGCTCATCGCCGCGGCGCTGGCCAACACCCGCACCGTGTTCTGGACCGGCGAGCCCACCGACCCCGAACGCTCGCTGGTGTTCGAGCGGGCCCTGCACCAGCTCGACCCGGGCGACAGCACCGAACGGGCCCAGCTGACGGCGTGCCTGAGCGTCGAGCGCTACCTGGCCAGCGACGAGGCCGATCACCTGCTGCTGGCCGACGAGGCGCTGGCCATCAGCCGGCGGATGCAGCGACCCGACCGCCCTCGGGTTCGTCCTGCACTACCGCAACCTCACGATGTGGCGGCCCGACACGGTCGACGAGCGGCTCGATCTGGCCAGGGAGATCCGCGACCTGGCCCGGGCACCGGGCTCGGAGAGCCGCTTCGAGCTCGGCACATGGGCCTTCCCCGGGTTCAACGCCGCCATCGAGGCCGGTGACCTGACGTTCGCCGACTACTCGCTGGCCGAGGTCGTCGGGCTGGCGCTCGAGGCCCGCTACGTCAACCACACGTACAACACCCGGCTCGTGCAGAGCACCCGCGCCGCGATCGCCGGACGGCTCGACGAGTCGATGCTGCTGGCCGACGAGATGCTGGCGCTCGGGAAGGCCGCGTCGCAGGCGGCCGCGCCCGTGTTCCACCTCGGCCTCCGCCACAACGTGTACCTCCACCAGGGACGGCTGGACGAGACCATCGACGTCCTGGCTTGGGCCGGCGACCACTACCCGAACATCCCGAGCTTCCAGTTCGGCCTGGCGCTGGCACTGGCCGAGTCCGACCGCGTCGACGAGGCGATGATCGTGCTCGAGCCGATCCTGTCCACGGGTTTGGCCGCGGTGCCGTTCGACCGGGACTGGCTCACGTCGTCGTGCTCGGCGGCGCCGCGTGGTGTGGGTGGCCGGCGACCGTCGGGGGGCCGAGATCCTGCGACCGCTGCTCGAGCCCTACGCCGGCCGGTGCGCCAACAACGGGACGGTCTGGCTCGGCCAGGTCGGGGGGTTCGTGGCGCTGCTCGACGACCTCCTCGGTGACGACGCCGCTGCCGACGAGCACTTCGCTCGCGCAGCCGAGACCCACCGGTCGCTGCCCGGCACCGGTCGCGCTCGACCTGGACCCTCGTCGACTGGGGCGAGTCGACCGTCGTCGACCGTCGGCCACGGCGGAGGACGTCGCAGCGGCCGACACGAGGCTCAGCGAGGGTCGGGACCTGGCTGCTCGACTCGGGCTCGACCGGCTGCACCGACGAGCCGTCATGGCACTCGGCGACGACCGATCACCCCTCGACCCTGGCCGACCCTCGGAGTAGGGTCGACCACGTGGCGGGGGCGAGCCAGGGGAGAGGCACCAGGCCGGACGACGACACCAGCTTCGTCGACCCCGACGAGATGTCGGGCCGACTGGTCGACGCAGTCATCAGCGACTTCCCCGATCACGCCGAGGGAACCCGGCCGGTGCACACCGTCGGCATCGGCGTCACGGGCCACTTCCAGCCGTCGGACGTCGCGCCGCGCTTCAGCGTGGCCGAGCAGTTCGCGGGCGGCAGGGTGCCCGTCACCGTCCGCTTCTCGAACGGATCAGGATCTCCGGTCGAGCGGGACAACGTCATCGACGCGCGGGGCATGGCCACCAAGTTCCACCTGTCCGAGGGGAAGACCGCCGACCTCGTCATGATGACGCTCCCGGTGTTCTTCGTGGCCACCCCCGACGAGTTCCTCGAGTTCGCCGCCGCCAGCCGCCCCGAGGTCATCCGCCCCGAGCCCTGGTGGCGCAAGCTCCTCGACGCGCTCGAGCTGCGCTCGCCGGCGCCGGCCGCGAACCCGGGCTCGAACACGAGCGGCTTGCCGGGGATGCTGCGCTACGCCGGCCGCCACGCCTTCGCCGACGCCAGCGTGATCTTCATGAACGCACTGGTGACACCGAGCAGCTACGCACGCGTCAAGTACCACGCGGTGCACGCGTTCCGGGCCACGGGTGCCGACGACGTCGTCCGCTTCGTGCGCCTGTCGTGGGAGCCCGTGGCCGGCGTCCGACCCGTATCGGCGGACGACGCGGAGAAGCTGCCCACCGACTACCTGCACACCGAGCTCGGGGAGCGACTCGCCGACCAGCCGGCGCGGTTCCTCCTGCGGATGCAGGTCGCCGGTCAGGGCGACGTCATCGACGACCCCACGGCCATCTGGGACAACACGCAACCCCGGATCCTGATGGGTGAGCTCGTCCTCACCGACCTGGTCACCGACCAGTCGACCGACTGCGAGCACCTCAGCTTCAACCCGACCCGCGTCGTCCACGGTCTCGAGTGCTCCGATGACCCGGTCCTCGTGGCCCGACGCGGGGCGTACGAGGAATCGTGCCGCCGGCGCAGCGGCAGTGGATGTCCCGTCACCGGGAGTGCACCGTGACCTACCTGAAGCAGCTCTTCGAACGCCTCCTGGTGGCCTACTGGAAGCGGCGAGACCACTTCGTCCCCGCGACGCCGGGCCTCTCCACCGCGCTCGAGAAGAACGTGCAGAGCACGATGAACCTGATCATGCCGCTGGCCGACCCCACCGCGGTCGGCCGGGCCAAGGCCGCGGCCGCGGTGTCCGGCTCGGTCGACGAGCTCTTCACCGGGCTCAACGCGGTCGGCACCGTGCACTTCGCCCGGTTCGACATCATCGACGGGAACCTCTGCATGTTCTCGGTCTTCGACGGCGACTTCACCACCTACATCCGCGACTTCATCGGGCTGTTCGGCAGCGTGTTCGACGTGCTGATGACGTTCGTCAAGGACCCGCCCCCGGTGCCGTCAGAGCTGCACCCCGAGGCGTTCATCGACTGGGTCCACGCCCATGACGCGCTCAAGCTCCCGCGCGACCTGATGCTCCTCGATCCCCAGGTCGGTGACGTCCGCAACCTGTCCCGCGACATGGTGATCATGTTCGAGGACAACCCCCACGTCGAGCTCGGGATCTACCGCGGCTACCCCGGCTCGTCGGTCGCGCAGGTCCGCGACGGCCTCGGGGTCGGCTGGTGATCGACCCGGCCGACATCCAGGGAAACATCCTGCGCGGATACCGCAAGGCTCTCGTCCGCCACCTCGTGCTGCACGTCGCCGATGCCACGAAGGCCCGGGCGTGGTTGCGGGACGCCACCAGCGGCGACGCCGCCCGGGGGCCGCAGATCACGAACGCCGAGCCCTGGGCCGACGAGCCGCCCTGGTGCCTCAACGTCGGGATCACCTTCACGGGTCTGGCCGCCCTCGGGCTGGCCGACGCCGAGCTGGCGACCTTCCCCGAGGAGTTCCGTGGGGGCATGGCCTCGCGGGCCGTGCGGCTCGGCGACGTGGGCGACAGCTCACCCGAGCACTGGATGCCGAGCCTGCGCGACCCCCACGCCGCGCACCTCGTCGTCACGATCCACGCCGACGACCCGGCGGACCGCGACCTCGTCGCGAAACAGGTCGCCGGGGCATCGGACGGACGGGCATTCACCGTGCAGTCCACGCACGACGGTCAGAACTTCGCCGGAGGCCTCGTGCACTTCGGGTACAAGGACAACATCGCCGAGCCGAACGTCGCCCACCTACGCGCCCGGCCTGCGCGACCGGCAGCCGGTGACGCCTCTCGGCTCGCTGCTCCTCGGTCACCCCACACCGTTCGAGAACCTGCGCTGGCAGGTCCCCCAGCCCCACGTGCTCGGCCACAACGGCACGTTCAACGCCTTCCGCATCCTCGAGCAACGGGTGCAGGAGTTCGAGGACTTCCTCACGACTTCGGCCGAGGACCTGCTGGAACGACCGGAGGCGGCCGATCTGCTGCCGCCCGGCGAGGAGTCCCGCTGGGGCTCCGGCACGACCCGGCTCGAGGCCATGCGCGAGCTCGTGGCCGCCAAGGTGATGGGCCGCTGGCGCAACGGCGTGCCGCTGGAGATCTCCCCCACCAGCGCGTTCCCGGACCTGCCGGTCGGCGACGATCAGTTGAACGACTTCGACTACGACCAGGACGACGACGGCCTGCGCTGCCCGATGGGCAGTCACATCCGCCGCTGCAACCCGCGCAACGGCCGGATCGTGCAGCGCAGCACCAACCACGCCCGCCGCATCGTGCGCCGCGGCATCCCCTACGGCCCGCTGTTCGTCCCGGGTCAGGAGGACGGCATCGAGCGCGGGCTGCTCGGGGTGTTCATCTGCGCCAGCCTGGCCGTGCAGTTCGAGTCGATCCAGTACGACTGGATGAACCTCGGTCTGCAGGACCCACGCATCACCGGCACCAACGATCCGGTGACCGGCGCCAACGACCCAGCGTTCAGCTGCTTCCGACTTCCCACCAGCACGGGCACCATCGAGCTCCGGGGGTTCTCCCGGTTCGTGCGCACCCGAGGCGGCGCCTACTGCTTCCTCCCGACGTTGAGCGGCCTGCGGCACCTCGGATCGCCGGCCTGAGCACGTGCAGGTCATCGACAACGACGGCGTCGAGCTGGCCTTCGAGGTCGAGGGCGACACCGACGGCGTCCCTGTCCTGCTGCTCCACGGCTTCCCCGACACGTCGAAGGTGTGGGTCCACCAGCGCAAGGCGCTCGTCGAGGCCGGCCGGATGGTGATCACCCCCGACATGCGAGGCTTCGGGGCGTCGGGCAAGCCCGAGGCGATCGAGTCCTACCGCATGAGCGCCTTGGTGGGAGACGTGCTGGCCATCCTCGGGGCAGTCGAACGCAACCGGGTGGACGTGGTCGGCCACGACCTCGGTGCGGTGCTCGGCTGGGCGCTCGGTTCACGGGTGCCTGCGGTGGTCGAACGCCTGGTGGCCATCAGCGTCGGCTACCCACAGGGGTTCGCCGAGCTCGACCTCGAGCAGTGGCAGCGGTGGTGGTACACGCTGCTGTTCCAACCGCCCGGCCTGGCCGAAGCCTTCCTCCCGCTCGACGATTGGCGCGGCCTCCGGCTCCTGGCCCGAGGCCACCCTGACATCGACGACCGCATCGCTGACCTCTCCGGGGAGGGACGGCTGACCGCGGCGTTGGCCTGGTACCGGGCCAACACGCCGTCTGCGGCCTGGGTCGCGCCCTTCGAGGGTCCTCCGGTGCCGGCCCCGACGATGGGGATCTGGAGCACGGACGACGTCGCCCTCACCGAGGAGCAGATGACATCGTCGGCCGCGCACGTCGAGGGCCCATGGCGCTACGAACGACTCGAGGGCCTCGGCCACTGGCTGCCGCTCGAGGCACCCGACGTCGTCAACGCCCTGCTCCTCGACTTCCTCACATGACGAGGCGGGCCGATCGGAAAGGGTGTCCTCGGTCGATCACCCCGGCGGCGGGTTGCGCCAGGAGTCCCAGTACGTGACCTCCCGGACCGGACGGCGCGTGGCCTCACCCCAACGACCGGTCGGGTAGCCCATCGGGATCATGGCCCAGGTGTTCACGTCGGCCGGGATGTCGAGCACGGCGCGGACGTCGTCCTCCTGCAGCCGGTGCACCGTGGTCAGGGTGGTGCCGAGACCGAGCGCTCGTGCGGCCAGGAAGAGGTTCTGCACCCCGGGGAAGACCGACGACTCGGCCTGGCCCGGCTCCCCCTTCGAGCACGGGAGGATGATCACCGGCGCCTCACCCATGTGGTCGCCCAGGTGGTCCGCCGAGCTCAGCACGCGGACCGTGTCCGGCTTCTGCTCGACCGAGGCGTAGATCTGGCGCACCGGCAGCCAGCACTCCCGGTAGATCTCGCCGAGGCGACGGCGCTTCTCCGCGTCGCGCACGACGAGCCAGCGCACCGGTTGCGAGTTGCCCCCCGTGGCCGCCTTCGTGGCCGCCTCCAGCACCGTGAGCACGTCCTCGTCGGACACCGGCCGATCGGGATCGAGCCGGCGCATCGCCCGGGTCGTGGCCATGGCCTCGAAGACATCCATCGGTTCCCCCTGGTTTCGTCCGGCGACCGATCGGGCCGCGCCTGCGACGGCCGGAGGGTAGTCCCGTGGCCACCCGAATCGATCGGTGCGGGGTCGTCTCGGGTGCGCGGGGCGACGGCCTCCTCAGCGGCGGGGGGACGCCTTCTTCGCCGCAGCCTTCCTCGCCGGCGCCTTCTTCGCCGCAGCCTTCCTCGCCGGCGCCTTCTTCGCCGCAGCCTTCCTCGCCGGCGCCTTCTTCGCCGCAGCCTTCCGGGCCGGCGCCTTCTTCGCCGCAGCCTTCTTCGCTGGGGTCTTCTTCGCCGCAGCCTTCCGGGCCGGCGCCTTCTTCGCCGCAGCCTTCTTCGCGGCGACCTTCTTGCGCGCCGCCTCGGCGCGCTTCTCGAGCTGGGCGACCTCGCGACGCAGGCTCGCAAGCTGGGCACGGAACTCCTCGTCGATCCGCTCGACAAACCGTTCGGTGGCCGATTCGGTGCGGTCGAAGAGCTCCTTCACCCGAGCGTCGAACTGCCGGGCCTGCTCTTCGGAGGCCTTGGTCATCTGCTCGGACACCCGGCCCAGCCGGTCCAGCGTCTGCTCGATGAGGTCGGTCGGTGATTCGGTCATCAGGTCTCCTGGGAGGTTCGTTGGCTGAAGTCGTGCGTGGTCGTCGGCCGAGGTGAGCAGGCGTGGATCCGCGCACCACCGCACTGCGGTCCGCCGACCTTCACTGGCGAACTGGTGACGCGGTCACACCCGACGAACACGGCTCGTGGTCAGTATGACGACCACGCGACCGACCGCTAGGGCCAAACGTCCCGGCTGCGCCGCATCGCGTTCCGGTGTCGACCAGGAGCTCACGAGTTTCTGCCGGCGCCACTTGCGAGCTAGAAATGCCACCGTTCGCGAGCGCTCACCACATCATGGAGGACAGCAGCTCATGGAGATCGACGGAACGAAGGCCATGGTCGTCGGAGGCGCCTCCGGCATGGCCCGGGCGACCGCGGAGTCGCTGGCTGCAAAGGGAGCGAAGATCGCCATCCTCGACCTGCCGACGTCGGCCGGGGAGTCCGTGGCGGCCGGGCTCGGAGGCACGTTCCACCCGTGCGACCTCCTCGATGACGCCGGCACCGAGGCTGCGGTCGAGGCCGCCGTCGAGGCGCTCGGCGGGCTGCACATCGCGGTGAACACCGCCGGTGGCGGCATCGGCAAGCGCACGCTCAGCAAGGACGGACCCCACCCGCTCGAGGACTTCCGCCGCACGGTCGAGCTGAACCTGATCGGCACGTTCAACCTCAACCGCCTGCAGGCCTGGCACATGAGCAAGAACGAACCCATCGACGACGAGCGGGGCGTGATGATCAACACCGCGTCGATCGCCGCCTTCGAGGGGCAGATCGGTCAGGTCGCCTACTCGGCGGCCAAGGCCGGCATCGCCGGCATGGCACTGACCATGGCCCGCGACCTGGGAAGCCTCGGCATCCGCGTCATGGCCATCGCCCCCAGCCTGTTCAGCACCGGCATCACGGCGGGCATCCCCGACGAGTTCGCCGACGCCCTCGTGCGCGATGCCGCGTTCCCCAAGCGCATGGGTCGCCCAGAGGAGTACGCCCGCCTCGCGATCGCCATCGTCGAGACCCCGATGCTGAACGGCGGGACGATCCGCCTCGACGCCGGCCAGCGGTTCGCCCCGAAGTAGCACCGTCGCCCCCGGTCTCGGCGGGCGAAGCACGGCGGGCCACACCACCCCGGGGCCCAGCTTCATCGCGACGAGCCACCGATCCAGGGGCACCAGGGACCACCTCACGGGTCGGAGGGCTCCCTGGCGGCGGCCTGACCGGGGTGAGGGATCGGTTCACGCCGGCAGCTCGTGCAACTGACCACTGATGACCACCGCCGCGACCGGGGTCTCTGCGGGCGATGACACGGCTGCGGCCAGAGAGCTGTGCAGCACGCAGATGTCCGCCGGGTGACCCACGGACACCCGGCGGACGGCACCCGCCGGCCGCTCCCCCGGTGTCAGCAGCAGGTCGAGTGCGGCGCGCGGGTCGAGACGCTCATCCTCGCCCAGCACCGCGCCCGACGGCGTGCGCCGATTGACCGCCGCGTCGACGAGCCGCCAAGGGTCGGGCCGACCGAACGGCGCATCGGTGCCGGCCCCCACCGGGATCCCGGCGGCCAGCAGCGAGCGGCACGGCCAGAGGTGCGGCACGTCTTCGACGTCGACGTCGGCCAGGTAGTCGTCGCCCCGCTCGGCCACGAAGTTGGGTTGGGTGACCACGGTGAGCCCGAGGTGGAGGAGGTCGTCGTACAGCTGCGGCGGCACGACCGCACCGTGCTCGATGCGGTCCCCGACGATCGAGCCCACGTCAGCGAAGGCGGCGAGCGTGAGCACGAGCGATGCGCGGGTCACGCAGTGCACGGCCACCGCCCGGCCGTGGGCCCGGGCCTCCCGGATCTGCCCCGCGATGTCGTCGGGGGTGGGTAGGTCGTGATCGTGCAGGAGCACCTTGGTGGGCCCGAACCGAACCCAGGCCCGGACCTCAGCCGGGAGCCGGCTGACGTCGAACGAGGGTGCCCCGGTCACGATCACGTGCTGCGGAAGGACCCCGTCCTCTATGGCCGCGACGATCGGGGTGAGGTGGTCGACCGAGGCGAAGGGCGTCATGTCGGTCACGCCGGTCACGCCCCAGCCAGTGAGCAGGCGGCCGACCCGGGCCAGGTCGGGCCGCCGGCGCGGGATGCGTCCGGACAGCCAGGGGTCGAGGCGGAGCAGCCGGCCGTTGGGCGCGCCGTCGGGTGAGGTCTCGGCCCCGGCCGGGAGCGTGCCGTCGAGCAGGCCCACCTCGGCCAGAGCCCGAGAGTTGAGCACCCACAGGGCACCCGACCGGTGCTGCACCCGAAGCGGACGGTCGGCGACCATGGCGTCGAGCTGCCACCGATCGAGCAGGTGGTCGGCGGGCTCGTGGTAGCCGACGGCCCGGAGCCACTCCCCCGGTGGCGCCGACGCAGCAGCAGACTGCAGGGCGGCTGTCATGTTGCGCTCGTCCGGCTCGACCCGGGCACCCAGATCGACCGAGTCCAACGAGGCGGCCAGCGCCATGAGGTGCAGGTGATGGTCGTGCAGGCCGGGCAGCACGACTCCGCCGTCGCCTTCGACCACCCGAGCGTCGGCCGGGAGCGACAGGTCGACGCCGATCGCCTCGATGCGTCCGGACCGGATCGCGACGTCGACCAGGCGGCCGTCCAGCTCGACGTGGCGCAGCAGCAGGGGTCGCTCGGATCTGGTCATGGGAGCGACAGGCCGAGCTCGGCCGCGACGCCATCGTTGTCGGACCCGAGCGCCGGCGCGACCCCTGGGTTTGGTGGCGCGCACGGCGGAACGGTGATCAGTCGTTCGTCGGGCAGCCACGGCGCGCCGGAGTCGGCTCCGGCCACCCATGCCGCCACGCCTGCCATCGAGACGTCGAGCAGCCAGCGACCTCCGACGGCCAGCGCCTGGACGACCCCCGCCGCGGCCGTCAGTCCGGCCAGCGGATCGGCCACCGCGTCGGCGACGAACATCGGACCCTGCTCGTCCCACGCGACGAGCCCACCGCCAGCCGCGGCATCGTCGCCGAAGGCCACCCGGTCGGCCTCGCGGCCGTAACCCGTGATCGTCGCCCAGGCGCGACAGCGGCCGCGGGCCAGCACGTCGGTGCTCTCGATCCCCCAGCCACGGAGCGCCCGCGCCCGAGACGCCTCGATGACGATGTCGGCCTGCTCGATCAGTTCGCGCAACGCGGCCTGTCCGGTGTCGGTCGCGAGGTCGAGGGCCACCGATCGGGTGCCGGCGTGCAGCCGGTCGTAGAAGGCCCTGACCCCGCGACGGGCTCCATCGGGCCGGCCAACCGATTCCACCTTGATCACCCGGGCCCCCCGGTCGGCCAGCACCCGGGTGCACAACGGACCGGCCCACAGCGACGAGAGGTCCACGACCAGCAGCCCGTCGACCAGCCCGATCGAGTCGGCTGCCGAGCCCGGGGCGCCGTCGATGGCACGCATGGCTCGGATCGGCAGCGCCGCTACGCCGTCGGTCGACGACGGCCACCCGACCTCGCCGAGCCGAGCCACCGGGATGCCGAGCAGCGCTCCCCGGTCGACCAGGTCGGCCGCGGTGCGCTCGACGACCACCTGCTCGATCATCGGCCAGGGATCGGCGTGGTCCGCGTGACCCGGCAGCTCGAGCCACGCGGCGACCGAACGGCGGTCGTCGTCGCGGGCCAGGTTCACCGCCACCCACCCGTCCTGGGTGGGCAGCAGCCGGGCGGAGCCACCACAACTGGTGCCACCGCCGCGGGTCAGGCCGAACGCGGCCGCGTGCTCGCCGAGCAGGCCCAGGGCATCGAGGTCGAGACGATGGCCGAGCTCGGCGACCCGCCGCACCACCGCATCGGGAGCGACCAGGGGCGGACCGTCGCGCCTGCCGGTGAGCGCCATGGCCCCGCTCGAAGCCCAGGCTTCCGCTTCGCTCGACGGGGCCGGCATGACGGTGACCGTAGCCGCCGAGGTGACGACGCCGGTCAGGCGGTCGGGTGCTCGATGCCGTCGACGAGGCCCCAGGCCAGAGCCGTGTCGGCGTCGACCGCCCGACCGGTGAGCGCCAGCCAGAGGGTGCGGTGGCGGCCGATGCGGCGCGTGAGGCTCACGGTTCCTCCCGCGCCGGGGATGAGGCCGAGCTGCAGCTCCGGAAGCGAGAACCGTGCATCGGTCGCGGCCACCACGGTGCCGGCGAACGCGGGCAGCTCGATGCCCGACCCCGCGCACGACCCGTGCACGTGCGCCGTGACGCGATCCGCGACCTGATGGACGGCCAGGCCGATGCTGCGCGACAGACGGATGAGGTGACCGCTGGCCGGGTCCGACACCGAGCCGAACTCGTCGAGGTCGCCGCCGCTGCAGAACGACGGCCCCGCGCCGGTCCAGCAGATCGAGAGCCCGGGATCGGCGGCCGCCACCAACAGGGCGTCCCACAGCCCGTCGCGCATCCGCGCGTCGAGGGCGTTTCGCACCTCCGGACGGTTGAGGACGATCTCGAGGGTGTCGCCGCGACGCGTGACGAGCACCGCAGGCGCGTCGGGCTCGGGACGCGCACGACGAGGATGCTCGGTGCGCCACCGCCGGAACCCGGTACCGCCCTGGAGCGTGGAGTACACCGCCGACTCGGCAGCCAGACCGTCGAAGACCGACCGCTCCTCGCTCGAGCGGAGCAGCAGGGCCAGCGCGGTGGCCGCGTGCGGGCTGGCCGCCGCCCGCTCGAGCAGCAGGGCCAGATCGTCGCCCGAGGCGACCACGTCGGCGACGTCCGCCGCCGGAGGAAGCTCGACGGCCTGAGCCTCGGCCGGGTCGACGGCAAGACCATCGGCCCCGCCACGGTTCCCCGGATCGAGCACCACCACGACCGGGAGCTGCCGGGCCACCTCGATCGCGCCGGCAGGCAGGTCGAGGGCCATGCCGCCGGCCGGGGCGCCACGGACCACGAGCGCCCCCCCGGCCGCCCCTCCGAGGTCGGTCCGCATCACCGGAGACGAGAGCAGACCGCAGAAGCCGTCCCACGAGACGCTCTCGACCACGAAGGACGGATCGGCACTGGTCACGAGAGGTTCGTAGCACACGCTCGGCGACCGGCGTCCGGCTCCTCATCACACGGGCGATGCGGGCTACGTTTCCCGCCATGTCGACCGCCATCACCGAAGATCACATCGCCCTCGCCGAGACGGCCTCGGACTTCCTCGCCAAGCGCGGCTCCCGGGCCGCCGCTCGCGATCTGCTCGAGTCTCCGGACGAGACGCTCCCCGACTTCTGGAAGGACCTCTGCGGGCTCGGCTGGCTGGGGCTGCACATCCCCGAGCAGCACGGCGGATCGGGCTACGGCCTGCCCGAGCTGATCGTCGTGGTCGAGGAGCTGGGCCGGGCCCTCGCCCCTGGCCCGTTCGTACCCACGGTGATCGCCAGCTCGGTGCTGGTGGCCGCCGGCTCCGAGGCGCTCGCCGAGCGTCTCCTGCCCGGTCTGGCCAGCGGCGAGACCGCCGGTGCCGTGGCGCTCGGCGGCGACGTCGTCGTGCGCGACGGCGTGGCCACCGGATCGGCCGACGTGGTGCTCGGTGGCGGACTGGCTGACATCCTCCTCGTGACCTCGGGTGACGACGTCGCGGTGATCGACCTCCGAGCCGGCGGCGCCGCCGTCGACGTGCCGACCAACCTCGACCCCACCCGGCGGGCCGCACGCGTCACGCTCGACGGCGCCGCCGCCGAGGTCATTCCCGGCGCCCGTCAGGTGATGCTCGACCTGGCTCGGACGATCCTGTCGTCGGAGGCCACCGGCATCGCGCTCGAGTGCACCCTGCAGGCCAGCGAGTACGCCAAGGTCCGTGAGCAGTTCGGTCGGGCCATCGCCACCTTCCAGGCCGTCAAGCACCACTGCGCCAACATGATGGTCGCCACCGAACTGGCCACGGCCGCCGTGTGGGACGCCGCCCGGGCCGCCTCCGCCGGGGGCCCGCAGTTCTCTGCCGCGGCGGCGGCCGCCGCCACGCTGGCCATCCCTGCCGGCGACCTCTGCGCCCAGCTCAACATCCAGGTGCACGGCGGAATCGGCTTCACCTGGGAGCACGACGCCCACCTCTATCTGCGCCGGGCCACCGCGCTCGAGGCCATCATCGACGCCCAGGCCGCCAGCATCCAGGTGACCGACCTGGCTCGTCAGGGCGTGAAGCGCGAGTCCTCCATCGACCTGCCGCCCGAGGCCGAGGCCCTGGCCGAGACGGTCCGCACGTTCGCCCAGGGGATCAGCTCCCTCGATGCCGACGCCCAGCGCGAAGCGCTCATCGACTCGGGCTACGTGATGCCGCACTGGCCGAAGCCGTGGGGTCGATCCGCCGGCGCGGTCGAACAGCTGGTGGTCGAGCAGGAGTTCAAGAACCAGGGCATCACCCGCCCGGGCTACGGCATCACCGGTTGGGTGATCCTCACGCTGATCCAACACGGCACCGACGATCAGGTGGCTCGGTGGGTGCGCCCGGCGCTGGCCCAGGAGCTGATCTGGTGCCAGCTGTTCAGCGAGCCCGATGCCGGTTCCGATGCCGCGGGCGTCAAGACCAGGGCCACGCGGGTCGACGGCGGCTGGCTCGTCAACGGCCAGAAGGTCTGGACCAGCGGCGCCCACCTGGCCAAGCACGGCCTCGCCACGGTGCGCACCAACCCGGACGTGCCCAAGCACTCGGGCATCACCACGATGGTGATCGACATGGAGGCCGACGGCGTCGAGGTCCGACCGCTGAAGATGCCCACCGGCCACTCGGAGTTCAACGAGGTGTTCTTCAACGACGTCTTCGTCCCCGATGACGACGTGGTCGGCCCGGTGGACGGTGGCTGGACCGTCGCCCGCGCCACGCTGGGCAACGAGAGCGTCAGCATCGGCGGCGGCCAGGGCGGCATGACCCTGCCCGGCGAGGCGCTGATCGCGCCGCTCGACGCCCATCCCGAGCGGCTCACCGGTGGGCCCGGCCGGGTTGGTCGCTACATCGCCACCAGCCAGGCCATGACGCTGATGAACCTGCGCACCGCGCACCGCGCCGTCGCCGGCGGCGGTCCCGGGCCGGAAGGCAACGTCACCAAGCTCGTGCTCTCCGAGATCGGCCACGAGGCCGCCGCCATCCTGGCCGAGCTCACCGGCCCCGACACCGCCTTCCTCGACGAGAAGGGCCTCATGACCGGGACGATGGTGCTGATGCACAGGGCCATGTCGATCGCCGGCGGCACCTCCGAGATCAAGCGGAACCAGATCGGCGAGCGCATCCTCGGCCTGCCCCGCGACCCGCTGATCAACTGATCCGCAGCGCGGGCGTGGGAAGTGCCGCACGGCCTGATCTGACACTCTCGTCAGATTCGGGGGCCGAGGGGTAGTCTGCGGCCATGGACCTCGATGAGGCGGCCCTCGGCCCACGTTCGCCGCTCATGGTCACCCCCACGCGACAACCCGGCTCCGTTCGGCGCACCTCCAACATCGACACGGTCCGCCCCGTGGCGCCCGACACCGTGCGCGCCGTCGACGCCCGGGCTCGCGACCTGACGACCGGCCCGGACGGTGAGGGGGCGATCGAGCGATCTGCCCACCTGACGGCCCGCGTCGATGCCGCCACCTACGGGCTGCTCGAGCTCTCGTCGGATCCACCAGACCCGCGTCTGGCCGAGCTGATCGGGGCCACCGTCGCCGCCGGCTTCCGCCGGCGCCTGGTCGAGGCGCTCGCCGAGGACGGCGACCGCACGTCGCTGACCGGCCTGCTCCTCGATGACTTCACCGGTGCGCAGCTCGTGGCCGGCTACGACATGGTGCACCTCCAGAGCAACGGCGGGCCGCAAGCCAAGCTCATCCCGGTGATGGACATCCGCTCCCGCATCGACCTGTGTGCCGGATGGGCCGACGACAGCGCGCTCATCGAGGGCCTGCGGCACGACGGCGAGGTCCCGGTGGTGACCGGCCCGGTCGCACCCGCCCTCGAAGCCCCTGATGACGCGAACAGCTGGCACCCGATGGCAGCGCTGCCGCCGGGGGCCATGCGTCGTCGTCGCCGCCTCGACGTGCTCGCCGCCGTCGACGGTGCGCACTCGTTCGAGGCGCACTTCCGCGACAGCCATGTGTCCGACGACGGAGAGGAGACGATCGTCCACGAGTACCTCGTCACCGGACTGGTCGATGCCGACACCCGCACCCTGTCGGCCGTCGACGCCACGGCCCAGGTGCTGCCGTACAGCGAGTGCCCTGGTGCGCTGGGCAGCGCCGGACAGGTCGTCGGATGGTCGCTCGATCAACTGCGGCGGTCGGTGCACCGCGAGCTGGTCGGCACCAGCTCCTGCACGCACCTCAACGACACCCTGCGTTCGCTGGCCGATCTCGACGTGTTGCTCGACCGGGTGTCCTGACGGAGGCTGCGCAGACAGCCGGGCTCGGCCGCGCTCTCCGCGCTGCGAAGTCGACTTCTCGGCAACTCAGGGATGCAGGACCGTGCGCACGACGGTGCCGGCCCGCAGGTCGTCGAACGCGGCGTTGACCTCGTCGAGCGGTCGCACCTTGGTCACGGCCGCCCCGATGTCGAGCACCCCCGACTCCGCCAGCGCGACGAGACGAGGGAACTCGCGTCGCACCTGGGCCGACCCGTAGTTGCAGCCGAGCACCCGCTTCTCGGCGCTGAACCACGTGAAGAGCGGCAGCGACACCTCGGCGTCGAGTGCGGGCATGCCGACGATGACCGTGGTGCCGGCGCTGCGGGTGGCGTCGAACGCCTGGCGCACCAACTCCGGTCGGCCCACCACCTCGAAGGCCACGTCGACCCCCCGGCCACCGGTCATCGCCTTGAGCTCGTCGACCATGCCACCGTCGGTCGGGTCGAGGGTGTGGGTCGCGCCGATCTTCAGCGCGAACTCGCGCTTGGCCGCGCTGGGATCGACCGCCACGACCGTGCTGGCCCCGGCAATGTGCGCGCCCTGCAGCACGAACTGGCCGACACCCCCGCAGCCGATCACGGCGACGGTGTCTCCAGGCTGCACCTGGGCGGTGTTCAGCGCGGCACCGACGCCGGTGGTGACGCCGCAGCCGATGAGGGCCAGCTGGTCCGCAGGCAGGTCGGTCCTGACCGCGACGAGCGAGGCCTCGTTGGTGTGGATCGACTCGGCGAACGTGCCGAGCCCGCTGGCCACCAGCACCGGCGTTCCGTCGTGGCGGTGGCAGCGGACGGCGGTGGCCAGCCGGAACATCCGGGTGCAGTGCTGCGACGCGTCGTGGCGGCAGTACCAGCAGTCGCCGCACGCCGGGGTGAACGAGGCGATGACCCGATCGCCGACCTTGACCCGGGTGACGTCGCGGCCGACGGCTCGCACGACGCCGGCCCCCTCGTGCCCGAGTACGGCAGGGGGAGGCATGAGACCACCCAGCAGGGTGAGGTCGGAGTGGCACACACCCGATGCCTCGATCTCGACTTCGACGTCGCGATCGCCCAGCTCGACCGGGGTCAGCTCCTCCATCTCGAAGGGAGCATCGTTCTCGACCATCACCGCGGCGCGCACCCATCTAGTATGACACGAACGTTAGATTTGGTCTTCAGGTGATGGGGGCAGCATGGCAGGAGTGGTGACCAGAGACCTCGGTGACGTGCGGCGGGCGTTCGTCGACTGGCTGCCCGGCCACCTCTCCGCCCAGGGGATCGACGCCAGCGACCTCGACGTCGAGCTGACCAGCTTCGCGGCCGGTGGCTACTCGAACGAGATCTTCTTCGTGCAAGCCTCCTATCTCGTGGCCGGCGAACCGCGGGCGAATCGCCTGGTGCTGCGGCTGCCTCCCGACGGGCCATCCCTCTTCCCGACCTACGACCTCGCCATGCAGGTGGCCGTGCAGGTCGCCGTCGGCGAGCACGGCGTGCCGGTGCCCAGCCCCGTGACACTCGAGCCGGACGACCGCTGGCTCGGCACGCCGTTCCTGGTGATGCCGCTGATCGACGGCCACAACACCGGCGAGCTGCCCGTCGCCGACCCGTGGCTCGGCACCGCCGAGGTCGACCAGCAGCGCACCCTCCAGGAGGGGTTCCTCGATGCGCTGGCCCGGATCCATCGGACGCCGTGGCAGGGCCAGCCCGTCGCGCACCACCTACGAGGCGTCGCTGCATCGCTCGACGACGAGGTGCGTTGGTGGGAGGACCTCACCGACTGGACCTTCGACGGCGCTCCCCCACCCGCGCTGGTCTCGGCCTTCGCCTGGTGCCGCGAGCACCGACCCGTCGAGCCGCCGGCGTCAGTGCTCTGGGGGGACGTCCGGCTCGGCAACGTGATCTTCGACGACGGGTTCGCCCCGGTCGCCGTGCTCGACTGGGAGATGGCCTCGATCGGCCCGGCCGAGCACGACCTGGCCTGGTACACCGCCCTCGAGGCCATGACCGAGCACTTCTTCGGCCAACGGGTGAAGGGGTTCCTCACCCGTGACGAGATCGTGACCCGCCACGAGCAGGCCCTCGGTCGCCCGCTCGTCGACTTCGGGTGGTTCGAGATCTTCGCCATGTGTCGCTCGACCGCGCTGAGCATGCGCACCGACCGACTGGCCTCGTTCCGCCTCGGCAAGCCGCCTCGCTCGACCGAAGGCCACGCGGTCCTCGACTACACCCTCACCCGCATCGCCTCGATCAGCTGACGCCGAGCCCGACCGGATCGGTCTGGACGACGGATCTCCGACCTACCCCGACCAGAAGGGGTGGGGAACCACCTGACAGGTGGTCAGGCACCCCATCTGATGAGGGCGGCGCCTGCGGCCGAGTCATGTCAGGAGAAGGAGGCTTCCTGGGTGAGGCCGAGCTCCGGGTGGCGGCCGGCGACGATCGACTGGAGGGAGCCGACGCCGGTCGAGCCGTCGCTGGTGTCGGTCACAGCCACGATGCAGTCGCGGTGCTGGTGGATGCGGTGGGCCACCTCGACCTCGTCGCAGCGGCCGACGTGCTCGCCCTCGACGTGCAGGTCGCCCCGGAACTCACCGTGGACGTGGCCCTCGAACCCGCCGTACAGGCCGGTGCCCAGGTGGAAGCCCGTGGCCGAGACCGGCTCGACGTGCAGCACCCGCTCGGTGCCGTCATGGTTCACGCAGCGGAGGTCCCCGCCGATGAGCCGCCGGTTGCCATCCTCGAACGCCAGCTGCGGCACGATGTCGCGGAACGCCTTGCGCCGACCGTCCGACAGCTCGATCGCGCCCTGGGCGCTGCCGGTCGACCAGCCGTCGCCATGGTGGCGCTGGTAGTAGACGAACAGCGTGTACGTGCGGCCGTCGGGGCGGGTCATGGTCACGGGCATCCACAGCACGAGCGTCGAGGTGCCCGGCGGCACCGGCGTGTCCTCGAGGTCGCCAAGGGGCTGACCCACGCCGTAGCGCACGCCCCACGACCGGTCCCGGGCTCCGACCCACGAGCCCTCCTCGAGGTCGACCCGCTCGCCGTCGACCTCGACCCAGCCGGTCGCCACCCCGCTCTGGTGGAAGCGCACGACGTCGGCGTCGATCCGGTAGCGGCTGCGACTCACGTGCACCTCCCGGTCCTCGACGATCGGCGGCACGTCGCTCTCGATCTCGATGTCGAAGCTGACCGGCACGATGTCGTTGGCCGCCAACGCGATGCGGGTGCGACGCAGCGGCTCGACGATCTCGTAGGTGATCGGGCCGACGTCGGTGGCCTCGGGCCGGGGGGCGAGCTTGCGACTGGCCCGCGCGGTCCACTGCTCGGTCTGGCGGGACACGCCGGCGAAGGCGTCCATCACATTGCGATTCACGTACTTGCCGAGACCGAACGCCACGCTCAGCGAACCGTCACGTGCCGCGGCCATGGCCCACACCTTCTCGGTCCACGCCCGGTCGGTCTGGGACACCCGGGCGAAGGTGTCGGCGATCTGGTGGGTGAGCGCCTCGTCGGCGGCGAGAAGAGGACCGGAAGCAGTCATGGGCGCCGACAGTAGTGACTACTGTGCCCGCATGACAGATGTGTCAGATCCGCGGCCGTCGACGCCCTGTCCGACGCGGAGTGACACGCTGGGCCGACCGACCTGAGATCGATCGAGAGCGAGACCATGCACCTCACCGTCGATGGCGCCATCGCCACCATCACCCTCGACCGCCCCGAGGCGGCCAACGCCCTCGACGCGGCCAGCATCGACCAGCTCGACGCGTGCCTGGACCAGATCGAGCTCGACGAGGACATCGCGGCGGTCGTCCTGCGGGCCGAGGGAAAGCACTTCTGCGCCGGCCACGACCTCAAGGAGCTGCTGGCCGCCGAGGAGCCATGGGCGGCCAGGCGGGGCACCCCCGAGGGGCGGCTGCGCCACGAGCTGGCTCGTTACTGGGCTCCGATGGTGCGGCTCCGTGACACCCGCCCGATCACCATCGCCGCCGTGCAGGGTGCCTGCTCGGCCGCCGGCCTGATGCTGGCCTGCATGTGCGACCTCATCGTGGCCGCCGACGACGCCACCTTCTCCAATCCGGTGGCCCGCATGTCCGGCGTCGGCGTCGAGCTGCTGGTCGAGCCGTGGGAGGTCGGGCCCCGCAAAGCCAAGGAGCTGCTGCTGCTGGCCCAGAAGTGGGACGCCCCGACCGCCGAGCGACTCGGTCTGGTCAACCGGGTCGTCGGACGGGACGAGCTCTGGGAAGAAGCGCAGCAGATGGCCGACGACGTCGCGCTGGTCCCGACGCTCACCGCCGAGGCCATCAAGCGGTCGATCAACGGGATGCTCGACCGGATGGGCCAGCGTGATTCGTGGCAGCTGCACTTCTGGATGCACCAGTTCGTCTCGGCCACGCCCACCGCCACCTCCCGCGTCGCGGCCCGCCAGGCCGGCGGCATGGCCGCGGTGAAGGCCGAACAGGAAGGGGACCGCACATGACTGCAGAGGGCGCAGGACGAGCGGCGGGCGCAGACGACGTCGTCGTCAACCACGTGGGCCTCTGCGTGACCGACCTCGACCGGTCACGTCGCTTCTACGAGGACGTGCTCGGGTTCGCCTTCGACCGGGAGCTACACCCCCCGGACGACCCCACCGGGCAGCTCCTGTCGCTCGAGCCTCCGCTCAACGTCACGGCGGTGTACCTCACCCGCGGGTCGTTCGTGCTCGAGCTGCTGCGCTTCGACCGCCCTGGCGGTCCCCCGGCACCGACCCGTCCCTTCGACGAGCCGGGCCTCACCCACATCTCGCTGTCGGTCGAGGACCTCGTCGCCGCCATCGCGCTCGTCCCTGAGCGGGGCGGCCAGGTCGTCAGCGACGCCATGGGCGCGTTCGTGGTCCGCGACCCAGACGGCCAGCTCGTCGAGCTGCTGCCCATGGCCTACCACCGCCGCCTCACCGGCGGCTGACCCGACGCTCAGGCCACCGCCCGCCCGCCCGTACTTGCGTGGATAGCGTGCGCCTGGCGCGGGGTTCCTACGCATGTTCGGCGGGTTGGTCGTCAGGCGGGGTGCTCCTCGGTCCAACGGGAGAGCAGGCCCCGCGCGATCACGATGCGCTGGATCTCGTTGGTTCCCTCGCCGATGATCATCAGCGGTGCGTCCCGGAAGTAGCGCTCGACGGGGAAGTCGGTGGTGTAGCCGTAGCCGCCGTGGATGCGCATCGACTCGGTGGCCAGCTCGAGGGCCATCTCCGACGCGTAGAGCTTGGCCATGCCGGCCTCGACGTCGGCCCGCCGCCCGGCATCGATGCGCTCGGCCGCGTTCTTGACCATCAGCCGGGACGCCTCGAGCCGGGTGGCCATGTCGGCCAGCTTGAACTGGATGGCCTGGTGCTGGTTGATCGGCTTGCCGAAGGTCTCGCGCTCGAACGCGTACTTCATGGCTGCGTCGTACGCCGCCCGTCCGACGCCCTGGGCCCGGGCCGCGATGTTGACCCGACCGAGCTCGAGGCCGCCCAGGATGGCGTTGAGGCCCCGTCCCAGGTTGTCCGGACCGCCCAGCACGGTCGAGGCCGGGATCCGGTGGTCGTCGTAGGCCATCTCGACGGTCTCGAGGCCCTTGTAGCCGAGCTTCTCGATGGTGCGGCTCACCTTGAGCGTGTCGGAGAACTCGTTGGGCGTCTTCTCGTAGATGAAGCAGGTGATGCCCTCGGGGGTGCGAGCGGCCAGGGCCACCAGCGCGGCGCGCTCGCCGTTCGTGACCCACATCTTCGTGCCGTTGATGACGTACTCGTCGCCGTCAGGCGTGGCCTTGCACCGCAGCGACGCCGCATCGGACCCGGCGTCGGGCTCGGACAGCGAGAATGCCGCCCGGATCTCCCCCGTGGCCATGCGGGGGAGGTGGTCCTGCTTCTGCTGCTCGGTGCCGTTGCGGCTGAGCAGGGTCACCACGATGGTGTGGGTGTTGAGCACGCCGGCCAACGACATCCAGCCGTAGGCCAGCTCCTCCATCAGCCGGGTGTAGGTCACGGTGTCGAGGCCCAGGCCCCCGTACTCGACGGGCACCTTGGCCCCGAACAGGCCGAACGCCTTCATCTGCTCGACGAGCGGCGTGGGGAACTCGTCCGCGTGCTCGTAGTCCGAGGCGACCGGGATGACCTCCTTGCGCACCCAGTCGCGGATGGTGCCGATGATCTGCTCGGCGACCTCGGGATCGGTTGGCTCCACGGGATCCGCCATGGTGCGCGCTCAGACCCGCTGGATGATCGTGCCGGTGCCCAGCCCGCCGCCGCAGCACATGGTGACCAGGCCGTACTCGCCGTCGGTGCGCTCGAGCTCGTGCAGCGCCTTGGTGAGCAGCACGGCGCCGGTGCTGCCGAGGGCGTGGCCCAGGGCGATGGCGCCGCCGTTGGGGTTGACCTTGGCCATGTCGGGCTGCATCTCCTTTGCCCAGGCCAGCACCACCGAGGCGAAGGCCTCGTTGATCTCGGTGACGTCCATGTCGTCCATCGTCAGCCCGGTGCGGGCGAACAGGCGCTGGGTGGCGTCGATCGGGCCGGTCAGCATCAGCGTGGGGTCGGAGCCGATCAGGCAGCTGTCGACGACGCGGGCCCGGGGCTTCAGCCCGAGTGCCGTCGGCCTTCTCGGCCGACATCATCAGCACGGCCGCGGCGGCATCGGAGATCTGCGACGCGGTGCCGGCGGTGTGGAAGCCGTTCTCCTCGCGGGCGACCGTCTTGAGCCCGGCCAGGGCCTCCATGGTGGTCTCGCGCAGGCCCTCGTCCCGGGTGATGCGGGTGGTCTCGCCGGTGGGCTTGCCGTCCTCGCCGAGCACGGGGGCGTCGACCGGGATGATCTGGGTGCCGAAGCGATCCTCGTCCCATGCCACCGCGGCCCGCCGCTGCGACTCGACGCCGAACTGGTCGAGCTCCTCACGGGTGATGCCCCACTTCTCGGCGATGCGCTCGGCCGCCTCGAACTGGGTCGTGTACTCGTGCTGGGCGAAGTAGGACTTCGGGACGGCGTTGCCGAACTTGCCGCCGGCCAGGCTCGCCCCCATGGGCACCCGGCTCATGACCTCGACGCCGCAGGCCGCGGCCACGTCGACGACGCCGGCCGAGATGAAGCTGCTGGCGATGCTGGTGGCCTGCTGCGACGAGCCGCACTGGCTGTCGACCGTCGTGCAGGCGGCCGAGATCGGGCAGGCCCGGCGGCCAGCCACGCGGTGCGGGTGACGTTGAACGCCTGCGGGCCGACCTGGCTGATGCAGCCACCGACGACCTGCTCGATCTCGGCCGGGTCGACACCCGAGCGCTCGACCATGGCCGTCTGCACAGCAGACAGCAGGTCGGCCGGGTGGAAGGTGGACAGGCCACCGTTGCGCCTCCCGACAGGGGTGCGCACGGCTTCGACGATCACGACATCACTCATGGCAGCGAGCGTAGCTGACACGACTGTCAGAACAAAAGTGGACCGCTCGTTCCACTCTGATCGCTCCAGCTGCGGGCGCCGGGTCAGGGAGGCCGACAGCTCAGCGGCTGAGGATGGTGACGCTGGCGTTGGCCCCGCGGCCGACGGTCTGGGCCAGGCCCACCTGCGCGCCCTCGACCTGGCGGGACCCGCACGTCCCCTGCAGCTGGTGGGCCAGCTCGACCACCTGGCCGATGGCCGACGCCCCGAGCGGCTCGCCCTTCGAGAGCAGCCCGCCGCTCGGGTTCACCGGGATGCGCCCGCCCATGGCCGTCGTGCCCTCGTCGACCAGGCGACCGACGTCCTCCGGCGCGCACAGACCCAGCTCGATGCAGGCGAGCAGCTCGCGGGCGGCGTCGGTGTCCTGGCACTCGGCCACGTCGATGTCGTCGGGACCGAGCCCGGCCGCGGCGTACGCGTCAGCTGCGGCCAGCGCGGTCGGCGGGGTCGGGTCATGGTCGACCAGCCCGGACAAGGGCGAGCCCTCGTTCAGCACGTGGCCCGGCAGGTGGCTGCGCAGCGCCGCGGCTCGCAGCTGGACGCCGCCGGTCGCCGGCCCGCAGCACCACGGCCGCCGCGCCCTCGTTCGGCGAGCACAGCATGAAGAGGTGCAGCGGCTCGCAGACCACCTTCGAGGCCATCACGTCGTCGACGGTGACGGCCTTGCGGAACATGGCGTTCTCGTTGTGCACGCCCTGGCCGCGGTTCTTCACGACCACCGCGGCGAGTTGCTGCTTGGTGATGCCCGAGTCGATCATCAGGCGCTGGGCCCGCAGCGCGAAGTAGGCGGGCGTGGCAGCCAGGCCGGCCTGCTCGCGCCAGGGGTCGAAGAAGCTCGAGCGGATGATGCCCTTCGGCATCTTCTCGATGCCGAACACCAGCACGGTGTCGTACTGGCCGGCCCGGATGGCGGCCGCTCGCCATCGACAGCGCCGCGGCACCCGACGCGCACCCGGCCTCGATGTCGATGATCGGCCCGCCGGTGAGGCCCAGCTCACCGAGCACGCGGTGACCGGCGGCGACGCCACCGTAGGCCGTCCCGCAGAACGCGGCCTGGAAGCTGGTGCCCGGTCCGGCCTCGTCGAGCGCCTCGCGCACGGCCGTGGCACCCATGGCGGTGGCCGACACGTCGCCGTGGCGGCCGAACGGGTAGATGCCGGTACCGGCGATCTGCACTCCCGGGCCGGTCATGACGCCTCTGGAGCGAACGCCCAGGACGACTGCTCGTCGCCCACCGGCACGGTCGTGAAGCGCATGGCATCGCCCGCCGCGAGCCGGTCAGCATCGGACTCGGTCAGCAGGGTCACGACGTGGAGACCGTCGGCCGGAAGCTCGACCACGCCGAAGCCGAACGGCACCGACCCCACGTAGCCGGGTGGAGCGGAGTGCACAGTCGTCCACGACCACAGGCGGCCCTCGGTCGACAGTCGTACCGATGAGACGTCCGCCGCTCCGCACCACGGGCAGTGCCCGGCGAGTGGGAAGTGGCGCAACCCGCACGCCCCGCACGCTCCACCGATCAGCCCCGCGTCGTCGAACAACCCCTCGCGCACCGGCGCCAGTTCTGACATGCACGTCACCCTACCCCTCTCCCCTCTCCGGCCCGAACTGGTGGCGATCCGTGCACCCAGGGACATACCGATCGCGACCGGTTCGGCGAGCTCGGGTCGCCCGAGCTCTGACTCAGACGATGTGGTCGGCGCGGAGGCGGGCCAGCTGCTCGGGGCCGACGAGCTCGCCCCAGATCTCGTCGTTGTCGGCGCCGAGCTGGGGCGCGCCGGACGGCACGGGCCGCTCCTCGCCCTTGTAGCGAGGGAACGGGGCCTGCTGCTGCACCGCACCGAGCACGGGATCGTCGATGGCGATCAGGTCCTCGCGGAAGATCATGTGGGGGTCGGCCGCGATGTCGGCGGCGGTGTAGGCCAGACCCACCGGGACGTCACAGGCGATGCACGCGGCCTCGACCTCGGCCGCGCTGCGAGCAGAGGTCCAGTCGGCGACGATGCCGTTGATCTCGTCGGCTCGAGCAGCCCGCTTGGCCAGCGTCGACCATGCCTCGTCGGTGGCGAGGTCGGGTCGCTCCATCGCGGTGCAGAGCTTGCGGAAGTTGGCGTCGGAGCCGGCCACGATGCAGACGTAGGCGCCATCCGCCGTCGGGTAGTTGTCGAGTGGCGCAGAGTTGTCGAGGCGGTTGCCCTGGCGGCCCCGCACCACGCCGAGCTGGTCGTAGCCGGCGATCGTCCACTCGAGCACGCGCAGGACCGACCCGTAGAGCGCGGCATCGATGACCGCTCCAGGCCGGCCGCGGGGATCGATGCCGTCGCCGGTGGTGGCAGACCGCGGGCCGGCCGTGATGTCGCGCCGGTAGAGGCCGGCGATGGCGGCCATGGCCCCGAACACGCCCGTGAGGTAGTCGGAGATGGTCACGCCGGGACGCACGGGTGGCCGATCGGGCTCACCGGTGAGGTGCAGCAGCCCGCCGTAGCCGATGCCGAGGCGGTCGAGCCCGGGCCGGTCGACGTTGGGACCGTCCTGGCCGAAGATCGACACCCGCACCCAGACCAGATCGGGACGGCAGTCGTCCGGGCCGATGTGCCAGCGCTCGAGCGTCCCGGGCCGGAAGTTCTCGCACACCACGTCGGCGGTGGCCGCCAGCTGCCGGAAGAGGTCCTGGCCCCGCTCGGTACGCAGATCGCAGGTGACGCTCTGGCGCCCGCGCCCCTCGACGGCCCAGAACAGCGAGTAGTCGTTGCCCTCCTCGACCGGGACGAACGGGCCGATGTGGCGCATGAAGTCGCCCGACTTCGGGTCCTCGACCTTGATGACCTCGGCGCCGAGCTCGCCCAGCAGCCCGGCGCAGAACGGCGCCGAGATGCGGGTACCGACATCGATCACCCGCAGCCCCTCGAGGGGGCGACCGGCGGCGTCGGTCGTCAGATCGGCCCGTCATGGTCGGGGCAGGCCGAGCACCCGCTCACCCACGATCGTGCGCTGGATCTCGTTCGTGCCCGGCCCAGATCGACGAGGCCTGGTAGTAGAGCCACGACCGCTGCCACACGCCGTCACCGGGGTTGCCATCGGCCCCGAACCACAGCGGCGACGCCGGGCCGAGCACGGTCATCACCACCTCGTGGAGCCGCTTGCTCATCTCGCTCCAGTAGAGCTTGAGCGAACTGCCCTCGGGGCCGGGCTCGAGGCCCTTGGCCAGCCGAGAGATCGATCGCCAGTTGTGCAGCTGGAACAACCGCACCTCGACGTAGGCCTCCATGAGCTGCTGCTGGGTGCGGTGGTCGTCGTAGCTGCCGTTGGCCAGCGCCAGCCGGAGCAGCTCCTCGATCAGCTGGCAGTGGATGACGAGCTGGCGGGGGTTCGTGCCCCGCTCGTGCGACAGCGTCGAGTTCGCCACCGACCAGCCCTGGTCGATCTCGCCCACCACCTGGTCGTCGGGCACGAACACGTCGTCGAGGAACACCTCGTTGAACTCGGCTTCGCCTGTGAGCTGCACGAGGGGACGCACGTCGACGCCCGGCCGCGTGCATGTCGACGACGAAGAACGTGATGCCCTTGCGCTTGGGCGCGTCGGGGTTCGACCGGGCCAGGCAGATGCCCCAGTCGGCGAACTGCGCGTAGGACGTCCACACCTTCTGGCCGTTCAGCTTCCAGCCGCCGTCGACCCGCACCGCTGACGTGCGCAGGCTGGTGAGGTCGCTGCCGGCGTCGGGCTCGCTGAACAGCTGGCAGAAGATGATCGAGGCATCGAGGATGCCGGGCAGCCAGCGCGACTTCTGCTCCGACGGTGCCGTGGGCCATCAGCGTCGGAGCGGCCAGGTTGATGCCGATGCGGCCGACGATCTCGGGCGCCCGGGCGCGGGCCAGCTCCTCCTGCACGATGTAGTGCTCCACCGGCCCGGCGCCGCGGCCGCCGTACTCGGCCGGCCACGCCACGCCGACGAGGCGGGCCGCGGCCAGCTTGGCCTGCCACTCCCGACCGAAGGCCACCTCGTCGGCGAGGTCGTCGTGCTTGGGCGGCAGACCGACGCCCCACTCCCACGGCAGGTTGGCCCGCAGCCAGCTCCGCACCTCGGCGCGGAACTCCTCCTGCTCGGTCGTCGGCGTGAGATCCATGCGTTCTGACACTAATGTCAGAAAACCGAGCCTGCGGACGCGCGGCGACCGACCATCGAACCGGGAAGATGCATCCATGGACTTCGAGCTCTCCGAGGACCAGCAGGCGCTGGGCGAGGCAGCGCGGGACCTCCTCGACGACCACGCCTCCCCTGCCCGGGTCCGAGGCGTCGTCGACGGTGGGCTGACCCACGACGACGTCCTGTGGAAGGCCATGATCGACCAGGGCTGGCTCGGCGTCGAGCAGCCGGAGTCGTCCGACGGCATGGGCTGGGGCTTCGTCGAGATCGCGGTGCTCCTCGAGGAGCTCGGTCGCCACGCCGCGCCGGCGCCGTTCGCGTCGACGATCCTCGCGCTGGCCGCGCTTCGCGGCACCGAGTGGGAGGACCGGCTGGCCGACGGGGCCATCGGAGCGGTGGCCTGGGGCGACGACAGCGATCGCCAGCTCGTGCCGTACGCGCCGGTCGCCGACGTGGCGGTCATCGTCGCACGGCGACAGGCTCGTGGTGCACGACCTGACCACCGGCGAGCGACCGACGCGCCGAGCCGGCCATGGACGTGACCCGCTGCGTCGGCTGGATCCCCACCGACCGGGCCGGCGCCACCCGCATCGACGACGCCGAGGCCGCCACCGCTCTGATCGACCGGGGCGCGGCGGCGGTCGCGGCCGAGGCGCTCGGCGGGGCGTCACGGGTGCTCGACCTGACCGTCGAGCACGCCAAGACGCGGGTGCAGTTCGGCCAGCCCATCGGCTCGTTCCAGGCGGTGAAGCACCGCTGCGCCGACATGCTCGTCGACGTCGAGGGCATGCGTTCGACCGTGTACCACGCCGCCTGGTCGCTGGCCGCAGGCCACCCCGATGCATCGGTCGCGGCATCGACGGCCAAGGTCTGGTCGGGCGACGCAGCCCGTCGGGTCATGGCCTCGGGCCTCCAGGTGCACGGCGGCATCGGCTTCACGTGGGAGCACGACCTGCACCTCTACATGAAGCGGGCCCAGCTCGACGGCCTCACCTTCGGCACGTCGGTCGTGCACCGCCAACGACTGGCCCAGCTGCTGCGGGCCCGGGTCGAGTCCGGTTCCAGCATCGTCTGACCGAACACCCTGAACCGTTGGCCGTGGCTCGACCCCTGGGTCCGCGCGGTGGCTACCGGTACGAGGTCGTCCGAGGTCAGGGGCGGCCGGGCTCAGGGGCGGCCGGGCTCAGGGGCGGTCGATCGTGCGGCCGTGCTGGCGGAATCGGGACTCGAGCGCCGCCAGGTCGTCCGCGATGAACGGCACGTAGGGGCCTCGGGGCTCGGGCCGCCACCAGATCGGGTCGTCGGTGTACCAGCGTTCGGCCTTCAGCGGCTTCTTGTCGATCTTGTTGGTGGCCCCGACCGGCAGGGTGGTGATCCGGACGTAGCGCGGTGCCCACTTGGTGCCGAGGTCGGCCTGCTCCTCGAGGAACACGCCGAACGCCACCGGGTCGAAGGTCGCGTCCCCATCGAGCTCGAGCGCCGCCATCACCTGGTCGTCGGCGGTGCGCTCGTCGGGAACCGCGTAGACGGCCACGCCACGGGCCGGAGCGAAGCGGCCGAGGATCCGCTCGACCGGCGCGCCGGCGAAGTTCTCGGCGTCGACCCGGAGCCAGTCACCCGATCGACCGGCGAAGTAGAAGATCCCGTCTGCGTCGCGGTAGCCGAGATCGCCCGACCAGTACCAGCCGTTGCGGGTGCGCTCGGCGTCGGCCTCGGCGTTCCGGTAGTAGCCCTCGAAGCGGTCGACGACGTTGCGCCCGACCAGCTCGCCGATCGCCTCGCCGGCGTTCAGCAACCGTCCGGCGTCGTCGAAGCGGGCCGCCGGCCGCTCCTGCAACGTCTCCGGGTCCACGACGGCCGCGTCCGTGCCTTCGAGAGGAGCACCCAGAGCCTCCTTCGGCATGCCCGAAACCGGCGTGAAGATCAGGGCGTTCTCGCTCGAGCCGTAGCCCGCGAAGCAGGAGATGCCGAACCGATCCCGGAACGCCTTCATGTCCGCCGGTGACGACTCGGGCGCCAGTGCGAACTTCACGCAGTTGTCGCGGTCGTCGGGCGATTCGGGCGTGGCCAGCACGTAGGACAGCGCCCGGCCGACCGTGCTGAAGAAGGTGGCCCGGAACCGCCGGATGTCGGGCATGAACTGCGAGGCCGAGAACCGAGGTCGCAGGGCGATGGTGGCCCCGCTGGCCAGGGCGGGGAAGACGATCGCGTTGAGCGCGTTGCCGTGGAACAGCGGCATGGCGCTGTAGAGCACATCGTCACGGGCCAACCACGTCGAGCCGGCTGCCATGCCCGCGGCCCGTCCGTGGGTCATCTGCACCGCCTTCGGTGCACCCGTCGATCCGGACGTGAAGATCAGCACGAACAGGTCGTCGGCCGCAGGCCCGGCGGGCAGGTCGGCCCCTGACGGGTCGCCCTCTCCGGCCTTCAGGTCCATGTCGGCCGTGAGCACGACGGGCACCCCGCCGAGGTCGAGCCCGTCGAGCAGCGGCGCCAGGTCGCCGTCGGTGATCAGCAGTTGGCAGTCCGTATGACAGATGTCGCGCGCCAGCTCTGCGCCGCGACGGGTGTTGTTGATGCCGACAACCGTCGCCCCGGCCAGGGCCGCGCCGAACAGCGCGAAGAGGTAGTCGGGTGTGTTGTCCAGCAACACCCCGACGTGGAACGGCCCGGGACCGCGCCGAGCGATGAGCCACCCGGCCACCGCGGTGCTGCGCTCGACCACCTCACGCCAGGTCCAGGTGTCGTCGCCGGCCAGCAGCCCGGTGCCGTCGTCGTCGGCCCGACCGGCCAGCAGCTCGGCCACGGTCACCGCACGAGCCGTCACCGGGCGCGGGCCAGCTTGATGGCCTTCTTGGCGATGATGTTCTTCTGGATCTCCGTAGCGCCGGCGCCGATCGACGTGTATCGCTGCCAGGAGTAGTTCCTGGTCCACTTGCCGCTGTCGACGGCATCGGGACCACCTCGGGCCAGCAGCCCGGCCGGCCCGAGGAGGTCGACGGCCAGCTCGGCGATGAGCTGCGAGATGCGCGACCACTGCAGCTTGGCCAGCGGCACCTCGGGCCAGTTCGGCTGCCCCTTCAGGATCTTGGTCAGCGCCCGGTAGTTGAGCAGTCGGGTCAGCTCGATCTCGGTGAACACGCGGGCCACCCGCTCCTGCAGCTCGGGGTCGCGCAGGGCGTCGGGGTTCTCGCTGTGCGCCAGTGAGATGATCGTCCGCAGGTCGGCCGCCATGCTGATCGACATGCCGGCCGTCCCCACCCGCTCGTGGCCGAGCGTGCTCATCGCCACCTTCCACCCGTCGTCGTCCCCGGCCAACCGATGGGTCACGGGGATGCGGGCGTCGGTGAAGAACACCTCGTTGAGCATGGTGTCGCCGGTCATGTCGCGGATCGGCCGGGTCTCGATGCCCGACGTCTCCATGTCGACGACGAACGCCGTGATGCCCTCGTGCTTGGCGCCCCGGGCGATGGCGGTGGGATCGGTGCGGAGCAGGAACAGCCCCCACCGGGCCAGGTGGGCCGACGAGATCCACGTCTTCTGGCCGTTCACCACGTACTCGTCGCCGTCGAGGACGGCGGTGCACCGCATGTTGGCCAGGTCGGAGCCGGCCTCGGGCTCGCTGAACCCTTGGCACCAGTGCTCCTCGGCCGACAGGATCCCGGGCAGCCACTCCCGCTGCTGCTGCTCGGTGCCCCACTGCAGGATCATCGGCCCGATCTGCCAGATGCCGTTCGTGTTGTAGATGCCGGGGCTGCGCACCCGCGCCATCTCCTCGGCGTAGATCGCGTTCTGCACCGGAGTGGCCTCACGCCCGTGCCAGTCCCGCGGCCAGTTGATGGCGGCCCACCGACCCTCGTCGAGGCGGCGCTGCCAGTCCTTGCGGCGGGCCTGGGTGCGGTCGAAGCTCTCGACCGCCTCCTGGTCTCCGTCGCTCGACCAGTCCTCGAGGAACCGGGGCAGCTCACGGTCGAGCCACTCGCGCAGCTCGAGTCGGAACGCCTCGTCCTCAGCCGTGAAGGCAAAGTCCATCGGTCGAATATAACATGCGTGTCACATTCGGGGGCCGGGCCACTCGACCCCCATGAGAGGACTCCCACCCCATGGACTTCACCTTCTCCGCCGACCAGGACGCGCTGCGAGCCAGCGTGCACGAGGTGCTCGATGGCCTCGTCCGCGACGGTCGGGTCCGGGCCGTGATCGACGGTGACGACGCCGCCGTCGACGGGATGTGGCAGTCGTTCGGCGAGCTCGGATGGCCGTCGCTGCTCGTCCCCGAGTCAGCCGGCGGGCTCGGCCTCGGGCTGATCGATGCCGTGGTCGTGCTCGAGGAGATGGGACGCGTCACCATGCCCGGCCCGTTCCTCTCCTCGTCGGTCTGTGCCACGACCGCGGCGGTGGCCCTCGGCGCCGATCATCTGCTGCCCGACCTCGCGGCCGGCACGACCACCGGCACCGTTGCACTCGAGGAGCTCGGACACGACGGCCCGGTCGAACGCGTCCGCACCCGGGCCAACCGCACGGGTGGGCGATGGGTGCTCGACGGGCTCAAGCCGGTGGTCCTCGACGGCACCACCGCCGACTGGGTGGTCGTGGCCGCGCGTACCCAGGAGGGCATGGGGTCCTTCCTGATCGAGCAACCCACGATGGCGGCCGTCGAGACCATGGACCCGACCCGGCAGGTCGCCCGGCTCGACCTCGAGCGCACCGCCGCCGAGCCGGTCGGGCCGCTCGGCGACCACACCGCGATCTGGCGCGAGATCGCCGACACCGCCGCGGTCGCCCTGGCCGCTGAGCTCGTCGGGGTCTGCGACGCCTCGCTCGAGATGGCCATCGCCTACTCCGAGTCCCGCGTGCAGTTCGAGGTGCCCCTCTCCTCGCACCAGGTCATCCAACACAAGCTGGTCGACATGCTCCACCACACCGAGATGGCCCGCGTCGGCGTGCACTTCGCGGCGTGGTCGCGCGATGTGCACGACGAGCACCGTGGCCGCAGCGCCGCCATTGCGAAGGCCGCCGCCGGAGAGGCGGCCGTGTCGGTCACCGGCGAGAACATCCAGGTGCACGGCGCCGTCGGCTTCACCTGGGACGCCGATCCCCACCTGCTCTACAAGCGGGCCAAGCAGAACGACGTGCTCGGCGGATCACAGAGCTGGCACCGCCGCCGCGTCGCCGACTCCCTCCTCTCCCCCACGCCCTAGCCGAACTTGCGTCGATAACCCGTACGACGGCGCGGATTTTCCACGCAAGTTCGGGGCTGTTCAGGCGAGGCGGACCGGCAGGGTGTCCATCGAGCGGGTGAGGGTGGACGGGGTGAACGTCGGCGGTCCGATCACCGAGTAGTCCGGGAACCTCCGCAGCAGCTCCTCGAACACGATCTTGGCCTCGAGCCGGGCCAGCGCGGCGCCGAGGCAGAGGTGCTCGCCGAAGCCGAAGGCCACGTGCCCCGGGGTGGCGGGCCGCCTGACGTCGAACGATCGGGCAGTCGGTCCGAAGACGGTCTCGTCGCGGTTGCCCGAGGCGTAGAGCAGGACGAGGTACGCGTCGGCCGGGATCGACCTCCCGCTCAGCTCGACGGGTTGCGTCGTCGTGCGGCAGAAGGCCTGGATCGGCGTGACCCAGCGCAGGCACTCCTCGACGGCGCCAGCGATCAGTGACGGGTCGGCCGCCAGCGCGGCCCGCTGGTCGGTGTGCTCCGCCAGGGCCGCCATCCCGCCCGAGAGCAGGCTCCGGGTGGTCTCGTTGCCCGCCACCAGCAGCGTGAGGCAGAACATCAGCACCTGCGCCTGGGTGAGCGGCGCACCGCCGACCTCGGCCCCGACCAGCATCGAGATCAGGTCGTCCTGCGGCTCCACCATCCGCTGGTGCACATGGGCATCGAGATAGGTGAACAGCTCGACCGTCGCCGCCATGACCACCTCGTCGCCAGGATTGTCGGAGATCTCGATGACGGCATCGGACCACCGACGGAAGTCCGTGCGGTCACCGTCGGCGATGCCCAGCAGATCGGCGATGACCGCGACCGGGATCGGAGCAGCGATGCGCGCGATCGCATCGATCTCTTCCCCGAAGGTGAGCGCATCGAGTGCCTCGGTGGTCAGGGCGCGGATGCCGTCCTCCATGGACCCCGCGGCCCGAGGCGTGAAGCGACGATTGAGCAGCTTGCGATAGTCCGCGTGGATGGGCGGATCGAGGTGCAGCAGCGACCCCGACGCGTCGTTCGGCTCCGAGCCCCGCAACGGATCGTTGACGAGTGCGCCGCGCCGCGAGCTGAACACCTCGGGCTGCCGGCTGATCGCACGGATGTCGTCGTAGGTGCTGATGAGCCACGAGCCGTCGGCCAGCTCGTGCACGGGGTCGTTGGCCCGCAGCCAGGCCAGCACGTCGTCGTAGTCGTCCCGCAGGAAGAACCCGGGGCGGGTGATGTCCAACCCCTCGAGTGCCCGCATCACCGTTCGCCCTCCACGAGGTTCACACCGTTGCCGCCGTCGACCAGCACGACCGGCCGGCCCACCCACTCCTCGGCCTCGAGCGCGACGAGCAGATCGGCGTCGAGCACCTTGGCGTAGCAGCGCGCTCCCGCATCGGGATCGGCGGCCGAGGCAGATCCGGCAGACACGTCACAGATCATCACGGCATCGGTCGGTGCACCGTCCCGCCCGTGGTGCACGGTATAGGCCGCGACCGTGGCGTGACCGTGATGGACGTCGAGGATCGGACGACGGACCGCCGGCCCAGGGTCAGGAGGCGACAGCACCCGCTCGCCCGAGGCGGCCGACAGCACGCCGGCGACGTGCTTGGTCATGTGCATGCCGACCCCGGTCACCAGGCCGAGGCTCCCGGCATCGTCGACCAGACGGTCGGCCATCGCGGCCAATGCCGAGAGCAGGTAGCAGGAACCGGCGCCGCCGGCGTAGGGCAGGCCGCCGGTCACGGTGAACGGGGCCAGCCGGTCATCAGCGGCCAGTCCGAGCGCGTCGAGCGCGAACAGCACCGACGACGGGAAGCAGGAGTAGAGGTCGGCGTGGCCGATGTCGGCGATGCCGACCCCAGCGGACGACAGCGCATGACCGAGCGCCCATTCCATCCCAGGGGACCGCCACAGCTCATCGTGTTCGGCCACGTACACCGGATCGGTGGCCTCGGCCCAGCCCCGCAGGTGGACCCGCTCGTCCTCGGGAACGCCCAAGCGCTCGGCCGCGTCGGTGGACGCGACCACGACGGCTGCCGAGAGGTCGACGTCCATCACCGCCACGAGCCGCTTGGTGTAGGGGTACGCCACCATCCGGTTGTCGGGGGTGACCTCGGCCAGCTCGGCGCTCGTCCACTCGTGCGGGAACCATGCGTGCGGATTGGCCGCCGCGACCTTCGTCATCGGCGCGAAGAGGTCGCCGAGCGCCTGGCGATGGTGGTCGACCCCGAGCCCGAGGTGGGCCCGTCGGGCCACATCGCGCAGGGCGAAGGTCGAGTACGCCTGATAGAGCTCGACTGCGATCTCAGCCGGATGAAACGGCGCCTCGAACGGGAACGGCCTCTTTTCGGGATCGCGGTGCGACCAGTCCGGCCGCTCCCCCGCCTTCTTGATGGCCCGGACCTGGGCCAGCGCCTCGCCACCGACGATGGCGCAGACGTCGGACTCGCCCCCCTCGATGCGCTCGGCCGCTGCGATCAGAAGCTGCAGCGGCGTGGTGCCACCCATGCCGGAGTAGGCCACCCGGGTCGGCGACCCCCCCACCGCCTCGGCCAGGCGACCGGCAGGATCGTCGTAGGGCCAGCTCTGGCAGTAGACGACGTCGAGCGAGTCGATCGCGCCCGGGTCGACGCCCGAGGTGCGCAGCGCCTCGGCCCACGCGTCCAGCGGTTCGCCGTCGTGGCGGCTGACCTGCGACCAGCCGATCAGGCAGGACGTGCTCACTGATTGGTCCAGTTCGGCGGCCGCTTCTCGGCGAACGCCTTCGGGCCTTCCTTCGCATCGTCGGACTGGAAGACGATGCCCGAGATCTCGCTCTCGATCTTGTACGCCTCGCGCAACGTGCCCGACATGCCCCGCACGACCGACTCCTTCGTGGCCCGCACGGCCAGAGGACCGTTGGCCAGGATCCGCTCGGCCCAGTGGTGGGCCCGGTCCATCAACTGGTCGGGCGCGACGACCTCGTTCAGGAGACCGAGCTCGAGGGCGCGGCCGGCCGGGAACGCCTCCGCGGTCAGCAGGAACTCCATGGCCGCGGCGTAGGGCAGCTGACGGGGCAGCCGGGCAGTGGTGCCGCCGCCGGCGAACAGCCCCCGCTTGGGCTCGAGCACGCCGAACGTGGCTCGGGGCGTGGCCAGGCGGATGTCGATACCACCCAGCATCTCCATGCCGCCGGCCACACAGGGTCCGTCGATGGCCGCGATGATCGGCTTGTAGAGCTTCACGTTGCGCAGCACCGCCTCGGTGCCGTCGGAGAGCTTGCACCCGTCGATCTCGTCGATCTCGCCGGCCGCGATCTGCTTCGACAGCGCGGTGATCTGGGGGACGTAGTCCTTGAGGTCGGCGCCGGCCATGAAGCACCCGTCGGTGCCCGTGATGATCGCCACCCAGAGGTCGTCGTCATCGCGGAAGTCGCGCCACGCCTTGGCCAGGTCGCGGAAGTGGTGGAGGTCCATCGAGTTCTTGCGCTCGGGCCGGTCGATGGTGATCACGAGCAGGTGATCACCCTCCGCTCTGCAGTGGATCGGCATCCGCGAATTATGACACAGGTGTCAGATCGGCGGTTCGCTCGGCAACTCGTGACGAGCCGCTACTAACATCCGTGTCACATCGCCCAGCCCGCGGAGCACTCATGACCGATGCCGATCTCACGTCGGCCTCTACCCAGCTGGATCCGGCCGCGCTCGTCGCCCGGGCCCGGGCACTGGTCGAGGCGGGCACCACCGACCTGGCCGACGGGCTGCTCGAGGTGCCGCTCTGGTACTACCGGGACGTCGACCTGTTCGAACGGGAGCGCACCGAGATCCTGGCCACCACTCCCCTTGCTCTTGCGCCCTCCTGCCGGCTGCCGGCACCGCACGACTTCCTGGTGCGCGACGTCCTGGGCACGTCGGTGCTGCTCACCCGCGACGGCGACGGTCGGGCCCACGCGTTCCTCAACTACTGCCGGCACCGGGGCGCCAAGCCGGCCGAAGGGTGCGGGTCGAGCCGGCGGTTCACCTGCCCGTACCACGCCTGGACCTATGACAGCGGCGGCCAACTGGTCGGCCTGCCGGGGCAGGAGGCGTTCACCGAGCTCGACCGGTCGACCCACGGACTGGTCGAGCTGCCCAGCGAGGAGCGCAACGGCTTCGTCTGGGTCGTGCTCACCGCCGGCGCAGACATCGATGTGGCCGCGCACCTCGGGCCCCTCGACGCCGAGCTGGCCCAGTGGAACCTGGACACGAGCGAGCACCTGGTCGACCGCACGTTCACGAGCCCGGTCAACTGGAAGTCGGCCCTCGAGGCGTTCGCCGAGAACTACCACTTCGCCTACGTCCACGCGAACAGCCTCATCGGGCAGAACACGGTGGGGAACACGACGGTGTTCGACTCGTTCGGCCTGCACCATCGCATCGCCTTCCCGTCCCCGTGGATAGCGAACGCCCCCGACGAGGTCGGGTCCGCGCTCGACTACGTGTCGATCGTCTACTCCGTCTTCCCGAACCTGGTGCTGGCCGTCAGCGTGGTCGGCACCGAGATCATCGAGATCCTCCCGGGTGACGATCCGGGCACCTGTTCGGTGCTGCACGGCTGGATGGCCACCACACCCGCGACCGATGAGGCCACCCGGACCGGCTACCTCGACCTCTACGAGGCCGTGCACGCCGCGGTCCGCAACGAGGACTTCACCATGCTGCCCAGCTGTGGCGAAGGCATCCGCCAGGCCCAGCACGACCACATGGTCATCGGCCGCAACGAGATCGGCGTCCAGAACGTCGTGCGGGCCTTCGCCACCACCCTCGATCTCGACCTCTCCGCCCCGACGGCTCCGACGGCACCCCGACCCGACCGTGCGTAGATCTGGGCCGGGAGCCGATCTGGATCCACGCGACGTCGCCGAAGGCCGGGAGACGAACCGGTGAGGGCGGGCCCACCGCTGCTCGCGGCCCGGTCGAGCGACGAGTACGAGCCGATGCCGTTGCGGCCGGTCGACCAGCAGGTCATCGACCTGGCCGCCTCCACCGGCGAGGTCGCCGCGGCCCGCTTGGGCGTCGACGAACCCACCTGGTTCGCCGGCCGCATGGGCACTGCGGCCACGCTGCGAGCCCTGAACGAAGCCCACGGCGACGCCTTCTACGACGTGCCGCTCGACGCCACCACCGACCAGGTCGCCGTCGACGACGTGTTCGCCGCGAAGGGTCCGGTCATCGACGTGCAGACCCACCTGGTCCGGCCCAGCCGCGGCACCACCCGAGCTGCCGGCGCGCTGTTCGGGTTCCTGCGCATGGTCGATGCCGACCGCTGGACCGACCCCGTCGACCTGACCCAGCTGTCGGCTCCCGCCTGGGCCGCGTGCGTCTTCGGTGGCAGCGAGACCTCGGTCGCGCTGCTCACGTCGACGCCCGGCCAGCCCGGCCAGAACGTGATCGACAACGCGGACATCGCCGCGGCGCGCGAGATCATGGACCGCTACGCGGGCACCGGTCGGGTGCTCGGGCACACCATCGTGCACCCCAACCTCGGTCCGTCCGAGCTGGAGAGCATGGAGGGCTGGCGCGACGACCTGAAGCCGTCGGGGTGGAAGGTGTACACGCTGTGGGATCCGCCCGGGTCACCTGGCCAGGGGTGGTTCCTCGACGACGAGCGACACGGCATCCCGTTCCTCGAGCGTGTGACTGCACTCGGCCCGCCGATCGTGTGCGCGCACAAGGGCATCGCCGGACCGATCCCCTCGTCCGCACCGGCTGCGGCCTCACCACGCGACATCGGGCCGGCCGCCCGGCTGTACCCCGACATCCAGTTCGTCGTCTACCACTCCGGGTACGACCCCGACCCCACCGGCGAGGAAGGCGCCCACGTGGACGATCCCGATCGAGGGGTGAGCCGACTGGTGACGAGCCTCACCGCGGCCGGCATCGGCCCGGGGAGCAACGTCTGGGCCGAGCTCGGGTCGACCTGGTTCCTGATGCTGCGCCGTCCCCGCGAGGCCGCCCACGTCTTGGGCAAGCTGCTGCTGGCGGTCGGGCCCGAGCGGATCCTGTGGGGCACCGACTCGGTCTGGTACGGCCCGCCGCAGTCACTGATCGATGCGTTCCGGACCTTCACCATCCCCGAGTCCATGCAGGAGCAGTTCGGATATCCCGCGCTGACACCGACCATCAGGACCGCCATCCTCGGCGGCAACGCAACCCGGCTCTACGGCATCGGCACACCGCCCCCGCCCACCGACGCGATCTGGCTGGCCGAGGCCCGCGCCGAGCTCGCCCGCCGCCTCCCCTGACCGAGACTGCCGTAGATCCGACGCCGTCGACCCGGGCCTGCGCTCGGCACCTTCCCGCGAGACCGGTCCGCGGCCACCGTGCTCGTGCTCAACCGAGCAATCGCGGCTTGTGTCGGTGGTGACCACCGTCGCGGCCATGACATCGAATGCCGAACGCGCCGGAGCGACCGCAGCGTCGGGGCTCCGCGGTCGGGTCGGCGTCGGTTCGAGTGTCTACCGGGCTGGTGGTCAGGCCGGGCAGAGTCGGTGGGCGGCGTGGGCGGTGGGACTTCGCCCTCGGTGGCGTTGGCTGTGGAGCGTGTCACCGGAGGGTGTGGTCCAGGTGAACCCGTCGTCGTCGGTGGCGGTCATGGTCCAGCCTCGGCGGTGGGTGACCCCGTGGTGGTAGCGGCACAGCAGGGCGAGGTTCCAGATGTCGGTCGGGCCTTGGCGTTCCCACCAGATGACGTGGTGGGCGTCGCACCAGCTGGCCGGGCAGTCACAGCCCGGGAAGACGCAGCCGCCGTCGCGGACGGTCAACGCTCGGCGTTGGTCGCGGTTGACCAGGCGGATCTTGCGGCCCATGTCCAACGGGACCCCGAGCAGGTCGACCACCAGGACCGTGATGATCGGATCGCACAACAAGATGGCCGCCACCTCCGGATGCACCACGTCGCCGTCGACGGTTTCGGCCGGTCCGCAGTGCCCGCAGAGGTCCGCCGGGCTCGGACAACCAGCCTCGCCAGCAGCGATGGACTCGCTCGGCCCCTCGGACTCGCTCAGCTGCTCGGACTCGGTCGCCTGGTCGGAGTCGGGCGGCCCCTCGAAGCCGGGCGCCACCTCGGGTTCGGCCGACTCGTCGGGTTCGGACGGCACGTCGGAGTCGCTCGACTCAGTGGTGGGCCGGTTGGCTTCGATGACCAGGGTGACATCGACGACGGGTCCGTTGGTCGTGTCGCGGTCGACGACCGAGCCACGACGCACCAGCTCGACCAGTGCCATCGCCAACAGGGTGGCCCGGCCCGGCATCGGGAGATCGGCCGTACGCTCCGCCTCTCGCTTGAGCTGATGGAACAGGCGGTCGGCCTGGGCCTCGACCAGCTGGCGGACCTCGAGCGCGTCGACCCCGACCAGATCCGCGGTCAGGCGGGTCAGGCCGTCATCGAAGGTCGTGAACCTCGACCGCTGACGATCACGGTCCTTGTCCGGGTCATAGCCGCCGTCCTGGTCCAACAATCGGACTGTCTGCTTCAACTGATGGGACCAGTCCACGAACGACGTATCGGCGGCCTGGTCGACCCAGAACGACTGGGTGGCCGCCACCTGATCACCGATGCGCGGGTTCGCCGCCGCCTCAGCCAACACCGCGGCGTGATCGGCGCTGATCGAGCCATCGGCCACCGCCGCATCGACCACCGGCAACTGCCGCAACCGCAACCCGAGACGGGACCGACCAGCCACCGAACGCCGATCGACCTTGGCCTGGACCGCCACCCACTTCGCCGTCTTCAACCCGAAGCACCGATCCGTCACCCCCCGGACCAACAGCTCACCCAACACATGGGCCTCGACCGCATCGAACGCCGAACGGGCCGACTGCAACCCGACCGCAGCAACCAACAACTCGTCATCCGACGCGAACGCCACCTCATCACCAGCGGCCTGGCGGCACTGCCTCGTGAGATCAGCTGAATCGAACATGTATACGATCATACCGCCGCAACACCATCATCTCCACTCAAGTGAGTGCTTTTTTCTTATTTTTCCTTACTCCTCACCCTTTGAAGCGGCCCGGATTCGGAGCGCGCCGAACGGACCGTGCGCCGTCACGCCGGCCAGGCCGACAGGCGATCAGGCTCGGCGGAGGAGGAAGGTGGACGCGAGGGGGCCGCCCCCGGCTGCGGCGACCGCGACCTCGGGGGTGCCGACCTGGCGCTCGCCGCCCTCGCCCCAGAGCTGCACGCACGCCTCGTGCAGGAAGCCGAAGCCGTGCAGGCGACCGGCCGAGAGCTGGCCGCCGTGGGTGTTGAGCGGCAGCGAGGCGTGACGGGCGGTCGGGCGACCCTCGGCCAGCCACGGGCCGCCCTCGCCGTGGCCGCAGAAGCCGAGCGCCTCGAGCCAGCACAGGGCGATGAAGCTGAAGCCGTCGTAGACCTGGGCCGTGTCGACGTCGCCCGGCGTGAGGTCGGTGCGGTCCCACATCATCGTCGACGCGTCGCGCAGGGCCATGGTGGTGAGGTCGTCGAACTGGTCCCACGAGGGACGGCCGTGCAGGGCCGAGCCCATGGCCTCGATGCGCACCGGCGGCTTGCGCAGGTCGGGGGCCGAGTCGGCCCGCGACACGATGACCGCGGTCGAGCCGTCGGCCGGCACGTCGCAGTCGTAGAGGCACAGCGGCGTCGACACCATGCGCACGTTCAGGTAGTCGTCGAGCGTCATCGGGTCGCGGTAGATGGCGTTGGGGTTCAGGGCCGCGTTGGCCCGGCCGTTGAGCGCGATCTGGGCCAGCTGCTCGCGAGTCGTGCCGAACTCGTACATGTGGCGCTGCGCCATCATGCCGATCCAGTTCGACGCCGACGGCGCGCCGAACGGCAGCGTCCACTGCATGAACCCGGTGGCCCGGAAGCTGCCGCCCCCACCGCCGCCGGCGGTGACCGAGGCCCGCCCCTGGTCGCCCTGGGCCGACGCCTCCCACACGGTGCGGAAGCAGAGCACGTGGTCGGCCAGCCCGGCGGCCACTGCGGCCACTGCGTTGACGACCGACGCCGAGCTGGCCCGGCAGCTCGACGCCACCGGCGAACCAGTTGAGGTTCAGCCGCAGCGCGTCCTGGATCTCGGTGACGCCGACGCCGGAGAAGCCCGGCGGGATCGACATCGCGCCCGGGTAGGTCGACACGCCGTCGATGTCGTCGCGGGTCAGCCCGGCGTCCTCGATGGCCCGCAGCGACGCCTCGATGGTGAGGTCGAGCGGATCGCGGTAGATGCGCCGACCGATCTGTGACTGCCCGACGCCGGAGATGACGGCGCGGTGCTCGCCCTCGGCGGCCGCGCTGCGACGCTCCGCTGGCGGTCGTCATGACGCCGGCGACCGGATGGAAGTAGGGCAGCCAGACGCCGTCGTAGTCCTCGAACTCGACCTCGACGTCCATGCCGATGAACACCTCGTCGGGCTCGCAGCCCACGATGTTGGTGGTGAGCCGGAAGTCCTCCTGCTCGGGCAGCGCCACGATGGCCACGACGTAGGGCGGGTCGAAGTCGGGCAGCCACGGCTGCCAGTTCACGGTGTAGGTGAACACCGTGCCTCGGCCCGACACCGCCTCGACCGCCAGCTCGCGGCTCAGGCACGACGGGCAGATCGGCTGCGGCGGATGGATCCAGAACCCGCAGGTCTGGCAGCGCAGGAAGCGCAGCTCGCCCTCCGCCCCGCCGAGCCAGAAGTGCTCGTTGTCGGGCGTGACGGCAGGCAGCACGCGGAAGGGCCGGGGGGCCTCGGCTCGGTCATCGGCCGGTCAGCCCCAACCACGTCGAGCCGCGGCGGCGCCCGGAAGAGATGGCCGCTGATGAACGGATCGGGCGCATCCGGGTCGAGCCGCAGGTCGGGCAGCCGGTCGAACAGCGCGTTCAGCGCCACCTGCGTCTCCATCCGGGCCAGGTGCATGCCGAGGCACATGTGGGCGCCGTGCGGCGAACCCGATGTGGGGCTTGCGCTCACGGAAGATGTCGAACGTGGCGGGATCGGGCCAGCGGGCCTCGTCACGGTTGGCCGAGCCGAGGTTGCACGACGACGGTCGAGCCCTTGGGGAGCAGCGTGCCGGCCAGCTCGGTGTCCCGGGTGACGCCGCGGGTGATGACGAGCAGCGGCGGCTCCCAGCGGATGCCCTCCTCGATGGCTGCGGCCAGCAGGCTGCGGTCGTCGCGCACCGCGTCGAGCTGGTCGGGCTGGGTCAACAGCCCGTAGCAGCAGGTTCGACGACGACCGGTACGTGGTCTCGGCCCCGGCGGGCAGCAGCAGTCGGCAGAACGAGTAGATCTCCTCGTCGGTCAGCCGCTGGCCGTCCTGCTCGGCGGTGGCCAGCAGCGAGATCATGTCCTCGCGCGGCTCGGCCCGTCGCTCGGCCAGGATCGGCTCCAGCATCTCGCGCAGCTGCGCCCGACGCCACGGTGGCCCGATCCATGTCGACGGTCACGCCGATGACCTGCACGGCCAACCGGTGGAACTCGGGGAGGTTCTCCTCGGGCAGGCCCAGCAGTTCGGCGATGACGTGGACGGGGAACCCGAACAGCAGGTTGCGCACGAGGTCGGTGCCGCCGTCATCGATGAAGCCGTCGATCGTGCGGTCGACCAGCGGCCGGACCAGCTCGGCCTCCCACCGCTGCATCGCCACCTTGGTGAAGGCCTGCTGGAGGATCGACCGGTACGCGCGTGTGGTCGGGCGGATCCATCTCGAGGATCGTGCGGCCGAGCACCGCACCCATGATCGCGGCGTAGTCGGCGGAGCTGTAGGTCTCGGGGTCGCCGAGCACGGTGCGCACCGCGTCGTAGGTGTACGCGGTGAACATCGGGTTGTCGGGGATCCTGCTCGACGAGACCCAGGTCGGGCATGCCGACGTGGATCGGCGCCTGCGGCTCGGAGCTCGCCCAGCATCGGGTAGGGCGAGGCGTCGCCCGCGGCCCCCATGGCCCGGTTGAAGTCCTCGAACGGGTCGCTCTCCTCGCCGTCGACGACTGCGACGTCCTGGCCTTCGTCCACGCGGCTCCCCTGGCTCACCGGCCGCCGTATCTGACGGCCGTGTCATGTCGGACTGTAGCTCGCTCGGCGTTCTTCGCCTGACCTAGGGTGACGCGCATGTCAGAAGCTTCGGCGGAGCAGCCGTTCCTCCCCCTGGCGGGTGTGCGGATCATCGACCTCACCACCAACATGTCCGGGCCGCTGGCCACCATGGTGCTGGCCGAGCAGGGAGCCGACGTCGTCAAGGTCGAGCCGATCGCCGGCGACCTGATCCGCACGATCGGGACGGGCCGGGGCGGCATGAGCGCCTACTTCGCCAACCTCAACCGGGGCAAGCGATCGATCGGCATCGACCTGGCCACACCGGCCGGGCGCGACCTGGTGCTCCGGCTCAGCGAGGATGCCGACGTCTTCGTCCAGAACTTCCGGCCCGGTGTGGTCGAACGGCTCGGCGTCGGGCCCGACGACGTCATGCCCCGCAACGAGCAGCTGATCTACGCGTCGATCAGCGGCTTCGGAACAGAAGGGCCGCTGGCCGCGGCACCGGCCTACGACCACGTCGTGCAGGCGCTGGCCGGCTTCTGCGCGCTGCAGGGCGACGACGACCAGGCCAGCATGGTGAAGCAGGGGGTCATCGACAAGGCCACGAGCTACACGCTGGCCCAGGCCGTCACCGCGGCGCTCCTGGAGCGCACCCGATCGAAGAGAGGCCGGCGCATCGACGTCTCGATGCTCGACGTGGCCCTGGCCTACCTCTGGCCCGACGGGATGATGAACAACACCGTCATCGACCCGCAGAAGGTGCTGCCGCCGGTGGCCCGCAGCTTCCGCGTCACCCCCACCCTCGACGGATTCGTCGCCCTGGTCACGCTGACCTCCAGCCAGTGGGCCGCGCTGGTCGAGGCGCTGGCCGACCCCGACGACGCCGCGGTCGAGGACGGCGCGGACGAGCCCGACATGACCGACACGGCAACCCGCATGGCCAGTGGGGCGACGATCATGCGGGAGGTCCGTCGCAAGATCGCCACCATGGCCACCGCCGACGTCGTCGAGCGTCTGGCCCGGGCCAACGTGCCTTGCGCTCCGGTGCTGCACCTCGACGAACTGCACCTCGACGCCCAGATCACCGCGTCGGGCTCGCTCGTCGAGATCGACCACCCGACCATGGGCGCCATCCGCCAGCCCTTCCCTGCCGCCCGGTTCGACCAGGCCATCACGCCGCTCGGCGCCCCGGCCCCGACCGCCGGCGCCCACACCCGTGAGATCCTGCAGGCGGCCGGCCTCGACGACGACACGATCGACGAGCTGTCCGCCACCGGCGTCGTCCTCCTCTGACGCCTGACCACCCTGCCCCCCCGAACCGACTCGCCGACCAGCATCAGCCCCGAGCTCATCTGTCCGATCCGAAGGAGCCCCGTCATGCCCGCATCACCACTCTCGTTCGACGGCCGCGTCGCCATCATCACCGGCGCCGGCGGCGGTCTCGGCCGCAGTCACGCCCTCGAGCTGGCCCGCCGCGGCGCACTGGTCGTCGTCAACGACCTCGGCGGCTCCGTCGACGGCACGGGAGGCTCGGCCTCCGCGGCCGAGGCCGTCGTGCAGGAGATCGAGGCGCTGGGCGGCACCGCGGTGGCCAACGCCGACTCGATCGCCACCCCCGAGGGCGGCGAGGCCGTCGTCCAGACGGCGCTCGACACGTTCGGCAAGGTCGACGTCATCATCAACAACGCCGGCATCCTGCGCGACACGTCGTTCAAGAACATGAGCGCGGAGATGCTCGATCCCGTGCTCGACGTGCACCTCCGAGGCGCCTTCAACGTGACCCGGCCGGCCTGGTCGCTGATGCGCGACCAGGGCTACGGCCGCATCATCAACACCACGTCGGGGGCCGGGCTGTTCGGCAACTTCGGCCAGTCCAACTACGGCGCCGCCAAGATGGGTCTCGTCGGGTTGGCCCGCGTGCTGGCGGTCGAGGGGCACAAGAACGGCATCCGGGTCAACGTGATCGCGCCGATCGCCCGGACCCGCATGACCGAGGAGATCCTCGGCGACAAGGCCGACCAGCTCGACCCGGAGCTCATCAGCCCGCTCGTCGCCTACCTGGCCCACGAGTCGTGCGATCGCAACGGCGCCATCTACTCCGTCGGTGGTGGCCGCATCGCCCGGGTGTTCCTCGGCGTCACGCCCGGCGTCGTCGACCCGAGCCTGACAGCCGAGTCCATCGCCGACTCGATCGACCAGATCGACGACACCGACGACTTCTTCATCCCGTCGCGCCTCACCGACGAGATCCGCCTGATCTACGGCCTGCTGTCATGAGCGACCCGGACACCAGCCACGACACGAGCTCCGCGACCGGTCAGCCGGTGGTGCATCGGGTCGAGGGCAACTTCCTCGAGGACTTCCACGTCGGCGACGTCAATCGCTCGGTCATGGTGTGGCGCCGCGCAGAGGCCGACCGCGACGCGCTTCCCCACCACCGCCGCCCCCTCTCCCCGATCTGACCAAGGATCCCAACGGCCGTGATCGGGTCGGTCCGCCAGCCCACGATCGACCGTTCCAGAGGTCTCGGGGCCGACGCCGAGCGGAGCGCAGCGGTCAGAGGATGGCGCCGGATTCCTTGCCCTTGGCGATCTCGTCCCACTCGAGGCCCAGCTCGAGGAGGATCTCCTCGGTGTGCTGGCCGTGCTCGGGCGCCGGTCCGAGCACGTCGGCCGTCTCGTCCATCTGCACCGGGCTGGCCACGAGGTCGAAGTCGATGCCGTTGAGCGAGACGCGAGCTGAGGTAGCCGTTGGCCTGGACCTGCGGGTCGTCCACCAGCTCGGCCGGCATCTGCACCGGCGCCCACACGCCCTTCATCGTGTCGAGCGCCTCGCTCCACTCGTCGAGCGTGCGGCTGGCGAAGGTCTCGTCGAGCAGCGCGATGAGCTCGACGTTGTTGGTCGAACCGGGCGCCGCCGTCGGCGAACCGCTCGTCGGCGATGAGATCGGGGCGACCCGATGTGCTCGGCACAGCTCCGGCCAGAACCGATCGCCCTGCAGCAGCATGAGCGTGAGGTAGCGGTCGTCCTTGGTGCGGTAGAAGCCGACGAGCGGGTTGGCCGAGCGTCTTGCGGTCGAACTTCGGCATCGGGTCGCCGCCGTAGAGCCCGGAGGCCACCACGTCGGGCGAGAGCACCCACATGGCCAGGCCCGAGCAGCGACACGTCGATGATCGGCCCCTCGCCGGTGCGCTCCCGCTGGAACAGCGCGGCGGCGATGCCCGCCGGCGATGGACATGCCGCCGGCCAGGTCACCGAACGCCGGCCGGCCGCCGATCGGGTACTCGGCGCACGCGGGGGTGAGCGCGTCGGAGACGCCACCACGGGCCCAGTAGGACGCGCCGTCGTAGCCGCCCTTGCCGGCATCGGGACCCTTCGGTCCCTGGCCGGTGCCGCGGGCGTAGATGATGGTCGGGTTGACGGCCCGGATGTGCTCGACGTCGATCTGCAGCCGCTGGCGGACGTCGGGCAGGAAGCTCGTGAGGAACACGTCGCTCTGCTCGACCAGCTTGTAGAGGAGCGCGCGCCCGTGCGTCGGTCGAGATGTCGAGCCCGATGCTGCGCTTGCCCCGGTTCGGCTGCTCGATGATGTAGTTGACGGCGCTGTCCGCCGCCGGGGATCAGGCCCATCGAGACGCAGCCCACGCTGCGGGTCGCCCATGACCGGGTGCTCGACCTTGATGACGTCGGCGCCCCAGTCGGCCAGCACCGCTCCGGCGGCGGGCACGAACGTCCATGCCGCCACCTCCAGGACCTTCACGCCCTCGAGTGCGCTGCTCATCGGTCCCCCTCCGGCTGGTCGGTCGACTCCCTGCGATCGGCCAACCCTAACCCGCGACCTGACACGAGTGTCAGATGAGCACCCGCAGCCGACCGGTTCGGTGACGGGACGGGACGACGTCAGTCGGACGCGGGAAGCGGCTTGGCGCCCTTGACCGCGAGCACGACGCCGTTGCAGGTGAGGGTGCCGGCTCCGCCCTTGGTGCAGAGCAGCTCGAGGCCGAGCTCCTCCTCGGCGTAGCGCTTGCCGATGAGCGTGCCGCTCGCCGAGCGACGGCGTCCAGCTCGCCGGACGGGTCGTCTCGTCGGCCCCGATCAGCGGTGCGCCGCCGCAGCCCAGCTCGACCTCGTCGGCCGGTGCCCGAACGACGATCACCTGGGTTTCGCACACCGCGCTGATGAGCTTCGTCCCAGGCTTCAGTTCCATCGCTGCTGTTCCCCACATGATCGATCTCCGGCGTGTCCCGGAATCGTAGCGGACGCTGACGCTATCGTTAGAAACGACCAGCCGGAATCGCTGGTCGTGGTGCACCCGCGGTTAGCATCCACGCTTCGACGCGGCCCGGCCGTGGCGCCGGGCCAGAAGGAACACACGAGGATGGCAAACCCAACGCGTGCAGTCTGCCGGTCGTCGACGACGCGGACCCGATGATGAGCGCGCGGAAGAAGGCGCCCGTCCCCGACCCGCTCCCCGATGGAGATCCGGCCTCGATCGTGCGCCGTGCGCCGTTCGCGGACAGCCCGTACGTCGGCGAGCGCGGCCAGAAGGCCCAGGTCAAGATCCTCGAGGCGGCCCTCGAGGTCTTCGGCGATGTCGGCTACCAGCGCTGCGGGGTCAAGCGCATCACCGAGCTGTCGGGGTATTCGAGGGCGTCCTTCTACCAGTACTTCTCCAGCAAGGAAGACCTCTTCCGGCACCTGGCCGGACGGGTCGCCAAGCTGCTCAACGAGTCGGCCGAGGCCCTCGAACCGATCACCGCCGACCAGGCCGGATGGGACTCGTTCCACGCCTGGCTCGAGCGCTACTCGGAGATCTTCGACGCCTACGAGTCCGGTGTTCGTCACCTTCCAGACCGCGGTGGCCAGCGACGCCATGGTCGCCAGCGGGGTCGGCGGTCGTGACCACCCGCATCTCCAAGGACCTCCGGGCCAGCATCATCGACTCGCCGCTGCCCCCGAGCGAGATCGACACGGTGATCCGGGCCCTCCTCCAGACGGTCGCCCGACTCAACCGGGAGACCGAGCTGCTCGAGGTGGTGGCGCCCCGCAGCACCCTCAACCGCACCCGGATGAACGTCGCCTACGCCGATGCCGTCCACCGCTCGCTCTTCGGGCCCATCGACGCCGTCAACGTCCACACGTCGACGAGGCGGCTGAAGGCGCTGTCACGTCCGACCCGATCGACGTCGGCCACGGGCGCCGAGGCCGATCCTTCGCACGGGCCGGCCGCCCAACGCACCCGCCAGCAGCTGCTCGAGGCCGGCCACCAGGTGTTCGTCGAGCGCGGCTACTACGCCACCCGGGTGGCCGACGTGGTCGAAGGCCGCCGGGGTCTCCCACGGCGTCTTCTACCGCTACTTCGACAACAAGGCCGGCCTGTTCCAGATCCTCGCCAAGCAGGCCATCGACCAGCTCGGCCAGGCCCTCGACGACATGCCCGAGCTCACCCCCGGCAACGGGACCGACGTGGAGGCCGAGCTCGGCGACTGGCTGCACCGGTTCGCCAGCACCTACGCCGCAGAGGCGTCGATCTTCACGATGTGGAGCGAGGCCATCACCCGCGACGGCGAGCTCGGCGAGGTGTCCTCGGCCGTCGTCGACGGCGCTCGCGCCCGCCTCGCCCGTCACCTCGAGCCGCGCGGGCTGGGGCGACGCCGACGCCGACGCCATGGTGCTGCTCACCTTCCTCGACGCCTTCACCTCACAGCCCGCCACCCCAGTTCGCGATCGCGCGAGTTCGCCCAGATGATCGACCGCGGCCTGCTCACCGGTCCGGGCGCTGCACCGTCGTCCAACGGGAAGGTCGAGCGCCCGGCCACCCGCGCCAGGAAGCCCACGGTGAAGGCTCGCGGCAAGGCGAAGTAGCTCCATCGGGCCGCCGGTGGTACGACCTGGCGCGGTCGTCGCCGCTAAGGTGACACGCGTGTCAGACGAGGATGCACCAGCGACCGGTCCGCCCGCCGCGACCATCTCCTACGGCGCCCGGTTCGCCGAGCTGGCCGTCCAGCGACCCGACGGCATCGCGCTGGTCTTCGCCGCGATCGACGGCACGGAGCAGACCACCTCGTGGCTCGACCTCCATCGCCGCTCGGACCAGATCGCCCAGGCACTCGACGCTCGGGGCGTCGGCCGGGGCGACCGGGTGGCGCTGCGCCTCGGCAACTCGCCGGAGCTGATCCTCTCGGTCGTCGCGGCCTGGAAGCTCGGTGCGGTTCCGGTGCCAGTGCGCTGGGACCTGCCTGACTGGGAGTGCCAGCGGGTGCTCGCAGTGGTCGACGCCAAGGTCGATCTCAGCCGGGACGACCTCCCCTGGCTGCGAGCCACCGATCGACGACGAGATCGCGCCCCGGCCCGACATCGACTTCGCCGCAGACCCACGGCATCTGCAGCAGCGGGTCGACCGGCACGCCCAAGGTGATCGTCATCGACAAGCCGGCTGAATGGGACGGTGTCGGACCCGAGCCGTTCCCGAGCGGATGGATCGACATCGCCCGGCCCCAGATCGTCCTGGTGCCGGCGCCGCTCTACCACACGAACGGGTTCGCCACGCTGCCCCTGCTGCTGGCCGGTGACCAGCTCGTGCTCCTCGAGAAGTTCGACCCGGGGCGGATCATCGACCTCGTCGAACGGCACCGCGTCACGACGTTCACCGCCACGCCGACGATGCTGCAGCGCATCGCCGACCTCCCCGGGATCGACGACCGCGACCTCAGTTCCCTGGTGTGGGTCCTGCAGGGTGCAGCCGCCGCCTCGCCGTCGCTGCTGCACCGTTGGATCGACCTCGTCGGCTCCGAGCGCCTCTTCCTGGCCTACGGCATGACCGAGGGCCTCGGCCTGGCCGCCATGCGGGGCGACGAGTGGCTCGAGCATCCCGGCAGCGTCGGGCGCGGCTACCGCGACACCGAGATCCGCATCCTCGACGACGACGGCAACGAGGTGCCGGCGGGCGAGGTCGGCGAGATCTTCCTGCGGTGGCCGGCCGGCGGGCTCTACCACTACCTCGGCGGCGCGGTCCGCCTGGCCGTCACCGACGACGGGTTCGCCAGCGCCGGCGACCTCGGGTTCCTCGACGACGACGGCTTCCTCCACATCGCCGACCGTCGTTCGGACCTGATCATCACCGGCGGCGCCAACGTCTTCCCGGCCGAGGTCGAGAACGCGCTGAGCGACCATCCCGGCATCGCCGACGTCGTCGTCATCGGCCTGGCCGATCCCGAGTGGGGCCGGCGGGTGCACGCCATCGTCGAGCCCCGCGACCCGGCCGCCCCGCCGGCCGAATCCGACATCATCACCTTCGCCAAGTCACGCCTGGCCGGCTACAAGGCACCCAAGACCGTCGAGATCATCGACCGGATCCCCCGTAGCGAGGCCACCAAGGTCAGCCGCACGTCCCTCGTCGACGAACGCGGCGGCTGATCAGCGAGGAAGGCCGAGGCCGCGCTGGGCGATGATGTTGCGCTGCACCTCGCTGGTGCCGGCGTAGATCGTGGTGCCGACCGAGAACCGCAGCGTGTGCTCGATGCGGCCGCCCCGAGGCGCGGTCGGGTCGAAGTAGCTGCGGAGGGCATCGGCCCCGACCATCTCGGTGAGGTCCTGGGCCACCCGCTCGAGCGCCTCGGAGCTGTAGAGCTTCGACATCGGCCCCTCGGCCTCGGGGACCATCCCCTGCTCGACCATCCACGCGCCTCGCCGCTGCAGCAGCACCGACACCTCGTGCTCGGCGTGCGGCCCGACCGAGACGGCGCGCGGACCTCGGGATCGTCGAGTCGACGTCGACCGTCGGCGTCGGTGGTCTCGGTGGCCCAGGCCTCGGTGTTCTCGATCAGACGAGGCGATGCGGCCGCCGAAGCCGGCCGAGTGCTCGTCCTGCAGCGACACCGTCATGACCCGCCAACCGCCGTCGACGTCGCCGATGCGCCAGGCATCGGGGATGCGGACGTCGCTGTAGTAGGTGATGTTCGTGCGCTCGCCCGACAGCGTGAACACGGCCTGCACCTCGACGCCCGGGTGCTTCAAGCGGCACGAGGAACGTGGTGAGCCCCTTGTGCTTCGCGACGTCGGGGTTCGTGCGGGCCAGCAGGAACACGTAGTCGCCGATGTGGGCGTTGGTCGTGAACATCTTCTGGCCGTTGATGACCCACTCGTCGCCGTCGCGCACGGCCTTGGTCTGCGCCGCCGCCACGTCGGATCCGGACTCGGGCTCGGTGAAGCCGAGGCAGATGATGATCTCGCCACGCAGCGCCGGGCGCAGGATCTCGGCCTTCTGCTCCTCGGTGCCGAGCGCGTGGAGGACCTTGGCGACCAGTCATGGTGGTGCCGATGCCGTAGCTCGGGGCGTCGACCTTCTGCACCTCCTCCATGTAGGCCATGACCTCGAGCGGGTCGCGGCCCTGGCCGCCCCACTCGACCGGCCAACCCAGCGCCAGCCAGCCCTTGCTCGGCCAGCGCCTTGGTGAAGTCCTCGTCGTTGGAGACGCCCGTGCGGTACAGCCTCTCCTCGAGCTCGAGGGTCATCTGCTCGTCGAGGAACTCGCGGACCTCGTCGCGGAACGTGTCGCTCTTCTCGCCCAGTCCGGAAGTCCATCAGGCCTCCACCTCGTCCGAGCGCCCGGAGGGGACGGGCCGGTAGCGGCACGCCGTAGCGGCGATCAGCGGCCCGGCGGTAGACGTGCTCGGGATCGTCGTAGACGTTGGCCCAGCCGCGGGCCCGCCGGTAGTAGAGCTGGATGTCGTACTCCATCATGAAGCCGTAGCCCGCCGTGGAAGTGGAGGCTGCGGTAGGTGGCGTCGCGGGCGGTCTCGTAGGCGAAGGCGAAGGCCATGGCGGCGAGCTCCGCGGCCCGCTCGGGCTGGTCGTCGACCGCCCACGCCGCCTCGTACGCCAGCAGGCGGGCGCCGTCGACCGCGGCCGCGGAGTCGGCCAGCCGGTGCGCGATGCCCTGGAAGCTGCCGATCGGCACACCCCACGCCTTGCGCTCCTTGACGTACTCGACGCCGATCTCGAGGGCACGGGCAGCGAGCCGACCAGCGCGGCGGCGGTCAGCGCCAGCCAGTCGTCGACGGCCCGATCGTGGGCGGCGAGCGCCGTCGTCACCCTCGGCCAGCACGACCGCCGACGCCGGCACGACCACGTCGGCCAGAGCGGCATCGAGGCCAGGTTCTCGACCGTCGTGCGAGCGCCCGTCGAGCGGCACGAGCAGCAGGCGGTCGCCGGCGAGCACGATCGCGTCGTCGGCGACCGAGCCGGCAGGCACGAGACCGGCGACGTCGGCACGGGCCGGGCGAGGGGCGAAGGTGACCAGCCGGTCGCCGGTCAGCGCGTCGGACAACGGGCCGGCCGCCGACCGCCACCGAGACGGGCCAGCAGCCGAGCCGCCACCTGCGCCTCGATGATCGGCACCGGCGGCCACGAAGCGGCCCTGCTGCTCGGCGACCAGGGCCAGGTCGAGGAACGACGCCCCCCATCCCCCGTCGGCCTCGCCGACCGCCATCGGCACGGCGCCGAGGTCGGCCAGGCGCTTCCAGAGCTCGGGGTCGAAGCCGAGGGCCTCGGCGGCGCGCACGTGCTCAGGGGTCGAGTGCTTGGCGTAGAGGCCGGCGAACGCGTCGACCAGCTGGTCCTGCTCGGAGCTGAGCGACAGATCCATCAGCGGTATCGGCGGGTGCCCGACGAGGTCACGGCCAGGTCGGCGGCCCTGGTGCGGCTGGCGACCGCACCCTCCTTGGCCCGGGGCACGATCGACACGTCGTGGCCGACGGCCTGGGCCCGCAGCGCGCCGACGGTGCAGTTCTCCTTGCCGCCGAGGACCGTGAACGGGTCGTAGGAGAAGTGCTTCATGGCGTTGAGGTGCGTGATGCGGTCGATGTCGTGGTCGCGACATCCCGCCGAGCGACGGCGTCGAGCGTCTCGGGCGCCGTGCGGCCAGGTCGAGTCCGAGTGCGGGTAGTCGCACTCCCACATGACGTTGTCCATGTCGAGGAACTCGCGGCTGAGCGACGCCGAACTTGTCGTCGATGAAGCAGGTGAGCACGTGCTCGTTGAACACCTCGCTCGGGCAGCTTGTCGCCGAAGTCCTGCCCGGTCCAGGCGTGGTGGCGGCCGTAGTTGTAGTCAACCCGCTCGAGGAAGTACGGGATCCAGCCGATGCCGCCCTCGGACAGCGCCACCTTGAGGTCGGGGAACTTCCGCAGCACCGGCGACCACACCAGGTCGGCGGCGGCCTGCACGATGTTCATCGGGCGTCAGCGTGATGAGGCAGTCCATCGGGGCGTCGTCGGAGGTGATGACGAGCGCCGACGACGAGCCGATGTGCATGCACACCACGACGTTCTCGTCGCTGCACGCCTGTCCAGAACGGGTCCCAGTAGTCGGAGTGGATGCTCGGCCAGCCGAGCTTCGACGGGTTCTCCGAGAACGTGACGGCGTGGGCGCCCTTGGCCGCGGTGCGGCGCACCTCGGCGGCCAGCACCTCGGGATCCCAGATGGCCGGCAGCGAGCACGGGATGAAGCGGCCCGGGTGCGTGCCGCACCACTCGTCGATGTGCCAGTCGTTGTAGGCCCGCACCATGGCGAGGGCGACGTCCTTGTCCTCGGTGCGGGCGAACAGCTGGCCGCAGAACTGCGGGAACGACGGGAAGCAGAGCGAGCCGAGCACGCCGTTGGCGTCCATGTCCTTGACCCGCTCGTCGATGTCGTAGCAGCCGGGGCGCAGCTGGTCGAACGAGGTCGGCTCGATGCCGTACTCCTCGGGCGGGCGGCCGGCCACGGCGTTGAGCGCCACGTTGGCGATCTCCTGGCCCTCGTAGAGCCAGGCGTTGGTGCCGTCGGCCCGGGTGATGAACTTCGGCGCCAGGTCCTCGTACTTCGTCGGGCAGGCGGCCCTCGAACAGGTCCGGCGGCTCGACCACGTGGTCGTCGACGCTCACCAGCACCATGTCATCGATGTCCATCGTTGCCCCCGAACGCTCGGTGTGTAGTCCCCAGCAACGTAGTTGCCGGGGTGAGATCTTGACATGCCGGAATCGTAAAGACCATTCTCATCGCGATGAGCCAACTCCAGCGACTTCCTCGCCGTGCTCGACCTCACGCCCGTCGGGGAGAGTCCCAGCGACGGGGTGATCCGCTTCACCGGCCGAGTCGCTCGACGAGGGCCACGGCGTGGTGTTCGGCGGCCAGCTGCTGGCCCAGACCGTCGTCGCCGGCGCCGCCTCCATGCCCGACAAGGAGGTCAAGTCCCTCCACACGGTCTTCGCCCGAGGAGCGTCCATGGGCGCGCCGCTCGAGATCGACGTCGAGGTGCTGCACCAGGGCCGAGCCCTCGGCAGCGCCAGCGTCACCATCCACCAGGGCGACCGCATCTGCACGCGATCCACCGTGCTGCTGCAGGTGCCCGACCCCGACCTGATCCGCCATCAGCCGACGATGCCCGAGGTCGGCTCCCCCGACTCGTTCGAGGTCCGTCCCGTCGCGTCGTGGTGGGACGTGCGCATCGTCGACGACGTCGACATCTCCGACCCCGAGCTCGTCGGCCCGGCCGAGCTCGGCGTGTGGTCGCGGTTCGCCGGCGCGCCGACCGACCTCACCACCAGCCAGGCGCTGCTCGCCTACGCGAGCGACGGGTTCCTGATCGCCACCGCGATGCGACCCCATGCCGGCGTCGGCCAGGCCCAGGCCCACGTGTCGATCTCGACCACCGTGCTGACCCAGGCGATCACCTTCCACGAGCCGTTCGACGCGGGCCAGTGGCTGCTCCTCGCCCACGAGGCCCCGTACGCCGGCCGAGGTCGCGGCTACGGGCGGGCCGATGCCTTCACCGAGGACGGCCGACTGGTCGCCTCGTACGTGCAGGAGAACATGATCCGCGCCTACCCCGAGGGACAGGCTCCGGCCGACGGGCAGCGTTCGAAGTACTGACACGGTTCAGTCGGCGATCGGGTTCTCGACGGCCGACGTGTGGAACGCGTCCATCAGCGCATCCACGTCCTCGGCGGGGCCCGTGTAGTCGACCTGGCCACGGTCGAGCACGATGACCTCATCGGCCACCTCGAGCGCATGGCGGATGTGCTGCTCGATCACCACCAGCGAGGTGCCGGACTGCTTGATCTGCATCAGCACCGCATAGACCTCGTCGGTGATGATCGGGGCCAGCCCCAGCGACAGCTCGTCGGCGATCAGCAGCCGCGGTTCGAGCACCAGCACGCGGGACAACGTGAGCATGCGCTGCTCACCGCCAGACAGCGAGCCGGCCAGCTGACCCTGCCGCTCACCCAGTCGGGGGAACATCGTGTAGACCCGGTCGAGCGCAGCGGGCACACCCTTGCGGCCGAACTTCTTGCGGAACGCGAGCGTCAGGTTCTCCTGCACGGACAGCGTGGCGAACACCGAGCGCCCTTCGGGAGCGTGGACGACGCCGGCCCGCACGAAGTCCTGCGCCGGCCGACCGGTGAAGTCCTGGCCGTCGACCAGCACCCGGCCCCTGGTGGGCACGATGAGCCCTGACGCAACACGCGCCACCGTGGTCTTGCCCATGCCGTTGTGGCCGACGACGGCCAGCGTGTGACCGGGCCGGACCTCGATCGACAGGCCGAACAGGGCCTGGAACTGCCCGTAGCCGGCATGGACGTCCTCGAGCTCGAGCACCGACGCCACGATCGGGTCACCGGCGTCGATCTCGTGCCCACCGGCGTCGATCTCGTGCCCACCGGCGTCGATCTCGTGCCCACCGGCGTCGATCTCGTGCCCACCGGCGTCGATCTCGTGCCCACCGGCGTCGAGCCGAGTCGTCATCGCTTCCTCACCGCTGGCCCTCCCCCACATCTGACACTCTCGTCAGATTAGCGGTCCAGTCGCCGGCGTGGGTCGCCGATCAGGAGCCGGCGGCGGGGGCCGGACCGCTGATCGTCTTGGTCTCGAGGTACTGCTCGAAGCCCTCGAGGCCGCCCTGGCGGCCGTAGCCACTGGCCTTGTAGCCCGCCGAACGGGGCGTCGGCGCCGTAGAAGACGCCGCCGTTGACGCCGACGGTGCCGGCGCGGATCTGCTTGGCCACCGCCAGCGGCCCGCTCCTCGGACCCGGAGAACACCATGCCCGACAGGCCGTAGACGTTGTCGTTGGCGATGCGCACCGCGTCGGCGTCGTCGTCGAAGGGGATGACGAGCTGCACCGGCCCGAAGATCTCCTCCCGGGCGATGGTCATGTCGTTGGTGACGTCGGCGAACAGGGTCGGCTCGACGTACCAGCCCTTGGGGAGGTGCGCCGGGCGCCCACCGCCGAGCACGAGCCGGGCGCCCTCCTGGACGCCCTTCTCGATGTAGCCGAGCACCCGCTCACGCTGCTTGGCGCTGATCTGCGGGCCCTGGAGGTTGGCCGGCGTCGGTGGGATCGCCGTAGGTGATGCCGGCGAACGCCCGCCTCGAGGATCTCGATCGGCCTCGTCGTAGCGGGACCGGGGCACGAGCGAGGCGGGTCATCATGGCGCAGCCCTGACCGGCGTGGACGCAGACGAACGCAGCGCCGCCCACGGCCGACGGCGAGGTCGGCGTCGTCGAGGACGATCTGCGCGGACTTGCCGCCGAGCTCGAGGAAGAACCGCTTCATGGTCGGGGCGCCCATGGCCATGATGTGGCGGCCGACCGAGGTCGAGCCGGTGAACGAGATCAGGTCGACCCGCGGATCGACCACGAGCTGCTCGGCCACGGCGTTGTCCGAGGTGGTCAGCACGTTGACGACGCCGGCCGGGATGTCGGTCTGCTCGGCGATGAGGCGGCCGATCCGGGTGGCGTTCCACGGGGTGTCGGGGGCCGGCTTGACGATGAGCGTGTTGCCGGTGGCGAGGGCCTGGCCGAGCTTCTGCAGCGTCACCTCGAACGGGTAGTTCCAGGGGATGATCGCGCCCGACCACGCCGGCCGGCTCCTTGACCACCTTGCGCCAGCTGCGCATCCCGAACGCCTCGCCGATCGGGAGCTCGCGCTCCCACTCGAAGTCGTCGATGGTCTTGGCCGGCCAGAGCAGCCCGTCCTCGAGCGGTGCGTCGAGCTGCGGCCCGTAGGTGATGGCGATCGGACACCCGACCTCGGCCACCAGCTCGGACCGGAACAGCTCCTGCTCGGCCGACGATCGCGTCCTGCAGCTGGCGGAGGCACCGCTGGCGGAACGCCCGGTCGGTGGCCCAGCTCGTCTCGTCGAACGCCTTGCGAGCGGCACCGATGGCGAGGTCCATGTCTTCGGCGCCGCCGTCGGCCACCTGACCGAGCACCTCCTCGGTGGCGGGGTTGATGTTGTCGAACCGGCGGCCGGACCGACCCTCGACGAGCTCGCCGCCGATCAGCATGCGCACCTCGCCCTGCACGGTCGCGGACGGATCTTCGGTGGTGGCGGTCATGTCGTCCCCCTCGGCACCGCATCGCGATGCGCTGGTCTGGTTCCGGCCGGCCCGCATCAACGCAGGAGCGGCACACTCGAATGTGAGAATGACGTTATCACGGAGCCGGCCCGACGCCGGCCGGTCAGCTGGCCGTGCGAGGCCGACGCGCTGCCGTCTGGGTCTTCGGTTTGGCGCGACCCTTGGTTGCCCCCGCCGAGGGCGCACGCTTCGATGCCTTCGATGCAACGACGGGCGGTCATCGGCGTCTCCGCGCCGACCGCGGCCGCGCACCAGGCCCACAGCTGCTCGGGCGTGAGCGGCGACTCGGTGAGCTCGACGTCGAGCAGGCTCATCTGGGCCGCCGACATGAGCGTGACCGTGAGCAGACCGGTGACGTCGGTGGCGCTGAGGTCGGTGCGGATGCGGCCCGCCGCCATGGCGGCCTCGACGATCTCCCGGAGGAGCTTCACCTGCGGCTCGAGGGCGGCGGTGAACTCCTCCCGCCGGAACTCGAGCATGCGGACGTGGTAGCCGCTGAACGCCCGTCCCCCGTGCGACGAGGAGATGCGGGCCCGCATGTGGAACTTGGTGACGTAGGCCCGCAGGCGCTCGACCGGGTCGTCGTAGACCTCGACATCACGACGCAGGTCGTCGGCGAAGTCCGCGAGGATCTCCTCGAGCAGCGCCAGCAGCAGCTCGTCCTTCCCGCTGAAGTGCTTGTAGAACGACCGGAGCGACAGGCCCGAGCGATCGACGATGTCCTGCACGGTGAAGTCGAGCCCTCCGGTCTCCTCGGTCAGCTCACGGGCCGCGGCGAGGATCTGGCCGCTGCGGCTGACCGCCCGGGCTCGCGCCGTTCCCAACGACCGATCGACCGCTCGCCGCTGCCACGAGCTGCCTGCGTTCGGCTCTGCATCCTGTGACATCTGCGGTCGTTGTCCTCTGGAGCGGTGGGGAACTCGTCGGCGAGCGAAGCATACCGACGGCCGTCTGGCGGGCCCGACATCGATGCGAACCGCGGTCGCGGCAGGTGGACAGGGGCCCCGCTTCTGACAGTACGGTCAGCTCACAACACATCCTGTTGGGAGCCATCATGACCGAGTACAAGTTCGTCAAGTACGAGACGTTCGACGAGGGCACGATCGTCCGCATCAACCTCAACCGGCCCGAGAGCCGCAACGCGCAGAACCGCGGCCTGCTCGTCGAGCTCGACGAGGCGTTCGCCCAGGCCGAGGCCGACGACACCGTGCGGGTCGTGATCCTCGGCGGCGAAGGTCCGATGTTCTCGTCCGGCCACGACATGGGTTCGAAGGAGTCGATCGAGGAGTACACGCCGGGGCCCAACCAGCACCCGACCCGCGCCATCAACGGCGGCACCCGCCTGGCCGCCGAGAACCGGATGCTGCAGGAGTGGCACTACTTCTTCGAGAACACGAAGCGCTGGCGCAACCTCCGCAAGATCACCATCGCCCAGGTGCACGGTGACGTCTACGCCGCCGGCCTCATGCTGATGTGGGCGTGCGACCTGATCGTCGGCGCCGAGGACGTGCGCTTCGCCGACGTGGTCGGCACCCGCCTCGGCATGTGCGGCGTCGAGTACTTCGCCCACCCGTGGGAGTTCGGTCCCCGCAAGACCAAGGAGCTCATGCTCACCGGCGACTCGATCGACGTCCACGAGGCCCACGCGCTCGGCATGGTCAGCAAGGTGTTCCCGCAACGACGAGCTGCCCGAGCGCACCCTCGAGTTCGCACGACGCATCGCCGCGCTGCCCGACCATGACCGCGCTCCTGATCAAGGAGTCGGTCAACCAGACCATGGACAACATGGGCTTCCACAACGCCCTGCAACGCGTGCTTCACGCTCCACCAGCTGAACCACGCCCACTGGGCCGAGGTCCGCGAGGACCACTACCCCATCGCCGACGAGGCCGCCGGCATCCCCAACTGGCGCGACGCCCCGCCCATCGTCGGTGCCGAGAAGAACACCGTCCGCGCCGAAGCCTGACGAACGACCCGAACTTGCGTAGATCGTCCCCGCTTTTCATCGGGTTATCCACGCAAGTTCGGGTTGTTGGGTCGGGGATCGGGGCGGCGTCAGCCTCGAGGGAGGCCGAGGATGCGCTCGCCGATGATGGTGCGCTGCACCTCGGAGGTGCCGCCGGCGATGCTGGCCGCCCCGCTCCACAGCCACTGGCGCGCCCAGCGATCCCACAGCGGCGCCTCGGGGCCCTCGACCAGCAGCGCCACCTCGGAGAGCAGCTGGGTCATGTCGGTCCACGCCAGCTTCACCCAGCTCGACTCGGCGCCCGGCTCCAGGCCGCGGCCGAGTCGCGAGAGCGTCCGCCAGTTGTGCAGACGCAGGATCCGCAGCGCGACGAACGCCTGCGGCCAGGCCGTCGGCGACCTCGGGATCGTCGAGCACGCCGCGCTCCGACGCCAGCTCGACCAGCTGCTGCAGGAACGTCTCGTGGACGACCTGCTCCTTGAACGGGAAGTTCGTGCCGCGCTCGTGGGCCAGGGTGGTGTTGGCCACCGCCCAGCCGTGGTTCTCGCGGCCCGACGAGGTGGTCCGCGGGGACGAACACGTCGGTGAGGAACACCTCGTTGAACTCGGCCTCACCGGTGATCTGCACGAGCGGTCGGATCTCGATGCCCGGCTCGGTCATGTCGACCACGAGGTACGAGATGCCCCGGTGCTTCGGCGCCTCGCCGATCGGTGCGGGCCAGGCAGATGCCCCAGCGGGCGAACTGGGCGTAGGACGTCCACACCTTCTGGCCGTTGAGCACCCATCCCCCGTCGACCGGCGTGGCCGTGGTGCGCAGGCCGGCCAGGTCGCTGCCGGCGTCGGGCTCGCTGAAGAGCTGGCACCAGATCTCCTCGGCGGTGAGGATCGGGCCGATCCAGCGGCGCTTCTGGTCGTCGGTGCCGTGGGCCAGCAGCGTCGGCCCGGCCAGGTTGATGCCGACGCGGTTGACCGGCTGCGGCGCACCGGCCCGGGTGTACTCGGCGTTGAAGATGGCCACGTGCAGCGGCGACGCGCCGCGGCCCGCCGTACTCGTGCGGCCAGTGGATGCCGACCCAGCGGCCGGCTGCCAGCTCGGCCTGCCAGGCGCGGCCCCAAGCGACCTCGTCCTCGACCGAGTCGAAGACCGGGACCGGTCGGAGGTGGGCGTCGAGCCACGCGCGAGCCTCGGCGGCGAAGGCCTGCTCCTCGGTCGAGAAGGTCAGGTCCACGTCGACCGTCCTTGCCGGTCGTCTCGCTGGTCCTGTTGTGCGGTCGGCGCCATGCGGTGCGAAACTAACACCCGTGTCGACTTTTCGCCGAACCCCGAACAGGCTCGTCCCGACGTTCACGCCACCCCCTGAACGACCGCTGGGCGAAGCCGGGTGGACCGTGGACGCGACGAGTCGCTCGACGTCGCGCTCGACGGCACGACGCCGTTCGAGCAGGAGATCTCAGAGATCGCCGGAGGCCTCGCGTCGCTCGGGGTCGAGGCCGGGTCGACGGTCTCGTGGCAGCTGGCCAACGGGTGGCCGGCCATCTCGCTGTTCCGAGCCTGCTGGCGGCTCGGCGCGGTCGCCGCGCCGATCCACCACCTGGCCGGCGCGGCCGACGTCGCGGCGATGATCGAGCCGGCTCGCGCCGACGGTGTTCGTCCGCAACGAGACCGAGCTCCCGAGCGGCGCGCCCGATCCGCACCGCGCCGTCGACCGTCGACGCCGCGTCGGTCGCCGTCGCGCTGGGCACGTCGGGGTCGACCGGCACTCCCAAGGTGGCGCTGCACACCCACCGGGCGCTGCTGCACAAGGCCCGGACCATGACCGAGGTGCACGGGCTCGGCCCCGACGACGCCATCCTGCTGCCGGCGCCGCATGGCCCACATCTCGGGCCTGCTCAACGGCGTGCTCCTGGGGTGGCGGGCCTGCGGGTGGTGCCGATGGCCAAGTGGGATCCCGTCCGCGGCGCTCGAGATCATCGAGCGCGACGAGATCACGTTCATGATCGGCCCACCGGCGTTCTTCGTGTCGTTGGTGAACGCGCCGGGGTTCACGTCCGAGGCCGTCCGCTCGCTGCGCCTGATCTCCTGCGGCGGATCGGGGGTGACGCCGGCGTTCCTCGCATCGACGTCCGACGCGCTCGGCTGCCGCATCAAGCGCACCTACGGGTCGACCGAGGCACCGACCATCACCACCTCGTCGGCCGACGACTCGCCCGAGCGGGCCGCCAGCACCGACGGCCGGCCGGTGGGACTGGCCGAGGTGCGCACCGTCGACCCGGCCGGGACCGACACGCCGATCGGGCAACCGGGCGAGCTGCTGGTGCGGGGTCCCGAGCTGTTCGTCGGCTACGACGACCCGGTCGCCACTGCCGCGGCGTTCGCCGAGGGCGGGTGGTTCCGCACCGGTGACCTCGGCGACCCTCGACGACGAACGGCTGGCTCACCATCGTCGGCCGCATCAAGGACGTCATCATCAGGGGCGGCGAGAACATCGCGACGATGGAGATCGAGAGCATGCTCGAGGCTCATCCTGCCGTGCGCGAGGCCGTCGTGGTGGGCCAACCGGATCTGCGCCTCGGCGAACGGGTCTGCGCGTTCGTCGTGGTCGAGCGACCCTTCGCGCTGGACGACTGCCGGCTCTGGTTCGACCAGCACGAGGTGACCCGGTTCAAGTGGCCCGAGCGCGTCGAGGTCATCGACGAGCTCCCGCTGCTCGGATCGGGCAAGCCCGACAAGGCCGCGCTGCGCGCCCTCCTCACCGCCGGCTGAGGCGATGGCCGCGAACCTGGGGTCCCGCGGCGCGCCAGGACGACCAGGATCGCCCCAGGTTCGGGAGGAGGGCTTGGGAGGAGGGTTTGGGATGTCGCCCCGACCCGTCGGTCTCGGCAACGGCCGTGGTACCCATGGTCGATGGCCGCACGGTTCGAGACCTTCGACGGTGAGATCTGCGGATTCGGCACGACGTCGGGCCACCGGGTGGTGATCGGCCGGTGGAGCGACTCACCGTTCGGGTCGTTCGCCGACGTCATGCACGAGGCCACCGACGGCACCCGGACGCTGCTGGCACCGAACGCCCGGGTGGCCGACTTCGTACAGGGGACCTACGTGTTCGACCGGGTCGAGCTCGTGGAGATCGCCACCCGTCGCTCCGCCGACGCGCTGCACGTCCACGCCGGCGAGCTGTCGGTGGTGGTCGCCACCGGTCGCCGCACCGCCTTGGGCTGGGCCCTGCACGCACTGCCGACATCGGTGGCCCGATCACGGCGATGGTGCGCGCTGATCGATCCGATCGCCCGCGTGCTGGTCCGCGGCGTGCGCACCCGCGGCACCGCGGGCAACGGCCGCCACGAGTGGTACGGCGCGACCGACCAGCACCGGCTGCGCTCGGTGCGGGCCTCGCTCGGCGACCTCGACCTCGGGTCCATGGCCGACGTCTGGCCTCCGGTGCGCTTCGGCTTCAGCTCGACACCGAGGTCGCCCGGCATCGTCGCGGTGACGACAACGATCCGCGAGCCGTCGGATGGCGCGGTCGAAGCCGGCTGACTCCGGAGCCCCATGTCGCTATCGTGAAAACGTTGTTCTCGGAGGGCTCGGAGAACGGCACCCACCACGACCAGGGGGCAGACCATGCCGCGGATCGCACCGATCCCGTTCGAGGACCTCAACGCCGAATCCCGTCAGATCATCGACGACGGATTCGGAGAGGGCCTGTACTCCACGCAGGTCCCGCTGCAGATCTTCGCGTACCGCACCCCGCAATTGGCATCCGTGCACCAGGCCCGCACGTCGTGGGGCGGTGACAGCCTGCTCGGCGGTCGCATCCTCGAGCTGGTCCGCATCCGGAGCGCGCAGCTCGGCGAGTGCCAACCGTGCATGCAGTCGCGCAAGCACGACTCGATCACGGACGAGGACGTGGCCTGCCTGCTGGCGCCCGGTCGCGACGAGCTCGACCCGCAGGAACAGATGGCAGTCGAGTTCCTCGATCTCCTGTCCGCCGACCACCACGCCATGGACCGTGCGTTCTACGAGCGGCTGGCCCAGGTCTTCACCGCCGCGCAGATCGTCGAGCTCGGCTTCGCCTGCGCCAACGCCATGGGTCTGCACCGCTTCCTCAACACGCTCGACCTCTACGGCGCCGAGCCCCCGGTGATCCCCTACGCCGCCAGCGAGGTCGACAGCCGCAAGCCGGGGTTCGACGCGGCAACCGCCGACGCCTGATCTCACCCCTTCTTCTCCGACTCGACCACCTCAGCGTGGGTCAACTCGGACGAGCACGCCGTCAGGCGTCGAGGAACCGCTCGGCGACCGCGTCGGGCACGGTGTTGCGGAACCCGCCGTCGGGCCAGTTGAACCAGCCGGCCGAGGCCCACGCGCCGCCGTCGGGGTGCAGCGTGGTTCCGGTGACGAACTTCGACAGGTCCGATGCCAGGAACAGGGCGCAACCCCCCACGTCGCCCGGCTCGCCGACGCGACCCATCGGGATCGAGATCTGGTGGCCCCGAGCCCTGACCGCCGCTGCCTCGGTCGACCCGTCACCCGGACCTCCGGTCATGGCGGCCAGGCCCTCGGTCGGCACGTAGTCGGGCGCAAGGGTGTTCACCCGGATGCGGTCCGGGGCCAACTCGACGGCGATCGACCGGCCCGAGTTCTCGGAGCCCGGCGTAGACCGAGAAGCCGGGTGCCGCACGATTGCCCTCGATCGACCCCATGTTGATGATGCTGCCGCCCCCCGCAGCCCGCAGGTGGGGGATGGCCAGCTGGATCGAGGCCAGCACCCAGGTGAAGTTCGCCCGGGTGAGCGCCTCCCACCCACGAGGGTTCGACTGCTCGAAGTCCTGGCGGAACGTGCCGCCGACCACGTTCACCACGACGTCGATCTTCGAGTACGCCTCGACGACCGACGTGTAGAACGCGGCGAGTGCCTCGACGTCGCGGCAGTCGACCGCGCCGGCGTGCACCTCGATGCCCTCGGCGGCCAGCGCGGTCGCGGTCGACGCCAGGCGGGCCTCGTCGATGTCGCCGATGGCCAGGCGCATGCCGGCCCGGCCCAGCTCTGCCGCGCAGGCCAGCCCGAGGCCGCCGGCACCGCCGATCAGCACCGCCACCCGGCCCGCCACGCCGAGTCGGTCATCCAGATACGTCATCGCCCACCCCTCCGGTTCCTCCGACATCGTTCGTGACCGCGCCGAGGCAGAAGGCGGTCACGAACTCGAGCTCAGCATTGCTCGTCGGCTCGTCCGACCACAGCACCTCGGTGAGGACGCCGAAGACGAGCCGACCGATCAGGTACGCATCCTGCCTCGGATGCGGGCGCCCGAGGGCGGCCAGCGGCTGCTCGAGGAGCGCCCACACCAGCGACTCGGCCTGCCGGGCCGAGGTCTCGTGATCGGCAGCGAGCGCGTTGCGACTCCAGGTGAGCGCACGGGTGGGCTCGGCGACCTTGGGGTCGGTCCCCTGCGAGAGCACGGCCTGCACCCAGGCCCGCACCTGATCGAGGGGATCGTCGAACATGTCCATGCGATGGCCGGCGTAGCCGACCAACCTCCGGGCACCAGCGTCGATGATGGCCGCGACCAGGTCGTCCTTCCCGGCGAAGTGGCGGTAGAAGGCCTGGTTCGAGAGTCCGGCCTCTCGCACGATCTCGGCGACGGTGGCCCGCGAGCTCGCTGCCGCGGCGGACCATCACCGCCATGCCCGCGTCCATGAGGCGTTGGGCCTCGTCGGTGCGGGCCGCGACCAGTTCGGCGGTCGACCGGATCGCCGCCTGCTCGGCCAGCGACGGACCCTCGGGCGGACCGGCCGCGAACCTCATGGATGGATCACGACCTTGCCGATCACGTGGCGATCGGCGACGCAGTGCAGCGCGGCGACGACCTCGTCGAGGGAGAACTGTTGGTCGATGCGCGGATGCAGGCGCCCATCGGCCACCCGCATCAGCAACGCCGGGAGGGTGCCGGCGTTGAGGTCGGGATGGACGACGTGGAGCTGGCGGAGGTCGAGGCCGTGCACGCTGACGCCCTTCACCAGCACCAGGTTGAGCGGGATGGACGGCACCTCGCCCGAGGCGAAGCCCACGACGATCAGCCGACCGCCAGGGCGCAGCGCCCGAAGCGCGGCCTCGGAGTGGGGGCCGCCGACCGGGTCGATCACGAGGTTCGCTCCGCCGGTGGCGTCCTTGATGGCCTGCTTGAGGTCCTCGTGCTCGTAGTCGATGACCACCTCCGCGCCCACCGCACGACAGGCCTCGAGCTTCTCAGGCGTCGAGGCCGCCGCCACCACCCGGGCCCCCGCGTCACGGGCCAGATCGATGGCCGCCATGCCCACCCCTCCGGCGCCGCCCAGCACGACCACCCACTGCCCGGCCTGCACCTGACCCAGGGTGTGCAGCGCGTGGAACGCCGTCGTGTAGGTGACCTGCGAGGCCGCCGCCGTCTCCGGGGCAACGCCCGCGGGGACACGCGTGAGCCGCTCGATCGGCACGGCGATGAGCTCGGCGAACGCGCCGAACATCACCGAGCCGCACACGAGGTGACCCACCTCCAGCCGACCTGACAGCTCGTTCGACGACTTGCCTGTCGAATCTGTCGACGCGGGGTCGCCCAGCGCCACGATCTCGCCGGCGTACTCGGACCCCGGGATGAACGGCGGCTCGGCCCGCACCTGGTAGCGGCCAGCGATCAGGAGCGAGTCGGGGAAGTTGACGCTGGCCGCCGCCACCCGCACCAGCGCCTCGCCCGGACCGGGGATCGGATCAGGGACGTCGGCCACCGCCACGTCGTCGAGCGAGCCGATCTCGAGGCACTGCGCAGCGCGCATCTCAGATCTCTACTTTCCTTGGTGGGAACTCTGTGCTGAACTGCGGGAATGACGTTCCCGGTTTGTGGAACGTAGTTCATCGGGGAGCCCGGGGGAAGAGGGCGACCGGAACCGTCGTCCTCACGGGCGGCCGGAACATCAGCGTGTGAGGAGAGAGCCATGAGTTGGGATTTCGAGACCGATCCTGAGTTCCAGGAGCAGCTCGACTGGGTCGAGGCGTTCGTCAAGGAGGAGGTCGAGCCGCTCGACCTCCTGTGGGGCGGGCTCGAGTTCACCCCACTCGACGAGCAGCGTCGCAAGGCCATCGACCCGCTGAAGCAGCAGGTCCGCGACCGCGAGCTCTGGGCCGCGCACCTCGGGCCGGAGCTCGGCGGCAAGGGCTACGGCCAGCTCAAGCTGTCGCTCATGAACGAGATCCTCGGCCGGTCGAGCTGGGCCCCGATCGTCTTCGGCACCCAGGCCCCCGACACCGGCAACGCCGAGATCATCGCCCACTACGGCACGCCCGAGCAGAAGGAGCGCTACCTGCAGCCGCTCCTCGACGGCGAGTGCTTCTCCTGCTACTCGATGACCGAGCCGCACGCCGGTGCCGACCCGACCATGTTCACGACCCGGGCCACCCGTGACGGCGACGAGTGGGTCATCGAAGGGTGGAAGTTCTTCTCGTCCAACGCCCGCACCGCGTCGTTCCTGATCGTCATGGCGGTCACCGATCCCGACGTGAGCGCGTACCAGGGCATGTCCATGTTCCTGGTGCCGGCCGACACGCCCGGCGTCGACATCGTGCGCAACGTCGGCCTGGGCACCGAGCCCGAGGGCGAGGGAAGCCACGCCCTCATCCACTACGACGAGGTGCGGGTGCCGCTCGACGCGCTGCTCGGCGGTGAGGGCCAGGCCTTCGCCATCGCCCAGACCCGGCTCGGCGGCGGCCGCATCCACCACGCCATGCGCACGATCGGCATGTGCAACCGGGCCTTCGACATGATGTGCGAGCGGGCCCTCAGCCGGGAGACGCAGGGCTCGTTGCTGGCCGACAAGCAGTTCGTCCAGGGCTACATCGCCGACTCGTACGCCCAGATCAAGCAGTTCCGGCTGTTCGTCCTGCAGACCGCCTGGGCCATCGACCGCTACCAGGACTACCGCAAGGTCCGAAAGGACATCGCCGCGGTCAAGGTGCTGATGCCCGGGCTGATCACCGACGTGGTGCACCGGTCGATCCAGGTGCACGGCGCGCTCGGCGTGTCGAACGAGCTGCCTCTCGCCGGCATGTTGCTGGCCGGCCCGATCATGGGCCTGGCCGACGGGCCCACCGAGGTGCACAAGGTCACCATCGCCCGCCAGGTGCTGCGCGACTACCGCCCGAGCGACGACCTCTGGCCCACCGAGCACCGACCCAAGAAGCTGGCCGCCGCCCGACAGAAGTACGCCGATCACCTCGAGCTCGAAGTGGGGAACCTGTGAGCACCGACCCGACCACCTCCTCATCTGCTGACACCCCATCCTCTGACACCGCGTCCGACGACAGGTGGGACCTCGGCGGACCCGTGCCGACGCTGGACGTCGACGCGCTCGGCCCCTGGCTCGACTCCACCGACCTCCCCGGCAAGGGCGAGCCGATCGAGTCGCGCTACGTCTCGGGCGGCAGCCAGAACGAGATCTACGAGATCCGGCGCGGCGATCTGCACGGCGCGCTGCCGCATCCCGCCGACGACGGCGCCGGCCTCCCGGGACGACGGGATCCTCCGCGAGTGGCGCATCATCGACGCGCTCGACGGCACCGACGTCCCGCACACCCCGGCGCTGGCCGCCTGCGAGGACCCGTCGTCCTCGGTCGCACCTTCTACCTGATGGGCTTCATCGACGGCTGGTCGCCGATCACCGAGTCGCAGTGGCCCGAGCCCTTCTTCTCCGACATCGAGCAGCGTCGGGGTCTGGCCACCGAGCTCGTCGGAGCGCATCGGCCTGCTCTCGAAGGTCGACTGGCAGGCCAAGGGGCTGGCAGACCTGGGACGACCCGACGGGTTCCACGACCGCCAGGTCGAGCGGTGGACACGCTTCCTCGACCGCATCAAGGGCCGCGAGCTGCCGGGTCTCGACGAGGCGTCGGCCTGGCTGCGGGCGCACCGCCCGATCGACTTCGTGCCCGGGATCATGCACGGCGACTACCAGTTCGCCAACGTGATGTTCCACCACGGTGGGCCGGCCCGGATGGCCGCCATCGTCGACTGGGAGATGGGCACCGTCGGTGACCCCAAGCTCGACCTGGCCTGGGTCATGTCGAGCTGGCCCGACGACACCGGCGCGCCCGAGTCGCTCGGGTACGTCGACCTCACCGGCATGCCCAGCACCGACGAGCTGCTGGCCCACTACTCGTCGATCTCGGGCCGCCAGGTCGACGACATGGACTACTACGTCGTCCTCGCCCGCTGGAAGCTGGCGATCGTGCTCGAACAAGGCTTCCAGCGCGCCGGTGACGACCCGAAGCTCACCGCGTTCGGCAACGTCGTGCTCGACCTCATGGCCAAGGCGGCCGAGCTGGCCGAGTCAACCGACTACTCGGTGAGCGAGTCGCGTTGAGCGAACCAGACGTTCGTGCCGGCATCGTCTCCGCCGCCGAGCGGTTCGACCTCAGCGGCAAGGTCGCGGTGGTCACCGGCGGCAGTCGGGGCATCGGGCGGGCGGTCGCGTTCGGCCTGGCCGGGGCGGGGGCCGACGTGGTGATCGCCAGCCGCAAGCTCGATCGCTGCGAGCAGACCGCGGCCGAGATCAGCGAGGCCACCGGCTCGCCGGCGCTGGCCGTGGCCTGCCACGTCGGCCGGTGGGAGGACTGCGACGCGCTGGCCGAGACGGTCCACCACGAGTTCGGGCGGTGCGACGTGCTGATCAACAACGCCGGCATGTCGCCGCTCTACGACGGGCTGCCGTCGGTCACCGAGGACCTCTACGACAAGGTCCACGCGGTCAACGCCCGGGGACCGTTCCGCCTCTCCGCGCTGCTCGGCACCCGCATGGCGGACGGCGACGGCGGGTCGATCATCAACATCTCGACGGCCGGGTCGCTGCGCCCCGACGCGAACGACCTGCCCTACGCCATGGCCAAGGCTGCGCTCAACGCGCTCACGCTCGGCCTGGCCGGGGCCTGGGCGCCCAAGGTCCGCGCCAACGTCGTGCTCCCCGGCGCGTTCGACACCGACATCACCGACGCCTGGGGCGAGGACATGAAGGCCCAGGCCGGCGCCATCAACCCCATGGGCCGCATCGGCCAGCCCGACGACCTCGTCGGCCTGTGCCTGTTCCTGGCCTCCGACGCCAGCAGCTACATCAACGGCGCGCAGGTGCTGGCCGACGGGGGCATGTTCCGCTCGCTCTGAGCGCCCCTCGGCGAGGCATCGTCTACGTTCTGCGTAGACCGTGCTTCCACGCCGTCTTGCGACCCGGTGGGTCGCCGGAGACGGGGAGCCGATGCTCGAAGGAACCGACCTCATGAAGATCCGCATCGACGACGAGCTCTGCAGCGGCCACGGGCGCTGCTACACCTTGGCCCCCGATGTGTTCCTCGCACGAGACGACGACGGATTCGGCGAGGTCATCGGCGACGGCACGGTCGCCCCCGAGCTCGAGGCCCAGGCCCGCAAGGCCGCCGCCAACTGCCCCGAACGCGCCGTCCTCATCGAAGACTGACCCCGCTGAGGACGCCGACCCGGACGCGGCAGACGTCGGGTCAGGAGGTCGCGGTGATGTGCATCGGGAAGTGCTCGATCGAGCGGATGCCCGCGGTGTACTCGAGCGTCGCGCCGGGGCGGATCGAGTACTCGGGGATGCGGCGGTGCCACTCGCGCAGGGCGATGCGCAGCTCCTGACGGGCGAGGTGCGATCCGAGGCAGCGGTGCACGCCGCCGCCGAACGCGATGTGGCGGTTCGACCTCGCGGTCGAAGCGCACGTCCTCGGCGTCGTCGAGCTCGGCCTCGTCGGTGTTGGCCGAGGTCGAGCATGACCATCACCTGGTCGCCCTTGTGGACCGGGCACCCGCCGAGCTCGGTGTCCTCGACCGCCACCCGCACGACGCCCATCACCGGGGTCTCCCAGCGCAGCAGCTCCTCGACCACGGCCGGGATGATCGACGGGTCGTCGACGATGCGCTGCCGCTGCTCGGGGTGCTGGGCGAGGTAGGCGAACATGCAGTCCAGCGTGGCGGTCACGGTGTCGAGCCCGGCGATGAGGAACAGGAAGCAGATGTCGAGGATCTCGTGCGGGTCAGCCGGTGGCCGTCGACCTCGCTGTCGAGGAACAGGCTGAGGATGTCGTCGCGCCGCTCGGCCTCGCGCTCGTCGAGCACGCCCTCGAAGTACTCGTAGATCGAGGCCGCCGTCGCCCGCTGGTGGGCCACCATCTCGGGGCTGTTCCACGCCGGACCCCGTCACCCGGTCGGGCCGGATGATGCCGTCCTTCATGGCCACGAAGCGTCGGCAGCTCGTCGAGGGGCAGGCCGAGCAGCGTGAGGAACACCAGCGACGGGAACGGCACGGAGAAGTCGGCGGCGAAGTCGATCTCGTCCCGCTCGACGAAGCGGTCGATCAGGTCGTTGACCAGCTGGGTGACCGGCTCCTCGAGCAGCGCCATCTGCTTGGGGGCGAAGATCGGGTCGAGGATCTTGCGGTACTTCTTGTGCTCCGGCGGGTCGATCTGCAGCGGGATCAGCGGCCGGATGTTGCCGAGGTCGACCGCCGACATGTTCGACGAGAACAGCTCGGGGTGGCGGAACGCCTCGTCGATCTCGGCCCGACCGGTGAGCAGCACGCCGACCCCGTCGATGGGCATGACCGGCGACGCCTCGCGCAGCACCTTGAACACCGGTTGCGGGTTGGCCGCCATCTCAGGGTCCATGGCCGAGAACGGGCTGCCCGACTCGCCGTCGGTCTCCGGCCCCGGCCCAGCTCGACCTCGGGCTGGGTCTCGGTGCTCGATTTCGACGGGCTCGGTCATGAGGACGCTCCTGGCTTCGGTGCTCGACGAAGTCTGACACATGCGTCATCCTATCGAACACTCGGACGATCACGGCGACCAGCCTTCTGACGCGTACTGTCACGTCAGGGTCGATCAGATCGCTTCCCAACGGCAAGCGCCGATGCGTATGCTGACACGACCGTTAGTTCTGAGGGGGAGCACGCGTGAGAGCTTGCACTCGGCAGCAGTCCGATCCGATCGGACGCGCCGACGTCACCGGAGTGGCCATCGCGTTCGTCGCGCTCGTCGCCGTCGTGACCGCGTGCGGCAACAGCCCGGACAAGACGGCGAAGCCGGATCAGACACCTCCGGCGATGCGTCGACCGGCGGCTCCCAGGTCGCCGTCGACGCGCCCGGCGTGACCGACACCGAGATCCGGGTGGGCGGCGTGGCCTCGACCACCAACCCGCTCGGCGGCCTCGAGGGCGACTCGTTCAACGGCGTCCAGGCCTACTTCGACAAGATCAACGACGAGGGCGGCATCTACGGGCGCAAGCTCGTGCTGGCCGCGCAGCGCGACGACAAGCTCGCCAACAACAAGGCCGAGGTCCAGGGCCTGCTCACCCAGGACAACGTCTTCGCGGTGCTGCCGGTCGCCACGCTCCTGTTCACCGGCGCCGACCTGCTCGTGCAGGAGAACGTGCCGACGTTCGGCTGGAACATCAACGGCGAGTGGTCGGGCACCCCGACCGACCCGAGGTCGAACCTGTTCGGCCAGGCCGGCTCGTACCTCTGCTTCACCTGCGCCACCGCCCGTGCTGCCGTGGCTGGCCGGCCAGGCCGGCGCGCACAAGGTCGGCCTGCTCGCCTACGCCGTGCCGCAGTCGGCCGACTGCGCCGACGGCACCGCGAACAGCTTCGAGAAGTACGGCTCGATGACCGACAGCAGCGTGGCCTTCACCGACAAGTCGCTGGCCTACGGCACGGCCGACCTGTCGGTCCAGGTGTCGAAGATGAAGGACGCCGGCGTCGACTTCGTCGCCACCTGCATGGACACCAACGGCGTGGTCACCCTGGCCAAGGAGATGAAGAAGCAGGGCCTCGACGCGGTCCAGTGCTGCCGAACGGCTACGACCACCAGTTCCTCACCGAGTTCGGCGACCTCTTCGAGGGCTCGTACGTGCGCACGGACTTCGCCCAGTTCGAGCTCGAGGACAAGCCCCAGGGCCTGCAGGACTACCTCGGCCGCGATGGACAAGTCGGGCAAGGAGCCCACCGAGAACTCGACGGTCGGGTGGCTCAACGCCAACCTCTTCGTCGAGGGGCTCAAGGCGGCCGGCCCGAACTTCAGCCGCCAGGGCTTGATCGACGCCATCAACCAGATGACCGACTACAACGCCGACGGCATGCTCAACGGCGTCGACTGGACCATCGCGCACACCCAGGAGCAGTCGGACCACGAAGTTCTGCCAGTTCTTCTCGAAGATCGAGGACAGCACGTTCGACGATGGCCTTCAGCGAACCCGGGCAAGCCCTTCGTCTGCGCGGTGGTCAACGGCGACACGATCGACACCGAGTACCAGTGACCTGGCGGCACACCGCTCCGACGACTCGACGGCCCCCGACGACGTGAACAACCTCGGCAGCTTCGCCCAGTACGCCGTCCAGGGCATCCCCCTCGGGTGCGTGTTCGCGCTGCTCGCCGTCGGCCTGACGCTCAACTACAAGACGTCGGGCGTGTTCAACCTGGCGTTCGCGGCACAGGCGTACGCATCGGCCGCGGTGTTCTACGTGCTCCGCAAGGAGCACCAGTGGAACCTGCTGCCCGCCGTGTTCGTGGCGGTGGTGGTGTTCGGCGTCGCCATGGCCTGGGTGCTCGACCGCCTGATCTACCGCCACCAGCGCACCGCGTCGCCGCTGGCCAAGCTGGTCACGTCGCTCGGCCTGCTCGTGGCGCTGCCCCAGATCGTGCTGCTGATCATCGGCACCAAGAGCAAGGTGAACCCGCCGCCGCTCTGGCCGGTGAAGCGCAGCGACGACTTCCTCTGGCCCTCGAGCGGGCGGTTCGTGCTCGACGCCAGCCAGATCGCCACGCTGGTCGTGCCACCGCGCCTCGTCGTGATCGGCCTCGTCGCTCCTGTTCCGGCGGGGCTCGCTCGGGCTGCAGATGCGAGCGGTCGTCGAGAGCCCTCGCCTGCTGCAGCTCCAGGGCGTCGACGCCGAGCGGGTGTCGCTGTTCTCGTGGATCCTGTCGAGCGTGCTGGCCAGCCTGGCCGGCGTGCTCATCGCCCCGCTGTTCGCCCAGCTCAACAGCCTCGACTTCTTCACGCTGCTCGTCGCCGCCATCGCCGCCTGCGTGATCGGCAACCTCACGAGCATCCCGCTGGCGTTCCTCGGCGGCATCGGGCTCGGCATCCTGCAGGCCGAGCTGGCCGGGTTCCTGCCCACCAACAGCGTGCTGAGCACCGGCCTGCGCCCGTCGCTGCCGTTCGTCGTGCTCTTCGTGCGTGCTGTTCATGCGCCGGTCGCTGCGCACCCGCAGCGCGCCGGCCGACCCGATGGGCAGCGTCGACCCGCCCCCGCCGGCCCCGGCCGCCGCACACCCGACCCGCCTGGATGGCCCACGGCACCCACGTGTTCGCCGGCGTCGTCATCGCCGGCGGGCTCGGGCTGTGCATGTGGGTGCTCGACGACTACTGGGTCGGGCTCGTGACCGCCGGGGTGTGCCTGGCGGTCGTGCTGCTGTCGATCACGCTGACCACCGGCGTGGGCGGCACCATCTCGCTGTGCCAGGCGTCGTTCGCCGCGGTCGGCGCGTTCGCCACGGCCAAGCTCGTGCAGCAACGGCATGTCGGTGATGGTGGCGATCGTGCTCGGCCGCCGCTGGTCGCGGCCGCTGGTCGGGCCTGATCCTGGGCGCCGCCATCCTCCACCTGCCCGGGCATCTACGCCGGCGCTGGCCACGCTGGCCTTCGCCCTGATGTTCCAGGCCGTGCTCGTGCCCCTCGACTGGGTGTCGGGCGGCTCGGTGCCCCTCAAGGTGCCGCGGCCGCTGATCGCCGGCATCGACTTCGCCTCCGACCGATCGTTCCTGCTGCTGGCCTGCGGGTGCCTGGCCGTCATGGGCCTGGTCGTCATCGCCATCCGCGACGGCACCACCGGTCGGTTCCTCGACGCCGTCCGGGGCAGCTCCACCGCGGCCCGGTCGATCGGCATCAACCCCGACCGCCAGCGGCTCGTGGTCTTCGTCGCCGGCGCCGGCGGTCGCCGGCTTCGGCGGCGGCCTCGTCGCCTCGCTTCGCCCAGGCGGCCAACTACGACCAGAGCTTCACGTTCTTCTACAGCCTCGTCTGGGTCGTGCTGGTCATCACCGCCGGCGCCCGGCTCGGTGCAGGCCGCGATCATCGGCGGCGTCACGTTCTTCGTGTTCCCCGCGCTGCTCGACAAGCTGTTCGGCTGGCCCGGCAACTACCTCGCCAGCCACCCCGACACGACCGGGTTCGTCCAGCACGTTCCTGTCGTGGTTCAACCCGTCGTGGGCCCAGGGCGTGGCGTTCATCCTGTTCGGCCTCGGCGCCCTGACCTACGCCAAGCACCCCGAGGGCATCATCGAGGCCCAGGGCGCGGTCGCCTCGCGCCCGCATGGCCCGCCTGTTCAGCGGGCGTCGGTCGTCGGCCGCCGCCGAGCCCGGACGACCCCCGGACCGACGCCCGCCCGACGTGAGCCCGACCGTCGACGTGGCGACATGACGGACGTGACCGACGTCGGCACCGCGACCCGCCGTCGCCCCGGGACGGCGATGCGCCCCGCCCCTGCTGGTGGCCACCGGCATCGGCAAGAGCTACCAGGGCATCGCCGCGCTGCACCGACGTCACCGTGCGCGGTCGACACCGGCGAGCTGGTGGCGCTCATCGGGCCGAACGGCGCCGGCAAGTCCACGCTGTTCGACTGCATGTCGGGCATCCAGACGCCCGACCAGGGCCGGGTGCAGTTCGACGGCCACGACCTCGCACGGCATGGCCCAGCACCGCCGGGCCCGGCTGGGCCTGGCCCGCACGTTCCAGCGCATCGAGCTGTTCCCCGGGCTCACCGTCCGCGACCACCTGCTGGTCGCCGACCGGGCCCAGCGCCTCCGCGGGCGCCATGCTGCCGCGACCTCACCGGCCGGTCGCGACCGACCGCCGACGAGCGGGCCCGGTGCGACGTCGTGCTCGAGCAGCTCGGCCTCATGGACGACGCCGAGCGGCCGGCCGAGGCGCTGAGCCTGGGGCGGGGCCGGGTCGTCGAGCTGGGTCGGGCGCTGATCTGCCGACCCCGGCTGCTGTTCCTCGACGAGCCGTCCTCGGGTCTCGACGGCGACGAGACCGACGACATGGCCGCCGTGCTCGAGGCCGTGCAGCGCGACCAGGACATCGCCATCGTGCTGTGCGAGCACGACGTGGCCCTGGTCGAGCGCCTGGCCAGCCGCACCTACGTCCTCGACACCGGCCGGCTGATCGCCGAGGGCCCGACGGCCGAGGTCATGGCCAGCCCACGAGTCCGAGCCGCCTACCTGGGAGCATGAGATGACGACGAGCGACCTGCCATCCACCATGTCGAGCGCGGTGTACACCGGGCGGGGCGAGATCTCGGTCGAGCAGCGGCCCGTGCCCGCGCCGGGCCGGGCCAGGTGCTCGTCGAGGTCGGCCACTGCGGGATCTGCGGGTCGGACATCCACATGATCCTCGAGGGCTGGGGCAAGCCCGGCGTGGTCGAGGGCCACGAGTGGACCGGCACGTCGCCGCCGTCGGGCTCGGAGGTCGATGGCTGGGCGGTCGGCGATGCCGTGGTCGGCGGCCCGTCGCCGCGGTGCGGCCGGTGCCGGCGCTGCCGCGAGGGCAAGCCGTCGCAGTGCGAGAACCGGGAACGGTCGATGACCGAGGACCTGGCCCAGGACGGCGCGTTCGCCGACTACGTCGCTGGTCGACGCCCGCTCGCTGCTGGCGCTGCCCGACGGCCTCTCGCCCCGCGCCGCGGCGCTGGCCGAGCCGCTGGCGGTGGCGCTGCACGGCATCACCCGGGGCGAGATCGTCGAGGGCGACTCGGTCATGGTGTTCGGGGCCGGGCCGATCGGCGCGCTGTCCATCGCCGCGCTGGTCGCCCAGGGCATCGGGCCCGGTGACGGTCGATCGAGCCGGGCGAGAGCCGCCAGCAGCTCGCCCGCGACCTCGGTGCCGACGTGGTGCTCCACCCGTCCGAGCTCGAGGTGTTCCCGCAGTGGGAGCCCGACCGCATCGCCGACGACGCCGTGCACGTCGTGCTCGAGTGCTCGGGCAAGAAGGCCGGCGATGGAGGCCGGGCTTCAGCCAGCTGCGGCGGGGCGGCCGCATGGTGATGGTCGGCGCCGGCATCGAGCCGCCGACCTTCGACGCCAACCGCATGCTGCTCAACGAGCTCACCGTGTGCGGATCGTTCGTCTACGACGAGGACGGCTTCGAGCGGGCGCTCGAGATGCTGGCGTCCGACGGCTTCCCGGTCGACGCGCTGATCGCCCCCGACGACGTGCCGCTCGACCGCCTGATCGACGCCATGGCCGACCTGGCCAGCGGGCGCATCGCGGCCAAGGCGATGGTCGTGCCCGCCACGCTCCGCCAGCTCGGCTCGCGACCGAGACCGGACAGCGGAGGCCCGACCGATGAGCCATCCCTTCTACCCGTCGGGCAACCCCCGGTTCAACCACGTGGCCATGAGCGTGCCCGCCGACCAGCTGGAGGACCCGACCGGGCCGACCTCACCCGCTTCTTCGCACGACGTGCTCGGCTTCGACGAGCTCACGATGATGACCGTCGACCGCCAGCGGCTCATCTACAGCTGCGTGCACTGGGACCAGTTCATCTTCCTCATCGCCGAGGACGACCCGATGCGCTGCCCCCGCATGGACCACTACGGGTTCGCGGTCGGCACCCTCGACGAGCTGCTCGCGGCGCGCGACCGCGCCGTCGCCTTCCGCGACGAGGACGACCGGGTCGACCTGCGTCGACCACACCATCGACGACCAGGGCGTCGTCAAGATCCACTCGATCTACGTGCGCTACCTGCTGCCGATGACGTGCGAGCTGCAGTTCTGGGAGTTCCCGTCGTGAGGTCGCGGCGACGCCCGGCCTCGACCGGGCCGAGATCGGGTGAGGCCGAGGCTTCGGCGGGACGATCGGCCGCTACCGAGCTGAGTCCGAGGCCTGGTGGCCCGAGCCGCGCCCGGCCACCCGCGGGCGCGCCCAACGTCGTGACCGTCGTGCTCGACGACGTCGGCTTCGCCCAGCTCGGCTGCTTCGGCTCCGACATCGAGACCCCCACCATCGACCGGCTGGCGGCGGGCGGCCTGCGGTACCGCAACTTCCACACCGACCGCCCTGTGCTCGCCCACCCGGGCCTGCGTGCTCACGGGTCGCAACCACCACTCGGTCGGCATCGGTCGGGTCACCGACCTGGCCACCGGGTTCCCCGGCTACGACGCCCGCATCCCGGAGTCGGCCGGCCATGCTGCCCGAGATGCTCGTGCCCGCACGGCTACGCGGCCTACGCGGTCGGGAAGTGGCACCTCACGCCCGAGGAGGACCTCCACCTCGGCGCGCCGCGGTCCACCTGGCCGCTCGGGCCGCGGCTTCGAGCGCTTCTACGGGTTCATCGGCGGCGAGACGAACCAGTTCGAGCCCGCGCTCACCCACGACAACCACCGGGTCGCGCCACCCCGCTCGGCCGCCGACGGCTACCACCTCAGCGAGGACCTGGCCGACCGCGCCATCGAGTTCATCGCCGACCTGCGCCACGTCCAGCCGGACCAGCCGTTCCTCCTCCACCTGGCCCTGGGCGCCTGCCACTCGCCCCACCAGGCTCCCGCAGCGCTGGCTCGAGCACTACCGGGGTCGCTTCGACCAGGGATGGGACCGCGTGGCGGGCCGCGACGCTCGGCCCGCCAGCACGAGCTCGGGCTGATCGTGCCGAGGGCGTCGAGCTGTCGCCCCGGCCCGACTGGGTGCCGGCCTGGGACTCGCTCGAGCGCCGACGAGCAGCGCCTCTACGCCCGCTACATGGAGTGCTTCGCCGCCTTGCTCTCCCATGCCGACGAGCAGATCGGCCGAGTGGTCGATCTTCGCTCGGCCGAACTCGGCGACCTCGACGACACGCTGCTCATGGTGCTGTCCGACAACGGCGCATCGAGCGAGGGCGGACCGACCGGATCGATCAACGACGTGCGCCCGTGGAACCTCGCCGACCGACCGGTGGCCGAGGCGCTCGAGCGGATCGACGAGATCGGGGGTCCCCGGATCCACAACAACTACCCGTGGGGCTGGACCGTCGCCGGGAACACCCCGTTCCGGCGCTGGAAGCGGGAGGTCCACGAAGGCGGCGTCTGCGACCCGCTCATCGTGCACTGGCCCGGCGGCATCGCCGCGACGCGGCGAGGTGCGCGAGCCAGTACGTCCACGCCATCGACCTGCTGCCGACGATCCTCGACGCCGCCGGCGTCGCCGCACCGGACGCCGTCGGCGGCGTCGACCAGAAGCCGATCGAGGGGGTGAGCATCCGCTCGACGTTCGCGTCGGCCGACGCCGACGAGGTGCGCACGACGCAGTACTTCGAGATGCTCGGCTGCCGCGCGATCTACCACGAGGGCTGGAAGGCGGTGACCTTACGTCTCGATGACGACGGGCGAGACGGTCTCCGACGACGACGTCTGGGAGCTCTACGACGTGCGCGCCGATCCCGACCGAGTGCGACGACCGGGCCGAAGCCGAGCCCGAGCGGCTGCAGGCGATGGTCGAGCGCTGGTGGGCCGAGGCCGAGGCGCACCAGGTGCTGCCGCTCGACTCGATGCCGTTCTTCGAGGCCATCGGCCCGCGATCCGGTCTCGCCGGCCTCGTTCGCCGGTACCGTCTACTGGCCCGGCACCGGCCCGGTCGACGAGGCCGGCGCCGTCGACGTGCAGTCGCGCAGCCACGAGGTCACCGCTCGCTCGACGTCCCCGAGATCCCGGCGACCCACCGGAGCCGGGATCCGACCGAGGGCGTGCTCGTGCCCGCAGGGCTCGGGGTACGGCGGATGGGCGCTGTGGGTGGCCGGCGGCCGGCTGCACTACGCCCACAACTTCGTGTCGATGGAGGATGTCGCGGGTGGTGGCCGACCGGCCGGTCGACCCCCGGGCGCCACGCGGTCGGCGTGCGCTACGAGCACGGCGCTCGGCGGGCCGCGGCGCGGCGGGCGTCGCCACGCTGGTGATCGACGGCGAGGTGGCCGGCTCGGTCGAGGTTCCGCACTTCACCCTCACCCGCTGGTCGATCTGCGGCGACGGGCTCACCGTCGGGCTACTCGATGGCCCTCCCTGTGGTGCGCGACTTCGCCTCGCCGTTCCCGTTCACCGGCACCATCCACGCAGGTCGCGATCGACGTCGACGGCGGCCCGGTCGTCGACGTCGAGGCCCGGGCCGAGCAGTCGATGCGGGCTCAGTGACCCCGCCCTCGGATCGCGGCGCGGCAGGCAGGCGAGCAGGTGGGCGACGACCTGGGTGAGAGTCTCGTCACGATCATCGATGGGGCGGCGAGCTCCGTGCCCGATCGGTTGGCGATGGCCATGGACGACGGCTCGACCTGCTCGTACGGGGAGTTGCGCGACGAGGTGCAGCGGTGGGCGGCCACGCTGGCCGGAGCGGGCGTCGGCGAGGGCGACCGGGTGGCCCTGGTCGACTGGGGCGGCGTGCGGTCTGCAGCGGTCACCCTTGCCGCTGCGCACCTCGGGGCGGTGACGACGCAGATGAACCCGCTGCTCACGTCGCGGGAGCTGGCCGAGCTCGTGGACGTGTCCGGCGGAGGGCTCGTCGGCGTGGCCGGCGCTGACGGTCGCGAGAAGCTGGACGCGGCGCTGGGGCCCGGCGGCCTGGTGCTCGACCGGCCCGACCCGACCGCGTCGGAGGTGCCGCCCCGCGCCATCGGCGGGGACGCGGCCGCGGTCGTGCTGTTCACCAGCGGCACCACCGGGCTGCCCAAGGCCGTGCCCCTCTCCCACCGGGCCGCGCTCGACCGCATCCGGGCCTACCGCCCGCCCTTCGACGCCGGCCGTCCGTTCTCGGTGAGCCTGATGTGCGTGCCGTCGTTCCACATCGGCGGGATGCTCGGGCTGCTGGTGGCCCTCTACGGCGGCGACACGACCGTCGTGCTGCCGCGCTTCGACGCCGGCCGCTGGCTGACGCTGGTGGCCGAGCACCAGGTGGTCAGCGCGTTCGTCGTGCCCACGATGCTGGCCCGCATCCTCGACCACCCGGACCTGGCGTCCACCGACACGTCCTCGCTGCGGATGATCTCCTACGGCGCCGCCGCGGCGCCGGTCGCCCTGGTCGAGCGGGCGCTCGCGCGATGGCCCGACGTCGGGTTCGCCAACACGTTCGGGCAGACCGAGACCATCGGCGCCTACACGAGCCTGTCCCCCGCCGACCACCGCGATCCCCGCCGCATCGGTTCGGTGGGCCAGGCGCTGGCCGGCGTCGAGGTCAAGGTCGTCGACCCGGAGGGACGGGAGGTGACCCCGGGCGACGTCGGGGAGATCTGGGTGCGCTCGGTGCAGGTGGTCCCGGCCTCGGGCACCGACCTCGACGACGGCTGGCTGCACACCGGCGACCTGGCCCGCATGGATGCCGACGGCTACCTCTATCCGCTTGGGCCGCATGTCCGACACCATCAACCGGGGCGGCGAGAAGTTCGCCCCGTCGGAGATCGCCGATCGCCTGCGCACCCACCCGGCGGTGGCCGACGTGGCGGTGGCCGGCGTGCCCGACCCCGAGCTCGGCCATCGCGTCGGTGCGGCCGTCGTCGTGCGCGAAGGCCAGCCGGCACCGACGCGCGACGAGCTGCGCGAGTGGTGCCGATCCGACCTTGCCGGGTTCAAGCTTCCCGACGTCGTCGTGCGTGGTCGACGCGCTGCCGGTCAACGAGCTGGGCAAGCTGCCGCGTGCCGCGACCGTGGAGCTCATCACCCGAGTGGCGGCGCCGCGGAGACGGCAGGTCGGGGCGCAGTGACCGCCGCCCCGACCGCTCTCGGATTCCTGGCCCCGATGCCGTCCGAGCTGAAGCCGCTGCAGCAGGCGCTGTCCTTGGACGCATCGGGCCGAGGGCTCGACGCCGTTCACACCGGGTCGTTGGACGATCGTCCCGTCGTCGCGCTGCTGACCGGCATCGGCACGGGACGGGCAGCCGCGGCGCACCCGGCAGCTGCTGGCGTCGCATTCGGTCGACCACGTGGTCGTGATCGGGGTGGCCGGCGGCGCTCGGCGACCGGCGTGTCGGTGGGCGAGGTGGTCGTGCCCGAGGTCGTGGTCGACCTGTCCGACGGGCGCGAGCTGCGGCCGTCGCCGCTGGGCTCCGTGGTCCACCACGGGCGACTGCTCACCAGCGACGATTTCATCACCGACCAGCACGTGCTGTCGCGTCTGCGCGCCGAGGGGGCCATCGCCATCGACATGGAGACGGCCGCGATCGCCCGGGTGTGCGAGGACCACGGCTGTCGTTGGTCGGTGTTCCGCGGCATCAGCGACGACGCCTTCGACCCCTCGGTCGACGAGACCATCCTCGGCCTCACCCGCGCCGACGGCTCGCCCGACCTCGGCGCGGTGACTCGGTTCGTGGCCGGCAACCCGACGCGGGTGCGCCTACTGGCCCGCCTCGGTCGGGACCTCAGAGCAGCCACCACCGGCGCCGTCACCACCGCCCTCTCCGCCGCCCGCTCCGAACTTGCGTAGAGAATCCGTTCTGCTGCGCTGATCATCCACGCAAGTTCGGTCGTTCTGGTGGCTCAGGGATCCTTGGGCAGGCCGAGCAGGCGCTCGGCGATGACGTTGCGCTGGATCTCGCTGGTGCCGCCGGCGATGGACAGGGCCCGGTTGCCGAGGAAGCCGCCGGTCCACGATGGCGCCGTCGCCCTCGCCGGTGACGCGCGGCCGGGCCGAGCAGCGCCAGGCCCGCCTCCTGCACGCGCTGCTCGTGCTCGACGCCGAGCAGCTTGCGCACGCTGGCCTCGGGGCCGGGCTGACCGCCGCCGAGCGCCCGCAGCGTGGTGCGCACGCCGAGCATGGCGATGGCGTGGGCGGTCGGCCACCAGCCCGCCGAGCCGGTCGGCGACCAGCGGCGTCGTCGAGCCGCCCCGCGCGCTCGGCCAGGTCGAACAGCGGCCGCGACGCCCGGGACCGAACGACGAGCCCGACGCCATCGACACCCGCTCGTTGGCCAGCGTGGTGCGGGCGCACTCCCAGCCCTCGGTCGGGCCCGCCGACCAGGCAGTCGTCGGGCACGAACACGTCGTCGAGGAAGACCTCGTTGAACATCGCCATGCCGGTGAGCTCGCGCAGCGGCCGGATGTCGATGCCCGGCGTCGTCATGTCGACCATGAAGCAGCCGATGCCCTCGTGGCGGGGCGCGTCGGGATCGGTGCGGGCCAGGCAGATGGCCCAGTCGGCCCGATCGGCCATCGTCGTCCACACCTTCTGGCCGGTGATCGACCAGCCGCCGTCGACCCTCGTCGGCCCGCGGTGGTGAGCGAGGCCAGGTCGCTGCCGGCGCCGGGCTCGCTGAACATCTGGCACCAGCGTGATCTCGCCCCGCAGCGACGGCCGGACGACCCAGCGCTCCTGCTGCTCGGCGCGTGCCGTGGGCGATGAGCGTCGGCAGCACCCAGCCCGCCACCTGCAGGTGGGCGCGACGGACCCGGGCCGCCGTCAGCTCCTCGTCGATGACCAGCTGCTCGATCGGCGACGGCGTCGAGGCCCCACGGCGCCGGCCAGTGCGGGCACGAGGTAGCCGGACGTCGGCCAGCAGCGCGCGTTCCACTCGGCCTGTCCGTGCGCGCGCAGATCGGCGACCACGCTCGGCGTCGCACCTCGGCGCGCAGCGCCTCGGCCTCGGCCGGCAGCTCGATCGACAGGTGCGGCGCGCTCGCCCGCCGGCCACCGCGCCGGCCAGCCCGGCGCCGCCAGCGGCCGCGGCGCCGGCAGCAGCTGAGCGCAGCGCCGTGGCCCGCTTCAGGTAGAGGTGGGCGTCGTGCTCCCACGTGTAGCCGATGCCGCCGAGCACCTGGATGCAGTCCTTGGCGCACCGGAACGCCGGCCTCGGTGGCCAGCGCGCGCGGCCGACGCCCTGCGGCCACCGCCCAGCCCGGCTCGTCGGCGTCGTCGAACGCGCGGGCCGCGTCCCACACCGCGGCCCGGGCCGCCTCGAGGGCGACGAGCATGTCGGCGCACCGGTGCTTCACCGCCTGGAACTGGCCGATCGGCCGGCCGAACTGCATCGCGGACCTGCGGCGTACTCGGCCGCGGTGGTCGACGCACCAGTCGGCCACGCCGACGGCCTCGGCCGCCGCGCAGCAGCTCGGCCAGCCGCGCCGATCCGGCCCGCCCGCGCGTCGCACGTCGAGCCAGCGATCGGCCGGCACCGCGACCGCCGTCGAGCGGCACCTCGGCCAGCCGACGCGGTCGGGTCGAAGCTCGGCAGCTCGCGCACGTCGACCTCGCCCGGTCGACGACGCACCAGCACGCACCCGTCGACCGTCGAGCCGCACCGTCGGCCGACCGGCACCGGCACCACGAAGCGGCCGACCGCGTCCGCCCGACACCGCAGCCGCCGGCCGCACGGCCGACCCCGGCGCGTCGACGCAGGTCGGCGTCGCCGCGAACCCGCCGACGACCTCGCCCGCGGCGAGCGGCGCGGCCAGCTCGCGATCGGCGCCCAGCGGTCGATCGCCGACGGCGGCCACGACGGTCGGCAGGAACGGGCCCGGGCGCGCAGCCCCGCCCCAGCTCCTCGAGCACGACCGCCAGCTCGGCGCAGCCGTACCCTGGCCGCCGTGCGCCTCGGACACGGCCAGCCCGAGCCAGCCGAGCTCGGCCAGCTCGGCCCAGAACGGCGGGCAGCTCGTCGGCTCGGCCTCGAGCAGCGCCGCCGGCGCGGCGCGCCGCGACCCAGCGTCGCACCGTCGGGCCAGCTCGACGTGCCGTCGTCAGCGCCGACCCCATCAGCGCCGGCCACGGCACGACGTGCTCGTCGCGTCGATCGCGACGTGCGCCGTCAGCGGACCGAGGGTCCGCGTAGCGGGGTGCGTCATGGGATCCGGTCACGGGCGGCTCGCGGGAGCGGGTGGCGGAACAGGGCGGCGGCGTTGCCGCGTGGGGACCATGCGCGGCTCGTCGGACGGGCAGGCCGGCGAGCCGCTCGGTCGAGGAACGCCTGGGTGTCGGGCCACGTCGAGTCGGCGTGGGGGTAGTCGACCTCGACCATGATGTGGTCGACGCCGATGCGGTCGCGGATCGGCCAGATCGACGGGTCGTCGAGCGAGCAGAACCAGAAGTTCCGCAGCAGCACCTCGGTGGGCGTGACCTCGGTCGACGGCCAGGCTGCCGGCCGTGGCCCGACCACTCGTGGATGTAGTCGAGGCGGTCGGCCAGCATCGGCACCCAGCCGATGCCGCCCTCGCTCATGGCGATGCGCAGGTCGGGGAAGCGCAGCGGCCACGCCCGACCACAGCCAGTCGACGCAGGCGGTGCAGCGACAGCGAGCGAGAACAGCGTCGCCCCGACCTCGACCAGCGGCCCGTCGAGCGGCCATGTCCATCATCCCGGAGCTGCCGACGTGCAGGCAGACGACCGTGCCGGTCTCGACGCAGGCCGCGAGCACCGGGTCCCACCAGCCGGAGTGCAGCGACGGGTAGCCGAGCCGGTGCGGCTGCTCGGGCAGCGACACGGCCACGAACCCGCGGTCGGCGTTGCGGCGGATCTCGGCCGCGCCGCGCTCGCGGGTCGGCGAGGTACGTGATGCCCATCGGCACGAACCGGTCGGGGTGCGGCGCGACCCACTCCTCGGCGTACCAGTCGTTGCAGGCCCGCACGCAGGCCAGGCCCGAGCTCGGGGTCGGAGCAGCCCGAGTACACCGAGCCGCAGAACCCGGTGATCTGCGACGGGGAAGTTCACCGACGCCCAGATGCCGGCCAGGTCCATGTCGGCCACCCGGGCGCGCCGGGTCCCAGCAGCCCCGCCGCATCTGGTCGAAGCGCACCGGCTCCATCGGCGACCGTCGTCCGCTGGACGCCGCGACCGACCACCGCGTTCAGCCCGACCTGGGGTAGGCCTGCGCCGTCGAACACCCAGATCTCGTGGCCCTTCGAGGTGGTCCGCACGTACGGCGCCCGGTCGGCGAGCGCCGCCGGCAGCCGCCCCTCGAACAGGTGCCGCGGCTCGACCAGGTGGTCGTCGACCGAGATGACCGTGAACCGGACCTCGGCCACGTCGGGCTCGACCAGCGGATCGGCCGGATCGGCCGGATCGACGGCGTCCCTGCCGCCGGTCACCCGGCCAGCTCCCGGTAGCGGGCGTAGCGGTCGGCAGTCGCCGCCGCCCACGCGGGTCGGGCTCGACCCGGCGGCCGGTCCGGGCCCACCGGCCGGCGTCGGCACCGGGTCGGCTCCAGCCCGGCGACCTGCCGGGCCAGCCAGGCGCGCGCCGAGCGCGCCGCCCTCGGGGACGGCCACCAGTCGACCGGCAGCCCGGTCCCGTCGGCGATCGCCTGGACCCACGGCCGCGTCGCGACGCCGCCCCCGGTGGCCACGATCCGGTCGGGCCGACAGCCCCGGCGCAGGTCGAGCTGGTGGCGCACCGCGAACGCCGACGCCTCGTGGGCCGCCCGGACGATGGCGCCGGCGTCCATGCCGATGTCGAGGTCGTGCAGCGAGGCCCGCCGGGCCGGCGTCGTGGAACGGCACCCGCTCGCCGCGCAGGTAGGGCTGCCACACCGGCACCCGGCCGGGTCGTCCGGCGTCGGCCACGCCCTGTCCAGAGGTCGACGCCGAGCGGCACGGCCGACCCAGTTGACGAAGAGGCCGCCGGCGTTGGACGGCCCGCCGATCAGCGACCGTGCCCGGTCGCGGTGTGGGGCACGGTCCAGAGCCCGGCGACCTCGAGCCAGCTCGGCGACGACGGCCCACACGATAGGGTCGCGCCGAGGATCACCAGCACGTCGCCGTCGTGGTCGGCGCCGGCCACCAGCTGCTCGCCGAACGCGTCGATCGTGCCGCCGCCGAGCAGGGCCGCCACCGGCCGCTCGACCCGGCCCGACCGGCATCCGCCCCGCCACGATCACCGGCAGCCGGCCGACGTCGTCGGACGCCGGCCTCGGCGGCCACCGCCGGCGTCCCAGCCCGTGCAGTCGAACAGCGGCAGGCGTGGTCATGGCCACGACGGTGTCGATGGCGCCGACGCCGCCGAGCGCGGCGTTGGCCACGGCCTGGGCCGGCCAGAACCCGGCCGCGTCGGGGTGCTCGCGCGACCAGCCACGCGAGGAACCGCACCAGCTCGTCCGACGAGCCATCGGCCTGGCTGCCCACGTCGGGGTCGCCGCCGGCTCCCCGCTCGTCGCCGTAGAGCAGGCCGGGCGAGATCGGGCGCGCCGCCGGCGTCGACCGCGCACAGCGACGGCACCATGGCGGCCACGTCCACCGCCCGGATGTCGAGCTCCCCGGCGCCGGCCCCGGCTGCAGCAGGGCCAGCGCCTCGAGCACGCCGTCGTGCCAGGCCGCGTCGGCCGTCGTGGGCCAGCTCGCCGGCGTCGCGACGCGAGCAGCTCGTGGCCGACCCGGGCTGCTGGCCACGACCCGGCCGTCGCCGTCGACCGCGAGCGGCCTTGACCGACGTCGTGCCGATGTCGATGCCGACCGTGACCTCGACTGCCATCTGCTCCCCCACTGCTCCACTGCTGCTCCCCGACCCGAACGCAACCTCGAAGGGTGGCCGGGGCCTTTCTGACGCTTGCGTCAGCCAGGCAATGTATCGTCTGCACGCTGTCGACACCGGGTGCGGCGTCCAGCTCAGGGGGAGGACGGCCATGCCGCTTCAGGTCGATCAGTTGCGATGGATGGCGTGCCGAGCACGGCGACGAGCCGGCCTACACGCAGGTCACCTCGGGCGCCACCTCACCTTCGCCGAGTGGGACGCGCACCGTCCAACCGGGAGGCCCGGGGCTGGTGGCCGCCGGCGTCGGCCGGGGCGACCGGGTGCTGCTCCACCTCGACGACGTGCACCTGCTGCGCTGGATCACGAGCTACGCGGCCATCCACAAGGCCGGCGCGGTCGCGGTGCCGTCGAACGTGCGGCTGACGGCGCACGAGCTGGCCGGCGATCGTCGAGGACGCCCGAGCCGGTCGCGGCCATCACCTCGCTGCGCCTGGCGCCGACCGTGGCCGAGGCGTGCACCAGCACGCGGCGATCGCTCGGCGCTGATCGTGGCCGACGACCTCGAGCAGTGGGCCGACCTGACGGACCACACGGACGACGCCGTTCCAGGTGGACGTCGACGACGGCGACCTGGCCGACATCATGTACACCTCGGGCACGACCGGCCGGGCCAAGGGCGTGGCGGTCCGCCACCGCAACACGCACATGATCGCCAACGGCGAGAAGACCGTGGACGGGCGCCGCCTGGATCCACTGCTCGCCGCTGTCGACCTTCGCCGGCATCAGCTTCGTGTTCAACCCGATGAAGATGGGCATGCGCGGGCTCTACCTCCCCCGCTTCGACGTCGGCGCCGTGGATCGAGGTCGTCGAGCAGCGAGCGACCGACCTCCGCGTTCCTCGTCCCGGCCATGGTGCAGCTGCTGCTGGCCGACGAGCGGAGCCGCACGCGCCGACCTGTCGAGCCTGACCCTGCTCTCGATCGGCTCGGCGCCGCTGCCCCCGAACCTGCACCAGGCGATGGCCGAGCTGCTGCCCGAACGCCATGGTCACCAACAACTACTCGATGACCGAGGCCGGCACGGCGTTCACCTACCTGCCGCCGGGCGAGCTGACCCGGCGGCCCGGCTCGGTCGGCATGCCGCTGCCGCCGACCGAGATCCGCATCGCCGACGACGCCGGGCGAGCCGCTGCCGGCCGGCGAGGTCGGCGAGGTGCTGATCGGCGTGGGCGAGGACCACCGCGAGTACTACGGCGACCCCGAGGCCACCGCCCGCACCTGGTCCGGGCCGTGGCTGCGCTCCGGCGACCTCGGCCGGCTCGACGAGGACGGCTACCTCTACATCGTCGGCCGGGCCAAGGACGTGGTGATCCGGGGCGGCAACAACATCAGCGCCGGCGAGGTCGAGAACGCGCTGTACGAGCACGTCGGCGTGCTCGAGGCCGCCGTCGTCGGCATCCCCCACGAGGTGCTCGGCGAGGACGTCGGCGCCTTCGTGGTGGCCCGCAGGGGCAGCGACCTCGACGCCGACGAGCTCCGGGAGTTCTGCGCCGAGCGGCTGGCCGACTACAAGGTGCCGCGGGCGATCTGGTTCCTCGACGAGCTGCCCCGCAACGCCAACGGCAAGGTCGCTGAAGCGGCGGCCTGGTCCCGCCGGGCGACGATCGTGGCGTCGAGCTCGGCGGCGCCATCGAGGTCGGCGAGCGATGAGCCGCGCTGGCCAGCCTCGACGGCGCCCGCGTGCTGGTGACCGGGCGCGTCGTCGGGCATCGGCGCCGCGCTGGCCCCGCTGCTGGCCGAGCGGGGCGCGACGGTGGGGATCGTCGCCCGGCGGGCCGATCGCCTGGCCGACGGTGCTCGCCGCGTGCGAGGCGGCCGCGCCCGGGCCGCGGCCACCGGCTGCTGGAGCGTCGACCTGTCCGACCCCGAGGCCGCGGCCCGGGTCGCGGTCGAGGCGTGGGACGCCTTCGGCGGGCTCGACGCGCTGGTCAACAACGCGGCCCGCCCGATGCGCCGACCGGTGCAGCAGCTCGACGTCGCGACCGTCGACGCGGTCATGCGCACCAACTTCCTCTCGCCCGTGGCGATGAGCCTGGCCGTGCTGCCCCGGATGCTCGAGCGCGACCACGGCGTCATCGTCAACGTGTCGAGCCTGGGCGGCCGCATCGGCATCGCCCACGAGGCCGCGTACGTGGCGTCGAAGTTCGCCCTGTCCGGCTGGTCCGAGGCGATGGCCATGGACCTGTGGTCCACCGGCGTCGAGGTCCGCCTCGTCACGCCCGGGAGCCATCGACACCGAGATCTGGGACCAGCCGGACAACGACCCGGCGCCCTACGACGGTCCGCTCGAGCCGCCGGCGACCGTGGCCGAGGCGATCTGCGACGCGCATGACGGGCGACCGGTTCGAGACCTACGTGCCCGACCTGAAGGCCGTCGCCGAGTTCAAGACCAGCGACATCGACGCCTACCTGTCGTCGGCGGTCTCGTTCATGACCGAGGAGGAGCCACTCATGACCGAGGAGGAGCCAGACCCGTGAAGGCGCTGCAGTTCCTGACCGAACCCGAGCCGTGGCCCGAGGTGCTGCCCGACGACGCGCCGCTGCTGCTGCGCAACCTCAGCACCGTGCCGATGGCCCTGGTCGACCTCGACGACCCGCCGCTCGTGGCCGACGACTGGATGGTGCTGCGCAACCGGCTCACCGGCATCTGCGGGTCGGACTCCAAGCAGGTGCTCATGGACTTCGGCGACGCCGACGACAACCCCATGACCGCGTTCATCTCCTTCCCCCAGGTGCTCGGGCACGAGGTGGTCGGCGTCGTCGACACCGCCGGCCCGGCGGTGCGCGACCTCGACGTCGGCCAGCGCGTCGTGCTCTACCCCAACCTCGGCTGCCGGCCGCGCGGCGTCACGCCCCTGTGCCCGGCGTGCGAGCGGGGCGACTACTCGATCTGCGCGAACTTCCACGAGGGTCGGCTCTCGCCCGGCATCCACACCGGCAACGCGGTCGAGGCCACCGGCGGCTTCGCCGAGCGGCTGCCCGCGCACCAGAGCATGGCCTTCGCCGTGCCCGACGCCATCGCCGACGAGGTGGCGGTGCTGGCCGATCCGTGGTCGGTGTCGTTCCACGCCATCACCCGGAACCCGCCGGCGCCGGGCTCGAAGGTCGTCGTCTACGGCGCCGGCGCGCTCGGCACCACCGCCACCGCCATCCTCCGCCAGCTCTACCCGACCGTCGAGGTCGCCACCATCGCCCGCTTCGACGCCCAGGCCGCCGAGGCCCGCTCGCTCGGCGCCACGGTGTTCGCCGCCCGGGCCGCCCGAGGAGCTCATCGAGGCGCTGGCCGCGTGGTCGGGAGCGACGCTGCGCACACCCGTGGAACGGGCTGCCGGTGGCGTGGCCGGGCCAGGTCGACGTGGTCTACGACACCGTCGGCGCGCCCGTCGACGATCGAGCTCAGCCTGCGCATCCTGCGCGAGCAGGGCACGTTCGTGCAGCTCGGCGTGAGCTCGCCGGCCCGGTTCGAGTGGACGCCCTGGTACTTCAAGGAGCTGCGCCTGATCGGCTCGAACGCGTTCGGCGACGAGACGTTCGAGGGTCGCAAGCAGCACGCCTTCGAGCACTTCTTCGAGCTGCTGCTCGACGGCCGCATCGACCTGACCGGCATGCTCACCCACCGGTTCCGCCTGGCCGAGTGGCGCGACGCCTTCACCACCATCGTCGACCAGGCCGACACCGGCGCCATCAAGGTCGCCTTCGACTTCCGCTGACCCACCCCCAGGATCGTTCTTGCGTGGAAACCATCCCGGGAGCGCGGATTGTCTACGCAAGTTCGGAAGGGTCGCGGGGTCAGCTCGCGGTGGTGCGGTCGAGGAGGCGGCGGGCGGTACCGCCGAGGAAGAGGGCCATGGCCTCGTCGTCGAGGTCGAGGGCACGGGCCTCGGTGAGTGAACGCTGCATCGGGAACCAGGGGTCGTCGCTGCCCCAGATGCACCCGACCGCGACCAGTCGATGAGGCCATGAACCGCAGCAGCGACGGGTCGAGGTAACGAGGTGCGAACGCCGTGCAGGACAGGTAGAGGCGGTCCCACTTGCGCATGTAGTTGATGAGCAGCTCCTCGTAGGGGTGGCCTCCGTGCGCGCCGATGACGGTGAGCTCGGGGAAGTCGATGAGCACGTCCTCGAGCAGCTCGGGGTGCTGCACCCGTGAGCGGACTCGGGGACCGGGCACGCCGACGTTGATGCCGACCGGGATGCCCAGCTCCTCGCACACCTGGTAGATCGGGTAGTGCTTCGGGTCGTCGATGGCCACCTGCGTGAACAGCGGCGCGACGCGCACCATCGAGAAGCGGGGGTGCTCGGCCAGCTCCCGGATGCGCAGCGCGTTGCGGGTCGGCTTACCCGGTTCGGTGAGCGCGGCGGCCACGAGGAACCGTCCCGGATGGGCATCGGCGACCTCCAGCGCGTCGGCCACCCCTCCCCTGGTGAGGCCAGGGGTCAGGATGCCCGTGGCCACGCCGAGCTCGTCCATGCGGCCGAGCAGGTCGGCGACGCCCACCCCCTTCTCGCCCTCACCGCCGAGGTAGCCCGGGATGTTGGCGTACTGCTCCTGCCCCACGAACTGGGCGGCCCCCTGGGTCGTCACCAGGTTCACCCAGATGTCCAGCACGTCGTCGCTCACGCAGACCTCCCCCCGGACCGGCAGTCCGACGACCGGCCGACGAATCTGACGCTAATGTCACCGTCGGGGTGCAGCAACCGCAGCGCACCGCACGCACAGGGGAGATGGGGGGCGACACCATGACCGTCGGAGCCGACGAGCGCTTCGTGGTGATCTCGGCCGATTGCCATGCCGGGGGGTCGATGGACACCTACGGCCAGTATCTCGAGGACGAGTACCAGGACCAGTTCGCCGAGTGGCGGGGCGCCTATCGCAACCCGTTCCGCGACCTGCAGAGCAAGGGCCGCGAGCGCAACTGGGACAGCGACCAGCGCATCGCCGAGCTGGAGAAGGACGGCCAGGTCGCCGAGGTCATCTTCCCCAACACCGTGCCCCCGTTCTTCCCGACCGGCGCGCTCGTCGCCCGGCCACCCACCGCCGAGGACCTCGAGCGGCGATGGGCCGGCCTGCGGGCCCACAACCGCTGGCTGGCCGACTGGTGCCGCGACGAGTCCTACCGGCGGGCCGGCATCGCGCAGGTGTTCCTCAACGACGTCGACGCCGCGGTCGAAGAGGCACGGTGGATCGCCCAGAGCGGGCTCAAGGGCGGCGTCCTCATCCCCGCCGTGCCCGACGACTGCGACATCGAGCCGCTCTACTCGGAGATCTACGACCCCCTCTGGGCCGTCTGCGAGGAGCACGGGCTGGTGGTGAACTCGCACTCCGGCAGCGGACACCCCGACTACGGCGACCATGCTGCGTCGACGCTGGTCTGGGCCCTCGAGACGCCGTGGATGGCGCACCGACCGCTCTGGCACATGACGCTCGGCGGCGTGTTCGAGCGCTTCCCGCGGTTGAAGTTCGTGCTGTCCGAGCAGGGCTGCGCCTGGGTGCCGTCCACGCTCGCCCAGATGGACGGGCTGCACATGGCGGCCTCGTTCGGGCGCACCGGCGAGCTCAAGCTCGAGGCCGGCGCGCTGCCCCTGAAGCCGAGCGAGTACTTCGAGCGCAACGTGTGGATCGGCGCCAGCTTCCCTCAGCTCCGCGACACTGGGGCCATGCGCAAGATCGGCCTGCACAAGGTCATGTGGGGCAGCGACTACCCCCACCACGAGGGCGTCTCGCCCTACAGCCGCGAGCACCTGCGCCGCTCGTTCCACGACTGGAGCACGGACGACCTCGACCAGGTGCTCACCACCACCGCGTGCGACGTCTACGGCTTCGAGCTCGACCGGCTCATCCCGCGTGCGCTCGAGGTGGGCCCGACGGCCGCCGAGATCGCGGTGCCCCTCGATCGCATCCCCGACGGTGCGACCAGCCCCGCCTTCTACATGTGAGCGGCACGGCCGAGGTTCCCGGCATGTCAGTTGCAGGCGGGGACGGTCGACCGGTCGCGCTCGTCACCGCGTCGTGTCGCGGGCCGGGGCTCGACCGGCTGCGTGAGCTGTGCGACGTGCACTACGACCCCTGGCTCGACCAGCACCCGTTGCGCATCTGGGACGGGCCGCAGCTGGCCGAGCAGCGTCGACGAGATCGGCGCAACCGTCCTGGTGTGCGAGGCCGACTTCGTGCGGGGCGAGGTGCTCGACCGTCCGCTGCGGGTCATCGGCTCGACCCGTGGCGACCCCACCAACGTCGACGTCGCCGCCGCCACCGCCAAGGGCATCCCCGTGCTGCGCACTCCCGGCCGCAACGCCGACGGCGTGGCCGAGATGACCGTCGCGCTGCTCATGGCCACCACCCGCCACGTCGTGGTCGGCGATCGGGAGGTGCGGGCCGGAGACCTCTACCGCGGCGGTTCCATCCCCTACCAGCGCTTCCGGGCCTGGCAGGTGGCCGGGCGCACCGCCGGCCTGATCGGGCTCGGCGCGGTCGGACGTGCGGTCAAGTGGCGGCTCGAAGGGCTCGGCATGACGGTCATCTCCTACGACCCCTACGCGGCCGATGCCACCCACACCTCGCTCGAGGCCATGCTCGCCGAGGCCGACGTGGTGTCGATGCACGCGGCACCGACCCCCGAGACCCTCGGGCTGATGAGCGCCGCGTGCTTCGCCGCCATGCAACCGGGTGCCGTCTACCTCAACTCGGCCCGGGCCGGCCTGCACGACCTCGACGCCCTGACCGAGTCGCTGCGATCGGGCCACCTCTCGGCCGCCGGGCTCGACCACTTCGACGGCGAGCAGCTCCCGAAGGGCCATCCACTCCTCGAGATGGACCAGGTCGTGCTCACCCCTCACATCGGTGGCGCCACCTACGACACCGAGGTCAACCACACCACGATGATCGCCGAGGACATCGGCCGGGTGCTGGCCGGCGAACGTCCTCTCCACTGCGTCAACCCCGAGGTACTGCCATGACCCGTCCCAACGGCGCTCCGCTCGACGAGGTGCGGGTGGCCGTGCTGGCCGCGGCCAAGGCGATGTACGCCCGCGGGCTGGTCGAGGGCACGGCCGGCAACGTGTCGGGCCGGGTCGACGACGGCACCGTTGTCGTGACCCCGTCGTCGCTCGGCTACGAGGAGATGACGCTCGACGATCTCGTCGTCGTCGACCTGGACGGCAACGTCGTGGCCGGCACCCGATCGGCGACGTCGGAGAAGGGCGTGCACCTCGCGGCGTTCGCGGCCTATCCCGAGGTCGGTGGCGTCGTGCACTGCCACGCGGTCCACGCGTCGATGTACGCGGTGGCGCACCGCCCGATCCCGGCCGCCATCGACGAGTTCGTCGTCTACATCGGCGGCGACGTGCCGGTCGGCGAGTACCAGCCGTCGGGCAGCGATGCCCTCCCGATCGAGGTGGCGAAGCACCTGCACGACCGGTCAGCCGTGCTGATGGCGAACCACGGACTCGTCACCATCGGCAAGTCGGTCGACGATGCGCTGCACTCGGCGCTGGTCGTCGAGCACAACGCCAAGATCATGTGGGGCGCCCAGCAGCTCGGCGGCATCGTCGGGCTGCCCCACAAGACCATCCGGGACTTCACCGGCGTCTACAACTACGTCCGCTCGGAGACCTGGGCGCCCGCCGACTGACCATCCCCTCGCCGTCCCTCGTGGGGTTCTGCACGCCAGCCGGCGCGAACGTCACGAAGAACCCGGGGGTGCGGGCTCCGGGCTCGCGTCAGGTGGGCTCGTCGACCGAGTCGACGAGGTCGGGGCGGTACTCGGGGTGCTCGGTGAGCCAGGCCGAGGCCCGCCGCATGCTCTCCTCGTTCTTCTTGTTGATGAAGCCGTAGATCTGCCCCTCGAACCACTTGAACGGGGCCGACTCCAGGTTGTAGCGCTCGTCGAACTCGAAGCGGGTGCGGTTCGGGCCCAGCGGCTCGAGGCGGATGTGGCCGATCTGGTCGTTGCCGGGCTTCGACGAGATCATCGTGTACGTGTAGCCGTGCTCGGGCTCGACGTCGCTCACCAGCTCGAGCGCCGAGCCCTTGCGACCGAAGGGCATCTGGTAGATCACCCGTCGGAGCCGACCGTTGTGGTCGGCGTCGCCCGGCCACAGCACGTCGACGCGCTCGACCATCGGCGCGTAGTCGGGCCACCGGTCGTAGTCCTGGAACAGGGCCCAGATGCGGGCCGCCGCGTGCGGCATCTCGAACGAGTAGCGGTGCTCACGCATGACAGGCCCCCCGAGCCTCGATCTCCCGGCGAGCCTAGGTCTGAACTGACACTCATGTCAGGTGGATCCGGTAGCGTGGCCCGACATCGACGCCGGCCGTGCGGCCAGCGTTCGACGCAAGGGGGAGATCCATGGCCGAGCCCGTGTGGCTCACCGCCGCCGAGCACCGGACCGTGACCGCGCTGCTCGACGTGCTCATCCCGGCGGACGGCGTCAGCCCGGGTGCCGGCGAGTCCGGAGGTGCCGACTACGTCGACCAGCTGCTCGGCGCGTTCACCTTCGATCCCCCCCGCATCTGGGCCGGCGGACCGTTCTCGGGGCGCCACGGCGGAGAGCCCGGTTTCGAGCGGTGGATCCGGCTCGGGGCGCTCGAGGAGCTGGCCTGGCGCATCCGCATCGAGGGGTCGCAGGGTCGGCCCGAGCGTGAGTTCAACGGGCCGGTCACGGGTTGGCAGGAGATCTACCGGGCTGCGCTCGCGATCCTGGGCGACGACTTCGCCGAGGCCGCGGACGACGAGCAGGCGGCGCGGCTCGAGGCGACCGACGCGGCGTTCCGGGAGCTGGCCTTCGTCCACGCGTGCGAGTCGCTCTACGGCGACCCGGTCTACGGCGGCAACCGCGACGGCGCCGGTTGGGCCGCCATCGGGTTCGCCGGCGACGTGCAGCCCCGGGGCTGGACCGACGCCGAGGTCGAAGGCCGATGAGTCGCTCGAACGACGAGTCGCGGGGCGAGTCGCTGAGCCAGTCGATGACCAGCCCCGTCTCCGGGCTCGACTGCGATGCCGTGATCGTCGGCTCCGGGCCGTCGGGTTCGACCGTCGCCGACCTGCTCACCGCGCACGGGTGGACCGTCGTCGTGCTCGAGAAGGGGGCGAACCACCTGATCGAGCTGCGATGCCCCGTTCGGCCCGCTCGGCCACTCGGCCAACGACGAGCTCAAGTCGCTGCACCGCCACCTGCTCGGGCCGGACCCGCTCGTCGAGCCCCGGACGTTCCGCCGCGACCGAGGCCGACGGCGACCACCTCTTCGCCGGGCACGTGAACTCGCTGCCGTCGACGGTCGGCGGGGGAGGCTTCCACGCCGACGGCAAGCTGCCCCGCTTCCGGGAGGACGACTTCCGCCTGCGCTCGACCCTCGGTCCGATCGAGGGCGCCGACGTCGTCGACTGGCCGCTCACCTACGACGAGCTCGAGCCGTACTACGCCGAGGCCGAGCGGCTGGTCGGCGTGGCCGGCGAGGAGACGAACCCGTTCGCCGCCTGGCGCTCGGGTCCGTTCCCCATGCCGCCGGGGCCGGACATGCAGGGCGCCATCCTGTCGATGGCCGCGGCCGAGCGGGCCGGGCTGCATCCGTATCGCTGCCCGAGCGGCGTGAACTCCGTGCCCTACGACGGGCGACCGGCCTGCAACAACTGCGGGTTCTGCGGCGGCTTCGGCTGCCCGATCGAGGCCAAGGGCGATCCGGTGGCGCTCCTCCGCCGTGCCCTGCGGACCGGCCGGTGCGACGTCCGGCCCGAGAGCTACGTCGTGGGGATCACCACCTCGGCCGACGGTCGGCAGGCCACCGGCGTGCGCTACCTCGATGCCGAGCGGTTCGAGCACGAGGTCCGGGCGGCGCACGTGGTGCTGGCCGCCGGCGCCTTCGAGACGCCCTCGACTGCTGCTGCGCCAGCAGCTCGGCAACTCTTCGGGCCTGGTCGGCCGGAACCTCATGTACCACTTCCAGACGCTCACGGTCGGGGCCTTCCCGCAACGCCTGGAGTCGATGAAGGGTCGGTGCGTGACCGGCGCGCACGACGACCACATCGTCGGCGACGCGGCCACCGCCGCCGCGGCCCGTGACGCCGGCCTGCCCTGGATCCGCGGGCGGGCTGGTCGAGCACGGCGGCGCTGCCCAACCGGTGCGCGAGGCGCAGATCTACGGGCCCGGCGCCCACCACGGAGCGGCCATGCGGGACTCGTCGCTCAACGACCGGCTCTGGGTCTTCACGATGCAGGGCGAGGACCTGGCCCAGCCCACCAACCGCATCGACCTCGACCCGACCGTCCGCGACGCCTTCGGGTTCCCGGCCGGTCGGGTCACCTACGCCCCGCACCGCCACGAGCTGGCCACGTCCGCCCACGTCGGTCCGATCCTCGAGGACGTCCTGCGCGACGCCGGCGCCGAGTGGACCATCACCACGACCTCGCCCCCGATCCACGGCGAGGGCGACGTGTCCCCGCTCGGCCTGGCACCGGCGAGCTACCACATCATGGGCACGACCCGGATGGGCGCCGACCGCGCCACGTCGGTGGTCGACCCCGGCGGTCGACTCTGGGACCTCGACAACGTGCTCGTCGTCGACTCGTCGGTCTTCCCCACCTCCGCCGGCTACAACCCGACCCTGACCATCATGGCCATGGCCGCCCGGACCACCCGCCTCCTCCTCGGCGATCCCCTGCCCCCGACCATCCCCCACCCGTGACCGGGGTGCTTCCTGTCGCCGGAGCCGTCGATGTTCGGACGCGTGCCGTGACAGGAACGACGACCTCCGGTCCATCGACGTCGGTCGGGCTCAGACGCGAGACAGCAGGTTCAGCCCGTTGAGCAGCACCACGAGCGAGTAGATGCCGACCACGGCCCAGGCCGCGCACAGCGCCGGGAGGGACACCACGCGACGAGTCCGACTGGCGATCAGGGCACCGAGGATGAGCGTGCCGCACACCAGCACCTTGGCGACTGCGACGAGGGGACTCGAGATCGCCCACGACACCAGCGGGTTGCCCTCGTGCGCGCCGGCCGCGATGGCGGCGTAGGTCGTGACGAGGTCGAGCACGTTCAGGACCGCGATGACGACGACGGCAACGAACCGTGCCCGCTGGGTGGCGTCGCGGCGCTCGTAGGCCACCGCCGAGGGCGACCGACCGACGATCGGGCCGGTCCGGTCGGCCCGGAGGTCGATCACGGCCTCGCCGCTGCGGAGGTCCACGACCATCTCGACCGGTCGGTCGATGGGCAGGTCATCCGGCGGGGCGGTACCAGCGGGCGAACCGGGCTCGGCTCGTTCAGGTGCGGCCATGTCTGACCTCCTTCCCGACGAAGCTACCCAGAAACCGCGCCGAGTGGTCCGGAAATCGAAGATCGGCCTCGGGACCTCAGTGCTGGCAAGGGTTCGAGACGATCCTCACCCTTCGTGGGCGCAGTGGTCGGCAGTCGACGGCGGGACGTCGAGGGCGGGGTTGCGGTCGAAGAAGCCGAACGGGCGTGAGCAGGAAGCCGGTGTACTCGACCGGCATGACCGGCCAGTCCTCGGGGCGGGGCAGGTGGGTGACGCCGAACGTGTACCAGAGCACGACGTCGGCATCGACCAGGTCGCCGGTCGGCGGCGGTCCACTCGGGCAGCCCGGCGCCGCCGGCGTGCTGGTTGGGGAAGTCGCCGGCGGCCCGCCGCTCGTCGGCGGCGTACGGCGTGACCCACAGGTTGTGGCGGGCGAAGCCGGCCCGCTGGGCGACCGACGACTCGGGTCGGGCCAGCAGCGTCGGCGTCGACATCGTCGGGCACCAGCTTGTAGCCCGACCGGCCCACCGAGGCCGTTGCGCACGCTCGGGTTGGTCACCCGCCACCGCCGGCTGGTGGCGGCCGACGTCTCGCGCTGGGCCTCCGACTCGCGTCGCCAGCAACGGTCGAGCCGGCTCGCGGAAGCCGTTGGCCCACGGGTTGTCCGCGTCCAGCGGCAGGACCTCGGCCTCGACCTCCTCGACGCGGTTCTCGGTGGCCGTCGACGTCGAGGTCGAGGCGGGCGCAGAACAGGTGCTGGTGCACCGGCGCGGCCACGCCCGGCGGCGACCGTGGTGGCGTACGGGCGTGGCCTGCGCCCGGAGCGACGCCCTGGGACGACATGATCCCGGTGAGCTTCACCTCGAGCTGGATGTTGCCGTCGAGGTACAGGTACCAGAAGAAGCCGTACTCGTAGTTGCCGACGGTGGCGATGTGGCTGATCACGAGCCGGCGGCTGCGCCGCACCTCGTGGCGGCCGGTGAGCAGGTCGACGTGCTTCCAGCCGATGCCGGAGTCCTCCTCGTGCATGCAGATGGCGTTGGGCACGACCCACGGCTTGCCCTGCTCGTCGGCCATGGTGACGTCGACGTAGTGGATCTCGCCGAGGCAGTCGCAGCCCAGGGTCAGCGACTGGGTCATGCGGCCGAGGCCCCACTCGCCGGCGTCGAACGCGTTCTTCCAGCCCTGCACCTCGCCGGGGTCGCCGTAGGGCACGACCATCTCGCTGATCGACGCCCGGTGGAGGATCGACCGGGTCCGTCCGCCGTCGTCGTAGCCGACCTGGTGCAGCACGAGCCCCTCGTAGGGATCCCAGCCCAGGCGCAGCGACCACTTCTGCCAGCGCACGAGGTTGCCGTCGACGGTGAAGCTCGGCCCTCGGGCTGGGTGATCTCGATCGGGCCGCAGGTCGGTGCGGAGCGGCCCGACGTCGCCGGCGCCGTAGCGGGCGCCCGCCGTCGGCACGGCCACCGGGTCGACGCCGTCCCGCTGCGCGTGGTCGATGACCTCGATCACCTCGCCCCGACCGAGGTCGACGTGGACGATCAGCCCCTCGATCGGGCGGGCGTAGCCGTTGTCGCTCGGGGGCCTCGCGCAGGAACGAGATGCACCGGGCGATGCGCCGGCCCTCCTCGGCCGCGTAGCCGAACACGCCGGCCGGCCACGGGTCGATCTGCACGCCGCTCGAGGTCGGTGATGCCGCGCCGGGCCAGCGCGGCGACGTAGTCGGGGTTGCCGATGCAGGCCAGGACCGCGCCGAACGACTCGCCGAACAGCAGCGCCGGGCGCATCCCCTCGATCACGGTGCGGTCGACGACGACGCCGCTCGCGTCACCGACACGACGCAGCTCGACCATCGTCAGCTCCGGGCCGGGCACGACCAGGGCCCGGACCCGACGGTCGACCGGATCGCCCGGCGACCCACGCCGCCAGCCGATGCCTTGTCCGGCTCGTCCAGCACGATGTGCACGACCGCGGCGCCGTCGGGCAGCTCGCCCGCGGCGACCAGCACCGCGCGGGCTGCGGTCACCTCGTCGGCGGTGCAGCAGGATCGAGCGGATGGCGCTGCACGCTCGGTCACGGAGCCACGACCTCGGACCGGATCGGGGAGGTCGAGACCCTGGGCCTCGAGCCGTTGACGGGTGTACTGCACGCTGCCGGCCAGGAACCCGTCGAGGTCGCCCGTCTTCACCGGCGGGCAGCTCGGCGAACCAGTCCGGGCACGAACGTCTCCAGGCGCTCGGAGTCGAGCGCGTCGAGCAGCGGCTCGACGATGGCCGACGGCGGCAGCGCCTCGATGTCGGCGAGCGAGCCGTCGTTGTCGGGCAGCGAGAACAGCTCGGTGTCGAGCACGCCGGGCTGCACGACGTGGACGCCGACCGGGCTGCCGGCCACCCGCAGGTCGACCGAGCAGGCCCTCGGCGAACGCGGTGATGGCCGCCTTCGACGCGGCGTAGACCGACTCGGACGGCGGCGACAGGCGGGCCGCCACCGACCCGACGAACACGACCTGCCCGGCGGCGGCGCCCAGCGCGTCGAGCAGCGCAAGGGTCAGCCGGATCGGCGACTCGACGTTGATGCGCAGCACGTCGGCGATCTCGTCGGGTCGGTGCTCCCACGCCCAGCGACGCTTCGGGATGCCGGCGTTGTTGATCAGCACGTCCAGGCCGCCGAGCTCGTCGACGCACCTCGCGCGGCGAAGCGCGTCGATGCCGTCGATGTCGGCCAGGTCGACGGTCCACGACCGGCTCTCGGGTGCGTGCCGCTGCACCACCGTCCAGCACCTCGGCCAGCCGATCGCGCCCGCCGGGCGCACAGCCCGACGGTGGCGCCCCGCTCGGCCAGGCCTTCCGCCATCGCGGCTCCCAGCCCCGACGACGACGCCGGTCACCAGGATGCGCTTCCCCTTCACGTCGAACACGATCGTCCCCCTATCTGACGTGTGCGTCACACTAGGGCGGCCGACCACCCGGGCGTCGACCCGCACCTGACGTATGTGTCAGATAGGGTGGCTCCCCGCTGATGGGGCCGACGCCGGCACCTCGAGACGGAGCCCTCATGTTCGACCTCGCCGAGACGGATCGCCTCCTCAGCACCACGCGTGCAGTGCGGCGACGACTCGACTTCGATCGCCCGGTCGAGCCGGAGATCATCCTGGAGTGCCTCCGATTGGCGGTGCAGGCGCCGACGGGCAGCAACGCACAGGGTTGGCGTTGGGTGGTCGTCACCGATCCTGACAAGAAGGCCGAGCTCGCCCGGCTCTACCGGGAGAGCGGGCTGGCCTACCTCGAGCACGCAGCGACCACCGAGGACGATCCCCAGACCCGCCGGGTCTACCAGGGAGCCCGTGAGCTGGCCGAGGTGCTGCACCGAGCTCCGGTGATGGTCATCCCGTGCATCGAGCGCCGCGTCGACGACGCACCGACGCTGATCACGGCGACGGCGTACGGCTCGATCCTCCCGGCGGCGTGGAGCTTCCTGCTCGCGCTCAGGGCCCGTGGCCTCGGCGCCACCTGGACGACGCTGCACCTGGCCCGCGAGCGGGATGCGGCGGAGCTGCTCGGCATCCCCGACGGGGTCACACAGGTCGCGCTGTTCCCGGTGGCGTACACGATCGGCGACGACTTCAAGCCGGCGATCCGCCCGCCCATCGAGCACATCACCTATTGGGACGAGTGGGGGGCGAGCCGCGCAACGCCGTGAGGCCCTGTTCGTCGTCGACGGCGGCGAGCTCACCGACGCCCGACCCGACGGTGGCGGTCTGGTCTCTTCCCGCAGACACCGATCGGCACCACGGTCATACGCCAGCCTCCGCAGGGTCGACGGCGCGGCGGATCCAGGTATCCCGACCACAGGTCCCGTTCGCGATCCTCTTCCGGCATGCTTGTCGGATGACGAACCCGATGTCCTCCGCCTCCGACCCGGTGATCCGCGTCGAGGGCCTGGTCAAGCACTTCGGCGACGTGGTCGCACTCGAGGGGATCGATCTCGAGGTCGAGCGGGGAACGGTCTTCGGGCTGCTCGGACCGAACGGCGCCGGGAAGACCACCGCCGTGCGGATCCTGACCACGATCCTCAGCTCGGATGCCGGGCAGGCCACCGTGCTCGGCATCGACGTGGCCCGCGACCCGCAGGCCGTCCGTGAGCGCATCGGGCTGGCCGGCCAGTACGCGGCGGTCGACGAGAACCTGACCGGCCGCGAGAACCTGCGACTGATCGGGCAGCTGACCCACCTCCCGAAGTCGGTCTACGTGCCCAGGGCCGACGAGCTGCTCGAGCAGTTCGGGCTGACCCACGCTGCCGACCGTCCGGCCCGGACCTACTCCGGCGGCATGCGGCGACGCCTCGACCTCGGCGCCGCCCTCGTTCACCGTCCGCCGGTGCTGTTCCTCGACGAGCCGACGACCGGACTCGACCCCGCCAGTCGCAACGACCTCTGGGGGGTGATCCAGGATCTCGTGGCCGACGGCACCACCGTGTTGCTCACCACCCAGTACCTGGAGGAGGCCGATCGCCTCGCCGACCTGATCGCGGTCATCGACGGCGGCAAGAAGATCGCCGAGGGCACGTCGGCCGAGCTCAAGGCCACGATGGGCGCCACCATCGTCGAGATCACCATGGCCGACCCCGAAGCCGCCACCCAGATCCGTGGCCGGCTCGAACCGGTCGGCACGGTCGAGGCCGACTACGACGGTCGCACGCTGAGGGTCAACATCGGCGAGGGGGCCCGGGGCGTGCTCGACGTGGCCCGCATCCTCGAGGAGGCCGAGCTCGTGCCCGAGGCCTTCACGGTCCGCGAGCCCACGCTCGACGACGTGTTCCTCAAACTCACCGGCCACAGGACCGACCAGAGCGATGGACAGACCGACCAACCCGGGCCCGATGCCACGACGATCCCGGACCAGCGCTCCGAGGAAGGTGCCGCATGACTGCCGCTCAGGTCTCCGCCCAACTCCCCACGGGAGCACCCCACGCCGCGTCGAGGGCGCCGATCGGTTGGGCGGTCCACGACACGTTGGCCATCGCCCGCCGCAACCTCGTCTCGCTGAGCCGCCAGCCCCAGCTGATCGTCTTCTCGACGATCCAGCCGGTGATCTTCGTGCTGCTGTTCACGTATGTCTTCGGTGGCGCCATCCACATCCCAGGGGTCAACTACGTCGACTACCTGATGCCCGGCATCTTCTGCCAGACCGTCGTGTTCGGCGCCATCAACACCGGCATCGGGCTGTCCGACGACCTCCAGAAGGGTCTCATCGAGCGCTTCCGGTCGCTGCCGATGGCCCGCTCGGCGGTGCTGGCCGGGCGCACGGTCGCCGATCTCGTGCGCAACGTCTTCGTGGTGCTCCTGATGCTGGTCGTCGGCTACTCGGTCGGCTTCCGGGTCCACACCAGCTTCCTCGGGCTGCTCGCCGGCATCGGGATCCTCCTGCTCTTCGCCTTCTCGATGACGTGGATCTTCGCCATCGTCGGCCTCAAGGCACCCGATCCCGAGACGGCCCAGGCCATGTCGTTCCCGATCCTTGCTCCGCTCGTGTTCGCCTCGTCGGCGTTCGTGTCGACCTCGAGCATGCCCGGTTGGCTCCAGGTCTTCGCCAACCACCAGCCCGTCACCGCCGCCGTCAACGCCACCCGCGCTCTGATGCTGGGTGGGCCGACCACCGAGTACGTGCTGCAGAGCCTGGCCTGGAGCATCGGGATCGTGGTGGTCTTCGCCCCGTTCGCGATCCGCACCTACCGCCGGGCCGCCTGAGCAGGAGCCCCAGCGGGCATCGGGCAACTGTCGATCGATATCATCCGCCCGGCGGCGACGTGCTCGGCCTCGGTGGGTCCGCCTCCTTCACGTGAGTGGCTGACATCCGCCGAGCTCGGCTTCGAGGAGCGCGGCGATGGCCAGCACCACGTGGTCGTCCCACCGGGGGGCCGCCACCTGCACGGCCAACGGCATCCCGGTGGTCTCGTCGGTGCCCGCGGGGATACTGACCGCCGGCCAGCCGGCGAGGCTCCACGGCAGGGTGAAGACGTAGTCCTCGCCGGTGATGGCTCGGGCCAACGGCGCCACGTCGGAGACGGTCGGGCCGAGCACCACGTCGAACGCCGCGGCCGCCCGGGCGCACCGGCCGCTGAAGCGGTCCCAGTCACGGAGCTGGCGGTCGGCATCGGCGCCGCTGAGCGACCACCGCATCCAGTAGCGATTCGTGATGTCGAGCGACTCGTCGAGGTCGACGGGTGCCGGCTCGTCGAGCACGACCGCTCCGGAACCTTCCAGCGCGGCAGCGGCACGCTGCACTGCGTCGATCGTGGTCGCCGCCGGCCGCCACGCCTCACCCGCGTCGACGACCGCGACCCGCAACCCCTCGACGGACACCGACCCGGGATCTCCGACCGGCACGGGGACGCAGTCCGGGTCGACGCCGTCGGGGCCTGCGATCACGCGGACGGTCGCGGCGAGATCCGCGGCGGACCGGGCCAGCGGGCCGATGACCGTGCGTCCGTCGTGACGGCCTCCGACCCGGGGGAAGTGCCCCGTGGTGGGCACCAGCCCGTTCGACGGCTTGAGGCCGAACACCCCGCACCAGGCCGCCGGCAGCCGGATGCTCCCGCCGGAATCGCTGCCGAGGCCGAGCGTCGAGGCGCCGCAGCCGATCAGCGCGGCCTCTCCGCTCGAGCTCGCTCCCGGGCTGCGTCGGCCGTCGAGCGGGTGCGAGCATCGCCCGTGGATCGGATGATCCGCGCCCGGTTGGGTCTTGGCGATCACGATGGCTCCCGCAGCTCGCAGGCGGGCCACCGCGGTCGCATCGCGCTCCGGACGACGCCCGGTGCGCTCCGGGTTCTCGCCCTCGCAGACCAGACCGGCGACGTCGATCCAGTCCTTGACGGTGACCGTGCGCCCGGCCCAGGAGACGTCTTGCCTGGTCCCGTCGAGCGCAACGGCAGCAGCCAGCGCGCTCCGGTCGTCGCGGTAGACCACGGCCCCGAGGTGCCCGACGTCGTCGAGCCGGGCCAGCGCCTGGCGAACCCCCTCCCTCGCGTCCACGGCGACAGCCTCGCAGAGCTCGCTCCGTCGGTGCTCGACGTTCGTGTCCGAACTCGACCCCGACCCGACCAGCTGACCCCGACCCGAACCGGATCTTCGGGCGGATCTGACAGGTGTCTCACCTTCGGGAATGGCGGTGGCCACCGGTCCGCCTACGATCGAACCGACATCCGGAGCACGAGCAGTTCGGCAGGACTCGGTCCCGCTCCGGTCACGACCATTCATCACCCGTCGATCGGCCGGTCCGCTGGGCCGATCGACCGAGGAGCACCCGACATGCAGATGGACGACATGATCCTGGTCAGCATCGACGACCACATGATCGAGCCGCCGGACATGTAGAAGAACCACGTCCCGGCCAAGTGGCAGGACGAGGTGCCCAAGGTCGTGCGCAACGACAAGGGCGTCGACGAGTGGGTCTTCCAGGGCGAGGCGACCTCGACCCCGTTCGGCATGGCCGCCACGGTCGGCTGGCCGCAGGAGCAGTGGGGCTTCAACCCGGGCTCGTACTCCGAGCTGCGCCCGGGCTGCTTCGACGTGCACGAGCGGGTGCGCGACATGAACGCCAACGGCGTGCTGGCGTCGATGAACTTCCCGACGATGGCGGGTTGGAACGCCCGGACCTTCACCGAGGCCGACGACAAGGAGCTCGCCCTCGTCATGCTCCGGGCCTACAACGACTGGGCGATCGACGAGTGGTGCGCGGCGTACCCGGGCCGGTTCATCCCGCTGGGCATCGTCCCGATGTGGGACGTCGACCTGGCGGTCGAGGAGATCCACCGGATCGGCAAGAAGGGCTGCCGATCGATCAGCTTCCTCGAGACGCCGCACGTCCAGGGATTCCCGAGCTTCCTGTCGGGCTACTGGGACCCGATGATGAAGGCGCTCGTCGACGAGAACATGGTGCTGTCGCTCCACATCGGCGCCGGCTTCGAGGTGATCAACCGGCCGCCGGAGGCGCCGATCGACCACCTCATGGTGCTCGCCTGCCAGATCAGCGCGATCACCGCCCAGGACCTGCTGTTCGGCCCGACCCTGCGCCAGTTCCCCGACCTGCAGGTCGCGCTGTCCGAGGGCGGCATCGGCTGGATCCCGTTCTACTTCGACCGGATCGACCGCCACTTCGAGAACCAGGCCTGGCTCGCACGGCGGCGACGACTTCGGCGGCAAGCTGCCCTCCGAGGTGTTCCGCGAGCACATCCTCGCCTGCTACATCACCGACCCGTCCGGCCTGCTGCTGCGTGACCGGATCGGCATGGACATCATCGCCTGGGAGTGCGACTACCCCCACACCGACACGACGTGGCCCGAGTCCCCGGAGTTCGCCTGGAAGGAGCTCCAGGACGCGGGCTGCACCGACGAGGAGATCCACAAGATCACCTGGGAGAACGCCTGCCGGTTCTTCGACTGGGACCCCTTCGCGCACACGCCGAAGGAGGACGCCACCGTCGGTGCGCTGCGGCGCCCAGGCCACCGACGTCGACGTCACCCGCATGCCCACGGACGAGTGGAAGAAGCGCAACGAGGCCGCCGGCATCGGCGTCTTCTAGGCCCGCCGGCCCGCGACCCGCCAAGCGGTCGGGCCGTTGCCGTCAGTTCACCACGATGCGGACTCGCGCCAGGTTGATCGCCTTGCCGTAGGGAGACCCGACGGTGTCGGCGCGCTGCGACGTCGCCGCGCAACGTCACGAAGTAGGTGCCGGACTGGCCGAAGGCGTGCGTTCGGGTCACCGAATGGCGGGTCGCCGGTGCCGCGACCTCGTCGACGTCCGGATAGGTACCCGAGCCGTCGTAGTCCCATTCGGCGCACACCACCACGCCGGCGCCGGGCGGGACCTCCACCTGGCCGACGAGCTCGACCGGCTCGCCGGCGGCCACGTCGGCGCGCTCGCCGCCGTTCACCGTGAGCCTGACGACCGGATGCACGCCCAAGCGCTCAGCGGCCGTGGGCGGCACCTCGACCTGGCCGTCCACGACGCGGTAGCTGGTCTCGGCCGGCGGCTCGACCCCTCGTTCGGCCCACGCCGCCACGTCGCGGTCCCGAGCACGAACCGGAGTGACGCCCAGCACCTGACCTCCGCGTCGACCGGTGGCCCGTGCTGCTCAGGGAGCGTCGAGGCCCGGAGGTTCCGGCTCCCTCAGCTCGAACCGGTTGCCCTCTGGGTCGCCAACCCAGCCGAAGCGCCCGTACCCGTACTCCTCGACTTCGTCGTCGACCGCCGCGCGCGCTGCTCGGAGCTGGGCCTGTATCGCGTCGAGATCACGGACTCGGGAGTTGACCATCGAGGCCACCGCAGTGCGAGCGGTCGACGGTTGCGGACGGCGGCGGCACGACCCGAGGGGTACTGTCGCCGACCATGTCGAGACCTCGTCGGTCGTTCCTGTGCCTCGCGGTTTGCCTGTCCCTGCTCGGCGCCGCCCTCGTGACGGCACCGCAGGCCGCGTCGGCCGCGCTGCCGCCCGACTTGTGGTCGGGCAGCAAATCCGACTTCTACGTGGCACCCGATCCGTTGCCCGCGGGTCAACCCGGCGACATCATCCGGCTGCACCTCATCGGCCAGTCCGATGGCTACACCACGTTGCGGATGATGTACCACTCGCAGGACGCGGCCGGCCGCGACCGGGCGGTCACCGGCATCGTCACCTATCCCGACGCTGCGCCACCGTCGACTGGTTGGCCCGTGGTCAGCACCGCCAACGGCACGTCGGGAATGCAGACCGACTGCGCGCTCAGCCGCTATGACCAACCCGCGGCCCGGTGGGGCATGCAGGCCGTCGGCGTGGACAGCGACTACATCGGGCTCGGTCCGGTCGGCGAGCTCCATCCCTATCTCTCCCGCATCAGCGAGGCCCACAGCGTGATCGACGCGGTGCGCGCCGCCCGCAACATCAGCGAGACAGGAGCGGGCACCCGATGGCTGGCGATCGGCGGTTCGCAAGGCGGTCACGCGGCCATCTCCACCAACGAGCTCGCCGGATCATGGGCTCCCGAGCTCGACCTGGTCGGCACCGTCGCCTTCGCGCCGGGCGCCATGTTCGAGAACTCCTACGGTGGCGTCGACGAGATCGTCACCCGAGTCATCTCGGTGATGATGCTGTACGGCGCGGCGACCGAGCACCCCGAGCTGATCCCCACCGACTACGCCAGCCCCACCACCGCAGCAGCAGCAGACGGTGTGGTGTCGACGGGGTGCCTCAACGACATCGCCGGCGCGCTCGCCTCGATCCCCGCCGACGACTACTGGACCAACGATCCTCGCGTCACCGAACCGGCGCGTTCGATCATGCTGGCCAACGACGTCGGCAACGTGTCGGCGCCTTCGCCGCTGCTGGTTCTGCAAGGAACCGCCGACAGCACCGTGGTGCCCGACCGCACCCGTGACCTGTTCGCTCGGCTGTGCGCCACCGGTCAGGTCACCGAGTACTCGGAATACGAGGGTGCCGGCCACCAGGACATCGGCACCGCCTCAGCCCCACAGGTCACGGCCTGGGTCGCGGATCGGTTCGCCGACGCGGCACCCACCGACTCGTGCGCAGCCAGCGAACCTCCACCGACGGAGGAGGAGGAGTCGACCACGACCACCACCTCCACCCCCGTGGCGCAGGCCGCTGAGCTCAACCAGGTCAGCGCCTCGCCCAGCTTCACCGGCTGAGTGGGGCACCTGCCGCACCCCTCCCAAATCTCAAATTTGTGCGCTGGTCACTACTCGACGCGGAGGCCGGTGATGGCCCGGGAGATGACGAGCTGCTGGATCTGCTCGGTGCCTTCGAAGATGTCGAAGGTCTGCCCGACTCGTACGCCGAGTGTCAGATTGTGCCGCTGACCTGCAGTTTCTCCGGGCCTTCGTGACATCCCGTCCCAGCCGATCACGACCAGATTCGTGCAGTTGTAGGGATGAAGTAGGGATGAGCCGGGCGCCCGAAGTCAGGGGATCAGGTCGAACGCGGCGCAGTGAACCGGGCGGACGACGCGGAAGTGTGCGAGGTCGAGGGTGGCGACGCGGGTGATCGCCAGCCGCTCAGCAATGGCCACCAGGCTCGAGTCGGTTCCGCCCAGCGGGAGATCGGCATAGGTCTCCACGAGCTGATGGATGCGGACCCAGTCACGCTGGCCGAGCGGCTCGACCAGCAAGTCGCCGGTGATGATCGACGCATAGAGCGAAGCCTCGGCGGCGGGGCCCAACTCACGCTCGATCAGATAGGCCGCCTCGGCGATCACCATCGACGTCGTCACCAGAGGACCGGGATCATCTCGGACGATCGCCGCGCAGTGGGCGTGATGACGATCTGTGCGGTCCGCGGCAGCGACAAGAACTCCGGTGTCGACGGCGAGCACGGGTCAGGCGCGCCCGAAACCCTCGGCCAAGAGGTCGTCCATGCGATCGGTGATGCCGCCCTGCGACACGCCGACCGCGACAAATGGCGGATTCCGACGGGGTCCGGTGCTCTCAGCTGGCAGCCCAGCAGCGAGCTCCGCGATGAGCTCATCGAGGGTGACCCCGGGCGCGCCGCCTCTGCTTCGAGACGATGGAGTGCCTCAGGCGGAAGATCGACGGTCACGGACATGGCGGAAGTGTAGATCGCAGCGGTCCTGCCGAGGCCGATTTGCTCGGCGACCTGACGAGAGTTGGACGGCTGGCGGCGCGACCTCCCAAAGTCGTACGGCAGAGCCCGAGAAATTCGAACCGTACGACTTCCGATGTTGTTGTGCCGTAGCCCCCTGACAGGACTCGCGGGCAGGAAGTCGCTACCGGGGTGGTGCGCGAATCACGGCTTCTCGTGCGAAAAGTAGGGATATCGGCCGGATCGATGGTCCTGACCCAGCCGGTAACGAAGGAGGCCCGCCGTTGCCGGCGGGCCCCCTGAGACTGCGAAAGTGCTGCTCAGCTACTCGACGCGGAGGCCGGTGATGGCCCGGGAGATGACGAGCTGCTGGATCTGCTCGGTGCCCTCGAAGATGTCGAAGATCTTGGAGTCACGGTGCCAGCGCTCGACCGGGTACTCCTTGACGTAGCCGTAGCCGCCGAGGATCTGGATGGCCCGCTCGGTGACCCACACCGCGGTGCGGCCGGCCTTGAGCTTCGACATCGAGCCCTCGGCGTTCTTGTAGGCGCCGTTCTTCGACGAGCCAGGCGGCTCGCCAGACCAGCAGGCGGGCGGCGTCGACCTCGGTGGCCATGTCGGCCAGCATGAAGCCGATGCCCTGGTGCATGGCGATCGGCTTGCCGAAGGCCACGCGCTCGGTGGCGTACTGCAGGGCGTACTCGTAGGCGGCGCGGGCGACGCCCACGGCCTGCGCGGCGACGGCCGGCCGGGTGGCCTCGAACGTGGCCATGGCCGGCTGCTTGCCACCGGTGTGGGAGGCCGGCTTGTTCAGGGCCTCGCGGGCCCGGGCCAGCTTCTCGTCGAGCTTCTCCTTGCCCCCGAGCAGGCACGAGCCGGGGACCCGCACGTCATCCAGCACGACCTCAGCGGTGTGCGAGGCCCGGATGCCCATCTTCGAGTACTTCTGGCCCTGCGACAGGCCGGGCGTGTTGGGCGGGACGATGAAGCTCGCCTGCCCGCGTCCCCGCAGCTCGGGATCGACGGTGGCCACGACGACGTGGATGTCGGCGATGCCACCGTTGGTGATCCATGCCTTGGTGCCGTTGAGCACCCACTCGTCCTTGGCCTCGTCGTAGACGGCCTTGGTGCGCAGCGACGACACGTCGGAACCGGCGTCGGGCTCGCTCACGCAGAAGGCGCCGAGCTTCACGTCGTCGGGGGTGCCGTAGCACTGGGGCACCCACTCCATGAGCTGCTCGGGGGTGCCGTTGCCCATGATGCCGGCGGCGGCGAGGCCCGAGCCCATGATGGCCAGGCCGATGCCCGCGTCGCCCCAGAACATCTCCTCGATGGCGACCGGCATGGTGAGGCCGGTGGGGTCGTTGATCATGGCGTTGGCCATGAAGTCGATGCCGTACAGCCCGATCTTGGCGGCCTCCTGCACGACCGGCCAGGGGAACTCCTCCCGCTCGTCCCACTCGGCTGCCGCCGGACGGATGACGTCCTCGGCGAAGTCGTGGATCCACTTCTGCAGGGTGAGCTGATCCTCGTTGAGCTGGAACGAGACATCGGACATGTGGGGTTCTCCCGGTTCAAGTTACCCGTCGGTAACATCCGACCGTAGCCGGAGCCGTCAACCGCTGACAACCCCCACGCATCCATTGGCCCGAACGGCCCCTGACCGGCAGGGTCCGGATCCGCAGGGTCAGCGCGGGGACGCAGTCGGCTCGGGAGGCGGTGACGTCGAAGGCACCAGCATCAGGGCGATGAGCGCGAGCACGGCGCCGATGACGTAGGGAGCGCCGACGCCGATGTGTTGGAAGACGGCCCCGGCCAGGATCGGGCCCAGCACGCGGGCGAGGCCACCCGCGGACTGCTGCCATCCGAGCCAGCTGCCGCGGGCCCGACCGGCCCGCCCAGCTACCGCCGACGACAGGGTCGGCGTGATCAGGCCCTGGCCCAGCACGAGGAGGGCCAGGCTCGGCACCAGCGTGAGCCATCGCCCGTCGACCGCCAGCAGGGCCAGCCCCACGGCGTTGCAGACCAGGCCCGCCCGCAGGGTGCTGGACTCGCCGAGCCGGTCGTTGACCCGTCCGACCACCCCAACCTGCACGGCCACGAGGGCCAGCCCGATGACGGTGAACACCGCTCCGGTGCCCGACAGGTCGAGACCGAACCGGGCGTCGGTCAGCAACGCGAACGTGGCCTCGAACCCGCTGAACGCCACCATGCCGACGAACGACACCGTGATCAGGCGGACGATCACCCGCACGTCCACCCGGGACGCTCCCGAGCCGACGCCGCTCTCGCCCCCGGACGCTCCGCCCGAACCGCCCGGTCGCCCGTCCGCCTCGAACGGCGTTCCGGGCTGGGGACCGTCGAGCGTGCCCACCCGCTCGAGCTCGGCCTCGAGGGCGAGGTCGTCGAGCGCGACGACCTCAGCGGCTCCGACGCCAGCCGATGCGGCGTCGGTGGACCGGATGACGACCGCGACGTGGTCGGGCGAGGTCTCCGGCAGGCGGCGGATGGCCACGACGGCGTTCACGCACGAGATCACCGCGGCGATGTAGAAGGGCACCTGCGGGCCGACCAGCGCGCCGAGCGCGCCGATCGCCGGACCGGCCACGAAACCCACCCCGAACGCGGCGCCGAGCAGGCCCATCAGCCGAGCCCGGTCGCGCGGGGCGGCCACGTCAGCCACCGATGCCTGGGCCACCGACACGCTGGCCCCCGATGCGCCGTCGATGATCCGGCCCACGAACAGCAGGGCGAGCCCACCCGCCACTCCCCCGGCCACGCCGGTGAGCAGGCTGCCGACGGCCGTGCCGAACAACGAGATGAGCAGCACCGGCTTGCGGCCGATGCGATCCGACAGCCGGCCCCACAGCGGCGAGCACACCAGCTGGGCCAACGAGAACGAGGCCACCAGCACCCCGATGGTGGTGGCCGAGGCGCCGAACTTCTCGGCGTACTGCGGCAGGATCGGCAGCACGATGCCGAAGCCGATCAGGTCGATCGCGACGGTGGTCCAGATGGTGCCGAAGCCCTTGGGCAGGGGCTGTCGCTCCTGTGATGACGACCGACGCACGCGCCCAGCGAACGTGACCGGCCCGCCCGGGTCAAATCAGCGGGTCGGGCCGCCGCAGCGTGCCGTCAGGGGCGGCGGCGGAGCTGGGTGCCAGCGGGACCGTCCTCGACGATGTAGCCGCGCTCCTGGAGCTGCTGGCGCAGGGCATCGGACCGGCCCCAGTCGCGATCTCGGCGGGCCACGTCGCGTTCGGCGGCCAGCGCCAGCATGTCGTCGGGGATGGGCCGCAGATCGGCGCCCTCCAGCTCGAGACCCACTGCCTTGCAGATCTCGGCCACCGCGGCCGCGGCCCGACCAGCCGTCTCGTCGTCATCGATGGCCATGGCCTTGTTGCCGTTGCGCACCAGCGTGAAGAGCAGGTCGACCGCACCAGGGGTGTTGAGGTCGTTGTCCATCAGCCGGCGGAACTCGTCGAGCGCCTCGGCATCGGCGTCGACCGATGGCAGCTCGGAGGCCCGTCGGGAGAACTCGTCGAGCTTGCGCAGCGAAGCGGACGCGTCCTCGGCGTTGGCCTGGTTGACCTCGATCGGCGAGCGGTAGTGGCTGCGCAGGACGAGCAGGCGGAACGCGCGCGGGTCGGTGGAGCCGATGAGGTCGAGCAGGTTGGTGAAGTTGCCGAGGCTCTTCGACATCTTCTCGCCGCCGATCTCGACGAAGCCGTTGTGCGTCCAGTGGTGCGCGAAGTCGCGGCCCTGGGCCACGGCCTGGGCCCGCTCGTTCTCGTGGTGCGGGAAGGCGAGGTCCTGGCCGCCGCCGTGGAGGTCGAAGCCCTCGCCCAGCAGGTCGAGCGCCATCACGACGCACTCGGTGTGCCAGCCCGGACGGCCGTCGCCCCACGGCGAGGGCCACGACGGCTCCCCCGGCTTGGCCTTCTTCCAGAGCGCGAAGTCGACGGGAGCGCGCTTCTCGTCGTTGGCCTCGACCCTGGCCCCGACCTGCAAGCTCTCGATCGACTGGCGGGCCAGCAGCCCGTAGTCGTCGACCGACTGCGCGCTGAAGTAGACGCCGTCGCTGGTCTCGTACGCGTCGCCGCGGGCGACGAGGTCGGTGATGAACGCCACCATCTCGTCGACGTAGGCCGTGGCGTGCGGGTCGTGGGTCGGGCGCTTGACGTTGATGGCGTCCATCGCCTTGTACCAGACCTTCTCGCACTTGGCCGCGATCTCTCCGGCCGATCGACCCTCGGCGTTGGCCCGCTCGATGATCTTGTCGTCGATGTCGGTGATGTTCGAGACGTAGGTGACCTCGAGGCCGCTCCACTCGAGGTAGCGGCGCAGCACGTCGAACACCAGGGAGAAGCGGCCGTGGCCGAGGTGGGGCGGCCCGTAGACGGTGGGACCGCAGACGTACATCGACACCTTGCCGGGCTCTCGGGTCTCGAACGGGACGACCTGTCCCTTGGCGGTGTCGAACAGCTGCAACATGGGCGGCAGGTTACAGGCGGGCCCGAGGCGCACCGAAGCCGGTATCCACTTCGGAGGACACCCACCCGGCCGGGTACCTTTGCCTCCGATGAGCGACACGACCCCGGCCCCCACTCCTGAACCCCTCGCGGCCTGGTCGGTCCCCGACAAGCCGACCCTCGACGGCCTCGAGGCCACCTGGGGGCCTCGCTGGCAGGAGCAGGGCACGTTCCGCTTCGACCGCAGCAAGACCCGCGACGAGATCTACTCGATCGACACCCCGCCCCCGACGGTCAGCGGCTCGCTGCACGTCGGTCACGTCTTCAGCTACACCCACACCGACACCGTCGCCCGCTTCCAGCGCATGCGGGGCAAAGAGGTCTTCTACCCGATGGGGTGGGACGACAACGGGCTGCCCACCGAGCGCCGCGTCCAGAACTACTACGGCGTCCAGTGCGATCCGACCCTCCCCTACGACCCCGACTTCCAGCCCCCCGACAAGCCCGGCAAGCAGGCGGTCCCCGTGTCCCGCCGCAACTTCGTCGAGCTGTGCGAATCCCTCACGTCCGTCGACGAGGAGGCCTTCGAGGACCTCTGGCGGGCCCTCGGCCTGTCCGTCGACTGGGACATGACCTACACGACGATCGAGGAGCGATCCCGCCGCGTCGCCCAGCGCGCCTTCCTGCGCAACCTGGCCCGAGGCGAGGCCTATCAGGCCGAGGCCCCGGTCCTCTGGGACGTCGACTTCCGTTCTGCGGTCGCCCAGGCCGAGCTCGAGGACCGCGAGATGCCGGGCGCCTACCACCGCATCCCGTTCGGCCGCGCCGACGGCGACGCCGGTCTTCATCGAGACCACCCGCCCCGAGCTGATCCCGGCCTGCGTCGCGCTGGTCGCCCACCCCGACGACGAGCGCTACCAGCCGCTGTTCGGCCAGACCGTCCGCACCCCGCTGTTCGGCGTCGAGGTGGAGGTCAAGGCGCACGAGCTGGCCGATCCCGAGAAGGGCTCGGGCATCGCCATGATCTGCACCTTCGGCGACCTCACCGACGTCATCTGGTGGCGCGAGCTGCAGCTGGCCACCCGCTCGGTCGTCACCAGCAACGGTCGGCTCACGTCCGACACCCCCGACTGGATCGAATCGCCCGATGGCCAGGCGCACTACGCCGAGCTGGCCGGCAAGACGGCCAAGCAGGCCCAGACCCGCATCGTCGAGCTGCTCCGCGCGTCGGGCGAGCTCGACGGCGAACCCCGCGCCATCACCCACCCGGTCAAGTTCTACGAGAAGGGCGACCGTCCGCTCGAGATCGTCACCAGCCGCCAGTGGTACATCCGCAACGGCGGGCGCGATGCGGAACTGCGCGACGCCCTGCTTCGCCGGGCCAAGGAGCTGCGCTGGCACCCGTCGTACATGCAGGTCCGCTTCGAGAACTGGGTCGACGGCCTCAACGGCGACTGGCTCATCTCCCGCCAGCGGTTCTTCGGCGTCCCGATCCCGGCCTGGTACGGCATCGACGCCGACGGCGAGGTCGACCACGAACAGGTCTACGTCCCGGCAGAGGATCGCTTGCCCATCGACCCGGTCACCGACGCACCGGACGGCTTCGACGAGTCCCAGCGAGGCCAGCCCGGCGGCTTCGTCGGCGACCCCGACATCATGGACACCTGGGCCACCTCGTCGCTGACGCCCCAGATCGTCACCGGCTGGGAGGAAGATCCCGACCTCTTCGCCCGCACCTTCCCGATGGACCTGCGCCCGCAGGCCCACGACATCATCCGCACCTGGCTGTTCTCCACCGTCCTGCGCTCGCACCTCGAGTTCGACACGCTGCCGTGGACCGACGCCGCGCTGTCGGGCTGGGTCCTCGACCCCGACCGCAAGAAGATGTCGAAGTCGAAGGGCAACGTCATCACGCCCCGCCCGATGGTCGACCAGTTCGGCGCCGACGCCGTCCGCTACTGGGCTGCCAACGGCCGACCGGGCACCGACACCGCGGTCGACGAGGGGCAGATGAAGGTCGGCCGCCGGCTGGCCATCAAGCTGCTCAACGCGTCGAGGTTCGCGCTCGGGCTGGGCGACGCCGACACCCGCGGTCCCGTCTCCCCGGCCGCAGTCACCGAGCCGCTCGACGAGGCCATGCTCGTCGCCCTGGCCGATCTCGTCGACGAGGCCACCAGGGCCTTCGAGGGCTACGACTACGCCCGGGCGCTCGAGCGCACCGAGTCGTTCTTCTGGACCTTCTGCGACCAGTACCTCGAGCTCGTCAAGGGCCGGGCCTACGGCTCGCAGGGCCCCGAGGCCGCGGCATCGGCCCAGGCCTCGCTGCAGCTGGCGCTGTCGACCCAGCTGCGGCTGATCGCCCCGTTCCTCCCGTTCGTCACCGAGGAGGTCTGGTCGTGGTGGCAGCCGGGCTCGGTCCACCGCTCGAGCTGGCCCGACGCGGCCGAGCTCCGTGAGCTGGCCGGCGAGGGCGACCCGCTCGTCGCCGACGTCACCGCCTGGGTCCTCGGCGAGGTCCGCAAGGCCAAGACCGAGGCCAAGCGCACGCTCAAGACGGCCGTCGATCGCGTCGTCGTCACCGACACCGCGGTTCGCCTGGCGGCGCTGGGCACCGCCGTTCTCGACGTCCACGACGCCGGCATCATCGGCGAGGTCGATCTCGTCGAGCTGCGCGATGGCGACGAGCCGACGGTCGAGGTCGCGCTGGCCGCCGCCGACGCCGAGGCCTGACCCTTTCGACCAAGACGACGAGATCTGGGCACTGATCCGCAGACGGCCTGGGTCAGTGCCCAGATTTCAGGTGCGCGGGAAGGTGAAGTGGATCAGCTCGCGTTGGCGGCGACGAAGTCCCAGTTGACCAGGCTGTCGAGGAAGGTCTCGATGTACTTGGGGCGGGCGTTGCGGTAGTCGATGTAGTAGGCGTGCTCCCACACATCGATGGTGAGCAGAGCCTTGGCCGAGTGCTTCAGCGGCAGGTCGGCGTTGGCGGTCTTCATGATCGACAGGCCGCTGCCGTCGTCGGCCAGCCAGGCCCAACCGGAACCGAACTGGGTGGTGGCGGCGTCGGCGAACTGCGTGCGGAACTCGTCGTAGGAACCGAACGCGCTGTTGATCTTCTCGCCCAGGTCACCGCCGGGCTCGCCGCCACCGGTGGGCGACATGCAGTTCCAGTAGAAGGTGTGGTTCCAGACCTGGGCGGCGTTGTTGAACAGCGGACCCTCGGCACCGGCGATGACGTCCTCGAGCGACTTGTCGGCGTCGTCGGTGCCCTCGGTCAGCTTGTTGAGGTTCGTGACGTAGGCCTGGTGGTGCTTGCCGTAGTGGTACTCGAGCGTCTCCTGGCTGATGTGGGGAGCCAGCGCGTCCATCGCGTACGGGAGCGGGGGGAGTTCGAAGGCCATGGGAGAGTCCTCTTCTACGGTCAGGTTCTGTGGGACGGGGTGCTGCGATCGCCGGGTTCACCGGAGCGGACGCCACGCTATCCCAGCGTGACGAAAACGGCGGAGGGCGGGACCGCCGAAGCGATCCAGCCCTCTCTACCCGAACTGCGGGGTTCTACCCAGGATTTCCGCGTTCTAGCGCAGGCCGAGCTTGATGCTGCAGGCCGGCCAGGCCTTCCAACCGGCGTCGGCGAGGACCTTCTCGGCGACGGCGATCTGAGCTTCACGGCTGGCCTGCCACGCCTTCGGGGCGTAGGCCCCTCCGCCGTAGGAGCGCCACGTGGCGTCGGCGAACTGCAGCCCGCCCGAGAAGCCGCGGGCGGTGTGGGTGGACCAGTCGCCGTGGGCCTCGCAGTAGGCGAGGCGATCCCAGACCGAGCCGGAGCTCACGGCCCGGGCAGCCCTCACCGGGGTCGGCTCGGGGGCCGGCGCCGGGACGGGCGCGGGCTCAGGAGCCGGAGGGGGTGGGGCGAAGAACAGGTCGAGCGCAGCGCGCTCTTCGGGGGTGGCGTTGCGGAACGCCTCGTTCATGCGGAGAACCGGGTTCGAGGCGATGACTGCGAGCTTGTGCTCGTCGGAGACCGTCAGGAGATCGGCTGGGTCGACCGGAGCCGCCGAGGTGATGCTGGTCGACGTGGCGACGCTGCCGGAGGACTCGGCCGCGGCCGAGACCATCGTCGGATCGCTGCCGTCGTGGAGGACCACCGGGACGGCAACGGCGACCGTGAGCGCGACAGCGGCGGCGAGGGTGACTCGGCCGTAGCGGCGCGCGCGAGGTTGTCGGGAGGATGAGGGGGGCATGAGACGCTTCCTTTCGGCCCCTCGGAAATGGGGGCGGGGGTCTGTCTGCCCGGAGAGCTTCGGCCGATCCGTCACCAAATCGCAACTCTTCCGCCATGATTCCGTTGTGAAACGGGTCACGCGGGTGAACGAGGAACCACGAAAATGGACGGGAAAGGGCCCTCGTGCGTGGGTCGTTCGGCCCTGTAGCTGACGGTACCGTAATGTGATGGGTCGTCAGATTCCGTCGACGCTCACCGTATCGGGAGCGTCGGGAGGGCGATCATGGGCGAAGAACGCGCCCAGGTGGTGGACCCGATCGGACCGGCAGACCTGATCAGACGGGCAGGGTCAGTACGCCCTGCTCGAGCGCCAGCAGGGCGCCGCTTGCGGTCGAGCCCGCCGCCGAAGCCGGTGAGGCTGCCGTCGGCGCCGATCACCCGATGGCACGGAACGACCACCGCGATCGGGTTGCGTCCGTTGGCCAGGCCGACGGCTCGAGAGGCAGAGGGTTGCGCGATGCGCCGGGCGAGCTCGCCGTAGCTGATGGTCCGGCCGTACGGGATGCGGGTGAGCTGGTCCCAGACCTGCACCTGGAACGGCGTGCCGGCCGGGTCGAGCGGCAGGTCGAACCCATTGCGCTCGGCGGCGAAGTAGGCGTCGAGCTGGCGGCGGGCCTCGGCCAGCACCGCCTCGTCGTCGTCGCGCACCCACTGCTCCGCGATTCCGTGCCCGTCGGTGTGCGGCGCGAAGTGCAACCTCGTGAGGGCGCCGCCCTCGCTGGTCAGCAACAGGTCGTCGATCGGGCTGGGGACGATCGTGTAGTACACCGACATGGCGTCACCGTAGGTCCGGCCGTCGCCGCGAGCTGGCGGGAATCGGTCGGCCACCCCGACACGCGCGGCGTGGGTACCCTCCCCCCATGACCGACCAGGACGTCCTCGACAAGATCCACCAGCTGATGGCCGCCGAGCACGAGCTGGCCACGACCAACGTCGGTGGTGGAGGGTCACCGGAGATGGCGGAGAAGCTCGCCGCCATCGAGGTCGAGATCGACCGCCAGTGGGACCTGCTCCGCCAGCGTCGAGCCCACCGCCGTGCCGGCCAGGACCCCGACCTCGCCACCCTCCGCCCCGCCAGCGAGGTCGAGGGCTACCAGCAGTAGCTCACCACCACTCGAACCGGTCGTCCGAGCGCTCCCGCCCTCCGGGTCGCCGGGGGGCCACGGGTTCGGGAGTCGGCGGAGCCTCGTCAGTCTCGGGTGTCGGCGAGTGCGGCCCGGGCCGCGTGCCAGCCGCCCATGCCGTGGACGCCGGGACCGGGCGGGGTCGAGGCACCGCAGAGGTAGAGACCCTCCACCGGCGTGCGCCACGGCGAGCGGGCGGCCACGGGGCGGGTGACGAGCTGGCGCAGGTCGACCCGGCCGCTCGAGATGTCCCCGCCGACGTAGTTGGGGTTGTGGCGCTCGATGGCCGCCGGGCCCATCACGTGGCGGGCGATGATCCGGTCGCGGAAGCCGGGCGCGAAGCGCTCGATCTGGGCCTCGATCCGATCGGTCATGTCGAAGGTCGAGCCGTTGGGCACGTGGCAGTAGCCCCAGGCGTTCTGCTCGCCCTCGGGCGCCCGGGTCCGGTCGAACAGGGACTGCTGCGCGAGCAGCACCATGGGCCGCTCGGGATGGCGATCCCTCTGCACGTCCCCCTCGGCCTCGGCCACCTCGGCTGCGGTGCCGCAGACGTGCACGGTGCCGGCGCGGGCGCACCCGGGAGCCGTCCAAGGGATCGGACCGTCGAGGGCCCAGTCGACCTTCCACACCGCGGCGCCGTAGCGGAACCGGCTGAGCCTGCGGCGATAGCGCGCCGGCAGGCGGACGCCGCCGAGGTCGAGCACCTGGCGGGGCGACAGGTCCAGCAGGATCGACTCGGCCGGCGGGAGGTCGGCCAGCGTCCGCACGGGGTGGCCGACCACGACCTCACCGCCCTCCGCCAGCAGCAGCGACACCAGCGCATCGGCGATGGCCTGCGACCCACCCCTGGCCATCGGCCATCCGACGAGGTGGCCCAGCAGGCCCAGCACCATGCCGAACCCCGCCGTCCCCGGAGATCCGAGCGACAGGACCGAGTGGGCGGACAGCCCGGCCATCAGGGCCTGGGCCTCGTCGGTGGAGAACCGGCGGCGGGCGAACCGGTCGGCCGGGCTGATCGCGCTCGAGCCCGAAGCGGGCGAGCGACGGCATCGCCCGCACCGGCGGCGGGGTCAACGGCGACAGCACCGCATCGACGATCCGCCGGCCGTCGGCGACGAGCGGGGTCATGAGCCCGAGGTACGCGGCACCGTCGTCGCCGAGCGCGAGCGCCGTCGTGTCGACCGATCGTTCGAGCACCGCGGCCCGACCGCCGTCGAGCGGATGGGCCACCGGAGCCAGGGGGTGCACCCACTCGAGGCCGTGCTCCGGCGAGCGGCAGGTCACGCAGGGCCGGTGACGCCACCCCGAGCGGATGGATCGCCGAGCACACGTCGTGCACGTGGCCCGGCCGGGTCAGCGCCTCCGAGCGCGTGCCACCACCCGGCACCGTCGCCGCCTCGATCACCAGCACCCGTCGTCCGGCCCGCGCCATGGTGACCGCGGCGACCAGCCCGTTGGGCCCCGCCCCGACCACGACCGCGTCGTAGCCTGCTGCTGCAGCCATCGGTCGGTCTCCGCTACCGGGTCTCGCCCCAGGTGTCCCAGTGGGTGAGCGACGCGGCCGGCAACCGCTGAGCAGGCTTGAAGTCGTCACCGGTGTAGTAGGCGACCGGGAACAGGCCGCCCTGGGTGATCGTGGCCGGGATGCCGAGCAGCTCGCGGACCTCGGCCTCGAACATGATGTGGAAGGTGGTCCAGGCGGTACCCAGCCCCCGGGCCCTGGCGGCCAGCATGAACGACCAGGCCGACGGGAGGATCGAGCCGTACATCGAGGCCTGGATCATGGCCCCGGCCTCCTCGATGCGGCCGTCGATGCAGGGGATGATCAGGTGCGAGGCGTCCTGGATGTGGCCGGCCAGGTAGGTGGCCGAGTCGAACACCCCTGCCTGAGATATGGCCCGAGGGTCCTCGGGGGCGTAGCCCATGTCGGGCGGGGTGCTGTAGAGCATCTGGAAGCCGCGGCGGTAGATCTCGCCGATGGCGTTGCGCTTGTCCTGGTCGGTGACCACCACGAACGACCAGCCCTGCATGTTCGACGCGGTGGGCGCCTGCAGCGCGATCTCGATGCACTCGGCGATCAGCGCGTCGGGCACCGGCCGGCTGAAGTCCAGCCGCTTGCGCACCGAGCGGGTCGTGGTGAGAAGAAGGTCGGCCTGCTCGCGATCGATCATGGCGGCAGTCGACCAGCGATGAGCGAGATTGGCAAGCGGGGCGTCGGCACTCGGTCCGGGCACCGGCTCAGGCGATCGGATCCATCAGCACATCCATGGTGCGGTGCAGGCCGTCACGCTGGTCCCGTTCGCCGACGGCGGGGCCGCGGCGGGATCGGTGGCGGGCTCCGGCGACGGTTCGGGGAGCGGAGCGATCTCGGTGGCGACCGTGGCCGACGATGCGGTGGTCCCCGGTGGCGGGGCGACGAACGACTCGTCGATCGCCAGCACGGTGACGGTGCTGCCGTCCTCGCCGGTCAGCCGGTAGGCCGGGACGAACCAGAGCGATGCATCCGATCCGGGAACGGCGGCCAGCACCACCTCGACCGAGGTGACGGTGACGACGGGACCCGTCTGTGAGCCGTCGGCTGGGAGATCAGCAGGGGTGTCAGTCGAATCGTCGGCCGGATCGGACACGACCGTGGGTCCCGGGTACGGGTCCGAGCAGGCAGCGGGATCGCAGGGCGCCGCGGCGCATCCGTAGGCGCAGGCTGCTCCCGACGGGCACGGCGGCGCCGGGCAGATCGAGCTCGGGCAACCAGGCCCGCTGCTGCCCGATCCCCCGGCGTCGCCGGCACCGGCATCGACGACCGTGGTGGTCGTCGACGGGCCGCCGCCCGAGCTCGACGCGACCGCGGGGTCCGACGTGCTCGGCGTCGCTGCACAGACCCATGCAGTCGTGGTCGCCGGAGTCGGTGACCGCGTCCGTGGGGACCGACGTGGACTCGTCGGCGGGGATGCTGGTCGGAGGATCCGTGATCGACGGGTACGAGCTCGCCCCGCCGGATGAGCTCGACACGCCGGTCGCGTCGTCGATCCCCGGACCCACGAGGGGCAACGGGACCCAGCCGTCGAGCAGATCGGTCCCCTCGTTCACCCGGCCGATCGCGGCATCGATGCCGATGAGCGGGTACCCATCTCGCTTCGTGGGCAGACCCAACCAGCCCGACGCCGAGGTGATCGCGGCCTGGGCCCCGAACGAGACCACGGTGTCGACGCCGAACGTCGCTGTTCCGTCGAGCTCAGGCGTGGCGTCCACCTGGGCTCCCCACGCATCCGACGTGGCACGCACCTGCATGTGCGCGACGTCGACCCCGACGCGGCGCAGCAGGTCACGGGCCACCGCCTCCGCCTCCGACGCAGAGGGGATGCCCTCGGGCGCGGGGGTCGACGTGCAACCGTCGACCCCTACGTCGCCCGAGCTGTGTGAGGGATCCGGGGTCGGACCCACCAGCGGCAGGTCGGAAGCCGTGGTCGAGCCAGAGATCGCGGTCGACGCCGTGGTGGGCACGGCGCACGCCATCGAGACCATCGGGGGGCCGCCAGGGCTGTAGTCCCAGCGCGCGCCCGGCACGCTCGCGACGCGCACCGCCGCCCCGCCATCCGCGCCGATCTGCCACCCGCCGTCGATCTGGCGCAGGTCACCCGACACGTCGAACGCGTCGGCCAGTCGACGCACCGCGGCCGGGTCGGGATCGGCCGAGGTCACCGACCACGCCTCCAGGGATCCACCGGGATCGACCAGACCGGATCCGCGCACGAAGGTGCGTGGTCCGGTGGCGGTCACCGGGGCCATGGCTGCCTCGGCCCGGGCCCCGACGAGGATCGGGAGCGCGGCCGGTTGACCGACGATCGCGTCGTCGTCCCGGGTCAGGGCGAACGCCCCCACCAGCACCACGGCCACTGCTGCCGCGGCGGCCATCACCGTGATGGGTCGCACCCGTGCGGTCAACGACGTCTCCCCTCGTCCCCCAGCTCCCAACAGCCGGCTGCGCTTCAGACGAGCGTCGAACCGATCTGGTTCCCCGCGGATCCGGTCCCCGCCGAACCGATTCCAGCCGAACCGAAGCGGCATGAACCGATCCGCGACCACTGCCGTACCCACCCCCGACCGCGGCCGCCTGGGCCGCTCGAGGGAGACCCCGATGACCCACACCGCACACACCCGCACATCTCTCCGACCCGGTGGGCCCGCCACCCGCCGCCTTCCGCGCCTCGCGCTGTTCGCCCTGCTGGCGGCACTGGCGCTGATCACACTCGCCTGTGGGAGCTCGAAGACGAGCACCGATGCCGCAGCGGGCGGCACCTCCTCGACCACCGCGGCCGCCGCCGACGGCTACGGGTCGACCTCGAAGTCCTCGACGACCTCCGCGCCCTCGGGCTCGGCCAGCGGCCCATCCGTGGCGGTCGGGACCACCAGCCTCGGCCAGGTCATCGTCGACGCCGAGGGCTACACGCTCTACCTGTTCGAGAAGGACACCGGACCGACCAGCACGTGCGTCGACGCCTGCGCCAAGGCCTGGCCGCCCGGCCACCGTGACCGGCACCCCCACCGCCGGCACCGGCGTGACCGGAGCGCTGACCACCACCACCCGAACCGATGGCACCACCCAGATCGTGCTCGGCCGGCCACCCGCTCTACCGCTTCGCGGCCGACGCCGCCCCCGGCGACGTCACGGGCCAGGACGTCGGCGGCACCTGGTACGCCGTCTCGCCCGCGGGCGAGACGGTCGAGTGAGTCAGGACGTTCTGTGAGCCATGGCCCGGTCGCCCCGACTACGGTCGCCCTCGTGGCGTCGAACGACCCTCCGGTTTCCGGAGTCGTGCCCGACCCCGTGTTGCCGGCGGTGGCGACAGGGGACGACCGGGCCATGGACGAGCTCTGGAGCCGGTATGCCGACCGGGTCCGAGCGCTCGGCCTGCGACTGTCGAGCTATGACGCCCGCTTCGCCGACGACCTCGTGCAGGAGACGTTCGCCAAGCTGTGGCGGGGCGCCTCCAGCTTCGACCCCGAGCGGGGCACCGAGACGACCTTCGTCTTCACCGTCGCCCGCCGGACCGCGGTCGACCAGTGGCGGCGGGACCGCCGGGCCGCTGCGGACCGGCCCCTGGACCACCTGCCCGAATCGGCCGGCGCGGTGACCACCGGACCGAGTGCCCCCGAGGCCCACGTCGAGTCGGTGGTGACCGGATGGGCCGTCACCGATGCCCTCGAGGCCTTGACCGACGCGCAGCGGGAAGTCATCGACCTGGCGTACTACGGCCAGCTGAGCCAGCGGGAGATCGCCGATCGGCTCGGCATCCCGCTCGGCACCGTCAAGACCCGGACCTTCAACGCACTGAAGGCCCTGCGCACCGAGATGACCACGAGAGGGGTCACGGCATGAGCGACGACCTCGATCTCACCGAGGACCACGAGCGCATCCGGGTCGACCTCGCCGGCTATGTGCTCGACAGCCTCACCCTCGCCGAGCAGCAGGCCGTCGAGGCCCACCTCGAGACATGCTCCGCGTGTCGGGCCGAGCTCGCCGAACTGGAAGGGATCCCGGCGCTGCTCGAGCTGGCCCGACCCGCACGCGGCCGCGCCGACCCCCGCCCACCCTCCGTCCCGAGCCCGTGGTCCACCTCCATCCCGCCCGCTCGCCGCACCGCCGCCACCGCCGCGTGCTGGCGGCCACGGCCGGTGTCCTGGCCATCGCCGCCGCCCTGGTGGTCGGCGTGCTCATCGGCCGACCCGATCAGCCCGACTTCGGTCGCACCATCCCGCTGCAGACCGCGGCGGCAGTGGCGCCGTCGGGGTCCGGCGGGTCCGCGTCCGGCGGGCCGTCGGGCACGGCGGCCCTGCGACCCACCGACAACGGCACCGTCGTGCGCCTCGACCTCGCCGGCCTCCCCGTCGACGGCAGCTGGTACGAGTGCACCTGGACGTCGAACCAGGGCGACCAGTCGGCCGGCACCTTCCGACCCGCGGCCGACGGCACGGTGCACATCGACCTCACCACCGCGGCCCGGACCTACCCCGGCTGGAAGCTGACCATCGTCGAGCACCCGCAGGGCTCCCCTGACGGTGAGGCCGTCCTCGAAGCATCGGCCTAATCTGCGCCTGTACGGCCTGCCGAACGGCGGGACGGGCTCGATGCAGGGGGAACGACATGCACGACATCGTCATCAGGGGCGGGACCGTCGTCGACGGCACCGGGGCCGAGCCGTTCGAGGCCGATGTGGCCATCGATGGCGAGCTCATCACCGAGGTCGGGAACGTCGCCGCCGCCGGCCGACGCGAGATCGACGCCGACCGGACTGCTGGTGCTTCCTGGCTGGGTCGACGTGCACACGCACTACGACGGCCAGGCCACCTGGGACGCCGAGCTCGGCCCCAGCTCGTGGCACGGCGTCACCACCGCCATCTTCGGCAACTGCGCGGTCGGCTTCGCCCCTGTGGCGCCGGGCGGCGAGGACTTCCTCATCAACCTCATGGAGGGCGTCGAGGACATCCCCGGCTCCGTGCTCGCCGAAGGCATCGACTTCACGTGGGAGTCGTTCCCCGAGTACCTCGACGTGCTCGAGGCCAAGCCTCGGGCCATCGACATCGGCGCCCAGGTGCCCCACGCCGCCGTGCGCGTGTACGTCATGGGCGAGCGGGGCGGTGACCACACCGAGCGGGCCACTCCCGACGAGATCGCCGAGATGGGACGGCTCGCGGTCGAGGGCATCGAGGCCGGCGCGTTCGGCTTCACCACGTCCCGCACCACCAACCACCGCGCCGCCGACGGCCGCTACACGCCGAGCCTCACCGCGGCTGACGACGAGCTCATCGGCATCGCCGAGGCCATGGGCGCCGCCGGGGTCGGCGTGCTCCAGGCCATCAGCGACTTCGGCTCACCCGACGAGATGTCCCTGCTCCGAACGCTGGCCGAGGTGTCCGGCCGCCCGCTGTCGTTCTCGCTCACCCAGGTCGATCAGAACCCGGGTTTCTGGCGCGAGGCGCTCGACCAGGTCGCCGAGGCCAACGCGGCCGGTTCGCACATGAAGGCGCAGGTCGGCACGCGACCGATCGGCGTGCTGTTCGGGCTCCAGGGATCGATCGATCCACTGCGGATCTTTCCCGCCTATGCAGAAGTCGCCGACCTGCCGATCGAGGAGCGGGTCGCCGAGCTACGACGCCCAGCGGTGCGGGAACGCATCCTCGCCGACGAGCCCGACCCCGGCTTCAGCGCCTTCCTGCAGGGGGCGATGAACCGCACGTTCGAGCTGTCGGACCCACCCGACTACGAGCCGGCCCCCGACCAGGCGATCGCCCGTCGAGCCGAAGGGCTCGGGATGACGACATGGGAGCTGATGTACGACCTGCTGCTCACCGACGACGGCCACGCCATGCTCTACCACCCGTTCCAGAACTACTCGAACGGTGATCTCGAGCCGGCGCGGCAGATGCTGCTCGACCCCAACACCATCCCCGGGCTGAGCGACGGCGGCGCCCACGTCGGCACGATCTGTGACGCCAGCTTCCCCACCTACCTGCTCACGCACTGGGCCCGCGACCGCCACCGCGGCCCCCGCATCGACCTGGCCGAGATCGTGCACCGCCAGACCCAGGCCACCGCCGAAGCCGTGGGCCTCGACGACCGGGGGGTGGTGGCGCCGGGCTACCGGGCCGACCTCAACCTCGTCGACCTCGGCGCCCTGAAGATCTCGCCGCCCCGGATCATCCACGATCTGCCCACCGGCGGGAAGCGTCTGGTGCAGCGGGCCGACGGCTATCGCCACACGCTCGTCGCCGGCACCGAGACCATGACCGACGGCGCGTGGACCGGTGCCACGCCCGGCCGCCTCGTCCGTGGCCCCCAACCCGCCCCCACGCCCTGAACTTGCGTAGAAAACCCGTCATCTGGCGCGGATCATCTACGCAAGTTCGTGCAGGGGGGTCTCCTCCCGGAGGCTTCGATCAGCGAGCCGTGAACGCGCACGGCATGCGCTTGATGCCGTGGATGAAGTTCGATTGCAGGTAGTCGGGCTCACCGGTGACCGCGAGGTCGGGGAGCTTGTCGAACAGCTCCCGGAACATGACGGTGATCTCCCGTCGGGCCAGGTTGGCTCCGAGGCAGAAGTGGGGTCCACCCGCCCCGAATCCGACGTGCTCGTTCGGCGTCCGAGCGATGTCGAAGCGATACGGATCGGCGAAGACGGCCTCGTCACGATTGGCCGAGCTGTACCACATGACGACCTTGTCGCCCGCCTTGATCTCCTGGTCTCCGATCACGCAGTCATCGACCGCGGTGCGGCGGAAGTGGATGACCGGGGTGGCCCACCGAACGATCTCGTCGACCGCGCCCGGTATGGCCGCCTCGAAGTCGGCAGCCAGCGCCTGACGCTGATCGGGGTGGGTGGTGAGCGCGTACATGCCGTGGCTGATGGCGTTGCGGGTGGTCTCGTTGCCCGCCGCCACCAGAAGGATGAAGAACGAGCCGAGCTCCTCGGCCGACAGACGGTGGACGGCGCCGTCCTCTCCCTCGACCTCGGCCTGCATCATCGCGGTGGTCAGGTCGTCGGCCGGGTGCTCGAGACGGTGCCGGCCGATCTCCTGCGCCATCTGGGACAGCTCGACGGACGCGTTCATCAGGGCCATGAAGTCGGGCGTGTACTCCGCGTCCCCAGCGCCGAGGATGACGTTCGTCAGGTCGAACACGCGCTGGTAATCGCTCGGGGGGATGCCCATCATGTCGCAGATGATCTCGAGTGGGAGCTTGGCCGCGATCTCCGTGACGAAGTCGCACTCGCCCGCGATCGGCCACCGCGGCGACGACGGCCTCGGCCTTGTGCTGCACCTGGTCCTCGATGCGAGCGACCCGCTTGGGCGTGAATGCCCGATTCACGATCAGCCGCAGCCGGGTGTGCCGGGGGGCATCCATGTTGATCATCGAGCCGAAGAACTCGGCGATCTCCATCGGCATGTCCGGGATGGTGGTGCCCGGCCCCGAGTGGAACTGCTGCGGGTTGCGGCTCACCTCCATGATGTCGGCGTAGCGGCTCAGCGACCAGAAGCCGGGGCCCTGACCGAACCCAGGGATCTCGGGCTCGTCGCACCACAGCACCGGGTGGTCGGCCCGCATGGCCGCGAACACGGCCTCGCGGTCGAGGCCGATCCACATCTCGGGATCGTCCCACTTCAACGTCTCGAGATCGATCCCCGACGGATCGGGAGCTTCGCTCGCGGCGTGCGGCGCGACTGGTGTGATGGTCATGGTCATCGTCCCCCTTCGAACGCCGAGAACCTAGCGCCCAGGCGGGTCGGTCCAGACGAACGCATCAGATCGACCGCACCAGATCGAGAGGTCAGATCGAGCTGAGGGACCGGACGGTCAGATCGAACGGGACCGGTCGAGTGCCACGGCGGGGTCAGCTCCGGCCCGCCCGACCAGATAGCAGGCGATCGGCGCAGCCGTGCGCTGCGAAGCGTGCGCGGCGACCCCGGCCAGCTCGAGCAGGGTGTCGACGGTCGCCTGGTCGGGCGCCTCGACGCCGAGCACCTCGGCGAACCGGGCGACCCAGTCCATGGGTTCGGTGGGCATTGACGCGGCGGGTTCGGTCGAAGCAGTCACAGTGCCACGAGTGAACCCATCCGCCATCGCCGTGTCAACGCGCCGCGACGCTGCGGCTCCCGCCGCCGGGCGCGGCGTGACACCATCCACCGGTGCCCGCATCCCCCGACGAGATCACGATCGGTCCGATCCGAGCGGACGAGGTCGAGCCGCTGTTCGACCTCTTCGCCCGCGTCGTTGCCGCCGGCGAGGGCTACCCGCACGCCCCACCGCTGACCCGGGCTGCGTTCGACGCCACCTGGGTCGACCCGGTCACGGTCGTCGTCATCGCCCGGATCGGGAGCGAGCAAGAAGTGGCCGGCGCCTACTACCTCAAGCCCAACAGCCCCGGCCGGGCCGCCCACATCGCCAACGCCGGCTACCTGGTCGATGCCCCCCGGCGAGGTCGGGGCATCGGCCGCCGCCTCGTCGAGGACTCGATCGAGCGAGCACCGACCGTCGGCTTCGACGCCATCCAGTTCAACCTGGTGTTCGAGTCGAACCCGGCCCGGCGGCTCTACGAAGAGCTCGGCTGGGTGCAGATCGGCCGAGTACCCCGAGCCGTCGACGGTGAGGACGCCATCATCTACTGGCGCGAGGTCGGCGGGCGGTGAACAACCAGAGAGTAGTGGACACACATCGCATGGCGTGAGTTCTACCCGATCTCTACGTATTCCTATACTTTTCTGGTTGTCATGCGAACAGGTGTTCTGTACCCTGATGACATGACCCCGACCGCTGCCACCGACCAGATCGACGATCTGGGAGTGGTCGAGGCGGTGGCGCAGGCGTGGTTCGACCGTCGAACCTCCACGACAGCATCGACATACGCCTCCGCCACCACCACCCGCCACCGCACCCGACCCCTCGACCTCGCGGTGCGCGTCCGCGACCGCGACTGCACCGTCCCCGCTGCCACCACGACCTCTCCGGACTCGACCACATCACCGACCACGCCGACACCCACGACACCTCCGTCACCACATCCACGGCATGTGCAACCACGACCACGACGACAAGACCTACCGCCACGCCACCTTCACCCGCGACGACACCAACTGGAACTCGTGGCCCCCCGGCACCGACCCCGACCGACCCAGACCGATGGTCGACTCCTCAGTTCGGACCGCCTGCAGCATCGACCGCGGAGGCCAGCCCGAACCGCTCGACATCGGTACGGTGCCGACATGAGCGAACCCCGCATCGCGCCGATCGATCCCGCTGACGCCCCGGACGACATGGTCGAGTTCTTGACCTCCGACACCGGGTCGATGCACATCTTCACGACGATGGCGAACCACCCCGGGCTGTTGCGGCGCTATCTGCCGTTCGGGGGGAAGCTGCTCAACGGCGGGTCGATCGATGCACGCCAGCGGGAGCTGCTGATCCTGCGCACTGGGTGGAACACGGGCAGCGACTACGAGTGGGGCCAGCACGTGCGCATCGGTCTTCTGGCCGGGCTGACTGACGGAGAGATCGAGCAGGTGGCCACCGGGCCCGCAGCCGACGGGTGGTCCTCCGCCGATGCCGCCCTGCTGACCGCGTGCGACGAGCTCTGCACCCACCACGTGATCAGCGATCCGACCTGGGACGCGCTGACCGGGTTGCTCGACACGAAGCAGCTCGTCGAGCTCACCCTGCTGGTGGGCCACTACGTGATGATCGCCGGCATGCTCAACAGCCTTCGCGTGCAGCGCGACCCAGGCGTCGTCGACTTCCCCGTTCCCCACCCGAACCAGTAGTCCGGGCGCGACCCCTGGTCGCGCCATGGCTACCGGTGTGGCCGGACGCGGCCTGTCCGAGGGGGCCGCTGGGCTGGCGGGGTGCCGCGCTACGGATTGGGGCTGAGGGTCGAGAGGGTGACGTAGCCGATGATGAAGGCGGCGACGTCGTCGACCGGATCGGTGGCGGTCGACTGGCAGTCGACCGTGAGCGGGTCGCGGCCGGCGAGGTCCGCGGCGACGGGCACGTCGATCACACCACGGTTCGTCCCGGTCGGACACGTCGGGATGTTGATGTTCTCGAGCAGCTTGTCGGTGACCGCGGCGCCGTCGAGCAGCGCCGCCCGGTGCTCGGCCACCCAGGCCAGCACCTGGGTCACGCCCGTGGGATAGGCCATCGGATCACCGATGCCCTGGCTCGAGGCCAGCGCCGGGAGGTTGCGGACCGCGGCGGCCCGAGCTGCGCCGACGGTGCCGGAGATGTCGACCGACGGCCCGATGTTCTGGCCGAAGTTGATGCCCGACACGACGAGATCGGGCGTGAAGTCGATGCCGTGCTGGTCGATGGCCCAGATGATGGTGTCGGCCGGGAACCCGTCGACCGCCTTGGCCGGATAGCCGCTCGCGGTCTTCACGTCGGTCACGGTGAGCGGGCCGTCGGTGGTCTTGCCCGCGGTGCCGCTCTGGTTCTTCAGCGGGGCGACGACCGTGACCTCGGTGTCAGGCAGCGCCCGCAGGCCCTCGACGACCGCGTCGATGCCGGGCGCGTCGTAGCCGTCGTCGTTGGTGACCAGCACCTTCAGGGTGGGGCTGACCGTGGTCTCGGTCGCAGCACCTGCGTTGCCCGACGGGGCGGACGTCGTGTCCGATGCCTTCGACCCACTGCTGCCGCATCCAGCCAGCACCAGCAGCGCGACCACCAGTCCTGCACCGACACGCGACCAACGACGACTCGCCTGTTCCATCTGTCTTCCCCCAGCTCGTGGACCGGGGCGCATCGTGCCACACCACCACCGCAGAGATGTGACGCCCCGTCAGATCTCGGGAAACGCCCGGGGTTCCGTCGATACGGCCGTGACTTCGGGCGTCGAGCGGAGGGCCAGCACGACGGCCCCGGCGATGGTGGCCGCGCACCCGATCGCCATGGCCGGCCATCGACCGGCTCGGGCCCGGTCGCCGAGGAACACCAGGCCCACCAGCGTGGGCACGACGGTCTCGACCGCGAACAACATGGCGTTGGTGGTGGTGACCGAGCCGCGCTGCAGCGCGATCGAGAAGACCAGGATCCCGATGAGCCCGTAGCCCACCAGTGCCCAGGCCACGGGTTCGCGCACGACCTGCAGCAGGTCGTCGGGGATGGCCACGACGCGTCCGGCGATGGCGGTGCCGCTGAAGGCCAGGCCCGACACCGCGGCCAGCCCCAGGGCACCCCGCTCGACCTCGACCTTCACGAGCGCGGCCGCTCCCACGGCCAGCACCGGCACGCCGGCCACGAGCAGCAGTCGGAACAGTGCGCCGACCGGGCGGGCGTCGTCGGGGGCGGCGGCCAGGGCCAGCACGATCAGGCCGACGACGATCACGCCGATGGCGATGGCGTCGCCCGTGTCGAGCTTGGTGCGCAGGACGAGCCGGGCGACGACCGCGGTCACCGCGATGCTGGCCGCGACCGCGGACTGCACGAGGAACAGGGGCAGGGTGCGCAGGGCCACCAGCGACAGGGCCCAGCCGACGGCGTCGAGGCCCAGGCCGGCCAGATAGGGCAGCTGCCCGGCCAACCGGATCAGCAGCCGTGGGTCGAGCGTGGTGGCAGCCTCCTCACGACGCGCACCGATCTGCTCGAGCACCGAGCCGACCCCGTAGCAGGCCGCGCAGCCGAAGGCTGCGGTGAGCGCCAGCGACGAGGAGGACAACGCTCAGCCGCCGAACAGCGCGCGGACCTCGGCCCGGAAGCGCTCGACATCGACGCCGAGGCCCACCCGCCAGGGCGAGAAGCCGTCGGGCAGCTCCTGCTCGGAGCCCTCCCCTGCCCGGGCGAAGTAGGGCACACGACGATCCGCGATGGTGGCGCCCCATGCCGGGCCCGGGTCGGTGACGACCGCCAACGGCAGCACCGGGGCCTCGATCAGTTCGGGCATGACGACGGCCATGGTGGCCAGCAGGTCGTGGCAGGGCGACTCGCCGGTCGGCGTGAGGCTCGACCCGAAGCGCCGGTAGAACGTCAGCGGATCGGCCAGGAACTCGGCGGCCGGGTTGGCCCGCCGGCCCAGCGCGTCCCACTCGGCGGTGGACAGCGTGGCGTCGTGGGTGATGTCGAGCCCGACCAGCAGCGGAGGGGTGGCCCATCCCCCGCCGACCACCACCGACGCGCCGGTCGGATCGTGGGCCACGTTGGCCTCGCCGGCCGGCAGGGCGTTGCCGTGGCTGGCGACCGCGCCGCCCATCACGACCAGGTCACGGACGCCCCCAGCCCACGTCCGGTCGGCCAGCACCAGCTCCGCGACGGTCGACAGCGGCCCGAGCGTCACCAGCGTGAGCTCGCCGGGACGATCGGCCACGAGTCGGGCCAGCAGGTCGACGGCCGGTTCGTCGACCGCCCCGAACGGCGCCGGCGGACGGTTCGTATCGCCCAGGCCGTCCGCGCCGTGGATGAAGTCGGGGATCCGCAGCTCGGGAGCCGGACCGACCGGCCCACCGGCTCCGATGGCCACCGGGATGTCGTCACGGCCCGCCGCGTGGAGGACCCGGCAGACGTTGGCGGTGGCCAGCTCGATGCCGACGTTGCCCCACACGGTGGTGATGGCGACGACGTCGACCAGCGGGGAGGTCAGCGCCCACCACAGCGCTACGGCATCGTCGACGCCTCCGTCGGTGTCGATCACGATCGGGAGCGGCTCGGCCATGAGCCATGTTCGCACCTGCTGGCTGGAAGGCTGAGGCGATGCTCCCCGACCACCCACCCACCTCCGGTTCGCCGGTGCCTCTGGGCGGCTCGGCCACCCCCACCCCGGCGCCGGGCCCAGACACAGTCCGAGGCACAGTCCGAGGGGCAGACCGAGAACAAGGCCACCCGCCACACCGAGGCCGCGACATCGCCGGCGTCGTGCTGGCCGTCGTCGCCGTGCTGCTGTTGCTCGTGGGCAGCCTGGCCTGGTGGGCCCGCACGACCCTGTACGACACCGACGTGGTCACGGCCAAGGCCAGCGAGATCCTGGCCGCCGACGACGTGCAGGCCGCGGCGTCGGCGCTCCTGGTGGATCGTGTGGTCGAGCCGGCGCTGGCCCAGGGCTACGACGCGGTGCCGGCCGGCCTCGGTGGACTGCTCCAGGGGCTGGCCGGGAGCCAGATCGAGGACCTGGCCAGCTCGGGCGTCGACAAGGCGGTGTCGTCGCAGCAGGCCCACGAGATCACCGTTCGGCTGGCCACCGCCATCCAGCACCAGCTCGTCGAGGACGACGGGCCGGTGACCTTCGCCCCCAGCGAGATGGTGGCGATCGTGGCGCCGAACCTGGTCGACAACCGCCTGGTGGCCAGCATCGTGTCGTTCGCCGACAGCACGGACTGCTGCCAGGTCGTGCTGGCCCAACGCGATCAGCTGCCGTTCGTATGGCAGCACGTGGACCTGATCCGCGCCGCGTCCGTCGCCCTGCCGATCGCCGCCCCGGTCATGGCCATCCTCGCCCTGGCCGTCTCCCGCCGACGGCGTCGCACCGCCCTCGTGCTCTCGGTCGGTGTGCTGCTCGTCGGCCTGGCGACGCTCGTCGGCGTGGCCCTTGGTGGAGGCCTCGGAATCGACGCGGTGGCCGATCCGTCCGAGCCGGCCCACGACCTCGTCCGCCAGGCCGCCTCGACGATCTACGCCGTCTCGAAGCGGGAGCTGGTCGACCGGGGGTGGGTGATCACGGCGACGGGCGCGGCCGTGTCGGTCGCGCTCCTCGCGTGGATCGCGTTGGGAGCGCTGCGCCGTCCCGTGCCAGCATCGCCCGATGGAGCCCCTGGCGAACCCCGCGTGGCACACGCTGACCGGCCCGCAGGCCCCGCTCGCTGAAGGGGTCACGCGTGCCGTGCGCTTCGATCCGGGGCTGTCGGTGTTCGGCGCGCTCCCCGACGAGTCGACGCCCGACACGTGGGACGCCATGGCCGAGTTGGTCGGGCCGGGTGCCATCGCCGTCCTCATCCGGGCGCAGATCGACCCACCCGACGACTGGACCGAGCTCTACGGCGGCATCGGGGTGCAGATGGCCTGGACCGGTCGCGCCTCTCCGCGACGAATCGGTACCGAATCGTCGCCGAAGGGAATCGACATCGTTCGCCTGGACGATGCCGACGTGGCCGACATGATGGCGCTCGTGGCCCGCACCGAGCCCGGACCGTTCACGGATCGCACCATCGAGCTGGGCACCTACCTCGGGGCACGCGATTCGTCGGATGGTGGACTCGTGGCCATGGCCGGCCAACGAATGCACCCGCCGGGCCACGTCGAGATCAGCGCCGTGTGCACGGACACCGCGTTCCGGGGACGAGGCCTGGCCCGCCTGCTGGTCGAGCTGCTCGTCGACGAGATCACCGACGCCGGCGACGGACCGATCCTGCACGCCGCGGCCAGCAACACCGGCGCCATCCGCCTGTACGAGGCGATGGGGTTCGAGACCCTGCGGGAGCTGCGCTTCGCCGCCCTCCAGGCCCCTGGCAACCCGGGTCCGACCTCGGGCTGAAGGCTGACCCGCATGCTGATCAACCGGTGACGGGATACCGGCCGGCCAGGTCGGCCAGCACGGCCAGGCAGTCGTGTGCGGTCTCGCTGATGATGTCGGCCACCGGGCGGACCTCGTCGATGCGCCCGGCCACCTGACCGCACAATGCCACGGCTGCCTCCATGTCGCCCCCGAAGTAGAGGTCGGCCATGTTGGCCATGGCCTCCATGGCGTTGCGCTCGTGGTCGAACTCGAGCGCGGTCGTGCGCTCGGTGCGCAACGCCCGCAGCGCGGGCGACGAGTGCTGGTTGAGGAAGACGGTGTCGGTCTCCGCCGCGGCCACGATGGCCTGCTTCCAGTTCTCGTGGATCGGTGACTCGGCGGCCGACACCATCCGCGTGCCCATCTGCACGCCCTCCGCGCCGAGCGCGAACGCGGCGGCCATCGTCGGCCCGTCGACCATGCCGCCGGCCGCGATGATCGGCACGTCGACGTTGGCCGCCACCAGCGGCAGCAGCACCATCGTGGCGACGGGCCGAGGGTTCTTGAACCCGCCGCCCTCGCCCCCTTCGACGATCAGCCCGTCGACGCCGGCGTCGACCGCCTTGCGCGCGGCCCGCAGCGTCGGCACGACGTGGAACACCGTGAGCCCGGCGTCCTTGAGCTGCGCGGTGTAGCGAGTCGGGCTTCCGGCCGACGTGGTCACGAACTGCACGCCCTGGCCGATGACGAAGTCGACGATCGCCGGGTCCCGCACGAAGGCCTGCGCGATGTTCACGCCGAACGGCCGGTCGGTCAGCTCCCTCATCTTGCGGATCTCGCCGCGGACGGCGTCGAGCTCGCCCGACGAGGTCTCGATGATGCCGAGGGCACCCGCTTCGGACACGGCTGACGCCAGCTGGGACCGGGCGATCCACCCCATGGGGGCCTGGACGATCGGGATGTCGACGCCCAGCATCTCGGTGACACGGTTGCGGAACATGCCCGGCAGCCTGCCACGACAGCCGGCTCGAGGGTCCGCCGACCTGGCTCGACCATCGCCAGATCCGATCGGGAAACGGCGGTGAACCGATCCGCAGCGCTCGACGCGACAGCGCGAGCGATGACCACGACCTCGGAGGAGCTCGCAGACCGTCGACCGCTCGGCGCCCACTTCATGCGGGACCTGGGCGAGCAGCTGCGGATCCTGATCGTGGGGGGGCTGCCCTACGGCGTGCTCGTGGCGGGAGTCGGCGGTCGGCTCGCCATGCTCCTGCTGCGCCTGACCTCCCCCGACGCGGTCAGCGGTGTGACCAGCGGCATCGAGAGCGACGACGGCTTCACCATCGGCCGGATGACCCTCGGCGGCACCTACAACCTGCTGCTGCTGGGCGCGACGGTCGGGATCATCGGCGCCGCCGCGTATCGGATGGTCGCCCCCCGGTTGATCGGTCCCCGGTCGTTCCGGTTCCTGACCACCGGGCTCGCCTCGGCCGCGGTGGTCGGTGCCATGCTCATCCACGGCGACGGCATCGACTTCCGGGCGCTGAAGCCGACCTGGCTGGCGATCGGCCTGTTCGTGCTGCTGCCCGCGGTGTTCGGCACCTTCATCGGTCCGTTCGTCGACCACGTCGCCGACGAGGACTCGTGGACGGCGAAGGGCCGGACGCGGTGGCTGCTCCCGTTGATCCTCGTCGGGTGCTTCCCGACCTCGTTGGTGATCGTCACGGTCTCGACAATCGTGGTCACGCTGTGGCTGTTGCTCCGCTCGCTGCGGCCGGTCGAGGTCGTGCGCCGGTCGACGCTCTTCGGACTGATGATCCGAGCTGCCTGGCTGGTCGTCGCTGCGCTCGGTCTCGCCGCGCTGATCGATGACATCGACGCCGTCCTGTCGGTGACCTGAGCGAGACCGACTGCGCCCAGCGGAGGGTCGGGCACTGGGCGCAGCCGTTCGCGATCGATCATTCGAAGCCTCGTCAGGAGGTCACACCGGGGGGGGCGAAGAACTCCAGCGCGATGCCGTCGGGGTCCCGGAGGCTGAGGCCCGAGCCGTAGGCCGCGTCCTTGATGCCGCTGTGGACGATCCCGATCTCGTCGAGCCGACGTGACCACTTCTCGAGCGCATCGCGGTCTGCGCAGCCGAACGCGACGTGGTCCAGACCCACCTGATACTCGGAGAAGCGGGCGGTCGACGACGGCGTCCCGTGCTGGTGCAGCCCGAGCAGCGTGCCGTTGTCGAGCAGGAAGACGGTGTGATGGAAGTCCGGGTCCGTATCCTCGTCGAGGACGGGTTCGGCACCGAGGAGCTTCTCGTACCAGGGAACGCTGATGGCCAGGTCGAGCACCGTCAGAGCGACGTGGGTGAGAGGCGGAAACGTGGTCATGGTGATGTCCTTGTTCTGGGGGTCCTACATGTCTCCGTCAGTGTCGGGGCGAACCGAGCGAACGCCCATGACCGAGGCACCGCCATCCCTAGCCGAAGCGCCAGAGTTGTGGCCGTGACGCACCCGGCCCTCCTGGATGCCGCGCTCGAGCACCTGCGCCTGGAGGGAGCCATCTTCTTCCGTTCCGAGTTCACCGACGCGTTCGAGTTCGAGTCCACCCCCGGTCGGGTCGCCCCGCTCCTGCACCCGGGCGCCGAGCGGATCATCCTGTTCCACATCGTCGCCCACGGGTCGTGCTGGGTGGCGTCCGACAGCGGCGAGCGGCACTGGGCAGGAGAAGGCGATGTGATCGTGCTGCCCTACGGCGACCTGCACAGGATCGGGGGCGAGGAAGCCACCGAGTGCGTCTCGATCTTCGCCCTGATGGACGCCCCTCCGTGGGACGTCATGCCCGTGGTGCGCCACGGCGGCGGCGGTGCCCGCACGGACCTCGTGTGCGGCTACCTCTACTCCGAGGATCCACTCTTCGATCCGGCGTTGCGAGCGTTGCCACCAGCGTTCGTGGTGCGACCACCGTCGGGCGCGGCGGCCGGGTGGGTGCAGGCCAGCATCGCCTATGCGCTCGAGGAGGACGCGCCCTTGCACGCCGGGCGCAGTCCGCTCGCCACCCGACTCCCCGAGCTCGTGCTGATCGAGGTCCTCCGCCTGCACCTGGCGAACGCTCCGGCCGCCGACCACGGATGGCTCGCTGCCCTCGGTGACCCGGTGCTCGCTCCTGCCCTGTCGCTCATGCACGGGGCGCCCGAGCACAAGTGGACCGTCGCCGAGCTGGCCGCCCGGGTCGCCGTGTCGAGATCGCTGCTCGACGAACGCTTTCGCATCGTCCTCGGGAGGTCGCCGATCCGCTATCTGACCGAGTGGCGCATGCATCTCGCCGAGGAGCTCCTCGCCACCACCGAGCTCAGCGTCACCGACGTGACCCGCCGGGTCGGCTACCGATCCGAGGAGGCGTTCAGCCGTGCGTTCAAGCGCGCCCACGGCACGTCGCCCACCCCGTGGCGCCAGGCCCGCTCCCGTCTCCCCGACTGAGCCTCGGTGGAGGATCGCGGTGACCCCCGAGGGAAAGATCGGGTCAGCCCGAGACGGCGACCGGTTCGCCCGGCACTTCGGGTGCCGGCTCCAGCAGCTCGGACCGCATCGGGCGGCGAGCCCCGAGCCAGGTGCGCACCCGGTCGTCGGCCAGCGCAGCGAGGGCCAGGATGACCACGGCCACCACGCCGTCGAGCCACCAGTGGTTGGCCGTGGCCGCCACCACCACCACCGTCAGCACCGGATGGGCCAGGACCAGCCATCGCCACCGACTCGAGCTGATCAGCACCGCGGCCAGGCCGACGAGCACCGCCCAGCCGACGTGCAGCGACGGCATGGCCGACAGCTGATCGCTGACCCCGGTTCCGACCGCGGTGTACACGGACTGGCCGTAGAGGTGCCCCGAGTCGACGAACCCGAGTCCCGGGTACATCCGGGGTGGGGCGACAGCCACCAGCTGGACGACCAGGCAGGCGCCCGTCACCAGGGCCAGCACGTTGCGCACCCGCGGGTAGCGGCCACGGTGGCGGATGAACGCCCACAGCAGCAGGGCGATGATGGCCGGCACGTGAGCGATGGCGTAGTAGCCGTTGGCGGCCTGGATCCAGATCGGGTGCTCGAGGAAGATCTGCTGCAGCCGCAGCTCGCTCGGCAGTCGCAGCGCCTGCTCCAGGCCCCAGATCGACCGGCCCCGATCGAGCGCGCCGTCGACGTTCCACACCGACACGGTGCCCGCCACCCGCCAGAGCGAGTAGAGCGCCAGCACCAGCGCCGTTTCCGCCGCGAAGGTCCGGGCCACGACGACGCGACGATCGGGCGACCGCCGCCCGGCCCACACGCCGGCCCACAGCACAAGGGCCATGAGGAGGGCCGGTGGCCAGGGCAACCACATCGACGATCAGCTCTCGACGTCGGGACGGGCGAGCCAGTCGGCCCAGGACACGTCACGCCCGATGAAGCACACGTCGGAGAACGGCCAGTCCGAGGCCATCCACGCCGGGACGAACCGCTCCAGCTCGGCGTCGAGCTCGGACCCCACCAGCTCGTCCACGACCCACCAGCACACCTCGGCATCGGCGCCGACCTTCGCCGGTGGGTCGATGTAGATGCAGCCGAGGATGGCCGACTCGTCGGCGTCGAGCACCGCGAAGTTGAACGATTCGCGGGCCTCGATCTCCTGCTCGTGACGGGCCAGGTCGACCCGATCGGCTTCATGGGTCATGGTTTCCGGCGGCCAGCCCCAGGCCTCACCGAAGATCGTCCAGAGCCGAGCCTGCGACCCCATCACCGCAGGGAAGTCGATGTCGACATCGGCCTCTCGGATGGGGCGCAGATGATGGCCGGTCGGCAGGTCGACGCGGCGCGGGAACGGGAAGTCCTCGGGCAGCCACATGGAGGATGAGCGTAGGCCCGATCGGACCGAACGATCCGAGCGGGGCCGAACGACCGACCGGACCCGCGGCAGCGGTGGCCGAGCGCTCAGCCGACCGTGGCGAGGAACCGACCGGTGGGGACGTCGGCGACCGACGCACCGGTGCGGATGGCCGTGATGAGCAGCATCGGGTCGACGCCGAGCTCCACGGTCTGGGGGTGCTCGGTCCGCATCAACTCGATGCCGGCCTGGTCGAGGGTCAGCGCGGCCAGCACGATCGGATGGTCGGCCAGAACCTCTCGGGCCCAGGCGGCGAACTGCGTGCCCTCGGCCGAGGCCCACAGGGCCGGCGTCGTAGCGGCTGCGTACCGCCTCAGCAGCTCTTCGAGCCCGGCCCGGCCGAGCGTCACCAGCAGCAGCTCGACGGTGAGCGGCAGGCTCGATGCCACCCTCCCGTCGCGGCCGGCGCCGACCAGCTCGCGCAGCAGCACCACGCCGGGATCGGCGGACAGCTCGGCGCCGAGGGCCAGCACACGGTCGCCCTCGGTGCTGGCCGAGCCCTTGAGGCCGACGGTTCCCGCGGCGCTGGGCGCCCTCCCGATGGCCAGGCTGGCCAAGACATGCTCCCACGCCGCCGGTCGCTCACTTGCAGCAACGGCGCCGCGACCGTTCACGGCTGGATTCGCACCAGACGGCGTGGGAGAAGTTGCAGGCCGGTCATCCCCCACGGTGTGCGGACCGTTGGTTGATGAGGGGACGACCGGGCCGCGATGGGCCGTCGACGGAGCCCGGCGGGCGTCGTCGACGAGTCGATGGATGCGTTCGAGCACGGGCCGCAACGCCCGTTCTCCGCGGGGCACGACGAACTCGGGCAGGACCTCGTAGACCACGACCCGGACCTCGGGCAGCTGTGGCAGCACCTCTGCCGCCAGGGCCTCCAGCTCGGGGGCCAGACCGCCGCTGTGCGCATCGAGCCAGAAGCCGCTGCGCTCGAGGCCGCCGGCCAGGTGCACCTCGCAGACACGATCGAGCGGCAGCTGCGCCAGGAACTCACGGGCGCTCTGACGCCCGTTGCGCTCGTTCGTCCAGATGTTGTGGAGGTCGAGCAGGATGCCGCAGTCGGCCGCCTCGGCCACCGCAGCCACGAAGGCGCCGTCGGCGATCTCGTCGGCCCGGGGCCGCAGGTAGCTGACCGGCGTCTCGAACGAGAAGGGGACGTCGAGCTCGGCCCGCAGCGCGGCGACGGCGGCGACAGCCGCTTCGACGCCGCTCTCGGTCTGGCGGGGCGGCAGGAAGAACGCAGAGCCGAACGGACCGTCGTCGCCGGCCGCCCGGTTGAACGACAGGTGCTCGCTCGCGAGCTGTGCGCCGAGCCGGCGAACCGACTCGGCGAACAGCCGCGCCATGCCGGCGGAGGGGGGTTGTGATCCGCCGACCGGATTGGTGACACCGTGGGCGAGGATCGTCGGGAACCGCTTGCGCAGCTCGTCGATCCCCTCGGTGACGAGACGGAACGGCCGCTGGGGATCGGCGGTCTCCATCCAGAACGTCTGGGGCTCGACCTCGAGGCAGTCGACCAGGTCGGCTACCCGCTCCAGCTCGTCGAGCAGACCTGGCATCAGCGCCAGCCCCACCCCGAGGTCGAGCCGACTCACCGGACCAACTCGCGCAGCGCCTGCTCCTTGACGTCCACGAGCTCACCGGCGGTGTACTCCCATTCGGGCACCCGGAACCGGATGTCGAAGCCCGAGGTGCAGCCCAGGCACCCGAGCTTCCCGAGGATCTCCTTGCGGAGGTCGGTCACCCGCTCGAAGTCCCACAGGACCTCGACCGGTACGTGCACGCTGACCACTTCGGGGTGCAGCGCCCGATTCACCTGATCACGATCCAACCGCTTCGCCATCGGTAGCTCCCCTGATCCTCGCCGGGCCGCACGGGCCCGTCCCTTGGCAGCAGCATGCGCCCAAGATGCAGACGCGTACCGTGCGTTGGATCACAGAGACGCAGGATCCGCTGAACGGCCTGCTCGAGGGGGTCGCCGCGGGGTCGCCGGACCCGGGCGTCAGACGTCCGGGTCCGGCGTCAGGGTCGGGCGTCAGACGCGGACGACACCGACGGCCACGTTGTCGCCGGCCCCACCGTCGTCGGCGCGTTGCACGGCGTCCCGGGCGATCTCGTCGGGCCCGGCCCCGTCGGCCCCGCGCCAGGCCATCGGGTCGTCAGCGAAGTCGGTGTAGCCGTCGGTGGCAACGTAGACGTGGTCGCCGGCGCCGAGCTGCACGGTGCCCGAGGACATGGCCGAGGCCATGCGTCGACGCGAGTAGCGCTCGCCGAGGAACCGATCACCTCGGGGCTCGTCGAGCCGGAGCGTGAGCTCGCCGTGGCGAGCGAACACCGCCGAGTCGCCCACCGATGCCCAGGACAGCTGGGGGCCGGTGAGCAGCGCCACCGCGAGGGTGGTGCGGCTGGTCGGGTTGGGACAGGTCGGGTCCGAGATCGCGTCGATGACCCGGTCGTTGAGGCGCAGGAACAGGTCGACGGCGCGGTCGCTGTCGACCCGCTCGGGCAGCCCGGCCCGGGCCAGGTCGACCAGCGCCTGCACGGCCACCACCGACGACTCCTTGCCGCTGTGCCCATCCGCCACCACCAGCATGAGCCGGTTGGTGTCGGTCACTGCCGCGACCACGTCCTCGTTGGGATCGGTGTAGGCATAGCGCTTGCGATGGCGGCCCCGGGTGAGCGCCAGCGCCACGCGTCCGCCGACCATCACCTCGGCGGTCTTGTCCAGGATCGTGTGATCCGGTCCCCACAGGACCTGCGTGAGCCCGTTCACGCGGCCACCCCACGCGACGCTGTGCGGGAACATCCGAACGCTTTACGCGACATCAGCTCGCACCTGCACAGGATCGGACGGCGCTGAGGGAGGGCCACATGGGCCACCTTATGACGATCCTCTGACAGGTGCGTCCGAAAAGTTCAGGCTGATCGCAGGTTCAGACCTCGGATGTGGCGGCCCGTCCCGGCATCAGGGGGAGATCCAGGTAGGTCCTGATCCCTGGTTCGGCCTCCACGACGTAGGGGATCGCGTTGACGCAGTGCATGGCCGTGGCCAGGATCCCCTCGTTGCGAGCCAGGTCCGCGCCCTCGACCGTCGGCGGATGCATCCCGTGGAAGCTGGCCTTCAGCGGAGGCTCGGCGTCGAACTCGACCTCGAAGCGCTCGCCCTCGGGTCCGAACGTCCAGGCCGGGTCGAGGTTCTCCTCCCCCATCAACCAGTTCACCCGCACGGTCATGAACGGCTCGCCGTCGACGAGGGCCTCCCAGGTGAAGCGCTGAGCCGCGACAGTGCCAGTGGCGATCACACCGACCGGCGTGTCGAGATCGACCGTGGTGACCGCCATCTCGTGGATCGTGCGCTTGTCGGCGTCGAGGGTGACCCCGAGCGTGTCGGCCACCATGTCCATCGACTGGCCGAACCCGTCGCCGAGGATGGCCAGCATCGAGCTGGCCCGAGCCTCCTCGGGGGTCTTGCCGAACAACATCACGTCGCGCACGATCAGCTCGGTGTCGTAGGTGCGGATGTCGGAGAACTCCTCGGCCCGCACGTGGCGGATGTCCTTGCAGAACGCCGACAGCAGCAGCGGGATCTGCTCGGTGATGCCACCAGGGTTGATGCCCGAGCCGTGAAGGGTCGAGTCGCCGGCCCGACAGGCTGCTTCGACGGCGGCCACGTCGTGGCTGCGGAACGGGTAGATCCACCCGACCGGTGTGACGACGTTCAGGCCCGACTCGAGGAGGCGTGCCACCTCGGCCGGGTTGGCCAGCATCGGGCTGTAGACGACGCAGTCGGCGCCGAGGGCGAGGATGGCCTCGACGTCGTCGGTGGCGATGACACCCACCGGATCGATGCCACAGATCTCGCCGACGTCGAGCCCTGCCTTGGCCGCGCTGTAGACGTAGGCGCCGGCCAGCTCGAGGTCGGGATGGGACAGCACGCCCTCGATGGCGGCCCTCCCGACGTTGCCGGTGGCCCACTGGACGACGCGATAGGTCATGCCTGCTCCCCCTGGTGCGGCCAGCCACGACGGCCGGCTCGTTGTACGGTTCCGCCCGGATCGAACCCGGGGGGAAGCCGATGATCCTCGACCTGTTCAAGGTGACCGACAAGGTAGCCATCGTCACCGGCGCGGGCCGGGGCGTGGGCGCCGGCATCGCGACCGCCCTGGCCGAGGTCGGTGCCGACGTGGTGGTGGCGGCTCGCTCCGTCGACCAGCTCGAGACGACCGCGGAGGCGGTGCGGGCCACGGGTCGGCGGGCTCTCGTCGTGCCCACCGACGTGACCGAGCGGGCGCAGCTCGAGCACCTCGTGGCCGCGACGGTCGCCGAGTTCGGTCGGATCGACATCGTGGTCAACAACGCCGGCGGCTGGCCTCCGCAACCGCTGCTGCGCACGAGCGAGCGGGCCTTCGAGGACGCGTTCCGCTTCAACGTGACCTCGGCGTTCCTGATGACGAGGTTCGCCGTGCCGCAGATGGTCGAGACCGCGGGCGGTGGCGTGATCATCAACATCTCCTCGCGCGCCGCCAGCATGGTGCAGCCCGGGTTCACGTCCTACGGCACGAGCAAGGCGGCGCTGTCGTTCATGACCCGGCAGATGGCCCCCGAGCTGGCCCCCAAGGTGCGGGTCAACGCCATCGAGCTCGGCGGGATCGAGACCGAGGCGCTGGCCTCGGTGCTCACCGACGAATCCGTGCGGGCCCAGCTCGAGGACAACACACCGATGCGCCGGGTCGGCCAGGTCGAGGACATCGCCGCGTTCGCGGTGTACCTCGCGTCACCGGCGTCGTCGTGGGTCACCGGCAAGGTCTTCGAGATCGACGGCGGCGTCGAGCATCCCGCCTTCACCGTCCCCTACGAGACCCTCTGATCGCCGGACCGCCCGGGCCGGCCGGACGCCGGCCGCCCCCGATGTCGATCCCCACCCAGGAGCCCGTCGTGCCATCGTTCGAGCCCGTCCACGAGGCGTTCCAGGCCTATTGCGTCACCGACCCCACCTACAGCGCGCAGCTCACGGTGCACGTCGGCGCCGAGCGTGTCATCGATCTGACGGGTGGGCCCGGGCTGCGGCCCGACTCGCTGCTGCCCGTGTACTCCAGCAGCAAGGGCGCGACCGGCGGTGGTGGTGGCGCTGCTCGTGCAGAGAGGGCAGCTCGATCTCGACGCAGCGCGTCGCGATCCACTGGCCCGAGTTCGCCCAGGGCGGCAAGGGCTCGGTCACGGTACGTCAACTGCTCTCGCACCAGGCCGGCCTGCCCGGGGTCGACGGTCGGTTCACCTGGGAGGACCTGCTCGCCCACGCGCCGCTGGCCGAGCGGCTCGCCGCCCAGCGCCCCTTCTGGCAGCCCGGCCAGGCGTTCCTCTACCACGGACTCACGATCGGGGTCCTCGCCGACGAGCTCGTTCGCCGCATCGACGGCCGCACGGTCGCTGCCGTGCTGCGCGAGGACGTGACCGGGCCACGGGGCATCGACGTCTGGATGGGCACGCCCGAGTCGGAGGACCACCGCGTCGTCGAGGCGCAGCCGCCGACCGCCGACGAGCTGACCACGTTCCTCGCCGAGTCACCGGGGGCGCTCGACGGCGGTGACGACATCACGACGCTGACGATCCCCGCCGGCGACCCGCTCGAGCTCCTGCGCCGGGTGAACGACGAGGCGTTCCGTCGCGTCGGGCCTCCTGCCGCAGGCGTGCTCGCCAGCGCGCGTGGCCTCGCCGCGCTCGTACGGCTCGCTTCGCCATGAGGTAGGCGGGCAAGCCCGGCTGCTCACCGATGACACGATCGCCCAGATGTCGCAGATCCAGGTCACGGGTGAAGAGCTCGGCACCGGCCAGCGGGCCCGCTTCGGCGTCATCTTCCAGGCACCGTGCGGGCCGCGCTGGCCGTTCGGCAGCGCCCGCGGCATTCGGGCACGACGGTGCCGGCGGGTCACTCGCCTTCTGCGACCCCACGCACGACGTCGCCTTCGGTTACACGGTTCAGCGCCTGCCCCTGCCCGGCGGGATGGACGCCCGGGCCGTCGAGCTGGCCCGCCTCGTCCGCCGCTGCCTGCGCTGAGCTGCTCGCCGCCTGAGGTCCGCAGTCATCGGCGTTCGCGGTCACCGAGCCGCAGCAGGTGCCGGCACCGCCCGCCGCCATCCGGCGCAAACGGGGACGCACCGATATCGAGCGGCGGCAGCGCCCGGTCGGCAAGGATCGATGCATGTCCACACGGTGCCGGGCGGGTCGGTAGGCGTGGCGACCAGACCTCCGGCGAGGGACGGAAGCGCATCGCGGCTCGTCGCGCTCTGCTTCGACGCGAACGGTCCGCTCCGCCTGGCCCGCTTCTGGGCGGAGGCGCTGCACTGGGAGCTCGACGACGAGACGCCGGGTGAGATCGGTCCCGGGCCGACCGATGACACCAGGTTCCGGATCCTGCTTCCTCCCGGTCCCGGAGAGGAAGACCGGCAAGAACCGCCATCCATCTCGATCTGACGACCACGTCCATCGATGACCAGACGGACACGGTCGCGAAGGTTGATCGAGCTCGGCGCCCGCCACATCGACGTCGGTCAGCGCCCGGACGAGCAGCATGTCGTGCTCGCCGACCCCGAAGGCAACGAGCTCTGCGTCATCGAGCCGGACAACTCCTTCCTCGCGGATTGCGGACGCCTCGGATCGATCACGTGCGACGGTTCGCCAGAGACCGGGTACTTCTGGAGCCACGCGCTCGGGTGGCCGTTGGTCTGGGATCAGGACGGGGAAACGGCGATCCGCGCGCCCGGACGGCACCGGTCCGTTCGTCACCTGGGGTCCGCCGCGTTCCCCCGAAGGACACCGAGACCCGGCTCCATCTCGACATCGCTCCGACCGACCACGGTGATCCGCGAGCGGAGGTGGACCGCCTGGTCTCCCTCGGGGCGACTCGGATCGACATCGGCCACCGCGATGTCGACGGGGTGGTGCTCGCCGATCCCGACGGCACCGAGTTCTGCGTGTCGAGCCTTCGGTAGCGGCCGCAGAGCCGGCTGGGTTCCCACCTCGACTGCGCCGGACCGCGCTAGGGCAGGACCTCGACGTACCCGTTCGTGCCGTGGACGCGGATCCGCTGCCCGTCGCGGATCAGCCGGGTGGCCTGCTCCACCCCCACGACGGCCGGCAGGCCGTACTCCCGTGCGATCACGGCGCCGTGGGTCATCAGGCCACCCACCTCCGTCACCAGTCCCGCGATGGTGACGAACAGGGGCGTCCAGCTGGGGTCCGTGTATGCAGTGACCAGGATGTCGCCCGCCTCGAGATCGGCCTCCTCGATGCCATGGATGACGCGGGCCCGCCCCTCGACGATCCCGGTGGCAACCGGCAGGCCAGCCAGCGCACCCGCCGGCACGTCGTCGCGTCCGTACGACCCGGCGACGACCTCGCCATCCGACGTGAGCACCCGGGGCGGGGTGAGCGCCCGATGCGACCTGAACGCGTCCTTGCGCTGCACGATGAGCTGCTCGTCCACGTCGTTCGTGCGCACGACGTCGTGGAGCTCCTGGAGCGTGAGGTAGAAGATGTCGTCCCTCTCACGGAGCACCTGGGCCCCGACGAGGCGCTCGGCCTCGTCCAGCAAGGCCAGCTTGTAGATGAAGTAGCGGCTGACCATGCCGTACTTCGGGTACTCCCGGTACCCGATGAAGGTCCGGACCCGATCGATCATCTGCTTGGTCACCTCGGCCTTCCGCTCCCCGTCCGGCAGTGCCTGCAATCGTTCGAGCACCTCCCGTTCCTTCGCCCACGCCTCCTGTTTGCCCTGCTCGAAGAGCCGCTCGCCGGCGCCCGGCTCGAAGTTCTCGATGTCGCCGAGGATCACGGGCACGAGCGCGCTCGGGCGTTCGCTCCAACGCGGCCTGGTGATGTCGATCTCACCGACGCCGCGCATGCCGTACGCCTCGAGGAACGCCCGGATGGCGTCTCGCGCCTCCCGTCCGCCCGCGACCTGAGCCAGGTCGTCCAGGAAGTCCTCGTCCTCGACCTGGTGCAGGAAGGCCACCGCCTCCGGATGCGGACGGATCACGTCAGCAACGTCGAGGAGGGCCAGCCCCATCTCCGACGTGATGTTGTTCGGGACCGACCGCGTGAGCGTGTCGGCCGCGTTCCGCTCGCCCAACCACGCCTCCAGGTGGTCGTTGAGCCACCACGTGGCCTCCATCGCCGACATGAACACCTCATGGCTCCGCGGATCGAACAGGATCCGCTTCAGCTCCGGGATGTCCGCGAGGATGAAGGCGATCAGCGCCTCGCCCGACCTCGTCTCGATGTCGCGCTTCAGGGCGGCGACGGACGCCTGGTTCTGTTCGATGAGCTCGGTGGCGACGGCTGGATCAGTCTCGATCGCGGCTGGTGGTTCGCCCGGCAGCGCGGCACCGGGGGTCGGGCCGACGGGACCCTCGTCCGGGAGCGACGGGATGAAGTCGTCACGGTCGAGGACGGTCTGCAGCGCGTCGCCGATCAGCGGATCGCCCTTCCCCAGGACCTCCAGCACGGCGGCGCGGCTCGTCGGCGAGGCCAGGCGCTGGGTGACGTCGACGAACAGCCGCCCGCCCGCCTCATGCATCGGTGGACCGGCCGTCAGCTGGAACAGTGAGAGCCCGAGAGGCTTCATGGGGTCGGTCATCATCTGCTGATGACCGACGGAGACGTAGACGTGGTTCCCTCCGTCACCGGCCACGGGGATCGGGAACAGCGTGGTGATCGCCCGGCTCTGGACGATCCGGAAGCCATCGTCGACCAGGCACCACTCGATGTCCTGGGGGCAGCCGAAGTGCGCTTCGATCCGGCGGCCCAGCTCCGCGAGTCGCACGATCTGCGCATCTGTCAGCGCCGGCTGCTCCTGCTGCGCCGGGTCGACCGCCCGTTCCTCCGTCCCGCCAGCCGGCAGCGCGCAGATGGCACGTCGCTTGGTGGCGACCGCCTTGGCGACGACCTCGCCGTCCCGCACCTCGTAGGCATCCGGGTGCACCAGGCCCGAGACCAGCGTCTCACCGAGGCCGAAGGTGGCCTCCACGGACGCGACCTTCCGGTTCGAGGTGACGGGGTCGGCCGTGAACAGGACGCCGGAAGCATCCGGGAAGACCATCTGCTGCACGACGACGGCCATGTGGACCTTTCGGTGGTCGAAGCCGTTCCGCAGTCGATAGGTCACGGCCCGCTCGGTGAAGAGCGAGGCCCAGCACCGGCTGATGTGCTGGAGGATCGCCGACCATCCGACGACGTTCAGGTAGGTGTCCTGCTGGCCGGCGAAGGAGGCCGTCGGCAGGTCCTCGGCCGTCGCGCTGGAGCGGACGGCGTAGGCGGCGTGCTCACCGAGCCGGGCGAGCGCGCTGGCGATCGCCGCCGCCACATCGTCGGGGACGGCGATCGCTTCGAGGGCCTGGCGGATCTCCGCGCTGAGCGAGCGGATCGCCTCCCGGTCATCCTGTTCCAGGCGCGACAGCCGATCGATCAGCGCGTCGATCGGCGGGGCTTCCGCCATGATCCGCCGGAAGGCGTCCGTGGTCACGCAGAAGCCAGCCGGCACGCGAATGCCCTCGATACGCGTGAGCTCCCCGAGGTGCGCGCCCTTGCCGCCGACGATCGCGACCTCCGTCTGGTCGATCTCCTGGAGACCCAGCACGTAGGTGCCCATCACCTTGCTGCCCATCCGGCCAACCTCCCCCTCAGCCCCCTCGGGCCTCTCGTGCCTGCTGCCAGTCGCGCTGACCGATTGCGGCCGACGTGTGGCGTGCAGTTTCAGCACACGAGTGGTCCTTGCAGCAAGCCCCCCACCCTCGTGTACGTTGGGGCTCAGCGGCAAGGATGCACGGGCCCCCGGGCCGCGGTCCCGGGTGAGACCGTCGGGTAGCGTGCGGCGATGGAGCAGCTCCAGGGGCGCGTCGCGGTCGTCACCGGAGCCGCCAGCGGCATCGGTCTCGCCGTCGTCGAGGCGTTCGTCGCCGAGGGCATGCGGGTGGTCCTGAGCGACGTCGACGAAGAGAACCTCGCCCTCCACACGTCCCGGCTCCGCGACCAAGGCGCCGATGTGCGCTCGACGACAGCGGACGTCAGCGATGCGAGCGCTGTCGAGGCCGTCGGCCGGTTCGTCATCGAGGAGTTCGGCGAGCTCGAGGTCGCGGTCAACAACGCCGGCGTCGTCAACGGCGGCAACTCCTGGGAGCTCCCGCTCGACGAGTGGCATCGCGTGATCGACGTGAACCTCTGGGGCGTCATCCACGGCGTCCACGCCTTCGTTCCGCTCATCCTGGCGTCGGGGCAGGAGGGTCACGTCGTCAACACCGCATCGATGGCCGCGGTGACGGCGATCGGAGGGATCGGGCCCTACACGGTCGCCAAGCACGGCGTGCTCGGGCTGTCCGACGTGCTCCGCGCCGAGCTGCACGCCATCCACGCGCCGGTCGGCGTGAGCGTCGTCATGCCCGGTCTCATCCGCACCGGGATGAACCCCATCGGCACCGTCCCCGCATCGACCGTGGCCGCCAACGTGATCGACGCGATGCGGCGGGGCCGCGACTACGTGTTCACCGACGACCACCACACCGCCGATGTCGAGACACGGCTCCGCGCCATCCTGGCGTCGCGCGCCGACGTCCTCGACTGACCTCGTTGTCGGCGGCGTCGAGCATCTGGGCTCGGCCTCGCTCCGGCCTGGATGTCACACCGCCTCCGTAGGGTGTCGTCCATGACCTCCGGCGGAACACTCGACTCCACGACCGACATCGCGGCTCGGGCCGACGAGCTGCTGCGCCAGCTCACGGGCGATCCGACGGCCACGCTGCGGCCCTCGCAGCTCGAGGCCATCACCACGCTCGCCGCCGACCGGCGCCGGCTGCTGCTGGTCCAGCGCACCGGCTGGGGCAAGAGCGCGGTGTACTTCATCACCACCCGGCTGCTGCGCGACGCGGGCGCGGGGCCGACGCTGCTGGTGTCGCCGCTGCTGGCCCTGATGCGCAACCAGATCGAGGCCGCGGCCCGCATGGGGTTGCGGGCGGCCACGCTCAACTCGTCGAACACCGACGAGTGGGTCGAGGTGCGGGCCGCCATCGACGCCGACGAGATCGACGTGCTGCTCGTCTCGCCCGAGCGGTTCGCCAATGCCGGCTTCCGGGCCGAGGTCCTGCCGGTGGTGAGCCCGCGCAGCGGGCTGCTGGTGGTCGACGAGGCCCACTGCATCAGCGACTGGGGCCACGACTTCCGGCCCGACTACCGGCGCATCGTGCGCATCCTCGAACTGCTCCCGTCGGGCGTACCGGTGCTGTGCTGCACGGCCACCGCCAACGACCGCGTGGTCGCCGACATCGAGCACCAGCTCGGCGACGACCTGGTGGTGCTGCGGGGCCCGCTGGCTCGCGCCGGGCTCTCGCTGCACGTGCTCGACCTGCCGGCCCAGGCTCAGCGGCTGGCCTGGCTGGCCGACACCATCCCCACGCTGGCCGGCACCGGCATCGTCTACTGCCTGACCGTCCGCGACACCGTCTCGGTCACGTCGTGGCTGGTGGCGAACGGCATCGACGCCGTCGCCTACTCCGGGGGCGACGATGACGAGCACCGGCAACGAGTCGAGCAACGGTTGCTGGCCAACGAGGTCAAGGTCGTGGTCGCCACCTCGGCGCTCGGCATGGGTTTCGACAAGCCCGACCTGGCGTTCGTCATCCACTACCAGGCGCCCGGGTCGTCGATCGCCTACTACCAGCAGGTGGGCCGGGCCGGTCGCCGGCTCGACGAGTCCATCGGCGTGCTGCTGCGGGGCGCCGAGGACGTCGACATCCAGGACTGGTTCATCAACATGGCCTTCCCGCCGCCCGATGTCACCGACCGGGTGCTCGGCTCGCTGGCCGACGACGGTGGCTATGTCGGGCTCGCCGCGCTCGAGAAGCGGGTCAACCTCGGGCGCAGCCGCCTGCAGGTGCTGCTCAAGGTGCTCGAGGTCGAGGGTGCTGTCAGCGCCCAGGGCCAGAAGTACAAGCGCACCGACCAGCCCTGGCACTACGACCAGCAGCGCATACAGCGCCGTGACCGCGCAGCGCCGGGCCGAGCAGCAGCAGATGCGCGACTACGCAGCCACCCCCGGGTGTCGCATGGCCTTCCTGCAACGCCTGCTCGACGACCCGAACCCGGCCGACTGCGGCACGTGCGACCGGTGCACCGGCAGCGACATCGGCGGGGTGGCGCCCGCCCGCGTGGCCGCGGCCCGGGCCCACCTGCGCGACGCGCCGCTGACCATCGCACCCCGCAAGCAGTGGCCGTTCCCGATCGACGGGTCCTCCAAGATCAAGGCCGATGCGCAGGTCGAGGAAGGCCGCTCCCTCTGCCGCTGGGGTGACGGCGGCTGGAGCGACCTCGTCCGGGCCGCCCAGAACGAGGGCCACCTCTTCGACGACGAGCTGCTCGAGGCCGCGGCCGCGTTCGTGTCGGCCTGGCCTGCCGACCCGGCCCCGACCTGGGTCACGTGGGTGCCTTCGGCCCGACGTGGTGATCCCGTTGCCGACCTGACCCGTCGACTCGGCGAGCGCCTCGGCCTGCCCGTCGTCGAGGCCGTCACCAAGGTCCGGATCAACCAGCCGCAGCGTGACATGGCCAACAGCGCGCAACAGGTGAACAACCTCGGCGCCGCGTTCGAGATCGCGGCCGAGCTTCCGGGTGGTCCGGTGCTGCTGGTCGACGACACGGTGTCGTCCCGCTGGACCCTCACCATGGTGGGCTCGCAGCTCCGCCAGGCCGGCTGCCCGGCGGTACTGCCCTTCGTCCTCACCGATACCGGCGGCGGCTGACCGTACGCTCGCCGCCCGGAGGCGCTTCAGGTCCAGACGTTGGCGAGCGAGGCCACCGACTCGGCCGGCATGGCCGACGAGAACAAGAAGCCCTGGGCCCGGTCACAGCCCATCTGCACGAGCTGGTCGAGCTGGTCCTCGTTCTCGACACCGACCGCGATCACCGTCAGGCCCAGCGCCTGGGCCAGCTCGGTCGACGAGCGCACGATGGCGCCGTCGACCTGGTTGACGCCCAGACCGGCGATCAAGCTGCGGTCGATCTTCACGAAGTCCACGGGGAACCGGCGCAACCATCCCAGCGACGTCGAGCCGTTGCCGAACTCGTCGACGCCCAGCCGCACGCCCCGATCGCGGAGGGCCCGCATCCCGACGGTGCTCACGTCGATCCGGTCGGCCAAGGTCCGCTCGCTGATCTCCAGCCACAGGGCGGACGGTTCGAGGCCGGTCTCCTCCAGCACCTCGCCGACGGCCAGCGCGAACTGCGGGTCGGCCAGCTGGCGTGGCGAGATGTTGACCGAGAGCTCGAGCGAGCCGGCATGGTCGCCGATCTCGCGAGCCTCGGCGATCTGACGGCAGGCCGTGAACAGCACCGAGCGGCCGAGGCGATAGATCAGGCCGGTCGACTCCGCTGATTCCACGACGGCGCCCGGCGACAGCAGCTCGCCCCGGTCGCCACGCACCCGCAGCAGCGCCTCGACGGCCACCATGCTCGTGTCCTGCAGCCGGAAGATCGGCTGGTAGTGCATCTCGACGCCGTCGCGATCGAGGGCCTTGCGCAGGTGACGGTCGATGGTGAGCCGGCGCCGTTCGTCGCGGGCCGCCGCCCCGTCGTGCAGCTCGGTGCGGTTGCCGCCCGTGCGCTTGGCCCGCTGCAGTGCCCGGTCGGCGTCGCCGAGCAGGTCGTCCCGGGAGTCGCCGATGGTGTGCACGACCGCACCGATGCTGGCCGTCACCTCGACGGTCGCGCCGTGGCGGGAGATCGGCTTGCCGATGACCTCGCGCAGCCGGGCGGCCAACGACACCGCATGCGCGGTGCGACCCATGTCCGGCAGCAGCACCGCGAACTCGTCGCTGCGCAGGCGGGCGACCATGCCGGCCTCGCCGACGGCCTCGACCAGCCGCTGGGCGATCTCGACCAGCACGGCGTCGGTGACCTTGCGGCCGTAGGCGTCGTTGACGGCTCGGAACCGGTCGATGTCGACGAGCAGGAACGTCAGGTCGCGATCGTCGCCCTCGCCCTGGAGCACCGACTCGGCGCGGTCGAGCAACCGCAGCCGGTTGGGCAGCCCGGTCAGGTCGTCGGTGTACACCGATGACGTGACCTCGGCCCGGGCCTCGATCTCGCCGGTGATGTCGCGGGCGTTGACCACGAACCCGCCGATGGCCGGATTGTCGCGCAGGTCGGTGACCATGGTCTCGACGTAGCGCCAGTCTCCGTCTGCATCGCGCAGGCGCAGTCCGGTGGCCCGCACCTCGCCTTCGTCCTGGCGCTCCAGCAGCTCGAACAGGTCGGCGGGGCGATCGTCCGGGTGCACGAGCTCGAGCAGGCTCGGCTCCTGACCGTCGCCCGTGCCGACGCCGGCACCCAGCAGATCGGTGGCCGCCGGGCTGGCGAACGCGATCGTCCCCTGCACGTCGACGATCAGCACGAGGTCGCTGACGTGCTGCATGAGCGCGTCGAGCAGCTGGGTGGCCGCCTCCTCGTGAGCATCGTGGCCGGCCACCGGAGTGGTCGTGTTGGGCAGCGGCGCGTGGCCGACCAGTGTCATGGTGTCGATCTCGCCGAACGAGTCGCGGTGCACGACCAGCGACACGTCCATGACCTCGGGATGGCCGTCGCGATCGAGCAGGGCCAGGCGCCCTCGCCAGGTGCCGACCTGCATCAGCACGGGCATGGCCCGCACGAGGAAGTGGGCCTGGGACCACTCGTCGATCATCCGCAGCGGGGTGCGATCCGACAGTCGGTCCTGCTCGTCGTCGAGCGGCATCCGCACGTCGAACGCCTCGTTCATCCAGATCGCCCGGCCGCTCGGCCAGCGGAACACGGCCACCGGGTCGTCGGAGAGGCTGAGGGCTTCGAGCAGCACGCGGCCGGCCTCGATGTCCTCGTCCGGTCGGGCGTCGTCGACGATCAGCAGGCTCCGCGGCAACAGCCCGTTCGGGATGGCGCGTGGCGACGGATGGTGCAGCGCGGAGAGGTCATCGTCCTCGTCGACCGCATCGATGGTCCCCAGGCGTTCCATCTGTTCGATCTCCTCGCTCATGCCCAACTCGTCGATCTGGTCATCTGACCGGGTGTCCGGCCGACCGGCTGACCGGCTGACCAGACCGCTCTCCAACCTGGCGTCCATTCGGTCGGTGACATCGATCCGATCCACCCTTGCGACGACGGCGGTGGTGGTGGTGGTGGTGGTGGTGGTGGCGGCGGTGCGAACTGCGGTGGTCCCCCCGGCCCGAGGGAGCACCCCCTGCCCGACGAACCGGCGAGCCCGACGCAACAGCTCCGCTTCGGCGTCGAGGTCCCGAGGAGCCGCGACGACTTCGTCGCCGGTTGGATCCTCGTGATCGACTGCACCCATATCTGCTCGATTCGCCCGAACGCCGACTGCCGGCGCACCTTCGACACCACACCCTCTGGCCTCAATCGGCAGGATCGGCGGAAAAGCTGAGCGACTGCTGGGTAAATCGGCCCATTTCTCGACGCGTGCCCCGGCAGGCGACGGCCTCAGTAGTCGGCCAGATCCCGCGCTGCGGCAGTGATGTCGTCGACCTGGGGCAGGATCGCCGCCTCGAGGGTGGGTTCGTAGGCCACGTGGGCGTCGAGTGCGGCCAGGCGCGACACGGGCGCGTCGAGCAGCGCGAAGCAGTGCTCGCCGGCCCACGCCGCGACCTCGGCACCGAAGCCGCCGGTCAACACGTCCTCGTGGACGACCAGCAGCCGGTGGGTCGTGGCCACCGAGTCGGCGACGATGTCATGGTCCCACGGAGCGATCGTCCGCAGGTCGACGACCTCGACCTCGATGCCGTCGGACTCGGCCAGCCGAGCGGCGGCCTGCAGCGACTTCTCGACCGTCGCGCCCCACGTGACGATCGTGAGGTCGTCCCCGGCCCGTCGCACGCAGCCCCGACCGAACGGCACGACGTGGTCGGGACCGGGGAAGGGCTCGATCGTGTAGGGCTGGCGCAGCAGGTGCTTGTGCTCGAGGAAGAGCACCGGGTCCTCGCAGCGGAAGGCGTAGCGCAACAGCCCGGCCGCATCCGAGGCCCGGGACGGGAAGGCGATCAGCAGGCCAGGGATGTGGGCGAAGATGCTCTCGCCGCTCTGGCTGTGCCAGATCGACCCGCCGGTCAGGTAGCCACCGATCGGCACCCGCACGACCATGGGGCAGGTGAAGCTGCCGTTCGAGCGCCAGCGGATGGTGGCGGCCTCGCTCTTGATCTGGGTCATCGCCGGCCAGATGTAGTCGAAGAACTGGATCTCCGGACACGGCCGCAGGCCACGGAGCCCGTGGCCGACCGCCCGGCCGATGATGTTCGCTTCCGACAGCGGGGTGTTGAAGCAGCGGGCGCTGGCCGAAGTCGCGCTGCAGGCCGTGGGTGGTGCCGAACACGCCGCCCTTGCCCTCGAGCTTGGCCAGCAGCGCCTCGCGGGCGTCGGCCACGTCCTCGCCGAACACCCTGATCCGCATCGTCGGCCGCCATCATGCTCGTGCAGCGTGCGACGGATGGCCTCTCCCATCGCCACCGGCTCACCGGACTCGGCGGGTTCGGTCTCGATCCCGGGCTCGGTCTGGACGGCGGGCTCGATCACGGGCAGCACGGTGACGTGGTCGGTGATGCGGGCCGGGTCCGGTCGGGCTCCGGCCAGCGCCTCGGCACTGGCCTTGGCTACCGTCTCGACGGCATCGGAGCGGATGGCGGCCGCCTCGTCGGGGGTGAGCACGTGGCCCTGGACGAGGGCGGCCTCGAACCGGTCGATGGGGTCGTGGGCGGCCTCGACGGCCAGCTCCTCGGGCGACCGGTACGACGCCTGGGTGTCGGCCGCCGAGTGCGAGTAGGGCCGAATGACATCGGCGTGCAGCAGCGCGGGGCCGACGCCGGCCCGCACCCGCTCGACCATCGCCTGCACCGTGCGCCGCACCGCGAAGTAGTCGGTTCCGTCGACCCTGGCCCGTTCGAGCCCGCGGAACCCGCGCACCAGCTCGACCACCGGCGCCGGATGCTGGTCCGCGGCCGGCACCGAGATGGCGAACCCGTTGTCGGCCACCACGTAGAGCACCGGCAGGTGCAGGGTGCACGCGGTGTTGAGGCTCTCCCAGAACTCGCCCTCGCTCACCGCGCCCTCACCGAGGCTGACGTAGGTGAGCTCGTCACCGCGGGCCTGGCACCCGCCGGGCATCTCGGGCAGCCGCACGAGGTAGCGACCGGCCTCGGCACACCCCACCGCGGGGATGCACTGGCTGCCGGTCGGGCTGGACTGGGTGACGATGTTGCGCTCGGCGCTCCCCCAGTGCGACGGCATCTGCCGACCGCCGGAGCTCGGGTCGTCGGCCGAGCCCACCGCCTGCAGCAGCACGTCGGTCGGGGTGACCCCGAGCCCGAGGCACAGCGCCTGGTCGCGGTAGTAGGGGAAGAACCAGTCGTAGCCCGGCCGCAGGCTGCGGGCCACCGCCAGCCCGAGCGCCTCGTGGCCCGCACCCGAGATCTGGAAGAACACCCGGCTCTGCTTCTGCATGCGGATCTCGCCGTCGTCGATCGCACGCGAGATGCACGCCATCCGGAAGTCCGCGATCAGCTCGGCACGCGGGAACTCGGGCGCCGTGATGTCGGCGCGGCTCGGCTCAGAGCTCATCGGCCCAGTCCCGGATCTCGAGCGTCGTGCGCACGGCGGCCAGGAACCCCGCCGCGTAGGCGCCGTCGACGGCCCGGTGGTCGAAGCTCAGCGAGAGGTTCCCGACGGGATGCACGGTGACCGCCCACTCCCCGTCCGCGCCCTTGGTGGCCACCGGCCTCGGCTCGATGCCATCGGTGGAGAGGATGGCGACCTGCGGCTGGTTGATGATCGGCGTGGTCAGCAGCGTTCCGTAGGAGCCCACGTTGGTGATGGTGAACGTGGCCCCGGTCAGCTCGTCGGTGGTCAGCCGGCTGGCCCGGGCCCGGCTGGCTACGTCGACGAAGGCCTCGGCCAGGGCCGCCAGCCGACGATCGGCGGCGGACCGCACCACCGGCACCATCAGCGCCTCGCCCCCGACGTCGACGGCCAGACCGAGGTGCACGTCGGGATGCACGATCAGGCAGTCGGCGCCGACCGAAGCGTTGAGGTGCGGGAACTGTCGCAGGCCGTCGAGCACGGCCCGAGCCACGAAGGGCAGGTAGGACAACCCGGCGGTCCGGCGGACCCGGTCGATGGCCGCGTAGTCGACGTCGACGGCCACCAGGGCGTGTGCGGCAGTCGCCTTCGATCGGGCCATGTGCTCCGCCGTCGCCCGTCGGGCCCGACTGAACGGCACCACCTCGTCCTCGGGACTCGGCTGCGGGACGGGCATCGTTGACGCGGGGCGGGTCGCGGTCGCCGAGCCCGAGGCGGCCGCGAGACGGTTCGCCGCCGCGGCCAGCACGTCGGACCGGGTGATGCGGCCGTCCCGGCCGCTGCCGTGGACGGCGGTCGGGTCGAGGCTGTGGTCGTCGAGCAGTTGGCGCACCACCGGACTCAGGAACCCACCCGAGGAACCCCCCGACGAACCCCCCGAACCGGTCGCCCGGCCACGACTCCTGGGTCGGGCGGTGACGACCGGTTCGGAATCTGGTGAGGGTCCGGGCGAGGTTGGCGGAGTGGGGAACCCGGGCTCGTCGGAGTGCTCGTCGGAGTGCTCGTCATCGATCGGGGCATCGAGGTCGGCCGCGATCAACGCGACGACGGCGCCGATGGGGACGGTCTCCCCCTCGGCCACCACGATCCGCCGGACGAATCCCCCGAAGGCCGACGGGACCTCGGCGTCGACCTTGTCGGTAGACACCTCGAACAGCGGCTCGTCCTTCCCGATCGGGTCGCCTTCCGCCCTGAACCAGCGCAGGATCGTGCCCTCGACGACGGTCTCGCCCAGCTGCGGCATCGTGACCCGGTCCATCGGCGGCTCCCAGAGGCATCCGTGCCGACAGCTTGCACCGGTTCCTCGCCCGCTGCAGCGACCCTGGCACCCGTTCAGGCGTGGTGGCAGGGGTGGGCAGACCAGAAGGCGAGGAGGGCGGCGTCGAAGGCCTCGGGCGCCTCGAGGTTGGCGACGTGGCCGGCATCGGCCAGCACCACCAGCTCGGCTTCGGGGAACACCTGCTGCAGGAGCTCGGCGCTGGCGATCGGGATGACCTCGTCGCTGTCGCCCCAGATCAGCAGCACCGGCGCGGTCACGGACTCGACCTCGCCGGTGAGATCGTGCTCGGCCACGGCGATGGCGGCCCGGGCCCAGGCGTCGGGGTCGGCGCTCTCGGACTCGCGCTGGTTGTTGCGCATGATCTCGGGATGCTCGGCGATGGTCTTGGCGCTCCACCCGGGCGAGGTCTCGGGCACGACGCCACGCGAGTCACGGAACCCATCGGCCCGCGTCGCATCGGCCGCCTTGCGCAGGTAGTCGGCCCGCTTCGACCGCATGCCCAGACCGGTGTCGCACAGGACGAGCGAGTCGACGAGGTCGGGGTGCTGCACGGCCAGCGCCTGCGCGACGAGTCCGCCCATCGACAGCCCCACCACGTGCGCGTGCTCGATGCCCAGATGCGCGCAGACGGCCGCCGCGTCATCGGCGAAGAGACGGGTGCTGTAGTCGCCGCGGGTCAGCTCGGACCGCCCGTGGCCTCGGTGCTCGATCACGACGCAGCGGAAGCGGTCGGACAGCGAGTCGAGCTGCGGCTCCCAGTCGCGCCAGCACCCACCGAGCCCGTGCAGGAACACGATCGGGTGACCCTCGCCCTCGTCCAGCACGTTGAGGCGCACCCCATTGATCTCTCGCAGCATCACAGGCTCCTCAGGGCAGGCAGCAGTTCGTCTCGGGTCAGCACGGCCGACAATCTTGCCGCTGTCGGATCGGCGCCGAATGTGGCACCCGTGATGACAAATCGTTCGAGGCCCAGGTCGGCCAACTCGACGAGACGGGCCAGGCACACCTCGGGCTCGCCGACGATGCCGAACCGCGACACGAACTCGTCGTCCAGCACGCTCGCGTGGTCGGCCTGGTTGACCAGGTGCTGGTTGCTGTCGTAGCGGCGACCGACCTCGGCGACCAGCTCCTGGTCGTGCGCGGACAGGCCGGCGCCGGTCGATCCGGGCATGGCCGAGAAGTGCGCGAACGCAGCCAGCCCACCGCGGATCAGCTCCGAACCCACCGCGACGTCGGGGTGGCAGCCGATGCTGACGTAGGCGCCGAACGACACGTCGCCGTCGGCCCGACCGACCTCGCGCATCGCGGTGCGGGCCAGGTCGAGCGCCCAGGCCACCCGCTCAGGGTCCGCGCCGATGGCGAACGTGATGCGCTCGACCGTGCGCGCCGCGAACGCGATCACCTTCGGGCCCGACGCGGCGATGTCGATCGGCACCGGAGGTTGCGCGGCCCGGTCGAGCCAACGCAACCGGCTCGGTCGACCCCGCTGATCGACCGTCCCACCGTTGAGGTAGGCGTGCACCTGCTCGACGGCCGGGAAGAAGTCGGCGATCGGCATGGGCTTGCGACCGAGGTGGAAGAGCGCGGTGTCGCCCCGCCCGATGCCGAGGATGACCCGGCCCCCGGACTCCTCCTGCACCGTGGCGACGGTCGTGGCCAGCACCGCCGGGTGGCGGGTGGCCGGGTTGGTCACCCCGGTCATGAACTGCAGCCGCTCGGTGACCTGCGCGGCGAGGGCCATGGCGATGAACGGATCGCCGATCAGGTTCTGCGAGTCGGTGAGCGAGATCCCGTCCCACCCGGCTGCCTCGGCCCGCTGGGCCATCTGTGGGACCCGGCCCGTCTCCGGTACGCCCTGCCTGAACACCTCGACCTGCCCCATCGCGTCCCCCTTGACAAGTGATCCGCTGTCCCTAGAATCGAACCCGGTTCAACTTAAACGTTGTTCAAATTCGCCGTCAAGGTCTCGTCGCTGCCCGAGCAGCCCGAGGCCCACCCTCGTCAGGAGTCCCCATGACCGTCATCGACGGGCCGATCATCTCGGCCGACTCGCACATCACCGAGCCGCCCGACACGCTACACGGACCGCATCGACCCGGAGTTCCGCGACCGGGCGCCCTACATGCACCACGACGACAAGGCCGGCGACCTGTTCGTCATCCCCGGCATGTCGAAGCCGGTGCCGATGGGCCTGGTGGCCGCGGCGGGCAAGCCGGCCGAGGAGATCACGGTGCTCGGCGTCGACTTCGACGACCTGCACCGCGGCGGCTGGGACCCCGACGCCCGCCTGCCCGAGCAGGACCGTGACGGCGTGGCCGGCGAGATCATCTACCCGACCGTCGGCATGGTGCTCTGCAACCACCAGGACCTCGACTACAAGCAGGCCTGCATGGACGCCTACAACCTCTGGATCGCCGAGTACTGCCGGCACCCATCCCGACCGGCTGTTCGGCATCGGCCAGACCGCCATGCGCACGCCGGAGGAGGGCATCGCCGACCTCGAGCGCATCCGTGGCCTCGGGCTCAAGGGCGTGATGATGCCGGGCGTCCCCGGGGTGGAGGACTACGACTCCCCCGATCTACGACGCCTTCTACGAGGCGGCCGTCGACCTGGGCCTGCCGCTGTCGTTCCACATCCTCACCGGACCGTCGGGGGCGGTGCGCGGTCCGAAGATCAACGGCTTCCTCACCATCGTCCGCAGCTGCCAGGACGTGATGGGCACGTTGGTGTTCGGCGGCGTGTTCGAGCGCCACCCGAACCTGAAGGTCGTGTGCGCCGAGGCCGACGCCGGCTGGGTGCCGCACTACATCTACCGGATGGACCACGCCTACGAGCGCCACCGCAACTGGATGCCCCACGGCGAGCTCTCGAAGATGCCGAGCGAGTACTTCAACGAGAACATCTACGTCACGTTCCAGGACGACTGGGTGGCGTTCAAGGTGGCCGCACCTCATGAACGTCGACCGGCTCATGTGGGCCAACGACTTCCCCCACTCCGACTCGACCTGGCCGTGGTCGCAGGACATGCTCGCCGAGCACACGGCGCACCTCAGCCGACCGCGACAAGCAGCGCATCCTGCACGACAACGTGGCCGAGCTCTACGGCCTCGACCGACCTGTCGTGGCGGCCACCCCGGCCGCGGCCACCAGGGGGCAGACGATGCTTGACCTCATGATCACGCGGCGGCACCGTCATCGACGGCACCGGACGCCGCGGGCATCGCCGCCGACGTGGCCATCGAGCGACGGCGCGGTCGTGGCCATCGAGCAGGGCGATGCGCTCGCCGCCGCCGAGGCCGCGCCACGATCGACGCCACCGGCCGCGTCGTCGCCCCCGGCTTCGTCGACATCCACACCCACTACGACGCCCAGGTCCTGTGGGACCGCATGCTCACCGTGTCGCCGTGGCACGGCGTCACCACCGTGGTCATCGGCAACTGCGGCTTCGGCGTGGCCCCGACCCTGCCCGCGCACCGCGACCTCATCATCCGCACCCTCGAGAAGGTCGAGGGCATGAGCGCCGGCCGCGCTGCGGGCCGGGCTGGGCGAGGAGTGGCCGTTCGAGACCTTCCCGGAGTACCTCGACGCGGTCGAGGCCCGCGGCCCGGCCATCAACGTGGCGTCGATGATCGGGCACACGCCGGTGCGCCTGTGCGTCATGGGCACGGAGAGCACCGAGCGCGAGGCCACCGCCGACGAGGTCGCGACCGATGCGGGCCATCGTGGCCGAGGCCATCGAGGCCGGCGCCGCTCGGGTTCGCCACGTCGAAGTCGACGACCCACGTCGGCTACGAGGGTCGGCCGGTGCCGAGCCGGGCCGCCAACGTCGCCGAGATCACCGCGATCGCCGGCGCCCTCGGCGATGCCGGGCAGGGCGTGATCCAGGCCACGATGGGCAGCGGCTTCGCCTTCGACGAGTTCGCCGAGATCGCCAAGGCGACCGGTCGCCCGATCTCGTGGACCGCGCTGCTGGCCGGCGCCGGCGGTCCCGGGCGTCTCGGCGATGCTGCTCGACGAGTCGATCAAGCTGCTCGACCAGGGCATCCCCGTGTACCCGCAGGTGAGCTGCCGGCCGCTGAACTTCGAGTTCACCATGGCCGAGCCGTTCCCGTTCGAGAGCATGCGTCTGTTCGGTCCCATCTCGTCAGCACCCGACCTGGCCACCAAGCGCGCGGTCTACACCGGGGCCGAGTTCCGCCGCGAGTTCCGAGAGAAGATGGCCGGCGGCAAGGCGGGCGCCGCTCGGCGGCAGCTGGGACCGCACCGTTGTCTCGTGGTTCCCGCCCGACCCGTCGCTCGAGGGCACCAACGTGGCCGCCCTGGCCGCCGAGCGGGGTGTCGACCCGTCCGACCTCGTGCTCGACCTGGCCCTCGAGGCCGACCTCGACGCCCGCTTCCGCATGGCCGTCCTCAACTACGACGAGGACGAGGTCGAGGGCCTGCTGACCGACCCGCACACCATGCTCGGCCTGTCCGACGCCGGCGCGCACGCCAGTCAGCTCTGCGACGCCGGCTTCTCGACGCACCTGCTGTCGCGCTGGGTGCGCGAGCGCAAGGCCCTCACGATCGAGAACGCGGTGCGCAAGCTCACCTCGGAGCCGGCCGAGATCTTCGGCATCACCGACCGGGGCCTGCTGGCAGTCGGTCGGCCCGCCGACGTCGTCGTGTTCGACCCCGCCACGGTGGCCTGCTCCGACCTGCGCCGGGTGCACGACCAGCCGGCGGGCGCCGATCGGCTCGTGGCCGACGCCATCGGCATCGACGCGGTGGTGGTCAACGGCGTCACCATCCGCGAGGACGGCGTCGATGTGGTCGACGGCGACGATCCGCTGCCCGGTCGGCTGCTGCGCAACGGGTCGGCGTGAGCGTCTCGTCCACCTCGGGGGCCCGTTCCTCATCGAGATCGGCGAAGCTGGGGCCGACGAAGTGGGGCGATCGCGAGGGACGGCGTCGCGACATCCTCGAGGCGGCCCGGGGACAGATGCAGAGCGGCGGGTACCTCGGGTTGAACATGCGCGACATCGCCGGCGGCGCCGGCGTCAGCCCGGGCACGCTCTACCAGTACTTCTCCACCAAGGAGGAGATCTTCGCCACGCTCTACGCCGAGGCCATCGAGGCGCACACGGCACGGCTGGCGCCCGTCTGCGGACAGGCTGACGACCTCGAGGCGTTCCTCGTCGAGGTGGCGACGGCCTACCTCGACCTCTACGCCGCGTACGGCCGGCACTTCACGACGTGGTCGGCGGTCATGGCCGAGTCGACGGCGCCACATTCGGGCGACGACCCGGACTCGCCGCTGACGAGCGAGCTCTCGCTCCGGCTCCGCTCGGCCACCTACGACCAGGCCGTGCTGATCGTCACCACGATGCGGCGCATCGCCGAGGGGCGAGGCCATCGCCTGGTCGACGAGCCCCAGGCCATGCCGATGCTGTGGGCCGTGCTCAACGGACTGGCCGACCACGTCACCAGCGAGCGTCACAAGCTCACGAGGTTCTCGATCGATGAGTTGATCGCGTTCACGGCCCGTACCCTCGCCGCAGGGCTCGTCACCCGGGCCTGATCGAACGAGCCGCACGCGCCGGCTCGGAGACCGCGAGGGGGAGCCGTGCCCGTCCCGATGCCCGACGAATCCACCCAGCTTCACACCCGGCCGACCGCGGAGGAAGCGCAGTTCACCGCCGTCGGGGTGGCCAGCGCGGTGGCACCCGAGGGCGGGCTGTCCGACGTGCAGCGGGTGCTGATCGAGGCGTTGTTCGCCGCGCTCACCGAGCACGCGGTCGACGTCACCGACTTCGTTCCGGTGAGCCCCGAGGAGTTCGCCGAGGGACTGGCCCTGCGCGACGAGCACTTCCGCACGCCGCGGCGTGCAGGTGATGCTGCTGTGCGCGCTGGTCTTGCGTCCGCTGCCTGCTGAGGTCGTCGACCGGGTCAACGCGTTCGCCGCCGAGCTCGGCGTGCAGGAGGGCATGTTGGAGGTCGCGCAGCGGTTCGCCGCCGGTTCGCTCGGCCTGGCCGCCATCGACTTCGAGCGCAACGGCTACACGTCCGAGTGGCGCGCCGAGGACGCACACGCACTGCATACGTCGTCCGAGCTGGCCTCCGCCTGGGAGGCGTCCTGTGACGACCCTGCGCTGGCAGCGCAGTGGAGTGCGCTCGGCGACCTGCCCGAGGGCACCATCGGCAAGATGGTCTGGCAGATGTACCGCGCCCGCGGGTTCGCCTGGCCCGGTCAACCCGGTTCGGCTCCCCCGCTGCTGGCCCAGCACGACTGGGTGCACATGCTGGCCGGGTTCGGCACGACGGTGGAGAGCGAGCTCGAGGTCTTCGCCTTCATCTCCCGGGCCAACGACGACATGCGGGCCTTCTCGCTGCTGGCCATGGTGATCTCGCTGTTCGAGACCGGCTACCTGCGCACCGGCGCCGGGCTGTTCGAGTACGACATCGGGCACCTCTCGGCCGGGGAGGGGATGGCCATCCGAGTGGCCGACGCCATGGGCCGCGGGGCGCGCTGCAAGGACGTGCTCGCTCCTTCGCCGGGGCCGGGCGAGACCGACAGCATCGACTTCCTCCAGCTCGACTGGTTCGCGCTGGCCGACCATCCGGTGGAGGAGCTTCGGGCCCGGTTCAGCGTGCCGCCGACGTCGGCCGCGGCCGTCGCCGCCGGGTCGGTCACCGCATGGGAGCCCGGTGGCATCAGCCCCTTCCAGCTGGCCAGCGGACAGGCCCAGGCCGAACGCGAGGGTCGGCCCTACGAGTCGTTCGGCGCCCGCCTCGCCGAGCCCGCGCCCCGGCCCGAGGTCGATCAGGCCTCGTAGGCGACCTCGACCGAGGTCGCGCCGCGGACGGCGCCGACGAGCTGGGCCTCTGCGTCGATCGCCGATCGGGCCTTCTTGGTGAGCGCCGCGAACGCCGTGACCACGATCGTCAGCCGCGTGCCGGACTGCTTCGGGCGCCAGAGTCCGGCGACGTCGATGCCGTCCAGCAGGGCGCCGGGGTTGTTGAGGGCCCGCCAGAGCAGCTTGCGGTGGTCGGGGTCGGGCACGAGCAGCTCCCGGTCGCTGCCCCTGAGCACCGGGTCGCCGGGAGCGATCAGGCGGACAGCTCCGGCGACGTCCGTCGGGTCGGCCGCGAGGAGCTCGTCCATCCGATCCTCGGGAAACCACCCGGGTCGGCCGTCGACCACGACCTCGGCCATGCCATCGGGAGGCCCGTCCGTGGCGGTTCCGTCCGATCGAGCCGACCAGACCCGCCGGGCTTCGGACGCGGTCATGCCCACGAAGCCGGCGGCATCGGCCGGCATCCCCGGGCCGAGCAGCCCCAGGTAGGTGGTCAGCAGATCGACGGTGGCCGACGGGTCGGCCTGCGAGCCGGGCCAGCCGGCGATCGGGGCGAGGGTCAGCGGCCGCCGGCCGGGGACGATACCGATGCCCGCGGGCAGCGCAACGCAGCGGAACAGCAGCTCGTAGACGTGGACCGATCCGCACGGCTCGCAGAACCCGGCCAGCTCGTCGGGCAGGTGCTCGGTCAGCGCGGCGCTGGCTTCGGGCTTGGTCATCGGGCCGGTGACGACCTCGGCCATGCCCTCCACCGCGATGGCGAACCCGTCCAGCGGGGCCATGCCCGTGGCGGCCAGCGCCTTGCCCCCTCCCCCCAGGCGACCGACCGCATCCTTGTCGCTGAGCGGCCAGAGCGCATCGGCCAACGTCGGCAGATCCCGGGCCCGGTGCGCGTGCGGTGAGCCCCGGGTCGTCCAGGCCATCGCGATCTGGTCGGCGGCGAACGGGTCGAGCTCGGCGCCGAGCCGGGTGGCGATCGAAAGCCGAGCCGACCCCGGCGGCGTGTCCTGCACCCCGACGTCGAGCACCCGCAGCCCGAGCAGATCGTCGAGGCCCGGCGCCTTCGGCCTCGGCCCGACCAGATCGAGCGCCCCCATCCGATGGGCGAGGGCGCGCCTCCTACCGATCTCGAGCGTCATGACCGCCGAGCATCCCACGATCCCGCACCCAGGCGGCACTGCTCTACCGTCACGCCATGGCCACGACCATCATCCACACGATCCGCGGTGAGTCCATCACCATCATCGAGGACGGCACCCCCGACGCCGCGTACGAAAGGATCGCCGAAGCCATCGACTCCGGCGGCCTGGTCAGCGGTCGCCTCAAGGGTGGCGGCCACGTCGGCGTCGCCAGCACCCAGGTCAGCTTCTTCGAGGTCCACGTCTGACTCGACCCAGAGAGAGCAGCTCCAACCGGTCATCGACCGGCGACCTCCCGGGTCGCGCCACGACGACCGCTCCGGGCGCCGTCGTGGCTCAGGACTCGCGGTCGGCGAGCAGGCCTGCTGCAGCGGAGAGCGCAACCGCGATGCTGGACGCCTTGGCGTAGGCGGCGGCCAGGTAGTGGGCGCCGGCCTCGCTGTGGATGCCGAGCGGGGGCGGCCCGAGCGAGCCGACCATGGCCGAGGGATCGTCGGCGGGGACCACCGGCTCGACCGGCTCGAACTCGTCGGTCGATCCCCAGAACCGGGCGGGCGAGCGGAGTCCGGCAGATGGCTTGCGATGACGGCTCACGAGAGCTCCTCGACGAGGTCTTCGGACAGCAGCAGCGCTTCCTCGGAGAGGCCGAGCGCCTGGCGCAGCTGCACGGCGTCGAGGTCGGCGATCGAGCTGCTCTTGGGAAGCACGAGGTCGGCGATCTGGCGCTTGCCGGCAACGACCTCCTCGACCCGCTCGTCGACGGTGCCGGGGCACACCAGGCGATGAGCCACGACGGTGCGGGTCTGGCCGATGCGCCACGCCCGGTCACGGGCCTGGTCCTCGACAGCCGGGTTCCACCAGCGGTCGTAGAGCACGACGTGGCTGGCTGCAGTCAGGTTGAGCCCGGTGCCACCCGCCTTGAGTGAGAGCACCAGCGCGCCAGGACCCTCGCTGGACTGGAAGTCGGCGATCATCTTGTCGCGAGCACCCCGGGACAGGCCGCCGTGGTAGCACTCGACCGGCTGACCGATGCGGGCGGTGAGGTGGTCTGCCAGCTTCACGCCCCACTGGGCGAAGTGGGTGAAGATCAGCACCTTCTCGCCGGCCGCCAGCACCGCGTCGACGATCTCCTCGAGCCGGTTGAGCTTGCCGGAGCGACCGGCCAGCGGCAGGTCGTCGTCGCGGTAGGCCTGCGGGTGGTTGCAGATCTGCTTGAGGGCCGTGATCGCCGCCAGGACCTGACCCTTGCGGGCCGGCGAGGCCAGCGGGTCGGACGTGTCGGTGAGCTGGTCGAGCACAGCCTGGTAGAGGCCGATCTGCTCGGGGGTCATCGAGCAGTGGTCGAGCTGGTCGATGCGCTCGGGCAGCTCGGCCGCGATGGCCGGCTCGGACTTCGTGCGGCGGAAGACCAGCAGGCCGTTGAGCGCCCGCAGGGCCTGCTCGCCCCGCTCGTCGGACCCACCGCCGTCGGCCGACAGGTTGGCCACGAACGGCGCGCGGGGCCCGACCAGGCCGGGGTTGGTGAAGTCGAGGATGGCCCAGAGGTCGCCGAGGCCGTTCTCGATCGGGGTGCCGGTGAGGGCGACACGGCTCGTGGCCTCGATGCGGCGCAGCTGCTGGGCCGTCTCGCTGGCCGGGTTCTTGATGCTCTGCGCCTCGTCGAGCACCAGGCGCTTCCACTGGATGGCGGCCAGCGCCTCGATGTCGCGCACGCCGGTGCCGTAGGTGGTGAGGACGACGTCGGCGCCCTCGATCTCGCCGGCCAGGTCGGCGACGCTGGCCCGGCTGGCGCCGTGGTGCACGACGACCTTGAGCTTCGGGGTGAAGCGCTGCGCCTCGGCCGCCCAGTTGCCCACGACCGCCGGCGGAGCGATGACCAGCGTGGCGCCGGACTCGCGGTGGGCCATGAGGTGGGCCAGCATCGTCGGCGTCTTGCCCAGGCCCATGTCGAGCGCCAGGCACCCGCCGAGCCCGGCCGAGTCGAGGAAGCCGAGCCAGGCCAGCGCCTCGGCCTGGTAGCTGCGCAGCTCGCCGACGAAGCCCTTGGGCGGCTCCATCGGCTCGTTCTTGACCCGCTCGGCCTCGCGCAGCAGGTCAGCGGCCCAGCTCTCGCCGGCGATGGTGAAGCCACCGGCCAGCGGGTTGCCCTCGAGCCCGAGGGCGTGGCGCAGCATGTCGGCGCCGGTGAGCTGGGTCTTGTTGGCCCGCTCGGCCAGCGCCTCGGCGGCAGCAGCGAGGTCGACGTGGTCGATGGCGATCCACTGGCCCCGTGACTGGACGAGCGGTCGGGCCTGGGCGGCCAGGGCCCGGATGCCGGCCGCATCCAGCTCGAGGTCGTCGAAGAGCACCGACCAGCTGACGTTGGTGAGCTGGTTGGCGCCGACCACCGACGGGGTCGACGAGTCGGCTTCGAGGCGGAGGGTCGGGCTCGGGCGCCGGGTGGCCAGCTTCGGAACCCGCACGTCGAAGCCGGAGTCGGCGAGCTGGCGGCCGAGGTGGGCCATGAGCTCCCAGGCCTCGTCGTTGCCGAGCACGACCTCGCCCCGGCGCAGACCGGTCGGACGGGTCAGTGCGGGCAGCATCCGCTCGAGACGGGCGAGCTCGGCCTCGACCTGGCGGCGCTTGTCGACCGGCGCGGTGACGAGGGCCCGATCGAGCAGAGTGGGTCGACGATCGACGCCGTCGACCAGCACCTTCAGCATCCACGCGTCGCCCTCGATCCGGCGGGTCGAGCTGCACGATGAGCTGCACCCCGGCCGCGTGGGTGACGGGCTTGGCCCACCGGTCGAGGCGGTTGGCCAGCTCGACGCCGACCCGCTTCGACGGGAAGAACGGCGTGCCGTCCAGGCGCGACAGCAGAGCCTCGGCCGCCTCGGGAGCGCCGGCCGGCAGATCAGGCACCGCGGGCATCTCCAGTCGGGCAGTGCCCTCGACGCAGATGGCGTGCACCATCTCGCCGAGGATCGCCCGGGTGAACGGGGCTGGCTCGGGCCGCTCCTCGAAGGCGGCGACGACGCCGGGCAGGGTGCGGGCCATCTCGGCCAGGCGCCGGGCGTCGACCAGCGCCGGGGCCCACCGCACGGCCAGGGCCACCCGGTCTCCCCCACGCTTGGCGCCCTTGTGCGACTCGAGGTGCGGCACCATGCGCCCCTGGGCCACGAGATCCACGGCCCACTTGGCCATCAGCGCCAGCCAGGCCAGGCTCGGGCCGACGCGATCGGCCTGCGTGGGCGCCCCGTCGGACCCGTCAGCTCCCGTGGTCGCGTCGCCGGGGTCCGTCGACCCCCGATCGGACTCGGTCACCGGCTGGGCGGCCATCGCCAGCAACCAGCCGAGCGCCCCCCGAACCGGAGCCGCCACCGCCGCGGCCTTGGGCCCACCGGGGATGGGGACCCCGCCGTGGTCCTGCCACGCCGTGTTGGCCCCGACGTCGGAGAGCCACGAACGCACCTCGTCGACCACCAGCGGGGCCACGCCCGGACCGCCGACCCACGCGACGAGCTCGCCGGTCGACCACGAGACCTGCAGGCGAGCCACCGGGAGCAGGGCGCCGGTGGCGTTCGGACCCGCCCCCGGAGCCGGGATCCCGATGAGCCGGGCCAGCGCAGAGGCCAGCCGGTCGCGCTCCTGCTCGAAGTCGGCGACCACCTGGTCGCGCTCGGGTCCGGTGAGGTTGCGGACGCTGTCGAGGCCGTCCTCGGTGTCGTCCAGCAGCTGTTCGAGGGTGTCGCGCCACCGGTCCTTGTTGGCCTCGAGTACGGCGCGATCCTCCGCGCTCGGCCTCACCCGACGCCTCGGCGTCGACCAGGATCTCGAACGATGCGGATCGTCCGGCGGCGTCGCGCGCCACCGGAGGATCGACTAGCTGCGAACTCAAGAATTTCCTCCGCCAAGCGAAGAGGGCCATCAACCACGACGGGACAGCGCTGTGGAGATGGTACCGGTTCTGACGGCCGGTGCGAACTCCACGGGCCGAATCGATCGGAGAATCGACCATCGAACCGACGTGAAGACCGGTCATCGAGCCGGCCGCCGAGTCCCGCCGAGGATCCTCCCGTCGACCCGGGCCACGGCCCAGGGTTCCGGGGTCAGGGTGGAGCGCCGTAGCCTGCGACCCGTGCTCGACCGCTCCACCCATGCGACGTTCCTGCCGGGTGAGCCCGGTCGGACGGCGCGTCTGGCCCTGTGGCCGGCCGAGAGCGTGGTGGGCGACACGGCCGAGGCCGAGCTCGCGGTGGTGGCCCTGGCCGTCCCGTCGAGGGATCGCATCCGCACCGCGCAGATGACCGCCCACCTCGTGCCGATCGCCCAGGTGCTCGACCAGCTCGTCCAGCTGGCCCCGGACGCGCCGGTCTCGCGTTCCGTGGCCGCCTGGGGTCACGTGGCCCGGGTCGCCGTCGGGCTGGCCGCGCGCGGTCGACTGCAGCCGGCCATCGTCGGCGGACGCGACACCTGGGTGCTGGCCCCGCTCAGCGAGCACGACCGCCAGGTGCGGGCCGCGCTGGCCGCCTGGATCCCGCCCGAGGCGCACTGCCTCGTGCTCCCGCCCAGCGGCGACCCGTCGAGCAGCACCGGGAACGGCGGCAGCAACAGCGACGGCGGCGAGCTGGCCATGCTGGCGCCGACCGTGGCCGTGTCGGGGTTCTACGGCGCGGTCGCCGACTCGCTGCCGCGGACGGCGGCGGCCGGCATCGCCTCGGGGCTGCGGGCCTGGGCCGGCCAGGCGCTGGCCGACGTGGCCGACCTCGAGCGGTTCCTGCCGGCGGCCGATGCCGGCGAACGCACCATCGTCGGGCTGCGGGTGAAGATGCCGGTCGAGCCGGACGACCCCTTCGGCATCGACCTGCAGCTGCGGTCGGCCGTCGACCCCTCGCTCGTGATCGATGCCGCCGCGCTGTGGGACGGCGACGACGCCGGCTTCGGGCCCGAGGCCGAGACCGACCTGCTGCTGGCCCTGCGGCGCGGCGCCCGCCTGTGGCCCCCGCTGGAACGGCTGCTGGCCGAGACCTGCCCGACATCGCTCGAGCTCGACGACCACGAGGCCATCGACCTGTTCGGCCCGCTGGCCACCGACCTGGCCGGGGCCGGCGTCGAGGTGCTGATCCCCTCCGCCCTCACCCGCACGCTCGAGGCCCGGGCCCACGTCGAGCCGCCGCCCGGCGTGGGCGACGGGCCGGCCCAGTTCGACCTGGCCAGCGCGTGCGAGCTGTCGTGGCGGGGCGTGCTCGGCGGCGAGCCGCTGGACGAGAGCGAGCTGTCCGCACTGGCCCAGAGCCGTCGACCGCTGGTGCGCCTCCGGGGCGAGTGGGTCGTGGTCGACCCGTCGGTCGTGGCGAAGCTGGGCCGTCGCGACACGCTGTCGGGCACCGATGCCCTGGTGGCCGCGTTGAGTGGGACAGCTGAAATCGACGGTGAGGTGGTGGCGGTCGAGGTCGGCGGCGCCACGGCCGACCTGGCCCGCCGGCTCGAGGCGGCATCGAACCCCCATGAGCTCGAGGAGCCCGACGGCCTCGACGCCACCCTGCGGCCCTACCAGCGCCGCGGCCTGGCCTGGATGAACGAGATGGTCGACCTCGGACTCGGCGGGGTGCTGGCCGACGACATGGGGCTGGGCAAGACCATCCAGCTCATCGCCCTGCATCTCCACCGGCTCGCCCGGTTCCAGACCGGATCGGCGCCGGCGGACCGTGCCGGCACCGTCGGCGAGCAGCATCCGACCCTGGTCGTGTGCCCGGCCACGCTCGTCGGCAATTGGCAGCAGGAGCTGCGCCGGTTCGCCCCCGGCCTGCTGGTGCACCGCTACCACGGCGCCGACCGCGACCTGGTCGACATCGGCCCGACCGACGTGGTGATCACGACGTACGGCATCGCCCGCCGCGACCACCCGGTGCTGGCGGCGCAGCCGTGGGGCCTGGTCGTCGCCGACGAGGCCCAGCAGATCAAGAACCCGAACGCGTCCGTGTCGAAGGCCATGCGCCAGCTGCCGGCCGGCGCCCGCCTCGCGCTCACCGGCACGCCCGTGGAGAACCGGCTGACCGAGCTGTGGTCGCTGCTCGACTGGACCACGCCCGGGCTGCTCGGCGGCGTCGAGGCGTTCCGCCGCAACATCGCCATCCCCGTCGAGCGCGACCGCGATCCCGACGTCACCGCCCGCTTCGCCCGCATCGTGTCGCCCTTCCTGCTGCGCCGACGCAAGGACGACCCAGAGGTGGCGCCCGACCTCCCGCCCAAGACCGAGACCGACCACCCCGTCGTGCTCACCGAGGAGCAGGCCGGCCTCTATCGGGCGGTGGTCGAGGAGATCCTCGACTCCATCGACAAGGCCGAGGGCATCGCCCGCCGAGGCCTCGTGCTCAAGCTGCTGACCGCGCTCAAGCAGGTCTGCAACCACCCGGCCCACTACCTGAGCCAGCCCGGGCCGCTGGCCGGCCGGTCCGGCAAGCTCGACGCCTTCGACGACCTGGTCCGGGCCATCGGCGACGCCGGCGACTCGACGCTCGTGTTCACCCAGTACGTCGCCATGGGCAACCTGCTCATGGCCCGGCTGGCCGAGTTGGGCCTGCCCGCCGAGTTCCTCCACGGCTCGCTCACGCTGGGCCGGCGCACCGAGATGGTCGAGCGGTTCCAGGCCGGCGAGTTCGGGGTGTTCGTGATCTCGCTCAAGGCCGGCGGCGTCGGCCTCAACCTGACGAAGGCCACCCACGTCATCCACTTCGACCGCTGGTGGAACCCGGCCGTCGAGAACCAGGCCTCCGATCGGGCGTGGCGCATCGGCCAGGATCGTCCCGTGCAGGTGCACCGCCTGATCTCGGACGGGACGCTCGAGGAGCGCATCGCCACCGTGCTGGCCGACAAGGCCGCGCTGGCCGAGGCCGTGGTCGGCACCGGCGAGGCGTGGCTCACCGAACTGGACCACGACGAGCTGGCCGAGCTGGTCACCCTGGGCCGGGAGGACGACTGATGGCCACCCGCCAGACGTTCGGCCACACCTGGTGGGGCAAGGCGTGGATCGAGGCGCTCGAGGCCAGCGCCGGGCTCGACACCGGCCGCCTGTCACGGGGCCGCACCTACGCTCGCAAGGGCTCGGTCGGCACCATCACGGTCGGCCCCGGCTACGCGTCGGCGCAGGTGCAGGGCAGCCACGGCAACGTCTACCGCACCGACGTCGGCGTGAAGACCCTGGCTCCCTCGGAATGGGAGCAGGTGGCCGCGGCGGTCGGCACCCGGGCCGCTCACGTGGCCGCGCTGCTGGACGGCGAGCTCGATCCGGGCATCGTCGCCGACGCCGCCTCGGCCGACGTCAAGCTCCTGCCCGGCGCCGGTGACCTGCGCTGGGACTGCAGCTGCCCAGACTGGGCGGAGCCCTGCAAGCACGCCGCCGCCCTCGTGTACCTGCTGGCCAACGAGCTCGACCGCGACCCGTTCCTCCTGTTCCTGCTTCGTGGGCTCGGCCGTGACGAGCTGATGGCCCTGGTGCGGGCCAATCGGGCGGGGCCGGGCGCCGCGACACCGACCGCGGCCGAGCGCGGTGTCGCCGCGGCCGCGGCCTGGAACCGGCTGCCGAGCGACGCGGCGCTGCCGCCGCTGCCCGCGCTGGTGGCCGACCTTCCCGTGCCCCGCCACCCGGGCCGACGCACGCCGCTGGACGCGTCCGACCTGCCGTCCGACGTGGGCATCGATCCCCGCCAGCTCGACCGGATCGCCACCGACGCGGTCGAGCGGGCCTGGGCGATGCTCGCCGACGGCCTGCCCTCGGGGCTGCACGCCGGCTCGAAGCCCGACCTGGCCCGGAGGGCCGCCACCAGCCCGGATCCTGATGCCGTCGCCCGACTGGCCCGACGCTCGGGGGTGGCCCCAGCGGCCCTCGACGGCTGGGCCAAGGCGTGGCGATCGGGGGGCGAGACCGCGGTGGCCGTGCTCGCCGACCCGACCGGGACGTGGTCGACCGACCAGGCCCGGCTCGAAGCCGGACGTGAGGCCCTGGTCGAGGCCGGCCACCAGCGCCGGTCGATCGGCCTCAGCTGGAACAGCCTGAGCACCAGGGGCGGGGTGCTGCTCGTGCTCGGCCCCGACGACCGATGGTATGCGGTGCAGGAGGTCGGCCGCCGCGGCGAGATGCGCCTCGTCGCGCCCCCCTCCTCCGACATCGCCGACCTCATCGACCCGCCCGGCTGACGCCTTGGGCTGACTCCACCCGATCGAACCGGTGGCCCCGCGCGACCCGCGGTCGCGCCGGACCACCGGTTTCGGCTGGGAGCCGGTGATGGGGCGGGCGAGTACGGTCGGAGGACGTGGACGAGGAGAGCAGGCCGACACCGGCTGACGTGCTGGGGGTGCCGTTCCTGCCGCCGGGGGCGGCCACGACAGCGACGAACCGGCTGCGCGCGGCCATCGGTCGCTTGCACGCGGCAACGGGGCCGCCGCCGGTGCAGATCCTCGAGAGCCTGTTCGGGATCCTCGACCACCGGGTGCTCGTGGCCCTCTGCCGGGCCGGGGTGCCCGACGAGCTGACCGGCCCGTTCACGATCGACGAGCTGGCGCGGCGCACGGCGTCGGATCCGGAGCGGCTCGAACGGCTCGTGCGGTTCGGTTCGACACGCGGCTGGCTGCGCATCGACCGCCGGGGTCGGGTGCGCCCGACCCGGGTGACCACGTTCCTTCGCCGGGACCATCCTGGCGGCTGGCGGTCGTGGGTCGAGTTCGCCGGCGGAGACGACGTGGTGGGCGCGATCGGCGCCATGTCGGCCAGGGCCGACGATGCAGCGGACCCGTTCGAGGCGAGCAACGGGCAGGCCTTCTTCGAGTGGATGACCGCCCACCCGCTGCGAGGTGCCGCGTTCGACCGGGCGATGGCCGCGGGCGGACGAATGCACGCGCTGACCCTGGCGGCCGCGGTCGACTGGTCGACCACGACGACGGTGTGCGACGTCGGCGGCGGCACCGGCGACCTGCTCGCCGCGCTGCTCGACCTCGAGCCGACGCTGACCGGGACCGTGCTCGACCTCCCCGAGGTCGTGGCCCGGGCCATCGGGCACGACCGCCTGACCGTGGTGCCGGGCGACGCGTTCGCCCACGTGCCGCCGGGATTCGACACCTATCTCCTGGTGAACGTGCTGCACGACTGGGGCGATCCGGAGGTGGTGGCCATCCTCGAGCGGGTGGCCGAGGCCTGTCGCGGTCGCTCGACCGGCTCGACCCCGGCCCAGCGGAACCCGGCCCGGCTGATCGTGCTCGAGGGCGACCGCACGACCGTCCCTCGTCAGGACATGGCCATCTGCACCGACGTGCTCATGGCCGCGCTGACGAACGGCGGGCGAGAACGGAGCACCGCCGACTTCTCGTCGCTGGGCCGGGCCGCCGGGCTGGAGCTGACCACGACGACCCGCCTGGCCTCCGGTGACCTGGCCCACGAGCTCCGACCGGCATGACGAGCGGGCCCCACGATCGCTGAGTCCCGACGGGAGCACACGCCTACAGTCGGAGCGTGATCGAGAACCCTCGCACCGGAGAGCAGGTCGAGTTCATCTCCGAGACCCCCGACCTGCTGGTCATGGACGTCACGTGGAACCGCAGCGGGCGGCGGGCGCTGGCCCACATCCACCCCGGCATGGAGGAGCGCTGGCAGGTGCTCGAAGGACGGGCCCAGTTCACGATCGACGAGGTCGCCCACACCGCGATCGCGGGCGAGGTGGTCGTGGCCCCGGCGGGCACCCGGCACCTGGCCTGGAACCCGACCGACGAACCCGTGAAGCTGCGCATCGAGATGCGGCCGGCCCTGCGGTGGCGGGAGTTCACCACCCGGTTCTTCGCCGGCGACGACCCCATCGAGCTGCTCGACGAATACGCCGCCGAGGTCTGCCTCTGATGAGTGCCCGCACGCGAAGGGCGCTCGACGACCTGCGAGCGTTCGCCCTCGGGCTGCCCGGTGCGTTCGAGGACAACCCGTGGGGCCACGAGCCGGTCGTGAAGGTCGGCAAGAAGATCTTCGTGTTCCTCGGGTCCGAGGACGCGCCGACGATCACGGTGAAGTTGCCCGACTCGGCCGACCAGGCGCTCGACCTGCCCGGCGCCGTGCCCAGCAGCTACGGCCTCGGACGCCACGGCTGGGTGACCGCACCGGTCGGGGCCAAGGGGGCGTCCCGCGGCGTGACCGAGGACTGGATCGAAGAGAGCTACCGGGTCGTCGCGCCGAAGAAGCTCGTGGCCGAGCTCGACGGCCGCCTCGAGGGCGCAGGCTGACGTGATCGACAGCCACGTCCACCTGCTGCCCGACCGGCTGGCCGCGAAGGTCCGGGCCTTCTTCGCAGCCGGGGGGCTCGAGGAGTTCGCCTACCCGATCGATCACGGCGCAGTCGAGGAGATGTTGCTGGTCGAAGGCGTCACCGGGGTCTGGAACCTGCCGTATGTGCACAAGCCCGGCATGGCTGATGCGCTCAACGTCTCGTCGGCATCCATCGCCACGGCCGCGGCGCTCGACACCGGCCTCGAGATGGTGGCCGGCTGCTCGGTGCACCCGCAGGACGACGATCCCGTCGCCACCGTCCGCACCGCCGTCGAGCAGCTGGGGTGCGGCGTGCTCAAGCTGCACTGCTCGGTCGGCGGCCACCAGCCCACCGACCCTCGGCTCGACGGCGTGTGGGCCTACGTCGAATCCATCCGCCTACCGGTGGTCGTGCACGCCGGCCACGGCATCAACGGGATGACCGAGGTCGACGAGTTGGTTCCGATCGGCGAGGTCGCCCGGCGCCACCCCGATGCCCGGATCGTGATCGCCCACTGCGGACACCGGGCCGCGGCCGCCGCGCTCGACCTCCTGGAGCAGCATGACCACGTGCATGCCGACATCACCCCGGTGGTGCGTGAGCTCGTCGACATCCCCCGGACCAGGATCGCGGCGGTGGCCCACAAGCTGTTGCTCGGGACCGACACCCCGAACACCTGCATCCGGGCCACCACGGTCATCGGGCAGGTTCGGAGCTGGGGCCTCTACCCCGACGCCGAGGCCGCGGTCCTCGGCGCCACCGCGGCCCGCCTCCAGGCCGAGATCATCCGCTGACCGATCGCCACCAGTTCGGGCTCAGTCGCTGGCGATGTCGCGACGCGGAGAAGGCCAGGCCTCCGGCGACCGCTGCGACCAGGCCGAGCACGACCATCACCGCGGACGACGTCGGATCGGCACCCACCGCGGGCACCGGCGGGACGTGGGCGAACGGCGACAGGTCGAGCACCCAGTCGGGCGCCTCGGCGATCGACCCGAACAGCTGCACGATGTAGGCCAGAGCCACGGCACCGAAGGCGACGATCGCGGTGGCGCGGGGCAGCAGCCCGAAGGCCAGCACCGTGAGCCCACCGAACAGCAGGGCCACAGGTACCACGTTGAGCGCGCCACGCAGCGCGGCCGGGAGGTCGGACCCGGATCCGCTCAGGACGACTCCCAGCCAGGCGGTCACGCCACCGACCACTGCCAGCGCGACCACCGACCCGGCCACGACGGCCGTCCGACCGACGAGCCAGCGCACTCGGCCCGAGCCGGCGGTCAGCAGGTTCTCGACCCGACCGCTGCCCTCCTCCTCACGGGCGGCCACCACCTGGGCGCCGGCAAAGACCGCCAGCACCAACGCGACCACGCCGAACGACAGTCCGAGGAACCCGTCGACGGTGGCGATCGACGCCCCGCCGATGCGGCTGGACACCTCGTCGATGTTCGGATCCTGCTTGATGTAGTCGACGACGTCGACGGCCAGGAACCCGAGCACCAGGCCGGTGATGCCCACGCCGACCGCCCACGCCACGAGGGTCGCGCGGGTCATCGTCCAGCCGAGCGCGAGCGGGGATGTCACCGGCCGGGTCCGCACCCGGCCGCCTCCGACCGCCGACACCAGGCCCTCGCCCGTGTCGCGACGCTCGCGCAGGCCGATCGCCAGCAGGCCGAGCCCGACCGGGACGACGAGCACCACCCCCAACGCCGGCCACGACGGGTCGCGAAACGGCGAGATGCGCTCGATCCAGCCCAAAGGGCTCGTCCAGGTCATCCAACTGCGGGCCGGCGTGGCGTCACCGAGCGCCCTGACCAGGTATGCCGCGCCGAGGAGACCGCCGGCCCACCCGGCCGCCCGCCGCCGCGGTCGCGACCAGCTGGCTCGTCACCGCCGCGACAGCGCCGAAGACAAGCCCACTGGCCCCGACCATCACCCCGAACAACACCGAGCCGCCGACCGGGAGCCCGCTGGCGAGGCACGCGAGCGCGGAACCGGTCGCGATCACGAAGGAGGCGAGGACGAACGCACCGAGCTGCGAGGCGAGCAGCGATCGGGTCGACACCGGGCCGGCGACCAGCAGGTCGGATCGACCCTCGTCCTCGTCGCCGCGGAGCAGCCGGGACACGGCCAGCAGCGCCCACAGGGCGATGATGACCGCCGCCGTGGCCCCGTAGCGCCAGGCCAGGAAGCCACCGACCGTCTCGAGGGCAACCGGCCGCCCGTAGAGCGCGTCGAAGGCCCGGTTGTCGCCGAGCAGGGTGACCACCACCTGGCGGCTGGCCTCCGTGGGATAGGCCGACCGGTAGGCCACCGCCGCGCTGGCCACCACGGCAGCCACGACGGCGGTCCACACGAGCGTCGTGCGCCAGAGCAGCCGCCAGGCCAGGCCGAACGGGCTCACGACCGGTTGTCGCCGTAGTAGGTGAGGAACATCTCCTCCAGCGACGGCTCACGGATGTCGAGCGAGGCCACCTCGTGGGGAGCGAGTGCGGCCAGCAACGGAGAGGGTCCACCGCGCAGGCGCAACGTGACGAGTGGCCCGTCGACCACCACCTGCTCGACCCCCTCGACCGACGAGAGGTCGGGTACCGGCGTCGACGCGAACGAGATCTCGACCTCCCGCGTGTTGAGCTTGCGGAGGTCATCGAGGGTCCCGACCTCGACGAGGCGACCGCTGCGGAGGATCGCCACACGATCGCAGACCGCCTCGACCTCCGAGAGGATGTGCGACGACAGGAACACCGTCTGGCCCCGCCCGCGGGCCACCTCGATGCAGGCCCGGAACTGGTGCTCCATCAGCGGATCGAGACCGCTGGTCGGCTCGTCGAGAACCAGGAGATCCGGCTGGACCATGAACGCGGCGATGAGGGCGATCTTCTGCCGGTTGCCCCTGGAGTACTCCCTGCACCTTCTTCGACGGATCGAACTCGAATCGCTCGACGAGGTCGTCGCGGACGTCGGGGTCGTAGCCACCGTGGATCGAGCCCAGCAGGTCGAGCACCTCGCCGCCGCGCAGCTTCGGCCAGGCCGCGAACTCACCCGGCACGAACGCCACCCGGCGATGCCCCGCTGCGGCGTCAGCCCAGGCATCGACGCCGAAGATCCGCACAGTCCCCGAGGACGGCCGAGCCAGCCCGAGCGCCATGCGGATGGTCGTGGTCTTGCCCGCTCCGTTGGGTCCCAGGAACCCGTACACCTCCCCCGGCTGGACCGTGATCGAGAGCGTGTCGAGCGCGGCGAAGGACCCGAACCGCTTGGTCAAGTCGACGGTCTCGAGGGCCGGTACCACGTCACCGCTCATGAGAGGCGACGCTAGCGCCACGATTCTCGGACCTTGTGACTGGACATGTGTCCAGACTAGTGTCCGGACACATGTCCAGCACTCCGGCGCTCGAGTCGACACGCCGTCGCCACAGCGAGCGCGAGATCGACACGGTGCAGCGACTCGTCGACGCCTCCGCCGACGAGCTCGAGGCCAACGGCTACGACGGCCTGACCGTGCGCAACGTTGCCCGTCGAGCCGGCATGGCCCCGGCCACCGCGTACACCTACTTCTCCTCAAAGGACCACCTCATCGCCGAGGTGTTCTGGCGCCGACTCGACGCCCTCCCGCCGGTGCACGTCGACCGTCGCCGCACCCCTGCCGCCCGGGTCGCCGCCGCCATGCGCGACGTCGGAGCCCTGGTCACCGAGGAGCCGCACCTGGCCGCCGCCTGCACCAAGGCCCTGGTCGCCGACGATCCCGACGTCCGCCCCCTACGAGAGCGAATCGGCCACATCTTCCACGACCGCATGGCCACCGCCCTCGGCGACGACGCCACCCCGGCCATCCTTCGGACGCTCGACCTGGCCGTGTCCGGCGCCCTGATCGCGGCCGGAACCGGCCACTTCCGCTACGACGAGGTGACCGACCGCCTGGCCGAGGTGGCCCGTCTGGTGGTGCCCAACCGATGACCGAACGACTGACCTGCTCGACTGACCGGACGATTGACCCAGCGATCGGCACAGCCCTGACAGAAGCGGTGGCGATCCGATGACACGGCCCACGTACAGCCCGTACGACTACGCCATCCACGAGGACCCGTATCCGACGTATCAGCGGCTGCGCACCGAGGCGCCGCTGTACCGCAACGACGAGTTCGACTTCTGGGCGTTGTCCCGCCACGTCGACGTGACCGCCGGCTTCCGCGACTCGGCCCGTCTGTCGAGCGCGTGGGGTGTCACACTCGACCCGGCCGCCACCGGTCCCGACGCCCACCGCATCATGTCGTTCCTGGCCCTCGACCCGCCTCGCCACGGCCGCATGCGAGCGCTCGTCTCCCGTGGCTTCACCCCCCGCCGGGTGGCCGAGCTCGAGCCCCGCATCCGCGAGCTGACCCGCCAACACCTCGCTCCCGCGCTCGACGGAGACGCGTTCGACTTCGTCAGCGACCTGGCCGGGAGGCTGCCCATGGACGTGGTGTCCGAGCTGCTCGGGGTCCCGGTGGCGGACCGGGACGAGCTGCGCCGCCTGTCGGACCTCCTCGTGCACCGCGAGGAGGGCGTGCACGACGTGCCGCCCGCCGGCATCGACGCGGCCATCACCCTCGTCGGGTACTACACCGACATGCTCGACGAGCGTCGCCGGCAGCGCACCGACGACCTCACCTCGGCCCTGCTCGACGCCGAGATCGATGGTGACCGGCTGAGCGACGAGGAGATCATCGGTTTCCTCTTCCTGATGGTCGTGGCCGGCAACGAGACCACGACCAAGCTGCTGGCCAACGCCTGGTACTGGGGATGGCGCAACCCCGACGAGCGGACCAAGCCGTTCGGTGACCCCGGCCGCATCGGCGACTGGGTCGAGGAGACGCTGCGCTACGACACCTCCAGCCAGGTGCTGGCCCGCACCGCCACCGAGGACATCGAGGTGGCCGGGGGCGTGATCCCCGACGGCGGCCGCGTGCTGCTCCTCGTCGGCTCGGCCAACCGCGACGCCGACGTGTTCCCCGACGGCGACCGCTACGACCTCGACCGCGACACCACCGACCTCGTCAGCTTCGGCGTGGGTCGCCACTTCTGCCTCGGCGCCTCGCTGGCCCGGCTCGAAGCGCAGGTCTGCCTCGACGAGTTGGTCGCCACGATCGCCGACTACGACATCGACGAGGCCACCGCCCAGCGGGTGCACTCGGTCAACGTGCGAGGCTTCGCCACCCTGCCCACCACCCTGGAGCGACGAGCATGACCGACCACGACCCTTCCGATGCGGCCGATCACGACGACCAGGGCCCGGTCGGGTTCATCGGTCTGGGCGCGATCGGCGCCCCGATCGCCCGCCACCTGCTCGCCCACCCCGGCGGGCTGGTCGTGTGCGACCTCAGCACGGAGGCCGTCGCCCCGTTCGTCGAGGCGGGAGCCGTCGCCGTGGGCTCACCCCGCGAGGTGGGCGAGCGGTGCCGCGTCGTGTCGGTGATGGTGCGCGACGACGAGCAGGTGCGCGCGGTCGTGGCCGGGCCCGACGGCATCGCCGCGGGAGCGGCCCCGGGCACCGTGATCGCCATCCACTCGACCATCCGGGCCGAGACCGCCGAGGAGCTGGCCACCGAGCTGGCCCCGAGGGCCATCGTCGTCCTCGACGCACCGGTCAGCGGCAGCGTGGTCGGCGCGCACGAGGGCTCTCTGGCTGTGATGGTCGGCGGCGACGAGGGCGCGCTCGACCGCTGCCGTGGGCCCTTCGAGTGCTGGTCGGGCCTGATCGTCCACATGGGTCCGGTGGGCACTGGCACAAGGGCCAAGCTGGCCCGCAACCTGCTCCAGTTCGTGACGTTCGCCGCGGCCGGCGAGGCCCAGCGCCTGGCCGAGGCGTCGGGCATCAGCCTGCGGAGGCTGGGTCGCATCGTTCGCCACTCCGACGGCATCACCGGCGGCCCGTCGTCGGTGTTCCTGCGTCCGACCACCGCTCCCATGGAGGTCGACGACCCGCTGTTCGGCGCACTGGCCCATGCCGCGGTACTGGGCGAGAAGGATCTGGCGCTGGCCCTCGACCTGGGTCGCGAGCTCGGCGTCGAGCTGCCCATGGCCGCCTACGCCCACGACCACCTGGCCACGGCGCTCGGGCTCCCCGACGGCGTGGTCGGCGACGACTCTGGATCCGACGACCCTGGAACCGACGAGGAGATCGACCGATGACCGACGACACACGCCAGCGCGGGCTCGACATGATGCGCCAGGTCTACGGCTGGGACGAGCTGGCCGACGGCCCCGGCGACTTCTTCGGGTACACGGCAGACCACCTGTTCGCCGAGATCTGGACCCGCGAGGGCCTGTCGTTCCGCGACCGTCGTCTGATGCTGCTCGGCCTGCTGGTCGGTCAGGGCCTGGACGACGTGCTCGAGATCCAGCTCGGGGCTGCGCTCAAGAACGAGGAGCTGACCCCGGACGAACTTCGGGAGATCGTCATCTTCCTCACCCACTACGCGGGCTGGCCCAAGGGCGCCAAGCTCAACACCCAGGTCGAGACCGGCATCGCCCGCGACGCCAAGCGACGGGCCCGCGACGAGCCCGGCGCCTGAGTCGACCTCGGTCGAGCCCAGGCGGGCGTGCGTGACGAACCGACGGGCGGCCGGCGGCTGCACCCGACCCGACCGTGAGCGGGAGGCTCAGCCGTCGACGGTCGTGGACGCCCGAACGGCCAGGCCGTCGACCACGTCGCCGATGAAGCTGCCGAGCTGCCAGCGGAAGATCCATCCCGTGCACGGGACCTTGGCGGTGAACGTCGAGCGCCACACGATCTCGGTGCCCGAACCGTCGGCCGCCGGGGTCATGGTCACGTCGGCCCGGTAGTCGTCGAGCGGCAGGCCCTTGCGCAGGACGTAGGCGAAGTGGTCGGGCCGATCGGCGACGACGACCTCCTCGTGGGACTTCATCCCCTTGGTGACGAACAGGCGTCGCTCGCCCACCGCCCCCGGACCGTCCGGCGATGTCCGTTCGATCTCGGCGGTGCCCAGCGGCGACCAGGTTGGCCACGACAGGCCATCGCACAACAGGTCGAACACGATCTCGGGGTCACCGGTCGTCGTCGCCCGCTTGTCGATCACGTGGGTTTTCATGGGTCGCTCCTCAGGTCGTGTACCACGTGGTACATCCTAGCCGACATGTACCAATTGGTACAGTGGGTCGATGGCCACTCGCTCCCCGTCCCCAGATGCGGCACCACCCGACCCCGCTTCCGCGTCCGATCCGACCCTGACGTCGCGGGACCGGCTGCTGGCCGGCGCTGCGAGGCACATCGGCGAGCACGGCTTCGCCGACGTGAGCCTGCGGGACCTGGCCACCGCGTTGGGCACGAGCCATCGCATGCTCATCTACCACTTCGGGTCGAAGCAGCAGCTGTTCGTCGAGATCATCCGGGCGTTCGAGACCGAGCAGCGCCTGATGATCGAGGCGTTCGCCGGAGACCTCTCGTTGAGCCGGGTCGAGGTCATGCGCCGGGTCTGGCAGCAGGTGTCCTCGCCGGACGCCACCGATCAGGTGCGCCTCTTCTTCCAGGTGTGCGGCCAGGCCCTCGCCGGCAACGGGGCGAACCGCGCGCTGCTCGAGGGGATCATCAGCGACTGGCTCGACCCGATGGTGGAGGTGGAGCGGGCCCGGGGCACGCCCGCGGCACAGGCCCGGGCCGAGGTGCGCATCGGCGTGGCGCTCATGCGCGGCCTGCTGCTGGACCTGCTGGCCACGGGCGATCGCAAGGGGGTCGACGCCGCGTTCGAGCGCTTCCTCGCGACATCGGTGCCATGATCCCGCCTGCCTGGCCTCGCCGAACCGGCGAACCGGGACCGCTGGGAGCACCAGCGCCCCTGGGCCTCGGGTTCCGGACACGGGTGGAGGATTCGGGGCGGGCATCGCGAGCGATCGGTAACGTCTGGGGTCCGACGAGCAGGGGCCGTCGGATCACGAGGGGGCGAGTCTGATGCAGCTCGAAGCAGGGAAGGTCGCGGTCGTCACCGGGGCAGCCAGCGGGATCGGCTTCGCCCTGGCCGAGCGGTTCGCACAGTCCGGCATGCACGTGGTGCTGGCCGACATCGAGGCCGTGGCGCTCGACGCAGCGGCCGAACGGATCGCCGCGCACGGCGTCGAGACCCTGGCAGTGGTGACCGACGTGAGCAGCGAGGCTGCGGTGCAGGCACTGGCGGCGGCCGCGGTCGAGCGCTTCGGCTCGGTGCACCTCGTCTGCAACAACGCGGGCGTGGTGTCGAAGGCCGACGCCTGGGCCGGGCCGATCTCCGCGTGGGAGTGGGTGATGGGCGTCAACTTCTGGGGGATCGTCCACGGAGTCCGGGCGTTCCTGCCGGTTCTGGTCGAGAACGGCGGTGGCCACATCGTCAACACCGCGTCGATCGCCGGGCTCATGCCGGGGTTCGGGGCGTCCTACGACGCCAGCAAGCACGCGGTCGTCGCCCTCACCGAGGACCTCTTCCTCGACATGCGGCTGTCGCCCGGTGCCCATCGGCGTCAGCGTGCTGTGCCCCGGATGGGTGCGGACCGATCTGATGACCAGCGAGCGCAACTGGACCGGCGCGGCGTGCGGTCCCCGACGACAGCATGACCTTCGCCGTCATCGGCCACCACGTCGAGCGGGCGCTGGCCGAGGCGACCACCCCGGCCGCCATCGCCGACGCGGTGGCCGACGCGGTGATCGACGACCGGTTCTGGGTGCTGCCCCATGACGACTTCCTCGACCTGGCTGTGGCCCGCTGGGAGCTCGTCGCCCAGAAGCTCGACCCGGAGCCGGCCGGCGAGGTGCCCGGCCTCCCCAGCGCCGACGAGATGCTGGCCGAGGCCCTCGCCGCTCTCGAAGAGCCTCGGGCCAACCCGACCCCAGCTGAGAGGCGATTCCTGTCACCACCGCCGAACCCGTCACCCCAGGTGCAGACGAATGGAGGCCTCAGGTGTCAGGTTCAGGGATCGTGCGGGCCCGGATGCAGTCCGAGCTCGAGGTCTCACGTCCGGGTCCGCGGTCCTTCTTGGCTCGGCTGGGGGCGACGCGGGGCGGCTCGTTGGGCTGCTTGGGGTAGACCGGCGGCCATGGGGCGTCCATCAGGCCCGGCGGCCATGTCGCGCTCGGACCAGGCCAGCAGGGGCTCGATCGACTGGGGCTCGTCGACCATGCTCGCCCACGGGTCGCCGAGCTCGGCCACCCGCGCCGGCACGGTGGCGATGGTGAGCTCGTCGGGCTGCACGGTGGTCGACCTCGTCCCAGGTGATCGGCGTCGACACCTGGGCACCGACGCGGGGCCGCACCGACCAGGCCCCGAAGATCGTCTTGTGCGGCGCGTTCTGGTTGAAGTCGATGAACACGCGCTGGCCCCGCTCCTCCTTCCACCAGGCGGCGGTGAGCAGGTCGGGTCGGCGCCGCTCGAGCTCACGGGCGAGGGCGACCGCCGCGGCCCGGACCTGGTAGCTGTCCCAACGGGGCTGCAGTCGCACGTAGATGTGCAGCCCCTTGCTGCCACTGGTCTTCGGGTGGGCGACGATGCCGAGCTCGTCGAGGAGCACCTTCACCTCGCCAGCAGCCTCGCGGAGCTGGTCGAACACGATGCCCGGCGTCGGGTCGAGGTCGATGCGCAGCTCGTCGGCGTGCTCGAGGTCGTCGGCCTTCGAGGGCCACACGTGGAAGCCGAGGCACCCGAGGTTGACGGCCCACACCACATGGGCGATGTCCTCCACCACCAGCGCCTCGGACTCGGTGCCGTTCGGGGTCGAGACGACGGCGGTGGCCAGCCAGTCGGGCCGCTTCCCGGGCACCCGCTTCTGGAAGAACGACTTGCCGCTCGCCCCGTTCGGGAACCGCTGCAGCAGCACGGGCCGACCCCCCATGGCGGCGAGGATCGGGCCCTCCACGGCGAGGTAGTACTCGATCAGGTCGAGCTTGGTGTCGCCCCGACCGGTGAAGAACACCTTGTCGGGGTTCGACACGTCGATGGTGTGGCCCGCCACCTCGAGGGTCACCGGTGCGGGCTTGTCGACCTTCGCGGCAGTCTTCCCGGACGTCTCGTCGGGTGGCTCGTCGCTCATCGCCGAACCGTACCGCCCCCTCCCCGACCGGTCAGGGAAGCCAGTGGGCGGCGGCGAGGGCGCGGCCCTGCCACCACGCCAGCTCGTCGGGATCGCCGACCGCCTTCTCCCAGCCGAACACCGTCATCATCCCGATCAGGGCGAGCCCGAGCTGGCGCTCCCACCACCCCGAGGTGTCCACACCCGCGGCCTCGAGCCCCGACCGGTAGCGCTCGATCGACTGCTCCTTCGACTGCGGCAGACGGGCCCGGTTCAGACGCGAGATACCACATCAGATCCCAGCAGCCGGGGCCCGAACCGGGATAGGCCCAGTCGAGCAGCACCGTGCGGCCGTCGCTGTGGCGCCCGAGGTTCCCCATCTTCCAGTCACCGTGGACGAACGTCGTCGGGGTGGCGGCCAGCGCGTCGATCAGCGGGGTCGGATCGTCGTGGAACGGCAGCACCAGCGTGGCCAGTCCCGGCGCCACATCGGGGAGTCGGCGCCAGCCCTCGTCGGCCACCCGGATCGGTGGCGGCACCGCGTCCGGCGCGCCGTCGACCGCCAGCTCGGGGGCGATGGTGACCGGAGCGAACATCCGCAGCCGCTGGTTCATCGTCTGCAGTCCGAGATCGTCGCTCCAGCCCCAGAACGCGGCGTGCAACGCGGCCATGTCGTCGAGCAGGCCCTCGTGCACATCGACCGCTACGACGTCGTCGCCCTCGGGGATCAGCGCGGAGCCGACGTCGCGCATGAGGATCGCCAGCTGTGCGTCGGGCCCCTCACCGTCGACGGCCATCGCGACGACCGCGTGGTCGATGGCGCGCCGGCACCCGGGCCAGCATCCCGCCCCGCCACAGCCGGTGCGGCCAGAACACCCGGTCGCCGGTGACCCGCATGATCCAGTCCGCCTCGACCGACTGGTGCTTGACGACGTAGCGCACGCCGTCGATCTCGACCCGTTCGAGCGCGTTGCCCGACTTGCCGTCATCGGCGACGAGCGGCTCGCGCCAGGTGACGTCGGCCAGCAGCGCCGCGATCGATCCCACCGACCATGACGTCGTCGACATCGGACCGCTGCTCCTTCCAGCCGCTCCTGACCTGAGCCCTCGCCGGCCGACGAGGTACTAGGACGCAGAGGTGCCGGGCTCGTCGGCCGCGTCCTCGGGCGGGTCGGGCGAGACGATCAAGATGTTGACCAGCCCCACCCACCGGCCGTCGCTCTCCTGCTTGGACGACTCCCAGAGGCCCACCTCGAACGCGTAACCCGGCTTCCAGGTGAACTGCGTGCGCAGCCCCCGCTCGAGTGCGCTGCGCAGCGCGGCCAGGATGGCCGCGTCCAGCGACGGCGGCAGCAGGCGGATGAACTCCTCCGCCACGCGCTGCTGCGCCTCGCTCTCGATGGCACCGAGCAGCTCGAAGCGCTGAACGCCCTCGCCGACGGACTCGACGCCATCCAGCGCGCGGAGCAAACCCTGAGGATCGAACGCATCCCCCGGGGCAGAGAAGATCTGGTTCGCCTGTTCGATGAACGCCACCACGTACGGCACGGTCTTGCCTCCCACCACCGGCCACCGGCTGCGGCCGGTACATTCGCGACAGCCTTCCACACGGAGCACCCTTGCCCCAACCGTCGCCGGTCGAATACGCGCCCACCCACGATGGCTTCGTGGCCCATCGCCATTGCGGTGCCGGTCCGCCGCACGTCGTGCTGGTGAGCGACTGGTTCAGCCACCAGGGAGATCTCTGGCGGGCCGATTCACCGTTCCGTCCCGTCCTCGACCGACTCTCGAGCTTCAGCCACCTCGTCACCTTCGACAAGCGCGGCATCGGCCTCTCCGACCCGGTCCAGCTGTCCATGCTGCCGACGCTCGAGGAGTGGGTCGACGACCTGCGTTGCGTGCTCGACACCCTCGGCATCGACCGGGCCGTGATCATCGGCAAGGGGTCCGGCGGACCGATGGCGGCACTGTTCGCGGCCACCCACCCCAAGCGGGTCTCGGGCCTGGTCTTCGTCAACGCCTGGGCCCGGATGGGCAACACCGATGACTTCGAGCTCGGCGTGCCCGAGGAGATCCAGGAGGTCATGCTCGACACGCCCTACATGCCGGCGTCGTCGGTCGCACTCCTCGCCGGCGAGCCCGTGACCGCGGCGCTCGAAGCCTGGTGGCAGGCCTACGTGCGCAGCGCGGCCAGCCCTGGGACCTCGTCGACCATGCGCCGCTGGTTGTTCTCGGTCGACGTGCGCGCCGCGCTGCCGTCGATCCAGTGCCCGTCGCTCGTGATCTGCCGCAAGAACGCGTGGATCGGCGCGGCCCACGCCCGCTTCCTGAGCGAGCGCATCAAGGATTCCAAGCTCGTCGTGCTACCCGGTTCGGCCGACTTCCTCTTCACCGGTGACCCCGACGCCCTGATGGTCGAGATCGAGGAGTTCGTCACCGGCGAGCGGCCCGTGCCCACCGACGACCGGGTCATGGCCACGGTGCTCTACACCGACCTGGTCGAGTCCACCGCCCTGGCCAGCCGCATCGGCGACCGTCGGTGGAGCCAGGTGCTCGACCGCCATGACCGCCTCGTGCGCGAGGCCATCGACACCGGGTCGGGCGAGGCCATCAAGCACACCGGCGACGGGTTCCTGGCCACCTTCGACGGCCCCGCCCGGGCCATCCGCTGTGCCGCCGCGGTGCGCGACGGGCTGCGGGTGCTCGGCCTGGAGATGCGGGCCGGGCCTGCACGCCGGCGAGATCGAGCGCCGCGACAACGACATCGTCGGCATCGCCGCCCACATCGGAGCCCGTATCGAGGCCCTGGCCCATCCCGGCGAGATCCTCGTGTCGCGCACCGTGCGCGACCTCGTCGCCGGCTCGGGCATCGAGTTCCTCGACCGCGGCATCCACGCGCTCAAGGGCATCCCCGAGCCGCTGCAGCTCTTCGCCGTCGCCGACTGACCTCTCATGGCCGGTGCGGCACGCCACCGTCGCGCACGGTCTCCCGCCGACGTGGCGCGAGGCACTCGAGCAGTGGACCCGCAGCCTCCTGGCCGTCTACCGCAAGCTGTCGCCGATGATCGCGTCCGGCGAGTTCGACGACGAGGACGAAGACGACCGGGGTGCCGAGCTGGATGACACCTTCGACTTCAACCTCGCGCAGATCCTCGACGGCATCGACGTCCTCATCACCTCGAGGAAGCAGCGGCGTCGATCGCCTGCTGCACCCGCTTCTCGGAGATCGACCGCGTCGCACCCAGGGTCTGGGCGAAGAGGCTGACCCGCAGCTCCTCGATCATCCAGGCGATGTCGATGAGCTCGGGCGACGGCGCCACCCCGGCCGGCAGCCCGTCGAGCACGGCGTAGTAGCGCGCCTGCACCCGGTGCACGACCGCCATGGCGTCGCGATCGCGTCCGGGGCCGTCCGGCTGCTTGTCGAGGCGGATGAGCATGGCGTGGAGGTAGCGGTCGAGGTCGGCCAGGCGGGCTCGACCGATGCCCGACACGAAGCCGTCGTAGACGAGCGCGTCGCGCTGGCCAGCCACGTCTCCCACCGCGGCGGCGGAGACCGGAGCGGTCATGCGCTCGAGCTTGCGACCCACCTCGCGGCTCGAGACCAGCACCCGGGCCACGTCGGCCACCACCGCACCGACCAGTGCGGACAGGTCCGGTCGTACCGCCTCCCGCAGCTCGTCGAACGCCACCGCGTCCCACACCACTCCCCCGTCGGCACCGACGCCCGAGTCGGCCATCAGCTCGTCGAGCGCACACGCCACGCAGTCCTCGAGCAGGTCGGCCGCGCTCGGGTACGGGCTCCAGCCCGAGCGCGAGCCGGGTCTCGTTCGTCATCCCGCCCTGCACGCCCTTGAGCGACAGCGGGACGGTGAGGCGCAGCAGCCGCCGCACCCCGGCCCACATCGATGCGAACTGCTCGTCCTCGGAGTCGAGCAGCCGGATCGCCACGCTGTCGCCCTCGTCGACGAGCGCCGGGTACGCCTTCACGGTCTGGCCGCCGTAGTCGCGCTCGACGAGGTGCTCGATCGGCCCGAAGCTCCACCGGGTCAGACCGGTCTGCTCGATGTCGGTGCCGGCCCCGGCGATGGCGCCCCGCACCTCGCCGACGAGCGCCACCTTGAGCGCCCCGAGGTCGTCGCCCTGCGCCACCGGCATGCCCTCGTCATCGACCACCATGAACGAGAGCCGCAGATGCGGGGGCAGCCGATCGAGGTCCCAGTCGTCGCGGCGGATGCGCTCGCCGCCGATGCGGCCCAGCTCCCGTTCCAGCGCGTCGAGCAGCGGCTCCCGCTCGGGATCGACGCCGTCGCCGTCGCCGGACTCGGACTCCATCCGGTCGAGGAACTCACGGGCGGTGTCGGCCACCGGCACCAGGTTGCGGCGCAGTGCCTTGGGCAACGAGCGGATCAGCTCGGCCACCAGCTCCTCGCGCAGCCCAGGAACCTGCCAGTCGAACCCGAGCGGCTGCACCTGGTTGAGCACCGCCACCGGGATGTGCACCGCCACACCGTCCTCGGTGCTCCCCGGCTCGAACGCGTAGCTGAGCCCGAAGGTGAGGTCGCCCTGGGTCCACTCCGCCGGGAAGTCACCCTCGTCGAGCTCGTCGACCGCGTCGTGCAGCAGGTCGTCGGCGGTGAAGGTCAAGCAGGTCGGGCTCGGTCCGGCGGGCCTTCTTCCACCACGAGTCGAAGTGGCGACCCGACACCACGTCGGGCGGCACCCGCTCGTCGTAGAGGCGCTCGAGGTCGTCGAGCCCCACCACCAGGTCGTGGCGACGGAAGCGGCTCTCGAGCTCCTCCAGCTCCTCCAGCAGGGCTCGGTTGTCGGCGACGAAGCGGTGGTGGCTGTTCCATTCGCCCTCGACCAGCGCATGTCGGACGAACAGCTCACGGGCGTGCTCGGGATCGACCTGGCCGTAGCCGACCAGGCGGTCGGCCACGATCGGCAGGCCGTAGAGCGTGACCCGCTCGTGGGCCATCGCCGCCGCCCGCTTGGTCGACCAGTGCGGCTCGCTGTAGCTGCGCTTGACCAGATGCGCGGCCAGGTCCTCGGCCCACTCCGGCTGCACGCGGGCCGCGGTGCGGGCCCACAGCCGAGACGTCTCGACCAGCTCGGCCGCCATCACCCAGTCGGGCTGCTTCTTCGCCAGCGACGATCCCGGGAAGATGGCGAAGCGCGACTGGCGGGCACCGAGGTACTCGCGGGTCTCCCGGTTCTTCTGGCCGAGGTGCGACAGCAGGCCGGCCAGCAGGGAGCGGTGGATGAGATCGGGGTCGGCCGGTTCGGAGTTCTGGGTCATGCCCAGGTCGGCCACCACCCGGCGCAGCTGCGAGTGCACGTCCGCCCACTCGCGCACGCGCAGGAAGTTGAGGTGCTCGCGGCGACACATCCGGCGGAACGCGCTCGATGACAGCTCCCGCTGCTGCTCCCGCACGTAGCCCCAGAGGTTGACGAAGGCGAGGAAGTCCGACGTCGGTTCGGCGAAGCGGGCGTGGAGCTGGTCGGCGGCCGCGGCGTGGTCGGTCGGCCGCTCGCGAGGGTCCTGGATCGACAGGCCCGACGGCGATGATCAGCACCTCGCGCAGGCAGCCGTTGCGCTCGGCCTCGAGCACCATGCGGGCGAACCGGGGATCGATCGGCAGGCGGGCCAGTTTCCGCCCGACCGGGGTGAGCCGCTGCTGCTCGTCGATCGTGCCGGTCTCGAGCGCGCCCAGCTCGAGCAGCAGGTTGATGCCGTCGGCGATGGCCCGGCGGTCGGGCGGATCGAGGAACGGGAAGGCGGCGATGTCGCCCAGGCCGATGTTCGTCATCTGCAGGATGACCGACGCCAGGTTCGTGCGCAGGATCTCCGGGTCGGTGAACTCCGGGCGGGCGTCGAAGTCGTCCTCGGCGTACAGCCGGATGCAGATGCCGTCGGCGACGCGCCCGCAGCGCCCTGCTCGCTGGTTGGCCGAGGCCTGCGACACCCGCTCGATCGGCAGGCGCTGCACCTTGAGGCGCGGGCTGTAGCGCGAGATGCGGGCCGTGCCGACGTCGATCACGTAGCGGATGCCGGGGACGGTCAGCGACGTCTCGGCCACGTTGGTCGCCAGCACGATGCGGCGGCCCTTGTGCGGCGCGAACACGCGGTGCTGCTCGGCCAGCGAAAGCCGCGCGTACAGCGGCACGACCTCGGTGTCGGGCAGGTCGAGCGCCCGCAGCGCGTCGGCCGTGTCGCGGATGTCGCGCTCGCCGGCCAGGAACACGAGCACGTCGCCCGGCTTCTCGCGCCGCAGCTCGCGCACCGCGTCGGCGATCCCGGTGATCTGGTCGCGGGGCTCGGCGTCGTTGGATCCCCCACTTCTCCCGCCGGCGCCGGTGCCAGCGCCGGCCTCGGCGGGATCGAGCGGGCGGTAGCGCAGCTCGACCGGGATAGGTGCGACCGGTCACCTCGATCACCGGCGCGCCGCCGAAGTGGGCCGAGAACCGATCGGTCTCGATGGTGGCCGAGGTGATGATGACCTTGAGGTCCGGCCGCCGGGGCAGCAGCTGGGCCAGGTAGCCGAGGATGAAGTCGATGTTGAGGCTGCGCTCGTGGGCCTCGTCCACGATGATGGTGTCGTAGGCCGACAGCAGGCGATCGCGCTGCAGCTCGGCCAGCAGGATGCCGTCGGTCATCAGCTTCACGAGCGTGGCGTCGCCGACCTGGTCGGTGAAGCGCACGGCGAACCCGATGGCCCCACCAAGCTCGACGCCCAGCTCCTCGGCGATGCGGTCGGCCACCGTGCGGGCCGCCAGCCGCCGGGGCTGGGTGTGGCCGATCATCCCCTGCACGCCCCGACCCAGCTCCATGCAGATCTTGGGCAGCTGGGTCGTCTTCCCCGAGCCCGTCTCGCCGGCCACGATCACGACCTGGTGGTCGCGGATGGCCTCGGCGATCTCGTCGCGACGCTGCGACACCGGCAGCTGCTCGGGGTACGTGATCGTGGGGACATTGGCCTCGCGCAGGGCGATCCGCCGCTCCAGCTCGGCCGGGTCGGGCCGCCGCCTGCCGCCATCGCCAGGCCGGCGCCCCTGGCCCGTCGATCGAGATCTGCTGCGCCGGGCCATCCGTCGAGGATACGGACGTCCACCGGCGCCAGATGCATCCGTTCCCGTCGAGCCCGCGCCGTCGCCTACCCGAACTGGTCGCGATCGGTGCACCCCACTGCACAAAGATCGCCACCGGTCCGGGCGTGGGAGCGTCGGCGTCGATGCCGCCGGTCAGGTCTGCAGGTCGAGCAGCGCGTCGGCCAGCCAGTCGAGCTCGGTGGACCACGAGTCGATCGGACCGACCGACCGCACCACGAACTTCGACAGGCCGTCGTCGACCAGCCGCTTCACCAGGTCACGGAGCGCATCGGTGCCGACCGGCACGAGCCCGCTGAGGTCGGCGCCACCAGGACGACGGAGCCGGCCGATGCCGATGGCGTCGCGATCCCTGGCGGTGCGTGCGTAGGGAATGCTCAACCCGAAGTGCTCGGGGTCGATGATCCGACCGACCTCCGTCGCCTCGGCCTCGATCCTCGTGCGGATCTCGGCGATCTGGGTCGGCGCCATGGTCAGCGAGCCCAGCCAGCCGTCGGACAGTCGGCCGGCACGTCGGACGGCCTCCGGTCCGGCCCCACCGAGCCAGACCTCGAGCGGGTCCTGCCACGGCGTCGTGGCCAGCCGCACCGGCTCGGTGCCGGCGGGTGCTCCCGGCGGTACCACGGCATCGCCGGCCCACCACGCGCGCAGCGTCGGCAGTAGGTCGTCGAGCAACCGACCTCGATGCTCGCCGGTGATGCCGAGCGCAGCCCGCTCGCCCGGCTGGTCGAGGCCAGGCACCAAGGTCACCAGCAGGCGGCCTCCGCTGAGCTGGTCGAGCTGGGCGACCTGGCGGGCGAACACGAACGGCTCGTACCCGAACGGCACGAGGTTGACACCCAGCTTGAGCCGCTCCGACCGAGCCGCCGCGAACGCCACCGCCAGCAGCGGATCGGTGGCAGGCAGCATGGGCAGGTCGGAGAACCACAGACTGTCGAACCCCTTGTCCTCGGCCTCGGCCACGACCACGGCCAGCTGATCGGGGTCGGGCGCGCCGACCCCGACGGACACCGCGAAGCGAACCTTCATCGGGTCATCTTGGCAGCCGCTCGACCCGGTTCCTCCTGCTTCGCCGATGGGGCGCCGGTCGGGCGGTCCTCACGTGGACGCGTCACCGACGTCGGCCAGGCGATCCTTCAGGTGCGTGGCCAGGTGGATCATCCCGGTACGGTCCGCACCGACGACGAGTCGAGAGGAGCGCACGTGCGCGACGGCGAAGCATCGATGACCGCTCGCCGGGTGGCGGCGTACCGACTGTCCTTCCCACGCGAGCTCTGCCCGTGGGCGACCTCGACCGAGGGCGCCGATGACGAGCAGCGCCTCGAGGTCGGCGTGGCCGAGGGCCTGGAGGTCGAGGCGACACCGATGGCCCGTTATCTCCAGGTCCGCACCAGGTTCTTCGACCGGGTCGTGGTGCGCGTCCTCGGAGGGGGCGACGATCGCGGCATCGGTCAGGCCGTTGCCGTGGGCGCGGGGTACGACGGCCGCAGCCTCCGCTACGCGGGGCCCCACATCCGCTGGTTCGAGCTCGACCACCCCGAGACCCAGCGCGACAAGCGGGCCCGGATCGGAGCCCTCGGGATCGATGCGTCGGACATCGGCTTCGCCCCGGCCGACTTCCGCCACGACGACGTGCCCGAGGCGCTGGCGGCGGCCGGCCACGATCCCGAGCGTCCGTCGCTGTTCGTGTGCGAAGGGGTCGCCGGCTACCTCTCCGCCGAGACGCTCGGGTCGCTCCTGGCCGCTCTGGCCCGAATGGCGGCGCCAGGGAGCCGGCTGGCCATCACCCTGTCGCTCGAGCCCGAATCCGCCGAACAGCGCGACCGGCGAGCCCGCCTCGACGCCGCAGTGGCGACCATGGGCGAACCGCTGACCTCCACCCTCCACCGGTCGGAGCTGGTCGATCGGCTCGACGCCTCTGGCTGGCGGGTCGTGCGGGCCACCGACCCGGCAGGCGTCCCGCTCGAGCGGAGCCCTCGGAGCTCCGCGTTCGTGCTCGCCACACCCCGCTGACCACCGGCGACGGCACGGTGGCCGCAGCCGAAACGCGCTAGGACTTCGCGATGCCCAGACTGCGCCAGGTGCCCCGTTCGGACGACAACCCTCGGATCGTGACGGTGATGTACGACATGCTCTTCGGCCCGGACCGCGACCCGGTGGCCGAGCCCGGCACCGCCACCGGCACCCCCGGCGACTGGTGGACCGTCTTCGCCCTCGTGCCCGACGTGCTCAAGCACGCGGTCGACGGCTTCGCGCTCTACCGAAGCCCGACCCGGCTGCTCGACCCGACGTTGCGCGAGCTGGGCCAGACCCGCGCCGGTTGGGCCCGGAGCAGCCAGTTCGTGTTCTCGCAGCACTGCAAATCGTGCCGGGCGCTCGGCATGTCCGAGGAGCGGATCGCCGCCATCCCGGCCTGGCAGGTGGCCGGCTGCTTCGACGAGACCGAGCGGGCGGTGCTGGCCTACACCGACGCCCTCGTGCTCGACGGGGGCCGCGTGGCCGACGACGTCTTCGCCGCGCTGCACCGCCACCTGTCCGACGAGGAGATCCTCGAGCTCACCTACATCACGACCCTCTACGACATGCACGCGGTCATGAGCCGCGCGCTGCGCACCGAGTTCGACGACCGCGACGATCCCGTCGTCGAGGTCATCACCGACGAGGGTGTGACCTCCTACGACGTCGGCCTGGCCACCAGCGCGCCCGACCCCGACTCCCCGGCCTGATCGAACCCGCCCGATCGAACCGGCTGCTCTCCGAACCGGTGATGGTCTGGGGATCCAGAGACCCTCAGACCGTCACCAGAACGGGAAGCCCGCCCGCAGCGAGCTTGCGAGCGAGAGCACAGCTACCCGAGCTGGGAGCCGCCGGCGATCGGGGGCAGGTCGAGCGGGCCCAACGGGCCCGCCTGCGCCGCGCACACGGCCGGGATGGCGTTGACGATGCGGTTCGCGGCGGTGGCGTTGCCGCCCCCGGCCGCGCCCGGCTCGCCGGCCTCGGTGCCGTGGACGGAGACCTCGAGGTTGGGGTGGCCGCTGATCAGCACGCGGTGCTCGCCGCCGACCGCCGATCGGTACCACTCGGGCGCGCAGTCGTCGTCGATCCGGGTGATGTGCTCGATCACCAGCAGCGGGTGGCCGTCGACGACCCCCCGCACCTCGAAGCGGAACGCCCCCTGGGTGCCGGCCTCGAAGGTGCCCATGCCATCGACCTCGATGGTGCGGTCGAGCGGTCGCCGTTCGACCTCGATCTCGATGCGCTCGACGTCGACCTCTAGCAGGTCGGCCAGGTTGCGAACCATCGGTGCCCACACCATGTCGAGCGAGAAGTCGAGCAGCATCAACGGCAGATCCTCCATCGGCCCGCCGAACCCGATGACCTCGCGCACCACGTCGGGCTGGTCGTAGAGCGCGTAGTTGAACAGCTCCTGCACCCGGATCTCGGTGATGCCGGCGCTCACCCCGCTGACCAACGCCGGCAGGATGTCGAGCGCCCAGCCCGGGTCGATGCCCGAGACGAACACGGAGGTGTCGCCCTCTGCGCAGGCGGCCTCGACCATGTCGAGCAGCTCACGGGGCGCGCTGGCCGGGTGCAGCAGCGGGTAGAAGGCGGTCGACACCACATTGCGTCCGGCCCGCAGGCAGGCCACCAGATCGCCGAGCGCCTCGTCCGGTCGAGTGTCGCCGGTGGCCGTGTAGACGACCGCGTCGACGTCACCGGCGAGCGCCACGGAGGGGTCGTCGGTGGCCGCCACGCCGAGTGGGGCGATGCCGGCCAGCTCACCGGCGTCGCGACCGACCTTGGCCGGGTTGGCCACGATGGCCCCGACCAGCTCGAGCTCCCGATGGGCGGCCACGGCTCGGATCGCCGGCCGCCCGACGTTGCCCGTCCCCCACACCACCACGCGATAGGTCATGGCGGCGACCTTACCGGTGGCCGTCCAGATGTGACGGGTCGTCAGATCTGACGCTCCCGGACCACGACCGGCACCCGCACGACCGCTACGGTCACGCCGTGGCCGCCGACCAGACCGACCTCGAAGGGTTCCCACGCGGGTTCTTCGACCGGTCCGACCCGGGCGACGATGCCGCGTTCTACCGTCCGGACCGCTTCGTGACCCACATCGACCACGGAGCCATCGCCGCCGTCGGCGCGCTCTACGAGGAGCTCGGGCTCGACGGCGACGTGCTCGACCTCATGTCGTCCTGGGTCTCCCACTTCCGCACCGCGCCGGCCAGGCTCGTGGCCCTCGGCATGAACGACCGGGAGCTGGCAGCCAACCCGCAGGCCGCATCGACGGTGGTCCGCGACCTCAATGCCGATCCGACGCTCCCGTTCCCCGACGAGTCGTTCGACGGGGCCACCTGCTGCGTGTCGGTCGACTACCTGGTCCGCCCGATCGAGGTCTTCACCCAGGTGCACCGGGTGCTGCGCCCGGACAGCGCCTTCGTCCTCACGTTCTCGAACCGGTGCTTCCCGACCAAGGCCATCCGCGGCTGGCTGGCCACCGACGACGCGACCCACGTCGAGATCGTCCGCCGGTACTTCGACCGCGCCGGTGGGTTCGGCCCGGTCGAGTCCGCGTTGCGCACTCCGCTCGACGCGCCCGGCGATCCGCTCTGGGCCGTGTGGGCTCGACGCTCGACGACCGACACCGACCCGGAGCTGCGTCCGACGGATCAGACCAAGTAGGTCGGGTCGTCGCGATCGCGGCGGCCGACGCGCAACGAGTCGGGCAGCTCCCACCGGGTGGACGGGTCGTTCGTGCGGGACCACTCGGTGACCGAGACCCGCCGACTGATCGCCCACCTCGCGTCGATGCGGTCGAACCGATCGACGAACCGGAACCCGGTGGTGAGGTTGAGCTTCGGGTCGTCCGTCTCGCCGATGTGGAAGGCCACGCCGTACGTCTCGACCCGGGCCGAGTCCGGCGAGTCGAGCTCGACCAACTGGTTCCCGATGAGGTGCATCGTCGACCGGTAGCGCTCGAGCAGTCCCCACACCCACGCGACGTACGCGTCGACGCCACCGGTGAACGACCCGTGCTCGTCGGTCGCGTCCGGGTGGTAGCAGCCCCGTAGGAGCGGCTCGTCCATGCGGTCGATGGCCCGGCAGTAGCGCGCCACGACCCGGCCGATCTCGGCCTCGGCCACCAGGACGTCCAGCTCGGACAGCCCGGCCCCACCACGGGTCGCGTCGCCGACCTGGTCACCGGTCAGGTCGTGGTGCTCGTCATGCATGGGGCGCTCCGGCAGTGGGGACACGGTCACGTCGCGAGGGGCGATTCGAACGTGCTGAGGATGGGACGCAGCGCGGCGCCGCAGAACAGGTTCGGCCCGACACGGGCCAGTCCGGCAGCAGAGAACCCGTCGACGTACCGATCCGGGGACCGACGGCGGTAGTGCTCGACGTCGCCCTCGAAGTCGTCGGCGGTGGTGAAGACCTCGAGCAGCGCCACCCCTCCGAGCCGAGCGGCGATCGCCGACAGCCCGACGGGGAGGTCCTCGTCGTCCACGTAGCCGAGCACGTCGACGCAGACCACCAGGTCGAAGGGGCCCTCGTCGATCGCGACCGCCTGATCGAGCCCGCCGAACGCACCGATCCTGAGGTGACGGCGGGCGCCGTAGCGGGCGACGGCGTAGTCGCTCGGGTCGACCCCGACGTAGGTGGCCTTCGGCCGGAGGTCGTCCAGCACCGGCTGCCACGGGCCCTCACCGCACCCGACGTCGAGCACCGAGCGGATCGGTCGGGCCAGCAGGTACTCGGCCACGGCCACCGCGTAGCCCACCTTGCGACGCAGCACGACCCGAGACCCGAAGCCCTCGCCGCGGTACCAATGGTCGAAGTAGGCCCGGTCGTACGGCTGCGGTGCTGCCTGGCCGGCCCGGTCCCCCATCCCGGCGACGCTACTGCGATCGACCACGCCGCCCGGTCGCCTCCGCATTCACAGAGATCTCCCAGAGACGACGAAGACCCTCCTCACCCTCGAGGTTCACACTGCTCTCATGAACGCAGAGCGCACTCCCTTCGATGACACGATCGGCGCCCACGCCCCGGCTGACCTCGTGGTCGCCCCGCCCCGCTCCACGACCTCCCGCCGGCGGGCCCTCATGGTGCTCGGCGGCGGTGGACTCGGCCTGATCGCCGCGGCCTGCTCGAGCGGTGAGAGCCTCACGAGCACCGACACGTCGAGCACCTCGTCGTCGTCGACCAGCACGACTGCGGACAGCACCCGCAGCACCGGGGCGTCGACCGCGGTGGACGCCTCGACCTGCACCGTGATCCCCGAGGAGACCGCCGGGCCGTACCCCGGTGACGGCTCGAACGGGGTCGACGTGCTCACCCAGGACGGCATCGTGCGCAGCGACATCCGGTCGAGCTTCGGCTCGAGCCGTGCGGTGGCCGACGGCGTGCCGCTGACCATCACGCTGAAGGTGGTCGACGCCGCCAACGGCTGCGCGCCCTACGCCGGCGCCGCGGTCTACCTGTGGCACTGCGACATCGACGGTGCCTACTCGCACTACGCGCAGGGACTGAAGGACGAGAACTACCTCCGCGGCGTGCAGGAGGCGGACAGCGACGGCACGGTGTCGTTCACCACGATCTTCCCCGCGGCCTACTCGGGTCGCTGGCCGCACGCGCACTTCGAGGTGTACCCGAACATCGACGCGGCGACGAGCGCCACCGGCAAGCTGGCCACCTCGCAGCTCGCCTTCCCCGAGGACGTCTGCGACACCGTCTACGCCACCTCGGGCTACGAGCAGAGCGTCACGAACCTCAGCCGCACGTCGCTCAGCACCGACATGGTGTTCCGCGACGGGGCGTCGCTCGAGACGCCGACGGTCACCGGCAGCGTCGACGCCGGCTACGTCGCGACGCTGACCGTGCCGGTCTGACCGCGCAAAGCTCGGCGGGGCGGAGGCCGACCGCGCGAGGCTGACAGCATGACGACGCCGATGCCGGCCCTGTTCGTCGGGCACGGCACCCCCATGAACGCCCTCGAGCACAACCGCTACACCGAGGCCTGGCAGACGTTCGGGCTGCGCGTCCCCCGGCCGCGGGCGATCCTCGTGGTGTCGGCTCACTGGTACATCAACGCCAGCGCGGTCACGGCGATGGCGACGCCCCGCACGATCCACGACTTCTACGGGTTTCCCGACGAACTGTTCGCGGTGGAGTACCCGGCGCCCGGCGACCCCGATCTCGCCGCCGAGGTGGCCGAGGTCGTGGCGCCGATCTGGATCGGCCAGGACGCGGACAGCTGGGGCATCGACCACGGCACCTGGTCCGTGCTCGGGCACGCCTTCCCCGAGGCCGACATCCCGGTCGTCCAGCTCTCGATCGACGCGGAGAAGACCTTCGACGAGCACGTCGCCCTCGGTGCCGCGCTGGCCCCGCTGCGCGAGGAGGGCGTGCTGATCGTCGGCTCCGGCAACGTCGTGCACAACCTGCGCGAGGTCGAGTGGAGCGCGCCCGACGACGGCCAGCCGTGGGCCCAGCGCTTCGACGAGGCCGCCCGGGAGCTGATGACCTCGGCACCGGGTGACGCCGCAGCCCTGCAGACCCATCCCGACTTCCACCGCTCCGCGCCGACCCCGGACCACTTCATCCCCCTGCTCTACCTGGCCGGCCTGGCGCAAGCCGCCGATCGACCGGCCCGGGTGCTCGTCGACGGCTACGCGTACGGATCGCTCTCGATGACCAGCTTCACCGTCGAGGCGGCCTGATCTCCCTGATCCCTCCGGACCCGGCGGGGCGTGGTGGCTACCATCGGCGCCGTGGCCACCGAGGACGACGTCCGCCGGATCGCACTCTCGCTCCCCGAGACGATCGAGAAGCCGTCGTACGGCACACCGGGCTGGCGGGTGAAGGACAAGCTCTTCCTGCGCCTGCGCACCGATGCCGAAGGCGGCCTCGTCGTGTTCGTGAGCGATCTCGGTGAGAAGGACGCGCTCGTCGAGTCCGAGCCCGACAAGTTCTTCACGACCCCGCACTACGACGGCTACGCCGCGGTGCTCGTGCACCTGCCGGCGGTCGACGTCGACGAGCTCACCGAGCTGATCACCGACTCGTGGCGCAACAAGGCCCCGGCTCGGGTGCGGAAGGCCTATGCCGACCAGCTGCCCGGCGGCCCCGACGACTGACCCCCGGTCGACGGATCGACGGATCGAGTCGCGCCGCCAGACCGGATCGCTGGACCACACCTCCGTGATGGGCTGCGCCGGTTGTCGCGATCCTGTCGCCTGGTGTCGTTCTGCGCGTTCTTCGCGCACCCCAGGTGCTCCGAGGACGATGCCGTCGCCAGCACGGCACCCGAGATTGCATCGGCTTCACCGAGCGACAGCTCGCCGTTGGCGAACGCCTCCGAGGTGGCTGGGCAGCCCTTCAGCCGGCGGGCCGTCTCGATCGCCTTCTTGGCCTCACCCTTGGAGGTTCCGTTCTGGCGGGCCAGAGTCATCGGGCGACCCGGCCTGGCGGGGCTGCGAAGGTGCGGGAGCACGCCCCGGAGAACATGTCGGAGATACTTGACATGTCGGGAAGTTCCGACATACTTGGCGGATGGCCGATGTCGACGTGTTCACCGCACTCGCCAACCCGGTACGGCGGCGCCTGCTCGAGCTCCTCGCCGACGCTCCTCGCAACGCCGGCTCTCTCGCCGGCGAGTTCGACCTCAGCCGACCAGCCGTGTCCGAGCACCTCCAGATCCTGCGACGGGCCGAGCTCGTGGCCGAGGAGGTGCGGGGCCGCGAGCACCTGTACCGCCTGACGGCGCGGCCGCTCGCCGAGCTGGACGACTGGCTCCAGCCCTTCGAGCGCTACTGGCGAGGCGTGCTCACCAACCTGACCGACCACCTCCAGGAGGATCCCGAACCGTGACCGACCCCACCGACCCGACCGACCCCACTGACGCCACCCACGCGATCCACGTCGATCAGTTCGTGCCGCGTCCGCCCTCGACGCGTCTGGCAGTCCCTCACCACCCCCGAGGAGCTGGCCCGGTGGTGGGTCCCGGGCAACATCGCGCCGGTCGTCGGCCACGAGTTCCTGCTCGAGATGCCGGGCTGGGGCAACGTGCCCTGCACCGTCCTCGAGGTGGTCGAGCCCGAGCGCCTCTCCTACACGTTCGGCGAGTGGGCGCTGACCTGGCGACTGGTCCCCGAGGGCACCGGCACCCGCCTGTTCCTCGACCACACCGGGTTCGACCTCGACAACCCGCAGCACCGGTTCGCCTTCGACCAGATGGGCCCGGGCTGGAGCGACCACATCCTGCCCGCCCTCAGCGAGCTGGTAGGAGCCGACGGCTGACGCAACATCGACCCGTCCCGGCGGGCCGCCTGCGCGCTGGCCGAAGGAGATCGGAAACGCCGAGTGCTCCGCGAACGAGACGCGCTCGGCCTCCGAGCGGGTTCCCGAGGTGGCAATGATCGCTCGCCCTTATCGCCGAGCTGCTGGACTGGGACCCTGTGCGCGACGCTCGCCTCATCCTCACCTGCGGGTTGCCCGGGTCGGGCAAGACGACGCTCGCGCGGCAGCTGGCCGGGGACCGCGGCGCCGTGCGCCTCACGAAGGACGAATGGCTGTGGGCCCTCGGCTCCAGCCCCTGGGACGCGGTGACCCAGGAGAAGGTGGAACACGAGCTCTGGCAGCTCGCACAGGAGATCCTGGGCCTCGGCCTGAGCGTCGTCCTCGACTTCGGGCTCTGGGCGCGGGTCGAACGTGACGAGATGCGATCCGTGGCTCGTGGCCTCGGGGTCGGCGTCGAGCTGCACCACCTCGACGTGCCGGCCGACGAGCTCTGGAGGCGGATCGATGCACGGAACGCGCAGCCACCGTGGGACAGCCACCCGATCCGCCGGGCCGACCTCGACGGGTGGCTCCCGCGCTTCCAGGCGCCCGATGCTGGCGAGCTGGCCTTGTTCGACCCCCCCCGCTGAGGCCGAGGGCTGAGGGTGCGAGTTCTGGCCTCGGATTTCGCTCGGCGCAGGCGAGCGGACCGTTGTCACCCGATCCGGGCCCGAAGGCAGGTCTCAGCCGAACGGGAGTGTGTCGCCGGGTTCGGCGTCGTCGAGCTCGCAGTGGTCGGGCGGGTCCTGTTCTGCCTCGGATCTCGGGGGGAGATCGTCGAGGTCGAAGGCCGTGAGGTGCTCGCCGATCGGGGCTCGCCAGGGGATCGACCCGGGTGGCGGGTCCGGCTCACCCGGCCCGGGCGGCGTCGGGAACCAGAGCCATTCGGTGTCGGTGCGTTCGATGCGCGCGCCGCGGTGGGTCTTGTCCGCGTGATGCTTCTCGCACAGCAGTTCGAGGTTCTCGCCAGAGGTCGGGCCGCGTAAGTGGAAGTCGTGGCGATGGTCGGCCTGCAACCGTCGCTTGCGTCGACAGCCGGGGACGACGCAGCGTCGGTCTCGGGCCCGGATGGCTTTGTCGACGGCGCGTCTTCGGTAGCGGGTCATGGTGGCGTGGGCCTTGATGTCGACGAGGTCATGCACCAACACGTCGACCAGAGCATCGGGCAGGATGCGGCGGACCCAGTCGACATCGACCGGTCCGACCCCGACGATCTCACACGTCTCGCTGGCGGTGGCATAACCCCGCTTGAGGGCGATCCCGTCGATCAGGACGCTGACGTTCAGCTTCACGTTGCTCGGCCGTGCCTTCAACAGATCGGCCAGCTCGGTCGGAACGTCGGGGTCGGGATCGGTCGATGCCGGATCGGTCGACTCGGCATCAGGTGCCGCGGTCTCGAGACTGTCGTCGGGCTCGGCCGCCTGGGCGGCGGATCCTGTGGTGGTCGTGGTCGGGGCGTCGAGGCCGACGAGGGTGCCGGCCGCCGCCAAGGCGGCGAGCACAGCGTCGGCCCGGTAGGCCTCGAACGGATCGCGGACCCCGGCGATGCGGGCCTGGTCGAAGATCGGCTTGGCGAACGCGTCGATCACCGGCGCGACCAGCGCGAACTCCTCGGGCAGCCGAGCGCGCCGCGACCGCCTGCATCTCCTCGTCGGCGAACTCAGACCAGCGACGCTTCGCCCGCAACCGCTTCCGTCGCGCTCCAGGACCCTCACCGGCGCGAGCACCAGCTTCGGCCTTCGCAGCTCGATCACGTAGGTCGGCCAGGTCGTGGCTCTTCTTGGCCTGATCGACCAGATCCCGCTCCGCTGACGGGTCGACCGCCGCAGCTCGGGAGATGGCGTCGGCTTCATCGATCGACAATTCACCGTTGGCGAACGCGTCCGACGTGGCCGGCAGGTCTTTCAGCCGGCGGGCGGCGTCGATCGCCTGCTTCGCGTCACCTTTCGACGTGCCGTTCTGGCAGGCCAACCAGTCATCAGACGACGCCGACTGCTTCGGGTGCGCGTGGCACGCATCGACCCGCTCGGCGAACGCGGCCTGCTTGGCCGTCAACCGGCGGATCACCTTCGCCAACCGCTCGACGGCCATGACCGCATCGGCACCCGTGCGCACGGCCGGGTCGGTCTGATCGCACCACAGCCCGACCATGATCTCGACGCCCTGCAGCGTGGCCTTGCGGCGGGTGGTGGGGGCTTCGACGGGCATCCCATCAACCTACACAAACGCACGTTCGGTGCCAACAGGAAACTACTGAAAGGGCAGGAAAGCTCTCCGAGTGTCCATGAGACCGCCACGAGCGGCCTTGCTGACCTGCCGCGTGCGGCAGACTCCGTCGATGGATCAGATCGAGCGACTTGGGGGGGTCCTACGACGCCGACGGTTCGATGTTCGGGGAGGTCGCCTACGTCATCGGCCACCTGCTCGGCCGGCGCAGCTGCGCACTCTGCGACATCACCCACGGCAGTCTCAAGCGGCGACCGGAGTTCGACCAAGCTGCGGCCACCCTCGGAGTGCCGTTCGATCTCTAGCATCGAGACCAGATCTCCGCCGCGATCGCCGAGATCTTCGACAGCAACCTGCCATGCGTGGTCGCCGACGGCGACGGACAGCGCCGGATCCTGCTCGACCGGGACGCGCTCGTGGCCTGCGGGAACGACCCGGTCGCGTTGGTCGATGCCATCCGTTCCGCAGCTGAAGTCGCGCACCTTCCCCTCCGCCCTCGGTGATCACACGGAGGGGGCGCCACCTGCCCGCCGAGCCGTCGCTTCCGGACCTTCTGTGCGTCACTGAGCCGGCGTTTCGGGGCAAGACTCACCGTCGCCGCGAGAAGGGACAACGACCGTGACGCTCATCGCTATCGAAGAACACTGGATGATGCCGGACCTGAGATCGGCGCTCGCATCCATGCCCATCCCAGACGAGAGCCTTGCCTTCAACGCGATGGGAGACCATCAAGAGCGCCTTGAAGACCTCGGTGCGGGCCGGATCGCGACGATGGACGACCAGGGCATCGACGTATCCATCCTCGCCCTCACGCCTCCGGGGACCCACCCGCTCCCTCCCAAGGACGCCGTTCGTCTGAGTCGTGCATCCAACGACCTGGCTGCCTCCACTGTCAGAGCCAATCCATCGCGGTTCCGGTCGATGTCCACGCTGCCCATGTCATCGCCGCCTGATGTCGCAGCCGAGCTCGAGCGGGCAGCAGGCATGGGACACGTCGGCACCATGGTGTACGGCCGATCCGGCGACCGCTTCCTCGACGATCCCGTGTACGACGACTTCTTTGCGACAGCATCGGCGCTCCGTCAACCGGTGTTCATACATCCGCAACTGCCGTCGGGTGCCGTTCGTGACGCGTCCTACCGTGGGTTCGACGCCAAGACCGACCTCGCCCTGGCCACCTTCGGGTGGGGGTGGCACCTCGACGCAGGACTCGCCGCACTCCGACTGATCCTCCGAGGCACCTTCGACCGGCATCCCGACCTCCAGGTGGTGCTCGGCCATTGGGGCGAGATGCTGCTGTTCTGGCTGGACCGCGCCGACAGTGGAGTTGCCACGAGTTGATGGACACCTGATTCTGGGGGGACAACCCCTGGAGGAAGGAGGCCCGTGTGGGTCGTCCAGCCGAAGTACCCGCCCGAGTTCCGTCGTGAGGCGATCTCGTTGGTGAAGTCATCGGGTCGACCGGTCGCCGAGGTGGCCCGGTCGCTCGAGATCGCCGAGGGCACGTTGTGGAACTGGGTGAAGCTCGACCGGGAAGCGACCGAGCGGTCTGTGATCCAGACGCGCTGAGCGAGTCCGAACGCGATGAACTGCGTCGGTTGCGGAAGAAGACTGCCCAACAGGAGATCGACCTGGAGATCCTCCGCAAAGCAGCCGCCTATTTCGCCAAGGAGACGAACCGGTGACCGGCTTCCGGTTCGTTGACGATCACCAAGCCGAGTACCGCGTCACCGATCTCTGCCGTGTCGCGCGGGGTGTCGAGGTCGAGCTACTACGCGTGGCGCACCCGGGGACCGTCGCCCCAGGCGGTCGCCAACGCAGAGTTGCTCGACGAGATCCGCGTGATCCACGAACGTTCCCGCGGCACCTATGGGGCGCCGCGGATACGGGGTCAGCTCCGACGACGCGGCTGGCGGGTCGAGCCGTCACCGCGTCGCCCGGCTGATGCGCCACGACGGGCTCGTCGGCGCCCACGGCCGTCGCCGATGGCGCAAAGGCCGCCACCCCGCGATGGTTCCGGCGCCGGACCTGTTGGAGCGTGACTTCACCGCCCCGGCTTCGGATCTGCGTTGGGTGGCCGACATCAGCGAGTTCGGCTGCGAGGACGGCAAGCTCTACCTGGCCGGCATCCGTGACCTCCACGACCACACCCTGGTCGGCTGGTCGATGGGTGAACGCCAGACCACCGACCTCGTCGTCGCCGCCCTCGTCATGAAGACTCAGTGATGTTCTCGTGGCAGCTCTGACTGAACTCCGTCAGTTGTAGCGCCGTGGGTCCTCCCGCAACGGAAACCTCCGTCCGGGCCCTCGATGTGCCGGTCTGCCGTGCCCACCTCCCGGCGGTCTGGGGCAGGTGCGTCGCCGGTAGTTATCCGGTTCTCGAGCTCAGTTTGTGGTTGTCCGGAGGTGGCCGATCCAGACCCAGGTCTCATACGGGACGTTCATGACGCCAGTCGGGAACTCGGAGCGGACGATGTCGCCGAGGTGGGCCAGAAGGTGCCGGCGATCCGAGAGCGGGAGTCCGGCTACGTAGCTGTGGCTGGCTTGATCCGTGAGCCACGAGTCCACCGTCGTTTGACGCTCCCATGGCACAACCACGCGGGGCGACACGTCGAAGAGGCCTGAATCGATGAGACCTCGACCCCAGTCGATGTCGCGCTGCGACCTGTTCGTGCCTACACAAGCGACTTCGATGGTGGACCAGTAGGCGTCGAACCAGTGCTCGTCGTCGGCGCGAGCATGCGACCACCACCCTGCCCATCGTCCGTTCGGCCGCAGGACCCGGGCTGCTTCGACACACCTTTGGTCGGGGTCGAGCCAATGCCATGACTGCGCGAAGCACACGAGATCGGCACATCGATCTCGGAACGGCAGCCGGGCACCATCGGCAACGACAGCAGGCAGACCCGGAGTTCGCTCCACGGCTCGCATCAGGACCCGCGGACCGATGTCGAGGGGGATGACTCGCGCCCCGCGTGCGAGCAACGAGCGGGTGACGATCCCCGTGCCCGCCCCGCCATCGATGACCACCGCGCCGTCGATCGGGCCGAGCGAGTCGTAGACCTCGGGCGGGTAGCTCGGACGGGAGGAGTCGTACTCCTCGACCACCTGCTCGAACCAGGCCATCACCCATGCTCGCGCTCCACGAAACCCGCTGCGGGAGTCTCGGACCCGGCGCTCTGGGACAGTGCCCGCTCCCTGGACAGGCGAGCCCTGCCCCGTCACCATTGCAGGAGTGATCGAGGACCCGAACGCAGAGCCCAGCGCCGTCTCGGAGCCATTTCGATGGGTCTCGCCGCAAGAGATCATCGGCGAAGAGGAGGGGCCTGACCCAGACGGGGTGCGCGAGCCCCGGCGTCCCCGACCTGACCGCCCCGCCGCAGCACAGTCGGCCCCACCTCCTCCCGAGTAGAAGGCCTCGGACGGTCCGCATAACCGGCAGCGAGGATCGGTGGGTGCTGTTTCGGGTCCACCGGTTGGGTGGTGGGGGCGGTCAGCGTGAGGGTGGGTGCCCGAGCCGGGTCTGACCCCAACTAACCGGCTGACGTCTTCGGACTGTCCTGAGATCGATCCGTCGGCCCGGCTCGGTCATCCACTCTCTGACACTCACGGGGTCTGCTGCAGGATTGGTTGACATCCCATGTGTGGGCTTCGCCCACCGGAGAGGATGGATGTCATGCCCAAGAAGTTCCCTCAGGAGTTCAAGTCCGATGTGGCTCGGGTGGCGCGCCGGGGTGACATGACCGTGGCCGAGGTCGCCGCTGATTTCGGGGTGTCGGTCGAGTCGGTGAAGCGCTGGAAGCGCCAGGCCGAGATCGATGACGGCGTGGTCGACGGGCTTACCAGCGCGGAGCAGTCCGAGATCGTGCGGTTGCGCCGAGACAACCGGCGTCTGGAGCAGGAGGTCGAGATCTTGCGGCGGGCGACTGCGTACTTCGCCAAAGACGCCGCCCCAAAATGATGTACCCGCTGGTCCAGGAGCTGGCCGCCGACGGGATCGGGGTGCGGTTGACCTGCGGGGTGCTCGGCTTCTCGACCCAGGCCTACTACCAGTGGCGCGCCGATCCGGTGTGCGACCGAGACCTCGACGACGCCCACCTCACGAACGCGATCGTCGACGTCCATGCCGATGATCCCGAGTTCGGGTATCGGTTCATCGCTGATGAGCTCGAGGCGGCCGGCCACGTCGTGGGAGAGCGGCGGGTGTGGCGGCTGTGTCGGGACCAGCGGGTCTGGTCGACCACGACCCGCAAGGGTCGAGCAGGCACACACAAGCGGCCCGGGCCAGCGGTCCATGACGACCTGGTGCGACGCAACTTCACCGCGCCGCGACCGGACGCGGTCTGGTTGACCGACATCACCGAGCACCCGACCGGCGAAGGCAAGCTCTACGCCTGCATCATCAAAGACCTGTTCTCCAACCGGATCGTCGGTTACGCCATCGGCCCCCGCATGACCGCCCGACTGGCCACCGCCGCCCTGCGAGCCGCGGTCGCTCGCCGCGAACCGACCCGGGTCGTGGTCGTTCACTCCGACCGAGGCAGCCAATATCGATCGTGGGTCTTCCGGGCTGCGCTGAAGGCCGCCAAGCTCAAAGGCTCCATGGGTCGGGTCGCCGCGGCGGGCGACAACGCGGCGATGGAGTCGTTCAACTCGCTGCTGCAGAAGAACGTCCTCAACCGCCACGCCTGGGCGACCCGCGACCAGCTGCACAACGAGATCGTCTACTGGATCGAACACACCTACAACCGCCGCCGGCGACAACGAGCCCTCGGTCGACTCACCCCCGTCGAATACGAGCTCGCCTTCGACCCCGACCACGACGTCGCCGCGTGATCACACTCAACCACCGTCAACTGGACCTGCAGCAGACCCAAACCATGCTCATCAGGGACCTCCTTGAAGCTCGTGCCCGGACAACGGGCAATCACCAGCGTTGCTTGCCGAGCCGGGGACGTCTCCACACATCGATTGTTATGGGATGCCCGATCGCAGGTTCTCCGATCGCGCCTGGCCTTACGTGGCGCGAAGCTGGAGCGCTTGTGATCCGTTCCGAAGGAGAAGGGCGTCGCCGTTGATCTCGTAGGTGACCTCGCCCATGAGGACCACTGACATGCGGTCATCAACTTCGCCGCGTGGGTCGGGGCAGCGCATGAGGGTGGACGACCCGCCGTCGCCCATCGTGATCGTCGTGTCGGTGATGGTGACTGGTCCGGAGTGCAGGTTGCACGCCTGCCATCTCACTTTGGTGGCGGAGAACTCGATGGTGGCAGTGACGCCTGCCGGGACATCGGATGCGCCTCGGTCATCGATGATCGACTCGAGCGCCCAGGTGGTTCCGATCAGCGGTCGGTCGTAGGAGGTCGCCTCGCGATTGGTGAACGTGATGGCGGTGTCGCCGCTCGTCAGTGTCACGTGGTCGCCATTGACTACCAGAGTGGGGTCTGAGCGGAGTATCCCGAGGAACCACGATTCCTGGTCCATGAGAGCCGGTTGGCATGCGATGTCGTTGGTCCCGACCTCGCTGACAATGAATTGCGGACCGTCTAGCGAGTACTTGGCGGTGGCGGTGTTGCAGCCGGTCTGCGCGGTCAGCGTGTCGTCGTCGAACGCCAACAGGATCGGATGGCGGTCGACGAGCGGCCGCTCGCTTCCGGCTTGAGTCACCGAGGTCGAGACGAATCGACGTCCAGCGAGTTGGTGGGCGCGGGGGTCTGTGGTGTCGGCGGTGGTGGTCAACTGCTTGCCGCCGTCGTGTCGCAGTCCGGCAAGGCTGAAGCCGACCACGAGCAATACTGCGGTGCAGGCAACCAGGGTGAGGTTCCGTCGCGATCGTCGCCGCCGATTGCCCTCGGCAATGGCCCTGCTGGGGCCATCGATCGGTACGGGAACGACCTCGATGAGATCCTTCCGATCGCGGCTCACAAGGTCTCCATGAGTTCGGGACTCACTCGGAGCTCTCGGAGAGCTCGGCTCAGGATCTGGCGGAAGTTGTCGGGCCGGACCGCCAGCAGATCGGCAGCGGCTGACCCATCGAGGCCCAGGATGTACCGAGCGACCACGGCTTGGCGTTGGCGAATAGGCAGTTCGATCAGCGCCCGCTGTAGGGCGATGCGATCGGTGAGATCAAGGCCGTGCTCGCGTTCGGGCTCCTGCGGGGCCGGTCGGGTGGCCTCCCGCTTGAGCCGGCGACGCATGAGACGGAAGGCTGTCACGTAGAGCCAGCCCTCGGGCCGGTCGAGCCGCGACACGTGTGACCAGTGCATCCACGCTCGGGTTAGCGCCTCCTGGGCGACCTCGTCGGCCGTCATCGCATCTCCGCTCATCAGTCTGAGGGTTCCGGCGAGACGACCCCACTGGGCTCGGTAGAACGCGTCGAACGCCTCGGACTCGCTCAGCTCGGCCATCTATGTGTGAAGAGGCCCTGAGCGGGCGAAACGTGACATCACATCGAAACCATTCCACGGCAGGCGCCACTGGCCGTCCCAGAAGGGCCTGCTTGAGACTTCGGGTGGGCGCTGCGGCTGTTTCGTAGCGTTCGGAGGTCCCGGTCCGGGTTGCTCGCGAAGGGCCTGCCGGCTGCTTCGGTGGTCTGGCTTTCGAACGAAGAGCATCCGGGTCGGGATCTCGCCGCGGGGTGGCTCACGAGAGGGTTTGGCCCGAACGAATGGAAGCAGGAGTGCCCCCTGCGGTCCCCACCATCGAGGACCCTTGGAGGTAGTGATGCACGTCAGTCATCGGAGTCGACCCGCACAAGGCGTCCCACACCGCGGTCGTCGTCGAACGACCGCGAGGACGAACTCGCCCGCAAGAAGGTCCGGGCCTGTCGAACGCCAGGTCGACCCAGCTGCTGTGCTGGGCTGAACCGTTCCCGCAGCGAACGTGGGCGATCGAAGGCGCCGACGGGCTCGGCTATCTGTTGGCCCAACAGCTCGTCGCCGCCGGCGAGACGGTCGTCGAACGTGCCGGCCACGCTCGCGGCCCGGACCCGGGTGCTTGGCCACCGGCCGGTCGAACAAGAACGACCCCAACGACGCCCTGTCGGTCGCGATCACCGCGTTGCGCTACGACGGTCTGCGTCGGGTCGCCGCGGTCGGCCACGCGATGTCCTGCGCCTGTTGGCGAAGCGCAACACCGACCTCGGCCGGCAGCGCTCGCCGGCAGGTGTCGCGCCTGCACGCCGCTGCTGGTCGAGCTCACTCCGGGCGGGATCGCCAAGGAAATCAACGCATCTGACGTCGACGGGTTCCTCGCCGCGGTCACCCGGCCGACGGCCGGCCGAGCAGGTCCGCTTCGACCTGGCCGTCGAGTTGCTCGACGACATCCGCCGCCTCGACGGCCAACTCAAGGCGTCGCACAAGACGATCCGCGACCGCCGTCGCCGCGTCCGGGCACGACCGTCACCGACCTCTACGGGGTCGGCCCGATCGTCGCCGCGATGCTGATCGGCCACACCGGCGACATCGCCCGGTTCGCGAACCGTGACCGCTACGCCGCCTACAACGGGACCGCCCCGATCGAGATCGGCTCGGGCGAGCGCACCGTCCACCGGGTGTCCAAGCGCGGGAACCGCAACCTCAACCACGCCCTCCACCTCGCCGCGATCACCCAGCTCCGCCAACCCACGACCGCGGGACGGATCTACTTCGACCGCAAGGTCGACGAAGGCAAGACCAAGCGTGAAGCGCTCCGCTCGTTGAAGCGCCACATCAGCAACGCCGTCTACCGACCACCTCCTCGCCGACGCCCGCCGCGCTGCTGGCTGAGCGGGCCCGGGAGGACAACGGGAACGACTCCAAGCCAGCGCGGCCGGTCTCTCATCCCTGCAACCGGCTCTTCGGCAAGGTCACTCCCGGACCCGAACCAACGCTACGACACCCGACCCGCCGTCGGCCCGAACGAACGCGCCCCGACAGCCTTCGAAACTGCCTCTTGACCCAGAGAGGATTCGCTATGGGACACCCTGGAAATATCGACCGAGGCTCAGGCTCGGGTGAGCTCGAACCGGTAGCCCATGCCGGGCTCGGTGATGAAGTAGCGGGGCTGGCTGGGGTCGGGCTCGAGCTTGCGACGCAGGCCGGCCAGGTAGACCCGCAGGTAGTTGGTCTCGGTCGCGTACTGCGGGCCCCAGACCTCCTGCAGCAGCTGGCGCTGGGTGACGAGCTTGCCCCGGTTGCGCACGAGCTGCTCGACGAGTCCCCACTCGGTCGGCGTGAGGTGCACCTCGGCGCCGTCGCGGGTGACCCGCTTGGCGGCCAGGTCGATGACGAAGTCGTCGGTCTCGATGATCGGCATCTCCTCGACCGGCGCAGCTCGACGCACGGCCGCGCGGAGCCGGGCCAGCAGCTCGTTCATGCCGAACGGCTTGGTGACGTAGTCGTCGGCGCCGGCGTCGAGGGCGTCGACCTTGTCGAGCTCGTCCTCGCGGACCGACAGCATGATGATCGGCACGGCGCTCCAGCCCCGCAGGCCCCGCACGACCTCGATGCCGTCGATGCCGGGCAGGCCGATGTCGAGGATGACCACGTCGGGGTGGTGCTCGGCCGCCAGCTTCAGGGCCTCCTCGCCCGTGGCGGCCAGGTCGACCTCGTACTCGCGGGCGCGCAGGTTCGTGGCCAGCGCCCGTCGGATCTGGGGCTCGTCGTCGACCACCAGCACTCGGGTCACGGTCGGGTCCCACCGCTCGGACCGGTCGCCATGCCGGGCAACGAGCTCGGGGCGGACATCTCAGGAGTCGAGGCCGGGGCCGACCCCGCCATGGCCGTCGTCGAACCGGAGTCGGGCGCCGGCACCGCTGGCTCGGGCTCGGCGCAGCGTAGCGAGACCACGTGGTGAGGCCGCCGCCCGGGGTGTCGTCGAGGGACAGCTCGCCGCCCATGGCATCGATGAACCCGCGGGCCACGGCCAGGCCCAGACCGACGCCCGAGCCGGTGGCCCGGTCGCCGAGGCGCTGGAACGGCTCGAAGATGCGCTCACGGTCGGCGGGCCGCACCCCGGGGCCGCGGTCGATCACCCGCAGGTCGATCGCGATCGCCCACCCGACCGGCCTCGATGCGCACGGGACGATCGGCCGGCGGCGTAGCGCAGCGCGTTCGACACCAGGTTGGCCACGACCCGCTCGAGCAGGACCGGGTCGGCCAGCACCGGCGGGAGCTCCTCGGAGACCTCGACCTCGACCTGGTCGGTGGGCTCGCTGAGGCTGGCCAGGCTCAGCGCGACGACCTCCTCGAGCGCCACGGGGCGCAGGCGCCACCTCGAGCACGCCGGTCTCGACCCGGCTCATGTCGAGCAGGTTGCCGACGAGGTCGTTGAGGCGGTCGGACTCCTCGTCGATGGTGGCGAGGAACTCCTGCTGGGCCTCGGGGGTCCACTCGACGTCGTGCTGCAGCAGGCTCGTGGCCGAGGCCTTGATCGACGCGAGCGGCGTGCGCAGGTCGTGCGACACGGCCCGCAGGATGGCGGTGCGCAGCTGGTCGGCCTCGGCCAGGGCCTCGGCCGTACGCCGCCTCCGCCTTCAGCCGCCGACGCTCGAGCGCGGAGCCGAGCTGGGCGGCGAACACGTTGAGGACGCAGCTGGTCCTCGGCGTTCAGCGCCGGGCCGGCGTGCACCAGCAGCGCGCCGTCGACCAGTGGCAGCGTCGGGTGGCCCGTCGGCGGTGGCCAGCACCGGGCTGCCGGCCGACGACCTCGACCCGCCATCCCGACCGGGCGTCGTGATCGGGCACCAGCAGGCGCACCGCGTCGCGGTCGAAGGTGGTGCGGAGGTGGTCGAGCATCTCGGCCACCGCGTCGTCGTCGCCGACCAGGCCGCCGGCGACGCGGGCCAGCGCCTCGGCTTCGGCGCGGGCGCGCAGCGCGTCGGCCGAGCGGCGGGACACCTGGGTCACGAGCACGCTGACCAGCGTGGCCACCACGAGGAACATGACGAGCGCGATCAGGTTCTCACCCTCGGCGATCGTGAACGTGTGGATCGGCTCGGTGAAGAACCAGTTGACCGACAGCGACGCCACGACGGCGCGCGACCAGCGCGGGCCACAGCCCGCCGACCATGGCCACCACCACGACGAGCACCAGGAACAGCAGCATGTCGGTCGGCAGGTTGAGGGTGCCCTGCACCTGGGCGAGGGCGAGCGTGAGCAGCGGGATGCCGATCAGCGTGAGCAGCCATCCGGCCGCCTGGCGCCGCGGCGACAGGTGCGGCAGCCGGCGACGGCGCACGATCGACGGACCCGACACGGCCGGACTGTCGCCGGCCGGCTCCTCGTCGCTGATGACGTGGACGTCGAGGTCGCCGGCCTCGCGGAGCACGGCGTTGATGACCGACCCGCTGGTGAGCTCGGACCAGCGGATGCGACGGGTGGCGCCCGAGCACGAGCTGGGTGGCGTGCTCGCTGCGGGCGAACTGGGTGAGCGCCTTGGCCACGTCGCTGCCCACGACCTCGTGGTAGGTGCCGCCGAGGTCGGCGAGCAGCTGGCGGTGCGCGTCGAGCAGGCTCGCCGGGCTGGTCGGCCAGCCCGTCGCTGGCCTGCACGTGCACGCCGATGAGGTCGGCCTTCGACCGCTGCGCCATCCGGGCGGCCCGGCGGATCAGGTGCTCGCCGCTCGGCGCGCCGGTCACCGCGACGACGACCCGCTCACGGGTCTCCCACGTGGCCTCGATGCCGTGGCGACTCCATGTAGTCCTGCAGCGCCGTCGTCGACCTTGTCGGCGACCCACAGCAGGGCCAGCTCGCGCAGGGCGCTGAGGTTGCCGACCCGGAAGTAGTTGCCGAGCGCGGCGTCGACCTTCTCCGGGTGGTAGATGTTGCCGTGGGCCATGCGCCGCCGCAGCGCCTCGGGGGTCATGTCGACCAGCTCGACCTGGTCGGCCGCCCGCACCACCGCGTCGGGCACGGTCTCGCGCTGCTTGACCCCGGTGATGCGCTCGACCACGTCGTTGACCGACTCGAGGTGCTGGATGTTGACCGTGGAGATCACGTCGATGCCGGCGTCGAGCAGCTCCTCGACGTCCTGGCAGCGCTTCGCGTTGCGCGAGCCCGGCACGTTGGTGTGGGCCAGCTCGTCGACCAGCACCACCTGCGGCCGTCGGGCGATCACCGCGTCGACGTCCATCTCCTCGAACGTCACGCCGCGGTGGGTGAGCACCCGCCGGGGGACGATCTCGAGGTCGCGCAGCTGGGCCGCCGTCTTCGGGCGCCCGTGGGTCTCGACGTAGCCGACCACCACGTCGGTGCCCCGCTGGTGCCGGCGGTAGCCCTCGTCGAGCATGGCGAACGTCTTGCCCACGCCGGGCGCCGCACCGAGGTAGATGCGCAGGTGGCCGCGGCTCATGCGCCGGAGTCTACGGAGAGCGGTCTGCGCGAAGGCCGAGCCCGGCACGCGACGCGGCACGGTCGGCGGGTCGGGCCGCGGGACGCCCACCGCGGTCTTCGACCAGCCGGAGGAGCAAACTCCAGGTCGCGTGACCGCGGTGGGCGGATCCGGTGGCCTCGACACAGCTACTGCAGGGCGTCGAGGGCGAGGTTGAGCTCGAGCACGTTGACCCCGGGCGCACCGAGGAAGCCGAGCGAGCGGCCGGTCGGTGTGCTCGTCGATCAGCTCGTTCACCGTCGCCGACATCGAGCCCGCGGGCCGTGGCCACCCGGTTCGGCCTGGAGCCGGGCGTTGGCCACCGAGATCTGCGGATCGACGCCCGAGGCCGACGACGTCACCGCGTCGACCGGCACCTTGGCGTCGGCGGCCAGGCCGTTGCGCTCGCGGTAGGCCTGCACCCGCTGGCTGACCCCGTCGGCCGACTCGTCGACATCGGGGGTCGACGGGTCGTCGGTGGCACCGTCGAGCAGCTTCGGGTTGGTCGGGCCGAGGTTCGACCCGCCGCGAGTTCGACAGCGAGAGGTCGGTGGGATCACCGGGCTGGCCGTCGGCGTCGGTCGAGCCGCTGGCCGTGATGCCGGCGGCCGACGGGCGGCCCTGGAAGTACTCGTCGCCGGTGAAGGTCTGGCCGAGCAGCGACGAGCCGACGACCTGGCCGTCCTGCTTCGACGAGCGAGCCGTCGGCCTTGTCGTGGAAGGCCAGCTGGCTGACGCCGAGCACCACGCAGCGGGTAGGCGAAGCCGATGATGACCGTCAGGACGACGAGCATGCGGAGGGCGGGAAGCAGTTGGCGTACGCATCACTTGACTCCCAGTGCGCTGATGACGACGTCGATGGCCTTGATGCCGATGAACGGGGCGATCAGCCCGCCGACGCCGTAGATGAGGAGGTTGCGGCGCAGCACCGCGGCCGCGCCGGCGGCCCGGAACTTCACGCCCCGGAGGGCCAGCGGGATGAGCGCCACGATGATCAGGGCGTTGAAGATGACGGCCGAGAGGATCGCCGAGTTGGGCGACGACAGCTTCATGATGTTGAGCGTGTCGAGCGCCGGGAACACGCCGACGAACATGGCCGGGATGATGGCGAAGTACTTGGCCACGTCGTTGGCGATCGAGAACGTGGTGAGCGAGCCGCGGGTGATGAGCAGCTGCTTGCCGATCTCGACGATCTCGATGAGCTTCGTCGGGTTCGAGTCGAGGTCGACCATGTTCCCGGCTTCCTTGGCGGCCTGGGTGCCGGTGTTCATGGCCACGCCGACGTCGGCCTGGGCCAGGGCCGGGGCGTCGTTGGTGCCGTCGCCGGTCATGGCCACGAGGAAGCCGCCGGCCTGCTCCTTCTTGATGAGCGCCATCTTGTCCTCGGGCGTGGCCTCGGCGAGGAAGTCGTCGACGCCGGCCTCCTCGGCGATGGCCGCGGCCGTCAGCGGGTTGTCGCCGGTGATCATCACGGTGCGGATGCCCATGGCCCGCAGCTCGTCGAACCGCTCGCGCATGCCCGACTTCACGACGTCCTTGAGCTGGATCACGCCCGAGCACCGCGGCCGTTCTCGACGACCGTGAGCGGCGTGCCGCCCTGGGTGGCGATGGCCTCGACCTCGACGTCGAGCTCGGCGGGGACGGTGCCGCCCTCCTCGAGCACGTAGCGTCTTGACCGAGTCGGCCGCGCCCTTGCGGATGTGACGGCCGTCGAAGTCGACGCCGCTCATGCGGGTCTGGGCCGTGAACGGCACCAGCTCGGCGCCGACGAGCTCGCGCTCGCGCAGGCCGTAGCGCTCCTTGGCCAGGACCACGATCGAGCGGCCCTCGGGGGTCTCGTCGGCCAGGATCGACAGCTGCGCGGCGTCGGCCAGCTCCGGCTCGGTGACGCCGGGCATCGGCACGAAGGCGGCGGCCTGGCGGTTGCCGAGGGTGATGGTGCCGGTCTTGTCGAGCAGCAGCGTCGAGCAGTCGCCGGCCGCCTCGACGGCCCGGCCCGACATGGCCAGCACGTTGCGCTGCACCAGCCGGTCCATGCCGGCGATGCCGATGGCCGACAGGAGCGCGCCGATGGTGGTGGGGATCAGGCACACCAGCAGCGCGACCAGCATGATGATCTGCTGCTCGCCGCCGGAGTAGATGGCGAAGGGCTGCAGGGTCACCGTGGCCAGCAGGAAGATGAGCGTGAGCCCGGCGAGCAGGATGTTCAGGGCGATCTCGTTCGGCGTCTTCTGCCGGCTCGCCCCCTCGACCAGCGCGATCATGCGGTCGAGGAAGGTCTCGCCCGGCTTGGCGGTGATGCGCACGACGATCCGGTCCGACAGCACCCGGGTGCCGCCGGTGACCGCCGAGCGATCGCCGCCCGACTCGCGGATGACCGGAGCCGACTCGCCGGTGATGGCCGACTCGTCGACGCGAGGCGATGCCGTCGATGATCTCGCCGTCGCCCGGGATCACCTCGCCGGCCGACGACGATGCACTCGTCGCCGACCTGCAGCTCGCGGGCTCGGCACCTGCTCGACGGTGCCGTCGGCCCGTCGCACGTTGGCGATGGTGTCGGCCCGGGCCTTGCGCAGGGCGTCGGCCTGGGCCTTGCCCCGTCCCTCGGCCATGGCCTCGGCGAAGTTGGCGAACAGCACGGTGAACCAGAGCCAGAGGGCCACCAGCCCGGCGAACCAGTTCTGGCTGGCGGTCGCCTTGCCGAGGTCCCGGAAGAACAGGATCGTGGTGAGCACGCAGCCCACCTCGACCACGATCATCACCGGGTTGCTTGGCCATGAGCCGAGGGTCGAGCTTCTTGAACGCTGTCGACGGTGGCCCGGCGCAGGATCGGCGGGGTCGAGGAGACCCTTGCTCTCCTTCTTCAGCGAGGAGCCCTCGGCCGGGTGCTCCGGCTGGTCGACGTGTTGGACTGCAGTCACGTCCATCTCCTAGATGCTCAGGTGCTCGACGATGGGGCCGAGGGCCAGGACGGGGAAGTAGGTGAGGCCGACGACGATCACCACCACGCCGACGAGCAGCCCGGCGAACAGCGGCGTGCCGGTCGGGAAGGTGCCGGCCGAGGCGGGCACCTTCTGCTTGCGGGCCAGCGATCCGGCGATGGCCAGCACCGCGATCGATCAGCACGAACCGGCCGACCAGCATCGAGAGGCCGAGCGTGGTGTTGTACCAGTCGGTGTTGCCGGTGAGGCCGCCGAACGCCGAGCCGTTGTTGTTGCCGGCCGAGGTGAAGGCGTAGACCACCTCGGTGAGTCCGTGCGGCCCGGGGTTCAGGATCGAGGCAACCGAGCCCTTCAGGATCACCGAGGCGCCGGCGAAGCCGAGGACGGCGAGCGGCACGGCGAGGATGTAGATCACCACCAGCTTCATCTCGGCGGCCTGGATCTTCTTGCCGAGGTACTCGGGCGTGCGGCCGACCATCAGGCCGGCGATGAACACGCGCCAGCAGGACGAAGACCAACATGCCGTAGAGGCCGGCGCCCGACGCCGCCGGGGCTGACCTCGCCGAGCATCATGTTCACCAGCGGCGACATGCCGCCCAGCGGGCGTCATGGAGTCGTGCTGGCAGTCGACCGCGCCGTTCGAGGTGCCCGTGGTGATGGCGGCGTAGAGCCCGCAGGTCGCTGCGTCGAAGCGGACCTCCTTGCCCTCCATGTTCCCGCCGGTCTGGGTGGACGGTCACCGACTGATCTGCGCCCCGGGCCGTGAGCTCGGGGTTGCCGTGCGATCTCCATGCCCATGGCCAGCGCGGCCGAGCGCGATCCAGAGGGTGAACATGGCGGCGAAGACGACCCAGCCCTGCTTCTGGTCCCCGCCCACCGGCCGAAGGCGTAGGTGAGGGCGAACGGGATGAGCAGGATGGTGCCCATCTGCGAGCCAGTTGGTCAGGCCGTTGGGGTTCTCGAACGGATGGGACGAGTTGGCGTTGACGTAGCCGCCGCCGTTCGTGCCCAGCTCCTTGATCGCCTCCTGGCTGGCGATCATCCCGCCCGGGATCACCTGGGTCGACCCCTCGACCGTGGTCACCGAGGTGTTGCCGTGCAGGTTCTGCACCACGCCCTGGCTGGCGTAGGCGATGGCGAAGACGAACGGCGAGCGGGAGCATCAGGCGGACGGTGCCCCGCACGAGGTCGACCCAGAAGTTGCCGATGGTGGCGCTCCGCCGGCGCACGAGCCCGCGGATGAGGGCGATCAGCACGCAGAGGCCCACGGCGGCCGACACGAAGTTCTGCACCGCCAGCCCCGCCATCTGGGTGAGGTGGCTCATGGTCGACTCGCCGCTGTAGTTCTGCCAGTTCGTGTTGGTCACGAAGCTGACCGCGGTGTTGAACGACAGCGGGGCCGGCACGCCGCCGACCCCGTTGGGGTTCCACGGGCAGCGATCCCTGGAGGCGCTGCGAACAGCGTACACCAGCAGGACCGACAGCAGGCTGAAGGCCAGCAGCGAGAGGGCGTAGACGCTCCAGCGCTGCTCGCGATCCTCGTCGACGCCGCTGAGGCGGTAGATGAGCCGCTCGATCGGGCTGAACACCCGGTCGCCGAACGGCCGCTTGGTCGGCAGCTCGTCCGTGACCCGGTAGATCCCGGCGATGTAGGGCCCGAGCAACCGGGTCCCGACGACGATGAAGACGATGAGGGCGGCGAGCTGCAGCCAACTGGCGAGGGTCATCAGAACTTCTCCGGGACGACGAGGGCGGCGACGAGGTACACGGTCAGGAGCAGGGCGAGGACGAGGGCGACGACGTTGTCGGCGCTCATCGGGTCACCTCCGCCTCGGCCGCGGCCGGCTCGGCCGGCTCGCTGTCCGACGCGGCCGACGGTTCGGAGGACTCGTAGGGCTCGTCCGGCCCGATGATGCGGTCGCACGCTTTGACCAGCAGCACCATGAGCCCGAAGAACCCGACGACGATGAGGACGAAGAGGAGATCAGCCATGCGACCGTTGTACGACCGTCCCCGACCCCTGCACAGGGGCTTAGCGCCCTCTTAGCGGCCACCCCCGCCGTCTTGTCGCCGCGTTATCGCCGGAACGCGCGGGAGGCGGCGATGATCGACGAGGCAGGGAAAATGATCCGGCGACCCAGGAGGTACGACGATGGTGGAACGAGACGACCGGCTGCCGACCGCAGTCGGGATGTTCATAGGCGTGGTGGGCTCGATCGTGGTGGCCGGACTGCTGTCCCAGGCCGGCGACTGGACCTCGAGCACGAACGTGGCGCTCGTGCTCATGGTGATCGTGGTGCTCGGCGCGGCAGCCGGGGGCCGGGTCGCCGGCGCGGTGAGCGCCCTCACCGCGGCCCTCGCATTCGACTTCTTCCAGACCGAACCGATCCATTCATTGCGGATCAGCTCGCGCGACGACATCGAGACGGCGATCCTCTTGCTCATCGCCGGTCTGATCGTCGGGCAGATCGCGGCCCGCGCGCGCAGATCGTCCGTGTAGCCGTCGAGGCGAGCCGCTCGGAGATCCGCAGGATCACGCACGTCGCGGAGCTGGCCGCCGAGGGCGAGCCGGCGGCCGAGGTGATCGATGCCGCGTCGATCGAGCTCACCCACCTGCTCTCGCTGAGGTCGTGCCGATTCGAGCAGCCGCCCTACGGCGAGCCGCTCCAGCGACTCGAACGGTCCGGGGTGGTCATCCTCCCGAAGCAGCTGATCACCGTGTCGCGCATGGGGCGCCACGGTCTCGAGCTCCCCGCCGAAGGCGTCGAGCTCCCGGTGCTGCAGCGGGGCCGAGAGGTCGGGCGCTTCGTGCTCGTTCCCACTCCCGGGGAGGGCGCGTCACTCGAGCAACGCGTGGTGGCGGTCGCGGTCGCGGATCAGGTGGGAGCCGCACTGGCGGCCGAGTTGCCGTCGAGCTGAGCCGCCGCGACGCGTCGAGCGATCGAGCATCGGCCGGTCGACGGCGGGCTACCAGTTCGGTCTCGGCTCGCTAGTGTCGGCCGCCATGGCTGAGGGGAACGACCGCATGGTCGACGCACCGCTGCTCGGGACGGTCGTGCGGATCGGGGTGACCGCCGGCGACCGGTTCGTCGCCGGCAAGACCCTCGTGGTGCTCGAGTCCATGAAGATGGAGCACGTCGTCGCTGCCGAGTGGAGCGGCACCGTCACGGGCGTGCTGGTCGAGGTCGGCCAGACCGTCGATCCAGGCGTCGCGATGCTGATCACTCTCGAACACGACGTGGCGGTGGAAACGGCCACTGCCACCCAAACGATCGATGCCGACTTCGTGCGTCCCGACCTGGCCGAGTCGATCTCCCGCCACGAGCTCGGGCTCGACCCGGCCCGCCCGGAGTCCGTGGAGCGTCGGCGCCGCACCGGCCAGCGCACCGCCCGCGAGAACATCGACGACCTCTGCGACGAGGGCACGTTCGTGGAGTACGGGGCGCTGGCCATCGCCGCCCAACGTCGGCGGCGGAGCTTCGACGACCTCGTCACCCGCACGCCGGCCGACGGTCTGGTCTCCGGGGTCGGCCGGGTCGACGGCGACCGGACCGTTGTCATGTCCTACGACTACACCGTGCTCGCCGGCACCCAGGGCGTGCACAACCACACGAAGAAGGACCGCCTCTTCGAGCTGGCCGAGCGCATGAAGCTGCCGGTCGTGTTCTTCACCGAGGGCGGAGGCGGGCGACCGGGCGACACCGACTCGGGCGGGCATGACCGGGCTCGACACCATGGCGTTCGCGCTGTTCGCCGACCTCAGCGGGCTCGTGCCGCTGGTGGGCATCACGTCCGGCCGCTGCTTCGCCGGCAACGCCGCCCTGCTCGGCTGCTGCGACGTGATCATCGCCACCGAGGGCTCGAACATCGGCATGGGTGGCCCGGCCATGATCGAGGGCGGTGGGCTCGGCGTGTTCACCCCCGACGAGGTCGGGCCGATGGACGTGCAGGTGCCGAACGGCGTGGTCGACATCGCGGTGGCCGACGAGGCCGAGGCCGTGGCCGTCGCCAAGAAGTACCTGTCCTACTTCGTCGGCGGGAAGGCCGACGCCGGCACCGGCACCGGCACCGATCGAGCATGGGAGTGCGCCGACCAGCGGCTGCTGCGCCAGGTCGTCCCCGAGAACCGGCTGCGGATCTACGAGGTGCGCGACGTCATCGATACCCTGGCCGACATCGATTCGGTGCTCGAGGTGCGGCGAGGGTTCGGGCCGGGGATGATCACGTCGCTGATCCGGGTCGAGGGCCGACCCATGGGCGTCATCGCCAACAGCCCGGCCCACCTCGGCGGCGCCATCGACGCCGACGGCTCCGACAAGGCCGCACGGTTCATGCAGCTGTGCGACGCCCACGACCTGCCGATCCTGCTGCTGTGCGACACCCCCGGCTTCATGGTCGGGCCCGAGGCCGAGAAGACCGGGCTCGTCCGCCACGTCAGCCGCCTCTTCGTCACCGGTGCGAGCCTCACCGTTCCCTTCTTCACGATCGTGCTGCGCAAGGGCTACGGCCTCGGCGCGCAGGCTATGTGCGGCGGCAGCTTCCGCCGCCCGATCTTCACCGTGGCCTGGCCCACCGGCGAGTTCGGCGGTATGGGCCTCGAGGGCGCGGTCCGGCTCGGGTTCCGCAACGAGCTCGAGGCCGAGCCCGACCCGGTGGAGCGAGAGGCGATGTTCCAGGAGCGCGTCGACCGCCTCTACGAGCAGGGCAAGGCCGTCAACACCGCGACCTACTTCGAGATCGACGACGTCATCGACCCGGCCGACTCCCGCCACTGGATCACCATGGCGCTCGAGTCGGCTCCACCCCCCGAGCTCCGCGCCGGCAAGAAGCGCCCCAACATCGACACCTGGTGAACCGGCCTGGTGAACCGGCCAGCCGATGCGCCCGATCCCCGAACCTGAACCCGGTCGCCGCGCCCCCGCTCACCACCCGAACCTGGGGCCGTCCGGCGCGCCAGGACGACCGCGATCGCCCCAGGTTGCGGCTCGGGGGGGGCCGGCTCCGCGGGGGCTCGGCGGGTCCTACCCCGCGGCGATGCCCCGGAGCGCCTGGTCGACGGCCCGCTCGGCCACCGCCTCGGTGAGCTCACCACCGCTGATCGTCGTGCGGTAGACGATCGCGCCGATCAGCATGTCGAGCACCAGGTCGAGGTCGACGTCGGATCTGACCTCGCCTCGGTCGATCCCGCGCTGGATGATCCGCATGCTCTCGGCCCGCCGCGGCGCCAGGAACTGCTCCCGGTAGACGGTGGCCAGCTCGGAGTTCCGGCGGAGCTCGCTCATCAGCGCGGACACCACCTCGGTGTACTCGCCGTCGCCGCCCCACGAGACCGCGCCCGTGACCATCTCGACCAGATCGGTCCGGATGTCACCGTGGTCGGGGATGTCGACCATCGGCTTCATCGACCGGATGGCGTCGAGCACGAGGTCGATCTTCGACGGCCAGCGCCGGTACAGCGTGGCCTTGCCGACGCCGGCCTCGGAGGCGACGCCTTCCATCGTGAGCCCGTCGTACCCGTGGTCGGCCAGCATGCGGATGGCTGCGGCCAGGATGGCCTGGTCGACCTCGACGCTGCGGGGCCGGCCGGGTCGAGCCGCGGGTGGGCTCGAGCTGCCGTCCGGTTCGGGAACGGCGCTCGCCCCCTCGGGCGGACCCGAAGGGGCGAGTGACTGGGGTCTCGAGGTCGGGGTCACACCACGGGGGGACACGCCCGACATCATGCCTCTGCGAGGGCCACTCCGTCAGCCGGGGGGAGGCCGAGCCCAGCGGCGACGCCGGCTCCGATCAGGTCGTCGAGGTCCTCGCCGTCGGTGAGCTCGAAGTAGTTCGGCTTGCTCGGGTCGATGCCCTCGTCGGCGGTCTCGGGGGCCCGGGCCGGCAGGAACAGCAGGGCGACGAGGGCTCCGGCCAGCGCGATGACCGCCCCGACCAGCACCCCGCGGTGCATGCCGCTGACGAAGGCGGTCCTCGCCGCTTCGGCCAGCGCGTCGCCGGCCTGACCGCCCACCGACTTGGCCACGCCCATGGCGCCGCCGATCGAATCGGTGACCGTGGCCTCGGCCGCGGCCGGCAGCCCCCGGCCGGCGATGGCCGACGAGATGGACCCGGCGTAGACGGACGAGTAGACGCTTCCGATGATGGCGACGCCGAGGGCGCCACCGACCTGGCGGGTGGTGTCGTTCACCGCGGAGCCGACACCGGCCTTGTCCCGGGGCAGCGAGCCCATGATCGACTCGGTGGCCGGCGCCATCGTGAGGGCCATGCCGAGCGCCATGATCACGAAGGCGAAGAACACCGGGGTGTAGCCCGACGACGGCTCGACCTGGGTGATCAGGGCCAGGCCGCTGGCGACCGTGACCAGGCCGACGGTGACGACGAGCTTCGTCCCGAACCGCTCGGCCAGCTTGGCGCTCTGCGGGGCGACCGCCATCATCACGATGGCAAAGGGGAGGATCCGCACACCCGCGGCGAGAGCCGAGAAGCCGAGCACCGACTGCAGGTACTGGGTCAGCAGGAACAGCGAGCCGAAGAGGGCGAAGAAGTTCAGGGTGATGGCCAGGCTGGCCGCGGTGAAGCGGGGGTTCGAGAAGAACTCGACGTTCAGCATCGGGTGATCGCTGCGCAGCTCCCAGAGGGCGAAGGCGCTGAGCACGACGATGGCGGCGGCGAAGCCGGCGAGCGTCGCTCCCGAGGTCCAACCCTTGGATGGGGCCTCGATGATCGACCACAGCAGGGCCGTGAGCCCGACGATCGACAGGACGGCACCGACCGGGTCGAGCTGCGGAGCAGCGGGGTCCTTCGAGGTGGGGACGAACCGGCGTCCGGCCACCAGGGCGATGATCACGATCGGGACGTTCACGAGGAAGACCGAGCCCCAGTAGAAGTGCTCGAGCAGGTAGCCGCCGGCCAGTGGGCCGATGGCGATGCCGAGCGCCGAGAAGCCGGCCCAGATGGCGATGGCCCGGGCCCGCTCGGCGGGGATGGTGAAGACGTTGGTCACGATCGACAGCGTCGCCGGCATGATCAGCGCGGCGCCGAGGCCCATGAGGCATCGGGTGGCGATGAGCTGTCCGGCCGAACCGGCGACGGCGGAGGCCACCGAGCCGAGACCGAAGATGACCAGGCCGACAGTCAGTGCGCCGCGACGACCGAAGCGGTCACCCAGGCTGCCGGCGGTCAGCAGCAGGCCGGCGAAGACCAGCGTGTAGCCGTCGACGATCCACTGGAGCTGGCTGGTGGTGGCGCCCAGGTCCGTGACCAGGGTGGGCAGGGCCACGTTGAGGATGGTGTTGTCGACCCCGATGACGATCAGGCTGAGGCAGAGCACCGCGAGCGTCCACCACCGCCGGGCGTACACGCGGTCGACCAGCGATTCGCTGCCCCCGCCGTCGTGAGGTTCGAGATCTGGTCGATCGGGCTGGTGCTGCGAGGTATCGGTCATCTGCGTCGCCTTTCGAGGGGTGGTGCATCCGCTGCCCGCATATCGAGACGTTCGTGTCTCGATATGCGTGAACGGCAGCATGACCCCGTCCATTCCGATACGCAACCGTTTCGTATGTGTCATGGGTCTCACCGCCCACCCAAAACACCGACCGACGCCGAACCTGGGGCCGCAGCGCGCGTCAGAGCGCGCGAGATCGCCCCAGGTTGGGATGCTTCCGCGTGGGGGTCAGGAGAGGCCGAGGCGGACGAACTGGTCGTCGGGAGCGTCGAGCTCGAGCAGGGCGACGCGGAGCTTCTCGGCCGCGTTCTGGTCGGTCCCCCGGCCTCGTGAGCCGCCATCGGCGACGAGGTCGTGGGCCTCGGTCGGGTCCTCGGTGCGGTTCCAGAGGTGGCTGCCGTCGAACGCGGCCCACGCCCAGAACGGCAGCCCGTCACCGGCGTCCCAGGGCTGGCGGATCACCGGCACGGTCGAGCCGGGCATGCGATCGAGCACGGCCCGGTGATCGGGCAGCGGCAGTGCGACCTCCGGGTCGAGCACGTGCACCGGCATGGTCGACCAGCGGTTCGACCACATCGAGATCGGAGCGTTGTCACCCGCGGGCGCCCGGCAGTACCGACGCTCGAGGTCGACGAGATGCACCTCGCGGCCCCAGATGCCGGTGATCAGCCAGTCGCGCACCGAGGTCGTCTCGCCGGTCAGCAGCGGGACCAGCGACCGGCCGTGGGTCCGCTGTCGCACGTCGACATCGAACACGTCGGCCATGGTGGCGAACAGGTCGACGCTGGTGGTCAGCGCTCCGCACTCACCCGGCTCGGCCCCCGGCCACGACACCATCAGCGGGATGTGGCCCATCGTGTCGACGATCGGGACGGGCGGCTTGCCCCAGATGTCGTCCTCGCCGAGGTAGTGGCCGTGGTCGGTGCAGACGATGACGGCGGTCGACTCCCACAACCCGTGGCGATCCGAGCGCGTCGAGCACCCGACCGAACCAGTGGTCGATCATCGACAGCTTGGCCCCGTACTGGGCCCGGATCTGGCGGGCCTGGCGCTCGTCGAGCACGCCCTTGCGCAGGGCGCCCCGGACATAGGGCGGCCAGATCAGGTGCGGGCCCTCCCAGTCGGGGTCGTAGCGCGAGGCCCATGGCTCCGGGGTGTCGAACGGCTCGTGCGGATCGAACTCGTCGACGAACAGCATGAAGCGGTCGTGGTGGCCGGCGTTGTCGTCGATCCACTCGGCCGCGGCGGCCATGGTGCGGGGCCCCGGGAAGTCGTGCTCGCCCCGGAACCAGCCCCGCGACGTGTCGTAGTTCATCGGCATGCCCCGGGTCGAGGTCGGCGCCCCGGCCCAACTCGGGTCCGGGACGGTCTTCCACGGGTCGTTCTCGTGCCCCCGCTCGTAGGCCCAGGCGCTGAAGTCCGTGTGGTAGTTCTCGCCGCCGGACTCGAACAGGTGGGGGTGGTCGCTGATCAGCTGGGTGGTGACGCCGGCTCCGCGCAGCGAGCGGGTGATGGCGTCCTCCCAGATCTCGACCGATCCCCACGGCCGCCACAGGAAGTCGAGCGCGCCGCACAGGATGTCGTGCCGGGCGGGCATGCAGGGCAACGAACCCGTGTGGTGCTCCGAGAAGCGCACCGACCGGGCGGCGAACGCGTCGAGGTTCGGAGTGGTGAACTCGTCGCTGCCGTACGAGCCGAGCAGGTGCCGGTTGAGGCTGTCGAGCAGCACCACCACCACGTTGTCCGGCACGGGCCGAGATCCGTCCCGGCCTCCCGCCGACGGCTCGGCACTCGGACTGGCGTCGTCATCGACCATGGCCGCAGACCGTACCCATCATCGCCTCCCCGCGACGGCTCGCGCAGTACCGAGCTCAGACCTTCGTCTCGAGCCAGGTGGCGACGCGAGCGGCGGTCTCGAGGCCGATCGGGGTGAGCGCGGGCGAGCCGTACCCGTCATAGCCGTGGTCCGCGCCGGGGACGAGCTCGAGCACCACGTCGGCCCCGGCCGCATCGAGCGCGTCGGCGAAGTCCTGCGAGCGGTTCACCCCGACGATGCTGTCGGCCCGGCCGTGGAGCAGGTACACCGGGCCGGTCACGTGGGTGGCCCGGCGGTTCGAGACGGCAGTCGACGGCGCCACACCAGTACCGCCGTAGTAGGCGACCGGCTGGTACTGGATGCCGTCGTAGTAGCCGTAGAACCCGATGAACCCGTCGATCCGGTCGGACACGTCGGGCCAGACCTCCCGACCCGAGAAGGCAGGCAGGTCGGACGTGGTGGCCACGATGGCGCCGAGCCGGGCCCCCGCCGAGTGGCCTTGCACCACGATGCGGTCGATGCCGAGCTCGTCGGCGTGCATCCGCAGGTACTGCACCGCCGCCTTCGTGTTCTGCTCCGGGATGGGGTAGATCCCGGCGTCGGTGGCCGAGTCGACCAGCCGGTAGTCGATCGAGAACGTGAGGTAGCCGTGGTCGCGGTACCAGTCGCTCCACGAGGTGCTGTCGGCCTGCGATCCGCCGGTCGCCCCGCCACCGTGCACCAGCACGATGGCCGTCGTTCGCTGGTCCGAGGGAGGCCGTACCAGCAGCCCGCGGAAGGCGGTCGAGGCCTTGGCCGGGGTGAAGACCAGCTCCTTCGCCTCGCCCGGAGCGACGAGCGGCGTGCCCGGGGTCGCGCCGACCTCCGCCGCGGCCACTGTTGCCGACGTCGTGCTGGTCGTGGCTGCATCGACCGCTGACGAGGACCCGGACCCAGAGGACGATGACGCGTCCGCCGCGTCGATCCCCGAGAGCCAGCCGAGCATCCCGGTCGAGCGGTTGACGGTCCAGGCCGTGGCCCCGACCGCGCCGAGGCCGAGCAGCGCGCGACGGCTCAGCAGCGAGGAGCCGGAGCCGGACCCGGAGCACGACCGGGGGTCAGACGCCGAGCCCGGGCCGGGGCGGGAGCGCAGCGGTCGTCGAACCATGGCTCCCACCCTCGCCAGCGGACATGAGGAGTCTGTGTGAACCCCATGAGGACTTCCGCAGCGTTCGCCCGCCCGAACCTGTCGTTCGCCCGCCCGAACCTGTGTCGCGACCGCGCGCCCGATCGGGCGTCGAACAGGGGCACGGTCGCCTCCGGAAGCCGTCCGCAGGACCGGGTGAAGGGTTCGGTTTGGCGACGGCCGATCAGGAGGTGAACGAGATCACGGGGCGAGCGGCAGTTCGACGCGGAAGCGGGCGCCGTGGCCCGGCGCCGTCTCGACCGAGGCCTGCCCGTGGTGGGCGGCCGTGACGGCGGCGACGATGGACAATCCCAGTCCCGCACCGCCATCGGATCCTCGCCGCACCCGGGACGGGTCGGCGCGGTAGAAGCGCTCGAAGATCCGTTGGGCGTCCCCGGCGTCGATGCCCGGGCCGTGATCAGCCACCTCGATGACAGCCCGATCGTCGGCAGTCCTCACCGACACCTCGACCGCCGCATCGGGCGGAGTGTGCTGGCGGGCGTTGGCCAGCAGGTTGGCCATCAGCTGGCGGAGCCGCTGCTCGTCGCCGGCCACCACCACCGGGGCATCGGGCACCTGCAGCGCGATCGGACGGTCCGGCTCGACCGCCCGGGCGTCGGACACGCTGTCGCGGGCCAAGGCGGCGACGTCGACCGGATCGGCGTCGAGCGGGCGGCCCTGGTCGAGCCGGGCCAGGAGGAGCATGTCGTCGACCAGTTCGCCCATCCGCACCGATTCGCCCTCGATGCGACGCATGGCGTCGGCCAGCCCGTCGCCCTCGGCGACCGCGCCCGAGCGGTAGAGCTCGGTGTAGCCCCGGATCGAGGTGAGCGGGGTGCGCAGCTCGTGGGACGCATCGGCGATGAAGCGGCGCAGCCGATCCTCGGACGCCTGGCGCTGGTCGAACGCGCCCTCGATCTGGTGGAGCATGCCGTTGAGCGCCAGCCCCAGACGGCCTGCCTCGGTCGACGGCGGGCCCACCTCGACCCGGCGGGAGAGATCGCCCTCGGCGATGGCGTCGGCCGTGGCAGTCATCTTCACGATCGGACGCAGGCCCAGGCGGATCACCCAGAACGCCACCAGGGCCAGCACCAGCAGCACTGCCGCGGTGGCCGCCACCTCGACCCCGATCAGGCGGCTGAGCGTGGCATCGGCCTCGCGCATCGGGATGGCCACGACCGCGTAGGTGCCGGTCGCCGTCTGCTGGGAGGCCATGCGGTAGCGCAGGCTCGACCCGTCCGAGGCCCCGACGGTGTAGGGCTTCAGCGGTTCGCCCACGCCGACGGCCCGAGAGATGGCGAGCGACGTGTCGAGCTTCGGCGCCGGGTCGCCGTCCCGCAGGTTGGGCAGCTGCTGGTAGACGACGCTGCCGTCGGCGGCGATCGCGGCCACGAAGAACTCGGTGAAGCGGGGGTTCACGTCCCCGTCGGGGATGCTGGTCCCCTGGTTGGGGCCGGTGCCGCTCGGCGCGGGCCCGGGGAAGCGCCCCCCGAAGCCGCGCGTGAAGGGGCCGACGGCTCCGTCGAGGCGCTGGTCGATCTGGTCGACCAACGACTTCTGCACGTTGGCCGCGAGCACGAGGTCGGCGCCGATCAGCACCAGCGCAATCGCCACGAACCCCAGCAGCAGCCGGGCTCTCAGGGACATCAGGCGATCCGCGGGGTCATCGGGACCATCAGGACGTCCGCAAGGCGTACCCGACGCCGCGGACGGTCTGGATCAGCGGCGGGCCGAGCTTGTCGAGCTTCTTGCGCAGGTACGAAACGTAGGTCTCGACCACGTTGGCGCCGCCGCCGAAGTCGTACTCCCAGACGTGGTCGAGGATCTGCGCTCGCGACAGCACCCGGTCCGGGTTGAGCAGGAAGAACCGCAGCAGCTTGAACTCGGTCGGCGACAGGTCGATGAGCTCGCCGGCCCGCCACACCCGGTAGGCGTCCTCGTCCATCTCCAGGTCGCTGAACGCCAGCCGGGAGTTGGCCTCGGGGTCGATGCCGATGCGCCGCACCACCACCCGCACGCGGGCGATGACCTCCTCCAGGCTGAACGGCTTGGTGACGTAGTCGTCGCCCCCCAGCGTCAGCCCGCGCACCTTGTCCTCGGTGGCGTCGTGCGCGGTGAGGAAGATCACTGCGGTGCGGTCGCCGTCGGCCCGCATGCGCCGGCACACCTCGAAGCCGTCGATGTCGGGCATCATCACGTCCAGCAGCACGGCGTCGGGCCGAAAGGCCTTGAGCTCGGTGAGCGCCTCGCGGCCGTTGTCGGCCGTGGCCACCTCGAAGCCGGAGTGGTGCAGCGCCGACGACAGCAGGAAGCGGATGTTCTCCTCGTCGTCGACGACCAGCACCTTGGGGGTCCGCGTCGCAGCCGTGGTCACCCGACCATCCTGGCCCGGAACGCTGGGAGGTTCCTGTGAACCCCCTGTGGACTCTCAGGAAGGTGCCAGGCTCCCGTCAGGGTTCGTGGTGCTGGATGAGCTCGATGTTGTAGCCGTCGGGGTCGTTGACGAAGGCGACCGTGACCGGCCAACGGTCGAGTCGGGTCGGCTCCATCGTCGACTCGGCGCCGGACGCGACAGCCTTGGCGTGGGTGGCGGCGCAGTCGTCCACCCGCATGTAGATCTTCCACAGCGCGAAGCCGTGGTCGATCGCCTGGCCGCCCTGGTAGCGCTCGGCGAGCTGCAGGCGCCCGCCCCCCTCGTCGGCCGCGAGGTGAGCCTCGTGCACATCGTCGATCTCGGTGCGCCCCTGCACCACGAGGCCGATCACGTCCGTGTAGAAGGCGATCGACCGCTCGATGTCGCTGACGTAGATGCAGTACTGACCGACCGTCGTCGCCACCGTGGCACCCCCCTCGTCGAGCCGAACCCTAGGACGGAATGAGAACACGTTCCAACTTTTCCTTGTGGGGCCGATGGCGGTTTGCTAGACCGGCCACATGTCCGGCGACAACTACGTCGTGATCTCTGCGGACTGCCATGGGGGCGCTGACATCGCTGACTATCGGCCGTACCTCGAGGCGCGCCATCTCGACGACTTCGACGCCTGGGCGTCGACGTTCGACAACCCCTACGACGACCTCGAGGGCGACGACGGCGCCCGCAACTGGGACTCGTCCCGCCGGCTCCGGGAGATGGAGGCCGACGGCGTCGTGGCCGAGGTCCTCTTCCCCAACACGATCCCGCCGTTCTTCCCGAAGTCGTCCCTCGTCGGCCAGCCGCCCGGCGCCGAGGCCGGCGACCTCGAGCGCCGCTGGGCCGGGCTGCGGGCACACAACCGGTGGCTGGCCGACTTCTGCGCCGACGCTCCGGGCCGCCGGGCCGGCATCGCCCAGATCATGCTGCACGACGTCGAGGGGTCGGTCGACGAGATCCGGTGGGCAGCCGACCACGGCCTCACCGGCGGTGTGCTGCTGCCGGGCGCCCCACCCGGGTCGGGCCTCCCCCCGCTGTACGCCCCCGACTACGAGCCGATCTGGTCGGTGTGCGAGGAGATCGGCCTCCCCGTCAACACCCACAGCGGCAGCGCAGCCCCCGACTACGGCGACTACGACGCGGCCAAGGCCATGTTCCTGCTCGAGGTCACCTGGTGGGCGCACCGCACCCTCTGGCACCTGCTCTTCTCCGGGGTGATGGAGCGGCATCCCGACCTGCAGTTCGTGTTCACCGAGCAGGGCACGGCCTGGGTGCCCGACGAGCTGACCCGTCTCGACTACTACCACGCCCGGCTGCGGGGCGTCGGTGGCGCGGCCGGGTCGCAGGAGGCGAAGTTCGGTGGCTCCACCCACGAGCTGGCGCTGAAGCCCTCGGAGTACTGGGCCCGCCAGTGCCACGTCGGCTCGAGCTTCATCCGCCGGCCCGAGGTCGAGGCCCGTCACCGGGTCGGCGTCGACCGCATCATGTGGGGCAGCGACTTCCCTCACCTCGAGGGCTGCTGGCCGTTCTCCCGCACCCACCTGCGGATGGCGTTCGCCGGAGTGCCCGAGGACGAGGTCCGGGCCATGGTCGGCGCCAACGCGGCCGCGCTCTACGGACTCGACCTCGACGCGCTGGCCCCGCTGGCCGCGCGGTTCGGGCCGTCGCCAGCCGAGGTCGCCGAGCCGCTGCCGCCCGACGACATCCCCGACGAGGCGTTGCGCTGCCCGGCCTTCGCCGCGGCCCGCTTCCTGCCCCCGGCCGCATGATGGAAGGCACCTGATGGAGGACCTGGCCGGCCGAGTGGCCGTCGTGACCGGCGGCGCCGGCGGCGTCGGGCAGGCCCTCGGTGCCCGCCTCGCGGCCGAGGGCATGCGCGTGGTGCTGGCCGACCTCTTCCCCGACCCGCTCGAGGAGGCCGCTGCCGGCCTGCGGGCCGACGGCCACGACGTGACCGGCCGTGGTCACCGACGTGACCGAGCTGGCGTCGGTCGAGCACCTGGCCGACGTGGCCTACGAGACCTACGGCGCGGTCCACCTGCTGTGCAACAACGCCGGCGTGGGCGCCGGGGCCGAGGGCAAGATCTGGGACCACACGGTCAACGACTGGGGCTGGGGCCTGGCGGTGAACCTGTGGGGCGTCATCCACGGGATCAAGGCGTTCGTGCCCCGCATGCTCGCCGGCGACGACGAGGGCCACGTCATGAACACCTCGTCGGGCAACGGCGGCATCGCGCCGCTGACCGCCACCGCCATCTACGCCACCACGAAGGCCGCGGTCACGACGGTCAGCGAGGTGCTCTACGGCCAGCTGCGTCAGGTGGACAGCCGCATCGGCGTCTCGGTGCTGTTCCCGGGCCCGAAGGTGCTGCGCACCGGCCTGCTCGGCTCGTCGCGCCATCCGGCCCGAGCAGTGGGCCAACGAGCGTCCCCGCGCCGACGCCCTACACGACGATCGAGTCCTTCGAGGCCCGCCTGCGGGCCGCGGGGATCGAGCCGGACTACACGCCGGTCGAGGCGGTGGCCGACGAGGCCGTCGCGCGGCATCCGCGAGGGCCGGTTCTGGATCCTGCCCGCCAGCGAGCGCACCGACGCCACCATCCGGGCCCGCGCCGAGTCGATGCTCGACCGCTCGGCGCCCGACCTACCTGGAGGAACTGCGATGAGCCGCTACCTCGTGATCTCCGCCGACACCCACGCCGGCCTGCCCGGACCCGAGTACCGCGAGTGGCTCGACCCCGAGTACCGCGACCGGTTCGACGAGTTCGTCGTCGAGCGGGAGCGGGCCGCCGAGATGGCCCGCACCGGCTTCCTCAACGAGGAGTTCGCCGAGGCCTGGCACGAGGAGAACGAGGAGGGCCTGCGCGGCGGTTGGGACGCCGCCCGGCGCGACAAGGAGCTCGACGCCGACGGCGTGGCCGGCGAGGTCATCTTCCCCGACGCCGACTCGGTCACCGGTGGGGCGTCGGCACCGTTCGGCGCCGGGCTGGGCGCCAACGGCGACACCCCGGGCGAGCTGCTCCTCGCCGGCGCCCGGGCCCACAACCGCTGGCTGGCCGAGCTGTGCCAGGACAGCCCGGAGCGGCGGGCCGGCGTGGCGGTCGTGCCGATCATGGTCGACGTCGACGCCGCGGTGGCCGAGATCCGCCGGGCCCACGAGTCGGGGCTGCGGGGCGGCATCCTCATCCCGCCGATGTGGCAGCCGCACGAGCCGTACCACCACCCCCGCTACGACCCGGTGTGGGCGGTGTGCGAGGAGCTGCAGATGCCGGTGCACGCGCACTCCGGCGTGGCCGACCGGGCGTCCTACGGCCCGCACGTCGGCATCTTCACCACCGAGACCCGGTTCTGGTCGTCCCGACCGCTGCCGTTCCTCATCTGGTCGGGCGTGTTCGAGCGCTTCCCCGGTCTGCGCTTCGGCGTGGCCGAGTGCGGGGCCTTCTGGGTGAACGACCTGCTCTGGCGGATGGACCTCGTCTACGAGCGCGACCACGGCTCGCAGAAGCTGGGCGCCCAGCTGACCGCGAACATGTCGATGAGCCCGAGCGAGTACTTCGACCGCAACTGCTTCATCGGCGCGTCGAACATCGTGCGGGTCGAGCTGGCCCGCCGCTACGAGATCGGCGTCGGCAACCTCTGCTGGGGCAACGACTTCCCCCACCCCGAGGGCACCTGGCCCCACACGCGTGAGTTCCTCGCCCGGGTGTTCTGCGACATCCCCGTCGACGAGACCGCCGCCATGCTCGGTGGCAACGCGGCCGAGGTCTACGGCTTCGACGTCGAGGCGCTGGCCCCGCTCGTCGACCGGATCGGCCCGACGCCCGAGGACCTCGGCCAGCACGGCGACCCGACGGCGAAGTGGGCCGACGCCAAGCGCGGCCGGTCGGCCGTGGCTCGACCGGCATCGAGACGTGGCCCACCGCCACCTCGCCGGCATGACAGCCACCACCGACCGGCCCGACGCCGTTCGACCCGCTCGACCCGGCCTTCGTCGCGTCGCCCTACGCGGCCTACGCCGCGCTGCGCGACGAGGACCCGGTCCACTGGTCCGACCTGCTCTCGGGCTGGGTGGTCACCCGGTTCGACGACGTCGCCGCCGATCCTGCGCGACCCGTCGATGTCGAGCGACATCAACAAGGCCACGCCGAACCCGCTCGTCGACCACGAGCTCGACGGTCTGGTCGAGCACGGCCAGGCGACCCTGACGATCGTCCACCTCGACGACCCCGACCACGCCCGGGTCCGCAAGCTCATGGCCGAGCCGTTCCGCGTGCGGGAGGTCAACCGGTTGGCCTCGGCTGATCGAGCAGCGGGTCGACGAGGCGCTCGACCGGCTGCGCGACGAGCACGGCACCGGCACGACCACCATCGACCTCATCGCGGACCTGGCCTACCCGCTGCCGGTCGAGATCTTCTCCGAATGGCTCGGCGTGCCCGAAGAGGCCAACCCGCAGTTCCGCATCTGGACGAGCTGGGTGGCCCGCAGCCGCGACCCGATGAGCGACCAGGAGCACGAGGAGCTCTTCGCCGCGCTGGGGGGCATGTACCTCTACCTGGCCGAACAAGCCGAGCTGAAGCGGCAGGACCCGAAGGGCGACCTGCTGTCCTACCTGGTGCACGCCGAGTCCGAGGGCGACATGCTCTCGACCGACGAGCTCATGTCGCAGCTGATCACGCTGTACATGGCCGGGCACGAGCCGACGGCCGGCCTGGTCGGCAACGGCATCCTGGCGCTGCTGCGCCAGCCCGATCAGCTCGTCCGACTGCAGACCGAACCGGACCTCATCCGCAACGCGGTGTCAGAGCTGCTCCGCTTCGACGGCCCGAACCAGTTCGTGCGTCGCATCACCACCCAGCCGACCACGGTCGGGGGCGTCGAGGTGCCCGGCGGGTCCGTGCTCTACCCGGGGCTGGCGTCGGCCAACCGCGACCCGCGCCGTTGGGGCCCGACCTCGGAGCACGTCGTGGTCGACCGACCCGACGCCGACCAGCACCTGCAGTTCGGCAGCGGCGTGCACGCATGCCTCGGCGCGCACCTCGCCCGACTCCAGGCTGATCTCTTCCTGCGGGCCATCCTGGGCCGGCTCGAAGGGTTGGAGCTGGCCGGGGATCCGGTGTGGAGCACGCGCACGTTCATCCGGGGCCTCAGCTCCCTCCCGGTGCGCTGCTCGATCCGCGCCTGACCCCGCGGCTCCGCTCCAGATGTCCGCGTTCCCCTGCCGTTCTGGTAGCGATCGGTGCACTTCGGTGCACGCAGATCGCTACCAGTTCGGGTCGTTCGGGTCTGGGTGGAGGTGATGGGATTCGAACCCACGGCCTCCTCGATGCGACCGAGGCGCTCTAGCCAACTGAGCTACACCCCCAGAGGGTCCGATCACCCTAGCCGAGCACGCGAGGGCTCCAGAAAGGTCCGGCCGGACTAGGGACCCACGCTAAAGACCCCCCACCCGACCGGCCGAAAACCAGGCATGACCTCGCGCCCCACCGACCTGCCCGATGCCCTTGATCCGGTCGCCCCCGAGCGCCCCGTGACGGCCCGTCGGTTCGGTGGGCGACCGAGCCGTCGGCGCAAGATCCAGCTGGCCGGGGTCGCCCTCGCCGCCGCCCTGCTGCTCGGCGCGTGCACCACGGGCGACGAGGACCACGCCGTCGACCTGGTCAACAGCGCCCGTCGCAGTGCCGGCAAGGCGACCCTCTCCACCAACGCCTCCCTGATCATCACCGCGCAGGCCTGGTCGCAGCACATGGCCGACACCCAGAAGCTGGTGCACCGTACGACGCTGTCGGACGGAGCGCCGGCAGGATGGCGCAAGCTCGGCGAGAACATCGCCTACGCCTCCTCGGTGGACGGCATCCAAACCGCCTTCATGAAGTCGGCCGGCCACAAGGCCAACATCCTCGACAGCGCCTTCAACAACGTCGGGATCGGGATCACCCGTGATGCCAACGGCCGTTACTGGGAGACCCAGGAGTTCGCCGGCCTGTAGGCCCGGACTCGAATCCCCGAAGCTCGAACCGGTCCGGGCGCGGACCCCCAGGTCGCGGGAGAGCTACCGGTTCGGGTGGTGCTAGTTGGCCGAGTGCTGCAGGTACAGCGGGGCCGGCTGGTCGTAGTCGACGTAGGCGGCAGGATGCTGCAGGTAGCGCACCTTGTGGTGGCGCTCCGTGGCCAGGCGCTGGGTCTGCACCAACAGCACGACGTAGCCGCCGAGGAGCAGGTCGGCGAAGAGGTGCAGGTACACCATGGCGCCGCCCATCATGACGGCCGCAGCCAGGGTGATCAGGGCGATGCCGGCCAAGGCGAACAGGATGTTCTTGCGCCGTTCCTTGGCCTGGCGACGGGTCAGCGCGGCGGACTGGCGAGGTGCGCCGGCCGGGCTGAAGGAGGTCGGAGCGAAGGCCGGTCGGGCCAGCGAGACCGTCGAGCGCAGCGGCGCCGGCGACCCGGCGATGCGGGTGGGGGCCGACGGGCGACCCGGCGTGGTGCGCTCGAGCACCGAGAGGTGCTTGCTGAAGCTGGAGATCGAGTTCACGCTGCGGTGCTCGGTGCGACTACGCGCCCAAGAGACGATGTACACCGCCCAGACCACCGCAAGGATGAAGAGCACCACGAACGTCACGCTCCGCGCCTGCCTTTGTTGCTCGTGACCGTAGTCACCTGTGCGACAGCACTGGTGGATGCTGAACGGCCGGGACGGAGCACTCCGGGGCCTGCACAGCGGATATCGGTCGAATGGATGATGTTACGGTTCTACTACGAAACGGCGACGGTCCGCCACCCTCGCATGGTCCAGGAGGCCCTGACGGGAGCCCGATGTGGGTCGTACGGCCCACTGACCAGCGTGTTCTCCGGTCAACCCCCGGCCAGAAAATCTCGGACCAGCCGTCATCGCGCCTTCAGCCGAGCTTCATCTGGGCTTCAGCTCTGCAGGGTGGACCGCACCGACGCCGCGACGCCGTCAGGCGCCGGCAGCCGGTTCAGCTGAGGAGCGAGTCGTCCGGCTCCTCCTGGGGACGCCGGTAGGTGCCCGAGCGGCCGCCGGTCTTCTCCCAGAGGGTCAGGTCGCCGATGACCATCGAGCGGTCGGCCGACTTGCACATGTCGTAGATCGTGAGGGCGGCCACCGAACAGGCGGTGAGGGCCTCCATCTCGACGCCGGTGCGGTCGACCGTCTCGACCTGGGCCTCGACCTCGATGTAGTTGTCCTCGATCCGGAAGTTCACGAAGACCGACCCCACCAGCAGGGGGTGGCACAGCGGGATCAGATCGGGAGCGCGCTTGGCGGCCTGGATGCCGGCCACGCGGGCCACCGCCAGCACGTCGCCCTTGGAGATGGCTCCCCGGGCGATGAGCGAGGTGGTCTCGGGCTGCATGTAGACCTTGCCCCGGGCGATGGCCCGCCGGTGCGTCGGGTCCTTGGGGGTGACGTCGACCATGCGGGCACGCCCGAGCGGGTCGAGGTGGGTGAGACCAGGGGTGAGGCCGCGATCAGACATGGTCGGAAAGTGTAGGTGCCACCACCCCGTCCTCCCCAGGCCGGCCTGATCGGCTGCTGCTCGTCCGGCTGCTCCGCCGGCCGATCACCCCGTGGCGGGGCCGAGCAGCTCGGCGATGGTGACCGGGTGCAGGCCGCGCTGGTCGAGCACGGCGAGGAGCTGGTCGAACGTCTCGCCGGTCGGCAGGTAGTTGAGGTGGCCGAGCACGATGCCGCCGGCGATCAGCCGGGTCTGCAGCTGGTCGACGATGGTGGCCGGGGTCTGCAGCGTCGAGTCCGACAGGGTCGAGGACCACACGATGATCTTGGTGTAGCCGAGGCTGGCGGCCAGCTGGTCGGTCCGGGCGTTGTGGCTGCCGTAGGGCGGTCGGAAGTATGGCCGGCCGCTGACCCCGAACGTGTCCTCGATCCACTGCTCGTTGCGTTGGATCTCGTCGGTCAGCTGGGCGTTCGACAGCGAGATGATCTTCTTGTGGTCCCACGTGTGGTTGCAGATCGTGAGGTGGCCACGGGCGATGAGATCGCGCATCCGGTCGACGTAGGGCGCGAACGCCTTGCCGTACGAGCCGTTCGGGCAGAACGTGGCGTGGGTCCCGGTGCGCTCGAGGGCCGAGACCATGTTGCCGATGCACTGGCTGCACAAGCCGTCGTCGAAGGTCAGGGCCACGGTGGGCGAGCCGGCGGCACCGTGGGAGATCACCTGCGGCGGGCCCGGCACCGCCGGGGCGATCGGGGGCAGGGCCGGAGGCGGCCCGAGCGTCGTGGTCGGCGCAGGAGTCGACGCCGTGGTGCCGGAGCCGGCGAGGTCGTCGGCCGGGCCGTGGGCCGCCGATGTCCCCGTCGCCTGGTTCGGGGCACCGTCGCCCGAGCATGCGGCGACACCGGCCACCAGCAGGACCAGCACCACGAGCACCGAGGCCCAGGCCGGTCCGCGCCGCCGTCCGTCCGGTCCGATCATCGGGCGGAAGGTTAGATCCGCCTCTGTCAGAAGCGGCCGCGCCCCGCCGCTGGGCTCGGGCTGCGGTCAGCCGCCGATCTGGCTCATGCCCCGCTTCGGCCTGATGAAGTGCACCTGGTTGATCGAGTGTCCGGCCCACTTGGCCGCGACCGCCCGTTCCACGATGGCGGCCAGCTCGGCGTCGGTCGCTCCGGAGCGCATCGGGCCCCGAAGGTCGAACTCGTCGATGGCGAACAGGCAGTTGCGCAGCTGGCCCTCGGCGGTGAGGCGGATGCGGTCACACGAGCTGCAGAACGAGTGCGTCACGCTGGCGATGACGCCGACCTCGCCCTGGCCGTCCAGGTAGCGGAACCGCTCGGCCGGATCGGAGCCCCGCGCCGCGATCGGCTCGATCGGGTAGGCCCCGCCGATGGCGGCCACGATCTCGTCGTGGGTGACGACCTGGCCGTTGGTCCAGTCGCCCTGGGCATCGAGCGGCATGAACTCGATGAACCGGATCGACACGCCCTCGATCGCGTCCGAACGTGGCGAAGTCGACGATCTCGTCGTCGTTGATGCCTCGCATCACCACCACGTTGACCTTCACCGGCTCGAGCCCGGCGACCACCGCGGCGTCGATGCCGTCGAGGACGTCGGCCAGGCAGTCGCGCTTGGTGAGGGCGAGGAAGCGCTCGGGCCGCAGCGAATCGCACGACACGTTGATCCGACGCAGGCCGGCGGCCGCGAGGTCGTCGGCGATCAGCCGCAGCGTGGCGCCGTTGGTGGTCATGGCCACATCGACCGGTTCACCGTCGGAGGTGCGCAGCGCGCTCAGCTTCTCGATGAGCACCGGAAGGTGGGCCCGCACGGTCGGTTCGCCGCCGGTGATGCGGATGCCGTCGAAGTCGTAGCGCTCGACCATCACCGCGGCCACCCGGGTCAGCTCCTCGTAGGAGAGCAGCTCGGTGCGGGGCAGCCACGGCATGCCCTCCTCGGGCATGCAGTACGTGCAACGGAAGTTGCAGCGGTCGGTGATCGAGATCCGCAGGTCGCGGTGGACCCGGCCGAACGCATCGACGAGGGGAGCCGGACCGATGGCGAGCTCAGCGGCGTGATCGTGTCGGCCCTGCACCGGCGACTCGTCGTTCGGCCTGTCCCCCATCGCGACAGGCTACGGGCGTGACCCGCCGCGCCACCACCCGCGCAGCAGCTCGAGCTTGTGATCGAGGGCCGGGTCGGCGCCGGGACCGAGCAGCGACCCACCGGTGAGCGGCACCGGCAGCACCGTGTGGCGACCGCCGTGGTGCACCACGACCCGCCGGGCCGTCCCCCTTTCGCGGAGGTCGATCGCGGTGATGTCGTCGCGTGCGATCGTCGAGCGCCGGGGCCCGTTCCGGGCAGCCAGCGTGGCGTCGGCGACCACGACGACGGGCGCCATCGCCGCCAGCAGAGCGGCACCCAGGCCGAGCACCGCAGCGAGCAGCAGCAGCGGGAGCACCCAGTGATCGGTCGAGAGGCGATCGGCCACCACCAGGCGAACGAGCCCGAGCGACCAGAGGATGGCCGCGCCCCCCATGAACCCGTAGCGCCGACGGCGGCCCTGCGTGCGCGTCAGCCGGAAGATCATCGTGCCCGCAGCGTCGGACCGGCCGAGCCCGTCTGACCCGTCGGCCTGACCTCCGAGCGACGGCTCAGGCACCGAGATCGGTCAGCAGCACGTCGAGCTCGGCGCCGGGCTCGACGGCATCGCCGTCGGGCAGCACGGCCAGGGCGTTGGCCCCCACCAGCGCGCTCAGGTGGTGCGACCCCTGGCGCCCGGCCGAGCGCACGTGGAAGCGGCCGTCCTCGCCGGTGGCGCAGACCACCCGGGCGAAGTGGACCTTGCCGTCGCGGTGGCGGTGGATGGGCTCGTCGGCCACGGCCCGGACACGTGGGCGGTCGAGGTCACCTGCCGCGCGGCCCATCATCGACCGCAGACCGGGTCGGGCGAACAGCTCGAACGACACCACGGACGAGACCGGATTACCGGGCAGACCGAACACCGGCACCCGCTCACCCGCCGGAGCGGCTGTCCCCGCGGGGGCGGGCACGGTGCCGAAGGCGAGCGGCTTGGCCGGCTTGATGGCCACCTGCATCCACCGCATGTCGCCGATGCGGTCGAGCACCACCTTGACGAAGTCGAAGTCGCCCATGCTGACCCCGCCGCTCGACACGAGCGCGTCGCACGTGGCCGCGCCCTGCTCGATGGCGGCGGTGATCGCGGCCTCGTCGTCCGCGATGCGGCCGAGGTCGACGCCGAGGCACCCGGCCTGCTCGACCAGCGCCAGCAGGGTGCGCCGGTTGGAGTCGCGGATCTGGCCCGGCTCGAGCACCTGGGGGCCCTCGACCAGCTCGTCGCCGGTGGAGAACACCCCCACCCGGGCTCGAGGCACGACGTCGAGATGGGTGACGCCGAAGGTGGCCAGCACGCCGAGGTGACCCGGCCGTGATCAGGTCGCCGGGCGGGAACACCTCGTCGCCGGGACGCAGGTCGTCGCCGGCCGGGCGTACATGGGCACCGGGCGCCACCTCGGCCGAGAGCTCGACAGCAGTCCCGTCATCCGCTCGCTCGTCGTCCGTGGCCGGCACGCTGTCCTCGACCATGACCACGGCATCGGCGCCGTCGGGCAGGGGCGCCCCGGTCATGATGCGCACGGCCTGGCCGGGTCCTGGCTCGAACACCGGAGCCATGCCGGCCCGGATGGTGCCGATCACCTCGAACCGCACGGGCGACGACTCGGTGGCCCCGGTCGTGTCGGCGGCCCGCACGGCGAAGCCGTCGACCGCGGTGTTGGCGAACGGCGGCACCGATTCGGTGGCCACCAGACCGTCGACGGCCACGCACCCGAGGGCATCGGACAGCGCGGACGCGGACGGTGGGGAGCGGCCCGCAGGCCCCGAGGACGAAGGCGCGGGCCTCGTCCAGGCTGATCACACCAGGCCCCGACTCCGCATCAGGTCGACGAGGAACGCCTGGAACTCGGGGCCGAGGTCGTCACGGTCGAGCGCCAGCTCGACCGTGGCCCGCAGGTAGTCGAGCTTCTTGCCGATGTCGTAGCGGCCGTCGGCGAACACGTAGCCGTACACGGTCTGGTTCGCCGAGCAGGATGGCGATGGCATCGGTCAGCTGGATCTCGCCGCCGACCCCGGCGTGCACGCCCTCGAGGGCGTCGAAGATCTCGGGGGTGAAGATGTAGCGACCCATGACGGCCAGGTTCGACGGGCGCCTCGCTGGCGGACGGCTTCTCGACGATGTCGAGGACGCGGACCAGCTGGTCGGTCATGGGCTCGGGCTTCACGCAGCCGTAGGAGGACATCTCCTCGAGCGGGAACTCGCGACAGCGCGACGACCGACCGGCCGTACTGCTCGTAGGTGCTGATCATCCCGGGAAGCACGGTCGAGCGGCGATCCATGATGTCGTCACCCAGCAGGACGACGAACGGGTTGTCGCCCACGTGCTTGCGGGCCACCGACACCGCGTGGCCGAGACCGAGCGGCTCGCCCTGGCGGACGAAGTGGATGTCGGCCATCTCGGCCAGCGCCTGGATCTCGCGCAGCTCCTCGGTCTTGCCCTGCTCGCTCGAGGTAGTACTCGAGCTCGAAGTTGCGGTCGAAGTGATCCTCGAGCGACCGCTTGCTGCGGCCGGTGATGATCAGGATGTCGTCGATGCCGGCATGGACGGCCTCTTCGACCACGTACTGGATGGCCGGCTTGTCGACGACCGGCAGCATCTCCTTCGGCTGGGCCTTGGTGGCCGGCAAGAAGCGGGTGCCGAGACCGGCCGCCGGGATGACAGCCTTGGTGACAGACGGTTTCATGCGACCACTGTACGACGGCCCTGCTGGCCGTGGGCTGAAACCTGCGTCAGGTTTCGCGCTCTGAGCGACTGTCCGGACGCTCTCCAAGACCCTGGGCGAGCGACGACCACGCCACCCGGGGCGACGGGGTGGGCGTCGCACGGGACGATGCCGTTATGCTGGCACTCTCGATTGCCGAGTGCCAAGCCCGCACCGGCGATCCACCCGTTCCGTGTTCGATCCATCCGCGCCCACCCCCACGGAGGCCGCTGTCATGCCCACCTACGAGTACCGCTGCAAGGAATGCGGCGACGAGCTCGAAGTGGTCCAGTCGTTCCACGACGATCCCCTCGACACCTGCCCCAGCTGCGGCGGCGCCCTGCGCAAGAAGTTCGCGGCGCCCGGCATCGCGTTCCGGGGATCCGGCTTCTACAAGACCGACAGCCGTGGGTCGTCGAGCTCGACGACCACCTCGCCCTCCTCGGACAGCTCCGACTCGAAGTCATCGAGCAGCTCGACCGACGGGGGTTCGTCGTCCTCTGGTTCGTCGTCCTCCGGCTCGGGCGACGGTGGATCCAAGGACGCCAAGCCCACTTCCAACGGGTCGTCCGGCAGCTCCGACAAGGGCTCGTCCGGCTCATCGAGCTCCGACAGCTCATCGGGCTCCAAGACCGCCACCCCCGCCTGATCGTGCGCGCCGAGAAGCCGGTGACCGCCGACATCGGAGTGTTCGGGGGGTCGGGTCTGTACGACCTGCTCGACGACATCACCGAGGTCTCGGTCGACACGCCCTACGGGTCGCCGTCAGGCCCGCTGCACCTCGGCACGCTCGGCGACCGGCGGGTGGCGTTCCTGCCCCGTCACGGCGCCGACCACGCGTTCCCGCCGCACCGGATCAACTACCGGGCCAACGTCTGGGCGATGCACGAGCTCGGGGTGACCCGCCTGCTCGCGCCGTGCGCCTCCGGCTCGTTGAAGCCCGACGTGGCGCCGGGCCAGTTCGTGGTGTGCGACCAGCTCGTCGACCGCACCTACGGGCGCGAGCAGACCTACTTCGACGGGCCCGGGGCCAACCACGTCTCCTTCGCCGACCCCTACTGCTCCGAGCTGCGGGCAGTCGCCATCGCCGCCGGGCGCGACGAGGGAATCACCGTCCACGAGACCGGCACCGTCGTCGTGATCCAGGGACCGCGCTTCTCGACGCGGGCCGAATCGAACTGGTACCGATCGGCCGGCTGGGAGGTCATCAACATGACCCAGTACCCCGAGGCGTACCTCGCCCGCGAGCTGGGCATCTGCTACGTGGCGATCGCCCTGATCACCGACTACGACGTCGGGGTCGAGGGCATCGACGGCGTCGAACCGGTCACCCAGGAAGAGGTGTTCGGGTTCTTCGAGCAGAACGTCGACAAGGTGCGCGGCCTGCTGTACCGCGCCATCGGGGCCGTCGGCACCGAGCGGGCCTGCACCTGCGCCGATGGCCCCAACGGCCAGACCCCTCCCCCGCCCCTCCCGATCTGACCCCCTCGATCCGAACCTGTGGTCGCCCCGCGACCCAGGGATCGCGCCGTGGCCACCGGTGCGGGTGGTGGAGCCCGGAGCCAAGAGCCTGGAGCCTGGTGGTGACAGGTCAGCGGGTCCCGCGTAGGGTGAGCGCCCTTCCTCCTGTCGCCTGCCGATCACCGCCCCGCCGGAGGACCACGTCATGCCGCTCTCCCGACCTCTCCCGGGCCGACCCGCGCCGGGTCGCCTGCTCCTCGGGGCGGCGGTGCCGTGGTGGCGCCGCTCGCGCCGCCGCACGGGGCGCTGGCTGCTGGCGCTCGGCCTGGCGGTGGTAGCGGTGACGATCGTTCGGGCCAGGGTCGACCAGGCCGATGCCGTGCTCGCCGGTCTCGGCACGACGCTGTCCGGTCGCTGTCGCCCGCCGCGGACTGGAGCAGGGCGACGTGATCCGTGGGAAGGACATCGAGCTCCGCGACCTGCCCGTGGACGCCGTGCCCGACACGGCGCTCCGCGTCACCCCCGTCGGGCGCACGGTCACCGCGGGAATCGTGGCCGGCGAGGTCGTCAGCTCACAGCGGCTGGCGCCCGACGGCGTGGAGGGATTGTCCGCGCTCGTGCCCCACGGTCGTCGGGCGATCGCCATCCCCTCCCCCGACGGCACGCTGCGGCTCGCGGTCGGGGACCGGGTGGATGTGCTCGACCCCTCGCCCGGCGACGTCTACTCCGACGACTCCGGCGCTGCGGCAACCGTCGTCGCCCGGAGCGCCCCGGTGATCGCCGTCGACGAAGGTTCGGTGACGGTCACGGTCGACGCCGACGAGGCCCGCGCCACCGCGGCCGCCCTCGCCCGCGGCACCCCGGTGCTCACCCTCACCGGCCCCGACCCCGACAGCTGAGAACTGACAACTGACATCGGGTCCCCGGCCGACGGATCTCGGTCAGGTGCCGCTGAGGGAGACGTCGCCGATGACGAGGGTGACGGAGCCGGTGCCGCTGGGGAGCCACTCGAGGTCGGCGCCGACCGCTTCGATGTCGAGCAGCAGGCGCTGCAGGGTCGAGGCGATGGTGACCTCGCGCACGGGCTCGGCCAGCTGGCCGTCGCGGATCATCAGGCCCTCGGCACCGACCGAGAAGTCGCCGCTGACCGCGTTGACCCCGGAGTGGAGCCCGCTCATCGACTCGACGAGGAGCCCGAGCTCGATCGCCGGCGACGAGCTCGTCGTGGGAGCCCGAGCCGGGGGCGACCGACAGCGCCTGGCAACCCACGCCCGGCGTCGAGCGGTAGCCGCGCACCGCCGAGCCGGTCGACGACACGCCGGCCCGGCGCGCCGTGTAGCTGTTGTGCAGGAACTGACGCAGCTCGCCGTCGACGATCAGCTCGTTGCGGCGACAGGCCAGGCCCTCGCCGTCGTGGCTCTCGGCCGCCAGCGACGCCGGGTCGGTCGGGTCGTCGACCAGGGTGAGCAGCGGCGAGGCGATGAGCTCGCCGAGGCGATCGGCGAAGGGCGAGCGACCCTTGAGCACCCGCTCGCCGGTGAGCGTGCCGCCGGCGAGGCCGATGATGGCGGCCGCCATGCGCGGTTCGAGCACGATGGCCAGCCGCTGCGACGGCACGGGCCGCGCCCCGAACAGCCGGATGGCCCGGTCGACCGCGTCGGCCGCTGCCACCTCGATGTCGAGCTCGCTCGGCTCGCGGCCGACGTCGATGCCACCGCCGATCTTGGTCTCGTCGCCGTCCTCGGCCAGCGCGCTGACCGACAGCGCAGCACGAGGTGCCCCGGCCGTAGGCGGTGACCCCGGCGCTGGAGGCGACCGCGCCCTCGCCGGACGAGTCGCCGTAGGCGGCCGTGCGCACGCCCTGTGACCCGCGGGTCGCGACCCAGCACCGGCCGCTCGAGCTCGAGGGCCAGCTCGACCTTGGCCTCGGGGCGAACGACGCCAGCCCGTCGCGCCACAGGTCCTGGTCGACGGGCTCGACGCCGTCGGGCTCGGCCAGGCCGAACCACTCGTCCGGCTCGCCGAACGCTGGCGTTGTCGCGGGCCTCGGCCAGCGTCTCGAGGATCGACGGCCTCGTCGAGGGTGCCGGCGTGGGCGAACCCCTGGCGATGGTCGGCGATCACCCGGATGCCGACGCCGAACGACTCGGCCGAGGTCAGCGACTCGACCTCGCCGCCGTAGGCCTTCACCTAGGTGGTGACGCCACGGGCCACGTAGGCCTCGAGCTGCTCGCCGGGCTGACCTGCGCGGCCACCCGCTGGGCCAGCGCCAACAGGTCGAGCGCTCGGTCGGTCAGCCCCGACGCCATCCGTTCGTCCGACAGCCTACACGGAGGTGCCCATCGGGCACGAACGCAGGGAGGTGCGAGATCGAGGCGTCAGACACCGGAGATGGTGACGTCGTCGATGACGAGGCTCACGCCCGCCGCGCTCATCGGCAGCCACTCGAGGTCGTTGCCCGACCGCCTGACGTCCTTGAGCATCTTCTGCAGCGTGGAGGCGATGGTGAACTCGCGGACGCGGCTCGGCCAGCTCGCCGCCGCGGATGCGCAGGCCCTCGGCGCCGGTGGAGAAGTCGCCGCTGACCGGGTTGACGCCCGAGTGCAGGCCGGCGACGTCCTGCACGAGCAGCCCGTCGCCGACCTCGGCGACCAGCTCGGCCTGGCGTGGCCGTGCCGGGCAGCAGCGACGTGGCCATGCAGCCGACGCCGGGCGTGGACTTGAAGCCGCCCCGCACCGCCGAGCCGGTGGACACCGTGCCCGTCCGGCGGGCGCGTGTAGGCGTTGTGCACGAACAGCTGCAGCACGCCGCCCTCGATGAGCTCGTTGCGGCGGGTCGCCAGGCCCTCGCCGTCGGTGTCGGTGGCGGTGAACGCCTCGGGGTCGGTGGGGTCGTCGACCAGCGTGACGAGCGGCGAGGCGACCTCGTCGCCGAGCCGGTCGGCGAACAGCGACCGGCCCTTCAGCACGGCCTCGCCGTTGAGCGTGTAGGCGAGGATGCCGAGGAACTGCGCGGTGACCCACGGGTCGAGCACGACGCGTGAGCCGCTCGCTCGGCGGCTTGGTCGCACCGAGCATGCGGGTGGCCCGCTCGCGCGGCGTCGCGCCGCGGCGCGGGCCGACGTCGAGCTCGCCCGGCTCGCGCCCGACCGAGAAGCCGAAGCCGGTCTGGGTCTCGCCGTCCTCGTCGGCCATGGCGTAGGTCGATCACGTAGCAGGCGGTCTCGCGGCCCGGCGTGCGGATGCCGGTGGTGGTGACGATGGCGCCCTCGGCCATCGAGTCGACGTACTCGGCCGACTCGATGCCCGAGATGCGCGGGTCGGCGGCGCGGACCGCCCGCTCGAGCTCGACGGCCAGCTCGACCTTGTCGTCGGTCGGGAAGCGCGCCGAGCGCCTCGCGGAACAGGTCGAGCTCGGCCACGGGCACGCCGTCGGGCTCGGCCAGGCCGAGGAACTCGTCGGGCGTGCCGAACGCCGGCGTTGTCGCGGGCCTCGGCCAGCGTCTCGGCCAGCACGTCGTCGTCGAAGGTGCCGGCGTAGGCGAAGCCCTGGCGGCCGTCGGCGATCACCCGGATGCCGACGCCCTGCGACTGGGCCGACGACAGCGACTCGATCTCGCCCTCGTAGGCCTTGATCTCGGTGTCGCGCCCGCGCGACCACGACCGCCTCGACCTGCTCGCCCGGGCCGGCCATGGCGACGACCCGGTCGCCGATGTCGAGGAGGGTGTCGCTCATGCGGCGGTGCCGCCGACGGTGAGGCCGGCGACCCGCAGCGTCGGGACGCCGTCGCCGACGGGCACGCCCTGGCCGTCCTTGCCGCAGGTGCCGGGCGGGCCCATGGCGAAGTCGTTGCCGACCGCGTCGATGCTGGTGAGCACCTCGGGGCCGTTGCCGATGAGGTTGCCCTCGCGGAGCGGCTCGGTGATCTCGCCGTTCTCGATGAGGTAGGCCTCGGTCATGCCGAACACGAAGTCGCCGGTGGCGGTGTTGACCTGGCCGCCGCCGAGGTGCTTCACGAACACGCCGTGGTCGGTGGAGGCGACGATGTCGTCGGGGTCGTCGTGGCCCGCCGAGCAGGTAGGTGTTGGTCATGCGCACCATCGGCAGGTGCTGGTAGCTCTGGCGGCGGCCGTTGCCCGAGCTCTGGCGCGGCCCTCCTTGCGGGCCCGCAGGAGGTCCCACATGTAGTCGGTGAGCACGCCGTCCTCGATGAGCACGTTGCGCTGCGCGGGGTGGCCCTCGTCGTCGATGGCGAAGGCGCCCCACTCGCGGGCCATGGTGCCGTCGTCGACGATGGTGACCGGCGGGCTGGCCACCTGCTCGCCGACCCGGCCCTTGAACACCGACGCGCCCTTGCCCACGAGGTCGGCCTCGAGGCCGTGGCCGCAGGCCTCGTGGAACAGCACGCCGCCGCCGCCCGAGCCGATGACGACCGGCATCTGGCCGCTGGGCGCCGGACGGGCGGCCAGCTTGGTGAGGGCGCGGTGCGCGGCCCGGGCGGGCCAGCTCCTCGACGTCGTAGAGGTCGAACAGCTCGAAGCCGACGGTGTGGCCGACGCTCTCGCGGCCGGTCTGCATGCCGGTGTCGCCGGTGGCCACGCACGACACCGAGAACAACGTGCTGCACCTGGTCGTCGCCGGCGAGCAGGCCGTCGCTGTTGGCCACCAGGATGCGGCGGCGGCTGTCGCCGTAGCTGGCCGACACCTGGGTGATGGCGCCGCCCTGCTGCGCGGGCGACCTCGTCGGCCCGGGTGAGCAGCTCGACCTTGCTGGCCTTGGCCACGTCGCCCGGATAGATCTCGATGACGTTGGGCGACGGCGCGGTCTGCCGGGTGAGGTCGACGGTGCGGGTGCCGCCGCCACCGCCCCGAGCGGCCGCGGCCGCGGCCTCGGCCGCGGCGGCCAGCCCGGCCTCGGTCAGATCGGCGGTGTGGGCGAAGCCGGTGGTGTCGCCGACCACGACCCGGATGCCGGCGCCCGCGGTCGCGGCCCGAGGTGAGCTCCTCGACCTTGCCGTCGTCGAGCAGCGGCCGACGACGAGCGCTTGTCCTCGACGAAGACCTCGGCGAAGTCGCCGCCGGTGCGCAACGCGGTGCCCAGGGTTCGGCTGATCACGGCCTCTTCGATCACGCGGGTCCTCTCTCTGGTGTGGCTGTCCGGTCTGGCACTGGTGGATCTGGTGGATCTGGCGACCGCGACCCTGACCGCGGACCGACGCGACGCAGCAGAGCCGTGGCGCATTGGCCGGAGAGGGGGCGGGGTGCTTATCGTACCCCGGTGCCCGTGACACCCGGCCTGAGCGCAACCGTCGAACACGTCGTCGTCGATGCCGACACGGCACTCGCCATGCGGTCGGGCGCGGTGCCCGTGCTGGCCACCCCGCGGGTGATCGCGCTGTGCGAGGAAGCGTCGTTCGCGGCGGTCGAAGCCGAGCTCGGCGTCGGCGAGACCACGGTCGGCACGCAAGGTGCAGATCGACCACCTCGCCCCCACCGCGACGGGCCACACCGTGCGGGCCGAGGCCACGGTCGAGAAGGTCAACGGCCGGCGCATCACCTTCACCGTGTCGGTCACCGACGAGCGCGGCCTGGTCGCCGTCGGCCGGGTCACCCGGGTGGTCGTCGAGACCGAGCGCTTCCTCGACAAGACCCGCTGACCCGGAACCCCGGGTCGAGATCCGGGGTTCGAACGATCTCCTCACGGCCCCTGGTGGCCGGACCGGCGCTGCTCGGATCGCATGACCAGGTAGTGGTGCACGTCGGCCATCGTGGCCACGTCGAGGTCGAGCTGTCGGGGCAGCCGGAACCCGGGCACCCATTCGTCGAGCACCACGTAGAGGCAGTAGAGGTCGAGTGAGTCGGTGCAGACCGACGTCACCTTCACCGCGGGACCCAGCTCGGTCGGGTCGCGCCCGAGGGCCGCAGCCGCCCGCTCGAGGAGCTCGTCGAGCTCGGGCGGCGCGGTCACGCCCATGCCCCCGGCACCAGGACCGAGACCGGGCGCAGGCCCGACCGGTCGGGACCCGCGGGCAGCAGCCGCGATCGATGGGTCTCCCACACGTCGCGGTAGAGCGCCAGGTGGACGAGGTCCCAGTAGCGGCCCCCGGCGAAGGCGTGCTCGCGAAGGCGACCCTCTTCGGCCAGTAGCGGACCGAGCACCCCGCCGAGGTTGGCGAGGTTGAACTCGAGCGTCTCGCCGTAGAGCTTGCGGAAGGTCCAATGGGTGAAGAGGTGGTCGGCGAGGAGCAGCACGCCCTCGATCAGGCCGGGCGTGTGGTCGTCGGGATCGAAGCGGGCGAAGCCCACGTGGCAGGTGCCGGACTGCAGATCCGGGTTGTAGGCGGTGACCAGGCCGACGAGCGAGTGGTCGTCGTTGTCGACCACCAGGTACTGCACGAGCACACCGGCCCACAGTGCCTGGGCGAACGCCTCGGGGCTCGGGGTCGTGCCGCGATGGCGCCAGCGGACCCCGAGGTCGTCGGACAGCTCGGCCAGGCGGATGGCGTCGTAGTCGGCGTGGCGGATCGGTCGCAGCGTGATCCAGCGCCCGACGGTGCGCTGCAACGGCGGGTGGTCGGGTGATGCGTCAGGTGGGGTCGGGGTCGAGGTCGAATCGGATGGGGTCATGGGGGGCTCCTGCGGAGGACGGACACCGGATGGAGGACGGGTGCGACGACGGGCGCCGCGAGGTCAGGGTCGGGGCCGACGGGACTCGCCGGCGATCGGGTAGGGCACTCGACGACGACGACGCACCGCCGAGCCGGTGAGCAGGACGATCCACGCCGCGCCGGACAGCAGCCGGACCCCGATCGGTACCGAGGTGGCGAACTGGGTCGAGTCGAACGACTGCGGATCGAAAGGCCAGAGGGCAGCCCAGGGCGTGAGCCAGAACGCCGGCCGCAGCCCGGGCGCGAAGTAGAGCAGCGACGCCACCGCGCCGGTGATCATCAGGCCGACGACCAACACCACGAGCGTGCGCAACGTGCTCACCGCCCAGGCCCCGACGAGCGCACCGAGCACCCAGGACAGGACCACCAGCCCGGCCGCCAGGAGCCCGGCGGACGGGCTCGGGCCCCCGTCGAGCCCGAGACGGACCGGGTCGGGCCCGCCGATCGCCGACCCGGCACCGGCCAGCAACCCGGCGACGACGCCGACGGCCAACAGGCGCAAGCTGGCCCCGCCCGCCGCTCCGGCCCGTCCGATCATCCGCCGCGAGGGCGTGACGCCGATGCTGTGCCACGCGGGCGACACCTGGAACTGGTCGTCGTCGCAGACCACGCTGGCCACCAGTGGAGCGATCAGCACCGGAGCGACCATGGCCACGGCCACCAGCCCGAGGAGGGGCGCCGCACCCAGGCCGGCAGCCGGCTCGCCGAGGAACGCGGTGGGCGCGACCGCGCCGACGGCGCCGACCACCCACGCGACGACCATGCCGACGCGCCATCGAGCGGCCGACTGCACCGACGGACCCACCGCGGCGGCGACGCGGCGAGCCCCGAGGCCGGACGGGATCGGAACCGGAACATCGGTGGCGCTCACCGGGGAGTCCCCTCGGCCCGGTCGGTGGTGGACGACGCCACCGGGCCCTCGGTACGGAGGATGCGCCAGTGGCCGACGGCATCGGCTTCGAGCGTGAAGCGCACGAGGTAGTCGGAGAACGCGGCCTGGCCCGACACGATCGGGTCGTCGAAGTGCAGCCGCACGGTGACCTGCTCAGGGCCACGCATCGACGACTCCGGCTGGGGTTCGATCCGGCTGGCCCGGCGCAGGGAGTCGGTGACGTCGGTGGGAACGGCGCCGTCGGGCCCCACGAGCGCGTCGAGCTCACCGTCGTCACGGACCGCGGCGACGAAGCGGTCGACGGTCTGGGTGGAGGACCAGCCCTCGTGGGTGGCGTCGCGCCAGGTGCGCTGCCATCGCCACGGGAGCGACTCGGCCAACCGACCCGGCACCGTGGCCCCGGCTGCCAGGGTGAGGACGGCGGCCACCGCCACGACCACCGACGCGCCGGCGAAGCGCCGAGACCGGCGGGCCGGGTGACCCGGGGACCCGACCGCGACAGACGGGGCCCGGTGATCGGCATCGGAGACGGAGCCGATGCCGATCACCGTGGACCCCACGCGGCCGGCGCTCGGCGGAAGCGCCAGGACCACGAGCAGGGCGATCCAGGCCATGAGGACCGCCGAGGCGGGCACCACGCCGGTCGGCCAGTCATAGCCCGGCGCCGACAGGCCCCGATCGGCCAGGGCGACCGTGCGCAGCGCGCCCCAGGGGGTGAACATCCAGCCGTCGATGATCGGCGGCACCCGCCCGAGCAGGGCCGAGGCCTGCTCCAGCGCCGGCAGCGCGAGCAGCACGACGATGACGCAGGCCGCGTCCTCTCGTGTGGCGACCCAGCCGATCAGCGCGGCGACCGCACCGATGAGCGCCGCGGCCATGGTCAGGCGCCCCACCGTCAACAGCGCGTGGCCGAGCGCGGACGCGTGACCGGGGTCGATCCACGACGAGCCCCCTCGGGTGACCGACCGCAGCAGACCACCGGCCGCGGTGCCCAGGGCGAACAGCGACCCGACCACCAGCGCGACCGCCGCGCCGGCGCCGGCGGTGGTGGCCAGCGTGGCCCACCGGCCGACACCCGCGCCGTGGAGCTGCTCGTCGACTCGCCGCTCGCGCCCACTGGCACCGGTCAGCGCACCGACCAAGGCGAGCGGCACGAGCCCGAGGTCGAGCACGTGGCGCCCGCCGAACTGCCAGCCTCCGTAGACACCCGACAGCCCGAACGCGGTGCCCGGCGACCAGGCCGACCAGAGGCCGCCCACCGCCGCAGCCACCGCCACGGCCCGCACCGTGGGACGTAGGAGCTGCCCGCGGGCCAGGGCGAGCGCGCTCATCGGGTGGTCCCCGCGTCGACCACGACCCGGCGAGCACCGAGCTCGTCGAGGAAGGCCGGGTCGTGGCTGGCCACCAGCACCGAACCGCCGGAGCCGGCATGGGCGCACAACAGGTCGACCAACCAGACCGTGGCCGACCCGTCGAGAGCGACGGTGGGTTCGTCGAGCACGAGGAGCGGCGGGTCGCCGAGGCAGGCGCGAGCGATGGCCAGGCGCTGGCGCATGCCCCGTGAGTAGGACCGCACGGCACGGTCGGCGGCCGCTCCGAGGCCGGCGTCGAGAAGCCGCTCCTGGACCTCGTCGGGTGGGCGTCCCAGCGCCGCGGCGAACACCTGGAGGTTGTCGCGCCCCGACAGCCACGGGTAGCAGCCATCGGCCTCGAGCACCAGACCGACGCCCCGGGGCGGGTGCCACGGGGAGACGGCGGCACCGTGCACCCGAGCGGCACCGGCCGACGCCGGATCGAGACCGAGCGCAAGGCGAAGGCACGAGGTCTTGCCCGAGCCGTTGGCCCCGACGAGGCCGACCACCTCGCCCGCGTGCACCGTGAGGTCGAACGGGCCGATCCGCCGTCGGCGGTCGGCGATCGCCAGCCCGACCGCTTCGAGAGCGACCGGGCAGGAGTGGTCCGGCCCGGTCACGGCTGGACCTCATGGGCGACCCGGGCATCGGTGTCGACCGCCCAGAGCCCGCCACGGTCGTCGAAGGCCACCGCCGCGGCCGCCTCACGCTCGACCCGGTTGATCCCGTCGAGCACCACCGCCGGACCGACCCCGCCCGCCACCGCGACCCGACCGGTGGGGGCATCGATGGCTACCGAGGCCCGGGATCCGACCAGGACCTCCGTGCCGGTGGCCTGCACCTCGAGCGAGGGACCCAACCAGGCGATGTCGACCACGGTGCGGGCGGGGTCACCGTCGGCCCCGGTCACCGCGGTGGCCAGCACCGCCCCGTCCGGACCGGCCACGCAGGTGTCGAAGGTGCCGGGCAGGGTGACGTCGACCGCGTCCGCTCCGCCGATGCGCACCGAGAGGTGGGTCGCCTCGGCGCCGGCGGACCCGGCGAGCTGCTGGAGGTACGCCACCGTGACCTCGTCGGCGGCGGCGCAGGGGAACGGACGGGCACCCGGCTCGTCGAGGGCGACCGTGTGGCGGTCGGAGCCCTGCGGCGTGACGTGGACGACCTCGAACTCGGCCTGGCGCAGCGGGTCGGACGACGCCCGCAGGATGGTGACGGCCCGGCCGCGGGTGGAGGGGGTCGCCACGAGCAGTGGCTGGTCGAGCCGCGCATCGGCGAGCAACCCGGCCGAGACCAGGCCGTCGCTGGACGGGACGAAGAGCTCGACGGCGGCACCGGGCCGCGACGCGGCCAGCACCACGCCGGCGACCGAGCGGAGCGGGACCAGGTCCCGGGCCAGTTCGGCGGGTGCCGAGGTCACGGACCCGTCGGCGTTCACGAGATCGCCACGACCGTCGGTGCGCTCGATCAGCGCGACCGGGCACGGGCCGCAGGCCACCGCCTCACCAGGTCGGAGGTCCGCCTGCCAGTGCGGGGTTCCGTCGGCGTCGACGACCCAGGCGTGCACCGGCTGGCCCAGGCGGAACACGACGGCGCCGAGCGCGGTGGTCGAGCCGAAGGCGAAGGCCGGCGGCACATCAGTGGCGGCGCCGTCGCCGGAGCCGGGGGTGGAGGCATCGTTCGGCTCGGTCCGGTCGAGCGCCTGGGCATGGGTCATCACCGCGAGGGCGAGGACGCCGAGCACGAGGGGCACGACCGGACCGAGCCGTCCGAGGGACCGGCGCGTGGGCGCGCCGAACCCGTCAGCGGACGGCTCGGCCATGGGTCAGACCGTGCCGAGGTAGGCGTCGCAGTGGGGGTCGGGCGTGTCCGGTACGTCGAACGCGGCGTGGAACTTGATCTTGGTGCCGCCGTTCTGGGACCAGATGCCCTTCCAGTTGGCCTCGCGGATCCAGGAGCCGCTGGTGCCGTGGCTGTCGGGGGAGGCCCAGGGGTTGGACAGCCCGCTGTAGTAGCCGTGCTCGAAGGTGACGACCTCGTCGCTCTTGCCGCCGAACGACAGGCCCTGGTCGACCACGTACTTGTAGTCGTACCAGTTCCAGATGTAGCGCCCGGTGGCCCCGTCGACGGAGGCGATGCCTCGGGCCTGGAACGTGCGGTACCGGCCTTCGCCGTCGTGCGACTCGCAGTTGCCCGAGTAGTAGGTGTTGGCGTGGGCCGGCATCGAACCGCCCAGGACGGCCGCGGCCGAGACGAGCCCGACCGCGGCGACGGCCACGCGGCGGCTCGGCCAGGGGCGGACCGCGGGGTCGGTCAGGGGGATGGTGGCGGCCGGACGGACCGGCGTGGACTGAGGATCGGACATGGTTGCTCCCTTTGGAAGTGGTTCGTCGCCGGGTGGCGGCGCCGACACCGGGGACCGGTGCAGGGGGTGGGCAGAACCAGTTCGGGGAAGCCCCGCCGGGGGTAGAGGATCCGCCAGGACCGCCTCGGGTGCGGCGCTCGAATCGTCAGGCTCGAGGCCGGTGCCGAGGGTGTTCGTGTTCGTGTTCGTGTTCGTGCTCTTGTTCGAGGGGTGGTCGTCTGGCTCGAGATCGGGCTCGAGGTCGGGATCGCCGAGTAGGGCAACGACGGGCACCGCCAGCGCCACGGCGAGGCGACGCACGACTGCGGGCGACGCCTGGCGCCGACCGCTCTCGAGGTTGGACAGGTGGGGTTGGCTCACCCCCGCCCGCGTGGCCAGCGCAGTGATGGACAGGCCGGACCGCTCCCTGATGGCGCGGAGTGCGTGGCGGTTGAGATGCACGGGAACCACCTAAGCACGGCGATGTGTGGACAGTCAAGAATACGCGTAGTTGTTTTCTTCTGAGTTCTTCTATGACATACTGACAGGATGGAGAACCCCGACTTCGCCTCTGCAGCTAGCCATAGCTGACTATTTCCGCGAAGCTCCCCTCATGGAATCTTGGGAACGAGTCGGACGAGCTGTCCGCGACCGTCGTCTGCACCTCGGCTGGACGCAACAGGAGGCCGCGGACCACTCCGGCGTATCGCTGGCCACGTGGCGCCTGGTCGAGCTGGGTGGACGCGACCGCTACCAGGACCTGACGCTCCGAGGCGTGTCCAAGGCGCTGGGCTGGCCCAACGACGCGATGGACACGATCCTCGCTGGCGGTGATCCCCCCGACCCCACCGCGCCGCTCGAGATCTCCCCGGACCGGAGCAGCTTCACCGAGGCGAACGGGCTGCCCAGCGGCTTCACCCGGAAATACCTCGAGCTGTCGGTCGAGGAGCGCGGCATGGTCCAGGGCTTCATCGACGGGCTCATGGCCCGCCGTTCGGGCTGACCCGAACCGCCTGACCCGAACCGCCTGACCAGGGAACCGGCCGACTGTCGCACCCCGTCACTAGGTTGGGACGATGCCCGCCGTCCCCTATGACCCCCGCTCGGTCATCGAGGCGCGGCCCGACGTGCTGCTGGTGTTCGACGAGGTCGCCGGCCTGATGGGCGGTGGGCTGCACGCCCGCCGAGGGTCGGTCGGGGTGATCGTGGTCGACCCGCACCTCGGTGAGGCCGACCGCCGAGCCGTCCTCACCCACGAGCTGGTGCACCACGAGCGCGGAGACCCCATGACCGACCTCGATGCCCCCGCCGGCCTCGAGCTGCTGCGCGACCGGGAGGAACGAGCGGTCGACGACGAGGTCGCCCGGCGGCTGGTGCCGACCGAGCTGCTGCGGTCGCTCATCGGCCGCGCCCACGACCTGGCACCGGGCGCCACCGGAGCAGGCATCGGGCCGAGCGAGGTGGCCGAGCACTTCGAGGTCCCGCCGGCGGTGGCCCGCCGCGCCCTCGAGCGACTGGCTCGGGACTACTCACCGCCTGCTGTCGGTTGACGCCCACCGAGCCCCGGCGCAGGGTCGGGTCCGATCCGAGGAGCCCACGTGACCGACCGACCTGATCCCATTCCCGCATCGGGTCCCGTCCGCGCGCTGGTGGCCGCACCCGACCGGCCCGGCGGGGTCGACCTCGTCGACGTGGCCGCCCCCGATCCTGCCCCCGACCAGGTCGTCGTCGAGGTCTCGGCCGTCTCGCTCAACCGAGGCGAGGTCCGGCGCCTGGCCGCTGCCCCGCCGGGCTGGCGACCCGGGTGGGACCTGGCCGGAACCGTGGTGGTCGGAGCCGCGGACGGCACCGGCCCGGCGGTCGGGCGCCGGGTGGTCGGTCTGCGCCGCGAAGGAGCGTGGGCCGAGCAGGTGGCCGTGCCGACCCGCTCGTTGGCCACCATTCCCGACGGACTGGCCTTCACGGCCGCCGCCACCCTGCCGGTCGCGGGCCTGACCGCCTACCGCACGCTCCAACAGGCCGACGTCATCGAGGGCCGCCGGGTGCTCGTCACCGGAGGGTCGGGTGGCGTCGGCCGCTTCGCCATCCAGCTGGCCTCGCACTGGGGCGCGGAGGTGACCGCGGTGGTGGGCCGACCCGAGCGGTCCGGCGGCCTGCGCGAGCTGGGCGCGGCCGACGTCTCGGTCGGCATGCCCGACGACGGCGACGTTCGACATCATCCTCGAGTCCGTCGGCGGGGAGTCCCTGGCCCGAGCGCTCGAGCTGGTCGCCCCGCAGGGCATCGTCGTCACCTACGGCAACTCGTCGGGCGACACCACCACCTTCGACGTGGGCCACCTCTATCCCAGCCACGGCGCCCGGTTGCAGGCGTTCCTCATCTTCGAAGAGCTCGATCGGCTCGACTCGGCCACCCCGGATCTGGGCGCCCTCGCGGTGCTCATGTGCGACGGCAACCTCGATCCGCAGATCGATCTGGAGCTGCCGTGGACCGAGGCCGCCACCGCGATCGACGAACTGCTGGCCCGTCGGGTCGAGGGCAAGGCCGTCCTCCGGGTCGAGTGACCGATGCCGAGCGCCGCTGATCCCGACATCCGCTACGGCACGCACCGCGGGACGGTGGCTGATCGCGGCCACCGTCGCCGGCTCGGGGATCGCCTTCCTCGACACGACGGTGGTCAACGTCGCGCTCCCCCACATCAGCGACGACCTCGGTGGTGGCCTGGCCGGACCTGCAGTGGACCCTCGACGCCTATCTGGTGACGCTGACCTCGATGCTCCTGCTGGGCGGCTCGCTGGGCGACCTCTACGGCCGACGGCGGGTGTTCGTGATCGGCCTCATCGGCTTCAGCGGGGCCTCGCTGCTCTGCGGTCTGGCCCCGACGATCCAGGTGCTGATCGCGGCGCGGGCGTTGCAGGGAGCGGCTGGCGCGCTGCTCGTGCCGAGCAGCCTGGCCATCATCTCGGCCTCGTTCCACCCCGACGACCGGTCCCGCGCGGTCGGCGCCTGGTCCGGGCTCGGTGCCGCGGCGGGCGCGGTCGGGCCGTTCGTGGGCGGCTGGCTCGTCGACACTTCTCGTGGCGGCCGGTGTTCTTCATCAACCTGCCCATCGCCGCGGCCACGGTGGTCATCGCGCTGCGCCACGTCCCCGAGACCTCCGAGGGCGGCGACGGCGCCGAGCCCCGACCTGCGGGGCGCGGCGCTGATCACCGTCGCGCCTCGGCGCGTCGACCTACGGCCTCATCGAGCTCGGTGGCGGCCCCGGCGCCGACCATCGCGCTCATCACCGGCGTGGTCGGCGTTCGTCGGGTTCCTCGTCGTCGAGTCACGACGGCCGCACCCGCTGCTGCCGCTCTCCTTGTTCCGCTCGAGGCAGTTCAGCGGAGCCAACCTCGTGACCCTGACGGTGTACGCCGGGCTGGGCTCACGTCGTTCCTGGTCACGGTGCAGCTACAGACCGGTCTCGGCTACTCGGCGCTCGAGGCCGGCGCCGCCCTTCTGCCGGTCACGGTGCTCGCCGCCCTCTTCTCGGCCCGGTCGGGCGCGCTGGCCCAGCGCATCGGGCCCCGCGCTCCCGATGACGTTCGGCTCGCTCGTCGTCGCGTTCGGGCTGCTGCTCTACACCCGCATCGAGCCGGGCCGCAGCTACGTCACCTCCGTGCTGCCCGGGGCCATCGTGTTCGGGGTCGGGGTCACGCTGCTGGTCGCGCCCCTGACCGCCACCGTGCTGGCAGCGGTGAGCCAACACCAGGCCGGCGTCGCCTCGGGCGTGAACAACGCGGTGGCCCGTCTGGCCGGCCTGCTGGCCATCGCGCTGCGTCCCCGGTCTGGCCGGCATCACCGTGGCCGAGGACGGCGTGGGGTTCGGCCCCGGGTTCGCCACCGCGCTGCGGATCGCCGCCGGCCTCTGCGTGGTCGGCTCCGTCATCGCCTTCGCCACCATCCGCACCGCCGAGCCGGTGCGCACGGTCAGCCAGCCCCTGGCGGTGTCCTGCCTCGATCCCTGCGTGGCCGAGGACCGGACCGACGACTCAGCCGCGGACGACCGACCCGAGGCGGCCTGACCCCCGACGCCCCGAGGGGCCCGTCCCTCGGCACGAACCGCCCCGCGGCGCCTACGCTCGTGCGGTCGAGGGCGACACCAGCCGGGGGGCTGGGGCGTTCCGCGACCCGACGGGGAGGTCGACCATGGCCACAGCCAGGGTGAACGGCGCACAGATCGCGTACGACGACACCGGGGGGGACGGCCCGCCGGTCGTACTGGCCCACGGGTTCCTGATGGACCGGAGCATGTTCGACCCACAGGTCGCGGCCCTCGTCGCGAACCACCGGGTGATCACCTGGGACGAGCGCGGGTTCGGTGACACCGAGTACGACGGCGAACCGTTCACCTACTGGGACTCCGCATCGGACTGCCTCGGGCCTGCTCGACCACCTCGGCATCCAGCGGGCGGTGATCGGCGGCATGTCCCAGGGCGGCTTCGTGTCCCTCCGGGTGGCGCTCATGGCTCCCGATCGGGTGCGGGGCCTGATCCTGCTCGACACCCAGGCCGGCACCGAGGACCCCGAGGTCGTCCCGCTCTACGAGGGCATGATCGACGAGTGGGTCACGACCGGTCCGACGATCGACCTCACCACCACGACGGCGTCGATCATCCTGGGCCAGCCCGAGCTCGACGCCACCTGGACCGAGCGCTGGCTGAGCCGCCCGCAGGCCGCGCTGCGCCAGCCCGGCACGACCCTGCTGACGCGTGACTCGATCTGGGACCGGCTGGGCGAGATCACCGCGCCGGCACTCGTCGTGCACGGCACCGCCGACGCCGCCATCGGGATGGACAAGGCCGATCGCCTGGCCGAGGGGCTGTCGGGCTGCGACGGCGTGGTCACCATCGAAGGCGGCACCCACGCCGCCAACCTCACCCATCCCGACGACGTCAACGCCGCCGTGGTGGCCTTCCTGGCTGACCTCCCGACCTGACCGAGGTCGAACGCGGTCGGTCGCGCTCGGTGGGCACCGGATAGGGTCGGCGGCGTCCGCTCCGCCCGCCCGTCGAGGTCCGCGGTCGGTGGCCACACGACCAGGGGGAACCGATGACCATCAAGGAGCGCTCGATCGAGGTCGGCCCGGTCGAGCTCGCCATCTGCGAGGTGGGAGCGGGAGGCCGGCCGCTGCTGCTCGTCCACGGCATCACCGGCGCCGCCACCGACTTCGCCGACTTCCTCGAGCCGCTGGCCGACGCCGGCTGGCACGTCGTGGCGCCCGACCTCCGGGGCCACGGGGGCAGCAGCCATCCGATCACCGAGGACGACTACTCGTTCGAGGCCTTCGCCGGCGACGTGCTCGCCTTGGCCGACGCCCTGGGCTTCGACCGCTTCACCCTGCTGGGCCACTCCATGGGCGGGATGATCGCGCAGGTCGTCGCGCTGTCCGCGCCCGGTCGGCTCGACGCGCTGGTGCTGATGGACACGTCGCACGGCCCGCTGCACGTCGACCCCGACCTGATCGAGCTGGGCGTGACCGTGGCCGCGCCAGCAGGGCATCGACGTGGTGGCCGACGTCATGGCCGCCACCGACGACGGACCGCTCACGACCGAGGCCTACCGACGCAAGGTGGCCGAGGACCCGGGGTACGCCGAGAGGGGCGATCGCAACCTCCGGGCCAGCTCGCCCGCGATGTTCGCGGCGATGCTCGTCGGCATCTCCCAGGCCATCGACCGCCTCGATGCGCTGGCGTCGCTGTCCGTGCCCACGTTGGTGATCGTCGGCGAGCAGGACGCGCCGTTCCTCGACGACAGCCGTCGCATGGCCGCGACCATCGCCGGGGCCCGACTGGCCGTCATCCCCGACGGTGGCCACAGCCCGCAGTTCGAGTCGCCCGCCGCCTGGTGGGAGGCGCTGTCCGGCTTCCTCACCGAGACCGCCGGCGACCGACCGCAGCGCGCCCCGGCGTGAGCTCCGGACACCGGTCACCCGCACCCGGCTGACGAGGCGCCCCGGCGGACCTTCCCTACACTCGGCGGCGTGCAGCGCCGCACCCGAGACCCGAACCGGGGCACCGTCCAGGGCACGACCGGGGACGGCGCCCGGCACGGGCTGCGCTGGTGGCGCGAGCTGCTCTACGTCGGGGTGTTCTACGCTGCTCTACTCCGGCACCCGGAACCTGTTCGGCTCGGCCGGCGGGGGCAGCACCACCCATGCCCTGCACAACGCCGAGCGGGTCATCCGGGTCGAGCAGTGGCTCGGCGTCTTCCACGAGCAGGACGTGCAGAGCTGGTTCCTCGGGTGGCCGTGGTTCCTGCGGCTCTGGAACATCTACTACGGGACGCTGCACTTCATCGTGCCGATCGCGGTGCTCGTCCTGCTGTTCCGCCGCTGGCCCGCGGCGCTACCGGCTGTGGCGCAACACGCTGGCCTTCACCACCGGACTGGCGCTGCTCGGGTTCAGCCTCTTCCCGCTGATGCCGCCGCGGCTGCTCTGCGACTGCGTCTTCGGCGGCGGGTGCCGCATCGGACCGCGGGTTCGTCGACACGATCGACCGCTACGGCGGGCTCTGGTCGTTCGACTCGGGCACCGTGAAGTCGATCTCCAACCAGTACGCAGCGATGCCCAGCCTGCACGTGGCGTGGTCGCTGTGGTGCGCGCTGGCGCTGATCCCCCGGCTGCGGCACCGGTGGGCCAAGGTCCTGATCGGGCTCTACCCGGTGGCCACCGTCTTCGCCATCGTCGTCACCGCCAACCACTTCCTGCTCGACGCGCGTCGGCGGTGCCGCCGTGCTCGGGGCCGGGTATCTCCTCGCCCGCCTGGTGACCGGCTCACCCGCCTCCGTGGCCTCGCCGGACAATGCGGGGGCGTCGGCCTGGCCCACGCTCCCAGGATGCAGACCAGGCTGCGGTACGGTCGGGACAGTGATCCTCGAGCGCATCAACTCACCGGCCGACCTCAAGGCGCTGACCTACGAGGAGCTCGACACCCTGGCCATCGAGATCCGCCAGTTCATCGTCGACTCGATCGCCGAGGCAGGCAGCGGCCACCTCGGCTCGAACCTCGGGGTGGTCGAGCTGACGCTGGCCCTGCACCGCGTGTTCGACTCGCCCTGACGACATCATCCTGTGGGACACCGGCCACCAGGCCTACGTCCACAAGATCGTCACCGGCCGCCGTGACGACTTCGCCACGCTGCGCAGGGCTGGCGGGCTCTCCGGCTATCCGAGCCGCGAGGAGAGCGAGCACGACTGGATCGAGAACAGCCACGCGTCGACGGTGCTCAGCTACGCCTACGGGCTCGCCACCGCGGAGCAGAGCGAGGTCGGCACCGGTCGCCGGGTCGTCGCGGTCATCGGCGACGGTTCGCTGACCGGCGGCATGGCCTACGAGGGCCTGAACAACCTCGGCCACAGCGGGCGCGACTGCATCATCGTGCTCAACGACAACGGGCGCTCCTACGCCCCGACCGTCAGCCGGCTCGGCGACAGCCTGGCCCGCATCCGCAACAACCCGGTCTACATGCGCCGCCAGGCCCGCCTCGAGAAGCTGCTGCAGGAAGTACCGGTGCTCGGCGACCGGCTCGAGCGCGGGCTCGAGGCCACCAAGGCCGCCATCCGCGAGCTGTGGGAGCCGACCGCCTTCTTCGAGACGCTGGGCGTGCGCTACACCGGCCCCTTCGACGGCCATGACGTGGCCGCCCTCGAGGAGGCCTTCCGCAACGCAGCCCAGATCGGTGGGCCCCAGGTCGTCCACGTGCTGACCCAGAAGGGCCGGGGCTACGGCCCCGCCGAGAACGACCCGATCAAGCGGCTGCACGACATCGGCATGCCCAAGCCGGGCAGCTACACCGCAGCGTTCACCGAGGCCCTGATCAAGGAGGCCGAGGTGCACCCCGAGCTGGTGGCCATCACCGCGGCGATGCCCGACTCCACCGGCCTGCTGCCCTTCGCCGAGCGGTTCCCCGACCGCTGCTTCGACGTCGGCATCGCCGAGCAGCACGCGGTCACCGCGGCGGCCGGCATGGCCATGGGCGGCCTGCGCCCGGTCGTCGCCGTGTACTCGACGTTCCTCACCCGGGCGTTCGACCAGGTCAATCTCGATGTCGGCCTGCACCGCCAGCCCGTGATCTTCTGCCTCGACCGCGCCGGCGTCACCGGCGACGACGGCCCGTCCCACCACGGCGTGCTCGACATGATGCTGCTCACCAAGGTGCCCGGCATGACGGTGTTCGCGCCGTCGTCCTACCAGGAGCTGCAGCAGAACCTGCACGACGCCATGGAACTCACCGACGGCCCGGTCACCATCCGGTGGCCCAAGACCGCGGCCCGCCAGGAAGCACCCGAGGACATCGGCCACGGACTGCACGCCCGGCAGATGCGCAAGGGCCACGACCTGTGCATCATCGCCGTCGGCAAGATGCTCGACGCCTGCGAGGCGGTGGCCGACCGGCTCATCGCCGACGGCGTCTCCGTGACGCTGTGGGATGCCCGGGTGGTCAAGCCGCTCGATCCCGAGATGCTGGCCGATGCCGCCACCCACCCGTGCGTGCTCACCGTCGAGGACGGTGTCCGTGAGGGCGGGGTCGGCAGCGCCATCGGCGACCAGCTGGCCGAGCACACGCTGGGCGACCACGAGCCACGGGTGCGCGTGCTGGGCACACCCATCGCGTACCTGCCCCACGCCAAGCCCGACGCCATCCTCGCCGAGCTCGGCCTCGACCGCGACGGCATCATGGCGTCAGCGCTGAGCCTGCTGGCCGGCGACCACATCCCCCACGAGGGCTGACCCCGCCCGACGTGTCGGCGCCTCGCCCCCCGTCCGGCGTCGCGGGTGTAGACACGCGGCGTGACCCATGAACCCGAGCTCACCGAGCCGGTCGACCTGTGCACCTCGGACGGATCGACCCTCGCCCCCGAGGCGCGGGTGGTCGCGCCGGCCGCTCCACCGCGCCAACCTCGACGGCCACTGGGGTCGGAACAAGCGGTGGGACTACTGGGCCGTGCTGGCCCCGGACGTTGTCGTGTCGTGCGTGTACTCCGACATCGACCACATCGGGCTGGCCGACGTCTATTGGGCCGACCTGGTCAGCGGCGAGTCCGGCGGCCTCGGGATCATTGCCGAGCCCGGCGCCATCGCGCTGCCCGAGCGCCCCGCGACCGCGCCCCTGCGGGTCGACCGTGACGGGCTCTCGCTGGCGATCACCGACGATGCCGACGGCACCACCCACCTCCGGTCGACCTGGACCGAGGCCGACGGTCGCCTCGGGCGGTTCGACCTGACGGTCCGGATGCCGTCGGGGCACGAGTCGCTCAACGTGGTGATCCCGTGGAGCGACGACGAGTTCAACTTCACCTCGAAGCACTGGGCCCGGCCTGCCGTCGGCGAGCTGGTGGTCGGCGATCGCCGCTGGGCCGTGGGCGGTGCAGACGGGGATGCGTGGGGTGTGCTCGACGTCGGCCGGGGCCGGTGGCCGCATGAGATCACCTGGAACTGGGGCGGCGGCGCCGGCCGCAGCGACGACCACGTGATCGGGCTGCAGGTCGGCGCCAAGTGGACCGGGGGCACCGGCTTCACCGAGAACGGTCTCATCATCGACGGTCGTCTCACCAAGCTGGGGCGGGAGCTCGACTGGGCCTACGACTGGGACGATCCGTTGCAGCCGTGGCGGGTCACCGACCCCGGGGGCCAGCTCGACGCGGTGCTGGCGCCGCGCTTCGACAAGCACACCGACGTCGGCGACGCGGACCTCGGCAGCCAGGTCCACCAGGTGTTCGGGACCTGGTCGGGCCACCTCGTGACCGACGACGGCGTGCGGATCGACTTCGACGACCTGCTGGGCTTCGCCGAGGAGGCGCGCCAGCGCTGGTAGCTGCATCGCTTCGGCTCGATAGGGGAAGGTACCAGCCATGGATCAACGACAGGTGTGGCGAGGTGTGGGGCTGGTCTCCGGGTTGGCCGCCGGCGCAGCAACCCGATGGCTGCTGGTGAAGGTGTGGACCACCGTCGACGGCGACGAGCCCCCCGGCAACCCGGCAGCCCCGGGGACGAGCTGGCCGGCCGCCCTCACCTGGGCGCTGGCCTCGGGGGCTGCCTTGGCGGTGGCCCGGCTGGTGGCGCAGCGGGGCGCAGCCGAGGCGTGGAAGACCGCGACCGGCGCCTACCCGGCCGGACTCGAAGAGGTTCGGGCCTAGTACCGAGCCCGTACCGCTCGTCGCCGTCGGTCACGAGCGAGCCAGGTCGGGCGGGTCAGGTGTAGAAGGGGTTCTCGCCGGCGCTGTGGTCGGTGGCGTCGATGATCTCGGTGACCTCGGGCAGTGCTTCCTTGATGGCCACCTGGATGCCTTCGACGAGGGTGGCTGCGCTCATCGAGCAGCCCTGGCAGCCGCCCCCCATCTTCAGGAAGACCCGGGTGCCGTCGACGCCGACCAGGCTGGCGAAGCCGCCGTGGGAGGCCAGCGACGGGTTGATCGACTGATCGAGGAGCTGGGTGATCTTCTCGGCCAGGTCGCCCGTGAGCTCGAGGTCGACGCCGGCCAGCGGGTTGGGCCGGTTCGGGTTGCGCAGGACGAGCCCGCCCTGGCCGGCGGCCGCCGGGAGGTCGAGGGTGGCGCCGCGAAGCTGGTCGACGCTGGCGGCCGGGATGGCGACGATCAGGTCGCCGATCGGCTCCCGGTGATCGGTGGGCTCGAGGTCGGCGATGGCCTCGAAGGACAGGTCGTAGGTGTAGTCGACCCCGTTGGCACCGGTGACCTCGATCCAGAGGCAGAGCGTCTCGGGATCGTCCTCGGCCGATCGGATCTCGGTGACCTTGGCCAGCGCGGCCTCGGTGATCGCGAACACGGGCTCCTTCTCGCCCTCGGTGTCGGTCGCCACCTCGGTGTCGCTGCTGGTGTCGGTGTCAGGTGCTTCGGTGCCCAGGGCCATGCCGACAGGGTAGCGAGCGACCTCCGGTGAGCCACGATCCCCGTTCTGGCCGCGAGCTCCCACTCTGAAGGATCGGGCTGACGTCTCTCGTCAGATCCGTCCTTCAGAGCACTCCGAGGCGCTCAGGAGATGTACTTCCCCATCGCCCACCAACAGCACATCAGCGTCAGGATCGACGCCGACACGAAGAACCAGATCCGCCGCGGCCACCGGCGGCCGGGTCCGGCCAGCTCGAGGCCGACGGCGGCGAACACCGGGAACGCGGCCAGCAGGTAGCGACCGCAGCTCATGAAGTCCTTGGTGCCGAGCAGCGGAATCCCCATGACCACCAACACGTAGCCGGCGTAGCCCCACCCGAAGCGGCGGGCGACCAGCGGCACCACCAGGATCACCGCCACCCCGAGGAAGGCGTGCAGCATCAGGCTGTCGGCGAATATCGAGTGCGGGACCTGATGGATCTTCGTGAAGAACTCGACCTTGAACCAGGTGCGGGGCCCGGCGCCCTGGTGCCACGCGCCCTCGGCATCGACGAACAGCAGCGGGTCGCCGAAGCGGTAGTAGAGATAGGCGCACCAGCCGGCCAGCCCGGCGAAGCTCAGCAGCACCGGCGCGGCGGGACGGGGGAAGGCCCGAAGGTCGAATCGTCGCCGGAGCTCGCGCAGGAACCCGGGCTTCGGCTGTCGAACTTCGTCCGCCGAGAACCCGTCGGCACCGGCTCGAACCCCGACCCCGACCCCGGCCCCGAAACCGGCAGCGTCTCCGACTGCCGCTGGCACCCGATCCTGCTGGGTCTGGTTGGCCTGCTCGAGCACCACCAGCACCAGTCCGATCGCCACTGCGATGCCGGTGGGACGGGAGGCGGTGACGACCAGCCCGACGAGCCCGGCCGTCCAGTAGCGCTGCCGCTCGACCAGCGTGAAGGCGGCCAGCACCAGCATCAGGAAGAACGCGTCGGAGTACACCGCGCCGTAGAGGTACCAGGCGTAGGGGTACACGAGCAGCACCAGCAGAGCGGTCGTCGCCGCGGCCGGGCTCATCCTCTGGCAGCACCACCGGTGGAAGAGCACAGCGGCACCGAGTCCGCTGAGCACCGTGACGGTGATGGCCGCCGCCGGCACGCCCGGGAAGGCCCAGACGATCGAGGCCACCGCCAACGGGTAGGCGGGGAAGTACGCCACCGAGGACTGGACCCCGGGGTAGTAGCGGTAGCCGTGGCGGATGATCTCGCGGTACCAGTTGGCGTCCCAGCGCATCCACATCTCGGCCAGAGGGCCACCGGGATAGGTGCGGGGCCGCGGGAAGAGGTAGTCGCGTGGCAGGAACCGGGCGGCGAGGAAGACGACGAACCAGACGACCGCCGCCACGCCGAGGTAGATGCACGCCGGACGCCACCAGGCGCGCGCCGTGCCGTCGTCGAGCGGGGCCTCGACCTCGGCCGGGTTCGCACCCACCGTCACGTTGGCCAACGGATCCCTCCACCGCCACCCCGCGGGCGGCTCTTCCACGGATGCCCCATGAACGACCACGGAGCGTACCGGAGGATCAGCGTGCGGACCGGGCAGCCTCGGCCTCCTCGGACAGCGCGAGCCACCGCTCTTCGGCATCGGCCACCGCCGCCGCCACCTCGGCCATCTCGGTGCCGATCCGGGCCAGCTCGGCGTGGTCGCCGGCCGCCTGCTCCACCTGGCTCTCGAGCACGGTGTGGCGCCGGGCGAGGGTGGCCAGCTCCTTGTCGACCTGCTTGATCAGGTGATGCAGCGTGCTCGTCGACCGGACCGACCCTGTCGTCCTCGATGCTGCCGGGGACGGAGCCGACGACACGGTCGACGACGGTCCGGACGACGGAGACGCCGCCGATCGACCGGCCGAACCGGCACGAGCGGACCGCGATCTCGACCCCGCGGATCCCCCTCTCGCGGGTCCCGATCGGGACCGGCCACCCTGGCGCTGGGCCCGCCGCTCATCCTCCCATGCGGCGTAGCCGCCGGGCCGGCGGGCCACCCGCCCCGTGCCGTCGAACACGACGACATCGGTCACCGTGCGCTCGAGGAACGCACGGTCGTGGCTGACCACCACGCAGCGCGCCGGGCCAGTCGTCGAGGAAGTCCTCCAGCACCCGCAGCGTGTCGATGTCGAGGTCGTTGGTGGGCTCGTCGAGCAGCAGGACGTTGGGTTGCGCAGCCAGCGTGAGCAGCAGCTGCAGCCGCCGCCGCTCGCCGCCCGACAGCAGCCCGATCGGTGCGAACTGCGCGTCGGTCGAGAACCAGAACTGCTCGAGCAGGGCGGCGTCGCGCCAGTCGGGTTCACGGGTGCCGCCGGTGACCGCGTCGCGGACCCGCTGGGTCAGGTCGAGCTCGACACCGAGCTGGTCGTAGTAGCCGAGACGCACGGTCGACCCGGTCACCACCCGACCGGCCCTCGGCGCGAGCCGCCCGGCGACGATCTCGAGCAGCGTCGACTTGCCGGTGCCGTTGGGGCCGACGATCCCCAGCCGCTCCCGGTTGTCGAGCAGCAGCTCGACGTGCTCGAAAAGGGCCGGGCCGTCCTCGATGTAGCGAGTGCCCGACGTCGTGGAGCTCGACCACCTGGTCGCCCAGTCGGGGGGTGCCGAGGTGCAGATCGGGGATGCCGTCGCGGGCGGCAGCCTCGGCCCGGCCCTCGACGATGGCGGTGGCCGTCTCGATGCGGGCCTTGGGCTTGCGGGTGCGGGCCGGAGCACCTCGGCGCAGCCAGGCCAGCTCCTTGCGGGCCAGGTTGCGGCGGGTCGCCTCGGCCCCGGCGGCCTGCTCCTCGCGCTGGGCCCGGCCCTCGAGGTACGAGCCGTAGCCACCCTCGTGGACGTAGCCGGTGCCCCGGTCGAGCTCCAGGATCCGGGTCGTGACCCGGTCGAGCAGGTGGCGGTCGTGGGTGACGAGGACCAGCCCGCCCCGGAACGCGGCCAGCCGGTCCTCGAGCCAGGCGATCCCGTCGATGTCGAGGTGGTTCGTCGGCTCGTCGAGCACCAGCAGGTCGCACTCGCCGCTTGACGCACCAGCGTCCGGGCCAGCGCCACCCGCTTGGCCTGGCCGCCCGACAGGGTCGACGATGTCGGCGTCGAGCAGCGCACCCATGCCCGAGCCGGTCGAGCACCGCCGCCGCCTCCCAGCTCTCGGTGGCGCCGTGCCCCCGCCGTGCCCCGTGACCGCGTCGAGCACGGTGCCGTCGGGCAGCGTCGGGGTCTGGTCGAGCATGGCGATGCGCACGCCCCGCCCCCGCCGCACCGTGCCGGCCTCGGGCTCACCGACGCCCGTGAGCACCCGCAGCAGGGTGGACTTGCCGCATGCCGTTGAGGCCGACGATCCCGAGGCGATCGCCGGTCGAGACCGTGACCGACAGGTCGGCGAACAGCGGCTTGCCGGGGCGGCTGGCCGACACGCGGTCGAGGTCGACGAGGATCACGCGGGCAGGCTACGTGACCCGGTGCGCAGCCCGATCCGCCGGCCTCGACCGAGACCTCGACGACGGGCCGATTCCAGCCTTGAGGGTGGGACCGGTAGATTCCCCGGACGATGAACGTCGACACCGAGGCCACCACCGGCGCCCTGCACGACCTGCGCCAGGCCCGGCGTCACAACCGCATCCAGAACATCCACTGGATCGATGCGCTCTACCGCGTCTACGTCACCGCCCTCGTCGGTGCGATCGCGGTGATCTTCGCGGCCGGGAAGCTGCCCGACGAGAAGCTCTCCCAGGCCAGCCTCGACAAGCTCGTCGACCAGGGCCCGGCGGCGCTCGGGCTGCTGATCGCCGTGGCCGTGGCCTTCGGGCTGCGTTCCGGCGGCCGCGGCGGCCCGCTCACCCTCGAGGCCGCCGCTGGTGCAGCACGAGCTGCTGGCCCCGGTGCCCCGCGAGACGGTGGTGCGGGGACCGGCCATCAAGCAGCTCCGCTTCATGGCCTTCTCCGGCCCGTGGTCGGGCGCGCTGGCCGGCATGCTCGCCGGTCGCCAGCTCCCCGGCAACATCGTGGCCCCGATCGCCTCTGCGCCGCCACCGGCGCGCTGATCGCCGCCCTCGCCGTGGGCTCCGCCATGATCGCCTCCGGTCGGCGCATCGGCTGGTGGCTCGCCAACGGCATCGCGCGTCGCTGATCATCGCCTGGTCGGTGGCCGACGTCCTGGCCAAGGTCAACACCTCGCCGCTCACCTGGCTCGGCCGGGCTGGCCTTCTGGAGCATCGAGGTTCACCCCGTCGACCTCGTCGGCGTCGCCCTCGTGATCGTCGTCGCGGTGGTCGGGCTGCACGGCATCGGCAACCTCTCGATCGAAGCGGCCCGCCGCCGAGCCGGCCTCGTGCCCAGCTCCGCTTCGCCGTCACGCTGCAGGACATCCGCACGGTGGTGCTGCTGCGCCGCCAGCTCTCCCAGGAGAAGCCCCGCAACCGGCCCGTGGATCCGCCTCGGGCGGGGCGGTCGCGCTGCCCGCCGATCTGGCGCCGCGACTGGCACAGCTACCTGCGCTTCCCGATGCCGCGGCTGCTGCGCATGCTGGCCCTGGCCATCGTCGCCGGCCTGTCGCTGGGCGCCATGTGGCGCGGCGCCACGGCCATGTTCATCGTGGCCGGGCTGGCGCTCTACCTCGCCGCCTACGACGCGGTCGAGCCCATCGCCCAGGAGATCGACCACCCCACCCGGTGGGAGAGCTACCCCGGACGACAGCGGTCGCCTGCTGATCCTGCACCTGCCGGCCGCCATCATCACCATGGTCCTCGTCTGCGGCGATCACCGCGGCGTCGGCGCTGGTCCTCGTCGCCCGGCAAGGTCGTCGGGCAGCTGGCCGTGCCCATGATCCTCACCGTCGCCGTGTGCGCCACCATCGCCGCCGCGGTGAGCACGTCCATGGGCAGCCCCAACGTGGCGCAACCTCATGGCGCTCGGGCCCGACCTGCTGGGCTTCGTGCTGCCGCCCGGCTGGTGGCCCCGCCGGCCATCGCCGTCGCCAGCCTCATGCCGCTGCTGGCCGCCGGCCGCAACCCGGACGCTCATCAACCAGGCCAAGGTCAGCAACGCTGGTGTTCTACCCACTCATCTTGATCTTCGGAGCCGGCATGTACCTCCGCTACCGGAAACCGAGTCACCTGTGACCGACGCGCCAGACAACGACGAACCCGACGAGGACGAGATCGACGATCCCGAAGAGGAGGTCGAGGAGCTCGAGCCACCGATCGACGCCGCCGACGTCCCCCGGGCCGCCTCGCTGGTGACGTCGAAGCTGGGCAAGGACTACGGCGACGGCATGGGCCTGCGCTCGCTCGACCTCGAGGTCCATCCGGGCGAGCTGGTCATGCTGGTCGGGCCGAACGGCGCCGGGAAGTCCACGTTCCTCGGCCTGACCGCCGGGCTGATCGAGCCCAGCAACGGCGCCGCCTGGGTGCTCGGCGAGCCGCTCGGCTCGCTGCAGGCCCGAGCCGCCACCTCATACCTGCCCGACGCTCCCGTGCTCTACGACGACCTCAGCCTGTGAACGAGCACATCGAGTACATCGCCCGCCTGCACCACACCCAGGAGTGGGAGGAGTACGGCGACGACCTCCTCGAGATGTTCAACCTCGAGCGACCGGGCCGACGACCTCCCGTCGCGTTTCAGCCGCGGCCTCAAGCAGAAGACCGCGCTGATCCTCGGCCTCATCCGGCCGTTCAGCCTGCTGCTGATCGACGAGCCGTTCGTCGGCCTCGACACGCCCGGCCAGGAGACGCTGGTCGAGGTGCTGGCCGACGTGGCCGAGCAGGGCGCCGCGGTCCTCTGCTCCACCCACCAGATGGACCTCAGGCCGAGCGCCACCCGCTGCGTCGGCCTGCGCGACGGCGAGAAGTCCTACGACGGCCCGGCCACGCCCGAGAAGATCCGCTCGCTCGTCGGCGGCTGAGTCGAGCCCGAGGAACGATCCCACCGCGGCCCCGCGGCCGATCGGTACGCTCCGCGACCCTATGCGTGACGACGAACCGGCGGGCGGCTTCTACTCCAAGGGGATCCTCGGCGGGCCGATCGATCTCGACAGCAACGCCCGCAAGCCCGTGTACCCGAAGGTCGAGGCCGTCCCCGGCCTGGCCGTCGAGCAGCGCGGCAGCGGTCTGCGGGGCGTCGTGGTCTCGCTGGCCAAAGGCATCGTGACCCTGCGCGACCCCAACGGCCGCGATCGCCAGGTGCGCCTCCGCGACGGTGGCTTCACGGTCGACCGGGCGCAGGTGACCCTCGTCCCGCCCACGGCCAAGGGCACCGCCTCGGTCGGGCGCACCGCGTCGGGCTCGGTGGCCGTCACCGGCGCCGCGGCCCGGGTGGCCCGGGCCAGCCGAATCCTGGTGGAGGGGCTGCACGACGCCGAGTTGGTCGAGAAGGTGTGGGGGGACGACCTGCGGATCGAAGGCGTCGTCGTCGAGATGCTCGACGGCGCCGACCACTTGGGCGAGCTCGTGCGGACGTTCGGTCCCCGGCCCGGGCGACGGCTCGGAGTGCTGCTCGACCACCTGGTCGACCACTCGAAGGAAACCCGGTTGGCCCGCGAGATCGACCATCCCGACGTGCTGATCACGGGCCATCCCTATGTCGACGTGTGGGCCGCGGTGAAGCCGTCGGTCATCGGCCTGCGGGCTTGGCCCGACGTGCCGAAGGGCGAGAACTGGAAGGACGGGGTGTGCCGGCGCATCGGGGTCAGCGACCCACGGGCGTTCTGGAAGAAGCTGCTCGGCTCCGTTGGCAGCTACGCCGATCTCGAGCCGCCGCTCGTGGGCGCGGTCGAGCAGCTGATCGACTTCGTGACCGAGCCCAGCTGAGGCAGTCGCGTGCACCCGGACGGGTCCGCTCGGGCGACTCAGGTCGACCGCGGCGACTGCCGATGGAGGCGGGATGGCTGACGACCGATCCGACATCATGCGGGCGGCCGCAACGACCGCGTCGCCGAGCCGACCGGTGGCGGGGGTCCGGAGGTTCGGCTGGCCACGGCGCATCCTGGCGATCGGCGTCGCGCTCTCGTTCGCCGTTGCCGCGTTCGCCTGGGTCCGGGTGATCTCCTCCGTGGTCGGCGCGGTCACCGAGACGCCGCAGGCAACGCCCGGTCTCACCGAGCGCAGCTTCTCGCCCGGCCGCTACGGGGTCTTCGAGCGGACGGGCACCTCGACCGGCGGAGGCGGCATCACGTTCACCGAGAACCAGCTCCCGAGGCTGCGGCCTGGAGACGTCACCGTCACCGGACCCAACGGAGCCGTCGTCGCGACGAGGTTCATGGGCAGCAACGAGACGATCAACCAGAGCGGCCACATGTACACGGGGGTGGTGGAGTTCGACATCACCGAGTCCGGCCGGTACCAGGTGCAGATCGGGCGGGTGCAGGGCGAGGCCATCGTCACCCGGGGCCTCCTCGACGGGCAGGCCTCCAACCTCGTCCTCGGCCTCGCCTCCGGCTTCGTGTTCCTCGCCTCGGCCGCGGCGCTCACGATCTCATCGATCGTCGTGACCGTGCGCCGCCGCCGCACCGAGCGAGCTCCGTGGGCCCAGTCGGCCGCGATCGCGGCCGGCCCACCACCGGGTTGGGCCCCGGCCGCTCCGATGTGGACGTCGACGTCGGACCCGCCGCCGCCCGGACCTCCCCGGCCTCCCGGACCGCCGCCGCCGCCCTGGCGGCCGAACGGGTCTTGACCCGGGTCAGGCTGCGGGATAGCGGGCGGCGCGGGTGCCGGGCGGATGGAAGACGCCGGGCTCGTGGTCGGGGTTGGCGACGCACACCTCGCACTCGAGACCATCGGGATCGCGGAAGAAGATGCTCAGCACCGGGCCGAAGTCGGAGACGAAGTCATCGGCCGCGCCGCAGGCCCTCAGGCGCGCCCGGATGATGTCGAAGGCCTCGAGCGAGGCGGCCTGCACGGCCATGTGGTCGAGCCGACCGCGGCCGAACATGGGCACCTGGCGGTCGGCCTCCGAGCTGCCGTCGACCTGGAACACGTTGAGCTCGGCGTGCGGACCGATCTCGATGATCGACAGCCGCACGCCTGCACTGTCGGGAGGTCCCGGGATGTCGGTGATGACCGTGGCCTCGAAGACCTCGACGTAGAACGCGTGCAGTCGCTCGCTGTCGTTGGTGAGCGTGGCCACGTGGTTGAACCCGTCGAGCAGCATGGCGGTGCACCTCCGTCATCCGATGGTCGAGCGATCCAGCGATCGTGGGATCCGGTCGATCCGCGCGATCCAGTCGATCGTAGGCCGGTACCGTGCGACGCCATGTGCGATTCGCTGTGCGCCTTCCAGCCCGATCGCACGTTGTTCGCCAAGAGCTCCGACCGCCCGCCCCGGGAGCCACAGCTGATCGAGACGCACCGGCCCCGATCAGCTGGCCCGACGTTGCGCACCCAGTACCTCACGATCCCCGACGCGGGTGCGCCGGCCATGATCGGCGCACGGCCGGACTGGCTCTGGGGGTTCGAGCACGGGGTCAACGAGCACCGGGTGGCCGTCGGCAACGAGCAGCTCTGGACCGTGGACGACCCGTCCCGGTCGCCTGAGGCCTTCACGGGCATGGACCTCGTGCGACTGGCGCTCGAGCGGGGCACTTCGGCCGAGGAGGCGCTCGACGTCGTGACCGCGCTGCTCGCCGCGCACGGCCAGGGCGGCGTCGGCGATCGCGACACGGGCAAGGCGTACTTCTCGTCGTTCTTGTTCGCCGATCCTCGCGAGGCGTGGATCCTCGAGTCGAGCGATCGGTCGTGGGCTGCCCGGCGCGTCGACCCGGGCGAGGGCGGGGTCGCCCTCTCGAACCGGATCTCCCTGTCGACCGACTGGACGCACGCCTCGGCAGATGTGGTCGACGCGGGCGACTTCGACCGGTGGCGCCGGGCCTCGAGCCCAACGGCCCACGCCGACAAGCGGCTGGTGGTGACGAGGGCGGGTGCTCAGGCTGTGGCCCAGGACAACGACGCGTCGGCGGGCGCCCGCGACCTGGTGTCGGTGCTGCGCGACCACGCCGGCGAACCGTGGGGTCGACCGGCCTCGGCCCCGGCTCCGGTCACCGCCCTGCCGTCGGCGGTGATCGACCGCCTCGGCACCGGGGTGTCGCTGTGCCTGCACCTCACCGAGGTGCAGGCCACCACCTCATCGATGATCGCGTCGCTCCCTCGCCGGGCCGACGAGCCCCTGCGAGCCTGGTTCGCTCCGGGCAACCCGTGCGTCACCGTGTTCGTCCCGACGTTCGGCGTCGATGGAGTGGCCCCCGAGCTCGGCGTCGTGTCCACCTGGCATCGCTTCGAGGCGCTGCGGGACCGGGTCGAACAGGCGCGAGCGGCTGATCCCGACGACGGCGGGGGCGAGGCCCTACGGGCGGTGCGAGCTTTGCTGGGTCCGGTCGAGGCCGAGCTGTGGGACGAGGCCGACGCGCTGGTCGAGCGCTCGCCGGCCGAGCAGCTGCGCTGGGCCGTCGGACTGTGGCCGCGGATCGGCTCGGCGCTCGACCGGCTGGGCGTCTAGCCCTGCGGAGCGCGGTATTCCGGGTCTCCGCGTCGTCAGGCCCACAAGGCGACGTCCTCAGAACAGCGACAGCTGGGGATCGTCCGGCCGCGGGTCGGGCAGGGGCGGCCTCGCCTGCGGGACACCGACCGCACCGACGTCGAGGGGATCGAGGGTGGCCAGTCGCAGTCGGTCCGCGAGCCCGGAGGCCCGGCTGACCGGGCGATCGATCGCGGCGCGAATCGACGCCTCGGACGCCAGGATGGTCACACGGCTGCGGGCCCGGGTGACCGCGGTGTAGAGCAGCTCACGGGTCAGGATCGGCGACGGGGGCGGCGGCAGCACCACGACGACGTGGCCGAACTCGGAACCCTGGCTCTTGTGGATGGTCATGGCCCACCAGGTCTCGATGCGGTCGAGGCGGGATGGGTCGAGCACGCGGACGCCGTCGCCGGTGGGGAACGCGACCTGCGGTCGCTCGTGCACCACGGTGACGCCGACGTCGCCGTTCGAGACCTGGTTCAGGTAGTCGTTGGCGGTCACGATGATCGGACGGCCGGGGTACCAGGCACCGGACAGGTCGAACCCGGGATCGGCCGCCAACCGGCGCTCGACCAACTGGTTCCAGGCGGCGACCCCAGTCGGGCCCAGCCGGGTGGCCGACAGCACCGCGTGACCGGTCAGCTCGGCCAAGGCCTCCTCGGCTCGCCCGGATCGGGCGGCGGTGATCACCCGTCGGGCGTGATCGACCACCTCGGCCGAGAGCTCGTCGCGTGCGGCGACGTCGTCGGGATCGATCCATCGGAGCTGGTCGGGATCCGACCCGGCGAGCAGGTCGACGACGCCATCGGCGTCGCCACTGCGCACCTGACCGGCGAGGCTGGCGATCGGGGATCCGGCTTCGAAGCGATGGACCCGGTCGAGGACCACGAGCCCTATGCCGGGATGGCCGTGCAACGGCGATCGACGAGCGCCGTCATCTCCCCGCTCACCGTCCGCCGGCTCGCCGTCGATGCCGACGAGGTCGCCGAGCACCGCGCCGGCCTCGACGCTGGCCAGCTGGGACGGATCGCCGACCAGCACGACGCGCGCCTCGGGACGGAGCGCGGCGAAGAGGTGGGCCATGAGCGGGAGGGACACCATCGAGGTCTCGTCGACCACCACGACGTCGGCCGGGAGCGGGTATTCGGCATCGTGACGGAAGCCACCCCGCCCGTTCGAGCCCAGCAGGCGGTGCAGGGTGACCGCCTCTGTGCCGACCAGGCGATCGCGGACCTCGTCGCGGACATCGGCCTGCCCGACCTGTTCGATGATGGCCTCGGTCATCCGCGCCGCAGCCTTGCCGGTGGGCGCGGCCAGGCGGATGTCGAGTGGTCGGCCACGTGCAAGGGCCAGCTCCTCGAGCACGGCCAGGAGCTGCGCCACCGTGCGGGTCTTGCCCGTGCCCGGACCTCCGGCGATGACCGTGAGCCGGTGGGCGATGGCCGATTCGGCGGCGTCGCGCTGACGATCGGGACGGGCGGCGTCGAACGGTCCCAACAGCCGGTCGAGTACGACGGAGCCGCCACCCGGATCGTCCGCCGGGTCGTCCAGATCGCTGGCGGTGCCCCGGTCTACGATGGCCTGCACCAGGGCCTGCTCGTAGCGCCAGTACCGGTCGAGGTAGAGGCGGGAACCGTCGAGCACGAGCGGCGTGGCCACCTGCCCGGTCGGTTCGGCGACGGCGTCGTCCGCCGACCGCGCCAGTTCGTGGTCGGCCGCGGCAGTGCGGGTGAGCGAGCTGGCCGCGACGGCCGAGCGCCAGGAGTCGGCGTCCGGCCAGGTGAGCTCGACCGACCCTTCCGGATCAGGCCGGTCGACCACGACGGTGTCGGCCACCGTGTCGAGATCGACGCATACGTGTCCGAGGAGCGGACCGCGGACCGCCAGGGCCAGCGCCAACAGCACGGTGGGCTCGGCCTCACCGGAGACCCGGGCCATCGTGGTGATCACCTCGATCTCGGTCGGTCCGAGCACGCCGGCCTCGACGAAGGGCTCGAGCGCGGCGACACCGGGCGGCCGTTCGATGCGGATCATGGCGCCACCTCCTCGCCGGCGAGCAGCCGGCTGAGGTCGGGCACCAGCCCGACCGGGAGGTGCCAGGTGAACACCCCGTACGGCCGGTCGTCGGGGGCGGGGGTGCCGGGGCCGACCATGCCCCGCAGGAAGAGGTAGCCGATCGGCCCGAGGTGGCGGTCCGGGTGGTAGTCGGCCATGCGCCAGCGCAGGTACCGGTGGAGCGCGACGGAGTAGAGCAACGCCTGCAGGGGGTAGTGGTGGTGCGCCATGGCCCCGGCCAGCGCGTCGGGGTGGAAGTCGGCGAGGGTCACCGGCGAGCCCGACGGGCTCACGCGGTTGGTCTTGTAGTCGACGACGCTGAACCGGGGAACGCCTTCCGGCCCGGGGATTCGAAGCACGAGGTCGATCGAGCCGGTGAGGAAGCCGCCCAGCTCGAGGTCGATCATCCCGGTCGCCAGGCGCTCGGCCCACGGCAGCAGCAGATCGCTGCGGTCGAGCCGGGAGGCCACGAGCCGGCCGATGGCCCGTGTGGCCACCTGATGCTCGAGGCCGGCGCCGAGGGGGAGCTCGAAGTCGAGCTCGTCGAGACGGTCCACGCGTTCGAGCTGCGTCAGGGACCGCCCGGCGAACGCCGAGCCCAACGGGGTCTCGAGCGCGGCGCGGATTCCCGCGCCGAGCTGCTCGACCGCGGGGACCGAATCGCTGAGCCAGGCACGTTCGGCGATGGCTGTCGCGACCTGATCGTCGAGATCAGGAGCGGCGAAGTCGACGTCCTCGAGAACGGCGTGGACGAGCGTGCCGAAGGCCGCGCCGGCGCCCACGTCCCCGAGCGGCACCGAAGCTTCGGCAACGGCGGGAGTGCCGGTGGCGTCGGCGGGTTCGGCGGCCTCGTCCCGCTGATCGAGCTTCTCGTCGCCCGAGCCCTCGTCACCGAGCGAGTCATCGTCGGGGTCGATGCTGGCGAAGCTGGTCATGGCCGTGAACGACCACCGACCCGCGGAACGGTCGAGCGCCCGGTCCAGGCAGGCCACCGACAGCTGCTCGGCCCGATCGGCGGCCGCCTCGTCGACGTCCCGAGCACCGGATCGAGCGCCGACCGGAGGCGGGAACGCGACATCGACCACCTCGATGGAGTGGGCGCCACGCTCGCGGAAGCGGCGCTGGAGCTCGTCCCGGATCTGGTCGTCCGGTGGCAGCACTGCCGGAGCCGACGTTCCGCCGTCGGCGGGGCCCGGGCCGAACAGCACACGGGCCAGGCCGGTCTTGGCGCTCCCGTTGGCTCCGGCGAACCACACGATGGCCCGATGGCGGGCGCGGGTGAGCGCAACGTACGCGAGCCGGGCGTTCTCGCCCACCTGGTCGGCGGAGGCGAGCTCCTTGTTCCGCTTGACGTCGGCATGCTTCTTCTTCGACTGGCTGACGTCGAGCACGCGGTGACCCAGGTCGGGGTCGAAGAAGAGCGGGGACCGGACGGTGAGCGCGCTCGAGTTCCACAGCGACGGACAGCAGACGACGCCGAACTCGAGTCCCTTTGCTGCGTGCACGGTCATGATCTGCACGGCCTTCTCGTCGGAGTCGACCCGGCGCTTGACCGCCTCGGGATCGTCCTCGTCGGCCTTGTCCCGATCGAGCCCCGCGAGCAGGTCGCTCAGCTGCGCGGCACCGACGGGGCGACCCTCGGAGGCCTGGTGCAGGAGCTCAGCGAGGTGCTCGAAGTCAGTGAGGTCGCGTTCGCCCTCAGGTCGGGCCAGCACCGACCCGACGACGGGGCTGTCGTGACGGAGGCGCGACACCAGTGCGGACACCCCCTCGTCGCGCAGGACGCCCGCCCACGTGTCGTGTCGGAACTGGACGTCGGCCAGGGCGTCATCGGAGGCCTCGGAAAGCTGCCCGCGGACCATCCCCAGAACCAGGTGAGGGCGGCCGCCCGCGCCCGGCCCGGGTCGGAGGGACGGCTGAGCGCGGCCAGCAGGACGCTCCACTGATCGGCGGCCGCGGACTCCGTGACGCTGCGACCGCCGGTGATGACCGACGCGACGCCCCGCCGGGCCAGTGCCCGCTGGATCGGCGGCCCCTCGCTGTGGGCCCGGATCAGCACGGCCACGTCACCGGCGTGGAGCTGGCGATCGGACCCCTCGGTCGGGTCGGCGCCGTCAGCGATGCTGGCATCGGCAAGGAGCTCGGCCACCTGGTCGGCCAGGTCTTCCGCGATCAGGTCCTTGACCGGGCCGACGGCCACGGTGCCGGCCGCCAGGCGCTCGAGCCCCGGATCGGTGACCAGCCGCACCGACACCGGTGCGATGTCCGCGCCGTCGGCGCCGACGAGTCGGCGCAGGGCGTGTCCGGGATCGACTGCCACTCGGTGGAAGGCGATGCCGTCGTCACCCAGCACCCAGCCGTCGCAGAGCCCGTTCATGGCGTCGACTACCGCGCCGTCGGACCGCCAGTTCGTGGCGAGCGTCCTGGTGGTGGCGGTCGGGTCGGCTGCCGCGCCGAGGTAGGTGTGCACGTCGCCGCCGCGGAAGCTGTAGATCGCCTGTTTCGGGTCACCGACGATCACCATCCTCGACGGGGCCTCGCCGAACACGGACGAGAAGATCTGCCACTGCACCGGATCTGTGTCCTGGAACTCGTCGATGAGCGCCACCTCGAAGCGCTCGGCGATGCGTCGGCGCAGGGTCGGGTCGCCCACGACTGCATCGCGCACGCTGGTCAGCAGGCTGTCGTAGGTGGTGTTGCCGCCCGCGACGAGCCGACGGTGAATCTCCCCTGTCGCTGCTCGGACCAGGCCCGCCAGGCGCTCGTCATCCGGCTGGCACGACGCGGCCACGACGTCGATGCCCGGGTTGTTGAGCACGGTGCGGACAAGGTTGGTGAGGCTGTCGATCGTCGGGAGCTCCACCTCACCCGCAAGGGCCGCGCCGACCAGCAGGTCGCTGCCGACGCTCACGACGAGCTCGCTGGTGTCCTGCACGAGCACGGCATCGGGGTTGTGCGACGCCGCGGTCCCGATGGTGGTGAGCACGTGTTGGCAGAAGCCGTGGATCGTGGTGATCGTCGCCGTGTCGTAGTCGCTCACCGCCTGCTCGACGAGGCGCAGCCGATCGAGTCGGGTGTCGTCGTCGCACGCGGCCAGGTGGACCAGCAGCTCGTCGGTGGCGGACGGATCGGGGGACGCGAGGTGGCGGGCGGTGGCGACGAGTCGTCGGCGGACCCGCTCGCGCAGCTCGGCGGCAGCCGCCCGCGTGAAGGTGACCACCAGGATCTCGTCGATCGGGGTACCCCGTTCGGCGACGTAGCGCGAGACCAGCGCGGCGAGCGTGAAGGTCTTGCCCGTGCCAGCGCTGGCCTCGATGACCAGGCGCGGGTGGTCGAACAGGTCACTGGTGAGGTCGAGAGGCTGGGGTGGGGCCGGGGTCACGACGCGTCGACCCCGACGGGTGTGGAACCCGTGTCGACCGGGGAATCCGGCGCCAGCGATCGATCGACCGCGTCCCAGAGCACCGACGCCCACCGACCCGCGGTGCGGCCCCTCACCTCGAGGCGTTCGAGCTGGGTGAAGCTGCGTTCGCCGAACGCCAGGCGGTAGTGGTCATCGGCCGACTCGGGGAACATGCCGCCCTGCCAGATGTCGGCCGCCCGACGCCTCTGGCCGCGATGCATCAGCTCGGAGGTGCGATCGAAGAGGGGCAGGGGCTGTCGCATGCCGGCCCGGTGGAGCTCGACGACGACTGCCAGCGCCTGCTCGGCCGCCGCGTGCCGCTCGGCGGCATCGGCCCCGACCACCTGCAGGTCGTGCACGAGCGGCGTCAGCTTCTTGTCCGAGCGGCTCAGCCCGACCGCCCGCCACGCCACGTCGGGATCCGACAGCGTCAGCACCAGCAGGTCGAGCCAGAGGGCCAGGCGATGCGACGGCTTGCCCCGCGAGTAGGTGAAGCTCACCGGGCCGGGTCGAGGCCCGCCGGCGCACGGCCCGACGGTGCCGACGATGCGCAGGCCCGCGACCGATACGTCGACCGAATGGTGGTCTCGGGGGTCGAGCTCGTACCCACGGTCGCGGGCGGCTCCGAGGATGGCCTCGACTTCGGAGGCCACCGGACCGGTCGCGGCCTCACCGAGCGCCGCCGCCGGGATGGCCCCGCGGGCCTGCTCGATGCGCAGCCAGTGGGCCGGGTCGAGGCCGTGCCGATCGAGGTCGAGCAGGCCTTCACCCAGCGCCCAGCCCTCGAGGGGGTCGAGCTTGACCGCGAGGGTGTCCGATGCGCCGGGCTCGTCTCGTGGCAGACGGACCTCGAGCCGCCGCTGGAAGAAGCCGCGAACCGGATGACGGAGGAATTGGCGGAGATCGGCGAGGTCGACGGCCCCGGCACCGACCTCGGAGAGGCCGTCGGCCACCAGCGGCTCAGGGTCGGCCAACATCGAGGGCCGGTGCAGGAAGGCCCGTGCCCCGGCCAACGCCACCGGATCGAAGCTACGGGGCGGGGCGTCGAAGTTGGAGGGATCGAAGGCCTGGCGGGGCTGGTCGACCTGGAGCTGCCCGATGAGCTCGGCCGAGTCGAGCCCGCTGGTGGCGGCCAAGCAGTCCCACAGCTCGTCGAGCACGACGGCCGGTGGCGCGGGTTGGTTGGTGCGGATGTCGGTACCGGTGTAGGTGACGACCACGGCGTCACGGGCCGCCAGGATGGCTTCGAGCAGCAGCTGACGGCTCTCGGCCCGCGGCTCGCGATCTCCCACGTCGGGCTGGAGACCGAGGAGGTCGTCACCGTCGAGCCCACCGCGGGGCAGCGCGTCCTGATCGAGGCCCAGCACGCAGACCACCCGGTGGGGGACGGAGTGGAGTGGCAACAACGAGCACATGGTGATGGTGCCGCTGCCGAACGCGGCCCGGGCGGGATCACCCCCGAGATGGTCACGGAGCGTGCGCCGGACATCGGCCAGCGTCAACGGCATCGTCGATGGCGCTCCCCCGGGCGGGGTGGCCTGGCGGCGGAGCCCGTCGAGGACGGCGTCCAGGCGCCGGCGCTGCCAGGCGCCGTCGAAGGGGACGGCGAACAACAGGTCGGCCGCGTCAGCGAGGTCGTCGCACCAGGTCGCGACGGGGCGCGGCGCGCTCGAGCGCATCAGCGAGCGCGCCGATCGTGCGCACCGCCTGGGCGATCCGACCGGCGATGACGACGTCACTGCTCTCGACCAGCATCGGCGCCACCTCGCCCGGGCCGAGCAATCCGGCCGATTCGCTGACGGCGACCCCCATCAGCAACTGGTCGAGCCCGGCCTGCCAGGTGTTGGCCGAGAAGTCGGCAGGGAGGCCCCAGGGAACGCGATGCGGACCGTCGAGTCCCCACCGGATGTGGGTGTCGCCGACCCAGCGGTCGAGGAGCGAGAGATCGTCGGCCACCAGGCCGAACCGCCGCCGCACCGGGTCGAGGCTGACCAGCTCGGTCACCGCGGACGCCGTGCAGCGGCTGGCCACCAGCGCCAGCAGCGCGTCGAGCGCACCGAGCACCGGGTTGCGATCGCGCAGCGAACGATCGGTGATGCGGTACCGCAGCGAGGGAGGCCCGCCGGCGCGGTGGGGCGGGGAGCTCGCCGAGGCCGACGGGCCGAACACGGACGCGATGTAGGGCACGAACTGCTCGAGGGTCGGGCTCAACACCGCGATGTCGCCCTCAGTGAGCGTGGGATCGGCGGCCAGCAGCGCGCAGATGGCGTCACGGAGCGCCTCGACCTGGCGGGTCGAGCCCGAGCACGCGTGCACCTGGATGCTTCGATCGTCAGCAGCCAGCCCGTGGCTGCCGTCGGGCACGACGTTGGCCCGGATGTCGTCCTGCAACCGGATGAGCAGGGTGCATCCCGGCGCGATCGACCGCTCGGCAGCGTCGAGCCCCGTCACCATCTGGCCCGCCACGCCCAGCTGGGCCGCCAGCTCACGGTTGGGTTGGGCCCACGACCGCAGGAGCGGATGGCGGGCGACGTCGATGGTCGGGTCGGATCGGCGCGGGAACGACCAGGCGCGGATGCCGTCGTCGTCGCCCGCGGGGGCCATCGCCGCGGCGGCGCCCAGGGTGGCGCGCGTGAGCTCAGGCGACAGGGAGAGCGTGAGCACGCGAACATCCCGGCGAACGGCGAGGGCTTCGAGGAGGGGGCCGAGATCCGGCGGCATGGTGGTCAGACCGAACAGCGCGATCCGTTCGGGAAGGCGGGGCGACAACGTCAGCGTGCCGTCGGCGATGGCAGCGAGCAGGGCGGGCAGCCGCTCGGGCGGGCTGGGCTGGCCGACCCGCGCCCGCACCACCCGGAACAGGTGGGGCTGCCACTTCATGTCGTCGGTGAGCTTCTCCCCGGCGGGAGCCCGGTCGTGGCCCTCGGCCCATGCCTTGATCAAGCCCGGACGATGCACCGCGTAGCGGTCGATGAGGTCAGCCAGCCGCGTGGCGCGACCCAGCAGCGTGGCCCCTGGCGGAACCGCGGCCAGGGGAGCGAGCACCGGATCTTCCGTGGCCTCGTGGAGCACCTCGAGGACCGTCCACACCAGCCGATCGACCTGCCACCGATCCGCACCGGCGGGTTGCGTCGCCTCACCGGGGAGCGCCTCGTCGAGCACGAGCTGGCGCAGCTCGGCCGGGAAGGGCAGATGGATGTTGGCGCTGATGCCGTCGACCGCATCGGGCCCAGCTCCGAGGCGCCTCGACAGCTGCTGGGCCAGCCAACGGCGCATGCCGATCGACGGGACGGCGACCCAGTCCGGCTCGAACGGGTCGGCCGGGGGAACCGCGAGCACGCCGACCAGATGGTCGACGAGTCGTTCGGCACGGTCGGCGGTGTGGAGCTCGAGCACGGCGCCAACCTACAGAGGGGGTGTGACAGACCGGGACCCTGCGCCCGCGATCCCAAGGGCCCCATGGGCATCGCCGAGAGTGTCACACCCCCTCTCTATGTTGTGGGCATGCGGATCCTCCACACCAGCGACTGGCATCTCGGCCGTTCGCTGCACGGCCAGTCGCTCCTCGAGGGGCAGGCCGCGTTCGTCGACTTCCTCGTCGACGTGATCCGCACCGAGTCGGTCGACGTGGTCCTCGTGGCCGGTGACCTCTACGACCGGGCCATCCCCCCGGTCGAGGCGGTCGAGCTGTTCAGCCAGGCGCTCAGCCGCATCGCGGCGCTCGACACCCCGATCATCCTCACCAGCGGCAACCACGATTCGCCCGCCCGACTCGGGTTCGGCACCGACCTCATCGAGGCCGCCGGGGTGCACCTCCGCACCGATCTCGAGCGCGTGGCCGAGCCGGTCATCTTGGCGGACCACCACGGACCGGTGGCCATCTACCCCCTCCCCTACCTCGAGCCCGAGCTCACCTGGACGGCGCTCGGTGCCCCCGCCGCCCGCCACGAGGCGGTCCTCGCCGCCGCCATGCAGGCGGTCAGGACCGACGTCGCCGGCCGGCCCGTCGGTACACGAGTGGTGGTGACGGCCCATGCCTTCGTCGCCGGCGTCGCCGAGGCCCGCCCCTCCGACAGCGAACGAGACATCAGCGTCGGTGGCTCGGCCCTGACCGCGGCCTCGGTGTTCGAGGGCGTCCACTACGCCGCCCTCGGCCACCTGCACCAATTCCAGCAGCCCGTGCCGGGCCGGGTGGTCTACAGCGGGTCGCCGCTCGCGTACTCCTTCTCCGAGGAAGGCCAGACAAAGGCGGTCACCATCGTCGACCTCGCCGCCGACGGGTCCACCACGCTCCAGCAGATCGCCTGTCCGGTGGCCCGCCCCCTGGCGCGCATCAGCGGCGCGCTCGACTCGTTGCTCACCGACCCGGAGTGGGCGATCTACGAGCGGCACTGGCTGTCGGTGACCCTGACCGACGCGCACCTGCCGGCCGAACCGATGGACCGGCTCCGCTTGCGCTTCCCCGGCGTCCTCCAGCTCACCGTCACCGCCCACCGGTCGGGCGCCACCGGCAGCTACGTCGAACGGCTCGAAGGGCTCGACGACCTCGGCCTCGTCGGTCGCTTCATCGAAGACATGTGGAACCGACCCCCGCGCGCAGACGAGCTGGCACTCGTGCGGGCCGGCTTCGAGGCGCAGCGCATCCGCGAGGTCCAGGTCTGATGCGCCTCCATTCGCTCACCCTCAATGCGTTCGGCTCGTTCAGCGGCCGCGCCACGGTCGACTTCGACCAGCTCTCGGCCACCGGCCTGTTCCTGCTCCACGGGCCCACCGGCGCCGGCAAGACCACCATCCTCGACGCGGTCTCCTTCGCCCTGTTCGGCACCGTTCCCGGGGTCCGCACTGCCGGAGAGGCGCTGCGATCGCACCACGCATCGGGTGACGCGATCACCGAGGTCGAGCTCGAGGTGACGCTCGACGATCGCCGGTACCGCATCGTGCGCCGACCCAAGCAGCAGCGCCCGAAGCAGAGGGGCGAGGGACTGCGCGAACACCCGTCCTACGCCACGGTCGAAGAGCTGGTGTCCGGAAGCTGGGTGGTGCGAGCAGCCAAGCCCAGCGAAGCCGACCCCTATCTGCAGGACCACCTCCACATGGAGGCCGACCAGTTCCACCAGATCGTGATGCTCCCGCAGGGCGACTTCGCCCGGTTCTTGCGGGCCAGCGCCGACGAGCGCCGCAAGGCACTCGAGGAGCTCTTCGGCACCCATCGCTTCACCGAAGTCGAGCGCTGGCTGCGCACCCAGGCCGACACGACCCGCCGAGCGCTCCGACACGCCGACGAGCAGGCACGACGAGTGCTCGTCTCCGCGGCCACCGTCGCCGACGTCGCACCCTTCGATGACGACCTCCCGCTGACCGATGCGGCGCCGTGGCTGGCTGATCTCGTGGAGGCGGCCCTCGAGGACCATGACCTCGCCGCCCGGAAGGAGCTCGCTCGGCGGACCCTCCACGACCAGGCACGTACGGTCCTGGCCGAGAGCGTCGAGCTGCGGTCCCGGCAACAGCGGTACGCCGCGGCCCAGGCCCGCCAGGCCACCCTCACCGAAGCCTCCCGACAGCAGGTCGTGCAGCGCGAGATCCGAGACCTCGCGCTCCGCGCCGCGCCGGTGGTGCCTTTGCGCGACGCGATGGTCCGCGCCGCCGCTGACCTCCAGGAGCTCGCTCGGCGCCGCCGGCGCGCCACCGATGCCCTCGGCCGTGTCGCGCCCCACCTCGACGGCGCCACCATCGACGAGCTCGGGCGCCACGACGAGCACATGATCGGTCAGCGCACGATCGTGACCCAGCTGCTCGACGACGAGCGGTCGTTCCGGGAGCGAGAGCTCCATCGGGCCGAGCTCCACCGGCAGGAGGTGCAGCTCACCGAGCAGCGCTCCCAGCTCGCTCAGGCCCTCGAGCACATGCCCCTCGGACGGGCCGAGCTCGACGAGCGGCTCGTCACCGCCCGCCAGTCGTCATCCCGACTGCCCGACCTGATCGAGCTCGAGTCGCAGCTTGCCGGCCGGGTCGAAGCTGCGCTCGAGCGCGATCGGCTGCTGGTCCTCGTCGAGCAGCGGTCCGTCGCGACCGCGCGCCAGCGCACCAGTGCGCTCGACACCCGCGAGCGCTGGCTCGATCTGCTCCAACGCCAGCTCGCCGGCCAGGCGGCCGCCATGGCCGCGGAGCTGCGGCCCGGTGACAGCTGCCCGGTCTGCGGTAGCGCCGACCACCCGCTCCTCGCCGCCGGGGACGGGCCGCTCGTGACCGATGACGAGGTGGCCTCCGCCAGGACGCAGGCCGATCGGGCCGACCAGGACCTTCAGCTCGCGGTCCAGGCCGCCGCAGATCTCGACCAGCAGCTCGCATCGCTGACCGCCGCCGCGGGCGATCCGAACCACCAGGCCGAACAGCTGGTCACCGAGCTGGCAGACCTCCGCGAGGTGCTGGCGGCCGCCCGCACCGATGCGGCCGCCGAACCCGAGCTGCTCGCCGCCCGAGAGGGACTCGACGACCAGATCGACCACATCGGCCGACTCATCCAGGGCGCCGACGACGAGCTGACGGCCATCCGCTCCGATCGCGGCGTCCTCGATGCCGACATCGAGGCCGATCGTCAGCGCATCCTCGAAGCTCGTGACGGCTTCCCCAGCCTCGCCCAACGGGTCGACAGCATCGATGCCACCAGAGAAGCCATCGCCGCTGCGGTGACGGCCGACCAGGTGTTCACCCAGGCCGAGCACCTCCACGCCGCCGCGGTCGAAGCGGCCAGGGCGGAAGCCACCCGACGGTCCTTCGCCGACCTCGACCAGGCAGAGGCCGCCATCCTCGACGACGACCAGCTGCTCGACCTCACTGCTCGGATCGAAGCCCACGACCTCGCCGTGGCCGAGACCAGAGCCACCCTCGCCGACCCCGACCTCGTGGCCGCGGCCGCGGCGGCACCGGCAGCCGTGACCCAGCTCGAGGACGAGTCCCACGCGGCCGAGCGCGACTGGGACCTGGCCTCCACCGCGTTCGCCGCGGCCCGCACCACAGTCGACAAGCTGCGCCAGTGCAAGGTGGCGCTCGACGAGCGCATGGTCGACCTCGGTCCGCTGGCCGACGCGTACGAGCGGGCCCGCCAGCTCTCCGACCTGGCCAGCGGTGACGACCGCCAGGTCGAGCACCGCATGCGCCTGTCCACCTACGTGCTGGCGGCCCGACTCGAGCAGGTCGCAGCAGCCGCCAGCCAGCGCCTCAGCCGCATGTCCGGTGGGCGCTTCACCATCGTCCACACCGACGAGGCACCCGACGGTCGACGCAAGGGCGGTCTCGGCCTGCGGGTGGTCGATGCCTGGACCTCCACCCATCGTGAGACCGCCAGCCTGTCGGGCGGGGAGAGCTTCTTCACCTCCCTCGCTCTGGCGCTCGGCGTGGCCGACATCGTCAGTGCCGAGGCCGGCGGCGTCACCATCGACACGATGTTCATCGACGAGGGCTTCGGCAGCCTCGACGAGGACACCCTCCAGCAGGTCCTCGACGTCATCGACAGCCTGCGGGCCGGCGGGCGCACCATCGGCATCGTCAGCCACGTCGCCGACCTCCGAGACCGCATCACCACCCAGCTCGAGGTGATCAAGGGTCCCGATGGGTCCTCGCTGCGCACGACTGCACCCACCCGCATCTCGATCGGCGATCCGCGCTTCGACCGCGCCGCGGCACCCGCAGCCCGCGCTCGTGCAACCGAGTCATCCCAGCCCGCGAAGACCGCCGGCGACGCCGGGTCAGACGCCGCCTGAGTCGAGCTCGCCCCCCCCACGGCGGTCCGGTCACGGTGGGCCGGATGGTCCATTCCTGCTGACGGCGCGCACGACTAGCGTCGTCGCCATGCGGCGATTCTCGAACAGCTGGGCCATGGTCAAGGCATCGTGGCGGGTGCTCCAGAGCGACAAGGAGCTGATGGCCATCCCGGTCATGAGCTTCCTGGCCACGGTGGCCGTGGCGCTGCTCGCCGGCGGTGGCATCTTCGTCTCGCTGGCCCACGACACCACCGTCGCTGCGGGACAGAGCGAGTACAGCCCGACTCCGCTCACCTATGTGGTCGGTGTGGTGGGCTACCTGCTCATCACGTTCGTCGTGACCTTCTTCGCCGCCGCCCTCGTGGCCGGGGCCCGGGAACGCCTGCTCGGCGGCAACCCGACCCTCGGCTCGGCGTTCGCCGTCGCCGGCTCGCGGGTCGGGGCCATCTTGCTCTGGTCGTTGCTGACCGGCACCGTCGGCCTCGTGTTGCACACCATCCAGCAGCGCGCCGGCCTGCTCGGCGGGATCGTGGTGCGCGCCGTCGGCATGGCCTGGCAGATCGTCACCTGGCTGGCCGTCCCGGTCATCGTGGTCGAGGGCACCGGCCCCGTCACCTCGCTCAAGCGCTCCGCCCACCTGTTCCGCCAGACCTGGGGCGAGAACCTGATCGGACAGGTCGGCTTCGGCCTGGTCGGCTTCGTGTTCATGGCCCCGGGCCTGCTCGTGGCCGGCCTGCTGATCGCGCTCGTGCCGTTGCTGGGCATCGTCGTCGGCATCATCTGGATCGCCGTCGTCTCGGTCGTGCTCAGCACCCTGAGCGGCATCTTCCGCACCGCGCTCTATCAGTTCGCCGCGGGCGAGCCGACCCCGGCCGAGTTCTCCGACGACGACCTCGCTGCGGCGTTCCAGACGCGCAAGAGGTAGTGCCTGTCCGGCAACGGGCGTGGGTGGAGCGCCGAAGCAGGATCGTCACCCGGCAAGGACGCAGTCCGGAGACCGACCTGGTCCGTGAGGTGAGGGTGAGGACGCCCCAGGGGTGATCCGGGCGGGCGAAACATCACCCGGGGTTTCCGTCAGAGCACGCGCTCCGCTGATCGCCCGCACCGACGCACGGCGGCCGCTCACCCGCCGCGCACGCGCAACTAGGGTGCGGCCATGACCGACGCACCTGTCACCTACTCCCTCGACGGCAACGTCGCCGTGATCCACTTCGACGACGGCAAGGCCAACGTGTTCACCCACGCCGCCCTCGAGGAGCTCCAGTCGCTGCTGACCCGAGCCGAGGCCGACGAGGCCAAAGCCGTGGTGATCGTCGGACGGCCAGGCAAGTTCTCCGCCGGCTTCGACCTCTCGGTGATGACCGCGGGCCCCGACCAGGCCCGAGACCTGCTGCGGGCCGGCGCCGATCTGGCCCTGCGCATCTACACCTTCCCGATGCCCGTGCTGCTGGCGGTCACCGGTCATGCGCTGGCCATGGGCGCCATCGTCTTGATGGCCGCCGACGTGCGCATCGGCGCCGACGGCCCGTCCAAGATCGGGCTCCCCGAGGTCGAGATCGGCATGCCGCTGCCCAAGTTCGCGGTCGAGTTCGCCCGTGACCGGCTCTCGAAGCATCACTTCGTCAGCGCGGTCCAGCACGCGCGGGTCACCACGCCGGCCGATGCGGTCGATGTCGGCTTCCTCGATCGGGTCGTCGATCCCGAGCCAGGTCGAGTCCGAGACCCTGGCCGCGGCGCACGACCTCGCCGATCGTCTCCGCTCCCGCGCCTTCGTGCTGACCCGAGAGAACACCCGTGTCGCCACCGCCCGCGCCATCCAGGCCGGCCTCGACCAGGACATGGCCGCCTTCGAGATCGAAGCGCCGTGAGCGATCCCGTGATCGACTGCCTCGACACGGTGTGGCGATCGATCATCGATCTCGGGGACCAGCTCAGCGAAGCGGAGTGGAAGCTGCCGACCGACCTCCCGGGGTGGTCGGTGCAGGACAACGTGAGCCACATCATCGGCACCGAGCGCAACATGCGGGGCGAGCCCACCCCCGAGGTCACCCCGCCGCGCTCGGACCACGTGCACAACCCGACCGGCGAGATGAACGAGCACTGGGTCGAGTCCCGACGCAGCCTGAGCGGCGCGGCGGTCCTCGACGAGTTCCGCACCGTCACCGCCGAGCGGCTGTCCTACTACCGCTCGCTGACCCCGGCCGAGCTCGACGCCATCGGACCCACCCCGCTGGGCGACGCGCCGTTCCGCGAGTTCATCGCGGTTCGGGTCATGGACTCCTGGACCCACGAGCAGGACATGCGCCGCGCCGTCGGGCAACCCGGGCACCTCGAAGGTCCGGCGGTGGCGCTGTCGATCGGCCGGGTCACCCGGGCCATGCCGATGGTGGTCGGCCGGCGGGCCGGTGCCCCCGACGGATCGTCGGTGGTCTTCGTCCTGACCGGGGCCGAGGGCGGCGTCGTGCCGGTGGTGGTCGACGGCCGGGCCGCGGTGGCGACCAACGCGCCCGATGACCCCACCGTCGAACTGCACCTCGACGTCGAGACCTACGCGGCGCTCGGGATGGGCCGCCTCGATCCGGCCGAGGCCCTCAGCCACGGCCGGGTCTCGGTGGTCGGCGACCACGAGCTCGGTCACGCCGTCGTGTCGTCCATGAGCTTCATGATCTGACCGGCGCAGGCGTGGGGTGAGAGCAGTAGGGTCGCGGACCGTGGAAACCGATACCGAACCCCGCTATCGCGCCGTCCACGCCTACCTGTCCGACGGCGCCCACGAGACATGGCAGGACGTCGCCACCGAATACGGCGTGAGCGTGTCGGGCCTCATCGAGGCGATGGGACTCGACCTCCAGCTCCCGGCCGAAGAGCAGGTGATCGGCCCTCGCCTGGAGGGCCTGGTCAAGCGGGCCCGTCGCATCGACGCCGACCGGCGGCGGCGCTCCTCACGCGGCTGACCCGACCACCTGAAGCTGACGCGACGGTTCGAGGCGACACGCCCGGGGCGGCCGGAAGCCGACGCGACCGATTGCCGACGGCCGCAGGATCAGCCGATCGGCGTCTCGGGGATCATGCCCCGGGGCAGCACCACGGCTCGGGGTGAGCGACAGATCACGTCGGCCGCCAGCGCGGACGGTGCCGTGCCCTCCGGCGTCGGGGACAGCATCGCCAGGCAGTTCTCGTGACCGAGGAGCAGGTCGACGAGCCCGCCGACGGCGTCGTCACCCTTGACGAGCTCGACGCCGACCCCACCCGGGGCGCTGCGTTGATCGGCCCGCTGTTCGAGGTACTGCTGCTGGCTCGACCGATCGTCGATCGCGCCCTGGGCAGCGACTGCGGTGAGCACGAGGCGCAGCTTGAACAGCTGGGCCCACTGCTCGGCCTGGGCGGCCAGCTCGTCGGATCCCGGACCGCCGTCGAGCACCGCGACGAGCTCGGTCATCGGCAGGCCGCGAGAGATCTCGACCCCGGGGCCGATCATCACGACGGCGGCATCGGCCCGGGTGGCCACCTCGATCGCCAGTGGCGACAGCGCGGCCTTGCGCCGACCGAGCAGACCGCGTGACGGCGGCGGCGACGGGATGCAGAAGACCGGGTTGCTCCGGTACGTGGCGGCGGCGAGCACCGCGGTCGCCAGGTCGTTCTCGAGGTCGACCCAGAACTCCACGTCGGCTGCGCTCTGAGCCATCGCGTGGCCCTTCACGACCGCCTTGGAGGACTTGTCGCTGACTTCGGTGTTCGCGACGTTGACGACACGCGCTCCGCACCGCCAGGCCAGATCGGCTGCCGGTGCCAGTGCGCTACGTCCTTCCAACGTCCCGTCGCTGGGAACGATCACGTTCTGGTACACGGGGCCATCATGGCCCAATTCGACCACCGGCCGTGGCCAAGATGACGCAGCTAGGGCACGTCAGCTCGCGTTCGCTTCGGCGCCGCGACGCTCCCGCGGCGACCGGGACCGATCATCCGGTACACGGTGAAGAACACCACAGCCCCGATCGTGGCGATCACGCTCCATCGCAGTGCCGGCACCCGCGAGTCGGTTCCGGCCGTCAACAGGTGCACCGTGGCGAAGAGGTACATGGCGTAGCTCGAGAAGTGCACACCCTTCCAGAAGCGCTTGGGCAGGCGCTTCATCACCAGCGAGGTCAGCTCGACCGCAACGAGCAGGTAGAACGCCACGATCCCCCACGCCACCGGCAGCGGCTTCCAGGTCGCAGTGAACGGCACCAGCAGCTGGCGGACGCTGAACTGCACGTAGCTGTCCGCCCAGAGCGCGGTCATGTGCACGAGGACGAAGATCACCGAGAGACCGCCGATGAACCGGTGCAGGTCGAGCAGCCAGGGAGCCCGCGGCTTGCGGCCGAGCGCGCGGGTCGAGAGCGCGAGCCCCCACAGCACCGCCAGCGCCGAGAGGGCCCACGCCACCAGTCCGCCGGCTCGGGCGGTGAACCACCAGATCTGGCTGCTGGCCAGGGCGACCGGGGTCATGACCGAACGCTCGAAGCGCCCGGCGAGACCCGAGGGGCTTCGATCGGGCGTGGTTCGATCGGGCCAGGGCGTGGTTCGATCGGGCCTGGTTCGGCCAGCTCGAACGACGCGACGTCGCCGACCCGCACCACTCCTCCATCGACATGGCGCAGCAGCCCGGACAGCCCCGACGACGCGATCAGCTCGGCCCCGTCGACGCTTCCGCTGATGAGCGCGGCCTTGGCGATCACCTCGGCCCACCAGGCCTCGGCCGCGATCACCGTCACGGTGTCGAGGTCGCCGTCCGCCGGCCGACCGGTGGCCGGGTCGATCAGGTGGTGCGCCGGTCGACCGTCGACCAGCCAACGCCGGCGACACCGCGTGCTCGTGGCCACCGCTCCGTCTGCCAGCGCGACCGCCGTCGACGCGACGTCGTTGTCGCTCGACGGATCGGCCACGCCGACGACCCAGTCGCCGTCATCCGGGGCGTGCCCGGCGACCCGGACATCGCCGCCGATGTCGACGCAGGCACCCTCGGCGCCGGCGTGCAGCAGATCGGCCACAGCCAGATCGGCGGCCCGGCCCTTGCCGATGCCGCCGAGGTCGAGGCCGAGCCCGGCGTCGATGGTGACGGTTCCGGCCCGCTCGTCGACGTGCACGCCGAGCGATCCGCTGGGCGCAGAACCCGACCCCCGACCCGACACCCGAGTCGACCATTGCGTCGACCATCGAGAGGAGGCCGACGATTCGTGCGGCGGTTCCGCAGCATCGAGCAGCTCGAACGAGCGGTCGTAGCCGGCCTGCTCGAGCGTGCGCAGCAGGGTGGGGTCGAACCGGCCTCCGGTGCGGTGCCATCCCTCGATCGCGGCCGAGATCACCTCAGCGGTCACCGTCGACACCGCCACGGCCGAACCGGCGGACGCGTTCACCGCGCTGATCTCGCTGTCGGGCAGGAACCGGCTCCATCGCTCCTCGAGGTCATCGATGCGGGCGCGGGCCCGGGCCGCCAACTCGGGGGCGTCGCCGCCGACGACCACCACGAGCGCCTCGGTGCCCATCGCGCGGAACCGCAGCTCAGCTTCCACGGCTCACCGTGGTGGTCGGCGAAGGCGCTCGCGTGATCGGCGGCGTCGCCGGGCGGGGTGCGGCGGTGGTCGGCGCTGCGGCCCTGGGAGTGGGCGCGGCACTCGATGCTCCCGACCCCGAACCCGACCCTGCGGAGCTGGAGGCCGACGTCGATCCGGTCCCCGATGCGCCGGGAACCGTGTGGTGGCGCACCACGATCGTGGTGGGCGGGGGCAGCGGTTCGGTGGCGAGGGTCGTGGGGTCGAGGATGGAGGCGTCGTCGACCGTCGAGGGAACGACCGCCTGCTTCGTGTTGGCCTTGGCGGAGGCCATCCCACCGATCAGCAGCAGCGCGGCCGAGGCGCTGGCCGCACCCACCACCAACCGGCTCCTCCCCGCGGGGTGAGCCCGGTCGGTTCGGGCATTCCCCCGGGGTCCAGCCGCGCCGCGAGCAGACGGGTTCGGAGCGTCCGTGGGGTTCGACGAGGTCTGGTCAGTCATCGCTGTCACCACCCGTGAGGTCGTCGGTGCCGGTGACGGGAGCGGGATCATGGTCCTCGTCGGAGCCCTTGGCTCCGTCGACGGCCTCGGGGCCGTCGGGCTTCGTCGACGTCACCGAGCCGGAACCGGAGACCGAGCCCGAGTCGGCCGGGGAGCTCGACACCAGTGCAGCCACGTTCTTGCCGTCGAGCTGACCGACCTTGCCGGCCGCCGAGGGGGCCGCGCTCAGGAGGCCGAGGTTCGCGGCGAGGGCGGCCAGCACCGCCGCCACGGCGAGCGCGACGGCGCCGGCGAGGCCGAGGGCTGGGCGGCGGGAGAGGGAGGGACCAGTGGTGCTCATGGGTGCCACGGTACGGAGGGGCCCGCAATCCACCGGGCAAGGCCGGGTTAAGCGTTGGCAAAGAACCCGGCCCCGCAGCGGACCACCGGGCAGGCTGTCACCGTGCACCTGCTCCTGGTCGAGGACGACGACGCCATCTCCGAGCCGCTCATCAAGGGGCTGCGTCGCGAGGGCTACTCGACCACACGGGTCGCCACGGGCGCGGCCGCGCTGTCGGCCGGCCCGGTCGACCTCGTGCTTCTCGACCTCGGGCTCCCCGACATCGACGGCTACGAGGTCTGCCGTCGGCTGCGTGCCACGTCCGATGTGCCCATCATCGTGATCACCGCGCGGGGTGAAGAGGTCGATCGCGTCATCGGGCTGGAGCTCGGAGCCGACGACTACCTCGTCAAGCCGTTCGGCTTCCGCGAGCTCGTGGCCCGGATCCGAGCTGTGGCGCGCCGGGTCGAGAGCCGTTCGGGTGGCGTCGAGGCGCCGGTCGAGGTGCTGGTGAACGGCCGGCTCGAGGTCGACCAGCGCACCCGTCGGGTGGTCATGGCCGGCGACGAGCTCACCCTCACCCGCAAGGAGTTCGACCTGCTGGCACTGCTGGCCGCCGACCCGGGCGCGCTGCGGTCCCGCGACGAGATCCTCGAGGAGGTGTGGGATCCGCACTGGTACGGGCCGACCAAGACGCTCGACGTGCACATCGCCTCGCTGCGCCGCAAGCTGGGCGACCCCAGGCTCATCGAGACGGTGCGGGGCGTCGGCTTCCGGCTCCGCGACGACCGCTGAGCGCGGGACGTGCGCCGCCGCCTGCTGCTCTCCTACCTCGGTCTCACCCTGCTCGTCCTGCTCGTCCTCGAGGTGCCCCTCGCCGTCGCCTACCGGGACCGGGCACGCGACCAGCTGACCGCTGGACTCGAGCGGGATGCCTTCGTGCTCGCCGCCTTCGGTGAGGATGCCATCCAGGGCAACGGCAGCGTCGACCTGCAGCAGCTGACCCAGAACTACCAGACCCGCACCGGCGGACGGGTGGTGATCGTCGATGCCAACGGGACCGCGGTCGCCGACTCCGACCCTCTCGACAGCGCGACCCACGACTTCGGTACCCGACCGGAGTTCCAGTCGGCGCTGGGCAACCAGGTGAACACCGGCCAACGGCACTCGGACTCGCTCGACACCGACCTGCTGTACGTGGCGGTGCCGATCACGTCGGGCGGCGACGTGTACGGCGCCATCCGCATCAGCTTCTCGACCGCCCAGGTCGAGGCCCGCATCCACCGGTACTGGCTGGTGCTGCTCGGGATCGGTTTCGTGTCCCTCGTGGCGGCCGGCGTGGTCGCCGAGATCGTGTTCCGGTGGGTGACCCGCCCTCTGCTCGCACTTCGCGACACCGCCGGCCGTCTCGGGTCGGGTGACCTCACGACGCGCGCCCCGACCGGCGGCGGGCCGGCCGAGGTGCAGGAGCTGGCCGAGTCGTTCAACACCATGGCCGGGCGGCTCGACGAGCTCGTGCAGGCCCAACAAGCCTTCGTCGCCGACGCGTTCGCACCAGCTGCGCACGCCGTTGACCGCCCTGCGGCTGCGACTCGAGAACCTCGAGCAGGAGATCAGCGACGACGAGGCCATCGGCGACCTGGTGGCGGCCACCGCCGAGACCCGACGCCTGTCACGGCTGGTGGACGGCCTCCTGACCCTGGCCCGGGCCGACCAGCCGAGCACCGGCGCCGACCGCCAGAACGTCGACCTCGGCGACGCCCTGCAGGAGCGCATCGACAGCTGGCGCCCGGTGGCCGAGGAGTTCGAGCTCTCACTGATCGGCGATGTGCCTCGGATCGCGGCCCGGACGAACCCGGACCGCCTGGCCCAGGTGGTCGACAACCTCCTTGCCAACGCCATCGACGCGTCGAGTCCGGGCGATGAGCTACGAGTGCACGTGGCCAGGTCTCCGGACCGACGATGGGTCGAGGTCCACGTCGTCGACCAGGGCCCCGGGCTCTCGGCGGATCAGCGGCGGCGGGCGTTCGACCGGTTCTGGCGCGGCGACCCCTCGGCGACGGTCGGGTCCGACGACGGTGGCCGGCTGGGTGGCACCGGGCTCGGGCTGGCCATCGTCCGCCAGCTCGTGGTGGCCGACGGGGGCGAGGTGGAGCTCACCGAGGCCGCCGATGGCGGCATCGACGCCGTCGTCCGCCTCCGCCCGGCCTCGACGTGACTCCTCCGCCCCGTCCGTCGGTGGTGCCCGGACGGTCAGTCGATGTACGGGATCTGAACAGCCCGGTCCCAGACCCCAGGTGGGAAGGGACCGGGGCGTACACTTCCCCGGTCCACGAGAACTCTGGAGGCTGAGGGTGACCGAGCGGTGGTGATCGTGGTGGTGGGCCTGCTCGTGCTGTCCGTGGTCATGGTGGGCGTCGCCGCCATGGCGCAGCGGGCCGCGGCGAAGGCCCACGCCGACCTCGACCGCACCACGCGCTTCGACCTGCTCACCGGTCTGCCCGATCGACGCCAGCTGGAGCTGGCCATCGACGACCTGCTGGGCGCCGGCCAGAAGGCCCCCGACCGAACTGCAACCGTGATCCTCATCGAGCTCAGCAAGTTCGAGGTCGTGAACGACACCTATGGCCGCGAGGTGGGTGACGGCCTGCTCATCGGCGTGGCCGATCAGCTCAAGACCGCGATCGGCGACGGTGAGCAGCTGTTCCGCCCCGGGGGCCCGCAGTTCGTGGTCCTCAGCTCCGCGCTGACCGACACCCGCATGGCCGAGCGCCGGGCGGCCGAGCTCACCGAGGTGCTGGCCGTGCCGTTCCGCATCAGCACCGACCTCGTGCAGGTGGCCACCCGCGTCGGCATCGCCATGGTCGACAGCCGCCACCACGAGGCCCGCGACGTCCTCTACGACGCCGGGGTGGCCGTGCAGCAGGCCCAGCGCGACGACTCGGGTCGGGCCACGGTGTTCGACCTCTCGATGCGCCCGTCGATGAGCCCGTCCACCACCGAGCGTCGCCTCCGCGAGGCGCTCGAGCGCAACGAGTTCTGGCTGCTCTACCTGCCCGTGGTGACCCTCGACGACAACGAGCTGGTCGGCGTCGAGGCCCTGTTGCGCTGGGCCGACCCGGAGCGGGGACTGGTGACCCCGGACCAGTTCCTGCCCGCCCTCGAGGACTCCGGCCTGATCGTCCCGGTCGGTGAGTGGGTCATCGAGCAGGCCTGTCGCCAGAACAAGATCTGGCACGACGCCTTCCCCAACCGCGAGCTGCTCACCACCGTGAACGTCTCGCGCCGTCAGCTGGCCCGCCCCGACTTCATGGAACGGGTGCTCTCGATCGTCGGCGACACCGGGGTCACGCCGTCACGGCTCTGCCTGGAGATGACCGAGGGGTCGGTCATGCGCGACATCGACACCGCCTGGGGCATGCTGCGCGACGCCAAGGAAGCCGACATCAAGCTGGCCCTCGACGACTTCGGTACGGGCTACTCGTCGCTGACCTACCTACGCCGCTTCAACCTCGACGTGCTCAAGATCGACCGCTCCTTCGTGGCCGGCATCGCCGACAGCCGGGAGGACGCAGCGATCACCCAGCAGCTCGTGGCCATGGCTCACGCGCTCGACATCGCACCGGTGGCCGAGGGCGTCGACTCGCTGGCCCAGGCCCAGACGCTGCACGGCATGGGCTGCGACTTCGCCCAGGGCTACTGGTTCAGCCCGCCCCAACCGGTCACCGCCATCGACGCGTACCTGGCCAGCGGGGTCGTGCGCCCGGCCAGCGAGTCGACCGGCATCGACTGGTCCGGCGGCACACCGCCCTGACCCGATCGCCCTGACCGATGGTCCCGCGCCGCTCCTGGGTCAGGCGTGCGGATCGAGCAGGTTCTGCCGGAGCAAGGCGACCACGTCGCCACTGACGCCGATGGCCTCGACGTAGCCCGCCATCGAGCCGAAGCGCGTCGTGACGACTTCGAGCACCTGCTGCATGGCGCGCGGCGGAGCGTCCAGGAACGCCGCCGGCTGGTCGGTCATGGCGTCGAGCGACTCGGGCACGTTGGCCCGCATCCACTCGATGAGCGAGTCCATGGCCGCCTTGCTGAGCCCGTAGTCGTTGGCGATGGTGTCGTCGTCGACGCCGAGCAGGCCGAGGATGACGGCCGCCAGCACCCCGGTGCGGTCCTTGCCCGCCGCGCAGTGGAACACCGCGGGGTAGGCCTCGGCCTCGGCCAGCACCTCGAGCGCGCCGGCCAGGGCGGCCGCCCCGTCGTCGAGCATCTCCTCGTAGCGCTGGGCCAGGAACGGCACGGCGTCCACGTCGGGGGCCACGTCGACCCACCCGTCCCAGGTCTCGCGCAGCACCGGCAGGTGGTGATACGCGAGCGTCGTGTGCTCGGTGGCGAAGCGACCCCGCTCGTCCAGCTCGCCGTGGGTGCGCAGGTCGAGCACGGTGCGCAACCCGAGCCCCAGCAGCCGCTCGACGTCGGCCTCGCTGGCATGGTGGATGCCATCGGCCCGGTAGAGGGTCCGCCAACGTGTCGTGCGGCCGTCGAGGGTCTGGTAGCCGCCGAGGTCACGCACGTTGAACAGCCGGTCCATGGCCACGTGTCGGCCGTCGTCCCCGGAACGGTCACGCGGCTCGAGCTCGATGGTCATCTGGGTCCTCGTCGGTGGGAAGGCCTGCGGGGAGCGGCGACCGCCGGTGCGGCCACGCTCCCCGTGGTGCCTCCAGCATGCCGGCTCGAGGTGACGATGGCTCACCGCCCAGGTGTCCGACGGGTGAACTCCGAGCCAACGCGGGCCCCGCACCTCGGCCCGACCCCAGACTCAGGTGGGCCTGGGTTCCCCGGTGCGTCCGGTGTCAGGTGGCATCTGGCGCAGGCGGGCGAGCAGCTGGTCGGCCGGGAGAGCCGGAGCGAACAGGTAGCCCTGGGCCCGGTCGCACCCGAGGATGCCCAACGCCTCGAGCTGCTCCTCGGTCTCGACCCCGACCGCGATCACGATGAGGCCGAGGTTGTGAGCCAGCTCGATGGTGGCCCGGACGATGGCGGTGTCGTGCTCGTCGAGACCGATGCCGGCGACGAGCGACCGGTCGATCTTCACGAAGTCGAGCGGGAACCGCTTGAGGTAGCCGAGCGAGGACTGGCCCGTGCCGAAGTCGTCGAGGCCGATCCGCACGCCGAGCGCCCGGAGGTAGGCGATGCTGGCGTCGACCTGGGGCTCGGCGCTGATCAGGATGCTCTCGGTGATCTCGAGCCAGAGGCGGGCCGGTTCGATCCCGGTGGTCGACAGCACGTGCTCGACCTGTGCGGGCAGATCGGGATCGGCGAGCTGACGGGGCGACACGTTGACCGAGAGCTCGCCCAGGGACTCGGCCTCGCCGGTGGAGCTCCAGGTGGCGAGCTGCTCGCAGGTGATCTGGAGCACCTGCAGCCCGAGCCGTGAGATCAGCCCGCTCGACTCAGCCGCCTCGATGAACTCGGCCGGGGACAGCAGCACGCCCTCGTCGTCGTGCACCCGCAGCAGCGCCTCGGCGCCGACCGCCTGCTCCGGTCGTCGATGTCGACGATGGGCTGGAAGTGCACCCGCACGCCGTCGTGCTGCAGGGCGTGGCGCAGCTGATCCTGCACGTTCTCGCGACGGGTGGTGTCGACCGCCATCGCTGCGGCGAACACCTCGGTGCGGTCGCCGCCGTTCTGCTTGGCCCGACCCATGGCCAGCTCGGCGTCGTGCACCAGGGATTCGGGCCCGTCGCCGGTGCCGGCCACCGCGATGCCGGCACTGAGGCTGAGCTCGATCGTCCGGCCGTCGAGCTCGATCGGTTGCGCCACGGCCCGGCGCACCTTGGCCGCCAGCATGAGCGCCTCGGGGATCTGCACCCCGGCCAGGATCACCGCGAAGGCGTCGCCGCCCAGGCGGGCCACGGGATAGCGATCGCCGAGGGTGTCGTGGAGCCTGGCGCGCGACCGTCCGCAGCAGCTCGTCGCCGGCCTCACGGCCGGCCACCGCGTTCAGCGGCTTGAACTGGTCGATGTCGCACACCATGGCGGTGACCGGGGCCCACGTCGGGTCAGCCAGCGCCGAGGCCAGCCGATCGAGCAGCCGCACCCGGTTGGGGAGCCCGGTGAGCGGATCGGAGAATGCCCGGTTGGCCAGCACCCGGGCCGCCTCGACCCGCTCGGTGACGTCACGGGCGTTGAGCACGATGCCGCCGATGGCCGGGTTGTCGCTGAGATCGCGTGACGATGGCCTCGAGGTGGCGCCAGGAACCGGAGTGGGTGCGCAACCGCAGCTCGACCGGTGATCCGATGCCCTGGTCGTCGGGCTTGGCCAACGTGAGGAGGTCGGCCGGCACGTCGTCGGGGTGGACGAGCTCGAGCAGGTTCCGCCCGTCGAGCTCTCCCTCTCCGTAGCCGAGGATGCGGGTGGCGGCGGGGCTCAGGTACTGCAGGATGCCGTCAGGATCAGCCACCGCGATCAGATCGGCCACGTGCTCGACCAGCGCGGCGAACCGACGCTCGGCGGCACTGACGTGCTCCTGCGCGGACCGGAGCTCGGTCAGGTCACGGGCCACCAGCGACACCGTGGCGATCTCGCCGTGGCGATCGCGGTGGGCCACGATCACCGCCGAGACCGGCAACGAGCCCGTCGTCGGACGACGAAGGTGAGTCGACCCCGCCACCGCCCGAACTTCACCAGCGCCGGCAGCACCTTGACCTCGTAGTGCCCCTTCGACCATTCGTCGAGGAGCTCGACCAGCCAGATCTTGTCGACCTCGCGGATCGGGATCAGCGTGACGAAGGCGTCGTTGGCCCACAGCGCCTCGCGGCCGACCGAGGCGAAGATCGCCACCATGTCGGGCGTCTCCACCAGGGTGTCGGTGAGGATCGTGCGGACCTGCTCGCCGGTGAGACCGTCCTCGGCCCGGTTCCGAGATCCGGTGTCGGGCAGGATCGGGCCCTCGTCGATGGCGCCGTCGTCATGGCGGCGACCGTGGGGCGTCGTCGGCCCGCCGTCGTCGACGTCTTCGGGTCCGAGGCCCGTGTGCAGCGCCTGACGCGTCTCGGCGTTCGACAGTCGTCGGCTCCAGGACGTCATCGACGCGCCCCCCGGGTGGCCATGCTGCAATCCTTCCCCCCGGCACGGGGCGCGGCAAGGGGTCGACCCGTGGTGGCGGGAGGAGGTCCGGCGATCTGCGATGCCATTCGGTGCGACATCAGCTCACCCTTGGACTGCACGGCTGTTGGGTCTCTTCCTCGATCGGTCCGAGTCGAGCGGGGTGGATCCACAGAGGATGTCGATCATCTCCGGTCACTCTCGATGACAATCAACACACGCTAGCGAGCAGGATCACGCGCGACAAGGATCCATTCGGCCCCTTTCCGGCCGAATGCACCCCTTCGGCGACGATTCAGCACCGATTCGGCGTGAACCTTGGCTCGGTCCACGCCCACAGGGGTCGAGATTGACCGATGCGCGGATGGCATAGGCCATATGGCCCAGGAAATCATCGACGGACCGCCCGAAATCAGTCAGAGTGTGACCATGGCGACGACAAGAGTGCTGGTGTGCGACGGAGACGAGCTGGCCCGGCGGGCGTTCGGTCGAACAGCCGCCGACCACGGGCTCGAGTTGGTGGGCGAGGCGCAGACGGCCGTCGAGGTCCTGCAGATGCTGACCTACCTCCCGGCCGAGGTGGTCGTGCTGACCAACGAGCTGCAGGGTCTGACCGGCATCGAGGTCACTCCCGAGCTTGCGGCCACCGGCGTGCGGGTCGTCATCGTGTCCTCCGACCCGGCAGCTCTCGACAGCGCCCGCCGGGCCGGGGCGTTCGCCGCCGTCCCCCGTGGCGACCTCGCCGCCTTCGAGCGGGCCATCGACGCCGTGTCGCTCGAGCGCTCCGAGGACGATCGCCGCTCCGGCACCGACCGCCGGGGCGGGTCCGATCGTCGGGTCGCCCAGGAGTGGACCAAGGTCATCCGCGAGCGCCGCACGGGCGAGGAGCGTCGCGTCGGTGATCGTCGCGAGCAGGCGGCCAGCCGCGAAGAGGGCACCGCCATCAGCGCCTGACCGCCCCGACTCTCCAGCCGGTTCGGCCCGCGGTGGTTCGGGTGATCCAGTGAGCGGCCATGCACCGCCAGGTCCACCGCGGCAACCCGACCCGCGCTGTCTCGGGTGGGTCGGCCCGGGATGGTCAGTCGTCGGGGCGGTTGCGCCGCCGACGGCGCAGCAGGGTCCACATGACCAGCAGCGCGGCAACGAGCGCGAGCACGGCGGCCAGCGGAGCGCGGCGCGAGCGGGCCGCGCCGGCGGGCCGCGCCACGGGCCACGACGGCGCGGGAGCAGACGGGTCGACGGGGGCGGCCACCGGATCGACCGGCAGCGTGTCGGTCACCGGGCTGCTGACGGCGAGGTCGGCGATGCCGGCGGCGGCTGGGGCGAGCGGCTCGGGAGCCGCCAGACGGGGCTCGGTCTCCAGCGATGAAGCCGCCGTCGGAGCGGGAGCGACGCTCGGTTCGGCGACCTTCTTGGTGGCCTTCGCCGCCTTCTTGGCCGGCGTCTTCTTCGCCACCTTCTTCGCGGCCTTCTTGGCAGCCGCCTTCTTGGCCGGGGTCTTGCGTGGCGGGGCCTTCTTGGCCGCCGCCTTCTTCACCGGGGCCGGCGGGGCAGCTGATGCAGCCGCGTCCGCCGGAGGGGCGGCGGAGCCAGCCGGGCCACCATCGGGATCGGGACCCAGCAACGCGTCCACGGGCGCGGGGCCTTCGTCGTCACGGCCCCGGCTGCGGCCCTTCTGCGGGTCGTAGTCGGCCATCAGGCTGTCCATCCGGCGCGGTCGGCGACCGATCCGACCGGCTGGGTCGAGTGGCCGTTCGTGCGCGACATCGACTCGACCGACTCGACCGACTCGACGGCCTCGCCTTCGTGCGGCGCGACCTCGGGCTCGTCGGTGGGCTCGATGTCGTCGACCAGCTCGATCTCGTCCGACTGGTCGACCAGCTCGGGGAAGATGGCAGCGAGCAGGGCATCGAACTCGGCGGCGGCCTCGGCGGCGCCGGCTCGGGCGCCGAGGCCGTGGATCGGCAGGGACTGGGCCGCAGCCTCGGGGACGGCGGCCCGCAGGCGCACCGGCGGCAGCACCTGGTCGCCGTAGGTCTCGACGAGCTGCTCGTACCAGTAGCGGGCGTCGCGGGTGCGGCCGAGGCGGTTGACGACGATGCCGGCGACGCCCGAGCCCGCCGGGCGGCGGGCGCCGATGCGCGTCGACCGTGCGCAGGATCTGCTGCGACGCCGTCGGAGGCCCAGGCGCCCGGCTCGGTGACGACCAGGGCCTGGTCGGCCGCGAACAGCCCGTTGACGGTGAGCAGGCCCAGCGAGGGCGGGCAGTCGATGATGACCAGGTCGTGGTCGACGCCCTCCATGGCCACCTGCAGCCGGTCCTGGGCACCGATCGGGTCGTTGGCCAGCTGCGGCTCACGCTGGGCCAGCTGCGGGCGAGCTGGCGGCCACTTCGGGTGCGAGGCCCATCGGGTCGAGCGCCCATCCGAGCTGGCGAGCACCTCGTCGACCAGCCCGCCGGGCTGATCGGTCTCGAGCGCCTGGTCGACGGTGATCTGCCGGTTCCCACACCCCGAGCCCGGTGCTGGCGTTGGCCTGGGGGTCGAGGTCGATGACGAGCACCCGGCAGACCCGCGTGCGCTGGCCGCGGAGGCCAAGCCGAGGGCCACGGTGGTCTTGCCCACCCCGCCCTTCTGGTTCACCACGGCGATGGACACCATGGCCGCCAAACCTACTGCACCGTCCGGATCCGCGAGCGGGCGCCTCGAGCGGGCGCCCGGCGTGCTCCCGGCGGTCGGCTCGGCAGGGGTGAATCCGGTCACCTCCCGTACCATGTCGGCCATGAGCGACCCGAACCCACCCGCCGTCGGCCAGCCCCTCCAGGTCGGGGACCAGGCTCCCGACTTCGAGCTCCCCTCGCAGCTGGGAGAGCCGGTGAAGCTGAGCGACTTCAAGGGCCAGTGGGTGGTCGTGTACTTCTACCCGGCGGACGACACCCCGGGCTGCACCACCGAGGCGTGCTCGTTCCGCGACAGCTTCGAGGACTTCACCGACGCCGGCGCCGAGGTCATCGGCATCAGCAAGGACTCGGTGGAGTCGCACGTGAAGTTCATCGCCAAGCACAACCTGCCGTTCACGCTGCTGAGCGACGAGGGCGGCAAGCTGGCCAAGTCGTGGGGCGTCAGCAAGAGCCTCGGCATCCTGCCCGGCCGGGTGACCTACGTGATCAGCCCGCAGGGCGTGGTCCGCAAGAAGTTCTCGTCGCAGCTCCGGGCGTCCAAGCACAAGGACGAAGCCCTCGAGGCCATCCGCGCCGGCGGCTGACCCACCCGCTGGGGCCCGCCGCTCCGCCGGCAGGACGACCTGACCGAGGTCACCGACGCCGAGCGCACCTGGTTGGCCGAGCAGTTCGGGCCGTCAGGGCTGTGCGCTCGCCAGCAGGGTCCAGCCGTAGCTCTCTCGTCCCCGCGGCTGACCCGACGGATGCCGTGAACGAAAGTGGTAGACCGCTGGGATGTCGCGCGTGGTGATCGTCGGAGCGGGGATCATCGGCACGATGCACGCGGTGCTGGCCCGGCGGGCCGGGTGGCAGGTCACCCACCTCGACGCGCGACCTCGAGCCGCGCTCGGCGTCGGTGCGCAACTTCGGGCTGGTGTGGGTCAGCGGCCGGGCCCCTGGCGACGAGCTGGAGGCGGCGCTGCGGGCCCGTGAGCTGTGGACCGAGATCGCCGCCGACGCTCCCGGGGTCGGGCCTGCGGGCCGACGGGTCGATGCTCGTCGTGCAGCAGCCCGAGGAGCTGGCCGTGCTCGAGCAGGTGATGGGCCGCGACGATGCCGATGACCGCGGGTTCGAACTGCTCGACCCGGCCAGCGTGCGCCGGGTCAACCCGGCGATCCGCGGCGAGGTCGCTGGCCGGCCTGCACTGCACGACCGATGCCGTCGTCGAGCCGCGGCTCGCCCTCCCTGCGCTGCGGGGCTGGCTCGAGCGCAGCGAGGACGACACCGGTCGTGACTACGCGTTCCACGGCGGACGCATCGCGGTGGAGATCGGGCCGGGCCACGTGGTGGACCACACCGGCGAGCGCCACGGGGGCGAGGTCGTCATCGTGTGCCCCGGGGCCGAGCGCCACGGACCGATCGCCGAGCTGATGGAGGGGGCGCCGCGTGCGTCAGGTGCAGCTGCAGATGCTGCAGACCGCGCCACTCGGACGAGCCGCTCACCACGTCGATCGCCGACGGCGACTCGCTGCGCTACTACCCGGCCTTCGACGTGCCCGCCCTGGCCGACCTCCCGCCCCAGGCGCCGGTGGCGGCCGAGCACCACATGCAGCTGCTCATCTCGCAGCGGGGCGACGGCGAGCTGACGGTCGGCGACACCCATGCCTACGACGAGCCGTTCGACTTCGCGTCGTCCGAGGACGCGTACGACCACCTGCACGAACGGGCGGCCTCGATCCTCGGGCGGCCGCTGCCCGCCGGTCGTCCGCCGATGGACAGGCGTCTACTCCCAGGTCGCTCGACGGCGCCCTCTGCCACCGCCGCCAGGTGCAGCTCGGGCGTCTGGGTCGTCACCGGGCCGGGCGGACGGGGCATGACCCTGTCGCCGGCCATCGCCGAGCACACCATCTCCGAGATCGGATCACCCCTGTGAGCGCGCCGCCGACCCTGCACCCGCCGGACGATCCGGCTGGCTGTGCTCGACATGGCCGGCACCACCGTCCGCGACGGAGGCATCGTCGAGTCGTCGTTCCTGCTGGCGCTCGAGAGCGTGGGCATCCCCCGTGACGATCCGGCCATGCCCGGTCGACTCGAGTACGTACAGGCCACCATGGGCCAGTCGAAGATCGAGGTCTTCCGCGGCCTGCTCGGCGACGAGGACCAGGCCCAGCGCGCCACCCGTGGCTTCGAAGCGGCCATCGCCGAGACCGTGCGGGCGGGCGGCGTGTCCGCGCTGCCCGGAGCCGAGGACACGTTCGCGACCATGCGCTCGGCCGGAGTGAAGATCTGCCTCACCACCGGGTTCGCGCCGGAGACGCAGCAGCTCATCGTCGACGCGCTCGGCTGGGCCGACCTGGTCGACCTCACGCTCGCTCCCGGCGACGGACTGCGGGGTCGCCCGTATCCCGACCTGGCGCTGCATTCGCTCATGCGGCTCGGCCTCGACGACGTGCGCTCGATCGCCGTCAGCGGCGACACCGCCAACGACCTGCTGGCCGGTTGGCGGGCCGGCGCGGCCGTGGTGGCCGGCGTGCTCACCGGCGCCCACGGCCGCCGCGAGCTCGAAGCCGCGCCGCACACCCACGTGCTCGACTCCGTCGTCGACCTCCCCGCCGCCATCGGCCTGGCCTGACCGCGCTCCAGTCGTCGAACCGGCCCGAACCGGTGGTCCTCCCGCGACCCCCAGGTCGCGGCCGGGCTCCCAGGTTCGGCCTGGGCTGGGCTGGGCGGGGTCGCTGGCGTCAGTAGACGAAGAGGGGGGTACCGACCGGGGCGAGGTCGCTGGACCAGAGCCAGTCGATCTCGGCGTTGGTGAGGCGCACGCAACCGTGGCTGGCGGCCGTGGTCGGCACGCTGGGCGATCCGTGCAGGGCGTAGCCGCCGGTGAAGTACTTGGGCCGCCACAGCTGACCGAGGTCGCTGATGCGCAGACCGTCGATCTGGCGCTGGATCTTGTAGTCGCCCTTCGGCGTCGGCGTGGACTTCTTGCCGGACGAGACGTCGAGCACCATGTCGACCTGGCCACCGTTGCTGACCAAGAGGATCTGGCGGTCGAGGTCGACCTCGAGCGTGCGGCCGGGCTGCGGGTGAAGGGGCACCGGGCGGACCGCGGTGGCCATGGCGGCCAGGGTTTGGGCATCGGTCTTGCCGGTGCGGGGCAGGCCGTTCGCCTTCTGGAACGCGGTGACCGCGTGCTGGGTGGCCGAGTTGTACTTCCCGTCGATGCCGGGCAGCCAGTAGCCCATCTCGTACAGGCGCTGCTGCAGCTGGCCGACGTCGGCGCCGGTAGCTCCCGGGGCGAGCGGTTTCACCGGCACTGGCGTGACCGGGGCCGGCGCCGCCGGTACCGGTGGCGGAGCGGTCGTGGTGGTGGTGGGCGCCACCGTGGTGGTGGGTGCGGCGGTGGTCGGGGGCTCGGTGGTGCTGGCGTCGGCCGGAGCAGCCGTCGACGGTCGGCGGGCCGGTCACGCCCACGGCCGGCCCCGACGAGGCGTCGGTCGACGGCGATCCACAGGCCGCGGCCAGCACGAGGATCACCAGCGAGATCGCCAGCGTGGCGATCCGCGCCGACCGAGAGGCCCGCGGAGCTGCGGGCGACGACCCGACCGTGTGAAGCACGCCGACAGGCTACGAGACGCGTCGACAAAGGTCATGGCACCTCTCGCGTTTCGAGGAAGTGAACTCTCTCCCCAGGGGTCGACATCCCGGAGACGACCCCGGGGGAGCTGGGTTACGGTCCCGGCCCATGAAGGCCGTCCAGACGTTCACCGTCGTCTCCAACCTGCCCGAGTCGCTCGAACCGTTGCGCGAGGTGGCCATGAACCTCGGGCTGGATCAACGACGAGCGGGCCCACGACCTGTTCCGGCGGATCGATCGGGTCGGATCGGAGTTCGAGGGCCGCGATCCCGCCCTGATGCTGGCCACCGAGTCCCAGGAGCGGCTCGACGAGCTGGCCGCCGACACCGCGTTCACGTCGCTGGCCGCCGGGCGTGCGCGACGAGCTGCGGCTCACGCTCGACGCGCCCCGCTGGTTCCAGACCGACTTCGAGGCGGACCACCCCGACGGGCTGCGGTCGGTCGGCTACTTCTCCCCCGAGTTCGGCATCGCCGCCGCGCTCCCCCAGTACTCGGGCGGCCTCGGCGTGCTCGCCGGCGACCACCTCAAGGCGGCCAACGACCTCGGCCTGCCGCTCACCGGCGTCGGGCTCTTCTACCGCCACGGCTACTTCCGCCAGCACCTCGACCGGCGGGGCTGGCAGCAGGAGCGCTTCCCCCGTCTCGACCCCCGGGCCATGGCGATGACGCCGGTGCCCGACATCCGGATCAGCGTCGAGCTCGCCGGCATGCCGGTGCACCTCGCGCTGTGGCAGGCCCGGGTCGGCCGGATCCCGCTCTACCTGCTCGACACCGACGTCGACGAGAACGACGAGAAGTACCGGCTGATCACCGACCGCCTCTACGGCGGCGGCCTCGAGGAGCGCATCCGCCAGGAGATCCTGCTCGGCATCGGCGGCATGCGGGCCCTGAACGCGGTCGGCATGCTGCCCGAGGTGTTCCACATCAACGAGGGCCACGCCGGCTTCCTCGCCCTCGAGCGGATCCGCCGGGCCATGCTCGACGACGGCCTGTCGTTCGCCGAGGCCAAGACCGCGGTGCGGCCGGGGGCGGTGTTCACCACCCACACCCCGGTGCCGGCCGGCATCGACCGCTTCCCGCGCGAGCTGATGGAGAAGTACTTCTCCAACTGGTGCCGCGAGGTCGGGCTGACCCTCGACGAGCTGATGGCGCTGGGCCACGAGCCCGGCACCGAGGAGGGCGATCGTGTTCAACATGGCCGCGCTCAGCCTGCGCCTGGCCGGGCAGAGCAACGGCGTGTCGGCCCTGCACGGTGAGGTCAGCCGGGAGATGTTCGCCGGCATCTGGCCCGACCTGCCCGTCGACGAGGTGCCGATCACCTCGGTCACCAACGGCGTGCACGCCCGCACCTGGACGACCCCGGAGATGGCGACGCTCTACGAGCGGGTGATCGGCGAGCGACTGGCCCGAGGCGCCGGCCGACGCGTGGAAGGCCATCGAGGCGGTCCCCGACCGCGACCTGTGGGCCGCCCGGCGCGACTACCGTGAACGGCTCGTGCAGTACGCCCGCCGCCGCCTCCGCAACACCGCGCTCGAGCGCGGCGCCTGCGAGTCGCAGCTGGCGTGGACCGACGACGCGCTCGACCCCGCCGCGCTCACCATCGGCTTCGCCCGCCGGTTCGCCACCTACAAGCGCGGCCACCCTGCTGCTCCGCGACCTCGACCGGCTCAAGGCCCTGCTCCTCGACGAGGAGCGGCCGGTGCAGATCGTCTTCGCCGGCAAGGCCCACCCGGCCGACGACCCCGGCAAGGAGCTGCTCCGCCAGGTCGCCACCTTGCCGCCGACCTCGACCTCCGCCACCGCCTGGTGCTCCTCGAGGACTACGACATCTCGGTGGCCCGCATGCTCGTCGGCGGCGTCGACGTCTGGCTCAACACCCCGCTCCGCCCGATGGAGGCCTGCGGCACCTCGGGCATGAAGGCCGCGTTCAACGGCGTGCTCAACTGCTCGATCCTCGACGGCTGGTGGGACGAGATGTACGACAGCGACGTCGGCTGGGCCATCCCGTCGGCCGAGTGGCAGGACGACATCGAGACCCGCAACGAGATCGAGTCGACCAGCCTGTTCAACCTGCTCGAGCGCCAGATCGTGCCGCTCTTCTACCAGCGCAACGACGGCGGCCTGCCGGCCGACTGGCTGGCCAAGGTGAAGGCCTCGATGGCGAGGGTCGGACCCAAGGTGTCGGCCAGCCGCATGCTGCGCGAGTACACCACCGACCTCTACGAGCCCGCCGCCCGCCGCACCCGCGACCTCCGCGCCGACGGCGACGCCCGGGCCCAGGACTTCGTGGGCTGGACGGACAAGGTCCTCGACGCCTGGCCGACGGTGGTCGTCACCGCCACCACCTACGAGGAGGCCACCAGCGCCCGAGGGCACGATCTACCAGGTGACCGCCCAGGCCTCGCTCGGCGAGCTCGCAGCCCGACGACATCGAGGTCCAGATCCTCTACGGCGCGGTCGACCTCGACGACGAGCTCAGAGACCCGGTCTGCGTCCCCATGATCTTCGCCGGCGACGGCGACCAGCCCGGATGGCGCCGCTACACCTTCGAGCTCGACTTCGACCAGGCCGGCAACTTCGGCTTCACCGTCCGCATCGTCCCGTTCCACCGGGATCTGCCCAGCTACACCCAGCTCGGCAAGGTCGCCTGGGCCCCGACGTCGTCGACCCTGCCGGCCTGATCCAGATCGAACGCGGGTCGAGTCTCGCCCGCCGATACCCCCATCGACATCAGAACGAGAACCTGTTCTAGTCTCGACGGGTCCAGATGTCGATGCGGGTTCGAGCAGGGGTGTGGAGCATGGAGTTCGGTCTGTTCGCGGGTGGGTTCGTCCCGAAGGGCCTGTGGGACCTCGATCCCCACCTCGCCGAGCACGAGCGCATCATGAGCGAGGTGCGCCTGGCCCAGGCTGCCGACCGCAACAACTGGAAGTACTGGTGGACCACCGAGCACCACTTCCTCGACGAGTACTCCCACATCTCGGCCAACGAGGTGCTGTTGCCGTACGTCGCCGCCCTCACCGAGCGCATCCACCTCGGTTCGGGCATCTTCAACATCACGCCCCCGGTGAACCACCCGGTCCGGACCGCCGAGCGGGTGGCCATGCTCGACCACCTGAGCAACGGCCGCTTCGAGTTCGGCACCGGCCGCGGCTCGTCGACCACCGAGCAGGGCGGCTTCGGCATCGACGACCCCGACCTCACCAGGGGCATGTACGACGAGGTCATCGGCGAGTTCCGCAAGATGTGGTCCACCACCGACTACTCCCACACCGGCGACCACTTCTCGATGCCGACCCGAAACGTGCTTCCCAAGCCGTGGGTCCGTCCGCACCCGCCGATGTGGGTGGCCGCCGGCAACCCGGGCACCTTCGAGAAAGCCGGGAAGATGGGCCTCGGCGTGCTGTGCTTCACCGCCGGCAACCCGGCGTCGATGGCCCCGCTGATCGAGATCTACAAGAACGCCGTCGCCGAGGCAGAGCCGGTCGGCGAGTTCGTCAACGACAACGTGGCCATCGTGAGCCAGTTCCTCTGCCTCGAGGACGGCGACGCCGCCCGGGACTGGGTCACCCGGGGCGGCACGGCGTACCACAACAGCCTGCTCTACCGGTACCTCGACACCTTCCCCCGACCCAAGGGCATCCCGGCTTGGCCCGAGGTGCTGCCCGAGCCGACCCGCGCCGAGATCGACAAGCGCATCGAGCAGAACATCAGCGTGATCGGCACCCCGGAGCAGTGCGTCGACGCGCTGAAGAGGTTCGAGGCTGTGGGCTGCGACCAGATCCTCATGGGCCCGAGCTCGACGACGTGGCCCCATGCCGTGATGGAGGAGGCCGTCGAGCTGTTCGGCAACAAGGTGATCCCCCACTTCGACGCGGACCCCGAGCACTCCACCAGCCGCTACCGCCGCGAGGCAGCCGAGCGCCTCGGCCGGTAGGGCCGAACGGCAGCTCGCCGCCGCTGCCAGCCACCGAGCTGCGGGCCACACCACACGTGGGTCACCGCTCACTCGACCGCCGCCGACGGTTCATCTGCCGTCTCACCGCCTGGGCGTGGAGGGCCTCAGCCCTCAGTGCTGGCGCAGCGCGTCCTGACAGGCGTAGAGCTCGACGGCGACAGGGCCATCCGGGGTCAGGCGGAAGCCGGCTCGGGCGACGATCTTGCCATCCTGACGGACCACGTAGGGCCGAGGATCCTGCTGCGGATAGCCCGCTGGTCGCACGTCGTGGTCCGCCAGCGCCTCGTCGGAGAGCAGCTCGCCGAGCGCCTCCTCGGCGGTATCCGCCGGCGTCACGTCACCCGACAGGTCTGCCACGGTCACTCCGCCGGTGCCGCAGTCGAGCTCGATGGAGGAGTGGAGCCCCGTCGGATCGGCCAGGGTGACGTCGACCGACCGCCTCGACGCAGCATCGGGTCCGCACTCGATCTCGGCCGGTCCCGGAGGGATGAGGAGCACCTGGTTCTGGCGATCTCCTGGCGGCACGACCGTCCCGCTCCCCGCGCCGAGGCCGACCTTCGTCGAGATCAGGAAGCTGGCCGGGGCATCGGTGTCGTTCCGCCACTCGACCGGCAGGCCGGCCGGGCCGACCTGGACGATGTCGCCGTTCAGCACCGGGCCGTCGCCCGTGCAGACGACGGTCAGGGCGGTAGGCGCGTCGGCCCCGACGCCAGGGCCGGCCGACACGGATGGCTGCTGGGTGTCGGCACGGCTGGCCACGACCGCCCACGCTCCGGCAAGCAGTCCGAGCACCCCCACGACGGCGGCGATCGACACCAGCGTCCGTCGCCGCGTGCGCCGCTGGCGACCGGCGGCGCACGCCCGGTCGGCGGCACCCGTCGCCGGACCATGTTCTGGCAGTGCGGCAGACAGTTCTCGGTGAAGGTCGATCATGACGGCGTCCCCTCCTCGCCTTCCTCGGCATCGGCAGCCAGCGGTTCGCCGAGGGCGACGGCGAGTCGCTTGCGAGCGTCGAACAAGGTGCGCATCGCCGTGCCCTCGGTGACGCCCATCGCCTCGGCGATCTCCGCACACCGGAGGCCCAGCACGTACCGGAGGGCCACCGCCTCTCGTTGGCGAGGGGCCAGCGCGGCGATGGCGTCGACCACCTCGGGCGAGAAGTCGGGGACGCCCGCCGCATCGACCGGGCGATGGCTCCGGGCGAAGCGACCGAAGAGTGCCTCGCGCCGACGGGTGCGCCGCAGCAGGTTTCGGGCCACGGTGAACAGCCAGGCCGAGGTGGCGTCGGTGACCACCCGGTCGTCCCACTTCTCCAACGCCCGCACGAGCGTCTCGTCAGCCAGCTCCTCGGCCAGGGACCGCGAGCCGCTCGACACCGACAGCACGCCGATCAGCCGCCGACGGGCGGCGCCGTACCACTCGTCGAGCGAGGCTGTTCGTGCTCGCGGGCGTCTCCGGCGTGACGCAGTTCGGGCTCCCCAGTCGATGGCACTGCTGTCTCAAGTCACGAGGATGCCGGACCATTGAGCCGCGGCTGGGTTTCGACGCCGTTCGGGCCGAACCGGTCACGATGAGCTCTGAACCATCGGTGAGGTGGTCAGGCATTCACCGTAGGAGCACGCGGGTCAGCTGACGACGAGGGTCTCGCCGCTGACGAGGCGACCCACGAGAGCGATCTTCTCCTCGAACTCGATGTCGGTGAGGACGCCGGCCCGGTGCAGGTCGGCCAACTTGCGCAACAGGTCGGCTTCGTTGAGCCGCTCGCGGTTCAGGATGGCCAGGCGGGCGGCGGCGGCGGCCACCGCATCGGCCGACGGTGCGGACATGTCCGGCGGCTTGGGCCCGTTGACGCTCGGGTTGGGCCGCTGGTTGCCGCGAGACTTCTCGGCCTGCTTGGGCGTCACCGGCCGGCCGGCCCGGGTCCGCTTGTGGATCACCAGCCGAGCCTGGTCGGCCTGCTCCGGCTTGAGGCCACGGGTGACGATCGAGTCGCCCGATCCGCTCTCCACCGACAGCACGGCACCGGTGAACTTCCGCTGCACCACCACGTCGGTGATGTCCTCGCCCAACAGGACCTGGCGAATGCGATCGTTGCGGTCGCGGAGCTCGACCCGGTCGACGAACACCAGGATCCGATCGCCGATGTGGTCGATGTCGGCCCCGAGCGGTGAGGTCCGAAGCTCGATGAGCAGGTCCTCGGGGTTGCCGATGCCACTCCGCGCCGACCGGGGCGGCTGGGGAGGCGCGGCCGGCGGCGGGCTGGGGGCCTCGGCGACGGCCACATCGGGAACGGCCGCCTCCGCGGCGGGCCCGACCGGCGTGGCGTCCACCTCGACCTCCGCCCGGGAGGTGATCTCGGCCTCGGACTCCACCGAGGCCGTGAGCTCGGCTTCGGCATCGGACTCGGGCTCGGGCTCGGCCTCCGCATCGGCACCGGACTTCACCTGCGCCTTCGCCTGCGCCTTGGCCTCCGCCCAGGCCTCAGCCTTGACCTGCTCCTCGCTCTTCGTCTCCGTCTCGGCTCCGGACCCGACCTCGGCGGAAGCATCGGGCGGCCGTGAGGTGGACGCCGCGACCTCATCCTGCGCCGCCCGGGCGGTGGAGCGGGCCGCGGACATGCCGGGATGCTCGCGGTTGTCCTCGATATCGGCCTCGAGGAACTTCAGCGCCCGGCTGGCCGCCATGAACCGGGCCGAAGCCTGGGCGATGGCGTCCTCTCTGGAGGCGTCGTCGCGACGGCGGATCTGCTGCGAGGCGTCCTCCGGTCGGGGGCGGGCTGCCGCCGCCCGGGTCGACGCCTCCTCGACGGTGCGGGGCGGTCGATCGGCCACCGCCTGCACGTGCCGCTGGCCAGGGTCCTCGGCCGGATCCGCGGCCTGCGGGGCGGCGACGTGGGGATGGACCTCGTCCGCCGCGTGCTCGTCGGTCGGACCGTGGGCAACCGGGTGGTCGGCGACCGCCGTGACCTCCGGATCGACGTCGCCCTCGAGATCGTGCGCGGCGGTCTCGGTCGCCGGCTCCACCCTCGACTCGACCTCTGCGTCAGGATCGGCATCGACCTCAGCCTCGACGCCGGTGTCGTCCAGGCGGCGGGGCTGGTAGGCGGGATCGTCGGTCTGGTCGCCCGGGATCGACTCCGGTGGGTACCAGCGACCGTCCGCGGCCAGCCACCAGCCGGGCTCGGGAGGCTCGGTGGACTCGACCGGCGCGTACCAGCGACCGTCGGCCGCCAGCCACCAACCGGGCTCCGGAGCCTCCTCGGACTCCTTGGGCGGGTACCAACGGCCGTCAGAGGCCTGCCACCAACCCACTCCTTGGGAAACGTCGCTCAACTCGGGGATCGCTCCTGCCTGGTCATCGACGGCGCGAGGCTACCGGGGAGCGCCGATCGGCACCCGGCGGGAGGAATCTCCTGCAGTCGTCGATTGGCGGCGCGCACGCTCAAACCCCTCCGCGGTGTCGGCTGGTCCGGCGATCCCTTGCCCCATCCGGTGACAGATGTCAGGACCGTCGGTATCTGTTGTCTTTCGGCCCGGCAAGGCTCCCAGTTGAGTCAACTTTTGGTGCCGAACCCGAGCGGATCGCGGTCGTGGCGAGCAACGTTCGCTGTGCCGGGACGACCACCGTCGGCTCCCAGCCGACACCAGCGCCCGGATTTCGCCAGTGCAACTGGCATCGAGTGCGCTGTCCGGGCCATCGATCACCCGGTGAAGTGGCCCGTCAGACGTCGCGCAGCCCGCCGGCCAACAGCTCGGCCAGGGCGGCGATCGAGGTCACCAGGGTCAGGCCGTCGTGGTCCTCGAGCCAGGCCAGGTTCCGGCGGTGCAGCTCGTCGGACGCATCGAATCGGTTGAGCACGACGACCAGATCGAGCGCGTCCCGGGTCTCGACGATGGCCTCGAGCGCCGCCACGGCCAACCGGATGCTGTTGATCGTGCCGAGCCCGGCATCGGCCACCAGCACCACCATCTCGGGCATGAGGGCGGCGGCCAGGGCCACGGCGTCGGCATCGTCGGACGCCATCGGCGAGCGCACGCCACCAGCCGACTCGACCAGGCCGACCTCGACCCCCTCGGGCCAGGTGATCTCGTCGACCAGGTCCGACACCGTGAACGGAGGTCGCCCGAGCGCGTCGGCGGCCATCGGAGGGGCCATCGCCACCTCGTACCAGCGGTGCTGCGGGCAGACGGCGGTGAGCTCTTCGCCGGTGGCCGCGGCCAGCTCTCCTGCGTCGGTGATGAAGTCGGCCGGGTCGTAGGACTGCACCGGCTTGCGCGCCGCGACCCGCATCCCGGCGGTCGCCAGGGCCTCGAGCGCCCGGCAGGCCACCCACGTCTTTCCGACCTCGGTGCCCGTGCCGACGACCACGACCAGCCGCTCCGGCATCGGCTCGCTCATCGACCCACATCCACCTTCGAGTCCACCGACAGGGGCAGCGCCTGGGCCAGGATCTCGATCTGCTCGGTCGTGTGGGCGGCCGACAGCGCCACCCGCAGACGTGACGTGCCGACCGGGACGGTGGGCGGACGGATGGCCGGCACGAGCAGCCCCTGGTCGAGGAGCGCGCTCGACAGGGCCACCGCATCGCGCTCGTCGCCGACCACCACGGGGATCACCGGCGACGGGTGGCCCGGGGAGAGCCGGTCGATGTGGGCCCGCAGCCGCGTCCGCAGCTCGTCGCCCTCGGACGAGCGCAGGACGCCGCACCGCGGCCAGCCCGGCCGCCGCGTCGGCCGGGCTGGAGGCCGTGGTGAAGATGAACGGCCGAGCGGCGTTGATCATGAGGTCGACGAACCGGAGCGGGGCGGCGATGAACCCGCCGAGCGAGCCGAGCGTCTTCGAGAGCGTGCCCACCCGCAGGACGTCGACCCCGTCGAGGTCCGCGGGATCGTCCAGCGACGGGCCGAGCACGGCGTGGGCCTCGTCGAGCACGAGCAGCGAGCCGTGCCGACGGGCCAGGTCGACGATGGCGTCGAGCGGCGCAAGGTCGCCGTCCATCGAGAACACCGTGTCGGTGACGATCATGGTGCGGGCGACGCCGTCGGCCCGGGCCTGGTCGAGCTGGGAGGCCAGGTGCTCGGCGTCGGCGTGGCGGTAGATCGCGGTCTCGGCCCGGGCCATGCGGCACCCGTCGATGATCGAGGCGTGGTTGAGCTCGTCGGAGAGGATGCGCACGCCCTGGGTGCCGAAGGTGGTGATGGCCGAGAGGTTCGGCCGTGAACCCGGTCGGGAACAGCAGAGCCGCCTCGGTGCCGCGCCAGTCGGCCAGCTCGCGCTCGAGCTCGTGGTGCACGGGGCGGGACCCGACCACCAGGCGGGCCGCGCCCGATCCCGTGCCCCACCGCTCGACCGCGTCGATGGCGGCCGCCTTGACCGCAGGGTGCTGGGTCAGCCCCAGGTAGTCGTTGGACGCGTACGACACGACCTCGCGGCCGTCGGCCGCCGAGCCGGCCTTCGGGCTCCGCGAGCATCGAACGACCGCACGGACCGCCACCGACCGGCTTCGTCGATGCTCGAGCACCGGGCGTCGACCCACGCCTCCCAACCTGACTCGGTCGAGGGGTGGCCTGACCCGGTCGACACGTGGCCCGATCCGGTGGTCACCGTCTGCATGATCCGGTGGTCACCGTCTGCATGATCCGCACGTCACATGGCTCCATCGTCGTCGCGCAACGCCACCGCCAACAGGGCGATGAGCATCGCGAGCCCGACCACGACCGAGACGACCACGACCGGGCTCAGCAGGATGTTCTTGCTACTGAAGCTGATCGGGGCCGGCGGCGCCACTCCGACCTTGGCCGCCGCCCACTCCATCATCGGGTTCCAGACCCGGGCTCGGTACTCGTCGGCGTGCGCCGAGCCGTCGAGCAGTTCGAAGTGGTGGTCGACGCCGTGCCTTGGTGAGCGCCTCGTCGAAGGCCTCGGCCTGGGGCAGCCCGACGATCTCGTTCGTGCTGTTGGCGAACCAGATCGGGACGGTGAGCGGTGTGGCCCGGGCCACCAGCGAGGCCTGGTCGTAGGACTGTCGGGCACTCCGGCGGGCGTGCAGCCGATGAAGTTGGTCACGAGCGGCAGGCGCCAGAAGCGGGTGCAGATCTTGTTGTCGGTGCAGTCCGGCGGCACCCCTCCGTCCGTGCTGACCAGGCCGGACGGCTCGGTCGGCGGCGACAGGGCGATCGACGGCCTTCACCTGGGCCGGCGGGTTCGGGTCCTTGATCGTGCGGCCGAGGCCGTCGACCGTCGTGCCGACCTCGGCCAGCAGGGAGGCCAGATGACCGCCGGCGGAGAAGCCCATGGCCACGAGCTTCTGGTTGTCGACCCCGTACTCGTCGGCGTTGGCCGAGATCCAGCGGATGGCGCGCTGCACGTCGATCAGCTCGTCGGGCCAGGGCTGCGACGACTGGTCGGCCAGCCGGTAGTTGATGCTGAACGCCACCCAGCCCTCCCGGGCGATGAGCCTGCCGTCGGTGTCCAGGTCCTTGGCCTGACCGCTCCCCCACGCCCCCCCGTGGATCAGCATCACCCCGGGCCGGCCGGTCGCGGCCTCCTCGGGCTGGTACACGTCGAGCGTCAGCGTCGTGCCGTCGGCATCGGTGTAGGTCACGTTGCGGGTGATCGTGATGGACGACGACGGGAGCGGCGTGGCCGGCGTCGAGTCCGCGGCGGCGCCGGTGACCGGACCGACGATCGACGCGACGAAGAGCGCGACCAGCGCGCAGGCGAACGAGCCGGCCGCCACCCGGGCGACCGTCGACGGGATCCGCCTCATCCGCGGGCGACGCCAGCGCTGACCTCGTCGATCGACTCGTCCCGCACCCTCACGGGGCGGTCGATCGCTTCGGTGGTGGACGTGACCATGGCCGACAAGCCCATCACATCACCGAGCGGCCGAAGCAGCACCCCCCGTGCTGCTTTCACGACGCCTGTTCCGCGGAGTCGCGAGAAGGATCGCCGGCGCGGGGGTGGCGGGCCCGGCGCCAGGCCTCGATGGCCTCGCCCATCGGCGTGGACGGCGGCCCGTCGACGAACGGCCACAGCTCCTCGGCCAGGCGGCGCCAGTTGCCGGTGGCGTGGAGCTCACCGAAGATCGAGTAGAGGCCGAGGTTGATCCGCTGGATGATCACCATGAAGGGCGGGACGTTCGACGCCTTCATGATCTCGCCGTACGGGCCGCTGGTGTCGAAGAAGCGGCGCACCGTCTCGGAGGAGAACTCTGGGGTGATCGTGTACTCGGCGTCCTCGGCCACGAAGTCGTAGAAGTGGCCGAGGTAGTCGCTCACCTCCTCGTCGGTGAACGGCATGCCGGGCCGCAGGAGGTCGATGTCCTCGACGATGCGGCGGAACTCGGCCGGGTCACGGTCGATCACCATCGCCTTGATCATCACCCCGAAGATGTCGAGCTCGGCGTCGGTGAAGTGCTTGACCAGACCGAAGTCGAGGAACGTGACGTGACCGTCGGGACGGAACAGGTAGTTGCCCGGGTGCGGATCGCCGTTGAACACCTTGAGCCGGTAGAGGCTGCCGAAGGCGAAGCGGTAGATCGTCTCGGCTGCCAGGTCGCGCTGGTGCTGAGTCCAGCCGGTGACCTCGTCCAGGCTGACGCCGGTGGCCAGGTCGGTCGTGAGCACGCGCTGGGTGGAGTACGCCCAGGTGCACGTGGGGCACGTGGATCGTGGGGTGCCCCTCGTAGTACTCGGCGAACAGCTCCTGGTTGGCCGCCTCGATGCGGTAGTCGAGCTCCTCCACGAGGCGCTCGCGCAGCTCGGCCACCAGGGGCTTGTGGTCGAGGCCGGCGAAGACCTGACCCATGCCGGCGAACAGGAGCCCGACGTTGTCGAGGTCGGCCGCCATGGCCTCCTCCACCCCCGGGTACTGCACCTTCACCGCCACCGCGTGGCCCTCGAGCGTGATGGCCCGATGCACCTGGCCGATCGACGCGGCGGCCACCGGCACCGGGTCCCACTCGGCGAACACCTCGGTCGGCTCGGCACCGAGCTCGGCCCGGATCATCGACGCGGCCAGCTCGGGACTCATGGGTGGGGCCGCCGTCTGCAGCTCGGCCAGGGCGTCGCGCACGTGCTCGGGCAGGCCCTGGTCGAGGTAGCTGGCCATCTGGCCCAGCTTCATCAGCGCGCCCTTCATCTGGCCCAGCGCCTCGGCCACCTGCTCGGCCGTCTTCAGCTCGAAGGCGGTGTCCAGCTCGTCGCGCCGCCCGGCGTCGGCGAACACCCGCCGGGCCCGGTGCACCGCCAGCGACGTGCCGGCCTGCGCGCCGAGACGGGCCAGCCGGGCGTTGCGCGACCAGCGGCTGGTGTGCGACAGCGCCCGGTCACCGTCGCCCAGACGGCGCCACGCCACGAACCCGGCGGCGGCGCCGGTGGCCAAGAGGGCCGCGGTGGCAGTACGGACGACGACCCGGCGAGACACCCCGCAACCCTACGCATCCGACGCCAGGCCGAGGAATCGACAGGAGACGCCCTGGGGAACCGACAGGGGAACCGAGGGGACACGTGAAGGAGACCGACAGGGAGACAACAGGTGATCCGACGGGTCGGCCGGCGGGCTGCCGCTGTCCGGGATCACCGGCCCTGGGACCGCTACCTTGCGGCGGTGAGCGACGTCGTGACCTGGGCCACCGCGGCAACGCTGGTGCTCGGGTTCGGGTCGGGTGTCCTCGCCGGCATGTTCGGCATCGGCGGGGCGGTGATCACCACACCGTCGATCCGGGTACTGGGCGCCACGCCCATCCAGGCCGTCGGGTCGACGGTGCCGGCCATCCTCCCCGGATCGATCTCGGGTGCCTACCGCTACTGGCGCGAGGGCCTCGTCGACTGGCGGGTCGGGCTCATCTGCGGCGGCACCGGCGCGCTGTTCGCGGCGGGAGGGGCCAAGCTCGACGACCTGATCGACGGCCACTACCTGATGGTCCTCACCGCCGGGCTGCTGGCCTTCAGCGGCGTCTCGATCATCCGCACTGCCGACGTCGCCGCGGTCGAGTCCGACCTCCTGCCGGCTGCCGGACCCGAAGGCGATCAGGCCGAGGCCATCCCGACCCACCTCGAACCAGCCACTCCTCCACCATCAAACTCCGAACCTGTCCCCGGAGAGAGCCCGTTCGGGCCGTCGCGGGAGACAGGCTCAGGGATGGAGGAGGACGTGGAGGCGTCGGGCCTCGCGGGGGGCGTAGGGGTCTCGGCGGTGGCGAGCGTGGGGGTGCTGGCACTGGTGGGGGCGGCGGCGGGGCTGCTGGCAGGGCTGCTCGGAGTGGGAGGCGGCATCGTGATGATGCCGGTCTTCACCGGGGTGCTGCGCATGCCCATCAAGCTGGCCGTCGGGTCGAGCCTGGTGGCGGTGGCCATGTTCTCGCTACCGGCGCTGATCACCCACACCGCGCTGGGCCACATCGCCTGGCGGTTCGCGGCGCCCTTGATGATCGGCGTGGTCCCCGGTGCCCAGGTGGGTGCCCGCATCTCGGTCGGCAGCTCCGATCGCACGATGCGCCTGCTGTTCGGCTCGTTCATCCTCGTGCTCGCTCTGGTCTACGGCACCAGCGAGATCCTGGCGCTGAGGTAGCGGCCGATGACGTTCTGGCTGGCCGTCCTGATGGCGCTCGCGTATGCGCTGACCACCGGCTTCCACAACGCGGCCAACGCCAACGCCGCGCTGGTCGTCACCCGCGTGGCCCGGCCGGCGCAGGCGATGGTGCTCACGTCGGTCTTCACGATGCTGGGTCCACTCGTCGGCGGTGCCGCAGTGGCCAGCAGCGTGTCGAAGATCGTCACCGTCGGCCCGGCCGCCACCGTCGCAGTCCTCGGGGCGGGCCTCACGGGCGCCACGGTCTGGAACGCGGCCACATGGAAGTTCGGGATCCCGTCCAGCGCCGGGCACGCGCTGATCGGCGGGCTGGTCGGGGCCGCAGTGCTGGAGGGCGGATGGCAGGCCGTCTACTGGGGCGGCCTCGACGGGTGGAAGCCGGTCGGCGCGCTCGGGTTCCTCCTGGCGCTGACGATCTCGCCCGTGCTCGGGTTGGGGGTCGGCTTCCTGATCGACCGGACGTTGCGGCTCGGCCTGCGCCGGGCCACCCGACGGGTCGAGCGGCCGATCCGCGGCGGCGAGTGGGTCACCTCCGCATCGATCGCGTTCGCCAACGGTTCGAACGACGCGGCGAAGGCCACCGGCATCATCGCCGCGCTGCTGCTGGGGTCGGGGCGGACCACCACGCTCACCGACCCGCTGTGGGCCCGCGGCGCCGCCGGTGTGGTCCTGACCGCGGGCACCGTGATCGGTGGATGGGCCATCGTCCGCACGATCGGCCGTCGCATCTACGGCATCCGTCCGCTCGACGGACTGGCCGCGCAGGGCACGTCGACCGCGGTGGTCGTCGCCTCGTCGCTGGTGGGGGCGCCCGTGAGCACGTCGCAGGTGCTGGCGTCGTCGGTGGTGGGCATCGGGGTGAGCCGGCGCCGTTTCCTCCACGTGAACTGGCGCATCGTCACGACCATCGTGCTCACGTGGGTCACTACGCTCCCGGCCAGCGCCGCCATCGCGGCGGTGACCCTGCCCGTGTGGAGAGCATGAGATGTGTCACCGACCCGGCCGATCAGGAGGTGATGGATGACTCGTCGATGGTTCCTGCCCGAGACGCCGGATGTCCTCGGGATGCTCCACACCCAGGTCCGCATCACCATCGACGGCGTCGGCGCGCTCGAGCGATGGGCGGCCGGCGACCCCTCGGCATGCGATGACGTGCGCCGGTGCGAGCACGAGGCCGACGACGCCAAGCGGGCCCTCCGCCTGGCGCTGCGGGACTCGTTCACCACGCCGATCGACGGCGAGGACATCTACACGCTGTCCGAACGGCTCGACGCGCTGCTCAACGGGGCCAAGGACCTGGTCCGCGAGGCCGAGGTCATGGAGACCGAGCCGGACGAGGCGATGGGCACCATGAGCTCGCAGATCGCGGCGGGGGTCGGGCACATGGCCCGGGCCCTCGAGGTGCTCGGCTCGCACGACCACGGCTCGAGCCAGCACGCCACCGACGAGGCCGATGCCGGGATCAAGCAGGCCCGCCGGCTCGAGCACACCTACCGCGCCGCCATGTCGTCCACGCTCGACATGGACGACGTGCGCGAGCTGGCCGCCCGCCGCGAGCTCTACCGACGGTTCACCTACCTCGGCGACCTGCTGGCCCAGATCGGCGACCGAGTCTGGTACGCCGTGATCAAGGAGTCCTAGCTGGTGCTGCTGCTCGTGCCCCGATCGTCTCGCCGGACCCGGACCGGCCGACTCGTCCGCGTGCTGTGGGTCGGGCTGGTGCTGTCGACGCTCGGGCTGTCGTCGCTGGGCGCGGGCGCGCAGACCGTGACGCCGGTGACGCCGTTCCCCCGGCCGATCATGGGATTCGTCCCGGCCGATCGGGCGGCCGCGGCCTCCGCTGTCGACCCCGCGCTGGCGGTGCAGTCCGTGGCCGTGGCCGCGGGCGACGGTGTCGGCAGCGAGGCCAGCCGGGTGGTCACCGTCGGGTTCGCGGCACCGGTCGCCCTGCCGTCGGGGACCTACCGGGTGTCGGTGGTGTTCGGCGATCCCGACGGGGCCCGCACCCGCGCCTCCTTCCTCGCCACCGACGGTGAACCCACCGGCGGCACCGTCGCGACCAGCACCGACGGCCGGCGGTGGACATCGTCGGGCGCCACCGACGCCACCCTTGCGGTCGACTCGCTGCGGATCACCGCGCCCGTCGGTGCCGCCGACCCGGGGCAGGGTCTGTGGGTCGAGGCCGCGATCGACGACGACGCCGCCCGCCGGTCGCAGTCACCGGTGTTCGCCCTCGATGCGCTGCTCGGGCGCAACACCGCCGGCGCGCTACCTGCCGCGACCACGGGCACCCTGACCACCGGGACACCGCTGGTGGCCGACCCGCTGGCCATCCCCGGACCGCCGCCGACGCTCACCGTCGATGCGCACCTGACCGTGACCGAGACCGAGCCGGTGCCCGACACCATCGCCGGTCAGCCGGTGGTCAACGCCATCGACGAGATCACGTTCATGCCGGGGTACACGCCTGACGGCGCCATACCCGCAGTCGTGCAGATCAACCGCACCACCGGCACCGTCGAGCGCGCTGCGGGGCACGACCGGCCTGCCCTCGGACCGCACCGGTGACGGCTCGTTCGTCGTGACCGGACTGGGCACTCCACCCGCGGTCGCCTCGCCGACCGCACCGGCGGTCGTGGTGCTCGATCTGGCCGACGTGGCCACTGCGCTGGACCTTCCGCTGGATCCCGAAGGGCTCGGCCTCGGCCTGCGCCGCAAGATGACCCTGGCCGACGGCACCGACGTCGTCAGCTCCCCCACCATGGCCACGCTCGTCTGGTACGAGACGGCGTCACCGACCGGACCACTCGAGACGCTCGCTCCGTCGACCACCGAGGCCCGGGCCGAACCGGCGGGATCGTCGTCGGGCACCAGCGTCGGCCTGCTCGTCGGGGTCGCCGTCGTGGCGCTGCTGGCCATCGGGGGCGTGGTCCTGGTGGTGCGCCGGCGGCGATCGGCTGCCGTCGACCGGTGGCTCGGCGAGTACACCCCCGACGAACCGGGCGACCCGGCCATCGCGGCCTCCATGGCGTCGGCCCGGGTGCACGCGGCCTCCGTCGCCGGCCCGGGCCCCGGCCCCGAGTCGCACCCCGAGGCCGACGCCGATCCCGATCCCGGGCCCGGCCCCCAGCGGGAACCGGGACGGGCACCTGCGGAACCGGGCGACCCGCGCACGATCGACGGCATTCCCCGCACCGGTCCCGCGCCGATCGAGCCCCCGATGATCGACGCCCCGGCGGTGGGCCTCGCCGACCCGACCGAGATGCGCACGATCGACGCACCTGCGGTCGTCGCTCCGGTGCCTGTCGACGACCCTCTGACAGCCTCACCGGACGAGCCCGATCAGCCGGACGAGCCCCATCAGGTCGAGCCGGATGCGGACGAACCGAACGGGGACGAACCATACGAGCCCGACACCGACGAGCAGACCGCCGACGCGGACGCAGAACCCGACACCGGCGAGCGGGGCGCCGACGCGGACGCGGACGCCACGAACCAGCCCGACGGGGACGGGCCGATCGGCCGGCGATCGCCGGCCGACGCGCTGGCCTTCCTGGAGGCCGAGGTCAGCGCCTTGAGCGACCGGGTCGACCGGCTCCCCGATCGTCGAGACGACCCGACCCCGCACGCACCCGAGCCAGACGGCACCTGACCAGACGGACCCGGCCGGGCCAGCTGACTGCGCCGCCCATCATCGTGGTCACCAGGATGGCGACCGGTCCCTCGACGATGACGTGTTGCGAGTCGCCCGGGTCACCCCTCGTCGATGATCGTGTCGCGACGACGGAACCGGCGCCGGTGGGCGGTCCTCGGCGCGGGCGCGGCGTTCGTCGGAGGGGACCGGGTCGAACTGCGATGGGCTCGCCCGAGACGCTGTCTGGCCGAGGGAGCGGCCCGGGGGAGGCCCTTCGCCCCGGCCGTTTCTGCCTCCGATACTTGCCAGCAGGGCGGTATGGGCGTAAATGTCTAGGGCGAACGGCCTATTCGCGCCTGGTGCGAACGGCCCGTCGCATCCCCCATCTCGGAGCCGCAACCCACTCATGGCCATGGCTGACGCTCACCTCGGGACGACGCAGGGCCCCGCCACGGACACGCCCGCCGCGGCGGCGAGCACCGAGCCGGCGACGGGCTCCGCCCCGCCTGCCGCACCGGGCTCGGATGCACCGGCCGAGAACGTCGAACCGACGCCGATCACGCTGACGTGGGCTGAGCAGGAGGTGGTCGACGCCCTCAAGCGCCTGGCCCGGGCCCAGTCCGACCTGGCCGATCTCGAGGCTCGGGCCGCCGAGACCACCACGCCCACGTTCGAGGCCGCCGACGTCGAGCGGCTCGAGCAGCTCCAGGGTCAGCTGGCCCAGACTCGGGCCAAGGCCGGTGGCCGCTTCGGCAGGGCCGCCGCCCGTGAGCGCCTCGACGAGCTCGTGATGGCCGAGCGGCTGGTGCTCGACCGGATGGGCGTGGGCTCTTACGACGACTACCGCTCGGAGATCGAGGCGCCCCTCGTCGAGGCCGTCGACCCACAGGTCCTCGCCTTCGCCCAACGGGAGCTGGCATCGGCCCGCGCCGCGTGGCTCGAGGTGCAGGCGCTCGAGATCCCGCCTGTCGAGGCGCCCGAACCCCTGCCGGAGGCCGAGGCCACCATCGACCTCACCGCCGAGCCGCACCAGGCCAGCGGCGACGTCGCCTGATCGAGGCGATCAGCTCAGGCTCGCGACAACGATCGGGCCGGCCGACCGGAATGCACGAGAGCACGCCGGCCCCCGTCACTAGCCTCGCCCCGGTGCCAGAGAAGCCGAACCCTCGCACCGACGAACCCCGCCACCGCACGAACGAGCTCGGTCAACCGATCGGGCCGGACCTCGGGCCATGGACGCCTCCCCCGAGGCCGCAGGCCACCACGCTCGAGGGTCGTTGGACCCGGCTCGAGCGGCTCGACGTCGATCATCACCTGGGCGATCTGTGGCAGGCGTTCTCGGCCGACGACGACGGGCGCATGTGGACCTACCTGCCGTTCGGCCCGTTCGCCGACGAGGCCGAGCTCACCTCCACCATCACCGCCCTCGACGGCGAGCGCGACCTGCGGTTCTTCGCGGTGGTCGACCCGGCGAGCGGCGAGGCGCTCGGTCTGCTCTCCTACCTGCGGATCGAGCCCGACGCGGGGTCGATCGAGGTCGGTGCGGTCATGTTCTCGCCCCGGCTGCAGCGCACCCGGATGGCGACCGAGGCCCTGTTCCTCATGGCCGACCACGTCTTCGAGCTCGGCTACCGCCGGTTCGAGTGGAAGTGCGATGCGCTCAACGAGCCGTCGCGTCGGGCCGCCGATCGCTTCGGCTTCTCCTACGAGGGCATCTTCCGCCAGGCCACCGTCTACAAGCACCGCAGTCGGGACACGGCCTGGTTCGCCATGGTCGACCACGAGTGGCCCACCCGGCGGGAGGGCTACCGGACCTGGCTGGCCGAGGAGAACTTCGACGACCGGGGCCGGCAGCGCCGACCGCTCACGGTCCGGCCCTGACCCCTCCGGTTCAGGCCCTGACCCCTCCGGTTCAGGCGTCGATGCGCTCGTCACCGATGATGCCGGCCTCGGCCGCCACGGTGTAGGCCAGGGCCTCGTCGATGGGGTGGTCGAGCTCGGCCAGGTCGAGCTCGTGGGCGAGCTCGTCGGCCCGGGCCGGGAGCCACAGGTAGGCCGCGATCGCACCGACGACCGCCACCGCACCCATCACCCGGGAGCTGAGGACGAAGCCGTCGACGTAGGCCCGGCTGGCCACGCCGCGGATCAGCTCGCCGGCGGCGGGGCCGAAGCGGCTGGTGGCCTCCTCGGCCACGAACAGGGCGCCCGTCACCGAGTCCTTGGCCGCGCTCAGGGCCTCGGGCGGCACCGGCGTGCCGGCCAGCCCGTCGACGACCCGACCGCTGTAGATCGAGGCCACCAGGCTGCCGGCGATGGCCACGCCGAGCGTGCCGCCCAGCTCCCGGGTGGTGTCGTTGACCGCAGACCCGACGCCGGCTCGCTCGGGAGGCAGGGCGCCCATGATCGACTCGGTGGCCGGAGCGGTCACGAAGCCGAGGCCGCTGCCCATGAAGGCCATCGACGCCACGATGATCCAGTAGCTCGAGGTGGCCGTCGACGTGCTGGCGATGAACATGCCGATGCCCATCGACGTGAGCCCCCACGCCACGACGGCCTTGGTGCCGAAGCGCTGCACGACCTTCGGGGCCAGCGGCGAGGCGATGCCGGTGGCCACCGCGAACGGCAGCGTGCGGATGCCGGCCTCGAGGGTGGAGTACCCGCGCACCGCCTGGAAGTACTGGGTCACCGTGAACACGAAGCCGAAGAGGGCGAAGAACGCCACGGTGATCGACAGGCTGCCGGCGGAGAAGCGCATGTTGGTGAAGATGCGGACGTCGAGCATCGGGGCGTCGGTGTGCAGTTCCCACCAGAGGAACCCGCCGATCAGGGCGAAGGCCAGGGCGAAGGCGGCCAGGATGGTCGGCGACGTCCAGCCCGTGCCCGGCGCCTCGATCACGGCCCACACCAGCAGCGTGACACCGGCGATGGACAGCGCCAGCCCCAGCAGATCGATGCGCTGGGCGTGCGGGTCGCGGGAGTTCGGGATCAGGAACCAACCGACCACGAGGGCGAAGATCACGATCGGGATGTTCACGAGGAACACCGATCCCCACCAGAAGTGCTCGAGCAGCCAACCTCCCGACACGGGCCCGACCGCCACCGAGAGGCCGCTGACCGCCGCCCAGATGCCGATGGCCTTGGCCCGTTCGGACGGCTCGCGGAAGACGTTGCTGAGGATCGCCAGCGTGGCCGGGAAGATCAGCGCGGCACCGATGCCCATGGCCGCCCGGGCCGCGATCAGCTGCTCGGGCGACTGGGAGTAGGCGGCGAGCAGCGAGGTGACGCCGAACCAGGCCAGGCCGAGGGCCAGCGCGGGCTTGCGGCCGAAGCGGTCGCCCAGGCTGCCGGCGGCCAGCAGCAGGCCCGCGAAGACGAGCGTGTAGGCGTCGACGATCCACTGGAGCTGGCTGGTCGTGGCCCCGAGCTGGCGGACCATCGAGGGCAGGGCCACGTTGACGATGGTGCCGTCGATCACGATCACGAAGACCGAGAGGCACAGCACCGCCAGCACGAGCCATCGCCGGTCGTGCGCTCGTTCCTGGATCTGATCCTGTGCGGGTGCGACGACGAGCTCGGCCATGGAAGCCTCCGGGGGAAGGAGCGGTGTCCCGAAGGTTCTATAACGAAGTTATAACGGTGTCATTATGACATCGGTCTCAGCACGCTGCGCCCTCGCTCGCGAGCTGCGCTGCGCTGCGGGCGGGCTCCGCTCCCCTGCGCAGCCCGGACACGCACTGCTGGACGCCTCAAGGGGAGAAGCCGCGGATCATGGCGGCCATGGTGCGGGCGTAGGGATCGTCGCCGCCGAGGGCATCGGGCTTGTGGCCGGCCAGTTCGAGGCTGACCAGGCCGTGACTGGCGGCCCAGAGCGATGCCGCCACCTCGTAGCGGTCACCGACCAGCAGCCCGGCGTCGATGCATCGACCGACGCGCTCGGTGGTCCGCTCGAACGACTGCGAGGCGACGACGATGCTCTCCTCCGACGGCTCGAAATCGGGCACCAGACCCTCGAACATGAGCCGGTAGCGGGCCGCGTTGTGGAGCCCGAACTCCCGGTAGGCACTGCACACCTGGCGCAGATCTCCCAGGGGATCGTCGGTCACCGGTACCGCCACGATCACATCGGCCAACTCGCCGAACCCCTCGCGGAGCAGCGCGTCGACCACGCCGTCCTTTCCGCCGAAGCGGCTGTAGACGCCCATCGTCGAAACGCCTGCCTCCGCGGCGATGCGCCGCACCGTGAGCGCCGAGGGACCCTCCTTGACGAGCAGGGTGCCCGCCGCGCGCAACAGGGCATCGCGGGTGTCGACCACGGCCAGACACTACGCCCGCGCCGCTCCCGTCTCCGTCGACTCGCGTCCATCCCCCACCCGCTGACGGGCACAGGTCAGGTCGGCGCGTAGGGGGTGGGGTCGGGGACGCCGGCATCGCGGAAGCCACGGGCACGCAGCAGGCACGAGTCGCAGTGGCCACAGGCCAGGCCCTCGGGCGTGGGGTCGTAGCAGCTGGTGGTGAGGGCGTAGTCGACGCCGAGCGCGATGCCCTGCTCGATGATCTCGGCCTTGGTCAGCGCGATGAGCGGGGTGTGGATCGTGAGCGGAGTGGCACCCTCGACACCGGCTCGGGTGGCCAGGTTCGCCATGGCGGCGAAGGCGGCGATGAACTCGGGACGGCAGTCGGGATAGCCGCTGTAGTCCAAGGCGTTGACCCCGATGAAGATGTCGTTTGCCCCCCGCACCTCGGCCAGCGCCAGCGCGAACGACAGGAAGATCGTGTTGCGAGCCGGCACGTAGGTGACGGGGATGGCGCCGTCGGCGACCTCGTGGTCGAGCTGGTCGACGTCGTCGTGCTTGGGCACGTCGATGTCGGCGGTGAGGGCCGATCCGCCGAACGTGCGCAGGTCGATGTCGCACACGACGTGGTCGATGCCGGCCCGCTCCGCGAGCCGGCGCGAGGCCTCGACCTCTGCGTCGTGGCGCTGGCCGTACCGGAAGCTCAGCGCGACCGGGGCGAAGCCGTCCTCGACGGCGATGGCCAGGCACGTCGCGCTGTCGAGCCCTCCGCTCAGGAGGACGACTGCCGGCGACGGGCTCATCCGGCGATCATCCGGCAACCGGTGAGACCGGGGCTGCCGGTCGGGAATCCCAGAAGCGGCGCTCGGCCCCGCTCGGATCGTCGACCACGGCCACGGACTCGCCGAACTCGACCACGGCACGACGATCGAGGTCGAACGTCGACCACTCGGGCGCTCCGCCGACGTCGATCTGCGAGCCGTCGACCTTCGAGCGCTCGACGTGGGAACCGTCGAGCTGGGGACGACCGGTGCGGGCGAACGCGGCCCATCGGTCGTGCATGGCGAGGGCCAGGTCGGACACGCCGGGGGCGTCGGGTGGCTCGCCGAGGAACATCTCGGCGCCCGGCCGGCTGAGCGTGTTGAACACAAAGGGGATCTCGAGCGCGTGGCACGACCCGAGCACGCCGCCGAAGGCGCGGGACCTCCAGCTGAACAGGTACTGGAACGTGTGGTCGGGCTGGTGGCCGACCTGCGCCTCCAGCAGGCGGAGCGCCGGCAGGCGGAACACCACGTCGGTGAGGATGGCGTTGATCAGGTCCGTGGGTGAGGACTCGGGACGGTCGGCCCGGTAGGTGGCGACCAGCTCGTCGGCCCGATCGCCGACCAGATGGGCGGCCCGACGCTGCAGGTCGGCCTCGTCCGGGTGGCCGCCGATGGAGAAGAGGTTCCACTCGTCGGCCGTCGTCCCGATGATCACCGGCACGTGGGCCGAGAGTCCCCGGCGCACCGCCTCGAGCGGAGCCACCGGCAGCTCGACGCCGTCGATCACCGGCTGGAACGGCAGCACCACGGCGCTGGCCCCGGCCACGCCCCGCCCGGCCGCGGCCGCCACCGCGACCTGGGCATCGAGGATGGCCTGCGGCTCGGCGGTCAGGAGCACCTCGGCGTCGGCCGTGCCGAACTGGGCGACCACGGCGGCCGTGAGCCCGTCGGCCGCGTCCGCGGTGTGGACGTTGCTCGACGCGCCGCTCTGGCAGATCGCCTTGTGGAAGAGGCCCTGCGCCGCAGGCAGCCCGAGCAGCGTGCCGACGCTCATGGCCCCGGCGGACTCGCCGAAGATCGTGACGTTGCCCGGGTCGCCACCGAAGCCCGCGATGTTGTCACGCACCCACCGCAGGGCCGCGACCTGGTCGAGCACGCCCGACAGTCCCGACGACGCGTACTCGGCGCCCAGTCCGCTGGGCCCACCGAGGTGCAGGAACCCGAGCGCGCCGAGCCGGTAGTTCAGGCTGACGACCACGACGTCGCCGCGGACCACGAACGACGACCCGTCGTACCACGGCGTCGAGCCGCTACCGCTGTCGAACCCGCCCCCGTGGATCCACACCATGACCGGGCGGGCGCCGTCGTCGACCGCCGGCGTCTGCACGTTCAGGCTGAGGCAGTCCTCGTCGACGTGCAGCTCCGGCGATCCGAGCAAACCCGCCATCGCCCCCTTCGCCTGCCACGACACCGGCCCGAACGCCGTGGCCTCGCGCACCCCGGACCAGGACTCGACGGGCACCGGCCCCCGGAACCGCAACGCCCCGACCGCCCCGGCGGCGTACGGCACGCCCGCGAACTGGAGCACCCCATGGTGCTCGCGCCCCAGCACCTCCCCGCTCGTGGTCCTCGCCACCAACCTCGACGTCGACATGTCTGTTCCCCCTGCTCCGTCGGGTGACGAGCGCTGCCGACACTACCGACGGCCGACCCTCGTGGCTCTCGGCTCGCAAGCTCGCCTGCGAGCGGCTTCGCCATCTGGCGCGTTTCGCTGATGCTGGTCCGCTCCGCTCCGCACGCCGGGCGCTCACCACCGTCGGGGGCCAGATCATCCTGGTGCAGGCGGGTGCACGGCCAAGCGTGTAGCCGAGCTGAGCCGGGAGCACAGCACGTCGAGCGCACCAGCGCCACCGACCGGCCCGGGATGGGCGAAGCCCGCCCCCAGCGAGCTCGCGAGCGCGGGCACAGGGAGCTGACACCACTTTCGGGGCGGGGGGTGGCATGGTTTTCCACTGCCTACGAAGTCGGAGCCCGACCACCGGGGAACGCCCGTCTGAGGTTTCGATGCACCCACAGCTCACCAGGACCGACCGTCGCTCCCGGCCCTCCCGACGCTCCCGCCGCGCCCCGTCCCGGGCGTTCCTGGTCGCGATGCTCGTGCTGGCGCTCGGGCTGGCGGCTTGCGCCAACACGTCGTCGCGGGCGCTGATCGGCACGACGACGATCGACGCCACCACGACGACCACCGCGCCGGTCAAGATCCCGGCGCTCGCACCGCCGGCCGACTTCGTGATCCCCGACACCCGCAACGCCACGATCCGCCCGGTGACCGGCAAGGTGAAGGCGGAGCCGATCCCCGTGCGGGGCGGGACGTCATCGGTCACGGGCACCGTCACCGGTCCCGATGGCGGGGTCGCCGGGGCGACGGTGCTGCTCGAGCGGTTCGTCGGCATCCAGAGCGGTTCGATCCTGATCAGCGCCGACGGGGCCGGCCGGTTCGGCGCGTCGGGCCTGCTCGGCGGCCGCTACCGCGTGCGGGCGTGGCTGCAGCCGTCGCTGGCCGCGGTCCAGTCCGTCACCGGGTTCGTCGCCGAGGGCGAGAGCCTCAACCTCAAGGTGATCGTCGAGCGCCATGACGCCCTCACCCTCCAGGTGGCCTCGGCGGTCGGATCGATGACCGTCGGGGTGCCGGCCGGGGTCAGCGCGCTCATGACCCAACAGTCCGTCGACGCCAACGGCATCGTGCTGGACGCACCGGTCGCCGGCGTGTCGCTGGTGCTGGTCGGGTCGGCCGGCCTCGGCGTCGAGCAGCCGAACCCGGCGGTCACGAACGCCGCGGGCCGGGCATCGTGGTCCGTGGTCTGCGCCTCACCCGGCACCTACGTGGTGTCGGTCAGCTCCACCGCGCCGCCCGCCGCGGCCGGCGCCACCCTTCCGGCCTGCACGACCGCTCCCCCGCCGACGTCGTCGACCACCACGACCACGGCCCGGGACGGCACCACCACGACCACCAACGGGAACGGTCCGGGACGATGAGCCGCTCTCGATCGAAGGCCACGAGCCGGTTCCCTCGTCGCCGGCCGGTGCCGAGGCGGGCGCTGCGCGGCACTGTGCGGGCCGTCATCATCGTCGTGCTCGGCGTCCCGCTGCTGGTCGGCGCGGCTGCCGCGTCGGGCTTCGGCGCACTGCTCTTCGGCAGCCTCCCCGGCACGGTTCCCCCCGAGAACCCGACGATCGTCTCGCAGCCGAGCTACGTCTACGACGCCAACGGGCAGCAGATCGCCACGTTCCGCGAGTTCGACCTCAGCATCCCGATGACCAAGGAGGACATCCCCCAGGTCCTGAAGGACGCGGTCGTCGCCGCCGAGGACCGCAAGTTCTGGACCCACAAGGGCATCGACCCCGAGGGTCTGGTCCGGGCCGCGGTCACGAACTACCGCGAGGGCTCGACCGTGCAGGGCGGGTCGACCATCACCCAGCAGTACGTGAAGAACGCCTACCTGAACAACGAGCGGTCGGTCGAGCGCAAGCTCAACGAGGCCGTGCTGGCCACCCGGCTCGAGCGCGATCTCACCGACGAGCTGGGCTCCCAGCGGGCGGCCAAGGAGGAGATCCTCTATCGGTACCTCAACACGGTGTACTTCGGTGACGGGGCCTATGGCGCGGCAGCCGCGGCGCAGTCCTACTTCCGCAAGGACGTGAAGGACCTCAACGCGTCGGAGGCCGCCGCCCTCGTCGCCATCATCCCGTCGCCGACGCACTTCGCCCCCCGCGAGAACCTGTTCGTGGCCGACGAGCGTCGCATCGAGGTGCTCGGCGAGATGCGCGACCAGGGGATGATCAGCGATGCCGAGTTCGACGACGCGAAGGCCCACTTCCTGTGGCCGACCGCGCTGGGCGACCCTGGCAAGCCGACCACCGCCGTCTGGCCTCCTCCTGACAACGGGGCGTCGCAGTTCCCCTACTTCGTCGACTACGTGCGCCGGTACCTGATCAGCGAGTTCGACGCCCAGGGCAAGAACGGCGAGGACCTGCTCTACCGCGGTGGCCTCCGCATCCAGACCACGATCGATCCCCGGCTGCAGGGACTGGCCAACACCGCGGTGAGCGACGCCTACAACCGGGCCGTCCACGATCCCGAGCATCCACTGGCCATGTCCCTGGTCACCGTCGACCCGTCGAACGGCTACGTGAAAGCCATGATCGGGGGCCAGGACTTCGCGGCCAGCCAGGTCAACCTCGCCCTCGGCGCGTTCGGTGGCGGCTCGGGCGTGCAGGCCGGCTCGTCGATGAAGCCCTACACGATGGCCACCGCGCTCGAGCAGGGGATCACCCCCGACACCCCGCTGCCGGCCACCAGCGCCTGGCGAGTTCCCGGCTGCATCGTGAGGGCCGGCCAGGACTGCATCGTGCACGGCGAGCCCGCCTCCACGATGGGCCCGGCCATCGCGGAGTCGAGCAACACCTACTTCTCCCAGCTGGCCTACGACGTCGGCCCGAACAACGTGGCCAAGATGGCCAACCGGCTGGGTGTGACGAGCCTCGATCCCACACGCACCAACTACAACACGGGCATCACGCTGGGCGTCGAGTCCGTGTCCCCGCTCGACATGGCCACCGCTTACTCGACCTTCGAGAACCACGGGGTCAAGAACGACCCCACCCCCATCGTCCAGGTGACCGATCCTCAGGGAACCGTGCTCGAGGACAACACGGGTCGCGCCGGCACGCCGGTGCTCAACCCGGCCATCGCCGACACCGTCACCGATCTGCTCCGGGGCCCGGTCACCAACGGCACGGCCAGCAGGACCCTGTCCGGGTTCGGTCGCCCGGCCGCGGGCAAGACCGGCACGACCAACAACAACGCCGACGTCTGGTTCGTCGGCTACACGCCGCAGCTGACCACTGCCGTGTGGATCGGCCACACCGACGGCATCCACGCGCTGAAGGGGTTCGGCACGGGGCCGGTGTTCGGCGGCACGGTGCCGGCCCAGATATGGAAGGCGTTCATGACACCGGCCCTCGAGGGGCAGCCCGCACTCGACTTCCCCGTCCCGGGACCGCTGCCCCCTCCCGGTGCCGGCTTCGGCGATGCCGCCATCCTGCCGGACGTCCGACGACCCAACGAGCGCTCGGTGCCCGATCTGCCCACCGACTGCGGTGGGCCCTGCATCGTCACCACCCCGCTCACCTCGCCGCCGCCCCCCGCCACCTCACCGCCATCGACCGCGGCCCCGCCCACGACCGACACCACGACGACGCCGACGACGAAGGGCAGTCCATGACCGATCTCTACGACGGCGGGAGCGAGCACCCCACCGAGTCGGACCTGGTGCTGCCCCTACCGGACCCGTCCGACCCGGGCCCGGTCGAGACGTCGGGCTCTGACCCCACGGGCGCGACCGTCCCGGAGGCCACGGGCGACGTCTCGGAACCCATGGACACGACCGTTCCGGGTCCGGCACGCAGCGGGCGCCAGCGGCGCAGCGAATGGAGGCGCACCGAGAAGGCCCGGAGGTACGCGGCCCGCAACTCGGTGCGCTTCCCGATCTTCACCCGGTCGGTGCTGCTCTGGATGCTGATCTTCGCCCTGGTCGGCATGGCCTTCGGCGCCAGCGGCGCGTTCTGGTGGGCCCACTTCAACACGCAGGTCAGCGAGCTGCGCTCCGACACCCAGGACTTCGAGACCCGGTCGCAGTCCGCCGCAGCCGACATCGAGAAGCAGAAGAACGATGCCACCGACCAGATCAACGCCGCGCTCGTGCCGCTGAAGGACTCGCTCGCCGCCACCAAGACGGTGCAGGAGGCCTCCACCTATTCGCCCGCGGTCTACCAGGTGTCGTCGCTCGACGACCAGGGCCGGCCCTCGGTCGGCACCGCGTTCGCGGTCATCACGAGCGAGGACGAGACCCTCATGCTCACCTCGTACGCCGCGGTGCGGACCGCCACGGTGAACCCGGCCCCGGGCATCACGCTGAGCAAGGGAGCCGAGCAGCTCCCGGCCAGCATCGTGAACTGGGACCCGGTCAACGACATGGCGCTGCTGCGGGTGCAGAAGGGGAGCATCACCGTGCTCGACTGGGCCGGCGACGACGTGCTGTCCACCGCGCTCGGCTCCTCCGTCTTCCCCATCAGCGGCACGGGCGGGGCCGGCGCCACCATCACCAGCGGCATGCTGATCGACCAGTCGACCGCTGGCTTCCAGCACACGGCTCCGCTCGGCACCGACTTCCAGGGTGGGCCCGTCATCAACGGCGACGGCAAGGTGCTCGGCATCGTGTCACTGGCCTACCAACCGCTCGGCTACGACAACGGCCAGATCCACTTCTCACCGCCGATCAGTGCGGCCTGCACCAGGGTGCTGAACTGCACCGGCGGCAACCGCGTCGCCGGCGCCAACGGCGGCAACTGACCCTCGTCTGACCCTCGTCTGACCCTCGTCCACCCGTCCCTCCGTTCTTGCGTAGGTTCCTCGGTCCGAATCGCGGGTTCTCCACGCAAGTTCGGGCAGGTGCGCGGTCGAGGCGTACGGAGCGGAGCAGCACCACCACAACGCGCCAGATGGGCGAAGCCCCGCCCGCTGCGAGCTCGCGATCGAGGGCGCTTCCACAACTGCGCAGGGTTGAAGGGCCTGACGGCGCCGATGGTGCTGGAGGGTGTGAAATGCAAGGTAGAGGCCATTGAACGGGCCGACTACGTTGGAAACGCCACCGCCACGCATGATAATGAAGGCAAAGCGGTAATGGCGGTGCGAACTACCCGAGATGATGGAATCGACCTTGTGGTGAACGCAGATGCGGCCACTGTGGGAGTAAGGACTGATTGAAATGGCAATTACTGATAGCCATGTATTCACTACGTTCGTACAGAACGCCCTCCTGAAGGACCCCGGTGGCACGGCATGGTTGACTGCCACCAACCTGGAAGCTGACGCCTTGAAGGTGGCGCTCTACGGTGATGGCTCAACGCCTGATCGAAATGACACCGTCGTGCACAACCAGTACAACGGGTCCGGTGGGGCATGGGTTGTGGCGAACGAGAAGTCGGACACGAACTGGGCGGCTGGCGGGCGCGCGCTCGCGGGCAACGCCATTACGGCGGGCACGAGTTACTGCCAGTTCACCGGCACCAACCTGGCCGGTGGCGGTAACGTGACGATCGCCTCGGCGACCGGTTGCTTTATCTATGACACCACGACTACCACTACCACCAATCAGGGCGTCTGCTTCAACTACTTCGGTGGTGCGCAGTCGGTGACCGGTGGAACGTTCACTATCAACTGGAATGCCAACGGCATTTTCCGTATCACTACCTGAGAGGTGAGGGCTATGAGCTGGTGGCAGCCGTGGCGGCCGTGGAAGCCTAAGCCCAAGCCGACCCCGACCCCGACGCCGACGCCGACGCCGCCGCCGACGCCGCCGCCGACGCCAACGGGCGCTGGCCCTACGGGAATTCCTGGTACTTGGGTGCTGGATTTCGAGGACACGTTCAGTGGCACTGCCCTGGATCTGGGTAAGTGGCGTCCGAACTGGCTGGCCAGTAGCGACACCGCCGTCAGCAAGCCTGTCAACAGCGCCGAGTTGTCCGCGTACGCTCCGGCGCAAGTGACCGTCAACAACGGGACTTGCAAGCTGACGGCGGTCAGGCGCAGTACCCTGGCCAATAACGGTACGACATACGCGTATACGTCAGGTCTGATTCAAACCAATTCCGATTTCCATACAACCTATGGCGCTTTCGAGGCGCGGCTGTTCTTCCCCGGCTCCAGCGGGCTTATCTACAACTGGCCTGCCTGGTGGACGGATGGGCAGAACTGGCCAACTGACGGTGAAATCGACATAGTTGAGGGGCTGGCGGGCCACGCTTGCTGGCACTACCACTACTCGGGTGGTGGTCCCGGCGCGACTGTACCTGGCGACTTCACCGGCTGGCACATCTACGGTGCCCGCTGGGCGCCCGGCAGGATCGACTTCTACTATGACGGTAAGCTGGTCGGCTCACAAACCAGCGGCGTGGTCAGCACTTCGCACTACATGATCCTGAACTATGGGATCTCAACACAGCATGGTGGTGAACTAGTTGTACCGGCTGTCATGGAAGTTGACTACGTGCGCCACTGGAGGGCTGGGTAATGGCAGTATCGCTCGGTCAGTTGAGTACGTTGGGACACGCTGGTCTCGCCGCAAGTGTCACTACGACCTTCAGTGTCAATCCAACTGCTGGCAGCAAGATACTGTGTGCGGTACAGGGTACGTCCGTTGGTACCAACGTTCAGTGTACGGACAATGGTACTACTCCTGCCACATGGATATTGGACGCATCCACGGATGTAGGCGGTGAGCACATCCACCTGTTCCGGGCGGATGGCATCACTCTTCCGTCATCGGGCACTCTCATAGTTACTGCGAGTTTTGTGGACTCCACGTCACATACGATTGGATGCGGTGCACTTGAGGTTATCGGTGCAGTTGCTGGTGCCCCGAGCAGTACCGTTGTCGGTCCGACGGCCACGAGCGCTAGTGTAAGTACCGGGAATATTACGGGTACTTCAACGGATTCGTCGTTCTACTGCGCTGCGTTCGGTAATGCGGCGGGGGGCAATCCGTCAACCGTCACGTACACGGGTCCTGGTACTCAGCAGTTCGTGGAGACCAACGGTTCCACTTACTGGCCCTGGGCTTGCGCAACCAATATCGTCACGGGTGCGCAGTCGGCGCAGAACTTCACCTGGACGATTACTTCTTCTTCCTGGTGCTCGATAGCGGCCGTGTACGAGGCAGCGGCAGTGGTAACTCACCTGAATCGGCCAACACTGTATGGGACGGTGTGGTGATGGCACAGACTACAGATCCCTTTGCGGCTACTAGTACCTGGACGTGCCCTCCCGGTGTGACGTGCGTTCAGGTGGAGTGCTGGGGCGGTGGCGGAGCCGGTGGCGGATCTCGTTACTACTCATCCACTGGCCCGAAGTATTCTGCCGGAGGTGGCGGTGCCGGTGGCGCGTACGTCATCGCCCGTAACTACAAGGTCATTCCCGGTACCGTGTATACCGTTACGGTTGGTGTTGTTGGAGCGCACACGACAGGCACGTCGTTCGCTAACGGGAGCACGGGTGGTGCCGGTGGCGCTACTTGGTTCTCTAGCAATGACGCGGCCGGTGTCGTTGCCCCTGGCGGTGCCGGTGGCGTCAACATCGGTACTACGCAGTCGGCCGGTAACGGGGGAGCCGGATCGACTAGTGGCTATGTCGGCGACGTGGCCTACGCGGGCGGTAACGGGTACAAGGGCACGGTCGGTACCGGCGTCGGTGGCGGTGGCGGCGGCGGGGCCGGTACTGGCGGTGCCGGTGGCGGTGCCGCTGACCCAACCGTGACAACCGGCGCGACCCACGGCAGCGGCACCGCCACGGGCGGTGGCAATGGCGGTGACGGTGGCACTGGTGCGGCCGGTAGCGCTGGCAGTACCTATGGCGGCGGAGGTGGCGCGGGCGCTTCCAAGTCCTCAACCGACCGCCTGGGAGCAGACGGTGCCGCTGGCGGTGTCCTTGTTACCTACGAGGTAAATGTCGTTACACAGACGGTAGTTCAGATACGCAGCGGTTATAACTGCGAGCCACTTGGTAAGGGGCAGTTCATGGCTATGTTCATTGGTTACAACTCTGCGCTGTCCGCTACTACAGGTGACAGCGGTACTAGTATACGCATCGGGCAGCGAAGTGCGCGCTACAGCTCAACATCCCGGACAACACGGCGATTATGCTACTTGTGAGTGGGGCGTTTCGATGGATGGTTCGGCAGCGGCCACTCCTGCACTGTTGGAGGTTGCTACCACGGACTCGGCCACAACTGGCCTTACGACACATACGACGACTCATATCAAGATGCTTGAATCAGAATCAGGTGTGGCGGCGTCTGGCCTGACAATGGGCTTCGGCAACTGGGTACGGTGCGGTGGCGATTACCACCAATACGACGCTCCGGATCGTTCGACCGACAGTACGTTGCTCCGACGAGCCAGTTCGTGAAGATGTGGCCAATGGGGCGCGAGCCGGTCGTTGGTGGGGGTCTACTGAAGCTTTCTGCAATTCCGCATCAAGACACGGCAACCGTGAACGCGATCATCTACGCCGTCTGGGAAGAGCTGTAATCAAACCAGAGCGGAGCGGGGTGACTGACTTATGTCCAGAATCGGACGCAGTTTTCCCGGGGATACTATTGTAATCGTTGAACAGCCGCTTAGTGGCGTAGCTCCCCTAAGCGTCAACGCCGGTCTCCTGCGGTGACTTGGACTGCCTATGACACAACGGTGTCCCTGACATTGGGAGTTGACGCCGGAGCGCGGCCCCGGCAGCGGTGGCTTACGACGCCACTGTCAGCGTCGGTGTCAGTGCTGAGGCCATCACGGCAGGCGCCATCGCCAATGCCACTACCGAGACTCTGACGCTTGGCGTTGACGCGGCGCTGGCCACGGCGGATACGGTGGCGTATGCCACGACAGAGACGCTGACGCTGGCAGTTGACGCTGCCACCATCACGTCGGCGGCCATTGCCTATGACACGACCGAGTCGTTGACACTGCAATTGACGCTGGCTTCACGGCCCCGGCAGCCACGGCCTATAACACGACCGAGACCCTGACGCTTGGGGTCGATGCTGGCCAGGCCGCTTTGGCTGCGACAGCATATGACGCCACCGTCGCTTTGGGTGTCAGTGCTGAATGTCACGGCAGCAGCGACGGCTTATGACACTGCGTTCAAGTATGCAAATGCCGATGCGGCTACCGTTGGAACGACAGCGTACGACACGACCGAGTCGCTGACGCTGCAGGTTGACGCTGCTGCCGTCACGTCGGACGGCAACTGCATATGACACAACAGAGACCCTGACGCTTCAGGTTGACACGGGGCAGATCACGTCGGCAGCGGTGGCTTACGATACCGTTGTAGCCATAGTCCAATACCGTTAACGCTGGGTCCATTACAGCCGATGCGGTGGCTTACGATGCCACTGTAGCCATGCCGCTAATGCTGAGTCCGTTACATCACGCGGCGGATTGTTATAACACAACTGAGTCCCTGACCCTTCAGGTTGACGCTGGGCTGGCTACGGCAGCGGCCATCGCTTATGACGCCATGGTCGGTACGGTCGGCGGCCGTCATCGTGGACGCGGAGACTGTCTCCGCCGATAGTATCGCGTACGACACCACAACCAGCACCGTCCTGGGCAGCGTTGAGCAGATCGCCTCGACGGCGGTCGCCTACGATGCCACGGTTGCTCTCGGCGCCAACGCCGTTGATGCTACTGCTGGTTCGGTGGCGAACGTTACGACTGAGTCTCTGACGTTGGCAGTTGATGTCGGTCAGGCTGCCCTGGGAGCTGTGTCAAATGACACAACTGAAACCCTGACGCTCGGCGTCAACGCAGCACAGGCTACTGCTGGTTCGGTGGCTTATGACACAACTGAGTCTCTGACGCTGGCAGTTGACGCTGGTCAGGCCGCTCCGGCAACGACAGCGAACGATTCCACTGCCACTCTGGGCGCATCTGCTGGGCAGGCCGACTCCGCCGCGACGGCGTACGACGCCACAACTGCCCTTGCTGGTAACGCCTTTGCTGAGCAGCCCACTGCTGCGGCCATAGCCTACGACACGTCGGTGGACACGGGCGCACCGTCCAACACTGCTGACGCTCAGAGTGCCGATGCTGCCGTGACGGCCAACGACGCCACCATGGCGCTGGCAACCGGCGTCGAGCAGTCCGCTGCGGCGGCCGTGGCCTATGACGCTGCGGTGGCACTCGGACCGAATGCTGGCACTGGTTCCAGTGCTGCGACGGCGTATGACGCTGCAAACGGCCTCGGCCCGGCCCCCGAGCAGGGTGTCGTGGCCGCGATAGCCTACGACACCACCGAAACCCTCACGCTGGCGACCAACGCTGCCCAGGCCGCTCCTGCGGCTGTGGCCTACAACGCCACGGTGGTGCTCACCCTTGACGTTGACGCTGTGCCGTGCTCCAGCACGGTGACGGCCTACGACGCCACTGCGAGGGTGACGGCCAGCACTGAGCAGGGTGAGGCTACGGCCACCGCCTACGACGCCTCAGTCATCACAGTGACGGAGGGTTTCGCGAGCGCAGGGACCGCGATCTTCTCGGCCGTGGCCTACGGGACGACGCTCAGCATCACCCTGGACGTGGCCACAGGTACTTCGACGGCCTCCGTGACGGCCTATGACGCCACCGTGACCACGTTGCCGGTGACAGAGGCCCCTGCCGAGGCTGGAACGGTCTCTGCGGTGGCCTACAACGCCACCGTGGCGCTCACCCTGGACGTGAACGCTCGAACCGCCAGTGCTGTGACCTTGGCGTACGGCACCAGCATTATATCGACCTCTGCAATCACCGACGATGATGCTGCGCTGGTTGTAGATGATCAGTCGGTCGTCAAGGCGGTCGAGACGATGCACAGTGACGACGACTCCGCCAGCGCAGATGACACTGGCGGGCTCGTGGAGTGGTACACGGTTCGGGTTGGCCCATACCCCCATATGGCCGGTGCAATTCACCATACAAGGAGGGATGATGGCTAACCCGGACTTTGTGAAGGACCCTGACGCTGTGTTGGACTACACGTTCGACTGGACGCGTTGGCTGGCATCCGACGAGACTATTTCAACGTCAACTGTCACTGTATCGGCTGGACTTACCAAGAACTCTGACTCAAAGACCACGAAGATGGTAACGGCGTGGGTTTCGGGTGGGGCCTCTGGTCAGCCTTACACGATCACGAGCCATATCGTGACCAATCAGGGTCGGACCGACGAGCGGACGATTACGATTCGGGTGACGAACAGGTGAGTTGAGCGGGAGTGGGCGATGACAGATTACCGCCTTTGGCCTGCCACGAATGGCGCTGCTACAGTTAATCCCGATACGGGAAGTTCGGACTTGGGTCTTCAGTTCAAGGTGACGTCATCCAACGCCATTACCATCACCGGTTATTGGCGTTGGGTTGCGACTAGTCAGGATACCAACGGTACACACTATTCGTTCCGTCTCTACTCAACAACTAACGGGACTTCGGGGAGTCTTGTTACGGGTACTACGGTAACTGGCTCCGGAACGTGGACTGTTGGTGCATGGAACTTCACGGCGATTACTCCAGTGTCATTGGTGAGTGGAACTACGTACACCAGTGCCTGTACGCATACCGCAGCCTCGGCCCACTACCCCTCGACCAACAACTACTGGTCGTCAGGTGCTGGCGGCAGTGGCATTACCAATGGGCCGCTCTCTGCGCCTAGTTCTGCTACCGCCCTGGGCGGTAAGCAGTGTCCTTACAACCAACCGTCCACGGGCGCTTTCCCGGCGCAGTACATGTACATTTCCAGTAACTACTGGGTGGACGTTGCGATCACGGTTGCCGACTCCATTACGGTTAGTGCTGACGCCGTGTCTGCTGCCGCGACGGCTTATAGTGCAATCGTTGATGTAAGTCCGAATGCGGGTTCCGCTGCTCCTGCTGCGGTGGCATACAACGCAACTGTGGCATTGGGTGTCCCCGCATCTCAGGCTACGTCGGCCGCTACGGCAAATGACGCTGTTGGTCAGGTGGCCAGGACGGTCAGCGCCGCGCAGGCTGCCGTGGCGGCGACCGCGAACCTTGCCACGCTCGGTATAACGAGCACGGTCGATGACCCTGCATCCGCAATTGAGGCCGCTAGTCTAGTCCTTCAAGATACCGCTGAGGTAGTAGTTGCCACGGAGGGTGTACTTGACTTTGGGGTTTCAGTTGCCACCGAGCCTGTAACGGCCGTTGACGATGTCAGTGATCTACTGATGATCGTTCCGATGGATATCAGCGATGACGATACGGCGGTGGCTGACGAGGACGTAGCGATAGGGTTCTCGGCCAACGACGACGTGACGGTTGTGTCTCGCCATCACTGACGGGAGTGAGCGACCGTGGCTATAGGGTTCCGGAATGCTAACTCGTCCAATGGCGCTACTACAGCAGGAAGCGTGACCTTGCCAACAGGCACCGTGGCAGGCGACGTTGTGGTGTGGATCATTGAGGTCTACTCGGGTGCTATCACCTGGTCCGATCCTGCGGGCTGGACGAACTTCGGTGGTGTCGACTACTACCAGGGCACTGTGATCGGCAATGTCTGTGTCAAGGCGTACTATAAGATCTCGGATGGTACCGAAACCCCGTCTGTGACGTTCAGCGATTCTCGTAACTGGACGATGTCCATTGCCTCTTATTCTGGCTGTGACCAGTCGGTGCCGATTGATCCCACTGAGGGTGTCGGCTGGTCAAAGGTTACCGGTGGAACTGGAGCTGTAACCACTACTGCCCTTACTGCCAGCACCGGCCAGTGGTTGGTCGGTATGGTCGGCGCGGCAGACAGCAGTACGACTGTCACGTGGACCGACAACCGTACGGAGCGTACTGACAAGAGGGCACCCGCGTTTGGCGCCACGACTACGATTGCTGACTCCAACGGAACCGTAACTGGGTCGGTAACAACGGTGTTCACGCCGAGCGAAGCCATTGAGGCCAGCCGTGGCGTAGCGGTGCTTCTCAATCCGCCGACCGGTAACGCGAATCCTACTGCCGGTGTCGCTACGGCAGCGACTGTTGCTTATGATCCCCCGTCTCCTATCGTTTACCCGATAGGAGTTTCTGGGAACTGGATTCTGGTAAAGTCGGATGAGTTTGACGCTGGATCACTTGATACGACACTATGGCGGCCAGGCTGGTTTGGCGACACGCTCAGCGGTCCTGCGAACAGTTCGGAGACTGCCGGGTACAGTAATGCTGCTAACATAACCTTTGCCGGTGACGGGGCAGTTCATCTTTCAGGTGACCAATACTTCCACCACAACGTCAAAGGGCACGTACCCTAATCGTGGCGCGCTACTCTCATCTAACCCTCACGATGGACGAGCTAGTGGTGGCTATGAGTTCACCTATGGTGCCGTCGAGGCAAGAATGTACTTGCCTGGTTCTGCTGGTCTGATCTACAACTGGCCTGCCGTGTGGACGGATGGTCAAAGTTGGCCGACTGACGGCGAGATGGACATCATGGAGGGTCTGAGTCCCGGTGACGCGGCTTGGCACTTCCATTCACCTTCCGGTGGTCCGGGAGGGCACGCCGCTGGCGACTACACGGGCTGGCATACCTTCTGCGGAGTCTGGGAACCCGGAGTTGTCACCTACTACTACGACGGAGTGCAGGTCGGTCAGATTTCGACCGGCATCACCAGTGCGCCGATGTACCTGATTCTTCAGAGTTCAACTGGCGCTGTCGGCACTGCTGGAGCGACAGTAACACCGGCAGACGTACAGGTTGATTACATACGCGTATGGCAGCGCTTGAATGCTGCGACGGCGGGCGCTGGTCTTGCGGATGTTGGTGCTGTCGCTAATCCTGTAACGCTAACTCTGGCTACTAACGCCGATGCCAATCTTGCTACTGCTGGAGCTGTGGCATACGACCCAAAAGTAGCGGTGGTCATCACCGCCGCGCAGGCCGTCCTGGCGGCAACCGCGAATAACGTAGCAGTGGGACTGGGCGTTGCCGCTACACAGGGTGCCTTGGCAGCGACCGCGAACAACACAACGCTCGCTATAGCGAGTACGGTTGATGATCTTGTCACGGCAACTGAGGTTGAGGTTCTTGCTCCTTTGGTTAGTGACACCGTACTTGTGACGGACGATGCTCCAGGATTTGAGCTTGTTGTCAACGAGCAAGCAACTGCCATTGATGATAGCGCGTATTGGGGCAGACGTCGATCAAGTCAAGTCTGACGACGATACCATAACTGCCGATGAGGCCGCTGCTAGGGGAACTGTCCGACGGCGACGTGATGCAACTCGCATCCGTCAGTCGGGATATTTATAGGAGTAGATAGGGAGTAAGGTCCAATGCCTAATTACCAGCCGAACAAGACGCGGCTCGATGGCATCAAGTGGCTTGCCCATGCGCACGTCGATAAGTACGACCCCGAGGTCGTTGCTGAGTTGACGGAGTATCTGGGACACGAGCCCAAGGGTGCGGACTTCGAGCAGTTGAAGATCCAGCCCTACGATGTTGTCGATGTGCCGGGCAACGCGCTCACGAACGCGGGACTTACCCGAATCTGCACCCTGATCCAGGGTGGCGGTGGTCTTGCC
>CAWCSY010000009.1:0-44758 GCA_963798355.1 uncultured Microthrixaceae bacterium | reverse complement strand
GGTGGTGATCATGTCGACATCGCCGGACCGAGCGCGTCGATCTGGCTGACGCGAATCGCCGATGACGAGGAAGTCGAGCTCGTTGAGGTGCGGCTCGCCGGGCCGCCAGTAGTTGGTGTCTTCGTGAGGTCTTGACCTTCGTTCCTACGGTCCAGTCGTCGAACGTGAAGGGTCCGGTGCCCGATCGGGTGGGTCTGACCGCCGTCGGGTTGGGCGAGCATGGCCGGCGCCATCATGAACGCCGACTTGGCTGGTGAGGAAGCTGGTCGGAAACGATGCCCAAGGCCGGTCGAGGTTCACCTTGACGGTGGAGGCGTCGACGACGTTGTCGAGGTGATCAGCCCTTTGAGTCGATGCCCCAGAGCGGTGCGGAGAGCCGCGTCATCGATGTTCGCCTTGACGGCCTCCGCGTTGAACGGTTCGCCGTTCTGGAAGGTGACGTCCTGGCGGAGGGCCAGGGTCCACTCATCAAAGGTGACGTTCGGCGTGAACGAGTCCGCCAACCATGGGCCGGTGGTGCCGTCTTCGTTGAGTTTGGCGAGCGGTTCGAGGAACGAAGACCCGACGAAGGCCTCGAGGTCGCCCATTGGTTGGGGTGGGGGTTCCACCGTCGGTCTCGGCCGTGACGGCCGCGACCAGCGAGCCGCCATCGACAGGGTCACCACCGTCCACGATGTTGCGCCCGACCTCGGACGCGTTCCCTGCCGCAGTGCCCGGAGCGGAGCTGGTCGCGTCACTTGAGCTGCTTCCTCCGCACGTGGTCGCGACGAGGGCGATCAGGGCGAACCCCAATACGGTGCGGACCCATTTCGTTGATGTTCTTGACGTGAGATCCATGGGCTAGAACCTCACCGAAGGTTCTGGCTCGCCAGACGGCGAACGCCCCAGAAGTACGTGACGAGCGGCATCGTGCACCACAGAAGATTAGAAGGATGAACTTGATCCAGAGATCCGCCGCGTCTGCCGCGCTGCTCTGCTTGCTGGCGATCTCCACGCCGAAGTAGACGGCCGGCAAGAGAACCTCAACGATCATGCCGCCCATGATGAACGAGAGTTGGTTGTTGGTGAACCGCTTCCCGTTCCGGAAGAACTGCACGATCGCGTATGTTTCGAACAGTCCGACGAACAGGGCGATCCATTCGAGAGTGACGACGAGCGGATCGCCGTTGAGGTAACGAGCATCGCCGCCGAGAAGGTACGGCGACCATATGTAGGTCCAGAGCGACCCACTCAGGACCCCTTCCCGGATCTGGTCGAGGAAGAGCAGCCACGGGAGTTCCCAGATGAACCGCGGTATGAGACAGATGAAGATCCACACGATCACCATCCCGTCCAACCGTTCGGACCTGGTTCGCCGACGTTGATCTGGAAGGCACCATGGCAACGCCAATGCCGTGATGAAGCCGATCACGTGAAGAACGGTCATGGTGTTCGACGCAATAGCGTGCGATACGCCGACGTGTTCCTCGAGATACCAGAACACCGGCACCGTGCCGAAGTAGAACACAACGACGCCGATGAGCGACTTCTGAAGCGATGAGAGGCCGCGCCGATTCGGGCGCTTCCACCTCACTGCCCTGGCTGGCAGTGACGGTCATGAATTGATTCCCCCTTGTGTGAGACGTGAAGCTGCGCCTGAAGGAACACGGTGGGCCGAACCGGTCCTTCGAGGTTGCGTCGGGTGTCTGCTCGTCGATTCGTCTCAGGTCGCGTCCACCCCCGTGGCCATGAACGCGGACGACCTTCCGACGTCCCCGCTCGGGGCACTCGCCCACGGGCCAAAGCCGACGAGCAGGACTCATAGTGAAGAACGTTTATGATTTATCTCCTTCACTATTGCGCAGATTGCTAGGGTCGGTCAAGACGTGGAGGTAGGCGTGGACGACAACCACAAGCGGGAGGAGCTCGAAGCAGCAGTGACGACCGCCATGCTGCGCGTCTTCGACAAGGTCCAACGCAATCGCCGGCTCGCACGCGACTACGGAACCGGCGACCAACTCACCATGGTCGAGGCCGAGGTCTGCCACCTGATCGCAGCCAGGCGAGAGATCTCCCCCAGCGACCTCGCCGACAGCATCGGCGTCAGCCGTTCAGCTGTTTCCCAGGCGCTCGCCCGCATGCGAGCCCGAGGCCTGGTCACCGTGGAACACCCGCCTGACAACGCCAAGGCACGCGTCGTACGGGTGACCCCAACCGGCGTCATCGTCGCCAACGGCGTCAACGAACTGCACCGCCAGATGTCCGAAGCCGTGTACGCCGGAGCACCCGACGACCTCGAGGCGTTCCTCGCTCTGTTCACCCGACTCGACACGTTCTTCGCCGAGGTGCTCGCGGAGACGGCCACGAGCACACACGACGGAGCTCACGAGCTGATTGACGGAAGCTAAGCGCTGCCCCACCCACGGTGCGAACGGACGTCCGGGACCCACGGTGACGGCCAAGGAGAGCGCCTAATCGCGTCGCCGGACCGGTGGCGGTTGGGGACGGCTTCCACCCTGCTGGAGGCGCAGATCGGGAAGCTGTCGCGCTCCCTTCCGACGCGGCGACAGCGTCGGCGACTCCAGCTTTCGTGCTCGTTCTCGTTCCTCATCGAGCCGTTTTTCGATTGAGCCGGCCTGTGTTCGCCAGAGCTCGACCTGCGCTTCAAGATCCGCGATGGCGGCCTCCAGGCCGGCCTGGCGGCCGACAAGGTCCGCTCGTTCGGCACGCGAGTCGCGCAGGATTCGGTCGAGCCGGGCCAGCTTGCGCTCCTGATCGGCGACTCGTTTTCGTTCGGTGCGGAGCTCGCGACGGAGGCGTTCTGGCTCGGCGCAATCCGCGGCGAGTCGCTCCCGGTAGGCGCGTTTCCGTTCCGCTTCGCTCGTCCAAAGCCTGGGTCGACCTCGGCGGGGACGCTCGATTCCGGCCTGCTCGACCGCAGGATTCTCGGTCCCAGGCGCTTCGGGATCAGCAGCGAACGGCAGCGGGGCCTGCTGAGGAGCGATTCTTCGGGGCACCCTCCAAGAATAAGCGGACGGGACGAAAAGATCGTGCACACCTGTGGTGATTTTCTGTGTGTGGCGATCTGGGTTGACCGCAGGACGCCCGATTGGAGCGGGACCGCCGGGTAGCGGCGGCAAGGACTGCGAGACAGCAACTGACAGGGGTGAGCGATGCTCGGCAGCGAGATCACGGGCAGCCGGCAGACTCTGGCGCGAGCGGGGTTTGGCCGAGCGCACGGTGCGGCGGATTCCTGGGCGACCAGCTCCGCCTTCGGGGTGGGTTAGAGGATGAGGGACTGCGCATCCTCACTCCTCGGCCACCGGACGCGACATCGGGCGGCCGGAGGGGTGGGTCTAACCAGTGAGGGCTCATGCGGTCCTTCGTCCCGACCCGCCACGCGACCCGGAGGTCCAGATGGCAGAGATCGCCAAACTGCCGAAGCTCACGTTCTCCACCCGCGAGGTCGCCGCGATGCTCGGCGTCTCGCGCCCGACTGTCGATCGACTGGTCGCCGACGGGTTCCTGCCGTCGATCGACCTCGGCCCGACTCGACGCACGTTGATCCCGGCGTGGGCGATCGAGGAGTTGCTCGCCGCCCCGCGCCGCCGGGTCGACCCGGGTCAGACCTCGAGCGGGTTGGCCACGTGAAGGCCGTGTCGCTCCGCAGCGGCGCACAAGGCCATGTCGGCGCTCGTCAGGACCTCGGCGCCGATGGTCAGCGCGGCGGCGAGGTGCACCGCGTCGTAGCCGCGCAGCATCTCACTCTCGGCCAGCTCGGCGGCTTGGGCGATCAGGCCGTCCGTGATCGCCACGATGGACAACTCGTCGACCAGCACCGAGAGCTCGACCTTGGCCTCGGCGTGCTGTGCCAGAGTGAGTCGACCACCCGCGGAGAGCTGCAGCAAGCGCGGCCCGTGCCTCGACCACGACCAACACGGCCGAAGCCAACGCCTCGGCGGTGTCCCACAGCATTCCGGCTCGCTCGGAGCCACTCTCCTCGACGAGCAGTTTCAGCAGCGACGAGGTGTCGACGTAGGTGATCAACGCCGCTGTTCGGCGACCAGGTCGCTCACCGAGCCCTTGGGCTTGATGCGACGCGCCGGGCGAGACCGGATCGTGCGTCTTTGGTGGCCGAACGACTCCGGCGGCGATCAGCTCGGCCAGGCGGTCGGTCGAATGATCCATGGCCGACAGGCGGGCCACCGGCCGCCCGCGGTCGGTGACGATCACCTCTTCGCCGTCCTTGACCCGCTCCAGGTAGCGGCTGAGGTTGTTCTTGAGATCGCGGACACCGACCTCGACGCGAGATGTAGCTACTGTCATGTCGGCATTGTAGCTACTGGTGCGGGCGAAGGGCTACCCCTCCCCCGGCCCGTCCAGGAGCTCGTCGAGGAAGTCGGCGGCGGCACGGTCCTTCTCGGGAAGGAAGTGCCCGTACACCGCCATGGTCACGTTGGGGTTGGCGTGGCCGAGTCGGCCGGCGACCGTCCGAGGGTCGACCCCTGCGCCGAGCAGCTGGGTGGCGACGTAGTGGCGGAGGTCGTGCAGTCGGCAGCCCTCGAGGTTGACCTTCTTCCGCACACGGTCCCAGCGAGTGGTGACGTTGTCGGGTCGCCACGGGCGGCCGCCGTCGACGGGCACGGAGAACACGAACGCATCAGCCGGCAGATCGATTCGCGCCGACTCGGCCCGAGACACGCAGACCGCTCGGTAGTCCTCGACTCGCTTGGCCGTGGCCGGCGCGAGCGACACCTTCCAGATCTGACCGGTCTTGGTCGGTCGCTCGACCATGCCGACACCTGGCCCGCCGTCGACCATCCCGCGAGCGAACGTGATCGTCGCGGCATCGAGGTCTACGTCGGTCCACCGAAGCGCGCACAGCTGCGACCGACGCGCGCCGGTCGTCGCCGCCAGCCGGAGGTACACACCGAAGTCGGGGTCGAGCTCGTCCATCCGGGCCAGAGCGCCCGCCAGCGCGTCCGGAGACGGCGGTGTGATCCGACTCGGTGGCGTCGATGGCGCGGTCGCAGCGTCGGCCGGGTTCGAGGCGAGCAGCCCCCACTTCAGGCCCTGCGCGAACGCGGCGTGGAGGATCACGTGCACCTTGCGCACCGAGGCGGGCGCCAGCGGACCTCCGTCCGCTGCCCCGCTGCGCCGCAGCTCGGCGTAGAACGAGTCGAGGTGCATCGGCCGGATCTTCGACACGCGCATCTTGCCGAGCTTGGGCACGATCTTCAGCCGGATGTTGCGGTCGTTCTCCATCGTCGTCTTCGGCGACCACTCGGGGGATCGAGCCGCCATCCAGCGAGCGAGCAGCTCGGTCAGCGTCGGGTCCTCACCGAGGTTGATGCGACCGGTCTCGACCTCGACGATCAGCGCGGCAAGCGCCTGGTCGACGATCTTGCTCCCCGCCCGCGTGTGCGGCGCAGCGATGCTCCGGGTCACGCCGGATGTCTCGACCGGTGCGCGGGTCCCTGCCGGCGTACACCTGGATCTGCCACTTGCCCGGACCGCGCTTGCGGGCTGTGCCCTTCATGTCGATGACCGTACCCGCTCGGGCCATCACGGTGTCAAACACGGTGTCAACCCGACTTCCGGACCTCCCAATAGGTCCATTCCGACTAAATAACCGCAGGTCAGACGTGGTGGGCGCTGAGGGACTCGAACCCCCGACCCCCTCCTTGTAAGGGAGGTGCTCTAGCCAGCTGAGCTAAGCGCCCGGGAAGCGGGCAACGTTACTTGGCCCCGTCGAGTGCGCCGGCCGCGGTTCAGCGGCGATACGGATCGGGCTCGGTGCTCGAACCGACGTTGGTGTCGAGCCACTCGAGGATCGGACGCGAGCTGCGCAGCATGTCGACCACCCGGGTCTTGGCCTTGCGGGTGCTGAGCCAGGGTGCGACCGGCCACTCGCGCCAGGTGATGAGGCCCTTCAGCCGGAGGAGCTCGATCCGTGGATGGTCTTTCGGGTACCCGCGTGGCGCGGTCTTGAGCGAGTCGTGGGCCGAGACCTCGACACCGGCCTTGCGCCGCTCGGTGGCAAGCTTCTCGAGCTCAGCGCCCGTGCGGTCGTCGTCGATGGCAGCCCGGAACCGCTCGAGCTGGTCGGGCGCCATCCAGTACATGCCGGTACCGACCGCGAGCCCGGCACCCGACAACGAGACGTACCCGCCCCCGCTGAGCGTGGCTGCGATGTTGGTCTTGTAAGGCGACTTGTCGGCACTGAAGCGCACGTCGCGGTTGGGGCGAAAGATCTTCGCCTCACCGAACTCGTCGGCCAGCTCCGCCAGCAACTGCTCCAGCGGCGCCCGGACGTCGCTGTCGTACACCGGCTTGTGCGCCAGCCAGAACTCCCGAGAGTTGTCTTCCTCGAGCCCGTCGAAGAAGTCGATCGCGGCGGACGGCCACCCGGTGAACGGCATGGCCGCGGAGTGTAGATCCGCCACCCCACAGGTGCTCCGAGCGCGATGGTCTGGCCCTCGGCGCACCACCGGCGACGGCCGCTGCGGTCACCGCGACACGCGCGTTCATCGGGTCGCAACGGCGGCGCCCGCCCGCATGTGCGACCCAGGGGCTCCGGCACGGCGCGACCACCGAGAAGTGCATAAGGTTCGGCCACCACAAGTGATCGACCAACCGGGGGTGTCGGATGCGTATCTCGACGACGGTGAACGGAGTGGAGCACAGCGACGAGGTCGAGCCTCGCACGCTGCTCGTGCACTACGTCCGTGACGATCTGGGCCTCACCGGCACCAACATCGGCTGCGACACGTCGTCGTGCGGCGCGTGCACGCTGCACGTCAACGGCGAGTCGGTGAAGTCGTGCACGATGCTCGCGGTGCAGGCCGACGGCCAGGAGCTGACCACCATCGAGGGTCTCGCCGACGGCGAGACCCTGCACCCGATGCAGGAGGCCTTCCGTCAGTGCCACGGCCTGCAGTGCGGGTACTGCACGCCCGGCATGGTGATGGCGGCGGTGGGCTCCTCGACGAGAACCCGACCCCGACCGAGCAGGAGGTGCGCCTCGGCCTCGAGGGCAACCTCTGTCGTTGCACCGGGTACCACAACATCGTGAAGGCGGTGTTGACCTGCGCGGCCGAACAGAACGGCTCGACCGTGGAGGTCAACGCATGACCGCCACCGAGACCCCCACCCCCACGGCCCCGCACATCGGCACCCGCATGGTGCGTCGCGAGGACCCTCCCCTGCTCACCGGCGAGGCCCAGTTACACCGACGATCTCGTCATCCCGGGCGCGCTGCACCTCGCCGTCCTGCGCAGCCCCTACGCCCACGCCCGCATCACCTCCATCGACGTCTCCGCCGCGCTCGCCCTGCCCGGTGTGGTCGCGGCCTACACCGGCGACGACCTGACCGACATGTGGGCCGGCCCGATGCCATCGGCCTGGGCGGTCACCGAGGACATGAAGAACCCGCCGCACTACCCGCTGGCCACCGGCACCGTGAACTACGTCGGCGACGGCGTCGCGGCCGTGCTGGCCAAGAGCCACGCCCAGGCCCGCGACGCGCTCGAGGCCATCGTCGTCGACTACGACCCGCTGCCCGCGGTCGTCGACCTCGAGGACGCCCTCAGCGACCGGGTGCTCGTGCACGAGGAGCTCGGCACCAACTCGGCCTACACCTGGGAGCTCAAGATCGGCGAGGAGGCGCTCGGCCGCAGGCCTTCGCCGACGCCACGTTCACGGTGAAGGAGCGCTTCATCCAGCAGCGCCTCATCGCCATGGCCATGGAGCCACGGGCCTGCGCGGCCGTCCCCCAGCCCTTCGGCGGCGACATCACGCTCTACAGCGCCACCCAGATCCCCCACATCCTCAAGGTGATGGTGGCCCTCACGCTGGGCATCCCCGAGAGCCAGATCCGGGTGGTCGCGCCGTCGGTCGGCGGCGGCTTCGGCTCGAAGCTCGACGTCTACGCCGAGGAGCTGCTCTGCGTCGGCCTGGCCAACAAGCACCGAGTGCCGGTGCGCTGGGTCGAGGAGCGCACCGAAGGCGCCCAGGCCACCGTGCAGGGTCGCGGCCAGATCCAGGACATCGAGCTGGCCGCCGACGCCGACGGCAGCTCACCGCCGTCCGGGTCAACCTCATCGCCGACATGGGCGGCTACCAGCAGCTCATCACCGCCGGCGTCCCGCTGCTCGGCGCCTTCCTCTACGCCGGCGTCTACGACCTGCCCGAGGCGTACTCGTTCACCTGCACCGGCGTGTTCACCACCATGACGCCGACCGACGCCTACCGCGGGGCCGGCCGGCCCGAGGCCACCTACGCCATCGAGCGGGCCGATGGACCGCCTCGCCCAGGTCAGCGGCATCGACCCGGTCGAGCTGCGGCGCCGCAACTTCATCAAGAAGGAGCAGTTCCCCTACACCGCCTTCACCGGGCTGGTCTACGACTCGGGCGACCACGACGCGGCGCTCGACAAGGCGCTCGAGATGGTCGGCTACGACGGCGCTGCGCACCGAGCAGCAGCGTCGCCGTGCCGCGGGCGGCACCACGCACCTCGGCATCGGCGTGTCGTCCTACTTCGAGATGTGCGGCCTGGCCCCGTCCCGGGTGCTGGCCTCGCTGAACTACTCCGCCGGCGGCTGGGAGTCGGCCACCGTGCGCATCACCCCCACCAACAAGGTGCAGGTCGTCAGCGGCGCCACGCCCCACGGCCAGGGCCACGAGACCTCGTGGTCGATGATCGTCGCCGACCGGCTCGGCGTCGACCCGGCCGACGTCGAGGTGCTGCACTCCGACACCGCGCTCAGCCCGCTCGGGCTCGACACCTACGGCTCGCGCTCGCTGGCCGTCGGCGGCGTCGCCATCTCGATGGCGCTCGACAAGGTGATCGACAAGGCCCGGGCCATCGCCGCCCACCAGATGGAGGCGGCCGAGGAGGACCTCGAGTTCGAACAGGGCTCGTTCACGGTGCGGGGCTCCCCCGACCACTCGATGCCGCTGGCCGCGGTGGCGTTCGAGGCGTTCACCGCGCACGACCTGCCCGACGGCATGGAGCCCAACCTCGAGGCCCAGGTCACCTACGACCCGCCCAACTTCTCCTGGCCGTTCGGCACCCACATCTGCGTGGTCGAGGTCGACGAGGAGACCGGCGCCGTCGAGGTGCTGAAGTACGTCGCCGTCGACGACTGCGGCAACCAGATCAACCCGCTCATCGTCGAGGGCCAGGTGCACGGCGGCGTGATCCAGGGCCTGGCCCAGGCGCTCTTCGAGGAGGCCGTCTACGACGACGACGGCAACCTCACGACCTCCACGCTGGCCGACTACCTGGTGCCCGCGGCCAGCGACGTCCCGTCCATCACCACCGGCTCGACCATCACCCCGAGCCCGACCAACCCGCTCGGCGTCAAGGGCATCGGCGAGGCCGGCACCATCGGCGCCGCCCCTGCGGTGATCAACGCCGTGGTCGACGCGCTCGCCCACCTCGGCGTCACCGACGTGGCCATGCCCGCCTCGCCCGAGACGGTGTGGGCCGCCATCCAGCAAGCCAACGAGCAAGCAGGAGTGAACCGATGATCCCGGCTGCGTTCGACTACCAGCGGGCCGACTCGGCCGAGCAGGCCATCGCCCTGCTCACCGAGCACGGCGACGAAGCCAAGCTCCTGGCCGGCGGCCACTCGCTGCTGCCGCTGATGAAGCTGCGCCTGGCCTCGCCGTCGGTGCTCATCGACGTCGGCCGGCTCACCGACCTGTCCTACGTCCGCGACGGCGGCGACCACGTCGCCATCGGCGCGCTCACCCGCCACCGCGACCTCGAGATCTCCGACCTGCTGCAGGCCGAGGTCCCGATCCTGGCGCACGCCGCCGGTCACGTCGGCGACCCGCAGGTGCGCCACCGCGGCACGATCGGCGGTTCGCATCGCCCACGCCGACCCGGCCTCGGACCTGCCGGCCGTCGTGCTCGCCCTCGGCGGCACGATGGTGGCCCAGGGCCCGAACGGCACCCGGGAGATCGCGTCGTCGGACTTCTACCAGGGCTTCCTCGAGTCGGCGCTCGAACCCGACGAGCTGCTCACCGAGATCCGCGTGCCGAAGGCGGGCGGCGCCGGCTGGTCGTTCCAGAAGTTCAACCGTCGGGCCCAGGACTGGGCCATCGTCGGGGTGGCGCTGGTGCGCAACAACGGCGCGTCCGGCGTCGGCCTGGTGAACATGGGCTCGACCCCGATCTTCGCCCAGGGCGTGGTCGACGCCATGGTGCGCGGGCGCATCCGCCGCCGACGCCGCGGCCGCACGCGGCCGACGACGCCGAGCCGCAGTCCGACATCAACGCCTCGGTCGAGTACCGCACCCACCTGGCCAAGGTGCTCGTGCGCCGGGCCATCACCGAAGCCGGCGGCTGACCCTCAGCCCAGCGTGGGCGGATAGAACCAGATCTCGCTCAGCTCGAAAGCGCTGCTGCGACCCAAGTCGACGCGGACCTGGTCGATGGTTCGGTCGTCGAGCGCGATCGTGATGGCGCCCCGCCGAACGCGTCACCGCCGTCGGGTCGACCACTTGGGAGCCCTCCGGGCCGATCGCCGTCACCCGCAGGAGGCGTGGGACCTTGCCGCTGGCGATGGCGATCGCCACCGAACGGGTGGGCGATGACGACGGAGCCGAGATCGTGACGCTGTAGTTACCGGGGCCCGATGGGGGGCTGGCCGCGGTGGAGGACCCGTCCCCGTCGTACAGCTGCAGCGCGGCCCGGTCGTCGACGTGGACCTCGTTCGGCCGACCGCCGGGGAACGGGGCGAAGAGGAGGCGCATCGCGTGGGCGGGTGTGACGCCGTTCGCGGTGGGGAGCGTCCGGCCGCGGCTCTGGGGCAGATCGATCTCTGCCACCGGCGAGCCGGTGACCTGGTCCGGCTCGAAGACCTTGTCTCGCGCCGAGGCGCCGAACTCCAGCACGATCAGTCGGCCTTCGGTGAACGCCTCCTCGTCGAACTGCCCGACCACGGGAAAGGCGTCGTCGATGTACTCCTGGAGGAACCGGGGAGGCTGCCGTGGCGCGACGAAGATGATCGTGCCGGTCGGGAAGGTCGCCTCGATGTACTGGGCCGCGCCCTTCCAGTTCTCCATGGGAACCCACGTGTCCGGGCCGGGCTGCCGGATCACGTTGTAGCCACCGAGGGCGGCCCACGCGAACAGCAGGGTCGTGGCCGCGAGGTACACCCCCCGATTCGTGTGCTGGGCCGCGAGCGAACCCACCGATGCCGCCACGACCAGCCCGAGCACGACGGAGACGAACGCGGTGGTCCGAGGCGGCGAGGTCTGGATGATGACGCAGACGATGAAGAAGATGGCGCAGGTCGCGACCAGCACCCGAGCCGTGACGCTCAGCGATCGGGCCACGATCGGCGGCCAGCCGACCAGCACGAGCCCCGCTCCCAGCGCGCCCAGCACCCACACCACCGTGGACCGCCAGACGTACCGATCCCCCAGCAGGTAGGTGTGTACCGACCGGAAGACGTCGGCGCCACGGAACTGCACCCCGAACTGGTCGGCGTAGGAGTTGTACTGATCGAGCACCTGGCCGATCACGCCCAGGTAGGCGATCCCGGTCGCCAGACCGGCGACTGCGGCGGCAACCACGACCGCCCGTCGACGCCGCAGCAAGATGACCATCACCCACAGCGGCACCACGAATATGGCGAACGAGGGCAGGGTCCAGCACCCGATAAGGCTCGCCACGCCCACGACTGCCAGCCACCGTCGGCGGGGCTCCTCGAAGTAGCGCCAGGTGCCGATGGACGCGACGAGAGCGCAGAGCGCGAGCAGGCCGTAGCCCCGAGCCTGCAGGGCGAGGTCGAGCCACTCCGGCGACGACGCGAAGACCGCGAAGAACAACGCTCCGGCCAGGTACCACCGGCGCCGGGCCAGCTCGGCCCCGCCAATGACCGGCAGCGCGATCGCGGACACGAAGGACCAGAACCGCGCTCGACCCGGGTCCACCGAGCCGGCCCCAGGAGTCAACGAGTTCAGCAGGTTGAAGAAGACGTGGTTGTTGGCCGCGTCGTAGCTGGTGAGGGTGTGGATCGGGCCCCGCCGGCTGTAGTCCAACACCGAGTAGAGCTCATCGGTCCACAGCGACAGCGAGGTGAACGCCTGGATGGCGTGGAAGAGGTACCAGCTCGAGACCCCCACGAGGACGACGCTCACGGCGATCTCGGCCCACCTGCGCAGGTCGGAGCGGGTCAGCGTCTTCGAGGGCGCCTCCGACGTACCGACCTCCGCGATGGTCTGGGTCTCCGCTCGATCCACCGCCGGATCATGCCAGTCGTCGCGTCGGTCGCGCCCCGATCTTGCGTCAGCGGCGGCCCGAGGACGGTCCGACGCTGTGGCGGGCCAGCGTGACCAGGGCATGGGAGGTCTCGAACTGCAGCTCGGGGAGCTGGTCGCTCGGGAACCACCGCACCTCGGTCGATCTCCGGTGAGCAGGGTCGGGCCTGGTCGGCCTCGGCCTCGTCGACCGGCCGGGCCCGGAAGATCACGTCGATGCGCTGCGGGTCGGCGTCGACCACCACGGCCGGCTCGCCGATCAGCTCGATGCGCAGGCCGACCTCCTCGAGCACCTCCCGGCGGGCGGCGTCGGCCGGCGCCTCACCCCGCTGCAGCAGGCCGCCGGGGATGCCCCAGCTGTTGCGGTAGGCCTGACGCACGAGCAGCACCGGCCGTCGGCCCGCTCGATGTGGCAGATCGCGCCGACGGTGAAGGAGGGGGCGACGAGCCGCACGATCCGACGGCGCAGCCATGGCGGAGCCTGGCGGAACAGGCGCAGCAGCAACCGGTGGACGGAGTCGGGCATCGTGACAGCCTACGAGGCGGGTCGCGAAGGTCGGACGCGGGCCGCCACCAGCTCGTCGAGCAGCGCCGGGGTCGCCGCCGCCACCGGCGTGCGCCGCGCGGCGTGGTCGAGCACGACCAGGTCGCGGCCGTCGGCGTCGACGACCGAGGCGCCGGCCTCGTGGCAGACGAGCATGCCGCCGAGGTAGTCCCACGAGCCGTGGGCGTCCCAGCTGCAGTCGAGGTAGCCGTCGAGCACGCCCGCTGGCCACCGCGCACAGGTCGAGCGCGGCCGCGCCGAGCGCCCGGAACTGCTTCCAGCCGAGATGCTCGCGGCGGGTAGCCCGACAGGCCGACGAGCGACTCGTCGCAGCACCGATGCCCCGCTCGGGCGTGATCGGGCACCCCGTCGCGGGTGGCGCCCCCGCCCCGCACGGCCGCGAACCGCTCGCCCGAGACCAGGTTCACCACCAGCGCGGCCCGGGCCCCGTCGCCGTCGACCGCGCAGAGGCTGGTGGCGAACCAGGGGATGCGCCGCGACGCGTTCGTCGAGCCGTCGAGCGGGTCGACCACGACCGTGATCTCGGCGTCGGGCCGGTGCCGGCCCGACTCCTCGCTCAGCACGCCGACCCCGGCCCGGTCGAGCACCTCGAGCGCGGCGGCGTCGGCGGCCAGGTCGCTGCGGTACTGGCCGGCGCGGGTGCCGGCCAGGCCCCAGTCGTCGAGGTCGCCGAGCGACCCGCGCCGATGGCCTCGGCGGTGTCGTCGAGCAGGGCCTGCAGGCTGGACGTCGTCCACGATCCGGCGACGGTAGCCGCCCCGGCCCCGCCGTGGCAGGCTTGGGCACCACCGCCGCTCCCGACTCGGGGACCCGGCACGCGCACCTCAGGAGCAGCATCCTTGGCCGTCATCGACGTCGCCGGCTTCGTCGCCGACCTGAAGGACCACGCCGTCGACCACCAGTTCCACGTGCACGACGAGCGGCACTTCGTCGAGACCTACTCGCTGCGCCAGGCCTGGGAGGTCGATCTGCACCCCGAGGAGGCGTGCGGCGGCCCGCTCGACCTGCACCTCGCGCTCGAGGTCGACCCGCGCATGCTGCTCACGTTCGAGGACCGCATGCTCGAGCTGCCCGAGGCGCAGCGATCCGCCCGAGGGCTTCACCTTCCCGCTGGCCTTCACCTGGGTGCTCCCGCCGCTGCCCAAGGGCCCCGACCTGCTGGTGCTGGCCACCGAGCTGGCCGGCATCGGCGGCACCGACCTGCCGCTCGAGGTCTCGGCCATCGACTCGTTCGCGTCGGTCACCGACGCGGCCGAGCGCAGCCTCACGATCGTCGCGCGGGTCGAGGTCGGGCTCGACCGCATCTTCCTCGGGCAGGAGCAGCTGTGCGACATCCTCGACCGCTGCCACGACGTGTCGAGCTACCTGCTCGACCGGGCCCCGGCCTGGCTCGACGAGGCATGACCACGTGACCGCGCAGGTCGACCTGGTCGACTTCGTCGCCGGCACGGGCACCGAGTCGACCGGCGAGCTGCTCGACCGGATGCGCTCGATCGACCGGGCCGGCAACGGCTGGGTGAACATCCGTCCCCGCCCCGAGGACGACCCCGACCCGTCGATGGCCGATCTGGCTCCTGCTCCCCCGCCGGCGCCGCTCGGGCTGCTCGCCCGTCGCCGGGTGGTCACCGTCGAGGGCACGTGGGTACCGGGCCGACTCGGCCGCAAGGCCCCCGAACCGGCCTCGGTCGGTCTCGAGCACCCGGCCGGGCGCTTCGCGGTGCGCCAGCTCCGCGACGGCGGCCTGGCGCTGCCCGGGCACTGGAAGGTCGTCACCGATCACGCCCGGCGCGGCCTGGTGCTGAGCGTCATGCCGAGCGGCCCGACCGACGACGACCGGGTGGCCGACCTCCGCGAGATCGTCGACTGGCTCGTCCACGCGGCCGCCATCCTTGCTCCTGGTCAGGTCAGCGGCCGCTGGCAGGCCGAGGTCCACACCCGCTGACGGTCAGAGGCGGTGCAGGCCGGCGCTCTCCTCGAGGGCCGACTCCTCCTCGAGGGCGTCTCGCAGGTTGAGCGTGTACAGGAGGATGAACGACGGGATCAGCACGAGTGCGCCGACACCGAGTCCGACGAGCGTGGCCACGAGGGTGGCGTCTACCGCGGCTCCCTGCTGCACGGCGAGGGTGCCCTCGAGCAGGTAGGGATACTGGCCGGCGCCCCATCCCCACACGATGGCCGCCACCGCCGCGGCGGCGGCGATGCGAGCCCACGAGAAGCGGCGGACCCACAGCACCCCGTCACGATGAAGGCGGCCCAGAGCATGTGCTGGAACTCGAGCAGGGTGGTGCCGTTGCCGAAGATGGCCTTCCACCGGGTTGATGTTCGTGGGGTTGCCGTCCGCGTCGAGGGTGAACCGGTCGGGTCGTTCATCCACGAGTTCACCGACATCACGAACAGCGCGGCGACGACGCCCGAGATGGCGATCGGGATGCCGAGCAGGATGTGCTGGCGGGGTGGGAAGCGGTCGAAGCTGAACAGGTAGATGGCGATGGACACAGCTTCGGTGAAGAAGCCGATGCCCTCCAGGGCGAAGGCCACGCCGAACACCTCACCCCATCTCGACATCCACTGCGGCCAGAGGATGCCGAACTCGAAGCTGAGGATCGTGCCCGACACCGCGCCGACGGCGAACAGCACGCCGACCGCCTTGGCCCAACGACGCGCCAGCACGGCGTACACCTGGTCTCCCGTGCGGATGTAGCGCCATTCGGCGATGAGCAGCAGGAGCGGCAGCCCGATCCCGAGGCACGAGAACACGATGTGGAAACCCAGCGAGATCGCCATCTGCTCCCGTAGATCGAACAGATCCGTCGCGGCGAACGTCACGGGCGGAGTGTAGGAGTGCTCCGTTCAGGCGTCGGCGAACACCATGATCGTGCCGACGTAGCAGGCCACCCACACGTTGCCCGTGTGCGCGTCGTAGGTGATGCCGATCGGGTGGTGCTGCGTCGGGAGCGTCTGCATCTCCTTCATGTCGTCGATGCGGATCTTGCTCACCGTGCTCGACTCGTAGTTCACGACGTAGACCGACAACCCGTCGGTGGAGATCGCCATGCTCCTCGGTGCCGAGCCGGTGCTGACCCGGGCCACGACCTTCCCGGTGGCCGTGTCGATCTTGGCGACCTTGCCGTCCCGGTTCAGCGTGGTCAGCAGCGTGTGCCCGTCGGGTGTGAGGACGAGGTGGCGGGGTGCACCGCCGACGCCGCGGATCCAGCCCACGGACAGGTCGGGGAGGCTGACCTTGGCCACGTCGGTACCGCCCATGATCGCGACATAGGCCACCGATCCGTCGGCCGCGACCGCGATGCCGCGAGGGTGCGGGCCGAGCGGGACGCGCTCGACCTCCCTGGCCGACGCGGTGTCGACCACGCTGAGGTCCATCGAGCACCAGTTGCTCACCAGCACGGTCGAGCCGTCGGGCGTCACCGCCACGTACTTGGGCACCCGGCCCACCTCGATCACCTGGTCGATGACGAGTGTCCGGGTGTCGATCCGGTAGAGGAAGCTGTTGTCGATCTTCGAGGCTGCGGTGCAAGAGTCCTGCCCCTCGGGCCCGAAGCCCTTGCCGTACATGGCGTAGTTCGACACGTAGGCATGGCGGCCGTCGGGGGTGAAGGCCACCTCGACCGGCGCGCCCTGGTAGCTCGTGCCGCTGTACTCGGGGTGGCCGAACGCCGCCAGGTCGACCGTGTCGGGAATGGTCTTCTGGAGCTCGCCGTCGCTGCCGTAGACGGTGACCGAGTGCCTGTACATCATGTTCTCGGCGAAGACCTGACCTCGCCCCGACGCCACCACCGACTTCGGCGAGATGTCCCCGCTGATGGTCTTGATCAACGACATCGTGCGATCGGGGGTCGGCAGCCCGGGCGGCGCCACGATCGGGCCGTCCGGCTCGGTGTCGTCGGTCGGAGCCGTGTCGGCTGTCGCCGGGTCAGCTCCTACAGAGGTGTCGGGCACCGCGAGGTCTGTCGTGGACGACGCCTTGGCCTCGGCGTCGGTGCCGTTGGACTTGGTCGCGGCCCGGACCAACGAGACCACGAGGATCACGGCGAGTCCGGCCGCGAACAGTCGCCGTCTCCTGGTCTTTGCTGTCACCCGAGCATGCTGGCACGGCTACGCCCCCGTGCCGTGGCAGGTGGCGTCGGACGGCAGCGTCACCGTGCGGACCGTTCAAACTGCAATGAGACTCTCGTTGCAAAGTAGGGTGCCCGGCCATGAACTTCGACGAGTCACCCGAGGAGCAGGCGTTCCGCCTCGAGGTGCGGCACTTCCTCGAGCAGCACGCCACCCTCAAGACCGGCACGAGCGCTGACTGGTCCCGCGGTGCCATGGCCGACGACGAGAAGGTCGAGCGACACTTCGCGGAGAAGTCCCGGGAGTGGCAGCGCACCCTGTACGACAACGGGTGGGCCGGGCTCACCTGGCCGAAGGAGTTCGGTGGACGAGGGGCGACTCCGGCCCAGGCCATCATCTTCGGCCAGGAAGCGGCGGCGTTCGACGTGTCCCAGGGATTCTACGGAACGGCGCAGTCACTGGTCGGTGTGCCGCTGATGCGCCACGGCACGAAGCAGCAGCAGGAGCGCTACCTGCCACCGATGCTCCGAGGCGACGAGCGTTGGTGCCAGCTGTTCAGCGAGCCCGGAGCCGGTTCCGATCTCGCCGCGCTGGGCACTCGGGCGGTCCGCGATGGCGACGAGTTCGTGGTGAACGGCCAGAAGGTCTGGAACTCACAGGCCCAGCACGCCGACTTCGGCATCCTGATCGTCCGCACCGATCCCGACGCTCCGAAGCACCGAGGGATCACCTTCCTCCTCGTCGACATGCACTGCCCCGGGATGGACGTCCGTCCGCTCCGCGAGGCCACCGGTCAGTCGTTCTTCAACGAGGTGTTCCTCGATGACGTCCGGGTGCCGGTCGACCACGTCGTCGGTGAGATCGACGAGGGCTGGGCCGTCACCCGCACCGTGCTGACCAGCGAGACCGGCATGATCGGCGCCGGCCGCGGTCCGGCGAGCTTCGTGACGCTGAAGCGGCTGGCACTCGAGCTCGGCCGCGCCGACGAGCCGATCATCCGCCAAGGGCTGGCCGACGTGTACGCCCGGGAGCGGATGCTCGACTTCCTCGGCATGCGCATGCAGACCTTCGTGATGACCGGCCGCGGCAACCCGCCCGACCCCTCAGTGCTCAAGAACCTCAACACCGCCACCAACGAGGTGAAGGCTGACCTCGGCCTGCAGCTCCAGCAGGCCGGCGGAATGCTCTCCCGCGGCGACGCCGCCGAGGCCGGGATGTGGCAGAACTTCGTGGTGTCGCAGTTCTCGTCGCGCATCGGCGGCGGGACCAACGAGATTCACCGCAACATGATCGCCGAACGCGCCCTGGGCCTCCCCCGCGAGGCCCAGGTCGACAAGGGTCTGCCCTGGCGCGACACCGTCAAGGCCTGATCGCCGGCACGAATCCCAACGGTGGAACGGTCGTACCGTGCGGGCTCGGGATCGCCGAGCAACCGCTCGGCATGACCGGAGTCCTGTGCTTCAGGCGATGCGCATGAACATCTTCTCGACCTCGTCGAGCGGGTAGCCATCGGCTTCAGCCTGCTCCGGGTTCGAGAGGCAGTACGTCAGGCCGGCGCTGACCAGACGGAACCCGGCCTGCTCGAGGGCCCGGTTGGCAGCCGAGATCTGGGTGACGAGGTCGCGACATTCGCGGCCCTCGTCCAGCATCCGCTCGATGCCCTGCACCTGGCCGGCAACCCGTCGCAGGCGCTTGCGCAGGTCGTCGGTGACATCCTCCGGCAGTTCCACGTCAGCCTCCTCAGGCTTCGTTGTGCGGGCGCTGGAACGGATGCTCCGTCCCGATCCCTGCAACTATACCCCCATGGGTATGACCTTCGACCCTACCGGAGCCGATCGGGGCGGCAGACGATGAAGGTCCCTGTCCCTCCACTCCGAGGAGCGCATCGTGGGCCACTTCCATGACGTCGCCGAAGACCTTCGACAACCCACCCGTGATCTCCGCAAAGCCATACCTGAGACGTGGACCGGCTTCGGTGACCTCCATCGCTCGGCCATGGCCGACGGCGCCCTGCCGAGCCGCATCAAGGAGCTGATGGCGCTCGTCGTCGGGGTGGTGGAGCACTGCGACGGCTGTGTCGCCTACCACGCCCGAGCCGCGGCGGCCGCAGGCGCCAGCGAGGCCGAGGTCGCCGAAGCCCTCGGCGTGGCACTGTTGATGAACGGCGGCCCGGCCAGCGTCTGGGCACCTCGGGCGTTCGCCGCCTTCCAAGAGTTCGCCCAACAGCCCGCTCAACAGCCCGCCCAACAGCCCGCCCAGTCCGCGAGCTGAGCTCATCGACACCACGGGAGCCCCGATGGACCCCAGCCACTGGAACGACCGCTACGCCACCGCCGAGTACGTGTGGAAAGCCGATCCCAACCAGTTCCTGGTGGCCGAGACCGAGGGCCTCGCTCCCGGCCGGGCACTCGATCTGGCCTGCGGTGAGGGCCGCAACGCCGCCTGGCTGGCCGAGCGGGGCTGGGAAACCACCGGCGTCGACTTCTCCGACGTCGGGATCGAGAAGGGGCGGCGCCTCGCGGCCGACCGGGGTGTCGAGGTCGATTGGGTGTGCGCCGACGCGACCACCTGGGAGCCGCCAGCTGGGGGCTTCGACCTCGTCGCCGTCTTCTACCTGCAGCTCCCGGCCGACGACCGCCGTCGGGCCATGGGCGTCGCCGGCCGCGCCCTGGCACCGGACGGCACGCTGCTGGTGGTTGCTCACGACACCGCAAACCTGACCGGCGGCGTGGGCGGTCCCCAGGATCCGGCTGTGCTCTACGCGCCGGAGGACGTGCTCGCCGACCTGGCCGCCGCCGGGATCGATGTCACCGTCGAGCGGGCCGAGACGGTGGAACGGCCGGTCGCCGGCGCCGATCGCCCGGCCCTCGACTGCCTGGTGCGGGCCCGCCGCTGATCGACAGCCTGCCAGGTCGTCGAGTGGCGGCGTCCCGGCAACGTGACGCTCCGGGCCGGTCTCTGGTCACCACCTGCACTGCGGTTGCGCGACGCGGCGCAACACCAGCGACGCGGGGCAGTTGTGCACCGTGACGTAGAGCCACTGATTGATCCCGACGAACGCGGTGAGCAGGAGGAACCAGGGCGACACGACCGCGGCGAGCGCGGCGCTGACCAAGGTCATCGTCCCGGCCATGGCGAACAGGATCCGTTCGAGGGGCCAGCGGGTCGTGGGAGCGGCCGCCGGAGCAGGGGTCTCGGTAGTTCGGGTGGGACTGGTCATCATCAGGTCCTTTGTCGTGGGCGTCGGTCGACGAGAGGTCTCGGCGATGTACTCGGCGAGTCCACCGGGTCAGTGGGCGAAGTGGATCTTCGGCAGGATCCGACCGAGCCACTTCGGGAGCCACCAGTTGCGCTCGCCGAGCAGCCCCATGACCGAGGGGACCAGCATCATCCGCACGACGGTGGCGTCGAGCAGGACGGCGACCGCAAGGGTGACGCCCAGCTCGGTCGGGGGGATCGGGCCGGTGACCCCGAAGGCGATGAACACCACGATCATGATCAACGCCGCGTTCGTGATGGGCCGGCCGGTCCGGGCGATGCCCTCGCGGATGGCGAGCTTGGTGTCGCCCGTGGCCTCGTAGCGCTCGCGGATCGCGGCGAGCAGGAACAGCTGGTAGTCCATCGACAGCCCGAACAGGAGAGCGAAGAAGAACAGCGGCGCCCACGCATCGACGAAGCCCTGAGGGTGGATGCGGATGAGGCTGGCACCGATGCCGTGCTGGAACACGAGGCTGGCGAACCCGAACGCGGCCCCCACGCTGACGAGGTTCAACACGATCGACGACAGGGCGATGGCCAGACTGCGGAACACCACAAGGAGCAGCAGGAAGGCCACGGCCATGATGATGGCGATGGCCAGCGGCGCCTTGCCCGTGAGCGCAGCGGTCAGGTCGTGGTTCTGCGCGGCCGGCCCACCGACCAACGCCTCGGGCACCTGGTCTCCGATGGTGGCGCGGAGTCGGCCGACCATGTCGGAGGTGGCGGAGGCGTCCACCGCGGTCGCACCGATGACCCGGACGACGGTGCGGCCGCTGTCGGCCGGTTGGGCAACGATCTGCGCGTCGACCACGTTGGCGTCGGCCTTGGCCAGGTCGACGACCTGCTGGGCGTTCTCGGCCGGGACCGTCACGTAGAGCGGAGCGGCCGCACCGGGCCCGAACGACTCGAGGACCATGTCGTAGCCGTCGCGGCTCGAGCGGCCCTGATCGACGACGCGCGCGCCGGGCATGCCCAGCTTCATGGTGAGCGCCGGGGCGGCGAGGAGGAGGAGCAGGGCGAGACCGGCGACAAGCGTCCGACCCGGGTGGCGCAGGGCCAGGCCGGTCCACCGGGCCCAGCGGCCCTCGGCGGCGCGGTCGGGGTCGTCGTGACCCTTGGTGACCAGGACCCGGTCGCCCATGGCGACGAGCACGGCGGGCAGCAGCGTGAGCGCGGCCAGGGCCACGGCGATGACCGCGAGGATCATGCCCAGCGCCATCGATCGGAACACCATGACGGGCACCACGAACACGGCGGCCAGCGACGCCACCACGGTGAAGGCCGACAGGAACACCGCCTTGCCAGCCGTGGCGAGGGTGTTGGCGATGGCGTCGAGGGCATCTCTGCCGTCCTCGCGCTCCTCTCGGTAGCGCGACACGATGAACAGGCTGTAGTCGATGCCGACGGCGAGGCCGATCATCATCGAGAAGTTCATGGACCACACCGACAGCGGCGTCGTGTTGCCCCACAGGTGCAGGACGGCGAAGCCCACGGCGATGCCGGCCAGCGCCAGCAGCAGCGGGATCCCCGCGGCGATGGCCGAGCCGAAGGCGATCAGCAGCAGGACCATGGTCGGGATGGCCGACAGCAGCTCGGCCCGGTGCAGGGCCTCCTCGTTGCTCTTGTTGAAGTCATGCCACACCGCCCACTCACCGGTCACCTTGGCGGTGGCCCCATCGGGCAGCGGTTGCTGCGCCACGTGGTCGATCACCTTGCCGGCAGAGATCGGCAGATCGGAATCCTGTGTCGCCGCGAGGCGGACAGGGATGAGCGCGGTCTTCCCGTCAGGCGAGACGAGCCCGGCGGCTGGCGGCTGGGCCAGGGGGTCGACGACCGCAGCCGCTCCAGGAGCCCCCTGGAGGGAGGCCACCAACTGCTGCAGACCGGCCGGGTCCTGGGCGATCGGGTCGGCCTGGCGGTAGACGACGACGGCCGCCTCGGCCCCGAGCGTCGGGAAGTCCCGGCGCAGCTCGTCACGGACCTTGACCGCAGTCGAGCCCTGCGCCTCCCAACCAGCACCGGACAGCGCCCCGGTCAGCGTGAGCGCCAGGGGGGCAGCCAGCAGCGTTGCCACCAACCAGATGATCATCACCCATCGTCGGTGGGTTGCGGAGAACCGACCGAGCCGGGCGAACCACGGCTGGGCACCGGGTTCCACTCCATCAGCTGCCTGATCGGGACGGTCGAGCGAGGAACTCAAGGACATGGCGCTGCCTTCGGGGTCGGTGGGCACATACCCAAGGGGGTACCTTCACTCTATACCCCCGGGGGTATCATTCCAACCTGTCGCAGATATGGGACCTTCGGCACTGAGCAGCGGAGTGACGGGGTGGCCATCCTGAAATCGACGATCGTCGAGCTCGGAGGTCCAAGGTCGTGATGAGGTACGGAGACGGAGGGGTCGGCTGGGGCGGCTGGTTGGCCATGGTGGCGATGATGGTCGTGTTCTGGGGTGCGATCGCCTGGGTGATCGTCACGCTCATCCGGCACCTGAGCTCAGGGTCGCCGAGGCCCCTGGGGGGCGCTCCATCGGGACCGTTGCAGATCCTCGATGAGCGGTTCGCTCGCGGGGAGATCGACGACGAGGAGTACCGGCGGCGGCGCGCCGTGCTTCGCGGGGACCCATGACCACCACCCCCGGACGATCGCGAGCAGTCATCGCGGTGGCGGCGATCGTGGTGGTGGTGCTCGCCGTCGGCTCCGCCTCGCTCATCGTCGGCGTCGCCAATAGACGGACCACCCTGCGCAACCGCGCCTTCGGGGCAGTCAGCTGCACCTCGCCCCGGCTCCCCGGCCGCACCATCGAGGTCACGATGTCCGATCGCGGGAACTCGATGATGGGAGCCCGCCCGATGATGGTGACGCTGCGGGCCGACCCCGGCACGGTCGCCTCGGGTCAGATCTCGTTCGTCGTCCACAACGACGGAGCCCTCGTCCACGAGCTCGTGATCCTCCCCCTTCCGACCGACGGTCCAGGGACCAGGCCGACCGGGAAGGAGGACAAGATCGACGAGTCCCAGAGCCTCGGTGAGGCCTCGAAGTCCTGTGCCGACGGCGCCGGCGACGGGATCGCCCCGGGCGCCACCGGGTGGGTCACCGTCACCTTGGGAGCCGGCCGCTACGAACTGGTCTGCAACGAGCCGGGGCACTACGCCGCCGGCATGTTCGACGTGCTCACCGTGACCTGACGGGCCCTGCGCCGACTGACCGATCGATCCGCTACCGAACCGCAAGAACGGGCGACCACCTCGCGATCGCCACTGCGACGCGTCCACCTGACGCCGAACGGCGCCGCGACCAGCACCTCACCCGCCGCGGTCCCGACGTGCCGCCCGACGCCGGTGGGCACGGTGGCGTGGGGCACGTGTCGGCTTGGATGGTTCTTGGGTTTTGGTGCGGCCGACTTCTGCTGATCACATCACCGCAGGCCAGGCAGTGGGCCTGGGTGGGATCGAACCACCGACCGAGCGATTATGAGTGACCTCGAACGGGTCCAGCCCGTGGCCGATTGTGCTCCTGACCTGCGGTTTGTCCGCTCCGCCATCCACTCCGTCCGTCCAAGAATTAGCCCGTATTGGCAGGTTTCTTGGATGGATTCTTGGATGGCGGCGCCGCTAGCCGGATCATCCGGTCGTAGCAGAAGGCTCCAGGGGGCACCCGGGGAGTACCCATCGTGACACCCGACAGCACTCGCTGCGCGAATCACGGGAGTAGCGCTCGAGGTACCCATCGGCCTCGGGATCGACTCCCCGTCCACACGCCTCCGGCCGCCCATCTGCAGGAGGATCAGTCGGCGGTAGGCAGTTATGAGACCGTCCCAGAACGGCCCATCTGCCACGGTCGAGGTCAGCTGCCTGGGGGTGGGACGTAGCGACTGTCCAGGCCGGGGCCGAGCTGTCGCTTGTCGACCGAGAGCAGGCCGATGATCCAACCGATCCCGCAGAAGAAGCCGAGGATGAACAGCATCAGGTGACCCTTGCGGAACGTCACGACCGCGCAATAGATCATGAAGACCAGGTAGATGAAACCGGCCACCGATCCCAGTGCGTAGTAGAAGCCGCTTGACCTTGACCCGCTCTGGTGGACACGGGGTTTCGGTTGTCACGGGTTGAACGTGGCGGCGAACTCGACCGGGGTGCGGTGACCGAGTCGGGCCTGGTGGCGTTGGCGGTTGTAGAAGACCTCGATGAACTCGAAGAGGTAGAGCCGGGCGTCGTCGCGAGTTGGGAACCAGATGCTGCCGCGGATCCAGGCGATCTCGCGCTTGAGGGTGGACCAGAACGTTTCCATGGCGGCGTTGTCGTAGCAGTCGCCGGTGGATCCAAAGCTGACCTCGAGCCCGGCCAGGGTGGCCATCGAGCAGAAGTCGCCCGACACGTAGGCGCCGCCCTTGTCGGAGTGATGCACCAGCCCTGCCGCGTCGGGCTCGGAGCGGCCCAGCGCCATGACGAGGGCGTCGACCACGAGCTCGGCGTCGGGAGACGGGCCCATGGCCCAGCCGACCAGGCCCCGGTGACAGAGGTCGCGGACCCCGGCGACATGGAGCTTGCCTTCACCGGTCGGGAACTCGGAGATGTCCGCCACCCAACGCTGGTTGGGACGCTCAGCGGTGAAGTCACGGTTCAGTCGGTCCGGAGCCGGGGCGATGTCGGGACGCCGACGACGCCACTTGCGTCGATGCACCCCCATCAGCCCGTCGCGACGCATCAGACGGGCCACCCGCTTGCAACCGATGCGGTGACCGCGCCGGCGCAGCTGGCCATGGATCCGCGGGGCGCCATAGGTGCAGCGACTCGCGGTATGGATGTCACGGATCTCGACCAGCAGCTCCGCGTCGGTCAGGTCCCGGTCACACGGGCGGCGGGTCTGCCACGCGTAGAAGCCCGAGGTCGACACCTCAACCAGCTCGCACAGCCGCTTCACCTCGTAGAGGTCTCGATGGTCTTCGACGAAGCGGAAGCGGCTCACCGCGTCGTCTCCCGAGCGAAATAGGCGGCTGCCTTGCGGAGGATCTCCCGGTCGGTGCGCAGCTCCACGTTTTCCTTGCGGAGCCGGCGCAGCTCGTCGCGCTCGGACTCGCTCAACCCGTTCGGATCCGCAGCACGGGTCTGGGCGTCACGCTCATCAGCCATCCAGTTCGCCAACGTCGAGTCGCTGATCCCCAACGACCGGGCGACCTCGACCCGGGGACGGTCCGAGGTTTTCACCAACTCCACTGCTTCGCGCCGGAACTCCGGCGGGTACTTCGACGGTCGAGCCACTTCGGGCTCCTTCCTCTGGCCTCCCAGCCAGAATCAGGTGTCCACCGAAGCGGGTCAAGGTCAAGGGGCAATGGGGTCGGATGGGTCTGCTGCAGGATTGGTTGACATCCCATGTGTGGGCTTCGCCCACCGGAGAGGATGGATGTCATGCCCAAGAAGTTCCCTCAGGAGTTCAAGTCCGATGTGGCTCGGGTGGCGCGCCGGGGTGACATGACCGTGGCCGAGGTCGCCGCTGATTTCGGGGTGTCGGTCGAGTCGGTGAAGCGCTGGAAGCGCCAGGCCGAGATCGATGACGGCGTGGTCGACGGGCTTACCAGCGTGGAGCAGTCCGAGATCGTGCGGTTGCGCCGAGACAACCGGCGTCTGGAGCAGGAGGTCGAGATCTTGCGGCGGGCGACTGCGTACTTCGCCAAAGACGCCGCCCCAAAATGATGTACCCGCTGGTCCAGGAGCTGGCCGCCGACGGGATCGGGGTGCGGTTGACCTGCGGGGTGCTCGGCTTCTCGACCCAGGCCTACTACCAGTGGCGCGCCGATCCGGTGTGCGACCGAGACCTCGACGACGCCCACCTCACGAACGCGATCGTCGACGTCCATGCCGATGATCCCGAGTTCGGGTATCGGTTCATCGCTGATGAGCTCGAGGCGGCCGGCCACGTCGTGGGAGAGCGGCGGGTGTGGCGGCTGTGTCGGGACCAGCGGGTCTGGTCGACCACGACCCGCAAGGGTCGAGCAGGCACACACAAGCGGCCCGGGCCAGCGGTCCATGACGACCTGGTGCGACGCAACTTCACCGCGCCCGACCGGACGCGGTCTGGTTGACCGACATCACCGAGCACCCGACCGGCGAAGGCAAGCTCTACGCCTGCATCATCAAAGACCTGTTCTCCAACCGGATCGTCGGTTACGCCATCGGCCCCCGCATGACCGCCCGACTGGCCACCGCCGCCCTGCGAGCCGCGGTCGCTCGCCGCGAACCGACCCGGGTCGTGGTCGTTCACTCCGACCGAGGCAGCCAATATCGATCGCGGGTCTTCCGGGCTGCGCTGAAGGCCGCCAAGCTCAAAGGCTCCATGGGTCGGGTCGCCGCGGCGGGCGACAACGCGGCGATGGAGTCGTTCAACTCGCTGCTGCAGAAGAACGTCCTCAACCGCCACGCCTGGGCGACCCGCGACCAGCTGCACAACGAGATCGTCTACTGGATCGAACACACCTACAACCGCCGCCGGCGACAACGAGCCCTCGGTCGACTCACCCCCGTCGAATACGAGCTCGCCTTCGACCCCGACCACGACGTCGCCGCGTGATCACACTCAACCACCGTCAACTGAACCTGCAGCAGACCCATCCGCCCCAACGCCCTGTGGGCCCTCGACTTCCAGTTCGACGTCACCGTCGACGGGCGGACCTTGAAACTGTTGAACGTGATCGACGAGTTCACCCGCGAGTGCGCCGCCATCGTCGTCGCCCGTTCCATCGACGCCGATCACGTCGTCGCCACCCTCGACCGCATCGCCGCCACCCGCGGCATGCCCGCGTTCGTCCGCATGGACAACGGACCCGAGTTCGTCGCCTACGCGGTGGCCGACTGGTGCCGGTTCAATAGCGTCGACTCGGTGTTCGTCGACCCCGGGTCTCCCTGGCAGAACGCCTGGATCGAGTCGTTCAACGGCCGGCTCCGCGACGAGTTCCTCAACGGCTGGCAATTCGACTCGCTGCTCGAAGCCCAGGTCCTCATCGAGGACTGGCGCATCGACTACAACACCAACCGACCCCACAGCGCCCACGGCGACCTCACCCCCACCCAGTTCGCCCAAGCCTGGACCACCCACCACCAACCAGCACTCGCATAGCGCCTGGACCACTCAACAGGGTCCCCTCAGCGGGACCTACACGCGGGACACGGCCTTTGCATACCGCCTTGTCGACGGGCGCATTGCTGAGCGATGGGCGATCCGAGACGACCTGGCGATGCTGCTTCAACTGGGCGCAATCAGGCCTCCGACGACTTGAGGAACGGCTGGCCCCCGCCGGCTCTCAAGGCGACCTGCGTCAAGATGCGGTTCCGACAATCCAGATGTGTCGGTCGCTCGCGAGTGCGACCCGGTCCCGGCAGGGAGGATGGGGTGGGCGGGATCCACCGGGGTGTTGGTGGTGGTGGTTAGCGTCCGCAGCTCCTGATTGAGGTGGCACTCACCGGTCGGGCGGAGACCTCGTGGGAGCTGTTACAGCAGCTCTCGCGGAAGTCGGGTCCGCCGTCCCGGCGAGTGCGTGCCACCCCTTGACACCTGAATGGAAGGAAGGGATGGCGATGACCATCGTAGAAGACGCGCGCCCAGTCACCGGGGGTGTCGACACCCACCTGATGTCCACGTCGCCGCCGCGCTCGACGAGCTCGGCGCCCTGTTGGGGACCGAGTCGTTCGCGACGACCCGGCCGGTTACGCCGAGCTGTTCGACTGGCTCGAGCCCGGTTCGGACCCGTCGTGAAGGTCGGGGTCGAGGGCACCGGCTCCTATGGGGCCGGGCTGTGCCGGTCGTTGCTGGCCCGCGGGATCGAGGTGGTCGAGGTCGACTGCCCGAACCGCAAGGACCGCACCGCGGCCGGCAAGTCCGACACCATCGACGCCGTCTCCGCGGCGCGTGGCGCGCTGTCGGGCCAGGCCCAGGGTCTAGCCCAAAGGCGGGACCGGTCCGGTCGAAGCGATGCGGGTCCTGCTGATCGCGAAACGCTCCGCCGCGCTCGGAACGGGTGCGGACGTTGAACCAGATGCGCCAGCTGGTGTTCCTCGCCCCCGATGACATCCGGGCCCGGTTCCATGGGCTCAACGTGCACCACCTGACCCGCCAGGCCGCAGCGATGCGCCCCCGCCCCGGCCACCAGGTCGACTACGTCACCTTGTTCACCCTGCGAGAGCTCGGCCGTCGCGTCCTCGGTCTCGAAGACGAGATCGGTCGGCTCGACACGCTCCTCGAGCCGATCGTCGCCGCCCACGCCTGGGACCTGCTCAGCCTGTACGGCTGCGGGACCTTCGTCGCCGCGACCCTGTCAGTCACCGCCGGCGATCGCCCTGCAACGGATCCGCTCCGAAGCGGCGTGGGCGCACCTGTGCGGCACGGCGCCAGTCCCGGCCGGGTCGGGCAAGACCAACGGCCGGTACGACTCAACCGCAGCGGCAACCGCCAGCCAACTCGGCGCTGCACCGCATCGTGTTGACCCGCATGGGCAACCACGAACCCACCCGCGCCTACGTCGAGCGGCGCCGGGACGAAGGCCGAAGCACCCCCGAGATCATGCGCTCCCTCAAGCGCTACGTCGCCCGCGAGACCTTCAAGCACCTCCCCCGCCGCGCCTTGATCACCCCAAGATCTGGAGTGGGTCTGGCTCCTGTTTACCGGCTGGCGCGACACTCCTGCTGCCTCTTAGAACGACGTGCCGACCCACCCCACCCTTCAACCGCGGACCGCGTGGCTTACTAGAAGCGTGCCCACCAGTGGCTCATCCCTGTCGTGCCCGCCCACTCCGCAACCGCCCCTTGACATCCTTAGAAGCCTCGTTCTGTGGCAGGGGCATTCTGCGCCTGCGGTACGTTCGATCGGCTACCCTCCCGCCATCGAGCCTCCCCCGCCGCTCGTGCCGGTGAGCGAAGGGCATCCACTCGAGCGCACCCACCTCTGACTGCGTTTGCCCTCGTCGTGGTCGTTGGGGCTTTCGTCTGCGCGGTCCTTCAGGCCCTCTCCGCCGCCGGGCGGGTCAAGCTCGGGCGATGGCCGCTCGTACCTTCTACTGCTAGTTCTGCGACCCAGTGGTTCTTTGCCGGGCTGTATCTCAGTCGCCGCCATCCTCTTCCTCGGCATCGGGGTCCTCGGCTGACGACGAAGCGAGGCGAGCACTTGTTGCCACGATCCCGGAGGGCCGATCTCCCCGGCGGCGAGAGTGTCGCGGTCCCGGCGATCTGGGGCGGTGTGAACGCCTTGATCGTGCCCGTGCCACGATGGTCCGCGGGCCCCCTCATCTCTCAACTCCCGGGAGCGTGAGCCGACGGGGGATCATGGAGGCGACAACGGCGGACACGAAGAGCAGGTTGCTGTTCATCGTGGCGATGGTCGGAGTTCTCCTGGCGGTGCTCGCTCTCGGGTGGTTCACCTTCGTCGGAACGTCCAACTCGCGGCCCGGTGCGATCGAAGCCACCTGCCACGGTGGCGTGGCGAGCACGTTCGACCCACCGCATGAGAAGTTCAAGTGGGTTCCTGATGTTCCGACCGAGCTGTACGGGGTGGTTGAGACCAACCACCGCTTGTTTCGACCGCGATCGCTATACGTTCGTCGCCGAAAGCGGCCAGCGCATCGCGCTGAGCATCGAGACGGCACCGCTCTTTCCGCTCTGCCCGGGCTGACGTGTCCTCGTCCGGCTCGAACCGGGCCTCCAGCGCTTCGGCGGTGCCCAGTCGTGCATCTCTGATGGGCCGATCTGCTCGCTCGGCGAGCGTGTCGCAGACCCGGCGTTTCTTGTGTGGGGTGCGCGTGTCAAGGCCTTGTTCGCGTCGAGCGCTGGCCCGGAGTGGCTGGTCAAGGTGGAGCGCCCGGAGCGAAGCGAGGAGACGAACGACCTTGACCGGGAGTGTCAGATCAACGGTGTAACTGGCCTGGCCTGACAGGCTGTTGCGGGTCGATGCCGACGATCACGGCGGTGTCGCCGTTGAGGATGCCGACGCGGCGGTCGTTGCGCAGACGCGAGGACCGTGGTCGCCGACGGCGAAGTCGCGGTCGCCGATCCGGTGCCCGCCGCCGAGGAGCTCGCCGGCGTCGGCCAGGCGGAGGCGGGCGAGGTGGTTGAGCTGGTCGACCTGGCGGCGGGTCGGCGCGCACATGAGCGCGTGCTCGCCGTTCGGCGTGCTGTCCACCAGTGCGTCGACGAGCGTGCGGCTGAGCTGGTCGACGGTGTCGGCGAGGTGGATCCGGTCGCGGTCGACGAACGCGTCGATGCCGACGATCGGGGTCGCCGTTGCGGAGCTGGCCGAGCGCGGTCGCGTTCCCAGGCTTGGTGTTGGCGGCGGTTGTCGGTGAGCTCGACGGCCCGAAGCGGCGGGCGAGTCCGGCGAACGCGCCGCCGGCGTCGATCTCGGGGAGCTGGCACGGGTCGCCGATCAGCACGACCTTGGCCCCGCGCCGCTTCGGCGTGGGCGAGGAGCCGTTCGAGCTTGCGGGTGCCGACCATGGCGGCCTCGTCGACCACGATCACGTCGGTCGGTTCGAGCCGGCTCGCGCTCGAGCTGCATGAGCAGCGCGTCGAGCGTGGTCGACGGGATCCCGGTGTCTGTCCTCGAGCCGGCGGGCGGTCTTGGCGGCGAGGCAGACGCCGGACACGGTGAACCCGGACGCGGTCCATGCCTCGTGGGCGGCGGCGAGGGCGAAGGTCTTGCCCGACCCGGCGACGCCCTCGACCAGGTCGACGCCGGCGCCGCTCGAGCACACCCGGCGCACCATGGCCGCCTGCTCGCTCGGTGATCGTCGGGCGGGCCGCCGAAGCGCGGCGTCGACGGCGTCCGGGTCGGCGATGCCGGCCCGGTCGTCCTGGCGGCGGGCGACCGACGGCGAGGAGCCGTTGCTCGACGGCGATCATCTCCGGGGTGCTGTACCGGTCACGTCCTGGCCCGGACGGGACGAGGTGCCCGTTGCGGCGGTGCAGCGGAGCGTCGCCGTGCTCGCCCAGGGCGACGACGTGCTCCGACGCGAGGAACGCGTCGGCCAGGTCGAGGATGTCCTCGATCCGGCCGCCGGCCGGGAGCGAGTCGCAGATGGCCTCGATCACCTCTCGCCGCCCGAACGTCGAGGACTTGCGCGGTCAGTCCGTGCGGGCCCGCCAGCCGGGCGAAGAGCAGTCGTCGGCCTCGACGCGTGCCGAGCGGCCGGCGCGGTCGAGTCGGTGACGCCGCCCGAGGGTGGCTCGGCCAGCGCGTCGGCGTCGAAGCCGAGGACCGTCAGCCTGGGTCCGCCACCGGGCGACCAGATCGGCGCGTCGACGGTCGTGGTCTTGGCGGGCCGGGTCATGTAGACGGCCTCCTGGGCCGCCTTGGCGCCGGACATGCCGTGGGCTCTCGAGGTCGGCCTCGATCTCGGCGCTGCGAGTCGAGAAGGCGTCGATCACGGACCGGGGGACGCCCTCGATGTCGGCGAGGCCGTTCTTGACCGGGTCCACTCGACGCCGAGGCGGCGGGTGAGCTCGTGGCGCAGCTCGGCGTTGTAGAGGTGCCCGATGGTGCGGCACCACTGGTAGACCGGCCGGCCGTCGAGCGCCGACCACCGGTCGTCCTCCTCGGCGTGGACGAGGTTGGCGACCACGACGTGGGTGTGCAGGTGCGGGTCGAGGTTGCGCGACGTCCGATGCCGGAAGGCGGCGCCGACGAACCCTTCGCCCTCGACGATCCGTGTGGCCGCCGGCGCCGCGGCGGCCTTGGGCCATCGTCTCGTACACCGCGAGCGCCCGGGCGACGGCGGCGTCGTGCGCGTTGCGGACCTCGTTGGAGACCTCCGGGTCACCGAGTCCGAACAACAGGGACACGGACTTCGGTGCGCAGAACGTGGTGTCGAACCCGATCACCTTCGGCACGGCGTGGCCCCGGGTGAGCCGCTCCCCGGTCATCGGGTCGGCGTGCTCGAGCACCCGGTGGAGCGCGTCGGCGTCGACCTCGCCGACAGGCCGAGGCGTTCGGCGCTGGTGCCGACCACTGGCCCGGCGCTTCGCCGGCGCCGGTGTAGTAGTCCTCGACGCCGTTGGCGACGGTGCCGAGGTAGTACTCGGCCCGTCCCGGTACAGGAGCTTGCCGATGCTCAGCACGGGGCGCTCCCGGACACCGACCGGAGCACGCCCAACCGACCCGGGCACGCCAAGTGCAAGTGTGTCCTCTTGCTTGGGTCGTTCGACCGGGACGATCGGGCGCATCACGATCGACCGTCGAAGAGGTCGAGCTGCCCGATGCTCGAGGCGGATGTGGCCGGTCGGATCGGACGTGATGAACGCGACGGAGTGACGGACAGTTGTGACCCGCTCGGAACTGCGGTCGACGTTGGCCGGGGGTCAGTGACCGTGAGGCCCGCTGCGGCCCGGTCGACGCGATAGACGACAGCGCCGAAGCGGCCCGAGCTGGCGTCTCGTTCGTCGACCCGCTCGACCAGGCCAGCTCGGATCAGGACTCGGAGGGCCCGCGCCACGGTGTCCTTCGACAAGCCCAACGCGGCACCGAGCTGGCGCACGTTCGTCGACAGCGACGCATCCTCCGACGCGCCGATGGCCAGCTCCTCGAGCACCAGCCACGCCGAGGGCGTCAACGCTCGCCGCCACCCGGCGGCTGCCGGCCCAACCACGAGAGCCTGCTCAGGCGGCATCGCTCGGAACCCTCAGCAGCGGCTGCGCCGAGCTGATCCTCGATCCAGCGCAACAGCGCCCGCTTCGGCACCCGCACCGATCGACCGATCCGGATCGCCGGGATGCCCTCCGCTCCACCAGTGGCCTGGAACACCGCCACCGCCTCATAGGCGGCGGACCGACCGATCCGCAGGACCGTCGCCGCCTCCTCCACCCGCAACATGTCGGGCAACTCATCAAGACCCATCGTCAGCACCTCCATCCGGAACGGACGCCAACACACGCGCCCTACCTGTTGAACCCACCCCACGACAGGGCGAATGTCGCGTTGCCTCGCGACACGAAGCCGCCCACGAGCCGAGATCTCTCGCAAAACCTCGCTGGCGCGTAGGCCGCGCCCGCCAACCAGACCAGGTGCTACGACCTGACCAACGACCCGACCTACGACCTGACCAACGACCTCAGGCGCAGTTCCGCAGTTCTTTCGACGTCCTCGTCCACCTATTGCGTGCTTTGCAATCGCTACCGAGTCGGCACCCGGATGACAGGCAAACGACCCGATGTCGTCGGTATCCTTCTGCGCATGGGTCGAACGCAACTTCCGAGCACGATCGAGGAGTTCCAGGCCCGCGTCGATGCGGCGACCGGCGGCCATGCGACCGCGGATGATCAGTCGGTGACCAGCGACGGGCGCGTCCTCGACACCAAGGAGAAGGTGCTGGCCTTCCTGGCCGAGCTCGACGAGGCCCGCCAACAGAACGCTGCTGTCGGATCGCCTTGACTGGCGACGCGGGAGATACCGCTCGACCTCGACAGGGTGCTGGCGACGCTCAATCGCCACGGGGTCGACTACCTGCTGGTCGGTGGAGTATCGGCCATCGCTCACGGAGCGACCCGTCCAACGGTCGACTTCGACTGCCTCGCCGAGCGCAGCAAAGCGAACCTCGACCGGCTTGCTGATGCGCTCAAGGACCTCCATGCTCGCCTTCGTGTAGGAGGAATGAGCGACGAGGAATCGAAGGCCCTGCCGACGATCATCGACGCCAAGACGTTCGAGGCGACGTTGACCTCGACCTGGCGAACCGATGCCGGCGACTTCGACGTCCTCTCGGCGATCCCCGACCGGGCCGGCAATCGGCAGGGCTACGCTGATCTCATCGAGCGGGCGACCTCCGCCCCGCTCGGTCGCCACTCGGTGTTGGTGGCGTCGCTGGACGATGTCATTGCGTCCAAGGAGTGGGCGAACCGTCCCAAGGACCACGAGGCGCTGCCCGAGCTCAGGGAACTACGCGATCGGCCCGACTGACGACCGACGCCGCTGCATCTGCGGTCGCCCTTGTCAGCTGGACGGTGTGATCAAGCCCGCCACCGCTGTTGGCCAGCGCTCGGTCGGCCTCCTCGATGCGGCCGGTGTAGTGCTTCGACATCACCGACGGATCGTGGCCGGCGCGCATCGCCACCGCGGCCGGGGCGAAGCCGAGGTCCTGGGCGTAGGTCTCCATGAACTTGCGGAGGTCGTGGAAGGTGAGGTGCTCGAGGCCGACACGTTCGCGGAGGCGGGTGAAGAACTGGGTGATCGAGTCGGGCTTCCACGGGGACGAGCCGTCGACCTCGTCGGAGAACAGGTACGGGTCGTCGACCAGCGGCACCTCGGCCTCGGCGGCCCGCTCCTCGATGAAGCGTCAGCTGCTCGCGCGAGCATCGAGAGCGTCAGCTCGTCGAGGGCGACCGGACGGATGCGGCGGTTCTTGGTCGGGATCTCCGCCGGCGCCGTCGCGGGGCAGCACGACGATGCTGCGGGTCACGGTGAGGATCGCGCGGTCCCAGTCGATGTCGCGGTCCCGCTTGATGCGCGCAGATCTCGGCTCGGCGCAGGCCGGTCGTCGCCGCGATGAACATCGCCCGGGCCTTGTCGGGCCGGCGTGAGGCGTTGGCCTCGTCGATGAGCGCCATCACCTCCTCGGGCGTCGGGACGACCGGGGCCGTGTTCTCGGCGCTCGGCGGCTCGGCCCACTGCGCCGGGTTCGCTGTCCCGCCAGCCCCACCGGCAGGCCTGGGTGAACATCGAGGAGAGGGTGGCGTGGATCTGGTAGACGCTGCGCGGCTTGAGGCCCCGGCGCTGGTGGGCGCCGTAGAGGTCGGTGAGCATCTTCGTGGTCACCTTCGTCACCGGGACGTTGCCGAGGGTCGCCTTGATGTTGCGGCTGTAGGTCCGCTGGTAGCCGTGGATCGTGTTCGGCGACCGGCCCTTGCGCTCGAGCTCGACGAGCCAGTCGGCGAACAGCTGGTCGACGGTGGCGGCGGTGCCGGTGTGCCGGCCCTTCTCGACCTCGGTCGAGCAGCACGGCCCGGGCCTTCTTCGCGTCGCGCAGGTGCCGCGGAACACCCGGCTGACCTGGCGGCGCTTGCCGGTGACCGGATCGATGCCGGCCTCGACGATGAGCTCCCAGACCTCGGGCTGCTTCTCGCGCATCCCCGGTGCCTTGCGCAGGTTCGTGGCCATGGCGACCACCGTACGCCCGTTCGACGCACGATTCTTGGATTTTTCTTGGATGGCCCTCGGCGCCGAGTCCGGCGATTCGGACGAAAGTCCTGGTCAGAGCGGTGGGCCTGGCGGGGATCGAACCCACGACCGAGCGATTATGAGTCGCCTGCTCTGACCACTGAGCTACAGGCCCGTAGCCGGTGCAGGCTACGAAAAACGAGCCGACCCCGCGACCAACTGAGGGTCGTGGGGCCGTTGGTGCTCCGGGGGTGGGGCTCGAACCCACGACAATCGGCTTAACAGGCCGGCGCTCTGCCAGCTGAGCTACCCCGGAAGGACGTCTCGCACGATAGCAGCGCCTGCACCGAGTCCCATGACGCCTCGGTGGACCTGCGAGCTGTCGTACCAGACGTAGCCGCAGCCGCAGCGGGTGCTTTGGCCTTGCGGATCGACGGATCGGGCACGGCCCGGTACGGCTTGCCGAACTGCGACGCGGGGATCGCCGGTCAGCTCGCGCACCAGAACGCGATCGCCGCGTCGAGGTCGAGGCCCTCGTGGAGATACAGCCTGAACCGGAAGCTTCGACTCGTCGACATCGAAGAACCGGCGCAGCCAGGTGCAGAAGAACAGGATCATCCGCGGGTCGCTGTTGGCGAAGCACAGCTGCCCATCCGCCTTTGCGCCCTCGCCGGCGTAGAGCGCGGTGCCGGCCACGAGGAACTCCTGCTCGGACAGGCGGCCGATGCGGCGCTCGGCCTTCGGCCAGGAGCTCGTCGATCTCGGCCTGCTTGCGGCGCTGCAGGGCGTTGGGCTCACGTCGGCGAGCCGGCCGACGCGGGGCTTCGGGCACGAACTCGACGTCGCGGACCCAGAGCGACGACCGAGCTCTTGGCCACGCCGAGCTCGTCGGCGATGTCCTGCAGGGTCCACGACTCGGCCCGCAGGTCACGGGCCCGGTTCTGTTCGGCGACGAAGCCTCGATATCCCATCCCGCCAGCATGACGAGGGGGTGTGACAGTCATCGTGAGTGCCTTTCGTGCCACCCACCGCGTGGCGGGGCGGGCCGCCATCGCCTACAACGGTCCCGTGCGATTCAAGACAGGACTCCTGGTCGGCCTCGCCGTCGGCTACTACTACGGAGCCAAGGCCGGCCGTGAGCGCTTCGTGCAGCTCGACCGGTACCTCGCCCAGATCCGTTCCACCGACGCGTACCAGGAGCTGCGTGACCGCCTGGGCGACCTGGCCGTCGACGGCATCAGCCGGACGCGCGACATGGTCGACGAGGTGGCCTTCGGCGGGGGCGGTGGCGCAACCGCCGCCGACCGTCCCTACGACCACCGGGGCGACCCGACCCTCAACTGACCGGCCGGATCTACTCGCCGTCGAGGTAGTCGCGCAGCTTCTGGCTGCGGTGCGGGTGGCGCAGCTTGGCCAGGGTCTTCGACTCGATCTGGCGGATGCGCTCGCGGGTGACGCCGAACTCCTTGCCGACCTCTTCGAGGGTGCGGGCCTGGCCGTCGTCGAGGCCGAAGCGCAGCCGCACGACCTGCCTTCTCGCGGTCGTTGAGCTCGTCGAGCGCCTCGACCACGGCGTCGCCGAGCATCTTGCGGGCCGCCATCTCGGCCGGGGCCTCGGCCTGCTGGTCCTCGATGAAGTCGGCCAGGTTGGAGTCGTCCTCCTCGCCCACCGGCGAGTCGAGCGACAGCGGGTCCTGGGAGATGCGCATGATCTCGCGCACCCGGGCCGGGGTCATGTCGACCTTGTCGGCCAGCTCCTCGATGGTGGGCTCGCGCTCGAGCTCCTGCATCATCTGGCGCTGCACCCGGTGGACCTTGTTGATCGACTCGACCATGTGCACCGGGATGCGGATGGTGCGGGCCTGGTCGGCGATGGCCCGGGTGATGGCCTGGCGGATCCACCACGTGGCGTAGGTCGAGAACTTGAAGCCCTTGGTGTAGTCGAACTTCTCGACCGCCCGCATCAGGCCCGAGGTTGCCCTCCTGGATCAGGTCGAGGATGAGCATGCCCCGGCCGACGTAGCGCTTGGCGATCGACACCACGAGGCGCAGGTTGGCCTGGGTGAGGTCGGCCTTGGCCTCGGTCGCCGTCGTCGGCCGATGCGCTTGAGCCGGCGGCGCTCGACCGGGGTCGAGCGTCGGCGAGCTCGCCGGCGGCGTCGAGGTCGGCCAGGCGCTCCTCGGCGCAGCGATGCCCGCTCGATGCGCTTGGCCAGGTCGACCTCTTCCGGCGCCGGTGAGCAGCGGGACCCGGCCGATCTCCTTGAGGTACATGCGCACCGGGTCGGCCGACGCACCCGTCTGGGTCTCGCCGCCCATGCGCAGGGCGTCCTTCGGGCTCGTCGAGCGCATGCGGGCCCGGCGGCGGGCCGCGGCATCGGGCGGCGGATCGTCCTCGTCGTCGGAGAGGGCCGTACCGGCACCGGCCGGTGCAGCCTGCAGGAGCGGCCGTCGTGCGTCGGTCTCGTAGGCCAGCGCCTCGGCGGCGTCGACCTCGGCCTCGATCTCCCGCAGGAAGCTGATCGGCGGATCGTCGACGCTGGCATCGAGCGCGATGCCGTCGACGGCCAGCAGACGGCGCAGGTCCTCGACCAGCTCGGGCGTGATCGCAGTGGACCGCACGCACTCCTCGAGATCGGTGCGGGTGAGGGTCTGTCGCTCTCGGGCCCGGGCCAGCAGCCTCCCGAGCTCCTCGCCGGAGAGGCCGCCCCCTTGCGAGAGCACATGTTCGCTACTCGTCGTCACGTGATCTCCTGCGGCCGCTGTGCGAGCCAGGCTAGCAACTGGTCGCGGGCACCGATGCGGGTGGACGGCTCACGGAGCTCCTCCATGCGCATCTTCAACCAGGCCATGTCTGAGGATCGGGCGAACACCGTCTCCTCATCGGCCGCAACCACCTCGAACTGGATGATCGAGAGCTCACGGCGTGTCGCCTCTTCGACCAGTCGGGCCACGACGTCGTCGGCCTCGGCCTCGGTGTCCTCCACCGCCAGGCGCTGCAGGAGGTCGGCCGACGCCGGATCGGCGGATTCGATCGCGTCACGCAAGGTAGGGGCGGAAGAGATGGCGACGTAGGCCGATCGGTTGATCTGATCGCCGAACAGGCCGGACACGAGGAACGGCCTGACCAGGTCGGGATCGGTGATGAGCAGCCGCAGAGCCTCGACCTCGGGCGAGTCGGGACGGGCCTTCGGACGAGTCCGGCGGGCTTCGCCGTCGACCGCGCACGGCCCGGCCCCGGGACGGCGCCGGCTCCGCGAGCCCCCGGGTCGGGCGCACGGGTGTAGGTGCCCGCACGAAGCTGGTCGGGCTCGATGCGACAGCGCGACGGCGACCTCCATCAGGTACTGGTCGCGGACGAGGTCGCTGGGGTGCTCGCGCGATCACGGCCATGGCGGCCTCGGCGGCGCGGGCCCGACCCTCGGGCGACACGAGCGTGGCCGCGTCGAGCACGCGGTTGAGGCGGAAGCCGAGGAACGGGGTGGCCTGCTCGACCGACGCGACGCAGTGCGGCAGGGTCGGATCGGCTGAGGTCGCCGGGGTCGACGCCGGCCGGCAGCGCAGCGACGGCCACGTCGAGGTCGTACTTGCGCTCCCACTCGTAGAACCGGGCTGCCGCGTTCTGCCCGGCCGCATCGGCGTCGAAGGCCAGCACGATGCGCTTGGCGTAGCTCTGCAGTGCCTTGAAGTGGTCCTCGGTGAGGGATGTGCCGCACGTGGCCACGGCGATGGGCAACCCGGCCGCCGCGAACCCGATCACGTCGGTGTAGCCCTCGCACACGATGACCTGGTTGGCGCTGACGATGGCGCTCTTCGCCCAGTTGAGCCCGTAGAGGACCTTGCTCTTCGAGTAGATCGGGTTGTCGGTGGAGTTCCAGTACTTCGAGCCCTCGCGCCCCGGGCAGGATGCGCCCACCGAAGCCGACCGGGTCTCCCTTGGCGTCGAAGATCGGGAACAGCACCCGCCCTCGGAAGAAGTCGTTGACCCGGCCGATGCTGTTGCGGCGCCCGAGCCCGGCGTCGATGGCCACCTCGTCGGAGAGCTTCAGCGCCCTTGACCAGCTCGTCCCACCCCTCGGGCGCCCACCCGAGCTTGTAGGCCCGGACCTCGTCGCCCGACAGACCGCGCGAGCGCAGGTAGCCCCTGGCCCGAGCCGCGTCGGGGGCCGACAGCAGCCGCTCGTGGTACCACTCGACCGCCCGGCGCCATGGCATCGATCAGCCGAGTGCGCTTCTTGCGGCCCTCGCCCTCGTCCTTGTCGGTGTAGCGCAGGACGATGCCGGCCTTGCCGGCCAGGAACTCGATTGCGCCGACGAAGTCGAGGTGCTCGATCTCACGCACGAAGGTGATGACGTCGCCCTTCGCCCCGCATCCGAAGCAGTAGTAGACGTGCTCCTCGGGGTTGACCGAGAACGACCCCGACTTCTCGCTGTGGAACGGGCACAGCCCGCTGAAGCGGCGCCCGACCCGCTTGAGCTGCACGTGCTCGCTGATGATCGCCACGATGTCGGACGATTCGCGCACTCGCACGATGTCGTCGTCGACGATCCCCATGACGCCGAACCTACCAGCGGGGTGTGACGGATCGACCGGCGCGCCCGAGCGCGGTCATGGTGCCCGTCAGGTGGCAGCCCCAGCACGGCACGGGCGGCGGCCAGCCGGGCGGCGGGCACCCGGTAGGGCGAGCAGGACACGTGGTCGATCCCGAGCGAGCGGAAGAACGCGATCGACGCGGGGTCGCCGCCGTGTTCGCCGCAGACGCTGATCTCGATGGCCGGATCGACGCCGCGGGCCCGCTCGACGCCCAACGCGACCAGCTGACCCACACCGTCGAGATCGAGGGTCGCGAACGGATCGGCCGGCACCAGCCCACCCCGCACATAGCGATCGATCAGCGGTGCCCCGTCGTCACGACCCAGTCCGAACGTCAGCTGGGTGAGGTCGTTGCTGCCGAACGACAGGAAGCTCCCGCAACGGCCAGCTCTGCTCCTTGCAACGCGGCCCGGGGGGTCTCGACCATGGCCCCGACCGGGATGTCCGGGATACCCGGGGTCTCCCGCAGCGTGGAGGTGACCAGCTCGCGCACCAGCACGACCTCGGTGGCGGCGACCACCAGCGGGACGAGGATGCGCACCAGAGGTCGCCACCGGCCTCCAGTCGGGTGGCGACGGCGTCGCTCAGCAGCGCGCACCTGGGCGCGGTAGAGCTCCGGGTGCACCACGGCCGACCGCACGCCGCGCCCACCGAGCATCGAACGCTTCTCGAGCTCCGACAGGTCGAGAAGGCGCACCGTCACCGGCAGGCCGTCCATGACCTCGAGCAGCTCCACCAGGTCGCCCCGCAGCAGGTCGCACACCTCGACCTCCGCCTCCGCAGCGTCGACGGTCCGCTCCGGGTGCAGCATCCGCTGCAGGACGGCCGCTCGATCGGCGTCGTGGAACAGGTGCTCGGTCCGGCACAGGCCGATGCCCTCGGCTCCCAGGGACCGGGCGCGGCGGGCGTCGTCTGCCGTGTCGGCGTTGGCCCACACACCGAGGATGCCGGCGCGGACGTCGTCGGCCCAGCCGAGCAGCACCCCGAGCTCGTCAGGGAGATCGGCGGAACCGGCAACGCCGATCTCCTTGGCGCCACCGACATCCCCGAGCGGGTCACCTCCGACCGCGACGTCACCGGTGGTGCCGTCGATGGAGATGGGGTCCCCCTCGTGCACGACCGTGCCGTCGGGTGCGGTGAACGAGTGCTCGCCGATCAGCAGCGACTCGGTGCCGCAGACTGCCGGCAGCCCGCGGCCACGGGCCAGGATGGCCGCGTGGCTGGCCAACCCACCGCTCGACGTGACCACCCCGGCGGCGTGCGCCAGCACCAGCTCGTCGCCCGGCGCGGTCGAATCCCGCACGAGGATGAACGGGCGTCCCTGATCGGCCAGGTCGAGGGCCCGGCCCGGGTCGAGCACGGCGACACCGCGGGCCACGCCCGGCGAGGCGGCGATGCCACGAGCGACCACCCGAGACCCGTCGCTCGTGCCCCGCGGGTGCAGGATCAGCTCGACGTCGGCCGGCGTGACCTGCTCGAGGGCATCGATCGAGGTCAGCGGATCGACAGGATCGCCGGCCCGACCCACGACGTCGCGAACCAGTGCCGCACCCTGCCGCTCGGGAGTCATGCCGCCTTGCGCATCTTGAGGGAGTACATGAGCGGGAGCTGGGGCATCCCCGTCGGGCATCCGGTACGTGCCGTGCTCACGCTTCTCGAGGAACGGCCACCGCGGTAGAGGGTGTGGGGGTGCTCGTGGAAGAGCTCGAGCGCCAGGCCCTGGTCCAGCAGCGCGGCGATCACCCGGCTGACCGGGTGGTTCCACTCGTAGACTCGGTGTGCTCGAACCGGTCGTCGGTCGTCGATGTAGGTGCCGCGCCTCTCGTACCGGATGCCCGTCCGGCCCGGTCGAAGTAGGCGTGCTCGACGCGTCAGCTCCTCGTCGCCGAACACCTCGGTGAAGGGGTGGAACTCGGCCAGGTAGACGAAGCCGCCCGGGCCGCAGCAGCGCGTCGACCACCTCGGCCCACCGGTCGATGTCGGGCAGCCAGTTGAGCGCGCCCGAGCCGGTGTAGACGACGTCGAACTGCCGCCCGCCGAGGGCGTCGACCGCGTCGTAGACGTCGGCGGCCACGAAGTCGGCGTCGATGCCGAGCTCGGCGGCCAGCGCGTCGGCCGCCTCGACGGCCGGCTGGCGAGAAGTCGAGGCCCGTCGACCGGTGCGCCGAGGCGGGCCCACGAGAGCGTGTCCAGCCCGAAGTGGCACTGCAGGTGCACGAGGTCGAGCCCGTCGACCGACCCGACCTCTCGATCTCGAACGGCTCGCAGCGGCTCCGCGCCGGCCTTGAACCCGTCGACGTCGTAGAAGTCCGACGCCACGTGGATCGGCACCCGCTCGTCCCAGACGCCCGGTTCAGCTCGCGCCAGTCCGTCGGCCGGCGGTCGCGCGGCTCGGGTCCGGTCGTCGGCCGCGGTCAGCCATGATCGGTCAGCTCAGCCGGTCGCGCAGGTAGCCGACCAGCTCGGCGATCGGCGACGCGCTCCTGGGCCATCGAGTCGCGCTCGCGCACGGTGACGGCCTGGTCGTCGAGCGAGTCGAAGTCGACGGTGACGCAGTACGGCGTGCCCAGCTCGTCCTGGCGGCGGTAGCGCTTGCCGATGGCCTGGGTCTCGTCGTAGTCGCACATGAAGTGCGGCTGGAGCTGGCTTCAGCACCTCGCGGGCCAGCGGCGGTGAGCGTGTCCTTCTTCGACAGCGGCAGCACCGCCACCTTGTAGGGCGCCAGGCGGGGGTGGAGGCGCAGCACGACGCGGGTCTCGCCCCGCACCTCCTCCTCGTCGTAGGCCGCCAGCAGGAACGCCATCATCGTGCGGGTGGCGCCGGCCGCCGGCTCGATGACGTGGGGCGTGTAGCGCTCGTTGGTGGCCTGGTCGAAGTAGTCGAGCTTCTCGCCCGACGCGTTCGTGTGCTGGGTGAGGTCGTAGTCGCCGCGGTTGGCGATGCCCTCGAGCTCGTCCCAGCCCCACGGGAACAGGAACTCCACGTCGGAGGTGCCGCTGCGAGTAGTGGCTGACAGCTCGTCGGCGTCGTGGGCGCGCAGGCGCAGCTTGTCCTCGGGGATGCCGAGGTCGAGGTACCACTGGAAGCGCTCGTGTGCACCAGTACTCGTACCACTGCTGCGCCTCGTCGGGCGGGACGAAGAACTCCATCTCCATCTGCTCGAACTCGCGGGTGCGGAACACGAAGTTGCCCGGCGTGATCTCGTTGCGGAACGACTTGCCGACCTGGGCGATGCCGAACGGCGGCTTCTTGCGGCTGGTCTGCAGCACGTTGGCGAAGTTGACGAACATGCCCTGCGCCGTCTCGGGCCGCAGGTAGACCTCGGCGCCGGCGCCCTCGACCGGGCCGGCGTGGGTCTTGAACATGAGGTTGAACTGGCGGGCCTCGGTGAAGGAGTCCTTCGGCGCCGCAGTTCGGGCAGGTGTCGGGGTCGTCGAGCTTGTCGAGGCGGAACCGCTCGTTGCAGTTCTTGCAGTCGACCAGCGGGTCGGTGAAGTTGGCCAGGTGGCCCGAGGCCTCCCAGACCGCGGGCGGCGAGAGGATCGGCGGCGTCGAGGCCGACGACGTCGTCGCGCAGCTGCACCATCGAGCGCCACCAGGCGTCCTTGACGTTGCGCAGCAGCAGCACGCCGATGGGCCCGTAGTCGTAGGTGGAGCGGAAGCCGCCGTAGATCTCGGCCGACGGGAACACGAAGCCCCGCCGCTTGCGAGAGGTTGACGATCTTCTCCATCAGATCGGAGAGGGGCAGATCGGAGGCGGGCAGATCGGAGGTCGGGGATCGGACGCAGGGGCGTCCTCAGCGGGGGTGGCGGGATCAGACATGGGAGCCGATGCTACTGCCCGGCCTGACCACCTCGACCGCTGGATTCCCCCGGTACACGACCGCTTCGTGCCACGATGTCGCCTCGTGAGCGCCTATCAAGCACCGCACGACCCCACCGACGTCATCGCCAAGCGATATGTAGCTGCCGTCATCGACTTCGTGATCGAGTTGGTGGTGTGGGCCGTTGCGTTCGTCATCGCGTATCGCGGTCGTTCTCCCACGACGTGATCCGCTTCGACTCCAATCGCTTCGGCACCGCCGGGGCCACCAAGTCCCGCGAGCTCACGGGCGCAGGGTGGATCTTCCTCCTGTTCGTCGGCCTGGCCTACATGATCAGCGTCTTCGTCATCTGGCGGGGCCAGACGGGGAAGTCGCCCGGAACCCTGATGCTCGGCCTGGTCACCGTGAACGAGCACGGCGCACCCATCGGCGTCGGTCCCGCCCTGTTGCGAAGCGTGGCGGGAGTGGTCGACTACGTCCCGTGGGTCTGCTGATCCCCGTCGTCGGCATCGTGACGAGTGCCACCTCCAAGGGCCACCGCGCGGGTCGGTGACATGGCGGCCAAGAGCTTCGTGGTCGAGAAGGCGTACGCCGGCCAGCCCATCGTCGTCGCCGGCGTCACCGCGGCGGCCGCGGGTCCCTACGCCCAGCCCTACGGCGCCCAGCCTCGGTACGGCGCACCGGGTGCAGTCCCGTACCCGCCGCAGCCCCAGTACCCCGGCCAGCCCCCGTATCCGGCGCAGCCGCAGTACCCGGCCCAGCCACAGGCCCCGTACCCGCCGCAGCCCGGTTACGCCGCACCCCCCCAGCCGCAGTACCCGGAGCAGCCACAGTACGAGGCACCTGCACCGACACCGGCCCCTGCGCCGTCGGGCCCGGGCACCGGATGGCCCGCCCCGGCTCCCGAGGCCCCGGTCACCCCCGACGACGGCTCGGGCTGGGGTGCTCCCGGCGCCACCGATGCACCTCCCGCCACGCCGGCGCCCGAAGCGGCGGCCGCCCCGGCTCCCGCGGTCGAGACACCACCGGAGACCCCCGACACCACACCTCCGGCCGCCG
>CAWCSY010000008.1:0-19156 GCA_963798355.1 uncultured Microthrixaceae bacterium | reverse complement strand
AACGCCCCGACGAAGATGCGGCGGAACGTGGGGTAGGCGAAGGCGGCGCGGGCGGTGCCCGGTGCGAAGGTGCGGTCGCCCTCGAGCAGCGCGTCCTCTGCGTCCTCTGCGCTCAGGTCGTTGGGATCCGGATGTGGATGCGGGTCGTCGGCAGGCTGTTTCACGCTGGAGAAAGGCTAACGGCGGCGTGGTTCGATGCACGAACCCCTCCAGGGGATCTGGACGCGATCGTGCCCGCGGGTACCGCGGGCACGAGACGGTGGACACCTGTTGTGTAGCTCCGGCCGTCGATCACGGCGGGAGTTGCCGTCGATCACGGCTGGAGTTGCCGTCCGCCCCACCCTCGGACCGCACCTTTGCGGGAGAACCCGGTGGCGTTTCCCGGTCGACGGGGTGGGCGTCGACCTCGAGCGCATCCGTTGGTTCGCGAGCTGCGGCGAGGATGTGGCGTCCGGCGTGAACCCGACGGCACCGACGCGGACGTCGGGTGCGTACGCCGTCGGGGAGGGGGAGCGGGCGGCACCCAGCGGCGCCCGGGCCGCTGGAGGGTGGGCCAGCGGGCGTGCCACGGGATCAGCAGCACTCGCTCCCCAGGTCAGTCGGGCGGGGAGCGCTCGATGTCTCGAAGGTCCAGCATGCGCCGTCCTCCTTCCGGTCCAGGTCCCGGTTCGGGAACTCGTCCGAGGTCGGCTTCCACCATCCTCCCCGCGCCAGGGACGTGTCAAGGGTCACGCAAAACGGTCAGCACCGGGCAACCCGAGCGGGTCACCCGGCGCCGATCACCGAGGGTGGTGGAGCCTCGTCGTGGATTACTTGGCGCTGTCCGGGACCGGCTGCTCGACGATGACCTCAGGCGGGGTCACACGGGCACCATCGGCGTCGGACAGGCCGGCGAAGCTGACGGTGGCCCAGTCGTTGTTGTCGGTGAGCGTGGTCTTCACGCCGTCGTACTGCGGGTTGATGTTGAACGACAGGCCCGGCGCATCGAGGATGCCGTTGCCGTTCCAGTCGACGGCGGTCGAGCCGCAGACGCCCTTCGACTCGTCGAGCGAGTTCTCGTTCAGCGTGATGCGGGTACCGCGGGAGTAGTCGAGAACGCCGTCGCGGAAGGGTGTCGCAGCCGCTGTCGACACCCGGGAACTGGTACAGGTAGTTCATCACCGAGTTGTAGTTGGGCTTGTAGTTCACGTCGACGGTTCCGCCGTGGTGCAGGTTCAGGTTGTGACCCATCTCGTGCACGATCGTGTTGGCCACGTTGGTGGTGGAGCCGTAGCACTGGAGCGACACGATCGTGTCGTCGCCCGGCAGCTCGGCCACGCCGGAGCTGCCCGACCCGTTGTAGCGATGGGGCATCAGCACGTAGTGGAAGTAGCCGTTGCGCTCGGCCGCGAAGTTGGCGCTCTTGATGTTCAGGAACTCAGCCCCGCCGAAGCCCAGGCCGCTGGCGTCGAAGGTCACGTTGATGAGGCCGTCGGCATCAGCGACGAGGTTGCCGCCCGAGAAGGGAACGCCCTGGCCGTAGTCCGCGATCAGGTGCACACCGGTCGTGCCGTCGGGGTTCGTCATCGGCGAGTTGGCGTAGGCGGCCGACACGGCCGAGATGACGGCGGGGGTCGGCCTGTGGCTGTGGGCGGCGCACGTGCCGGAATCGGCGTTGTCGTCGAACCAGTCGAACTCCATGGCCAGGTCCTTGTGCGTCGGGCTGGCGCCGAGCTGCGGCAGGTCGAGACCGTTGAGCGTGCCGAGGGTCTCGTCGCCGTCCTTGATGCCGTCGCCGTCGGTGTCGGCCACGTTCGGGTCGGTGCCCGTGTCGGCCTCGTTCACGAACGTGCCGGTGTTGGTCTCGGCCCAGTCGGGAAGGCGGTCGCCGTCGGTGTCGGTGTCGCCGTTGGTGCAGTCCTTGGTGCCGTCCACCGCGCTGCCGGCCGGGGTGGTGAAGCTGGTGGACAGCCGGCCGAGCACGGGGTAGGTGCCACCGATCCTGCCGCTCCACTCCGTGCCGCCGCCGTGGTTGCTGTACGCGGTGACGGTGAAGGCGTAGGTGGTGGCCGAGGCCAGGCCGGTCATGGTGCAGTTCGTGGCCGGGGCGAGCACCGTGTCGACGACGGTGCCGTCCACCGTGAGCTCGTAGTACGCAATCGAGTCACCGGCGTCCGCGTCGAACGCCTGGTTCCAGATCAGGCGGGCGCTCGATCCCGGACCCGACTTGGCCACCATGTGCAGGTTGCCGCCGAAGGTGGGCAGGCAAGCCGTGGCCACCAGCGCGAAACCGGCGAACACCACCAACCTGGTCGTCGTCGATCCAAAGAACTTCCGCATGCGCAGTGCCCTCCCAGGTGCCCGTTGAATGCCCGACGCTAGGCCATGCAGCGCCGAGCGTCCCGAAATGGGGTCGAACGACCCAGGACCGGCCGCTCCGCAGCGCATGAGGTGGTGGGACCGGCGTGGATGGCGGGGCAGGTTGACGAGCGGAGGACACCCGGCGAGAGGGATACCGCATGTGGGCCATACGTGCTCGCGTGGTCACGTTCGACCACGACCACCGCGTCATCGGTCGTCGTGGTGACGGTTGGAGCGCCGGCCGCTGACCGATCGCCGGACTGTCCGGACAACGGTGCGTCAGCGGTGGTCGGCGGTGGCAGTCGCGGTGGCGTGGACGGTCGTGGAGCGGGGGCCGTGGGGGAGGGCACGGGCGAAGATGTAGTCGGCGCGCAGGTCGAGGGCGACGGTGACGGTGTCGGGGGCCGTGAGGGTGATCCGGGGAGGGGCCGAGAGGTCGTCGGTGAGGCCTTGGGCGTCGATCGACTCGAGGACGGCCTGCTGGACGCGGTCGGGGTCGAGGCGGTAGCCGTCGCCGCGGCGGAGGGCGGCCTCGTCGAGTCCGTAGGTGACGGCGTCGTTGGCCGCGGAGCCGGCGGCGCTGATGCCGGCCCGCTGATCGAGGTGGATGACGGTGAGGTCGACGGCGATGGCGCCGAGCAGCAGCACGATGAGCACCGCGGCCGGCATGAGCATGAGGACGCTGCCTCGGTCGCGTCGAGCCTGTGCGCGGGCCGGTCAGCACGTCGAGTCGCCGGGGAGGCCGGAGCGGTAGGGGTCGATGCGTTCGGAGTGGTGGGCCTTCACGTCGAACGCGTGGCCGAACCCGCCGATCCAGGGCAGGCGCAGGGCGGGCACCGGGTAGTCGACCTCGACGGTGACCCGCACGCAGCGGGCGAAGGGTCGGTCGCCGTCGTGGTGGACGCGCACGGTGGCGAGCTCGGGTCGCCGGCCGTGAGCGGCGATGGTGTCGGCTGCCGCAGTGCGGGCTGCAGTCGACCGCGGTCTCGCCGTCGGGGGCCTCGACGTAGGTGCGGACGGCCTCGCGGGCGGCGGCGTCGGCGGCGATCTTCGCGTCGACGACTGCCCAGGCGTTGGTGATGAGCAGGGCGCCGACCACGAAGATCAGCACCCCGAACGGCAGCGCCTCGATGCCGGCGAGCTGGCCCCGGTCGTCCCGCCAGTCGACTGCGCCGTGCGGGACCGCCGCCGGCCCATCGACCCATCGGGGCGATCCGTCACCGCTTCGGTCGCCCGTCGCCCGCGCTGCTCGCGCGTCATCGGGGTGCCTCCACCCGGACGCGGGCGGTGCGGTCGATGTGGTCGAAGCCGAGCGGGCCGCCGAGGCCGGGCAGCAGGAACCGCGGCGTCGGCCCCTGGATGCGCACCGCCACGACGTCGCCGTCGGACGCCGACCAGTCGAAGGTGACCCGGTCGCCGAGCCGGCCGAGCTCGTCGCGCATGCGCCGCTCGGCTTCGGCCCGGGCTCGGGCGACGCCATCGGGTGTGGCGTGGTCGGTTCGGCTGCCGGCCACCAGCCGGGCCCCGTCGAACGCCGCGCTGGTGGCCGCCGAGGTGGTGTAGAGGTTGATCAGCAGCTGCACCGCGAACAGCAGGAAGCCGAGGAACACCAGCACGCCGGCGATGGTGCCGATCAGTCCGGCGCCCGCGTCGCCTCGCTCCCCGAGCCGCGGCGAGGTCGGCCATCGGCCATTCAGTCGTTGCCGATCTGCTCGACCTGTCGTTGGTCGTCTTCTCGGTGGTCTTCCACATCTCCTGGAACCCCAGCCACATCGCGGCGCCGAGGAACGCCATGATCAGCACCGCGATCGCGGCGGAGATGACGCCCTCGCCGCGGTCGTCGTGAGCCATCGACCTGACGCGGTTCGGCACCGCGGATCGGAGGGCTCCGGGAGTCCAGAGCAACGTGGTTCGCATGGTTTTCCGCCTTGGGGTTGTGGGTTGAGTTCGGATCAGCCGGTGGTGAAGAGGCGCATGGCCTCGATGAAGGGGACGACGATGAACAGCACGCCGGGCACGAGGGTCGCGACGGTGACCGGGATCCAGACCTGCTGGCCCCGCCGCTCGATGGTCTCGACCAGCTCTCGCTGCGCGTCCTGGCGGATGGTGCGGGCCTCCTCGGAGATGAGCCGGGCGAGGTCGCCGCCCTCGCGGTTCATGGCGAGGATCGTCACGAGGCGCGACAGCGCGTCGACGTCGGCCAGCGCCGCCCACTCGCGCAGCGCGTCGATGTCGGTGAGGCCCTGGCGCATCCGCCCGCAGACCAGGGCCAGGTCGGTGGCGCAGGCGCCGTCGCCCCGGCGGGCCAGCCGGTTGAGCGCCGAGCCGAGCGAGTAGCCCGAGCCGAGGAGCATGCCGAGCTGCTCGCTGACGATCGGGCAGCTCGAGGAAGATCCGGCGCTGCCACTCGGCCGACGCGCGCACAGCCTGCTGCTCGACCAGGAGGAAGGCCAGCAGCGGCGCCCCGAGCAGGAAGCAGGAGGGCGCCGAGCCGACTGGCGGATGCAGCGCCACGGCCAGCACGCCGCCGACCGCCGAGAGCGGCGAGGCTGATGCCGAGCTGGCGGGTGCGGAAGGCGGTCACGGTCATCGGCGAGTGCACCCGCTCGAGCCGGATGCCGAGCTCGTCGCTCACGCCGAACACCCGGCTGATCCGGCTGCCCCAGGTCTGCGCCAGCGGAGCGACGACCTCGCCGAACGAGGTGACCGACAGCACGCCGCTGGATCGTCGGACGGCAGCTGCGCCCGGGTGTGTAGCGGGCCAACCGGTCGACCAGGCGCGGGTCGTCGGAACCATCGGAGCTCGGCCAGCAGGAGGGTGGCGCCGACCCAGGTCAGCACCAGCAGCAGTGCGGCGGAGCGGGTCACGGGAACACCCGCTGCTCGTCGGGCAGGCGCATGATGCGACCGGCCCACATCCAGCACGAGGACCATGAGCCCGAGCGCGACCACGACGATGACCTGGCCGAGCGGGCGTCTGGTAGGCCGACCGACCGTTGCCGATCGACAGCCCGACGAGCGCCATGCCCATCGGCACGATCAGCACGAAGCGGCGGGCGAACCGCACCCCGGCCTGCTTGGCCAGGGCGTCCTTGCGGCCCTGGGAGTCCTGCCGGCGGTCGTGCGGCCAGCGCCTCGAGCCGCCGGTCGAGATCGGCGCCGCCGAGCTCGTGGGCGATGAGCAGGGTCTCGCAGGTGGCGTCCGCGGTCGGGTCGGCCAGCTGGCGCTTGAGCACGTCGAGCGTGCGGGCGAAGTCGGTGGACAGCATCCACTCGCGGTGGGCGGCGGCGAACGCCGGCCGCAGCTCGACCGGGCGCCGACCGACCGACCTCGAACAGGGCCTGGGGCACCGATCGGCCGGCCCGTCCGGTGAGGATGCGGATCTCGTCGATGAGGCGGGGCCACGCGTCTCGGGCCTGGTCGCGGCGGCGGGTTCGGCGTCGGCGATAGGCGGCCGACCGGTGCCGAGCCGGCGAACGCGGCCGAGCACGAGCGCCGGGAGGATGCCGCCGAACACGATGAACCCGGCCACCAGACCGACCACCGCGAGCGCGGCGATCACGCCGACGAACTCGCCGAGCGCGACGTCGCCGAGCCCGGCCTGGGCCATCCAGTCCTGCACGCGCTGCCGCGGGGTGCGTCGCAGCGACGAGCGCGGCTCGTGACCCGGCCGGCCGGACCGGGACCGACTCCTCGCCAGCCGAAGGCGAGCGCGGTGTAGGTCAGGTAGGTGCCGTACCCGGCGGCGATGGCCAGCAGCGAGCGAGGTCAGAACTCCTCCCAGGAGCCGCGGCGAGGAATCGTCGATGCTGGCCCGGAGATCGAGGCCGGCGTCGTCGAACGCCCGGCCGAGCCGCACCGGGAGGTTGCCCGTCCACCGCAGCGGCGCGTCGCGACCCCTGCGGCCGAACAGCTCGGTGACGGTGAACTGGGTGGCGTCGGTCCGGCGGCCAGATCCTCGACCGCGGCGATCTCGGCGACCTGCGGACCCGACGGGGTGCGCCGGCAGAACACGACGAGGTCGATCGCCTCGCTGACCAGGCTGTTCAGCGCGGACATCGGGATGTCGTTGGCGGTGTCGGACAGCTGGCAGACGAAGCGCAGCCGGGTCAGCGCCTGACGGGCCGACCCGGCGTGGATGGTGGTGAACCCCTTGACCCCCGACGACAGCGTCAGCAGCGAGGGGCAGCGCCTCGCGATCGCGGACCTCGCCGACGATCGCCACGTCGGGGGCCATGCGGAGGAAGCCGGAGACGAGCCGGCGGAGGTCGACCGCCGGGCGATCGCTGCGGGCCGCTCGGGTCTGCATCTGCGCCACGTTGGCGAGCGGGACGTCGGCCTCGAAGACCTCCTCGGCGATGACGACGCGCTTGGCCGGGTCGAGCTCGGCGGCGCAGCAGGACAGCAGGGTGGTCTTGCCCGAACCGGGCGCGCCGGCGAACACGATCGAGAGGTCGGCCCGGACGCACTCGGCCAGGAAGCGGGCCACCGGGCTCGGAGAGCATGTCGCGCTCGACGAGCTGGTCGAGCGAGCGGAAGGCGACCCCGGTGAACCGGCGGATGTTGACCATGGGGTGGCCGCCGCGGCTGACGTCGCCGTGCACGATGTGCAGGCGGGAGCCGTCGTCGAGCTGGGCGTCCTGCAGGCCTTCGGCCGGGTCGAGCTTGCGGTGGCTCGTCGACGCGTCGTCGAGCAGCTTGGTGAGGGTGCGGGTGAGGTGCTCGCCGTCGTGGAAGACCTCGTCGTGGTAGCCCGAGGCGCCGACGTGGCGCTTCACGAAGATGGCCGACGGCGAGTTGATCATGATCTCCCAGACGTCCCGGTCGTCGAGCAGGGGAGTGAGCGGCCCGTAGCGGGCCAGGTTGCGGAACGCCCGCTCGGCCACCTCGTCGGGCGCGGCCAGGTCGAAGGGGCGCAGGCCGCGCTTGAAGTCGTCGCTCCACCGGTCGATCTCGTCGGCGATGAGCGACTGCAGGCCGCGGTCGCCGTCGGGGCCGGCCATGTCGTGGGCGAGGTCCTTGGCCCGGCCCTGCACCCGGCTGCTCGATCTCGACGAGCGGGTTGAGGTCGTCGACGTCGTCCGTCACGGTCGGCCGGTGGTGGTCACGGCGACGGCTTCTGACGGGGCGTCAGGACTCTGGCTAGGGTGCGCCTGCCCCTCGAATGCCCAGCTCGAACCTTTGCTCGAACCAGCTCGGCGGAACCGCCGAAAGGACCGGACATGAGCGAACCCGCAGTGCTCGTCGAACGCGATGGCCACATCGTCACCGTCACGCTGAACCGCCCCGAGAAGCGCAACGCCTTCAACGCCGAGGTGCTCGTGCCGGCTGTGCGACGCCTGGGACATGATCGACGGCGACCCCGACGTGCGGGTGGCCATCCTCACCGGGGCCGGCGGCGACTTCTCGGCCGGCGCCGACCTCGACCGCCTGGTCGGGGCGCTGATGTCGGGCAAGCCCGCCCAGAACGAGTTCGAGGAGCGCATCCGCAACGACTTCTCGCTCATCTTCAAGGGCTTCCTCAAGGAGTACCGCACCAAGAAGCCGCTGGTCGCCGCGGTCGAGGGCTACTGCTACGCCGGCGGGCTCGAGATCCTGCAGGCCACCGACATCCGGGTGGCCGCCGAGGGCGCCAAGATCGGCCTGACCGAGGTGCAGCGCGGCCTGTTCCCGATGGCGGGCACCACCGTGCGCCTGCCCCGCCAGATCCCGTGGACCAAGGCCATGGAGATCATGCTGATCGGCGACCCGATCACCGGCACCGAGGCCGAGACGCCTGGGCCTCGTCGGCCACGTCGTGCCCGACGGGCAGGCCCTCACCAAGGCCCGGGAGCTGGCCGAGAAGATCGCCGCCAACGGGCCGCTGGCCGTGCAGGGCATCAAGGCCTCGGTGCTGGCCGCCGACGCCCTGCCCGAGGCCGAGGCCTATCGCCAAGGAGACGGAGATCGGCATGGCGGTCATGGCCAGCAACGACGCCAAGGAGGGCCCGCAGGGCCTTCCTCGAGAAGCGCCCGGCGAACTTCACCGGCACCTGATCGGAACCTGGACGGGACGGGAGGCGGTCATCCGGCCGCCTCCTGCTCGGCCCACGACCCGAGCGAACCGGGCACCACGGCCACCGGCTCGGGCTGGTCGTCGGCCGCCGGCACCAGCGGCTGCCGGTCGAGCAGCGCCTCGACCGCGGCCGTGACGGGCTGGACGATCGACTGCGGCATCGGGGTGGAGGTGCGGAAGAGCTCGTCGAGGTTGCGCCGCTCGGGCACGAAGATCGGCGAGCTCACCGCCGGGCGACGAGCTCGCCCAGCGCCGCGGTGATCTCGGCCCGTCCCCGGCCGTCGCCGAGGCGCGCGGGTGATCGACGGGCAGCAGCCGGGTCGGGTCGATGCCGAACCGGGCGAGGTCGTCGACGGTCACCACCAGTCGGCGCAGCCCGGCCACCGACGGGGGAGCGACCACCACCACCAGATCGGCCCGACGCAGCGCGGTGCGGGCCAGCAGGTTGCGATCCTCGACATCGACCGAGCCGACCTCGTCGTCGCCTTCGACGTCCGCGTCGACGTCGGCGACCACCTGGCGGAAGGCCCGCTGCAGGCTGTCGAGCCCTGCCTCGACCGACCGGGGCCGCAGCGCGGTCCAGTCACGATGGCGACGCAGACCGAGCAGCAGGTGGTAGCCCGAGCCCTCGACGTGGAAGGTGAGCTGCCGCACGTCGTCGACGGTCGGCGTGCCGTGGCGGTGGGCCTCGGCCAGCTCCTGCACGCCCGGGACGACGTCGCCGGCATCGTGCAGCAGGGCCTGGTCGGCGTGCAGCGCGAGGTCGGCCAGCAGCACCATGCCGGCCTGGCTGGCCGGCGCGGCCAGGCCCTGGGCCAGGGCCATGGCCACCGTCGACGACCCGCCGCCCGCCGGACCGGTGACCGCGACGAGCCGTCCGCGCCAGCCCGCCGGTGCCGGCGCGAGGCCCGATCCGGCGTCGACCTCGGGGCCCCGCAGCGGCTGCGCCGATTGGGTCGAGGCAGCCAGCAGCAGCGGGCGGTCGAGCTGGGCCGGCAGCACGACGTCGACCCCGAGCGCCGCCCAGTCGCGGCGGGCATGGCCATCATCGACCACCAGCACCGCGGCGCCGGCTTCACGGGCGGTGTCGATCAGGTCGCGGTCGAGGCCGGCCAGCCCGGCGTCGATGATGACCGCCGAGAACGCCCGACCCGAGCGCAACCGGGCGTGCAGCTCGTAGAGGGCCACGCACTTGACGAACTCGATCGGCAGCGCCGCGCTGGTGGCCCATCGGCTGAGGTCGCGGAACCAGGCGGCGCGCGGTCGGGCCAGACCGAGGAGCCGGTAGCGGTCGGCGGTCACGACGCCGGCCCCGCCGCTCCGGCTGAGCCCGCGGTGTCCCTCGGGACGGTCGGGTCGGCGGGTGCGTAGGAGTCGGCCCCGTCGTCGGTCGTACCGGTGGAGCGGACGAGAGTGATGGCTGCCACCTCCGCGGCGTGGGCCGTGGCCAGCACCTGGTCGTCGTCCGTGAGCGAAACGGTGACCACGACCTTGCCGTTGGACCCGAGCGAGGCGGTGCCGGCGCTCTCGAGGTCGAGCACCTGCACCCGACGGGCCACCACGAGGGTGCGGGCCGCGGAGCCGGTGCCGTAGGTGGCCAGCACGTCGACCTCGTCACCAGGCTGGAGGTGGCCGTTGACCGAGCGCTCGCGGTCGACCGGGAAGGAGAAGGCGTGAGCCGCCGGCGCCCTCGGTGCCGAGGTCGGCGAGCGCCGAACGCCCGACGATCTCATCGGTGGTCAACGGGGCGACGGTGACCTTTCCGATGAGATCGTCGGGGTCCGTGAACGTGACCGAGGCCAAGGCGTCGGACACGTCGACCGGTTCGACGCGCAGGTCATCAGCTTCGAGCTGGTGACCGATGGCCAGCGGTCGGGTGACGACCACGACCCGACCAGTGAGGCCATCGCCGGCCCCGGAGGCGACCACGAAGGCCGCCACCATGGCCAGGGCCACGACGAGCCCACCGACCACGGCTCGGCCCGACGGCAGCGCGGCCCGGCGCTGGAGACGCCGGGCCGCGGGGTGGGCCACCCCGACCGCGAGGGGGTCGCTGCCGTCGACTGGGGGACCGTTCCGCCCGGTCCCGATCTGGCGCGCTGACGCGCCGTCGTTCCTGTGTTCCGCCGACCTGCATGCTGGTGATGTCCTCCGCCGGGAGCACTCATGATGGTGGCCAACCTACGAGAACTTTGACCATCAGTTCAACATGACATCCGACACAAACCAACCACGAAGAGTAGTGATAACGTGTCAGGTCGTGGGAATTGTGCCGGTCGGGCTGATCCTCCAGTGACAATGAAACTGGTGAAAATGGATCGAAAGGTGTAGGGTCGCCGGCGTGACTTCCTCTGCCCCCACCTCGGCCGACGACGAGATCCGCTGGCTCAGCACCGGCGAAGCGGCCGATCGGCTCGGCATCACCCCCCGCACCCTCTACCGGTTCATCGACGAGGGCCAGGTCGCGGCCTACCGCTTCGGCCGGGTGATCCGCCTCAAGGCCACCGACGTCGACATCTTCATCGACGCATGCCGCATCGAGCCTGGCACGCTCGAGCACCTCTACCCCGATTCGAGCCCCGACACCTCGGCCAACGCGGCCAGCGAGACATAGGCCAGCCCACCGCCGTCGAGCACCACGGTCACGACATCGCGGCCCATGGCCGTGATCTCGCCGCTCGTGACCTCGCCGTTGCGCCCGACGATCAGCACCCGTTCGCGCTGGTCGGCCAGCCGTCGCACCCGCTCGGCCAGCGTCACCCCGGTGGGCACCGGCCCGTCGCCGGGCACGGGCGTGGCGTCGCTCATCGGCCGCACCGAGTCGAGCGCATCGAGCGCCACGACCACCCGCTCGCCGCCGCTCGTGTGCAGCTCGACCACGTCGCGGCCCACCGCCGTGATCGTGCCCCGGTGCCGACGCCCGTTGCCCAGGTGGAGCGTCGCCGGCCGGCCGTGCTCGGCCAGGTCGATCAGCACGCCGGTCATGGTGGACTCCTCGTCGGCCTGGCGCCGCAGCCAGACCGAGCGCCGACGGAGCTCGATGGCGTCGTCCACCTGCGTCTCGGCCACCCACCGGTTCAGCTCGTGCGAGCGCGTCGTCGAGCAGGCGGTCCTGGCTCGGGTCGTCGGGTGTCTCGGGACGGGGGGCATCCACGGTCGCAGAGCGTACGTCGAACCTCCGGTCCCGAACTGTGGACCGAACCCGGCCGCGAACCCCGGCTTCGAAGCCCCTGTCGCCCGGCGCCCGCCAGTCAGTACGCTGTCGGCCTCACCCGAGACCTCCTCATGGCAGCCACCCAAGTAAGATCAACGTCCCCGGCAACCACCTGATGGCGCCCTGCTCGGCCAGCGCGACGAACTGCTGCGGCTGGTCGAGGCCGCGTTCCCGGACACCACGGTCCACGTGCGGGGCAACGAGATCTCCGTCGAGGGCGTCGGGGCCGCCCGGGTGGGGCGGCTGTTCGAGGAGCTGGTCGTGCTGCTGCAGCAGGGCCAGTCGCTCGAGCCGGCGGTGCTGCGCCGCACCATCGACATGGTCAACGCCGACGAGTCGCCGTCCGAGGTGCTCACCGTCCGAGGTGCTGCGCTCGTCGCGGGGCCGCACGGTCCGGCCCAAGTCGAGCGGGCAGAAGCGCTACGTCGACGCCATCCGCGAGAACGTCATCACCTTCGGCCTCGGCCCGGCCGGCACCGGCAAGAGCTGGCTGGCGGTGGCCATGGCGGTGCAGGCCCTGCAGTCCAAGCAGGTCGAGCGCATCATCCTCACCCGGCCCGCGGTCGAGGCCGGCGAGCGGCTCGGCTTCCTGCCCGGCGACCTCATGGCCAAGGTCGACCCCTACCTCCGCCCGCTCTACGACGCGCTCTACGACATGGTCGAGACCGACGGCGCCCAGCGGCTGCTCGACCGGGGCACCGTCGAGGTCGCGCCGCTGGCGTTCATGCGGGGCCGCACGCTCAACGACAGCTTCATCATCCTCGACGAGGCCCAGAACACCACGCCCGAGCAGATGAAGATGTTCCTCACCCGCATCGGCTTCGGGTCCAAGGCCGTCATCACCGGCGACACCACCCAGGTCGACGTGGCCGGCGGCAAGAGCGGCCTCGGCCGGGCTCGAGACCATCCTGGCCGGCATCGACGGCCTCGCCGTTCGTGCACCTGTCGAGCACCGACGTCGTGCGCCACCGCATCGTGCCGGACATCGTCAACGCCTACGAGCGGGCCGCGGGCGGCGCCAACTCCTCCACGGACCCGACCACCAGACCGTGACCGTGCGCCCTCCCTCCCCGCCGACGCGGCGCCGAGCCGGGGGCGACGGCGAGGTCACCGTGTTCGTGGCCGACGAGCAGGCCCACCACCCGGTCGACGTGGGCCGCTGGAGCACGCTGGCCGAGCAGGTGCTCGAGGCCGAGGGCGTGCGGGGCGAGGCCGAGCTGTCGGTGCTGTTCGTCGACGTCGAGGCCATCAGCGTGCTGAACCGCGACTTCATGGGCGAGGTCGGGCCCACCGACGTGCTGTCGTTCCCCATCGACGGCGAGCTGGCGCCAGGCGGGCGCTGGCCCGACGACGGCGGCCCCGGGCCCGAGCGGGGCATGCCCGACCCCGACGACCTGCCGTTGCTGCTCGGCGACGTCGTGATCTGCCCCGCGGTCGCGGCCCGCAACGCCCCCGAGCACGCCGGGTCGTTCGACGACGAGATCGCGCTGCTGGTGGTGCACGGCATCCTCCACCTGCTCGGCCTCGACCACGTCGACGACGACGAGCGCCTCGCCATGCAGGCCCGCGAGCGGGAGCTGCTGCTGCAGTCCACGGCGCGCCGGCGCGCGACCCGTGGGCGTCGTGACCGGGTGACCGCGTGACCCCGTGGTGCTCGCCGCGTTCACCAGCGCCGACGCGGTGATGGTCGTGGCCATCGTCGTGCTGCTCGCTGTTCTCGGTGTTCCTGGCGCTGGCCGAGACCGGCGCTCACCCGCATGACCCGCACGAAGGCCCAGGCGCTGGCCGACGACGGTCGCCCCGGCTCGCGCTCGCTCGTGTGGCTGGTCGCCCATCCCGAGCGGTTCCTCAACCCGGTGCTGCTGGTGGTGCTGGTCTGCCAGCTCGTGCAGGCCACGCTCACCGGCATCGTGGCCAACTCGCTGTTCGGCGGGTGGGGCGTGGCCATCGCCACCTTCGTCAACGTGGTCATCGTGTTCGTGCTGGCCGAGGCCGCGCCCAAGACGTGGGCCATCCAGCACCCCGAGCGGGCCGCGCTGCTGTCGGCCCGGCCCGTCGCCCTGCTGGCCCGCTTCTGGCCGCTGCGCATGCTGTCGCGCGGCCTCATCGGCCTGACCAACGTCGTGCTGCCGGGCAAGGGCCTGAAGGAAGGGCCCTTCGTGTCGGAGGAGGAGCTGCTCGCCCTCGCCGACGCCGCCGTCGAGGACGCGGTCATCGAGGAGGAGGAGCGCACCCTCATCGGTCAGATCATCGAGTTCGGCGACACCATCGTGCGCGAGGTCATGGCCCCGCGGCCCGACATGGTCACCGTGGCCGGCGACTTCCGGGTCGCCGACGTCATGGAGGTCGTGATCCTCAACGGCTCAGCCGGGTGCCGGTGTGCGGCGAGGGCATCGACGACGTCGTCGGCGTGGTCTACGCCAAGGACCTCATGCGGGCCGAGCGCGACGGCCACGGCGATCGCACGGTCGGCGAGCTGATGCGGGCGGCCTCGTTCGTGCCCGAGACCAAGCGGATCGCCGAGCTGCTGCCCGAGATGCAGGCCGGCAAGGTCCACATGGCGATCGTGGTCGACGAGTACGGCGGCACGGCCGGCCTGGTCACGCTCGAGGACCTGATCGAGGAGCTGGTCGGCGAGATCTTCGACGAGTACGACCGTGACGAGGCCGCCGTCGAGCCGCTGCCCGGCGGCGACGTCCGGGTCAACGCCGCCATGCCGGTCGACGAGGTCAACGACCTGCTCGACGGCGCGCTGCCCGAGGGCGACTGGGACACGGTCGGCGGGCTGATGTTCCACCTGCTCGGCCACGTGCCGACCGAGGGCGAGCAGGTCGAGTGCGAGGGCCTGATCCTGCGGGCCGAGCGGGTGGCCCGTCGTCGCATCGGCCGGGTGCGCATCGAGCGCCTGGTCGCCCAGGAGATCCGTCACGACGAGGACGAGGACGACGAGGGTGTCGAGATCATGAGGACCACACGATGAGATCCGGCTTCGTCACCTTCGTCGGGCGGCCCAACGTGGGCAAGTCGACGCTGCTCAACACCATGCTCGGCGATCAAGGTCAGCATCGTCTCGGACAAGCCCCAGACCACGCGCACCCAGGTGCGCGGCGTGCTCGAGCTCGGCCCGACGCGCAGATCGTGTTCGTCGACACGCCCGGGCATCCACAAGCCGCGGACCCTGCTGGGCGAGCGGCTCAACGACTCGGCCACCGGAGCCATCGGCGACGTCGACGTGGTGTGCCTGGTGGTCGACGCCACCGCGGCCATCGGGCCCGGGCGACCGGTTCGTGGCCTCGCGGGTGCCGCGCGACGCCATCGTCGTCGTCAACAAGGTCGACCTGGCCTCGCCCGAGGAGGTGCTGGCGCAGCTGGCCGCGTGCGGCCGAGCAGCTCGACCTCGACCACTACTTCCCGGTGTCGGCCAAGACCGGCGACGGCGTGCCCGAGCTGGTGGCCCACCTCATCGAGCGCCTGCCCGAGGGTCCGCAGTACTACCCCGACGACATGGTCACCGACGTGCCCGAGGCGTTCTGGGTGGCCGAGCTGGTGCGCGAGCAGCTGCTGGCGGTCACCCACGACGAGCTGCCGCACTCGATCGCCACCCGGGTCACCGAGTGGGAGTGGCCCCGCATCCGCTGCGAGATCCTGGTCGAGCGCGACTCGCAGAAGGGCATCGTGATCGGCAAGAAGGGCGCGGTGCTCAAGGAGGTCGGCACCCGGGTGCGCCAGCAGCTGCTCCCGGCGCCTACCTCGAGCTGTTCGTCAAGGTCGACAAGGACTGGCAGCGCCGCCCCAAAGCCCTCGAGCGCCTCGGCTACTGATCCCGGTCGCGGATGGCTCGCAGCACGGCCTCGGCATCGGACAGCTCTCGGGTGCGGCGCATGGGAGGCAGGGCCGACACGATCTCCCATCGGTAGCTCGCGCTGTTGGCCAGCCGGGGGTCGAGCACTGCGACGACGCCGGTGTCGGTGGCTCGTCGGATCAGCCGGCCTGCGCCCTGGGCCAGCAGCGTGGCGGCCCGGGGCAGGTCGACGACGCGGAAGGCGTCGGCCCGCGCCCGCTCGCGTCGGGCCTGCAGCAGCGGCTCGTCGGGTCGGGGGAAGGGCAGCCGGTCGATCGTCACCAGCGACAGCGAGGGGCCGGGCACGTCGATGCCCTGCCAGAAGCCCATGGTGGCGAAGAGCGAGCGTCTCTTCGTCCTCGGCGAAGCGGGCCACGAGCGCCGGCTTGGGGAGGTCGTTCTGGGTGAGGATCGGCCAAGGCACCCGCGGGCGCAGCGCGTCGGCTGCCGCGTTCATGGCCCGGTAGCTGGTGAACAGGGCGAGGGTGCGCCCGCCGGCCGCCACGAGCAGCGCCTCGAGCTCGCGGTGCATCTGCTCCTCGTAGTCGGCGTGGCGGGGATCGGGCAGGTGCGCCGCGCAGTAGAGCAGCGCGTTGGCGGCGTAGTCGAAGGGGCTGCCGGCGTCGAGCGTGTCGAACTGGCCGGTCTCGAGGCCGAGGCGCTCGCCCAGCCCCGACGGGATGGTGGCGCTGGTGAGCACAGCGGTCGCCGGTGCGTCCCACAGCGCACCGCGCAGGACCTCGGCCACGTCGATGGGCGCCACCTTCAGCACCGGCGAGTCGGCCGAGCCCTCGATCCACGCGACGTGGCTCACCGGCACATCGGACACGTAGTCGAGGTCGTCGATCATCGTGCCGGCCGCCTTGAGGGCGCGCTGCTTGCGGGCACCGACGTCACCAGGGCCGTCGTCGGGCACCGAGCGGAGGGTGGAGAGCAGCTTCTCGACCTGGCTCCGGGCCGCCACGACCGCGTCGGACAGGTCGACGTCCATCGCACCTCGGAGCCGACGGCCCACGTCGTCGGCCAGGGCATCGGCGATGCGGGTGCCGGCCATCTCGAGGTCGGTGATGGTCTGGGGGTCGGCCACGATGGCCTGGGCGATGCGGGCCAGGTTCGTGAAGCGGCCTCCGCTGAGCTCGAGGCCGAACGTGTTCGACACGACGTCCTCGAACTGGTGGGCCTCGTCGATGATCACGACGTCGTGTTCGGGCAGCAGCGCACCGCCGGCCTCGAGGCTGAGGCTGTAGAGGTGGGTGTTCACCACGACCACGTCGGCGTCGGCCGCTGCGGTCCGGGCCTGCTCGGCGAAGCAGTCGCCCCCACGCGGGCAGTTGCTGGCCCCAGGGCACTCCCGGGGCCCGACGCTGACCGCGGACCAGGCCCGGACCGACGGCTCGAAGTCGAGCTCGGCCCGGTCGCCCGTCGGTGAGGTCTCGGCCCAGTCGGCCAGGCGCCGGACCTCCTCGTCGACCGTCGTGTCCTTGGTGCCCTCGAGCGTGCCCTGCGCATCGCTGGTGGTGGCCTCGTGCACGCGCTGGCGGCACACGTAGTTCGAGCGGCCCTTGAGCACGGCGAACTGGAACGGCCGGTCGAGGTGCTCGGCGAGGAAGGGCAGGTCCTTGTCCGCGAGCTGGTCCTGGAGAGCCTTGGTGGCGGTGGCGATCACGACCTTCGTGCCGCTGACGATGGCCGGCACGAGGTAGGCGAGGGACTTGCCGGTGCCGGTGCCGGCCTGCACGATCAGCGGCCGCTGGTCGGTGATGGCCCGCCCGACGGCGATGGCCATCTCGACCTGGCCCGGCCGCTCCTCGCCCGCCGGGAGCGCCGAAGTGGCCGCAGCGAGCGCCGTGCGCACGTGCCCGTCGATGCGCCGATCGGCCGCGGTGGCCGGGCTGCGACCCGTGCGGGCGGCGGAGGAGGACGTCGGCTCGGGCACCCGGGGACGGTACCGGATGGGGTGGAGGGCGAGCGGTAGGGTGCGATGGTGTCCCCCAAGCCCGCCACCGTGAGCGCTCCCCCCGCCATCCCCGGCATCGATCCGACCCGCATCCCCACCCACGTGGCCTGCGTGATGGACGGCAACGGCCGGTGGGCCACCAGCCGGGGGCTCAAGCGCACCGAGGGTCACGCGGCCGGTGAAGAGGCGCTGTTCGACACGGTCGAGGGGGCCCTCGAGCTCGGCATCAAGTGGCTCACGGTCTACGCCTTCTCGACCGAGAACTGGAAGCGTCCCGCCGACGAGGTGCGCTACCTGATGGGGTTCAACGAGTCGATCCTCACCCGGCGCCGCGACGAGATGAACGAGCGGGGAGTGCGCATGCGCTTCGCCGGTCGGCGTGACTGGCGGGTGCCCAAGCGGCTGATCCGCCACCAGGACGCGTCGGTCGAGCTGACCAAGAACAACCGCACGATGACCTTCACCATCGCCTTCAACTACGGCGGGCGGGCCGAGATCGTCGACGCTGTCCGGGCCCTGGTCGAGGAGGGCACCCCGGCCGACAAGATCGATGAGAAGGCCATCCGCCGTCACCTCTACGACCCCGAGATGCCCGACCCCGACCTGATGATCCGCACCTCAGGTGAGTACCGCATCTCCAACTTCCTGCTGTGGGAGATCGCCTACAGCGAACTGGTCTTCACCGACGTCCTGTGGCCTGACTTCCGCCGAGAGCACCTCTTCGACGCGGTGCGCGAGTACCAGGACCGCGAACGTCGCTTCGGCGGGGTCGATGAGACCTAGCAACAGGTCCGGCTGAGGTGCTGTACCGCGACGAAGGCGTCGTGCTGCGCACCTACAAGCTGGGGGAGGCCGACCGCATCGTCGTGCTGTGCACCCGCGGCCACGGCAAGGTCCGGGCGGTGGCCAAGGGCGTCCGCAAGACCAAGAGCAAGTTCGGGTCGCACCTCGAACCCATGAGCCACATCGCCCTGCAGCTCTACGAGGGACGTGATCTCGACATCGTCACCCAGACCGAGTCGATCGATCACTTCCGGGCCATCCGTGAGGACTTCGACCGCATCGCCCGGGCCTCGACGATGCTCGAGGCGGTCGACCAGATGTCGCAGGAGGGCGGGGTCAACCCCCGGCTCTACCAGATGCTGCTCGGCGGGCTGCGGGCGCTCGATGCCGACAACAGCCCGGTGGTCGTGCCCGCGTTCTTCTGGAAGCTCCTGTCGCTCGAGGGCTACCACCCGATCCTCGACCGGTGCGCCGAGTGCGGGGGCGAGGGCCCGCTCGTGGCGTTCGATCTCGAGTCGGGTGGCCTGCTGTGCGCGAACGATCGGCGGGGCACCCGGATCACGCCCGAGGCGGTCGACCTGCTGCAGCGCATCCTCGGCGGTCAGCTCGCCGCCGCGCTGCAGGAGCCCCAGTCGGGCGCCACCCTCGAGATCGACCACCTGGCCACCCGTGCGCTCGAGCACCACCTCGAGCGCCGGCTGAAGTCGGTCAGCGTGCTCGATCGCTCCTGATACCTGACCGGGCGCTCGTGATCAGCTGATGGCGCGCCACTGCTGGGTGGCGTCGTCGAACTGCATCCAGCGCTGGCCGTCGGGGTCCCATTGGATGTAGGCGTTGCGGGCCGGGTCCCACTGCGGTTGGGTGGGATCGGCAGCGGCCTCGGGACCGGGGGTGGCGGCCACGGGCTCGGCCGGCGCCGGTTCCGGCTGCACCGGAGCGGGTTCCGGCTCGACGGTCTGGGGCGC
>CAWCSY010000007.1:0-15556 GCA_963798355.1 uncultured Microthrixaceae bacterium | reverse complement strand
CAGGCCTCGGCCGGACCGCTGGCCTCACTGAAGCGGTTCATGTCCGACAACAACGCGGTGATCATGATGGTGGTGCTGGCGCTGCTGGGCGCCAAGTTCATCGGCGACGGCCTCTCCGGCCTCGGGACCTGACCGTTCAGTAGCCGATGGCGGCACCGTGGCCGGCGCGGCGGTCGCTGGCGCCGCCGAGTGCCTGACCGTCGTCGACGACCTCGATCAGGTGGGCGTGGCCCATGCCGTGGTTCGACGGCTCGACCCGATGCACGGATTGGCCCCGCTCGGCCAGTCCGGAGATCCAGCTCGTCGGGAGCATCGGACTCGACGTCGACGCCGACCGGTCCAGGTGCGTGCCAGGTGTCGAACCCGGTGGCGCCGCCGTGGTTGGCGAGCACGAACCGCGGGGTGCTGACGGCCTGGGCCGGCGTCTGTCCGGCCTGCAGCAGTCGGGCCAGCAGCTGCAGCACGATCTGCGGCTGGGCGTCGCCGCCCATGGAGCCGAGCACGGCGCGCAGCGAGCCGTCGGGCCGCGTGACCAGCGCAGGCGACAGCGTGTGGGGCGGCCGACGACCGGGGCCGTAGCGGGCAGGGTGGCCGGGCTCGAGGGTGAAGCCGATGCCGCGGTTGTGCAGGTTGATGCCGGTCGACGGCTCGAACACGAGGGTGCCGAAGCCGCTGGCGTTCGACTGGATGAGCGACACCCCCATGCGGTCGCCGTCGACCGCGCAGAGGTAGATGGTGCCGCCGTCCGCGGTGGGCGGGCGGAGCTCGCTGGTGCGGTCGGCGTCGATCCGTCGCCCGACGGGTCCCGAGGTCGGTCGCGTCGAGCAGGTCGTCGGCATCGGCGTGCTCGTGCAGGCGGTCCGGTCGATCGCCGCCGGCCTGGCGGGCGCTCTCGACCAGCAGGTGCGCCCAGCGCGGGTCGTCGGGATCGGTCGGGCAGGTCGAGGCCCTCGGCGATCAGCGCCGCCGGCGAGGGTGAGGTAGCCCTGCGAGTTCGGCGGCATCGTCCACACGTCGGCGTCCCAGACCCGACGTCCGAGCGGCTCGACCCAGTCGGCCTGCGATCGCGCCAGGTCGTCGTCGGAGTACTCGCCCGCGCCGAGCGCGAGCAGCCCGTCACCGAACTCGCCGAGGTAGAACCCGTCCCGCCCGTGCTCGACGATCGCGTCGAGCGACCGGGCCACGCCCGGTCTGCGGCACCGCTGGCCGGCCCGCAGCCGGCGGCCGTCGGCCTCGAAGTCCTGGGCGCCGGGCCGACCGGTCACGAACGGGAGCATGGCCGCCAGGAAGGCCCCGACCGGGAAGCCGTCGCGGCGCGTAGCCCGATGGCCGGCGCCAGCACGTCGCGCGAGCGGAAGGCGTCCGAAGCGCTCGTGCAGGGCGAGCCAGCCGTCGACGCACCCCGGCACCGGCGCGCTGCGGATGTCGTCGTGGAACGGCATCTCGGTGCAACCCTCGGCCAGCAGGCGATCGGGGTCCGCGCCCGACCCGGCCCGGCCGGTGGCGTTCAGCGCAGCCGGTGGTCCGACGGTCGAGTGGACGAGGGCGAACAGGTCTCCGCCCATGCCGCACATGTGGGGGGTGGTGACGGCCAGGACCGCGCTGGCCGCGATGGCCGCGTCGACTGCGCTGCCCCCGGCCCGGAGGAGGGCGATCCCCGCCGATGACGCAAGGTGGTCGACCGAGCACACCATGCCGGTCGGGGCGTAGTGGGTGGTCAGCGGTCCCCGGTCGGCCATAGCGTCACCGTAATGGCGAACCCGAGCCCGAGATCCGGCCTGCCTGCCACCGCCATCGACGAGCTGCGGGGGCTGATCGGGTCGGACGCGGTGGTCGAGCGATCCCGATCTGCTGGCCTCGGTCGAGATCGACTGGACGGGTCGGTTCCGGGGCTCGACCCCGGTGCTGCTGCGGCCCCGGACGGTCGATGACGTGTCCGCCGTGCTGGCATGGTGCCACGAGGCCCGGGTGGCCCTCGTGCCGCAGGGCGGAAACACCGGGCTGGTGGGCGGGGGAGTTCCGCTGCACGGCGAGGTCGTGCTCGGGCTCGGACGGCTCGACACGATCGGCGAGGTCGACCCCCTGTCCGCCCAGGTCACCGCCGGGGCCGGAGTGACGCTCGCGGCCGTCCAGGCCGCCGCCGCTGAACACGGCCTGCTCTACCCGGTCGACCTGGCCGCCCGCGATCAGGCCACCGTCGGCGGCACGGTGGCCACCAACGCCGGCGGGGTCCACCTGCTGCGGTGGGGTGGCACCCGGCGCCAGCTGCTGGGCGTCGAGGCGGTCCTCGCCGACGGGCGGATCGCTGTCGCACCTCGGCGGGCTGGAGAAGGACAACACGGGCTACGACCTCGCGCAGCTGCTGTGCGGCAGCGAGGGCACGCTGGCAGTCGTGACCGCGGCGCGGCTGCGACTGGTGCCGGCCCCGACCGACGTGGCCGTCGCCCTGCTGGCCTTCACCGACGTCGCCGATGCGGTCGCGTCGGTGGCCGACCTGCGCCGATCGGTCCCCGAGCTGCAGGCCGCCGAGCTGGTGATGGCCTCCGGCGTCGACCTCGTGTGCGACGCGTTCGAGCGACGCCAGCCGTTCGCGTCGCGCTGGCCGGTGCTGGTGCTGCTCGAGGTGGCGTCCCTGGCAGCCGGGTCGCAGCCCGGATCGTCCAGCAGCGTGGCGGTGCTCGCCGAGGCCGTCAGCGCGCTCGATCCGTCGCGCGACTCGCGGTCGCCGACGACGCGTCCGGTCGGGCCGATCTGTGGTCGCTACCGCGAGCGACCACACGATGGCCATCAACACGCTGGGGCCCCCGCACAAGCTCGACGTGACGCTGCCCCAGGCCGAGCTGGCCCGCGTTCTTGGCCGAGGTCCCCGATCGGGTGCAGGCCGTCGTCCGGGCGCGTCGGTCTGGCTGTTCGGCCACGTGGCGGACGGCAACATCCACGTCAACGTCACCGGCGTGGCCGAGCGACGAGGTCGGCGCGCTCGTCGACGAGGCCGTGCTCACGCTGGTGGCCGAGCGCGGCGGCAGCATCAGCGCGGAGCACGGCATCGGCACGGCCAAGCGCGCGTGGCTGCACCTCAACCGCTCGCCGGCCGAGATCGACGGCGTTTCGCGCGGATCAAGGACGGCGCTCGACCCGCACGGCATCCTCAACCCGCACGTGCTCCTGCCCGACACCTGATCGTCCGGGGCGCAGGCTACTGGTCCCAGAGCCCTCGGGACACGAGCACGTCCTTCAGCACCGCCGGGCGGTCGGTCATGATGCCGTCGACGCCGAGGTCGAGCAGCCGGTGCATCTCGGCCGGCGTCGTCGATGGTCCAGACGTGCACCGGCAGCAGCCGATCGTGGGCCGTGCGCAGCGAAGCGCTCGTCGACGATCGGCACGCCCTTGTGCGCAGGCGGCACCTGCAGGCACGGCAGACGCCGAGCTCGCCGGTCGGCACGCCGAAGCTGCCGGCCCGCAGTCGGGCGATCGCCCTTCGGGCCGAACGAAGTGCACAGGGCGGGGCCGAGCAGCTCCCGCAGCCGGGCGATGCGGGCGTCGGAGAACGACCCGATGCAGACCCGCTCGACCGCGTCGGCGCGGCGAAGCGTGGCCGCCAGCGCCTCGACCGCCGAGTCGTGCTTGGGGTCGATGTTGATGCGGATCTCGGGCCAGGTCGTCAGCAGGTCCTCGAGCAGCGGGATCGGTTCGAGGCCGTCGACCCGGGCCTGGCTCACCTCGGCCCAGGTCTGGTCGCGGATCAGCCCGGTGCGGTCGGTGACCCGGTCGAGCCGCTCGTCGTGGAAGGCGCACAGCACGCCGTCGGCGGTGACGTGCACGTCGGTCTCGACGTAGCGGTAGCCGAGGGCCACCGCCCCCTCGAAGGCGGGCAGCGTGTTCTCCGGCCAGTCGCCGGCGCCGCCCCGATGGGCGAACGCGATCGGCCCGACGTGGTCGAGGAAGGTGAAGCGTCACGGCGGATCGACCGGCGTTCAGATGAGCTTCGACTCGTGGCCGGCCCAGTACTGGTCGCGCAGCAGGCGCTTGTAGAGCTTGCCGGTGGGGTGGCGGGGCAGCTCGTCGACGAAGTCGACCGAGCGCGGGCACTTCACGTCGGCCAGGTGCTCGCGGCAGTAGGCGATGAGCTCCCGCTCGAGGTCGGGCCCGGCGTCGGCCATGTCGACGGGCTGCACGACCGCCTTGACCTCCTCGCCGAAGTCCGCGTTGGGCACGCCGATCACGGCGACGTCGAGCACCTTCGGGTGCATGGACAGGATGTTCTCGGCCTCCTGCGGGTAGATGTTCACCCCGCCGGAGATGATCATGTACGCCTTGCGGTCGGTGAGGTACAGGAAGCCGTCCTCGTCGAGCCGGCCGATGTCGCCGAGCGTGGACCAGCCCTGGGGGTTGCGGGACTCGCTCGGTCTTGTCGGGGTCGTTGTGGTACTCGAACTCGCCGCCCCCGCCGAAGTAGATCGTGCCCGCCTCGCCGACGGGCAGCTCGTTGCCGTCGTCGTCGACGATGTGGATCTCGCCCAGCAGGGTCTTGCCCGACCGAGCCCTTGTGCGCCAGCCAGTCCTCGGAGTTCGCAGTAGACGAACCCGTTGCCCTCGGTGCCGGCGTAGTACTCGTGGATCACCGGGCCCCACCACTCGATCATCTGCTCCTTCACCGCCACCGGGCAGGGCGCGGCGGCGTGGATCGCCACCTGGAGGCTCGACACGTCGTAGCGGGCCCGCACCTCCTCGGGCAGCTTGAGCATGCGGATGAACATCGTCGGCACCCACTGGCTGTGGGTGACCTGGTAGCGCTCGATCAGCGCCAGGGCCTGCTCGGGATCGAAGTGCTCCATGACGACGGCGGTGCCGCCGACCTGGTGCACCGCCATGGTGAAGCGCAGCGGGGCGGCGTGGTAGAGCGGCGCGGGCGACAGGTAGACGGTCTCGTCGGTGTAGCCGAACAGCAGCTGGCCGAGCCCGGTGACCGCGGTGGGCGTGTCGACCGGTTCGACTCGGCCCGCGCGTCTTCACGCCCTTGGGCCGCCCGGTCGTGCCCGAGGAGTAGAGCATGTCGCGGCCGGCGACGCGGTCGGGCAGCGGCTCGGCTGGGTAGCCGGCGATGGCGTCCTCGTAGGGCTCGAAGCCGTCGATGCAGGCCGTCGATCATCAGCCGGACCTTCACCGCCGGCATGGCGTCGACCAGCTCCGCGGCCACGTCGGCCTTGTAGCGCGACGTGATGAACGCCTGCGCCCCGCAGTCGTTGATGATGTAGTCGATCTCCTCGGCCGTGAGACGGGAGCTCATGGCCGTGTAGTAGAGGCCCGGCGTAGTGCGCACCCCAGGCGACGGCCAGGAAGCGGGGGTGGTTCTCGAGGCAGAACGCGACGTGGTCGCCCGGCTGCAGTCCGGCGGCCCGGAACAGCTGCGACAGGCGGTTGGCCTCGGCGTCGAGCTCGGCGTAGGTGATCACCTCGCCGGAGGCGCCCATGATCACCGCGGGCTTGTCAGGTGTGGTCGACGCGAATGTCCCCGGGTACATCGCTCGGGACCGTAGCGCAGCCATCGCCCAGGTACCGTTTGCGTCCCGTGGAGGTCACGCGAGCAGTTCGCCGAGCTCGTCGCCGCGTCCGGGCGCCGACGTCCCGCTCGACGAGGCCGCGCTGCTGATCGCCGCGCACGCCCACCCCGATCTCGACGTGGCCGTCGAGCTCGGGCGGCTCGACGACGCTGGCCGACGACCTGCGCCGCGCCGACGCTCGACGGCCTCGTGCGCGCACCTCTTCGTCGACCTCGGCTTCCGCCGGCAACTCGGCCAACTACTACGACCCCCGCAACTCGTACCTCGACCAGGTCGTGACCCGCCGACTCGGCATCCCGATCACGCTGTCGGTGCTGGCCATCGTCGTCGGGCGGCGCCTCGGCGTGCCGCTCGTCGGGGTGGGCATGCCCGGGCACTTCCTGCTGCGCGACCAGGTCGACCCCGATCGGTCTTCGTCGATCCGTTCGTCGGCGGCGACGCGCTCGACCGCGACGGGTTGCGATCGCGATCTTCCGCGCGCTGCACGGCCCGACGCGCCGTTCGACGACCGCTTCCTCGACCCGGTCGGCACCTCGCAGATCCTCGTGGCCCGCATGCTGGCCAACCTCCGCAGCGTCTTCATCTCCCAGCGGCGACCGGACGTCGCTGCTCTGGGTGCTCCGGCTGCGCACGCTGCTGCCCGGCGCGTCGCCCGAGGACCGCGCCGACCTCGCCGGCTGCCTGGCTGCCACCGGCCGGTTCGGCGAGGCCGCGCAGGAGTACGACGACGCCGCCCTCGGCCTCGGCGGCAGCCTCGGCGAGGAGCTCAGCCGCAACGCCGCTCGCCTCCGCGCCCGCCTCAACTGACCGAACACAACTGGTCTGGCTACGATCCGGCCGGTGATCGAAGGATGAACGTGTGGCTGGCGGTCGTCCTCCTGCTCGGCCCGCTCTTCGTGGTGATGGCCGTGCTGCGCAATCAGAAGCGCCTGAGCATCGTCCGGTCCGAGACCGTCGAGCTGCGGATCGATGCCTTCGGGGTGCACCGCGTGATGGCCGACGGCCGCGAGGAGGGACGTCGACTGGAGCGACGTCACCGAGGTCGAGGTGCTCACTGCCAAGTCGGGACCGCACAAGGCGTCGGGGGGCGTCGTGATCGTTGCCGGCGACGAGCAGTCGGGCTGCCTCGTCCCCCTCGACCAGCTCGAGAGCAGCGGGCTGGCCGACCATGCTCCAGCAGCTGCCCGGCTTCGACATCACGGCGCTCACCACGGCCGTGCTGGCCGAACCACCGGCCCGCACCAGCTGCTGGGTCGCGACCGCTCTGACACGCGGGCCTTTGGTCGGCCGCGACGAGCGGTGCTACCAACACAGCTCGTCCGATCGATCCGCAGGGGGAGCTCGTCATGAGCGAAGAACAGGCCGTCCTCGACCGTTGCGAGCAGCTGCTCGCCGAGCACCCGCCGGCCACCACCAGTGCCCGGGAGTTCCTCGGCGCCCAGTTCGACCTCGGCCTGGCCTGGGTGCACTTCCCCGAGGGCAACGGCGGCCTCGGCCTCAGCCCCGGCTGCAGCGCGTCATCGACGAGCGGCTCGCCCGGGACAGGCGCACCGCTCTCGGCGCCCCGCAACCCGATCGGGCACGGCATGGGCGCGCCCACGGTGCTGACCCACGGCACCGACGCCCAGCGGGCCCGCTACCTGCGGCCGCTGTTCACCGGCGAGGAGATCTGGTGCCAGATGTTCAGCGAGCCCGGCGCCGGCTCCGACGTCGCGTCGCTGTCGACCACCGCCGTGCGCGACGGCGACGAGTGGATCGTCAACGGCCAGAAGGTCTGGACCACCCTGGCCCACCTGTCGCGGTGGGGGATGATCGTCGCCCGCACGAACCCGGACCTGCCCAAGCACAAGGGCATGACCTACTTCGTGGTCGACATGCAGGCCCCCGGGGTCGACGTGCGCCCGCTGCGCCAGATGACCGGGCGAGGCCGAGTTCAACGAGGTCTTCTTGACCGACGTTCGCATCCCCGATGCCGAGCGGCTGGGCGACGTCGGCGAGGGCTGGCGGGTGGCGCTCACCACCCTGATGAACGAGCGGGTGTCGATCGGCGGCGCCATCCCGCCGCGCGAGGGCGGCATGATCCGCGAGGCGCTCCGCGTCTGGCGGGCCGGCGCCGACCACCGGCCGGTCGTGCGCGACGAGCTCATCCAGCTCTGGATCGAGGCCGAGGTGCTGCGGCTCACCAACATCCGAGCGTCGCAGCTGCGCTCGGTCGGCACGCCAGGACCCGAGGGCTCGGTCAGCAAGATCCTGGCGGCCGAGCACAACAAGCGGGTGACCAGCTTCGTGGTCGACCTGCTCGGCGCCGAGGGGATGCTCTACACGAGCTACGACATGGACCGTCCCGGGCGCCTCGATGGAATGGGACTGCCAGCAGAAGGCGTTCCTGCGCATGCGGGCCAACTCGATCGAGGGCGGCACCACCGAGGTCATGAAGAACATCCTCGGCGAGCGCGTGCTCGGCCTGCCCGGCGACGTCCGCGTCGACAAGGACCTGCCCTGGAAGGACGTGCCCCGCTCGTAGCTCGGCACCTCGTTGCTCGTACCGGGAGGGGCTATCGCAGGTGCGGGGTCTCGTTCAGCGTGCCGATCGAGCGCACGCCGGCCCCGATCAGGACCCGGCTGATGCTCGTGTAGTCCGGCGAGAAGAACAGCATCCGGTCGAGACCGAGCACCGTGGCGATGTAGGTGTTGATGACGCCGCCGTGGCACACCACCGCGATGCGCTCGCCCTTGTGCGCCTCGGCCAGCCCGTCGATCGTGGTCACGACGCGGTCGCGAAACGCCACCGGATCGATGCCCAGCTCGGCCAGGTCGTCGTGGCGCCCTCTCGACAAGCGTTGCCACATCTCATCGTCGGCCGCCCGCAGCTCCTCGATCGGGATGTACGCGCTCGATGCACGATCCCACTCCGCCAGGCCGTCGACGACGGTGGGCTCGAGTCCGCTGAGCCCGGCGAACGGTGCACCGGTCTGGACCGCCCGCACGAGTGGGCTCGTGTACGAGCGCGTCGATGTGCTCGTCGGCCAGCCACGATGCAAGTCGTGCGGCCTGCTCGACGCCGGCCTCCGAGAGCTCCGGGTCGGCCGGACCCTCCACCAGCTCGAGGCGCACGGGCAGGGCATGGCGGATCAGGAGCAGCTGCACGGCGGGGGAGCGTACCGGTCGCTGTCGCCCCGAACCCTCGCCGGAGGCCATGGTCGGGGCAGGTACCGTGTCGGCATGGCTCGCCGCACGAAGATCGTCGCCACCATCGGACCCGCTTCTGATTCGGAGGCGACGCTCAAGGACATGATCGCGGCTGGCATGGACGTCGCCCGCATCGGATTGGCCCACGACGGGCTCGACGTCGCGCTCGAGCGCTACCGCCGCATCCGGGCCGCCAGCGCCGCCCTCGACCGTGAGGTCGGCATCCTCGTCGACCTCCCCGGGCCCAAGGTCCGCGCCGGGCACTTCCCCGATGATGGCGTGCTGCTCGCCGAGAGTGCGGTGCTGCGGATGGTGCCGGGCACGGACCCGAGCACGAAGGACGTCGTGCAGGTCGACTATCTCGAGCTGCTCAACGACATCCACCACGGCGACACCCTTGGCTTCGGCGACGGCGCGGTGGTCGTCGAGGTGATCGGCAACACCGGTGACGCACTCGAGGTGCGGGTCATCCACGGCGGTGTGGTCACCGGCCGTCCCGGCGTCCACATCCCGTCCGACCGGCTGCGCATCCCGACCCCTACACCGACCGACCTCGTCATGCTCGACGCCTTCATCGATGTCGGGGTCGACATGGTGGCCGTCTCGTTCGTCCGGTCCGCCCACGACGTGCGCCGTGTCGGCGTCGAGCCCCATCCGCGCGGACCGATCGTGGTGGCCAAGATCGAGACCCGGGCCGCGGTCGACAACTTCGAGGGCATCGTCGAGGCGTCGGGCGCCGTCATGGTGGCGCGAGGCGACCTGGGCATGGAGTTCCCGATCGAGGAGCTGCCGCACCTCCAGAAGGCCATCATCCAGAAGTGCATCTCGTTGGGTCGGCCGACCATCACCGCCACCCAGATGCTCGAGTCGATGGTGCACGCACCGACGCCCACCCGGGCCGAGGCCTCCGATGTCGCCAACGCGGTGTTCGACGGCTCGTCCGCGCTGATGCTCTCGGGCGAGACCGCGATGGGTGCCGATCCGGTCAACGCGGTGGCCACCATGTCGCGGATCGCCGCTCGGGCCGACACGCTGTTCGACTACAGCGGCTGGGCCCGTGACCTGTCCCAGACGCACATGACGTCGATCACCGACTCCGACGACGCCATCACCGACGCCATGAGCATGGCCGGCTGGCGCGCTGCGCTCGAGACCAACGCCGACGCCATCATCTGCCTCACCAGCACCGGCTTCACCGTCCGATCGATCGCCCGCTTCCGGCCCGAGGCCCGCATCCTGGCCTTCAGCCCCGACGAGCGGACGGTGCGCCAGCTCAGCATGAGCTGGGGCGCCCGGGCCTTCCCGATCGAGGCGCTGCCGATCGAGCAGATGATCAGCCGGGCTCTCGAGCTGGCCCGCACCCGGGGCGAGGTCCGCAGCGGAGACCTGGTGGCCGTGCTGGCTGGCTCGCCCGAGCACCACGGCAAGGCCACCGACACGTTGCGCCTCATGCGCGTGCCGTGACCGAAGCGGCGCGCTCGTCGGCCGCCATCGTCGACGAGGTCATCGACGGGCTGGCCGTCTATCGCCACCACGTCGCTGGGTCGTCAGCATCGACCGCTGCTCGCGTGGTCATGGTGCACGGTTCGATGGATCGTGCCGCGTCGTTCCTGAAGGTGACCCGACGGATTCCCGACCTCGAGATCGTCCGCTACGACCGGCGGGGCTACGGCCGCTCGGTAGGCGCCGGGCTGTGCCTCTCGATCGACGAGCAGGTCGACGACCTGTTCGCGGTGATGAGCCGTGAACCCGCGGTCGTGGTGGGCCACAGCCTGGCCGGGGTCATCGCGCTGGCGGCATCGGTCCGTCGCCCTGACCTGGTTCGGTCGGTAGCCGCCTTCGAGTCGCCGATGGCCTGGCTCGACTGGTGGCCGAAGACCTCGGCCGGCAGCTCCGCCGTGGAGGTGAGCCGTGACGGCAGCCCCGAGGACGCAGCCGAACGCTTCATGCGCGGCATGGTCGGCGACCAGGTGTGGGAGCGGTTGCCCGAGCGCACCCGCCGTGAGCGACGGTCAGAGGGACCGGCGCTTCTGGCCGACCTGGCCACCATCCGGGGCGTCGCCCCCTACGAGCCGGCGCGCGTGACGGTGCCGGTGCTGGCCGGCTACGGCACCGAGTCGAAGCCGTACCACCAGGAGGCGGCCCGGCGACTGGCCGAGGGCGCACCCCAGGGTGAGCTCGTCGTGGTCCAGGGCAGTGGCCATGCCTGCCAGTCGAGCCACCCCGCCGACTTCGCCGCGTTCGTCCGGCGAGCGGTGGCCCGGGCCTGACCAGGCTCGAGCCGGCCTGACCTACAGTCCGGGCCATGTCTGATCAGCGACCCGTCAACCTGTCGACCTCCGGACCGCCGGAGACCGTCATCGACCCCGAGCCCGCCGCACTGCGCCATCAGCTCGAGGCCGCGCTGAACCTCCCGGCCGAAGAGCAGCGGGCTGCCGTCGCGCAGATCGTGGCCGACAACCCCCGCTACCTCGATGCCTGGGCCCGGCTCGGTCAGCTCGGCCGGGACCCGATCGAGCGCTACGCCGCGTTCCGCGTCGGCTACCACCGCGGCCTCGACCGCCTGCGGGCCAGCGGCTGGCGGGGAAGCGGGTATGTCCGTTGGAGCCACCCCGAGAACCAGGGCTTCCTGCGCGCCGTCGAGGGCCTCCGCGAAGCCGCTGCCGAGATCGGCGAGACCGACGAGCAGGAGCGCTGCGCCGTCTTCCTCCAGCAGCTCGACCCCGCGTGGCCCCCGACCGACCTCTGATCCGCGGACCCACCACGGGGCAGCGACCGACACAGCACTAGAATCCGGCGATGCCGTCCCCGAAGCGCGCCGACCTCGACGACTACTACGCCCAGCTCCCAGATGTCGCTGTTCCCCATCTCTCGAAGCTGCGGCTGCTGTGTCGGAAGGGGCTGCCGAAGGCCGAGGAGGTGCTCCACTGGAACAATCCCGCGTTCGTGCAGGACGGGACGCGACTCTTGATGCTCCAGTCCTACAAGCAGCACTGCTCGCTGCGGTTCCCGACTCGGCTCTTCGAGTCGCAACGCGAGGCAGTCGACGCTGCGGGCTACGAGGCGGGCGAGGGCTTCATCAAGCTCCCGTACGACCGCGACCTCCCGGTTGCCCTGCTCGAGCGGCTGATCAAGGCCCGCCTCGACGAGTTCGAGGCGACCGGCGCCGGCTGGTAGCCGACCGGCCGACGGTGGCGTACCGGTGCGTGTCCGCCGGCGGTACCTCTACGATCCGGCCATGGCATCTCCTGGGGGCTCCGGCCCGATCGGCCCCTTCCCGGCCGGCATCGAGACCGACGAACAGCGCGACGAGTACGACCGCATGCGTCGGCGGGCGCTGTGGACCATGCCCTACGGGCTCTACCTGGTGGGCAGCCGTGCCGGTGACCGCCGAAACCTGATGGTCGCCAACTGGGCGACGCAGGTGGCATTCGAGCCGAAGCTGATCGGCATCGGCATCGAGAAGCCCGCCGTGACGCACGCGCTCGTGGTCGAGTGCGGGGTCTTCAGCCTGGGCACGATCGACCGTGAAGATCGGGCCATCGTCCGCAAGTTCACCAAACCGGTCGAGGTCGAGCTCGATGCCGACGGCTCTCGGGGTACGGCCAACGGTTTCGCGTTCCACGCCGAGGTGACGGGCGCGCCGATCCTCGACCAGGCCCCCGCGTGGTTCGACTGCGAGGTCCGCCGGTCCGTGGACCTGGGGGAGCACACGTTCTTCATCGGTGAGGTCGTGGCCTGCGGCTTCCAGAAGGACGAGGACACGCGGGTGCTCCGCATGGAGGACACCCGCATGAACTACGGCGGCTGATCCGCTGATGCCACTGACATCAGCGACCGCGATGTTCACAGGTGTCGTGCTGACCGGCGGCCGATCGAGCCGGATGGGCACGGACAAGGCGTTGGTCGAGGTGGGCGGCCGCCCCCTCGCGCTGATCGCGGCGGATGCGCTTCGGACGGCCGGTGCAGACCGGGTCGTGGCCGTCGGCGGTGATCGCGAACGGCTCGAGGCACTCGGCCTGGAGGTGCACCCCGACGACCACCCGGGGGAGGGACCGCTCGGCGCCATCGTCACCGCCCTCGGTCTCGGTCTCGGTCTCGGTCTCGGAGGCGTTGCTTCCCATCCGGCTGACGGTTCCGGTGACATCGTCATGGTGGTGGCGTGCGACATGCCGACGATCGATGCTGAGACCCTGGCCACCGTCGTCGCGGCGCTGGCCGCGCACCCCGACGCGGAGGGCGCGGTCCCCGTGCTCGACGGTCGCCGGCAGATCCTCACAGCGGCCTACCGGCGGCGCCTGCGACCCCAGCTGGCCGCGGCCTTCGCCGCCGGCGAGCGCGCGCCGCGCCGGGCGCTCGAGAGGGTCCGGATCGTGGAGGTCGGCGGGATCGATCCTGACCGGCTGGCGGACGTGGACCGGCCCGCCGACCTCCACCGCTACGCTCACCCGCACACGCGCACGAGCCCCGCGGACGCGGCGCCACCCGAGAGGATCCCTTTGAGCGTTCCCGAGATCGATGTCGAGGCCCTCGCCGAGCTGCACGCCGCCGGTGCCACCATCGTCGACGTGCGTCAGCCCGACGAATACGAGGATGCCCACGTCCCGGGTGCCATCCTGATCCCGCTCGGCGACGTGCAGGAGCGGGTGGCCGAGATCCCCACCGGTGGACCGGTGTACGTGATCTGCAGGAGCGGGGCGCGCAGCATGCGGGCCTCGGAGTGGTTGGTCACCCAGGACATCGAGGCCACCAACATCGCCGGGGGCACCATGGCCTGGATCGACTCGGGCCGCCCGGTCGTCACGGGCGGAGCGCCGGGTTGACGTCTCGGTGAGCCACCAGCTGGTCGACACCACGGCAGGGTTCGACGCGGTCATCGATGCGCTGAGGGACCAGCCGGCCTACGCGGTCGACACCGAGTTCCATCGCGAGCACACGTACTTCCCGAAGCTCGCCCTCGTGCAGGTGGCGTGGCGGGGCGGGTTGGCACTGATCGACCCGCTGGCCGTCGACATCGCGCCGTTCGCGGAGATCCTCGAAGGCCCGGGCGTCGCCGTTCTGCACGCGTCCGACCAGGACCTCGAGGTGCTCGACCTGGCCTGCGGCACCCGCCCGACCACGCTGTTCGACACCCAGATCGCGGCGGGGTTCGTCGGCATGTCGATGCCGTCGCTGGCCAGCCTCTACGAGAAGATCCTCGGCGTCCGCGTCGGCAAGGGTGACCGGCTGACCGACTGGCTGGCCCGTCCGCTGAACGATGGCCAGCTCACCTACGCGGCCGGCGATGTCGAGCACCTGCTCGACGTCTACGACAAGCTCGTCGCCGACCTGGGGGGCCGCGGCCGCCTCGTGTGGGCCGAGGCCGAGTGCGAGGACGCACGGGTCCGCGATCGCGGCGCACGCGATCCGGAAGAAGCGTGGCGGCGGGTCAAGGAGATCCGCCAGCTCCGCGGTCCGGCCCGTCGGGTCGCCCAGTCGGTGGCCGGGTGGCGGGAGCGCCGAGCCGCCGAGGTCGACCAGCCGGTTCGCCGGGTGCTGCCCGACCTGGCGCTCGTCGGCGTGGCCCAGCGCCAGCCGACGTCGACGGGCGACCTCCGCAAGATCCGCGGCCTCGACGACCGCCATCTGCGGGGCAACCAGGCCGAGGCCGTCATCGCCGCGGTGAAGGAGGGCCTGGCCCGGCCGTCGGCGCCGAGTCGAGGAGATCGAGTCCCGCGAGCTCGACCGTGAGCTGCGCCCGGCCGTCGCGCTCGTGTCGGCCTGGGTCAGCCAGCTGAGCCGCAACCTCGAGATCGACACGACGCTCCTGGGCACCCGGGGCGACATCGAAGCGCTGCTGCGCAAGGACGCCGGGGCCCGTCTCTCCACCGGCTGGCGCGCCGAGCTGGTCGGTGAGCCGATCCGCCGGCTCGTCGACGGAGAGGCCGCGCTGGCCTTCGACGGCCACGGTGGCCTGCTGCTCGAGGCCCGCTCTCGCGAACCGCTGACCTAATGCTGTTCTTCCTGGCACTCGCCGCCCGCACCGCTAGGTGTAGTGCCCTGCCAGGTTGGTGACTCGGCTGGCGGGTGGGCCGCCTATGGCGGTGTGGTGTCGGTGATGGTTGTAGCGATGCAGGAACCGGTCAAGGGCTCGGGCGCGGCTGGCTTCTGATTTCCAGAGTCGTGCGTAGGCCCACTCGTCGGCCAGGGTGCGGTTGAACCGTTCGACTTTGCCGTTGGTGGCCGGGTGGTAGGGCTTGGTGCGGGAGTGCTTGATGCCGAGCTCGGCGCAGAGATCACGCCAGTCGAGGCTGCGGTAGCCGTTGCCGTTGTCGGTCAGGATCCGCTCGATGGTGATGCCTTGTCGGTCGAACCAGGCGACCGCCCATGCAGATCATGTGGAAGACGATCTCCGTGCTCGTGCGGGGGTCGGGGGCCTACTAATGACACTTTCCGCCACGGGATCCACCGGATCCGCGGACGGTGGCCCGAGCTGCGAGGACAACTTCGTGACTATTTATCCGAAAGTCTTGACAACACTCATTGTTGATAATCTGTTACTTTATGTAAGTAGAGTGATAGCTGGGGCGTTGCTCTATAGGAGGGGTTTGAAAAATGAGGACGAGGGCAGCGGACAACCTGGAGGTCCCCGATATTGCGCGGCTGGTACGGCTGGCCGCTGACGGTGACCTGCAGGCCTGGGAGCGCCTGGTTGATCAATATGCGCGGCTCATCTGGTCGATAACCGGCGAGTACAAGCTCAGGGAGAGCGATGCGGCGGACGTGGCCCAGACCACCTGGCTGCGACTGCTCGAGCACATCGACC
>CAWCSY010000006.1:0-908052 GCA_963798355.1 uncultured Microthrixaceae bacterium | reverse complement strand
AATGTGCTGCTGCCTATCGAAATCAAACGTTGGGGTCGCGCATCTTATTTGGAGAAGGCGAAGGTCCTTCTTACACGCAAGTCGAAGGCTTGCCGGCTATAAATCGCGCTATCCGGACGAACTCTCCGGCGGAATGCGCCAGCGTGCGGCAATCTGCCGCGCCCTGGTTCAGTCCCCCGGCCTCCTGATGATGGACGAACCAGTTCGGCGCTCTCGACGCGTTGACCCGCGAGCAAATGAACACCGACCTACAGCGTCTTTGGCTTACGCTGAGCAACACCGTCGTGTTCATCACCCACAGCATCGATGAAGCGGTATTCCTCTCCGACCGGGTGCTGGTGATGTCGTCCCGGCCTGGCCGCATTCAACTTGACCTTGAAATCAAGCTACCGCGGCCGCGATCCGCCGCGATTCGATCTAGCCCGTCGTTTATCGGTTACGTCGAACAAATTCGTGGCTATTTCGAAGCCACCGGCATTCTCACCAAAGACTGACCGGTAGCCGCGATAAATGCGCCCTATGCTCAGTCCATGACAGTGCGATCCATGAAGTCCAATACAAGTTGCACGCAATAAAATGCACGCGGTCGGAAGCCCTATTGTTCGCAAAGAAGACCCGAGGTTGTTGACCGGTCACGGCTGCTATATTGCGGATGTCCGGTTTGACGGAATGGCCTATGGCGCGGTTTGCGCTCTTCGCACGCGCATGCGCGTATTCTGGCCATCGATAGCGCAGCAGCGATCGCATCGCCTGGCGCAATGCTCGTTTTAACTGCGGCAGATCCAGCAATCGCGTGCCTCGGCGGCATTCCCTGGGAACTGCGGCCGCCTGTGCCAGCCGATCCTGAAGGCATCAATGACAAACGGCTTGATCTCGCTAGTCAACGCATCCTGGCGCGCGATGTCGTGCGCTATGTCGGCGAGCCCATCGCGTTCGTGGTGGGCAAAAACCTTCAAGCGGCGATGGCAGCGGCCGAACTGGTACGCGTCGACTACGAGGCTTTGCCTTCGGTAACCGCAGCGGATGAGGCCGTTGCCGATGGTGCACCGGTCCTGTGGCCCGAATTTCCCAACAACGTCTACTTTCCCTTCGAACGAGGCGATCGCGCCGCCGTCGATGCAGCTTTCGCCTGCGCCAGCCACATCACTGAAATCGAACTTCGGAATAACCGGTTAGCGGCAGATCCGATGGAGCCTCGCGGCTGCATTGGTATATTCGAGGCCGGCACCCAGCGCTATGTCCTGCATGCCGCAACAGGCAAGCCGCATCTGCTCAAGCGCGACATCGCACGCGCCATCCTCAATATACCGGCCGACCGTATCCGGGTCTTGACGCGCGATGTCGGAGGCGGGTTCGGCGCCAAAAACCATGTTTATCCAGAACACGTTCTGGTGATGCTCGCCGCCGAACGCGTCGGACATCCGGTCAAGTGGATAGCGACCCGTAGCGAAATGATGATAAGCGACGCGCATGGACGCGACCAAGTGGTTAAGGCGGCGCTTGCGCTTGATGAGAATGCCAAATTCATCGGCCTTAGAGTTTCGATCGTGGTCAATCTTGGCGCTTATTTGTCGCCACGCGGCGTCGTTCCTCCCACCGTCGGCGGGCGGGCGTTGCAGGGCGCTTACGCGATTTCCGCCGTCTGTCTCGACGTGCGAGCGGTCCTGACAAATTCGACGCCAGTCGGTACCTACCGCGGCGCTGGAGGGCCGGAAGTGATGTACATCCTCGAACGCTTGGTCGATTGCGCGTCACGCGAGTTCAAATCTCGATCCTGCGGAGATTAGACGGCGCAATCTGATACCCGTCTCCGACATGCCTTTTACCAATGCGTTCGGGACGAAAATGAGATTCAGAAAACTTCATCGAAAGCCTAGAAAAAGCGGTGAAACTTTCGCAATGGGATCGCTTCGTCGACCGCCGTCGTGAAGCCAAGCAACGCGGCAAGTTGCGTGGCATCGGGATGGCTTTTGTCATAGAGGCTCATGGATTGGGGACTAGCGAGGAAGCGACCGTCGAAGTGCATCCGGATGGTCGGGCGACGCTATTGATCGGAACCATGTCGAACGGCCAAGGTCACGAGACCACTTATGCTCAAATCGTCGCGGCCGATCTTGGTCTCGCGATTGACGACGTCGATGTGATCCAGGGTGACACCGATATCATTCCGACCGGCAACGGTACCGGAGCTTCGAGGTCCATTACTGTTGGTGGCGCGGCCGTGCGGCTCGCCTGCTACGAGATTTTTGCCAATGCGAAGAAAATCGCGGCGCGTATGCTGCAGACGGCGCCCGAACGCATCAAAGTCACCGACGGCATTTTCCCGCGCACAAGGTAGTGCCCGCACCACCGCGACCTGGGCGAATATCGCGGCGGCGGCACACGATCCGCAGACTATGACGGCGGCCGACGACAGCGGCCTGAAAGTGAGACGCCGTTTCGACCCGCCGAACTACACCTTTCCCAGCGGCTGCCATATCTGCGAGGTCGAGATCGACCCGGTGACCGGCCAGGTAACGGTCGTCGATTATTTACTGGTCCAGGATGTCGGGGTCGCAATTAATCCAAAGATCGTCGCCGGCCAGCTTGAAGGCGGCGTGGGCAAGGTCTGGGCCAGGCGCTGTGCGAAGAGGTCATCTACGATTCCGAGGGCCAGCTGTTGACTGGGTCTTTTCAGGATTACGCAATGCCCCGCGCGGAACATGTACCGTATTTGCGGCTGGCGATGATGGAATACCCCTCATCGGCCAATCCGCTTGGTGCCAAAGGTGCGGGTGAATCCGGCACCCAGGGCGCGCCGCCGGCAGTAATCAATGCGATCGTTGACGCGCTGTCGGATTACGGCGTTCGCCATATCGATATGCCCGCCACCGCCATGCGGGTGTGGGACATCATGCAGAAAGCCAAGACGGCATCAAAATTCAGTTGAGGACGACAGTCGTGACCGACGCCACCATAGAACTTATCGAATTGATCTCCGTCGCGCTGCCACGTCGGCGCGAGCATAGGTGGACGGGTGCGACCAACCGATCGGCCCTATCTGATCGTGAAGATGACGGATTCGAGCGGGCGAAGCGGCTGGGGCGAAGCGACAGCTTTGAAAGACTGGGCCGGCGAGTTTGGCCGCTACTTTGGCGAAAGCTGCAGCATCGTCTCTAGCGTAATCAAGGACTATCTGGCGCCTGCCATCCTGGGCTCACTTCCCGGCAATATCGTCGAGCTGCACGAGCGCATGGACCGCGCCATCAAGGGCTATCCTTACGCCAAGGCCGCCTTGGACATGGCCGCATACGATCTTGCCGCGCGCCAATCAAACCTGCCCGTTTATCGGCTGCTCGGTGGCGCGGTACGCAACACAATCCCGGTCGCTCATTCAATCGGCTTGATCCCAATTGAGGAAGCCGAGCGCGAGGTTGCCCAGGTCATTCAAGAAGGCATTAAAGCCATCAAAATCAAAGTCGGCACCGATACCGCGCGCGACGTCGAGATGGTCAAGCGTATCCGAGCCGTTGTCGGCGGACAGGCAACAATTTGTATTGATGCAAATCAGGGTTATGCCACCGCTGCCGAGGCGATCCGGACTTTTCGAAAGATCAAATCCTGCGACATCGCGTATTTCGAACAACCGGTCGAAGGCATCGAGCACCTTGCGCAAGTCGCGCGCGCGATCGACGCCCCGGTGATGGCCGACGAGAGCGCGTGGAACGGTCACGACGTATTGCAGATCATCGAGCGACGCGCGGCGCAGATCGTCTAGATATCTACAACAAAGCCGGGCGGACTTATACCGGGCTATGGAAGTGGCGGCCGTGGTGCGCGCCGCCGGTCTGATCAGCAATGTCAACGGATCAATCGAAACAGAAATCGGCAATCTCGCCAATCTGCAGCTGGCCGCCGCCGCGCAGTGCATCAAAATGCCCTGTGTTGTCCCGATATCAACACCGTCCGAATATCAGCATGGTCAAGTGTCAGGCATTTATTACACCGACGACCTGCTTGTGGGACCAATGCAGTTTCGGGCCGGCCCGATAGAGGTCCCCGAAGCGGCCGGCATGGGCATCGAGCCGGATTTGCAAAAGATCAAGCGCTACGCGGTGGGGGCGACGACAAAATGCACGCGGTGATTGTTCGCCGAGAATGAATGATGTATTCCGCCACGTGTAGCGCCCGGTTTCGGATGCCCAAACTCTGAGCAGCCTGATTGACGACCGGGCAAGGGTCTGGCGCCGCCAATTGCACATCATGCGCGCCAAACGGCCGGGGACTATACCGTTGCGCTGCGCCCGCAGTTTTTCCACGGTTTTCGGCCACTTGGCGCTATGGCCCATCGAGGACAAGAACCGCCCATTTTTCATGCCGCTCCGCCTGGAATCTCCACGAGAATTGAATGGCCTATCGCCGCCCAGTGGCCACGGGCGGGGCGAATTAGCAAATCAGTTGTGATCAAAGATCACCGCGGCTAGACTGAGGGTCCACTGGGATAAAAATGGAGGTGATAACAATGCACGCACTCATCAAGCGGCAATTGTGGGCCGCAATTATTATCATCGTCGGTGCTTTTGTCATCGCGGCGGCCTCACCCGCGGCGCGGGCGGCGGACCCGACGCCGGGCGCCAAGCAGCAGGTTTCGCTGCGCTTTAGTTGGAAGTTCAAGGGCGAATATGGCCCGCTGTTCGCTGCGCTCGACAAAGGCTATTTCGCCGAGGAAGGCCTCGATGTGAAACTCAATGAAGGCGCGGGCGTGCCGGCGGCCTTTGCCTCGCTCGCCAAGGGCGAAAGCCAGATTTCCTGGATGCCTGCGGCAAGCTTGATGCAAGCCAAATCCAAAGGCGTATCGGCGAAAATCATCGCCTCCTACAGCGTGGCCGCGCCTGTGGTGCTGATATCGTCGCCGGATAATCCGATCCACACGCCAAAGGATATGGAAGGCAAGCGCATCGCAGGCGCAGCCGGTGATGCCGGCACGTTTTTCATGCCGATCCTGTGCCGAAAGAACAATACCGACTGCTCGAAAATCATCCACGTCAATCTAGCACTCGGTGCACAGGTGCAAGCTTTCGTCGGCAAGCAAGTGGATGCGATCGCGCTTTATCGCACTAACGATCTGCCGATCGTCCTTTCCGAATATGGCCGGAATTTCGTCCAAATGGACGAGACTAAGTTCGGCCTGGTGATTCCGGGCGGCGCCCTGGTTGCCAGCAACGAAGTCATCGCGAAAGATCCGGCCATGTTGGCAAAGTTCGTGCGGGCAACGAATAGGGGCATGGAATTCGCCCGCAAAGACCCGCTCGAAGCGGCAAAGAGTATGTTGAAATATTGGAAGGCTTCGCTCTCACCCGAAGTCGTTGCGGAGCAAATCAAGGCCGTGGTGGAAGGTCTACCCGACTATCACGGAAAGCCGGATGGGCTTCACCGCAGACGGTCCGGCTCAGGACGCACTCGACAATCTCAAAGAGGCGAAGATGATCGAAACTATCTTGCCGTTGAGCGAATATTTCACGAACGATATCGTGATGCGCGCGGACACGAAGACGAACTGACGTTTAGCGAAACGGCCGAGCGCTGCGAACATGAAATAGCGGCGCTCGGAACTTCTGCGGTTCCCTTGCGGCTGACACAGCGCGTGTAGCTTTCTCCATGCGTACCCTCATCGATAACCTCAATGTCGCGTTTCTTGTCACACTAAGGATACGATTCTTCGCGACGCAAGCGTGGTGATCGATGACGATCGTATAGCCGACATTGACCCGGCGGTCGAAATCCATCAGCGGCATAACGGCAAAAAGTTCGACCCAGGTAATTGAGGACGGGATGAATGCCATTTGCCCTGGGTTTATCGATAGTCATGTGCATCTTCCGAAAGCTGGCACGCGCGGTCTTTCCCGACAACCTCAATACCCGCGCCTGGGTTTTCCATTGGGCCAAGCCTTTCTACGCGCCATCACCGAGGAGGATGAATATTGTGGGGCGCTGCTCGGTATCACCGAGATGCTGCGCGCCGGCACAACCTGCTTTCTCGATATGGGTTCGCAATATGACCCCGCGATCATCGTCCGCGCCATGGAGAAAACCCGCCATCCGTGGTGTCACCGGCCGTCATGCCGCGGACAACCCGCCGGCCGAAATCCCGCGCGGCTGGACGGACGAAATGATGCACCATCATTTTTTCCCGAGCACCGAGGCGGCACTGAAAGAACTCGAATCTTGCGTACGCAAATACAACGGCGCCCTCGATGGGCGCGTACGCTGCTGGGTCAATATTGAGGGCAAGGAACCTTGCACTCTGGCCTTGCACGTCGGCGCGCGCAGCCTCGCTGAGCGACTTGGCGTCGGCGCGACCTATCATCTCGCGACATCAATCGAGGAGGCGAAGGTCTGCGAGACAAAATACGGCTGCTGGCCACTCACCCGAATTGACAAGGCCGGTGGATTTGGCAGCAACCTGGTTATTGCCCATTGCGTCGCGGTTGAGGATAACGAGGTCGCGCTGCTCGCACAACGCGGCGTCAAGGTGGCATTTTGCCCTTGCTCGTCTTTCAAGCTCGGCAAAGGCGCGACGGCGATCGGCAAGTATCCCGAAATGGTGGCGGCCGGAGTGACCGTCGGTCTCGGTACCGATGAGTCGCGGCCGCAGGCAATCTCAACCTTATGCGGCAGATGCTTTTGGTCGCCGGGATGTTTAAGGATGCGCGGATAAAGCCCGATGTCTTCCTGGCACGCCAGGCTCTGCGCGCGGCGACCATCGAAGGCGCAAAGGCATTGATGTGGGACGACGAGATCGGCTCGCTCGAAGCCGGCAAGAAGGCCGACTTCATCCTGTTTGATCTCGACCATCCGAGTCGACGCCTGTTCTATGACCCGCTGCGAGCGCTGGTATTTTCTCCTCGTCGGCCTCGATCGCGGAAACGTGGGTCGACGGCGTCGCGTTACTCGCGACGACGAGGTGCGCGGCGTTGACGAGGCCGAAATCCGCCGCGCCGCGCGCAAGTTGCTGCCGCGGCGCTGGGAGCGCACCGGGCTCAATCGCGACACGTGCCGACCGCGACAACGCTTTACGGCGCCGAAAATAGCGGGGAAAACATGCCGAATCGACCGGCAAAATTGATGTCCGGAGCGCGCGCCTAGACCGACATCTGCCCATAACCTATTATTATCGCTTGGAAACTCAACGTTTAATCAACCATCCCAGATTCTGGACTCAGATAATTGATCTCAACCGAACCGAGTATACGTGACCGATTCCCCAATCAGGCGCATCAACTGATTGCAGTGGCGGTGCCGCCCGCCGTCCGCATCGGGACGCAGGACGGACCGAAACTATCTGCCGACGGCTGCTCGTCGAAATAACGGACGCCGTTGGTCAAACCGGCTGGGGAAGCCAAGGTATTGAAAAACTGGTCCGGAAGTTTGGACGCTACTACGGCGAAAGCCGCAGCACCTTTACTTGCGTGATCAAGGACTCCCTTGCGCACGCCGTCAAAGGCTCCTCCGGTCATTCGTCGAGCTGCACGAGCGCATGGATCGGATAATCAAGGGCTACCCTTACGCCAAGGCGGCGGTCGAAATGGCCGCCTATGACCTGGCGGACGGCGGTGGGGGCTTCCGGTATATCGACTGCTCGGCGGCCGGTCCGCAAGCGCATTCCCCTAGCGCACTCCATTGGCCTCATCGGGTTCAACGAAGCCGAAAAGGAAGTCCAAAGGTCATCGCGGAAGGTGTGAAGACGATAGATAAAAGTCGGCGAGGATCAGGAGCGCGACGTGGAGATGGTCAAGCGCATTCGCGCGACGATCGGTCCAAAGCCGATGATCTGCATCGACGCCAATCAAGGTTATGCTACCCGGGGCAGGCGATCAAAATTTTCCGGCGCATGGAGGCGTCCGACATTTCCTATTTTGAACAACCGGTCGAGGGCATCAAGACGCATCGCCGAAGAGAAGTCGCGCCGGCAATGGATTGATACACCGATCATGGCCGCGAAAGCGCATGGAACGGCCATGACGTCCTGCAAATCATCGGCAGCGTCGCGCCACACAGATCATCTCGATCTACACGAGCAGAGCCGGGCGGACTCCGTTACCGCGCCATGGAAGTCGCTGCAGTCGCTCGCACAGCCGGCCTCAAATGCGACGTCAACGGCTCGATCGAAACCGGTTCGGTAATCTCACCAATCTGCATCTTTCCGCGGCTGCGTCTGTGACGATGGCTTCGGTCATGCCGGTGTCGACGCCCCCGAAGCACAGGAAGAGCCATCGCCAGGCATTTACTGTTCGACGACCTGATCGTGGCGCGCCCGTGAGATCGCCGACGGCATGATCGAAGTGCCGGAAGGCGTCGGCATGGGTATCGATGTCGATGAAGCAAAAATTCGCCGCTACAGGCACCGAGCTTTTAGGCTCCGGATATCGTCGATGATAAAGTCGATCGCAATATTGGGAGCGGTGAAGGCGCGACGACGGCGAACAGGACGGCACCGGCGACGGTGCACGACCCCAGCACCACGAACACGGCGATGGCGATGGCCGTGTCGGCGGCACCGAGGCCCTCCTGGGCGATGGAGGCTGCTGCGGCGGCGGTCAGGGCCAGGTTCTTGGGATTGGCCGCCGAAAGGGCCAGGCCCAGCACGAGCGCCTTGCCCACGGTCAGCTCGTCCAACGTGGCCATCCACTTCGGCTCCTCGCGAGCCTGCCCCTCCTTCGGCCGCTTCTTCCACTGTCGATGGGCCATGGCGAGGAAGAGCAGGCCGATACCGAGCGTCATCCAGTCGACTCCAGCCGCCGAGGCGCTGTCGGGGTCATCCGCGCCACCGGCCAGCAGCACCACGACGGCGCTGACCAGTGTGAGGCCCACGACCCAACCGACGACGAACGCGGGTCCGACGATCCGGGCCTGTTGCGTCCCCAGCACCAGCACGATCGCCACGATCGGGATGGGGCTCAGGGCGACCGCGATGGCGGCGGGCAACATGCCGCCGATGGCCTGCATCAGCATCTGCTCAGAACGGCCATTGCTGGGCGGGATCGTGACCGAGCCGGAGCGCCACGGGCCGGAGCCCGGCCTTGATCAGCACCTTGAACACCACGTTGCGCACGAACCACGGGAGTTGTGCCAGCTGCCGGCCGATGTTCGCCGGCCGTTCGGCCAGCGGCACCGTCGTGCGGTGGAAGCAGGTCATCGACTGGGCCCGACCTTCGTAGCGCCAGTGCGACGAGAACGTCAGCGAGGCGAGGATGGCGAGGGTCACGCCGATCGAGCTGAAGGAGTCGTGGATCAGCAGCGTGCCGCCGGCCACGACCCGTCCACCCCAGCGGTCGATGTCGGCCTTGGCCGGACCGTAGCGGTGGGCACCGTCGATGTAGAGCAGCTCGACCATGCCGCCGACGTCGGCGAGCGCCGTCGTCGGACCACTGACGGAGGTACTCGACCCGGTCACGGATGCCGGCATCCTCCAGACTGCGCTGGAACGACTGGCTGTCGGCCTCGGCCTCGACCTCCTTGCCGGCGATCTCCTCCGGGCCGCGATCGGTGCCGGCATGCGGGTCGATGGCGATCACGGTCACCCCATCGGGCACCGATCGGGCCAGCACGATGGTCGATCGGCCCTGGTAGCTGCCGATCTCGACGACCCGCTCACCCGGGTGGAGGGTGTGGGCCGAATCCCAGAGCAGGCGGGCCTGGTCATCGGTCATCCACCCCTGGATGCCGGCCACCGAGGCCAGCACCTCCTCGAACCGATCGCCCGTCCCGTCACCGGCGGAATCGCTGGCGGCCGCTGGCATGGAGTTCTGCTGTGACACCTGGTGCACCTACCTCGTCGGGACCCGCGAACTGGGCCGAATGGTAGTCGCGCGGCCGTCCGTCGCCCGGTGCGCTCAAGGTCGTGCCACCACGGCCGATGGACCACTACCCGTGTTTTCCGATGCGAACGCCAGATGCAGGCCACAATGGATGTCCCGTCGCGCCCGAGCCCAGGCTCCGCCCGCCGAGACACCCATGCGCGCCTCCTCCGATCACCGTCCCCGACGAACCTTGGCCACCGCTGCGCTCGTGGCGATGATGCTGGCGGCGTCGATGGTGCTGCCGCTGCAGGTGGCGTCGGCCCAGTCCGAGCCCGACCCGACCATCCCCGAGCTGCCGATCCCGGAGATCCCCAACCCGGACCCGACCACCACCACGGCTCCCGACGAGTCGACCACCACCTCGACCGCTGTCGTGGCGGATCCGACCGCCGAGCCGGACCCCGACGTGCCGCCCCCGGTGTTCGACCCCCGCCTCTCCCGTGAGCTGTCGTCGGTACCGGTCGAGAGCGCCAACTACGACGCGTCGCGTTCGGCCTATGCGTCGGCCTGGCGCCGCCAGGTCGAGGCCCAGCAGCGCAAGGCCGCCACCGAGGCCAGCCTGGCGGACCTCGGAGCAGCCGAGCAGCGCCTCACCATCGAGCTCAACGACGCCAGCCGACGTCACGACAAGTCGGCGTTCCGCCTCTCCCTGCTCCGCCAGGGGGCTCGTCAGCTGGCCGTGGCCGCCTACATGCGCGGCGGTTCGACCGGCGGCCTGAGCATCGGCCTGGATCCGGCCCAGGCCACCGCCGAGCAGTCGTCGCGGGTGCTGGTCGAGTCGCTCAGCACGGTCCAGCTCTCCGACATCTCCCTGCACGCCGCCATCGTCGATCAGACCCAGGCGGTCATCGACGCCGACACCGCCGCGCTGGCCGACGTGCACCTGCGCCAGAGCGACCAGGCTGCTCGGCGGGAGCAGGCCGAGGCCGATCGGGTGGCGGCGGTCGCGCTCGTCGATCGGGCCCGGAACAGCGTCGCCGATGATCGGATGACCGCACGGGTCACGGGCACCGATCTGAGCCTGGTCGCGCTCGACGCCTACTGGCGAGCATCGATGGTCACGGCCTTCGTGAACCCCGGCTGCAAGCTGAAGTGGACCGCTCTGGCCGGCATCGGCCGGGTGGAGAGCCTGCACGGCACCTACGGCGGCGGTCCGCTCGATGGCAACGGCAACACCATCGTCCCGATCATCGGCATCGCTCTCGACGGCTCCCGCAACACCGCGGTGATCCACGACACCGACGGCGGGGCGATCGACACGGATCCCGTCTTCGATCGTGCGGTCGGGCCCATGGCCTTCCTGCCGACCTCCTGGAAGGCCTACGGGCGCGACGGCAACAACGACGGGGTCAACGACGTGCAGAACATCTACGACGGCGCGCTGGCGTCCTCGGTGCTGCTGTGCCGGGCCGCCCCGCTCGACAACGACGCCAACCTCAGGGCGGCCTACTACATGTACAACCGCTCCGACGTGTACGTGAACATGGTGCTCGGCTTCACCCACGGGTACGACGCATTCGTCATCCCGCCGGTGCCCGCCGAGATCCCCGCCGCTCCGGCCTGACCTCCCGGCCTGATGTCTCTGGCTTGATGTCTCTGGCTTGATGTCTGGCCGGATCGGAGACGGCCGTCCTGTGGGCCAACCTGTCGAAAACCGGGCTCGTGCTGGGGACGGCATGGGGACATCGGAGAAAGTCGGGGGACAACCCTGGGGATCTCTCGAACGTGCTTGACCCGATCGGCGACCGGGCGCAACGTGGCCCTCAGCCCGGTCGCACCGACGATCGAGGCACCGGAACCGAAGGGGGCAACCTCGCCGGGGAAGGGGTCTCGGAGCTGGCGCAGAAGGGTCAGAGCCAGAGGTTCCGCCCCTCCCTCGGGAGGATGGCATCCCCGCAGGCCGAGCACTCGGCCCGAGGGGACATGGTGCCACTGGATCGCAGGGTCGGCCCCGAGAAGCTGACCGCCTCCGGGCGGACGACTTCTCGGGGCCGCCGTGCTTTTCCTGCCGGAACTCAGCCCGGAACTCAGCCCGGAACTCGGGCCCGAACTCGGGTCCGAACTCGGGCCATGAGGCTTATTGACAGAGTGGCAATGGACAGCCTAGGTTGCGCGCTGTGGCGCCAGTCACAAGGGTCTGACCGCGTCTCACCAGGTCTGAACATGGGGGAAATCAGTTGGGAACAGCGTTGTCGCGTCGTGGACGGTCCGTAGCGGTCGCCATCGTGTGCTCCGTGGCCCTGGTCGCTGCTGCATGTGGGTCGAGCTCGGATGGCGGGGCCGGAGGGTCGACGCCGGCCACCGGGGCCGGCACCGACATCACCGTGGACAGCTCGGGTACGCCGACTCCCGGAGGCCAGCTCACGTTCGGCCTCGAGGGTGAGACCGACGGGTTCAACCCGACGAAGGACCGCTGGGCGATCTCCGGCACGGAGGTCGGCCTGGCCGTCTTCGACCCGCTGGTGGCGTTCGACGCCGACAACGCGGCCCAGCCCTACCTGGCCCAGTCGATCACCCCGAGCGCCGACTACAAGGAGTGGACCATCACGGTCCGTCCCGCAGATCACGTTCCACGACGGCACACCCCTCACCGGTGCGGCCATCGCCACCATGTTCAACGCCCACCTGCTCTCGGCGCTCACCCGTCCTGCGCTCGCGCCGATCGAGTCGGCCACCGCGACCGGCGACCTCACCTGCGTCGTCAAGATGAAGACGCCGTGGGTCACCTTCCCCGATTCCCTCACCAGCCAGCTCGGCATGGTGCCGGCGCCGTCGATGTTCAACGCCGACGGCACGCCGACCGATGACGGTGGCACGAAGCCCGTGGGCACCGGCCCGTTCGAGTTCAAGAGCTGGTCGCCGGGCCAGCCGTTCGATGCCACCCGGAACGACGGCTACTGGCGCAAGGACTGCCTCCGGCAACCAGCTCCCCTACCTGGCGTCGATCGAGTTCCAGGTGATCCCCGACGGCAGCACCCGCGCCAGCGCGGTCCGCACCGGCGACATCACCATGATGCACACCTCCGATCCGCAGGAGATCGTGACGCTGCGCGAGCAGGCCAAGAACGGGACGATCCAGATCGTGGAGGACAGCGGCGAGGGCGAAGAGGACTTCCTCATCGTCAACACCCAGGACCCGGCGGTGAAGGACCCGAGGGTGCGCAAGGCGATGGCCCTGGCGCTCGACCGCGAGACCTACAACACCACCATCAACGCCGGGATCGTCGAGGACGCCGAACGGTCCGTTCAAGGAGAGCTCGAAGTGGTACACCGCCACCGACTACCCGAGCTTCGACCTCGACGCGGCCAAGCAGCTGGTCGACGAGTACACCGCCGAGACCGGCCACCCGCCGACGTTCACGCTGGGCACGACGCCCACCCCGAGCAACGACCAGGCGTCGCAGCTGCTGCAGCAGATGTTCCAGCAGGCGGGCATGAAGGTCGACATCAAGAAGACCAACCAGAACACCTTCGTGTCCGACGCGGTCCTGGGCAACTACCAGGTCAACATCTGGCGCCAGTTCGGAGCGGTCGACCCCGACTCCGACGCCCAGTGGTGGTACTCGGCCAACGCCGGTGACTCGGCGAGCGGGGGGCTCACCCTGAACATCGCCCGCAACAAGGACCCGCTGATCGACGACGGACTCGACCAGGGCCGTGAGTCGGCGGACGAGGCCACCCGCAAGGCCGGCTACGCGGCGGTGCAGAAGCAGTTCGCCGTCGACTTCCCCTACATCTGGACCAACCACGCCATCTGGGCCGTCGCCGCCGGCCCCCAGGTGCGCAACATCACCAACGGCCCGCTCCCCGACGGCCAGCCGTCGCTGCCCATCGGCGGCGCCGGTGACTTCGGCGGTGTCGTCCGCTTCACCCAGACATGGATCGCCAGCTGATCCGAGCTCCAATGAAAAGGAACCCTCGCCCATGAGGTTCGTGCGCAAGAAGGTCATCCAGCTCCTCCTGGTGCTCCTCGCCGTCACCTTCCTGTCGTTCCTGATGCTCAACCTGCTGCCGGGCAACACCGCGCAGGTGGTGTGCGGCATCAGCTGCGACCAGGCCGGCCTCGATCAGACCAAGGCCGATCTGGGGCTCAACGACCCGATCCCCGTCCGGTACGTGAACTGGCTGAAGGACGCCCTCACGGGTGACATGGGCTCGTCGGCGCTCAACAAGCAGCCGGTCTCCGAGGCCATCAAGGAACGCATGCCGGTGACCCTCGAGCTGCTCGTCTACTCGCAGTTCATCGCCCTGGTCGTGGCGATCCCGCTGGGCCTGATCGCGGCGCAACGATCAGGCGGCATCTTCGACCGGGTGTCGACGACCGTGGCGTTCGGGCTGCTGTCGTTGCCCAGCTTCGTGGTGGCCATCGTCCTCATCCTGATCTTCGCGGTGAAGCTCGGGTGGTTCCCTGCTGTCGGCTACGTGCCGTTCACCGAGAACCCGGCGGAGAACCTCCAGGACCTCTTCTTACCGGCGCTCTCCCTGGCGGTCGCCGAGCTCGCGGTCTACATGCGGCTCCTGCGCACCGACCTGATCTCGACGCTGCAGGAGGACTACATCACGATGGCCAAGGCCAAGGGCATCTCGTCGCGGCGGGTGCTGCTGCGCCACGCCTTCCGGCCGTCGACCTTCTCGCTCATCACGGTCGCCGGCCTCAACATCGGCCGGCTGATCGGCGGCGCGTTCATCATCGAGGTGATCTTCGCCCTCAACGGCATCGGCCGCTACATCGTACACCGGGATCCTCAGCCGGGACTACATCCCGGTGCAGGGTGGCGTCGTCGTCGTGGCGGTCGCCTACGTGCTCATCAACTTCTCCATCGACATGCTCTACGCCGTCATCGACCCCAGGATCCGCCATGCCCGCGCCATCGCCTGACTTCCCCAGCGAGAGCCAAGCCCCTGGTTCCGACTACTTCCCCGAGGGCGACTTCCTCGAGTCGGGCAGCATGGCCACCGAGCTCGCCGGCCCCGGCGGCATCGCCGACGGCCAGGTGCGAGAGCTCGAGGGCCTGCACATCCTCGACCCCGACCAGGTCCGGCCGATGCCGTCAAGAAGCGCCTCGGCCTCGGCTTCTGGATCGCCTCGGGATGGGTCGGGCCTCGTCGCGATGCTGGCCGTGCTCGCCCCCGTGTCTGCCGCTCCAGAACCCCAACAAGGTCTCGTCCTGCCTGCAAGTGCCCCGCCAGCGCGGCGCACTGGTTCGGCACCGACAGCCTCGGCCGCGACATGTTCTCCCGGATCATCTGGGGCGGGCGGGTGTCGCTCACGGTGGGTGTCGCCTCGATCATCTTCGGGCCTCATCGTCGGTGGGCTCATCGGGCTCGTCGCCGGCTTCATCCGGGGCCACACCGAAGGCTTCCTGATGGGGTGCATGGACGTGCTGCTGGCCTTCCCGGCCCTGCTGCTGGCCCTGTCGATCATCACCTTCACGAACAACCGCAGCATCGCGATCATCTCGCTGGCCATCGGGCGTCGGCGCCATCGCGCCGATCGCCCGCCTGGTGCGGGCGAGCACGCTGATAACCGGCGGGCGCGAGTTCGTGCTCGCGTCGAGAACGCTGGGCGCCAGCCAGGCGCGCATCATCGCCCGCGAGATCCTGCCCAACGTGGTGCTCCCGGTGCTGTCGTTCGCCATCATCGGCGTGGCCATCGCCATCGTCGCCGAGGGCGGTCTGGCCTTCCTCGGCCTGTCGGTCGCACCGCCGACCGCCACCTGGGGCGGCATGATCAACGAGGGCCGTACGGCACTCGAGACCGACCCGCAGATCGCACTCATCCCGAGCTTCGTCCTGTTCCTCACGGTGCTGATGCTGAACTTCGCCGGTGATCGCGTCCGCGAGTACTTCGACGTGAAGGAGGGTGGCCTGTGAGCCGCAAGGTCATCACCGGCTCCGGTCCGGGATCGGGCGACAGGCGCCAGCGAGCTGCTCAAGGTCGTCGACCTCAAGACCCACTTCCGCACCGAGCGGGGCACGGTCCGGGCCGTCGACGGCGTCTCGCTCACCCTCGACCGGGGCAAGACGCTCGGCGTCGTCGGCGAGTCGGGATCGGGCAAGACCATCCTGTCGCGCTCGATCATGGGGCTGCTCCCCACCCGCAACATCGTGCGCGAGGGCCACGTCTACTACGAGGGCACCGACATCATCGGGTACTCGCAGGACGACATGCGCAGCGTGTGGGGCTCGGAGATGTCGATGGTCTTCCAGGACCCCATGACGTCGCTGAACCCGGTCATGAAGATCGGCAGGCAGATCACCGAGTCGCTGGTGCACCACCTCTCGATGGACAAGGACGAGGCCAACGAGACCGCCCTCGCCCTGCTGCAGTCGGTCGGCATCCCCGAGCCGGCCCAGCGGCTCGAGGAGTACCCCCACCAGCTCTCCGGCGGCATGCGCCAGCGCGTGACGATCGCCATCGCGCTGGCCTGCGGCCCGAAGATCCTCTTCGCCGACGAGCCCACCACCGCGCTCGACGTCACCGTGCAGGCCCAGATCCTCAACCTGCTGCAGAAGCAGCAGATCGAGCGGCACATGGCCATGATCCTCGTCACCCACGACCTCGGCGTCGTGGCCGGACGCACCGACGACATCGCGGTGATGTACGCCGGCAAGATCGTCGAGCAGGCCCCGACCGCCGTGCTGTTCGACAAGATGAAGATGCCCTACACCGAGGCGCTCCTCAGCTCGATCCCCAAGCTCGAGAACAAGAGCCACACCCGGCTCGAGATCATCAGCGGCCGCCCGCCGGACCTGGTGAACCCGCCGCGGGGCTGCAACTTCGCGCCGCGCTGCAAGTACGTCCAGGACAAGTGCCGCGAGGAGGAGCCGCCGCTCGTCGAGGCCGAGACGCCGGGCCACCTGTACCGCTGCTGGTATCCCGGTCGGACACACCCGAGGGCCGCGATGCGCTCGCCCGCAACCTGGCCGCCATCGCCTCGGCCGCTCCCAAGCCGTCCAATGCCGCAACACCCGGCACCCCCACCGCCGACACCGCCGTCGCTGCCGCCACGGCCAAGGAGATCTGAGATGGCCGGAAGCGGCACCGCCCACCTGCGCGAGCCGGGCGAGACCCTCCTGCGGGCCGAGAACCTCGTCGTCGAGTTCCCGGTCGGCTCGACCGGCCTGAAGGTCCACGCCGTCACCGACGTCAGCATCGACGTCCGCCAGGGCGAGACGCTCGGTCTGGTCGGCGAGTCCGGCTGCGGCAAGTCCACCACCGGCCGGGCCCTCATGCAGCTGCCCGCGCCCACCAGCGGCTCGGTCATCTACCAGGGCCAGGACCTCACCAAGCTCAAGGGCGACGCGCTGCGCCAGCTCCGGCCCGAGATGCAGATGATCTTCCAGGATCCGATCTCGTCGCTGAACCCGCGCCGCAAGGTCGGCGACATCGTCGCCGAGCCCCTGCGCATCTGGAAGCGGGGCACCTCCGCCGAGCAGCGCAAGGTGGTCAACGACACGCTCGAGGCCGTCGGCCTCGACCCCGAGGCCGCGGTCGGTCGACGCCCGCACCAGTTCTCCGGCGGCCAGTGCCAGCGCATCTGCATCGCCCGCTCGCTCGTGCTCGACCCCAAGCTGATCATCTGCGACGAGCCGGTCTCGGCGCTCGACGTGTCGGTGCAGGCGCAGATCCTCAACCTGCTCGAGGACATGAAGGCCCGCTACGGGCTGACGCTCGTGTTCATCGCCCACGACCTGGCCGTGGTGAAGAACATCAGCGACCGGATCGCGGTGATGTACCTCGGCAAGCTCTGCGAGGTCGCCAAGCCCGACGACCTCTACGCCAAGCCGGCCCACCCCTACACCGCAGCGCTGCTCACCTCGATCCCCGTGCCGGACCCGTCCGGTGCGGCCGAAGGAGGGCGAGACCCTCGGCGGCGAGCTGCCCTCGCCGATCGCCCCGCCCAGCGGCTGCCGGTTCCGCACCCGCTGCCCGAAGGCGGCCGAGATGTGCGCCGAGGCCGAGCCCAAGATGCGCCAGGTCGGGCTCGGCCACTACGTGGCCTGCCACTTCCCGCTCGACGTCGGCGAGAACGCCTTCGCGGACAGCAGCCAGAACCCGAACACCACCCGACCGGCCTGACCGACGTTCCGACCTCGCCCACCGAAAGGCGGGAGCTCGTGAGTGGCACCCAGCGACCCAGAACCCGGCTCGACCCCGAGATCCGTCGCGAGCAGATCGTCGAGGCCGCCGAGCGGACGATGAAGGGTCGCGACCCGGGTGAGGTCACCTTCGAGGAGATCGCCGAGGAAGCCGGCGTGTCGAGGGCGCTCGTCTACAACTACTTCGGCGACAAGGGCGGGCTCATCGCCGCCGTCTACCTGCGCAGCCTCCGGCGGCTCGACGAGGAGCTGACCAGGGCGGTCGACCCGAGCTCCACCGACTCCGAGCGGCTCCGTTCCGTGGTGCAGTGCTACCTGCGCTTCGCCGGCGAGAGCTCGACCACATGGCGGCTGATCGGCAGCACCGCGGCCATGGAGCACCCCGACGTGATCGCCGCCCGCCGGGCCCGCTTCGACCAGCTGGCCGACAACTGGGGTGGCACCCCGAGCGCCCGCATCGCGGCCCGGGCCGTGGTCGGGTTCCTCGAGTCGGCGACGCTCGACTGGATCGACCGGGGCGACGTCGCGCTCGAGCGCATCGCCGAGCTGCTCTACACGATCCTGTGGAGCGGGCTGTCGGCCATCGACGACCGTGAGGCGCACCTCCCCCGCGGCGAGACCGCCGCCACCGTCATCGGCTGAGCGCCGCTAGGGCGCTGCGCCGGTGAGGCCGGGTACGTCGGCCGCTCGCCAGCAGTACCAGGCCGCGACGCTGCGATACGGCCGGAACGCCTCGCCCAGCGCCTCGAGCTCCTTCGGCGTCGGCGGCTCGCTCAGCCCGTAGGCGATGCCGTAGCCGGCGCGAACGCCCGAGATCGCCGGTCGGCCAGACGTCGAGCCGACGCAGGGTGAAGATCAGGAACATCTGCGCCGTCCACCGGCCGATGCCCCGCACCGCGACCAGCTGGTCGATCACGGCCTCGTCGGCCAGCCGTCCCGATGCGATCGAGAGCCGAGTCGGCCGTCGGCCGCATGGTCGGCCAGATCGAGGATGGCCGCGGTCTTGGCCCCCGACAGGCCTGCGGCCCGCAGGTCGGCCTCGGGGTGACGAGCACGGCAGCGGGGTCGAGGGGACCCTCCGGGTAGAGCGCCCGCACCCGACCCCAGATCGTGGCGGCCGCCTTGCCGGCCAGCTGCTGGTAGGCGATCGACTCGGCCAGGTCCTCGAAGCGACGGTCGACCGGCACCACCGGCGGCGTGCGCATCGGGCCGTGGCGCTCGACCAGCTCGGCCATCACCGGGTCGAGCTGGCCCAGTGCGATCGATGCGTGGCGATGGGAGGAGGGGGGCCATCCGGGCAGCGTAGGTTGCCGTCGGACGCGGTCGTCGTGGCAGGATGGCCGCCATGCCTACGCAACCTGACATGTCCATCGACGAGAACACCATCTACCGGGTCACCATCGGCACCGACCGCGGCGACATCGTGATGGACCTCGACCCCCGCATCGCCCCGCTGAGCGTCAACAACTTCGTGACGCTGGCCCGCCAGGGCTACTACGACGGGCTCAACTTCCACCGGGTCGAGCCGGGCTTCGTGATCCAGGGCGGCTGCCCCGAGGGCACCGGCCGAGGCGGCCCGGGCTACAAGTTCGCCGACGAGCCCGTGCAGGGCGAGTACGTCGAGGGCGCGGTGGCCATGGCCAACGCCGGCCCGAACACCAACGGCTCGCAGTTCTTCATCTGCCTCGGCGACCTCAAGGGCTCGCTGCCCAAGCAGTACAACCTCTTCGGCCAGGTCACCAGCGGCCTCGACGCCGTCCAGGCCGTCCGCAAGGGCGACAAGTTCACCTCCGTCACGATCGAAGAGCTCCCCGCGAGCTGAAGCCCGCCCTCAGCGAGGTTGCGAGCGAGGGCTAGCGAAAGTCGGCGGGGCGCTTCTCGAGGAAGGCCGTTACGGCCTCGGTCATGTCGCCGGACTGGTCGACGCCAGGATCTGGGTGCGGTTCTCGAGGTCGATGCCAGCCTGCTGGCTGGCGGTCTCGAGGTTCGACCACATGACCTCCTTGGTCATCCAGACGCCGAACGGGCTGTTGGCCACGATCTGATCGGCGGTCTCGAGCGCCGCGTCGAGCAGCGCGTCGTCGTCGACCACCCGCACGACGAGGCCGATCCGCTCGGCCTCGTCGGCGTCGATGATGCGCCCGGTCAGCATCAGCTCGTGCGCCCGCGAGGCGCCGACGAGGCGAGGCAGCAGCCAGCTGACCCCGATGTCGCAGCCCGACAGGCCGATGCGCACGAAGGCCACGTTGAATCGCGCCGTACGCGCCGCGATGCGGATGTCGCTGCCGAGGGCGATGGCCAGTCCCCCACCCGCGGCCGGGCCGTTCACCGCGGCGATGACCGGCTGGCGCAGCGACCGCAGGTGCGGGATGAGCGAGGCGATGAACTGCTGGGTGGCCATGCCGCCCTGGGCCGACCCGAGCCCATCCGGCCCGGGTGCCTTCACCGGTTCCTTGAGGTCGAGCCCGGCGCAGAAGCCCCGTCCGGCGCCGGTCATGATCACCACCCGGCAGTCCGGATCGGCGGCGATCTCGTCGAGCCGTGGCGTGGAGCTCGCCCACCAGCTCGGAGCTCATGGCGTTGAGCCGATCGGGCGGTTGAGGGTGAGCAGGGCGACACCGGGTCGCACGGTCTCGAGCAGCACGGTCGACATGGCCGCAAGGTAGTTCCCGCCACCCGTTCACGCCGAGGTTGGGCGCGGGTGGGAGAGTGGCGGACGATGCCTGTCTCCACCGCTGTCGGCCAGGGCGCAAGGCTGGTGCTGGTACCTCCGCTCCCGATCGACCTGCGCTCGACCGTCGGTCGGCTGCGGGGAGCGGGCCGGTTTCGATTCGCAGCTGACGGCATCTGGCAGGTCACCCGCACGGTGGACGGGTCGGCCACGCTGCAGATCGAGCCGCGGGACCGAGCCGATGACCCGGTCGTCGTCCGGGCCTGGGGCGACGGAGCCGACCGTGCGCTCGACCACGTGCCCCACCTGCTCGGCTTCGACGATGACGGCGGCGGGTTCGCTCCGGTCCACACGCTGGTCCGCGAGCTGCACCGCCGTCAGCCACACCTGCGCCTCGGTCGCACGCAGTCGATGGCCGAGGCGCTCCTGCCGACGGTCGTCGCGCAGAAGGTGCCGTCGGCCGACGCGCTGGCGGAGCTGGCGGGCGATCCGTTGGGCGTTCGCCGAGCACGCTCCTGGTCCGGCCGACCTGATCCTGCCGCCCGACCCGTCCCGCCTGGCCGCACTCGCCTACTACGACCTGCACCGCTTCGGCATCGAGCGGAAGCGAGCCGAGCCGTTCCTGGCCGCCTGTCGGCAGGAACACCACCTCCAGCGCCTGGTGGGCCGCACGCCCGAGCAGCTGTCGGCCGGGCTCCGGCAGGTGCGCGGCCTCGGCACCTGGACGGCTGCGGTCGTGGCCGAGTCGGTGCTGGCCCACCCCGACACGGTGGTGGTGGGCGACTACGGCATCCCGTCGGTGATCGCGTGGAGCCTCGTCGGCGAGCGGAAGGCCGACGATGCCCGCATGCTCGAGTTGCTCGAGCCGGAACGGCCCCATCGGGCTCGGGCGGTCGCGCTGATCATGGCCGCCGGGCGCACCCCGCCCCGTCACGGGCCCCGGCTGGAGTCCCCGTCCATCGTGCGCGGCGCCCTCTGATCGCTACTCCTTGGAGGCCACGGCGTTGGGGGTGACGTTCATCTTGGGCTCGTAGGCCTCGGCCTCGAGGACCTTCGCTTCGCCCCCGACGGTCTCGCGAAGCCCCTCACGACACCAGTCGCACGGGCCGTAGTAGCGGACGCTCGCCGTGGTGCCGCAGCGCGGGCACGTGATGTCGAGGGGTTCGGCGGCCTCGGCGAGCGACATGCCCGCAGCATCGCGCGGATCCGGTCGGGCTTCGGGGACCGAAGCTCCTACTCCGCTCTCCGGGAGGACTCCAGCGCGCCCATCCGAGGTCGTGGCGGGCGAGTGCCCGCCGGGCGTGCAGCCAACCGAGCAGGTAGACGATGAAGAACGACGGCGCCCGGAGCCAGAGGAGCGGCGATCGAGCGATCGTCTCCAACGCGACCCGCCCCCTAGGCGCGCCGTCGACGGTCAGCAGTGGGAACTTCTCGTGCAGCTCCCAGACCCCCAGGAACAGCCGACCGCGCACGGCGACCATCTCTCGTAGCGACTCGGGGAACCGGACCGTGACGGTCGCGTCCTCCACCATTGCCACCTCGGACCGGTGGAACTGCAACCGGGCATAGCTGTCGTCCGCCAGGATCTCCGGAAAGCGATCCCATCGCGAGCGCCCCGCATCCGAGAGGGCGAAGACGGCCAGCGCGGCGCCCCCTTCGAGCACGTAAGGCAGTCGAGACCAGACGGTCACGTACCCGTGGACGACCGGCGCGCGTGGCACCACGATGTCCATCCGCAGCGCCGCGAGGTGCGTGCCTTCGTGCTCGAGCGACTCCACCAGCGCGGACACGGCGCCGGTCGACATCGTGACATCGGCGTCGACGTAGACGCGCACCTCCCCCGACGCGGTCGCATCTGCGGCGTTCAGCGCTGCGATCTTGCCCCGCTCGGGGAGCTCCAGCACCCGCAGCACGCGGCCCTGCTCCTCAGCCAGCGCTTCGAAGGAGCGTGCGATATCCGCGGTGTCGTCCTCGCAGCCGTTGGCCGCGACGATCACCTCGAGCGGCCCGGCATGATCCTGCGCGAGCACAGCCTCCAAGGTGCGCGCGATCACCATCCCCTCGTCGTAGGCCGGCATGATGATGGAGACCGAGCGCGGCGGGTCATGAGCGTCACGTCCCCGCGCCAGCTCCGGCGGAGACATCTACATCAGCCCGTCGAACATCTCGACCCCGGGCCGGAGCGGACGGCGGTTGATCGCGTACACGGCGTCGAGCACCCGGGTCTTCGCCTTGCGGTACCGACGCTTCGTCGCCGGCGTGTAGCGGTAGTGACCTCGGGCCAGCCGGTGATCCCACTCCAGGTCGACCAGGCCCGGGAAGCTCTCCGGACGGCGCTGGTAGTCGCGGTCGAAGCGCGTCCCCGGGATGGCCTTGAACAGCGACAGCCGGACACGATCGAGGTGATCTCGGTGCTCGCCGAGGAACGCTGCTGTCGCGTCGAGGTCCTCTGCCGTCTCACCCGGGTACCCCATCATCGCCGTCGTGCGGACGCTCAACCCGGCCTCGTGCGCCTGTCGGACGAACGTGGCGTTGCGAGCCATCGTCGTACCTTTGTCCATCAGGTCGTTGATCCGTTGGCTTCCGGTCTCCAGTCCGAACGTGATCCGGCGCATCCCCGAGGCGTAGGCGTCGCGCAGCTGCGCAGCGGACAGGCCGTTGTCCTCACGATCGTCGACGTGCACCGTGCCGATCCAGCTCCCTCCAGGCAGTCGGTCCTGGAAGTTCCCGGTGACCGCGTCCCACATGGCGACGCTCGAGTTGAGCTTGATGTCGAGGAAGATGACGTCTCGGGTGCCGTGACGATCGGCCAGGATCTCGAGCTCATCGAGCACCTCGTCGGCCGGCCTCGATCGGAACGTGCGCCCGTTCGCCGTGCTCACGTCGCTGCAGAACACGCACCGGCCCCATCCGCATCCCCTTCCGGTCATCACCGGCAGGATCCGCTGCGGATAGCTCTCCCACGGAAAGTCGGTGAAGTCGGGGACCGGCAACCCGCCGAGCACGCGCAACGGCGCCGGCTCCTCGACTCGATCACTTCCGGGCACGACGGTGCCTGGGTAGCGCGTCAGGTCACCACCGCTCACGACGTCGCGCACCATGTCGGGTAGCCACGGCTCAGCCTCGGCCCCGACGATCGCCGTCATGCCCGGGATGCGCAGCCAGTCTTCGGCGGTGTCGGGGAGGTTCAGCGCGGGTCCGCCCACCAGCATCGGGACCCGCCTCGACGCGGCCAGCTCGCCCAGCACGACGACCGTCGGGTACTGGTCGAGATAGGCGGACAGCAGGATCGCGTCGACGTGGCGCTCCTCCAGCGCCCGCCGGGCCTCGTCGATCACGAGTGGGTGAGCCGCCCCTTCGTGCCTGGCCCACCGGGCCCGCAGGGCATCATGGGAGCCGACCAGCATCGGGTGGGTCGAGAAGTAAGCCCGACGCTTGAGGTGGTCCCGGAGGCCGTCCTGTCCTTCACGCGCGACGGGTGGGACCCCGTGGCGGAGGGGGCACTGCACCTCGACCTCGATCCCCGCCCGGCGCAGCGAGGCGACGAGCAGCCCGACCGTCAGCGTGGGATCAGCGCGCGAAGTTGTTGAGGTCGACCATCAGTACTCGCGGATCCATGGGTTCGCCCCCCGTTTCGCCGTGCAGACGGGCGCCCGTGCCGCTCCCACCCTCGTCCGGCACACTAGCGCCGTGCCCGGTGAGCTCGCCGTCTTGTGCGCGCACCCCACAGGACGGCCGTCGTTCTCCACCGCGAATTCACAGGGTTGTGCCTCTTCCTCCCCACAGGACGGTCGTCGTACGGTCGGGCATGGCTCGCTACGAGATCACGCTCAAGGACCGCACCGTCGAGGTGATCGACGGCGCCGACGCCTATCAGCAAGAAGGGCAGATGACGACGTTCTTCGCCCTTTCTGGCGAGCGGGTCCTCGTCGACTGCTGGAGCACGCGGCTGGCCAGCTTCCGCACCTCGGAGATCCTGATCGTGCGCCGTCGCGCCGTCACCGACGCCGCCCTCGAGGCTCAGGGCACGTACGCGCCGAGCCAGGCCATCGAAGAGAGCGCGACCAGCGCTCCGCCCATGAGTGCCAGCGCGGCCCGCTCGACCTGCGGTGGGCGCATCACCACGGCCAGGGCGAGCACCAACGGGAAGGCGCTCATCCCGTAGCGCTCCACCGAGTTGAGGTTCTCGGCGCTGATGGCCGTGACGAGGATGGCCGCAGCGAACAGCCCGTACCGGACCGGCCACGTGCGGAAGGTGATCGCGAGCAGCACCAGGAGGAGCAGCAGGAACGGCAGGTGCAGGCCGTCGCCGAAGCGCTCTGATCCGGCGAGCTGGCGGAAGCCCTCGATGATGCGGTCGAACGGCAGCTCGACCTTTCCGCGCAGGTCGTCCTGCACGGTGAACGGCAGGCGCCAGTTCCCGAACGCGTTGGCGACCCAGGCCAGGTAGCTGACGAGACCGACCACGGGGGCGATCACCGCGGCCACACCGGCCAGGCGCTCGCTCCCTTGGGCCGGGCGCCACGCGCGCACCAGCTCGACCGCGACGGGAACGACCATCAGCACACCGACCGGGCGGCTGAGCGAGGCGACCAGACCGAGCAGCGCCACCCACCACCAGCGGCGGAGCTTGAGCCCGATGAAGGCCCCGATGACCGCCACGAGCATGAGCGACTCGGAGTAGGCCATGACCAGCACGAAGGCCGAGGGGAACACGGCGAGGCACCAGACGGCCCGGTCGGCCAGCAGCTGATCGTCCTTCTCGAGCACGACGAGGCGCCGCAGCAGGACCATGGCCGCCAGCGAGAGCACGTTGGCCAGGAGGACGAGCGCGATGCCGGTGTGCCCGGCGAGGGGAACCCCGAGCAGCCGCCCGAGCATCGGGAAGAGGGGGAAGAAGCGGACGCCCTCGGCCGGCACCCCGTGGTAGCCGGAGGTGGCGAGGTCGCGGTACCAGGAGCCGTCCCACGCCAGCAGGCCGTTGCCGATCTGCTCGGGTCGCTCGGTGAGCAGCCGGTTCGAGACCACGATGGCCAGCACGTAGCCGATCGACACCAGGACCCGGGCTGCGACCCACGCCGGGAGCACGGCGACCACATCGCTCCACAGGCGCGACCCGGGTGAAGACCTCCCCTCCTGGGTCACGGGGCGGCCGGGAACACGGTGACGGTCGCGGGCTCGAAGTAGCTCGAGCCACCGTCCTCGACCAGCGTGACCGACCCCGGGCGAGCGGCGCTGAGCGCGTCGACCAGACCTTCGCACTTGCGCTCGAACGTCTTGTAGGTGGTCTGCCACACAAGGAAGATCGTGTGGCCGTTCGCCCGGGCCACCGCCTCGGCCGCGAACTCGGCCGGATCGCTGGTCTCGTTGCGCGTGCGGTAGTCAACCCAGTCGACGAGCTCGGGTCCGGCCATGGAGGGATAGGTGACGACGTCGACGTCGTCACGCAGCGACCGGCTGTAGGCCGGCCCCAGCTGGTCGGGGCACATCACCACGAGGTCACCGGGAGCGGCCGCGGCGTTGATGGCGTGCGCGGCCGCTCGGCCCTGGCTCCGCTGGAAGGTGGTGGTCCAGTAGGCGCCCATGAGCGAGAGCATGAGCACCACGCAGAAGGCACCGGCCAGCACGCGCCGATCGGCAAATCGGGTGATGCCACCGGCCACGAGCAGCACGAAGAACGGGAAGAAGACGGCGCCGTAGCGCGAGGCGAAGGCGCTCCCGGCGACCGAGGAGACGGCCACGCCGATCAGCAACGTCAGGAGCAGCACCACGGCCTCGAAGCGGAACTGCCGGACGGTGCGCAGGTCGAGATCGATGCGGCGCGGATCACGGGCGATGCCGAACACCGCCAGGAGGATCAGCACCAGGAGCACGGCCCCGACGAAGTCCGACGCCCGGAACCCTCCGCCGCCGAAGTCGGCCAGCACGATGGCGAAGATGCTGAACGGCTGCTGGGTGGCCGCCCACGGTGTGCCGGTGTGGGCCGACTGGTACAGAAACGACGGCAGCCACGGGAGGAAGAGCAGGCCACCGGCCGCGATGGCGAGGAAGGTACGGGTCACCGACCGGCGGGTTTCAGGTGTGCGGTCCCGCCACCACTGCCAGGCGAGCACCAACTCGACGGCGCCGATCAGCCAGAACGACCAGTAGTGGGTCAGCAGGAGCGCGCCGGAAACGAGCGCGAGACCCACGAGTCGCAGCACGCCGTCCCGCCCGCGGCGGGTGAGGTCGTCGACGAGCAGATAGCCGGCGAACACCAGCAGCATGGCCATCGAGTACATGCGCGTCTCGGTGGCGTAGCGGAGGGCGAACGGGGCCATCGCCAGCACCCCGACGGTGAGCCAGGCCAGCAGCGAGCCGCCACGACGGCGGCCGATCATCCAGGCCAACGGGAGCGCGGCCACCGAGAACAGCCCCGACAGCGAGCGCACCGCCAGGTCGCCGGTGCCGAACAGCGACATCCAGCCGTGCAGCAGCAGGTAGTAGAGCGGCGGGTGGCCGTCGTGGCGCAGCGCCTCGGAGATCTGTCCGATCGGCAGGCGGGCGATGTCGACGCTCAGCGCCTCGTCGAGCCACAGCGGCGAGCGGGTCACGAAGCGCAGGACGATCCCGATGACCAGCGCGCCGAGCGCCAGGACCACGACCTCGACCGGCGCGGCCGTGTCTTCTCGGGCCGTCGTGGCGCGCGACGGCGAGAGGGTCGAGTCGTTCACGGGCCAGACAGTAGTGGGCACGGGCCCGGCGCCAGGGACACCGGAGGACCATGGTCAGACTGCGGCGGAGGCCCTCAGTAGACTGCGCCAGCCCCTCACGAGACTCCTCCATCACCGTACGAAGGCGCATCGATGTCCAACCTTGATTCCACGACTGATCACAGCTCCGAGGCGCCCTTCGGCGACTCTCGGGGCGCGGTCGACCCCCGGCCCTCCACCGATCCGTCGGTCGTGATCATCGGCGCCGGACCGGCCGGGCTCACAGCCGCCTACCAGCTGTGCAAGTCCGACGTCGTGCCGACCGTCCTCGAGTCCGACTCCGTGGTCGGCGGCATCAGCCGGACCGCGCGGGCCGACGGCTGGCGCTTCGACATCGGCGGCCACCGGTTCTTCACCAAGGTGCAGCCGGTCGAGGATCTCTGGCACGAGATCCTCGACGATGACGAGTTCCTGTCGCGACCTCGCATGAGCCGCATCTACTACCGGGGCAAGTACTACGACTACCCGATCAAGCCGCTCAACGCCCTCAAGAACCTCGGCATCGTCGAAGCCACGCTCTGCATGATGTCCTACCTCTGGGTGCGGGTCCGTCCGCCGAAGGACAAGACCATGCTCGAGGGCTACATCGCAGCGGACTACGGCTGGCGGCTCTACAACCACTTCTTCAAGACCTACAACGAGAAGCTGTGGGGCGTGCCGGCGTCGTCGATCTCGGCCGACTTCGCGGCCCAGCGGATCAAGGGCATGTCGCTCAAGGACGCGCTCTGGGAGCCCGTCAGGGTCAAGCTCTTCGGTCGGCGCGACAAGGGTGCGCAGATCACCAGCCTGATCGAGGAGTTCCAGTACCCCAAGTATGGCCCCGGCATGATGTGGGAGCGCTGCCGTGACCTCGTCGAGGAGCAGGGAACGCCCGTCGAGATGAGGACCCGGGTCGTCGGCGTCAAGCACGACGGTGGCCGGGCGGTCGCCGTCGTCGCCGAGCACGACGGCGCCACGCTCGAGCTGCCGGCCGACCACGTGGTCTCGTCGATGCCGTTCCCCCAGCTGCTTCGAGCGATGGATCCGCCGGTCCCCGACGATGTCCGCCAGGCCGCCGACAACCTCGCGTTCCGTGACTTCCTCACCGTCGCGTTGGTCCTGCCCGAGGAGTACAGCTTCCCCGACAACTGGATCTACATCCACGCACCGGAGGTGAAGGTCGGGCGCATCCAGAACTTCGGCTCGTGGTCGCCGTACCTGGTCAAGGACGGCCGCACCTGCCTCGGTCTCGAGTACTTCGTCTTCGAGGGCGACGAGACCTGGAACAGCTCCGACGAGGACCTCATCGAGCAGGGGAAGCGAGAGCTCGAGATCCTGGGGCTGGGCGATCCGGCCAAGGTCGAGGCCGGCTACGTCGTGCGGATGCCGAAGGCCTATCCCGTGTACGACGAGGACTACAAGGCCAACGTGCTCGTGCTGCGCAAGTGGCTCGAGGTCAACGCGCCGAACGTCCACCCGGTCGGTCGCAACGGCATGCACAAGTACAACAACCAGGATCACTCGATGTACACGGCCATGCTCACGGTCGAGAACATCCTCGGGGCCCACAACGACATCTGGGACGTGAACGTCGAGGAGGAGTACCACGAGACCGGGCCGTCCACCCCGAAGGCGCCGTCGGTGCCGGGCAAGGAAGGTACCGGCCGCGACGCCCCGGTGATCCCCCGCAGCGCGTACAGCGCCGACCACCCGCTCAACGCGCCCAAGAGCTGACACCGGCCATGGGGGACTCGCCGGCGATCGCCGCGCTGCGCGACATGGCCTCAGCCGCAGGCCTGGCCCGCATCCACGTGCTGGCCTGGCGCGACCTGGCCGACGTCGAGGCGGGCGGCTCCGAGGTGCACGCGGCAGAGGTGCAGCGGCGATGGGCCGAGGCCGGCATCGAGGTCACCGTCCGTACGTCCTATGCGCAGGGCCACCCGCCGGAGGGCACCCGTGACGGCTACCGGGTCATCCGAAAGCACGGGCGGTTCATGGTGTTCCCCACCACCGTGCTGTCCGAAGCGCTCCGGCGCACGGGCCCCTACGACGGCATGGTCGAGATCTGGAACGGCACGCCCTACCTGAGCCCGCTGTGGGCCAGGGCTCCGCACATCACGCTCGTGCACCACGTCCACAAGGACATGTGGCGGCTCGTCCTCGAGGAGAAGCTGGCTCCCTATGGGGAGTTCATCGAACGCCGCGTGGCGCCGCCGTTCTATCGCAACACCCCGATCGTCACGCTGTCCGAGTCGTCTCGCCGCGAGCTCATCGACTACCTGCGGTTCAAGCCGGAGCAGATCAGTGTCGTGCCGCCCGGCATCGACGCCCGCTTCACCCCTGAGGGCCCACGCAGCCCGACGCCGCTGATCGTGGCGGTCGGCCGGCTGATGGCCCCCAAGCGGTTCGACGAGCTCATCCGCATCGTGGCCACCCTCCGCGACCGCCACCCCGACGTGCAGCTCGTCATCGTGGGCGACGGCTACGAGCGCCTCGCCCTGGAAGCCCAGATCGCCGAGATCGGCGCCGAGTCCTGGGTGCGGCTGGCCGGCCACGTGTCCGAGGAGGAGTTGCTCGCGCTCTACCGCCAGGCGTGGGTCGTGGCCAGCGCGTCCATCGCCGAGGGCTGGGGCATGACCCTGACCGAAGCGGCGGCCTGCGGCGCCCCCGCGGTCGCGACCCGCATCAACGGCCACACCGACTCCGTGCTGGAGGGCAAGAGCGGGCTGCTCGCCGACGACTCCCGCCAGCTCGGCCAGCAGCTCGACGAGGTGCTGAGCGATGAGGGGCTGCGGCGCCAGCTGAGCGAGGGCGCGCTGGCCTGGGCCGCCACCCTCACCTGGGATGCCACCGCCATCGGGGTGCTCACGCCTCTGGCCCGCGAGGCCATGAAGCAGCGCATGCGGCAGCCGGGCTCCGCGTCGGCGTGACCGCCACGCATCTCGAGGGCCGCAGAGGCGCATCGCTCGGAAGGACCGGGCGGTTCGGTGCATGGATCACCTTCGTGGTCCCGACGCTGCTGACGTTCGTCCCGCTGCTCCTCACCGCGCCAGGCGTGGTCGGCGCCGACACCAAGACCTACCTGTACCTCGATCCCGCCAAGGTGCTGGCCGAGGCACCCTACGTCTGGAACAGCCAGATCGGGATGGGTTCGGTCACCCACCAGTACATCGGCTACCTGTGGCCGATGGGGCCGTTCTACTGGTTGTTCGACAAGCTCGGCTTCCCCGACTGGGTGGCCCAGCGGATCTGGATCGGCCTCATCATCCTGGCCGCCGGCCTGGGCGTGCGCTACCTGTGTCGCACCCTGGGCTGGGCCCGCGACCAGTGGGGCGCGGTGCTCGTCGCCATGCTCGCCTACATGTTCAGCCCGTACCTGCTGAACTACTCGGCCCGCATCTCGGTGATCCTGCTGCCCTGGGCTGCGCTCCCCTGGCTGATCGCTCTCACGGCCCGGTCGATCCGCCACGGCGGCTGGCGCCACCCCGCGCTGTTCGCCCTGGTGATGCTCACCGTCGGCGGCATCAACGCCACCGCCGTCATCCTCGTCGCGCTCGGCCCGCTGCTCTACGTCGTGCATGCGGTGTGGATCGACCGGGAGGCCACGTTGCGCCAGTCGCTCGCGGCCATCGCCCGCATGGGGCTGCTCACCCTGGTGACGTCGCTCTGGTGGCTGGCCGGGCTGTGGGCCGAGGGTCGCTACGGGCTGCCTGTGATCCGTTACACCGAGACCTACCGCACGGTCGCGACGGTCTCCTCCGCTCCCGAGGTGCTCCGAGGCCTCGGCTACTGGTTCTTCTACGGCAGCGACAAGCTCGGCCCGTGGACGCAGCCGTCGTCGACGTACACGACCAACGTGGCCGTCCTCACGCTGAGCTACGCCATCCCCGTGGCCGCCATCGTGGCTGCGGCCGTCGTGCGCTGGCGCTACCGGGCGCTGTTCCTCACGATCGTCGTGGTCGGGGCCCTGACCGCGGTGGCGGCCCACCCGTGGTCCAACCCGTCGCTGGTGGGGGTCGTCTTCAAAGCCTTCACCCGCACCGACGCCGGGCCTGTCGCTGCGCAGCACGCCGCGTGCGGTGCCGCTGGTGGTCCTCGGCTTCGCCCTGTTCCTGGGAGGCGCCGTGTCGGCCGTCGGGCGGCGACTCCCCCGGCTGGCGTTGCCGGTGACGGTGCTGGCCGCGCTCGTGCTCTACGCCAACCTCCCCACGCTCTGGACCGGCCAGATGGTGGGCGCCAACCTCCAGCGACCCGAGGACATCCCCGCCTATTGGCAGCAGGCCGCGGACTACCTCGACAGCCAAGAACACCGACACGAGGGTGCTCGAGGTGCCCGGCGCCGACTTCGCCAGCTATCGGTGGGGCAACACGGTCGACCCCGTGACGCCGGGGTTGATGGACCGTGGTTACGCCGCCCGCGAGCTGTTCCAGTACGGCTCGCCCCAGTCGGCCGCCCTCCTCGACGCCCTCGACCACCGCATCCAGGAGGGGACGATCGATCCGGCATCGATCGCGCCCATGGCCAGGGTGATGGCGGCTGGTGACCTGGTCGACCGCAGCGACCTGCAGTACGAGCGCTACCGCACGCCCCGACCCCGCGACATGTGGGATGTGCTGCTGGCCACGCCCGGGCTGGGCCCGGTGCTGCGCTTCGGCGACCCGGTGCCCAACATCGCCGGGCCCGAGCAGCCGCTGATCGACGAGATCGAGCTCGGCTCCGACCCGAACCGAGAGGACCCGCCACCGGTCGCCGCGTTCAACGTCCAGCACCAGGTGCCGATCGTGCGCACCCACACGGCCATCGGCTCGCTGCTCATGGCGGGCGATGCCGAGGGCATGGTCGACGCCGCGGGCGATGGGCCTGATCGACGCACGCCAGGGGAGCTTCTTCTCGGCCTCCTATGCGGCCGACCCGTCCGGCTTCGACGCGATCTACGGCCGTGACGCCGACCTCCTCGTGACCGACACCAACCGTCGGAGAGCCGAGCGGTGGGGCACCATCCGCGAGCAGTTCGGCTACACCGAGCGGGCCGACGAGGTCGCGCCGTTCGACCCGACCGATCAGCGGCTCGAGGTGTTCCCGAACCAGACGCAGGCCGACCAGACCGTCAGCGAGCAGCGGGGCGGCGTGGTCGTGACCGCCACGGCCTACGGCAACCCGATCACCTACACGGCCGACGATCGCCCGGCCAACGCGCTCGACGGCGATCCGTCCAGCTCGTGGCGGGTCGGTGCCATCGACAACCCGATCGGTGAGCGGCTGATCGTCGACATCGACCACCCGGTGACGACCGATCACGTCCAGCTCCTCCAGCCGATCACGCTGTTCCGCAACCGATGGATCACCCGGGCCCGACTGCACTTCGACGACCGACCCCCCGTCGACATCGATCTGACCGACGCCTCGCGGACCGAGCCCGGCCAGACCGTCATGTTCCCGGAGGAGACCTTCCACCACCTGGAGATCGAGATCCTCGACACGAACGTCTCGCCGCGGCCGCGCTACGACGGCTTCAGCGGCGTGGGCTTCGCCGAGGTCGGCATCGACGGCGTCCGGGTCGACGAGCTGATCCGTCCCCCCACCAGCCTGCTCGACAGGGCCGGGGCCTCGTCGATCGACCATCGACTGTCGTTCGTGTTCACCCGGCTGCGGTCCAACCCGGCGGAGCCCGTGCGCCTCGACGAGGAACCGGGCATGAACCGGATCCTCCAGCTTCCGACGGGCCGGGGGTTCGGCCTCATCGGGAGCGCCCGGCTCAGCGACTACGTGCCCGACGCGCTCATCGACGAGCTGCTCGGCATCCCCGGAGCGTCGGCCGGCGGCATCACCGTGAGCTCGTCGTCCCATCTCGCCGGTGCGCTCCGCCAGCGGGCATCGGCCGCGCTCGACGGCGATCCGACGACGTTCTGGAGCGGCCCGTTCCAGGCCCCGACCGGTCAGTGGCTGCAGATGCAGCTCGACGCGCCGATCACCCTCGACCACCTCGATCTGCAGGTGGTGGCCGACGGTCGCCATTCGGTGCCGACCGAGATCACGATCGAGCCGGACGGCGATGCGAGCCGAGCGGTCGTCGTGCCGCTGCCCGCCGTGGCCGACGGCAGCACACCGAATGCCGTCGTGGCCGCACCGGTCAGCTTCCCGGCGATCACCGGGTCGTCCTTCCGGGTCACCGTCACCGGGTCGCGTCCCGAGCTCGAACGGGACTGGTACTCAAATGGCATGAGCGCGGCGCCGGTGGCCATCGCCGAGCTCGGCATCCCAGGTCAGACCGTCGCCGCCCCTGCCGCCACGTTCGACAGCGGCTGTCGAGCCGACCTGGTGACGATCGACGACGAGGCGGTCGACGTCCGGGTGACCGGGACCACGTCTGATGCCATCGACCGCAAGCCGATGGCGATCGCCCTCTGCGGCGACCGCGCCGAAGTCGAACTCAGCAGCGGTGAGCACGTGCTGCGCACAGCTGTCGGGCGCGACATCGGCATCGACATCGATCAGCTGTCGCTGGCCTCTGACAAGGGCGGCGCAGCCATGACCCCGTCGCCGCTCGCCGTAGCCGAGGGAGCCCCGACCGATGCCTCGGAAGGCACCGGCACAGAAGGCCCGGCGGTCACGACCCTGCACGAGGGCCGCGTCAGCTACGACCTCCGGGTCGACGCCCCCACCGAGCCGTTCTGGCTGGCCGTCGGCCAGTCCTGGAGCGACGGGTGGGCCGCCACGATCGGCGGCAAGACACTGCCGCCCCCGCAGGTCATCGACGGCTACGGCAACGGATGGCTGATCGACCCTGCCGTGTACGGGACCGGCCCCATCGACATCCACGTCGAATGGATGCCCCAGCGCATCGTCTGGATCTGCATCTGGCTCAGCCTCGCCGGAGTGGTGGCCTGCCTGCTGCTGATCCTCCTCCGAGCCGGCCGTCGGGTCGGGCAGTCGGCCCGCACCGGTCCCGACCACCCGCTCGACCCCACCCTCGGGCTGGGGCTCCGACGACCGTCGCTGGCCGCGAGCTGGACGACCGCCATCGGCGCGGCCGCGGGCATCGGCCTGTTCGTCGCGCTCACGACCCCGCTCCACGGGATCGGCATCCCCGGGATGGTCGCCGGGGTCGGCGGGCTCACCGTGCTCTCCTTCCGCTGGCGCCGGGGTCGGGGGCTGTTGGCCTTGGCGGCCGCCGCGTCACTCGGAACCGCCGCGCTGTACACCGTGGTGTCCCAGTGGCGGCACCAGCACGTCGCCGACTTCCTCTGGCCCGAGCAGTTCGCCCGGATCAACGTCCTCGGGCTCGCTGCCATCTTCCTGCTGCTGGCCGAAGCTGCCCGCGACCTTCTCGTGCACCGTCGTGACGCAGCAATAGGATCACTCGCTCATCCCACACCTACCAGGACCTACGACGATGACTGATCTCTCCGATGCTCCCCAGACTGCGCCATGCCTCTCGGTGGTGATGCCCTGCTACAACGAGATCTCGACCATCGACGAGGTCGTGGGCCAGGTCCTCGAGTCGCCGTACGTGGCCGAGCTGCTGATCGTCGACGACGGGTCCACCGACGGCACCCGCGAGGTGCTGGCCACCTTCGACGACCCACGCGTCCGAGTGCTGCTCCAGCCCCAGAACCAGGGCAAGGGCGCGGCGCTGCGCCGGGGCTTCAGCGAGGTCGTGTCGCCGTTCGTGATCGTGCAGGACGCCGACCTCGAGTACGACCCGGGCGAGTACGGCGATCTGCTGGCCCCGTTGCTCGACGACAGGGCCGACGTGGTCTACGGCAGCCGCTTCCTCGGAGGTCGCCCGCACCGGGTGCTCTACTTCTGGCACTCGGTCGGCAACAAGTCCCTCACCATCGCGTCGAACATGTTCACCGACCTGAACCTCACCGACATGGAGACCTGCTACAAGGTCTTCCGGCGCGAGGTCCTCCAGAGCTTCACGCTCGAGGAGAACCGCTTCGGCATCGAGCCCGAGATCACGGCCAAGATCGCGGCCGGTCACTGGCGGGTCTACGAGATCGGCATCTCCTACAGCGGCCGCACCTACGACGAGGGCAAGAAGATCGGCTGGCGCGACGGCATCCGGGCCTTCTACTGCATCGTGCGCTACTCGCCCCTCGGTCGCCGTTGGCTGACCAAGGACGGCGGCACCGGCCGTCTGGCCCGTCTCATCCCCAACGGTTGAGCAGGCAGGGCGGTTGTCGCTTCATTCGGCCGAGTCGGGGCGCCGTCGGCCTCTCTTGCGCTCACCCTGACGGCGTTTGGCGTCGAGCCGCCGGGCCCGCGCCGCACGACTCGGGCGGGTGGGCCGGCGGTGGCGCTCCTCGCGCAGCGCGGCGGCCAGCCGCGACCGCAGGCGCTCGATGGCGATGGCCCGGTTCCGCAACTGGGATCGCTCGTCGTCGGCCACGACCCTGACCTCCTCGCCCACACGATCGAGGAGCCGTCGTCGCTGCGCATCGTCGAGCGAGCGCGAGCCGGCCACGTCGAACCGCAGGTCGACCCGCGTGTTCGAGCGGTTGGCGTGCTGGCCACCCGGTCCCCCGCTGGGCGAGAACCGGAGGGCGACCTCGCTGAGGTCGATGGCGCAGGTCGGCGTGACCTCGAGCCACTCGGTCATTTCCGGAGCGTACAGTCGCGGCGTGACCTCCTCTGATCTTCCTGCTGTTCGCGCTCGTCCACGGGTTCGCCACCTCGTGCGCCCGGACCTGGGGTGAGACCGGCTGGCTCGACCTCCTCGCCGACACCGGCCGACAGGTCATCGGCATCGACCTGCTCGGGCACGGGGCCGCGCCCAAGCCGCACGAGCCCGAGGCCTACGACCACATGGAGGACCTCGTGCTCGAGGCCCTCCCCGATGATCCGGTCGACGCCGTCGGGTTCTCGCTCGGGGCTCGCACCCTGCTCGCCCTGGCCAGCGCCCACCCCGAGCGGTTCCATCGCCTGATCGTCGCCGGCGTCGGCGCCAACCTCTTCCGCCACGATCCCGAGAGCGGGAAGCTCATCGCCGACGCCATCATGGGCGAGACCGGCCACGGTGAGGACATCTCCCCCGTCGCGCAGTACTTCCGCAGCCTGGCCGAGCAGCCGGGCAGCGATCCGCTGGCGCTGGCCGCGTGCATGCGCCGGCCGAACGCCACGCCGATCACCGTCGAGGGCCTGGCCCGGATCACGTGTCCCGGTGCTGGTCGTGCTCGGTGACCAGGACTTCGCCGGTCCGGCCGATCCCCTCGTCGACGCGCTCTCCGACGTCACCCTGGTCACGCTCAAGGGCGTCGACCACTTCGCCACGCCCAAGGACTTCGGGTTCCTCGATGCCGGGCTCGACTTCCTCGGGGCCCAGCTGGCGTGAGGTCGATCGAGGGCACCGAGATCGACACCGAAGCCGCCACCAGGGACTTCGTGCTCGGTGTCGACATCGACGGTGTCTGCGGCGACCACGCACTGGCGTTCCGCGACGTGGTGGCGGCCGAGCGCGGCATCGATCCCGAGTCGCTCCCCCCGCAGCAGACCTGGAACTTCCACGAGTGGGGGCTCACCGACGACGACTTCGACGAGCTGCACCGCCGGGCGATCCTCGAGCACCGGATGTTCGCGACCATGCCGGCCATCGAGGGCGTGGCCGAGACCCTCTGGCGACTATCGGATGCCGGCGTGTGGATCCGACTCATCACCCATCGCCTCTACGCCAACTTCGGCCACGCCGTCGCGGTGGCCGACACCGTGACGTGGCTCGACCAGGTCGGCATCCCGTACCGCGACCTCTGCTTCCTCGGCCGCAAGCCCGAGGTCCAGGCCGACGCCTACGTCGACGATGCTCCGCACAACATCGCGGAGCTCCGTCGGGCCGGCAACCCGGTGATCGTGTTCGACCAGCCCTACAACCGTGAGCTCGACGGCCTGCGGGCCCACTCGTGGCTCGATGTCGAGGAGCTGGTGGTCGAGCTGCGCCTCCAGCGGGGTGAGGCGGTGCAGGGCCGTCTGCCGGTCGTCGACGGCGGCGTCGATCGTCTGAGCACCCGGGTCGGCCGAGCCGACCTCTGACCGCCAGACGATCCTCAACACGACCGCCGATCGGCCGATTGAGAGGGGTGGTCTCGGGCTCGCCGCCCGGCCACGCCCGAGGGCCGCGAGCCGTGGCCGGTCCAGTTCTGGCAGTGGTGGCATCGACGTGAAGCGCACAATCGATCGTGAACAGCAGGAGGGGCGCCTCGGGTCCGAGGTGCTGGCCAACGACACCCGAGCCGGGCGCGATCTGGTGTGGATCGTCGCGGTCTGCATCGTGCTCGTCCTCGTGGCGTTCTCGACCCACGCCTTCCAGCGCCTGGTCGACTGGGCCGGCAACCTGTCCGGTCGCGACCTCAACGGCCTGCTGGCCCTGCTCGTGGTCGTGCCCATCGGTGCCGGTGTCTTCGTCGGTGCGCCGCTACCACGACGCACGGTCGGATCGGGAGATGCTCTTCCGCCTGTCGTTCCACGATCCGCTGACGGGTCTGCCGAACCGGCGATTCCTCGGCGACGGCTTCGACCAGATGCTGAAGCAGACCCGCCGGGTCAACGGGCGCATCGCTGTGCTCTTCGTCGATCTCGACGGCCTCCCGGAGATCAACGCGGCCCACGGCCCCGCTGTCGGCGATCAGGTCATGATCGCCGTGGCGGCGAGGCTGGTGGAGTGCACCGGTCCGGAGGATCGGGCGGTCCGCTACGGCGGTGACCAGTTCGTGGTGTTCTGCCCAGAGGTCTCGACCGCGGTCTCGGCCGAGCGGGTGGCGAAGCGGGTGCTGAAGGCCATCGAGACGCCGTTCGAGATCGCCGATTCCAAGATGGGCCTCTCGGCGTCGGTCGGCATGGCGATCACCGAGGAGCGGTGCACCAGACCCGACGAGGTGCTGCGAGACGCCGACGCCGCGCTCTTCCAGGCCAAGCTCCAGGGTCCGGGCCGCTACGCCATGTTCGATCGGGCGATGCGCGACCAGATCACGCCGTCGACCGCCGAGCGCCGATTGCGCGTGGCCCTCGACAACGGCGAGTTCCGGCTGTACTACCAGCCGATCGTCTCGCTCTGGACCAAGCGCCTCGTCGGTGTCGAAGCCCTGCTTCGGTGGAACGAACCGTCACGCGGGATGGTGAACCCCGAGGAGTTCATGCCGGCCCTCGAGGAGACCGGGCTGATCGTGCCGATCGGCGCCTGGGTCATCGAGGAGGTCACCCGCCAGGCGCAGGCGTGGGCCGAGGCCTTCCCGGACCGACCGGCCATCAACATCAAGGTCAACGTCTCGGGCCGCCAGCTGGCCCAGGCGAACTTCCTGACCCATCTGCAGGCGGCCCTGTCCCGGTCGGGCACCGACCCGGCCCGCATCTACCTCGAGATCTCCGAGAGCGTGCTGCAGTCCGACGCCGAGACCATGTGGGGCATCCTCCGCGACGCCAAGACGGCAGGTGTGGCGCTGGCCCTCGACGACTTCGGGACCGGCTACTCCTCGCTCTCCTACCTGCGCCAGTTGAAGCTCGACATGCTGACCGTGGACAAGTCGTTCGTGGACGGACTCGGCTACTCCCGTGAGGACACGACCATCGTCGAGCACATCATCGGCATGGCCAAGGCGCTCGGGATCGTGACGGTGGCCGAGGGGGTCGAGACCGAGACGCAGGTCGAGCGCCTGCGAGAGCTCAACTGCGACCTGGCCCAGGGGTTCTACTTCAGCCATCCCCAGCCGCCGTACGTGATCACCGAGCTGCTCGGACGCACCGGCGGGCGCTCCGAGTGGCGACCGCCCGAGCGCACCGAGGACGATGTCGCCCGCGAGCTGGACGCCCCCGTCGTCGTGGTCGCCGAGAGCGCCCTCACCACGCTGCCTGCTGAGCGACCCGCCGGCTGACAGGCTGGCAGACTGGGCGGGTGCACGAGCTGCCGGTCATCGACGTGTCCTCGGCCCTGGGCGTCGAGCCGTCCGAGCAGCTGGCCCACGAGATCGATCACGCCTGCCGATCGACCGGTTTCTTCTACGTGGTCGGCCACGGCATCTCCGCCGAGCTGATCCAGCGCCTCGACCTCCTGGCGCGAGCGTTCTTCGCTCTCGGCGCCGCCGAGAAGTCCAGGATCGCCATGAGCCACGGCGGTCGGGCCTGGCGCGGGTGGTTCCCCGTGGACGGAGAGCTCACGTCGGGGCGACCGGATCGCAAGGAAGGGCTCTACCTGGGCCAGGAGCTCCCGTCGACGGACGCTCGCGTGGTCGCCGGGGTGCCCCTGCACGGTCCGAACCTGTTCCCCGAACGCCCGGCCGGTTTGCAGGACGCGGTGCACCACTACATGGACGCGGTCACCGTGCTCGGCCACCGCCTGCTGCGTGCCTTCGCCCTCGCTCTCGATCTCGACGCCGACTGGTTCGATCGGACCCTCACCGCCGACCCCCTGGTGCTCTTCCGCATCTTCCACTACCCGCCGCTCCCCGCCGACGACATGCGGTGGAGCGTCGGCGAGCACACCGACTACGGGCTTCTGACGATCCTGGCCCAGGATCGCTCGGGTGGCCTGGAGGTGCGGGGCCCCGACGGCTGGATGGCTGCGCCGCCGATCGAGGGATCGTTCGTGGTGAATCTCGGCGACATGCTCGAGCGGATGACCGGTGGCGCCTATCGCTCGACTCCTCATCGGGTGCGCAACGCGAGCGGGGTCGACCGCCTGTCGTTCCCGCTCTTCTTCGACCCCGCCTGGGATGCCGAGGTCCTCCCCGTGCCCGGAACCGCTCCCGTCGAGCCCGGTGTCGTGTCCGGCGACATGTCCGGCGATCGCGGCGATCGGTGGGACGGGCGCAGTCCGCACGACTGGACCGGCACCTACGGCGACTACCTGCTGAGCAAGGTGGGTCCGGTCTTCCCCGAGCTCCGCGACGACGTGCTGCGCGAGGCCGCACCGTGACCATCCTCGACGGCAGGCACGTGCAGCTGCGCCCGGTCTCGACCGACGACATCACCGACCTGGTGGCCATCCGGCGCACCCCGGAGGTGTTCGCCTACTGGCGCGGCGGCGACGATCTCGAGGCAGCGGTCGAAGAGGACCTCGCCGAGCCGGGCATGACCGCCTTCGTGATCGTCTTCGAGGGTCGGGTGGTCGGCTGGATCCAGTGCCAGGCCGAGGAGGAGCCGGACTACCGCCACGCCAGCATCGACATCTACGTCGACCCTGCGGTTCACGGACGCGGTCTGGGCACCGATGCGGTGCGCACGCTGGCCCGCCACCTCGTCGTCGACCACGGGCACCACCGACTGACGATCGACCCGGCGGTCGACAACTCGGCCGCCATCCGGTCGTACACGAAGGTCGGGTTCCGGCCCGTGGGCGTCGAGCGCCTGGCCGAGCGGGGCAACGACGGCACCTGGCACGACAGCCTGCTGATGGACCTCTTGGCCGACGAGCTCACCTCGGAGGACCCGTCGTGACCCTGGGCCCGGCCATGATCGGCACGACCACGGAGCCGATCGTCCACGACGTCGACTCGCGGTGGCTGATGGCCTACGCCGCCGGATTCGGCAGCCTCGACGCGTGCTACCTCGACACCCGTCGTGACGGAGGGATCGACGCCCACCCGCTCTTCCCGGTGTGCCTCGAGTGGCCGGCGGTCCTGGCGCTCCGTGACCGGCTGAAGGCCGCTGGTCTCACACGCCACGAGTCCGCCCGCAGCGTCCACTACACCCACGATCTCGTGATCCATCGCGCCGTGCGGCCTGGCGACCGCACGCGAACGACCGCCACCGTCGTGTCGATCGAACCCCATCGCTCGGGCACCCTGGCGATCGTCCGGCTCGACACGATGGACGACCGGGGCGAGCCGATCGCGACCACCGAGATGGGCTCGCTCTACCGTGGCGCCGAACCGCGTCAGCGGTCGGGACCGGGCGCGGGATCGGGGTCGGGGGCAGAGCCCGAAGTCGAGATCGAGCCCGCGCCTCGTTCGGCGCGTCGGGTGCCCATCGCCGCCGAGGCGGGCCACGTCTACACCGAGTGCGCGCGGATCTGGAACCCGATCCACACCGACCCGCGGACGGCCGAGCGCGCCGGACTCCCAGGGATCATCCTCCACGGCACGGCGACGCTGGCCATGGCCGTGTCGGACGTGGTCCGCCACGACGCAGAGGGTCGGCCCGACCGGGTGCGACGCATCGAGGCCCGGTTCGTCGGGATGGTGCCGATGCCGAGCGAGGTCGAGATCCGGATCTTCGACAGGGCGGCGGCCGACGGAGGTCAGCACGTGCCGTTCGAGGTGCGGGGCGCGAGCGGTCGCGCGGTCCTGCGAGGCGGCTCCATCCTCCTGGCCGGCTCATAGGATCACCCGGTGCCCAGCGCCCCCGAGACCATACGAGCCTGGCGGGTCCACGAGCTCGGCGATCCACTCGACGTGCTCCGACTCGACGAGGTTCCGGCCCTCCTGCCCTCCGGCCACCACGTCGTGCTCGAGGTGCTCGCGGCAGCGGTCAACTTCGCCGACACGCTCCTTTGCCGCGGCACCTACCAGGAGAAGCCGGAGCTGCCCTTCACCCCCGGGCTCGAGCTGTGCGGTCGGGTCCTGTCGGCGCCGCCCGATGGTCGCGTCGAGCTCGGCCAGCGGGTCATCGCCCTGCCCTCGCTCCCTCACGGTGGGCTCGCCGAGCAGGCCTTGGCCATGCCCACCGACGTGTTCCCGGTACCCGACACCATGGACGACGTCGTCGCCGCCGCCCTCCCGGTGACCTACCAGACCGGCTGGTTCGGCCTCTACCACCGGGCCCAGCTGCGGGAGGGCGAGACCGTCCTGGTGCACGCCGGTGCGGGAGGAGTGGGGTCGGCCGCCATCCAGCTGGCGAAGGCCCGTGGCGCCCGGGTGATCGCCACCGCGGGCGGTCCGGACAAGGTCGAGCTCTGCCGTGAGCTGGGCGCGGATGTGGCGGTCGACTACCGGGCCGACGACTTCGTGGCCGCCACCAACGAGCTCACCGACGGTCGAGGCGCCGACGTCATCTACGACTCGGTGGGGGGCGACACGTTCGATCGGTCCCGCAAGTGCATCGCCTTCGAGGGACGCATCGTGGTGGTCGGCTTCGCCGGCGGTCGCATCGCCGACGCGCCGACGAACCACCTCTTGGTCAAGAACTACGGCGTGCTCGGGTTGCACTGGGGCGGGTACCGCCGGCTCGACCCCGACCTCGTCCATCGCTGCCACGACGAGCTGGTCGCTCTCCACGCCCGAGGATCGGTGCGCCCGCTCATCGGTCGCGTGCGCCCGCTCGCCGAGGTACCGCTGGCGCTCGACGACCTGGCCGGCCGGGCGACCGTGGGCAAGGTCGTGGTCGTGCCCTAGAACCGGCAGCCGAGCCGCTCGACGTCGTACGCCGAGACGAACCGGTCCCACGGGTTGCGCACGACCGCGAACGTGAACAGCTCCCGGACCAGAGCTGCCTGCTCATCCCACTCCGGCGCCAGCACGCCGTCGTTGGCGAAGTGGAAGTCCGAGTCGGTGTCGGGGATCCCGAACGCGGCGATGACCGCCATTCCTGCGCACTTGCGCTGGTGCACGAATACGCAGCGATGGACCCGACTCAACACGACCTGACGCCGGTAGCGGCTAGCGTCCGACCGCTCCGCCGAGGTGACGTCGCCGTCGACGTGGGTGCCAACATCGGGATCTTCACCCTCGCCATGGGCCGCGCCGTCGGCCTGACCGGACGGGTCTTCGCCTACGAGCCGAACCCGGAGGTTGCCGCGCTCCTCGTCGACAACCTCTACCTGAACGAGAACCGACGGACCATCACCGCCGACGTGCGCATCCGCGCGGTGGCGGCCGGAGCCGAGCCCGGGGCCGCGTCGTTGCTGGTGCGGCCGAAGCACCGGGGCATGGGTACCCTCGGCCACACCGACGGTGGCCCGGCTCCCGGCGACTCCTCGGTCCACGAGGTCGAGGTGGTCACGCTCGATGACGAGCTGTCGCACCTGGTCGAGGTGCGGCTGGTCAAGATCGACGTCGAAGGCCATGAGCTCGGTGTGCTCCGGGGCATGCGGCACCTGCTCGCGCAGCGCCGGGTGCGCTACGTCGACCTCGAGTTGGTCGATCGCCACGCCGGACCGGCCTGGGACGAGCTGGCCGACGAGCTGCGCAGGCTGCAGTTCGAGCTCGGTGCGCGCTTCCACACCATCGGGCAGGACGGATCGCTGTCCCCGCTCGACATCGAGGCGGCCTTGCACCACGACCAGCTCGGCCACCTCGTCGTGGAGCTGCCCGCTGACTGAGCAGGCTGGCGGCGCTGGCAGACCAGGCCGACTATCCGGGCGGGATGTGGACCGATGTCCCGTCGGCATCGGCCGACCGGTAGATCGCATCGGCCAGGATGTGCGCCCGGAGGGCAGCCGCGAAATCGGGGGTGGCCGGCTCACCCGTGCGCACTGCGTCGATGAACGCCTGGTCCGGGTTGCGCACCGACAGGCCCAGCCGGGCCAGCTCGGCGACGAGCTCCTCGCCCCCGAGCGCCGTCTGCTCGCCGCCCGGACGGGTGCAGTGGACCGGCCCGAAGACGTCATCCTCGAGCCAGAAGTAGGCGTGCTCGCAGAAGACCTCGACCCGACGCAGGCTGGGCCGCTCGAGCAGGTCGTGCCAGATCGAGGTCAACGACCCGATCGCACCGGACTCGAACTGCAGGGTGGCGCTCACGACGTCCTCGATCCCCCGCAGGTCGTGGAACTCGCTGGAGCGGCCGGCCACGCCGGTCACGGGCCCGAGCATCCACTCGAGGATGTCGAGATCGTGGATCGAGTGCTCGAGCAGCGTGCCCGATCCCGCCTTGGTCGGATCGGCCCGCCACGTCGACCCGTACTGACCCTGGATCGGGATGTACTGGTCGTCGCGGAAGACCACGCTCATCACCCGACCGCTCGCGGACCGGTGCACCTGGTCGCGTAGGTACACGAACGCCGGCGAGTCGCGCAGCACCAGACCGACCTGGTTGACCACACCCGATCGTCGCACGGAGTCGACCATGGCGACGGCCGAGTCGAGGTCGACCGCCAGCGGCTTCTCGCAGAAGACCGGGAGGTCGCGCTCGACCACCTTCTCGACGAGACGCGGGTGCTCGGCGGTCCAGGTGCACACGTAGACCGCGTCGACCGACGCGAGCAGCTCGTCCTCCGTCGCGACGGCTCGCGCCCCGCTGGCCGCGACGAAGCCGGACTCCTTCGCCGGATCGGGGTCGTGGACCACCGCGATCTCGACGTCCGCACCCGACGTGTGCAGCATCTTGCCGTGGTAGTGGGCGATGAACCCGCCCCCCAGGAACCCGACTCGAATGGTCATGGCGGGATCGTAGTCAGGCGCGCCCGGACGTCAGGCGGGAGCGGTCGAGGTCGACCAGCTCGAAGGTCATGATCACCGACGGCAGCGCGACGAGCGGCAGGAGCAGTGCCTCGGGCACGAGGTGGGCGACGATGTGCACCAGCTGGGAGTGGCCCAGGTGCTCGAGCACCTCGCCCAGCGCCTCGGTGAGCGAGGTGGTGGCGAACCAGATCGGCAGCCACACCACCAGAACCCGCCAGAAGTTGCCCCGCACCAGGCGGTAGCTCCGGACGAACGTCGCCCGCACGGGCCGGCGCTCCATGTTGATCAGCGGCATCACGAGCGAGAAGTACGTGCCCACCACCACGCCCGGTACGATCAGCGCGGCGAGCCCGGCCACGAACAGCAGGGTGAACAGCATGTCCGCCCAGAACAGGCGCGCCCAGGGCAGGTCGCGCAGGAGCCCACCGATCGAGGGAGCGGGATCGCCGTGGCGGTCAGCCCCCTCGAGCCGCTCGATCAGGGCGGACATGAAGTGGTGCGACTCGACCGCGTACACGAAGATCGGGAGCGACACGATCCACAGCGACATCGAGTCGTCGGTCGTGAGCGAGATGTCGGCTGCGCCGTAGAGCGCGAACTGGATGAGCAGCAGCGGCAGCAGCACGATCGCGGCCAGGGCGCCGAGCCGCCAGAAGTCCCGTCGCCACGCCCGGAGGCAGGCGCGATAGACGCGCCACACGCGGAGTCGGTCGTTCACGGCCGTCATCGTAGGGTCCACCTACACTGCGGCCGTGCCCAAGGTGAGCGACGCCCACAAGGACGCCGTGCGCCGCCAGATCCTGGTCGCCGCCCTCGCCTGCCTCGAACGCAACGGCTACCAGGACGTGACGACCCGCGAGCTGCTGGCCGAGGCCGGCCTCTCGACCGGCACCTTCTACAACTACTTCCCGTCGAAGGAGCACCTCTACGAAGCCCTGGCCGAGGAGGCGCTGGCCAACGACGTGGCCCGCATCCTCGAGGCCGACGAGCAGGGCGTCCTGCCCATGGGCATGGGTCTGATCGACTTCCTCCAGCGCTACGTGCTGGCCAACCCCGCCACCGCCATGGCCGTCTCCAGCCTGCGGTCGCGCATGCACGCCAGTCCTGCCGCAGCCGAGGCGGTCATCCGGCTGAACCAGTACGTCGTGGAGACGATCACCCCGCTCGTCGAGGCCTCCACCTCGGAAGGCTTCCTCCGGGCCGACATCGATGCGGAGGCCCTCGTCGAGCTCATCGACCTCGTCTGGGACGGGATGGGTCGCCGGGCGGCGCAGGACACGTTCCAGACCAGCTACGCCCGGGTGGCCCGCACGATGATGCAGCTCCTGCTCGACGGCGCGGTCTCGCCCGCTCGGCGTAGCGAGCTGCCCAACGCCTGAGCTGTGGCTCTGCGGTCGACGGTCACATGAGAATCATTGGGAATGACGGGTGGAATTCGCCGGTTGTTGCGGTGTAATTCCGTAATCACTTCGCTGGTCCACCCCGTGATCGTCCCCCAGGAGCGCTCCGCATGGCTGATCTGACTGCTCTCACCCTTCCCGTCCTGCCCCTGAGCTCGGGCGTCGTGCTCCCCCAGATGGTCGTCACCATCGCCCTCGAGACCGACGAGGCGAAGGCCGCCGTCGACGCGGTCGGTGCGGACGACCGGCTGCTCCTGGTCCCCCGCCTCGGCGATCGCTACGCAACGGTCGGGGCCATCGCCCGGATCGAGGACCGAGGCCAGCTGCCGAACGGCACGCCGGCGCTGGTCGTGCGAGCCGAAGGGCGGGCCCTGGTCGGCACCGGCGTGGTCGGCACCGGCAGCGCGCTCTGGGTGCAGGCCGAGCCGGTCGACGAACCCGACCCGACCGAGCGGACCGAGGAGCTCGCCCGCGAGTACCGCGCGGCCGCCGGGCTGCTGCTCGAGCGACTCGGCGGTCGACGGATGACCTCGATGCTGCGCGATGTCGAGTCGCCCGGAGCGTTGGCCGACACCGCCGGCTGGTGGCCCGACCTGCCCCTCGAGCGCAAGGTCGAGCTGCTGGAGACCATCGATGTCGACGTCCGCCTGACGAACGTCGTGGCATGGGTGAAGGAGGCTCTGGCGGAGGCCGAGCTGTCCGACCGGATCCGCAGCGACGTCACCGACGGCATGGAGAAGAACCAGCGCGAGTTCCTGCTGCGCCAGCAGCTCGCCGCCATCCGCAAGGAGCTGGACGACGACGGTGGCGAGGAGGACCTGGCCGAGACCTACCGGGCCAGGATCGCCGACCTCGATCTTCCCGAAGCCACCCGCACCTCGATCGAGCGGGAGATCGACCGGCTCGAGCGCACCACCCCGCAGGCCGCCGAGCACGGGTGGATCCGCACGTGGCTCGACACCATCACCGAGCTCCCGTGGGGCGAGCGCTCCGTCGACCAGCTCGACCTGACGCACGCCCGATCGGTGCTCGACGCCGACCACACCGGCCTCGACGAGGTCAAGGACCGCATCGTCGAGGAGCTGGCCGTGCGCAAGCTCCGTCTCGATCGCGCCGACCGCGCCGGGTCGGACGGCTCGGGCGCCGTCGCCGGCAACAGCCGAGCCAAGGCGTCGATCATCGCCCTCGTCGGTCCCCCCGGCGTGGGCAAGACCTCGCTCGGCGAGTCGGTGGCCCGCGCCCTCGGCCGGAAGTTCGTCCGCGTCGCGCTCGGCGGCGTCCGTGACGAGGCCGAGATCCGGGGCCATCGGCGCACCTACGTCGGCGCCCAGCCCGGCCGGATCGTCCGGGCCATGACCGAGGCCGGCACCATGAACCCGGTCTTCCTGCTCGACGAGATCGACAAGGTCGGCAGCGACTGGCGGGGCGACCCGTCCTCGGCCCTGCTCGAGGTGCTCGACCCGGCGCAGAACCACTCGTTCCGCGACCACTACCTCGAGGTCGACCTCGACCTGTCCGATGTGCTGTTCATCGCCACCGCCAACGTGCTCGACACCATCCCCGGTCCGCTGCTCGACCGCATGGAGGTCATCCGGCTCGACGGCTACACCGACGAGGAGAAGGTCGCCATCGCCCGTGACCACCTGCTGGCTCGCCAGCTCGACCACAACGGGCTGCGGGCCGACGAGGTCGACGTCACCGACGACGCGTTGCAGGCGCTGGTCGCCGACTACACCCGTGAGCCCGGCGTGCGGAACCTCGAGCGCCAGCTCGGCAAGGTGCTGCGCAAGGCGGCCACTCGCATCGCCACCGGTGACGACCGGTCGACCACGATCGAGCGGGTCGACGACCTCGACCCCGGCGCTCGGCCGTCCCCGTTTCACCCGCGACGAGGCCAACCACGACCCCCTGATCGGGGTGGTCAACGGCCTGGCTGTGACCGGAGCCGGCGGCGACGTGCTGGTCGTCGAGGCCACCTCGATGGAAGGCGACCAGGGGCTCACGCTCACCGGTCAGCTGGGCGACGTGATGATCGGAGTCCGGTCAGATCGCCCTGTCGTTCATCCGGGCCAACCGCAAGGCCCTGGGGATCAGCCGCAAGGCCCTCGACCAGCGGCTCCACGTGCACTTCCCCGCCGGGGCGGTGCCCAAGGACGGTCCGTCGGCCGGTGTCACCATGACCACCGCGCTGACCAGCCTGCTCAGCGGCCGCCCCGTGAAGGCCGATGTGGCCATGACCGGTGAGGTCACCCTGCAGGGCAAGGTGCTGCCGATCGGAGGCGTCAAGCAGAAGCTGCTGGCCGCCCACCGGGCCGGCATCACCGACGGTCATCATCCCGGCCAAGAACGAGCCGGATCTCGACGACCTGCCCGACCTGGTCCGCGCCGCGTTGACCATCCACCCGGTCGACGACGTCCGAACCGTCATCGAGCTGGCCCTCGAACCGGCCGCCGTCCGCGAGGTCGAGCTCGCCGCCTGATCCCGCACGACCGCGAAACCCGAACCTGGGGCTCTCCGGCGCGCTGGAGCGCGCCGAGGGGCCCCAGGTTCGGTGGTTTTCCGGTTACTGGTCGGGGCGGAAGCCGAACGAGCCGGACGTGACGATGGCCTTCGACAGGGGGCGGACCAGCTCGCGCAGGCGGTTGGAGCCGTCGAAGCCGAGGTGCTGCCACGGCTCCAGGGCCAACTCGTCGGTACGGTCCTCGACCCACTGACGGTGCGTCCGGCCGGCATCGGTGAGGCCGCCGCTCTCGTCGAGCCACCCGCGGTCGCGGAGGCGGGCCTCGGCCGCGGCCCAGTCCTCGTCGGTGCGGACCCGGCTGGACTTCAGGATCTCGGCGGGGACCTCACCGGTGGCGCCGTGGATCACGAGGGCCTCGCACCCGTCTACGCCCTCCACCACCATCGCCGCGATGTGGCCGTCGCCCCGGTGCTCGCGCAACAGGGAGAGCGCGTGCCACAGCACGAGGTGCGGCTCGTCGGGCCAGGGCAACGACGCATGGCCGGCATGGAGCGGACGGCCCTCCGAGGTGCAGGCGCCGGCCGCGATGCGGGCCAGGTCGGCGGCTTCGGCCACTTCGCCGGACCTGACGTCATCGCCGAGGATGCGCTGCAGCGTGGCGTCGATGCCGGCCAGACGAGCCGCGAGCATGTCGGTGGGCGAGGCGATCGACCATGCCGCAGGGATGCAGCGCAGCACCTCCTCCGGTGCGAAGTTGAAGAACGTGGCGATCACCACCTCGCCGGGGACAGGGCCCAATGGTGCCGAGCGCGACGCGAAGTACCCCATCTGGCGATCGGTGATGCCGAGGGCCCGGTACTGCGCGGCGGCCTCGGCCGAGAAGTACACGATCCCGTGGTACGGCTCGAGCGTGCGATGCATCTTGCGGGCGAGCGTGGGCTCGACAGTGGTCATGGTCCCCCCTTGGACGTGGCCTCGGTGTTCTGGTGATCAGGCATTCTGGCGATCCGTCGCCGCGACGGCGCCGTCCGCATCGCGTCCTGGCCCGACCCATCGAGCTGGCCGCACCGGTGACGAACGCCACCGTTCCACGATCGAGCGGCTGCGCGCAGACCGTCGGACCCTGAACGGGTCACCCTACTGTCGGCGGCGTGGGCTGTCGGCGGCGTGGGCTGTCGGCGGCGTGGGCTGTCGGCGGCGTGGGCTGTCGGCGGCGTGGGCCATCGCTGGCGTGGCCTGTCGGTAGCGTGGACCGATGAGCGGTCTCGGGCACCTGCTGTGGACGATCGCCGTCACCGCCGTGCTGTGCATCCCGCTCGGCCTCTCGCTGTGGGCGCTGCTCGACGCGGCCCACCGTCCGGCGTGGGCCTGGTCGCTGGCCGACCGCAACCAGGCGCTCTGGATGGCCATGATCCTCTTCGGCTTCTGCACTGTGGCCGGAGGCCTGCTCATCTCCGGGATCTACCTGGTCCGCACCCGGCCCCGCATCGCGGCGGCCGAGAGCGGTCACATCAGCTGACCACTGACGAGCCGGCCACTCGGTCATCGGGACGGGTGGTCGTCCTCGTGCTCGACGGCGGCGGCCAGCAGATGAGCCGGCGGTCGTCCGTAGTGCCCCCTGACGAAGTCGAACATCCCCCATGCCCGGCCCCGGGCCGAGAAGATCCAGGGCCGGTACGACGGCTGCAGGATCCCCCGGATGAGGTGGATGAGGGCCAGGCAGAAGCGGATGAACGCGTGGTACCGACCCGAGTGGTCGCGGACCAGCAGCAGCGTGTTGCGGTGCATGAGGTAGTCGGTCACCGGGCTTCCCGACCGCATGCTCGGGTTGTGCACCATCACCCCGTGCACCAGGCCGACCTCCCATCCCGCGGCGATGGCCCGCAGGCCGAGGTCGGTCTCCTCGCAGTAGGCGAAGTAGCGCTCGTCGAACAGGCCGACCTGTTCGAGCATGGCTCGCCGGGCGATGAGCAGTGTGCCGTGGGGGTAGTCGACGGTCTCCCACCCCGGCCCGGACGCCTGCGACGGTCGGGTCATGCCCCCGAAGTAGTGGTCGAACACCGGGGTCTCGCCGTCGCCCACATCCGCGCAGGCCAGGCCGGCCCGGGGCCGGGCCTCGGCCGCCTCGATCAGGGCGGCCAGGGTGCCGTCGGCCGGGAGGGCGTCGTGGGGCGCCAGCGCGACCCAGGCTCCCGGCGCCGTCGACCAGCCAGTGACGGAACCCGACGTTGGCACCGGGACCGAACCCGAGGTTCTGAGGACGGGCCAACAGCTGCACGTCGTGAGGACTGCCGGCCACGATGGCGCCGAGGCGCTGGCGTGCCGCGTCGGTCGACCCGTTGTCGACCACGATCACCCGGACCGGCACCCCCTGGTGCTGGAACGCCTCGATGCTGGCCGCGCACCGCTCGGGCTGGTTCCAGTGCACGAGCACGACGGTGACAGGTGCGGCAGGCACCGACGGACCCTAGTGCCCCCCGGGAAACGACCGAACCGGTAGCCCTGCCGCGACCCTGGGGTCGGCGGGTGACTACCGGTTCGGGTGAGGGTGCGTCTGGTAGGGCTCGGTGATGCGGGGGATCAGGCGGCGCCGGCGGACGCCCGCACGAGCGCGTGCTGCACGAGCTCGAGCAGCGCCACCTTGGTCGACGCCCGGTCACGGGCATCGGTGGTGATCATCGGCACGTCCTCGGGTACGCCGAGCGCCTCGCGGACGTCGTCGAGCGAGTGGTGCTGCTTGCCGTGGAACAGGTTGACCGCCACGATGAACGGCACCCCCTGCGTCTCCATGTAGTCGACGGCGGGGAAGCAGTCGGCCAGGCGGCTGGTGTCGACCAGCACGACGGCGCCGATGGCGCCCTCGCACCAGGTCGTCCCACATGAACTTGAACCGGTCCTGCCCGGGCGTGCCGAACAGGTAGAGGATCAGGTCGCTGCCGAGCGTGATGCGCCCGAAGTCCATGGCGACCGTGGTCGACGTCTTGCCGGTGTTGGTGCCACCGGTCTCGTCGATCCCCTCGGCGACCTTGGTCATGGCCGCCTCGGTGGTCAGCGGGGCGATCTCGGAGATGGAGCCCACGAACGTGGTCTTCCCCACCGCGAAGCCACCGGCCACGATGATCTTTACCGGGAGGGGGACGCCCTCTTCTTCCGGTTCGGTTTCCGCTGAGGCTGGAGCCTCAGAGCGCTTGAAGGCCATCGAGCACCCTTTCGAGCAGTTTCAGGTCGGGGCGCTGTTCGCCCGTCTTGGCGTGTTGCGGCTTGTAGCTGTTGAGCAGACCCTGTTCGGCCATGTCGCCCACGAGCACTCGGGCCACCCCGAGAGGGATGCCGAAGTGGGCCGAGATCTCGGCGATCGAGATCGGGGCGTTGCACAGGGAGACGATCTTCTTGCGCTCGAGCGCCAGCCGGGGTGCGGCGGACACTCCCTGGGGAGTGACCTTGACCAGGGTCTCGAGCGGCAGGTCGACGGTCGAGCGCGTGCGACCCTGCGTGATCACGTACGAACGCACGCGAAACGCCGGACCGCCTTCGTCGAGCTCGTCGCCGTCCGTGGTCATCGCGGAAGGGTGCTCTGCAGCTCTGCCCGGAGCTCGGGCGTGAGGACGGCACCGGCCTTCTCGACCAGGACGGCCATCTCGTAGCCGACCAGTCCGACGTCGCACTCGGCCGACTGGACACGCAGGCGAGGCAGGAGCCGTCGCTGATGCCGGTGACGAAGAGGAAGGCGTTCTCCATCTCGATGATGACCTCGTTGACCGCACCGCCGCCGAAGCGACCGGCGGCACCGTAGGCCAGGCCGATCAGGCCCGAGGAGACGGCGGCGAAGCGATCGGCGGCGTCACGGTCGAGACCCGAGGAGGTCGCGATGGGCAGTCCGTCGGACGACACCACGACCGCCTCGTTGACGCCGGGCACCCGCTCGGCGAAGTTCTGCACCAGCCAGTTGAGGTTCCTGGCTTCGGAGCTGAGTTCCATGGTTGTCTTCCTGTCCTCCAGATTGACTGTTCAGGCTTGCGGTCAGGCGATTGCTGCTCGGGTGGCAGTCCGGGGATCAGGTCCCGGGACTTCAGGACTCGGGCGTTTCGGTATCAGATCCATCGGCCGAACCACGGCCTTTGTTGAGGCCCGAGCGGTAGCGGGACAACATCTTGCGAACTTCCTCGGGCGAGCGCTGGCTGGCACCGGTGGCCCGAGCGGCCATGACGGGCATGCCGCCACCGGTGGCGTCGGCCGAACGCTTCTTGGGCGTGCGCTTCACCAGGCCGGCGGCGGTGAGCTCGGCGACGTCGTCGGCCTTGGCCTCGACGGCGGTCGGGGCGGCCGCAGGAGCCGGGGCGGGGATCTCCTCGGCAGTGGTGGCCGGGTCCTCGATCAGCGGGGCCGGGGCCGCCTCGACCGGGGCCGAACCGAAGGCGCCGGGGACGCTGTCGTCGTCGGACAGCGGCCGGCTCGGTGGGGGCCGAACCAGGCGCCCCTTCGACCGGACCGGGGGCGAGCTCGTCGCTGACGAGCGACTGCAGGCCTCGCTCGAAGTCGTCCCCGTCGGGGACGGCATCGAGGAAGGTGCCCGGCTCTTCGGCCAGGTCCTCGAGGTCGGCCAGCTCGGCCAGCCCGTCGTCGACGTCGTCGATCGGGGTGCCGGCCTCGACGGCGTCGATCTCCTCGATGACCTCGACGTCGTCGACCGCATCGAGGGATGCGATCTCGGCCTCGAACTCGGACTGGGCGAGGGTCTGCTCGAACTCGTCGAGCTCGAGGTCGCGACCGGCCGCACCATCGGCGGCGATGGCGGCGTCGGTCTCGGGGTCGACCACCACGACGTCGTCGACCGGGGCCGGCGGAGCAGGGGTGTCCTCGACCGGCGGGGCGACCATCGGCTGGCCGTCGACCGTGACGAGCATCGGCCGGCAGGGTCACCAGTGCGGTGACGCCGCCCGACGAGGACGAGGTCAGCTTGACGGACACACCGAAGCGGGACGCCAGACGGCCGATGACGATGAAGCCGAGCGAGCGGCTGACAGCGCCAGGCCGACGAGCGGCGGGCGGGCCAGCTGCGTAGTTGGCCTCGGCGAGCTGATCGGCGCTCATGCCGATGCCCTGATCGCTCACCGAGAGCATGTAGCCCTCGTCGGAGCGGTGGCCCACGATCTCGACCGTCGTGTCCGGCGGCGAGAAGTGGGTGGCGTTCTCCATGAGCTCGGAGAGCAGGTGGGCGAGGTCGACCGCGACGTTGCCGCCGACGGTGACGTCGTCGAGGGCCAGCAGCGAGATGCGGGCGAAGTCCTCGACCTCGCCGATGGCCACGCGGACCACGTCGGCCAGGGCGACCGGGCGACCACGACGGCGGGGCGGCTCGGCGCCGGCCAGCACCAGCAGCGACTCGGCGTTGCGTCGCATGCGGGTGGCGAGGTGGTCGAGCTTGAACAGGTTGTCGAGCTGGTCGGGGTCTTCCTCGTTGGCCTCGAGCTGATCGATGAACTCGATCTGGCGGTCGAGGAGCGTCTGGTTGCGGCGGGCCAGGTTGATGAAGATGTCGCCGATGCCCTTGCGGAGCAGGGCGCCCTGCTCCTCGGCCACCTCGACCGTCACGTGCTGGATCGAGTTGAACGCGTCGGCCAGCTGGCCGATCTCGTCCTTCGAGTTGATGTCGATCGGCGTCAGCGTCTCGCTCAGCGATGCCGGCGGCCTCGTCCGGGTTCCGCAGCCGCTCGACCAGGGCCGGCAGCTTGTCGGTGGAGAGCGTGTAGGCGGCGCTGGTGAGCTTCTTCAGCGGCACGGTCACGGCCCGGGCCACGTAGAAGGCGATGATCAGGGCGATCACGATGGCGCCGACCGCACCGATGAAGAACAGCAGAGCGGTCTGCTGGGCGTCGCTACGCACCGTCTGGGCGTTGTCGAGCACCGAGGTGATGATCGAGGTCTCGGTGGCCTTCAGCGAGTCGAGCTGGTCGAGCGAGGCGGTGACGAGCTCCGGTGACGTCAGCTGGTTGAACTCCGCCGTGGTCGGGTTGACCGCGATGCGGGGCGACCGGACGTCGCCGAGGGCGCCGTTGGCCACGGTGACGAAGGAGTTCCCGTCGTTCAGGGCGGCCTGGGCCACGGTGCCGGTGTCGGTGATCTGCTTCTCGTAGTCGGCGAGCTTCTTGCCGGCGGTCGAGTCACGGTAGAGCTGCTTCTGCGAGGCGTTGGCCGCGTCGTTGAAGATCTTCTCCTGCTGGGCGATGTCCGCCGCCGAGGAGAGGTAACGGGCGTACATGACGCAGTCGCCCGGGACCTGCTGGCACGGGGTGCCGGAGCGGGTGGTCGTCGGCCAGGTCTGCGGGAAGTAGCCGTAGGGCAGGCCATCGCTGTAGCTCAGCGAGGCGAACGACGTGGCCAGTGCGGCCTGGTTGGCCTGCGCCGTCTTGAGGCGGTTGAGGTTGGCGTAGGTGGTGAGGCCACGGGAGAGCGTGGGGTCCTCGGCGGCCTGGGCGATGGCGGTGTTCAGCGTGGCCAGGGTGCCCGAGGTGCTCGAGGTCGGATCGACGAACTGCTCGATCGTCTTGGACGTCTCGGTCTCGATGCCGTCGACCGAGCGGCGCTGGGTGTCGAGCTTGTTGAGCCGGTCGGCCACGGCGGCGACGGCCTTCTTCAGGTCGTCGGAGTCCTTGCCGGGGTCGATCCGGTTCTCGGTGGCGTTGTAGGTGTCCTTGGCGGCGTCGGTGGCCTTGCGCTGGGTGGCCAGCTCATCGGTCCACGCACGGCCTCCGCTGGCCATGTAGGCGGCGGAGTAGACAGCCTCACGCTGGATCTCGTTGGCCAGGTTGGCGTCGGCGGCGGCCATCTGGGCCAGCTCCTCCACCCGCTTGGCGTTCGACGCGGTGTCCAGGCGCTGGGAGACCCCGATGGTGGCCAGGATCACCAGCACCAGGACCGGTGCGACCAGCACGGCGATCAGCTTGGTTCCGACCTTCATGTTCTTCAGCATCACTGGCCTCGGGTCTTTCGAATCGACACGATGGTTGCCCTTCGGTGGCGGGGAGCGGCGTGGTCCCCGCCTTGGGTCCTCGTCCAATCGACCAGCAGCGATGGGACTTGAGGTTCGGCGCCGCAGATTTCGCCAGCCGAAGTCATTCGGCCTATGTCAAGTGAGGGTCACATCGGCCGCCTCGCCGCGCAGGGTAGCGAACCCCTGCTCATCAGCCGCGCATGGCGCGGATCGCCCCCGGTCGCCGCCGACATCAGGTGAATCCCGCCCCGCCGGACATGCTGTCGCTAATGTACGGCTGATTCGTACCCCGGACAGGAGAAGCACCGAGTGAGCGACGCATCGCAGGGACCAGGCTGGTGGCAGGCATCCGACGGCAAGTGGTATCCGCCGGAGCAAGCACCGGGGTACCAGGCCGGAGGCGCGGCAGGCTGGCGCAGGGGGTGGGGGCGGCACGCCCGGAACCCTCGACATCGGCGCCGCCCTCAGCTACGGCTGGAACAAGTTCGTCCAGTACATCGGCCAGATCATCGTGATCATCCTGATCATCTTCGGGGTGCAGATCGCCTTCAACATCATCGGCAACGTGATCAGCGGCGGCATCGGCGGGTTCACCGGCCTCTTCCTCTCGCTCATCTTCAGCGTGGCCGGCCTGATGATCTCGTTCATCCTGCAGGCGGGCCTGATCCGAGTCGGTCTGGCCATCGTCGGCGGCCGCGAGCCCGAGCCCGGCATGCTCTTCCAGACGGAGAACATCGGGCCGTTCGCCATCGCCTCGATCCTCGTCGGGCTGCTCGTCATCGTCGGCCTGTTCGCCTGCTGCATCGGCGCCCTCGTCGTGTTGCTGTTCACCCTCTTCTACGGGTACTACGTCATCGACAAGGGCCAGGGCCCGACCGAGTCGATCGGGTCGAGCTTCGCCCTGGTGAAGGACAACGCCGGCGCCGTCATCGGCTTCGCCATCATCGTCGTCGTGCTGAACCTCATCACCTGCGGCCTGGCCATCGGCGTCACCCAGATCGCCATGGCCTATGCCTACAAGAGCCTGAACGGCGAGCCGATCGCCGACTGAGTCGGTTCCGACTCCACGTCTCCCGTCCTTCGTTGGTGCCTGGGCTCCGGCCCGGGCACCAACGCGTCCGGGCCGTCACCCTGGTCGATTACGGTGCCGGGATCCACCGGGCCGAAGGACCAGGACATGAGCGACTTCTCGCAGGGCGACGGCTGGTGGCAGGCCTCTGACGGCAAGTGGTACCCGCCCGAGCAGGCCGCGGGCTACCAACCGCCCGCCCCGCTTCCCACCAGCGGCTACGGCTACCCGATGGGTGCTCCGGTGGCCCCCAAGACCGATCCCCTGGCCATCACGGCGCTCTGCCTCGCCATCGGCGGCACCGTCGTCGGGCTCCTGTGCTGCATCGGTGTCGGCGCGACGATCGCTGCCATCGTGGTCGGCCTCCAGTCGAAGAAGAAGATCGCCGCCTCCGGTGGGTCGCTCACCGGTGAGGGGATGGCCCAGGCCGGCTTCATCATCGGCATCATCGGAACCGTGTTGATCGTGGTGGCCGCGGTCGCGATCTTCTCCCTGCGCAGCTGACCGTCGGGAGCGGGAGGACCGGGACATGAGCGACGTCTCGCAGGACGACGGCCGGTGGCAGACCTCAGACCGCTGATCAGATCGAGAGCGGGGCCGGCAGGAGGGTCTCGCCCATGAGGTGGGTGTCGACCTCGGCGGCAGCGGAGCGGCCCTCGGCGATGGCCCACACGATGAGGCTCTGGCCCCGCCCCATGTCGCCGCACACGAAGACGTCGTCCACGTTGGTCGCCCACCGCTTGTCGCGCGACGACGTTGCCGCGGGCGTCGAAGTCGACGCCGAGCTGCTCGAGCAGCCCCGGCTTCTCCGGACCGACGAAACCCATGGCCAGGAACACCAGATCGCAGGGCAGCTCGAACTCGGAGCCCTCGATCTTCTCGAACGTGGGACGGCCGTCGACCATCCGGCTCTCGACCTCGTGGCCCCGAAGGCCGGCCAGGTTGCCGTCGTCGTCGCCGATGAACTCGGTGGTGGTGACCGAGTAGACCCGCTCACCGCCCTCCTCGTGGGCCGACGCGGTTCGGAACATCAGCGGCCAGAGTGGCCACGGCGTGGTCTCGGCCCGCTCGTCGGGGGGCCGGGGCATGATCTCGAACTGGTGCACCGAGGCCGCGCCCTGGCGGTGGGCGGTGCCGAGGCAGTCGGCGCCGGTGTCGCCGCCGCCGATGATGACGACCCGCTTCCCGGCGGCGTCGATCGGACTGTCGGTCAGGTCACCCTGTTGCACCCGGTTGGCCAGCGGCAGGTAGGCCATCGCCTGGTGGACACCGGTCAGGTCCGCTCCCGGGATGGGCAGGCCGCGGGCATCGGTGGCGCCCCCGGCAAGGACGATGGCGTCGAAGTCGGCGCGCAGCTCGTCGGCGGTGATGTCGACGCCGATCTCGGTGCTGACCTTGAACTGGGTGCCCTCGGCTCGCATCTGGGCGAGGCGCCGGTCGAGGTGGCGCTTCTCCATCTTGAACTCCGGGATGCCGTAGCGCAGCAGTCCGCCGATGCGGTCGGCCCGCTCGAACACCACCACGTCATGGCCGGCCCGGGTCAGCTGCTGGGCCGCGGCCAGCCCGGCCGGGCCGGAGCCCACCACCGCGACGCGATTGCCGGTCTTGACGCTCGGCAGCACCGGTTTGACCCAGCCCTCGGAGAACGCCCGGTCGATGATCTCGACCTCGACCTGTTTGATGGTGACGGGGTCGGCGTTGATGCCGAGGACGCAGGCCGCCTCGCACGGAGCGGGACAGAGCCGCCCGGTGAACTCGGGGAAGTTGTTGGTGGCGTGGAGCCGGTCGCTCGCCTCGTGCCAGTGGTCCCGGTAGACGAGGTCGTTCCACTCGGGGATCAGGTTGCCGAGGGGACAGCCGTTGTTGCAGAACGGGATGCCGCAGTCCATGCACCGGCTGGCCTGGGTGCGAACCTTCTGGATCGGGAAGGGCTCGTAGACCTCGCGCCAGTCCTTGAGCCGCACGGGGACGGCGCGTCGGGTCGGCAGCTCCCGGTCGAACTTCAGGAATCCGTTGGTGTCGCCCATGTGCTGGTGCTCGTCCTCTTCTAGACGCGGGCGGCGGCCATGACCGCCTCCATCGGGTCGGTGCCATCGATCTCGGCCTGACGCTGGGCGGCCAGCACCCGCTTGTAGTCGCGGGGCATGACCTTGAGGAATCGACCGGCGGCCCCTTCCCAGTCTTCGAGCAGGCGACGACCCACCGCGGAGTCGGTCTCGGCGACGTGGCGCAGGATGCGATCGTGCAGCCAGTCGACGTCGTCGCCGTCGAGCGGGTCGACGTCGACCATCTCGGGGTTGACCAGGGCACGGAAGTCGCCGGCCTCATCGAGCACGAAGGCCACCCCGCCGGACATGCCGGCGCCGAAGTTCCGACCGGTGCGACCGAGCACGACGACGCGGCCACCGGTCATGTACTCGCAGCCGTGGTCGCCCACGCCCTCGACGACGGCGACGGCACCGGAGTTGCGAACCGCGAAGCGCTCGCCGACCACACCCCGCAGGAACGCCTCGCCGGCGGTGGCCCCGTAGAGGATCACGTTGCCGGCGATGATGTTCTCCTCGGCGACGAAGGTCGACGACCTCGGCGGGTAGACGATCACCCGGCCGCCCGAGAGGCCCTTGCCCACGTAGTCGTTGGAGTCGCCCTCCAGGCGGAGCGTGATGCCGCGTGGCAGGAACGCACCCAGGCTCTGTCCGGCCGAACCGGTGAGCGAGATCGTGATGGTGTCGTCAGGAAGGCCCTCGCCACCGTAGCGACGGGTGAGCTCGGAGCCGAGCATGGTGCCGACGGTGCGGTTGACGTTGGCCACCGCGGTGTCGATGGTCACCGTCTCGCCACGGGCCAGGGCCGGCTCGGCCTGGTCGATCAGCGTGCGGTCGAGTGCCCTGTCGAGGCCGTGGTCCTGCTCGTTGACCTGGTGCAGGTGGGTGCCGTCGGGGAGGTCGAGCTGGTACAGGATCGGCGCCAGGTCGAGCCCGGCAGCCTTCCAGTGCCCGATGGCCTCCGCGGTGTCGAGCACGTCGACCCGACCGATGGCGTCGGCCAGGGTCCGGAAGCCCAGCTCGGCCAGCAGCTCGCGCACCTCCTCGGCGATGTAGGTGAAGAACGTCTCGACGAACTCGGGCTTGCCGCTGAAGCGAGCCCGCAGCTCGGGGTTCTGCGTGGCGATGCCGACCGGGCAGGTGTCGAGGTGGCAGACCCGCATCATCACGCAGCCGGACACGACGAGCGGCGCGGTGGCGAAGCCGAACTCCTCGCCGCCGAGCAGCGCGGCGATCACCACGTCGCGGCCGGTCTTCATCTGCCCGTCGACCTGCACCACGATGCGGTCGCGCAGGCCGTTGAGCAGCAGCGTCTGCTGGGTCTCGGCCAGGCCGAGCTCCCAGGGGGCGCCGGCGTGCTTGAGCGACGTCAACGGCGAGGCCCCGGTGCCACCGTCGTGGCCGGAGATGAGCACCACGTCGGCATGGGCCTTGGACACGCCCGCGGCCACCGTGCCGACCCCGACCTCGGCCACGAGCTTCACGTGCACCCGGGCCTGGGGGTTGGCGTTCTTGAGGTCGTGGATCAGCTGCGCCAGATCCTCGATCGAGTAGATGTCGTGATGGGGCGGCGGGCTGATCAGCCCGACACCGGGTGTGGAGTGCCGCGTCCGGGCGATCCACGGGTAGACCTTGTGGCCCGGCAGCTGGCCACCCTCGCCCGGCTTGGCCCCCTGGGCCATCTTGATCTGGATGTCGTCGGCGTTGACGAGGTACTCGCTGGTGACGCCGAAGCGGCCCGAGGCCACCTGCTTCACGGAGCTGCGGCGCAGGTCTCCGTTGGCATCGGGGGTGAACCGATCGGCATCCTCGCCGCCCTCGCCCGTGTTGGACTTGCCGCCGATGCGGTTCATGGCGATGGCCAGGTTCTCGTGGGCCTCGGCCGAGATCGACCCGTAGGACATGGCCCCGGTGGCGAAGCGCTTGACGATCTCGCTGACGGGCTCGACCTCGTCGATCGAGATGGGCCCGCGCTCCGCTGGCTTGAACCGGAACAGCCCTCGAAGGGTGGCGAGCTCGCGGCTCTGGTCGTTGACCGCGGTGGTGTACTCCTTGAAGATCTCGTAGCGCTTCGACCGGGTGGCATGCTGCAGCTTGAACACGGTGTCGGGGTTGAAGAGGTGGTACTCGCCCTCCCGCCGCCACTGGTACTCGCCACCGACCTGCAGCTGGCGGTGGGCCCGCTCCTCGGGTCGGCCCGGATAGGCCAAGCGGTGGCGCATCTCGATCTCCACTGCCAGCTCGTCGAGCCCAACCCCGCCGAGGCGGCTGACCGTGCCGGTGAAGAACTCGTCGACCAGCTCGTGGGACAGGCCGATGGCCTCGAAGATCTGGGCGCCGGTGTAGGACGCAACCGTGGAGATGCCCATCTTGGACATGACCTTGAGCACGCCCTTGCCACAAGCCTTGATGTAGTTCTTGACGGCTTTGACCGGATCGGTGATCTCCGTCATGTCCTGGGCGATCAGGTCTTCGATGGACTCGAACGCCAGGTAGGGGTTGATGGCCGCGGCGCCGTAGCCGAGCAGCAACGCCATGTGGTGCACCTCGCGGGCATCGCCGCACTCGACCACGAGTCCGACCCGGGTGCGGGTCTTCTCGCGGATGAGGTGGTGGTGCACCGCGCTGGTGAACAGCAGCGACGGGATCGGGGTCAACACCTCGGTGGAGTGGCGGTCGGAGAGGATGAGGATGGTGGCTCCGCCCTCGATGGCCTCGGAGGCCTGGCGTCGCACGTCGTCGAGCGCCGACTGGAGGCCGATGCCGCCCTCGGACACCGGGAACAGGCACGAGATGGTGACCGACCGGAAGTCGGCGACGTCGTCGTAGGTGTCGATGTGCACGAGCTTGTCGAGCTCGTCGTTGTTGAGGATCGGGCGGGCCACCGAGATCTGGCGACAGGACGACGCGGTCGGGTCGAGCAGGTTGCCCTCGGGCCCCATCGACCCGCCGATCGAGGTGACCAGCTCTTCACGGATGGCGTCGAGTGGCGGGTTGGTGACCTGCGCGAACAGCTGGATGAAGTAGTCGAACAGCAGCCGCGACCGCGACGAGAGCGCGGCGATGGGGGTGTCGGTGCCCATCGACCCGATCGGCTCGAGGCCGGTGCGGGCCATCGGTTCGATCAGGATCTTGAGCTCTTCGTTGGTGTAGCCGAACACCTGCTGGCGGGCCACGACGTCACGATGCGGGCGCAGCTCGTGGTCGCGACTGGCCAGCGCGTCGAGCTCGACGAGGTTCTCGTCGAGCCACTGCTGGTAGGGGTGGGCCGCAGCCAGCTCGGCCTTCAGCTCGTGGTCGCCGACGATGCGGCCCTTGGCCGTGTCGACCAGGAACATCCGGCCGGGGCGCAGGCGGCCCTTCTCCACGACCCGGGCCGGGTCGACGTCGATGACCCCGACCTCAGACGCCATGATCACGAGGTCATCCGCCGTGACCCAGTAGCGCGACGGGCGGAGACCGTTGCGGTCGAGCACGGCCCCCATGACGGTGCCGTCGGTGAAGGCGATCGACGCCGGGCCGTCCCACGGCTCCATCAGCGAGGAGTGGTAGCGGTAGAACGCCTTCAGCTCGTCGGACATGAGCTGGTGGTTCTCCCAGGCCTCCGGGATCATCATCAGCACCGCGTGGGGCAGCGAGTAGCCGCCCATGTGCAGCAGCTCGAGCACCTCGTCGAAGGTGGCCGAGTCGCTGGCCCCCGGGGTGCAGATCGGGAAGATGCGGTCGAGCTCGCCCGGCAGCAGGTCGCTGGCCAGGAGCGCCTCGCGGGCCTGCATCCAGTTCCGGTTGCCCTGGACGGTGTTGATCTCGCCGTTGTGCGCGATGTAGCGGAACGGGTGGGCCAACGGCCACGACGGGAACGTGTTGGTGGAGAAGCGCGAGTGCACCAGCGCCAGCGCGGACTCGACCCGGTCGTCACGAAGGTCGGCGAAGAACTCGCTGAGCTGCGGAGTGGTGAGCATGCCCTTGTAGACGATCGTGCGACACGAGAGGCTCGGGAAGTACACGCTGCCGTCGCCGCCGGGGCTGCCGACCTCGTGCTCGATGCGCTTGCGGACGATGTAGACCCGGCGCTCGAGAGACTCGTCGGCCAGGCCGTCGCCGGCCAGGAAGATCTGGCGGAAGGACGGCTCGACGGCTCGGGCGGTGGAGCCGATCATCGAGTCGTCGATCGGCACATCGCGCCAGCCGAGCACCCGCAGGCCCTCGCTCACCGCGATCTTCTCCACCGAGGTCACCGCCTCGGCAGCCCGCTCGGGATCCTCGGGCAGGAAGGCGATGCCGGTGGCGTACGCGCCCTCCGACGGCAGCGGGAAGCCGACGACCTCGCGGAGGAAGCGATCAGGGATCTGGATGAGGATGCCGGCGCCGTCGCCGGTGTTGACCTCGCTCCCCGAGGCACCTCGATGCTCGAGGTTGATCAGGGCACCGATGCCGTGGGCGACGATCGAACGGCTGCGAAGGCCCTTCATGTGCACCACGAAGCTGACGCCGCACGAGTCGTGCTCGAACGACGGGTCGTACAGACCCTGGGCCGGCGGCAGGTCGGCTCGTGCCGGCGGCAGGTCGGCTCGTGCCGGCGGCAGGTCGGCTCGTGCCGGCGGCAGGTCGGGGCGCGATCGATGTTCTGGCATACGTCTTCCCGGGAAGCGGTTCGCCTTCCCCCGACGGGAAAGGAGGCGGATCACTCTGGCGGCTGGGACGACGTTGGCCCTGCGCTGAGGCGGAGATCGTACACAGCCATAGGGGTCCCCGGCGAAAGCGAATGCGTACGGTGACGCCCGACACCGCAGCGTGATCGCTACGCTCGCCAGGTGCCGAGCCCGACATCAGGCCGAGCGTGGCTCGGCGGAGCGCTGATCGCCCTCCTCGTTCTGGTGGCGGCCTGCGGCAACGGCGGATCGGAGGCGTCGAGCTCGAACGACACCGGCTCGAACGACACCAGCGCGGGGGACACGGCTCCCGCGGACACGGCGGCCGACACGACGGTGGCGCTCCCGCCCGACCAGGACCTCGGCTCGGGTGAGGCCGTGACGTTCGCCTTCGGGGGCGATGTGCATTTCGAGCGTGAGCTGGGGGTGCTGCTCGCGGCCGACCCGAGCTCGCCCCTGTCGACCCAGCGCGCCGTGCTGTCGTCGGCCGACCTGGCCATGGTCAACCTCGAGACCGCCATCACCACCCGCGGAACGGCGGCGCCCAAGGACTTCACGTTCCGGGCTCCACCGTCCGCGTTCGATGCGCTCCGAGCGGCAGGGATCGACGTGGTCACCGTGGCCAACAACCACGGGCTCGACTACGGCCCGATCGGCATGGCCGACACCCTGGCCGCCGCCAAGGCCGCCGACTTCCCGATGCTGGGCATGGGCACGAACCAGGACGAGGCCTTCGCTCCGTGGAGGACCGAGATCGACGGCCAGCGGATCGCGGTCATCGGGGCGACCCAGGTGCTCGACTCGAACCTGATCACCGCGTGGACGGCCACCGCCACCCAGGGCGGCCTGGCCTCGGCCAAGCTCGTCGACCGGCTCACCGCCGAGGTCCGCAAGGCCCGCATCGACAGCGACACCGTGATCGTGTTCCTGCACTGGGGCACCGAGCGCAGCCAGTGCCCCAACCCCCAGCAACAGGAGCTGGCCCTGGCGTTGCAGCAGGCCGGCGCCGACATCATCGTGGGCAGCCACGCCCACGTGCTGCTCGCCGGCGGACGGCTGGGCAACGCCTTCGTCGACTACGGGCTCGGGAACTACTTCTTCTACGCCACCACCGGCAACCGAGCCGACACGGGCGTGGTGAAGGTGACGGCCACCGGTCGCCGCATCGACGGGTACGAGTTCCTGCCGGCCCACATCTCCGGCGGCCAGGCCCGCTCCCTCACCGGCAACGCGGCCACCGCCGCCACTGCCTCCTGGAACGCACTCCGGAAGTGCACCAACCTCACTCCCTGAGCCGCAACTCCCCTACGATCCCGCCGTGAGCGAGACCGTGGGACCCCATCACGACGCGCTGGACCTGCTGGCCTTCATCGGGGCGTCGCCGTCGCCGTTCCACGCAGTAGCCGAGTCCAGCAGACGGCTCCGGGCCGAGCGGCTTCGTCGAGCTGCAGGAGACCGACTCCTGGCCGATGGCTCCCGGCCGCCACTTCCTGACCCGGGGCGGCAGCCTGGTGGCCTGGGCCGGTGATGCCGGGGCCGCGGCCGGCGGAGACGGCTTCCGGGTCATCGGGGCCCACACCGACAGCCCGAACCTCCGCGTCAAGCCCCGACCCGACACCGGGCGGGCCGGGTGGCGCCAGCTCGGCGTCGAGATCTACGGCGGGCGTGCTGCTCAACTCGTGGCTCGACCGCGACCTCGGCCTGTCCGGCCGGGTCACCGTGCTCGACGGACGGCCGGCTCCGACCGGCTACGCGCCTGTTCCGCGACGACCGGCCCCTGCTGCGCATCCCGCAGCTGGCCATCCACCTCGACCGCGAGATCAACCAGAACGGCCTGAAGCTCAACCCGCAGCAGCACCTGGTGCCGACGTGGGGGCTGGGTTCGGTCGATCCGGGCGGGTTCGTCCGGTACCTGGCCGGGCAGCTCGACGTCGACCCCGCCGCGGTGCTGGCGTGGGACGTGATGGCCCACGACGTGCAGCCCGGCCGGCTGGCCGGCATCGACGACGAGCTCGTCAGCACGGCACGGCTCGACAACCAGCTGCTCGTGCTGGGCGGCCCTGCAGGCGCTGCTGCGACACGGCCGAGCCGGGACGCCGGCGACCTCGTCCCGGTGGTCGTGCTGTTCGACCACGAGGAGATCGGCAGCACGTCGTCGTCGGGTGCCGACAGCGATCTGCTGCCGACCACGCTCGAGCGGATCGTGCACGCGCGGTGGCGGCGACCGCGATGCCTTCCACCGGGCGGTGGCCGCCTCGCGCTGCGTCTCGGCCGACGGTGCCCACGCCACCCACCCGAACTACCCCGAGCGTCACGAGCCCGACCACCTGATCGCGCTCGACGGCGGCCCCGTGCTCAAGCACAACGCCAACGTCCGCTACGCCACCGACGCGGTGACCGCCGGCTGGTTCGAGGCCGCTTGCCGAGCGGCCGAGGTGCCGGTCCAGCACTTCGTGTCCCGCGACGACATGCCGTGCGGTTCCACCATCGGCCCGATCACGGCCGGCGCGGCTCGGCATCCCCACAGTCGACGTGGGCGTGGCCCAGCTGGCCATGCACTCGGCCCGCGAGCTGTGCGGCTCCGCCGATCCGGCGCGGTTCCGGCGGGTCCTCGCGGCGTTCCTGCGAGCGGCCGAGTACAGCTAATGGGGGCCGCGTCCGGGTCAGATCGCCCGGTCGGTGTCGGCCCAGTACCGGTCGCGCAGCAGCCGGGTGTACAGCTTGCCGGTGGGGTGCCGAGGGAGCTCGTCCTCGAAGTCGATCGACCTCGGCACCTTGTAGCCGGCCAGGTGCTCGCGGGCGAAGGCGAGGATCTCGGCCTCCACGAGCGGCCGCCTGTCGTCGCTCGGCTCGAACCCCGGCAGCAGCTCGACTGCCGCCTTGACCGACTCGCCCCACTCGTCGTCGGGGATGCCGAACACGCCGACGTCGGCCACCGCCGGGTGCTCGACGATGCACCTGCTCGATCTCGGCCGGGTAGATGTTGACGCCGCCCGAGATGATCATGTTGGCGGCCCGGTCGGCCAGGTAGACCCAGCCGTCCGGCGTCGACCCGGCCGATGTCGCCGATGGTGTAGGTGCCCGGCGACAGGAAGGCCGAGGCCGTCTTCTCCGGGGCGTTGTGGTACTCGAACACCTCGTCGGTGACCGTGTTGCGGCACCACAGCGCGCCGATCTCGCCGGACGGCAGCCGCTGCCCGTCCGCGTCGGCGGCGAACACCTCGTGGCTGGGCGTGGCCCGGCCGACCGTGCCGGGGTGCTCGAGCCAGTCATCGGAGCCGACGAGGGTGACGACCCCTCCCTCGCTGCCACCCCAGTACTCCACGAGCACCGGACCCCACCAGTCGATCATGCGGCGCTTGACGGGCAGCGACACGGGTGCGGCGCCGTGCAGCACGGTGACGACCGACGAGCCGTCGAACCCGTCGCGGACGTCGTCGGGCAGTCGCAGCAGCCGGACGAACATGGTCGGTACGAGGTGGGTGTTGCGCACCTGGCGCTCGTCGATCAGGTCGAGCGCGGTCTGCTCGTCCCAGCTCGGCATGATCACGAGCGGCGCCCCGTTCTGCAGGTCGATCACCGAGAACCCGAGGGGCGCGGCGTGGTAGAGCGGTCCGGTCACCAGGTGCGGTCCCTTGCCGTCCAGCCCGAGGCCGAGCCCCGCGGCGCGGGCGGCGCGGCCCTGAGCCGCCACCGTCGACTGCGTGGCCCGCTTCACGCCCTTGGGCCGCCCGGTCGTGCCGCTCGTGTAGAGCATCGAGCCGCCGGCGACGTCGTCGGGGCTGAACGGCTCGTCGCTCGACGCGGCCAGCGCGGCGTCCAGCTCGGGACCGGCCACCAGGACGGGTCGGTCGCCGGCCGCGGCCCGGGCCGTGGCCTCGTAGGTGTCGTCGGTGACCACGAGCGTCGACTCGCTGTCGGCGACGATGTACGCGGCCTCCTCCGCGGTGAGGTGCCAGTTGATCGGCGTGAGCCAGATCCCCGAGATCAGCGCGCCCATGACCAGCTCGATGAACTCGACCCGGTTGCCCATGATCATGCGCCGCGTGCCCACCCGGCGCGATGCCGTAGGTGTCGCGGAACAGGTGCCCGGCCCGGGTGGCCCGGTCGGCCAGCTCGGCCCACGATCGGGTGCGGGTCAGGTCGTCGAGCGCGAGCCCGTCGGGGTCGTGCACGACAGCGTCGGGCAACATCCGGCGGAGCCTAGTGGCGGCGTCCCGCCGGGGAGGCTCATGACGACTCGGTAGGGTGCGGCCATGGATACCGGGGAGGCGCTGGCTGTGCTGGGCATCAGCCCCGGAGCCACCGCGGACGAGGCCCGCACCGCATATCGCCGGCTCATCCGCACCTCGCATCCCGACCGCTCGGGCGGCGACCCGGCGGCCACCCACCAGACCGCCCGGCTCACCCAGGCCTACGCGGTGATCCGCTCCGCCATCGAGGCCAACGGTGGATCGCGGTCCCGGGCCGGTGCCCTCCGCCGATCGCGGGCCCGCCACGCCCTACTCGGCCGACGCCACCACGGCGACCCGCTTCCCGTACGACGGCCAGGGCGGACCGGTCGAGGCCGAGCTGCTCGAGGGCGACTCCATCGCGGTGCACGCCCCGGCCGAGGAGGCCTTCGCCCTGCTGTTCGAGGCGGCCGGGCGGGTCGGCCACATCGCCTACTTCGATCGCCAGCTCGGCATCCTCGAGACGGTCGTGCGCTTCGAGGGCGGGCCGACCTGCTCGGTGCTGATCACCCTGCAGGGCCGGGCGCATGTACACCGAGGCGTTCTGCACGATGGAGTCGATCGAGGCCGCGCCGACGCCGTCGATCCAGCCGGTGGTCGAGGCCATCGTCGAAGAGCTCGTCCACCCCAGCCCCGAGTCCTGAGGACGGGAGATCGGGTGCCGAAGCTGCGCGTCCACAGAGGGCTGCGCCGATGGGCCTTCGCGGCGTGGCACGCCCGGGAAGCCGACCGGTACCGACCCGGCATCGACGACGCCTTCGTCCCAGCTCGAGGACCGTCAGGGGTCGCTGGACACGCCGCCGGCCAGCCCTACCAGGTTGGTGATGGAGTCGCGCGACAGCAGGCTCGGGGTCGGCGCCGGTGTGTCGGGCGTGCCGACCGGCACGATCACGCGGAGGCCGCCAGGCACGATGCGGATGTCGAACGGCACCGCCATCTCGAGCGCCTCGCCGTCGATGCCGGCCAGCACGGTGGCGTCGTCGCTGTCGACCCGGACCGACGGCGCGGTCCACTGGTCGAAGCCGTCGACCTTCTCGAGCGGGACGCCCATGCGTCGTGCGCCGCGCGCCCGCGGCCAGCTCGATCGGGATCGGCGGCCGCGATGACGAGCACGCCGAGCTCCCCGCCTTCGAGCGAGACCCGCCGGCCGGCACCGTCGATGGCCCCGAACCCCCGATAGGGGTTGTTGGACACGAGCAGCACCTGGGCCGTGTCGTAGTGCGTGCCGGTCGGCGAATCGAACCGCAGGCTCAACGACGGGGTGTCGGGGTCCATGAGCTCGGGGATGATCGTGGCCGCAGCCTTCATGCGGCCGTCGCGGTACTCCGGGTCGTCGACCACGTGGGGGTAGATGCCCGAGCGAGACGTTGTTCACGAAGAAGCGGTCGCCGGCCACCCCGTGGTCGACCCGGCGCTCGACCCCCTCGACGAACGCGTCGAGGGCCAGCCGCGGGTCGGCCCGGTCGAGGTTGAGGTCGAGCGCGAAGTGGTTGCGGGTGCCGGCGGGGATGCACACGAACGGCAGGTCGTGGGCGACCGCGACCGCGGCCACGTCGGCCTGCGAGCCGTCGCCGCCGGCCATCCCCAGCACCTCGGCGCCGTCGGCCACCGCCGCCTCGGCCAGCGCGGTGAGGTCGTCGTCGCGGCCGAGCACGACCGTCTCGACCCCGCGGGCCTGGGCCTCGGCCACGAGGTCGAACTCGCCGACCTTGCCGCTGCCCGACTTGGGGTTGAGGAACAGCACGGCCCGGCGGTCGCTGGGTGTGCTGCACCGGGCCGTCACCTCGGGCGCGGCGACCGTGGCCGCGACGTAGCCGCGCTGGGCGTAGACCGCGAGCACGCCGGCCAGCACGGCCGAGCACGCCAGCGAGCAGCGCCGCGCCGGCCGGGCGGTCGACCGCGATCATCACCAGGCTCGACGAGCCAGCACCGACGACGGCGACGACCAGCCGGCCGTGCGCCCACCGCACGCGGTGCCGTCCCTGCGAGCACGACGGACCGCACCGCGGCGGTCACGATGAGCGCCGATCGGACACGCACCGCGACGCAGCGCCCACAGCAGCGAGCTGACGCAGCATCAGCCGACGACGACCACGAGCGATCGCGAGCACGCAGGCGATGGCGCCGATGGCCGCCGCTCGGCGGGTGCCGTCGACCTGAGCGCTCATCGTACCGCGAGCGTAGAGGACGAGGGTCCGCGATCGCCGAGGTCGGCTGCTGCACGATGGGCGCCCATGGAAGCCATGGATCGAGTCCACGTGGTGCACGAGTCGCGCAAGACCACCACCGACGAGGCCCGATTGCCGACGGCGAGCTACAGCCGGGCATGGGTGCTCGACACCGTGGCCTTCCACCAGGAGTTCGACGACCTCTACGACGGCATCGACACCGCCGGAGGGCCTGACCCGCATGCGGTGGCTGGCCACCCAGACCTGGCGCAGCACCGACGAGACCACCCACCACTACGTCGACATGCTGCGCACCTACTCGGCCGACGACTGGGAGGTCGCCTACGAGGAGGCGCACCTGGTCGACTGGTACCGGGTGCTGATGGCGTCGCACCTGCGTGAGCTGCCGGCGGTGTCGACCCCGAAGGCGCTGAAGGACCGGCTGCCGCTGGTCGGGTGGACCCCCACCGAGGCCCGCCGGTTCGTCTACGGCCGCGAGCTCCAGAGCCTGGTCGAGACGCTTCGGATCGGTGCCGGTGATCGCCCAGATCGCCCCGCTGCTCACCACCGGCAGCCGGGGCTGGCTGAGCCAGGACGACGTGGCCGCCGCCCTGCAGCGGCTGCGTGGCCTCGACCCCCGCCGCTTCCGCGACGTGCAGGAGCTCGTGCCGCTGGTCGAGGAGCTGCTACGCCCTGCTCGACGCCGCGACCGCGCACCCCGACGACGTGGTGCTGCTCATCTGCGACTGAGCCGGCCGAGGGCGAGCAGGTCACCACCGATGGCGCGGGCGGACGGAGCCGGCGTCGGCGGACCCGGGTCGGCGGTCGGGCCCGGCGCCACCGGGAGCGACCGGCGCAGCTGCGCCTGACGGTCGGACGACCAGATGGGTGATGGCGAGGTCTGCGTGCATGCCTGGACCGTACGGAATCGACCCGGACACATCCCGTCCGCATCTCGCGGACAAACTTCACGGGTGGAATCTCCGGCCGCCCGCCTGCTCAGGCTCCTGTCGCTGTTGCAGGCCCGTCCGGCTGGACGGCCGACGAGCTGGGCGAGCGCATGCAGGTCACCACCCGCACCGTGCGCCGCGACGTCGACCCAGCTGCGGGAGCTCGGCTACCCGGTCGACGCCGAACCCGGTCCCCACGGTGGCTATCGGCTCGGTGCGGGCGCCGCGCTGCCCCCTTGCTGCTCAGCGACGACGAAGCGGTCGCGGTCGTCGTGGGCCTGAGGGTCGCCACCGGCCACAACGTGGCCGGCTTCGAGGAGGCCGCGGTGGCGGCCCTGGCCAAGCTCGAGCAGGTCATGCCGTCGCACCTGCGGCACCGGGTCGACGCCGTGCACACCTCGACCCTGCCGATGCCCGGCCCGGACGGCCCGCCGGTCGATGCCACGGTCATCGTCCTGGTCGCCCAGGCGTGCCGGGGGCTCGAGCGGCTGCGGTTCGACTACATCGACGGCAACGGCGATGCCACCGAACGGCTGGTCGAGCCGTTCCGCCTGGTGCACGTGACCGCCGCTGGTACCTCGTCGCCTTCGACCCCTCGCGCCGGACTGGCGAAACTTCCGCCTCGACCGCATCGCCAACGCCAGGCTGACCGGGCCCACGGTTCGTCCGCACCGACGAGCCCGACGCCGCCACCATGGTCACCGAGGGCATCGGCCCTGCACGCCCACGACCTCAGGCGATGATCGAGCTCGACGTCGGCATCGACGAGGCGCGCGAGGCGGTGCCACCGTCCATCGGCGTCCTCGAACCGGCCGACGCTCGGGTGCCGGCTACGGGTCGGCGGCGACCTCGACTGGCTCGCCCGCTTCCTGGTCAACCTGCCCTTCGCGTTCAGGGTGATCGAGCCGACGAGCTGCGGACCGAGCTGCGTGCCCTCGGCGAGCGCCTGCAGCGCGATCATCGATGATCGTCGCCCGGGTAGGAGCCATCAGATGAGGCGAGCACGGCGACGGGTGGTCGCCAACATGGTCGGCCGGCCTGGACGGGTCGGCGGCGGTCGACGGACGCGTCGCCGGTCTGTCGAGCGACGGAGACCGTGCCCTCTTCCAGCAGCTCCGGGCCGACGCCGACGTCGTGCTGGTGGGCGCCGGCACCGTGCGGGCCGAGCGCTACGGCCGGTGAGCTGACCGACGTGCACCTGGCCGAGCGGCTCGACGCCGGCCGCTCTCCTCAGCCGCCGATCGCCGTGGTGACCCGCTCGCTGCGGCTCGACTGGACCGCTCCCCTGTTCTCGAGTCCGGGGCCGCTCGTCCGATCGTGCTCACCTGCACAGCTGCGGGGACCGAGGCCATCGAGCAGGCTGCGGCCTACGCCGACATCATCGTCGTGGGCGACGAGTCGGTCGACCTGGCCGCCGCGCTCGACGCGCTCGCCCACCACCTCGACCATCGGGACCAGATCCGGGTGCTGACGGAGGGCGGCCCCGCGCTGCTCGGTGAGCTGATCTCATCGGGCCTGCTCGACGAGCTGCGCCTCACGTTGGCACCGGTGGTCGGTGGCGATCCGCTCCCCATCACGTCCGGCGTGGACCTGACGACCTTCACGCTCGCCGAGGTGCGCCAGGACGGCGACCACCTCTTCCTCCGCTACCTCACCCGAGAGGCCGACCGTGCCTGACCCTGTCGATGTTGCTGCACCAGCTGAGCGATTCGCCGATCTGATGGCCGGCCTCGACCACCCGATGGCCATCGTGACCACCGCGTCGGGCGAGGTCCGCTCGGGTTGTCTCGTCGGGTTCCACAGCCAGTGCGGCATCGAACCGCCGCGCTACGCGATCTGGCTCTCGAAGGGCAACCACACGTATCAGGTGGGCGTGCTCTGCGACACCTTCGCCGTGCACTTCCCGACGACCGAGGATCACGACCTGGCCGCGTTCTTCGGCGCCGACACCGGCGACGACGTCGACAAGTTCAGCCGCTGCACGTGGACCCGGGGGCCCGATGACGTACCCCTGCTGGACGCCTGTCCCGCTCCGGTTCATCGGCCGTCGGGTCGCGCTGGTCGATGCCGGCCCTGACCACGTCTGCGTGATCCTCGAACCGATCGACGTCAGCCTGGTCAACCCGTCCGACCACCCTGGGTCCGCCGGCCGCCTCATGTTCGGCGATGTGCTCGGCCTACAGGCCGGCCACGATCCCACCGACCGGCAACGACCGCCGTGATCGAACTGGGCTGATCTCTCAGGCGCGGAGCAGGACCCGGCGCACGCGATGGTCGTCGCCCTTCTCGAGCACGAGGTCGGCCCGAGCCCGGGTGGGCGCGATGTGGTCGACGAGGTTGGGCAGGTTCACGTGCTGCCAGACCGCGTCGGTCATCGCCACGAACTCGACGTCGGAGAACCCGGCCATCGGGGCGAAGAACGAGGGGACCTCTCCCGTCGGCCGGGTCCGCAGGCCCAGCAGCCGGGCGGTGAACCACGCGTGCATCACCGACTGATCGGCGTCGACGTACACCGAGAAGTGCAGGTGCTCCGACACCGACTGCGCCGTCGGGTCGGTGGCCTGCTGCAGCACGTTGACCCCCTCCAGCACCAGCACGTCCGGCCGCCCGACGGCGACACCCGGCCCCTCCAGCACATCAGAGGCCAGGTGGTCGTAGACGGGGGCGGAGAGATCGTCGCGACCCGAGCCCACCCCGTCGAGGAACGTCACCAGAGCGGCCTGGTCGTAGGAGTCGGGGAACCCCTTGCGGTCCATGAGGCCTCGGGCCCCGAGCTCGGCGTTCGACAGGAGGAACCCGTCGGTCGACACGACCGTGGTGGCGACGTCGAGCTGGTCGCGGAGCAGGGCGGCAACGGCCCCGGCTGCGATGCTCTTGCCGACCGCCACGCCCCCTGTCAGCCCGAGCACGAACGGCGACGGGGGGGCCGGCCTGCCGAGCAGCTCGCCGATCTGCTCATCCTGCTGCCACCGGCCCGCGGCCAGCAGCGCGACCAGGGAGGCGAGCGGCAGGTGATCGGCTGCGACCTGACGGGCCGCGTCGACCGGGTCGACGCCGGGCGCGTCGGCGACCAGCGCCACCAGCGATTGCGCCGCCCGCTCGCCGATCGGCCCGCCGATGCTCCGCCAGTCGTCCCCTTCCAGCTGGATTCGACTCATGACCGGCGACCATGACCGGCGACTCATGAGGCTCGACTCACGGCAGGAGTGCCTTCAGCTTGTGGCCCAGGCCGCGGCGGTGACGCAGCCGCAGCACCCGCGCTCCGATCGGGCCGAGCTGCTTCGGCAACGGGAACCACCAGGCCTCGCGCCCGAGTCCGAGCCGATCGGTGAGCACCGACTTCACCTGGCAGAACTCCTGGATGCCGTCAGGCCCGTGCACCCGCCCGATGCCCGACTCCTTGACCCCGCCGAAGGGCAGGGCCGGCGCCGCGTACGACACGATCACGTCGTTCACGCAGACGTTGCCCGCCTCGAGCCCGGCCGCCACCCGTCGACCCTCGTCGGCATCGGTGGTCCACACCGACGAGTTGAGGCCGTATGGCGAGTCGTTGGCCAGGCGCAGCGCCTCGTCGGTCGATGTCACCTTCATGATCGGCAGCACGGGACCGAAGGTCTCGTCGCGCATGATCGCCATCGAGTGGTCGACGTCGACGAGCACGGTCGGCTCGCACCAGAGGCCGTCACGACCTTCGACCCGACCGCCGCCGGTGAGCACCGTTGCTCCCTTGTCGCGGGCGTCGGCCACGTGGCGCTCGACGATGTCGAGCTGGGGGGCGAAGGTCATCGAGCCGATGTCGTGGCCGGTGCCCGACGCCCTGGCGGATGGCCTTGGTGCGGGCCACCACCCGCTCGACGAACGGGTCGAACACGGCCTCGTCGACGTAGACCCGCTCGACGCTCATGCAGGTCTGGCCGGAGTTCTGGAACGCGCCCCACACCGCGCCGGCCGCGGCCCGGTCGAGATCGGCATCGGCGCAGACGATCATCGGGTCCTTGCCGCCCAGCTCGAGCAGCACTGGGGTCAGCGTGTCGGCCGCAGCAGCCATCACCCGCTTGCCGGTGCGTACCGAGCCCGTGAAGCAGATCTTCTGCACGCCGGCCCGCACGAGCGCCTCGCCGGTCGCCCCACCGCCGGTGACGACCTGCACGAGGTCCGGGTGCCCGCCGACGTCCGCGAACAGGTCGCCGATCACCCGACCGACCAACGGGGTCACCTCCGACGGCTTGAGGACCACTGAGTTGCCGGCGAACAGCGCGGTGATGATCGGGGTCATGGCCAGGATGAACGGGTAGTTCCAGGGGCTGATCACCCCGACCACGCCGAGCGGCTCGTAGGTCCGCACCGCCTGCTTGTGGCTCATGAGGCCAGGGCTGACCTTCTGCGGTCGAAGGGCCCGTTCACCGTGTCTGGCGTAGTACTGGATGGTCTCGCAGGCCGTCATGACCTCGGTGAACACGGCCTCGGCGCTGAGCTTCCCGGTCTCGGCCGTGATGACGTCGACCACGTCCTCGAGCCGGTCGAGCAGCAGGTCGCGCACCGTCAGGATGTGCTCGCGACGCTCGCCGAACGCCGAGTCCGCCCCAGGCGTCGAACGCCACCCGGGCCCGGGCGACCGCGGCCGTGACCTCGTCGGCGCCCATGTCCTCCACGGTGCCGATCAGCGTTCCGGTGCGGGGATCGAAGGTCTCGATCTGCGGGCACTCGGAGGCTGTCGTGGTCGAGGTGTCCGGGCCGTCGGCGGTGAGCGTCATCCCAGGATGCTAAACGCCGTTCGGGCCGATCTCCCACCTCGCTCCGACCTGGCTCTTCCTCGAACGACGTGCCCCAGATACCTACACAGCTATGGCCGGATGGCCCATGGTCGGTGGTTCCGGGGCGGGCGTAGCGTCTCGGGTATGGCGAAGGCGAGTGGAACCCGCGAGCGGCGGCATCCCACGGAGGTGCCCACGCTGTCGCGCACGGTCGAGGGCGCGCTGACCCCTGAGCTCATCGCCCGCGTGCTGACCGACGAGTCCCCGGCCTGGTCCCAGCTGCGGCGCAAGCTCGATCGCTTCCGATACTGCGACTCGTGTGACTCGTGGCGCTCGGGCGTGGTGCCGGAGTACGGCCGCAGCGACGAGCTCGAGTGCTGGATCTGTGGATCGGCGATGGAACCCCTGGATTCGCTCTAGGCCCTGATCAGCCCAGGAAGGACACGACCTTGTCGGCCGGCGGGCGGGCGATGACGGCCCGGCCACCGCTGACCAGCACCGGCCGCTGCATGAGCTCGGGGTGCTCGGCGAGCAGCTCGACCACCGCCTCGGCGGTCCTGAAGCCCTTGGGATCGAGGCCCAGCTCCTTGAATCGCTGGTCGTGGCGCACCAGATCGGCCGGCGGGTCCTCCAGGATGGCCAGCAGCCCTTCGAGACCGGCTCGGTCGAGCGGCTGGTTCAGGTACTCGACGACCTCGAGATCGACGTCGTCGGCCCGCTCCCGCAGCAGCCCGAGGGCAGTTCGCGAGTTGCTGCAGCGTGGGTTGTGGTAGATCGTGACCTCGGCCATGTCGGCTGATCCTATGCACGCACCACCAGGGGGAACCATGCCGCGACGACAACGAGATCCCGGAACCGACCGCGAACGAAGGCGGGGCGGAAGGGCTGAGCCGGCGACGGCTGCTCGGCGGTGCGGCAGCGGGCGGGGCCGCCCTGCTCGTGTCCGGCTCGCAGATCGGCCGAGCCGCGGCCGCCACCACCTCGACGAGAGCCAGCAAGCTGCCTCGGGTGCCAGCCAACTCCGGCATCGACCACGTCATCGTCGTGACGATGGAGAACCGCTCCTTCGACCACTACCTCGGATGGGTCCCCGGCGCGGACGGTCCGCGAGCGAAGCAGAAGTACCGCGACGCCGCCGGCGTGGCCCAACCGATCTGGCACCTCGACTCGTTCACCGGCGACGGCTATCACGACCCGAACCACTCTCATGCCGGTGGCCTCGCCCAGCTCAACGGCGGCGCCTGCGACGGCTGGCTCGTCGCTCCGAACAACGACCTGTACTCCATCAGCTACTACCGCGACTCGGACCTCGACTTCTACCGCGGTGCGGCCCGCTACTGGACCGTCTGTGACCGGTTCTTCGCGTCGATCCTCGGTCCCACCTACCCCAACCGCTTCTACACGCACTCGGCCCAGACCGACCGCATCAGCAACACCGCCTCGGTCGCGACCATGCCGACGATCTGGGACTCGCTGGCCGCCGCCGGGCTCGACGGGCGCTACTACTACTCGGACCTGCCCTTCATCGCCCTGTACGGCGGCAAGTACACGTCGATCAGCCATCCGATCGCGGACTTCTACACCGACTGCAGTGCGGGCAACCTGGCCGACGTCACCTACATCGACCCCCGCTTCTTCACCACCGCCGGCGGGGCCCAGTGCGACGACCACCCCCACGCGGACATCCGACTCGGCCAGTCCTTCCTCAACCAGATCTACGAGGCCGTCACCTCCGGGCCGCAGTGGTCCAACACCCTCCTCGTCATCACCTACGACGAGTGGGGTGGCTTCTTCGACCACGTCGTGCCAGGGGTAGCGCCTGACGTCGTGCCCGAGAACGGCCAGCGCGGCTTCCGCATCCCGACCCTGCTCATCGGACCTCGGGTGCGGCGTCACCACGTGTCCCATCGCACCTACGACCACACGTCGATCCTCAAGTTCATCGAGTGGCGCTTCGGCCTGCCCGCGCTCACCCCTCGTGACGCGGCCGCGGCCAACATCGGCGAGTCGCTGCTGTTCCTCCGCACTCCCAACCTGGCGGCTCCGCAATGGGACGTGCCGACCCCGGACTCCCTGGGCCTGGCCGCGGCGCGGGTGACGTGGCCACCCTCAACGGCGCCGCCACGTCCGCCGCGCCCCCACCCACCGAGCACGAACAGGAGTGGCTCGCCCTCGCCGCGCTCGCCGAGCAACACGGCTTCGCCATGCCCTAGCTCCGCGTCCGGGAAAGGCGTGTCGGTCAGAAGCAGGCGAGCTCGGTGCGGAGGAGGTCGAGGCCGAGCGGGCCGAGGTCGAGCGCGTAGGCGTGGAAGGCCTTCAGGTCGAAGGCCGCACCGTGGCGCTGCTGGGCGTCAGCCCGGGCTTCGAGCCACACCCGCTCGCCGACCTTGTAGCTGATGGCCTGGCCAGGCCAACCCAGGTACCGGACGATCTCGCTGGACATGAAGGACTCGGGGTGGCGGGAACGTTGGTAGAGGAACGCCCGACCGAGGTCGGCGGTCCAACGCCGTCCCGGGTGGAACGGGTCCTCGGTCGGCGGTTGATCCCCGGGGATCTCGAGCTCGAGGTGCATGCCGATGTCGATGATGACCCGTACCGCCCGCAGCGCCTGGGCCGCCAGCATGCCGAGCCGGTACTCGGGCCGGTCGAGGTAGCCGAGCTCGTCCATCAGCCGCTCGGCGTAGAGCGCCCAGCCCTCGCCGTGCCCGGAGATGAAGCCCATGCGCTGCACCCGGCACAGGGTCTCGCGCTGCAGCACGACCTGGGCCACCTGGAGGTGATGGCCGGGCACCCCCTCGTGGTAGGCGGTGGTGACCTCGGCCCACATGGGGAACCGCTGCAGACCGGTCGACGGGTACCAGGTGCGGCCGGGCCGGGAGAAGTCCTCCGAGGGGCCGGTGTAGTACATGGCCGCGGCGCCACCAGGAGGAGCGATCATGGCCTCGACCCGGCGCACCGGCGGCGCGATGTCGAAGTGGGTGCCGTCGAGCTCGGCGATGGCGGTGTCCATGAGCTGCTGCAGCCAGTCGCGCAACGCATCCTCGCCCTCGACGACGAGGTCGCTCTCGGTCTCGAGCCATCCGACGGTCTCGGCGATCGACGCACCAGGGCGGATCAGCGCGCACTGGGTGACCATGTCGGCCTCGATGCGCCCGAGCTCGTCCCAGCCCCACGCGTAGGCCTCGGCCAGGTCGACCTCGGCACCGAGGAAGCCCCGGGCCAACATCGCGTAGCGATCGGCGCCCACGGCGTCGGACTCGGTGGCGTCCGGCGCATAGGTCGTGCGCAGGTACGCCGCCAGCTCGCCGTAGGCCATCGACGCGGCCACCGCCGCCTCGTCGAGGTGGGTGCGCAGCGACTGGCCCACACCCTCGACACCATCGGCCCGCGCCGCGAGCGTCTCGAAGAACGGCTGCTGCCGGCGATCGCCGCACCACACCGAGGCCTGCTCGGCCGCTTCCAGTGCCTGACGGCGGGCCGCCACGATGCCGCGTGACCGACCCTCCTCGTAGGTGTCGCGCAGGCCCCGCAGCGCGGCCGGCACCGCTTCCATGCGGCGGGCCGCGATCTCCCAGTCGGACACCGATTCGTAGGCCATCACGTCGAACACGTCGCGGACGGCCTGCACGGGGCTGGCCAGGTTGTTGATGTCGCGCAGCGGCTCATCGGCATCGATGAGGGCCAGACTCGTTCCCAGACGCTCGGCCAGGTACGCCGCAGCGCAGCTCGTCGTCGCGCCCGAGCCGGTCGAGCGAGGCCAGCTCGACGAGCGTCTGGCGATCGAGCGATGCCGCGCTCCTCGATGCCGGCCGCCGAGTAGTCCGTCATCCGGTCGTCGTAGCCGATCACCCCCAGCGATGTGGCGAGGATGGGATCGAGCGCAGCCGACCGATCGATGTAGCGGTCGGCCAGGGCGAAGACCGGCGAGAGCGCGGCGTCACCGTCATCGGGTGCAGGATCCATCGGCCGATCTTCGCAGCTCAGGAACCGGGAGGGCGGACCTGGGCCATCCCGGGGCGGCCGCTGGGCGATACTGCATCGATGCACGAGCCCGTCCAGGACGAGCTGATCATCGCTGGTGCCGAGAACCTGGCGGCGTGGCACGACTCGTCGATCCACGCACTGGGGCTCCCCACGTCGAGACGGATCGTGGTGGTGGACGGCCTCGACCCCGCGGCCCTGGATCTACTTCACTGCCATCGCGCTGCGTCCGCCCCTCACGGCTGCCGACCGGAAGAGCTTCGGGAGCGAGCTGCTCACGCACCTCGAAGACCCGAACGGTGCCTTCCAGGCCGTGTGCGAGTCGTTCGACCGCTACGACGTCGAGAGCACCGGGCTGCATCACCGCACGACCGGCCGATGGTTCACCCGGCCGGCGGGCGCTCCACCCGAGGGCTCGGGGAGCGAGCTCGAGATCGTGGTGATCGAGACCGAGGACGACCTCCACGACTACGAACGGGCCACCTGCGCGGCCTTCCGGGCGCCTCCCCCGGTAGCGCCCTTCGAGATCCATGCACCCGGGATCCTCGACGATCCGCGCATGCACGTGCTCCTGGCCCGGGTCGAGGGCGAGATCGCCGGCGGGGCCATGGCCTACCTCACCGACGATCTGCTCGGCATCTACGGTGTCGGCGTCGTTCCGGGCCACCGGGGCCACGGTCACGCCACCGCGCTCACGACGGAGGCTCTGGCGTTGGCGCCCGATCGACCGGCGGTGCTGCAGCCTTCCGCTGAAGCCGAGAGCCTCTACCGCCGTCTCGGCTTCACCGAGGTCGGCCGGTTCACCCACTGGGGCTGACGGCTCACCTCGCTCAAGTCCGCTGGCGCGATGCCGACGGAGACCCAGGGGTCGCATCGGGATGGCCTCGGAAGACGATCGTCGACAGGACCTCCCCCATGCTCGAACGCCTCGGCCGCGGCGCCGCTCGCCACCACTGGCTCGTCATCGGGGCCTGGGTCGCGGTGGCGATCCTGCTGTCGGTCCTCGCCAAGCACTCCGACGGCCACACCAAGGACGTCTTCACGATCCCCGGCACGGAGTCGCAGCAGGCGTTCGACCTCCTCCAAGAGCGCTTCCCGGCGGCCAACGCGCCCTCCGCCCAGGTGGTCTTCCACAGCACCTCCGGGCCCCTCACCGGTCCAGCAGAGACTGCTTCCGTCACCGGAGCGATCAGCGACATCCAGAACATGGCGCAGGTCATGACCGTGACCAACCCGATGACGCCGACGTTCGCGGCCAACCTCTCCGAGGACAAGGCGACCGCCTACGCCAGCGTCGCGTTCAAGGGCGACATCTCGGAACTGAATGCGGCCACGTTCAAGGCCCTCCAGGCCGCGGTCGAGCCGGCCCGCCAGGCCGGGATCGACGTGCAGTTCGGTGGCGGGGTCGTCGACTACCTCAACCAGCCGAAGAGCGCCATCTCCGACCACGCCGACGCCATCGGGCTCGGCATCGCCGTGCTGATCCTGCTGATCGCGCTCGGCTCGGCGGTCGCCATGGCCGTGCCGATCTTCCTCGCCGTGTTCGCCCTCACCATCAGCTCGCTGCTGCTCGTCATCCTCGAGGGCCACTTCACGATCGGCCAGGTGGCCCCGGTGCTCGGGACGATGATCGCTCTCGGCGTGGGCATCGACTACTCGCTCTTCATCGTGAGTCGGCACCGGCAGAACCTGGCCGCCGGCATGGAGGTCGAGGCATCCGTCGGGAGAGCGCTGGCCACCTCCGGCTCGGCCGTGCTGTTCGCCGCGATCACCGTCTGCATCGCGCTCTGCGGCCTGGCTCTCATCCGCATCCCCTACGTCACGACGCTCGGGTTCACCGCCGCCATGTATGTGGCGGTGACGGTCACCGCGGCCATGACGCTGCTGCCGGCCATGCTCGGACTCCTGGGCCACAAGCTGAACTCACTGGCCATCCACCATCGCCCCGAGCCCGACCCGTCGACCACGCTGGCGGCCCGGTGGGCCCACGAGGTGGCCAGGCGCAAGGTGCTGTTCTGCTTCCTCAGCCTGGCCATCCTGCTGGCCCTCGCCGCTCCGGTCCTGAAGATCGACCTCGGCTTCACCTCGGACTCGAGCGCCCCGACCGACACGACCCAGCGCAAGGCCTACGACGAACTGGTCACCGCATTCGGCGCCGGCGTGAACGGCCCGCTGCTCGTAGCCGTGTCCCTGCCCCAGGCCGCAACACCGGGGTCTCCCGCGGAGACGGCCCTCACGTCGCTGTCGACCGCCATCGCCGCCACTCCCGGCGTGAAGTCGGCGTCGCCGGCCATCCCCAACAGCGACGGCACCGCCGCCATCATCGAGGTCACGCCGTCCACCGGGCCCATCGACCCTGCCACGGCGGCGCTCGTGCGCACCCTGCGCACCGAGACCATCCCGAAGGCCACGGCGAACGGTCCGATCCCGACCGCCGACGTTGCCGTCGGCGGCGCGACTGCGGTGGCGATCGACCTGACCAACCTGATCCGGTCCCGGCTGTTCCCGTTCATCGCCGGAGTGATCCTCGGGGCCTTTCTCTTGCTGATGATGGTCTTCCGCTCGCTGTTCGTGCCGTTCAAGGCGGCGGTGATGAACCTGCTGTCGATCGGCGCGGCCTACGGATTCCTCGTGGCCGTGTTCCAGTGGGGCTGGGGCAAGGGGATCATCGGCCTGGAGGAGACGGTGCCGATCGTCCCGTTCGTGCCGGTGATGATGTTCGCAATTCTCTTCGGCCTGTCGATGGACTACGAGGTGTTCCTGCTCAGCCGCATCCGTGAGGACTACCTGCGCACCGGCGACAGCCATGCCAGCGTGGTGAACGGCCTGGCCAGCACCGCCCGGGTGATCACGTCCGCCGCGCTCATCATGATCGGCGTGTTCCTGAGCTTCGTCACCAATCCGTCGCCGACCGTCAAGATGATCGGCCTCGGCATGGCGGTGGCCGTGTTCGTCGACGCCACCATCGTCCGCATGATGCTCGTCCCGGCGACCATGGAACTGGCCGGCAGGTGGAACTGGTGGCTCCCCGCCTGGCTCGACCGGATCCTGCCCAACATCAGCGTCGACGCACCCGAGCCGGACGACCCGCCGGCCACCCGTACCCACACCCGACCCACCGCAGATCTCGGCCCGGACGCCGAATCAGCGCCAGAGGTCGTCTCCGTCTGATCGGGTCGATCAGGTCGAGGGCGCTCGGCGGGCGCCGATGACGGTGGCGAGGACACCGATCGCGCTGTAGCCCAGCACGACGCCCCAGAAGAGCGGGTCGAAGTGGTCGTCGAGGTACCGGGCGAACCCGACGCCCAGCGCGGCCGCCATCAGGATGGTCAGGAGGGTCTGGCGCAACGGCTGGTACCGCGCCATCCCGAGGTGCTCGAGCACGAACTCCGCCACTGCGGGTGCCGGCAGCAGGATCAGCAGCCAGGGGTCGAGCGTGTCCGGCCACCGGAGGGCGGCCAGAGCCAGCCCCATCACCACGAACGCGACCGGGTAGAGCACGATGCAGCGCCGGCAGACGTGCGTACGCCCGATGACGACGCAGCGGTCGTAGTCGTCGGGATAGTGGTGGGCCAGCCACATGGGAGAGATCGACTCGTCGGCCGACGGGCGAGGCGAGGACCGGGGCATCGGGCGAGCCTACGAGGTGCGGGACCCGTCCCCTAGGCTCCTGGCTTCCGCAGCAGCCTCCAGGAGTGCGACGACATGGCGATCAGGGCCAAGCAGGTTTCGAGGGTCATCATCGGTGGCGAGTGGTTCAGCGTCGAGCTGGGCACGTTCGAGGTCGTCGAGATGGCGTTCACGGACGAGTCCGGGGAGCTCGCCCACGAACCTCTCGACACCCACGCCTACACGTTCATGACCCCGAACCGGGATCGGTACTACGGCCCGCTGTCGGCCATCACCCTCATCAAGCTCGCCGACGTCTGACATGGCAGAGCCACGAGCGCAAGCCGCCCATCCGAGGCGGCCGGGGTTCTCGAGCCGTCCCGTCACCGAGCCCGAACCGGGCGTGTTCACCATCGACCAGCTCGACGAGCTCGAGACCTTCTTCCGGGCCGAGGGGTACGCAATCCTGCGGGGCGCCTACGACGAGGCCACGCTGGTCGAGCTCGACGCCGACATGGCGCGCTGTCAGACCCGGCTGATCGCCGGTGAGCTGCCGGAACGCCACGGCACCGTCATCCTCGACGATCCCGACGCGGTGGTCGACGACGAGCCGTTCGCGCACTACGTCACCCACCTGACCGAGTGCTCCGGGCCGGCGGACCGGGCCACCCACGAGCCCGCGGTGGTCGCCATGATGCAGCGCCTGCTCGGTCCGGACTGCTGGCTGCTCGACGACGACCGCTTCGGCGTGGTGTTCCAGGACGCCCGACCGGGCGACCGCTCGGGCTACTCCCGCATCGGCTGGCACTCCGACTGGCAGTCCGGACCGCACCTCGACATGTGGCCGTCGGTGGCGTTCACCATTCACCTCGATGCCACCTCGCCGGCCAACGGCTTCCTCCGGGTGGCGCCTCGCAGCCACCTCGGTGGCACCGACGACATGCCCCTCGGTTTCGAGAAGGTGACCGGCGAGGTGGCCGTCTACGCCGAGCGGGGCGACGTCATCTTCCACGACGCGCACCTCTGGCACAGCGCCGCGCGGGCCACCGACGACGGCGACGTCGCGGTGCGTCGCCACATCCGGGGCGGGTGGTACGGCGGCCGCCGCCTCGAGCCCGACCACGGCGTCGACGATTTCGTCAAGAACGCCCGACGATGACTGGATCCTGAACGCCGAAGTCGTGAGAGCAGCTGGGATGACCGGGGAGTAGGGTCCGAAACATCCTGTTCATCTATGAGGCACAGACTCGAAATCCGGCGTCTCTACGATCAACAAAACGTTGATTCCGCCAAGGAGGCATTGCGTGGCCGCACCATTGGATCGCAGACAGTTCCTGGGACGAGGCTTGGTAGCCGGAGCTGGTCTGGTCGTCGTCGGGGGCGGCGCATCGTCACTGCTGGCGGCATGCAGCAGCGACAGCAAGACGACGACGTCCTCCGGGACGACGGCCGCGGGGGGCAGCACGGGCACAGTTGCTCCGGGCTCGCTGGGCACCCTCGACTACCAGCTGTCGTGGATCAAGAACGTCGAGTTCGCCGGCGCCTACATCGCCGACACCGACGGGCTCTACACCGATGCCGGCTTCGAGAAGGTCAACCTCCTCTCGGGCGGCCCCAACGTCACCCAGGACGCAGTCGTCGACTCGGGCGGCGCCTTCGTGGGCATCTCGGCCCCGGACATCACCGCGTCGGGCATCGTGAACAACGGCAACGAGCTCATCGCCGTGGCCGCGCTCTTCCAGAAGAACCCCTTCTGCGTGATGTCGCTGGCCAGCAACCCGCTGCCCAACCCGCAGGCCATGATCGGCAAGAAGATCGGCGTGCAGTCGGTCAACGAGCCGGTGTGGACCGCCTTCCTGAAGGCCAACGAGATCGACCCCGGCGACATCACGCTGGTGCCGGCCCAGTTCGACCCGACACCGCTGGCGAACGGCGAGGTCGACGGCTGGTTCTCGTTCGTCACCAACGAGCCGAACCTGCTCAAGGTCCAGGGCATCGACACCGTGAACTTCCTGCTCAACGACTACAAGTACCCGCTGGTCTCGCAGATCTACATCGTGCAGACCGGCACGTTGACCAAGGAGCGCGACAAGCTCAAGGCCTTCCTGACCGCCGAGATCAAGGGCTGGCACGCGGCGCTGAAGGATCCGGCCCGCGGCGCCAACCTGGCGGTCACGAAGTACGGCTCCGACCTCGGCCTGACCGAGGACGAGCAGGTGCTCGAGTCGAAGGCCCAGAACGAGCTGATCCTCGACGACCGGACCAAGACCGAAGGCATCATGACGGTCACCGACGAGGAGATCGCTCTGAACATCGAGACGCTGGCGCTGTCCGGCATCGACATCGAGGCCGACAAGCTGTTCGACCTGTCCGTGCTGGCCGAGGTCTACGACGAGAACCCGGACCTGAAGGCGTTCACGCCTTGACCGACGCTCGCGTCAGCGAGTCGGCTTCATCGGAGGCCGCGACAGCAGACCCTGCTGTCGTGGCCTCCGCGCCGGGCGGCGACGGCATTTCGCTGCGCAACCTCACCAAGCAGTTCCGCATCGGTCGGGATGTGGTGACAGCGCTCGACGACGTCAGCTTCGACACCCCGGCGGGTGCCTTCGTCGCCCTGCTCGGCCCGTCGGGCTGCGGCAAGTCCACCATCCTCCGCATCCTCGCCGACCTCGAACAGCCCACGTCCGGCGAGGCGTTCGTTCACGGCCAGCGCCCGGAGATGACCCGCAAGAACCACGATCTCGGCATCGCCTTCCAGGACTCCGCCCTGCTGCCGTGGCGGACCGTGCAGAACAACATCAAGCTGCCGCTCGAGGTCAGCGGGGTCAGCAAGTCCAGCCAGGACATCGCCGACCTCATCAAGCTGGTCGGCCTCGAGAACTTCACCAACGCCCGCCCGTCGCAGCTGTCCGGTGGCATGCGCCAGCGGGTCGCCATCGCCCGGGCACTGGTCGTCGACCCCAAGATCCTGCTGCTCGACGAGCCGTTCGGCGCCCTCGACGAGATGACCCGCCAGCGGCTCAACCTCGAGCTGCAACGCATCTGGACCGAGCGGGCCACCACCACGCTCCTCGTCACCCACTCGGTGTCCGAGGCCGTGTTCCTGGCCGACAGCGTGGCCGTGATGACCCCCCGACCGGGCCGCATCCAGGAGGTCGTCCCGATCGACCTGCCCCGCCCCCGCACCCCCGAGATGATGCGCTCGCCCGAGTTCCACGCGCTGCGGCGACAAGCTCAGCGACCTCCTGTTCACCGGAGGGATCCCCAACAGCGGGGACGACCGGTGACCGCGGTCGCGGCACCCGACACGTCCAGTACGTCCGGCCCATCCGACCCGCCGATCAAGCGCGAGCTGCCCGGCTGGCTCCCGGGGCTGATCGGCACCGTCGTGATCCTCGTGGCCTGGCAGCTGATCGCCGTGTTCTGGGGCGGCGAGAAGCACGTCGTCGCCTCCCCCACCGAGATCATCAGCGGCTACCGGACCGACGGCTGGGGGCTCTACTGGCCGAACATGTGGGCCACCATTCGCGAGGCCGCCCAGGGCTGGTTCTGGGGCAACCTGCTGGCCATCGTGTTGGCCGTCGTCTTCGTGCAGGTCCCCGTCATCGAGAAGCGCCTCCTCAGCCTGGCCATCGTGAGCTACTGCCTACCGATCATGGCCATCGCCCCGGTGCTGGTGATCCTCTACCGCGGCGAGACATCGAAGGTCATCCTTGCCGCGCTGTCGGTCTTCTTCACGACGCTCATCTCGATGATCGTCGGGCTGCGATCGGCCGATCAGTCCTCGCTCGACCTCGTCCACGCCTACGGCGGCGGCAGCTGGAGCCAGCTGCGCAAGGTCCGGCTCCACAGCTCGCTGCCGAGCCTGTTCGCCGGCCTGCGCATCGCGGCGCCGGCGGCGCTGCTCGGGGCGCATCATCGGCGAGTACCTCGGCGCCGACCGAGGGCTCGGCGTGCTGATGATCAACTCCCAGCAGGCTCTCAACGTGCCCCGCACCTGGGGCATCGCCGTGGTCGCGACCGCTCTGGCCGGCGCGGCCTACGGGCTCACCGCCCTGGTCGAGCGCCTGGTGGCTCCGTGGGCCGTGAAGGACCGGCAGCCATGACCACCGTCCTCTCCACCCCCGACGAGGTCGTCGCTCCCCCGGTGGGCGATCCCGACGCCCCGCAGTTCTGGGCGATCACCAAGCGCGTCCTCCGGGTGCTGCTCGGCGGCCTGATCTCCTTCGCCATCGCGATGGTCGTGTGGTGGGTGCTGGTGAAGCTCGTCGACAAGCCCCGCCAGACGCGCACCCCCGGCGACGTCTTCGGTTACCTGTTCACCGACAAGGCCGCCGCGGCCAATCGGACGGAGATGGTCGAGGGCTGGCAAGATCACCCTCCGCGACGCCGCGGTCGGCTTCTTGGCCGGCACGTTCGCCGCGGTCCTCACCTCCTGCGTGTTCGTGCTGCGCAGGGGCATCGAGCAGGCCACCATGCCGCTGGCCATGGCGCTGCGCACCGTCCCGCTGGTGGCGCTGACCCCGCTGATCGCGCTGATCTTCGGGCGTGACCTCCTGGCCGTCACCGTCATCGCCGGCATCGTGACGTTCTTCCCGACGCTGGTGAACGTGACCTTGGCCCTGCGCTCGGTGCCCCGCGAGCAGCTCGACCTCATGCGGGCCTACGGCGCCACGAAGCGCCTGACACTGCGCAAGGTGCAGTTCCCGAGCTCGCTGCCGGCGCTGTTCGCCTCGATGCGCATCGCCGCTCCGCTCGCCCTCATCGGCGCCATGCTCGCCGAGTGGCTGGCCACCGGCAAGGGCATGGGCTACCTCATCCTGCAGAGCGGGTCGACGTTCAAGATCGACCGGCTGTGGACCGCCACCTTCCTCGTGACCCTCGCCTCGGTGGTCCTCTACACGATCATCAGCGCGGTCGAGACCGTCGTGCTGGCCCGCTACGCACCCGGGCAAGTCCCGCCGGGTCCTGTGAGCCTGACGGCATGCGCGACCTCCTCGACCCTGCCCAAGGCCCACCTCCACCTTCACCTCGAGGGCGGCATGCGTCCGAGCACGCTCGAGGAGCGGGCCGACCACTACGGCATCCCCGTGCCGCCGATCAGCGGCTTCGGCAGCTTCTCCGCGTTCTCCGCCATGTACGTCGCCGCATGCGACGTGCTGCGCACCGACGACGACCTGGTCCGCCTGGTCCACGAGGTCGTCGACGACGCCGCGATGGCCGGGGCCGTCTGGATCGAGCCGGCCATCTACGCCCCGCACCACCTGCGGCGGCTCGGGTCCGGTCGACCACATCATCGAGGTCACGCTCGACGCACTGGCCTCGGCCGCCGATCGCACCGGCGTGGGCACCGGGCTGCATGGTCGCCGCCGACCGCACGCTCGACCCGTCCGACGCGGTGGCGCAGGCCGAGGTGGCGGTGCGCTACGCCGACCGTGGGCGTGGTGGCCTTCGGACTGGCCAACGACGAGGCGCCGTGGCCGCCCGAGCCGTTCGCCGAGGCGTTCGCGATCGCCCGCGGCGCTGGCCTCCTGAGCACCCCGCACGCCGGCGAGCTGGCCGGTCCGGCCAGCGTGGTCGGCGCGCTCGACGCCCTCGGCGCCGACCGCATCCAGCACGGCGTGCGGGCCATCGAGGACCCCGAGCTCGTGAAGCGACTGGCGGACGAGGGCATCTGCCTCGACGTGTGCCCGTCGTCGAACCTGCTGCTGTCGGTCGTGCCGTCGCATCGAGGCCCATCCCCTGCCGGCGCTCCTGGACGCCGGGGTGCGCTGCAGCCTCAACGCCGACGATCCCGCTCCTCTTCGGTCCCGGCCTGCTCGACGAGTACGAGCTGGCCCGCTCGCAGCTCGGGCTCGACGACACCCAGCTCGCGGCCATCGCCTGCACCTCGATCGAGGCCAGCGGCGCACCCGACGACCTCAAGGCCACCGCGCTGGTGGGCGTGGCCGACTGGCTCGAGATCAGGTGAGCGCGAGCAATCGCCGGGCATGAGCGGCCACCGTCCGCTCGTCGACCGACACGCTCCGCCCGTCGCGCACCACCACCCGGCCACCGATCACCACCAGGTCGGCCCGCGACGACAGCCCGCACAGCAGCAGGCCGATCACCGGATCGTGCATGCCGACCCGGTCGACGCCGTCGAGGCCCCACGCCGAGAGGTCGGCGATGGCCCCGACGGACACGTGGCCGAGGTCGGGTCGACCCAGGCAGGCGGCCGATCCCCTCGTCGCCATGCGCAACAGCTCGCGAGCCGTCAGCCAGCGATCGGGGTCCTCGATGGCGCTGCGGTGGCCGAGGGCCGCCAGGCGGAGGTCGCCGAGCAGGTTGGCGCCGTCGTTGCTGGCCGAGCCGGTGGTGCCGAAGCCGACGGTGACGCCGGCATCGAGCATCGGCCGCACGGGCGCGTAGCCCCAGCCCATGCGCAGGTCGGGCGCCGGCAGGTGCGCCACCGACACGCCGGCCGCCGCGAACTCGGCGAGCTCGCGCAGGGGCGGGTCGACGACGTGGGCGATCCAGGTGCGGGGCTGGGCCCAGCCGTGCTCGACCAGGAACTCCCACGGCGTGATGCCGTACCGGGCCGGGCAGTCCTCGGTGTCGATCCGCTCGTAGAGGTGCGTGTGGAGCCGCACGCCGTCGTGGTCGGCGGCCAGGTCGGCGAACTGCTCGAACACCTCGGGCCGGTCGACGTGCACGCCGCAGGGTGCGAGGTCGATGCGCACCATGGCCTCGGGGGCCGGATCGTGGAAGGCCTCGACCAGTTGCGCGGCGTGGCGCACGACCTCGTCGACCGACTGCACGCTGCCCGCATGGGCACGGCCGTCGGGCGGGCCCAGGGTGAGCGTGCCCCGACCGGCGTGGAAGCGGGCACCGACCGCCGCCGCGGCCTCGATCGTGGCTTCGATGAACGGCTCGGTCGGCCCGGCAGGGAAGAAGTAGTGCTGGTCGGCCACGGTGGTCACTCCGCCGAGCAGGGACTCGACCAGACCGGCCTGGGCCAGCGCCCCGACCAGGTCGGGGGTGAACCGCCCCTGGTTCGACCACAGGACGCACCGGAAGCCGATACCTCGCAGCCACGAGCGGATCTCGGCCCGCTCGAGCTCGGGGATGGCGCGCAGCCCGACCTGGTAGAGGTGCTGATGGGCGTTGATCAGCCCCGGCGTCACGATCAGCCCCCGACCGTCCACGACCTCGACCGCGGCATCCTCGGTGTCGGGCTCGGTCAGGTCGTGACCGATGGCTGCGATGCGTCCGCCGCGCACGAGTACGTCGACGTCGCGCAGCTCCCGCTCGTCGTCGTCGAAGGTCACCAGGTGTTCGACGCGACGCAGGAGCAGATCCATGGGTTCGCATGCTAGGGATCTCGAGGTGAAGCCGGCACCGTTCGAGTACCTCGACCCACCCGATCTCGACGGCGTGCTCGCCGCGCTCGCCGTCCACGGAGACGACGCGCTGGTGGTCGGCGGCGGCCAGAGCCTGGTGCCGCTGCTCAACCTGCGTCTCGCCCGGCCCGAGGTGATCGTCGACCCTCGCCGGGTGCCCGGCCTCGACACCATCGCCGTCGCCCCCGACACGGTGGAGGTCGGCGCCCGGGTCACCGCATCGGAGCTGGTGGCGCACGTCGGGCTGCAGCAGGCGATACCCGGCCTCGTCGAGGCGGCCCTCGACATCGGCCACGTGCAGATCCGCAACCGCATGACCGTCGGCGGCAGCATCGCCCATGCCGACCCCTCGGCCGAGCTGCCCGCCGCGCTGCTCGCGCTCGACGGCTTCGTGGTGCTGCGCTCGTCGGGAGGCGAGCGCACCGTCGCCGCCGACGAGTTCTTCCAGGGCGCGTTCACGACGGCCCGTCGTCCCGACGAGCTGGTCACCTCCGTGCGGTTCACGGTCCCGGTCCCCGGCTCGCGATCGGGGTGGACCGAGCAGGCCCGCCGGCCCGGCGACTTCGCGCTCGTCGGCGTGTTCGCCGTGCTCCGGACGACGGCGTCGGGCCAGGTGGCCTCGGCGGCCCTGGCCCTGTCGGGAGTGGGCGGTCGCCCCATCCGGGCCACCGCCACGGAGTCGTGGCTCGTCGGGCAGACCCTCACCGCGGAAGCGCTCGACGAGGTCACCGCGTTGGTCCGCAGCGAGGTCCGTCCCGCCGACGACGTGCACGCCACCGGGGCGCACCGGGCGCGCTGACGGGCGTGCTGACCGCGCGGCTGCTCTCCCGCTTGTCCGGGGGGACCGCGTGACCGCCCGTCGGACGATCGCCCTGCGCGTGAACGGGGCCGAGCACACGGTGGAGGTCGAGCCGCGCACGCTGCTGAGCGACGTGCTGCGCCACGAGCTGGGCCTGACGGGCACGCACGTCGGGTGCGAGCAGGGAGCATGCGGGGCGTGCACCGTGCTGGCCGACGGCCGGGCCATCCGATCCTGCCTCGTGCTGGCCCCCCAGGCCGAGGGCCTCGAGATCGAGACCATCGAGTCGATCGACAGAACATGGAGGTCCGATGACCTCCACCCTGTCCAGCAGGCGATGGCCGACGAGCACGGCCTGCAGTGCGGCTTCTGCACCCCGGGCATCGTCGTCAGCCTCGTCGCCGCATCCCGCGCCGGGGTCACCGCCGACGAGGCCATCGACGACGCGCTGGGAGGCCACCTCTGCCGGTGCACGGGCTACGTCAACATCCGGAACGCGGTGCGGGCGGCGTGGGTGGACATCGAGGCCCGGTCGTGACGAGCTCGCTGACCGGGCCGCTGCCGGATGATCCGGGCGAGGGTCTGCTCGTCGGTCGCCGCGTCCCACGGGTCGACGATCGCCGCCGACTCACCGGGGGTGGTCGCTACGTCGACGACATCGAACTGCCCGGTCTCCTGCACGCGGCGATGATCCGCAGCCCGGCGGCCCACGCCACCATCGACGGGCTCGACCGCTCCGGGCTCACGGTCCCGACCGATCTGGTGCTCGGTCCGGACGAGATCCGGGCCCAGGCCGTGGGGCGGACCCCGGTGTTGTGGCACCTCCCCGGACAGTTCCAGCACGACCGTCCACTGGTCGACGACCGGGTCCGGTTCGTGGGCGAACCGGTGGGGGTGGTCGTGGCCGCGTCGCGCTATCTGGCCGAGGACGCCGTCGACGAGTTGGTCCTCGACTTCACCGACCTGCCTCCGGTGCCCGACGTGCTCGCCGCGCTGGCGGACGGCGCTCCCCTCCTCTACCCCGACGCCGGCACCAACGTGATGGCCGAGTTCGACGCGGGAGACACCGACGACCACGTGCAGGCGGTGCTCGACGACTGCCCCCACGTGCTGCGCACGAGCCTGTCGATGGGGCGGCTGGCCGGCGCCCCGATGGAGTGCCGCGGCATCGTCGTCTCCCCCGACGCCTCGGGGAAGCTCACCGTGTGGACCTCCACCCAGGCGCCCCACGCCGTCCGCGACACCATCGCCCGCGTTTGCGGACTGCCCCAGCACCAGATCAGGGTCATCGCCCCCGACGTCGGCGGCGGGTTCGGCGTGAAGGACCACATCTACGAAGACGAGCTCATGGTGTGCCTCGCCGCGCTCGAGCTGGGGCGTCCGGTCAAGTGGATCGAGGACCGCTACGAATCGCTGATCGCCACGCATGGTGCCCGCGACGAGCGCTACGAGGTGGAGGTCGGGTTCGACGACGACGGGCGGCTCCGCGCGCTGCGAGTCGACGCGGTGCGGGCCACCGGGGCCTACCTCTCCATCTTCGGCGGCGGGCCGCTGTTCACCATGGGTGGCATGGTCCCCGGCCCCTACACCTGGGAAGCGGTGCGCACGACGGCCCGGGTCGTGGCCACCACGACCACACCGCTCGGCGCCTACCGGGGGTTCGGCCAGACACAGGCCTGCTACGTCCGTGAACGGGTCGTCGACCTGGTGGCAGCCGAGCTCGGCCTCGACCCGGCCGAGCTGCGCCTCCGCAACCTCGTGCGCCCCGATCAGCAGCCCTACGCCCTCCGTACCGTGCCGATCCAGTTCGACGGCGGCGACTACCCGGCGGCCCTCCAACAGGCCCGGGCCATGGCCGCAGCGTGGCCCGAGGGCGGCGACGACGGAAGAGCGCGCGGCATCGGCTACTGCACCTACGTGCAGATGGCAGCTGTAGGTCCCAGCATCGGCAACAAGATGATCGGGCTCGACGTCGGCGGCTGGGAGAGCGCCACCGTCCGCATGGAGCGCGACGGCACCCTGCGGGTGATCATCGGCGTCACCCCGCAGGGCCAGGGGCACGAGACGACGTTCGCCCAGCTGGCCGCAGACCGGCTCGGGGTGGGGATCGGGTCGATCGAGGTCATCCATTCCGACACCGACCACACGCCGTACTCGGCCTACGGCACCGCGGCATCGCGTTCCATCGTCGTCGGCGGCGGTGCCACCATCCGCGCCGCAGACGCGTCTGGCTGTGAAGGTGCGGGCGATCGCCGCCGACCTCCTCGAAGCCGCGCCGGACGACATCGTGCTCCGCGACGGACGCGCCACCGTGGCCGGGACCACCGTCGGGATCGCGCTGGCCGAGGTGGCCGACCGGGCCTGGCAGGGCTGGGAGCTGCCCGACGGCATCGACCCCGGGCTGATCGCCTCGGCCACGTTCGACCCGACCGCGTTCACGTTCAGCTACGCCACCCACGTGTGCCGGGCCGCGGTCGACCGGGCCACCGGTGCCGTCGAGATCGAGCGCTACGCCGTCGTCCACGACTGCGGAACCGTGGTGAACCCGACCATCGTCGAGGGCCAGATCCACGGGGGCATCGCCCAGGGCCTCGGCGGCGCGCTGCTCGAGGCCATGGTTCACGACGACGAGGGCCAGCCCCGCACCACGACCTTCCTCGACTACCTCTTGCCCGTGTCGGCCTCGATGCCCGAGGTCGAGATCGCCCACCTGGTCACGCCGTCGCCGAGCACCCCGGGCGGCATGAAGGGCATGGGCGAGGGCGGCACCAACGGCGCGTTCGTCTGCGTGGTGAACGCGGTGGCCGCCGCGGTGCCCGACGTGGCCGCCCGCATTACCACGACCCCCGTGACCCCGACCGTGCTCTGGTCGCTGCTCCAGGGGACCGACCAGTAGGGTCGCTGTCCATGACCGATTCGGCCAACGATTCGAGCCACGATTCACCCCGCGAGGACGTCCGCACCGAGGAGCATGGCCCGGTGCTGGTCGTCACCATCGACCGGCCCGAGGCCCGCAACGCCGTCGACCGGCCGACCGCAGACCTGCTGGCCGGCGCGTTCCGGGCGTTCGAGGCCGACGATGCCCTGACGGTCGCCGTGCTGACCGGCGCCGGCGGCACGTTCTGCGCGGGAGCCGACCTCAAGGGCATCGGGGAGGGCAGGGGCAACCGGGTCGATGCCGACATGGATCGTCGACGGGCCGATGGGTCCCACCCGGATGCAGCTCGACAAGCCGGTGATCGCCGCGGTCGAGGGCTACGCAGTGGCCGGCGGCCTGGAGCTGGCGGTGTGGTGCGATCTGCGCGTGGCCGCGTCCGACGCGGTGTTCGGCGTGTTCTGCCGCCGGTGGGGCGTGCCGCTCGTCGACGGCGGCACGTTCCGCCTGCCCCGGCTCATCGGCCAGAGCCATGCCAACGACCTGATCCTGACCGGTCGGGGCGTATCGGGCGACGAGGCCGTGGCGATGGGCCTGGTCAACCGCAGCGTCACCCCCGGCACGGCGCTGGCGGCGGCCGTCGAGCTGGCCACCGAGATCGCCTCCCTCCCCCAGGTGTGCCTGCGCAACGATCGTCGGTCGAGCTACGACCAGTGGGGCCTCGACGAACCGGGCGCACTCCGCCGCGAGACCGAGCTTGGCTCTCGACACCCTGGCCTCACCCGAGACGCTCGAAGGCGTCGGCCGCTTCACCTCGGGCGCCGGCCGCCACGGAGTGTGACCGCTCCATGAACTCGGGCCGCGGTCGTTGACGATCGCCTGGCGACGGAGTTGGCTGGCCCGATGACTCCACCCCCTCCACCAGCCGAAGGTGCGCCGGTCGACCTGCTGATCGCCGGCGCCGCCCTGGTCGCCACCTGCGACGACGACCGGCGCGAGCTGGCCGGCGGGTGGGTCGCCGTCACCGACGGTCTGGTCAGCGGCGTCGGGTCCGCCGGGGACCGAGCCGGCCGCCACCCGCACGGTGCGGGCCGACGGATGCCTGGTCACTCCGGGCCTGGTCAACACCCACCACCACATCTACCAGAACCTCACCCGCGCCTATCGGCCGGCGACATCGTCGAACCTGTTCGGCTGGCTCACGACGCTCTACCCGATCTGGGCCGGGCTCGACGAGGAGGCCTCCTACCTCTCGGCGTGGGTCGGGCTGGCCGAGCTGGCGCTGGGCGGGTGCACGACATCGATGGACCACCTCTACGTGCACCCCACCGGCGGCGGCGACCTCATCACCGCCGAGATCACCGCGGCGCAGGAGCTCGGCCTGCGCTTCCACGCCACCCGGGGCTCGATGAGCCGCTCGCAGAAGGACGGCGGCCTGCCGCCCGACTCGGTGGTGCAGGACGACGACACGATCCTGGCCGAGTCCGAGCGCCTGGTCGGCCGGCACCACCAGCGCGGGGTCGACGCCATGATCCAGGTGGCGCTGGCCCCGTGCTCGCCGTTCTCGGTGACGCCCGGGCTCATGAGGGCAACGGCCGAGCTGGCCGAGCGGCTCGACGTGCGCCTGCACACCCACCTGGCCGAGGACGTCGACGAGGACACGTACTGCCTCGACGTCTACGGCTGCCGTCCCGTCGAGTACTTCGAGGACGTCGGCTGGGGCACCGACCGGTCCTGGGTCGCCCACTGCGTCTACCCGAACGAAGACGAGATCGACGAAGCTCGCGGCCTGGGGCACCGGAGTGGCCCACTGCCCCAGCTCGAACCAGATGATCGGCGCCGGCCTGGCCCCGATCTCGGAGTTCCGGGCCGCCGGCGTTCCGGTGGGCATCGGGTGCGACGGGTCGTCGTCGACCGACTCGGCCTCGCTCTGGATGGAGAGCCGCAACGCCCTGCTGCTCGGCCGCCTGCGCGGTGGACCCGAGGCCATGCAGGCCCGAGACGCACTCGACATGGCCACTCGCGGCGGGGCCCGCTGCCTCGGCCGCGACGGCGAGATCGGTCAGCTGTCGGTCGGCGCCGTCGGCGACGTCGCGGTGTGGGGCCTCGACGGCATCCGCTTCGCCGGCGCACTCTCCGACCCGATCGAGGCCTGGCTCCGCTGCGGACCCACGTCCCCCCGCCACACCATCGTCGCCGGCCGGTTCGTGGTCGAGGACGGCGCCCTCGTCAGCCCCGACGTCGACGACATCCTGATCCGCCACCGCGCCGTCGCCGGCCGCCTCCAGTCCCTCGACTGAAGGCGGTTCAGCGGGTGATCGCATCGAGGCGGTCTCCGGCGAAGTCGGTGGCGGTGGAGGCCACCTGGTTGCGGGGTGCGGTGAGCTTCGCCATGAGGTGGTCACCGGCCAGGATCGGCTCGTAGCGGGGCGGGTTCTCGGGCGAGCAGCACGTCTCGAGCACCTCGACGAGCGCGTCGTAGTTGCCGTCGTGGAAGAACGCGGCCGAGCGGCGCAGCGCGGGCGAGTCCTCGCCGACCGGCGGAGGCGCCACCCGGTGCAGCGTCGAGCGCCAGCGATCGTTCGTCCACTCGGCCAGCAGGTCACCGAGGTTCACCAGGAACGCCCCCTCGACCGGCACCACGCCGTACCACTGGCCGTCGGGTCCCACGATCTCGAGCCCCGGGCACGGCATCGGCGTACAGCACGGTGACGATGCCGTAGTCGCTGTGGGCGCCCATGCGCACCTGGCCGGGCAGCGGATCGGGGCTGCCGGGCCTGCGCTCGTAGCGGATGACCCGCAGGGTGTCGGTCGAGTGGTTCGTCTTGTCGACGAAGAAGTCCTGGTCGAGGCCGAGCGCCATGGCGAAGATCGACGTCAGCCGACGAGCCAGGCCGGCCACCTCGGCGAAGTAGGCGAGCCATGCCTCCCGGAGCGCCGGCTCGTCGGGCCAGATGTTGGCGGCGAAGATGCGGTGGCGCTCGGCCGCGATGGCCGGATCGGATTCGTCGACCGGCTCGGGCCCGATGTTGAACGCCTCGAACAGGTCGGGCGGCGTCTCGACCCCGAGGCTGTAGGTCAGCGATTCCGTGCCGAGCGCGGCGTAGCCCCGGTTGATCTCGGCCGCCGGCGAGGTCATGGCCAGCTTGACGTCGTCAGGCAGGGCGAAGAGCGCGTCGGCACCGGCCAGCATCCCATCGATGATCGGCCGCGGCACCCCGTGGCCGACGACCTGCAGGAAGCCCACTTCACGACAGGCCCTGTCGACCTCGGTGGCCAGGCGGGCCTGCTCGAGCGGGTCACCCGAGCTCCAGCTCGAGATGTCGATCACCGGGACGAGTTCGCTCATCGGCATTCCTTCAGGCGAGTGGAGGGGTGGGGTCGGTCAGGTCGGCCACGCCGAGCTCCGCCATCCGCCGGTTGTAGGCCAGCCGGCCGGCCTGTTCGAGCTCGAAGGTGTGCAGCACGCGGATCCGCACCCGCTGGACCGCGTCCTCGTTCGTGCAGTACCGCTCGATGACCTGGCGTCCGAGCTTCATGTGGAACTGCTCGTCGGGGATGATGCGGTCGAAGGTCTTCTGCACGTCGACCGGCAGCCGGGGCTTGATCTCGAGGAAGGCCTGGCATGCGCCGTACTCGCCGGTGAGGTTGTGCGCTGCGACCCGCTCGATGGTGTCGACGCCCGACGGGTACCAGACGTCGATCCACTCCTCCCACTCGGGCTCGGGCTTCCAGTTGTCGAGCGAGGTGACTCCCCGTCGGGCCAGCGCCCGCATGCAGTACTCGTAGTGGTTGGCCTCGTCCTCGACCTGCTGGGCCAGCAGTACGAAGGCATCCTGCTCGGGCGTGTCGCTCAGCCAGCGGCCGATGAACTGCGCGGCCCGCAGCTCGTAGTACGCCTGGAACGACAGGTACTCGATCAGCTCCGGCTCGCTCATCGGCCGGTTGAAGAACGATGCCGAGTCGTCGTCGAGGGCGGCCCTTCGATCGTCCAGCTCCGCGATCAGCTCGTCGTACAGGCTCGGAACCTCGGTCATGTGCTCGCCTCCGTGAGGGTGAGGGCTCGGCGCCGTTCGAAGAGCTCCTCGGCTGCCGCCTGCGCTTTGTGCCGCACCACGTCGGCATCGACCGAGAGGACCTCTCCGTCGTCGACCAGCAGCCGACCGTCGACCCAGACGTGGTCGACATCGGACCCGCTCGCGGAGAACACCAGATGAGCGGCCACGTTGAAGTCGCGGCCGTGCATCACCGGGGTGAAGTGCAGCTTCCGCAGGTCGACCGTGACGATGTCGGCCCGCTTGCCCGGCGTGAGCGATCCGGTGACCTCGCCCAGCCCGAGCGCCCGGGCCCCGGCCAGCGTGGCCATGTCGAGGATGTCCCACGGGTCGCCCACGGTGGGGTCGAGCCCGCTGACCTTCGCCAGCAGCGATGCGAACTTCATCTCCTCGAGCAGATCGAGGTTGTTGTTCTCCTTCTCGCCGTCGGAGCCGAGGCCGACATCGATGCCGGCGGCCCGGAAGTCCACGACCCGGGCCGGTCCCGACGCCAGCTTCATGTTCGAGCACGGGCAGTGGGCGATCGACGTACCGGTCTGGGCCAGCAGCTCGATCTCCCGGTCATCGAGCCACACGCAGTGCGCCACCACCGTGTGCTCGCCGAGGATGCCCCGGTTGTAGAACTCCTCGATGGGGCGCCGGCCGAATCGCTTGAGCGACTCCTGCACCTCCCAGATCGACTCGCTCGAGTGCGTGTGGATGCCCGTCTCGTACTCCTGGGCCAGCTCGGCTGCCCGCCGGAACGCCTCGGGTGAGCAGTAGAAGAGGTGCTCGAGCCCCAGCCAGGTGCGGACCCTCCCGTCGGCCGCCTCCCGATGGCTCTTCAGCAGGGCCAGGTTCGACTCGAGCGTCTCGAAGTAGTCGTAGCCGGGCAGGTCGGCCACGTACGGCACGAGCGTGGCCCGGATGCCGATGGTCTCCGCGGCCCGGGCCGAGCCCTCCATGAACCGCCACATGTCCATGACCGACACGGTGCCGGCCCGCAGCCCCTCGGTGTAGGCCAGCTCGCTGGCCGCCTCGGCGATCTCCGGGGTCAAGGCCTTGTGCGCCGGATCGACGTAGGCCTCGAGCCAGTCCCACAACGACATCGACTCGGCGGTGCCTCGCAGCAGCCCCGAGTGGAGGTGGCAGTTGTGCAGGCCCGGGATCACGGCGTGGCCCGTCGCGTCGACCACCTCGGCTCCCGTCGCCAGTGGATGGGCGTCCATCTCGGCGACGGTGCCCACCGCCTCGATCGTCGTGCCCTCGACCAGCACGGAACCTGGATCGAACACGGCCTTGTCGCCCTCGAGCGGCAGGACGATGCCGTTGCGGATGAGGGTTCGCGTCGAGGTTCGGGCCATCGCCCCAGAGGCTCTCGCACCACCGCGGACTCGTCAACAATCTGTTGAACCAGTTCACGCGGCCGTCACATCGACCGACCACATCGACCAGACGGTCGAGACGGGCGGGCACACTGTCCGGATGCGCGGGATGAGCGAAACGGGCGGAACAGACCTGCGGCTCCTCAACCGACTGGCGGTCGCCAGCGGATTCGCCATGATCGGCCTTGGTGCGCTGGGCACGCTCGCGTCGCTCGTGAGCATGTGGCAGGGCCAGCAGCAGATCACCGGCCGGGGTCTGTCGTTCAACTCCACCGGGTCGGACTCGGCGCCCACGATCGCCGATCGCATCACGTTCGGCCTGCAGTACGGCGGGGGCTACATCTTCCTCGCGCTCCTGCTGGTCGCCGCCGGGGTCGCGCTCCTCCTGGCGGGTGCGCACCTTCCCGATCGACGAGCGGTCGCGACCGACCCGCACGAACGGTGGCCCGAGCCGCCGGTCATCGAGGTGCCCCTCGAGGTCGAGGACCAGGCGTGGGCGCCGGTGGCCCCCCGCCCTGACGAGAACCCGCTGCGTCCCTGAGTACTAGAGGCCCTGGGCCCGGATGTGGGCCAGGAGCTCGAACCGGTCGCTCTGCGAGTCGCTCAGCGGCGGTCCACCGGCGGTCGGTGCTGCCGGACCCGATCCTGATGGCAGAGCGGACGTCGGCTCGGTCGGGGGCGGTGGGATCGACGGGGTGCACGCGCTACCCGTGGCCGGCAGGCCGGGGGCGTCCAGGTCGGGTGGCTCGAGGAACGCCGGAGACCGGAAGTCGAAGCAGTCGAGCAGATTGGTGGCCCGGGCATCGCGGCGGGTCAGCGCCCCGAGGTTGAACTTGGTCTCGATGAACCGGAGCACGGACGTGTGGTCGTGCACCTTGTGCGACACGAACCGGTGCTTGGCGAACGGCGAGATCACGAACGCGGGTACCCGCAGGCCGTAGCGGTCCCACGCGGCCGGCGCGTCCGGGGTGGAGGCCACGGCCGGGGCGATGTCGTCGGGCGGGACCGCGGCCGGCGGGGCCACGTGGTCGTAGTACCCGCCGTGCTCGTCGTACATGAACAGCAGCACGGTCTTCGGCCAGGCCGGTCCGTGCATGACGGCGTTGATGATCGACGAGCTGTAGGCCTCGCCCAGCTGGACGTCGTTGGGGTTCTCCTCCGTGTAGGACGAGATGCCCGGGCTCACGATCGACACCGACGGCAGCGACCCGGCGTGGCAGTCCGACAGGAACTGGGCGAACGACTTCACGTGGCCAGCGTTTGCCGCGTACGACTTCTGGAACAGTGCGATGTCGGGGAGATCCCACGCGTAGTCGTTCCACGAGATGCCGAACGCGTTGAGCTTGTCCCATATCGTGCCGCCGACCGGGTGGGGCATGGTCAGGATCTTCGAGATGTCGGTGGCGATGAGGTCCTGGCAGGTGCCGGCCTGCAGGAAGAGCCGGTTCGGATAGGTCTGGGCCGGCGCCGACGCGAACCACCGGTCGCACAGCGGGAACGTCCGGGCCAGCGAGTAGTAGAACGGCAGGTCGGACCCGTCCCAGTAGCGCATGGCGTTGGTGTTCCCGTTGAACAGGAAGCCGTCCATCGCGCCGCCGTGGATCTGCTCGAGGGTCGACACCCAGTTCTGCGACACACCCTGCCCGGTCTGGCAGGTGTCCGGTGCGTGGAACACCGGGAACGGGTTGCCGTCCAGGTCGGGCACCTCGTTCTGCGGGACGCCGTCCACCCGTGTGTAGCCATCGCCCCGCCGATGCATCCCGAAGTAGGAGTCGTAGGAGTGGTTCTCCTGCATGTAGATGACGATGTGCTCCACCTGCGGCAGGCAGTCGACGCCCTCCGGCAGCAGGTGGTTCGGGCGGTCGCCGGGCTGCCCTCGACCCCTGCCGCGCGGCCCTCCCGGTCGGCCGGCCACGACGAGACCGCCCGACACGGCTCCGAGACCAGCGAGGAACGATCGGCGGGAGACGTCGTCGGCCATGTCGGCCGAACGTACTCTCTCTCCTCGTGGAGCGCGAGGAGATCGAGGAGATCGAGGACGGCGACACCATCTGGCGCTTCGACCGGGCCTTCCTCCAATCCAACTGGACCTGCATCTGGGGTCGGGGCTGCCTCGGGATCCTCGTCGAGCCGGCGGAGCACCTCGGCCAGGGGTGCTGCTCGGTCGGCGCCGAGTTCGCCGACGAGGACGAGGCCCGCATGATCAGCGCGCTCGCCGCCATGCTCGAACCCGACCGGTTCCAGTACCATCCGGCCGCGGCGGACGGCGGCGTCTTCAGCGACGACTCCCGCGTCAACACGCGGGTGATCGACGGCGCCTGCATATTCCTCAACCGCCCCGGCTTCGAGGGTGGCGCCGGGTGCGCCCTGCACCTGGCCGCCATCGACGCCGACGAATCCCCGATCGAGTGGAAGCCGTCGGTGTGCTGGCAGCTCCCCGTCCGCATCGAGTGGGAGCCGATGGCCGACGGACGCGAGCAGGCCACGGTTCGGCGGTGGTCGCGAGCCGACTGGGGCGACGAGGGCGAGACCATGGCCTGGTGCTGCACCGAGGGCGACCGGGCCTATGTCGGTGACCGCACGGTGATCGAGTCCCTGGCCGAGGAGCTCGAGGACATGGTCGGCTCCGCCGTGTTCGTCGAGCTCCGCAACCGCCTCACGTCACGTTGATCGGCCCAGACTGATCAGCTCGGGCCGCTCGACACATCTCGAGGTGTCACACCCCTTGCGTAGGTGGAGAGGTACTGGTGCGGCCTGTGACCTCGAGCTTCACGACATCATCGAGATCCTCGCCCACCGCCACGACCACGACGACCACGACGACCACGACGACCACGACGAGCGGGCGGCATGACCGCAGATGCGGCGGTTGCGGCGAAAGTTCGACAGACTAACGACCGTGACCCAGTCGTTGCCCCCCGACAGTGGACGGATCGTCGCCCGGCTGGCCCGTTCCATGGAGACGGCGCTGGGCGAAGCGGACCTCTCGCCGTCGCAATACCGCGTGCTGTCGTTCCTCAACGAAGACGGAGCCAACGCGGCAGCCACCGCGCTGGCGGGCCGCATGGCGGTCAGCAAGCCCAGCATCACTGCGCTGGTCGACGGCCTGGTACAACGCGGGCTGGTCGAGCGCCGCCCCAACGAGCACGATCGTCGCCGGGTGCAGCACGTGCTCACCGCGGCGGGGCAAGAGGCCCTCGACCGGGCCGATGCCGCGGTCAACGCCCGGCTCGAGCAGCTGATCGGTTTCCTCGAGCCCGACGAGCGCGACGCGGCGGGCCCCGGGCTCGCGCAGTGGGGCGAAGCACTGGTCCGGGCCCGGGTGGCACGCATCAACGCCGACGCGGCCACCACCGCCCCGCCGGCGGGGTGAGTGCGCTCGACCTGGTCCTGGCCGCGCTCGCCATGGCCGCCGGGACCTGCATCCAGGGCGCCATCGGCTTCGGGACCAACCTGGTCGCGGCGCCGATCCTGGCGATCATCGACCCCGACTTCGTCCCGGTGCCGGTGATCATCTCCTCGGCGCTGTTCAACGTGCTCGTGGCCCGGCGAGACCGTGGCCACGACCCGTGGAAGCCCATCCGCTGGCCGATAGTGGGCCTCGTCCCGGCCAGTGTCATCGGCGCAGCGGCGGTCGCCACGATCGACAAGCGCGGCCTGAGCATCCTGTTCGGCGTGCTGGTCCTCATCGGGGTGGGCCTGAGCATCTCGGGCCTGCACCCTCACCACACGAAGCCCAACCTGGTCGTGGCCGGCGCGGCGTCGGGGTTCATGGGGACGACCACCGGCATCGGCGGGCCGCCCATGGCCCTGATGTTCCAGAAGCACCGCGGCCCCGATCTGCGCGCCTCGCTGGCCCGATTCTTCGGCATCGGCTCGCTGGTGTCGATCATCCCGTTGCTGATCCTGGGCCAGGTGCACCTCGCCGACCTGGGGCGGGCGGCGGTCCTCATCCCCGGTGGGCTCGTCGGGTTCTTCCTGTCGAAGCACGTGGCCCGTCGACTCGACCACGGCTACGTCCGCCACGCGGTCCTGGCCATCTCGGCCACGTCGGCCGTCGTCGTGCTGGCCCGGGCGCTGGTGTGAGCCGTGCCTGATCCAGTGCCTGGTCCCGTGCTCGACCTGGCCGGCGTGTCGCTCGTCCGCGACCAGCGCACGATCCTCGACGACGTCCACTGGGCCGTCCGTCCCGGCGAGCGGTGGGTCGTGCTGGGCCGCAACGGGTCGGGCAAGACGTCGTTGATCCGCATCGCCTCGCTGTACCTGCACCCGTCGTCGGGATCCGTCCACGTCCTGGGTCAGGAGCTCGGCCGCACCGACGTCCGATCGCTGCGCACCCGCGTCGGCCTCGCCAGCCCGTCGTTGGCCGACCGCTTCCGCGCCGAGCTGACCCCCGTCGAGATCGTCATGACCGCCCGCTACGGCGCGCTCGAACCGTGGTGGCACACCTACGACGACGCCGACCGGGCCCGTGCCCGCGCCCTGCTGGATCAGCTGGGCTGCGCAGCCGTTGCGGACCAGCGCTTCGTCCTGCTGTCGTCGGGCGAACGGCAACGGGTCCTGCTGGCCCGCACACTGATGACCGCGCCCGAGCTGCTCCTGCTCGACGAGCCGACTGCCGGGCTCGACCTCGGCGGACGCGAGGAGCTCGTCGCCACGCTGTCGACCCTGGCGGTCGACCCCACCACCCCGCCGGTCGTCCTCGTGACCCACCACGTCGAGGAGATCCCCCACGGCTTCACCCACGTGCTGATGCTGGCCGCCGGTCGGGTGCAGGCCGCCGGTCCCATCCACGACACCCTCACCGCCGAAGCCCTGTCGAGCTGCTTCGGACTGCCGCTCGAGCTCGGCCACACCGGCCACCGCTGGTCTGCCCGAGCTAGCTGACCCGGTCGAGCAGGGCGGGACGGGAGCGCTCGATGGCATCCCCGAGCAGGCGCTCCAGCACCATCCCGCCGAAGGTGCCTCCGTAGTGCAGCCGCATCTCCAGCCGGCTGCCGACGTCACCGGCATCGACCCGGGCTTCGAGCACCCATTCGGCGTGCTGGCGTCCGTCGTGCTCCCGCCGCTCGAAGCGCACCAGGTTCGGGGCGTCGCAGCGGGTCCGCACCATCCGCAACCGCTTCGATCGGGCCAGCGGTCCGAGCCGCCCGCGAAGGTCGACCAGCCAGGCGGCGTCGCCGTCGTCCCCGCCATGGGCCGGTGCCGGCTCGGCCCTCTCGACGATCTCGAGCCAGTCGGGGTAGTCACCGAGGTCCTCGACGCTGGCGAACAGCCGCTCGGGCGAGCAGGGGGCGTCGAGGTCGGCGGTCAGGTCCACCGGGTCAGTGTGCCACCCGGTCAGCTCCCGCCAGCTCCCGTCAGCCAGGTGGGACTGGTGACGGCACCTCGAACACCAAGCCCATCTCGGCCGCCTTCGCGTCCGCGGTCGCCTGACCCTCGGGGGTCGTGTAGATCGGACGGCCGTCGGCGAAGCGGGGGAATCCGCCGATGCCGCCCGGGTCCGACGTGAACGCCGGTGGCGTGATGGGGCTGGTCCCGCCGAGCTGGAGCTGCTCCTGGCGGGCCTGCCATGCCGTCATGAGCAGGCCGAACGAATCGAGGACCTTGCCGTCGGGCTGGTGGATCTCGTAGTGCAGGTGGGTCGGGCCGCCGGCCGCGTCACCGGTGTTGCCGACGAACCCGACGAGCGTGCCGGCCTTGATGGTCTGGCCCTGCGTGAGACCCGGAGCGAAGCCGGAGAGGTGCGCGTAGTAGTGCCAGTAGCCGCTGGTACCGGTGATCTTCAGCGAAAGCCCGCCGAGCGAGTTCTCCCCGACCTTGGTGACGATGCCGTCCTCGGCCGCGACGAGCGGGGTCCCCATGGGCGACATGACGTCGCAGCCCTCGTGCCAGTGCTGCTGACCGGTGCCGAGCAGGCGCGGATAGCCGAACGAGTCGCCGAACTGCACCGGCCCCGCCACCGGGAACACGTAGCCGGGGATGAAGACGTGGCTGTTGTTCAGCGCGGTGCGCAGCTGCCAGTCGGCCGCCTGCGTCACCAGCGTCGACGCGAACTGGACGGCCTTGGCCGCCTCCAGGCGCTGATCGACCTCGTCGACCCGCTCGAGCGTGGCCTGCAGCTCGCTGCTGAGCGCATCGCGCTTGGTGCCGTAATCGGCGGCGGCAGCGACGTCACGTTCGAGCACGGCCGACAGCATCACGGTCCGGTTGGCGTACTCGTTCGGCGACGCCGACGCGAGCAGGGCGAAGCTCTCCGACTCGCGACCGCCCATGTAGGCCGCAACCGCCCGCTGCTCGAACAGCACCTTGGCGTCGGCGGCGTCCTTGATGGCCTGCTGCTGCCCGGCCTCGAGCCGGGCCAGCTCGTCCTGCACCCGCAGCGCATCCGCCTGCGCGGCGGCCAGCTCTGCGTTCGCGGCACCGAGCTGCAGATCGATGCTCCGCTGCTCCCGCTGGGACCGTGCCACCTCGGAGGCCAGACCCTCCTTCGATGCCGGATCGAACGGGCCCTGGTTGGAGTAGAAGCCCCGCCCGATCAGATCGTCGTCGTTCTGGAGGCTGGGCGGCTGGTTGTCGGGCCCAGGCGTGGTGTCGGTGCTGTCGCTGGTGGGATCGGTGCTCGGAGGGGTCGACGGATCCGTGCTCGGGACGGTGGTGGTCGACTCGATCGGGGGCGGAGCGGTCGTCGTCGTGGTCGTGGCCTCGTCGGCGCCCGCCATGGGAGCGAGGACCATCAGGGTCGAGAGCGACACGATCGTGGCCACGGCCAGGGCGGCCTTCGTCGTGGCCGCGGCCGCCTTCTTCCTCACGTCGTTCCTTCGGCGCACACAACCAAAAACTTCAACCCCTTCGACCCAGTCGATGACAGTAGCCGCCGGGACCCTCGCGATCGGTCCCCTACGCTGCGGCCCGATGTCGCCCCTTCCCGACCCGATGCCCGAGGTGATGCCCCTGCGCAGCGCCCGTCTCCTGGCGGTGGCGCTCGACGGCGAGGAGGTGGTCTACGACCCCGTCCGGCGCGAGGCCCACCTCCTCAACCCGACCGCCTCGATGCTGCTTGGGCGCTGCGACGGGCGCGACGAGCGTCGCCAAGCTGGTCGACGAGCTGCAGGCCTCCTACGGTGCCGATCCGGCGGTGATCGAGGCGGACATCGGTGAGGCCCTCGCCGACTTCGTCGCCCGTCAGCTGGTCGGTCCCGAGCCGTCGGCCGCGGACATCGAGCCGCTCCCCCGCCCGCGACCCGAGCTGGCGCCGGTCACCGATCCCCTGGTGGTGCCCGAGTCGTGGACGGTCGAGACCCCGGTCGTGCACGCCCTGCGCAGCCGTCTGCGGGTCCGGTCCGACGAGCCCCTCGTCGGCCGGTACGTGGAACAGGTCCTGCGATCTCTGCTCGCGGTTGGCGACGACCCGGAGCACCCGTCAGCGCAGCCAGATCACCTCCATGCAGTGCACACGTTCGACGTCGTGACCGAGGGTCAGGGGCCGATCCGGCTGCTCCTCGACGGCGACGAGGTGGGCGCCACCACCACGCTCGACGCAGCCATGTCGTATCTGCAGTGGAGCATCAACCAGGTGGCCATCGACGAGGCGGATGCCATGGTGCTGCTGCACGCATCAGCAGTCCGGCTCGCCGAACGGGTGGCGGTGTTCCCCGCCGCCTCGAACTCGGGCAAGTCCACGCTGGCCGCGGGCATGGTCCGGGCGGGCCTCGGCTACCTCACCGACGAGGCGGTGGCGGTCGACCTGGCCACCGGGGCAGTGACCGCGTACCCCAAACCGGTGAGCCTGGATCCGGGCTCGTGGCCCCTCTTCGCCGACCTCGAGCCCCACATCGAGGGCGAGACCGAGCCGTTCTTCCTCAACGAGTGGCACCTCGACCCGAGCTCGCTCCACCCCGACGCGCTCCGGCATCATCCTGCGACCCGGATCGTCCTGGTGGCGTTCCCCCGCTATGTGGCCGGCGGCCCCACCCGGTTCGAGCCGCTGAGCCGGGCCGAGGGCCTCCTGCTGCTGCTGCAGAACTCCTTCAACATGTCCACCGCAGGGGGCCCCGGATTGGCGGTCCTGGCAGGGATCGCAGCCTCTGCTCACGTCGTTCGGCTCACTGTGGGTGACCTCGAGTCGGCGGTCGATCTGATCCGAACGGCCCTCGTGCAGAACCACGATTTCGCCGACACCGTCGAGTAGCTTCCCCGTAGCCGTTTCGCCGCCACCACGGAAGTCCCGTCGCAGATGAGTCAGAGCCAACCGGTCGGGCCCGACGAGGATCAGATCCTCTTCGCAGCACCGGACCTCAGCGACGGCGACATCGACGCCGTCGTCCGGGTGCTCCGGAGCGGCTGGATCACGACCGGCGGCGAGTGCCGGGCCCTCGAGGAACGGCTGGCCCAGCACCTCGGGGCGGCCGAGGTCGTGGCCATGTCCTCGTGCACCGCGGCCCTCGAAGCAGCAGTGGCCCATCTCGACCTCCCACCCGGATCGCGGGTCGGCATCCCCACCTGGACCTTCGTCTCGACCGCGCTGTCGGCGGTGCACGCCGGCCACGTGCCGGTGCTGCTCGACGTCGACCCGGACACGCTCAACCTCTCGGCCGACTCGCTCGAAGCGGCACTCGACGGGCCTGGCGCCCTCGATGCCGTCATCGGCGTGCACTTCGGCGGCGTGGCCTTCGGCAAGGAGATCCACGAGCTCTGCACCGAGCACCACGTGCCGCTGGTCGAGGATGCGGCCCACGCACTGGGCACCCGCGACCACCGTGGACCGATCACCGGCCGCGGTACCGCCGGGGCCTGCCTGTCCTTCTACGCCACCAAGAACCTCACATCGGCCGAGGGCGGCGCACTCGTCACCGACGATCCCGACCTGGCCGAGTTCGCCCGGTCGTTCCGTCTGCACGGGCTGAGCCGCGATGCCTGGGCCCGCTACCGACCCGGCCAGCGCGGTGGGTACGACCTGGTCACCCCCGGCATCAAGGGCAACCTGCCCGACGTGCTGGCCGCCATCGCCCTGTCCCAGATGGACCGCTTCGACGACATGCAGGGTCGCCGTCGGGTGCTGGTCAATCGCTACCGAGACGGGTTGGCCGTCGTCGACGGCGTCACCTTCGTGCCCGGCGACCTCGACCCGTTCGGCGCGGACCACCTGATGGCCGTGCTGCTGCCCGAGGGCACTGATCGGGACGCGGTGATCGACCACATGGCGAGCCGGGGAGTGTCCACCAGCATGCACTTCCAGCCGCTGCACACCTTCGAATGGTTCGCGGCCAACGCCCACATCGGCCCCGGCGGCGTGGCCACCGCCACCCGGCTGGCGCCTCGGGCGCTGAGCCTGCCGCTGCACCCGAGCCTGACGTTCGAGCAGATCGACCGCGTGGTCGCCGCGCTCGACGAAGCCCTCGCCCGGTGAACAGCCTGAACGTGAACAGCCTGAACGTGAACAGCCTGAACGTGAACAGCCTGAACGTGAACAGAAGTTGCCGCCGTGGCTGCGCCTCCGCCTCGTCGTCGACCGCGCCTTCGCCCTGGTCGCCGGCATCGTGCTGGCTCCGGTCATCCTGGCCATGGCGGCCCTCGTGCGCCGTGAGGACGGCGGCCCCGGGTTCATCGCGGTGACCCGTGTCGGTCGTGGCGGTCGACCCTTCCGCATGTGGAAGCTGCGGTCGATGCGGGCGTCGCGCCCTGATGGCACCGCCGACGGCCTCACCCTCAGCGGGGGCCACGACGATCGCATCACCCAGATCGGCCGCCGCATGCGGGCCTATCACTTCGACGAGCTCCCGCAGCTGCTCAACGTGGTGCGCGGCGAGATGGGGATCCTCGGTCCCCGCCCCGAGACACCCGAGTTCGTCGACCTCGACGACCCGATGTGGCAGGAGGTCCTGACCATCCCGCCGGGCATCGCCGGTCCCACCCAGGTCATCGTGAACGACTGGGAGCGCAGCCTGATCGACGAGGTGCCGGACGGGTCGGCCTACCGGGCCAAGGTCGTGCCGGTGAAGCTGGCGATCGACCAGTGGTACCTGGAGCGCTCCTCCCCCGTCACCGACGCCCTGGTGGCTGTCACGCTGGTACGCCGGTTCCTGCCGGGCACCGAGTCGACCACCCTCAAGGTCGCCGTCTTCGCCGCCGTCCCCGAGGCCCTCGTGGTCCGGGACTTCCTTCGCGAGCGCAAGCGCCGGATGCAGGGCCTCACCACCTCGGACCTCACCACCTCGGGCCTGAACATCTCGGCCTGAACATCTCGGGCTGCCTATCTCGGCCTGATCACGCGGACCAGTCGGGCAGCACGGTGGGACCAGGGCTCGTCGTCCTCCGACGCCGTGCGCAGCGACGCCCACACGTAGGCCGCGCCGGCCGAGGGTCGACCCAGGGCCTGCACCTCGTCGACGGTGCGCAACAGGTACGCGGCCGGGCGATCGTCGTGGTGGCGCGACAGCCAGCGGCGCTCACGCTCCGACGGTTCGTACTCCATCGCCCACGACTGCAGCGGGCTCCACCACGGCAGGTCGAACAAGCGGGTAGCGGCCTCCACCGCGGCGGCCAGCACCACCGCCGACTGCCATTCGAGCGCCAGCGCCACGCACTCGGCGGCGTCGACCCGACCACGCCGCAGCAGCTCGGCCACGTCGCGCAGCGGGACGAGCCGACGATCGTCGGCCGGCAGCACCGAGTGGAACGACGCGGCGACGAGTGCGGTGGACGGGCCGGGCACCGGGACGGATCGGCCCCCGACGAGCACGTGAGCCGCCGGTTCGGCGAACAGGTCGTTTCGGCCGGCCGCCAGCCCGAAGGGACCGAGGTGGAACGTGCGATGCAGATCGATCTCCCACACCTCCTCGATGCTGAAGGTGGCGCTCTTGCCGAACCGGGCCACGAACCCCTGCTGGGGATCGGGTCGGTGGCGCTCGCCGCCGAGTTCGGTGACCACTGCCGCGGCCCGGTCGAAGTCCTCGCCCGCGACGAGGAGGTCGACGTCGCCGTAGAGGCGCTCCGCCGGGTGGTCGTAGAGCGTGCACGCGCTGCCGACACCCTTCAACACCATGAAGCGCACGCCGGCGTCGTCCATCCCATGGGCCACCGACCGCAGCTCGCGATCGAGCCGCAGGCAGACCCCGATGCCGTTGCGGTGGATGGCCGTGACGTCGACGGCCTGGCTGACGCTCACCGGGAACGCGCCGTCGTCGACGGCGCGTTCCAGCAGCCCCGACAGCCGGTGCTCGAGGACCAGCGCCACGAACGCACGCCACCGATCGGTGTCCAAGGGTGTGCGGGGCAGCTCCGGCCCACCGGCGTCCGGCCCCAGGCCGTAGCCGGCCACCGCCACCACCTCAGACGGCACGTTCGGCACGATCCGATCCAGCTCGACGAGCGGCTTCCTCATGACAGGCCACTCACGAGAGGTCGACGAGCCCGAGCCCTGCCAGATCGAGAACGCCACCCTCGAGCCCCTCGAGCAGGGAGTCGTCGAAGAACCGATGCAGCTCGGCCATCGTGGCCGGGCGTTCGAGCACCAGCCACAGCAGCCGGCCCGCGCCCTCGATGCAGATCAGGTCGTCGCCCTCGCCCAGCACCAGCACACCGCTCGGGGTGTCCCGCCACAGCGCATCGGGCCGTCGACGAACGACGGTGGCCGGACCGATGCCCTGGCCCACGATCAGGCCCGTGACCCCTCGGGCGCGTTCGACGCGCCAGGTCGGAGGTTGCGGACGCTGCGGGGACGAGGCTCGGTGTCCTCGAGGTAGTAGTGGTAGTAGTACTCGGCCGAGGGGGCATCGGCGGAGTCGGTGAACACGGTGCCCAGCAGCGGCGCCTCGAGGCGGAACAGCAGCTCGGCGGCGCGGCGGGCCGCTTCCTTGCGGGTCTTGCCGCAGCGGGCGACCATGATCACCGAGTCGGCGTCGACGAGCAGGTCGCTGGCATCGTTCGTGGTCAGGAACGGCGCCGTGTCGAGCAGCACGATGTCGTAGTGCAACCGGGCGAAGGCGATCAGTCGCTTCTGCACCGCCACGATCTCGATCGGATTCGCGTCGAGATCGCCCTCACCGATACCGGTGACCAGCCGCACCCGCGGCACCATGGTGGCCACGGCGCGGACCTGACCGGTCTCGGCGATCAGTCCGAGCTGGTCGGTCTCCTCCGGGGTGCTGCCCTTCTCGAGCAGGTACTTCTGGATGCGGGGCCGGCGGAAGTCGCAGTTGATGACCAGCACGGACAGGCCGCCCTCGGCCAGCACCGCGGCCAGGTTCGACACCGTGGTCGTCTTGCCCTCGTCCGGACCGGGCGAGGTCACCATGACCACCTGGCCGAGCGGTGCCGTGGTCAGGTCGTCGAGCCGCGCTTCGTCGGCTCCGTTCGCGGATCCGTGGCGGTTCGTGCCGTTCGTGCCGTTCGTCGAGGCCTGACCGTTGCCGTTCAGCTCGGCCGCCGCGTCCTCGTTGGCCGCCGCGTGGGCGAAGATCAGCGCGGTGCGCACCACCCGATAGGCCTCGGCCGCCCGGGAACGTCGACTGGTGAAGGCCACGACCTCGGTCTCGCCCTGCTGCTGCGTGGTGAGCGGGGGGATCTCCGCCAGGACCGGCAGCCCGGTGGCCGCCTCCAGCTCTTCACGCTGACGCAAGCGGGTGTCGTAGCGGTCGAGTAGAAGGGAGGCGATGATGCCGAGCAGCAGCCCCATGAACGCGCCGGCCACCGCCCGCAGCGGCGCGCTGGCCGGCTTCGTCGAGCCCGACGGTGTCGTCGACACGATCGTCGTGCTGGGGGCGGCGCCGTTGAGGGTCGGGGCGGCCCCGATCTGGTCGCGCAGGGCGTTGTACTCCGCCCGGCTGATCGACTGGGCCGACGCGGCCTGCACGGTGCTCAGGCCCAGGGTGGGCTTGTCGGTTGTGGCGAACTGGGTGAACCGCTCGTAGGCGGTGGTGTAGGCGTTGACCGCCGAGTCGTACTGGCTCTGCAGCTCGGGGCTGCTCGGATCGCGGGCCAGGGCCTGGCGGGCATCGTCCTGCGTCTGCTTGGCCTGGTCCTTGGCCCCGATCAGGCGGTCCCGCTCGGACGTGTACCGCAAATCGTTCGCCGCGACGAGATACTTCGAGAGCTCGTCGGCGGTCGTGTCGGCCAGCACCACGACCTTGCCGCTGTCCGGGGACACGGCCGTGATCTGGATCGAGGCGACGCCGCTCAGCGCAGAGCCCGACACGTTGGTCTCGACGTCGGCCAAGGGGATGCCCAGCCGGTCCGCCACCGCCTTGGAGACGTCGCCCTTGTTGGCCAGGAACGCAGCCTGGTCGAGGTTGAAGCTGCTGCCGTTCGAGCTGTCGCCCGTATCCACGAGCATGGTGTGGGTGGCCTGGTAGAAGGTCGCGTCGTCGACGAACGCGCCCCGGGCGGCGGGCGTGGACACCCATCCGACCAGCGCTCCGAGCACGACGAACACCAGTAGCACCGGCCAGCGCCGACGGATGGCGCGCACGTACCGCCGCAACTGCGTGGTGTCGCCGCCTTGTTCGACGGTGACGACCGGAGCCGGCGGGGTGCTGCCGGTGTCGATGCGCACGATGGGAGCTTCCTGGAGGATCTGTGGACGCGCAGATCGGCGCGTTCCGAGGCACAGACGCTACACCGCGGGGCCCGCTCCACAGCGCCAGGGGGGCCTCGTCAACCGACCCAGCACACGCGGGAGCAGATGCGGGAACAGGCGAGAGAGCACCCCCTGCAGTCCGAGGACGAAGAACGGCGCCAGCAGGGCCTCGGGGATCGTCATGTAGCGCACGATCGAGAGCACCGCGACGGTCATCAGCCAGAAGTAGCCCACCACGAGGACGGCCAGACCCACCCACAGGCGGGACCCACGGCGCCACGTCCGGATCAGGCCGACCGCAGCGAGGGCCAGGAACGGCACCTGGAAGGCCAGGAGCAACACCTCGTAGCGCTCGGACTCGGTGGCGAACCACGAACGGGCTCCCTTGGCGACCACCAGCTGGACCACTGTGACCGGCCGGGCACGGGTCTGGTCGCCCATGTACGACATGATCTGGCCCTGGGTGCGGAGCTGCCCACTGTCCCGTTCGATCCGGCGCATCAGGTCGCGTACCCCACCGGGCACCCCCACCGATCCGGCCTCCGGGGTTCCGGTCTCGAACGTGAGGCCGTCGCGGATCGACGCCGCGGAGCCGGTGCTCAACAAGATGACCTGATCCGTCTGGCGGAACACGTGGAGCTCCCACGGCACGAGCACGACCACGAACGCTCCAGCCAGCGCGGCCAGGCCCACGACCGCCCGCCTCACCGAACCGACCGGGCGGCGAGCCGCTCGACGGTTCGCCACCAGATAGGTGACGGCCAGCGGTGCGATGATGCCGATGGCGATCGGGCGGATCAGCGCGGCGGCCCCCAGCAGCGCGCCGACCGTGACGAGGCGCGGCAGCTGGGACGCAGCGCCATGCAGGTGAGGCAGATCGCGCAGCAGTCGGACGAAGACGAGAAGGGCGCCGAGCACGATCGCGCTGAACACGAGCTCGGAGTTCGGCTGCTTGGTGAGCCACAGCGCCACCGGCGAGAGGCCCCAGGCGAGGGCACCGATGCAGGCTGGTCGGGCCCGCAGGTAGGTGCGGGCGATCCCGAAGAGGAGGAGCGTCCCGAGCGCGTGCATGGTGATCCCGAGCAGGGTGAGGGCCGTCGAGCGCCCGAGCCCGATCCCGTCGGCCACCACGATCACTCCGGCCAGCACCACCGGGTAGCCCGGCGGGTAGCGGTCGGCCACCTCGCCCTTGGGGGTGGTGAGGCCGTCGCCGTCGACGATCCGCTCGGCCACCGGGTAGTAGAACCCGGTGTAGTCCGTGCTCTCGTTGGCCTTGGCGCCGGCCGGGAGCACCAGCTGGAACACGAGTGCCACCAGGAAGGGCAGGACGAAGGCCACCACGGCCGGTGCCCACCGCCACGACCAGAACCTCCGCAGGTGGTCGCGCCTCACCCCAGCTCCGACACGACGGCCCGGAACTTGCCGGCCGAGGTCCGTTCGATCGACTCGACCGGCGTCACGTCGACCTCGGAGGCCGAACCCAGACGATCGATCATCCGGGACACGATCACCGCGGCACCGGCATCGTCGAAGCGATCGGTGACCACCACCCGCACGGTGAAGCGTCGGGTCGTGCGCTGCACCACCTGGGCCTCGACGAGACCGGGGATCTCGTAGAAGACACCGTGGAAGCGGGTGACGCGTCGGCCGTCAGGCCCGATGAGCACGTCCTCGACCCGACCGACGACCTCGGCCAGGACCGGCAGGGCCCGGCGGCATCGACACGGCTCGTCCGACCAGGCCGCCAGGTCGCCGATGCGGTACCGGATCAACGGCTGCAGGCGGCGCAGGAAGCCGGTGGCCACGATCTCGCCCACCTCACCGGGGCCGGTGGGCGTGCCGTCGGGTCGCACGATCTCGAGGGCCCCGACGTCGGGGCTGACGTGCAGGGAACCGTGCTCGCACTCGGTGGCCATGACGACGTTCTCGATGCTGCTGTACTCCTCCCGGACCACGCACGAGAACGCGTCCTCGATCGTGTGGCGATCGCTGTCCGAGAGCTTCTCGCTGGTCGCCACGACGGACCGCAGCCGGGGTCGGCGCGCTCCCTGGTCCAGCAGGTGTCGACCGAGGCGGGAGAACGACTGGGCGTACCCGGTGCCCCACACCAGGCCGTGGCGTTCGAACGCCGCGGCGTAGGCCTCGGCGTTCTCGGCCCTCAGGTGGAACGTGGAGAAGTAGGCCTGCCGCTCGACCGCGTTCCAGCGGTGGAACGGACCGGCGCTGTCGGGATCGGGGACGACGATCCGCCCGGAGAAGGTCGCCCGTGGGTCTCGGAACGACATGCCGGACCAGCCGGCCGACCGCACCTCCCGGACCGCCATCGACGCCCGCAGCTCGGCCGCGGTCCATATCGTCCGCACCGGGGTTCCGCTGCTTCCCGAGGTGGGGAAGACGAGGGGCCGGCCAAGGGCCCCGGAGAGCGGGCCCACCCCCGAGGGCATCCGCCCCGGGTCGACGAACCGGGTCGGATCGGCCCGCAACGGCTCTTTGGCCAGCAGAGGCACGGCCCCGAGCTCGCCGCGGCGGGCACCGGCGCGGGCCTCGGCATCCCAGGTGTCGCGGTAGTACGGCACCCGTTCGGCCGCCGCGCTCAGCAGGGTGCGCAGCGCCCGACGCTGCCACTCCTGCCACTGCGCCAGGTCGAACCGGTCCCGCTGGGCGAAGCCCCGGACCATGGCGTCATAGCCAGGGCCGAACCGCAGCCAGTACCAGCGGGCGCCGAAGGCCGAGACCGCGGCGTGCTGCATCGGCAGCGGCAGCCGTCCATAGACCTGATCGAGTCTGCCCATCTCAGCCGGCCCGGGTCGCCGGGCTCGTCAAGATGCCGAAGAGGTGCGACCGCAGGATCGGGACCCGGCCCAGCAGGGCATAGGACCGCGGCGAGATCCGGGCCGCACGGCGGGCCAGGGGGGGCAGCACCGTGCAGGAGCGCACGTCGACGGACCAGCCGGGGAAGAGTCGGGCGACCTCGTCGACCGGGAGGCCTCGCACCTCGGCGTTTCGGGGGTTGTCCCGCCGCAGGTCGTACCAGACCACCCGACCACGAGGGCGCACCACGCGACGGATCTCGGCCGCCACCTCATCCGCGACGGCCCGGTCGAGGATCGAGCTGAACACGGTGAAGACGATCATGACGTCGATCGTTCCGGCGCCCAGCGGCAGCGCCGTCCCGTTGGCCGCGACGAGCCGCGCCCCTGGGTGCCGGGACCGGGCGGTGCGCAGACGGCTCTCGAGCAGGTCGATGCCGATGGCGACCCGATCTCCACCGACCGACGCGAGCACGTCCCCGTCACCGCAGCCGAGGTCGACGAGGGTCCCCGACCGACCAGCCACGGCCCCCTGCAGCAGCGCGTCCCGCTCGGCGAGGATCGCCCGGTTGCCGGGTTGCCCGGGATCCCACCGGGCCCGCGCGGCGCCATCGGCCGCGTAGGCACCGTAGACCCGACGCAGACGCGTTGTCTCGTCCTCGACGGGTTCGGGCGGCATGAGACCTCTGGTGTCGGGTCGGGCCATCCACTAGACCCTCGTCGTGCTCGTGTCGGTCATCATTCCAGCTATTCGCTGGGACGCCCATCTGGCCCGGGCCGTCGACACGCTCCGGGGGCAGGTGCTGCCCTCCGATCTCGAGGTGGAGGTGGCGGTCGCCCTCGCCGAGCCCGACACGCTGCCCTCCACCCTGGCCTCGGGTGGAGAGCTGATCGTGGTCGACAACCCCGGCGGCTCGATACCCGTGGGTCTGAACCGGGCGATCGCCGCGACGACGGGCTCGATCGTGGCCCGGGTCGACAGCCGGTGCGACCTGCCGCGGGACTACCTCGTCCGCGTCGTGCGCGGCCTCGACGACCGCCACGTGGGTGCCGTCGGCGGCGCCGCGCTCGTGCTCGACCGCGGCCTGTTCGGATCGGCCTACGCCATCGCCTTCAACAGCCCTCTGCTCGGCCCCAGCCGCTACCGGTTCAGCCGAGCGTCGGGCGTGACCGACTCCTCCTACCTCGGGGCCTGGCGGCGCGAGACCCTCGACGAGGTCGGCGGCTTCGACGAACGACTCCCCCGCAACCAGGACAACGACCTGGCCGTGCGCATCCAGGGGCTCGGGTTGGAGGTGCGCTACGACGCCGGCGCGGTGGTGGGCTACGTCGCCGGCCGCTCGATCGGCGCCACCCTCCGCCACCACTACTCGTTCGGCTGGTGGCGGATGGCCCAGCGTCACCAAGGCGGTGAGGGCCTGGCCTCCCGCCACCTCGCGGTCGTAGCGGTGGCCGCCTCCGGTGCCGCGCTGGGGGTGGCCGCGCTGAGCCGCCGTCGGTCCCGACGGTGGACGCTCCTGGCCGCCGCGCTCGGCTATGCGGTCGCCGCCGTCGGAGCCTCGACGACGGCGACCCGCCTACGCGACGCCCGCCCCGAGCTCGACCTCGCGCCGTTCCACCCGGTTGGCAGGGTGGCCGCGCCGGCCCTGGCCGCGGCGATCGACGCCGGCTGGGCTCTCGGCCTGGTGCGGGGTCGATGCAGGAAGGCGAGCTTCAGGACGGGGGGTTGAGCACCCGGTCGACGAGCTCGAACCACTGGGCCCGCACGACCGGCCAGGCGGACCGCTCCGCGACCTGACGACCGGCGGTCGAGAGCGCCGAGGCCAGCTCGGCATCCTCGAGCAGCTCCGTCACCGCACCCGCCATCGCCTCGGCATCGGACATCGGGATGAGCAGCGCCGACTCGCGGTCGGTCAGCAGGTACGGGATGCCGCCGACGGCAGTGGCCACGATCGGCAGGCCGTACGCCGCGGCCTCGAGCACGCTCACCGGGGTGTTGTCGACCTGGTTCGTGTTGAGGAAGATGTCGTGGGCGGCGAACTCGCGGGCCTTGCCCGCGGCGTCCAGGAACCCTACGAACGTCACTGCGTCGGCCACGTCCAGCTCCCCGGCGAGCGCCCGGGTGGGCTCGAGCCGCCCGTCGTCGGCGCCGGCCATCGACAGCGTCGCGCCGGGGAACCGTGTGCGCAGGAGGGCGAGCGTGCGGACCGCCAGCTCGGGCTCGTAGTAGGCGTGGAACGTCCGCATCCAGAGCAGCCGAGGGGCCAGCGTGGAGCGGTGCCGGAAGGGGTACTGGTCGATGACCAGCGGGTTGGGGATCACCTCGGCGTCGACACCGAGGAGGTGAGCGGCCTTGGCCAGGTAGTCCGAGGGGGCGACCACGGCCCGGGCCGACGCCAGCACCCTCCGAGCCCATCGCGGGTGGCGTCGGAACTGGTCCGGCAGCGCGCCGCCGTGCAGGACCAGTACGAACGGCAGGCCCCGAAGCCGGGCCACTGCAGTGGTCACGTCGGCCAGCACGAACGACCGGCCGCTGTAGGTCGACACCAGCACCACGTCGACCTCCCCCTTCCACCCCAGCAGTGACCACACGGTGTCGACCAGTCGACCGGCCGCGCTCGGACGGCTCGATGTGGTGTGCAGGTCGACCCCGTCGGCCGCCAACAGCTCCGCCATCACCTCCGTCGAGGTCGTCACCCGGCCGTGTGTCGCGAGCAGGTGGCCGACCAGTCCCATCCGGGGGTAGGCCAATCGAGATCTCCGCGGCCCGGTCCTCATCGAGGTGCAAGGTACTCTGGCGCCTCGATGCCCTCGGCTCCGCAGGTCCTCGAACCGACGCGCTGGCTGCGACGACCCGAGCTGGGCGAGGGCATGCCGGCCGTCGTGCTGTTCGTCCTCGGGCACGGCCTCCTCGGGATCGCCCTGACCTACTCGAGCCTGCTGGCCACGGCTGTCGCCGCGGGCACCTTGGTCTGCGCGCTGGGACTCGCGGCGTTCTCGAAGCGCATCGAGCTGGCCGTCGCCGCCGCGGTCTACGTCGGCAGCAGCGATGTGCTCTGGCGCATGACCTACGCCAAGGTCCCGTGGGAGAGCGGCAAGTATGCCTTCAGCCTCATCCTGGTGATCGTCCTGGCCCGGTTCGTGCGGCCGATGCAGCGTTCCTTCGTGCCGCTGCTCTACCTCTTCGTGCTGCTCCCGTCATGCGCCATCGCCGTCTGGCAGCTCGGTCCGGGCCTGGCCCGCAGCGAGGTCGCGGCCACGCTGGCCGGACCGGTCTCACTCGGCATCGCGGTGCTCGCCTTCCGCCAGTTCATCGCCACCGAGAACGAGACGCGAAGGCTGCTGTGGGCCGTGATCGGGCCTGCGGTGGCCGTCAGCGCGATCGCGACGAAAGCCACGCTCCAGGCCGGAACCATCCGGTTCACCGGCGAGTCCAACTTCGTCACCTCCGGTGGCTACGGACCCAACCAGGTGTCCAACATCCTCGGCGCCGGCGCGGTGTGCTGCCTGCTCGTGGCGCTCTCCCAGTCGCCAGTGAGGATCCGGGTGATGGCGCTGGTCGTGGGGACGTGGCTCGTGGGCCAGGCCCTGCTGACGCTTTCCCGAGGCGGCGTGTGGGGCTTCGTCGCGGCCGGCGTCTGCATCGGTCTGGCAGGGCTCCTCACCTCGGGTACCCGATCGCGGGTGCTCACCATCGGGGTGGTGGTCGTGCTCGCAGCAGTTCTCGTGTACTCGTGGGTCAACCTGTTCACTGCTGGTTCGCTGGCCAACCGCTACGCCGACCAGAGCTCGACGAACCGCAGCGACATCGCCCGGGGCGACCTCGCGCTGTTCGCCGAGAACCCGCTGTTCGGGGTGGGACCCGGCGTGTCGAAGTTCGTCCGCACCGGTGTCGTCGAGGCCGACGGCAGCACGCACACCGAGTACTCGAGGCTGCTGGCCGAGCACGGCGTCTTCGGGGTCGTGGCCCTGGCGCTGCTGGTGGTGATGTTCGTCCAGGCGCTGCGGGCCACCACCACGACCTGGAACCGGTTCATCACCGCCGGCACGGGCATCTACGCGCTCTTCACGATGAGCCACAGCGCGACGCGCATCGCTGTGGTCGCGGTCATGTTCGGACTGGCCTCGCTCCGCGTCGAGCGCAGCGACGCAACCGCACCCGTCCCCGTCACCCAGCTGCAGCCACCCGCCCAGCGCCCTCTGAGCTACCGGGAGTCGATCGCCCGACGTCGATCCGTCGCCGTCCGGTAGACGTCCTCCCAGCGCGCGCGAGATCGCCGCGCTCGAGTATTCCTGCCCGATGTGCGTACGCAGCCGGGAGCCGACCAGCCGCCGTTCCTCCCGGTCGTCGAGCAGCGCCACCAGTTCGTGCGCCATGGTCTGTGCATCACCGGGGGCGACCAGTCGACCCGACGCACCCAGCACGTCGGCCACCTCGCCCACCGCAGTGGCCACCACCGCCAGGCCGGCCAGGCCGTACTCGAGCACGGCCAACGGGGTGCCCTCCTCACGTGAGCTGAGCACGCCGACATCGCACGCAGCCAGCACCGAGGCCACATCCGTGCGCACCCCCAGCAGCGTCACCCGGTCGGTGAGCCCGTGACGACCGACCTCGGCTCGCACCCGGTCCGCGTACGACCCCTCATCGGTGCCGACCAGCAGCAGATGGGCGTCCGGGTGGGTCACGGTCACCTCCGCCATCGCCCGCACGAGCGTGATCTGGTCCTTGGCCTCGCGCAGGTTGGCCACGCACACGATGCGGGCGCCGGGCCGACCGGGCAGGTCTGCTGGCCGGCGCTGCGTCGACGTCGAGCAGCGAGAAGTTCGGGACCCGCACCAACCGGTCGCCGAGCCGGAGCCGGTCACGGTCGGCCGCTTCGATCTCGTGGCTGACCGCGACCCCGACATCGATCCACCGGTTGACGAGGTGCAGCGGCAGCGGGTTGCGCTGCGGTGCCCCCGGGAAGTGGTCGTGCCACACGATCGCCGGGCGCCGACCAGCGGCGAAGGCCGCCGCCACCATGAACACGGAGGTCGAGTGGGCGTGGATGACCTCGATCTCGCGGCTGCGCACGATCGACCGCAGCTCTGCGACGGCCGACCAGTCGAGCCGACTCGAGCGGTCGAGCGATCGCCACCAGACCCCCTCGTCGAGCGACCCGGCCAGAGGGCCTGCAGCACGGGTGGCCACCAGCGAGCTCTCGTGACCCGAGCGAGCCAGCTCGTTGGCCAGGTGCACGGCCACCTGCTCCGCTCCTCCGGCCGCCAGGCTGTCGACAACCTGGAGCACCCGCAGCGGCCCATCCCTGGTCCACGCATCCCTTGTCCGAAGCGTCGGGGGACGCAGGAACGGGCGGGGCCGGACCCAGGCCGAGGCCAGCATCCGCCGCTGCTCGGCCCCGAACTCGTCGAGCGAGAAGCGGGCCGCCCACACGGCCGAAGCCACCGACCGGCGGGACAGCTCCTCGCGATCGGCGGCCAGGACGGCCAGCTCGCGGGCCACCGCCGCCGCGTCGCCGGGGGCCACGGTCGAGCCCCGACCCTCGCCGAGGATGGTGGGCACCATGCCACCGTCGTTCCCGATGCACACCACCCCGAAGGCCATGGCCTCGACGATCGCCTTGGGCCACCCCTCCGACTCCGATGCCAGCACCAGGACATCGGCGACCGCGTAGTCGGCGAAGACCTCGTCCTGGTCGACCGCCCCCACGAACTCCACCGACGACGCGGAGCGTCCCGGGAGCTCGGCGGCGGATCGCTCGAGCGCGCCGCGCTCGGGGCCGTCGCCGACGATGCGCAGCGAGGCCGAGATGCCGTCGCGACGCAATCGATCGATCGCCTCGATCACTGCATCCACATGCTTGGCCGCGGTCAGGCGACCGACGAAGAGCACCCGCAGCGGATCATCGGGGTGTGGCTGGCGCCCCATGGCCAGCTCACCTGCACGCTGCAGCACGGCCGCATCGACGGCGCTGGAGAAGGTCGACAGCACATGCGGGCGATCGGTCGGGGCCGGGCCGTAGGCGAGCACCGGGCCCCGGAACCAGCGCGACCGGAGCACGGCGCGCTGCACCCTCCACGCCCGCGGCTCGCCTTCGAAGCTCCGCCACTGGCCGGCGTACTTGGCCATCACCCGACCGGACCGCACCGGCGCGACCACCGAACCGATCAGCCCCAGGTTGCCCGGACATCGGACCTGCACGGCGTCGGCATCACGGATGGCCCGATCGACCCCCCGCACCATCAGCGGCAGCCGCAGCAGTTGGGCCAGCTTGGCCCGGCGGTCGTCGCCGCCGGCCTCGATCTGCGGCGCCAGCTCGACGTTGCCGGCCACGAGGGGCGAGGTGTCCGCCGGCGGCTCGCCGTCGCGAACCGGGGCCACCACCGTGAGCCGGTCGACCATCGAGGCCCACAGGTCCAGCTCGCGCGCATAGGGCGTGTAGGCGTGGATGCGACCCTGCCAGCGGTGGTGCACGACGTGGGACACGACGGCCAGGTGGTGGCAGATCGGTTCGTCAGCCATGTGCCGCCCGCCAGCGGTCGGCCACCGTCCGGTAGTGCGCCACGTTGACCTCGACGAGCTGGTCGAGCGAGAAGCGATCGACCACCCGGGTCCGGCCGCCATCGGCCACCCGGGTGCGGAGCTCGCCATCGGTGAGCAGGGCGATGATGGCCCCCGAGATGGCGTCGGGGTCGTGGGGGTCCACGAGCACGCCCGACACGCCGTCCTCCACGATCTCCGGCCCGGGTCCGGCCGTGCTGGCCACGAGCGCCCGTCCCGAGGCCATCACCTCGAGCCAGACCAGGCCCTGCGCCTCCATGTGCGACGGCATCGCGCACACGTCGGCCCGGGCGATCAGAGCCGCCACGTCCTCGTGATCGACCGGGCCGACGAACTCGATCGAGTCGGTGAGGTCGGCCGGGACCGACGAGCGCAGCCGTTCGGTGAACGACGTCCCCGACGCGGGATCGAGCTGGTCACGGCCGGCCACGAGCAGCCGGGCGTCTGGCACCCGGGCCACGACGGTCGGAAACCCCTCCACGAGCTGGCGCACGCCCTTCTTCTCGCACACCGTCCCCAGGAACAGCACGATGTCTCGCTGCCCCGAGGGCTCGGCCGAGCCGGATCGAGGGAGGGTCGATGGCGCGAACTGGTCGACGTCGACCGGGTTGGGGATCACCGTGACCTCGCGGTCACCGAGGACGAGCAGCTGGCGGGTGCGACCGGCCACGTAGGCGCTGACCGCCACCAGGTCATCGGCCCGGCGCACCGAACGGGCCTCCACCCGCCTGCGAATCGGTGCCGTGGGCCGACCTTCGGCCTCGGCGAAGAACCGGTGCCCGCCGTGCATGCGCACGACGGTCGGGAACCCCGTGCGCCGGGGTGCGGCCCACAACGACGGTTCGGGGCCCTCGACCACGTCCAAGGGGTGTTCCGCGTGCGCCGCCGCCAGCCGCTGCCAGAGGCGCCGCTGGTCGAGCACCGCCCGCACGCCCGCCAGCCGCGACGTGGAGCCCAGGCGGATCACCTGCACCCCCCGGTCGTCGTCGACCTGATCCGAAACGGTCGAGTACGTACCGATCACGGTGGCCCGATGGCCGTCGGCGACCAGGCGCCGGGCCATCGTCCGCGTCCATGTGCCGATCCCGCCGTGCGGACCGGGCGGGTACTCGTTGCAGATGAACGCGATGTGCATCACACGAGCTTGGCGAGCCTGAGCGCCTCGGCGTAGTACCGATTGTCCCGCTCGAGCTCGGCCCGCGGCCCGAGCGCCTCGATCCGCCCCTTGTTGACCACCATGACCCGGTCGCAGATGCGCAGCGTCGACATGCGGTGGGCGATGATCACCAGCGTCACGTGCCCCCTGAGCCCCTCGAGGGTGAGGCGGATGGCCTCCTCGGACGCCAGATCGAGCGCGCTGGTGGGCTCGTCGAGCACGAGCACCGACGGGTTGCCGGCCAGGGCCCTGGCGATGCAGATGCGCTGGCGCTGGCCGCCCGAGAACCGTCCGCCGCCGGCGCCGATCGGCGTGTCGAAGCCATCAGGCAGCGCCTCGATCTCGTCGAGGACGTGCGCGGCCCGGGCGGCATCGACGATCTGTTCGTCGGCGATCCCCCCGCGGAAGCAGGCGATGTTCTCCCGCACGGAGCGGCCGAAGAGGTGCGCGTCCTGGGGAACGAGGGTCATCATGGAGGCCCAGCTGGCACTCGTGTACTCCTCGGGGGTGTGACCGTTCACGAGCACCCGACCGTCGTCGGGCTGGCGCAGGCCCAGGAGCAACTGCTGGAGGGTGGACTTGCCCGAGCCCGACGGTCCGACCACGCCGAGGGCCTCCCCGGGCACCAGCTCGAAGTCGATGTGCTCCAGCGCTGGTTGCCCGGGGTGATACGCGAAGCTGACCCGCTCGAAGCGCACGGACCGCAGCGGCCGCTCGAGCACCTCGGCGCCTCGGGGCCGGGCCGCCCGGTGGTAGAGCGACATCTGCTCGTCGAGCTTGTCGACGAAGGGCATGCACGCCAGCACGCCCTGGTAGCCGGTCTGCAGCGTCCGCCCGTACTGCACGGCCCGGTAGAGGAGCAGCACCATGGCGATGTACGGCTGCGGGTTGTCGACGCCGGCGGCGATGAGCGCAGCCAGTCCCCCGACCGCGGCCAGGTAGATGAGGTTGTTGTTGACGGCGGTCAGGCGGTAGTTCGACGCCTCCGAGCGGAACACCGCATGCGACAGGCCGTCGATGTCCTCGCCGGCCTCGCGTTCCACGCCCTCGCGAGCGTCGAAGACCCTGATCTCGCGAGCCATGGCGACCAGTTCCTCGATGCGGGTGGCGAAGCTGGCGCTGTGCGTCCACATGGCGCTCGACGCCTCGTGGGCCGACCTCAGCAGTGGCCGCACCAGGAGCGCGGCGCCGGTGAGCACCGCGATCACGATGATGGCGGCGTAGCCGGCGATCGCCGTGCTGGCCACCAGCATGACCACCAGGCCAGAGATCGCGACGACCGTCTCGAGCGCGGCGCGGAGGGCGTTGCGGGTCTGGATGATGACGTTCACCAGCGTGGTCTGCAGCCCCCCGGCCTGCTCGACCGACTGCACCTCCCAGGTGGAGGCCAGGAAGGCATCGAGCAGCTGCACGCGTGCCGCGTTGTCGTAGGCGGCGTCCGTGCGCGACCGCAACTCGATGAAGGCCAGCTCGATCAGCGCCCTGAGCAGCACAGCGGCGAGTGCGATGAGGCACAGACCGGTGCGCGAGACGCTCAGATGGATGCCGACGAGCTCCTTGCTCAGCTCGTCGCCGCCGTTGGTGAGCAGCGAGGCCAGCGCAGCGATGAGCACGACGACCCCGGCCTCGAGCAGCGCCGCGATCACTCCCAGCACGCTGAGCAGCACGAGCCGGGACCGATAGGCGTGGAAGTGGGTCCAGAGCGTGCTGGCGACGGCACGGGGGCCGATCGACGGACGATCGGGCTGCGCATCGCTCAACGCAGCAGTACCTCGTGGTCGGTCATCGGGGCTTCCAACTGGACGAACAGAACGGGCAACGATAGCTCCACCTCACCCACGCGAAGGCGGGATGACCTGAACGGACGCCGGGTCGATCCGCACGCCGCACCGGGTGCCGGGAGCCGGCGAGGTCGAGGCTGCGACCACGGCGGTCATCGTCCCCCGACCATCCACGTCGAGGCGCACCTCGCGGGTGCCGCCGGCGAACACCACGCCCTCGACCCGCGCCGCCAACGTGTCAGGCTCGCCGACGGCGGTGATCGTGATCCCTTCGGGGCGCACCAGCACGGTGGCCTCGCGACCGTCCATCTCCATCTCGAAGAGGTTGGTGAACCCCAGGAACCGGGCCACGAACTCGGAGTTCGGCGATCCCCACAGCTCGACGGGGGTCCCCTGCTGCACGACGTGGCCGTGGTCCATGACGACCACCCGATGCGCCAGTCCCAGGGCCTCGCCCTGGTCGTGGGTCACGTACAGCACGGCTACCCCGACCACTGCGAACAGCTCGCCCAACTCGAGCACCAGCCGATCGCGCAGCGCGCGGTCGAGGGCACCGAGGGGTTCGTCGAGCATCAGCAACCCCGGCGTCGGGGCCAGCGCCCGGGCCAGTGCCACCCGCTGGCGCTCGCCGCCCGACAGCGCGGCCACCGATCGGCGCTCGGCCCCGGGCAGGCCGACCAGCTCGAGCAGCTCGGCGACCCGCGTGTCACGGTCGAGGCGGGAGACCCCACGCATCCGCAGACCGAACGCCACGTTGTCACCGACGTCACGGTGAGGGAACAGCGCGTAGTCCTGGAACATCAGGCCGATCCCCCGCTCGTGGGTGGGCACGCCGTCCAGGTCACGGCCGGCGAGCGCTATCGTGCCCTGCTCGACCGGCACCAGCCCGGCCACGGCCCGCAGCAGCGTGGACTTGCCGCACCCGCTCGGCCCGAGCACCGCGACGACCTCACCCGGCCCGACGTCGAGGTCGAGCCCGTCGACCGCGGGGCGATCAGCACCCTCGTAGCCGACGGTGAGCCCCTCCACCCGGAGCATCAGCGCTCACCCATCAGAACTCACCGAGCGAGCCGAGGCGCACGCGATCGATCAGCAGCACGACCGCACCGGTGACGAGCATCAGCAGGGTGCTGAGCGCCATGGCCTGGCCGAGGTTCAGGGCGCCCGGCGCGCCGAGGAAGCGGTAGATCGCGATGGGCACCGTGGGGTGGGCCGACCGGGCCAGGAAGACGGTGGCCCCGAACTCGCCGAGCGACACCGCGAAGGCGAAGCCGGCGCTCACGAGCACCGCCCGGAACATGATCGGCAGGTCGACCTCGCGGAACGCCCGCGCCGGCGACGCCCCCAGCACCGAGGCCGCGGCTCGCAGCTCGCCGTCGATCGAGCGCAGCACCGGCACGAGCGTGCGGATCACGAACGGGACCGCCACGGTGGCCTGGGCCAGCGGTACGAGCCACCACGAGTCGCGCAGGTCGAACGGTGGCCGGTTCAGCGCGATCAGGAACCCGAAACCGACGGTTACCGCCGATGTCCCGAGGGGCAGCATCAGCGCGGCATCGAACCAGACCACCGAACGACCTCCTCCCCGACCTCCTCCCCGATTGGCCACCACCCACGCGGCCATGCCACCGACGACGACCGCGATGAGGGTGGCGACCGCGGCGGTGGTGAGCGAGTTGACCACTGCCTGCACGGGCGAGACGAACAGCGTGCTGCCTCGGCGGCTCGAGCCGAGCGAGCGCCAGTAGGTCAGTGCCGGGCCCGACGGCGTCGATATCGAGCGCCACGCCAGCGTGGCCAGGGGCAACACGACGAGCAGGCCGACACCGGCCAGCACCACGGCCACGAAGCTCCGCTCGGCCGCCCCACGGGGCCGACGGGCCACTTCCGAGCGGGGACGCAGCGCCCGGGAGATCGAGCTCCTCCGTTGGTACCGCGCGTACAGCAGCAGCGCGGCACCGACTCCGACGAGCTGCAGCAGGGCGAGGACCGCGGCCACGTCGAGGTGCAGCAGCCGAGCCGTCTGGGTGTAGATCTCGACCTCGAGCGTGCGGGCCCGGGCCCCGCCCAGCAGCAGCACCACCCCGAACGACGTGAAGCAGAACAGGAACACGATCGACGAGGCGGCAGCGATGGCGGGCATGAGAAGCGGGAGGGTCACCTCCCGGAACGCCCGCAAGGGTGAGGCGCCGAGCGTGCGGGCCGCGTCCTCCAGCCTCGGGTCGAGGTTGCCCCACAATCCGCCGACCGTGCGCACCACCACGGCCAGGTTGAAGAAGACATGGGCGATCAGCACCAGCCAGATCGTGTCGTGCAGGTCGAGGCCGAGCGTCGGGCGAGGACCCAGGAGCGCCAGGAACGCGGCGCCGACCACGACCGTCGGCAGCACGAACGGCACGAGGAGCAACGACCACAGCACCCGACGGCCACGGAACTCGAACCGGGCGAACACCGCGGCCACCGGCAGCGCCACGAGCACGGTGAGCACCGTCGAGGCCGCGGCCTGCCACAGCGTGAACCAGGCGACGTGGCGGTAGAAGGGGTCGCGGACGACGTCGCCCACCACGCCGAGCTGCCAGTGCCCGGCCGGGCGCAGGCCGCGGCTGATGATCGCGGCCACCGGGTACGCGAACAGCACGGCGAGGAAGGCGAGCGGCACCACGACCATGGCTGCCCGTCCAAGTCGACGACCGAACCCGAGCACGGTTCTCCGGGTCATCCCAGCACGGTGCGGGTCCACGCATCGACCCAGTCCGAGCTGTTCGCCCCGATCTCGTCGGAGGGAAGCGACAGGGGGTCGGTCGGGTTCGCCGAGTACTTGGCGAACGTCTCCGGCACGGTGGCGGTGCTGCTCACCGGCAGCACGTACATGTTCGGCGGCACGTCATCCTGGAACTCGTTCGAGAGGAGGAAGTCGATGAACGCCTGCGCCGCGGCCGGCCGCTTGCTGCCGGTCAGCACGCCGGCGAACTCGATCTGGCGGAAGCAGCTGTCCTCGATGACGCCGGTGGGTGCATCAGCCGGCGGCGGATCGATCTCGAGCACCTCGGCCGGCGGGCTCGTGGCGTAGGAGACGACGATCGGCTTGTCGCCCTTCCCGGAGCTGCCGGAGAACGACGTGTAGTAGGCCGCCTCCCACCCGTCGACGACGCTGACCTCGTTGGTCCGCAGGTCCTTCCAGTAGGCCTGCCAGCCGTCCTCGCCGTACTTGGCCACCGTGGCCAGCAGGAAGGCCAGACCGGGTGTCGATGTGGCCGGGTTCTCGGTGGCGAGCATCCCCTCGTAGTCCTTCGAGGTGAGGTCGTCCATCGAGGCCGGCGGCGGGAGGCCCTTGTCGGCGAACCACGCCTTGTCGTAGTTGAGGCAGACGTCGCCGTGGTCGATCGGCGTGACTCGGTGCTCCGGGTCGATCTGGTACGACCCGTCGACCGAGGCCAGACCCGGTGACCGGTACGGCTGGAAGAGGTCGGCGTCGAACGCCTTGGTGAGGGTGTTGCTGTCGATGCCGAACAGCACGTCGCCCTGGGGGTCGTCCTTCGTGAGGATCGCCTTGTTCACCATCTCGACCGCATCGCCGTCGTGGACGATCTCGACCTTGATCCCTGTGCGGGCCTCGAAGGCCTCCAGCACCGAGTCCGAGACCGCGAACGAGTCATGGGTCACGAGTCGCAACGCCCCCGGCGCGTCGGCGATCGTGGTGGACGGCCCCGCCGCGGTCGTGGCCGCCGAGGTGCTCGAGGTCGAGCTGCCGCACGCCGCGGCGAGCAGGCCGAGGACGAGCGTGGCGGCAGCCACCAGGCGGATGGGTGAGCGGGACGCGTGCATCTGGATGTCTCCTGATCAGGGGTCGGGAGTGTGGATGGCGAGCAGCACGCCGTCGCGCACCGTGACCGAGGCGGTGGGTCCGAGCAGCACGTTGCTGACGCCGCGGGTCGACCCGGGCTCGAGCGGCTCATCGACGAGCGGGTACCGGAGGCCGCTGGTGGTCACACCGGCAACGGGCCCCGCGATCGGCAGCAGCGTGAGCAGATCGCCCGGACTGCCGAACAGCTCGAGCTGCCCCCGCACGACGTGCAGCCGGGCCGGCCCGACGATGGCCCGCACCGCGATGTCGGCGTAGGCATCGTTGGCCAGCACGAGCACGCCCGCGACGAAGTGGTCGACCCGACCGCCGTGCCCACCGACCACGACGATCTCGTCGGGTCGCCGGGCCAGTGCCGCGTCGAGGGCCAGCTCCAGATCGGTCTGGTCCTTGGCCGCCGGGTGCCGCTCGACGACCGTCCCGGTCGCCTCGGCCGCGGCCAACGCCGCGGCCGACACCGAGTCGAAGTCACCGACGGCCAGGTCGATGGGCCACTCGAGCGCCAGCGTGTGCTCGATGCCCGAATCGGCCGCGATCGTGTACGCCCCCGCGGGCAGCTCATCGGCGACGCGTCGGGCCAGCGGGTCGCCGCCGTTGAAGATGATCACTGCTGAGGTGGGCGCCATCACGTCTCGGATCGATCGAGTCGATGAACACGCGAGACGGATGACGAAAGCCTCCCTGCGCCGGCATTACCCGGATCAGGTTGTGACGGTCGGAGGATGCATCCTCCCTCTCAGCCCGATGACGGGCTCCCGTGTTCGCTCCGCACCCTAGTACTGCTCCCGCTTCGTACCGCTACTGGTCGGTGAGATCGGGGTTGATCGCCGTCAGCGAGATGAAGCCGTTGTTGAAGGCGTCGATGTCGTCGTCGAAGCTCGTGGCCGACGACGTGCAGTCGATGTTCTGGTTCAGCACGGCCTTCGACGTGAGCGTCGGCGTGAACGTGCCGTTGCCGACGACGCCCGACGTCAGGGCGTACCCGGTGACCGACTGCGAGCGACCCAGCGGGTAGGCCCGAATGCCGCGGAGCCCACCCAGCCCGCAGGTCGGGACGTTGACGTTGAGCGTGCGGGCCACACTGGTCTCGTCGAGGTACGTGGCACGGAAGTAGCTGATCCATCCGGCCGCGAACGCGGCTCCTGTCGCGTACGAGGCCGCGATGTTCGTGCCGAACCCGGCACTGACCGCGACGGCCGGGATGCCGAGGCGGTTGGCCCAGCGGGCCGCGCCGACCGTGCCCGACACCGAGGTGATGTCGCCGAGGTTCTGGCCGAAGTTCGTGCCCGAGACCACCACGTGCGGCGGCTGGGCCAGGCCGGCCTGGATCGCGTAGAGCACGCTGTCACCCGGCGTGCCGGTCACCGCGGTGGCCGCGTCGCCGCTGGCGGTCGTCGCCGGCGCGACCGTGACGGGGGTCGTCGAGTACTTGTCGCCCACGCCGCTCTGGTTGGTGGCCGGTGCCACGACCGTCACCTCGACGTCGGGCAGGGCCTGGAGGGCGTCGACCAATGCCGCGAGGCCGGGGGCGGCGACCCCGTCGTCGTTGGTGACGAGGATGCGCAACGTGGTCGGGCCCGTGGCCACCGACGACGGGGTCGCGGCTGCCGATGATCGGGCCGGGGTCGCGTCGGCGATCGGGGTGAGGGAGGCGCCGAGGGCCACGACCGTGACCCCGGCGACGATCAGGTTGCGGATTCGCATGTGAGGCTCCGTTCAGGAGTGAGAGGTACCTGTCGACTTTCTAGCGCGCCCCCTCAGGCGGCGTGACGAAACGTAGGCTCTCGCGCCGTGACGGCGACCTCGATGACCGACGAACCGGCATCCGCGCCTGGTTCCGTGCGTCGGCGCCGGACCCGGCAGCGTCGCTCGACCAGCGGCCAGCGCCAGGCGCTGTGGGCGATGGCCTTCGTGGCCGCGCTCGGGGCCGCGTTCGCACCGGTGGCACCGACCGGGCTCATCGGGGTCGATCGGCTCCTCGCCGCCGCATTGGCCGGCGTCGTGACGATGGCTGCGTCGAGGGCCTCACGTTCGGCCGGGCTCTGGATCGCCGGGCTGGCGACAGCGCTGTCGATCGGCACGCCCTGGGTGGCTGCCGCGGGACTGGCCCTGGCCATCGCGCTCGTGCTGGTGATCTCGGGGGACGGCCTCGCTGACGAGGGCCAACGGTGGCCCGTCGCCGCCATCGGAGCCCTGGCCGTCCAGTCCCTTCTCCGCGCCCCCGACCTGGGGTTCTTCGGCCTGCCGTCGATCCTCACCGCGGTCGCTGTCGCCCCGCTGCTCTGGTCGGCCTGGCAGCACTCGCGACGCCCGACCCGCCGTCGTGTGGCTCTCGCCGCACTCGTCGCCGGTGGCTTCGTCGCGATCGCCGTCCTCGGGCTCGGCATCGCCGGGTTGTTGGCCCGCGACCAGGTCGGCGCGGCCACCGACCACGCCAGGGACGGCCTGGACGCCCTCCGTGCCGGCGACCAGCAGGCTGCGGCAGACCTGTTCGACCAGGCCACCCGGGAGTTCCAGGAGGCGAACGACCAGGTGTCGGCGCCCTGGGCCCAGCCGGCCCGGCTCGTCCCCATCGTGGCCCCGCAGGCCGAGGCCCTCCGCTCGGTGACCGACTCCGGCGTCGAGCTCACCCATGCCGCCTCGGTCGCGGCCACGACCGCGCCGTATCGCCAGCTGCAGGCCCGCTCCGGCCAGATCGACCTGGCCACCCTCGTCTCGATGCAGGAACCGGTGGCCGCGTCGGCTGATGCCCTGGTCTCGGCGCAGGCGACGGTCGCATCGGTCCGCAGCCCGTGGCTGGTCGCCCCCCTCGACGACAACCTCGACCGGTTCGCGGCCGAGATCGACCGCACCCTCCCCGAAGCCCAGCTCGCCGATCAGGCGCTCCGGGTCGCGCCCGCCCTGCTCGGCAGCGAGGGCACCCGCCACTACTTCATCGCGTTCGCCACGCCGGCCGAGATGCGGTTCCAGGGTGGGTTCGTCGGCGCCTACGGCATCCTCACGGCCACGGACGGACAGGTGAACCTCGCGCAGTCCGGACCCACCGAGGAGCTGAGCAACGCACCGGGCGCGGACGAGCGGTCGCTGACCGGGATGCCGATCTACCAGGAGCGCTACGGCCGCCTTCACCCGGCCCGCTTCCCCCAGAACCTGACCGCGTCTCCCGATCTGCCCGACAACGCCGCCGCCATCGCCCAGGTGATCCCACAGCTCGGTGGCCCGTCGATCGACGGCGTGATCTACGTCGACCCGGTCGGGCTGGCCGCGCTGCTGCGCCTGACCGGGCCGGTCACGGCGCCGGGGGTGGCCGAGCCGCTGACCGCCGACAACGCCGCGAACTACCTGCTGCGAGACCAATACCTCTCCGGGGGCTCCGACGAGGATCGCCACGACGGCCTGACCGCGGCGTCGAGGGCCACGTTCGACGCCCTCGTGAGTCGCGAGCTCCCGAGCCCGGGCGAGATCGGTGCCGACCTCGGCGACGCGATGCACGGCGGCCACATCCTGTTCACCACGTTCGGCGACGACGAGCAGGCCTTCTTCAGCGGACTCCGCTCGACCGGAGCGTTCCTGTCCGGTGCCGAAGGCGCTGGGCCGACGAACGACCCCGATCACCACAGCGACTGGTTCTCGGTGCGCACGTCCAACGCCGACGGCAACAAGATCGACAGCTTCCTGCGCCGCGACGTCGACTACGACGCCACCGTCGATCCCGCCGGCGGCGTCGTCACCGCCACCGCCACGGTGACGCTCCACAACGACGCGCCGAGCAGCGGCCTCCCGGACTACGTGATCGGCAACCTCTACGGGCTCCCGCCGGGAACCAACCGCCTCTACCTCGGGTTCTTCACCGCCGACGAGCTGCAGTCCGCCACCCTCGACGGAGCGGCGTTGCCCATCGAGAGCCAGCATGAGTTCTCCGGCCACGTCTACTCGTCGCTCGTCGACCTCCCTCCAGGCGGGTCGGCCACGATCGTGCTGCACCTCGTCGGGTCGGTGCGTCTCGGTCCCGGGGCCACCGACGGCTACCGGCTGGCCATCGGCCATCAGCCCCTGGTCACCGACGACCACCTCACGGTCCGGGTCCGATCGGCAGATCCGGATGTCCAGATCGACGTCGCCGAACTCGTCGCGGCGGGAGGTCGCCGCCTGGCCGTGGGCACCGATCCGGACGGCGCGTCGGTCGATCTGGTGCAGCAGAGCGATCTGGCCCTCCACGTCGGGTTCCACCGTTCGTGAGCATCCGCGTGAGAGCATCGACGCAATCGCCTTGCGGATGATGGACACGATCCACCCGATCAACCACACTGTGCCATCCGCTCGGCCCCAGCCCTCGGACCTGATCTCGACCGAAAGCTCGTCACCGATGCGTGCCAACCGATCCCTGCGAGTCGCAGCAGCGGTGCTCCTCGTCATGTTGGCCCTGGCTCTGCCCGCGACCGCGGCCATGGCCCAGAGCTACCCGGACACGCCTACGCTCACGGTCGACCAGCCGGTGGTGCCGCCCTGCACCACCATCGTCCTCACCGGCACGGGCTTCCTGCCCAACGCGTTGGTGACCATCACGGTCGACGGCAAGGTCGTCGGCACCGTCACCACCGATGCTGACGGCAACTACACGTTCCCGTACACGATCTCGTGCTCCGAGGTCGACGGCGCGGTCCTGACCTTCACGGGCAACGACGGCACCAACATCTTGAGCGTCTCGGTCACGATCGAGGCTGCCGCGGTCACCACCACCACGGCATCGGGCACGCTGCCCAAGACCGGCGCGTCCAACGCGACCATGATGCTCATCCGGGTCAGCGTCGTGCTGGTCGCGTTGGGCGGCATCCTCGTGCTGGCCACCAGCCGCCGCAAGCGCAGCGACGTCTCGGGCTGACGCGCCACGTCCTCACCGGCCTGGTCGGCGCCGCGGCGCTGATCCTGGCGCTCGTCATCACCGGGCACGGCATCGGGATGACCAACGACTCGGCCGCCTACCTCGGCGCGGCCCAGGGCCTGGCGGACGGTCACGGATTGACCTCCCCCTACCGCCCCAACAGCGAGCCGGTCCCGGACCACGCCACCACTGACGGGCGGACCACGCTCACTGCGTTCCCGCCCCTGTTCCCGGTGGCGGTGGCATCGGTGTCGAAGCTGGCCGGCTCCAGCGTGTTCGACGCCGCCCGGTGGCTGAACGCTCTCGCCTTCGCGCTGTCCGCGGCCCTGGCCTTCGCCGCCGTGCGCCGCCGGACGCGCTCGGAGGGGTGGGGGTTGCTGGCCGCCGGGCTCCTCATGGCCAACGACCTCGTCCTCACCTACGCCATGGGTTGGTCCGAGCCGCTGTTCATCCTGCTGACGTTGGCCACCGTCGTCGTGCTCGACCGCTACCTGACCGACCGCTACCCGACCGACCGCGGCGACCTGAAGGCGCTGCTGGGCGTGTGCGGACTGGTGGCCCTCGGTGTGCTGACCCGCCAGGTCGGCGTGGCCAACGGTGCCACCGCCGCGCTGGCGATGATCCTGGTCGTGCGGGGCGACCGGCGGCGCCGATGGGGCGGCGCCGCCGCGGTGGCCGCCGCGGTGGCGCTGCCGACCATCGGCTGGACGCTGCTCAACCCCGAGCTCCGCGCCGGGCACAGCGCCACCTCGCTGGCCTGGCACCCCGTCACGCTGCACGACGCCCGCACCCTCGGTGGCACGCTGGCCGACTGGTTCGTGTCCGTCGACGTCGTCGGAGCGGCGCTGGCCGGCGTCGTCATGCTGGCCGTGCTGGCCGCTCTCCTCTGGCTGTGCCGATCATCGCCCGCAACTCGTGAGGACGTGGCGACGCACCTGCCGCTGGTGGCCGCGCTCTATGCCGGGGTCTACCTGGCCGCGGTCGTGCTGGCCGACACGTTCGTCGGGGTCGGCACCATAGGCTTCGGCACCCGGATCCTCGCACCGGTGCACGCGGTGACCATCGTCGGCATCGCGGTCTACGTCGGTCGAGCGGTGGCTCGGGACGACACCCGGCGGCGGCTGGCCTACGGCCTCGTCGGTGCCCTGGTCGTCGCCGGGCTGCTACGTACGGGGCTGCTCGTCGGCCACTTCGACGACTCCGTGGACAAAGGACTCACCCGGGCCGAAATGCTGCGGTCGCCGACGCTGGCCGAGCTGCGCGACCTCCCCGCCGACACGGTCATCATCACCGACAGCGCCTCTCAGGTGTGGGTGGCCACAGGTCGGTCGTCGATCGCGCTCCCCCCAGAGACCGTGTTCGCCACAGGCGAGGTCAACCAGGATCGCGACGAGCAGCTCCGCCAGATCGCCGACGCGGTCGACGGCCGCCCAGCCGTGCTCGTCCTGCTCGACAGCGACCCGTCGGTCGTCGACCAGCCGTACGGTCGCCGACTGGTGCTCGGCCTGCCCACCGAGCACGACGACGGTCAGATCTTCCCGGTCACCGTCGAGGGCTGACGCTCGCGATCCGGGGGCCCAGACGGACCGCCAGCCGGTCCCGGAGCCCGACCGGCACGACGCCGAGGCGGCTCGGCCGGCCGCGACCCACCTCCGGCAGCTCGATCCGCTGCTCCACCCCGTCGACCTGGCTGATCTGCTCGATCTCGTCGACCGACTCGGCCATCCACGGCTCGACCACGTTGCCCATGTGCCAGGCGAAGGCCCGTGTCGTGGCCAGCCGCCACCACCCGGCCGCGTCGAGCGGGAAGTCCAGGGAATCGCGCTCGAACCCGAGACAGGGACCGGCGGCCACGTCCTCGAGCGCCACCCGCCGGAAGCCGCAGGCGAAGTGGCCGGCCCCGACCAGCGCGGTCTCCCCGGCCCGGTCGACCACGAGCTGATCCGACATGTAGCGATCGAACAGCTCCGGATTCCCGACGCTGTCCGCGAAGCGGGCGAGGTCGTCAGGGCCGACGACCGTGCGGCGACCGATGATCCGTCGCGCTCGTCGCCTCGAGCACGGTGGCAGAAGTGGCGTACGCCGCCAGGTTCGGCAACGGCGCGGCACCGACCACCCCGCACTCGGGAAAGGCGGCCAGGATCCGGACCAGGGCCGACTGCCAACCGGCTCGCCACAGGACGTCGGCGTCGGACACGACCACGACGGGCTCCCACGAACCGCGGGCCCCGACCAGGAACCCGTCGACCTTGCCGAGGTTGTCGTGGCTGATCACCAACTGGTCGATCTCCCCGGCGCGCTGGCGGGCGGCGAGGCCGTCGACCACTTCGGCCCGACAGGCGTTGGCCACCACCGTGATGCGGGTCTCGGAGCCGCAGGTGCGCACCAGCGACTCGAGGCACAGGTCAAGGATGGTGGCGGCGTCCCGGAAGTACTCGTGGCTGTCCTGGATGTGGCTCTCGGGGATGTAGACGGGAACGACGACGCGGATCCGGGCGTCGGAGCGGGCCTCCCTGCCCGCGCTGGCCGGGTTCTCTCCGATGCGCACGGCGCCATGATGGCAGAGCAACCGGCGGCACTAATCTCCCGACCGTGCCGCACCTGCTCGTCGTCCCGGGGTTCCTCGGCCCTCACGGCGGGTTCGAGAACTACGTCGACGCGGTCGTCACGGTGGCCCTCGGTGCCGGCTACCAGGTCACCGTCGCCACCGATCGACCGGCGCTGGGTCGTACCGACGTGGCCGACGCCTGGGTCGGACGAGCCGACCTGCGCAGCGCCGAAGGTGAATGGCGCCGGACCCCGACGGGTCGGCTCACCGTTGGCGCCGCGCTCGCCCGCGACACCGCTCGTCGGCGCCGCCGGCCCTCGCCGGACGAGCAGCGAACGGCCGGAGAGACCCGTGCCATCCCCGCCATCGAGGCGTACTGGTCGACCGGCCCCGGGGTCGAGCTGATGTCCACCGCCGACCTCGTGCACCTCGTCGGCAAGCCCAAGCCGTGGGTCTGCGAGGCGCTGCGCGCCGCCCACCGGGCCGGGGTGCCAGCTGCGTACGCAGAAGTCGCCCAGGTGACGCCCGAGTACGCCGCCCGTCCCGATCTGGCCGGCTTCTCGGACGTTGCCCGCCTGGTCGACCTGGCCGTCTGCTTCTACGACGAACAGGCCGACGACCTCCACGACCGGTTCGGCTACGAGGGTCCTGCGGTGCGGGTCGAGCAGTGGGCCGACGGCCTCGAGGACGCGCTCCTCGACCTGCCTGTGACCAGGGGGCAGGACGACAGCCGGATCGTGGTCGGATCGCTCTCCCGCCTCGGTCCCGAGAAGGGGCTCGACACGTTGGTTCGGGGCTTCGCGGCGGCCGCCGCCGGCAACGAGGGCCTCCACCTGCGCATCGCCGGTACCGGTTCGGAGGGTCCGGCCACCGAAGCCCTGGCCGCCGAGCTCGGTGTCGCCGACCGGGTCGAACTGGTCGGGTTCGTCGAGGACCGGGTGGCCCTGCTGAGCGGGGTCGACGTCTTCGTGGTGTCGTCGATCGAGGAGGGCGGGCCGATCACCGGGGTCGAGGCCATGGCCGCGGCCCGACCCGTGGTGTCGACGGCCGCCGGCGCCATGCGCGAGCGCATCCGCGCCGACGTCGACGGCCTGCGCTTCGAGGCCCGCGACGCCGACACCCTGGCGGCCCATCTGACCGCCCTCGCCGATGGAGGCTCGGGTGCCGCTCGGCGGGCCGAACTGGGCGCTGCGGCCCGGCAGCGCTACCTGGAGCGCAACCACTCGTCGATCACGATCCCCGCCCTCCTCGATGCGTGGGCGTCGCTGATCACCTGACCGGCTCGGCGTACTCTGACCGGGTCATGGACTCCGCGAACAGCTTCGACACCGACCGGGCCTGGGAGTACGAGAACGGCTTCTACCTCACGTCGCCGGTGAGCCGAACGGGCAAGGCGCTGGCCCAGTACGAGCTCTACCAGCAGATCTCCGGCCTCCCCGGCGATGTCGTCGAGCTGGGCGTCTACAAGGCGGCGTCGCTCGTGCGATGGCTGACGTTCCGCTCGTTGCTCGAAGCCGACGCATCGCGCCGGGTGTGGGGGTTCGACGCGTTCGGCTCGTTCCCGGTCGATGACGTCGGGGGCGCCGACGACCAGGCGTTCATCCGGCGCTTCGAGGACGCGGGCGGCGACGGGCTCTCGCTCGACGAGGTCAGCGGCTATCTCGACGGCAAGGGGTTCACGAACTACGAGCTGGTCCCCGGCGACATCCGCGAGACCCTCGTCAAGGTGCTCGAGCAGCACCCGGAGCTGCGGGTGTCGCTGCTGCACCTCGACCTCGACGTCTACGAGCCCACCGCCCTTGCCCTCGATCTGCTGATCGATCGGGTCGTCCCGGGCGGGCTCATCGTGATCGACGACTACGGCCAGGTCGACGGCGCCACGCGAGCCATCGACGAGATCTGCCGTGCGCGCGCCCTGACCCCCGAGAAGCTGCCGATCAGCCACGTACCGGCGTTCATCCGATGCTGATCGACGCCGTCGTCCCGGCCCGCGGCGGCAGCACCCGGCTGCCGGGCAAGAACCTGGCCGTGCTCGGTGATCGGCCGCTGGTCGCCCACTCGATCCGCTACGCGCTCGAGCACCCGCTCGTGCGGACGGTGTACGTGAGCACCGACTCCGAGGAGATCGCGTCGACAGCACGCGACCACGGCGCCGAGGTGCTGATCCGACCGGACGAGCTTGCCGACGACCACGCCACCATCTCAGGGGTGCTGCTCGACGCGTTCGGCCGCATCGACGCGCTCGACCCGGACCACCGGGTCGACGCTGCTCGTGACCCTGCAACCGACCTCACCGCTACGACTCGGCGCCTGGCTCGACGACTGCGTCGCGCTCCTCGACTCCAGGCGCGACTCGGGGTTCGACTCGGCGGTCACCGTGAGCCCGGTCACGTCCAAGGTCGGGACCATCGTCGACGGGGCCTTCGCCCCCGACTACCAGCTCGAGACCCGCAGCCAGGACATGACGCCGCACTACCGGGAGAACGGAGCGATCTACCTCACCCGAGCGGCCGCCATCGCCCGGGGATCGGTGTTCGGCGCCCGCATCGGCGCGGTCGTCACCGACCACGTCTTCGCCACGATCGACATCGACACCGCCGCCGATCTGGCCTACGCCGAGTCCGTCCTGGCGGTCTCCCGATGAGCTCGTTCAGTTCTTCGAGCTCGTTCAGTTCTTCCTCCCGGCCCCTGTCCCGACCGGCGTTCGTGCTCGGCGAGCGGCTCGTCGGAGGCGATGCCCCACCGCTGGTGATCGCCGAGATCGGCATCAACCACGGGGGCAGCCTCGATGTGGCCCGCGAGATGGTCGACGCGGCAGCGGACGCCGGGGCCGAGATCGTCAAGCACCAGACCCACGTGGTGGCCGACGAGATGTCGCAGCACGCGCGATCGGTCATCCCCGGCAACGCCGACATCTCCATCTACGAGATCATGGAGTCCTGCGCCCTCGACGAGGACGATGAACGGGCACTCAAGGCGCATGTCGAGCACAGGGGGATGATCTTCCTCAGCACGCCGTTCTCGCGGGCAGCGGCCGACCGGCTGCAGCGCATGGATGTGGTCGGCTACAAGATCGGGTCCGGTGAGTGCAACAACTACCCGCTGATCCGCCACGTGGCCGGGTTCGGTCGCCCGATGATCGTCAGCACCGGCATGAACTCCTTGGAGTCGATCGCTCCGGCGGTCGAGATCATGCGGGCCGCGGGCGTGCCGTTCGGCCTGTTGCACTGCACGAACGTCTACCCGACCCCGCCCGAGCTGGTGCGCCTGGGGGCCATCCCCGAGCTGGCCGCGGCCTTCCCCGACGCGGTGGTGGGGCTGTCGGACCACACGCTCACCAACGTGCCGTGCCTCGGTGCGGTGGCCGTCGGCGCCGACGTGCTCGAGCGGCACTTCACCGACCGGATGGACCGACCCGGCCCCGACATCGAGTGCTCGATGGACCCTGCCGCTCTGGCCGCGCTGATCGAGCAGAGCGCGCTGATGCAGCAGGCGCGCGGTGGCTCGAAGGCGGCGGTAGCCGAGGAGGCCCCGACCATCGCCTTCGCGTTCGCGTCGGTGGTGGCCATCGCCGACATCGCCCCGGGTGAGCCGTTCACCATCGACAACATCTGGGTGAAGCGGCCCGGGACCGGCGAGATCCCGGCCGAGGACTTCGAGGCGCTCCTGGGCCGACCCGCCACCACCGCGGTGGCCGACGGCGAGCAGGTCAGCCGGTCGATGGTGGGCGAATGACGCAGGTGAAGCGGAACGTCCTGTTCGTCACCGGGACGCGCGCCGACTACGGCAAGTTGAAGTCGGTCATCCGGGCGGTGGCCGACGCCGCGGACGAGTTCGACTACACGATCTTCGCCACCGGCATGCACCTGCTCGACAAGTACGGAACGACGTGGAAGGAGATCGACAAGGACGGATTCTCGAACGTGTTCCTGTACTTCAACCAGGACCACTTCACCGACTCGATGATGGACCGCGTCCTGGCCGACACGATCAAGGGGATAAGCCACTATGTGGCCGAGCACCACGTCGACCTGATCGTCGTGCACGGTGACCGGGTCGAGGCGCTGGCCGGCGCCATCGTCGGCGCGCTCAACGGCATCCTCGTCGGTCACATCGAGGGGGGCGAGCTGTCGGGCACGGTCGACGAGCTCATGCGCCACACCATCACGAAGATGTCGCACCTGCACTTCGTCTCCAACGTCGAGGCGTCCGACCGCGTGGTCGGCATGGGCGAGTACGCCGACAAGGTGCATGTGATCGGCTCGCCCAACATCGACATCATGCTGTCCCCCGACCTTCCCGCGATCGACGAGGTCCGCCGCCACTATGAGTTGCCTGACGGCGAGTTCGCGCTGGTGGCCCTCCACCCGGTGGTCGGTGCATCTGACCAGCTCCACGCCGACACCTCCGCCATGCTCTCCGCGCTGTCAGGGTCAGGGCGACGGTTCGTGGTGCTCTACCCGAACAACGACACGGGGAGCGGAGAGATCCTGCGGGCCATCACGGAGGTCGAGCACGACCCGGCGTTCCGGGTGCTGCCGTCGATGAAGTTCGAGTCCTACCTCACCGCCTTGCGCCACGCCGCGGTTCTGGTGGGCAACTCCAGCTCCGGCATCCACGAGGCCCCGGTCTACGGCGTGCCCACCGTGAACATCGGCTCACGCCAGCACAACCGCTTCGACCATCCGTCGATCGAGCACGTGGCCTTCGACGCCGACGCCGTCGCGAAGGCCGTCGACCACGCGTGGGGCACCCGCTTCGAGCCGACCATGCACTTCGGTTCGGGCACCAGCGCCGACTCGTTCATGGCGGTGCTCCGCCGGCCCGAGACGTGGACGACGACGGTGCTGAAGCAGTTCAGCGACTGATCTCGGTACCGGTGATGTGCTCGAGCGCCGCCACCACCGCATCGCTGGACCGGCCCATCTCCACACCGAGCTCCAACTCGACCACGGCCCGACGCCCGGCGCGGTCGAGATCGGGCTCGCGCAGGTACCGCGACACCTCGTCGGCCAGATGGGTCGGGTCGACCGCTACGCGCACCGCACCGAGCTCGACCACGGGCTGGTAGTGCGTGAAGCGGTAGTACTCGGCGGCCCGGTTGTCCGACGGGTGCTGGTCGAACCCGAGGTTGACCACGGGTGTGTCCCGCAGCGCGAAGTCGATGCTCATCGTCGACGCCATGTTCACGTTCACGTCGGCGCCGGCGGTCAGCACGCTCAGCGCCTCGACGTCGTCGCTCGTCGGATACGCGGCGTGCCACTGCCGGCCCTCGCCGTGCGCCCAGTCGGGAGCAGCCTCGACGAGCTCGGGGTACCGCTCGCGGACGTCGTCGAAGCGGCCGCCGGGATCGACCGGTGCCGTCCGCAACACGATGTGCGGATCGCCCTCCACTCGCCCGGCGCGCACCAGCTCCAGCAACACGGACAGGTGGTAGGGGTCGTCCGGGCAGGTCCCGGCGTCACCGGCGGTGAAGCACACGATCGGCCGATCGGCATCCAGGCCCAGCCGGGAGGCCAACGCGGCACGGGTCGACGGCCGGTCGGGATCCGCGTACGGATCGAACTGCGGCGTGCCGACCACGTGCGCCCGGTCGATCGAGACGTCGGGGTAGAACCGGTGCAGCTCCGCTGCCATGTGGGCCGACCACACGAGGTAGTGGTCGAAAGGTGCCGCCATCCGGCCCTTCGTCGTGAGGTTGTCCCAGCTGAAGACGAACGTGGCCGTGGGGATGCCGACCCGACGGGCCGCCAGGATCACCGGTAGCACTGCGAGGGGTCGTTGGTGGGCGCACAGCACCACGTCCGGCGCGACCTCGGCCAGGCGGCGGGCGGCCACGTCGACCTCGGGCCGGCCGGCGGCCAGCTGGTCGTGACGGGCCACCAGGCGCTGCACCCGGTCGAGCGTGCCGAACGGCTGGGAAGCGGTGCGAGCCGCCAGGCGCAGGGCGCGGCTCCGCGGGCTGCCGGGTATCGGGAGGGCCAGCACGAACCGCGAGCCAGGGGTGTCGAGGGCCCGCAGGTGGGCGTACTCGAGGGTGCGTCGCAGGCTGGCTTCGGCCAGGCGTTCGGGATAGGCATCGAGCGTGTCCCAGGTTCCGACCGCGGCCTGGCCGTCAGGGACCGGCAACGACGGATCAGCCCAGATCGTGACCTCGCCGGCCTCGGACAGCAGGCCCGCGGTGCGCCCGAGCACGAAGTTGCGCAGGCTCACGCCGTCGGGCACGAGCAGCAGGGTGTTCACCGGGCGCTCGTCGACATTGGGGCCGATTCTAGGGCCCTATTCTCCGGCATCGATCGGCGGAACCGACGGCCCTCCGGTGCGCACCTGGACAACCAGCTCGGGTAGCCGACGGGGAGCGAACAGCTCGGCCGATGCCGCAGCTCGCCCTCGGTCCACCAGCGCGATCCGGTCACGGATTCGCTCCGCAACTCGTCGACCGTGAGGCCCGGCTCCCCAGGAGGCTCGTCGATGCGCACCAGGAAGACGCGCTCGTGCTGGCCGTCGAACTCCGGCGACAGCTCGAACACGTGAGTCCGCGTCCACACCACGGGACCGAGCTGGAACCGGTGCACCCCCACCTCCTCGGCCAGCTCCCGGCGGATCGCCTCCTCGTCGGTCTCACCTCGCTCGATCCCGCCCCCGGGCAGGGCCCAGACCTGCGCACCGCTGGCGAAGTGGAAGTGCACGAGCAGCACGGCGTCGTCGGCGCGCACGACGAGCGCGCGGACCGCCCGACGCAGCCGTGGGGATCGCTCGTGCTCCTCCATCTCGTCACCGTAGGTGGCCTACGCTCACCACCGGTGCGAGCTCCGGAGCTGTCGACCACGCGGTGGATCGGCCTCGTCGTCCTGTTGGCGGTCGCGGCAGGAGCGCTGGCCCTGCTGGTCCCGCTGCGCACGGGCCTCCCCCTGCTGACCGGCGGACCCGGCGCGCGGGGTGCCGCGTGCGGTCCAGCGGTCGTGGCCTGGTCGGATGGCCTGGACAGCCCTGAGCGGCGCGAGCCGGCGGCCACGACCACCTTCGCGCCCGCACGCAACACCGAGGCCTGCCGCACCTCGGCCACCGGCCGGATCGCGCTGGTCGTGGTGGCCGCCGCGATCCTCGGCAGCATCCTGGTGCTCATCGACGTGCGCCGCGGCCGCCGCTCGATGGCGCTGAACCTGACTGATGCACGTTCACCCGACCAATTCCAGTGACCGGACAGCAGGGGCGACGAGAACCGGGTCGGCACGGCGGCCATCGCCTTCGACAAGATCGACATCCACCTCCCGACCACGACCGTCGGCTAGTCCTCCCACCGCAGCGGGGCCAGGTGCACGCCCCCCTGGCCCCAACCGCAGTGGCTTATCCAGGTGGACCCGTCGGTGTCGGTGATGACCTCGGATGCGTGTGAGGCGATGAACCCGACCTCGCCGCCGAGATCGAAGTGCAGCGGGTCGTCGCTCACCAGGACCCGGGTGCCGGCATAGCCGGCCGGGTCGTAGCGACCGTCGAGCGGGAACGTAGCGGTGAGCCGCTGCCAGTCAGGCCCGATGTACAGGTACCAGTGGCCTCCGCGCTCGATCACGAACGGCGATTCGGTCGGCCCGCCACCGGTGCCCCACATCGGATCGGTGTAGACGATCGTTCGGCCGCGCCAGTGCACGAGGTCGTCGGACTCGGTTGCCGCCACCACGAACGACCCACCCTCGGGCTCGGACGTGGCCGTGTAGTACATGACCCACCGCTCGCCGACCCGCAGCACCATCGGGTCACGGGCCTCGTAGCCGTCGACCAGCAACGGGTTCTCCGGGTGGCGCAGCCAGGTCCTCAGGTCGTCGGACACGGCGAGGTGGATCCGGAACTGCGTCGGTGCCGGACCTCCCCCGCACACGAACATCCACCACCGGCCGTCGTGCTCGATCACGTGGGGCGCCCACAGGACCGACTCGCCCGCACCCCGGGTCCGCGGTCAGCGCGAACGGCTGCTTCGTCCACGGCCCGTGCAGGTCGGGGGCGGTGGCATGAGCCAGGTGCCGCTCGTCGAACGGGGCCATCGGCTCGGCGTGGGTGATGCCGAACAGGTGCCAGGTGCCGTCGGCAGCTCGGACGAAGGTGTGGTCGTTCACGTACCACTGCTCGGCCTCGCCCACCGACGGGTCGTAGATCCGCTCGAACTCTCCCGCGTCGACGATCACGGCGAGAGTCTGTCCCTCATGCCGCGTGCTCGTCAGGTTCGGCTTGGTCGTCGCGGTGCGCCAGGTTCTCGATGGTGTCGCGGAGCTCGAGGTGAAGTCGAGCTCGGATCAGAGCAGATCGGATCCGTCAGCCGGTGCCTCCCGAGCCGGCAGGCGTGGGCGACTTCTTGAGCAGGGGGATCAGGAACAGACCGACCGAGGCGGTCATGCTCAGCCCGACGAACAACGTGTGGCGTCGTTGCCAGGCATCGGAGGTCACTCCGTGCAGCGCGACGACCCCGCCGCCGATGGCGGCCACCGCCTGGATCTTGCGAAGCGTTGTCTCGTCCACGGGTGGAACTCTAGGGGCTCAGCGGCGGAGGAGGTCCTTGGCGATGGCGATGACCTGCTGCTCGTCGGTGCCGGCGTAGATCTGGAGCACCTTGGCGTCGCGGGCCAGCTGCTCGACCTGGAACTCGGCCATGTAGCCGTTGCCACCGAAGCACCTGCACGGCCTCGAGCGCGACCTCCATGGCGGCCTGGGCGCTGTAGAGCTTCATGGCCGAGGCCTCGGCCAGGGTGAGGCTCTCCCCGGCGGCGCTCATCTCGAGCGTGCGGAACACCAGGTTCTGCACGTTGAGGCGGGCGACCTCCATCTTGGCCAGCTTCAGCTGGATGAGCTGGAAGTCGCCGATCGGATGGCCGAACTGCACCCGGTTCTTGGCGTACTCGACGCTCAGCTCGAGGCACTGCTCGATGATGCCGAGCGCCATGGCGGCCACGCCGGAGCGCTCCATCTGGAACGTGTCCTTGGCGCCCTCGCGGCCACCGGCCTTGCACCTCCTCGGTCTCGCCGATGAGCCGGTCGATGCCGACCCGGACGTCGGTGAGGAACAGCTCGCCGGTGGGCGAGGAGTGCATGCCCATCTTGCGCAGCGGCTTCGACTGCTCGAGGCCGGGCATGCCCGTGTCGAGCACGAAGCTCAGGATCTTGCGCTCGGCCGGCGGGTTGCCCTCGTCGAGCTTGCAGATGAACACGATCGTGTCGGCGTAGGGCCCGTTGGTGATGAAGGTCTTCGAGCCGTTGAGCAGGTACTCGTCGCCGTCGCGCCTGGCCGTCGAGAGCATCGAGCCGAACGCGTCGGACCCGGAGTTCGGCTCGGTGATCGCCCAGGCGCCGACCTTCTCCATGGTGAGCAGCTCGGGGACCCACCGCTCCTTCTGGGCGATGGTGCCCTTGCCGTTGATGGCCGCCGCGGTGAGGCCCATGCTCACGCCCATGGCGGTCACCATGCCCGGGCAGTAGCGGCACAGCTCGATGATCGGGATCAGGGTGAGCGACGAATCCGAGCCACCTTCGCGCGTGGGCCGCTCGGGCGGCGTCTCGCCCTTGGCGACCGCGTCGGCCACCGACTTCTCGAACTCGATCTGGCGCTTGAAGCGGTCACGGGCCATGGCGTCCATGCCGAAGGTCGCGAAGAGCTTGCGGAGGATGTCGTAGGGAGGAAGGTCGCCGTGCTCGAGCTCCTCGACGTGCGGCTTGATCTCGGCTTCCACGAACTGGCGGACGGCGTCCTGCACCATCAGCTGCTCGTCGCTCCACTTGTACATGGCTCCCCCTCGGACTCGCGAGACATACACCGTACGGGACGCAGGGGTGCCCCTGTCCAACACACCACCATAACTACACTGCGCCGGACGTTCCCGCCGGGCGTCTCACGGAACGCGGCAGCACCCTCACAGAGAGACACGCATGGTCCAGACGGTCCACCAGAGCGCCACGAGCGTGACCAGCCATCTGGCCCGGACCTGATGGACGGATCGCTCTTCGCGGACATGACCGAACAGGATCCGCCGGTCAGCACCGGCCCGCCGTTCTCGCTCACCGACATCGAGCCGCTGGCCCGCCCGCCCGCCGACTCGGCCGCCGACCCGCTCGACCTGGAGTTCCCGCCCGATCCCACCGAGCCACCGCCGCGCACGCCTCGGGGCCACTCCGGCGGATTCCTCCCGACGTTCCCTGCACTGGATGGTCTCAAGGGTGTCGCCGTGTTCGTGGTCCTGCTCTTCGACGCCAACCTGGCGTGGGCCAAGGGCGGTCACCTCGGAGTGTCGACCCTGTTCACCCTGGCCGGTTTCCTGGCGGTGGCCGGTCTCCTCGCGGAACGAGGCGATGGGGCGCACATCGACGTGCGCGGCGTTCTGGAACCGTCGGATCCGGCGCGTGCTGGCAGCGACGCTCACCGCCTTGGCCCTCGCCGGGGTGTTCTGCCTCGTCGCCTCCAGCGACGTGCAGCGCCGGGCCCTGGCCGGCGACGGCATCGCATCGCTGCTGTCGGTCGCGAACTGGCGCTTCATCCTCGACGACCAGCCCTTCGGCCCGGCGTTCGGCCTGGCCTCGCCGGCCCGACAGTTCTGGGCCCTGTCCCTGCTCGGCCAACTTCTGGTGGTGATCCCGCTGCTCGTGGTCGGCGTGCTCGGGGTGCTCCGCTGGTCGCGAGACCGGCTGGCCGTGGTGTTGGGCGTGATCATCGCCATCTCGGTCGGCCTCTCGCTCCTGATGGCAGGCACACCGGCCCGGGTGCTCTACGGCACCGGCACCCGGGCCGCCGAGGTCTTCGCCGGATGCCTGCTGGCCGTCGTGATCTACGACCCCCGGGTGACCATCCGCCTGGCCGTGCCGGGTCCGGTCCGCGACGCCATCAACGTCGCCGGCGTGATCGGTGGCCTCGGACTGCTGGTCGCCTACGCCGTGCTCGCCCCGGCCAGCCGGGTGACGATGCACGGCGGTCTTGCCGCGGTGGCCGCCCTGTCGACCGCCGTCGTGCTGGCGTCGATCGTGCCCGAGGGACCGGTGGCCTGGCTGCTGTCTCGCCGCCCGGCGCGGTGGCTCGGCCACATCGCCATCGCGCTGTACCTCATCCACTGGCCGATCTTCGTGTGGCTCGAGCGCGGCCCGCACCGAGCTGTCCGTCGTCCCGCTCACCCTGCTCCGCTTCGCTGTGGCCTTCGTCGCCGCCGTGCTCCTGCAGCTCGCGGCCGACCGCCTGCTGCATCGTGAGCGCGCCGCCAGCACGTCGCCCGACTCGGCCAGCCGGCTGCTCGCCTGGATGGGCGCCGCCGGCGCGGTGGCTGTCGTCGCACTGTTGCTCGCCACCTCGGTCACCACTCCCGACCGCCCCGCGGCCCAGGTCGACACAGCTGCGGCCACCGACGTCACCGACACCACCGATCCCGAAGCCGGGCCGAAGGTGGCCTTCTACGGCGATGCGATGGCCACCACGCTCGAAGCCGCAGCCACGGAGTACGCCACCAGCACCGGCGCGGTCACGGTCGTGCCGGGCGTGTCGTCGGCGGGCTGCGGTCTCGACCGTGACGGCACCCGGGTCGGGCCGGCCGGACCCGAGCCCGTGGCCACCCAGTGCGCCGACTGGGAGCCCACCTGGGCCGCCCAGATCGCAGCCACCGATCCCGACGTCGTCGTGCTGGCCACCGGCTTCACCGAGGTCGCGGACCACCAGTTCGACCCGGCGGGACCGTGGGTCGCTCCGGGCAACGCGGACTACGACTACCGGCTCTACCTGCTCATGACCAAGGCCGTCGAGGTGCTGAGCTCCCAGGGGGCCAAGGTCATCTGGGTCGACATGCCGCCGTTCGACCCGAGCTCGGGCGCAGCCGCCGATCCTGCCCGGGTGGCGGCGTTCAACGCCGTGCTGGCCAAGCTGCCCACCTCGGCCGACGGGCCGGTCTCGATCGGTGGCCTGTCAGCGTGGATCGCCGCCAACGGCGGAACCGCCATCTATCCGACGGCCGGCGGCTTCGCGACCACCTCGGCCGATCTCATCGTGAAGGGCTACCTCGGTCCCGAGATCACCGCGGTCACCGGTGGGGTGGCCGGTGGGACGAGCGGTGGCTGACGGGGCTCGCGCCGCGACGGTGGCCCCGGCGCCACCCGACCTCGAACGAGCGCGCGCCCACACCCATGGCTCGGACACGGTCGCCCCTCCGGCCGCGCCCGCGCCGCTCCCGCGTCGAGCTCGAAGCTCCCCTACTTCCCCGGCCTCGACGGGCTGCGAGGCATCGCCGTCATCGCGGTGCTCTTCTTCCACGGCGGGTTCTCCTGGGCGGTCGGCGGCTACCTCGGCGTCTCCACCTTCTTCACGCTCTCCGGCTTCCTGATCACCTCGCTGCTGCTGGCCGAGCGCACCACCACCCGCACGGTGAACCTGCGGGCGTTCTGGGGCCGACGGCTCCGACGACTGATGCCGGCCAGCCTCGCTGCCCTCGTGGTCGTGCTGGCCTTCGGCGTCTTCGCGGCCGGCGCCATCCAGCAACGCAACCTCGGGGGCGACGTCACCGCCGCCCTGCTCTACGTGGCCAACTGGCGGTTCATCATCTCCGGGCAGTCCTACGCCGACCTGTTCGCAGCGCCGTCGCCGGTGCTGCACTTCTGGAGCCTCGCCATCGAGGAGCAGTTCTACCTGTTCTACCCCCTGATCGCCTTCGTGCTGCTGGGGCGGCTCAAGTGGGATCGCTGGAAGTTCGGCCGCGGCCCTGATGGTGCTCATGGCCGCCTCGCTGGCCTGCACCCTCTTCCTCGGCTACTCGCACGACCGCATCTACTACGGCACCGACACCCGGGCCTTCGAGCTGCTGGCCGGCGGCGTCCTCGGCGTGCTGATCTACAGCCGCCGGGTCACCCGCCGCTTGGCCCGGCCCGGCCAGCACCGCACCGCCGCCGCCGTGGGCGGTGGCGTGTCGCTCGCCATCTGCGCCTGGCTGTGGACCCACACCGCGCAGAACAGCGACTGGCTCTACCAGCGGCGGGCTGGCGGTCTACTCACTGCTGTCGTGCGCCGTCATCCTGGCCACCATCATCCCGTTCGGCCCGGTCTCACGACTGATGTCGATGCGCGGCCTTCGGTTGGTCGGCGAGCTGTCCTACGGCATCTACGTCTTCCACTGGCCGATCTTCCTCTGGCTCGACGGCGACCGGACCGGGCTGTCGATCTGGCCGCTGTTCATCCTGCGGATGGCGGTCACCGTGGCGGTGGCGGTGGCCTCCTACCACCTGCTCGAGATGCCCATCCGACGCCGCAAGATGACAGTCGGCGGACGCTCGCCGCTCATCGTGGCACCGGCCGCCGCTGTGCTCATCGCTCTCGGGGCGTGGGCCATCACCGCCGGCGCGCCCAAGCCCATCAGCGACTTCACCGAAGCGGAGCGGACGCTGCAGAACCTCGGCAGTGGCAGCAGCACGCCGATCACCGGCAACGACGGCAACCCCCTGCCGCTGCAGCCGGCCAAGGTCTCGATGTACGGGGACTCCACCGCGGTCGTCGTCGGAGTCGGCCTGGCCGACGTCGACCAGGAGCAGAACCTCATCCAGTCGGTCGACGGCGGCGCGTGGCTCGGCTGCGGTCTCGGTCGCGGTGGCCAGCTGCGCTCCACCGACAAGCCCGTGATCCTCCGCACGACCACCGCGGCGTGCAACAAGTGGTACGACACGTACACCACGGTGCTCGATCGGGTGCACCCCGACCTCAACGTCGTGCTCGACGCGCCGTGGGACGTCAGCGACCGCAAGATCCCCGGCGACGACACGTGGCGCAGCTTCGGCGACCCCGTCTACGACGACTGGTTCCGCAGTGAGATGCTCGCGGCGATCGACCTGCTGTCGAGCCAAGGCGGCACCGTCGTCTGGCTCACGACGCCACAGGTCAGCAACCGACCCGAGCGCACCGATCGACTCAACCAGATCATCGAGACCATGCCCGCCCTACGACCCGGCAAGGTCGAGGTCGTCGACCTGGCCGGCTACCTCCAGCAGGTCGATCCGACCGGCAAGATGCGCAAGGACCACATCCATCTGACACCCGAGGCAGCCCGTGACGTGGCCCGCGACTTCCTGATCCCCGAGCTCGACAAGATCTGGCAGCGCGTCGGCCCCGCCCGCATGGCCACCACGACCACCGCCGCTCCGAGCGCACCCTAGGTGTAGCGACGCAGGGCGATGAGGTGGGCGACCAGGGCCGTCCACCCGGTCTGGTGCGAGGCACCGAGCCCGGCGCCGGTGTCGCCGTCGAAGTACTCGTTGAACCAGATCAGGTCGGTGCCAGTCGGGGTCGCGTCTGCAGGGTCTCGAAGCGCCCGAAGGCCGGGCGGCGGCCGTCGGCGTCGTCGGTGAACAGCGAGATCAGCCGGCGGGCCAGGCCGTCGGCCACCTCGTCGAGCGGGCAGCTCGTTGCCCGATCCGGTCGGGATACTCCACCGTGAACGAGTCGCCGAAGAACGACCGGTAGCGAACGAGCGCCTCGATCACGAGGTAGTTGACCGGGAACCACACCGGGCCCCGCCAGTTGGAGTTGCCCCCGAACAGGCCCGCTGCGCGACTCGGCCGGCTCGTAGTCGACGTCCAGCCGGAGCCCGTCGATGTCGACGACCGCGGGATGGTCGAGGTGCCAGCGCGACAGCGAGCGCAGGCCGTGGGGTGACAGGAAGCGGTCCTCGTCGAGCACGACGCGCGAGCACCTCGCGGAGCCGATCGGGGGACACCACCGACAGCAGCAGCGTGCGCGAGCCTGTCGTGGTCGAGCAGGTGCCCGACGTCGGCCACCTCGGGCTTGTGGCGGAAGTACCACTCGACCCGGGTCGTGAAGTCCGGCAGTCGGGCCACCTGGTGGTCGTGCACCACCGAGAGCGCCATCATCGGGATCACGCCGACCATCGACTGCACCCGGACGGGCACGGTCGAGCCGTCGGGCCGCCGGATGATGTCGACGAACAGCCGGTCGGCCGGCGTCCCACATGCCGGTCTCGCTCATGGCGCTGGCGATGCTGGCGAAGTGCTCGGCGAACTTGACCGCGATGTCCTCGTAGGCGGGCTCGTGCTCGCCGAGGATCAGCGCCATGTCGAGCAGGTTGAGGCAGTACATCGCCATCCAGCCCGAACCGTCGCTCTGCTCGAGCACCCCGGGGATGGGCAGCGGCTCGCTGCGGTTGAGCGGCCCGATGTTGTCGAGGCCGAGGAAGCCGCCCTCGAACAGGTTGTTGCCCTCGGCGTCCTTGCGGTTCACCCACCACGTGAAGTTGATGAGCAGCTTGTGGAACACCCGGGCCAGGAAGTCGAGGTCGGTCGAGCCCTCGATCTGGAACACCCGCACCGCGGCCCACGCGTGCACCGGCGGGTTGGCGTCGCCGAACTCCCACTCGTAGGCCGGGAGCTGTCCGTTGGGGTGGGTGTACCACTCGCGCAGCAGCAGCAGGAGCTGTCGCTTGGCCTCGACCGGGTCGAGGTGGGCCATCGTCACGCAGTGGAAGGCCAGGTCCCACGACGCGAACCACGGGTACTCCCAGGTGTCGGGCATGAGGATGACGTCGTTGGCGTCGACGTGGCGCCACGCCGCGTTGCGGCCCTGCGCCCGCTCGGGTGGCGGGGGCGGCTGGCCCGGATCGCCCCGCAGCCAGCGGTCGACGTCGAAGCGGTAGAACTGCTGGCTCCACAGCAGGGACGGCGAACCCCTGCCGCATGATCATCGCTTCCTCGTCGGTGACGCCGCCGGCCACGAACGAGGCGTGGAACTCGTCGGCCTCGCGCTCGCGCCGCTCCATCACCCGCTCGAAGCCGGATCCGAGGCCGGCCCGGCCCGGACCGGCGCAGGCGGAGCCGCACCTCGACCTCGGCGCCGGCGGCCACCTCGAAGGTGAACCAGCAGGCTGCCTTGGTGCCGACACCGTCGGGGTCGACGGTCGGCGCCCCGGTCACGCACGTGGTCGCCGATGCCGTCCTTCGGGTAGGCGCTCACGTCCGGGGTCGAGGCCGCCGCGTCGGCGCCGTAGATGCGCTCGACGTTCGTCTCGTTCTCGCAGCAGAGCCACCGCCCGACAGCAGCGCCGGAGGGGTCGGACGCGGTGGCGTGCCAACGACCGAGCCGAGGGTGGTCGAGCTCCAGCGACCCGCCGTCATCGCTGACCTGCAGGCGCGGGGCGACGGCATGGGCCTCGTCGGGGTTGCCCCACGACCACACGTTGCGGAACCAGAGCTGCGGCAGCAGGTGCAGCGGCGCCGGACGGTCGCCGTGGTTGCGGGCCGTGATCCGCATGCAGACGTCGTCGGGATCGCGCTTCGCGTAGTCCACCTCGACCGAGAAGAACCGGCCGTCGTCGAACACGCCGGTGTCGAGCAGCTCGTACTCGGGCTCGTCGAACCCGCGGCGGGCGTTCTCGGCGATCAGGTCCTCGTAGGGGAACGCGGCCTGCGGGTAGTGGTACCGCCAGCGCAGCCAGCTGTGGCTCGGCACCGCGTCGAGGAACCAGTAGCACTCCTTGACGTCCTCGCCGTGGTTGCCCTCCTTGCCGCCGAGGCCGAAGAGCCGCTCCTTCAGGATCGGGTCGGCCCCGTTCCAGAGCGCCAGTCCCGAGGCACAGCCCCTGGCGTCGGTCGCACAACCCGGCCAGACCGTCCTCGACCCAGCGGTAGGCCCGCGATCGGGCGTGGTCGAACGGGAACCAGCTCCACGCCTCGCCGTCGGGGCTGTAGTCCTCGCGGACGGTGCCCCACGAGCGCTCGGCCAGGAACGGCCCCCAAGCCCGCCACCGGTCGGCGTCGGGCGCCGGCGATGCGGTCGTGCTCGGCGGTCACGGCGACTGGGTCAGGGAGCGGTCGTCGAGGTCAGGGAGCGGCCGTGGTGCTGGTGGTCGAGCTGCTGGTCGTCGACGAGCTGGTCGTGGTGGAGGACGAGCGAGGAGGACGTGGTCGTCGGCTTCGTGGTGGTCGTCGTGCTTCGGCGTGGTCGTCGTGGTGCGTTCGGTCGTGGTGGTCGAGCTCGACGACGTGGTCGACGAGCTGGTCGTCGTGCTGGGTGTCGAGCCGTTGTCGTCCTTGGCCAGGAAGAAGATGGCGACACCACCGGCCAGGACCAGCACGAACAGGACGATCACCGCGATGCCGAGCGGCGAGGACCAGGGCGACCGGCTCGGCTCCACCGCGGATCCGGCCGCCGGAGCGGCGCCGGCCGCGTACACGGGAGCGGCCGCGTAGGCGGGACCGGCTGGAGTGGGAGCCGGAGCCGGCACCGTGACCGGCATCGCCGTGGTGGGATCGGGCCCAGCCGGAGGATCGGTCGCCGGATCTGTCGTCGGCACCTCGTCGGTCGGGTCGCCGGACGTCGCGTTCGGGTCGTCGCTGTCGCTCATCGGTCCTCCTCGGCAGTGGGCGTGAGCCTAGGTCACGGCACTTTCGGTACGGTGCCCGGATCAGCACACCGTCCTACGACCGCATCGGCGTCACCTACACCGACCACCGTCGACCCGACCCCCGCATCGCCGCCGTCATCCACCGCCAGCTCGGCGCGACGGGCGCGCTGGTGAACGTCGGGGCCGGCACCGGGTCCTACGAGCCGACCGAGCGCGATCGTGGTGGCGTCGAGCCGTCGGCGGTCATGATCGCCCAGCGACCCGCCCATGCGGCACCGTGCGTGCGGGCCGGCGGCCGAGCACCTGCCGTTCGCCGACGACTCGTTCGACGCGGCCCTCGCGTTGCTGACCGTCCACCACTGGACCGACTGGCGGGCCGGACTGGCCGAGCTGCGGCGCGTTGCGCCACGGCGGCAGGTCGTGTTCACGTGGGCAGCCGACGCACAGAGCCACTACTGGCTCATCGACGAGTACCTGCCGTTCGTCACCGACTTCGACGAGGGCTACCCGACCGCTCCGGAGATCGCCGCGGCCTTGCCGGGGTCACGCATCGTCGAGCTGCCGATCCCGGCAGACTGCACGGACGGCTTCTTCGCCGCGTACTGGCGGCGGCCCGAGGCGTACCTCGATCCTGGCGTTCGGGCCACGATCTCGACCTTCGCCCTCGGCCTGCTCGACCCCGCTCTCGTCGATGAGGGGCTCGCCCGCCTGGCCAGTGACCTCGACTCGGGGGCCTGGCACGAGCGCCACGCCGACCTGCTCGACCTCGACCAGCTCGATGTCGGCTACCGGCTGGTGGTCGCCGGAGCGAGGTGTGTAGGGTGAGCACATGTCGAACTTTCGTTCGATCGCCCACCTTCCACCCCTCGCTCTTCGACCTCGGCCGGCCCGGGCTCCGATCGGGCTTCGACGGCCTGATCCGACGAGTGCTCCCGCCCGATGCGTGGGTCGATCACGTGCCCGGCTGGCTCTCCGGCTCGGCCGAGCTGTTCGAGATCCTGCTGGCCACGATGGGGTGGTCGCACCACGTCGTCACCATGTACGACAAGCGGGTCGACCAGCCCCGCCTCACCGCGGTCTGGAACGGCGAGGCCACTCACACCCGTGGCCGGTCCGCTGATCGAGCAGATGCGCTCGCAGCTGAGCGAGCGCTACGGCGTGCGGTTCCGCTCGGTCGGGCTCAACCTCTACCGAGATGGCAACGACAGCGTGGCGTGGCACGGCGACCGGGTGGCCCGAGACCGAGCCCGGGCCACCATCGCCATCGTCTCGTTGGGCGAGCCGCGACCGTTCCGTCTGCGACCGAAGGCCGACGACGCCGGTCGCCGGGCATCGGTCACCTACGCCGCTGGCAACGGCGACCTGCTGGTGATGGGCGGCTCGTGCCAGCGCACCTGGCAGCACACCGTACCCAAGGTGCGCCTCGCCGGGCCCCGCATCAGTGTGACCTTCCGCCACGAGCTCCTGACCCGGCCCACCTGACGCCCGCTCGAGGCCCGTCCATGTCCCCTGCCCGCACGTCGACCGTGGGGTACCCGGCCAGCGCACCGGCGGTGCTCGCGTCCTGGATGCCGGCGTCGACCGAAGGGATGTGCTGGCGGGCTGGCGCGTGCGCCGGATGGTCTCAGGGCGTTCGGATGCGGAGGCCTCTGACCTCGTCGAAGTCCTTGCGGTTCCTGGTGGTCAACGTGAGTCGATTCTCCAGGGCTGTCGCCGCGATGAGCGCATCTGGCATTCGGAGGCGGAACTCCCTCGCCACTCGGCCCGCGCTCGGCCACCGAACGATCCACGGTGATCTCGCGAAATGGCGCCAGCAGCTGAGACACGAGATCGGTCGCGGTGTTGCCGGCGAACAGCTCGGCGCGGGTCACCACGGAGTAGTGCAGCCGGTGACGACCGGACTTGAGCTCAGCCGATCCTCGAAGGTGATCGATGAAGATGTCGGTGTCGACGAGGATGTCAGCCACGCTGCCACTCATCACGCGAGGGTGATGCGGCATCGGGGGCGGCACCGAACGTCGAGCGCAGTGCTACCGCTGCGTCAGCGTCATCGCGCAGGTATTCGTCGAGGGCGCGGCGGATGACTTCGGCCATCGCGATGCCTTCAGCAGCAGTCACCTGGTCGATGCGATGGCGTTGCGCCTCGGTGAGGTAGATCTGCGTCCTGGTCGCTGACATACAGCAAGGATATACAGCACCACCATCGACATCAACCGTCCCGGAAGGCCGATCTGAACTCACCCCGGCGCCGCCGCCACTGCGTTTAGACGTCCTGGAGGCCGACCGGGCAGGAGACGCCGGTGCCACCCATGCCGCAGTAGCCGTTGGGGTTCTTTGCCAGGTACTGCTGGTGGTAGCCCTCGGCGAAGTAGAAGGGTCCGGCGTCGGCGATCTCGGTGGTGATGGCGCCGTAACCGGCCGACTCGAGGTTGGCCGCGAACCGGGTCGTCGGACGCCTTGATGGCCTCGAGCTGCCCAGCGTCGGCCGCGTAGACCGCGGAGCGGTACTGGGAGCCGACGTCGTTGCCCTGGCGCATGCCCTGGGTCGGATCGTGCCCCTCCCAGAACACCTTGAGCAGCTGGTCGACGGTGACGACGTTCGGGTCGAACACCACGAGCACGGCCTCGGTGTGGCCGGTCCGACCCGAGCAGGTCTCCTCGTAGGTCGGGTTGGGGGTGATGCCGCCGGCGTAGCCGACCGCGGTGGTCCAGACCCCGGGGATCGACCAGAACGCCTTCTCGGCGCCCCAGAAGCACCCCATGCCGACGACCAGCGTCTGAAAGCCGTCGGGGTAGGGCGGGGTCAGCGGGTGGCCGTTCACGTAGTGCTCCGCGGGCACGGGCATCGGGGTGTCACGGCCGGGAAGGGCATCGGCGGCGGTGGGGAGGTCGAGTGACTTGCGCAGTCCGAACATGGTGAAGAGCCTCCGAGAGCAGGTGGGGGGCAGATTGGGGGGCGAGCAGACCTGACAACATCGTCCCCGGAAGAGGCATTCCGTTACATCCCGGTCACTCGAACGCGGCACCCATCTGCCGGATGATGTCCATCAGGTTGCCCGGCGAGTCAGGTGCGTCCTCCCCCGGAACGTAGGCCACCGAGTGCAGCGTGCCGGTGTAGGCGAACGGGCCGAACCGCTCGTAGATCTCCCAGCTCACCGGCGAGCGGCGGTCGATGCCGACGTCGATGCCCTCGAACGGGGCCATGCCGTAGAGCATCGGCACGCCGGGCAGCTCGGCCCGTGGCTCGCCGTCGACCGACAGGCCGAGCGTCCACGTGCCGCCACCGACGGCGTCGAGGGTCGCGGTCACCTCGGTGGTCCCAGCGGGGAGCCGACCTCCCGACGCCTTGCGCAGCGTCCCCCGGCCGTCGTTGTGCACGAACCACAGCTCGTCGTCGAGCACGTAGAGCGCGTAGCCGCCGCCCTGGTCGCCGTGGGCCACGAGGAAGCCCTGGTCGCCGGTCTGGAAGTCGATCGACGCGGTGATCGTCACCGAGCGGAACCAGATGAGCTGCACCGATCGCCAGCGCTCGAGCGTCGGGGTGCCGGCCACGATGGTGACCGGGTCTCGGTAGATCTCGCTGCGCTCGGGGCGGATCAGGTACTTGATCGAGCTGCCCTCGTCGAGGGGGTAGATCTGGTTGGCCCAGGCCTCGCGCTCCCACGCCTCGATCATCCGGCTGCGCCGCTCGGGCTCGGCGGCCGAGCGGTCGTCGAGCTCGATCGGGTCGGTGGTCAGGTCGTAGAGCTCCCACTCGGCGTCGTCGAACGGGGTCAGCGGCTGGTGCAGGGTGACGATCTCCCAGCCGTCCTCGTAGTAGCCGCGGTGGCCGTTCATCTCCTCCACCGTCCGGGTGTGGAGGCTCGGCGCGTCCGGGTCGGTCGAAGGTCGCCACGAAGCTGGCGCCCGGCACGGGGCAGCAGCGGGCGTGCCGTCCCGCTCGACCGGCGGGTCGATGCCGAGCAGCTCGCACAGCGTCGGCAGCACGTCGGTGAGGTGGCCGTACTGGCGTCGGTACCCCCCCGACCCGCCGGGCGTCAGTCCTGACGGCCAGGACACGATGAACGGCACGGTGTGGCCGCCGGCGTGGGTGTTGATCTTGTAGAGCCGGAACGGCGTGTTCGACGCCATGGCCCAGCCCCGCGGGTAGTGCGGCGTGGTCTGCGGGCCGCCGAGCAGGTCGAGGCGGGCGTGGTCGGCGTCGACGTCGTCGCCCTGCAGCAGGTGGACGTAGTACGAGCTGGTGCCGACCTCCTCGCCCTCCCGGGAGCCGCCGTTGTCGGAGGTGAACAGGAAGATCGTGTTGTCGAGCTCGCCGAGCTGGTCGAGGGCGTCGAGCAGGCGGCCGACGTTCTGGTCGATGTTGTCGACCATGCCCGCGTAGACCTCCATGTGCCGGGCGAACAGCTCCTTCTCCCGGTCGGCCAGGTCGTCCCACGGCTTCACGTCGTGGTTGGCCTCGGTGTTGCGCGGCGCCAGCGGCGTGCCCGGAGGCAGCAGGCCCAGCTCGATCTGGCGGGCGTGGCGCTGGCGGCGCAGCTCGTCCCACCCGGCGTCGTAGCGGCCGCGGTAGCGCTCGATGTCGGCCCGCTTGGCCTGCAGCGGCGCGTGCACCGCGCCGTGGGCGAAGTAGAGGAAGAACGGCTGGGCCGGGTTCGACGCCTTGCGCTCGCGGATCATCGAGATGGCCCGGTCGGTGAGGTCGTCGGTCAGGTAGAAGTCGTCGGGGTACCGATCGGTCTCGACCTGGTGGTTGTCGTGGGTCAGCCGGTGGGGCTGGTGCAGGTTCGTGAACGCGTCGAGGAAGCCGTAGAACGTGTCGAAGCCCGCGCTGGCAGGGCCACGAGTGCTGCGGGCCCGACGCCGAGCAGTCGGAGTCCTTGGCCAGGTGCCACTTGCCGACCATCATCGTGGCGTAGCCGTGGTCGCGGAGGATCTCGGGCAGCGTGACCGTGTCGGCTGGCAGCTCCATGGCGTAGCCGGGGAAGCCGGGATCGAGGTGGGCCACCGTGCCGAACCCGGCCAGGTGGTGGTTGACCCCGGTCAGCAGCGACGCCCGAGTCGGCGAGCACATCGGTGCGGCGTGGAAGTTCGTGTAGCGCAGCCCGCCCGCGGCCAGCCGATCGAGGTTGGGCGTGGCGATCTCCGAGCCGTAGCAGCCGAGGTCGGCGTAGCCGAGGTCGTCGCACATCATCAGCACGATGTTCGGCGCGCCGGCCGGTGCCGCGGTGCGTGCGGGCCAGGCACCTTCGGAGCCGGCGAAGGTGCGGCCCACGCGACCTGCGAAACCGGCGTAGGCCGCTCCGGTCTCGTCCGGCCGCGCGTCTGCTGCTGACCCCATCTGATGTGCTCCGATCCCGGCGACCTCTCCCCTAGTGTGAGGCGCCGTCCGGCAGCGCACGCTAGCCGCCCTCACATCGGAGGATTCCCCTGTGGCCGCACCCCGAAGCAGATCGATCGGCCGGCTGGCGGGCGCGCTGGTCGCGGCCCTCGCCGCACTCGCGCTGGCCGGCGGATGCGGTAGCGGCAGCGACAGGCCTGCCCTCCCTGGCCTGTCGACCACCACGACGGCCGCCGAAGGGGCCAGCAGCACCACCTCGCGTCAGACCACCACGACGACCGCGGCCAAGACCACCACCACCACCGAGTCGAGGACCACCACCACCACGGGCGACGGGCCGACCACGACCTCCACCGTCGAACCCACCACCACGAAGCCGTCCACCAGCACGACGACCGTCCCGGCCACCACCACGACCAAGCCGAAGGACACGACCACGACCTCGGCCGAAGCTGCGGGTACGACCACCACTGCGTCGGGCCTCGCCGCCGACACCATCTCCTCGGGCTCGTCGGATGTGCCGTGGCTGGCCTTCGCAGCGCTCGCCGCGGTGCTGGTCCTCGTGCTGGTCATCGCGCTCCGCCGTCGGTCGGAGCGCAACAGCTGGTGGGCCCGGGCCGACGCCCTCGTCCACGACGGACGGGCGCTGGTCGACGTCGGCACGGCCGGGCCGGCCGGGGCCGACCCGCAGCAGCAGGTCGCCCACTGGGGCACGCTCGAGCAGCGCACGCAATCCATGGCCAACGAGGTCGAGGCTGTGCTCGGGTCGGGGCCGCCCGACGACGCCACCCGGGCGTCGGTGGCCGGCCTCGGCCAGGCGGTGTCCGACTACCTCGGCGCCCTTCGCACCTCGCGCACCCTGCGCATCGGGCCGCCGGCCCCGACCCCCGAGCAGATGCAGTACGCAGATGCCGAGTCGAACCAGCGGCTCGCGGTCGTCCGGGCCAACCTCGACCAGCTCGAGCAGCTGGTCGTGCCCCACCGCACCACCTGACGCAGGACCCGTGCCCTGAGGGCTGGTGGCTCCGGCCTTGCGCCCACCTTCCATCCTTGCTTTAGGTACCTCGCACACGCGAAGGTAGGTACACCTAACAGCAATGGGAAGGCAGAACGACATGAGCAGGATGTCTGGGGCACGTCTCCGGGGAGCCACCGCAGTGGTGGTGGTGGTGGCAAGCCTGGCGTTGGCGGCCTGCGGTTCGTCGGGCGACCCGACCACGACGCCCGACACCACGGCCGGCCCGCAAGCGGTCCCGGTCACGCTCACCGACCAGGGCTGCGACCCGGCCACCCTCTCCGTCGACGCCGGCGCGGTCACCTTCGTGATCACCAACTCGTCGTCCTCGCGATCCGAGTTCGAGGTGCGCACCGCCAAGCCGTCGATCGTCGGTGAGAGCGAGGGCATCCCGGCCGGCACCACCGCCAAGCTCGACCTCCACCTCGAGGATGGCACGTACAACCTTTCGTGCGGCACCGGCGACGTGTACGACGATGCGCTCGTGGTCGGCACCGGCGTCGGTGAGGTCGCCTCCCCCACCGCCGTCGGGGGTGCGGCCGACCTCGCCGGCGTGGTCACCGCCTACACGACCTACGTGAACGAGCAGATCGATGAGCTGGTCACCGAGACGCAGGACCTGGCCAGGGCCACCGCCGACGGCAACCTCGATCAGTCGAAGGAGATCTACGGCGCCTCCCGCCTGCCGTACGAGCGGCTCGAGCCCATCGCCGAGCTCTTCCCCGACCTGGACGGCGCCATGGACGCCCGCGAGGACGACTTCCCCGAGGGCGTCAACGACCTCGACCTTCACCGGCTGGCACCGCATCGAGTACCTGCTCTACGAGAAGGGCGACGTCGCCGCAGCGGCCCCGTTCGCGGCCGAACTGGCCACCGACGCCGTCGAGCTGAAAACGCGGATCCATGCCATCTCGATCGACCCGGGCACGATGGTGAGCGGTGCCGCCGGACTGATCGAGGAGGCCGCGGCCACCAAGATCACCGGCGAGGAGGACCGGTACAGCCAGCTGTCCCTGATCGACCTGGCCGCCAACGCCGAGGGAGCCGAGAAGATCGTGGAGCTGCTGACCCCGCTGCTCGAGACGGCGAACCCGACGCTCCTCGCCTCGATCGACGACGACTTCACGTCGTTCGACACCAAGCTCGGCGCCTACAGGACCGGAAACGAGGAGTACCTCCCCTACGACCAGCTGGCCGAGGCCGACCGCGACAAGCTCAAGGCCAGCCTGGCCGCCCTGTCCGAGGACCTGTCGCAGATCCCCGGTGCCCTCGGCATCGAGGTCGCTTGACCATGAGCTCGGGCAGGCTCACCCGACGTGCGTTCCTCGGCCGCGGCAGCGTCGCGGCCGGGGCCGCGGTCGGGGCAGGGCTCATCTCGCGCGGGGTGCGCGATGGAGGCGACCAGCAGCGAGGCCTCGAGGCCGGCCGGCGCGGCCGTCCTGAGCGGCGTCACTCGACCCGGTCGGCTTCCACGGCCCCCACCAGGCCGGGATCGTCACCACCCAGCCGAGTGACGCCCTCATCGCCTCGTTCGACGTGGTGGCTCCCGACCGTGGTGCCTTGGCCGAGACCCTGCAGTCCCTCACCCAGACCGCCCGCGTCCTGACCCAGGGCGAGGTCCAGTCCGGCAACGATCCGCTCCTGCCGCCCGAGGACAACCTGATCCTCGGTCCGCACCCCTCACCCGACGGTCTCACCATCACCGTGGCGGTGGGCGCGTCCTTGTTCGACGAGCGCTTCGGGCTGGCCGATCGCAGGCCCTCGCACCTCGTTGCGATGCCCAACTTCGCCAATGACCGGCTCGAGGTCGACAAGACCCACGGCGACCTGCTGATCCAGATCTGCGGAGGCGCCCCGGACACCTGCCAGCACGCCCTGCGCCGGCTGATGCGCGTCACCCGGCGCACCCTGGTGCTGCGCTGGCTGCTGCCGGGCTTCGTCCGCCCGAACACACAGACCGAGGGCACGTCCACCCGCAACCTGCTCGGCTTCAAGGACGGCACCGCCAACATCGACGTCCGCGACGACGCCCTGATGGACGAGCTCGTCTGGGTGCGAGCCGGAGACCCCGAGCCGGCGTGGACCACCGGCGGTACCTACCACGTGGCTCGGCTCATCCGGATGAACGTCGAGTTCTGGGACCGCACCCCTCTGCGCACCCAGGAGACCATCATCGGCCGCACCAAGGAGTCCGGCGCGCCGCTCGACGGGGTGACCGAGACCGACGTCCCCGACTTCTCCTCCGATCCGGACGGCGCGTCCTTCCGGCTCGACGGCCACATCCGTCTGGCCAACCCCCGGACCGCGGCCACCGAGCCGAACCGCATCCACCGGCGCGGCTTCAACTACGCCATCGGCTTCGACAAGGCGGGCCACCTCGACCATGGCCTGTTGTTCCAGTGCTTCCAACGCGATCTCGAGAAGGGCTTCGTCACCGTGCAGGAACGGCTCGACGGCGAATCGCTCGAGGAGTACATCAAGCCGTTCGGCGGGGGCTACTTCTTCGCCCTCCCCGGCGTGGTCGACCCACAGGACTGGCTCGGCCGCGAGATGCTCGCCTGACCCTCGCCCTCCGGACCCTCCCGAGGCCTCGGCGCGTACACTCGCCCACCGGACGTTCAGGGGGACGAGTCCATGGGTGAACTGCATGGGTGAACTGGTCGAACAGCTCGTCGCCGCGGTGGGCGCGGCCAACGTCAGCTCCGGCGCCGACGTCGGCGACGACTACAGCCACGACGAGGCGCTCACCGCCGAACCGGTGCGACCCGACGTCGTCGTCCGCCCGGCCGCCACCGCCGAGGTGGCCGCCGTCCTTCGACTGGCCGACGACGCCCGGGTCCCGGTGACCGCCCGCGGCAGCGGCACCGGTCTGTCGGGCGCGTGCATCCCGACGGACGGCGGCATCGTCGTGTCGTTCGAGCGGATGGACGAGGTCCTCGAGATCGACACCGAGAACCACGTGGCCGTGGTGCAGCCCGGCGTCACGCTCGCCCAGCTCGACGAGGTCACCGCGCGCCACGGGCTCGTCTACCCCGTGTTCCCGGGCGAGAACAGCGCCAGCCTCGGCGGCAACGTGGCCACCAACGCCGGCGGCATGCGAGCCGTGAAGTACGGCGTGACCCGCCACCAGGTGCTCGGGCTCGAAGCGGTGCTGGCCTCGGGCGAGGTCATCCGCACCGGCGGCAAGTTCGTGAAGGCCACCAGCGGCTACGACCTCACCCAGCTGATCGTCGGGTCGGAGGGCACCCTCGCACTCGTCACCGAGGCCACCCTCAAGCTGTACCCCCGACCGGCGCACGCGGCCACGGTGCTGGCCCCGTTCGCGACCCTCGAGCAGGTCACCGCGGCGGTGCCCCGCATCGTCGACTCCGGCGTCGGCCCGCTGATCCTCGAGTACATCGACCTGCTCACCATGGCGGCGGCCACCGCGGCGGTCGGCCTCGACCTCGGCATCCCCGAGACGTCAAGGACGCGGCGCTGGCCTACCTCGTGGTCGTGCTCGAGGACACCCACCTCGACCGGCTCGAGGAGGACGTCGCCGCGCTGGCCGAGCTGCTGGCGGACCTCGGCGCCATCGACGTGTACGTGCTGCCCCCGGGGGCCGCCACCCAGCTCATCGAGGCACGGGAGCGGGCCTTCTGGGTGGCCAAGGCCGCCGGGGCCGACGACATCGTCGACGTGGTCGTGCCCCGGGCCGCCATCCCCGACTACATGGAGAGGGTGGCCGAGCTGGCCTCGTCGACCGGGTCGTGGATCGCCGGGTGCGGGCACGCCGGCGACGGCAACGTGCACCTCTCGGTGTTCCAGTCCGACCCCGACGTGCGGGCCCAGGTGGTGCACGGCCTGTTCGAGCTCGGCTTGGCCGTCGGCGGCGCCATCTCCGGCGAGCACGGCATCGGCACCGAGAAGCGCCGCTACTTCCTCGAGCTCAACGACCCGGCCAAGGTCGCGCTCATGCGCCGCATCAAGGCCGCGTTCGACCCCAACGGCATCCTCAACCCGGGCACCATCTTCGACTCGACCTCATCGACATCGACATCGACAGGATCTCAGACATGACCGATCACCAGCCATGAACGGCGCACAGGCCCTCATCCGCACCCTCGTCGCCAGCGGGGTCGACGTGTGCTTCACCAACCCCGGCACGTCCGAGATGCACTTCGTCGCCGCGCTCGACGCCGTGCCCGAGATGCGCGGCGTGCTCGGCCTGTTCGAGGGCGTCGTCACCGGCGCGGCCGACGGCTACGGCCGCATGGCCGACAAGCCGGCCGCCACCCTGCTGCACCTCGGCTCGGGCCTCGGCAACGGCCTGGCCAACCTGCACAACGCCCGCCGGGCCCGCACGCCGATCGTGAACATCGTCGGCGACCACGCCACGACCCACAAGCAGTACGACGCCCCGCTCGACTCCGACATCGAGACGGTGGCTCGCAACGTGTCGGGCTGGCTGCGCACCTCGGTCGCACCCGATGCGGTGTCGTCCGACGCGGCCGAGGCGGTGGCCGCCGCCTCGGGGCCGCCCGGGCAGGTCGCCACGCTGATCCTCCCGGCCGACGTGTCCTGGCTCGAAGGAGGTGCGGCCGCGGCCCCGGTCGCCGCGACTCGCGCCGGGCCGTCCCTGCCACGGCCGTCGAGGAGGCCGCCGCGGCCCTGCGCGGCGGTGAGCCGGCCGCCCTGTTCGTCGGAGGGTCGGTGCTGCGGGAGCAAGGGCTGAGGGCCGCGTCGCGGCGTGGCCGGCGCCACCGGCGCCAAGCTGCTGGCCGAGACCTTCCCGGCCCGGCTCGAGCGGGGGGCCGGGCTGCCCGCGGTCGACCGCCTCGGCTACCTGGCCGAGTTCGCGGCGATGCAGCTCGACGGCCTGGCCCACCTGGTGCTCGTCGACGCCAAGTCGCCGGTGTCGTTCTTCGCCTACCCGGGCAAGGCCAGCGACCTGGTGCCCGAAGGCTGCCAGGTGCACGTCCTGGCCGCCGGCGCCGACGACGCGGTCGCCGCGCTCGAGGCCCTGGCCGACGCGGTCGACGCGCCGCTCGGGGGCGCCACCCTGGCCGCGGCCGAGCGACCCGACCCGCCGACCGGCACGCTCAACGCCCAGGCGGTCGGCCAGGCGCTCGGCGCGCTCCTGCCCGAGGACGCCATCGTCGCCGACGAGGGCCAGACCGCAGGGCTGTTCGCGGCCGGCTACACCGCCGGAGCGCCGCGCCACGACTGGCTCACGCTGTGCGGCGGCGCCATCGGCATGGGGCTGCCGCTCGCCACCGGCGCAGCCGTTGCGTGCCCCGACCGGCAGGTGGTGGCGCTCGAGGCCGACGGCAGCGCGATGTACACGCTGCAGGCGCTGTGGACCCAGGCCCGCGAGGGGCTCGACGTCACCACCGTCATCCTGGCCAACCGGGCCTACGCCATCCTCAACATGGAGCTCGACCGGGTCGGGGCCGCCGGCGCCGACGGCGTCGGACCGAAGGCCGCGGCCATGCTCGACATCTCCCGGCCCGAGCTCGACTTCGTGGCCCTGGCCCAAGGCATGGGCGTGCCCGGCACCCGGGTCGAGACAGCCGAAGCCCTCGTCGCGGCGATGGGCAGGGCGTTCGCGGAGCCCGGGCCCCACCTCATCGAGGCGATGCTGCCCCGGTCTCTCTGATCCAGCCCTGGACGGGGTCGAGGCGACGCACCACCCGGGCCGGCACGCCGACCGCCACGGAGTGATCGGGCAGCACCCCCCGCACGACGCTGCCTGCGCCCACGACCACGTTGCGACCGATCTGGGCCCCGGGCAGCACCACGACGTTGTGACCGAGCCACGAGCCGGAGCCGATCGTGATGGGTGCCTCGGGCTGGTGCTGCACCGAGATGGGTCGGTCGGGATCGTCGTAGCCGTGGTTCATGTCGGTGATGTGGACGTTGTGGCCGGTCCACACGTCGTCGCCGATCTCGATCGACAGGTGCCCCACGATGCTGCTGCCGGTGCCGATGAGGCAGCGGTCGCCGATGGCCACGATGCGCGGCGCCAGGTCGGGCTGATCGAGCATCCAGCCGGCCGACAGCGTGACCGCCGCGTTGATCACGGTCGACGACCCGACGTGGATGGCCGACTCGTTGACCAGGCTGTCCATCGGGAAGCAGATGATGCTGCCCGCGCCGAACGAACCGAAGCGACCGGCCACCCGCGACCGCGGCCCGATCGCGCCGAGCGAACGGATCGTGGTCCAGCTCCAGCGCACGACCTCCGATGATGCGGTGAAGAAGTCGCTGCGCACGCGGTTGGCCAGGGTCGGGGCCAGCGGGTCTCGATCGAGCATCCGGCGAAGGTAGCCGCGCGAAACGGCCCCGATGGATACGGCGAAGCGCTCGGCCCCGTCGATCCGGGCGTCAGTCCCCGACGGGGGGCGCAATGCGGCTGGCCGACCCGCAGGTGGCCGACGGCAGCACCAGCTTGTAGATCATCATGCCGTCGATCGTGGCCTGTAGGCGGTAGCTCGACAGCACACTGACCATGGCCGGGACGTCGACCATCGGCGCCTTGCCCGAGTCGCGGACGTTGGCCGGGCTCGTGTCGATGATCAGCTTCGGCGGCCGAGCCTCTATGTCCTGGCAGAGCTCCTCCAGGGCGCCCTGGGTGGGTCGACCCTGGTCGACCCCGGTCACGAAGTTCGTGTGCGGGAACCGGCTGGCCATCGGGCGCGCCGATGCCCACGTGGCCTCGGAGAACACGCCCCACACCAGGATCGGGTCGTCCCGGTCGGAGAGCCGATCGATCTGGGCGACCAGCCGCACGTAGGGCGGCAGGTCGGGCCGGGGCACGACCATGCACGCCGCGACCCACACCGCGGTGGTGACCCCGGCGACCTGCAGGGCCCGCCGCCACGGGATCCGGTCGATCTGGGTGGCGGCCAGGGCGGCCAGCGGCGGCAGCACCTGGAGGTAGTAGTGACCGAAGAAGTGCTGACCGATGGCCACCCCGATGAGCGCCGACACCAGCCACAGCCAGAGGTCGAGGTGCTGCCGGCGTTCGACCCATGCCCGCCCCGCCATCCATACGAGCACCAGGTGCCCGACGGCGTAGACCCCGAGGGTCAACGCAGCTCGTCCGGCCAGGCCGAGCAGCGACGACGCGCCCAGGTAGCTGGCGTTCCCCGTGAGGTTCCAGAACAGGAACTGGCGCAGGCCGAACGAGGTGCCTACCAGGAGGTAGAGCCCGACCGACCCGGCCGCCATCACCGCGACGCGACGAGGGCCGTTCGGTCCCCGCCAGAGGTTGTAGGCGATGGGGATGATGGTGAACACGGCGGACTGCTTCACCAACGTGGCCAAGGCCAACGCCACTGCGGCGGGAAGCGCCCTGCCCTTGCGGCTGAACCACCAGGCCACCGTCATCGGTAGGACCATGAACCCCTCGAAGCTCGCGGCGTGGGCATCGGCCAGCGGGAACGCCGCGGTGCCAAGCAGGAACAGCGCGGCCACGGCGATGCGATGGCGCCAACGCCCGCAGAGGGCCCAGCCGATGAGCAAACCGGTGGCCGCCTCCATGGCGACCATCAGCATCCGCACCGGGAGGAGGCTGTCGCCGTGGGTGAAGAGGAAGCTTGCCGCGTAGATCAGGAAGACGATGGGTGGCTTGCGGTCGACGAGGTCCTCGTAGAGGTGACGGCCCCGCAGGATCTCCTGGGCGATCGATCCGACGGTTGCCTCGTCGACATCGAGCACCGGACTCGTGAAGATCGGGAAGTGGACGATCAGGCCGAATGCGAAGAGCCCCAAGAACGCGGCGGGCAGGACGAAGCGCGAGCGGGCGACCCGCCCGAGGGCGTCCTCACCCCGGCGGGTCAAGGTGGTCCACGTCTGGCCCGACGTGGTCTCTCGCAACATCGACCTGTCCCTCCCCGGATGCTCGCCGACACCCTACGGCAGCGCCCCACCGGACCAACAACCAGTACGGTCCTTCAGCTATGACCCCTGATGGTCGCCCCGGGCGACACCCGGCGATGGCGCACGAACGGTCGCCCGTCGACGTGCTGCGGCTGGCCGTGGCCAGCGTGCTCCTGCTCGTCCTGTCCGCGGTCGGGTGGTGGGCCGGGGACTCGATCTCGAGCTTCCTCACGTCGCTGTTCCGGGGACTCGACGCGGTCCCCGACTGGCTGGCCACGTCCGTCGTGGTCGGGACCCGGCTGCTGGCCACGGTGGCGTTCGTCGCCGGTCTGGGCACGGCCGTGATCACCCGCCGGGGACGGCTGCTGCTGACCATCGTCGGCGCCGGGGTGCTGGCCGCGATGCTGGCCTACCTCGTCGATCGGCTCGTGAACCCACAGGCGGTCAGCCTGATCGACGTCGGCGGCGGGCTGGGCCCCTTCGTCGACGACGCGTTCCCCTCGACCGTCGGTGTGGCGGTGATCGCCGCCCTGGTCACCGCGGCGGCGCCATGGCTGCACCGCCACTGGCGCCAGTTGGGCGGGGTGCTGGTCATCGGCACCGCGTTCTCCCGATTCGTCACCGCCCCGGTCTCGCTCGGGACGCTGTTCGCGCTCGTGATCGGCTGGTTCTCGGGGTCGCTGGTCCTCGTCCTGTTCGGCGGCCCGGTGCGTCGGCCCGACCGTGACGAGGTCGCGGCTGGCCTGGCGCAGATCGGCATCGTCACCGAGACGCTCGAGAAGGCCTCCGTCGACGCACGCGGCTCGACGCCGTGGTTCGCGACCACCACCGACGGCACCCGGTTGTTCGTCAAGGCCCTGGGGCGCGACGAGCGCAGCGCCGACCTGCTCTTCCGCACCTACCGCACGATCGTGCCCCACGACTTCGGCGACGAGCGCTCGTTCTCGTCGCTGCGCCGGACGGTCGAGCACGAGGCCATGGTGGCCATGGCCGCGCGCGAGCTCGGGGTGATCACGCCGCCGTTCGTGGCCCTCGCCTCGGTCGACCCCGATGCGTTCGTGCTCGTCTACGAGCTCATCGAGGGCTCGTCGCTCGACGGCGTCGACCCCGCGCAGCTCCAGGATGAGGTCATCGGCCAGATCTGGTCGCAGGTCGCGCTCCTTCGGTCCCGCCGCATCGCCCACCGCGACCTGCGGCTGGCCAACATCTTCCTCGGCGCCGACGGCCAGATCTCGATCATCGACTTCGGCTTCTCCGAGCTGGCCGCCTCTGACCTGCTCCTCGACACGGACCTGGCCGAGCTGCTGGCCTCGCTGACCATCGCGGTCGGTGCAGGCCGTTCGGTGGCGTCGGCCACCGTCGGCGTCGGCGCCGAAGCGCTGGCCGTCGCGACCACCCGACTGAAGCCCTACGCGCTCAGCGGAGCAACACGCTCCGCGTTCAAGGCGCGCCCCGGCTTGCTCGACGAACTGCGCTCGACCGTCGGTGTGCGCGAGTGATCATCGTAGCTGTCCGGAACTGATGGCCTCTGGTCCCTGAAATGTCGTTCAGGAGACCTCATTTCCGTGACTTCTGTTCATTGATGTTCGACTTGGACCGACATGTGGGACTACGATGCCCAGCACTGAGGGTGTGGAGCACGGGAGGCAGAGGGCTGATGCAGAGGTCGAAGATGTTGAGACTGATGGTGGCGATGGCGTTCAGCGTCGTCAGCCTCGTGGCGCTCGGCGGTGTCGCTCGCGCCGACGACAGCTACACGGGCACGTGCTCGATCGTCGTGGCCCCTGCCTCGGTGAAGGCGGGCCACCCCGTGACCATCGTGGCCAAGGGCTTCAACTCCGGGGCCGAGGTCACCTTCACGGTCGACCAGAACCTGGTGCTGGGCACTGCGACCGCCAACCCCGGCGGCGTGGCGATGCTCCAGTGGGACGTGCCAGTGGACTTCTCCGCAGGCCCGCACACCATCACCGCCTCAGGCGACGGCTGCACCGATCCGGCGCAGGTCTCCGCCGAGCTGACGGTGGTCTCCGCGGCGGGTGAGACGAACACCACTTCGGGCACGCTCCCCAAGACCGGTGGCGATTACACCCTCCTCCTGCGGCTCGGCATCCTGCTGGTCGCCGCCGGTGGGCTGGTCGTGCTGGCCACCCGCAAGCGCTCCAGCGAGTCCACCTCCGTCTGACCCTCAGGCCCGGCTGACCCGTTCGACCTGACCGAGCACCCTGAGGGTTCACTCCGGGTGGTAGACGAGGTCGGCGTAGTCCGGGTGTCGCCGGATGTAGGCGGCGATGAACGGACATTGCGGCACCACTGCCAGACCGAGGTGGCGCACGTCGTCGAGCGCCGCCGACGCCAACGCCCCACCGACCCCGTTGCCCTCGAAGGCAGGGTCCACCTCGGTGTGGGTGAAGATGCGTCGGCCCGGCGGCGTCGCGGTACTGGGCGAAGCCCGCCAACGCGCCGTCGAGGTGGGCCTCGTAGCGGTGCTCGGCGGGGTTGTCGGTGACATCGACGGCGGTCATGGCGGCTCAGCATACGGAGGCCCGGCCCGCCGGCCGCCGCCACCGGGTGCGGCGCCGACCGTCACCCGCCGAAGGTGACGCTCAGGTCGTGGTCGGTCAGGCTGACCCCGCTGGCCGTGGCCACCCCGTCGACCACGGTCAAACCGTCGGCGCCCTTGATCTTCCAGGGCTTCGAGGCCGAGGTCACCGTGACGGTGACGTGGTCGCTCTGCACCAGGGGCTGCTGGAGCACCTGCAGGTGATAGGTCGCGTCCTTGGGGATCTTGCCCTTGAGGTGCAGCACCACGGTGCGGGTCGAACCCGCGGGTACCACCAGGAGCTGGGTGTAGACGCGAGCCCCGGCCTCGCGCTGGGGCTCGACGCCGACGTCGACCCCGTCGATCGTGGACGAGTCGAGGTCGAGCGGCGAGTACCACGAGAGGTACATCTCGTTGCTGCCGAGCGGGTTGGTGGTCGGGTCGTAGCGGTCGTTGCCGAGGATGTAGGGGGGCAGCCCTTCGGCCGGAGCGGTGTTCTGCAGCGTGATGGAGGCGGTGGCGTCGACGAGGCCGTTGCCCGGGTCGTAGGCGACGTGGTAGTCGATGCTGCGGTAGAGGAAGGAGTCGATCTTGTTCGGGTTCGCGTTGGCGCCGCGCAACGAGAAGAAGTCCGCGTCGAGGTCGGGTCGGAAGGCGCCCGTCGTGCCCACCTGCTCGAAGAACGGCACCGCGGCCGGATCGAACGGGTAGAAGAGCAGGCGCTTCTGCTCGACGAGCGGACCGAGCACCTTGCCGAGCGTGCGGGGCCCCGGCAGATCACGCGAGGTGAGTGCGTCGAACACCGAGCGACCGGCCGCCTCGAGGCGGTCCTTGCGCTCGGAGCGGTCGTCGCCATAGTCGAGGTACTGCTGGTAGACGAGGTAACCGGCGGCATCGTCGGCGGTCAGCGGAGCGGCGAAGCCCTCGACGTCGACCGGGCCGGTCAGCTGCAGCAGGCCGGCCAGCCCGTAGGGGTCGACCACCACCACGCCGTCGATCGAGGCGCCGGTGGCCTGCTTGTAGAGCGTCCGGGTGATCTCGGCGTCGGTCGGCATGTCGGGCGACGCAGTGAGGTTCTGCAGGTGATCGGCCACGTCGTAGCGGCCGTACCGCTGCAGGTACTCGGCGTAGCGGTCACCGGAGATGTCGAGCGTGGCCGGGTCGACGCCGCCCAACAGGTCGGTGATGCGGCCGCTGACCGAGAAGTCGACCTCGCCGTTCTTGGCCGTGAGGACGCCGTAGGACCCGGCGAAGCCGCCCAGGTAGCGGGTCTCGGCCGGACTGGTGAACAGCACCAGATAGGTCTTCTCGCCCGATGCGCCCAGCAGGGCGGGGGCGATGGTCAGCGCCTGGCTGGCCAGCTGCGCCTCGGGCAGCGCGCCGTCGATCTGGTCCTGGAAGTCGACCAGCTGATTGGCCACCGGCATCGTGAGCCATGAGGACTCCACCGCGACGAGGTCGTCATGGGCCTGCTGCAGCGCGTTCGCCGCCTCGGCCACGGGCGCCCGCATCTTCGCCACCTTCGCCACGTCGATCTGACCATTCGAGGCCTTGAGGTCCTGGTAAGGCGCGGTGGCCGCGGCCGATGCCCCGGTGGAGGTGAGCGCGTGACCCGAGCTCGAGGCCACGACCAGAGCGTCGCGGTGCTGGGCCAGGATCGGCACGGCCCGGGCCGGCCACCCCCAGGGTCCACCGAGGAAGGTGTCGGCCTTCTGGAACGCCTCCGCGGCCGAGGCCAGGGGCGCGGTCGCCTTCTCCTGCTTGCCGTCGCGGATGAGCTCGAGCCCCGACTTCGACTGCTTGACCGCCTCGGCGAGGTTGGAGCCGGCCAGCAGGGCGGCCAGGCCGAACATGGCGGTGGCCAGCACCGCCAACCCGACGAGGACGTAGGCCGTGGCTCGCGATCGCCGTTGGACGCGCCGTGAGCTGCGCTCGTAGCCCGAGGCCAGCAGCGGCACCATGGCGATCAGCGCGATCAGGGACGGCAGGCCGTGGAAACCGAGCGACGGCATGCGCAGCATGGCCTGTACCCCGAGCGCGCCGACCAGGGCCCCGATGCACGCGGTTGCGGTAGGGACTGAAGGACGTGGAGAACGCGAGGGACAGCGCCACCAGCGCGGCCACGATCCACCACGAGCCGAGGCTGCCCGCCGAGATCACGCCGGCGAACCAGATGGTCGGCCACCGTCGCGCTCTCGACGCAGCCAGGGTGACCAGCCCGCCGAGGGCCGCGCACCACACGACGTCGGCACTCCGCAAACCGGTCGGTGCGGCCGACGACATCGCGGCCAGCACGCCGGCCGCCACCGCGATGGCCCACACCAGGTACCGATCGACGCCGCGCCGATCGGCCGGGTCGGATCGGCCACCGCGGGAACCGGGGTCCGCGGGAGCGGGAGTCGTGAACATCTCGGCCATGAGCAGGGAAACGCTAGCAGTCACGGTCCGCGCGATGAGGTCGCCTGGAACCGATTTCATTGATGCATGAACGATCGGTGATGGAGGCATGTACGGAGGGTGACCGAACCGTCAGATCGGCGCCGCGATCCCTGCCATCACGCTCCGCGAGCGAAAAGGTCGACGCTCCGAGAGGCGATTGACCAAGCCTTGGGCGATCCCCACGCAGAGGTTTCGGATGAACGTCGACAGCAGCGGTGTTACGGTTGCGCGAAGTCCTGAAGAACACTCCTCACATGGGCTGTTCGCCAGGCCGATTGATTGCGAGGATGTTGACGACCGGACAACGAGGTCCACCGTCGACGGCACCGCTCACCGGGATCGCCAGGTTCGAAGCCGCAACTCGACCGAAATTGGGGGGAAATGTCCGCAGAGGCATGGACCGAACAGAGACGAGCATGGACGAACCGGCGCATCGCGTCCGGTCGCCATCGCGGGTTCGGAACGACCGACGCGGTACTCCCCTCGATCGGTTTCGTCACCGGATCGACATCAGATGAACCGGTGATCGTCATGTCCGACGAGCGTGACCACGCTGCGTCGGCATCGACAGCCCCGGAGCTGGGCATCGAGCGCCGCACCGCTCGCTTCGCCAAGCGGACCCTCGACCTGCTCATGGCCATCCCCATCACCGCGCTGTTCGTCGTGCTCCTCCCCATCGTGACCCTGGCGCTCAAGCTGACCTCGCCGGGCCCCATCCTCTTCAAGCAGCAGCGGGTGGGCCGCGACGGGCGCACCATCACGGTCTACAAGTTCCGCTCGATGCGCATCGACGCCGAGGCCCGCCTGCGGGCCGACCCCGAGCTGTTCGAGGCCTACCTCAGGAACGGCTTCAAGGTCCCGTCCCGCCTCGACCCCCGCATCACCCGGGTCGGTCGCTTCCTGCGCAAGACCAGCCTCGACGAGCTACCCCAGGCCCTCTGCGTGCTGCGGGGCACGATGAGCGCGGTGGGCCCCCGACCGGTGGTCCCCGACGAGCTCACTGCCCTCTACCACCGACACCCGGAGTACTACCTCGCCTGCAAGCCGGGCCTCACCGGTCTCTGGCAGGTGTCGGGTCGCAGCCACGTCGTGCACAAGAACCGCACCACGCTGGACGAGCTCTACGCCACGAACTGGTCGCTCCTGTGGGATCTCAAGATCCTCGTTCGCACCATCCCCGCCGTGCTCACCGCGCACGGCGCCCACTGACACCAGGGCCGATGCGAGCCCTCGTCACCGGCGGCGCCGGGTTCATCGGGTCGCATTTGGCCGAGGCCCTCCTCGCCCGCGGCGACGACGTCCGCGTCGTCGACTGCCTGACGCCGTACTACGACCTCGAGCAGAAGAAGGCCAACCTGCAGGCCCTCGACCGTCGGGCCGACGTGCACACGACCGACCTCGGTGACGGCGACCTGGCCCCGCTCGTGGCCGATATCGACGTGGTCTTCCACCAGGCCGGCCAGCCGGGTGTGCGCCTTTCGTGGGGCGACGGCTTCGGCGCCTACGAGTTCAACAACATCCGGGCCACCCAGCGGCTGCTCGAAGCCTGCCGCGACGTGCCGCTGCAGCGGTTCGTCTATGCGTCGAGCTCGTCGATCTACGGCGAGGCCGAGCGCTACCCGACCACCGAGCTCGACCTGCCCCGGCCCCGGAGCCCCTACGGGGTCACCAAGCTGGCCGGGGAGCACCTCTGCTCCCTGTACGCCGCCACCTGGAAGGTGCCGACCCTGTCGCTGCGGTACTTCACCGTCTACGGCCCCCGGCAGCGGCCGGACATGGCGTTCCACCGCCTCTGCGACTCGGTGATCACCGGTGAGCCGTTCCCCCAGTACGGCGACGGCTCCCAGATCCGCGACTTCACGTACGTGACCGACGTCGTGGCCGCCAACCTGGCCGCTGCCGACGCGCCCGAGGCCGTCGTCGCCCCCGGGGAGGTGCTCAACGTCGCCGGAGGCACCAGCGTCAGCCTGGCCGAGGTGATCGCCACCGTCGAGGAGCTGGCCGGCCGGCCGGTCCCCATCGACCACCGCCCCGAGCAGTCGGGCGACGTGACCCGCACCGGTGGTTCCACCGACCGGGCCCGCGCCTGGCTCGACTGGTCACCCCAGGTCGACCTCCGCGACGGTCTGGCCCAGCAGCTGGACTGGCACCGCCGGCGACAGCCCGCCGCTCAGTCGGAACCCAGGCCGATCTGGTAGCTGCGTCGGTAGTGATCGGCCACCACCGCTGGTTCCCACTGGGCCCACACGGTCGGGTCGACGCCCCGACCCTCCCGGTCGCGGCCCACCCCGGCGCGGATCGCCAGTTCGTCGCGGAGGGCCGCGGCGAACCCCTCACGGTCGCCGAGCGGCACCGACCGGCCGGCGGCACCGAGGGCCAGCAGCTCCGCCACCCCGTCGACGTCGAAGGCCACGAACGGCAGTCCGCCCCGGGCGGCCTGCACCAGCACCTGGGGAAGTCCCTCAGCCGAGCTCGGCAGGGCCAGCACGTCCGCGGCCCGCATGACGGCGGCGACATCGCTGACGTGGCCCAGCAGTCGGACATCGACCGCAGTCGGTGCGCCGGCCCGCTTCCTGCTGCATCTGCTCGGCCAGCGGGCCCGTCCCGGCCATCAGCAGGGTCACCGGGCCCCCATCGGTTGCCGTCGCGACCGCATCGGGCAGCAGCGGCACGTTCTTTCGCTGGTCGAGGCTGCCGACGAAGACCACCACGGGATGGTCCGGGTCGATTCCGAGCCGCCGCCGGGCGTCGGCCCGGCCCCCGTCCGCCTGGTCCTCGCGCCTCGCGAACGGAGCGAGCTCGAGGCTCGACCGAACGACGTCGATGCGGCTCGGGCGCACGCCGTTGGCCCGCATCCGGCCGGCCAGGTCGTCACCGACCACGAAGAACCGGGTGACCATCGGCGCGGTGACCCGTTCGGCCACCGCGAACACCGCGCTCTCGGCCCGGCCGTAGCCCGGCCCGAAGCTCGCCATCGACGACGAGTGGTAGACGACACCGACGCCGGCCAGGCGGGCCGCGACCCGGCCCAGCAGTCCGGCCTTCGACTGGTGGGTGTGCACCGCGTCGAACCGTCGGCCGCGCAGCAGCCGCACGAGGTGGGCCAGTGCCCGTGCGTCGTCGGCAGGCACGACCTCGCGCCCGAGCGACTCGCAGCGGAGCACCTCGTGCCGGGCTGCCAGCGCCGACGCGACCTCCGGGTCGGAGTCGCCCCCGATCACCACGGTGTGGACCGCCGGGACCGCAGCCAGCACGTCGTACAGCCGACGCTCCGAGCCTCCCCGTCCCAGTCTGGTGATGACGCTGAGCACCTGGTCTCCGGCTGGCAACACGTCCCCTTGGTACGGTTTCCGGCATCGTCTTGCCCACGAGCCGCGGCCGTGAGAGTAGTTGACCTGCCGATGCTGACCCCTCTGCTGCAGCCGTGACGCTCCCGGCGCGGGCCCGAACGCTCCTGCGGCTCAAGGAGACCGGCAACCTGGCCTGGCTGCTGGGCGAGTACGGCGTGCGGTTCGTCATCGAGTTCATGATCGGCGCCCTGATCGCCCGTCGGCTGGGGCCGGCCGGCTATGCCCCCTACGCGGTGCTCTTCGCCCTGATCACGCTCGTGATCCCGTTCACCGACGCCGGGCTCAACCACCTGATCAGCCGAGCGGTGCTGACCAAGGAGCAGACGCTCGACCGCATCCTCGGCACCGCCGCCGCCCTGCGCTTCCTGACCTGCCTGATCGGCATCCCCGTGCTGGCGGCGCTCGCTCACTTCTCGGGCCGCGACTACCCGGGCCTGGTGTGGTTCGCCGTGCTGGCCGGGGTGCTCAACACCCTGAGCTGCTTCGCGGTGCTCGACTACTACTTCCAGTCCCAACTCGAGGCCAAGCGGTCGGCGATCGCCCGCACCTCGGCCATCGCGGTGATCGCACTCGTGCAGGGCTCCCTGCTGCTCTCCGGTGCCACCGGCAACGCGTATCCTGTGGGGGCTCTGCCTCGAGCAGCCGCTGTTCGGCATCGCCTACTACGTCGTGCACCGGGTCACCGGAGGACTCCGATTCAGCCGCTGGCACCTCGACCTGGCCTACGGCATCTCGCTGCTCAGCCGATCGATCCGCCTGAACGTGGCCGCCATGTTCAGCGCCGTGTCGTTCCGCATCCCCGCCCTCCTGCTGGCCGCGTTCGCGGCGCGGCCACCGTCGGCCTCTGGGGCGCGGCGAGCGAGCCGGTCGAGCTGTGGTTCGTGCTGTCCAACGCGCTGGCCGCCACCCTGTTCCCCCGGCTCGTCTCGTCCCGCACCGGTGGGCCCCGGCGCTTCCAACGCTTCCTGAAGGCCGGGTTCGGCGGGCTCACCGCCTGCGGCCTGGCCGTGGCCGCCGTGCTGGTGATCGCGGCCCCGCTCATCATCGGCAAGGTCTACGGCTCCGAGTTCGATGACGCGGTGCCGGCGATGCAGATCTACGCACTGGCGCTTCCCTTCATCTTCTTCCGTGCGTTCATGAGCAAGTGGCTGGTGCTGCAGGAGCACTACTGGCTGAGCGTCGGCAGCCAGGGCCTCGGCGCCGCCGTCGCGGTGGTGGGCGGCTATCTCCTGATCCACAGCCACCCGTCGGCGTCGAGCGCCGCGCTCACCACGCTCGCCGCCACCGTCGCCAGTTCGGTCGTGGCCCTCGCAATGAGTCGGTCCGGTCGCCAACTACTCTGGTCACTCGTGCGGAGGACCCCCCTGGGGACGCCCTCCGATCCCCACCCGGTCGAAGTGAGAGAGAGCTAGCTCCGTGCGCGGTCGCCATGCCTTGAAGAACCTGGAGCGGATCCTGCTGCGCTCGGGGCGGCTGCGCGACCTCCTGAGCCGCTACCCCCTGGCCCGGCGCCTGTACCTGGCCACGCTCGCCACGTCGTTCAGCCGGGAGAGCCGGGGCGTGATCGCCGGTCTGGTCGCCAACCGCACCACCGCCCTGGCCGAGTCCCAGTCGCGGCTGAGCTACTACTCGCTGCGTCGCCAGGTCCACCGACTGGAGAAGGGGCTGATCTCCTCGCCCCGCCGCGACGTGTTCGCCGCCGACTACGCCCCGCAGGTGGTGGCCGCCCTCGCCGCCGACCCGACCTACTGGCGCAAGACCGATCCCGACCTCTACCACTGGGCCATGGCCGTCCTGTCGGACTACTTCGACGTGGTCGACTACTCCCGTGACATCGCCCTGCTCGAGGCGCGACACGACTTCCTGGCGCTCAAGCGCGACATCACCTCCGAGCAGCTCGAAGGGTTCGCACCGTTCCCGGCCGCCGATCGACCGCCGCTGACGGTCGGCTACGACGACCTGCACCAGCTGTTCCTCCGACGCCGCAGCGTCCGTTGGTACGAGCCCACCCCGGTCTCCCGGGAGGTGCTCGACCAGGCGCTGGTCGCCGCCGCCCAGGCTCCGAGTGCCTGCAACCGACAGCCCTACCGCTTCGTCATCGCGGACGAGCCGGCCGACGCGCAGCACCTCGGGGGCATCGCCTTCGGCACGACCGGCTTCAGCCAGCAGTTCCCGTGCTGCATCGCCCTGGTCGGTGACCTGTCGGCGTTCTCCGACATCCGTGACCGCCATGTCATCTACATCGATGGCGGGCTGGTGGCGATGAGCTTCGTTCTGGCCTGCGAGTCGCTCGGCCTGGCCACCTGCATCATCAACTGGCCCGACCTGCCCGAGATCGACGACGAGGCTCGCGAGCTGCTCGGTCTGCCCGAGCACGAGCAGATCATCGTGCTGATCTCGGTGGGCTACGCATCGGACGAGGGCGGCGTCCCCCGGTCCGTGAAGAAGGACCTGCCCCTGATCCGAGAGTACCGAGCCCCCCAGGTATGACCCTCGTCAACGTGGGCCTGCGGGGCTACGACCGCCGCAACTACGGATCGCACCTGATGGCCCTCGCCGTGCGGCACCGGCTGGCCCCGGCCTTCGTCGCCGTGCCGTTGCGCCAGGTGGCGGTGCGCGACCAGGAGGCGCCGCCCGGGTCGGCCGTGTGGCTGTGGTCCGAGATCGGCGGCAATCCGATGCTGCACCGCGGATCGGCCCCCGTGTTCACCCCCACCTCGAAGTGGGCGGTGAACTCCCACGGCCCGGTTCCCATCGGTGGGGTCGTCGACATCTCCGGGTACATCTACGGCGATCCGTTCGGCATCCGTTCGGTGCGCCGACTCGGCGACTGGGCCAGGCGATGGGACGCCCAGGGGCTGCCGCTGGTCCTGCTGCCGCAGTCGATCGGGCCGTTCGTCCGTGACCAGGACCAGGAGGAGATGCGTCGCGCCCTGGCCCACGTGCGCCTGGTGGTGGCCCGCGACAACCACTCCGAGGACACGGTCCGCGAGATCGGCTCCAGCTGCGAGATCCAGCGGGCGCCGGACCTGGCCATCGAGTCCGCCCGGACGATCGCGGCGCTGAGCCCCGGCCGCGGCGCCCACCGGGCGGACCGCCCGTATGCCCTCGTCCTGCCCAACCGGCAGGTCCTGCGCAAGCTGGCGGTCACCGAGGATGCCTACGTCCGCGTGCTCGAGAAGGCGGCGGCGCGTTGCGCGGCCGACGGGCTCGACGTGCTGGTGGCCGCCCATGCCCAGGGCAGCGACGACCTCCTGTGCGCCGCGGTGGCGGCCAAGGTCCCCGGAGCACGCGTGCTCGAGGTGCGCAGCGCCCCGGAGATGGTCAATGTGGTGCGCGACGCGCGGATCGTGATCTCGTCGCGCTACCACGGCCTCGTCGCCGCGTTCGCCAACGGCGTCCCGGCCATCGCGGTGGGCTGGGCCAGCAAGTACGACGACCTGCTCAGCGAGTTCGAGGTCTCGTGGATGTCCGCCCCGATCGACTCCGCCGGGGCCGATCCCGAAGGCGCCGCCGCCATCACCGGCAAGGTGCTCGACGACCTCCCCGGCATCTCGAAGGAGCTCGTCGAACGAGCCGATGTGCTGCAGGGACGGCTCGACACGATGTGGCAACGGGTCTTCGAGATCTTCGCTGCCGAGGCGCCGTGAGCCCCCGCTCGAACCCTGATGCGAGGGAGCCCGCGCACCGGGGGACCGGACCGCAGGTCTTCCGCCGCAGCGGTGGCCGCCGCGGCAGCGAGGTCGTGCGCGAAGAGCTGTGGTTCTGGCTCGAGGGCCTGCTCGGCTGGCTGCCGGGGCGGGTCGGCCGACTGGTGCGGTCGGCCTGCTACCGCCCCTTCGTGACCAGCGCCGGCGCCCTCGACGTGGAGGCCCACACCCACATCCGCATGCCCTGGCGCCTGACGTGCGGCCGCCAGGTCTCCATCGGCCGCGGGTGCCAGCTCACCTGCACCGAGACGATCACCCTGGGCGACGACGTGCTGCTCGGACCGGGTGTCCTGCTGGTGTCGAACAACCACGAGTGGGCCGATCCCGACCGTCACATCCGTGACCAGGGACTGCGTGGGGCACCCATCGTCGTGGGAGACGACGTCTGGATCGGCGCCAACGTGGTGGTGCTCCCCGGGGTCACCATCGGCACCGGTGCGGTGGTCGCAGCCGGGTCGATCGTGCGCGACGACGTCCCCTCGAACGCGGTGGTGGCCGGCGCACCGGCCCGGGTCGTGTCCTGGCGAGGCGGGTGACGATTCCGCCTCGGGAGGCCCGACTAGGGTGCTCTCGATGGCCGATCGAGACGATCCCACCGCCCCCGACCTGCCCCCCACGCCGCCCGTCGACGAGGGCGCCGACGCCCGCACCCGGGCCACTGTCACCTGGAGAGGCATCGTGGACGAGCCCATCGCCCCGGCAACCCCCAAGAAGCGCAGCCTGTTCAGCCCGATCGGACGCCTGTTCTCGACCGTGTTCGTGGCGCTCGGCATCAAGCGGGGGGTCAACGAGGACGGCTCGCCCGGCGACCGTCACCTGGGCCGCTTCGCCGGCATCGTCGGCGGCGTGGCCGTCGTGCTCCTGGTGATCTCGATGGTGCACGTGACCTCGGCCGGCTACGTGACCGTCCCGGTCACCGTCGGGCAACGCCCAGACCCAGCTCGGCGAGGGCCTGCACGTCACCGCTGCCGTGGCCGATCACCCAGGTCAGCAACATGTCCGTGCAGACGCAGAACTACACGATGACGGCCCAGAAGCTCAACGGCACCGACGACCCGGTGCGGGTCGAGGGCCAGGACGGCGCCTTCGCCATGGTGGACGCCACGCTGCTCTACCGCCTCGACGCCGACCAGGCCACCGACGTCTACCGCGCCGTCGGCGCGGACTACCAGAACAAGCTCGTCAAGCCGTCGGCCCGCAGCTGCATCCGCCTGGAGTTCACCGGGTACGACATGGTCGGCGGCCGCGACCACCGCGTGGAAGGACGTCTCCGACGCCATCGAGAGCTGCATCACGGGCAAGATCGAGCCGGTCGGCATCGAGCTGCAGGACTTCCAGCTCCGTGAGGTCAAGCTCAGCGACGACGTGCAGCAGGCCATCAACAACGCCGTGTCGGCCCAGCAGAACATCAAGCAGCAGAAGTTCAACTACGCCGCCGCCCTGGTCGCTCGCCGACATCACCCGGACCCAGGCCCAGGCCACCTCCGACGCCCAGCAGATCCTGGCCTGCGGCGGCACCAGCACCACCGAGGTGCGCGACGGCGCGACGGTCCAGGTGGTCACGCCCAACCCGAACGACCGCTGCGCCGCTCCCCCGCTGACCTCAGAGATCCTGGAGTACAGCTACATCCAGGCGCTGCGCGACATCGCCAACTCGCCGAACAACAGCACCGTGATCCTGGGCGGCAACGGCACCAACGGCGGTGCCGCCTCATCAACGTGCCCGGCGCCACGACCCCCACCACCGCCGAGCGGCAAGTAGGGCTACATGTCCTCCATGGCCGAGGCCGCCTCGGCCCCGATGGCGTCGCCCATGTCCTCGCTGGTGAGGTACGCATTGACGATCGTCGTCGGCGGGACCCTCGAGGCGCACCTGGCCCCGCTCGAGCCACACGCACCGCTCGGCGAGGAGGCTGATCAGGCTGAGGCCGTGGGAGATGATCATCACGGTGCAGTCGTGGCCGCAGAGATCGACGAGCTTGTCCATGCACCGCTTCTTGAAGCGGGCGTCGCCGGCCGAGAGGGCCTCGTCGATCAGCAGGATGTCGGGATCGAGGTGTGAGGCCACGGCGAAGCCCAGCCGGGCGAACATGCCCGAGGAGTAGGTCTTCATCGGGTACTCGAGCGCCGGTCCGAGCTCGGCGAAGGCCACGACGTCGTCGTAGTGCTCGAGGATCTCGTCGGGCTGCAGGCCGGTGGCCAGCCCGCCCATCAGGATGTTCTCCCGGCCGGTGAGGTTCGGGTTGAAGCCCACGCCGAGCGACAGCAGCGGCGTGACCCGCCCGTTGACCGTCACTCGCCCGGCGGTGGGTGGCAGGATGCCGGCGATGGTGCGGAACAGCGTGGACTTGCCGGCGCCGTTGTGGCCGATCACGCCGTACACCGACCCCACCGGCACGTCGAAGCTGATGCCACGGAGGGCCTCGACGTACTGGGCCTTCTTGGACTTGTCCCGCAGCGAGCTCAGCCGGCTCTGCACGCTCTGGGACTTCTCGGCCGTGGTCTTGTAGCGGATCCACAGCCCCTCGACCCGCACCGCCGGGTCGAGGTCGTACCACCCGACCGGCATCGACCGGCCCGGGCCGGCCGGCTGTCGGGCGTGCAGCGGCTCGGGGAAGTCCTCCTCGAGCAGCCCCAGCTCAGAGCCGTACGGCATAGTCGCGCTCTCGCAGGAGGAACACGATGGTGCCCACGAGCAGTGCGCCGAAGGCCCACATCGCCGACGCCGTGACGTCGCTCGCGGACGGGGCCCGACCCTGGATGATGCTCTCGATCATGGCGAAGAACGGGAAGAGCGGGTTGAGCGACAGCACCGGACGCACCCCCGCCGGGATCTCCGAGGCGGCGTACATCACCGGCGTGACGTACATCCAGATGCGCACGATGTAGGGCAGCAGGGCACCGACGTCGGGCACGAACACGACGGCCGGGCGCCAGCAGCAGGCCGACGCCGAGGCTGAACATGGCCAGCAGCAGCGTGGCGAACGGCAGCAGCACCAGCGACGTGCCCCACGGCTGGCGCATCACGGCGTGCACCAAGAAGTAGACGACGAGCGCCGGCACCAGGTCGAAGCTGGCCCGGGCCAGGGCGACCACCGGGAACACGCCCCGCGGGGCACCGGTGTTGAGCACCATCTGCCGGTTCTTCTGGATCGACTGCGCGGCACCCAGGAGCACGTCGCGGACGAAGTAGAAGAACGACACGCCCATGATCAGGTGGGCGATGAGATAGCGGTTCTGCTCGGCCGACCCGCCGGACTTGAACACGGCACGGATCAGGTAGAAGGTGCCCGCCAGCAGGAGCGGGTCGGCGATCAGCCAGACGAAGCCCAGCACCGTGTCGTAGTGCTGCGACTTCATGTCGGTGCGAGCCAGGTGCCAGATGAACGGTCGGCGCTCCCACACGCTGGCGAAGTAGCGCCGCAACGGCGGCAGCCCGGTGACCGTGGGCTCGTACACGGAAACCACTCGGTTGTCATGAAAGGTGGAGGACATCGAACTCGTCACGGTAGCCGCGTTTGCCCTGGGTCCGGGACCGGCGGCCGTGGCGATTGACACGTTGCGCGAGCATGACAAGGATGATCCAGCCGTGGCACGGCCAGGGGACGAGAGTGGACCAGGGGACGAGAGTGGAGAGGGGTTCGGCCTGATGACGTCATGTCTGGTGCGTGAGCCCGCCGATGGCTGAGCAGGGCCCCCGTTCGGCGTCGGGGGCCGAGGCGGCCGGTCGGCCGATCGAGCTCGAGGGCGCGACGGTGCTGATCATCGGCGCCGGCAGACCCATGGGGCGCCAGTTCGCGCTCGAGGCCGTGCGGCACCGACCGGCCCGGCTGCTGCTCGCCGACGACCGCGCCTCGTTGAACCGCATCGATGCGTCGGTGAGCGACGGCGCCGAGCTGATCATGGTCGACATCGACGACCGCCCCGGTTTGCGGGCGGTCCTCGACGAATACCATCCCGACGTGGTCGTCCACGTCACGCCACCCAGCCACGCGGTCGTCGACGACCGACCGATCGAGTGGCCCGCCCTCCCGGTCGACCAGGCCACCTGGCTGGCGGTCGACGCGGCCGAGGTCGGTTGCCGCCACTTCCTGCGGGTGAGCAGCGCCGACCTCATCGACGCCGCCCCGAGCGAGGACAACCCCCGCGACCCCGAGACCAGCGATGCCAGCCTGCGGGCCGCACTCGAGAACGAGCGGGCCAACGCCGATCACCTGCGCCGGCTCAGCCGCCAGCAGAAGGAGATCCTGCGCCGCAAGCTCGTGCGCATCGCCCTCGTCATCGACGAGCACGGGCGGCGGCTCGACCAGGAGGTCACGGTCCGCCAGCGGCGCGTCACCCGCCGCCTGTCGCGAGCCGAGCTGATCGCCACGTCGCTCCCCGGACGCCGGTCCCTTGGCCGCCGCCGCTCCGAGCTGGCCGCCGCCATCGCCGAGCTGCCCGAGGCGCCCGTCGTCGAGCGGCGCATCTCGATCATCGTGGTGACCGACAAGCCGATGACCGACGTGCCTCCGTCTGCGGGCGTCACCGACTGCGAGCTGGTGGTGGTGCTCAGCGGTCGGGCGGCCAGTCCCCCACCGCACGTGCCCGCCGTCGTCGTGCGCAGCGACTACAAGACCCTCACCACCGCCGCGGCCACCGGGGCTTCGAAGGCCACCGGCCGCCTGCTGTGCTTCCTCTCGCCGTCCAGCCAGCCGCTCGATGAGCACTGGTTGGCCCGGTTGGCGACCACCATCGAAGGCGACGTGATCGCGGCCACGCCGATGCTCGTCCACCCGGAGCACACCCTGAAGGAAGCCACGCCCCACGACCTGCGCGTCCGCGAGCTCGGACTCGACATCCTGGCCACCGAGTCCGCCGGTCCGGTGGTGCGAGCCCGCGAGGCCGGCTCCCGCCCCCACCCCGACCGACCCGTGGTCGAGGTCGCGGCCGGCTCGGGGGCCTGCCTGATCGTCGACCGCCGGGCCTACGTCGAGGCCGGTGGCCTGGCCCCGATCGACGACTTCGATGCTGCCGTCGTCGACCTGTGCGGACGGCTCCGGGCCGGGGGAGGACGGGTCGTGGCCGTGCCGGCCTCGGTGGTCGCCGATCATCGGCCGGTGACCTCGGTACGGGCGCTGGCCCGTCCCATCGATCCCGAGAGCGCGGCCTGGCGCTCGGTCGTCGATCGCCAAGGCCCGACGCTGCTGCAGCTGGCGCGTGGCGACCGCGTCACCGAGCACCTGCGCATCGCGCTGACCGTGGCCGCGCCGTCCGCCCGGGCAGCCGCGCAGTGGGGCGACTGGCACCTGGCCACGGCGCTGGCCAAGTCGTTGCGTCGCATCGGCCACTCCGTGCACCTCCAGACCGCCGACCAGGCCGACGACCCGGCCGGCCGGTCCTGCGACATCCACATCGTCTTCCGTGGCCTGGCGCCGGTGCAGCGCACGCCGGGCCAGCGCCACGTGCTCTGGGTGATCAGCCACCCCGAGTCGCTCGACATCCAGGAGTGCGACGACGCCGACCTCGTGATGGTGGCGTCCGAACGGTTCGCGGCCGATCTCCGCCAGCGCACCACCACCCCGGTCGAGGTGCTGCTGCAGGCCACCGACCCGCGCCGCTTCCACCCCCACCCGCCCGACCCCGAGCACGCGCACGCCGTGGCGGTGGTGGCCATGACCCGTCACGTGTTCCGCCCCTCGGTGGCCAACGCGCTGGCGGCCGGGCTGCGGCCGGCCATCTACGGCACCGGGTGGCAGGAGTTCGTCGACGCCGACCTGATCGTCTCCGACTTCGTCCCGAACGACCAGCTGGCCACCGTGTACTCGTCGGTCGGCGTGCTGCTCAACGACCACTGGGACACCATGCGGGCCTGGGGGTTCGTGTCGAACCGCATCTTCGACGCCCTCGCCTGCGGCACCCCGATCATCTCCGACCACATGCCCGAGGTGGAGTCGCTCTTCGGCGATGCCGTGGGGATGTACCGTAACGCGGAAGAACTGCGCCGAGTGGTCGAAGCTGCACTCGACGACCCGATCGCAGCCCGTCGGCGTGCAAATCGTGGGCGGGACGTGGTGCTCGAGAACCACACCTTCGATCACCGGGCCCGGCAGCTGCTCGACGCGCTGACCAGGTACGGTCTCGACGCCCCCCCCAGATGACCCACACCCTGTCCGATCGGCCCCGCCGAACCCGCCCGGCCCGAGCGCCACGCGTGCTGGTGACGTTGGTCGTGTTGACCGGTCTGCTCGCCGGGTGCAGCGATGCCCACACGGCAGCCGAGAAGGATCAGGCGGAAGCCGCCACCGACCCTCGGGTCGTCACGGTGTTCCAACCCCCCGAACTGCTCGCCGCGATGAAGGCGCTGGCCCTGGCCTTCGGACAGGACCACCCCGACGTGGCGTTCGTCCACGAGTCGGACAATTCGAACGCGCTGGCAAGGCGCGTCGACCGAGGAGCCGTGCCCAGCATCTGGATCGACCTGGCGCGGATCGTCGACACCTATGCGGGCGACGCCCGAACCCAGGGCCCGCCGATCGACGTCGGGAACAACGTGCTGCAGTTCGTGGTGCGCAAGGCCAACCCCAAGGGCATCCACAGCATCACTGTGTTCGGACCGGACGGCGGTCCCTATCCCGGTGCCCTCACCGGTCTGTGCCAGCGCGACACCCAGTGCGGGTCGGTGGCCGGCAAGTACCTCGTGAACCAGAAGGTCGATGCGACTCCCTCCACGCGGGCCGCCGACGGCGACGCGTTGGCCAGATCCATCGTGGCCGGCACGCTCGATGCCGCCCTCGTCTACCGCACGAGCTCGGCCCCGCTCGGCGCCCAGCTCGACGTGGAGCCGCTCGACCCGCCCTCGTCGGGGCTGATCGACTACCACATGCTCCGGTTCACCACCAGCACCACCGCAGCGGAGTTCGAGACCTGGCTGAACACCGATGCCGCCAAGGCGATACTGCTCACGCAAGGGCTTCTCCCGATGATCGACAGCGGGAGCGGATGACCGGATCTCCCACCTCCACGTGGAGCCCGGGACCGGGCCGGTCCTGCATGTGCCTCATCGGCATGCACCGCAGCGGGACCTCGCTCGCGGCCCGCATGCTCTCGCTCCTCGGGGTGTCGCTCGGCTCCCCCGACGGGCTGCTGCCTCCCGGTCCGGACAACCCCGCCGGCTACTGGGAGAACAAGTCGATCCAGGAGTTCGACGACGAGCTGCTGGCTGCCCTCGGCGGCGCCTGGGACCACCCGCCGGTGCTGGCCCCGGGCTGGGAGGCCGATCCCGATCTGGCCCCGCACCGGGACCGGGCCCGCCAGATCCTCGACGTCGACTTCACACCGGACGCCCCCTCGGCGGGCGGCGCCCGATGGATCGGGTTCAAGGACCCTCGGGCCTCGCTGCTCCTCCCGTTCTGGCGCACCGTCATCGACATCGACACCACCGTCGTCGTGGTGCGCGACCCGCGGGAGGTGGCCGGCTCGCTGGCCACCCGCAACGAGATCCGCCCCGCGCAGGCTGCCGTGCTGTGGATGCGCTACCTGTTCGCGGCCACCACCGCGGACCCCGGACACCTGCTGCTCACCCACCGGCAGCTCTTCGACGACCTCGACGGCACCCTGGCCCAGATCACCTCGCACCTCGAGCTACCGACGCCCACCCTCGAGGTTCGGGGCGCCATTGCCGCTCACGTCGACCCCGACCTGCACCACCACCGGGCGGCCGCGGAGCGACCCGACGACAACCCGGTCATGGAACTGGCGCTCACGGTGTGGAACGACGGCAGCCCGGACCTGACCGCGCTGTCGCCCACCCTCACCGACGCGATCGGCCAGGGATGGCTGCGACCGGCGGCGGACGGCGATGCGCTGGCCGCCGCCCGGGCCGAGGCCGTGTCGTTCAAGGAGCAGCTGAAGCGGCGCAACGAGAAGGTGCGGGCGCTCGAGGCCGCCCTGCAGGCCAGGGAACCTCGGTGAGCGACCAGCACGGCCCGTATGGTTCGGGCGTGCTGCACCTGCCGACCGACCTCGTCATCGACCCGGTCACCGTCGATCGCCTGGTCCGCCAGCTCGAGGCGGCTCCAGGGGAGGTGATCGGCATCGTCGGCCCGGTCGCCGAGCTGCCGGTCGGATCGAGCACCCGAACGCACGCCGAGTGGCGCTCTCTCGAGCCGTTCGGCGAGGCCAGCGACGCCGAACCGGTTGCACAGCTGGTCACCGGTGCGGTCCTGTTGCGGGACGGCCTGGAGGCCACCGTCGCGGCGGACACCGTCACCCTCCCGGCCGGTCTCGTGCGCACCGATCCCGGCGCCGTCGTGCACCGCCACCGGGTCGAGCCGGCCGAGGACCTCCCGGCCGGCGACGAGGCCCGCAGCCCGTTCCCGTGGCGCCCCGTGGTGCTGTTCCTGGCCACCGGCACCGGCCCGATCGCACCCGACCGGCTGGAGCAGGTCGAGCTGCTGGTCGACGACCTGCTCGACGTCGATGTCGAGCCCCGCCTCGCGACGCACGGTCCGGTCGCCGGCCGACGACGGCAGCGACCGTGCGCGCCGAACGCAGCCACCGTCGCTGCCCTGGCCCCCGACGTGATCGTGGCGCTCGACGAGTCCGCCCTCGCCCAGGCGCCCGCTTGGTGCACCCGGCGGGGCACCGTGCTCGTCGACATGACCAGGCCCCTGCCCGACGACGAGGTGGACCGGGAGCTCGACGAGGACATCGAGTTGATCTCGTGGCAGATCGGCCGGCACCCGACCCGACTGCGGGCCCGGGTGAGACCGACGATCGGTGCCGCGGCCCTCGCCCAGCTGGTGAACCGCCTGGCCGCGGGTCCCCAGCCGGCACCCCCCGTCGACCGGGCCATCGATCACTTCATCGATCATGCCGCTGAGTCCGCCACCCCCGTCGAGCTGGGCCAGTCGATCCACCGGCCCATCGACCCGCCCCCGATACGGACGATCACCCTGCTCCGGCCCGAGACGGCGACCGGTACGGGGCCCCTGCTCGACGGTCTCGCCGACCGCATGGCGCGGGCCGGCCACGACGTCCGCCGGTCCGCCGACCCGGCGGGCGAGGCGACGGGCGACCGCGTCCTGGTCGTCGAGCCCGGTGACGACCTCGAACAGCTCCCCGACCTCGGTCCCGGATCTCGGGCCGTGGCCGCCGACCCGGTGGTCGTCGACCAGCTCCGGGCGCGAGGGGTCCGCACCCAGCTCATCCCGGTGATGACGCCGTCGGCTCGGCAGGACGCGTTGCGCGCCGCGGGCGAAGCTCCCATGGCGTCGAGCAGCGGGGTGATCGGCTGGTCCCTGGGCGGCGACGGAGGCACCACCACCACCACCACCGATGACCTCGTCACGGGAGCGTTGGCCTCCGGCCTGGTCGAGCTGCTCGACGAACGCCCGAACCTCGAGGTCGAGATCGTCCGGCTCGTCGCGGCCGACGGGTCGCTCCCGGCGCCCCTCGTCGACCATCCGCAGGTGCGCCTGCTGGCCGGTCGGCCCGATCCCGGCGAGCAGGCTCGATGGACCGTCCACGTCCTGACCGCTCCCGACGGAACCCTGCCCCCGTCGCCTCCGCTGCTCGAAGCGGCCCATTGCGGGGTCCCCACGCTGCTCGCGGCCGGAGCGGCTGGGGCCGTCGGTGGTCTGGCCGATCCCCGACTCGTCGTGCACGACCCGACGTCGCCGGACGCGTGGTCCGCCCCCCTGCGCCACCTCCTGGACGGTGACGACCGGGCGGCCCGTTCGGCGTGGGCCCGGGACACCGCAGACGGGCTCGAGCGCGACGAAGCCACCGACCTGGTGATCGCGCGGTTGCTCGGCTGGCTCGGTCGGGGGCAGGCCCGGTGAAGCCGGTCTCGATCATCCTCCCGGTGTACGCCGGGCTCGATGACGTCCGCCGGTGCATCGACAGCGTGGCGCGCCACGCCACATCCTGTGAGACGCCGTTCGAGCTGCTGATCGTCGACGACGCGTCGCCCGAACCCGACGTCAGCGACCTGGTCGACCGGACCGCCGCGAGCGACCTCGGGTTCCCCGTCGCCGTCGTCCGCAACCGGCAGAACCGTGGGTTCGTGGGCTCGGTGAACCTCGGGTTCGACGCCACCGAGGGCGACGTGGTCGTGCTCAACGCCGACACCATCGTCACCGAGGGCTGGCTCGACCGGCTCGTGGACGCGGCCGCGGCCGACGACGTGGCCACCGTGACCCCCCTCACGAACTCGGGGTCGATCTGCACCCTGCCCCGGTCGATCATCAACGCCTTCGACCTCGACAGCGACCGACCGCGCATCGACGAGTGCGGCGCGTTCGTGAGCCGTTTCGGCGCCGGGGTGCGGCCCGACGTCATCACCGGGGTCGGCTTCTGCATGTACGTGACCCGCGACGCGCTCGACCTGTGCGGCGGCTTCGACGAGGAGGCCTTCGGCCGCGGCTACGGCGAGGAGGTCGACTTCTGCCTGCGGGCCACCCGCCTGGGGATGCGCCATCTGGTCGAGGACTCCACGTTCGTCTACCACCGCGGCGGCGTGTCGTTCGCCGAGGAGCGCGACGAGCGCATGCGCGTGGCCTCGAGGCTCCTGCACAAGCGCTTCCTGTTCTTCCGCGAGGCGAACCGCCGTGAACAGGCCGACGGTCCGCTGACCGTGTCGTTCGCCGCCCTCGAGCTCGGCCTGGTCGACCGCGACCACGATCGACCGCACGTGCTGCAGCTGCTGCACGGCCCGCCGGTCGATGCCGGGGGAACCGAGAAGCACCTCCTGGCCCTCCTCGACGCGCTCGGCGACGACCACGACTTCTCCGTCCTGTATCCCGTCGAAGCCGGGTTCGTCCTGACCACGCGGTGGCAGCGCGGCGGCCTCGAGCCGACCGTCGTCGACTTCCTCCTGCCGGGTACCGTCCGCGCCGTGACCGCGCTCCACGACGCGGGCGCAGCCGAGGCCCTGGCCATGGCCCTCGACCTGTTCGACGTGGACGCGGTGCACATCCACAACATCAAGGGCCAGTCGCTCGCCCCCCTGCAGGTGCTGCGCGAGTTCGACGGTCCGGTGGTCTGCTCGGTGCACGATCTCTACCTGGCCTGCCCCCACTACTCGCTGCTCTACCGCGACGCGGAGCCGTGCGGCATCCCCGACGACCTGTCCGTCTGCGCTCGGTGCCTTCCCGAGACGGAAGGGCGCTCGCTCGCCCAGCTCGAGGAGTTCCGGACCGCTGTGTCCGCCGGCGTCGCCCGGATCGATCACTGGGTGCTCCCGAGCCGCAGCGCGGCCGACTACCTGCTGCGGGCCTACGACATCGATCACGAGCGGCTCCAGGTCATCGAGCACGGATCGACCATCGACCCCGCCGGTCGGGTCCGGTGGCTGGACGAGGGCCTGGTCCGCGACGAGCCGCTCCGGGTCGCGTTCGTGGGCCGAGGCTGGGCCAAGAAGGGCCTCGAGGCGGTGAACCACCTCGCCGAGGCCCTGGTCGACACCGACATCGAGGTGCACCACTTCGGTCCCCTGACCGACGAGCCCTCGCCCCACCTTCGCACGCACGGCGCCTACGACAACCAGGTGCTCGGCGACCTGCTGCATCGGACCGGCATCCAGATCGTCGTGCTGCCCGGTGCGTACGCCGAGACGTTCGGGTTGGTGATGAGCGAGGCCCTCCTGGCCGGGGTGCCGGTCATCGGGGCGTCGTACGGCGCGCTCGGTGAGCGCATCCGGACCCACGCCGCGGGGTGGACGATCGACCCGACCGATGCCGAAGGCCTGGTGACCCTGGTCGAGCGCCTCGACGCCAACCGGGACGAGGTGCTGCGCGCCGCCCGTCGGGTGCACGCCATCGAGCTCCACACCGTGGCGGCCACCGCGCCTCGCTACGCCGCCCTGTACCAGCGTCCAGACCTCCGGGGGACCTCCACGTGAACCACGACGACGACCTCGCCCGGCTCCGCCGCCAGCTGCGGGCCATGGCCGCGGTGAACGAGCACCTCCGGGTGCAGCTCGATGCCCTCCGGGCCGCGACGGGCGACGTCGTGGCCGATGTCCCGCCACCGCCGGCCCGCCTGCGGTCCGCGGCCCGGCGGGCCGAGATCGCGGCGGACTGGACCCCCTCGCTCGTGGCCGAGGCCGCCGAGCACCGGGCCGAAGATCCGGTCGTGGTCATGCGGGCCGATCGGGCGGTGTACGTCGTCGAGGGCAGCACCCGGCGCCGCCTCGCCGTCACCCTGCTGGCCCCTGCGCTCGAGCAGATCTACGGCGCCCGCCGGCTGATCGACGACGATGCCTTCCACCAGCTGACGGAGGGGCCACCGATCGAGGTCCTCGAAGGGCCCACCGGCCCGCCGTTCGTCGTCGTCGGCGGGCGCCGGCTGATCCTGCGCGGGGTCGGCCTTCCCCACGGTGTCGATCAGTCCGTCGTCGACGCCCTGCCCGAGGGTCCCCCGCTCGACGTGGCCACGGCGGTCGTGCCGCGCCGGGCCACCGTGGCCACCGAGTGGGTCGCTCCGCTCGCCGATGCGCCGTCGACGCCCGGTGCCCGGCTGGTGACGACCCCCGAGGGCGTCGCGGTCGTCGAGGGCCACCTCCGTCGACCAGTCCGGGCCGGTCTGCTCCTCCCGGCGCTCGAGGTCGCCCTCGGCCAACACCGACCGATCACCACGGCGGAGCTGGACGAGCTCGACGAGGGCCCACCGGTCGAGGTCCTCGAAGGGCGTCGTGGCCAACCGTTCGTGGTCGTCGACGGCCATCGTCTGCCGGTGATCGGCCTGCCGCTGCCCCACCCGATCGAGCACAGCCGGCTCGACGGCCTGCCCGAAGGGCCCCGGCTCGACCTGCCGGCCGCGGTGCAGTCCCGTCGGGCCAACGCGGCCGGTGCCTGGCTGAGCGCCCTGACCGGACCGGCGCCGGACCGCCGCCCTGAGCTGGTCGACTCGGCCGACGGCACCGCGTACGTCCGCGACGGCGACCGCTTCCGACCCGTCACCTCCGGGTTGCTGCTTGCCGCGCTCGATGAGCAGTTCGGTCCCCGACGGCCGGCGACCGAGGACGAGCAGGCGGCCTGGGAGCTGGGTCCACCGGTCGAGGTCCTCGAGCGGACCAGCGGGCTGCCGTTCGTGGTCATCGGCGCGGTCCGGATACCGATCCGGAACCTCCCCCTTCCCAACCCGGTGCGGGCCAGCGCGCTCGACGGGCTGCCCGAAGGCCCCCCAGTCGACATCACCGCCCCGCAGAGAGCCGCTCTGGCCGCCGCCAAGGCCGCTCGGGAGCGGTCGGAGCAGCCTGACCCGGCCGGCGAGCTGAAGGCGCTCGTCGGCAAGGAGGGTGTCGTCCGCGCGACGGCACACCTGATCCGTCGCCGCCCCGACGGGCCGTGAACCGCCAGTGGTCCGACCGGCGTCAGGCCGAGGTCAGGCCGAGTCAGGCCGAGGTCAGGCGGGGCGGTCCCGGGTACCAATGGGTCAGATCGCGGTCGGTGAGCACCTCGAGCTCCTCGACGTCACGCCGGAACAGCCGATAGAGCACGCGGTGCTGCTCGTCGGTCAGCTCGTTGGCCCGCACCGTGTTGCGGTTGCTGAACAGCACCTGGTCGAGCTGGGGCGGTTCGAACTCGGAGGCACCGAGGTGGCGCAGCACCGAGGCGTAGACCTCGGTCGGGCGTTCCCGTATGTCGTCGACGAACAGCACGAGGAGTCGGTCGCCGAATCGCCGCCGGAAGCGGTACACCGATTGCGAGTACAGGCTGGCACCGAGCAGGTCGACCTGCTCCAGCACCGGATCGCGGTCGCGGATCAGCGCGTACAGATCGGTCTCCGGCGGGAGGTTGCCCCGCTTGATGTACTGCAGCATCGCCGAGTACATCCGCTCGACCGGCTGCCGGAGGATGGCGACAAGCCGCACGTCGGGCAGCGTCTCGTCGATGCGACGGGCCACCTGCGAGGGTCGGTGCTTCAACGAGAAGTAGCTCGGCGACGACTCGCCCACCAGCGGTTCGCTGTCCCACGCGGCGAACTGGTCGCTGTACCAGCGGAGCCCCAGTCTCCGCATGTCGTTCCGCGTTCTCGAAGAACCCGAGATCGAACGAGGGCAGGTAGACCTCGGGATGCTTCTCGAGGTTCGTGCGCAGCCACCGGGTAGCGCTCAGCTGGGCTCCGACGATCACGAACGAGGGCAGGGGCGGAGGCATCAGGCGCTCGCCCCCGTGCCCACATCGGTCGACACGACCGCGGTCTCGCCGCGGTCGTCCACGTCGGACCCGTCGGCCTCCTCGTCCAGATCGGCCTCCTGCTCAGCCTGCAGGAGGTCGGCGACCCTCGGCTCCGGGCCGGTCGGTGGGACGGCACGAAGCACGGCCTCCACCTCGGCGGCCCGCTCGAGCGGAGGTGGTCCCGGGTCCCAGTGCGACAGGTCTCGGTCGAGCAGGGCCTCGAGCTCCTCGACATCGATCCGGAAGGCCGAGTAGAGCACCCGACGCTGCTCGTCGGACAGCTCGGGCACCATCGTGACGGTGGTGCGGTCACTGAACCGCACCAGGTCGAGGCCGTCGGGCGCGAAGTCGGGATCGGCGCCGATGTGTCGGAGCACCTGCTCGTAGACCGCGTGGGGGCGATCGCAGACCTCCGAGTGCTCGATGACGAGGAGCTGATCGCCGAACTGCCGGAGGAAGGGGTAGAGACACGTGGCGTACAGGCCTGCCCCGATGAGGTCGAGCTCGGTCACGGAGGGGTGGTTGCGGTGCACGAGGTCGTACACGTCGACGTCGGCCGGGAGCTTCCCTCGCTTGACCTGCTGGCGGACCGCCGACTCGAGTCGGTCGACGGGCTGGCGGATCAGGGCGACCAGCCGGACGTCGGGGATGCGCTGGTGGATGCGGGCCGCGACCTCCACCGGTTGGTGGCGGAGCATCAGGTAGCTCCCGGACGACTCGCCCAGCACCGGCTCACCGTCCCATGCGTCGAACTGGGACTGGTACCACCGCCCACCTCGCGCCCGCATCGCCTCGACATCGCTGAACCAGGCCAGATCGACCGGAGGGGCGAAGACCTCCGGGTGGCGATCGAGGTTCGAGCGCAGCCACCGCGTGGCGCCGCGCTCGGCGCCGATGATCAGGAAGGTCGGTAGCGGGACTCCGCCCGAAGCGGGGCTCATGATGTCGCGAACGGCCGTGGCCGGGTCACCGCGCCGCTCATCGGGCGGCCGGATCGAAGATGAAGGAGAAGTCGAACTCGCCGGGCCCCGAGTAGGGGTCGACGGTCCACGACGACAGGTCCCGCCCGGTCCACTCGGCCAGCCGCTCGACGTCCTTGCGGAACCACTCGTAGACGATCTGCAGCTCGACCCCGGCCAGCGGCTCGAGCTCGACGGCGCCCCGGTCGCTGAACCGCACCCGGTCGAGGTCGGGTGGCGCGAACGTCGCCGATGCGCCGATGTGGGTCACCGCCGCCTCGTAGAAGGATGCCGGATCGGCGACGAGATCGTCGTAGAACAGCACCTGCAGCTGATCCCCGAAGCGGTCGGCGTAGGGGACGATGCCGGTCAGGATGGCGCTGTTGGCGACCAGGTCGCAGCGCTGGACGGCCGGGCTGTTCGACGCGAGCAGCGAGTACACGCCCTCGTCGGGTGGGAGCCGCCCCCACCGGATGTGGTGCCGAATGGCCGAGTGCAGGCGATCGATCGGGTTCCGCACGATGGCGATGAGGCGGACCTCGGGAACCACCTTGCGGATGCGGCGCGCCACCTCGGCCGGGCGGTTCCGCAGCATCAGATAGCTCGGAGACGCTTCCCCCACGAACGGCTCGCCCTGCCACGTGACGAACTGCTCCCGGTACCAGCGATAGCCGTGGCTCTGCACGAGGGCCGGATCGCTGAAGAAGTCGAGGTGCAACGGCGGCGCGCAGATGTCCGGGTGCTGATCGAGGTTGAAGCGGAGCCAGCGCGTCGCGGCCCGCTCGGCCCCGAGGATGAGGAAGGTCGGATGAGGCGCAGGTGCGGCCAAGGTGCGGGAACCTCGTCGGGTGTGGAAGGGGAAATGGTACCGGGTAGCAGAGTCCGACAGCCGGAACCATCCCCGGAGCGGCCGACTGCGCCGCAGGTCAGGACGTGCGCCGGGCCGCCTGGCGCAGGGAGTCCTCGACCTGGGGTGGCAGGTGCACGAGCACCGTTCGCACGGTGCGCACCACCCTCGGCGGTGTGCGCCGCTTGAGCCGCCGTACGTTGCGCGCGGTCTCCCGGGAGGCCCGACGCTTCGCCTTCCGCTGAGCCCGCCGCAGCTGGTCGCGCACGACGAGCAGCCGCTCCTCGAAGGGCGATCGCTTCAGCGCCGAGCGGACGGTCGGCGGCTTGTCGCGGGCCTTGAAGTACTTGGCCATCCACTCCGGCCACCGACGGCCGCGATGGCCCGGTTCCGGTCGAACGTCGCCCTCGTCGCACGCCGCGATCCGGGGCACCTCGCCGTCGCCGGTCCACTTGTCGAGGAACAGGCCGCGGTTCTTGGCCCACAGCGCCTGCCAGTTGTCGAGCTTGGACGCCGACCCCTTGCCGACGTGGGCGACCAGCACCCGCTGGTCGTAGACGATGTCGAGGTCGTTGACCCACACCTTGAACGCGAGGTCGACGTCCTCGCCGCGACGCGACCTGGTACTCCTCGCCCCAGCCGCCGAGCTCGGTCGACGACGCTGCGGGGCATGACGTAGATCACCGCCGCGGGCGGCGCCGAGAACGGCGGGAGCACCTCGATGTCGTCGCCGGGCTCGGTGCGGATGGTGCGGTCGTTGCGGGCCGCGGTGAGCGCGGGCACGACGATGCCGGCCCGCGGGTGCGCGTCGGCCGTCTCGACCAGCCGCGACGCCCATCCCGGCGGGAGCACGGTGTCGTTGTTGCAGAACGCGACGTAGCGGCCCTTGGCGGCCGCGAGGCCCTGGTTCATGCCGTGGGCGAAGCCGAGGTTCTGCTCGTTGAGCACCGGCACGTCGGCGGCCGCCCCGGCGTAGTCGGCGGCCTCCCACTGCGAGCCGTTGTCGACGATGATCAGCTCGTAGGGCACGTCGGTGTGCTGGCGGACCGACTCGACGAAGTCCTGGGTGTAGCCGAGGTTGTCCCAGGCGAGCACCACGACCGACAGGTCCGGCTCCGCGGGCGGGACCGGGCGGGGCGGCGGCGGCGCGCTCGATCGTGCCGGCGATGACGCCGTCGAGGACCTCGGCCAGCTCGTCGGTGCGGCGCTCCCAGTCGAAGTCGCGCTCGACCAGGTCGAGCCCGTTGGCGACCAGCTGCTTGGCCAGCACCTCGTCGTTGAGCAGCCGGCGGATGGCGTCGGCCATGGCCACCGGGTCACGGGGCGGCACCACCAGCGCCGTCTCGCCGTCGATGGCGTACTCGAGGCACCCGCCGTTGTCGGTGGTGACCAGCGGGACGCCGCAGGCCATGGCCTCGAGGCCGGGCTGGCAGAACCCCTCGAACCAGCTGCCGACCACGAACACCTCGGCGGCGTCGTACTCGCGGCCGAGGTCGGGCTGGGAGAGGTCCTTGGGCGCGTACTCCTCGACCGTCGATGCCGAGCAGGCGGCCGGCCTCGTGGATGGTGTCGGTGCCCTTCCAGTCGCGCTTGCCGCCGCCCGACGCACAGGATCGGGTACCTCTTCGGACCGCCGTAGGGCCGGAAGACCTCACGGTTCGCCCCACCGAGCTGCACGGTCGGCCGGCTGCCGATCTCGGCGAAGATCTGGTCGGCGGTCCAGTTGCTGTTGGCCAGCTGCAGGTCGACGGGCGTGCGGCAGGCACTCCCAGCTTCCGGCCTTGTCGTACGTGCGGGAGTAGTGCAGGGCGTAGAACACCCGCCGACGTGCGTTGACGAAGCGATCGAGCAGGTGCCACTGCGGCTCGTGGTTGAACAGGATGATGTCGAGCTCGTCGTCGAAGCCCGACGTCCACGGTCTTGATCGACGCGTCGCAGCGCATCCAGGTGCAGTTCAGCACCTGGTCGTCGGGCAGGTAGAAGGTGACGTCGTGACCACGGGCGGTGAGCCGGTTGGCGAACTCGAGCATCCGGCGGATGCCGCCGAAGCGCAGGAGGTGGGGCTCGATGAAGCCGAGGCGCAGACCGTGACCAGGGGTGGGCATGCCCGGAAGACTAGTCGTCCCGCCTCCGCCGTCCGAAGGGCCGTGTGCGATCAGCCGAAGTGGCGGAGGAGGCCTCGGGCCCGGTCGTCGACGAGGTCGACGAGGTCGAAGTGCTCGGGATCGAGCGGTTGGGGCCCGCGCCGCACGAGGGTGAGCTCCCGGTCGACCTCGACCGACGCGATCGCCTGGTGGGCGGTGGCCGAGGCCACCACCAGCTCGAACACAAGTTGGCTCAACGGCGGCTGGTCGGTCAGGAGCCCGGGAGCGGAGGTGTGGGCCCAGGCCCAGTCCTCGATGGCGTAGAGCCCGCCGGGGCGGAGCCGGGGAACAGCAGGTTGAACGACGCCCTGGTCTCGGCCACCAGATGGGAGGCGTCGTCGATGACCAGATCGAGCGGCCCGTCGAACTCGCTGCTCGACGATCTCGGTCAGTCGGGCTCGGTCGGACTGATCGACGCCGTAGTGGAGCGCCACCGACGCATCCAGTCCCTCCCGCCGGAGCACCTCCTCGAGCGCGAGCCGGGGCGTGGGATCGAGGTCGAGCGCCACCAGCCTCCCGGGCCGGCACAGGGTGGCGAGCAGGGCGACGCTGCCCCCCTCGTATATGCCCAGCTCGATGGCGTTGACCGGGCGCAGGTCGCGGTAGGCGTCGAGGCAACGATCGATGTTGCTCCGCGGTCTTGGCCAGCACCATCTCCTCCGGGGTCGACCGCAACGTCGACAACCGGAGCAGGGTGGCCGGGTCGAGGAGGCCCTCGGGATCGCCGAACGTGCGGTAGGTCACGCCCTCGAAGGCCACCAGATCCGGGGCTGTCCACACCAGCGGCCTGACGTTCTCCCGGGACGACACGGCGCTCACGCTAGTGCGTCGGCGAGGCCGAGACCCCGGACCGGCGGCAGCACCTCGCCCCGCGTCGACGGGCACCGGGACGCCGCCCCGGGACTTGGCTACGCTTCGGCCGATGGAGACGAGCCCCGAGACCCCACGAGCGACCCGCTGGTTCTTCGTGCACGTCCAGAAGACGGCCGGCACCTCGCTGGTGATCCGACTCGGGAACCAGTTCGAGCCGTCGGAGATCTACCCCGACGACTCCGACGGCGACCTGTTCGGCGAGATGCCCCAGTTCGACATCCCCCAGCTGCTGGCGCGATGGGCGGTGCGGGGTCCGGAGGTCCGGGTGGTGACCGGGCACTTCCCCCTCTGCACCACCGAGCTCCTCGGCGGCGGGTTCACCACCTTCACGGTGCTCCGCGACCCGGTCGAGCGCACCCTCTCGTACCTGCGCCACCATCGCAAGGTGCTCAAGGAGTCCCGCCAGCTGTCACTCGAGGAGATCTACGAGGATCCGCTGCGCTTCCACGGGCTCGTGCACAACCACATGGTCAAGATGTTCTCGCTGGCCGCTCGACGAGATGATCGGCGGCGCCGATGACCATGGTGGACTTCGACCCCAGCCACCTCGAGCGGGCCCAGCGCGGGCTGGCGTCGATCGACGTCGTGGGCCTGCAGGAGGACTTCGAACCGTTCGTGGCCGAGCTCGAGCGGCGGTTCGGCTGGGACCTCGGCGAGCCCGTCCAGGCCAACAGCACCGACCCGGCCGAGGTCGACGACGTCCCTGCGCGAGCGCATCGCCGCCGACAACGCTCTCGACGTGGAGCTCTACCAGTACGCCCGGCGGCTGGTGGCCGACCGCGCCGTGTCCCCGGGAGGGCACGACCAGGTGGCGCCCTGAGGTCGCCCCCTCAGCGGGCGGTGACGGGGATGAACCGGCGACCCGAGGGGGCCTGGCGGGTGTCGCCGGAGGAGACGCCGGGCAGCAGCTTCTCGATGACGTCCATGACGCCGTCGCTCTGGGCGGTCAGCTCGGCGATGAGCTTGTCCCGTTCGCCGTCACCGAGCGGGGTGCCCTCGGCGTCGGCCCGCAAGGCGTCGGTGAGGGCGTTCACCGGATCGAGGTTGCACGTGCGGCAGACCGGGCCCCGCTCACGCACGTAGCGGAGCTTCTCGGCCGTGATGTCGAGGAACGACCCGTCGAACACGGTGCCGAACGAGACCTCCTTCTTCCAATCGGAGCAGCAGAGGTAGTACTTGCCGTCGTAACCGACGAACAGGAACGCGAACGGCGTGCCGCAGACGGGGACGCCGTTGACGCCGCCCAGCATCGCATGGGCTTCGCCGAGCTGGGGCAGCGTCTCGAACTGCATGTGGTCGACGAACAGGGCACCACCGCGGTTGATGATGTCGAACTCGCGGAACGCCTTGACGCCGTAGGACGTCCAGTAGTCGCGCATGGCCGCCGTGTGGGTCTTGTCGGCCTTGTAGTCGACCAGCACGATGACGACCTCGCACTCGTCGCCGGCCATCTCGACGAACCGGGCCACGTTGTCGCGGGTCTTGGCGAACGGCAGCTTGTAGACCTCTTCGTACCCCTCGTCCCGGTCGCCCACGTTGATGTAGATCTGCTGGAGGCCCGCCTCGAGGAGGGCCGCGCCCTTGCGCTCGTCGAGCAGCGCGCCGTTGGACGACATGCTGCAGCGGAAGCCGGCGTCGCGGACCTCGCGGGTGAAGGTGGCCGCGTCGCGGTGCAGGAGGGGCTCGCCGAGCCCGCAGAGGCTGATCCCAGGATCGAATCCGAGCACAGGGGCGGCCACCTCGCGGTATTCGATGGCGCGCACCAGCGCCTGGTCGAACACCTCGCGGCTCATCAGGCCCTGGTGGGGCGTGGCGTCACGCGGGCAGAAGTGGCACTTGGCGTTGCACCGGTTCGTGATTTCGATGTCGATGGAGGACATGGGTCCGATCTCGTCGTTTCGATCAGCGGGCGATGACGGGGATGGTGCGCCGGCCGTTGGCCGAGGTGGAGGCCATCTGGGCGAGCTGAGCGCTCACCCCGGGGCTCAGCTGCTCGGCCGCATCGATCACGAGCTCGTGCTCACGCGTGATCAGGTCGACCATGGCCCGGGTGGCCTCGTCGTCGCTCTCACCGGCCGCGGCGGCCGAGAGCTGCTGGGTGAGGCGGTTGATCGGGTCGAGGTTGCAGGTGCGGCAGACCTGCTCGCGGCCGATCACGTGGCGGAGCTTGTCGGCGGTGACGTCGCCGAAGGAGCGATCGAACACCGAGCCCATCGGCGTCTTCTTCTCCCAGTCGGAGCAGCACAGGTAGTAGAGCCCGTCGTAGCCGACGAACAGGAAGCCGAAGGGTGCGCCGCAGAGCGGGACGACGCCGTCCTCGGTGAGCAGCTCTCGGGCCCGGGCCAGCTCGGGAAGCGCCTCGAACTGCATGTGGTCGACGAAGAGCGACCCACCCCGGTTCATGATCTCGTACTCGGCGAAGGCGGCCAGGCCGTAGGCCTGCCAGTACTCGCGCATGCGCGCGGTGTGCTCCTTGTCGGCCTTGTAGTCGACCAGCACGATCACGACCTGGCAGGCGTCACCCGCCATCTCGGCGAACCGGACGATGTTGTCGCGGGTCTTCGCGAAGGGCAGCTGGTAGACGGCCTCGTAGGCCTCGTCGATGTCGCCGACGTTGATGTAGATGCTCTGAAGACCGGCGTCGAGCAGCTCTCGGCCTCGCCGCTCGTCGAGGAGCGCGGCGTTGGACGAGACGCTGACGGTGAACCCCTCGGAGCGCACCCGCTCGGTGAAGTGGGCGAGGTTGCGGTTGAGGAGGGGCTCACCCAGGCCGCACAGGCTGACGTGGATCGGCTCGACGACGCCGTCGGCCCGGAACTGGTCACGGATCTCACAGGAGCGCGCCAGCGTCTGCTCGAAGATCTCCGGCGTCATCAACCCCTGGTGGGGCGTGGCGTCCCGGGGGCAGAAGTTGCATTTGGCGTTGCATCGATTCGTGACCTCGAAGTCGATGGAGTGCATGGGAACGGGTCCGATCCGGTTGAGCCGACGATCCACCTGCGGTCGGGTGATAGTACCGCCGCGGCTCGTGACATGCTCGAATCCGCAGGTGCCCTATGGTGGCGGCTGTGGCCGGCCCGCCGGGCCGGGGACACCCCCAGGGAGCGAATGCCGATGACCGAGCCAGCCGGGTCCACCCGCGATGGCGTCGATGCCGGCTTCCGGCTGGCCGATCAGCAGAAGGCGTTCTTCGACTCGTTCGGCTTCCTGAACCTGCGCGGCCTGTTCGCCGCCGAGATGGCCCAGATCTCCACCGACTTCGATGCGTTCTTCGCGGCCAGACGAGCACAGAAGGTGGCTGAGGGGCACCAGATCGCCGATGGTCCGTCGGCGGTGCCCGGGGCCTCGGCCCGCGAGCGCATCGACGAGGCGTTCGGCACGCCGGTCATCGACACCTACGAGCACCTCAACTTCGGGGGTCACCGGGCCATCATCCCGGACCTCCTCGAGACGTGCCCCGGACTGGCCTGGCTGAAGGACGACCCACCGCGTGCTCGGCACGGCCGAGGGGCTGATCGGCCCCGGGGTCGAGTACTTCGGCAGCGAGGGCAACATCTTCGACTGCGACACGTCGTGGCACGTCGACGCCTACGGGGCGCCGCTCGACCGCTTCCACATCAAGTTGCTCTTCTATCTCGACCCCCTCGACCGCACCAGTGGCGCCCTCCGTGTGCTCCCGGGCACCAACCACCACCTCGACGCCTATGCCCGGCAGGTGCGTCCGGGTCTGTTCGACCGCGAGCGCACCGAGCCGACCTACGGCCTCAGCGTCGAGGAGGTCCCGGCCCACGTCATCGACAACGAGCCGGGCGATCTCATCGTGGTCAACTTCCGCACCGCACACGCCACGTTCAACAGCCGCGGACACCGGCGCCTCTTCACCCTCAACTATCGCGAGCCCCCGCCGGCCTGATCTCGCAGCAGCCTGATCGCTGGGACGGCGGTGCTACCGTCGTCCGAACGATGCCGGCCCCGGCCGCCCCCCACGGACCCACGGAGCGCACGCGATGTCCCTTCGATCCGACCCCGCCCCCGTCGCCGCCGACGAGCACGCCCCCGACTCGACCTTCCACCTCTCCGAGGCGCAGAAGGCGTTCTTCGGGGCGTTCGGCTTCCTCCTGCTCCCGGGCCTGTTCGCCGACGACATCGCGGAGCTGACCGCAGCTTTCGAAGACGTGTTCGAGCGGAATCCGGCGTTCGAGTCCCACGAGGACCTGCATTTCAACGACCGCCGCATGATCATCACGGGTGTCGCCCGACAGCATCCCCGACTCGATGCGCTCTACGGCGACCCCAGGGTGATCGACATCGTCTCCACGCTGATCAGCCCCGACTACGTCACCTGCGAGAGCGATGCCAGCCTGTTCTACTGCGACACCTCGTGGCACGCCGACACGTTCGGGTCACCCCTCAACGTGTACCACGTGAAGCTCTCGTTCTACCTCGACCCGCTCGTGGCCTCGACCGGGGCCATCCGCATGATCCCGGGCACGCACAAGTACGACTCGCCCTACGCCCGGCTGCTGCGGGACAAGCTGAGCGACCACGCCGCCATCGAGCGCTTCTTCGGCGTGGAACCCCAGGAGGTCCCGGCGTGGGCGCTCGAGACCCGACCGGGCGACCTCGTGGTGTGGAACATGGCCATCCTCCATGCCAGCTTCGGTGGCGACGAGCGCCGCCGCCTGTTCTCCCTGAACTTCAAGGAGCCCGACGCCACCGCTTGACGGCGTGGTGATCGTTCCCGCTCCGTGAGCGGCCGACCACGTCTCACCCGGAGCCCGACGGCCTCCGTAAGGTATAGTCCGCGATTCCGCCACGTCTGAGGGGGTTGTGCCGTGACCATGGCACCGGAACAGAACCAGGTCCTTGCCGTCCGACTCACGCCCGCCTTCCCGCTGGTGATCGGTACCGGCGGGGTGCTCCTGGCGGGGCGCCACGGCCACAACGACATCGCGTGCGAGCTGCCCCACCTGCTCCTGCTCGAGCGGATCGGCCGGGGCGACCCGGCCCCGCTGGCCGATCTTGTCGCGGAGGTCACCGAGCAGACCGGGGCGGATCCCGCCACGCTGCGGAACTTCGCCGACCACCTGGTGATCCGAGGGCTGCTCGAACCGGGTGGCGACGGCGCACCCGAGCTGCACGCCCCGTCGGTGCTCCCGGCCCCGGACCCGGTGGCGCCCCCTGCCGACGTCGAGCTCGTGCTCCCGACCCCCTTGATCCTCGGGCTCGGGCCGCTCGGTTACGAGAAGCGCAACCACGACGGTGAGACCGAGCTGGTCCTCAGCGCCATCGAGCTCGAGGCCGCGTCGCGCTTCTGCCTGCCCAAGACCGTCGCCGCCGCCCTCAAGAACCTCCGCAAGCGCGCCGGCGACCTGGCCCTCGACGATGATGCCCACGAGGTCCTCGTCGGCCGACTGCTCGCCGGCCACATGCTGCGAGAGTTCGACGCCGACGACCTCACCGTGGGTCGGGGCTACAACCGGGCCGCCGAGGAGCGCAACCGGGAGCAGGCCGGACGAGCTGCGGTCGGAGGCGCGATGGACCGGGCCATGGCCCGCCTCGACGAGATCGAGTCCGAGCGCCGGCAGCGCACCGGGGTCGCCCGCACCAAGGTCTTCCCGGTGCACGCCATCCCCACGGACTGGCGCAACCCCCCGCTCTCGCTCGGGCTGCTGTTCTCCTACGCCAAGGTCTACGAGGGCGGTCGTCTCGAGGAGCACTTCGACCTCCGGCCCGACTGGATGCTCGACGACCAGCGCATCGATGCCTATGCCGACGAGCCGTCGATCTACCTCTTCTCCAGCTACATCTGGTCGAGCGCGGAGAACCTGCGGCTGTCGGCCATCCTGAAGGCGCGCAACCCCGGCAACGTCACGATCCACGGCGGCCCGAACGTCCCGAAGTACGAAGCCGACGTCATCAACTACTTCGCCGACAACCCCCACGTCGACATCACCGTGCGGGGCGAGGGCGAGGTCACCGCGGCCGAGATCCTCGGCGCGCTGGCCGGCCAGCTGGGTGACGGTCCGGTCGATCTCTCCGTGCTCGACGACGTGCCCGGCATCTCCTACCGCGACGGCGACCGGGTGATCCGCACCGCCGATCGAGACCGCCTCACCGACCTCGACATCGTGCCGTCGCCCTACCTCACCGGAGTGTTCGACTCCTACGTCGAGGGCTGGAACTCCATCGCCGACACCGGAGCCGCCGGCACCGACGGCTGGGCCTACAAGCTGCCCGTGGTCGTGATCGAGACCAACCGGGGCTGCCCCTACGGCTGCACCTTCTGCGACTGGGGCTCGTCCACCAACTCCCGCATCCGCAAGTACTCGCTCGACCGGATCTTCGCCGAGATCGAGTGGTGCTCGCAGCACCAGGTCGACACCATCGGTCTGGCCGATGCCAACTTCGGCATCTTCGAGCGCGACGTCGAGATCACCGAGAAGGTCGCCAACGCCAAGCTCTCCCGCGGCTACCCGAAGCAGTTCGGCACCAACTACGCCAAGAACAGCGTCAAGCACCTCAAGCAGATCGTCGAGGAACTGGCCCGGGCCGACATCTTGAGCTTCGGCCTGCTGTCGCTGCAGTCGATGGACGCCGACACGCTCAACACCATCGCCCGCTCCAACATCAAGCTCGAGAAGTACGAGGAGCTGGCGGCCGAGTTCCAGCGGGCCCACCTGCCGCTCTACGTCGACCTGATGGTCGGGCTGCCGGGCCAGACGCTGCCGTCGTTCCAGAACGACCTGCAGGAGTGCATCAACCGCGAGGTCCACGCCAAGGTCTTCCAGACCCAGCTGCTGGTCAACAGCCCGATGAACGAGCCGAGCTACCGCGAGAAGCACGGCATCGTCACCAGACCGGGCGACCTGGTGGTCGAGTCGGGATCGTTCACCCGCGACGAGTACGACGCCATGTTGCGCACCCGCATGGTGTTCTTCCTGACCGAGAAGTTCGGGGCCTTGCGCTACGTCGCCCGCTATGTTCGGGCCGAGACGGGCCAGCGCGAGATCGACCTGTTCGAAGCCATGTGGGAGACGGCCCGGGCCAACCCGCGCCGTTGGCCGATGCTCGACTTCACCCTCAACGTGTTGCCGCGGTTCATGGTGGCACCGGTGAGCTGGCGAGCCTTCATCGACGAGGTGCACGACTACCTGGTCGAAGTCGTCGGCCTTCCCGACGACGATGCACTGGCCACGGTCCTCACGGTGCAGCACACGATGCTGCCCGACCGACGCAGGCCGTTCCCCTACACCGTCGATCTGCCGTGCGACTTCGTCGGCTGGTTCGAGGCGATGATGGGAGCCAAGCAGGCCGGGCACCTCGAGGACTGGCCCGGCCAGATCCGCCCGCTGCGGGAGTTCGGCCCCGGCACGCTCTCGGTCGAGGACAAGCGGGACGTCTGCAGCTACGAGATGGGCCGCAACGCCGAGAGCAACCCGTGGGACGCGTGGGACCTCGACTCCCCCATCTCGCGACCGGTCGCCCTCCAGAGCTGACCTCGTGCTGGTCACCATGCTGTCCGCCCGGGGCGGGACGCCCTCTGGCGGGATCATGGCGATCTGGGAGCACGCCAACGGTCTCGCCCGCCGGGGCCACGATGTGCACATCGTGCACACGTCCGTGTTCGGCGAGCCGCTGGAGTCGCTCGACGACGTGAAGTGGTTCCGCTTCGACGAACGGGTCGTCCACCACTTCTGCGATCCGCACGAGTTCCGCCCGGCGGAGCCCGACGTCGTCCTGTGCCTGGTGGGGAGACCGCCGCCGCACCTCGGCCTGCCCCTCATGTGGGTGCAGGCGGTGGGGGCGTTCCCCGACTTCGCCGAGCGAACCATGTTCGGCGCGCCGTGCCCGAAGCTCTGCACCTCGAGCTTCCTCGTCGAAGAGGCGATCCGGCTGGGCGTCCGTCCGTCACAGGCGATCCACCAGCCGTACGGCATCCTCCACGACAAGTACAGGATCACCCGTCCGCTCGACGATCGACCGCCAGCCGTCGCCATGCTCTACCTCCCGACCGAGCTCAAAGGAGGCGATCTGGGCGTCGAGGCCCTTCTGCAGACCAAGGCCCGGGTCCCCGACCTCACCGCTCACCTCTTCGGCGTCGCGCCGGCCCCGCCCCTGCCGGCGTGGATCACCTACGACCGGAACCCGCCGCAGGACGAGCTCGTCGACCGGATCTACAACGGCAGTCGGATCTTCGTCCTCCCCAGCCGCGTCGAGGGGTTCGGCCTGGCCGCGGTCGAGGCCATGGCGAGCGGCTGCGCGCTCGCGGCCACCGATTGCGGCGGCCCGATGGACTACGCCTTCCACGGCGACACGGCGCTGGTGAGCCCGCCGGGCGATGCCTCGGCCCTGGCTGACCACCTGGTGGCGCTGCTCTCGGACGATCAGCTGCGAACCGGGATCGCCCGCCGCGGAGCCGAGCACGTGCGACGGTTCGACTGGGATGACTCGGCTCGACGTCTCGAGGCCACCCTCGCCCGCTACGCCCTCGATCCCGAGGCCCTGCAGCAGCCCGAGGAGGTCATGGGGCTGGGCGACGAGTCCGATCTCGCCCCTGAGCAGCTTTGGAGAATGGTCTCGCGCCAAGAGGAGACCATGCCGACCTGAGGTCAGCCCGGAACGAGGTTCCGGAAGAGCGGAGCGAGGTCGACCGTGCCCTGTTCGGGCACCAGGTCATGGGCGAGGTACAGGAGTTCGCCGGAGTCGCCGACGAGGCGGCCGAAGTAGAGGTGATGGGTGGGGCTCAGCATGGCGTCCAGCTCGCGCCGGTCCGCCTCGCTGTGGTACTCGAGGTAGATGATCTTCATCTCGCCGAGTCGGTCGAGCAGGCTGGCGAAGATCGCCACCTCGCAGCCTTCGGTGTCCACCTTCAGCACGTCGATCCGCTCGATCTGGTTCTCCTCGACCCAGGCCCGGGCCGACCGCAGCGTGACGACTTCGGTGTCGTCGGTGGTGTGATCGCTCGGATGGATCGAGCGCGACCATGCTGTCGACCAGCCCGCTGAACAGCTCCGCCGTGCGGTCCTCGGCGTCGAGGCCGAAGTTGCACGCCGTCACGTTCGACAAACGGTCGGCGTTGGCGACCAGGAAGGCGAACGGCTCGCTCCCAGGCTCGAAGGCGTAGACCTCGGCTCCGGGATACTGGCGGGCGAAGAACGTCGCCGCCGCGCCCACGTTCGCGCCCACGTCGAGGATCACCCGGATGTCGTCCACGAAGTCGAGGTGTGGGTAGGTCACCCCGCGCAGGATGAGGTCGACCATCAGCTTCGATCCATAGTTCGACGCGCACTCGAACTCGTAGGTGTGGTCGCCCCACGCGTACTCGAACTGCATTCGTGGTCTCCTCTTTCGGGCGTCGGGGCACCGATCTCTCACATCCGCGCCGGGCGACACCCCCGTCAGCACGTGCTGCTACCGTTCGGCGTTTCCGACACCCGGTTGGCAAGAAGAGGATCCACTGATGTTTCCGTTCTGGGATCTCGTCGTCGCGCCCGATCCTCGACGCGATCGACACCCGACGGGTCGTCGAGATCGGCGCGCTCCGGGGCGAGAACACCGTGCTGATGCTCGAGCGGCTCGGCGCCGACACCGAGCTCCACGTGATCGACCCGGTGCCCGACTTCGACCCCGACGAGCACGACCGGATGTTCCCCGGGCGCTACGTCTTCCACCGCGACCTGAGCCTCAACGTCCTCCCCGACCTCCCGCCGATGGACGCCGCGCTCATCGACGGCGACCACAACTGGTACACGGTCTACAACGAGTGCAAGGCCCTGGCCGAGGTCGCCCGGCCGCAGCCGGCGCCCCGTTGCCGGTGATGATCCTGCACGACGTGCTGTGGCCCTACGGCCGCCGCGACCTCTACTACTCGCCCGACAACGTCCCCAAGGAGTTCCGCCAGACGAACGAGACGCGGGGCATGCACCCCGACAAGAAGAAGCTGCTGCAGAGCGGCGGGCTGAACATGCAGCTGCACAACGCCATCGAGGAGGGCGGGCCCCGCAACGGGGTGATGACCGGCCTCGAGGACTTCATGGCCGAGTACGACGGCCGCTGCGCCTCGTCGTGCTGCCGATCTACTTCGGCCTGGCCATCGTCGTCGAGGAGGAGCGGCTCGAGCGCCAGCCCGGCCCTCGCCGAGCTGCTCGACCGCCTCGAGAGCTCCGACGGCCGGCTCGACCTGCTCGAGCTGTCCGAGCACATCCGCCTCGAAGCGGCGATCTTCACCCAGAACGTGATGCGGATCCGTGAGGAGCAGCTGGTCGACCTCGGCCACGCGCTACCTCGACCTGCTCAAGGGCGCCCTGCTCGACGAGCACTACCTCGAGAACGAGCTCCGCATCCAGCACCTGCTCGACTGCCTCGAGCAGGGCGCGCTCCCGTCGGCGATCGAGCTGCGGGACCCGAAGCGCCTGATGCGCCGCCGCGGCCGAACTGCTCCAGGAGGCTCGCCAGGCCGGCCGGCATCCGCGACGAGTCGGGCAACCTGCTGGCCTACTTCCCGTTCACCACCATGGGCCGCGCCCGCCTCGACCACCTCGAGGGCTGCCTCGACGGGGTCCGCACCGAGAAGGTTCCCGGCGACCTGGTCGAGTGCGGCACCGGCCGGGGCGGCGGCGGCATCTTCCTCCGGGGCTACCTCGACGCCACTCTACGAGATGCCCGACCGGCACGGTCTGGGTGGCCGACCGCTTCCGGGCCGCTCCCGAGACCCCCACCGAGACCGAGTCCGTGGTTCCCGGTGGCGGGCCGGGCCTGCCCGACCTGCTGCCCGACCTCAACACTGTCCGCGACGGGTTCCACCGGTTCGACCTGCTCGACGACCGCGTGCACTTCCTGCAGGGCGACTTCGGGGAGACCCTGCCCGACGCCCCTGTGCGCCAGATCGCGCTGCTGCGCATCGGGCCCGAGCTGGGCGCCGGCGGTCGGCGACGTGCTCGACGCGCTCTACGACCGGCTGGGCATCGGCGGGTTCGTCGTCGTCGACGATGCCCTCGATCCCGCCAGCGGCAGCCGCGGTCGAGGCGTTCCGGGCCCGCCGCAGGGTGCCCGAGACGGTCGAGCGGGTCGACTGGTCGGCCGCGGGTTCTGGCGGCAAGACCACCGAGGTGCCGGCCGCGCGACCCCGGCCGGGCCGCCGCGCCGGGCCCGAACGCACCGAGCGTCGTGGCCGCGGGCGCGACCGCTGGCGCCCCTCCCGCGCCGGCCAAGGCCTGCAGGACCTCTCCGTCGTCGTCGTCTTCTACAACATGAAGCGCGAGGCAGCCCGCACGCTCCACTCGCTCTCGCGCGGCCTACCAGCACGACATCGACGACCTCGACTACGAGGTCGTCGTCGTCGAGAACGGCTCGGACCCCGACCAGCGGCTCGGCGCCGAGTAGCTCGTCACGTCGTTCGGCCCCGAGTTCCGCTACTTCGACCTCGGCGAGCAGGCCAACCCGTCGCCGGTGTTCGCCCTCAACCAGGGCATCGCCCACGCTCGGCGGTCGGTCGCGTCGCCTCATGATCGACGGCGCCCACGTGCTCACGCCGCGGGTGCTGCACTTCGGCATGGCCGGCACTGACGCTCTACGCGCCGGCCGTCGTGACCACCCAGCAGTGGTACGTCGGCCCGGGCCAGCAGCCCGACGTCATGGCCGACGGCTACGACCAGGAGTCCGAGGACGAGCTGTTCGAGCGGATCGAGTGGCCGGCCAACGGCTACCGGCTGTTCGAGATCGGGCACTTCATCGGCGGACGCGACTGGTTCGACGGCGTCTGGGAGAGCAACTGCGTGTTCGTCCCCGCGGACGGTGCTCGAGCAGGTGCGGCGGGTTCGACGAGAGCTTCTCCGTGGCCGGGGGCGGCTACTCCAACCTCGAGCTCTACGAGCGCCTCGGCTCGACACCCGAGTGTCACCGAGGCCACGATCCTCGGCGAGGGATCGTTCCACCAGGTGCACGGCGGCACCACCACCAACGTGGCCGACGTCGACGAGCGCCGCGAGCGCATCGGCTCCTACGCCGAGCACTTCGCCGAGCATCCGCGGCCGGGGCTTCCGCGGCCCGAACAAGCGCGATCCACTACGTGGGCACGATGTTCCCCGAGGCGGTGCGCAGCCGAAGTCGCGACGCAAGACCGCGCGCCGCGTTCTTCCGCAAGCTCGACCCCAACGACCCCGACGGCCGCCCGCAGGCCGCCGAACCGATCCCCGAAGACCTCGCCGGCTCGGCTACCTCGAGGCCTACTGGCGAAACCTGGGCTGGAAGAAGACCTCGTGGCTGGGCCGCCGGGTCGCCCACTCCCCCGGCGACCTGATCACCTACCAGGAGATCGTCCCCGAGGTCCGGCCCGACTGGATCATCGACACCGCGCACCGGCGACGGCGGGCGGGCCATGTTCCTCGCCTCGATGTGCGACCTGGTCGGCCACGGCCAGGTGCTCTCGATCGACGACCGCGAGCAGCACGAACCTGCCCGAGCACCCGCGGGTCACCTACCTCACCGCGCCGACCTCGCGGCGACGAGACTGCGGCAGCGGGTCGCGCGAGATCACCGGCCCGACGACGCCCGTGGCCTGGTCGTGCTCGGCACCGCCGCCGGCAAGCGCAAGATGATGAACGAGTTCGAACCTACCAGTCGACCTCGTCCCCGTCGGCTCCTACGTGATCTTCGAGGACACCATCGTCGGGGGCCACCCGGTGTGGCCCAGCTTCGGCCCCGGGCCGTTCGAGGCCGCCCGCGAGATCGCTCGACGACCCATCCCGACTTCGTGGCCGACCCGTCCCGCGAGCGCTACGGCCTCAGCTTCAACCCGAGCGGCTATCTCAAGCGGCGCTCGTAGCCGACCTGATCGAGACGGCTAGCGCCCGAGCGCCTTGCGGCGCCGGACCAGGGCCAGGCGCACCGACTCCTCCAGGTGCTCGAGGGCGCTGGCCGGCACGCCCCCGATGTACAGGGGCGCGTCGGACGGCGGCTCGAACGGGGCGCCCTTGATGGCCTCGTAGTCGGCGTGCATGTCGGCCCACTCGAACCGGCCCGACGTGGCCGCGCCTCCGTGGAACTGGTGGAACGTCCCCTCGCCGAGGAGCATCACCAGGCGGGTGTCGGGGCGGGCGCAGGCCCGCACGTAGAGGTCGTGGTTGACCAGCCCGCCGCCGGGCATGGCGAAGCGCTTCGTCGAGCCCGCCCAGCTCGGTCCAGAGGTCGGCCGGCATGAACAGGGCGCTGCTCTCGCCGAGCGGGCCGAACCAGCCCCGCGCCCGGACGATCCGGCCAGCGTCGAGACCTCGAACAGGCGGTAGCCATCGGCCTCCCAGTCGCTGCCGGCGAGCAGCTCGTCCTCGACCGCCTGGTCGTAGCCGGCCGCGGCTGCCTCCATGTGGCGCACCGGATCCCAGGTGCCAGCCTGCGGTGGCGATGACCGGTCGGGGGGCGAGTCCCCGGCCCTGGAGCGCCGTGGCCAGCAGGCCGGGTGAGGCCATGCGGGCGCCGTCGACGATCAGCCCCACGAGCTCGCCGGTCGCCGCCTCGATGCCGAGGTTGGCGGCACGGGAGGGCGACGGCGGTGCCGGGTCGAGCCGGACCAGCCGGATGCGGCCCGGGAACGACGCCGTGACCGAGGCGGGGATCGGCGTCGGCGAGCCGTTGTCGACCACGACGACCTCGTAGTCGTCCGGGTCGATGCCCTGCTGGTAGGGCGGTGGCCAGGCTCTGCAGCGTCCGCGGCAGCTCTCGGGCCATGCCGTAGGCCACCACCACCACGCTCAGGGGCAGCTGATCTCCGTCGACGCCGGCTGGATCAGATGCGGCCGTCATCCACCGCCTGCCGGATCCAGGGGATGACCTCGTCGAGCATGGAGTCGAGCGGGGTCGTGGCCTCGAAGCCGAGGACGTCCCTGGCCTTGTCGGTGGCCGGCACCCGGCGCTGCACGTCGTGCTCGAACGGGGTGTCGGAGGCCCAGCGGAAGGGCTCGTCGCCCCGGATCTTGTGCCAGATGATCTCGGCCAGCTCGAGCACGGTGGTGCCCTGCGCGGTCGAAAGGTTGAAGTCCTCGTTGCGGGCGGCAGGGTGCTCCATGGCGGTGACGATGCCACGGGCCAGGTCGCCGCCGTAGGTGTAGTGACGCACCTGGGTGCCGTCGCCGAGCAGGAGCAGCGGGTCCTGGCCCTTCAGCACCTTCTGCACGAGGTCGGGGACGACGTGGCTCATGGCCAGCTTCACGTTGCCGCTGAGGACCTCGACGTCGCCGAGGGCCCGCTCCTCGCCGATGCCGACGCAGTTGAACGGGCGCACGATCGTGTAGGGCAGCTCGTACTGGTCCCACGCGGCCCGGGCGAAGTACTCGACCGCCAGCTTCTGGAAGCCGTAGGACGACAGCGGCGGCGGCACCTGGCGCTCCTGGCCCTCGAACGACGGCCACGAATCGCGTCGACTCGAAGACCATCGACGAGCTCAGGTAGGTGACCTTCTGCAGCCGCCCGTCGCGCGCCGCGACTGATGGCCGCGTCGCACGACGCCGCGATGATGCGCTCGTTGGTGGCGAGCAGGTCGTAGGCGTAGGTGTGGAAGTAGGAGATGCCACCGATCATCGCCGCGCCGGCGATGAAGTGATCGCAGTCGGCCAGCAGGTCGGTCATGAGCGCGGTGTCACAGGCGTCGCCGACGACGAGCCGGTAGTTCGGGTGGTCGTCGTAGGAGCGGGCGACCGCCCCGTACTTCGAGTGGTTGTCGATGCCGATGACACGGTGGCCACCGGCCAGGAGTTGCTGCACGACGTAGCCGCCGATGAAGCCGGACGAACCACTGACCAGAACGGTGCTCAAGCGAGCCTCCTGCCGAATGCGTAGCGGTACCAACGGAGATACTGCGGGATCCAGGCCCGGAGCTGGAAGTTGGACGGTCCCAGGCCCCGGTCGAGCCAGATGGTGGAGAGCTCGGCCACCGGGAGCCGGTGACGCCGGGCCTTGGCCACCAGCTCGATGCCCATCTCGAAGCCGGCCTCGGACTCGATGCCGACCCGGCGCACGAACTCGGCATCGTAGGCCTTGAACGAGTTGGTGGCGTCATGGGTGCCGACCCGGGCGAACCAGAAGAGCGTGAGCCCGGCCAGCCGCGACATCTGCCCCTTCAGGAAGGGGCCGCCGACCTGCTGGCCGCCGTGGGTGTAGCGGGAGGCGGCAGCCACGACGACCCCCCGCTCGACGAGCTGCACGAGTGCCTCGATCTGGGTGCGGATCGTCGCTGCCGTCGGCCATGGTGACGACCACGACCGGAGCGCTGGCCCGGTCGAAGCCGAAGCGCAGGGCCCGGGCCGGGCCCCGCCCGTGTGTCGTTGTGGGTGGGCACCAGCCGGGGATCCTTCTCGGCCAGCATCTCGAGGAAGGGTCGGGTGGTGTCGTCGGGCGAGTCGTAGACCGCCAGCACCTCTGCACGGCATCGTGATGCACTCGAGCAGCCGCTCGAGCAGCGGCACGACCAGGTCGCCCTCGTTGTAGACGGGCACGATCACCGACACTCGCGGCGTCATACGCGCGACCCCGTTCCCGAGCATGTTCCAGATGTCGACGATCGGCGTGGCCGGGTCGAGGCCCTGGTCGGGACCCAGGTCGGCGTAGGCCCGGTGGGGCGCACCGATCAACAGGAGGTCGGCCTCCTCGAGCACCTGGCTCAGTGGCGCCAGGTCGTCGTCGTGCTGCACGTACGGATCGGTGCAGAGCACCCGCCCGGCCTTGAAGCGGAGCAGCCGCTTGAGCTTGTAGCTGAGGCTCGAGCGGATGTCGTCGCTCTCGCCCTTGAAGGCCATGCCCAGGATGCCGACGGTCATCGAGTCGAGGTCGAAGCGCTGCTCGAGCCGGGCCACGACGTAGAGCGGGAGCCCCTCGTTGATCATCATGCGGCGTGGCCCAGAAGGAAGTTGTTGTTGTTGAACGCGGCCAGCTGCATCGTGTCCTTGAGCAGGCACGGGCCAGCGGCGAAGCCGGGGCCGGGCAGATCGGCGGCTCGGGGGTACTGCTGCCCCATCGCCGACCGGATGCGCTCGAAGTCGAGGCCGTAGTCGTTGGCGATCATGTAGAGCTGGTTGGCAGCCGCGAACTTGATGTAGCGCCAGGTGTTGGTGAACAGCTTGGCCAGCTCGGCCTCCTCGATCTCGAGGACGATGGTGGTGTCGGTGAGGTGCAGGAACAGGTCCTGGGCACGGCGAACAGCCCGGTCGGTGCGACCCGACACGATCTGGGGGAGCTCGCGGAGCTCGACCAGGGCCCGGCCCTCGGCGATGCGCTCGGGGCAGAACGACACGTCGACATCGAGGCCGGAGGTGGTGATGATCCGCTCGACGGTGGCGGTGACGCCGGGGTAGACGGTGCTGCGCAGCACCAGGATCTGGCCGTCCCGCAGGTGCGGGAGCAGGGTGGCCACGGCACTCGAGACCGCCCGCGGGTCCGGGTTGAGGTGATCGTCCACCGGCGTCCCGACCACCACGACGACGTGCTCGGCGTCGCTGACCACCTCGGCGGCGGAGGTGGCCGAGATCCGGCCCGAGCCGACCTGGCGCTCCAACAGCTCGGCCGCACCGGCCTCGAGGAACGGCATCTTGCCCGAGCCCACCTGCTCGACCACCGCCTCGTTGGTGTCGAAGAGCACCACGGACAGCCCCGCCTCGGCGTAGGCGATGCCCAGGGGCAGGCCCACATGGCCGCAGCCACCGACGATGACGACGTCGTTGGGGAAGGTCGGCGGCCGGTGGGACGACGGGGCACTGCCTGCTGTGGGCGCGAGGTCGTCCGTCACGGACAGAACGATCCCAGAACGCTGGTGGTGTCGAGCACGATGCATCTCCGCGAACGCTGCTGACGAAAGCGAGAGCGTAGCCGAAGCCCTTTGCCGGACCTGGAGCGGTCGGGCCGCCACCGACCGGCTCAGGGTTTACGCTCGTCGACCACGGGCAGGGCGATCGACGAACCAGGGAGTGCCATGCGAGACGAGCTGAGCGACATCTACGCCGCCCGGTTCGGCACCAGATCCCACGAGCGGTCGGTGCTCTGGGAGACACTGACCACGGCCTACTTCCAGCAGTTCGTCGGGCCCGACGACACCCTGCTCGACCTGGCCGCCGGCTACTGCGAGTTCATCAACACCATCGAGTGCGCGAAGAAGATCGCGGTCGACCTCAACCCCACCATGGGGGACATGGCAGGGGACGACGTGGTGGTCCACCGGTGCCGGAGCGACGACCTGCCGGCCGAGCTCGACGGCCAGGTCGATGTCGTGTGGGTGAGCAACTTCTTCGAGCACCTGGCCGACTCGAGCGAGCTGTTGGCCACCCTCGCGGAGATCCACCGGGTGCTGCGTCCCGGCGGGCGGGTGCTCGTGCTCCAGCCCAACATCCGCCTGACCAAAGCGGCCTACTGGGACTTCGTCGACCACTCGCTGCCGATCACCGAGAAGAGCCTGGCCGAGGCGCTGCGCCTGTCCGGCTTCGAGATCGACCTGATGAAGGTCCGGTTCCTTCCGTACACCACCGAATCACGCCTGCCGATCTCGCCGAGCCTGATCCGGCTCTACCTCCGCGTGCCCCCGGCCCAGTGGCTGCTCGGCAAGCAGACGTTCGCCGTCGCCCACCGCCGCTGACCCTGCGGCCCGGTCCCAGGTCTCATTCGCACAGCGAGATGGGCACACCGGCGGTTCCCGGCTTGATCTGGATGTGGAGGCCGTCGAGCAGCACGTTGAGGCGGAGGCCGTGGTTGGGTGCGAACTTCATCGGCGGTGCGGTCGGCTGGCCGGCGTCATCGAGCGGGGCCACGGCGATCAGGCCGCCCGAGAAGCCGTAGACCGTGCCTCGGTCGGGCCGGAGGTCGAGCTTGCCGGTCAGCGTCTGGCACGAGCCGGACGGTGGTGGGCCGAAGGTCTGCACGACCCCGAGCCGGATCGAGATCTGGTTGGCCGTGGCCTCGTCGACCGGGTCCCCGTGGGGCAGCTCACCCGATTCGCGGAGGTGGCGGAGCCAACCGATGGTGAGACCGGGGTTCGCCCGTGGGTCGATCTCGACCCACCCCGGCACCCGATCTGCCTCCGGTGCGTCGGCCAGCGCGATCACGAGCTGCTCGGTCACATCGAAGCTCGGACCCACGAACCGCTCGTCGTCGACGAACTGCTTCACGTTGAACGGGACGCCGACCAGGAGCAGCACCAGGACCACCGGCATGAGCACCCGCCACCGGCGCCCGATGGTGTCGGCCGCGACGGCCAGCGCCGGCAGGAGCATGGCCGCCGACAGGTAGACGTAGCGGCTCGACGCGGCATACGCCGCCCCGAAGATCCACCGGCCGTAGGAGCTCAGCAGGAGCGAGGCCACCAGCCCGACCAGCAGGGCCGCGACCGGCGCGCCCGTGACCCGGAAGCCCGTCCATCCGCTCGAGCGCCACGCCATCGCCAGACCCACGACCAGCATGACGGCAAGAGCGGCGCCGACGATCCAGAAGTAACCGAGTCCACCGAAGGCGGCGGTGATCCCGCGTCCGACGAACCTGGCCATGATGCCGGCGATGACGCTCTGGCTGGCGTTGATCGGGTTCGACCCCGATGGTGGTCGCTCGATCAGCCACCACGTGACGTACATCGCCCCCAGGGGGACCGTGTGGAGGGCGGCGAGGCGCCAACCCCGGCGGATCAGCACCGCCAGCCCGACCACCAGCGCCATGGTGATGCCGATGCCCGAGCACATGAGCGCGGCCGCGCCGGCGGCCAGGCCGAGCCAGTCCCGCCGGTCGACAGGGCCGTCGTGATCAGCCAGCAGGAGGTGCACCAGCCCGAACGCGAGGGCTCCGGTGAAGGTGATCTGAAAGCCCCAGACGATGTTCTGCTCCCCCGCGCCGAACAAGAGGAGGCTGCCCGCCGCGGCGGTGGCGACCCAGGGGGCCACCCCGGCCCGGCGCATCACCATCCGCAGCAGCACCACGACGCCGAGGTGCGCACCCACCGCCAGCGCCTGGTAGGGCCAGTAGTGGTGGATGCCGGCCACGCTCCACACCAGGCGGTAGGCGATCGCCGGCAGCGTCGTCCAGTGCTCGTTGTGGGGGCGGAACAGGTCGCCGACGTCGGTCAGATGGCGGGTGATGAGGAAGTCCCACTCGTCGTTGTTGAACCATCGCTGGTTCCCCGAGCCGCGTCAGCACCAGCACGCCGCTGGCCACGACGGCCACCACGAACGTGACCAGCGCCCACCGCTCGCTCGTCCATGGACGGGTCGCCCAACGGTCGACCCTGGATGCGGTCGGGACGTCGGACGAGAGAGGGTCCTCGGCCAGCAGGGGCTCGATCCGCTCGATCTCGGTCATGCTGGCACGACTAGCGTGCGCTCATGAGCCTGGTCCGAACCGTGCACGGCCGCATCGTCTGGGACCGGCGGGTCGAGGTGCTCGCTGCGCAGATCGCCCGGCTGCTGCCGGCCGACGCCCGCGTGCTCGACGTGGGGTGCGGTGACGGCACCATCGCCGCCGAGGTGATGGCCCTGCGTCCCGACGTCGCCGTCACCGGCATCGACGTGCTGGTACGACCGGAGACCAAGATCGAGGTCACGGCGTTCGACGGACGCACCATCCCGTTCGGCGACGAAGCGTTCGACGCGGTCACCTTCGTCGACGTGCTCCACCACACCGATGATGCCACGGTGCTGCTCGCGCGAGGCCCGACGGGTCGCCTCCCGGGCGGTGGTCATCAAGGATCACCTGGCCGATGGGTTCCTGGCCCGACCGACGCTGCGGGCGATGGACTGGGTCGGCAACGCCAGCCACGGAGTGGCGCTGCCCTACAACTACTGGACGATCGACGAGTGGCGTCACACGTTCGCCGCGGTCGGGCTCGACATCGAAGAGTCCGTCAGCGCCCTGGAGCTGTACGCAGCACCGATGTCGTGGGTGTGCGATCGAGATCTCCATGTGGTCTGGCGGCTGGCTCCAGGGCCGTGCGGGCCCGCAGGAACCGACTGATCAGGCCGAACGTGCCGAGCGTGCTGCCCACGATGATCAGGCTCTGTGAGAGCGTCGCCAGGCCCAGGTCGCTGAGGGGCTGACCGCGATCGGCGAGCCAGAAGCCGAGCAGCACCGCGTTGATCGCCAACCCGGCCAGCAGGGTCAGGAACCCCGCCAACGTGCAGCGGCCCGGGAACGACGGCGCACCCACGAAGGCGAACCGGCGCTTGACCCCCGGGGCAGCCATCGATGAGGCGTCGGCCAGCACCGCGCCGGCCAACAGCGCCTGGAGCCCCAGCACCAGGCAGATACCGGAGAAGAACACCGGTTGCCAGACGAGGGAGCCGATCTCGACCCCGGACGGCCTCGCGAACGCGACCCCCAGCATCAGCACCCCGAGGCCGAACAGCACCAGGCCCGGCCCGATCAGCAGCAGGTCGGGCGCGAGCAGGAAGATCAGGTGGAGGTGGCGCCAGCCGTCCGACCAGGTCGAGAGCTTGGAGTCACCCACCCGTGGCCGGTAGCCCATCTGGATCTCCGTGATGCGCAGGCCGGCGCGAGCCGAGCGGATGAGCATCTCGGAGGCGAGCTCCATGCCGGTCGACGTCAGGCCCATCGTGGGGAGCACGTCCCGGCGGAAGGCCCGGAAGCCCGACTGGCTGTCGGTGACCACCCGGCGACCGCAGGCCCGGGCCGTGAGGAACGTGAGGACCGGGGTGCCGACGTAGCGGTGGAGGAAGGGCATCGTGCCCATGGTGGCGGAGTCGAGGCGGGAGCCGAGGACCAGGTCGGCGTCGCCGGCGACCACCGGCGCCACCAGCTCGGGGATCCGGTCGAGCTCGTAGGTGCTGTCGGCGTCGGCCATCACCAGGACGTCGCCATCCGCCGCCGCGAAGCCGGCGAGGAGCGCGCTGCCGTAGCCTCGACGGGCCTCGTGCACGACCCGGGCACCGGCCGCGGCGGCAAGCTCCGGCGACCCGTCGGTGGAACCGTTGTCGACCACGACGACCTCGCCGCGCAGCCCGGCCGCCCGCATGGCGTCGAGGGCTTCGGTGACGCACGCGGCGACCGACCCGGCCTCGTTGAGGCATGGCAGCACCAGCGACACGCGAGTTGGAGCAGGGGTACGCACGGCGACGTCGATGTCCGTTGTGGACTCCACCTGCCCTGCTCCCGGTCGTCTATCGTTGCCCGATCTGGCCTGCCTCGGGAGGGCGACCTTAGCCATCCCGTGCCCTGCTGTCTCTCGAGCTCACAGGAGGCCGAGTGGCGTACCCGCTCCCCGTCGGCGAAACCACCCGGCCCCAGGCACGGCGGACGAGCGCGCGCTTCGGGCTCTGGCTGCTCGGGATCTGCCTCGTCGGGCTCGCCATCCGGGTCGGCTACGCGTGGCTCCAACGCGACACCGACCTCAACGGTGACGGCTTCGGGTACTTCGTGCAGTCCCGCGTGCTGCTCTCGGGGCGAGGGTTCCTCAACCCCCTGAACGGGGCCAAGGATGCACTCCATCCACCCGCCTGGGCCCTCACCCTGACGGGGGCTCGAGCGCTCGGCATGCACACGGTGCTCCAGGCCCAGCTGTTCACCGCAGCCATCGGCACCGCCACCGTCGCGCTCGTCGGTGTGGCCGGTCGCAAGCTCGCCGGGGCCCGCACCGGTCTGCTCGCCGCCGGGTTCGCCGCCGTGTACCCCGGCTTCTGGCTCTACGAGCATGCGCTGCTGTCAGAGGCGCTCCTGCTGCCGGTGATCGCGACCACGATCCTGCTCGTGTACCGCTTCCGCGAGCGCCCCGGCCTGGCCAGGGCGCTCGGCCTCGGCGCCATGGTCGCCCTGCTGGCCAGCACGCGATCGGAGCAGATCCTGATCGCGCCCCTCGTGGTGGTGCCGGTCATCCTCGCCGCCCGCCGGGTCGACGACGGCACCCGGGTCCCGTGGCGCGATCGGATGGTCTGGCTCGTCGCCGCGGGCGCCCTCGCGGTGGCGATGCTCGCGCCCTGGACGCTCTACAACCAAGGTCGGTTCGATCAGCCCGTGCTCCTCTCGAACGGCTTCACGGGCGCCACCGGCGCGGCAACCTGCGACACGGCCTTCTACGGTGCCTACACCGGCCACTACGACCTTCGATGCCTGGTCAACGATCCCGGTGGCCACACCAAGATCCCGTATCTCCGGGCGAACCTCGGCCGCCTCCCCGTGGTCCTCGTCGCGCGGGAGGGACGCACCTTCCACCTCTGGGCGCCGTTCCAGCAGGCCGAGCTCGACAGCCGCTGGGACGCGAACCCGCTGTGGGTCCACGAGATGGCCCAGTTCGGCTTCTGGCTGCTGGTCCTGCCCGCCGTCGCCGGGGTGGTCGTCCTCCGTCGGCGCAAGATGCCTGTCTACCCGCTGACGGGGTTCGTGATCACGGTCGTCATCACCGTCGCCCTGACCTTCGGCATGCCTCGCTACCGGGTCCCCGCCGACATCCCGATCGTGTTGCTGGCCGCCGTGGCCATCGACGCCGCGATCCGGCGACGGGCGCCGGAGGGGTCGCCCGGGGCCGGTCCACCCTCCGATGTCGACGCCGCGCCGGTTCGGCGCCTCGTCGAGTCCACCCGGCCGCTGGAGTTCCACTCCGCCGGGGACAGCCCACCGCGATCCACGACGGGCCCCTGAGCCGTCCCCCGGGCCCCATCGGACGTTCGAGCCGTTGTGATACGAATGGCCGCGCTCGCCACCCCCCCACGTCGAAGGGTCGCCCTTCCCTGCCCATGAACCTGCCTCGCAAGACCCTCATCCAGGCCTTCCGCGCCACGATCGCCGACACGAAGACCCCGCGGCACCGACGCCTGGTCGACTTCGTCGGGTTCGCCTTCCCGGTGCTGACGATGCCGCTGACCGTGTGGTTCCTGTTCGAGAACCGCAACATCCAGAATGGCTACGGCATGACCTGGCCCAAGCTGTTCCGATTGACCCTGCGGATGTACCGCAACACCACCGAGGTCTTCACCGGCACGTCCTACCGGGCCCACCTGGCCATGTTGATCAAGCTGCTCGAGATCCCGCCCGAGACCGAAGGCGTGGTCGTCGAGTGCGGGTGCTACCTCGGGGGCTCCACCGCCAACCTGTCGCTGATCTGCGAGGCCGTCGGGCGCGAGCTCATCGTCTACGACTCGTTCGAGGGGCTCCCCGCCGGCGACGCCAACGATCGCATCGCCAACCCCATGGCCGCCGGATTCCTGAAAGGGCCGCTCGACGAGGTGCGCGCCAACGTCGAGCGACTCGGGTGCATCGATGTCTGCCAGTTCCGCAAGGGCTGGTTCTCCGACTCGCTGCCCTCCCACGCCGAGCCCATCGTGCTCTGCTTCCTCGACGTCGACTGGCAGATGAGCATCCACCAGTGCCTCGTGCACCTGTGGCCGCACCTCACCGAGGAGGGCTACCTCTTCACCGACGACTTCCCGATCCTCGACCTGTGCGCGGTCTTCTACTCCGAGGAGTTCTGGCGGCGCGAGTTCGACCGCACCCCGCCCGGTCTCATCGGCGCGGGCACCGGTCTGGCCATGGGCCAGTACTGGGTGGGTCCGTTCGCCCAGATGGGCGGCAACGTCGCCTACCCGATGCAGACACCGGCCAGCATCAGCTACACCCGCAAGGACTTCTCGGGGTACTGGGGCTACGTGCCGCCCGACGAGAGCTGACTCAGAAGACCAGCGGGATCTGGTCGTCGGGGAACACCGACGGAGCGAAGAACCACGATTCGATGGCGTAGCGGTCGTTCGTGAGCCCGGGCGCCGCCGCGGTGCGGTGCACGAGCAGGTCGTCGAAGAGCAGGGCATCCCCGGGCCGGAACCGGGGCCGCACGAGCGGGGAGTCGATCTCGAGCAGCGTGCGGTCGACGGTGTCGGGGCTGATCGACCAGTTGAACATGGCCCCTTCGGTTCCCGTCTCGAGCACGCTCGGCAGGCGCCGGGGCACCAGTTCGAGCCCCGGAGCGAGCGCCCCGTCGCCGCACTCGGTCAGCGCCACCCAGACGTTGACGCTGCGCACGTCGTCGCCGAGGAAGGCCCCGTCCTGATGCCAGTCGGCCCGCTCGATGTCTCCGGGGACCCGCCGGAGGGTGAACTTGCGGAGCGACACCGCCGGCCGCTCGCCGAGGTAGCCGGCGATCATGTCGTCGAGCCCCGCGTCGTGGTAGGCCTCGAGCAACTCGAACAGCACGCGAGGGGAGTCAGCGGTCCAGACCGCGCCGCCCTTGCGGACGAACTCGCGGTTCAGCTCGGTGCCGTCGGGGAGCACGAACGGCACGAACCAGGGCGAGGCGTCGACCGACCGGTCGACCTCCCACTCGTCACGACCGGCGAAGGCCCGGTCGATGCCGTCGATGATGCGCTGGAGCTGCTGCGGGGCGAGCAGGTCCCGCACGAGCAGCGCGCCGTGGTTCACCAGTGCGCTGCCGAGGACCCCGGTGCCGAGCTCGTTCCGGGCGATCTCGGGGATGCCGTCCGTGTCGGGCCACAGCTCGGGATGTACCGGAGGCCACGAGGAGACCTCGGTCCGGCGGTCGAGCTGGGCGAAGGCGAGGTGGCGCAGTCGCACCAAGCGGACCTCGATCTCAGGCCGGCGAGCCGAGCGGCTTGCCTCGTTCAGGGCGTCGATCGCCTCCACGTAGCGCCCGTCCGCCTCGGCCCGATCGGCATCGGCCAGCAACGAGTCGACGGTGGGCGCCGCCGCGGAGGACCGACGGGGGCGAAAGGGCAGACGCAGCATCAGAGACGGTCGTCGGTCGTGGGCACGGCTGCGAGAGTACCCCCGCCGGCGTTAGGGTCGCGGCCAGGATCCCCACCCGCGGCTCGCCCGTCGGCCTGACCTCGTCAAGGAGCACACGAGTGAACAACACCTGGGCGTTCCTCCCGATGCGTGCCTCCTCCGACCTGCTGGGTGACGCCGACGCCCTGCGGGCCCGGCTCGACGAGGACAGCTACCTCTTCCTGCCGGGGCTGCTCGACCGCGACGAGGTGCTCGCGCTCCGGCGCGACATCGTCGACGTGTTGGCTGCCCGCCAGTGGCTCCGGGCCGACGAGTACCTCATGGACGCCATCTCGATCATCCCGCCGCTCCGAGAGGGCGAGGACGCGTTCCTCGAGGCCTACGACGCCGTGCAGAAGCTCGAGTCGTTCCACACCCTCGCTCACCACCCCGCGCTCGTGGAGGCCATGCGCGAGGTGGTGGGGCCGACCGCGTTCCCCCATCCGCTCAAGATCGCCCGCCTGTCCTTCCCCGCCAACTTCGAGGTATCGACCCCGCCCCATCAGGACTACCCCAACAACCAGGGCACCGAGAACCTGGTGGCGGCGTGGGTGCCGGTCGGCGACTGCCCCATCGAGCAGGGCAGCCTGGCCGTGCTGCGGGGGTCGCACCGCTACGGCGTGCTCCCCCTCGATCGCCATCCAGGGGCCGGAAACCGCCAGGCGGTCGTGCCCTGCGAGATGCTCGAGAAGCTTCGCTGGGTCACCACCGACTTCGCCGCGGGAGACGTCCTGCTGTTCCCGTCGACCACCGTGCACGCCTCGCTGCACAACGCCAGCGACTTCACCATGCGCCTGTCGGTCGACTTCCGCTACCAGCAGGAGGGCGAGCCCCTCACCGACATCGTGCTGCACCCGCACTTCCAGCGGCTCACGTGGGACGAGGTCTACGCCGACTGGGAGTCCGGACGCCACCAGTACTACTGGCGTGACCTCGACTACCAGGTCGTGCCGTTCGAGGACTATCCCCTGGTGAGCCCAGAACCTGCAGAGGTTCCTTGGGCCGAGATCCTGCGCCACGACCACCGCGTGACGGTCCGCCACGAACGACGGATGGCCCGCATGAGCGACCAGCTCGCCCCGCAGGAGCCGACCTGATCCTCTCCGCGTACGCCCTCAAGCGGGCGGCGCTGTCGCCTCGGACCGCCCTGCGCCGGCGTCGGTACTCGGCCCAGGTCGACCCGGTCAGCCGGGCCATGCTCGAGTTGCACTACTACGCCGACCCCATGATCGAGTGGTTCGGTGCGGTCGCCGCCAACCGGTCGCTGCTCACCGACGCGAACCTCGAGACCGACGCCGTCGTCATCGATGCCGGCGCCTACGTCGGGGAGTGGGTTGCCCAGATCGCCGATCGATACGGCTGTACCGTCTACGCGTTCGAACCGGGGCCGGGCTTCTTCACCCAGCTCGAAGCGGCGGTGGGCGATCGCCCGCACGTACACCTGTTCGACCATGGTCTCGGCGCGGAGGACACGCGTTCCCGGTTGGCACTCGACGGGCCCGGCTCGTCGATCTACGCGGACGTCGCACCGCGGGCCGGCGGCCGCGCGGGCTCGATGGGTGAGGTCGACGTGGAGATCCGCGACGTGGCGACCGCTCTCGATCGCCTCGGCCTCGAGCGCATCGACCTGCTCAAGCTCAACATCGAGGGCGCCGAGTACGACGTGATCGAACGGCTCGTGCAGACCGGTTGGCTGCCGCGGATCGACCAGATCCTCGTGCAGTTCCACGAGTGGCATCCCCACGCCCACCGCCGGCGGCGAGCCATCCGTGCAGCGCTGGCTCGCGATCACGTCGAGCAGTGGAACTACCCCTGGGTCTGGGAGCGCTGGTGTCTCAGGGAGCGCTGAGGCCCACGACGGCCCCGTCGTCGGTCTCGCTCGGAGCGAGGACCCCGTCGTCGGCGTCCTGGCGCCGGCTGTCGATGACGAGGGCCACCGCGATGATGAGCCACATGTGCCGGTAGTGGAACGTCTCGCGGAACACGCCCTGCACGAGCGCTCCGACGATGAACATCCGGGCCAGTCCGCCTTTGCGGGCCGACCGCCAGATCACCACCCAGAAGCCGATGAAGCCCGACCAGGCCCAGCACGCCCGCGCTCGACGAGGTAGCCGAGCGCGTCGTTGTGGATCTCGAGCGGATGGCCGTTGAGGATGGCGATCTGGCGTTGGTGGACGCCGTCGGGGCCGACGCCGAGCGGTTCCTTCGCGAACGCGGTCCAGGCATTGCTCCACACCGCCAAGCGCGAGCCCTGGCTCTTGTCGAGCCGCTCGGAGCTGATCGATCCGTTGACCTGCCACGAGCCGTTGCCGACGCTCACCGAGTCAGCAGCCCGGGCTGAGCAGGAACAGGCTGATGATGGCCATGGCGATCAGCCCGACCGCCAGCGATCGCGGTGTTGCGGGTGAGCGAGCGCACGAGCACCACTGCCAGCATCGACAAGGACATGGCGATGGCCCCGAACGAGCCCGTCTGCCAGATGGCCATGGCCAGGCCGAACGCCGCGATCGCGTGGAAGTACCAGCGCTTGCCCGCGAAGAACAGCAAGAAGGCGGCCATCACGCAGTAGTGGCCGGCGTAGTTGGGGTGCTCGAAGAACGCCTTGCCGCGGTACTGGAACGGCTGGACCAGCAGGGCCAGCGACGTCACGCCAAGCCCGATGGCGGTGCCCCAGACGGCGTAGCGCTCGAGGTCGGCCACGTACATGAGGTGCCAGATGCAGAAGAAGGCCAGGACCGCGAAGTTGGTGCGCACCAGGTCGGCCAGACCCCACCCGGTGATGCCGACCGAGGCACATGCCGAGGAACGACCCGACCAGGATCAGCCAGAGCCAGGGCAGCGCCTTCGCCCCGGCCTTGGTGGCCGGTGAGCCGGCCTTGACCATGGCCAGCAGCGAGACGAGGCAGATGGCGGCGATGATGACGTCGACGTAGGCCAGGTTGCTGGGCAGCGCGGGGCGCAGGACAGCGACCCCGGCGTAGGCCGCGGTGATGCCGATCTGCAGCAGCAGGGCCGGTCGGGGCGGAGGCTCCGACCCGACCTCGGACTCACCCCTGCTCGGGGTTGCGCTCAGCACTCGACTTGCCCGTCTCCGAGTATCCCTCGGCCTTGGTCGCCGGGTCGCTCGGCTTCGACTCGGCTCCCTTGCCCGAGCCGTTGCCGCCGCTGGTCCCCGGGAAGCCGTTCGTGCCGTTGGAGCCGGGAGGCCGGGGGGGCCGGGGCGCTCGGCGGCCTCGGGGCCGGGTCGATCCTGTCCCCCATCGCCACCGTCGGCGGGTCCTTCGGATGGTAGCCGTAGCCGCCGTAGCCGCCGTAGTAGCCACCAGCGACCGGCACGCCGTTGAGCACGACGCCGATGATGTCGGCGTCGACCTGCCGCAGGCGGGTCGACCGTCTGGCGCAGGTTGCCGATCTTGGTCTTGCCGTGCAGCGACGAGCACGATCACCCCGTCGACGTGGCGCGAGGCGGCGAGCGGGTCGCTCACCGGCAGCACCGGGGCGCAGTCGATGAGGATGAAGTCGGCGCCGGCCTGCTTGATCTGGTCGAGCACCGTGCCGAACATGTCCGAGCCCAGCAGCACCGACGGCTCGTGGGGCAGCGGGCCGGCCGGCAGCACGAACAGGCTCTTGCCGCTCGGCAGCGTCACCGACACGAAGCACGACGACAGGTCGCTGTCGCCGAGCATGGCCGAGGTGAGGCCCTTCTGGTTGTCCGGCACGCCGAGCAGCTCGCCCAGCATCGGACGGCGCAGGTCGGCGGACACCACGACGACCCGCAGGCCGCTCTCGGCCAGCACCGCCGCCAGGTTGGCGGTGACGGTGGTCTTGCCCTCGCCGCCCGAGGAGCTGGTCACCAGGATCGTGCGCTTCTCCTTGCCGATGCTGGAGAAGCGGAGGCTGGTGGCCAGCGTGTGGTACGACTCGGCCGCCGGCGAGCTCGGCCGCACCAGCGTCCGTGGCGCAGAGCGGAAACGGCGGGTGTGCTTGTTGCCGCCGTACACCGGCACCGTGCCGAGCAGCGGGACGCCGTCGGTGGCCATGTCGACCTGCTCGGCCGGACTTGATCCGGTTGTCGAGCTGCTCGAGCAGGAAGGCCAGGCCGATGCCGAACACCAGGGCGACGACGGCGGCGACGCCGGCGTCGCGCAGCGGGTTGGGCGAGTCGGGCAGCTTGGGCTTGCCGGCCTGACGGGTGATCGTGACCGCGTTGCCGAGGGTGGCGGCCTCGGTCTGCTTGTCGTAGAGCTGCTTGCGCAGCGTCGCCTGTGAGGTGACGAGCTGCGACTTGGTGATGCGCAGGACCTCGGCGGCCGTGCTCGTGGGGTTGGCGTTGATCTGGTCGGTGAGGTTGGTGATCTCGGCGTCGTTGGCCGCGATCTGATCGTTCGTGGACTTGACCTCACCCTGGATGCTGGACACCAGGCGGGCCTGGCGCTGCGTGGTGTAGTTCTCGGCGTAGGAGTTGGCCGCCGCGCTGGCCACCTCGGGTGTTTCGCTGGACGCGCTGATGCGCATCACGTTGGTGTCCGCCACCGTGCTCACGTTGACGGCGGTGACCTTGCTGGCGTCGCCGCCGAGATCGTTGGCCACACCGTCACGCACCGCGGCCGATTTCACCGTGTAGATCTCGCTGTTGATCAGCACCGGATCGGTCGTGCTCTTGGCGTTCGGGTAGAGCTCGCCGACATCGACCTGCACCTCGGACGTGCCGGTGTACACCGGCGACTCGAGGCTCGAGATCGCGTACGTCAGGATGAACGCCGCCAGCACGAGCCCGCCGATGAGCGGCGCACGCCGCCACAGGGCTCGCGCCAGGTGACGCGCGTCGAGTTTGGGGTACTGCTCAGTCGCCAACGTGAGACCTACGTGGGGTGGGGGACGGAGAGAGTCCTGCGGTCACACGGAGGGGCGATCGACTGCACCAGGCCGGGGGGCCCACGACCGACGGGTTGCCACTGGACGTAGCCGACGATGGTAGCCCGGCTCGGGCCACAGGTGGGGTCGTCAGGCCGTTCTTCGCCGCGACGAGCGGTGCCAGGCCCTCGACCGGGCCACCTGGTACCCGAACCGCCCGAGCGCGACCGCGGAATAGCAGAGCCGCCGCAGGGGTGGGAGCTCGCCGATGTGCGCCTGCTGCAGGCGATATGAACCCCAGGCCCGGCGCGTCGGGGCGAGCCCCTCGAAGAACTGTCCGGGGTGGCGCCGGTGCATGACGAGCGGCAGGTCGACGATGGCCAGGACATCTCCTTCGGCGTGCAGGCGGAGGAGGAGGTCGTAGTCGAACTGGGCGGTGCGGCGCTCGTCGTAGCCTCCGATCTGCTCGAGCACGGAGGCCCGGGCCAGCACGGAGGAGTGCACGATGGGGTTCGACCGCAGCAGCGCGTCACCCACGGTGACGGCGCGAGCCTCCCGTCCCGGCAGCTCCCAGTCCGCGGTCCCGGTGAGGCTGGTGCTGACCCGGAAGGCGGTGCCGAGGAGGGCCAGACCGGGGTCGGCCTCCAGCAGCGCCACCTGCACCTCCAGCCGGCGGGGGTGCGATGCATCGTCCGCGTCCTGGATGCCGACCAGGGGCGCCGAGGCAGCGCGGACGCCGAGGTTGAGCGCCCGAGCGCGACCGACCCGGCCGGGTCGCAGCACGACGAGCCGGGGATCGGCGTCGGCGCGGGTGGTCACGACCTCGTCTGCGTCGGGCGCGAGATCGCCGTCGACGACCAGGACGACCTCGATGTCGGTGAGCGTCTGGCCGAGCAGGCTGTCGATCCCGATGGCCAGCAGGTCCGGCGGGGTCGCATACGTCGTCACCACGACGGACGCGGCGGGCATCATCGACGAGCGAGGAGGTACACGCTGAAGCTACAGAGCCAGGGCATCGGGTGCTCGGCCAGGGCCTCGGACTTCCACACCTCGAGGTCGCGCAGGCCCGGGAACCGCCCGTAGTAATTGTGGCCGAAGTAGCCACGGGCCGCCTCCAGCCGGAGACCAGCCTGCTCGATGCGTTCGAGGTGGCGCCGGTAGGGGCCGCGGCACAGGTCGTAGTAGGCCGGGAACTTGTCGTGGCGGTAGCGGTCCCGGGGCTGGAACACGTCGAGCAGACGGTCGCCGAGGTCTTCGGGCACGTACCGGTTGACGACGAAGGGCACGGTGCCCAGCACGGGTGACACCTGGAGGTAGAGCCCGCCCGGCTTGAGCATGCGGGCCACGTTGCGCAGGAACTGGGACCCGTCGCGCACGTGCTCGGCCAGCATCTGGCTGCACGCGAAGTCGACCGCGTCGGTGAGCGGGAAGTCGGGGGACGTCACGTCGGCGCAGACCTTCTTGCCGACCGCCGGGGCCTTGTCGAGCTCCCCCTGGGAGATGTCGATCATCAGCAGATCGACGTCGCCGGCCAACACCCTCGGGTGCACGGCCAGCGCCGGGTTGGCCCCCGCTCCCAGCTCGGCGATCGTGGTGTCGTCGTCGAGCCGACCGATCACATCGACGAGGGTGGCCTCGAAGTCCCGACGGTAGGACCCGCGCGTCGCTCCCGTGGAGCTCCCGTAGCTCAGGCGCTCGCCCTGGTACAGCGATCGACCCTCGGGTCGACTGCGATCGGATCCGGGACTCGACAACACATCCTCCGAGGGAATGTTTGGCAGGAGCGTGGGCCCTGAGCTGCGGGCCATGAGCAGTGGGCCAGAGCTGTGAACGAGGCGTGACAGCCCCACAACCTTAGGTGTCCGCCGGCCTCGGCGCGGCGCGCCGGAAGCGATCGGTCCAGTGCGGGACCGGATGGGAGTCGACGATCTCGGTCAACGTCGCGTCGGCCCACGACCGCAGCTCGTCGGACGGCTCGCTCCGCCCGAACAGCGCGTCGGATGCGACCCGGCCGATCGTGGTGAGGCGCGGATCGGGTAGCACGTCACCGGCCAGGACGGCGGTGTAGGTGGGGACCGTCTCGTCCAGGCCGCGCGCCCGACCCCGCGACGCGCCCTCGCGATCGAGGCGCCGGACGATGGCCTCGGCCCAGGACGGCTCGGCCGGCGGCTTCGCGTGCAGCCACCACCAGGCGACCACCCCGATCACCAGCGCCACGGCCATCGCCAGGAGGGCGATCAGGCCCCAGTTCGTCCCCTTGTCGTGGGCCACCTCGGTCGGCGCGCCAGCCCGACCCGAGGCGGACTCGGCGGTCGGCTGTCCATCCCCCGAGGCGGCCCGACCTTCGACGAAGCTGCCCGTCGGGTCGACGAGGAACCGGTTGATCTCCTTGCCGTCCTGGTCGAGCTCGAGCACCCGGAGCTGGCCGCCCGACTGGTCGTAGACGAACGTGCGGATCTGCCCCTGGCCGTCATCGACCTTCACCTGCGGGCGGCCCTGGTCGTCGGTGCCGTAGACCCGCGTCGATCCGTCCGCCCCGGTGACCTGCGGATCGCCCGATCCCGTCGTCGAGTACGTCTTTCCTTGGCCCAGCAGGCCCTCGCGCACAGCCTGGTTCGGGATCGGCACGTCGCCGTCGGCACCGGATCCGGGCACGAGCACGTTGCCGTCGGGATCGCGGACGTAGAGGTGGTCGCTGGCGATCGGGGCCGAGGCCACGACATCTCCGGCCGGGTCGACCAGCACGACCTTCCCGTCGCGCTCGTCGAGGTAGTAGCGCCTGCCGTCGACCCCGAGGACGAAGACCCGGCCCTGGTCGTCGATCTGGTAGTGCTGCGTGTCGCCGCCCGGCGGCCCGGCGATGACCTCATCGCCGTCGAGGCGGGCGACGACCTGGCCGTCGCTGTCGCGGACGACGGTCTGTCCGTCCTCCGTGCTGGTGGAGAACCGCTGGCCCGAGCTGTCGGTGATGGTTCCGCCACCGAACTCGCCACCCCCGACCTGCTGCTCGAGGCCGTCGCGGTCGAGGCGGTAGAGCGGAGCCGCGCCGGCGGCGCTGCCCCCCTGCCCTCCCGCCTCCCCGTTCGCAAGGCTCGACGGCGACTGGCTCTGGCCGCCGGCCTGGCCCCGGCTCTGGGCCTGCCCCTGACCTTGGGACTGGCTCTGGCCCGACGAGCCGCCCTGCGACCCACCACCCGGCAAGGACTTCGGGGCGGACGAGGACGTCGAGCACGAAGGGTTGCCGATCAACATGGCGGCCACGAACCCGATGAGCAGGGCCATGCCGATCACCCCGAGCAGGTCCGAGACCGACGTGGAGGGCGGCGGCGGGGGGCCGCCCGCCACCGGTTCGGGAACCGGCACCGCGCTCCGGCCGTCACGCTCGAGGAACCAGAACGCCACCAGCGCGCCCCCGAACCACACCAGCGCCGCGGCGGTCTCCCAGCCCTTGTCGGCGGCCAGCAGCGGCACCACCAGCACCCCCGACAGCACGACGGCCCCCCTGAGCCGCTGCACATAGCACCAGTCGAGACCGACGACGAAGAGGCCGACGAGGAGGGCGATCGCGATCGGCAGGTGCAGCTGGGTGTAGGCCCCGATCACGCCCAGCACCATCACTGTGACGAGGGTGGCCGCGGCGGCCACGACCCAACCAGCCACGTTCGTGAACCGCAGGCCGACGCCGGTGCCCAACCCCGCCGCGACGCCGCCGCCCAGTGCCACCACCGCACCGACGAACACCGCAGGCGCGCCGGCCCACGCGGCCAGCAACCCTGCTGCGAAGGCGCACACGAGGAAGGCCACGATCTGGCCGGCCATCGTCGCCCCGGTCAGCTTGTTCGTGGGCGGGGTCAGCTCGTTCCTGGGCGGGTTCGGGATCGACGAGCCCGACGGAGGCGCGAACGGGGGCGGGGTCGAGCTCACGAGAACGTCGTCTCGTACGGGTTCACGATGCAGGTGAGGCCGGGCCAGCGGCCGACGCCCGGGGATCCGCTCGACGCGACGGCAAGCTCGCGCAGCACGGCCCGGTGATCTCGCACCTCGTGGTCGACCATCCGCAGCGGCACCGGCAGCGGGCGGGGCGGAGCTGGAGGGCTGCCGAACGGCGAGGTGAGCTGGGTCGGCACGTCGATGGCGAAGTGGGTCGGCGCCATGGTGACGATGCGCACCACCCACCCGCGCCGTAGCGCCTCGTCGGCCACGAACGCCGCTCGGGCCGCGGTGGCGTCGGCCGCCGCACCCGAGGCCGGGAGCTGCACGATCACCCGCAGCGCGACCACTCCTGTGCCGTCGCGCTCGGCCACCATCAGGTGGCCGCGATGGGCCGTGGCCTTCCAGTGGACGGACCGCCGCGGGTCACCCCGGACGTAGTCGCGCACCCCACGGAACAGGTCGGTGCCGCTCGGCGCGGTCTCGGCCACGCCGAATCGGACGGCCCGGGGCACGGGCCAGTCGATCGGCTGCGGGAGGGGCTGCGGGCCGACGAGCGACACCTGTGGCAGCCGGACCAGGCAGCGACGACCGCTCTCGAACATCCCGGTGGCGCCGGAGGCGGTGAGATCGAGCAGCAGCGAGTGCAGGACGCCCCGGGACAGCGGCGGCAGCTCGATGATGCCGGGCATCGACGACTCGACCCGCACCTCGTCGCACCGCGGGATCCTGGCCGGAGCGACGACGATCGGCCGGCGCACGCCCTCGACGGTCAGCACCCACCGCGTCGGCTGGCCGGCGACCAGCTCCCGCGTGCCCCGCAACGACGGGACGACCCCGTGCAGCGAGTGGCTGGCGGTCACCGCGTCCAGGACGATGGCGGCGGTGAGCGCCACCGCCACCAGCAGCTGCGGGAACGACCGGGTGATCAGCCACAGGAACAGGGAGAGGGACGCGATCAGGGTGATGGCCATCCCGGCCGGCCGCGGCCGGAGGTGGCGCCGGCTCTGGACCAGTCCCTGATCGTTCACATCGGGCTGGCTTGAGGCGAGGGTGGAACCGGCACGGAGGCGACGAAGTCGTGCACCCATGAGCGGGCCAGCGGGAGGTCGTCGTTCGTGGCGTCGACGATGCGGTGCGCGAGCGTGGCAACGGCCACCGCCTGCACGTCGTCGGGCGTCACGTGGTCGCGACCGGCCAGATGGGCGACCGCCCGCGCGACCCGCACCATCATCAGCGCGGCCCGCGTCGACAACGGCTGCTGGGCGCCGGCCCGCCGCCGGACGACGTCGATCACGTCGAGGGCGTAGCCGGCCACGACCGGGTGCACGTAGACGTCATCGAGGGCGAGGCGCAGCTTCCGCCACGTCTCGAGGTCGGCGACCGCGATCAACTCGTCGAGCGCCCGCTCACCGCCTTCGCCGGCCAGGACCCGGAGCTCGGCAGTTCGGCCCGGCAGGCCCATCGACACCGACAGCGCGAACCGGTCGCGTTGGCCACCGACGAGGGGGAAGGTGCCGAGATCTCCACCCTGGGGGTTCTGCGTGGCGATCACGAAGAACGGATCGGGAAGCGCGTGCGTGGTCCCGTCGACGGTGACCTGGCGCTCCGCCATGGCCTCGAGCAACGACGACTGGGTTCTGGGCGTTGCCCGGTTGAGCTCGTCGACCAGGACGACGTTGTTGAACAGCGGGCCGGGGTGGAACGTCCACTCCCGCCGGTCGTCGTCGAACACCGTGACCCCGGTGAGGTCGGACGGCAGCAGGTCGGGCGTGCCCTGGACGCGACCGAACGAACCGCCGATGGCCCGGGCCATCGCCTTGGCCAACACGGTCTTGCCCACGCCCGGGATGTCCTCGAACAGCACGTGCCCACCGGCCAGGTAGGCGGCCACGGCCAGGCCGATGGGCGCGGGGTCGCCGATGATCACCGACGAGGCGCTGGCCAGCAGCGCGCCACCCGCACCCGCATCACCCGCGACGCCGGGGTCCGATCCGGCCACGGAGGGCGGTGGAGGCGTCGAGGCCCCCCGCTGTGTGGTCACGCCGTCATCCAGCACCCGACGAGTGTGGCACGGGGGACCGCACGACGGTCGACGCGAGACATACGTCACATGTCGCTCACGGTGCGTGTCCGACCTGACCGGCACCACCGGTAGGTAGATCGGCCTGGATTTGTCCTTGCCAGCAACGCTGTCATCGTGTGACACTGCCCCTCGATCCCGGCCCTCGCCCGGGACACGGGGCTCATCTGGGGGATGACGATCGTCATGAAGCGCGCTCTGGTGGTACTTGCCGTTCTGCTGCTCCTGGTCACCGCGTGTGACACGAAGGACCTGATCCTGTCGCCCAGGGACGGCGCAATCGTCGCCGAGGACCACATCACGGTGACCGGGCACCTCCCGCAGTACGCGAAGAAGGGCGGGACGCTGGTGGTCAACGGCACGGCCGGGGCCATCGGCGCCGACGGCGGCTGGTCGGTGGAGATCTCGGTGTCGACCACGAGCTACGTCACCCCGGTCGAGGCGATCTACACCGACCCCGACGGCACGGAATGGCGTCAGCGCCAGTCGATCGTGCACGGCCCGAAGCTCGATGAGGGCCAGGCGTCGCCCGACGGCGTCGGCATGCACTTCACCAACAGCGGGCTGGCCGGCCTCGGCCCGGTGGTCAAGAGCCTGGCCGCGGGAGCGTTCGACATCGGCAGCCTGCTGCTGGCGCAGAACCCGATCATCGACCAGCAGAACGCGCTGCTGACGCTCGACATCACCGGCAACGCCTACGAGGCCGGCGTCGGGTCGGTCGATCTGTCCGTGGCCAGCACCGCGTCAGGCGTCGCCACCCACATCACCACTGAAGGACCTCTACGTCGGCGTCGCCCTCAACATCCACGACGGCGGGCTGATCAACCTGGACTGCTCGCTCGAGCTGAAGATCCCGACCACCACCATCGACGCCACCTTCGACCTCTCCCCCAGCGCGGCCGACCCGTCCAAGGTCGATGTCAACCTCGTGGGATCGCCCACCGTGGTGACGTCGAACGTCAGCTACGAGTTCATCTCCGGCATCTGCGACGGCGACACGTTCGTGATCGGCGACATCGTGAACTCGGTGGCCGGTCCGCAGATCCAGTCGCTCATCGGCAGCGGGTTCTCGACCAACCTCGGCGACCCCGACGGTTCCGGACCGGCCGACTCGCCGCTCGCCGGACGCCATCGAGACCGCGCTGGCCAACATCTCGATCGCCGGCTCGGTCGGCGAGGCCGTGCACGCCCACCTCGATGCCCCGTTCACCCAGATCACCGAGGGCGCTGACGCCATCGACTTCCGGGCCGACGCCGACTTCTCGTCCGCCGTCGGCACCGGACCCGAGCAGTGCATGCCGCCGGCCGGCGCGCCGGACCTCGACTCGACCTTCGACGTGGCCGGCGCTCCCCCGGTCCTGGGGCCGACCACCCCGTCAGGGCAGCCCTACGGCCTGGGGCTCACGATCTCGGCATCGGCGTTCAACCAGCTGCTCGGCTCGATGACCGAGTGCGGCATCCTCAACCAGGAGGTCACCCAGATCGCCTTCGGCGACCACCACGCTGCCGATCACGGCGGGGGTGCTGGCCGCCCTGGCTCCGGAGTTCGCGACCAAGCTGCCGCCCTCGACTCCCGCTGAAGATCCGCGTCGTGCCCACCGTGTCGCCGTTCCTCACCCCGAGCGCCGGCCCCAACGGCGAATCGGCCGAGCTGGAGCTGGCCAGCCTGCAGCTCGAGTTCGTCGAGAACCGCAGCGGGCTCGAGATCACCTGGCTCACTCTGGCCGTCGACACGCCGCTCGGCTTCGAGCTCGCCTACGACCCGGTGGCCGGGGTGCTGGCCCCGACCATCACCGCAGCCCCGGCCTCCTCGGTGCACGCCCGGGTCATCACCAACCAGATCGAGCTGGTCGAGCCTCACATCGAGGCGATCTTCCCGAGCTTGTTCCCGTCGTTCGTGTCCGCACTCGGCGCGTCCTTTGCCGCCTTCCCGCTGCCCGGCTTCCTCGGCCTGCACCTCGACGTGGCCCAGGTCGCCCGCAGCGGCAACTACTTCGTGCTCTACAGCAACCTGCTGCCGGAGCTGCAGACCCGGATCGAGAACGTCGCCGTCACCGACCTGAGCACCGCCGACTCGGTGGTCGACTCTGTGTTCGACGTGAACGAGTGGCGTCACCGCATCCGTCCGTCGATCACGTCCACCGGCGTCAGCGTGGCCTACAAGGCGATGATCGGCGCCGACGCCTGCTGCACGGTCGACGACGAGAGCAAGAGCGCCCACGCCGGTTACCGGATGACCTTCGACGTGGTCCCGGAGAACGGCGACACGTGGCACCTCGACGTCAGCCAACTGCTCAACGGGGCCCACACCCTCATCGACGAGAAGGTCCTGCTCGAGGACGCCGGGGGCGAGACCCGGTTCCAATCCGCCGTCACCGGTCGGGCCCAGGTCGGCGGCGGGGCCTGGCAGAACTTCAACGTGACCCCGAGCGTGACCTCCGTGGTCCACAAGCTCTACGGCGGCGAGGGCACCGACAACAAGGCGTTCACCGGCACGAACCGCACGGTGCTGTCTGGCACGACACGCCAGACCATCACGATCGAGTTCGGCTTCGACCTGTTCGTCAAGTCGGACTCGAACGCCTTCTTCCCGGCCGCCGGTGGCGACGAGGTGGCGATCCGCCTCGGCGCCAACGACACCATCACCAACGGCTTCACCGCCGGCGGCTATCCCGGGCTCGGCAACCGCTCGATCACGGACGACGGCCACTTCGCCGTCATCTCGCTGACGACGACTCGCTGACGGGCCCCACACCGGAACGCACCGGGCGGAGGGCCAGGAGCAGCAGCCACGCGGCCCAGGCCGTGCCGGCGACGACGCCGAGCCCGAACAGCACGATCGGCTGCAGCGGGCCGTGCCAGTGGGTGGCGCTGCGCAGGCCGAGGGGCGACGTGGGCAGCCCGACGCTGTAGCGGTCGAGCATCGTCAACAGGGCCCATGCCTGCCCGACGGCGGCGCCGACGATCCCCACCACGACGACCGACGTGGCGAGCCGCGACGACCTCGGTCCCCAGCGATCGATCATCCAACCGGCCACGATCGGAACGCCGACCGCCACCGGCAGCGTGTAGCGACCCTGCCAGCCGAGTCCGTAGGTCGCCCCGCTCACCGCCTCCGACACCGTCGGCATCAGCACGCACGCGCCGACCAGCCCGACCAGCACCACCCGGCGTCGCCATGTCGACCAGACGAGGGCGAGTCCGACGAGCAGCGCCACCATCACGAACCACCCGCCGACCATGTTCGAGGACAGATAGGTGTCGAGGTTGCCGAGTACGCCGATCAGCTGTTCGCCGCGGAACTGCCACATGTCGAGCGAGCGCCGGATCACGGTCCCCCGTGTGACGTCCCCGGCCAGCGGAGACTTGATGACCGCTGTCGTCGAACGGGCCAGCACCACCAGTGAGCTCGTCGCCACGAACGCAGCCGCGAGCGCACCGGCGGCCCAGCGCACCCGGTCGTCCCCGGCAAGGCGGTGCCAGGTCGGGCGGTCGAGGGCCAGCACGAGAACCGTGGCGACGATGCACGCGAGCATCGCCGGCGACAGCGGCCGGGTGCCGGCCAGCAGTGCCGCCGAGAGCGTCACGCGTACCAGCAGCCGGGTCGGCACGCGCCCTCGCCGCCCCAGCAGGTCGAGTGCGCTGAGCCAGACGCAGAACGCGGCGGCGATCTCGAAGCCGTTGGGGTTCACCGACCCGACGAGGAACAACGTGATCGGGGTGATGCCGAGGGCGGCGCCGGCCACGCCAACCCCGGCCACCCGCCGATGGCCTGACACGCTCGGCTCACGCCGAAAGGCACGGGCGGAGGCCAGGCCCGACGCCAGCAGCGCGGCGGCCACCAGCACGCTGCATGCCCGCATCGCGTAGACGGCCAGCCTGGGCTCCAGGAAGCGGGACGGCCAACCGACGAGCAGGTAGTAGGTCGGCGGGTAGGCCGCCACGTAGGTCTCCCACGTGATCGGGTAGGTCGTCGACCCGTCCGGGTCGGCGCAGGCCGCCGGCACGTCCGACCGCCCGTTGAAGCACGCCGTGGTGAACCCGAGGTCGACGTAGCCGTGCGGGACCTCGATCCTCGTGATGGGCGAGACCCGGCCGTCGGGCTCGGTGCGCGACGTGGTCGACATCGTCCACTGGCCCGACGCGATGGCGACGGCTTTCAGCGTGTGGGCCGACTCGTCGGGCGACGCCATGATCGGCGTGCTGGAGGCCCACACCAGACCGAGCGCCGCGCACACGGCGAAGGTCCCCCACCAGAGGAGCCGTCCTCCCGGCGGGCCGGTCTCGAGCGGCTCCATGGGCCTCAAGTCATATCAGGCCGATGCGATCAGGCCAGTGCGATCAGGCCGGTCCGACGACCCGCACCGGTTCACCGGCTCGCACCCGACCGGGTGCGACGACCCGGGTGTTCATCCCCCGCAGCCGCAGCTCGCGGCCCTCGGGCGAGTTCACGAAGCGCATGGCGTCGACGCCGAAGCGCTCGGTGAACTTGGCGCAGCCCGTGTGGGGCTGGTCGGTTACCTCGACGACGGCCGAGCCGAGGGCCAGTCTGGTGCCGACCGGGAGGTTCGCCTCGCTGAGATCGAGGTCGACGTAGAACTGGTCCCCGGCCAGCGGCCAACGGTCCCGCTCTCCGGCGATGGCCGACGCCGCACGGGCGTTCATGAGCGTCAGCTGCATGCCCATGTGGGCCGATCCGTCCGGCGTGCTCCGACTCCCCCGCGCCCGCCAGCAGTCCCCCACCAGACCCGAGATGACGTCGAGCTCGCCCTCGTCGAGCACCTCGCGACCGGCCACCTCCGGCCGGCGCACGATCAGCTCGATCGGCCCGTCGGTCGCCGGCGACCGGCGGATGTCGGGCAGCTGGGCATCGAGCTCGGCTCGGGAGCGGTGATCCATGGTCGACATGGTGCCCGACCAGCCCGGTCCGGCCCAGGCAATTCAGGTGTCCATCACGCCACTGCCGCGACCTGCCGGGCCAGGAACCAGACCGCCACGATGACCAGTAGCAGGCCGAACGCCCGCCGCAGCCGGTCCGTCGGCAGCCGGGTGGCCAGCCGGGCGCCGACGAAGGCTCCAGGCACCAGGCCGAGGGCGAACGCCGCTGCCACCGAGTAGTCGATGTCGCCCACTCCGATGTGCACCACCAGCGTGGGGAGCGTGAGGACCGAGGCCACGACGAGGCTGGTCCCGCTGGCCCGGTTCATGTCCAGCCCGAGCAGCAGCAGGAACATCGGCACCAGCAGGAACCCACCGCCGTTGGCGAGCAGCCCGGAGGCGAAGCCGACCAGTGCGGCCGCCGTCACCACGAACGTCGCGCTCGACCGACGACGGTCGGCGCGCTCCGCGGCGACCGAGGTGGGTGGCGACGAGCGCACGACCCGGATGCCGACCACGAGCAGCACGGTGCCCGACATCACCAGCAGCACCGGACCGCCCACCACGGTGCTGGCCATGGCGCCGAGGACCGCGGCAGGAAGACCGCCGGCCAGCGCTCGACGGGCCACCACCCAGTCGACCTCGCCCTGGCGCGAATAGGACCAGGCGCCGGCGGCTGATCCAGGTAGGAGCGCAGGGAGCGGACCGACGATCGCGGCCATGCCGGGGACACCGAGGAGGGCCAGCATCGGCGTGGCGAAGGCAGAGCCGACGCCGAAGATGCCGTAGAGCAGCCCGATCACCGAGCCCCCGATCACGATCCACGAGGAGGTCATGGGCCCATCCTCGTGGCGCTTCTCACATAGCACAAAGACACGATGTCAATGACTTTGATAGCCTCTACCTATGGATCTCCGCCAGCTCGCCATCATGGTCGCCGTGGTCGACGAAGGTGGGTTCACCCACGCCGCAGATGCGCTCGGGCTTTCGCAGCCCTCCGTGTCCCAGGCAGTGCGGGCTCTCGAGGTCGACCTGGGCGTCGAGCTGTTCCACCGGGCGGGCCGCACCGTCCGACTGACGGCGGCCGGTGAGGCGCTCCTCGAGCCGGCCCGCCAGGCGTTGCGCGACATGGCCACTGCTCGGGCTGCGGTGGCCGAGGTCGCCGGACTGACCGCCGGGCACCTCGATCTCGTGTGCCTGCCGACGCTCGCGGTGTCCCCCACTGCTGATCTCATCGGACGCTTCCGCCAGGCCCATCCCGACGTCACCGTGCGCCTGGCCGAGCCTGACGATCCGACCACGATCGGCGTTCGCCTCCGCGCCGGCCAGAGCGAGGTCGGCATCGCCGAGCTCCCCCTCGAGGACGTGACCCTGGAGACCCACGCGCTCGAGACCCAGGACTTCGTGGCCCTCCTCCCACCGGAACCACGCGCCACTTCGGCCACCCACATCACGCTGGCCTCGTTGGCCCACGAGCCGCTGATCACCACTCCACCAGGGACCTCCACCCGTCGCCAGACCGACGAGGCGTTCGCGGCGCGCGGGCTGACGCCGAGCATCGCGGTCGAGACGGACCATCGCGAGGTGATCGCCTCGCTGGTGCTGGCCGGGGCGGGCATCTCGATCCTGCCCCGACCGGTGGCCCTGGCCGCGGTCGACCGCGGTGCCGTGCTGCCGCGAGCTGCGCCCCGGGATCTCCCGCAGAATCGGCCTCATCCACCGCCGGGGCCCGCTGTCACCCGCCGCGCAGGCCTTCGTCGCGCTGGCGATCCCCGGTCGGCCGGCCACCGTCGAAGGTCCGAGAGCTCGCCGACGCTGACTTCCACGCCGGTGACCCGGCGCAGCTGACCTCAGGGGCCGAGACCGGCGAGCGCAGCGTCGAACGCGAGGCTCCACCGACGGTCGCGAGAGGCCCGTGAAGTTCCCAGCAATCCGGCCCTCTCCTGAGCCGACAGACCCTGGGCCAGGGCGAGGAGCACGTGGGCGATGTCGGTGACGTCCCCCTCGATCAGCCCCGTGTCGACCACGCGCTGCACCCGGGCGACGACGAGCTCGCGCACGAAGGCGCCGGCAGCCAGCTCGGCCGGGCCCGGACCGAAGTCCACGAACGGTCGCGAGAACATGACCTCGGCCAGCACCGGGTTCTCGCGCACGAAGCTCCGGAACGACTGCCAGCAGGTCGGCCCGCGGGTCGTCCGTCGAGGTCAGGCGGTCGAAGCGGGCGGCGAGCTGGCAGAACCCGTCGAAGAACACCGCTCGGACGAGGCCGGCCTTGTCGCCGAACAGCTCGTAGAGCGCCGCGATGGAGGTCGAGGCCTCGGCCGCGACGCGGGCACTGCCGCATGTGCCATCGCGGCACGAGCTCGGCCTGCCGCGAGGTCCCCAGGACCTCGACCTACGGGCTGGGGCCGACCGGCGACGGCTGGGGCGGTGCGCTGGCCGACCTGCTGCTCGTCCCGTACGCCGACTTCATGCTGGCGCCGGTGCCCGCCCGGGGTCTCGCTGCGCCAGGCCGCCAGCGCCAACGTCGCCGATGCCTACCGCTGCGTCATGCCGCACCTGGCCGACGACCGGGGGGCGACGGTGCTCGTGGCCGGCGACGGCGCCATCCCCCTGATGGCCGCGGACTGCGCCCGCCGAATGGGCTCCGCGCAGGTCAGCCTGTACTCACGACAGCCTACGGTCCTCGCCCGGGCCGAGGCGCTCGGTGGAATCGAGGTCTTCTAGGTCGACGGGTGGCCCGAGCGGTTCCCGACGCACTCCCTGACCGTCGACTGCACGAGCGACCCGGCCGGACTCCGAGCCGTCATCGCCAGCACCGAGGCTGGCGGGCGCTGGACGGTGGCAGGCATGCACTTCGCCGACGCCGCTGTCCCGGTGGCATCCATGTACATGAAAGGCATCACCCTGCACACCGGCCGCACCCAGGGCGGCGTCGGACCTGACCGCGGTGCTGGCCGCCATGGCCGCGCCGGCGCCATCGACCCGCTCGTCGTCGACCCCGTGGTCGTGGGCTGGGACGACGCCCCCGCCGCCTTGCTCGACGGTTCGCTCAAGTCCATCGTCGAGCGCCCTGCCTGAGCTCAGGCTCCGTCCGGCGGGAGGTCGTCAGGGGGCATCGCCAGGATCTGGGCCTCGAGCTTGCGGATCTCGACGAGGAAGCCGTCCTCCGGCTCGTCGTCGAGGCCGCACGCGGTCTTCAGGTGGGGCCCGAACAGGCGCCAACCCCATTCGAGGGCGAACGTCTGGCTGAGGCGTAGTCGGGCGCCGTACTCGTCGAGGCCGAAGCGGTCCTGCAGCACCTTCACCCAGCGCTCGATCTGGGCGACGTCGCGCACCGGCGACTCGATGTCGGCCCGGTCGAGCAACGCCCGCGCCATGATCCGGTGGTAGGAGTCGATCACGTCGCTGCCGACGGACGCATCGGCGCTCATCACGTCGCCCCCGGCCTCCTCGAACTGGGTCGAGAGGCGGTCGAGCACCCCGGCCAGCAACGCCTCGATGGTCGGCCACTCCGTCGCGATGAGCTCGGCGGGGACATCGGCCTCGAGCCCCACCCACTTCAACGACAGCGTCGCGGGGCCGTGCTTGGCGAAGAGGCCGGTTGCGACCGCGAGCACCTGGTCGCCCTGGGCCTCCGACAGGCCGTGCGGGAGCGCCCGATCGCCTACAGGATCCGAGTCAGAGTCCGCACCCATGGCCCCTCCCCGTGTCGCCGGGAGCCAGGAGGATCATCCCACACGATCCCGGGTCCGCAACGGGTTTCCTGCGACCTCGTGGCACCTGGTTCACGGACCGGCCATGGACGAGGTCACCATCGCTCCCCTCTCCGCGACCGAGCGCCGTCAACTCGTCACGCTGCTCACCCGGGTGGTCGACCACCGCGCAGGTGGAAGCTGACCGACACGAGCTCGGCAACCTGGTCCCAGTCGACAGCGGCCGCGTCGGTGCCGAGCACGAGGCCGACCTCGTCGGCGCGCCACACCGGAGCGAACCACGGATCTCCGGCTCGCCGCAGCGCATCGAGGTCGTCGCCCGACGACCGGAACATGAGCACGCAGGCCGGTCCGTCCGTACCGGCCTCTCGGGCGTAGGCCGGCGGCCAGCCGGCATCGATCAGCAGGACGTGGGCAAAGGTCTTCTTGCGCACGAGCCATCGGATGCCCGTCCACGCCTGCTCCTCATAGGCATCGGGCAGGGCCAGGCAGACGGCGCGGGTCGGCTCCAGGATCGCCCCCGGGACCTCACCTTCGTCACCCACGACGCCTGCCCCTCGCGGTCGGGGTCATGGACCACGGGGTCGACCCCGACCACGGCGGGCGCCTGTGGTCGATCAGCCGGCACCACCTCGCGGACTGACGAGGGCGGTCACGCACCGCCCCGACCCGCGAAGTACTTCTTGTAGCCCTCCGCCAGGGTGCGCAGGTCAGGATCGGCCTCGAACCGGGGCTGGAACTTGCGCCATGCCTCTTCGCGCTTGGCCGGGATGTACTCGGTGGGCCAGTACCCCTCGTGGGGGCGGTACCCCTTGAGCACGTTGCGGGCCACGGTGGCCTTGTGCACCTCGTCGACGCCGTCGGCGATGCCCATCGTGGGGGCGGCCGCGTACATGGCCTGGATCGGCGTCAGGTCGGTGGTGCCGAGCGAGCCCAGGATGTGCAGGGCGTTGAAGGACACGTCGCGCAGCACCTTGGCCATCGTGTACTTCACCGCCGCGATGTCGGTGCGGGTCTCCTGGGTGCTCGTGTTGTCGATCTTCCAGGCCGTCTCGAGCACGAACAGGCGCAGCATGCGGATCTGCGCGTAGGAGTCGGCGATCTTCTCCTGCACCATCTGGTGCTCGCCGATGATCTTGCCGTGCGACTCTCGGCTCAGGGCCCGCTCGCACATCATGTCGAAGGCCAGCTTGCACTGGGCGATCGTCCGCATGGCATGGTGGATGCGCCCACCACCCGAGGCGCCGCTGGGCCAGCACCTTGGCACCGTCCTCGGGGCCGAGGAGGTGATCGAGGGGGACGCGCACCTCGTTGTAGATGATGTGGTTGTGGTTGCGGGGCTCGGGCATGATCTCGACGCCGGGGGTCTGGCGCGGCACGACGTACATGCCGTTCGTGCACATCACGAAGAGGATGTCGGCCACCCGGCCGGCGCTCGTGAACCACTTCTCGCCGTTGATGACCCACTCGTCGCCGTCACGGGTGGCGTAGGTCCGGAACAGGTTCGGGTCGGACCCGCCCTGCGGCTCGGTCATCGAGTACGCCGACCACATCTCCTGGTTGAGCATCGGCGTGAGCCAACGCTCCTTCTGCTCGTCGGTGCCGTAGGCCGCGAGCATCTCCATGTTCCCGGTGTCGGGCGCCGCGGCCCCGAACATCTGCGGGGCCGACGGGTAGCGACCGAGGATCTCGTTCAGCAGACCGAGCTGGAGCTGGCCGTAGCCCGGACCGCCGAGGTCCTCGTCGAGGAAGATGGCCCACAGCCCCTGGTCCTTGACCTGGTCCTGGAGCGCCTTGACCAGGGCCCTGATCTTCGGGTCCTTCGAGCGGACCGCGTAGGGGAACACGTAGCCGAGCGGCTCGACCTCCTCGCGGCAGAACTCCTCCACCCAGTCGAGCTTCTTCTGGAATTCCGGATCGGTCGAGAAGTCCCAAGCCATGTGCCGTCCCCCTGGTTCGTGGCAAAGGCTGATTCTGCCCGCTCCGCGCCGCGGACGCCGACTCGACCTGGCGTCAGCCCTTGGAGATGAGCAGGAGGTTCGCCGCGAACAACAGGCCGCCGGCGGCCAGACCGAACGTGTGCCACACCTCGTGGAACCCGTACCAGCGGGCGATCCGCCGCGGCCAGCCCATCGCGAACAGGATGGCGCCGACCGTGTAGAGAACCCCGGCGGCCAGGATCAGGCCGCCGATCAGGGGGTGCGAGACCAACACCGGGACGGCGGCCACGCCGAGCCAGCCCAGCACGAGGTACAGCGCGGAGCCCACGACCCTGGCCCGGCTGAAGGCGAACACCTTGATGCAGATGCCGGCCACCGCGCCGCCCCACACCAGGGCCAGCAGACCGTAGCGGAGCGGGCCTGTGATGCCGAGCAGGCAGATCGGGGTGAACGACCCGGCGATGAGCACGTAGATCGTGGCGTGGTCGGCCCGCTGCATGAGCTCGTGGGCCCGACCGTCACGGGCGAACACGTGGTAGCTCGAGCTCACCGTGTAGAGCGCAACCCCGGCGAGGCCGTAGATCCAGGCCGCCACCCTGGCCGTCGGGTTGGGCGCCGTGGATACGAGCCACCAGAGGCCGAGCAGTGCCATCGGGATGGCCGCCTGGTGCAGACGACCGCGCAGCCGGGGCCGATGGAGGGGCCGGGGAGGCGTCGGCCGGGCCGAGATGGCGGCCGGGTCGGCGGCGGGAGCGTCGATCTGGGTGTGGGTGGCGGGATCGGGCACGGATCGCCTTCGCACAGGAGGGGTCGTCACCTACATCGGCGGGCCGGGCCACCGGCCTGAGGACGGGGCCAGTCTGGCGCTCCCTGACCGACCCGTGCACCCGGTGTGGCAGACGACCACCGGAACCGCGCCCTGCCGACCTATGCCATGGTGAGCGGCATCGACACCCTGCTGACCGATCACCTGACGTCCGACCGATCACCCGAGGCGGTGCTCGACGCAGTTCACCGCGTGGGCCGAGTCCGGCGGGGTGCACGCTCTACCCGGCGCAGGAGGAGGCGCTGCTCGAGGTGGCGGCGGGAGCAACGTCATCGTCAACACGCCGACCGGCTCGGGCAAGAGCATGGTGGCCCTCGGGGCGCACCTCTTCGCCATCGCCCAGGGACAGCGGTCGTTCTACACGGCGCCGATCAAGGCTCTGGTGTCGGAGAAGTTCTTCGCGCTGTGCCGCCAGCTCGGCTCGGATCACGTCGGCATGCTGACCGGCGACGCCTCGGTGAACCCCGACGCTCCCGGTGATCTGCTGCACCGCCGAGATCCTCGCCAACATGGCGCTGCGCGACGGCGCCGACGCCGCGGTCGACCAGGTGGTGATGGACGAGTTCCACTACTACGGCGACCCCGATCGGGGCTGGGCCTGGCAGGTGCCCCTGCTCGAGCTCAGCCGGGTGCAGTTCATCCTCATGTCGGCGACGTTGGGCGACACCCGCCGCATCGAGACCGAGCTCACCCGCCGCACCGGCCGCCCGACCGCCAGCATCCGCTCGGCCACCCGACCGGTGCCGCTCGACTACCGCTACGCCCACACGCCCGTGCACGCGACCATCGAGCAGCTGCTGGAGCAGGGGCAGGGCCCGATCTACGTCGTGCACGCCAGCCAGGCCGGGGCGCTCGAGCGGGCCCAGGCGCTCATGAGCACGAACGTCTGCACCCGGGCCGAGAAGGACGCCATCGCCGAGGAGATCGGCAGGTTCCGGTTCAGCAGCGGGTTCGGCAAGACGCTGTCGCGCTTCGTTCGCCACGGCATCGGCGTGCACCACGCCGGCATGCTGCCGAAGTACCGGCTGCTGGTCGAGCGCCTGGCGCAGGACGGGCACCTGGCAGTCATCTGCGGCACCGACACGCTGGGGGTCGGCATCAACGTACCGATCCGCACGGTGCTGTTCACCCAGCTCTCGAAGTACGACGGCACGAGCTCACGGCTGCTGAGCGCCCGCGAGTTCCACCAGATCGCGGGCCGGGCCGGTCGGGCCGGGTTCGACGCCGAGGGCAGCGTGGTCGTGCAGGCGCCGGCCCACGTGATCGAGAACGAGCAGGCCGCGAACAAGGCCGCCGACGACCCGAAGAAGAAGCGCAAGCTCGTGAAGTCGAAGCCGCCGCGCGGCTACGTGGCGTGGAACGAGGACATCTTCGACCGGCTCGTCGCCGCCCCGCCCGAGCCGCTCACGTCGAGCTTCGCGGTGAGCCACGCCATGCTGCTCAACGTGCTCGACCGCAGCGGCGACGGCTGCGCGGCGCTGCGCCACCTGCTCGTCGACAACGACGAGCCCCGGCCGGCCCAGCGCCGCCACATCCGTCGCGCCATCTCGATGTACCGCTCGCTGATGGCGGCCGACGCCCTCGAGCGTGCTCGACGAGCCCGACGAACGCGGTCGGCTCGTGCGCGTCACCGTCGACCTGCAGGCCGACTTCGCGCTCGAACCAGCCGCTCAGCCCGTTCGTGCTCGAAGCCATCCCTCGCCTCGACGAGGACTCGCCCACCCACGCCCTCGACGTGCTCAGCATCGTGGAGGCCACGCTCGACGACCCGGGCACGATCCTGGCCGCCCAGCTGCACCACCTGAAGGGCGAGGTGGTGGCCAAGCTCAAGTCGGAGGGCGTCGAGTACGACGAGCGCATGGCCGAGCTCGACAAGCTCGAGCACCCCAAGCCGCTGCGCGACTTCACCTACGACCTGTTCGACGCCTACCGCCTGCACCACCCCTGGGTCGCCGACCACAACATCCGCCCCAAGTCGGTGGCCCGCGACCTGTTCGAGCGGGCCATGGGCTTCAACGACTACGTCGCGCTCTACGGGATCACCCGGTCCGAGGGGCTGCTGCTGCGCTACCTGTCCGACGCCTACAAGGGCCTCGACCCAGGCGGTGCCCGAGGACGACAAGACCGACGAGCTCGTCGACCTCACCGAGTGGCTCGGCGAGCTGGTGCGCCAGGTCGACTCCAGCCTGCTCGACGAGTGGGAGCGGCTGCGCCTGCCGGTGGAGGACCTGGTCATCGACCACACCGACGCGCCCGCCGATCGACGACATACCACCGCCGATCAGCGCCAACCCCCGGGCGTTCCGGGTGACCGTGCGCAACGCCGCGTTCCGCCGGGTCGAGCTGGTGGCCGCCCACGACTGGAACACGCTGGGCGAGATCGACGGCGACGCCGACTGGGACGCCGCCACATGGCTGGCCGCGATGGCGCCCTACTTCGCACAGCACCCGTCCGTCGGCATCGGCCCCGATGCGCGCAGCCCAGCGCTGTTCCAGGTGACCGAGCTCGACGACCCCGACCACTCGGCGGTGGCGGGTGCGCCAGGTGCTCGACGACCCCGATGGCTTCCACGAGTGGGCGATCATGCTGGACGTCGACGTGGACGGATCCGATGACGCGGGCGTGGCGGTGGTCCGGCCCCTCACGGTCGAGCAGCTCTGAAGACCGGCCGGCCGCGTCGCTACCCGACGAAGTAGTCGGGGTCGGGCGGCGACGGCGCCACGAACGACGCGGTTCGCGTGGCCGAGGCGGCCTCGGTCCGGTCGTGGTGCTGCGACCGCTCCTCCACTTCCCGCTGCTCCTGGGATGGGTGTTCCTGGACCGCAACCTCTTCGATGTGGACCAGATCGACGACGATGGCTCGACCTTCGGCGTCCATGGCCATCTCCCTTCACTCCTCGAGTCCTCGAGCGTGATCGGGGACTCCACCTGCATGATCGGCGTTCGCCGCCCGGGACGACAGAGTCCAAAGACCCCTCCCCGGGCGAGCGCCCAGGAGTAGCGTCGACGTCGATGGTCATCGACGGCACGCTCGACATCGAACGGGCGGCTTCGGACCTGGCGGCCCGACTGCCCGAGCCCCTGCGACCACTGGCGCGGGTGGCCTACAACTACTCGTGGTCGTGGACGCAGGACGGTCGGGCGCTGCTCCACGACCTCGACCCCCACCGGTGGGAGCTCACGTCGGGCAACATGGTCAGCTTCCTCGAGCAACTGACCCCGAGCGCGCTGTCCCGCATCGCCGACTCACCGGAACTGATCGCCCGCATCGATGCCCTGGCCCGGGAGGTCGACCACGGCCTCGCGTCGCCCTCGGGCGACCGAACTCGGCCGGACGCGCCGGCGAGCGGTCGGGTGGCCTTCATCTGCGCCGAGTTCGGGATCCATGCCTCGCTGCCGATCTACTCGGGCGGGCTCGGCGTGCTGGCCGGCGACATGCTCAAGGAGGCGTCCGACCGCGGCCTCCCGTATGTCGGAGTCGGCCTGCTCTACCGACGGGGCTACTTCCACCAGCGACTCGACCTGCGGGGCTGGCAGCGGGAGTCCTGGGAGGTCATGGACCCGGACCACAGCCCTCCCGTGCGTGTCACGTGCGATGGCTCGGCACCGCTGCTGGTGCGCGTCCCGGTTTTCGGGCGCGATGTCATCTGCCAGATCTGGCGGGTCGACGTCGGCCAGGTGCCGCTGTTCCTGCTCGACACGGAGCGACCGGAGAACCGGGCGGTCGACCGGTGGATCACCAGCCGGCTCTACGACGGGAACCGGGCCATCCGGCTGGCCCAGTACGCCGTGCTCGGCATCGGCGGCATCCGGGCGCTGAAGGCGCTCGGCATCGAGCACGACGTCGTCCACCTCAACGAGGGCCATCCCGCGCTCGCCACGCTGGAGGTGGCGGCCGATCGGATCGCGGCCGGGTCGACCTTCGACGACGCCATCGCCGAGGTCCGCTCCGAGTTCGTGTTCACGACCCACACGCCCGTCCCCGCGGGCAACGAGACCTACAGCCCTGACGAGTTCCTCGCCGCGTTCGGAGACCTCCCCGGTCGCCTCGGCATCGACGCGGGCCGCCTCCTCGGGCTGTGCCGCATCCACCCGGACGATCCGGTCGAGGCCCCCGGCCTGACCCCCCTGGCCCTCCGGCTCAGCCGCCACGTCAACGGCGTCAGCCGACGCCACGGCCAGGTGGCCCGCGCCATGTGGCGGCCGCTGTTCGGTGGTCCCACGGTGGACGACGTGCCCATCGGCCACGTCACCAACGGCGTGCATCTCCCCACGTTCATGGCCCCGCCCGTCCGGCGCCTGCTCGACGCCCACCTCGGGCCCGGTTGGGCGGCCCACGCCAGCGACCCCGCGGTGTGGCGCGACCTCGACGCCATCCCGGCCGCCGACCTCTGGCGCCTGCGCTGCCAGCTGCGGGCGGGGACCATCGAACGGGTACGCCGCCAGAGCGTGCAGGACCGGCTGCTGCGGGGCGAGCAGATCGACTATGTCGAAGCCGCGGCGCAGACGTTGAGCGACGATGCCCTCACCATCGGCTTCGCCCGCCGCATCGCCACCTACAAGCGGCTGCACCTGGTGACCCACGACGCCGTCCGTGCCCTCCATCTGCTCGACCCGCCCCGACCCGTCCAGATGCTCTTCGCCGGGAAGGCGCACCCGAACGACGAGCACGCCAAGCAGATCGTCCAGCAGCTGTTCGAGGTCAAGCGGGACCCGCGTGGTCGGCAAGCGGGTGGCGTTCCTCGAGGACTACGACCTGGCGATGGCCACATGGCTGGTTGCCGGCTGCGACGTGTGGGTCAACCTGCCTCGCCCGCCCAACGAGGCCAGCGGCACGAGCGGCATGAAGGTGGCCCTCAACGGTGGGCTCAACCTCAGCGTGCTCGACGGATGGTGGGCCGAGGCCTACGACGGGACCAACGGGTGGGCCATCGACGGCGACCTGGACGACGACGAGGACGCGGAGGACGCCCGCCACGCGGACGCGCTCTACCACCTGCTCGAGTCAGAGGTCGTGCCGCTGTTCTACGAGCGCGACGCCGACGGCATCCCGGTCGGGTGGGTCGAGCGCGTGCGTGCCTCGCTTCGTACGCTCGCCCCCCGTTTCGTGGCCACCCGCATGGTGGAGGACTACGTCCGCGAGGTCTATCCGAGCCCCTCGAGATGATCGACCGAACGACTATGCGGTGCGGCGCATCGTGTTGTGGTCGGTGTGGGGGAACGGGTCGCTGAACTCCTTCATGTGCAGCGTGGTGTTCTCCGAGTAGGTCCACGCGTCGGGACCGTCGATGGTGATGGTGACCTCGTAGCTCACGCTGCTGGCCGCCCCGGCGAGGTAGAGGTTCTCGCTGATGCCGTAGTTCGGGTCGCCGAGCTTGGCGCTCATCGTGAAGGAGGTGGCGTCGGGCTCCGCGGTGCCGCCGGCCAGCACGGTGATGCCACGGGGCACGACGAAGCCGCGGATGACCTGCTTGGCGTCGACGTCGTAGAGCCAGTAGCCGACCTCGGTGTGGAACGGGTTGTCCTCGTCGTCACGCCACATGGCGGTCTTGTAGTCGAGGCCGTAGAGGTGCTGGCTCCCGTTGTCGACCGGGCCGAACGGCTTCATGGTGACCTTCTCGAGATACGGCGTGGCCAGCACCTCGCCGCGTGAGTGCGAGTAGGCCGAATCGAGCCCGCCCGTGCCTTCCCATTCCCCGATCAAGCCGGCCAGCGGTCCCCATTCACTCATCACGCTCTCCCTCGTGGTGTCGGATCGAGCCGACATCCTCGCACCTCTCGCGACCCTCGCGTGACGTACGGTCGCAGGGATATCGATCGAGGAGGGGATCCCCCATGGACGTCCGACGAGTCGTGACCGGCCACGATGCCGAGGGCAAGGCGGTGTTCGTCAGCGACACCGCCGTGGCGCCGGTGACGCTGGCGCTGCTGCCCGGCAGTGAGTTCCACCAGCTCTGGGGCGCGGACACCCTGCCCGGGTTTCCCGACGACGGCTCGGAGCCGCACCACATCACCTACTTCCCCCCGCTCGGCGGGGTGCGCTTCGGCTTCTTCACCATCCCACCCGACGGCGGCGCCGGCGCCCCGGCCGACCTCGACATCGAGGCCGCGCTGGCCGAGTTCGCCGAGAAGCTGCCGGGCATGGCCGAACACCTGGAGCCCGCCGACCCTGGCATGCACACCACCGCGACCGTCGACTTCGAGGTCGTCGTCTCCGGTCAGGCCACCCTCGAGCTCGACGACGGCGCCAAGGTCACCCTGGACGTCGGTGACACCTGCGTCCAGAACGGCACCCGCCACCGCTGGTCCAACCGCGGATCGGTCCCCGCGGTGCTCGCTGTCGTCCTCCTCGGCGCCCCGAACGCCAAGGTCGGCTGACCTGGCCCATCTGCCGTCCCGCCCCGTCCGGGCGGAGTGACAGAACGGGACCTTCTGCCCTGTCCGGATCCGGCCGAGGCCGTCAGGATCAAGGCATGACAGTTGACCTTCGTGGAAACCTCGACTGGTCTGGCATGGTCATCCTCGACGAGGAGCAGTGCTTCGACCACCTCCGCCGGGAGCCGGTGGGTCGCCTCGGCTTCGTCGATCACGGCGAACCGGTGATCCTGCCGGTGAACTACGCCGTCGCCGGGCGCTCGATCGTCCTGCGGACCGGGCAGGGGTCGAAGCTGTCGGCGGCGCTGATGGCCCAGCCGGTCTGCCTCGAGATCGACGGCTGGGACGTGCTGGCCCACACTGGGTGGAGCGTGCTGGTCAAGGGGGTCGCTGAAGCCGTCGACGACCCGGCCCTGACGGAGCGACTCGAGCAGCTGGCCGTTCGACCGTGGTCGCGACCCGACCTGCGGCGAGAGTGGGTGCGGATCATGGTGGAAGAGGTCACCGGCCGGCAGGTCTCGCCCGAGTACGTCTGATCGTCGGCTCGACCAGATTCGGTCCGGCCGTTTCCGGCCGGGGCAGTTCAGGCCGAGCCGAGGCAGTTCAGGCCGAGTGGGCCATGAGATCGGCGAGATCGAGGATCTCCAGGGCCCGTTCGTGGGTGGCCTCGAGCACGACCAGCGGTGGGGCGCCGGCGTCGAGCGCCTCGGCCCAGCGTGCCGCGCAGAGGCACCACTGGTCGCCCGGCTGCAGCCCGGCGAAGCCGTACTGGGGCATCGGGGTGAGCAGGTCGTTGCCCTGGCTCAACGAGAAGTCGAGGAACTCCTCGGTGACCCGGGTGCAGACCGTGTGCGAACCCACGTCCTCGGGCCCCGTGTTGCAGCATCCGTCGCGGAAGAAGCCGGTGAGGGGCGAGGTGCTGCACTCGCCCAGCTCACCGCCGAGCACGTTCTTGGCCATCGCCCATCTCACCACATCCGGACCGGTTGCTCCGGCCAACGGTCACGACAGGCCGAGACGCTTCGACGTCGCGGTGAGCGCCGACAGGTGGTCGTCGACCGTCGCCAGGCCCTGGTACATGGTGTCGATCGTGAGGTGGGTAGCGCCGGTCGCGCGCCAGCGCTCGACCGCCCGGGCCAGCTTTTCGGGCTCGTCGGGCCTGTAGCTGACCCGGCCCTCCATGCCGATGGTCGACGGGTCGCGGCCCGCCTCCTCGGCGGCGCCGGCCACCACCTCGAGTGCATGATCGAGGTCCGCCCCGGGTCGGACCTGCGGGAACCAGCCGTCGGCCAGCCGACCGACCCGGCGATAGGCCGCATCCGAGGCACCGCCCACCCAGATGGGGATCGGCCGCTGGATCGGCATCGGGGCCAGGCCAGCGCCCTCGACGTGCTCGTACGTGCCGTCGAAGGTCACCGACGGCTCGGTGAAGAGGCGACGCAGCAGCCCGATCTGCTCGCTCATGCGGCGGCCTCGATCGCCGAAGTCCTTGCCCAACGCGTCGTACTCGACCGGGTTCCAACCGATGCCGACGCCGAGGCGGAAGTTCCCCCGGGTGAGCAGGTCGACCTCGGTGGCCTGCTTGGCCACCAGAGCGGTCTGCCGCTGCGGCAGGATGATGATCCCCGTGACGAGCTCGACCTCGGTGACCGCGGCCAGGTAACCGAACATGACGAACGGCTCGTGGAACGTGGTCGTGATGTCGTAGGGGCCGGCCCAGCCCTCGTGCACGCCGGGATCGGCGCCGACCACGTGGTCGTAGGCGAGGAGGTGCGTGAAGCCGAGCCCGCCGACCGCTTCGCCGTAGGCCCGCACCGCCCCGACGTCGCCGCCGAGCTCGGTCTGCGGGAACACCACACCGATCTTCATGACGGATCCCCCTGTCGGGCCACGCGGCAGCGTGACGATCTGGAACGGGCGCAGGGTACCGGTGACCCGTCGAGCCTGCGACCTCGACCGGCACCACCGGGATCGTCGGGTTCGGCTCCTCGAGGAGGTCGGTGACCGTGACCGAGGCCGGATCGAAGCCGAGCTGGAGCGTCGAGCGCCGGCCCGGCCACCCCACGACTCGTAGCACGCGCACGATCAGGTCGCCCGAGCCGTCGTCGGCCGGCTTCACCGCCTCGACCACCACCGCCGGGTTGTCGACTCGTCCGACCACCGAGCGGCCGACCGTGCCGGGACCGGGTCGACGCGCGGTCGTCGCCGACACGACCCGGATGGGCGATGTTGAGCCGGTAGCCCTCGGCCACCACGCCGGCGCTGCGGAGGTCGCCGGCGTGGGGCAGCAGCGAGTAGGTGAACGAGTGGTGGCCCTCGTCGGCGTGGGGGTCGGGGTACTGGGCGCCCTTGAGCAGGGTGAGGCGCAGGTGGTCGAGTGGTCGTCGGGGTGTCGCCGCCGGACCCGGCGCGCGGTCCGGGTGGCGTCGTGGCCGTACTTGGCGTCGTTGAGCAGGGCGACGCCGATAGCCGGGCTCGCCGACGTCGACCCACCGGTGGGCGCACACCTCGAAGCGGGCGGCGTCCCAGCTGGTGTTGGTGTGGATGGCGGTGGCGACGTGGCCGAACTGGATCTCGCGGGTGAGGTGGTCGGTGTGGACGTCGAGCGGGAACGACGGCCTTCAGCACGTGGTCGCGCTCGTGCCAGTCGATCTCGGTGTGGACGTCGAGGCGGCGGCTGCCCGGCCCGCAGCTCGACGACCTGGGCCACCGTCGACGATCGGAACGACCGGGTGATGCGGACCCGCGCCGACCAGCGGCCGGCGTCGAGCACCTCGAACGCGTCGAGCTCGACGAGGTCGGTGACCTGGCGCCGGTAGAAGTCGTCGAGGTCCCAGGCGTCGTACTCGTTCGGCAGGTCGGGGTGGAGCTGCAGCAGGTTGCCGCGCGCCGCCGGCGACCAGCACCTCGCGACCGGCGGCCGAGGTCGAGCACCGAGGAGAGCAGCCCGTCGGCGTCGAACGTCACCGCGACGTGGCCGTTGGCCAGCACCGCAGCCGGCGTCGCCAGGTCACCGTCGTCGGTCGCCTCGATCGGGACCGAGCGCGGCGACGCCCATGGCCGGCACCTGGACCCGCGCCGCCATCGACGCGCCGTCGGCCAGGCGTCTGCACGGCGCCGAGCCCGATCCGCAGTCGTCCGGGTGCGCGGCGAGCCGAGCCGCTCGGTCGGCGAGCACCACGACCTCGTCGCGGTCGTGGGGCGCGGCGTTGGCCACGCATGCGGCCCGATCGCCCGGGCCGAGGACGGCCGAGCGGCGTCCGTCGATGATGGCTCTCGAGCTGCTCGATCAGCTCGGCGTAGGTGGCCTCGGCCTCGCGGTGGACCCAGCCGATCGACGAGCCCGGGAGGATGTCGTGGAACTGGTGCAGCAGCACCGTCTTCCAGATCCGGTCGAGCGCGGCGGCCGGGTAGCCGCCGCTCGTCGCGGTCGGTGCCGTAGGCGGCGACGCACCACAGCTCGGCCTCGCGCAGCAGCAGCTCGCACCGGCGGTTGCCGGCCTTGGTCCTGGCCTGGCTGGTGAAGGTGCCGCGGTGCGTCTCGAAGTACAGCTCGCCGACCCAGCGCGGGCGCGTCGGGGTACTCGGCCATGGCCGCGTCGAAGAACGCCTCGGGCGACTCCATCTCGACCCGGGGCAGGCCCTCGAGGTCGCGCACCCGGCGGAACTGCTGCATCATCTGGCGGTTCGGTCCGCCGCCGCCGTCGCCGAACCCGAACGGCATCAGCGAGCGGGTGGCCCGGCCCTTGTCGGTGAAGTTCTCGACCGCGTGGTCGAGCATCGATCGGCTTGAACAGCGCGTTGTAGCTGTCGATCGGCGGGAAGTGGGTGAAGACGCGTCGACCCGTCGATGCCCTCCCACCAGAACGTGTGGTGCGGGAACCGGTTGGTCTTGTTCCACGACATCTTCTGGGTCAGGAACCGCTCGATGCCGCCGAGCCGCATGATCTGGGGGAGCGACGCCGGGTAGCCGAACACGTCGGGGATCCACACCTCGGTCGAGCGCCGCCCGAAGTGCTCGTGGAAGAACCGCTGGCCGTGGGTGATCTGGCGGACGAGCGCCTCGCCGCCGGCCAGGTTGGCGTCGGGCTCGACCCACATGCCGCCGACCGGGATCCACCGCCCCTCGGCCGCCCGCTCGCCTGATGCCCTCGAAGATCGACGGGTAGCCGTCGAGCATCCACTCGTACTGGGCGGCCTGCGAGCACCCGAACATCGAGCTCGGGGTCGTCGTCCATCAGCGCCAGCACGTTGGTGAACGTGCGGGCGCACTTGCGCTTGGTCTCGCGGATCGGCCACAGCCACGCCGAGTCGATGTGGGCGTGGCCGACGGCCGAGATGCGGTGGGCCGACGGGACCGCCGGCCGCGACAGCACCTCGGCCAGCTCGGCCCGGGCGGCGGCTGCGGTGCCGGCGACGTCGTCGAGCACGAGCACGTCGAGCATCCGCTCGAGCGCCCGCAGGATCTCGTGGCGACGGGGCTGGTCGAGCGGGAGCTCGCGCCATCAGCTCGGTGAGCGTGCGCACGTCCTCGCGGAGCTCGACCACGTCGACCTCGACGACGACCAGCTCGGCGCGGGTCAGCGAGTAGATCGGCGACGTGCCCGGCGGTGAGCAGGTCGGAGTTGGGGTCGGGCCGGTGGTCGGTGAGGTTCGGGTTGGCCGCCGCCTCGACCAGGAGCGTCGACCGCCTCGCCGCCGGCCGCCGGGTCGGCCACGGCGACGTCGTGGTTGAACGGGTGCAGGCCCCGCAGCGGCACCCACCGGTGCGCCGAGCCGCTCGGGCTGCGCGTCCCCACAGCAGCCCCTCGGCCTGGAAGCCGGGCGCGTTGGTGAAGCCCAGGTTGACGACGGCCTCGACCCGGCGGCCGGCCCACGTCGGTCGGGCACCTCGCCGGTGCATGCGGAACCAGGTGGTGCCCCACGGCCGACCCCACGGCTCGCCGACTGGCGAACGGCTCGGTAGGTCGCCGCCAGCGCGTCGGTCACCGGCACCGGCTCGCCCGGCACGTCCCACGCCTCGACGGTCAGCGGCGAGCGGGCAGCCACCAACGCCGGACGGACCCGCTCTCCACCACCCGGTCGAGCCGGGCCTCAACGATCGATCGGTCGTCGTGCACGTCCGGAACGTACTGCGAACCGTTTACGCTCACCGGCATGACGCTTCAAGGTGAGTACGAGCCGAGCCCGCAGCAGTGGGTGCGCGACCAGGTCGAGGCCTACGAGCGATCCGGTGGTGCCGAGGGCAACACGCTGTTCGACACCGGGCTGGCGATCATCGTCGTGACCACCCGTGGCAACAAGAGCGGCAAGATCCGCAAGATCCCGCTCATGCGGGTCGAGCACGACGGCGAGTACGCGCTCGTCGCGTCCCAGGGCGGGGCCCCGACCCATCCGGTCTGGTACCACAACCTGATCGCCGACCCCACCGCCGTCACCATCCAGGACGGCCCCGAGCCGTGGGACGCCACCGTGCGCCTGGTCACCGGCGCCGAGCGGGCCGAGTGGTGGGATCGCGCCGTGGCCGCCTACCCCGACTACGCCGCGTACCAGGAAGCCACCACCCGCGAGATCCCGGTCTTCATCGCCTCCAAGGCCTGACGGTCGACGGCGCCACAGGCCGGCGGGCGAAGAGGACCGCGACGCCGGCGATGAGGTAGGGCAGCACTGCGGCAGCCATAGCGGCCACGCCCTGGCCCCTCGTCAGGCGCGCACCCCCGACGAAGAACACCACGAACAGGGCGACCAGTGCCCACCCGAGCACCACGCTCACCTGCGGTGGGGCCAGCCGGTCGCGCCCGATCGCCAGTCGGATGACGGCGCCGAGACCGAGGACGAGCGCGAGGACGAGCAGCAGCGCGCCGCTCACCTCGAGGATCGTGGCCTTCTCGTCACCTCGGATCATCCCCGGATCGGTGCGCATGGAGTCGGCTCCCGTCGCCGTGATCCACCCCCACATGGCGAGGACTCCCCATCCGATCAACGCCAGGATGTCCTTGACCCGCTGCTCGCCGCCGTTCATGGCCCGATCGTAGGCGTGAGCGCCCGGTCGTCAGCGGCTGTTGCGCTTGGCCTGCTTGCGGCGGGTGGCGGCGCGGCTCGAGGCAGCGGCGCGCTTGCGCTCCGGGGTGCGCAGCTGCTTCTTCTCCCGGGCCAGCTTCCTGCCTGACTTGCCGCCCTTCCCGGCCTTGCCCTTGCCGCTCTTCTTCGCGCGCTTCCCGCCACCACCGCCCTTGGCGGCGCGAGCGGCGGCCAGGCGCTCCTCGCGCAGCTGATCGGCCTCGGCCGCAGCCTTCTTGGCGAGGCGCTGACTGACCCGGGCCAGCGCATCCTCGAACACCTCGGCTTTGATCGACGTCCGCTTGTTGGCCTTGCTGGCCATGGCCCGCGTGCCGTGCGCCTTCACCTGGGCGCTGGACCGACGGCGGTAGAGCTTGGCGTACTTGGTGCGGGCCCGGCGCACCCGTCGGTGCAGCTCGACCAGCTCGTCCTCGTCCCGCTTGCGCAGCTTCGCCGGTTCGGTCTCCCGCAGCAGCTGCCGCTCGGACGAGTTCAACATCTTGCGGGTCGACTGGTTCATGCGGACATCCTCTCAGGACAGGGTCAGCTCGTGCCTCCCGGGGGACGTGACGCGAAGAGGTTGAGCCCGAGCGCCTCGGACAGGTGCCTCGTGACGCGCTCGGCCTCGCACGCTGTTGCCGGCCTCGTCGAGCGGCGGCGAGTACGTGCCGAGTCCGCCCTTGCCGGGGGCGATGGCCACGATGCCTCCGCTCACGCCGCTCTTGCCGGGCAGTCCGATCTCGTAGAGCCACTCCCCTGACCGCTCGTAGAGCCCCGCCGTGGCCAGCACGGCCAGCACCCGCTTGCAGTGGTGGGCGTCGATCACCCGCCGACCGGTCAGCGGGTTCACACCACCGTCGGCCAGGGTCGCGCCCATCACGGCCAGGTCGGTGGCGCTCACCGCCAGCGAGCACTGCCGGGTGTAGATGTCGGTGGACTGGTCGGGGTCGAAGTACAGCCGGTCGTAGCTCTCGAGCAGATGCGCGATGCCCTGGTTGCGCAGGTTGGTGGCCGACTCCGAGGCGTACACGTCGCCGTCGAGCTCGAGCGTCCGTCCCGCGAACGCCGAGAGCCCCTCGACGATGGCCCGCCACTTGTCATCGGCGGTGGTGCCCGGGACGAGGCTGGTGGAGGCGATCGCACCGGCGTTCACCATCGGGTTCATCGTGCGGTCGTCGCTGAGCTCGATGGCCATGACCGAGTTGAAGGGCATGCCCGTGCTGTTGACCCCGAGCTTCTGGCGAGCCTCGTCGTAGCCGATCGCCTGGCACACCAGTGCGAACACGAACGGCTTCGACACGCTCTGGATCGAGAACCGGACGTCGGCGTCGCCGGCCTTCAGCAGCTGGCCGTCGACCCCGGCGATGCACGCGCCGAACAGCCTGGGCGAGGCAGCAGCCAGCGCCGGGATGTAATCGGCGACCGCGCCGTCGTCGAGGTCCTGGTAGCGGGCGTGGACGTCGTCGAGCAGTGCCTGCACGTAGTCGACCCGGGGCAGGCTTCCGGTCGACACCATGGTCATCATGGCCGTCATCTCGGCGTCGTCGAACGGCAGCGGCTCGTGCATCGGCCAGCGATCGGATCAGTGGGAGATCAGGCCGGCGCGGCGACGCCGAAGATGGCCGCCACCTTGTCCACAGTGTCCTTCTCGCCGTCGCTCACGCCCTTGGACGCGCCGGCGACAGCTGCGGCGATGTCGACGAGCCAACCGCCGACCTGCTGCGCCTCCTCGGCCGTCAGGTGCGCCTTCAGCGCGGCGGCCGCCGGCTCGAGGTCGGCCAGGCAAGCGGCGATCACCGCGGCGAGGTCGCCGCCCTTGTGGTGCTCGGCGTCGTGGCGGGCCTCCTTCGTCTTGGACTCCGCGGCCATGACGTTGATGAGCCCGCTCGCCGCGCCACGGTCACCCGGCGCCGCGAGCAGCTTGGCGCTGGCGGCGGACTCCTTGATCATCGAGATCGGGCCGTGCTGGCCCGCCGCGAACATCGTGACGGTCACGAGCAGCGGAGCCTCGGCCACCACCTTCCACTCGGCGTCGGTGAAGTCGGACTTGTCGGCCATCAGGGTTCCTCTCGAACGGTCGGCGCACGGTACCGCACGCACCCTGGGCCCTCCTTGCACCCAGCCGAGACCCGCCGTGCGAACCTGGCGACATGCCGAACTCGTTCATCCACGTGCCGCACCCCCGCATCCACGCCCGCCAGGCTGCCGGTGCCCCGAAGACCGGGGACCAGCTGCCGCGCGACTCTGCGGTCAACCGGTTCAACTCCTTCATCGCGCTGAAGATCACCCAGGGCGTGGGCACGATGTGGTGCGCGTATGCGTTCGCCGCACTGGCGCTGATCTCGCTGCCAGACGCCATCCATGCCGGCACGTCGGCGCTCGTGTCGTGGATCGCCCAGACGTTCCTGCAGCTCGTGCTGCTGTCGATCATCATCGTCGGCCAGAACATCTCGACCGCGGCGGCCGACGAGCGGGCCCAGGCCACCTATGAGGATGCCGACGCTGTGCTGCACACCGCCCTCGAGATCCAGCAGCACATGCAGGCCCAGGACGAGCAGATCGCACAGATCCTGGCCGCCGTCGCTCACCTCGCCCCGTGACCGAACGCCCCGTGACCGAACGCGAGGACGGCTCGCGACCCCTGCGAGATCGCGAGCCCGTCCTGCTTCGCCGCTCCCGGCCGGTCCTCGCCCCGCACCGGCCGAACGACGAGACCTGTCAGCCGATCTTGCGATAGATCGACTGCACCGACAGTGCGGCGTCCTCCACGAAACAACCTCCGGTGCTGTCGACCACCTTGATGAAGCTGGCATCGCCGTTGATGGCGTCGTTGGCCTTCTCCATGGTGGCCAGGTCCGGATAGCCCGTCCAGTGCGACCGCCGACTCGTGCCGGCCTGACGCGGACGCACACGACGAGGCGACCCGTTCGGCCCGGCGCCGCAGCACCTGGAGCTCGGCCCGCTGACGATCGAGCCAGTCGCCTTCCTCGGTCTCCTCGTCGTCGAGCAGCGGCGCCGACAGCAGCGACACCGCTCGCCCAGCCGACCGATCGGCCTCCGGCGCTCGATCCTCTGCGAGCCAGGTCTCGGCCTCGATCACGCGGCGAGCTGCGTCCTCTACGTCGATCGTCACGCCCTTGCCGCCCTCGAAACGGTAGGTGCGCCCGACGTTCTCGATTCCGGGCGCGCCTGGTCCGAGCGTCGCCAGGAAGGCGCGCACCTTGCTGATCACGCCGCGCAGCGCACCGTCCCAGTGCCGACCCGGACCGTTCGGCCACAGCACCTGGGCCAGTTCCTCGGCGGTGACCGGCCGGTCGCGCTCGAGCACGAGGAAGACCAGCACCCGCCGGGCCTGGACGCCAGGAAGCAGAAGCTCGTCGTCGTCCTGGACGGCCCGAACCGCACCGAGCAGGTGGATCGATCGCCCCCCCACCACGCCGACAGGGTAGCCATCTGACACTCGTCTCACCTGGATCGATCCAGGGGAGGGCGGACGGTCTCCTAACGTCTCTCGCGCATGCGCATCCTCTACCTCGACATCGACACGCTGCGGCCTGACCACCTCGGCTGCTACGGGTACCGCCGCTCCACCAGCCCGAACATCGACGCGCTCGCGGCCGAGTCGCTCGTCTTCGACAACGTGCACGCCTCGGACGTCCCCTGCCTCCCCAGTCGCACGGCCTGGCTCACCGGACGGTTCGGCATCCACAACGGCGTCGTGAACCACGGGGGCACCGACGCCGAGCCAGCCATCGACGGCGCCAACCGCGGGTTCTGGTCGCGCCTGCAGATCGACAGCTTCCCGAGCCGACTGAAGGCCGCGGGGTTCCACACGGTGAGCGTGAGCTCGTTCGCCCAACGGCACTCCGCGTTCCACTGGTACGCCGGGTTCGATGAGGCGCACAACGTCGGCAAGATCGGGCTCGAGACGGCTGACGAGGTGCTGGCCATCGCGGCCGACTGGGTGCACCGCCACGGTCGCGAGGACAACTGGTTCCTGCACGTGCACCTCTGGGATCCCCACACGCCCTACCGCGCGCCGGTGACCTACGGCGAGCCGTTCGCCGACCAGCCGCTCCCCGACTGGCTCACCGAGGAGGTCCGCGCCCGCGACTGGGAGGGATGCGGCCCGCACTCGGCCCAGGAGTGCAGCGGGTTCGCCCCCGACGAGCGCATGGCTCGCCACTTCCCTCGACAACCGCAACAGATCCCGGACACCGCAGGCGTCCGCCGCATGTTCGACGGGTACGACACGGGCGTGCGCATGGCCGACGACCTCGTGGGCTCATTGCTCTCGCTGCTGGCCGAGCTCGGCGTAGACGGCGACGATGAGGACGGCACCGCGATCATGCTGTCGTCCGATCACGGCGAGGCGCTCGGCGAGCTGAACGTCTACGGCGACCACCAGGCCGCCGACCAGGTCACCACCCGCGTGCCGATGATCCTGCGGTGGCCCGGGCTGCCGTCCGGCGCCCGCCACGGTGCGCTCCACTACCAGTTCGACGTCAACGCCACCATCCTCGAGCTGCTCGGGCAGCGGGTGCCGTCGCGATGGCACGGCGAGAGCCGGGCCGACCAGTGGCGCGCCGGCACCGACGCCGGTCGCGAACACCTCGTGGTGTCGCAGGCCGCGTGGTCCTGCCAGCGGGGCGTGCGCTTCGGCGACTGGATGTACCTGGAGACCCGCCACGACGCGTTCCACCTGTGGGACGACGTGATGGTGTTCGACGTCGCACACGACCCACACCAGCAGCACGACCTCGTCGAGGCCCGGCCCGATCTGGTCGAGCAGGGCGCCGCTCTGCTCGCCGAGTGGCGAACCGGTCTGCTCGACGGCGCCGCCCGAGGCCGCGATCCGCACGACAACGTGATGGCCGAGGGTGGGCCGTTCCACGTGCGGGGACAGCTGCCCGCGTACCTCGAGCGGCTCCGGGCGACGGGTCGCGGCGCGGCAGCCGACCGCCTCGACGCACGCTGGAGCTGACCCTCTGCCTACATCCCGCGATGCGCATCTCAATCGGCGACTGCCGGCTGTACGTGGACGTGGACGCCCTTGACTGGTGGCCGACGGTCCGACGATGCGCCAGCCAACGTTCGCCACGACCCGCCGCTTCATCACCGGTTAGCTTCGGCGGATGGAGGTCGGAGAGCGCATCACCGGGGCCCAGGTCGTCACCATCGAGCGGGGGGGCGACATGCGCGACCTACCCATGGCGCATGTCGATCCGCACGCCGTGGCCGGCGTGGCCGTGCACACGGAGGCGTTCGGGTCGACGACGGTCGAGGGCGTGCTGGCCCACAGCCAGGCCCGGAGCCTCGTGGTGCTGCACGACGGGCAGCTCGCGTTCGAGTGGTACGGCGCCGGGGGCCACCCCGATCGCCGCAACCGCTGCTACTCGGTCACGAAGTCGTTCACCGGCACGCTGGCAGCCATCGCCTTCGATGCGGGCCGACTCGACCGGGCCGCTGTCGTCGGTGACCTGCTGCCCGAGCTGGCCCCGTCCGGGTTCGGCGATGCCACCGTCGGTGACGTGGCCGACATGACGGTGGCGATGGGCTACGACGAGGACTATGCCGACGCCGGCGGGGCCCCGACCGCGGCGCCGACGTTCGGCTTCGCCGACTACATGCTGGCGCTCGGACTCGAGCTGCCCGACGCGGTCGGTGCCCGAGGACGCGCCCCGCTCGATCCGGTCGTTCCTCTCCGTCATCCCCAGGGCCGGCGGGCGCCACGGCGACGTCTTCGCCTACGCCACACCCTGTACCGACGTGCTCAACTGGCTGATCGAACGGGCACTCGGCGAGCGCTACCCCGAGCTGCTCAGCCGTTCGATCTGGTCGCGCATCGGCGCCGAGCACGACGGCCGGCTGTCGCTCGACCCGACCGGTACCCCGACGGCCGGCGCCGGCCTGGCGGTGACCACCCGCGACCTGGCCCGCTTCGGCCTGATGCTCAGCGAGCAGGGTGGAGGCGACCCGGCCACCGGCGCGATCGTCCCCGTGTCGGTGGTCGAGGACATCCGCGACGGCGGCGACCCCGACGTCTTCCTGGCCGGGGGGCAGTACGACTACATGGCCGGGTACTCCTATCGCAACCAGTGGTGGATGCCCGGCGGCCCGAACCGGCCGATGTCGGCCTGGGGCATCCACGGCCAGGTCCTGTGGGTCGATCCCGATGCCCGGATCGTGGTCGCCACGCACTGCGGCGGACCGGACCCCAGCGATGTGCGCAGGGATCTCGAACAGGACGCGATGTGCCGCGCCCTCACCGAGGCATCGCTCACCTGGTGAGTCCGGTGAGCGACGCGAGGGCGCCGACGGTGCCGAGATCAGTGACGGCGGCGACGGCGCGGCGCAGCCCCTCCCGGCCCACCTCTTCCGCTTGCAGCCCACCGAGTCCGGCGGTGAACGTCGTGGCCACGTACGGGTACGCCGCCATCTTCCGATGCGCCGCCCATGCCTCGTCGGCGGTCAGGATCGGGCCCCCGGCCGCGGCCAGTGCGTCGCGGTAGCGGTCGAGCAGCTGACGTTCCTGGTCGCGGCGGACCTCCGGGGCGAGGGCGAGGATCAGGAAGTAGGTGACGTCGCGCAGCGGATGGCCTCGCCGGATGACCTGCCAGTCGAGCAGACCGGCCCGGCCGTCCACGAAGTAGCAGTTGCCAGGGTGGGGGTCACCGTGCAGCACGGTGTGGGGGCCGGCGTCGAGCTCGCGGGCCACGGCCGGGTAGTGGCGGAGGATCGGTCGGGCCTCGCTCGGCGCCAGCGTCGGGTCGCGCTCGGGACAGTCGCGACCCCATCGACCGGACCGCGGCGGTCACCAGCGGCAGCATCGGATCGCCGCTGTTGGCTCGGACCCACCCCAGGTTCCCGGCCCCCGAGCGACGATCGAGGCGCGGCGTCCGCCAGCACGATCCGTGCAGCCCCGCCATCGTGTCCAGCACGGCCTCGGCCGCGTCCAGCCCGACCGGCGCCAGCACCTCGCCGAAGGTGGCACGGCGCGCCGCCAGGTCCTCCAGCACCAGCACGAAGCGCTTGCTGGTCGGGTCGATCGCCGAGCCGAGCGCCACCGGGGCCTCGATGTCGATGGTCTGGCGCACATCGCGGTAGAACCCGATCTCGTCGGCGCCCAGATCGGAGAGGTTGACGAACAGGCGGGTGACTGCCGCGGCCGGCGCCATCTTCACGAAGGCCGACGGCGGCACTCCCGCTCCGACCAGACCGAGGCGGGCCCGGTCGGTGGTGCCGTCTGTGGTCGTGAGCACCTCGACGTCGTCTATCGGTAACTCCATCACGCCGGCTCAGGTACGTGCGCGTCGAGCGCGTCGACCCCGCGGGGGAACTGGCCCCGGGGCGCGACGCGGTCTCGCCCGAGTCGGACCACCTCCCGACCGAACCGCGCCATCGCAACCGGCCACGGGCCGAGCGTCTGCGTCGAGATGTGGGCGCCTCCCCCGAGTACGGACCGTCCGGCGACCCTAGTTGTTGCCGGTCACGGCGATGAAGGAGGTCAGGCCCCGATCTGCTCCCCGGCCTCGGACGTGGCGAGCCGTTGCACCAGGTAGCGACGCGTGGCTCGGGATGCCGAGCTCCAGCGTCGCGGAGCGATCTGACGGGCATCTCTGTGACGGCCGGCATCCCGGAGGGCCGTTTCAGCCCGATCGCTTCTCGGGACGTAGCGTCCCAGCCATGAGTGGACCTGATCTCAGCGCATACGACCACGTCGAGTTCACCCACGGCGGCACCGCTGTGGAGGGCGAGCTCACCTGCGACTCCCTCCACCCCGTGCTCGACCAGTTCCGCCGGAAGCTCCGGCCCCCCGCGACACCCCCGATGCACCCGTGACCGACTCGAGCCCGAGGAACGAGGTCGTGTGGCGCCCGGCCACCGACGGCACCGCCGGGCGGCGGCTGCGCGGCATTCCAGCGCTGGGTCGCCGAGCACGGTGGCCCCGCCACCGATGGCTACGACGAGCTCTGGCGCTGGTCGGTCGACGACCTCGAGGGGTTCTGGTCGGCGTGCACCACATGGTCACGGGTGCGATGGCACAGCCCGCCCGAGCGGGTCCTGGTCGACGGTGACCGTTCCCTGCCCGGCGCCCGGTGGTTCCCCGGCGGCACCCTGAACTACGCCGAGCACGCGCTGGCCCATGCCGAGATCGACCCCGACGGACTGGCGGTGATCGCCCGTTCTCAGACCCGCGAGCGCACCACCCTGACCTGGGCCGAGTTGGCCGACGCCGTCGCCCGGTGCCGGCCCGGGCTGCAGCGCCTGGGCATCGGGCCGGGCGATCGCGTCGCGGCGTACAGCCCCAACATCCCCGAGACGCTGGTGGCCTTCCTCGCCACCGCCAGCCTGGGCGCCACCTGGGCCGTCGTGCCCACCGGAGTTCGGTGTGCGCTCGGTCGTCGACCGCCTGACCCAGATCGAGCCGTCGGTGCTGCTGGCGGTCGACGGGTACCGCTACGGGACACGCGCCATCGACCGCCGCGCCGAGGTGGCCATCATCGCCGAGTCGCTCCCGAGCGTCCGCCACGTCGTGCCCATCCCCTATCTCGGCGGTGCCGGGCTCGAGGGTGCCGGTGACGACGGTCCGGACGGCTGGAGCGAACTGCTGTCGGAGACGGCGGCGACGACGTTCGAGCCGGTCCCGTTCGACCATCCGCTCTACGTGCTGTTCTCCTCGGGCACCACCGGGCTGCCCAAGCCCATCGTCCACGGCCACGGCGGCATCACCGTCGAGCACCTCAAGGTGCTGGCCCTGCACCACGACCTCGGGCCCGGCGACCGCTTCGCCTGGTTCACGACCACCGGCTGGATGATGTGGAACTTCCTCATCTCCGGGCTGCTCCTCGGCACCACCGTCGTGCTGTTCGACGGCGACCCGGCCTCCCCCGACCTGTCGACGCTCTGGCGGCTCGCGGCCGACGAGCACCTCGACCTCCTCGGCCTCGGCGCGCCGATGATCATGGCCGGCCGCAAAGCCGGCCTGACCCCCGGCGCCGACCTCGACCTGTCGGCCCTGCGCAGCGTCGGCTCGACCGGAGCTCCGCTGCCCGCCGACGGCTTCCGCTGGATCCGCGACGCCGTCGGCCCGCACGTGCAGCCCAACTCCATCAGCGGGGGCACCGACGTGTGCAGCGCGTTCGTCGGCGCGGTGCCGACCATCGAGGTGCGAGCCGGCGAGATCACCCGCGCCCTGCTCGGCTGCGACGTGCGCGCCGTCGACCCCGACGGACACGACTGCCCACCGGACGTCACCGGCGAGCTCGTTGTCGCGGCGCCGCTGCCGTCGATGCCGGTCGGGTTCTGGGGCGACGATGACGGGTCCCGCCTGCGAGCGGCGTACTTCGAGGACCATCCCGGCGTCTGGACCCACGGCGACTGGATCACCTTCACCGCCGACAGGTCCTGCACGATCACCGGCCGCTCGGATGCCACCCTCAACCGCGGCGGGGTGCGCCTCGGCACCAGCGACTTCTACGCCGTGGTCGAAGCGTTCCCCGAGGTCGACGACAGCCTGGTCGTGCACCTCGACGGGACCGACGACCAACCGATGGGCGAGCTGCTCCTGTTCGTACAGCTCCACGCCGACGCCGAGCTGGACGACGAGCTGGCGACCCGGCTGGCTCGTGAGTTGCGCACGCAGCTGTCACCCCGCCACGTTCCCGATCGGGTGCTGGCCGTCGCCGTCGTGCCCCGCACCCTGTCGGGAAAGAAGCTCGAGGTACCGGTGAAGCGCATCCTGCTCGGCGCCGACGTCGACGCCGTCGCCTCGCGCGGCTCACTCGTCGACCCCAGCGCCCTCGACCACTTCGCCACCCTCAGGAGGTAGGGGCCGATCCCCACGGGGGTATCGGGGGTTGCGGGGTTGGCCAGACGGGGTGTTCAGGCCGGGCACAGTCGGTGGGCCGGGTGGTCGGGGACTTCGGCCACGATGGCGTTGGCTGTGCAACGTGTCGCCGGGCGGGGTGGTCCAGGTGAACCAGTCGTCGCCGGTGGTGGTCATGGTCCAGCCGCGACGGTGGGTGACGCCGTGGTGGTATCTGCAGAGCAGAGCTGGGCGAGGTTCGAGATGTCGGCTCCAGGGCGCACCACGGTCCTCGATGACGTTGATCGATCCTGATCGGCGCTGCTCGGACCGCCTGGGGGAGAAAGTCGTTGACCGTCGACCGAGCGAGGCGAACCATCGAAGGTGTCCGCGAGGTCCGCGCGATCCTGTCCGGTGGCGGCTCCGGAGCCCGTGTGGTGGCCGGCCGCCGGAGGCCGTCCCGAGGTGTCCACCTTCGTCGGACACCGCGTCCGGCGCGCCTGCGCCCGAACCTGGAGGAGCCTCATGGCCACGCTCACGACCACCGACCTGCTCACCGACGACATGCTCGCCCGCTTCGACCAGCGTGCTCCCGTCTATGACCACGACAACCGCTTCTTCGACGAGGACTTCACCGAGCTCAAGGCGTCGGGCTACACGAGGTGCACCGTGCCGGTGGAGGCCGGCGGGTCGGGCCTGGGCCTCGACGACTACGTGGAGCTCGTGCGGCGTCTCGCCTACGTCGCTCCCGCCACCGCATTGGCCACGAACATGCACTGCTACTGGACCGGGGTCGCCAGCGACCTGGCCCGGGCCGGCGACCACTCGATGCAGTTCGTGATCGACCGCGCCGCCGAGGGCAAGATCTTCTGCGCGCTGCACGGCGAGGTCGGCAACGACCTCCCGCTGCTGGTGGCCGTCTCGACCGCCGACCGGGTCGACGGCGGGTGGGAGATCTCGGGCCACAAGATCTTCGGCAGCCTCTCCCCCGTCTGGGACTACGGCGGCTTCCACGCCATGGACAGCTCCGATCCCGAGCACCCGCAGATCATCCACGCCTTCCTTCCCCGCGAAACCCGGGGCTTCCAGATCATGGAGACCTGGGACACCCTCGGCATGCGCGCCACCCAGAGCCAGGACACGATCCTCGAGAAGGCGTTCGTGCCCGACGACCTCGTGGCCCTGGTGTGCCCGGCCGGGTTCGCGGGAGCAGGCCCGTTCCAGGTGGCGATCTTCGCCTGGGCGCTCATGGGCTTCTCAGCCACCTACCTCGGTGCGGCCAGACGCGCCTTCGACATGACGGTGGAGAGCATGCCCAACCGGAAGTCGATCGCCATGAGCAGCGACATGGCCCATCACCCCGAGGTGCAGCACAACGTGGCGGACATGCGCATCGCCTATGACGCCGCCGAAGCGCTGCTGCAGCGCACATGCGCCGACTGGGCAGCCGGGGTCGAGCACGCCGACTGGCCGGTCCGACTGGTGGCAGCCCGATCGTTCGTGATCGATCAGGCCTACGCGATCGTCGACCGGGCCATGGACCTGACCGGTGGTGGCGGTGCGTTCCGCCGGAATCGGATGGAGCAGCTCTTCCGTGACGTCCGCATGGGTCGGTTCCACCCCGGCAACACGATGCTGGCCCACGAGCTCATCGGGAAGATGTGCCTCGGGATCGACCCCGATGCCCAGCCCCGGTGGGCCTGATCCCTGCTTCGAGTTCAGCACCGCTGACCTGAACCTGACCTACGGTTCCCACATGCTCCTGACGCCGCGCTACGACGGATCGCCGTTCGTCACCATCGAGGGCTCGCCCGACGACGTGCTGGCACCGCTGACCCGCCAACGGCGACGGCTCGTGGCCACGCTGACCCAGCTCGACGACGCCCAATGGGCCGCTCCCAGCAGGTGCGCGGGCTGGACGGTGCAGGACGTGGTCGCCCACCTCGTCGGCGTCGACGCGTTCTGGCACGGCTCCGTGGTGGCCGGCCTGGCCGGCACGCCGACCGCGTACCTGGCCGGGTTCGACCCGGCCGCGACCCCGCCCATGATGGTCGACGGCCTGCGATCGCTCTCGCCCGCCGAGGTGCTCGACCAGTTCACCTCGGCGTGCGACGGCTACCTCGACGCGGTGGCCGACCTGGACGACGCCTCGTGGGCCATGCTCGCCGAGTCACCTGCGGGCCATGTGACCGTGCGCCTCCTGTCGGCCCACGCGCTGTGGGACTGCTGGATCCACGAGCGCGACATCATGCTGCCGCTGGGCCTCACCCCGGTGGAGGAACCCGACGAGATCCTCACCTGCCTGCGCTACGCCGCGGTCCTCAGCCCGACGTTCGCGCTGTCGCAGGGCACGGCCCGCCCCGGGACCGTTGCGGTCGAGGTCACCGATCCCGACCAGAGCTTCGTCCTCGAGGTCGGCGACGCCGTGATGCTGACCGACGCTCCGGTTCCGGCCGGCACCCCTTGCGTGCGAGGGCCGGCCGTCGAGCTGGTCGAGGCGCTCAGCATGCGCCGGCCGCTCCCTGCGTCGACCCCGGTCGAGTGGTGCGAGCTCATGGTCGGCCTGGCCACCGTGTTCGACAGCGAGGTCGAGGTCGCCGCGTCCTGAACCCGCGGCGATGGCGGCCTGCAGTTGGTACGGGCCAGGCTGGTTGCGACGTAGGCAGGCCCGCACGAGGGGTCGACCGTTGCACGATCGCCAGACACGCGGATGACAGGTTCCGCGCACGTTCCTGTCGAGATGCCGCCAGCGATCGACCCGGGGCGAAGGCCTGGCCAGGTCGATCAGCCCCTTCCCTCACCGTTGGATGTGTCGCACCATCGGGGGATGGAGTTCCATGACCGAGCCGATGCCGGTCACCGGCTGGCGCGCCACCTCGTCGATTCCGTCGGCCCCATCGACCGGTTCGGCCCGGAGACGGTGGTCGTGGGACTCCCCCGGGGTGGCGTCCCGGTGGCGTTCGAGGTGGCTCGGGCGCTCGGCGCCCCGCTCGACGTGATCGTGGTGCGCAAGCTGGGCGTACCGATCCAACCCGAGCTGGCCATGGGCGCCATCGGGGAAGGCTCGACCCTGGTGCTCGACGACGACGTGCTGCGCACCACGCGGGTGACCCCGGAGCAGCTGCAGGCCGTCGAGACCACCGAGCGCCGCGAGCTCGAGCGCCGAGCGGTCCGCTTCCGGGCAGTACGCCCGAAGGTCGACCTGGCCGGCCGGACGGTGGTCATCGTCGACGACGGGATCGCCACCGGGTCGACCGCACGCGGCCGCGTGCCAGGTGGCGCGGGCCGAGGGCGCGGCCCGGGTGGTCCTGGCCGTGCCGGTGGCCCCCGCCGATGCGGCGGAACAGCTGTTGCCGGATGCCGACGAGGTCGTCGTCGTGGCCAGCCCCGCGGCGTTCCACGCCGTCGGGCAGGCCTACGTCGACTTCCGCCAGGTGTCCGATCACGAGGTCGTCGACCTGCTCGTGCGATCCATGGCGCCGCGATAGTCGAGGGTGCCGTCGTCCAGGTCGGCGTCCGGGAGGTCGTCCTTGTCCGTCCAGTAGTCCTGGGTGTGCTGCCAAGGAGCACGGTCGCCCTGGCGGGGCATCAGGTGCATGCTGCGAGCCAGGTAGCCGGGGTTGAAGTCGTCTTCCTGCACCCATGGCAGCAGCGGCATGTCCGCGTCCTCGTCGCGCAGGAGCGGCACGACGACCGGGGTGCCCATCTCGTCCATGTGCTGCAGCAGCCGGCAGACGAAGTCGCCGATGAGGTCGACCCGCAGGGTCCAGCTGGCCCTGAAGTAGCCGAACACCCACACCATGTTCGGGATGCCGGTGAACATCATCCCCCGGTAGGTCACGGTGTCGGCGAAGTCGAGCGGCCGGCCGTCGATCGTGAACTCGATGTCGCCGAGCACGCTGAGGTCGAATCCGGTGGCGGTGACGATGATGTCGGCCTCGAGCACCTCACCGGACTTCAGCGCGATGCCGGTCTCGGTGAACGTCTCGATCTCGTCGGTGACGACCGATGCCTTCCCGCTCTTGATGCCCTCGAAGAGGTCGCCACCGGGGACGAACGCGATCCGTTGCTGCCAGGGCCGGTAGCTGGGGTTGAAGTGCTTGTCGATGTCGTAGTCGTCACCCAGCACGTTGCGGATCTCGGCCAGCAGGCCCTCGCGGACCAGCTCGGGGTACTCGATGGACATCTGCCGGATGAGGCCCTGGTCCTGGAGCGACTTGCGGCGCACGATCTCGTGCGTCCACTCCTCGGGGATGTCGAGGCCGCGGAGGGTATCGGCCAGCTCGTTCACGTTCTGCCCGATGAAGAAGAACGTGGGCGAGCGCTGCAGCATCGTGATGTGCTCGCAGTCGTCGGCCATGGCCGGGATCAGCGTGGCGGCGGTGGCCCCCGAGCCGATGACGACCACCTGCTTGCCGGCGTAGTCGAGGTCTTCGGGCCACGTCTGCGGGTGCACGATGCGCCCCGCGAAGCGATCCATCCCCGGCCACTCCGGCGTGTAGCCCTCGGTGTGGCGGTAGTACCCCTGGCACATCCACAGGAAGCTCGCGGTGAAGGCGACGTGCTCCCCGGTGTCGGTGCGGGTGGCCTCGATCGTCCACAGGGCATCGTCGCTCGACCACGTGGCCGACGAGATCGTGTGCTGGTAGCGGATGTGGCGGGCAAGGTCGTTCTCCTCGATGACCTCGCCGACGTAGGTGAGGATCTCGGACGCGGTGGCGATGGGCGTACCCGTCCACGGCTTGAAGCGGTAGCCGAACGTGTAGAGGTCGCTGTCGGAACGGGTGCCCGGGTACCGGTGCGTCTGCCAGGTGCCGCCGAACTCCTCTTTCGTCTCGAGGACGACGTAGGTCTTCTGGGGGCACTGCTGGCTGAGGTGGTACGCGGCTCCGACGCCGGAGATGCCGGCCCCGACGATCAGCACGTCGACGTGCTCGGTCATGTCTCGATCCCCTTTGGTCGGAGCAGGCGCCCCGTGATCGGGGCACAGGTTGGCACGCGGAGCGGACTCACGGGACCACCCGGGATCCTGCGGTGCTCATCGGGTCGGCGCGTCAGGTCCTGAGGTCGAGCGCCGAGAGGAAGTCGAGGAGGGCCGAGTTGACCGAGGCGGCCGAGTCCTGCTGCACCCAGTGGCCGGCGCCCTCGATCACCACGTCGCCGTGGTGGTCGTCGAGCCACGGCTCGCCGATGCCGGGCGGGCTCATGACCAGCACCGGGTCGAGTGCCCCACCGATGAACAGCGACGGCACGGTGACGTGGGCTCCGGCCAGCTGCTCGGTCAGTTCCCAGTTGCGGTCGAAGTTGCGGTACCAGTTGATGCCACCGGTGAAGCCGGTGCGGGTGAACTCGGCGGTGTAGTGGTCGAGCTCGGCCTGCGACAGCCAGTCGGGAAGTCGCTCGGGCTCGGGCATGCGGTCGATGAATCCCCGCCCGTCGGCGGCCATGTACGACGGGTCGACCGCACCCTCCTCGGGGAGGATGGCACCGGCCAGCATGCGTCGCATCGTCCGGGCCGTGTCGGTCCCCAGCTCGGCGTCGGCCACCCCCGGCTCCTGGAAGTAGAGGATGTAGAAGAAGCTGTCGCCCAGCAGCTGGCGTAAGAGCTGGATCGGGGGCATCGGCGCCCGGGGCAGGAACGGCACGCTCATGCCCACCACGCCGGCCACCCGCTCGGGATGCAGCAGCGAGAGCTGCCACACCACCATCGATCCCCAGTCGTGGCCGACGAACACCGCCTTCTCCTCACCGAGGTCGTCGAGCAGCGTGATCAGGTCGCCGGTCAGGCGGACGATGTCGTAGTCCTCGACCCTCTCGGGTCGACTGCTGCGGCCGTAGCCGCGCTGGTCGGGCGCCAGCACCCGGTAGCCGGCCTCGGCCAGCACCGGGATCTGGTGGCGCCACGAGTAGGACAGCTCGGGGAAGCCGTGCGCCAGCACCACCAACGGGCCTTCGCCGGCGTCGACCACGTGCAGCTCGGCTCCTGGGGTGACCACCGTGCGTTCGGTGGGGGCGACGGTCATGCAGCAGCTCCAGTCGGTTCGGCGGTCGCCACGCACTGGGTGCGCGGACGGCCAGCAGCTCGGTGCGGGTCGGTCCCTCGGACAGCAGATGGTCCCCGGCTCTTGCACGCAGCCCGACGTCGATCTGGCCACGCTCGTTTCCCACGACCCTAGGTTCCCTAGACGGTCGGGCGCGCTGCGACGACGACCGCGGCGTCCTCCAGGACAGCTGCGGGGGGGCGGTCGGTCCGGAGCTCGATGCTCCCGGGCCAGGGGTCGGCGACCTCCGCCATTCGTGCCGCCACTGCCGGATCGGCGTCGGAGGCGTCGTGGCCGAGCGCGCGGCGATCCTCCATACGACGAGTCGCCTCCTCGACCCCGACCGTGCAGCAGATCTCGACCAGCTCCGACCCCGTCTCCTCGGCCAGCGCCCGTACCGCGGCGGCGATGGCGATCCGCCGTGAACGAGGCGTCGAGCACGACCGATCGACCGGCGACCAGCGACCCCCTTGCCGCATCGATGAGCGCGTCGTAGGTCCGGTCGCTGACCTCCGACGCGTAGATGCCCTCGCCGAACGGTGCGGCAGCGGACGACTCCGGGTCATGGTCGGTCAGGCGCTTGCGCTCCACGTCCGAACGCAGCACGGGCCAGCCCGTGCGCTCGCCGATCCCGCGGGCGACCGTGGTCTTGCCGGTGCCCGGCAGGCCACCCACGACCACGATGCGGACCGTCGCCGACTCGAGGTGGCGCCGGCACTGCGCCAGGAGCCGACGGGCGTCGTCGTGATGGCCGGCCCGGTCCTCGCCGTCCTCGCACTGCGACGCCCGCAGCGCGGCGACCATGGCCCGGACCTGCGCCCGGTAGGCCACGTAGAAGTCGAAGAGACCCTTCGGGACGGCCGATCCCGACTGCGCGCTCGTAGGCGGCCACGAGCGCATGGGACAGGTGCCCCGCGGCGAGTCGCTCGAGATCCATCGCCAGGAAGGCCACATCGTCGATCACGTCGATGTGGCGCAGCTGATCGTCGAACTCGATGCAGTCGAGGATCCGTGGACCGTCGTCGAGGAGGAAGACGTCGTCGGCCAGCAGGTCGCCGTGACCGTCGCAGATGCAGCCGTCGTCGATCCGCTCCTCGAACAGCGGGCGCCGACCGTCGACGAACTGCTCGACGAGGTGCTGCACCCGATCGAGGTCGTCGCGCTCGAAGCACGATCCGACGAACGGGCGCATCTGCGCATCGTTGCGGAGCCAGCGGTCGACGACGGCCTCCGGGGTGGCCGCCGAGGAGATCTCCGGCGATCGGTCGGCGCCGGCGTGGAACCGGGCCAGCAGCTCGGCGATGGCAACCATGGCCGGGGCGACCCTGCCGTCCCGCTCGCCGACGAGCCGAGCGAGCCGCCGTTCCTCGGGCATCCGCCGCATCAGCACGAGGTGGTCGCACACGGCGCCATCGGGGCCGACCATGTCGATGACCCCCTCGTAGACGTCCGGCGCCAGCCGGCGGTTGAGCTCGACCTCCCGGTGGCACATCGCCTCACGGGCCGCACGGGTCGAGAGGTCGGCGAACGGGAACTGCACGGGCTTCTTCAGCTTGTAGACCTGGTCCCCGACAAAGACCACCACCGAGATGTGGGTCTCCACCAGAGCTGCGTCCATCTCCCCATCCTTGCCGGGCAGGGCCCGACACGGGAGGGCCCTTCGTCCCTATCCTCGCCGTCGCGACGAGCGCATCATCGAGGTGTGAGCATCGAACGCGCCAGTGCCGCCGATCTCGCCCAGCGCGCCTGCGACGTCGGTCCGCTCCCGACGCAGGTCGGTGCGTTGCTCGTGCTCGACCGGGCCGACACGCTCGACCCGGCAGACGTCAGAGCCGCCGTGCGACGACGCCTCCGCGACGTCTCGCGGCTGCACCAGCACCTGGTCGACGTGCCAAGAGGATGTGGTCGGCCCTACTGGACCGATGATGCGGCCGAGGACCACGCGGATCGGGCAGACCGCCACGTCAGTGTGGTCCGCTGTCCCGAGCCGGGCGACGAACGGGACCTGCTCGACCTCCTGACGAGTCGGGTCGCGACCCGACTGCCGTCGGATCGGTCGCCCTGGAGCCTGTGCTTCGTAACTGGCGTCCCCGGCGGACGGGCGGCGCTCATCGTGGTGTTCGACCACGTGCTGGCGGACGGCATCGGTGGTCTGGCGCTGCTCGCCGAACTGGTCGACGGCCCCGATGCATCCGATGCCTCCGACGGGCAGACGTCCCCGACCATCCCCGCGATTCGGGAGCTCCCTCCCACGGCCGCCGAGCTGTTCCTCGATGCCACCGCGGCTCGGCTCCGCGCGCTCCGCCACCTCCCCCGCTCCGCGGGACGGCTGCGCGAGGCCATCGTCGAGCTGGGACCGCAATCCGGCGTGCGGGCGCCGCGTTCCTCCCTCCTGCGACCGGTGGGCAACGAGCGGCACCTCTCCGTGGTCCGAGCCGATCTCGGGGCCGTCGTCGCCGCCGCCCATGCCCACGGGGCCACCGTGAACGACGTGGTCGTCACCGCAGCCACCGCCGCGCTCGACCGTCTCCTGCAGCAGCGGGGCGAGCACGTGAGCTCGATGGTCGCATCGGTACCGGTGACCGGCCGGGCGTCGACGAGCGCGACGCACCTCGGCAACCAGGTCGGCGTCATGGCGCTCTCGGTGCCGACCGAGGGCACGCCCGAGCAGCGGCTCGAAGGCGTTGCGGAGATCAGCCGAGCGCACAAGCAGCGCGTCCGTGGGGCGTCGGCCGTGGTGACCGGTCCGATGATGCGGATGCTCGGCGCCGTGGGACTCATGGGCTGGTTCATGAACCACCAGCGCACCATCACGACGTTCCTGACCAACCTGCGCGGCCCCGATGCTCAGCTCTCGTTCCTCGGGGCCCCGGTCGTCGACACCGTCATCTCGTCGGGCATCTACGGCAACGTGACCGTGGGCTTCGCGGTGCTCTCCTACGCCGGCACCCTTGGCATCACCATCACGACCGATGTGGAGGCCTGTCCCGACGGACCGGAGCTCCACCACCTCCTACAGGAGGAGCTCGACGCCCTGACCGCATCGACATCGGCTCGGACCCCGTCATGAGGGCGAAGTCGACCACACCCTGATCCCTTCCAAGGAGGTTCTGCATGCCCTCATCATCCGACCCCGTGAGCCCGACCACACCGTCGTCCGGTCGTCGCCGTGTGCCGATCGGATCGATCGTCCTGATCGTGGCGGGCTCGATCCTCGCCGTGATCGCCCTCGCCCCGCTGCTCGGCGGTGGCTTCCTCCTCTGGGCCAACGGCACGCAGCGCGATGACGACGGGTACTTCACCACGTCGACCGAGCGCTTCGAGACGACGACCCCGGCCATCACCTCTGAACGGATCGATCTCGGGTCGGACCGCTCGAGGCCGGGCGGCGTGCGCTTCGGCGACACCACCGTGCGCCTCCAGGTCCGGTCGACGGGCGAGCAACCGGCGTTCGTCGGGATCGCCCGGCAGGCGGACGTGGACCGGTACCTCTCGGGGGTGGCCCACGCCCAGTTGAAGGATGTGGGAGTGAGGCCCTTCGCCGCCCGGTACCGCTACGTCGACGGCAGGTCCTCGGCCCCACCTCCGAGCGAAGAGTCGATCTGGGTGGCGTCGGCGGAAGGCACCGGACTCCAGTCGCTCGACTGGAAGCTCGAGTCCGGTCGGTGGGCGCTCGTGGTGATGAACGCCGACGGCTCGTCCGGTGTGAGCGTGGATGCCTCGGCCGGAGCCAAGGCGCCGTGGGTCTTCGGAGTGGGCCTCGGGCTGGCCCTCGGCGGTCTCGCACTGGCGATCGTGGGGAGCGCGCTCCTCGTCGTCGGCATCGTGGCCCTCGCCCGCGGCAGCGAGCTCGACCTCACGATCAGCGGCCCGTCCGATGCGGCACCCATCCGCCTGAGGGGACAGCTCACGCATCCGTTGAACCGCTGGTTGTGGCTGGTGAAGTGGCTCCTGCTGATCCCGCACCTCATCGTGCTCCTGGCCCTCTGGCTGGCGTTCGCAGTGGTGACCTTCGTCGCGTTCTTCGCCATCCTGTTCACCGGCCGCTACCCACGGTCGCTGTTCGAGTTCAACGCCGGCGTCCTCCGCTGGACCTGGCGGGTGACGTACTACGGCTACAACGCGCTCGGCACCGACGCGTATCCGCCCTTCAGCCTCGGCCACAACCCGGACTACCCGGCGACGTTCGAGATCGACTACCCCGAGCGCCTCAGTCGAGGGCTGGTGCTCGTCAAGTGGTGGCTGCTCGCCATCCCCCACTATCTGGTGCTCGGGTTCCTCACCGGTGGCGCCTTCGCCGCGACCCGCTGGACGTGGGGATCGGCATCGGTCCCGTTCGGAGGGTTGATCGGCCTGCTCGCCTTCTTCGCCGGGCTCGCGCTGCTGTTCACGGGCGAGTACCCCAGGGGCATCCACGACTTCGTGATGGGCATGAACCGCTGGGTGTACCGGGTCGTCCCGTACGTCGCGCTCATGCGCGACGAGTACCCGCCGTTCCGCCTCGATCAGGGCCCGACCGAGCCCGCACCCCCGCCGCCGTCGCCTCCCGACGACGGCGATGGAACGGCCGCCGATCCCCTCGCAGAGGCCGTGCTCACCGCTCAGCCCGGCACTTGATGCCGAGCAGCATCCTGCGTTCCATCGCGAACGTCACCGGGTCCATCACCAGTGACAGGGCCCCGCTGGCCACCCGACCCCATCCTCGGGGGCTCGCCGTGCGCGACCGGATGATCAGGCGGCACGACCCGGAGTCGAGCGGTCGCACGTGGAACGACCAGACGCTCTCCCACGGGCTGTCGGGCGGCTGCTGGCGCAGGACGATCGACTCGCCTTCGACCAGTTGCGCCACGGGCAGCACCATCCCGTTCGGCGTCCCCATCCACCCGGGCGGAGCGAGGCACACCCGATCACCGACCGCGAGGTGCTGCCACTCGTCGCGCACCTCGTCGGTGGTGTGGACCGGGACGCCGGCCAGGCGCTCGAGCCGGTCGTAGGAGTACCAGCCGCCGCGGTCGGTCCCGATCTGCACCAACCATCGCCACACCTCTTGCGCCGGGGCCTGGACCGTCACGGCCCGGGTGGTCGTGCCCGCCGGGTCGGCGATGAGCTCGTCGCCTACGAGTGGTTGGTCGACCTCCACCGGAGTGGCTCCCCATCGCGCCATCCGCCTCCGACCGACGGCCCGAGCGAGCGCAGCGACGACCAGGCCCAGACCGAGGCCCGCGGCCGCTCGCCTCCTTCGACTCACCCCGGCCGCACCACGACCACCGTGCAGGGCGCATGGGTCACGCAGTGCTGGCTCACCGAGCCGAGCAGAAGGCCACTGAAACCGCCGTGGCCTCGCGAGCCGACCACGAGCAGGTCGGCCCCCTTCGCCTGGTCGAGGAGCACCGGAGCCGGCGCGCCCTCGACGAGCGAGGTGGACAGCACGAGGCCATCGGTCCTCACGGATGCGGCCGCGGCGTCGAGCCGCTCGCGAGCGGCCGCCTCGAGCTCCTCGGGCCGCGCCGCGGCGGAGAACCCGTAGTAGTTGACGATGGGGAACTCCCAGGCGACCACGATCTCCAGCTCCGCCCGGCGAAGCCGCGCCTCCTCCGCGGCCCACGTGAGCGCCCGCTGCGACGGCTCCGAGCCGTCGGTCCCGACGACGATGCGCGTCATGGGACACGTGTCCGTTCGTGTGCGGTCATGGGCACCTCAAGTCCGATCGCGATGGCCCACCCGGGTGCCGGATGGCTCGACCGCCACATCGTCCCGTGCGGCATCGTCGGCGGCCAGGGAACAAGGTCCCTTCTCCCGCGACCGACGAGATCGGGACCTTCGGCCCGGGACACGGCATCCGACGATCCGTATGGTCGAACCCATGACCACCCGCGTCGTGATCCTCGGTGCCGGAACCGGCGGCACCCTGACCGCCAACCGCCTCCACAAGGCCCGACCCGACCTCACCATCACGGTGGTCGACGAGAACGATCGGCACATCTACCAGCCCGGCCTCCTCTTCGTGCCGTTCGGGCTGACCCGACCCGACGACATCGTCCGCCCACGCGGCGAGCAGCTCCACCGCGGCGTCGGCTACCTCCGCACTGCGATCGAGCGGGTGGACATCGAGACCCGGCACGTGCACCTGGCGGACGGCGAGGAGGTGCCCTACGACGTGCTCGTCGTGGCCACCGGCTCGCGCCTCGTGCCGGAGGAGACCGAGGGACTCACCGGTCCGGGCTGGATGGAGAACGTCTTCACGTTCTACGACCTCGAAGGGGCAGCGGCTCTCGGGGCCGAGCTCGCCCGGTTCGAGGGCGGCCGGGTGGTGGTCAACGTCGTCGACATGCCGATCAAGTGCCCGGTCGCGCCGCTCGAGTTCTGCTTCCTCGCCGACTGGTACTTCCACGAGCGCGGCATCCGAGACCGAGTGGAGCTGACCTACGTCACACCGCTCGACGGGGCGTTCACCAAGCCGACGTCGTCACGCACCCTCGGCGGGATGCTCGAGGAGCGCGGCATCGAGCTCGTCACCGAGTTCAACACCGGAGAGGTCGACGGCGAGGACGGCCGGCTGATCGGCTACGACGGTCGCGAGGTTTCCTTCGACCTCGCCGTGGTGATCCCCGTCCACAGCGGCGCGGCCTACGTCGGCGAATCCCCCGGGCTGGGCGACGCACTCGACTTCGTGGTGACCGACCCCCACACCCTGCAGTCGGAGGTGGCGCCGAACGTCTTCGCGATCGGGGACGCGGCGAACCTCCCGGCGTCGAAGGCCGGTTCGGTCACCCACTTCGAGGGCGAGGTCCTGGTGGAGAACATCATCCGCTTCCTCGCCGGCGAACCCCTGGACGGCTCCTACGACGGCCACGCCAACTGCTTCATCGAGACCGGCTTCAAGAAGGCCATGCTGATCGACTTCAACTACGACACCGAACCCGTGGGCGGCCACTACCCAACGGCGATCGGCACCCCGCTGCTGAAGGAGTCACACCTCAACCACCTCGGGAAGCTGATGTTCCAGTGGTTCTACTGGCATGCCCTGCTGCCCGGTCGCGACATCCCTGGAGTCACCTCGGAGATGCCGACCGCCGGGAAGCACCTGACCGACCGCACCCCCTGACCCGATTCCCAGAAAGGAACAACGATGCCCACCGCAACGCTCGCCGGCACCGAGGTCGCCGTCAACGACGAAGGATTCTTCGAGGCTCCCGACCAGTGGACGGAGGCCATGGCCGTCGAACTGGCCCGTGCCGAAGGCATCGACGACCTCACCGACCGCCACTGGCAGGTCATCCACTTCATGCGCAAGGAGTACGCCGAGAAGGGCACCGGACCGACGGTCCGGGTGCTGGGAAAGACCTCCGGCGTCAGCGTGAAGGAGCTCTACCAGCTGTTCCCCAAGGGCCCGGCCAAGATGGCGGCCAAGATCGCCGGCATCCCCAAGCCGCGAGGATGCATCTGATGGACGACAGCATCGAGAAGATCTCGATCATCATCTCGAAGGGCTCGCTCGAAGGCATCTACCCGGCGCTGATCATGGCCAACGGCGCCCGTGCCGAAGGCATCGAGGCCAACCTGTTCTTCACGTTCTTCGGGCTCGACGCCATCAACGCGACCCGCGTCGAGCACGTCAAGGTCGCCACCGTCGGCAACCCGGGCATGCACATGGCCACGCTGGTGGGCGCGCTACCGGGCATGTCGTCGATCGCGACCCACATGATGGAGAAGAAGATGTCGGCCCTCGACATCCCGCCGATCCACGAGTTCCTCGAGATGATCAGCGACACGGGCGCAGGCATGTACGCGTGCAAGGCGTCGGTCGACATGTTCGGGTTCACCAAGGACGACTTCATCGAGCAGATCCACGACATCATCACGGTCGGCGAGTTCTACGAGAAGGCCGCCGGAGGTCAGATCATCTTCACGTGACGAGCCGGCACACGGGCTCCGAACCTGGGTCCCTGGCGCGCGCCAGGACGACCACGATCGCCCCCGGTTCGAGAGGGGTGGGTCAGGGGCGCAGCGGGGATGATCGCTGGACGTCCCGGAAGGGGACGTCGCGGTCGAGCGAAGGCTCACGGGGAAGGCCGAGCGAGCGCTCTCCGATGATGTCGTGCTGCACCTCGTCGGTGCCGCCGGCGATCGACTGGGCCGGCACCGACACGAGCACCTCGGCGATCATCCCGTCGAAAGGTGCCTCGGGACCGGTGAGCATCCCCGACGCGCCCCCGACCTGCGAGTGCACTCGGGCCGCCGTGCGGGCGACCTCGCTCAGCCCGAGCTTGCCGAGCGAGCCTTCCGGTCCCGGCGTTCGGCCGTGCGCCCGGTTGTCGGCCGCGCGCTGCGCCGTCCACTGGTGGGCGCGCTGCAGCGACAGCAGCCCAGCCACGGCCTGGCGGGCCACCGGATCGTGGTCGCGCCCGGTGGCCGCCGCGTGCTCGACCACCAGGTCGACCCGGCCGGCCCGCTGCGGGTACCAGCGATACGTCTCGAAGTGGGCCGCCGCCTCGGCCTCGGCCTCCCGCGGGGCGCGGCCCTTACGGACCTCGTAGCGCGGACGCCGCATCGACGCGAAGCCGCGCTCGTGGGCCAGGGTGGTGCGGGCGACCGCCCAGCCGTCACCGGGCCGACCGACGATGTGGTCGGCCGGGACCCGGGCGTCGGTGAGGAAGACCTCGTTGAAGGACGCATGCCCGTTCATCTGGCGCACGGGACGGGCCTCGACGCCGAGCTGGTGCATCGGCAGGGCGAACCAGCTGATGCCGGCGTGCTTCGGCACATCCCAGTCGGTGCGGGCCAACAACATGCCGTGGTCGGCGTGGTGGGCACTCGTGCTCCAGAGCTTCTGTCCGTTGACGACCCACTCGTCGCCGTCGAGGTAGGCGCTGGTCGTGAGCCCGGCCAGGTCGGAGCCGCTCCCCGGCTCGCTGAACAGCTGGCACCACGTGTCCTCCCCGGTGACGATGCCGGCCAGCAGCAGGTGCTTCAGCTGGTCGGACCCGTGGGCCAGGATCGTCGGCGCGGCCAGGGCCATGCCGCTGCCCGGCGGTGGGCCGACTGCGCCGCCCCGAGCCAGCTCACCGGAGACGACGTGGTCGGCCCAGGCCGGCAGCCCCCTGCCGTGCCACTCGACCGGCCACGTCGGACAGGCCCAGCCCGAGTCGAGCAGCAGCCGGCGCCACTCGACCAGCGGGAGGTCCGCGTCCCAGTGCTCGACGATCCACGACCGGGCCTCGTCCACGATCAGCTCCGGCGTGATCACGTCGGTCACCGACCCTCGAAGCGAGGCTCGCGGCGCTCGGCGCTGGCTCGCACCCCTTCGGCGAAGTCCGCCGTGCGGGTCAGCGCGTCCTGCTCGGCCCGCTCGTGGGCCATGGCCGCCCGGGCCCGCTCGGCCAGGTCACCCCGCATCGTGGCCCGGATTCGGCGCACAGCCATCGGGGCCGACACCGCGATCTCCGCCGCCAGCGCACGAGCCGCGGTGCGGATCTCGTCGACCGGGACGAGCCGGTCGAGCAAACCGATGCGGTGCGCCTCGGTGCCGTCGATGCGGGCACCGGTGAGCAGCAGCTCGTCGGCTCGCTGGTACCCGACCGCCGCCGGCAGCGTGACCGTGAGCGCGAACCCGTGGTGGAAGCCGAGGCGGGCGAAGTTGGCGCTGCAGCGCGTCCCGGGGCCACCGACGCGGAAGTCGGCGGCCAACGCCAGTCCCAGCCCGCCGCCAACGGCAGCTCCCTGCACCGCGGCCACGATCGGCAGCTCGGCCTGGAAGACGCGCACCGCCTCGTCGTAGAGGTGCCGATCCGCAGGCCGCCCCGGCGACCGTTCGCTTGATCCGAGCGAGGCACCCGCACAGAAGTGCTTCCCCTCGGACTGCAGCACCACCGCCCGACACCGCGGATCACGACCGACCGCGTCCAGCCCGTCGGCGATCCACCCGATGAGGTCCACGTCGAAGTGGTTGTTCGGCGGCCGATCGATGGTGAGCGTGGCCACGTGGTCGTCGCCCAACTCGACGAGCACGTCGCCGATGCGATCCGGCAGATCAGCAACAGTCACGGGAGCGAACCTAATGCCGTGCACGGGAATGGTGCGCCGCGTGTCGATCTCGGGTGATCCCGTTCGACCAGACGGTGACAACCATCTCGGGAGCACCTCCCGACGCACCCAGGAGCACACCATGACCGGCACCGGCACCGTCACCACCACCAACACCACGACCACGCCCGTCCGAGCGCGAGCGTCGGTCCGCACGCTCGCCGTCGGCCTCGGTCTCGGCGCCGTCGCCGCTGTCGTCGCCAACGGGATCGTGTTCGCTGTCGCCAACATCGGCGCGCCGGTGCAGGTGGCCACCGGCGACGATCCGAACGTGGCCGACCTGGCGCTGGCCGCCGTCCTCGTCGCGTCGGTCGCCTGGCTCCTGATCGGAGCCGCCGGCCTGTGGGGCTGCGAGAAGCTGTTCGCACGCGGCTTCGTCATCTGGACGATCGGCGCCACCATCATCACCGCGGCGTCGCTCGTCCCCCTGTTCGCGCTCGACATCGACACCGGCTCGAAGGTGGCCCTGGCCGTGATGCACCTCGTCGTCGCCGCCGCGGCCGTCGCCGGTCAGGCGTTCGCCCGTCGACGCTCTGCCTGATCAGGTCCGATCGGTCACAGCGGGCCCGACTCGAGCTCGTCGAGGTAGAGGAACTCGGGCGCCCGCACCCCGGCCTGCTCGCGGATCGCGACCAGGCGGGGCGATCCGAAGAACGCCCGGGCCGCGCCGTGGGAGGTCCAGATCGAGAGGTGCACCACCGTGTTGGCATCGTCGTCACGGCGCAGCACCTGGTACGAGCGCTCCCCCGCGTCCCGCCGGATGTCGGCCGCGTCGTCGAACACCCGCTTCCAGTTGGCGTAGTCGTCGACCTGGTGGATGATCAGCACGTGCGACATCGCTGCCTCGGGATCGTCGGGTGACAGAGGAGCGGTGGCCGATCAGGTGGCCGAGACGCGGGCGTCGGCCATCTCGCGCAGCTTGTTCTTGAGGAGCTTGTCGAGGGTGCCGGTCGGGAACTCCTCGACCACGTAGACCGCACGCGGCACCTTGAAGTCGGCCAACGAGCCCTTGCAGGCCTCGATGACGGTGGCCTCGAGCGTGGACTCGTCGGTCGCATCCGGTGCGGTGATCACGAAGGCCACCACCACCTCGGTGAGGAACTCGTGGGTCTTGCCGACCACCGCCACCTGGGCGACGCCGGGCACGGTCCCGACGATCTCCTCGACCTCGCGGGCCGACACGTTCTCGCCGCCCACCTTGAGCAGGTCCTTGTCGCGCTCGCGGTAGAAGAGGTTGCCGCCGGTGCCGAGCATCACCATGTCGCCGGTCTTGAACCAGTCGCCGTCGAACGCCTTCTCGTTGGCCTCGGGGTTGTCGTAGTACTCGAGGAACAGCTGGATGCCGCGGGTGCCCTTGCAGCCACAGCTCGCCGGTCTCGCCCTCGGCGCACAGCTCGCCGGTGTCCTTGTCGACCACCGCGAACTCGTAGCCCGGCGTGACGTGGCCCATCGACCGCTCGGGCAGGTGCTCGGAGGGCTTGCCGTTGGTGGCGTGGATGACCGTCTCGGTCATGCCGTAGGCGGCGTGCACCTCGATGCCGAACATCGCGTCGAGGATCGGCATGATCAGCCCGAAGACGCCCGACCCGCAGCGGCGTGGTGCGGGCTGATCGGCTTCGCCCAGCGTGCCCATCACGAACGGCATCAGCGAGATGTGGGTGATCTCGTTGCGGGCCACGACGTCCCAGAAGCGGCTCGACGACCACTTGGGCATCAGCACCGCCGTGGCGCCGACGCCGAGCACCGAGAAGAACGACCAGCTCTGCGCGTTCACGTGGAAGAGCGGCAGGTAGATCAGGTAGCGGTCGTCGGTGCCGAGGTCGATGTTGCGGGGCCCGCATGCGGCTGGCCCACACCGCGTTGGCGTGGGTGTGCACCACCGCCTTGGGCCGGCTGGTCGTGCCGGAGGTGAACATGATCCCGAACGGCCGCATCGGCTCGATCGATCGGCCGGGCCAGGCGGCGGCGTCGCCCCCGCAGTGCGTCGAACGGGATGCTCCCCGGCGTCAGCACCGGCAGCGGCGTCGGCTGCGTCGGGATGACCGCGATCCACTTCAAGGACGGCGCCGGCCTCGCGCACGCGGTCGACGCAGCTGCGTCTGGGTGATGGCGGCGACGCACGCAGGTCTTCTCGACGAAGTACTCGATCTCGGCGGCGACCGAGCGGGTGTTGGTGGTGACCGCGACCGCGCCGAGCGTGGCGCACGCCAGCCACGCCAGCAGCATCTCGGGGGAGTTCTCGGCGTGGATCAGCACCTTGTCGCCCGGCCGATCCCCGCGCTCCCGCAGACCCACGGCCATGCCCTCGACCTCGCAGCAGCTCGGCGTAGGTCCACCGCCGGGCGTCGCCGTCGGGGGGCTCCCAGACCAGCGCCGGGTGGTCGGGCTTGTGCTCGGCCCAGTGCCCCAGCAGCCAGGGGATGTCCTGGCCGTGCATCTGCAGCGCTTCGAGCGCGGTGCGGTCCATCACGTGCTCCTCATCGGTCGGAGGTCACCCGCCGAACGGGATCGAGGCTGTTGGCCACGATCCACATGGCGAAGTACTGCGCCGCCGCACCGTAGGCCTGGCGCCACGGCCACCTTGGCCCCGTCGACCTGGTGCTCGCCGGCCGTGCCCCGCACCTGCATGGCGGCCTCGGCGAAGCGGAGCAGGCCGGAGGCGCCGATCGGGTTCGACGAGAGCACGCCGCCGGACATGTTGACCGGGAACGAGCCGTCGAGGGCGGTCGCGCCGGACTCGACCATCTTCCAGCCCTCGTTCGCGCTCGGCGATGTGGTGCGCCTCGAGCCACATGGGCTCGTACCAGCTGAACGGCACGTACAGCTCGGCGCAGTCGATCTGCTCGCGGGGGTTGGTGATGCCGGCCTGGGCGTAGACGTCGGTGGCGCAGTCCAGCGCGGCGACGGGGCGCACCGGGTCGCGGCCGGGGAACTGCGACGGCTCCGAGCGGACCGCGGTGCCGAGCACCCACGCCGGCGGTCGGCCGGCCTTGGCTCGGCGTCGCGGCCACCCGCCTCGTCGGTGAAGCACGACCGCGCACGCGCCGTCCGACGACGGGCACGACTCGAGGTAGCGGACCGGGTCCCACATCATCGGCGACGCCTTGACCTTCTCGATCGAGATGTCCTCGATCTTGAGGTGGGCGTAGGGGTTCTTCGAGCGCGTTCTGGCGGTCCTTCACCGCGACCATCGGCCCGATGTCGGCCGGGGCGCCGCTGCGGTACATGTAGCTGCGCATGTACGGCGCGAACGCGCCGCCGGCGCCGAGCGAGGCGCCCTTGCCCGAGCCCGAGCGCGAACTGGGCGTTGCCCTCCGACTGCTTCTGGTAGCCGACGGCCAGCACCCGGCGGTGGCGGCCGGTCTCGACGAGGTGCGGCGCCGACGATGCCGGTCGCGCCGCCGACCGAGCCGGCGGTGTGCACCCGGAACATGGGCTTGCCGGTCGGCCCCGAGGGCGTCGGTCAGGTACAGCTCCGGCTTCATGATCCCCTCGAACAGGTCGGGGGCCTTGCCGAGGACGACGGCGTCGATGTCGGACCAGTCCATCTCGGCGTCCTCGAGCGCCCGGCTGGCGGCCTCACGGACCAGCCCGCCGAGGGACACGTCCCAGCGGCGGCTCTTGTGGTGGGTCTGGCCGATGCCGACGATCGCGCACGGTTGATGAGCCATCAGTCGTTGCCCTTCCATGATGCAGACCAGGTTCTGTTGCAGGCACGGGCCCGACGACGAGTGGGCCGACGCGCCCGCCGGGCGTCGGCCCTCGGCCGGATCGCGCCGGGCCGCCTCGATGATCCGGACCAGGCCGGTGGCCATGATCGGGTTGGCGGCCAGCGGGCCGCCCGACGGGTTGATCGCCACGTCGGGCCCGAGGCCGAGCGCCTCGACCAGCAGCGGCTCCTCGTGGGTGAACGAGGCCTGGAGCTCGGCCACCTCGACCGGGCGCCTCGTCGAGGCCGGCGGCCTTGGCCGCCGGGCGGCCGCGTTCGAGGTGCGGAGGTCGCGCATGCCCGGGTAGTGCAGCTCCGAGCAGTGGGCCAGGCCGGTGATCCAGATCGGGTTGTCGCTGCAGCTCGCGGGCCTTGTCGCCCCGGGCGATCACGACCGCGCAGGCGCCGTCGGTGATCGGCGGCAGGTCGTGGCGGCCGCAGCGGGGCGCGTGACGTAGTCGGTCGGCCAGCAGCTCGTCGACGTCGAAGTCGCCGCTGACCTGGGCGAGCGGGTTGGCCATGGCGTCGCGGCGGGTGCGGACCGCGATCTCGGCCATCTGCCGCTCGGTCACCGTGCCGCTGTCGATGCAGCGCCCGGGCCTGCAGCGCGGCCAGGCTCACGCCGTCGGCGCCCGAGCGGGGCCAGGTAGAACGGGTCCATCTCCATCGGGTAGATGAGCGCCGGGTCGGCGGTCGACGAGCGGCCCGAGCCCATGGCCACCGCCACGTCGATGTCGCCCAGCAGCAGCCGGACGTAGGCCTCGTACAGCGCCCAGGCGCCGTCCATCTCGACGTGCGAGTCGCGCTTGGGCGGCCAGGCGCCGATGGCGTCGGTGTTCTGCACGAACGAGAACGCCTGGCCGGCCACGTAGTCGCAGCTCCCGGCGCAGGTGAAGTCGACCTCGGCCCGGGTGATGCCGGCGTGGTCGACCGCGCCGGTGATCGACCTCGAGCAGCATCTGCGTCTCGGTCTTGGCGGTCCGGCGCTCCATCGGCGAGATGTCCCAGCCGATGATGGCGATGTCGTCGCGTTCCGTTGCGGGCCATCAGTTGATCCTGTTCACGAGGATCGGGGTCGTCGACGTCGGGCTCGCCGGTCGGGATCCAGCCGACGAGGTTGCGTCGCTCCAGCCGCCGCCGGACCCGTCTCGCCCTCCGACGCCCAGACCGCGGCGACCCGCATGCCGATGCGCACCTGGTCGTTGGGGACCTCGATGAGGTTCTGGTAGCCGCATGACCACGTCGGAGCCGTCGAGCAGCACGTGGACCCGGGCGAACGGCTCGGTCTCGGTCTGGCCGGGGTACTGGATCGGCGTGATGATCGTGTAGTTGGTGAGCACGCCGGTCTGGGGCAGGTCGACCTCGTGGTCCGCGGTGAGCTCGATCGTGTCGACCGGGCAGTAGCCCTTGCCGCCGATGTAGGTGCGCTCGCAGATCGGGCAGCGCAGGCCGAGGAAGCGGCCCTCGGCGGTGGCCTGCTCGGCCCGGATGGCGTTCTCGGTGATCGGGGTCCGGTAGGTGATGGACGCGTCGTAGTCCATCATCGTGACCGGCTCCTCGGGAGCGCCGCCGACCGCCGTGACCGGCTCCTCGCCGGGGACGAAGGCCTCGATGTCGGTGATGTGGCCCGTGCGGGTCGGCCCGCCAGCGGGGCGCGACCCGCATGCCGGTCGACATGGCGTCGATCGAACCGGCGTCGACCGCGTGCACCAGCGTGGTGTCGGCGCCGTCGAGGCGGATCAGGGCGAAGGCGAAGGGCTGGTCGAGCGGATGCTGCTCGGTCGGCTCGGCTGACCCAGCTCCACGACTCGACGGTGCCGGCCGGGCCGACCTCGACGAAGTCGTCGCGGCCAGCTCGGCTGCCGGTCTCGGGATCCCACTCGAGCGGCGGGCACAGCACCCGGTCGCCGCTGCGGATGCCGATGATCCGCTGGTCGGCCAGGCCGGTCATGAACGCCCCGATCACCGGTCCCAGCGACCGCTTGTACGGGAACTTGATCGTGGATTCCACCGAGGTGGTCACGTCAGCCAACTACTTCCCCCTGGTATGTGTCGAGCATGTGGAGCGTTCGTCGCTGCCGGTCGGCAGACTAGAACAGGGATCTGATTCCTTGGAAATTCGCAAAGGTCGAGATCAGCAGCGGGTTGAAGATGTCGGCCCGCTCCCACTGCAGGAAGTGGCCCGAACCCGGGACCACCAGCGGACCGATGCGATTCGTGTAGGCCACCTCGCAGAACGGCACGAAGTCCTCGTCGACCACGTGGTCGTCGGGTCCGTAGAGCAGCAGCGTCGGCACGTCGACCGTGCCGTCGGTCATCGGGGCGACGGCCATGGCCCGGCCGTACATCAGCTGGTACACCGCCCAGCCCGACCGCAACCGTGCCTCGTCGGCGAAGGGCTCGGTCATGAAGTCGACGTCGTCAGGTGTGAACGTGCCCGGCGAGGCCCACAGCCGGCTCGTGTACATGGCGGCCACCCACTGCCGGCGGGCCGCGTCGGAGCCCGAGCATGGCGGCCAGCTCGTCGGGTCGGGCGCCCTGCAGCTCGCGGTAGTCGGCGGTCTGCCCGTCGCTGAACCCGCTGAACGTCCCGAAGTCCAGCCCGGCCTCGGCGTAGGCGTCCATCGCCCACGGCGGCACCGTGTTGAAGATGCACAGCCGCTCCACGAAGCCGGGGAACCGGTGGATCATGTCGGTCACGACCACGCCGCCGACGTCGCTGGCCGCCACCGCACAGGTCTCGTGGCCGAGGACGTCGTGCACCAGCGTGTGCAGGTCGATGGCGTAGGTGGCGATGTCGTGGACGTCGTCGGCCGGGAGGTCGCTGTCGCCCACCCCGCGGAGGTCGACGGCGATGACCTCGAAGCCGGCTGCGGCCAGCGGGGCGATGTTGCGCCACCAGATTCGCTTCGTCTCGGGGTAGCCGTGGATCAGCAGCAGCGGCGCACCGCCGACGCCCTCCCGGACGTAGGCCAGGGACAGACCGTCGGCCACCGGTGAACGGTGGATCTCGAAGGCGTCCGGCGCGGGCGTGGGCGGTTGGGCCGGCCGATTCCGGTGGTCGTAGCGCACAGGGATTCGTCGGGCGGGGTCGGTGGTTGGCGGTTGCCGCTCAGCGGGCGCCGCGGAGGAGGACGCCGGGACGGGCGCCGGTGTCCTCGCCGTCGGCGAAGGTGACCGCGCCGGACTTCACGGTGGCCACGTAGCCGGTCGCCCCCTGCAGCAGGCGGCTGCCACCGGCCGGCAGGTCGGCGACGACGTACGGGCTGCTCGAGCTGGAGGTCGTCGTAGTCGATGACGTTGAGGTCGCCGAGCATGCCGGCCTCGAGCGTGCCCCGGTCGCCGAGGCCGTAGAGCCGGGCGGTGTCGTGGGTCTGCTTCTTCACGACCCACTCGAGCGGCAGCGTCTCGCCCCGCGACCGGTCGCGGGTCCAGTGGGTGAGCATGAACGTCGGCAGCGAGGCGTCGCAGATCACGCCGCAGTGCGCGCCGCCGTCGGCCAGGCCGCTGGCCGCCCGGGGGTGCAGCAGCATCTCGCGGACCGGGTCGAGGCTGCCGTCGGCGTAGTTGAGGATCGGCACGTACAGCAGGCCGCTGGCCGTCGTCGACGAGCATGGCGTCGTAGGCCACCTCGAGCGGGGTCACGCCCGGCGGCCTCGGCCAGTGCCGGCGAGCGACCGGTCGGGGCCCGGCTCGTAGTCGGGCGGGTCGCCGAGCAGGAAGGTGCGGTCGTAGGCGCCGGCCAGGCTGTTGGCCGTGGCCTCGTCGGGCTCCCAGCTCGAGGATCGCCTCGCGCACCTCGGGATCGCGCAGGCGCGTCGGCCATGTCCGTCGTCGGACGAGGTTGCGGCGCCTTCAGCTCCTGGTACGCCGGGAACGCGTCGAACAGCGAGTAGGTGGTGTGGTGGCCCGACAGCAGACCGGTCGCCCGGCCGGCGACCTGCGGCCAGATGTCGGCCCCCTCGTCGGCGGCGGCGAGCGACGCGTCCATGAGCTCGCGCCAGAGGTCGGGCGCGGCGTCGACCTGGATCAGCGCGAAGGTCACCGGTCGGCCGATCTTGGCCGAGAGCCGACGCATCCAGTCGACCTCCTTGATCGGGTCCGACGATGTCCTCGCCGGCCGCACCCATCGGCGCCAGCTCGAACACGCCGGTCCCGAGCTCGCCCAGCGCGGCAGCCGATGCCGAAGAGCTCGTCCTCGGCGGCGAAGGTGCCGGGCACCGGCTCGCCGTCGATGGCGACGTGGGCGATCGTGCGCGACGTCGAGAAGCCGAGCGCGCCGGCCTCGATCGCGTCGTGGACGATCGTGCGCATCTGGTCGATGTCGTCGGGCGTGGCCGGCTCGTTGCGGGCGCCGCGCTCGCCCATGACGTAGGCCCGCACCGCGCCGTGGGCGATCTGGGTGCCGACGTCCATGGTCCAGCGACGCGGCTCGAGCGCGTCGAGGTACTCGGGGAACGTCTCCCAGTCCCAGTCGATGCCCTCGGCGAGCGCGGTGCCGGGGATGTCCTCGACGCCCTCCATCAGCCCGATCAGCCAGTCGCGCCGGTCGGGCGTGGCCGGCGCGAAGCCGACCCCGCAGTTGCCCATGACCAGCGTGGTGACGCCGTGCCAGGCGGTCGGCGCGAGCACGTCGTCCCACGTGGCCTGGCCGTCGTAGTGGGTGTGGATGTCGACCCAGCCCGGCGTCACCAGCAGGCCGGCGGCGTCGATCTCCTCGGTCCCGGACGGCACCGATGCGTCGACGTCGGGCCCGATCGCGCGACGATCCGGCCGTCGATGATGGCGACGTCGCCGACGAAGGCCGGGGCCCCGGTGCCGTCGACGATCGTGCCGTTGCGAATGACGAGGTCTGCCATGGCGATGCTCCTGTGATCCAGCCGTCCCCCTGACGGCGATGGCTCATGGTCGCACCGACCCCGCACTCCCGACGACCCTTTGCACTGTGCAAAGGGTCGGCATCCCTGATCAGGTGGCTCAGGCCGGCCGGCGACCGCCGATGGCCGCGGTAACCCGGTCCGTCGCGGCCCGGGCGGCGGTGCCGATCTCGACGATCGCCGACGTCGGGAGCGCGGCGGCGAACGCCACCAGGTTCAAGCTGAGGGCGACCGCCCCGGCGGCGTCGAAGACCGGGGCGCCGATGCCGCTGACCGCGTGCAGCCGGGCATCGCCGAGCTCGGTCAGCAGGAACTCGTCCGCGCCGTGGCCCGCCAGCAGCCGGTGCAGTTGCCCGTCGCGGTAGGGCGACGCACGGTCGTCCAGGACGTGGGCCAGATCCGACTGCTGGGTCGGTGGTGCGGAGGTCTCGACGACGAACCCGAGGTCGCGGATCGCGCCGCGCTGCACGCGGAGCTGCGCCGCCTGATCCGCATCGGCGGTCGGGGCGAGAGCCAGCCAGGTGTCGAACTCGGCCTCGGGGCCCCACGCCACGAACACCATGCCGAGTGGCGGGGTCAGCGGCACGGTCTCCCCCAGCCGCACGCCCGGGACCGACTGGCCCAGCGGCCACGAGTAGTGCACGAGCCGGGCATGGTCGAGCTCGGGGGAGAAGGCGAAGCAGGCCGCGTCGAACCGCGACGAGAGCGCCGCCATCTCCGGTCGGGCCTCGGCCAGCAAGGAGTAGCGCTGCTCGGCGACCCTTCCCGGGTGCACCAGCGCCGGGCCCACGTGGTAGCGGCGATCGGGCTCACGGACGACGAACCCGGACGCCGCAAGCGCCGCCAGCATGTGCACGCACGACGCCTGGTTGATGTCGAGGGCCCGGGCGATCTCGGTCATGGTGGCACCCGTCTCGCTGGCCGCCAGCAGCTCGATCACCGCCACCACCCGATCGGTCTGCGGCGAGGGGCGAGGCATGTCCCCCATTCTTCCAGCCGCGCCTCGGTGGCTTGCGCGACCAGCACCGGCCGGGTGGCGTCGGTCGCCGTGGCGGCGGGCCTGTCAGCACCGAAGGAAGTCGGAGGCCGGCCGATGGTCGGGAGGCGTCGGTCGTCGTGGCCTGTGCGGGGCCACGGTGCGTGTGTCGGGCATCAGTCGTACCCGGGGGTGGGGTGGTGGTCGGGGTTGTCGGTGGGGTGGTGCTCGAGGTTCCAGGTGCTCAGGTGGGCGCCGACGGGGGCGGTGAGTGGTGGGGTGGTTTGGGGGTTGGTGTCGGGGGGCCACCAGTTCCAGTGCGTGTGGTCGCGGGTGAAGGTGGCGTAGCAGTAGGTCTTGTCGTCGTGGTTGTGGTGGCACATGCCGTGGAGGTCGGTGACGGAGGTGTCGTGGGTGTGGGCGTGTCGGTGATGTGGTCGAGTTCGGTGACCTCGAGGTGGCATCGTGGGACGGTGCAGTCGCGGTCGCGGACGTGTACGGCCAGGTCGACGGGTCGGGTGCGGTGTCGGGTGGTGGTGGCGTAGGCCCGTATGTCGATCGAGTCGTGGATGAGCATCTCGGTGTGGACGCCGGGTAACAGGGTTTCGATCCAGGCGACGGGGATGGTGCCGATGCCGGGGATCTCACATGTCTCGCCCGGTGCGGCGTAGCCGCGTTTGAGGACGATGCCGTCGACGAGGATGACGAGGATGACGAGGATGACGAGGTTCCAGTCGACCTTCGGGTCGAGGCCCTGTGCTTCGGTGATCTCGCTGCCGGGGCTGAACAGCCGGCCGCGGTCGTCGATCGGGTATGTGCCCGACGTCGCAGGCTGCGATGGGTCGGGTGTCGCTCCTGCAGCAACCGGCGATGCCGCCGTTGAGGAGGTCGGTGTCGTGGCGGCGGTGGTCTGGCGCGTGGCCCCGGCGGTGATGGCGTCGAGGAAGGCGTCGGCGCGGTAGGCGTCCCAGCTGTCGCGGGTGCCGTCACGGCGGGCCAGTTCGACCCGGGTCTTCATGTGGGCGTCGATGATCGAATTGACGCCGGCGAACGCGGCGGGGGTGAACCGGCCGCGGATCTCGACGTGACCATCGGGGCTCTCACCGATGCGCAAGCCACGGGTCTGATGCAGCCGCTCGTGCCGGGCGGCTTCGTCTTCGGCGGAACGGGCGGCCCGGCGGGCCCTGCCGGCCGCCGTGCGGGTCTCGCGCAGGGGTTCCGCAGACGGCGGTGTCATCAGCCGGCGAGGTCGTCGGCGTGGACGTGGCCCCGGGCCGACACGATCACAGGAGTGCCCGTGTGGGCCGCCCGCTGGCATCGAGGCGGACGGCTCCCGACGCTCGCCGTTCACCCGGCTCCCCGATCCGGGGCCGCGGCACCCACCCGGGTGCAGGTCGACCCACTCTCGTCGATGGACTGCACGCTGACTCTCGGCGACGGCCAGACGGCGACACCGGCGCCGAGGTCGACGACCAGGGCGGTCAGCCGGCGGCGATCAGGGCGAGCCCGACGAGGGCCAGGACGAGCCCGACCACCTGAGCCCGCGAGACGTGCTCGTGCAGGTACCAGCGGGCGTGGGCGACCGTGAAGCCGGGCGCGAGTGCTGCCACCGGTGCGACCGTCGCGGCCAGTCCCGATCGCACGGCCACGAGCAGCAGGGTCGTGGCTGCGAGGTCGAGCACGCCGGCACCTGACGCCTGGACGACCGGCTCCCGCTCGTCCCGAGCGGTCAGGGATGGCGGACGGGTGCGGGTCACCGCCAGGGTGACGAGCACTGCCAGCACCGCGGTGGCACGGGCCGTCAGCACCGGCCAGAACCCGGAGTCGTGGCCCGTCGCCGCGTAGCACACGAAGGAGAGGCCGAAGCCCACTCCCGCACCGACCGCCAGCAGCAGGGCCCGGCCCGATCGCGGCGAGATCGACTCCTCCGTGCCCCTGCTGATGAGACCTCCGGCGGCGATGGCGAGCGCCACGCCGAACAGCGCGAGCGCCGATGGCCGCTCACCCACGGCCAGTGCCCACGCCACCGGGATCACTGCGCCGATCACCGCGGCGAGCGGGGCGACCACCCCGATCTGACCGATGGCCATGCCCTGGTAGAGGCAGCCGAGGGCCGCGACGTTCATCAGGCCGGCCAGACCACCGAGCAGGAGGTCGTGCAGCGCAGGATCTCCACCCGCCACCACCGCCACCACGACGGCACCGGCGAGGGCGAGCACCTGCGAGATGCCGAGCGTGACCAGGGTCGGCATGCGCCGCGAGGCCAGGCCACCGAGGAAGTCACCGGTGCCGAACGCCGCCGCGACGATGACCCCGAGCAGCAACGGCACCGCCCGACCCTAGGCGTCGCGCAGCAGTACATTGCGCCGAGACCGCAGACAGCCGGGGGGCAGCGATGTCGGACACCACCATCACGACCGACGCAAGCGGGCGGCAGGTGCACCTGCGTACGTGCCCGCTCTGCGAGGCCATGTGCGGTCTGGAGATGCACGTGCGCGACGAGCAGGTCGAGCTCATCCGGGCCGACCAGCGACGACGTGTGGTCGAAGGGCCACCTGTGCCCGAAGGGCACCACGCTCGGCCAGCTGCACCACGACCCCGACCGACTGCGCACGCCGATGGTCAAGGACATCCGACGGCACGTTCCGCGAGGCCTCGTGGGAGGAAGCCTTCGACCGCTGCACCGAGCTGCTCGGCACCGGTGATCGCCGAGCACGGCATCGGTGCGGTCACCGCGTTCGTCGGCAACCCGTTGGCCCACGCCCTGAGCCTGAGCCGCTACATCGGCATCCTCATCGGGATGTCGGGTATCCCGATGATCTACTCGCCCGGCACCGTCGACCAGTGGCCGAAGAACGTCAGCTCGCACCTCATGTACGGCGGCGATGTGGTCGATCCCCGTGCCCGACGTGCAGCGGACCGACCTGCATCGTCGTCATGGGCGCGAACCCCCACGCGTCGCAGGGCTCGCTGCTGGCCTGCCCCGACCTGATGGGCGAGCTCGAGGCCATCCAGGACCGGGGCGGCGAGGTGATCGTCGATCGATCCGCGCCGCACCGGGCACCGCGGACAAGGCCAGCGAGTGGCTGCCGATCACGCCGGGCACCGATGCCGCGCTCCTGCTGGCGGTCGTCCACGTGCTGTTCGCCGACGACCTCGTCGACCTCGGTTCCGTCGGCCGAGCTCATCGACGGCGTCGACGAGCTGCGGCGCTGGTCGCAGGACTGGACGCCGGAGCGGGTCGCCGACGCGACCGACATGCCGGCCGAGCGGACCCGGCGCCTGGCCCGCCAGCTGGCCGAGGCCGACCGGGCCGTGCGTGTACGGCCGGATCGGGCTGTGCAACCAGGAGTTCGGCACGCTGGCCAGCTGGCTGGTCGACGTGGTGAACATCCTGACCGCGGCACTTCGACGTGCCCGGCGGACTGATGTTCCCGCGGGCCGCGGCCTGGCCGCTCACCCTCCTGCCGATGCCCGACCTCGAGGGCGGCGTCCCGAACTTCGGTCGCTGGACGAGCCGGGTCCGCGGTGCGCCCGAGGTGCTCGGCCACGTGCCGGCGTCGTGCCTGGCCGAGGAGATCGCCACGCCCGGCGAGGGCCAGATCCGTGGCGTTGTTCACGGTCGCCGGCAACCCCGTGCTCGTCGACGCCTGGCGGCGACCGGCTCGACGAGGCGCTGCCCGGGCTCGACTGCATGATCAGCATCGACAACTGGATCAACGAGACGACCCGTCACGCCGACGTGATCCTCCCGGGGCTCTCCGCGCTCGAGCAGGCGCACCACGACGACCTGATCTGGCAGTTCGCGGTCGGCAGCGGCGCGAACTACTCGGCGCCGATCTTCCCGCCCACCGACGGCCGCCCCGAGGAGTGGGAGATCCTGATCCGCCTGGCCGGGCTGTGCCTCGGCCAGCCAGGCCAACGAGGTCGACGTTGCCGTCATCGACGACGGGTTCTTCGACGTGCTGGCCTCGGTGCACGGACTCGATGGCGACGTCTCCGCGAGGGCTACGACCACGGCGGACCCGAGCGGCTGCTCGACCTCACCCTGCGCACCGGACCCTTCGGCGACCGCTACGGCGAGGTGCCCGACGGCATCAACCTCGACAAGGTGAAGGCGGAGCCGCACGGCATCGACCTCGGGCCGAAGGTGCCCCGGCTGGCCGACGTGCTCCAGACGCCGCACGGTCAAGGTCGTGCTGGCGCCGCCATACATCACCGCCGACCTACCCCGGCTGGCCGAGCGGCTCGACCGACCGGCCGAGGACCTCGTGCTCATCAGCCGCCGGCACCTGCGCTCGAACAACTCGTGGATGCACAACGTGCCCGTGCTGGTGAAGGGCAAGGACCGGTGCACGCTGCTCGTGCACCCGACCGACGCGGCGCGGTTCGGCATCGAGCGACGGCGGCCGGGCCAAGGTCTCGTCCGAGGCCGGGTCGCTCGGTCGTGGCCGTCGAGGTCACCGACGCGATCAAGCCGGGCGTCGTCTCGCTGCCCCACGGATGGGGCCACGACAAGGCCGGGCACGCGAGCTGTCGGTGGCCAACGAGCACCCCGGCGTGAACACCAACGTGCTGTCGCCCGGCGACTTCGTCGACGTGCTCTCCGGCAACGCCGCGGTCAACGGCATCCCCGTGACCATCTCGCCCGGCCTGACCCCGGCCGGGTCCGAGGCAGCTCGCGACCTTGCGAGGCTCGCACCACCGGGTTCCCGCGCCCCGCTCAGCGAAGCTTCTCCTGCAGGCCCATCCGGCTTCGCGCCCCTGCCACATCGCCGCAACCGTTGACCAGTCCAGCCGGTACGGGTACAACCGGCGGCATGACGGAGACCGAGATCGTCTGCACCGACATCACGATCCAGGTCACCTTCGATGCCGATGATCCCCACGTGCTCGCCGTGTTCTGGGCGAGGGCGCTCGGCTACGAGATCGAGGACGTGTCCGAGCTCGTGGACCAGCTCGTCGCGGCCGGCCACCTCCCGAGCAGCGAGGTGGTCCAGGTCGACGGCCACTCGGCATTCCGCGTCGGCGCCGGGATCACCGATCCGACTGGATCACGACCCCGCCTGCTGTTCCAGGTCGTGCCCGAGGACAAGACGGTCAAGAACCGCCTCCACCTCGACCTCCACGTCGGTCCCGACCGCATCGACGCCGAGGTCGCCCGCCTCACGGCGCTGGGCGCATCGGTCGCGTGGGAGAGCGACGACCGCGGGGGTCGCTGCGTCACGTTGCGCGACCCCGAGGGCAACGAGTTCTGCGTCGAATGACGTCGGTGTCTCCGGCGCGATCGGTTCGATCGGTCCGTCAACCGTCGAGCCGGGCGTAGGCCACGGTGGCCGCGGCGCACAGCTTGCGGTCGGCGCCGACGTCGATCACGTCGGCCTGCACCACGATCGAGCGCCGTCCGACCCGCAGCGCCCGACCGACCACCCGGGCCGGCCCGATCCGCACCGGCGTCAGGAACCGCACGTTCAGGTCACCGGCCACGATCTTCTCCGAGTCGGCGGCCCGGACCGCGATGCCGGCGGCCCCGCATTCGATCAGGGCCATCATCAGTCCGCCGTGCAGGCCACCGTGGGGGTTGAGGACCCGCATCGCCAATGGCATCTCCAGGACGATCCCGTCCTCGGCGTCATCGACGGTCCGCATCCCGAAGTCGAGCAGCAGGTGGTCATCGACGCCGATCTGCAGGGGTCGTCCGTCCTCGGTCACTCGGCCACCGTATCTGACAGGCACGTCACCTCCGATGTGCGTTGACCTGGGATGTGACACGTTGCACACCCTGTGCATGTCGCCGCATGTCACGACCCTGAAAATGGCGTCAGAAAAAGGCCGTTGCGAGATGCGCGGCATCGCTTCAAGATGACCAGATGTTCCGCCGAACCCCGAAGCGAGTGATCGATCATCCGCTCCCCGACGGTCGCAAGATGTGGCTGGAGCTGCTCGACGTGAAGGACGGGCGAGGTCGCGTCATCGGCACGATCGTGGCCAACGGGGGCTTCGATGACGAGGACGGCAAGGTCGTCGACGAGATCTATCTCGACGAGCTGCTCACCCGCCACCCGCCTGAACTCGGACAGTCGCAAAGCCATGCTTCTGACTCTTCCGGCATCGGATACTCGTAAAGGACAAATTTCTGACCTTCACTTCATCCTGCTGAGCGGCGTCGTCCTGATCGCAGGCGCCTCGCTCACCGACCGAAGAGCAGGCGGATGACCGCATCGGCGTGGGTCTCGACGGCGTCCGGGCCGAGCGGATCGAACCCGGTCAAGCGGCGGCACTCCGGGGCGAGGACGAAGATCGTCGGGCCCGCACCGGTGAGGATGTAGTACAGGTGCGCCACGGGGATGTCGGGCACCGCGCCCTGCTCGACGAGGCGAGTGAACAGGTCGACGGTCATCTCGTAGAGCGGCCGGACGTGCTGGTCGACCAGCCAGTCGATGCGCTCTCCCTCGCCCTTGCTCTCCTGCGTGATGATCCGGTGGAGCTGCGGGTGGGCCGCGGAGAAGGCGATGAAATCGCGGATGACGAGCTCGGCCATCGTGGTGTCGTCGACGCCCCGCAGGCCTTCGGAGCGGGCCGCCATGGCCGCGGAGAGCTGGGCGAAGAGGCCGTCGACCGCAGCTCGCCAGAGGTCGTCCTTCGACTGGAAGTGGTAGTTGAGCGACGGCTGCGACACTCCAGCCCGTGCGGCGATCTCCCTGGTCGTGGCCCCCTCGAACGAGCGGTCGGCGAACAGGTCGAGCGCCGCCGCCAGGATCCGCTCACGGGTGGCGTCGGCCGACGGGCGGGTCGTCCGGCCACGGCCACGATTCGGGGCTGGGGTTGGGGCAGGACCAGGCGTAGCGGCGGACGGCATCCCGTGAGACTAATCCACCGATCAGACAAAGTGCTTGCTTTCTGATCAGTTGAACAGTTACCTTGAGCAGCGATGATGCAAGGGGGAACGGAGCTGCCGGCGATGCCAGGGACGGACGACGTGTCGTTCGACGTCGCGGTGATCGGCTGCGGGCCGGTCGGCGGCGTCCTGGCCACGTTGCTAGGCCAGCTCGGGCACCGCGTGGTGATCGTCGAGCGCCACGCCCTCCCCTACCGACTGCCCCGGGCCGTGCACTTCGATCACGAGATCGGGCGCATCCTCCAGGCCTGCGGGCTCGGTGCCGACCTGACCGAGGTCACCGAGCCGGGCAGCGAGTACGAGTGGCGCAACGGCTCGGGCCAGGTGCTGCTCAAGTTCGGTGGCCGCCCGACCGGGCCTTCGGGCTGGCCCGACATGAACATGTTCTGGCAGCCGGGGCTCGAGCGCCTCATAGAGCAGGCTGCGGCGGCGCAGCCCACCGTCGAGATCCGGCGCGGCTGCCGACTCGTCGCGCTCGACGACCATCCGGACGGCGTGACGCTCACCGTCGAACCCGACGCGGGAGCACCGGAGCACCTCAGCGCTCGCTTCGTGATCGGCTGCGACGGGGCCAACAGCACGGTGCGCGACCTCGTGGGCACCACCGTCACCGACCTGGGCTTCTTCTACGACTGGCTGATCGTCGACGTCCTGCTGCACGAACCGCGGATCTTCGACCCGATCAACCTCCAGATCTGCGAGCCGAGTCGCCCGACCACCGTCGTGTCGGGTGGACCGGGCCGACGCCGGTGGGAGTTCATGTGCCTCCCCGGCGAGACCGTCGACGAGCTCGACGACGTGAGCCGCGCCTGGGAGCTGCTCGAACCGTGGGACATCACCGTGGAGAACGCCACGCTCGAACGTCACGCGGTGTACCGCTTCCAGGCTCGCTGGGCCGACCGCTGGCGCACCGGCAACGTGCTGCTGGCCGGTGACGCGGCGCACCAGATGCCGCCGTTCGTGGGCCAGGGCATGTGCTCGGGCCTGCGCGACGCGTCCAACCTGGCCTGGAAGCTGGACCTCGTGCTCGCCGGGCGCTCCCCAGCCGACCTGCTCGATGCGTACGAGACCGAGCGCAGCGAGAACGTGCGGGCGGTGATCGACTTCTCCATGGCCCTCGGCCAGGTGATCTGCGTGACCGATCCCCAGGAGGCAGCCGAGCGGGACGCGCTCATGGCCGAGGGTGCCGCCACCGGTGAGCCCCAGGCGCCTCCTCCGCTGCCCGGGGTCACGCAGGGCATCGTCCGCCGCGGCGACCCGCAGGCCGGGACGCTGTTCGTGCAGGGTCGCGTCCACCACGAGGGACGCACCGTGCTGCTCGATGACGTGGTCGGTGCCGGGTGGCGACTCGTGACCGTGCATCCCGAACTCGCCGACGCACTGCCCTCCGACGCCGTCGCCCGCTTCACCGAGCTCGGCGGGTCGATCGTGACGGTGGCCGAGGCCGATGACCTCGACGGCACGTATGCATCGTGGTTCGCCGATCACGGGGTCGTCGCCGTGATCCAGCGACCCGACTTCCACGTGTTCGGCTCGACTGAAGAAGTGGACGAGGCCGGGGCGCTCCTCGACGATCTGCTCCGCGCGCTCGCAGCGCCGTCCGCACCCACACCTGTTCCCGATGGAGGTACCTGATGAAGATCGCCAACCACGATGGCCGACTGGCCCTGGTCGTCGACGGAGGCGTCATCGACGTCCACGCCGCGTCCGGGGGTCGCTTCGGACCCGACCCGGCGTCGGCGTACGCAGGGTGGGACGACCTGGTTGCGTGGGCGCCCACCGCCACCGGCGATCCGCAGCCGCTCGACGAGCTGGCCCTCGGCGCCCCCTCGCCTGAGCCGCCGCAGGTGTTCGCCATCGGCCTCAACTACGCGAGCCACGCGGCCGAGTCGGGCATGGAGCTGCCCTCGATCCCCGCGGTGTTCACGAAGTACCCCGCGTCGCTCGGCGGTCCGTTCGCCGACGTCCAGCTCTCGGGCGAGATGGTCGACTGGGAGGTCGAGCTGGTCGTCGTCATGGGTCGTCGGGCCGACCGGGTCGACGAGGCGAACGCGTGGGAGCACGTGGCCGGCCTCTGCGTCGGTCAGGACATCTCCGACCGACGGGTGCAGTTCGCGGCCGGTAGCCAGTTCTCCTTGGGCAAGTCCTACCGGGGCTACGGCCCGACCGGCCCGTGGCTGGTCACCCCCGACGAGGTCCCGAACCGAGATGACCTCGGCCTCGGCTGCTCCCTCGACGGCGAGATCGTGCAGGAGGACCGGACCACCGGGCTCGTGTTCGGCATCCCCCGACTCATCGCCGAGATCTCCGCCGTGGTGCCGATGCTGCCGGGCGACCTGATCTTCACGGGGACGCCGGCGGGCGTCGGCATCAGCCGGAAGCCACCCCGCTTCCTCGAACCGGGGCAGGTGCTCGAGACCTGGATCGAGGGCATCGGCACCATCCGCAACCGCATCGTGGGAGCAACGTCGTGAGCGCCCCCCTCGAGCTCGCCTACCTGCAGGTGGAGGTGCCCGAGCCGGACGCGCTGGCGCCCTTCCTCACCGACGTGATCGGTCTGGCCCCGGGCGATCCCACCACGGCCGGCGAGCTGACCTGGTCGGACGACGACGCGGTGCAGCGCCTCGTCGTCAGCGCCGGAGCCCGCAACGACCTGGCCGCCCTCGGCCTCGAGGCCGGCGACCCGTCCACGTTCGCGTCGACCCTCGCCCGCCTGTCGGCTGCCGGCTACGACACCGCTCCCGGTGATGGCGCTCGCCGCTCGGCTCGTCGGGTCGAGCAGATGGCCACGGTCGAGGCACCGTGGGGCTCCGCGGTCGACGTCGTGCTCGGGCTCGAACGCCGACCGGCACCGCTCGCCACACCACTGATGCCAGGTGGCTTCCTGACTGCAGCGCAGGGCTTCGGCCACGCGGTCATCGCCACCACCGCCTTCGACGAATCGGTGCGCTTCGTCACCGAGGGGATCGGCATGGTGCGGTCCGACTGGCTGCAGATGGAGCTCGCCCCGGGCATCGACCTGGAGGTCCACTTCTTCCACTGCAACGCCCGGCACCACACGCTGGCGCTGGCCCGGGCGCCGTTCGAGATGCCCCAGGCGTTGCACCACGTCATGTTCGAGACGAACGATCGCGACGACGTCGGCCGGGCGTACGACCGGGCCTTCGCGGCCGGGCTCCCCCTGCCCAACGGGCTCGGCCTGCACGACAACGACCGGATGTTCTCGTTCTACGTTGCCAGCCCGGCGGGCTTCCAGATCGAGGTCGGCCACGGCGCCCGCCAGATCTCTCAGCCGTGGGTCGACGACCGCCGCTACGACCGCATCAGCGCCTGGGGCCACCAGCCGGTCACCCCTCCGTCGTGACCACCGAGGTCATCCTCACCGGCACCGGCGTGCCCCATCCCCGACCGGGCCGGGCCGGCGCCGACGTGCTGGTCCACGAGGCCTGCCGGACCACCGCGCTGGCCGAGATCGTCGCCGGCACGACCTTCGAGACCATCTTCAGCTACCACGCGGACACCGTCCCGCTCGGCGCCATGGCCGAGCGGGCCGGTGTTCCCAACGTGGTGCTGACCCACCTCATCCCCCCGCCCGACGGACCGGACGAGGCCGAGGCGTTCGCCCAGGACCTCCGTCACGGCGGCTACCGCGGCACCGTCACCGTGGGCGAGGACCTCACGACCGTGACCCTGGGATAGCCCTCACCGCTGCCTGATCACATCTGCCCGATCACTTCTGCTTGACCCGGCCGTCCAGGGCCTTGAAGCACATGGCCATGCTCAGCACGGCCACGATCAGAACGGCCAGAACCGCCGAGGCGATGTCGCTGGCGTCCCATCCGACCATCGCCAGCGATCGCAGTCCCTCGAGGATGTAGGTGACCGGGTTCCAGGCCGCCAGGTGCTGCAGCCAGGGCGTGAGCTGGTCCCGCGGCACGTACGACGACGTCAGGAACAGGAAGGGGAAGAACAGCAGGAAGCTGCTCTGGACCGCGGCCGGGTTGCCGGTCTTGAGGGCGATGGCGTAGCCGAACGCGGCGAAGGCCAGGCTCCACGCCGCGGCCAGCGCGATGAACACGAGCACCCCGAGCGGACCGGACTCGAACCGCACCCCGAGGATGAACCCGACGGCCAGGATCGGCAGCGTGAGCACTGCGGCCACGACCACGTCGGCGACCATGTGGCCGACCAGGATCGACAGCCTCCGCACCGGGGTCAGCAGCAGCCGGTCGAGGTACCCGTCCTGCACGTCGAGCACCAGTGCCGGCGCCCTCGACACACCCGTCACGCCGAGCAGGATGGCTGTCGGCATCTGGAACGCGGTGTAGTCGAAGCCAGAGATCGAGCCCTCGGTGAGGCCCTTCAGCGTGGCGATGTTCACGATGAAGAAGAAGAAGGCGATCAGCACCGGCGGGATCACCGCCGACAGGTCCTTCGGTACGGCTCTGAGGGCCCGGCCGGCGATGGTCACGGTGTCCTGGACGAACCCGGTGGGTCGGGGTCTCACGGGGGTGAGATCGAGCGTGGGCTGGACGTCGATGGCGGTCATCGGAGGGCCTCCTGGGGCTCGGCGTGCGGTTCGGTCTGCGTCTCGGTGTGGTCGAAGCGACTGGCGTCGCCCGTGCTGATCCGATTGCCGGTCAGCTGCAGGTAGACGTCATCGAGGGTCGGGGTCCGGAGCGTGAGGTCGCGCAGCGTCACGGAGGTGTCGGCCAGCGCCACGGCGACCGGGCCGATCGCGGCCGCGCCGTAAGCCACACTGACGATGAGCTCGTCGTGGCGGGGCTCGACGGCATCGACGCCGGGGACCCGACGGATGGCCTCGGCTGCCAGGACCGGGTCCCCCTCGATGCGCACGACGATGACGTCTTGGCCCACGCTGCGCTTCAGCTCGTCGGGCGTGCCCTCGGCGACCAGCCGACCGCCGTCGATGATGCCGACCCGACCGGCCAGCTCGTCGGCCTCCTCGAGGTACTGCGTGGTCATGAAGATGGTCATGCCGAGCTGATCGTTGAGCCGCCGCACCTCCTCCCAGACGCGCATCCGGCTGGCCGGGTCGAGGCCGGTGGTCGGCTCGTCCAGGAAGAGCACGTCAGGGTTGTGCACCAGCGCCGCGGCCAGGTCGAGCCGTCGCTTCATGCCGCCGGAGTAGGTGTCGATCGGCCGATCGAGCGCGCCACCGAGGTCGACGAGCTCAGCGAGCTCACGCAGCCGAACGTCGACCTCGGACCGGTGCAGGCCGTAGAGCCGGCCCTGGAGGCGCAGCAACTCGGTGCCCGTCTGCTTCGGGTCGAGCGCGATCTCCTGCAGTGCGACGCCGATGCGCGAGCGCACGGCGTTCGGCTCCGCGACGACGTCATGACCGGCCACCGTGGCCCGGCCCGCCGTCGGGGCCAGCAGGGTGCAGAGGATGCGCACGGTCGTGGACTTGCCGGCGCCGTTCGGGCCGAGGAAGCCATAGATCTCCCCCCGGCCGACCGTCAGGTCGAGGCCGTCCACTGCCGTCGTGTCATCGAAGGTGCGGGACAGGCCGGTGACGGAGATGGCCACCTCGCCGTCGCTTCCTGTCGATCGGTTTGCCATGGTTCGTCCTTTTGTCGGGTTCGGCTGTTCGGGCTCTCCGAAGACCGTACGAACTATTGCGGCACGTTTCGTTCCGCAATATGCGGAATACTGGAGAACGTGGCCGACGGACGCCCTCCTCCCACCCATGCCCGACTTCTGCGGATGCTCGGCCTGCTCCAGAGCCGACCCGACTGGTCAGGCCCCGAGCTGGCCGAACGCCTCGACGTCTCGTCGCGGACCATCCGCAACGACGTCGCCCGCCTACGCGAGCTCGGCTACCCCGTCGACGCGGTGTCCGGCACGGCCGGTGGCTACCGCCTTGCGGCCGGCACGGAGATGCCGCCGCTCCTGCTGGACGACGAGGAGGTCGTGGCTGTGGCGGTCGGCCTGCGCACCGCCGCGTCGACCAGCATCGAAGGGATCGAGGAGACCGCGCTCCGAGCCTTCGCCAAGCTCGACCAGCTGCTGCCGGCCCGGCTCCGCAAGCGGGTCGGCGCCCTGCAGAGCCACGTCGAGCCGCTGTACTGGCGACCACCCGATGCCACCGTCGACCCTGAGTCCCTGGCCGTGTTCTCGATGGCCTGTCGCGATCGGGAGCAGGTGCGCTTCGACTACGCCGACCGGGAAGGGGCCGAGACGCGGCGACTGGTCGAGCCGTTCCGCCTGGTCCCGGCCGGGCAGCGCTGGTACCTCGTCGCCTGGGACGTCCGGCGGGAGGACTGGCGGACCTTTCGCATAGATCGGGTCGCGCGACCGCGCCTGGCCGGCGTGCACTCGACCGAACGGGAGCTCCCGGCCGCCGATGCGCCGACCTTCGTCCGGCAGTCGATCGGTCGGGTCGAGACCCGGATCGAGGCGGCCGTGCTCTACCACGCACCACTCGACCAGGTCGCGCGAGCGATCCCCCACGAGGTCGGCGAGTTCACCGCCCTCGACCCTCACACCACGCAGTTCCGCACGACGACGCACGACCTCGTCTGGCTGGCCCTGCAGCTGGCCCGGGTCGACATCGACTTCACGGTCCAGGAGCCGGCCGAGCTCGTCGACGTGCTCCGCAACCTCGGCGAACGCATCACCGACGCGGTCCACCGAAGCTGATGCCATGCCCCAGGGGCACCCGACGCCGATCCGCCGTGGAGGTGTCGGGGCACGTCAGACGAAGCAGGTGTCGATGAACGCGTCGAACGCCTCGGGGTCAGGGACGATCCGCAGGCGGCCGTCGGCGTCACGGCTCACGTCGAGCGCCGGGCAGAAGAACCCACCGGCAGGGGTGAAGAAGTGGGGTGAGCCGATGACGCCGCGGCGCACGCCGTCGGCGTGGTCGGCCACGACGGCCGCCCGGTCTGCCTCTCCGGCCTCGATGCCGTGCTCTGCTGCGACGCGGGCGAGGACCTCGGTCGAGCAGACGTCCTCGCCCCGCTCGAACAGAAGATCACGCAGTTTCAGGCTCACCTGCTCACCGGAGGCCAGCCCGGCGCGGTAGCCGGCCTCGGCCAACGCGAGGGCAGGGAGCGAGCTGGCCGGGAACGCCGACCGACGGAAGCCGACGAAGAGCGACTGGGCCATCTGGGTGCGGATCTCGTCGACCTCCTCGCCGATGAAGTCCGGATCGAGGGGCTCGCCGTTGACGAGCTCGAGCGGCCAGGCCCGAACCCGGAGCCTGACGTCGTGGCGTCCAGCCGCCTCCCGACGCTCGACGAACCGTCGCAGGCCGACGTGGGTGAACGGGCACACGATGTCGGCGAACACCTCCACGACGACAGGCGCGCCCGCCATGCCCGTCGCGGATGAGTCGGCAGCGGTTGTCATCGTCATCGATTCCCTCGGTCGGACGGATGCATACCCCTTGGGGTACTTGCATACTACCCGGGGGGTAGTGGGCCAGGCGTCGCAGGGGGACACGCCCGTCACGTGCCGACGTGCACAGGTACGCTTCGGTGGGCGTTCCTGGTGAGAGGCCGGGCGTTTGGGGGTCACGGTGGCACGAGACCAGAGACTCGACCGGGTGACCTTCCGCGGAGGCGCCGATGCCGCGTCCGTCGTCCGGCTCTCGTCATCGTTCCAGTCGCTCTTCCTGGACCCGAGTGACGAGGGCGTCCTGGCCGGCTTGATCGCCCACCTCCCGCTGGCGGCGATGGCCGTCGACCACGACGGCATCGTCACGTTCGCCCGCGGGACCGCCCTCGATCGGATCGGGCTCGGTCAGGGTGAGCTCGTGGGAACGCCGGCCACCTCGTGGGGGCCCGAGGCGACCGAGATCCTCGGGATGATCAGAGAGGGTAGGGCCTACACCTTCGACCTCGACGGCTCGGCCGATGCCGACTCCTTCCGCTTCCGGGTCTTCGGCGCGCCCGACGGGCAGGGCGGGTCGTTCGTCCTCGTCCTGGACCTGAGCGAGGCGCTGGTCGCCGAGCGCGAGGTGAACGCCAATCGGGCGATGCTCGAATCGGTCATCCAGGGATCCGGGGCGTGGATGCTCGTGGAGGACTCGAGTGGGAAGGTGCTCGGGGTCAACGACCGAGCGCGCCTCTACATGGAGATCGAACGCGGCGACGTCGACACCGGTGCGGCGTTGATGGCCCTCGACCCCGTGCACGAGGACGGCGTGGCCTTCAGCGAAGACGAGCTCCCGGGTCGGGCGGCCCACCGCACGGGCCTGCCGCACCGCAACGTGCTCATGGGCCTCCAGATCGGGGATGACCGACGATGGATGAGCGTCACCGCCGGACCGATCACCTTGGACGGCATCGACGCGGTGGTCACCTCGTTCGTCGACGTGACCGAGCGCCACCCCACGGTCGACCTGCTCCGCGACAGCGAGGACCGGTTCCGCCTCCTCGCCGAGCAGGCCCCGCTGGCCATCTTCCTCGTGGGGGTCGAGGGTCAGATGCTGTACGTGAACCCGGCGGCAGAGGAGCTCGTCGGCCGACCGCTCCGCGAGATCCGGGAGCTGGGTTGGGTGGCCGTCATGCATCCGGATGACCAGGCCCGGCTGATGGGCGAGGACGCCCAGGCCGACCTCGATGCGTTCGACCCCGTCGAGTACCGGCTGATCCGGCCGGACGGCTCCATCCGGTGGGTCCGCACCAGCGGTGCCGCCCTGCACGACACCGACGGCACGGTGATCGGCATGGTGGGGACCGCCGCCGACATCACCCAGATGCACCTGGCCGACGATCGCTTCCGCGAGCGCGAGGAGCGCACCCGGGCGATCCTGGAGACGGCGGCAGAGGGCATCGTCTCGTGCGATGACGCCTCGATCATCATCGAGTTCAACGCCGCCGCGGAGCGGATCTTCGGCTACGACTCCGATGCGGTCATCGGCCGGGCCAGCCTCCTCGACCTCTTCGCCCCCGAAGACCGCGAACGCCACCGGCGCTACATGACCGACTACCTCGCCGGGGCGCCGGCCCGGGTGGTCGGCCAACGGCCGCAGGAGGTGGCCGGCGTCCGTCAGGACGGCTCACCGGTGCCGATCGAGATGGCCGTCACCGAGATCACCACGAGCGAGGGACGCATCTTCACCGCGATCATGCGAGACCTCACCGAGCAGAAGGCGTTCGAGACCGAGCTCGAGCACCTGGCCACCCACGATTCGCTCACGGGCCTCCCCAACCGAGCCCTGATGACGGCCCAGCTGGAGGCGGCGCTGGCCCGCGCCGAACGCCTCCGCCTGACGCTCGCCGTGCTGTTCGTGGAGATCGATCGGGTCAAGCTCGTCACCGAAGCACTCGGACATCGCGCCGGCGACGGGCTGATCCAGCAGGCCGCGGCACGATTGCGCCGTGCCGTCGGGGCGATGTCGACCTTGGCCCGGTTCTCCAACGACCAGTTCGTGGTGGTGATGGAGGACCTCGACGACATCGGTGACGCAGTCGAGACGGCCATCCACATCATCGAGGCGATCAACGACCCGTTCCTCGTGGCGGCCGACGAGGCGTTCGTGACGGCCAGTGTCGGCATCGCGTTCGCGCTGGAGGGCGTCGGACGGGCCGACGTGCTCGTGAGCAACGCCGATGTCGCGATGGGCCGGGCGAAGTCGTCGAGCGTCACGCGCTACGAGGTCTTCGACAGCGAGATGCGGGCATGGGTCGAGGGCCAGCGAAGGACGGAGATCGCGCTCCGCCACGGCATCGAGCGCGGGGAGTTCGAGCTGTTCTACCAACCGGTCGTCGAGCTCGACACCTCCGCCGTGGTCGGGTACGAGGCGCTCGTCCGCTGGAACCATCCCGATCACGGCGTGCTCCCGCCCAGCGCGTTCATCCCCGTCGCCGAGGACAGCGGGCTCATCGTTGCGCTCGGCGAGAAGATCCTCCGCGAGGCCATTCGCCAGTCGTCGGCCTGGCGGGTCGCCCTCGCGGGGTCATCCCGGCCGAGCAACGTCGCGATCAACCTCTCGGCGCGACAGCTCGACACGCCTGGCCTCGTCGACACGGTGCGGGCCGCACTCGATGACTTCGACGCGGATCCTGGCGACATCACCTTCGAGATCACCGAGACCGTCGTGCTCCACGACGTCGAGACCGTCGTCGACACCCTCGACTGCCTCAAAGCGCTCGGGGTGCGGCCTGTCCCTCGACGACTTCGGCACCGGCTACTCGTCACTGACCTACCTCACACGCCTGCCGATCGACACCGTGAAGGTCGACCGCAGCTTCGTTTCCCAGTTGGGCACGCCGAGCCGAGATGCGTCGATCGTCGAGATGGTCGTCGCACTGGCCCGAACCCTCCACCTCGACGTCGTGGCCGAGGGCGTGGAGACCCAGGAGCAGGCCGACGTCCTGCGCGGCTGGGGCTGCCGTTACGCGCAGGGCTACCTGTTCGCCAAACCCCGACGCGTCGCCGACCTCGACGCCTGACGACCACGACTCCCTCGTCACAGGACCGACGGTGCGAGCCGCGGCGCTGCAATACGGTGGCTGCACCCGACGAGGAAGGTGTGCCGTGACCACACTTGCCGACCGCCCCAACACCGCCCTGCTCGTGATCGACGTCCAACGGGACGTCGTCGCGAACGCGTACGACCGCGTCGCCGTGATCGCCAACATCAACACCCTGGTGGATGGCGCCCGCGCATCCCACACCCCCGTGATCTGGGTGCAGCATTGCGACGAGGGCCTCGTCGAGGGCTCCGACGGCTGGCAGTACGTCGACGAGCTCGAACGGCTCGAATCGGAGCCCGTCGTGCACAAGCACTACGGGGACTCCTTCGAGGAGACCGAGCTCGAGGACCTGCTGGCCGAGCGCCGGGTGGGCCACCTGGTCGTCAGCGGCGCGCAGACGGACGCGTGCATCCGTTCCACGCTGCACGGCGCCCTGGTTCGGGGTTATGACGCCACGCTCGTCGCCGATGCCCACACGACCGACGACCCGAGCGAGCACGGCGCGCCCCTCGACGCCGCTCAGGTGATCGCGCACACGAACCTCTACTGGAACTGGTCAGCGGCACCGGGGCGCAAGGGTGCGGCAGTCGTCACCGCGGAGGTCGACTTCTAGTTGACCGACGACCGGATCCAGGAGGCACGAGCCTTCTTCGGGCCGCGGGCCGCGACGTGGGACGAGCGGTTTCCCGACGACGATCCCCTGTTCGAGTCGGCCGTGGGGCGCCTTGGGCTGCACCCCGGTGGCGTGGCCGTCGACGTCGGCTGCGGCACGGGACGGGCGCTCCCCTACCTGCGACGAGCCGTGGGACCGGCGGGCCTCGCCGTCGGGGTCGACGCCACGCCGGAGATGTGCGCCGTCGCCGCCGGGCGCGGCACCATCGTGCTCGGCGAGGCCACCCGCCTCCCTTTCATGACCGGCGCCTGCGATGCCGTGTTCGCAGCCGGGCTGCTCCACCACCTTCCCGACCCGCGGGTCGGGCTGACCGAGTTCGCCCGGGTCACCCGCTCAGGTGGCGCGCTGGCGCTCTTCCATCCGATCGGTCGGGCCGCCCTCGCCGCGCGCCGAGGACACGCGCTCGACGATGCGGACGTCCGCGACCCGCGGCACCTCCCGGCCGCGCTGACGGCGACGGGCTGGGAGCTGAGCGATCTCGACGACGGCGACGACCGGTACCTGGCTGTCGCCCTCCGGCACCAGCCGCGCGGTCAGCGCGATCTCGGCCGGGCCGGGTTCAGCGAGCGACGAGACCGCCGTCGGCGTGGATGACCGTGCCGGTGAGGTAGCTCGACGCGTCAGAGGCGAGGAAGAGCGCCGGCCCGACCATCTCGTCGGCGGTGGCGATCCGACCCATCACGCATGCCTTGGCCATCGTCTCGCCGACTCCCGGACCGGTGTTGCGCACCATGTCGGTGTCGACGGTGCCCGGGGCCAGCGCGTTGACCCGGATGCCGTGGGCTGCGAGGCCGGCTGCCATCGTCTTCGTGTACGAGACCATGGCGGACTTGGCCGCCGCGTACATGGCCACGTTGGAGGAGTAGAGCCAGGCGCCGGCCGAAACGACGTTGATCACCGACGCGTGCGGCGAGGCGATCAGGTGCGGCAGCGCCTCCTGGGTCAGGAACACCGGGCCCTTGATGTTCACATCGACCGACTTGGTGAACCCGTTCTCGGTGAAGACCCCGATCGGCTCGGCCAGCGCGTTCGCCGCATTGTTCACGACCACGTCGATGCCCCCGAACCGATCGACCGTGGCCACCACCAGCGCCTGGATGTCGATCAGCGAACCCATGTGACTGGGCACGGCGAGGACCTCGTAGCCGAGTGCGGTCAGCTCCTCCTCGGTTTGGCGACAGGCGTCCGCCTTGCGGCTGGCCACCACGATGCGAGCCCCGGATGCACCGAAGCCCTCGGCGACAGCCCGCCCGATGCCACGGGTGCCGCCCGTGATCAGCGCTGTGCGGCCGTCGAGTCGGAAGAGGCTGGCGGGATCGATGCTCATGTGTCCCAGCCAATCAGACCGAGCCCGAGCAGACCGAGCCGGACGACGGACCGTGGATCAGTGGCGCTGGGCAGGAGCGGCCGTCGAGGATGCGCTGGCAGGTGGCGACTCCCTTCTCTGACCGCTTGGCGATCGGGTACAACCGGTCGCATCAGTCGGCGTTGGTCACCTTCGGTGCCTCACCCGCGGTGCCGCTCCGGGCGATCGCCCGCTCGTCGGTGCCGAGGTAACTGGCGATGACCGCCGGATCGTTCCGGACCTCGTCAGGCTCGCCCTCGGCGATGACGAGCCCCAACTCGAGGCAGTAGACGCGGTCGCTGATGCCCATGATCAACGGCATGTCGTGCTCGATCACGAGCACCGAGGCATCGAGCTGCCGGCGGATGTCGAGAATGACAGGTCCGAAGGCCTCGGTCTCCCGCTGGGCGAGGCCGGCCGTAGGCTCGTCGAGGAACAGAACTCGAGCGTCGAGCGCCAGCAGACCGGCCAGCTCCACGATGCGCCGTGTCCCGGTCGTCGATGCAGAAGTGCGTCGCCATCCTGCAGAAGGCCGGCGTCGAAGCCCCCGCTCCGCCGACCGGAGCAGCCAGCGACCCCGGCAAGCAGCCGTGGCAGGCTGCGTTCCAGGCCTGCCCGGACATGGCGCTGGTCCAGGGATGGATCCAGGCGGCCGGCCAGGACCTGAACTACGGCACGTTGGCGAGCGCGATCGACGGCTTGAAGGTCGATGTCCCGGGAGAGCCCGACCCACTGGTCTTCGGTCCTCCGCCGGCGGCCGACGGCGATCCGACGGCGTACCTGTTCGCCTGGGATCCCACCAACAAGCAGTTCGTCATCAAGCAGAGCTGAGAACATCGCCCAGGGGGGCGAGCAACGCTGGAGTCCGCGTGGCCGCTCAGTCGGCGGCCGGCGCGGATCCGGCGGCGTGCCAGCGCGTCGTTGGCGACGGCGAAGACGCGATTCACGCGCTCGACGTCATAGGGCTCCTCGGTCCGCTCGGGTGGCGCCCACTGGCTTCGGGGCTGGGCCACGAAGTCACCGCCGTAGACGTGGATCGCGCCGGTCGGCACGCGCAACGGGTTCGTCACCGAGTGGACGGTGTCGTCGCCGAGCAGCACCACGTCGGTCTCGTCGAGCCGCTTGCCACCCGAGTCGACCAGGCCCTTCCCGCTCTCAGCCCGCCGGAAGAACTGGTTGTCCTCGCGCCCGTCGTGGATGCCGATGCAGGCCCACATCCGGTGATCGTGGGGGAACAGCTGCATGCCCGGCGCCCACACCACGTGGAGGATGGTGAGGTCGTCGGCGCGATGCAGGAAGGAGATGCCGGCCCGAGCGGACCGGAGCGCCTCGCGGACCGACCCCGGATCGGACACCGCTCGGGCGACGGCCTCGCGGATCGCCAAACGGGGCTCCGTCTCGCCGAGGCAGTCACGGCAGCTCTGGATGAAGTCGTCGACGTCGAACACCTCGCCATGATCGCGCCGTCGCCGGCGCCGGTCACGGCCGTGGCGGTGCCTAGGATCGGGCACCGAGAACCACGGATGGCAAAAGGGGGTCCGATGGAGCTGACCGACGCGCTGCGCACGACCGGCGCGGTGCGCGAGTTCACGGACGACCCGGTACCCGACGATGTGCTCTGGCGGGTGCTCGACAACGCCCGCTTCTCCCCGAGCGGCGGGAACCAGCAGGGCTGGAGGGTCGTGGTCATCCAGGACCCGGAGACCCGGTCCCGCCTGCGCGACCTCTACCTCCCGGGCTGGTACGACTACCTCGCCATGAACGCGGCCGGCATCCGACCCTGGGCGCCGCCCAACGACCGATACGCCGAGGACGCGGCGATGGCGTCGGGAGCGGATGAGCTCCGAGCCCAGGCCGCGGCTGGCCGAGGAGGCTTCGCCGAGCACCTCCATCAGGCCCCGGTCCTCCTGGCGCTCATGGTCGACCTCCGTGTGCTGGCCGCGGTCGACCGTGACCACGACCGCTACACCTTCGCCGGCGGTGCGTCCGTGTACCCGTTCGCATGGAACGTGCTGCTCGCGGCGCGGGAGGAAGGGCTCGGTGGGGTGATGACCACGATGGCGATCCGCGAGGAGCGGTCCGTGCTCGAGCTGCTGCACGCCCCCGACGGCTACGCACTGGCCGCGGTGATCGTGCTCGGTCACCCGCGGCAGCAACCACGCCGTCTCACCCGACGCCCGGTCGAGGACTTCACCACCATCGACCGCGTCGACGGCCCCGCCTTCGAAGGTGGCGCCTGAGGTCCGACCGAGCCGTGAAGCGGCCTCTACCCCGTCGCCGCCGGACCAGTTGTCCCGACCGCAGGAATCGAGAGCGACGATGGCTCGTCGTCATGGTCGTCGACGAGTACCGCCGCGGCGATCGTCTCGGCCTGCTCGACCGGCGCACCGAACTGCATGAGCCGGCCGCCGAACGCGATGGAGCAGAGCGCGAACCAGGCCCACCCGAGCAGCAGGCCGGCGAGCACGTCGGTGAACCAGTGCACGCCGAGCAGCACGCGGGTGGATGCGACCGCCACCGCCAGGGACACCGCGAGTCCCACCAACACCGCCTTGGTGCGAGCGGTGCGCTTGCGACCGAGTAGGAGAGCGGCAGCCATGAACATCGCTGCCGCGGCCGTGGCATGTCCGGAGGGGAAGGACGACCCGGAGAAGCCGGTGAGGTGGAGGATGTCGGGGCGTCCACGTCCCACCACGGCTTTCACCAGCTCGGCGATCGCGAACTGGCCGCCGAGCGTGAGGACCACGAAGCCGATCAGGGCGAGCGCGCGCTGTCGACGCCATTCGGCTGCGACCAGGAGGAGTCCGATCGCCAGCACGCCCTGGTAGCCCGCCAGCTGGCTCACGTCGCGGAGGAAGCTCGTCGAGATGTTCGATGCGTGGTCGGCGCCGAACTGGGCGAACGCGACGTCCCATCGCGCGAAGCCCTGGTGCGTCCGGACCATGGTGAGCAGCACTCCGATGCCGATGGCACCACCCATCACGAGCACCCCGGCCGCGGTGAGCGCCAGCCCGGTGAGCGTGGACGGATCGGTGCGGCGCCGCAGGTAGCCGGCCAGCCGTGGTCGACGATCGACTTCGGCCGTGATGGTCGGTTGGACGATGCGGGGCGCCTCGATCGGCTCGGGCCACCGACGGGCCGCGACGTACGCGGCCAGCCCTGCCGCCACTCCGAGCGCCAACACGATCCCGATCACCTGCATCTGTCATGTGTACCCCGTCGCGCGCTCACGCATACGCGCTGGTTTCCCCGGGTATGTCGACCGCATGACAACAGAGGCGAGGCGCGGACGCACCGGTACGACGACCCCGAGGAGCGTGCTCGACCGCCCGCTACCCGGTCCGATCGACGACGTCGCTGCCAAGGCGGCATCGAGGGCGCGTAGCCAGGTCTGGGCGCCGGTCCTCGTGGTCGTCGGAGGGTTGGCCGCCATGGCGGTCGTACTGATCGTCATCGGCGAGGCCATCACCCACCTCGGGCTCCTCGGGGGGCTGCGCACCGCGGACGATCACGTGAACGCGAACCTCGCCGCCCACCGCACCAGCGGATGGAACAGCTTCAGCACCTTCTGGTCCCACTCGGCCGAGACCATGCCGATCATCGTCGGCGGGCTCCTGATCGAGATCGTCCTCGCCCTGCGGAAGCGATGGCGAGACCTCCTGCTCGTGGTCATCGCCCTGGCCGTCGAGCTGGCCACGTTCCTGATCGTCAACGAGCTCGTCCGCCGCGAGCGTCCGTCGGTCGAGAAGCTCGGGATCGTGCCGACCACCTTCAGCTTCCCGTCCGGTCACACCGCGGCGACCATCGTGCTCTACGGATCGATCGTGCTGCTGATCACGCTGCACATGCGGTCACGACTCGCAAAGGTCCTGCCCTGGGTCCTCGTGCTGCTGCTCACCATCGCCGTCGGCTACGCCCGTGTGTACCGGGGCATGCACCACGTCTCGGACGTGGTGGCGGGGGCGATCATGGGAATCGGCGCGCTGCTCGTCGCCGTCACCGCCACCCGGGCCTCGTCGATCGCGGCGCAGCTGCCGAGCGACGACCATGGAGACGACCATGAAGACGACCATGAAGGGGACGCCGAAGATCCGCCCGCCCGGCAGGCATCGGCCGCGGAGGTGCCGGCATGACCACCGTCGCGGTCGTCGCCCACCGGAAGAAGTCGCTCGGAGGAGGTCTCGACGAGCTCCGCTCCCTCCTGACCCACGAAGGCTTCGAGCCGCTCTGGTACGAGGTCCCGAAGAGCAAGAAGGCACCGGCGTGTGCTCGCGACGCCATCGAGAAGGGCGCCGACCTCGTGTTCGTGTGGGGCGGTGACGGCATGGTGCAGCGGTGCATCGACGCCATGGCCGGCTCCGGCGTCACCGTCGCCATCCTGCCCGCCGGCACCGCCAACCTGCTCGCCACGAACCTCGGCATCCCGAAGGACCTCCCCGCTGCCGTCGATGTCGGGCTGCACGGGTTCCACCGCCCGCTCGACGTCGGCGTGATCAACGGCGAGCGGTTCGCCGTGATGGCCGGCACCGGGTTCGACGCCATGATGATCAAGGACGCCGACCGCGGCCTGAAGGACAAAGCCGGACGACTCGCGTACGTCTGGACCGGCGCCAAGAACCTCAACGTCTCGCGCGTGCACATGCGGGTGAAGGTCGACGGAGATGACTGGTTCGACGGCAAGGCCAGCTGCGTCCTGATCGGGAACGTCGGCACCGTCAGCGGCGGGTTCACCGCCTTCGACGCGGCCGAGCCCGACGACGGCGTGCTGGAGGTCGGGATCGTCACGGCCAAGGGGGCGGCCCAGTGGTCGAGGGTGCTCGCCCGGCTGGCCGCGGGCAAGCTCGAGCGCTCGCCGCTCACCCGCACGACCTCCGCCCGGACGATCGACATCAAGCTCGACGAGAAGCTCCCCTACGAGCTCGACGGCGGAGCCCGCCACAAGACCAAGCGGATCAAGGTGTCCATCGAGCACCACGCCATCCAGGTGTGCGTGCCCGATCCGACTGCGGCCGCGAGCGAGAACCAGGCCGGGTCGTGAGCACCGCAACCCTCGTTCCCGAGACGTGGGAGCTGACCGGCGACGACGCCTGGCAGACCCTTCAGCACACGGGCCGGCTCCGCCTGCTGCGTGACGCGTTCACACGCATGCGCTATTCCGACGGGTTCAGTCACACCCGCTCCCTGGCGTGGGTCATGTCGCTCGTGCTGGTGCAGGCGGTGATCGTGCTGGTCGGCGTCGCCAGCGCGATGGGCGACTCTCACATCTCGACCGGGATCGTCAATGCGATCCAGAGCGCCGCGCCCGGCCCCGCCGGCCAGGTGCTCACCTCCGCTGTCGACCAGGCGCAGAACGCAGGCCTGTCTCGCCGCTACCTCGCCCTCGCGCTCGGCTCGATCGGCCTGATCGTCTCGGCCACCACGGGGATGGGTCAGCTCGAGCGGGGTCTCAACCGGATCTACGGTGTCGAGCTCGACCGCCCGTTCCCTCGCAAGTACGGGCTCGGCCTGCTGCTGGCGCTCAGCGCCGGCACGTTGACCGCGGTGGCGATCGCCGCCGTCGGCTTCGGCTCGGCCATCGGCGACGCACTGCACAACGACGGAGCGAACCTGACCTGGACCATCCTGCGCTGGCCGCTCTCGCTCGCCATCATGATGGCCGTCACCGCGCTCCTGTTCCGGTGGTGCCCGCGTCGGCATCAGCCGAGCTGGAGCTGGCTGCTGTTCGGGTCGGCGGTGACGGTGGTGCTGTGGTTCGTCGTCACCCTCTCCATGGGCCTGGTGTTCCGGCTCAGCCACTCCTTCGGTGACACGTACGGCCCCCTGGCCGGCATCGTCGCCCTCCAGCTGTGGTGCATGCTCTCGTCGATGACGATCCTCTTCGGGGGAGCCGTCGCCGCGCAGCTCGAAGCGGCCCGATCCGGCAGCCGCGAGCCGCAGGACGAGGTGAAGATCGAGCACTCGGAGCCGGACGCGGAGCACGTGTCCGCGGCCAGCGCCACCAAGGTGCCGGCGTGACAGTCATCGACCAAGGCCAGGGGAGCGAGGGGCCTAGCGCGACACAGCCGCCATCGGTCGAGCCCGGCGAACGCATGACCCGCGTTCGCAGGCACCTCGAGGGCGTCATCGGCGTGCCGGCCACCGAGGGCAACCGCATCGAAGTGCTCCGCAACGGCGACGAGATCTTCCCGGCGATGCTCGAAGCGATCGATGGAGCAGACCACACGATCGACCTGCTCACGTTCGTCTATTGGGCCGGCGACATCGGCACGACCTTCGCCGAGCGACTGGCGGCGCGGGCGAGGCGCGGCGTACGGGTGCGGGTCCTGCTCGATGCCTTCGGCGCCCGAACGATCGACCATCCGCTGCTGGACCTCATGGCTGGCGCCGGCGTGCAGGTCCGTTGGTTCCGACCTCTGCGGAGGATGCACCTCGCCCGGGTCAACCACCGGACCCACCGGAAGGTGATGATCGTCGACGAGGAGATCGGGTTCACCGGCGGAGTGGGCATCGCTGACGAGTGGACAGGCGACGCCCGAGACGAGCACGAGTGGCGTGACACCCATTTTCGCCTGTGGGGTCCGGCGGTCGACGGGCTGCGGGCCGCCTTCCTCGACAACTGGACCGAGACCGATCCCGAGATCTTCTCCGAAGGGGTCGACCGCTTCCCCGACCAGCCGAAGGCCGGCTCGGCGATCGTGCAGTGCGTGCGCAGCGCATCAGAGCAGGGGTGGGGCGAGGTCGACATGCTGTTCCGCTCGCTCCTGCAGCTGGCGCAGAGCAGGGTGCGGATCGCCACCGCGTACTTCGTCCCGGACCGAGAGCTCGTCCAGCGACTCTGCGACGCCCGAGAACGAGGCGTCGAGGTCCAGATCCTCCTGCCCGGGCCCCACGCCGACAAGCGGTTCGTGCAGATGGCCGGCGAGCACCGCTACGCCGAGCTCCTGGCCGCCGGCATCGAGATCTGGAACTACCAGCCGTCGATGCTGCACGCCAAGGTCATGACCGTCGACGGCCTCGTCGCCAACATCGGATCGGCCAACCTCAACCGCCGATCGGTCGCACTTGACGAGGAGGTCAACCTGGTCGCACTCGATCGGGAGCTGACGACCGAGCTCGACGCGCAGTTCGAGGACGACCTGGCCCGCAGCGTCCGGATCGAGCGAGTGCGCTGGTCGTCGCGCTCGGCGTTCCAGCGGGTGGCCGAGCGCCTGGTGATCCCGGCTCGCCGCTTCTTCTGAGGGCTCAGGAACGCGGAGGTACCCGGAGGATCAGGAGGGCGATGTCGTCGGTGCGCTGATCGACCTCGAGGATCGAGGCCAGGCGGACGTGCAGGCGATCGGCGAGGGACTCGGCCGAGTCCGACAGCGATGCCTCCTCGCCCACGATCACCACGAAGTCCTCGGCGCCGATGCCGTACGGCGGCGGGACGTCGGTCACGCCATCGGTGTAGAAGACCAGGGCTTCGCCGGGACCCAGCAGCAGGTTGCAGGTCGTCACGCTCACGTCGTCGAACACGCCCATGAGCGTTCCAGGACAGCCCACCGGGACAGCGCCACCACCTTGCTCGGCCAGGATGGGCAAGGGATGCCCCCCGACGGCCAGCGCCACGCCCAGCCCGTCGGACTCGACGGTGAGGTGGGCGAACGCCACGGTGCAGAAGACCTCGGCATCGCGCCGGCGCAGCGTGCGGTTGAGGTGCGCCAGGGTCTCGACGGGATCGTCGCCGTGCCAGGCGGCGCTCGCCACCGTGTGGCGGGCCAGGCCGGTCACCGCGGCCGCCGCGGGCCCGGTGCCGCAGACATCGCCGACCACCACTCCCCAGGTCTCCTCGTCCATGGCGAACAGGTCGTAGAAGTCCCCACCGACCTCTGTGCCCTCACCGGTGGCCCAATAGCGCACCGCCACCTCGACACCGGGAATCGAAACGAGCTCGTCAGGCAGCAAGCTGGCTTGCAAGGTGGACGCGATCACCCGCTGCCGTTCTCCGAGTCGGCGGTTCTCCAGGCTCGACGCGATGCGGGAGCCGACGGCTCGCGCCAGAGTGATGTCATCGCGGGTGTAGCGGCGGCTCGACTCGGACATCACGAACTGCATGGCCCCGAGCACGCGGGCCCGCGCCACCAGTGGGACGGTGATCGAGCTCCGAAGCGCGAGCCGCCCCACGATGACTCGCGCCTCGTCATCGAGCCCGGCCTCGTCGAGCACGCTCGCGTCGATCTCCGGGATGAAGAGGGTGCGGCCGGATCGGATGACCTCGGGGACCCCCCACGCCGAGCTCGGGTCGTAGGGGTAGCGCTCCCGCAGGGCGAGGGCGTACTCGACCATCTCCGGATCGACGTGGGCGATCTCGACGTCCGGGATCAGCGATCCGTCCTCGGGCAGCACGAAGATCGAACACCAGTCGCCCAGCCGCGGCACCGCCGCAGCCACGACGTCCTGCATCATCGTGCGGACGTCCGGAGCCTGGTTCACCGCCTCGGTGATCTTGGACAGGAACTCCAGTCGCTCCCGGGACACCCGCTCATCCTCGGCCGCGTTCAGCGCCTCCAACGTGAACCGCTGACGCTGGAGCTCACCCTCGACCCGGTCGGTCACATCGGCCACGCACCCGATCGTCCCGCTGGCCTCGCCGTCAGCGTCGAGCGTCACCTGGCCCGCCCCCTCCAGCCAGTGCGTCGACCCGTCGGCCCAGACGACCCGGTGCTCGACCACGTAGCGGCTCCTGGCCAGCATCGCTTCCTCGACCCGCGCGAGAACGGACCCCGCGTCGTCGGGGTGCAACAGCCCCGCGTAGGTCTCGAAGGAGCCGTCGAACGTGCCCGGTTCGAGCCCGAAGAGCACCTGCAACCGGTCGTCCCACTCGATCGTTCCGGCGGTCTTGTCCCACACCCAGGTGCCGAGCTGACCGGCGTCGAGTGCCAGCTGCAGGCGTTCCGTCAGTTGCTCAGCCCGACGTTCCAGTGGCTGCTGACCCGAGAGGTCCTCGCCCGCGCCGACCGAGCGCGACGACCTCCCCCGACGGGTCGCGGATCGGAGCGATGGTGACGAAGGTGCGCCGGCGCTCCCCCGACTTCGTGGAGGTGATCAGGTCTCCGCTCCACTCGCCGTCAGTGAGGTCGATGCCAACTTCGCCCTCACCGTGCTCGTCGCTGATGGGCCGGGGTTGCAGCACCTCGAGCACCGAGCGGCCGAGGATCTCGTCCGCCTCCCACCCGTAGAGCTCCTCGGCCGAACGGTTCCACCGGACGATCTGGCCCCGGGTATCGGTGACCACCACCGCGCGGGCAGCGCATCGAAGACCGCTCGTTCATCGACGGTCACGATCACCGGGCCACGGTCCGATCTGCGAGAAGGTCCTCATCGACGAATGCTCCGGCTCCGACCGATTCGACCGAACCCGGGGCCCATCATGCCCGCCCGGGCGAAGGAGCGCCGGCCGATGCCCGCCTTGCGGCGATCAACGGACGAACTGCATCCGGAGGTGCTGACCGTCAGGAAGGAACCGCAGCTGCACGAGATCGCTGACCTGGTGGATCAGCCACATGCCGCGACCATCGAGCTGGCCGACCGTGGGCCGGATGCGGCCGACGAGTGGGTCGGTGATGTGACCGTGATCGTGGACCTCGCAGATGAACCGGTCATCGGCCTGCCACAGCAGCAGCTCACCCCGACCACCACCGTGCGAGATCGAGTTGCTGACCGCCTCGCTCACCGCGAGGACCGCGTCGTCGGCCTTCGGCCGGGAGAGGCCGGCCTCCCCCGCTCGGTACGCGACCAGGCGCCGGAGCGGCGCGATGGAACCCGAGCCGAACGACGCTCGCTCGGTCCCCGCGGGGACGGCTGTGAGCGGGGTGTCGAGCCAGTGGGGGACGTCGCCGTCGTAGTTCTCGCTCGTGCAGACCTCTCCGGCGCGATCGATCCGCGGATGGTTGTGCCCGGCCTCGTCGATCACGGACGGGTCGAGGAACCGGAGGTCGTACGGGCACAACAGGCTGAATCCCGACGTCGCGGCGAAGGCCACGTTGAGAAGGGCCTCGTGACGAGCGCACTCGACGAGCTCGTCCGGCGTGCGATCAGCCCAGATCGGCTCCCCGACGCCACGGACGGTTCGCCCGAGGTCCGCCTGGGCGGCCACGAAGTCGGCCCAGACCGGAATGATCCAGGCTGGGTTTGCTCCAACCTCCTCCATCGCCTCGAGGTGGAGCCGGTCGTCGGCCCATCCCTCCACCCGCGACGCCAGGAGCTCCACCTTCGCGTGCGGCGTGGCGATCAGTACGGCTGCGCCCGCGTCGAGGCCGTCGGCGATGAACGGCAGTATCTGCTCCAGGTATTCGTCGTCGGACGAGTAGAACAGCGCCTCGTGCTCGAACGGATCCGACGACGTGCCGTCATGGAGTGCTGTGGTCATCGCACCTTCTTCGCCCCTGTCAGGCCCGACTATAGGGAGGTGGCGGCTGGGGACCAAGCCTCCCATCCGTGTGTCAGACCGGCTCCTGCCCTTCGACGAGGAGGCCCGACGGGCAGCCAGCTGCGCCGCCTCGGTCCCCTGAGCGGGTACCCGATCCGACGACCGAGCTGATCTCGACCCACTGCCCGCCGGAGCCTCGGTTCAGAGATCACCTGACGTAGCGAGCCCGAGCAGTTCACCTCGGCCGATCTGGGTGAGGAGGCTGGCGGCGTCGAAGTAGACCCGTTCGTTCGTGATCCGGTCACCCTCGAAGAAGAACACGGCGATGACCGGGACGCGGTAGGCCTTGCCTGTGGGCGGGAGTCCGTAGAGCTCCCCCAGGTTCGTGCCGAGGAGATCGAACTCCGAGATCACTGCATCGTCGGCCACGTGGTGGTGCACGCCGTCGTGGCGTTGATCGGGGAACGCGGTCCGGGTGGTCCGGTAGTAGCCCCTGACCTCTTCGTCACCGTCGAAGACCTGGCCGGTGGCCATGATCTCGTAGTGCGGGTGGCCGCCGAACGTGGCCAGGGTGAGATCGAACTCCTGGGTCACCTCCGTGCGGAAGTGCTCCTCGACGATCTCGAGACGGCGATGCCGCAGGTCGTCGCTGATCATCGGTGGACCTCCCCTGGCCGCAATGCCGCGGCCAGGGGATCATGCCATGGAGGCACTCACTTCTTGTTGGGATCGTTGACGATGAAGGCGGTGACCATGCCGAACAGGCCGCTGTCGTTCTCGGCGTGGCTGAGGATGTGGCAGTGGTAGGCCCACACCCCGATGTCGTTGGCGGTGGGGGTGATCAGCACCGTGTAGCGCTCGCCCGGACTCACGAGGATGGTGTCGGCGTAGTACGGCTGAGCCAAGGGCCACCCGTCCTTGGCGATCACGAGCTGCTCGAGGTGGTGCAGGTGCATCGGGTGGGCCTGGAGACCCTCGTTGTAGTAGTGGACCTCCACGACCTCACCGGGGTCGGCGACGATCGGAGCGGTGGCCGGGTAGCTCTTGCCGTTGATCGACAGCCCGATCGTGCCGGCGTCGTTGAGCACCATCGGCAGCTCCTGGGTGACCTTCAGGTCTCCCGGGATCGTCTCCCAGTCGATCGTTTGCGCGTGCGGCATGGCCACGTCGCCGCTCTGGAACACGGCGAACATCCCGTTCAGGACCGCGATCTGGCCGTGGTCGTGGGCGTGGTACATGCCCAGTTCGGGATGATCCGGGTTCGTCCACGAGTAGGTGTAGGTCTCGCCGGGAGCGATGGCCGGCTGGGTCAGGGGCGCGAGGCCGTCGGCCTCGAACGGCGTGGTGATGCCGTGGAAGTGGATGTCGGTCGACACCGGCAAGCTGTTCGTGATGACGACCTTGACCTTGTCGTTGGGCTCGGTCCGGATCCACGGCCCGGGCACCATCCCGTTGTAGGCCCAGGCCTTGACCGTCTTGCCCGGCGAAACCTCCCAGTCGATGATCGAGGCCTCCAGGTCGAAGACCTTCGTGCCGTCGGCCTCGATGGTCGGGGCGAGCTTCTGGTTGCCGGCACCCGTCGTGGAGTTGCCCTTCACGAACGTGTCCAGGCCGGCGGCCATGCCGTCGCTCATCTTCTGATCCATCGCCGCGTACTGCTCAGCGGTCGGCGTCGCCGACGAGCCCATGTCCATGCCGGCCATGTCGCCCGGTGACGATGCGCTCGGGCTCGGGCCGGAGCCGGCGGCCGCGACGATCAGGGTCGCCTTCATGCCGGAGTCGGCGTGGCCGGGGATGAGGCACTCCACCTGGTAGGTGCCGGCAGCGAGCTTGCCGAGGTCGAACGGGACCGTGGCACCCCCAGGGATGTCCGGGGTGCGTTGTCCCCCAGGAGTGACCGACAGGTTGTGCACCTGCGTGCCGCCGTTCGTCACGCTCAGCGTGACGTTGCCGGCCTCGGCGTTGATGGTCGCCGGCGTGATCTTGAACTCCGAAAGGGTCACGGCGATAGGCGCGGCCTGGGTGGTCGTCGAACTGGCCGACAGCGAGTCCGACGAGGAGACGACCACCACGCAGATGGTCGCGATGAGGAACGACGCCAGCGCGACGAGCACGGCGATGAGGGAGAAGGTGCTGCGACCTTCCGTTCCAGGGTTGGCGGGCATGCAGGGGGCTCCTACCGGTTGTGCCGATTCCGATGGCGGGTCGCGCGTCGGTGCACGGCGGTGCGCATCGAGCGTCTGCTCCCTTCGCGCCTCTCAGAAGGGTCGGCGGTCCACGACCGATCGGGACTTTGGTCCCATGATCCGCAGGTAGGTCACCTCAGGTGGGTCACAATGGCGTGGTGATCCGCGTCTTCCTCCTCGATGACCACGAGATCGTTCGGCGAGGCGTTCGCGAGCTGCTCGAGAGCACCGGCACGATGACGGTGGTGGGAGAGGCCGGGACCGCCGAGGAGGCCTACGGCCGCATCCCGGCCACCACGCCGGATGTCGCGGTGCTCGATGTGCGGCTCCCCGACGGCAACGGCGTCGAGGTGTGCCGCGAGATCCGATCGAAGCACCCGGAGATCCATTGCCTGATGCTGACGTCGTACTCCGATGACGAGGCGCTGTTCGACGCCATCATGGCGGGAGCCGACGGCTACGTGCTCAAGGAGATCAGGACCAGCGACCTGATCGACGCGGTCACCAAGATCGCGGCCGGCGAATCGCTGCTCGACCCCAAGCTGTCGGCCAAGGTCCTCGACCGGCTCCGCAACGGTGAGGCGGAGGACGAGCGGCTCAAGCACCTCACCGACCAGGAGCGACGCATCCTGGCCCTGCTGGCCGAAGGGCTCACGAACCGCCAGATCGCCGATCAGATGTTCCTGGCGGAGAAGACGATCAAGAACTACGTCTCGAACCTCCTGGCCAAGATGGGCATGTCGCGGCGAACGGAGGCCGCGGTGTACGCCGCCCGCCAGGCCGACCGGGTGGCCCGGAGAGACGGACCTCGCTGACGGTCCATCGGCCGAGTGCAGGGAGCGTCGACCGATGGGACCTTCGCCTCTGGTCCGGACCGGCCATCAGAGCGAGCGTGACCGTCTGGAGCTCGGTCGCCCGGCCGACGGCAAAGGATGGTTCCCATGCGCGTGCTGCTCGTCGATGACGACGGTGATGCCACCGTTCCTCTGGTCGACGCCTTGGTCGGCGCCGGCATCGAAGTGGCCCGGTGCCACGAGCCGGGCCGTCCCGCCTTCCCCTGCAAGGGGCTCACCTCGCAGCACGACTGCCCGCTCGACGAATCGGCGATCTCCGCGGTGGTCGCCCGGTCGAGCGACCCGGGCCTGCTCGACGCCGAGGTCAGAGAGGGAACGCGGTGCGCGCTGCGCCAGTACGTCCCGCTGGTTCTCGTCGGGGATCACAGCCACTCGCCCTTGTCACCGTTCGCCTCCTCGTTCGCGGAAGACCCGAGCGAGGTGGTCGATGCCGTGCAGGCCGCCATGGCCGCACCCCTCCCCCGCCACGAGGAGACCGCACGCACCATGTTCCGTCAGGTGCTCGACCTCCACGACCTCCACGACGTACTGGCCTCCGCCCGCGTCACCCGAGCCGGCAGAGGGGTGCGCGTCACGCTGCGGGCGTCCGAGCCGATCCCGACGGCGGTCGCCGAAGTCGCCTGCGTGCGGGTGGTCGGAGCGATCCGGGCCATCGACACATCGAGCGCCAACGTGAGCGTGGGGTTCGAGGTCATCGACGCCTGACGTGGGTGACCACCCCGCCTGCTGGCTCAGACGGACCGGCGGATGGTCGCCGTCGGGGGGTTCCGCGCGGGCTTCGAGGGCCTGGCCCAGGTCGTGGCCCCATCGTTCCGCACGCACGAGCTCGCCGCCGCCGAGGGTGTTGTCCTTGTGCACCAGGAAGCTCATCGGTTCGACGATCACCTCGACTCCGTGCCGTCGGAGACGCTTGGCGATCCCCTTCGATGCGCGGCCGGTGAGCAGAGGTGACGCATCGAAACGGGTGTCGAACGCAGCGGCGGCACCTGGAGCGTCGCCCAGCTGATCGAACCACTCGCGCAGCCCCTCACCTTCGGCGTCCGCGTCGACCTCGAGTGAGCTGTCGGCCGCGGCGGCCTGTTCGACCGCCGCCTTGCGCGTGCTCTCGCGCGACATCCCATGCACGTGGGTCGGCCCGCCGACGACCAGCAGGTCGGCGCCGGCAAGGAGCTCAGGAGTCGCTCGCTCGACCGGGACGACGACCACGTCGCCGACCTCCACGAGGCCGCGACTGATGGCGTCGGCCACCTGGTGCGTGTTGCCGTACATCGATTCGTAGATGACGAGAGCCTGCATCGGTGCCTCCGGTGTGGTGGGTCGGCCGGTGTGATGGTCGGTACGAGTCAGCGCCGATCGGGATGCGGCACGTGCGGGAGGCCGTGCGGCCAGTACCAGCCGCCGAGGCGCCGGCCCGTCACGATGTCGAGACTCACCCTGATGAACGTGTCTGCCGACGGGTTGCCCCACGGGGTCAGCCCGGCCCGATGGGCGTCGGCCAGCTCAGCCGGTGCCTGGAGGACGCGGGCATGACCCTGCACGAGGACGCTCCAGCCGGTCTGGCTCATCGAGTCGTAGCCATCTATCTCGAAGCCGACGACGGCCCGGTCGCAGGCCTGGTCGAACTTCGAGCCGGCTCCGGTGCGAATCAGGATCCCGTCGCCCATGAGCGTGAAGTTGACGGGCAGCACCACTGGCAGAGCCTGGACGGACAGCGCAAGTCGCCCGATGCCCGACGCCCCGAGGAGAGACGCGGCATTCACCAAGGTCGAGGAGGGCAAGCCCGTTGCGATCGAACTCCACGGGCCCATGTTCCCGGCCGTTGCCGCCTGACGAAAGGGTCAATGGTCCCAATCAACCTGATCACGGGCGCCGGGCCACCGATCGACTGCACTACATTCCGGGCGACGACGGCAGCCGACCCGTCGGAAGCCGCCGAGCCTCGGAGGTCGCGATGGGAGCACGGTCTCGCCTCCTCGAGGCGTACGGCGACGAGTTCGCGTGGTCCCTGCTCGAGGCCGCCCCCGACGCGATGGTGATCGTGGCCGTCAGCGGCGAGATCGCGTACGCCAACGAGCACGCGATCAGGCTCTTCGGCTTCGACCCCGACGATCTGCTGGTTCGATCGGTCGAGGACCTCCTCCCCGAATCGATGCGCGCGGCGCACCGGTTGCACCGCATGCGCTATCGCGAGGATCCCACCGTTCGACCGATGGGGGCCGGGCTCGACTTGTGGGCCCGACGGTCGGACGGGACCGAGGTCCCGGTCGAGATCAGCCTGAGCCCGCTGCAACTCGACGGCGAAACCTTCGCCATCGCCGCGGTGCGCGACATCACCGCGCGGCTCGCGGCAGACGCCGAGCTCCGGGCCAGCCGGGATGCACTGCGCGAGGCCGAGCAGGTCGTGGCGGTCTCGAGCGACAGGGAGCGCATCGCCCGCGACCTGCACGACACCGTCATCCAGCGGCTGTTCGGAGAAGGACTCAACCTCCAGGCCGCCATGTCGAGCCTCGACGATCCCGACCGGACCCGAGACAGGCTCCTGGCCACGATCGACGGGCTCGACGAGACGATCAAGGAGCTCCGCTCGGCCATCTTCTCGCTACAGGCTTCGGGGCGCGTGCCGGGCGGTCTCCGCGGACGGCTCCTCGCCGTCACCACCGATGCCGCCCTCGGTCTCGGGTCCGAACCTCGGGTGCAGTTCGACGGCCCGGTCGAGACCCTCGACGATGCCATCGCCGATCAGCTGGAACCAGTTCTTCGCGAGGCCCTGGCCAACGTCGCCAAGCACGCCGGCGCAACCCATGTCCGCGTCGCGGTGAGCGTCACCGACCGGGTCACGCTCACCATCACCGATGACGGCGTCGGGATCCCCGACCAGGTGATCGGCGGCCGAGGCGTTGCCAACATGACCGCAAGGGCCCACGAGCTCGGCGGGAACCTCACCATCGAGAACCAGCCATCCGGCGGAGTCCGCGTCACCTGGGACGTCCCGAACGACCTGTGAAGCCTGCAGTGGGTGCGCCCACCCGCCCGAGCGTCAGCTGTCGGACCGGACGGTGCGCTCGAGGATGCCGAGGGTGGCCTTCAAGGCGGACTCCGGGATGATCGGCCAGGTGCCGTCCGGCTTCCACTTCTCGTCGACCCCGGACCAGTCGTAGATGGAGGTGACGAGCGTGCCGCCGTCGACGGGCTCGAGCCGGTAGCCGTAGTAGTGGCCGATGCTCGGGAAGCCCGGTCCCGAGACCTCCCAGGTGATGAACCGGTCCTGCTCGTAGCCGGTGATGGTGACCGTCACGTCGTACTTGCCCATGGGCAGATCACCGAGCGACTCGCGATCCATGTGGACCACGAAGGTGTCGCCCAGCGCGTGCGCCGGCTCGCCCGAGGAGGACTGCAGCATCCCCGACGCATCGATGGCAACGTGCCCCTTCGGGCTGCTCACCACATCGAAGATGGTGGAGGCCTCGGCCGGGATCGTTCGCTGCACCTCGAAGCGTTCGTTCATAGCGTCATCCTGGCAGCACGCGCTCCGCTACGCCCGAAAGGCCAGCTCCAGGCCTGGCCGAGGCCAGTCGCACGCCACGAGGCGCCCGGTCTCGGACAGGGTGAGGTACCCGGTGCGCAGGTCAGGTCCCCCGAAGCAGATGTTGGTGACGAGGCGATCGGTGGCCCACCCCGGGAGCCGCAGCAGGGTCGTCGTCCCGGACTCCGGATCGACCTCGGTGATGCCGCTGTCGAGCAACGTCCCGACCGCGACGTAGCCGTCCGCATCCACGGCAAGGGAGTCCAGGCGACGGTTCCCGGGCAGCCCGGCCACGAGGAGGCTCTCGTCCGTCGGGTGTCCGACGATGACGGTCAGGGCCGAATCTCCGGTGGTGGGAGCGAGCACTCCCGGTGCCACCACCGATCGACGGACCACGCGACGCGTCTCGGTCTCGGCCCAGTAGAGGGTGGAGCCGTCGGGCGAAAGGCCGATCCCGTTCGGGTTGTCGACGGGATGCACCACCTCGTGCGGTTCGCCCAGCGCATCCACGTAGTAGATGCCGCCGTACCGGGTCGAGCGACGGCTCGGTCGCCCGAAGTCGGTGAACCAGAAGCCACCTGCCCGGTCGAAGACCAGGTCGTTCGGGCAGCCCAGCGGTTTCCCACCGACCTCCGAGAAGAGCCGCTCGACCACGCCGCTCCGGAGATCGATCCGCTCGATGCGTCCTCCACCATCTGCGCCCATCGCATCGTTGTTGCACACGTAGAGCGCTCCATCCGGACCGACCGCCAGACCGTTCGGACATCCGCCGGTCTCGGCAACCAGTTCAGCGCCGCTCGGCGTGATCCGGCTCACGCGGCCGGCGTACATCTCGACGACGAGCACCGTCCCGTCATCCATGGCCACCGGACCTTCGGGGAACACCAGCCCGTCAGCCACCAGGCGCACGCCCTGCAGCTCACCCTCCCCGTGCGGCCCACACCCAGGCGATGTCATCGCTCTCGTCCACTTCCGTCAGGGGATGTCTGCCACCGGCGACCACCGTGGATCGACGACGATCGGCAACAGTAGGTTGACCGACGTGTCCGCCGCTCCACTCGCCCCCACCTGGTTCACCCGAGCGCTCGCCGTGCCCTTCACCGAGGAGCACGTCGACCTGGCCGGGTGCGCCGTGCACTACCTGGCGTGGGGCGAGCGTGGTCGACGCGGTCTCGTGTTCGTCCACGGCGGTGGCGCCCACGCGCACTGGTGGAGCTTCCTCGCGGCCACCTTCGCCGACGACTTCCGAGTTCTCGCCATCGACCTGTCGGGGCACGGCGACAGCGGCCACCGCGACGACTACGGGCTCGAGCAGTGGACCGATGAGGTGATGGCCGTGGCCGCCGACGGCGGCATCTCCGGTCCACCGGTGATCATCGGCCACAGCATGGGTGGGTTCGTGACCATGGCGACCGCGGCCCGCCACGCCGAGCAGGTCGGTGGCGCCATCATCTGCGACTCGCCGGTCACCGAGCCCGACCCGGAGATCGGTGCGTACCAACTCAAAGAGGCGTTCGGCCAGCCTCGGACCTACGCCTCGGTCGACGAGGCACTCGCCCGCTTCCGCACCGTTCCGCCGCAGGACCACTATCGCGACTTCGTCCTCGATCACGTCGCCCGCCACTCGCTCGTCGCGGTCGACGAGGGCTGGCAGTGGAAGTTCGACCGCCGGGTCTTCAGCCAGTTCGCGTCGGGGATGCGCTCGGTCGCCCTTCCCTACCTCTCGCGGATCACGTGCCGCCTCGCCCTGCTGCGCTCGGAGCACGGTCTCGTCACCGAGGACATCGGCGCCTACATGTTCGACAAGCTCGGGCGGGTCACACCGGTCATCGAGATCCCCGAAGCCGGGCACCACGCCATGCTCGATCAGCCCCTCATCCTGCTCACCGCGCTGCGGTCGCTGCTGGCCGACTGGGACCACTCGGACCCGCACCACCGCCGTACGCCATGAGCCGTCAGGCGGCGGGGTGCTCGGTGCCGTGCCTCCGGCGCCACCGGTGATGGTCGATGCCCTGGCCGTAGACGGCTTCGAAGGCAGGGACCCGCCCGTCCCAGGACAGGTCGGACCGTGCGAACGCCAGAGCGTTCGCACCACGCACTCGGATCTCGGCAGGGTCGTTGACGATCGCCGTGATCATGTCGGCCAATGCCCTGGCATCGTCGGCCGGCACGAACCAGCCCGTCGGGCGACCCGGGTCGACGTTGACGACCGACACCAGGCCGCCGCTGCGACACGCGAGCACAGGTAACCCGACCGCCATCGCCTCGAGCGGCACCTGGGGGAACGGATCATCGACCGACGGCACGATCAAGGCATCGCAAGCGGCAAGTCCGCCAGGGAGATCGTCGTGGCCACGCCACCCGGCGAAGTAGACGTCCTCCACACCGAGCTCCGCGGCGACCGCGGCGGGATGTTCGCCCTCCCACTCGCCGGGATGGCCACCCCAGATCAACAACGAGGCCGGGCGGGTGAACTGCGCCTGGGCTCCGGCAAACGCGCGGACCAGAGCGGGCACCCGCTTGAACCCGAGGAACCGACCGACGAACACCAGCACGGTGGCGTCGCCATCAGGGCCGAGCAGCCGGTCGAGATCGGACTCGGTGTAGGCCAGCGTCCCGGGCGGCCCGTCCTCGGTCCAACCCTGAGGGTCCTCCACCAGGGCCCGACGGAACGTGGCCCGACGGGTCTGTGCAGTGTGCCGGCGAGGACGGAAACGCTCGATGTCGACACCGTTGGAGATGGCGGTGACCCGGCCGGGGTCGACCTCCAGCGTGGCGAGCACCGTGGCGCGATTCTGGGGCGACACGGTGATGAGGTGATCGGCCAGCCCCGCCTGCCGTTTCAGGTGGTCCGACCAGAACTGGCCGTGACGCCACGATTCCCATCGCGTCGTTCGCAACATCTCTGACTGCGCCGCATCGAGGTCGTGCCCTGCGGTCGAGCCTTCCATCGCCGCCACGGCCGCAGGCATGGTGGCCAACGTCTCGCCGAGGACCTGCGCCAACACGACCCTTGCCGCGATGGCCTCGATCAGCTTCAGCTCCGTCCCGTGGAGATGCACGATCAGTGGCACCTCCGGCCACCACCGGTGGGCTGCGTCGAGCTGCGGCGTGAGGTGATGGAGGTGGAACACCTGCGCATGATCCGCGCCCGCGGCCCGCATCCGTGATCGCCAGACCGCGGAGAGCTGGCCGGCGAGCTCGGGGCGCACCGACGCGAGCACGACGTCGGGAACGCCAGGCCGATCCTCGTAGGACGGTTGCATCGGGAGTGGAGCAGCGATGGAATCACCACCGGCATCGAAGATGCGAGCGGCGTCGGAGTAGTCGAGGGACCTGACGTCCAGGCCCTCGAAGAAGGTCTCGGCGTGGGTCTCGTCTCCGGGCAGGCCCAGCGAGCCGGCAACGAGAGAGACGGACCATCCCGCCCGGTCCAGCGCCGGGCTCAGGTAGCGGACGACGTAGGCCGATCCACCCCGCGGATAGAACAGGAGCCCCATGGTCACCGCGCCCTTGTTCATCTGGCACCCTACGTCCCTCGAGTCCAGTGGACTCCTCGCGCGCGTCATGCTCGCCGAGTCCTTGCCCAATAGTTGACAGGTCCTGTCAAGCTTGCCAGTCTGTGCCAGTCCGGGGGGACGGCGGGTGTGCGTTTCCCCGACGTCGACTCCCCGCCCGTCCCGACCCCATCGCGGGCCTTCGGGACCAGGACGGAGAGTCCCAGGTTCTCGGAGGTCGATCAGATGGACGACGACAGCATGGCCGGTCCCAGCCTGCGGCGGGCGATCGCCGTCTCCCGGGTGGTCCGAGGTCGACCGGTCACCCGTCGACCCGTTCGCCGATGGCGAGCCGCCGTCGCCGTCGGCCTGGTGGCGATGGTGCTGGGCGCCTGCTCCAGTGGCGCCGACGAAGGCGCCGGCGGCACCGGTCCGGCGGATGCACCGGGCGGGTCGCCGACCACCGCGGCGTCACGACCGGAGGGTCCTTCGGCCGACATCAGCCAGGAGCTGACCGGTGGCACGGGCGTCTTCATCGGCTCGGCCCAGGGAACGTCGATCGGTGATGGCTACGTCGAGCAGGAGTATGTGGCGGCCGGCACGGCAACGGCGTACGGCGCGGCCGGTGACCTGGCACCCGACGGGAGGTGGACGCTCCAGCCCGGCGCCGCCGCCGACTACCGGACCCGGGTGATCGTCCGCCGGCCCGAGAAGGCCGAGGACTTCAGCGGCAACGTGCTCGTCGAGTGGCTGAACGTGAGCGGCGGCATCGACGCCGACCCCGAGTACGCCACTCTGCGCGAGGAGATCGCCCGACGGGGCGACGCCTGGGTCGGCGTGTCCGCGCAGCTCATCGGCGTCGAGGGCGGGCCGGTCGCGGTCAAGGTCGACGTGCCCGGCGCAGAGGTCGCCGGCCAGGGGCTGAAGAAGATCGACCCCGAGCGGTACGGATCGTTGCAACACCCGGGCGACGCCTACGCGTTCGACATCTACACGCAGGTCGCCCGTGCGCTCCGAAGCGGGACCCCGGCTATCGGCGACCTCGAGCCGACGCATGTGCTTGCCGTCGGCGAGTCGCAGTCGGCCTTCGCCCTGGTCACCTACATCAACGGGGTGCAGCCGCTCACGAACGAGTTCGACGGCTTCTTCGTGCACAGCCGCGGTGCGTCCGGTCTCGCGATCGCACCGGCGGGCCAGTACGCCGACATCGCCAGCTCGATCGGAGGCGTCAAGACCATCCTCCGCACCGACACCACCGTCCCCGTCTTCGACGTGCAGACCGAGAACGACCTCACCAGCGTGCTCGGATCTGCTGCCGTGCGACAGCCCGACACGGACACGTTCCGCCTCTGGGAGGTCCCGGGCACTGCGCACGCCGATCGACACCTGACCGGCTCCGCGACGGCGGACCTGGTCGACTGCGGCGTCCCGATCAACGACGGTCCGCTGCACGTGGTCGCCAAGGCTGCGTTCCGACACTTCGTGTCCTGGGTCGAGGGTGGCGACCTGCCGCCGATCGCGCCGCGCATCGAACTGACCGAGGGTGCAACGCCAGCCGTCGTGCGAGACAGCGACGGGATCGCGGCCGGCGGCGTGCGAACCCCGCCCGTCGACACCCCGGTTCGGGTGCTTTCAGGGGTGCAGGGTCCGAATGACTCGATCATCTGCCTGCTGTTCGGATCGACGAAGCCGTTGTCGATCGATCGACTGGCCCAGCTCTACTCCTCGCGCGACGACTACCAGGCGAAGTACGACGCGGGGGTCGACACCGCGATCGAAGCCGGGTACGTGCTGGCCAAGGATCGCGTAGCCCTCGAGGGCTACGCGCACCCCGAGCTCGTCCCGGGCTGACGCGCTGCGCTCGGTCACGGCAGGTTCGGGTCAGCGACCGAAGCCGGGGAGCCGCAGCGTGGACGTCCCTGTCGCGATGCGGATCTCGACGGGTCGGGGCGGCGGGGTGAGTCGATCGCTCCCGCCGCCCGAGACGCGAACGCGGACCGAGCGGCCAGCTACGAAGCGGTGGTACGCCGGGCGCACGTCGATGCGGAGCTCGACTGACTCTCCGATCGGAGCCGGCTCCGGGCTCACATGGGACGCCCGGTGGCTGGCCGCGAGGAAGCCGTCGTTGACGAGCACCTCCGCACCGCCGGGATCGACGTCGACGAGCTCGACGTAGAGGTGCGCTCCGTCGGCGGTCAGGGTGGCGTGGAGGTCGACGGTGGCCCGTCCCAGCAGGACCCGGTCCTCCGCGAGCGGTGCCGAGGTGAAGGTCACGGCCCCGCCCGGCTCGTCGGGCTCCGAGGGCTGGGAGAGGACCACCGGTGCGCCCCCTGGCGCGTCCACACCGAGCAGCCCATCCGCGCCGAGCGCGAATCTGGCCGGATCAGCGCCTGCCGGGTCCCATCCGTCGAGCTCTCGCCAGCCGCGACCGGTCCCGATCGGTCCCTCGAAGCTCACGAAGGTCGGCCCGGCCGGAATCGGCACCTCCGTGAGCTGCAGCACCCAGTGGTCGAACCAGGCCAGCAGGACGCCCGCGGGCAGCGGGTCGGGCGCGGCGAACCCGACCGCGATCTCGATCGGGGGCAAGTGGGGCCACGGCCCGTAGATCACCCAGGTGCGCTCCAGCGCACCCTCGATGTTGTCGAGCGTGCCGGATCGGAAGTACCCGTCGTTCCATCCGCCGATGGCCAGGACGGGCACCTCGATGGGTGGTCGTTCGACAGCCGACCCGTAGCTGGTCTGCCCGCCATAGCTCTCACCGAACTGACCGACCCGGCCATCGCAGAACGGTTGGGTCGCCAACCACTCCACCACATCGGCCGCGTCGCGACCGTCCTGCGAGCAGTGCGCGTGCTGCCAGGCGCCACCTGACCGCCCAGCACCCCGCACTGTGCCCACGGCCGTCGCGTAGCCGCGCTCGGCGAAGAACATCGCCTCGGCCTGGTGCAGGTCGGTCATCAGCGCGTACGGCGTGAACTCCACGACGAGTCCGGGGAGCGGACCCGGCGCCGACCCGTCGGCGAGCACCGGCCGGTTCAACCTGACGCCGATCGTGGTGCCGTCCCGCGCCTGCACCTCGATCGGGGTGGTCTCGACCTCGTGGCTGGATGGGCGCTCGTAGGACCACCACGCGTTCGTCGCCTCGGTCAGCGGTCCAGCGGATGACGCGGCGGTCACCTCCCCTTCGGCATCGGGCACGAGCACCCCCTGTTCGCGACTGCGGCGCCCCCTCGAACGCCGGAGCTGCCCCGCACCTTCGGGGCGGCCCCGGCCGCCGATGGCAACCCGTCCGCCTGCGTCTACCGATGGGACGACTCCGCCAAGGAGTTCGTCCTGAACGACGGCTGATACGTTCCCGCATGGCCGATCGCGAGATGGACATCCCGACAGGAACCGAGTCGGCGACCCAACCGCTCGCCGCGCAGCTGAGCGCGCGGCGCTCCGAGATGATGACCTCAGAGCTCGAAGCGGTTGCCCTCGAGCTCTTCGAGCAGCGCGGCTACGCCGCGGTGACCGTCGACGAGGTCGCGGCGGCAGCCCACATCTCGGTCCGGACGTTCTATCGGTACTTCCCCGCCAAGGAAGACGTCTTCCAGGTGCGGATCGACCGACGCAGCGCGGCATTGCGCCTCGCGTTGGCGGCTCGACCCATGGAGGAGCCCCCGCTCCACGCGGTGCGCGTCGCGGTCGAGCAGGTCGTCGCGGCCGAGGACCTGGTGCTCGTCCGCCGCTGGACAACGGTCATCGCCGCCACTCCCGGCGTGGTCAAGGGCGTGCTCGGCGGCATCCAGCTCAAGAGTCAGCAGGTGCTCTCCGAGTTCTTCGGCGCGAGGTTGGGCGTGCCGAGCGACGACCTCGTGCCCACGATGCTCGCGGCCGCGGCCGGAGGGGTCATCCAGGCGGCCCAGACCAACTGGTACCTGAAGGGTGGCGACCTGGCGACCGCCATGTCCGAGGGCCTCGGGGTCCTCGAACAAGGGGTCGGCCCGTCCTCGCTCGTCAGGCCGAAGGGTCGCCGAGCACACGGTCCGCGGGTGCGTCCCACCGATCGAGGAACGTGACGTCGGACAGGGGTCGACGGCGAACAGGTCCATGGTTCCCTCGCGGCCAGCCGACCAGCACGTGTCCGGCCAGCAGCCAGTCGTCGGGAACGCCGACAGCCTCTCGGATGATCGGCTCCCCGCCGTAGGACACCCATGCGGTGGGACAGGCGCCGAGGCCTTGGGCCCGAGCCGCCAGCAGGAAGTTCTGCATCGCCGGGTAGATCGAGCCGCCGAGCACGAGCGGCGGCGTGGAGGGCAGCGCCTGCACCGCGAACAGCACGGACGTGTGCTGCCCGGCCCGTTCGTGGACCTCGTAGAAGGTCCGGAGCGAACGGGCCCGACGGCTGTTGTCGTCGGCCCCCGGACGGGTGGCTCCGTAGATGGGAGCGATCTCGACCAGCGCCCGCGCCGCCGCGCTCGCCACCGCGGCCCGAGCTTCCTCGGACCGCAGCACGACGAAGCGCCACGGTTGCATGTTCGCCCCCGACGGCGCCCAGGTCGCGGCCCGGAGGCACTTCGTGAGCGTCGCGCCATCGACGGGTTCGTCGGTGAACCGTCGGATCGTGCGCGCCGTCGACATCGCGTCGAACAGATCGCTGGTCGGTCCACTCATGCCAAGGCTCCTCCGTCGGTGCGTGCCTGACGCCTGGGTCCCCCCTGGCACGAGTCCGCGACCGTAGCGTCCCGGACCAGGAGCGGGACGCGCTGACGGTCGGTGGGTGCGAGGCGCGGCGGAGCGCTCCACGCGCACGATTCACGTGCCCAGGTAGCTGCCGCCGTTGAGGTGCAACGTCTGGCCCGTGAGGAACGCCGACTCGTCGGCGGCCAGGTAGACGCAGAGATGGCCGACGTCGTCGGGCTGGCCGATGCGTCCGATCGGGACGGACTTGGCCATGCGGTCGCTGAGGTCGCCGAAGCCCTCTTCGCGGTCGATCAGGCCGAGAGACACCACGTTCACCGTGATCCCCGATCGCGCCTCCTCGAGCGCGAGACATCGAGCGAACGATGCACCCGCTCCCTTGCTCGCGCCGTAGAGCGACACCCCGATCCCGACACCGGTGTGGGCTCCGCTCGAGATGGTGATGATCCGCCCCCATCCTCGATCGCGGATTCCCGACAGCACCGCGTGCACGCAGTTGAGCGGACCGTAGGCGTTCACGTCGAAGAAGTCGGCCCAGTGGTCGGGGTCCTCGTCGCGAAACGGAGTGAGGCCCATCACCCCCGTCGGGGGGATGCCCGCGTTGTTCACGAGGATGTCGATCGGTCCAACCCGATCCGCCACCGCCGCAACGCCCGCGCCGACAGCCCCACGATCCGAGACGTCGAACGGCGCGGCGATCGCGCCGGAGATCCCCTCGCCCTCCAGACGAATGCGGGCCGCCGCGGCGCGATCGTCGTGGATGTCGTTGATCGCGACCGTGGCCCCCTGGCGCCCCAGCTGTCGGGCGATCCCGAGCCCCACTCCCTGGCCGGCGCCCGTGACGAGCGCGACCTTCCCGGTCAGATCGAACATGTCGTGTCCCCCACGTCGGTCGGCGATCGTCGCCGAGGCTCAGCGCCAGATACTTCCCCAGTGGCGGCCGCTCGGGCGCCGGAAGCCGCCGAGGTCGGTCGGCACGCGGGGCCACCCCTCCCCCGCCACCGTCTGACGCCCCCGACCCGTCGGTGATGCTAAGCATGCGCTCAGCAGATCGGGATCGGCCGCACTGGGGGTCCGATCGCCCGGCTCCACAAGAGGAGATGGATCAGATGCGCGCACGTCACGGTGAGGTCTCCTGATGGCCGTTCGAGTGGTGCAGTGGACGACCGGCAACGTCGGCCAGCGCTCGGTTCGGGCAGCCGTCGCCAGCCGCGACCTCGAGCTGGTCGGGTGCTACGCGTGGTCGGCCGACAAGGTCGGCCGGGATGTCGGTGAGCTCTGCGGCATCGACCCGGTCGGCGTCGCTGCCACCGATGACGTCGACGCGCTCCTCGCGCTGCGGCCCGATTGCGTCGTCTACAACCCGATGTGGCCAGACGTCGACGAGCTGGTCCGGATCCTCGAGGCCGGCATCAACGTGGTCAGCACCGCGGCGTTCATCAACGGTCGTGGCCTGGGTGCCGGTCGGGACCGCCTCGTCGACGCCTGCCAGCAGGGCGGCTCCTCGATGTTCGGCACCGGGATCAGCCCCGGCTTCGTGGAGCTCATCGGCATCGCCACTGCCAGCATCTGCGACCGGATCGACAAGATCACGATCAACGAGGGATCCGACACCACCCTCTACGACTCCCCCGCCACCGAGCTCCCCTGCGGCTTCGGTCGTCCGATCGACGACCCCGAGCTGCCCGGGATGGCGGCAGCCGGCACCGCGGTGTTCGGCGAGGCCGTGGCCATGGTCGCCGATGCCCTCGGCATCGAGCTGGACGAGATCGTGTGCGAGGCCGAGTACGCCCGAACCATCGACGACGTGGTGATGGACTCGTGGACCATCGCCGCCGGATGCGTGGCCGGCGTCGCCGCCAGCTGGCGAGGGAAGATCGGCGATCGCACCGTCGTCGAACTGAACGTCCGATGGAAGAAGGGCCAGACCCTCGACCCCGACTGGCAGATCGAGGAAGGCCACGTCATCCAGGTCGACGGCCGACCCACCGTCCGCCTGAAGCTCGAATACCTCCCGCCGCCCGACTTCGAGGCCACGACGTTCGCCGACTTCATGGTGCTCGGGATGATCATGACGGCGATGCCGGCCATCAACGCCATCCCCTACGTGGTGGCCGCCCCGCCCGGCATCATCACCTACGCCGACCTACCCCTGCCGCTTCCCCGAGGACTCGTTCCGAGCTGACCGGCGCGCGCCACCCTCGACCAGCGGCACGTGGCGGTGACGTAGGACGCCTCCTCGGTCCCCTCAGGTCGGGATGATGCTGACGCCTGCGGTGCCGGGCGCGCCGTAGAGCTGCGCGTACCCGACCCGCGGGGTGCCGGGGACCTGGCGGTCGCCGGCCCGACCGCGCAGCTGCAGCACGAGCTCATGGATCTGACGCAGGCCCGAGGCGCCGATCGGCTCGCCGTCGGCGATGAGTCCGCCATCGGTGTTGACGGGCAGCGGACCATTGAGCTCGATGGCCCCGTCGGCCAGCAGCTGCTCCTGGTCGCCATCGGCGCAGAACCCGTTCTCGGCCATGTGGATGATCTCGGCTCCCGCGTCGGTGTCCTGCAGCTGGATGATGTCGACCTCGCCGGGACCGATGCCGGCCTGCTCGTAGGCGGCCTTCGATGCGTCGACCGTCAAGGCAGGGGCGCGTTCGGCAGGGAAGGACGGGGTGGGCACCTCGAACGATCCGACGCGACGGGTCCGCACCACCGAGGCCCGGAGGTAGACCGGATCGTCGGAGAACCGACTGGCGATGTCGGCCCGGCACAGCACGACTGCGGCGGCCCCTTCGTCTGGGCTGCAGAACATGTACTGGGTCGGCGGGTCGTTGACCATCCTCGATTCGAGGATGGTCTCCTCCGACATCGGCGACCGACGGAAGGCGTTCTCGTTGCGCGCGCGCCGTTCCGGTACGCCTTCGCGGCCTCCTTCGCCAGCGTGGGCGCGGTGATCCCGTAATCGTGCATGTACCGCTGGATCTTCATGGCGAAGAACTTCGGCGTGAGGAGGAGTCCGGTCTCGCCGTACCAGCTCGGCAGGCTGTAGTTCGCCTGTGCGTGCAGCGTGATCCGAGCAGTCGCGGGCTCGAACTGGGCCAGGTGAAGAGGTCGTCCGCGACCGTGATCTGGTTCATGCAGCCATGTCCCCCGGTTGTCCTGGACGCGCCGACGCAGGTGGAGTCGGACGCCGCTGTTCGGTGGCGAACATACTCAAACTTGATGTCGAAGTCGATGAATCGCGACCATCTACACAAAGTTGACGTCGATATTGAGAGTATCTACCGTGCGCTCGATGGATCCTTCCGTTCCGCCGTTGCGACACCGCACGTCCCCGACCCACACCCTGCTCCTCGAGATGCCCGATCCGAGCGTGCTCGACGCCGTAGCGTCGGCCGTGTTCGCCTGACCTGCACTGGGGGCGGTACCGCACGATGACCTCCGCGTCCGAGCTCTTCCTCCGCAACGCCGACAGCGACGAGCCGGCTCTGCACTTCGAGGACCAGTCCTTCACCTATCGCCAGCTCGCCGGCGAGATCCGTCGACGCGCCGCCTGGTGGGACCGGGTCCGCGACCCGGACCAGCCGCCGCACATCGGCGTGCTCCTCGACAACACCCCCGAGTACGTCTTCTGGCTCGGCGCGGCTGCGCTCACCCGATCCGCGGTGGTCGGGATCAACGCGACCTACCGGGGCGACGAGCTGGCCCGGTTGATCACCCACAGCGACTGCCAGCTGGTCGTCACCTCCGCCACCTACGGCGACCTGCTCGATGCCTCGCCGACCGGCCTCGACCGCAGCCGCCTCGTGCGCACCGATGACCCTCGCTACACCGCCGCGCTCGATGCCGTCGACGCCGATCGGGACCGGGAGCCCGCCGATGACGAGGACCTGTTCCTCCTCATCTTCACCTCCGGCTCCACGAACTTCCCCAAGGCGGTCCGTTGCACGCAGGGACGGTTCGCTCGGACGGGAGCGCACGTGGCCAACATCGCCGGACTGGCCGATGGCGGCGCGGTCTACTCGCCGCTGCCGTTCTTCCACTCGAGCTCGCTGTTCACCGGGATGGCCGCGGCGTTCAACGCCCAGGTCCCGTTCGGGACCCGATCCCGCTTCTCCGCCTCGAAGACGATGGGCGACATCCGTCGGATGGACGCCACCCTGCTCACCTACACCGGCAAGGTCCTCAACTACATCCTCGCGGTGCCCCCGTCTGCCGACGACGGCGACAACCCGCTCCGGATGGCCGTCGGCAACGAGGCCTCCGAGGCGGACATCCGCACCTTCGCCGGCCGGTTCTCCTGCGAGGTCCGCGACAGCTACGGGTCGACCGAGGGGATGATCATCATCCGGCGCGACTCGACCATGCCGGCCGGTGCGCTCGGCCTCGCCGATGCCGGTACCGTCGTGCTCGACCCGTCGACCGCCCTCGAATGTCCTCGCATCGAGCGCAGCCCGGACGGTCGGCTGCTGAACGTGGAGGCGGCAACCGGCGAGATCGTGAACACGACTCCGGCCGCCGGCTTCGAGGGCTACTACAAGAACGCGGAAGCCACCACCGAACGGTTCCGCGAAGGCTTCTACTGGTCCGGCGACCTGGCCTACCGCGATGCCGACGGCTGGTTCTACTTCGCGGGACGGAGCAACGAGTGGCTTCGCGTCGACGGGGAGAACTTCTCCGCCGGACCGGTCGAGGCCATCCTCTCCCGCTACCCGGGCCTCCGATCCGTCGCGGTCTACGCCGTGCCGGACGACCCGGTCGGGGATCGGGTCATGGCCGCACTCGAGCTCCCCGACCCTTCCACCTTCGACCCCGAGGACCTCGACCGGTTCCTGGCTGCGCAGATCGACCTGGGCCCGAAGTGGATCCCGGCGTTCATCCGCACGAGCGACGACCTGCCGAAGCTGGCGAGCATGAAGATCGACAAGACGCGGCTGCGCCGGGAGGCATGGAACGCGCCCCACACGTTCTGGCGGTCCGTGAAGGGGGGACCGCTGGTGGCGCTCGATCCAGAGCACACCGCAGCCCTGGGCCGCCTACTCAAGTAGCGCAGACATCAAACTTGACATCGACGTTGAGACTAGGCTGGTCGACCGTGCCCAGTGGAACCGAAGCAGTCACTCGACCCTTCGACCCCGTCGACATCTCCGCGAGAGCGTTCTGGAACACGACGATGCGCGAGCGAGACGTCGCCTTCGCCGTCCTCCGGAGCAGGCCGTCGGTGACGTTCCACCGACCGGTCGAGCTCGGCCTCGAGACCTCCGGACCAGGGTTCTGGGCCGCGACCACGCACGCGGACATCGTGCACGTCAGCCGCCATCCCGAGCAGTACTGCAGCGGCAGGGGCGTCGGCTTCAGCGACATCCCTGCGGAGTACAACGAGCCGTTCGGGTCGTTCCTGATGACCGACGCCCCCCGCCACACGCAGCTGCGCCGCCTGGTCAGCCGGGCCTTCACCCCCAAGCAGGTCGCGGTCATCGAGGCCCAGATCCACGTGCAAGCCCGCACGATCGTGGGCGCCGCGGTGGCGAAGGGAACCTGCGACCTGGTCGCGGACCTGTCGATGCAACTGCCGCTCTGGACGATCTCGGAGATGCTCGGCGTCCCACTTGACCGGCAGGTCGAGTTGCGGGAGGCCGCCAACCTGATGGTCACCGCGCAGGATCCCAAGTTCACCGCCGACCACGACGACCCGTTCACCGCGGTGCTGACCGCAGGGATCACGCTGTCGGTACTGGGTTCGGAGCTCGCGGCCGAACGACGCGAGCACCCCTCCGACGATCTGCTCACCGCGTTGGTGCAGGCCGAGGTCGACGGCGAGCGCTTGACCGATCAGGAGATCGGCGCCTTCACCGTCCTCCTCGCGGTGGCCGGCAACGACACCACCCGGAGCTCGATCACCCATGGCGTCATGGCCTTCGCGGAGAACCCCGATCAGTGGGACCTGCTGTGCCGCGAGCCCGAGCGGTGGCTGCCCACCGCAGTCGACGAGATCGTGCGCTGGGCCACTCCGGTGATGACGTTCCGTCGCACGGCCACGACCGACACGTCCATCGGCGACCAGGCCATCTCGGCCGGGGACCACGTGGTCATGTTCTATGGGTCGGGCAACCGGGACGAGCGCGTGTTCGTCGACCCGTGGCGATTCGACATAACCCGCCAGCCGAACGACCACGTCGGGTTCGGTGGCGGCGGACCGCACTTCTGCCTCGGGGCCAACCTGGCCCGAGCACAGCTGCGGTGCGTGTTCGGCGAGCTCGCCCAGTCGGTGAGCGTGTTCGACGTGGGTGAGCCGGACCTCCTCGCGGGCGCGTTCGTGCACGGCATACATTCGCTCGACTGCCGCTTCGTCACCGACGGACGGGGAACGTCGGGCCCTCCCCCGGTGCAGGCACCATGACCCTCGGGTTCAACCTCTTCGACTTCGACAACCACTACTACGAGGCGACGGATGCGTTCACCCGGCACCTCGACCCGAAGCTGCGGAGCCGGGGCGTGCAGTGGGTCACGGTGAAGGGACGCGAGCGGCTCCTCGTCGGCGGCCAGCTGAACAGCTACATCGTGAACCCGACGTTCGACCCGGTCTCCAGGCCCGGCGCGCTGTACTCCTGGTACCGGGGCAACCCCGATCAGAAGGCGCTGAAGGACGCGTTCGGTGAGCTCGAGCCGATCCGTCCGGAGTACCGCGACCGTGATGCCCGCCTGGCGGTGATGGACGAGCAGGGCCTCGGCGGCACGCTCTTGTTCCCCACGCTCGGCGTCGGGATCGAGGACGCGATCAAGCACGACAAGGGCGCCACGGTGGCCGTGTTCGAGGCGTTCAACCGGTGGTTGGAGGATGACTGGGGCTACAACTACAAGAGCCGCCTCTTCGCGGTTCCGTACATCCAGCTCCTCGACCCGCACGCCGCGGCCGTCGAGCTGCGGAGGGTGCTCGATCTGGGTGCGGTGGCGATCAACATCCGCAACGCCCCGGTCCCCGTGCCGGGAGGCCACCGGTCGCCGTTCGAACCCGACTACGACGAGTTCTGGGGCCTGGTGAACGAGAGCGGCGTCGTGGTCGCCACCCACGCCGGCCTCGAGGGCTACGACGCCGTCGTGAACATGTGGGAGTCCGGTGCGGAGAGCTCGCTGTTCCGCAGCCCCCTGCGCGGCGTGATCTCGAAGGGCCGCGCCGTCTCGGACTTCTACGCCGCCGCGGTCTGCCAGCTGCTGTTCGAGCGCTTCGACCAGATCCAGTTCGCCAGCGTCGAGAACGGAGCCTCCTGGACCCCCGATCTCCTCCATCGTCTCAGCGACGCAGCCAACCGGAACCCCGGGTACTTCACCCAGCACCCGACCGATGTCTTCACCGAGCGGGTGTGGGTCACTCCGTTCTGGGAGGACGACATCGCCGCGCTCATTGACCATGTGCCCGCGGACCGACTGCTGTTCGGATCCGACTGGCCGCACGCGGAAGGCGTCGTCGAACCGGTGGACTTCGTGACCGAGTCGCTGTCGTGGGCGGACGAGGCGACGACGAAGCGGATAGCCCGTGACAACGCGCTCGAGCTGCTCGGAGTCGCGGTTCCGTGATGCCGTCCGATGTCGGGATCATCGACACGATGATCGGGTTCCCGCACGCGGATCTGCGTGGCGCCTACGCCGAGATCCGCGCGCAGATCCGGGACACGCAGACGCAGGACGAGTTCGAGATGCCGGTGGAGTACATGTTCAAGGCGGTCCCCGAGAAGGGGTTCGCGGCGGACGACGATCCGGTCGGCCACACCCTGGCGGAGATGGACCGTTGGGGGGTCGACATCGCGATGGTCTCGGCCGCCACCGGCGGCCCCGCGGACGCCGCGCTCGAGCAGCACCCCGACCGCTTCGTCTACGGCGGCTACTTCCCCATGGGCCTCTCGCTCGAGCGGATCATGACCGAGCTGCCCGCCGTCGGCTTCGAGGACGACGTGTGGCCGAAGTTCCTCCGAGGCAATGCGGCACGGGTCCTCGGGCTGCCGCGATGAGCACCGACGCGGCAGAGGTCGAGGCGTTCCGCCAGAGCGCCCGGGACTGGCTGGCCGACCGTGCCCCCGCGAAGGGATCGCCCGAGGACTTCTCGACGGCGCACCTCGCCGGAGCGGCAACGCTCGAGGGCTTCGTCGAGCACGAGCGCGCCGTGATCGCCCGCGTCGCCTCCTGGCAACAGGAGCTGCACGAAGGCGGGTGGGCCGGGCTCTCGATCCCCTCGGAGTGGGGCGGCGCGGGTCGGGGGAGATGGGCCGAGGAGCTGTTCGCAGCCGAGGCCTCGCCCTACGGGGTGTCGACCAAGGCGCTGGCGGTGGGGTTGCAGATGGTGACCACCACCCTGCTCGAGCACGGGACCGACGAGCAGCGCAACCGGTACATCGCCCCGATCCTCCGCGCCGAGGAGGTCTGGTGCCAGCTGTTCTCCGAGCCCGACGCCGGGTCCGACCTCGCTGGCGTGAAGGGGCGGGCCACCCCCGATGGCGAAAGCTGGGTGCTGTCCGGACAGAAGGTGTGGACCTCCGTCGCGGGCAGCGCCGATTTCGGCATCGCACTGATGCGCAACGACCCGGACGAACCCGGTCACGCCGGGCTCACCTGCTTCGTGGTCGACCTGCACGACCCGGGCATCGAGGTCCGCCCGATTCGCGAGCTCTCCGGGTCGTATCACTTCAACGAGGTGTTCATCACCGATGTGCGCGTGCCCGACACCGCCCGCATCGGCAACGTCGGTCAGGGGTGGACGGTCGCCCGAACGGTCCTGACCAGCGAACGCTCGGCCATCGGGGGCGGCACGAGCGCCCGCGGGGCCACCATGCTGATCGACCACGCTCGCCAGCTCGGGCGGGCGGACGATCCACTCGTCCGCCAGGAGCTGGCGGCCGCCCACATCCGTGAGACCCTGCTCGACCTGCTGGTGGGCCGGCTCCAGACCGATCAGCCCGTCGTGGCCGGAGGTTCGGTCGTGAAGCTCCTGTACTCCGAGCACGCCCGACAGACCGCCAACTCGGCGATGGCGCTGCTCGGCGCGTCGTCGATCGCCGGTGGGGCAGCCGGCTTCGAGGTGTGGGCCGAACGGTTCCTCTTCGCCCCGGGACTGCGGATCGGCGGCGGGACCGACGAGATCCAGCGGAACCTCATCGCCGAGCGCGGCCTCGGCCTCCCTCGGGACCCCCGTGAGCGACGTGTCAGCGCGACTCGATGAGCAGCGACTGGGCGGACTGACCGACGCGGCCGCCCTGGTCGTGGACCTGCGCGATCGACAGCCCGGTGCCGGTGGCCGCCACGATGCCGTCGGTCTCCATGCCGATCCACTCACCGACCGGTGGCCTCGACAAGCTGACGGTCAGATCCGCGTTCATGTACGACCATTCGGCGAACGGGAGCCGGGCGTATGTGCCGTTCGTCCCGTAGTCCGCGGCCGCCACCGCTCGCTGCACACCGGACGTCTCCCGTCCCGAGACGATGGGGATCAGCAGTCGCAGCCAGAGCTTCCGGGGCCCCGGCCTCGTGGCCATCTCCCACGTGGTGGCCATCGCCACGCTGTCGAACGACGGCCGACCGACCACGGTGGCGGCGTGGCGGTTCGGCGTGGTCAGATCCGGTGCCATGGCCGGGTCGAACGTGACGGGATGGTCGGTGGCCCCGGCGGGCAGGGTCACCTCGGTCGACCGGATCCGGGTGGCGGAGGCGCTGGCGACGGTCCGCCCCTGTGCGGACAACGTCGCGAACTGCCGCTTGACCCGTCGGCCACCGTCGGTCGGGCCGAGCTCGATCGAGAGGGGCTCGAAGGGGACGGGACGGTGGAGCTCGACCAGCACCCGGACCACCACCTGGCCCTCTGCCTCGAGCGAGCCGGCCAGCAGCGCGGCGACCGCCGCACCGTGCAGGGCGTCGGGGTCCCACGGACCTCGGGCCGCCTCGGTGGGCGTGCACACGTTGCCGTCGGACTCGAACACGGACGTCGGCTCGCCGGTTGCCGGGGACTCGACCATCTGCGCGTGTGCCTCCCCACCCCGTCCCACGGACGGCCCGTCGTGCTCGAAGGGGTAGATTCTCTCACATCGATGTCGATGTCGACACTTGACCCGGCCCCTCGTGAGCGGAGCCGAGATCCGGCTCCCCAGGCCGCCCCAGAGTCCGTACAACTCTCGATCGAGGAGGGCGTGTGACGCAGCGACAGACCCGGCTACCGAACGCAAGCCGCAGCTATCGGGACGACCCCGACGACGAGCCACCGGCCAAGCGCCGGGGCACCGGTCGGACCGTCCGGGGACGGCGCACCCGCCAGCTCCTGGTGGACGGGGCTCGCAAGGTCTTCGAACGCGACGGCTTCCTGCACGCCCGCATCGTGGACATCTGTGCCGAGGCCAACATCTCGCACGGCTCCTTCTACACGTACTTCGTGTCGAAGGAGGAGATCTTCAACGAGGTCGCCGACTCGGTCGAGCTCGATCTGCTGCGGGTCGAGGCCACCCACGAGCTCGCCCCGATCGAACGGATCCGTTCGGCCAACCGCCAGTACCTCGAGCACTTCCGGGACAACGCAGGGATCATCCGCGTGATCCAGCAGGTCGCGACCTTCGACGAGGAGGTGGCTGCGACGCGCATCCAGCGGCAGAACGAGTTCGCCCACCTGATCGAACGGCGCACGATCAGCTACCAGGAGCAGGGACTGGCCGATCCGAAGGTCGACGCGTGGTTCGCAGCCAACGCCCTCGGCGGCATGGTGGCGTTCCTGGCCGACCAGATCTACATCCATGCCCAGGACTTCGACCTCGATCAGACCGTCGACCAACTGACGGTGCTGTGGGCCAACGCCATAGGCATGCCGATCGAGTAGGCCCGGCGCCAGACCTCTAGAGGACGGCGGCCGGCACGATGCCGTCACGGAGCGCAGTGGTGCCCAGCTCGAGCGTGACCTCCTCCACGGTCCCGTAGAACGAGTCGAGGGTGAGCGTTCGACGCAGGTAGCGATGGTGCTCGTGTTCGAACGTGAACCCGACGGCTCCGAGCACCTGCAGCGTCGCTTGTCCCACGACCCGCCCGGTCCGGCCGGCCAGTGCCTTCAGCAGCAGGATCTCCTCGAACGGCAGGACCGCCCCGTCCATCAGCACGTCGAGCACGGTGAGCGCGCCGTCGCGCAACCCGCACAGCTGCACGTGCGCGCCGGCGAGGATGTGCTGCACCGCCTGGAAGGAGCCGATCGGCTTGCCGAACTGGTGGCGGTCCCGCGTGTACTGCACGGCGGTGACGAGCAGGTGCTCGCACGCCCCCAGCGTCTCGAACGCGATGGCGAGTCGGGCCACTGCCTGCGCCTGCGGCCAGCGCGCCGATCCGCCACCGATCTCGACCAACCGGTTCTCGGCGACCCACCCGGCACTGACCGCGGTGGGGTCCAGCGCCTCGCCCGGTTCGACGTCGTGGAGGTCGGCGGGGTCGACCTCGAAGGTGCGACCGTCGAGGGTGACGACGAGCTTCGAGGTCTGGAGCAGCGTGCCGGTCAGATGGATCCGGTCACCGAGCCGTCGAGCTCGGCCGGCGGCGACGACCGACAGGTCGACATCTCCCCCCGTGATGACCTGGGCCACGGCGATGCCCAGTGCCGGTGTGGCCGCGAGGACGCGGCCCTGCGCCTGGAACAACGCCGCGTACTGGGATCGCCAGGCGTCGTCGGCCGGGTCGCCGGTCGGTACCCACCCGAGCTCGGCCAGGGCCCCGGTGCCGGCGGGAGTGCGTCCGAGGACGGCCTCGGCCGCCACGATCAACTCGTCGAGGTCGGCGATGCTCACCCTCCGACTCCCAGCAGGAAGCGGGCGATGGTCGTGAGCTGGATCTGGCGTGAGCCGCCGTACACGGTGACCGCCCGGGAGAACAGGAAGTCCTCCTGCCAGCGGGCCAGGGAGCCGGACGTAGAGCCAGCGGAGCCGCCCAGCGCCAGGTCGGGTCCGAGCACTCGTCGGGCCAGGTCGTACAGGTGCTGCTCCGCGTCGCTGAGGAGCACCTTGACCGGCGCTGCCGCCGGACCCATGAAGCGGGACTCGGCCAGATCGCGCACCGCCCGGGAGGACGCGCACCGCACTGCGAAGAGGTCGACCAGCACTTCGCCCATCGCCTCGGCGTCGCCGTCGTCGCCGATCTCGGCCAGTTGCTGCGCGTGCGCGTAGAGCCGATTGTGGCGGAGCCAGGCGAACGCCGATCGCTCGCAGGACAGCACGTCGAGCGTGATCTGCCAGCCGGACCCCTCCGCGCCCACGAGCCGGTCGGCGGGCACCCAGACGTCGTCGAAGGTGACCTCGGCCAGCTCGTCGACGCCGTTCCCCTGGCGAATCGCACGAACCTCGATCCCTTCGCTGCGCAGATCGACGAGGAAGACCGAGAGCCCCAGGTGCCGTTGCTCAGGCGTGCCGGTGCGAGCGAGCACGACGCACCGATCCGCCACCGTCGCCCAGCTCGTCCAGATCTTCCGGCCGGAGAGCCGGTACCCCTCACCGTCGCGGACTGCCCGCGTGCGGAGCGACACGAGATCCGATCCCGCGTCGGGCTCGGAGAACCCCTGACACCACACGTCGTCGCCGCGCAGCAGCGCGGGCAGGTGCAGGGCCAGGGCATCGTCCCAGTGGTCCGCGATGGCGGGCGCCAGGATCTCGAGGTGCTCGAAGACGATCCGCGACGGATAGCCGGCCTTCGCCAGCTCGTCGTACATCGCGGCCCGGTGGATCGCCGAGCCACCGAGCCCGCCGATCTCCCGGGGCCAGCCGATGCGTGACCAGCCAGCCTCGTACAGCAGAGCCTGGAGTCGTCGGAGCGCCGCGACCCGTGACCCGAACGGGCCGGTCTCGACCTCCTCGGGCTGGACGGCCAGACCGCGTCCGAGCCAGTCGGAGAACGCCACCCGCAGGGCCCGGGTGTCGGCGGAGCGGTACAGCTCCGGGTCGGGGGCGCTGTTCATGGCATGGCGACCTGACACGGCACGGATGCTGCAGGCTGATGCCGACGGGTCAGCTCACGCATCCCGGCACCATATCTCAACATCGACGTCGACATTCACTATGGTGGAGGCGACTCGGACCGGAGGGTCGGGAAGGGAGCAGCAGTGGCCAGGAGCTTGCAGGAGCTGACCGGCGACCTCGTCTTCGCCGAAGGACCTCGCTGGCACGACGATCGACTCTGGTTCTCCGACATGCACGGCGGCGCGGTCCACAGCGTCGATCTGGCCGGTGATCGCCGATGCGAGCTGATGCTCGACGGCCACCGGCCCTCGGGTCTGGGCTTCCTGCCGGACGGCTCGCTGCTGGTCGTGTCGATCGACGCTCGCCAGGTGCTCAGGTGGGACGGCGCCGCGCTCACCGTGCACGCGGACCTGTCCGTCCTCGAATCCGTCGGGTGCAACGACATGATCGTCGACGACCGGGGGGTGGCCTACGTCGGCGCGTTCCCCGCCATCGCCCGGCCGTCCACCTCGATCTACCGGGTCGACCCCGACGGGCGGACGACCGTCGCCGCCTCCGGGGTCGTGTTCCCCAACGGGATGGTGATCACCCCGGACCGAGCGCTCATCGTGGCCGAGTCCCTCGGTCGGCGGTTCGCGCAGTTCGACATCGGCGACGGCGGCGAGCTGGAGAACCGGCGCCTGTTCGCCGAGTGCCCGGGCTACGGGCCGGACGGCATCTGCCTCGATGCCGAGGGCGCCATCTGGGCCGCGATGCCGCTGGCCCACCAGTTCCTCCGGATCGCGCCGGGTGGCGAGGTGCGGGAGACGATCGACATGGGCGAACGGCTGGCGATCGTGTGCGCGTTCGGGGGCCCCGAAACCCGTCACCTGTTCCTGTTGAGCGCGCTCGCGCACGGTGCGGCGGAGCTGGCCGGCACCCGACTGTCCCGCATCGATGTCGTCGAGGTCGACACCGCGGGCGACGGTCAGCAGTAGCGCATCAGCCCGGTCATCGGCCCACCCGTGTCGGTTCAGTCACGACCGCCGGCCCCTGCCTGCATCGCCGCGACGATCGCCGCGCGCTCGGGGCTGGCCGACGCGATCGACTCGGCCCAGATGGCGAAGTCGAGCACGTCCACGAGCGCCCGCTCGATGTGGCTGTTCACGGCGCGCTTCGTGTCGCGCCGAGCGGACGCCATCAGGCGACCACGCCGCGGACCTTGAGGTCGACGATGGCATCCCAGTCGAAGCCGAGGCTCTGGAGGATCTCGTCGCCGTGCTCGTTGAACTCGGGCGCGCGCTTCGCAGTCGGGGCTTCGTCGCCGAACCGAATCGGCGGGGACGCGAGCTGGAACGCCACACCGTCCGAGGTCGTGTAGTCCTGGACGTACGCGTTGGCCGTGGTCTGCGGATCAGTCGCGACCTCGAGCGTGTTCTGGACCATCGTCCACTGCCCCGAGAACGGCTGGAGCTTCGCTCGCCATTCGTCGGCGGAGTGCTCCGCGAAGGCCTTGGCCAGCTCGTCGGACCCGGCGGCCGCGTTGGCCATGATGGCGTCGGCGTCGACGAAGCGTTCGTCGTCGACGAGGTCGGGGCGACCGACGATCTCGCAGAGCTCGGCCCAGTACCTACCTGGTTGCAGGCAGACGAGCGCCACGAAGGCGCCGTCGCTGGCCTGGTAGTTGCTGACGAGCGGGTTGCCGGTCGGGAAGCCGCCGGGTGGCGGGCCCCACGGGACCTGCATCTGCAGCGACAGGGCCATCGCCGCGCCCATCGACCAGATGCCCACGCCGAGCAGCGACACGTCGACGGTGGTCGCCTCGCCGGTCTGGGCCCGATGGAACAGGGCGCCCATGATCCCGCCGGCGATGGTCATGCCCCCGATGGAATCGCCGAACGCGGGGGCGGGCGGCGCCGGCACCCGCGGGCTCTCAGGATCCTTGAGGCCGTAGGCGATCCCGGCTCGGTTCCAGTACGCCAGGGCATCGTAGGAACCGTGGTCCCGGTCAGGACCGTGCTCACCCTGACCGGTGCCCCGGACGTAGACGATGTTCGGGTTGTGCGCCCGGATCTCATCGACGTCGATCCTGAGCTTGGTCCGCACGCTCGGCAGCTTGTTGGTGAGGAAGACGTCGCAGGTCTCGGCGATCTTGTAGAGGACCGCGAGGCCGTCGTCGGACGTCAGGTCGAGCGCGAGCGACTTCTTGCCTCGGTTCGAGTGCTCGAGGAGCACGTGTACGCCACCGCCGAGGGACACCGTGCCGCTCGACGCGAGGCCGCGCATGGCGTCACCCCGCTCGACGTGCTCGATCTTGATCACCTCGGCGCCCCACTCGGCCAGCAACGCCGACGCGGCCGGCACGAAGGTGTGCTCGGCCACCTCCAGCACTCGGACACCTTGCATGACGTCGGTCATCGTTCGCTCCCTGGATCTGGTTGTCGGGGGGTCGGGGTCTGGGGGGTGACGGTGACCGGCACGCTCGAGTAGCCCGCCACGTTCGACATGTGCACCCGCCGGAGACCGGCGTCGTCGACCTCCCAACGCGACCAGCGGTCGGCGAGCTCTTCGATGGCGATGCGGCTCTCCATCCGGGCGAGGGCGGCGCCGAGGCAGCTGTGCACGCCGTGACCCAGGCCGATGGCCACCTTCGGCTCCCGTTCGATGTCGAAGTCGTCGGGATTCTCGAAGGCTCGGGGATCACGGGTGGCCGCGCCGGTGATGAGCAACACCGGGAACCCGGCGGGGATCGTGCCGCCGTCGTACGTGCGGTCCTCGACGGAGAACCGGCCCTGGTACTGCGAGGGCGGGAGGTACCGGAGGATCTCCTCGACTGCTCGAGGGATGACCTCGCGGTCGTCGAGGACCTTCGTCCACTGGTCGGGATGGCGAGCGAACAGCACCACGGCGTTGCCGACGAGCTTCGTGACGGTCTCCGCCCCGGCCCCGCCGAGCAACGTCGCGAATCCGGCGATCTCGACGTCGTCGAGCCCTGTCTCGGTGCCGTCGCCACGGTCGACCGACACCTGCGTGAGCCGCGAGATCATGTCGTCGACCGGGTGCTTCCGCTTCTCCCCCGCGAGCTCGTAGAAGTAGACCCCCATCTCGAGACCGGCCTGCACGCCCTCCGGGGTCGGATCCATCTGACCGGGTTCGCGGTGGAGGCTCAGGTCGAGCCAGTGGCGGATCTGCTGCCGCTCTCCCTCTGGCACACCCAGCATCCGGGAGATGATCTCGACCGGGAACAGCGCCGAGAAGTCGGCCACGACGTCGAGGTCGTCGGCTCCGTCCAACGGCTCGAGGACCTCACGGATGACCTCTCGGATCATCGGCTCGAGCGCGGTGACGGCTCTCGGGGTGAACACCCGGCTGACCAGTTCCCGCAACCGGTCGTGCTCCGGCGGGTCCATCATGATCATGCTGCGGTAGCTGCGCACCAGATCCGGGTCGGTCGACAGCGTCGAGAGATCGACGCCGTGGCTGCTCGACAGCCCCGGCCAGTCGCGATGCGCCGCCACCACGTCGGCGAAGCGCGACAGCGCGTAGAAGCCGTAGCGCTCGCTGTGGAAGACGGGCGCCTCGTCGCGCAGGCGCCGGTAGAGCTCGGTCGGGTCGTTGAAGTACTCGTCGGAGAACGGGTCGAACTCGACGGCCGATGCGGTCATTCCTGCTCCTGAGAACGGGATCGTGGGTCGGGTCAGTTGATGGGTTCGAAGGCTTGGGCGATGACGTCGGTGGCGTCCGTGCTGGTGCCTTGCCAGGAGACGGTGCCGTGGTCGAGGAGGATGACGCGGTCGGCGAGGTCGAGGGCGTGGACGACCTGTTGTTCGACGATGAGCAGGGCGGTGCCTTCGTCGCGGAGTCGTTGCAGGCTCTGGTAGAGCTGGTCGACGATGATGGGCGCGAGGCCCAGCGAGAGCTCGTCGGCGATGAGGATCTTGGGGACCTCGACCATGACCCGGGCGAGGGAGAGCATGCGTTGTTCGCCGCCGGAGAGGGTGCCGGCGGTTTGGGTGCGTCGCTCGGCGAGGACGGGGAAGTAGCCGTAGGCGCGGTCGAGCGCGCCGCGGACGCCTCTGCGGCCGAACGCCCGTCGGAACGACAGGGTGAGGTTCTCCTCGACCGACATGGTGGCGAACACCGAGCGGCCTTCCGGGGCGTGGGCGACGCCGGCTCGGGCGTATTTGTACGTTCGGGCCCCGGTGAGGTCGTGTCCGTCGATGTGGATGGTGCCGGCTCCTGGTGCGAGGAGTCCGGAGGCGACGCGGGCGACGGTGGTCTTCCCGGCCCCGTTGGACCCGACGAGCGCGACGGCTTCGCCGGCGGCGACGGTGAGCGACACGTCGAACAGGGCCCGGAACGGCCCGTAGGCGGCCGCCACCGAGGCCAGCTCCAACACCGGCGCCCCGGCCGTCGTCGAGGGTGTCGCGGTCATGGGGTGGGTCCCGGTGAGGTGGGTTCCAGGTTGCCGAGGTAGGCGGCGCGCACCTCAGCCGAGGCCAACACGTCGTTGGTGGGGCCTTCGAGGATCATGCGACCGAAGTCGAGCACGTAGGACCGGGTGGTGAAGCTGGCCACCAACTCGACATCGTGTTCCACCAACAGGATGGCGAAGCCCTGTCGATCCTGGACTTCGCGCAACGTCTGGGCGAGTGCGGTGGTCTCGGCCCGATCCAACCCCGATGACGGTTCGTCCAACAGCAGGACTTTGGGTTCGGTCATGAGTGCCCGGCCGACTTCGACGAGGCGGCACTGGCCGAGACTGAGCCGTTCGATGGGTTCATCGGCGAGGTCCTTCAACTGCAGGAGCTGGAGGACGTCGTCGCAGCGGGCGAGCTCTTCAGCCGTGGGGCGACCGAGTCCGATGAGGTCCTTCCACAGTCGGCCTTTGCGGCCGTGGACGCGTTCGGCGACGAAGAGGTGATCACGCACCGTCGATTCGGGGAACAGTTCGATGCGTTGGAAGGTGCGGCCGATGCCCTTGCGGGCCCGTTGGTGCACCGCCAGGCCCGAGATGTCCTCGCCGTCGAGGTGCACCCGGCCGCGGTCGGTGCGCAACACACCGAGCATGCAGTTGAAGAACGTGGTCTTGCCGGCCCCGTTCGGACCGATCAACCCGACCCGCTCCCCCGCGTCGACACTGATCGACGCTTCCTCCAACGCCACGATCCGCCCGAACTGCTTGGTCATCCCCTCCACCTCCAACACCGGGCTCATGCCACCGGCTCCGCAACAGGCTCCACCGCGTCAGCGGCGGCGGCGGTTCTGGCGGCGTGACGATCCGCGGCGCGCGCCGCGCTCCGACGTTTGGAGTACTCGAGGATGCCTTCGGGATGGCGGGCGTATTGGATGGCACCGAGGCCGAACAGGACGAACACCCACTTCGACGAGATCGGTAGGAACCCCGGAATGCGGGACGGGCTCTGCAGGATCCACCCGATGAACGTGCCCTTCAGGATCACCGCGTCGAACAGCGCGAACGACGCAGCCGCCATCGCCGCCCCCTGGATCGTGCGGGAACTGAGAGAGACGACGATGACCACCCAGAACAGCGCGGCGAACGGGGAGAAGTTGTTGGCGTAGTTCACGTTGCCCTGCTGGATCGCCAACAGGCCGCCACCCAAACCGGCGATGAACCCAGAGATCGCGAACGCGACCAGCCGGGCCCGGCCCGGTGAGATCCCTATCGACGCGGCGCCCACCTCACTGCCCCGCAACGCGACCAGGACGCGGCCCAACGTGCCGTTGCGCATCTGGGTCACCGCCAATGCCACCAGGGTGAACACCACCAGCACGAGAGCAAGGAACGCCTTGTCAGATCTGAAGCTCAACGCCCCGATCACCGGGCGGGGTACCACGGTGCCCTGCAGCAACGACTTGCCGCCCCCGCCGACGAAGGGGAGCTTCACGATCACCGCATCGAAGAAATAGGCGAACGCCAACGTCGCGATCGCCGTCCACACCCCACCCAACCGGCGGATCGGCAACGACAACACCGCCCCGACGACAGCCGCGATCACCCCACCCAGAAGCGCAGCGGGCAGGACCGGCGCGTCATAGCGCTGCACCAACTGGTAGACGGTGAACGCGCCGGTCGCCGCGAACGCCCCTTGACACAACGAGATCTGCCCGGCCTGGCCGGTGATGACGGTGATCGACAAGAACACGATGGCCAACACCGCCGCCTGCGTCACCAGGAACAACCACCGCTGATCCGCTCGACCGAACACCACCAACCCGATGATGGCGAGGATCCCGAATCCGACGGCACCGGAGATGAGGGTGCGACGCCGATCCCGCACCACCGCCCCCAACGTCCGCGCCGGCGGATCCACATCCGCCAACGGATCCCGCGACTCACTCGTCCGCCGAATGCTGGGTACGAACACCAACACCCCGAACAGGACGAGGAACGGGATCGCCGGCGTGAGGTTGTCCTGGATCGGCCGCAACCAGGTGTAGTCGTTCGACCAGCGTGGCAAGAACGTGTTGAACAGGGCGATGAACACGCCGAGACCGAGACCGCCGGCCAACGCCTTGGGCAGGCTCACGAGGCTTCCGATCGCCGCGGCGGCGATGGCCACGACCACCAGGTTGAAGAAGTTGTCCGCCGCCAACGTGTTGAACCGCGGCGCGATCAACACCCCCGCCAGACCGGCGAAGAACGACGACAACGTCCACGCAAACGCGGAGACCCGATCGGCCGGGATCCCATCCAACTCCGTCATCCTCGGCGACTCCACCACCGCCCGCATCCGCAACCCCAACGCAGTGAACTTGAACAGGGCGCCGAGAGCCAACGTCGCCACCACCGCGATGCCCATGGTCACGAGCTCGTCACGACTGAACTTGTACACACCGAACGGGTCGTAGAACACCTTCGACCCATCCGGAGCGATCCCCACCGGCGTCTTCCCCGCGATCGCCGTGAAGTTCGCCAGGATGTCGAACAACGCCGGGATCGCCACCGCCAACCCGATCGTCACCACCAGCTTCGATACCGCTGACGCAGTGCGCAGATGGCGAAAGATCAACCACTCCAAGCCCAACCCCAACAACGGCGCCAACACCACCACCGCCAACAGAAACGACGGCAACGCCCCCCAACCCCACACCGTCCGCGCCTTGAAGTACATCGCCGCCGACACGTACGCCTGCGCCCCGAACGCCATGTTGAACACGCCCGACGTCTTGTACGTCAGCACGAACCCCACCGCGATCAACGCATACACCGCCCCGGGGGGCGCTCCCTGGAGCACCCCCCGCAACAGATCGGTACCAATCGATGCTGCGAACATCATCCGTGCGTGACCCCGATCACGGGAAGTTCATCGAGGTGGGCTCGGACCAGTCACGGTTCGCCCCAGACCAGCAGGACCACGGCTTCGCGGCGTCGGTGGCCATCTGGAAGGCCCCGTCCTTCACCTGCACCAGCGCATAGCAGTCGTACTTGGGGCCGTGGGTCGCCAGGTCTTCCTGCGTGGGTGCCACGTGCTGGCGGGACCAGTCGATAGGCGCGATGAGCCCGTCCGCGGTGTAATCGGTCATCTCGTTCGTCGCGCCGATCACGGACTGGCGGTCGAAGTTCTCACCCGCGGCCTTGATGCCCTGGTAGGCCAGATCGGCATTGATCCAGCCCACCATCGCCAGCTCGGTGATGGGGCTCCCGCTCTTGCCCATCCACTCCTTGAAGGCGTCGAGGTTGCTGGAACCCGATTCCGCCTCGAACGGACGGAACCCCACCAGGACGTAGTCGCCCTCGAACAGATCCGCGTTGTCCTTCACGAAGGTCTGGTCGTACGTGTTCGGATGGACGAGCTTCACGTCGCCGATGCCCTGGCGTTCCATCTCCTGAGCGAGCGTCTTCATCCCGTTCAGATCGAGGCATCCGAAGACGAGATCCACACCAGCGTCCTTCATGGCGGTGACCTCGGGGGCGATGCCGTTGGGCAGTCCGAAGTCCAGATCCGACCGGGTGTAGACAGCCTCGACTCCACCGACGTCGTCTCCGTACTGGGTCGCCGACTCCGCCGCGCCCTCGGCGCAGAGCTTCGAGTTGTCGCTGACCCCGTAGCCGAGGGTCGCGATCTTCTTGGCCCCCGCGGTCTTGGAGATCTCGGCGACGTAGCGCGCGGTGCAATCGATGCAGACGACCGGCGCGTAGCCGAAGATCTCGTCATGACCGGTGGCCTGGGCCGGGTTGATCGCCCAGGTGTAGGTCGGGATGCCCGCCTCGGCCAGGTTGGCCCAGCCGCTGGCCAGCTGCGTCGCGTTGAAGTTGGCAAAGGTGTCGTTGGCGGTGACCACCTCGAGCGCCCGCTCCTGGTTCTTCGACAGCTCGTCGTCGAGCTCCTTCGACAAGACCAGCTTCTTGCCGTAGATCCCGCCTTCGTCGTTGCGATAGTCGAAGTAGGCCTTGATGCCGTTGTCGAAGCAGTCGAGCACACAGGTGCCGAGCGGGTTGTTCGAGTTCGTGCCGATGGACGAGAACCGGATCTCGTCGGCGGTCACACCCGGAACCGCGGCGCCGGAGTCTCCCGAGCCCGCCGCCGACGTCGGCGAGGCCGAGCCTCCCTTGTCGTCGTTGGCGTTGCCGCACGCGACGGCGAGGAAGGCCACCACGACACCGATGATGATCAGGCCGCGAGGCCAGGACGTGCGTCGAGACGTCGGCATGGATCGTTCCTCCTGGAGAGTGCAGATGGTCGTGACCGCCTGCCGATGGGGTGAGGGTCGACTTCGAGGGTTGATCAGGCGCCGACCGGTCGACGGCGCGCCGAGGAAGAGCTCAACGCGGTGTGCTGCACCATCGACGTCACCCCCTGGTGGCCCCTGTTGCAAGAACGGCTTGCGGGATCTGGTCGACCCCGTCCGACCTTGCGTGGACAAGAATTAGTGCAACATCGACGTCATTGTCAAGGTTCGCCCAGAATCACCGCCGCGCCGGTCATCGCATCGGGACGTCGCATTCGGTGTCGCACTGGACCGGCAGGCGCTCGGACCCGACGGGCAGGTCGGCGACGACCTCGGCCCGGGTGAGATCGAAGCTGAGGTACCCCTTGATCGGGAGGCTCTCGGGGAGCGGGTCCTCGTAGCTCCACGCGACGTCCTCGACGACCGTGTCGCCGATGGTCGCCGACCAGTAAGAGGCCTCACCCTTGTAGTTGCAGTAGGTCGCCGTCGTGCTCGGGTGGAGCAGGTCGGCCCGCACCAACGCCCGGTCGGCGTAGAGCTTCGGGGCCAGCGCGGTCTCGAACACGATGATGGTGTCGGTCGTGTCGACGAGCACGGTGCCGGCGACCTCGACCCGGAGGTGGCGACTCGTCGGGTGGCAGTCGATCCGGTGATACGGGTTCGGCGGGTAGTGCACGAGCGTGCGTCCCTCCTCCACCCAGGTGTCGACCGCGTCCCACGGGACCACGACGTAGCCGGGGGCCTCGGGCTCCGGTTCGCTCGCCAGGCCGCCGACCTCGTCGGCCGGGAACGCGTAGGTGAGCGGACGGCCGACCCGATGCACCAGCAGGGCGCGCTCGGTGTCGATGACGGGGCGCCCGTCGACGATCGCCTGGATGCGTCGGGGGTGTGGCTCGACGAACACAGCTCCGGTCGGCAGCGGCGGTGAGAACCAGCCCGACGGATCGGTCCCGAGCGGACCCCGAGCTGCAGTGAGGCTCACAGCGCCGTCCTCTCGTCAGCATGCTTCGACGGGTCGGCGAACCCACGGACCATCGCATCGACGGTGAACGACGCGACGAGCGCCCCGGGTTCGTCGTAGACGCGGCACTCGGCGTGGGTCATGCCGGCACCGGCGAAGGTGGCCCGGTGGTGATAGAGCATCCACTCGTCCGCGCGGACCTCGCCGTGGATCGACAGGGAGATCGCGTTGATCGCCGTCGACAACGTCCGGTGGGCCTGATCCTGGCCGACGCCGAAATGTGGGCGGAGTGCGGCCGCGATCGACATGTGCCCGGTGAACTGGGCCAGCAGCGCAGCGTGGAGCGGCTGATCGTCGGGCACCTCTCGGAACCGGACCCACGCTCCGAGCTCGGCCGGCCCGACCGGGGCGTCGGGGTCGCCGGTGTAGGCGTCGTCCACGATGCGCAGGTCGCGACCCGTGACCGCCATGTCATAGGGCGTCGACTCGTAGGGCCCGGGCATCGGGGGAGCCGGATCGGCCCGGTGGATGACATCGGGCGCGGTGGCGTCGAGCAGCAGCGTGCCCGCCGCACAGGTGCGTCCGTCCTGCACCGCCCGGATCCCGAACGTCGAGAACGTGCGGCCCGCCGCGATCGCCTCGAGGTCGATCGAACACGGATCACGGGCATCCGCGGCGCGGGTGAACACCATCGAGGCGGACACCACTCGTCGGCCGGGCAGCTCGCGCGACGCCGCGACGATGGCCTGACCGAGGATCTGACTGCCTTCCACGACGGGCCGGCGCCAGTCGTCGCGACCCTCGGCCCGGTACCGAAGATCGCCATCAGGCTGCACGTCGAGGATCCTGATCAGATCCGCAGCATCCCCCCACGTCGGGAACCGCTTGATCGTGACCTCACGCTCGTCGTCTCCGGTTGCGGCATCGACGATGACCAGGTCGACCACCTCCTCGTCGAACGCCACGAAGCCAGCGAGCTCACCCTCCCCGGAACGCCAGGCAGCGTCATCGAGGCCTGCCACGTCGACGTCGGCCTGGGGGAACCAGAGAGCCGGCGCCTCCTCGGCGATGTCGACCCGGACGGCAGCCGACGACGCCGCGACGGCAACACCGCCCTTCGAGGCCCGGGCCTCATAGCCGAGCGGGACAGGCATGACCCCTCCAGACGATGCTGCGAGCACGGACCCTCCGGCGCCCCACGGGAACCTAGTGGTGCAGCGTGGAATCGGGGTGGGTCGTCGTCGAGTTCGAGCGCTCAGCACCGGTACACGCGCTCGGCGTTGGAGGCGAACAGCTTCTCGCGGGATGCGTCGTCGAGTCCCGCCGTAACTGCGGTGTACGTGGAGTACAGCTCGTCGAAGGTCCCGTGCATGCCGTCCACCGGGAAGTTGCTGGCGAACATGCACCGGTCGACCCCGAACGTCTCGATCGCGTACTCGAGCCACGGGGTCAAGGCTTCCACGCGCATCGACCCGAGGGGCATCGCCAACCCGGACAACTTGCAGACCACGTTGTCGCCGACCCTCGCGAGCGCATCCATGCCCACCTTCCACAGGGCGAGCTCCTCGTCCGAATCCGAACGGGGCCAGCCGGCGTGCTCGACGACGACAACAAGCTCGTCGAAGGCCGCCAACCGCGCGGCGGCCGGCTGGAGCTGATCCGGGTGGGCCATCAGCTCGAAGAGCAGGCCTCGCTCCTGAACGGCCCGGAGGACGTCGTCCTCGGGCAGCGGCTCGGCTGCGACCCCCATCGGGCGCACCCCCCGCAAGCGACGGGCCTCCATCTGCCGATCGAGCAGCGCGACGGCCTCTGCGGTCGACTCGGTCGGGGGGATCCCGCCGACGATGGCATCGGGATGCCCCTCTACGTCGGCCCGGCGGTCGAGGTGGAGCGTCTCCTCGACCGAGTGACCGCCAGTGGCCGCGGCGACGTTCACCAGCTTCTCGACGTTCCACCGGGCCGATTCGGCCAGGTAGGTCGGCACGTCGAAGAGGCGCGACATGCCGGTGACGTCGCCCATGTCCAGGTCTCGACCCCCCGAAAGGTACGGGTACCAGTCGGTCCGGGCCGGATCCCACAGGTGCACATGGGCATCCACGACGCGCGTCGGTGGTCGGGTCATGGCGTCTCCTCGGCTCCTCGACTCAGCGACTCGGGAGTCGTCATCGCTGATCTGGTTCCACGCGGACGATGCTCCGGAGCGCGGCGTCGAACCAGTCGGGGATGTCGGTTCCATCGAGGCTGATGCTCCCGCCCGGGTGGGGATGGCTGCGCAGGCCGACCCAGCCGGTGGCCGCCACCAGTTCGGCTCCCGACAGGGCCGCCGAGTCGGGGCTGCAGAGCAGGTGGGCCACGAGCTGGCCGATCGCCTGCACGTCACTCGGCTCCTGCGTCTCGATGCTGACCGCGAACGCGGCGACGCGATCACCGGTGGCCTTCAGCGCGGCCCGGGCGAGCTGGGCCGAGGCCTGTCCCCTGCTCCGGCCACCGGAGGTGGTGGCGTCGGTGAGGGTCACCAACCGAACGGGCCGATCGGCACGAACGGCGTGGTCGGCAGCAGCCCGGGCCCAGCCGGCGTCCGTGTGGATCTGCCCGACGAGACCGTCGTGCTCGGCCAGCACCTGCTCCCAGTCGGTCGACGGGCTGGTCTTCGAAGGGGCCGCGCGCAAGGCGACGACGACGGCATCGAGCGGGCCGACATGGCCGATGGCGGAGCTCAGGACCTCGTCGGCGTCTCCGAAGCTGGTCGGGTCGGGGGCCGCCTCGACCATGTGGCACTGCACCCCCCGGGCCTCGAGGGCGCCGGAGACGGCGGTGGCCAGCTCCGGGCGGTCGGTGACGATCGCACAGGAGTGCACGGCCGCTGGTGGGAGGTCGCCAGCCGCCGCGCTGTCCGGAAGCGGCCCGACCCGCGGGTTGCTTCCACCGGTGCTTCCCTGCTTCTGCTCGGCGGGGATCAGCACGCCCGCCGTCACCTGTTCGAGCAGCTGTGCCGGCGAGGGCTCGCGATCGGTGCACACGACCTCGAGGATCCGGGGCTCGTCGACCACCGCGACCTCCGATCCTCCAGCGAAGAGGACCTGGCCGCGACACCAGGAGAAGTCGTCGCTCACGAGGTGGGCCACGAACGGCCCGAGCTCTTCGGGCGTCGGCATCGAGCCGAGCGAGAGGCCGCCGCTGGCCGCCGGACTCGACGCTCCACCGCTGTCGCTGCGAACCCGGCTGAGCGCGGCGGTCACCATCCGAGTCACGGCGATCGGCGAGATGGCGTTGACGACGACCCCGGGCGGGGCGATCCGACCCAGCTGCCAGGTGAGCGCGGCGACGGCTCGCTTGGCGCTGCCGTACGCGCCGGCGTCGGCCGGCCGCCATCCCGAACCGGATGTCACTCCGAGGATGTGCCCGTGGCCGGCCGCAGCCATGATCGGGAGAGCCGCCCCGAGGACGTTGAGGTAGCCGTCGAGGTGCACGCCGAGCACCGCGAGCCAGTCCTCCTCGCTTCCGCCGGAGAAGCTCGTCGGTCGGGAGATGCCGGCGACGTTGATCACCGCATCGAGTCCGCCGAGCTCGTCGACCAGACCATCGAACAGCGCGCGCACGGCCGCACGATCGGTCACCGACACCGACGCGGCGCGAGCTGATCCCCCTGCGGCGACGATGCGGCCGGCAGTCGTCTCCTCAGGCGCGGGCAGCTGCTCGGATCCGTCGAGGGAGACGAGCGGGTCCAGGGTGACGACGAAGGCGCCCTGGCGACCGAGCTCCTCGGCGATCGCGCCGCCGATGCCGCCGCCGCCACCGGTGACCACGACGACCCGCTGATGGTCGTGCACGACCTCGGCCACGGCTACGGCGCCACGAACCGCTCGTCGAGCTCCAGGCCGTCGAAGTCGGCCTTGTCGAGCCACTGCTCCAGGAGCTCGCGATACGCGAAGTAGTCACCCAGGCCGCGTCCGTAGTTGCCGTTCCGGGGGTTCAAACCCTGCGGGTTGCCCTCCTGGTTGATCCGTGACGGCGTGCACGCAGACATCACCCCGCTGGCATCCACGAAGGAGTCGATGATCTTCCGGCCCCACTCCTCCTGGGCTTCGGCGCTGACGTCGAACACCTTCGTGCCCCGCTGCTCGAGGAGGCCGACAGCGCCGCCGACGAACTCGGCCCCGAGCACCGCGAGCTGGGTGTAGTTGACGGTGACGACGGCCTGCTGGCCGGGCGCCGGCATGACGAACATGTTGGGGAAGCCGCGGCTCATCATCCCGAAGAGGCTGTTGGCACCGTCGGCCCAGTCCTCGGCCAGGGTGATCCCGTCCCGACCGATGATGTCGTGGCCGGCGCGCCGGAACAGGGGCGTGAGCTCGGCCTCGAAGCCCGTGCCGTAGACGAGGCAGTCCACCTCGTACTGCTCACCGTCGACGACCGGGCCCTGCACGGTCACCCGCTCGATGCCGGCGGGGCAGTCGACGACGGTGACCTTGGGGTCGTTCAGAGCCGGCAGGTACTCGTCGTGGAAGCACGGACGCTTGCACAGGTACCGGTAGTACGGCTTGAGGATCTCGGCGGTGGCGGGATCGTCGACCAGCTGCTCGACCCGACGACGGTGCTCCTCCATGATCCCGAAGTCGATCTCCTCGCCGTTCCGGAGGTACTCCTCGATCGTCATGCCCTTCCACCGGGGTGGGTGGTTGACGGCGGCGTAGTGGTGCGTCCAACCGTCGTCGGTCTGATCGACCGTCGACCGGCCGACCCAGCATGACCGCCTGGAAGTTGTCCATCCGGGCCTGCTGCCATCCGGGCTCGAGCCCCTCGCCGAAGTCGGGGGCGGTCGGCCGGTTCCCCCGCTCCCCGATGGCCGACGGCGTGCGCTGGAACACGTAGAGGTGCTCGGCCGCATCGGCGAGCGCCGGCACGCACTGGATGCCGGTGGCGCCCGTACCGATGAGACCCACGACCTTGTCGCCCAGCTCGGAGAGCTGCTCGTCCGGACCGCCGCCGGTGTAGCGCGTAGTCCCAGCGGGCCGTGTGGAACGAGTGCCCACCGAACTCGTCCATGCCGGGGATCGCAGGCAGCTTCAGCAGGTTCAGGATCCCGACCGCCAGCACGTAGTAGCAGGCCGAGATCTCGTCGCCCCGATCGGTGCTGATCCGCCACCGGGCCGCTTCCTCGTCCCAGGCCGAACGGGTCACCCCGGTGTGGAAGAGCGCGTCGGAGCCCAGATCGAACCTGTCCCCGATCGCCTGCAGGTGCTGACGGATCTCCTCGCCGGACGCGTAGCGCCGGGTCGGGATGTAGTCGAGCTCCTCGAGCATCGGGAGGTAGATGTAGGACTCGACGTCGCACATCACACCCGGGTAGCGGTTCCAGTACCAGGTGCCGCCGATCCCACCGGCCTGGTCGATGATGCGGATCCGGTCGACGCCGGCCTTGCGCAGCTGGGCGCCGGCAAGGACCCCGGCGATCCCTCCGCCCACGATCACCACGTCGACGTCGTCGGACACGGGATCACGTTCCGTCAGGGGTGTGAAGGGGTCCTCGCGGTACCGGGCGAAGTGCTGGTCGGTCGCCAGGTCTCGGATGTCCGCACGACCGGGCACCAGCCGCTTGTCGCGCTCGGCCAGGTACTTCGCGTGGACCGCCTCCGGGTCGTAGCCCACTGCTCCACCTTCACCCACCATCGATCCCCTCGTGCTCGTCCAGTCGCTTCCCCACACCTGACCGAGACGGCCGCAACCGCGCTCGGGCCCAGTATGACACGCGTGTCAGAATTGGGATGGTGGCGTCTGCATGACCGACCGCGTCTCGGTCGGCGGACAGGGCCCTTCTACGTCCCCGCGCCCCGCACCCGGTTCGCGGGTGAGACCCACGACACGTGCGTGGTCGCGTCCGAGGTTCCCGCGTGACGCGGTGCGGCAGGACAGACTCGTGCGCCCGGCAACCAGCAAGGAGCTCACGATGATCGGCGGCATCAACTGCAGAAGGGCGGCGATCTGCCTGGTCACGGTTGCGTTCCTGGCGGCGTGTGGTGCCGACGGAGGATCGACGCCGTCGGTGAACGATCGGGTGGGCGGCCCCTCGGGGTCGGTGCCGATGGTCGTGTCCGCGGACTGGCCGACGGCCGGCCACGACCTGGCCAACACCCGGGCGGCGGTCGACTCGCCGATCACCGCCGCCACGGTCGCTGATCTCAGCCAGCTCTGGCGCACGGATCTACCCGAGATCGGGTCCCTGTCGACAGTGCCGATCGTGGTCGACGGCGTCGTGTACGCGCAGGGCAGCTCCGGCCAGGTCGTGGCCGTCGGGCTCGACGACGGCAAGCTCCGGTGGTCGAGCACTCCGAGGGGCCTGAACATCGGGCCCTTCGGCGTGGCCGTCGATGACCAACGGGTCTACGCGCTGGACGCCTCGCAGGGCGTGGTCGCTCTCGACCTCGACGACGGCACCGAGATCTGGACGGCCGACGTCACGCCCACGCCCTCGGTCGGCATCGACATCCAACCGATCGTGGTCGACGGCACGGTGCTCGTGAGCTCCGTCCCGATCAGCATCGGCGGCATCTACGCCCCAGGCGACCGGGGCGTCATCTACGCCCTCGACGCCGCGACGGGAACGGTGGAGTGGACCTTCGACACCGTCGCCGGCGACCTGTGGGGCCGTCCCGACGTGAACTCCGGTGGCGGTGCCTGGTACCCGCCAGCGGTCGACACCGCTCGGGGCATGGCGTACTTCGGCGTGGCCAACCCGGCGCCGTTCCCCGGCACGCCCGAGTGGCCGAACGGGACCAGCCGTCCCGGATCGAACCTGTACACCGACTCGCTCGTCGCCCTCGACCTGGCCACCGGGACGCTGCGCTGGTACCACCAGGTCACGCCCCACGACCTGTTCGACCGCGATCAGGTGCACGCCCTCATGGCCAAGGATGCCGACGGGAACGACGTCGTCGTCAGCGCCGGCAAGTCCGGGGTGCTCGTCGGGCTCGACCCCGACGACGGCACCGAGCTCTGGACCCGCGAGGTCGGCGACCACCACAACGACGACCTGACCTCCCTCGACGGACCCACCGAGGTGGCGCCGGGCACCTATGGCGGCATCCTCACGCCGCCGGCCACCGCCGACGGCGTGGTCTATGCCGCCGTGATCAACGCTCCGGCCACCCTCTCCCCCGCCGAGACCGCGTACTTCGGGGCGACGTTCGGACAAGAGGACGGCGCAGTGGTCGCGGTCGACGCGACCGACGGGTCGGTCCTCTGGTCGACCGCGGTGTCGGGTGACCCGCTCGGGGGCATTGCAGTGGTCGGCGATCTCGCCGTGACGGTGCTGCTCGACGGCACGCTCGTCGCCCTCCGCCGCACCGACGGCCAGATCATGTGGAGCCGAGACCTCGGGGGCGGCGTGAACGGCTGGTTGTCGGTGGCCGGCGACCGGCTCGTCATCCCCGTCGGCATGAGCACCCCACCTGCGCTGCTCACCCTCGGTCTGCCCACCTGACCTCGGCCGATCGCCACCTCGTCCGGACCGTGCAAGGATCACGCGCCATGAGCTGAGGTGACGACCGAGGAGCGATCATGGATCTCGGGTTGGGGGGCAAGTTCGCCCTCGTGACCGGTGCATGGCGGGGAACGGGCGCGGGCATCGCGGCGATCCTCGCCGCCGAGGGCGCCACCGTGCTCGTCCACGGCCTGGAGCCCGGTCAGGCCGATGCCACTGTCGCCGCCATCACCGAGGCGGGCGGAAGAGCCCACACCGTGAGCGGCGACATCCGCTCCGACCGCGGCGGGGCCGACCTCCGGGCGTCGGTCGGGCAGATCACGGACCGGGTCGACATCCTCGTCAACAACTACGGCGTGGCCGACGGCACCACCTGGGAAGATGCGACCGGCGACAGCTGGCACGCCAGCTACGACACCAACGTGGTGTCGGCGATCCGGGTGGTCGACGCCTTCGTCGAACCGATGCGCCAACGGGGCTGGGGGCGCATCGTCTTCGTCGCCACGGTTGGCGCCACCCGGCCTGGCGACCGCATACCCGAGTACTACGCGGCGAAGGGCGCCCTACCGGCCATCACGGTCAGCCTGTCGAAGCACCTCGCCGGCACGGGCATCACCGTGAACTGCGTGAGCCCAGGGCTCATCGCCACACCCGAGGTGATCGAGCGAGCGACCACCGCCGCCGAGAAGAAGGGCCTCGGCACCGACTGGCCCGCCATCGAGCGCTACCTGATCGACCGGGTCATGACCAACCCCTCGGGCCGGGTGCCGTTCCCCGAAGACATCGGCCGGGTCGTGGCCATGGTCGTCGGCGAGCCGAGCTGGCACATCAACGGAGCCCATCTCCGCGTCGACGGAGGCGCCGCCGACGCGGTCACATGACCGGCAGTCCGATGTCCGAGCACGAGTCTCCAGATCGTGGGGCTGCCGGCCGAGTGCGAGGCTGACGCCATGACACCCGCATTCCACCTGTTCCTCCCCCAGATGAGGCTGACCCACGACGCGATCGTCGACCGTGCGCTCGCGGCAGAAGCCGCGGGCTTCGAGGGCATCGCCTTCATGGACCACCTCGCTCCCCCACTGGCCTTCGAGCAGGACATGTGGGAGGCGATGACGATCGCCACCTGGGTCCTCGCCCGCACGTCGACGCTCCACGTCAGCCACTTGGTGCTGTGCGATTCCTTCCGGCACCCGGCGGTCCTCGCCCGACAGGTCACCTCGCTCGACCGTGCATCGGGCGGGCGCTTCGAGCTCGGCATCGGCTGGGGCTCCGTGCCCACCGAGTTCGAGGTCTTCGGCATCGGCTCGACCGAGGCGCGGGCGCGGGTCGACCGGCTGGCCGAGTCGCTGGAGATCATGCGGGCCCTCTGGACGGGCGAGGTCGTCGACCATCACGGCGAGCAGTTCACACTCGAGGGCGCCCAACAGCGACCGGCACCGACGCAGCACATCCCGATCACGATCGGCGGCGTCGGGAAGCGCACGCTCGCGCTCGTCCGCCGCCATGCCGACTGGTGGAACGTCCCCATCCACGGCTTCGAGAAGCTCGACGAGCTCCGTGACCAGGCCGGCAACGCACGTGTCTCGATCCAGTCCATGGTCGCGCTGCTGCCCGACGAATCCCACCGCGAGGAGGTCAGTGCCGTCGCGCAGCGCCGCTTCGGCGGCTCACCGATGGGGCGGAACCTCGTCGTCGGTACCGCACCTGAGGTCGCGGACCACTTCTCGGCGCTGCACGCCCGAGGGATCGACCGCTTCTACGTGTGGTTCGCCGACTTCGCTCCGGTCGACACGCTCGAGCGATTCGCCGAGGTCCCGTCCCGTCTCGGTCTCAGGTCGAAGACCGACGGCTAGTGCCGTGCGACTCATGCCGCACCAGACTGACCAGCGCACCGGAACCGAGGGAGCCGTCGAGCATGGATGACATCGAAGCGATCCGACGGGTGAAGGCCCGCTACTTCCGCACCATGGACACCAGGGACTGGGACGGGATGCGGCAGGTGTTCACCGACGACGTGGTCATCGACACGTCCGAGGCGGGCGGCGGCGTCGTCAGCGGCGCCGACGAGTTCATGGCGTTCCTCCGTGAGGCCCTCGATGGTGCCGTCACCGTCCACCAGGGCCACATGCCCGAGATCGACCTCACCTCGGAAACCACGGCTACCGGGATCTGGGCGCTCAACGACATCGTGATGTGGCCCAACGGGACGAGGCTCGATGGCTACGGCCACTACCACGAGACCTACGAGAAGGGTTCCGACGGCTGGCAGATCAAGACGTCGAAGCTCACCCGCCTGCACGTCGACTTCGTGATGCCCGAGGAGGAGAGCTGATGTGGGTCGCCGTCGTGACCGGTGGAGCATCCGGCCTCGGTCTGGCGCTCGGAGGGCAGAGCGCCGCGCTCCGGTCAACTGCCAGCCGATGACGGTTCGAGCACCTCTCTGTCGAGAGCTCCTCCGATCCTGACCCATCGAACTTTCTGCAATGCTGGCCGACCACGACCGGCCCCAACGAAGGAGCCTCCTCCGCCATGTCAGAGACCGAGCCCGTCCTCGTCAGCGAGCAGCGAGGGGCCGTCCTCATCCTGCGCCTGAACCGCCCCGAGGCGCGCAATGCCTTGAACATGGAGCTCCTCGCCCAGTTCGGCCGGGCGATCGTGACCGCCGAGACCGATCCCGGCATCCGAGCGGTGGTGCTCACCGGCACCGGCGATCGAGCCTTCTGCTCCGGCATGGACCTCGCCGCCTTCGCGTCGGGCGACAAGCCGACCGAGGAGCAGATGGACGGGCTCGCGGTCTTCGGCCGCTTCATCAAGGGCGAGACAGCCGTGCCGATCGTCGCGGCCATCAACGCCACTGCGGTCGCCGGTGGATTCGAGCTGGTGATGGGCTGCGACATCGTGATCGCGTCGTCGGAGGCCAGGTTCGGTCTCCCCGAGGTCAAGCGCGGCCTGTTCGCGGCGGGAGGCGGCATCATGATCGGCACCCGCATCCCCCTCACGGCCGCGCTCGAGCTCGCCCTCACCGGCGACTACATCGATGCGAAGCGGGCCTACGCCCTCGGCCTGGTGAACCAGGTCGTCGACCCTGCTGAGGTGCTGGACGGAGCCATCGCCATGGCCGAGCGCATCGCCCGCAACGGGCCCCTCGGGCTGCAGGCCACGAAGGAGCTCGTCCGCCTGGCCGTCACCGACGCCGAGGCGGCGCTGGAGAAGCAGACCGAGTGGCAGCCCCTGGTCTTCGGCAGCGAGGACGCCATCGAGGGAGCCACGGCGTTCATCGAGAAGCGAGATCCCGTGTGGAAGGGCCGCTGACCGTTCGGTTCCGACGCCACCTATGGCACCGTCGACGTCACGCTGTCGGTGGTGCGGTAGTCGCCACCTCGTCGAGTCCGGCGGCGAGGGCCGTGGTCATCAGGTCGCGGAAGCGCGTCGACGTCGGGGCCGTGGCCCGGACCGCATCTGCGCCGTGGTACATCCCGGGCTCGACGTGCAACTCGCACGCCACGCCCGCGGACCTGAGCCGATCGGCGTAGTCCACGTCCTCGGCGTGGAACAGGTCGAGCGCGCCGACCCCCACCCACGCGGGCGGGAGACCCGAGAGGTCCTGCGTCCGGGCCGGTGCCGCGTAGCGCGGTGCCTCACCGGCCACCGGGGGGCGACCGAGGTAGGCCGTCCACGCGAAGCGATTGGAGGCCGGTGTCCACACGAACGCTCCGGTCCCGGCGTGGTCGGCACGCAGGACCGTGCGGTCGTCGAGCATCGGGTACTCCAAGAGCTGGAAGCAGATGCCCGGACCGCCGCGATCGCGCGCCATCTGGCTGAGCGCGGCCGCGAGCCCGCCGCCGGCGCTGTCCCCACCCACCGCGACGCGCTCCGGGTCGACGTCGAGCGCGTGGGCTTCGTCGTGGAGCCACCGGAGCGCGGCGTAGCAGTCGTCGAGACCACCGGGGAACGGGTGCTCGGGGGCGAGCCGGTAATCGACGCTCACGACGAGGATGCCGAGCTCCTCGGCCCATCGGCCGCACAGCGGATGGCCCTGCTCGGGAACGCCGAGCACCATGCCACCGCCGTGGATCCACAACAAGGCCGCTGTCGGTCGCGGCCGGTCGGCGCGCTCGTAGGTCACGAGCCGCAGCTGATCGCCGGAGTCGGTCGGGATCGCTCGGGAGCCGACGACGACGTCGGGAGGGGTCTGAGGCACCGGTGCCGGCATCGACCGCACCGCTCGGAGCACCCTCTCGCTCCGGAGCGACAGCGGGAGGTAGAGGACCGGGCTGCGGAGATCGTCGGCGACGGGCTCGACCGCCGGGCGACGCCGGAGCACGGACCGGCCGATGGCTCCGGCTGCGAGCAGGACGGCGGCCGGGACGGCGAGCCGTCGCAAACGACGAGGGCGTTCCGAAGTACCAGTCATGGTTCGAGCTCCTTGGGCGGGTCGAGGGCGCCGATCGGCGGGCGGCGATCAGAGGGCGAAGGAGAAGCCACCGTTGACCGGGATGGTCTGGCCGGTGACCCATGACGCCCTTGGGCTGGCGAGGGTGGCGACCATCCAGGCGATGTCGTCGGGGTCGCCTGGCCGACGGATGAGGTAGTCGGCCATGAGCGACTTCTGACGGTCGGCCATGGCCGGGTCGTCCCAGAACGCCTTCGGTGGCAGGCGTGCGCATGGTGCCGAGGGCGATGTTGTTCGCGGTGATGCCGTGGCGGGCGACTTCGCTGGCGATGGCCCGGGAGAACCCGGCGGCGCCAGCCTTGGCGGCGCTGTACGCGGCCATCTGCGCCCCTCCGCTGCGGGCCGCGTCCGAGACGATCGTGATGATGCGGCCCCACCCCCGTTCGATCATCGCGGGGAGCGCGGCGTGGGTGCAGCTCATGACGCCGTGGAGGTTCACGGCGAGGTAGCTCGCCCAGTCCCCGGGGTCGGTGTCGACGAACGGGGTCGGCGTGCCGAAGCCCTCGGTCCCGGCGTTGCCCGCGTTGTTGACGAGGATGTCGACCCCGCCCGCGCCGATGACCGCGTCGCGCCCGGCAGCGTGGTCGGTGACGTCGAACGGCAGAGCGACCGCCCTGCCACCCACGGCCCGGATGGCCTCGGCGGCAGCCTCGGCCCGTTCGGCGAAGTAGTCGTTGACGAGCACCTCGGCCTGGGCCGCGGCCAATGTCGCGGCTATCGCCTGACCAACGCCCTGCCCAGCGCCGGTCACCAGCGCCCGCTTGCCCTCCAGGGCGAAATCGATGGTCATGTCCCCTCCGGTGCTCATGCGATGACCTGGTCGGTCCGCAGCGATGCGACCTCGTCGATGGAGAAGCCGGCCTCGGCCAGCACGGCGTCGGTGTCGGCGCCCAACGCCGGCGGATCCGTGCGGGCGTGGGTGGCTCCGTCGCCGGCTGCGCCGTCGATGCGGATCGGGTTGCCCAACACCCGTGCTCCCGAACCCGCCAGTGCCACCAGGCTCCCCCGCTCGGTCACCTGCGGGTCGTCCAAGAGGTCGGCTGGTTCGTTGACGGGCCCGACCCCGCCGGCGAGCCCTGGGTCGGCGACCCACGCGGCAGCGGGCTTCGTGGCAAAGACGTCGGTGAGCCGGTCGATCACCGGTGCCTCGTCGTCGACGCCGAGCCGATGTTCGACCAGGTCGGGCACACCGAGTCCCTCGCACAGGGCGGCCCAGCTCTTCGGTTCGCTGGCCGCGACGGTGACGTCGCGCCCGTCCGCGCAGCGGTACACGTTGCGCGCCGCGAACGTCCCCCAGCCGGGCGCCGGGCTCGTTGGCTGCGCGGGCGATGTCCTCGGCGAGGACCCACATGGCGCTGTCGACCATGTTGGCGTCGAGCCGACAGCCATGCCCTGTTCGTGCGACCTCGGCCAGCGCGGCCAGGATGCCCACCGTCGCCATCAGCCCGGCGAGGGGGATCGACAATGTCGTCGCCGGTGGCGTCGGCGGCCCGTCGCCGAGTCGACCGAGCAGTCCGGCGTAGCCGAGGTAGGTGAGGTCGTGGCCTGGCGCATCGGTGTTCGGGCCCGGTGTCGCCGAAGCCCGTCACCGAACACCAGACCAGCCTGGGGTTCTCCTCCCGCATCACCTCGTAGCCGAGCCCGAACCGGTCGAGCTGGCCGGGTCGGTGCGACTCGACGAGCACGTCCGCCCACCGGACGAGCCGACGCAGCACGTCGACGGCACCGGGCGATCGAAGGTCGAGCGACAGCGAGCGCTTGCCGCGGTTGAGCGCCACGTGCGCCGGGTTGAAGGTCGCCAGGCGTCGCCATCGGCCGCATTCCGTCACCGGACCCCGGCGCCTCGACCTTGACCACCTCGGCGCCGTGGTCGGCGAGCAGCACCGTGCAGAACGCACCCGGGAACAGCCGCGTCAGGTCGAGGACCTTCACGTGGGCGAGCGGTCCGGTTCGGTCGGTCACGGGTGGGAACACTGCCACGAACCCACCGTGGAGGATGCCATCGGCTCCTGACCGGGCCTGTCAGGCGAAATCGAACACACCGCGGAGGGTGATGCCGTCGCACATGCCGCGGCTAAGGAAGAGGGTTCGACCGGGTCCTCAGGCAGGTCCTTCGCAGCGACGTCTGACCGGATCCATGGCGGTGGTTCCGGCGGTGGGCTCGAGCTCGGCTCGATCGACGGCAATGCGGCAAGGTCGCCGTCACTCGCATGACCATCTCGCTGAACTTCGGACTCCTGTTCGGACGACTCCGGGGACGAGGCATGCTCTGCGGAAGGCGGGCGCGGCGCCCAGGACCCCCGCGACCCCTCTGCCAACGTGCGCATCAGCATCGCGCCGAGCCCGCCGATCACTCCGGCCTCTCCAGCCGACCTGGATGTCGGGCACGATCTTCACGTGGCCCGCGCCGACCTCGCGGAGGGCCGCGACGAGCGCGGTCTGCTCCGAGCCGATGGCCTGGCGCTGGGCGTCGAAGCCCTTGGCTCGGGCGAGACCCAGGGCCTCCTCGGCCGACGCGTTGGCATTGACCGATGTCGCGGGTTCGGGTGGCCTCCGCCGCGACCGGTCGGGGTGATGACGGACGCCTTCGCCCTCGGCTCGAGCGTTGGCAGCCTCGGCTCGCGAGGTCTCGATGTCGACCGAGACGTTCGCCTCCGCGAGCTGGCCCTGCATGTCGGCGACGCCGCGCTGCTGCTCGAGGCTGACGCTGGCCTCCTGCGCTTCACGCTGCTGGCCGAAGGTGGCGCGCTCCTGCGCGGCGATCTCTCGACTGGTCAGGACCTGCCACGAGATCGGCGGGGAAGATCACGTCCTGGATGTACACGCCCCGTGTCTCGACCTCGTACCGCGACAGGTACTGCTGGATGTAGCCCTCCGCGGCGCTCTGCACCTCGTCGCGCTTCTCGATGAACTCGGTCGCGCCCAGGGTCTGCAGCTTGTTGCGGAAGTAGTTGCCGACCGCCGACTGCAGCACCTCGTTCACGAGGTTCTGCATGGTGCCCACCATGCTGATGACCTTCGGCGCTCGGGTATCGGGTACGTGGATCTGCACCTGGAGGTCGATGCTGAAGGTGAAGGCCTCCTTGCTCTTCGCGTCGATCGGGGCAAGCCGTTCGTCGAGGTTGTGGGCCTCGCTCGTGGCGTGCGACCAGTTCAACGTGAGGATCGAGGTCGGCACGATCTCGGCCTCGTAGATGCGCGGGTTCAGCGTGTACTTGCCCGTGCGCAGCGGCTCGGACCAGATGCCCTGATGGCCCGGCTTCACGATCGATCCGAACTTGAACTCCTCGCCGGAGGTGTCCTCGGTCGGGAGCCCGACGTAGGACTTGATGACCGCGACCTCGCCCTGGCGCACCACGAGCATCTCGCGGAGCTCGACCCGCACGAGGAAGGGGTTCAGGAGGTAGGAGCCGTAGAGGATCGGATCGTGCTGCAGGCCGATGCAGCCGCCGTTGGCCAAGGAAGGCCTGGTAGTCCTGGTAGTTGTCGTGCAGGTCGTTCTTCGATCGGAGGACCGCCTGGATGATCTGGCTGGCGGAGCCGGTGCCCGAGGCCTCCATCTCGGTGACGTCGGAGAACCCTCCGATGCGGCTGGCGATGTCGCCCGAGGGCGGGCCCTCCAGCGTCGTCACCACACCCGACGACGTCGCGGTCGCCCTGAGGCGTGATGTGCATGACCTTCAGCACGGCCGGGTCGACCTGGCTCGACCGCCGGCGAGCGTCGTGTCGGAGACCACCTTGCCGAAGACCTCGGCGCTGGTCGATCACGATGAACCCCACCGGGTGGATCGGGCGCCGTGGTGCCGGGGGGCAGCACGGGTCGCTGCACGCCGCGTTGGCCGCCCGTTGACAGGAAGCCCGGATGTCGGCGAAGCTCCCGAACTCCGGCGTGTAGACCGCTGACTTCGCTCCCGTCTGAGCGCCTGGCCGACCTGGGCGATGACGAGCCCGATCTGGTCCGGCGGCACCTGCACCCAGGGAAAGCGCTCCACCCTGAAGACCGGCCACAGCTTGAAGCGGAGCCCGGGCATGAGCAGGTCCGCTTGGTAGCCGGCCTCGCCCTTGAGGGCGACGAGTTGCTCGTCCTTCTGCTTCTTCCGACGCGCTTCGCCACGAGACCCACCTGGCCGGGCCGATGGAGTGGAAGCTGCGGAGGAGCGCCAGCACCAACCCGACGACGAGGGCGAGCACGATGATCAAGGAGATGGCGATGGCACTCATGTGGCCTCCGGGCCTCTAGATCGGTTCGTGTTCAGCGAAACCAGCAGTGGGCGACAGTTGCCTCAGCCGCCGAACACATCATTGGCGCCCAGCACTGCAAAGCCGAGATGAAGTCGACCGACGGCCGCTTCGTCTGCGGTCTCGGTGTCGACGTGTGCACCGGGGTATACCACCGGCTCGAACTCCGGGAGCGATGATCGCTCGAGGATCGACCCGATCCGCACGACGCCGTGGCTGAGCAGCCGTTCGGATGCCCAGGCCTCCTCGTCGTAGCTCGCGCTCACGAAATATCCCTTGGTCGGGTTGAAGACGTCTTCGATCACGTGCAGCCGCCCTGGCTGATCGGTCGTCCTCAGGATCAGTCTCCGCGCCGTGGACTCCGACTTGTACCCACGGATCACGGCGGCGCGCACATCTCGTTCCCGGAAGAGTCCGAGCGTGACCTCGATTCCCGATGGCATCGCCGCGAGGTCGAGCCGTCCGTGCGCCCTCGCTTCCGTCGCCAAGGTTCGGATCCGAGCCTGCTGACGCGTCGCCTCGACGGAGATGGCCTGCCGGGCGGTCAGGAACGCGTCGATCACTGGGTCGTCGAACGACCCGGCGAGCAGCTCCCACTGCCGCTCGGCGGGGAGCGTCGCGAACACCTGGCGGACCACCCGTTCGCGTTCTTCCGTCGGCATCCGCCCAATTGCCTCCTCCACCGAGGCCAGATCGAGGGAATCGTCCGCGGCTGCACGCGACACCTCCTCGCTGATCTCCCTCGCCAGTTCGAGGTAGGGGCGCAATCGAGCGAGCTCGGCGAACGTCTCGGCGTCGCTGGCCTCTTCTACTCGCCGCTTTGCTCGTCGTCCCACCGCATCCTCTCGCAGGCGCTCGGTCTTCCAGGAGCGATCGCAGATCGATACGAGACCCAGGGACACGGGGAACCCCGACGCCACCTCGACACTCTTCGATTGGGTCGACATCGACGCTGGTACGCACATGAACTCCAACTGACCCAGCGAAGGGTAGGCCTGGTCGGCGAGCACTTGTGCGAGATGCACCGAGTTGGCGACCATGGGCGGCTCCGGGCGGTTGCACCGGGAGGCCGCCAGGTCCTTCCAGTCGATCTTGTGCATGGCTTCGTCGACGCGGTGGTGGATGACCCCTGCAAGGGTGAGCCCGACGTCGTCGAGGCCTTGGAACAGTTCGGCGCCGAGCTTGTGGGCACTGTCGCCAGGGACTGCTCGTGCATCTTCGTGTCGGGCCTACCCGTCGTCGGTGACCGCCCTCGCAAGGGCAGACCTGTACGCGGCCCGGACGGACGCGCCGTCGACGGATGGGTCGGGTTCGATGATCACGCCCCGCCCGACACCCCAGGCCGAAGCGATGTCGGCGAAGGAGCCACCGGTGAGCACCGCGGCCGCCTGTAGGGCTGCACCGAGGGCGACGAGCTGTTCCGCATCGGGGACGAGCACCGGTCGGCCGATCAGGTCGGCGACGACCTGACGGTAGGCGGGGCTGCGGGCCCCACCGCCGACCAGCACGACTCGACCCTCGGCGGTCCCGAGGTGATCCGCTCCGTCGAGGAGGTTGCACACGACGCCTTCGACCGCTGCCCTGGCCAGGTCCTCCCGCCCGACATCGGAGCGGATGCCGGCGAGCACACCGGCGGCGTGCGGTCGGTTCGGGGTGCGTTCGCCGTCGAGGTGCGGCACGAGGACGAGGCCGCCGGAACCAGCGATCCCGGCCAGCGCCAGCTCGTCGAGCCCGGCGGCGTCGACGCCGAGCAGGTGGGCGATCGCGTCGGTGACCTTCGTGGCGTTGAGCGTGCAGACCAGGGGTAGATATCGACCAGTGGCGTCTGCGAACCCGGCCACGGTGCCGCTCGGGTCTGCGGCCGGATGGTCGCTGACGCGAAATGCCGTTCCGCTGGTGCCGAGGCTGAGCGCCAGGTCGCCGACTTGGAGACCGAGCCCCGACGCGGCGGCCATGTTGTCGCCGGTACCGGGTCCGACGACCATGCCCTCCCACTCCCCTGCCGATCGCACGGGAGCCAGGACGTCCGGAAGCATCTCGTCCCACGGCATGCCGTCGTCGATGAGGGCGAGGAGGTCGAGTCGGTAGCGCTCCTCCCCGGGTGACCACCATCCGGTGCCCGAGGCGTCGCCGCGATCGGTCGTCACCCTGCCGGTGAGCTGCGCCGTGAGCCAGTCGTGCGGCAGCATCACCCGGGCGACGCGGCGGAACACCGCGGGCTCGCAGCGACGCAACCACCGCAGCTTCGTGATGGTGAAGCTGGCCACCGGCACGCTTCCGCACGCGTCCGCCCACGCCTCGGCGCCGAGCTGGTCGACGAGCGCGGCGGCGTCGGGCGCGGACTCGGTGTCGTTCCACAACTTGGCCGGGCGGAGCACTGCTCCGTCGGCGTCGACCACGACCAGCCCGTGCTGCTGGCCGCCGATCGAGATGGCCGCCGGACGGTTGGAGCCGAGGACGCCGGCCTCTGCGCACGCCGCCTCGAACGCGGCCCACCAGTCCTCCGGATCCTGCTCGCTCCGGGGCGGTGCGGTCGGTGGGTGCGGGGCCCGACCGGCGGCGACGAGCCTGCCGGTGTCGACGTCGCGGACCTCGACCTTGCACGCCGAGGTCGAGGAGTCGACGCCGGCGACAAGTGGCATCAGCGCACGCCGAGCAGAAGCTCCGTCACGAGCTGATCCAGCCGCTCGTGCCCGTAGCCCTGCGCCGCGAGTGCGTCCTCATCGAACGTCGCCGACCGCACAGCCGCGAGGGTTCCGGTGGGCTCGCTCAGCTGGTCGGCCTTGGCGACCCGCAGCGCCTCCTGGATCTCTGCGTCGTCGCGCATGCGCTCGGCTCTGTTCTTGAGGATCAGGTACGTGCGCATGCACCCGGCTGCGAACTCCCACACCCCGTCGGCGTCCTCGGTGCGATACGGATGGGCGTCGAAGTGGCGCATGCCGTCCCATGCCGCGTCCTCGAGGAGGCGCACGAGGTAGAAGGCGTCGCGGATGCCCTCGGAACCGAACCGGAAGTCCTGGTCGAACTTGCCGATCCGCTGGGCGTTGAGGTCGATGTGGAAGAGCTTGCCGTGCCACATCGCCTGGGCGACCCCGTGGGTGAAGTTGAGGCCGGACATGGTCTCGTGGGCGAACTCGGGGTTGAGCCCGACCATGTCGGGCCACTCGAGCGCACCGATGAACGCCAGCGCGTGGCCCACGGTGGGCAGGAAGATGTCGCCGCGGGGTTCGTTGGGCTTGGGCTCCAGTGCGATCCGCATGCCATAGCCGCGTTCACGAATGTGCTCGCAGCACAGGTCCACCGCTTCCTTGTAGCGGTCGAGGGCGCGGTTCACGTCCTTGGCGGCATCGGCCTCGACGCCTTCGCGGCCGCCCCACATCACGAACACGCCGGCGCCGAGCTCGGCCCCGAGGTCGATGGCATCGAGCGCCTTTCGCACCGCGAAGCGGCGCACATCAGGGTCGTTGGCGGTGAGCGCGCCCTCCTTGAACACCGGGCGAGAGAACAGGTTCGTCGTCGCCATCGGCACCTTCATGCCGGTCTCGTCGAGAGCCTGGCGGAACCGCTTCAGGATCGACTCGCGGTCGGACGGCGAGGAGCCGTTCGGGACGAGGTCGTCGTCGTGGAAGTTCACGCCGTACGCGCCCAGTTCGGCCAGACGGTGTACCGACTCGACGGGATCGAGCGGGGCGCGGACCTCGTGGCCGAACGGGTCTCGGCCGGGGTTGCCGACGGTCCAGAGACCGAAGGTGAACTTGTGCTCGGGGCGGGGGGTCAGGTCATCGGTCATCGGTGGATCTCCTGGTTCAGGCGGATCGGGTCGAGCGTCGGGATCGAACGATGGTGGGGTCGGTGAGGATGGGGTCGAGCGCCACGGTGGCGGCACCGATGAGCGCAGCATCGGCCCCGAGGGTGGAGGCAAGGACGGTGCAGGGGTGCCAGCGCGCACCGAGCGTCGTGGCGGCCAGCCGGTCAGCCACATCGGCGGCGAACGACTCGCCCAGCTCGGCGAAGGTCCCACCCAGCACGATCGCCTCCGGGTCGAGGAGGTGCGCGACGCTGCGCAGCGCAGTGGCCAGCGCGCCGGCCGCGACCGATGGGTCGTCGAGGCGGTTCCGGCCGGCGATCGTCTCGAGGCAACCTCGGGCGCCGCAGGCGCAGGTCCGCCCATCCGGGTCGACGATGACGTGGCCGACCTCACCGCCGAAGCCGTGGGCTCCTCGCGTCAGGTGACCGTCCATGAAGATGCCCGCACCGATGCCGATGCCGCCCGAGACGTAGACGAACGACGACAACCCCCGGGCGGCTCCGAAGCGCTGCTCGGCCAGTGCCCCGAGGTTCGCCTCGTTGTCGGCCGACACGGCGACGCCGTCCGGCAGCCCGACACGGGTCGTCACCTCGGCGAGGTCGGCGTCGAACCAGTGGAGGTTGGGCGCGACGTAGAGCGTTCCCGCATCGGCATCGACCGGGCCCGGCGCGGCGAGAGTGCCGCCGACGCAGTCGATGCCCAGCGACTCGGCCTCGGCGACCACCGACGCGACGACCTTGCGGAGGCGCGTGACGACGCGACCGGTGGACAGGTCGCGGTTGTCGCCGCCGCGGCGGTGCCGCGATCGGACCGCGCCGGTGAGGTCGACGAGGCAGGCGGCCACGTGGTCGACGTCGATCTGCAGGCCGAGGCCACCGATCCGGCTCCCGCTGGCGGCGACGGCCGTCGCCGGTCGTCCGACCCCTCCCCCCTTCGGGGTGTCGAGCTCGATCACCAGCTCACGGCCGAGCAGATCGGCGACCAGCGTCGAGACGGTGGCCTTGGTCAGCCCGAGCTCCTGTGCCAATCCGGCACGGGACCGGGGGCCCAGACGCACGAGACGGTCGAGCACGAGCGAGAGGTGGTGGCGGCGGACGTCACCGACGTCCATGGCGGCGGTCGGTCGGCGACTCACGGCACGAGCGGAAGGTGGACGGCTGCCGGATCGTGGGCGTGGGCCGAGACCTCGACGGTGACGTCGGCGGGGTCCGGCACGATCCGCTGGCGTCGGGTCGGATCCCATTCGGCCAGCGCGTCGAGTGACACACCGACCTCGGCCTCGGCGGCCGCGCCCGCGGAGACCTCGACCACCGCGAACCCGGCGAGCAGCAGCTCGCCGGCGTAGGAACCGGTCCGGCGGCGCCCGTAGACCTGCACGACGTGGTGGCCGGCGCGGCTGCCGGTGTTGCGCACCGAGACCCGCAGCCGTGCCGCCCGCTCGATGACGTCGACCACCTCGGCGGACTCGATCACGTAGGTCGTGTAGGACAGCCCGAAGCCATGGGGGTAGGCGGCCTCGACACCCAATCGGTCGAGCAGGCGCTGCCCGTGGAACCGGTCGTAGGTGATCGACGTGGCATCACGGTCGAAGAAGGGGAGGTGGTCCTCCGAGGTCGGCACCGAGAACGGCAGCCGGCCCGACGGGTTCTGCCGACCCGACAGCACATCAGCGAGCGCGTGTCCGCCCTCCATGCCGGCATACCACCCGACCACCACCGCCGGGACGACCTGACGCCAGGCCTCGGTCAGGACGGCACCGGCCGCCACGATCGACACAACCGTGCGGGGGTTCGCCCCGGCCACGGCGACGATGATCTCCTCGTCCACCGGGCGCAGGGCCAGCGACGCCCGGTCGCCGCCCATGCCGCCCGTCATGACCGGCGAGACGACGCCATCGTCCTTGCCGTCGCCGTCGCCGTCGCTGTCGCCTCGCCGGGCACCGAACTCGAAGCCGTCGGGCATCGGAGGGAAGAGGGCGAGCAGCTCCGGGCGCGCCATGGTGTCCATGCCGACGTACTCGCCCTCGTCCTCGGCAGTGAAGCCGACGATGACGATGGCCACGTCCGCCACGCGGGCAGCCTCCGCCGCGGCCGCGGGATCGTCGTCGGTGACGGCGATGACCGTGGCGTCCGGCCACGCCTCCTGGATGCCGTCCAACGGGGTGACACTGCTGGGTGCCCGCACGTTCGACGACCCGTGGTCCCCCAGGTTCGCGGCATCGGCCAACCGGCCGATCACGGCGATCGTGGCCACATCAGCCGCGAGCGGCAGCACCGGCGCACCGTCGACCGGCTCGTTGCGCAGCAGCACCATCGCCCGAGCCGCCGTCTCCCGGGCCAGGGCGCGGTGCTCGTCGTCCGCCATCACCTCGACGCCCACCTCGGCCTGATCGCGACGTGCGTAGGACCGCAGCTGGGTGGCCAGGATCCGCACACCTGACCGCTCGACCGCGGTCCAGGACGTGACTCCCGCATCGAGTTGGTCGCGGAGATGCGTCGCTCGCTGCTGGGCGAAGGGCTCCTCGAGATCCATGCCCGCCTCGAGCGCAGCGCCCCCGTCGCGCAGCCCCCAGATGAAGTCGGTGGCGGTGATCCCCTCCCAACTCCACAGGTCACGCAGCACCTCGGTGAGCAGGTACCGGTTCTGGCCGGCCCACTCGCCGTTCACCGAGTTGTACGACGCCATCACTGCACTTGCGCCGGCGTCGAGCGCCCGACGGAAGTGCGGCAGGTACACGTCGTGCATCGTCGCCTCGTCGACCTGCACATCGAGCGTGAAGCGGGCGTTCTCCATGCTGTTGAGCGCGTAGTGCTTCACGCACGCCATCACGTAGCGCTCGGCACCTCGCACCAACGCCGCCCCCATCTCGCCCAGCAGGTGGGTGTCGTCGCCGTAGGTCTCCTGGGCCCGGCCCCAGGCCGGATGCCTCGGCAGGTTGATGCACACCCCTCCGAAGAAGTTGCCGCCCTGGGCCCGGATCTCCCGACCGATCGCCTGGCCGATGCGCTCCTCGAGCTCGACGTCCCACGTCGCGCCCCTCGCCATCGCCACCGGGAACGCCGTGCCGTGCCCCGCGACGCACCCCCGGGGACCATCGACGAACCGGGTGCCCGGCACCCCGAGACGCGCGACCTCGCCGTGGATGTACGGGTGCCGGTTGTAGCCGGCACCACCCATCATCGACTGCAGGCCCGCCCAGAACGGGGTGTCGCCATCGAGCAGGCCGAGGCGCTCGACGTCGGTGAGCCGGCCGTAGATCGCCTCCGCCTCTCCCTCCGCCGAGCCGCCGGCGCGGACCACGGCAACGGCCCGATCGAACACGTCTGCGTCCTCGTCGCTTCGCGCCACCACGTCGTCCCCCGTCTGCACCCTGATTAGTACGGTATTTAAACTAATAGCCGGGGGCAAGCCCCCCTCGCGACGATGGCCCGGCGATGGGGTCCATGTGGATCAACCACGCCATCCGGGCGACACTTCAGCCATCTCGAAACCACTGAGGAGGAGCGCCCCGCGATGAACCCGTACAGGACCCTGCGATCCGTCGTCCGATTCGGCTCGATCGAGACCGACCCGGTCGAGCGGCGACTCAGCCGGGCCGCGTCGGTGGCCGACCTCCGCCGGATCGCCAAGCGCCGGTTGCCGGGCGGCGTGTTCGACTACATCGATGGTGGCGCCGAGGACGAGCGGACGCTCGAGGCGAACCGCGCCGCGTTCGCGGCGGTGACCTACCGGCCCAGAGTGCTGCGGGATGTGGGAAAGGTTGAGATCGGGTCGACCATCCTCGGGAAGCCGCTCGCCTACCCGCTCGTGCTCGCGCCGACCGGTTTCACCCGCATCGCGGACCCGGAAGGCGAGCTGGCCGTGGCCCGCGCCGCCGAGCGGGCGGGTCTGCCGTACACGCTCTCCACCCTGAGCACCCGCTCCATCGAGGAGGTGCGATCGGTCAGCGACGGTCGCCTCTGGTTCCAGGTCTATGCCTGGCGCGATCGTGGGCTCGTCGAGGAGATGATCCAACGGGCCGCGGCTGCCCGGTACGAGGCGCTCGTGCTCACCGTCGACACCGCTGTCTTCGGCCGACGCGAACGCGACGTCCGCCGAGGGTTCTCGCTGCCGCCGACCATCGGGGTCAGGACCGTTGTCGACGGCGCGCTCCACCCTGGCTGGACCTTGGCGTTCGCCCGCAGCGAACCCATCCGGTTCGCCAACGTCGTCGGACGCGAAGTGGGCGACGGGGCATCGCCCGTCAACCTGTCGGATTACATCAACACCCAGTTCGACCCGGCCTTGTCGTGGGCCGACGTCGAGTGGTTGCGGTCGGTGTGGGACGGACCCATCATCCTCAAGGGCGTGCAAACGGTCGCCGACGCCGTGCTGGCAGCCGACGCCGGCCTCGACGCCATCGCCCTGTCGAACCACGGCGGCCGTCAGCTCGACGGCGCCCCCGCGGCTTTGGATCTGGTCGCCCCGGTCGCCGATGCGATCGGCGGACGCCTCGAGATCATCTGCGACGGCGGCGTGCGCCGCGGCGGCGACATCCTCAAGGCCGTCGCCGCCGGGGCCACCGCCGCCATGGCCGGCCGCGCCTACCTCTACGGCCTCGGTGCTGCCGGCGAGCAGGGCGTCGACCGCGTCCTCGACTGGTTCCGCGCCGACCTGATCCGCACGATGAGCCTCGTCGGAGCGGCCACCATCGTCGACCTCGACCGCGACCTCCTCGACCTGAGTCGACGACCCGGGGCCTGACCGCGACCGTCCCACTGCCCACCCGAGGCGGGACTCGAGCCCGTCGAGGTGGTCTTCCCCACAGCGCGCTGCTTCGGTCAGGCGGCCTGGTCGCGTGCGTCGACGAGCGCAGCGAGCTGTTCGAGGTGGTGCTCGAGCGAGTGGTGCACGACCTGGCCGGACACGATGGTCGCTCCGGCCGCGGCGAGCACGCCCATGCGGTCCGCGGCCGCGCCGGGATCCCCCATGGGATCGAGGGGGCGTCCCGGCCCCAGCACGACGTCGAAGCCCGGTGGGACGTCGACCTTGCCGAGCCACTCGGCTGCCGTGGCGACCGGCACGCCGAACGGGCACCATCCGTCGGCCAGCGCCACCGCCCGGCGCAACGACCGCAGCGTCCGACCGCCGACCCAGATCGGCACCCGCTCCTGCAGCGCGCACGGGTCGACGATCAGACCGTCGAAGGAGTAGTGCTCACCCTGGTATGCCGGCTCCGTGGTCGACAGCGAGGCCCGCAAGGCCCGGAGCGCGTCATCGGCGCGTGCTCCTCGGTCCTCGAACGGTGCTCCGAGGAGGTCGAACTCCTCCCGCAGGGTGCCGACACCCACTCCGAGGATCAGCCGTCCCCCGCTGACCCGGTCGAGCGTGCCGTACCGCTTGGCGATCTCGAGCGGGTGGTGGTAGCCGAGCACCAGCACGCTGGTGGCCAGACCGATGTGCTCGGTGCGAGCGGCGATGTAGCCGAACGTGGCCAGCGGATCCCAGTACGTGGCGCCGCGCCGAGCCGCATCGGCCGCGGGAACCCCGATGTGCTCGCTGCACGTCAGGTGGTGGTAGCCGAGACCATCGGCCACCTCGGCGATGCGAACGACCTCCTCGATCGAGGCGTCCTCCTCCCACGTCGCATGCGCTCCCGGGAGCATCGTCACCACCGGCGTCGACACCGAGAGCTGCAGGCCGCTGCTCACGGGAGGTACCGGTCCCACTCGTACGGCACGACCGAGAAGAACGGTGCCGCCAACAACGGGACCACCTCGCCGTCATCGCCCCAACGCCGGTGCACGACCGGCCGGAGCCGTTCGGCCACCGCGATCGGGTCGTCATCGAGGAAGCAGTACGTCACCTGCTTCACCGTCCCTTCGTCCGACGAACACGTCGCCCACCACACGCCGGCGACACCATCCACATCACGCAACCCGTCGGCCGAGGCAGCGCCGTGCTCGAGCAGCAGGTAGACGCCGATCGACGGGCGCCACGGGATGACATCAGCGCCGGCCACCACCCGCGGGGCCGCGACCACCCCGGCCAGGGCGAACGTGTCGATCTCGATGCTGGGGAGCCGGTGCGGCATGCGCCCCGCGGCGCCCAACGCGCCGCCGAGTGCCATGAACGGTTCGATCGCGGCCGGGTCCGCGAACAGGTACGTCATGACGTGGTCGGTGGCGTCGTAGCGATCTGTGCTCGACGCACGCGCCGCCCGACACTCCGGCGTGGACACGAGCCGCAGCGATCCCCGCATCCCGGCCAGGCGATGCTGTTCCGGCCGATGGTCGAGCGTGTGCCAACGGATGTACGCCGCGTCTCGCCCGTCGGGATCACGCCCGGACAACGAGACGAACACCGTCGTCACGTCGCCTCGCCCGGTGGCGAGCACCCCCGCCACCTCGTCGGATGGCGTGCCCGCGAAGATCGTCATGGCCGAGTCCCGTCGATCAGCGCGGCCAGCACGTCGAACGAGTCGTGCGCCTCGCCGGCCTCTCGGGCGGCGAGCTCTCCAGCTCGTGCGGCGGTCAACGACGAAGACGGCATCCGACAGGGACCCTTCGGGAGACGACGCTTCCAGAGACCGCGGGGTTGGTCCTTCAGAGCGGCCGCTGGCAGGTTAGGTCGTCAGCACCGAGGCCCCTCGACGGTCGAACCCTGCTGGCTCGGGGACGACACGCAGGCCCTCCTCCACCTGTTGATCGAGGACATGATCGCCACGCTCAGCAGGTGATCGCAGGGCGCGACCTCACGAGGCCGGATTCCCCCCGACCGGTACGAGGCCGTAGGGTGACCGGCCAGACCTGACGCCCCGTCAGGAAGCGCGTCCGGGGCCGCCGAACGGCCCCCTGCTCCGGAGACACGACATGACCCGCCCCGACCCGTCATCGATCGAAGCGGCGAAGGCCCGCTACGAGACCGAGCGCGCCAAGCGGCTGCGGGACGAGGGACTCGCCCAGTACGAGAGCCTTCGCGAACACCACCTCGACCGGGACCCCTGGGCGGACCCGGACTTCGCCCGCGACCCGGTGACCGAGGACGTCGAGGTCGTGGTCCTCGGCGGCGGCTGGGCCGGGATGCTCACCGGCATCAACCTCGTCAAGCGAGGCATCACCAGCTTCCGCATCGTCGACAAGGCGGCCGACTTCGGCGGCACCTGGTACTGGAACCGCTACCCGGGCTGCATGTGCGACGTGGACGCCACCATCTACCTCCCACTGCTGGAGGAGACCGGCTACATGCCGACCGAGAAGTACGCCAGCGCCACCGAGATCTTCGGCTACTGCCAGCTCCTGGCGCGGCACTTCGGGCTCTACGACCATGCACTGTTCCAGACCGAGGTCGGGTCGCTGACCTGGGACGACGACGCACACCGCTGGGACCTGACAACCCAACGGGGCGACCGGATCCGCACGCAGTTCTTCGTCTCGGCCGGTGGTCTGATGCACAAGGCCAAGCTGCCCGGCATCGACGGCATCGACCGCTTCGCCGGAAAGTCGTTCCACACGTCGCGCTGGGACTACGACTACACCGGCGGCAGCGCGACCGAACCGATGGACCATCTCTCCGACAAGGTCGTCGGAATCATCGGCACGGGCGCGACATCGGTGCAGGTCGTACCGCAGCTCGCCCGGTCGGCCAAGGAGGTCTACGTCTTCCAGCGGACGCCGTCGGCCGTCGGGGTGCGCGCCCAGCAGCCGATCGACGAGACCTGGTTCCGCTCGCTCCCTCCGGGCTGGCAGGCTGAGCGCACCCGCAACTTCACCCAAGTCGTGACCGGCAACAAGCCCGATCGCGACCTCGTCGCCGACGGCTGGGGACAGGCGCTGCGCGAGGACACGCAGCGGGAGCCTGCCTCGGACGAGGAGCGGGCCGACCTCGAGGCCATCGACTTCGAGATCATGCAGGGCTTCCGGCGACGGATCGACGACGTCATCGACGATCCCGAGACCGCCGAGAAGCTCAAGCCCTGGTATGGCAAGCACTGCAAGCGCATCTGCTTCCACGACGAGTACCTCGAGTCGTTCAACGAGCCGAACGTGCACCTGGTGGACACCGACGGCCGCGGGGTGCGCGAGATGTCCCCGGCCGGGCCGATCGTGGACGACATCGAGTACCCGCTCGACCTGCTCGTGTTCGCGTCGGGGTTCGAGATCACGACCGGCCTCGTCGGTCGGCTCGGGTTCGACCCGGTCGGCCGGGGCGGGGTGCACCTGAGCGAGCGCTGGCACGACGGCACCCATTCGCTGCACGGCGTCCTGACCGCCGAGTTCCCGAACTTCTTCGTCGTCAGCTTCATCCAGGCCGGCTTCGGCCTGAACTTCGTCCACTTCCTCTCGGAGTCGACGGCCCACATCACCTGGCTGATCGACCACTGCCTGCAGGAGGGCATCGCGTCCATCGAGGCCACTCCCGAGGCCGAGGACGAGTGGCTCAACATCCTGTGGGAGGCGTCGGGCCCGCTGGCCCGGTACAACCGCGGGTGCACACCGAGCTACGGGAACAGCGAGGGGGCGCGCACGATGCTCGCCGCCCGCAGCGCCGTCTTTCCCGGCCCGCTCATGGACTACGCGGCGCACCTCGAGCGCTGGCGCGACGCCGGCACCCTCGAGGGCACCAAGATCATCCGAGGGCCGCAGCGCTCAGGCCCGCCTCAGCCCTCGACCTGAACCTTGCTCCCCTGGCCGGGTCGAGCTCATGGCCGGCGTCCCCGATGGCTCCACGGTGCCACCCGTGAAGTCGCTCCGGGATGCGACGCGCTCACCTGACCAACTCTCACCGGATGGTCAGTCCGTGGCGAACCAGTTGGCATGGAAGCCGAACGGCATGCGTTGCGTCAGGTGCACCCGGGCGATGGGACCGGCCGCCACGTCGTTCGCCTCGAGCACACAGATGTCGGTGCGTTCGGTGGCCGAGTCGTAGACGGCGTTGACCAGCCAGCCGTCGTCCTCGGCGTGTCCCTGCGGATCGGGTGCGAACACGCTCTCGCCGACATGACCAGTCGGCCCGGCGTTCCAGATCTGGCGCTCGCCGGTGGCATCGTCGTATCTCACGATGCTGTCGAAGTCTCCGAGCCGACGAGCGGGGGCGACGGCCGCGGACATGTAGTGGTAGCGCGAACGCACGCCATCGAACTCGTCGTTGAACCGGGCGAAATCGCCACCGAGGTCGTCGGTCTGCTCCCAACCAGCCTTGTCGGCGGAAAGGTCCACCCAGAACCGCGCCGGATAGGGCGGGGTGTTGTCGACGGTCGACTCGTCGAGTGCAGCCGACGCGTCGATCCCGAAGTCAGGGTGCTCGAACCGGGTGCCGGAGAACTCGATCCGGTCACCGTCCACCCAGCCGTTCCAGAAGTGCTGCACGTGCCCTGGATCGATGTCGAACCAGCGCACGTCATCGGCCGTACCGAGCCTGGGTAGGACCCCGATCCGGGTGCCGTTGTCCGGGCGCCACTGCACCATCGGACCCTTCCCCAGGTTGGCGATGTCGAAGACGATCGGTGAGTCGAGGAAGATCGCGTGGCGTTCGGTGATGACGAAGTCGTGCATCATCACCGGCGCCGGCACGTCGAGCGCCACGCTGTGCACGAGGTCCCCCTTCGCGTCGACGACGTGGTAGCGGATGAGTGGCTCGAACACCGAGTAGCCGAAGAAGAACATCTCGCCGGTGCGCGGATCGAGTCGAGGATGGGCGGTCATCGAGCCCCTGAGCTTCCCGTCGAAGTCGTACTCGCCGACCGTGTCGAGCGTGGCGGTGACCTCCGTCGGTAGCCCTCCCTCCCACAGCGCGAGGTACCTGCCGGCGTGACGGACGATGTGGGTGTTGGCCGGGTTCTTCACAGGGCCGGCATCGCCCACCAGCGAGGCGTCGGGGAAGTCCATCACCTCGCTCAGGCCCGGATAGACGGCCCGACCGAGGCTGGACTCGGCACACAACCCACGAGAACGGATCCAACGGTTGCGGTAGGACGCTCGGCTGCTCTCGAAGGTGACCCCGTGCAGCATCCCGTCGCCGTCGAACATGTGGTAGCGACCCATCGGCTGGAACAGTGGGTTCGGACCGTTGCGGATGAACGCGCCGCGCAGTCCGCCCGGGAGGTGACCCGTGATCTCCAACGAGGCCACGTCGATCTCCGCGGCGACAGGGAACAAGTTGCCCTCGAGGTCGGGCTGGTGCTCCTGGTTGGTGACGTTTCCGACGAGGGTGACTGGTGCGTTCATGGGGTGCTCCCCGTGCAGAGGTCCAGGAGTACGGTCTCGTGACCTGTAGGTTAACAGTGTTCACCACAGGTGCGCGCTGATGGCCGACAGGTCGTGGGTCAGGTGTAGTTGGGGAGGATGTCGGCGGTGAGACCCACGACGGCTACGGCGATGAGCAGCAGGCCGGAGACCACGGCGATGGTGCGGTGGTGTCGGGTGAGGAACCCGGTGAAGCGCTGTTGCACGGGGGCGGCGAGGAACGGGAGAACGATGAGGGGCCAGCCGAACCCGAGGCCGAACGCAAGGAAGTAGGCAAGTCCGTCGGCCAGCGCGGCGGTGCCGCTGATGCTGCCGATGGCGAAGACGCTGATGATGAGCGGTCCGGTGCACGGAAGGGTCATCGGACCGAGGAGCAGCCCGTATCCGTAGGCGGTGGCGATCGGGCTTCGAAAGACCCGAGCCTGGGTGGTGGCCATGCGAGCGAAGGGGTTGCGGTCCATCAGCATGGCGACCCCGAGCAGGAAGACGAGCCCGTACAGGACGGGAAGCGCGACCGGTAGCACGTCGGCGAACGAGGCGCGCAGGGTCCGGAACACCAGGCCGAGGGCGATCATGGCGGTCAGGACGCCGGCCAGGACGACGCAGCCGAGCCACTTCGTCGCCCGGGAGGTCTCGCCGGATCCGGCTCTGCCGGCGATCATGGCGAACAGACCCGGGTACAGAGGCAGCATGCACACGTTGCCGAGGATGGCCGCGTTCCCCAGGAGGAACGCCTCGAAGTAGTGCTGCACGTCGGTGGTTTCCCGTCCCGGCGGCCTGGGTCAGTTCGAGGCGGCCGTCGTGAGCTGGGCCTCGATCTCCGAGGGTGGCTCGAACCCGGTCGCGAGCTCGCCGATCTGGCCGCCCGCGGTGACGTAGAAGTGGGGCGTCGAGGGCGGATTGAGCGCAGTGGTGCCGAATGCCGAATTCATCGCCGCCAGCATCTGAGGGGTCATCACCGCGAATCGGATGTCGTCGAACTTCTGCCTGTCGGCATAGCTGCCGACGTCGCTCGCCGCCAGGTCGGTCTCGACGCTCAGTGACACGAACGTCGCGAAGCCCCCGTTCGCGGCGGCGACGTCCTGGACGTTGCCGAGCTGCTGGCGGCAGTTCGAGCACCAGGTGGCGAAGTTCTCGACATACAGCGGTTTGCCCTTGAAGTCGGCCAAGGTGAACGTGGCGCCGGTCCTGGCGTCGACCAGCGGGAGATCCATGAACGAAGCAGACGACGCCGCGTCTCCGGCTGCGGCGGTCGGAGCGGCGCCGGTCGAGGTGCCCGAGCTGGATCCGCACGCGGCAGCTACCAGCATCACGGCGCACGCGAGGAGCGCACCCTTCATCAGCTTCACGGGCGGAACCTCCATCGACGGCGGGTCGTGCGCTCTCGACCGTCTACGGGGCGGACAGGCAGGGTGGATGGTGCGGTCGCGTTCGTGAACGTGTGCAGACGGCCGGGACGATTCGGGTGGGAGGTCCTGCGTCGATTGGCCCGAGCCTTCGACGAGGCGCACCGGGTGAGGTCCGGGCACTCGACTGCGGTCAGTACGCGTACCCCGAACCGTCCTGGCTACGGCTTCACCATCGTCTTGCCGATGTTGGCCCCGGTGAAGAGCGCGTTGAGAGCGTCGGGGCAACGTTCGAGGCCGTCGAAGACGTTCTCGCGAACGTGGATCCGCCCCTCGTCGACCCAGCCTCGGAGCATGTCGAACACCTCGGCGAAGCGGTGCCAGTGGTTGAAGGTGACGAACCCGGTCATGGTCGCTTCCCGGCTCATCAGGTTCGTGTAGTTCGCCGGCCCGGGCAGCTTGCCGGTGAGGTAGGACGCGATGGCGCCGCACAGCACGACCCGCGCGCCCTGGTTGATGCCGCCCAGCGCGACGTCGAGGACGTCGCCGCCGACGTTGTCGAAGTACACGTCGATCCGGGCAGGGCACTGCTCCTTGAGCTGTGCCTTCAGGTCGCCCGCCTTGTAGTTGATGCACGAGTCGAAGCCGAACTCCTCGACCGCGACCCGGCACTTCTCGTCCGAGCCGGCGATGCCGACGACGCGACCGGCGCCCATGATGCGAGCGACCTGGCCGGCGACGCTGCCCGTGCCGCCGGCCGCGGCGCTGACGACGACGGTGTCGCCTTCCCTCGGCGCTCCGATCTCCATGCCGAGCACCGCGGTGACGCCTGCAGACGAGTAGAGCGAGACGTACCGACGAGGATCCACACCCTTTGCGACCTTGGTGGTGAAGAAGTCGTCCCGGCACACACTGAAGTCCTGCCAGTTGCCCAACGAGGTCACGATGTCGCCGACCTCGTAGGCGTCGCAGCGACTCTCGACGATCTCGCTGACCGACGAGCCCTTGACGACGTCACCGATCGCCACGGGCTCCATGTAGCCACCCTCGGCGCCGACCAGCCAGTTGCGCATGGCGGCCTCGACGCCGAGGTAGAGGTTCCGGGCCAGGGCCTCGCCCTCCGCCAGCTCGGGCATTGGCGACTCGACCATCTCCGTGTCGCCCTCCGACAACAACCCGACCGGGCGGCGGCGCAGGATGATCTGGCGGTTCGTGTCCAACATCGCAGCAGCGTACCGACAGCGGGCCGGCGGAAGATGGAACCTGAGCGACTGCAGGAGGCCGACGACCCGGTGTCGATGTCGAGCAGGGGTGTGCCCGACCGGGCGAAGCCGCAGACGTGACCGTCGTCGGTCCCGAAGTACACGTTCTGCGCCGCGTCGATCACCGGCGCGGTATCCGTCGTTGCTCCCGACCACGATCGTCCCGTCGGTGGCGACCGTGGGCGAAACCTCGACGAGATCGCCGGTAGCGAAGCGCCAGCGCACCTCGCCCGATCCACCCGAGTCGGCGACCGCCACGAGGTCATCCCCGGACGCGGTGTAGATCGTCCCTTCAGCGCCGAGTGCCGGGCTGCCGTAGGACGGTCCCGGTCCGAGGTCCGTCGACCACAGGACCGTGCCCGCGTCGCTCGGCACCAAGCTGATCGCTCGAAGCATGGACGAGGCATCCATCACGTACGCGCGGGCCCCGTCCACGCGCACCACAGGTGAGAGCCCGGCGCCGTCGAGGCCGACCTTCCATCGTTCCTGTCCCGACCGGCCGTCGAGAGCGATCCGGCACGCTCTCTCTACGGAGGCCGGACCGCTCCAGGATGGCCGCGCGTCCGTGACGAGCCGAGTCCTCGCCCGGACCGCTCGGCTGTTGATCCGACGGGACCGAGATCCGTCAGCTACCGGCGAGGGCGGCGCGCCACTGTTCGAGCACCGACCCGTCACCCTGGAGCCGAGCGTCACCGGAGCGGCCCCAGATCGCAAGGAAGAGGTCGGAGGTCGAGCCGGTGAGCGACGCGTCGGCGGCATCGCCCTCGGCGACCACTTCGATGGTCGTTGCTGTCGGCTGCACCGTCCATGAACACCGATCGTCGGTGCTCCGTAGCGTCAGTGCACCCGAGGGAAGCGGCGCACCGAAGGAGCCGATCAGGTTCGGGAGCAGCAGGGTGAACATCTCTTCCAGATAGTCCTGGGCGTGCTCGATCGGTCGACCCATCGCGTGCGCGTTCTGCGCGTCCCATCGGTGGACGGAGGTTTCCGATGCTTGCCTCCGCGCCCACGCGCCCGCTCGTTGTTCACCGGTCACCGCCCAGACCGGGGTTGCCGGATCCGTGCGACGCAGCGTCTCGACGAACCGATCGCCGACCGAGGCATACCACTCGAGCACGCCGGTCCCGCCGGGCGGCCGCCGCGCGGACGGTGCGACCGGCTCCTGGGCCCGCTCGACGATGAGCTCGGTGATCCAGATCTGGAAGGACGCGTGATGCACCACGAGGTCTTCGACCGACCACCCTGGACAGCTCGGCACGGGCACCTGCAACCCGAGACGAGCCGCGTCGGCGAGCGCCCGGTTCTCGGCCTGCAACCAATCCACATACGTGTCGTGCGCTTCCCCCATCACGTCCGCCTTTCGTGTCGCAGGTACTCCCCGACGTCGAGGATGGTCGGCTGCGTCGCCCGGATGCGCCGGAATCGCCCGGGGCGGTGGCGACGTGGTGCCGCAGCGTTGGCTGCACGAAGGACGGAGTCAATGGACATGGCCGTGGTGGAGGTCGGGGACGTGGTCGTGCACGTGCTCGACATGGTCGTGGTGGTGACGATGGGTGTGCCGGCCGGCGACCACTCCGGCGTGGACGTGGTCGTGGTGATCGTCGTCGTGGCTGTGCTCGTGTTCGTGGTCCAGCGGCGCATGGCGGTGGGTGTGTTCGTGGCTGGTCCGAAGTGACAGAGCGACCCCCGCCGCGGCGAGAGGCACCGCGAGGATCTGGACGAGGAAGATCGCTTCGTGGAGCACGGTCCAGGACAGGACAGCGCCGATGAAGGGGGCGGTCGCGAAGAGGACCTGACCGCGTGCGGCGCCGAGGTCCCGGGCGCCTTTGACCCACAGGGTGATCGACGCGCCATAGCCGAGCGCTCCGATCGCCAGCGCTGCGAGGATCTGTCGGAGCTCGATGCCGGCCACCGATGCCACGACCAGGCCGAGGATGACGTTGACGGCTCCGGCGACCGCTCCCTTGGTGAAGGTGATCTGTTCGGGGCTCAGTTGATCGATGCGGGCGGTGACGCCGTTGTCGATCCCCCAGCACACGCACGCACCGATGATGAGCAGGCCCCCGACGTCGAAGGCGACGCCGGGCTGCCACACCAGCAGGACTCCGGCCACGCCGATGAGACCGGCGGAGACGAGGAGTCGCCGCCCGAGGTGCTCACGGAACACCACCGCGGCGACCGTCAGCGTGGCGACGAGCTCGAAGTTCAACAGCAGCGACCCGGTGGCGGCCGGGATGCGCGCAAGGCCGGCGACGAGGAGCACAGGGCCGAGCGCCCCGCCGAACACGACAGCGACCGCGAGCGGCCGCCATCCCGCTCGAAGGCTGCGCCGGTCGGGGCGATGGCGAGCGACGGATGGGAGCACGGCCAGCGCGGCGCCGAGGTACAGGAGTCCCGCGAGCACGAGCGTCGGCATCTCACCGGCGAGCACCGACGCCGCCGGCGCGGCCGCACCGAACAGGACGGCTGCCATGAGGCACCGGAACACACCACGTCGCGACATCGTGGACCAGTGTGCCATCGGCGCCATCGGCGCCCTCGCCCTCACCGACGATGTCGGCCGGCCTGAAACCCACGAACGAAACGAGGTCCATCTTCGAGGCCACGAGTTGCGTCCGGGCCTTTGGGTCTTGGATTGGACTCGCGCCGATCGGCCTGATCATCTGGATTGCCATCGCCTTCTGGCCTTCTGGCCTTCAGGGTGGCGGGACGAAAGGGCCACAGCTTTGTCGACTTCTTCACCTCCGGCCTGTTCTTCTTCACACTGGCGCTCGTCACGGCGCATGTCGTCCCTGACCGAACGTGACGGCGTGGAACTCGTAGCCAACTCGAACGTGAGAGGTTCCGCAGATGTCTTCTGCCACCGGTGGTGACGACGATGACTCCGGGCAAGAGCTTCGCCTGAGCGATCTCGAGGTCGCGGAGGAGAAGCGGGCGGAGAGCCATCGCCTCGATCGGCGGTTCGAGCTCTTCGAGGCCATACTCCTGTCGGTCGCTGCGGTGCTCGCTGCGTGGACCGGATTCCAGGCGGCCAAGTGGAGCGGCGTACAGGCCAACAGCTACAGCCAGGCCAGCGCCAGCCGGGTCGAGTCGACAAAGGCGTCCACCTTGGCCGGCCAGGAGACCACGGTCGATGTGATCACCTTCACGCAGTGGCTGCAGGCGGCCGAGCAGGAGGGTCTGCTCGCGCAGCCGGTCGATCCGAACGCGACGTATGTCCCCGACCCCAACGAGTTGTCCGGCTTTCTCTACCAACGGTTCAGACCAGAGTTCGCGGTGGCCGTCGACGCCTGGGTCGCGACCCACCCGCGGATCAACGCCGATGCACCTGCTACCCCGTTCGCCATGCCGGAGTACACGGTGTCGGCATCGGTCGAGGCCGAGCGCCTGGAGCGGCAGGCAGAGGATCAGGCTGGCATCGCGCGGCGGGCCAACCAGCGATCCGACAACTACGTCCTCATGACCATCGTCTTCGCCACCGTGCTGTTCTTCGCGGGCATCAGCTCGAAGATGGACACCTTCCGCGCCCGGGTCCTCCTGCTCGGCGTCGGCACCACACTGCTCGTCGTCGCCGTCGCCATCGTGTTGTCGTTCCCCAAGGAAGTCTGAACCCGAGAGGCGAGGTGGGACCAGTTGGATGGGAACGGGTTCGCCAAGATGTTCGCGATGCCCATGTCAGACGCGAGAGCCCACGAGTCTGCCGGCCGTCCCTCCGATCACTGCGGCGGCGATCACCATCGGCCAGGCGGCGACCGGGAAGAAGAGTCCGGCGGTCGTCGTCGCTTCCTCGCTGATCTCGGCCCTCGTTCGCCAAGTCGGTGATGGTACCGGTCGGCGTCGACCTACCTCGGGAGCAATGAACCTCTGCGCGCCTCGGTCGGAACGCGCGAGGGCATCAACACGGGGATGACGAAGTGCTCGACCATGTACCGCTCGGTCTCGGCGTCGGCGCCGGGCTGCGCGAGCAACGACACGATCGATCGCAACAGCCATCCGGCGCGTCGTTCGAGGTCGCGACGGTCGAGCGGCAGGCCGTCGTTCTGATCGATGAGGCCGACCGACAGCGACTGGAGCAGGTCGGAGCTCTGGCTCACCGCCATCGGCACCGCCATGTTCTGCGGCTCGAACCAGACGGCCAACAACGGATCGGCCCGCACCTCGGCGATCCCCGAGAGGATCCGATCGGCGAGCGTGTCGGGTGCACCCGCATCGCGGTCGGCCGCGAGCTGCACGGCGATCCGCAACGTGGCGCGATGCACGAACGCCAGATGCAGGGACTCCTGGTTCGGGAAGTACCGGTAGAGCGTGGCCCTCGAGCAGCCCGCGGTCCGGGCCACGTCGACCATCGTGGCCCGCGACACGCCCAGCTCGGCGAAGGCGCGGCCCGCAGCGTCGAGCAACTCGTCGATCGCGAGTTGCTCGTCACCGTGTCGAGGCCACCGGCTATTGGGCACATTGACTAGTATGCCTCACAGTGACCAACGACACCGAAGACCTCGTCCTGATCGACACACCTCGTCCCCACACCACGGTGATCACGCTGAACCGACCCGAGCGCATGAACTCGATGGCGTTCCAGCTGATGGTGCCGTTGCACGAGGCCTTCGAGAAGGTGGCCGCCGACAACGACACCACCTGCGTGATCCTCACCGGCAACGGCCGGGGATTCTGCGCAGGGGCCGACACCAGCAGTGACGGCGGCGTTCCCCCCAACATCGACGGGCTCACCCTCACCCACATCGCCACCCGCGCCATGTCGCTGCTCGCCGACCTCGTCCCCGCCATGCAGCGGATGCCCCAGCCCGTCATCTGCGCCATCAACGGGGCCGCGATCGGCGGCGGCATGTGCCTCACCCTCGGCGCCGACATCCGTCTCGCCGGCGAGTCCGCCTACTTCCGCGCCGCCGGCATCAACAACGGCCTGACCGCCACCGAGCTCGGACTGAGCTTCCTTCTCCCCCGCGCCATCGGCTCGTCCCGCGCCTTCGAGATCATGCTGTCGGGCCGCGACGTCGACGCGCACGAGGCCGCGGCAATGGGCCTGGTGTCGCGCGTCGTACCCGACGACGAACTGCTCCGCGAGGCCCTCGACCTCGCCGACCAGATCAACGGATGGAGCACCCAGGGCACCGCGTTGACCAAGCGCACCATGTGGGCCGGACTCGAGATGGGCAGCCTCCGGGCCGCCATCGAGATGGAGACCCACACCCAACTGTTCGTCCGGCTCACCACCCAGAACTTCGAAGAGGCAGTACGCGCCCGCAAGGAAGGTCGTCCCCCGGACTTCAAGGACTGACAAAGCTGACGTGATCGGCCTCCCCGACCCGATCGTGCATCCGGTCGGCCCCGGGACGAGGCCGACCGATCGTCGACTCCTAGTCTGTTGCGGCTCCCGCATTGAACACCCCGCGCAGGTCCTCGAGCCCCGCAGGGAGCTCGATCGGCGGATCCGGCAGCTGCTCCACCCGGCGGGCAGCGAGGATCTGTTGCATGGCCTCCGGCTCGTCGCTCCACGACCGCGGATCGCCCATCATCACCTCGTAGAGCTCGACGCCCTCAGGCCCCGCGACGAAGGGCCCGAACGAGGCACCGAGGGGGAGCTCGACATGGGTGCCGACACCGCACGCCTCGCCGCCACAGATCAGGTCACCGGCCAGCACGGTGAGCGTGTGGGGACTGTGATGCCCATGGCGTCGCACGATCATCCCCGGGTCCCACCTGGCGAACAGCGCCAGGTACAGCGGGTCGACCGAGAAGGCGACCCAGCGCTCCCACACGTGGGATTCGCTCCCGTCGGGGTTGCGTTGGCTTCGCACCTTGATCCAGGGCACATCGTTGGCACCACCCGGGTGCACGATCGTGTGCGTCAGACCTTCGATTCTGGGAACGTCGGTGCTCATTGGGTTCCCTCTTCCTGGCTGACCGAACCGTCAGATGAGGTAGTCGTCGTTGCTGGCTCGGATGGTGATGTCGCTGATGCTGACACCCCACGGTTGATTGATCGCGTAGACGACCTGGTCGGCGAGCAGGTCCGGGGCGAGAGCGGCGTACTGGATGCTGTCCTGGCTGGTGAGATGGGCCGGTGGGTTCTCGCCGAAGACCTGGGCCAGCTTGTCGTAGAACCGGTCCCGGTTGGCGCCGAGGACCGGGTCGACGGCCTCGGGGTTCACGATGCCCCCGGCCAGGCCGGTCCCGGGCACGCCGGTCGGACGGATGGTCGTGACCTTGATCCGGCCGAGAGACTCTTGGCGCAACGACTCTGACAAGACGTTGACCGCGGCTTTCGTCGCGCCGTAGACGGCGGCTCCGGCAACGGGGTAGTTGCCGAAGACCGAGGAGATGTTGACCACCTGGCCCCGGCCTTGGCTGATCATCTGGTCATACACGGCGATGATGCCGTTGAGCACGCCTTTGATGTTGATGTCGATGCAGCGGCTCCACGCGTCGGCCGCCGCTTCATGGTCGGCGTAGAACGCCAACGGCATCACGCCCGCGTTGTTGACCATGACGTCGATGGCACCGAATCGGCTCGCGACCCTGTCGGCGAACGCACGCATCTCGGCGAGGTCGGTCACGTCGACGGTGCCGATCTCGGTCTGGTCGCCGTCGAGGTCGGCGAGCCCGTCGGCGTCCACGTCGCATGCTCCGACGTTGGCGCCGAGCGCCGCGGTCTTCTCGGAGAGCAGTCGCCCGAAACCGCCCGCTGCCCCGGTCACGATGATCGTTCGACCCTCGAGGTGGTTCGGGGGAAGGTGGCTCACAATCGCCTACCGAGCTCGAACGTCGCGGTGAGGCCCTCACCCCAGTTGCAGAAGTCCGGGACGGTCGGCAGCCCGAGCGACCGCAGCTCGTCGGCGATCGGCCCGGTGCCGACGGTGAGCTCGACCTCGCGGGATCGACGGCGCTGGACGACAGGTCGATCGAGAGGGGCGTCGCATACGCCACGCCGTCGAGGTAGGAGTAGCTCGACGACTCGACCCGAACGGCCGGCCCCTCCGACGCCACTCGACGGACCTTCACTCCCAACACGAGAGCGCTCTCGTCCCACAGCTGGAAGGTCACATGCTCGTCGGTGTAGTCGGCATCGATCCGCATCACGGTCTTCGGAAAACCCATCACCCGGTTGCCGGCTTCGCAGGTGAAGGCCTGGTCGACGGGCATCCGATAGATGAACGACCCGATGACCTCGGCGCCCGCCCCCGAGGGGCGGGCCAGGAACCCGAGGTTCACCTCGTTGTAGTCACCCCACGGATTCTCTCGGTAGTCGCAGAGGCTGACGATGAACTGGGCGATGCCTGGTGCGATCTCGATGATCTCGAACGCGTGGCCGGGCAGAAGGGCGCGAGCCGCCGCGGCGGGAACGCTGAACCCCATCGTGGCGGCGTTGAACGCATCGACATCCATCGGGAACCGGATCGGTTGCCCCTGAATCGATCCCCAAAGCTCCGTCGTCGTCATGCCGTTCTCCTCCGGTTCGTCAATCTGCCAACAGTTGGCGCCCCCGTCAGCTCGACCGTCTGCGTAGCCGGAGGCCAGCAGCTGGTCGAACACGCCGACCTCGCAGGTCCGGGTCGCGCCCATCCGGGCGCCAAGTGTTGCACCTGCCTGCGCTGGTGGCGGACGATGCGCTGCGTTCGCCCGACGGTCAGCCGCCGGGAGGGGGGCCGCCGGTGGGGCCCGCTGCGGGGCCGGAGGTCGTGCCCGTCGCTGGCGTGCCCGTCCAGCACCCGATGGTGTAGGGAAACTCCAACGTCACCGAGTAGTGGTATTCAGTGACGACGGAGCCGTCGAGAAGGATCGGCGACGTGCGGCCGTGGCATTGGTCGAGATCGGCGTCGGAGGGCAACGCGCCGCTCGCGTCGCGTTCCACCACGATGGGGAATCCGTCATAGGCCCATCCGACCACCGTCGACGAACCGGAGGTGGCGTCGCGGATGCAGGAGGGGACGTCGTGGTAGTGGTACGTCGTCATTGCAGGGTGCCCGTTGCAGAGGTCCTGGGACTCGTGGGCCACCGCGTCCTCTCCACGGCCGTCGAGGGCGTTGAACAGGAACACGCCGTTCTTCAACATGCCCACGGCGCCCTCGCTCGTGCATGACGGCGAGGCAGCTTCGGTGCCCTTCTCGTCGAGCGTCACGGTCGTGTCCGTGGCGGTGATGGTGCCCGGGTTCCGGTCGTAGGCATACGAAGGGTCATCGGCCGCGATGGGGAACGTCCCGGTCTGACCGTCCACCGGCAGGTCGTTCGTCGTGAGGATCCGCTTCCCATCGGTAACCGTCTCGGTGTACTTCGCGGCGGGCCACGACACGATTCCCTGGACGGCGAGCTTGGTGGTCGAGTCCCAGGTTCCCGCCGGGGTGCGCAGCCACGGCCCATCGGTGGACGCTCCCCCGGCGCCGGCGTTGCCGGCGCTGCACGCGTACAGGCTGCCGATGTTTGCGCCGCTCGTCGATACCCGGGAATCGCCGATGGGGAGCTTCGTCGGATCAACGGTCGAGGCCACCCACACGTTCGTGATGGTCCCCGTGCCCCCGACTGAGGTGGTCGCCGCGCCACTGCTGGCGGACATGGCGGAGGACCCGCTTGTGGTCGACGCCGGGGAACCGCAACCGGCGACCAGAACCGCAACGGCGAGCGCCGCGACGTTGCAACCCATGAGGGCGTACGACCGACGGCTTGGCCTCCGGGTCGGCATCGGTGATCCGAGCAGGCGCCTCGATCGGGACCGCGTCGGCGGCTCCTGTCGACGCGCAGCGCCGATGCTCGAACTCGTGTCGGTGTGCAAAGAACGTCCCCTCTGATCGCCGCGAGCGCCCTCCTCGATGCGAGATGGCTGGGCGTAGTCGAACACCTCATCCTGTGATGATCCTGTGAGTTCGCGCCAGCTTCACCGATGTCGGCTGCCGGCCGGATGCGCTAGAACCTGCCCCCTGCCTGACTGCAGCAAACCTGGGAGAGACCGCATGACCCATCTGTTGCGTCGCATCGCCGAGCTCAAGGGCGACGAACCAGCCATCGTCGACGAGCGGGGTCGACGAGCTGGTCCTCGTTCGACCAGCGAGCCAACCGTCTCATCCATGCCCTGCGATCGCAGGGCCTCGATGTCGGGTCGACCGTCGCCCTCATGAGCGGCAACCGCCGGGAGGCCTTCGAGGTCACGGTCGCCGCTGCGCATGCCGGGTGGGTGATCGTCCCGGTGAACTGGCACTGGGTGGAGGACGAGTTGGTCTACGTGGTCGAGGACGCGTCCGCCGACGCGCTGATCGTCGAAGATCAGTTCATCGAGGTGGGCCGGGGCGCCGCTGACCGGCTGGGGCCCACCTGCCCGGTGCGCATCGTCATCGGTGACGTCCCACTGCCCGACTCCCCGGGTTTCGCGGCCTACGAGTCTGTGCTTGCCTCCGGCTCCCCGACCGAGCCGAACGGTCAGGAGCGGGGTGGCCCCATGTTCTACACATCGGGCACCACCGGCTTCCCGAAGGGCGTGCGCTCGGCGCTCACCGCGTCGGGCGGTGACATCTCCATGCTCGAGCTGATCTGTGCGCGGGTTCACCGACATGCTCGGCCTCCCGGACGACGGGGTGACCCTGCTCGAGGGACCGATGTACCACTCGGCCCAGTGGGTCTTCGCCATGTTCCCGTTGCTGGGCCGGAGGTCGACCGTGGTGATGCGCCACCGATTCGATCCGGCCGAGACGCTCGAGCTCATCGACCGCTACGAAGTCACCAACGTCCACCTCGTGCCCACCCAGTTCCTCCGCATGCTGAAGCTCCCCGACACGGTCCGGGCCGACTTCGACGGCTCCTCGCTCGAGGTCGTCCACCACGGCGGAGCACCCTGCCCACCCTCGGTCAAGCGCTCCATGCTCGACTGGTGGGGACCGAAGGTCACCGAGTACTACGGCGGCACCGAGGGTGGCTTCCTCACCATGATCCACGGAGCTGAATGGCTCGAGCGACCGGGATCGATCGGCCATGCGCTGGCCACCATCGAACTGAGGGTGGTCGACGAGACGGGCGACGAGTGCCCCCCGAACACGTCGGGCCAGATCTACTTCAAGAACCTGATGGGCAGCGACTTCGAGTACCACAGGGCCCCCGAGAAGACCGCAGCGGCCCATTCGAGCGACGGGTACGGCACGCTCGGCGACATCGGCTACGTCGACGACGACGGGTTCGTCTTCCTCTCCGATCGCAAGATCGACATGATCATCAGCGGCGGCGTCAACATCTACCCGGCAGAGATCGAAGGTGTGCTGGTCACGCACCCCGCCGTCGCTGACGCTGCGGTGTTCGGGGTGCCCGACGACGAGTTCGGTGAGCAGGTCAAGGCGGTCGTCGAGCTGATGGACGGTGTCGATGCCGGCGATGAGCTCGGCAGCCGAGCTCATCGCGCACGTGCGCCAACACCTCGCCGGGTACAAGGCCCCCCGGAGCGTGGAGTTCGAGCGCGCATCTCCCCCGCACCCCGACCGGCAAGCTGCTGAAGCGCCAGCTCCGCGACCCCTATTGGGAAGGTTCGGGGCGCACGATCTGACGGTCCAGGTCGGGAGCTCGAGCTCGTCCCAGATCGCCCTCCGGTCGGCCCGGTCGGGCCGGCGGTCGGCAGGCCATCCCTCCGAACCGTCATCGGTGAACAGTGTTCAGGACGCTGCTAGTGTGCTGAACACCGTTAAGGGCGGCTCGGCCGGAGCTGCGAACCCGGGAGGAACCATGCCGACACCTCGCAGCCTGACGACCGCTCCGCACGCGGACTTCGAGCTCGAGCTCGTCGAAGGCACGTGGCCCGCCGACATCAGCGGCGACATGGTCTTCTCCTCACCGCAGCGATGCAGCCCCATGGAGTACGGCATCTTCGACTGGGGAGCGATCTGCCGCCTCGCGCTCGAGCCGGGCACGCGGGGTGCAGGCCCGGGGCGCTTCTCCTGGCAGTCGCGGTCCATCCAGTCCCCCGGCAAGCGGCTGTGGGACCGCCACCCCGAGCAGTTCGCCACGAGCGGCACCGGCTACCAGTCGCCGTTCGGCGCGTCGAACGCGTCGAACACCGCACCCCTGCCGTGGGGAGGACGCCTCTTCACGACCTGGGATGCCGGTCGTCCCATCGAGCTCGACCCCGAGACCCTCGAGTTCGTCGCCGAGGTCGGCCACCGCGACAGCTGGGGCGGCAGTTCGATGGCCATGCCGGGGGTCATGCCGTTCCTCCTGTCGTCCGCGCACCCCGTCGTCGACCCCGAGCGGAACTGCCTGTGGTCAGTGAAGCTCGACTTCGTGTTCGAGCCCACGTTCGGGATGCGTCCCGCGGTGGTGCGCCATGACCCGACGGACGGCACCCACGTGCGGTACTGGCCGCTCGACGGGATCGTCTTCGGCGGCTCGACGCACACGGTGAGCCAGACCCGCGACTGGTTGATCCTCGCCGACTCCGGGAACTTCAAACCGGACCCGGCGGAGCTGTTCGGGGGCGATCGTGTACTGACGATCGACGACGAGGTCCCGGTGTGGCTGATCCGCAAGGACCAGCTCGAAGGCCTCGCGACGGGTACGCCGGTGACACCGATCACCCTGTCCATGTCGCCTCCGGCCGGTCACTTCTACGCCCGCTGGGAGGATGCCGACGGGATCTCGGTCGTGTGGGAGGGCATGGACCTGATGGATCTCGCCTTCTACCTGAAGCCCGACGATGTCGATGTCAACGGCGACCCCATCGACCCTGCGGCTGTCGGCCTCTACAACATGGCGATGGCACCCGAGACGATCGTCGAGGTGCTCTTCGAGCCCGAGTCGGGCAAGGCCATCGAGCGCGGCATCTATCGCGAGGACTGGACGTTCAACCTCCAGCTCTCGGCGATGGACTGGTCGACCGAAGGCATGACCAAGCCCACGCTGCACCACGTCACCTACCAGGGCTGCCGCCCCGGCAACATCTCCCAGCGTGCAGCGAACCTCTACGCCGACCGCATCGACCTCGACCAGCTCCGGGAGGCGACCCCCGGTGCCCTCGCCACGTTCGAACGCGGATCCATGGACCTGAAGGCCAAGTGGGAGTACCCGGATCTGGGTGACCACATCACGTCGCCGACCTTCGCCCCGCGCGCCTGCGGCGAGAACGAGGGTCAGAGCGCCTACGCGGGAGGAGAGCCCGGGGGGCACGACGGGTACGTCGTCCAGCCCGTGTTGTCCGACGACGGTTTCCGCGTGGAGGTCTTCGACGCCTCCGCCGTCGGCAGCGGCCCGGTCGCCGTGTTGAAGGGAACGAACCGCGAGTGCATCCCGATGGTGCTGCACTCGGCGTGGATGCCCACCCCCGGCGCACTGGTCGACGGGGAGCGCCTTCGGTTCTCCGACGAGCTCACCGACGAGCTCATGGCCAGCGTCCCCGAGGAGCTCCACGGTGCCATCCGTGAGGTGGCTCGGGAGTGCGACGACCTCCTCTGAGCTCGCCGCGGGACGGCGAGGCCGCGCGGACGCCGATCGGTTCGGTCACCGACTGGTGGAGAAGAACTCCCAGATGAGCTCGGTGGCATCGACGTCGACGTTGGTGAGCAGCACGTTGTCGGCCATCGTCTCGGGCGTCTCGCCGATGGCGATCGTGAGCGGGTCCGGGGGCTGGGTGCCATTCCCGGCGAGGATGCCGACCAGCAGTTCCTTCGGGTACGGCATCGGGTGTCCGGGCCACGCATGACCGTGGCCTGCCAGTTCGTAGAGCACCGTCGGCGCCGCACATCCGGTCCAGGTCAGCTTCCGAACCGTGGGGGTCACCTGCTCGGCGACAGGATCGCCGGAGCACCCGTTGCGGGTCGCCTGGGCCCCGAGTGCGTCCAGGACGGGGACGAAGGTCCCGGCCTGCTCGGTGCTGCGGCCATCGAACGGTACGACGATGTCGTCGAGCCCGTGGAACGCCACGATCGGCATGGCCCGGCCCGATGAGCATTCGGTGGACTGGTACGCAGCCGACACCGGAGCGACCGCGGCGATGCGGTCCGGGAGTGCGCAGGCCACGACGAGCGCGATGTACCCGCCCGCCGACATCCCGATGGCGTACACCCTCGAAGGGTCGATGCACACGGTCGCGCCCAGTTCGTCGAGCAGCGCGGCGACGAACGCGGGCTCGTCGACCTCGCTCCCATCCGGGTCCCAGCCGGTGATGCCGGTGACCTGGTCGTTCAGGCCGACCTCGAGCCCCTCGGGGTGGACCGCGACGAAGTCTCCCTTGTCCGCCTCGTCGTTCAGGCCATCGGTCGCCGCTTGCACCGCCGCATTGCCGTTGACGCCGTGGAACGAGAGCACCACGGGCAACGGATCAGCGCCCGATGACGTCGTCGGAAGGTGCACCTGCGCCGTGCGAGGGGTCCCGTTCACCGTGACGTCGATCTGCTCGACCGAGCGCGGGGTCGCCCCGTCGGCACACGCCGCGCTGGCCGTCAGCGGAGCGATCGTCGACGTCGGAGCAGGCGTCGCCGGCTCGGAGACCTCCTTCTCTCCCCCGCAACCGGCTGCGGCGAGGACGAGAACCACTGCCAGAGCCAGCACCGAAGGACCCCGGCGTTGCGGCAACCCGGTCACCAGTCGGCCAGGGGATCGGGCGGGAAGATCGCGGCGCGCTCCGTCGCGAGTCGGGCGCAGTCCCAGTCGGCGTCGACGCGCTGCCAGATGACCGGGTTCCGAGCGGGATCATCGATCTGCTTCCACTGCGTCGCAGAGACGAACACGGGATTGCTGGCCCCCAGCACCAACTGCTCGGAGCGGTCGGTGATCGACCCGACCAGTCGGTCCGCGCTCACCTGGGTGAGGTCGTAGGCGAAGATCTCGCGGCGGGCGATGTAGATGTCGCCCTGCAGCGCATCACTGACCTTGACCTTCGTGGTCACGCCCGGGTTCCCGTCACCGTCGGCGTCGATGATGCGAGGGTCGTTGGGGTCGGTCGGCAGCTTCTCGTTCGCCGGATCGTCGAGCTTGATGCCGATGGCCGTCGGGGTTGCGGGGCGAGACACGCGCAGTTTGCCATTCACCTCCGTCACCTCGACCGGCGTGTCGATCGGCACGATCGCGCTCGGTGGCCGCGTCGGAGATGGTGATCTGGATGTTCTGGTCGGTGGCGACATCGGCGTGGCAGAAGCGCTGATGGTTCCACATCTGACCGTCGCGGATCTCGAGGTCGGAGAACCCGGTGCTGATGATCAGCGTCTTCATGTTCGGGTCCTGGTACGCCACTGCGTCGAAGTGGGCGTAGCGGCCGACCAGCGCCTCGGCCCCCTCGGGCAGGGCGCTCGACGGGCTCGAGGCATCCGTGCCCGATGTCGACGGGGACGCTCCATCGCTCTTGGAGGAGCACCCTGCGGCGACCGCCGCGGCGAGCAGCGTCACCGCCAGCACCCATCGAACCGGTCGTGCTGATCTCTGCATCATGGCTCCTTCGTCGCTGTCATCGGGTCGGTCGAGGGGTCACGCGGTCTCGACGAATCGGTCGAGCTCGTCGGACATGGCAGTGCCGGGGGGAAGGTCATCAGGACCGATGGCGAGGTCGACGGCCCGCTCGAAGTGATGGATGAGGCGCTCGTGCCAGCCGATCTGGAAGGGTCGGGCACCGGGCGAGGAGATCGACGCCTGGATGGGCGCCATGTTGGCCTTGTCCTGGGCCATCACCGTGTCGAAGAGCGCCATTCGGTCGAGGTGTTCCTGCGGGACCTCTTCGCCGACCCACGCCGGCGCGTACCACCGCAGCTCGAGGTCGGTGGTGGTGGCACTGGTGGGCCACATGCACAGGAACGTGAAGGCCCCGGTGTCCATCGGCACCACCAGATTGGGGAAGATGCCGAAGGAGGTCGAGGTCTGCCGCCACAGCAACGGAACTGCAGGGTTGTCGTGCTCTTCGGAGACCATGGGGAAGTCGCGGAACATGTCGTGCTTCTCGACGGTCAAGCGGCTGTGGCCGTCCGGCAGCATCGAGACGGTGACCGACTGGTCGTTGTACAGGAGCGCGGCGTTGTCGGGGTGCACCGTGCGCACGTGGTACACCTCGAGGAACGCGTCGACCATGAGCTTCCAGTTGCAGTCGAGCTGGTGGACCTGGGTGCCGACCGCTCGCATGGCGGCGCCGTCGAGCTCTGCCATCTGGTCCGCGATCGGGCCGAGGAACTCGACGCAGCGGCGCGGCGTCGGCGTCCTCGCTGACGAAGACCCACCCGTCCCAGGTCTCGCAGCGCACCTGCGACGAGTCCCAACGAGCCCTTGTCGAGATCGACGAAGCTCCGCGAGTCCGGTACCGCCTTCAGCGCGCCATCCGTGCCGTAGGACCAGGAGTGGTACTGGCAGGTCAGCCGACGGGCAGTCCCGCACTCGTCCCGCGTGACCGGCGCACCACGGTGGCGGCAGGCGTTGTAGAAGGCGCGCAGCGCGTCGTCCTCGCCCCGCACCACCACGATGGGCGCGCCCGAGCGAGTCGTCAGCCGGTACGAGCCCGACTCGGGCCACTCCGACACGTGACCGACGAACAGCCAGCTGCGACCGAAGAGCCGCTGCCGCTCCAGCTCGTGGAACGCCGGATCCGTGTAGCGAGCGCGTCGGGATCAGCGGAACCTCCACAGCGTCGGCGAGCGGCGCGGTGCGGGCCTTCTCCACACTCGATGCGATCCCGGATGTTGCGTTCGAGCGTGGCGTCCATCGTTCCCCCTTGCGCCGCCACGTGTGCCTGTCGGCGCGACCGAGCTGCCGAGGACGGTCCGGTCGCGCAAGTGAACACTGTAAACCACCTGGAGGCGTCCGAGTGCCGCGAGCCCTGCGGCCCGCACCGAGCACCGGTCGCCTCTTTGGTACGGTGGTGAACACTGTAAACTCCGGACGGGTCGAGGGGGCTCCTGTGCCAGATCCAGCGTCGATCGCCAGCGGACCCGTCGACCGTGGGGTCGACCGGTGGTGACCGGTCCGGCCGGCATGCTCATCGCCGGCGGATCGGTCATCTCCGGAGTCGGCGACGAGCCCTCGGCATCGACCGACGTCTTCGTCCAGGGTGATGTCATCGTTGCGGTGGGAGCCGACGCACGTGGGCTCGCCTCCGATGCCGGCCCGACCGTCGAGCACGTCGACGCCGCCGGTCTCACGGTCATGCCCGGCCTGATCGACGCGCACTGCCACATCTCCTTCGGCGAGCCGGCCAGCAACGACGAGTTGTTCTTCCACCGTGACCAGTCGACCTCGGCGATGCTGGCCGCGTTCAACGTGCAGAAGCTCCTGTTGGCCGGCGTCACCGGCTTCCTCGACGCCGACTGCCTGTGGAACCTCGGTCCTGCCCTGCGCGACAGCATCGAGGCAGGGATCGTCGACGGGCCGAGGATGACCGCGGGGATGAACGCGCTGCTCACCGCGGCCGGAGGCACCGCCGGACGGTTGATCCCCGACTCGGGCAGGGCGGCGTACGCACATGTCATGGGCAGCCGCGACGAGATGGTCCGCACCACCCGCCAACAGATCAAGTACGGCGCCGACTGGATCAAGATCCACGTCACCGGCTCGCTACCCGAACCACACCGGTGAGCTGACCGTGTGGACACTCGACGAGCTTCGAGCGGTCACCGACACCGCGCACGCGCTCGATACGCCGACCATCGCCCACTGCCGCAACGCCGAGGCCACCCGTCTGGCAGCCGAGGCAGGGGTGGACCTGATCCTGCACGCCAGCTTCATCGACGAGCGGGCACTCGAGGCGGTGGTCGAGGCGGGGTGCGCCATCGCCCCGACCTTCACCTTCCTCGCCAACCTGGCCGACCACGGCGCGAAGGTCGGGGGGTCCGCCACCCAAGTCGACCTGTTCCGAGGGGAGATCGAAGCCACCGCCACGAGGTTGCGGGCGGCCCACGATGCCGGTGTCCCGATCCTGTCCGGCTCCGAGAGCGGGTTCGCGCTCACGCCGTACGGCCACTGGCACGCACGGGAGATGGAGGTGCTGGTCGAGGCCATGGGTCTGACCCCGCTCGAGGCCATCCGCTGCGCCACCTACAACGGTGCCCGCGCACTGCGCATGGACGAGGGCACGATAGGAGTGATCGCTCCTGGCGCGGCCGCCGATGTGCTGGTGGTCCGCGGCGATCCCGTCACGGGACGTCACCGTGCTCGGCGATCGCGCCAACCTGTGCCACGTCATATCCCGGGGCCGTGCGGTGGACCTCGACCGCCCCTGGCCCGAGCGCGATCCGCTGCCCGGCGAGAGGATCGGCCAGTGGGCCACGAACTGCTGACCTCGGAGGTCGCCCGCCGATGACTCGAAGCGTCGTCGTCACCGGGGCCGGCCAGGGCCTCGGCGCCGCCATCGCAAGGGCAGCCGCGGGCGCCGACTGGCGCGTCGGGGTGCTCGATCGGGACCAGGGCGCGGCCGAACGCACCGCCGCCGAGATCGGAGACCGGGCCGTCGCGCTCACCGCCGACACGACGGTCGAGGCCGAGGTCGATCGAGCGCTCGACCGGTTCGCCGACGTCACCGGCCGGTCGGCGCCCGACGGGCTGGTCGCCAACGCGGGCATCGTGCGGTTCGGTCCGTTGGCCACGGTCACCGTCGAGGATTGGCGGGCCGTCGTCGATGTCAACCTGACCGGCACCTTCGTCACGGCCCGCGCCGTCGCCCGACGCATGATCGCCGCACGGACCGGAGGATCGCTGGTCACCGTGACATCCATGAACGGGGTCGCCCCCGGTCCCAACGCCGGCGCCTACGGCGCGACCAAGGCCGGCATCGCACTGCTCACCCGGCAGATGGCGCTGGAATGGGGTCCCGATCAGATCCGCTGCAACTCGGTCGCCCCCGGGCTGATCGATGCCGGCATGTCCGAGCCGATCTATGCCGACGGCGACATCCGGCGGCAGCGGGCCGGCCGCGTCCCGTTGGGACGCCTGGGGGCAGCCGAGGACGTCGCCGCCGCGGTCCTGTTCCTGCTGTCCGACGAGGCCGCCTACATCAGTGGCACCGAACTGCTCGTCGACGGAGGCGTCACCTCGAGCGTCATCAGCACGCTCCCCCGGCCGCGCGTCCGTCGACACCATCGGACCCAACGGGAACCCCTGACTCGCCGTGGCCACCAACCTCGTGATCTCGGGCGGTCCGGTCCACGACTTCGATGCCACCAGCGCGGCACTGGTCGACCTGCTGGCCGAGGAGGGCGTGCAGTCGACCGTGTTCGAGGACCCTCACGACGCCCTCGTGGCGCTTGCCTCCCGACCGGACTCCTGGGACCTCGTGACCGTCAACGCGCTGCGCTGGACGATGGGACCCGAGCGCTACGCCGACCTCCGGGACCGATGGGCGTTCACGTCGGGGGACCTCGCAGCGCAGACCATCGAACGTCACGTGCGCGACGGCGGCGGCCTGCTCGCGTGCCACACGGCGGCCATCTGCTTCGACGCCGACCCTCGATGGGCTGCCTGCATCGGGGCCACCTGGAACTGGGACCGGTCGTCCCACCCGCCCATTGGACCGGCTCTGATCTCACCCACCGAGGCCGGCCGGGAGCACCCGCTCACCAGGGGCCTCGCAGCCTTCACGACCATCGACGAGGTCTACGGCTACCTCGACCAGGACCCTGACCTGGTGCCGCTGCTGACGAGCGCCCACGGCGGAACGGACCATCCGGTGCTGTGGACGCGCTCGCTCGGCCGGGGGCGGGTCGTGACCGACCTTCTCGGGCACGACCCCGCAGCGATGGCCCAGCGCGAGCACCGCGAGGTCCTACGACGAGCAGCCCGCTGGTTGACCGGACCCGACATCGACCCCGGCCGAGCCGAGCACCTGACCTGGAGCGACCCCACCCCATGACCGACATCTCCGATATCACCGTCTCGACCTATCGACAGGCGCGCGAAGCCTTCCGCCGGAAGGAGCTGCGCCAGGCGCTCTACGACGAGGGCGACGTGGTGATGTCCGACGTGCTGGTGAACCTGCACGGTGCGGACCATCAGGCCCGGCGTCGCCTGGAGAACCGCTTGTTCCGCAAGGACACGCACCGCCGGTACGAGCGGGAGCTCTTCCCCCCGATCGTGGCCGGCACGCTGGCCCCTCACGTCGCCAGCGGGCACGCCGAGCTGGTGACGCTCAGCCACGAGCTGATGATGAACCTGGCCGCCTTCACCGCCGGTGTCGACCGGCCCGAGGGGACCCGCGACGAGACCCTGCACCTGTACTCGTACCTGATGCTGTTCATCCAGGGGGCGACGCTGGCGCACTACACCGGCGACCGCGAGGCGAAGCGCGACGAGGTGGCCCGGGGTCTGATCGCGTTCGAGACCGAGTTCCTGGCACCGTCGATCGCACGACGTCGGGCACTGATCGCCGCCGTCGACGACGGGTCTGCCGACGAGTCGGACCTACCCCGGGATGTGCTGACCACCCTGTTGCGCAACGACGACGAGCTCCACCTCCCCTCGGACGTGCTGCTCCGCGAGACGTGCTTCTTCCTGCTGGCCGGTGCCCACACCAGCGCCACCGCGTTCGTTCGGACCCTGCACCATGTGTACGCGATGGCCGACGAGCAACCGGACGACTTCGAGCGCGCCTGCACCGACCTGGCCTTCCTGCAGCGATGCGTGCACGAGACCGTGCGCCTGCAACCGTCGAGCCCCGTCACCATGCGGTGGGCGCTGGCCGACATCGACCTGCCCGAAGGGGCGCACATCCCGGCTGGAGCGCGCTTGACCATCGACATGATGGCGGTCAACCGCGACCCCGGTGCCTTCGGTGCGAACGCCGGCGACTTCGATCCGCACCGCTCGCTGCAGCCCGGCGTGGCGCCATGGGGGCTGAGCTTCGGCCTCGGCATGCACGCGTGCATCGGCCAAGACCTCGCCGCCGGTCTCGACCCCATGGGACACCCCATCGGTGACGACCACCTCTACGGGCTGGTCCCGGTCGCCCTCAGGGCCCTCCTCGACGCGGGCGGGCGTCCGGATCCGGCGGACCCCCCAACCCTGGACCCTGAAAGCAGCCGGGGCTACTGGGGCCGCTACCCGGTGGTCTTCCCGACGTGATCGACCTCCACGCCCACGTCGTGCTCGAACAGACCCTGGGCGCCGCCGGCCGCTACGGCCCGACGCTGGACGAGGGAGACGTCGAGACCGGCAGGCCACCCTGCTACCGCGTCGGTGGGTACGAGCTGCTCGGGGTGCGCTACCGGGACAGCGCCTTCATGGACGTCGAGCTGCGACTGCAGCAGATGGACGAGCGCGGCATCGACCTACAGGTCCTCTCCCCCAACCCGCTGACGTTCCTCCACCACGTCGATGCCGAGACGGCGATCGCGTTCAGCCGGTGCCACAACGACGGCCTGGCTGACATCGTCGCCAACCATCCGCGATCGTCTCGGCGGGCTGGCACAGCTGCCCATGCAGGATCCAACCGCAGCAGCCGCAGAGCTGCACCGGGCGGTACGCGAGCTCGGCCTGCTCGGCGCCTACATCGGGACGGACCTCGGCCGACCACTCGACGACCCCACCCTCGATGCGGTCTACCAGGCCTGCGTCGACCTGGACGTCCCGCTGTTCATCCACCCCGCCCCCGGCGGCATCGACGCCCCCCGTCGAGACGAGCGCCTGGCCCGGTTCGACGCCGATCTCTGGCTCGGGTTCGCCCATGAGGAGGCGCTCGCCGTGGCCACCCTCGTCCTGGGCGGCGTGTTGACCCGCCACCCGGGGCTCGACGTATGCGTCTCCCACGGAGGTGGCTCCACCAGCTGGTTGGCCGAACGGATGCGCCATGCGGCCTCGACCAGGCCCTGGGCCGACGCGGGCCACCGTGAGGAAGGCGCCATCGATGCCTTGCTGGCCCGCCTCTGGTGGGATGCACACGTCGGTGGCCCTCACGCACTCGTCGCGCTGATCGCCACCTCGGGCACGGACCACCTGGTGGGTGGCACGAACTTCGCCGGGTGGGACCAGTCCGCTGACCCGAGCTTCGGCGATGCACACCTGGCAGCAACACTCGACGCCAACGCCCGCCGTCTGGTGCGACTCGACAGGTGAGCTCCGGCGCGCGGACCGGTGCCGCCCCGCGGGCACCGGCCGCCGTGCCCGGGAGGGTTCGTGGTGGAGCGCCGAGTCAGGACAGTCATCCGGCGGACGATGCAGTCCGAAGACCCACCTGATCCGTGAGGTGAGGACGACGCCAGAGGGCGATCCTGGCCGGCGAAAGCTCGCCACGGTCCTCGGTCCCGGCGCTACCTGCTGAACGTCCTGTAGTAGCCGTCGAGCATGTGCGGGCGAGGGCTTCCGGCGTCAGGCATGAAGTCCACGGCCAGGTAGTCACCCGAGGCAAGGTCGAGGCGGACGTAGCCATCGAACCCCGCGGAGACGGCACCCATGCCGCCGACCGCTTCGAGTCCGACCTGCGGGGTCTTGTTGGCAGCCAGATCCTCCACGAGCGCAGCGGTCTGGTCGGCGTTGATCGATCGGTCGAGGCGCAGCAAGGACATCTCGTGGAGCACGGAGTCGGTGTTCTCGACGTGGTACCAGCCGGCGCGCAGGTCGTCGGGTACCTGATAGCCGTCTCCAGACAGCTCGATGGTGCCGAGCACCTCCTCGCCACCGGGCCCGGACCTGGACGGCATCACATCGCCGGTGGGTGCCGAGACGGTCAGCGCACTCGTCATGCCCATGAGGGCATGGGCGACGCCGTTGGCGTCCGGCACGTAGCACATCGCCATCACCAGGCCTTCCGTCAGGTTGACCATCGCGGTGGTCTCGTGTTCTGGGCCGATGTAGCTGACTCCGCCGATCATGTCGACGAACGCAATGGCACCGGCACCCGAAGAATCTCCGGCGCCCGCCGCAGCCAGCTGCGACATGTCCACCCCATCCTTGATGCGGGCGAACATCACCTGATGAGGTTCGAGGCCGACGTTGTGGAACCTCACCAACGTCCATCCTGGCTTCAGCCCTGCCGAGGGATCGGGGCTGATCTTGAAGGAATACTCGGTTGCGTCGAAGTCGAGCTGCTGCACCGGTTCGGGGAGCGGTGCAGCTGCACTCGAAGCACCGGGCGACGCAGAGGCCGGAGATGACGAACTCGACGATGCGCCCGATCCGGCGCCGTCCTGATCCTGCCCGCAGGCACCCAGCAGGACTGCCGACACGACGATCACGCAGACGCTCGCCCGGGACCTCGACATCGCACGGAGATCTCGCATCAGCACACCCACCCTCGTTGCCCCTGGCCGACGCACGACCGCGCGGTGAACTTAACACCGTTCAATCGAAGTGGCACGGAGCCGGCGTCACCTCACGGCGGCATCCGATTGGGGCACCGAACAGGACCGGTTGGTCCGTCGAACCCGCTGGACGATGGAGATCGACCCCGCCGTGAGCGCGGCGGCGACCCATCCCCAGGTGTCGTTTCCGGCGAGGCTCCCGACGAGCAGGCCGACGACGAAGGCCGGCCACAACACGCGGGTGAGCGCACAGGTGTTCATACCCCGTAGGGTATCAGAAGGCTGGGCGTTGCTCCTCAGCCGGACTGGCCGGGGGTGGCGGTGGGAGGGGTCGAGGCGGGTCGCCAGATCGGTCCGTGAGACCGTCGCTCCACGCCGGCCGATCGGGTGATCGGATACATGGCGAAGCCGATCATCACGGCCGCGAGATGCCCGAAATCGCTGAAGGTCCCACCGATGATCGCGGCTCCGCAGGCGGCTGCGAGCAGGCCGCCAGCCCAGAGCCAGCGCCCCGGCGGGGGCAGGCGGTAGGTGAACACGGCCGCCAGCGCGGCGAACCCGTAGCTCACGCCGACATCGATCACATCGGAAAGGCTGGTCGGGGCGATCTTCAAGCGGATGGCAAGCCACAGACCTGCCGCGGTGGCCAGCGTCGCGCCGACATGGCCGGCCACGAACACCAAAAGCCAGCGCACCGTCCCCAGCCAGCGCTCAGCGGGAGCCAACACGAGGGCGAAGAGCACCACCCACACCAACAGCAGGTAGCCGTCGACCCAGAACGCGCTGCGGATGAGCACCCGCACCGGGTTCGTCCGGAGCTGGTCGAGGTTGGTGCTGTGCTCACGCAGGATCGACTCCACGACGTCGCCGGTCAGGCCGAGCAACACCCACGTCGTGACGCTCAGCACGAACAGGTACAGGAACGTCGCGGGGGACCCTCGCCCGTACGCCACCACCCACGGACGGACCCGGCTCCACCATCGCCGGGCTGCCGCGGTCCCCGGCCAGCCCCGCACCATCGCCACGTGGGCCAGCGCGACGAGCACGACGGCAACGATCAGGACCACGACTCACTCCTGCTGGACCAGCCCGGATGGTACCCCTGAGGGTATCTGGAGACCCGGACCGGGCCGTTCGGGTCCTTGGACTCTGGGCGTCCCGCGCGGCTCCCTCCATGCTTCGAGGGTGCACGATGCAACATCGCTCGAACTGAGCGCAGCGGCCTTCCGGGCGCTCGGCGATCCGACGCGGATCGGCGTCGTCGGCCTGCTGGCCCGCGGAGATCGGTGTGTCTGCGAGCTCCGCGACGCCGGCACCGTCGTGGCCACCCGCCGGGGTCGATGGATCGACTCCACGCTGGAGCGTGAGGCGCTCGCCGGACTGGTCTGCGCCGCCACGACCACTGCCCGGGCGGGAACAGGCCGATGACCGCGCCGGCGACCAGCCCACCGCATGGCGCGCTTCGCCGCTGGAGCGGACTCGCCGTTGCGGCGCTGACGTGGGCGGTGCTGTACCAGGCCAACCTGCCGTTCTGGACGTGGTTGCTCGGCGACGTCATCGGGGTCGATCTGCACTCGAAGGCGGGAGACTCGATCCTCTTCTTCGTCTACGACACCACCAAGATCCTGCTGCTGCTCGTCGGCATCATCTTCGCCGTCACCATCCTGCGCAGCTTCATGAGCGTCGAACGGACCAGAGCGCTGCTGGGCGGGCGCCGCGAGGGTGTCGGCAACGCCGCCGCCGCAGGGCTCGGCGTCGTGACCCCGTTCTGCTCGTGCAGCGCCGTGCCGGCCTTCATCGGGTTCGTCGCCGCCGGGGTCCCTCTCGGCGTCACCCTCAGCTTCCTCATCGCCTCACCTCTGGTCAACGAGGTCGCGGTCGTGATGCTCTACGGACTGTTCGGCTGGCAGATCGCGCTGCTCTATGTGGCCGCAGGACTCGCGATCGCCACCGGAGCCGGCTACGTCCTGGGGCGCCTCCACCTCGAGGCGTGGGTCGAACCGTTCGTCTTCGAGACTCGGCTCCACGGCAAGCTCGTCGACCCGGCCCAGGGACTGACCTGGGACGACCGCATCGAGATGGGCCGTGAGGAGGTCGTCGCCATCGTCCGGAGGATCTGGCCGTACCTGCTCGTCGGCATCGGCCTCGGAGCCGTCATCCACGGCTGGATGCCGGCCGACTGGTTCGCCACCCACGCCAACGGGCCCCTGGGCGTTCCCATCGCCGTCGGCCTCGGCGTCCCCCTCTACTCCAACGCCGCCGGTGTCGCCCCGCTCGTCGAAGCACTGCACGACAAGGGCCTGCCGATGGGCACCGTGCTCGCGTTCATGATGTCGGTCGTCGCACTCTCCCTGCCCGAGATGATCCTGCTGCGCCGCGTCCTCAAGCCCCGCCTCATCGGCACCTACATCGCCGTCGTCGCCACCTCCATCGTCGCCATCGGCTACCTCTTCAACCTCATCCTGTGAAAGGACCCTCCATGGACGTCAAGATCCTCGGCAGCGGCTGTCGCAACTGCCAGAACCTCGAAGCCAACACCTCCCAGGCCCTCGAGGACCTGGGCATCGACGCCACCATCGACCACGTCACCGACGAGGTCGAGATCGTCGGCTACGGCGTCATGCGCACCCCGGCCCTCGTGATCGACGACGAGGTCGTCGTCTCCGGCCGGGTCCCCCGGCCTGACCAGCTCCGGGCGCTCATCGACACCCGCAGACCCTCCTAGGAAGCGGTTGGGTCGGCTGCCTGCGACCCCTGGCCGCCGACAGCGACAGCACCCGGTGGCGGGGTTGGGCGTACTCCTGACGACGACTGCCTCGACGCGTGATCGAGCCAGCGCTCGGGCGGCTGGCAGACTCGGTCCATGAGCGAACCCCAGAGCGCGCCCGACGAAGAGATCGGGCTGCTCGCCTATCAGGTGTGGACGTACAAGCAAGGCGAGATGGTTTCCCTGATGATCCACCTCGGCGACCGCCTTGGCCTCTACCGGGCGATGTGGGGAGCGGGGCCGTTGGAGTCACAGGAGCTGGCGGATCGAACGGCGTTGCACGAGCGCTGGGTCCGGGAGTGGCTGAGGGGACAGGGCGCCGCTGGACTGCTCGTGTGGCACGACGATGACCGGTTCGAGCTGAGCGACGCGGCGGCGGCGGTGCTGGCCGACGAGGAGAACAGCCTGTTCTTCGCGGCTGGAGCATTCGGGTCGCCGCCCGCCGCGGACTTCGTCGATGATCTGGCCGGCGCTTTCGAGTCCGGCATCGGCCTTCCCTACGACCGCCAGGGGCCGGCCGGCGCCCATCGCACCGAGCGCATGCTCGGCCCCTGGTCGCGCCTGGCGCTGGTGGAAACGATCCTCCCGGCCCTCGACGGGGTGGTCGACCGGCTCGAGTCCGGGGGCACGTGTGCCGATGTCGGATGCGGTGCGGGCGTCGCGCTGGTCGCCTTGGCCGAGCGGTTCCCCGACAGTCGGTTCCATGGCTACGACATCTCGCGCCATGCCATCGAGCGGGCCGGCGAACTGGTGAGCGAAGCCGGGCTCGACAACGTCGACCTGCACCTCGCCGGAGCCGACGCGCTCCCGGCCGAGGCGACGTTCGACCTCGTGCTCACCTTCGACTGCCTGCACGACATGACCGAGCCGACCGCGACCATCGCCGCGATCCGCCGGGCCGTCAGGACCGACGGGACCTGGCTCGTGAAGGACATCCGCTCGGCCGCCAGCGCCAGGGACAACCTGAAGAACCCGATGGCCGCCATGATGTACGGATTCTCGATCTCGAGCTGCATGTCCTCGGCGATGTCCGAACCCGGCGGGCTCGGGCTCGGGACGCTCGGGTTGCCGCCCGAGCTGCTCGCGCAGTTCGCCACCGACGCCGGGTTCACCCGCTTCCGGGTGCTCGACTTCGATGAGCCGGCAAATCTCTACTACGAGGTGCGCCCCTGACTCCGGCAGCGCACCGACGCGTCGTTCCACCGCGAGTCCGTCCCATCGGGAATACCTCACCCGCCCGCTCGCTTGCACCAGATACCCTATGGGGTATCTGAGCGGTCCGCAGGGGTCGCCGAACACGGAGGTCACGCGATGCCATTCCTTCACTTCATGGAGAGCACAGCCGGACGGGCCCTGCGAGCGAGCGCCGGAGTCATCCTGATCGCCGTCGGCATCGCGCTCGGGGGCGCCTGGCTGGTGCTCTCAGTGGTCGGGCTGGTCCCTCTGGCCGCCGGGGCATTCGGCTTCTGCCTCCTCGGGCCCCTGTTCCACAAGCCACTCCGCTCACCCCGAGGCGGCTGAGGCACACGTTCGAACCGCTGACCATCCCGGCTGTTCCCCGTCGGCCCGACAACGGCGATGGTGGTGGCCAGGCCGAGGAACACGCCCGCGGTGGCGGCGAGCCCGGCGGTGACGCCGAGGGTGGCGATGAGGGGCGGCGCGCAGCACGCGGCACACGCCGCGCCAGCGAGCCCGCCGGTGCCGGCAGCCTGGCCGGCCCTCACGCGACGACTCCGATCAGAGCCTGGATCACCGGTTGGGCGTCGGGTGGTCCGGTGATGTCGAGTGCGACCCCGGCCGCGTCGATCGTCATCGTGAACCGGAAGAACGGGCAGCAGTTCTGCTCCGAGCGGGCCAGCGCGGCCAGCGCAGCGACGCCGCCGTTCGTCGCGAACTGGAAGCGCACGCCCCCGTCGATCCGATCCAGACCCACCGCGCCCGACAAGGCCGCCTGCCAGTCGGCCAGCCGATCACCGATGCGGTCCGGGGCAAGGGTGCAGGCAACCGACGGGGAGTCGGTCGGCTTGGCGGCCAACTCGACGTCGGATGAGGTCACCGGTTCACGGCCCGAGGTACAGCCGCAGGTCTCATCGCACGGCCCTTCGGGGGTGTGGATCCCGAGCGATCCCGAGACCTGTCGCAACTCGGCGGTGAAAGCGACCAACCCGGAGATCCGGTCCTGTGCTTCGCGGATCTTGGCCTCGACGAGATCGCGGAGCCGGTCCTGCACCGGGGCACAGCGGTCCTCGTCGAGCAGGCCCACGAGGTCGGTGATCTCGTCGAGGGACAGCCCGAAGCCCTTGGCCCGGCCGATGAAGGCAAGGAGCTCGAGGTCGTGATCGTCGTAGCTGCGGTACCCGGACGGGGTGCGATCCGGCTGCACCAGTCCGGACTGCTCGTAGAACCGCAAGGTCGACGGCGGGAAGCCGGTGCGCCGCGCCGTCTGGGAGATCGGGTAGCCATCCATGACGGTCACGGTAAAGCCTCGACCCGGGTCGAAGGTCAAGGGTCTATGCCTCACGACTGGTACCGATGGCTGATTTCCGGGGCCGATCAGCAGACCGTGCCGCTTCCACCGCGGCGCAACGAGACCGCTGACCACGAGACGGTGTCGGCGAGCGTTCAGATGTCGTCGGCGTCGTAGTCGCACCGGTTGGGGCAGGAGGTCTTGGCGATGGTGTAGAGATCTTCGGACCGACCCGCTCGGCGGGCGCGTCGCCAGCTGATGGCGAGGGCGGCTCGACAGTCGGGGCAGCGGAGCCGGGACGCGGTGCGTTCGGCCGTGGTGTAGATCCGGTTCGGGTCGAGGGGCATGTGGTCAGGAGGCCGGGGCAGCTGGGCAGTCGGCGGGGTCGTGGGGGGTGCCGTTGGCGTGGAGGCGGGCGTGGGCGATGGCGTCATCGAGGTCGGTGAAGATGTGGTGTTCGGTCGCGACGTGGTCGAGGGCTCCCAGGGCACGCAGGAGCCGTTCGTGTTCGGGTCGTGGACCCTTCAGCAGGACCGTGATGTGGCGTTGTTCGAGGTCGGCGACGATCTCCCCGAGGGCTTGGGCGCCGGTGGCGTCGAGCACCTGGAGGTCGGGGAGGCGCAGGATCACGACGCGGACGTCGGCGACCTCGCGCGAGTTCGGTGAGGAACCGTTGGGCTGCGCCGAAGAAGAGGGCGCCGTCGATGCGGTAGGCGACGATGTGCTCACGCAACAGGTCGTGCTCCTCGGCGTCGTCGACCTCGAAAGGCACGGGGGTCTCGGTGAACGCAGTGGTGCGGGCGACGTTGCGCAACGCCAGGACCGCCGCGGCGGCGACGCCGATCTCGACCGCCACGATGAGATCGAACACCACGGTCGCGACCGCGGTGAGGGCGAGAACGAGCGGCGTCTGAGCGGGTCGAGCGCAGGATGGAGCGCACGTTGTGGACCTCCACCATCCGCACCGCGGTGACCATGAGGACCCCGGCAAGGGCAGCGAGCGGGATGCGGGCGACCAACCCGGACCCGACGAGCACGACCACCACGAGCACGACGGAGTGGACGATTGCCGCGACACGGGTGCGGGCGCCGGCACGGACATTGACCGCGGTGCGGGCGATGGCGCCAGTGGCGGGCATTCCCCCGAAGATCGGGGCGACGATGTTGGCGAGGCCTTGGCCGAACAGCTCGCGGTCTGGGTTGTGGCGAGGCCCGTCGGCCATGCCGTCGGCAACCTTCGCCGACAACAGGCTCTCGATGGCGGCAAGCATCGCCACCGCGAACGCCGGTCCGAGGTATTGCGAGACGGCGCCGAGGTGCACCGTCGGGATCGTCGGAGTGGGCAGCGTCGAGGGGAGGGCGCCGATGGTCGCGACATCCAGACCGGCGATAGCGGCGACCACCGTTGCGACGACCACCGCGAGCAGCGAAGCCGGCACGGCCCGGTGAATCCGTGGGGCGAGGACCATGATGGCCACGACGAGGGCGACGACACCCAGCGCGGCGATCGAACCCGAGTCGAGTGAACCGCCGACAGCCTTGGCGGCGACGAGGGCGGTGTTGTCCCCATCAGGCTTGGCGACGCCGAGCGCGGCGGGAACTTGCTGGAGGAAGATGATCATGGCGATGCCGAGCGTGAACCCTTCGACGACGGGCCACGGGACGTAGGCGAGGACCCGCCCGAAACGGAACAGACCGGCGGCCACGACGAGCACACCGGCGAGCACGCCGACGATCACGACGGCGTCGGCGCCGTAGTGCGCGACAAGCGGGACCAGCACCACCGTCATGGCGCCGGTCGGGCCCGAGACCTGCAGGTTCGAGCCACCGAAGATGCCGGCAACAACCCCTGCGACGATGGCGGTGGTGAGACCGGCGGCCGCGCCGAGGCCGGTGGTGATGCCGAACGCCAACGCCAGCGGCAGGGCGACCACGCCGACGGTGAGCCCGGCGATGACATCAGTGCGCCACGACCGCGACAGCCCGGCGTAGTCGGCGCGGCAGGGCAGCAACGACACGAGGGTCGCCCAGGCGCTTGGGGACGCGTTCGGGCCGGGGACGGCGACGGGTGCGCCCCTCACCGGGCGTTCACTTCGGCGGTGAGGTCCGACAGCAGTTCTCGGGTTTGGGCGAGGGAGGCCAGCAACAGCTGCTTGGCGACCGCAAGCAGCTCGGCGACGAGCGGGTCGCGCAGGGTGTAGAAGACCGAGGAGCCTTCCTTGCGCGTCGCGACCAGCCCGGCGCGCCGCAGCACCGCAAGCTGTTGGGACAGATGCGAGGACTCGATCCCGACAAGCGGTTGGAGTTCGCCGACGGTGTACTCGCCGTCGACCAACAGCTCCAGTGCACGGACCCGCGCTGGGTGGGCGAGCGCCTTGAACAGCTCCGCTTTCACCTCACTGAGGGTCCGGTTCAGCTCCGGCGGTGTTGACGACGGCATACGGGGCAGTCCTCCAGGAGCTCCAGGAGCTCCACGTCACAGGAAACAATCTGACAATAATGTCAGACTATCAACATGCGAGATTCGCAAGCGAATCAGCAACGGGCCTCGTCGGAGTCGAGCTCGGGCTACGGACCCCCGACACTTCTGGGCGCTCCCGATCGGGGCCGGGCTCGGGATGGTCTCAGCCGCAAAGCAGAGGTGGGTCGGTGGGCCCACCTTCGTCCTGACCGAGTTCAAGATCAACCTCGAGGGGACGATCCCGGCTGGTCAGGTCGACGTGAAGGGTCGACAACCAGGGCAGCGAGAAGCACGAAGTCGTGATCGTCACCGCCAACGACGCCGCCTCGTTGCCGAAGAAGGCCGACGGGTGGAGGAGGACAAGATCCCGGAAGCCGTCAAGATCGGTGAGAGCGGCGACGTCCCCGCCGGGACATCGCTCACGAAGTCGTTCACGTTCGAGCCCGGTACCGGATGTCGTCGATCTCGAAGTGGTGCCTCCACCCACAGCCCTGCAATTGCAGTCAGTCGTAGCCTCGATTCGACCGAGAGCGAGCATCACCATGACCGAGCAGCGCCTTCACCCGGACCGCGGGCCCTCCCAGACCGCCGTGCTCGATGTCCGAGGAATGTGCTTCGCGACTGAGGCCAACGTCATCGAAGCCCGGCTCGGCCGACTTGCTGGCGTCGAGTCTGTCGCCGCCAACGCGACGGGCGAGACGACCATGGTCGTGTTCGACCCCACCATCACGAGCATCACCGAACTACGGGACACGGTCGCGAACTGCGGGTACGGCTGCGACGGCGAGTCCTGCCCCGCCCATCTCACCGCCCCCACATCGCACGAGGGCATGGCGCACACGGCCGAGGAGGTCATGGGCCACCCCGGCCACGCCGGGATGTCGATGCAGGCCATGGCGCACGACATGCGCAACCGCTTCTTCGTTGCCCTGGCGTGCGCATTGATCATCACGATGTACTCCCACATCGGAATGGACGTCTTGAAGCTGCACCTGCCCGTCCCCTTCGGGATCCGCGGGGATGTCTGGCAGTTGCTGATGAGTCTCCCGGTCATCCTCTGGTCGGCCGCGATCTTCTTCACCGGCGCGGTGCGCGCCTTGCGGGCGCGCACCCTCGACATGATGGTGCTGGTCGCCGTCGGCATCGGTACCGGTTGGGTCTACTCGGTGGGGATCACGCTCAGCGGCGGGGGTGACGTGTTCTTCGAGGCCGCCACCATGCTCGCCGCGTTCGTGTTGCTCGGCCACTGGTTCGAGATGCGGGCCCGAGGTGGCGCCAACGACGCCATCCGCACCCTTCTTGATCTCGCCCCGCCGATGGCACTCGTCGAGCGCGGCGGCGAGACCGTCGAGATCCCCACCGGCGAAGTTGCCGTCGGCGACCGACTCGTCGTCCGCCCCGGCTCGAAGATCCCCGTCGACGCGGTCGTCGAGGACGGCGACAGCGAGGTCGACGAGTCAGTCGTGACCGGCGAGAGCCTCCCCGTGCACAAGCAGCGCGGCTCCAGGCTCATCGGCGCCACCATCAACCGCAACGGGGTCCTGCACGCCCGGGCCACCGACGTCGGTGCTGACACCGCGCTCGCCCAGATCGTGAAGCTGGTACAGGAAGCGCAGAACTCCAAAGCGCCCGGCCAACGCCTCGCCGATCGGGCCGCGTTCTGGCTCGTACTCGTCGCGCTCATCGGAGGCCTCGTCACCTTCGTCGCCTGGATGACGCTCTCCGACGAAACCGTCGACGTCGCCCTGCTGTACGCCATCACCGTCGTGGTCATCACCTGCCCCGACGCGCTCGGGCTCGCCACGCCGACGGCGATCATGGTCGGGTCCGGGCTGGGTGCCGGGCGCGGCGTGCTGTTCAAGAACGCCACCGCACTCGAGGCAGCAGCCGGTATCGACATCGTCGTCATGGACAAGACCGGCACGCTCACCAAGGGCCAGCCCGAGGTCACCGACCTGCACTTCGCCGACGGCGAGGACGAGCAGCTCGTCCTGCAGTACGCCACCGCGGTCGAACAGCTCTCCGAACATCCCATCGCCGAAGCATTCGTCGTCTACGCCGGAGCCCGGGTCGCAGGTGATCTCCCGTACACCGCCACCGAGTTCTCCAGCGTCCCCGGCCAGGGCGCGATCGCAACGGTCGACGGACACCGCGTGGCGGTGGGCAGCAAAGCCCTCATGGACGGCGAAGGCATCGACCTCGGCGCCCTCGGCGATCAGTGGGAGACGCTGGCCACAGTCGGCCGCACCGTCATGTGCGCCGCGATCGATGGGCGCATCGCCACGGTGGTCGGCGTGGCCGACGCCCCCCGGGACACCTCCGTGCGGGCCGTGACGACGATGCGCGACATGGGGGTGCGCGTCGTGATGCTCACGGGCGACAACGAAGCCACCGCCCGGCGCATCGCCGAGCAGCTCTCGATCACCGAGGTCATCGCTGACGTCCGGCCCGGCGACAAGGCGCAGCAGATCACCGACCTGCAAGCCACCGGCGCCAAGGTGGCCATGGTCGGCGACGGGGTCAACGACGCCCCCGCCCTGGCCCAGGCGGATCTCGGCATCGCCATCGGAGCCGGCACCGACGTCGCGATCGAAACCGCCGATGCCGTCCTGATGCGCTCGGACCCGCTCGACGTCGCCGTGGCCCTCGAGATCGGCCGGGGCACGCGCCGCAAGATGCGCCAGAACCTCACCTGGGCCGTCGGTTACAACTCCATCGCGCTTCCGATCGCGGCCGGGGTGTTCGTGCCCGCCTTCGGGTTCGGCCTCCGCCCCGAGATCGCCGCGCTGACGATGTCCGGCTCGAGCATCATCGTCGCCGTCAACGCGGTGCTGCTCAAACGCCACCGGCTGCCCAGCGGGAACCCACCGATGGCGGCCAGCACCACCGCGGCGACCACCCCGCCCGCGGTGAGGTAGATCAACCCCGCAGACGCCGTTCAGCCATGACGATCCTCTCTCGAAGCGCGCTGACGCCACCGTACGGTCGCCCCTCGGGAGAGCCGTGGCCCGCAACCGGCAGGACGATTCGAGTTGCCCCACGGACTGTTCGCCCGTCGGAATCCCTCGACGGCCGGGTGAGGCACCACCGCGTGCCGCGGCCCGGCGACTGGCGCGTCAGACGCCTTCGGGGCTGGCCGATGGTGGATGATCGAGACTGGCCGCCGAAAGGTCGCCATCGATGACGTCGCGGGCCACATCGCTGAGGCGGAGGTTGTGGCTGCGGGCGTGACCGCGGAGTCGATGGAAGGCCTGTTCCATGTTGAGGTGCTCTCGCTCAGCCACCATGCCCTTGGCCTGCTCGATGACGATGCGGCTGGTCAGGGCCCCACTGAGCTGCTCATTGATGATCTGGGCCTCGAGCGAGGCCCGATGCTGGAGGATTCCGATCGTGGCGACGTCGGCGAGTGCCTGGGCGGCGTCGACGTCGACCTGCCCCATCTCGCCGGGCTCGGTGTTGAACAGGTTGAGGGCGCCGATCACGGAGCCACGCAGCCGCATCGGCAGCGCGTGCACGGACCGGTAGCCGGCCGCAATGGCGTCGGCGGAGAACCGAGGCCAGAGTCGGTCAGCGGTCGCGAGGTTCTGGTTCAGGACCGGTGCACCCGTGCGGAAGCAGTCGAAGCAGGGCCCTTCCTGAGCTTGGATCTCGAGGAGCTCGAGCTCCCGCATGTTCTCGTTGGAGGAAGCCATCACCCGCAGCTCGCCACCCGGCGCAGCCAACATCAGCCCTGCCGCCTCCACATCGAGGACATCGACACATCGATCGGTGAGCACCGTCAGCAGTTCGACGACGTCGAAATCAGCGACCAGCGTGTCGGCCAACTCGACGAAGGCTCGGGCGAGCAGGGCTTCTCGTGACATCGAAACCTCCTGTCCCCGCGGGTGCGGTCGGGATCGGTGGAAAGGGCGTCGGCGCCTCGGCAATGCATCGTAGGTGGCCTCGTACCCGTGAGCCGACCGGATGCGAATCAGCGCCAGGACCACGGTCGCATCGAGCTGCGCAGCAACCACCTTCGTCCGATCGACGACCGCACCGCTCCGTGCCGGCGCTCAGTCGGCCTGGCGGGTGTAGGGTTCCTCTCGACACGACGGGTACACCCGTAGCCGTGTTGGACCCTGCCGAGTGAGTCGGCAGCCTCCGGGAGCGTTGCTCCGGACCCTGGTAGCGCAAGTAGGCAGATCCTCGAGACGCCTGGCTTGAGCTGGATGACCGCACCGTGGTCACCCCGACATCTCGGTTCGGCGTCTCCTCAGCTACAGGAGAACGCGATGGCCACAACCCTGGACAGCCTCTCGGGGACCAGTCCCCTCGTCACGCCGGACGAATCGACGACGGCCGACCTCCTCCCCAAGGGGACGGCCCGCTACATCTGGGCGCTGACCCGCCTGTGCCTGGGCTGGACCTTCCTCTGGCCGTTCCTCGACAAGATGTTCGGGCTCGGCCACGAGACCACCTCGGGCAAGGCGTGGATCAACGGCGGCTCCCCCACCACCGGGTTCCTCAAGGGCGCCTCCGGTCCGTTCGCCGGCATCTACCACAGCATCTCCGGTGCCGCTTGGGCCGATTGGGGCTTCATGTTGGGCCTGCTGTTGATCGGCGTCGCGTTGCTGCTCGGCGTCGGCATGCGCATCGCCGCCGTCTCCGGCGCCGTCCTGCTGGTGCTGATGTGGAGCGCCTCGCTCCCCCCGGCGAACAACATCTTCATGGACGACCACATCATCTACGCCCTCGTCCTGCTCGGCCTGGCTGTGGTCGGCGCCGGCAACACCCTCGGTCTCGGACGTTGGTGGACCACCACCAGCCTCGTCCGTCGCCATCCCTGGCTCACCTGAGCCCACCAGCCGCGGCGGACATCCGACCTCACTCGATCCCAGCCTCCAGGAGGCCCACATGCACGCTCTCGTCTACCACGGTCCCAACGACAAGGCTTGGGAGGAGGTCCCGACACCCGAGTTGATCGATGACACCGATGCGATCGTCCGCGTCGACTGCACGACGATCTGCGGGACGGACCTGCACATCCTCAAAGGCGACCTTCCCGCCGTCACCGACGGCCGCATCCTCGGCCACGAAGCCGTCGGCACCGTCGAGAAGGTCGGCAGCGGCGTCAAGAACGTGAAGCCCGGAGACCGGGTGCTCGTCTCGTGCGTCACCGCCTGTGGCGCCTGCCGGTTCTGCCGCGAGGGCCGATACGGACAGTGCCTGGGCGGTGGAGGGTGGATCCTCGGCTATCTCATCGACGGCACCCAGGCCGAGTACGTCCGAGTCCCCTTCGCCGACAACTCCACCTATCCGGCCCCCGACGGAGTCAGCGACGAGGACCTGCTCATGCTGTCCGACATCCTCCCCACCGGCTACGAGGTCGGCGTGCTCAACGGCCACATCCAACCGGGCGACGTGGTCGCCGTCGTGGGCGCAGGACCCATCGGCCTGTCGGCCATCATGGGCGCCCGTCTCTACAGCCCCTCGCACATCGTCGCCATCGATCTGGCCGACAGCCGCCTCGATGCGGCCAAGCAGTTCGGGGCCGACATCGTGATCAACAACGGGCAGGAGGATCCCGCCGCCGCCCTGGCCGAGCTCACCAACGGTCTCGGCGCCGACATCGCCATCGAGGCCGTCGGCGTCGCCGCCACCTTCGAGCTCGCCGCCTCCCTCATCCGACCCGGAGGCCATGTGGCCAACATCGGCGTCCACGGCGCGCCCGCCACCCTGCACCTCGAGGACCTCTGGAGCCGCGACGTGACCATCACCACCGGGCTCGTCGACACCTCCTCGACCCCCACGCTGCTGAAGCTGGTCCGGAACCATCAGCTCGATGCCAGCCGATTCGTCACCCACCACTTCGGCTTCGATCAGTTCGACGACGCCTACGACGTGTTCTCCCGGGCCGCCGACACGGGCGCACTCAAGGTCGTCCTGAGCCGATCGTGACCCCCCCGTCCGCCGATCCTGCTGGTGGATCCGCCGGACGACTTCGTGACGGCACAGCCGTCAACATCCGTCCCATCGAGCGTTCCGACGCGCCCGCACTCGTCAGCTTCCACGAAGCCCTGAGCGAGCAGACCAGCCATCGAAGGTTCTTGAACGTCCACCCGCACCTCTCCGCAGCCGAGATCGTGCGGTTCACGACCGTCGACCACATCGATCGTGAAGCGCTGGTCATGATGATCTCCGACGAGATCATCGCGATCGGGCGTCTCGATCAGGAGCCCGGTACGACCACGGCCGAGGTCGCGTTCGTGGTGAGCGACGACTGGCAGGGCCGCGGTGCCGGGACGCTCCTGCTGGACCGGCTCATCGATTGGGCCCGTCGGGCCGGCCTGGACCGACTTGTCGCCGACACGCTGACCGACAACCGGCCGATGATCGAGGTGTTCCACCGCTCCGGCCTCGTCACGTCGACCGAGTACGACCAGGGTGTCCTCCACTTCACGCTCACCCTCGACCGGGCCCAGCGCGCCACGTCGACGGCGCCTGGTCAGTCGGGTGCGTCAGGCGGGTCGGCGGGGTCGCCAGTTCCGGGTGGGTCCCAGTAGGGCTTGCGCAGGTCCCGCTTCAGGACCTTGAGCGCGCCCGACAGCGGCAGCGGGTCGGTCCGGAACTCGATCGATTTGGGGACCTTGAAGCCGGCGAGCAAGTGGCGCACATGCTCCTTGATCGCCTCCACGGTGACGTGTGCGCCGGGGTTGACGACGACGATCGCGTGGACCTGCTCTCCCCAGACGTCGTGGGGAATGCCGATGACCGCCACCTGAGCCACGGCGGGGTGCGAGCTGACGGCGTTCTCCACCTCGGCCGAGTACACGTTCTCGCCGCCCGAGACGATCATGTCCTTGACGCGGTCGACGAGATACAAGTACCCGCGTTCGTCGAGGTAGCCCTCGTCGCCGGTGTGATACCAGCCGCCCTCGAAGCTCGTTTCGGTGAGCTCTGGCCGATGCCAGTACTCACGCATGAAGTTGCCACCCCGTGCGCACACCTCACCGATCTCACCCGTCGGCAGGAACTCACCATCGGCGTCCTGGATGCCCACGTTCACGCCGAAGACCGGACGACCGGCTGACCGCAACGCTGCACCCCCGGCCTGGTGGTCGTCGGAGGTGAGGAAGGTGAGGACCGACGCGCACTCGGTCATCCCATAGCCCTGCCACAGGCGGGTGGCCGGTAACGCCTCCATCACCCGCTCGAGCAGCGCCGCGGACATGGGCGACGCCCCATAGACGAGATCGCGCAGCGATCCCAGGCGATCGGGCCGCAACTCGGGGTGGTCGAGGACCATGGCGATCATGGTCGGGACCATCATCGTCCAGTCGACCTCGTAGCGCTCGATCGCCTCGATCACGGCGGGCGGGTCGAACACCGGGACGAACACGGAGGTGGCCCCGATGGCGGGGATGCCCAGCACTCCTCCCATCGACGCCGCGTGGAACATCGGCGTCTGGTGGAGGTACACCCGACTCTCGTTGAAGTCGAGGGCCACGGCCATGTGGTAGAGGTTCAGCATCTCGGCCCGGCTGTCGAGCAGCACCCCTTTCGGCACACCAGTGGTCCCCCCCGTGTACATGAGCACGACAGGAGCGTCCTCTTCGGGCTCGTCGGGCACCACCGGCGAGCCCGAGGCGATGAGGTCCTCGTAGGCCATGTCGTGGGGAACATCGCTCTCGCCGATGACCACGATGCGCTCGAGGGCCAGGTCCGCACGGACATCGCTGACAGCGCGGGTGACGTGTTCCGCGAACAGCGCATCGACGAAGAGGACCCTCGTGCCGGAGTCCGCCAGGATGAACTGCAGCTCCTTGCCCGCGAGTCGCAAGTTGAGAGGGTTGATGAGGCCGGCGCCGAGGAAGCCGGCGTGGTACAGCTCGAGGAACTCATGGCCGTTCGCGGCCATGACGGCGAACCGGTCGGTGGCCCTGAGGCCCAGCACCCGCCGCATCCCGTCCGCCAGGCGCAGCACCCTCTCCCCGTGCTCGGCGTAGGTGGCGTGGTGGTCGCCGTCATGGATCGCCACCTTGTCTGCGTGGCGTTCGACCGCCGGAAGAAAGGCCCGGTGGAAGATCAGCTCCTTCATGGCATGGCTCCTCTGCTCGGGTGTGCCGAGGCAAGGCTGCCAGCAGCAGGCTCACCGAACACATCCCCTTGTCGGCCAACGTCGACTCGACGCGCTGCCAGGGTCCGGAGCACCGCTCCCGCGACCCGTCAGACTGCGGGTCCGGCACGTACGGGTTCTGGTCGTGCCCGATGTCACCCTAGTCCCGAGGCGTCGCAGATCCGATCAATCGCCGAAGGCGGCCCAGGGAGCCGTCAGCTCGCCTGGGCTCCGTCCGGCCCGTGGCGTCGTGACCCGGATCATCGGGGTCGGGTTCTGACTCGAACCAGCGGGCGACGAGGACGTCGGTGGACGAGTGCGCGAGGATCGACGCGGCGATGACGAGCGCGGCCAGGTGGAAGAGCTCGTCGCTGAGCGGAATGCCCGCTTCGAGGATCAGCAGGGCGTACACGACCGACGCGAAGCCCTTGGGTCCGAACCACGCCGCAGCCAGGCGCTCCTTTCGGTCGAGCTTGCTGCGGAGCAGTGCGATGCCGAGTGCGATCGGGCCGGGCGGCGAAGAGCGCGAGCGCGGCGAAGACATAGCCGCTGACGCCGATGTCGCCGAGGAACTGCAGCGAGATCAGAGCACCGAAGACGAGGAGCGCGCCGAGCTTGAGCAGCTCGGCCACGAGCTCACCGAACTCGTGGAACGCCGCTCGAAGCTCCGGGCTCATCGTGGCGATCGTGATGCCTGCGGAGAACGCGGCGAGGAAGACGTTCGCGTGCGTCAGCATGGCCAGCGCGAGGACCAGCAGTCCGATGGCGAACGCGTTGAGCGGCTCGTAGAAGGTGGTAGCCGAGAAGAAGCGGGTGCGCTCGAGTCGGATGGCGACGTACGGGACGAACACGCCGAGCGCCACGCCGGCCACCACCTCACCGGCGAGAGACCAACCGTGCACCGGGCGCGGCGCTGGCCGTCGCCAGCAGGATGACCACGACGGGGAGGGCGAGACCGTCGTTGAGGCCGGACTCGACGTTGAGGAGGTTGCGGAGTCGGTACGGGATCTCTTCCCGGCCCACGATGGCGGCGGCGAAGACCGGGTCGGTCGGACTCAGGACGGCACCGAGGAGGAACGACTCCAACCACGGGAGCCCGGCAACGACGTGTGCGAACACCGCGGTGATGAGCAGCGTGAGCGGGAGGCCGACGACGAGGGCGCGTCCCGGGAGCCGCCAGGCCCCGCGGAGCTCGGGCAGCCCGACCCGCATGCCGTCGCTGAAGAGCACGCTGAACAGCGCCAGCTCGGCGAGGACCGAGACGATCTCGTCGTCGGCGTGGATGTCGATGACGCCGAGCGAACCGGTACCCAGTACGAACCCGCCGACCAGGAACAGCGCGGCGGTCGAGAGCACGGTGCGATGCGCCAGGCTCGACACGAGCACGGCGAGTAGCAGGAGGCAGGCGAAGGCCAGGAGCAGTTTCACATGGCGACCCTCCCGTTGTGGCCTCTTCAGCCGATGGCGGCGACGAGCTCGTCCTTGCTCATCGTCGAGCGTCCGTCGATGTCGCGGGCCTTGGCCATCTCGTAGAGCTCGGACTTGGTCAGGCTCGCCAGGTCCCCGTCCGCGCTGGCGCGATCCGTCGAGCACACCACGACGGCGAACGATCCGGTCCCCATGAGACGAGACCCTGCGATGTGGTCGTCGCCCAGGATCACCCGGCTGATCGTGCCGCTCTGCGGGTCGAACTCGATGTCGGCGACGCTACCGAGGGCGAATCCTTCCTCGGTGATCACCGTCTGCGAGATCGGGTCGGTGGCCCCCTCGACGGCACGCATCTCGAGATCTGATCTCGGTCCCCGGATCAGGCCGGCATCGGCGACCGTGACCGCGTCGGGCCCGATGCCACCGGTGTCTGCCCAGGCCACCACCTGGCTTCCGACGACGATGCCCACGATCGACGAGGTGCTGGCATCGACGACCATCGCGTCGACGTGACCGATCGTTTCTGCGGTCGAAGTATCTACGACTTCACGTCCAAGTGCATTGCGCCAGCGCATCAGTTGGCCTTTCCGGACAGCATCGAGCGGAACTCGGCCACGGCACTGCCGAAGCCGGACAAGTCGTCACGAACGAAGTCGGTGGCCGCATCCGGGACGATGATCTTCTCCCCCGAGATCGCCAGCGTGTCGGGGAGCGGGATGAAGACGTGGTGGTCGCCGGTCCCATGAGCGCCACTGCCGGCCTCGATCTCGAAGCCGACGACATCGGCGTGACGGCCGGTCGCCACCACCACCTCGACCACCTCGCCCAAGTCGGTGCCGCTCTCGGTCATGATCCGATTCCCGAGGACATCGCCGCCGTCTTCGAGGCTGTCCTCGGCTTCGTCGCTGAATCGGTCGACGTCGGCCACGATCACGGCGTCGGGCCCGAGGCCGTGAACAGAACGCCACGGCAGCACCTCACGGGCCGGGCCGCCGAGAAAGCCGTGCTTGCGCAAGGTGAAGCCGAGTATCTCCCCAGAGGTGGTGTTGAAGACGACATCCTTGATCTCGAGTGGAGACTCGCCATCCAGGGTCACCACCGGTCGTCCGATGAGCGTCGTCGCCCGCAGGAGGCTGGTCATGACCTGGCTCCCTTGGAGCCGGTGCCCGTCGACCCGATGACTCCACCCGATCGGCGCTTGCGTTGCAGTGCAACCACCGCCCCGGCGATGACCAGCACGACGACGAGGATGAGGATCACCAACACGATCGGATTCATGTGACCTCCCTACCCAATGCCAAGAGCTCCTATGTGGTGGTTCTTTCTCTGTGGTGCTCCGGTCAAGGATCCACCTGCTGGCTCCGGTGATCGTCGTGATCGTCCTGCTCGGACGCCGCGCCTGACGAGCTCTGCGGAACATTCGTCGACGCGCTGGGCCGACCACTCAGATGCTCGGCCGGCTTCTTCTTGTTCCCACCCATGTCCACTACGACCACGTCGGCTGCCTGCACGAGTTCGACCGGCGACTCATGCCCCCGCCGCCGCGCCACAGATGAACCCCTACCGAGCACAGATGCCGCTGCGCTGGTCGGCCTTCGAACCCGACACGGTCGATGCGGCACGGACCGTCGGCTACACGATCGAGCGCGATGAGATGATCGACGCCCTTCCCCGGCCCGACTTCGACATCGATGGCTTCCACACTGAGGGCATCACGCCGACCGGCACCATCGACGAGGGCGACCTCGGCGACCGCCACTTCGAAGTTCTCCACCTCCCCGGCCACCCCTGGCACCATCGGCCTCTGGGAGGAAGTCACCCGCGTCCGCTTCGCCAGTGAAGCGAGGGTCAGTCACCTCGCCACCGGATCCACTTCGCCGCTGTCGCCGTCGAAGCGCAGAGTTCGGGCCACCACGTCGGAGGCGACCTGGGTCAGCGGTCGGTCGTTGCCGAAGGCATGGGCCCGCAACCGGACCAGCGCCTGGCCGACACTGACGTCGAGTTGGGCGGCGACCATCCCGGCAGCCTGGTGCACCACGTACTGGAAGTCGGCACCGACCTGGAGCTCTGCGGCTATCTCGCCCGGCGGTGCGTGGGCTTGCATGACCAGGACCGCCTGGGCGGCGACATCGGCCATGACCAGCGCGTCAGCGTGCTGCCCGTCGGTGAGCGACCCGATCCGGTCGCGGTACAGGTTCATCGCTCCGAGTCGCACCGCGCCGACCTGCAATGGGAACCCGAACACGGCGCAGGCCCCGGCATCGAGCGCGGGGCCGGCGAAGGCCGGCCACCGCAGCCTGTCCGGCTCGGCCAGATCAGGCTCAGACACGGGACGGTCGAAATGGTAGGCATCGACGCAGGGGCCTTCACCCAAGTCATATTGCAGTTGCTCGATGACGTCGCTCACCTCATCGGTCGTGCACAGGGATCCGCGAGGCACGTCACCGCTCATCAACATGATCCCGGCGCCGGTCGTCTCGGTAGCCGCAGCACACACGTGACACAACCGCTTGGTCTCGAGCGACGCCCCATCGCCGTCAACCAACAACGCGAGGATCCGCAGACGCCGGTGGCCAGCCACCGATCACCGTCGCTCGCGCACGCCGAGGAACGCGTCGGCACGGACGATGACGCCGGTCGTGGCTGCGTCCATGAACGACACCTCGCTCAGGTCCACCACCAGTGCATCGCCTTCGAACGCGACCGCCGAACCGCGCATCGCCGACGACGCCCCGACCGTGGCAACGTCGTACTCGCCCACCATCCTCATCACAGGCGGCTCGCCCGCGGCGCCCATTCGAGGAGGCCCCCGACGGAAGATGGACACGGGGGAAACATCGGACTGAGCCATGGCGGTCTCCTGACGAGGGCGCTCGCAGTAAGGCGCTACCAGGGTCCGGAGCATCGCTCCCGGGCCAGCCAACGGCCGGTCCGACACGTGGGGGCTCTTGTCGTGTCGACATGAACCTACACCCGGATGCCAGATGTGTCCGCCTGGGCACCGAAGAGGGCTGATCAGCAAACCGGTACCGGTAGGTAGATCCTGGTGACGCCCGGCCTGAGTTCGACGACGACCGCGTGGTCGCCCACCCGCACCGATCCGGCGCCACCTCAGCTTCGGGACCATCCATGACCGCACCTTCATCCGCGTTCGGGAGCCCGCGCCACCGCGGTCAGTTCCAGGGACCTTGGTCTCTATCCCGCCGCGCCCCCGGCTCCTCACACTGAGACCTGAGGGCACCTGCCTCCGGCCATTGCGCCCGCCGAACCCAGAGGAGCCTCGATGTCGCACACCGCCGCTCGACCACCTGAACGGCTGGAACCCGATCGTCACCGAGCGCGGCGCTGCTGGCCGAGACCGGCAACTCCGACGTGAAGGTCATCCCCTGCCTCCCGGCCCTGCACAACGCAGAGACCGGCGTCGGCCGGCAGAACCGCGACACGTGGTGTATCTCCGCCCGGCGGCAATGGCCGCTTTGACGGTGTGGACGCAGTTCCCGGCCTGGTCGAACACGATCGAGGCGGGTGACTCGACGATGTCGTCGGTGATCTCGACTGCCAGACCGAGGTGGCCGCCGACGACCCCGCCTTCGCCGCCCCCACCAAGTCCCGGTCGGCCATGATCGGCCGGCTGGAAGACGCCGTCGAGCTCCTGGCAGGACAGGCGGGGACCGTGGTCGAGCCTGCGGTCCGGCCGAGGTGACCACCCCGGCTCCTATCCAGGGACCTGGGCCCGGCCATTCCACGGCCGGCCAGGCGTCCGCGACGGGCCAGCCGAGCGACGACGACCTCACGACGCTGCCGCTCGACCAGCTCCTGGACCGGCTCGGGTCCTCGCCGGATGGGCTCACCGAGGCGGTCGCCGAGCAGCGACTCATCCAGTACGGACCGAACGAGCTCGAGGAGCGCAAGCCCAATCAGCTCCTGAAGCTCCTCACCTACTTCTGGGGTCCGATCCCGTGGATGATCGAGGTGGCCGTGATCCTCTCCGCCGCGCTGGGGCACTGGCCCGACTTCATCATCATCGGGATCCTGCTGTTGGCCAACGCCGGGGTCGGGTTCACCGAGGAGCACCAGGCCGGCAAAGCCATCGATGCGCTCAAGGCCCAGCTGGCGATCAACGCCCGGGTGAAACGCGACGGTGAGTGGGCGACCGTACCGGCCCGCGAGCTGGTGCCCGGCGACGTCATCCGCCTGCGCATGGGCGACATCGTGCCGGCCGACGCCCGCCTGCTGGCCGGCGACCCGGTCCAGGTCGACCAGTCGGCCCTGACCGGCGAGTCGCTGCCCGTCACCGACGCCACCGGTGATGCGGTGTTCTCCGGTTCGATCGTCCGCCAGGGCGAGATCGGTGCCGTCGTCTACGCCACCGGTGGCGACACCTACTTCGGCAAGACGGCCGAACTGGTGCAGGACGCGGTGACCGTCAGCCACTTCCAACAGGCAGTGCTGCGGATCGGCAAGTTCCTGATCCTGCTCGCCGCCGCCCTGGTCACCTTGATCCTCGTCGCCTCGGTCCTCCGCGGCGACCCGCTTCTCACCACCGTGCAGTTCGCCCTGGTGCTCACCGTCGCCGCCATTCCCGTCGCCATGCCGACGGTGCTGTCGGTCACCATGGCGGTCGGAGCCCGACGACTCGCGGCCGAGCAAGCCATCGTCAGCCGGCTGGTGGCCATCGAGGAACTGGCCGGCGTCGATGTCCTGTGCTCCGACAAGACCGGCACGCTGACCCAGAACACGCTGACCCTCGGCGAACCCTTCGCCGTCGACGGCACACCCCCGAGCCAGGTGATCCTGTCGGCCGCGCTGGCATCACGGGCCGACGACGACGACCCGATCGATCTGGCCGTCCTCGCCGGCCTCGACGACCCGACCGTGCTGGACCGCTACGACCTGGGTCACTTCCAGCCGTTCGACCCGGTCCACAAGCGAACCGAAGCCGACGTCACCGGCCCGGACGGTCACTCGTTCAAGGTGACCAAGGGCGCACCCCAGGTGATCCTGGCCTTGGCCGCCAACGCCGAGCAGATCGAGTCCGCCGTGGACAGCGCCGTCGGCGAGTTCGCCAGACGCGGCTTCCGCTCGCTGGGCGTGGCCCGCACCGACGACGCCGGCGACGTGGCAGTTGCTCGGCGTGCTGCCCCTGTTCGATCCGCCGCGAGACGACGCCCGCTCCACCATCGCCACCGCCAACGAGCTCGGGCGTGGCGGTGAAGATGGTCACCGGCGACCAGGTCGCCATCGCCCAGGAGACCGCCCGGCCGCTCGGCCTGGGCACCGACATCCTCGATGCCACCGGTCTGGGCGACGCCGGCGCTCACGAGACCGCCCGGACCGCCGACGCGATCGAACAGGCCGACGGCTTCGCCCAGGTCTTCCCCGAGCACAAGTTCCACATCGTCGACGTCCTGCAGCAGCGCGGCCACATCGTCGGCCATGACCGGCGACGGCGTGAACGACGCGCCCGCCCTGAAGAAGGCCGACTGCGGCATCGCCGTCTCGGGCGCCACCGACGCCGCCCGGGCCGCCGCCGACATCGTGCTCATGAGCCCCGGGCTGTCGGTGATCATCGACGCCATCAAGGAGAGCCGGCGGATCTTCCAGCGGATGAACAGCTACGCCATCTACCGGATCGCCGAAACCCTCCGCGTCCTGCTGTTCATGACCCTGGCCATCCTGGTCTTCAACTTCTACCCGGTCACCGCCGTGATGATCGTGATGCTGGCCCTGCTCAACGACGGCGCCATCCTCTCGATCGCCTACGACAACGTCCGCTACAGCCGACCGAGCCCGAAGCCTGGAACATGCGCGTGGTGCTCGGGATCGCCACCGTGCTCGGCGTCGTCGGCGTCGTCGCCGTCGTTCGGCCTGTTCTACCTCGGCGACCGTGTCTTCCACCTCGACCGCGACCCACGATCCAGACCCTCATGTACCTCAAGCTCTCCGTCGCCGGGCACCTGACCATCTTCGTCACCCGCACCCGCGGCCCGTTCTGGTCGATACGGCCGGCCGCGGATCCTCTGGCTGGCCGTCCTCGGCACCCAGATCCTGGCCACCTTCATCGCCGTCTACGGGCTCTTCATGACGCCGCTCGGATGGGGCTGGGCGCTCTTCGTCTGGGGCTACGCCCTCGCCTGGTTCCTCGTCAACGACCGAATCAAGCTCCTCGCCTACCGGCTACTCGACCGATCTGCACCTTGACCTCGAGGACACGATCATCAGCGGCCGATTGCAGCGCCGCCCTCAGGCCCGGGGCCGAGAGCGGGGGAGGTGTCAGATCAACGGTGTAACTGGCCTGGCCTGACAGGCTGGATCCCGAGCGGGGTCTGGCCCGAGAGGACAGGCAGTGACTGATTCGTCTGATGTGGAGCTGGTCGACGACGAGACCGTCGAGGTGGTGTTGCCACCGCCGGCGGACCCGGCCGGTGACGCTCGCCAAGAACTGGCGGCGCGGTTGGTGGAGGATGCGCAGGCCACCGGCGTGAGCCTGGTCGGTCCGGGCGGGTTGTTGGCCGAGTTGACCAAGCAGGTTCTCGAGCTCGGCCTCGAGGTCGAGATGAGCGAGCATCTTGGCTATGACAAACACGCGGTCGATGGTCGCGACGGCGGGAACTCGCGCAACGGCACCCGTTCGAAGACGGTGCTGACCGAGGTCGGCCCGGTCGAGATCGACGTGCCCCGCGACCGGGACGGGTCGTTCGACCCGAAGACGGTCCGCAAACGTCAACGCCGTCTCGAAGGGGTCGACGCGATGGTGCTGTCGTTGTGCGCCAAGGGGCTCACGACCGGCGAGATCTCCGCGCACCTGGCCGAGGTGTATGGGGCTGATGTGTCGCGCGAGACGATCTCGAAGATCACCGACGCGGTCATCGAGGAGATGGGCGACTGGCTCATCCGGCCCCTCGACGCGGTCTACCCGGTGGTGTTCATCGACGCGATCCACGTCAAGGTCCGCGACGGCCAGGTCGCCAACCGGGCCTTCTACTGCGCCATCGGGGTCACCGTCGAAGGCAAACGCGACATCTTGGGCATCTGGCCATCGGCCGGCGGTGAGGGTGCCAAGTTCTGGCTCGGCGTGCTCACCGAGATCCGCAACCGTGGCGTCGCTGATGTCTGCATCGTGGTGTGCGACGGACTCAAAGGCCTCCCCGACGCGATCGGCGCGACGTGGCCCGAAGCGGTCGTGCAGACCTGTGTGCTGCACCTGATCCGCAACACGTTCCGGTTCGCGGCCCGCCAGCACTGGGACGCCATGGCCCGCCAGCTTCGGCCCGTCTACACCGCGGTCAACGAGACCGAGGCCCGAGCTCGTCTCGAGGAGTTCTATGACGGCTGGGCTGAGCGCTACCCGGCGATCCGCACCCTGTGGGACAACGTGTGGGGCGAGTTCGTGCCGTTCCTCGACTACTCCGTCGAGATCCGCCGGGTCATCTACTCGACCAACGCCATCGAGAGCCTCCACGCGAGGATGCGCCGAGCGACCCGAGCGAGGGGCCACTTCCCCAACGAGCAGGCCGCCCTCAAGTGCCTCTACCTTGTCGTCAGATCCCTCGACCCCACCGGCCGAGGATCCGAGCGCTGGATGAACCGATGGAAACCAGCACTCAACGCTTTCGCCGTCACCTTCGACGGCCGACTGTTCCCCCAGGACCAATGACAACCGCCAACGCCAGTTACACCGATATCCGGACAGTCCCGAGAGCGGATCTCGAGCGCCTTCTCGTACAGCTCCATGTCGGCGGCGCTCTCCTTGGCGATGCGGCGGAGGAACGACGGGGGCGTCGATCCGGTCTCGGTCCGGTTGGGATCGGCATCGGCGAGCTCCTTCAATCCGACGAGGACGACGCTCTGGCCCGGTCGCCCTACACCGAGTGGTACGAGAACTCCCTTCGCTTCCCCGACAGCCCGGTGTCGATCCACCACCGGACGGTCTACGGGGACCGTCCCTACCGGGCGTTCGCCGATGACTGGGAGGCGGGGCCGGCCTCGTGGGACCCCGAGGCCTGGGCGGCGCGGTTCGCGGCCACTGGTGCCCGCTCTGTGGTGCTCGTGGCCAAGCACTTGTCCGGAACGGGAGGTCCCCCGTCAGCGCCGGAGCCTACGGCCCTGCTCGTGTCGCCGGCGGAGGCTCTTCTCTGTTGCGACGACAGCCGCCGCGAGCTGCGGCGAACAGGAAGATCCTGACCCACGCATCCGCTGCGATCGGTGCGGTCTGGAACACGGTGTTCATCGCCGGGAAGTAGGTGATGGCAAGTTGTCCGACGGCTTGGACGCGTCACGCCGACCGAGGATCCATCGGTTGGTGAAGAGCCCGACCTGCCACATCGACCGAGTCAGCGACCGGCAGTTGAACAGGTAGAAGGCCTCGACGGCGACGAACAGGTTGAGCGCGGCGGTGCGAGCCTCGGCGATGGTGGCGCCGTTGGCCTGCTCCCATTCGAACAGCCACCAGGCGCCGCCGACGAGCAGCGTGGACACCAAGCACGATGCGGGCGATGAGGGTGCCGGTGAGCAGTGGGCGTGCGGGTGTCGCGTGGCGGGCGCAACATGATGCCGTCTTCTTTGGGCTCGAACGCGAGCATGAGCCCGAGCGCGACGGCGGTGGTCATGTTGATCCACAGGATCTGCACGGGCAGGATCGGCAGCGGCGATGACCCAACACGATGGCGACGAGCACGACGAAGCCTTCGCCCATGTTGGTCGGGAGGGTCCACACGATGAACTTGGTGAGGTTGTCGAATACGCCCCGGCCTTCTTCGACGGCGGCTTCGATGGTGGCGAAGTCGTCGTCGGTGAGGATCATGTCGGCGGCTTCCTTGGCGACCTCGGTCCCGCCGCGGCCCATGGCGATGCCGATGTTGGCCTGCTGGAGGGCGGGGGCGTCGTTCACGCCGTCGCCGGTCATGGCCACGATGTGGTCGGCGTGCCTGGAGCCCTGCGACGAGGCGGAGCTTCTGTTCGGGTGACACCCTTGCGAACACCGAAGCCCGTTCGACGGCGTCGGGGTAGTCGCTCGGTGGACAGCGCGGCGAGTTCGGGGCCGGTGAGCACGTCCCCGGCCCGTCGGGCGCCGAGGAGCCCGAGTTGTTCGGCGATGGCGGTGGCTGTGGCGGCGTGGTCGCCGGTGATCATCTTCACGTCGATCTCGGCGGTGCGACAGGACCGGATCGCGGCTGCGGCGGCGGCACGGGGCGGATCGAGCATGGCCTGCAACCCGGTGAACGTCAGGGTGCCGGCGAATGCGTCGGGCTCGAAGCTGGTCGGGTGGTCGAGTCGACCGGTTGCGGTCGCGAGCACCCGGAGCCCTTCGCCGGCGAGTGCTTCGGCGGCCGTGACGATCATGTCGCGATCGAGGGGGCGCGTCGATCCGTCACGGTTCATCTCTGTGGCGCAAAGTTCCGTGACCCGTTCCACGGCGCCTTTCACGAGAACGGTCCCGGTGCCGTCGTCGCGCTCGGTGAAGGGTGGCCATGTACTGGCGATCGGAGCTGAACGGGATCGCGGCCACCCGCGGCATCGTGATGGTGAGCGCGGCGAGGTCGAGTCCGCCCTTGGTTGCGGCGACGAGCAGGGCACCTTCGGTGGGGTCGCCGACGATTCCCCAGATGCCGTCGACGTGGGTGACGAGGGCGTCGTTGCAGGCGGCACCGGCGACGAGCGTGCACCGCAACGCGGCGCTGGTGTCGGCTGCGACCGTTCCACCGTCCGGGCCGAGGATCGTGCCGTCGGGGTCGTAGCCCGAGCCGCTGACCTCGTACCGGGCGTCGGGGGTCCACACGGCGCGGACCGTCATCTGGTTCTCGGTGAGGGTCCCGGTCTTGTCCGAACACACCACCGTCGTGCTGCCCAGGGTCTCGACGGCGGGCAGCCGTCTGATCACGGCGCGCCGTCGAGCCATGCGGTTCACGCCGATGGCGAGCGTGATCGTGACCGCGGCCGGAAGGCCCTCGGGGATCGCGCCGACCGCCAACGCGACCGCGGCGGTGAACATCTCCGCTGCGCTCTCCCCCCGCAGGACCCCGACCGCGAAGGTGAGCCCGGCCAAGCCCAGGATGGCGAAGGTGAGCACCTTGGAGAACGAGCTCAGCTTGCGGGTCAACGGCGTGGCCAGCGTGTCGGCGGTACCGACGAGGCGGTGGATCTCGCCCGCCTCGGTCTCCGCTCCGGTGGCGACGGTGACTCCCACCCCGGTGCCGTTGGTCACCAGGGTCGCCGAGTACACCATGTTGCGGCGGTCAGCCACCGGTGTCGCGTCGGCGAGGACCACTTCGTCTTTGGCGACCGGGACCGATTCCCCGGTCAAGGCCGACTCGTCGACCCGCAACTCGGTCACCTGCAACAACCGCAGATCGGCGGGGACCTTGTCACCGGCTTGGATCAACACGACATCGCCGGGGACGAGCTGATCCGACGGGACCTTCAGATCGCGTCCACTGCGCCGGACTCGTGCTTCGGTCTGCACCATGGCCCGCAACGCGTCGAGCGCGGCCTCGGCCTTGGATTCCTGGATGTAGCCGACGATCGCGTTGATGGCCACCACGCCGAAGATCACGCCCGACTCGATGTTCTCGCCGAGAACCAGGGTCACCACCCCGGATGCGAGCAACACGTAGATCAGCGGGTTGTGGAACTGGCGGGCCAGCCGAGGGAGAGGCCCGCCTGTCTTTGCCTCCGGCAGAACGTTGGGGCCGTACCGCTCGAGCCGTAGACGCGCCTCGCGGTCGGCGAGACCGTGCTGCGCATCGGTCTCGAGCAGCAGCACCACCTCATGGGTGGCCAAGGCGTGATGGCCGTCGGGTCGCGCGACACCGATGGTCGTGTCCATCTTTCAACTACAGCAGGCCCTGCGGCAGCCGGACAGGGGCCTTGTCCCCTAGCTGCGACGGGGGGGGAACTCCGACCTCACGGAATCACCCGGCGAGGGCCGGGCGACGGCGTGTCCGGAGCGATGCGCGACGAGAACGCGGATCGATCGGACTCGTCCCAGAACACGAGGACGGCCCAGGCGTGGGTGGCCCCGGCCCGGCGGAGGGCATCATGGCGGTGGTTGCCGTCCTCCAGCTCGTACACCCCGCGGCGGTGCGAGACGAGGAGCGGCGGTGGCTCCCATCCCCGGGCCAGTCTCTCGTCCATGGCGTCGACCTCGTCGTCCCACTCCTGCTCAGGCACGGGGATGCTGACGTCGTGGTCGTCCGGGCCGGCCAAGGGGTTGAGGTCGTCCAACGCGACGCGAACGGGCCCGAGGAAGGAGGCACCGGCGAAGGCGAGCTCGGCGGCCAGCGCCTCGTTGTCACTCCCCGGGCTGGCGAGAAACCCCATGACCCACTCGGCCAGGCGGCCGGCGTCATCGGCCCGCTTCGCCGCCTCGACCGAGTAGGGGTCGTCGGCGGTCACCGGTCCGCGGCCGAGGAGATCGCAGCGGCCAGCGAGGCCAGCGAGGTCGTGCGGTCGTAGTCGGCATCGTGGTGCAGGCCGAGGGGGTCCATGAGGATCGGCCGGAGGCCTGCTCGCCGGGCGCCGACGACGTCGATGGCCGGCATGTCGCCTACGTACCAGGTCGCCTCCGCATCGAGCCCCAGCAGGTCCAGCGCCGCGTGGAAGATGCGCGGATCGGGCTTCATCACACCGACGTTGCCCGAGTCGACGACGAACTCGATGGGTACGCCCACGCCCGGTCCCACCTGGCAGATCTCGAACGCCGCCAACCGCTGGGCCATCATGCCGTCGGCGTTGGACACGATCCCCAGGCGCACGCCGGCGTCGGCCAGTGCCTGCAACCCGTCCTTGGCGCCATCGATCGGTTCCACCCAGAGGGCGGCGTCGGCGAACTCGCTGTCGATGTGCCGGTGCGCCTCGCTGCGTTGGGCGTGGTCCACGTCGCATGCCTCGATGTAGGTCTGCAGGTAGCCCAGCCACGCCTCGGCCCAGCCGGTCTCGACCTCGATGTCGGTGGTGAAGCGGGCGGCGGCCCGGTAGTGGGCTGCGCTCAGCATCGAGGGGTCGACCTCGCACTCGGCACGACGCGAAGGCGTCCAGCACCCGAGTCGGGTCCGGCAGGACGAACACGCCGCCGGCGTCGAGCAGGATGGCCGACGGGACGGCGGCAAAGGTCACCGACCCAAGGTAGCCACCGCTACTCCGGCCGGCGCCGAGGGTAGCGATGGACGAGCCCGTCACGTGTGCCGTCATGAGCATGGCCGACTCGCAGGTGATCGAAGTCGGCTCGGTGACGAGGACGCCCCGGGCGGCCGGGGTGTTCGTCGTGACCGCGCTGGGGACGTTCATGGCCTCGCTCGACCTCTCGATCGTCAACGTGGCCTTCCCCGACATCGAGGCCTCCTACCGCGACGCGAACTACTCGATCATGACTGCCGGGCTCGCCGTCACCCCGGGGCCGGTGATCGTGGCGATCATCGCGGGACCAGCCGGCAGGCTGGCCGGGCGCATCGGGTTCCGGCCGGTGCTGCTGTTCGGCGCGTCGTGCTTCGCGATCGGCCTGGCGACGTACATCGGGCTGGTGACCTCCACGCCGAACTACCTCGGAACGTGGCTGCCGGGCACCGTGCTGGTCGGCGTCGGCATCGGGTTCACGTTCCCGGTCCTGAGCGCCGCAGCGGTGTCGTCGCTGCCCCCGGCCCGCTTCGCGGTCGGCAGCGCCGTGAACCAGACGGGCCGCCAGATCGGCGTCGCTCTGGGCATCGCCGTGCTCGTCGCGCTGATCGGGTCCCAGCACCACCTCGCGGACCCCGTCAGCGGATTCCACCAGCTGTGGAGCTTCGCTGCCTCGACCGCACTGGTGTCGGGCGTCATCGGTTCGTTCATCCCCCGGCCAGGGCTGCGCGAGGCGACCGAGGTCGGCGAGCTCGCCGCCGAGCTGGTCGTTGTCCACTCCGCTCACATTTCCCGGGCCTGAGCCGAAGGGTCCCCATGACCTTTCGCCGAGACGAAGTAGCGCTCACTGCGGCCGCCGAAGCCGCCCATCCTGACGAGACGGTGCTCGCCGCTGGGGTGTTCAGCTGGCAGCATCTGCTCGGCGCCGAGATGGCTGGATCGGGCATCGGGGCCATGGCCGGCGGCATGGTCAGCGACACCATCGGCGCGGCCGCCGGGGCTGTCGTCGGTGGGCACCTCGCCGTCGACGCCGCCGCCGAGGCGAACGGCATGACCGTGGCGCTTCTCGTCGCAGTGACAGACGGCCACATCTACGTCCACAACGTCGATGCCGAGGCGGCTGGTCCGCTCGTCGCCGACTACCCGCGGGCAAGCACGACCGTGACGATCAGGAAGTTCGGACTCAGCCGCGTCGTGCACCTCGCGAACACGGCCACCGGCGACAGCCTGGCCCTGCACGGATCGGTCTCTCCCCTGTCGGCCCAGACCAGGCCGGACAAGGTGGTCATGGCACTTCTCAGCGAACACCCCGCCGACAGCTGACCCCTTCGAATCCTTCCTGCATCGCCCGTCAGGACCGCGACGAGCCCGGTCGGGCGTGACGTGTTCCCTCCACAGGAAGGTGGGGGTGAACCGGTCGAGTTCGCGCGCCTGAAGCGTGATCCATGTGGCAGTCGCCCCCCGGACGATACCCTATGGGGTATACTGACGACGTTTGGGAACACACCCCAAGGGGTATGGGCTCCAATCTTTGCGATCGCCACCGGCACGCCGCTGGAGGAAAGGTCATGGAGCTACCCGAGGAGGGCTACCCCCTCGCCGAGGTCGAGAGGATGTTCATGCGTCTCGCCTGCTACCTCCCGCCAGACCCCCTGATCAACCCGATACCTCCCGCCAGACCCCCTGATGAAAGCGCCCCACCGTGCACGCCATCGACACCATCGTCCCCCTGCCCCTGGACCAAGCCGAGACGGCGTTGCGCGCCGCGCTCACCGAGCAGGGGTTCGGTGTGCTCACCGAGATCGACGTCGCCGCCACCCTCAAAGCGAAGCTCGGCGTCGACCGGGCCCCGCTGAAGATCCTCGGCGCCTGCAACCCGACCCTCGCCCACGAGGCGCTCGAGCTCGACGCCACGTCCGCCCTGGTCCTGCCGTGCAACATCGTGCTCGAACCCGGCGTCGACGGTGGCACGCACATCAGCGCCGTCGACCCGCGTGAGCTCATGCCGGATCCGGCCTTCGCGGAGCTGGCCAACAGTGCCGCCGCCAAGCTGACGGCGGCTCTCGAAGCCGTCAACACCTGACAGCGTCGACGCGGCCTCCGTTCACCGACGTGGCCCCTGCTTCGGCCCGAATGGGACGAAGCGCGGGGTGTGCTCGGCGTAGACCCCGTAACCCGGATAGCGGCGGGTCAGGTGCTGCTCCTCCCAGCGCGCCTTGAGCATGAACCAGGCGCCGGGGCCACGTCCGCCGGGACTGCGGTCTGAACAGCACACGGTCACTGTGACGTTGGCCCCTACCGCAACCGGGGCTGAGCACTCAGAGTGGACCGTGGCATCGATAGTAGGCCGACGATCCCGTAGAGGCATCCGATCATGAGCACCACCACCGACCACGACGTTGACCAACGCGGGTCGAACCGTGACGTCGGATGCACTCCCCCGGTCGACACTGTCGTTCGATCTACGACGTGGCGAGACCATCGCGATGCGGCCGCCGGCTGCGCTCGCGCCGTGTTGGAGCCCGTCTGGAGGGACTGGCGAATCGGCGCTGCCGCCACCGTGGGCGTTGCCGCGTCATGGGGGCTGATGGCCGGCTTGTGGACGCCTCGTGGCCCGCTCACCACCGGTCAGGCGATCTGGTCGATCGTCATCAGCCTGTTTCTCGGCAGCATCGGGGGGCTGATGATGCGATCGCGATGGGCGCTGCTCGTTGCCCCCATCACCTTCGGTGCGGTGTTCGAACTGACCCGGATCGGCACCGACGGCCCCACCGTCAACACGCTCGCCTTCACCACGTACGGGATACTCGCGCTCGTCGTCGGTCGCGGCTTCCATGCCCTGATCTCGCTGGCCCCGATGGCCTTCGGCGCAGTCATCGGAGCCGGCATCGCCCGCTACCTCGACGCACCACCGGACCCCGAGAACCGGCCCCGCCGATGGGCGCTACGAGCACGGCGAGGCATTGCGGTGCTCGCGGCAGTCGGCCTCGCCGCGTTCACGTTGCTGCTCGCCCGACCGGCGAGCACCGAGGCGATCGTCGACGCGAACGGCGAACCCGTGCCAGGTTCGATCGCGGAGCTCAGCACCCTCGACGTGAACGGTCACGACCTGCACGTCATGATTCGTGGACACAGCATCGACAACCCGGTGCTGCTGTTCCTCGCCGGCGGCCCCGGCGGCTCCGAGATGGGCGCCATGCGCAACCACCTCCCGGGGCTCGAAGAGCACTTCACCGTGGTCACGTGGGACCAGCGCGGCACCGGGAAGTCCTACGACGAACTCGACCCGGCCGGCACCTACACCCTCGGCAGCGTCGTCGACGACACGATCACCGTGACCAACCAGCTGCGTGACCGGTTCGGCCAGGACCGTATCTACCTGCTCGGCCAATCCTGGGGCTCCACCCTCGGAGTCCTCGCCGCGCAGCAACACCCCGAGCTGTACACGGCGTTCATCGGGACCGGTCAAATGGTGAGCCAACGGGCGACCGACACCATCTTCTACGAGGACACCCTCGTCTGGGCGCAGACCACCGGCAACACCGGTCTCGTCGCCGACCTCCGCGCCATCGGCGCACCGCCGTACGACCAAATGCTCGACTACGAGACCGCACTGTCGAGCGAACACGACGTGTACCCCTACGACCACAGCGCCAACTCCGAAGGAGCCGGCGGGTTCTCCGAGAACTTCTTCGTGTCCGAATACACCCTGATCGACCGGTCCACCTTCTCGGCGCCTTCATGGACACGTTCAGTCGTCCTCTACCCGCAACTCCAAGACATCGACTTCCGCCAGACCGCCACCGACTTCGAGATCCCGATGTACTTCGTTCAAGGCGCGCACGAGGCCGACGGTCGGGCCGACGTCTTCGCCGACTGGTACCCGATGATCGACGCCCCGATCAAGGACGTCACCGCCCTCGCCACATCGGGCCACCGACCGCTGTGGGAACAACCCGACGAGTTCGTCGACTACATGGTCAACAGTGTGCTCGCCCAAACCAGCGACTGAACGGCTGCAGCGGTGCCGCGAGGCCTCCCCTGGGGCTGGAAGCCTGCGTCACCTACCTCATCGAGAGGACCTGACCGTCGGGCCGGGCTGATCACCGAGACGCGTCGGGCCGCACGTGGTGACGTCTGGCCCTGTTGCCAGGTCGGCAAAGGGCGCGAAGGTGGATCGGGGCCCAGAGCCCCCGCATCGGAACATCGGGCCTGCCACAGCACGGCTCCGCCGCCGGAGAAGGAGAGCCATGCCCCTGAGCTATCGACTCGACCACCCGCACGAGACGCCACCGAAGGACCTGAAGGAGCTGCTCGGCGGCAAGGGGGCGAACCTGGCCGAGATGACCTCGGTGCTCCGGCTGCCGGTGCCGCCGGGGTTCACCATCACCACCGAGGCCTGCCGCGGCCACCTCGAGACCGGTGCGTGGCCCGAGGGCCTCGACGACGAGATCGCCGAACAGCTCACCCTCATCGAGCGGGACATGGGCCGTCGGCTCGGCGATCCCGGGGATCCGCTGCTGGTCAGCGTTCGGTCGGGGGCCAAGTTCTCGATGCCGGGGATGATGGACACCGTCCTGAACCTGGGACTCAACGACGAGTCGGTCCAGGGCCTCGCCGCCCAGACCGGCGACGAGCGGTTCGCCCTCGACTCGTACCGTCGCTTCGTGGCCATGTTCGGGCGGATCGTGCTGGGCATCGACGCCGAGCCGTTCGACCGGCTGCTCGACGACGCCAAGCGCCTGGCCGGGGTGACCACCGATGCCCAGGTGCCCACCGAGCTGCTCCGGTACCTCGTGCAGCGCTACCAGCAGGTCGTGCGGTCCGAGACCGGCGAGCCGTTCCCCCAGGACCCGACCCGGCAGCTGCGCATGGCTGTCGAAGCCGTCTTCAACTCCTGGAACGGCGCTCGAGCCGTCGCCTACCGCACCCGCGAGCACATCCCTCACGACCTGGGAACGGCGGTCAACGTGCAGGCCATGGTGTTCGGCAACCGCGACGACAACTCCGGCACCGGCGTGGGCTTCACCCGCAACCCCACCACCGGAGAGCGGGCACCCTACGGCGACTTCCTGCTCAACGCCCAGGGCGAGGACGTCGTCGCCGGCATCCGTCAGACCGAGCCGCTCGCTGCGCTGGCCGATCGGTTCCCCGCCATCCACACTGAGCTGCTCGACATCTTCGAGCGGCTCGAGCACCACTACCGCGACATGCTCGACACCGAGTTCACCATCGAGCAGGGCAAGCTCTGGATGCTCCAGACCCGGGTCGGGCAAGCGCACGGGGCGCGCCGCGCTGCGGATGGCGGTCGAGATGACGACCGAGCCCGAGATCGCGCTGACCCACGCCGAAGCGGTGATGCGCGTGACCCCCGAGCACCTCGACCAGCTGCTCCACCCCCAGCTCGAAGGGCAAGCACCGCGGAGTGGTGGCCAAGGGCCTCGCCGCGTCACCTGGAGCCGGCATCGGCCGGGCCTACTTCGCCGCCGACGACGTGGTCGCGGCGGTGGCCCGGGGCGAGAAGGCCGTGCTCGTGCGCACCGAGACCTCACCCGACGACGTCGCCGGCATGCAGGCCGCCGAGGCCGTGCTGACCAGCCACGGCGGGCTGGTCAGCCATGCCGCGGTCGTGGCGCGGGGCTGGGGCATCCCCGCGGTGGTCGGCGCCGGCTCCATCACCGTCGAGCGCCACCACTTCACGACCGGCGAGGTCACGGTGCACGAGGGCGACTGGCTCTCGGTCGACGGCACCTCCGGCGACGTCATGCTCGGCCAGCTCGAACTGGCTCCCGCCGTGCCCCCGCCCCAGTTCGCCACCGTCCTCGCGTGGGCCGACGACGTCCGACGCGGGCGCATCGGCGTGCGGGTCAACGCCGACACCGGTCCCGACGCGACCCGGGCCCGCGAGTACGGCGCCGAGGGCATCGGGCTCTGCCGCACCGAGCACATGTTCCTGGGCGACAAGCTCCCGTTGGCCCAGCGCATGATCCTCGCCGACACGCCAGACGAGGAGGAGGCCGCGCTGGCCGCGCTGCTGGAGCTGCAGCGCGACGACTTCGAGGAGATCCTCGAGGCGATGGACGGCCTACCCGTGACGGTTCGCCTGCTCGATCCCCCGCTGCACGAGTTCCTGCCCGACATCGAGGAGCTCATCGCCTGCGACGCCCGGGGCGAGCTCGACGAGGACTCCCGCAAGCTGTTCACCGCGGCCCGCACGTGGCAGGAGGTGAACCCCATGCTCGGCACCCGCGGCGTGCGGCTCGGCATCGTCAAGGCCAACCTGTACAAGATGCAGGTACGGGCCCTGGTCGAGGCGGCGTGCCGCCGGGTCAAGCGGCGGGGACGCCCGCACATCGAGATCATGATCCCGCTCGTCGTCACCCGGGCCGAGGTGGCCCTGGTGCGCCGGTGGGTGACCGAGGAGGTCGAGGACACGCTCGACCGGCTCGGCGAGCGGATCGACGTCAAGGTCGGCACGATGATCGAGACACCGCGGGCGGCCGTGCGGGGCGATGACATCGCCGAGGTCGCCGACTTCTTCTCGTTCGGCACCAACGACCTCACCCAGATGGTCTTCGGGTTCAGTCGTGACGACGTCGAGGGACGGCTGATGGAGCGCTACCTCGAGGAGGGCCTGCTCCCCCGCAACCCGTTCGAGACCATCGATCACCGAGGTGTGGGCGAGATGGTGCGCACCTGCCTCGAGCGGGGCCGGGCCATCAACCCCGACCTGGTCGCGGGCGTGTGCGGCGAGCACGGCGGCGATCCCGAGTCCATCGCCTTCTTCACCGACATCGGCCTCGACTACGTGTCGTGCTCCCCCTTCCGAGTGCCGATCGCCCGCCTCGCCACCGCGCAGGCGATCCTCACCCAGTCCGAACGATTCGCCGACGGCACCGCCTCACGCGCGTAGGCGAGACACCCCGAACCTCACCCGCAGAGAGGACCGAGCATGGATACGACATGGACCTGCGTGGACGGCAACGAAGCCGCGGCCCGGGTCGCCTACCAGCTGAGCGAGGTCATCGCGCTCTACCCCATAACCCCCGCCTCGGCCATGGGCGAGCACAGCGACGACTGGGCGGCGGCCGGCGTGACCAACCTCTGGGGCCAGGTACCCCAGGTCGTGGAGATGCAGTCCGAAGGGGGCGCGGCCGGCGCCCTGCACGGAGCCCTCCAGAAGGGGTCCCTCGCCACCACCTTCACAGCCTCGCAGGGCCTGCTGCTCATGATCCCGAACATGTTCAAGATCGCCGGCGAGCTCTCGCCCGCCGTGATCCACGTGGCCGCCCGCACCGTGGCCACCCACGCGCTGTCCATCTTCGGCGACCACAGCGACGTCATGCACGCCCGCACGACGGGTTGGGCGATGCTGTCGGCCGGGTCCGTGCAGGAGGCCCACGACTTCGCCCTCGTGGCCCACGCCGCGACCTTGCGCAGCCGTGTGCCCTTCCTCCACTTCTTCGACGGCTTCCGGACCTCGCACCAGATCGACAAGATCTCGCTGCTCTCCGATGACGACCTGCGGGCGCTCATCCGGGACGACGACGTCCTGGCCCTGCGGGCCCGCGGCATGACGCCCGACCACCCCGATGTCCGGGGCACTGCGCAGAACCCCGACGTGTTCTTCCAGGCCCGCGAGGCGGCCAATCCGTTCCATCGGGCGACGCCCGGCGTCGTGCAGACGGTGATGGACGAGCTGGGCGATCGCACCGGCCGCCGGTACGGCCTGGTCGACTACTCCGGCGCCCCCGACGCCGAACGGGTCGTCGTGCTCATGGGCTCGGCCGCCGGTGCCGCGCAGGAGACCGTCGAGGCGCTGGTGGCCGCGGGCGAGAAGGTCGGCCTCGTCCGCGTGCGGTTGTTCCAGCCGTTCCCCAGTGAGCAGCTCGTCGCCGCGCTTCCGCCCACGGTCCGGTCCCTCGCCGTGCTCGACCGCACCAAGGAGCCAGGGGCGGTCGGCGAGCCCCTCTACCTTGCGGTGGTCGCCGCGCTCGACGAGCACTTCGACGCAGAGGACCCGACCTCGGCGCGTCGGCCCCGGGTCATCGGCGGGCGCTACGGCCTGGCCTCCAAGGAGCTGACGCCAGCGATGATCAAGCCGGTCTTCGACGAGTTGACCGCGGCCCGGCCCAAGCGCCACTTCACGGTCGGCATCGTCGACGACCTCACCCACCTCAGCCTACCGATCGACGGTGACTTCGCTCACCGCCGACCTCAGACCGAGGTCCAGGCCATGTTCTTCGGCCTCGGCGCCGACGGCACGGTGGGTGCCAACAAGGCGTCGGTGAAGATCATCGGCGAGAACACCGACCGCTACGCGCAGGGCTACTTCGTCTACGACTCGAAGAAGTCGGGGTCGGTCACCGTGTCGCACCTGCGATTCGGGCCCGAGCCCATCCGCTCGACCTACCTGATCGACCGAGCCGACTTCATCGGGTGCCACCAGTTCGGGTTGCTCGAAACCATGAAGGTGCTCGACCACGCCAAGTCCGGAGCCACCCTGCTGCTCAACTGCCCGTACGGTGCCGACGAGGTGTGGGACCGGCTGACGCGCGACGGTGCAGCAACAGCTCATCGACAAGGGCGTCGACCTGTGGGTGATCGACGCGTACCGGGTGGCCCGCGAGACCGGTATGGGCGCCCGCATCAACACCGTCATGCAGCCGTGCTTCTTCCAGCTCTCCGGTGTGCTGCCGGCCGACGAGGCCATCCTCCAGATCAAGCGATCGGTCGAAGCTGCCTACGGAACGCGGGGAAGGGCGCTCGTCGAGCGCAACTTCGCCGCCATCGACCGATCGCTCGAGGAGCTGCACCACGTCGACATCCCGACGGCCGTGACGAGTCGGCGGCTGATGGCCCACCTCGTCCCCGACGACGCGCCCGACTTCGTCCGCCAGGTCACGGCCGTGCTGCTGGCCGGTGACGGCGACCGGTTGCCGGTGAGCGCCTTTCCCCCAGACGGCGCCTTCCCCTCCGGCACGGCGAAGTACGAGAAGCGGGCCATCGCCGAGGAGATCCCGATCTGGGATCCGGACATCTGCATCGACTGCGGTCAGTGCACGATCGTCTGCCCGCACGCCACCATCCGCATGAAGGTGTTCTCACCCGAGGCGGTCGCCGACGCGACCCACGAGTTCCCGAGCAAGGCGTTCCGTTCGAAGGACCTCGCCGCCCACCGGCTCACCATCCAGGTGGCACCCGACGATTGCACCGGCTGCGGCGTGTGCGTCGACGTCTGCCCGGCCAAAGACAAGACCGAGGTGCGCCGCAAGGCGATCAACATGGCGCCCGCGGCCGACCACCGCGACGTCGAGCGACGACGCTGGGACCACTTCCTCACGATCCCGCCGCTCGACCGGTCGCTCCTGCCGCACGACACGGTCAAGGGCTCCCAGGTACTCGAGCCGCTGTTCGAGTTCTCCGGCGCGTGCGCCGGCTGTGGCGAGACCCCCTACCTGAAGCTCGTCACCCAGCTCTTCGGTGACCGCATGATCGTGGCCAACGCCACGGGATGCTCATCCATCTACGGCGGCAACCTGCCGACCACGCCGTGGACCGTCGACCAGGAAGGCCGCGGGCCGGCCTGGAACAACTCGCTGTTCGAGGACAACGCCGAGTTCGGCCTCGGGATGCGGCTCGGGCTCGACGCCCAAGGCGACCTGGCCCGCCTGCTGCTCGAACGGGTGGCCCCGGCCGTCGGCGACGCGATGGTCACGGCCCTGCTCGAGAACGCCCAGGAGACCGAGCCCCAGGTGATCGAGCAGCGCCGCCTGGTGGCCCGACTTCGGGAGGTCCTCGGCTCGGTCGAGGGCGAGCACGCCGGTGACGCCCGCCAGCTCCTGGCCATCGCCGGCAACCTCGTCCGGCAGGGCGTGTGGATCGTCGGCGGTGACGGCTGGGCCTATGACATCGGATTCGGTGGCCTCGACCACGTGCTGTCGGCGGGGCGGAACGTGAACATCCTCGTGCTCGACACCGAGGTCTATTCCAACACGGGCGGCCAGGCGTCGAAGGCCACCCAGCGAGGCGCCGTCGCCAAGTTCGCGGCGGCCGGCAAGAGCACCGGGAAGAAGGACCTGGGCGCCATCGCCCGCGCCTACGGCGGTGTCTACGTCGCCCAGGTGTCGATGGGGGCCAACTCGCTGCAGACGACCAAGGCGCTCCTCGAGGCCGATGCGTGGGCCGGGCCGTCGCTCGTCATCGCGTACAGCACGTGCATCGCCCACGGGATCGACATGTCGAAGTCGATGAGCCACCAGAAGGACGCGGTCAAGAGCGGCTATTGGCCGCTCTACCGGTTCCACCCCAGCGAGGTCGAGGACGGGCAGCCCTTCAAGCTCGATTCGCACACGCCGTCGATCCCGGTGCGCGACTTCGTCGGCACCGAGGCTCGCTACGCCATCCTCGAGCGCACGCACCCCGACCGGGCACAGGATCTCGCCGCCCTGCTGCAGGCCGACATCGACGAGCGCTGGCGGTACTACCAGCAGCTCGCCTCGATGCACCGCACGGTCCCCCACGTCAGCCCGGGCACCTCCGTTGCCCACGTCCCGCCGGCCGACGTGCAACCCGAGGTGGAGAGCGACGCCGGGTACAACCACGACGGCGAGGCACGGCGATGACCGACCTCGCCGCGAACTACCTCGGGCTCGAGCTGCGGTCGCCGATCGTGGCCTCCGCGTCACCCCTGAACGGCGAACCGGACACGGCGCGCCAGATCGAGGACGCCGGCGCGGCGGCCATCGTGCTGCCGTCCCTGTTCGAGGAGGAGATCTTGGCCGAGGAGATGCAGGTCGGCGGTGTGCTCGAGGCCGGCTCCGAGCACCAGGCCGAAGCCCGCAGCTACTTCCCCACGCTCGACTCGTTCGCAGGCATCGGCGACCGCTACCTCACCACCCTCGAGCGCATCAAGGGCCGGTCGGCCATCCCGGTGATCGCCAGCCTCAACGCCACGACAGCGACAGGTGGCTGGGTGCGCTACGCCGAGCTGCTGCAGGAGGCCGGCGCCGATGCCGTCGAGCTCAACCTCTACCATCTGGCCGTAGACCCCGACCGCACCGCGGCCGAGATGGAGGCCACCGACCTCGAGCTCGTCGCCGCGGTGAGATCGCGCCTCAGCGTGCCCCTGGCCGTGAAGCTCAGCCCGTACTACTCGGCCATGGCCAACTTCGCCCGCAAGGTCGTGGGGGCCGGTGCCGACGGGCTCGTGCTGTTCAACCGCTTCTACCAGCCCGACCTCGACCTCGACACGCTCGACGTGGTGCCCCGGGTCGAGCTCAGCCATCCGACTGAGCTGCGCCTGCCCATGCGCTGGATGGCGATCCTGCGACCGCAGCTCGGTTCAGGCGTCTCGATGGCCGCCTCCTCCGGGGTCCACTCGGGCACCGACGTGGTGAAATCGCTCATGGTCGGCGCCGACGTGGCCATGACCACATCGGCCCTGCTCCGGCACGGGCCGACGCACCTCGCGGTGATCGAGGCCGAGCTGCGCACCTGGCTGATCGACAACGGCTACGAGTCGGTCCGACAGCTCCAGGGCAGTGCCAACCACGCCACCGCTGGTGACCCGGCCGCCTTCGAGCGCACGAACTACCTGAAGACGCTGCACTCGTGGACCGCTCCCCACGACGGCTTCCCGACACCGACCGAGACCTCGATCGCCTTGCCGCCCGGTGCGTGACCACCCGCACCGTCACTGCGGCGTCGGGGTGGCGGTGAGGTCGTAGAGCGTCACCCCGTCGACCGTGGTCGAGGCGAAGTTCTGGCTGACCCATGTGCTGATCTGCTGAGCCTCGGTGGTGGCGACGTTCGGAGTCTGGCCGGCCTGGGATCCGCCGCTGGCCGGGGCCTGCGCCGTGGCGTCACCCGCTCCTGCCCCGAAGGACGAGGCCGGCCACGAGGGCGATGAGGGCCAGCGGGATCAGCCAGGCGACCTGCCCCCCGATCACGCCGTTGAACATTCGCCCGATGCCCTTGGTGCCGCCGAAGATGCTGCCAAGTCCGCCACCCGGGCCACCCGTGCCGCCACCCAACCCGCCGAGTCCGCTGGATTCGTTGCCGGTGATGCGGCCCAGCCCGTTGTAGCCGAAGGTCAGTTCGAGGAAGCTGTTGTGCTGCGAGCCGCCGACGTAGGGCCGCGACGACGCCGGCAGGAGTTCGACGATGGCGACCCACCACCCTGCCGAGACGAGGACGGCGACCCCGGCGATCAGCAAGCCGCGGATCCGGCGCCGGAAGCTGCCCGATCCGGCGACGAGCAGCGCCAAGGCGAACCCGGGGACCACGAGGAAGACCTGGAGCTGCTTGGTCAGGAACCCCAGACCGACGGCGACGCCGGTGAGGAGGTACCAACGGAAGCGCTCCTCCAAAGGTCGATGCGGAGCCCGGTCTCGACGACATAGGCAACGTTGACCTCATCGTCCACGACGAGCGCTCGGCCGAGGGCGACATCAGGAGCCCGGTCTGCGTTCACATCGTGAGTGAACCACTCGATTCTCAAGGTTTCCTGAAAGCACCCTGACGGTCTGACGGGCGCTCGTGGTTGGGTGACTCCAAGACCGTCAGCCACACCTGCAGAGCGGTCCGGTCCGGAACTGACCGTCCAGCGGCTCAGCGGTCGATGCGCAACAATCGGCCTCGTGGCGCACGGAGGAAGGTTCGAGGTCCGGCTGCTCGGACCGGTGCAGCTGGTCGGACCCGACGGTGCGGCGATCGACGTCCCCAGCGCGAGCCAGCGCCGTCTGCTCGCGGTGCTCGCCCTCCATTCTCCAGCGGCCGTCCGTTCCAGCTGGCTCTGCGAGATGCTCGACGTCACGCCAGGCGCCCTTCGCACCTCGGTCGCCCGCCTTCGACGGATACTCGGTCCCGAGATACTGCGCACTGCGGCCGGCGCCTATCGACTCGACCTGGCGGTCGACGCCGCGCGCGCCTGCGAGGAGATCGATGCCGCCGCAGGCGACCCGGACCGGCTGGCCAGCGTGTTGGGGTGCTGGACCGGTCCGACGTTGGCGGAGTTCCGCGACGAGGCCTGGGCGGTCGGCCACACCCGACGCCTGGACGAGGTCCAGGCGAGCGCGGTCGAGGACCTCGCCGAGATCCGGCTCACCCACGAGCGTCCCGGACGGGCGATCCAGGAGCTGGAGGCCCACATCGTCGAACACCCCTTCCGCGACCGACCTCGTGGGCTGCTCATGCGAGCCCTTGCCTGCTCGGGCCGCCGGACCGAAGCACTGCGGGCGTTCCAGGACTATCGCGACCTGCTCGTCGCCACGGTCGGCACCGAGCCCACCGACGAGCTGTGCGCCATCGAACGACGGATCGCGACCGGGTGGGGCGGCGTGGATCCCGCCACTCCCGCACCCGGTGAGCGGGGCGAGGAATCGACCGCCCATCGGCACATCGACCTGGACAGCGCGCTCGGCGCCACCGCCACCGGTGTGGGATATCAGGCGGCGCTCGACCGCCTCGCCAGTGAAGCGGCCCGTGCCGCCGCGGACGGCACCAGCGTGGTGCTCGTGTCGGGCCCGATGGGCATCGGCAAGACGACGCTCGTGGCCGACCTCGCCCGCACCGACGCTGCGAGCGCGCCGCTGGGAGGTCCACTACGGCCGATGTGACGAGCTCGTTGGCGCGCCCTTCCAGCCCCTCCAGGCCATCGTCGGCCGGATCGTCGACCAGCTCCCGGACCCGGAGGTGCTGGCCCACACCGCCACGCACGGCGGCGATCTCCTCCGCCTGCTGCCGACGCACGGCATGCGCATCACCACGCCGCCAGCGGCGGTCAGCGACGAGGGGACCGCTCGCCACCTGCTGTTCGAGGCCGTGACCGACGTCGTGGCGCGGGCCGGGGCGGCGCACCCGATGGTGGTCGTGATCGACGACCTGCAGTGGGCCGAGCCGGCGGCGGTGCACCTGCTCCGATATCTCGCCCGCAACCTCGGCCGCGCGCCCGTGCTGCTGGTGCTCATCGTCAGGGAGACCGGCGACGCGGTCGCGACCCACGTCCGCGACGCCTTGGCCGATCTGGCCAGCCAGCACTTCACCCGCATAGACCTCGAGGGCCTCGATCGGGGGGAGCTCGCCGACCTCGTCCACGCTCGCGTCACGGCAACGATCGGCCACGACGTCGACCCCATCGCCGACGCGCTCCTGGCCGAGACCGCCGGCAACCCGTTGCTCGCCGACCACCTGCTCGAGCATTGGGACCGGTCGGGCCGCTTGACGGTCACCGACGGATCGGTCCGCCTGTCGGCGCCCGTCGGACTCGACGTCCCGGCCACGCTTCGGGACTTGGTGTGGCATCGCGTCTCGTTGCTCGGCGACGGGGCCGCCGACACCTTGACCGCGGCGGCCGTACTCGGCCTCGAGTTCAACGAGCGGGTGCTCGCCACCATGGTGGCGGTCGACGGATCGACCCTCGCCGCGCTGCTCGACCGCGCCGTCGCCGCCGGGGTGCTCGCCGACCATCCGTCGCTCGCCGGCACAGTGCGGTTCACCCACGCCCTCGTGGCCCGGGCGCTCGAAGCCGACCTGGGCCCACGGGCCCGGAGCCGGCTCCACGGGCAGGCCTTCGCCGCGATGTTGGCCACCTACGCCGCATCGCCGCGTGCCCACGCGCCGCGGCTCGCGTACCACGCCCGAGCGGGAGGCCTGGCCGACGAGGCATTGGAGTGGGCCATCGAGGCGGGCGACGCTGCGCTCGCCGATCTGGCACCCGACGAGGCCGCCCGCTGGTTCACCTCGGCGCTGCAGGACGCCGAGGCCCTCTGCCGGCCCGATGCCTTCCGAGCAGATCTGCTCGTCCGCCTGGGCGAGGCCAGGTCGTCCGCCGGTGACCCGAGCGCTCTCGATGCGATCCGCGAGGGCGCTCTCCTCGCCCAGGTCTCCGGGGCCCCACAGACACTGGTCCGTGCCGCGCTGGCCACCGACCGAGGCACCCTCAGGCTCGGACAGTCCGCCCAGGAGCAGCTCGAGATCGTCGAGTCGGCGCTCGCCGTCAGCGACAGCGCCGACACAGCGACCCGGGCCCACCTGATGGCTGTCGTGGCGCAGTGCCTGGCCCGCACCGACCAGAGCGAGCGCCGCCTCGCTCTGGCCGCCGAGGCCCTCGCCCTCGCCCGATCGAACGGCGACGCTGCGTCGTTCGCCCTCGTGGCCGCGCACGTGTTGCATGCCCTGTGGGCTCCCGGATCCGGGCCGGTCCGGGCCGCGCTGGCCAGGGAGGCGACGGCAGCGGTGAGCGATACGACCGACCCGAACCTGATCTTCGTCGTGCACTTCGCCGCCTACTGCGCTGCGGTCTGCGCAGCCGAGGCCACCGACGCGGCCACCTGCCTCGACCGTCTCCACGAGGTCGCCGACGAGGTGCGAGACCCCCAGATGCGTTGGGGCATCGGTGTGCTCGACGCCTTCGTGGCGACGATGGCGGGGGCATTCAGCGTGGCCGAGCGGCTCGTGGCCGACACCGTCGAGCTCGGTATGCAGATCGGGGTGCCGGAGGCCATCGCGGTCTTCGCCGGCCAGAGCTTCGCTCTCGGGACCTTCGCCGGACGTCACGCCGAGCTGCTCCCCGTCATCGAGCAGGGCATCGAGGTCGCTGCAGAGGCCGAGCTCTCGTTCCGGATCGCTCACGCCATCGTGTGCTGCGAGGTCGGTCGGCCCGAGGTAGCTGCCACCATGTTGCACGAAGCCATGCAGCCGGGAGCGGCCCGCTCCTCCGACGATTTCATCCGGTCCACCGAGCTCTTGGGGTTCGCCGTGCTCGCGCTCGAGCTGGAAGACCTCGAGGCGGCAGAGTGGCTCTATCGCGAGGTCCTCCCGCTCGCGGGGGAGGTCTCCTTCAACGCGCTGACCTCACAGGGGCCGATCGCCGCGTACGCCGGCAGGCTGGCGTCGGTCCTCGGGTACACCGACGACGCAGAGCGCTTCCTGCTCGACGCCCTCGCCGTCACCGAGGCGTTCGGCTGGCAGTACCACCGGGCGACCACCCTCCTCGCCCTCGCGCAGAACCGATACCGCGCCGACGGGTTCATCGACGACGAGGGGATGACATGGCTGGCGAAGGCCGGGGAGCTCTGCGACGCCCACGGCATCACCGTGTGGGGCAAGCGGGCCGAGCGGCTCCGATCACTCGTCGCAACCTGATCCTCCCACCGGCGCGCGCTCCACTCGCGGCGGTGCGACCCAGGTGACGCGTGGGTGACGCGGCAGGGGGCTCACGATGCTCCCGTGATCGATCCGGGGTCCACGAGCGTGCAACCAGCGAAGCCGCACGCCGTGGTGATGACCCACCGGATCACCGACCTCGACCGGTGGAAGGCCGGCTGGGACGACCACGAGTCCGAGCGGCGCGACGGCGGATTCAGCGGTCACCTGATCCTCCGGTCCCAGACCGAGCCCGATGTCGTCACCATCCTGCTGCCCGTCGCCGACCTGACGCAGGCGAGGATGTTCGCCTCCTCTCCCGAGCGCACCCCTGAACCGGCGCGCTACGGCGTTCGAGGTCGAACGGAGGTTCATTGGCTCGAGCTGCTGCGGTCCGACCTCGTCTGGGACCGCCGGCTTCCCGCAGCCATGGCGACCACCCGGGTGGCAGATGTCGATGCCTGGCTCGCCGACGACGACGCCGCGGCCGACCCACGACAGGCAATCGGCGTGATCGGTCACGCTGCCGCCCGCTACACGGACGATCCCCAGCTCGCCGTCACCTTCGACCAGGCCGAACGCTTCGAGGTGCTGCGCGAGCTCCTCACCGGCGCGGCACCCACAGGCGCCCTCGCGCCCCCGACCTCAGACGTGCGCTTCCACACCAGCGGCTGGGGCACGACCTATCCACCACCCACATCCACGAAGGCGGACGCAGTCCGCAGGAGGCACTGACATGCAGGTGATCGCAACCCACGATGTCGACGATGTCGAGCACTGGTTCAACTCGCCCAAGCGGGCCGAGTTCTTCGAGGCCCGTGGCATGACGGTCACGGAGTTCCGTGACCCGAGCGGCCAGAGCTCCTCGGTGGCCGTCCTCATCGAGACGCCGGACATGGCCACCCTCCAGGCGGCGCTCGCCACGCCCGAGGCCGCAGAGGCCGAGAAGCACGACGGGGTGCACGTCGACACCCTCACGATCTATGCCGCCGGCTGACGAACAGCCGGCACCACACCACACCACACACACCACGAGGAGCGGCACCCCATGTCCTACCTGATCACCCACTTCTTCGAGGGCGGCACCCAGGAGCAGTACGACGCCATCATCGCCGAGGCCCACCCGTCCGACGGCTCCCTGCCACCAGGGCCAGCTGCACCACTTCGCCGGTCCGACCGAGGGCGGATTCCTCGTCGTCGCCCTCTGGGAGGCCAAGGAGCAGAACGACGCGTTCCAACAGAAGCTCTTCCCCGTCATCGCTGCATTGGAGAACCCCCCGGCACCGCCCGAGGAGCGGACGGCCCACGTCACCAACCAGGTGAGCGCCTGAACGGCCACACCCCCCGCCGACAAGGGCCGACCGCAGCGCCGGTCGGTCAGGCGGGGACCATCACCGCTTGTCCACGGGCCGAGTCGGCGGCGACGACCGTCCGGGTCTTCTCCGGGTACCCCGTGAACCGAGCCAGGAGGCGTGGCGCGTCGTCCTCGATGAGCAGCGCGTCGCGGACGCTTGCCGTCGCTTCGTCGAGCACTCGCACTAGGCTGCGACATTGCATCCCGACGTGGCCACCGAGTCCGGCCAGCTCGAGCAGGGTGGGCGCGAAGTCGAGGCTCGACGCGAGCGCGTGCGAAAGCTGTGGCGAGCGCCCTGGTGAGGCGATGACGCAGGGCACCTGGAGCGTTCCACAGTAGGGCATGTAGGCCTTCATCATCAGACCGTGGTCGCCCATCACGTCGCCGTGGTCCGACGTGAAGACCACGATCGTGACCTCGGTCTGATGATGTCGGTCGATCGCGTCGAGCACCGTGCACGCGCCATCGCGGGCGAGGACGCTCGCCTTCGGCCGTTCCGCGCCCACGCTCAGGGCCTCTCGAGCCACACCGACGTCGTGAACGGACTGATCATCGTCGGCGCGAACGCCCGGTCCTCGGTTCCGGGGAAGGTCGTCTTCGTGTAGCCGTGGGCCTCGGGGATCGATGCGATCGCCCAGCGGGTGTGCACGAGGAAGATGCGGTCGAGGTTCGCCGCCATGCGCTTCTGCACCTCGGTCCAGGCGGCGATCTGCTCCGCTTCGTCATCGGTGGCGCGGGCCGCGTCCATCGCGGCGACGAGCGCGGGGTCGTAGAGCTGGGTGTAGTTGAGCGAGATGCTGTCCGGCACCGGTTGGGTCGCGATGAACGGGTAGCCCTTGTCGAGCGTGGGGGCCGACCACATCGCGAACGTCGATGCCTGGTAATCGCCACGGATGACGCTGACGATGATCGACCCCGTCTCGCCCGTCTCGATCGACATGTCGATGCCGACCTCGCTCAGCGTCTGCTGGATGTACTGGGCGACTTTCACGAGTGAGCGGATCAGAACCCACCTTGAACGTGAACGCGAGGGGCTGGCCGTGCTCGCGCTCGTACTGGTCGGCGAGCTCGCGCGCCTTGCCCGGATCGGGGGCGGGGTAGCCGGCGGCCTCGCGATCGATGTAGAACCGCGAGCCCTCCTCGAAGTTGCCCCACGCCGCCGGGTACATCCCGTCGTAGGCGATCTGCGCGATGGCCTCCTGGTCGATGGCGTAGGCCAGCGCCTGGCGGGCGACGAGATCGTCGAAGGGCGCCGTCGTGGTGTTCAGCGCGATGACCGACTCGTCGGCCTCCTGTCCGGCGCTCGTCAGCAGCTGGATCTCGCCGGACTCCGCACGCGTGACGCTCGTCTTCAGCAGCGTGCTGTCGAGCACCTCGATCATGTCGACGTCACCGGCGGCGAGCGCCGCACCCCGCGAGGTCGAGTCGGTGATGACTCGGAACTCGATCTCGGCGAGGTGTGGCAGCCCGTCGCGCCAGTAGTCCTCGTTCTTGACGACGCGGAGCTTCTCGCCCTGCACACGCGACGTGAACACGAACGGACCCGTGCCGATCGGGTCTGCGCTGGCCGGGTCGGGTGCGAGGAGCATCGCGGGCGCCGCCATGTAGCCGGGTTGCAGGATCAGCGTCGACGGGAAGGTCGACCACGGCTTGCTGAAGACCAGCTGGACGGTTCGATCATCGGGCGTTCGCAGCTCGGTCAGGTTCACGAACACCGCGCCGGCGAGGGCCGATTTTGCCATCAACTCGAAGTTCAGCTTGACCGCGGCTGCGTCGAGCGGTTCGCCGTTCTGGAAGCGGATGCCTTCGCGCAGCCGAATGGTCCACTCGGTGAAGTCGGCGTTCGAGGTGAAGGACTCGGCGAGGTAGGGCTCGACCTTGCCGTCCACGCCCAAGGCGGCCAGCGGATCGTAGATGGCGTTGGCCTCGGTGTAGCCCGACACGGTCCATTGCCCGACGTTCGGGTTGAGGCTGCTCGTCTCGGCCGCCAGTCCGTAGACGAGCAGCCCTCCCTCCTGCACCGGACCGGCATCGGCCTCGACGGTCGGCGCAGCGACGATCGAGTCGGTCGCGGCCTGGGTGCCACTGCCGTTGCTCGACCCGCCACACGACGCAGCCAGCAGGCCGATCGCCGCGACGATCGCCACGGCCGACCACCGCCGCAACCTCCCGCCTCGGCGAAGGCGCCGGGTCTCGAACCGATGTTGCTGCATGTGTTGGATCCCCCTTCGACCGTGTCCGCTCGACGCGGCTCCCCAACGGTCGTACATGGTTGTGAGCGTTCGTTCGGTCAGCCCTGGAGGGGCGGACGCGACCCCTCCGAAGAGCTCTCGGTCATGGCATGGGCTACTCGAGGTCGGCGACGAGCTTGGTGGCGGCGTCCACGTACTCCTCCACCATCTCCTGCACCACGGCCCTGGTGGTGCGGATCTGGTTCATGCGGCTCACGATCTGACCGACCGGCATGCCCACCAGCTCTCGGGGCGGGTTCGAGCCCATCTTCCGGTTGGCGTACGCGTTGAGCATGAACTGCAGCGGCATGGGCAGCGTGCCCGGCGACTCCGGCGCCTCCCAGGCGTCGGTCCACGCCGTCCGCAGCTGGCGGGCCGGCTTGCCGGTGAAGGCGCGGGACCGGACCGTGTCGGTCGACGTGGCGGCGAGGAGCTTGTCGGTCACGACACCGCCCTGGGTGTTCTCGGAGACGGTCAGCCAGATGGAGCCGGTCCAGACGCCGTCCGCGCCCAGGGCCATGGCCGCGGCCATCTGGCGCCCGGTGCCGATGCCCCCGGCGGCCAGGACGGGCACCGGGGAAACGGCGTCGACCACGTCGGGGATGAGCACCATGCTGGCCACCTCACCCGTGTGCCCACCAGCCTCGTAACCCTGGGCGATGATGATGTCCACGCCCTGCTGCACGTCCCGAACGGCCTGCTCGGCCCGGCCGATGAGCGCCGCCACCATGACGCCCTGCTCGTGGGCCTGGTCGATGGCCGCCTTGGGTGGCGGGCCGAGGGCGGAGGCGAGCAGCGCGATGTCGTGCGAGAGCGCGATCTCGATCTGCGGGCTGCCGGTGGCCTCCGTCCATCCGAGCACACCGGCACCCATGCCGGCGCCGGACTCCAGCTCGGCCTCGGGGACCGGCGTGACGCCGTGGTCAGCCAGGATCTTGTCGACGTAGTCCCAGTGCTCCTGGCTGATGTACTCCCGGAGCCTGGCGCCCATGTCGCTGGTGTCGGCGATGCCGGCGTCCCGGTCGACCGTCTTCACCGGCATCACGACGTCCACGCCGTAGGGCTTGCCGCCGACGTGCTCGTCGATCCACCTCAGCTCCAGCTCGAGCTGCTCAGGTGAGAAGGCCAGGGCCCCGAGCACGCCCATGCCGCCGGCGTTGGTCACGGCGGCGACGACGTCACGGCAGTGACTGAACGCGAACAGCGGGTACTCGATCCCGAACATCTCGGTCAGGCGGTTCTTCATGCCTTGGCCTCCTCGACCGAGTCGGCGGGGTGGTCGGTGACGGGGTTGCCCTCGGCGATCGCCTTGGCCCTGCGGTAATCGGGCTTGCCGCTGGGGTGGCGGGGCACGGCGTCGACGAGGTGGAGCTCGCGGGGCACCTTGTAGCCGGCCACCTTCGTGCGGCAGTGCTCCGCCAGCTCGCCGATCGTGGGCGCCGCGCCGGGACGAGGCTCGACGATGGCGGCGACCCGCTGGCCCCAGCGCTCGTCGGGGACGCCGACAACGAGGGCATCGAACACCGAGGCGTGGGCCTTCAGGGCCGACTCCACCTCTTCGGGGTAGATCTTCTCGCCGCCCGAGTTGATGCACTGGCTGCCCCGCCCGAGCAGCGTCATCGTGCCGTCCAGCTCGAGGCGGGCGAAGTCGCCCGGCACCGAGTAGCGCTTCCCGTCGACGGTGACGAAGGTCTCGGCGCTCTTCTCCGGGTCCTTGTAGTACCCGATGGGCACGTTGCCGCCCCGGGCCATCCGGCCGACCTCACCCGGCTGCACGGGCTGGTTCTGCTCGTCGATGACGATCGTGTCAGGGCCGCGGTTGACGTTGATGAGCCCCCCGGTGGCCACGGTGGTGTGGTCCTTGTCGACGAGGCGCATCCCGTTGAACCCGCTCTCGGAGGATCCGACCGCCTCGCTGATGAAGAGGTCGGGGAGCAGCTCGAAGAACTGGTCCTTCACCACAGGTGAGAACACGGCCGCCGTGGAGCTGATGGCCACCAGCGACGACGTGTCGTAGGGATGCCCCCGGAGCGCCTCGATCAGCGGACGGGCCATCGCGTCGCCGGTGATGGCGAGCGTGGCGATCCGGTACGTCTCGATGGCCTGCCAGACGGCGCTGGCGTCGAAGTGCGGGAGCAGGACGCACGTGCTGCCCCTGCTGAGGCCACCGAGCGTCCCCCACTGCGCGGCGCCGTGCATCAGCGGCGCCAGCACCAGTGCGAACCCGGGCTCGGTGTCGGCGGCCAGCCGCGACATCTGGTGCTCGTCCTCGATGCGCACGCCGGTCATGAAGTCGATGCCGCCGCCCAGGACCCGCCACACGTCCTCGTGTCGCCACACCACGCCCTTGGGGTACCCGGTCGTGCCTCCGGTGTAGATGATGTAGATGTCGCCGTCGGAGCGGGGCGGGAAGTCCCGCTCGGCCGATGCGGCGGCCAGCGCCTCTTCGTAGGACGACGAGTCGGCGCTGGGGACGGTGCCGCTGCCGTCGTCGACCACCAGGACGTGGCGCAGCTGCTCCAGCTCGGGGCGCACCGCGTCCACGAGCGGCGAGAACTGGGCCTGGTGGACGAGGGCGACCGAGTCGCTGTTGTCGAGCAGGTACGCCAGCTCATCTTCGACGTAGCGGTAGTTGACGTTGATCGGGACGGCCCGCAACTTGAACGCCGCCAGCATCGTCTCGACGTACTCGAGGCTGTTGTAGGAGTAGACGGCGACGTGGTCGCCGCGCCCGATCCCCTGCTCGGCCAGGTGGTGCGCGAGCCGGTTCGCCCGCTCCTCCAGCTCCCGGTAGGTCCGCTGCTGGTCACCGCAGATCAGCGCCGTCCGATCGGGCACGACGTCGACGGTGTGCTCGACGAAGTCCGCGAGGTTGAATGCCATGGCGCGCAGCAGAACATGTTCTCGCTCATCGAGCAACCGCGCCTTCCATTCACCGGGACACGACGGCGTCGGTGGGCACCCGCGGGTGTTCTACTTGGCCGGTGACCTCGGAAACGTCCACCCACACGCTGGAGCTGCCGTGCCGACGAGTCGTCGGGCGGGCCTGTCGGGTCCGGCGGGACACGACGCCGTGACCGCCGCCGAGGCGGTGCCGGAGCGCGAGGCCGTGCGCATCGACTCGGAGATCGGAATGGACGTGTTCAAGAGCGACGACGCCAAGGAGGGCCCGACGGCCTTCCTGGAGAAGCGCCCACCGCAGTTCGAGGGGAAGTAGAGACAGCCATGGAACTCACCGACATCGATCTGCTCGACCGGGATCGCTTCACGCAGGGCGTCCCCCACGAGTGGTTCACCTACCTGCGGGCCAACGCACCCGTCTACCGGCACCCGGAGCCGGATGGTCCCGGGTTCTGGGTGATCTCCCGGTACGAGGACATCGTCCGGTGCAACCGCGACGCGGCCACGTTCTCCTCGAGCGCCACCCGGGGCGGGGTGATCGGGCTCGAGGAGCGGGAGCTGGACGCCGCCGCCGCCACCGCCAGTGGCAACCTCATGCTGTTCATGGATCCGCCCGACCACACCCGGTACCGGATGCTCGTCAACCGGGGCTTCACGCCGCGCATGATCACCCGGCTCGAGCCCCACCTCCGTCAGCTCACCCGCCAGGTGGTCGACGCCGCCATGGCCAAGGACGGGGACGTCGACTTCGTGGTGGACATCGCCGCCGAGCTGCCGCTCGAGGTGATCGCCGAGCTCATCGGCGTACCCCGGGAGGACCGCCACAAGATCTTCGAGTGGAGCAACAAGATGGTCGGGTCCGAGGATCCCGAGTACCTCGTCGCCGCCGACGAGGTCATGGCCGCCCAGATCGAGATGTTCCAGTACGCCCAGCAGCTGGCCGACCAGCGCCGGGCCAACCCGCTCGACGACATCATCACCGCCTTGTTGAGTGGTGAGGTCGACGGCCACTCGCTTTCCGACATGGACTTCAACCTCTTCTTCCTGCTCCTGTCGGTGGCGGGCAACGAGACCACCCGCAACGCCATCTCGCACGGGATGAACGCCTTCTTGGAGAGCCCCGACCAGTACGACCTCCTGGTCAGCGACCCCGAGCGGTACCTGCCGGGCGCGGTTGAGGAGGTCCTGCGGTGGGCCACACCCGTCCTCTACTTCCGGCGCAACTGCACCCGAGACACCGTCGTCGGCGACCAGGAGATCCGCGAGGGCGACAAGGTCAGCCTCTGGTACATCTCCGCCAACCGTGACGAGGACGTCTTCGAGGATCCGTTCCGCTTCGACATCACCCGCGACCCCAACGACCACATCGCCTTCGGCGGAGGCGGGCCGCACTTCTGCCTCGGGGCGCAGCTGGCCCGCCTCGAGATCCGGCTCCTCTTCGAGGAGCTGGCCGGTCGCTTCCCGAGGATCGAGGCGGTCGGTCCTCCCGACCGGCTCCGCAGCAACTTCATCGGCGGCATCAAGCACCTCCCGGTGCGGCCGTCGATCGACGACCATGCCCGTCCGTGACCTCCTCAGGATCGAGGCGTGACGTTGGCCGACACCACGAACTCCGAGCAGCAGCAGCAGCGTCGGCGCCGCCTCATCGGGTGCCCTGCCGGCTGCGCTCCCGAGCCTCGGCCCAGGTGAGGCCCAGGTCCACGTCGACGTCGTGCGGGAGCCCGAGGATGCGCTCGGCGATGATGTTGCGCAGCACCTCGGACGTCCCCCCGCCCACCGTCAAGGCCGGGCTGAACAGGAACCCGTGGTTCCACGGCCCCCACACCGGGTCGTCATCGGCGGCCAACATCCCGTCGGCTCCCATGAGGTCCTTGGCCAGCGTGAACACGGCCTTGCCGTGCGGGTCCTTCAGCGCCTTGCGCAGCGAGGCATCGGGACCGGGCTTCTTGTTCACCTTGGCCGAGATCTGGCGCAGCTGGTGGTAGCGCATGATCTCCCCTTCGATGTAGCCGGCGACCAGTCGCTGCCGCAGAGGCGCTGACAGCGTGCGGTCGCTGGAGCGGACGAGCTCGACCAGGTCACGGACGGTCGGGCCGTGCCCCCACTGGAGGCCGTCGCGGGAGAGCGAGACCCGCTCGTTGGCCAGCGTCTCCTTGGCCATCGCCCACCCGCCGTGGAGCGGCCCGATCAGGTTCTCGGCCGGCACGGCAACGTCGGTGAAGAACACCTCGCAGAACCCGGCGTCGCCGAAGGTGCCGACCATGTTGCGAAGCGGCCGGATCTCGATGCCCGGTAGATCCATCGGGACGATGAAGTAGGAGATGCCCGTGAACTTCGACGTATCGACGTCGGTGCGGGCGATCAGGACCCCGAACGTCGCCACCTGCGCCAACGACGTCCAGATCTTCTGGCCGTTCACCACGAAGACGTCGCCGTCGCGCACCGCTCGGGTCGAGAGGCTCGCCAGATCGGAGCCCGCCTCCGGCTCGCTGAAGAGCTGGCACCACACCTCCTCGCCGCGCAGCATCGGCGGAAGGTAGGTGGCCTTCTGCTCCTCGGTGCCGTGGACCACGATGACCGGTCCGCAGTGGCCGATGCCGACCGGGTTCAGCGGCTTGGCGACGCCAGCCGCGCTTCAGCTCGTCGTCGATGATGAGCTGAAGCTCGGGCTCCGCGTCGAGGCCCCACGGCTCGGGCCAGTGGGCGGTCACGTACCCCGCCTCGACCAGCTGGGCGGGAGTGGGATCGGGGTGATCGGCCAACCAGGCCCGCACCTGCAACCGTCGAGGATCGTCGTCACTCGGGAGGTCCATGTCCACCGGCCCGCTACCCCTTGACGATCGGGCGGTGGCCCCAGAAGCTGGGCTTGGTGATCTGGTAGGTCGCCGTCGTCGTCACGTCGTCGATGTGGAGGCCGCCCCAGCCCGCCTCGACCATGAAGCCGTCGGGCGTCTGGCAGTAGAACGAGATCATGTGGTCGTTCGTGTGGCGCCCCAGTCCCATGACGACGGGCACGCCGTGGTCCACGCAGCGGTCCTGGGCCCGTCCCACGTCGTCGATCGTCGCCATCTCGACCATGAAGTGCCGTCAGCAGCCCCGGCGCCGGCAGCCCGCACCCGAACGCGAGGCTGTGGTGACGCGGGTTGCAGCCGAGGAACGCCATCGACATCCCGCCGAGGTACCACGTGTTCCGCAGGTGGAAGCCGAGATGATCGCGGTAGAAGTCGATCGACTCGTCCAGGTCGGGGACCGCTGATGACGACGTGGCCGAGCCCCATCTCGCCGGTGACGAAGCCCGACACCAGCGGCGTCTGTGGCACCGTTCGTGGTTCAGGATCGGACCGTGGAAGAGCTCGATCGGCGCGCCGGCTGGATCCTCGAACGACGCGAACCCGCTCACCAGCCGGCGCGCCGCCTCGTCGGCCGAGCCGAGCTCCACCGCGACGCCAGCCGTCTCGAGTGTGTCCACGAGCGCCCGCAGATCGCGATCGTCGCCGACCTCGAAGCCGATCGCCGACACCGACGCCTCGTCCCCCGGCGCGAGCACCAGCCGATAGGGATGGTCGTCCCAGCGGTAGTACTGCGCGTCCGCATCGGGTCCCGAGGCCGGCATGAGGCCGAGCACCTCGGTGGCGAACGTGCGCCACGCGTCGAGGTTCGGGAGTTCGTAGGTGCAGGTAGCCGAGCGACAGAACTGCCATGGAGCCCCTCCGATCGGTGCGACGCCGAACGCTACGTGGCGGCGAACCCGATCGTGTCGCCGCGGTGCCGCTGGATGGAACGCGAGGAGCCTCGGCGCGGCATCGACGCCGGGGTCCGGCCAGCCGGAGCTGAGTCGTCGGTCATCGCTTGCTGAACCGGTCGTTCCAGATCGCCTGCGCCGTGCTCTGGACCAGCGGGGCGACACCATGCAGGTCGATGCGTGCGACGGGACCGGTGACCGAGACGGCGCGCGATGGCGCGTCCCGACGCTGCGGATCGGGACGGCGACGCACGCCAAGCCCTCGTACGACTCCTGATGGTCGAACGCCAGACCCTCGCGTCGCGCTGCGCTCGAGGTCGGCCAGGAGCGCGTCGGGCGACGTGAGGGTCCGGCTCGTGCGTCTCGGAAGGTCCTCGTCGAGCGACCTCGGCCGTGGCCACGGGATCGAATGCCAGCATCGCCTTGCCCAACGCGGTGCAGTAGGCGGGTTGACGTCCGCCCTCACGGGTGGGCAGCGTGAAGTCGCCCGGCGCGATCCGTTCGAGGTAGACCACCTCGGTGCCGTCGAGGATGGCCAGCTGCACCGCCAGCCCGGTCGTCGACCGACAGCGCGTGCAGGTGGGGAGCGGCCGATTCCGCCAGCCGGCGCCGCCGGGTGGCCAATCCGCCGATCTCGAACAGGCGCATGCCGACCCGGTACCCGTCGACGTCACGCTCGAGCCAGCCGATCTGCACCAGCTGATCGACCATGCGGTGGACGGTCGACTTCGGCAGCTCGGTGCGCTGGGTGAGCTCGTGGAGCGTCAGCACCCCGTCGACGTCGTCGAACGCGCCGACGACGCGGTCGAGCCGGCCGAGCACCGACCGGCTCGGGTCGGCGGCGTGCGGTTCGGAACCGGATGCGGGGTCGACGACCCCGATGCTGTCTGACGATGGCCGCAACGCTGGACCTCCCCCGTCTGTCCGAGCGGCCGGCCGATCCGGACGGCGATCGGCGCACCTGAGCCCCCGAAGAGAACGTCGCGAAGCTACCAGCCCTCGTGGTCCCGACACCCTCGCCGCGCCGCCTCGATGCCGACCCTCAGGAAGGTCCTCGGGTCGCGCTCAGCTCGGCGGCGATGTCGATGATCTGGTCCTCCTGACCGCCGACGAGCTTGCGCTCGCCGCAGCGCATCAGGATCTCCGCGCCGGAGACGCCGTAGCGCTCGGCCGCCCGGTAGGCGTGGCGCAGGAAGCTCGAGTACACCCCGGCGTAGCCCATGATCAGGCTCATCCGGTCGAGCACGCACTCCCCGTCCATCACCGGTCGGACCACGTCCTCGGCGACGTCGAACATGTCGAGGGGATCGATGCCGGTGCGCACGCCGAGCCGGTCGAGCACGGCGACCAGCGCCTCGGTGGGCGTGTTGCCCGGACCCGGCACCGAACGACCGGGTGCACGCGTCGACCTGGACCGCGCCCGACCTGATCGCGAGGACCGTGTTCGCGACGCCGAGCGACAGGTTCTGGTGGCCGTGGAACCCGACCTGGGCGTCGGCGCCGAGCTCGGCGACGAGCGCGGCCACCCGGTCGCTCACCTGATCGAGGATCAGCGCCCCGGCCGAGTCGACGACGTAGACGCACTGACACCCCGCGTCGGCCATGATGCGCGCCTGGGCGGCGAGCACGTCCGGCGCCTGGCTGTGGGCCATCATCAGGAAGCCGACGGTCTCCAGGCCGAGCTCGCGAGCGATGCCGAAGTGCTGCACCGAGATGTCCGCCTCGGTGCAGTGGGTGGCGATGCGGATCACCCGACACACCGATGTCCCGGCACGCCTTGATGTCGTCCATGGTGCCGACGCCGGGCAGCATGAGCGCGGCGATCGACGACCGCCCCGCGGCTGTCGACACCGCCGTCTCCAGCAGGCGCCGCTCGTCGACCGCCGAGAACCCGTAGTTGTAGGACGAGCCGGCCAGCCCGTCGCCGTGGCTCACCTCGATGACGGGCACGCCCGCGGACGCCAGCCCGTCGACCACGCGCGCGACATCGTGCCTCGCTGAACTGGTGGGCCTTGGCGTGCGACCCGTCGCGCAGCGACGAGTCGGTGATCCGAACGTCGAGTGCGTCGCGAGTACGGCATCTCAGCGCACCTCTCGGGTCGCGGACCGGGCGATCTCGTCGCCGACCTTGGCCGCCGCCGCCGTCATGATGTCGAGGTTCCCGGCGTAGGGAGGCAGGAAGTCACCCGCGCCCTCGACCTCGATGAAGATCGCGACCCGCCCCCGCCCGTCGGGGGTGAACTCGCGATCGAACTGCGGCGGCCGCAGCAGTCGATAGCCGGGCACGTACGTCTGCACCTCGGCGACGATCTGGTCGATCGAAGCGGCGACGGCGTCCTCGTCGGCGTCGGCCTCGAGGAGCAGTAGATCGTGTCGCGCATGATCAGCGGCGGTTCGGCCGGGTTCAGGATGATGATCGCCTTGCCTCGGCTCGGCGCCGCCGATCGCCTCCACGGCCGCCGCCGTCGTCCGGGTGAACTCGTCGATGTTGGCGCGGGTCCCGGGACCGGCCGACCTCGACGCGACCGTGGCGACGATCTCCGCGTACGCCACCGGCGTCACCCGGGAGACGGCATGCACCATCGGGATGGTCGCCTGCCCGCCGCACGTCACCATGTTCAGGTTCGGCTCACCGAGGTGCGTCGGTGAGGTTCACCGGCGGGATCACGAACGGTCCGCAGGCCGCCGGTGTGAGGTCGATGGCGCGAATGCCCGCTTCTCGGTAGCGCGGCGCGTTCCGGCACGTGGATGGGCGCCGAGGTCGCCTCGAACACGAGGTCGGGCAGCTCGGGTCGATCCAGGAGCCAGTCCACCCCTTCCGCCGACGCCTCGATGCCGAGCGCCCGGGCCCGCTGGAGACCGCTGCTCTGCGGGTCGATCCCGACCATGTACCGGGGCTCGACGTTCTCGGATCGCAGGAGCTTGTCCAGCAGGTCGGTGCCGATGTTGCCCGATCCGACGATGGCTGCGACCAGTGAGCGAGGTCATGGGTCGATCCTCGTCATCGAACGAGTCGCGGGCACGCCCTCGTTCCACACAGCGGGATCGCACCGCTCGTTCGTGCTCGTCCCGGGCTCACGAACCGCGTTCGGAGAAGACCGCACGAACCGAGCCGAGCCCTTCGATCACGGCTTCGTAGGTGGCGCCGGGCTCGGCGGGGACCAGCGCACCGAGGCTCCCCGACAGGACGACCTCGCCGGCCGCGAGCGGCTCGCCGCGTGCCGCGACCTGGTTCGCCAGCCAGACGACCGCGTTGACGGGTGGCCGAGGCAGGCCGATCCGCGTCCCGAGCTGATCGTGCGGCCGTCGGTCGTCAGCACCATCGCCATGTCCCGGAGGTCGTCGATCGTGCGCAACGACCGGGGCGCCGAGCCGGTGACGAAGACTCCGGCGGACGCGTTGTCGGCGACGGTGTCGAAGATCGAGATGTCCCAGTCGGCGATCCGGCTGTCGCAGACCTCGATCGCGGGCACCACGAAGTCGACGGCGCGCAGGACCTCGGTCGCCGTGACCGGATGCTCCGGCAGGTCGGCGCCCAGGACGAACGCCACCTCCGCCTCGATCCGAGGCTGGAGCAGGCGGTCGAAGGCGATGGGCTCGGAGTCCCCGAAGGCCATGTCGGCGAAGAGGACGCCGAAGTCCGGCGTCGTGACACCCATCTGCTGCTGGACCACGGCCGAGGTCAGCCCGATCTTGCGACCGACGCGTCGACGGCGAGGCCGCCGTGCGCTGCGCGGACCAGCTGCTGCACCTCGTAGCCGTCCTGGAGGCCACCGTCGGGAAGGATCTCCCGCATCGGGGGACAGGGCTCGCCAGCTCGCGCGGCCTCGATCAGCGCCTCGGCGGCGCGACCGAGCGCATCGTGTCGATCACCGGCTCCGGTGCCGGTGCCGGTGCCGGCCGACCGGCCGACCTCGAGGTCACCCGAGCTCCCGCGACAGGAACGAGAGCACCACGCTCTCGAACTCGTCCTTGCGCTCGAGCATCGACCAGTGCCCGCAGTCGTAGAAGACGTGCAGCTCGCACTTCGGGATCAGGCGCATCGGCGCGATGGCACCGTCCAGAGGGGTGACCCGGTCGTCGCGGCCCCAGGTCACCAACGTCGGCGCCTCGATCTTGCGCAGCATCTCGAGCTCGGCGGTGTTGCCGAGCATCATCTCGCGGAGCACCGACAGCATCTCGCGGCTGTAGATCTGACGGATCCCGGCCAGGGCCGCGGGATCGCTCGCCGTCTGCCATCGCATCTCGACGAACTCGTCGGTGAGCACGGCCGGGTCGTAGACCATCGACCGCATCCACTGCACGAGGCGGTCGCGGGTCGGCTCCTCGACGAACTCGACCAGGCGGATGATCCCCTCCGACGGGAGCGCGCTGAAGAACGGGCATGCCCACGCCGCCGACCGTGACCAGCCGCGTCACCCGCTCGGGCTGCGTCGCGGCCACGCGCGCCGCGATCTTGCCGCCGAGCGAGTTGCCGAGGATCGCGGCGCGGTCGATCCCGAGGCCGTCGAGGAACGCGACCACCGCGTCGGGCGCGTGCAGCGACCGGGTTCTGCTCGGGCTGCGTAGCTGCGGCCGAAGCCCGGCAGGTCGAGCACGAGCGCCCGGAAGCCGCGCGGCGAAGGCCGGCAGGTTGTCGCCGAAGTTCGCCCAGCCGCTGACCCCGGGACCCGACCCGTGGATGCAGGACGAGCGGCGGGCCCTCACCGGCCTCGTGGTAGTGGAGGTCGCCGTCCGGCGTCGCGAGCGTTCGGCTGGTCGCCTCGGCGCTGAGCTCGGTCTGGTCATCGGCGTCCTTCCTGGCAGCTGGGCCGACGGCACGGACCGCGCCTCGATCGTCCATCGGTCAGAGGGTCATCGCCGCGGGGCCCTGCGGCGGGAAGCCCATGAGCACGCCGGCGGCGCCGTCGTAGACCGCCACCGGCGACGAAGATCCCGTGGTGCAGCCCGGCGTGCATGCCCCGCCAGAACCGCTGGACGCGGCGTGTCGCGCCGGATGGAGTTGCCGCCGCAGACGGCGTAGACGTCGTCGGCGGCCTTCGCCGCCCGCCAGGCGGCGCGCACCTGGTCGCGGCGACACGCCACCCGCTGCTGCAGCGCTGATCGTCGTGCCCGGCGCCGAGCGCCTCGTACATCTCGCCGATGTTGAAGATCAGCTGCGTGCGCGCACTGCGGATGTCGGCCGCGGCCTCGCCGATGATGGCGCGGGAGTAGGAGTCCGACGACCTGCGCCACGCCGAGCGCGCTGACGCGGCTCTTCTGGTACTCGATGCCGTGCCTCAGCACGCCTTCGGCGATGCCGACCAGCGCCGCCGAGACCGCGCACGGGAACATCACGGTCCAGGGCAGTCGGTACAGGGGCTGCGTGCGACCGGAGTCGACGGCGGCCTGGCCGGTGAGCACGGTCGCGACGTCGAGCGTGCGGTAGGTCGGGGATGAAGGCGTCGCGGACGACGATGTCCTTGCTCCCGGTCCCCTCGAGACCGATGACGTCCCACGAGTCGTCGACGATCTCGTAGTCGGCCGCGAGGCAGCATCACGTGCAGCATGGCGATCGGCCCGGCGTCCTCGCCGGTGACCTTGGCGCCGAGCACGATCCAGTCGCACAGGTCGGTGCCCGACGAGAACTTCCATCGGCCGTTGAGCACGTACCCGCCGTCGGTCCGCGTCGCGGTTCCGCTCGGGCGCGTACGGCGAGGCGACCCAGGTGTCGGGGTCGTCGCCCCACACCTCCTCCTGCAGACGGCGGTCGTTGAAGGCCAGCTCCCACGGGTGCACGCCGACCACGCCGGCGACCCACCCCGCCGACGGGCACCAGTTCCCGACGTCCATCACCGCGTTCGAGGAAGTCGCGCGGATCGGCCTCGTAGCCGCCGAAGTCGGCCGGCTGGAGCAGGCGCACCACGCCGCACTCCTTCAGCCGCTTGCCCGTCTCGTCGGGCAGGCGGCCGAGCTCGTCGGCGGCCTCGGAGTTCTCGGCGAGGAAGCTCCCCGCCTCCTCGATCTTGGTCCGGACGTCGTTCGACACCTTGGTGCTCCTCGTGATCGGCCGGCCGCCGCGGACCGCCTCGAGCGGTCCGGGGACGCGTCGGCTCCCCCGGCGTGGTTGTAACCGACTGCGGACGCCGGCGAGATCTCGTCCCTCCCACCCAGCGGGATCCCGCGATGCAGCCGCACCGTCGGTCCGCCACCGAAGGGCTCCGCCGTTCGGCAGACAGCAGCTCATGGGCCCTCCAGGATGCGCACGCAGGCGGCCACGATGCCGTCGACCAGGTCGTCCCACTTCTCGTAGGGCTGCTCGGCGGGCGCGGCGACGAACTCGGCGATCGTGTGCACGACGAGGGCGCCGCAGAGCCACCGGCGCTGGCTGCGCACGGGCGCGCGACAGCGCCGGCAGGCGAGCGTCGATCTGGTCGCGCACGTCGAGGAAGCTGTTGGTTCGCGGCAGCGCGTGGGTGACGAGGTGGCTGTAGCGATGACTGACCCGCAGCTGGGCGAAGAAGCCGATGTAGTGCTGGTGGCGCCGGCTCGCCTCGGCGAGCGGCACGACCACCGCGCGCATCAGCTCCTCGAGCGTGGGGTCCGGGCCGAGCGCGGCGACCATCTGCCGCACGGCGCTCGTCGATGGGACCCATGCGCCGATCGAGGACGGCTTCGATGATCCCCTCTCGCGTCCGGAAGTGGTACTGGGCGGCGTTGTTGTTCCCCTGCCCGGCGCCGACGCTGATCTCGCGCATCGAGACGCCGTCGGCCCCGTGCTCGGCCATCAGCCGCTCGGCCGTGTCGAGCAGGAGCTGGCGGGTCTCGGCCGCGTCCCTGGGCACTACCGGCACTCCGACGGCGCGCGGACGACCACTTGCGCGCGGAGCCGACCGGCGCCATGATGCGAACTAAGCATTTCGCTTATCTCTACCGCACAACCCGCAGGAGGTCAACCATGGGCGGTCAGCGCGATCGGTGCGCCGGAGCTCCACATCGAGGTCGTCCCGCTCTCCAAGCACACCGGGCGCCGAGATCCGGGGGGTCGACCTGTCGTCCGATCTCGACGACGAGACCATCCGACGCATCCGGGACGCGCTGCTGCGCTGGAAGGTCGTCTTCTTCCGCCACCAGCACCTCACCGCGAGACGCGCACGTCGCGCTCGGGCTCGCGCTTCGGCGAGGTCGTGCCGGCCCACCCGACCTTGCCGGCCCGCTTCCCCGAGCGGCCCGAGATCCTCGTCATCGAGAAGGACCCGCAGAGCGACGCACCCGACGGCTCCGCCATCGACCATCGGTGGCACACCGACGTCACCTACGTCGACGCGCCACCCATGGGCTCGATCCTCCGCGCCGTGGAGGTACCTCCCTACGGCGCGGACACCGAGTGGACCAACCTGGCCGCCGCCTACGCCGCCCTCTCCGAACCGGTGCGATCGATGATCGACGGGTTCACCGCCGTGCACGAGAACGTCCTGCACCTCGTCCGAGGCGAGCCGACCCCGACGATGCGCGCCTTCATGGCGAAGCGGCTGCGTGCGCTCCACCCGGTCGTCACCGTCCACCCCGAGACCGGCGAGCGGATCCTGTACGTCAACCCCGACTACACCGCCTACATCGTGGAGCTGTCGCGACGCGAGAGCCACCACCTCCTCGCCTGCCTCAACGAGCACCTCAGCGGGCGCGAGTTCACGGTCCGGTACCGGTGGGAGCCCGGCGACGTCGCGTTCTGGGACAACCGGTCGACCGCGCACGTCGCACCGAACGACGTGCCCGAGGGCCACCACCGGGAGATGGAGCGGATCACACTGACGGGCACCAGACCCGTCGGGGTGAACGGGGAGGTGTCGCGCACGCTCGAGGGGGATGCCGTGGCCACGAACGTCGACGGCCAGACCCGTTGAGCGACGTCACCGACCCTCGATCGGCGTTCGGTGGTCACGTCGGCCGGACCGTGGGCGAGTCGACGCCCTGGTGGCCCGAGCCCGTCCGGCCGGGACCCGCGAAGCCCGAACGTGGTGGTGATCCTGCTCGACGACATGGGTTTCAGCGACGTCGGTCCCGTTCGGCTCCGAGATCCCGACGCCGACCATCGACCGGCTGGCGGCCGGCGGGATCCGCTTCACCAACTACCACACGACCCCGCTCTGCTCCCCGTCCCGCGCCGCGATCCAGACCGGGCTGAACCCTCATCGCGCCGGGTTCGCCGGCGTCGCCAACTTCGACCCGGGCTTCCCGGGCTGGACGATGGAGATCAGCCCCGACATCGCCACCCTGCCCGAGGTGCTGCGGTCCGCGGGGTACGCCACCTACGCGGTCGGCAAGTGGCACCTCACCCGGGACGCGGCGATGAACGACGGCGCCGATCACGGCTCCTGGCCGGTCCAGCGGGGCTTCGACCGGTTCTACGGCATCTTGGAGGGCTGGACGAACCTCCACCACCCGCACCGACTGGTCCGCGACAACTCGCCGGTCGACGTCGACGCCTACCCGGAGGGCTACTACTTCACCGACGACATCACCGACGAGGCGATCGGCTACCTGAAGAGCCTCCGATCCCACGATGCCGAACGTCCCTTCTTCCTGTACCTGGCCCACGGTGCCGTCCACGGACCCCTGCAGGCCAAGGCCGACGACATCGCCCGCCACCGCGGCCGGTACGACCGCGGCTGGGACGCGATCCGGCAGGAGCGGTTCGAACGACAGAAGCAGCTCGGGCTCTTCCCCGCCGACACGGCGATGGCCGGCACGGAACAGCGAGCCGGCCACGAGGTGCTGCCGTGGGACGACCACGCCGAGGAGGAGCAGGCGCTGTTCGCCCGCTACATGGAGGTGTACGCGGCGATGGTCGACAACGTCGACCAGAACCTCGCCCGACTGCTCGACACGATCGAGGCCCTGGGCGATCTCGACAACACGGTCGTCGTCTTCACCTCCGACAACGGCGCCACCGAGGAGGGCGGGCCCGACCGGGTCCCGGAGCTACTACAAGCAGTTCGGCGGCTTCCGCGGCCTGACCGGCTGGGACGGCGACGTCACCCGTGACCCCGAGCTGATCGGCGGGCCTCGCGCGCTCGTGCACTACCCGCGGGGATGGGGGATGGCGTCGAACACGCCCTTCCGCCTCTACAAGTCCTCGACCCACGCGGGCGGCGTGCGGGTCCCGATGATCGTGTCCTGGCCGCGTGGCATTCCGGCCGAGCACCACGGCGGGACCCGAACCCAGTACCAGTACGTGACCGACCTGTTCCCGACGATCCTCGAGCTGGCCGGGTGTCGACGGCCCCAACAGACCGCGACGGCTTCACGCTTCGCCGAGGCGCTGCGACACGGCGCCGAGGCCAGCACCCATCCGGAGCAGTACTCGGAGTGCTTCGGGAACCGGAGCTTCTACCGCGACGGCTGGAAGCTCGTGGCGCTCCACGCCCGCGGCGCGCCGTACGACGACGCCGAGTGGGAGCTCTACGACCTCGGCACCGATCCCGACCGAGACCGTGGACCTCGCGTCGCAGCGGCCCGGACATGGTCGAGCGAGCTCGCCGAGGCGTGGGAGCGGTCGGCGCACGAGAACCTCGTGTTCCCCCTCGACGACGGCACCGGTCTGCTCCAGCTGCTGCGCCGACCGGACGAGCGAGGCGTTCTACCGCGAGCTGCGGATCCTGCCCGGAACACCGACGCTCGAGCGCTACCGATCGCAGAAGCTCATCGCCCTGCGGGACTTCGAGATCGAGGTCGAGGTCGTCCATCGCACGGGCGATCAAGGGGTGCTGGTCGCGCACGGCGACCAGGGCGGCGGCTACTCCCTCTACGTCGAGGATGGGTTGCTGACGTTCGCCGTACAACCAGTACGGCGTGATGCGCTTCATCCGACGGGCACGCCTCGGCCGGGCGCGCGCCGCGTCGTGCTCCGCGCCAAGGCCGGCGACCGATTCACCTGGGACTTCGAGCTCCTGGATCGATGGCTCGGTGGTGGGTGCGCTCGAGGGCGCCGAGATGCTGATCGGCTTCGCGCCGTTCCAAGGCATCGACGTGGGCATCGACCGCCGATCACCGGTGGTCGTGGTCGGTGTTCGAGGAGCACGGTCCGTTCCCCTACACGGGGGACCTGCTCGCCGTCACCTACCGGCCGGGAGCCCCGGCGCCCTACGACCCGCAACGTCTGGTCGAGGCGATGCGATCAGCCGGACGGCAGGGCCAGTAGAGGATCAGTGCCCAGGCAGGAGGGCCAGAAATCTCGTCGACCGCGTGTCGATTCGGCGCGCGGGCGTTCGTAGAGGGAGCAGAAGGTCGCCACCGGCGACCTCACCTGAAAGGGGTTCCTGATGACCACGACCACCGAAACCACCACGCCACGACACCGCGCTCGACGCTCCGACCACCCGGCCCCGACTGCTGGTCCCCGGCCTGGTCTCGGGCGCGATCGCCGCCGTCGCCACCTCCGCGGCCGTCCTGGTCGCCCACGCGGCCGGCGAGGACGTCGCCGTCGGCGGCGAGCAGATCCCGGTGGCCGGCTTCGCCCAGTTCGTCCTGGTCGGTGCCCTGATCGGCGTCGCCCTGGCCCGGGTCTTCTCCCGCCGGGCGCAGCGGCCCCGGTCGACCTTCGTGCGCACGACCGTGGTGCTCACGGCGCTGTCGATCGTGCCCGACCTGGTGGTCGACGCCTCGGGCGGGTCCAGAGCTCGTGCTGATCCTCACGCACGTGATCGCCGCCGCCATCATCATCCCGACGCTGGCCGCCCGCCTCCCCCGCAACGCCTGAACCCACCGCCCCGCCAACCACGTCCCACACCCAACCCACACGAACACGAAAGCGAGCACACCATGCCCGAGTACCTGCTGTCCGTCTGGCACGACGACGACTACGACGCCGACTTCTCCGACCCCGAGGTCCAGGAGCAGATGGCCCGCACCGGCGCCTTCAACGAGGAGCTCACGGCCGCCGGCGCGTGGGTGTTCGCCGGAGGGCTCCACTCGACCTCGTCGGCCACCGTCGTGCGGGCCGTCGACGGCGACGTCTCGATGACCGACGGGCCCTACGCCGAGACCAAGGAGCAGATGGGCGGCTTCTGGGTCATCAAGGCCGCCGACCTCGACGCCGCCCTCGAATGGGCCGGCAAGGCCACCGTCGCCTGCGAGGGTCCCGTCGAGGTGCGACCGTTCCACGGTGAGTGACGACCTCGCCTCCGTGTTCCGGCGAGAGTCGGGGCGCTGCACCGCAACCCTGATCCGCATCCTCGGTGACGTCGACGTCGCCGAGGATGCGGTCGCGGAGGCCTTCGCCATCGCCGCCGAACGGTGGCCGGCCGACGGCACCCCGCCGAACCCCGGGGGCTGGATCGTCACCACCGCCCGCAACCGCGCCATCGACCGCCTCCGCCGCGAGGCCACCCGCGACGCCCGGCACCGGGCGTCCCACCACCTCCACGAGACCGACATGGACGCCGACCGACTCGACCCCGAGCTCGACGGCTTCGTCGACGTGGTCGCCGACGACCAGCTGCGCCTGATGTTCCTCTGCTGCCACCCCGCGCTGTCGCCCGACGCGCAGGTCGCGCTGACCCTCCGCCTGCTCGGCGGGCTCGACACCCCCGAGATCGCCCGCTCGTTCGTCACCCCCGAAGCGACCATCGCCCAGCGCATCGTGCGAGCCAAGCGGAAGCTGCGCGACAACAACGCCTCCTACCGCATCCCCCGACCGGCCGAGCTCCCCGACCGTCTGCGCCCCGTGCTCGCCGCCATCTTCCTCATCTTCACCGAGGGCCACACCGCCACCACCGGCGAGACGCTCACCCGCACCGACCTGTCGGGCGAAGCCATCCGCCTCGGCGAGGTCCTCGTCGAGCTCATGCCCGACGAGCCCGAGGCGGTCGGGCTCCTGGCCCTCATGCTGCTCACCGACGCTCGGCGGCCCGCCCGCACCGCGCCCGACGGCTCGATGATCCGTCTCGCCGACCAGGACCGCGACCTGTGGAACCGCGAGCTGATCGCACGGGGCCACGAGCTGGTACGGGCCTGCCTGCGCCGCAACCAGCCCGGGCCGTACCAGCTCCTGGCCGCGATCGCCGCCGTCCACGCCGACGCACCGACGCACGCGACGACCGACTGGAGCCAGATCGTCGCCCTCTACGACCAGCTCCACGCACAGCGACCCGACCCGGTCGTGGGACTCAACCGGGCCATCGCCATCGCCGAAGCTGCACGGCGCTGTTGCCGGACTCGACGAGCTCGCCACCGTCGACACCGACCGCCTCGCCGACTACCAGCCCTACCACTCCGCTCGAGCCGACCTGCTCGTGCGAGCCGGGCGCCGGGCCGACGCGATCGAGGCCTACGACCGGGCCTTGACGCTCACGACCAACCCGACCGAACGGGCCTTCCTCATCCAGCAACGCGGCCTCGCCGAACAGCTGGAGTAGCTGGTCCAGCTGACACGCGCTGGGCCCTGGACATCGAACAGCTCCCCCGGATCAAGGGCCGCATGGCACCCCAGAGCCTCCACCAAAACCACGACGATTCAGTGCACCGCTGCCGGCGACTTTGCTGAGGCTGAGCAGCCTTGCGAGACTCGAACATGACCGACGGCGAGGACCCTTGGGGTAGCCCTGAGAGCGAGCGGGTGAGTCCTCGGGCCACCAGCGTGCGCTCGCGTCGGATGGTCGGGAGGGACCGCGAGATCGCCGAGGTTGCGAAGAGCATCGCTTCCGAGCCGTTGACGACACTGACCGGCCCGGGAGGCGTGGGCAAGACGGCGCTGGCCCTGGCCGCCGCAGCAGCGTCATCGGTTCGGTTCACCGATGGGGTGTTCGTCGTCTGGCTCGCCTCGTTGCGGTCCGCTGACCTCGTTGCAGGCGAAGTGGCTGCGCAGGTCGGGATGCAGCGGTCTTCCAACAGCACGTCGACACCGTCAAGGTTCGCGAACTCAGCTGAACCCGGACCTCAAACATCACGGCATCGATCCGGCACCGAGACGCACCGGGCCGACCTGGACTCAGCCCCACCGCGCAGGCCCGCGGGATCATCGCTGGTGACACCTTCGTCGTCGACACCGTCGGGCTCCGCCAACTCCACGGGCTGTTCTTCATCGAACACGCCACCCTCCACGTCCACCTCGCAGGCATCACCGGGTCATCCCACCGGCGCCTTCATCCGACCCGCTCCGTCGTGGCCCGAAACCGATCACGCCGACGATCCCCGGGCCCCAAAGCACCCCGATCGCGTTTCCGGCACCTGCACCCACGTGCCCGCCCCAACTCCGTAGAGGTCCACCCTCGAGCGGAACGCGTTGCTCAGCGCCGCCCGGAGCGTCGACCGCATTCAGGTGCGGAGCGGCTGCACGAGGTCGTGCTCGGCGAGCGAGAGGTACCCCTCGTCCTCTTGGGCGAAGTGCAGGCGGAGGATCGCGTGCAGGCCGTAGAGCAGGCGGCGCATCTCCATGAGGTCCTCCTCGTCAGGCCCCTCGGGAGGGACCTCGTCGAGCAGGCGACCGAGTCGGTTGATCTGGTGTCCGATCTCGATGTGGCCCCGCGACATCGCGCCGGTCGGGTCGTTCCCGCCGAGTGCGCGGGCGACTGCCGGATAGAGGGCCCGGTCCTCGGCCAGTTCGTGTGGCAGCAGGTCCTCCGCGAGGAAGCGGTGGGCGGCCTTGACCTGTTCGAGCGCACCGATCGGATCGGCGGCGTCGAGGGCGTCGGCGGCGACGCGGAGATGGTCGAGCTCAGGTCGGAGCGATCGGTGCTCGGCGCTGAAACGGCGTGCCAGCGCCGAGCCCTCTTCATCGAGGCGGCGGACGCGATTCCGGCCCGGTGTCAGCGCGCGGAGTGCGTTGAGGATCACCGCGACGTCGATGGCCTCCTGGAGCAGCGCCCCCCACACCGGCGGCAGGTAGCCGAAGGCTGCGACGACCATCGCCACGCCCGATAGTCCGATTCCGACGACGACGCTCTGTCGAGCGATGTGCTCGCGACCTCCTGGCGATCGCGATGCCCTCGGCGAGTCGATCGATGCGGTCCACGGTCAACACGACGTCGGCGGCCTCCGAGGACGCGGTGGATCCTCGCGCACCGACCGCGACGCCGACGTCCGCCATCGCCAGCGCGGGCGCGTCGTTGATCCCGTCGCCGACCATGATCGTCGATCCGTGCCGCCCGGCTTCTTCGACCGCGTCGACCTTCTCCTGCGGAGTGCGCTCCGCGAGCACGACGTCGACGCCGATCACCGCACCGACGGACTCGGCGACGTCGGTGCGGTCCCCGGTGACCATGACGACCTGCTCGATGCCGCATCGGCGCAACGCACGGATGGTCCGGGGGGCGTCCGAGCGCAGCGGGTCATCCAGGACGATCGCCCCCGCCGGCTCGCCGTCGACGCGGACGAACATCGTCAACGCGCCATCGAGGTCCGCCCGCCGCCGCACGGTCCGGACCCATCGTTCGGGAGGCCCGTCGAGCAGGATCCACGACGCCTTGCCGACCGCGACCTCCCGTCCGTCGACCAGACCGCGCACCCCGTGTGCGGGGACCTCCTCGACCTCAGTCGGCAGGACGAGGGCCAAGTCGCGCGAGCGAGCCGCCTGCACGATCGCGGCGGCGAGCACGTGCGGGGAGACCTGGTCGAGCGATGCCGCCAGCCGCAGCAGCTCGTCGCCGGGCACCGGACCCGACGAGATCACCTCCGCCACGGCCGGACGCCCCTCGGTCAAGGTCCCGGTCTTGTCCAACAACAGCACGGTCCCCTTGGCGAGCCGCTCGAGCGCACCGCCGCCCTTGATGATCACGCCGACCCGGGCGGCGCGCGACAGGCCGGACACGATCGCCACCGGCGCAGCGAGGATCAACGGGCACGGAGTCGCCACCACGAGCACCGCCACAGCTCGCACCGGATCTCCACTGAGCGCCCACGAGGCACCTGCGAGGGCCAGGCTGACCAGCAGGAACCATCCGGCGAACCGGTCGGCCATTCGGACGAACGGCGCGCTTCCCGCCTGCGCCTGCTCGACGAGACGGACGACGCCCGCATAGGTGCTCTCCGCAGCGGAGGTGCTCGCCCGGAGGTCGAATCCGGCCCCGGCGTTCACGGTGCCGCTGCGCACCGGCGTCTGCCGTCGCGTGCTCGACGGGAAGTGGCTCGCCGGTCAGGGCCGACTCGTCGAGCACCGCCGTGCCCGACTCGACCATCCCGTCGACCGCCAGCACCTCGCCCGGTCGGATCAACAGCAGATCCCCAGGCTGCACCTCCTCCGCGGGGGCCTCGGCGAGGCCGGCGTCGCCGTACCGCTGCACCGTCCGCGGCGCTCGACCGACCAGTGCGCGGAGGTCCCGCTCCGCCCGTGCCCCGGCCCGGGCTTCCAGCATCCGACCGCTGGCAAGCATCACGGTGATGATCGCCCCCGCCAGGTACTCCCCCACCGCCAGCGCGCCCAGCTGGGCGAGCACCGCAATGATGTCGACCCCGAGCTGGCGCCGCCGGGCAGCCGCGACCACCCAGTAGAGCCCTGGGCCGACCCCGAGAACCGTCACCGCCGCCCACACGATGTCAGCCGTGCGGCCCTGATCCAGCAGCGCCAACCCAGCGCCCACAGCGAGCAGCAGCACAGCGACCACGAACAGCCACGTCTCCGCCTTCGCGCCGCTGAGCCACTTCACCCGGCAGACACTACCGACCGTCGGGAGAGCGCCGACGGGCCAGCGGGCGCCGACGGCGAGAGCGCCGGCGCCGGTCAGCACTGCCGAACGACGGTGCTCAGCAGCTCCTTCCCGCATCTTCACCGGTGCTGTGTCGGCCTTGGCGACCCAGTTCATAACCAGTAGCCGAACTCGGGGTCATCGGCGTGGAGATCGATCAGTCTGTTGGTGAGCTGCGCGTCGTCCCAGTCGCGATCCGACACCGGGTTGGCGGCCCACTTGTAGAACGCCTGGGTGGAGAAGCCGAGCACCCCGCAGGTCAACCGCACCGGGATCCCCTCGGCGGCCAGGTCACGCCACCAGCGGGTAGCTCATTTTGGGAGCGAGTCCTTCGCGAAGTACGCGGCGGCTCGCCGCAGGATCTCGTTCTCCATCTCCAAGCGGCGTTTCTCGCGGCGGAGCTGGACCCGTTCGGACTGCTCGGCGGTGGTGAGCCCGTCACAGTCGCCGTCGTCGATGTCGGCCTGGCGCATCCAACGGCGCACCGACTCGACCGAGATGTCGAAGTCGGCGGCGACCTCAGGGATGGTCAGGTCACCGCGACGGGCGACGACAACGACGTCACGCTTGAACTCCGGTGGGAACTTCTTCGGCATCGGAACATCCTTCCCGCCCGACCACGCCGGGCGAAAGAGATGTCAACCGAACCTGCAGCAGACCCAAGGGACTGTGGTGGTGCGAGCCCAACCAGGGGTGGTAATGGTCAGAGATCACCAGGAAGTCGAAGCCGGCGTTCTCGGCTTCGAGTGCGGCGGCCACGAGCTGGGAAGGCCGTGCAGCTCGGACATGAGTGTGAAGCCGTAGTGGACCATTGGCCGCCCTTACCCCCGTCGGCTCAAGGACATGCCAACTCAGGAAGCCCGACGCCAACGCAGCACTCGACCGCACGGCACCGCCCGAATGATCGCCCGCCTCCAGCACGGTTTCCTTCCAGCCGGCATCGACCAGGTGGTTGGCGGCCACGTGCCTGTTGTGGCCCGAGCCGATGATCACGGCATCGCAGGTGAGCGCCGTCATGAAGGGCTTCCCGATCTGGGGGCGGGGTTCGACATCGCTACCCAATACCCCTCTGAGCGCGGAACGCTCGCATGAACCGTCTCCAATTTCCTTGGCACCGGCTCGCGCGTTCGCTACTTTTCGGGTGCTGGTCAAACCGGCTTCCTTCCATCGTGTGCGCAACCCTGGAAAGAGGTACTGAGGATGATCGAGCTCACCTCCGAATCTGCTGTCACCGTCGCCTTCTCAGGCGAGCTGGAGACTCACAACTGGGAAGAGTTTCGCGAGGCCATCATCGAGGCCGCTGTCGACGAGATCAGCACCGTGGTTCTGGATCTCGGGAATGTGACGTTCTTCGACTCGAGTGCCATCCGGGCGCTGCTCGGCGCGCGCCTCGAACTTCAACCACGGCAGGTCGTCATCGCGATCGGCCCATGCAGTCCCATCGTGCATCGGGTCCTCGAGCTCACCGGCCTGTTCGAGTACTTCCCGACCACTTCGACCTGACCAGGGTCCGTCCGACCGAGTGGTGGGCGCCGGTCATCCGACGCGGGCGCAGGCAATGCAGGTCTCGGTGTGGGGCAGCGCCTCGAGCCGTTCGAGACCGATCCCTGTTCCGCGCACCCGACACATCCCGTAGGTGCCTCGGTCGAGACGACCCATTGCTTCGTCGATCTCATGGAGGCGCGACGACCCTCGTCGAGAAGGCTGGACGCTTTGGCTCGTTCGTACCGCGCTGGTAGATCCGTCCGGGTCGTGTTCGTCGTCGTTGCCGACGTTGTCGGTCGAGTCGATGAGCTGCCGAAGCTCGTCGGCCAGAACCGCGACCAGCCGAGCGACGCGATTGCGTTCGTTCAGAAGCTGATCTCGGAGGATCACCTGTTCATCGACCATGCGCTCCGGCACCGATGCACGGTCTCGCTCTCGTCGCTCGGTGGTGTGCCCGTTCACCGGCGCTCCGAAGGGGTGCTCCACTCCGTGTGGAACGAGCCCTCACGGTCGGTCCGGCGATAGGTGTGCGCACCGAAGAGATCTCGTTGGGCCTGGATCAGGTTGGCCGGCGATCGGAGGGTCCGGTAGCCGTCGAACCACGACAGGGCAGATGCGAGCGCGGGTACGGCTACGCCAGCGTCGACGCATCGGGCGACGACGTGGCGCCAACCCAGCAGCGCCTGGCCAAGCGCTTCGACGATCGTCGGAGCGAGCACGAGGTTCGCCGCCGGTTCGGCCTCTCCGAACGCGTCGCGAACGAGGTCGAGGACCGGGGCCGGATGATGCACCCCCCACGCCAGATTGTGGCCAGATCGTCGAGCCGGAGGGCCCAGCCGTGCTCTTCGCTCCCCCGCCGAAGTTGCTCGAAGCCCTGGGCGTACGCCACGATCTTTCCCGCGTACAGGGCGTCGCGGAGCTGGTCGGTGTGGATGTCGATGCCGGTCCTCTCTCCCGGAGAAGACAGGACCGCGGCCGCCGATCGGCGCTCGTTGGTCAGCGCCGACAGCGATCAGGCATGGACCGCCTCAGCGATCACCGTCGAAGGCGACCCGAGGTCGAACGAGTCGATTGCCGTGAGGCGACCGGTGCCCTCTGGCCTGCGGAGCCGACGATCTGATCGATGAGGTACGCATCGCCATCGACGAGGTCGTCTCGGTGGCGAAGCACCTGAGCGGTGATGCCGACGAGGTAGGAGTCGAGCTCTCCGTCGTTCCATTGGTCGAAGACATCGGCCATCTCGTCTTTGTCGAGGGCCAGCCCTGATCGCAGGACGGCGTAGGCCTCGGAGATGAGCTGCATGTCCACGTGCTCGATGCCGTTGTGGACCATCTTGACGTAGTGCTCTGCTCCCCCGCTCCCGATGTAGGTGCAGCACGGTGTGCCGTCTACCTCTGCGGCGATCGCGGTGAGCAGCTGCTCGACGATCAGGTAGCCGGCATGGCTGCCGCCGGGCATCATGCTGGGTCCGTTCAGCGCTCCTTCCTCTCCACCGGAGATGCCGCTACCGAGGAACTCGATGCCGGATGCCGCCAGCTCCTCACCTCGCCGCTGCGAATCGCCGTGGTCGGAGTTGCCTCCGTCGATGATGACATCGCCGGGTTCGAGGTGCGCCGCCACCTGGTCGATGACGTCGTCGACGAGCGCGCCGGCCTGCACCATGATGACGACGACCCGCGGACGATCCAGGGCCGCGACGAAGTCGGCGGTCTCGTGGAAGCCGACGAGACCTCCGTCGTCGCCGTGACGACTCAGGAGCTCGTCGACCTTGGCCGAGGTGCGGTTGTGCACCGCGACGGGAAACCCGTGACGAGCGATGTCGCGAGCGAGGTTCTGACCCATGACGGCCATCCCGGTGACACCGACGTGGCGGTCAGCTCCGACGGCGACGGGAGAGGTCACAACTCGTTGGCACCCGGTTCGTCCATCAGCTTGGAGAGCAGGTGGTCCCGTTCCATGGTCGTGACCCCGTCGACTCCCGCCTTCTCGGCGAACCGACGGAGCTCATCGTCGGACATGGCCTTCAGCGACTCGAGCGTGGCGCCATAGTCCTCCATCGACGGCTCGGCGTGGACCTGCTGGTTCGGCAACACGGGATCGCTCATGCGCACTCCTCGATCGGGTTCGGAACCCGTAGCTACCCCGCCGGGCCTCGATCGACCCACGGAGATCGATGCTGACAGCCAGCGACCCGGGTGTCGACGTCCGTCTACCCCTTTGCGGAGAATGCAAGTCTTCTGAGGCGCCCCCCGGGGTAGACGGCATTGAGCTGGGGCCACATGAGATCTACACGGGAGCAGCATCATGAGCCCATCGGTGAGCAGCTATCTGTTGTCAAGGTTGCAGGAGTGGGGGGTCGAGAAGGTCTTCGCCTACCCCGGCGACGGCATCAACGGGATCTTGGCCGCCTGGGTCGAGGCTGACTCGGCGCCGACGTTCATCCAGGCCCGCCACGAGGAGATGGCCGCGTTCGAGGCGGTCGGTTACGCCAAGTTCAGCGGCCGGCTGGGCGTGTGCATGGCCACATCGGGTCCGGGAGCGATCCACTTGCTCAACGGCCTGTACGACGCCAAGCTCGACCATGTACCGGTCTTGGCCGTCGTCGGTCAGACGGATCGAACCGCGATCGGTGGTTCCTACCAGCAGGAGGTCGATCTGGGCTCCCTGTTCAAGGACGTATGCCACCAGTACGTGGAAACGGTGTCGGTCCCCGAGCAACTTCCGAACCTGATCGACCGGGCCATCCGCACCGCGTTCGCCACTCGTTCCCCGACCTGCATCATCGTGCCCTACGACGTCCAGGTGCTCGACTACGAACAGCCCGGTCACGAGTTCAAGATGGTCCCGTCCAGCCTGGGCATCTCGTGGCCCAAGGCTTCCCCTGATGACGGCGCGATCGCGCACGCCGCCGAGATCCTGAACGGAGGATCGAAGGTGGCGATCCTGGTCGGCCAGGGGGCCCGGGGGGCACGAGAGGAAGTGGCCGAGGTGGCCGACCTCCTGGGGGCCGGTGTCGCCAAGGCGCTGCTCGGCAAAGACGTGCTCTCCGACCATTTCCCATGGGTCACCGGCGCGCTCGGTCTTCTGGGCACGCGACCGAGCTACGAGCTGATGATGGACTGCGACACGTTGTTGACCATCGGCTCCAACTTTCCGTACACGCAGTTCATGCCACCGCTGCACCAGGCCCGAGCGATCCAGATCGACATCGATGGCGCGTTCATCGGTATGCGCTACCCCTATGAGCTCAACATCGTCGCTGACGCCGCTACGGCCCTGCAGGCGCTTCTGCCGCTGCTCGACAAGAAGACCGACCGTGGTTGGCGCGACACCGTCGAGACGAACGTCTCGCACTGGTGGGACACCATGCAGCGCCAGGCCATGACCGACAGCAACAGCGACGGCATGGTCAACCCGCAGCGGCTGGTGTGGGAGCTCTCGTCACGTCTGCCAGCGAACGCGATCGTGGCCGCCGATTCGGGATCCGCAGCCAACTGGTACGCCCGTCATCTGAAGTTGGGTGGCGATCAACGTGGGTCGCTTTCAGGGACCCTGGCCACGATGGGTCCGGGCGTGCCCTATGTGATCGGCGCCAAGTTCGCGCACCCCGACCGTCCGGCCATCGCGCTGGTGGGAGATGGTGCCATGCAGATGAACGGCATGGCCGAGCTGGTGACGGTCAAGCGCTACTGGGAGCAGTGGAGCGATCCTCGCCTCGTCGTGGCCGTCCTGCACAACAACGATCTCAATCAGGTGACCTGGGAGATGCGAGCGCAGAGCGGTGTCCCCAAGTTCCCCGACTCCCAGGACCTCCCCGACGTCTCCTACGCCGGTTTCGCCGCCAGCCTCGGCCTCCAAGCCATCGAGGTGCGATCTGCCAACGAGGTCGGGCCGGCCTGGGATCGGGCCCTTTCGGCCAGCAGACCGACGGTGCTCGACGTGTACACCGACCCGAACGTCCCGCCGATCCCGCCGCACGCGACGCTCGAGCAGATGCGGAACGCCGGCAAGGCGCTCATCGGCGGCGACCCCGATGCATGGGGCGTGCTCCGGACCGGGATCCGCCAGAAGGCCCAGGAGTTCCTCCCCGGCAGGAAGGACGACTGACATGGGCCGACGGGACCGCCGTCGACGCGTGAGCTCGAGCGGCTTGTTCGGTCGCGCCGTCGGCGACATCCGAACCGGCCGGTTTGAACGTACGATGGCCGGTCTCGCGGTGGCCGGCGCGTTGGTCACCACTGCGGAGATCTTCACCGAGCACGATAGCGCCAGCTTCGGCAACAAGATGATGTGGTGGCCCATCGTGATCGTGCCCACGATCATCCCCGCAGGGGTCGCCGCGATCGTCAGTCCCGCAGCGGCCCGCACCGTTCTACCCGTGGCCTCGATGCTGGTGGTCGTGAACGGCATCCAGGGGACGTTCCTCCACGCCCGGGGGGTCCTGGCCAAACCCGGAGGCGCACGCAACCTTCGCTACAACCTGGAGATGGGTCCACCGCTGTTCGCGCCGATGCTCGCCTCCATGGTCGGCGGGATGGGGATCCTGGCGGCCCTTCTGCGTCGTGAGGGTGCGGGATGACCGAGCCGGAGCCCCACGCCCTGAGGTCGGCCGTCAACCCGGTGACGCCGGGGCATCAGGGCCGCTTCGGAGATTTCGACGTGCTCAGCCAAGCCGATCGCTGGGACGAGCCGACGGCAATCGAGGTGCTGGGGCGCCTGCACCTGACCGCCGATCTGTCGTTCTTCACGGTGGATGAGGAGCCGACGGTTCGGGCACTGGTCGACCTGCTCCTCGCACAGGACGACGAGCCGCGCGTCCCGGTGGTCGAGATGATCGATCGACGGCTGACCGCCGGTCAGACCGACGGCTGGCGCTTCGCCGACATGCCTGAGGATCGCCAGGCATGGCGGCGAAGTCTGGTGGCGTTGGACCAAGCCGCGGATCACTTCTTCGGACGACGGTTCCACCTCGTCTCCGGAACCGACCAGGGCCGATTGGTGCAAGGGATCCACGACAGCGACGAGTGGTACGGGTTCGATGCCGGGCACCTCTGGAGCCTGTGGACGCGCTACGCCTGCACGGCGTTCTACTCCCACCCGTGGGCCTGGAACGAGATCGGGTTCGGGGGGCCCGCCTACCCGAGGGGATACAAGAACCTCGGTGTCGACCGGCGCGAGCCGTGGGAGCGCTCCGAGGTCGATGCCCACGACCCGGTGCCGTGGGCCGAGCGGGTCGAGGCGGCCAAGCAGGCCCACGAGCGACGGACCGGATCCGATCCGGGCTCCACGTGAGCCGCTTCCGCGACGCCGAGGTACGCGACCGCAACGCGTCTGCATGGCTGTTGCCCCACGGAGACGAACGGACCAACCACCAGCTGCGCACCGACATGCGGCACTACGACCCGAACGACGAGGTGGACGTCGTCGTGGTCGGCTGCGGCGCAGGAGGCGCCACCCTGATCCAGCGGCTGGCCCGGACCGGCGCCCAGGTCGTCGGCCTCGATGCCGGGCCGTTCTGGGATCCCGACCGTGACTGGGTGAGCGACGAATACGGGTCGCACCACCTCTACTGGACCGACCCTCGCGTCATCAGCGGATCGGACCCGGTCCCGCTCGGATCCAACAACTCCGGACGGGGAGTGGGCGGATCGATGATCCACTACGCCGGCTACACCCCCCGCTTCCACCCCTCCGACTTCCACACCGCCTCGCTCGACGACGTCGGGGCCGATTGGCCGATCACCTACCAGGACCTGAAGCCCTACTACGAGGCCATCGAACAGGAACTGCCGGTCTCGGGCCAGCCCTGGCCGTGGGGGGACCCCCATCGCTACCCCTACTCACCCCAACCGGTGGGTGGCAACGGAGAGATCCTCACCCGGGCCGGATACGCCCTCGACATTGCGACCCGGGTCGGCCCGGTGGCCATCGCTAATGGCCGGTTCGGCAACCGGCCCCATTGCATCTACCGGGGCTTCTGCCTCCAGGGATGCAAGGTCAACGCCAAGGCCTCGCCCCTCATCACCCACATTCCCGACGCCCTGGCCCACGGCGCCGAGATCCGACCCGACTGCATGGCCACCCAGCGTCGTCATCGACGACCATCGGCGGGCCGCCGGGGTGACCTACCTGCACGCCGGTGTCGAGCACCACCAACGAGCCCGACTGGTAGTGGTCGCCGGCTATTCGATCGAGACCCCCAGACTGCTCCTCCTGTCGAGCTCCAAGGAGTTCCCCGACGGCCTGGCGAACGACCACGGCCAGGTCGGTCACTACGTGATGGTGCAAGGTGCCCCTCAGGTCGCCGGCCGGTTCGACGAGGAAGTGCGCATGTACAAGGCCCCGCCGCCCGAGGTCAGCACCGAAGCCTTCTACGAGACCGACCCCACCAAGCCGTACCAGCGAGGGTTCTCCATCCAGAACGTGTCACCGCTGCCCATCACCTACGCCGAGCACGTCAGCGCGCAAGGCCACTGGGGTGGGGTGCTGCGCGAGTTCATGCGCGACTACACCCACTGGGCCTCCCTCGGTGCGCTGTGCGAGTTCCTCCCCCGCTGGGAGAACGCCGTCTCGCTCGCAGAGAGACCGACCGAAACGGCTACCCGGTGGCCAACTTCGCCTACTCCCAAGGCGACAACGATCGTGCGCTCATGGAAGCGTCACAGCGGGTACAGGAGGATCTCCTCCGAGCGGCAGGTGCGACCGAGACCATCGCCATCTCCCGGTATGCCCACCTGGTCGGCGGGTGCCGCATGGCGAAGGGCCCCGACCACGGCGTCGTCGATGCCGATCAACGGACCTTCGCCGTCCCCAACCTCTACATCACCGACGGAAGCGTGCTGCCCACCCAGGGCTCGGCCAATCCCGCCCTCACCATCATGGCCCTCTCCGCCCGCTGCGCCGCAGGCCTCATCGCCACCAGACGCACCGGCCGACCGCTCGGCGAGCGCACATGACCCGCCCCGACGCCCCGGTCACCGACGTCGTGTCCGAGGTGTACCGCATCCCCACCGATGCGCCTGAAGCCGACGGCACCCTCGAGTGGACCTCGACGACGATGATCGTCGTGCGCGTGAGGTCGGGCGACCACGAAGGCGTCGGCTGGACCTACGCCGGCATCGGAGCCCAGGCCGTCATCGACGACACCTTGAGCGCCGAGATCCGGGACCGGGACGTGTTCGCCGTCACCGGCCTGCACGAACGGATGGTCCGAGCCATCCGCAACCTGGGCCGACCCGGCGAGGTGGCCTGCGCGATCTCATCAGTCGACATCGCCCTCTGGGACCTCAAGGCCAAGCTCTTCGACCTGTCGCTCTGCGACCTGTGGGGACGAGTCCGCGACGATGCACCGATCTACGGCAGTGGCGGGTTCACCACCTACGACGACGAAACCACCGCCGCGCAGCTCACCTCGTGGGTTGACATGGGCATCCCCCGCGTCAAGATCAAGATCGGCGAGTCGTGGGGCCAGCAGCTGGGACGCGATCTCCATCGAGTCGCGATCGCCCGCCAGGCGATCGGCACCGACACCGAGCTCTACGTGGACGCCAACGGCGGCTACGAACGGAAGCAGGCCATCCGGATGGGCCGGCGACTCACCGAACTGCACGGCGTCACCTGGTTCGAGGAACCCGTATCGTCAGACGACCTCGCCGGGCTGGGCCAGGTACGGGCCGCCTGCGACGCCGACGTGACCGCAGGCGAGTACGGCTACTCCCCCGCCTACTTCAACCAGATGCTCGCTGCAGAGGCCGTCGACTGCGTTCAGGTCGATGTCACCCGCTGCGGCGGCTACACCGACTGGCTGGCCATCGCCGCCCTCGCGGGGCACACGGCCTGGAGATCTCCGGACACTGCGCACCCAACCTGCACGCCCCCGTGGCCGTGGCGATCCCCAACCTGCGCCACCTCGAGTACTTCCACGACCACGCGCGGCTGGAGAGCCTCCTCTTCGACGGGACCTTCGACCCCACCGGCGGCTCGCTCCAGCCAGGAACCGATCTGCTCGGACATGGCCTGACCCTGCGCACCTCCCAAGCGGCGCCGTATCGGATCGCATAGGTGGGCCGGCCCGACGAGCGACGACGGAATGCGACCCCACGAGAAGCGGGCTGGCGGACACTCGACAACGGATTCGTACAGGCCTCCGCTACCGCTACCTCACGGCCGGGCTCGTCCGCATCGGATCACGTCTTATCGTGTGGCCGCTTCTCACGAGCACCGGCGGCCCGATGGCGTACCTGTTCGTGGCCCCGACACCTGGAGATCGCTGTCGACTCGGACCTCGGCACTCCCGCTTCGCCACGGCGGTCCCTGCCTGCACCACTCGTGGCCGCGCTCCCGCGGCGATCTCACTATCCCTGATGCCCATGGCTGTGTCGTCGCCCGGAACATGTCGCTCCCGACTTCCTGCTCGTGACCTGCGTAGCCAAGGGGGCGCTCCGCCTGTGCCAGGGTGGGCGAGCGGTCGAGGTTCGAGGTGCCGCCGCCGGTACGCCCTCAGTCACCTGGGTATTCCCGCGGCACATGGCGCCAGCGAGCTGCACGGTGATGGGCCAGTGGTTACGGGGTGCGCATCAGTCCGTGAGCTTCGCGGTGACGTCGCCGGCTCGGTCATTGACCGCGTCGACCACGTCCGACCGACCTGCCACCTCGGTTGCCTTACCCAACACGTCGCCCGCGGCATCTCGCGCCTTGGAGGGGAGATCGGCCACCACCAATGCGTCTCGTCCACGGGCTGTCGCCTCGCGGGCACGCTCGGGGAGATGCGCGTCGACCAGCGCGTCGCGGCCGTGACCGGCCAACTCAGTTGCACGCTCGCGAAGGTGCGCATCCTTCACTGCCTCCTTGCCCTCTACGGCAAGCACTCGGGCGCCAGCGAGCCCTTGGCTTCCCAACGCTCGGCCTTCTTGACCGAGCACTTCGAGAGCGTCAACAGCAATTCCAATCCCGGCTCCAGCAAGCGCTCCCAGCAGCATTCCCTTCCACACGTTTCGCATGGCTCTCCCTCCAGATGGACGACAGCCGTTCCTACCCTCCCCCACCCGGCGCAGACCGATCCTCCCAGTTGCGGCCGCAAAGGGTGGGCCCTCCAACAAGGGCGCTCACCAGGGACGGTCTCGAGAATGGGCAGACGAGTGGCATGTCGGCAGGAACACCAATCTCGACCCGATCAGACGAGGGACCACAAGAAACGTGACGAGCTCAAAGATCACCCTCACCCGAGACATCCAGGATGACGCAGGGACGCCTGGACCGTTGAGGAGAGACTCGAAGAGTCGCTCGGCGTGCGGAGTCAACGGCTAGTCCAGTGTCGATGTTGCCGGGGCGAGACCTCGCGTGTGACGTCGCTTCGGAGTGGCGCGCGACGGGTAGACACACAGCCGGCGGGGTCCGGACGTGCGGTTGCTGACGGTGCCACGAGAATGCGACCAAGCTTGGCGTCGACGTCCTCCGCACGCAATGAGCCGTTGCCGCCCACACCGTCGACCGACGGGTAGAACCTCGGACACTGTTCCAGCTCGCGACGCCGAGGCACCAGATCAATCGTTGTTCTTGGGCATGCGTCGGTTGGTTCATGACCGCTGCGGTTCCTTCGTCGTCTCGACGGCGCGACGGCGGGTAGGTGGTCATCGTTGCCGGATCAAAGGAGCATTCTCAATGCGCCAGGACGAAATGGAGTCCGACGGCCGGTCGGTGATGCATCTGCAGACCCTTGGCCGCACCACCGACGGGATCGTCAGTGGCCTGATGCCGAGTTCGCCTTGCCTGCTGAGCACGGGCCCGGCGCCTGACCGCTGGTGCCTCAGGAGACCAACCCTGGCAGACGGAGGTAACTGACCATGGATATCACGGAGTTGATCCTGTCGGACCACCACGAGCAGCGCAGGATGTTCGCGCAGCTCGATGACCTCATCGACGCGGATCGTGTCGGGTTGGGAGCAGTCTGGCGGCGGATGCGAATCCTGCTCGAAGTACATGCGGAGGCGGAGGAGCGTCTCTTCTACCCGCTGCTGCTCACGGTCGGTTCGGGGGCAGGTGACAAGGACAGCGCAGCCGATGAGGCCCTCGATGCCGTCAGCGACCACAACGAGATCCGCGATGCCATCGCCGAGACCGAGCGGCACGAAGTCGGCACCCAGGATTGGTGGGCCGGTGTCGACGCGACACGCCGGGCCAACGGCGATCACATGGCGGAGGAGGAGCGCGAAGCGCTTGCTGACTTCCGTCGCAGCGTCGAGCCATCGGTGCGGCACGACCTCGGGGTGCTGTTCGCCTCGTTCGAAGCGGACCATGCAAGCGGTATCGACAGCCACGACAAGAACCCGGAGGACTACGTCGATCGGATGTCCGAGTCCGCGATCTGAGCGCCCCCTTGGTAAGGCGCAGCTCCGGGAGCCCATGTGTAACGCCGTACACCGGACGACAAGCCGAGCCATCCGAGGCAAGGGTGCAAAGATGATGCCAAGTGTCCCGATCCACAGGCTGACACACACCGTCCCGACGCGTTGCAGTCGAACCAGCGCATGGGATTCATCGGACCCTGGATATGGCCTGCGGCAGAGGCCTCGATGTGATCGCTGGCATTCGGGCTCTCATCAGCCGAGAGCACGAGGCCGAGAGCACGAGCTAGTGGGGGATCGGCCGATCGGATCACGAGTTGACCAGCATCTCGAGATCGTCGCCGGCGCAGGCTCGTCACCAATCGATGGCAGATCCGATCGGCAACATCGGCCGCCCGAAGTAGGGCTCCGAAAAGGGGGACCACTGTCGGATTCGGGGGTCATGCGGCGGTGGTCCAGGGGAGCTGGGGTGCGATGCCGGCTCGGTCGAGCATGATCATGGTGATGAACGCCTCGGCGGTGTGGAACCCGCGGGCGTTGGTGCGGATCCGGCCGATCGAGGCGTTGTTCGACTCGGCGATGCCGTTGGTGAGGCGCCACTCGATGGTCGCTTCGATCGAGGCCCGGTAGCCGCGGATGGTGCGGGCGAGCTTCACGAACGGGGCGAGCTTCGACGCGGGAGGCGTAGGCGAGCCACTTGTCGAGGACCCGGGCGGGCCTGGAACAGCGGCAGGGCGAAGATGTCGCGCAGCCCTTCTTTGAGCTCGAACGCTCGGAAGGTGCGGCGGTTCGCGGTCTCGAGCGCCCAGATGGTCTCGCGTTGGCGCATCGTGAGGTTCTCCCAGTTGCGGCGCAGCAGGAACCGCAGACCCTTGAACTCCTTCGCGGCGTGCCTGGCGCCGGAGTAGCGGAGGCGGTTCCACTCTTCGCGGCGGACCTCGTCGAGCGCGTCGGTGGCCCACCGACGACGTGGAACGTGTCGAGGCACACGATCGCGTCCGGGGCACGGTCGGCGACGACGTCTCGGATCCACGTCGCCCCGTCGGCGGTCACGAACGCCAGGTCGGCGGCCCGGGCGCCGAGGGCGTCGAAGAACGCCCCGACGGTTGTCTTGGAGCGCCCGTCGTGCGGCCCAGATGACTCGGCCGGTGATGTGGTCGCACACGACGGTCAGGTACTTGTGGCCCTTCTTGTACTTGACCTCGTCGATCGCGATCGCGGTCAGCCCGTCGAGCAGATCGACTCGGTCGAGGGCCTCGCCGGCGAGACGGACGCACATGTTGTTCACCGCCCGCCACGACACGTCGTAGCGGTTTGCGGCCGCGTTCTTGTTGCCCACGATCGCGTCGTGCACGACCAAGTCCTCGAACGCCCGGGTGAACCAGCTGTCATGGCGCGCCCACGGCACCGCCGCGACGGTCGGACCGCAGCCCCGACAGTCGACGCGGCATGCCACCGCCACGATCCAGACCGTGACCATCCCGGCATCGAGGTGACGCCACCGGCGCGAACCTCCGCCGTTGTCGAGCCACGCCGCCGACTGACCGCAGCGCCCGCACAGGCCCCGCCGCCGCTGCTTCGCACGGACCGACACCTCGGCCTCGCCCCGTTCGCCAGGGTCGTTCTCGAGGACCTCGACCCCGGTGATCACCACGGCGCGATCGAACCCACAGAGCCTTGAGTACCTTGCTGACGAGCACCCCATCCCTTCCTGCTGCCGTTCCTTAGACCGCTCGGAAGCTACGAAGCGGGCGGCGTGCACACGCGGGCCTACCAGACGACCGGGACATCACCCACCCCCGACACCGTCACAAGAGCCCAAAAGGCCGCGTGATCGAACGTGTGGGCGATCGTGAGGGACTTGGCGGGCGGCGACGCGAGATAGACGCTCTCGATACCGCCGGCATGTCCTGCGCCGTCAGACAGATGTCAGCTCGACGCCATCGACCTTGACGAGACGCTCACCGAGCGATGCTTTGCATACCTCAGGGCTCCGTCACCGACACACCAACGAGCTCGTCGGTGACCGAGGCGCGGGTAGGCAAGCAGTACTCCGCCCAGCCCGGCGGTCCTCCGCCATGTCGTCATCGCTCATCGAGCTCCTCCTGAAGTCCGGCCACGATGACCACCAAAAGCTGAGGGGCGGGTGGTGTCACCGGCGCGTCAGCGGCGTTCGCGGCCTGTCCCGGCGTGCTCCGCCGTGTCGGAGGGCTCATAGCGCCGGCCGTTGCGGCGAAGTCGGCCGTCCTCGATGGCACCTCGTAGGGCAATGTGGAGCCGGCCTGGTCCCCAGTGGTGGGCGTTGACCCGCCGTGCGATCTCCGAGCGGGTGGCCGGGCCGCCCGACCGGATGGCCTGCTCGACAGCGTCCATCTCGATGTCCAAGTCGTCGTCCACGGCGGGAAACGCAGCAGAAGAGAAAAGACCTGACGACATGGCCCGCCGCCGGTACGGGTGGTGAGGCCTTGGTCGTGGCGATGGTTGCGGACGAGGTTGACCGACGGTTCGCAGGGCCACCTGTGTCCTGGGGCCGACCACGCCGTCCGGCTCGAGGCCGTACCTTCGCTGGAAGCGCTCGACTGAGTCGCGGTCGGCCGGGTCGATGGCCACGCCGTCCCCGCCATCGGCGAACCGGCCATACCGTTCGTCGCGGTCCGCCCTGTCGTGGGCCTCGCGGCTTTCCCGCTCGGCACGAATGGCTCCCCGTGTTTCCGGACCGATGACACCGTCCGCCTCCAGGCCGTGTTCGGCCTGGAAGGCGGCAATGGTTGCGGGATCGGCTGGGTCGATCCCCAGGAGGTGCTCGGCCTCGTAGCGGAGCAGCTGGCGGGTCTCCTTGCCGACGACCCCGTCGACGGTCAGCCCGTGTCCCTCCTGAAATGCCCGCACGGCTCCCTCGTCCGCGGGATCGAGCTGTGTGGTCGTCAACCCCACCGCGGCCGGGCCAGCCTCGCTTCGCACTGCACGGATGGCCTGCCGCGTCCTCGGCCCGACGACGCCGTCCGGACGCAGACCCAGAGCGTTCTGGAACCGCCGGACTGCCTCCTCGTCACACACGTCCAGGCCTGCACATCGCTCCCGTCGATGCCGAGCTGCGAGCAAGGCTCCACGAGTCTCGGGACCGATGGTGCCGTCCGGGTCGAGGCCTACCTGTCTCTGGAACCGCTTCACATCTTCCGCATCGGACGGGTCGGGGCTCGACCACGGGACCGGTTCGGCGTCGTCCTCTCCAGCGGAACTCGATGACGTCGTCCGCTCCGCCTGGAACGCTGCCCGTGTGAGGGGACCAATAGAGCCGTCGGCACGAAGCCCATGCGCGCGCTGGAAGCGCCGAACCGACCTGTCATCGGACGGATCGATGTCGGGAACGGATCGGGCGAAGGCGAGCGCGCCTCGCGTCTCGGGTCCGACCCGTCCATCGGTCCGGAGACCCACTGCGGCCTGGAACGCCCGCACCTCCTCCTCCGCCGCCACGTCGGGCAGGGTTCCCACTCGGACGGTCGGTTCGCCTGACTCCGAGCGTTCCGCCTTCATCGCACCCCGCGTCCATGGCCCTATCACCCCGTCCCGCGCAGCCCGTTGCGTTCCTGGAACCGTCTGATCGTCGCAACATCGGTCGGGTCGACGCCGAGCGGTCCCGTGTCATGCTCCTCCTCCTCTTCATCCGAGTCCTCCGAGGCCGACAAGGGCATCGCGATGTCCTCGAGTGTCCGCTGCTCGGCGGCGACGCCCCAGACCACCTCCACCAGTGCACCGATCATCATGAGGCCACCGCCCAAGGCGTAGCCGATGAAGACCGAGCCGCGGGAGCTACCGTCGCCGATCAAAGTTCCGAAGAGCCATGGCCCGACGATGCCGCCCGCGGCGGTGGCGATGGCGTAGAAGAAGGCTATCGCCATCGCCCGTATCTCGAGCGGGAACGTCTCGCTGACGGTTAGGTAACCGGCACTCGCGCCGGCCGAGGCGAAGAAGAACACCACCACCCAGCCGCCTGTCATCCCGACGACACCGATCCACTCCTGTGTGAACGCAAAACCAAGGGCGACGGTGAGAACACCGGCGACGGTGTACGAGAGGGTGATCATGGTCCGCCGTCCAACCGTGTCGAAGAACCGCCCTAGCAGCAGGGGACCAAGGAAGTTGCCGGCCGCGAACGGCAACATGAAGTAGCCGACGTTCTGCGTGGAGACTCCGTAGAAGGTGGTGAGGATCAGTCCGTAGGTGAAGAAGATCGCGTTGTAGATGAATGCCTGGGTGGCCATCAGGGAGAACCCCACCGTGGACCGCCGCGGATAGACGACGAACAACGTGCGGGCGAGCTCCACGAATCCAATGGATCGGCGCTCCCGGAGTTCGATCCCTGCGTCCTCGCCTGGTTCGGGGAGGGGTCCGACTCCGTCGTCGGACGTGACCTGCCGCTCGATCTCGGAAGTGATCTGTTCAGCCTCCTCTTCCCGGCCGTGCGTCATCAACCACCGTGGGCTCTCCGGTACCGACCGACGCAGCAGGAGAATGGCGATCCCGAGGATCGCTCCGGTGGCGAACCCGGCTCGCCACCCGTATTCCGGTGGCAACAGGTGGAGGTACAGCAATCCGAGCGCAGCAGCGATTGCGGCGCCGAGCCAGTAGCTGCCGTTGATCGCTAGGTCGACCCACCCCCGGGCCCGGGCCGGAATGAGCTCGTCGATCGCCGAGTTGATCGCGGCGTACTCGCCGCCGATCCCGAACCCGGTGACGATACGGAACACGACGAAGGACCAGAACCCCCAGGACAACGTCGTCAGTACGACGCCGACCATGTACACGACGAGCGTGACCATGAACAGGCGCTTGCGGCCGACGCGGTCTGTCAGGTAGCCCCAGAAGATGGCGCCGCTGATCGCGCCGGCGATATACAGCGATGCCGCTATGCCGACCTGCGCGCTCGTCATCCCGAGCTGGTCGCGAAGCGTAGGTCCGACTGTCCCCTTCATCGTGACCTCAAGCCCGTCGAGGATCCAGACGGTGCCCAGCGCCGCCACGATGTACCAGTGCCATTGCGACCATGGCAGCCGATCGAGTCGAGCCGGGATCTTGGTCGTCACCCGCTTTTCGGTCACGTCCGACATGTGGGCCTCCTAACGGCAGTAGGAGCTGTCGTTCGTCCTACCCAGGAGGTAGATGTGTAGTACTCGTCAGTGATCGATTTCCGTCGGATCGATCGCCGGGAACGCTATGGCCCGGCCCTGGCGCCTATCCCATCTCCTCCGGCGGATGACCGTCGTCGGTGAGCGGGACATGGGCACGTTCAGCGTCCAACACCCTGGTCGGGTCCAAGAAGAAGTGCGCTACATCGGGCACTGCGTTGCGGACGTCGAGCTCGATCCGTGATGCGGCCAACTCCAGCTGCTCGGAGGAGACGTCGGCGCGGAAGTCGGCACGAACGGCGACTAGCAGGGCGTGGGGGCCTACCGCCATCGTGAGCAGCTCGAGCACCCGTTCGACCTGGTCGTGCGCCTCGATAGCCGACAGGATGGCCGCCCGTTCGGAGGGGAGGGCTGCTGAGCCGATCAGCAGGTCCTTCGCGTCATTACCAAGTCGGAACGCGACGAACGTGAGCAGGCCGCCGATCACAATCGACCCCAGTGCATCCCACCGGCCGTCACCGGTCGCTTCGTGGGCGCCGATGGCGGCCGCGGCGACGAGGACACCCACCACGGCCGTCGTGTCCTCGAAGACCACGACCTTGACGGTCGGATCCTTGGACAGCCTGAGGTGCTGTCGAAGGGTCCGTCCCGCGGCGCGGGCCTCACCGAGCACTTGTTTCACGGCCTTGGCGAGCGATGCCGATTCGGAGATCAGAGCGACCCCCAAGACGACATACGCGATCACGTAGTCAGTCTCCTCCGACGGCGAGACGAAGGCTCGCGCGCCCTCGATGAGCGAGAAGACTGCACCGGCCACGAAGATGAACACGGCCGCCAGGAACGCCCAAAAGAACCGCTCCTTCCCGTAGCCGAAGGGATGTCGCTCGTCCGGCGGTTTCGCTCCGAGGCCGAGTGAGACGTAGAGAAACACCTCGTTCACGGTGTCGCCGACCGAGTGGGCAGCCTCCGCCAGCATCGCCACCGATCCGCTGAGCAATCCACCCGCGAGCTTGGCGGCCGCGATCACGAGGTTCGCGGCCATCGCGACGATGACGACTCGCTTGCTCTCACCGGCCACAGTGACTCCTCGGCTGGCGTCACCTCGTCTCTGGTCGCTGACGAGGTGCAATTCGTGGTCTACGAGATCGAAGTCGGTCTCACCATCGTGCCTTTGATGGACGGACCAGTCGCCGACCTGGCGCGCGGCCCGGCCGGGGTCGCCGATCTACGAGTTCCTGAAGGCTCTCGCTCGCAGCTCCCGTCGGCGGTGAACCGCGGCTTGCGATCGGCGTGCCCGCCGGTCGCGTCGAGGCTGTCAGATAGCTCGCCCGAGCTCGACCGAGGGAGGACGAACACCAGCGCGAAGACCAGGCTGAAGACAGCGATCTCGTAGACGATCGCTGCCTCGAGGGCGCTGGCGAAGCTGCGCCGGAGCGCCTCCGGTGCGGCTTCATCGGTGATGGCGACGCGCACCGACGCCGCCACCGGCTCGGGTATCGGGGCGGCCGCCGCCTGCTGGTCGAGCTGCGCGCATGTCGGCGGGGTGCTGTTCGGATCCGATGCGACGTCGCGCACGCGAAAGCAGGTCTCGAAGCCGGCTACGACCTGTTCGACAACAGGATCGGGTAGGCCGGCCGATAGCAGGTTGTTTCGAAGTCGAGGGGTGACGGCGGCGAGCGATGATCCCGCGGCGGCCGAGAGCTGCCAGAAGAAGATGACGCCGACGACGGCGATGCCGATGGAGCCGCCGACCCGCTGTGCCGCGGTGAGCACGCCGGACGCGGATCCGGTCTCGCGTCCCTCCACGCGCGAGAGCACTACATCAGTAAGCGGGGCGACCACCAGGCCGAGACCGGCGCCGGCCACCAGTAGAGCGGGCGACAACTGGAGCGACTCGATGCTCGTGACGTTGGCGCGGACCGTGACCAGCAGACCCACCATGCCGGCGACCAGCAGCGCAGCGCCCGCGTTGAGAACACGAGTGCCCCACCGCCCGGTGAGGACGTTGGACGCCGCCGACGCCCCGCCGGCACCGACAGCAAACGGCAAGATGGTGAGCCCGGCGTGCAGGGCGGAGTAGCCGAACCCCACCTGTAGGTAGAGGATGGCTACGAAGAAGAACGCGCCCAGGCCGGCGAAGAACACCAGCGCGATGGCGCTTCCAGCCGCGAACGCCCTTTGCCGGAACAGCGTCATCTCGACGAGCGGCGATCGTCGCTGGCGGGTGCGGTGGATCTCGTAGGCGGTGAAGGCGCCGAGCAGGACCACCGCAAGCACCAGCATGGCTACGGTCCACCACGGCCAGCCCACGCTCCGACCTTCGACGAGGGGGTACACAAGCATGAACAGCGCTACCGACACGATCGCTGTGCCCACCAGATCCAGTTGCGACCGTTGCGATGCCCTGGACTCAGGGACGTACGCGAGGGCGGCGACGGCGGCCGCGACCCCGACAGGGATGTTGACGAAGAAGATGGTCCGCCAGCCCCAGCCGAACACGTTCCACTCGATCAGGAGCCCGCCGGCCAGCGGCCCGATGATGGCTGCGATGCCGACGACGGCCCCGAACACGGCCAGGGCCTTGCCGCGCTCACGAGGAGGGAACGTGACCTGGATGATGGAGAGGACCTGCGGGAACATCAGCCCAGATCCCACGCCCTGGACCACCCGGGCTGTGATGAGCAGGCCGATCGTCGGCGCGGCACCGCACGCCAGCGAGGCAACGGTGAACGTGACCATGCCGATCATGAAGAGCCGGCGCCGGCCGTAGATGTCACCGAGGCGGGCGGCGGTGATGATCACGCACGCGAAGCCGAGCTGGTACCCCGCAATGATGAACTCGAGCGTGGAGTATGACGCGCCGAGCTCCGACTGGATGGACGGGATGGCAACGTTCACGATGCTGATGTCGACCAATTCCATGAACGCTGCGGCCAGAACGATCAGAAGAGCCAGCCAGCGACCGCTCGTCGAACCCGTCGATTCGCCGCCATCGCCGGCCTCCGGTCCAGAGGCGGGCTCCTCGGAAACCCAAGTCGGCGGGTTCCGGTCCCCGGACATCATGCTTCGGTTCCGCGTTGGAAGGTCCCGACCGCGCCAGCCTGGGCCACGACGTTGCCGTCCATGCGGTCGAGGAGCTGGCGACGGGCCAGTGACGATCCGTCGCTGTCCGGCAAGCTCAGCGCGTGCGGGTAGAAGTTGCAGCGGTGCGCTCCGTGACCGGGCGGGCGAGGGGGAAGCTGTAGGGCGCTTCGCCCACACCAGAGCCGGCCGCGTAGCATTTGGGTGACCTCTGCTGCGGGGGTGCGCCTCGCGACCGCCACGCGGATCTCACTGAGTTTTAGGTTTGGCATGACCTCACCTCTCGGCTACCTCGCTCAGGCGTCGATGCCAGCGACACCCCCGATCCGATTCACGCGACTTGACACCGACACACCGACACGCTCACCCCTACCCCGCCGGCCGCAGGACACGCACGAACACGGAAGGGACCGCGGCACGCCGAACCGATGGCAGCGACGTCGAGCAATGGCCGAGCCGATCGCCGCCCATTGGACGCTCTCGAACATCGGCCATGACCTCGATGTCGATGGCCTACTTAGGTTCCCGATGGTGGTCAAGCCCGAACTCATCTTCAGCCGATGGCTTCGATGAGCTCGTCCTTGGTCGTCGTCGACCGGCCGTCGATGTCCGTCGACTTGGCGATCTCGTAGAGCTCCGTCTTCGAGAGACCGGCGAGGTCGCCGTCGGTCGAGGCTCGATGCATCGAACTCACGACGACGGCGAAGGTTCCCGTCCCCATCAAGCGGGAGCCGGCAATGTGTTCGTCGGCCAAGATGAGTTGGCGGATGGCACCAGTCTCCGAGTCGAAGTCGATGTCGGCGATGCTGCCGAGCGCAAGACCATCCTCGGTGAGGACTCGCTTCGCGATGGGATCGCGCGACCCGTCGATCACTCGGCGCTCAGAATCTGATGTCGCCTCGCGAAGCAAGCCAATTTCCCTGACGGTCACCGCGTCAGTGCCGATCCCACCGGTGTCGGACCATTCTCGACGACGTTGTCGCCGACCACCAAAGCGACGATTGAAGAGTCGGTTGGTTCCGCGAAGGGTGGCCGGCCGTCGGAAGCCCCCACCCCCGACTGCTGCCGGTCAAGCCGCGTCCACTTCGGTGTCGGTCGAGGAGGGGTCGGATCTCGCCTTGTTGAACTTCCGCATGTAGAGCGCCTCGCCTCCGGCGACGATCACCGCGAAGATCGTGAACGCGGCGATGACGAGCGGATCGTGGATCGCCTGGTAGCTGACGAGGCCGGCGAGGACGATGGCATCGAGGACGACGGCTGCGACGAGGGGCGCGGTGCGAGCGTCGGTTTCGTGTCGCAGGTGACGCCAGTGCCCCCAGTGGACGACCAGGTCGAGCGTCAAGTAGGCGAACGCTCCGAGGGCGGCGATGCGGGTCAGGTCGAATGCGATGGTCAGCACGATCGCGGTGGCCGTGGTCACCAGCAGCGGGGGGTTGCCGAAGGGGAGCCGCCGGCCCACCCGGATCTCGGGCACCTCGTCCATGTCGCTCATCATCCCGAGCATGCGCGACGTCGAGTACATGCTCGCCATGACGCTGGTGATCGTTGCGATCACGGCCAGGCCGGCGACGAGTCGGAATCCGGCTGATCCGAACACCGGGTGTGCCGCCTCGGCCAACGAGTAGTCCTGGGAGGCGACGATCTCGCCGATGCTGAGGTTGCCGCGCACGGCAAGGGCGACTGCGATGTAGACCAGCGTGACCGCGGCGATCGAGATGATGATGGCGCGGCCGACGTTTCGGTGGGGATCTTCGATCTCACCTCCGGTGTTGGTGATCGTCGTGAATCCCTTGAATGCCAACAGTGCGATCGCGACTGCACCGAGAAGCGACACGGCTGCGGGGGATGCGATCGGGCGGCGGTCACCGGCGGGGAAGTCGGCGACCCACAGGCAGGCGCCGGCGAAGATCACGAGTCCTCCGATCTTGACCACGGCCATCACGCTCTCGGTCACGTTGACCGCCCGGTTGCCGGCGGCGTTGATGGCGAACGATCCGATCAGGAGGACCACGCCCAGGCTCGCCACCCAGATGGTGGAGGTGTTCATCCCGACGAGTCTCGTGAAGTAGGTGCCGAAGGTCCGCGCCACGAGGCTTTCGTTGAGCACCATCGACGCCCACATCGCCATCGTGAACGTCGCCGAGACCGTGCCGACGCCGTAGGCCTCGTTCAGGAACTTTCCGATCCCCCCCGACGAGGGATAGGTGTTCGACAACTTGACGTAGGAGTACGCCGTCGTGCCGGCGACCATCGCCGCGGCGACAAAGGCGAGCGGGAACAGTGGACCGGCGGCCGCCGCGACCTGGCCCATCAGCGCGAACACCCCAGCGCCGACCATGACCCCGGTCCCCATCGAGACCGCGCCCGAGAGCGTGATGTTGCCGCTCGAGGTACCCGATCCGGATGGACGGTCGTCGCTCACCGCCACGACCGCCGCGTCGGACGATCACGCGCGCGTCGAGGGAGCGATGGCTGCATCACACATCTCTCTTACCCACAGCCTGGGCAATCGACCCGAAGGACATCTCTCCGGAGGAGCAACCCACCTGCAGTGTGCGGTCTGTCCTGAGCTCAGGCAGCGAGGCGCCTTGGTTCGATGGGAGGTACGACGTTGGCGAAGCAATCCCGATGTTCGGCGGAGTAGGGCTGGGCGGGCCTGGGTAGGTGGCGACCAGATGGATGTCGACGCCGCGTTCCCGCCCCACGTGCTGAGGGAGTACTCGTTCCTGGGCGACGGCGAGCGGGGTGCGCTGATCGGGCCCCGGGGCGATCTGTCGTGGATGTGCGTCCCAAGCTGGAGCTCCGATGCCGCGTTCTCACTGCTGATCGGTGGGGCGGGCTGCTACGGGGTCACGCCTCTCGAGCGCTACACGTGGGGCGGCTACTACGACCGCCGGTCGCTGATCTGGAACAGCCGCTGGGTCACCGTCACCGGGACCGTCGAGAGCCGCGAGGCCCTCGCCCGCCCAGCTGATCCAGCCCGAGCCGTCGTGCTCCGGCGCATCCGGGTCATCGCCGGCACGGCCACGGTTCGGATCGTGCTCGAGGTGCGAGCCGGGTTCGGATCCGACCCCATGGAGCACACCCGGTGCGAGGACGGCGTCTGGACCGGCCGCAGCGGACCGTTGAACTTTCGATGGACAGGCGCGGCCGATGCGCATCGAGCCGGGTCGGGGCCTCTCGTCGCGGAGCTGGTCCTCGAGGCCGGCCAGCACCACGACCTCGTCCTCGAGGTGTCCGAGCGGGCGCTGCCCCCGGATCTGCCGGTGGCCGATCGGCTCTGGGCCGCTACCGAGACATCGTGGGCCGAGTCGGTGCCCATCCTGGACGACGGGGTCCTTGCAATTCGAGACGCGGAGCAGGCGGGTGCGGTCCTCACCGGGCTCACCAGCAGCAGCGGGGGGATGGTGGCCGCGGCCACGACCAGCCTTCCCGAGCGGGCGGGGCAGGGCCGGAACTACGACTACCGCTTCGCCTGGATCCGCGATCAGTCCTACGCCGGCATCGCGGCGGCGGCCCACGGCCACGACCACCTGGTCGACGCCGCAGTGCGGTTCGTCTCCGAGCGGCTGCTCGCCGACGGCCCGAACCTCCGGCCGGCGTACCGGGCCGACGGCGGCCCCGTCCCCGACCAGCACCCACTCGACGGCCCGATGGGCTACCCGGGGGCCCCGGACCGGGTGGGGAACTGGGTGAACGGGCAGTTCCAGCTGGACGCGTTCGGCGAGGCCCTCGAGCTGTTCGCCGCCGCGGGTCGGGCCGACCGGCTCGGCCGCGACGAGTGGGCGGCGGTCGAGGCCGCGGTGAAGGCCATCGAGTCCCGCTGGACCGAGGCCGACGCGGGCATCTGGGAGCTCGGCGAGCAGCGTTGGGCCCACTCGCGCCTCACCTGCGTGTCCGGCCTGCGAGCCATCAGCGTGGTGGCCCCCGGTCGCGAATCCGGGAGATGGAGCGCGCTGGCCGACACGATCCTGGCTGATGTCGCCGGGGACTGCGTGCACCCGAGCGGTAGGTGGCAGCGCTCCCCGACCGACGACCGGATCGACGCTGCCCTCCTGCTCCCGGCGATCCGGGGAGCGCTGCCGTCGGATGATCCCCGGAGCGTCGCCACTGTCGCCGCCGTGGCCGACCAGCTCGGACAGGACGAGTACGTCTACCGGTTCCGTCACGACGCCCGGCCGCTCGGTGAGGCCGAAGGCGCCTTCCTGCTGTGCGGCTTCCTCCTCGCTCTCGCTCGCCACCACGAGGGTGACCACCTGTCGGCGCGTGCGTTGTTCGAACGGAACCGGGCCGGTGGGGGCAGCCCCGGGTTGCTGTCGGAGGAGTTCGACGTCACCCAGCGGCAGCTGCGGGGCAATCTGCCACAAGCGTTCGTGCACGCCCTCCTGCTCGAGTGCAGCGCAGTCCTCGGCCGCGGCCGCTGAATCGGGCCGCCAGTCCGGGACCGCGGCCGACCGAGCCGAAAATGTTCGGAGCGGGGTTCCGGCCCCCCGACGACCTGGGTAGGTGGGCGCTCGCTCGATCCCGAACGCGGAGGTCCCCATGACAGCACGACGAGTGGCAGTGGTCACCGGGGCATCGGCGGGCGTGGGCCGGGCGACCGCGCTCGCCTTTGCCCGACACGGCTTCGACGTGGCGCTGCTCGCCCGAGGCCGAGCGGGGCTCGACGCCGCCGCCGCCGAGGTCCGCGCCGCCGGAGCGGTTGCCCTCGTCCTGCCGACCGATGTCGCCGACTTCGACGCGGTCGACAAGGCCGCCACCGCGGTCGAGGAGCAGCTGGGACCCCTCGACGTGTGGGTGAACGACGCCATGACCACCGACTTCGCGCCCGTCGCCGACACCCGACCGGACGACTTCCGGCGAGCCATCGAGGTCACCTTCCTCGGTCAGGTCTGGGGGACCATGGCGGCGCTCGAGCGGATGCGACCACGAGACCAGGGCAACATCGTGAACGTGGGTTCGGCGCTGGCCTTCATCGGGATCCCGCTGCAGGCGAGCTACTGCTCGGCCAAGTTCGCCTGCCGGGGCTTCTTCGAGTCGACCCGGGCCGAGCTGCTCCACGACGGCAGCAAGGTGCGGTTGTCGATGGTGCACCTGCCTGCGGTCAACACCCCGCAGTTCAACTGGTGCGAGACGACGCTCGACCGCCACCCCCAGCCGGTGCCGCCGATCTACCAACCGGAGGTCCCGGCCGAGTTCATCGTCCAGGTCGCGCTCGACGGGCGACGATCCAAGATCATCGGATCGTGGAACAAGATGCTGGTCGCCGCGGGCCAGGTCGCGCCCGGGTTCGGCAACCACTTCGCCGCCCTCGGTGCGTGGGACACCCAGCTCACCGATCAACCGATCAGCGACGACCGACCCGCCAACCTGTACCACCCGCTCGACGAGGACATCGACGCGGGAGCGCACGGCGACTTCGACGATCGGGCCGGCGGCTTCCTCGACCCGAGCTTCCTGCGGACGCTGCCGCAGACGGGCCGGACCCTCGTTCGCGCCTGCGGTGGCGACCGCCCGCGATCGGACCTCGCGCTCTGGACCCGCCCGGCGGTGAGGCAGGTCATGTCGATCCGAGCGTCCTACCCGCTCGCGCTGCGGGCATGCTGGGGGGTGCTGCTGCTGGCGGCGCCGGGCCCGATGCTGCGTGCCCTGGGCGGGTCCGATGTCGGCGTGGGGCCGCGGCGGGTGATGCGCGTCCTGGGCGCCCGCCACCTGGTCCAGGCGGCCTTCGACGTGAACCACCCGGGCGCCCGGCGGTGGGGAGCCGTGGTCGACTTGCTCCATTCGGCAACCGCCGCGGGGTTCGCGGCCCTTTCGCTACGGTGGCGGCGAGCGGCCGGCGCCGATGCCGTCGTGGCCGCCGGCTTCGCCGCCATGGGGCTCGTGAGCGTGCAGCGGTCTGGTCAGAACCGGGCGGCGGGGTGATGATGGGCGGGTCCGATGCGATGGGTGGTGACCTGATGGATGTCCAGCTCAGATCCCGATGTCCGCTGACGCCCGCCCCGCTTCGCCGCGAGCCCGGGGACGGCCCGGTCACCGATCGGCATCGACCCACCTCGCTCCCGTCGGCATCGTCGGAGGGACCGGGATGCGCGATGGCCTGAGGATCCGCCCTCCTCACCTGGAACCAGTCGGCCCGGTCGGACATCACGAGGTCGGCCGGTGACCGCACGACTGGCGCGGGTGGTCGTGGGTGCCGGACCCGCCATGGCGTTGGTGGCCGCGCGTCTGGGTCGCCAGCGCACGGCCGGCGTCGCCCATCCCCCGGGCCGACGCGGCCGACTCCCCCGACATCGCCGAGACCTACCTGCAGTCCTGCGCGGTGTGCCACGGGGCCCAGGGGGAGGGGACAGATCGGGGCCCACGCATCGTCGATTCGGGCGCGGCGCTGGTCGACTACATGCTCAGCACCGGTCGCATGCCGATCGCCGACCCGGACACGCCGCTCGAGCGACACAGCCCGGCGTTCGACGAGGCGACCCGGGCCGGCCTGGTCCGCTACATCGAAGGCTTCGGTGGCGACGGGCCCGCGATCCCCTCGGTCGACGTGACCGGTGCCGACGCGGCGCGAGGCGGCGAGCTGTTCAGGCTCAACTGCGCGGCATGCCACTCGGCCGCCGGAAGCGGAGGTGCCCTGCTCGATGTGGCCGCCCCATCGCTGCGCGACTCCACCCCCCTCCAGGTGGCCGAGGCCATCCGCGGCGGGCCGTCGCCGATGCCCAAGTTCGGTGAGGCCGCCCTCGACGACCAGGACGTGAACGACGTCGCCGCGTTCGTCCAGACGTTGCAGCCACCCAACCATCGGGGCGGGATCGGGCTCGACTACCTGGGACCGTTCAGCGAGGGCGCCATCGCGTGGGTCTTCGGGCTGGGCCTGCTCGTCGTGGCCGTGATCCTGATCGAGAGGAGGCGGGCATGAGCTCCGACCGACCGTCGAGCCGGGCCGTGAGACCGCCCGGACCGCGGGAGCGGCGCGCGACGCCGAGGTGGTGGTGGCAGTGGCGTTGCTGATCAGCTCGTTGGGAGCAGTCGGCCTGGCCATCGTCTACTGGACCGGAGGCCAGCCCCAGCTCGAGGGCCTCGGCCTGTTCGTCTCATTGGCCGGCATCGGCGTGGCCCTCGTGGTGTGGGGACGCCACCTCCTGGGTCACACCGTTGCCAGCCAGCAGCGCGAGCCGCTGGCCTCGACCGAGGAGGAACGCGAGGAGTTCCGCGCCGCGCTCGACCGTGAGTCGGTGCTCGAGCGGCGGACGTTGCTGCGACGGATGCTCGGTGTCGCGGTGGTGGCCCTCGGCGCGGCCGCCGTGTTCCCGTTCCGGTCCCTGGGACCGCGGCCCACCAACGCCGCGCTGGAGGACTCGCCGTGGGGTCCCGGCCTCCGCCTGGTGGACGACGCGAACCAGCCCATACGGCTCGAGCAGGTGCCCGAGGGTGGTCTCGTGACCGCCTTCCCCCAGGATCTGCCGGGTTCGGCCGACGGCCAGGTCGCGCTGGTGCGGGTGCGGCCGTCGGACCTGCAACCGCTCCCGGGGCGGGAGGACTGGTCCCCCGATGGCCTGGTGGCCTACTCGAGGGTGTGCACCCACGCCGGCTGCCCGGTCGGTTTGTACCTGGCCGACAGCCACGAGCTGCTCTGCCCCTGCCACCAGTCTGCGTTCGACGCGCTGCACGGCGCCGACCCCACCCGCGGACCGGCGGCCCGCCCGCTCCCCCAACTGCCCCTGCAGGTGGACGACGAGGGCTTCGTGGTCGCCACCGGTGACTTCTCGGCACCGGTCGGCCCGGCGTGGTGGAGCCGATCGTGAGCCTGTCGGCCGTCGTGGCCCGGGTCGCGGCGACGCCCGCTCCCGGCGGCGCCGAGCACCCGAACGCGCTCGATCCGCGAGGTCCCGATGCCCAGACGATCGCCCACGCCTGGTGGTTCCTGTTCTGGACCGCGCTCGTCGTGCTCGTCGTGATGCTGGCCTTCATCGGCTGGGCCTCCCTGCGGGGGCGCCGCCGCCCGCCCGCCTCCGACGGGCCCGACGCGACGGCGACCGAGGCGACCCCCATGGGGTTGAGCGCGCACCGCTTCATCACGATCGGAGGCGTCGTGGTGCCGGCGCTCATCCTGACCGTCGTGGGGATCGTCACCATCGTCTCGACCAAGAACCTCCAGGCCGCTCCCCGGCAACCCGTGCACATCGAGGTGACCGGCGCCGACTGGTTCTGGCGGATCAGCTACCCGGACTCGGGAGTGGTGACCGCCAACGAGATCGTCGTCCCCGTCGGGGTGCCGGTCGAGGTCGGCCTCGAGTCCACCGACGTGATCCACAGCTTCTGGGTCCCGCAGCTCACCGGCAAGACCGACCTGATCCCCGGCAACCACAACACCACGCACTTCACCGCGTCGGTGGCCGGCACCTACCGGGGCCAGTGCGCGGAGTTCTGCGGGCTGCAGCACGCCAACATGGCGTTCTTCGTGCGGGCCGTTCCCCAGAGCGAGTTCGCAGCGTGGATCGACGCCCGACGAGCCGCACCCGCGCCGCCCACCGCCGACGAGCTCGTAAAGGGCCGCCGGGCCTTCGAGACGCTGTCCTGCGCGGGTTGCCACACCGTGGCCGGCACCACCGCGCATGGCCAGGTCGGCCCCGACCTCACCGACGTGGGGTCCCGCCAGACGCTCGGGGCCGGGGTGATCGCCAACACCCCCGAACAGATGCGGCACTGGATCACCGACAGCCAGTCGATCAAGCCCGGCAACAAGATGCCCCCGATCCAGCTCACTTCCGACCAGGTCGACGAGCTGGCGTCCTACCTCGAGTCCCTGAACCCCTGAGGTGAACCCGTGACCCTGATCGGCATGCCCCCGACCGGTGAGGATCCGACGAACGGTCATCACTCCGGCTCGACCCTGCTCGATCCGACGGTCGAACGACGGCTCGAGCAGCGGTGGGAGGACCGTCCGGGGGTGATCGGGTTCCTCACGACGGTCGACCACAAGAAGGTCGGCAAGCGCTACATCGTGACGGCGTTCGTGTTCTTCTTCCTCGCCGGCCTCCAGGCGTTGGCCATGCGCACCCAGCTGGCCGCGCCGGAGCAGAACGTGCTCGGGCCGTCGAGCTTCAACGAGCTGTTCACCATGCACGGCACCACGATGATCTTCCTGTTCAACACGCCGGTGCTCGCCGGGTTCGCGAACTACCTGCTGCCGCTGCACATCGGCGCGCGGGACATGGCGTTCCCGAGGCTGAACGCCTTCAGCTACTGGGTCTTCCTGTTCTCCGGCGTCTTCCTCTACAGCAGCTACCTGTTCGGCGCGGCGCCCAACGGCGGGTGGTTCGCGTACGCGCCGCTGACCAGCTCGGCCTACTCACCGGGACACAACATCGACTTCTGGTGCCTGGCCGTGATCTTCAGCGGCATCGCCACCACCGCCGGCGCGGTGAACTTCGTGGTCACCACGTTCAAGCTGCGGGCGCCGGGCATGACGGTCAACCGGTTGCCCGTGTTCGTGTGGTCGCTCCTGGCCATGGCCTTCATGATCCTGTTCGCCTTCCCGGCCATCACCGTGGCGGCCGCGCTGCTCGAGGCCGACCGGGTGAGCGGGCATGGCGTTCTTCGACCCCACCCGGGGCGGCAGCGTGCTGCTCTACCAGCACCTCTTCTGGTTCTGGGGCCATCCCGAGGTCTACATCCTGCTGATGCCGGCCATCGGCATGATCTCGATGATCATCCCCGTCTTCTCCCGGCGAGCGTTGTCGGGCTACGTGTGGGTCGTGACCGCGCTGGTGGCCATCGCCTTCATCAGCTTCGGCGTGTGGGTCCACCACATGTTCGCGACCGGCACCGCGGCGCTGGCCATGGGCTTCTTCTCGGCCGCCAGCCTGGTCATCGCCATCCCGAGCGGCATCCAGTTCTTCGCGTGGATCTCCACGATGTGGGGCGCCAGGATCCGATGGCGCACCCCCATGTTGTTCGCCTTCGGGTTCATGGTGATCTTCCTGGTCGGCGGCCTCAGCGGCGTGATGGTCGCCGTGATGCCGTTCGACATCCAGGCCACCGACAGCTACTTCATCGTCGCCCACTTCCACTACGTCCTGAACGGCGCCGTGGTGTTCCCGATCTTCGCCGCCGTCTACTTCTGGTTCCCGAAGATGACCGGCCGGCTCCTCAGCGAGCGGCTCGGACGGTGGAGCTTCTGGACCATGCTGATCGGGTTCAACCTCACGTTCTTCCCGATGCACCTGCTCGGCCTGTGGGGCATGCCCCGCCGGGTGTACACCTACCAGGCCGGGCTGGGCTGGGACACGGCCAACCTCGCTGGCGACCATCGGCGGCTTCTTCTTCGGGCTCGGCACCCTGCTCACGGTCATCAACGTGGTCTGGGCGCACAAGCGGGGAGCCGAGGCCGGACCCGACCCGTGGGAGGCCGACAGCCTCGAGTGGTCGCTCGCCGTCACCGACACCGGAGTGGAACTTCGACGCCATCCCGGTGGTGACGAGCCGCCATCCGCTGTGGGACGGGCCGCTCGACCACGTGGCGCCGGCCGCGGACGCCGATCCCGTCGAGGCGTCGCTCGGCATCGACGGGGCGCTCGGCCGGCAGATGACCGTCACCGCCGGGCTGTCCGCCCGGCCCGAGGGCGTCGCGGAGATCCCCAAGGACTCCTACGTCCCCGTGGTGGTGGCCGCCGCGCTCGCCCTGTTCTTCATCGGGCTGCTGGTCTACGCCGCACTGGTCGTCGCTGTCGGCGTGGTCATCCTGCTGGTGGCCGTGGCCCGCTGGACCTGGCGCACCGAGGGGGAGCTCCGGTGACCACCACCGCGGTCACCGGCGTGTCCGTGTCCGCGACCGATGCCGGCGTCCAGCGCCGGGGCCGACGCACCGGAGCGCACCCACCCCATCGCGTGGTGGGGCATGGTCATGCTGGTCGTGACCGAGGCCATGGTGTTCCTCGCCCTGGTGTCGGCGTACTTCTTCGTCCGCGCCGTCAGCCCCGACTGGCCCCAGGGCGGCATCGACCCACCAGACGTCGTCCGGGCGGGGATCTTCAGCGTGCTGCTCCTCGGCAGCAGCATCCCGATGGTGTGGGCCGAGCACGCCGCGCACCGCGACCGTCAGACGCAGCTGCGGGCGGCTCTGGCCATCGCGTTCGTGATGGCCGCCGTCTTCCTGGGGAACCAGGTCGACGAGTTCCGCAACCTGGAGTTCTCCCTCGTCCGACAACGCCTACGCGTCGCTGTTCGTGGTCATCACCGGCCTGCACGGCCTCCACGTGCTCGGTGCGCTCGTGATGAGCTCGATGGTCCAGGCCAAGGCGTGGACGGTCGCATCGGGCCGGGACGAGATCTCACCCTCCGGGTGTTCGGCATCTACTGGCACTTCGTCGACGGCGTGTGGGTGGTCGTCTTCTCCAGCCTCTACGTCGCCGCCCACCTGGCGAGGCCCGGTGAGATGGCGGCCGGCCTGCTCTCCGCACCGACCGGCGGCCTGCGCCGTTGGTACGCCGTGCTCGCCGGGATCGGGCTGTGGATGGTCCACATCGTCGCGCTGGCCGCTCTGGCCACCTCGTCGTGCCACAGCACCGCCTCGCTCTGGTCGATGCACCTGATCACCCTGGTCACCGCCGTCGGCACCGTCGTGGCCATGATCTGGTCCTGGGCCATGGTCCGCGACGCCGGCCCCGTCGACGACGGCTGCGCCCGAGGCGAAGGGACGCGAGCGGTTCCTCGGGTTGTTCGGGCTTGCCACCGGCGCCATCTCCCTGGTGCTGATCCTGTGGGAGGGCAGCTACGTGCTGCTCATCGACGGATGCCGGCCCGCTGTGACGCGGGCTCCGAGGCGGCGCTGATGACCGAGGTCGTCAGCGACCTCGTTCTGGTGCTGATTGCGGCCTGGTACCTCGCCGGGGTGCGGGTCTGGTGGTTCCGCATCGGTCCCGGGGCGGTCGTCCGGCGATGGGAGGCAGCCTGCTTCGTCGGCCGGCTTCCTCGTCATCGTGGTGGCCACCGCCGGACCGATCGACGCCGTCGCCGACCGGTCCCTGGCCGGTCACATGGTGCAGCACGTGCTGCTGCTGGCGGTCGCCGCGCCGCTGCTCGCGCTCGGCGCGGTGATCCCGGCGATGGCCGGGGCGCTTCCGCCGGGGTCGCGCCGACGGGTGCTGCGGGTCTGGGGGCCGGCGCACCTCCGCCTGAGCGGCACCTGGTGGCCGGTGGTCGTGGTCGCGGCCCTTGCTGGTCCACGTGGTGGTGATGGTCGGCTGGCACCTCCCCTGGCTCTACGACGAGGCCGCGACCCACGACCTCGTGCACGTGGCCGAGCACGCCAGCTTCGTGATCACCGCCGCCGCGTTCTGGTGGCTGGTGCTGGCGGCCCGTCGCGGCGGACCGTCGCCCGTCGCGGTGCTGCTCGTGTTCGCCGAAGCCATGGCGGCGGCCGCGCTGGGCGTGGCCATGGTGGTCGCCACGCACGCCCTGGTACCCGGTCTACGCCGCCAGCAGGGCACCGACGCCCTGGTCGACCAGCAGGTGGCCGGGGCGATCATGTGGGGCTACGGCGGTGTGGCCGCGCTCGTCGTCGGCGCCGGTGCCTTCGCGGCATGGCTCGCCTCGGGTGAGCCCTCGGGGCCCTCCTCCACGTCGACGACAGGGCTCGGAGCCGGTCCGCCGTCGTCGCTCGGGTCGGGTCCGTCGGTGCGGGCGTCGTCGTCGGGGTGACGGGCGTCGCCCGCGGCGAGGTCGCGGCACACGCGGAAGGCCAGGCGCGCCGGCGGCCAGGGGCACCACCAGCAGCGCACCACGTAGGAACCAGGTGACCTCATCGATGGGGACGTGGAGGTGCTGGCCGATGATGTCCTGGCCGCCGGCCAGGGTGAGGACCACGTAGAAGGTCAGCACCCCGACGCCGATGGCGGTGCGCAGCGGTCGATCGCGAGGGCCGGTCGAGCAGGTTGTGATCGTCATCGTCATGGGTGAACCGCCGCTCGATCCACGGCCACGCGTAGAGCAGCGCGAACGTGAGCCCGGGGAAGACGACGCCCGGGCACGAAGATCTCGGGAACGGTGTGGCCCCACAGCGTGAGGTCCCACGGCGGGGCGAGGCGCAGCGATCCCTCCAGGAAGCCGACGTACCAGTCGGGCTGCGCAGCCGTGGTCACCGCGGCCGGCTGGTAGGGCCCCCACAGCCAGACCGGGTTGATCTGGGCGAGGCCGCCCAGTGCGGCGAGCACACCAGCCACCAGGAACAGCAACCCGACGCTCTTGGCCGCGTACGCCGGCCACAGCCGGGTGCCGACCACGTTGTCCTCCCGGCGACCCGGCCCCGGGAACTGGGTGTGCTTCTGGCGCCAGATGACGGCGAGGTGCACCGACATCAGCACCGTCAGGGCCGCCGGGATGAGCAGCACGTGGATGATGTAGAGCCGACCGACGATCTGCTCGGACGGGAACGGCCCCCCGAAGACCAGGAACGCGAGCCACGTCCCGATGACCGGGATCGACAGCACCACCGAGTAGGCGATCCGCAGACCTGTCCCCGACAGCAGGTCGTCGGGGAGCGAGTACCCGGCGAACCCGTTGCCCAGCGCCAGCAGCAACATGGTGACCCCGACCACCCAGTTGATCTCCCGGGGCCGCCGGAAGGCGCCGGTGAAGAAGATCCGGCACAGGTGCACCACGATCGCGGCGAGGAACACCAGCGCGGCCCAGTGGTGCATCTGGCGCATGACCAGTCCGGCCCGCACGTCGAAGCTCAGGTCGACCGTCGAGCGGTAGGCAGCCGACATCGTCGTGCCGTCGAGCGGGGCGTACGAGCCGTGGTAGGTGACCTGCTTGAGGTCGGGTTCGAAGAAGAAGGTCAAGAACACCCCGGTGACCACCAGCACCATGAAGGCGTACAGGGCCACCTCGCCCAGCAGGAACGACCAGTGGTCCGGGAACACCTTGTTGAGAGCGGACCGACCGAACCGCGATGTCCCCAGCCGATCGTCTATCCCCCGGGCGATTCGCTTGGAGACCATCTCTCTCGGCATCCCGATCCTCCGACCTTCAGCTGCCTGATGAACTCGTCACCCAGCCAATCACAGACCCTCGTACCCAGTCTTCGCCCATCCCATCCATCTGCCCAGCCCAACTTCGCGCGTCGAGACACGCCAGGACCTTCGCCGGCGAGTCATCGGGACCGGCCCGCCCCAACCCCGAACCCAGGCAGCCGAGCCGACTCGATGCGTCCGATGACCGTCTCGATGAGTCCGATGACCGTCCACGACCCAGCCCGAGCCAGGTGATCCTGGTTCAGCCAACGTGTTCGGCAGCGGCGCCACCCGTTGGCGGTGCGCGGTGACGAGTATGCCGCAATTCGTCACCATGTCGCGAGACTGGCTCACCACACCATTGGGAAGGTACGCCACATCGGCCCGCTGGGGCCGAGGGACCACGCCAAAGGTGACCTGGGTCAGCTCACAGAGGAGTCAAGATGATGATCGCGCGTCGTGGGGATCGGCTCGTCGACCGACCCATCTTCGACGTCGTGGCCGTAGCGGCTGTTGTCATCTCTGTTCTTACCGTCATCATCTCGGGGTGCGGATCGAGCGATACGACATCGTCCCCCTCAGGGGTGACGCCGACGGCCTCAGTCCCAGTGGACTTCACCGCACTGCCCCGCTACGCCGGGTCGACCGCGGCCGGCGCCGTCGACGTCAAGGGAACCGCGACCACGCAGACCTACCAGCTCACCGAAGGGTCACCCGAGCAGGTGCTCGCGTATTACCAGACCGCCTTGGTCGGATGGGCCAGCTCCGAGGCTCCGCACGCTCTGAACCAAGGCCCGCAGTCGGCGTGGAGAGGCCAGTGGCAGCGGTCGGGGGCGACGCTGATCGTGTCCGCCGAGAACGCTCCAGGGCTCGGCCCTGATGCGGTCCAATACAGCCTCAGCCTGGACACCGCCTGAGCTGGTCCTGATGGTGGCGCGACCGTCAGGTGAAGCCATCCAGTGTTGATGGCCTTCGTGCTCACCCCTGGCCATGGCAGTTCTGATCTCGGCTCGCGCCAATCGCGGCGTCTTGTCGACGACCGTCTTGTTCCTCGTGGTCGGATTCGATGGTCGGCAGCCGCACGATCGAACTCGTCCACATCGGCGTCGACAGTCCGCTGCTGTACTGTCCACCGAGATCGGCCAGTACTCGGTCCTGTTCGTCGACGGCATGCACGCCTCGCGAACCATGCTGCAGGAAGGTTGGCAGCACCCGCTCAGGGTGCTCGTGGTGGCCGCACCACTGACCGTCGTGCTGTCCATGGTGGCGGCCCACCTGATCCTCGGTGTCGGTTGGCTCGACGCGGCACTGCTCGCCGCCGTGCTGGCACCGACCGATCCGCTTCTCGCCGAAGCGATCATCGGGCGAGAGTCCGTACCGTGGCGGGTGCGCCACACCCTCAATGTCGAGAGCGGCCTCAACGGCGGCCTCGCCCTGCCCATGGTGCTGACCGTGCTGACGATCCTCGGTTCCGACCACCGCGGCATCGGAGCCCACACGATGCACCTGGTCGAGGGGGTCGCCATCGGGATCGTCATCCCCTTCGTGATGTTCAAGCTCGAACAGCTGGAACTGCTCGGTGCGTCAGAGCGCTACCGAACCATTGGCATCTTCGCCATCGCCCTGCTCGCCTACGCCACCAGCTCCGCCTTCGACGCCAACCTGTTCCTTGCCGCGTTCGCCGCTGGCATCACCGTCGCCACCATGGCGCCGCAGTGACCTGAGTCGGACGCGCCGCCGCCATCCCGACTTCCGGCCGTCTAAAATGAGTAGGAGCGCACGCATGGTTGACCCGATCGAACGCCCCGGCTCCGATGACGACCACCCTGCCCGCGAGGATGATGCAGATCCGAGCCGGACACGAGCTCGCCGGGGTTCGGGCTGCGGTCGTGTTCACGGGCGCAGTGGTGTTGGCCGCACTCGTCGGCGATGGTGTCGGGCCGCGGCCAGGTACGACGACGCAGAGGCGGTACGCATCACTGCGCAAACTGCCGTTCCAGCCGTCGCCTCAGGTCTTCGCTCCGACGTGGACCGTCCTCTACTCCGCGCTGGCGATCTCCGGGTTTCGGGTCTGGTCTTCGCCGGACAGCCGCGATCGCACGCTGGCCCAGCGGCTCTGGGGTGGTCAGCTCCCCGCCAACGCGGCGTGGACGCCGACCTTCTTCGGTGCCCGGCGACCGAAGACCGCTCTCGGGGTGCTCACCGCTCAGCTGTCGAGCGCGGTCGCGTTCACCGCCGTGGCGTCTCGCACCGACTGCGCCGCGGGAGCGCTGATGGTTCCGTACCTCGGATGGTCGGCCTTCGCCTTCGGCCTAGGCGAGGACATCGTCAGCCTCAACCGCTCCTGACGCGACGGCGCGGAACGGGTAGAGGCCAAGTCGATGCGTGACTCAGGATGGCTTCCGCCGGTCCCGACGTCGGTCACGGCTGCGAGACTGTGGCTGGCTGAGATTCTCGCCGCTGATGCACGCGCCGATCAGGTACCTGATGCCGAGCTGTGTCTCTCGGAACTGGCCGCAAACGCAGTGCGACACGCTGGCACCGCCTTCAAGGTGGAGATCTCCGACGACGGCACGACGGTGCGGATCGCCGTGCGCGACCGCAGCCATCAGTCGGTACAGCCTCGGCAACCAACCCCCACCGAGATCGGGGGCCGTGGCCTCCAGATCGTGGCCGCCATCGCCGACGAATGGGGGGTCGATCCGAGCCCCGACGGCAAAGTCGTCTGGTGCACCTTCGAAACTCAACGAATCCGACGAGAGTCGCCGTCCTGAAACCGGGTGATGCGAGCTTGGGTGTGGTTGGCTGGCGGATCCCGACGAGCTCGAGCAGGTCCTCGGCCGCGGCAGTCCATTGGCCGTATCGAGAGCGCAGGGTGCCTCCACCCGGACGGTTTGCCCGCGGTCGAGGTTGGTGATGACGAAGTCGCCGGCGTCGATCTGAACCAGGTCAACGGTCGGTCCCGTCGATGTCGAAGATCCTGTCGAGCCCGGTCACGGTGAGCACCCGATGAGCGGTGTCACTCGGCTGCACCACGAGCGCCTCGGGTATCTGGCCTACCCGTTGATAGGCCTTGATGAGGACCTCGATTCCCGTCGAGTCGATGAACGAGGTGTCGCGGAGGTCGATGATCAGCCGATCGGATTGCGTGAGCGCCGATTCGATTCCCCGCCAGAACTGTCCCGCGGTGGCCGGATCGATCTCGCCTGCGACCGTGACCACGGCGTGGCCGTTCTCAGCGACGACATGGACCTCGATCCGATCGTCTACCCACGCCTCGCCGCCGCCGGGCCCGACCTTCGCCCCGGAGAAGTCACCACCATCGAACAGGAAGCCATGCGGGTGCATGCAAGCTCCTCGTGAGGAGTTGAGGGAACCCGCCGCACCTGTCGGATCAAGTCGACGATCGAACTGACTCACCGGACGGTAGCGACACGGCGGCCGCCTCGCCAGGCCAACTGTCCTGGAGGTTGTCGAGTCGGAGGTGTCCACAGGATCGGGTGGATCATCGAGCTCGGGTCGGTCGACAACGGTGACCGACTGGTAGTGTGCTCGGTCAACGGAGTCGGCCTTCATCTTTGATGCCACAGGGACGCGTTCTGGCCCCGCTATCGGGAAGCCAACCGTGTCATCACCGCCCCCTCTAGGCGAGAGCTTCGCCGCGCTGTCCCAGTTCTTCGTCGGGGACCTCACAGTCGAAGCCGCCCTGCTACGAGTCGCCGAGCACACCCAGGCCGAGATCGGACCTGTCGACTTCGTCGGGCTGACCCTGCTCGTCGAGGGCCGGCAACGCACAGCGGTGTTCACCGATCCCGCATCACCGGAGATCGATCAGGCTCAATATGACACCGGTGACGGGCCCTGCCTCCAGGCGTTCGAGACCGGCGAGGTCGTGCGGGTCGATTCGACGCGGGATGACGGTCCCTTCCCGGCCTTCCGCAAGGCCGCCGCCGCTCACGGCATTCTCAGCACCCTGTCGCTGCCCATGACCGTCGATCCCCGCCCGGTCGGGGCCATGAACCTGTACTCCCACACCGAGCACGGCTTCGACACCACCGACTTGGCCCACGCGGCCCAGTTCGCGAGCCACGCCGCCATCGTGTTGGCCAACGCCCAGGCGTACTGGGACGCCCACAACCTCACGCTCCGCCTCAGCGAAGCGATCGAGTTCCGGGCCGTCATCGAACAGGCCAAAGGCATCTTGATGGTCGCCCAGCAGTGCTCGCCCGATGAAGCATTCGACCTGTTGATCACGGCATCGCAACGCGAGAACGTGAAGCTGCGCGATATCGCCCAGCGGATCGTGACCTCCACGAGCCACCGAACCCAGCCTTCAGCAGCAGACTCCGATTCGGAGAGGTGACCTTGCCCGCAGACCCGGCTGAAGCCCTCCTCGACGGTTTGGCGCTCACTGACTGGAACCATCAAGACCTGTGGATCGCCGGTTCCGCGGTCGGGTGCAACCTCACCGCCGACGGCGTAGACCACATCTTGGCCGGCCACCAACCCCCGACCGCCGTCGAATACAACCTCCTACGACTCGCGCTCAACGAGCACCTGCACGACCTTGGCCTCGACCATCCCGTCCAGTCCTGGCGCGAGCTGCTCTCGAGCGATGCCTGACCACCGACGATCTCTGTCGGTCGCAGCGACGTGACCCGGGTTCTCGGATCGGGGGTCGCGTCGATCGTCGATACACCCCGGATCGACGTTTCTCCTCTTCCACCTGCCGATCGCCGGGCCAAGCATCCTCCACGGCCTGACGGCAAGGCCGTCTCGGAGTGCGCCGAGTCATCCGCCGACGACAACGACCACGACGGCCGCGTCATCCCGGCTCGAGACGGCAACGGGGTCGACGAGGCGAGCTCGGATCTGATCGGCGAGGTCGCCGGCGGAGGCGGCCGACGGCCCGAGCTCAGCGAGGAGCGCAGCGAGGTCGTCCTCGGTGCGGTCGTTCGGCGGAGGGAGGTCGGTGAGACCGTCGGTGTAGAAGACGACCGTATCGCCTTCGGACAGGACAGTGTCGGCCGGTTCGAGCTTCATCTCCGTGAAGACGCCGAGCAGCGTGCCGGTCGCTCCGAGGGTCCTGGCCTCCCCGGCCCGGATGAGAATGGGACGAGGATGACCTGCGGCGCAGGAGGTCAGGACCCACCGGTGCGCCTGGCGGGTGAGCGTGGCGTAGACCGCGGTGCAGAACCGGTCGCGGTTCGACAGCAACATGGCCTGGTTGAGCCACTCGAGGACGGCGATGTGATCTTGCCCGTGGCGGGCGGCGGCACGGGTGGTGTGGCGGGTGATGCCCGTCAGGGCGGCGGCGTCGGAGCCGGTTCCGCAGACGTCGCCGATCAGCAACGACCAGCGATCCGAGCCGCTCGGGAACACATCGTAGAAGTCCCCTCCGGCCTCCACTGCCGCCCCCGCCGGCCAGTACCTTACCGCCAGATCCACTCCCGGGATGTCGGGCATCACGGGTGGGAGCAGTGCCCGCTGGAGCGTGGCGGAGATCTTCCGGTGCTGTTCGGTGAGCCAGAGGTTGTCCAGGGCGTCGGCGATGCGACGGGCCGCCATCTCGGCGAGGGCTACGTCGTCGCGGTCGTAGCTCCGCCCCGATTCGGCCGATACGAACTGGACGGCTCCGAGGACGCCACGTTCGGTGGTGAGCGGGACTGTGATGACGCTGGTCAGCTTCAGCGCGTCCACCACCTGGCGCAGCTCGGAGGTGTCGAATGATGCCTCAGCCAGATTCTGGTCGATCAGTTCCTGCGTGACCACCGGAATGAACTCGGTCCTACCTGACCGGATGACGGCGCCCACACCGCTGTGTCCGCTCGGGTCGTAGGGAAACCGGAGCGCCAACCGATCGGCCCACTCCACCTTCTGGGGATCCGCGTGGGCCACCACCACCTCGATCGGACCCCCCGACTCAGGGACAAAGTGGATGGAGCACCAATCCCCGAGCTCGGGCACCGCGGCGGTGGCCGCGTACCGCATGAACTCTGGGTGCTCGCCGACGGAGAGGGCCCGGTCGGTGAGCCGGCTGAGGAACCGGAACCGGGCGGCGTGACGGCGCTCGCGCTCCAACTGCTCGATCCGCTCGGTCACGTCGACGGCGCAACCGACGGTCCCGGTGATGTTTCCGTCTGCGTCGGTCGTGACCTCGCCCCGACATTCGAGCCAGCGCACCGAACCGTCCGGCCAGATCGTGCGGTGCTCGAAGTGGTACCCGCCGCGACGCAAGATCGCGTCGTCCACCTTGGCCAGGATGTCGTCGACCTCGTCGGGATGCAGCGTGTCCTTCCACGCCTCGAAGGTGGCACGGAACTCCCCGGGGCCCATGCCGGCGAGCCGCTCGAGCGTGACGTCCCAGATGACCACGCCCGACGCTGCGTCCCACCGCCAAGTTCCTGTCCCGCTGGCGGCCAGGGCGCTCGCCAGGGCAGTTGCCTCGTCAGCCGCCTGAGTGCTGGCGTCGTCAACCGTCACATCCGCAGTATTCGCGCGCTCGGTCGAGGCGGCCCCGACCGTCTCTCCGCAGGGAGTCGCACGGCGGCGGGCCGCTCAGCGACTCCGGCGATCGCCCGGCGACCTCAACCACCTCGAGCCTCTCGGTCCCATGGGTCACTTCGTTCCCTTTACCTCGTGGCGGCGTCGCTCTGTGCGATGAACCTCTCGAGGTCGCCTTCGTGCTCGAAGCCGACCACGGACCAGGCCTCGCTGCGCTGCGCTCGGCGTAGCGCCTCGATCCGATGGTTGCCGTCCTCGACCACGAGCTCGCCATCCCGATAGGAAACGACGACGGGTGGCGGTTCGTGGCCATCTTCGACCTTGCCGGCCAGGTCTGCGACATCGTCACGCCACTCGTCCTCCTCGACGACCACCAGGGCCGGAGACCCGGGCGGTCCGGCGAGCCGGTGCAGTCGGTCGAGCGGGAGCTCGACCGGACCGATCCACCAGCGGTGTGACTCGGCCAGCCCTTCGGCAAGCATCGCGTTGTCGCTGCCTGGGCTGGCGAGAAATTCGGCGACCCAGCTGCCGAGCTCGTCACGGGCAGCCGCCAGCCGTGCGCCGGCGGGCGAGAAATCGGTAGCGCTCATCCGGAAGCCCTTACCCATCGGTTCCGCGGGGCAGAACGATCGGTCGATCGTCCGGATGCTCGGGAGCGGCGAGCCCGACGAGGTGGTCGGCCTCGTTGTAGGAACGCAAGATCCACCCGCCGAGGCCGGGATCGAACTCCCACTCGGTCAGGCCCGTGTTCGTGGGACGGAGATGCGCACTCGTGGCCGGGTCTGCGATGCCGAGGAGGAGGCGCATCGAAGCCATGATCACACCGGCGTGGCTGGCGACCACGACCGTCTGACCGGCGTGGTCGCGCGCCAACCTGTCGAGGGTCCGTCGCACTCGGTCGTGGAAGCTGTTCCAGCTGTCCCCGCCCTCAGCGAACATCCGATCCGGTTCGAGCTCCATGTCGAACGATTCGAAGCGCTCGTTCCATTCCGACCAATCCACCCCGTCGGCCACACCGGTGTGCACCTCGCAGAGATCGCAGTCATGGTCCGCCACCTCCAGGCCCAGCGCCGGAGCGATGATCTCCGCCGTCTCGATGGCCCGGGGCAACACGCTCGACACCAGCACGTCGGCTCGTACCCGACCTGTCTCAGCGAGGTGGTCGCGCAACGCCTCGGCCTGCCGGCGACCCAGCTCCGTCAAGCCAGCACAACCTCGCGGGCCTGCGATCGGTCCGACGAAGCCCGCATGCGCCTCGCCATGACGAACCATGACCAGCCTCATGGGGCGGCCGCGCCCATGACACCGAAACCCATCTCGCGACGGCGTCCGTAGCCGCGGTGGCCGAGTCGAGCTGAAAGGATACCTGGGCCGATATGGAGTGGGTCCACCAAAGTCACCGTTCCACGAGCTCGGCGATCATCCGACCGCCTAGCGTGCCAGGGCTCGCTCGAGTTGGGCCTTGGTCATCTTCGACCGGCCCTTGATTTTGCGCCGGCGTGCCTCGTTGTAGAGCTGGTCGCGCGTGCGACCACCGGCTCCCCGGTGCGAACGCAGCCCGCCCCGTCGGCTCGACGAGATGTCGTCGACCGAAGAGCGGCTGACCTGTTCGGCCTCGCCGGCGCGGGCGCGCTCCTTGTTGACGGTGCGAGCCGCGATCTCCTCCGCGGTGTCCTCGTCCTCGCCGCGCTCCAACACGCCCTCTTTGATGTGCTCGTACTGGCGTTCACGCTTCGCGTTCCAGGCCTTCTGTGGCATGAGGTCCTCCTTCAGTCGTCGGATGCCTCGTCGTCGAGGTCGGCGAGGGCCGGCTGCAGCTGGTCGACCCAGAACCGGAGGAAACCGTCCTGGTCCTGTCCGATCTGGTGGAAGTAGACGTGGTCGTACCCGGCTTCGACGTACTGGCGAACCGAGTCGACGACCGCGCCGACGTCCGGGCCGCACGGCACCGTGGCCGTGGCGTCCGCTTCGGTGACCAGTTCGGCCGCCTGCTCGAAGTGGGTCCAGGTCGGCAGATCCTGCAACAGCTGACCGGGGAGGGCGCCGTTGGGCCACACCTCCAGCACGGTCTTGCGGGCCGTGGCGTCGTCCTCGGCCCAGGAGAGGTCGAGCTGTGCGTAGCGCGGGCCGCTACCGCCGTGTCCGCGGTACCGCGCGATCACCTGGGCATCGGGCGCATGGCCCCAGTAGCCGTCTCCGATGCGGGCCGCCAGGTCGATCGCGTCCGCGCCGAAGCCCGACACGACGATCGGTGGAGCGGGCGACGGAGGGTCGAACAGCCTGCCGTTCTCGACCTCGTAGAACTGGCCGCGATGGTCCACCGTGCCGCCCGCCCAGAGCGCGCGGATGATCTCGACCGCCTCGTCGAGCATGGCCCGACGGATCTCGGGCGACGGCCACCGCTGGCCGGTCACGTGCTCGTTGAGCGCCTCGCCAGTGCCGACCCCGAGGAAGAACCGCCCGTCCAGCAGCAGCGATGCGGTCGCCGACAGCTGGGCGACGACCGCTGGATGGACCCTGACGATGGGGCACGACACGCCGACTCCGACCTGGATCCGCTCGGTCGCTCCGGCGATGGCCCCCAGCACGGGCCACACCGCCGGGCTGTGACCCTGGGCGCTCACCCAGGGATGGAAGTGGTCCGATATCGACACGAAGTCGAACCCGTGCTCCTCCGCCAGCCGGGCGTTGGCGACGAGCTCCCGGGGGCCGTGCTCCTCGCTCGACAGCGTGTAGCCGAACGCAGTCATCGCTTCTTCGCCGATGCCTTGCCGCCCTTGCGTCCGGCCGCCTTGTGCTGGGCGGTGGTCCCGCCCTGCTTCGAGCTCCCGCCGCTACCAGACTTCTTGCCCCCGTGTGACGACGCGTCCGGCGAGTTGGCGATCCTGGCCGCTCGTGCTTTCGACATGCCCTTGTCCCGCAGGGCCTCGTACTGCTTCTCGTTCTTCACACGAGCTGACTTCGTCGCCATGACGTTCCCCTCTCTCGGAGCGAGTGGACGAGAGGCAGCGACCTACCCCGGTTGATCGAGATCCAGAAGTTGCCTCAGCGGATCATCTTCGGGCTGGCGACCCCTCGTGGGGGCCATCGACTCCGCCGCCGAGCGCCTCGAGAACTCGAGAGCGGTGTGCCGGCAGTCCTATGTGCACCCCAAGTGTTCGACGCGTACCTGTTCGACGCGTACCGGGTCGGGTGTCCTGCTGGACGCCTGAAGGGGTCGCGCTCGGGTGCCCGCCTCACTCGCTCGGACCACGGCTGCTCAAAGCCCTCGGGGGCGCGGCCGTAAAGACACGCTGTCGACGGTCGTCGAGCTCAGTGGGCGACGAGGCCCCGGTACTCCGGGTGCTCGTCGATGAACTGCACCACGAACGGGCAGGTCGGGCGGATCACGAAGCCCTGCCGCATGAGATCGTCGAGGCTCCTGCGTACGAGCTGCGCGCCGCGTCCCGTGCCGCGGCAGGCAGGATCGATCTCGGCGTGGTCGAGCACCAGCACGCCGTTCGACGGCCGGTAGGTCAGGAACCCGACGAGCTGGCCGTCGGCGAAGAGCTCGTAGCGTGAGCGTTCAGGGTTGTCGACCACGCGATCGGTGGCGGCGAACAGGGGACGGTCGTCGACGGTCATGGATCTAGCCGAGCTCCGGGTAGGGCCGATCGGCCAGGGTGCGGGCGAGGTGGACGGAGTTGGTGACCATCGTGCGAGTCGTCTGGGCGGTCTTGTCGGGCGTCTCCGAGAGATCCTGGTAGTCGACCGTGTGCATCGCCTCGCCGACCCAGTAGGTCATGGCTCCGGCGGCCAGGGTGAAACCGACGTCGTTGAGGCCTTGGAACAGCTCCGCGCCGACGTGATGGGCACCATCCTCGTTTCCCACGACCGCGACCATGGCCACGCGGTCGACGGTGGCCATCTGGTCCCGGTCGTCCATCTCGCCGATGAAGGCGTCGAGCCGCTCGAGCACCCGCTGCGCGTTGCTCGACGTGTGACCCATCCAGATCGGCGTGGCCAGGACGAAGATCTCGGCGTCGAGGATCTGGTCCCGCAGCTGGGGCCACTCGTCGCCGTCACCCTCATCGGCGGTGACCCCGGGCCGGATCAGGTGATCGGCAAGGCGGGCCCGCTGCATAGGGACGTCCCGTTTGGCCAGCTCGGCCTCGATCTGGTCGAGCAGCACGTCGGTGCTCGACCTCGAGCCATCGGCCTTGAGTGTGCAGTTGAGGGCAAATGCATCCATGGAGGGGGGTCCTACCCGGACAGCCCTCGCGCCATGCGGACCGAACCACCGGACTCACGGCCAACGGCTGAGCCCAGCCGGCCCCTCACCCCAAGACGTCGACGTTCGTCTCGCCGGCCCCTCCGATGATCGTGGGCCGGTTCGGCGCGACCCGAAGCGTGCCACGCGAGCCGGTCGCCGGAACCCCGGGGAGCCACCGTTCCGGCTCAGGCGGCCTGAGCACAGCGAGCGAAGGCCTGGACCAGCCCCGAGCAGAACGCCTCGAGGAGTTGCACCGGCTGGCCGGCCCTCCGGGCGCGCCGGTGCTGGAGGTCGTCGAGGAGGACGAGTGGCGGGACGACGTGGCGGACCTGGCCCGCAAGGTCGAGGACGGGCATGAACCGCCGCCGGTCATCGTCACCTACCGCGACGGCGAACTCGTGGTAAACGACGGCAACCATCGGATCGAAGCCATACGGCGCGCCCGCCGCACTGAGGTGTCGGCAGTCGTCGGCTTCGAACACGAGAACGAGCGCGAAGCCTTCATCGCATGGAGCGACGACGTCGAGACTTGAGCCGGCTCGTCCCCGAACCAGAACCGTCAACGTGGGCAGCCCGTCCGCCAACCATCGTGACAGGCAAGAGGGAGAGGCTCACCGTTGCACCGCAGCCGAATCGTCCGTCGTACGCAGGGCTAGAGTCACGGAGCACCGGAGGGGTGGCCTCTCATAGGAGCGTCGATGACCGTCGAGGATGTCGAGGCGAGTGGAGGCCTGGCTGGAGCTGAGCGCTTCACCGACTCTCAGTTGATCGCCGTGCTCGATTCCCTCGTTGGGTCGGCTCCGATCGGGTTCGCGGTCTTGGACACGGATCTCCGCCTCGTATTCGTGAACGATGCACTTGCTGAGATCAACGGGTTGCCGGCCAGGGAGCACATCGGGCGGTCGATCGCGGATGTGGTTCCGGCCATCGCGACCGACGCGGTCGCAGCATTCGCGTCGGTGCTCGAAACCGGATCCTCGTTGACGGATGTTGTCCTGACGGGAGTGACACGGGCACAGCCTGGCGTGGTGCGATCGTGGAGCGGGAGTTTGCATCGGGTGAAGTTCGGGCGTGCGACCGGGCTGGTGGCGATCGTGGTCGAGACCACCGAGCAGACTCGCAGCCAACGTCGGATTCGTCGCATGATCGACGCCCTCGGGACCTTCGCCGGGTTGCTCGACGTCGACGGCATCGTCTTGGAGGCGAATGATTACGCGTTGAAGGCCGCTGGTCTCGAGTTGGTCGACGTGATCGGCCGACCGTTCTGGGAGACCTATTGGTGGACCCATGACCGGTCCGTTCAGGACCGACTGAAGGCAGCGATCGAGGAGGCCGGTACCGGACGGACTGTGCGCTACGACGAGGTGGTTCGTGTTGCCGGTGATCGCTTCATCACGCTCGATTTCCGGCTGATCCCTCTCGTGGAGGACGGAACGGTGACCGGTCTGGTCCCTTCGGGTATCGATGTGACCGAGCGCCGTTCCGCGACCGCCCGGCTGCGGGCGCTTGGTGACTACGCCCAGTCCCTGGCCCGCGCTGCCACCACCCAGGAGGTGGCTGACGCGGTGCTCGTCCACCTTCCTGCTGCCCTCAATGCCCACTTCGCCAATCTTGCCCTGTTGGACCCCGACAACGGCTGGGTCGATCTGACCCAGCCTTCCAATCTTCCCCGTGAAATCGCCGATCGATACCGGCGCGCCGCACTCCCGATGCGTACCCCGATAACCGACGCGATCCGTGAACGTCGCGTCGTGGTCGTGAAAGACATCGACGACTACCGGCGCCGCTATCCCCACCTGGTGGCCGACACCGAAGCTGTGGGCCTCGTGTCGACCGCATCGGTGCCGCTGATGGTGAGAGGCGAACTGCTCGGCGCGATCGGCCTCGGCTGGGCCCATGGTTGGGACGATGAGACCATCGAGTCACGGCTCCAGGTGGTCGCGGAGCTCACATCTCAAACCGTGCTGCGCACCCGCACGGCCGACGACCGGTCCCACCTCGTCGATGAGCTGCGCCGACGGCTCGTGCCCCGACACGTCGATCGACAAGGCCTCGAGATCGCAGTCCGCTACCAGGCCGCAGGGAGCAGCATCGGCTTCGGAGGGGACTGGTATGACGTCATCACCCTGGACCGGACCCGCACGGCCATCGTCGTGGGGGACGTGGTGGGTCACGGGGTCGACGCTGCCGCGAGAATGACCGGACTTCGCGCCGCAATGAACGCAGTGATCCGCCTCGACACGCCGGTCGGCGACCTGTTCGACGCTACCGAAGCGCTCATCGAGGATCCCGATGAAGGATTCCAGGGAACAGCACTCGTGATGCTGATCGACACAGCCACCGGGTCGCTCACCTACTCGAGCGCGGGACACCCTCCACCCCTGCTCGCCGCCGACGGCGAGCCTTCGCGTGCATTGCAGTCGGCGACGCGCCCAGTACTCGGCCTCGGGACCCACGGCCCGGTCTCCGAGGTCATATCGACACCGCCGGGCACCGTGGTAGTCGCCTACACCGACGGTCTCATCGAGAGCCGCCACGAACACCTCGACGTCGGGATCAGCCGCATCTCTGCGGTCCTCGACGAACTCTCTCCCACCAAGGGAGTCGAGGAGATCGCCGACGCTTTGCTCGCCAGCGCAGGTGACTGCGACCAGCTCACCGACGACGTCGCCATGGTGGTCTTCCGACTGTCGCCCTGACTTCGCCCGGGACACGAGGTATCCGGTCGTACCGAGCTAGCCAGATGTCGGAGCGCCCCTGAGCAGACCAGCGAAACGCGCGCCTATTCGACACCTTGACGTCGGAGAGGTCCTATGGACTGTGCCCAGGCCCCCACCGACGGGAAGGAAGCTTCACGCCGGCCCCGGCGGGTATGGATCGCTCATGGAGACCGACCGGCCCTCGACAGGCGCCGCTGAGCCTGCTCGAGACCTAGGTCGGTCACGGTGTCCGTCCCGAGTCCGACCAGGACCGGTCAGCGAGCCGCCGCACCGTCGCGTCCCGTTCGCGGCCAACCTACGATCGCTGTCACGAAGGTTGTCGGCGGGCTCCTGAGCGGCTCTGTCGCCATGCCGGCCGAGGCCGCGCGTTCCATCGCTGACACGATGGATCAGATCTTCCTCCGCATCTCGCTGTCGTTCGGTGAGCGCCCGGCCGACGAGAGGCTGACGAAAGACCCCACCACCAAGGTTGTGCTCTTCGAGGACAGGTCTGCTGGTGCTGGGCGTGGCGGGCTGGTAACCCGAGACCGAGAGATCGCACGCCTACACCATGATCGGGACGAGTTCTTGCGGCACAATCGTCGCCGCCTTGGCCGCAGTCGGAATCTCCTTACACCAGTTCACCCGGCGACCACCGGTGGGATGCCGTTGGTTCGATCGCGATCGGTTGCCTCTTGGTATTCGTGGCCTACCGGCTTGCTCGCGACACGCGAGGCCTCCTTTTGGGCGAAGCCGAGACGTTCGAGCAGAGAAAGCCCCGACGACGGTGATCAAGGGGCACCACGAGGTGTCGCAGGTCGTCGAACTGCTCTGACCATGATGATCGGACCACACTCGATTCTGGTCGCCGTCCGCGCCGACCTCAGAGAGGATCTCGGGGGCCGACGCATCGAGGAAGTGCGTGGGGACATTGAGAGAGACGCTCGACGTGCCGTGCCGGAGGTTCGCCAGTTCGTCCTCGACCCCACGAGCGGGGCCTGACCCGCCTAACCAGCGGTGTCAGGGCCCTCGGCGATGGTGGGCGGTCCGGCTCTGGCGCGCCCTGTGTCGGTCCCCTGTTCTGGACCGCCCCGAACGCGGGAACAAGTTCAAGAGGCCTACGCCGAGGAGGACGCCATGGGAGACGCACACGACGGGAAGGCGCGATCGATCCGATGCGACGGGTTCAGTCCTGACCACGCCGTCCGCACAGAGCGGGTAGCTGAGATCCTCGGCCTGACCGGACCACGGGCGTAGCGCACTGGATCGGGTCGGTTGCCAGGCTTCTGCGCTTCGCCCGGTGACGGCGCGCTCACCCCTCCCCGAACGGAGCTCCTCATGAGTCAACCAAATCCCGCCCCAGCGACGACCGTCGCAGCGATGGAGGAGGAGCTGCCCTACGACACCAAGATCGACAAGGGCGACTACCACTCTCAACTGCGCGACCTGCAGGTCGAGCTGCAGAAGCTGCAACGACACGTGGGCGACCACGGCGACAAGGTCGTCATCGTGTTCGAGGGACGCGACGCCGCCGGAAAGGGTGGGACTATCCGGCGCTTCGCCCGGCACCTCAATCCCAGGTCGGCCCGGACCGTCGCGCTACCCAAGCCGACCGGGACCGAGGACGGCCAGTGGTACTTCCAGCGCTACATCGAGCACCTACCCACCGAGGGTGAGATGGTGCTCTTCGACCGCTCCTGGTACAACCGGGCCGGAGTGGAACGGGTAATGGGCTTCTGCTCCCCGACAGAGTACGGGCGGTTCTTCCGGCAGGTCCCTGGGTACGAACAAGCGCTGGTCGAGTCCGGGATCTCCCTGTTCAAGCTGTGGTTCACGGTGTCGCGTGACGAGCAGTCCGAGCGTTTCGACGCGCGCCGTGAGGACCCGCTGAAGCGCTGGAAGCTGTCGTCCATGGATGCCGAGGCACAATCACACTGGGATGAGTACTCCGACGCACGCGACGAGATGCTGATCCACTCCGACACCGTCCTCGCCCCGTGGACGATCATCAACTCCAACGAGAAGAAGCGCGCCCGGTTGGAATCCATCCGTTCGGTGGTGGACCGGTTGGACTACGAGCACAAGGACCTCGATGTGGCACACGCGCCCGACCCCCGCGTCGTGCGCCAGGCGTCGCAGATCTTGTCGGGGGTGCCGATCACCTGAGCTAGGAGGAGTCCACGGTCTCGATTGCCAGAGGAGTCAGATTCGGCCTCGGTCTCGCGCTCGGTGCAGCGGGTAGGAGTGTGGGACCGACATCGACAGGAGGGAGGGCATCCTCATGGGACCGGCGACCGATCCCAATGGCGTGCGGGACCGGCCCGCGCGCGACCTCGATCCGATCGAGGACCGCGACGAACTCAAGGCCCGGTACTACAACCTCATGCAGGAATTGCGAGTCCTGCTACCAGGCGTCCAAGTCCTCGTTGCGTTCCTGCTCACCGTTCCCTTCGCCAGCCACTTCGATGAGGTCGATCAGCTGGGCCGAGCCATCTTCGCGGTCTCGCTGGTCAGCGGCTCCATGGCCGTGATCGTTCTCATGACCCCGATCGCCCTGCACCGGTTCGGCGATCGGCGTGACCGCGTCGAGCGGCTGCAGCTCAGCATCAACCTCACCCGCGCCGGAGTGGCCCTATTCGGTGTAGCGCTTCTCAGTGCAGTGCTCGTCGTGGTCGGTTTCGTGTACGCCACTCCTGTCGCGCTGATCGTCATGGCGATGGTTGGATTCCTAGTCGTCGGGCTGTGGGTGGTGATGCCCGTTCGCACCCGGCGCAACAGCTCATGACAGCAGCGCATACGCGGCTGCCGCTGGGGAACTCCCCGCTGGGTCCTCCCACATCAGGGCGATCGAGTCCGCCGCCGAGGCCCGAATTGGTCCGGATCCTGCATGGCGACGACCTCGTCCAGCACGGCGGTCGCGACAGGCCGACCTTCAACGGGCTCAAGGTGTGCTTTGGATCAGACGAGCACGCGAGCATCGACCTGGCATACAAGACCTGGCCCAACGAAGGCATTCCCGGGGAGCTCTCCCAGGACCTGCCCACACCCGCCCACTTCGAGCAGGCCTTCGAGCTCGTCACCAAGGACAAGGTCGCCGAGGCGGTGCCCTCCGGGCACGACCCCGACCGCTTCGTCGAGGCCATCAAGCCGTTCGCCGCGGCCGGCTACGACCACCTCTACATCCAGCAGATCGGCCCCGACCAGGCCGGCTTCCTCGACTTCTTCGAGCGAGAGGTGCGCCCCCGCCTCTGACCGCCGCCCGGCCCCCGACCAGCACGCTCGACCCGTCCCGCCACGGCGCTCAAGATGGGCGAAGCGAACTCCTCGCTTTGCGCGAGACGGGCTCCACGTCGACGAACCCACGATCTCGGTCCACCGGGCACTGGTCGCGGCGCCTACCTATGACACCACAACGAGACAACCTGCGACTCGCCCCGACCTCAGCCCAGCGGATGATCGACTGCCTCGACCGGCACTGCTGGCGCCCGATCGACGACGGCGAGGGGCTACCGATCCCATCGATCGGGCCCGAAGGGAGGCACCCCCGCCAAGCTTCTACAACGGGCCACCGCCTGAAACCGACGACTCGGCGCGAAACCTTGCCCACCGCGTGGGCACAGATATATCGGAGCGGCTGGACGGAAGTGCGGCTCCAGCCGTGGTTCGAGAGCGCCGCGCTTGCGGCCAGGGCCCCGGCGGCCCTGTCGAGCCCCCCATCGACCGGCGCACCGAGCACCGCTTCAACTTCCGCTGAGACGGCCAGCATCACATGGACGACGAGCGCCGGCTCGGCACCCACGGCGACGGCCAAACAGGACACCACCACAACCACCTCCCGGGAGCAACTGCCACGACGGCCAGCGATCGGCGGCTTCGAGCACACCCACACGCCACCGTCGGCTACTTCCTGGTCGATGATCAGCGCTACGAGGAAGTGCGGCTGGACGAGCAGGTCGACGTCGTCTCGTTGCTCGGCGACATTGCGGCCGCGGGCGACAGTCCGGTCGTCCATGCCCACGTCGTGCTGGTCGACTGGTCGGCCCGGGCTCGGGCTGATCATTTGCTCTCAGCGGCGGTGCGCCCCACGCTCGAGGTCATGCTCACCGAACCGCCCCCGCACCTCCGTCGACGCTCGACCCTCGCTTCGGCATCGCTCTGATCGACTCCGATCCGTCATCCTGAACCTGACCCGACATCTCAGCCGATCGGGCGGTAACAATGGTGCCGTGCGCCGATGCCGCCCGCGCGTCCGCTACGACAACCGAGCCGACCCACCTGAACCGATGCGGTCCGGCTGCCCCGAACCGTCGGAGGCCTCCGACTCCTTCCTCGACCCCTGCTCCGGCTTCGACTCCTGCTCCGGGTTGAAGGGATCATCGTCCGCCGAAGGGTTCAGCTCCATGCGCACTCGGTACTCCGGCCGCCGGACCTCCATGCGGGCCAGGCGGTCGAACGTGCGGCGGTCGCCCTCGGTCAGCGGTGGCTGGGTCATGGATCTGGGCCACAGGCGGTACTTGCGGACGACATTGATCTCGGCGGCGAGGAGCGTGAGCTGAGCAGCCATGTACATCCACGACAGCAGGGCGATCACGATGGCGAAGACCCCGTAGATGTCGCTGGCGTTGTGGAGGACGCGACTTACGTACCAGCTGCCGAGAAACTGGAGCCCTTCCCAGAAGACCGTCGCCAGCACGGCGCCCAGCAGGACATCTCTCCAGCCGAGCGGCTCGGCGGTGAGGATCATGAACGCGCCGACGAACATGATGAAGGTCAGCAGCATCGAACCGATCAGCGCCAGAGGCCGGTCCAGACCCGCCGCCAGCCCGGAGGCCAGAATGGAAAGCGCCGACACGGCCAGCATGGCCACGCCGAAGGCGACGACGACGGCGATGGCCCGGAGGCGTCGAACGATGAAGCTCGGCCACTCCACATAGGGGATGTTCCAGACAAGGTTCATGGCCGACTGCGCCGCCTGGCCGACCCCGAACGCTCCGTACAGCGTGCCGGCGATGCCGACCACCAGCGCGAGACCATTTCCCTTGAACGACGAGGTCGCCCCCAACTGCGCATCGATGATGGGGAAGTTGGCGAGCGTCGAGTCGATGATCCGGCCTTGCAGCTGGGGATCGCCCTGGACCACATAGCCGAGGATGGCCGTCAGGAGAAGCAGGAGAGGAAACAGGGAGAACAGGCCCTGGTAGGCGATGCGGGTGGCCTGGGCACCGGCCCGGTCGTTGCCGAACTTCTGCACCACGGCGAACGGGACGGCCAGGACGGGGTGACGCTGCTGGAACCTGTCGATGCGCCGCACGGTCCGTTCGAGGGCGTTCATGACCGCACCTTCTGGGGTGCGGACTCGGACTCCGCGGCGGTGGCCACGTCGGTCGGGTAGCTCCGACGAGCCAGGAGCAGCACGAGGGGACTGGCGACCAGTGGGACCAGCATGACCAGGACGGTCGGCTCCAGGCCGTTGGTGCCTGTCCCGCCGAACACGTACTCGGCGGTGGCACCGAAGGCGAGCGGGGCCAGCGCCTCGAGCGTGGTACGCAGCACGGTCCGGACCGCCTCGGCCCGTCCCCACATCGTCGAGGGAATGACGTCGAGGCGGGCCGCATCCAACGGGGGGTTGGCCAGAGACAACAAGCAGGCCGCGAGCACCAGCAGCGGAACGGCGACGAACAGCGACGTGGTGATGACGGCAGGGGCGAACGCAGCGGTCATAGCCAGGAAAGCCACCGCCGGGACCACGATTCGGGCGTCGATGTGGCCACGCGGCGAGTAGTCCATCGGAGATCCGACCTCCGACGACGACACCGATCACGCCGCCGATACCCGCAACGAACACCACCACGAGCGCTCCCGCCCTGCTCAGCCCGTAGTGGCCCTGCGCGAACTCGACACCGAAGGTGCGGACACCAGCGAACATGTAGTAGCCGAGCGCGGACGACACGATCAGGATCACGTTCGTCCGGACCCGTAACACGTACTTCAACACAGCCCAAAGGGACAGCCGATCCGGGCTCCGACGCAGGACTGCGTCTCGGTCAGCCGGAACCACCGCCTCCGCCACCAAGCACCGAGCGAGGTCCTCGTCGGGATTGCCCGGCGCGAGCATCGTGGTATCCGCGGGCGTCACGTTCCCGCTCGCAGGCTGGGAGACGTCGGCTTCGGCCAGAACCTGCGCCTGGCCCTGAGGCATCCTGCTGGCGCCTCCCCGTGCCGGTTCGGGAAGGCCGTGGAGCAACCAACCCACGACGAGGGCAAGCGCCCCGACCAGGACGAAGGAGAGGCGCCAGGACATGACGATCGCCGCCGCTCCAGCCATGACCAGGCCGGCACCGGTCCCCACCATTTCGCCAGCCAAGAGGAGCCCGAGGACCCGCCCCCGCTCGGCGGCGGGAAACCAGTCGCCGACCAACGATGCCACGGCCGGGTACGCCACCGCCGCCGCTACGCCGAGGAACAACCTGCTCGCGAGCAACCAGAGGTACGACGACGAGGCAGCGCCGGCCATCATCGCCGCGCCCCAGGACACGACGACGAAGAAGAGCAGACGGGTCCGCGAGATCCGATCGACGAGGACACCGAACGGAATGGTTGACGCGAGAGCGACGACGCTGCTCGCCGTGAGCAGGAGACCGATCTCGGTCGTCCCCACCGAGAACGTGTGCTGGAGGTCGATGGCGGTCGCGCCGATCATTCCCTTGTCGGCGCTGTCCAGAGCGAGCACGCTGGCCAGGGTCGCTATCACGCGTAGCCGCGCCGGCCCACCTGCCATCTCCTCGACGTGTCGGAGTCGCTGCGTTCGCACCACTGTCCTCTCGCATCGCCTGTTGCCGATCACCTACCCACTACCTCGTCAGCCGGCACCGCTTTCCGGCGAAACGTGGCCGATCCGACCCTGATCCGGATTTCGATGGCGGCCATCGGTATGGTCACGGCCCTGTTGGCCGAGCGGCTCGGGCGTCACATCTTCCCGCTCGCCTCACTGCTCCAGATGTCGCGCCTTGTTCCCGACCGGGCACCGTCGCGAACGCCGCTCGCCCTGCGGTCGATCTCCCTACTCACGTCAAGTGCCCTCGCCGCCGACCCCAACAGGCCGTCGACCCCAACAGTCCGGTCGATCGACAGGCGACGGCGTCGCCACGATGGACCATCGAGTCGACTCCTGAACCGGGCACGCACCTCGCCATCACCGACTGGGGTGCAACCGCTGCCGCACAGTCGTTCCGAACTGCATCTGAGGATCTCGGTCGCCTGCAGCTCGCTCACCCGCGGGGAAGTTCGGGTTGGAACAGATCGCCGACCGGAAGGCTGGGGGCGCCTTGGATGGCGTCGACCGCCGGTCACCCGTCTGGCCGCGACGGTCGCAGAGCTCCTGATCCCGGATGAGTCTCGGTTCCCACCAGGTCGTGGCCAGGGCGCTCACGTTTTGACAATGGTTCACGCTCGCCCTCTTGCGGGGAGGAGCCGCCGGGTGAGAGGGATCCGTGGTCAGGCCGGCAACCGGTCGGGCCAGACCCCAGAGCCCACGGTCGGCCTGGCGTGGCCAGTGGCAGACCTCAGGAGTGACCTTGATCGGCGCCCGGGCTCGGCACCGATTCTGACCAGTACAGCCTCAGCCTTCAGCTCGCCTGAGGCTCCGATCGGCCGATCGCGTCGTGACCCGGGTCATCCGTGCCAGGTTCGGACTCGAACCAGCGAGCGACGAGTACATCAGTGGAGGAGTGCGCCAGGATCGACGCGGCGATGACGAGCGCGACCAGGTGGAAGGCTCGTCGCTGAGGGGGATGCCGGCCCAGGCCGCAGCCACGCGCTCCTTGCGGTCGAGCTTGCTGCGCAGCAGGGCGATGCCGAGGGCGGTCGGTCGAGCGGCGAAGAGCGCGAGCGCGGCGAAGAGATAGCCGCTGACGCCGATGTCGCCGAGGAACTGCAGCGAGATCAGGGCCGCGAAGACGAGGAGGGCGGCGAGCTTGAGCAGCTCAGCCACCAGCTCGCCGAACTGATAGAACGCGGTGCGCAGCTCCGGGCTCATGGTGGCGATGGTGATGCCAGCGGAGAACGCGGCGAGGAAGACGTTGGCGTGTGTGAGCATGGCCAGCGCGAGCACCAGCAGCCCGACGGCGAACGCGTTGAGCGGCTCGTAGAAGGTGGTGGCTGAGAAGAAGCGGGTGCGCTCGAGCCGGATGGCAACCCAGGGGACGAGCACACCGGGCGCTACTCCCCCCACCACCTCCTCGCCCAGAGACCAGCCGCGGACGGGGGTAGCGCTGGCCGTCGCAAGCAGGATGACGACGATGGGAGGGTGAATCCGTCGTTGAGTCCCGATTCGACGTTGAGGAGGTTGCGGAGTCGGTAGGGGATCTCCTCGCGGCCCACGATGGCGGCGGCGAAGACCGGGTCTGTCGGGCTCAGGACGGCACCGAGGAGGAAGGACTCCAGCCACGGGAGACCGGCCACGACGTGCGCGAACACCGCGGTGATGATGAGGGTGAGGGGCAGTCCGATGACGAGGGCGCGTCCGGGGAGCCGCCACGCCCCGTGCAGTTCGGGCAGCCCGACCCGCATGCCGTCGCTGAACAGGACGCTGAACAGCGCCAATTCGGCGAGGACCCACACGATCTCGTCGTCGGCGTGGACGTCGATGACGCCGAGCGATCCGTTGCCGAGGACGGAACCCACCGACCAGGAGAAGCGCGGCGGTCGAGAGCACGGTGCGATGTGTGAGGCTCGACACGAGCACCGCGAGCAACAGGAGGCTGGCGAAGACCAGTAGAAGGTCCACCGTCGCTCAAGCGTTCCGGCGTGCGTGGTCCGTTGGTCGACCGGGTGGCGGCTTGATCGCGCCCCGGGGGTGAGCGCGGCATGGCCTTGTATGGCGCCTTGGAAGCTGGGGGCGGCCTGGAGGACGACGATGTCAGCGGGGAGCTCAATCTCGGCCGCGTCGAGGGCCGACTTGACTGCCACGATCACCTGAGCCAGGGCGTTGCGGGCTGCGAGCTGGTGCGGCGAGGTCCAGAACCGCACCTCGATGTCCACCGTCGACGAACTGAGCCTGGTTACCATGGCCTCCGGCCGGGGTTCGCCGGCGATGCCGTCGAGGCCGTGGAGTGCCCCGATGATCACGTCGCGGGCGTCGACCGGATCGTTCTCGTAGGCGATGCCCACCATGAACGCGAGGCGTCGCAGCTCGAAGTGGGTCTGGACGCGGATGACGCTCTTGTACACGTCTCGGTTGGGGACGAGCACCAGCTGGCCGTCGAAGGTCTTGATCCGTGTGTCGCGGATGGTGATCGCCTCGACCGTGCCGGTCTGCTCCTTGACCTCGATCTGGTCGCCGGATCGAAACGGTTGACGGAACAGCAGCAGGACCCCGGCCAGGGTGTTCTCGAGGATGTCCTGGAAGGCGAAGCCGACCGCCACCGAGAAGAACCCCAGACCAGCGAGCAGATCGACAGGCTTCACCGACGGGAAGGTCACCGCCACCGCGAGCAGAGCCGAGAGGGCGAGCACCAGCCATCCGGCCAGCCGGCTCATCACCCGCGCGAAGCTCGGTGTCTGGCGTCGGCGGAGCGTCCGATGGAGAAGCCATCGAGTCAGTCGGGACAGCCCCCACCCGACAAGGATGATCAGGAGGGCGACGCCGACACGAGGCACCGCCGACACCAAATTGTCGGCGATGCTTCGTGCCGAGTCCTCGATCTGGCCGGTCGTACCGCTGCCCGCCGCCACAATCACCGATCGGCCGAACGACGATCCCCGCGCGATGTTTCCCGCGGAAGCTGATCGTTCCCCCTCACTCCCTCGAGGAGGTCCGGGTCGAGGGCGCAATCGCCGTGGAGCACCGAGATGGAGCCGGTGGTCTCGAGTACAACCGCCCGCACCGTCGAGTAGTCGAGGACGTTCGCGGCCCGCAGCTTCGCCTTCACGTCGGCCACGGTCACCCTGGACGCGCTGAGGTTGTCGAGAAGGTACCGCTCGCCGACCATGAGCAGCACGGGCGTGTTGTCCACGACGCGTACGAACCTGGCGAACCGTCGCAGGCGTCCGATCAACATCTGGACGGCAAAGAGGGTGGCCAAGCCGATCGCACCGTTCACCAGCGAAACGGATGATGTGACGGCGACGCTCGCCACGATCGAACCAACTGCGAGTGTCATGACGAAGTCGAAGCTCGACATCTTCGAGAAGCTTCGCAAGCCCGCCGCGCGGGCGTAACCGATGGTGACGGCAAATATCGTCGTCGTGGAAACGACGACGAGCCCTACCTCCGCCCAACTCGTACCGAGCCACGTTCGGATCATTTTGGAACCGGCTTCAGCCGAGGACGGCGATGAGCTCGTCCTTGCTCATGGTCGACCGTCCATCGATGTCCCGGGTCTTCGCCATCTCGTACAGCTCGGACTTGGTCAGGCTGGCCAGATCCCCCTCAGCACTGGCTCGATCGGTCGAGCACACGACGACTGCGAAGGATCCTGTCCCCATGAGCCGAGACCCTGCGATGTGGTCATCGCCCAGGATCATCCGGCTGATCATTCCGCTGTCCGAGTCGAACTCGATATCAGCAATGTTGCCGAGGACAAAGCCGTCCTCGGTGATCACCCGTTTCGAGATCGGGTTGCTCGCCCCCTCCACGGCATGAACCTCAGCATCAGATTTCGGCCCTCGGATCAGGCCGGCATTGACGACTGTCACCGCGTCGGACCCGATGCCACCCGTGTCTGACCAGGAAACCACCTGGTTCCCGACGACCATTCCCACGATTGATGACGCGCTTGCGTCGAGGACCATCGCGTCGACGTGACCGATCGTCTCTGCGGTCGAGGTATCGACGACCTCGCGTCCAAGTGCGTTGCGCCAGCGCATCAGTTGTCCTTTCCGGAGAGCATCGAACGGAACTCGGCCACGGCACTACCGAAGCCGGACAAGTCGTCACGAACGAAGTCGGTGGCCGAATCCGGGACGATGATCTTCTCGCCGGAGATCGCCAGCGTGTCCGGGAGCGGGATGAAGACGTGATGATCACCGCTGCCGTGAGATCCGCTGGCCGCTTCGATCTCGAAGCCGAGGACATCGGCTTGGCGGCCGGTCGCCACCACCACCTCGGCCACCTCCCCCAAGTCGGTGCCACTCTCGGTCATGATCCGGTTCCCGAGCACGTCCCCGCCGTCATCGAGGCTGTCCGCTGCATCGTCGCTGAATCGACCGACGTCGGCCACCATCACGGCATCGGGCCCGAGGCCGTGAACGGCTCGCCATGGCAACACCTCGCTGGCCGGGCCCCCGAGAAAACCGTGCTTACGAAGCGTGAACCCAAGGATCTCCCCGGATGTGGTGTTGAACACCACGTCCTTGATCTCCAGAGGGGACTCGCCATCCAAGGTGACCACCGGTCGCCCGATGAGCGTCGTCGCTCGTAGGAGGCTTGTCACGACCTCGCTCCCTTCGAGCCGGTGCTCGTCGACCCGATGACCCCACCTGATCGACGCTTCAGTTGAAACGCGACCACCACCCCCGCGATGACCAACATGACGACGAGGACGATGATCACCAACAGGAGCGGATTCATGGGCGACTCCTACCCAGGCGGAACGGACATATGTGGATGCTTGGGTCGGCGAGACACGTTTCGCCCGTTCGGAGAGTGGACCCCTCCAACGAGCTACTCACGAAGTAGCTGGGGGCTGGCACCGATGTGCAACCCCATGGCGACACCCGGGCTCGACCTCCTGCTCTCGACCTCGGGTGGGACCTCGACCCTCGCCGCCCAATTCATCGCCCAGCAGCTCGGCGAGGTCGGCATCGATGTCATCGTCGACTCGCTCGACCAGAGCGCCTACACCGGCAAGTACGCCAGCGGCAGCTTCGACGTCGACCAGGCCATAGCGGCCCAACGGCGCACCACCGACGTGACCACCCGACAGGCCGGATGGGCCAAGGCGTGGAACGTCTGGAGCGACGACCTCCCCTACGCCTACCTCCTCCCCCCGAGTCGCCTTCGTCACCACCGCAGACGTCCAGCCCCTCGCCAACCCCGTCGCGCCGAACGGCGCGACGCTCCCTGCGATCAACCAGCGGATCCCCTACTGGACGCAGGTACGGGAGAGCTGAGACTGCAGGTGGGTCGGCTCAGGGGTTCTGCAGATCTCGGGGCAGGAAGACCTGCCAACCCCACGACGACGCACACGAGGGCCAGGCCGAAAGGCGGCAGGACGTTGGCGGTGAGCCCGTCGATGAGCATGGCGTCGGCGATGTACCAGCGCCACGGCGACACCCAGGTCAGGGCGTCGAGGGAACCGGTCGACTGCGACAGCGTGTAGAGGACGTATCCGGCGATGGCGAACCCGGAGGCGGCGCCGAGAGTGAGGCCCTTGCGTCCGGTGATCCCTCGCCCCTCGGAGTACTCGGTGGCCGCGTGAGGCCGGGCAAGCCGCTCCGACGCATCGGCAACGACTCCCCTACATCCATACCCACCCCAAAGACGGTGGTGGTCGCCGAGAATCTCCGATTCGTGACGAGCTCACCGAGAATCGATCCGGCTGGCACGGACATGGGTCAACCGAGGGAGCGCAGCGTGGCTTCGATCTCGCTGGTGAGCAGGTACAGGTCGAGGTTGTCGCGGTCCTCGGGATCGAACGGGTGGAACCCGAGTCGTTCCCACCACGAACGAGCGGCGTCGTCGAGAGCGGGACGACGACGGCGCGACAGGCCGCCCGGTCGTTGAGGTCGACGGCGGTCGCGAGGACGTGTGCGACGAGCGCGGTGCCGACGCCAAGTGCCGCATGGGACCGAGTCACGGCGAGTCGGCCGATCAGCAGGGTGGGCACCGGATCAGGAGCGTTCTTCGCCACCGACGACGGAGCACCGCCACGGTCAATGCTGGTCATCGCCAGGCTCACGTAGGCGAACACCACCCCGGCGGCGTCGGTGATCACCCAAGTCGCGGCGGTGTTCCTGCGTCGGTTCTGCGTTGAGTATCGGCGGAGCCACTCGTCCAGATCCGGGGAACCGGAGTCGAAGCTCGAGCGGTGGTGGCGTTTGGGGTCGAGGGGCTCAGGGCGACGGAGCTCAGTCAATCCAGCGGAACTTCCGGGGCCGTTCGAGCGCAGACGCGAGACGCCGGTTCACCGTCGCCGGCTCGTCGAGCGCCGCGGTGAAGGCCGCCGCGGCACCCGGGCTGAGCTCGATGAATTGACGCTCGGCGAGAGTGTCTGCCGCCTGGGCCACCGCGGACTGCAACACGAACGCCGACACCGAGACATGGGAAGCCTCGGCTGCTCGTTCGAGCAGACGCTTCTCGGCCGGGTCGACCCGGATCTGGAGTCGCTCATCCTTCGTCACGGTCATGGCATCACAATGGCAGTACGTCTTGCCCGGGTGTCAAGGCCCCTCTCTGAGCGTGGGTGGGCGCGGGTTCAGGTGTTGCCATGCCCGGCCAGTGAGGGGCACGTCACGGGGCGGCTGTCGCCTCGTCGGTGTCGGTGGTCTCGCGACGTGCGATGAGCTTTCCGAGTTCCCAGAGGAAGATGAGTGCGACGGCGGGCACGAGGGCGAGGGCCCACTGCTGGAACGAGAGCTCCACGGTGCCGAAGAGCCTGCGGAGGACGTCCATCTGGGTGATGGGGAGTGTCAGATCAACGGTGTAACTGGCCTGGCCTGACAGGCTGGATCCCGAGCGGGGTCTGGCCCGAGAGGACAGGCAGTGACTGATTCGTCTGATGTGGAGCTGGTCGACGACGAGACCGTCGAGGTGGTGTTGCCACCGCCGGCGGACCCGGCCGGTGACGCTCGCCAAGAACTGGCGGCGCGGTTGGTGGAGGATGCGCAGGCCACCGGCGTGAGCCTGGTCGGTCCGGGCGGGTTGTTGGCCGAGTTGACCAAGCAGGTTCTCGAGCTCGGCCTCGAGGTCGAGATGAGCGAGCATCTTGGCTATGACAAACACGCGGTCGATGGTCGCGACGGCGGGAACTCGCGCAACGGCACCCGTTCGAAGACGGTGCTGACCGAGGTCGGCCCGGTCGAGATCGACGTGCCCCGCGACCGGGACGGGTCGTTCGACCCGAAGACGGTCCGCAAACGTCAACGCCGTCTCGAAGGGGTCGACGCGATGGTGCTGTCGTTGTGCGCCAAGGGGCTCACGACCGGCGAGATCTCCGCGCACCTGGCCGAGGTGTATGGGGCTGATGTGTCGCGCGAGACGATCTCGAAGATCACCGACGCGGTCATCGAGGAGATGGGCGACTGGCTCATCCGGCCCCTCGACGCGGTCTACCCGGTGGTGTTCATCGACGCGATCCACGTCAAGGTCCGCGACGGCCAGGTCGCCAACCGGGCCTTCTACTGCGCCATCGGGGTCACCGTCGAAGGCAAACGCGACATCTTGGGCATCTGGCCATCGGCCGGCGGTGAGGGTGCCAAGTTCTGGCTCGGCGTGCTCACCGAGATCCGCAACCGTGGCGTCGCTGATGTCTGCATCGTGGTGTGCGACGGACTCAAAGGCCTCCCCGACGCGATCGGCGCGACGTGGCCCGAAGCGGTCGTGCAGACCTGTGTGCTGCACCTGATCCGCAACACGTTCCGGTTCGCGGCCCGCCAGCACTGGGACGCCATGGCCCGCCAGCTTCGGCCCGTCTACACCGCGGTCAACGAGACCGAGGCCCGAGCTCGTCTCGAGGAGTTCTATGACGGCTGGGCTGAGCGCTACCCGGCGATCCGCACCCTGTGGGACAACGCGTGGGGCGAGTTCGTGCCGTTCCTCGACTACTCCGTCGAGATCCGCCGGGTCATCTACTCGACCAACGCCATCGAGAGCCTCCACGCGAGGATGCGCCGAGCGACCCGAGCGAGGGGCCACTTCCCCAACGAGCAGGCCGCCCTCAAGTGCCTCTACCTTGTCGTCAGATCCCTCGACCCCACCGGCCGAGGATCCGAGCGCTGGATGAACCGATGGAAACCAGCACTCAACGCTTTCGCCGTCACCTTCGACGGCCGACTGTTCCCCCAGGACCAATGACAACCGCCAACGCCAGTTACACCGATATCCGGACAGTCCCCCACGCCCTCCTCAAACTGCTCTGACGCCCCACGAGGCAGGGAGCGACATCGTCGTGCTGGTACAGGTTGTTCAGTCTGCGGCAGCCGTGGTCATCCCCTTGCGGAGCACGGGCAGGACCTGCTCGCCGCCTCGGTCGATCATCTGGTGAACGCCGGTCTCCGGTATGCCAGCGAAGCCGCGGCCGAACGCTGAATGCGGGTCGCACCGCGCCCGTGAGCGCCACGAGACCGGAAGCGGCCACTGCGACAACCCCGAATTGGGCAACACGCTGTTGCCCAAACGGCGTCGATCTCAACCGTCTCGTGGGGGTTCAAGTCCCCACCCGACTCGTTTCGACCCCACCGCAAGCCTGTGACCTGCGAAAACACTGCTTACCGAGTTTCGGAGGGGGACTTGAACGCCGGGTTCGGCCGTACCATTCCGTACCACTGAGTCGCCGTTTGTGCAGGTCAGGGGTGGTTTTCGTGAGACGCCCGTACCGGCTGGTCACACCCCGTCCCATCCCGTACAACCCCGTTTCCAGGACTTTCGCGGACAATCTGATGACAAGTTCGAGGGGTGTGTCGACAGCAGGACGGCGTCCTGAGTCGGACGAGGGCCGAACGCGGGTGAATACCGCTACTGCGCCCGACACCGAGTCTCCTCTCTCCGCCACGTCGGCGTTGTCATCACGATGCCCGCGGGCGGTGTCGCGCGTCGGGCGCGTGCATCGCTCCGCGGCCGGAACGAGTCGTCGAGCACCGTTCGCCCGGCGATGCCATCGCTTGTCATCGCACCGGGCCCTGACGCACCGAAACGAATCGGGGCGTTTCGTTTGGGCGCGTGGGTCCGCACCACACCCATAAGACTCCCTATAAGTGTTCCTTGCCAACGGGGGAGAAGGCTTATACCCTGTCCCCATGCCGTTGACCGCCGCCTCGGGGAACGTGGTGCGTCGCTGGGGCGCGGGCACCGCTGCAGTGGTTCGGGTCCTGATCGCGTCCGATGATCCCCTCACGGGCGTCTCCATCGCATCCGTGGTTGGGGTGACCCAGCCCCGGGCCTCGCAGATACTCAAGCAACTCGCCGAACACGATGCGGTCACCGCGACGCCCGATGGGTACGTCGGCGAGCCGGCGAAGCTCCTCCACCTCTACGCCGCTCGTGCTCGGCCCCACCTCATCGAGCCCGAGTCGTACTGGTACGGCACCCGCCCGCTCACTGAGCAGGCCCGCCGCGTGCTCGCACTCGCGCTGGATCGCAAGGTCAGCACGGCCTTCTCGGCCGACCTCGCCCCGGACCTGTTCGCACCTTGGCGCCACCCCACGGTCACGATCGTCTACGTCAGCGCGCCCGCGCCTTTCGAGGACGCTGGCCTGGTACCGGCAGAGGGCCGCGCCGACGCGAGCCTGATCGTGCGCTGGACGGACGACGACGGTCTCCTCTCCCCCGCCGAGCCTTGGCGTCACGAGGTAGAGGGCTTGCCGGTCGCCGACCCGTGCCAGCAGTGGTGGGACCTGCTCGACCTCGGCGGCGAGGATCGAGCCGAGGCCGCCGACCGGCTGCGCACCGCGATCCTCGACCGGACGATCCCACGGGTCCGATGACGAGACCCGTGGTACTCCCGAGCCTCTCGGCAGCGATGGACGGCGGCTTCACCGCCATTGCCGACGTGTCCGCCGCGATGTCCGCCAGCCGGCCCACCGCACAGCACCGCCTCATCGGAGGCGTGGCCGTCATGCTCCACATCCAGCGCCTCGCACTCGACATCCCGCTGCGAGCAACCGGCGACGCCGACTTCGGCGTGCCGCCGCACGTGCTGCGCGAACCCGAACTCGTCGACGCGATCGAAGCGATGGGCTACGCCAAAGTCGCGGGGAACCGATGGGAGCGACGCATCGACGACCGCCGCGTCGCCGCGGTCGACCTGCTGATCCCGACCTATCGGTCTCGCGCTCGCGACACGGTCACCGTTGGCTCGGTCGTCACGACCGAGGTGCCGGGTCTCGCCGAGGCCCTTCGGCGTCCAGCGGTCACCGCCGAGGTCGAGATGGTGCTCACCGACCACTCCACGCTCTCGACCACGGTCACACTGCCTGATGCGGTCGGCATGCTCGCGCTGAAGACCATGGTCCGAACGGTGCGGACCGAGGCCCGCGATGCCGAGGACCTGTGGCGATGCCTCGAGGTCGCCGCCGCTGATGGGGTCGAGCCGGCCATCTTCGATTCGAGCGAACCGCTCCGGCGGATGCGAGAGATCCTTTGGCACGAGCTCGGCCCCGACGGCGCCGCGCTCGGTGTGCTGACCGCCGACCTTCAGGACGACCCCGCTGCGCGCCTGCGGACCAGGATCCGCGCCCTGCTCGCCGAAACGGTCGGAGCAATGCCGCCCACGAGCTGAGCGACTCAGCGAACCGCCTGGAGATGGGCGTTCACGAGCGCCAGGTCGAACGCCTTGGGGTCGAACGGGCCGCGCCACTGGATCAGGTGGTCGTGTTCTTCATATGCGGGATCGGCGAGCACCGCTAGGTAGTGCTCGTAGCCCCAGGAGCCGCCGACGTCCTCGGGCGGACAGGCGTTGGCACCGTCGAGGCACACGGCGAACTTCAAGCCCTTCGGCATCCGCCACACGCGGTGGACGGTGATCTCGTGTTCCCAGGAGTCGCCGAAGTCGTACTCGTAGCCGAATCGCTCGTTGGTTCCGATGGCCGTGACGACGGTGAAGTCCTTCTCCTGCAGCTCATCGTCGGGGTACTCGTCGAACTGCATCCCGTACCGCTCGGCGCGGATCTCGAAGGAGTGGAGGTGGTAGTCCTCCCATCCCATCGCCACCTGGAACATGCGATGCAGCTTGTCGAGGCGAACGCTCCCCGGTACGAGTAGTCGGCGCCACACCCGAGGCTCGACCTCCCGCAGCTCGATCGTGCAATCGACAACAGGCTGACCGGGAGGAGTCGGCATGGCCAGGAGGCTACGAGGTCACGCTCGACCGGAGAACCAGACCGGGCTTCGCGTCACAGGGCATGCGTACCCTCGGACGAGATCCCATCTCCCTGGAGTTCATCGTGCCGAGCCAATCGCTGATCGAATCCTTCGACACCGCGCAGCGGCGGCACGCCGAAGCGGTCGCCGATCTCGTTCCCCTGCTCATCGAGATGGCCCTCACCTCCGTCGCCGAGGCGCTCCCGGGCGCCACGGTCCTCGAGACCGATGGGGAGATGAACGAGGACTGGCTCTTCACGCTCCGCATCCAGCGGGTGCTCGACGCGGGTGGCGACGTGCTCTACGACATCGAGACTGGCCACGACGACCCGCGGGTCGAGACCTGCATCGACGAGGTCGGCTTCGAGTACCTCGACCTCCTGCTGGATCTCACCGGCGACGACCACCTCGGGAGGAAGACGGTGGCACGGCCGTCCACCGCCGCGGGCCCCCACCCGTGAGCCTCAGGCGCCGAACGACCCAATCCCCGCGGCGCAACCTGTGAGCTCCTAGCGTGCGCTTCGTGGAGGAGTTGCCGGCGGGCTTGTACGAGGTCCTCATCACCGAAGGGCTGAAGGCGCGTCTCGACGCGCTTGCTGACGTTCTACCGACTGAGCAGCGAGCGCTTCATGCCGCGGAGACACCGGATCGGGTTGCTTGGCACCTCAGCCGGGAGATCGAGCGGGCACTGGCCGACGTTCCGGACAAGGACCGGGCGCAGGTCGGCATCGAAGTGGCGCGTGCGCTGCTCGACCGGCTTGGCGACTTGGTCAAGGTCGATCCCGGGATAGCTCCGGCCGATCCGGGGATGGTGCTCGAGGCGATCCTCGGGCGTCGGCCCGATGGCAGCCCGGCGGCGATCCCCCAGCCGCTCATCCCGCTGCTCGACACGACGTTGCTGACGAACGCGCCGGGCGAGCCGAACCTGTGGAACCAGCTGCGCTCGGAGATCGAGTCGGCCGATCGGATCGATGTCGTCATGGCGTTCATTCGCCGTAGCGGCATCGCTCCCCTCGCTCGATGCGCTCCGGCGCCATTGCTCCGACGGGCGCCAGCTCCGAGTTCTGACCACGACCTACACCGGGTCGACCGAGCAGGCCGCGCTCGGACAACTCGTCGACCTCGGCGCCGATGTCCGGGTTTCCTACGACCTGAGCACAACCCGGCTCCACGCCAAGGCCTGGGTGTTCCACCGACGAGTCCGGGTTCTCGACCGCCTACGTCGGTTCATCGAACCTCACCCACTCGGCGCAGGTCACCGGCATCGAGTGGAACGTGCGGGCCTCAGCCGCCCGCAACCCGGACGTGATCGCCAAGTTCGGCGCGGTGTTCGACAGCTACTGGGCCGGCGGCGACTTCCGGCCGTACGACGCCGACCAGTTCGTCGAGGAGCAGGAGCGCGCCGGGCGAACCGACTCGGGGCCCAAGGTGATCCTGAGCCCGATCGAGCTGCGCCCGCTCCCGTTCCAGGAGCGGCTCCTCGAACTGCTCGAGGTATCCCGCCAGCAGGGGCACCACCGCAACCTGCTCGTCTCGGCCACCGGCACCGGCAAGACGGTGATGGCGGCCCTCGACTACGGCCGCCTCCGCGGAACGTCTCGATCGCTCCCGCCTGCTGTTCGTCGCGCACCGCGAGGAGATCCTCGACCAGAGCGCTCGCCACGTTCCGCTACGCCCTGCGGGACCCGTCGTTCGGCGAGAAGTGGGTCGGCGGTGCCCGACCGACACCGCTTCGAGCACGTCTTCGCCTCGATCCAGAGCCTCAACGCCGGCCGACCTCGACGCGCTCCCGCCCGATCACTTCGACGTGGTGATCGTCGACGAGTTCCACCACGCCGCCGCCGCGTCCTACGAGAGGGTGCTCGACCACCTCGAGCCCGCTCGAGCTGCTCGGCCTGACCGCCACACCCGAACGCAGCGACGGCCTGCCGATCCTGCACTGGTTCGACGATCGCATCGCCGCCGAGCTGCGCCTGTGGGACGCCATCGACCAGCAGCACCTCGCCCCGTTCCTCTACTTCGGCATCCACGACGGCCTCGACCTGCGCGACATCCCGTGGAAGCGAGGCCGCGGCTACGACGTCGAGGCGCTCAGCAACCGCTACACCAGCTCCGACGCCTGGGCCCGCCTCGTTGTCAAGCAGGTCGACGAGCACGCCGACGCCGGCCACGATGCGCGTGCCTCGGGTTCTGCGTGAGCATCGACCACGCCCGCTTCATGGCCCGCCACTTCACCGACGCACGGCATCCCGTCGGTCGCCGTGTGGGGCGACAGCCCCCGAGCCGAGCGCGAAGCAGCGCTGCGCGACCTCGCCGCGGGCGACGTGAAGGCCGTGTTCTCCGTCGACCTGTTCAACGAAGGCGTTGACGTCCCCAACGTCGACACCGTGCTCATGCTGCGCCCGACCGAGAGCCCGACGCTGTTCCTCCAGCAGCTCGGCCGAGGCCTGCGCAAGGCGCAAGGACAAGGCGTACTGCACGGTCCTCGACTTCGTCGGGCACGCACCGCAAGGAGTTCCGCTTCGACCGCCGCTACCGCGCCCTGCTCGGCGGCACCCGCCGCGACGTCGAGCGAGCCGTGCAGATGCAGTTCCCGTTCCTGCCCGCCGGCTGCAACATGCAGCTCGACGAGAAGGCCGCCGAGATCGTCCTGCGCAGCCTGCGGGAGGCCATCCCGTCGCGCTGGCCAAGCGAAGGTCGACGAGCTGCGATCCCTGCGACAGGTCCGCCCCGACATCGACCTCGCCGGGTTCCTCGACGAGTCCGGCCTCGACCTCGACGACGTCTACGACGGCAACCGAAGTCTGGTCCGACCTCCTCGACGCCGCCGACGCCTCACCGTCCTGCCGGCACGGCCCGAACGAGACCCCGCTGCGCCGTGCCGTCGGCCGTCTGCTGCACGTCGATGACGCCGAGCGCATCGCCACCTACCGGCACCTTCCTCGCAGCGACGTTCAGCCCCGCAGGTCGACGCAGCTGCCCGAGCGCGAGCGACGACTGCGTCCACATGCTCGTCGCCGCCGATCGACCGACCAAGCGCATCACCAAGGACACCCGCCTCCAGGACGCGGTCGACCTCCTGTGGGCCCACCCCCAGGTGCGTCGCCGAGCTGGCTGAGCTGTTTGGCCGTGCTCGACGACCGGATCGACCACCTCCACCAGCCGCTCACGACCCACCCCGACGTGCCGCTGCAGATCCACGCCCGCTACAGCCGCATCGAGATCCTCGCCGCCTTCGGCATCGGCGGCGACCGGGCCAAGATCGCCGCCTGGCAGAGCGGCGTCTACGAAGCCAAGCCGGCCAACGCCGAGCTGTTCGCCTTCACGCTCGACAAGAGCAGCGGCGCCTTCTCCCCCACCACCCGCTACCGCGACTACGCCATCAGCCGCACCCTCATCCACTGGGAGAGCCAGTCGATCACCCGAGCCGACAGCCCCACCGGCCTCCGCTACCGGAACCACGAACGCGACGGCCGCTCGATCCTGCTCTTCACCCGCCTCCGAGCCGACGACCGCGCCTTCTGGTTCCTCGGCCCCGCCCGCTACATCAGCCACGACGGCGAGAAGCCCATGGCCATCACCTGGGAACTCAACTTGCCCCTCCCCGGCGACCTCTACGCCGCCTTCGCCGCCGCAGTTGCGTAGTCAGCGACCACCGAGCTGAGCCCTCAGGCGATCAGCCAGACGACGAACTGTGCGCACCTCATCGATCGCGTTTTGCTCCTCACGCGTGGGAATTCGGTCATTCCAGAACCGATCGACCTCGTCGATCGAGTCACCAGGCAGCCACACCATCCCGGCATGCCGCGGGAGGTCGGCGCCGACCTGCCAGTACTCAAGCGACTCGAGCGCGTCCACGAGCCTCTCGACGTCCACATACTGGAGAACGAGGGACACTGGGCCAGCGGTCACCGCTCGAGCCTGTCGAGAACCTCGGCACACGTCGAGCGAAGCCGACCCCTGACCACTCTCACCCGGTCCGTGGGGTGTGGTGTCGGAGGGGGGACTTGAACCCCCACGCCCTTGCGGGCACCAGCCCCTCAAGCTGGCGCGTCTACCTATTCCGCCACTCCGACGTGGCTTTCGATGACCGTCACCGGCCTTCTATGCGAGGGGTCACCCTAGCGCGGGCACCCGCCATCCTTCGAACTGGCTCCCAGGCCGCACCGCCACGACCTTGCGTCGCAGACGATCGGGATCCGACCACGATCTGCGCAACATCGGTCAGCGGTGACAGCGGCGCGACCTCGCACGCGACCTCGCCGTGCTGGCGGCCGGAATCCGGTGCCGAGACCCGCAAGTTCGAGCCCCTGCCGAGCCTCAGCCGCCGGAGGTGGTGCTGCTCTCCCCCACCCAGATCGAGTCGACCACGAAGGTGCCGTCGAGGCGTGGCTGGTAGTCCTGCACGCCGCTGCTGAGGGCCACCGCGCGTCAGGTACGAGCCGAGCGGCATCACCGGCGACTGGCCCGAGGATCGAGCTCTCGATGGCCGCGTACTGCTGGTTGCGCGTCGCCGGGTCCTGGGTGGCAAGGGCGGCGGCGAGCTGCGCATCGATGTCGACCGACTTGAACGACGTCGTGTTGTCGAGCGAACCCGAGCGGAACAGCGGGTCGAGGTAGGCCGCACCCGACGGGGCCAGACCGACCCAGCCGGTGCGGAACAGCTGCTGCTGGCCGGTGGTGACGAAGCTCTGGTACTGGGCCAAGGGCATGGCCTTGAGCTCGACCGGGATGCCGACCGACGCCAGGGCCAGCTGCACGACCGAGGCCAGCTTCATCGATCCCGGGTCGTCGTCGGTGTCGATCTCGACGGTGGGGATGACGCCATCGGGGAATGCCTGGGCCAGCAGTGCCTTGGCCGCCTCCGGGTCAGACCTGCAGGGGTCGCCGCAGGGATCCTCCGAGGAGCCGGGCACACCGGTGGGAATGACCCGAGGGCTCGGGCCGAGGCCGGGGATGGTGGCCGTGACGACCGTGGTGCGGTCGACGGCCCGAACGATGGCCTGACGGAACAGGGGGTTGGCGAAGGTGGGGCTGGCCACGTTGATGCCGAAGAACTCCTCGGCGCCGAGTGGCGAGCGCTCCACCTTGACCGTCCCGTTGGCCATGCTCGGTGTCGGCGTCGCCGTGGTGGCGTCCTGCTCGGCCGGTGGGATCGACGCCCAGTCGGCCTGGCCGGCATCGACCGCTTTCAGCGCCGCAGCGGAATCGGCGAAGCGCTGCGCGTCGACGACATCGACCTGGGCGCTGGAGCCCGACGACCGGGTCATGTGGATCAGCTGGTCGTTGCCGGACTCGATCGTGAAGGGTCCCGAGCCCACCACCTCAGCTGGAGGCGTCGAACCGGCAGTGGTCGTGCTGGTCGAGCCGGTCGAGCCGTCGCTCGACGCCGGCGTCACGAGCTTCACCACACCGAACAGCGGCGACCCCAGCAGCAGCGGCAGCTCGGCATCGGGGGCGCCGGTGGTGATCACGAGGGTGTGGTCGTCCTTCACCGAGATGCCGGAGAAGTGCTGCGCCTGACCCGAGGCGAAGGCGCCGTAGCCACCGATCACGTCGAGACGGGCACCGGCCAGAGACTGGCCGGCCTTGGAAGCGATCCGCTCGAGGGAACCGGCGACGTCGGACGCCGTGACCGGAGCGCCGTCGGCGAACGTGGCGTCGTCTCGGAGGGTGAAGGTCCATGACGTCCCGGCCGAGTCGGCCGACCACTCCGACGCCAGCGCCGGCACCGGCTCCTTCGTGGTCGGATCGATCGACGTCAGCGAGTCAGATGTGAGGTCGACCAGCACCATCGCGTCCTGATCGGTGGGCCCGATGGCGGTGGGGTCGATGGCCGAGCCGGTGATGGTGCGGACCGTCGAGGCCACGAGTGCCAGCCGGAGCGTGCCGCCGTGGCGGTCATCGCCCGGACCTGGATCCGCGGCTCTTGCCGCTCGAGCAGGCCACCGTCACGAGCAGCGCGAAGAGTATGGGAACGGCGACGAGTCGCCGACTGGCCGCCGGCCAGGCTGCCCGGTGCACGCCGAGGCCGCCCGGCTACTTGTTCATCAACAGCGCGAGGGAGACCGACGTGAAGCCGAAGATGATGGCGGCCACCAACGTGATGCGATCGAGGTTCTTCTCCACCACCGTCGACCCTGCCGCCGAGGCGCCCAGCCCACCACCGAACATGTCGGAGAGACCGCCACCCTTGCCGCTGTGCAACAGGATCAGGACGATCAGCGTGCTGCAGACCAGCACATGGATCGTGAGCACGACATAGAGCAACATCACGAAACCCCGGGGGGACGGGCGGACAGAACGTGGAGCAGGTTAGCAGCCGGCCACCGTGGGCCGACCGCGCCCGGCCATCGGCATCACACCACCAGGGCCGTCTCGGCAAAGTGGCAGGCCACGGGATGACCGACATCGCGCACCTCGAGCAGTGGCTCCTGCTCGGCGCAGATGGCTTCGGCCTTCCAGCACCGGGTCCGGAATCGACAGCCCGACGGAGGGTTCGCCGGACTGGGCACGTCACCTTCGAGGACGATCCGGGTCCGGAGCCGCTCCTTGCGCGGATCGGGCACCGGCACGGCCGACAGCAGGGCCTGGGTGTAGGGGTGCGACGCCCGCTCGTAGACCTCGTCGGCCGGACCGATCTCCACGATCTTGCCGAGGTACATGACGGCCACCACATCGGAGATGTGTCGCACCACCGAGAGATCGTGGGCGATGAACACGTAGGAGAGGCCGAGTCGATCCTGCAGGTCTTCGAGCAGGTTGACGACGCCGGCCTGGATCGACACGTCGAGGGCCGACACCGGCTCGTCGAGCACGAGGAGCTCCGGCTCGGTCGAGATGGCCCTGGCGATGCCCACGCGTTGCCGTTGACCACCCGAGAACTCGTGGGGGAACCGGTTGCCGTACTCGGGGTTCAGGCCGACGAGGCTCATCAGCTCCTTGACGCGGTCCTCGATGTCGGACTTCTTCCATCCGGCGATGTCGAGCGGCTCGCCGATGATCGTCCGCACCGTCATGCGGGGGTTCAGCGAGGCGTAGGGGTCCTGGAACACGATCTGGGCCCGGCGCCGGAACTGCTTCAGGGCCCGGCCGCTCATGGTGAGCACGTCCTCGCCGTCGAAGGAGACCGAGCCGGAGGTCGCCTCGATCAGCCGCAGCACCAGCCGACCCATCGTGGACTTGCCGCAGCCCGACTCACCGACCACGCCCAACGTCTGGCCCCGACCCACGGTGAAGCTGAGGCCGCTCACGGCCTGCACCCCTCCCTGCGCACGGCCGAAGAGCCCGCCGCGGATCGGGAAGACCTTGACCAGGTCACGGATCTCGAGGATGGGCTCGGACCCGGCGAGGAGATACGGCTCGATCGAGTGCTCCACGACCTCCACGATCGGCGCCGACCCCGCGACCTGTCCGGCCTCGGTGGGCGACGCATCCACGACACCCTTCGACGGGTCGCCTGGAAGGTCGCTCACGCGGTCGTCTCCAGTTCGCCGGCGAACAGCTCGCTCGCGAAGTAGCAGGCCGACCGGTGCCCGGGAGCCACCTCGCGCAGCTCGGGCCGATCGACGTCGCACCGGCCGGGTTCGGCCAGCGGGCAGCGCGGGTTGAAGGCGCAGCCCGGCGGCAGGAAGATCAGCGATGGCGGCTGCCCCTTGATGCGGTAGAGCTTCTCGTGGGCCCGCTGCCGGTCGAGGCGAGGCAGCGAGGCCAGCAGTCCCTGGGCGTAGGGATGGCTCGGGTTGTAGAAGACGTCGTCGACCGAGCCCGTCTCGACCTGGCGCCCTGCGTACATCACCAGGATCCGATCGGTCACCCCGGCCACCACACCCAGGTCGTGGGTGATGAGGAGCACCGACGAGTTGGTGCGGTCCTGGATGCGTTCGAACACCTCGAGGACCTGCGCCTGGATCGTGACGTCGAGGGCGGTCGTCGGCTCGTCGGCGATGATCACGTCGGGATCGTTGGCGATCGACATGGCGATCATGGCCCGCTGGCGCATGCCGCCCGAGAACTCGTGCGGGTACTGCACGGCCCGCTGCCGAGGGTTGGGGATGCCGACCAGGTCGAGCAGCTCGATGACGCGGTCGTCGTCGGTGGCGATCTTCCTGCGGTCGTGCACGCCGATCGCCTCGGCGATCTGGTCGCCCACCTTGAACACCGGGTTGAGCGAGGCCAGGGCGTCCTGGAACACCATGGCGATGCGCCGGCCCCGGATGGTCTGCATCTCGCGTTCGTCCGATCTTCAGGAGGTCGCGTCCCCGGAACAGCACCTGGCCCGAGATCTTCGCCTTCTTCGGGAGCAGTCCCAGGATGGCGAGGGAGGTCACCGTCTTGCCGGAGCCGGACTCGCCCACGATGCCCAACGTCTCGCGCTCGTTCAGGGTGTAGCTGACGTTCTGGACCGCCTTCACCATCCCGTCGTCGGTCTTGAACTCGACGCTCAGGTCGCGCACCTCGAGCACCGGCGCATCGGGATCGTCCTGGGCGTCACCTCGGCCGGCACGCGCCTGCGCCCGCGACGACGAACCTCCGACCGGAACGTAGGGCTGCAGCTCGATTGGTTCGTCGCTCATCGGGCGATCACTCGTGGGCCTGGGGATCGAAGGCGTCGCGGAGGCCGTCACCCAGGAAGTTCACGGCGAGCACGGTGATGAAGATCATGAGACCCGGGAAGTACAGCAGGTAGGCCAGGCGTGTGCCCACTGCGCCCTCGGCGGAGCTGAGCATGTTCCCCCAGGACGTCGACGGCGGCTGCACGCCGAAGCCGAGGAACGACAGGGTCGACTCGGCGATGATGGCCGCGGCCACCGCCAGGGTGGCGTTGACCATGACCGGCCCGATGATGTTGGGAAGGATGTGGCGCACGATGATGCGGCTGTTGGAGGCGCCGGCGGCCCGGGCCGCCTCGACGTACTCCTTCTCACGGATCGACAGGACCTGGCCCCGAACGACCCGGGCGGTGTACATCCAGAAGAGGCCGGCCAGCACCAGGGCGATCATGGTGTCGCTCTGCCCGAACTTCTTGATGGCGATGGCCAGGACCACGAGCTGTGGCACCACCAGGAACAGATCCGTCACCCGCATGACGAGCTGGTCGGTCCACCCTCGGAAGAACCCGGCCAGGGAACCGAGCGCCACACCCACGACGGTCGAGATCAACGCCACCGACAAGCCGATCTTCAGCGAGATCTGCCCGGCGTAGAGGGTCTCGGTGAACACGTCCCGGCCGATGTTGTCGACGCCGAACCAGTGCGTCCCGTTCGGACCGACCACCGGGGCCAGCAGGTCCTGGTTGTTCTTCGGGAACGGGGCGATCCATGAGGCTCCGAAGCACATGAGGCACAAGATGATGAGCACGAGCAGCGAGATGACTGCCAGTCGATGGCGCAGGAACCGCCGCCGGAACAGCTGCCACTGGGACCGGGCGATGGGCTCGACACCGGGCTGGAGCTGGAGCTCGCCCTCGTCGGGCAGCGACCCGCCCGGCAGGTTCTCCCGGCCGAGGCCGCTCTCGAGCTGGGTCGCCATGTCGCCCGGTTCCATGTCCGCGAAGCGCTCACGGTCGAGGTGGGGGGTGCCGGTGGGCACCGACGACGGGGAGATGTCGGGATCGAAGCTCATGTCAGCCGCACCCGTGGGTCGAGGAAGCCGTACGCCACGTCGGCGATCAGGTTGAACAGCAGCACGAAGGCGGCGGTGACCACCACCCAGACGGCCAGGACCTGGGCGTCACCGGTGTTGATCGCAGCGAAGAACATGCGTCCCATGCCAGGGATCGAGAAGATCTGTTCGGTGATGATCAGTCCGCCGAACAGGGCGCCGATGTCGAGCGCCATGACCGTCACCATGGGGATCAGGGCGTTGCGGAACGCGTGGTGGAAGATCACTCGCCTCCGGGGCACACCCTTCGCCTTGGCGGTGCGCACGTAGTCGGCCGACAAGACGTCGAGCATGGAGGCCCGTTGGAACCGGCTCCAGCCGGCGATGATCTGCACGGTCAAGGTGAGGATCGGCAGGATCAGGTGGCGGAGGTAGTCAGCGTCGATCCCACTGCCGTCACCGGAATGGAGCCCCACGAAGTAGAAGGGCGTCTGGGCCAGGTTGAACCAGTCCTTGGACTGCACCGCCAGGAACTGGATGGCCAACAGCCCGAACCAGAAGGGTGGGAGCGCGATGCCGATGAACGCGAGGGTGGTGAACAGGTAGTCGCCCGGTGAGTACTGCCTGACCGCCGAGTACACCCCGATGCCGACGGCGACGACCACGGCGAGGATCACGCCCGGGATGATGAGCTGCAGCGTGTTGGTCATGGCCCGCTGGATCATCGACGACACCGACTCGCGTGTGCTCTCGCTCACGCCCCAGTCGCCGGTGACGAACTTGCCCAGGAAGCGTCCGTACTGCTCGATGACCGGCTTGTCCAGGCCCAGCCTGACCTTCTCGCGCTGCTTGGCCTCGACGTCCTTGTTGGTGGCGAACTTGGCCAACGGATCGAACGTGGCCCGTACCCCCACGAAGGAGATGAAGGACACGGCGAGCAGGATCAGCACGCTGTAGAGCAGACGACGAACCAGGAAGGAAACCATGCCTCACCATCAGGACGGTGGTCGGAACCGGGCGGATCGGGTGAACGGGGTGGAGCAGGTGGAACGGTGAATCGGACGGGATGGGGGCCCGGCCATCAGCGTGGCCGAGCCCCCATCGTCCAACGAACAGCAGGTGGGTCGCCTAGCTGGCGATGCCCCACTCCTCGATGTTCCAGAAAGGTCCGAGGACAGCGTTGTCGCTGACCGGACCGGCCACGCCCTTGCTCCACAGCAGGATGTTCGGCAGCGGATCGAGAGGCAGCGTGATGAGGTTCTCGGCAGTGACCTTGTCGGCCTGCTTGTTGGCCTCGGTCCGAGCCGAATCGTCGAGGCTGGTGTCGACGGTGGTCAGCAGCGGGTCGAGGTCCGAGACGTTGGTCCGGGTCCAGTTCTGGCCGCTGTTGTCGTTGGCCGCGCTCGGGATGTTCTCGCTGCAGAAGAGCAGGCAGCGGCCCGGGTCGAGCGTGGTCAGCACCTGGGCGTAGAGGCCCATCTGGAAGTTACCGGCCGGCAGGATCTCGCCGAACAGGTCGCCAGCCTTGGTGTTGGCGATGGTCAGCGTGATGCCGGCGTCCTTCAGCTGCTGCTGCAGGATCGTCTCGGTGGTCTCCCGGCGCTTGTTGCCGGCCGTCGACTGGATGGTGATCTCGAGCGGCTTGCCGTCCTTGGCGTAGATGCCGTCGGATCCCTTCGCCCAGCCGGCTCCGGTGAGCAGCTCGTCGACCTTGCTGAGATCCAGCTTGTAGTCGGCGAACGCCTCGGTGTCCGAGAAGCTGTTGACGATGGGGGCGTTGATCACCTGGAGCGCCGTGTCGACGCCGAGGCCACCGAACAGCTTCTTGACGATTGCGTCCCGGTCGATGGCGTAGGCCACGGCCTGGCGGACGGCGAGGTCGTCGAGCGGAGCGGCGGAGTTGTTCATCCACAGCGCCTCGAAGTTGCCCGTGTCGGCGGTGTAGACGCTGTTGGCGTCGGGCAGACCGGCGGTGATCTGGTCGACGGCGTCGAGCTGCGGCTGCGGGTAGATGGCCTTGACCTCACCCGCCTTGAAGGCGGTGAACTCGGCCGAGGTGTCAGCCACGAACTTGAAGACGACCTTGTCGAGGTGCGGCTTGTTGTCGCCGTACCACTTCGGGTTCGGGACGATCGTCAGCGACTCACCCTTGGCCCACTCGGAGATCATCCAAGGGCCGCCGGAGAACTGGTAGCCGTCCTTCATGGCCGCGTCGCGGTCGGGCACGGCCGAGAGGATGTGGCTCGGGTAGAGGCCGTAGCCACCGCCGAACAGACCCTTCCACGCCGCGAAGTTCTTGCCGGCGGCGAAGGTGACCACCGCGGTGGCGGGATCGGACGCATCGACCGACTCGATGTTCTTGTACCCCGTCTGGTCGTAGATGTCGGAGCCCGTGGTGATCTGCTCCCAGGTGTACTTGAAGTCGGCCGACGTGATCGCCGTCCCGTCGGACCAGACGGCCTTCGGGTTGATCTTGTAGGTCACGACCTGCTGGTCGGTCGCCGAGGTCGTGACATCGGCCTCACCGGTGAGCAGCTGGTTCGGCTCGTAGCTGTAGGTGTCGCCGTCCTTCAGCGCGTCATACGCACGGGGCATGGTGCCGACGTTGGCCATCCAGTAGCCCCAGCTGGAACCTGCGCACGACGAGATCCAGTCGAGGCAATCCGGTTCCTGTTCCGCACCGACGACCAGGGTTCCCCCCTGCGGCACCGCGGCCGCTTCGGTCGTGGCGGTCGCTTCGGTGTCGCCAGATTTCGAGCTGGAACAGCTGATGGCGATCAATCCGATCACCAGGACTGCAGCAGCGAGGCGCGTAGGCCCATATCTCCGATTCACGCAGGTCTCCCAGTAGGTGAGGCAATGAGGTTCACGACGAGGAGATCAAGAGCGGCCCAACCACGCAGGTCCCCCGTCGCAGGGTTAAGCGGAGGTGACGGTAGCACTGAAACGCACCGTGCAACGGTCGCGGTCAAGTGGATTAACTGTTCCGAAACGTGGCTGAAGTGAAACTGGTCACACCAAGCAGGGCGGACCAGGTGGGAGAAGGCATCCCGAACGCGAAATGAGCCGGGCGGCTCAGACCCCGGCCGCCTGCGAACGCGGTTCACGCCATGGTCGACCGCGGATCAGCTGTGGCTGGTGCGGAACTGCACGACCTTGGCGAACTCGTCGGGGTCGAGGCTGGCTCCGCCCACGAGTGCACCGTCGATGTCGGGCTGGGCCATGAGCTCGCCGGCGTTCGACGCCTTCACCGACCCGCCGTACTGGATGCGCACGGAGGCCGCCGCCTCGGCTCCGGCCAGTTCGGCGACGGTGGCGCGGATCGACGCGCAGACGGTCTGGGCGTCCTCGGTGGTGGCGGTCCGGCCGGTGCCGATGGCCCAGATGGGCTCGTAGGCGATGACCATGGCCCCGACCTGCTCGGGCGTCACGCCCTCGAGACCCGCTCGGACCTGGCCGGTGACCTTGTCGTCGGTGCCGCCGGCCTCGCGCTCCTCGAGCGTCTCGCCGACGCAGAGGATCGGCACCATCGCGTGCTTGAGCACGGCCTGCAGCTTCTTGCTGACCCACTCGTTCGTGTCGCCGAAGAGCTCACGGCGCTCCGAGTGCCCGACGATCACGTAGCGCACGTTGAGCTTGGCCAGGAACGCGGGGGACACCTCACCGGTGAACGCGCCCTTCTCCTCCCAGTGGCAGTTCTGGGCGCCGAGGGACATCTCGACCTTCTCGGACTCGACGAAGGTCTGCACCGTGCGGATGTCGGTGAACGGCGGGTGCACCGAGACCTCGACGTCCTGGAGGTCTTCCTTGGTCAGCAGGTAGCGCAGCTTGTCGAGCGTGGCCGTGGCCTCGAAGTGGTTGAGGTTCATCTTCCAGTTGCCACTGATGAGCGGCTTCCGTGCTTCAGGCATTGGATGCTCCTCGCAGGGCCTCGAGGCCCGGTAGGTCGCCGAGCTCGAGCAGCTCGAGCGACGCACCCCCACCGGTCGAGACGTGGTCGACGTCGTTCTGCAGGCCGAAGGCGGCGAGCGCGGCCGCGCTGTCGCCACCGCCCACGACGGTGAACCCGCGGGCCTCGGCCATGGCCTCGGCCACCGTTCGGGTGCCCGCCGCGAAGCGGGGGTCCTCGAACACGCCCATGGGGCCGTTCCAGAAGATGGTGCGGGCCTCGGCGATGATGTCGAGGAACTCGGCCGCGGTGCCCGGGCCGATGTCGAGGCCCATCCAGCCGTCGGGCAGGTTCATGCCCATCTGGCGCACCTCTCCCCCGGCCTCGGGGTCACCGATCCTGCCGCCCGGGCCGAGCGCGGTGATGTCATGCGGGATCGTGATCGGCGCACCCGAGTCGAGCAGGCGCTTGCACGTCTCGATCTGGTCCTCCTCGAGCAGGCTGGCCCCGACGGGATGACCCTGGGCGGCGAGGAAGGTGAAGCACATCCCGCCGCCGACGATGACCCGGTCGGCCACCTGGAGCATGGCCTCGATCACCCCGATCTTGTCGCTGACCTTGGCCCCGCCGAGGATGACGACGAACGGCCGCTTCGGATCCTCCCGAAGCGGCAGCAGCACCTCGACCTCACGGGCCAGCAGCCGCCCCGCCGCGCTGGGCAGGAACTGCGGGGGCCCGACGATCGAGGCGTGGGCCCGGTGCGAAGCACCGAACGCGTCGTTGACGTAGAGATCCTGACCTTCGATCAGCCTCTGGACGAACGCCGGATCGTTGGCCGTCTCACCGGCGTCGAAGCGCAGGTTCTCGAGCAGCTCGACCCCGGGGGCCAGCTCGGCCAGCCGGGAACGGACGGGCTCGACGGAGTACTTCGGGTCGGGTACGCCCTTGGGGCGGCCGAGGTGGGTGCAGGCCGTGATCTGTGCGCCGCGCTCATGCAACCACTCGACGGTGGGCAGGGCGGCCCGGATGCGCAGGTCGTCGGTGATCTCGCCGTCGGCGATCGGGACGTTGAAGTCCGCGCGCAGCAGGACGCGCCGACCGTCGACGTCGCCGAGGTCCTCGAGTTGGGGGACGCTCATCAGCGGTGGCGGGCGGAGGGGTCGATCACTGGTTGGCCGCGCCGACGACCTTGACGATGTCGACGAGGCGGTTGGAGTAGCCCCACTCGTTGTCGTACCAGCCGAGGACCTTGACCAGGTTGCCCATGGCCATGGTGAGGCCGGAGTCGAAGGTGCACGAGGCGGAGGAACCGACGATGTCGGACGACACCAGCGCATCGTCGCTGTACTCCAGGACCTTCGCCAGTGGGCCGCTCGCCGCGGCGGCGGCGAAGGCCTCGTTGACCTGCTCGACGGTGACGTCGACCTTGAGCACGCCGACGAAGTCGGTGATCGAGCCGTCCGGCGTGGGGACCCGCAGCGAGGTGCCGTCGAGCTTGCCCTGCATGGCCTGGAGCACCATGCCGGTGGCGCGGGCGGCCCCGGTGGACGCAGGCACGATGTTGATGGCGGCGGCGCGGGCCCGACGGGGGTCGGAGTGCGGACCGTCGACGAGGTTCTGGTCGCCGGTGTAGCTGTGCACCGTCGTCATCAGGCCCTTCTCGATGCCGAAGGCGTCGTCGAGCACCTTGACCATCGGCACGAAGCAGTTCGTGGTGCACGAGGCGTTGGAGACGATGAGGTGGGCGGCCGGGTCGAAGGTGTCGTCGTTGACCCCGACCACGAACGTGGCGTCGGCGCCGGTGGCCGGAGCCGAGATGACGACGCGGGGCGCTCCGGCGTCGAGGTGGGCTGCGGCCTTCGTGCGATCGGTGAAGAAGCCGGTGGACTCGACGACGACGTCGACGCCGAGGTCGCCCCAGGGGAGCTCCTTCGGGTCGCGCTCGGCGGTGATCTTCAGCAGCTTGCCGTCGACCAGGATGCCGTCGTCGGTGGCCTCGACCGTGGCGTCGAGTCGACCCATGACCGAGTCGAACTTGAGGAGACGGGCCATGTCCTTGACCGAGCCCAGGTCGTTGGCCGACACGATCTCGATGTCCGCACCCTGGGCCCTCGCAGCGCGAAAGAAGTTGCGCCCGATGCGACCGAACCCGTTGATGCCCACCCGAACTGTCATCTGAAGCTGCCTCCGTTGAAGTTTGCGATCGCTCCCATCCGATCATGGAACCCCGGACCGTGCCAGTTCGCACGGTCCGGCCGAGGTTCCCGGACTCGGCCTTACAGACCCTTGATCTCGACAGCAGTGAGGTTCCAGCGATCCCCCGTCGGCGCGCTGTCGTTGATCGTGACCACCGAACCCACCGTGCCTGTCGGTGCAGTGAGTCGCTGCACCCAGAAGGTGTCGCCCACCGTGGTGTCGACCCACTGGTTGACGATGCTCTGACCGGCCCCGACGGTGCGAGCGACCGGGCTGTCCCAGTCGTTGCCGACCGCGAACACCAGCGAGCCGGCCCTGGTGGTCGTGAGCGACACCGTCGGAGCTCCGGATGCGCCGCTGGCCCCCTGCGCCGCGCCGATGCCCGAGCTGCCCTGCACGGCCACGACGGTGAGCATCTGGTGGAAACCGCCCACGGACTCCGTCGCCGACACGGTGACACCGGTGAGCACCGCGGGCGCGGTGGCCGACCACACCTCCGCCGTGCCGAACTGCGCGTTCGACCGACGCACGAGAGTCCAGGTGAGGCCGGCCCCGGAGACGGTCAAGCTCTGGGCTCCGGCTGCCGTCGGTCCATCGGCCCCGGCGAACGCCAGGATCGTCTCCCCGGCCTGAGCCGTGCCGAAGGACGGCGTCGTGGCCGTGGTGCCGGTGCTGTTCACCGACACCTGCACGTCGACCACCGGTGACGAGGACGCGGCCGGAGTGACCGCTCCCGACGGGCTCGAGGCCGGACCGGGGCCGACGGCGTTGGCCGCCTGCACCGTGAACGTGTAGGCGGTGCCGTTGGTCAGCCCGGTGATGGGCGTCGACGTCCCTGGTGGACTTCCCGTGATCGTGGTCGGCGCCTGAGCAACGCCCGCGATGAACGGCGTGATCGTGTACGACATGACTGGGCTCCCACCGTTCGCAGGCGCCGTCCACGACACGTTCGCCATCGCGTTCCCCGCAACCGCGGACACGCCCGTCGGCGCGGCCGGAACCGTCGGCCCGGTTGGCGTGACTGCGCCAGACGGCGAGGAGGCCGGGCCCGACCCGACGGCGTTGGCGGCAGTGACGACGAACGTGTAGGTGGTGCCGTTGGCCAGCCCCGTGATGGTGGCGGACGTGACCGGCGGGCTGCCGGTGATCGTGGTCGCCGCCTGAGCAACGCCCGCGATGAGCGGCGTGATCCGGTACGACGTGATCGGGCTCCCGCCGTTCGCAGGCGCCGTCCACGACACGTTCGCCATCGCGTTCCCCGCAACGGCGGACACGCCGGTCGGCGCGGCCGGAGCCGTAGGCGTCGTCGGGGTGACCGCACTGGACGCGGTCGAGGACGGACCGGACCCGATGGCGTTCGCGGCGGTCACGGTGAAGGTGTAGGCCGTGCCGTTCGTGAGGCCCGTGACCGTGGCCGACGTCGCCGGCGGGCCGCCGGAGATCGTCGTCGGCGCCTGGGCCACCGCCCCGATGTACGGGGTGATCTTGTACGACGTGATCGGACTTCCGCCGTCCGGAGGCAGCCCCCACGACACCGTGGCCGACCCGATGCCCGCCACCGCTACGACACCGGTCGGGGCGCCGGGCGCCGACGCCACGGCCGGTCCCTTGATCTCGACAGCCGCGAGGTTCCAACGGTCGGCGGTGGGAGCGGAGTCGTTGACCGAGAGCACCGTGCCGGCCGAGGTCGCGGCAGCCGACCGGTTCTGGACCCAGAAGGTGTCACCCTTGGAGGTGTCGACCCATTGCGAGGCCATCACCTGGCCGCTGCCCACGGTTCGCCCGACCGAGTTGTCCCAGTCGTTTCCGACCCCGTAGACGAGCGAGCCGGACTTCGTGGTGGTGAGCGAGACGGAGGGCGCGCCCGATGCCGCGGCGGCGGTCTGGACGGCACCGATGCCCGAGCTGGACTGCATGGCGACCACGGTGAGCATCTGGTGGAAGCCGGTTCTGGTCTCCGTCGGACGACACGGTGACGCCGGTCAGCTTCGAGGCCGCAGTGGCGGACCACACCTCGGACGTGCCGTACTGGGTGTTGGACCGACCGACGAGCGTCCAGGTGAGGCCGGCGCCGGACACGGTGACCGTCTGGGACCCCGACGAGCTCGGGCCGTCGGCGGCGACGAAGGCCACCAGCGTCTCGCCCGCCTGGGTCGTGCTGAACGACGGGGTCGTGGCCGTCGTGCCGGTGCCGTTGACCGACACCTGAGCGTCGACCACCGGCGTGATCGGCACCGATGGGGTGATCGCCGCCGAGGGCACCGACGACGCTCCGGCACCGACGGCGTTCGTGGCCCTCACAGTGAACGTATAGGTCGTGAAGTTGGTCAGCCCGGTGATCGTCGCTGCCGTGACCGGCGGGATCCCGGAGATCGAGGTCGCCGCCTGGGCCACCGCACCCACGTAGGGCGTCACCGTGTACGAGGTGATCGTGGCACCGCCATCGGGGGGCGCCGTCCACGACACGTCGGCCGACGCGTTCCCGGCGACTGCCGTGACGCTTGTGACCTGGCCCGGCACCGTCGCCGGCACCGGCGTGACCGGAGCCGATGCCGTCGATGCCGATCCGGTGCCGACACCGTTCGTGGCGGCCACGCTGAAGGTGTACGCGGTGCCGTTCGTGAGTCCGCCAACAGTCATCGAGGTGCCCGGAGGGTTGCCGGTGACGGTCGTGGCGGCCTGAGGCACGCCGGCGATGAACGGCGTCACGGTGTAGGAGGTGACCGGACTCCCACCGTTCGAGGGCGCCGACCACGACACTGCGGCCGACGCGTCGCGTGCCGACCGCCACCACTCCGGTCACCTGGGTCGGAACCGTGGGCGGCGCGGCCGGGACGAACGAGACGTCGACCCAGTAGTTCTCACCGTCGAACGTGGAGGTCGGGAACCCGCTCGAGGACCCGTACCGGTACAGCCCGTCACCGCTCGTCGGGCTCGATCGCGTGACGTGCAACGGCACCGAGTCGGTGATGCTCCCGGCTCCAGATGCGGGCGCGGGTTGGCCGTAGAGGTAGGTGCCGTCGGCCGAGTAGTGGCCCTTCGGGGCGAAGTAGGACGCGACGTAGGTGGTGTTCGCCGCGATCGGCACCGGAGCGGGGAACGTGACCTGCTGCCAGCCTGACGTCGTCTCCGACGTGAAGGTCGCGCTGGCGAGGAGCGTCCCGCTGGCCGTCCAGAGGTTGCCGATGTGGGAGCCGGTGTTGGCAGTGGACTTGTAGAACCGGATACCCGCGATCGAACCGGCCACATCGGAGGTGAACTTCACGCCGAGCTCGACCGCGTTGACATCGTTCTGGTCGACGGTCCCGGGGGTGACGTTCGGGCCCCAGACCGAGCAGGGGCAGGCGACGTTGACGAGCGACCCGGAGGATGGCGCCTCGACGTTGCCGCTGTCGTCGACGGCCCGCGACCGCAGCCTGGTCGATGGGTTGCCGTGGGCGATCCACGAATATGACCAAGCGGTGGTGGCCGCGGCGTTGGGGATCGTGGCCGGGTGCCAGGTCGTGCCGTTGTCGGTCGACACCTCGACGCCGGCAACCACCGAACCGCCCGATGCCGTGGCCGAGCCGCTGACGGTGACTCTGGTCCCGTCGGCCATCGCGGCGCCCGCAGCCGGGTTGGAGATGGTCGACGTGGGCGGCGTCCGGTTCGACGACGCGGCCGCCGTGATCAGACCGCCGATCGGCGTGGCCGGCTGGGATCCCATCTCGGCGAGGAGGTTGACCGTGGCCTGCTGCATGTTGCGGTCCACCGGCCTACCACTCGGGTTCGTGGTGTCCAGGCCCCAGGACCACTGCACCGTGCCGGCACCGAACACCAACGCGCCGCTCGGCGCGCGGTACAGCGACAGGTGATGGGTCGCGGTCTGGTTGTCCGCGACGACGGAGCCGTAGTCGACGAAGGTCTGAGCTGACGAGGAGGTCGTGGACGACAGGTCGAACAAGCCGGCGGGCCGGAACCCGTTGTCGGGTTCGACGTCCCACTCGTAGCCGAGCGTCCCGGTACCGGGAGCGAGGGTGAGCGTCTGTCCCGATCCGAGCGACGCCACCGCGGTGTTGCGCCAGAGCCGGAGGGCTGCGTACTGGGAGGGGACCTTGATGTCGGTGGTGCCGGAGTTCACGGTGAAGTACTGGCCGGTGAGGGCGTTCTCGGGCTGGCCGGCACGGAACCGTGGATCGCGCCAGGTGCCGGTCCAGTCGACCGGATCGGTGGGGGCGTCGTAATGGGTGTCCTTGTAGGCGACGAGGATCCGGTTCGAGCGCCCCGAGTTGTCGGACTCGAACCGGGTCTTCCAGAACACCTCGTTGCCGCTGAAGAACGCCAGGTTGACGCCGTGGTCGCGGGCGTACTCGACGTTCGCTCGCTGGTTGCCCGACCAGTACTCGTCATGGCCGCTCGACACGAACGTCTTGTGGTTCAGCAGCAGCGACCCCGAGCTGTCGACGTCGGTGCCGCTGAGGTAGCTCACGTCGTAGCCGTTGGCCTCGAGGAAGCTGATCATCGGGAGCTCGGCGTAGGTGAGCCAGCTCCGGCCCGCATCGTCGGCGGCGGAGTGGAACGGGCGGTTGTAGGAGACCTTGGACGCACCCTTGTACGCCTTGGGGCTCCCTGGTGGGCACGAACCGGTGCAGCTGTAGAGGCTGTTGCCGCCGTAGGTGTTGTAGGCCTGCCAGGTGGTGTCCGACGTCTGCACCACGATGTCGGAGTGGCTCGCCTCGTCTCGCACCACGAACGGCACCATGGACGAGCCACCCGTGTCGTTGCGCACCAGGTGGGCCGCGTAGACACCGGAGACCGCGTTCGAGGGCACCGCCCAGGTGAGCGACACCGACCAGTTCCCGCAGTCGATCAGCCCGGTGTTGACCTGGTCGGTGCAGGCCGGCTGGGTGTTCCTCGGGAACGGACCGGTCAAGGTCGCGACCTTGCGGGCACCGTTGCCCTGGTAGTAGCCGAACCGCAGGATGTCGACGTGGTACGCCGCAGCCGACGCGTTGACCTTGAACGACACCGTGTCGCCCGGCTTCACGCTCATGGCCGTCGAGAACCCCTGCAGCGCCGCGTCACCTGCTCCGGTGACCTGCCAGTCGGCACGCGGGTCGCCGGGCTGCAGGTTCTCGCACGCGATCACGCTGGTCACCGGCGGCCCACACACCCCGGCGGCACCGGCTGGTGCCGTCCCGGACATGAACACGGTTGCGGTCGAGATGAGAAGGGCCACCGCCACCGCTCGTCCGATTGCACGTCGCCCTGCGGTCCTCGACACGGGTTCGCCCTCCCTCGACTGCTCCCAGGGCGTGAAGGCCACCCGATGTCGGAGTGGAACCATCGACAACGTCGCCCTGGGACGCTCCTCGAGCGGGGACGATAACGATCCAGTCTGAAACGCCCTTGAAGAGCGAACAGGAATTTCAACAGGCGCGAAACAGGATTGGCCTACCGGCCGAACCCACCTGCCTGCGGCGGCCTACCGGCCGATGTCTCGGTGCGAGACCTTGGGGTCGTAGCCCAGCTCGCTCAGGCGGGACGCGATCTCCTCCGCGATCACCACCGAGCGGTGGTGACCGCCGGTGCAGCCCAGCGCAAGCGTCAGGTAGCTCTTGCCCTCGGCGACGTAGGCCGGTAGCAGCAGCTCGAGCAGCGACGTGAGCTCCTCGAGGAACTCCGAGGTCACCGGTTGGCCCATCACGTAGTCGCGCACCGGCCGATCCAGACCGGTCTGCGGTCGGAGGTCCTCGACCCAGTGCGGGTTCGGCAGGAAGCGGCAGTCGATGACCAGGTCGGTGTCGAGCGGGAGGCCGTGCTTGTAGCCGAACGACATCACCGTCGTCTGCATCCCGATCTCGGGAGCATCGGCGCCGAACAGGTCGATCATGCGAGCGCGCAGCTGGTGCACGTTGAGCTCGGTCGTGTCGACCACCACGTCGGCCTGCTCCTTCACCGGCTGCAGCAGCAGGCGCTCGGCCTCGATGGCCCCGGCCAGGCTTCGGTCGACGGCCAACGGGTGCCGGCGGCGGGTGCTCTCGTAGCGACGGACCAGCACGTCGGTGGAGGCCTCGAGGAAGACGATCCGGAGCCTCACCCCCTGTCGCTCGAGGGCTCGCAGGGCCGGGAGGACCTCGTCGTGGTACGGCCCGGTGCCCACCGCCAGCACGACGCGGGCGATGCTCGAGCCTTCCGACGAGGCCAACTCGGACACCTTCGGGATGAGGGCCGGCGGCAGGTTGTCGATGACGAACCAGCCGAGGTCCTCGAGGCTGTCGGCCGCCTGCGAGCGCCCCGCCCCCGACAATCCGGTGATCACGATGAACTCGTTCACCTCACGAGCCTACCGGCCGAGCCCCAGGCGGTCCCCGCCGCGTTCGGCCTGCGCGCTCAGCCGGACTTCGTGGTGACCAGCACGAGCAGCCGCGGCACGCTGGCCGCATCGGGATATTCGGGGGCCCGGGCCAGGAACCCGGGCGGAGGAGCCGGCTCGATCATCTGCTCGAGCACGAGCCCGGCTCGGGCCAGGGCGTTGACGTAGCGGCTCAGCGGGCGGTGCACGAAGCGGATGAACACGCCCTTCTCGACCTGCTCGATGGTCGCCGCCTCGGTCAGGTAGGCCCCGATGCGCCAGTACTGCTCGGGCGGGTCGAGGATCTGGTCGTCGATCCACCCGCTGTCGGGCGTCTGCAGGAGCGGATGGTTCAGGAAGAAGACGAAGCGGCCGCCGGGCTCGAGCACGCGTGCCACCTCATCGATGGCCTCGTCGACGGCGTCGATGTGCTCGAACACGAGGCACGCGACGACGGCATCGAAGCTGGCGTCGGCGAAGGGCAGCACGGCCGCGCCGCACTGCACGTAGGCGGGGCCTCCGGCGCGCCGGGCCGCCTCGTCGATCTGGGCCACGGTCGGATCGATGCCGACCACGGCCGACCCCCGGGCGAAGAGGCGACGGGCGAGCTGCCCCTCGCCGGTGCCGACGTCGAGCACGTGCCGGCGACCCGCGAGCCACTCGTCCGCCAACGGCAGGATCTGCTCGGTGTACTCGGGGTCGACGCCATCGGTGAACTCCCGCTGCCACCAGCCGGCGATGTCGACGTTGCCCCAACCGCCGAGGGGATCGTCCTGGTCGTCGGCGTCGGTCACCGGCTCACCGTAGGCGACCGGGTCTGGCTCCCGTCACGCTCCGGGACCCGACGCGGCCACCGGATAGGTCACGCGAAGGACGGCGTCGCCCGAACCCCGCGGCCTGGTCGTGACGCTCATCGGCCGATACGCCTGACGTTGCGCGTCGAGGAAGACCTCGATCGGCGAAGGACCCGACCCGCCGACGGATATCGGTCCGTCGTCGATGCGGTCGATCTCGACGATGCGCAGGGGCGCACCGACAGCGTCCTCACCGTCGACCGGGGGAAAGCCGGAGATGTGCAGCTCGCGACCCACCGAGAACGTGGCGAGCACGCTGAGCAGCCGCTCGTCGACCCGACCCGACCGCAGTGCCGCGAGCGAATCGGCAGCCGCGGTGACCCTCGGGTTGCCGGCCAACGCCGCCCCGGCCCGCAGCCGCAGCGCGTCCGCGGCGACGTCACGCTCGTGGAGCTCCCCCGGCCGACCCGACGCGATGCGACGGACCTCCACCCGGTCGTCGCCCTCACCGAACGCCGCCACCGGCATCCAGCTGTCGATGGCCGACCGCACGTCCGGCTGGTCCCCGATGCGGGCCCGGAGCTCCGGGCTCGACACGAGGTACTGGGATGCCTCCCACCGGCTCGGGCCGTCTGCCAGCGAACCGACCGGCGCGATCGCGATGACCTGATGGTCGGCCAGACCCTGTGCGACCAGCTCGGGAGCGGCCGCAGCGTCGATCACGATGCGGCTATCGCCCGCGAGGTTGGCCGCCAACCAGCTCTCGGCCCCGCGGATCGGTTGGCTCGTCTCGGCCGCGACGAGCGATGGCCGGGTGCGGTGGTTGCCGCCGTTGGCCACCCACGCCAGCAGGGCCACGATCACGACGAAGCCGACGCCGACGCCCAGCACGAACGACGCGTCGCTGAGGCGACGATCGCTCGCCGGTCGGTCGACCGCGGTGACGTCGCGGTTCGTCCCACTGGTGGTGACCATGTCGTGCGCTCCTTGCCGAGGGCGACCATGGAGGGATCTCTCGCCCACTCCGCAGCGCGACCCCGGCCCGGATCACGACATCTCGATCACGACCTCCCGATCCCATCGGGATCAGGCCGATCAGCGGTGGGCGCCGTGGATCTTGGCGTGGACGGCCTCCGCGACCGTGTCCGGGAGCCAGGTGAGTGACGTCAGCTGCTCCAGCGACGCCTGCTTGACCGCTCCGACGCCTCCGAGCTCCTTGAGCAGCCGCTTCTTGCGGGTGGGACCCAGACCCGGGATCTCGTCGAGGACCGATCTGGTCATCCGCTTGCCGCGGAGCTCGCGGTGGAACGTGATCGCGAAGCGGTGGGCCTCGTCACGGATGCGCTGCAGCAGGTAGAGCGCCTCGCTCTGGCGTGGGATGCGGACCGGTTCGCTGCGGCCGGGGACGTAGACCTCCTCGAACCGCTTGGCCAGCGAGGCGATCGGGATCTCGCCGGTGAGGCCCAGGTTGTCGAGCACCCGCTCGGCCACGCTCAACTGGCCCTTGCCCCCGTCGACCAGCAGCAGCTGCGGTGGGTAGGCGAACCGGCCCCGTTCGCCGACCGGCTTGTCCCGGTCGACCAGGTAGTTGGAGAGTCGACGGGTCAGGACCTCCTCCATGGCGGCGAAGTCGTCGTTGCCGGCGACCTCACGGATCTTGAACCGGCGGTACTCCCGCTTGTTGGGCAGCCCGTCCTCGAGCACCACCATCGAGCCGACGTAGTCGCTTCCCTGGATGTGGCTCATGTCGTAGCACTCGATGCGCAGCGGGGCCTCGGGCAGCCCGAGCGCCTCCTGCAGCTCGTTGAGGGCGCGGGCCCGGCTGTTGTGATCGGCAGCCCGACGAAGGCGATGCCGATTGAGCTCCTCGGTGGCGTTCCGGGTGACCGTCTCGAGCAGCTCGCGCTTCGCTCCCCGCTGTGGCACCCGGATGGTGACGTTGGCCTCGCGCTGCTCGGTGAGCCACCGCTCGTACAGCGAGGGGTCGGCCGAATCGACCGGCACCAGCACCTGCTTGGGAACTCCCAACGGCGGCGTGTCGTAGTAGAGACCCTCGAGGATGGTGTCGACCAGCTCGCCCGGGGTGACGTCCTCGACCTTGTCGAGGATGAACCCTTTTCGTCCGACGACGCGTCCACGGCGAACGAAGAACACCTGCGCGGCGGCCTCGAGGTCGTCGTCGGCGATGCCGATCACATCGATGTCCTCGGCCTTGTCGACGACCATCTGCTGCTTGGCGATGGCCTTGCGCACCGTGTCGAGCCGGTCGCGCAGTCGAGCCGCCCGCTCGAACTCGAGCTCATCGGCCGCCATGCGCATCTCGGTCTCGAGCCGCTCGACGATGGTCTCGGTGTCGCCGTCGAGGAAGTCGATGAGCTCCTGTACGAGCTCGTCGTAGTCCTGTTTCGAGATCTCGCCGACGCACGGGCCGGAGCACTTCTCGATGTGGAACAGGAGGCACGGCTTGCCCAGCTTCTCGTGCCGGCTCAGCTTGTTGTCCGAACAGGTGCGGATGGGGAACGTCCGCAGCAGCAGGTCCAGCGTGTCGCGGATGGCGTAGGCGTGGGCGTACGGGCCGAAGTAGCGGACGCCCTTGCGCTTCGAGCCCCGCATCACCATGGCCCGGGGCCAGTCGTCGCTCATGGTCACGGCGAGGAACGGATAGGTCTTGTCGTCGCGCAGCCTGATGTTGAACCGGGGCTGGTGCTGCTTGATCAGGCTGTACTCGAGCATCAGCGCTTCGACGTCGTTGTCGACCATGATCCACTCGACCGTCTCGGCGGTGGCCACCATCTGGGCGGTGCGGGGCTGCAGGTTCCGAGGGTTCTGGAAGTAGTTCGACAGCCGGGACCGCAGGCTCTTGGCCTTGCCGACGTAGATCACCCGCCCGTCGGCGTCCTTGAACTGGTAGCTGCCGGGAGCATCGGGGATGCTGCCGGCCGGCGGTCGTTGGATCACCCGCCCATCCTGCCGGATCGTGCTGCGGTCGCGTTCATCCACCGGTCGCCGGGTCGTCCGGGAGCCCGGGGGTGCCCCCACTAGTGTCCTGGCGATGGACATGGCGGCGCGACGCTCGGCGACGCACATCGCGGGTCTCGTGCTCGTGGCCGCCGGGTGCGTGCTGTTCCTGGCCATCGGCTTCGGGCGCATCACGGCGCCGTTCGGCGACTCCGACGAGGGCATCAACGGAGCGGTCTGGTCACTCAGCGCCCGCTCGCTGCGCACCCTCGGCGTGGTCGACTCCAAGCTCGGGGGCAAGCGGACCGACGGCAGCGAGTACGCCACCCACCCACCGGGGACCGTCGTCGCCACAGCCGCGACCCAGGCCCTCGGGGGTGCCCGCTCGTGGGCCAGTCGGGCTCCGGCCTGGCTGGCCACCCTGGCCGCGTTCCTGCTGCTCTACCGGCTGGCCCGACGGGCGAAGTTCGCGCCGCTCGTCGCCGGGGGATCCGTCGCGCTCGTCGCCCTCACCCCGATGGCGCTCGTGTACGGGCCCATGCTCGACACGCCCATCGTGGCGTTCCCGTTCGGAGTGCTCGTCATCACCCGCTGGTTCCGCGACTGGAACGCAGACGCCCCGAGCGGTCTGGCCTCCGCCGGCCTGACGGCGTCGGCCGCGATGTTCGCCGGGCTGTTCGGCTGGCAGGCGGCGGTGTTGACGGGGCTGTGCGGTCTCACCCTCGCGACGCGTGTCTTCGGCCACCGACCGGGGGCCATCCGTGCCGCGCTCCCCTACCTGATCGGCGGCGCGGTCGGTGTCGGGCTGTCGCTGAGCTGGTCGTGGTGGGTCTACGGGAGCTTCCACACGCTCTTCGACAAGTTCGGCGGGCGCTCCGGAGAGTCGTCCGGGGTCGGTCTCGGCGACATGGTCTCGTTCCAGCTCCCCTGGCTGGCCAACCTCCTCGGGCTCTCGTTCGTCGGCTTGATCGGGTGCGTCGTGGCCCTGCGCGACCGCTTCCTCCGTCCCTTGGCAGCCATGGCCCTGGCGTCGGTCGCCGTCTACGCGGTGATCTTCCGGCAGGCTGCGGCGGGCCACCAGTACTGGAACTACTGGGTGATCCTCCCCACCGCCGTCGGATGGGCCTACCTGCTCCGTGCCGTCGTCCGCGAGGTGCACAAGGCCCGCCCGGGGGACTCGGCCCGCGCCGCGTCGATCGCCGTGGTCGTCGCCATCATCGTGTTCGTCGGCGCGTTCGGGGTGCTTCGGCCCGACCAGGCGCAGCAGTACATCGTCGACGGCCACCGGGCCGCCGAGCTCGTCAACGGCGCGACCTTCCCGGACGGGCAGACGGATCTGGCCACGGTCGGCCAGCCCTTCCGTGCCGATGCGTGGATCACCTACAACACCGATCTGCACCCCTACAACCTCGTGTCGGTCGACCAGCTCCAGCAGGTGGCAGCCGAACGACCCGACGACCTGGTGCTCATCCTCGGCGGCTGCGACGAGGGCGACCTCAGCTACGAGCTCTGCACCGATCTCACCCGGGCGGCCGCGGCCGAGTCCGGCGACGGCGAGGTGCACCGACCCCGACTCGTGCCCATGCGCCGGCTGGTGGTGGGCGCCTGACCGACAGATCCGCGGGACGGTTCGGGATGATTTCCGGCGGTTGCGGTGCTGCACCCACTAGAGTCAACCCACTGCCGGCCTGGTATCCGGCGACATATCGGCTCCGAGACCGACATCCCCGTGGCGCGGCGACCAGGCTGTCCCCACCGGTCACAATCGGAGCCTCCTCACCGGAGGTCCACCCACAACATGCTGCGACTCCAAGCCCCGCTCCCCGAGCGCTACACCGATGCGTCCGAAGACGACCTCGAGGCGTGGATCGCCTCTGCCGCGGGCCACCCTCGGCGACCGGCTCTTCATCCTCGGCCACCACTACCAGCGTGACGAGGTCATGCGCTGGGCCGATGCCCGGGGTGATTCCTACCGGCTCTCGGTGCTGGCCCAGGAGCGACCCGACGCCGAGTACATCGTCTTCTGCGGCGTGCACTTCATGGCCGAGTCGGCCGACATCCTCACCGGGGACCACCAGCATGTGGTGCTCCCCGACCTCAATGCCGGCTGCTCGATGGCCGACATGGCCGACCTCGACCAGGTCGAGGAGGCGTGGGAGGCCCTCGGCCGGGTCACCGACCTCGAGCAGCTCGTCCCCATCACCTACATGAACTCCTCGGCGTCGCTGAAGGCGTTCGTCGGCGAGCACGGCGGGGCGGTCTGCACCTCGACCAACGCCAGAGCCGTGCTCGAGTGGGCCTTCCGCTCCCGGGCGGAGGCCGACGAGAAGGGAACCTTCGGCGCCGGTGGTCGTCAGGTGCTGTTCTTCCCCGACCAGCACCTCGGCCGCAACACCGGCCATGCCATGGGCTTCACCGAGGACGACATGCGGGTGTGGAACCCCCGATTCGAGCTCGGCGGGTTGACCGACGTGGAGGTCAAGGAGTCGAGGTTCCTGCTCTGGAAGGGCCACTGCTCCGTGCACCAGCGTTTCCAGCCGACCCACGTCGAGGCGTTCCGGGCCGAGCACCCCGACGGCATCGTGATCGCCCACCCCGAGTGCTCCCACGAGCTGTGCTCGGTGGCCGATCAGGTCGGATCGACCGACTTCATCATCAAGGCGGTCGAGGCGGCACCGGTCGGATCGACCATCGCCGTCGCCACCGAGATCCACCTCGTGCAGCGACTGGCCAACGAGACGCCGGACAAGACGATCGTCTCGCTCGACCCGCTCATCTGCCCGTGTTCGACGATGTTCCGCATCGATGCGCCCCACCTGGCCTGGGTGCTCGAGAACCTCGTCGAGGGCAATGTCGTCAACAAGATCACCGTCGACCCGGACACCACGGAGTGGGCCAGGGTGGCGCTCGACCGGATGCTCGCCATCACCTGACGTCTGGCACCCTGCCCCCTCAACATGGGTCCACAGGCGGCCGATAGTAGGCAGGTACGCTCGCCCGACACCGGCCATGGAGGGACTCGTGACCGCACTCCCCAATGACGCCCGAATCTTCGTGGCCGGGCACCGTGGCCTGGTCGGCTCGGCCATCGTCCGCCGTCTGCACGCGCTCGGCTACTCGAACCTGCTCACCGCCGACCGCGACCACCTCGATCTCCGTGACCAGGCGGCGGTGAACTACTGGTTCCGGGCGAACCGACCGGAGTACGTGTACCTCGTGGCCGGCACGGTCGGCGGCATCATGGCCAACTCGACCCGGCCGGCCGAGTTCCTCTACGACAACATGATGATCCACGCCACGGTGGTGCAGGCCAGCCACCAGTTCGACGTGACCAAGCTGCTCTACCTGGGCAGCTCGTGCATCTACCCCCGTGAGGCGCGCCAGCCGATCACCGAGGAGGAGCTGCTCACCGGGCCGCTCGAGCCGACCAACGAGTCCTACGCCCTGGCCAAGATCGCCGGCATCAAGCTGTGCCAGAGCTACCGACGCCAGTACGGGTGCAACTTCATCTCCGCCATGCCGACCAACCTCTACGGCCCGAACGACAACTTCGACCTGACCTCGAGCCACGTGCTGCCGGCGCTGATCCGCAAGTTCCACGACGCCAAGGCCGAAGGCCGCACCGAGGTGGAGATCTGGGGCACCGGGAGCCCCCAGCGCGAGTTCCTGCACGTCGACGACCTCGCCGACGCCTGCATGTTCCTCATGGACAACTACGAGGACGAGTTGCACATCAACGTCGGCACCGGCGTCGACCTCAGCATCCGGGAACTGGCCGAGATGGTCCGCGACGTGGTGCACCCCGAGGCCGAGCTCGCCTTCGACACGTCGAAGCCGGACGGCACCCCCCGCAAGCTGCTCGACGTCACCCGCCTCCACGATCTCGGCTGGCACCACCAGATCGAGCTCCGCGAAGGCATCTCGTCGGTCTACCGCTGGTTCCTCGAGCACGGCACCGACGCCGATCAGCACGAGCGCGCCGTCGCCCACGCGCACTGAGCGGGTAGGTCGTCTCGACTCCTCCATGCTGACGCTCCTGTCGACTCCGAAGCGCTTCAGCGGCATCTTCGACGTCATCCAGACCAACGCCGTCACCAGCTGGACCCGGCTCGACCCGCGGCCCGAGATCATCCTGTTCGGGCGCGACGAGGGCACCGCGGAGATCTGCGACGCGCTCGGCCTGCGCCACGTACCCGACGTCGCCGTCACCGAGCAGGGCACCCCGCTGCTGAGCGACATGTTCCTCCGCGGCCAGGAGCTCGCGTCGAACCCGGTCGTGTGCTGGGCGAACGCCGACGTGATGTTCACGGACCGGCTGAACGACGCCGCGGCGATCGTGGGCGCCCACCCGCGTCAGGCGTACCTCGTCGGGCGGCGCACCGACATCGAGCAGCCGACACCCCTGGCGTTCGATCCGGGCTGGCAGGCCGGGCTCGTCCGACGGGCCGAGACCGAGGGCGAGCGCAAGCCGGCCAACTGGATCGACTACTTCATGTTCACCCGCGGCCTGTTCACCGAGCTGCCACCGTTCGCCATCGGACGACCGGGCTACGACCCCTGGCTGATCTGGAAGGCGGCCGAGCTCGGGGCGGATGTCATCGACGCCACCGACCTCGTGTGGGCCATCCACCAACGGCACGACTACTCCCACGTCGGCGGCCGATCGGCGGCGTTCACCGGCACCGAAGCCCAGCAGAACGCGGCCATCGTCGACGACTGGCGCCACTATCACTCGATCGCCTACGCCTCGCTGAAGGTCGATGCCGACGGCCACATCGGACCGGCACGCGACCTGCTGCACCGGATGGCCCGGCCCCGCAGCTACGCGGCGCACGCGCTGCGATTCACCCGCCCGCTGCGGCGCAAGCTGCTGGGCGAACGGGCCACGTGGCGACGATGACGCTGTTCGCGCGGGGCCGGCACGCCGTGGCGCTGGTCAGCGGCAAGAGCTTCGACAGCTCCGACGCCGGCAACCGGGCCCGTGAGCGCTATCGCCGGGCGGGCCTGGCGACCGCGGCCAGCGTGCTGGCCCGCGTGCTGGCGATCGTCACGCTGTTCGTCGCCGTGCGCTTCGTCGCCGACGAGACGTCATCCGACGGCCTCGGCCTCTGGCTGCTGCTCGTCACCGCGGTCGCGTTGGTGGGCTTCGCCGATCTCGGCATCGGCAACGGCCTGCTCAACGTGGTCGCCGACGCGCACGGCCGCGACGACGAGCGACTCGCCCATGAGGCCATCTCGACCGCGTTCTTCACGCTCTGCGCCCTGGCCGCGGTGATCGGCGCCGTCTTCTTCGTGATCTACCCCCACGTCGACTGGGCCGTCCTGCTGAACGTCACCGGTCCGACCGCGGCCCAGACCGGACCGGCCGTCGTGGCCTTCGTCGTGTGCGTCCTCGTGAGCATGCCGGTGGGCGTGGCCCAGACGGTGCACCTCGCCTACCAGGAAGGATGGATCACGAACCTGTGGATCGGCGCCGGGAGCGTGCTGTCGATACTCGGCGTCATCGTGGCGACCGCGACCCACGCCGGGCTGGCCGTGCTGGTTCTGGCGATGCTCGGCGGCCCCCCGGTCGCCTTCCTCCTGGGCTCGGTCGTGCTCTTCGGCTTCACCCGGCCCCACCTACGCCCGCGGCCGAGCATGGTCAAGGCCGCGACCTCGCGGCGCGTGCTCCACCACGGCTTCCTGTTCTTCATCCTCGCCACCGCGGTGGCCGTCGGCTACCAGTCCGACACCCTGGTGATCTCCCACTTCATCGGTGCCGACGCCGTGGCCGACTACGCCATCCCGTTCCGCCTGTTCATGCTCGCCCCGACGTTGGTCGCGCTGATCGTCACGCCGCTCTGGCCGGCATACGGCGAGGCCGTGGCGAGAGGGGACCTGGACTGGGTGCACCGCACGTTCCGCCGCTCGATGGGCATAAGCCTCGTGTTGACCGTTCCTCCCACCCTCATACTGATCCCACTGACCCAGCCGATCATCGACCGATGGGTCGGTCCGCAGGTGCATCCGCCGCTGGGGCTCATCATCGGCATCGCCGCATGGGCCATCGTCAACGCAGTGAGCATGGCGCTGGCAGCCTTCTTCAACGGCACCGGGGTGCTGCGCTTCCAGGTGGTTGCGGCGTCGGCCATGGCCATCAGCAACCTGGCGCTCTCGATCGTGCTCGTGCAGCACATCGGGATCGAGGGCCCGATCATCGCCACCGTCGTGACCCAGATCGCCTGCCTGCTCGTGCCGTCCTGGATCATCATGCGTGGGATCTTCCGCCGCGACGCGGCAGCCGACGAGTTCTCGCGTTGGGTGACCCGCTGGGGCCGCGCCGCGTCGGTCGATCAGGGCCTGGTGGCGACGAACGAGTAGAAGCGACCCGGCTTGGCCCGGTTGAGCCGGGTCCACGCGAGCTGACGGATCCCCGGCAGCGACCCGGCGACCGCGCCGACCCGCCCGAACCGTCGGCCCAGGACGACCTGCGGCACGCGGGACAGATCAGCCGTGGTGGTGACGGTCGGATAGGCGTTGATGACCGAGTCCCAGGGGCCGAGCTCGTCGGTCAGCTGCAGGCCGGCGCCCTGGATGGCGGCGACGTACGCCGGCAGCGAGTACGCGTGCTCCCCTCCCGCGAGCTGATGGACGGGATGCTCGGCCAGGAACTGCGCCAGCTGCACGCCGTCGTCGACGACGTGCTCACGACAGGCGATGAACACACCGCCGGGCACCAGCACCCGGGCGCATTCCCGGAGCGTGCCATCGAGGTCGGACGTGTGGTGCAGGACCTGGCGGCAGTACACGACGTCGACGGAGGCATCGGCGAGCGGCAGGGCCTCTCCGAAGGAGGCGACGATGCTGACCGGGAGCCCGTCCACGACCCGTCGGAGGCACCCCGATCCCACGACCTCGCTGCGATCCGGCTCGGCTGCGACGACCGCCGCCGCGCCGGCACCGATCAGCGCGGCCGACGCCACGCCCGTGCCCGCGCCCAGATCGAGCACCGTCGCGCCCTGCAGCCGCGGACCGAGTCGCTCGACGACCTCGACGAACTCGGCCGACACGGCGAACCGGCGCGCGGCTGCGGCCGAGTCCTCGTCGAGGAAGAGGTCCTCGATGAGCGCCCGATTCGCCGGATCGCTCCGCAGCTGCAGGATCGCCTCGTCCGTCTTCACCCTCGCGCTCCTGTTCGCAGTCCGACTCGTCGATAGGCGCCCAGTGTCGCGTCGACCATGGCCTCCCACGTGAACCGCACCGCTCGATCGTGGCCGGCATCGACGAGCCGGCGCCGCAGCTCGTCGTCGACCAGCACCTGCTCGATGACGTGGGCCATGGCATCCTCGTCCTCGGGATCGAACAACGCCGCGGCCGGGCCCACGATCTCGGGCACCGAGCCGGCATCGGCGGCCGCCACCGGGCAGCCGTGCACCATCGCTTCGAGCGGGGGCAGCCCGAAACCCTCGTAGAGCGACGGGTAGATCAGGGCCGACGCAGCCCCGTAGGCGGCAGCGAGCGTGGCATCGTCGCCTGATACCTGCCGGGTGCGGCCGGCGAGGCGGCGGTCGGCCAACACCTGCAGCTCCTCGGCATCGAACGGCCCACCACCGAAGCAGACGAGCCGGCACTCGGCCGCGGCGGGCACCCTCGCGAGCGCCCGAGCGAAGGCGAGGAAGTTCTTGTAGCCCTTCCGCCCCCCGACGTAGAGCACGAAGGGCGAGCCATCGATCCACGGCACGTCGACGCGGGGCTCGATGCGACGCACGCCGAGGTGCGTCGTGACCACCCGATCGGGATCGAGCCGGTAGCGCTCGAGGAGGTCGGTGCGCGTGCGGTCGGAGATCGCCAGCACCAGCGACGCGGCCTCGCACGTGGCCCGCTTGGCCTCGATGGTGTGATCACGCGGCCCGGCCGTTCCCGGGATCCGCTCGTGCACCATGTCGTAGACCGTGGTGACCAGCCTTGGCACCTCGGGAGGCCGGCGCCGGAAGTAGGTGAGGTGGTCGATTCCGTCGCCCGCCGAGCGACGGCGTGCGAGCGACTCCCAGCTGGTGTCGACCGCCTTGGTGAGCGCCTGTCGGAGGCGAATCGGCCGGAACCACTCGACGTCGATGCCCCCGACCGATCTCGTCGACCCGTCGCCGCCGAGGTAGGCGTTGATGTGCAGAGGAGCGTCGATGCTGCACGGATGCCCCCGCGCCTGCAGGCCCCGGTAGAGCTCGATGTAGTAGCGCGACACCCCACCGAACCGCTCGATCCGGAAGATGTCGGGACTGAACCGGACCCGTTGGCCGCTCACACGTCGACCCCGTGCTGGTGCTCGATGCCGAACAGTTCGCCAACCGCTCCGGCGACGACGCCGAGCCACCACGCCGCCGTGTAGACGGCCATGGCCGCGGAGGCCACCAGGCGCTCCCCCGATGTTGCCGATCGCGACCCGCCGGCCACGTCGAGCGCGACGAACGCGGCTGGGGCGAGCAGAGCGCCCACCGGACCGAGGCGACGGATCGCCTGCCACCAGACCAACCCGAGGAGCGGGGGCACGGCCATCAGCCCGGCCTGCCGGGGCGTCGGTCGCGTGCCGCGCAGCCACCACGTGCCCTTCACGCGGCCGAAGAAGTAGTACTGCCGAGCCAGTCGGCGGAAGTCGGTGCGCGGGAGGTAGCCCGACTCGAGTCCACCCGCGAACCACACGAGCTGGCCCGACTCGCGAAACCGTGTGTTGAGGTCGAAGTCCTCGTTGAGGGCGACCGAGTCGTCCCAACCACCCAGGGCCTGCAGCTCGGCGGTGCGGAAGACGCCCATCCAGACGGTGTCGGCCGGGCCCGAGGTCGCCGAACGGCGGTATCGGCTCAATCCCGTGGCCAGCCGGTTGTCGAGCGCCCGGGCGATGCCGCGATCGACCAGCCCGGTGGACCGCGGCCACGGCCGCTGGGCCCCGCCCACGACCCCCACGGTGGGGTCGGTGGCCAGAAGCCCGATGCAGGTGCGCACGTACGACGAGGGGATGCGCGATCGGGCGTCGACCCTGACCAGGTAGTCGCCCTGAGCTGCCTGGAGCCCGACGTTGAGGGACGTCGAGGTGCGGCGGCGGGGGTTCTCGAGGATCGAGACCGCGGCCAGGCCGAGCTCGGACGCGGCCGCCGCCGCGACCTCCCGCGTGCGGTCGTCCGAGCAACCGTCGACCACGATGATCTCGATGCGGTCGAGGGGATAGTCCTGGGCCCCGATGGCTTCGATGCACCCGGCGATGTCGGCCTCCTCGTTGAGCGCCGGGATCACGACCGAAACCAGGGGCGCGGGATCGGTCACCGGCCCCCTCGGCCCAGCACGCTGCGGATCGTGCGGCCGATGATGCGGATGTCGAGCGAGAGGCTCTGGCGACGCAGGTAGTAGAACTCGTACTGCAGCTTCTCCATGGCATCGCTCTCGTCGCCGGCGTAGCCGTACTTCACCTGGGCCCATCCGGTGAGCCCGGGTCGGACGAGATGGCGCAGGTCGTAGAACGGGCAGCTTCTCGCGCAGCTCCTCGACGTAGTGCGGCTGCTCGGGACGCGGGCCGACCACCGCCAGGTCGCCCTTGATGATGTTGACCACCTGGGGCAGCTCGTCGAGGTGCTGACACGCGCAGCAGCGCGGCCGAACGGCGTGATGCGGGGATCGTTCTCGGCGGTCCACTCGTTGGCGCGCCTTCCGGCGCGGCCCGCATGGTGCGGAACTTGAGGATGCGGAACAGCTTGCCGTTCTTGCCGACGCGGATCTGGCTGTAGAACAGCGTGCCGCGGTTGGCGACGAGATCGCCGAGGAACACGAACGGGATGGCGAGCAGCCAGCACCAGCAGGCCAGGACGCCGAGCACGAGATCGATGACCCGCTTGAAGCGCCCGTACGCGCCCGCGGTGCACCTCGCCGATGTCGAACATCAGCGACACCCGTTCGAGCTCGGAGACGCGGCAGCATGCCGAGCCACTCCTCGTAGAACAGCGAGAGCGTGCGCACCCGGACGCCCTGCTGGTGCAACTCGGCGGCCTGGGCCACGATCGGCGCCGCGGCCTGGGCCTCGCGGTCGAGCACCAGCACGCCGGCGCGGCTCGCGCTCGGCCAGCTCGACCAGCGGCTGCTCGCCGTCACCCGACGGCGGCGACGTGCGTCGACCCGACACGACCGACATGAGCCGCGCCGGCCGCTCGGCGCTGCGGGCGACCTCCTCGCGCAGGACCGACGAGCTCGCCGTGTCGCTCACCACGAGGACCCGGTCGCGGCCGGCTGCCTCGATGCCGGCCGTCGGTGGCCAGACGCGGCACAGAGCAGGTACCAGGGCACGAGCAGGATGGCGGCGCCGAGCACCACGAATCGGGGCAGCAGGGCATCGCCGATGAACAGCTGCAGCAACGAGATGCCGATCGCCGGTGCCGAGACCGCCGCCGACGGCGCCGACGTGAGCGCCGCCTGGCGGGGCGATCGCGGCAGCTCGGGCAGCCCCATGCCGTAGGCGGTGACGACCAGCATCGCGATGTAGACGATCGACCAGCCGAAGCGGAAGGTGCCCGTGGTACGAGTACGGCGGGTCGGCGATGTCCGGCCGCGTGGTACATCGACAGGCCGACGACGGCGGCGATGATGCCGCCGTACAGCAGCGGGCGAGCAGCGCGACGCACGGATCAGCTGGCGTCGAGCAGGGGCGCGAGGAACTGGCCGGTGTGGCTCTCCGGCGTCTTCGCCACGAGCTCCGGGGTGCCTTCCACCACGACCGTGCCTCCTCCGTTGCCCCCCTCGGGGCCCAAATCGATGATCCAGTCCGCGGTCTTGATGACATCGAGGTTGTGCTCGATCACCAGAACCGTATTCCCTTGATCGACAAGTCGACTGAGCACTGTGAGGAGTTTGCGGATGTCTTCGAAGTGCAGACCGGTGGTCGGCTCGTCGAGGATGTAGATGGTGTGGCCGGTGGAGCGCTTGGCCAGCTCGCTGGCCAGCTTGACCCGCTGGGCCTCGCCACCCGACAACGTGGGCGCCGGCTGACCCAACCGGACGTAGCCCAGACCGACGTCGACGATGGTCTGCATGTGGCGGGCGATGGCCGGCTGGTTGCCGAAGAACTCGAGCGCTTCCTCGCAGGACAGGTCGAGCACGTCGGAGATGTTCTTGCCCTTGAACGTGATGTCGAGGGTGTCGCGGTTGTAGCGGGCGCCCTTGCACACCTCGCACGGCACGTACACGTCGGGCAGGAAGTGCATCTCGATCTTGATCGTGCCGTCGCCGGCGCAGGCCTCGCAGCGGCCGCCGTTGACGTTGAACGAGAACCGCCCGGGCAGGTAGCCCCGGACCTTGGCCTCCTGGGTCTGGGCGAACAGCTTGCGCACGTGGTCGAAGACGCCGGTGTAGGTGGCCGGGTTCGACCGGGGCGTGCGCCCGATGGGTGACTGGTCGATGTTGATGACCTTGTCGATGTGGTCGAGCCCCTCGACGGTGGTGTGCAGGCCCGGCGGCACCTTCGAGCCGTAGATCCGCTGCATCAGCGACCGGTAGAGGATGTCGTTGACGAGGGTGGACTTGCCCGGACCCCGACACCCCGGTGACCGCGGTGAAGCAGCCGAGCGGGAACTCGACGTCGATGCCCTTCAGGTTGTTCTGGCGGGCCCCCCGCACGACGAGCGACTCGTCGGCCGGCTTGCGGCGCAACGCGGGGATCGGGATGGAGCGCTTGCCCGACAGGTACTGCCCGGTGACCGAGGCCTTCGACCGGAGCAGCCCCTTCACCGAGCCCTCGTAGACGATGCCGCCCCCGTGCTCGCCGGCGCCGGGACCGATGTCGACCACGTGGTCGCAGACCCGGATGGTGTCCTCGTCGTGCTCGACGACCAGCACCGTGTTGCCGAGGTCGCGGAGGCGCTCGAGCGTCTCGATCAGTCGGCGGTTGTCTCGCTGGTGCAGGCCGATCGACGGCTCGTCGAGCACGTAGAGCACCCCGACCAGGCCGCTGCCGATCTGCGAGGCCAGGCGGATGCGCTGCGCCTCGCCACCGGCGAGGGTGGCCGCCGAGCGCGAGAGGTTGAGGTAATCGAGCCCGACGTCGAGCAGGAAACCCATCCGGGCGTTGATCTCCTTCACCACGCGATCGGCGATCATGTGGTCGCGCTCGGACAGGGTGAGCGCCTCGAGCGTCTCGGCCGCGTCACGGATCGACATGAGCGAGATGTCGGCGATGCTGTTGCCGTCGATGGTGACGGCCAGCGACAGCGGCTTGAGCCGGGCGCCGCCGCACTCGGGGCACGGCACCTCGCGCATGTAGCCCTCGATCTGCTCGCGCTGGGCGTCGCTCTCGGCCTCGGAGTGCCGGCGCTGCAGGTAGGGGACGATGCCCTCGAACTTGGCGTCGTAGCTGCGGCTGCGGCCGTAGCGGTTCTTGTACTGCACCTTCACCCGGCCGGTGACGCCGTAGAGCAGCAGCTTCTGCTTGGGCTTGGGCAGCTTCTCCCAGGCCACGTCGTAGGGGATGTCGTTGTCGGCGCAGACCGATTCGAGCAGGCGGGAGAAGTACTGCGTGCGCCCGCCGCCCCACGGCGCGATGGCCCCTTCGCCGACGGTGAGCGCCGGGTTGGGGACGATGAGCTCGGGATCGACCTCGAACCGGGTGCCGAGACCGTCGCAGTGCTCGCACGCGCCGTAGGGCGAGTTGAACGAGAAGTTGCGGGGAGCCAGCTCCTCGTAGGAGCGACCGCACTTGGGGCAGGCCAGGTGCTGGCTGAAGGTGAGCGTCTCGGTCTCGGCCTCGTCGCCCCTGGGGACGATGTGGATCTCGGCGACGCCGTCCGCGAGGCGCAGCGCGGTCTCGAGCGAATCGGTCAGGCGACGGTCGATGCCCTCCCGCTTGACGAGCCGGTCGACGATGACCTCGATGGTGTGCTGCTCGTAGCGGGCCAGCTCGACCTTGTCGGTGAGCTCGTGGAGCTCTCCGTCGACCCGGGCCCGGGCGAAGCCCTGGGTGGCGAGGTCGGCGAGGAGCGTGTCGTAGGTGCCCTTGCGGCCCCGCACCACCGGTGCCAGCACCTCGAAGCGGGTGCCCTCGGGCAGCAGCAGGATGCGGTCGACGATCTGCTGGGGCGTCTGGCGGGTGATGGCCGTGCCGTCGACCGGGCAGTGCGGGATGCCGATGCGGGCGTAGAGCAGGCGGAGGTAGTCGTAGACCTCGGTGATGGTGCCGACGGTCGAGCGGGGGTTGCGCGAGGCGCTCTTCTGGTCGATGGAGATGGCCGGCGACAGCCCTTCGATGAAGTCGACGTCGGGCTTGTCCATCTGGCCGAGGAACTGGCGGGCGTAGGCCGAGAGCGACTCGACGTAGCGGCGCTGGCCCTCGGCGTAGATGGTGTCGAACGCCAGGGAGGACTTTCCGGAGCCCGAGAGACCCGTGAACACGATGAGCTTGTCGCGTGGGAGCTCGAGCGAGATGTTGCGCAGGTTGTGCTCTCGGGCCCCGCGGATGGTGATGGTGTCGGCCACGGCGCAAAGCCTACCGGCGTCCCCCAACTCGAACACGTGTTTCGCTGACGAACTGCGGACCGCGGCCGATAGGTCCACCGAGACCGCCACCGACTCCTGAGAAGATGCCCCCCATGGCGACCGCGCCCCAGTCCCCCAGCACCCGCTCTCGTCCCTCCCGGCATCCGTTCGTGGCGCGGATCGAGCCGGGCGGCGGCTGGCGCCGAGCCTTCCTCGCAGTCCTCGCCGTGGTCAGCGCCCTGCCGAGCCTGGTCTGGGCCTTCGGCGGCGCCCGGCTGATGCACGACGACTGGTGGCTGGCCGACGGCTTCGCACACGGGGATGCGGCGTATCGGTGGAGCGAGCTGTGGACCACCGCCACCAGCAAACCCGGCCGGCCCGGCGCCGCGATCTACTACCTCGTCACCTATGGCATCTTCGGCACCAACCCTGTCCTCCACGCGCTGACGCTGGCGGTGACCTGCGGTGTCCTGGGCGTGCTCGTGTTCCTCGTCACCGAGCGGCTGTGGCGCACCGATCTCGCGGATCTGGATCGCCGCGATCTACGCGGTGCTCCCGAACCGGGGGTCGACCCGCCTGTGGTTCGCCGTCGCGACCTACCCGTTGGCCGTCGTCCTGTTGCTGCTGGGCGTGCTGCTGCTCCTCCGCGGACGGCCCGTGCTCGCCGCCCTGCTGCTGGCCGCGGCCACGCTCACCTACGAGGGCGTCTTCGGCCTCGCCCTGCTGGCGGTGGCTGCGTGGACCGTGACCGACCTGGCCCGGCGGTGGCGGGTCGGCGCGGCCGTGGGTGCGACCGTCGTCGCGTCAGCCGCCTACCTGTTCGCGGTCTCGCCGAAGCGCAGCGGGGGGACCCATGTGGGTGGGCTGGACCGGCTGATGAGCTCGCAGTTCGGCACCGGCATCTTCGAATCGGGTCAGGTCGCGCGACTGGCCCCGGCCGCCATCGTCATCGGACTCACCCTCATGGTCGTGCTGCGGTATCCCGGCCGGGACCGCTACCGACAGGTCGTGCTGGCCGGCACCGTGCTGCTGCTGGCCGGCTGGTTGCCGTTCTTCCTGACCAACTGGCCGATCGCCACCGACGGGTTCTTCGACCGGGCCAACGGCGTGGTGGGGTTGGGCACCGCGGTGCTCCTGGGGGCGCTCCTCTCCTGGATCGTCGACCTCAGCCCCGCGCCGGTGGGGCTCGCCCTCGCCGGCGGCTCGGTGGTGTTCCTCCTCCTCATGAACGTGCCCGACGTGCAGGCGTTCCGCCATGCCGCCGACCAGGGTCAGGCCTTGCTCGATCAGGTGACCAAGGACATCCCCACGGGCTCGGGGCCGATCGTGATCGTGCCGACGCCAGCCGCGGATCGCGGCGTCATGGAGTTCCCCGCCGGGTCCAACCTGTCCGACGCCCTGTGGTTTCGCCGCGGCGACCGGGTCGAGTTCTGGATCGAACCCGACGTCGAGGAGTCCCCCGCTCCCGAAGGAGCCTCCTGCTACGACCTCGACACCCGGACGATCAGCGCCTGCGACGACGGCGCCTGACCGACCGGTCAGACCGGTCGGACGGGGCGGGCCACCGCGACGAGTGATGACCCGATCGGCAGCCGATGGCGGTCCAGCACCCGGGCCTCGAGGGCGAAGAGCCACGTGAGCAGGCCGTTCACCGGTCGGCTGGAGAGCTTGAAGTCGGAGTTCGGTTCCGGTGCCTCCTCGCGGACGAGGCGCCGACCGATGCGCACCGCCGCCACCACCGGGAAGAGCAGGGCACTGAAGTACGACACGTAGTCGACCTCGTAGCCCGCCAGACGCAGGTGGCGCTCCAGCTGAGGACGCGAGTAGCGGCGGAAGTGGCCGTTGACATCGTCGTGTCCGCCCCAGAGCAGCTCGAGCGCGGGAACGGTGAGCACGAGCTGCCCGCCCTCGGCGATGAGTGGACGCAGCCGGCGCAGCGCGTCGACATCATCCTGCAGGTGCTCGATCACGTCGAACGCGGCGACGACGTCGAAGCGGCGGCCCCGCACCTCGGGCATCTCGCCCAACGTCTCGATGTCGCCTCGGCACACGTTGGCGAACGGGGCGGCCGCCCGGCAGGCAGCCAGCGCCGCGGGATGGGGTTCGACCGCGGTCACGGCGCCGAACTCACCGAGGATCACGGTGACCGACCCGGTTCCGGCGCCGACCTCGAGCACCTGACGGTGGTCGTTGGGGGCCAGGTGCGCGCGCATGACGGCGCTGACGATGGTGCGCCGGGCGCGATACCACCAGTGGCGCTGTCCCATGATGACGAGGTGCTCGTGCAGGGCGGTGTCCACCGGGCTCAGCTCCCCCGGTCGCGGATGATGTACGACGGGCGTTCCTTGGCCTCTGAGTACACCCTGGCCAGGTACTCGCCCACGATGCCGATCATGATGAGCTGCACGCCGCCGAGCACCAGGATGATCGCCACGATCGACGTCCACCCGGCGGGCACGCTGCCGCTCAGGATGCGGGCGATGACCGCGAACCCCACGTAGACGACACCGGCGATGGCGACGCCGAACCCGAGCATCGACGAGAGCCGCAGCGGGATCACCGAGAACGAGAACAGTCCGTCGAACGCCAGCTTCACGAGCCCGCTCATCGTGTACTTGGCCTCGCCGGCGAACCGCTCCGGTCGATCGAACGGCACCCCTTCCTGCTCGAAGCCGACCCAGCTGCGCAGCCCTCGGAGGAACCGCTGACGCTCCGGCAGGTCGCGGATCGCGTCGGCGACCTGTCGGTCCAGCAGGCAGAAGTCGCCGGCATCGAGGGGGACGTCGATGTCGGCCAACGCACGGTAGAGGCGGTAGAAGACGTGGTAGGCGCTCCGCTTGAGGACGCTCCCCTCGCGGTGCTCCCGCACGCCGTAGACCACCTCGGCGCCGGCCCGCCAGCGTTCGATGAAGGCCGTGAGCAGCTCGGGCGGGTCCTGGAGATCGGCGTCCATCAGGACGACGGCGTCGCCACGGGCGTTGTCGAGCCCCGCGTTCAACGCGGCCTGATGACCGAAGTTCCGGGAGAGTCGGATCAGCCGCACGCGGGCGTCGGCCTCGTGGAACGCCTTGATCATGGCGACGCTGCGGTCCTTGCTGCCGTCGTCGACGAACACGATCTCGTAGGTCGACCCCGTCGCGTCGAGGACCGAGATCAGGCGACCGTGGAGCTCGTCGAGGTTCTCCTCCTCGTTGAACACGGGGATGACGACGGAGATCTGCGGTGGCAGCTCGTCGCCCTCGTGGAACGATGCGCTCACGAGGCGGCCGCCCGGGTGTAGGTGGTGACGCGGAAGTCCGCGTAGCCGAGCGGTACGAGCTCGGAGCTCCCCCGGATCCAGCCGTCGAACTCCATCGGGTCGCGTCGGGTGTCCATGTCGACCAGCGCGAACGAGTCCGCACCCGACTCGGCCGCGACCTGCGCGGCGAACGCCAGGTCCTTCGGGCCTCCGGTCGACAGCCACTGCTTGCGTCCGTAGGTGGCGCCGAACTCTCGCGGGATGAAACCCTGCGGCTGGATCAGCACGGCCTCCGGCCGACCTTCGAGCACGTCGGCCGCGGTGGCCACGTCGTGGCTGCGCACCGACAGCCACATCAGACCGAACACCGTCACCGCCACTGACAGCGCGAGGAGGAAGCGGCGCACCCACTGCTCGAGCCGGGGCAGGCAGGCGACCCCGACCGAGGCGAGGATCGTGCCGGTGGTGAGGATGTAGCGACCGGCCCACTGCGGCGCGGCCCCACCTGGGAACTGGAAGAAGAACACCAGCGGCAGGGGCACCAGGGCGAAGGCCAGGAACAGCCGGGCTCGGGCCCGGCTCCATCCGAGCACCACGCCGGCCACGGCCAACGGCGTGGCGGCCACGAGCCCGGGGACGAACCCGAGTCCGGTGCTGAACCGGTAGACGTAGATGAAGCCGATCAGGGCGGCGGCCACGACCGCCAGCGTCCGCTCACGGCGCTTCCACGAGCACCAGACCAGGTAGCCCAGGGCCAATGTCAGTCCGATGCCGAGCAGGAAGGACTCGACGTCGACCGACGGCATCGGCGAGAACGACGTGACCAGGGCCTCCTTGATGCGGAGCCCTCCTACGCCTCCCCCCGCTCCCGCCGCACCGCTGGTCCGGCCCGATCGGAACGTGGAGCCGAGCACCCCGATCTCGAGCACGGCGTTGGCGAGGAACAGCGCGACGATGCCCACCACGGCCGTGGCGCCGGTGAGGGCCGCACCGGCCAGGTTGCGTCGGGCGACCAGCAGCACCAGGCAGGTGACCGCCACCATGGCGAACCCATAGACCAGGGCCTCGGTGCGCATGCTGAACGCGGCACCGAACGCCGCGCCGGCCGCCAGCCCTCGCCACCAGGTGGGCCGGTCGTGCACGGCGTCGTAGAGCGCCACCGCCGCCCAGGCCATCAGGGCCACGCCGATGCTGTGCTCCCAGAAGTCGACGGCGTAGATCGCGAGGGGCGAGGCCAGCCCGATCACCCAGAACGCGGTCCATCCACCCGTCGTGGCCACCCGTCGGGCGATGGCCCGGCCTGCGAACGCCGCGGCGATCGACCCGAGCATGGGCAGCAGCAGCGCCAACCGGTAGCCACCTAGGTCGTAGAGCGGCGACGCCGCCAACACCATCGGCAGCGACGTGACGTTCAGGTAGCGGTCGCCGATCCTGGACGTGTAGTAGAGACCGTGCACCGTGGCTTCGGGGTCCTGGCCAGCAGCCCAGTACCCCACGTCCGGATCGAGGCCGCCGTTGGCCTTCATGGCGACGAGGGTCGCCACCTTCCCGCCCGTGTCGGTCCCGAGCGAGCCGCGGGGATCGTTCAGGAACGAGAGTCCGGCATAGACGAGCAGGAGGATCAGGGCCGCGCTGATCGGCCGGCGAAGCCATCGCTGCCACCCGAGCGCCGACGCGGGGCGCTGCGTGAGGGTCGAGGTGGGCACGAGCGGGACCTTAGCGACGGGAGTCGCGGGCGAAGAGCATGGACGACACGCCGTTCCATCGGCCCGGATCGAAGCGGCTTGAGGCGCACCACTCGGCGTGGTCGGCTCAGATCACCTCGCGCAACTCACGTTTCAGGTCCTTGATCTCGTCACGGAGGCGGGCCGCGTACTCGAAGCGGAGGTCGGTCGACGCCTCGTGCATCTCCTCCTCGAGCGTGAGGATGAGGCGGGCCAGCTCGTCATGGGGCAGCTCGTGCAGATCGACCCGGGGCTGGTCGCGTCGTCGGGACCGCTCGTCCTTGCCTGGCCGCGGTGCCTTCTCCGAGGGGCGGAGGTAGGCCAGGATGTCGGTGACCGCCTTGCGGATGGTCTGGGGGTCGATCCCGTGCTCGAGGTTGTACGCCGTCTGCAGGCCGCGGCGGCGATTCGTCTCGGAGATCGCCCGCTGCATGGAGTCGGTGATCTTGTCGGCGTACATGATCACCTGGCCGTCGACGTTGCGGGCGGCCCGGCCGATGGTCTGGATCAGCGAGGTCTCGCTGCGGAGGAAGCCTTCCTTGTCGGCGTCGAGGATGGCCACCAAGGACACCTCGGGCAGGTCGAGCCCCTCCCTGAGCAGGTTGATGCCGACGAGCACGTCGAACTCACCGAGCCGCAGGTCGCGCAGGATCTCGATCCGCTGGATGGTGTCGACCTCGCTGTGCAGGTAGCGCACCCGCACGCCCAGCTCGAGCAGGTAGTCGGTGAGGTCCTCGGACATCTTCTTGGTGAGCGTGGTGACCAGCACCCGTGCTCCCCCGGTGACCCGCGTGTTGATCTGCTCGATCAGGTCGTCGATCTGGCCCTTCGTGGGCTTGACGATGATCTCCGGGTCGACCAGGCCGGTCGGCCGCACGACCTGCTCGACGACCTGGCTGGACTGGGCCAGCTCGAACGGGCCTGGCGTGGCCGAGAGGAACACGACCTGGCCGACGCGCTCCATGAACTCCTCGAAGCGCAGCGGCCGGTTGTCGGCGGCCGAAGGGAGCCGGAAGCCGAACTCGATGAGGTTCTGCTTGCGGCTGCGGTCGCCCTCGTACTGGCCGTGCAGCTGGGGCACCGACTGGTGGGACTCGTCGAGCACGACGAGGAAGTCGTCGGGGAAGAAGTCGAGCAGGGTGTTGGGCGCCTCACCCGGCGATCGACCGTCGATGGGGGCCGAGTAGTTCTCGATGCCGTTGCAGAACCCGACCTCCTGCATCATCTCGAGGTCGTACTGGGTGCGCATGCGCAGCCGCTGGGCCTCGAGCAGCTTGCCCTCCCGCTCGAACAGGGCCAGGCGCTCCTGCAGCTCGGCCTCGATGCGGGTGATGGCCGCCGCCATGCGGGCCTCGCCCGACACGTAGTGGGTGGCGGGGAAGATGACGAGCTCGTCCAGCGTGTCGACCCGCTCTCCGGTGAGCGGATCGACCACGTTGATGGCCTCGATCTCGTCACCGAACAGCTCGATGCGCACGGCGGTCTCGTCGTACGCCGGGTGCACCTCGATGGTGTCGCCCCGCACCCGGAACTTGCCCCGCACCAGGTTGAGGTCGTTGCGCTCGTACTGCATGTCGACGAGCTGACGGAGGATCGACCGCTGGTCGTGCTCCTCGCCCCTGTGGACCACCAGCAGCTGGTCCCGGTACTCCTCGGGCGAGCCCAGGCCGTAGATGCACGACACCGACGCCACCACGATCGTGTCGCGCCGGGTGAGCAGCGCCGAGGTGGCCGAGTGGCGCAGACGGTCGATCTCGTCGTTGACCGAGCTGTCCTTCTCGATGTAGGTGTCGCTGGCGGCCATGTAGGCCTCGGGCTGGTAGTAGTCGTAGTACGACACGAAGTACTCGACCCGGTTGTCGGGGAAGAACTCTCGGAACTCGTTGGCCAGCTGGGCGGCCAGCGACTTGTTCGGGGCGATCACCAGGGTCGGGCGCTGCACCTGCTCGATGGTCCACGCGATGGTGGCGCTCTTGCCGCTACCGGTGATGCCGAGCAGGGTCTGGAACCGGTCACCCCGGTTCACGCCCTCGGAGAGCAGTTCGATGGCGGCCGGCTGGTCCCCCGACGGGACGAAGTCGGACACCATGCGGAACGGCGTGGTGGTGCGCGGCTGGGCCGGCGACGGATCGGGGCGGGCAGGGGCCTCGGGCATGGTCGAGAGCCTACCGATGCCCTGTGACAGTCAAGTCTCTGTGCCCTCGCTCGCACGCTCGCTGCGGGCGGGCTCCGCCCATCCCAGGCCAGCCGGTGGAGCTGCTGCGCTCCGCTCCGCACGCCTGACACCGGATCTCTGTGCCCTCGCTCGCACGCTCGCTGCGGGCGGGCTCCGCCCATCCCAGGCCAGCCGGTGGAGCTGCTGCGCTCCGCTCCGCACGCCTGACACCGGATCTCTGTGCCCTCGCTCGCACGCTCGCTGCGGGCGGGCTCCGCCCATCCCAGGCCAGCCGGTGGAGCTGCTGCGCTCCGCTCCGCACGCCTGACACCGGATCTCTGTGCCCTCGCTCGCACGCTCGCTGCGGGCGGGCTCCGCCCATCCCAGGCCAGCCGGTGGAGCTGCTGCGCTCCGCTCCGCACGCCTGACACCGGCCGCCCGCTCAGCCGGCGTCGACCGTCGTGTCAGGTTCGAGTTGGGACACGGGGCGGATGTCGAACCGCTGCCCGGGGGGATAGGAGTCGAACTGCTCCTGACTGAACGACAGCCCGGCCTCCAGGTCCCGGCGGCCGTAGGCGATCTGGAGCGCGGCAGCGACGTTCGACTGGTCGAGGTAGGCCGCGATGTTCTGCTGCTGGATGGGAGCCGGTCCGACCACGATCACCCCCTGGGGGTCCGGGATCGTGTCGAGCACGCCCTGCTGGATCGCCACGGCGTCGTGACCAGCCCGATGCCAGAGCACGGCCCGTTCGACCCGGGCGTAGCACCCGGCCGCCACCACCACGACCACCGCGGCCACCGCCAGGGGCTCGCGCCAGCGGGCCACCATCGCCACCAGCCCGGCCCACACCAGCGCGCCACCGATGGCCGAGACGAAGTTGAACCGGTCCCCCGCCCGAGCGGCACGTAGAGGTACTTCGCGAACGGGATGGTGCCGAGGACGATGACCGTCCAGCCGGTGACCACTGCCCGCTCGCCGGGACCGGCGGCCGACCGCAGTGACGGCAGCGCCACCCGGGCCACTGCCACCCCGGTGCCCGCGAGCCCGGCCAGCAACAGGATCGAGGCCACCGGGCCGTCCGGGGCGATCCCCCACCCGAAGTGTGCGCCGAGCACCTGGCTCAGATCGGCGAACCCCGACGCCACGTGCTTGGCCGGGTGCCAGTGGGCCACGATCCAGAGGGCAACCGCACCCTGGGTGAGCGCGCCGGCCGCCACCAGCGGCCAGTCGGGACGGCCGCGGCGGACCCACGGGACGACCAGGATCAGGACAGCGGCCAGGGGGATCACCGCCTCGTAGCAGAGCGCGGCCGCGGCGAACAGGACGAGCGCCAGGCCCTGGACGACCCGTTGCGGCGAGCGCAGCAGAGCGGTCGCTGCGACCGCGAGCAGCACGCACAGCGCGATGTTGGTGGCCGAGGCCCAGACCTCGAGCGACGTGTGGTTGGGCAGCACCACCCACAGAAGCGCGGCGCCGAGCGCCAGGGTCGCCGGGAAGTAGGCCCGGAACACCACGACGAGCAGCGCGGCGGTGGCCGCGCCGATGACCGCCTGGATCACCAGGACGACCAGCGGGTGCTGTCCCATGCCGAACACGACGGCGTACACCACCGCCGCCCCCGGACGGGCCGTGTGCTGCTCGGGGCCGGCCGCGGCCCAGGCACCGTCGAACTGGACGTAGCGCAGGGTGAACCAGTCGTCGAGGACGTACCCGGTGCCGAGCACGGCGTACAGCAACGAAGCGAGGAGGCTCAGCCCTGCGGCCACCACAGGGCCCCCCCAGCCCGAGACGAACGGGGCGAGGCGGCCGTCGGTGCGGGAGAGGCCGGTCGTCCCCTGCTGCGTTCCCACCGGCACCGGCAGCACGATAGGACATCTCGATCACCCGGGGCGCGACTGCACCGGCGCTATTGTCGACTGTTCATCACGCTCGCCCCCGACCCTGGAGACCGCATGCAGGACGCCCTCGGATCCCCGCAGTCCGCCCTGGTTCTCGGCGGATCCTCCGAGATCGCGCTGGCCACCGTTCGTCGCCTCATCGATGCCCGATGCCGCCACGTGGTGCTCGCCGTGCGAGACCTGGAGGCGGCCGAGGCACCGGCGGCCGAGCTGCGGGCCCGGGGCGCCGAGGTCGAGCTCGTGGCGTTCGACGCGCTCGACACCGCCTCGCACGCCAAGGTCATCGGCGACGTGTTCGACGGGGTGACCGACATCGACCTCGTCCTGCTGGCGTTCGGGGTGCTCGGCGACCAGGCGATGTTCGACGCCGATCCCGAGGCCGCCGCTGACGCGGCCCGCATCAACTACGTCGGGGCAGTGTCCTCGGGGCTGGTGGTGGCGAACCTGCTGAGGGCCCAGGGCCACGGCACCCTCGTGGTGCTCTCGTCGGTCGCCGCCGAACGGCCCCGCAAGACCAACTTCGTCTACGGCTCGTCCAAGGCCGGCCTCGATGCGTTCGCCCAGGGACTGGGCGACGCCCTGATCGGCACCGGGGCACGGGTCATGGTGGTCCGACCCGGGTTCGTGCACACCCGCATGACCGCAGGGATGGACGCGCAACCGTTCTCGACCACTCCCGACGTCGTCGCCGCCCAGATCACCCGCGGGCTCGAGCGGGGCAGCACCACCGTGTGGGCACCGCCCATCGTGCGCTGGATGTTCGTCGTGCTCCGCCACCTCCCCCGCCCGCTGTGGCGCATCGTCTCCGCCCGTTGAGCATGGCGACCGAGGTGGGAACGGGGTCGAGCACCCCCGCAGCAGGACCCGAGGGCAAGGTGCACGGGTTCGTGCGAGCCCTGCGGCCGAAGCAGTGGGCGAAGAACGTGCTGGTCTTCGCGGCGCCAGTCGCGGCCGGCAGCATCAACGAGTGGCCGGTGCTGCGCGACAGCCTCTTGGCCTTCGTCGCGTTCTGCCTGGCGGCCAGCGGCACCTACCTGCTCAACGACGCCCGAGACGTCGAGTCCGACCGCCTGCACCCGGTCAAGCGCAACCGACCCATCGCCTCCGGCGTCGTGTCGATCCCCCTCGCCTACGGCGCCGGCGCCGTGCTCATCGCCTCCTCCCTCGCCATCGGGTTCGCCACGGCCCGCAACCTGGGCATCACGCTGCTCGCCTACCTGGTCACCACCACCGCCTACTCGTTCTGGCTCAAGCGCCAGCCGGTGCTCGACATCGTGACCGTGGCCGCCGGGTTCGTGCTGCGGGCCATCGCCGGTGCGGCCGCCACCGACCTCCCCATCTCCGAGTGGTTCTTCATCGTCACCAGCTTCGGCGCCCTGCTCGTCGTCATCGGCAAGCGGGAGGGCGAGATGCACGCCCTCGGCGACCGGGCCTCGACAGTTCGGGCCACCCTCGGCGCCTACACCCCAGACTTCCTTCGCTACCTCCGGGCGGTCGCCACCGGCGTCGTCCTCGTCGCCTACTGCCTCTGGGCCTTCGAGTCGGGGTCGACCAGCCCCGACGGCTCCACCTGGTTCAAGCTCTCGATCGTCCCCTTCGCGATCGCCATCTTCCAGTACGGGCTGATCCTCGAACGGGGCGGAGGTGAGAACCCCGAAGAGGTCCTCACCTCCGACCGGGCCATCCTCATCTCGGGCGCCATCTGGGCGATCATCTACGGCTATGCCGTCTACCGCACCTGACCGGCCGTCGGGGCCTGCGCTCCGACGTCGGGAGCTCCGCGGCTGGGGTGGCACCGCCGCGACTGCCGCGCTGGTGGCCGAACCCGACCTCCACGCTCGACCTCGCCCACTCGCTCGACGGGGTCGAGCGGTCGGGGCGCCATCGCCCGGGGACTCGGGCCGGGCCTACGGCGACGGGGCCCAGAACGCCGGCGGCCGGGTGGTCGAGACCACCGGCGTGTGCGACTTCCACCTCGACCCTGCCACCGGGATCGTGCGGGCCTCCGCCGGAGCCAGCATCGACGCGCTGATGCGCGACCTCGTCCCCCGCGGCTTCTTCGTGCCGGTCACCGCCGGCACCCGGTACGTGACCGTCGGCGGAGCCATCGCCGCCGACATCCACGGCAAGAACCACCACAAGGGCGGCTCCTGGTGCAGCCACGTGCTCAGCATCACGCTCGCCCTGCCCGACGGCTCGCAGCTGGTGGTCACGCCCACCGAGCACGCCGACGTGTTCTGGGCCACCGCCGGCGGCATGGGCCTCACCGGCGTGATCCTCGAGGCCACGTTCCGGTGCCCGCCGATCGAGACCAGCCGCCTGCTCGTCGACACCGACCGCACCGCCGACCTCGACGAGGTCATGGCGCTCATGGTGGACGGCGACGACGACTACGACTACTCGGTGGCCTGGATCGACCTGAGCGCACGGGGCCGCTCGATGGGCCGCTCGATCCTCGGCCGTGGGCGCTTCGCCACCGTCGACGAGGTGCCCGGCGACCCCGCCACGCACCTCGACTACGACGCCGGCATCATCGCCAGCGCCCCGCCGATCTTCCCGTCGGGGCTGCTCAACCGGCTGTCGATCCGGGTCCTCAACGAGGCCTGGTACCGCAAGGCGCCGAGGGCCCGCCACGGCGAGCTGCAGACGATCCCCGCCTTCTTCCACCCGCTCGACATGCTCGGCCACTGGAACCGGGTCTACGGATCGCGCGGGTTCCTGCAGTGGCAGTACGTCGTGCCGTTCGGGGCCGAGGAGACCGTGCGCCACACGGTCGACCGGCTCAGCGCCACCGGCAGCAGCTCGTTCGTGGCCGTGCTCAAGCGCTTCGGCACCAGCAACCCCGGGCCGCTGTCGTTCCCGATCCCGGGCTGGACCCTCGCCTCGACATCCCGGTCGGCACCCCGGGCCTCGGTCGCCTGCTCGACCAGCTCGACGAGCACGTCGTCGAGGCCGGCGGCCGGGTCTACCTGGCCAAGGACAGCCGGGTCCGGGCCGAGCTGCTGCCCGGCCATGTACCCGCGGCTCGACGAGTGGCGGGAGGTCCGCGAGCGGCTCGACCCGCAGCACCGCATGCAGAGCGACCTCGCCCGACGTCTGCACCTGCTCTGATCGGCGCTGTGCGGTCAGGCGAAGCGACTGGATCCAGGCCCAGCAGGCCTGGATCTGCGGGCCCAGGTCGCGAGCGTGCCGCCGTTGGCGATGACGAAGTCGGCCTTGGCCAGCCGCTCGTCCCGAGACGCCTGCCGGGCCATGCGGGCCCGGGCGTCGGCCTCGGTGAAGCCGCGGTGCTCGACCAGGCGGGCCACCGCGATGTCGGGGTCGGTGTCGACGACGATCGTGCCGACCATGTCGTCACGGCCGGACTCGACCAGCAGCGGCACGTCGAGGATCAACACACCGTCGCGGCCCGGACGCGTCCTCGAGCCGACGGACGAGCTCGGCCCCGACGGCCGGGTGCACGATGGCGTTGAGGTCGGCCAGGGCGTCGGTGTCGCCGAACACGATGTCGGCCACGGCCTGGCGGTCGAGCTGACCGTCGGCGGCGATGATCCCGGCGCCCGAACCGCTCGACCATCGCCGCCAGCACCGGCGTGCCCGGGCGCCTGCAGCTCGCGGACGATGGCGTCGGCGTCGACGACCTCGGCTCCCCGCTCGGCGAGCGCGGCCGACACGGTCGACTTCCCCGATCCGATCCCGCCTGTGAGTCCGATGACCAGCACGGCGGCCGACGGTACCATCGCTGCCGCCGAGCCCGGAGCCTCAACTGCACCGCCACAACGACCGACAGGGGCAGGTAGTGGACGACACAGATCGCGGCTCCTGCATCGCCAATCGACGACCGCCGACCGCGACCCTGACGAATCGGGCCGGCCGTGGCGCGACCGCGTCCTCGGCGCTCGCGTCCACCACCGACGGCACCGCCGGCGAGCGACAACCTCGGCCTGATCGACCCGGTCGACCGCGTCGCCGCCTTCGGACCGGCCATCCTGGCATCCGCTGGGGCACCACCGCTCGCGTCGCTCGCCCTGGCGGTCGAGCGCGTACGACGACCGCCTGCTCGGTGGCGGTCTGGGCTGCCGTGATCCTGCTCTACACGCTGCTCCGCACGATCCAGCCGATCCGCTACATCGGCACGCTGCGCAGCCTGGTGCGAGGTCATCGTCGAGGTCGCCCTCGGCGTGGCCGCCGTCTGCACCACCGGCGCCTGGGACTCACCGTTCATCTTCTCGCTCATGACCGCCGTCGATCGTGGCCGGCTTCGCCCGCGGCTTCGGCTTCGCCCTGCGCATCGGCATCGTCTCGGCCGCTCGCCGTCGACCGATCGTCGAGCTCGTCCCCGACCACAGCGACGCCCGCATCCAGTTCTCGGCCGAGTGGAGCCTCGTCGTCATCCTCGTGGCCGTCGTCGCCGGCTACGCCCGGCGCATCTCGGGCGAGGCCGACCGGCAGCACTCCCTCGCCCTCGACCGCCTCGGCCGCCTCGCCGACGCCAACGCCCTGCTGTTCTCGCTGCACCGGGTCACCCAGACCCTGCCGGCCTCGCTCGACCTCGACGAGGTGCTCGACACCACCATCGGGCGCCTGCGGGGCCTGTTCGACTTCGATTCGGCCGCCATCCTGGCCCTCGACGACACCGACGGCAGCTGGCAGGTCATCCGGCGGGAGAACGTCCGGCTCCCGCCGCAAGCTGGCCACCAAGGACCTGCCGCCGCCGATCCGCGCCGCGCGTGACCGGCGAGACGGTGGTGAGCGACCCCGACCTGCTCGACGAGCGGCGGTCCCGGGCTCAGCCCCAAGGCCAGCTCCGGCCTCTACGCCGTGCTGCCCGCCCGCGGCTCGATCATCGGCGTGCTCGCCGTCGAGCACACCGAGCGCACGCCACTTCACCGATCGCGACCTCGAGCTGCTCAAGGGCTTCGTCGAGCCGGTGGCCCTGGCCATCGACAACGCCCGCTGGTTCGGCCGGCTGCGCACCGTCGGCGCCGACGAGGAGCGCACCCGCATCGCCCGCGACCTGCACGACCGCATCGGCCAGTCGCTCGCCTACCTGGCCTTCGAGCTCGACCGCATCGTGGCGCGCGACGAGCAGGGCGAGGCGCTCGGCCCGTCGCTCGAGCAGCTCCGCGACGACGTCCGATCGGTCATCCGCGAGGTCCGCGACACGCTCTACGACCTGCGCACCGACGTCTCCGACAGCCAGGACATGGCCGCCACGCTCGAGGCCTACATCGCCCGGGTGCAGGACCGCAGCAAGCTGTCACGTCGAGCTGTTCTGCGACCGCGAGCACGCGGCTCCCGATCCTGCAGGAGCGCGAGATGTGGCGCATCGCCCAGGAGGCGCTCACCAACGTCGAGCGCCACGCCGAGGCCACCCGGGCCCGGGTGCTCTGGCGCTGCAACGGCACGCTCGGCCGCCCTCGAGATCACCGACAACGGCCAGGGCTTCCCGATCGGCAAGGCCGGGCGCCTCGACTCCTACGGCATCCTCGGCATGCGCGAGCGGGCGTCGAGCATCGGCGCCACGCTCGAGCTGTCGAGCGAGGTCGGCCGTGGCACCCGGGTCCGCTGCAGCCTGATCCAGTCGACCGACGACGAACGCCGCCGTCGACGTCGATGGCGTCGAGCGGATGAACGCTTCAGGGAGCGGCCAGCCATGCCGATCAGGGGGCCGGAGCCCCGGTAGGCTCCAGCGCCAGACGGGTCGTCACCGACCCGTTCCGAACGAGTTGCGAGGGGAATCCGCGTGAGCATCCGCCTGATGCTGGCCGACGATCATCGGATGCTGCGCGAGGGCCTCCGCCGGTCGATGATCGACCAGGGCTTCGACGTCGTCGGCGAGGCCTGCGACGGCGACGAGGCCATCCGCCTGGCCGACGAGCTCCGTCCCGACGTCATCCTCATGGACGTCACCATGCCCGAGGTCGACGGCGTCGAGGCCACCCGCCAGATCCGCCTCGAGCACCCCGAGATCCGCATCGTGATGCTCACCATGCACGCCGACCAGGAGGTGCTCACCTCCGCCATCCGGGCCGGCGCCAGCGGCTACCTGGTCAAGGACTGCTCCACCGAAGAGATCGCCTCGGCCGTGCGCATGGCGGCCAGCGGCGAGACCGCCCTGTCGCCCCAGCTGGCGGCCAGCATGCTCGACGAGGTCCGCCGGCTCGACCGCCCCAACGCGCGACGAGGAGCGCATCGTCACCCGGCGGGAGGAAGAGGTCCTCCAGCTCATCGCCGACGGCTGCTCCACCCCCGAGGTCGCCGAGAAGCTCTACATCAGCCAGAAGACGGTCAAGAACCACCTGGCGTCGATCTACCAGAAGCTCGACGCCCGTGACCGCACGCAGGCCGTCCTGCAGGCCGTCCGCATGGGCATCGTCAGCCTCGACTGACTCCCCGACCCGAGGAGCTCGACCGAGCTCGACCGACTTCGGTCAGTCGGCGCCGGGGACGTGGGGGCCGAGCTGGTACACCGTGGTGAAGTCGTCACCGGCAACCTGCTGCAGGGACACGACGGCGGACAGCTGCCCGGGCTCGTAGAACACCGTCGAGCCGGTCTGCATCCACACCAGGCACACGTCGCCGCTCTGGACCATCGGAGCCAGCTCCTCGAGGCGCATCGACACGGGGATGGCCACCTCGCGGTCGCTCTCGGGGCTCAGCTGGGCCTCCACGCCGGCCAGCCACAGCAGCCAGGGGTCGTTGGTCAGCACCTGGCAGCCGTGAGGCACCCGCTCGAGCACTGGACTGGCCACGAACGCCCGCACCGCCTCGCTGGTGTACTGCGTACCCAGATCGTGGCTCTCCCGCAGCCCATCGAGGCCGCGGAACAGCCCCGGCAGCACCAGCAGCAACGGTAGGGCGAGCGCCGCCACGCGAGCCGCCTCGGTGTCGACGAGGGATGCCACCCGCTCGGTGAAGAGCAGCACCAACAGCAGGGCCGGGACGAAGATCGGGAGCATCAGGCGGGAGCTCAGCGGATCGAAGCCCGACGTGGTCCGTGCGTAGACCATGTACGCGAAGTAGCAGAGGACGAACGAGGCCAGCACAGGAGCGAGGCCGGCCACGTCGGTCCCGTCGGCGCGTACGTCGGGCTCGGGCCGCCGCACGCCGGTCCGGTACCGGCCGGGGAACGGGACGAGCGCCGATGCGACGGCCACGAGCACCAGCACGCCGAAGACGATGGCCGGCATCCGGGCCGCCCGGGTAGGCAGCACCCATTGCCCGACCGCGGCCAGGCCGTCGAGGGCGTGGTGCCAGAACGGCTCGTGCGGCTGCCACCGCGGCCCGAACGCCTGCCCGGTGCGCCAGCGGTTCCAGAGCAGCAGCGCACCGGCAGCCAGGCCGGCCGGCACCGCGAACCACGCGGCAGAGGTGGCACGGGCTCTCCAGGGCAGGCTGCGAGGCCACAAGGCCAGCGCGACGACCCCGGCCGGTAGCAGCGCCAGTCCGGCGTAGCGGGTGCCGAAGGCCGCCGCCGCCAGGCCTGCGGCCCCGATCAGGCGCACGATCGGCCGCCGGCCAGGGACGCCGGACAGGACGAGGAGCGTGAGCAGGACGAGCAGCACGAACGCCGGCTCGCTCCACACCTTCACCTCGACGACCACCAGGGGCTGCGCGAGGACCGCCAGCGCGATGGCCAGACCCCGGAGCCATCGGCTGCGCAGCAGCCGCCAGGCCAGCATCGCCACCACGACCACGATCGCAGCGGCGACCGCCACGTTGACCAGCCGGCCGGCATCGACCACCGAAGAGCCGGTGAGCGTGGCGACGACAGCCAGGACGAGGGGGAACAGCGGCGGCCACGACGACGTCGAGGCTCGAGCCAGTAGCCCATCTGGCCGTGGTCGCGGATGCGCTCGGCGATGGCCGTGTAGGCGATGGCGTCGGGTGAGAGCCCGGGCCCCCACACCGCGGTGGCCCACCACACCAGCCCGCCGGCCAGCAGCGCACAGAGGCCGATGGCCACCCGTTCGAGCTGCGTCATCGGGGCCGGCCGCGCCTCGCCGACCCGGGTCATCGGGTGTCCACCTGCGGTGGTGTCATCGGAGTCGACGAGCCGGTGGTGCACTGCAGAACTCGTCGGCCGCGACCACGACGAGTTGAGGCCTGGAGGGGCCTCCGAAATAGGTCCATAGACCTATTAAGGTTCCGCTGAGCCGGCGTCGATACTCATTGGGACAGGAAGCCGCCTCGGGCTTACCGGGGTAACCGTTAGCACCAGATAAAGGGAGACCTACCCAATGCTTACCTCGTATGAGTTCGCCAGCGCTTGGCTGCAGGCCCGTTGCAAGACCGACCGTGGTGCGTCGCTCGTGGAGTACGCCCTCCTCGTGGCCCTCATCGCCGTCGTCTGCATCGTCGCCGTGACCTTCCTCGGCCGCAGCGCCTCGAGCAAGTTCTCGTCGGTCGGCTCGGCTGTCGCCGGCTGATCGTCTTCTCAGACGAAGAACGGTGAACGGGGCGGGCCGTAGGGTCCGTCCCGTTTCCGTTCTGGTCCCTGACGAGCGAAAGGAACTTGCTATGGGTTCCAACGTTTCGAGCGACCGGGACCAGCAGCGATTCTCGGGAGACAGCGGAGCAAGCCTCGTGGAGTACGCCCTTCTTGTGGCGCTCATCGCGGTGGTGTGCCTCGCATCTCTCACCTACTTCCAGAAAGAGACGACGGCGAGCCTTTCAAAGTCCTCGTCGGCGATCGGCGGCTGAGAAGCAGGAAAGTCGTTGCCTCTCCGGACGCAACATTCGACGACACCGAACGAGGGGTCCGATCGCAAGATCGGGCCCTTCGTCCGCGTCCAACACCCCCTCGTCCGCGTCAACACGTCGAGAGTGACCCGGTTCCGCCCAGGTCGGCCCCCCGCCGGCAGCCCACGACCCATCCGGGGTCGCTGTAGACGATGCGCCAGTCCGACGACTCGGCCATGACCTGGGACAGCGGCAGAGGTGCGCTCCCAGAGCACCAGGTCGATGTCGCGGCGCTCGAGCACCTCTCGCCAGCCCGGGGACCCGTGCAGCAGCACGAGGAAGTCCTGGACCACGGGCTTGGGGTACATGTCGACGCGGTCGTCGAGGAAGGCATGGGCCTCGTCGCCGTAGACCAGCTCGAGGTAGTTGCCGACGGTGTCCGACGTCGCGGTGTGCAGGTCGGCGCGGTGCAGACCGTTCTGGTCGAGCCACGACACGGCATCGACCGGGAAGGACTCGAGCTGCCAGGCCGGCTCGGCCAGGCTGCTCGTCACCAGCAGCACCCCCACCAGGGCGACTGCCAGTGCGGCGACCGCGTTGATGGGGCTGCGGCGATCTCCTCGGATGCGACCCGAGGTCGGCCAGGCCCCGAGCCGTCCCCGGAACGAGGACGATGCTGGCCACCGCCACGTTGCGCACGCCGAGCAGCGCCGCGGCGGTGAACACCACCAGCGGGATGGCGGCCCGGTAGGAGGGCCGGCGGACGAGGGCCAGGATGCCGATCATCACCTGCACCAGGAAGAGCCGGGTCCAGGCGGACGAGAACGACGGCGACTGCCACTCGATGACCTCGCGGAGCACGTCCATGCGTCCGAGCAGCCGGACCGGGAAGATGAGCAGCACCGGCCCGAGCGGGCTGAGCACCCCAGCACCGTGCCAGCCCCGGCCCACAGCAGGCAGCGGAGCTCGACCTTGCCGTCCTTGCCGTCGGCCCGCTTGCCGATCCACAGGCAGCCGAGGGCGACGATCCCGAGCGGGAACGACCCGTGGACGTTGACCCAGAGCCAGAACACCGGCAGCAGCCAACGCGGGTCGAGACCACGCTCGGCCGCCAGCAGGGTGACGGTCGAGCAGCACGAGCCCGATGAGCAGCGGTCGGGGCGACCACACCGAGGCCCCGATGCCGAGCACGCAGCCCGGCGATGACGATGCGCCCGGCCAGCGACCGGGCCGGTCGGGTCAGGCGCCACACCATGGCGCCGAGCACCGCCGGTCAGGGTGGCCATCAGCAGCGCGGAGCCCGACGACGCCGAACCACGAGTCGACCCAGCCGTAGAGCAACGACGCCAGCCAGCTCTGCACCACCCACGGTTCCCCGGCCGCGGTGAACGAGTAGACGTCGTGGCGCGGGATGCCGTGGGCGAGGATCAGCCGGCCGGTGGCCAGGTGGGTGAAGAAGCTGTTGTCGGACAGCTGGTCGATGCCGATCGACAGGCCCCACACCGCGAACCCGACGCCGAGGACGAGCGACGTCGACCGGGGGCCAGCGGCGGGCGGACGACGACGGGGGACGCGGGCGGGCGTCCGCCTCGGACTCGACGGTCACGGCTGGATCTCCATCCACGACAGGTTCGCGTGGTCCGTCAGGATCGCGGGGGACGGTCGCCGGCGACCGGCAACCTGCCCGCTCAGCGACGACCGGTCAGAAGGTCTGGGTGATGTTGATGACGGCGGGGCCGATGCACGACCACGAACAGCGCCGGGAAGATGCAGAACACCATCGGGATCAGCATCTTGACCGGGGCCTTCTGCGCCCGCTCCTGGGCCAGCTGGCGACGCTTGATGCGCATCTCCTCGGCCTGGGCCCGCAGGACCCGGCCGATCGAGACACCGAACGTGTCGGCCTGCAGGATGGCGAGGACGAACGAGCGGACCTCGGGCACGTTGGTGCGCTGGTCGAGCGCCCGCATGGCGTCGGCCCGGCTGGCACCGGCGCGGACCTCGCCCAGCATCCGGGAGAACTCGTCGGACAGCGAGCCGGGGACCGCGGAGATCGTGCGGTCGAGCGCCTGCTCGAAACCGAGGCCGGCCTCGACGCTGATGGTGAGCAGATCGAGGATGTCGGGCAGCTTCACCCGCAGGTCGTGCTGGCGTTCCTCGACCCGTCGGTTGAGCATGGCGTCGGGACCGACGAGCGCGGCGAACACCAGGATGGCGAACGCCCCGTACTGGGTCAGGCCGGTGAGGCCGAGCGGGTTCCAGAAGAACGACGAACCAGATGATCGGGATGATGGCGGCGACGGTGATGACCCGGATGGCCAGGAAGCGGTCGACCGCGTCGTTGGTGCCGTCACCGGCCCGGATGAACTTCTGCCGGACGCTGTCGATGTAGCCGACCGGCGTGAAGCGTCGACCCAGGGCCGGTGAGCCCGCCCAGCACGGGCGCCACGGCCCGCTCGGTGATCGGGCTCAGGAGCTCCTGGTCGCGGACGTTCTCGACCTCGTAGCCGTCGAGCTGGCGCAGCGAGTTGCGCACGACCGACTTCTCGTTGACCTGCGAGAGCACGGCGTAGATCGCCAACACGATGGCGCCGCCGACGAGGGCAAGGCCGATGAGCAGTTGCATGTTGTCCATGGATCAGGTTCCTCGCGTCAGATCTCGATGTCGATGATCTTCTTCATCCAGACGAAGCCGATGATCATCATCACCACGGCCCCGCCCAGACAGGATGTTGCCCAGCGTGTCGTTGAACAGCTTGGACGTGTACTCCGGGTTGATCACGTACATGGCCAGGCCCAGGCCGATCGGCAGCAGCCCGAGCACGATGGCGCTCATCCGGCCTTCTGCGGTGAGCGCCGCCACGTCCCGGCGCAGGCGCTCACGCTGGGTCATCGTGTCGGCGACGGTGAGCAGGAGCTCGGAGAGGTTGCCACCGACCTCCCGCTGGATGCGGATGGCCATGACGGCCCAGGCGAAGTCGGGGCTGGCCATGCGCTCGGCGACGCCGTCGAGGGACTCCTCGAGCGGGCGGCCCAGGCGGGACTCGGTGACGACCCGGCGCAGCTCGGCGCCCATCGGGTTCTCGACCTCCTGCGACACGGCCTCGACGCCCTGCATGAGCGAGTAGCCGGCCCGCAGGGTGCCCGAGAGCAGCTGCAGGGTGTCGGGCAGCTGGGAGAGGAACTTCTTGCGGCGCTTGTTGGCCAGGAAGGACACGACCGCCGGCGGGATCAGCGCCGCCATGCCGCCGAAGACGAGCGCCACGAACAGCGCCGCCGATGGCCAACCCGAGGATCGTGGCGATGACCACGACCGAGCGCGTAGAAGAACAGCGCCTCGCCGGCCCGCAGCGGGAGGTTCGCCCGCTCGAGCGCGCCCTCGGCCCGTCCGAGGTAGCCCTGGGACTCGGCGAAGTTCTCGGTGACCTCGACGGCACGCTGGATCAGCGCCGTCTTGGCGTAGGAGCCGTCGTCCTCGTCCTCGAGCTCGCCCTGCGGGCCCGTAGCCTTCGGAGTAGGGCTGCAGCACGTTGTTGAGGCTGGTTGTCCTTGGTGACCAGCAGGAAGATGGCGTAGGCCGCCAGGCGGTGGCGACGAGCACGAGCAGCACCGCGAGGCGCCAGCCCGAGGCCGCCCTGCAGGAACGAGATGCCCTTCGTGCTGGTCGACTGGACCGCGGGGTTGAGGTTCTGGAAGCCGCGGACGTCCGTGCCCGACGGTGTAGGTGGCCTTGGCCACCTGGTCGCCGACGGTCAGATCGAGGTCGACGATCTGACCCGTCGGCACGCCGAGGACTTGTAGTCGACGACGAACTGCTGGGTGCTGACCAGGGTGTCGATCGCGGTCACCTGGGTGCCAGCTGGGTGCCCTCGCGAGTTGGAGAGGACCTCGCCGCCGTAGGTGGTGGCCAGCGACTTGAGCTGGTCGCCGTTGTAGCCGCTGCCGGTGTAGGCGACGCCGAGGACCGCGGCCTGGGCGCTGGCCAGCTCACCGATGGCGGCGGACTTGTCCGAACCGCTGGCGTTGTCGTTCTGGCCGGCCATGATGACGATGTTGGGGATGAGCTCCTGGCGATCGATGAGTGCCGCCGGCGGCCTGCCGGAGCGCCGACCACAGGGCTGTCTTCGATCGGGCTGCCTCGGCGGGTGGCGGACCTACCCGGTCGAGGGCGTCGAGCAGCAGCGACTTGTCGCCGGTGAACGCCTGCACGAGGTTGCCGGTGTCGGACGCGGTGTAGATGGCGAAGCGCTCGGTGGGCGCCGCCGAGGTGATCCAGCTGCGGGCCGCTTCCTTGGCCGCGGCCAGGGCACCCGACTTGTCCATGGCCTCGGACGTGTCGAAGATCGAGCGCGTTGCCGTTCGGCGGCGCCCTGGAGCACCGGCGCGACCTTGGTGACCTCGGTGCTCGTGCCGTTGAGGCTCACGGTCGGCGTCGTGGCGCCCGAGCCGGTCGCGAAGTAGGTGGCGACGGCGCAGATGCATCGTCGTCACCGCCGACCGATGGCGCGGAGCTGCGTGAACGGCGCGTCCGACGACTGGGCCGACCCGGACGGTGCGAAGGCGAACATCGCGAGGATCACCGCGACCGCAGCGAGCCACGCGACTTCATGCGGCGCGAGGTCATTGGCCGCCGACCGCCCGTCGGGAGAAGCCCTCCGGCGTGAAGACCTCTTGACCGAGGCGGATGCCCAGGTCGGCGAGCTTCTCGGCGAACTTGGGCCGCACGCCCGTGGCCTTGAGGTGGCCCTTGAAGCGGCCGTGCTCGTCGACGCCCATGCCGTAGTCGAACAGGAAGATGTCCTGGAGGGTGATGACGTCGCCCTCCATGCCCTGCACCTCGGAGATGTGGGTGATGCGGCGGCTGCCGTCACGGAGGCGGGTGAGCTGCACGATGAGGTCGATGGCCGACGACATCTGCTCACGGATGGCCCGGATGGGCAGGTCGAAGCCGGCCATCAGCACCAGGGTCTCGAGCCGGGCCAGCGTGTCACGCGGGCTGTTGGCGTGGACCGTGGTGAGCGAGCCGTCGTGGCCGGTGTTCATGGCCTGGAGCATGTCGAGGGCCTCGCCGGACGCGGCACTCGCCGACGACGATGCGGTCGGGGCGCATGCGGAGGCAGTTCTTGACGAGGTCGCGGATGGTGACCTCGCCCCGACCTTCGATGTTGGGCGGCCGAGCCTCGAGCGACAGGACGTGGTCCTGGTGCATCTGGAGCTCCTTGGCGTCCTCGACCGTGACGATGCGCTCGTCGGAGGGGATGAACGAGGAGAGCACGTTCAGGGTCGTGGTCTTGCCGGTGCCGGTACCGCCCGAGACGATGATGTTGAGGCGACCGACCACGCAGGCCTGCAGGAAGCGGGCCGAGTGGGCGTTGAGGGTGCCGAACCGGATGAGGTCGTCGACCTGCAGCTTCTCCTTGGAGAACTTCCGGATGGTGAGGAACGGGCCGCCGATGGCCAGCGGGTGGATCACCGCGTTGACGCGGGAGCCGTCGGGCAGGCGGGCGTCGCAGAGCGGGTTCGACTCGTCGATGCGACGGCCGATCTCGCTCACGATCTTGTCGATGATGCGGCGGAGGTGCGTCTCGTCGACGAACGTGGCGGTCGACTTCTCGAGCCGGCCGTTGCGCTCGACGTAGACGCTCTCGGGGCCGTTGCACATGACCTCGGTGATCTCCTCGTCGTGGAGGAGGCGGTCGATGGGGCCGTAGCCGAGGATGTCGTCGGAGACGTCCTGGATGAGCTGCGCCTTGTCGGCCGCCGACAGCGGGGCGCGCTCCTGCGCCAGGGCGGCGTGGAGGTGGTCGTTGACCCGACGACGAAGATCGTCCTCGGAGAGGCGCTTGTCGTAGAGGATCGGACCCAGCTCGTCGATGAGGTGGTGATGGATCTTCTGGCGGAGCTCGTCGAGCACCGGGTCGCGACGCTTGTTCCCGGTGGCCGGCGCCGCTTGCACATCGTGAAGGCGCTTATAGAGCGACACTGCGTCTCCTCATCAGAGAATCCGCCCACGGTGGGCGAATGGGTTGTTACTTGCGTCGGCGCTTGTCACCCGACGGAACCGGCACGAACAGGTCGGCCAGCTGGTTCATCGCCTGGGTGACCCCGGACTTGGGGGCACTCAGGACCACGGGCTCGCCCTTGTTGACGGCCTGCGGCACGACGACGTCGCTGGGGATCAGCGACTGGGCCTGGATGCCGAGCGTGCGCTCGACCTCGCCCACGTCGAGCTTCACCTTGGAGTTGGCCCGGTTGAGCACGAGCCGCAGCTTCTCCATGGGCGTGTTGAGCAGCCGCAGGGTCTGCAGACCGATCTTCACGTTCTTGATGTTGGGGATGTCCATGCCGGCGACGAGCAGGACGTCGTCGCTGACCTCGATGAGCCCGAGCACCACGTCGTTGAAGTACGCCGGCGTGTCGATGATGACGAACGAGCAGAACCTGCGGAGCATCTCGACGATGCGCACCATCTCGGTGGCACCGATCTGATCGGCGAAGGCCGGCTCGAGCGGGGCCGGCAGCACCAGCACGCCCGACGGCTCGTGGGTGATGAGCAGGCTCTGCAGCAGCGGGAGGTCGAGCTTGTCGAGCGCGCTGACCGCGTCGACCACCGTGTGCTGGGGCGACAGCTTGAGCATCACGGCCACGTCGCCGAACTGGAGGTCGGCGTCGACCAGCACCACCGGCCGGTCGGACCGCTTGGCCAGCACGACCGCGAGGTTCGTGGCCACGACCGACTTGCCGGCGCCGCCCTTGGTCGAGAACACCGTGATGACCCGGCCGACATCACCGTCCCCGTCGAGGTCAGCGGGGATGGCCGGGGTCGGGCTGGACATGATGAGCCCGGCGGCCACCCGAGCCACGGCCTCGGCCAGCTGCGTGGTCTCGATCGGGGCCTGGAGGACGTCCTTGACCCCGGACCGGAGCGCTCGCTGGAGCATCTCGGTGGACAGCTCGTTGGTGACCATGATGGCGCCGACGTCACGTCGGGCCGCCAGGAGCTGCTCGACGGCTGCCAGCTCCGGACTCTCGCCGAACGACGGGCCCAGCACGATCACGACAGGGATCGAACCGAGTCGGGAGGCGAGGTCGTTGATCGACGGGAAGGGAGTCGCCCCCTGCCCGAGCTGCATGGCCAGGCGACTGCGTGCGGCCTGGTCGGCATCGACCACTGCGACCGCGACCTGACCACCACCGCCCCCGGTCGGAGCCCCCGTTCCAGGGTGGGGCATGTACTCGCCCGGCTGACCGGAGAACGGACTCGTCACGATGCGGGCTTCCCGGCGGGACCGTAGGGGGTGAGCTGACCCGGGTCCTGACCCGGCAGCGTCGGGATGATGAAGGGAGGAGTGGGGACCACAGCGGGAACGTAGTCCTTGGGCGTCAGCGAGAGGTAGAACCCCTGGTCCTGACCCGACATGATCCAGAGGGCGGCGTCGGGCGGGACCTCGAGGGTCAAGATGCTCGAGTCAGAGGTCGTCGTCGACGCGGTTCCACCGGCAGCGGTGCTGGTGGTCTCACCCGGGGCCAGCACCGTGTTGCCGCCGACGGCGATGATGTACACCTTCTGGTACAGGTACTGGTAGACGCTGTCCAGCTTCAGGCCGGTCCAGGTCTCCGGCGGCTTGGCCTGCGACTGCTTGATGGCCATGTTCACCTCGTCACCGGCCACCAGGAACCCGGCGACGCCGTGGACCTGGTCGGTGGAGATGCTCATCGCCACGTAGTTCTTGTTCGTGAGGCGCTGGCGGAAGGTGATCTGGCTCGAGGCCGGGTCGACGAACATGTTGTCGACGATCACGCTGTTGGCCGGGATGTCGAACAGGGCGACCTTCTTGGCCAGCTGATCGGTGGTCGAGATGGCCGTGGCCGGCTTGAACTGCTGCGGGATCTGCGACTTGTCGATGGCCTTGCTGGAGGCCGCCTGCTCCCCCGCGGTACCCCGCAGGATGTCGCTCTTGGCCACGTAGACGTCGACGAGCTTGGCGTTGTTGTTCGCTCGATCGTCGATGCCCTGGACGTAGTTGTAGATCAGGAGGGCCGCGATCACGCCGATCACGATTGCCCCCACCAGGATCAACGTTCTCCGAGAACTCACTCCGCGACCTCATTCCTCACTGTCGGGAAACCCGACACACCAGATGTACTGAAGGGCTACTGAACATGCACTTGCCACTGAAGATGCACTGACAGACCCCGGTGTCAGACAGGCCGATCCGTGGGGCTGTTGCTGCGCTTTACCTCATTCGGTCGCGACCCCCCATCGGTTAACCGAAAAACGAGGAAAATCTGCCACCGGGACGTTAGCCCTTGACCCCTCAACGCCGAGCGACCCACCCCGGGGTCGAGGTGGGTCGTCAGACGTACTTCAGTGAACAGTGCTCGTTATTGGGACGCAGCGCGTCCGGGGCGGATCAGCCCTCGGTGTCGCCCTCGATCTCAGCCTCGACCTCAGCCTCGACCACGGCTTCCACGATCTCGGCCTCGACCTCAGCCTCGACCTCAGCCTCGACCACGGCTTCCACGATCTCCGCCTCGAGCACCGCTTCCTCGATCTCGGCCTCGACCGCAGCCTCGCCGGCACCATCGACCGGCTCGGCACCCTCGCCGTCGGTCTCGAAGTACTCGGCCCAGGCCTCCTGCGCCTCGGTCGTGTCGGTGCCGATGTAGTTGCCTTCGTCGTCGTAGGCGTGCTCGCCGAAGTGCTCCTGGTACTCGGCGGCGACGACACCACCCTCGGCGGCCTGCTTGATCGACAGGCTGATCCGGCGGCGCTGGAGGTCGAGGTCGATGATCTTGACCCACAGCTCCTCACCCGGAGTGACGACCTGCTCGGGCAGATCGACGTGGTGGGCCGACATCTCCGAGATGTGGACCAGGCCCTCGATGCCGTCACCGACCTGCACGAACGCACCGAAGGGCACCAGCTTGGTGACCCGGCCGTAGACGAGCTCACCCACGCGGTGGTTGCCGGCGAACTCCTGCCAAGGATCCTGCTGGGTGGCCTTGAGCGAGAGGCTGATGCGCTCGCGGTCGAGATCGACCTCGAGGACCTGCACCTCGATCTCGTCGCCGACCTGCACGACCGAACCCGGATGGTCGACGTGCTTCCACGACAGCTCGGACACGTGGACGAGGCCGTCCATGCCGCCGAGGTCGACGAAGGCACCGAAGTTGACCACCGAGGACACGGTGCCCTTGCGGACCTCGCCCGGCTTGAGGTTGGCGAGGAAGTCCTCGCGCTGCTCCTTCTGCGTCTCCTCCAGCCAAGCCCGGCGGGACAGGACCACGTTGTTGCGGTTCTTGTCGAGCTCGATGATCTTGGCCTCGAGCGACCGACCGACGTAGGGCTGGAGGTCACGGACCCGGCGCAGCTCGACCAGCGAAGCGGGCAGGAAGCCCCGCAGGCCGATGTCGAGGATCAGGCCGCCCTTGACGACCTCGATGACCGGGCCGCTGACAACGCCCTCTTCTTCCTTGATCTTCTCGATCGTGCCCCATGCCCGCTCGTACTGGGCCCGCTTCTTGGACAGGACCAGGCGACCCTCCTTGTCCTCCTTCTGCAGGACGAGGGCCTCGATGGCGTCGCCCAACGACACGATCTCGCTGGGATCGACGTCGTTGCGGATCGACAGCTCCCGGGCCGGTATCACGCCCTCGGACTTGTACCCGATGTCGAGCAGGACCTCGTCACGGTCGACCTTGACGACGGTGCCCTCGACGATCTGGCCGTCTTCGACCTCGACCATGGTGGCCGTGTAGGCCTCGTCCATCGACATCCCGCCGAGGTCGTCCTCGGTGATGGAGCGCGGGATGTAGCTGCCATCCTCGGCGAAGGTGCCCATGCCCAGCGGGGCTTCGGGCTCGGTGGCCTCGGGGTTCGGTTCGTAGGCCTGCTCGGGAGCGGCAGCTGCTTCGATCGGATCGGGGGTCTGCGGGTCGGACACGTCGGGTTCTCTTCTCTGGGGGCTTTCCGGACAGCCGCGCGGACGCGGCGCACGGCGAGCTGGACGGTCCACGCTCGCCGGAGCCGGCAGAGTACCAAATCTGTGTGCCCTCACTCGCAAGCTCGCTCCGGGCGGGCTCCCCCCACCCCGGGACGGCCGATGGAGCCGCTGCGCTCGCTCGGCCCGCCGGACGCGGACTGCAGGCTCCCTGCGGTCGAGGGCCCGGGTCTACATGGGGCGCGTGGCGAGGAGGAGGAACTCGGGCGTGTCGAGGGTGGGGGGCGCCGGTCGGTAGGCGCCCGGGGTCACCGACCAGACGTGCACGACCTCGAGGCCGGCGGCCCGCGCCAGCAGGCGGAGCTCCCGGGGGGTGAAGCAGCTGGTCCAGAGGTCGGCCTCGACGTCGACACCGTCCTCGGACCGCAGCGTGGTGCGCTCGTGGTTGACCCCGCGGCCGGCGTCGAAGGTGTCGGAGTCCTCGAGGAACCGCACCTGGAAGTAGGAGGAGAAGGCCGACAGCGCCACCGACCCTCCCGGACGTACGGCGCGGGCCATGCCGGCCAGCACCACGCCGTCGGGGTCGACCGGTCCCGGCCCGGGCCCGTCCGTGCCGGGGGACCCGTCGGTGCCGACCAGGCCGAACGCGCCCTGGCACAGCGAGATCGCCGCGTCGAACTCGCCGTCGAACGGCAACGAGCGGGCATCGAGTCGCAGGAAGGTGGCCGCGCCGAGTCCTGCGGCGGAAGCTGCGTCCCGGGCCAGCTCGACGAACCGATCGGAGATGTCGACGCCGACGGTCTCGATGCCGCGCTCGGCGAGGGCCAGCGCGTGGCGACCCGGCCCGCAGCCGACATCGAGCACGCGGGAGCCGGCCACCAGGCCGAGCTGGTCGATCAGGAACTCGACCTCGTTGCGCGTGCCCCGGGTGAACGAGTAGCGCAGGTAGGCCCCGCCGAGGTGGTCGGCCAGCGGCTCGAACCAGTGATGAGGCCCCGCCCCGGTCCGGGACCCGGGCTCGGCGTCGGGCGCGGGGTCGGACGAAGGGCTCAGACCCCGCACACCCACGTCGGGGGGATCCACTCCCAGTGCTTTGCCCCCTTGCCGCACTTGTCACCGCTCGACACGAACATCAACCCGACGTACATGACGATCAGGAGCCCGACGAGCATGATGACGAAGAACCGCGTGTTGCGGGAATCTCGTGCCATCGTCCGATCGTAGGCGACTGCCCTGCGCTGCTTCGGCATGCCGGCCACGAGCGCCCCCGGCCCTGGCGGCCGAGGCCTGCGGTGGCTCAGCCCTTGGCGTCGGCCCAGCTGGATCCGAACGAGAGGTTGACCGCCAGCGGCACGCGCAGGTCGAACGCTCCGGCCATGGCCCCGAGCGTGAGCTCGGTGGCGGCATCGCGCTCGCCGGCTGGCACCTCGAGGATGACCTCGTCGTGCACCTGCAGGATGATGCGGCTGGCCACCCCGGCCCGGTCGAGCTCGAGATCGAGTCGCACGAGCGCGACCTTGAAGATGTCGGCCGCCAGCCCCTGGATGCCGGCGTTCATGGCCTGACGCTCGCCGGCCTGGCGGATCCGGAAGTTCGACGAGCTGAGCTCGGGGATCTGACGGCGACGGCCGAACAGCGTCTCGGTGTAGCCGCGCTCCCGGGCCTCGGCGACGGTGGCGTCCATGTAGGACCGCACCGCGGGGAAGGCCACGAAGTAGGCGTCGAGGATCGTCTGGGCCTCGGCGGTGGGGATCGAGAGCCGCTGGGCCAGCCCGTAGGCCTCCATCCCGTACGCCAGGCCGTAGGACACCATCTTCGCCTTGGCCCGCTGCTCGGACCCGACCTCGTCGGGTGCCACGCCGAACACTCGGGCCGCGGTGGCGGTGTGGATGTCCTCGCCGGCCTCGAACGCCGCGATGAGCCCCGGGTCCTCGGCCAGGTGGGCGATGCAGCGCAGCTCGATCTGGTTGTAGTCGGCCACCAGGAACTCGTGGCCTGCGCTGGGGACGAACACCGCCCGGAAGCCCCGACCCATCTCGCTGCGCACGGGGATGTTGTGCAGGTTCGGCGCGTCGGAGCTCAGACGGCCGGTGCGGGCGACGGTCTGGTTGAACGTGGCGTGGATGCGACCGTCCGGCCCGACCTCGGCCAGCAGCGCCTCGCCGTAGGTCGACCGCAGCTTCTCGACCTCGCGGTAGCGGAGCAGGTGCTCGATGATCGGGTGCTCCCCGGCCAGCTTCTCGAGCGATGCGGCGTCGGTGGAGAAGCCGGTCTTCGTCTTCTTCTGCGGTGTGAGCCCGAGCTTGTCGAACAGCACGGTGCGCAGCTGGGCGGTGGAGTTGACGTTGAACTCCTCACCGGCGTCGGCCCAGATCAACTCGGTGAGCGCGGCGCACTCGGCCGCCATCTGATCGCTCAGCGCCCGTAGCCGCTCGATGTCGACGCCGATGCCGATGGCCTCCATGCGGGCCAGCACGCGCACGAGCGGCACCTCGATGTCGTCGTGCAGCGCCCAGCAGCCCCTGCGCGTCGAGCGCGGCGAGCAGGGGTGGCACGAGACGCGTCGACGCCGAGCGCTCGACGGGCCGCCTCGAGCGCCTCGGCCACCGACTCGCCGCCGAAGTCGAGCTGGCCCTCCGGCGCCGCGGAGGCGTCGGGCAGCTGCCGGTGGGCGTAGCGGACGAGCAGCTCGGCGAGCAGGTACCGGGACTCGGCCGGGTCGAGCAGGTACGCGGCGAGCGCGGTGTCGATGGCCAGCGTGCGCACATCGACCTCGTAGCGAGCCGACGAGCGCCCGCATGAGCGCCTTGGCGCCGTGCGCGGCGAGCGGCCGGCCTCCCTGCGCGACCAGCGCGGCCAGCGCGTCGCGGACCGCGGGCTCGGCCAGCAGCACCGACCGGGATCCAGGCCACGTCGCCCTGCGACGCGTCGCGCACGAGGCCACGCCGAGCAGCGCCCGGCGGCCCTCGACCTTGCCGTCCCAGCCGCCGGCAACCGCGAGCGGGGTGTCCGACTCGGCCAGCTCGCCGAGCAGCGTGACGGCGGCCGCCGCGTCGGTCGATCTCGGCGACCTCGGCCTCGAGCACGTCGACCTCGACGGCGTCGGGGGCGACGTCGTCGCCCGAAGCGCCTCGCCCAGGCGGTCGTAGAGCGTGCGGAACTCGAGGAAGTCGAAGAGCTTCTTGACCTCGTCGGCGTCGATCTCGCCGGGGAGCAGCGCCTCGGGCTCGACGCCCAGGTCGACGTCGCGGCGCAGCACCATCATCTCGGCGTTGCTGCGGGCCTGCGCCTCGTGCTCGGCCAGGTTCTGGCGCAGCTTCGGCGTCTGCTCGTCGACGTGGCCGAAGATGCCGTCGAGCCCGCCGTACTTGTTGATGAGCTTGGCCGCCGTCTTCTCGCCGACGCCGGGGACGCCGGGGAGGTTGTCGGACGGATCGCCGCGGAGCGCGGCGTACTGGACGTAGCTCGACGGGGTGACGCCGGTGCGCTCGAGGATGCCGGCCTCGTCGTAGAGGGCGTAGTCGGACACGCCGCGCTTGTTGTAGAGCACCTTGACGTGCGGGTCCTCGACCAGCTGGTAGCTGTCGCGGTCGCCGGTGACGATGAGCACGTCGTCGCCCGTTGTCGCGGGCGGTCGTGGCCAGCGTGGCGATGATGTCGTCGGCCTCGAAGCCGGCCTGCTCGAGGATCGGCAGGCCCAGCGTCTCGACCACCTGGCGGACCAGGCCCATCTGCTGGCGCAGGATGTCGGGCGTCTCGGACCGGTTGGCCTTGTAGGTCTCGACCATCTCGTGGCGGAACGTCGGCTCCGGCCGGTCGAAGGTGACGATGATCCGGTCGGGCGTGTGGTCGCGCACCAGGTTGATCAGCATCGACGTGAAGCCGAAGACCGCGTTGGTGACCTGCCCGCTCGCCGTGGTGAGGTCGGTCGGGAGGGCGAAGAACGCCCGGTAGGTCAGCGAGTTGCCGTCGACGAGCATGATCTTCATGAGCCCTACTCCGGGAGGGGCGTCACGTCAGGCGTGGCGTCGGCTGCGGGCACGAGCTCGCCGGCCAGCACCCTCTCGCCCACGGCCTTCATGGTCTGGCGCTCGCGCATGGCCGTGCGCTGGATGAAGCTGAACGCCTCCTGCTCGGCCAGGCCGTGCTGGTCCATGAGCCGGCCCTTGGCCCGGTCGACGACCTTGCGGGTCTCGAGTTGCTCCTCGAGGCTCTGGGCCTGGTCGTGCAGCGCCTTCATCTCCTGGAAGCGACCGATGGCCACCTCGAGCGCCGGGATGAGCTCGCTGCGCTGGAACGGCTTGACCAGGTAGGCGAGCGCCCCGGCGTCACGGGCCTGCTCGATCAGGTCACGCTGGCTGAAGGCGGTGAGGATCAGCACGGCGGCCCGACGCTCACCGGCGATCTCACGAGCTGCGGACAGCCCGTCCAGCCCCGGCATCTTGATGTCGAGGATGGCGACGTCGGGTTCGTGCTCCTTGACCAGCTCGACGGCCTCGTCGCCCCGACCGGTCTCGCCGACGACGAGGTAGCCCTCCTCTTCGAGGGTCTCCTTGAGATCGAGGCGGATGATGGCCTCGTCCTCGGCGATCACGACACGGGTCGGCACCGGTTGGGTTCCCTTCTGCTCGCCACTGGAACCGGCATCGTACTGCGAAGCTCCGGTGCGTCGGACGGCCGATCAGATGTCGAGCGGATGGCCGATCGCGGATGTTCGGGCGCCTGGACGATCGACTCGGCGGTCGGCTCGTCGGTCGGGTTGCGGCGGACGGGTCAGTCGCCCGACGCGATGAGCCTGTCGAGCAGGTCGTCCTGGGCCCGCTCCATCTGCTCGATCGAGGCACGGACCGAATCCCGGTGGCGGGCCATGGCCTCGGCGTGACGTGACGCGGCGCGGTGCTCCTGCTCGGCCAGCGGGGTCTCCGACACGAGCGATCGGAGACGGGCCTCGTCGGCATCGTCGGCCAGGCTCGCGAGCTGCTCGTCGGCGATGGCGAGCTCCCGTCGGGTCTCGCGCAGCCGCTCGGACAGCTCGGTCAGCCGCTGTTCGACCAGTGCTCGTGACATGCGGCGAGTGTACGAGGGCTGCCATGCTCGCGGGATCATGCCTGATGCCCCGACCGAGGATCCCGACCTGCGTCCGGCGATCGACGGAGCGCCCAACCCGACCGCGGGTGGGCGGTCGGGGTGGATCGTGATCGGTGTCGTCGCCCTGGCACTCGTGGTCATGCTCTCGCTGACGTGGTTCTGGGGTGACCGCTCCTCCGGCTCGGCCACGCCGGCGACTGCCGCCGTCACGTCGACGACCACCAACGCCTCGGGTCCCTCCGCATCGACGGGCTCGTGCGCGGCATCGGTGAGCGAACCGCTCGACCCGACCGCCGCGCTGCGCCTGCTGCCGAACGCGCCCGAGCCGACCTACGCCACCGACCCGCCGAGCTCCGGCGCGTTCGTGGTGGGTGCTTCGGTCGACCCGACGCCGGCCGAACCGTTGAGCCGGCCGGTCCAGGTGTCGCTGCTGGCGAGCGGCAACGTCCTGATCCAGTACGACGCGACGTTGCCGGCCGCCGACGTGACCGATCTGCAGGGCCTGGCCGGCGACGACGTGATCGTCGCACCGAACCCGACCATGGGCTCGCCGATCGTCGCCACGGCCTGGCGCGTCCGCCAGGTGTGCGAGCAGCTCGACCTCTCCGCCCTTCGACAGTTCGCCACCGTCAACGCGAACCGGGCTCCGGACGCCAACGCCAGCACCACGACGTCCGCTGGCTGACCCGCCGACCCGGAAGCTCGAGGAGTCGGGAAGGTCGTCGACCGTCCGAGCAGGGCCGGGCGAGGCACTACGCTGACCGAGCCGTTGCGGCGGTGCTGGAACCGGCATACAGGGCGGGCTCAAACCCCGCTGCCCTTCGGGGCTTGTGGGTTCGAATCCCACCCGCCGCACTCATCATCCGGGGCGCGGAGAGACGCTCCGGTGGCCGATCGGCCTCCGACCCCGTTCCGCCGTTCGCGCGCACCGTCATCACTCTCGCGCGCTGCACGTCAGGACCATGTCGGACGTTCGGACTGCGACGCCAGTCACCAAATGATCAAGGATCGCTGCACGACCCCGGGAATCACGCGCATCGAGCGACTAGGTTTCGCAACGTGATGGGGACATGTGCACTCGGAACGGCGACCCGATGAGGGAGCGACGGGCCGAGCGCCTGGCCCGCGCCGCGGACACCGAGGCCTCCCGGCGCGCCTGGCCGGACGGCTTCCAGGCTGCGCTCAGCATCTCGTTCGACGACGCCCGACGATCCCAGATCGACCTCGGGCTCCCCGTGATGGATCAGCTCGGCATCCCCGCCACGTTCTTCGTGCTGCCCCACGGCGTCGATCTGGCTCGCCCTGGATGGCAGGAGCTGGTGGCGGCCGGCCACGAGATCGGCAACCACACCGCCCGCCACCCCTGCAGCGCCAACTTCTCCTGGAGCCGCCACCACGCCATCGAGGACCTGAACCTCGCCGACATGGCCAGGGAGATCACCGACGCCGACGCCTGGGTGGCGGCGGTGCTCGGGGTCGAGTGCCGCAGCTTCGCCTACCCGTGCGGCCACACCTTCGTCGGTCGGGGTTCGGACACCCAGAGCTACGTCCCACTGGTCGCCGAGCGTTTCGTCGCCGGCCGGACGTTCAACGACGTGGCCATCAACTCTCCGGTGCACGGCGACCTCGCGCAGATCAGCGCGATGAACAGCGACGGGCTCACCTTCGAACAGCTGCGCCCCACCCTCGAGTCCGCCCTCGACGACGGCGCCTGGCTGGTGCTCGGGGGCCACGAAGTCGGGCACCGGGGCGATCCGGAGACGACCATGCCGGCCACCCTCGCCGCGACCGTCGAGTGGTGCCGGTCCCACGACGTGTGGATCGACTCCATCGGCAACGTGGCCAGCCGGGTCCACACCCTGCAGAGGGGCGAGCAGGCATCACGCCTGGCCAGATGACCGACAGGCGACCGCCGATCGAGGCGCGCTCTAAGGTACGAACATGTCTCCCCCGCCATGGCCACGCCCCGCTCGACGCCGGGCCGTCCGGCGGCTCCGATGGCTCGTCGTGCTCGGCGCGCTCGTCGGTGGCATCGGCGCGGTTCGGGCCCGGGCACTGGCGCGTGACCAGCGCCTGTTCGACCAGCGTTACGGCGCCCGTTCGGCCTGACGTCCATGCGCCCCGACCGGTCCCCTCGCGTGACCCATGCCACTGAAACCTCTTCTGGGGGCCGCCGGTCTGAGGCCGAACCGGCCCTCGTCCGATCTCGACCGGCGCCTCTCGCGCGGAGACCTCTGCATCCATGATCTCGTTCACGTTCCCCGGCCAAGGCTCGCAGAAGCCCGGCATGGGGACCGCCTGGCTCGACCACCCGTCCTGGGAGCTGGTCGAGGAGGCATCCGACGCCGCCGGTCGCGACGTGGCCCACCTGCTGCTGCAGGCCGACGCGGACGAGCTGAAGGCCACCCGCAACTCGCAGCTGTCGACCTTCGTGCTGAGCCTGGTGGTGCTCGACGCGGTGGAGCGCCTCGGCGTCGAGCCTGCGGTCGTCGCCGGCCACAGCCTCGGCGAGTACACGGCGCTGGTGTCCTCCGGAGCACTCGCCTTCGACGAGGGCGTCCGCCTCGTGGCCGAGCGGGGCGAGGCCATGCAGGCCGCGGCCACCGCGCAGATGGGGACCATGGCCGCGGTCCTGGGCCTCGACGACGACAAGGTCGAGATCGCCTGCGCCCGTGTCGATGGCGACGTCTGGGTGGCCAACTACAACGCCCCCGGGCAGGTGGTCATCGCCGGAGCGCCTGACGCAGTCGACGCCGGAGCCGCCGCCTCGAAGGACCTCGGCGCCAAGAAGGTGCTCTCGATGGCGGTGAGCGGGGCGTTCCACACGCCGTTCATGGCACCCGCCCGCGACCGGCTCCGCGCCGCCCTCGCCGCGGCCGATCTCCGGGCACCCGACCTTCCGGTCTACGCCAACGTCGACGCCCTCCCCCACCTCGGCGGCGACGAGTGGGCCAGCCTGCTGGGCGCCCAGCTCTGCAGCCCCGTCCGCTGGCGCCAGACCCTGCACCACCTCGAGGAGGCCGGCGTCACCACGTTCGTCGAGCTCGGCCCCGGCACGGTGCTCAGCGGCATGGCCAAGCGGACGGTGTCGGGCGGGCGCACCCTCGCCGTCGGCACCCCGGCCGAGCTCGACCGGCTGCTCGAGGCCCTGGCCGTCCCGGGAGCCGAGGCCGTCGGCGCCCACGAGGGCGAGCACCTCTTCGCGACCGAGCGGGTGGTGGTGAGCCCGGCCGCCGGCGTGTTCCACGAGACCGAGGGCGTCGGTCCGGGCACCCTCCTGGCCGCCGGTGACGAGCTGGGCCGCATCGGCACCGAGCCCATCCACTCGCCGTTCGCCGGCACGATCATGGGCATGCTCACCGTCGAGGGCGAACGGGTCGGCAGCCGCGAACCGATCGCCTGGCTGCGGGTCGGCTGATGACCGGCTCCCGCATCAGCGGCTGGGGCTCGGCCCTGCCCGAGAAGATCGTCACCAACGCCGACCTCGAGGCAGACGCTCGACACCTCCGACGAGTGGATCATCGAGCGCACCGGCATCCGCGAACGCCGCATCGGCGGCACCACGTCGGGCCTGGCCATCGAAGCCGGCCAGGCGGCACTGGCCCGGGCCGGCAGCGACGGGTCCGACATCGACCTCGTGGTCGTCGCCACCTGCACCCCTGACCAGGTCATGCCGGCCACCGCGGCCACCGTGCAGGACGCGCTCGGTGTCGTCGGGCGGCGCGGTCGACGTGAACGCGGTGTGCTCGGGGTTCGTCTACGGCCTGGCCATCGCGGCCGGGATGGTGGCCACGGGGCTCGACCGGGTGCTGCTCATCGGCGCCGACACCATGAGCCGCATCGTCGACTGGGACGACCGGGGCACGGCCATCCTGTTCGCCGACGGGGCCGGCGCGGTCGTGCTCGACGCCGTCGACGCCCCCGGCGACCTTCTGGCCTACGACCTCGACAACGACGGCACCGGCCGGCACCTGCTCACGGCTGACATCGGCGGCACCATCGAGATGGACGGCCGGGAGGTGTTCCGCCGCGCGGTGCGCACCACCACCGACTCGGCGCTGCGGACGCTGGCCCGAGCAGGGCGCACCGTGGACGACATCACCCTGCTGGTGCCCCACCAGGCCAACATCCGGATCATCGACGCGGTGACCCAGCGCCTCGGCCTCGATCCGGCCCGGGCCGTCGTCACCGTCGACCACCACGGCAACACCAGCGCCGCCTCGGTGCCCTTGGCGCTGGCCGAGGCCGCCGACGCCGGCCGCCTGGCCACCGGCGACCTCGTGCTGCTCATCGGGTTCGGCGCCGGCATGAGCGTGGCCAGCGCCCTCGTCCGCTGGCACGAGCCCCCGATGCCCACCGATCGATCCGGGCAGATCGAACCGACCGAGGTCACCCCATGAGCAGGGTCGTCCTCGTCACCGGCGGGTCCAAGGGCATCGGCCTGGCCTGCGCCCACGCGTTCGTCGCCGGCGGCGACCGCGTCGCCGTCACCTACCGGTCCGGCCCTCCCGAGGGGGCCGACGCCGAGGGCCTGCTCTGCGTGCCGTGCGACGTGACCGACTCCGACCAGGTCGACGCCGCCTTCGCGGCCATCGAGGAGGCCCTCGGTCCGGTCGAGGTGCTCGTGGCCAACGCCGGCATCACCAACGACATGCTCGTGCTGCGCATGGACGAGGACGCATTCAGCTCGGTCGTCGACACGAACCTCACCGGCGGGTTCCGGTTGGCCCGCCGAGCGGTGCAGAAGATGATGCGGGCCCGCTTCGGTCGCATCATCTTCATCTCCTCGGTCGTGGCCTCGACCGGGCAGGCCGGGCAGGCCAACTACTCGGCGTCGAAGGCCGGCCTGGTCGGCCTGGCCCGGTCGCTGGCCCGCGAGTTCGCCTCGCGGAAGATCACCGTCAACGTGGTCGCACCAGGGCCGATCACCACCGACATGACCGCCGCGCTGAGCGACGACCGCCAGGCGGCGATCACCGACGCCGTGCCGCTCGGCCGTTTCGGCACCCCCGAGGAGGTCGCCGAGACGGTCCGGTTCCTCGCCTCCGACGCCGCGGCCTACATCACGGGGGCCGTGGTGCCCGTGGACGGCGGTCTCGGGATGGGCGCATCGTGACGACGCCCGTCGCTCACGGACTACCGTTTCCCCCGTTCGCCCAACCGCTCCCGATCTCGGTCCGGAGCAGCAGAAATGGAGATGCCCGCAGTGAGTGACGACGCAAATTTCGAGCGGTTCAAGAAGTGCGCGGTCGAGGTGCTGGCCGTCGATCCGGCAAAGGTCACCGTCGAGGCCAAGTTCGGTGACGACCTCGACGCCGACAGCCTCGACCTGGTCGAGCTGGTGATGGCGCTCGAGGAGGAGTTCGACGTCACGGTCGATGAGGACGAGCTCGATGGCATCGAGACCGTCGGACAGGCCCTCGCCCTGGTCACCGCCAAGCTCTGATGGCTGGTCGCCGGGTCGCCGTCACCGGGATCGGAGCGCTCGCGCGCTGCGGCATCGGCGCCGATGCCTTCTGGCAGGGGCTCCTCGAGCCCGCGCCGGAGGGCAGTCGGGCGATCGACGACTTCGACCCCGAGCCCTACTTCGACAACGTCAAGGAGTCCCGGCGCACCGACCGCTTCGCCCAGTTCGCACTGGCCGTCGCCCAGATGGCGCTCGAGCAGGCCGGCGAGATCACCGCCGATCCGCTGCGACGAGGCGTCATCTTCGGCACCGGTGTCGGGGGCCTCAACACCCTCGAGGAACAGATCTGGACCTATCACGAGAAGGGCCCTCGCCGGGTGTCCCCGTTCCTGGTCCCGATGATGATGTCCAACGCCGGGGCAGCATCGATCTCGATGCGCCACGGCTGGCAGGGCCCGTGCGAGACCACGGTGACCGCCTGCGCCGCCGGCACCCACTCGGTGGCCAACGCGGCACGGCTGATCGCCTACGGCCGCTGCGACGCGGTCATCACCGGCAGCGCCGAAGCCGCGATGACGCCCGTCGGCATCCAGGGCTTCTCCAACATGACGGCGCTGTCGACCAGCGGCGTGTCACGGCCGTTCGACGTGCGCCGCGACGGCTTCGTCATCGCCGAGGGCGCCGGTGCCCTGATCCTGGAGGACTGGGACACCGCCGTCGCCCGCGGCGCCACGATCCTGGCCGAGGTGCTCGGCGGGGCCAGCACGGCCGACGCCCACCACATCACCGCGCCGTCCCCCGGTGGGGCGGGAGCCATCGCCGCCATGGAGCTGGCCATGGCCGAGGCCGGCATCACACCCTCCGACGTCGCCCAGATCAACGCGCACGGCACCTCCACCCCGCTCAACGATGCCGCCGAGGCCGAGGCCATCTCGAAGGTGTTCGGCCAGCCCGGCCCGCCGGTGACCTCGATAAAGGGCGTCACGGGCCACTCGCTGGGCGCAGCCGGCGCGCTCGAGGCGGTGGCGGTGGTGCAGTCGATGCTCCACCGCGTGATCCCCCCGACGGCCGGCTACGGCGAGCCCGACCCCGATCTGGCCACCATCGACATCGTGACCGAGGCCCGACCGTGGACCCCGGGGCCCACCCTGTCGAACTCGTTCGGCTTCGGTGGCCACAACGGCTGCCTCGTCATCGCCCCGGCCTGATTCCACCCGGCCCGATTCCACCCGGCCCGAGGGACCCACCGGGCCCGACCCCGACCTGGCGTCACCGCGGGACCCCTGGGTCGCGATCCGACCACCGGTTCGGGCGGTGGGGTGGAGCGGTCGGGTCAGGCCGCGTCGACGAGCACGAACAGCAGGTCGGCTTCGCAGGCCAGCTCGCCGCCGACCGTGGCCCGGCCGTGGCCCTTGCCGGCCCGGGCCGACATCCGACCCAGCTCGACCTCGAGCTCGAGGGTGTCGCCGGGGCCCACCTGACGACGGAAGCGGGCGCCGTCGACCCCGCCGAACAGCGGCAGCTTGCCGGCGAACCGCTCGTCGGCCAGCACCGCGACCGCACCGAGCTGGGCGATGGCCTCGCACCATGAGCACGCCGGGCAGGGTCGGCCGGCCCGGGAAGTGGCCGGCGAAGAACGCCTCGTCGCCGGTGAGCCGCCAGAGCCCGCGTGCCCGCTGCCCGGCTTCGAGCTCGAGCAACTCGTCGACGAACAGGAACGGCGGCCGATGCGGCAGCAGGTCGACCGGTCTCGGCAGGCCTGGCAGCGTGGGCAGGCCAGATTCCGTGGGCCCCTCGTTCACGAGTCGGCCAGGGCCTGCTGCAGCTTGAACGGTGTGTCCTTGGGGCTGATCTTGTACCAGGCCTGGGCGATCTTGCCCTTCTCGTCGATCAGGAAGGCCGAGCGGATGATGCCCATGTAGGTGCGGCCGTAGTTCTTCTTCTCGCCCCACACGCCGTAGGCCTCGGCCACGGCGTGCTCGGTGTCGGCCAGCAGCGGGAAGCCGAGCGAGTACTTGTCGTCGAACTTCTTCTGCTTCGCCGACACGTCGGGGCTGATGCCGAGGATGGCGGTGTCGCCGATGTCGTCGCTGATGTCGCGCAGCGCGCACGACTGGGTGGTGCAGCCCGGCGTGTCGGCCTTCGGGTAGAAGTACACCAGCACCTTGCGCCCCTTGAACGACGACAGCTTGACGGCGTTGCCGTCCTGGTCGTCGAGGGTGATGGCAGGGGCCTTGTCGCCGGCCGCGAGCGTGGTCGTATCACTCATGCGGTCAACCTACCCCGGCTGCCCGGGCCCCCGGCGGGCTCGTGCTCCGCTCGGCAGCACTGCGCCAAAACAGCCGATGGGAGGCACCGAAGTGCCTCCCATCCGTCGTGAGTGGCCGGCGCGAGCGCCGACCCCTGGTTACTTCGAGGCCTTGGCGGTGGCCTTGAGCTTGGAGCCGGCGGTCACCTTGACGGCGTTGGCTGCCGGCACCTGGATGGTCTCGCCCGTCTGCGGGTTGCGGCCGGTACGAGCGGCACGACGTGTGCGCTCGAACGACAGGAATCCGGGGAGGGTGAGCTTCTCCTTGCCCGCCGAGACGACGCTGGAGACTTCATCCTCGAAGCCCTTCAGCACCTTCTCGACATCGGCCTTGGCGACACCGGACTTCTCCGAGATCGCCGCCACCAGTTCGGTCTTCGTCATTGATCTACTCCTTCTCGTGGGCTCGGGGGTTCGGGGAAACCCAACCGGGTGAGGCCCGAGCCGTGAGTTCCACGCTTCTGGATAGGCCACCCGTGGTCCAGCATTGCGAACACTGGCACGGAAAAGGTGGATGGGCGAGTCGGGATGCCATGCAGGGCGCGGCCTCGACCCGAGCTCGATGCATGGTCGAACGTGGTCTTGACCTCGGGCCGGGCCTTTCCTATCTTCTTCACCATCTGTCCAGGGAATACACCGGGTCGGTCCACCCGGCGCCCGGCACCCGACACCCGACAGCGGAGCAACCGTGGGCATCGACTGGAACCTCGCCCTCGCCGGTGCTCGGCGTCGGCTTCATCGTGGGGCTCACCGGCATGGGCGGCGGCGCGCTCATGACGCCGATCCTCGTGCTGGTGTTCGGCATCGCTCCGCTGGCGGCGGTGTCGAGCGATCTCGTCGCCTCGATGGTGATGAAGCCGATCGGCGGCGGCGTCCACCTGCGCCGGGGCACGGTCAACCTGCGGCTCGTCAAGTGGCTCGTGCATCGGCTCGGTGCCCGTCGGCCTTCCTCAGCGTGTGGGTCGCTCCACCAGCCTGCCCGACCCGGCGCGGGTCAACGAGATCGTGCAGTACGCGGTCGGCGCCGCGCTGCTGCTGGCCTCGCTCGGCGCTGGTGGCCAAGGGCGCGTTCTCGGGGCGGGCCAGGCTGCACACGGGTGACGTGACGCTCGATCCAGATCCATCCGGTGCCGCACCGTGATGATCGGCGTGTTCGGCGGCGTGGTCGTCGGCCTCACCTCGGTGGGGTCGGGCTCGCTGATGATGGTCCTGCTGCTGATCCTGTACCCCAGCTCTCGCGCCATCCGAGCTGGTCGGCACCGACCTCGTGCAGGCCATCCCGCTCGTGGCCGCGGCGGCGGTCGGCCACATCCTCTTCGGCGAGGTGCAGTTCGACGTCACGACCGTCGCTGCTCGTCGGCGCGGTCCCCGGCGTCTACCTCGGCGCCCGCGTCTCGTCGCGCAGCCCCGACCGGCTGATCCGCCCCGTGCTGGCGGTGGTGCTGATCGTCTCGGGCCTGAAGATGCTCAAGGTCCCGACCCCCGTGGTCGGGGCAGTGGCCGCGGTGCTGGCCGTGGTGGCCGTCGTCATGATCGTGCGGGCCTACCGCCAGGAGGACAGCTCGACCACGACGGCCGTCGGGGCCGACGATGCCGCGGCAGAGGACGCCAGCCGGTAGTCGGATCCGGACCGGGGACGCGTCGGTGACGACACGTTCGGCTCAGGCTCGAACCCGTGCAGGGGTCGGTCAGCCGGCGTTCAGGGCGGCGTTCAGGCCGGCCGGTTGATCATGGCGGTGGCGGCCATGTCGAAGTAGGCGAGGAACGTGGCGACGTCCTCGTCGGACAGGCCGCCGGAGCGCACGGCCGCCGTCGATGGCCTCGAACCAGGCGTCGCGCTCGGCCCGGCCGATGGCGAACGGGGCGTGGCGCATCCGCAGGCGGGGGTGGCCACGCTGCTGGCTGTAGGTGTCGGGCCCGCCCCAGTACTGGATCAGGAACCCGGCGAAGTGGGCCTTCGACTCGGTGAGGTCCTCGGGGTAGAGCGGTCGGAGCGCGGAGGTCGGCCTCGACCGTGGCGTAGAAGCGGTCGACCAGCGCGACGAACCAGGCGTCGCCGCCGACACGGGCGTGCATGGTGAGGATCTGCTCGGGATCGACGGAGGCCACGGCGGCACGCTATCGCTGGGCGGAGCGCCTCCCGGGCGGACGGATCCCCGGCAGTGGCCAGGCCGGCGCCAGCAGTAGGGTGCTGCCGATGACCCGGGGGGTGTCGACCGCAGTCGATCCGCGTGCCGACGCCTTCCAGGCCAACCGCGACCGCCATGCTCGACCTGCTGGCCACGGTCGACGCGGCGCAGGAGGCGGTGCAGGCCGGGGGCGGCGAGCGCTACGTCACCCGCCACCGCGAGCGGGGCCGCCTGCTGGTCCGGGAGCGCATCGACCTGCTGCTCGACCGCGGATCGCCGTTCCTCGAGCTCTCGCCGCTGGCCGGCTGGGGCACCGACGACCCGCTCGGCGGCGGGCTCGTCACCGGCCTCGGCGTGGTCGAGGGCGTCGAGTGCGTGATCAGCGCCAACGACCCGACCGTCCGGGGCGGCACCTCGACCGCCACCACGGTGGCCAAGGGCCTGCGGGCCCAGGAGATCGCCCTGCGCAACCGGCTGCCGCTGATCAACCTCACCGAGTCCGGCGGCGCCGACCTGCCCCGCCAGGCCGACATCTTCGTGCCCGGCGGGGCCACCTTCCAGGGCCTGACCCAGCTGTCGGCCGCCGGCATCCCGACCATCACCCTGGTGTTCGGGCCGTCGACCGCCGGCGGCGCGTACGTGCCCGGGCTGAGCGACTACACGGTCTTCGTGCAGGACCAGGCCCGGGTGTTCCTCGGCGGGCCGCCGCTCGTGAAGATGGCGATCGACGAGGACGCCGACGAGGAGGAGCTGGGCGGCGCCGACATGCACAGCCGGATCTCGGGCCTGGCCGACTTCCTGGCCGTCGACGAGCCCGATGCGCTGCGCCTCGGCCGCATGATCGTGCGTCGGCTCGGCTGGCGGAAGCTCGGGCCGGGACCGTCACCGGCCGTCGACCACCGACGCTCGATGCCGAGGAGCTGCTCGGGCATCGCGGCGGCCGACGTGCGGGTGCCGTTCGACGTCCGCGAGATCCTGTGGCGGGTGGCCGACGGATCGGTGCTCGACGAGTTCAAGCCGCTCTACGGCACCCAGCTGGTGTGCGGCTGGGCCACGATCTGCGGATTCCCCGTCGGCGTCCTGGCCAACAACGGCATCCTCTTCAGCGAGGAGGCCCAGAAGGGCGCCCAGTTCATCCAGCTCTGCAACCGGAGCGACACCCCGCTGCTGTTCGTGCAGAACATCACCGGGTTCATGGTGGGCACGCAGTACGAGCGGGGCGGCATCATCAAGCACGGCAGCCAGCTCATCAACGCGGTGTCGAACTCGACGGTGCCGCACCTCACGCTGATGGTCGGGGCGTCCTACGGCGCCGGCAACTACGGCATGTCCGGGCCGCGCCTACGACCCCCGATTCGTGTTCACCTGGCCCAACCACCGCATCGCGGTGATGGGGCCGAAGCAGCTGGCCGGCGTCATGTCGATCGTGCAGCGCGCGGCCGCCGAGCGGGCCGGGCGCGACTACGACGAGCAGGCCGACGCCGACGATGCGCGAGGCCATCGAGGCCCAGATCGACGCCGAGTCGACTGCGCTGTTCGCCACCGGCCGGCAGTGGGACGACGGCATCATCGACCCCCGCGACACCCGCACGGTGCTGGGCATCGCCCTGTCCGCCGTGCACAGCGCCCCGGTCGAGGGCGCCCGGTCGTTCGGGGTGTTCCGGCTGTGAGCACCGGGCCCGACATCAAGCCGATCCACACGCTGCTGGTCGCCAACCGCGGCGAGATCGCGGTGCGGGTCATCGAGGCGGCCCACGAGCTGGGGCTGCGCACGGTGGCCGTCTACGCCGAGCCGGACCGCGACGCCCCCCACGTGCACCTGGCCGACGTCGCCGTCGCCGCTGTCGGGCGCCACCGCGGCCGAGACCTACCTCGACCAGGCCCAGCTGCTCGACGCCGCGCTGGCCCAGGGCGCCGACGCGGTGCACCCGGGCTACGGCTTCCTGTCCGAGCACGCCGGATTCGCCGGCGCGGTGGTCGAGGCCGGGCTCACCTGGGTCGGCCCGCACCCCGAGGCCATCCGCACGATGGGCGACAAGCTCGCGGCCAAGCGCATCGCCGCCCAGGTCGGCGTACCGACCCTGCCCAGCGCCGAGCTGGCCGGCGAGGCCGAGTTCGAGTGGCGGGCCCAGGCCGTCGATGGTGGGCTACCCGCTGCTGGTCAAGGCGGCCGCCGGCGGCGGCGGTCGGGGCATGCGCCTGGTCGGCCGACGAGGACGAGCTGGAGGAGGCGGTGCGTTCGGCCCGTCGCGAGGCGCTGGCCTCGTTCGGCGACGGCACGGTGTTCGCCGAGCGCTGGCTGCCGGCGCCCCGCCACATCGAGGTGCAGGTCGTGGCGGACCAGCACGGTCACGTGATCCACCTGGGCGAGCGGGAGTGCTCGATCCAGCGTCGCCACCAGAAGCTGGTCGAGGAGGCGCCCTCCACCGTCGTGGACGAGGTGCTGCGCGACCAGCTCGGCGCCGCCGCGGTCGAGCTGGCCGCAGGCCATCCGCTACGACAACGTCGGCACCGTCGAGTTCCTGCGTCGACGCCGGATCGACCGCGAGTTCTGGTTCCTCGAGATGAACACCCGGATCCAGGTCGAGCACCGCGTGACCGAGGAGGTCACCGGCTGCGACCTCGTGTGGTGGCAGATCCAGTGCGCCCGGGGCGAGCCGCTGGAGTGGACCCAGGACGACCTCGACATCGACCTCCACGCCATCGAGGTGCGCCTCTACGCCGAGGACCCGGCCCAGGACTGGCTGCCGTCCACCGGGCGGATCAACCGGTTCTCACCTGCCGACGCCGATGACGACGACGACGTACATCGTGATCGACTCCGGCGTCAGCCTGCTCGACGACCGCCCGGTCGACCACGAGGTCACGCCGCACTTCGACCCGCTGCTGGCCAAGTTCACGGCCCGCGGCTACGACCGACCGACCGCGATCGGGCGCCTGGTGCGCTACCTGACCCGGCTCGAGCTCCACGGGGTCACCACCAACCGCGACTACCTGCTGGCGGTGCTGCAGCACCCCGACTTCGTCGAAGGGCGCACGACGACGCTGTTCGTGGCCGACCACCCGGCGCTGCTCGAGGCCGGTCCCGACCCCGAGACCGGTCGCCCAGCACGCGCTGGCCGCCGCGCTGGCCGCCGACGCGGCTTCGCCGCGATGCCAGCCCGTGGACCTTCGCCCCGGTCGGCTGGCGCAACGTCGGGACGCGGCTCCCCGTCGCACGACGTTCCGCCACCGGGAACGGACCGTTCGAGCTGGTGCACTCCGTCGCGCCGCGACGGCCGGATCCGAGGCCGACGTCGACGGGCCTCCACCTCACCGGGCGGCTCGCTGCGACCGGCCAGGACCACCTGCTGCTCGAGCTGGACGGCGCCACCCGCTGCTACCGGGTCCGCCACGTCGACGACACCTGGTACGTGAACTCGACCCTGGGCCAGACCGACCTGGTCGAGCTCCCCCGGTTCCCCGCGCCGACCGCCGCGGCGCTGGCCGGCGGGCCCACCGCGCCGGTGCCCGGCCGGGTGGTCACGCGTCGAGGTGGCGGCCGGGCGACCGGTCGAACCCGGCCAGGTGCTCGTCGTGCTCGAGGCCATGAAGGTGGAACACCACGTCCGCGCCGCCGGGGCCGCTACGGTCGTCGAGGTGCTCGTCGCTCCCGGTGACACGGTCGAGGCCCATCAGCTGCTGATCCGCCTGGAGGACGCACCATGACCGACACCGGCCCCGGAGACCCACCCGAGCCGACCGAGGCTCCGCGATGCGTCCGGGGCCATGACGCCCCAGGAGCTGGCCGCGGCCCGCCGCAAGCTGCGCCTCGGCTTCGACGACGAGCCCGAGCCGACGAGGTCGAGGGCGACGGTCATGGCGATGCACAGAGGATGCGGAGCGTGACGCCGACGAGCCCACGGCCACGCCGCCGCTCCAGCCATCCCCCGAGCCCACGGCGAGCACCATCCGGACACCCCGGCCGGAGCCGCCCGCGCCGCCGGACCCGAGGCTCCCCCGACTCCTCGCCCACCCGATCCGCTGCGGGTCGCCAACTGCAGCGGGTTCTACGGCGACCGGATCTCGGCGGCCCGGGAGATGGTCGACGGCGGGCCGATCGACGTGCTCACCGGCGACTGGCTGGCCGAGCTGACGATGATGATCCTGGCCAAGGGGCGCATGAAGGACCCCGACCTCGGGTTCGCCACGACGTTCCTCACCCAGATGGAGCAGGTGCTCGGAACCTGCCTGGCCGAGGGCATCGTGGTGGTGAGCAACGCGGGCGGTCTGAACCCGGCCGGGTGCGCCGAGGCGCTGCACGCGCTGGCCGCCCGCCTGGGACTCTCGCCGACCATCGCCTACGTCGACGGCGACGACCTCATGCCTCGCCTCGACGAGCTGACCGACGGCCGGCATCGACCTGCGCAACATCGACACCGGCGAGTCGCTGGCCGACCTGGGCGTCGAACCGCTGACCGCCAACGCCTACCTGGGCGGTTGGGGCATCGCCACGGCGCTCGGCCGCGGCGCCGACGTGGTCATCACCGGCCGGGTGACCGACGCCGCGGTGGTGCTCGGCCCGGCGGCGTCCTACTTCGGCTGGGATCGCACCGACTGGGACCGCCTGGCCGGTGCGGTGGTCGCCGGCCACATCATCGAGTGCGGCGCCCAGTGCACCGGCGGCAACTACGCCTTCTTCGGGGAGGTGCCCGGGCTCGAGCGGCCCGGGCTTCCCGATCGCCGAGATCGCCCACGACGGCTCGTTCGTGGTGACCAAGCACCCGGGCACCGGCGGGCTGGTCTCGGAGAGCACCGTCACCGCCCAGCTGCTCTACGAGATCCAGGGCCTCGGCTACTACAACCCCGACGTGGTCGTGGCCTTCGACAGCATCGAGGTCGCACGACGAGGGCGACGACCGGGTCCGGGTGTCGGGCGTGGTCGGCCTGCCCGGCCCCGGAGACGACCAAGGTGGCGCTCAACTACCTCGGCGGCTACCGCAACTCGATGACCTTCATGCTCACCGGGCTCGACGTCGAGGCCAAGGCCGAGCTGGCCGAGCGCACGCTCTGGTCGCTCGTGCCCGGGCGGCCGCGAGTCGTTCGAGTCCGTCGACGTGCGCCTGCGCCGCAGCGACCACGACGACCCGGCCACCAACGAGGACGCCCTCGCCGAGCTGCGCATCACCGTCATGGACCACGACAAGAGCCAAGGTCGGTCGGGCCTTCTCGAACACGGCCATCGAGATGGTGCTGGCCAGCTACCCCGGCCTGTTCACGACCTCCCCGCCGGGCGATGCGTCGAGCTTCGGCGTCTACTGGCCGGCGCTGGTGCCCGACGACGTGGTCCAGCCACGAGGTGGTGATGGGCGAGGAGCGCATCCGGATCGATCCGGTGCCGGCGGCCGACCGCGCGGCACCGAGCGGGCCGAGTCGTTCCGCTACAGCCGAGACGGCGGCGGCGAGAGCGCACGCTGGCCCGAGGCACTGGCCGCACTCCGCGACGCACCCGCGCCGCCGAGCGAGGACACGACCACGGCGCCGCTCGGCCGCGCGTTCGGCGCCCGCTCGGGCGACAAGGGCGGCAACGCCAACCTCGGCGTGTGGGCCCGCACCGACGACGCGTACGTCTGGCTGCACCGCCACCTCACCGTCGAGCGGCTGCGCGAGCTGATGCCGGCCGAGACCGAGGGCCTCGAGGTGCTGCGCTACGAGCTGCCCAACCTGCGAGCCCTCAACTTCGTGATCGTCGGCCTGCTCGGGCCGCGGGGTGGCCGCGCTCGACCCGCACCGACCCGCAGGCCAAGGGCCTGGGCGAGTACCTGCGGGCCAAGGTCGTCGACGCTGCCCTACCCGGCTGCTCGAAGGGGTACCGGCTGCGCCGACGGCCTCGGTCGGTGCGCCGCTCGACCACCTGCCTCCTCCACCGTCCTGACCACGACCGAACCCGGAACGGCCGCCATGCACTTCACCGCCGAGCACGAGCAGTTCCGCTCCACCGTCCGCCAGGTCGTCGAGCGCGAGATCGACCCGTACGTCGACGAGTGGGAGGAAGCCGGGATCTTCCCCGCCCACGAGCTGTTCCCCAAGCTCGCCGCGGCCGGACTGCTCGGCCTGGAGTACGACCCGGCCTACGGCGGCCAGGGCGCCGACCACAGCTACACGGTGATCTTCGGCGAGGAGGTCGGGCGGGCCGGCTGCGGCGGCGTGCCCATGGCCATCAGCGTGCAGACCGACATGGCCACGCCGTCGCTGCACCGCTTCGGCTCGCCACGAGCTCAAGCGGCAGTACCTGGCGCCGGCCATCGCGGGGCGAGATGGTGGCCGCCATCGCGGTGACCGAGCCCGATGCCGGCAGCGACGTGGCCGGCATACGCACCCGGGCCGTGCGCGACGGCGACGAGTGGGTCATCAACGGCTCGAAGCTCTACATCACGAACGGCACCCAGGCCGACTGGCTGTGCCTGCTGGCCCGCACGTCCGACGAGGACACCGGCTACCGGGGCATGAGCCAGATCGTCGTGCCCGACCGACCTCCCGGGCTTCACCGTGAGCCGCAAGCTCGACAAGCTGGGCAACCGGTCGAGCGACACCGCCGAGCTGTCCTTCGTCGACCTGCGGGTGCCGGTGGCCAACACCATCGGCGAGATCGGCCGGGGCTTCCAGCAGCAGATGGCCCAGTTCCAGAACGAGCGCATGATCGCCGCGTACATGTCCATCGGCGGCATGCAGCGTCGCGGTCGAGCGGACCATCGAGTACGTCAAGCAGCGCCAGGCGTTCGGGCGCCCGCTGGCCGACAACCAGCACATCCAGTTCGCCCTGGCCGAGCTGGTGGCCGAGATCGACGTGGCCCGGGCCTACAACCACCACTGCGCCGAGGCCTACCTCCGGGGCGAGGACACGACCCGCCACGCCACCATCGCCAAGCTGCATGACCGGCCGACTCAACCGCAAGGTGGCCGACACGTGCATCCAGTTCCACGGCGGCATCGGCTACATGGAGGAGACGTGGACCGCCCGGTTCTTCCGCGACTCCCGCCTGCTGTCGATCGGCGGTGGCGCCGACGAGGTCATGCTGCGGGTCCTGGCCCAGCTCGAAGGCATCGGCCGCTCCTGATCCTGGCGCCTGCATCCAGCCGACGGACGCTACGCCAGCATGCCCGGCGCCGTCGGCGCAGTGCCGTCGGGGGTCTCCATGGCCCAGTGGCGCCGGCCGGTGAGCGCCTCGGCCTCGGCCGCCCAGCACTCGGCATCGCGCTTCGGTGAGCCCCCGCTTGTAGAGCTGGTCGGTGCCGTCGGGACCGGTGCGGTGCAGCTCCCAGTCGAGCACGAGGGTCTGGCCGATGGCCTCGTAGCGCTCGGGGTCCTCGATGCGCAGCGGGCGCAGGTCGTAGGCCTCGACGGCCAGGTGGCGCAGGGCGTGCGGCACGTCGGGCTGGTCGAGCTGGATCTGGAGGTCCTCGCTGATCTGGTGGAACTGGAGGCCCATGACCATGCCGCAGCTCCACTGGATGTCCCAGTAGAGCCGAGGGTCGGCCTCGACCGGATCGGTGGTGGCCGTCGGGTCGCCCAACGACTGGTAGAGGCTCAGCTCGCTGGTGCGGAGATGGCACAGCGGCACCTCGATGAGGCGGCTGCGGGGGAACGACCGCAGCTTGAGCATCCCATCACGCATCCCGGCAGCCTACGAGTCGCCGTCATCGGTCGGTACCGCCGGCCGATCGGACGCATCGAGGAGGGCCAGAGCTTCTTGGGAGCGACCGCACGAAAGGCGTCCTCGGCGATGCCCGCGACCTCGTCCCAGTCGACGTCACGATCGAGGCGCACCCCGATCCAGCCGCGGGGGCCGACGTAGGGCGGGACGAAGAACCGCTCGGGCTCCTCGTCCACCAACGTCGCCTGCACCCCCGGCTCAGCGGCGCACCAGAGCGCCAGGCGGCCGTCGTCGTGGTGGTCGTCGAGGAACATGACGAAGGACTTCTTCCCCCCGATGAAGAACGTGGGCGAGCCGTGGCTCAGGCGCTCGACGGCCTCGGGCAACGCCAGGCAGATCTCGCGCACGTGGGCGATGGCGTCCCCATCGGCGTCGAACGGCACGGCTACCTGCGGACCACTCGGCGGGCCTCGTCGAGGGCCCGCGCCAGAGGTTCGAGCACAGCCGGACCGGGGCGGTTGTCGTCGTCGAAGTCGGCTCCGGTGGCGTAGACGACGGTCGGGACGCTCCAGCCGTCGAGCGACGCCACCAGCGCACGCATGCCCGTGTCGAGGGTGAGGAAGTGGAGCGGTCCCCCGGCGGTGGCGGCCAGCACGCAGGCCTTGCCGGCGAACGCCGCCGTGGGGAGCTGGTCGAGCAGCACCTTGAGCAGTCCGCTGTAGGTGGCGCGGTAGGTGGGCGTGACCAGGACCACCACGTCGGCCGCGTCGATGGCGCGCGATGGCAGTGGCGACGGAGGGGTGGGAGTCCCGCAGCAGCAGCGCATCGGCGTCGAGCGAACCGATGTCGAGCACCGTGCCGTCGGCGTCGGTCGCCAGCTCGACGGCCGCAGCCGCGACGGCGTGGGTCTTCGAGGTGTCCGACGGACTGGCGTTGATGGCGATGAGCTTCATATCGGCCGAAGTCTGGCACGACCTGACCACTCGGCGGCCCGGTCAGCAACCGTCGAGATCAGGCGTGCAGTCGAGATCAGATGCCGTCGAGAGCAGCGCGCACCGAACCGATGAAGGCGGCCGCGCCCGCCGGACCCTCGCCGTCGAGGAGGCGGCGCACCAGCGCCGAGCCGATGACGACGCCATCGGCCTCGGCGCAGACCTCGACCGCCTGGGCCGGCGACGACACCCCCACGCCGACCAGCACCGGCTTGTCGGTGACGGCCTTGAGCCGTCGGGCGATCACCAGCGAGCTGGCCGCCAGGGCGTCGCGCTCACCGGTGACGCCGAGCAGCCCGACGGCGTAGACGAAGCCGCGCGCCCGGGCGCAGACGCGCGGCAGTCGCTCGTCGGGCGCGGTGGGCGCGGCCAGGAGCACGGTCTCGACACCGGCCTCGTCCGCGCCGCGGGCCCACGGGCCGACCTCCTCGAGCGGCAGGTCGGGCAGGATCGCCGCGGCCACGCCGCTGGCCGCGAGGTTCTCGGCGAAGCGCTGCAGACCCGTGCGGAAGGCGATGTTGTAGTAGGTCATCACCGCCAGCGGGACGCCGGCGTCGACCCGCGACAAGCTCGTCGAGGATGCCGTGCGGCGTGGCGCCGGCCTCGAGCGCCTGCTCGCTGGCCGCCTGGATCACCGGACCGTCCATGACCGGATCGCTGAACGGGATGCCGATCTCGATGGCGTCGGCCCCGGCGTCGGCGATGGCCCGCACGACCTCGGCCCAGTCGTCGCCCAGACCGCCGGTGACGTAGGGCACGAGCAGCTTGCGCCCGGCCGCCCGCGCCGAGCGCAGCGCCGTCTCGAGCGCGCCCGGCTCGTCCGGCGCCGGCGGCACGGTGAGGTCGAGATCGTCGCGGGCCGGCGGTGCGGCGCGGTGGCTCGCGTCATCCGAGGATGTCCATCATCTGGGCCACGTCCTTGTCGCCCCGGCCCGACAGGTTCAGCAGCACCGTGCGTCCGGCCAGCTCGGCCCGGGCCCGCGACACCCAGGCCAGGGCGTGGGCCGGCTCGAGCGCCGGGATGATGCCCTCGGTCCGCGACAGCAGCTGGAACGCGTCGATCACCTCGGCGTCGGTGACCGGTCTCGTAGCGGGCCCGTCCGATGGACGCGAGGTGCGAGTGCTCGGGGCCGACGCCGGGATAGTCGAGCCCGGCCGAGATCGACTCGGCCTCGAGCACCTGGCCGTCACTCGTCCTGCATGAGGTACGACTCGCATGCCGTGGACGACGCCCGGGCACGCCACGGGTGACCGCGGCGCCGCCGGCCGGCTCGACCCCGACCAGCTCGGCCCGGGTGTCGGCGAAGCCGGAGAAGATGCCGATCGCGTTGGATCCCCCGCCGACGCATGCCGTGACCACATCGGGCACCTCGCCGTCGAGCAGCGCGGCGCACTGCTCGCGCGCCTCGGTGCCGATCACCCGGTGGAACTCGCGGACCATCCACGGATACGGATGCGGGCCCATCACCGAGCCCAAGGCAGTAGTGGGTGGTCTCGACGGTGGCGACCCAGTCGCGCATGGCCTCGTTGACGGCGTCCTTCAGCGTGCGGCTGCCCGAGAGCGCGGGCACGACCTCGGCCCCGAGCAGCCGCATGCGGAAGACGTTGAGCGCCTGGCGGTCCATGTCGACCTCGCCCATGTAGACCATGCACTCCATGCCGAGCAGGGCCGCCGCGGTGGCCGTGGCCACGCCGTGCTGGCCGGCGCCGGTCTCGGCGACCAGGCGGGTCTTGCCCATGCGCTGGGCCAGCAGGGCCTGACCGAGCACGTTGTTGATCTTGTGCGAACCGGTGTGGTTGAGGTCCTCCCGCTTGAGCAGCATCGCGCACGCCCGAGCTCCTCGCCGAGCCGATGGCACTCGGTGAGCGGCGACGGTCGGCCGGCGTAGTCGCGGAGCAGGTCGTCGAGCTGGCCGTCGGTAGCCCGGGTCGGCCCAGGCCGTCCGGAAGGCGCCGCTCGAGCTCCAGGCAGGCCGGCATCAGGGTCTCGGGCACGAACCGGCCGCCGAACTCGCCGAAGCGGCCGTCGTCGGGGGTCGGCTCGCCCATGCACGACGGGCCGGACGGCTCACGGGGCGTCTCGGGAGCAGGCACGGCGGGAGGTTCAGCCGGGCGACATGTCGTCTTCCTAGTCGTAAACGGCGTCGGGGCGTCGGCCAGCTCGAGGTCGGTCGAAGATCGGCGTCGGCCGATGCTCGTCGGGATCGTCCTCGTCGGCGGCCTCGTTGGCCGCGTTGATGAAGCGCATGACCTTGGAGCCGTCCTTCTGCCCGGGTGAGCGTCTCGACCCCGGTCGACACGTCGACGCCCCACGGATGCACCCGGTGGACCGCCTCGGCCACGTTCTCGGGCGTGAGGCCGCCGGCCAGGATGACGCGTCGGTCGAGCGGCATGCCGCTCGGCCAGCACCCAGTCGAAGACCTGACCCGAGCCGCGGCAGCGGCCGAATCGATCAGGATGGCATCGGCCGCGTGTAGTCGGCCACCCGGTCGAGCATGCGGATCGCCGGCGGAGAAGGCCTTGATCAGGAACTGCACCCGCTTGCGGATCCACTCGCCCTCGGCCGGGCGTCTCGTGGCCGTGCAGCTGGCACCGCGTGGAGGCCGACCATGTTGACCATCTCGACCACCCGCTGGGCGCCTCGTCGCGGAACACGCCGACGGTCATGATCTCGGGCGGCAGCCGGCGGGCGATGTCGCGGGCCTGGGTCGACGGCGATCTGGCGGGACGACCCGGAGCGCGAACTTGAAGCCGACCGCGTCGGCGCCCATGGCCACCGCGAACAGGGCGTCCTCCTCGTTGGTCATCCCACAGATCTTGACGAACACACCGCAACGGTACCGGCCCGCGACGGAGCGCCGTGACTTTCCGCTGGTCAGGCGCGTCAGGCCATCGGTGCCGGCGAGGTCAGGCGTCGATGAGGCGGCCGTGGAGGAAGTCGTCGTAGGCGGACAGGTCGAGGTGGCCGTGGCCCGAGTAGTTGAAGAGGATCACCCGCTCCTCGCCGGTCTCCTTGGCCGCCAGCGCCTCGTCGATCGCCGCGCGGATGGCGTGGGCCGTCTCGGGCGCCGGGATCTTGCCCTCGGCCCGGGCGAACTGCACCGCGGCCTCGAACACCTTGCCCTGCGGGTAGGCCACGGCCTCCATGCGCCCGTCACGCACCAGCTTGGAGATGATCGGCGAGTCGCCGTGGTAGCGCAGCCCGCCGGCGTGGATGGTCGGCGGGATGAACTCGTGACCGAGCGTGTACATCGGCATCAGCGGCGTCATGCCGGCGACGTCGCCGAAGTCGTACTCGAAGCGGCCCTCGGTGAGCGTGGGGCACGACGACGGCTCGACGGCCACCAGCCGCACGCCCTCGTCGGGCACGAACGGGAACGCGATGCCACCCGAGGTTCGAGCCGCCGCCGCACGAGCCGATCACCACGTCGGGGCCGCTCTCCCCGCCATGCGCCAGCTGCTCCTTGGCCTCGAGCCCGATGACCGTCTGGTGCAGCAGCACGTGGTTGAGCACCGAGCCCAGCGCGTAGTGCGTGTCGTCGCGCTGCACGCGTCGCGCACGGCGTCGGAGATCGCCGCGCCGAGCGAGCCGGGACTGGTCGGGATCGTCGACCGGCGACGGCACGACCTTGCCGCCCCAGATCTCCATCATCGTCTTGCGGTAGGGCTTCTGTTCGTACGAGGCCCGCACCATGTACACCATGCACTCGAGGCCGAACTGCGCGCAGGCGAACGACAGCGCCGAGCCCCACTGGCCGGCGCCCGTCTCGGTGGTCAGCCGCGTGATGCCCTCCTGCTTGTTGTAGAAGGCCTGGGGCACCGCGGTGTTCGGCTTGTGCGACCCGGCCGGCGACACCGACTCGTCCTTGAAGTAGATGCGGGCCGGCGTGCCGAGAGCCGGCCTCGAGCCGCTCGGCCCGCACCAGCGGGGTGGGTCGCCACAGCTTCAGGATGTCGAGCACCTCGCCCGGGATGTCGATCCACGGCTCGGCCGACATCTCCTGGCCGATCAGCGCCATCGGGAACAGCGGCGCCAGGTCGTCGGGGCCGACGGGCTCGCGGGTGCCCGGGTGCAGCGGCGGATCGAGGGGCGGTGCGAGCCGCGGCAGCAGGTTGAACCAGGCCGTCGGCAGCTGGTCGTCGGGAAGGATGAACCGGGTCATGGCTCCCCCGTTGCATCGTCACCCTGCGTGGACGCGAACGATCGTAGGACGGCCCCGAACCGGCGCTCAGGATCGGGTCCGAACGGGCTCTGTTGACGCGCCCGACGCGAGCCTCAGCTCGGCGCTCGGAGGCGGCGCACCGGCCTCGGGGTCGCCCGAGGTCACCAGCGCCTCGCCGACGAGCACGGCGTCGTAGCCCGCCTCGGCCAGCGCGGCGGCGTCCGCGGGGCCGGTGATGCCCGACTCGGCCACCCGCACGACGCCGCCGGGCATCAGCGGGGCCATGCGCACGGCCCGCTCGGTGTCGACCTCGAACGTCACCAGGTCGCGCTGGTTCACGCCGACCAGATCGGCCCCGACGGCCATCGCCCGTTCGAGCTCGGCCTCGTCGTGCATCTCGACCAGCACGTCGAGCCCGATCTCGCGGGCCAGGGCGATGGAAGTCGCGCAGCTCGGTGTCGTCGAGCGCGGCCACGATCAGCAGCACCGCGTCGGCGCCCATCAGCCGGGCGTCGACCACGTCGTGGGTCGACACGGTGAAGTCCTTGCGCAGCACCGGCAGCGCGCACGGCCGCCCGGGCCGCGGCAGGTCGGCGGCCGAGCCGCCGAAGAACTCGACGTCGGTCAGCACCGACAGGCAGGCGGCGCCGCCGGCCTCGTATGGCGGGCCAGCATCAGCCGGGTCGAGGTCGGGGAGCGAGGTCGCCCTTCGACGGTGACCGCCGCTTGACCTCGGCGATCACCGCGACCAGTCGGCCTCGCCGGCGCGTCGCCGTCGAGCGCGGATCGCGGCCGCGAAGCCCCGGGTGGGCGGCACCATCGGCGCCTGCCGCGTCGACGAGCGCGTCGACCGAACGGGATCGTCGCGACGCGGCGGCCGCCCGGTGCGCGTCGAGGATCCGGTCGAGGTAGGTGGCCATCGTCAGCCGTGCATGATCAGACGGCCATCGAGATCAGAGCCCGATGCCCTTGCCCGACACGGGAGTCGTCATCACCATCAGCGGCGCGTCGCCGAGCAGGCCACCGAGGTCGCCGATCAGCGTCGGCCATGGCGTCGCTGCCCGTGTGGGTCGCCAGGGCGTCCTCGTCGGTGTAGAGCTCGTAGATCCAGATCGCGTTCTCGTCGGTGGTGTCGAGGTTGAAGGCGTAGATCTCGGTGCCTGGCTCCTCGTTCACCGCCCCAAGCATCTTGTTCAGGGCGGCCAGCAGGTCGTCACGCTTGCCGTCCTGGGCGGTGAGCTTCACGATCATCGAGGTCTTGGCCATGGGCCGGGACCTTAATCAGCTGCCGACGTGCCCTCAGTCCTGGTCGCTCTCGAGGCTGCGCATCACGGCGAGCGGCCGGTGTCGAGCAGGAACGACAGGCCCGACAGCATCAGGCAGACGACGGCCACCGCGTAGACCGCGGCCAGCCCGGTGACCAGCCCGGCCGAGAAGGCGAAGATCGACAGCCCGAAGCAGCACGACCGGCGCCAGCTGCGCACGCCCGCGGGATGGTCGCTCCGTGCCCGGTCCGGCCTCGTCGAGCAGCGCCGAGTAGTCGGTGTCGTCGTCGATGTAGGGCACGAAGTCCGGGCTGGGGCGCGTCGGCGGGCCGAGTGCGCCGGACCTCGGTGCCGTCGATCCTCGAGGCCCTGGTCGTAGGCCCGGCGGAGGTCGTCGTCGCCGAGCACGGCCCAGGCCTCGTTGAGCGTCGCGCATCTGCAGCTCGGCCGTCGGCCCGGGTCGGCCGCGTCGTCACCGGTGTGGAAGTCGGGATGGACCCGTCGGGCCCGGGCCAGGTACGCCTGGCGGAGCTCGGCCGCAGAGGCGCTCCGGGTCGACGCCCAGCACGTCGTAGTGGGTCACCCTCGCGATGCTACGACCCGGAGTCGTACCCACGACCCGTCGGGGGTGCCAGCATGGGCGGACCATGAGCCCGAACCGACCGTCATCGTGCTGGTCGAGGACGACCCCAACATCGCCGACCTGGTCGACCTCTACCTCCGCCACGACGGGCTACCGCGTGTACCAGGCGACCGACGGCGAGCGCGGCCTCGAGCGTCGTCCGCGACCGCAGCCCCGAGCTCGTGATCCTCGACGTCGGCCTGCCCGGCGGCATCGACGGCTTCGAGGTGTGCCGGCGAGCTCCGGGCCCACCAGCGACGTGCCGATCATCATGCTGACCGCCCGCGACGGCGAGATCGACCGGGTGCTCGGGCTCGAGATGGGCGCCGACGACTACGTGACCAAGCCGTTCTCGCCCCGCGAGCTGGTGGCGCGGGTCAAGGCCATCCTGCGCCGGGCCGACGGCCCGACCCGCGACGCGCCCGCGGTGCTGATCGGTCGGCGACGTCGAGGTCGACATCGGCCGGCGCGAGGCCCGGGCCGACGGCGAGGTCGTGGCGCTGGCCGCCCGCGAGTTCGACCTGCTGCGCCTACCTGGCCGAGAACCGCGGCCTGGCCCTCAGCCGCCGCCAGCTGCTCGACGGCGTGTGGGGCGTCGACTGGATCGGCGACGAGCGCACCGTCGACGTCCACGTGCGCCAGCTGCGCAAGAAGCTGGGCGACGGCTTCCCGCTCGCCACCGTGTGGGGCGTCGGCTACCGGCTCGACTGAGCTCACGGATTCACAGTCCGGGCACCTGCACCGATGAGCCGGCATGGAGCCGGAGGCGGCATGAGACGTCGCATCACCTTCGCCATCCTCGGCACCGTCGCCGCCGCGCTGGTGCTGGCCGGCCTGGGCACGCTGGCCGCTCGACCGGCGTCGGCGCCCGCAGCTCGGCCCGCAGCGAGCTCGAGGCCCAGGCCGAGGCCACCGTCGCTCATCGCCGACCTGCGCGCCGAACGCCGACCCGTGACACCGACGGCACCGCGGCTCACGCCCAAGGAGCGGCCTCACCCGCATCCGCGACTCGCTCGACCTCGAGGACGTCAGCCTCATCGTGCTCGACACGAGGACGAGCGTGCGCACCGACCTGGGCGATCCGCTGCCCGGCGGGCTCACGCTCGACCGACGACCAGATCGCCGGCCTGCGCAGCGGGCGAGATCGTCAGTCGGCAGCCACGGGCGAGCACGTCTACGCCGGCGTCGCCCGTGTCGGCGACCACCGGCGACGCTCCTGCCGGTGCTGATGTTCACCCGCAACGTCGACCCGACGCTCGGCACCGGCGTGCGGTGGTTCGTCCTGGCCGTCGGTGGTCACGCTGCTGCTCGGTGCCCTGGTCGCCGCGCGGCTGAGCCGGCGGCTCACCAAGCCGCTGCCGACGCCACCGAGGCCACCGCCCGCATCGCCGCCGGCGACCTGTCGCGTGCGCCTGCCGGACCACGGCGCCGGCAGCCGACCGACGAGCTCGCCGACCTGGCCCGGTCGATCAACGACGATGGCCGACGCGCTCGAACGGTCGCGGGGCCTCGAGCAGCAGTTCCTGCTCTCGGTGTCCCACGACCTGCGCACGCCGCTGACGTCGATCCACGGCTACGCCGAGGCGATCGCCGACGGCGCCGCCCCGACGACCGGGCCGCGGCGGGGATCATCCTGGCCGAGTCCCGTCGGCTCGAGCGGCTGGTGCGCGACCTGCTCGACCTGGCCAAGCTCGAGGCCCGCCAGTTCTCGCTCGACCTCGTGCGCCGGTCGACCTCGACGAGCTGGTCGAGCGACTCGGTCGACGGCTTCCGCCGCGAGGTCGAGGAGGCCGGCCTGCAGCTGCGCCTCGACCGGTCCGGCCGGCCCGGTGCGCCGCCGTCGCCGACCCCGACCGCCTGGCCCAGGTGGTGGCCAACCTCATCGAGAACGCGCTCAAGTACGCCGTCGCGCGTCGATCACCGTGGCCGTGATCGCCGACGCCGGCTGGCGTCGTGCGTCGAGGTGGCCGACGACGGCCCCGGCATCGCCGCCGAGGACCTGCCCCACGTGTTCGAGCGGCTCTACGTGGCCGGCCACCAGCCGGTGCGCAAGGAGATCGGATCGGGCCTCGGCCTGGCCATCGTCCGCGAGCTGGTCGACGCCATGGGCGGCACCGTCCGGGCCGAGGCCGACCCCGGCGGCGGCGCCCGCATGGTCGTCACCCTGCGCCCGGTCCTCGCCCCACCCCGTCGACGGTCCGCTCCGTCGCCGCCCGTCCGCCCACGTCGCACCGGCTCCGCCGGCACCGTCGGGCCGTCCGGCTCCCGCCGGACCGCGGACGTCGACGCGCCGTGGCCCGCCACCAGATGCGACCGAGCGGTCGGTGCCGGGACGGCTCACGCAGCGGGAGGTCGCGGACCTCGGCGGCGGCGTGCCGCCGGCCCAGCGCAGCTCGACGCGAGCCGGCGGCTCGACCGTGCGGTGCACGTAGGCCAGGGCGATCGGGCGCCGAGCGCCGGCGACCGGGCCGAGCTGGTGACCGTGCCGACGACCTTGGCCGCTCGACGACAGCGATCGCTCGGCGCCGACCGGCGGCACGACGTCGCCCTCGACGCACGAGGCCCCGCAGGTGGCGGGGCACGTTGCCGCCGCGGGTGTCGATGCGGGCCACGAGCTCCTGGCCGGTGTAGCAGCCCTTGGTGAAGCTCACCGACGCGTCGATCAGCCACTGGCCCAGCCTCGGCCGGGATGGTCGTCGCTCGGCGAGCTCGGCGCCCTGCCCGGGGCACGCCGGCCTCGATGCGGCGCTCGACCTCGGACGGCCGTCGGCCGGCGAGACCTCGTCGTCGGGCCAGTCGACGCCGTCGCCCGGCCAGCGATCGGCAGCCCGTCGCACGCGCGACCTCGGATGCGAGCCGCACGGCACGCTCGATGTCGGCCTTGGTGCGCAGCTTGAACCGTTCAGCCGGGCCGCGACCGCCTCGGCCGAGCCGGCGTCGACGTCGAGCACGAACGCGTCGTCGGCCGACCCGGGTGACCCGCAGCCAGGCGTCGACCTTGCCCTGGGGCTGCGAGCAGCAAGCGACCAGGCCGACGCGCCGACGGCCAGGCCGGCGACGTCCTGGCTCAGCTGGCCCTGCAGGTAGGTGACCGCGTCGGGGCCCGTCACCGACGACGCGCGTCGACGGCCCGCGAGGTCGCCCAGGTCGTGTCGCCGTCGCGCACTGATCGATCGGTCATGGCGGTCATTCGACCGCCGGCGCCGCGCGGCGTTGCGCGGTCATGCGCCGGGCGCCGGGGACGGCGGCGAGCAGCGCCTGGGCCTTGTTGTGGCACTCGAGGTCCTCGTGCTCGGGCACGCTGTCGGCCACGACGCCGGCGCCGGCCTGCACCGAGGCCCGGCCGTCGGGCCGCACGACCATGGTGCGGATGGCGATGGCGGTGTCGATGTTGCCGGAGAAGTCGATGTAGCCGACCACGCCGGCGTAGGGCCCGCGCTTGGCCGGCTCGAGCTCGTCGATGATCTCCATGGCCCGCACCTTGGGCGCGCCCGACACGGTGCCGGCCGGCAGCGTGGCCCGCAGCACGTCGATCGGCGTCCGGCCCTCGGCCAGCTCGCCCGACACCTGCGACGTGAGGTGCATCACGTGGCTGTAGCGCTCGAGCGTCATCATCTCGTCGACCTGCTCGGTGCCGAACTCGCACCACCCGGCCGACGTCGTTGCGGGCCAGGTCGACCAGCATGACGTGCTCGGCGATCTCCTTGGGGTGCTCGCTCAGCTCGGCGCCGAGGCGGCGGTCCTCCTCGTCGGTGCGGCCCCGGCGGCGGGTGCCGGCGATCGGGCGGGAGATCACCCGGCCCGTCGAGCAGCTGCACCATCGGCTCGGGCGACGAGCCGACCAGCGTCAGCTCGGGCTGGCGCACGAAGTACATGTACGGGCTCGGGTTGACCTGGCGCAGCACCCGGTAGACGTCGAACGGGTCGGCGTCGAGCTCGAGGTCGAACCGCTGCGCCAGCACGACCTGGAAGATGTCGCCGGCGAGGATGTGCTCCTTGGCCACCTCGACCGCCGCGCCGGTAGAGCGTCGGCGCCCATCGACGAGCGTGACCTCGGGCAGCGTCGTCGTCGGGGTCGGGCGGCTCGACCAGCGGCTCGTCGAGCGGGCGGGCGCCGTCGGCGGCCAGCTGGTCGAGGCGGGCGACGGCCTCGTCGTAGGCCGCGTCGAGCTCGGCGTCGGTCGGCGCCGGGCGGGATCCAGCACGTTGGCGATGAGCGTGACCCGCTGGCGCCAGTGGTCGAACGCCGCCAGCTCGCCGATGATCGACATGCACCGCGTCGGGCAGGCCGACGGTCGTCGGGCGGGACGTCGGGCAGGTGCTCGACCTCGCGCACGACGTCGTAGCCGAGGTAGCCGATGAGGCCGCCGTGCAGCGGCGGGCAGCTCGTCGAGGCTCGGGCGACCGGTAGACGGCCGAGCAGGCTCGACGGCGGCGAGGATGCCCTGGTCGAGCGGGATCGCCGTCGGGCAGCGTCGCCGTCGACCGTGACGTCGCGGCCGCGGGCGGTGAAGCGTGGCCAGCGGGCCGGCGGCCGACGAACGACCAGCGGCTCCACCGCTCGCCGTGCTCGACCGACTCGAGCAGGAAGCCGGGCTCGTCGTCGCGGCAGAGCCGGGCGAAGGCGGCGACCGGCGTGATCAGGTCGGCCAGCAGCTCGCGCCACACGGGCACGACGCGTGTAGCTCGGCGGCCAGGGCGTGGAACTCGTCGCGGTCGGGCTGGGCACGGCGGTCAGGCCGCCGCTCAGGCTCGGGCCGAAGGCCCGGAAGAAGCAGGAGTACTCGCCGGTGTGGCAGGCGCCCTTGCCCTCCTGCTCGACCACGAACAGCAGCGTGTCGCCGTCGCAGTCGTAGGAGGCCTCGCGGACGAACTGGCGGTCGCCCGAGGTGTCGCCCTTGCACCACTACCTCCTGGCGGCGACCGGCTCCAGAACACGGTGCGGCCCTCTCGAGCGACTGGCGCAGCGTGTCGGCGTTCATCCACGCCATCATCAGCACCTCGCCGGTGCCCTCCTCCTGCACGATGGCGGGGACGAGGCCGTCGGCGTTGTAGGTGACCGCGGCGAGCTGCTCGTCGGTGAAGGCGATGGGGGTCGAGACCGGCATAGGCGGGTCATCGTAGGGGTCGCGGCCGGCGGCACGCGAACCCGTTCGCTACGGCTCGCGGCCGTCGGGGGTCACGTGGCCGAGCTGATGGAGGGCCTCGTCGTAGGTCACGGCCGGCTCGACCTGCTTGAGCAGCCGGGCCACCTCCCGCCGTCGGGCCTGCTCCTCGGCGACAGGTCCTCGTAGCTGACGCTCTTCGCCCGGACGATCGAGACGAGCGCCCAGACCACGTAGCCCGCGACGGCGAGGACGAAGCCGATGATCAGGATGGCCACGACCCACCAGAACGGGGACAGCGGACCCTGCGACGCCTGCGAGCTGCGGGCCAGGCCCGGTGGCGGCCCGGTCGCTCGGCCACGACAGTCGGGTGGGTCGGCGCGCCGGTCGCGAAGTAGGTCGAGGAACGACACGAGCAGGACGACGGCGAAGATCATGCCGCCGATGATCCAGACGTCGTCGCGCCGCCAGAAGGCGGTCGTGTACGAACCGTCCTCCCGTCGACGGAGCCGGCGGGGAAGCTCCTGACCGTGATCGAGGCCGAGGGATTCGACTTCCGCCTGGCGAGCCCGCTCGCGCTGCTCACGGGTCGGCGCAGGCGGCAGCTTGGGTCGATCGGGCACGGGCCAGGTCATGAACCGGAGAGCGTAGTTCCGGTCGACCGACGTGACCAGGGACACACCTGGCGATGGAGCGGTCAGAGATAGAGGCCGGTCGAGCCCTCCTCGAGGCGCTGGCCGCCACCGCGTGGACGTCGCGCTCACGGAGGATGACGTAGTCCTCGCCGCGGACCTCGACCTCGTAGCGGTCCTCGGGGTTGAACAGCACGTGGTCGCCCGCCTCCATGGCCCGCACGTTCGGGCCGACGGCCACGACCTCGGCCCAGGCCAGCCGCTTGCCCATCTGCGCGGTGGCAGGGATGAGGATGCCGCCGGTGCTGCGCCGCTCGCCCTCGGACCCGCCGATCCGCACCAGGATGCGATCCGACATCATCTTGATCGGGAGCTTGTCGGTCACGTTCGACATGCGGTCGGCCAGGGTGTCGCCCGGCTTGCCCGTGGGGATGCCCGACCACGTCAGCGCCGGGGTGTCGACAGAGACCTCCTCGGCTGCCGCATCGGACGCGTCGAGCGCGTCGAGGGAGTCGGGAACGTCGGTTTCGGGTAGGACCTGATCGTCGTCGGGCACGCACCGACGGTACCGTCTGCGCGCCATGCCCGACGACACCGCCCCGCCGGTCGAGACGTTCTCGCTGCGCACCTCCGACGGGCTCGCGCTCGAGGCCGAGGCCGCGATCCCCGATCGGTGCCACCGTCGCCGCGGTCCTCGGCGCACCCCCACCCGCTGCAGGGCGGCTCGATGCGCTCGCTGGTGACCAGCGAGCTGTTCCGGTCCTTGCCGACCGTGGCGTGGCCGTCCTGCGGTTCAACTTCCGGGGCGTCGAGGGCTCGGAGGGCACGCACGGCGCACGGGGTCGACGAGCGGCACGACATCGTGGCCGCGCTCGACGCGCTGGCCGAGCGGGCCCCGGAGCTGCCCCTGGTGATCGCCGGCTGGTCGTTCGGCGCCGACGTGGCCCTCACCGTCGTCGACCCTCGCCTGGCCGGCTGGTTCCTGATCGCCCCGCCGCTGCGGGTCGTCCCGGTCGAGTCGATGGTTGCCGCCCCGACCCGCGGCCGAAGCGCCTGGCGGTGCCCGAGCACGACCAGTTCCGCCCGCCCGACTCCGCCCGCGAAGCCACCGCCGACTGGGTCAACACCACCGTCGATGTCGTCGCCGGCGCCGATCACTTCTTCGCCGGTCGCACCGCCAAGGTCGCCGACCTCTTCTCCGCGTTCGCGGCCGAGCTCACCTCTTCCGGCTGACCAGAGGATCAGGTCGGGCGGGTGACCACCCCGCGTCGGCCATGAACGCCTTGGCCTCGCCGATCGTGCGCTCGCCGAAGTGGAAGATCGACGCGGCCAGCACGGCGTCGGCGCCACCCTCGGTCACGCCGTCGACCAGGTGCTGGAGCTCGCCGACGCCGCCCGACGCGATCACGGGGATGCCGATGGCGTCGGCCACCGCCCGGGTGAGCTTCAGGTCGAAGCCGTCCTTGGTGCCGTCGCGGTCCATCGACGTGAGCAGGATCTCGCCGGCGCCGAGGCGCTCGACCGTGCGGGCCCACCACACCGACGTCGATGCCGGTCGGCGTGCGGCCGCCGTGGGTGTACACCTCGTAGCCGCTCTTGGTCGGCACGTCGCTCTCAGGCGGCGCAGCGGCGGGCGTCGATGGCGACCACCACGCACTGCGCGCCGAACTCCTCGGACAGCTCTGCCACGAGGTCGGGCCGCTCGACCGCGGCGGTGTTGATCGACACCTTGTCGGCCCCGGCCCGCAGCAGGCGTCGGGCGTCGTCGACCGTGCGGATGCCACCGCCGATCGTGAAGGGGATGAACACCTCCTCGGCGGTGCGGGTCACGACGTCGATGATCGTGTCGCGCTGGTCGCTCGACGCGGTGATGTCGAGGAACACCAGCTCGTCGGCGCCCTCGGCGTCGTAGCGGGCGGCCAGCTCGACCGGATCACCGGCGTCGCGCAGGTCGACGAAGTTCACGCCCTTGACCACGCGGCCGGCGTCGACGTCGAGGCAGGGGATCACCCGGATGGCTCGCACCGCCCGACCCTACCGTCCGCTCATCTTCATGAGGTTGCTCATGGACGCGCTCACCGAGCTGCACCGAGCGCGTCGGTCAGCGTGAACGCGCCCTCGTAGAGCGCCCGTCCGACGATGGCGCCGGCCAGGCGCCGATCGCCCACCGACGAGCTGGTCGAGCGCCCGCAGGTCGTCGAGCGTGCCCACGCCCCCCGACGCGATCACGTCGATCGCCGGTGGCCGCGAGCACCGCGGCCAGGCCTTCCAGGTCGGGTCCCTCGAGGGTGCCGTCGCGCCCGATCTCGGTGACGACCAGCGCGGCCACGCCGGCGTCGGCGAACTCGGCGGCCACGTCGAGCAGGTCGCGCCCCGAGCCCTGCTCCCAGCCCCGCACGGCCACCTCGCGGCCTCGGGCGTCGAGACCGACCGCCACCGGGAAGCGGGGCGCCAGGCGACGCACCAGCTCGGGCTGCTCGAGCGCCGCGGTGCCGAGCACGACCCGGGCCACGCCGGCGTCGATCAGCGCCTCGGCCGCGGCCTCGTCGCGCACCCCTCCCCCGGTCTGCACCGGCACCGACACGGCGGCCGCGATGGCCGCGACCACCGGACGGTTGACCGGCTCGCCGGTGCGGGCGGCGTCGAGGTCGACGACGTGGATCCACGCCGCACCCTCGGCCTCGAAGGCCAGGGCCTGGGCCACCGGGTCGTCGCCGTAGACGGTCTCGCGGCCGTAGTCGCCCTGGTAGAGGCGCACGCACCGCCCTCGCGCAGATCGATGGCCGGGTAGAGCTCGATCACGGGGTCAGCGGTCCGGAGGTCAAGCGGTGACGGCGGAGCGATCCGCCGCGCCCACGAAGTTCGTCAGCACGCGGAGGCCGTTGGTGGACGACTTCTCGGGGTGGAACTGCGTGGCCCAGACGCTGCCGCGCTCGATGGCCGCGGTGACGGGCGCGCCGTAGTCGCAGACCGCCACGACATCGTCGGTGAGCTGGGCCGCGTAGGAGTGCACGAAGTACACCCAGCCGGCTGGTCGAGCCCGTCGAGCAGCTGTGACGGCGCGGTGGACGCCCCGGCTCGGCGGGGCGGCGGGACGAGCAGGTTCCACTGCATCTGCGGGCGCTTCACGCCGTCGGGCAGCAGCTTGACCCGGGCATCGATGACGCCGAGGCCGGGCTCGTCGGGCGACTCGTCGGAGCCCTCGTACAGCATCTGCATGCCGACGCAGATGCCGAGGAACGGCCGCTCGGACTCGATGGCCTCGAGCGCCACCCGGTCGAGGCCGGACGCCCGAGGGCCTGCATGCACCGACCGAAGTTGCCCACCCCGGGCAGCACCACGCCCGCCGCGTCACGTACGAGACCGGGGTCGGCGGTCAGCCGGGCGTCGGCGCCCACGTGCTCGAGCGCCTTCTGGGCCGAGCGGAGGTTGCCGATGCCGTAGTCGAGCACGGCGATGAAGGTCATGACCTGGATCCCAACTGCATCCCCACACTGTGGCCCATGGAGAGACTCTGGCCGATCATGGGGGTGTAGGTCACAGCACCCCCTTGGTCGACGGGACGCCCGATCCCTCGATCTCGACGGCGTCGCGCAACGAGCGGGCGATGCCCTTGAAGGTGGCCTCGACGATGTGGTGGGTGTTCTTCCCGCGCACCAGCTCGACGTGCAGCGTGATCCGGGCCTCGGTGGCGAAGGCCCGCCAGAACTCCTCGACCAGCTGCGGGTCGAACGGCGGGTCACCCAGGATCTTCTCGCCGGGGAACGCCACCTCGTAGACGAAGAACGGCCGGCCCGAGAGGTCGAGGGCCACGTCGACCAGCGCCTCGTCGAGCGGCACCCGGTTGGACGCGAACCGGCGCACGCCGGCCTTGTCGCCCAGCGCCTCGCGGAACACCTCGCCCAGGGCGATGCCCACGTCCTCGACGGTGTGGTGGGCGTCGATCTCGAGGTCACCGGTGGCCCGGACGGACAGGTCGAACCCGCCGTGGCGGCCGAGCTGGCTCAGCATGTGGTCGAAGAACGGCAGGCCGGTCGCGACCTCGACCTGGCCGGTGCCGTCGATCAGGAGGTCGATGGCGATGTCGGTCTCGTTGGTGGTGCGGGCCACCGCCGCCGCCCGCGGTGCCGGGAGCACGAGGTTCTGGCCGGGGCTGGTCATGTGAGCATCTCCGTGAGGGCGTCGAGGAAGGCGTCGTTCTCTTCGGGGGTGCCGATCGTGACCCGCAGGCAGCCGTCGAGGCGCGGCATCGACGAGAAGTCGCGCACCAGGACCGACCGGTCGAGCAGCGCCTGCCACAGCTCGTGGCCGGCCGGGACCGATGCGTCGGGCAGCGGCCGGAACAGCACGAAGTTGGCGCCCGACGGCCACAGCTCGACCGGCAGCTCAGCCATGCGGGCGACGAGGCGACCGCGCTCCTCGACGAGATGCGCGACCCGCTCGTTCATCTCGTCGACGTAGTCGAGCGCCAGCGTGCCGGCCAGCTGCTTGGCCGTGTCGAGGTGGTACGGCAGCACGACCTTCTCGAGCTCGGCCACGATCTCGGCCGGACCGATCAGGTAGCCGAGCCGGGCCGCGGCCATCGACCACGTCTTCGAGAAGGTGCGGGTGACGACCAGCGGCACGTCGTCGCCCACCAGCCCGAGGGCGGACCACGGGGCGAACTGCCCGTACGCCTCGTCGACCACCAGCAGCGCACCGCCCGCGTCGGCCAGGGCCAGCACGGCGCGGACCGTCGCCTCGTCGTCGACCATGCCGGTGGGGTTGTTGGGCGAGCAGAGGAAGGCCACCGACGGCGACGCCTCCGGCGAACACCCGCCGCACCTCGTCGAGATCGGTCGACAGGTCGGGTGCCCGCTCGCCCTGCACGACCGCGGTGCCGGTGAGGCGGCTGATGTGGGAGTGCAGGGCGTAGGTCGGCTCCCACATGGCGGCGGTGCGACCGGCGCCGCCGTAGGTGAGCAGCAGGGTCTGCAGCACCTCGTTCGAGCCGTTGGCCACGAACACCTGGGCAGGTTCGACGTCGTGCAGCCGGGCGATGGCGGCCCGCAGGTCGACCGCGGCCCGGTCCGGATAGCGGTGCCAGTCGATGGTGGCGACGGCCTTCTCGAACGCGGCCTGCCACTCCGGCGGCGGCGCGATAGGCGACTCGTTGGTGTTGAGGCGCACCTCGACGCTGACCTGGGGCGAGTGGTAGCCCTCCATGAGCGCGACATCGTCGCGGGGCCGGATCATGCCCCGCCGCCCGAGGACTCGACCTGCGCGTCGAGGGCCGCAACGCGGAGGCGGATCGACTCGGCGTGGGCGTCGAAGCCCTCGATCGTGGCCAGCGTCTCGACGAACGGCGCGACCCGCTCGAAGCCGGGTCGGTCGACGGTGACGATGTGCACCTGCTTCACGAAATCGTCGACCGTGAGGGCGCTGCCGAAGCGGGCCGAACCGAACGTGGGCAGCACGTGGCTCGGGCCGGCGACGTAGTCGCCGATCGACGCCGGGGCCAGCGGACCGCAGAACACCGCACCGGCGTGGCGGACCAGCGGCACGAGTGCCTCGGGATCGGCCGTCATCAGCTGCAGGTGCTCGGGGGCGATGTGGTTGGCCACGACCAGGGCGGCCTCGGGCCCGTCGACCAGGGCCAGGTGCCCGCCCCTGGCGAAGTTGCGCTCGATGTCCTCACGCCGGGGGGCCACGGCCACGAGCCGGTCGAGCTCGGCATCGATGGCGTCGGCCGCCTCGGCCGACCAGGTGATCAGCCAGGCCAGTCCGTCCGGGCCGTGCTCGGCCTGCACCATGACGTCGATGGCGGCGAACGCCGGCGGCGCGGTCTCGTCGGCCACGACGACGATCTCGGACGGGCCGGCGAACGCCGAGGGCACCCCGACCACCCCGGCGACCTCGCGCTTGGCCACCGCGACATAGACGTTGCCCGGACCGGCGATGACGTCGACCGCTCGGATCGACTCGGTGCCGTAGGCCATGGCGCCGATGGCCTGCGCTCCGCCGATGGCGTAGACCTCGTCGACCCCGGCCACGGCCGCGGCCGCCAGCGTGGACGACGCGACCTTGCCGGTCGAGCGGTCCGGCGGCACGCACAGGACGATCTCGGGCACGCCGGCCACCCGAGCCGGCACGGCGGTCATCAGCACCGACGACGGGTACGACCCACGCCCGCCGGGGACGTAGAGCCCGGCCCGGTCGACCGGCACCTGGCGTCCTCGGACCGTGATGCCTTTGCGCTCGTAGAGGTGGTCGCCGCGGAGCTGCTGGCGGTGGAACGCCTCGACGGAGTCCCGGGCCTCCTCGAGCGCGTGGCGCAACGCCGCCGGAGCCTCGTCGAGCGCCGCCTTCAGCTCGGCCGCCGGCACCCGCAGCTCGTCGAGCTCGACCCCGTCGAAGCGGGTGGTGCACTCGCGCACCGCGGCGTCGCCGCGCGTGCGAACCGAGTCGAGGATCTCGCGCACGGCCACGACGGGCTCGTCATCGCTCATCGACGGACGGGGCAGCGCCGCGCCGAGCGCATCGAGGGGCACGCCTCGGAGATCGAGTCGGTTCAACATGAAGCTGCCACGGTAGTGGGCCACGATCCTGGCCCCCGCACCGGTTCTCCGGGCAGGCGCACTAGACAGGTCGGGTGAACGACGAGCAAGCCAACCTCCTGTCCTGCGCCACCTCGATGGACGACATCACCCAGCGGATCACCGCGACGGCCGATCGCATGGCCGAGGCCGGCAACGACGCGGTGGCCGCCGACCTCTACGAGGTCGAGCGCGCCCTGCGCAACGCCAATCGGCGCCTGGCCCGGGTGGTGGCGTCGTTCCGCTGACCCGCGCCTGGCCGGACCGCCACCAGGGGCGCTCGGCCCCTTGGCGACCCGCCACCCGGGCGGAAAAGGGCCGACGCCCCCGAAGGGGCGTCGGCGGGGCGACACTGGGCGGCGGATCCCAGATGTGTCGCCGGGTACCAGGTGGCGGGAACCTGGTATCCCGGAGACTCTAACCCCAACTCCGCCCGGGGATGCAGCCAAACGGTGTCTTTTCCAAACTCTTACCATTGGTTCTGTCGCACATCGCGTGGAACAGCAACGATCTCAGCGGTCGTGCGTCAGACCCGCGACGACGGGCAGAAATCGTTCAGCACGCACTCGTCGCACTGCGGTCGGCGGGCGATGCAGACCCGCCGACCGTGCAGGATCAGGCGCAGCGAGAACCGACCACGTTCCGCCGCCGGCACCATGGCGCCCAGCTCGTGTTCGATCTTGACGGGGTCGGTCTCCTCGGTCAGCCCGAGCAACCGGGACAGCCGACCGACGTGGGTGTCGACCGGCAAGCCGGGCAGCCCGAGTGCCACGCTGCGCACCACGTTGGCGGTCTTGCGCCCGACGCCGGGCAGCGACGTGAGGTCGGCCATGGCACCGGGCACCTCGCCGTCGAAGCGTTCGACGAGGGCCTGGGCCATGCCCATGATGCTCTTCGTCTTGTTCTTGTAGAAGCCGGTCGAGCGGATGAGCTCCTCGACCTCGGCCGGGTCGGCCGCCGCCAGATCGGCCGGCGCCGGGAAGCGGGCGAACAGGCCAGGCGTGACGATGTTGACCCGCACATCGGTGGTCTGAGCCGACATGATCGTCGCCGTCAGCAGCTCGTAGGCGTTGCGGTGGTCGAGCTCGCAACGGGCGTCGGGATACTCGAGCGTCAGCCGCTGGTTCGTCTCTCGGGCCCGGCCAGCCGGCGTTCGTGGTCGTCCCATGGGAGGGGCAGGCTACCGGCCGTCGGTAGTGTGCCGGCGATGCGCCGACTCACCCTCGAGCCCGGGACCGCTCCCGCTGCCGATCTGTCCTCGGTCGACGCGATCGCGGGGCAGGTGGCCGCCCCGAGCACGTCGCTCGATGAACTGGGCGAGCTGCTGTCGCAGGCTGCCGACCTCGTCGCCGCCCGCCAGAGCACCGACGTGCTCGTGTTCGACGCCGAACCGGCCCCCGACCAGCTCGACGCCGTCGCCCGGACCGCGGGGTTCACGCTGGCCCGGACACTGCTGCAGATGCGGCGTCCGCTCCCGCTGCCGGAGGGCGACCACGGCTCGGCCGCCGCTCCTCCCCAGGTGCGGGCGTTCCGACCAGGGGTCGACGACGATGCCTGGCTGGCGGTGAACAACCGGGCCTTCGCCTGGCACCCCGAGCAGAGCGGCTGGACCGGCGACGACCTGGCCGACCGGATGGCCGAGCCCTGGTTCCGAGCGGACGGGTTCCTCCTGCACGACGCCGACGACGTCGACGAGGGTTCCGGCGGCACCATCGACGCGTTCTGCTGGACGAAGATCCACGCCGACCACGACCCCCCGCTCGGTGAGATCTACGTGATCGGCGTCGACCCCTGCGCGCACGGACGCGGCCTCGGGCGGGCCCTCACCGTGGCCGGCCTCGACTGGCTGGCCGCCCAGGGGCTGACCGTCGGCATGCTCTACGTGGAGGCCGACAACGACGCCGCCGTCGGCCTCTACCGCGACCTCGGCTTCACCGAGCACCTCGTCCACCGCTGGTGGCGCTGTCCGACCTGAGCCACGTCAGCGAGTATCGCCCCTGCACATGGCGGCGGTACCGGACGCCCGGGAGGTCCTGCTCGGCGACCGCACCCGACGTCGAGGGCCGTGGCCGCCCCCGCCGGGACCGCGTCGAGGACGACCCGGTGGTAGTGGACGTTGCGGTTCCACGCATCGGCGTGCGGTGGCGTGACCCGGCCGCAGGCTAGGACCGGATCGTCGGCCGGTTCCGCCACGGCAGGCGCCACTCGGCCCGGCGGGGCACCTGGGCGGCGGCAGGGTCGCGTGCGGTGGCGAGGTCGGCGGCGAGACGTCCGATGGCCGGCACGAACTTGAACCCGTGGCCCGAGCACGGCGAGACGACCACGACCGGTCCGACGCGGTCGATGACGAAGTGCTCGTTGGGCGTGCTGGTGAACAGGCACATGTGCGGATCGAGCGGTGACGGGTCGAGGCCCGGGAACCATCCCTCGACATACGCCACCAGCGCCGCCACGGCGTCCGCCGGTGGCATGGCCGGGCGGTCGTCGGGGTCGATCGGCCGGTCGGCGTCCTCCAGCCCGACCTTCATCCCCACGCCCGGCGCCCACACCGCGTAGGCGCCGAACGCGAGCGGGTCGTCGCTGAAGCTGTGGTGCACGACGCTCGGCCATGGCTGGTCGTCGCCCAGGTCCCCCGCACCCGGCGCGAAGTGCGATGGCACCGCGAGCGTGACGGCGAGCGGAGGGAGGGTGCCCCGTGCGAGCGGGCCAGCCGGACCCTCGAGCAGGCCCTCGACCCAGGCCCCGGCGGCCACGACCACGACCGGAGCGGTGAAGGAACCGAGGTCGGTGGTGACCCGCACCCCGTCGGCATCGTCGACGCCGAGCAGCTCGATGGCCCGCACCGGCTCGAGCGTCCGGACCTCGGCTCCGTGGGACTCGCCCATCTGCAGCAGCGCCTCGACCGAGCCGTCGGCCTGCACGAAGCCGCCGTCGGGGGACAGGACGACCCCGCTGTCCAGCCGGAGTCCAGGCCACCGGACCTCGGCCTCGACGCTCGACAGCCGCTCGAACGGCCGCCCGTGGGCGCCGAGCGCTCCCTGGATGTCCGCCAGAGCCGCGGGTGGTCCGTGGTCGATCTGCCCACACTGTTCGAGCAGGGCGACGCCGGCCTCCTCCTCGAGCGTGCGCCACCAGGGCAGCGCGGCCAGCGCCAGCTCCGTGTAGCTCCGATCGCGGTACGCGACCCGGAAGATCCGGGTACGACCGTGACTCGACCCACGGGCGTGGAGCGCCTCGAACTGCTCGAGCAGCAGGACGTCGTGGCCGTCGCGGGCCAGGTGCCAGGCCGTGGCCGCCCCCATTGCCCCGCCGCCGACGACGATCACCTCGTGGTCGAACATCGCGCCGACTGTACGCGGCGCGCCCGGACCCGTCCGGCCCCGAACGTCCGGGCCGGACGCAGCAGTACCCTCTCCAGGTGCCCTCCCTCTACGACCTCGACCGCGGCGCGCTCGCCGGGCTGCTCTCCGACCAGCCGAAGTACCGGGTCGATCAGATCTGGCAGGGGCTCTACGAGAAGGCCGTGCGGGTCGACGAGCTCACCAACGTCCCCAAGGCCGTGCGGGCCCGCCTGCTGGAGGAAGCGCCGAGCGCGCTGCAGCCGGTGGCCGAGTCCGTCAGCCACGACGGCGACACGGTCAAGTGGCTGTGGGAGCTCGACGGTGGTGCCCGGGTCGAGACCGTCCTCATGCACTACGGCGAGCGATCCACGGTGTGCATCAGCACCCAGGCCGGTTGCGCGATGGGCTGCGGGTTCTGCGCCACCGGTCAGGCCGGCTTCGAGCGGCAGCTCTCCGTCGGCGAGATCGTGGAGCAGGTCGTGAGGGCCCGCCAGCGGGCGGCGGCCCGGGCGGACCCCCGCCGGGTCTCGAACGTGGTGTTCATGGGCATGGGCGAGCCGATGGCGAACTACGAGAACATGTGGACCACCGTCGAACGGCTCCACGGCGACATGGGGATCTCGGCCCGCCACCTCACGATCTCGACGGTCGGCATCGTCCCCGGCATCCGCCGCCTGGCCGACGAGCAGCTGCCGGTGAACCTGGCGGTCTCGCTGCACGCGGCCGACGACCGCCTCCGCGACGAGCTGGTGCCGATCAACAAGCGCTACCCGTTGGCCATGCTGGCCGAGGCCTGCGAGCACTACCTGAAGGTCAAGAACCGTCGGCTCTCGTTCGAGTGGGCGCTGATCGACGGGGTGAACGACCGGGGTCGCGACGCCACCGAGCTGGCCGACTACGCCCGGGCCCTGAAGGCGCACGTCAACCTCATCCCGCTCAACCCGACGCCCGGCTACCTCACCCGAGGCAGCAAGCCCGAACGGGTCCGCGCCTTCCGCGACATGCTCCGAGACCTCGGGGTCAACGCCACGGTGCGCCAGAACCGCGGCACCGACATCGACGCCGCGTGCGGCCAGCTCCGGGCCGGCCACGAGGCCACGCCCGTCGCGCTCAGCCCTCGACGCTGACGGTCAGACCCGGCGCCCGGACGGCGCCGACCAGCACCTCTCCGGGGGCCACCTCGGCCCCGGGCCACAGGACGCAGCGCTGCACGGTCCCGGCCACGACCGCCGCCTTCGCGATCACGGAGTCGATCACCTCGCCGCCGTCGGCGACCTCCGCGTCGGGATCCACGATCGAGCCTCCGGAGTCGGCCACCGCCTCGAGGTTGGCCCGCAGGTAGTCGCCAGGTGTGCCGCAGTCGACGAAGCGACCGGCGTGGCCGACGGTCTCGAGCCGTCCTGCGCCGTGGGCGGCGACCCACATCACCTCGTAGAGCCCGGACGGCTCGGCCCGAAGGTCGACCAGGTCGGCCCACGGGAGCAGCGACGCCACCAACCCCATGCGGGGCCCGAACCGGACCTCACCTGATGCATCGGAGGGGTCGGGCGTGACGAGGAGGCGGACCCGCTCGCCGTCCCAGTCGGCCACGAGCGGAGCCAGGTCGGCATCGGCCCATGCGTCGGCGTTGACGACCAGCGCCGATCGCCCGTCGATCCACCCTCGCAGCTGACCGAGTGCCCCGGCGGTGCCCAGCGCTTCGGGCTCCTCGATCGAGCGATGGACCGAGGGACCCGTTGGACGGCGATCGGTCCACCGGTCGAGGTGGTCCTCCATCGCGACCCGCCCGTGGTGCAGGTTCACGGCCAGCGCGTCGGTGACAGCGGACAGCCGACCGAGGGCGAGGTCGAGCAGGGCGACGTTGCCGACCGGGCAGAGCGGCTTCGGTAGGCGATCGGTGAGCGGGCGCAGCCGTCGGCCCTCCCCCGCGGCCAGGGCCACCCCGACCAACTCCTGGGACCGCTCTCTGGACATGTCGTTGACGGCTGCGTGCTCTTGCCGGGCCGTTCCTGCCACACTGTCAGCCATGGAGACCCGCCGGTGGACGAACCCGTCGCAGCCGCAGACGCTGTACATGGCCACGTTCCTGCTCTACATCAACGCGGTGTTCGACCTCGTCCTGAGCTTCGGCCCGATCACCATCGTCCTCGCCGCGATCCAGGTGGCGGCCGGCTTCGGCATCGCCAACGAGAAGCGCTGGGGCTACATCCTCGCCGTGATCGTGGCCGGTCTCGCGGTGCTGTTGTTCGTGATCTGGCCTCTCGCCGTCGACTTCGGCGTGCTCCTCGACCTCAGCTACCTGCTGAACGCGCTGTTCCCGGTCGCCCTGTTCTGCCTGCTCGTGCATCCCATGAGCCGCGAGTACCAGAAGATCTGGTTCCACTAGGCGCCCGATCGTCCCACGAGGTCGACCGGACCTGCGCACGCGGGGCATGATCGGGCCATGACTACCACCGTGCAGGGCATCGCCGGGCTCGAGGCGAAGGTCGGGGAGCACCTCGGCTACAGCGACTACGTCGAGATCACGCAGGAGCAGGTCAACCTGTTCGCCGACGCCACCGGCGACCACCAGTGGATCCACGTCGATCCCGAGCGGGCCAAGGCCGGCCCCTTCGGCGGCCCCATCGCCCACGGCTACCTCACCCTGTCGATGGGCCCGCGGCTCGATGCCGGAGATCCTCCGGGTCGAGGGCGTCACGATGGCGCGTCAACTACGGCGCCGGCAAGGTGCGCTTCCCGTCGCCGGTGCCGGTGGGCTCGAAGCTCCGCCTCGGCGCCGACCTGGTGTCGGTCGAGCGGGTCGGTGGCGGCGGCGCCCAGGTGACGATGCGCTTCACCTTCGAGGTCGAGGGCGCGCCCAAGCCCTCCTGCGTCGCCGAGATCATCTTCCGCTACTACGAGTAGCCGCCTCCGGACCGACTGGTTCAGCGGAACTCGGGCATCACCTGCTCGGCGAACAGCGGCATGCGTCTCGGTGTCGGGGTAGTCGCTGGCCCACGGGATGAAGCCCTCGCAGCCCGAGGTCGATGTAGGCCCGGATCTTCTCGCACGACCTGCTCGGGCGTGCCGACGAGGTTGCCCTCCGGCCACGACTCGAACGGCTCGCCCCAGAACGACCGGCTGCCGGCGTCGACGATCTCCTGCTCGGTCTCGCGGATGAACATCTCCGGCGACCACGTCTTCGTGATCTCGTCGTAGTCGCGCCCGACCGCGTCGCAGTGCCCCTTCAGCACCTCGCACTTGTGGGCGAACTCGTGGGGCTTGCCGCCGAAGTTCGAGCGGTCGGCGTGGCGGGCGACGACCCGCAGGGTGAGCTGCTCGCCGCCCCCGCCGATGCAGGATCGGCGGGTGCGGCGCCTGCAGCGGCTTCGGGTCGCACTGGGCGCCGTCGACGCTGAAGAACCGGCCCTCGTAGGTGGCGTCGGGCTCGGTCCACATCGAGCTTCACGATCTCGACGGTCTCGCGCAGCATGCGGATGCGATCCGCCGCCGACGGGAAGCCGTAGCCGTAGGCCTTGTACTCGTGCTCGTACCAGCCGGCCCCGATGCCCCAGTCGAGCCGGCCGCCGGAGATCACGTCGATGTTGGACGTGATCTTGGCCAGCAGGCCGGGGTTCCGGTAGGGCGCACAGCCGACCATCTGGCCGAGGCGGATGCGGCTGGTGCGCTGGCTGATGGCGGCCAGCGTGGTCCAGCACTCGAACATGGTCTCGTGGGCCGGCACCGGCACGTTGTGGAAGTGGTCGTAGACCCAGAGCGAGTCGTAGCCCAGCTCCTCGGCCAGCACCGCACCTCGACCGCCTTGGCCCACTTGTCCTGCGGGTCGGCGATGCCGGCCAGCTCCATCTTCCAACCCTGCGGGACGAACGTTCCGAAGATCATGCCGGCGACCCTATCGACCGGAGTGCGCTGGGTGACGACGGATCGAACGTGGGGTTCTCTAGCATCTCGCGGTGCCTCTCGCCCGCCGACTCGCTGCCGCGGGCGTCGTCCTCCTGCTGCTGTTCGCGGCGACTGCGTGCTCGGGTGACGAGACGGCCGACAGCCGTTCCGATCCCACCAACGAGCGAGTGTCCTCGCCCGGCTCGGGAGCGCCGGGTACGACCATCCCGGCGACCAGCCCGGATCCGGTGCCCGCCCCACTGGCCTGGTCCTCCTGCCACGGCGAGCTGCAGTGCGCCACCCTGACCGTCCCGATCGACTACGACGATCCGTCGGTCGGCACGATCGATCTCGCCGTCGTCCGGCGCCCGGCGCAGTCCCCGAGCCGGCGGGTGGCATCGGTGGTCGTCAACCCGGGAGGTCCGGGTGGCTCGGGCGTCGGCATGGTCGTCAGCGGCTACGGCACCGACGGCCTGAACGACCGGCTCGACATCGTCGGCTGGGATCCCCGGGGCACGAACCGCAGCGCTCCGCTCGAGTGCGCGTCGGGTTCGGGAGCGTTCACCGCACTCGACCCGAGCCCGAACGACGCGGCCGCGCAGACCAGACTCGACGACGCGGCCGAGGCCATCGCTGCGGACTGCGGGGCCAAGGGCGGCGCGCTGCTGGCGCACATGGACAGCGTCCACACGGCCCGAGATCTCGAGCAGCTGCGTCTGGCCATGGGCGGCGAGCCGCTCACCTACGTCGGCTTCTCCTACGGCACCGCCATCGGCCTCAGCTACGCCAACCGCTACCCGACCCACATCCGGGCCATGGTGCTCGACGGCGTGGTGCAGCCCGACCAGGACCTCAGCCAGATGCTGCTGGGCCAGACCGTCGCCTTCGACCAGCAGATGCAACGGACCCTCGACGACTGCGACCACGACCGGTCGTGCCCTGTGCAGGGAGCCTCGGCCACCTACGACCGGTTGATGGCCCACGTCGAGCAGTCCCCCCTGCCCACCTCTGATGGCCGAGCGCTCGGACCGAGCGACCTGGCCACCGCAGCCATCGAGTCGACCTACGACCCGTCGCTGACCGACCCCTTCCTCGGCGCGCTCGCCGATGCCGACGCCGGCGACGGCTCGACCATGATGGCGCTGGCCGACGAGTACCGCGACGCCGCGGGCTACGCGGGCTACATCGGTGTGCTGTGCGTCGACTCACCCCACCCGGTCGGCGCGCTCAGCTGGAAGCAGTTCGCCGATGAGCTGGCCGCGAGGTCACCTCGGTTCGGCGCGGCCATCGCCAACGAGGTGCTGCCCTGCGCGTTCTGGCCGGAGCCGGCCACGCTGCAGCCGCACACGGTTGCCGCCCAGGGCTCACCGCCGATCGTGGTGATCGGCAACACCGGTGATCCGGCCACGCCGTACGGACAGGCCGAGAGCGTGGCCCGGCAGCTGCACCGCGGCGTGCTCGTAACCGTCGACGCCCGCGGTCACACCAGCGGCGACAGCTCGTGCGCGTCGAGCATCGTCCGGCGCTACCTGGTCGACCTCACCGTGCCGCCGGCCGACAGCCTCTGCACCTGAGCGTCGCAGGTTCGTTGGGCCTGGTGCCGCGCTCCTAGGATCCCCCGCAGCACCGACCAGCACCTGCTCCAGGGGGACAGATGGACTTCAACCTCGCGACCGTGATCGAAGCCGTGGCCGCGGCGATCCCCGATCGCGAGGCGCTCGTGTGGGGTGACCTGCGCCTGACGTACGCGCGAGCTCACCGAGCGCACCCGGCGCCTGGCCAACCACCTGGCAGCCAGCGGGTTCGTCGTGCACCGGGAACGATCCGAGCTCGAGGGCTGGGAGTCCGGCCAGGACCACCTCGCCCTCTACCTGCACAACGGCAACGAGTACCTCGAGGGGATGCTCGGCGCGTACAAGCGCCCGCGTCGCCCCGTTCAACGTGAACTACCGCTACGTCGCCGAGGAGCTGCGGTACCTGCTGCACGACAGCGGGGCCAAGGGCGATCATCTTCCACTCGGCGTTCGCGCCGACGCTCGACGAGGTGCGGGGCGACCTGCCGAACCTCGACGTGCTGCTCCAGGTGGCCGACGACTCGGGCAACGGCCTGCTCCCCGGCGCGACCTGGTACGAGGACGCCCTCGCCTCGGCGTCGGCCGAGCCGCCCGCCGGTCGAGCCCTCCCCCGACGACCTCTACATCCTCTACACCGGCGGCACGACGGGCATGCCCAAGGGCGTGCTCTGGCGCCAGGGCGACATCTACCCGGCCGCCATGGGCGGCCGGCAGCTCGGCACCTGCGACGAGTGGCCCGACCTCGACGACCATCGTCGAGAACGCCCGCAACGGCGGGGCCCGCCTGATGCCGGCTCCGCCGTTCATGCACGGCGCGGCGCACTGGCTGGCCTTCAACGCCCTCGGCGGCGGCAACACGCATCGTGCTCCCCCGCACATCCGCAGAGCCTCGACGCGGCCGACGTGTGGTCGACGATCCAGGCCGAAGCGGTGAACATCCTCCTCATCGTCGGCGACGCGTTCGGCCGTCCGCTGGTCGACGAGCTCGAACGCCACGACTACGACATGAGCTCGATGCTCATGGTGGTCAGCGGCGGCGCCGCGCTCAGCTCCGGCGTGAAGAACCGCATCCTCGAACTGCTGCCGAGCGTCGGCATCATGGACGGCCTGGGCGCATCCGAGACCGGTCAGCAGGCCACCCAGGTCAGCGGCGCCGGAGCGGAGGCCACCACCGGCACGTTCACGCCGAGCGCCGGCATGTGCATCGTGAGCGAGGACCTCTCCACCGTGTTGGAGCCCACCGATCAGCAGCTCGGCTGGCTGGCCCAGCGAGGTCGGGTGCCGCTCGGCTACCTCGGCGACGAGGCCAAGACCGCCCGGACGTTCCCGGTCATCGACGGCGAGCGCTACTCGGTGCCGGGCGATCGGGCCCGCTTCACCCCCGACGGCCTCCTCGAGCTGCAGGGCCGCGACTCGGTCACCATCAACTCGGGCGGCGAGAAGATCTTCGCCGAGGAGGTCGAGGCCGCGCTGATGCGCACCATCCCGCGGTCTACGACGTGGTGGTGGCCGGGCGCCCGAGCGAGCGCTGGGGCAACGAGGTCGTCGCGGTCGTGCAGCTCCGCGACGGCCAGGAGCCGTCGGTCGACGATCTGCTCGACCGAGTGCGAGCAGCCACATCGCCCGCTACAAGCTGCCGAAGGCCTTCGTGTTCGTCGACCAGGTCGTGCGCAGCCCGGCCGGCAAGGCCGACTACCGCTGGGCCCGCGAGCAGGCCATCAAGTCCGGCGCCTGATCAGCGCCTCACCGGATCTCGGCCGATCCACCGATCCGGTTCATCGGCCCGACGTCGGTCGGATCGTGGTACGAAGACCGACGAAGCCGAGCGAGCGACCTGGGGGTCCGAAGTGCCGAGCTCACCCGACGTGACGACCGAGCCTCCGCCGCTGCACCGGCCGGGGCTGCCGGGCAAGGTGGCGGCCTGGTGCCACGACCGCCGGCGGCTCGTGCTGAGCCTCTGGATCCTGCTGCTGGTGGTCGCCACCGTGACCTCGACGATGGTCGGCAGCAACTACCACGACAAGTTCGACGGTGGGAACTCCGAGGCCCAGAAGGCCCGCAACCTCCTCAACGAGCACTTCCCCGCCCAGGCCGGCGACAGCGCCCAGATCGTCTTCCGCACCGACGGGTCGATCACCGATCCTGCGGTCCAGGCTCGCATCGCAGCGCTCGACGTAGCCGTGGGTGACCTGGCGCACGTGTCGGTCGTGCGCGGGCCGTTCGACGAGGGGGCCCTCGGCCAGGTGAGCCCTGAGGGCCAGATCGCTTACGCCACCGTGGTGTTCGACGCCCCGGTCGAGGACATCCCGACCTCGTCGGTCCAGGATCTCGTCGACACCGCCGAAGGGGCGGCCGGCGACGGGCTCCAGATCGAGCTCGGCGGTGAGGCCATCAGCAAGGTCGCCCAGGCGGTGCCCGGGTCGACCGAGGCCATCGGCATCCTCGCCGCCATCATCATCCTGCTGGTCGCGTTCGGCTCGGTCATCGCCATGGGCCTGCCCATCATGACCGCGCTGTTCGGCATCGGCGTCGGGCGCCGCCTGCGTGAGCCTGCTCAGCAAGTGGCTGGTCGTCCCGACGTTCGGCCCGCAGCTGGCCGCCATGATCGGCATCGGCGTGGGCATCGACTACGCGCTGTTCATCGTCACCCGCTATCGACAGGGCCTGGCCGAGGATCGAGAGCCGCGCGACGCGGTGGTCAAGGCGCTCGACACCTCCGGGCGGGCCGTGCTGTTCGCCGGCACGACCGTCGTCATCTCGCTGTTCGGCATGTTCCTGCTCGGCGCCTCGTTCATCTACGGCCTGGCGCTCGGCGCGATCTCGGCCGTGCTGCTGGTGATGCTGGCCACGATGACGCTGCTCCCGGCGATGCTCGGCTTCAGCCGGGTTGGCCATCGACCGGCTGCGCATCCCCGGCTTCCACAAGCCGGCCGCCGAGCTCGACCCGCACAGCTTCTGGTACCGGTGGAGCCGCATCGTCCAGCGGCGGCCCTGGATCATGGCCAGCGTCGCCCTGGTCATCCTCGTCGTCATGGCCGTGCCGGTCCTCTCGATGCACCTGCTCTTCGGCGACTCCGGCAACGACCCGACCTCGCTGACCACGCGCCGCGCCTACGACCTGCTGACCGACGGGTTCGGCCCCGGGTTCAACGGCCCGCTCGTCGTCGCCGTCGAGCTGCCCGAGGGCACTCCTCCCACCGTGCTCGACGACCTCACCGCCGCGATCGGCCAGACCGAGCACGTGAAGGTCGACCGTCCCGCCCCGGCTCAACGCGGCCGGCGACGCGGCCACGATCATCGTGATCCCCGACTCGTCGCCCCAGAGCACCGAGGTCGAATCGCTCGTGCACTCGCTGCGCAACGACGTGATCCCGTCGGTGATCGACGGCACCCGCGTCGAGGCGTACGTGGGTGGCTACACCGCAGCCGGCATCGACTCGGCCGACACGTTCAGCCAGCGGCTCCTGTGGGTGATCGGTGCCGTGGTGGTGCTGTCGTTCCTGCTGCTCATGGCCGTGTTCCGCTCGATCGCCGTGCCGATCAAGGCCGCCATCATGAACCTGCTCTCGATCGGCGCCGCCTACGGCGTGATCGTCGCCGTGTTCGAGTGGGGCTGGCTGGGTGGGGTCTTCGGCGTGTCGCGGACCGGACCGATCGACCCCTGGATCCCGCTCATGCTGTTCACGATCCTGTTCGGGCTCTCGATGGACTACGAGGTGTTCCTCCTGTCCCGCATTCGTGAGGAGTGGCTGCGCACGGGCGACAACGCCACGTCGGTGGCCGACGGCCTGGCCCAGACCGGCCGGGTGATCACCGCCGCCGCCGCCATCATGTTCTGCGTGTTCGGGTCGTTCGTGATCGGCGACCTGCGCGTGCTCAAGGTGTTCGGCCTCGGGTTGGCCGCAGCGGTCCTGATCGACGCCACCATCGTCCGGATGGTGCTGGTGCCGGCCACCATGGAGCTGCTCGGCGACGTCAACTGGTGGTTCCCGAAGTGGCTCGACCGGATCATCCCGGTGCTCGACGTCGAGGGCCACCCCGAAGACGCCCGGGAGATCGACCTCACCGACAAGCCGGCGCCGGCCGTGGAACCGTCCACCGACTCGCTGATCGACTGACGGCCCTCCGGTCGACGACAGGACGGTCGTCGCCGGCCGTGGCACACCCGCGGCGACCGACAGCTCCGCCGCGAGGGACCGAGGCAGCGAGCGCTCACGCTCGGGGCCCGTCGACGGCCGACAACGGCTCGCCGGCGAGCTCGGCCATCCGCGCGAGCCCACGCCCGGCACCGTCGGCCACCCGTGCCGCGGCAGCCCGCACCGCGGGATCGTCGCGTTGCGCCGGTTCGATGCGCGCCGGGTTCAACGCGCAGGCGTCGGCCCAGGCGGCGATGTCGGGCTCGGCGCCGAATCGGCGCGCCGCGAGGGATCCGCGCACCTGCATCCTGGCCCAGTCGAGCGGAGTGTCGGAGAAGCTGTTCGGCGGGCACAACCAGTTGCGTTCGCGGTCGTCGTCGCGGGTCGCCTCGACATAGCCCGCCAACGCCGCGCAGAAGCAGGGGAAGCCCACCCGAATCGTCTGGAGCCTGATCATCTCCGGACCCCAGAGGGGAACCAGAGGCGGATACTGCAGCCCGGACGCGGCGCAGTGCACGATGAGCGATCCCGGGGCCAGCCGCACCGACCCGCCGTCGAGGACGATCTCGCTCCGGGTCACGTTCCTGACGCGACCGACGCGCACCACCCTGTCGATGGTGCGGAGCAGATCGAGCTCCCATGTGCCGATGGTGGGAGTCTTGGCCATCGTCGGGATGACGTCGCGGTCCACCCGCAGCATCACACCAGCCGCCTCGAGCCGCAGGAAGAGATCGTCGAGCGACTCGGCCTCGGCGGCGCACTCCATGGTGTCCGCCGCGAGCCCGAGCGCCACGACCGGATCGGGCTGGACGACCGCGCGATCGAGCATCCAGGGGTCACGGGGGCGGACCCAGACGATGCGGTCGGGCGCCACGCCGTTCGCCAGCAACCACACGATCCCGTCGGTGGCGGTCTTGCCGGAACCGACGACCACGTAGTCGGTCGGAGCCTCGGCCAACGTCCCGAGCTCGTTGATCGCGACGACGGACACGTCGTCCGCCACACCGAACGGTGGTGGTGTCGTCGCGGGGATCGTCGGTGACAGGTAGGTGGCGTCGACGACGCGTCGTCGCACGTCGATCTCGACCGTGGCGCCCGACACCCGGGACGTCACCAGCTGCGACGAGCCGTCAGTGTGATGGTCGCTCCCCCCGAGGAAGGTGACGCGACCCGAGCCCAGCAGGCGCCGGTGCAGGATGTCGTCGTAATAGGCCTGGATCTCCGAGCGTCTGGCTCGTTCCTGGAGGCCCGCCTCCGGGCCGCTCTGCTGCACGGCACCGTCGCCGAGGACGGTCGACGCGACGCCGTAGAACAACGACGCCTGGTGCAGCCGGACGAAGGGATACGCGTCCTGCCAGTGGCCGCCGGCCACGTGGCGACGATCGACGAGCGTCACGTGCACATCGGCGTGATCGATCAGAGCATCCGTGAAGGCCATGCCCATCGCGCCCGTGCCCACGACGAGGTAGTCCGTCTCCAACGATCCCGTCGACATGGCCCTCAGCCTCCAGTCACCCCGACGATGGTCGGGCGATCGAGACTACGAGGCGATCACCTACCTGGGTGCGGACGACGTCGCCCGCCCTGGTCTCCTAGAGCGGCAGGTTGCCGGTGGCGGCCTTGGTGGTGCCGTGGTCCTTGTAGGCCGCGATGGTGCGCTGGGCGATGCGCATCTGGTGCACCTCGTCGGCTCCGTCGGCGAAGCGGGCCCAGCGGGCCTGCTTCATCATCTCGCCGAGCGGCGTGTCGCTCGAGTAGCCGAGCGCGCCGTGCACCTGGATCGAGCGGTCGATGATGCGCCACAGCGATGTTGGCCACGAAGTGCTTGGCCATCGACACCTCGCTCTTGAAGTCGAGGTCGTGGTCGATCTGGTATGCAGCGTGCAGCACCATCAACTTGCACTGGTAGAGCTCCATGGCGGAGTCGGCGATCATCCACTGGATCCCCTGCTTCTCGGCCAGCAGCGAGCCGTGGGCGAACCGGTTCAACGACCGGTCGACCATCATGTCGAGCGCGACCTCGGCCTGGCCGATCCATCGCATGCAGTGCGCCAGGCGAGCGGGTCCGAGCCGGGCCTGGCCGAGCAGGTGCCCCTCGCCGCGACCACCGAGCATCTTGTCCTTGTGCACGACACAGGTCGGTGATGCGGATCTCGCAGTGGTTGTGCGCCGCCGGACAGCGTCTCGACGTCGCGAACGATCTCCCAGCCCTCGGTCGGGATGTCGACCAGGAACGCCGAGTTGGCGGCCTGGGGCAGGTCGGGGTCGTCCTCGGTGCGGGCGATGAGGATGGCGAACTTGCGCGCCGCGGGCCCCGGAGATGAACCACTTGTGGCCGTTGATCACCCAGTGTCGCCGTCCTGGTACGCCCGGGTCTGGATCAGCGTCGGGTCGGAGCCGGCCACCTCGGGCTCGGTCATGGCGAAGCACGAGCGCCAGGACCGGGGCTTTCCGTCGACCACCTTGTACCCGTCGCACAGCGGCTTGAGGTAGTCCTCCTTCTGCTGATCGGTGGCCCAGTGCAGCAGCGTGTGCATGTTGCCCTCGTCGGGGGCCTGGGCGTTCAGCGCGAACGGCCCCATACGGGTCTTGCCGGCCTCGGCCGACACGCTGGCCATGGCCACGTGCCCGAGGCCCATGCCGCCCCACTCCGTCGGCATGTGGGGCAGCCACAGCCCCCACTCGTGAGCCGCGCCCCGCATCTCGATGATGGCGGGGAGCCACTGCTCCCGTTCCCAGGACGACTCGTCGGCCTTCCTCTCGATCGGGCGGACGACCGTGTCCATGAACTCACGGACCTTGGTGCGGAGCTCTTCGAGCTCGGGCGGGAAGCTGAAGTCGATGGCCATGACGGCAGTATTGCAGACGTCCGCCTTAGATCAACCCCGGAACGGCGGGCTGTGCTACAACTCCCGCCATGCGAGTCCCACCTCGGGAGCGGGATCGGCGATTCGCCGTTGGGCTCGCCATCATCGCCGCCGTGGGCCTCGCCTGGAGGGTCGCCTACGTGATCTGGCAGCGCGATGTGCCGGTGCTGAGCGACGGCATCCACTACCACCTGGGCGCCAACTACCTCGCCGACGGCCGTGGCTGGGTGAACCCGTTGTCGCTGGCCTTCACCGGCCAGGCGGTGCCCGATGCCGTGCACCCTCCGGGCTGGGAGTCGGTGCTGGCGGTCTTCAGCTTCCTCGGCGTACGCACGTACCTCGGTCACCAGTTGGTCGCCTGCGGGGTCGGGGCCGCGACCGTCGTGATGACCGGGCTGGCCGGCCGAGAGGCGTTCGGGCGCCGCGTCGGGCTCATCGCCGCCGCGCTCGCCGCGGCCTACGCCAACATCTGGCTCTACGAGCGCGAGCTCCTGTCCGAACCGGCCGCGCTGTTCTGGATCGCCACCATCATCTGGTTGGCCTACCGCTTCCGCCATCGGCCGGGCCTGGGCCGGGCGATCGCTCTGGGCGTGGTCCTCGGGCTGCTGGCCCTGACCCGGTCGGAGATGATCGTGATGAGCCTGCTGCTCGTCACACCGCTCATCGTCGGACGATCCGAGGTGGACGCGAAGCGGCGGCTCGGGTGGCTGGCCGCCGCGGCGGCGGCCTGCGTGCTGGTCATCGCCCCCTGGGCGATCTACAACTCCACCCGCTTCGAGCGACCGGTGCCGCTGTCGGCCGGTCTCGGCGGCACCATGTGGTCCGGCAACTGCCCGCCGACCTACGACGGCCGGCTCTACGGCTACGCCGAGCTGGCATGCGTGCTGCTGGCCCCGGGAATCTCGACCGATCCGTCCGTTGCGGACGGGCAGTACCGGAGCCTGGCCATCACCTTCATGAGCGATCACCGGGGCGAGGTGCCGGCCGTCGTTCTGGCCAGACTCGGGCGCACCTACGGCGTCTACCGGCCGGGACAGCAGATGGACCTCGAGACCGAGCGGGGCACCCACCTGTGGGTGATCCAGCTGGCCGCGGCGATGTACTGGGTGCTGCTGCCGCTCGGCGTCTACGGGCTGGTCGTGGCTCGCCGGCGCCGCGTGATGCTCTACCCCCTGCTGGTGTTCCCGCTCTCGGTGGTGGTCTCGGTCGCGCTCACGATCGGCGCCACCCGCTACCGCGCGCCCGCCGAGGTACCGCTCGTCCTCCTCGCCGCGGTCGGCGTCGACCAGCTCGTGCGGATCTGGCAACGCCGTCGCGCCGTCTCCCACGCGCCTCCCCCGTCCGTCGATGACCCGGTCGGAGCCACCATCCCGTGATCCTCACCCGCACGCCCATGCGCATCTCGATCGCCGGTGGCGGAACCGACCTGCCGTCGTACTACCGCCGCCACGGCGGCACCGTGATCTCGGCAGCGATCAACAAGTACGTCTACCTGGCGATCAACCGGACGTTCACCGCCGACTACCTGCTCAAGTACGCCGAGCTCGAGCGCGTCGACAAGGTCGACGAGATCGAGCACGCGCTGATCCGCGAGATCCTGCGCCACTACGACGTCGGGCCGGGCATCGAGATCGTCAGCGTGGCCGACATCCCCTCTGGCACCGGGCTGGGCTCCTCGGGCTCGTTCACCGTCGGGCTGCTACGGGCTCTGCACGCCTACCGACAGGACCACCTGTCGACCCAGGCCCTGGCCGAGGCCGCCTGCCACATCGAGATCGAGCGTCTCGGCGATCCGGTCGGCAAGCAGGACCAGTACATCGCCGCGTTCGGTGGCCTCACCCGCTTCGAGTTCGCGACCGATGGGTCGGTCGAGGTCGAGCGCCTGGCGGTCAGCGACGAGACCCTCGCCGACCTCGAGGAGCACCTGCTGCTGTTCTTCACCGGTTACTCACGGCGGGCGACCACCATCCTGGCCGATCAGAAGCAGCGCTCCGAGCAGGACGACGACGCGATGATCGCCAACCTCGACGAGGTCAGCGAGCTCGGCCGGCGCATCGCCGTCGCACTCGAGGCCGGCGACACCGCGGACTTCGCCGGACTGATGCACGAGCACTGGCTGGCCAAGCGGCAACGCACGAAGGGCATCACCAACGACGAGATCGACGGGTGGTACGACCTGGCCCGGCGCAACGGCGCGCTGGGCGGCAAGCTCGTCGGCGCCGGAGCCGGGGGGTTCCTGCTCTTCTACGCCGACAGCCCCCGCCAGGTGCGCAGGGCCATGTCCGACGCCGGCCTGTCCGAGGTGCGGTTCGGGTTCGACCACGACGGCTCCGTCGTCCTGGCTCGCAGTTGACGACGCTCCCCTGCCTCGTCCTCGGCGGTGGCCTGGGCACGCGCATGCGGCCGGCCACCGACGCCGTCCCAAAGCCGCTCCTCACCGTCGCCGGCGAGCCGTTCGCCGTCCACCAGCTGCGCTGGCTGGTCTCCGAGGGCGTCACCGACGTCGTGTACTCGATCGGCCACCTCGGTCACCTCATCCGCGACGAGCTCGGCGATCGCGCCGATCTCGGCTGCTCGCTACGATTCGTCGATGAGGGCGCGAACTTGTTGGGCACGGGGGGTGCGGTGCGGCTGGCCGTCGAACGCGAGCCGGGCCTCGACGGGGACTTCTTCGTCCTCTACGGAGACTCGTATCTCGAGGTCGATCTCCGCGACGTCGCCGCAGCCTTCCTCGCGTCGGGCGCAGAGGCGCTGATGACGGTGTTCCGGAACGACAACCAGTGGGAGCGGAGCAACGTGGTGTTCCATGACGATCGGGTCGAGCGGTACGACAAGCTCGAAGCCGACCCGACCGCGGCAGGGATGCACCACGTCGACTACGGGTTGTCGGTGCTCACGGCCGACGCGGTGCGGGCCCGCGTCCCGATCGGCACCGTCGCAGACCTTGCCGACATGTTCCGCAACCTCTCCCTGGAGGGCCACCTGGCCGGTTTCGAGGCCGACCGACGCTTCTACGAGATCGGCACGCCGGCGGGCCTGGCCGACCTCGAAGCGCACCTCGCCGGCAGTGGGCGATGACGACCACCCGGGCGGCCGACCCCGATGTGGTGCTGCTCGTCCCCGACGACGACCAACGCGATCCCGACCTGTCGATCGTGATACCTGCGCTCGACGAGGAGCTGACCATCACCGACTTCGTGGCGTGGTGCCGGGAAGGCCTCGACGCCGCCGGCGTGGCCGGCGAGATCCTCATCGTCGACAGCTCGTCGGATCGCACCGCCGAGTTGGCGCTCGCCGGCGGGGCCCGCGTGCTGCGCACACCGAAGCGAGGGCTGGGCCGGGCCTACATCGATGCCCTGCCGTTCGTCCGGGGTCGCTGGATCATCATGGGCGACGCGGACTGCACCTACGACTTCCGCCAGCTCCGCCCGTTCGTCGAGCAGTTCCAGGACGGCTTCGAGTACGTGATGGGGTCCCGCTGGAAAGGGTCGATCGAGCCGGGCTCGATGCCGGCCCTCCACCGCTACTTCGGCACGCCGCTCACCACGCAGATCCTCAACCTCGTCTACTCCAGCCGGTTCAGCGACATCCACTGCGGGATGCGGGGCATCACCCGAGACGCGCTCGAGCGGATGAACCTGCAGTCGCAGTCGTGGGAGTACGCGTCGGAGATGGTGCTCAAGTCGGTGCACATGGAGCTGCGCACCACCGAGGTGCCGGTCACGTTCCTCAAGGACCGCGACGGGCGGGTCAGCCACCACAAGCGCGAGGGCTGGCTCTCCCCGTTCAAGGCGGCGTGGATCAACCTCAAGGCCATGTTCATCTACGGCTCGAGCTTCTTCCTGATCAAGCCCGGGGTGCTGCTGGTGGTCCTGGGCCTCCTGCTCACGATCCCCCTCACGTTCGGTGATCGTCGAGCTCGGGCCTCTCTCACTCTCGCTCAACTCCCAGTTCCTCGGCGTGACGGCCCTCGCCATCGGCTGCCAGACGTTCTTCCTCGGGTGCATCGCACTGGTGCTCTTCGACTACACCGGCCGAATCACCGGCCGCCTGCGTCGGGCCTTCCCGTACTCCCGCTCGGTCCTCGTCGCGTTCGGACTGGTGCTGGCGGGGCTTCTCGCGGCGGTTCCGCTCATCGTGACCTACGTTCGTGGCGACTTCCTGCTGGCCCAGGCCAACACCATCCCGAACCACCTGGCGGTCACCGGGCTCGGCATCCTGATCACCGGAGCCCAGCTGTTCGCCTTCACCCTGGTGCTGCACGGCACCATCATCGCCACGACGCGGGCTCGCCCACGCGTCGTCACGAAGGAGTAGCAGTGGCGTCCCTCCTGCCCTACTACGCCCGGCTGGCCCGCCAGTCGAGCTACTCGATCGCCAAGGGCGTGGCCCTGCCGTTCGTCCGGCGCGGGGCGGTCCAGTCGGGCGCGCACGAGATGGCCTTCCCGATCTCGACCTACGCACCATGGCGGTCCGACCGCGACTTCGTCCGGAGCTATGAGGAGGTCAAGGCCAACACCCTGGTCGACATCTGGCGGTGCCACGAGCTGTGGAGCCTGGTCGGTGAGCTGAAGGACGTGCCGGGGGCGGTGCTCGAGGTCGGCGTGTGGCGAGGTGGCACCGGTGCGCTGATGGCCATGCGGGCCGCGGGCGTCGGCATCGACGAGCCGGTGTACCTCTGCGACACGTGGGAAGGCGTCGTCAAGACCGGAGCGATCGATACCTACTACCGCGACGGCAAGCACGACGACGCGTCCGAGCAGATCGTGCAGGGCCTGGTCGGCCGCCTGGGCCTCGACCGCGTCGAGTGCCTGCAGGGCATCGTTCCCCGACGACACCGGCGACCGGATCGCCGACCAGACGTTCCGGCTGTGCCACATCGACGTCGACGTCTACCAGTCGGCGTCCGACGTGCTCGACTGGGTGTGGCCTCGGCTCTCGTCCCAGGGCGTCGTCGTCTTCGACGACTACGGGTTCCCCGCCTGCCCCGGCATCACCCGGTTCGTCGATGAGCAGCGGCTGCGCGACGACCGCCTCGTCCTCCACAACCTGAACGGCCATGGGCTCCTCGTCAAGCGGTGAGGCCCCGGTCGGGCTCCTTCGGCCAGCACCGCGACGCCAGCCCGGTCGACCGGTTCGGGGTCTGGCTCAGCAGCGTGGCCGTACGCCGCCGCGCCGACTTCACCGGTAGCCGCATGGGCGACTTCGGCTGCGGCTTCGACGCTGCCTTCGCCCGCACCCAACTCGACGCGGTGCGCTCGCTCACCCTCGTCGACCTGGCCATCGCCGACGACCTCAAGCAGGACCCCCGGGTCACGGCCATCGAGGGAGCCCTGCCCGAGGTGCTGCCGACGCTCGAGTCGGCGTCGCTCGACGTCACGCTCTGCCTGTCCGTGCTGGAGCACCTGTGGGATCCAGAGGCCGCGTTGCGCGACCTGCGGCGGGTGACCGCTCCGGGCGGGGTGGTGCTGCTCAACGTGCCGTCGTGGATGGGCAAGCGCGCCCTCGAGCTCTCGGCCTTCCGCCTCGGGTTGAGCCCGGCCGAGGAGATGGACGACCACAAGTGGTACTTCGACCCGAAGGACCTCTGGCCGCTCCTCGTCCGGGTGGGCTTCAAGCCGAGCGAGATCACCTGCCACCGCCACAAGCTCGGCCTCAACACGTTCGCCGCGTGCCGGGTCGTCGACCGATCGGAGCCATCACCTCGATGAGCAACTTCACCCGCATCTACCTCGCCGAGACCCTCGAGCTCGTGCAGGCGTTCGATCACCCCACCATCGACCGCGTGGCCGCTGGCCTGGCATCGGTGCGCGACCGAGACGGCCGGCTCTTCGTGCTCGGAGTGGGCGGGTCGGCCGGCCACGCGTCGCATGCGGTGAACGACTTCCGCAAGATCTGCGGCATCGAGGCCTACTGCCCGACCGACAACGTCAGCGAGCTGACCGCCCGGGTGAACGACGAGGGCTGGGACACCTCGCTGTCAGCCTGGCTGGAGGTGTCCCGCCTCGGGGCCGACGATGCCCTGCTGGTGTTCTCCGTCGGCGGCGGCGACGCCGACCGCAACATCTCCCCGAACCTGGTGCGGGCCGTCGACCTGGCCCGCCAGGTCGGAGCGTCGGTCTACGGGATCGTCGGGCGCGACGGTGGCCACACCGCCGCCGTCGGGGACGAGGTCGTGGTGATCCCCCCGCTGTTCCCCGACCGCATCACGCCGCACACCGAAGGGCTCTGCGCCGTCGTGTGGCACCTGCTGGTGTCCCATCCCGATCTCCAGCGGTCGACCACCAAGTGGGAAGGTTCGGTGTGACCGACTCCCCCTACCGCAGGGTGGCCATCATCGGCGGCGCCGGATTCATCGGCAGCCACCTCGCGGTGCTCCTGATGGCCCGCGATGACGTCGAGGACGTGCTGGTCTACGACAACTTCTCCTCGGGCCGGAGGTGGCACCTCGACCCGGTCGCCGACGACGCGCGGCTCGCGCGTCGTCGAGGGCGAGGTCGACGACCTCGCCCGGCTGACCGACTCCCTGGCCGGTGCCACCGCCGTCGTGCACCTGGCCTCGAACCCGGACATCGCCCGGGCCATGACCGAGCCCACCATCGACTTCGACCAGGGAACAGCCCTCACCAACGCGGTCGTCGAGGCGGCCCGGCGGGCGTCGGTCGAGCTGATGCTCTACGCCTCCGGCAGCGGCGTGTACGGCGAGCTGGGGGAGGTCGAGGCGAGCGAGGACCAGCCGCGCTCGAGCCGGTCTCGACCTACGGTGCGAGCAAGCTCGCCGGGGAGGCCCTGATCGTCGTCCTACGCCCACATGTTCGGCGGACGGGGCCGGGCGTTCCGCTTCGGCAACGTCGTCGGTCCCCACCAGACCCACGGCGTCGGCTTCGACTTCGTGCGGAAGCTGCTCGCCGACCCGACGACGCTCGACATCCTCGGCGACGGCACCCAGAGCAAGTCCTACGTGCACGTCGAGGATGTCCTGTCGGCCGTGCTGCTGGCCGGTCAGACCGGGTCGCAGCCCTTCGACGTGTTCAACGTCGCCACCGGCGACTACATCACCGTCACCGAGATCGCACGGGTGGCGATCGAGTGCCTCGAGCTCGACCCCGCGTCAGTCGAGCTGCGCTACCGCGGGGGTGACCGGGGCTGGAAGGGCGATGTGCCCGTCGTCCGCATCGCCACCGACCGCATCCGGGCGCTGGGCTGGCAGAACCGGTACGGGTCGGAAGCTGCGCTGCGGTCATCGATCCTGGCCATGCTCGACGACGCCCGCGCCGGTCGCCTGTGGTGAAGGGGCCTCGGCGACGGGCCGTCTTCCTCGACCGCGACGGCGTGCTCAACGAGACGACGATCCGCGGCGGGCACCCGCATCCTCCGGACACGGTCGCCGAGGTGACGCTCCTGCCGGGAGCCGCCGACGCGTGCCGCCGCCTCGCCGCCGCCGGTTGGCTGCTCGTCGTCGTCACCAACCAGCCCGACATCGCCCGCGGCACCCGCTCCGCCACCGACGTCGATGCCGTGAACCGGGCGGTGGTCGACGGGCTGCCGATCGACGATGTCGTCGTCTGCCCTCACGACGACATCGACGGCTGCAGTTGCCGCAAGCCCCGGCCGGGCATGGTCATGGACGCGGCCGAGCGGCTGCGCATCGATCTCGCGGCCAGCGCCCTGGTCGGCGATCGATGGCGCGACGTCGACGCCGGGCGCGCGGCGGGGGTCGAGACCTTCTTCGTCGACCACGGGTACGACGAGCGCCTGCGGGCCTCGCCCGACCACGTCGTGAGCTCGCTGGCCGAAGCCGCCGACCTGCTGCTGGCCGGTACCGCCGACGACTGGGACCGGCACTGGAGCGAGTACGCGGACCTGGCCAAGGCCAACCCGGCCCAGACCTACCGCATCGACCTCGTCCTCGAGCAGCTCGATCGGGTCCGCCCGGCCGTCGACGGCAACGCCGCCGAGCGCATCCTCGACATCGGCAGCGGCACCGGCGATCTCCTGGCCGCCATCTCGACCCATCGGCCCGATGCGGAGCTGGTCGGCATCGAGCTGAGCGCCGAGGGGGTCCGCCACGCCGCGGCCCAGCTGCCAGGGGCGCGGTTCGTGCAGCACGACCTGCTCGGACGCGAGGCGCTGCCCGACGACCTCCGCGGCTGGGCGCGGGTGGCGGTCTGCAGCGAGGTGCTGGAGCACGTCGACGATCCCGTGGCCTTCCTGCGGGTTGCCGGCGAGATGCTCGCCAAGGGCGGCGTGATGGTGATCACCGTGCCCGGGGGGCCGCGCACCGTGTTCGACCGGCACATCGGCCATCGTCGCCACTACCGCCCGTCGTCGTTGCGGCAGCTGATCGACCTGAGCGGCCTGACGGCCCGCCACGTCGCCGGTGCCGGCTTCCCGTTCTTCGACATCTACAAGCTCGTCGTGCTGGCCCAGGGTGACCGGCTCACTTCGGACGTGTCCGATCAGGGCGAGGTCTCACGGCTGGCGACCGCGGCGATGCGCGCCTTCGGCTTGGTGCTGCGGCCGTCGCGGAACTCGCGGCGGTTCGGCTGGCAGCTGGTCGCGGTGGCCACCAAGCCACCCACGGACCCGGCTGGGCTACCCTCTCCCGTCCGCGACCGATCGCCGGGGGGAGAGCCGCCATGACCGATGTCGTGAACAGCCTCGGCATCAAGATCTTCGCCGACGGCGCCGACCTGGCCGACATCGCCAAGGTCGCAGAGGATCCCCGGATCGCCGGGTTCACCACCAACCCCACGCTCATGCGCAAGGCCGGGGTCGACGACTATCCGTCCTTCATCAAGGAGCTGGTCGCCACCATCACCGATCGGCCCATCTCGTTCGAGGTCACCTCCGACGACTTCGCCGAGATGGAGCGTCAGGCCCTCGACCTGCACGGGTTCGGCGACAACGTCGTCGTCAAGATCCCGGTGACCGACACCTCGGGCACCAGCTCGGCCCCGCTGATGCGGCGGCTGGCCGAGGCCGGCGTCTCGATCAACGCCACGGCGCTGATGACGCTCGACCAGGTGCGCGTCCCCGCGGAGGCGTTGGCCGACGGCCCGCCTTCGGTGGTCTCCGTGTTCGCCGGCCGCATCGGCGATGCCGGGATCGACCCGATGCCCCTGATGGCCGAAGCGGTCGCGCTGCTCGAGCCCTACCCCCATCTCGAGCTGCTGTGGGCGAGCCCTCGTGAGGTGCTGAACGTCGTCCAGGCCGACCAGGTCGGATGCCACATCATCACCCTCACGCCGGATCTGTTGGCCAAGCTGCCCCTGCTGGGGCGCGACCTGGCCCAGTTCTCGCTCGACACCGTCCAGATGTTCCGGGACGACGCGGTGGCGGCCGGCTACGACTTCTGATCGGCCTCTGCGGCGGCCGCCAGGTTGGCGAGGGTGGTCTCGATGCTCTCGCGGGTGAACTCGTCGCGATCGGTGACCCCGCTGGCGGACTTGCTGAAGAACTTGGTGATGCCGTTGCGGCGATCGGTCCAGGTCTCGGTGAGGGTGCAGCTACGCCCGTCCGAGGCCGGCTCGAGGGCGTAGCTCCACGAGGACACGGCAAGGCCCACCGCCGACACGTCGAAGGCGAACGCCCGACCCGGCTCGCACACCGTGACGCGGGCGTCGGTGGTCCAGCTCTTCTTGCCGTTGGCGTTCTCGCCCTTGAACCGAGCGCCGACTGCCGGCCCGGTGGCGCCTTTCGCCCAGGCCCCTCCGTTGTTCTCGGGCGACCACTCCCCCATGCGGGGCAGGTCGGACACGAGGGCCCAGACCTGGTCGGCCGAGGCGGCGATCTCGCGGGACATGGACACTGATGTCGTCATGAGCGACAGTCTGCCGCTCGTCGGCGACCCTGTCAGGGACGCGGGTGGCTGGTCCGTCCGTCGGCCGCCAGCAGCGCGGCCACCTCGGCCGCTTCGCGGTCGTAGCCGGCGTAGTCGAGCAGCCCGTGGAACAGCACCGCCGCCTTCACTCCGGAACCGCCGTCGAGGCGGAGCAGCTCCTGGGTGAACGCCGTGGACTGGCCCGTGCCGGCTATGGCGATGGCGCCGAGCACCTGCGACGGTCCCGGCGCCTCGTTGGCGAAGGCCCAGGTCATGACGGCGACCCCCTCGGCGGTGCGGCCGTCGGCCAGGGCCTGCGCGGCCCGGAACGAACCACTCGGCGGACCGGCATGCGCGTAGCGCTGCACGGCACCCTCGGCCCCGGCCCGATCGCCCTGCCACAGCCGGGCCCACCCGAGCAGCTCGGACGACCGGCGCAGCGTGTCGCCCGACGGCCGCTGGGCCAGCACGCGCTCGGCCACGACCTGGGCGTCGGCTGGGCGGTGCTCGATGAGGGCCCGCTGGCCGAACTGCAGCTCGTCGCCCATCTCGACCTGCTTGACCTTCGACAGCGAGGTCACGTTCATGGCGATGAACAAGCCGGCCATCACCGCGCCGAAGACGAAGCCGTTGACGAGCGCCGCGATGCCGATGCCCACGCCCACGATCACCGACAGGACCTCCGCCGGGCGGCGGCCCCGTCCCTTCGTCGACCAGGTCGAGCAGCGACCGGGTCACGTTGCCGCCGTCGAGGGGCAGGATCGGCAACAGGTTGAGCACCGACCACCACACGTTGATGAACACGATCTGGCTGAGGATGGTCTCGCCCGACCGATGTGGTGATCGTGCCCTGCGACTGCAGCCAGAGCGCCGGGAGCCCGATGAGCAGCAGCACCGACAGCGGTCCGGCCAGGCTTACCGTGATGCTCTGCACCGGAGTCAGCCGACCCTCGCCTGACGTCAGGCCGCCCATGCCGTAGAGGGTCACGCTGGGCTGCACGCCGAAGATGCGGAAGGCGACGGCGTGGCCCAGCTCGTGGAAGAGCACCGAGGCGAACGCGATGCCGATCCACGACAGGATCAGCACGGGCTGGATGTCGATCGGGTTGATGCCCAGCAGCAGGATGATCAAGAAGAAGCTGGGGTCGACGGTCACGGGGATCGACCCGATCGAGAACGAGAACCCCCTGCCCTTGGCCATGGCGAAAGGGTACCGGCGCGACGTGCGCCGAACAGTACGGTCGCCGGCATGGTGACCCCCGTCCCGACTGGCCCCCTCGATCCCATCGTCGATCGACCACTCGCCGGCGGGCTGGTGCTGCGATCGGCCCGGCCCGATGACGTCGACGCCATCGTCGCCCTGGAGCTGGCCGCGTTCGGCGAGGCCGACGGGCCGATCGTGGCCGCCCGGCTGGCCCACCCGTTCGCCGGGTGGCTGGTGGTCGAGGACCCGGCCGCCGGAGGGCGCATCGTGTCGGCCTCGGTGCTGCTGTCGCACGACCTGCAGCTCGGCACCGTGACCGTCCCCGTCGGCCAGATCGAGGACGTGGCCACCGACCCCGCCTATCAGCGACGACGCCTGGTGCGGTCGCAGTTCGAGGTGCACCACGAGCGCTCGAGGACGAGGGGCGACCTGGCCATCCTGATCACGGGGATCCCCTACCTCTATCGTCGCCTCGGGTACGGCTACGGCCTCGACTTCCCGGCGATCCACGTGCTCGACGCCGATGCCGTCGGCCCCTCGCCGCTCGTTGTGCGGCCCGCCACAACCGACGACCTGGCCGGCATCGAGCGGCTCGACGCCACCCGGTCCCCCGAGGTGCTCCGGGTCGTGCGGGACCGCGACAGTTGGGTTCGCACACTGGCCCGCAGCCGGGCCACCCGGTTCGAGCAGCTCATCGTGGCCGAGCGCGATCGCGACATCGTCGGCTTCGCCCAGCTCGAGGCCCGACCGCGCGCCGGACGGCTCTACATCGAACCGGCCATGGCCGCGGACCCTGACGCGGCCCGGGCGCTGCTGGCCCACGCCGTCGCTCAGGGCGCGACGCACGGCGAGCTCGTGCTGGCGCTCGCCAACCCGGGCACGGTCTACGGGGCCACGCTCGACGAGATCGGTCACTCGGTGACCTATGCCCACGGCATCTACGTGCGGGTCACCGACCCAGTGGCCCTGATCGATCGGTTCCGCCCGGTCCTGTCCGACCGCCTGGCCGGGTCGCGCTACGCGGATCGGGCCGGCGAGCTGGTGATCTCGCTCTACGAGTCCGGCGTGGCCATCACCTACGACCGCGGCGCAGTCATCGACGTTCGCGCTGCCGACCCCGTCGAGGACCCGTTCGACTCGGACGACGTCGGGGTCCCCCCGGACATGGTCGGCGCCCTGGTGCTCGGACGCTTCGGGGCCGGCGCGCTCGAGCGGCGGGTCGACGACGTGACCCTCGGGCGTCGTCGGCGGCTCGTGGAGGTGCTGTTCCCGAAGGTCGACGCTGAGCTCCTGGCCGACCTCTGATCGACCTCTCGGTGCTCGCGACCGGCCTTCGGCTTGGGTCGCCGCCACGGCTTGCTCGTAGGCTCGATGCCGTGACCGCAACCGATCCGCAGCCGCTGGCGATCGACCCCGAGCACCTGCCCGAGGGCGACGAGAAGGTGCAGGCGGTGCGGTCGATGTTCGACGCCATCGCCCCCCGCTACGACCTGGTCAACCGGGTCATGACGTTCCGCATGGACGTCGGCTGGCGCAAGCGCACCGTGCGCCAGCTGCGACTCGGCCCGGGGTCGGTGGTGCTCGACCTGGCCTGCGGCACCGGCGACTTCTGCCGGGAGCTGGCCGCCTACGACCTGGAGCCGATCGGGGCCGACCTGTCCTACGGCATGCTGGCCGCCGGCCACAGCGGCGCCCCGCTCGTGCAGGCCGACATCCTGCGGCTGCCGATGCCCGACGCCTCGGTCGACGGCGTCACCTGCGGCTTCGCCCTGCGCAACCTCGTCGAGCTCGAGGCGTTCTTCGTCGAGCTGGCCCGGGTGGTCCGCCCCGGCGGTCGGGTCGCGATCCTCGAGGTGGCCGAGCCGCCCAACCCGATGATGCGCTGGGGCCACGGCGTCTACTTCGGCAAGGTCGTCCCTCGCATCGGTGGGCTCCTGTCCGACCCCACCGCGTACCGCTACCTCCCGAAGTCGGTGGCCTACCTGCCCGAGCCCGATGAGCTGCTCGCGCTGTTCCAGGGAGCCGGGTTCACCGACGGCACCCGCACCCTCTTCTCCGGCGGCATCTCGCAGCTGCTGCTCGGCACCCGAGACCGGCTGGAGTGGTCGTGAAGGCGGACTGGCCATGACCGAGGACGTCGGTCCGCCGCGCAAGCTCGTAGCCCGCACCCGGCGGCTCGACCTCGAGGTCGACCTCGTCGAGCTGGCCGGCGAGTCAGGGCTGGTGTGGCAGCGCGGCCGTTCCGGGTTCGCCGGGCGGGGAACGGCGATCACGGTGCCGGTCACCGCTGGCGACCCGACCTCGTCGGCCGCCGCCGCCCACGCGGTGCTGGCCACGATCGAGGTCGACGACCACCTGGACCTGCCCGGCACGGGACCCGTCGCCCTCGGTGCCCTGCCGTTCGACCCGGCGCTCGACGGCTCTCTGGCCGTCCCGGAGCTGCTGGTCGGCCGCAGCGAGGACGGCACCCGCTGGGTCACCACCGTCACGTCGCCCGACGATCCCGCGTTCGGGCGCGAACCGCACGAGGTGCTCGACGAGCTGCTGTCCGGAGCGCACGACGCCGCCGGCGTCGGGGTGGGCCTCGGCGTCGATGCGGCGAGCTACGCCATCTCGAGCCCACGACCGGCGGACGACTGGTGCGCAGACCTGGCCGCGGCGCGCGACGAGCTCCGGGCCGGATCGGCCCGGAAGGTCGTGCTCGCCCGCGAGGTCATCGTCGAGACCGACCAGCCGCTGCGTCGCACCGACGTGCTGCGGGCACTGCGCAGCTCGTACCCGTCGTGCATGCTGTTCGCGGTCGACGGCTTCGTCGGCGCCAGCCCGGAGCTGCTGGTGGCCCGCACGGGAGACCTCGTGCGGTCGCACCCGATGGCCGGCACCGCCCCCCGCAGCGCCGACCCCAGCGCCGACGCCCGCCTGGCCGCCAACCTGCTGGCGTCGGCCAAGGACCAGGTCGAGCACCGCTACACGATCGACATGGTCCACGACACGCTGCTGCCGTGGTGCTCCTACCTCGACGAGGAGGCCGAGCCGTCCGTCGTGGCCATGGCCAACGTGCAGCACCTGGCCACGCTCGTCGAGGGCCGCCTGTCGAGCCCGCCGGCCTCGGCGCTCGAGCTGATGCGGGCGCTGCACCCGACCCCGGCCGTCAACGGATCGCCGAGGGCCGAGGCGCTCGCAGCTGATCGCCCGGTACGAGGGCATCGACCGCGGCCGCTACGCCGGGCCCGTCGGCTGGGTCGACGCCAAGGGCAACGGCGAGTGGGCCGTCGGCATCCGCAGCGCCGAGATCGACGGCACCACCGCTCGTGTGTTCGCCGGCGTCGGCGTGGTGGCCGACTCCGACCCCGAGCTCGAGCTGGCCGAGACCCGGGCCAAGTTCCAGGCCGTGCTCAACGCCATCGTCCGGCCCTGATCAGACCGACCGGTCCGGGTCGAGTCAGGAGAGGGCGGCGGCGACAGCGGCGTGGATCTCGTCGTGGACGGCCACGTTGGCCTGGCGGTCGGTGCGCACCAGGATCACGTGCACCCCGCCCGCCTTGGTGGCCGCGACCACCGCCGGGGCCACGTCGAGCTGGCGCTCGATGATCCGGCAGCTGATGCCGTGGGCGGCGATCAGCGCCGGGCAGGTCGACGCCGTGGGGCGTGCCGAAGAGCTGCTCGAACCGCGGTCCGGTCGAGCGCGCCGGCCTGAGGCAGGAACGAGAAGATGCCGCCGCCGTCGTTGTCGACCACGACGATGGTGAGGTCGATGCCCCGCCGGGCCGCCCCGAGCAGCCCGTTGGTGTCGTGCAGGAAGGCCACGTCGCCGATGAGCAGGGCGGTCGGGTCGGCGAGGGCAGCCCGGCCTGCCGGCGCGCCAGGGCCACGCCGACCGCGGTCGACACGACGCCGTCGATGCCGTTGGCCCCCCGGTTGGCGAGCACCTGGAGGCCGGGGTCGGCGCGGCGTACCACTCGACGTCGCGGATCGGCATCGACGACGACACGACCAGCGCAGCACCGTCGGGGAGCGCCCGCACCACGTCGCGGGCCACCGCCGGCTCGGTCGGCTCGCCGTGGCCGGCCAGCACGGTGGCGATGGCCTCGGCCACGACGGCGTCGGCGTGGGCCCACAGTCCGGCCCACCCCTCGCTCGACCCTCGGCCAGCTCGCCGTCGATCTCGAGCGCGACCCGCTCGTCCTCGTCGTCTTCCTCATGGTCGTCATCACGGTCGGGGTCCCGTCGGGATGGCCCGGCCGCCGACCAGTGATCGGGCCAGCTCGGCCGCGGCCGCGCCGGGAGGTGCCACGATCAGACCGTCGAGGCCGCGATCGGGGTCGTAGCGGGTGCCGTCCTCCTCGATGCCGACCTGCCAGGCGTCGAGCCCGGCCAGCCACTGGCCCAGCACCTTCGACGCCGGCAGCGAACCCAGCCGCAGCACGATCTCGGGGCGGAGGCGATCGGCCAGGGCATCGGACCCGCAGGATCTCGTCGAAGTGGCTCACCGTGTAGGCCGCAGGCACGCGGGCGCCGCTGCGAGGGTCGGCCAGCACCGGCCAGCCGAGGGCCCGGGACAGCTCCTGCACGCCCTCGGCGTCGCCGATGCCCCCGCCGGCCACGATCACGCCGCGAGCGCCCGGAGCCGCGGCGAGGGCGGCGAGGCTCTCGATCGGCAGGGCGTCGGTGCGCACGACCGGGCGGTGCCACGGACCGCCGTCGGCGCGGCCCGGGGGCAACGGTCCGGCGCGTCCCGACGAGCGGGTCGCGGAACGGCAGGTTGAGGTGGACCGGTCCCGGCGGACGGTCCACGGCATGGCGATAGACATCCGATGCCAACGATCGCCAGGAGGACGTAGCCGTCGGCTCGGGCACGCCCGGGTCGAGGAACAGCCGCACGGATGACCCGTAGAGGTGCTGCTGGTCGACCGTCTGCGGCGCGCCGACGCCGTGCAGCTCGGGTGGGCGGTCGGCGGTGCAGACCAGCATCGGCACCTTGGCCTCGTGGGCCTCGACCACCGCGGGGTGGAGCTCGACCGCGGCCGTGCCGCTCGTGGTGAGGACCAGCGCCGGCCGGCCCGAGGCCAGGCCGAGGCCCAGCGCCATGAACGACGGCCGATCGCTCGTCGTGGTGCACGTGCAGGCGCAGTCGCCCGTCGGCCTCGAGCGCCAGGGCCATCGGGGTCGATCGCGACCCGGGGGCGATCACCGCATCGGTCATCCCGGCCCGCACCCACTCGTCCACGAGCGTGGCGCAGAAGGTGGCGGCAGTCGTCTCGGGCACGGGCGCCAGCCTACGTTTGGTGCCGTCATGGACCCCAAGCGGCCGGCCCGCACCCGTCGATCTGCTCTCGCCCGTCGAGTCGTCCTCGTGCACGGCTTCACCCAGACCGTCGGCCTGCTGGGCCCCGATCGACGACGCGCTGGCGGCCGACCACGAGGTCGTGTCGGTCGACGCCCCGGGGCACGGCACGGCTTCGAGCGAGCGGCTCGACCAGCCGACCGGCGGCGGACGCGATCGCCGAGCGCGGGCGGCAGGGGCACCTACGTGGGCTACTCGATGGGTGGGCGGTTCTGCCTGCACGCCGCGCTCGCCCGCCCGGACCTGGTCGAGCGCCTGGTGCTGATCAGCGCCACGGCCGGCCTCGACGATCCCGCCGACCGCGCCGCCCGCCGCGCCTCCGACGAGGCCCTGGCCGACCATCTGCTGACCGTCGGCGTCCCGACCTTCCTCGACGAGTGGCTGACGCTCCCGCTGTTCGCGGGCCTTCCCCCCGACCGAGCGCACCGATCCGCCCGCGAGGCCAACACCGCGGCCGGCCTGGCGTCGAGCCTGCGGCTGGCCGGCACCGGCACCCAGGTGCCGCTCTGGGACCGCCTCGCCGACCTCACCCTGCCCGTGCTGGTCGTGACCGGCGCCGACGACGCCAAGTTCACCGCGGTCGGCCGACGCGTGGTCGAGTCCATCGGCCCGAACGCCGAACTGGCGGTCGTCGAAGGCGCCGGCCACACCGTCCACCTCGAGCAGCCCGACCGCTTCCTCGGCGTCCTCCTGCCCTGGCTCGCCCGCGCCTGACGGCCCGAACCGCCGGAACATCCCGATCTGGTGGCGATACGTGCACCTGGGGACGGACAGATCGCCACCAGTTCGGTCGTGTGGGTGGAGGGGGTGTCAGCCGGAGATGAAGAGGCCGGCGGCGAGGAGCACGCCGAAGACCAGCTGCACCTGGCCGGTGCGGCCCAGCACGGGGATCAGCGCCGGGCCGCGGGCCCCCGACAGCACGATGATCACCGGGCGCTGCGCCACGAAGATGGCGGCGAAGGCGAGGACCGCGATCGGACGGTCGCCCAGTCCGGCGATGAACGGCAGGCAGATGTACGGCACCACCATCAGCACGACGTAGAGGATGCGGGTGCGCTGGTCGCCGATGCGCACGGCCAGGGTCTTCTTGCCGGCCACGGTGTCGGTGGGGATGTCGCGCAGGTTGTTGACCACCAGCAGCGCGGTGGCCAGCGCACCGACGGCGACGCCGCACACGACCGACAGCCACGGGATCCACTGGAGCTGCACGAACGTCGAGCCGACCGTGGCCACCAGGCCGAAGAACACGAACACGAACAGCTCGCCGAACCCGTAGTAGCCGTAGGGCTTCGGGCCCCCGGTGTAGAGCCAGCCGGCCGCGAAGCAGACGAGGCCGACGAGCAGCAGCCACCACGTCGTCGCCGCGGCCAGGGCGAGCCCGGCCACCGCGGCCACGCCGAACGAGGCCAGCGCCGCCCTCTTGACCGTGCCGGGCGGCTTCAGCCCCGAGCCGACCAGGCGGATCGGACCGACCCGCGTCTCGTTGTCGGTGCCCTTGATGCCGTCGCTGTAGTCGTTGGCGAAGTTCGTGCCGATCTGGATGACCAGCGCCACCACCATCGCCGCCACCGCCCGCCAGATGATGATCCCCTTGAGCCCGGTCGTCGCCGCTGCGGCCGCACCGGGGAGGTCCGACGATCCTGAATAGTCGAAGAAACCGGTGGGGTGCAGGTGCTCCATGCCGGCGGCGACGGCGGTGCCGACGATCACCGGCACGACGGCAGCCGGCAGCGTGCGAGGGCGGGCGCCGGCCAGCCAGAGCTTCCACCCGTCGGCACCGGCCGCGGCGCCGGTTGGTGGTCACGGACGCTTGGGGAACTGGTCGAAGTCGGGCGTGCGCTTCTCGACGTAGGCGTTGCGGCCCTCCTGCGCCTCCTCCGTCATGTAGAAGAGCAGCGTGGCGTCACCGGCCAGCTGCTGGATGCCGGCCAGGCCGTCGTCCGCGGCGTTCATCGAGGCCTTGATCATGCGAAGCGCGAGCGGCGACATCGTCAGCATCTCGCGGCACCACTGCACCGTCTCCTCCTCGAGCTCGGCCAGCGGCACGACCGTGTTGACCAGACCCATGTCGAGGGCCTGCTGGGCGTCGTACTGGCGGCAGAGGAACCAGATCTCGCGGGCCTTCTTCTGGCCGATGTTGGCGGCCAGCAGGCCCGAGCCGTACCCACCGTCGAACGAGCCGACCTTGGGCCCGGTCTGGCCGAAGCGGGCGTTGTCGGCCGCGATCGACAGGTCGCAGACGACGTGCAGCACGTGGCCGCCACCGATGGCGTAGCCGGCGATCATGGCCACCACCGGCTTGGGCGTGCGGCGGATCTGGATCTGCAGGTCGAGCACGTTGAGGCGGCCGATGCCCTTGTGGGCGACCTCGTCGTCACCGATGTAGCCGTCGTCGCCCCGGATGCGCTGGTCGCCACCGGAGCAGAAGGCCAGATCGCCCTCGCCGGTGAGGATGATGACGCCGACCTTGTCGTCGTCGCGGGCCACGTCGAAGGCCCGCGAGAGCTCGAAGAGCGTCTGGGGCCGGAAGGCGTTGCGCACCTCGGGGCGGCAGATGGTGATCTTGGCGATGCCGTCGGACGTCTCGTAGCGGATGTCGCCGTAGTCGCCCGATGCCTGCCAGTCGGCTGCGGTTCGGATGGTGGTCTCGGTCACGTCGGGAAGTCTGCCCGGTAGGTTGTCCCGCGTGCGAGATCTGGTAGCGGTGGCGGTCCCCGGGGGCCCGTCCTTCGTCGAGGCGCTCCAGCGCATCTGGGACGCCGGTGACGCCATGCTGCCGCTCGATCCCCGGCTCCCGATGCCGGCGGCCGAGCGCCTGCTCGATCTCATGCGACCGGCCCGGCTCATCGATGACCAGGGCCTCCAGCACCGGCGACCCGGCGGGCAGCCGGTCGAGGAGGGCGATGCGCTCGTCGTCGCCACCAGCGGGTCGACCGGCACACCCAAGGGCGTGGTGCACACCCATGCCTCGGTGGCCGGCTCGGCGATCGCCACCTCCGGTGCGCTCGAGGTCGACCCGAGCCGCGACCGCTGGCTGTGCTGCCTGCCGCTCGCCCACGTGGCCGGGCTCTCGGTGGTCTGCCGGGCGCTGCACACCGGCACCCCGCTCGAGGTCCACGGCGGCTTCGACGCCGAGGCGGTCATGGATGCCGCGTGCCCGGGGCGCCACGCTGACCACGGTGGTGCCGACCGCCCTGGCCCGCATCGACCCGTCCCGGTTCCGCAAGCTCGTCGTCGGGGGATCGGCACCGCCGAAGGTGCTTACCCCCGAACGCCGTCGTGAGCTACGGGATGACCGAGACCGGCAGCGCCTTCGTCTACGACGGACGACCGCTCGACGGGGCCGAGGTCCGCATCGTCGACGGCGAGATCCAGGTGCGGGGTCCGATGGTGATGCGGGCCTACCGCGACGGCACCGACCCCCGGGACGACGACGGGTGGCTGCCCACGAACGACGCGGGCGAGTGGGCCGACGACGGCCGCCTCGTCGTCCACGGCCGTCGGGGCGACCTGATCATCACCGGCGGCGAGAACGTGTGGCCGACCGCGGTCGAGCGGGTGCTGGCCACCCACGTCGAGGTGGCCGAGGTGGCCGTCATCGGGCGGGCCGACCCCGACTGGGGCGAGCAGGTCGTGGCGGTGGTGGTGCCCGCCGATCCGTCTCGACCACCGTCGATCGACGAGCTCCGCGACCACGTCAAGCAGGAGCTGCCCGGCGTTCGCCGCGCCCCGCGAGCTGACGCTGGTCGAGCCACCTGCCCCGGACGCTGCTCGGCAAGGTCGAGCGCCACGCGCTCTGACGGCGATCTGTACGGGATCGGCGGACCCGCATGGTCCCCGCATGTTTCGCAAGGTTCGCGACACACGCCACACGAGCCCCGGGGCGGTGCATGATCTGTGGATGGCTGACGACGACGAGCTGACCTGATGCGACGCCGCGTGTGGTGGTCGAGGTCGCGGTCATCGCCGCGCTGGCGCTGGTGCTCGCGCTCGGGGCCTGCACCAGCACATCGCCCTCGGCCTCCACCGCCCGACCGAGCACCGACACCCCGTCCGCCCCGCCCTATCCGGTGTCGGTCACGCACCTCACGCTGACCGATGCGTCCCGGCCCACCGCGGCGGGGGCCCAGACACCCGCCCGGCCCGACCGCGTCCTCGAGACCACGGTGTTCTTCCCGGACACGGATGTCTGGGTCGAGGGACGGTTCCCGCTCATCGTGTTCAGCCACGGTCTCACCGGGAGCCCGTCTCGCCACTCCGACCTGGCCGAAGCCTGGGCCCGCGCCGGCTTCGTGGTGGCGCTCCCGGCGTTCCCCCTGACGAACTCGACCGTTCCCGGCGGAGCGGCGAACTACCACGACGTCGACAACCAGCCGGGCGACGTGTCCTTCGTGCTCGACGAGCTGATCACCGCAAACGACGACGAGCTCTCCCCACTCTTCGGCCGTATCGACCCCGACCGCATCGGGGTCTCCGGCCACTCGCTGGGGGCGGCCACCACCTACGCCCTCGCGTTCGACGCCTGCTGTCGCGACCCACGCATCGACGCCGCGGTGGTGATGGCCGGCGTGCTGCTGGTCGATGCCGGGGACATGGACTACTCGACGTCGACCCCGATCCTGATCTTCCACGGTGACGCCGACCCGCTGCTGGCCTATCAGTTCGACGTCGACACCTTCGCGAAGCTCTCGCCGCCCAAGTGGTTCGTCACCCTGAACGGCGCCGGGCACTCTCCGCCCTACGAGGACGTCGAGAGCCCATGGGACGACGTGGTCGAGACCACCAGCACCGACTTCTGGCTCGGCCAGCTCGATGGCGACGCGGCCGCCCTGGCCCGCCTCTATGCCGATGCCACCGTGCCGGGCGTCAGCTCGGTCGAATCGGATCCCGGCGTCAGTCGGTGACGTAGACGGTGGAGAACAGGCCGAACGCCTGCAGCGGGCGATAGCCGAGATCGACCAGCCGACCCTCGACGTCGACCACGTCTTCGTCGGGAAGGCCAACCAGCTCGATGCACAGCGCCGTCGGGCGGAAGCGATCCCAGTCGACCGAACGGAACACGTCGGCGTCGAAGCCCTCGACATCGATGTTGAGGAAGTCGATCTTGTCCACCGCGTTGCGGGTCATCAGATCGGAGAACGACACGCATTCGACCGCGAGCTCGCGGACGTAGGTCTCGACATCGGCGCTGATGGCCTGCCCGTCGTGGGTCGGGCCCCTCAGGTCGTCGGGCGTGTCGGAAGGCGCCGACGGGACGCGGGCGATGGAGCTCTCCATCTGTCGAAGCCCGGCAAGCGTGTCGAGCACCCGATCACGGCTCATGCTGCCGATGGACCGCATCACGTAGTCGACCGAGCCGCTGCCCTGGTCGACGTACCAGAACGAACCGCCTGCGTCGGACACCGCCACCTGTTCGAACACGATGCCAGGGAAGTCGCGGTAGTTGTACTGGAGGCGCTCCATGACGTAGGGCACCGGTTCGACCGCGATGCCTCGCGGGCGGTGGCTCGTCATGAACGGGTAGATGGGGTCTGCGATCACCCCGTCGCTCGCACCGATGTTGACGAAGAAGAACCCCGGCTCGAGATGCGGTCCGAGGCCCGAACGGAGGTTCTCGACGTCGGCTTCGTAGCTGTACACCGGTGAGAGTGTAGGACCCCATCCGTCAGGCGCGAAGGGTTGCACCTCCATCTACCACCAGCGTGGTGCCCGTGATCCACGAGGCGGCGTCGCTGCACAGGAATGCGGCCGCGTTGGCGATGTCGGACGGCTCACCCAGGCGACCGACCGGCATGTGGCGGGCCATGGCCTCCTCGTTGGGCTCCCACAGCGCCCTGGCCATGTCGGTCTTGACCAGACCCGGGGCGATGCCGTGCACCCGCACGCCGGGTGACAGCTCGAGGGCCATCGTGCGGGTGAGGTGCATGACCGCGGCCTTGGTGCCGTTGTAGATGCCGATGGACGGCTCGGCCGAGAGCCCACCGATCGAGGCGATGTTGATGATCACGCCGCCGTGGTCCTCCATCGAGGCCTTCCACGCGGCCTGGGTCCACACCAGCGGTCCCCGCCAGTTGACCGCCACGGTCTTGTCGAAGCGCCCGGTGTCGATGTCGATGACCGGGCCCATGTAGGGGTTGGTCGCCGCGTTGTTCACGAGGATGTCGACCCGGCCGAAGCGGGCCATCGTGGCGGCCACGCAGGCCTCGGCCTGGTCGGGCTCGCCGGCGTTGGCCGCGAACACGTCGACGTCAGCGCCGGTGGCCGACCGGATCTCGCCGGCCGCCGCCTCGAGATCGTCGATCTTGCGCGACGACAGCATCACCGCGGCGCCGGCTGCCAGCTCGGCCGCGATGGCCTTGCCGATCCCCCGCGAGGCACCGGTGACCAGCGCGACCTTCCCGTCGAGTCGTAGATCCATCCGGCGGACTCTACGACCCCTGTATCCGCAGGACCGCGCCGATAGGTTGAGCCCATGAACCGCCTCGCCGACGAGACCTCGCCGTACCTGCGCCAGCACGCCGACAACCCGGTCGACTGGTACCCGTGGGGCGACGAGGCGTTCGCCGCCGCCCGCGAGGCGCGACAGCCCGATCCTGCTGTCGGTCGGCTACTCGGCCTGCCACTGGTGCCACGTCATGGCCCACGAGTCCTTCGAGGACGACGCCACCGCGGCGGTGATGAACGAGCTGTTCGTCAACGTGAAGGTCGACCGCGAGGAGCGGCCCGACGTCGACGCCATCTACATGGAGGCCGTGCAGGCCATGACCGGCCAGGGCGGGTGGCCGATGACCGTGTTCCTCACGCCCGACGGCCGCCCCTTCTTCGGCGGCACCTACTTCCCCAAGGTCGCGCGGGGCAACATGCTGAGCTTCACCGACCTGCTGCACCGCATCGACGACGTCTGGCGCACCCGACGCGACGACCTGGTCGCCCAGGCCGACGACCTCACCGAGTCGATCAGCCGAGGCACCCAGCTGCCCGACCGGGGACGACATCCCGGGCCCTGACGTGCTCGGCGGCGACCTACGCCGCGCTGGCCGCCCAGTTCGAGCCGAGCTGGGGTGGGTTCGGGCACGCACCGAAGTTCCCCCAGACGATGAGCCTCGAGTTCCTGCTGCGGGCCCACGCCCACAACCGGTCGCCCGAGACGCTGGCCATGGTCACCACCTCGCTCGACGCCATGGCCTCGGGCGGCATCTACGACCACCTCGGCGGCGGGTTCGCCCGCTACTCGGTCGACGAGCAGTGGCTGGTCCCCCACTTCGAGAAGATGCTCTACGACCAGGCGCTGCTGGCCCGGGTCTACCTCCACGCCTGGCAGGTCACCGGCGAGGCCCGCTACCGCCAGGTGCTCGACGAGACCATCGACTACGTGCTCCGCGACCTGCGCCATCGCGGCGGCGGCTTCTACTCGGCCGAGGACGCCGACTCGCTCGACCCCGACGGCCACAGCGAGGAGGGGCGGTTCTACGTCTGGACCCGGCCCGAGCTCGGACGAGGTGCTCGGCGCCCGCTGGCCGAGGTCGCCGCTGAGTGGTGGGGCGTGACCGGACGGGGCAACTTCGAGGGCCGCAACATCCTGCACCGACCGGTGCGGGGCGACCTGATCCGGCCGGTCGAGGTCGAGCAGGCCCGCCAGAGCTGTTCGACGAGCGCGAAGGCCGGCCTCGCCCGGGGCTCGACGACAAGGTGCTCACCGAGTGGAACGGGCTGATGCTGGCCACGCTGGCCGAGGCGGCGCCGCCACCGGCAACCACGGCTGGCTCGTCGACGCGGTGCAGACCGCCGAGTTCCTGCTCGCCAACCTCCGTCGACCCGACGGTCGCTGGCTGCGCTCGTGGCAGGCCGGGTCCGATCGTCGGCTACCGGCGCCGCGACCACGGGCACGGCGGCCGGGCCCAGCACCTGGCCTACGCCGCCGACTACGGCGCGCTGCTCGACGCGTTCACCCGGCTGGCCGAGGCCACCGGCGAGGCCCGCTGGATCGACGAGGCCCGTCGGGTGGCCGACGCCCTGATCGACCTGTTCTGGGACGACGAGCAGGGCGGCGTGTTCACCACCGGCCGCGACGCCGAGGCGCTCGTCGACCCGCCCCAAGGACCTCATGGACAACGCCACCCCGTCGGCCAACAGCCTGGCGGCGTCGGCCTGCTGCGCCTGGCCGCCCTCACCGGCGACGAGCGCCTGACCGAGCGGGCCGCGGCCATCCTGCGCCTCCTCGTCCGAGCCGGCCGACCCGCCATCCCATGGCCTTCGGCCACCTGCTCGGCGCGCTCGACCTGTGGAACAGCGGCACCACCGAGGTGGCCGTCGTCGGTGACCGCCCCGACCTCGTGCGGGTGGTCGGCCGAGCGCTACCGGCCCAACACCGTGCTGGCCTGGGGCGAGCCCTACCAGCTCACCCCTGTGGGACGACCGCGACCCCGGTCCCGACGGCGCCGGCCAGGCCTACGTCTGTCGCAACTTCGTCCTGCCAGCGGCCGGTCGACGAGCCCGGGGAGCTCGAGGCCCAGCTCGACTCGTGATCGCCCCGCTGACGATTCGGACCTGGGTCGACGAGCGGTGTCCATCGAGCCGTTGCTCGGCTCCGTTCAGGAGCAGACGAAGGCGCCGGTGTGGGTGCGGATCCGGAACGGCCCGTGCGCGGCGATGGCCTCGGTCGCGAGCACCTCGAGCTCGACGAGCACCTGCTCCCACGCGTCGTCGGTGAACTCGAAGGCCGACAGGTCACGCATGCTGCGGGCGAACGTGACCATCGGGGCGACGGCAGGGACGGCGAGCTCGCCGTGGCAATGCCGTAGGTCGATGTGGTCGAAGTGACGAGCCAGGTCGTCGCCGCTGTGCTCGAGGTTGAACCGATGGGACGGCCGCCACCACGAGTCGAGTCCCGCGGCCTGGGCCATCAGGTCGTCGAATTCGGCGAAGTGGTCGAGCGAGTTGGTGACCGCCAGGAGACGACCGCCGGGGACGATCACCCGACGCAGCTCGGCCGCCGCCCGATCCAGATCAGCCACGTGGTACAGCATGTGGTTGGCCATCACCACGTCGAACGAGTTGCCGGCCAAGGGCAGCGCGCAGGCGTCGAGGGCGACTGGGTGGATGGCCGCGGCGGCGACCCGCGCGGCCGCGAGCATCCCCGTCGACACGTCGCCGCCGGTCAGGTCGAGGTGGGGGCGACGCTCGGCCAGCCGGCCCAGGTGGGAGCCGGGCCCGCAACCCAGGTCGAGCACCCGACCCTCTCGGGCCAGTCGAGTTGGTCGAGGATCCACCCGTAGAAGTCCGGTCGGGGGTCCTGGTACTCGTATATCGCGCGCCGGTCGTCGAGCTTGCCCGGGTCGGCGTAGGCCAGGTGCCGCAACCGGCCGAGATCGGTGTCGGGCGGGGCGTCCCCCGAGGGTGTGGAGCTCACCATCGGCCCCGGTGCACGACCTCGTCGAGCGGCCGCCGACCTCGCCACGACGACCCGCTGGGCCGGTCGTCCGCCGGGTAGCCGAGGGCGATCGTGCCGATCGGCTGGTAGCCCTCGGGCACGCCGAGCTCGGCCAGCACCGCGGCCTCGTGGTCGAAGATCCCGAAGAAGCAGGCGCCCAGACCGGCGTCGACGGCGCCGAGCAGCATGTGCATCGAGCTCATGGCCGCGTCGACCAGCCAGTACGGCACCGGCCAGTCGCCGGCTGACTCGCCGAGCCCGGTCGGCCTTGTCGGCCTCGGCGTAGCGGTCGACGTAGGTCTGGGCGTGGGCCAGCGGGACGATCAGCACCGGCGCGGCCAGCAGCCCCGGCCAGGGGAAGCCCGTCCGGCGCTCGGCGGGCAGGGTCATGTCCCAGTAGCGGCCGGTCTGCTCGGGTCCCTCGAGCACCACGAACGCCCAGCCCTGGCTGTAGCCCGCCGACGGCGCGCGTGCAGGCCGAGCTCGAGGATGCGGTCGAGCGTGCCCGGTGGCAGCGGTCGATCCGTGGAAGGCCCGCACCATCCGCCGACGCCGGATCGCGTCCTCCAGCTGCACGGGAGGGGGGTCAGCCCAGCTTGGCGAGGTCCTCGGCCATGGCCCAGCCGAAGGCGATGAGCGAGTCGCCCCGCTTGGCGTCGACGTCGTCGAAGAAGGCTCACGACCTCGGGGTCGAGCTTCTCGGGCTTGAGGCTCTCGTGGTCGAGCACCAGCGGGTACGACGCCGTCGCCCTTGGCGATGAACGATGCGGTCGTCGTAGCCGCCGTTCTCGACGCCGAAGCGCTTGGCCAGGCGACGACCCCAGGCCCGCTCCTCGCCCGTGGCCTTGTGGTCGGGCCGGGGCACGATGTCGTCGAGCGCCTTGAAGGCCTCGAAGCCGCCGGCGTTGGTGAAGCGGCGTGCCGACCAGCACGTCCTCGTCCGGGAAGGCCAGCACGGCCCGGCGGAACTGGTCGGTCATCGATCGCCCGCAGCACGGTGTCGCGCTTGGACGTGCGCGTGATCGACGCCAGGCCGATCAGCACGCTGGGCGTGCCACCGATGCGCTCGAGGGTGGAGAAGGCGAAGCCCTTGAGGGACCGACCGTCACGCGCCAGCGTCGACCAGCACCCACGCCTCGGCCTGCTTCGAGAGCAGTCCCGACCTCGAATCGGGCGGGCCCGTCGGCGCACGATGTCGGCCATCTCGGCCAGCTCGGCGTCGCTCAGCGCCGTGCAGTCCTTGGTCTCGACCTCGATCGCCATGCGCTCGAAAGCCCCGGCGGTATGATCGGACTCGGCTGGCTGCCGACCGGAGCCGGTGTCAGACCTGAGAAGCCCACGGAACGGACGCCTCTAGTCCAGCGGTCGCGGCGAGATTGTGCAACTCGCGCCACGATCGTCGCTCGGAACGACCGCCGCGGACCGGTCGAGCGCCCTCGGGAGGTGCTCAGGCCGAGGATCGCGTCGGGGCCGAGCAGCACGCGGAGCTCGGCGACGAGACCGGTCGACGACGTCGACCGCGAACTCGTCGGGCAGCCGCAGCACCTGGCGCTCGCCGAGGTGCAGGAACACCTGCGACTCGCCCGGGTGCTCGCGCAGCAGGCGCCTTGAGCTCGCCCGAGCAGGTGCTCGCTCAGCGGCGTTGGGCGACACCTTGATGCGCACCGGCGGGGCGCCGTCGGTGATCGGCTCGAACACCTCGATGTCCATGGCGATGAGCTTGGGCTGGTCGTCGCGCCCGTCGACGCGGGCCTTCACGACGACGACGGCGTCGTCGGCCAGCTTGTGGCCGATGCTGCATCGTCTTCGGGAAGACCATGACCTCGATCGACGCCTGCAGGTCCTCGAGGATGAAGACGGCCATGAGGTCGCCCTTCTTCGTCCACTTGCGCTGCAGGCCGGTGACCACGCCCGCCGACGACGCGCATGTTGCCGTCCTCGACGCCCTCGAGCTCGGCGATCGTGCACTCGGTGCGGCGCCGCAGCGACGCCTCGGCGCCCATCAGCGGGTGGTCGCTCACGTAGAGCCCGAGCATCTCCTTCTCGAACCCGAGCCGCTCCTTCTTCTCGAACTCGACCGCTCGGGATGGCCCGCCGGGTCGCCTGCGTGGCGGACGTCGTGCCGAGGCGTCTCCGACCTCGTCGAGAACAGTCGACATGCGCCCTCTGCCTCCTTGCGGCGCCGGGCGACGGTGGTGTCGATGATCTGCTCGAACGCCATGAGCAGGCCCTGGCGGGGATGGCCCAGCGAGTCGAAGCCGCCGGCCTTGATCAGCGACTCGATCGTCCGCTTGTTGAGCACCTCGAGGTCGACCCGCTCGCAGAAGTCGTAGAAGTCGGCGAACGGCCCGTTGGCCTCGCGCTCGCTCGACGATGAGCCCGACCAGGCCCTCGCCCACGTTGCGCACCGCCGACAGCCCGAACGGGATCGAGCCGTTGCCGCCCACCCCGTCGGACCCGTCACCGGCCACGGCCACGAAGTCGCTCATCGAGCCGTTGACGTCGGGCACCAGCACCTCGATGCCCATCTGGCGGCACTCGTTGAGGTAGACCGCGGCCTTGTCGAGGTTGGTCTTCACGCTGGTGAGCAGCGCTGCGAAGTACTCGACCGGGTAGTTCGCCTTGAGGTAGGCGGTCTGGTACGCGACGCAGCCCGTAGCCGTAGCTGTGGCTCTTGTTGAACGCGTAGTCGGCGAACGGCTCGATGATGTCGAACAGTGCGGTGCCGAGCTCTGCGCCGTACCCGGTGGCCTCGCACCCCGCCACGAACTTCTCCCGCTCCTTGCCTGATCAGCGCCCGGTCCTTCTTGCCGCACGCCTTGCGGAGGTTGTCGGCCTCGGCCAGCGAGTAGCCGGCGAACTTCTGGGCGACCCGCATCATCGACTCCTGGTAGATCATCAGGCCCGTAGGTGTCGCCCAGGATCGCCTCGGCGTCGGGGTGGAGGTACTCGACCGGCTTGCGGCCGTTCTTGCGGTCGGCGTAGTCGTTGTGCATGTTGGCGGCCATCGGCCCCGGCCGGTAGAGCGCCACGAGGGCGGCGACGTCCTCGAAGCCGGTGGGCGCCAGCGAGCGCATCAGGGCGCGCATGGCGCCGCCCTCGAGCTGGAACACGCCGATCGAGTCGCCGCGCCTGGAGCAGCTCGTAGGTCTTGTCGTCGTCGAGGTCGACGTTGTCGATGTCGAGGTCGATGCCGCGGGTCGCGCGTGATCAGCTCGCGGGTGTCGGTGATGACGTCGAGGTTGCGCAGGCCGAGGAAGTCCATCTTGAGCAGGCCGAGGTCTTCGACGCCGTGCATCTCGTACTGGGTGACGACCGGCGCCAGTCCTCGGGATCCTGGCCGGCCTCGGGCTTGCGCTGGATCGGCAGGTACTCGGTGAGCGGCTCCTTGGTGATCACCACCGCGGCGGCGTGGATGCCGTCCTGGCGGCGCAGGCCCTCGAGGCCCTGGGCCACGTCGATGACCGACTTGGCGTCGGGGTCGGTGGCGTACATGTCGCGCAGCTCGCCGGCCATCTTGTAGCCGTCGTCGTACTTGGGGTGCTCGTCGAGGCAGGCGTAGCAGCGGCGTGTCGCGGCCCATGACCAGCGGCGGCATGGCCTTGGCCACCTTGTCGCCGACGACGTACGGGTAGCCGAGCACGCGGGCCGCGTCGCGCACCGCGGCCCGGGCCTTGATGGTGGAGAACGTGACGATCTGGGCGACGTGGTCGCGGCCGTAGCGCTCGGCGGCGTAGCGGATCATCTCGTCCCGGTAGCGGGAGTCGAAGTCCATGTCGATGTCGGGCATCGAGATGCGGGACGGGTTGAGGAAGCGCTCGAACAGCAGGTCGTACTTGATCGGGTCGAGGTCGGTGATGCGCAGGCAGTAGGCCACCGCGCAGCCCGCCGCGCTCCCGCGCCCGGGACCGACCCGGATGTCGGTGTCGCGGGCGTGCTTGATGAGGTCCCACACGATGAGGAAGTACGAGCGCGAAGCCCATGTCGCCGATGACCTTGAGCTCGAAGGCCAGCCGCTCGACGACCGCGTCGGGCAGATCTGGTCGCCCCAGCGCTCGCGGGCGCCCTCGAAGGTGAGGTGCTCGAGGTAGTCGGCGTCGTCGGCGAAGCCCTCGGGCAGCGGGAAGTTGGGCAGCTGCGGCTTGCCGAACTCGATCTCGACGTTGGCCCGCTCGGCGATCCAGAGGGTGTTGTCGCACGCCTCGGGCACCTCGCCGAACAGCCGTGCGCATCTCGTCCGCGGTCTTCAGGTAGTGCTCGTCGCCGTTGAACTTGAAGCGGTCGGGGTCGCTCATGAGCGCGCCGGTCTGCACGCACAGCAGGGCGTCGTGGGCCTCGTGGTCCTCGCGGTGGGTGTAGTGGCTGTCGTTGGTGGCCAGCAGCGGCGCCTGGATCTTGCGGGCGATCTCGAGCAGCTGCGGGTTGGTGCGGTGCTGCTCGGGGATGCCGTGGTCCTGGAGCTCGACGAAGAGGTTGTCGCGCCCGAAGATGTCCTGCAGCCGGGCCGCCTTGGCCAGCGCGTCGTCGAAGTCGCCGTTCAGCAGGGCCTGCAGCACGTGGCCGCCGAGGCAGCCGGTGGTGGCGATGACGCCCTCGTGGTGCTCCTCGAGCAGCTCCCAGTCGACCTTGGGCTTCATGTAGTAGCCCTCGAGGTAGGCCCGGCTCGAGAGCTGGATCAGGTTCTTGTAGCCGATGTCGTTCTCGGCCAGCGCGGTCAGGTGGTAGTAGGCCTTGCGCCCGCCCTCGGCGTCGCCGCCCGAGTCGTCCATGCGCCCCCGCCGCGGCGGCCGCTCGGTGCGGTGGTCGTAGGCCATGTAGAGCTCGCTGCCGATGATCGGCTTGACGCCCTGCTTGCGGCACGCCTGGTAGAAGTCGAGGACGCCGTACATGTTGCCGTGGTCGGTGATGCCGATCGCCGGCTGGCCGTCGGCCGCCGCCTTGGCCACCAGCTCGCCGACCCGCGCCGCCCCGTCGAGCATCGAGAACTCGGTGTGCACGTGCAGATGGGTGAACGAGTTCGCCATCGGCGCGGTCCTGCTCTCCTGGTCGAAGGACGAGTTCCGCGGATCGATCGAGCGCTGTCCACAAGGTTGTCCCCAACTTGTGGACGGCTTACACGCGTGTGATTTCTCCGCGGGCCCGACTCTAGCGCGCGATCTGCGGCGCTTCCCCGGGCCCGGATGAGGGCACGACGGCCGTGGCGGCGCGACCATCTGACCATGGACGACGACGTCGATCCCGGCCTCCCGATCAAGCTGCACCCGTGCTCCAACGGCGAGTTCGTGCCGCCGCCGACGTCGCCGCTGGTGGCCGAGACGGCCCGGCGGATGCGCCGCCAGACCGACGGCGCCGCCCGCCGGCTCGGCATGTCACGGCGCCGGTTCCTGCTGTCGTCGATGGGCGCGGCCTCGATGCTGGCGATCCTCTCGGCCTGCGCGTCGGACCAGGCGAGGCACAGCGACGGCGCTGCCCCCGGGGGCACGTTCGACGTGTCGGACGAGGCCGCCCGGGATCCCGGAGCGGCCGCCGACGCCCTCGGCGGCGACGAGTTCGTGTTCGACGTGCAGGGGCACTTCCTCGACTACAGCCACGATGTGGGGGCCGCCGTGCCCGACTTCCCGCAGTCGGCCTGCGGGGCCGACGACGCCCGCGACTGCTACTCGGCCGACCAGTTCCTCGACCTGATCTTCAACCGCAGCGCCACCTCGATGGTGGTGCTCTCGGCCCTGCCCTTCGCCGGGAACCCGCTCAGCCCCGAGGTGATGGCCCGCACGATCGACCTGGCCGACCGCGTCTGCGGCGACTCCCGCGTGCTGATGCAGGGTGAGGCCCACCCGAGCGACGGTCCGCTCGACGGAGTGCTGGCCGGGATGGTCGACCTCGGGTCGCGCTACCGGATCGGGGCGTGGAAGGTCTACTGCCACGCCGGCGGTCCCGGTTGGTACCTCGACGACCACGATCCCGACGCCGCCACCGTCGGGGAGGCGTTCCTCGAGCAGGCCGGCACGCTCGGTCCCCCGGTCGTCGCGGTGCACAAGGGGTTCTCGGGCGGCAGCCCCTACGCCAGCCCCGTCGACGTCGGCCCGGCCGCGGCCTCCCACCCCGACCTCTCGTTCGTCGTCTACCACTCCGGCTTCGAGGCCGAGCACACCGAGGGGCCCTACGACGGCGAAGATCCGCAGGGCATCGATCGGCTGATCAGGTCGACCCGTGCCGCGGGCATCGGCGCCGGGGGCAACGTCTACGCCGAGTTGGGGTCGACGTGGCGCACCGTGATGGGTGACCCGACCCAGGCGGCGCACGTGCTGGGCAAGCTCCTCGCTCACTTCGGCGAGGACAACGTGGTGTGGGGCACGGACTCGATCTGGTACGGATCGCCCCAGGACCAGATCGAGGCCTTCCGCGCCTTCCAGATCACCGAGGAGTTCCAGGACACGTACGGGTACCCGGCCCTGACGCCCGTCATCAAGGCCAAGGTCCTCGGCACCACGTCGGCCCGGCTGTACGGCGTCGAGCCACTCCCCGGCCGCTGCCCGATCGACCCCGGCCAGCTCGAAGAGGCCCGTCAGATCTCCTTCGACGGCAACCGCACCTACGGACCGACCACCGCGGTCGCGGCCCGGGCCGCCATGGCCCGCAGCGGGATCGCCCTCCGTGAGCCAGCTCGGAGCGGCCGGCGCCGGCTCGTTCGGCGCCGGCGGTGATCGCTACAGGTAGGTGCCCGGACGTTCCTCGACCGGGCCGCCCGCGGGGCCCCCGCCCGCGCCGGGAGGCAGCTGGCCCCGCATGTTCTCCAGCTGCTGACGGGCCGCCATCTGCTGGGCGAACAGGGTGGCCTGGATGCCGTGGAACAGCCCTTCGAGCCAGCCCACCAGCTGGGCCTGGGCCAGCCGCAGCTCCACATCGCTCGGCAGGTCGTCGCCGTCGAAGGGCAGGGCGAGGCGGTTCAGCTCGTCGCGGAGATCGGGCGACAGCGCCGAGCCGAGCTCATCGATCGAGGTCTCGTAGATGGCCTTCAGCCGCTCGCGCCCGGGCTCGTCGAGCTGGGTGGTGCGCACCTCGTCGAGCAGCTGCTTGATCATCGAGCCGACCCGCATGACCTTGGCCGGTTCGGACACGAACTCGGACGGCTCCTCGGACGACTCGTCGATCGACTCGGCCCCGGGGCCGGGCTCCACCAGATCGGGATGGATCACCTCGTCCACGGAGGTCGCAGTCGCGTCAGGGGCGTGTTCGTGATCGGACATGGCGGGCATCATCCACCGATCAGGAGCGATGTGCCAACAGCGGCACGCGCATCTCGGCCGAAGTCACCGAACCGTGGCGGGAGATCAGCTCGAACGGACCGCCGTCATCGGGGTCGGCGAAGGCCACGGTGCCCTTGGCCACCAGCGCGACGTCACCCAGCCGCGAGCGGGCAGCGTCGGTGACCCGGGGACCGAACCAGCCCTCGGCGATCATCTGCTCCTGGCTGAGGATCCAGGCATCGGATTCGTGGTGGGCCCGGGCCGCGGCGAGCAGCTGATCGGTGCGACCAGGGCGGGCGTGCAGCCAGCGGAACCGCCCCTCGCCGGACTGGAACGACACTTCGTCGAGCACGTCACGAGCCGGCGAGATCATGTTGTCGCCGACGTGCAGCTGGCCGTGGTCGGAGGTCACCACGAGCACCGCATCGCGGGGCAGGGACGCGATGAGGTCACCGACCAGACGATCGACATAGGCCAACTCCGCGTCGTAGTGGTCGCCCAGCCCGTACTCGTGGGCCACCTTGTCGATGCCCTCGTAATAGGCGTAGACGAACGGTTCGCCGGCCCGCAGCAGCCGGGCGGACTCGGCCATCAACGTGGAGGTCACCCGGTACCCGTTGAAGCGCACGCCGTCGAGGTGCGCCAGCGTGAATCCGCTGGTGCGGAAGTCGGCCCGGGTCACGATGGCCGGACGGTGCCCGAGGAACGCGTCGACCGGCTGGAACTTGTCCGGCGGGATCGATGCCTTGGCGTCGCGCCCGCCGAAGCTCCACCGCAGCACGTTGAGCACCCGCCCGTCGACGGCCACCCGGTACCCGATCACGCCGTGCTCACCCGGAGTGAGACCGGTGGTGATCGAGGTCATGGCCGTGCCGGTCGTGGACGGGGCCACCGTCAGGATGGCGTCGCCCTGCATGGCGGCCAGGGTGGGGGCCACGGCCCGCCGCTCCTGCAGCTGGTCCCACCCGAGGCCGTCGAGCACCAGGAAGAGCACCTGGTCGGCATCGGCCACGCTCGAGGGGAACCACGACGGCATCTGCTCGGGGGGCTCGAGCAACGCCGGCATGACGTTGCAGACGCACGGCCCGGCGTAGTCAGGCAGCAACGGGGCGACCGGCGCGTCCGCGTCGGCCTCAGGCTGGGATGGTTCGTCGCCCACGGGGGTCCTTTCGCGAACGCTCCACGCTAGTGCGTCCGGCCGAGCCCCACTAGCATGGCGGCGTGAAGGTCTCGACCAGAGGTGACTACGCCAGCCGAGCGCTGCTCTCGTTGGCGATGCACCTCGGCGAGGAAGGCCCGACCTCTGTGCGTGACATCGCCGAGCGCACGGGTCTCCCCCAGCCCTACCTCGAGCAGATCCTCCTGGCGCTGAAGGGCGCCGGGCTCGTCCGCTCGAAGCGGGGCGTCGGCGGTGGCTACGTGCTGGCCCGAGATCCCGCCGACATCCCGCTGAGCGCCATCGTCAGCGCAGTGGACGGTCCGATCGTGGCCGGGGACTTCGTCGAGCCCCACACCAACGGCGCCTGCGACCACGAGGGCCAGTGCGTGCTGCTGGCCGTGTGGGCCGACGTCGGCGAGCACATGCGCAGCTACCTCGACGCGTTCGAGCCTGGCCGACATCGTGACCATGGCCCGGGGCGACGCGAACTGGCCCGGAGAACCCGCCGCCTGATCAGCTCAGCTGTGCGAGCCAGCCCTCGAGGTCGGCCGGCAGCGGCGACGCGAAGTCCAGCGGCTCGCCGGTCACCGGGTGGTCGAGGTGCAGCGCAGCAGCGTGCAGCCACGGCCGCTCGACCGGGAACGACGACCGCTCGCCGCCGTACTTGCCGTCACCGACGACCGGGTGGTCGATGGCGGTGAGGTGCACGCGGATCTGATGGGTGCGGCCGGTCTCGAGCCGGCACTCGAGCAGCGAGATCGACACGGGATCGGTGAAGGTCGACACCACCTCGTAGCGGGTGCGCGCCTCCTTGCCCGTGGTCGACACGACCATGCGGGTGGGCTCCCGGATCGAGCGACCGATGGGGGCGTCGATCATGCCGCTCAGCGCGTCGAGCTCGCCCCACACCAGCGCCAGGTAGCGACGCTCGACCTCATGGGCCTGCAGTTGCGCGACCAGCGCGTCGAACGCCTCAGGAGATCGGGCCACCAGCAACAGCCCGGATGTTCCCTTGTCGAGGCGGTGCACGATGCCCGGCCGATCGCGGTCTCCGCCGATGCCGGCCAGCTCGGGGTAGCGGGCCAGCAGCCCCTGCACGAGGGTGCCCTGGCGGTTGCCCGCCCCGGGGTGCACGACCAGCCCGGCCGGCTTGTCGATCACGAGCAGGTGCTCGTCCTCGTAGATCACGGTGACCGCCACGTCGGGCTCGGCATCCATGGCATGAGCGGCCGCGGCCACCAGCTCGTCGAGATCGGCGTGCACGTGCGCGCCCTCGCTGACCCGCTGGGACCGCGTGGTCACCACGCGGTCGTCGACGAGCACCTTGCCCTGGTCGACCAGGGCGGCGACGTCGGCCCGGCTGACGCCGGTGATCATCGCCACCACGCGGTCGACCCGTTGACCGGCAAGGGCGGCGGGGATCACCTCATCCATCGGCGTCGGCCCCGTCGCCCGGGGAGAAGGCCAGTACGACGACCAGCAGCACGGCACCGATGGACACGCCCATGTCGGCCACGTTCCACACTGGCCAGAACTGCACGTCGATGAAGTCGATCACTGCACCCTGCATGAACCCGGCATCTCCTCGGAAGGCCCGGTCGACCAGGTTGCCGATGGCGCCGCCGGCGATGAGCCCGAGGGCCACGAGGGCCCACCGTGACTGGACGCCCCGGCTGTACCAGAGGAGGCCGCCGACCACGGCCAGGGCCAGCAGGGTGATCACCGGGCCGCCACTCTGGGTAAGGCTGAACGCGGTGCCCCGGTTCTCGACCAGGATCAGGCGCAGCTTCCACACCACGTCGATGGTCTGGTCGGTCAGCGTGGAGACCGCCCACCACTTGGTGAGCTGGTCGAGCACGACGACCGCCGCCGCCACCGCGAGCACGAGCCCGACCCGTCGACGTGCCGAGATCGGGGACGCGACCTCGTCAGGGAGGGTGTCGTCAGGCATCGGCGAGCTCAGCGTCGGCCGAAGCCCCCGACCTTGTACTCCACCCGCTCACGCGCCCACGGGATGGCCTTGAGGCGCTCCTTCGGGATGGGCTGCCCGGAGACCTCGCAGATGCCGTAGGTGCCGAGAGGGATCTTGGTGAGCGCATGGTCGATCTCCTCGACCGCGGCGCGGGCCTGGTGGCTGAGGGCCAGGTCACGCTCGCGCTCGACGGCCAGGGTGTCGCCCTCTCCCGACTCCTCGTCGAACTGCACGTCACCGGGCTCACGGAGCTCGGCCAACGAGTCGGCCTCGGCCTTGAGCGAATCTGCGGAGCGCAGGTAGACCGCCCGCTCCTTGAGCAGCAGCTCGTGCTGGCTCTCGATGAACTTCAGGTCGGCGGCCGACAGCTTCTTCTTGGCCGGAGTGGCCGGCTTGGCGGCCGGCGCCTTCTTGGCGACGGCCTTGGCGGGAACGACCTTGCCGGCGGAAGCGGTCTTGGCCCGGGCCTTCTTGGCTTCGGCAGCGGCGGGCTTGGCCGGTGCGGACTTCTTGGCTGTGGTCACGGTGGAGGAGGTCGCTTTCGATGGGGCCTTCGTGGTGGACTTCTTCGCCACCGCAGGTTTCTTGCGGGTTGCGGCGGTGGCCGAGGTCTTCTTGGCCGGCGTGGACTTCTTCGCCGCGGTCGCCCGCTTCGTCGGACTGCTGCTGGATCCTGCGCTGGTCGCTCTGGGCATTCGATTCTCCCCATCCCCGCCGCAAAGGTGCCGGACCCTACGGCACGACCCCCCAATCCGTCAAGGGCCAACTTCCGCGTAGGCTGGCGGCCATGCCATTCGGTCCCGTTGATCCCGACTTCGACCTGGTCGCCCTCGAGGAGCAGGTCCTCGACCGGTGGAACGACCGGGACGTGATCGCCGAGACCCGACGGCTGCGCAAGGACGCCGAGCCGTGGATCTTCTACGAGGGTCCTCCCACCGCCAACGGGCGCCCCGGCCTGCACCACGTCTGGGCCCGGGTGTTCAAGGACCTCTACCCCCGCTTCCAGACGATGCGCGGCCACAACGTGCCACGCAAGGGCGGCTGGGACTGCCACGGCCTGCCCGTCGAGCTCGAGGTCGAGAAGGCGCTCGGTCTGCACTCCAAGCACGAGATCGAGGCCTACGGCGTCGAGAACTTCAACCAGCACTGCCGCGACTCCGTGCTGCGCTACGTCGAGGACTGGTCCGCCCTCACCACCCGTTCGGGCACGTGGATCGACACCGCCGACGCCTACTGGACCATGTCGAACGACTACGTCGAGTCGGTGTGGTGGCTGCTGTCCCAGCTCTGGGAGAAGGGCCTCCTCTACGAAGGCCACAAGGTCAGCCCCTACTGCGCCGCGCTGCGGCACCGCGCTGTCATCCCACGAGATGGGCCAGCCCGACGTCTATCGCGACGTCACCGACCCCTCGGTCTACGTGCGCTTCCCGCTCACCGACGGACCGGCCGCCGGCGCCGACCTGCTGGTGTGGACCACCACCCCGTGGACCCTGATCTCCAACGTTGCCGCCGCCGTGGGACCCGACATCGACTATGCCCGGGTGCCGGCCGAGGCCTGGGGCAGCACGGGCCGCGACCTGATCGTGGCGGTCGGTCGCCTGCCCCAGGGCGTCGACCCGCTCGCCACCTGGAAGGGCCACGAGCTGTCGGGCTGGCACTACCAGCGACCGTTCGACCTGCTCGAGCCCCCGCCCGGAGCCAGCGGCTGGCGGGTGGTCGTGGCCGACTACGTCAGCACCGACGACGGCTCGGGCATCGTCCACATCGCCCCCGCCTTCGGCGAAGAGGACGCGTCGGTCGCCCGGGCCGAGGACCTGCCCGTGCTCAACCCGGTCGACGCCGACGGCACCTTCGACCACCGCGTCCCGCTGTGGCAGGGCCTGTTCGTCAAGGACGCCGACGCCGGCATCGTGGACGACCTCACCGCGCGGGGCCTGCTGGTGCGCCTGCAGCAGTACGAGCACAGCTACCCCCACTGCTGGCGCTGCGGCACGCCGCTCATCTACTGGGCCAAGACCTCGTGGTTCGTGAAGACGTCCACCATGCGCGACGAGCTGCTCCGTGAGAACGAGACCGTCAACTGGCAGCCCCCGAACATCAAGAACGGCCGCTTCGGCAAGTGGCTCGAGGGCAACGTCGACTGGGCCCTGTCGCGCGACCGCTACTGGGGCACCCCGCTGCCGATCTGGCGCTGCACCGAGTGCGGCGACGACCGGTGCTTCGGGTCGGTGGCCGACCTGGCCGGCGCAGCCGGGCGCGACCTGTCCGAGCTCGACCTCCACCGCCCGTTCGTCGACGACGTCACTCTGCCCTGCACGTCGTGCCCGGGCACGGCCCGAAGGGTCGCCCCGGTCCTCGACGCCTGGTTCGACTCCGGTTCCATGCCGTCGGCCCAGCACCACTACCCGTTCGAGGACGCCGACCGCTTCGACCAGTCGTTCCCGGCCGACTTCATCTGCGAGGCCATCGACCAGACCCGCGGCTGGTTCTACTCCCTGCTGGCCGTCAACGCGCTGGTGTTCGGCCGGGCGCCCTACCGCAACGTGGTGTGCCTCAACCTGATCGTCGACGAGAACGGGCAGAAGATGTCCAAGTCGCGGGGCAACATCATCCCGCCCTGGGACATCTTCTCGACCCAGGGTGCTGATGCCCTGCGCTGGTACTTCTTCTCCTCGGGCCAGCCGTGGACCCCTCGCCGGGTGTTCCCCGACGGCATCCGCGAGACGACCCGACAGACCCTGCTCACGCTCTGGAACGTGACCGCGTTCTTCGCCACCTACGCCGATCTCGACGGCTGGCAGCCCCAGCCGCCAGGTCGATCGGGCGCGGGGCACGCCGGGGACCGACCCGAACCCACCCATGTGCTCGACCGCTGGGTGCTGGGCCAGCTCGACGACACCGTCGCCACCGTCACCGACGCCCTCGAGCAGTTCGATGCGCTGACCGGCGCCTCCCGCCTGGCCACCTTCATCGACGACCTCTCGAACTGGTACGTGCGCCGGTCGCGCCCCCGCTTCTGGAAGAGCAGCGACCCGCTCGCCCACGCCACCCTCTACGAGTGCCTCGTCACCACGGCGCAGCTGCTGGCCCCGTTCTGCCCGTTCCTGGCCGATGCCATCTACACCCGCCTCACCGACGAGACCTCGGTGCACCTCACCGACTGGCCCGAGCCGAAGGGACGCCATGACCAGGCGCTGGCCGACCAGGTCGACGCGTCGCCGCCGGCTGGTGGCACTGGGCCGGGCCGCTCGCACCGACGCCAAGGTCAGGGTGCGCCAGCCGCTGGCCCGGGCCCTGCTGCTGCACCCGGGCATCGAGCTCGACCCGGCCATCGAGGACGAGATCATGACCGAGCTGAACGTGCGCTCGCTCGAGCGCATCGACACCCTCTCGGGTCTCATGAGCTGGACCGTCGTCCCCAACTTCCGCACCCTCGGGCCCCGCCTCGGCCCCCGGGTCAACGAGGTGAAGGCTGCACTGGCCTCGGCCGACGGATCCGCTCTGCAGCAGGCGCTCGAGCGCGACGGCTTCGTGATGATCGCCGACGAGCGGCTCGAGCCGGCCGACGTCGACGTGCGGGCCGAACGCCACGCCGACTTCGCCCTGGCCGATGACGACGGGTGGGCCGTCGCCCTCGACCTCGAGATCGACGACGCACTCCGTCGGGAGGGTCAGGCCCGAGAGCTCGTCCGGGCGCTGAACGACCGGCGCAAGGAGCTCGGGTTCGCCATCGCCGACCGGGTCGCCGTCACGATCGGCGCGCCGGGTGACCTGCAGCCCGCGCTCGATGCTCACCGCGACTGGATCGCGGCCGAGGTGCTGGCGGTCGAGCTCGTCGACGCCCCCGCAGGCGGCGACGAGATGCCCGTCATCGACGTCGACGGGCAGCCGGTGCGCCTCGAGATGCGCCTGACCTGATCAGACCGACCAGGTCAGACCGACAGGTCAGACCGACCAGGTCAGACCGACCAGGTCAGCGGCGGCGGCCGAAGCGGGAGCTCTTGGCCTCCGCGTCCTCGTCGAGGTCACGTTCGAAGAAGGCCCGCATGGCGGCATCGGCGGCCGCATCGGGCTCGCCCAGCGGCGACGACCCGTGATCGGCCACGGTGTCGAACAGCTCGGTGGGCGGACCGTCGTCGATGCCGGTCTCACCCTCGCCGAACAGGCGCTCGGTGGTGAGGTCGATCGGCTCGGAGGACGGTGGCGGAGCGATCGACGACGACTCGTCGATGCCTTCGGGACCCACGTAGTCGGCCGACGCCACCGGTGCGTCGACCGTGACCTCGGTGGCCGAGTCGACGACCACGTCGGTCGGCGAGCCGGCCGCGTCGCTCGCGGTCAGCTCTTCGGCGGCGTCACCAGGGATCTCGGCGGGCTCGACCGGCCCTTCCTGGAGATCGACCGGTCCGGACTCGGACGAGGCCTCGCCCGCCGGCGTGGTGGCGGGCTCGGGCTCGGGTTCCGGTTCGTCCATGCGGGCGGGGGCCTCGGTCTCGGTCAGCTCGGGCGCCGCCAACAGCATGAGCGCGGTCGGATCGTCGACGATCCGCGCCAGCTCGCCGAGTTGGCGGCGGAGCCGGGTGCGCTCGCCTTCGAGGTAGCCGTTGAGGGCATCCACGTCGGCTCGGAGGTCGCCCCGGACGGCGTCGAGCGACGTGACCTGCTCGTGCAGCTCGCGGGCCCGCTCCTCGGCGGCCGCGTCGGCCTTCCTGCGGGCCTTGGCCAGCATGCGGTCGCGCTCCTGCTCGGCCTCGGCCAGCAGGTTGACGGCTTTGGCCCGGGCGTCGGCCACGGTGCGGGTGGCCGTGGCGTTGGCCTCCTCGACCGCCTGGTCGGCGGCCCGCTGAGCCAGCACCAGGACCTTCTTGAGCTCGTCGTCACCGCCAGCGCGTCCGGCCCCCGACGATGGCGTGCCCGGCGCTCCCGACCGGACCTGCTCGGCAGCCGCCTCGGCCTCGGCCTGCAGCCGACGAGCCTCGGCCACCTGGGCATCGGCCGCCTCGGCCCGCTCGGTGGCCTGGCGCAGCTTGTCCTGCAGCTGGGCCACCGCCGCGCTCACCCGCTCGAGGAAGTTGTCGACTTCATCGGGGTCGTACCCCTTGCGATGGGTCGAGAACTTGACGTCGGTGAGGAGCTGGGGGTTTCCGTCCATGCGTCGGATGGTACCCACACCACACCAATGGGCGGGTCGATGCCCTCTCCGGGCGTCGGGCCGTGCGTCAGCGCAGCAGGTTGAGCAGCACGATGATGGCGAGGATCAGCACCGTTGGCGAGAGGTCGAGGGCCATGCCCCCGATCCGGACCGGCGGGAGGATGGCCCGGAGCGGGCCGAGCACCGGCTCGGTGGCCGAGAACAGGAAACGCTGCAACGACACCATGGACCCGCTCTGGGGCGGGGGGAACCAGCTGAGCACGATGCGGCCGAAGAGCAGCAGCAGGTAGATCTGCAGGACGATGCGAATCAGGGTGAGCACGGGAGCCTGTCGGGACGGAGGGGCGAGCGGGGACGAGCGTCAGGCGTCGTGCAGACCCCGCTCGGAGAGCCGGCGGCGCTCCTCGGGCGACACCTCGACATTGGCCGGCGTCAGCAGGTACACCTGGTGGGCCACCTTCTCCATCTGTCCGCCGAGCCCGTAGCACATGCCGCTCGAGAAATCGATGAGCCGGCGGGACAGGTCACGGTCGACGCCCTGCAGGTTCAGGATCACCGGCTGCGAGTTCTTGAACTTGTCGGCCACGTCCTGCGCCTGGTTGAACGAGGTCGGCGCCACGACGTGCGGCTTGGCCGAGGCGAAGGCCGGCACGGGCCGGACCACGCTCTGGGGCTTGGGCCGGTCGACACCGGAGGGCGACGGCAGCGGGCGCACGGCGGACTGCTCGTGCAGGTCGGCCACCGGCGGCTGGCTCGGCGGCACGGCGCGAGGACGCCCGGTGGGCATGGCGGGACGGGCCGTGACAGGTGAGGGCTCACGGGTCGGCACGGCCGATCGAGCCGCCTGCGGAGCCGCGGCGCCGCGATCATCGACCTGGTCGTAGTCGTCGTAGTCGTCGTCCGGCCCGAGTCCCAGGTAGTGCATCGCCGATCGAAACAGAGCCATCGAATTCCTCCAGAGCCGGTCTGTTCCCAGGTCGGGACCCATCCGGGCATCAAAGTACCCTGCAACCTTAGTGACTCCCGACGCCGACACGAAGGTCGGCGCTGGTCCCGGGCATGCGGTGGAGTCAGCCGGAGTAGGCGCCCAGGTCCCGCACGAGCATGGCGTCCGCGAGGTAGTCCGTGTAGCGGGTGGCCGAGTAGTGCGCGATGTCGAGGACGAGCGTCAGGCCCAGACCCTCGGCACCGCGGGGCACGATCGGTCGGCCGAGCTTGCGACCCGACGCCGGGTCGCGGGTCACCAGGACCTCCCTGACCCAACTCGCCCCGGTGCAGGTCCAGCGCTCGTAGGTCCAAGTTCCCGCGGCCTCGCGACACAGCAGCACGTGGTTCGCGTCCGTGTCGAAGGTCATGCCGCCCGTGTAGCGAGCCGTCGTGTACCCGAACTCGACCCCACCGTCGACGAGCACCTCCTCGGTGTAGGTGCCGGGCGACGCGATCCGCCGGAGCAGGCGATAGCTCACCGTCGGGTCGCCGGTGTCCCATCGGGCGATGAGCACGTCACCGTTCGTCGAGATGTCGAAGAGGCGCAGGGCGTGCGGGGCCACGAGCGGCGCCACCGCCCGGGTGCAGTCGCCCGTGGCGATCGGTCCCGTCAGCGACCAGAAGTTCTGGAGCGACGTCCGCGCGCCGAACGCGTTGCGGATCACCCCCGAGGCCAGGTCGACCTGGAAGACCCGCACCTCGTTGTTGGGGTTGGTCGGGTTGAGGGCAGTCGCCATCCACAGCGTGCTGCCGTCGGGCGTGATCTTGTGCGTGGCGTAGTCGGGGCCTCCCCAGATGCGAACCGGGCTCTCCCACGTGAGGCCCCAGTCCCTCGACAACGCCGCGTACTGTCCGCTCTCCGGTCCGCCGCGGAAGATGGACATCAGGGTGCTCGTGCCCGGGCGCCGGACCAGTTGGCCGTAGGACGGCGGCCCGCCCCAGCTGATCTGCGAAGGGGTGAGCGCCGTCACCGACAGGGGCGCATCTCCCAGCCACTGCTCGGCGTAGGCCGCGCGGCCGTGATCTGACACCACGATGATCGGTCGCTGATCGAGCTCGAACAGCATCGCCGGCGTGTCGTGGTCGTCGGCCTGATGATCCACCAGCGCGACCTTCGCGGCGGTTCGTGCCGCGATGTCGAAGGTCCCGACGCTGACCATCCCCGTCGACGTGGTGCCCCCGACGTGCAAACTCTTCGTTCCCGGGAGATACACCGCCCGGGGGCACGGCCAGCCGTAGGTCCAGATGAAGTCGGAGATGCGCTCCGAGGCCCGGGCCAGCGTCGGATCGCACGCCGTGAGCCCGAGGCTCCCGAGCCCGCCCGCGGCGGTCATGCCGGCCAGCGCGGCCGAGCGGGACAGGAAGGTTCGCCGGGAGAGGGTCATCCTCGCCAGTATCGACGCTATCTGTCATCAGGAAAAGCTATTGCTCGCCATTTGACGGTGACGATGATCGATCCGTGATCGCATTGATCGTCACCTGAGTGCGCATGGAGGGAACGAGGTGAGGGTGCTCGAGGTGGGCCGGGATGTCTCGGCAACGCCGCCGCGGGCCGGTCAGATGCGGACGGGCCGTTCCCCGAACAGGTCGCGACCGATCCGGACCATGGTCGATCCCTCCTCGACCGCGACCTCCAGGTCGGCGCTCATGCCGACCGAGCGCACGGGCAGGCCGAGATCGTCGGCCAGGGCGACGAGCTGCCGGAAGCCGGGGCGGGCGAGCTCGGGAGGTCCAGCCGGGGCCACGCCCATCAGCCCCCGGACGTCGAGCCCGAGGTCGGCGGCCCGGACCACCAGGGCCTCGGCTTCCTCGGGCGCGCAGCCGCCCTTCTGCGGCTCGCCGGACAGGTTGAGCTGCACCAGCACGGCCGCGCCGGGGGCTCGGCGGGCGATCTCGGCGGCCAGCGCTGCACGATCGACGGTCTGCCAGAGGGCCACGAACGGCGCGATCTGGCGCACCTTGTTGCGCTGCAGCCGCCCGATGAAGTGCCAGATCGGTTCCGGGCCCGGAGCGGGCGAGCGCGGACCGGGCCGCGACCTTGTCCACCAGCTCCTGGGCGTAGTTCTCGCCCACCGCGTCCAGCCCGGCGCCCTGCGCAGCGGTCACGGCATCCGGCCCGAAGCCCTTGGTCACCGCCAGCACCTCGACCTCGGAGCCTCCCCCGGCCGCGGCGATCCGCTCCCGTACGGTGGCCGCTCGGCGCGCCACCTCGGCCGGGTCGATCACGGTCGGGTCACCCGGGACACCGGGCCGTCGCGCCACACGACGGTGGCCATGCGGCCGGTCTCGGCCCGGGCCCGGTACGAGAACCAGCGATCGGGATGGCAGGCCGTGCACGAGCCCTCCGACCCCCAGCTGGCGATGCCGGCCCGACGGGCGGCCACGCCGAACGCCCGGGGCAGGTCGAGCGCCGGCGTTCCCGAGGCCGTGCGCCCACGGACCTCGTCGCCCAGGCGGGCCGCCACGTGGTCGAGGTCCGCGGCGCCGAACTCGTAGCACTCGCGTGGATGCACGGCCCGATGCGGGCCTCGATGACGGTGGCCCCCAGGCCCCGCATGGCGGCCGCGGTGGCCTCGACCACCCCGGCGTCGAGCCCCCGCCAGCCGGCGTGGGCCGCCCCGATCACGCCTTCGCCGCTCCAGAGCACGACCGGCAGGCAGTCGGCGGTCTGGACGGCCAGCACCAGCCCCGGATCGGCGGTGACCAGCCCGTCGGCCTCGATGCCGGCGACCCGATCGACCGTGTCGCGGTGACCACCTCGACGCCGGCGCCGTGCACCTGGCGCAGCCACACCCACGGGAGGTCGACGACGGCCCGGCGTCGCTCGACGAGCGCGTCAGGACCAGCGCCGGAGTCGCGGTCGATGGCGAAGTCGCCCTGGTCACGGGTGGTGGTGGCGAGGTGGACGTCGCCGGTGTCGAGCTCGATGGTGAGGGCCACGGGCCCGGAAGCGACGGCTACTTCAGGAACGACGGGACGTCGAAGTCGTCGTCGCCGCCGTCGAGGTCGAGATCGTCGTCGTCATCGGCGCCGAAGACGTCGGTGACGGGCTCGAGGTCGGCCCGTCGGGCCCGGCCGGCGGCTGCGGTCTCGCCGGGGCGGTCGGCCTTGGGGTCGTCCCAGCGGTCGAAGCCGGCGGCGATGACGGTGACCCGGACCTCGTCGCCCATCTCGTCGTCGATGACCGTGCCGAAGATGATGTTGGCGTCGGGGTGGGCCACGCCGTGGATGACCTCGGCCGCCTCGTTGACCTCGAACAGGCCGAGGTCGCTGCCACCGGCGATGGTGAGCAGGATGCCGCGGGCGCCCTCGATGGAGGCCTCGAGCAGCGGGCTGGAGATGGCGGCCCGGGCCGCGTTGAGCGCCCGGCCCTCGCCCGAGCCGTAGCCGATGCCCATGAGGGCCGAACCGGCGTCGCTCATGATCATCTTCACGTCGGCGAAGTCGGTGTTGATCAGGCCCGGCGTGGTGATGAGGTCGGTGATGCCCTGCACGCCCTGGAGCAGCACCTCGTCGGCCATCTTGAACGCGTTGAGCACCGAGGTCTTCTCGTTGGACACGGTGAGCAGCCGGTCGTTGGGGATGACGATCTGGGTGTCGACCTTCTCCTTCAGCTTCTGGATGCCGGTCTCGGCCTGCACCGAGCGGCGGCGGCCCTCGAAGGCGAACGGACGGGTGACCACGCCGATGGTGAGCGCGCCGATGCGCCTTGGCGATCTCGGCGATGACCGGGGCGGCACCGGTGCCGGTGCCGCCGCCCTTGCCGGCGGTGATGAAGACCATGTCGGCGCCCTTGAGCACCTCTTCGATCTCGTCGCGGTGCTCCTCGGCGGCCTGCCGGCCGACCTCGGGGTCGCTGCCGGCGCCGAGGCCACGGGTGAGCTCGCGGCCGATGTCGAGCTTGACGTCGGCGTCGCTCATGAGCAGCGCCTGGGCGTCGGTGTTGACGGCGATGAACTCGACGCCCTTCAGCCCGGCGTCGATCATGCGGTTGACGGCGTTGACGCCGCCGCCGCCGATGCCGACGACCTTGATGACCGCCAGGTAGTTCTGCGGGTTGCCGGCCATAGCTCTCGCTACCTCCATGGGGGCCGCATCGGTCGATGCGACGGGTGGGGCGGGTGGTGGGGGTGGAACAGGTTCGGGTGCTGCGTGATCGATGGGATCGGTTCCGGTTTCGGGATCCGGCTCGGGTGCGTCGAGGTCGAAGAGCCGGGCCATGCGCGCCTTGCGAGCCGATCGCTGGTCAGATCGATCAGCCATGATCGCCCACCCGGAGAAGTCTCGACCTGTGATTGAGGGTTATGTCAACCTCAGGTCGCGGCGTGAAAGGCTACGTGCAAGCCCGACAGCGGTCAACACCTCGGGATCGTCGGTGCCGCTCGCGCGCCGGTCATGGCGAGCCGCGTCGCGACGGGCGAATCCGGGACGCACACCTTCAGGGTGGCCAGCTGGGTGTCGTCGACGTCGGCGAACCAGGTCGTGGCGCTGGACAGCTTCTCGGGCAGCTGGTCGGGCTGGCAGAGGTCGACGATGCCCGAGGGCAGCACCTTCAGCTGGACGGTGCCGTCGGTGCCGGCAACCACCGCGAACACCCGTGAGCGCAGCCCCGATGACAGCCCGGCGATGACCTCGAGCGGCGCCTGGATGCCGGGACCGAAGTCGGACCCGGGTTCGACCGGCGCCACGTTCTCGATGGCGATCAGGCCGGGGCCCGCCCGGGGGGAGCGTGGCCAGCGGCATGGCCGGACGCGTCGGACACCACCCACTGCCGCGTCGGCCGTGGCGACCGCAGCGACGGGCACCCGCTCGGTCACCTCGATGCGCACGACGCCGCCCCACCAGTCGAGGGCGACCCTGGCGTCGTCCACCCAGGGCAGGGCCCGCAGCCGGGAGCGCACGGCGTCGGCATCGACGTCGACCAGGTTCTGGCCGACCTGGAGGCCGCTGACCTCGACGCACCTGATCGGCGCTGACGTGGGGTGTGCCGGAGGCGACGACCTGATCGACGTCGAGCGCGGCGCTGTGGCTGACCCCGAAGGCCACGGCGCCAGCGCGGCCACGACCGCAGCCACGGCGATCAGCCGACGTCGGCGGCGTCGCTGCTGGTCACGGTGACCTCGTCGCGTCGGGCCTGGATGCGGGGGTCGACCGCGGCATCCTCGCCCGGGCGTGCCCCGCTCGAGCAGTCGGGTGCTCACGAACCCTCGACCTCAGGTCGAGGGTTCGGTCGAGCCGAAGCCGACGAGCCGGGTCTCGATCACGAGGTCGACGCCGGCGTGCTCGCGGACCCGGCGCTGGACCTCGGCCATCAGGGCCACGACGTCGGCGGCCCGCCCCCCTCGTCGGCCTGGATGAAGTTGGCGTGCTTGGTCGACACCTCGGCGGTGCCGATGCCGCAGGCCCTTGCCCCGGCGGCGTCGATCAGCCGGCCGGCGGAGTCGCCCGGCGGGTTGGTGAACACCGACCCGGCGTTGGCGCCGCCCGGCTGGTGCTCGCGGCGCCACCGCACGATCTCGGCGATCTCGCGCCTCGGATCGGACCCGGTCGCCGGGTGCGAGCTGCCAGCTCGGCCGAGAGCACCACCTGGACGGGCCGATCGCCGAACGGCGGTAGCCGAGGTCGAGGTCGGCGGCAGGCACCCGTACATCCTCCCCGGCCGCCAGGTCGAGCACGCGGACCCCTGCGAGCACCTGGGCCATGTCCGAGCCGTGGCCGCCGGCGTTCATGCGCACCGCGCCGCCGATCGAGCCGGGCACCCCCACCGCCCACTCGAACCCGGTGAGCCCGGCGGCCGCGGTGCGGCGGGCGACCACCGGCAGGCTGCGCCGCGGCCCCGGCGGTGACCCGGTCGTGCCCGACGATCGTCGACGGCGGCGAACCGCTCGCCGAGCAGCACCGCCAGGCCGGCGAAGCCGGCGTCGGCGACCAGCAGGTTCGAGCCCTGCCCGACCACCAGCACCGGGACGGCCGTGGCCCGCGACGGCCTCGGCCACCAGCTCGCAGGGTCGTCGTCGTCGTCGACGGTGACGCAGCAGCGCGGCCGGACCGCCCACCCGGTAGGTCGTGACGGGCCGAGCGGCACGTCGCGGCGGGCCCGCGAGCCCAGCAGCGCGCGGCGGCCTGCTCGACGACCTCAGCGGAGCGCCGACACGGCGGCGCAGCTCGCCCTTGCACCTCGTCGGGCAGCGAGGTGAGGTCGCCGGCGCCCAGGGTGAGGCAGAGGTCGCCGGGGCGCAGCTCGTGGGCGAGGTAGCCGACGACGTCGTCGCGACGGGGCAGGTAGGCCAGCCGGCGCCACGGGTGGGGGTCGAGCACGGCGTCGACGACCAGCTTGCCCGGTGACGCCCGGGCCGGGGCGCCTCGCCCGACGGGTAGATGTCGGTCACGACCAGCACGTCGGCGTCGACGAAGGCGTCGGCGAAGTCGGGCCACAGGGCCGCGGTGCGGCTGTAGCGGTGGGGCTGGAACACGCACACGACCCGACCCCAGTCGCCCTGGTCGGTGGCCGACAGCACGCTGGCGACCTCGGTCGGCAGGTGGGCGTAGTCGTCGACGAACGTGACGCCGTCGACCTCGCCCCGGTGCTCGAACCGGCGGGCCACCCCGGCGAAGCGGGCCAGCGCGGCTCGGCCGGCCTCGAACGACGCGCCGAGCTGCAGGCCGGTCACGAGCGCGGCGGCGGCGTTGCGGGCGTTGTAGGCCCCGGCGATCGGGCAGGTGCACCTGCGCCCAGGACCTGACCGTCGTGCTCGATCGAGAAGGTCGAGCCGGCCCGGCCGCCGTCGCAGGTCGACCATGCGGTAGTCGGCCCCCTCGGACGGTGCCGTAGGTGACGGCCCCGGCGGCCGGCGCCGAGCTCGGCCGCCAGCGGATCGTCGACGCAGACCACGCGGGGCCCGGGCGTCTCGGCCACGAACCGCTCGAAGGCGGCCTTCAACGCTTCGAACCCGCCGTAGTGCTCGAGGTGGTCGGGTTCGACGTTGGTGACGATGGCCGCGTGACGGGGCAGCTCGAGGAACGTGCCGTCGCTCTCGTCGGCCTCGACCACGAACAGGTCGCCCTCGTCCCAGACCGCGCCGGTGCCGATCTCGTTGACGTCGCCGCCGATGATGAACGACGGGCGCAGCCCGGCCTCGACCAGCACGAGGGCCAGCATCGACGACGTCGTGGTCTTGCCGTGGGTGCCGGCCACCGCGACGGTGCGGCGGGTGGCGGCGATGGCGGCCAGGATCTCGGCCCGGCGCAGCACCGGGACGCTGGCGCTCGTGCGCGGCCACGACCTCGGGGTTGCGGGCCGGGATGGCGGTCGAGATGGTCACCGCGTCGAGCTCGGTCGGCAGGTTGGCCGCGTCGTGGCCGACCGGCGACCGCGACCCCGAGGGCCCGCAGCCGCTCGAGCCCGGCGGACTCCTTGAGGTCGCTGCCCGACACCTGGTGGCCCATGGCGCGAGCACCGTGGCGATGGCGCTCATGCCGGCGCCGCCGATGCCGACGACGTGGACCGGGCGTGGCCGGACGAGGTCGAGATCGAGTCGGGAGTCGAGTCGGGTGAGATCGAGCGGGTCGACCGGAGTCGGGAGTCAGGACTAGGCATGCCGGGCGTGCTCCTCGACCAGGGTCGGCGACCCGCTCGGCGGCGTCGGGGGCGCGAGGGTCCGGGCGGCGTCGGGCCATGGCGTCCAGTCTGCCCGGCTCGGACAGCAGCAGCGTCAGCTCGGCCTCGAGCCGGTCGACGTCGAGCTCGTCGTCGGGCACCACGACCGCGGCGCCGGCCCGCGACCAGCGGCGCGGCGTTGGCGGTCTGGTGGTCGCGGGTGGCGATGGGCAGCGGCACGAGGATCGCGCCGAGGCCGACGACGGCGAGCTCGGCCACCGTGGACCCACCGGCCCGGCAGACGGCGAGGTCGGCGGCGCCAGCAGCGAGGGCATGCGGTCCTCGTAGCGGACCGCTGGTAGCGGAGGCCGTCGCCGCGACCGGGCCGGTCGAGCTGGTCGCCGTGGCTCGCGATCCCAGTCCCGGGCCCCGACCACGTGGTGGATGGCCAGGTCGGCGCGGTCGGCCCACCGCTCGGCCAGCCCCTCGACCGCCTCGTTGATGCGGCGGGAGCCGAGCGAGCCGCTGAACACGGCGATCACCACCCGGTCGGTCGGGAGATCGAGCGCGACCGCGGGCCGGCGTCGCGATCGGCCGCTCGGTCGACCGCGAGGATCTCGGGCCGCACCGGGTTGCCGGTGACCACGGCGCGGGGCAGGTCGGTGTCGTCGAACGGCACCGCCGCGGCCTTGGCGAAGCGCCCGGCCAGCCGGTTGGCGGCACCGGCCCGGGCGTTCTGCTCCATGACGACCATCGGCACCCGCCACAGGATCGCCCCGACGGCACGGCACGGCGGCGTAGCCGCCGAGCACGACCACCACCTGCGGCCGGAGCCGCCGGACCAGCCCGATGCCCGACGAGCACGCCCGGACCACGCCGAAGGCGGCCGCGATGTTGGCCAGCGAGACCTGCCGCGGGATGCCCGCGCCCGGGCAGCGCGTCAGCGGGAAGCCGGCCGCGGGCACGAGCGTGGTCTCGGGCCCGCGCGCGCCGCCGACGAAGTGGATCGTGCCGCGTGGGTGGCCCCGCTCGACGAGCGCCTCGGCCACGGCCAGCCCGGGCAGCAGGTGCCCGGCGGTGCCGCCGCCGGCGATGCACGCGAAGGTGCCATCCGGGGTGCTCGAGCCGCTCGACATCAGCGCGCCTGTCGGGCGACGTTCAGCAGCAGTCCGACGCTGACCATGGTGACCAGGAGCGACGAGCCACCGAACGACACGAACGGCAGCGGCACGCCGGTGATCGGCAGCACGCCGACCACGGCGCCGATGTTCACGAAGGCCTGGACCAGGATCCACGACGTGATGCCGGTGGCGAGGAGCATGCCGAAGCGGTCCGGGGCCCGCAGCGCCGTGCGGATGCCGGCCACGCCGAGCGCGACGAACAGGGCGACGACCAGCACGGCGCCGACGAGGCCGAGCTCCTCGGCGATGATGGCGAAGATGAAGTCGGTGTGGGCGAACGGCAGGAACCCCCACTTGGCCCGGCTCTGGCCCAGCCCGCTGCCGGTGATGCCGCCGCGGGCGATGCCGACCTGCGACTGGATCGTCTGGTAGCCGGTGTTCTGGGAGTCCTCCCACGGGTCGAGGAAGCCGAGCAGCCGGCGGCGGCGGTACGGCGCGAAGACCGCCGCCATCGACGGCGAGGATCCCGCCCACGGTGAACGTGAGCACCAGCGGCTTGAGGTCGACGCCGCCGACGAACAGCATCACGAACACGATCGACGCCAGGACGATCGTGGTGCCGAGGTTGGGCTGCAGCATGAGCAGCGCCGCGAACGCCCCGAACACGACCAGCACCGGCCGCAGGGTCACCCGCCAGTTGTCGACCTTGTCGACCGCCGGGCCAGCAGGTCGGCCACGAACAGCAGCACCGCCAGCTTGGCGAACTCGGACGGCTGGATGCGGGCGAAGCCGTAGCCGAGCCAGCGCGACGAGCCGTTCACGTTGACGCCCGAGCCCGGGCACCAGCACCAGGACCATGAGCAAGCCCGAACCGAGCACGAGCGGCGTTCGTGTAGCGGCGCCACCGGTGGTAGTCGACCCGCATCACGACGACCATGGCGACCGAGCCGAGCGTGACCCAGATCACCTGGCGCTTGAAGTGGTACCAGGTCGAGCCGTACTCGTAGAGCGCGGTGACCGACGACGCCGACAGCACCATCACCAGGCCGATCAGGTTGAGCACCACCACCAGCGCGAGCAGCAGCACGAACGTCGGCGACCGCCGACCGACGGGCTTGCCGGCCAGGCGACGTCCCTTCGTCGTCGACGGCTTCTTGCGCGTGGTGCTCGTGCTCGTCGGTTTGCGCGCCGTGCTCGTCGCCTTGCCGGCCCCGCCGGCCCGTCGAGTCGGGCGGGCCTCTCGAGTCGGGCGGATCGGCCTGATGGTGTCGCTCACGACGGCTCCGACCCGATCAGCGCGAGGACTGCGGCGGCGAAGTCGTCGCCCCGCTCGCCGTAGCTCGAGTACCAGTCGAACGAGGCGCAGCCGGGCGACAGCAGGACCGCGTCGCCCGGGCTCGGCCAGCTCGCCGGCAGCTCGACGGCCTCGGCCATCGATGGTGGCCGGCCGCACCGGACGGACGCCCGTCGAACGCGGCGACCACCTCGTCGGCGGCCTCGCCGATGGCGACGACGGCCCGGAGGTGGTCGGCCGCCGCGGCCAGCACCGAGAGGTCGAGGCCCTTGTTGCGGCCGCCGGCGATCAGCACCACCGAGGCGAACCCCCGGACGGCGGCCAGGGTGGCGTGGGGCGCGGTGGCCTTGGAGTCGTCGTACCAGCTGACGCCGTCGGCCTCGGCGACCAGCTCGACCCGGTGGGGCAGCCCGGCGAAGGTGCGCAGGACCTGGCGCACGCCGTCGAGGGTGGCGCCGCCCTCGAGCGCGGTGGCCGAGGCGGCGAGCGCGTTGGTGACGTCGTGGGGCAGGTCGCGCCACAGCTCGCCCCGCTCGACGATGGTCGTCGCCGCGACGGCGCCACCAGCGCGTCGCCGTCGAGGTGGTAGTCGGCCGGGTGGTCGACGCCGAAGGTGACGGTGCGACAGCCGCGGGTTGCGCCGGGCCATCACCACCGGGTCGTCGGCGTTGGCCACCGCCACGCCCCGATCGGGGCCGAGGTCGGACCAGATGCGGGCCTTGGCGTCCTCGTAGGCCTCGAGCGTGTCGTGCACGTCGAGGTGGTCGTCGGCGAAGTTCAGCCAGGTCGCGACGGCGGGCTCGAAGCGGCGGGTGTGGCCGAGCCGGAACGACGACGCCTCGACCACGAAGACGTCGAGGTCGGGGCGGTCGATGGCGGCGACCAGCGGCACGTCGGTGTTGCCGACCGCCAGGGCGCGCCTGCCCCGACGCCTCGAGCATCTCGGTGACGAGCGTGGTGACGGTGGTCTTGCCGTCGGTGCCGGTGATGGCCACGAGCGGACGGTCGTCCCACGCCGCGGCCAGGTCGAACTCGCTGAGCACGGGCACCGACGGCCGCCCGGGCGGCCGCGAACACGGGATGGCGCTCGGGCACGCCGGGGCTGGGCAGCACGGCGTCGCACGATGCGACGAGCGTCGCCAGCTGCTGCGCCGAGGGCGCGTCGACCAGATCCACGGAGGCCAATTCTGCAACCGCCCGCGCGGCCGGCGCGGGATGGTCGTCGACCACCGTGACGACCGCCCCGTGCGCCGCGAGGGCCGCGACCATCGCCTGGCCGGTGACGCCGAAGCCGACCACCAGCGGGCGAGCAGGCATCTCGGACCGCGTCGTCAATCGAGCACGCCCAGGCGGACGAAGTCGGCGTAGTAGATGCCGAGGGCCAGCGCGGTGCACAGGCCGGCCAGGATCCAGAAGCGGATGATGACCGTCGTCTCGGGCCACCCACCCAGCTCGAAGTGGTGGTGGATCGGCGCCATGCGGAAGATCCGGTTGCCGGTCAGCCGGAAGCTGCCGACCTGGAGGATCACCGAGATGGTCTCGATCACGTAGAGCCCGCAGATGAGCAGAGCAGCAGACGGTGTTGGTGCTGAGGGCCAGGCAGGCCAGGCCGGCGCCGATGGCCAGCGAGCCGGTGTCGCCCATGAAGATCCGGGCCGGCGCCGCGTTCCACCACAGGAAGCCGGTGCAGGCGCCGAGCATCGCGGCGGCGACGACGGCGAGGTCGAGGAAGCTCTGGTCGCCGTAGACGAGCGGGTGGCGGAACGCCCAGAAGCCGATCACCACGAAGGCGGCGAACGCGAAGATGGCCGAGCCGGCCGCCAGGCCGTCGAGGCCGTCGGTGAGGTTCACGGCGTTGGTCGTCGCCAGGATCAGGAAGACGGCCAGCCGACCCACACCGACGTTGCCGAGCTCGATGCCGGGGTAGTCGAAGCGGGTGAACGAGACCGTCGGTCGCCACGTTCGTGAACATCAGCACGCCCGACCGCGAAGCCGATCGACGACCACGAGCAGGCCGAGGATCTTGGCCCGCTTGTTGAGGCCGAGGTTGCGCTCCTTGCGACACCTTGATCCAGTCGTCGAGGAGGCCGACGATGCCGGCGCCGATCATCGCGCCGATCACGAGGATCCCCCGCCGGGTGAAGGTGCCGTCGAAGAGGTCGCTGAAGAGCCAGCCGATCGCGCGGCGATCACGATGGCGATGCCGCCCATGGTCGGCGTGCCGGCCTTGGTCTGGTGCCCGGCCGGGCCGTCCTCGTGGATCGGCTGGCCGACCCGGTGCGGGTGAGCCAGCCGATGAGCAGCCGGGTGCCGATGAGCGACACGGCCAGCGCGATGCCGGCGGCGACGAGGAGGCGGATCACGAGGCGTCGCCGTTCGGAGGACGGAGCCGGGCCAGCTCGGCCCGGGCGACCTCCCGGTCGTCGAAGGGCACCACGTGTCGCCGATGGTCTGGGTCGTCTCGTGGCCCTTGCCGGCGATGACCACGACGTCACCGGGACGGGCCGACGACAGGGCGAGGGCGATCGCCCGACGGCGGTCGGGCTCGATCAGCAGCTCGGTGGCTCGGCGATCGGCGGTTCGGTCGTATCCGGTGCTCACGGCCTCGATGATGGCTCCTGTCTCCTCCCCCCGCGAGTTGTCGGCGGTCAGGACTACACGATCGGCGAGCGTGGCCGCCACCTCACCCATCGCGGGTCGCTTGGTGGCGTCCCGGTCGCCCCCGCAGCCGAACACCACGTGACGGCGCCCGGGGCGGTGACGTCGCGGACCGCCGCGAGCAGCTGCTCGAGCCCGTCGGGGGTGTGGGCGTAGTCGATCACGACCCGGAACGGCTGGCCGGCCTCGACCAGCTCGAAGCGCCCCGGGACCAGGATGGGCTGGCTCAGACCGGCCGCCACCGTCGCCGGATCGAGGCCCACGGCCACCGCGGCCTCCGCCGCGGCCAGCGCGTTGGCGACGTTGAACCGGCCGCCGAGACCGAACTCGACCTGTTCGCCGCGCCAGGTGAACCGGCTGCCGGACGCGGTGACCACCGAGGTCGGTGACGTCGTCGAGCGAGTAGCCGGTGGTCGGGATCTTGGCGGCGTCGAGCAGGAGGCGGCCGTACGGGCTGTCGAGGTTGACCACTGCCCGGGTCGCGAACTCCGGCTCGAACAGCCGGGCCTTGGCCTCGAAGTACGCCTCCATGGTCTCGTGGAAGTCGAGGTGGTCGCGGCTCAGGTTGGTGAACACCGCCGCGGCGAAGCGCGTGCCGTCGACGCGGTGCATGGACGAGCGCGTGCGACGAGACCTCCATCGCCACGACGTCGACCCCGCGGTCGCGCATGCCGGCCAGCCGCGCCTGCAGCTCGGGCGCCTCGGGCGTGGTGCGAGCCCCCGACAGCGTGCCGACCACCTCGGTCGTGAGCCCGGCCGCCTCGAAGATCGCCCGCAGCAGGTAGGTGGTGGTCGTCTTGCCGTTGGTGCCGGTGATGCCGACGACGGTCATCGACGAGGCGGGGTCACCGTTGAACCGCACCGCCAGCTGCGCCATCGCCGGACGGGTGTCGGGCACCACCAGGCAGGCCACACCGAGGTCGAGTCGATGGTCGGCGAGCACGGCCACGGCACCGCGCTCGACCGCGTCGCGTGCGTGCTCGTGCCCGTCGGCGTGGGCGCCCCGGATGCAGCAGAAGAGGCTCCCCGGACCCACGGCGCGCGAGTCGAGGTCGATCGAGGTGACCTCCACATCGAGCCCGGGACCGAGGGAGGCCGGGTCGGAGAGCTCTGGCAGATCGTGGATCAGGTCTCGGAGCAGCACGGCGGCGCCCCTACGGCTTCTTCGTGGTCGGCGGGCTCTTCGTGCTCGGTGGACTGGAGCCCGTCGAGGTGGTCGTCGTCGTCTTCCCCGCGGTCGTCGTCCCGGTGGACTTCTTGCTGGGCGCCGTGGTCGTCGTCGTGGCCTCGACCGCCACCTCGGCGACGCCGGCCGTGGCCGCTCGGAGCTTGCCGTTGGGCAGCACCGTCGCGCCCGGATGGCCTGCGCTCAGCGGACCGACGGACACGCCGCCGTTGGCGATGTCGGTGACCGGCGGGGGGACGGAGAACTGCCGCAGGCCGAAGGCCGCGATCTTCGAGAACGCCGGGGCGGCCACGGCGCCACCGTGTAGTTGCCGCCCGACGGCTCGTCGATGACGACGATGACGGACAACGCGGGGGCCTCGGCCGGCACGACGCCGACGAACGTGGACTCGTACTTGGTCAGGCCGGTCTTCGGATCCGAGTAGCCGCCGTCGGCCTGGGGCTTGCGGGCCGTGCCGGTCTTGCCCATCACCGAGTAGCCGTTGATCGCCGCGGTCTCGCCCGTTCCGTCGGTCACCACACCCCGAAGCATGAGGTTCATCTTGTCCGCGGTGGCCGTGGACATCACGCGATGCCCGTCGTCGCTGGCGATCGGGTGCTCCTGGCCGTCGGCGTCGACGGTGCTGTCGACCAGGTGGGGGGCCACGTAGATGCCCCGGTTGGCGATGGTGTTGTAGGCCGAGAGCACCTGCATCGGTGTGGCCGACACGCCCTGGCCGATGGGGATGGTGCCCATCGAGGTGGTCCACCACTTGTCGGGGACCGGGACGGTGCCGTGCGACTCGTCAGGGAAGCCGAGCGCCGTCTCCTGGCCGAAGCCGAATGCCATGAGCCGGTCGTACAGCGACTGCTTGCCGACCATCTGGGCGATCTTGATGGTGCCGATGTTCGACGACTTGGCCAGGATCTGGGCGACCGTCATCGTCTCGGCCCCGTGCGCCTCGGCATCGGTGAAGGCGTGGTCGCCGACCATCAGGCTGCCGGGCACCTGCACCGTCGTCTCCGGCGTGACCAGGCCCTTCTCGAGGGCGTCGGACACGGTGACGATCTTCATCACCGAACCCGGCTCGTACACCGACGTCAGCGGCGCGTTGTCGCCCGAGACGGTGATGTTGCCTGTCTTCTCGTCACGGATCACGCTGGCCATGGCCAGGACCTCACCCGTGTCGGGCTTGGTCACGATGGCCATGCCGCCCTTTGGCCGCGGTGGCGCCGACCTGCTCGGCCAGCACGCTCTCGGTCTCGAACTGCATGGCCTGGTCGATGGTGAGCACGAGGTCGTCGCCCTTGATCGCAGGGGTCAGCTGGTGCTCACCGACGGGGATCGTCCGGCCCTGCGGATTGCGCTCGAGCGTCAGCGATCCCGGCGTGCCCGTCATCTCCGCGTTGTACTGCTTCTCGAGCCCCGAGACGCCGTTGTTGTCCACGTCGACCGTGCCCAGGAGGTTGCGGGCCAGGGTGCCGCTCGGGTTCGCCACCGAGCTTTCGTCGATGTAGCTGATGCCCGCGAGCCTCAGCGCCTTCACCCGGTCGGCCACGTCGATGTCGACCTTGCGCGCCAGGTACACGAACCGGTCGGGCTTCATCGCGCCGGTGTCCGGATCGGCGCGGAGCTGGCTCAGCTTGGCCTGCAGCGCGCCGGCATCGAGCTGCAGCACCGGGGCCAGCGCTGCGGCCTCGGCTGCCGGGTCCGAGATCAGCTTCGTGTCCGCGAAGATCGTCTTCTTCGGCACCGACATGGCCAGCTCGGTGCGGTTGCGGTCGTAGATCGTTCCCCGCTCGGCGGCCAGGGTCTGGGACCGCAAGGTCTGCGACTCGCCGGTCGTGAGGTAGCGGGTGGGGTTCAGCACCTGGAGGTCGGCGACCTTCGCAGCGATGATCACGAACAACGACGCCAGCGCACACAGGAGCACGAGCAGGCGCCGGCGGGTGTCGGCCCGCCGGGTCCGGGCCTGGTCGCGCGAGGAGCGCCGTGCCGGGGATCTCGCCTGCCGGCTCGCCTTCGGCGGACGACTCGGCGTCGCCGAGCGGGTCGACGTGGAAGTCGCCGTCCGGGAGGTCGCGGCCCGCGGCTTCGTGGCCCGGGCGGTCGATCGCGTCGTCGAGCGAGGCTTCGTGGACCGGGCGGTCGTCGAACGGGAAGTGGTCGATCGGGCCGTCGTCGCCGCAATCCGGGTCCTCGGGCGGGAGCTGCTCGTCGGCGTCGACCGGGGGCGAGGCGCGCGTCGCGCCCCGAGCGCGCCGACGGGCTCACGGGGTGGTGACCTTCGGCGTCTTGGTGGGCACGGTGGTCGTGGTCGTCGACTTCTTCTTGGTGGTGGCCGGCGTCGTCGTGGCGGTGGTCGTCGACTTCTTCTTGGAGGGTGGCGGCGGCGTGGTCTCCGGAGGAGCCACGTAGGTGCTGCGGGTGGCATCGTCAGCGCTCGGGCTCAGGTAGCCGACCGACCCGGGCGCCACCATGCCGAGCCGGTTGGTGGCCGCGTCGACTATGCGGGCCGGAGCCTCGAGGTCAGCCACCTGCTGGTGCAGGTCACGACTGCGCTCCTGCTGGGCCGCAGCCTGCGCGTTGAGGTTGTCGAGCCGGGCCTGGCCCTGCACGAGGAGGGTCTGGAAGATCACCACGCCGAACACCGACAGGAACAGCGCGGCGGCCGCCAGCGTGCCGATGCGCCCGAGCTGGTTGCCCACGTGCAGCGAGTCGACGACGTGGGCGACGCGCCCCTTGGGCTGCTCGACCTCGCGAACCGGGACGACCTTCGGACGACGCGGGCCCGGGGCGCGCGCCGGCGACGAGCTGCTGGAGCGAGCGGAGGTTCGCGCCTCCGCGGCGGCCTGGGCCGGGCTCACGCCGCACCTGCTTCGGAGGCGGCTCCGGTTCCGGCGATCCGCTCGGCCGCCCGCAGTCGGGCGCTCTCGGACCGGGGGTTCTCGGCGACCTCGGCTGCGCTCGGCGTCCAGCCGCCCCGCTTGAGCAGGCGGACGGTCGCCACTGCGCCGCACACGCACGGGAGGCCGGGCGGGCAGGTGCACCCGCCGGTCTCGGCCTGGCGCAGGCGGTCCTTGACGATGCGATCCTCGCCCGAGTGGTAGCTCGAGCACCGCGATGCGACCGCCCGGGCTCAGCGCCTCGATGGCGTCGTCGATGGCGCCGGGGAGGATGTCGAGCTCTCGGTTGACCTCGATGCGGATGGCCTGGAACGTGCGCTTGGCCGGATGGCCGCCGGTGCGGCGGGCCGGGGCGGGGATGGCGCTGCGCACGATCTCGGCCAGCTCGACCGTGGTGGCCACGGGTCGGGCCGCGACGACGGCCCTGGCGATGCGGCCGGCGAAGCGCTCGTCGCCGAACTCGCGCAGGACGCCGGCGAGGTCGCGCTCGTCATAGGTGTTCACCACGTCGGCGGCGGTCGACCCGGTCGAGCGGTCCATGCGCATGTCGAGCGGGGCGTCATGGCGGTAGCTGAACCCGCGGTCGGCCCGATCGAGCTGCGGTGAGCTGACCCCGAGGTCGAACAGCACGCCGGTGATCTGATCGGCGGTGCCCTCGACGGCCTCGACCGCGATCTGACCGATGCGATCGAACCGCGACCGGACCGCGGCGAACCGTCCCGGGAACTCGTCGGCCAGCGACGCCGATGCGGTCAGTGCCGCGTCGTCCTGGTCGATGCCGACGACCCGCAGGTGCGGGTTCGCGCCGAGCAGCGCCCGGGTGTGGCCACCGCCGCCGAGGGTGGCGTCGATCACCACACCGGGAGGCACCGGGCCGAACAGGTCGGTGATCTCGCTGAGCATCACCGACCGGTGCGAGAAGGGCTGATCTTCCTGAGCGGGATGTCGGTCGTCGGTCATGCCGCCGCTCTCTGCATCGTGGCGGCAGCCGGATCGCTCATCGGCAGCCCTTCGGCCAGCGGGCGCCCGTCGGGATGTCTCCCCGATCGGGCTGGATGGGAAGCGGGCGGAGTAGGGGCCTTCCATCGTGCCGGCCGAAAGGCTGCGAATGAGCGATCCGGATGCTGCGATCCTGCGGTGGTGCCGGTTGGTTGCGGTCTGGCGTGCCTTGTCGGTGAGGTGCGTCTGGCCCATGTCGCCCGAGGGTCCTCAGATCCCCAGGGCGGTCACGGCGTGGATGAGGCTCTCGTCGGCCCGGGCGCTGGCGGCGCCCCACCGGGTGGAGTCCCAGATCTCGATGCGGTCGATGGCGCCGATCACGACGACGTCGCGCTCGAGACCGGCGAACTCACGCAGGCGCTGCGGGAGCAGGATGCGACCCTGGCTGTCGGGCTTGACCTCGGCCGCGTTGGCCGAGAAGGCGCGCATGGCGTCCTGAGGAGCGAGCCCCTCGCGGATCTTCTCGGTCAGTCGCTTGGCCACGTCGGCGAACCCTTCTTCGGTCCAGACGCCGAGGCAGTTGTCGAACTGCGAGACGAAGCCTCGTTCGGCGAGATGGCTCCGGAACATCGAAGGCAGGACGACCCTGCCCTTGTCATCGAGCGAATGCTCGAAGGTTCCGACGAACACGTGTGCCTCTCCACCGGACGACCTTCCCCCGGTCCTACTTCCTGCTCCGGACGTTCCCTGCTGGTGCGTTCCTGCTGCGATCTCGGTGCTCAGGGCTACCCCTGTGCTCCACTGGGCCCCACCCTATGCCACTTTCCCCCACATGGTCAACCATTTCCGCACCGGCCCCCCGCAGCGCCCCTCCGACCCGCCAGATGACCGGGCGCGTTCGACCCCCCTCCCACCGCGCGCAAGTGCCGCGCACCCCGGGTCGAACCCGCACGCGGGATCAGTCGAGGTGGGTGAGGAGGGCCGACTCGACAGCGGTGCTCAGCGCACCGACGACCGCGACCGGGGGGAGCTCGTCGGGCTCGACGCCGTCGATGGCGGCATACGGCTCGGGATTCCACGCCTGGTGCACCACGCACTGGAACCGGGCGCCGGCGCGGGTGCGCCGTTGCGAGAGCCCGACGAGCTTCACCCCGTCGACGGTGACCTCGCCCGGACCGATGCCGGCGAAGCACACCTGCTTGCCGAACCGGCCGCACTCCAGCGCCCCTGCGTGCACCCGTGCATCGCCGACGCCGAGGTCGGCCAGCGCGGCCACCCATGCCTCGCCCAGCCACGTGAACGACCGGCCGATGTCGTCGACCCAACGGGAGTCGTGCCGAGGGATCAGCACGTCGATCCAGACCGAGCCGCCCGGTTCGAGCAGCACCGCTCCCCCGCCGCTGCGCCGGCGAGCGAGCTCGATGCCCTGACGGTCGAGGGCATCGACGTCGATCGTCTCGGCGCGCTGGGTCGAGCCGAGCACGAACGCGGATGCCTCCACCCCGAGCAGAGACATCGTCGGTACGAAGGGCTCATCCCACTCGAAGGCGTGCAGCGCGCCGGCCGGACCCCGACGTCGCTCGACGACCCATCCGCCCGCCGTCCGCAGGTCCTGTAGCTGGACGGGACGGCCCTCGTCGCTCACGGTCGGAGCAGCAGGCGGTCGACGGTGACCTCGGCCAGCCTGTCGGGTCGCGGCACCACCCCGATGCCAGGGCCGTCGGGTGCGCGCATCATCCCGTCGGACCCGAGCTCGATGGGCTCGGTGATGTCGTCGTCGAAGTACCACGAGCTCGGGCCGAGGTCGGTGTGGTCGAGCCCGAGGACCGCACCCACCGCGAGCGAGGTGGCCCGCCCGATGCCGGTCTCGACCATGCCCCCGAGGAACGCGGCCGGCCCGACCCACGGATGCACCGCGATGTCGGGGTCGGGGTACGGGACCGGACCTGGACCGCCACCGGACCGCACCCGCACCGGCGCGGCCCGAGGATCGAGGAAGCCCAGCGAGGCGATCACGCCTCCGGCTCGTGCCGGCTTGACGTTGACGAGCGCGGCCGCGCCCAACGCCCAAGCCGTCGCGACATCGCCCGGCCGGGTCACCGACTCGTCCAGGGCCACCGGCACCGCCAGCTGCTCGGCCAGCGCCGCCGTGCCGACCAGGTCGTCCGCCGGCAGTGGCTGCTCGATGTACACCCGGCGCGCGCTCGGCTCGACGCCCTGGGCGGCGAGCTGCCCGGCCAGGCCGACGAGCTCGGGCTCGTGCCCGCGGAACGAGCCGTTGGCATCGACTGCCACCGGGAGGTCGGACCGCAGCACGGCCGTCCGCGCCCTCCGGTCGCGGCCGCCAGTGGGACGTACCTTCACCTTCAGGGCAGAGGCGCCAGCATCCCTCGCTTCGATGGCGCGGCGTTCGAGCGCCGACCCGTCGTCGATCCCGAGCACCGCCGTCCACGCCAGGCCGCGGTGAGGCTCGCTGCGGTACGACGACACCAGCGACTGCCCCGTCCGCCGGAGGCGAGCGTCGTTCCGGGCATCGGCCAGCGCGGCCGACGGCGAAGGGATGGCCCACGACCAAGGCATCGTGGCCCGTCGAGCGCAGCAGGTACCAGCACGTCGCGCAGCATCGCCCAGGCGCCGTCGGTGTGCTCGGCGGTGTAGGTCGGGCCGTTCGAGGGCGCTGCACTCGCCCCATCCCTCCGCTCCGTCGCGATCGATGACGTGCACGAGCACGACCTCGCGCACCTCCTCCACACCGTGGGCCGACCGCATCGGCTGACGCAGCGGCATCCGCACGCGCACGAGCTCGATCGCGCTCGAGCGGGACCGGCTCACCCAGCCGATCCTTCATCCCTCATCGACCAGCCGGCGGACTCGCGCGTCGGTCACGCGGGGATGGCGGCATCGCCGAGGTACGGCTCCCAGAGCTCGGGCACGCGACCGACCGCCACGCTCGACCCAGCTGAGGTGGCGGGGCGCGTCGGGGCGGCGCCGCAGCCGCATCGTCGGTCTCGTGCAGGTAGCGGTCGCGCTTGGCGGTGTTGCAGCGCGCGGCACGCGGCGACGACGTTCTCCCACGCGTGCTGGCCGCCGCGGCTGCGGGGGATGACGTGGTCGATGCTCTCGGCCTCGGTCGCCGCAGTACTGGCAGCGTGCCGCCGTCGCGGAGGAACACGCGCTCGCCGGCTGAGTGGCCGCCCGTCGCTGGAACGGCACCCGCACGAAGTACCGCAGGCGGATCACGCGACGGCACCGGCACGCTCGAGCCGCTCGGACCGCAACGCCTCGCCGTTGTCGTGCAGACCTCGGCCTTGTCGCTCGAGCACCAGCACGACGGCACGCCGGTCGGAGACGACGCCCGAGGGGCTCATAGGTGGCGTTGAGCACCAGCGACCGGCCCATGCCGCAGGAGGTTAGCCGTGCGGACCGCTGGCCGACGGCGGCGGGTTTCGCGCTCAACGCGGTGACGCGTCGGCCAGGCCCGGCACCAGTGCAGGTAGGTCACGACGTCGGCGGGCTCGGGCGCGTCGGTCGGGATCGCCGTACGGCCGTCTGCATGCGGAACCGCAGGTAGGCCGGGTCGGGCAACGGCAGGAACGGGGTGCGTCGCCACCACCCGCGAGCGCCAGCACCAGCGACCTGGCGCACGGCGGTGACCCACAGCGCGGGGTGCCGGCCAGCGCGACGGCCGACCGTGCCGCCCATCGGCGACCGACGCGAGCGGCGATCACGCCTGTCTGCCTGCTGGAGCTCGCGCCAGGTGCCCCGGGTCGAGCCGCGGCTCCTTGGGCAGGCCGAGCACCATCTCGCCGATGATGTTGCGCTGGACCTGCGAGGTGCCGGCGTAGATCGTGCCGGCCCGGGCGATGAGGAAGCGTGCCCGACCCACGACGCGCTGTCGTTCGGGCGCGCCGGCGTCGTCGGTCTGGAACGCGTTCGACGGCCAGCGACCGCTCGGGGACCATGGCGTCGGGCGCCGAGGATGTCGACCGCCAGCTCGGTGACGACCTGGTGGTACTCGCTCCAGTAGAGCTTGAAGATCGACGCGTCGGGGCCGGGGTGCTCGCCCGTGCAGGAACTTGGTGAGCGTGCGCATGCCGAGGTAGCGCATGATCTCGACCTTGGTGTGGCACCAGGCCAGGCGCTGGCGGATGATCGGGTCGTCGGTCGCGGCCGCGTCTCCTCGGCCAGGCGCGAGCAGCCGGTCGAGCTCGGCGCGGAACATGATCGGGAACGTGGCCGCGGCCTCGCCCCGCTCGTAGCCGAGCAGCGTCATGGCGACGGCCCACCCGTTGTTGACCCCGCCGACGACGTTCTCCTTCGGGCAGCGGGCGTCGGTGAAGAACACCTCGTTGAACTCGCGAGTCGCCCGAGATCATCTTGATCGGGCGGACCTCGACGCCGGGCTGGTCCATCGGCACGAGCAGGAACGTGATGCCCTTGTGCTTGGGCACGTCGGGGTCGGTGCGGGCCAGCACGAAGATCCAGTTGGCGAGGTGGCCGGCCGAGGTCCAGATCTTCTGGCCGTTGATCACCCACTCGTCGCCGTCGAGCTCGGCCCGGCAGCCCGAGGTTGCCGAGGTCGGAGCCGGCGTTCGGCTCGGAGTAGCCCTGGCACCAGAGGTCCTCGCCGCGAGAGGATGCGCGGGCAGGAAGTGCGCCTTCTGCTCGTCGGTCCCCCACTGCAGGATCGTGTTGCCGACCATCTGGATGCCGAACACGTCGTTGCCGGTGCCGGCCGGCACGCCCGCCTTGTAGAACTCCTCGGCCAGGATCACCTGCTCGAGCGCGCTGAGCCCGCCGCCGCCGTACTCGGCCGGCCACGACGCGGCGAGCAGGCGGTTGGTCGTGCAGCGTGTCGCGCCACTGCGTGCGCGAACGGCGTCGGCCTCCTCGCTCGGGCAGCGCCCCGATGCCCTGCCAGTCCGGCGGGCAGGTGCTCGGCGAGGAACGCCTGGATCTTCTCGCGGTACGCCTCGGCCTCGGCGGTGTAGGTGGGCTCCATGGCGCCGAGGGTAGCCAGGTCCGGGCGGTCGGGTCAGGGGCGGTCCGGTCGAGGTCGGCAGATCAGGGCGAGCGCGAGGCCACCGAAGCCGACGGCCGCCGCGCCGACGAGCGGGCCCGCGTCGCCGAGGCCGCCGGGACCGATGCGTGCAGCCCACCGCGAACTCGAGCCGGGCCCGGCGATCGAGCTCGGCCTGCGCGGCGGCGAAGAACGGCTCGCCGAACCCGAGCGCCACCGAGCCGGCCACGACGGCGAGGCGCAGGTCGAGCAGGTCCGCCACCGACGCCACCGCCCGGCCGACGAGCATGCCGGCCCGTTCGATCATCGTCGGGCCCGGCCTCGGCCGCCGGTCGCCGGTGATGGCCGCGATCGCCGGTGCCCGACGCCTCGGCCTCGAGGCAGCCGCGGCCGCCGCACACGCACGCGGCGGCCGTCGGGCTCGACGATGATGTGGCCGATGTGGCCGGCGTTGCCGTCGCGCGCCGTCGAGCAGCCGCCCGTCGAGCACGATGCCGCCGCCGACCCCGGTCGACACCACCATGGCGAGGTAGTCGCGGCACCCCGCGCCGCACCCCGCCAGCCCTCGCCCAGGGCCAGCGCCTTGGCGTCGTTGTCGACGACGCGTCGGCAGCGCCGGCGGCTCGACGCAGCGCGTCGCGCAGCGGGAAGTCGCGCCAGGCCGGGATGTTCAGCGGCGACACCGCCTCGCCGCCGCGGCGTCATCGGCCCGCCGCAGCCGACGCCGCACACGACCGGTGCGATCGCCGCCCCGACGGCGTCGCGCACCGCGGACCTCGAGCGACCAGGTCGATCAGCGCCGGCGAACAGGCGTCACCGTCGCCGTCGTCGGCCCGGCGTCGGGCACCTGGCGCCGGTCGATGACCGCGCCGTCGGCGGTCGACCATCGCCGCGGCCAGCTTCGTGCCCCCGATGTCGATCGCCAGAGCACGGTCCGGCCGGTGCGCCATCGGTCGTCACGAACGCGACGCTACAGGTCGACCGACCGCCGGCCTAACCTGTCCGACGACCGCCGCGCCCTGACGGAGGCCTCGACCACGACGACCCTCAGAGGAGAGCGGATCCTGTGGCGACGCAGGAGACCGGCCGAACCACGTGGCTCGTTCGCCGAGCTGTTCGGCGCCATCTCGCGCAACATCGCAGCAGGTCATCCAGGGCAAGCCCGAGGTCATCGACCTGGTCCTGCTGTGCCTGGTCTCCGAGGGCCACCTGCTCATCGAGGACGTCCCCGGCGTCGGCAAGACGAGCCTGGCCAAGGCGCTGGCCCGCTCGATCGACTGCTCGTTCGGCCGGGTGCAGTTCACCCCCGACCTCCTGCCGTCCGACGTCGTCGGCGTCACCGTCTGGAACCGCAGCGACGGGCGACTTCGAGTTCCGGCCCGGGCCCGATCTTCGCCAACATCGTGCTCGGCGACGAGATCAACCGGGCCTCGCCGAAGACGCAGTCGGCGCTGCTCGAGGCCATGGCCGAGGGCCAGGTCACCGTCGACGGCGCCACCTACCCGCTCGGCCCGCCGTTCATGGTGATCGCCACCCAGAACCCGATCGAGCACGAGGGCACCTACCCGCTGCCCGAGAGCCAGCTCGACCGCTTCCTCATGCGGGTCTCGGTCGGCTACCCCGTCCGCGACGCCGAGCTCGAGGTCCTCGACACCCACGGCGACCACACGACGCTCGGCGACATCAGCCCGGTGGTCTCCGCCGCCGAGGTGCGAGGGGCTGATCGCCAGCGCGCCAGGGCCGTGCACGTGGCGCCGAGCCTGAAGGCGTACCTGGTCGACCTGGCCGACGCGACCCGCCGCCACCCGCAGCTCGCGCTCGGCATGTCGCCCCGGGCCACGCTCAGCCTCCAGCGGGTCGCCCGGGCCCGCGCCGCCGCCGACGGCCGGGCCTACGTCGTCCCCGACGACCTCAAGGCCCTGGCCGAGCCCGTGCTCGCCCACCGCCTGCTCGTCACCGCCCGAGGCCCAGCTCCAGGGCATCTCCTCGGCCGACGTGCTCGACGAGATCCTCCGCGCCGTCCCGGTCCCCGCCGCCGTCGCGAGTCCTAGCCGCGTGTCCAGGGCGACGCCGCGATGCTGACCCGCCAGGGCTGGCTGCACGGCCGTCGCCGCAGCGGTGGCTCTGATCGCCGGCCGGCTCTTCGGCAGCGCTCGAGCTCTACGTGCTCGGCGCCGTCCTCGGCGGCCTCGTGCTCGTCAGCCATCGGCGTCGATGGCGCTGACCCAGCTCCGCATCGACGTGGCCCGCGAGCTGCACCCGCCCCGGGTCCACGCCGGCACGCCGAGCCGGGTCGACCTCCGGGTGCGCGAACCAGGGCACGCCGGCGCTCGCCCGTGCTCGGCCTGCGCGACGCCGGTGTCGGGCACCCGCGGCGCCGACCTCCTGGTCGGCCCCCTCGACCCGGGCGAGTCGCGCCCGTGCCGCCTACCGGCTGCCCACCGAGCAGCCGCGGCATCGCTCGAGATCGGGCCCGCTCGACGTCGAGCTCGCCGACCCGTTCGGCCTCGACCCAGCGTCTCGCTCGACCGCCACGGGCGCGTCCGAGCTCACCGTCTACCCGCACATCGACGAGCTCGCTCCCGCTGCCCCATGACCACGGGCAACGACCCGCTCGCCGGGGCCGAGCACCCCAACGCCCTCGGCCGGGGCGGCGAGGACTTCTACGCGCTGCGCCACTACGTCGTCGGCGACGACCTGCGCCGGGTGCACTGGCCGTCGACCGCCCGCCACGACGAGCTCATGGTCCGCCAGGACGAGCTGCCGTGGCAGGGCCGGGCCACCGTGCTGGTCGACGTCCGCGCCGTCCACCAACACCGCCGAGTCGCTCGAGCTCGTCATCTCGGCCGGCGGCCAGCATCGTCGCCGCCGGCTCGCGCCGCCAGGACCTCGTCCGGCTGATCACCACCGACGGCGCCGACTCGGGCTTCGCCGCCGGCCACGCCCACGTCGAGGCGATCATGGAGCACCTCGCCAGCGTCGAGGCCACCAACGACGCCGGCTTCCGGCGGGTGCTCGACCGACTCGTCGCCTCCGCCGGCGGTGGGGCCCTGGTGGCGATCGTCGCGGTGCCGTCGGCCGCCGACCTCGACCGCCTGGCCCGCATGCGGCGCCGGTTCGGGTCGCTCACGATCGTGCAGTTCGACCCCTCGTCCTGGGATCCGTCGGCCCCTGACACGAGCGGCGGGGGTCAGAGCAACGCCGCGCTGCGCATCACGCGGCAAGCGTCGTTCGCCGACACGTGGAACCAGCTGGCCGGACCCGTCCGCCAGCCGACGCTCTCGTGGAGCGCGCCCACCACCGCCGCTGCCCAGGCCACTGCAGAAGCGGCCGCCGACGACTGGGATCGGTGGGCCCGCCCGCCCCACCGGACGCCCCGATCATGACCGCCACCCGATCCGCGGCCATCGCCGCCTCCCACCACGCGCCCCCCAGGGCCTGCCCAGGCACGAGCCGGCGGCCGAGGTCTTCCTCGTCCTCGTCACGCTGGCGGTCGTGGCCAGCTTCAGCCGGGTGTTCGCCGGCGGCGACTTCGCCACCCCACTGATCGTGGTGACGGTGGCCACCCACCTCTCGTTGCTGGCGGCACGCCGCAAGGGCCTCAGCCTGCCGGTCACCGCGGCCATCACGTCCCCGGGTTCCTCGTGCTGGCCAGCTGGATCTTCTTCGCTCGCACCACCTGGTTCCTGGTGCCGACCGCCGACACCCTCGACCGCGGCCCGGCACGCGCTCGAGGGGTCGTGGTCGTCGTTCCAGGAGGTCGTGGCCCCCACCGCACCCGAGCCGGGCTTCCTGCTGGCGGCCGCGGCCGGTCTCTTCTTCGCGATCTTCCTCGCCGACTGGGCCGCGTTCCGCCTGTGGGCCGCGGTCGAGGCCATCGTGCCGTCGCTGACCGTCTTCGTGTTCACCGCGCTCGTCGGGTCGGCTCGGTTCCAGGTCGCCACCACAACGGTGTACGCGGTGCTCGCGCTGCTGTTCGTGCTCGAGCACCGGGTGGCCCAGCGCGAGCGTTCGACGACGTGGCTGGCGAACCAGGCCGAACGAGGATCGTCGTGGCTGCTGCGGGCCGGCGGGTTCCTCATCGTGGCGGCCGTCCTCGCCGGCGTCATCATCGGACCACGTCTCCCGGGCGCCGGCGACGTCGGGGTGATCAGCTGGCGCGGCAACCGCGAGGGTCCGAGCTCCCGGGTCACCATCAGCCCGCTCGTCAACATCCGCTCGCGGCTCATCGAGAACCAGGACGCCAGCCTGTTCACGGTGACCAGTTCCGTGCCGGCGTACTGGCGCCTCACCGCCCTCGACACGTTCGACGGGCAGATCTGGAAGTCGAGCGGCCACTACTCGAGCGTCAGCGGCGACCTGGGCGGCTCGCTCCCCGAGGGCTACGACGACACCAACAGTGCGTCGGAGGTCGACCAGACCTACCGCATCCGGGCGCTGTCGGCGCTGTGGCTGCCCGCCGCGGCCCAGCCCGTGTCCATCGACGCCCCTGACACCAAGGTTCGCTACCAGGACGAGACCTCGACGCTGATCGTCGACACCGACGTGCCCACCTCCGACGGGCAGAGCTACACCGTTCAGTCGGTGCTGCCCAGCTTCACCCCCGACATGCTGGCCGCGGCCGACCCGGCGGTGCCGACCGCCATCGCCGAGCAGGACATGACGGCGCCGGAGGGGCTGAGCGAAGCAGCCACCAGGGAGGCCCAGCGGATCACTGCCGACGCCTCGACCCCCTACGACAAGGCCATGGCCCTGCAGACGTACTTCCGCGAGACCGACTTCGTCTATGACCTCGACGTCCCCGCCGGGCACGGCGACAGCGCCATCGATGACTTCCTCGCCAGTCGGAGGGGCTACTGCGAGCAGTTCGCCGGCACGTTCGCCGCCTTGGCCCGAGCCGTCGGCCTCCCGGCTCGCGTCGCCGTCGGGTTCACCCAGGGCATCAGCGACCCGACCGACCCACAGCGGTACGAGGTCAAGGGCGAGCACGCCCACGCCTGGCCCGAGGTCTACCTGGGCCAGTACGGATGGGTGCCGTTCGAGCCGACGCCGGGCCGCGGCACCCCCAACGCCGTGGCCTACACCGGGGTGGCCCCGCAGCAGGCCGACCAGGGCCCGGAACGGGTCACCACCACGACCTCCACCACCACACCGGGACCGACCACCACGCTGAGTCCCGAGCAGCAGCAGGAGCTGGCCAACCGGCTGGCGGGCATCGACAGCGCAGACGGCACGAGCTCGACCGGAGCACCGTCACCGTGGCCGGCCCGCCTGTCGATCGCGGCAGGTGCGCTGCTGCTGCTCGTGCTGCTCTACCTCGTCGCCGTGCCGAGCCTGCTGGCTCTCCGACGACGTCGACGCCGTCACGCCGCCCACGATGCCGCTGCTCGTGTGCAGCTGGCGTGGACAGAGTCCGAGGAGGTGCTGGTCCTGGCCGAACAGGAGCGCCGGCCGGCCGAGACCACCCGTGAGTTCGCGTCCCGGGCTGCAGCCCTGATGCCCTCGCAACGAGCCGGGCTGGCCGACCTGGCGGGTGCCACCGACGCGGCGATGTTCGGGGCCGACGCGATCAGCGACCGGACCGCGGAGCAGGCCGAGGCGGTGGCGGTGGCGGTGCGCGACACCGTGCACCGATCCGTGTCGAAGCGCCGACGGGTCCTGCGTCAGCTCGACGGGCGCCGGCTCATCGGCCGGAAGTCCTGAGCGCTACTCGTCGCGCTTGAAGCGATCGCGCATCTTCGTGCTGGTGCTGCCGAAGTAGTCGCGCAGGCCCGAGGCCCGCATCGACTGCGTGATCTGGTCGAGCCCGGCCTTGCCCATCCGGCGGGTGTTGCGCTCGACCGTGATGGCAGAGATCAACATGATCAGGAAGCCGCCGAAGGACAGCACGAAGTTCACCGACAGGGTGAGCACGAGCATGACGAGGCCGAGGAAGAAGCCCAGCAGACCCCACTTCAGGTTGCGATAGGCGTGGGTGTAGATGGTCGTGTCGGCGATGTCGCGCGCCAGCCCGGGATCGCTCTCGTAGAGCTTGGCCTCGATCTCGCTGAGGATTCGTTGCTCGTCCTCGGAAAGCGGCACCCTTACACCCCTCTTGCCCCTGGCCTGTGGCCGATTCGGGAGATCCTGGATCATCTTTCCACAGCATCCCGAGCGCAACAACGCGGGACGAACGATCTCTTCCTGACATCTTTCGCCATCGGGCGGCAGGTCCTTGAGCACAGGATCATCCGGGATCGTCCGGACCCCACTGCTGATCGTCGTCGACGCGCAGGTGCAGACCACCCGGTCCGGCCAGGGTGGCGGGACCGATCGAGGCCGAACCGAACCGGGCCCGGATGGCATCGACAGCCTCGTTGGCGTCGTCCCACGATCCTCCGGTCAGGTCGTCGAGGGTGAGCTGACGGGTGCCACCCTCCACCAGTCCGCTGACGCTCACACCGATCAGGCGGACACCGGGGCGGGGGTCGAGCGCCGACAGCAGCTCCTTGGCCGCGCCCACGATGGTCGAAGCCGAATCGGTGGGCCGGCCAGGGTCGTCGACCGGGTGATGGTGCGGAAGTCGTGGAAGCGCACCTTGAGGGTGACGGTCCGGCCGGCCACGCCGTGTGCCCGCAGCCGGGCACCCACGGAGTCCCCCAGCCGCACGAGCTCGCGCTCGAGTGTGCGATGCGAGTGGTGGTCGCGGGGGAAGGTCTCCTCGTGGCCGATCGACTTGGTCTGACGGTCGGGCTCGACGGCCCGGTCGTCGATCCCGTTGGCCAGTGCGTGCAGGTGCCGACCCGAGGCCTGGCCGAGCACACTGGTGAGCATCGGCAAGCGACATGGCCGCCAGGTCACCGACCGTCGCGATGCCGAGGCGCTCGAGTCGGGCCAGCGTGGCCGGCCCGACGCCCCACAGGGCCTGCACCGGCAGCGGGTGCAGGAAGGCGAGCACCTCGTCGACCCCGACCACCTTGACCCCGAGGCCGGGCAGCGGACCCTGGACCGAAGCCTTCGGCTTGGCGGCCTCCGAGGCCAGCTTGGCCACGAACTTCGACGGGGCCACCCCGACCGAGCAGGTCAGTCCCTCCTCGTCGAGCACCCGCGACCGGATGCGCCGGGCGATCTCGGGCGCCGGACCGTGGAGGCGACGAGCCCTGTCGCACGTCGAGGAACGCCTCGTCGAGCGAGATCGGCTCGACCAGCGGGGTGAAGGACCCGAAGATCGCCATGACCCGGGAGCTGACCTCGCTGTAGCGGGCGTGGTGGCCGGGGAGGAACACGGCCTGGGGGCACAGGCGGCGGGCTCGCACCGACGGCATGGCCGAGAACACACCGAAGGCCCGGGCCTCGTACGACGCCGCAGCCACCACCCCCCGGTCGCCCGCACCGCCCACGATCACGGGTCGGCCCCGCAGCTCGGGCTGGTCGAGCAGCTCGACCGACACGAAGAAGGCGTCCATGTCGACGTGCAGGATGCCCGGCGGTTCGTTCACGTCCGGGTGATCGCGAACGTCGACGGGTCGTCCCCCGCGACGTGGTAGCCGAACGACCGCCGACCCTCCCATCGGTCGGCGAGCCACTCCCCCAGCGGCTCGCCCACCCAACGGTGCCCGCCGCCAAGGTGCTCGCCGCACCGCTCGACCGACACGAAGCGGGCATCGATGACGATGCCGTCGGGATCGTCGATGACCAGCTCGCCGGACCACTCGAGCGCGCGGAAGGCCTCGACCCGCAGGCGCCAGCCCAGGTCGGGAGCGAACACGTCGATCTCGTAGACCGGGTCGGACCAGGCCGTGACGACCAGACCGGTCTCCTCGACGACCTCGCGCTCGAGGCCGACGAGCACCTCTTCGCCCTCGTCGATCACCCCGCCGGGAGGCGACCAGTCGACCGAGCCGTTGCGCCGGCGGTTCTCGACGAGCAGGAGCCCCCCGGGTCCTTCGATCAGGGCGCCTGCGACGAGCCAGTCACGCATCCCCGTAGTGTGCCTCAGCTGTGACCGGCAGCGACCCGGCTGGTGGGCCGCACCTGGTGACGGTGCAGCACGCGGTCCCGGATGCCCCACCAGGTGACCATGGCCAGTGCCTCGAACACGATGATCGAGGACATCTTGGACGCGCCCCGCTCGCGCTTGCCGAAGGTGATCGGCACCTCGACGATGCGCCCCGCGTTGTTGGCCACCGCGTAGGCCATCTCGATCTGGAAGCCGTAGCCGTCGGCCTTGACGTGATCGAGCGCGATCTTCTCGATGGCCGAAGCCGCGTAGGCCCGAAAGCCCGCGGTCAGGTCACGTACGTGCAGGCCGAGGACCATCGCCGCGTAGATGTTGCCGCCCTGGGAGATGAACCGCCTCGACCACTTCCAGCCGGGAAGGGCCCCGCCGGGCACGTAGCGCGACCCGATGGCCAGGTCGGCGCCGTCCTCGACGGCGTGGATCAGCGCCGGCAGCATGGCCGGGTCGTGCTGGAGGTCAGAGTCCATCTCGATGAGGATCTCGAACCCCTGCGCGAGACCCCAGGTGAAACCGGCCCGGTAGGCCGAACCCAGCCCTGACTTCTCGGCTCGCCGCAGGACATCGACCGCGCCGTGCTCGGCGCCCCACTTCTCGGCCAGGTCGGCGGTGCCGTCCGGGCTGCCGTCGTCGACGACGAGCACGTTGACCAGCGGCGTGTGCTTCCTGATCAGATCGAGGACGATCTCGATGTTCTCGGCCTCGTTGTAGGTGGGGAGCACGACCAAGGTCTTCACGGGCGGTCACTCTAGGGCTCAACCCCTGGCAGCGGGCACCACCTCGCCAGATGGCACCGTACGATGTCGGGCGATGTCTCCTGACCCGACCGATCGACCCGGCACCGCAGCGTCCGAGCGCCCACCCACGGCACTGCCGTCGGTCACGGCCCGAGCCCTCGGGTTCGCGGCCATCGTCGTGTCGGGCGCCATCGGTGCGTTCATCGGCTGGGGCTTCACCGACCTGCAGTGCACCGGCGATTGCGGCACGGCCGACGCCATCGGTGCCCTGGTGGGCGCACTGATCGGCGCGGGCGGCGTGGCCGTGGTGGTGGTGCTGGCCCTGAGGGCCATGGGCGAGTGGCGCACGGTCCAACGTCGTCCCACCGGCCCCGAACGGCCGGCCATCCCGCCGGCGAAGCGACCCCGGGTGCGCTGACGGACGGCCGGCTGGGTCAGCCGCCGGTGAGCAGGTCCTTCGCCGACGCGCAGGTGTTGGTGACCCACTTGCCGTCCTCGACGACCCAGTCGCTCCACGCGGCCTTGTCGGCCCCGATGAGCGGGGCGCCGCTGGCGTCGAGGATGACCACCTGGGCCTCGCCCGACACCGGGGTCACGCTGCGGACGGTGACGTCGCCCACCTTCGCGGTGGCCACGGCCGGCAGCGCGGCGGCGATCCCCTCGACGATCTGGCGCATGTTGGTCGCCCACTCGGTGCTCGAGAACTTCTCCTGGCAGCTGCCCGACAGGTAGGCATACGAGTCGGCCCCGGACCGCAGGCTGAGAGCCGCCAGCGCGCCTGCCGCCTTCTTCAGGTCTGCCTCGCTCGTGCCCGTGTCCGTGCGGGTCGCCGTCGGGCCGGCCTGGGTGGTCGAGCTGTTGTCCGACTTCGAATCCGAGCTGCAGCCCATCGCCCCGATCGCCAGCGCGGTGGCAACCAGTGCCGCCAGGAGATACCGAGTCCCAGTTCCTCGAGCGTTCACAGCCACCCCTTCAGTCGTGTGTGCGGGACAACGTAGCGGACCCGCCCTCGTCCGTGCGCTCGGCCGGCCGTTCAGAGACCGAGCACGCGGAACGACTCGGCGTGGACCATCCCGGCCTCCGCTCCCGCCGAGGCGGCCCGCCGGCGCACCACCTCGCCGACCAGCTCGAGGTCGTCACCGACCTGGGTGCGATGGCAGCGCAGCGCTTCCACCTTGCGATCGAGGGTCGAGCCGATGTCCTCCCAGGTGTCGGGCTGCAGGGTGCCCGAGAGGTAGATCGTCGACACCCGGTGCGGCGCTCCGGCCTCGGGGAAGTAGAGGGGGCTGGAGGCGGCCGGAGCGCACGCGTCGAGCACGGCGAACCCGACGCCGCGATGGTCGTGGTGGTTGACGTATCGGCTACCGAAGAACACCGCCGTCGGATCGCACGACACCACCACGTCGGGTCGCACCGCGCGGATGCGCTCGACCAGTCGGGCCCGCAGCTCGAGCGTGTTGTCGACCTCTCCGTCGGGCAGACCGAGGTTCTCGTGGCTGGTGAGGCCGAGCACCGCCGCCGCCGCTTCGGCCTCGGCGCCCCGCAGGCGGGTGAGCTCGACCGGGTCGACGTCGGGGTCGTTGCTGCCCTTGTCACCGCTGGCGCAGATCACGAGGTGCACCTCGGCGCCCTCGTCGGCCCACCGGGCCAACGTCCCGGCGCACGAGACCTCGGGATCGTCGGGGTGGGCGTAGACCGCGAGGACCCGTTGCACGGCGACACCGTACAAGCGGCCAAGATGGCCCCATGACCACCCTCGACCCCGTCGACCCGCGCGACCTCGCCGATCTGGCCGAGGAGGTCGGCCGCCGGGCCGCGAGCCTGCTGCTCGACGGGCTCGGACGCGAGCGGACGTCGGTGACCACCAAGTCGAGCGGTACCGACATGGTCACCGAGATCGACCGAGCGTCCGAGCACCTGATCGTCGAGGCGTTGCTGGCGGCCCGCCCCCACGACGGCCTCCTCGGGGAAGAGGGGGCCGCGCGCCCGGGACGAGCGGCATCCGATGGGTGATCGATCCGCTCGACGGCACCACCAACTACCTGTACGGCCACCCGGGGTTCTCGGTGTCGATCGCGGCCGAGCGCGTCGATCCGTCGACGGTCGACGACGGGGTGCAGCGTGGAGAGCTGCTCGCCGGGGTCGTGATCGATCCCGTGCTCGACGACGTGTTCCGGGCCTCGCTCGGGCACGGGAGCACGCGCAACGGCCGACCGATCACCTGCTCGACCGCGACGGACCTCGGCCAGGCCCTGCTGGCCACCGGGTTCTCCTACGACCCCGACCGGCGGGTCCGCCAGGCCGGGGTGATCGCCGGCATGATCGATCGGGTCCGCGACATCCGTCGGGTCGGATCCGCCGCACTCGACCTCTGCTCGGTGGGCTGCGGGCGGGTCGACGCGTACGTCGAGCTCGGCCTGGCGCCCTGGGACATGGCGGCCGGCACGCTGATCGCCCGCGAGGCCGGCGCCCTGGTGCAGAACCTGCACGGCGGGCCGCCGTCCGGCCTGTCGATCGTGGCCGCGCCCCCGGCCCTCCTGGAGCCCCTCGTCGACGTGCTGCTGACCGCCGGCGCGGACCGCAGCTGACCGCCGAGTTCTGGCGAACCTGACCGCGAGGTCGGTCACAGCTCGACGCAAATCAGCTGCATCTGACGGGTATCGGCCATTTCCGAGCTGCGATCGGGCACGATGGGGCGGTGGGTACCCGCATCCTGGCCGTCGAAGACGACGAACGCATCCGCACGGCGGTCAAGATGGCCCTCGAGGACGAGGGCTGGACCGTCGAGGAGGCCGACAACGGCGAGGACGCCCTCGACTCCTTCAACCGCCACCCCACCGACGTCGTGCTGATCGACATCATGCTCCCGGGCATCGACGGCTTCGAGGTCTGCCGCTCGATCCGCCGCACGAGCGACGTCCCGATCGTCATGGTCACCGCCCGGGCCGACACCCACGACGTGGTGGCCGGGCTCGAGGCCGGAGCCGACGACTACCTCACCAAGCCCTTCGCCCCGAAGGAGCTGTCGGCCCGCATCCGGGCGCTGCTGCGACGGGCCCGCACCACCGATCCCACCATCGCCCACCTCAAGTTCGGCGACCTCGAGATCATCCCCGACGAGGGCATGGTGCTGCGCGACGGGGCCGAGGTCCACCTCACCAAGACCGAGTTCCGCCTGCTCGTCGAGCTGGCGTCGAGCCCCGGTCGGGTGTTCAGCCGCGAGGTCCTGCTCGAGCGGGTCTGGGGCTACGGTTACTTCGGCGACGGTCGCCTGGTCGACGTCCACATCCGTCGGCTGCGCACCAAGATCGAAGCCGACCCGGCCAACCCCCGTCACGTCGTGACGGTGCGTGGGCTGGGCTACAAGCTCCAGACCTGACCCAGGAACACTCCGTGCGCCTTCGGCGACACCCACCTCTCCGGCGCCTCGGACTCCGGGCCCGGCTCACGCTCACCTACGCGCTCGGCGCCGCTCTGCTGTCGGCGTTCCTCGCCGTGACCACCTTCGGGCTGACCCGCGAGAACCTGGTGAAGCAGCACGAGGACACCGCAGTGGCGCGGGCGTTCTTGAACGCCACCCTGGTCAACAGCTGGAGCCTCAAGTCCGACAAGGACATCGAGAGCCTCATCGGCTCGCTCCCCACCCCCGAGGGCGCGCAACCCGTGCATCGAGTACGATGGACAGCTGGAGCTCGAAGAACCCGGTCGACTTCGACCGCGACGCGCTCCCCCAGTCGCTGCGCGACCAGGTGGCCGCGGGCAACCCGGCCCGCATGCGCTTCATCCACGACGGCGAGCCCTACATCGCGGTGGGCGTGCCCATCAAGCGGCCGGGCCCGGCACGGCCTACTTCGAGGCGGTGTCGCTGGCCGAGGCCCAACGGACCCTCGAGAACCTGGCCATCACCCTGATCGGGGCCTCGGTCATCACCACGGTGGCCGGCGGCCTGCTCGGCTGGTGGGCGGCCCGGCGGGCCCTGGCCCCGCTGCTCGACGTCGGCACCGCGGCCGAGGCCATCGCCGGCGGGCGGCTCGACACCCGCCTCACGGTCGGCGACGACCCCGACCTCGACGTGCTGGCCGTACCGTTCAACCACATGGCCCAGGCCCTCGAGGACCGGGTCGACCGCGACGCCCGGTTCGCGTCCGAGGTCAGCCACGAGCTGCGCTCGCCGCTGATGACGCTGGCCGCGTCGGTCGAGGTGCTGGAGAACAGCCGCGAGGAGATGCCCGACCGGGCCCAGACCGCGCTCGACCTGCTGTCGGCCGACGTCGACCGCTTCCAGCAGCTCGTCGAGGACCTGCTCGAGATCTCCCGCTTCGACGCCGGGGCCATCAAGCTGCACCTCGAGGAGGTGCTGGTCGCCGAGATGGTCATCCAGGCGGTCAGCGTGCTCGGGGGCGGCGGTGTGCCCGTCCGCTACGACGACGAGGTCAGCACCGTGGTCGTCCGGGTCGACAAGCGTCGCTTCGCCCGGGTGCTGGCCAACCTGCTCGACAACGCCGACAAGTACGCCGGCGGCGCGACCGACCGTGAACATCGAGCTGCTCGGACGACGATGTGCAGATCGCCATCGAGGACGAGGGCAACGGCGTGGCCGAGGCCGAGCGCGAGGTCATCTTCGACCGCTTCTCCCGCGGCAGCGAGGGCGGCAACCGGGCCAGCGACAGCGGCGTCGGCCTCGGTCTCGCGCTCGTCGACGAGCACATGCGCCTGCACAACGGCCGGGTCTGGGTCGAGGGTCGGCGCGACGGCCGCCACGGTGCCCGCTTCGTCGTCGAGCTCCCGGTCGTGCCGCTGGAGTTCGACGAGGACGAGGGCCTGGTCGACCAGTCGGCACCCGAGACACCTGACAGCGCCCAACCCGCCGCCGAGGAGGAACTCGCCCCGTGAACCGCACAACCAAGATCGTCCTCGGCCTGCTCGGCGTGCTCACGCTGGCGCTGTCCGCCGCCGCGTGCGGCATCCCCACCGAGGCGACCGCCCGCCCGATCGACCCCGACGTGCTCCCGCCGTCGCTGGTCGAGCCGGCCACCACCACGACCGCACCCACGAACACGGGAGGCCTGCAGCGCACCGTCGAGCTCTTCCTCGTGTCCTCCGAGGGCGACGACCCAGAAGCTCTCCTCGATCGACGCGGACATCGTCAACGTGGTGGACCTGGCCGACCTGCCGCGCCTGGCCATCGAGCAGCTGATCGTCCAGCAGGCGACGACCAGCGGCAGCGGCAGCGACCTCACCAACACGATCCCGCCGGACACCCAGGTGCTCGACGCGAAGGTCGACGGGAACGTGCTCGACCTCGACCTGTCCGCCCTCGGTCAGGTCGAATCGACCCGCCAGCGGCTGGCCGTGGCCCAGATCGTCTTCACCGCGACGGCCCTCGACGGCATCAACGGCGTGCGCTTCTGGATCGACGGTGAGCCTGCGTCGGTGTCGCTCGAGACCCACGCGTCCGAGGTCGGCCAGGTGATCACCCCCGGTGACTACCCCAGCCTGATCTCGGGCTGATCTCGGGCTGATCTCGAGCTGATATCGGGCTGATCTCGGGCCGATCCGGCCGGTCAACCGGCGAAGAACACCTCGGCGACCCCGTGGTACAGCGCAGGATCGACGAGCTTGGGCTTCCCGACGCCGGCGCCCAGCGGCACCCGCACGATCTCGCCCGCCTGGAGCGCCATCATCGTGCCGAAGGCCCCGTCGTGGACGGCGTCGATGGCGGCCACCCCGAAGCGGGTGGCCAGCACCCGGTCGAAGGCGGTCGGTGTGCCGCCCCGCTGGACGTGGCCGAGGATCGTCATGCGCGTCTCGTAGCCGGTGCGGGCCTCGATCTGCTCGGCGAGCTGCTGGCCGATGCCGCCCAGCCGGACGTGGCCGAACTGGTCGACCTCGCCCGACACCGTCGCCATCGTGCCCTCCTTGGGCGTGGCGCCCTCGGCCACGACGACGATCGACGCGTAGTTGCCCGAGGTCGTGGCGACGGACCAGCGCCTCGCACACCGCCTCGATGTCGAACGGCTCCTCGGGGATGAGGATCATGGTCGCTCCCCCGGCGATGCCCGACCACACGGCGATGTGCCCGGCGTGGCGGCCCATGACCTCGCAGACCATCACCCGGTGGTGGGACTCGGCGGTGGTGTGCAGCCGGTCGATGGCCTCGGTGGCGATCTGCACCGCGGTGTCGAAGCCGAAGGTCATCTCGGTGGCGCTCAGGTCGTTGTCGATGGTCTTGGGCACGCCGACCACCGGCACGCCGTCGGCCGCCAGCTTGTCGGCCACGCCCAGCGTGTCGTCGCCACCGATGGCGATCAGGGCGTCGATGCCGAGCCGCTCGAGCGAGGCCCGGCAGGCATCGACACCGCCGTCGATCTTGAACGGGTTGGTGCGCGACGAGCCGAGCACGGTGCCGCCCCGCGGCAGGGTGCCCCGCATCGGCATGCACGTCGAGCGGTCGGGTCTCGCCGTCGATCACCCCTCGCCAGCCGTCGAGGAAGCCGAGCAGCTCGTCGCCGAACTGCCGCTCGCCCTTGCGGACCACGGCCCGGATCACGGCGTTCAGGCCGGGGCAGTCCCCACCCCCGGTGAGCATGGCAACCCGCATTTCGGTCTCCTCGAGCGTCGACGGCCCTGATCGGCGCTCACCCTACTGATCCGCTCCGGTGAGCCGGGTTGCGTAGCCTCGGGCGCCATGACCGTCGTGATCGCCATCGATGCGGGCACCACCGGGGTGCGGTCGACGGCGTTCGACCGTTCGGGCTCCGTCGTCGCGTCGGCCTACCGCGAGTTCCCCCAGTACTTCCCGCGACCCGGGCTGGGTCGAGCACGACGCCACGGAGATCTGGCAGTTCGTGCAGCAGACCCTGGCCGAGGTGGGCACTGCGCTCGCCCGCGACCGCCGGAGCGTGGCCGCCATCGGCATCACCGACCAGCGCGAGACCACGGTCGTGTGGGACCGGCGCACGGGCCAGCCGGTGCACCGGGCCATCGTGTGGCAGGACCGGCGCACCGCGGCGCGCTGCGACGAGCTCCGCGAGGCCGGGCACCTGCCGCTGGTGCGGGCCACGACCGGCCTGGTGCTCGACCCGTACTTCTCGGCGACCAAGCTCGAGTGGCTGCTGACCGACGGGCGGCGTCGAGGCCGGGCCGCACCTGGCCTTCGGCACCATCGACTCGTGGCTGCTCTGGAACCTCACGGGCGGGAAAGTGCACGCCACCGACGTCTCCAACGCCAGCCGCACGATGCTGTTCGACATCCGGGCCATGGCCTGGTCGACCGAGCTGTGCGACCTGTTCGGCGTGCCGGCCGAGATGCTCGGCGAGGTGCGGCCGTCGAGCGGCCGCTTCGGAGTGACCGCGGAGGGCACGGTCGGCGTCGGGGGCGGCATCCCGATCAGCGGGATCGGCGGCGACCAGCAGGCGGCGCTGTTCGGCCAGGCCTGCTTCGAACCGGGCATGACGAAGAACACCTACGGCACCGGCTCGTTCGTGCTCATGAACGTCGGCGAGCAGTGCCCCGACCCGGTCGACGGCCTGCTCACCACCGTGGCGTGGACGCTTCCCGGTGAGGCCCTGGGAGGCGCGCCCGGCTCGCCCGCGGTCACGCACTACGCCCTCGAGGGCGCCATCTTCGTCACCGGCGCGGCCGTGCAGTGGCTGCGCGACGGGCTGGGCATCATCGCCGATGCGGCCGAGATCGAGCCCCTGGCCGCCTCGATCCCCGACAGCGAGGGCGTCGTGCTCGTCCCGGCCTTCACCGGCCTCGGCAGCCCGTGGTGGGATCCCTACGCCCGCGGCACGCTGCTGGGCATCACCCGGGGCACCGGCCGGGCCCACCTGGCCCGGGCCGTGGTCGAGGCCATGGCGTTCCAGACCCGCGACGTGGTCGAGGCCATGTCCGCCGCGTCGGGCCGGCAGGTGCTCGAGCTGCGCGCCGACGGCGGTGCGTCGGCCATGCACCTGCTGCTGCAGCTCCAGGCCGACCAGCTGCAGGTGCCGGTGAGCCGGCCCGACCGTCCCCGAGACCACCGCGCTCGGCGCGGCCTACCTGGCCGGCCTGGCCGAGGGGTTCTGGGGCTCGACCGCGGACATCTCGGCCAACTGGGTGCTCGACACCCGGGTCGAGCCGGCGGCCGACCCGGCCGCCGCCGACGAGGCCTACGCCCGCTGGCGCCGAGCGGTCGAGCGGTCCGAGGGCTGGGCCGAGGCTCGCGACAGTCGAGCTCAGCGGCAGGACGGGTGGAGGCGGCGGGCCTCGATGTGGGTCAGCTCGCGAAATCGGGTGTCGACGATCCGGGCCAGCGCTGCCGCCTGGCGCCGCTCCCGAGCATGGAACGGGGTGCCCTCGCGGCCGAGCACGAGCGCCATGCCCGTCCCGGGCAGCGGGGCCCAGATCACGTCGTCGGGACCGCTGTCGCCGCCGGCCACCTTGGCCGACGACTGGCTGCCGGCACGAAGGCCACCAGCCACGGCACCGCCGGGGCGTCGCCCTCCTGGGCCACGATCTCGGTGCCCTCGAGCTCGACGACCACCGACCACGCGGCGCCGATCGTGCGCACCGAGTGGATGCACAGCTCCTCGAGGGCACTCGATCGGGTCGAGGCGCCCACGAGGATGGCCGCCGTCTCGAGCGCGTCGAGCCGGGGGTCGCGCAGCGAGTCCGCCGCCGGCGTGATGGACTCGACGTCGACGCCGTCGACCTGCTGCATCTCGGCGATGAGCAGGTCGACCAGGTCGATCGCCGGGAAGCTCGACGACGAGCTCGTCGATGGCCCGGCCGGCGCCACGCTCGAGGATGTCGATGCCCACCACGTCGCCGCCGACCGCGCCCACCCGGCTGGCCACCTGGCCCAGCGCGCCGGGACGATCCGGCAGCCACACTCGCAGGATGTAGGTCAAGGTCATGCCACGACGCTACGGATCGCGGATGAACGCCATGTTTCTGGCACGCGATCATCAGATGACCGGGTGGTCACCCATCCAACGAGCCGGCTGCCGGAGCCGCCCAGCGGGGGGATCTTGACCGCGCGGTCAAGAGACAGCTAGCGTTCCGGCCCATGAACCGACGCCTGACCCAGCGGGGCCGGGAGCGGCGCCAGCAGCTGATGGACTTCGCGGCCACCCGGTTCGCCGAGAAGGGCTACCACCCGACGTCGGTCGCCGAGATCGTGCAGGGGCTCGGCGTCGGCAAGGGCGTCTTCTACTGGTACTTCTCCAGCAAGGAGGAGCTCTTCTTCGAGATCCTCCGCGAGGCCCAGCAGGACCTGCGCCGGGCCCAGCAGCAGGCCATCGACGGCGTCGACGATCCGGTCCGACGCATCGAGCTCGGGCTCCAGGCGTCGATGCGGTGGTCGAGCGAGCACCAGGAGCTGTTCAACCTGTTCGCCTTCGCGGCCACCGAGGAGCGGTTCGCCCCGGCGCTGCGCAAGGGCCAGGAGATCGCGGTGGCCGACGCCATGCGCCACGTGCAGGACGGCATGGACCGCGGCGAGATCCGCGATCGGCGATCCCGAGCTCTACGCCCACGCGATCCTCGGGGTCAGCTCGCAGCTCGCCCGCCGGTTCGTCCACGAGCGGGGCGACGACTGGCCCGACGTGGCCGACGCGGCCGTGGCGTTCTGCCTCGAAGGCCTGCTCGTCCCGATCGCCACCGCTCCCGCGTGAGGCGGACCGCTCCGCATCGGACTGTCGAGCTCGACCTCGAGATCTACACGTTCGACATCGACTTCGCCGCGCACGTCAGCAACATCACCTACATCCGCTGGCTGGAGATCGCCCGGCTGCAGCTGCTGATCGACATCGGCATCCCCACTCCCGATCTGCTCCACCGGGGCGTGGCACCCGTGCTGATCCGCACCGAGATCGACTACCGCAGCCCGCTGGTGCTCGGTGACCCGGTGCACATCTCGCTCTGGCTCACCGAGCTGCGGGCGGCGTCGGCCACGCTCGAGTTCGCCATCACCAGCGGCGAGCGACTGGCCGCCACCGCAGTCCAGCGGGGGCTGTTCGTGCGCACCGACACGGGCAAGCCCCAGCCGCCTCGGTCCCGACGACCGCGCCCGCTTCGCCCCCTACGTCACTGCTGAGCTGAAACCCGGGTCTAGACCTCGAGCTTGTCGAGGGCCCGGCGGAGGTTGCGGACGGCCTGGGTGGTGCGCTGCTCGTTCTCGATGAGGGCGAAGCGCACGTAGCCCTCGCCGCCGGGCCCGAAGCCGACGCCCGGGCGACACCGCCACCTGCGCCTCGGTCACCAGCATACTTGGCGAACTCGACCGAGCCCATCTCGCGGTAGGGCTCGGGGATCGGGCGCCCAGACGAACATCGTGCCCTGGGGCGGCTCGACCTCCCAGCCGATGCGGTTGCAGCCCGCCGCAGAGCGCGTCGCGGCGGGCCTGGTAGATCTCGTTGACCACCTTCGGGTAGCTCGGGCGCCTCGTTGAGCGTGACCGTGGCCGCGATCTGGATCGGCTGGAACGTGCCGTAGTCGAGGTAGCTCTTGAGCTTGGCCAGCGCGCGCGACGACCTCGGCGTTGCCGACCATGAAGGCCACCCGCCAGCCGGCCATCGAGAACGACTTGGTCATCGAGTACAGCTCGACGGCGACCTCCTTGGCCCCCTCGGCCTGCAGGATCGACGGCGGCGAGTAGCCGTCGAAGCCGAGGTCGGCGTAGGCGTTGTCGTGGACGACCACGACCTCCTTCTCCCGGGCGAAGTCGACCACCTTCTGCATGAAGTCGAGGTCGACGCAGGTGGTGGTGGGGTTGTGCGGGAACGACATCACGATGACCCGGGGCTTGGGCCACGAGTACTCCCACGCCTCCGTGAGGCTGTCGAAGAAGTCGTCGCCGCCGGTGCCGAGCGGCGATCTCGCGGATGTCGGCGCCGGCGAAGCAGCGGGCCGTAGATGTGGATCGGGTAGGACGGCGACGGCACGAGCGCGGCGTCGCCGGGCTGCAGCAGCGTCCACATCAGGTGGGAGAAGCCCTCCTTGGCCCCGATGGTGTTGATGACCTCGGTGTCGGGGTCGAGCGTCGACCCCGAAGCGGCGCAGGTAGAGGTCGGCGACCGCCTGGCGCAGCTTGGGGATGCCCCGGCTCGACGAGTAGCGGTGGTTGCGGGGGTTGTGCACCGCCTCGGTCAGCTTGTCGACGGCGATGTCGGGCGAGGGCAGGTCGGGGTTGCCGAACCCCAGGTCGATGACGTCGATGCCGGCTCGGCGGGCCTCGACCTTCAGCGAGTCGATGATGGTGAAGACGTACGGCGGCAGCGAGTTGATCCGGCGGAACTCCATGGCGGCCACGGTAGCTCCGGCTGCGTCCCGCGGCCCGGAACCGGGTTCAGGCCGCCGGCACGACCGAGCAGGTCGCGGGCCAGCAGCGCCGCGCCGATGGCCCCGGCATCGGCGCCCAGCTCGGCGCCGCACGATGCGGACCGGCGGCCGGTGGTCGTGGGCCAGCACGAGCGTCGGCGTACGCCTCGCGGGTCGGGGCGAGCAGCAGCTCGCCGGCCTCGGCCAGCCCGCCGCCGATGACCACCACCTCGGGATCGAGCATGTTCACCAGGTTGGCGACGCCCGAGCGCCACCCACCAGGCGAACTCGCGCATGACGCTCGAGGGCCTCCGGGTCGCCCTCGAGCGCGGCCCGGGTCACGTGCTCGCCCCGCACCGCCTCGGGGTCGCCGCCGGCCAGCGCCACGACGCGTCGGCCCGCCCGGCCTGCGGCCGCGTCGCGGGCGAGGCGGCCGAGCCCGCTGCCCGAGGCGTAGCGCTCCCAGCACCCGCGCCGGCCGCACGGGCAGGGCGGGCCGTTCGGGTCGACGACCATGTGGCCCGGCTCGCCGGCGAACCCGGCGGCGCCCCGCTGAGCACGCCGCCCGACGACGAGGCCGCCGCCGATGCCGGTGCCCAGCGTGACCAGCACGCATGTCGTCGGCGCCGGCGCCGGCGCCGACCCGGTGCTCGGCCACGGTGGCGCACGTTGGCGTCGTTGTCGACCGACCACCGGCAGGCCCGTCGCCGCCGCCAGCGTCGGCGCGCACGTCGAGGTCGACGCACGCCGGGCAGGTTCGGCGCGAAGCGCAGCACGCCGGCGCGTGTCGACCAGACCGGCCACGCCCGACGCCGACGCGCGGCCACGTCGCCCGATCGCACGCGGGCAGCGTCGGCACGGAGCTCGGCGACCAGCGCCGGCCATGGCGGCCACGATGCGCGTCGGCGCCTCGTGGCGTGTCGACCCGCTGCGAGCACAGCGTGCGCAGCGGATCGCGCGGGATCGATCACGACCGCCCGAGGATCTTGGTGCCGCCGAGGTCGAGTGCCGGCGACGAGCGGTTCGGTCATCGGGCCGAGTCACGGCGTGCCCGAGCTGCCGATGCGGAGGACGGCTCAGTAGCGCAGGAGGGCGCCGATGCGTCCCATGACGTCGAGGTCGGCGTTGTCGACGCAGACCTCGACGTGGCACGACTGGGCCAGGGCGATCCTCGACCGCCTCCTCGACGATGTCCTCGACCGGCTGCATCTGGCTCGAGCACGCCGGGGCACGCCCGGCCGACGAGCGCCGAGGTGGCCGCAGCTGCCGCAGCGCCAGCCCGACTCGCCGAAGCCGTCGGACACGAGCAGCTGCTCGACCCGGCGCTCGAGCAGGGCCTGCAGCGACGCGGCCAGGCCGGCGACGCGCCTGCTGGCCGGTGGCCGATCGCGTCGCGCAGCCGCTCGACCGCCACGGCCTCGCGCTGGCGCTCGACCTCGCTCTCGACGTCGAGCGCGGCCTCGCGGATGTCGCTCGAGGTCCGGCGCCGACGCCGACGTCGATGCGGCCGCACAGCCGCTCGCGCAGGTACGGGTGCAGGGACGCCTCGAGCCCGCGGCCGATGCCGTCGGGCGCGCCGACGGTGAGGTGCTCGAACGCCCTGGTCCTGGAACACGTGGAACGCGACGTCGGCGGCGTGGCGCAGGTGCTGCTGCGGCCAGCGCGTCGACGTGGCCGGCTCGACGTCGCCCTGGTCGCTGTGGCCGCGCTCGTCGTAGTCGCGGGGCAGCTCGTCGAACAGCTCGGTGCGGTCGACCAGCTCGCCGAGCTCGAACACGAACATGCCGGGCCCGCTGCCTGTCGACGAGCAGCACGCCGATGCGCTCGAACTCCTGGACCACCGACTCGAGCTGCGCCACCGCCGGGCGCCGGTTGATCGACCACTCGGCTGCGCACCGGGCACCGGCAGCGGCACGACCTCCCAGAGGTCGTGGGCCGAGCACGAGAAGATGGCCAGCCCACGCGTGGTCGCCCGATCGAATCCCGCCCTTGACGTAGTCCTCGATGCGCCGGAGGTCGCTCGGCTCACCGATGCGGTGCCGTTCGCCTGCGCCGCGCGCCGACGGCAGCAGCCGCTCGAGCTCCTGCTCGTAGTCCCGGTGCCGGCTGAGCCGGCGGCCGTCGACGTCGAGGTAGCAGGTCGTGACCGGCGCCTCCTGCCCCCGGAACGCGGCCAGCTCGCGGATGGCAGCCTCGGTGATGACGGCCACGGCACCTCCACGGGTCGGGCCCCCAAGGGGCTCGTCGGTTGTGCCCGGATGCTAGTGGAGCCGTCCACCCGTCGCTCAGGCCCGCGCGAGGCCGACAGCTCGTGCTGCGCTCAGGCGAACTCGCGGGTCGGCGAGACGACGGCGGCTCGGCTCGAACCCGACCGACGAGCCCACTCGATGACCGTCGGGTCGTCGCTGAGGTAGATGATCTGCACCGACTCCGACATCCGCTCGAGCTTGCCGAGCAGCGACCGGGTCTCGTCGGCGTCGAGTCCGAGGAAGGCGTCGTCGATGACCATCGGCACCGAGCCGGCGTAGGACACCGACCGCTGCGCCGCCAGCCGGGCCAGGAGGTAGAACTCGATGGCCTCGGGCGCCGCCGGCTCGGCGTCGACATCGAAGTCGGGGTCGCTCTCGGGCCGGCCGCTCGGGGCCGCCCGGCTCGGCCGCGGCCGTCTCGGCCAGCGTGGCGGCGAGCTTCATGAGGCGGCTCGACGCGACGGCCTCGACCTGGGTGGCCGCGTCGACCAGGGCCAACCGGGCCTCGAGCGAGTCGGCGTAGTCGGCCTCGTCCTCGGTGGCCTGATCGAGCTCGGCCCGCAGCGCATCGGGTCGGCTGCCGCTGCTTCCGCGGCAGAGGTCGAGTCGGTGAGATCGATGGTGGGGGTCGGCCGCGGCGACGGCATCGACCCGTTCGAGCGTGGCCCGGCAGTCGGCCAGGTCGACCCGGACCCGGTCTCGTTCGACCTCGAGCTCGGCCACTCGATCGGAGATGCCCTGCACCTCGGTCAGGAACGCCTCGGCCGCCATGATCGTGCGATCGACGCCCGGCGAGTCGGTGCCGAGGTTCAGGCCGACCAGCTCGAGCTGGTACGCCGAGCGCGTCGACCAGCTCGTCGGTGGAGACCTCGCGCTTGGGCACCTGGACCGAACGGAGCGCCGACTCGAGGTCGGCCTGCTCGTCGTCGCCCCCGAGGAGGTCGAACGCCTCGAGGTAGACCGCTTCGAGCCGGTCGAGCAGCGCCCGATGCTCGGGATCGGCCTCGATCATCTCGGCGACCGTGGCCCAGTGGGCCTCGGACGCGGCCATCTCGCGCCTGGGCCCGCTCGAGCCGCTGCTCGGCCATCGGGTCGATGGCCAGCAGGCCCGCACCCATCACGTAGGAGCTCCAGGTGGGGAAGCCGACCCGGTCGAGCACGACCTGCTCGGCCGCCAGGGCCTCCTCGAGCCGCTTCTGGTTGCCGCGGCGCCCGACCCGCCCCCCGGCCTTGTCCTGCATCTCGAGCACGGCCTTGTGCGCGGCTTCGAGCTCCTCGACGTCGGCCGGCGAGAGGTTCGGCTTCTGCATGCCCTTCTCGGCCGCGCCAGCTCGACCCGGGCCGCTTCGAGCCGCGCCAGTGCGCCGGCGGTGCCACGACCCTCGGTCTCGAGCCGGGCCTCGAGGTCGTCGACCTGCTTCTGGAGGGTCACGAACTCGTCGGCCAGCTCGGAAGCCCGCTCGGACGGGACGAGCTCGACCGGGGCCGGGTTGCGGATGGCGTCGAGCAGGACCTGGATCGGCCGGGTGTCGAGGCCGGACAGCTCCTCGAGACCCTGGTCGAGCCGCTCGAGCTGGCCGACCAGGTCGGACTCGGTGGCGACCAGCTCGTCGCGGTCCTCGGCCGGGCCCATGGCCTCGTCGAGCGCGGCGCCGGCGCGGGCGGCCTCCTCACGGCGGCCGGCGTCGGCCAGCGCGGTGGCGGCCTGGCGGAGGCGGGCCGCGGCTTCGGCGTGCTCGCTGCGGGCCCGATCGGCGGCTTCACGGAGGATCGAGAGCGTCTCGCGGGCCGAGCGTTGACGGGCGCGTGCGGCGTCGAGGTCGGGATAACGGCCCTCGGCCGTTGTGGTGAGGAACTGCTCGGTGGACAGGCGGGCCACCGGCTCGTCGCCCGTGATACCGGGTAGATCGGTGCGACGGATGATCGGGTCGAGGTCGGAGGCGAGGCCGAACAGCTGAAGCGTCTCGACCGACAGGTCGAACAGCACGCCGTGGGCCTCCACCAGACCGGCCAGCCCTGGCTCGGCGGCCTTCGGGAGGGCCGCGACCGCATCGATGACCCGCTCGCGTCCGGCGCTGTCGAGCCCGGTCACCACCGTCATCATCGGGTGGAGGTCGAGCGCGTCGCTCGTCGCCGCTATCGAGTCGTAGCTGGAGAAGCCTCATGGTAGGGAGACCATCGGTTCGATCGAGGGGCAGGTGAGCGACATCGTGGAGGAAGAGCCTAGAGCGATGCCGGGCCCTGCGTGAGAACCCTCCCGAAATGAGCCGAACGACTCAGGACACACGGATGTGCTGCACTCGTGACGGCGGATCGTCATCGTCGTCCCGCGACGAGCCGCCGGAACGGTCGCGCCCCGTCGCCACCCGTGACGCCTGCGACGCCGCCTGGGATGCGGCCTCGGTGGCCGCGTGGGCGATGGAGCCGAAGGCATCGACCACCGAGGCAACCGCGTCTCGGTCGCGCACCACGTCCTCGACCGCATCGAGGAACGCCCGGCCGGCCGCGATCATCTCGTGCGCGGCGGCCTGCAGGTGCTCGACGCCGTCGTCGATGCCGTCGTGGCCTTCGGCGGATGTGGCATCGATGCCATCGGGTTCGGTCACCGGCTGCCTCCTGGTGCGGGTCCGAAGGATACTCGCAGCTTGCCCTTGCGGAGCTTGGCCCCGGTGACCTCACGGCGTCGCAACGAGTCGGGCAGCAGGATGGCCCGACGATAGGGACCGATCCGGACGAGCAGCTCGTCGCCCCGGCGGCCGACCTCGAGATCGTCGTGGTCGGCGAACGGCAGCTCCTGGGTGAGGACGTAGCCGTCGTCCTTCTTCTTGATGCGCAACGGATCGGTGTCGTGCAGCACGGCGGCGGCATCGCTCTGGCCGTAGACCTCCTGGGCGAAGGCCCGCAGGCGATCGAGACCGATCAGCTCGTCGCCGGCCAGTCGGGCCTTCAGCACCGGCAGCGGCGCGAAGGACTCCTCGATGGTGGCCAGGTGCTCCCGGTGGGCCGCCTTCCACTGGTCGAACCAGGGGTCGGTGATCTCGTCGGGCAACAGCCGGTTGGCCACGACCGCGTCGACCCGGTAGCCGAACAGCGACAGGTACGTGTAGGTGCGCCGAGCCTCGGCGATGACCATCCGCTCGGGATTGACCACCAGCCGCACGCTCGTCACCGCGGCGTCGGCCAGCAGCTCCTTGACCCCGTCGAGGCGGTCGTAGAACCGACGCGACGCGCCGAACACCTCGTCACCGGCCACCGGGAGATTCGTGACCCGGCTGAGGACGGGACCGATCATGCGGTTCATGCGCCGGCCCATCGGGAAGACCCGCTCCATGTACCAGGCGAGGATGTCGGGCAGGCTCAGCAGGCGGATGGTCTCGGCCGTCGGCGCGCAGTCGACGACCAGCACGTCCCACTCGCCCGATTCGGCGTGGGTCTTGATGTCGCCCAGGGCGAACACCTCGTCGAGGCCGGGCACCACCGCCAGCTCCTCGGCCTCGATGGCCTCGACCCCGGCCCAGTTGAACACCTCGACCAGCCAGTCCTGGATCTCGCCCCAGGACTCCTCCATGCGCTCCTGCGCATCGAGCTGCTGGCCCGACAGGTTCGGCGCGAGGACGGTCGGCTCGGACCCGAGCGGCAGCCCGAAGCTGTCGGCCAGCGAGTGCGCCGGATCGGTGGAGATGACGAGGGTGCGCAGTCCCGCGTCGGCGCACCGCACCGCCGTCGCCGCGGCGACCGACGTCTTGCCCACGCCTCCCTTGCCGGTGAAGAGGAGGACTCGCACCTACCGGGCGTCAGTCGTCGTCATCGGCATCGGGCACGGCTGGTACGCCCTCGACACGACCCTTCAGCTCGGAGAGCGCGGTCTTGATGATGCGGGCCTCGGCCCGGCGCTTCACGAAGCCAGGGATGGGCACGATGAGATCGACCGAGAGCTCGTAGACCACGTCGGTCGTGCCCGGCTCGGACCCTTGGGACAGCTCGTAGTGGCCGTCGAGCTCGCGCTCGAGATCGCCGCTCAGCAGCTCCCAACCCAGGCGGTTGGGGGCCTGGTCGTAGTCGTACTGCAGGCGGTAGGTGGTGCTGCGGCCCATGGCTGCGGCGCGGTACTCGACCACCAGCGCCCGTTCGTCGTCGTCGTAGGAGACGACCGTGGCCTGCTTGAGGTCACCGGCCCACTCGGGGTAGGTCTCGAAGTCGATCAGGGTGCGGTAGCACTGCTCGACCGTCGCGTTGATCGTGGTCTGCTCTCTCGCCTGTTCGGCCATGGCCGCCGACCCTACCGGATCAGTTCGGCTCGGCCGGACGAGGTGGGAAGGTGCCGAACCGGGCGCCCCACAGCCCCATGAGGCCCAGCCCGTACATAGGTACGAGCACCCCGAACGCGAGCGGCGTGTAGACCCGGGTCGACGCGGTCACGCCGGCGATGACGATCTCGGCCACCAGACTGGCGATCAACCGCCGCTGCACCACCCGAGGGGCGCTCCCGGCGAGGAAGAACAGACCGCCGATGCCCATGAGGTCGGTGCGGCTGCGGCCGACCGCCACTGCGTAGGCCCACACGAAGGCCACCGTGCCGATCGCGAACAGCACCAGCGACACGATCACCGCGACGCCCACGAAGGTGTCCGGGGCGATCGCGGCAGGTATGGCGGTGACGGCGAAGATCGCGGTGCCGGCAAGGGAGGCCTGCACGATCCGTCCGGCTGCAGGGTCGTCGGGCAGCTCGGGCTCGGGGCGGACCTCGTGCTCGCGGCCGACGCGGTGCGCCGGGACAGCCCGCCCAGGCTTGTCCTTCTGCTGACGAGGAGGCATGGACGCCAGCCTCACACGGCGGCGATCGCCGCGGCCAGTCGCCCGGCGAGCGCGTCGTAGGTGAGCTCGTCCACCACCCGGGCCCGCGCCGCGCCGCCGAGGCGGGCCCGGCGCTCGGGGTGGTCGAGCAGCGGGGCGAGGGCACGGGTCACCTCCGCCGCCGATCGAGGGCGGCGCACGACCACGCCGGTGACCCCGTCGACGACCGCCTCGTGCGAACCACCGCTCGCGCCGGCGACCTGGGCCACCCCGGCACGCGGCCGCCTCGAGGAACACGATGCCGAACCCTTCCTGCTCGAGGCCGAGCCAGCGGTTGCGGCAGATCATGGCGAACACGTCGGCTGCGCCGTGGACGAGCGGGAGGTCGTCGTCGGACACCCGGCCGAGGAACCGCACCGGCGCGCCGCGGCGCGCCGCCCGGCGCTCGAGGCGGGCGCGGTCGCGTCCGCTGCCGGCGATGGCCAGCACCAGGTCCGGGTCGGATGGACGCGAGCCGGCCGACGGCATCGATCAGCCGATCGAACCCCTTGCGGGGAACCAGCCGACTCAGCCCGAGCACCACCACCTCGGCGGGATCGAGACCGAACCGAAGGCGGGTGGCGGCCCGCTGCTCGGCGTCGAGCGGGTGGAAGCGTCGGGTGTCCACGCCGGGCGGAACGATCACCGAGGGGACGGCGGCCTTCGCGCCGGCCGCCCGGGCCGCCTCCGCCGCGGGATAGCCGCCGGCCGCGACGACCAGCGCGGCGCCTCGCACGACATGCCCGAGCAGCGCCCTCGACACGGGGCAGACGACCTGGGATGGCTACCTCGGCGCCGTGCACGACCAGTCCGTACGGGCGCTCGAGTGACGGGCCGAGGACCCCGAGCGGCAGGGCCGGGTCGAGCAGCACGATCCGTGCGTCGACCTCCTCGGCCAACCGATCGATGCGCCGACGGAGCGACGGCGTCGGCAGCAGCACCCGCTCACGGCTGCGTTCGACGCGGAAGGGCTGGGCCGCGTCCCAGGCCTCGGACCCGACGTGAGGAGTGGTGAGCACCGTGGTCGAGTCCGACGGCAGCCGTCGCCAGAGCTCCCAGAGGTACGACTGGATGCCGCCGGTCTTGGGGGGGAAGTCGTTGGTGACGAGCAGGTGGTGCGTCACCCGGGCGCCTCCAGGACCGCGAGGTCGCGGTCGAGCTCTGCTCGCACCATCGGGTCGACCTCGGCGGCCAGTCGGTCGACGAGGTCGGCGGGCAGCGCGAGGACGAGGCGGCGCGCCGCCCAGACCGCATGGGCCCGCACGAGCGGATCGTCGTCGGCCAGGGCGCCGAGGATCGCGGCGCGCACCGACGCCGCCTGTTCCGCACCGGCCCGGCGACCGGCGTTGCCGAGCACGACGAGTGCGTTGCGCCGCAGGTAGCGCGGCTCGCGATGGGGCACGTAGAAACGGCCATAGCGGTCGAGCAACGCAGCGTCATCGGAGGCGAGGAGGTCGAGCACATCGACCCACGGCCCGGGATCGCCGGGCGGCGGGTCGGGCTCGGCGACATCGAGGACATCGCCCGATACGGGGGCGTCGGCGGCGGCTGGACCGAGGGGAGCCCGACTCGACGGGGGGCACACCTCCTGGCAGTCGTCGCACCCGTAGAGCCGGTCGCCGAGCGCCACCCGGTGCTCCGCCGGGAACACGCCGTCGGCCTGCACCAACCACGCCAGGCATCGACGGGCGTCGACCACTCCGTGGGCCACGATCGCGCTGGTCGGACAGGCATCGATGCAACGGTGGCACGACCCGCACCCGTCGGGCACGGGCTCGGCGGCGGTGCGCAGCGGGGCGTCGGTGAGCACCGAGCCGAGGACCACCCAACTGCCGATCCCCGGCGCCAGCACCATGGAGTTCTTTCCGAACCAACCGATGCCGGCGCGATGGGCCGCCGCCCGATCGACGAGCGCGTTGTCGTCGAGCACGAGCCGGGCCTGCCACCCGTCGGCCCGCAGCCGATCGGCCACGACGTCGAGCGACCGCCGCAGCGCGCCGTACTGGTCTGCCGTGGCGTAACGGGCCACGCGGGCGTGCGGGCGATCGCCGCCGGGCTCCGCCGGGGTCGCCCGGTCGTAGCGGCGGGCACCGACCACGAGCGACGCCACGCCGTCCAGCGTCCGGGCCGGGTCGGTCGACCGGGCCGGGTTCCGGTACGTGAACTGCATCGACCCGGCCAGCCCGTCTGCCTTGCGCTGCTCGAGGATCACCCGCGTCCCCTCGAACGGCTCGGCCGACGCGATCCCGATCCGGTCGAGCCCCGCCTCCAGCCCGACCGCGCACAGCTCGTCGGCGTAGTCAGCGGAGTCGGCGGTCACCACGCCGCCATCGTCCCACGCCCGCCGAATCGACCCGGTCGCGGCCACCGGGCGGCCGCAACCCTCCGTCAGGGGCAGGCGCGACGGCGGCGGGTGGAGACGACGGCAAGGGAGCCGCCGACGATCAGTGCGAGGCCGAGGAGCGCGGGTACGAGCGCCGGCCAGCCGGTGACCGGCAGGGACGAGCCGTCGCGGCCGACGGCGGTCGAGGGTCGCGATGGCGGACTCGGGGTCGGCCGGGGCCGCTGAGCTCAACGTGGTCGTGACCGCAGGATCCGTCGTCGTGCTCGAGGTCGACGTGGTGGTCGTGGTGGTCGGGGCCGGAGGGTCGGCGACGACGAGGGGGACGCCGGTGTCGCCGTCGGTGTCGGCGTGGTCGAAGATGCCGTCGAGGTCGTCGTCGACCTGGTCGGCGGCCGGCGATCCGGCCAGCACGAGCAGCGGGGCCGCCGATGATCGGCCGTCGCCGTCGGTGACCGTCAGCGTCAGGCGATACGGCCCGTCGACCTCGGTGGACAGCTGCGGCCGCCACGACTCCGCTCCCGTGAGCTGCCAGGCGCTGCCGGCCGGGGCCGACGTCAGGGTCCAGTGCGGGGTCAGGGCATCACCGTCGGCGTCGCAGCTGGCCCGCCCGTCGAGTGTGACGATCGACCCGGGGTCGACCCGGCGCGTGCCGCCCGGGTCGGCCGCCGGCGCCTGGTCGCCCACCGAGTCCCGCAGGGTCACCGCTCCGTCGCGAGCCAGCGGCACGACGGCCGAGCCGGGCCCGACGGCCACCGTGCACGCGCCATCGGCGGCGACCGGGTCGAACCCGAGTCCTCCGACGGTGGCCAGACCCGAGGGGGCCGGCGCTCCATCCGTGGTCGCATCGGTCGTCCCTTTCGGCGTCACGCCGCGGTGGGCCACCACGGCCGCGGTCCCATCGCCCGGCAGGCGTAGCGACAGGGTCGACACGTGCGGTGCGGCCAGCGACGGTCCGCCCTCGACCGACACCCCGGTGGCGTTCTCGGCGCTGATCGATCGGACCGTGCCGTCCATGGCCGTCTCGAGCACGACGAGGGAGCCGTCGGTCGTGATCGAGCGCGACCCGGTGACCGAGGCCGGCACCGTGATCTCCGCCGAGCCCGCCGGGCGGGACAGCACGAACACGCGCGCATCACCGTCGACGTCGGTGACGGTCAGTGCGGCGGCACCGTCGATGGCCACCCGGCTCACGACCGGCGCGGCCTGGGTGGTCGGCGTCGGGTAGGCGATCCCCAGCGCGTCGACATCGGTGCCCGTGACGCTGGTGAGCAACGCCGTGTACTGGCCGAGGCTCGACCGCTTCTGCTCGTAGTAGCGGTCGGCCGTGGTGGCGGTCGGCGTCCCTGAGTCGAACGCCATGCCGGTGGTGACGCGGGCCGTCGGCCGGGTCCACTCACCGCCTGCGGACGTCTCGGTGAAGGTCCCGCCCGATGCCCTGTACGGCGTGGCGGCGATGGCGCCGGCACCCTCGGGCGGCGCGACCGCCGGCGACTTGTAGGGCAGCGCGGGCATGACGCCGTCGGCCCCTCCGCCGTTGCCGTTCACCGGCCAGGTGTACGTACGGGCCACGGGCGAGGTCACCGAATCGGACGAGATGAGGTACCGGTCGTCGACGAACAGGAACCGGCGCCGAACCAGTGCGTCCTCGCCGCCGGTGCTGCCGTAGCGGGCCGTGACCGTCGAACCGGCCAGGCCCGGGCTGTCGAAGGTGTCGGAGATCTGTGCGTTGCCGTCGACCGGGAAGTCCGCGTCGGGATCGGTCGTGAACGCCACGGCCGGCGCGCCCGCAGCCGACGCCGCGAAGGTGCTGGCCGGCTGCTGGCGTTGGTCGAGCGAGTCGACGATCACCATGTTGTGGTCGCCCGGCTTGTTCAGCACCTCCTGCTGGGACCACGGGTAGTCCATGTACCCGGGGTCGAGCAGCAGCCGCTCGCCGTAGGCCTGCATGAGGTACGACCCGGGATCGGCGTGGTCGTGCGCTGCACTCCACAGCTCGCCGACGCCGGCCCGGGTGCGACCCAGCTCCTCGGCTGAGCCGTGCTCGCCTTCGATGGCCACCATGACTGCATCGGTGCCCCAGCCGCTGCGGTAGACGACGTTGCCACCCTCGGCGTAGAAGCGGTTGGCCGACCCCACCACCGGCACCTTGGCCGACGAGTCGTCGTACGCCACGATGGAGAACGGCGCCATGTCGATGTTGTTCTCGGTCTCGTAGGGCACCGTCGCGTGCTGCCACCGCCACCCCAGCTGCGACGCCCCGGTGAAGTCGTCGGGGAACAGCCCGAACTGCGCCCGCTCCCCCACCTTCGAGTCGTCGATCGGTGCCAGCGTGCCGTCGGGCAGGGTCATGTCCAGCGCCCACTGCTGCATCTGGGCGAACTGCGGGCTGCGCCAAAGGCTCGGGATCTCGACACCGACCGCGGTTCGGGTGGTCTGTCCCCCCGCCAGGCGATCCCACGCGTGCTCGAAGGGCACCACGTTCTCGCTCGACAGGCGCCAGTAACCGAGGCCTTCGCCGTAGCCACCGTCGCCGGCACCGTAGGTCCAGCGCTGCACCAGGTCGACCCGCTCGAGCCCGAAGTCCAGCCATCGCGCCGGGTCGCGCCAACCGCCGGGCTCGATACCCGAGACCGGTGCCCCCTCGAGTGCGAGCGCGGCCACCCCCATCGACGCCGCGCTCTTCGACCGGTGGTTGTTCGTGGCGAACAGCGACATGGCGAGGATGTTCGGGTTCGGGTTGGTCGGGTCGTTGTAGTTGTGGAAGAACTCCGTCGTCAGCGTGGCGATGTTGTCGACGATCGTCGGCTCGTAGCCGCTGAACTCGTAGCCCGCACCGGCCAGCGCGTCGTACGCAGCCGACTCGCTCAGCAGCTCGTTCGAGGTGTTGATGTCGCGATCGAACTGGATCGGGATGCGACTCTTCGTGCACATCCACCGCAGGTGGTCGCGGGCCTTGTCACCGATGGCCTGGCGCTGTTCGGGGGTGGGCACGACGGCATCGCCGGTGGCGGGATCGCTGACCCGGTCGACGAGGTAGAGGAAGGCCAGGTCCATCGATGCCCGCGACTTCTGCTCCTCACGGGTGCGGTTGACCGTGAGGTTGCAGTCGGGCTGGTCAGCCGCGTTCGGCAACGGCGCCGCGTCGGCCCGTGCCTGCAAGTCGTGCAGCATCGAGCGGTAGGGCTCGCGGTCGAGTCGGGACTGCACCACCGGCAGGTCGGGCGGGCTCATGATGATCCGCGGCCGGGTGAGGTCGGCGCCCTGGAGCACGTCGTAGGCCAGGGGTGGCGGGGTGGCGGCCGACGTCGGGTTCGTGACCGCGAACGGCGTGACCGACGCCAGCGCGACCACGATGGCCGACACCGCGACGAACCGCTTCGACATCCCCCCTGCGGCCACCCGTGACGGACGGGTGCGCATCTCCTGACACTACGTCAGGCACGTGGTCCTAGCCGGCGTGGCGGCGATGCCGCAGCGGCGGGGCCAGCCCGCTCTCGGCCAGCAGGCGCAGTGCCCGCACCTCGACGACGTCGATCACGACGGCCTGCTGGGGCTCGGACGAGCAGAGGAAGGTGACGATGCAGTCCTGGCAGGTGGGTGTGTCGCGCATCGAGCAGTCGTCGCAGTCGATGACGAGCGGGTCGTCGGTGCGCTGGTCATCGAAGGGGTCGAGGGATCGCATGGGTCTCCGTGGGGGTTCGTCCGGCAGCCGGTTCGACCCGGCCTCTCCACCTGGACCGCACACTACGGAGGGGGTGTGACAGTTATCCCGGGAGCTGATCGACGGCCTCGTCCTCGGTGATCTCGATGACGGACTGGCCGGTGCCGCACCATCGACACGCCACCTCGTCGACCGACTCGCTGAGCACCTCGACGTCCTCGACCTGGAGCTCGCCGCCCACCGTGTAGTGGTGGAACGCCCGGACCCTCCGGCTGGTCGTGACGTCGAACCGGGTGAGGTTGCCGCACGCGGTGCAGCGGTAGCGAGATGCAGGCACGGGGGCGATCGTACCCGCCCGTCGCGGCACCTCCGATTCCATCGGAGCAGGTCGGACGCCTTGACGCTCGAACGTGAGTTCGATACACCTGTGGTCCGTGACGCTGCTCGAGGACCTCAGCCTGCCACTGCGAACACCTGTGCGGATCGATGCTCCCCGAGCGCGGCAGCGCAGCTTCGACGACCTCGGCACGCCCCTGTTCGACGTCACGTTCTGCGTGGTCGACCTCGAGACCACGGGCGGGTCGTCCGAGCGCTGCGGCATCACCGAGATCGGTGCGGTGAAGCTGCGGGGCGGAGCGTGCGTCGGAACGTTCCAGACGCTCGTCAACCCGGGCGCCGCCATCCCGGCCGAGATCACGGTGCTCACCGGCATCACCGAATCCATGGTGCTGCCCGCGCCCCGCATCGAGTCCGTCCTGCCCACGCTGCTCGAGTTCATGGGCGACGCGGTGGTCGTCGGCCACAACGTGCGCTTCGACATCGGGTTCCTGCAGGCCGCGCTGGCCCGCACCGAGCGGCCTCGGATGGCCAACCGCTCGATCGACACGCTGGCGCTGGCCCGTCGGCTCGTGCGCGACGAGGTGCCCAACTGCAAGCTCGGCACCCTCGCAACGCACCTACGGCTCGACCACCAGCCCAGCCACCGGGCGCTCGATGACGCGCTGGCCACGGCCGACCTGCTCCACCTGCTGCTCGAGCGGGCCGCCAGCCTCGGCGTCACCGGCCTCGACGACCTGCTCACGCTGCCCACGATCGTCGGCCACGCCCAGGCCACCAAGCTCTCGCTGACCAACTCGCTGCCGCGGTGCCCCGGCGTCTACCTGTTCCGCGACCGCAGCGGCCGGGTGCTCTACGTCGGCAAGGCCAGCAACCTGCGGTCGCGGGTCCGGTCCTACTTCTCGGGCGACACGCGGCGGAAGGTCGGCCAGCTGCTGCGCGAGACCCAGGCCATCGACCACTTCCGATGCGCGACGACGCTCGAGGCCGCGGTGCGCGAGGTCCGCCTCATCCACGAGCACGAGCCCCGCTTCAACCGACAGGGCACCACCTGGCAGCGCTACCCGTACCTCAAGCTCACGCTCAACGAGCCGTACCCCCGGCTGTCGGTGGTGCGGGTGGCCCGTGACGACGGTGCGCTCTACCTCGGCCCCCTGGCGTCGACGCGGGTGGCCAAGCGGGTGGCCGAGGCCATCGAGACGGTGGTCCCCCTGCGGCGCTGCTCGGCCACGCCGGCGAAGGCGTCACGCGACGCTCCGTGCTCCTCGGCCCAGCTCGGCGTGTCGACCTGTCCGTGCTCGGGAGGCGTCACACCAGCGGCCTATGCCGAGATAGTGGCCAAGGTGGTGCATGGTCTGCGCCACGACCCCTCACTGCTGCTCGACCCGCTGGCCGACCGCATGCACCAGCTGGCGGTCGAGCAGCGCTTCGAGGAGGCCACCGACGTGCGCGAGCGGGCCACCGCGCTGGCGCAGGCCCTGCGGCGGCAGCGGCGCTTCGATGCGCTGATGGGGGCCGGTCGGGTGGTCGTCGAGGTCGACGGGGCCGGGGGCGCCGAGCTGCACCACGGTCGTCTCCAGCGGGCCTGGGGCAACGACGCCGAGCCGGCGGTGGATCCCGGCGCGGAGCGGTTGCCCTTCGCCGCCCTCGCGCCGGGAGACGCAGGTCCTGACTCGGCACCTGATCCCGATCCGCTGATCGCCGTCCCCAGAGAGCTGGCCGACGAGCTCGCCTGCGTCGCCGCGTGGCTCGACGCCCAGGCCGGCAACGTGCGCCTCCTCAGCGCCGAGCACGGGTTGGCGTCCCCGCTCCCCCGGCTGCCCACCTTCACTCCCCGTCGCGCACCGGACGCCCGCCGGGCCGAGCGGGGCTGAAACCGCGCGCCGAGCCGACCGCACGGGATCGGGCCGCACCGGTAGCCTTTCGGCCATGCGCGAGATCCTCCTGGCCGTCTTCGCCTTCGTGTTCACCTGGGCCGCGCTGGCCGTCCTCGGCATGGTGGTGCTGCGCTGGCGCATGAGCCGGGCCAACCGGGTCTCCCCCGCGGTGAAGAGCCCAGCGCCGCTGCACTGGCTCTGGCATCCCGGGCGGGCCGCCCGTCTGCACCGCCGCCTCCGCGCCGCGGTCGCCATGATCCACCTCTCGCCATCGCCCCGGACCCGCAACGCGCCGTCGCTGTCGGTCGACGAGCTGCGCCGCGAGCTCGAGTACCAGGCCGTCGAGCTCGACCAGCACCTCGTCATCGCCGTCCGCCACCCCCGCTCGCACCGGCGGGGCCTCCTGGCGACACTCGACGTGCAGGTCGTCGAAGTCGAGCGTCTGGCCGTGCGGCTGTCGAACATGAGCCGACCGACCGGGACGCCGTCATCGGGCTGGTCCGGTCCGGTCACACCGCCCGAGATGCTCGAGCGGATGAGCCAACAGCTCGACCTGCTCGATGCCGCCCAGGTCGAGCTGTCCGAGATCGAGCGGGCCAGCGGCCTGGTCGACATCGACGAGCTCCTCGCCGTGACCCAGGCCCCCGTGGCCGTCACGCCGCCTCCCCCGCCGGCACCGCTCCCGTACGAGACCCGCCGCACCGGACGGGTGCCCCGCCCCTGAACACTCGCGCCCTACGGGTTCGAGACCGCGACGAGGCGCTCGAGGGCGGCCGCCGCGCCACCGGTGTCGATCGCCTGGCGAGCTCGGGCCAGGCCGCTCTCGAGGTCGTCGACCACCCCGCTGACCAGGAGACCTGCGGCTGCGTTGAGGGTGACGATGTCGCGGTGCGGGCCGGCCTCGCCGGCGAACACCCGGTGGGCGATGGCCGCGTTGGCCGCCGCATCGCCGCCGGCGATCTGATCGAGGTCGATGACGTCGATGCCCAGGTCTCGGGGATCGAGGTCGTACTGCGACACGTCGCCGTCCCGGATCTCCCACACCGTCGAGCGGCCGGTCACGGTGAGCTCGTCCATGCCGTCGTGGCCGTGCACGACCATGGCCCGGGGCGCGCCCCGTCGCTGCAGCACGCCGATCACGGTCGGGCGCCATGGCCGGGTCGTTCACGCCGATGACCTGGCGGTCGATGCGGGCCGGGTTCGACAGCGGGCCGATGAAGTTGAAGACCGTGGGGATGCCCAGCTCGGCCCGCACCGGACCGGCATGGCGCATGGCCGGATGGAAGGCTCGGGCGAAGCAGAAGCCGAGGCCGGCCTCGACCACGCAGCGGGTGACCCCGGCGCCGTCGAGGTCGATGCCGACGCCGAGCGCCTCGAGCAGGTCGAACGAGCCGCTGGTGGAGGTGGCCTTGCGGTTGCCGTGCTTGCAGATGTGCACGCCCGCGCCGGCCACCACGAAGCAGGCCATGGTCGACACGTTGAGGGCGTTGTGGCGCCGGGTCGGACCCCCGCCGGTGCCGACGATGTCGACCAGCGGCGCGGCCTCGGCCGGGATGGTGATCGGATCGGACGCCTCGAGCATGGCCTCGACCATGCCGGCCACCTCGTCGACGGCCTCGCCCTTCATGCGCAGGGCCACGATGTACGCCGCGATCTGGGCGTCGTGGCGGCGCCGGCCAGGATCTCGGTCATGGCTGCCCGGCCCTCGTCGGCGGTGAGGTCGCGGCCGCGACGTCAGGGCCAGCAGGATCGCTCGCCAGCCTCCGAGGTCGTCGAGCGTCACGGCCATGGGTCCCCCATCAGGTTGGCTGGGTCAGATCGCCTGGATCAGATCGCGTGGATCAGATCCGGCTGGGTCGGGCTAGGCCGTGCGACGACGCTGGCGGATGATCCGCCGGCGCTCTCGTTCCGATGCCCCACCCCAGACGCCTTCCTTCTCCCGATAGCCGAGGGCGTGCTCGAGGCACGATTCGCGCACCGTGCAGGTGGCGCAGACCGCCTTGGCCTCGTCGGTGTCCTCTTCGTCGAGTGGGTAGAAGATGTCGGGGTCGAGTCCCTGGCATGCTGCCTTGGACCGCCACTGCTGGTTCATCAGGACTGCTCAACTCCTGCAGGGAAGTTGCCGTACGGGAACGCATGAGTATGTTCGGGCCGCCGTCTGATGTCCAGATGAATGCCCGCCTCGACCGGGTCGGTCAGCCCCGCAGGTCCGCGAGCAGCTCGGCGTGCGTCTCGGTGCCAGTTCCAGCTCGTAGCGGTAGTTCGGGTGGGTGAACACGACGCTCACCGTGCTCGGCCGCGAACGCCTCGACCTGCTCCGGCGTGAGGTGCCAGTGCACGTAGTGGACGGCCGAGGTGATCTCGTCGCGGGTGAGCTGCTTCTCGTGGTCGGGGTCGGGGGTGCAGGTGACCACGACGGCGTCGTCCCCGGTGCCGATCCGCAGGTCGATGTCGCCTTCGATGCCGACGAGCTTGGGCAGCCACTCGCGCAGCGCGTCGTCGCTGGTGAGCTCGATGAACAGCGTGGCCGACAGCGATGCCCGGCTCGGGGATCAGCGGGTTGTAGACGTCGAGCTCGCCCTCGATGGCCTCGTCGCTGATCGAGCTTCTCGACCCGGGCCATCTCCTGGATCTGGAAGCGGATGGTGTCGCGGTTCTCGAACACGAAGGTGATGACCGGGCCGACCGACGACGCGGCGCCGCTTCTTGAGGGCGATGACGTGGCGTGCGGAACTCGTCGCGCTCGCGCTCGTAGGCGCGCAGGTCGGCGATGTCGTCGAGGGTGAGCTTGCTCGATGGCGATCGTCGATCTCGGGTCAGGCTCGGTTCGGCTCGGGTTCAGGCCTCTGCGGGGATGCCGTAGGCGCGGGCGACGACCTGGATCGGGTGGACCGGCGAGCGTGCCGGTCTCCTGCAGGATCCCGCCGTTGGCCAGGTTGCAGTCGCCGGCGACGACGTCGTTGTCGGCCTTCTCGATCGCCTTGGCCATCTTGGCCGGCGACCTTGCGGGAGATCTCGTAGTTCTCGGCTCGCGGTAGCCCCACGTGCCGTCGATGCCCGAGCACTCGGCGACCAGGGTGATCTTGGTGCCGGTGAGCTTCATCAGGTCACGGCTGCTGCAGCCCGATGTTCTGGGCCCGCAGGTGGCAGGGCGCGTGGTAGGTGAGCGCTCGGGCACGTCACCGGTGAACTCGGTGTCGAGCGCGGTGTCGTCGCCCTTGTGCACCTTCATCAGGTACTCGGCGGCGTCGTAGGTGTGGTCGGCCACGAGCTCGGCGTCGGGCGCCGCCGATGTAGTCGACGTAGTCCTTCTTGAGGACGTAGCCGCACGTGGGCTGGGGCACCACGATGTCGTTGCCCGGCCGCGCACCGCGTCGGCCAGCACCTTGACGTTCTTGCGGCCCTCGGCGACGAACCGGTCGACGTCGCCCGGTGCAGCCACGGCGCGCCGCAGCAGACCTGCCCGTCGGGCAGCGAGCACTCGATGCCGTTGCGCTCGTAGACCTTCACCAGGTCGCTGGCCGATCGCCGGGTTCTGGTACTCGACGAGGCACGTCGGGAACAGCGCGACCTCGCCCTGGCGCGTGGCCGCCGACCTTCGGCAGCCGCTTCTTGAACCAGGTCGAGAACCGCTGCCGGGCGTAGGGCGGCAGCACCCGCTCGGCGCGCGATGCCGACGGTCTTCTCCATGACCTTGCGGGTGAACGAGCCCGGGGTGCCGATGGCCTTGTTGGCCAGGGGCGCGGCGGCCGACGTTGAGCTTGCCGATGAGGTCGGTGCGGGCCAGCGCCTGGTCGGTGAGCCTGCTCCTGGCCGTGACCTCGCCGGCCTTCACCGCGCACCTGGTCGGCCCGCATCATCAGCCGGGGGAAGTCGAGCGTCCCACTCGCTCTGGCCCGGGATGTACGGGCAGTTGACGTAGCAGAGCTTGCAGCTGAAGCACTCGTCGACGACCTGGTCCTGCTCGGCCGTGGGTGAGCCGCGCGGCGTCCTGGTCGTCGTGCTCGTCGATGAACGCGAACAGCGTCGGGAACGACGTGCAGAACTTGAAGCACAGCCGGCACCCGTGGCAGAGGTCGTAGACCCGGGTCAGCTCGTCGCGGAGGTCGGCCTCGTCGAAGTACTTCGGGTGGAACGGGTCGTAGGTGGTGGTCATCGGGCGCGCGCTCCTCGCATCGGGCCGGACGTCGGGTCGGCAGAACGCCGTCGGCCCCAGGCGAGGTGCCCGGGGCCGACGGTCAGAGCACGAGCTGAGCCGGGCTCAGTCGGCGGTCGATCAGCTGATGGACTCGAGGCCCTCGGTGAAGCGGCCGGCGTGGCTCTTCTCGGCGCGGGCCAGGGTCTCGAGCCACTCGGCGATCTCGTCGAAGCCCTCGTCGCGGGCGGTCTTGGAGAAGCCCGGGGTACATCTCGGTGTACTCGTAGGTCTCGCCGGCGATGGCCGACTTGAGGTTGTCCTCGGTCGGGCCGACGGGCACGCCGGTCACCGGGTCGCCGACCTCGGCGAGGAAGTCGAAGTGACCGAAGGCGTGGCCGGTCTCGCCCTCGGCGACCGAGCGGAACAGCGCGGCGACGTCGGGGTAGCCCTCGATGTCGGCCTTCTGGGCGAAGTACAGGTAGCGGCGGTTGGCCTGGCTCTCGCCGGCGAACGCCTCCTTCAGGTTCTCCTGGGTCTTGCTGCCGTTGAGTTCAGGCATGTGGTGGCTCCTCTGTTGGTTGCTGTGGATTGGATCGGGTTGGATTGGGTGGAGCGCTCGAGTCGAGCGCAGTCGGCGCACACGCCGCGGAAGACGATCTCGGTGGACTCGATGTTGAAGCCCTGGCGACCGGCCGACGGCACCCGCACGGTCGGAGGCGTCGACGTCGACGTCGAGCACCTTGCCGCACCGGTCGCACACCAGGTGGTGGTGGGCGTCGAGGTTGGGGTCGAAGCGGGCCGAGCCGGTGCCGAGCTCGAGCTGGACGAGCTCGCCCATGGCGGCCAGGTCGTTGAGCGTCTGGTAGACGGTGCGCAGCGAGATGGTGGGCATCTCGGCGCTGACCGACGGCGTAGACGGCCTCGGCGGTCGGGTGCTCGGGGTTGTCGTGCAGCGCCCGGAAGATGCACTGGCGCTGCGGCGTGACCTTCAGGCCCTGGGCCCGGAACAGCTCGGTGAGCTCGGCCGGCGACTTCACGGGCGGCACCCTAGCCAGCCAATCTGCAACGATTGTCATCTAGCCAGACGAGAAATCTGCGACATCGTCCGCGACCTGGCGCTCGGCCTCGCCACCGGTGGGCCGGCCCGTACACTCGCACCCGTTGCCGAACCCGCCGGCGCTCCCTCGCGCCGCGTGAAAGCGAGTCTCCCTCATGCCTGGTGCCTTCGATCGCGCCGACCGCGCTGCGCCGCCTGGCCGACACCCACTTCGACGTCCTCGTCGTCGGCGGCGGCATCACCGGCGCCGGCGCGGCCGCTCGACGCCGCCGTCGCGAGGGCTGCGCACGGCGCTGGTCGAGCGCGACGACTTCGCCTCGGGCACCTCGTCGAAGTCCTCGAAGCTGGTGCACGGCGGCCTGCGCTACCTGCAGCAGGGCGACGTCCGCCTCGTCTACGAGGCGCTCGCCGAGCGCCAGCGGCTGCGCAAGAACGCGCCCCACCTGGTGAAGGTCCTGCCGTTCCTGCTCCCGGTCTTCGGCAAGGACGGCGTGATCCCGAAGAAGCTGGCCCGGGCCCTGGGCAGCGCGATGTGGATGTACGACCTCACCGGCGGGGCCCGCATCGGCAAGCTGCACAAGCGCCTCAGCCCCGAGCGAGGCCCTGGCCCACATGCCGACGCTGCCGGCCGACAAGCTGGCGTCGAGCTACCTCTACTACGACGCCCAGGCCGACGACGCCCGCCTGACGCTCACCCTGGCCCGCACCGCGGCCATCGACTTCGGCGCCGTGGTCGTCAACGGCACCCGCGTCGTCGAGCTGCTGCAAGGACGACCGCGGCCGGGCCATCGGCGCGCGGGTCGAGGCCGCCGACGAGCACGGTGGCGTCACGGTGATCGACGTGCACGCCGAGCCGTGGTGAACGCCGCCGGCGTGTGGGCCGACGACGTGCGCTCGCTCGACGAGGGCGCCGACCCCGACTCGATCCGCCCGGCCAAGGGCATCCACATCACCGTGCCGTGGTCGAAGGTGCGCAACGACATCGCCGTGGTCGTCCCGGTGCCGCAAGGACAAGCGCTCGATCTTCGTGGTGCCGTGGGGCGACTTCACCTACATCGGCACCACCGACACCGACTACGACGGGCCGCTCGACGACCCGCAGTGCACGCCCGACGACATCGCCTACCTGCTGCGGGCCATCAACGACGCCATGACCACCGAGCTCACCGAGGCCGACATCGTCGGCACCTGGGCCGGGCTCCGGCCGCTCGTGCGCGACGCCGGCAGCGAGCGCACCGCCGACCTGTCCCGCCGCCACCAGGTCACGCCGTCGGCCAGTCGGGCGTGGTCACCGTCACCGGCGGCAAGCTCACCACCTACCGCGAGATGGCCGCCGACACCATCGACCTCGTGCTCGACGAGGTGCTCGGGGCCAAGGTCATCGAGCGGGTCGCCAAGCACAGCCGCACCAGCCGCCTGCCGCTGCGCGGGGCCGAGGGCTACGCCGAGGTCGCTCGGCCGCGGCCGCGACCACCCCGGGCATCGACGCCGCGACGTGATCGAGCACCTGGCCAACCGCTACGGCGGCGAGGCCCGGGCGCTGCTGGCCATGATCGAGCGCGACCCCGTCGCTGGCCGAGCCGCTCGTGCGCGGGCCTGCCCTACCTCCGGGCCGAGGCGCGTCTACGCGGCGCGCTACGAGATGGCCCGCAGCGTCGACGACATCCTCAGCCGCCGCACCCGCGCCCGCCTGCTGGCCCGCGACGCCTCGGCCGCGGCCGCCGCCGGCGGTGGCCGCCCTGGTCGCCGCCGACCTCGGCTGGGACGACGCCGAGCAGGAGCGCCAGGTCGAAGGCCTACCGCGCCCTGGTCGACGAGGAGCGCACCGCGGCCGACCTGCCCGAGACCGCGCTCGACGCGCTGGGGATCACCGGGGCCTGACCGCATGGCCTCGCCCGCATGACGCACCCCTCACGCCCTGCCCGACCTCGGACCGGCGGCTCCGACGCCGCCGATCGCGCTCGCCGGCGGCGCCGCCGTCGGCCACGCCCGCACCTGACCGCCGGCCGGGTCGAGGTGCCCGACGCCGTGCGTCGAGCGGCTGCGCCGGCGCGTGCGCCGTCGGTCACCGATCGACGCCGGCCGAGCGCGCCGAGGCCAGCCGCGACTGGTGGCCGCTCGCCATGACCTGGGCCCTCGACGGCCAGGTGCCGGCGCTGGCGGCCGCGGTCGCCCGGCCGGCCGACCGCCGACCAGGTCGCCGCGGTCCTGCGCATCTGCAACGAGGCCGCGCATCCCGGTCACCGCGGCCGCCGGGCGCAGCGGCGTCGTGCGGCTCGTCGGTGCCCGCTCTACGGCGGCGTCGTGCTCGACCTGTGCGGCCTCACCGGGCATCCGCCGCGTCGACGACGCGTCGCTCACCGTCGACGTGCTGGCCGGCACGTTCGGCGACCACTTCGAGCACGAGCTGCGCACCGACCACGGGCTCACCTTCGGCCACTGGCCGCAGTCGGTGACGCTGTCGACCGTCGGCGGCTGGCTCGCCTGCCGCGGCGCCGGCCAGCTCTCGACCCGCTACGGCAAGATCGAGGACATGGTCGTCGGCCTCGACGTCGTCCTGGCCGACGGCACGACCGTCCACACCGGGGGCAACGCCCGCCAGGCCGCCGGCCCCGACCTCAACCAGCTGTTCGTCGGCAGCGAGGGCACGCTCGGCATCATCACCGGCGCCCGCCTGCGCCTGCACCCGGCGCCGGTGCACGAGCGGCGGGCTGGCCTACGGCTTCGCCGACGTTCGCCGACGGCCTCGACGCCTGCCGCCGCATCCTGCGCCGGGGCGCCACGCCCGCGGTGCTGCGCCTCTACGACGCCATCGAGTCCGACCGCAGCTACCAGCACCGGCGACCAGGCCATGCTGCTCGTGCTCGACGAGGGCGACCCGGCGCTCGTCGACGCCACCATCGAGGTCGTCGAGGAGGAGTGCGCGGGCGCCGCACCACTCAGGACGTCGACCTGGTCGAGCGCTGGCTCGGCCACCGCAACGACGTCGCCCAGCTCGAGGCGCTCATCAGCGGCGGGCTCGTCGTCGACACCATGGAGATCACCGGGCCGTGGTCGCAGCTGCCGGCCATCTACGAAGCCGCGGTCGCTGCCATCAGGCGGTGCCGCGGCACGCTCGCCGCGTCGGCCCACCAGTCGCACGCCTACGCCGACGGCGCCTGCCTCTACTTCACGTTCGCCGGCAAGCCGGACCCGCACGGCCAAGGACGCCTACTACCGGGCCGCCTGGGATGCCGGCACCCGCGCCGTGCTCGCCCACGGCGGCGCGCTCAGCCACCACCACGGCGTCGGCCTCAACCGGGCCCGGTTCATGCGCGAGGCGCTCGGCGCGGGCCTCGACGTGCTCGCCGTCGATCAAGACGGCGCTCGACCCGAACGGCATCCTCAACCCGGGCAAGCTCGGCCTGCCCAACCCGTTCGGCCCCAACCCCTTCGCCGATCGCCGACCCCTCGTGACCGAACCCGATCAGGTCGAGTCGCCCGACGATCGACCTCGCCTGCGGTCGCTCGCGGCGCCGCGGTCGGCGCGGCCATGATCGCTGCCTGCCGCCATCGTGCAGAACCTCGTCCTCGGCCGACTCGAGCCTCCGCGGCCTCACGCTGGCCGTCGATCCTGGTGGCCCTCGGCTGGTGCGGTTGGGTCGCGGCGAAGGCCGCCGGCGACCGCATCCTCGTCCACGGGGCGCTGGCTGCTGCTGTCCGCCTTCGTGATCGTGCAGGCCATCGGCGTCGTGCTCCGGCTGACCCGGGGCGAGACCGTGCACCCGGTGGCCATCGTGTTCACCGCTCTGCTGTCGACGTCGTGCGGCATCGATCGGCGCCGAGCTCGGCTACCGACACGAGCAACGCCAGCCGGCGAGCGATGATGACTCGCCGGACGGATCGACATCACCAGAGGGATCAGGGGGGAACCGACCGTGAGCATCCTCGTCATCGACGTCGGCACCAGCAGCGTGCGGAGCGCCGTGATCCGCCCGGACGCCACGGTGGCGATCGAGCACCACCGTGAGACCGCTGCCCGACTCCCCCGCCGCCGGGCTGGTCGAGTTCGACGCCGACGTGCTGGCCGACGCCGCTGTCGAGCTGGCCCGCCGGGCGCTGGCCGAGGCCGGTCCGGTCGACGCCGTCGGCATCGCCAACCAGCGGGCCTCGACGATCGTGTGGGACCGGGCCACCGGCGAGCCGGTCGGGCCCGGCGCTCGGCTGGCAGGACCTGCGCACGGTCGGCGAGTGCCTCGTGCTCGCGGGCCGAGGGCCTGCGGCTGGCCCCGAACCTGTCGGCCACCAAGGTCGGCCTGGCTGCTCGACACCTACGACCCCGACCGGGCCCGCGACCTGTGCTTCGGCACGGCCGACACGTGGATCGCCTGGCAGCTGTCGGGCGGCGAGCTGCACGTGACCGACCTGACCAACGCCGCGGTCACCGGCCTGATCGACCTCGACGGGGGTGACTGGGACGACCGGGTCCTCGAGAAGCTCGCGCATCCCCCGCTCGATGCTGCCCACCATCGTCGACTCGACCGGCGTGCTCGGCCCGGCCACCGCCCTGCCGGGTGCGCCGCCCATCGCCGGCATCGCCGGCGACCAGCAGGCGTCGCTGCTCGGCCAGGGCTGCGTCGCTCCCGGCCCGGCCAAGATCACCTTCGGCACCGGCGGCATGCTCGACGTGGTCACCGGCCCGACCCGGCCCGGGTTCGACACCCGTGGCGGAGGCGGCACGTTCCCGATCGTCGCCTGGCGCCGCGACGGCGACGCCCACCTGGGGCCTCGAGGCGATCATGCTGTCGGCCGGCACCAACGTCGAGTGGCTCCGCGACGACCTCGGCCTCATCGAGACCAGCGCCGAGTCCCACGACGTGGCCAGCCAGTGCGAGACCACCGACGGCGTCGTCTACGTGCCGGCCCTGCTCGGCCTGGGCACCCCCCGATGGGACTACGGCGCCCGGGGCACGCTGCTCGGCCTGACCCGCGGTGCCGGACGGCCGCAGATCGTGCGGGCGGTGCTCGAAGGCGTCGCCCAGCGCGGCGCCGACCTGGTCGAGGCGGCCGAGGCCGACGGCGCTCCCCCGGTCGCGGCGCTGCGCATCGACGGCGGCATGAGCCGCAACCCCACGTTCGTGCAGGCCCTGGCCGACGCCACCCAGCGCCGGGTCGAGGTGTCGCCGGTGGTCGAGGCCACCACGCTCGGCGCCGCGTTCCTCGCCGGGCTGGCGCTCGGCACGTGGTCATCGCTCGACGACATCGCCGCCATGTGGGCTCCCACCGTCGTGGTCGACCCCGGCGAACCGCTCGACCGGGCTCGCTGGGCCGGCCGCGGTCGACCGGGCCACGCAGTGGTTCCCCGAGCTGTCCGGGCTCGACTTCTGAAGCCGTGACGGCCCCGGTTTCTGGTTGCGGGGGGTCCACCGGCCATAATCTCCGGGTGCGCATGGCCTCCCCCTTTCTCCGGTTCCTCCGAGCCCGTTCGTGACGTCCGTTCGCACCGCACCGATCGCCATCGCGCTCGTGGCCCTCGCCGTGGTGGCCGTGTCCGGGTGCGGGTCGTCGAGCCCGTCGACCGCAACCGCCGACACCTCATCGAGCGGCACGCAGGCCTCCTCCACCACCACGGCCCCGAAGTCGACCACCACCGGGCCCACCACCACCGTCCCCGGGCAGGTCGACATCGTCGACTACGACTTCACTCCTGGAACGACCACCATCAAGGTGGGCGAACGGGTGACCTGGCTCAACAAGGACAGCGTCGACCACTGGGTGATCACCGCTCCGGGCACGCCGCAGCCCTTCGATCTCGGCCGTCAGGGTTCGGCCGCGTCGGTGTCGCACACGTTCGACACCAAGGGCACCTACGCCTACTTCTGCAACCTGCACAACTACATGAAGGGCGAGGTGATCGTGCAGTGAGCCCGATCGCCCGTCCCACCACACCACTCAGGCCACGCATCAGGCCAGGAATCGGGAAGGACCATCCATGTCGATGAGGGAGCTGCGCCAGCTCACCGAGCACGTCGATCATCAGCATCGCGAGGCGATGAGGACGATCCACGACGACCTGGGTGAGATCCACCTGAGCCGCCAGGACGATGCCGCCGTCGCCACCCGACGCAACTTCGTGCGCAACCTCGGGCTCGGCGGCGCCACCATCGCCTTCGGCTCGCTGCTCGTGCCCGTGGCGGGCATGGTCCCCGCCGCGCTGGCCCAGACCGCTACCGGCGCTGACATCCCGGCCGCGGACATGGCCATCATCAGGTTCGCGCAGGGCCTGGAGCTCGCCGCGGTGGCGGCGTACGTCGCCATCGTCGCCCAACGCAAGCTCGACACCCCCCAGACCGAGTCGGCCCGACTGTTCGGCCGGCACCACACCGAGCATTCGGCCGCGCTGGCCGCCCTCATCCCGAAGGCCGACGTGGCCACGGTTCCCAACCCGAAGATCCTTGCGGTGTTCGCCCCCCAGATCAGCGCGGCGACCGATGCCGACGCGCTGATGCAGATCGCCTTCGACCTCGAGACCGGCGCGGCCTCGACCTACCAGCTGGCCATGGGGGCGCTGAGCAACTGGCAGGGTGCGGCCGCGGTGTCGACCATCGAACCCATCGAGGCCCAGCACGCCGTCGTGTGGGGTCAGGCCCTCGATCTCCCGACCGATCAGTGGATGCCGGCGTTCCAGAACGCGGCCGCCGCCCTCGATCCCGCCACCTACGCCGCCAGCTGAGCGCGACCCCTCAAGGAGCACGAGACACATGGACGTCAACCGCGACGAAGTTCGCCGCCAGCTGCGAGAGATCGACCAGGAGGGCGCCCGTGAGGTGCCCCGCTTCCGCGAGAGCCTGAAGCGCATCTTCGATCGAGACTCGGGGGCCAGCGAGGAGACCAAGGCCGCGATGCTCGGCGTGCCGAGCCGGCGCACCTTCTTCACCGTCGGCGGGGCCGCGGTGCTGGGCTCGGCCGTGATGGTCGGCTGCAGCACCGCCAAGAAGAAGCAGCTCACCCAGACGGGCTCCACCGAGACCACTGCGGCGGTGACCACCACCACGGCTCCCGGCAGCGAGGAGACCGACGCCATCCTGCTGCGCACCGCGCAATCCATCGAGCTTCTGGCCGTCGACACCTACACCCAGGCGTTGGCATCGGGCCTCGTCACCACCGGCTCGGTGTCCGATGCCTTGGCGTTGTTCAAGGACCAGCACCAGCAGCACGCCGATGCCATCGCCTCGCTCACCAGGGGCATCGGCGCCGAGCCCTACACGGAGAAGAACCCCTTCCTCGACATCACCGTCGTGACTCCCGGCCTGCAGGCCGCCGCCGACCAGAGCTCCGTGCTGGCCCTGGCCACCGTGCTCGAGAAGACCGCCGCAGAGACCTACACCTACGCGGGCGGCACCTTCACCACGCCCGACCTGCGCTCGGCGATCATGACCATCGGACCGACCGAGGCCCGCCACCTGGCGCTGCTCTACATGCTCCAGGACCTCGATCCCACGCCGGTGCCGTTCATGGCGACGGCCGACCGCACCCCCGACGAGTCGTTCATCGGTCCTGACGGCCCAGTCGAGATCCCCGACCCGCCGACCACGACCACCACCGCCGCGGAGTAGTACGGCAGGTCGCATGGCTGCAGAGGACGACGCGCGTCGAGTTCGACGATCGCCGGCTGCCGATCGTGCAGGCCGGCGACCCCGTCCTGCGCCGGCCGACGCGCCTCGTACCGCACGACGAGATCGCGTCGGATGGCGTGCAGCGGCTCATCGACGCCATGATCGCCACGGTCTCCGGCGTCGGCGTCGGGCTGGCGGCCACCCAGGTGGGCGTCGGACTGCGCATCGCAGTGATCGAGGACCCGCCCGAGTTCCACCAGCAGATGCCCGATGACCTGCTCGTGGCCCAGGATCGCACGCCTGTCGAGCGGTACGTGCTGATCAATCCCGAGCTCACGGTCGTCGACGCCACGCCGGTCGAGTGGTTCGAGGGCTGCCTCAGCGTCGACGGCTACCGTGCCGTGGTCCCTCGGGCCACCGCGGTGCACGTCCGGGCGCTCGACCGTCACGGGCAGCCGTTCGAGCTCGACGCCACCGGCTGGCACGCCCGCATCCTGCAGCACGAGATCGACCACCTCGACGGCTGCCTGTACGTCGACCGGATGCTCACCCGCACCCTGGTCGACTCCGCCTCCTACAGCGAGCGCTGGGGAGGCGACACCATCGACCACGTGAAGGACGTCCTCGGCGCCGACTGATCAGCCCAGACGATCAGGCTTGGCGCGGCTGGGCGGTCGCGACCACACTGACGCCCGATGGTGAGTCGGCCGGGTGGCCGCGGCTCGGCCCCGCAAGGGTGACCGGGTCGAGGAAGGTCGGGACTCCGAAGGGAAAGGGTGCTGGCTAACGGCCAGGCAGGGTGACCTGACGGACAGTGCAACAGAGAACAGACCGCCGATGGCTCGGCTCGGGCTCGCTCGGATCGGGCACAGGCAAGGGTGAAACGGTGCGGTAAGAGCGCACCAGCGTCCGGGGTGACCCGGGCGGCTAGGCAAACCCCACCCGGAGCAAGGCCAAGTGTGGGAACGGGTTCCCGCCCAGCTCACCGGTTCGCCGGTGAGCGCCCGCTGGTAGGCCGCTCAGATGGATGGCCACCCAGGCGCCGGGAGGCGCTGGACAGAATCCCGCCTACAGGCCGACTCACCATCACTACGCCTCTGACCAGGACTTCTACCACTCGGCAGGAACTGCGTCTGCGGTCGTCCCGCGGATCCTGCGAGCACCAGATCGACGGCTTCGTGAGTCGCGTCCTCGCTGTCGGGCCAGAGGTGGCCGTAGGTGTCGACGACCACCACCCATCCGGGAGGCCCGCGACGTCGTGTGACCCGGCCTGGTTCAGTCGAGCCAACCTCTGTGCAGCTCGTTCGCTAGGGTCGCCCAATGCTCAATTGGAACGGAGCCTGGCTGACGGTTGAGGGCCAGGTGTTCGCCACGGTCGATCCCGCGGTGTTCCTCGCCGGCCTGAAGGACGCGGACGCGCCCAAGGCCATGCTGACATCGCAATCGACCGCTCCCGGCGGCGACGGCCCACCGATCATGGTGTGGAAGTCCCACGCCATGATCGAACAGCTCGCCGGGATCATCGATCAGCTTCAACCCCGATGCATCGTGGAGCTCGGCATCGCCACCGGAGGAAGCGCCGCATTGCTCGCCGCGCTTGCCCCGAACGCCAAGGTGGTCGCCGTGGACATCGCCCCCGATGCCCCGGCACTGTCATCCCACATCGAGTACTGGGGACTGGAGTCCCGGCTACGCCCCTACTTCGAGGTCGACCAAGGCGACCGGGAGACCCTGCGTCGGATCATCTTCGACGAGTTCGGTGACGAACCGATCGACCTGGTGATCGACGACGCATCCCACCAGCTCGACCTCTCTCGGGCTTCCATGGAGATCCTCTTCCCGCGGGTTCGCCCGGGCGGCTGCTACATCGTGGAGGACTGGGCCTGGTCCCACATCGACCTTCGAGCCGTCCTACCCGATGCCCCGGTGCCAGAGGGCCGGCCGTTGACGATTCTGATCGTCGAGATGTTGATGGCCCTTGGGACTGGTCGAGGCGAGGTCGTTCGCGTCGACTGCGCCGACACCGTTCGCGTCTGGCGTGGGCCGACCCCACTCGACCCCGATGGATGGAGCGTGGCCGGCGCGTACTTCAGCTCGTCGCCCGTCGTCGCTGAGTGAGTGACACGGAGCCGCCGGGACGGTCTTCGGCATCCCATGAACGCCGGGCTCGGGACTCCTGCGGTCACGGGTTGCGCAGGTCTCGACGCAGGAACATCTGCCAGCCGGCCACGAGGCAGATGAGGGCCAGTCCGAACGGCAGCAGGACGTTGGCGGTGAGGCCGTCGATGAGCATGGCATCGGCTATGTACCAACGCCACGGCGACACCCAGGTCAGCGCGTCGAGCGAACCGGTCGACTGCGAGAGCGTGTAGAGCACGTACCCGGCGATGGCGAAACCCGAGGCGGCACCGAGCGTGAGACCCTTGCGACCGGTGATCCCGCCGATGAGGTAGGCGACGCCCATGACGCCGATGCTGACCGCGAAGGCGGCGAAGGTCCCGACCAGGACATCGGTCGGGGTTGCGCCCGGCGCGGTGATCGTCGACCCGTCGACCGAGGTGGTGGTGACGGCGTCGCCGAGCTGGAACAGCGGGAGGGACACGATCAGCGACAGCGCGGACAGGCCCGACACCGCGAACAGGATCGTCACCGCTGCCGCGAACCGGCTCAGCGCCACCGTCGTGCGCGTCACCGGCCGGGCCATCAGGTACTCGAGGACGCCGGTGTCTTCGTCCCCGGCGATCGCCGCCGCGCCCAGGACGATGCCGAGTGCCATGAGCACCCACGGCAGGATGTTGGCGTACAACCCGATCCACAGGTACCCGAGCGGCGAGCTGGGGTCGATGCCACCGCCCAGACCCAGCAACGAGCTCATGGCGCCGGTGCTGTTCTCCAGGGACTGGCCCGTCGCCGAAGCCAGCGACGGATAGAAGGCGGCGGTGGCCACGATCACGATGGCCAGCCCGACCGTCCACAGGACGCTCGACCGCAACCGGTCGCGCAGCCACCGGACGTAGATGTGGACGAAGCCGGTCCTCACGACTCCGACCCCTTGGCGTCGAAGAGCCCGAGGAAGATCTCGTCCAGGTCCTGCCTACGGGTCTCGATCCGGACCGCACCGAGCTCGCCCGCCCGCGACAGCAAGCCGGCGACCGGGCCGTCGGAGGTGACCACGACGATCCCGTCAGCCACGTGCACGTCTGCAATGTGATCCACCCCGTCGAACGCCGATGGCTCGACGGGACTCGGGAAGGTCAGGTGGATCTCACTCACCGCTTGGTCGCGCAGCTCCTGCATCGAGAACTCGCGGGCCATCAGGCCATCGTTGATCAGCCCGACCCGATCGGCCACCCGCTCCACCTCGGCCATGACATGTGACGTCAGCCAGATGGTCGCTCCGTCGGCCTTGCGTTCGGCCAACAGCTCGCGGAACTCCTCCTGCAGCACCGGGTCGAGCCCGCTGGTCGGCTCATCCAGGATCAGCAGCTCGGGAGCGCCCATGAACGCCAGCACCAGACCGACCTTGCGCCGGTTCCCGGTGCTCAACTCGCGGACCGGTCGACTCGGATCGAGACCGAAGCGCTCGACCAACGCGCCACGATCCGGGTCGTGGCTCACCCCCGACAACCCGCCGAAGAACGCGAACGCGTCGTCTCCCGTCATCGTCCTCGGCAGGTTGAGATCGCCGGGCAGGTACCCGACCCGGGACCGGATGGCCGGATCGCTGCCCGCCCCACCCAGCACCCTCGAAGTGCCCTCGGTCGGCCGGATGAAGTCCAGCAGCAGCCGCGCCGTCGTCGACTTCCCCGACCCGTTGCGGCCGAGGAAGGCGTAGCACTCTCCCTGTTGCACCGAGAGGTCGAGATGGTCGACCGCCACCAGGTCACCCCACTGCTTGGTGAGCCCAGTCGTCTCGATCACCGCAGCCATGGCTGCTCCTCCCCCGTCGCGGCACGGACATCTGCTGCCCGAGCCGAAACTATGGCCCAGCTCACGGCACCACCGATGGATCAGTCGACGAGGCCCATCTGCTCCAGCTCCGGGGCCGACGCGCCGAAAAGGGTGGGACGAGATGTCACACCTCTCGACGAACCCGGATGACGAGGATCGAGGATGGCCGCCAAGACCAAGTGCCCGGCCTGCGGGGCGAAGAACGACATGGCGAACCACCGCTGCCGCATCTGCACCGCGGTGATCAATCCGAACGCGGCTGCGCCCCCGGCGGAGGAGCCCGTGACGCCGCTGGGCATCGACCACTTCGACGCCGACGAGATCAATCGCCAGATCCGTCCGGCCCGAGAGCGGTTCGGGTCGGACAGCGGCGCATTGGCTGCTCGACTCGCGGCGGCCCGCGGCGAGTCGCCCGCGCCGCTCCGGGGCGGGCCCGACGCCAGCTTCCCACCAGAGTCCCCCTTCACCCCCGCGCCCTCCTTCGGCGCGGAACGCACCTTCGGCCAGGAGCCCGCGTTCGCCGATCCGGCCCCCCGAGCGTCCACCCCAGCGACGTCCGCTCCGATCGAGTACGACGACGAGCCGTTCGACCCTGACGCCCTCTTCCGCGACTTGGGTTGATCGGTCGTCCACGACCGGAGCACCGCCGCGTATCCTCATCGACGGCACGACCGACCTCGTCGAGCGGTCGCGACCGGTCAGCGGGCGACCAGGTCGCCGACCTCGGTGCCGTCGTCGTCGACGGCGGCCAGCGCGGACCTCGTGGCGTCCGGGCAGCCCAGCTCGTCGTCCTCACCGACGCACACCAGCGCGACGGAGATCGACCCACCCGGCCAGAGGTGAACGCCTCGACACGACGAAAGGATCGCGTGCCTCGGCAGGCATCCGGCGCGTGGCGCGAGTGCCTCGCCGGGGCATCAGGCCGAACGTCGATGGCGGTTCCAAGCGCTGCGAATGATGGAGTCCGGAGGGACGTTGGCGCTTTGACCCTGGCTGCTGGTCAGGCTTCGTGTTAGAAGCCGGAGATGAGCAACAAGCGGCGATGGAAGAACGAGTCCGAGGCGAAGCCCGACGAGTCGGCCGGGGCCGTCTGGGGGGAAGACGACGACGCTGCGGCGACCGTGCATCCGCCCGAAGCAGAATCGACGAAGGCCGAGGCGGCTGGGACGGACCACTCGTCCGAGGAGATCCCGGCTGCTGAACCCACTGGGACGTCCGATTCGGCGACGGCATCGTCGGGTACGACGTACGAGCCAGCCGACGAGTTGGCGTCATCGCAGGCCGGCGCGGGCATCGCCGAAGCCACGGCGGGAGCCTCGACCCTGCCCACCGAAGCCGCGCCTCGTGATGCATCGACCTCGCCCACCGACGAGTTCGACGTGCTCGGTGCGGAGGTCGCCGACGTGCTCCGGCACACGCGCGAGGTGGCCGACCGGGTGCGTGCCGATGCTGAGGAGCAGGCCCGGACCATCACGGTCGAGGCGGAGCAGCATGCTGAGGCCACCATCGCCGAGGCCGAGCAGCAGGCCCGCGATCACCGGGCCGAGGCCGAGCGGGAGAGCGAGGAGCAGCGGGCGGAGGTCGCCCGCCAACTCGACGAGGCGGCCAGCGTGCTGGAGGCCGCGGCGGCGCGGGATCTCAAGCTACGCAGCGAGTCCGAGAAGCACCTGGCCGAGGCCGTGGCAGCACGCGACGAGGGTCGGGCGATGCTGGAGCACGCGACCGAGCGGCTGAACCGGGCCGACACGGTCGCCCAGGAGCTCGCCGCCCAGATCGAGGCGGCCCGCGTCGAGGTCGCCCCGCTCGCCGCCGAGCTTCAGGGCCTGGCCGAGCAGTACCGCGCCGTGGTCCTGAAGGAGAAGACCGCGACCGCCCACCTCGGTGGGGCCGCCGACGACCCGTCGGTCATCGACCTGCGTGACTCGTCCGAAGCATCCGGCCCCTCCCCCGACGAGGCGCCGGCCGAGCCTGCGGCGGACGCGACGATCGGCCATCCGGACACGGGCGGCGACCCGCCGAGCCTGACCTGAGAGCCCACGACCGGCACGACCGACAACGCGGCCGGGCCCACTGAGCTGAGCCGGTGGATGCGCCGGGCCGCCTGCATCAGTCGGACCGCCGACCCGGCCCGGCCGCGTCCGGGGAACCGGGTCGTGCTCAACCGCCGACGCTGACCTCGTCCTCGCCGACAGTCGGGCCGCCCACCCCCGGGAGGTGGCGGTCGAGCACCAGGGCCAGGCCGGCGACGCCGAGGAACAGCGCCGCGACGAGCACGATGGCGACGACCACCTTGCCGTAACCGTGGACGCCCACGTCGAGGAACGGGTACGGGTAGTAGTCACGACCGAACCGATCCTGCACGAGGGCACCGCGCACCAGCGTGTAGGCCAGCCACACCATCGGGAACAGCACGCTCAGCCCCACCAGGCGCTTGGAGACCTGGCTGCGGGGCCCGAACAGCAGCCATCCGAGCACGCACAGCACCGGCGATGCGGTGTGCAGCAGGAAGTCGGCCAACGCCTCCTTGCCGGCCAGCTCCTGCAGATCCTTCAGCGCCAGGTGGAACACGACACCGGTGATGGCGATGCCGACGAGTCCGGCGATGCGCAGGACCCGGAACAGGGTCGACGGTCGGTGGAGCTGCCAGGCCAGCAACCCGGTCGTGACCGCCACGAGGATGTTCGACTGCACGGTGAAGTACGAGAGCGTGTTCACCAGGCGCCCGAGGCCGGATTCGAACAGTCCCTCGTCGTTGCGGACCGCCAGCACGATCTGCAGGACGAGGCCGAAGGTGACGAGCGCCGAAGTCGTTCCGAGGAAGATGCGTGCAGTTCGCTCGTTGTTCAAGCACCCGAACATAGGCCGCCGCGCCGATGCGTGGTCGGTCCGAGGGAGAAGTCGGCCGGCTGAGGCGTAGGCTGCGCTTCCCGCAACACCCCCGATCGAACGGAACCGCAATGACCGATGACCCCTCTCCGTGGGAGCCGGTCGAGCGGACCGACCGCAAGCCGCAGCTCGGTCATGGCTCACGGGCCACGCTCGTCGTCACCCTCTCCCGCCGCCCCGAAGCAGAGTGGCTCCAGCACTTCGACTCGACCGGCATCCCCAAGGAGGGCTCGGCCACGTTCCTGGCCGCGAAGCCCCAGGTGGACACGGTCGGCACCCATGTGAGCCTGGCCATCGAGGACGAAGATCTCGAAGCCGCGGCCCGATGGATCGACGCGCTGATCGACGCAGCCAACGAGGACTACCTCGGACGGGTCCTCCCCGCGCAGCAGGCCGCCGCCGACAGCAAGCGGGCCGCCCAGGACGCGCTCGACCAGCGCCGGATCGACCTGCAGCGCCGACTCGACGAGCTCGACCAGAAGGTCGACGCCCCATAGGTCAGCGCTCGGTCAGCGCTTCGACCGTCGGGTGGTCTGCTCGCCCGTTGCCGCCATCATCCGACTGGCGATCACACAGGCCCTGCGCCCGTCGCCCGCAGCGATGGCATCGGCCAGCCGTCGATGCGGGAGGTCGCGGCCCGACCGACGGAGATCGATCAACATCTGGGCGGTCGAGCGCTTGACCCGACCACGGGCGTCGAGCGAGAGATCCATCGACCGGTAGAAGTTGCCGACCATCAGCTCGAGCGCGACCGAGCGGGCCGTCGCCGCCACCGCGTGCTGGAACGCCCGGTCGGCTTCGGAGATGTCGGCCACCGCACCCCCGGCCACGGCCTCCTCGACCACCCCGGCCAGGCGGGCCAGCTCGACCCCATCGGCCTCGGTGGCCCGCTCGGCGGCAAGACCGACGGTGCCCACGTAGACGATGCCGGTGGCTTCGTGGATCGAGGGCGCCACGTCCTTGCGGCCGAGCCGGGCCAGCGCCGGCAGCAGCTCGAGCGACCCGGTGCGCCGGTAGTCGCACACCCGACAGCGCGTGCCCTGCCGCCGGTCGATCAGGCCGAGGTGCTCGAGTCGCGCCAGGCCTTCGCGCACGGTGGTGCGGTTGACCCCGAGCTGCACGGCGAGGTCGCGCTCAGACGGCAGAAGCGAGCCCGGCTCGAGCTCATCGCGGAGGATGGCGTCGCGCACGCGCCCGACCACCGCGTCGGCCAGGTCGACCTTGGGGATGGTGGCGAAGACGGCGGTCACGTGGCCGTCCCGTTCAAAGTCCGAGCAGCTCTGCGCCGTTGCCCCAGAAGAAGCGCTCGCGAGTGGCCTCGTCGAACGGCGCGACGGCATCCTCGAAGATCTCGAACGGGCGCCGGCCGCCCTCGGGGTGCGGGTAGTCGGTCGAGAACATGAACAGCTCGGGCCCCTCCTGCTCGACCAGCCAGGTGGTGTCCTCGAACGGGAAGGGCGTGAACTTCACCTGGCGACGGATGTACTCCGACGGCAGCAGCGGCAGCGCCTGGAGCGCAGGCTCGAACTTGGCGAACGACCGGTGGGCGTGGTCGAGATTGCGGAGCAGGCCGGGCACCCATGTGGCACCCAGCTCGATGGCCGCCCCCCGCAGATCGGGATGGCGCTCGAAGACGCCGTCGATGGCCAGGCAGGCAAGGAACCGCTCGGGTGAGTGGTGCAGCACCGGGAAGTCTTTGGCCCGAAGGTTCTCACCACCGCCCAGCCAGTCGGTCGGCCGGGGCAGGCCGTTGTTGTGGAACGCCTTCGCCAGCAGCTTGCCACCCCCGACGTGCAGCACGAACGGGACGTGCGCCTCGGCCATGCGCGCCCACACCGGGTCGAGGTCGACGTGCGCCGGCGAGAAGTCCGCCGGCGCGTCCGACGGCATCCAGATGGCGGAGATGCCCGAGGCGATGGCCTCGTGGAGCGCGTCGGCGGCCCGGGCCGGATCGTTCCACGGGAGGTAGCCGACGGCCTTGAGCCGCGGATCGGGCTCGCAGAACGCGAGCATGGCCCGGTTGAGCGCGCGGGTGCCGCCGTAGAGCACGTCGAGGTCCTTGCTGCGAGCGAAGTGCCCGAGCGAGAACGTCGGGAACACGAGCTGCGCATCGATGCCGAGAGCGTCGAGCACCCGGGACCGCACCTCGGTGTCGAGCGCACCCGGAGCGTGCCAACCCTTCGGCCCCTTGATCACCTCGGCATCGATCTCGAGGTCGCGGTGACCGGCCCACAGGTCAGGCAGCTCGGCCATCATCTTGGCCGCGCCGGCCCCGGCCCCCTCGAGGCCCATTCCCGACAACTTGTCGCGCATGGCCGGATCGGCGTACGACGGCAGCCACTCGGCTGTCTCCATCACATGGCTGTCGGCATCGAAGATCGCTGCGGTCATCGGTCCCCCCGGAATCGGACTGCGACTGGTCGACTGGTCCAACCAGTCTGGCACCCTCGATCCATCAGCGCTCGCCGGCGGTGCGTCAGGTGCCGGAAGCCGGGTCCGTGGTGTCCGAGACGGGCGTCAGGGGGTGACCTCGAAGACCGCCGTTGGCAGGAACCCGGGACGCGCCTACCCTCGCGGGGTCGGCGCACGCCGACGGCCTCCACCCTCGGGGACCAGAGATGACCAGGACCTGGCAACGACGAACGGCCGGCACCATCGGGCTCGCCGCGCTGTTCGGGATCATGCTCCTGATGGTCATCGGGCCGGGCGCGCGGCTCGGTCGCTCGCTGCCCCACGTCGCTGTCTCGGTGGCTGCCGCCACCGATCACACGGCCTTCGTCGCCCTTCCCGAGTCCCGACCGACATTCGCCTTCGTCGAGACGCTGACCCTCTCAGGCCTCGGACTGGTCCTTCTCGCCGGTCTGATCGACCACCGCAGCTTCGGCGCCCTCGTGGTCCGGGCTGATGGTGTCGTTCGCCACCGGCGATGGCGGGCCCGGCTCGTAGGCGCTCCTCCACCCACCTCCTAGTCCTCGCCCCGCGTCCGACCACCCGTCGGACGGCACGAGATCAAGGAGCGCACATGACCCCATCCACCGCCACCCCAACCTGGCGAAGAGCCGTCCCGGTCCGCAGCGGCTCGCGGCGCGTCCTCGTCGGCCTGCTGCTGGCCGTGGTCGCCGTGACCCTGGCGGTCCTCGCCGAGCGCATGCCCGAACCCCACAAGGCGCCGGCCATCTCCATCGACAACCCGAGTGACTACGCCGTCACCATCGAGGCCACGGGTCCGGACGGGAAGGGCTGGATGACGATCGGGATCGTCAATCCCGGCTCGACGAAAGTGGCTCGGGAGGTCATCGACCAGGGATCCATCTGGTCGCTGCGCTTCACCAGCCAGGGTCGCGACTTCACCGGATTCGAGGTGACCCGCGGCCAGCTCGCGTCCGACGGATGGCGCTACACCGTGCCCACCCAGATCGGCGACCAGCTGGCCGAGGCCGGGGTGCCGCAGAGTCCCTGACCCCGCCCCGCTGGTGGATGCTCCTGGTGCTGCAGGGTGAGTACCTGACTCCCTGTCAGGTGTCATGCTCCCCCCATGAAGCCAGCCATGAAGATCGACACGGTCCTGCTCGCCGAGCCCGCGAACGCTGCCGACCAGGCGCGCACGCTCGAGGAGCTGGGCTTCGACGGCGTCTTCACCTTCGAGGGCATCGGCGACGTATTCCTTCCGCTCGCGCTCGCCGCCGCGGCCACGGACCTGACGATCTACCCGAACCTGGCCATCGCGTTCCCCCGCAGCCCGATGCACACCGCCTACACCGCCTGGGACCTACAGAAGCTCTCGTCCGGGAAGTTCATGCTCGGCCTGGGCACGCAGGTCAAGGCGAACATCGAGCGCCGTTTCAGCGCCGAGTGGTCACGGCCGGTCGAGCGGATGGCCGAGTACGTGCAAGCGCTCAAGGCCATCTTCCGGTGCTGGCAGGACGGCGAGCGGCTCGACTTCCGCGGCGAGTTCTACACGTTCACGCTGATGCAGCCCACGTTCAACCCGGGGCCCATCCCGTCGGGTCCGCCACCGATCATGGTCGGCGCCCTCGGCCCCAAGCTGACCCGTGCCGTCGCCGCCAACGCCGACGGGCTGCTGCTGCATCCGTTCATGACCGAGCGGTTCCTCCACGAGCACTCGCTCGTCAACGTCGACGCCGGGCTGACCAGCGCCGGCCGCAGCCGCGACGACTTCTCGATCGTGGCCACCAGCATCGTGTGCACCGGCCGCGACGATGCGGAGATGGACACCGCCGTCGCCGGCACCCGCGGCCTGCTCGGGTTCTACGGCTCGACCCCGGCCTACCGACCCGTGCTCGACGCCCATGGCTGGGGCGATCTGCAACCCGAGCTGAACACGCTGTCGAAGCAGGGCCGTTGGGACGAGATGGGCGCGCTGATCGACGACGAGATGCTCGACGCCCTCGCGGTGCGAGGCGAGCCCGGAGCCATCGCCGGAGAGATCCTCCGACGCTACGGCGCGGTGGCCGACCGGGTCGGGTTCTACACGCCGTACCTCATCGACCCGGCGGCGATCGTGGAGGTGCGGGCCGGGTTCGGCTGAGCTCGCCCGAGATCGCTCGAGGACGTGGGCCGCACGACCCGAGCTCTTGGGCCGGACGGATCATTGGACTCAGGTCAGGGCCCCGATGCGCCGTTTGGATGACTACGGAGGGAGTGGGCACGACTGGCGTCCAGCCCAATCCCGACACGCCGCGGTGGCCTCAACCACCCGGTCAGGTGGTTCCTCCTCGCTCCATCTGACCGCAGGATGAGGCCCCGCGGCGGCGTCGCGTCCCGGCCCGTGTCGGCCGAGGTGGGGGTCAGCCGAGGTGCGTCGTCTCGTTGAAGGACTGCAGCACGGTGGCGCCCTCGCGCACGATGATCCGGGTGATCGACGCGGGCTGCACGAACAGCCGCCACGTGACCTCGTCGCCGACCCCGAGGGCCCAGGCCACCGCGGCCTTGATCGGTGAGACGTGGGTGGCCACCACGATCGTCTCGGTGCGAGCTGCGGCCGCCAGCTCGTCGAGGGCCGTCGACACCCGAAGCTGCAACGTGGTCAGCGACTCGCCACCCGGCGGGGTGAAATCGGGATCTGACCGCCACCGCCGCCAGATCTCCGGCGGGATGTCGGCCATGGGCATTCCGTCGTACTCGCCGTAGTCCACCTCGATGAAGCGCTCATCGATCTCGACCGGGAGTCCGAGGTTGTCGGCCGTCTGGCGGGCCCGTAGCAGCGGGCTCGACACCACGCGGTCGATGCGGTCGGTCGTGGCTCGCAGGGAGGTCGCCAGCTGCGCCGCCTGCCGCTCGCCCAGCTCGTCGAGCGGCACGTCGAGGCGCCCCAGCAGACGGCCAGTGGCGTTGGCCTCGGTGCGGCCGTGGCGGATGATGATCAGCATCCCGTCACCGGACCAGGTCGCGGTTGAGATGGCCCGTGCGCAGGAACAGGTCCCGGTTCTGCGGGTCGGACCAGCCGAACGCCATCCAGCACCAGGCCAGCGCCGCCGCGCCGACGAGCTCCATCACCACCATCACGGCGGGACCGTGGTGCAGCTCGGGGAGGCCGCCTCCGGGGAAGGCCCACCCGAAGAACGGCCACCAGAACACGTTGCGGGTGGCCCACGCGCCGTCGAGCACCAGGCCCATCATCAGTCCGATCGGAAGGCTGATCAGCCGACGCCGCAACAGCCGGCGCTCACGGGTGGCCAGCATGATCACGCCCATCAGCGCCACGGTGAAGACCAGGGCGTGCAGCACCGCCGGGCCGCCGACCACCGCATCGAGCAGGGGCAGTACGGACCCCACCATGATCAGGCGGTAGTCGAGCGCCGGGCTGCGGAACACGTTCCACACGAACGCGGTGCTGACCCCCAGGTACCAGAGGAGCATGCGAGGTCAGCGCACCAGCAGGCGGCCGCATTCGCCGCAGAAGACCAGCTCACCGGCCGGGGCGTGGCGGATGCGGTCGAGCTCGACGGCCGACAGCGTGAGGTGGCAGCCGCCGCAGTTCGTGCCTACCAGGCGAGCGACGCCGATGCCCCCGAGATCGTGGCGGAGCTGCTCGTAGGTCTCGATCTGAGCCGGCTCGAGCGTGGCCGCGATGGCGGCGCGCTCGGCCAGGACGGCCTCGAGCTCGACATCGATCTCGGCCTCGGCGACCGTCAGGCTCGCCGCGGTGTCGGTGAGCGAGGCGGCCAGCTCGACCGATCGGGCCCGCAGCTGCTCCAGCTGCTCGTCGAGCGGGAGGGCCAGCTCCATCTGCTCGAGCACCTTGTCCTCGACGTTGGTCTGGTGACGCTTCAACGAGCTCTCGTCATCCTGCAGGGCCTGCAACTCCCGGGGGGAGGTGACGCTGCCGCCGTAGAGCTTGCCGTTGACGTCGGCCACCTTCGCCTCCACCGACGCGACCTCGTCCTCGAGGCGCTTCTGGGCGCGGGCGACCTCGTCACGCTGGCCCTGCACCTCGACCGTGTGCTGCTCGACCGACGCCAGCTCCTGCTCGTGCGCGACGAGCTGCTCGCGTTGCGGGAGCGTGAGCCGGCGGTGCCGCAGCTGCTCTGCGGTGGTGTCGTGCTCCTGGAGCACGAGGAGCTGATCGAGCGATGCCATGGTGTGTTTCTAGCCTCCTGGGCCGTTGGGCGGTGACGTGGCGGGTGGCGTGGTCGGGGCCACAGTGACAGGCGGACCGGTCGTGGGCGTCGTCGTGGCGGTCGAGCCGCCCCTCTTGGGCGTCGTCGGCGCGGTCTTGCCGGTCGACCTCGACTTCGAGCTGGACGAGCTCGAGCTCGAGGAGCTGCTCGAGTAGGTGCCGGTGCCGCCGAGCGGGCCCTCGCCCCGCACCGAGCGGGCGCTGCGGTCGGGCTTGTCGCAGGTCGGGAAGTCGATCGGCTCGCGGTCCTGGTGGTACTGCTCGTTGAAGTCGTGCCAGATCAGCGCGGGGATGGTGCCGCCGAACACCTCGGCGTAGCCACCGAAGTTGCCCATCGGCACGCTGCCCGACGGGATGCCCATCCACACCGCGGTGGAGAGGTACGGGGTGAACCCGACGAACCAGGCGTCGGTGTTCAGCTGGGTGGTGCCGGTCTTGCCGGCTGCCTCCTGGTCGTCCAGCCGGGCCCGCGTGCCGGTGCCGCCCTTGACGTTCTGGAGCAGCACCTGGGTCACGTTGCAGGCGGTGGCCGCCGAGAACGCCCGGGTACCGTCAAGGGTGTGCTGGATCAGCACCCTGCCTTCTCGGTCCTCGACCCGCTCGACGAAGTAGGCGGACTGGTGCACGCCACCGTTGGGGATGGCCGAGTAGGCCGACGCCATCTGCAGCGGGGTCGTGTTGGCGATCCCGAGCGTCATCGACAGCACGTGCTGGCCGGCGGGGACGTCGACGCCGAGCCGGGCGGCCATGTCGGCCACGTTGTCGATGCCGACGGTCTGCTCGAGCCGCACGAACGCGCCGTTGCTGGAGGCCGACGTGACGCCGGTGATCGAGCCACCCCGACCGCTGATGACGTAGGGATCGTCCTCCGTCGAGCCGGGGTTCGCGAACGACCCGCCACCGCCCACGGCGTCCGACGGCAGGTTGCCCTGCTCCATGGCGGTGAGCAGCGTGAAGGTCTTGAAGGACGAACCGGTCTGGCGGCCCGGGGACTGGGTGGCGAGGTCGTACTTGTAGGCGTCGAAGCCGGGACCGCCGACGAGCGCCCGCACCGCGCCGGTCGACGGCTCGACCGCCACCATCGCCGCGGTGATGCCCTTGTCGTTGGCCGGCAGCTGCGCGTCACGAGCCGCCTGTGCGGCCTGCTGGGCCGCGGGGTCGAGCGTCGTGTAGATCTTCAGGCCGCCACCGAAGAGCATGGCCACCCGTTCGGCCTTGGTGGACCCGAGGCGGGGGTCGTCGAGCAGCTGCTGCTTGACCTGCTCGCTGAAGTAGTCCTGGGCCACGGGCACGCTGGCGCCGCCGCACGACACCGGCTCGACCGCCACGTCCTCCCCGCACCGACGGACCGGCAGCGGCGCATGGTCGTAGAGGGAGGCCTGCTCGCTGGTGATCTTGCCCGCGTCCACCAGTCGCTCGAGAGCGATGGAGCGCCGGGCCAGCGCGGCGGTCGGGTGCAGGGTCGGGTCGTAGGCCACCGGGTTGGAGATGACCGCGGCCAGCATGGCCCCCTGGGAGTAGTCGAGCTTGGAGACGTCGAGCCCCCAGTACGTCTCGGCCGCCGCCTCGACGCCGTACGCGCCGGCCCCGAAGTACACGGTGTTGAGGTACTTCTCGAGGATCTGGTCCTTGGTCAGCTCCTGTTCGAGCCGGATGGCCAGCGCGACCTCGCGGCTCTTGCGGTCGATGTCGCGGCTCGAGCTGAGCAGCGCGTTCTTCACGAGCTGCTGGGTGATCGTCGACCCGCCCTGCTCGATCTGCCCCGACGACACGTTCTGGGTCAGGGCCCGCACGATGGCCCGGGCGTTGATGCCGGCGTGGTCGTAGAAGTCGGCGTCCTCGACCGCCAGGATGGCGTCGATCACCGGTTGCGGCACCTGGTCGAGGCTCACCGGCGGCGGTTCTGCTCGGCGTGGAGGGTCGTCAGGGGCGTCGCCGTTCGCATCGCAGCACCTCGGACCGCACCGCGAAGTCGTCGAGCGCCGCCAGGTCGATGTCCTCGGCCACCGAGGTGTTGGCCCCGACCGCGTCGCGCACCTGCGGAGCGACGGCGACCGCCGTGCCGGCGGCCAGCACGCCTGCCGCGACCACGATGACGCCGAAGCGGAGGAGGCGGCGGAGGGTCAGCACGGTCCTGGAAAGATACCGCCCCGCGACTGGCGCCCTTCGTCGACTCGTCCGCTACGTTCCCGGCATGGCACACCCTCGCAAGTTCCGCTTCGGCGTCCAGCTCCACACGGCCACCTCGGGCACCGAGTGGGCTGCGCTCGCCCGCAAGGCCGAGGACCTCGGCTACTCGACCGCTCTTCATGCCCGACCACTTCGGCGACCAGCTCGCCCCGGTCCCGGCGCTCATGGCCGCCGCCGACGCCACCACCGAGCTCAACGTCGGCGCGCTCGTGTTCGACAACGACTACAAGCACCCGGTCGTGCTGGCCAAGGAGATCGCCACCATCGACATCCTGTCCGGTGGCCGGGTCGAGCTCGGGATCGGCGCCGGGTGGATGACCACCGACTACGAGCAGTCCGGCATCCCCTACGACCGAGCCGGCGTCCGCGTCGACCGCATGGTCGAGGGCATCGCGGTCATGAAGGGCCTGTTCGCCGACGGCCCGTTCAGCTTCGAGGGCGAGCACTACACGATCACCGGACCACGACGCCCTGCCCAAGCCGCTCACCCGCCCGCACCCCCCGATCCTCATCGGCGGTGGCGGCAGGCGGGTGCTCGGCATCGCGGCACGTGAGGCCGACATCGTCGGCATCAACCCCAACCTCCGGGCCGGCGAGGTCGGCCCCGACGCCGCCTCCGACGCCACCGCAGCGGCCACCGACCGCAAGGTCGAGTGGGTGCGCGAGGCCGCCGGTGACCGCTTCGACGACCTCGAGCTCAACGCGCTCGTGCTGGCGTGCATCCTGACCGACGACCGCGCCGGCACCGCCGAGATGATGGCCGGCGTGTTCGGCATCACCCCCGAGGAGGTGCTCGAGGTCCCCCACGCGCTCATGGGCAGCGAAGACGAGATGGTCGCCGACATCGAGGCCCGACGCGACCGCTGGGGCTTCTCCTACCTCGTCGTCCAGCAGGACGCGATGGAGACCCTCGCCCCGGTGGTGGCCCGGCTCGCCGGCTCGTGACCACGCCTCGCGTTCGCCGGGGCGGGTCGGATCACCGTCGTCCATGGGCTGGCCGCGCGCTCGGTCGACGGGGTGCGGGTGACCCACGTGGCGTCGCGCACGATGGCCACCGCCGAGGAGCGAGCCGGCCAGATCGAGGCCACCGCCTGCCGCTACGAGGATCTGCCGGCCGGCGCCGACGTCGTGTTGGTGGCCACCCCGCCCGCACGCCACGCGGCCGACGCGCTGCAGGCCATCGAGGCCGGCGCGCGGGTGATCGTCGAGAAGCCGCTTCGCCACGACGCTCGAACAGGCCGACGCGTCTGGTCGCCGCCTCGGCCGCCGCCGGCCACGCGCTGGGCTACGCCGAGAACCTCGCCTTCGCACCGGTCATCGTGGCTGCGATCGGCCTGGCCGGCGAGCTCGGTCCGCTCCGCCACGTCGAGGTGCGGGCGCTGCAGGGTCGACCCGACTGGGGCGGCTTCCTCCATGCCGACTGGGGCGGCGGGGCCCTTTTCGACCTCGGTGTGCATCCGCTGGCGGTGGCCCTGCTGCTGGCCCGTGCGGCCGCCAGCGGCCCGGTCGTGTCGGTGCGGGCCGAGCTCATGGGCGCCGACGACATCGAGGTCGACGAGCACGCCGCATGTGGCTCACGTTCGCGTCGGGCCTCGTGGCCACCGTCGAGGCCAGCTGGGCCAGCGACCAGCCGGTGTGGGACCTCCAGGCGGCGAGCGACACCGGCGTGGTGCGGGCCGAGCTGACGCCGAACCTCTCGCTCGAGCGCGACGGCGAGCCGGTGGCGCTGCCGCCGCTGCCCGAGGGTGCCGACATCCCCCAGATCCACCAGTTCGGCTACGTCGCCCAGCTCGACGATCTGGTGCGCGACCTCGCGGCTGGTCGTGAACCGGTGATGGGTGCCGAGTTCGGTCGCCAGGTCCTCGAGCTGGTGTGCGCGGCCTATGCGTCGGCCGGGCAGGGCGGCGATGAGGTCCCGCTGCCGTTCCTCGGCCCCCGCGACCGCACCCCGTTGGAGCTCTGGCTCGACCCGACGTGATCAGCCTGCCCCGCCGGGTCGCGATCCTGCCTCAACCGGATGGGCCCCTGACTGGATGGGGCCCCTGACCACCTGTCGTGTGGCCACGTATCCCATCCGGGTGGGGGGGGCGTTCCAAGGCACGGTGCGTGGCTGACCATCCGCGCTGCGTGCCAACTCTGGTCCTACGCTCGGCCGGTCGGTCACCCTGGCCGGCTCCCCTGGGCGGAGAGCAAAGGGTGTGACCACCATGCGCCAACTCCTCGAAGTACCCGTCCTGGTCGGTGACCTGCAGCTCGCCCCGACCACCGAGCTCGCCGGTCTGGCCGAGCTGGCCACCACCTCGGGCGCCGACGAGCGCCTCGAGGTGCTCAGCCGCGTCGCCGCCTCGATCGCGGCCGAGGACGCGGCACGCGACCACATCGCCCGCCTCCGAACGTCAGGCCTGCACGTGACGCTCCCCCAGCGCACGCGCGCCGGCGCGTCGACCCGATGAACGAGTCGACAGCAGGTCGATCCGACATCCACCAACGCCCGCGGAGCGGCTCCTACGATGTCGCCCGAAACCCCGATCTCCGGGCGGAGAGCAAGGTAGGCACCCGTGGCTGATCAGCGTTCCTCCATCGACCTGACGACCCTGGCCGAGGTGCAGCGCCTGCTGGCCTCCACCGAGTTCGCGTCCATCGACGACCTCGCCCGTCGCAGTGGGGTCATCGACCTCGGCGACACGGCCGACCGGGTCGGCGGTCCGCTGCCCGGCCGCCCGGCACCGTCGGCGCCGATCGACGCCATCGGGCTCGCTCCGCTCCCCCGTCGTCGCTGAGACCTCGATGGACGCCGACGACCGCCCCGGGTCGACCACGCGCGTGGTCGTCGAACGTGACCTCAACCCGTTCGAGCGTCTGGCGCCGATCGATCGCCGCCGCCTGATGGTGCGGGTGCTCTGCGGGCTGGTCGCCTACGACCTAGCCCGCCGAACCGGTGGCCAACGAGGACCTCGTGCTCGACCTCAGGACTGCGGTCCCCACGACCACGGCGAACCCAGGCTCCGACCGCCGAGGCCGTGCCGGGCTGAATTTCAAGCCGACACAGGTCAGGCCGATGAAGGCCAGGCCGACTCAGCCCACTCAGCCCGACTTGGCCAGGCGTCGGCTCGGCAGCTGGGCCTCGCCGTCGTCATCGGTGGCGGCCAGCGGCCACACCGCCCGGGCCAACGGCCACGAGCGGGGTTCGGCGGTCTCGCCCTCGGCCCGGGGCGGCAGCTGCTGATCCTCGGAGCGGGCCACGAGCAGGCACAGCACCCGCACGATGATGCGCTTCTTCTCGGCGGGGCCGAGCCGGGCGAAGTCGGTCAGCTGACCGGGACGGCTCGGGACCTCGTCGTTGAACAGGGTGAGCTCGGAGGTGCGGGCCGCGTCGAGCGTGGTGTCGTCGGCCCGGCCCACCAGCTCGGCCAGCACCTCGGAGACCTCCTGGCCCTGGAGGTCGGCCCGCTCGACCAGCTCGGTGGCGACAGCCTCGACCTCGACCTGCTTGAACCGGGCCCGGTTGATCAGGGCCTGCAGCACGTGGTCGACGGCGTCCGGCTCGGGCTGCAGCACGACGTCCTGCCAGGCCTCGTCGTCCGCCCCCTCGACCGGGGCGACCTCGTCGGGGACCGGGCGGATGACCACGGCCTCGGCCGGGGTGACCACGGCCTGCTCGCCCAGGAGATCGATGACCGGACCGTCAGCCGGCCGTCGTCGTCGGGGACCAGGGCCAGGATCGGCGCCTCGGCGACCGGCTCCGACGTCAGGCTCGGGCTCAGGCTCGACCACCGGCTCGGGCTCCGGCTGACCTCGGCGACCGGCTGCGGCCGGACCTCGGCCACGCGGCTCGATGCTCGGTCACCAGATCCGGTTCGGCCACCGGCTCGGGCTCGGCATCGACGGCGACCGGCTGGACCTCGGCCAGCCGGCTCGGGCTCGACCTCGAGGTGGTAGACGGGCGGGGTCACGACCGGCCGCGATCGGTCCGGACGGCGCGACCGAGCGGGCGCCAGGCGCCTTGAACCGGGCGACGATGACCTCGTCGTCCGTCGTCCTCGTCATCGTCCATTTCGGGGTCGGCGTGGGCGGCCATCGGCGTCGGATCCGCGACCGGGGCCAGCGCACGAGCGGCGTCGGGCAGCGGCGGCGCGGCGTGCTTGGGAGCCGGGGCCGCAGCCCGCGTCGGCGCCTCGAGGGTGTTGGTCGGCGCCGGACTGGACGGGAACGAGGTGGGCGGCGACTGGAGGAACTCGTTGGGACCGATCCCGGCTTCGTCAGAGGCCGCCGCGGCGGCGTCCTTCTTCGACTTCACCAGGAACGCGATCCCGCCTCCGGCAGCGAGAACGACGATCAGAACGATCAGCGGAACCATTGCTCACCCAACGCGCCCAGGAAGCTCAGCGAGGTTGCCTCGCTTCCACCGATGTTGTGATGCGGTGCCAAACGACCCGGCTCCGCGTTCAATCCCTCACGCACAGTTCTAGCGGAGATCCGTCGGTCGCGGCGAGGCGAACCTCGCATCGGGGCCTTCAGGCCCGGGCCACGGACCGGAGGCCGTCCTTGATCTGCTGCAGCCGGAGCTCGGCGCCGCCGCCCATCCCGCCGTCGAGGATCTGCACGGCCTTCCACTCGGGCGCCTCGTAGTCGTGGGCCGGCCTCGTCGACCGGGACCTCACGACCGTCCACCGTGACCTGGGTCCGAGGCCAGGCTGCCTCGTCGTCGCCCGCGCGCAGCACGATGCGGATCTGCGACGGGGAGCCCCCGCCGTCAGCGATGATCAGGAAGGTCCAGCGCTCCATGGGACGGAGTCCTTTCGGGGGGGCGGGTAGAGGTGTCGGGGCCCGGCTCAGCGGCCCGAGCCCAGGGGGAACTCGATGGATTCGGCCGTGAGGCGCATCAGCTCGGCCAGGCCGTTCACGAGGAGCTGCGGGTCCTCGCCCTCGGCCGCCATCTCCCGCAGGATCGGGCGAACCGTCTCGGTCATGAAGGCGCCGAAGTCGGCCACGAACGCCGACGCGATCGTTCGACCACGCTCCGTGTCGCTCAGCGCCATGCGCTCGATCACGACGATCGGAGGCTCCTCGGGGAGCGACTCGTCATCATCCATGGTGGTCTCGTCGGCCGATCGAGCGAGTCCGATGAAGCTCAGGGACCAGAAATGGGCCGAACGGCAGCCCCCTCGATCTCGCCCGCGGACGGCATGGACGCCGCTGCTCCGGGTCGCTGCACGACCAAGGAGGCGGCGGCGGTGGCGTAGGTCAGCGCGTCCTCCAGGCCGCGACCCCGGGCCAGGGCGGAGGCCAGGGCGCCCACGAACCCGTCACCCGCTCCGGTGGTGTCGACGACCTCGACCGCGTCGTGCAGCGACGACCTCCACCTGGTTCGCGGACACCGCGACCACGCCCGGCCGACCCCAGCGTGACGACCACGACCTCGGGCCCGAGGTCGAGGATCGCGGGCCGCCGCCTCGCGCGTCGACTCGCCCCCGTGGCTCACCCGCCGCGTCGGACCGTCGGTTCGGGTGGTCCGGCCGACTCCGACGTGCTCGGCCACCCCGGCGAACTCCGGCTCGTTGACCACCAGGACGGAGGTCGACCGCGAGGAGATCGGCCATGGGTGGTTGGAACGGCGCCAGGTTGAGGATCGTGCGGGCACCGGCCCCGCGGGCCTCGGCGAAGGCCCGGGCGGTCACTGCCAGCGATGTCTCGCCCTGGGCCAGCACGATGTCCGCCGGGACCAGCGCCGATGCCCGCGAGCCGGCCGAGCACCTCGGTCGCACCGCTCGTCCATCCCGGTCGTTGGCCCCGGCCACCACCACGATGCAGTTCTCACCGGCCTCGTCGACCCAGACCATCGCCTGACCGGTGGCCAGGCCGTCGAGCACCGCCACCCCGTCGACGCCGATGCCGTCGACCCTCGCCACGCGGCCAGCAGCACGCGCCCGGCCTCGTCGTCGCCCACGCATCCGAGCAGCTCGACGCGGGCGCCGGCCCGGGCCGCCGCCACCGCCTGGTTGAGCCCCTTGCCGCCCGGGCCGGTGGATGCGCCCGACGGGCGGTCACCGTCTCGCCCCGGCGACGGGCAGCCGGTCGAGCTCGAGCCGTCCGATCGAGGTTGAGCGAGCCGATGACCACCACCCGACCGTTCGCGTCGCTCACGGCGCCGCAGCGTAGGTCCGGGCCGCCGGGCGAGGCCTGCTAAAACGTGACCCATGCAGGTCGTCATCATCTACGAGAGCCTCACGGGCAACACGAGAGCTGCCGCCCAGCTCATCTCCGATGCCTTCTTCGAGCGCAAGGTGCCGGCCAAGCTCTACGCGGTGGGCGGCTACGACCCCGCGGCGGTGGCCGAAGCCGACCTGGTCATCGTCGGCAGCTGGACCGACGGCCTCTTCTTCGTCGGGCAGAAGCCGGCCAAGCGCAAGAAGTTCACCGGGTTCGGCGACCTGTCCGGCAAGAAGTGCGCGGTGTTCTGCACCTACGCGGTCGATCCGGGCAAGACGCTCGACAAGTTCACCCGGCTGCTGGCCGACCAGGGCGCCGACGTCATCGGCGGCATGGCCATCCGGCGCAACGACCTGGCGGCCGGCGCCGACGAGTTCGTCGCCCGGGTGATGGACACCGTCTCGGTCTGATCTGCGACATCCGTCACTACTGGCAGGTGGTGACTAAGGTGGGCCGACATCCGACCGGGGGGTCCCCATGCACCGCGCAGGCACGTCCGACACCAGCTCCACATACCGATCCATCTCGGGGGCCGAGGCGACGAGGAGACCGCACCGACGGTCGCTCGCCGCGCTGGTCGCGGCGGCCGTCCTGCTCGGCGCCTCGGTCAGCACGATGTCGACCGCGGGCGCGGTGGCAGAACAGGCCAACTTCACGCTCACCGGATCGACCACCCTCGGAACCCAGGCCCCGATCGACTTCCCCGACGGCTCCGGCTGGAGCGCCGACATCGACGACACGACCGGCGCCATCACCAACGGGATGATCACCATCCCGGCAACGACCATCGAGCCGCTCCCCGGCGTTCCGGTCGGCGTGGCGTTCACCGATGCGGCACCGGCCACGGGACAGTTCGATTCGGCGACCGGTCAGATGGACGTCACCGGGTCCTTCAACATCACCTTGACGATCGCAGCGCTCTCCGCAAGTTGCACGATCGGTCCTCTCGACGTCGATCTGTCCACCGAGAACGCAGGAGGGTCCCGCTTCACGGGTGACCCGTCGACCGGCACGCTGACCGCGGTGAACTTCGCCGTCCCGGCCCTGGCCGCGACCGCCACCTGCGCCCAGGGCGCCGCCGATGCCATCAACAGCGCCCTGGGGTTGCCGACCGGCACCAGCAACCTGACCATCACGATGGTGTCGAGCGACCAGCCGGTTCCGCCCACCACGACCACCACCGCCGCACCGGCCACCACGACGACGACCATCAAGGCGGCCGCCGCGGCAGCGACGAACACGTCGGCCAACTTCACCGGCTAGATCGCACTCCCCGCGCGCAACAGGACGCTCGATGTCTGCGTCTGTGTGAACTCTGGGATCTTCCCCTTCCCCTGTCGGCAGAGCCGTGCCTACGGTGCTCCCACCACCGGGAGCAGAAGAGGGCGGGCCCCACGATGCACCACCACCGACGCCACTACGCGAAGCCGCTGCTCGGCCTCCTCGCGGTGTGGGGCGCGTTCTTCTGCACCCTGCCCGATCAGGTGCCTGGTGCACCCTCGACCCCGGGTGTGGTGGCCACGGGATCGAACGCCAGGCCGGCCGGCGCGGCGCTGGCCACCTTGCCATCGGTGGTCGACGGGTGGACGTCGTCCACCACGCTGCGCACTCCGGATGGCTGGTACGCCACGCCCGTGCACGCCACGCTCCTGCCCGACGGGCGGGCGCTGTTCACCGGCATCGCCCGCAACGCCGACCCGCCGACCGCCACGACCACGCAGCGTCGGGTGTCGTGGGTCATGCCGATCCAGGCCCTCGCCACGCCCCTGACCGGCAGCACGGTGATCACCGAGGTCAAGGAGCCCGTGACCTACGACGTGCCGCTCACCAGCACCTCGTTCATCTACGACGACCTCATCTGCTCGGGCCAGACGCTCACCGCGGACGGCAAGGTCGTCACCGCGGGCGGCACCCGGGCGTCCAAGACCACCGCCAGCACCACGCTCTACGTCAGCGGCCTCCCCACCGAGACCAGGTTCGACGGCACGACCTGGAACCAGTACCCCGGGACGATGCTGGCCACGGGCGCGAACGGCTCACGTGACCGCTGGTACCCGACCGTCACCCGGCTCCCCGACACCAGGCTGCTGATCACCGGCGGTTACGAGGACGTCGCCCCGATCCCCGCGGCGATCGCCGCGGTCGAGACGCTCGACCCGAACACCGGCGCCCGCACGATCTTCTCCGACCGGTCGACCACGCCTGCCTCGATCACCAACCGCGACTACACCCATGTGTTCGTGCTGCCCACCACCACCAGCGCCAACGACCTCCTCATGATCGGCGAGCAGAGCGTGGTCGTGGAGGCCAGCACCGCGACGCCCGCGAAGTACACGACCATGACCGGCCGCCCGGGCTACACCGGCGCCGCGGGCCTCAACTGGGGCACGTCGTCGTTGATGCTGCCGATCCGCACCACGGACAACCAGTGGGGCTACCACAACGGCGCCGTGATGATCGCCAGCGGCAACATGGGGTCGGCGTACCAGCGCCGGGCCGACATCTTCGACCCGATCACCGGAGCGTGGAAGACCTCGATCGACCTGCAGGTCAACCGGCACCACCCGAGCTCGGTGAACCTGCCCGACGGCCGCGTGCTGCTGGTGAACGGCCACGACCTGGCCGGCGACCCGCAGGTCGAGCAAGCCCAGTACATCGACCCGGCTCAGAACTTCAAGGTGTCGCTCGGCACCGCCAACGAGGGCGTCGTGCGGGGCTACCACTCGATCGCCCTGCTCATGCCGGACGGGCGGGTGCTGGTGGGCGGCGGTCGTGACCAGAGCACCGACTCGACGCTCGAGAAGCCGACCTTCCAGTTCTACCTGCCGGATTACCTCGCCAAGCCTCGACCGGTGATCACCAGCGCCCCGACGCAGCTGAACTTCGCCAGCCTGGCCGCCATCACCACAAGTGGCCCTCCACCCAGCGAGGTCGTGCTGGTCGGGCTCGGCTCGATGACGCACTCGTTCGACACGAACCAGCGGTACGTGCAACTTCCGATCGGGCTCAGCAGCACGAACGCCGGCGGGGCCTCACTGGTGATCGCGGGAACCCCGGCCAACAGCCACGTGGCGCCTCCCGGCTACTACATGCTCTTCGTGCTCGACGCGAACCGGGTGCCCTCGGTGGCCAGGATCGTGCACGTCGGCTGACGAGCCGATCGTTCGGACGCTCGACTACTCGGCCGACGTGATGGTCAGGGTCTTCGAGATGGTGAGCTCTCCGCCACGATCGGACTCGTAGGTGCCCGACGTGGGGGTCACATCGCCGTAGTCACGCCCGACGGCCACGGTCAGGTAGCGCAGGTCGGTGCGTCGGTCGTGCGTCGGGTCGAAGGCCACCACGGTGTTGCGCCCACCCCGCCGGACGAGGGCCTCGACCCAGGCGTGGCTGGCGCCCTCGCCCACGAGGTGACCCGACACGTAGCGGGCCGCGATGCCGTTGAGTCGGCACAGCACGACCATCACGTGGGCCATGTCCTGGCACACGCCGGCCCGGCCGCTCCAGGCCCGCGCCGCAGTGGTGCCCACGTCGGTCACGCCCTTCGCGTAGCGCATCGACCGGTGGACGTGGGCTCCGATGGCATCGACCAGGTCGAGCTGATCGACTGCCCTGCCGCGCCGCCGCAGGTCGGCCGCGACATCTCGGAGTGCTTCATCAGGGGTCGTGCGCGCCGTCTGCCCGCTGAAGCGGGGCGACCACCGTTCCGGCCCGAGGGCGACGGGAAGCCCTCGCTCGACGACGGCCTGCACCTCGAAGCTGATGTGGTCGTCGACCTGCGGTGCCTTCACGAACAGCACGGTGTTGCCGAACCGGTCGGACATCCGCCGAGAGCGGGTCGGGTCCGAGCACCGGACTGTGAGACCGTCCGTCACCCGCACCTGATCACCGTGGCGGGCCGGCGGCGCCACGATCAGCTTCTGGTGCAGGTTGCGGGCCGCCGTCGGGTAGGCGTAGCTGACGAGCTGGTCGAGCACGTAGGTGGCTCGGACAGCCGTCGAGAGGTCGTGGAGGAGGAGCTCGCGTGCAGGAGCGATCTTCATCCGACAGAGCCTGGCAGGCGCGGGCGCGCAGATCGGGGAATGCACGATGACGGCTGTGTGAACACGAGCGCTCGGGCGTCCACCCGTCCTGTGTGCTCAGCTGTCCGCGATGAGCACCTGGGATGCCTGGCGAGCGCACCGCCAACCGATCGACAGCGGCGGGCTGACCGTGGCGGCCTACGACCTGGGCCCTCCGGCCGGGCACCCGCTCACCTTCCTGCACGGGTATCCGTCGTCGTCGCACGACATCGAACCGGCGGCGGCGCTGCTCGATGACCGGTGGAGGGTCCTGGCCGTCGACTTCCCCGGTTTCGGGGCCTCGGCCAAGCCGAGGGACCATCGCTACTCCACCCATGCCGCGGCCGACGCCCTGGATCGGCTGTGGGAGCACACCGGCGTCACCTCGACCGTGCTCGTGGCGCACGACTACGGCGCGTCGGTGGGCCAGGAGGTGCTGGCCCGACAGGCCCAGGGCACGTTGCCCGTCGTCATCGAGTCGGTGGTGTGGATGAACGGTGGCATCTACCCCGACCTCCACCGTCCGACAGTCGGGCAGCAGTTCCTGCTCGATCCCGAACACGGCGCCGAGATCGCAGCCGGTGTCACCGAGGCCTCCTTCATCGACGGGCTGCGCGTGACGTGGGGCGAACGGGTCCCGTTCGACGAGGACGAGCGGCGCGAGATCTGGCGCTCGATGGACGACGGCGACGGCGCGCCGCTGATGCACGATCTGCTGCACTACGTGGCCGATCGCCGTGAGCACCAGGCCCGTTGGCAGTCTGCACTCGAGGACGCCGACGTACCCATGACGTTCGTGTGGGGCGACCTCGACCCCGTGTCCGGTGCGCACATGATCGAACGGGTCGAGCAGCGCATCCCGGACGCCACGATCGTGCGAATGGCCGACGTGGGCCACTGGCCCCTGCTCGAGGCGCCCGACGTCCTCGCCGCAGCCATCGCCGACGCGGGTTCCATCGCCTGAACCGCTCGTCGTCCGAGGTCGAGCACATGCATTCGCCGCGACATTCTCGGCGGCACTGTGGGAGGCTCGGCGCCCGCCCGGCAGCGGGCTGAGCAGATGACTGGGGGCACCGCATGCGCCTGCCGATGGTCGGCCCGAGATGACGATCCCGACCATCGCCCTCATCGGGGGCGGCATCTCGACAGCGACGCTGCTCGACGAACTGGCGGCGACGCTGGCGTCCGATCACCTGCGGGTGCGGATCGCGGCGCAGGACTTCTCGCGGGTCCGCACCATCGTCCGGCACGGCCGGTACCTCCTCGAACGGCGACGCGGTTGGCGCCTCGAGGCCAGCCGCTCGGTCTCCCAGGCGATCGACGGGGCACACGTGGTCGTGCTGATGCTGCGCGTCGGTGGCCTCGACGCTCGCCGGGACGACGAGCTGCTGGCGCAGCGGTTCGACCTCCCCGCCGACGAGGGACTCGGCGTCGGCGGCGCGGCCAACGCCCTCCGAACCCTGTCCGTGATCGACGACCTGGCCGCTGATCTCGTCCGCCGTGCTCCCGGCGCGACGGTGCTCAACCTCGTCGCCCCGCTCGGCCTCACGACCCGGGTGCTCCTCGACCGCGGGGTCGACACCATCGGGGTCTGCGAGCTGCCTGGCGTCACCGAGGAGGCGCTGACGTCGACGTTGGGTGCCGGCATCCGCTTGGCGTACGCAGGCTTCAACCACCTCGGCTGGTTCTGGCCGGTCGACCCTGCGGGCCAGCTGCGGGCCGACGCCACCGACGTCCTCGACCCGGCGGTGGCCACCCGACAGCTCGACCGCCCGACGCTCGAACGGTTCGAGGCGGTGCCGCTCAAGTACTTCTACTGGCTGCACGATCCGGAGGCGGCAGCTCGCCTGGGCATCTCCCGGGACCAGAACCGGTCGGAGCTGCTGATCGACCTGCGCGACCAGGTCCGAGCCGACTTGGTGTCCCGACCCGACATCCGACCCCAGGCCCTTCTCGCTCGTCCGACACCGTGGTTCCGCGACGCGGCGGTCCCGATCCTCGACGCCCTCCTGGGCGGCGTTCCTTGGCGGGGGTTCGCCAACGTGCGGAACGGTTCACTCGTACCCCTCTTCGATCCCGATCTCGTCGTCGAAGCGCGTGCCCTGGTCGCTGCCGACGGGATCACCCTCGAACCGATGGTGGGGCCGATGCCCTCGGCTGCGCTCGAGTTCTCCCGGCGGGTCGAGCGCAGCGAGCAGCTCCTCCACGCCGCGTGGCGCGCACGAGGACCGCACCCTCCTCGAGCGGTCACTGATGGAGGGACCGCACGAGCTCGACCAACGCACCGCTCGCGACGTGACCCAGGTCCTCTGCACCTCCACTGGCTTCGCACCGTTGCGGCTCGAGCGCCGCACGCACTCCGACCATCCGGAAGGACCCACTTTGAGCAGGATGCGCTTCGTGACCAGCCCGACCACGGCGACCGACTACGTCGTCGGCCCGGGGGCTTGGAACGACGCAGAGCTGCTCGGCGCGCGTCCGCGACCGGCCGGTCGTGGCGGTCGTCGACGAAGCGGTGGCCCGCCTGTACGGTCCGGCTGTCAGCGGGCTGCTCGCCGGCCTCGACTGCATCGGTCGGGTCGAGATCCGGGGCGGCGAGCAGTGCAAGTCCCAGGTGCAGCTCGACTCGCTGCTGACGTGGTTCGAGGAGTGCGAGCTGCCCAAGCACGGCGTCGTCATCGCCATCGGAGGTGGAACGGTCTCTGATGTGGTGGGGCTGGCGGCGATGCTGATCCGTCGTTCGGTGTCGTTCGTCATCTTGCCGACCACGCTGCTGGCACAGGTCGACGCCGCAGTCGGGGGCAAGAACGGCATCAACTCACGGACCACCAAGAACGTGATCGGTCACTTCCACCACCCGCTCGTGGTGGCCAGTGACCCGCGACTCCTGACCAGCATCGACCGACGTCAGCTGGTCTCGGGCATCGCCGAGTGCATCAAGGTGTTCGCGGTCGCGGACAGCGATGCCCTCGATCGGCACGCATCGACGCTGCTGCAGCACCGCGATGCCAGTCACGACGCGTGGGGTCAGGTGGTGACCGACGCGCAGCGCCACAAGCTCCGGCTGCTGGCCGACGACCCGTACGAGGAGTCCTCGCGACGGCTCCTCAACTACGGGCACGCGTTCGCGCACATGCTCGAGGAACGCTCCGACTACCAGCTCCTGCATGGTGAGGCCGTCCTGTTCGGGATGCTGATCGAGAACGAGGTGAGCAAGGAGATCCGGATCGCCTCCGACGAGGTGGACGCCCTGCAGCAGGTCATCGTCGACCTCGTCCCCGACGCGAGCCGAGCGCACTGGGTCCCGTTCGAGGTCATCGGTCCCGATCTGGACAAGGTGCGCCACATGCGCCGGGCCGCCATGAACCTGGTGTGCCTCGAGCGGCCCGGTCACGCCGTCATCGTCGACGATGTCGATGACGACGTGTTGGCCACCGCCTGGCGGCGAGTCGAAGCTCGGCTGCGGATGACGTCGCCGCAAGCCGACGCCCTGACATGAGCCGCCCCGAGATCGGGGTTTGCCTCGCCGCGTTCGCCGACCGATCGTTCGACGACGCGCTCGCCGCCGCGGCCGAGCTCGACATCTCCTTGATCGACCTTCCGACCGACTCGGTGTTCGCTCTCGGTCGGTCCCGACCGCCCGACGAGGTGGCCCGACGACGGCTGGACGACCTCGGGATCCGCGTCGGCTGCGTCAGCAACAGCCGTGACGCGCAGCTGCTGCTCGGTCCCCACGGCCCGCACACCGACGGCGTGATGAAGGGGACGAACCAGGCGAAGATCGACCATGCCCGCGCCGCGGCGCTCGACGCCATCCACCTGGCCGCGACCCTGGGTGCGACCCAGGTGCGCCTCATGTTCGGCTGCCCGGACTACGGCCGCTGGCTCCGCTGGCCGGGTTCCCAGGCCGGCTGGGACGACAACGTCGCTGCGTTCGTGGCCGTGGCCGCGCCACTCGCCCGCGACGCGCACGACCTCGGTGTGCAGCTCTGCATCGAGCCGCACGTGAAGCAGGTGGCGTACGACGCCCCTTCGCTGGCCGCCTGCATCGAGGGCGTCCGCGCCGCCGGCTCCGAGCTCGGATTCTGCTTCGACCCGGCCAACGTCGCCGCGCTCGGCTTCGACCCCGTCGACTTCCTGTCTGCGATCACAGCCGTGCCGGCGTGCGTGCACGCCAAGGACGTCGAGCGGTCCACCTCAGCGCTGCCACCGCCGGGCCCCGGCTGGGTGCGCTACGGGCCGCAGCCGGCGATCCGGTTCCGGTCCGTGCCGTGGGGGCAGCTCGACTGGCCGGCGCTCCTCGAGCAGCTCGACAGCCTCGGATTCCGCGGGCCGGTGTTCATCGAGCACGAGGACCTGCTCGTCGACCGAGAGCAGGGGATCGCCGGGGCCCGTCGATTCCTCGAGTCGTTGGCAACGGGGACAGGCCCGGAGTCGTCGTGGTGGTGAGCGCGAAGCGCACGCTCTCCGTCGACGTCGGCGGGACGGCCGTCAAGGCGGCCGTGCTCGACGAGGCGGCGACACTGGCGTCCGAGCGGGTGAGCATCCCGACGCCCTATCCGCTGGGCCCGGACGACCTGCTCACGCTCGTCATGTCCGTGGCCGGCCACCTCGGCGATCACGAGCGGGCCTCGTTGGGGTTCCCGGGGATGGTGCGAGACGGACACGTCCTCACCGCGCCCTTCTTCGTGACCGCGGGAGGGCCTGGCACCCCCGAGTCGTTCGACCTCGTACGAGCGTGGTCCCAGTTCGACCTGCAGGGCCGCCTGGCCGCGGCGCTCGACCGTCCGGTGCGAGTGGCCAACGACGCCGACGTGCACGGTGCCGGTGTCGTCGAGGGCCACGGCCTCGAGCTGGTGATCACCCTCGGCACCGGGTTCGGCACGGCGCTGTTCCTCGACGGCCGGGTCTGCCCGCACCTCGAGCTGGCCCACCATCCGTTCCGCGACGACGAGACCTACAACGAGCACCTCGGGAACGAGGCCATGCGGCAGATCGGGACCTCGACCTGGAACCGACGCGTGCGCGACGCACTCGACACGCTCGGTCGACTCGTCCATCCCGACCACGTCTGGATCGGCGGTGGCAACGCCCGCTACCTGACCGGAGCGCTCCCCGCCGATGCTTCGCTGGCGGCCGAGGACTCCGGCCTGGTGGGCGGGGTGCGGCTCTGGGGCGATGCCGGGGAGCGGTCAGCCGTCGCCGAGCACTGAGCCGGGCGCGATCATCAGCGTCCCGGGACCGCGGTGCTCGATGCAGACGCTGCCGCGGGCGACGACGTCACCACCGAAGACCACGTCGCCCCGAACGACCAGCCGATCGCAGTGGAGCAGCGACGGCGGGCCTTCGGGGAAGCGCTCGTCGAAGTCGCGCTGGCGACCGAAGAACTCGGGGTCGAGCTCGATCACCGGACCCCGGCCGTCTCGCTCGTCGGCCAGCTCGACCCGAGCCTCGTCGGTGAGCACGTAGGCGTCGGAACGCACCGCCAGCAGCTCGGCCGTGGTCTTGACGGGGTTGAAGCCGCTCCGGTCCACCCGTCGGGCGTCCGCTCCGGAGAAGACCGAGATCGCGGCACCCATCGCCGTCTCGATCTGGATCACCTCGCGTGACGACTCGTCGTAGGGGTCGACCACCTTGCGATTGGCGATGAGCGGGAGGCCCAGCACCTGGTCATGCGCGGTGAGCAGCGCGTCGAGCTCCCGAAGGTCGACCCAGATCGTGTTCGTGTTGAAGTAGCGGTGGCGAGCGATGTCCTGGAACGCCGAGAGGTCGTCCGGCGGCACCTGCGCCAGCTCCCGCAGCACGAGGCCGCCGGCCCGACGGCGGGCCAGATGTCCCCCCTTTCGATCCGACTCCGTCCGGTCGGCGACCTCCATGAGGAACGGGATCCCCTCGTGTTGCATCAGCGAGGCGACCCGGCCGTCCACGATCGCCGCGACGTTGTCGATGCTCGAGATGCAGACGTAGTCGAATCCTGCATCGCGAAGGGCCCGCAGCCGACCGGACTCGGCCAACGACGGGAACACGTCACCGTGGCCAGCAGGCGCCCACTCGAGCGCAGGGTCGCGCGGCCAGTCGATCGGTCGCAGGTCGTCGGCCCACAGCCGCGGCAGGACGCTCTGCCGGAACTCGGCGGGCACCCGGCCGAGCTCGACTCCCTCCCCTGTCAGCGCCGCCATCGTGGCCGGACCGGTGGCGGCGCTGTTCATGAAGAGCAGCGGGAGGGGGCACGCCGTGCGTCGGCGGAGCGCGGCTGCCTGCCTGACCGCGAGGTCGACGAACGACAGGCCGCCCTTCACGTCGAGCAGGCCCTTGGCCGCCCTGGCCGCCATGCTCGTGGCCAGGCCGCCGTTGAGCCGCACGATCGCGACGCGTCGGAGCTCCCCGTCGGCGTCCGGGCCGTGGTCGAGGTCCGAGATCTGCCCGATCGGCTCGATGTCGCCCTCGGGGACCAGGCCCCGGTCCCCCTCGCGCAACCGCTCGTAGCAGCGCTCGAAGGTCACGATCGCGTGCTCCGCGCTCCCGGCTCGCCGCATCCGCTCCAGGCCGGCCTGCAAGCCGTCGACAGGCATCGGCCGAATCTACCGGGGACGAGCACCATGGACGACGCTCTGCAATAGTGACCAGCTATGCCCTGGGCCAGACGTGGCGGTCGGTCGTGGAAGCCCCCAGCCGCCCCCATCCCACGTCAGCGCGACGGTCGCCTCCTCGACCTCGGCGAGGAAGCGGGTCGACGTCGGTTCCTCGACCACTACGCGCTCGTCATGGGGCTCGACGGAGCGCCTGGTAGGTGGGGAGCCGAGAGCCACGAGGACCCGGTCGACTGGGCCGAGATCCTCGTGCCGTCGTTCCGCGGCTCCGATCGCAACGGTCCCCCGCGGGTGGACATCGTCATCGCGGTGGAAGGCCCGCTCGGCTCGGTCCGCACGAGCCTGTGGGCCCTGCTCGGCAAGACCGGACGGCCGTTCCACCTCGTCCTCATCGACGGCTCCGGATCACGGGCCATCCACCGCTTCCTGCAGGAGTTCGTGGCCCGCCACCCCTACGTCACCCTCGTGTCCGACCCCGCGAGCAGCCGCACTCGAGGCGGTCGTCGCACGCGCTGGACCCATCGCGCCCGTCAGGTCGCTCGCCGACCCGCGATCGATCGTGACGTGTGCGAGCACGCCGGCCTCCAGGCATCGGGTGGGGACATCGTCGTGCTGCTGGAGTCCGGAGCCCTCGTGAGCCACGGCTGGCTCGACGGTCTGATCGACGAGCTCGAGGGCGATCCGACCTGCGGCGTCGTCGGTCCGCTCACCAACCGGGCAAACGGCCTGCAGTCGTTCCCTCACCTGACGGCCGCGGGTGGGGAGAACGACCTGCCGGCGTGGCTCACCGCCGACGGCATGGCCCTCCTGTTGCGGACTGGGGAGCCACCGGTGCATCCGCGTGCGCCACACCTGGCCCGCGTGTGTCGCTCCGTGCGCCGCGACGTGCTCGACAAGGTGGCTGAGCTGACGGAGACGGACGACCTCTGCGATCGCGTGCGGGGCGTGGGACTCGACCTCGTCGTGGCCGACGACAGCTACGTGGTGCGCCCGGATCGCCACGGTCCCGCTCACCCACCTGCAGACGTCGGCGACGACCCCCTGCGCGACCTGAGAGCGCGGGTGGCTCCTGCGCTGGACACGCCCACCACCGTGCCGGTCGCCTTCCGCTCGGCCCGGCCCCGGGCCCTGACCCTTGCGTTCGTGATGCCCAACATGGCCCACGGTGGCTCCGGGGGGTTGCACTCCGTGTACCAGGAGGCGTCCGGACTGCGCAGCCTCGGCGTGGATGCGGTCATCCTGGCCAACGAGAGCTACATGAAGTACGCCCGCATCGCCTATGAGGACGCCGACGAGCTCTTCGTCGAGTTCGCCACCGACGAGCAGCTGGAGCAGCTCAGCCGTGACCGGCAGGTCCTCGTCGCCACGCACTTCAAGTCGGTTCGATCGGTGGCCGCGGTGTGGCAGCGGCGCCAGGACTTCCTTCCCGTCTACTACGTGCAGGACTACGAACCGTTCTTCACCGTGAACGTCAACGGCGGCGCACCGGAGTCGCTCGAGGCCCGGGCGTCCTACGACCTGATCCCCGGGATGCTGCTCTTCGCGAAGACGCACTGGATCTGCAACGCCGTCGGCCGCGTCCGCTCCCTGCCGGTGGCCAAGGTCGAACCCGGGATCGACACGAGCCTGTTCACCGCCACCCACGGTTGCCTTCTCGCCGACGGACCCGTGCGCGTGCTGGCAATGGTGCGGCCACGCACCTGGCGTCGTCAGCCCTTCGCCACGCTGATGCTGCTCGACCGGCTGAAGGAGGAGCTGGGCGACGCCGTCGAGGTGGCATCCTTCGGCTGCACGGATGAGGCGCTGGAGCTCATGATGAGCGGACGCCCCCACCGGGTCGAGCACCACGGCATCTTCACCCGCGAGGAGATCGCTGCACGTCTCAAGCAGACGGACGTCTTCCTCGACGTGTCCGCCTTCCAGGGCATGGGCCGCACGGCGTTCGAGGCCATGTGCAGCGGGTGCGTCCCGATCGTCCCCAGGATCGGCGGGGCCCACGAGTACGCGGTCGACGACCAGAACGCGGTGCTGGTCGACTCGTCCGACCTGAGGTCCTGCTATCGGCAGCTCCGCTCGCTGGTCGCCGACCGCGGCCGCATCGGTCGCCTTCAGGAGGCGGGCGTGAAGGCGGGCCATCGCCGGTCCGTGCTGGCGGCCGTGCTGTCCGAGTACGCGGTGATCGACCACGAGCACGGCCGGCGTTCGGACCTGGGCTCCGGCCAGCGAGCGGAACAGGTGTGAGCGGCGAGGAGCTCGAGCCGCTGGCGGTGGTGGGAGCCGGCTACGTCGGTCTCATCAGTGCCGTCGGGCTTGCCGAGCTGGGCTACGAGGTTCACTGCATCGAGGCCGATCCCCGCAGGCTCGACATGCTGCGACGAGGTGAGGTGCCCTTCTTCGAGCCCGGACTCGAGGACGCCCTGCGAACCCACCAGCAGCACCTGCACTTCGCAGCTGACTACGAGGCGGCGCGGGCGAACTGCCGGCTGTTCTTCGTCGCCGTCGGCACGCCCACCAGCGCGACCGGCGAGGCCGACCTGCGAGCGGTGCGGTCGGTGATCGACGGCATACCGCTGTCGGCCGGACAAGCCGTTGCCATGAAGTCGACGGTGCCCCCCGGTACGGGTGTCGACTGCAGGCGACGCCTCGATGCTCGAGGACTGCAGGAGGTCGTGTACGTCTCGTGCCCCGAGTTCCTGAGCGAGAGCACCGGCCTGTCCGACTTCCGCAACCCCGACCGGTTGGTCATCGGCGACGACGCGACATGGGCGGGCGACGCCATCGCCGAGATCTACGCACCGCTCATCGACGCCGACCGGATCGTGCGGACCGACCCGACGACCGCCGAGACCCTGAAGTTGGCCGCCAACGTGTTCCTGGCCGCCAAGATCTCGTTCGTCAACGAGATCGCCAACCTCTGTGACGCGGCCGGCGCCGACGTGACCGCGGTTGCCACCGGGATCGGGCTCGACCCCCGCATCGGGCCGCTGTTCCTCCGACCCGGCATCGGCTTCGGTGGGTCGTGCTTCGCGAAGGATCTCAGGTCGCTGGCCCACGAGAGCGAGCGGCTCGGATCCACCTCGCACGTCGTGGATGCGGTCCTTGCCGTCAACGACCGTCAGTGGGATCGGGTGCCGGTCAAGCTGACCTCTCACCTCGGCGCCCTCGACGGGCGAGTGGTCGCGCTCCTCGGATTCGCCTTCAAGCCCGGCACCAGCAACGTGCGCGATGCCAACTCGATCCCGCTCCTGGTGGGACTCCACGCCTGCGGTGCTCGCATCCGGGCCTACGACCCCGAGGCCACCCGGACGATCCTCCAGCGCGACACCGTCCTGAGCGACGACGTCCTGGACGACGTGCAGTTCTGCCAGTCGGCGCTCGAGACCGTGACCGGCGCCGACGCAGTCGTGCTCGTCACCGAGTGGCCCGAGTTCCTGGTGATGGACTGGGCCCAGGTCAGGGAGGCCATGACCGGGACGCTCGTGATCGACGGGCGCAACGCGCTGGATCGGTCGATGATCGCAGAGACCGGCCTGACCTATGACGGCATCGGTCGACCGGCGATCTCGCCTCCCCCGGTCGGATAGGACGCCATGGGGACGAACGGACCGCCCCTGCGGATCGGCTTCATCGAGCCGGACCTCCAGCGCACCGATGCAAAGGCAGTTCTGATCGAGCTGGCCAACGGGCTCTGCACGAGGGGCCACGACGTCACCTTCTACCTGCCCGACCACGAGGTCCTGAACTGCACCTGGATGCGGTGCGCGGCGTGGATCAAGACCTGGTCGTCGGGACTCTCCGACCCACTCGACGTCCTGGTCTTCACCCACCCGCCTCACTGGCACCTCCTCCCCCGGTTCGCGCGTGCCCGCAGGCGTGTGCTCTGGGCGTCGGACTGGTCGCGCGACGACGGGCGGGCGGGCACCTGGGAGTGCGTGCGGGTGCCGGTCGACCTGCAGATCGTCGACCGCGACCTCACCGCGGACGAGATCGAGGCGGAGATCGGCGTACGGCCGGTGGTCGTGCAGGGCGACGGCGGTGGGAACCGGCGCACCGACGAGTTGACCGCGCTCCTCGAGGGGGTCAGCACCGGGTCGATCAGCGCGCCGCCACCACCACGACGCACGCCGCCGGACGATCCCGACCTGTCGATCGTCGTGCTGGCCTGGGACAACCTCGCCTACACCCAGGACTTCGTCGAGTCGGTGCGCCGCCACACCGACGTCCCGTACGAGCTGATCATCGTCGACAACGGATCTCACTGGGAGGCGGCCAACTACGCAGCACTCGCCGCGGACGTGGCAGTGCTCAACGATCGCAACCTCGGGTTCGCAGCGGGCATGAACTGCGGCCTCGGGGTGGCCAGGGGGCGCCACGTCGCCTTCTGCAACAACGACACCGTGCTGCCCGAGGCCTGGGCCGGGCGCCTGGTCGCCACCGCGGAGGCGCATCCGAGAGCCGGAATCGTCGTACCGGCGCTCACGGCCGCCGGCACACCCGGCACGGTCCGCACCGAGCCGGGCGACCAGATAGTGGTGCTGCCGCCGTTCTCGGGTCCCCCTCCCGCAGTGATCTACCTGATGCCGAGGAACGTGGTCGAAGGCATCGAGGGCTGGGGCGAGGAGTACCTCGTGGCATCGGGCGAGGACGTCGACATCGGGTTCAAGGTGTGGGTCAACGACCTCGACATCGTCTTCGACGAACGGGTGCTGGTAGCCCACGTCGGCAAGGCATCGGCGTCGAAGCTCGACGACTGGCAGGCGCGGTGGGACGAGAACCGCTACCAGTTCCTGGCCAAGTGGTCCGGCGACACCGAGGTGCCGCGGCTCGCGTCCTGCGACGAGCAGACCTTCGCCCGCAACCGTGCCATCGCCACCTCGGCCGCCGAGTGGATGACCAAGTACTTCGTCGCCCGCGACAAGCCACCGAAGGTGACGACCGTCGTCGAGCTCTCGTCCTTCCAGCAGCGTCTGGCGCAGGTGCGGTCGGGCCTACGTGACGCTCTCGCTGGACGCTGAAGTACTGCCCGCTGCAGCAGTCGAGCGGAGGTCAGCTCTGGCTGCGCCAGAGGTCGCCGATCCAGGTCTTCGGTTGGTAGTTGCCGAAGCCGACGTCACGGGCCTTCGTGAGTCCCTCGACCTGCGGATCGGCGATCAGCGAGTGCGGCGTCCGGTAGAGCCAGATGTCGGGGAGCCCCGCGTTGAGCTCCCGGGCGACGTCCTGGTGCGCCTTCCGGCGGACGTCGATGTAGCCGCTCTCGGAGCCAGTCGTCAACGCCCCTTCTCGAGGTCGAACTCCACGTAGCCGTTCTGATCGTCGGGCATGCCCCACGGGTTGCTGGGCGACCAGGGCGACGTCGGCGTCTCGACGCCCTCCCCGATGAGGTCGGCGATCGCCGTGCAGTTGGTCGCGTAGGCAAGGGCCTTCCGAGCGTGCAGGTCCCCCAGGGGGTTCGGCTTGCCATCCCTGGTCGGCGAGGTGTTGGCCAGGATGAGCACGTTCTCGGTCGTCCAGTCCTTGACGATCGTGTCGGCGCTGGGCGCCGAGGCAACCTGCGCCGCGCTGGTCGCTCCTGCCAATAGGTCTGGTTCTTCTTGGCCTTGAACGACCCGCCGGGCTGCCAGCTGTCGAAGGTGAACGGCCCGGTGCCGATCGGATGAGACGCCCCCTGGTCGGGCGAGTCGAGCACTCGGGCGCCCCGGCTCGGGCGCGGGCCCGGGCCGACGCCCGATCCGCGGAGCGGTCAGCGGTCGACCGTGACCCGCAGGAAGGTCGCCGGGATCGAGGTCGAGTCGCCGTCGGCGGCCTGGTTCTGCTCGTTGAAGAGCACCTCGAGCTCGCCCTGGAGCTCGTCGGCTCGTCCCGTCAGCCTCGGCCGCCTCGAACGCGTTCATCGTCGGGCCGTAGTAGTTGCGGAACGAGGCGAGGAACTCGCTCGGCGGCGTGGGCTGCTCGAAGACGAACGTGTCGCGCTCGAGCGAGATCCGGGCCTCGGGGACGCCCGCGGCGCGCGAAGCGCTCGACCACGTGCTCGTCGATGCCCCACGTCATCGGGCTGACGAACCCCTCGGGCGGCGGCGGCGAGTAGGCCGAGCTGATCTTCAGGATCTGCGCGACCAGCGTCGGATCGCCGGGGATCCAGTTGCCCATGACGATCCGGCCGCCGGGTCGCGTCGACGCGCACCATCTCCCTGGCCACGTCGAACGGTCGTGGGGCGAACATCGCGCCGAAGACGCTCATGACGAGATCGAACCGGCTCGTCGCCGAGCTCGCGTCAGGTCGGAGGCGTCGCCCTCCTGGAACCTCAGGTTCGTGAGCCCCTCGTCCGCGGCACGTCGGTTCCCCGCCTCGACGAGGTTCCGGGCGATGTCGACGCCGAGCACCTCGGCCCCGCGCTCGAGCCGCCGGAACGGCCGTGGTGCCGTCGCCGCAGCCGAGGTCGAGCACCTCGAGGTCCCTTCGTGACGCCGATCCGATCGACGAGATCCTCGCCGCTGTGCCGCATGCTCGCCGCGATCCGCGTGAAGTCGCCCTTCTCCCACAGTGCCTTGTTCGGATTCATCTGCATGCTCTCCTGTCGAGCACTCGATGGGCGATGGGCTCTCCCATCGGCTCGGCCATCGGCTCGTCGCAGGGTCAGCATCCGCCCGAGCGGATGCGGCTCGGCTGCGCGGGCCCTGAGATCGGCGTGCAGGCTGTCTGCAGGCGTCCTGCAAGCGCGCTTGCAAGACTGCGGGGCGTGGACGACCGTCTCGAGATCCGGGTGCTCGGCAGCATCGACCTGGTCCGCGACGGGCGAGTCGGTGCCGATCGGCGGGCCGAAGCCGCGGCTCGTGCTCGCTTTCCTGGCCGCCCGTCGCGGCGCGGTCGTGTCGACGGAACGGCTCTGCGAGGAGCTGTGGGGCGACACGTCCCCCGGTCGATCCGCCGGCGGTGCTGCAGAGCCAGCGTCTCGCGGTTGCGCAAGCTCCTGCGGCCCGAGGCCGAGATCGTCGCCCGGCCACCCGGCTACGTGCTCCAGGCCGCCGACGGGACGGTCGACGCCGAGCGGTTCGAGCTGCTCTGCACGACCGCGAAGTCCGTGGGCGACCCTGTGCGAGCGGCCGATCCAGCTCCGAGGCCGCGCTGGCCTGCTGGACGCGGCGTCCGCGTTCGAGGAGTTCGCGGAGCTCGACTGGGCCGGCGTCGAGGCGGTGCGGCTCGACGAGCTGCGGGCCAACGCCCGCGAAGACCTGCTCGACGCCCGCCTCGCGTGCGGCGAGCACGCGGAGCTCGTCGGTGAGCTCGAGGCGCTCGTGGCCGACAGCCCGCTGCGCGAACGGCTCTGGCAGCAGCTGATCGCTCGCGCTGTACCGCAGCGGTCGTTCCGCCGGAGGCGCTGCGTCGTGCTTCTGACGCTTGCGGAACGCTGCTGCGCGAGGAGCTCGGCCTCGAACCGTCGCCGGCGCTCCGCGAGCTCGAGGCCCGCGTGCTCAGCGACGACCCGACCCTGCTGCAACGCACCCGGGTCGTCGCGTCCGCTCGACGCCGCGGCGGCTACCGGCCGAGACGACGCAGCTCGTCGGACGCACGGACGAGCTCGGCCAGCTCGTCGCCCGACTGCGGGACGGATCGGCTGCTTGACCCTGACCGGGCCCGGAGGCGTGGGCAAGACCCGGCTGGCGCTGCGGCTCGCGAGCGACCTCTGGGACGAGTTCGACGGCGAGGTCTTCGTCGCGCAGCTCGCACCCGTGCACGACCCGACGTCGACCGTCGCGGCCATCGCCACCGCGGTCGACGTGCAGCAGCGCCAGCACCTCTCGGTCGAGGAGACGCTCGTCGAGTACCTGCGGGCCCGCAAGGTGCTCTGCTCGTGCTCGACAACTGCGAGCACCTGCGGGCCACGGTCGCTCCACTCGCCGATCGACTCCTCGGCCTGTGTCCCGAGGTCACCGTGCTGGCCACGAGCCGCGAGGTCCTCGGACTGCCCAGCGAGCAGGTGTGGAGGGTGCAGCCTCTCGACATCGCGCCCAGAAGGAGCCAGCTCGGCGACCATCTCCGACGCTCCGGCCACGCCGCCTGTTCGTCGAGCCGGCCCACCGCCGCTCGCCCGAGCTTCGCCCCCGAGCCCGACGACCTCATGGCCATCGCCGAGATCGTGCGACGGCTGGACGGGCTTCCCCTGGCCATCGAGCTGGCCGCGGCTCGCATCGGGGCGATGAGCCCGACAGCGCTCGGCGAGCGGCTCGATCGCCGGTTCGAGCTCCTGGCCGGTGCGCAGACGTCGATGATCGCCCGGCACCGCACCCTGCACGGACCTCGTCGCGTGGTCGCTACGACCTGCTCGAGCCGGACGAGCAACGGCTCTTCGCCCGGCTCTGCGTGTTCGCCGGGAGCTTCGGGCTCGATGCCGCCGAAGGCGTCTGCGGCGGCGACGACATCGAGCACCTCGAGGGTGTCGATGCTGCTCGCGAACCTCGTCGACAAGTCGATGGTGCAGCTCGTCGACGAGGACCTCCCCCGCTACCGGATGCTGGAGACGCTCCGCGAGTTCGGCCGTGGGCACCTCGGCGAACACGAACGGACGACGGCTCGCGCGCGGCACGCCCGCTGGTACCTCGACGTCGCCGAACGGTGCGCACGGGCGCTCGCCGGCCCCGACGAGGCGGCCGCGGTCGCGCACCCTCGACCACGATTTCGACAACCTCCGGTCGACCCACCTCTGGTCGCTCGAGCACGCCGACGCCGACCTCGGGCTGCGGCTCGTGGCCGCGCTGCGCGAGTACGCCTTCCGGTGCCATGCACGCCGAGATCACGGGGTGGGCCGAGACGACCGTCACGCATCCCGGAGTGCGTCCGAGCACGAGCGATTTCCGCTCGTCGTCGCGGTCGCTGCGTACGGACGGTTCGTGCGAGGCGACCTCGAAGGCTGCCATCGAGCTCGGCGACCAGGCCATTGCGGCCGCCGACGAGCTCAGCGTGGACTGCTCCGGGCTTGGCCGAGCGCACGCTCGGGAACGCGTGGTTCTACCGGAACGACACGGCACGTGGCACCGGGTGGATGGACCGCATGATCGCGTCGGCCCGAACCGGGTCCCCGGCCCGCCTCACCCACGCGCTCTACATGCGCTCGGTCGTCCTACACGAGCCTCGGCGAACAGCGTGAAGGGCGCACAGTTCGCAGGCGAGGCCCGCGCGGCCGCCACGGCCAGCGGTTCGCCGACGGCGCACGCGCAGGCGCTCTACGCCCTCGGTCTGGCACTCGAGTCGACCAATCCGATCGAGGCCGCCGATTCCACCTCCAGCGGTCGGCCGACGTCGCCCGCGCTGCGGGCAACCGGTGGATCCAGGCCTTCGCGCTCACCGAGGTGCTGCTGGCTGCAGGCCCGAGAGGGCCAGCCCCGCGAAGCGCTCGCCGGCTACGCCGATGTCGTCGAGATCTGGTACCGCGGAGGCGACTGGGCCAACCAGTGGCTCTCGCTCCGGCACGTGTTCGGCATCCTCGTGCAGCTGCGGGCCCACCTCGGCGCCGCGACCCTGCACGGCGCGCTCACTGCCGCCGGGGCCGCCTACGCGCTCCCGTTCGAGGCCTCCGAGGCCGATCGCATCACCTCCCTCGTCGACGATCTCCGCGAGCGGCTCGGCGCCGGCGCGTTCGCCGCCGCGGTCCGCCGGGGCGCCGCGCTCAACGACGGCGAGATCATCGACTTCGTCCACGGACAGATCCGGTCCCTCGCCGACCCGATGTGAACGCTCCTACGTGATGGCCTCGTCGCCGGTGAGGGTCGTGCGATGCATGTCGCGAGGCGAGCTCGGGTCGTACGGCAGCGCCCGGTGGAGGAGGCCGCGGTTGTCCCAGATCACCATGTCGCCGACGCTCCACTCGTGCCGGTAGACCCGATCGGGGGCGGTGGCCCGCTCGGTGATGTCGGCGAGGAGCGCGCGGCCCTCGTCCGGTTCCATCCCCACGACGTGATCGGCCGTCGGGCCGAGCACGACGGATCGCCGGCCGCTGCGGTGCCGCCAGATCAGCGGCTGCACCTTCTCGGGCCTCCCTCGCCACATGGCCAGCTGCTCCGGTGAGGGGTCGGGGGTCAGCAGCCGTTGCGCCGCTTCGATCGAGTGCACCACCCGCACCGACCCGAAGCGCTCCTTCTCTTCGTCGGTCAGGGCGTCGTAGGCGGCGTAGGTGCTGGCGAACTCCGTCTCGCCACCCGAGTCGGCCACGCCGCGGGCGCTGAGCAGCGTGGCCATGATCGGGACGTCGTCGGTGAGACCGTCGATGTGCCAGTCGAACGTGCCCCGCAGGTAGGCGGCGGCACTGTTCTTCGCGGGGTCGAGCGTGACCACGAAGATCTCGGGATGCTCGCCCGTGCCGAGGACCTCGACGTGGCCGAGCCGCTTGCTGAACGCCACCTGGGCGGCGTCGTCGATGTGCAGGTCCCGGAAGACGAGCACGCCGTTTGCCTCGAGCGCCTCGAGCGTCCACGCCGGCATGTCGTCGGCGTGGAGCAGCGCGTCGACATCGATGCCGAGGACATCCGCTCCCACGGTCTCGGTCAACTTCTCCGTCTCGATGGTCTGCGTCATCTCGATCTCCTTCTCTGGCTCAACTTCTCTGGCTCAACTTCTCTGGCTCAACTTCTCTGGTCCATCGATCGACGGTCCACTCATCCACCGTCTCGGAGCTCGCGCTTGAGCACCTTGCCGGACGGGTTGCGGGGCAGCGCGTCGAGGAACGTGATCTCTCTGGGAACCTTGAACCGGGCGAGCTCCGCGCGGCAGTGGTCGAGCAGCTCGCCTGCGGTTGTGGTCGTGGTCGCGTCCGGACGGAGCACGACGAACGCCACCGGGACCTCGCCCCACCGTTGGTCAGGGCTGCCAACGACGGCGACCTCGAGCACCGCCGGGTGCTGGTACAGCACGCGCTCGACCTCGGAACCGGCGATGTTCTCCCCGCCGGACACGATCATGTCCTTGAGGCGGTCGACGATGAAGAGGTAGCTGTCGCCGTCGCGCACGCCGATGTCGCCGGTGTGGAACCAGCCACCGGCGAACGCGGCGGCAGTGGCATCGGGGTCCCGCCAGTACCCCTTGAAGACCTTCGGGCCGCGCATGACGATCTCGCCCCGCTCCCCCGCCGCCACCGAACCTCCTTCGTCGTCCCAGATGTCGACCTCGAGGTAGAGGCAGGGCCGACCGACACTGCCGAGCTTGGTGACGACGCTGTCGCGGTCGAGGAACGTGTCGCCGGAGACGGTCTCGGTGAGTCCGTAGGCGTCCGCGAACCAGGCTGACGGGAAGGTGCGCTGGATGCGCTCGATGAGCGGTATCGGCATCTTCTCGCCGCCGTTGATGACCACCCGCACCGACGACAGGTCGCGCTCCTCGATGCCCGGCAACGCCATGATCGCGTTGACCATCGCGGGCGCCAGCCACACGGTGGTCACCCGCGATCGTTCGATCTCGTCGACGACCGCGGCGGCGTCGAACGCGGGATGGATGATGGTCGTCGCACCTGCGGCGATCAGCGTGGTGGTCGTGAGGTCGAGCGCTCCGACGTGGTAGAGCGGCCCGCAGGCCAGCCCGAGGTCGGCGCTCGTGAAGCCGAACTCGACGATGTGCGCGAGGTTCTTCCACGCCAGGTTGGCATGGGTGAGCATGACGCCCTTGGGTCGTCCGGTCGTGCCCGACGTGTACATCAGTCGGTGGACGTCGTCGGCCTCCGCCCGTACGTGCACCTCCCCGCTCGGGTCCGCCCTGAGGTCGGCCAGCGAGATCCACCCGCCAGGAGCCGACGGCGACACTGACGCTCGCACGAGCGAACCCTCGATGCCCTTCGTCGCCCCGTTCGCGAGGTCGATCAGCGACTCGTCGCACACCAGCGCCCGAGCCTCGGAGTGCTCGAGGATGTAGCGGACCTCGGGCGGAGCGAGCCGCCAGTTGATCGGCATGGCGATGGCGCCGAGGTGGTTGGCGGCGAAGATCGTCTCGAGGAACTCGGGACGGTTGTAGGAGAGCAGGCCCACGACGTGGCCAGGTCCGACACCGCGTTCCCGCAGCCCGCCGGCCAACGCCTCGGCCCGCATGGCCATCTCGCCGTAGGTGATCGTCTCCTCCCGGAAGACCGTCATCGCCTTGTCCGGCGTGCGCGTCGCGTGATGGGCCAGGACGGCGAACCAGTTCATGTCGGACTGCATCGTCCCCCTCTCTGAGCCCCCACAGCCGATCTCCGAGGAGCCTTGTACCGACCAGTCAGTCTAGAGTCGGCGACCGACGGCGTGCCAACGCCTGCTCGGAGGTGGGGATGTCCGAAGCGACGCGTCATCCGAGGATGGCCCAGAGCACTAGCGTCGCCGCCATGCCTCGGACCGAATCGAGCAAGGACTCTCGACGCAGCGCCAACTGGCAGGCTCGCCGCCAGGCCATCGTCGACACCTCCGCGCCGCTGTTCGCGAGGAGCGGCTACCACGCCACGGGCATCACCGAGCTCTGCGAAGCGAACGACCTCGGCAAGGGAGCGCTCTACCACTACATCGGCTCGAAGGAAGAGCTGCTTGCCGCCATCCACGACCGGGTGATCGACGAGGTGATGCTCGGCGCGGATCGCGTCGCGGAAGCGGGTGGCACCCCGTCGGCCCAGCTGGAGATGCTCGGCGACGAGCTGCTCGACGTGATCCACCGCTACCCCGATCACGTCTGGGTCTTCCTCCACGAGTTCCCGGCGCTCACCGGCGAGCGTGCGGCGCGGTTCCGCGAGCGGCGCAGGGGATACGAGCAGCGGGTCGAGGCGGTCTTCCTTGCCGGCGTCGAATCGGGCGAGTTCCGCGAGCTCGACCCGTGGTTGACCACCCGGGCCTGGCTCGGCATGCACAACTACACCTACCTCTGGCTGAAGGCCGGCGGCCGGCTGTCGGCCCGAGACGTGGCCAGGCCGTTCGCCGAGATCTTCATGCGCGGCATCGAGGCTCACGGAGCCGAGTAGCCACCGTCGACGATCATGGCCGAGCCCGTGGTCCATCGGGAGTCGGGGCCGGCGAGGTACGAGTAGGCCCCGACGAGGTCGGCTGCTGCGCCGAGGCCCAGGGGGTGGCGCGCCGCGATCGGCTCGAGCGCCTCGGGCGGAAGGCCCTGGTGGATCGCCGAGAGGAACGTCCCCGGGCACACGCAGTTCACGCGGATCCCGTCTCGGGCGTACTCGACCGCGGCGACCTTCGCGAGCTGGATCACCGCGGCCTTCGTCGCGCAGTACGGGGCCGCGTGCGACCAGGCCGTGAGCCCCGAGACCGATGCGGTCAGCACGATCGAGCCCGCCATCTGCGGGCGCATGACCCCCACCGCGGCGCGGATGCCGTTGACGGCTCCGAGCACGTTGATCCGGAACGCCCGCTCCCAGTCCTCGGTGGCCAGGTTGTGGATGCGACCGTTCGGGGAGAGCACCCCGGCGTTGCTGATGAGCACGTCGACGCGACCGAAGCGCTCGACCGCCAGCGCGACCACCGACGCCACCTGGTCGAAGTCGCTGACGTCGGCCAGGGCCGTCTCGATCGTGCCACGCGCGTCGGTGAGCCCCGCGATCGTCGTTGCCAGTGAGGGTGCGCTGACGTCGCTCAGCACGAGATCGGTCTCCGGCTCGCCGGCCAGGCGGGCGGAGATCGCGGCACCGAGTGCACCGCCTGCCCCCATGATGACGATGACCCGTCGAGGCTCGGGTGCGGTGGTCATACGAGCAGATACCCCCCGTCGACGTTGATCACGGAGCCCGTGATGAACGCGGACAGCGTCGGATGCCAGGAACTGGTAGGCGCCGGTCAGGTCGCTCGGCGCACCCCACCGTCGTTGCGCGGTGTGCCCCGTGATCACCGCGGACAGCTCGGCGTTGCTCGTCCATCCCTCGGCGAGCGGCGAATCGAACCAGCCCGGAGCGACCACGTTCACGGTGATGCCGGCCGGCGCCAGATCCAGGGCCAAGCCCTTGGCCATGCCGGTCAACCCGGCCTTCGAGGCGCTGTACGCGGTCAGACCCTTGCGGGGGCGCTCCCCGAGAACCGAACCGGTGAGGATCAGGCGTCCGCCCTCCCCCATCACCCTGGCCGCAGCGCGGGCGCCGAGGAACGCCCCGGTCAGGTTCACGTCGAGCACCTGCCGCCAGACCGGTGCCTCGATGTCGCGGGGGCCGGCGACGATCGGCGAGATCCCCGCGTTGCAGATCCAGACGTCGAGGCCACCCCACTCGGCCACCGCAGCATCGGCCACCGCTTCGTTGAAGTCCTCGTCGGTCACGTCGCCGCTGAGCACCAGCGACGGCCCGGGAAGCGCGTCGGCCACCGCCTTCAGGTCCTTCTCGGTGCGGGCCACGAGCGCCACGTGCGCGCCGGCGCGCGAGAACGCGTGCGCGAGCAGCGTCCCGAGTCCGCGGCTGGCTCCGGTGACCACCACGCGCTTGCCCGCGACCGCACCCGGGCCGGGGAACGACTCGGGGATCTCGATCTGATCGCTCATCGCATTTCCCATGTTTGTACCGACCAGTACAATACATGGTTCGTGACTCCCGACCGATCTGCCTCATCGCCGGCCTCATCCGTCGCCGCCTCCGAGTTCTCCCGAGATGACCTGCTCGAGCTGCATCGGCGGATGGTCATGATCCGCGAGTTCGAGCAGCGCGTGGCCGTGCTGTACCGAGCCGGTGAGGTGCCCGGATTCGTCCACCTCTCGATCGGGCAAGAGGCCACGGCGGTCGGGGCGTGCTGGCCCCTCCACCCCACCGACGTCATCACCTCGACCCACCGGGGCCACGGCCACTGCCTGGCCAAGGGCCTCGATCCACTCGGGATGTTCGCCGAGCTGATGGCCAAGGAGGAGGGCACGAACCGCGGGCCGCGGAGGCTCGATGCACATCGCCGACCCGGGCCTCGGGATCTTCGGCGCCAACGGCATCGTGGCCGCCGGTCTGCCGATCGCGGCGGGCGCGGCGACGGCCGCCCAGCTCCGCGCCGACGGCAGCGTGACGGTCGCGTTCTTCGGCGATGGCGCGGTGGCGCAGGGCGCGTTCCACGAAGCGGTGAACCTCGCCGCGGTGTGGCGGCTCCCGGTCATCTTCTTCTGCGAGAACAACGGGTACGCCGAGTTCTCCTCGGCGTCCGCCCAGCACGCGGCCACGCTCGATCAGCGGGCCACGGGTTACGGCGTCGGCTACCTCGCCGTCGACGGCAACGACGTCGTGGCCACTGCGTCGGCCATGGACGAGGTGGTCGCAGGCATCCGCGCGGGCGGCGGTCCCGTCATCGTCGAAGCCACCACCTACCGCTGGCACGGCCACTACGAAGGCGATCCCGAGAGCTACCGGTCCGAGGAGGAGGTCCGCGAGTGGGAAGCCCGCGACCCGCTGCTCGTCCACGAGCAGCGGCTCCTCGCCGCCGGCGTCGGTCAGGACGAGATCGGCGCGCTCTCCGCGTCGGTGACCGCGGAGGTGCACGCAGCTGTCGACGCGGCCCGCCTGCTCGCTCGCCCGTCGATCGACACGCTCCACGACTTCGTGGTCCGGGCGAGGCCCGCCCGAGCCGAGCCGCCACCCCTGGACGAGGACGCGCCGATCTTCCGCATGATGGACGCGGTCCACGATGCACTCGAGGCGGAGCTGGTCAGCGATGACCGCGTGTTCGTCGCCGGCATCGACGTCGGCGCCGGCGGCAACGTGTTCGCCCTCACCCGTGGCCTCCACGAACGGTTCGACGACCGCGTCCGCGACACCCCGATCTCGGAGACCGCGATCATGGGCGTCGGCGTCGGCTCGGCCATGGCCGGGATGCGCCCAGTGGTCGAGCTGATGTACCTCGACTTCGTCGGCGTGTGCCTCGACCAGCTGCTCAACCAGGCGGCGAAGATGCCGTTCATGACCGGCGGGGCGGCAGAGATGGCCCTGACCGTGCGCACCCAGTTCGGCGCCGGCCGCTCCTCGGGCAGCCAGCACTCCCAGAGCCTCGAGGCGCTGCTCGCGCACATCCCCGGCCTGACCGTCGTCATGCCGTCGACGCCGGCCGACACCTACGGACTGCTCCGCGCCGCCATCCAGGACCCCAACCCCGTGGTGTTCATCGAGAACCGGCTGCTCTACGGCATGAAGGGGCCGAGGCCTCCGGCCGACCACATCCTCCCGATCGGGAAGGCCATCGTCGTGCGCGCCGGCACCGACGCGACGGTGGTGTCCGTCTCACGGATGGTCCACGAGGCGGTCGCCGCGGCCGAGACGTTGGCTGCGGAAGGCATCTCCGTCGAGGTGATCGACCTGCGTACCGTGGCACCGCTCGACATGGGGACGATCCTCGAGTCGGTCCAGCGGACGAACCGACTGCTCATCGCCCACGAGGCGGTCGTTCCGTTCGGCATCGGTGCCGAGATCGCGGCCACGGTCGCCCGCGAGGGCTTCTGGCACCTCGACGCACCCATCGAACGGATCGGCGCGGCAGCCACCCCACCGCCCTATGCCCCCGAGCTCGAGCAGGCCTGGCTGCCCGACCGCGAGCAGATCGCCGAGGCCCTCCGCCACCTCGTGGCCGTCTAGTGCCGGTGTCCGGGAACGTTCGTGTGGTCGCCCGGGCGATCAGCATCCCAACGTGCGGGCGATGACCAGATGCTGGATCTCGTTGGTGCCCTCGCCGATCTCGAGCACCTTCGCGTCGCAGTAGAAGCGGGCCACCGGTGACTCGAGCATGTAGCCGACTCCGCCGTGGATCTGGACGGCTTCCGACGCCGCCCACGTGGCGAGACGGCTGGCCTTGAGCTTCGCCATCGAGGCCTCCTTGAGGAACGGCTCGCCCATGTCGCGGAGGTACGCGGCGCGATAGGTCAGCCACCGGGCCGCCTCGAGCTCGGTCGCGATGTCCGCGAGCTTGAACTGGATGGCCTGGAACTTCGAGATCGGCTGACCGAACTGCACGCGCTGCTTGGCGTAGTCCGTCGCCATGTCGAGCACCGCCTGGGTCAGGCTGAGCGACAGGGCTGCGATGGAGATGCGCCCGACCTCGAGCGTGCCCAGGAACTGGCCCAGTCCCAGGTCGGGATCACCGACGATGTGGTCGTCGGGTACCCAGACGTCGTCGAAGTAGAGCTCACGGGTGTCGAGGCCCTTCCAGCCGATGCCCCGCATCTTCGAACCCATCGTGAAGCCGGCGGTGCCCTTCTCGACGACGAGCGTCGCGAACCGCTGCGCCTCGCCCTCGGCCGACTCGGTGCGGGCCAGGAGCGTCACCCCGAACGACATGTCGGTGCCCGCGTTCGAGATGAACGCCTTGCGACCGTTGATCAGCCATCCGCCATCGTGCCGCTCCGCCCTGGTGGCGATCCCCCGGGCATCGGAGCCGGCGTCGGGTTCAGTGAGGCCGAACGCCCCGAGCACGCGTCCTTCGGCCAGCGGCCGGAGCCACCGCTCGCGCTGCTCGTCGTTGCCGAACAGGTAGAGGGGCAACGAACCGATGGTCACGTGGGCCTGCCACGCGGCGGCCACGGACTGGTCTGCCAGGCCGATCTGCTCCATCGCCGCAACGAAGCCGACGGTGGACATGCCGATCCCGCCCCATTCCTCGGGGATCAGGATCCCGAGCAGTCCCAGCTCGCCCATCTCGCGGAGCAGATCGGTCGGGCACCGCTCCGCCTCCCACGCCAGCGGAGCGCGCGGCGCGATCTCCTTCTGCGCGAAGTCGCGGCAGAGGCCGACGAGGTCCCGTTCCGGTTCGGTGAGCGAGAAGTCCATCGGCCGATGGTAGTGACTGTTGGACCGAACGGTACAACGGGCGTACGATCGGTCGATGGCGTCCGACCGCACCCCGCCCAGGTTCCCGAAGTTCGACACCGTGGAAGGCGAGCGCGCCCATCGCAAGCAGCGACTGGCCGCCGCGTTCCGGCTGTTCGGGCACTTCGGCTTCGACGAGGGAGCGGCCGGACACATCACCGCGCGCGACCCTGAGCTGCTCGACCACTTCTGGGTGAACCCGCTGGGGATGAACTTCAAGCAGATCCGGGTGAAGGACCTGCTCCTCGTGAACGACCGGGGTGAGGTCGTCGAGGGCACCTGGCCGCTCAACGCCGCTGCGTTCGTGATCCACTCGCACATCCACGCCACCCGCCCCGATGTGGTCGCGGCCGCCCACACCCACTCGGTGCACGGCAAGGCCTGGTCGGCGCTGCGCCGCCCGCTCGATCCGCTCACCCAGGATGCGTGCGCGTTCCACGGCGACCACGCCGTGTACGACGACTACACCGGCGTCGTGCTCGACACCGAGGAGGGCAAGCGCATCGCCCACGCCCTCGGCGACAACAAGGCAGCCATCCTGGCCAATCACGGCCTGCTCACCGTCGGTCACACCGTCGACGAGGCCGCGTTCTGGTTCATCTCGATGGAGCGCTCCTGCCAGGCGCAACTGCTGGCCGAGGCCGCGGGCACACCGGTGCTCATCGACCGTGACCAGGCCGAGAAGACCGCGGACCAGGTCGGCCAGCACCGCTCCGGTTGGTTCTCGTTCCAGCCGCTCTACGACTGGATCGTCGCAGAGCAACCCGACCTGCTCGACGAGTAGCTCGGCAGGGAGATCGACCCGGAACCCCATCGGGACAGGTCGACCTACTAGGTGTACCCGGCCATCACGTTGGTGACAGCTTGAACTGAACGAAGACCTCCGGTGCAGTGGAGATAGCCGTCTTCACCAACCGGAGGTCTTCGTGTCTCACCGTAAAGCTCGATCACGTTCCACGGCCGGTGCCTGCTGGTGCATCGGGTCCGTGTTCTCGAGATGCCCGTCGCTCATGTGGCCACAGCCATGGGGATCTCACGCCAGTGCGCTCATCGCTAGGTGGCCCGCTTCGACAGCGAAGGCGAGGCCGGCCTGCTTGACCGGTCCTCGCGTCCTCACCGCTCACCGGCTCGGACCAGCCCCGAGGTCGAGGCTCAGCTGCTGGAGGCCCTACATGACACCGTCGGCTGATGGGTGGAAGGCCGCCGAGTGCGCTGTGGCGCCGTCGGTGGTTGTAGTAGTCGAGCCATGGTGCCAGAGCGTCGGTGCGGTCGTCGTTGGTGGTGAAGACCTGTCGGTAGGCCCACTCGGTTTGGAGGGTCCGGTTGATCTTTAGCTGACCTTGAGCCCGGCCAGGGTGGCAATCGAGCAGAAGTCGCCCGATACGTAGTCGCCGCCCTTGTCGGAGTGATGCACCAGGCCTGCCGCGTGATGCTGGAGGAGCCCAGCGCCTTGACGAGGGCGTCGAGCACGAGCTCGGCGTCGGGAGTCGGGCACATGGCCCAGCCGACCAGGCCCCGGTGACAGATGTCGCGGACCCCGGCGACATGGAGCTTGCCTTCACCGGTCGGAACTCGGGGATGACCGCCACCCAACGCTCGTTGTGTCGCTCAGCGGTGAAGTCACGGTTCAGTCGGTCCGGAGCCGTTGCGATGTCGTGACGCCGACGTCGGCACTTGCGTCGATGCACCCCCATCAGCCCGTCGCGACGCATCAGACGATCCACCCGCTTGCAACCGATGCGGTGACCGAGCCTGCGCAGCTGGCCATGGATCCGCGGGGGCCTTAGGTGCAGCGACTCGCGGTATGGATGTCACGGATCTCGACCAGCAGCTCCGCGTCGGTCAGATCCCGATCGCTCGGGCCGCTGGTCTTCCTCGCGTAGAAGCCCGAGGTCGACATCTCGACCAGCTCGCACAGCCGCTTCACCTCGTAGAGGGCTCGATCTTCTTCGACGAAGCGGAAGCGGCTCACCGCGTCGTCTCCCGAGCGAAATAGGCAGCTGCCTTGCGGAGTATCTCCCTGTCCGTGCGCAGCTCCGCGTTTCCTTGCGAAGCCGGCGCAGCTCGTCGGGCTCGGACTCGCTCAACCCGTTCGGATCCGCAGCACGGTCTGGGCTTCACGCTCATCAGCCATCCAGTTCGCCAACGTCGGTCGCTGATCCCCAACGACCGGGCGACCTCGACCCGGGGACGGTCCGAGGTCTTCACCAACTCCACTGCTTCGCGCCGGAACTCCGGCGGGGCCTTCGACGGTCGAGCCACGTCGGGCTCCTCCTCTGGCCTCCCAGCCAGATCTGGGTCCACCTAAGCGGGTCTAGGTCCGAGCCGGTGAGCGGTGAGGACGCGAGGACCGGTCAAGCAGGCCGGCCTCGCCTTCGCTGTCGAAGCGGGCCACCCAGCGATGAGCGCACTGGCGTGAGATTCCCATGGCTTTGGCCACATGAGCGACGGGCATCTCGAACCAGGACCCGATGCACCAGCAGGCACCGGCCGTGGAACGTCAACCGAGCATTACGGTGAGACACGAAGACCTTCCGGTTGGTGAAGACGGCTGCTCTCCACTGCACCGGAGGTCTTCGTTCAGTTCAAGCCGGTCACCAACGTCGTGGCCGAGGTACAACTAGGTCGCCGCCGGATCGGCGTCCACCTGCAGGTGACGCATGAAGCCAACCGACCAGGCATTGAGGTCGGACGGCACGTCGTAGCCGGTCTCGTCGTTGATCGCAGCCCAGTGTCCGGGCGACGTCCTCGATCGTCGGCTCCGACGTCGGGTGGAGGTAGCCCTCGGTCGACGCGATGAAGATCCGAGCGAACCGGCCGGCGCCGGCGGCGTAGATCTCGCCGCTGACCGGGCAGTCCTCGTGGGCGAGGAAGGCGACCATCGGCGCCACGAGATCGGGCGACATCTGCTCGGCGATCGAGCCGGGTCCCGCCGGGTCTGCGTCGGTCGAGCCGTCGACCTGGCCCGCCATCCGGGTCCAGGCGGCGGGGGCGATCAGGTTGATCTTGATGCCCGTGCCCGGGCCCCCGCGCCTTGAGGCTGCGGGTCAGCCCGACGACGCCGCCCTTGGCCGTGGCGTACGAGGTGTTGTTGGGCAGCCCGAACATGCCAGCCGACGTCGTCATGACGATGCGGCCGTAGCCCTGCTCGACCATGTGCGGCCACGCGGCACGGGTGGTGTTGAACGAGCCGGCGACGTGGACCGCGAGGTGGCCCTCGAGGTCGTCGAGGTCGAGCGTCGGGGAAGCTTCGACCCAGCGCATGATGCCGGCGTTGTTGATCAGGATGTCGATGCGCCCGAACCGATCGACGGCCGAAGCGATGAGCGCCTCCGCTCCGGCGGTGGTCGACACGTCGTTGGTGTCGGCCGACGGCCGCGCCGCCGGCGGCGACGATCTCGGCGACCACCAGGTCCGCCGGTCGCGCGTCGGCGCCCACGCCGCCCATCGAACCGCCCAGGTCGTTGACGACCACGCGGGCGCCACGCGCGGCGAGCAGGTGCGCGTAGGCGCGGCCGATGCCGCGACCGGCGCCGGTGACGACCGCGACGCGTCCTTCGAAGCGGTGCGTCGTTCACGCTCAGGCCGCGGACCGGGGCCTCGAAGCCCAGGAGGTCGCCGAGGGTGCCGCCGACCATGGCCCTGCGCTCGTCGTCGGGGACGCCGGCCATCAGCTGGCGCCAGCAGCTCCTGGCTGCCGCGGAACGTGCCCTCGGCGTGGGGGTAGTCGTTGCCCCACATGACCGTGGACAGCCCGGTGATGTGGCGGCAGGCGACCGCCACCGGGTCGTCCTGGAACGAGACGTGGAACTGGCGCTGCACGTACTCGCTGGGCATGAGCGGGTACGGCCACTTCTCGTTGAGGCGGAACAGCTGGGCCATGCCGGGCTGGTCGTCGTCGGGGCGGGCGTCGTCCCACACCCCGATCCACCAGTCGGCGTCCTGGCCGATGCCGGTGATCCAGCACTTGTCCATCGAGCCGACCAGCGACGAGAGCCAGTAGGCGTTGAACTCGATGAGCGAGAAGTGCAGGTCGGGGAAGCGCTCGGGCACGCCGCCGCCGATCAGCTGGCAGATGAGCGTCTGCGGGACGATCGGCTGCATGACGGCCTGGGTGACCATCCGCTTGGCCGCCATCTTCTCGGTCATCGGCTGGTTCACCTGCTGGGCGTTCTCCAGCATGACCTTGAGCGTGAGCGCCTCGGGGTCGTTGACCTTGATGCCGCCGGTCTGGGTGTGGACGAAGACGCTCATGCCCGCTGCCCTGGATGGCCGCCCACACCGGGTCGTACTCGCGCGCGGTAGTAGGGCATCGGCGCGGTGGCCGGCAGCAGCACCGCCTTGAACCCGCCGGCTGCGACCCGCTCGATCTCGGTGACGGCATCGCCGATGTCGGTGAGCGGGATGGGCGCGGTCGGCGCCAGCCGGTCGAAGTACGGCGTGAACCGCTCGATGACGTAGTCGTTGTAGACGCGGGCGTGGGCGATCGACATCTCGTGGTGGTCGGTGAACAGCCCGAACTGCGACAGGTTCGGGTGGAGCACCTGGGCGTCGACGCCGTCGGGGTCCATGTCCTCGAGGATGATCTCGGGATCGCCCTCGGGCGTGCGGCCGCTGGTCTGGCGGTAGCGCGAGACCGTCCAGCCCTCGAACCCGGGCGTGTGCAGCTTGCGGAACACGCGTGCGCCGCCCTCGACGAAGGGCTCGATCTCGAACTCCTCCTCCCACACCGCCATGTCGCGCAGGTGCTCGGGCAGGCGGGTCTTGAACAGGTCGATCGGCTCGAGGAGGTGCCCGTCGGCCGAGACCACGAAGTCCTTCTGCGTCATGATGGCAACCTCCGTGCGGGCGGACGATAGCTCGCTCGTGCGGCCGGGAAACGTGCTTCTCCGGCAGCGCGAAGCCTCGTGGCGAACGTAGACCAACCGGTCGGTACATTGCAACGCTAGGTCGAGGCGACCCGGTGCCAGACGAGCCGCTGCGAACCGGTGAGCCGGCGAGCCAGACGGAGGGGAGACGACATGACGAAGCGGTGGCAGCAACGTCCGGAGGGCTCGACCTGGGGCGACTGGGGCGACGACGACGAGCTCGGCCGCATCAACCTGCTCACCCCCGAGAAGGTGCTCGAGGGCATCCGCGAGGTCGAGGCCGGCATCAGCTTCTGCCTGAGCCTGCCGCTCGACTTCCCCGGCGGGACGGTCCTCAACCAGCGGCGGCCGCCGCCGCAGCTCGCGCCGACCGAGGACATGGACGGCAACCCGGACGTCTTCTACAACATCCGCATGAGCGAGATGCCCGACTTCGGCGACCCCAAGTACGTCGACGTGTGGGCCGACGACGTGGTGACCCTCTCGCTGCAGTACTCGACGCAGTGGGACTCGCTGGCCCACGTCGGCGCCGAGTTCGACGCCGACGGCGACGGCGTCGAGGAGGCCGTCTACTACAACGGCTACCGCGCCGGCACCGACCTCGTCGGGCCGAGCGACGACGCCGCCGGCGACGGCTGCGGCCACCGGTCGCTTCGCCAAGCACCTCGGCCTCGAGCACATGGCGTTCCACGGCGTGCAGGGCCGTGGCGTGCTCGTCGACCTGGCCCACCACCTCGGCCACGACTTCCGCGGCGTCGACCTCGACACGCTCGCAGGAGATCATGGCGGCCGACGACGTCGTGGTGGAGCCCGGCGACATGCTGCTGCTCCACACCGGCTTCGCCACCAAGGTCCTCGAGTGGGACCGCGACCCCGACCCGCGTCGAGATCTTCCACCACCGGCTCGTACCTCGACGCCCACGACGACGTCGCTGCTCGAGTGGATCGCCGACTCGCAGATCTCGGCGCTGGTCGCCGACAACTACGCGGTCGAGGGCCTGCTCGGCAAGGACCGCGACCCGAGCCGCCACTCGTTCCTGCCGATCCACCACCTCTGCCTGTTCAAGCTCGGCGTGCCGCTCGGGCGAGATGTGGTACCTCGCACGAGCTGGCGACCTGGCTGCGCGAGCACGACCGCAGCCGCTTCCTGCTCACCGCTCCCCCGCTTCGCCTCCCCGGCATCGTCGGCTCGCCGCTCACCCCGGTCGCCACGGTCTGACCTCGGGCTGAGCGCTCAGGCCGGATCGCGCCGGCGGGCTTCGGCATGGCGGTGGCGGTGGAGAGCTCGAACGCGTCGTAGTCGTTGGCCTTCACGTCGGCGATGATCTCGAAGAGCTTCAGCCGGCCGCCGGTGTTGAGCAGGTAGCGCTTCGGCTTGCCGGGGATGTTGCGAGCCGACGTACTGGCCGATCGTCCCGAACGTGGTCTGCGCCGCGCCCTTGTCGACCATGCGGGTCCAGCGCTCCTCGGACTCCTCGGACACCTCGATGACGTCGCAGCCCCGCTCCGCGGCGTGGACGAGCACCTCGGTGAGGAAGTCGACCTGGTCGCCGTTGTAGCGGGGGTTGTTGCCCGCCGCCGCGTGCGGGCCGCCGGGGAAGAAGAGGTTCGGGAACCCGCGGGTCTGCAGGCCGAGGAACGTCGTCGGACCGTCGGCCCAGTGCTCGGTGAGCTCGAGCCCGTCGCGTCCGACGATGCCCATGCGCGACAGCGCGCCGGTGCCGAAGTCGAAGCCGGTGGCCCACACGATGATGTCGAACTCGCGCACGCCGTCGGTCGTCTCGATGCCCGGTCTCGGTCAGCCGCACGATCGGCGTCTCGCGGAGGTCGACGAGCGACACCTTCGGATCGTTGAACGCCTCGAAGTAGCCGGTGACGAACGGCGGGCGCTTCCCGCCGAAGCGGTGGTCGGTGGGGATCAGCCGCTCGGCCGTCGCGGGGTCGTCGACGATGCCGCGGATCTTGTCGGCGATGAACGTCGCACCACTCCGCGTTGGCCGCCTCGTTGAACAGCAGGTCGGCGTAGTTGCTCGTGAGCTTCATGAAGCCCGGGCTGTTCCACATCTTCTCGTAGAACGCCTGGCGCTCCTCGGCCGGAGTCGTCGAACGCCGCGCGCTCGTTCACCGGGTGGGCGAAGCCGCTGATCGAGGTGTTCAGGACCTCGCGCAGCTCCTCGAAGTCGGCCCGGAGCTGCGCCTGCTCCTCGGCGGTGATCGGCGTGTTGTTGAGCGGGGTGCACCAGTTGGCCGTGCGCTGGTACACGGTGAGCTCGGCGACGTCGTCGAGGATGGTCGGCGACGACCTGCACGCCGCTCGACGAGGTGCCGATGACGGCCACCCGCTTGCCGGCGAAGTCGACCGGCTCGGCCGGCCAGCGCCCGGTGTGGTAGCGCACTGGCCCCGGAAGTCGTCGCGGCCCGGCGACGTCGGGGGTGTACGGGACCGACAGCACCCCGGTCGCGGCGATCAGGAACCGGGCGCGGATCTGCGTCGCCGTCGCCGAGCGTCACCGTCCAGGTGCCCGACGCCTCGTCGAACACGGCCGAGGTGACCGCGGCGCCGAACCGGATGTGGCGGCGGAGGTCGAACCGGTCGACGACGTGGTTGAGGTAGCGCTCGGTCTCGGGCTGGGCCGCGAAGTGCTCGGTCCACTCCCACTCGTCGAACAGCTCCCGCGAGAAGAGGTAGCCGTAGGTGTAGCTCTCGGAGTCGAACCGGGCGCCCGGGGTAGCGGTTCCAGTACCAGGTGCCCCCGACGCCGTCGCCGGCCTCGACCAGCTGCGCCGAGAACCCGGCCTCGCGGGCTCGGTAGAGCTGGTAGATGCCGGTGACGCCGGCGCCGACGACCAGCACGTCGACGTCGGCGCGGGGCGGGCCGGACGGTCGGGTCGAGGTGCATGGTCGGGTGGGTGTCATGCGGCCTCCGCTGGCAGCGAGCCGGTTGTACCGACCGGTTAGTATACGTTCCGGACGAACGCACTCCGAGAGGGAAGGGGCCCGCGTGGCGATCGTGGATCGGAAGCGGCCGGCGCTGCCGGTGCCCTTCGCGATGGACCGTCGCCGGACCGGGTGCCGAAGGAGCGCTACTACGACCCCGACTTCTACCAGCTGGAGGCCGAGCAGCTCTGGCCCCGGGTCTGGCAGATGGCGTGCCGGCTCGAGGAGATCCCCGAGCCCGACGACTTCGCCGAGTACGAGATCCTCGACCAGTCGGTCATCGTGGTGCGCACCGACGACCTGGGCGTGCACGGCGTTCCAGAACGCCTGCCGCCACCGCGGCGTCAAGGTGGCCGAGCGGTCGCGGCACCTGCGAGAGCGGGTTCACCTGCCCGTTCCACGGCTGGTGCTACGGGCCCGACGGCACGAACACCGCCGTCCCCCGGCGGCGGACGTTCGCCGAGCACAACCTGCGAGGCCGGCGACCTCGACCTCACCGCCGGTGCGGTGCGAGATCTGGGGCGGCTGCGCGTGGATCAACTTCGACCCCGACGCCCCGCCGCTGCGCGAGTGCCTCGAGCCGTTCGCCACCAGCCTCGACGCCTGGAAGGTCGAGTCGCTGCGGGCCGAGTGGTGGTACGCCTGCCGCCTGCCGGTGAACTGGAAGCTCGCCGATCGAGGCGTTCGTCGAGGCAGTACCACGTGCTCGAGACGCACCCGCAGCTCGTCATCCCCGGCGCGGTACGGCCTGCGCCAGGGCCAGCAGTTCGATGCCGCCGACGTTCGTCGACGCCGACCTCCAGCTACCTGCGCGCGATGAGCGAGGGCATGGCCGGCATGGTCCACGCCAACGACGTGCGCATCGCCGAGGGGCTGCGCGACATCGAGCTCCCCGACGACGCCGGCGCGGCGATGGCGACGTGGAACCGGACGCTCAACGACGCGGTCACGCAGTGGCATCGCGAGCGCGGGCGCGCGACATCCCCGACCTCAACGAGCTCGACCGCGCAGGGCCTGAACCTCGAGTTCTTGGGCCACTGCTTCCCGCACTCCTTCGTGCTGCCGATGTACAGCAGCGCCTCGGCCTACCGGTTCCGACCGCTCGGACCGGAGGAGACGCTGATGGAGATCTGGTCGCTCACCCGGTACCCCGAGGGCGAGGAGCGGGAGCCGCCGACGCCGCCCGAGGTCGTGGGAGCTACGACGACCCGCGCTGGCCGCCGATCCCCGCCCAGGACTTCTCGAACCTCCCCAGGCAGCAACGGGGCCTGCACGCGCAGGGGTTCGAGTACATGCGCCTGTCGGAGCGAGCTCGAGGGCCACGTCTCGAACTTCGAGCGCACCATCGACGGCTTCCTCGCCGGCCTGCCCCACGAGCAGCTGCTGCCGGCGCTGCCGAGAGGTCAACGTGTACCCGCTTCGACAGGCCGATCGTCGACCTCGGCTTCTGAGATCGGAATCGACGACATGAGCGCAGACGACCTCGTTCGCCGAGGTCGCCGAAGGCGTCCGAGCCACGCTCGCCGCCTACACCCAGGCCCTCGACGACGGCCGCACCGACGACGTCGTCGCCACCTTCTGCCCCGACGGCGTCGTCGAGCATCCCCGGCATGGGCACCCACGAGGGCCACGACGCGCTCCGCGCCGCGTACGCCGGATGGACGCCCCGCCGACCGCAACGCCACCTCGTCCTCAACACGCTCGTCACCGACTGGGACGACGCACGAGGCCACGGCGGTCAGCGACGTCGTCTTCCTCCTGCATGGGCAAGGAGGGCTGGGCGATCCAGCTCGTCGGCCGCTACCACGACATGCTCCACCAGCGACGGACGGCACCTGGCGGTTCCACCGACGCGTGGCCGAGTTCGTGGAGCGCCGGCTCGAGTGCCAGGCGCGCTCAGCCGGTGAAGTCGGGCATGAGGTCGCGTGCGAACTGCTCGACCTGGGCTGCGCCCGCTTCGGGCCAGCCGCACACGAGGTAGCCGTAGCCGGCGTCGCGCCACTTGCCGGCGTGCTTGGCCGAGCGGTGTCGAGATCGTCGAGCGACAGCGATCCGGCCCGGAGGATGTCGGACGGGTCGCGGCCGGCTTCGGCGGCGAGCTGGTCGATGCGCTCGGACGCCTCGCGGAGCGAGTTCGGCGTGCCGAAGGCGTGCCACACGTCGGCGTACTTCGCGACCAGCGGTAGCGTGCGCCTCGGCCCGGTGCCACCGATCCAGATGGGTGGGTGGGGCTGCTGCACCGGGGTCGGCCGCAGCTGCGCGTCGTGCAGCGACACGGCCTGGCCTTCGTAGCTGACACGACCTCGCCGGTGAAGAGCCGGGTGACGATCTCGAGGGCGTCCTCGAGCAGGTCGAACCGCTCGCCGGTCGACGGGAACGGGATGCCGAGCTCGGTGTGCTCCTTGTCGAACCACGCCGCGCCGAGCGACAGATCGAGCCGACCGTGCGACGCGTGGTCGATGGTGACCGCCTGGGCCGCGAGCACCGACGGGTGCCGGTAGGTCACGCCGGTCACCAGCAGCCCGAGCCGGATGCGCGTCGTCAGCCCGGCGAGCGCGGCCAGCGTCGTCATGCCTTCGAACGTCTCGCCCGGTCCCTCGCCGTACATCGGCTGGAAGTGGTCGAACCCCCAGACGCCGTCGAAGCCCAGCTCCTCGGCGAGCTGCACCCGGCGCACCAGCTCGTCCCACGTCATCCGCTGCTGCGCCACATCGAGTCCGAATCGCATGGCTGGCACACTGCCACAGATGGCGAGTCAGCCGGATCGGATGGCGCTGACGAGCAGGACGCGAGGGATCGTGGCCGCCTCGGGGAAACCCCAGGTGGCCTCGATCACCCGCGCCGGGGGCGCTTCCTCGACCATGTCGTCGATCAGCAGACCAGCGCGACCCATCGCCTGCACGTAGCGACTGAGCGGGCGGTGCACGAAGAGCAGGTCGACGCCTGGCGCCACCTCGTCGAAGCTGCGCTCCTCGGTGAGATAGGCACCGACTCGCCAGTACATCTCGCCGAGGATCCGGTCATCGATCCAGGCGCTGCCAGGCGCCTGGAGCAGCGGGTGGCAGAGCAGCAGCACGAACCGTCCCCCGGGTTCGAGGACGCGGGCCACCTCGTCGATCGCCGATTCGAACGCGTCGACGTGCTCGAGGGCCAGGCACACCAGGACGGTGTCGAACGATGCGTCCCGCACGGGCAGCGCCTCGGCCCGGGCCCGCGGCATAGACGGGTCCGCCGCCCCGTTCCCGCGCGACCTCCACCTGAGCGGCGGTGGGATCGAGACCGACGACCTGCGCGCCGCCGCACGCCACCCGTCGGGCGACCTGACCTTCCCCGCAGCCGACGTCGAGGACCCGGCGTGATCCTTCGAGGTGGCGAGCGACCAACGGCAGGATCTGGTCCTCGTACTCGGGGTCGGCCCCGTCCGAGTACCCGCGCTGCCACCAACGGGCGTGACGGTCCCACTGCGCCTCGTTCTGCACGTGCTGGTCCCCCGGTCTCGACTTCTGGCGTGAGGACGGTAACCGTGCGAATGTGTCGCCACTCACATCCGGAGCCGATCAGGGCAACCCGACCGGACGGTGAGATGAGTCACCCTTCCATCCCAGAGCACGACAGCAACAGGAGAAACGCATGAGCATCGGACCGGTCGAGATCCTGGTGATCAGCTTCCCGGGCAACGAGTTCAACGGCGATGTCGCTCCGGCGCTCGCCGAGCTGGTGCAGACCGGCCTCATCAAGGTGATCGACCTCGTCTTCGTGGCCAAGGATGCCGCCGGCGACGTCGCCGCCCTCGAGCTGTCCGAGCTCGACGACGCCACCAGCGCCGCCTTCTCGCCCCACGTCGAGGAGCCCAGCGGGATGCTCGCCGAGGAAGACATCGAGGACCTCGCCGAGGACCTCGCACCGAACTCGTCGGCCGCCATCCTCATGTTCGAGCACGTGTGGGCCACCCGGTTCCGTGACGCCGTCGTCGAGTCCGGCGGCGAGCTGGTCGCCTCCATCCGCATCCCCAAGGAAGCCATCGACGAAGTGCTCGCCGCCGGCTGAGCCGGCACCGCCCGAGTCCACCCCGAACCCGACAAACCCCAGAATCGAGAGGAAGTCCAATGCTTCGACGAGGACGCCCGATCATGCGCACCGCAGCGATCGTCGGCACCGCCAGCGTGGTCGGCGGCGCCGTCGGCCATCACCAGCAGCAGAAGTACGCCGCCCAGGATGCACAGGCTGCCGCCGCCGCTCAGCCCCAGTACGCCGAGCCCCAGCCGCAGTACGCCCCACCGCCTCCCCCGCCGCCCGCCGCGGTCGATCCGATGGACGAGCTGACCAAGCTGGCAGAGCTCCACTCCCAGGGCATCCTCACCGACGAGGAGTTCTCGGCCAAGAAGGCCCAGATCCTCGGCATCTGAGCCGACCTGAGCCGCCCCTGACGGCTGCTTCGATCCGGCGGCCCCAGGCGCGCCGGCAGGGCACGGACCGCTCTCGCTGACCTCACCTCGTCGATCGACGAACAAGGGCAGGTCGGCGGCGCGCGTCGCGCGGTACCGTTCGCGGGGCGACGGGGGCGATGCGAAGGGCATCGACGTCGCCATCAGGGGGGATGGGTGAAGCGAAGCGGGATCCTCGTGCTGCTCGCAGTGGCCCTGGCCGCCACCGTGGCCTGCTCGTCCACGAGCACGGGCCGGTCGGCGTCGTCCGTGCCGCCCCCTCCACAGCGGGGAGGCGAGGTGGTCGTCGGCACCTACGGCGAGGTCGACGGTCTCAATCCGCTGAAGAACCAGTGGTCGGGTCCCGGCTACCAGATCGCCCGGTCGGTGCTCGATCCCCTCGTGGTGATGGACCGTGACAGCCGATGGCAGCCCTACCTGGCGAAGTCGATCACGCCCAACGCCGACTTCACGGTGTGGACGTTCGAGCTTCGACCCGGGATCACGTTCCACAACGGTGAGGCACTCGACGCCGCCGCGCTCGCGCTGTTCCTCGAGGCCGCCACGACGAGCCCGTTGTCGGCCCAGGGGTTCCCCGAGAAGCCGATAGTGGCCACGACCGGTCCGATGACGGTGTCGATGACGTTCTCCCGGCCGTGGTCGGCGATGCCCACCGCTCTGGCGGAGCAGGCCGGATACGTGATCGCACCGGCGCAGGTTCGCTCCGGGGACACGACCCATCCGATCGGGACCGGGCCGTTCGTGTTCGACGACTGGGTGCCGGACAGCCACTTCCGGGCCACCCGCAACGATCACTACTGGCGCACCGACCCCGCCGGGCAGCAGCTCCCCTATCTCGACCGCATCGAGTTCCAGCCGATCCCGGACAAGGCGTCGCGGCTCAACGGGCTCAAGACGGGCGACCTCGACATCGCGTCGGACGAAACTGCCGACGACACCAGCCTCGACCAGCTCGTTGACGCCGGATTCACCGTGCTCCGAGATGTCGACAACGTCGGCGTGGCGATGGTGCTGATGAACCTGGACCGGCCACCCCTCGACGACCTCCGGGTGCGCCAGGCCATCGTGTCGGCCATCGACCGCGAGGCGTTTCGGGACGCGATAGCCGGACCGTCCTTCGCGATCGCCGACCAGCCCTACGGGGAGGCCAGCCCGTGGCACGCGGCGGTCGACTACCCGAGTCTGGACCCAGACCACGCCCGCGAACTGGTGAGAGAGGTCGAGGCCGAGGGCGGACCCATCCACATCAGCATGCTCTCGGGCGCCAGCGCCGGGCCGGCGATGCAGTACCTGCAGCAGCAGCTCGGTGCAGTCGGCATCGAGGTGGACCTGCAGGAGGCCGAGCTGGCCAGCTTCGTGCAGCAGTTCGTCAGCGGCGATTACGACACCGTGTACCTCGGGGGCTTCTTCGGTGCCGCCGACCCCGACGGGTCGTACCCGTTCATGACCTCGAAGGGCGCGGCCCCCGAGACGCTCATCAAGCTGAACTTCGCGCGCTACCGCAACCCAGTGGTCGACGCGGCCCTGGAGGAGCAGCGTGGCACCGACGACCCGAGCTCCCGTCGCGCCGCGTGGGCGACCATCTGGAACGCGTTCGCCACCGACCTGCCCTACGCGTTCCTCTACCTCGACGACGCCGCCTGGGTGACCCGGTCGAACGTGCACGGCCTCGAGAACCCGACCACACCCGAAGGCGTCGCCTTGCCGACCATCAACCGCTGGACCCCCTTCTACACGAACGTCTACGTCGCTCCGTAGGCTCACGATCGAGAGGACGAAGCCATGGTGAGCATCGACCAACGCACCCGCATCGATGGCGAGCGGAAGGTGCTCGATCTGGACGACTTCTTCGGGGTGCAGCTGCCCGAGCTCGCCGAGGAGCGATCACATCTGGCCGTGCCGGGTGCGCTCGAGCTCGGGGTCGAGCCATTCACCTTTGACACCCCTGAGGGGGCGTGGACGATGTCTCTCGTCGACGAGCGGGTGCTCGTCAACCGCGTGTCGGACGGCACCGCGGTCCAACACCTGGACGCGTGCGAGCTCACCGACATCGTGCACGACCAGCGCACACCGATGACGCTGCTGACCGCGGGCAGCCTGACCATGCGGTCGGGCGATCTCGGCGACGCCCTCGACTGGTGGGTGGTGCTGCGATCGCTGCTGGACGGCCGGGCCGTGCACACCCGGGGTTCGGTGACCTTCCGCGACGGCAATGGAGACCCACTCGACCTGCACCGGTCGTTCGACGTGGACGACGACCCCGACGAGCTCGCCCACTTCCTCGCGGAGGCCGGGTACCTGCACCTACGCGGCGTGTTCACCGCAGAGGAGATGGCCGAGGTCTCGCGCGACATGGACGCGGCTGCCGGTTCCTACGAGCCCGACGACGGCCGCTCGTGGTGGGCCCGTACGGCGACGGGTGAGCACCTCCCGGTCCGACTGCAGCACTTCCACGAGCACAGCGTGCGCACTGCCGCGCTGTTGGAGGACGACCGCTTCCTGCGCATCGGCCGGCTCACCACCGACGGGCACCGGGCCCGCACCGAGGGGAACCGGGTCGAGGCGCTGTTCAAGCCCATCGGCGTCGTCGAGGGGATCTCCGACGTCCCGTGGCACAAGGACTGCAGCCTCGGCCGGCACTCGTACCAGTGCAGCGGGCTGACCGTCGGCATCTCCGTCACCGGAGCCGACGAGCGCTCGGGCCAGCTGGCCGTCGTCGCCGGCTCGCACCGCGCCCTGGTCCAGCCGGCGTTCGTCCGCCGCGAGTGGGACCTGCCGATCGTGGACCTCCCGACGCGCACGGGCGACGTGACGGTCCACTGCTCCTGCACGATGCACATGAGCCACCCGCCGATCGACCGGGAGCGACGGGTGCTGTACTCCGGCTTCTCGATGCCCGCCCTTGCACCTGACGCGGCCCGAGCGAGCCTCGCTGCGCTCGGGCAGGTCCGCGAGCAGGCCCACCGCACGGTCAGCCAGGCCCCGGGCCACGTGGCCTGAGCAGAGGTCCCCACCGGATCCGTGCCTCGGCCGACGGCTCCGTCGTGCGGCGACCCGAACACGATCTCGAGCAGGTCGACCAGCTCAGCCCACCCTCGACCAGCGCCGTGCCATCGCTCAGTTCGGACTGGGGACGGGGATGGGCCCGTCGGTCGTGGCCAGGCCCACGGACCCTGGAGCCAGGTCCGGCCAGGCCCCCGCGATGGTGTCGAGCAGCGAGGGGCCGAGGTAGTCGAGCCAGATCTGGCGAGCGGCCGGATCGGTGGGATGGATGCCGTCGGGAAGCCAGGCAGCTGACTGGTCGGGGCTGAACGAGTCGAGGTAGGCGCCGTACTCGACGACGGTCACCTCGTCGCGCGACGCAGCGACATCACGGAGGAGCTGGTTGTAGATCTCGATCCGTTGCGGGTGATCGTCAGAAAGCCCTCGGTCGGCGCGAGCGTGGCCCGAACTCCCCGGGCCGATGTTGGGCGCGGTGGTCACGACGATGTGCGTGCCGAGTGAGACGAGATCATCGAAGGCGTGGGTGATCTGGGCACGCAGCACCTCGTCGAACTCGAGGTCCCAGATCGTCGACGAGCCCTCATTCCCGTCGAGATCCCAGTCGGTCGTCTCCCAGACGCCGGTCACCACGAGGGCCACCTGGACGCTGTGCTCACGGGTCGCGTCGACCCAGCTCTGCTCCCATCCGTCGCACTCCGGATCGGGCCTGTTCTTCGACGAGGTCCCGTCGGGGGCGCGCACCAGTCGCTGGCCGGCGGTAAGGAAGCCGCATCCGTAGTGGCTCCAGGCCGGAACCGCCCGCAGGCCCGACGTCTGGTCGGCGAAGTCGAACATCGCCGCGCCGAGGAGGACCCCGGTCGATCCGCCGAAGACGCCGATGTTGACAGGTCGAAGCTCTCCCCCGTCGGTCTCCACGGCCGGTTGGACCACGTCGGATCCGTCCGAAGCCGGATTGGAGCGCTGTTCGATCCGCGCCTGCGCTCCGGCGAAGTCGTACAGCGGCGCCGGGACGGGCACCAGGACGGCTACGAGTACGAGCGCGATCGCGATCCCTCCCATGGCCGGGAGGAAGGCCCGGTCGCCGCGCCACCGTGGGCCGATCACGTCGGAACCGGCCTCAGGCGAAGCTGCAGCCGACGACGGCTTCGGGAGGAGCGGTCGCTCGACGAGGACGTGGAAGACCCCACCGACCACGACGGCCGCCGCGATCTCGGTCAACGCCAACGCCGTCCTGTCGAGCGGCACCCGACCGTCGCCCATCAGGAGGTAGAGCGGCCAGTGCAGCACGTAGATCGACAACGCCCAACGCCCGAGCGCGGTCAGCGGCCGAACGGACAGGATCGACGAGGCCGCCCCGCCGCCCGTGGTGACGGCCAGGATGACACCCGAGAACGGGCAGCACCATCAAGGCCAGACCCGCCGTGGTAGAGCCAGGTGGTCTCGCGGTCGACGAAGGCCATCACGGCCAGGAGCGCGACCAGCGACCCGCTCCCACGACACGCAGGACGGTCCGCCCGGTCGATCGGTCAGCGGTCGATTCTCCGACGCGTGCTCGGCGATCGATCCACAGCGCGAGCGCAGCGCCGGCGAGGAACTCCCCCGCTCGATTCGGCGTGCCGTAGTAGATGGCATCGGGTGACTGGTCGACGAACACGGGGATGGCCAGCAGTGCGGCCGCCAGCACCGCCATCACGGCCCAGGTGCGCTGCCTGGTCACCAGCGAGAACGAGGGCGAGCACCACCGGGAGCAGCCAGATGCACTGCTCCTCCGCCGACAGCGACCAGAAGTGTTGGAGCGCCGACGGGCTCTCGAACATGGCACCGTAGGGCCGAGCGTCGGCGATGAACCGCCAGTTGGACACGCCGAGCGAGCACCGACACGACGTCGCCCTGAAGGCTGCGGCGGGCCGCGACCGACCCGACAGCGGCGGTCACGGCGATCGCCACCGCCACGCCGATGAGGGTCAGCGGCAGAAGGCGCCGGGCCCGCCGGCGCAGGTAGAAGGAGGTCGAGTGACGGTCGTGTCGCCGCCGGAGCCGGATGCAGCGAAGCAGCGCCGAGGAAGCCCGACAGGACGAAGAAGATCGTCATCCGCGCGAAGCCGCCCTTGACCCAGTCGAGGCGTGCGTGCCACGCCAGCATCCCGACCAACGCCAAGCCCCGTAGGCCATCGAGCGCCGGAAGTCGTCCTGAGATCTGATGTCCGAAAGGTTTCGACGGCGGGTTCGTGGGCATGCTTGCGGCCTGCGGCAACGCTTCCTCTCTCGTGGCTGCTGCGCCACGGTCGTGGGCGAAGCCGGTCACGGTAGCGGCCCAGGTCCGCGACCTCAGCGCGCCCCGCCCCCTCGGTCGAATCGGCGCCGGCGGCACGCGGCTGCATCCCTCTTTCGTCCGCGCTCCTCGGCGAACATGTGACCTCCGAAAGCTGCCCGCCGAGTACGGGCTGGGCCCGTCGAGGAAGCCGGATGGCCGACCCAACCGAGGAACCACGGGAACAGCGCGAGCCCGAGTTGACGCCGATCGGGCGCATGCTCGACGTCGTCCGGGCCTCGGCGACCAAGGCGCCCACCGACGACGCCCAGAACGCGGTCGACGAGCTCTTCCCGACCCGGCCGGAACTGACGGAGTACGTACTGCGGTTCGCGTCGCTCATCGTCCTCTCCGCAGCCATCGCCGGCTTCGGCCTCTTGGCGGACTCGGCCGGGGTGGTGATCGGGGCCATGCTCGTCGCCCCGCTCATGACCCCGATCCTTGCCGCGGCGGCCGCCACGGTGCAGGCCGACAACCGGCGGCTGTTCGGCGCGCTCGTCATCATCGCCCTCGGCACGGCGATGGCGATCGCGGTCGGCTACCTCGTCGGCCTGCTGGGCGGCGACGGGATCGCCGGCACCGCCGAACTGCCCGGTGAGCTGGCGGCGCGCACCTACCCCGGTCTGCTCGACCTCGGGGTGGCCGTCAGCGCCGGCGCCGCCGCCGGCTACATCCTCCCTCGCCGCTCCGCGGTGTCCGCCCTGCCGGGAGTCGGAATCGCCGTCGCTCTCGTCCCGCCACTGGCCACCGTGGGGATCACCTGGGAGCTCGGTCGGTCGACCGACGCCTGGAACGCGCTGCTCCTCTTCCTCACCAACCTGGCCGCCATCGTGTTCTCGGCGTCGCTCATGTTGATCCTGGCCGGGTTCCGACCTCGGGTGAAGGTGTCGAAGCGGGTCCTGACGGTCCGCATGCTGATCACCCTCACGGCGGTGTTGGCGGTCGCCATTCCCCTTGCCCTCCACACACGCGTCTCACTCGACGACAGCCGCCTGAACCTCGTGGTATCGCAGGCCGTGAAGGACTGGGACCAGTCGGCCCAGGTGGTCAGCCTCACCGCCCAGATCCGGGCGGGGGTGGCCCACGTCGACATGGTGGTGACCGGACCGAACGATCCGGTCGAGACGTGGACCCTCGCCGAGGTGATCCGGGACCGGGTCGGTCGACCGGTCGAGATGGATCTGCGCTACCAGCAGGACAACCGGTTCCAGGTGACCGCGCGATGACGTGGCGCCGCGCCGCGATCATCGGTCTTCTCGCCACCATCGGGTTGGCCGCCGGCGCGTGCTCGTCGAGCTCGCCTCCCAGCCGGGCCGACACAGTCACGATCTTCGGTCCTTACCGAGGGAGCGAGGCCGAGCGGTTCACCGCCGACCTCGACCGGTGGGCGAGCCAGAACGGCATCGATGTCCGCTACACCGGTACCGGGAACCTGGCGTCGGACCTCGAGAGCCGCGTCGGCGTGGCCGACCCGCCGGACATCGCCATCGTTCCCCAGCCGGGCCTGATCGCCACGCTGTTCCAGGATGGCGACGTCCAGGCGCTCTCCCCCGAGGTCGCCGCCACCGCCGAGGCCAACATGAGCCCCGAGGCCCTCGCCCTCGGACGGTTCGACGGCACCCAGGCCGCGTTCCCCTTCCGCTTCAACGCCAAGGGCCTCGTCTGGTATCGACCGTCGCAGCTCGCCGACCTCGGCCTCGAGCCGCCGCGGACCCTCGACCAGCTCGACCAGGTCGTGCAGGACATCCAGGACCGGGGCCTCACGCCGTGGTGCCTCGGCGTCGAGGCCCAGAGCGCCACCGGCTGGCCCGCCACCGACTGGGTGGAGGAGCTCGTCGTCCGGCAATGGGGACCCACGGTCTACGGCCAGTGGGTGCACGGTCAGGTCGGCTTTCGTGATCCCCGCATCGCCCAGAGCTTCGACACCTTCCGCCAGCTCGTCCTCGGCCCCGGGCGGGCCGCCGGCGGTACGCCCGGCATCCTGCGGACCTCGGTCCAGACCGCCAACGCCCCTCTCTTCTTCGACGATCCGCCGGGCTGCGTCCTCTACAACGCGCCGAGCTTCGCCCTCCAGTGGATGCCCTCGGGCATCTCACTGGGGCCGGACGCCGACGTCGCGGTGTTCCCGCTCCCGGCCACGGACGACAGCGACCCGCCCCTCGTCGTCGGCACCGACCTGGCCGTCTCGTTCAACGACCGGCCCGATGTCCAGAAGGTCATGGCCTTCCTGGCGTCCCCCGATGCCGTGCGCACCTGGGTCTCGTCGGGCCAGTTCTTCAGCCCCACCAACGGAATCGACGCCTCGGCTTATCCGCCGCAGACCCGCTACCTCCTCGAGCAGAGCGGGGGCACCGACGGCACGCTCGTCCTCGACGGCTCCGACGCGATGCCTCCGGCGATCGGCACCGATCTCTTCTGGAAGGAGATCACCAGGTGGATCGCGGGTGATGCCACCTACGACGAGATCGCATCGGCGCTCGACGCCGCATATCCCACGACGCCTTAGCGTTCCCCGGCGTTGCGCGCGAGGACCAGCCAGGCGCCGGTGCCGAGTCGGACGCCGACCCCCGGCTCGTAGCGGTCGGCGAGCGAGGCGCGGATGGCATCGATCGTCGTCTCACGTGCATCGGATGGAACCAGGCCCAGCAAGCCGCGGACCATGCCCATGCCGAGCAGGAAGTCGACGGACTCGTCCAGGGTCCCGCCCCCTCCGAGGATGATCATCGGCGAGATCGGCTCGATCTCGATCCCGGTGAACCCCGCGACGTCGAGCAGCGCACGGGTCTCGCCCGGATCCCGCAGTCCGAACATTCCCGGGCCGCCGGCCTGTCCTCCGAATTCGGGAAGGGCGGCGCTCCGCTCGACCACGTCGCCGACGACCGTCAGCCATTCGTTGGCCTCGAGTCGCTGCCAGCACACGAACGCGGCACGACCCGTCGGACCGAGCGCACGTCGGAGGTTCGTGAACGCGGCGACCGGGTCGTCGAAGAACATGACCCCGAACTGGCTGATGACGGCGTCGAACGCGCCCTCGACGAAGGGGTGGGTCTGCGCGTCCGCGACGACGAACTCGGCGTTGTCCGCCGATGCGGCCCGGGCCCGCCCGGCCGCGATCTCGAGCAGCGGTTCGGAGAGGTCGGCCCCGAGCGCGGCCCGGGCGTGGCGAGCCGCTGCGAGCGTCGTGACGCCGCAGCCGCAACCGATGTCGAGCACCGACTCGTGCTCCTGGAGCCCGACCCGCTCGAGGAGGATATCGGCGAACGGCGCGAGTTGGCGGTCGTAGCGATCGGCATGGTCGACGTAGTGCACGGACTCTCCGCCGTTCCAATGCTCCGACTGCTGCTGGTTCGCCATCGTCGATCCTTGTCGGGCCGCCACCTCGGGGACGTCCGGGGCGCCGTGGGCACCGTAGCGTGTGGGCCATGTCGCTCCCGCGCTTCGTCCCTGCGCTCGACCCTCCCGCCGATGCGTCGGGCTCGGTGACCGTCGTCGTGCGCCAGGGCAAGGTCATCGTCCTCGACCACCACCCTGACGAACTGGCCGCCGATGTGCCGCGCATGCTCCTCGGCCTGCTCGACGGCGTCGCCTGCTGGGCGGTCGACCTCGACGGCGACGGCGTTCCGGACCTGGTGACCGCGGACCTCGACGATGCCATGATCCCGCTCATGGGCCTGCACGGCCGGGTGGACGACGTGCGCTGGACGCTGGCCGGGCGGGCGGTCCAACTCGTCGAGTGGGAGCGCACCCATCGCTTCTGCGGGCGTTGCCGTACCCCGACGGAGCCGGCACCCGGGGAGCGAGCCCGCCGTTGCCCGGCGTGCGGGCTGCTTGCGTTCCCCCGCCTGGCGCCCGCGGTGATCACCCTGGTCGAGCGCGACGGCGAGGCCCTGCTGGCCCGCAACGGCTCGTTCCCGATCCCGATGTACAGCTGCATCGCCGGCTTCGTCGAGCCCGGCGAGACGATGGAGGAGGCAGTGCACCGCGAGGTGCACGAGGAGGTCGGCGTGGAGCTGGGCGAGCTCCGCTACATCGCCAGCCAGCCGTGGCCCTTCCCCCACTCGCTCATGATCGGGTTCGAGGCGACGTGGGCCTCGGGCGACATCGCCGTCGACGGCGTCGAGATCGTCGATGCCGGCTGGTATCGCCCCGACGACCTCCCCATGATCCCGCCCGCCATGTCCATCGCCCGCACGCTCATCGACCGCTGGATCGAGCGCGCCGGGTAGCGCTCCCGCGGTCGGCCAGGGCCGAGTCGCCTCGTCGCCGCCGATCGGCCGAACCGGCGCTGCCCGCTCGGTGCCGAGGTCGAACGAGGCCTGGTGCCCTGCCGAAGCGATCGCCTCCGGCGGCGACGCCATCCTGGACAGCCATCGTCGTGAGATCATGGTGCTCTTCTGCGACCTGCGGGGGTTCACGGGGTTCGCAGAGACCGCCGAGCCCGAGGAGGTGATGGATGTCCTCCGGGAGTTCCACCACGCGGTCGGGCCGATGATCTTCGAGCATGAGGGCACCATCGCCCAGTTCACGGGCGACGGGATGCTGGTGTTCTTCAACGATCCGGTGGAGTGCGCCGAGCCGGCGTGGCAGGCCGTGCAGCTGGCGGTGGCGATGCGCGACCGCTCGACCGCCCTGTCGGCGGAGTGGCGTCGGCGGGGACACGAGCTGGCGTTGGGGATCGGGATCGCGGTCGGGTTCGCCACCTGCGGGGAGATCGGGTTCGACGGCCGGACGGAGTACACCGCCATCGGCACGGTCGTGAACCTCGCCGCCCGCATCTGCGCAGTCGCCACCGGCGGTCAGATCCTGATGACGAACCGGGTCCACGCCGCGGTCGAGGAGCGCATCGAAGCGGTGTCGCTCGGCGGCATGGACTTCAAGGGGCTGAGCCGGCCCGTGCCGACCTTCGAGGTCACTCGCCTCCGGTGAGCCGCCGAGCGAGGGTCGACGCAGGGCGATGCCAGTCGGGTGATGCCGCAACCGGGAGGCGGTTCGGCACGCCGCGGTTCGCCTCGCGGCTGGGCCTTCGGCTCATGGCGTGAGCTGATCGTGGACCCAGTCGTCCATGGCGCACCAGAGGCCGTCGAGCCACGCGACCCGCTCGGCGGCGTCGTCAGGGATGTCTCGGCGTGGGATGCGGGTGGCCGTGACCTCGATCGGCCGGGTGAGCGGGATGTTCTCCGCGAGAGCGACGAAGGTCGGGTAGAGGTCGAGGCCGGCGTGGTTGACGACGACGACGTCGGCGTCGGGGCTGCCGTCGAGCAGCGACAGGAGGCCGGCGGGCCGTGGCGGGAGGAGGTGGCGCAGCGCGGCGCAGGCGTTCGACTCGGCCCGGATCCCGTTCGGCGAGACGAGCGATGGCATGGGTGAGGGTGTCCGGGCGGAACAGCCGTCCTTCGGGGAAGATGACGGCGACGGTGCGGTCGCCCAGCTCGTGGCCGACCCTGGCCGCCTGGTGGCGGGCGTCGGAGCTGTTGTCACGGGGTATGAACACCGACCCTGCCCGCTGGTAGAGAAGGTCGAAGCCCGGGTCGACGAGGAGCTCGGCCATGATCACGCCGCGGGTGTGGATGCCGAGCCGTTGGTAGAGCAGCGACGGCAAGGAGGCGTCGAACAGGCTCACATGGCGGCAGATCACGATGGCCGGCGCGGGGATGAGGGCGTCGGTGAGGTCGTCGGCAGAGTGGATGCGGACCCCGAGGAACTGGTCGGCCCGGCGAGCCAGCAGCGCGATGGACCACGCCTGGAGTCGTTGGTGGCGGCGCTGCGATGCGGGGCGGTCGAGTCCTGTGCCGAAGCCGGCGGCGAGCCACAGCGGTCCGGCGGCCAGGATCTCGACCGAGTCGTTGATCAGGTACTGGGTGACGAAGCCGTAGAGCCGCAGCGTCGGGTACCGCCACCGCAAACGCACGAGGTCCCATACCGCGGCGGCGGGGATCAGCACCGGCGACAGTGCAACCGCGGCCACGGTGATGGCGAGCACGGACGGGATGGTCTTGGCCCGCCGGTTCCAGCGGGTCGGGTCAGGCTGCGGGGCCATCACCCGTCGTCGCCGGCCGGGCTGGTGGGCGGGTCGCCACCGGAGAGCTCCGCGGCGAACGCGCGGAGCCGGTGGAGCGGCGCCTCGGGAACCTCGCCGCCTCGGCGGGCCAGCGCGTCCTTGATCTCGCGGTAGGCCTGCTCGTCGAGCCCGCAGCGGCGGCAGACGGCGAGGTGGCCGGCGACCTTCGCACGGGTGTCGTCGTCGAGATCGCCGTCGAGGTATCGCTGGAGCGCCCGCGCCACCTGGATGCACGAGGTACCCCCACGGTTGGTCAACATGTCGAGGCGAAGGTCGCGCATCCTCATGACCGGTGACCTCCAAGGTCGGGGTGGCGTTCGAGCTCGGCCCGGATCTGGCGGCGGGCCCGGTGGAGGCGGCTCATGACAGTGCCTGCGGGGATGCCAAGGGCGGCTGCGGCTTCGTCGTAGGTGCAGCCGGTGACATCGACCAGGTGGATGACCCGGGCCAGCTTCGGTGAGAGCCGGTGCAACGCCGCTTCGACCCGGGCGTCGAGGTGGTCTTCGGTGGCTTGATCCTCGGCGCTGTGGGCGGCTGGTGTGCCCGACGACGGTTCGGGGAGCTCACCGGTTGCCGTGAGGCTCGGGCGGCGCCGCCGGTGCCGATTCACGTTGGTGTTGCGCAGGATGGTCAGAAGCCAGGACCGAGGGTGGCGCCCGTCGAAGCCGTCGACGGAGCGGTAGGCACGCAGCAAGGTGTCCTGCATGAGGTCCTCGGCCTCGTCAGGGTCGCCGGTGATCGCGACGGCCGCTCGCCACATGACGGGGATCTCGGGGACGACGACCAGGTCGAACTTGATCGACGTGGTCCCGGCCGACGGTTGACAGGCCGGTCTGGACCGTTCAGCCATCACGGCCCGTCGACCGCTCCGCGGCGCCGGCCGGCGACGGCTCGACCTGCACGCCGTGCCAGAACGCGATGCGGCCCCCGACCCTGCGGGCCAGCGGGAATGGTCGGGGGTAGAACCAGGCTGCGTCAGGCGCGGTCACGCCGGCGACGGTAACGGTCTTGTAGTGGGCGACGCCCTTCCAGGGGCACACGCTCCGGGTGGCGCTGTCGCTCAGGTGCTCCGAGTGGAGGGACGCGACCGGGAAGTAGTGGAGGCCCTCGACCACGAGCGTGTCGTCGCTCTCTGCGATCACCACCCCGTTCCACATCGCCCGCATCCGGCCTGCTCGAGTCCTGGTCACACCTCCAGAACCCGGCCGGGTCCGCCGATCCTTCCATCCGATTCCACATTCCGCCTGGGCAGATCCGATGGAAGCGGCACACCGTCCGGCGGGTTTCGGAGTCGTCGAGCACGAACCGCTCGCCCGCTGCCGAGGAGCCCCGATGACGCCCACCCCTACCCGCACCACCAGCTCCGAGATCTCACCGTCACCGCAACTCGCTGCTGACCCGAAGTGCCCGGTCGCCGCGTGACCGAGGGCGGACCTGACAAGGTGAGGACCGCCCCAGAGAGGAACCACGCCGTGACGGATGCATCCCCCGACAGTCGCCCGCGCATCCGACGGCTCGTCGGCGTCTACAACGCCGACAGCACCCTCCGAGGCGAGCTCACCTATTGGGTGGGTGCCCGCCTCGGACGTGCGCACTGCGCCCTGTGCGACATCACCCACGGGGCCGTGCGGGAACGGTCCGACTGGAAGGCGTGCCGTGCAGGCCTTCCAGTTCCGTTCGACACCTACCACCTCGACGATCAGCCCGCCCCCGTCCGAGACGTGATCGACGGCCAGGCCCCCGCGGTCATCGCCGACACCGATCAGGGACTCGTCGTCCTGCTGGGACCGGGCGACCTCGAGCGATGCCAGTCGTCGCCCGACAGGCTCAGCGCCGCGCTCACCGACGCGGCCGAACAGCACCACCTCGACTGGCCCTGACCAAGTTCGACTGCAAAGCGTGTTGACGCGAGCTCTTTCAGCGGCAATCCTTCGTCGGGCGAGGGCTGGAGGACCGTGCGGGACACCGCACGCGGGCGAACTGGGGTATCCGATGAGACGGCGAGCACTGGTTGGTGCGTTGGTCGTGGCCATGGCAGCCGGCGTACTCGCCGCCTGCAACCCGCTGACCTCGGTGGTGCAGGTGGCGGCCGGGTCGAGCTTCACCTGCGCCCGCCACAGCGACGGCACCGTGACGTGCTGGGGGCTCGGCAGCGGCGCGCAGCTGGGCGATGGCACCGCGGTGAGCAGCCTGAACCCGGTCGGTGTGGCGGGCATCACCGACGCCACGGAGATCACGGCGGGGTACGAGCACGCCTGCGCCCTGCTGGCGGATGGCAGCATCCGATGCTGGGGATACAACTTCGACGGCGAGCTCGGGAACGGGACGACCGATGCGGCCTACGCGCCGGTCGAGGTCACGGGCATCTCCGACGCGACCACCGTGAGCGCCGGCCAGTTCCACACCTGCGCCGTCCTCGGTGATGGCACGGCTCGATGCTGGGGGGCCAACACGTCGGGCCAGCTCGGCGACGGCACGACGGACGGCTCGCTCGAGCCGGTACCGGTCGCCGACCTCGTCGACGCGGTCGCCATCTCGGGTCGCGACGACCACACCTGCGCGGTGTTGACGAACGGTTCGGCCCAGTGCTGGGGATCGAACGCCTGGGGCCAGCTCGGCGACGGCACGACGACCGATGCACCCACCCCCGTGACCGTCGCCGGGCTCGACGACGCCGTCACCGTCGCGACCGGTGTCTACGACACATGTGCCACCCGCGTCGGCGGCACCGTCCGTTGCTGGGGCTCCAACGCGTTCGGGCCGTCGGGGGACGTGCCGGGAATCACGAGCGCGGTCGAGGTCAGCCAGGGCCTCCAGCACGCCTGCGCTCGCCTCGCCAGCGGTGGTGCGCGGTGCTGGGGCTCGAACGGCGTGGGTCAGCTCGGTGACGGCACGACCAACCCCGCACCCTCCACCCCGGTCGCCGTATCGGGGTTGACCGACGCCGTGTCGATCAGCGCCGGGCAGCTGCACACGTGCGCCGCGTCGGGAGACGGCAAGCTCCGCTGCTGGGGCTCGAACGACTTCGGTCAGCTCGGAGACCACGGCGTGGCCGGGAGGCTGACGCCGACCGTGGTCGACCGTGGATGGCGCATCGCCGGGATCGCACAGATCTCGGGCGGTCAGCAGCACACCTGTGGCCGGCTCACCAACGGAACGATCGGGTGCTGGGGCGACAACGGTTCCGGTCAGCTCGGGAACGGGACGACGGTGGATTCGACGACGCCGGTGTTCGTCTCCGGCGTGACGACCGCGACCACCGTGGGAGCCGGCCCGCTCCACTCGTGCGCCACGTTGGCCGATGGCACGGCCCGGTGCTGGGGATCGAACGGCAGCGGCCGGCTGGGCAACGGCACCACGGTCGCCTCGAGCACGGCGGTGCCTGTGACGGGACTGACCGGCGCGACGCAGGTATCTGCGGGTCTGTCCCACACCTGCGCCCTGCTCGGGGACGGCACGGCGAGGTGCTGGGGATCGAACGCGTTCGGTGAGCTGGGCGACAGCTCGACCACCCCTTCCACCACACCCGTCGTCGTCGCCGGCCTGTCCGGCGCGGTCGCCATCACAGCCGGCCAGTACTTCTCGTGCGCGCTGATCGGCGACGGCACGGTGAGGTGCTGGGGTGCGAACGTCCAGGGGGCGCTCGGCGACGGCACCGGCATCAGCTCGACCACGCCGGTGCAGGTCGCTGGGATCACCGACGCCGTTTCACTCGGTTCGGGAACCGCTCACGCCTGCGCGGTGCGCACTGGCGGCACGGTCTCCTGCTGGGGCTCGAACAGCTACGGCCAGCTCGGCGACGGCACCACGACCACACGGAACGACCCCGTCACCATCGCCGGTCTGACGGGCGCGACCCAGGTCGACGGCGACCAGGGCCACTCTTGCGCCCGCCTCTCCAACGGATCTGCCCGGTGCTGGGGCAGCAACGGGTTCGGTGCGTTGGGCGACGGCACCGAGACCGACTCCCTCGCACCCGCCATGGTGGCCGGCCACACAGACGTCGGCGGCGTCGCCGTCGGCAGCAACCAGACCTGCGCGGTGCTCACCGACGCGACGGCGACGTGCTGGGGTGCGAACTTCCAGGGCCAGCTCGGGGACGGCACCACGGTCGGCCGGCTGTGGGCCAACGAATGGGTCGTCTTCGGTCGCTGACGTTCGACACCAGCCAGATCGACCTCGTGGGCGAGTGCGATCCCGTACTCCCCACCACCCGCGACGGCGTCGGCCGGAAGCCTCGTCGTACGAGGCATCTCGCGATCAAGAATCGCAGCCCAGTGTCCACGCCGGTCGACCGATGCCTCGCCTCCCGCGGTTCCTCGTTCCCGAGCAGCACCATTCCCGCGGTAGTACCGTGACTGCAGCGCGAAGCAGCTGATCGTCCCCTCGAAGCCCTTCGCCGTGGTCGCTCAACCCGCCTGGATGACGGGAGGTGCACGGATGGAACTTCACGACTCCGCACCCGTGTCGGACACCTCTCATGCACCACCACCGCCGCCGGCCGTCGAGCTCCTCGGCGTCACTCGCGTGTACGGCGCTCGACAGGATCCCGTCACGGCGCTCAACGATGTCAGTGCCAGGTTCACGAAGGGTTCGTGGACAGCAGTGATGGGTCCTTCCGGTTCGGGAAAGTCCACCCTGTTGCACTGCGCGGCCGGGCTCGAGCGTCCCAGCAGCGGACGGGTGTCGGTCGCCGGACGAGACATCACCGACGCCTCCGAGTCGGAGCTCACGGAGCTCCGCCAGACGGTCGTCGGCTTCGTCTTCCAGAACTTCAACCTCATCGGATCGCTGACCGCCGAGCAGAACGTGGGGATGCCGCTGCGTCTCGCCGGTCGCCGTCCGTCGCCGGAGCAGGTGCACGACGTGCTCGGCCAGGTCGGGTTGGCCGAACGTATCCGGCATCGGCCGCGCGAGCTGTCAGGAGGGCAGCAACAGCGGGTGGCCATAGCTCGGGCGATGGTCACGCGTCCGGCTGTGCTCTTCGCCGACGAACCGACCGGCGCGCTGGACTCCGGTGCGGCCCGCACGGTCCTGGGCATGTTGCGCTCCATGGTGGACGGGGGCCAGACCGTCGTCATGGTCACCCATGATCCGATGGCGGCGGCGAGCTCCGACGAGGTCTTGTTCCTGTCGGACGGCCGCATCGTCGACCGGGTGACCCGGCCGACAGCCAGTGACGTCGCGCATCGCCTTGCCCGGATGGAGGAAGCGCAGGCCGTCGAATCGTCACCGTCGTGATCCGCCTCTCGTGGAGCACCTTCCGCGATCGGTGGCAGCTGTTCGTCGGCGCCACCGTCGCCGTGGCATTGGGCGTGGCTCTGGTGCAGGCGTCGCTCCTCACGATGATCTCCGCGGCCAGCCCGACCATTCCTCTCGGTCTGTCGGCGCGTGACGAGCTCGTGCTGCGCGATGCCTACACGGGTGCCGTCAGTCTGTCGGGCATCATGATGGGCGTCTCGATCTTCGTCGCGGTGTTCGTGGTTGGGTCGACGTTCGCCTTCACGGTTGCCCAGCGCCGCCAGGACCTGGCGCTGCTCCGACTGGTCGGCGCGAAGCCGCGCCAGGTGCGGCGACTCCTGATGGGCGAGGCCCTCTTGCTCGGAACGCTGGGCACGATCCTGGGAGTCCTGCTCGGGGTGCTGGTGGCCCGCTTCGAGACCTGGATGTTCGCGAGGTTCGAGTTCGTACCGGATGGGTTCACGGCTCGATGGCGATGGTGGATCGTCTCCGTCTCGGCGGCCGTCGGCATCGGGGTGGCCGTCCTCGGCTGCTTGAGCGCGTCGCGGCGCGCCTCTCGAGTGCGCGCGTTGGACGCCCTACGGGACGTCGGTGTCGCCGACCGGGTGATGACACCGAGCCGCTGGATCATCGGCCTCGTCGCGGCCGCTGGTGCCGTCGTGCTCATGATCGCCACGGCGATCTCCCCGGGCGAGTCTGCGATGGATTCTGCGATACCGATCTGCCTCGTCTCGGTCGTGGCGCTGAGCGCGCTGTGCCCGGTCGTGGTGCCGCCGATCGGGGGCCTGCTCGACGCTGCTTCCCGAGCGCTGTTCCCTCGGAGCAGGCTCGCCGAGCTCGTCCACGCCAACCTGCGCGACGGGGTTCGACGTACGTCGTCGACGGCCGCTCCGATCATCCTGCTCGTCGGACTCGTCGTCGGCCTGGCCGGATCCATCGACGTGATCGACGCCGGTCGGCGCGAGGAGGCGGCGCGAACGGTCGTGGGCGACCTCGTCGTGACGACGAACCAGCCGATGCGCCGCCAGATGGACGCCATCGGAGACGTCCGTGCCATCTCCGAGGAGGTGCCCGTGCTGGTCGAGGCACGGGTGGTCGACTCCGACGGGGCTGCTTCGTACGAGGCCGTCGAAGCGGTCGCCGTAGGGGCCGAGGGCTATCCACAGATCCATCGTCTCCACGACGTCGAGGGAGAGCTCGCACAACTGCACGGCGACACGATTGCGGTCGATCGAGCGTTCGCGTCACGCTTGCGGGCCGACGTGGGGGACACGGCCGGCGTCCGCATCGACGGCGTCTCGAGAGATCTGACGATCGTCGCGGTCCTGTCGAACACCATGACCGGACCGGACGTGCTGCTCCCGCTCGAGCTGGCACCGGCGGCCAGCGATGCACGCCGGTTCATCGTTCAGATGGACCATCCGGACCGAGCGTCGCTGGCGGCGAGTCTCACCACCCGTGGCTCCCGACCCGGATCGGAACCCGACGTCGAGGTCTCGGACCTCGACGTCTGGGTCGACGGCGCCATCGGCAACCAGCGTCAGGTGAGCCAAGACGTGCTGCTCGCCATCCTCGGCCTCGCGACCGTCTACATCGTGATCGCCGTGATCAATACCGTCGTCATCGCGGGAGCCGATCGGCGGGAGGAGTTCGCCATCGCCCGGCTCACGGGCCTGACCCGGGCCCAGGTGACCCTGACGGCGGTGTGGGAATCGCTTGCAGTCGTCACCGTCGGTGCCGTGCTCGGTGCGGCGGCGGCCACCACCACCCTGATCGGTGTCGCCGCGGGCGTGTCCGATGTGGTCGGGGCAAGGGTGATCAGCATCCCGTGGACGCTGCTCGTCGCCACGATCGCCGGGGCTCTCCTCGTCGCCACGGGGTCCGGTGCGCTCACGGCGTGGGCCGCGACCAGCGAACCAGCGATCAAGGTGGCCGGCGCCCGACAATGAGGGCCGGACGCGCCTGATCGACGTCGACCAGCAGCTGCCGCGCCCTTCCCGGGCCACGATCGGTTGCTCCGGCGCCGGCCCCGTTCGGGCATCGCTCACAGAAGTGAAGCGAACCTGCCCGGGCGATCACACGACGGAAGTTGCTTCGAACCGGCCAGGCGTACGGTCATGGGTGACGGACCCTTGGGGACGGCTTCAACCCCTCCCTCGGTCGGGGAGGCCCTTGCCGGACAGGCGACGGCCAAGTCGCCCCGTACGTGCCCATGACAGACTCTCGACGTGTCCACGCGTGAAGCGCTCCTCGACCACGCCCGAGCCTCGTACGGCCAGAGCCTGTGGTCCGCGGCGAGAGCCGCGCTGCGGGACGCCGACGCCGATCAGCCGCTCGGGGCCGAAGACCTCGAGCGGCTCGCCTGGGCCTGCCGCTGGGCCGGTGATCCTGCTGGGTTCTTGAACGCGCTCGAACGGGCGGAGGTGGCGTTCACCGAGGCAGGCGAGATTCCAGGTGCCGCCCGCATGGCCCTGGAGCAGGCCCGCCACCACGCGATGATGCTCGACGGCGCCGTCGCCCTCACCTGCTACCACCGAGCCACCGAACACCTGGCCGAGGCGCCGGAGTGCGCCGAGCACGCGCAGGCACAGTGGTCGCTGTCCTTCGCCCTGATGGAAGATGGCGATGCCGAAGGGGCGCGGGCCGCGCTCCTCGAGGCGCGCGCGATCGCCCGACGGGTGGGCAGCCCCGGCCTGGAGGCGATGGCGGTGCAGGGGCTGGCCCACGTGGCCGCCACGGCAGGTGAGGTCAGCGAGGTGCTCCCGCTGGTCGACGAGGCGGCGGCGCTGGCCATGCGACCGGGGGTCGCCCCCGTCCACGCTGGCTACGTGTACTGCGCGGTGATCTCGATCTGCCGGGCGCTCTGCGACTGGGGGCGGGCCACCGAGTGGACCAAGGTGTCGACCCGCTACTGCGAGCGCGAGTCGATCGCGGGCTACACGGGGTTGTGCCGGTTCCACCAGGGGGAGATCGACCGGCTCCACGGTCAACTGGTGGAGGCGGAACAGCGGGTCCTGCAAGCGTGTGAGGAGCTGCTCGGGATCAACCGGTACAGCGCGGGCTGGGGGTACAGCGAGCTGGTCGAGATCCGGGTGCGTAGCGGAGACCTGGACGGTGCCGAAGAAGCACTCGCCCAGGCCATCGCCTTGGGCGACGACGGCCAGCCGGGGCGGGGTCGCTTGCTGCTGGCGCAAGGGGATGCCCGGGCGGCGGTGCGGAGCCTCAGCCGCTCGCTCGAGGACCCCGGCTTCCTCGCTCGAGAGCGCCGTGTCTTCCTCCTCCCCGTGTACGTCGCGGCGTGCGTGGCCGTGGGTGATGAGCAAGCGGCGGCCGAGAGCGTCGCTGAGCTGGAGGAGCTGGCCCGAAGGCTCGGCACCTCAGGACCGGCCGCTGCGGCGGCCGTGGCGCGTGGGCATCTGGCCCTCCATCGCGGCGACACCAAGGAGGCGATCGCCGCCCTGCGGGAGGGGGTCCGCACCTGGAGCGAAGTCGAGGCCCCCTACGAAGCCGCTCAGGCCCGCGTCCTGCTCGCTCGGGCCCTGACCGCCGACGGAGACGACACGGGCGCGCGCCTCGAGCTCAAGGCCGCCGCCCGCCTGGTCGAAGAGTTCGGCGTCGCCGTCGACCTCGCCATCGCTCCCGCCCCGTCCGGGGGGTCCCGAACCATCCGCACGTTCCTGTTCTCGGACATCGTGGACTCGACGCGACTTTCCGAGGCCATGGGCGACGCCGCGTGGGAGCCGTTGCTGCAGTGGCACGACCGCACGTTGCGAGCCGAGTTCGAGCGGTGGAACGGCGAGGAGATCAAGCACGGCGGCGACGGCTTCTTCGTAGCCTTCAGGGAAGCCGACGACGGCATCGGGTGCGCCGCCGCCATCCAGCGTTCCCTGGCGCGCCACCGTGCCGAGCACGGCTTCGCTCCGAGCATCCGCATCGGGCTCCACGCCGGGGAAGCGACCTCTCGCGACGGGGACTACTTCGGATCTGCGGTCACGCGGGCCGCGCGCATCTCCGCGGCTGCCGGTGCCGGCGAGGTGTTGGCGAGTGCCGACCTCGTCGCAGGCTGCCGGCGAGCGGTGCCTCTGTCGGGTGAGCGCACCCTCGAGCTCAAGGGCATCGCCGAACCCGTCGTCGCCGTTCTCGTCGCTTGGGAGGCGGGAGCGGAGGTCTAGGAGCGCTCGCGACGTCGTCCGGTTTCGAGAGAGGAACTGCACGCGCTGAGCGATCGGACACGCGGAGTGGTCTCTCGCCTGGGCAAACGGCGTCGCGTCGGGAGTCGGGCGGAGCGGGGGAACGGCGGGCGACGTCCGAGCAGCGACCTCGGGCGCACACGTCCTCAGCCCAGTGGCAGCTGGGCGGTCACGAGCGACCCGCGCGATCGGTGGTCACCTCGAGCGTTCCGCCCACTTCCGCTGCCCGTTCCCGCATCGAGGAGAACCCGACCCCGGGGATCCACTCGTTGTGGATCGCCTTCGTCGCGGACGGTCACCCCAAGGAGCTCGCCGTCGCTCTCGATCAGGACCCACGCCCGGTCGGTGCCGCTGCACCTCGACCTCCGCCGGATCGAGCACCGGAGGGTCGTCCGCAAGATGACCGACCGAATCGTCCAGGGCGCTTCGACCCGCTACCGCAAGGGAGAATCGCTCAAGGTCGACGCGGCACGTGGCGGGTTGAGGTGGTGCTCCAGCAGGGTGCCCCAGACCAAGCCGGGTCCGTGGCAGCGATCAACGCGAGACGGCGTCGTATCCGATGCCAAGGGTCTCGCAGCATCGACGGATGGCAGGACCATCGTCGCGAGCGGACACCAGGAGACGGCCGTGCGTGTCGATCGCGGCTGCGATCGCCTCGGCGCCGAGGGTCGACAATCCGTGATGGTCATTGCTCAGCTCACCCATCCGCCACGCCAGCTGCCGCATGGGGACGACCACCACGTCGTCGGGGAGAGCGACCAGTCCCGCGATGAGCGCGCGTCGCTCCTCTACCGCCCATCCCTGGAGAAGAGCCTCACCGTGTGCTCGTGCTGCGCTCTTGCAGAGCCTCGCGTACCAGAGGTTGGTGGTCGCCGCCTGGTCTCCGTTGATCGCCTCCACCAGGGCGGTGTCGCGCCTTGCCATCCAATCGCGGAGCAGATGGTCATCGAGAACGACGGTCACGTCGTGGCGAGGTCTTCATCGTCCTCTGTCGCGATCGCGGCGTAGTGCGCCTCGGCTGGCAGTACCTCGTCGAGCAACCGAGCGGCGCCACCGGCGGGAACGGTCAGGACACCGAACCCGAGATCGATGACGTCGACCGGACCACCGTCGTAGAGGTGCCACCGGTGACGGACATCCGCTGGCAGGCTCATCTGACCCGAGGCCGAAACTCGGAAGGTCTCGGCTTTCATCGGCGACCAGCTCTCACTTGGTGGAAACGACGCTGTACCAAGTGTAGGCCGACGAGAAGGCCCGCCTCAAGAGTCGTAGCGTCCCAGATCGCCAGTGAGGATGGGGGTGCGGGATTGGTGTCGAGCAGCTGCTGAGCGACGCTTCGACGTTCGTCCGGATCCTCGTCGCGGGCCTGGTCTGGCCCCGACCGCTTCATGTCGGCCAGCCGCTCTTTGACTAGGCGGTCACCCCGATCGAGAAGCTCCCTCATCCTCCCTTCGGGGATGTCGGCCTCGGCGGAGATGCGCGCCGCGCCATGGCCATTGTGCAGTTGGAGAAGGGCCCATCTGGCCAGATCGTCCTCGTCGAGAATTTCGAGCTCCGGCTTCACCTTCGCGGACCCTACCTTCTGCTCAGGACAGCTCCTTCGCCACAGCGGGGGCCGAGTGAGAGCGTCCCAAGTCGCCGGGTCGGGGCTACGGCAGCACCTTGGGTGCAACTGCTAGGCGCTCGGCTCTCGCTCCGGAGTGGAGTCGCCGATCCCAGACTGCGACGACGAGGTTGGGGTCGCCCACCGCGAGCGCGCTCGCCAGGTGCACGGCGTCTGCGCCTCGCATCGCGTGAGCGCCCGCGAAGTGGCCGGCTCGGCGTTCGACCTCGCGGGTGAACTCGACTGGGCGGGTGGCCGCCCAGAACTCATCCCATGCCCGTTCCGCATCTGCGAACTCGCGCGCCGTGAGATCCTTGTTCCGCCTGGACGCGGCCAGGGCGGCGCGAACCTCCGGGTAGGCCAACCGGCTCGACACCGCAGCATCGCACCCGTCCCACAGCTCGACTGCCAGGTCAGTTCCGACTTCCTCTACCACCAGCTTCATGAGCGCGCTGGCGTCGAAGTACACGACCGCCACCGGCTAGCGCCTCTGTTCGCTGACTCGATCCGCGACCGGGTTCTTGGATCGCGGACGGTGCCGGCCTCGTGCGCTCGGCCGCGCCGGTTGGTCCGGTCTCGCGATCACGCCTTCTTGGGTGAGCCGCTCCAGATTCGCGGTGGCGTCCACTCCGAGAAGCCGAGCAACGGGAACTCCACGATCGGTGACGACGATCTCGTCTCCTTCACGGGCTCGCGCCAGCCAACCGCTCAGGTGTGCTCGGAATTCGGTCACAGCAACATCCATCCCGTCAGTGTACAGATGATCTACCTCTGAAACGTACGAATTGGAGGCGGGGAAGAGCCTTGTTCCGTTCAGCCGTCATCGGCGCATGAGGTTGGATCGACACGGTGTCTCGTGCGCTGGAGCGGGCCATCCAAGAACGCCGGCCTCGGGACTGGCTCGTCTCGGCCGTGACACCTGCGGTGGATCTCGTGGAGGGCGAGGATGGGCGATGGCCTCGTTCGATGAGGTGGTCGAGGAGTACGACTCCTCCCGTCCCTACGGTGAAGCTCGGTTCCGGTGGTGCCGTGCAGATCTTCAACGCGATCGGCTCCGTCCACCTCGTCATCGATGTCGCCGGCTACTGCCGCTGACGATCCTGCCGCGGGCGGCGACCTGCGGCGGTGAGAGCTCCCTCCCGCACGACAGCGGAGGAGATCCCTCACCCCGGCTACGTCGGTCACCCCACCTCTCAGGACCTGTCGCGTGGAGACGCTCTCGCGCCGACTGGGTCGCGTTGGTCGCGAGCAGTCTCGGTGGCGTTGAAGCGGACTCGAACACGGGTCCGTAATTGCGTCGAGCGCTTCATCGCCCTCCGCGAAGATGTGGTCCGTGGGATGGGAGGCGCTCGATCAGTGGGGTGACGACATCGCTTGCATCGAACGGTTCCGCACCGGTGTCGCGAACGAGGTACGACGGTTGCGCGTCAACGGGCAGCCCGCGGTCGGTCGTCTCGGCAGGCGCAGCGACGCTGATCTCGCGTGGGAGACCGAGCTGCTGCGATACCTCGACCGTGAAGGGATGGCGGTGCCGGTGCCGATCCCGACCGCGAAGGGGCGAGACTTCGTCGACGGCCTCGTGGTGATGACGTACCTGGAGGGTGGACCGCCCGAGACGGAGGCCGACTGGTGTCGCGTCGCCGACACGCTCCGCCAGCTGCACCGATTCACGCGAGGCTGGCCGCAGCGCCCGGGCTGGCGGTCGTCGACCGACCTCCTGCACGCCGAGACCGGGACGAAGATCGACCTCCGTGGGATGCCGCCTGAGGGTGTTGTTCGATGCCGAGCAGCCTGGGCGCGGCTCACCGGACGAGAGCGGTGCGTCGTCCACGGCGACCCCAACCCGGGCAACATCCGCATGACCGCGGATCGAGTCGCACTGATCGACTGGGACGAGTCGCACGTCGACGTGCCGGACCTCGACCTGGTGCTGCCCCACAACGCAGCCGGTCTCGACGATGACGCGCACGACGTGGCCGCGCAAGCATCAGCCGCATGGGAAGCCGCCGTTTGCTGGGACCCCAGCGGGACCGACGAGTTCGCAGTCACGCGGCTCGCCGAGGTTCGAGCGGTCTGAGCAGCAGCAGCGAATCGACAGCGCGCGCCCAACGCCGCACGACGCGCAACGTCGAGCTGCCGACGAACGGGCGCCCAACCGGGGCTCTGGGGCAGTCAACGCCGGAAGTAGCATCGTTTGGTGAGTAGAGGGCGGCTGCCCAATGACGGCCACGAAGGAGTGCGGTCGGCGCGAGGGGGATATTGGACGACGGCGCTGCCGGACCCCAGGCGATCGGAGACGCAGCCCGTGGGAACGGAGCTCAGTCGATGGGCTCGACCACGCGTGTGACGACCCAGCGGTGCTTTCCGATCATCCGGTCTCGCTGGAAGCCGAGCTGCTCGTACGTGGACAGCGCGCCGTTGTACAGGAAACCGGCGGGAACGGCGCCGGCAGGCTCCGGGTACCCCTCCACGACGCCACCTCCGAGCCCACCGATCAGCAGGAGTGCGCCCTCGACGGCAGCGTGTGCGACGCCTTGGCGACGATGACCCTTCGCCACGTAGCAGCAGGCGATGCGCCAGTCAGGCAACGTCGTGCACGAACGGTCGTATGCAGCGAGACTCTTGATCCTGGGGAGCTCGTCCGTCGGTCCGAACTGGCACCAGCCGATGCAGGAGTGCCCGTCGAAGACGAGAGCAGCATGGGCGGTGCCGGCCGCCACACGGGCCAGCTTGCGCGCACGGTTGACCGCGGCGTAGTCCCCCTCCTTCGCCTGTCCCCCGGCGTGGAACGCCATGCACCAGCACCCGCTGGGAAAGCCATCGCAGTGCTCCACCAGTTCCGCGAACGACGGCCACGTGTCCTGGTCGAGTGCTCGGACCTCCAACTTCGACGCCACAGCCTCACGCTATTGCATTCGGACTCGAACCTGAGCCCGCCGACGGGGCGCAGGGCGTCGTCACTGTCGGTCATGCGTCGCGGCGCGGGCGAGTCCCTCAAGGTGGTCGCGGTCCGGTTCAAGGTGATCGCGGTCCGGTTCGACGTCGATGCGAGGACCCTCGCCAGGGAGTTCAAGCGCGCCGTCCGACCTAGACGGGGTTGCACGCTCGCGCCTGACCACGTGTGGAGCTGGCCGTAGAGTTCCGCAATGCAACGTGAACGCCACGACGTCGAGTTCACCTCCCATGGCGCCACGCTGCGCGGTTGGCTCTACCCCGCCATCGGCGACGCTCCCCGGCCGGGCGTCGTCATGGCCCACGGCCTGACGGCCGTGCGCGAGATGTTCCTCGATCGCTACGCCGAAGCGTTCGCTACAGCCGGCTTCACGACCCTCGCCTACGACCACTTCGGCTTCGGATCGAGCGACGGCGAACCCCGCCAGTGGCCGTCGCCGAGCGTGCAGCTCGAGGGCTACCGCGACGCCGTCGCCTGGCTCGGCACGCAAGCATCGGTCGACAGCGGTCGCATGGGCATCTGGGGCTCGAGCTTCTCTGGCGGCGAAGTCATCCTCCTCGCCGCCGAGGACCTGCCCATCGCCTGCGCGGTAGCCCAGGTGCCGGCGTTCGCCGAGGGCGGGCCTGGCCTCCCCACCGGCGCAATTACCGCCATCAACCAAGCCCTGGAGCATGGCCGCGACGACCTGGTCCTGCCGGCGACATCGCCATCACCGGACGGCGACGGCATCATGTTCGAGGACGGCGCCCACGCGTGGATGACGCGGGTCTCGGCCGAGCGGGCACCGACCTGGCGCAACGAGGTGCGCGTCAGCGCACTCCTCGAACCCTTCCGGCCCATCGACCACCTGGCCAACGCCAAGGTGCCGCTGCTGCTCCTCGTCGCCCCCGCCGACGCCCTCACACCCCCGGGCCCCGCCATGGCCCTCGCCGCATCCACGCCACTCGTGGAGGTGGTGGACATCCCCGGCGGCCACTTCGCTGCCTACGAGTCAGGGTTCGCGGCATCCGTCGAACCCACCGTCGCCTTCTTCCGTCAACACCTCGGCGACCGCTGACGGCCAGCCACAAGGCAGCACGTCACGACGCCGGAACCCTGGTCGTCGGTGGCGCCACGACTCGGTGTCCGGCGATGTCGAGGATCGCAGCGGTGATGGTCGGCCAGGGTCCCGGCTCCGGGAACCAGTGGCCGTAACCGGGCAGCTCGACTGCCGTGGCGGCCGGATGGGCGCTTGCGAAGGCCCGCCCGCCAACGGCCATGGAGTCTTCGTCGCCGTAGATCACGAGCATGCGGTGCTCGTCGGGCGCGTCGCCGGTGAACCCCCGACGTCCCGACGATCCCGGCGGCGAGATGTGCGACCGGGATGCCACGCCAGCCGACGTCATCCACGAGGGTCGCGGCGTCGAGCGTCGCTGACGCTTGGTCGAAGTGGCGGCCCAGCGTCCAGCGCAGCACGTCGACGGCCCACGCGACCGCGTCGTCTCGACCTGATGGAGCGGGACGAAGCACGACCGCGAGGTCGTCGGGGCTCGGTTCGGGAGCGAAGCCAGGGCACGCCGCGAGGTAGACGACCGCATCGACGCGCTCGGGTGCGATCGCCTGGACGCACCGGACCACGCTGCCGCCCATCGAGTAGCCGACCCACGTCGCTCGTTCGAGCCCGAGAGCATCGAGCACCGCGAGCGATGGCTCGGCGATCGTCGTTCGACGAGCCCTGACCGCCGACGCGAACGTTTGGGGGTCGTCGCACGTCGCCCCCGCAAGGTCCCCAGGTCTCGACACGGTGCAACACCGCACACCACCGCCAACGCCGTGGGTTCGGAGGAGAGCCCGAACATGCCTCGCCCGCCGTGGTCCAGAAGGAGAAGGGACGGCTTTCAAACCCTGTGCAGCGGCGGCTGTCCGGGGCGGTCGTCGACGACCTCGTGCGGGACTACGTCGCGGGGTCGTCGATCGACTCGCCGACCTCGCCACCGAGTTCGGGCTTCATCGACGAACCGTCGCCGCTCACCTTGAAGCCCATGGCGTGCCTCGGCGCATCAACCAGCCCAAGACGACCCAAGCCGACATCCACGACGCTGCCCGTCGCCACCGCGCCGGCGAATCCCTCGCAGCGATCGCAAGATCCCTGCGCGTCGACCCCTCCACGGTCCGACGATCGCTGAGGCGCCCACAGGCAGGGCGCAACCGGTGATCACCCGGACGGGTGTATTGAACTGCTTGCCCGGCGGCGTACTTCGCCCCGGCCCCACAATCGTCGACGCTGGTCTACCGCCAGGGGCCGACAGCCATGAACCGACTGCATCGGTCCCTGAGGGGCCGGACGGCGCCGCTTTCACCCGAATGGCGGGGGGCGACCGTCGATCGCGGTGGTCTGCGCCGCTTCACGGATCAGGTCGGCGCACGTCCCGCCGACGATGCAGGTCGTATGTTCGATGCGGGTCGCGATCTTCCAGTGGTCGCCTCGACGTTGGTAGGCATCGTGGTACACGGCGCCGACGTCGACGATCTCTGGGCGGCCGTCCCACATCACGCCATTGCGGTTGAAGACATGCACCCGCCCTGTGGCCGTGTCCGGACCAGTGAAGATGATGTCGTGGGTCGCGGTGGTGTGCAGGCAGAACGTGAACATCGACAGTGCGTCGGGCATCCAGGAGGCAACCTCGGCGGGGGTGCCGGCGATACCGCCGGCGGAGGTGTAGTCGATCAATGCGTCGGGCAGGAAGAGGGACTCCCATCGCGCCCAGTCGCCGTCGTCCGTAGCGTGGGCGTAGGCGGTGGCCAGGTCCTGGATCGCGGCCCGATCGGCCAGCCGGTCCGCGGAGAGGATGGCGCCGTCGCCCGGCGGGTTGGGTGTGTCATCCATGATCGCGGTCCTCCTCGATGGCTGCGATGGTGTCGAGGTCGATTGCGGCGGTGACGGTCCTGGTGATGTTCGCGGCGGTGATGGGTTCGCCGTAGTTCTCGGGTGGACAGATGAGCCACCCGATCACCAGACCCCAGAGCGCAGCTCGCCGGAACTGCTCGAACGCATCGGCAGGTCTGGGGACGTCGGGGACCCCGGCAACACGCAGGCGGTCGACATATTCATCGAGGAGGTCCCGCTGGTTGCCGCGTCGTGTGTCGGGGTCGAGGGCAGTGACGATCAGGTAGGTGACGTCGTGGGCCCAGCTGCCTCGCATGGTCAGCTGCCAGTCGAGCAGGCCACCCCGAGCTCCGGGCAGGAGGTAGGTGTTGCCGAGATGTGGGTCGCCGTGGAGCAATGTCGTCGGTGCAGCCGTGTGCTGGGCCTGAACCTGCCACAGCAATGCCCACAGTTCGGGCAGGCTCCGCCCTACCGGCGCGATCAGGTCGCCCTTGAACGGGTGACGGGTCACCTGGTCCTCGATCAGCGCCAACCCGAGGTGGTCGAATACGTCGAACATACCCCCGCTGGTCGGCGAGCCCAGCCAGCTCAGGTCGGTCGAGAAGCGTGGGCTGTCCCAGAAGCGGGCGTGCAGTGTGGCCAGGTGGCCGAGGAGCGCCCGTACCTCTTCGAGGCTCACCGGATCGAGCGCAGATGGGAACCGGGCGCCGCGGGTGTTGAGGTCCTCCAGCAGCAGGCCGAACCGGCCGGTCGGTGGATCGAAGGTGCTGGCGAATACCGCTGGCGCCTCGATGTCGAGGTCGGGGCGCAGGTCGCGGTAGAAGCGGACCTCGTTCTCGTACATCGTGGCTGGGGCATGGGGCGAGGCCAGCATGGTCTTGAGGATCATTCGCGTGGGGAGGCCGGCATCAGCGCCAGGCGCATAGGTGAGGTCGAGCACGAGCCGATCAGCCGTCGAGGCCACGCCATCGCCGCACCGCTTGGCCGCGACTACCTCGACCGCCTCGACTACCACCCCGACATGTCGTTCGGACAGCGAGAGTTCCACGATGGCCGGCGTGAGATCGTCGAGATCGGCGGGAAACACCGCTCCCGCTCCCTGCGGGGTCATCGGCTCCGCATCCCGGTCGCGACCTGGTGCGCCAGGTCGGCAAATGCCGCACCTCCGTCCGCCTCGACGACCAGCAGCTCCAGCTGCCCGGAGAACGCGACCAGCGGGTCGTAGCCTTCGCACACCGGAAGGGGTCGGCCCACCCCGGCCAATGGCGACGCCGACGAGTTCGGCGACCAGAGGCCGGGCCACTCGTGAGGGAGACGCATCGTGGCCAACGGCCAGTTCTCGAACGGACCCGACGGCGACCGCTGATCGCGGGGCGTCAAGTGCCACTTGCCCAACCCGATCGTCACAGAAGCACGACCATCGCACACGGCGTCACCATGGCCGCAGGCTCCCACAATTCAGGTGACGGGGCCGCCGCGTGATTCGGCAACAGCTGAGATGTGGTCCGAGGAGGCCCGCGGAACCTTCATCTCGTCTTCAAACCCTGCCCCCGACCAGGTGCTCGAAGTCCTGGTCGCAACAGCGCCCGCCCGACTCGTACGGCGGATCTCGCGGCGGGCCGGGATCACCAAACGCATCACCCCGCACTCGCTGCGCCAGTCATTCATCACCGCCGCCCTCGACGCCGGAGTCCCGCGCCGTGACGTCCGGATCGCGGCCCGGCGTCCGTTCGTCTCCCATGACTCCATCCTCGTTTACAAGGTCTGGAGCGTCCAACGAACCCAGGACGAGCCACGCCCCCGATCGGCACTTTGGGGCGTGGCCTCGGGAGTCATCGCTTGGGGTCGCGGACCTCGGGGTCATACAGCGCGGTGAGAACGAGGCGGAGCTTGGGAAATTGGGGGCTGAAGCGGCCCTCGCCCCAGGGCACGCCGGGTTCGTTGGCCAGGGCTTGGCCAATGAGTCCGCTGACGAAGATCGACACGAGGAACAACGCTTCGTCGGAGTCGGCGCCCGGGCCGAGCTCACCGGCGGCGGCGGCATCGGCGAGCGCTTGACGTTGCCGGCGGACCATCTCGACGCTGGGCGCCATGGCCTCCGGCGTCGGCTCGAAGCTCGGGACCGGTCGCCAGAACATCAGCTGGGCCAGCGAGGGTTTGGCCACGCACCACCGGCAGTTGGCCTCAAGGCCAGCAGAGAGGGCGTCCAGCCCGGGCTCGACCCCGTCCATCGCCTGCTCTATGACCTTGAGGTTCGCCCGCTGGCCCCGCTCGAACAGCGCGTCGTAGATGCCCATGAGCGAGTCGAAGTACTTGTAGATCGACGGCGGCTTCACCCCGAGCCGGCGGGCGACCTCGGACAGGCTGAGTCCGTTCACGCCCTCCTCGTCCATCAGCTCCTCGGCGATGTCCAGGATCTCCTCGATCGTCTCCTGTCGCCGACGGGCCCGACGGTCGAGCGGTGCGTCGTCATCGTCGCCGGTCTCTGCGCTCACCATCCTAGCTACCATAGCAGAAGTTTGTGTTGACAGCTATAGCTAATGGTCTTAGCTTCTTGAAGTGACCGATTCGCACCACCCAGGAGAGGAAGCCATGGCACCGAAGAACCAACGCTGGTGGTTAACCGAGGACCGCGTCTCGCTCGACATCGACGCCGATGCCGACACGCTCTATGGGATGATCTCCGACCTCACCCGCATCGGCGAGTGGAGCCCCGAGTGCGAGAACGTCGACTGGGAGGGTGAAGTCACCACGCCGGTCGAGGGCACCGAGTTCCTCGGCCACAACGCCGTGGGCCCCGGCCGACGGATCCGCTACTCCCGCCACGGCACGGTACTGAAGGCCGAGCCGGGCAAGGCGTTCAGCTTCATCACCGATGAGGGCGGCCGGCCGTCGACGGCGTGGCACTACACCTTCGAGGGGCTCGGTGACGACTGCACCCGCGTGACCGAGGGCTACGAGGTCCGGTGGATCCCGACCTGGGCCCGGATTCTCGACGTCCCCACCAACCGCCACAAAGACCTGTTGAAGGGCATGCGCACGACGCTCGAGAACCTCAAGGCCGCCGCCGAGGCCGGATCGACGCCGGGCACGGAGGGCAAGTCGTGACCACCGCCTTCACCGCCACTCCCGGCGTCGACGTCATCACCACGGCGGCGGAGATCCCCGGCCTCGGCTGCCTAGCCATCAATGCGTTCGTCCTGCACGGGGCCGAGCCCGTGCTCGTCGACACCGGCACCGTCGCCGGCAGCGCCGAGTTCATCGACGCGCTGGCGTCGGTGATCGACCCATCGGCACTGCGCTGGATCTGGCTGACCCACACCGACTTCGACCACATCGGCTCGCTCGCACCGCTGCTCGAGACGAACCCCGACCTCCGCGTCATCACGTCGTTCCTCGGCACCGGGATCATGGGACTGTCGTCCACCCCGCTGCCGATGGACCGGGTGCACCTCATCAACCCCGGCCAGTCGATCACCGTCGGCGGCCGCACGCTCACGGCCGTGAAGCCACCCGTGTTCGACAGCCCGATCACCACCGGCTTCGTCGACGACGGTACCGGGGTTCTGTTCAGCTCCGACTGCTTCGGCGCGCTGCTGCCCGCCGTCTCCGAGAGCGCGGCCGACCTCGACAGCGACACCCTGCAGGGCGGTCAGGTCCGCTGGGCCACGATCGACTCGGCGTGGATCCACGAGGTCGACCGCGACGGCTTCGACCGCACGCTCGGCGAGCTCCGCAAACTCGAGCCAACGATGGTGTGCAGCAGCCACCTCCCACCGGCGCCGGGCGCCATGCTCGACCTGTTCGTCGACTCGTTGGCGATGGCCCCCGACGCCGACCGCTTCGTCGGCCCTGACCAGGCCGCCCTCGAGGCGATGATGGCGGCGATGGGAGCGCAGCGGGCATGAATGCACCCTCGACGCTCCCCCGGCCCGCGCTCCACTTCGTGGACCTGACCGTCATCGACCTCGATGCCAGTGTCGCGCGGCACGAGGGGCTCTTCGGCCCTGTCGTGGTGCTGGCACAGCGGGAGCAGGATCATCTGCGCCTCGTCGGCGAGCACCTTGGCGGTGTGTGGGTCTCGTGCTCACCACCCATGGCATACCGGAGCAGTCAGGCCGGCCCGCGCCTGTCGAGTCGAGCGAACTGCCCCCGAACTCCGGCTCGGGGTGCCCCGTGACCTGGAACCCCGGCTCCGGCGACCTTCGGTCCTTCATTCGAACCCTGCCCTTGACCAGGGGAAATGTTGTCGATTTCACAACATTCGTGGACCTTTGGGAACGGCGTTCAAACCCTGTCCAGCGGCGGCTGTCGGATGCTGAGATCGGTGAACTGACCCGCTGCTATGGCGAAGGTGCGTCGATCGATGCGCTCGCTCGTCGGTACGAGGTGCACCGAACGACGGTGATTGGCCACCGTGGTCGAGCAGGAGTTGCTCGGCGGCAGGTAGTCCGCAAGATGACTGACGACTCGGTTGCCCGAGCTGCGGCACGCTACGAGGAGGGCGCATCGCTCGCTCTCGTGGCGCAGGCGTTCGACGTGCACGACAGGACTCTGGCCCGGGAGTTCCGCCGAGCGGGCGTATCGATTCGGCCCCGTCGGGGTTGGTAACCCACAAGAGGATTCGTCAACCACCTCCCCCATGTCCTCTGGCCGACCCAGTCATCAACACGCCGCTGGCGTCGGCGCCACCTTGCGCGTAACTAGTCGCAGATGACGAACAGCACGTTGCGACGAAGCTCGCCGGATGTCATGTCGTGGCGGGGATGTTAAACAGCTGCGCCAAGGCTGCAGCGAAGCCGCTGATCGGACCGCGGTAGGCGATGTGTTGGTCGGGTCGTACGATCAGGCACTCGTCGCTGTCGAGTCCGAACGCCTCGTCCCACACGCCGGCGGGGCACGACACGACGACACAAGGCCGGCCGACTCCGACGAGCCGGGCGCCATCGCGCACGAGAATGGTGGGCACCCGCACGTCGGCGAGGTCGAGCGTCGAGCTCCCGTCGGGCAGCCAAGCGTGGGGCAGGCGGCCGCCCGGCCGAGTGGATGGCAGATAGTCCCGGGCCGGTTCGTCCAACACCATCGCCTCGGTTCCGTCATCGGCCACGAGCGGCCCGTCGTAGCTGTGCCCCAGTTGGAGACCGAGCAGGTCGAAGTGGATCGCCTGGTTGGCGATCGCTGCTTCCACACCGGCGCGGCTGGCCGGGTCGGCGAGGATGGTGTGCATCGCCGCGGTGGATTCCTGCACATCGTCGGTCGAGCCGAGCGCCATCGGGATCTCGATCAGCTTGAACGCGTTGAGCATCGATTGGTCACAGTTGAACTGGGCGACCGGCTTGCGTTCGGCTTCATAGGTGTCGAGCTGCGCGACATCGAGCCAGCCGGCTTCGACCGCGGCGAGCTTCCAGATCAGGTTGTGCACGTCGGCGACTCCTGTGTTGAGGCCGAGGCCACCGGTGGGCGGGAAGCGGTGCGCGGCATCACCGACCAGGAACGCTCGGCCACTGCGGTAGCGCTCAGCGACCTGTGCGCTCATGTGCCAGGTGCCGATGGTGAGTACCTCGAACGGAACAGCCGGGTCTGCCATCGCAGCTCGCACGAGAGCGGCACAGTGCTCGACGCTGAGGGTCTCGACCGGCTGCGTCTCCGGGTCCCACGGGTGCATGTACACCCATTCGCGGATCGCGGCCGTGGGAGATGAAGGTACCCCCACTGGCCGGGTCGATCACGAAGTAGAGGACACCCGGTTCCGGGCCTACGAGCAGTCGAAAGTCGGCGGCGAGATGCACCATCACGAACGATTGCAGTGAACGTGGCCCGATCAGCTCGATGTCCAACCACCGGCGCACGGCGCTGGTTGCGCCGTCGGCACCCAGGAGGTACTTGGCGTTCAAGTGCAGCGCGTCGGCGGGGCCGATGGCTTCCACCGACACGCCGTTGGCGGTGTCGGTCGCGCCGACCCACTGGTGGCGGTAGCGCACATCCAGTTCGGGCGCGAGCAGCAGCGGTTCCAGCCGGTGCTGGCTCAGGTTGCGCAGCGGCGTGGGCGTGACCGCCAACATCTCGTCGCCCTGGCGCTCGTACGGAAGGGTGCCGATCACGTCGCCGCCCAACTTCGTCACCCAGTGGACGAGGCCGGCCTCGTCGGGCGAGAGCGCAGCGTCGAGGACCGGGCCCATCGCCACGCCGGCCTGGCGCCAGATCTCGAAGGTGCGGGCGTTGATCGCGTGAGCCGCAGGAGAACGCTGCGGCCCCTCGCGTTGCTCCAACACGACGGCCGAGAGGCCGACCTGGTCGCAGAGATGGGCGGCGGTCAGGCCGGTGGGTCCGCCACCGACGATGACGACGTCGAGTTGAGAGCACGGTCACTCAGAACACCCCCTCGTAGCTGCCGCCGTCGAGCTGGATGCTCTGACCGCTCATGTACCCGGCCTGCGCGGAGCACACGAAGGCGAACGTGTCGCCGAACTCCTCGGGGCGCCCCAGTCGGCCGGCCTTGATCGTGGCCACCTGCTCCGCGCGCGCCTCTTCGTAGCTGACGCCGCGGAAGGTCATCACCAGCTCTGCCATCTGCTGCTGACGGCCCGTGTCGAACCGTTCGGGCAGCAGGAAGTTGATCGTGACGTTGTCGGCGACCGCTGACTTGGAGAGCCCCTTGAGGACGCCGGTCAGGCCCAAGCGCGGGCCGTGCGACATGCTCATGAAGGGGTTGGGGGACTTCACCATCGCGGAGGAGATCGCGACGACGCGACCGAACCGGCGTTGCTGCATGCCGTCGATGACCCGCTGCACGAACAGCAGCGGTGACACCATCGTGCGCTGCAAGGTGTCGGCCCACTTGGCGGCATCGATGTCCGCGAACGCGGTGGGGGGCGGCCCCTCGCCGTTGAGCAGCACGATGTCCGGCTCGGGACACGCGGTCAGCAGAGCGTCGTGCACCTCTGGCGTTGTCGAATCGCCAACGACGGGGGTGGCGGTGACCCCATAGGCCTCGTGGAGTTCGTCGCACGTGCGCAGCACGTCGGCCTCGGTGCGGCCGTTGATCACCACGTGCACGCCCTCGCGGGCGAGGCTCTCCGCGCACGCCTGGCCGAGGCCGCGGCTCGATGCCAGGAGGATGGCCGAACGGCCGCTGATGCCCAGGTCCATGGGGTCAGTCCAGCCCGAGAGCTTCGCGGGCGGCGCCGATGGCCGGCAGGTCGGCCGGGTTCAGGAACGTCTCCGGTTCCGGCGGGCCCCACACCGAGATCGGGGCCGGCCCGTCTGTGCCCATCCAATCGCGTCGGCAGTGGTCGAGCTCCCAGGCCTCGTCGTCGACGATCTGGTCGATGTCGGAGAAGAACTCGAACATCGTGCCGGCCGGGTCGGTGAGGTACCAGAACACGTTGGACCCGAGGAAGTGGCGGCCCACGCCGACCACGTTCGCGTCGGGCCGCTCGGTCAACACCGCCTGCCCGGCTTTGCCGATCGCATCGATGTCGTCCATCTCCAACGCGTAGTGGTTGATGTAGGAGGTTGGGCCGGGCTGGATGAGCAGGTTGTGGTGGTCCTGCTCGATGCGCCCGAAGGTGGCGACCCCATTGAGCATCTGGTCCGACACCTTGAAGCCGAGCCCGTCGAAGAAGAACGCCGTGGCCTCTGCGAAATGCGGTGTGCCGAGCACGACGTGGCCCAACCGGCGGGGCGGTCGCGGTGCGGCTTCGGTGGTCGCGTCGGCGCGAACGTCGACTCGGTCCTGCTCGCCGGGGTGGTTCCATGCGCGTCGCTGCGTCGGCGTCAGCGGGTGCGCCGTGGTCACGTCGATCACGACCCGGTGCTGGAAGACGGGGTCGATGCAGGTGAGTCGGGTGTCGGCGATCGTCGAACCGACCCCCATCTCGCCGATTCGGGCCGCGATGTCGGCGAGGTCCTGGCCCGCCTCGCAGCTCATGCGCAGTTCGGACATGTGGCGGTAGCCGCCTTCGGCGATGCGTAACTGCACCGGCCGATCGGTCGTGCCCAGCGCCCCATCAGCGGTGGGGATCATCCCGTGCCGCTCCCAGAATTCGAAGAGCTCGGTCGGGTTGGGCACGCTCAGCTCGATGTCGAGCAAACCGTTGAGGGCCATCAGAGGTCGTCTCCTTGGTAGTCGCTGACACGGACACATCGATTGGTCATGGTGCCGAGGCCATCGATGGTGGTGGTGATCACGTCGCCGCCGGCGAGGAACTTGCCCTGCGCGACACCAATGCCATCCGGCGTGCCGGTGAAGATGACGTCGCCGGTGACCAGCGTGGTGATCCGCGAGAGGTAGCTGATCAGTGTCGGGACATCGAAGATCATCTCGGCCGTGCTCGCGTCCTGCCGCACCTCACCGTTGACGGCAGTGACGATGCGCAGGTCGTCAGGGGCGGCCACCTCGTCGACGGACACGAGCACCGGGCCCGTAGGGCCGAACGTGTCGAACGACTTGCCGAGGTCGAAGTGCGGCGGCTTCGCCGCGAACTGGGCGACACGATCCGAGATGTCCTGCCCGATCATCAGACCGAGCACGTGGTTCCATGCGTCGACGCTGGCGATGTCCTTGCCGCCGCGGCCGATCACCACGACGAGCTCGCCCTCGTAGTCGCAGAAGTCGCTGCGCATCTCGACATCGGCCGTCGGCCCCACGAGGCAGGAGGGGAACTTGGTGAACACCAGCGGCGTGTCCGGCACTTCCATGCCACCCTCGTCGGCGTGCGCCTGGTAGTTGAGGCCGACACCGAACGACTTCTGCGGGCTGGGAACAGGCGGACCCAGATATGCCTCCGAGACAAGCCCCGTCGGCGTGTTCCCGCTCAGCATGCTCGAGAGGGACGCCAGGCGCCCGGGATGGGCGATCGCGCTCATCGGCTCAGCGCTGAGCGACCCTGTGCTGACCTCCTCGAGATCGAAGTAGTGATCGCCGGACACGAGGGCAGCGCGGCCTGCGATGTTTGCGAGACGGAATCCCATGGACGAGTGACCTCCGAGCCGTTCCGCGCATCCTATATGATGTAGAGTAGATGACCAGGGGTGCTGTGGCACAATGAAGGCATGACGACCGGAGCCCGAATCCCCGCCGGCGGGCAGCCACCGACGCTGACGGAGTGGGCCGACCAGCGACTCCGCGCATCGATCCTGCAAGGCGACTTCGGCCCCGGCGACACACTGGTCATCTCCACGCTGGCCGAACAGCTGGGGCTGTCGGCCACCCCCCTGCGTGAGGCACTACGCAAGCTCGCCGCCGAGGGACTCGTGGTTCTCCAGTCGCACGGGTCGGCACGTGTCGCCGAGGTCGACCTTCAGGAAGCCAACGAGATCTACGAGTTGCGGCTGATCCTCGAACCGATGGCGCTCGAACGAGCCGTCGCGGCCGGCGACGCCGGCTACCGCGAGCGCGTCGAGGTGGCATGGACCTCACTCGACGCTGAGCGCATCGCGCCGGCGAGCGTCCACGCCGGCTTTCACCGCGCACTGCTGTCAACCTGCGACTCGGCCTGGCTGCTGCAGTTGGCCACCATGCTCTCCGATCGGGCCGGCCTCATGATGACCATCGGAATGCCCGACCGTCCGTCCGACTACCGGACTGCGGAGGCCCACCGCACGCTGATGGAGCTCGCGATCGCCGGCGACGCCACCGGCGCAGCCAAGGAACTCCGCCGACACCTCTCCACGACTCTGGCCGTGCTCCACACGGTCCTCAGCGGCCCCTCCAACCGTCCGGACTGATCCCGGAAACGGCCCCATTCGCCACCATGCAGGAGGAAGCGATGAACGACACGGCCTTGGGCATCGAGCGTCGTGGTCGGGTGGTGATCCTCGAGAACCAGGACCCGCCCCGCAACCGGATGACCTTCGAGTACATGGACGAGCTCGAACGGGCCGTCATCGCGCTACGACAAGATCGCGATGTCCGTGCGGTCGTCATCACCGCGGCCGGCGACGAGCACTTCAGCGTCGGCATGGATCTCAAGCAGCTGATGTCGGGTGCAGAGGCTCGAGGCGGGTTCGAGGCGGTGCTCGATCAGCGGCTGCGGGTGCTGGCGGCGATCGAGCAACTCGACAAGCCGGTCATCGCCACCATGTTCGGGTACTGCCTCGGTGGCGGGCTCGAGCTCCCGCTCGCCTGTCATTTCCGCCTGGCGGCGACCGAGGGCGCCCGGATCGGCCTCCCCGAGCTCGACCTCGGCACCGTGCCGGCCTGGGGCGGCACCGCCCGATTGACCCGAACCGTCGGACGGGCACACGCCCTCGACCTCATCCTCCGGGCCAAGAAGATCGACGGCCCCACTGCGCTGGCCATCGGCCTGGTGCACGAGGTCCATCCGATCGGCGAGCTCAAAGCACGCGCCATCGACCTCGCCGAAGAACTCGCCGCGCAACCACCGATCGCGGTGGCAGGTGTCCTGCGCGCCGTCGTCGGCGCCGAGCACCTCCCACTCCACGACGCCCTGCGCATCGAACGAGAAGCCGTCCGCCGGTGCAGCGCCTCCGCCGATCAGGTCGAAGGCATGACCGCCTTCCTCGAGAAGCGCCGCCCGAACTTCGAAGGCCGATGACCAACCACCGATCCCGGTTGCGCTGACCATCCCGCGCAGATCCCGGGACACCTCGGACTCGGAAGGTCTCGGTGTCGACCTCTGCCCGGCAGAGGTCACTCGTTCATATCTACAGGTCAGCAACCCGACGATTGCTGCCCGGCCCGTGGAGAATCATGTTGGTCGGGTCCTCCGCCGGCTCAGGGTCGAACGCGCCGAAGTCTCGGGGTTTGAAAGAGACACCGATCGCGCCCGCTCGACCGGACCCGCGAAACACCTGCATGCACGGCGGCAAAGATGTGCGAGATTCCTGAAGCGGACACGGCGGGCGCTATGGGAGCACGACGAGCTTTCCGGTCGCTCGCCCCGATTCCATGTCGGCGTGGGCTTCGGCGATCTCGTCCAAGCGGTAGATGCGGTGGATCGGGACGCGGGCATCGCCGGCGGCAACCGCGTCCAGGAACTCCTGTAGTACGGCGGGCGACAGCTCGCTGGCGTCGCCGCCATAGGCGGTGAGCCGCACGCCCCGGGGCAGGTACTCGATCGGGTAGAAGTCGCGCACGGTCCACTGGTTCGACAACATCCCGGTGAAGCACACCACGCCGTGTACCCGCGTCGCCCGGAGTGTGTCGGGCAGCGTGGGTGTTCCGACGAGCTCGAGTGCGGTGTCGACGCCGTTGGGGAGATGCCGACGGACCTGGGTGGCCACATCGCCGTCGTCCACCAACGGGTACTTCACACCGATCTCGCGCAAGACGTCGGCACGTTCGGCGTTGCGGGTGGTGGACAGCACAGTCATGCCGAGCCGCCGAGCGAGCACCGCAGCCGCCATGCCGACCGAGGAGGTGCCACCGCGGATCAGTATCGACTGACCGGGTCCGGCGTCGAGGCCGACCGCGAGCGAACCGTGCGCGGTCTGGAGCATCTCGGGGACGGCACCGAGCGTGGCCCAGTCGAGATCGCTCGTGAACGGAACGGTCTGTCGAACGGGCACGCAGGTGTACTCGGCGTAGCCGCCGTCGAACGTGCGGCCCATGCCACCCATCAACGCTGCGACCTGCGACCCCGGCGCGAGCTCACCACCGGGACAGCTCGCGACTGTGCCGACGGCCTCGATGCCCAGGACACGGGGAAACGCCACCCCGTCCGCGAGGCCGAGCCGAGTGTGCAGCTCGGAACGGTTGAGTCCGGACGCTCTGACCTTGATCAGGACCCGGCCCCGTTCGGGAAGTGGTACGGGCACCTCCCGGATCTGCAGCGCCTCAGGCGGCCCTGGCGCGTCGAGCACGACGGCCCGCATCGACGTCGGGATGCCGGTCACCGGGCACCCCGCTGCGGGTCGGCGACGTGTCGCCGCAGGTCTTGCACGGTCGACGCGAACGACGCGAGCCGCTCACACGACACCGCCACACCCAGCCGGACTGCGAGCTCGTCGTCGCACGAGCCCTTGGCCGCGCTCAGCACACGCCGTCCGGCTCGGGTGAGGGTGACGATCGACGATCGGGCGTCGTTGGGGTTCGGGCCACGGACACACCAACCGGCGCGCTCGATGCGATCGACCAGCTTGCTCACCCCGCCCACCGTGATCGACAGCTCCTCGGCGATGTCGACGACTCGACAGTCGACGACACGGTCCATCACCTGCATCGGCTCGAACCAGGACAGCGGGAGATCGTGATCTTCACGAAGCCGGCGATCGACCCGATCCCACAATTCGGTCTCCAACCGCACGAGACCGCTGAAGAGGCAGACGAGCTCGACCAGTGGGGCCTCGGACGATCCATGCTTAGCTTCCATGGAATGGATCCTAGGCCGCATTCGTTCCCATCAACCCTCCAGGAGTCAGCGACAACGGCTGGACCTTTGGGGACGGCCTTCAAACTCCGACGAAGCCGTCGAGAGGCTCAGCCCTCATGGTGCTTTGCGGTCGCCATTTCGCCAGCATCAGCGAACTCGTGTCCGCGGCTGCAAATGAGGGTGAGGCACCGGGCGCGTTCGTCACCCATGACGCGAGCCGGTCGGGGTCAGGTCCCCGGCGGCCGGTACGTCGACTGCATCTTGGTCGCGGCGTCGACGTCGGCTCCGCTCAGCAGCACCACGGTCCGCGCCGTCGCCCCGCCACCCGCGTTGACCGCCAACGCCGCCGCGGCCACCGAGACGTTGTCGGGCATGTCGACCACGACATAGGCATCGGCGCCACCGAACGCGAAGTAGAACGACTCCACCGCCCCGCCCAGGCTCTCGATCAGCGCCGTCGCCGCGGCCACACGAGCCGAACCGCCCTCGGCGTTCAGACCCTTCACACCTTCCACCGTGTAGCTCACTTCGATCAGGTACTTCGGCATAGGGCCTCCTCCGAGTCCGGAACCCGACCCTACCGCCTCGGCCCACGACCGACCGGTGGACTGTTGGGAACCAACGTTGCGATTCTGACAACGGGTCGCCGAGCGATCGGACGGGTCTGCCGCACGATCAGGTGACGATTGATCTGTTGCGCCGAGCTGGCCTGCCGGAACCCTTCGGTCCCACTTTCAAACCCTGCCTCCGGCCAGGGATACCTGGCCGATTTCGTGGTGATTCTGACAACAGTCGTGGACCTTTGGGGACGGCTTCCAACCCTCCCCCGGTCGTGGAAACCCTTGCACGCACGGTCCACCGGTTCGACAACATCCCGGTGAAGCACACCACACCGTGTACCCGCGTCGCCCGGAGCGTGTCGGGCAGCGTGGGTGTTCCGACGAGATCATGGGCGATCAGCATCCCTGGTCCCACCGGTCCAGGCAACCGTGACCACGCCGACTCGTTCCGCTCGATCCGCGTCCGGATCAGGTGCCGCTGCTCCTGACCGCCGAGGCTCCGGGTGCTCGCCGGGACTGCACAAGCGCACGCCTAGGCAGAACACGTACGCTCCGGCAACCATGAGCGACGAGGAAGGCAGGAGCGTCACCATGCAGTGTGTGTCGTGCGCGTTCGAGAACGCCGAGGGCATGCGCTTCTGCGGCAGTTGCGGAACACCTCTGGTAGCGCCGACCGACGCCGAGCCACCAGCACAACAGATCCCCGCGACGATCGGAGGCGGGCGCTACCGCACCGTTCGGCTCCTGGGCGAGGGTGCCCGCAAGCGGGTGTACCTGGCGATGGATGAGCGATTGGCTCGTGAGGTCGCGGTCGCCATGGTCAAGACCGACGGCCTCGACGCGAAGGGCCGGATACGGATCACCCGGGAGGCCCAGGCGATGGCCCAGCTCGGCGACGATCCCGCGATCGTGACGGTGTACGACGTGGGTGAGGACGTCGACGGAACGCCCTTCATCATCAGCCAGTACATGGCCGGTGGATCGCTCGACCAGCATCTCGACGCCGCACCGAATCGGCGGTTTCCGGTCCGGCAGGCCTTGCGCGTCGCGGAGCAACTCGCTCGTGGACTCCAGCACGCCCATCGTCTCTCGATCGTGCACCGTGACCTGAAGCCCGCGAACGTCTGGTTCGACGGGGATGGTGCGGCTCGGATCGGCGACTTCGGGCTCGCGGCCAACATGGAACAGAGCCGCATGACGAGCGAAGGCACGGTGCTCGGCACCGTCGCCTATATCGCGCCCGAGCAGGCGCTCGGACGGGAGCCGAATCCCCAATCGGATCTGTACTCACTCGGCGCGGTGCTCTACGAGATGCTGTGCGGCCGACCACCCTTCCTCGGTGACGACATGGTCTCGGTCATAAGTCAGCACCTGAATACTGCACCCGTTACCCCGCGCTTCCACAACGAGGAAATCCCCGCGGACGTCGAGTCACTCGTGCTGAGCCTGTTGGAGAAGGACCCGTCGGCCCGGCCAGCAGATGCGGGTGAAGTGCTCGCGGCCGTCCACCAGGCCCAGTCCGACGACCTCGCCGGTGTGCCAACCGCTCCCGAGCCGACGACCAGCGCCGCGGGCGCGGCAGGCGGAGCTGACTGGGGCCGCTTCGTCGGCCGCGCCAACGAACTGGGAGCGCTCCGCGCTGCGGCCGACGATGCGCTCTCGGGTCGTACGAGGGTGGTCATGGTGGTGGGCGAGCCAGGGATCGGCAAGACCCGCTCCGTGGAGGAGTTGGGCGTGTACGCGAAGGTCCGGGGCGCGCAGGTGCTGTGGGGCCATTCATACGAGGGCGAGATCGGCGTGCCGTTCCTGCCGTTCGTCGAAGCGCTGCGAGGATTCGTCCACAACCTCTCCGACGACGGGCAGTTGCTCGATCCCGCAGCGGGCTGCGCGGAGGTCGCCACGCTCATTCCCGAACTACGCGAGAAGTATCCGCAGCTCGCGCAGCTCCCATCACTCGATGGCGACGCGGAACGTCATCGTCTCTTCGACGGTATGAGTGCGTTCATCGCAGCGGCGACCCGGATCCGCCCGCTCGTGATCGTCCTCGACGACCTGCACTGGGCGGACAAACCGACGCTACTGCTGCTCGTGCATTTGGCACGCCGGGTACGTCAGGCCCGTCTGCTCATCGTCGGGACCTATCGCGACGTGGAACTCGAGCGCTCGCATCCCCTGGCCGAGACGATGTCCACATTGCGCCGCGAACAGCTCTACGAACGGGTGTTGTTGCGCGGACTTCCCGTCGAGGAGGTACGGGCACTCATCGAAGCCGTCGGCGGTCAGTCGGCACCAGACCAGTTTCCCGAACTCATCTTCCGGGAGACCGAGGGCAACCCGTTCTTCGTCGCCGAGATCCTGCGCCACCTCGTGGCCACGGGAGCGATCCGACATGAGGGTGACGCATGGGTCGGGACCCCCGAGAGCATCGCAGAGAACCTCCCCGAGGGCGTTCGGGAGGTGATCGGTCGGCGCCTCGATGGGCTCTCCGACCAGTGCAACGCGGCGCTGGCCGTCGCCGCGGCGATGCCTGGGGGATTCACGATCGACGTTGTTGGCCAGGTTGCCGACTTGGACGAGGACACGATGCTCGATGTGCTGGATGAGGCGCTCGGCGCCCAGGTGGTGCGGGAGCGGAGCGAGCGACCGGGCACGTACGAGTTCAGCCATGCGCTCATCCGCCAGTCCCTGTACGGCGAGCTGAGCACGCCGCGGCGGGTGCGGATGCACCGGCGGCTCGGTGAGGCCCTCGAACTCTGGTTCACCGATTCGATCGACGCGCACCTCCCCGAACTCGCGTACCACACGTACGAGGCCGCTCCCGGTGGTGACGTCGACAAGGCGGTCGGCTACGCGCGTCGCGCCGGTGACCGAGCGATGGACCAGGCGGCGTACGAAGAGGCGGCGCGCAGCTATGAGATGGCACTGCAAGCGCTCGACCTGGCGGCGGAGGCCGAGGCGACGACCAAGGCTGACCTTCTCTTGGCGCTCGCCGACGCGTCCGAGCGGGGCGGCGATGCCCAGGTGGCCCAGCGGGTGAGCCTCGAAGCCGCCGAGGTGGCCCGGACCATCAGCGATCCGCGCCGGTTGGCCCGCGCCGCGATCGTGTACGCGGGGAGCTATCTGTTTTCGGGGGTGGCCGCGGCCGACCCCCATCGGGTCCCCCTCTTTGTGGAGGCTGAGACAGCACTGCTGGCAACCCCGGAGAACCCTGAACGCGATGCGTTGCTCGCCGCGGTCCTGACCCGCCACGCAGCCGAGCTCGCATTTCGGGACAGCGCCGCATCGGGACGCCTCATCGACGAGGCGATCGCAACGGCCCGCAGGTCGGGCGATGCGCGATCCGTCGCGTCAGCGCTCCAGGTCAGCCTGACCCAGCGACTGGCGCCCGAAGAGGCCGAACGCCGGCGCAACGAAGTGCTCGCTGCCGCTGAGACCTCTGGCGATCTCGATCTGGTGCGGTCTTGCCTGAACTCCCTGATCATCTCGGCCATGGTGAAGCATCACCGGGTGGAACTCGAACAGCATTTGACCGCATTCGCGGCCGCCGCCACGCGCTCGCGAGTGTCGACGGACCTAGCCACCAGCCTTCAATTCCAGGGTTCGCTGGCGGCGATCGATGGTCGGTACGAGGCCGCGGAACGGATGATCCTCGACTCTGCCGAGATGGCCCATACGCTCGGTATTCCCTTGGTGCTGGCCAACGTGGGCGTCGCGCTCACCCCCGTGTACCGAGAACTCGGTCGCCTCGCTGGCTTCGAACGCTCGACTCGGCGGGCCGTGGCCGAGACCCCCGATCTCCCGTCGTGGAACGCTGGCCTGATCCAGCTCCTGTTCGAGATCGGGAAGGGCGACGAAGCGGCGACACTGGTCGACGAAGTCGTCGCTCGCGGACTAGAGGCGATCCCCGACGACGTGCTCAGGCGCTACACGATCGCCATGTTCATCGAGGTCGCGGCGGCGATGTCGCGAACCGAATCGCTCGCGACGCTCGAAGCCTGGTTCCGACAGGACGAGGCCGGGATGGGCCAGGGCGTCACCCTTTCGGCCATCGCTTACCACGGTGCCTACGTGCGGTACCTCGGCCTCGCGGCCGGAGCGCTCGGCCGTCACTCGGAGGCGATCGGCCACCACGAGGCCGCCGTCGCCGAACACGAGGCGATGCACGCACTCGGATGGGCGGCGCGGAGCCGCTACGACCTCGCGCTCGTGCTCGTCGCCCGCAACCAGTCCGACGATGCGGCGCGAGCCGCGTCGCTGCTCACCCAGGTCGTGGAGGCCGCAAACACACTTGGGATGATGCGGCTGATCGAACAGGCGATGGCCGCGAAGCTGGAGCTCCAGGGTGTCCCTGCCAGCACACCGGCGGCCGCCTCGATCGACATTCTCTCTGCCAATGTGACTATCCAGCGACCGGACCTCGGCGGCCACGCCGACGGGGAGGGACACGTCACCATCTGCTTCTCCGACATCGTCGGCTATACGGCCATGACCGATCGACTGGGTGACCAGCAGACCCACGTCATGTTGCGCACCCATACCCGACTACTCCGCACCGCGCTGCTCGCCCACGAGGGTGTCGAGGTGAAGAGTGAAGGGGACGGCTTCATGCTCGCGTTCCGCGACCCAGTCGACGCGCTCGGCTTCTCGGCCGCATTCCAGATGGCGCTGACGGCGCAGGACTGGCCGCCTGATGTCGGCCCCATCGGCGTCCGCATGGGTGTCCACCGCGGCGAGGTGATCCGCGAGGCGGACGACTTCTTCGGGCGAACCGTCATCATCGGGGCGCGCGTCGCGGCATCCGCCGATGGCGGCGAGGTCCTCGTGACCGATGACGTCCGTGAGGCCGCGGGCGACGGGTTCGAGTTCGGACCGGTCCGCATGCTCTCGCTGAAGGGGATCAGCACGCCCTGTCCCGCCTCTCCGCTGGACTGGTCCGCGATCGGCCGTTCCACCTGAAGGGACGCCAAGCCCAGATGGGCGCACCCTGTACAAACCCACACGTGAACCGTCCAGGGGCAACGTTGCCTTCGACCTGAGCCCCTTCCGGCCATGAGGCGTCGCTCGGGGGCCTGCAAGGGCGCTGAAGACATCCGGGAATCGGACTTGAACGCCTCATCGCTCGTGGTCCCAGCTGGGATCGCGGCTGACGAACGTGCTGCGACGACGTCCAGTCGGACGAGCCGAGCAAGGCGGACCTTGGCGGGTCGGCACCGATCGATCTCGACCACGCCCGCGGGCTCCAGCACTATCGCGACCCGCCCGGCGGTGGCTCGCTTGAGTTGGCCCTCGAGGAAGCCGTCGAGCGTGGAGGGGTCGGCTGCGGTGTCGAACCGGCCGCCGAGGTCGACTCAGTTCCGGCCGGCGAGGAACGCCACGACTCCTTCGAGACAGGCCCAGCTGAGCCGAGTGTGCGCCTCCTTCGGGCCGAGCAGCAGAGTGACACCGGAGGCGTCGATGGACCTGGCGGTGATGCCCCGAGCGACTACCGGCATGTGTGCTCGCCTCGACGGCGGGGTTGTCCTGGGCGCAGGCGAGCGGAGTACGCCGCGGGCACTTCGGCAGGGATCAGGTTCGCGGCGCCTTGATTGTCACCGTCCCCTGTGCCAGGGCCACCGCCCGCTCACCGTTGGTGACGTCGATGCGCACGACCGCTGTGCTCTTCGTCATCGACATGATCTCGGCCGCGGCGTTGACCGTGCCCTCTCGCACCGGGGACAGGAGGTTCACCTTGAACTCGGTCGTCGCCGCCCACGCCCCCTTGGCGATGACGGGATAGCAGACCGCACCCAGCACGTGGTCGACCAGGGCGGACACGACCCCGCCGTGCATGGTGCCGAATGGGTTCATCAGATCGGGCCGGACCGCGAGGCTGCATCGCATGCGGCCGGGGCCGATCTCGATCGTCTCGATGCCGAGGAACGCGCTCAGACCCTCGGGCTCGCGATAGCCGACGGCCAGGTCGGCGAAGGCAGGGTCGTAGTCGGGGAAGTCGGGCATGGCCAGGACCGTACACAGCCGGGCGCTGTGGACCCTCAGCGGCGAAACAGCGGCTTGTAAATGCTCCGCCATCTGAGCTGACGGATGCGGCGGATAAGTGCCGAAGCCGCGCGCCACCGAGAGGCTCGTCGCCCGTTCCCTGATAGTGGCGGTCACCAAGCCTGGACTATCGGCAACCGACTCCTAGGCATCACGGGATCGAAGTCGCGACCGCCCAGCTACGAGAGCAAAATCGCCCGCTTCTGATCGCGGCCACGCGCCACACCGGCCCGAGCCTTCTCGCGCGCCCCGGCATCGAGCACTCGAGAGACTGCCGACGGCGACCAGTACGCTCCTCGCTTCGATGGGATGCCCTCGGCGTCGAGTGTGGCGACGATCTCCCTCAATGATGCTCCGTCTGCACGCAAGGCCCGCTCCTGGTAATCACCGCCTGCTCGGAAGCCTCCTCCACCAGCTCGTGGCCCTCAGCTTCGAGGACGTGGTCGGCGACTACCCGTACCTGGAGCGGGACGATGTGCTCGCGGCGCTCGAGTACGCGTCAATCGTCGTGAACGAGCGTGAGGTCCCAGTCGCCCGTCCGGCATGAGGCTCCTGCTCGACGCCAACCTGTCACCTCGGCTCGTGGCCTCGATGAGCGGAGCGGGCCACGACGCGAGCCACGTCGCCGAACTCGGGTTGGCCACTGCGAGCGACACCGTCATCTTCGATCAGGTTCGGCGGCCAGTGTCGCGAGAGGCCGTCGTCGGCGCAGCCCCAAGTCCTGCCTCGCCCGGTCAGGTGTCGGTTTGGGCAGTCATTCGTCCGCTCGTGATGGCGGGGTTGAGGGCTTGGTGGTCGAGCTCGTTCTGTTCGGCGTACAGGGTGGCGAAGAGGGCGATTGCCAGATCCGTCCGCGGCGCGGATGGCCGGCACCAGGATGACCACCTCAACCACCGTTCAACTGAACCGTCGGCAAGCTCCTCTCGGACCTGCGATCCTGGAGGGGTGAGGATCATCCAATCTCGGGGGGCCGCCGTTCTGATCGGGGTCGCGTCCTGGACGGCGGCGGAGTACGGCCTGCACCGCTTCCTCATGCACGAGCTCCGCGGGCGAGGGCTGGCCTCGGTCGAGCACCTGAAGCACCACGCCGACGTCACCTACTTCTCGCCCACCTCGAAGAAGCTGGCATCGGCGACCGCCACCACGGCGGTCGCTTACCCCGCCGCCGCCGCGCTCGCGGGCCGGCGCTGGGCCACGGCCTTCACCGCCGGGCTGCTCTCGATGTACTTCGGCTACGAGGTAGCGCATCGGCGCACCCACACGCATCCGCCACGCCACCGCTACGGGCGCTGGGCCCGTCGCAACCACCTGCACCACCACTTCGGAGCGCCGATGCGCAACTTCGGTGTGACGAGCCCGGTGTGGGACAAGGCGTTCGGCACCTACGACGACCCCGGCGTGGTCACCGTGCCCCGCCGCATGGCACCGGTGTGGCTCCTCGACGAGGCGGGGGCCGTCAAGGCGGAGTTCGCAGACGACTACCTGGCCAAGGGCGCCTGGCACGCCGACACACGTCAGGTCGAGCGCGACCGGATCGACGCCTTCTCCAACGTTGCCCCTGCCCTCGAGGGCTGAGTCCCCCATCGATGTCACCTGAGCGCGGGCTGGTGTGGTTGGCAAGGGTCGCCCGCGCGCTCTGCTGGCCGTTCGTGCATTCAACATCGCCGGCGGCCGCCAGCTGAACCGCGAGCGGGCGACCGATTCGCCTTCGGACCCGTCCGCAAACTCTCCTTCAAAGGGCTCAGCCCCCTGCCCGGCCTCGCCGCTGGACTGGTCCGAGATCAGCCGTTCTCCCTGAAAGGGTGCCAAGCCCACACAACGGGGCGGACCCTGTACAACACACGAGCCGACCGTAGGACATCCCATCCGCGAATCCCGCCAGCGGAGGTCCGACGATCACCCGGAACGTGACACTCACGAAACAACGAGCGAGCGCCCGTTTGGACCGGGTCGCGGAGCAAGCCCTCAAGCATGAGCGGGGAAGACCCGGCGGGTACCGGACGGGGTTTGAAAGAGAAGACGAACCGGTCCGAGCGATCGGACACGCGATCCGGGACCTGACCAGGCCAAAACGTTGAATTTCTGACAACGGGTGGGCGCTGAGGGACTCGAACCCCCGACCCCCTCCTTGTAAGCGGGTCCGCTTGTCGCAGCAGCGGCTCTACCAGCACATATAGCTCACGAATGAGCCCGTGGAGCCGGAAATTGACACCGGAACCGCCAGGTCCGGTGTCAATCCGGTGTCAGCTCGGACCTTCCAGCATGCGTTGTCCCAGCTTCCCGGTGACCTCGAGGTCGGTGTGGGTGTCGCCCTTCGAACCTCGCCACGAAGTCGTCGTAGGTGAACATTCGAGCGGTCTGACCTCCCACTGCGAGCAGCTCGCCGTCGGGTGACCAGATTCGGATGTGGCCGTGGCCGACGCCGTCGACCGCGACTTGCGGGTCGATGTCGAGCAGCACCCAGTCGCACGAGACCGACTTGCCCACTCGCAACGAGTTGTCGAGGCTGGTGCCGGCACCGGCGACGCCGGCCGCCTCGCTGATGGCGAGCGGTACGAGGTCGGCCAGATATCCGAGCACTGCAGGAGACCTCGACCATTCATCGGTCGCCCAGCGGCCGGTGAGCCGGGCCCATGCTGCGACGCGCCCGACCGAGTCGAGCCCGTCTTCGGGGGTGGGGCGAGGCGTTGTTCGCAGGCGAGTTGGTGTCCGACGGTGCTCATGGAGGCGGGGATGCGATCAGCCAGCGATTCGCAGTCCTCTGGCGAGGCGATCTGCGGCATCGAGCCCCATTGGTCGCTCATGCCTTGCCGTGCCGGGGTTGCGGTCGCGCCGAGCGCCTGGAAGATCAGCCGATCGCCTACGGTCCCGGTGACGATCATCTGGGTGACGGTTTTTCCGGCAGCGACGGAGCGAACTTCGACGTGGATTCGTTCTCTTAGCTCGGCTTGGCCGGCCAGTTGAGTCGTGAACCAAAGGGCCGACCGTCCGCTGGCTGCCTCGCTCGAGGCGATGGCGGTGGCCAGGGCGGCTCCGCCATAGAAGCGTCCGTCGACGCGGCAGAGGTGCGGCTCCACCAGGACGGAGAACTGTCCCTCGATCCCGGGCACCGCAGTGAGCCCGAGCAGGCTCCGATCGGCGGCTCGTGGCCCATGCGGGCTCGTGGCTTCGGGGTCGTCTGCCTGGCTCCTGCCATCGGCCAGGGACTCACGCGTCATCAGTGCGAATCGTCTTTAGGAGGAGTCGCGCGGACAAGGGCTTGGCGGTCGTCAGCCGTCGGCTCACTTGGGGGCGACCCAGATCTGGCCCCACCAGAGCTTGGGGTCGTGGTTGGCCCAGGGCACCTTGGTCACTGCTTGGAGGCCGCCGACTCGGGGTGAGGCGGCCAGTGTGTGGGTGGCCCAGTAGAGCCAGATGTTCACGGCGTTCCGGTTGAGCTCCTTGACCAGGTCGGCGTACGCCGGCTTTGCGTGCGTCGTGGTCGGGGTTCGCATGTCCGATCTCGAGATCCTTGTCGATGACGTCGGACTTGAGGTGCGCGAAGTTGATGCTGAGCTCGCCTTCGGGGTGGACGTTGGTGGAGGTCCAGATGAAGTAGTTCTGATCAGGGTCAGGGGCGGTGTAGATCGGGAAGACGGCGAGTTGGAACTTGCCGACGACGACTTGGGAGATGAAGGCGGCTGATTCGAGAGTCTCGAGGGTGGTGTGGATGCTGGCGTTTTGCCATTGCTGCTGGAGGACCTGTACGAGTTGGCCGGTGGTGGCGGCTTCACCGGTGAGCGTCAGGCTCAGGTCCTTGCCTCCTGTGTCTTGTTTGTAGAGCTCGACTTCGTTCTTGGCCTTTTCGAGGTCGAAGTCGACATAGCCGTTCTGGTCGGTGGGTTGCCCCCAGACGCTGCCGGGCGAGAACGGTGAGGTGGGGCTGACCACGCCGGCACCGAACTGAGCGGCCAGGGACGCCCGGTCGGTCGCGTAGGCCAAGGCGAGCCGTGCGTGCTGGTTGGCGAGAGGGTTGGGGGCGCCGTTGACCTCGGGCAGCGTGTTGGTGACGACCATGGATGGTTCTGTGGTCCAGTTCTTGACCATCTGGTAGGAGTCGCCGAGCTTGTTCGGTGCTTCGGGATCCTGGGTGGTGATCATGTCGACATCGCCGGACCGCAGCGCGTCGATCTGGCTGACCGAATCGCCGATGACGAGGAAGTCGAGCTCGTTGAGGTGCGGTTCGCCGGGCCGCCAGTAGTTGTCGTTTCGTGAGGTCTTGACCTTCGTTCCTACGGTCCAGTCGTCGAACGTGAAGGGTCCGGTGCCGATCGGGTGGTTCTGACCGCCGTCGGGTTGGGCGAGCATGGCCGGCGCCATCATGAACGCGACCTGGCTGGTGAGGAAGCTGGTCGGAAACGATGCCCAAGGCCGGTCGAGGTTCACCTTGACGGTGGAGGCGTCGACGACGGTTGTCGAGGTGATCAGCCCTTTGAGTGCGATGCCCGAGAGCGGCGCGGAGAGCGCGTCATCGATGTTCGCCTTGACGGCCTGCGGCGTTGAACGGTTCGCCGTTCTGGAAGGTGACGCCCTGGCGGAGGGCCAGGGTCCACTCATCGAAGGTGGCGTTCGGCGTGAACGAGTCCGCCAACCATGGGCCGGCGGTGCCGTCTTCGTTGAGTTTGGCGAGCGGTTCGAGGAACGAAGACCCGACGAAGGCGCTCCAGGTCGCCCATTGGTTGCGGTGGGGGTTCCAGCCGTCGGTCTCGGCCGTGACGGCCGCGACCAGCGAGCCGCCATCGACAGGGTCACCACCGTCGACGAGGTTGCGCCCGACCTCGGACGCGCTCCCTGCCGCAGTGCCCGGAGCGGAGCTGGTCGCGTCACTCGAGCTGCTTCCTCCGCACGCGGTCAGCGACCGAGGGCGATCAGGGCGAACCCCAATACGGTGCGGACCCATTTGCGTTCAGATGTTCTTGACGTGAGATCCATCGGGCTAGAACCTCACCGAGAGGTTCTGGCTCGCCAGACGGCGAACGCCCCAGAAGTACGTCACGAGCGGCATCGTGCACCACAGAAGATTGAGAAGGATGAACTTGATCCAGAGATCCGCCGCGCTCGCCGTGCTGTTCTGCTTGCTGGCGATTTCCACGCCGAAGTAGACGGCCGGCAAGAGAACTTCAACGATCATGCCGCCCATGATGAACGAGAGTTGGTTGTTGGTGAACCGCTTCCCGTTCCGGAAGAACTGCACGATCGCGTATGTTTCGAACAGTCCGACGAACAGGGCGATCCATTCGAGAGTGACGACGAGCGGATCGCCGTTGAGGTAACGAGCATCGCCGCCGAGAAGGTACGGCGACCACATGTAGGTCCAGAGCGACCCACTGAGGACCCCTTCCCGGATCTGGTCGAGGAAGAGCAGCCACGGGAGTTCCCAGATGAACCGCGGTATGAGACAGATGAAGATCCACACGATCACCATCCCGTCCAACCGTTCGGACCTGGTTCGCCGACGTTGATCTGGAAGGCACCATGGCAACGCCAATGCCGTGATGAAGCCGATCACGTGAAGAACGGTCATGGTGTTCGACGCAATAGCGTGCGATACGCCGACGTGTTCCTCGAGATACCAGAACACCGGCACCGTGCCGAAGTAGAACACAACGACGCCGATGAGCGACTTCTGAAGCGATGAGAGGCCGCGCCGATCGGGCGCTTCCACCTCACTGCCCTGGCTGGCAGTGACGGTCATGAATTGATTCCCCCTTGTGTGAGACGTGAAGCTGCGCCTGAAGGAACACGGTGGGCCGAACCGGTCCTTCGAGGTTGCGTCGGGTGTCTGCTCGTCGATTCGTCTCAGGTCGCGTCCACCCCCGTGGCCATGAACGCGGACGACCTTCCGACGTCCCCGCTCGGGGCACTCGCCCACGGGCCAAAGCCGACGAGCAGGACTCATAGTGAAGAACGTTTATGATTTATCTCCTTCACTATTGCGCAGATTGCTAGGGTCGGTCAAGACGTGGAGGTAGGCGTGGACGACAACCACAAGCGGGAGGAGCTCGAAGCAGCAGTGACGACCGCCATGCTGCGCGTCTTCGACAAGGTCCAACGCAATCGCCGGCTCGCACGCGACTACGGAACCGGCGACCAACTCACCATGGTCGAGGCCGAGGTCTGCCACCTGATCGCAGCCAGGCGAGAGATCTCCCCCAGCGACCTCGCCGACAGCATCGGCGTCAGCCGTTCAGCTGTTTCCCAGGCGCTCGCCCGCATGCGAGCCCGAGGCCTGGTCACCGTGGAACACCCGCCTGACAACGCCAAGGCACGCGTCGTACGGGTGACCCCAACCGGCGTCATCGTCGCCAACGGCGTCAACGAACTGCACCGCCAGATGTCCGAAGCCGTGTACGCCGGAGCACCCGACGACCTCGAGGCGTTCCTCGCTCTGTTCACCCGACTCGACACGTTCTTCGCCGAGGTGCTCGCGGAGACGGCCACGAGCACACACGACGGAGCTCACGAGCTGATTGACGGAAGCTAAGCGCTGCCCCACCCACGGTGCGAACGGACGTCCGGGCCCCACGGTGACGGCCAAGGAGAGCGCCTAATCGCGTCGCCGGACCGGTGGCGGTTGGGGACGGCTTCCACCCTGCTGGAGGCGCAGATCGGGAAGCTGTCGCGCTCCCTTCCGACGCGGCGACAGCGTCGGCGACTCCAGCTTTCGTGCTCGTTCTCGTTCCTCATCGAGCCGTTTTTCGATTGAGCCGGCCTGTGTTCGCCAGAGCTCGACCTGCGCTTCAAGATCCGCGATGGCGGCCTCCAGGCCGGCCTGGCGGCCGACAAGGTCCGCTCGTTCGGCACGCGAGTCGCGGAGGATTCGGTCGAGCTGGGCCAGCTTGCGCTCCTGATCGGCGACTGTTTTCGTTCGGTGCGGAGCTCGCGACGGAGGCGTTCTGGCTCGGCGTAGTCCGCGGCGAGTCGCTCCCGGTAGCGCGCGTTTCCGTTCCGCTTCGCTCGTCCAAACCCTGGGTCGACCTCGGCGGGGGCTCGATTTCGGCCTGTCGACGTAGGATTCTCGGTCCCAGGCGCTTCGGGATCAGCAGCGAACGGCAGCGGGGCCTGCTGAGGAGCGATCCTTCGGGGCACCCTCCAAGAATAAGCGGACGGGACGAAAAGATCGTGCACACCTGTGGTGATTTTCTGTGTGTGGCGATCTGGGTTGACCGCAGGACGCCCGATTGGAGCGGGACCGCCGGATAGCGGCGGCAAGGACTGCGAGACAGCAACTGACAGGGGTGAGCGACGCCGGCAGCGAGATCAGGGGCAGCCGGCAGACTCTGGCGCGAGCGGGGTTTGGCCGAGCGCACGGTGCGGCGGATTCCTGGGCGACCAGCTCCGGCTTCGGGGTGGGTTAGAGGATGAGGGACTGCGCATCCTCACTCCTCGGCCACCGGACGCTACATCGGGCGGCCGGAGGGGTGGGTCTACCAGTGAGGGC
>CAWCSY010000005.1:0-369813 GCA_963798355.1 uncultured Microthrixaceae bacterium | reverse complement strand
ACTCGTGCCGATGCAACCTCAACGGTTTTGTATCGTGGGCATGGTGGCTCTCGAGTGATCGCAGCGGGGTGCTCGAGCAACGACTCGTCCTCGGAATCGACCTCGAGCTCGACGCCATCCTCGAGTGCGTCTGTCACGCCAACCAGCGCACAACCCACGGCGGCACCGACCTCGTCGTCCGCGGCGGCCGGGGCCTTGGACAACAACACCTGCTACGACATCGGCGGCTCCAAAGACTCTCTGATGGTGGCCAGTACCGCCGACAAGGCGCGCACCGCTGCCGACGCGCTGGAGAAGTACAGTCCGCCCGACCCGGTGAAAGCCTCCATCGAGCACTTCGTCACGACGGTCGGCGCGCAGCCCACCGATGCCGATCTCGATGCCAACCGGAACGCGATCACCGCTTGGCTCAAGGGGATCTGCCCGATCCTGAACTAAGCTATTTCGGCGCGGAAAACACGCCGAAGTGCCGCCGGCTGGACAATACTTTTGCCGATGCAACTACGCCGGGTTCCTCTCGCAGGGATGATGGCCGTCGCATTGATCGCGGCGGGGTGCTCGAGCAACCACTCGCCCTCGGGATCGACGTCGACCTCGACGACGCCGACGCCGACGAATTCTCCTGCCACGCAGCTACGACATCCACCACATCGTCGGCGCCGACCACGACCTCAGCTCAGGCTGGGGCGTTGGACACGGACACCTGCTGGGACATCAGCAGCGATAAAGACGATTTGATGGTCGCCGACACTTCCGAGAAAGCGCGCGCAGCCGCCGACTCACTCGAAAAGTACAATCCTCCCGACCCGGTGAGGAACGCCATCGAGCACTTTGTCACCACTCTCGGCGCGCAGGCCGACGATCCCGACAACTCCGCATCGGCGTACCCGCTCAACGATTGGGTCAAGCAGCTCTGCCCGATGTGGCCGAACCCCTAGCGACTCAGGCGGGGTAAACGGTTGCGGCTCAGACCGAGCACGCGCTCAAGGCCTGCGCGGCACCCGAGATGTCGATCGGAGCCGCGCAGACCTGCAACGCCTTGATCAGCACCAGTGATTCGAGCAACTTCAGCGACAGCGACTGAAAGAAGTCGAGCGACACCGCGGGCACCGGCAGGATGTGTGCGCGCGCGATGCCGGCCGTCGTAGGTATGTCGATGGTCGAACCCAAGTCGCCGTAGATGCCGTCGTGGGTGCCCGCGAACCAGTCGTTGATCCAGCCGACCGCGAGATCCTGTACGGCACGAGCATTTTGAGCAGAGGCCAGACCACCGCCTGCGAGCTGTCCCCCGAACTGCACCAGCGGGTTACTGCTCTGCAGTGAGTCGGCGTGCGTGCCACCAACCAGTTCGACACCGATGAACTGGTCAGGACGAGCTTGGGCCAACACTTGGCTGCCGCCGCCGTAGGAATTCAGCAGATTCGGCGCGGCAGAGATGCTGTACACCGGAACCGTGTCGGGGATGTTGCCCAGCCCACGCGCCAACGCTCCACCCACCGAATCGGTGTCGAACAGCAGAACCCCGACCAGATTGTCACGCTCGTCGGGACCGGCCAGCTGCTCGAAGAATCCGCCACTATCGACGGCCAGCAGGCTGCCTGCTGAATGACCCGCCAGGACGAACTGGTCGGGTAGCACCAGCTCCGGATCGCCGGAGGCCAGCCGCGCACTCTCGGTCAACGCGGCACGATCACCCAGGAAGAGTTGGGCGACAGCGAAACTCATCTGTTCACCGCCGATCTGGCAGCCGTAACAGTCGAACAAATTACCGGAGATCGTCGGGGCAACGACGATGCTGTGGGTGCGTTCGGCCAAGGCTGCCGCGGTGTAGTCGTACATCGCCGACTGTACCGGGCCAACCGTGACCGAAGAGGATCAGCCTGGTCGGCGGTGGACCCGTCGTCGGGAAGTACCAGTCGGCTTTGACGGTCACCCCGGGTCCGCAGTCGATCACCAGAGGGGCTGAGCTGACTTCGACGTTGCTGTTCGGCGGCACTCTTGGCGGACCGACGATCGCGTTCTCGAACGCCTCGAAGACCCGGAACGCGAGCGTGCCGAGGACGTTGATGACGGTCGGCCGCGCCGCCACGTTGACCAGTGTCGGCCGCGCGGCCACGCTGACCGGTGTCGGCCGCGCCGCGGCGACTGTAGGTTTCGCGATCGGCGCCACCGGTGTGGAGGCCGCTGCCTTCGCCCGGCGTTGGGTCCGGTCAGCTACTCGGTGTTGGGTGACGGCCGTCCCGCGCGTTTTGGCTGACGCCACTGCGGACGGTCGCGCCTGCCGACTGGCGGCGTCGTGCTTCGCGGCCGAAGCGGTACCGCCCTGGGCGTGCGAACCCGCGTCGGCCACGGCGCTACCGCAACCCGTGAGCGCCGCGATCACCAAGCCGCCCGCAACACCGATCATCGACAGCCACAGCAAGCACCGACTGCGCACCAGACCCCCCTACGGTTGGATATACAGGAAGGTACTCCGCAACCGAACCAGCTGGTGGAAAAACCGGGCGGATTCGCCCGCTACACCCGGGTCAGTTCGAACAGTGGGATGACCCGGCTGGTCTTGGCCTGGTACTCGCCGAACCCGGGGGCTTCCGCAACGACCTTCGGGTAGGCCTCGTCCCGCTCCTCGCGCGAGAACTCGCGGGCGACCACGTCGTAGGCATCGGTGCCGATCTCGATGTGGGCCGGGGGTTGGCCCGCAGGTTGTGCACCCAGTCCGGATTGGTGTCCGCGCCGGCCTTCGAACCGATGATGATCATCTTGCCGTCGACCGTGAAGTAGGCCAGCGGCGCGATCCGCTGCTTGCCGGACTTCGCCCCGGTGGTGTGCAGCAGCAACAGCGGGCGGCCCTCAAAAGGCCCGCCGACGACACCGGCGTTCGACCGGAACTCGTCGACGATGTTGGTGTTGAAATCGTTCATGAACGAGGCGTCAGGGGAGGTCATGGCTTGTCCAGCTTCTCGGGCTTGACATCTATTCCGGATTCCTTGCGCTGCTGCGCGGTGATCGGGGCCGGGGCATCGGTCAGCGGGTCGACCCCACCGCCGGACTTCGGGAACGCGATCACCTCGCGGATCGAGTCCACCCCGGCCAGCAGCGCGACGATGCGATCCCAGCCGAACGCGATACCGCCGTGCGGCGGCGCGCCAAAGGTGAAGGCGTCCAACAGGAATCCGAACTTCTCCTGCGCCTCGGCGTGATCGATGCCCATCATCGCGAACACCCGCTCCTGGACGTCGCGGCGGTGGATACGGATCGATCCGCCGCCGATCTCGTTGCCGTTGCACACGATGTCGTACGCGTTGGCCAGCGCGGAGCCCGGATCGGTGTCGAACGTGGCCTCCGACTCGGGCATTCGGCGAGGTGAAGGCGTGGTGCACCGCCGTCCAGGCCCCTGAACCGACCGCGACATCGCCGGCGGCGGTCGCCTCGTCGGCCGGCTCGAACAGCGGCCAGTCCACGACCCAGGTGAACGCCCACGCGTCCGGATCGATCAGGTCGAGCCGCTTGGCGATCTCGATGCGGGTCGCACCCAGCAGCGCCGCGAGCACCCTTGGCAGCGCCGGCCGCGAAGAACACGCAGTCCCCCGGCTTGGCGCCGACGTGCGCGGCCAGGCCGTCACGTTCGGCGTCGGACAGGTTCTTGGCGACCGGGCCGCTCAGCGTCGCCGTCCTCGCCGATCAGCACGTAGGCCAGCCCCTTGTGCCCGCGCTGCTTGGCGAACTCCTGCCAGCCGTCCAGCGTCCGGCGCGGCTGCGACGCCCCGCCGGGCATGACGACGGCGCCGACGTAGGGCGCCTGGAACACCCGGAACGGCGTGTCCTGGAAGTACTCGGTGCACTCGACGAGCTCGACGGCGAAGCGCAGGTCGGGCTTGTCGGAGCCGAACCGTCCCATCGCCTCGGCGTAACACATCCGCGGGATCGGCGTCGGCAGTTCGTAGCCGATCATGGACCACACCGCCCGCAGCACCTCCTCGGAGACCGCGATGACGTCGTCGGCGTCGACGAAGCTCATCTCCATATCCAGCTGGGTGAACTCCGGCTGGCGGTCGGCGCGGAAATCCTCGTCGCGGTAACAGCGCGCGATCTGGTAGTAGCGCTCCATGCCCGCGACCATCAACAGCTGCTTGAACAGCTGCGGGCTCTGCGGCAGCGCGTAGAACGAGCCGGGCTGCAGCCGGGCGGGCACCAGGAAATCGCGCGCACCCTCCGGCGTCGAGCGGGTCAGCGTCGGGGTCTCGATCTCGACGAAGTCGTGATCGGCCAGCACCGAGCGCGCGGCCGCATTGACCTTGGAGCGCAACCGGATCGCGTCGCCGGGGCCACCGTCGCGGCGCAGGTCGAGGTAGCGGTACTTCAGCCGGGCTTCCTCGCCGGCGTGATCGTCGAGCTGGAACGGCAGCGGGGCGCTCTCCCCCAGCACCGTCAGCGAGGTCGCGTTGACTTCGATCTCGCCGGTGGGGATCTCGGCGTTGGCGTTGCCCTCGGGGCGGACCTCGACGACGCCCTCGACGGCGACGCAGAACTCGGCGCGCAGCCGGTGCGCCTGAGCCAAGACGTCCGCATCGCGGAACACCACCTGGGACACCCCGGACGAGTCGCGCAGGTCGATGAAGATGACGCCGCCGTGGTCGCGCCGGCGGGCCACCCAGCCGGCCAGGGTCACCGTCTGTCCGGCATCGGTGGCCCGCAACGAACCGGCGGCGTGACTGCGCAGCACTGAAAATCTCCCTGAAGATCAGAGGAATGGAAATCGAGGGCTCAGTCTAGAGGTGGACCCGACCGGACATTCGTCACCTCGGTGTATGGTCAGCGCGGAGGTAGCCCGATGACCACGATGTATCCCTGCGAGCGCGTCGATCTGGACTGCATCAAGAGCGCGCCGTCCCGCTTCTCCAACAGCGTCGACCTGGCCATCACGCCCGAGCAGCTGTTCGACGTCCTCGCCGACGCCGAGTCCTGGCCGCAGTGGGCGAAGGTCATCACCAAGGTCACCTGGACCAGCCCCAAGCCGTACGGCGTCGGCACCACCCGCACCGTCGACATGCTCGGCGGGCTGGTCGGCGACGAGGAGTTCCTGGCCTGGGAGCCGTTCAGCTACATGGCTTTCCGGTTCAACACCTGCTCGAACAAGGTCGTCGCCGCGTTCGCCGAGGAGTACAGCGTGGTGGAAACACCGGGCGGCTGCCGGCTGACCTGGACCATGGCGCAGAAGGCCAACGGGCCGGCCCGGCTGGGCCTGGTGGTGGGCGGCCCGCTGATGAACCTGTCGTTCAAGTGGTTCCTGGCCAACCTGCGCCGGTACACCGACAAGCGCTACGGCTGAGCTAGTACAGCCCGACCCAGGCCTCGCGGCGCTGCGCGTCGGGATCGTCGACGGAGACGTCGCGGTTCGACTGGATGACCCGGGTGCGCCGCCGCGCGGTGTCGTAGCGCGGCCAGTCGTCGAGCGCGCCGTGGGTGGCGAAATCCAGCCAGGTGCGCTGCATCCGGCGGCCCACCGAGGGCTGCACACGCCGGCCCAGCGGATGCAGCTTGCGGCCCAGATACGAGCCGTAGCTGTGCTGGATGTGCACGATCTCGCTGCCGTGGGTGGCGCCGAGCCCGAGCATCCGCAGGGTCCAGGTGGTGTGGTCGAACCGGTAGACGTGGGTGGGCGCGTGCGGACTGTAGGCGTCGGCGAACGCCCACGTCGGCGCCCCGAACATGACATCGGAGCCCACCGCGATCTGCGCCCGCCGGCGCGGATAGTCCGGATAGCCGGCCAGCACCCGGTCCCGCGCGTCGGGCGCCACCCGGGCGAAGTACGCGTCGATACTCCGACGCGTGGTCGGCAGCATCGGCGGCTTGGACCAGGCGAACATCGACGCCTCGTGGCTGTTGGTGCCGACGATCAGCGGCACCGGGTTGACCGCACCGGCCCGCGCCGCCTCGATCGGGTGCCGCGGCAACAGGTCGACGCCGTAGGTGAGCCCGTAGGCCAGCGTCGGGCTGGTCGCGGCGCTGCGGCGCTGGATCTCACCGGCCGCGCGGCGCAGCACCCGCTGCGGCAGGACCGGGAACGCCGCCGGATCGGAGCCGACGACATCGACGAACTCGTGTGCCCGCCGCGCCCGGGTGGCGCGGTCGGCGATCAGCGGCAGCGCCGGACTCTGCGCGATCGCGCGGGCGAACAAGCCCTCGCCGGCGGGGCTGGCCAGCAGCGCCAGCACCGACGTCGCCCCGGCCGACTCACCGAAGATGGTGACGCGCTGCGGGTCTCCGCCGAACGCGGCGATGTTGTCCTGCACCCACTGCAGCGCCGCGATCTGGTCGCGCAGACACAGGTTGTCGGCGAATCCGGCGCCGAGGTCACCGAGTTCGAATCCGCCGAACACGCCGAGCCGATAGGTCACGTTGACCACCACGACGTCGCCGTTGGCGGCCAGCCGCGAGCCGTTGTACAGCTGCAGCTGCCCGGCGCCGTAGACGAACGCGCCGCCGGGAATCCAGACCATGACCGGCAATGGCCGTCCGGGTGCGGCGGCGACCACACGGTCAGAGTCAGGCAGGCCTCGTCGCGGATCTTCGGGTCGTCGCGGCCGCCGCCGACGAACGAGCGGCCCTGCGGCGGCATCGGTCCGTGCTCGACGGCGTCGCGCACCCCCGACCACGGCTGCAGTGGCACGGGCGCCCGGAACCGGCGGTCCCCGACGGGCTGCTCGGCGTAGGGAACGCCGCGCCACACCCCGACGCCGCCTTCGGTGGTGCCGCGCACGCGCGCCGAGGGAGGTGTAAACCACGGTCGACGGATCCGCGACGACGGACACGGCGGAATCGTAGTGTGGCAAGCTGAACGAGCCGGGTTGTCTGCGCTGGGGTGTCGATCTCGAGGAGCGGCCATGACCTTCAACGAAGGTATGCAGATCGACACGAGCACCACCTCGACCGGCGGGGGCGGGCGGTCGCGGCATCGCCATCGGCGGCGGCCTCGGCGGCCTGGTCATCGTGCTGCTGGCGCTGTTCCTCGGGGTCGACCCCGGCCAGGTGCTCAGCCAGCAGCCGGCCTTGCCGCCCGGCGCCGAGCAGTCCTCGGGCTACGACCTGAGCAAGTGCAAGACCGGCGCCGACGCCAACGAATACGTCGAGTGCCGGGTGGTCGCCACCGGCAACTCCGTCGACGGGGTGTGGGCGCAGCTGATCAAGGGCTACACCCGCCCCAAGATGAGGCTGTTCAAGGACAGCGTGCAAACCGGCTGCGGACCGGCCACCAGCGATGTCGGGCCGTTCTACTGCCCGGTCGACAAGACCGCCTATTTCGACACCGACTTCTTCGACGTCCTCAAGACCCAATTCGGTTCCAGCGGTGGCCCGTTGGCGCAGGAGTACGTGGTCGCCCACGAGTACGGCCACCACGTCCAGGACCTGCTCGGGGTGCTCGGCCGCGCGCAGCAGGGCGCGCAGGGCGCCACCGGGGGCAGTGTGCGCACCGAACTGCAGGCCGACTGCTACGCCGGGGTGTGGGCGCATTACGCCGCGATCACCAAGCAGCCGGGCACCGACGTGACGTACCTGGAACCGTTGAGCGATAAGGACATTGCCGACGCCCTGTCGGCGGCGTCATCGGTGGGTGACGACCGGATTCAGAAGCAGGCGACCGGCCGGGTCAACCCCGAGCAGTGGACGCACGGCTCGTCGGCCGAACGCCAGAAGTGGTTCACCACCGGCTACCAGACCGGCGACCCCAAGCAGTGCGACACGTTCAAGGCCGGGGATCTGGGCTAGGCAGTTCGGCACTGACATCAGCCCGCTCCGGGTCGAAGCTGAAATAGCCCTTGATGGGCGATGTTTCGGGTAGCGGATCGCCGTAACTCCAGGCCACGTCCTCGATGTCGCCGGCGGCCCAGTAGGTCGCATACCCCTTGTAGTTGCAGTAGCTCGACGTGGCCGTCGGGTGCAACAGATCGGTGCGCACGTGCGCGGGCGCGACGTAAAGCTTTGGCGCCAAGGCTGTCTCGAACACCATCATGGTGTCGTCGGTGTCCACCAGCACATGCCCGCGACCTCGACGCGCAGCCGCCGCCGGGTCGGCCGGCAATCGACACGGTGATACGGGTTCGGCGGATAGTGCACCAGGGTGCGCCCCTCCTCCAGCCAGGTGTCGACGGCGTCCCACGGCACCCGCACATAGCCGGGCGCGACCTCTTCGGGTTCGGTTGGCAGATCGGCTGTTTCACCGACCGGGAAGACATAGCTCAACGGCGCCCCGGCCCGGTGAACCAGCAGCGCGTTCTCGGTGTCGATGACCAGCTGCCCGTCGCGCAGCGCCTGTACCCGGCGCGGATGGGGCTCGACGTAGACGATCGGCTCGGCCACCGGCGAAAGAACCAGCCGGCCCGGTCCGGACCGAGTGGGCCGCGGCCGGCGACCAGGCTCATCGGGCTAGATCCGGGCTTCGGCGGCGATCGCGTTGTCGGTGGTCCGCAGCGGGCGGATCAACGCGTCCTGGGTGAACGACGCGATCAGCTCACCCTCTTGGTGTGCATCGCACCGCGGATGTAGGACATGCCGGCACCGACCTGGGTGCTCTCGTGGGTGTAGAGCAGCCAACCGCTCCAGCTGACCGGCTCGTGGAAGCTCACCGTGACCGTCATCGGCGCGGTCGAGACGGTGAAGTGCGCCTGCGCGGTGCCGATGCCGGCATGCGCGCGCATGGTCGTCGAGATGCCCAGATGCCCGGTGAAGTAGGCGATCAGCGCCTTGGCCAGATCATCGCGAGTCGGGATCGGATCGTAGTGCAGCCACGCGTACACCTCGGGCGGGCCGACCTCGTCGGGGCTGTTGATGTCGACGACGTCGACCAGCTGCAGCTGCCGTCCCTGCATCGGCATTTCGCAGACATTGGACTGATCCGGCCCGGCCACCTCCGGGCGCGGCAGGTGGTGGCGGATCACGTCAGCGGTGGGCACGTCGGCCAGCACCGTGATCGTCATGCAGCGCTTGTCGTTCTGCGAGGCGGTGATGATCGCGGACGCCGTCGACCGTCCCTCGGAGACGACGTCGATGTCCAGCACCACCGGCGGGCCCACCAGCACCGCGCGGGCGAACACACTGTGCACCGAGCGAATTGACTTGCCCTCGAACCGCTTGGCCGCTGCCACGATCGCCTGGGCGAGCACCTGGGTGCCCTCGACCACCTGCCGCTCGTCGGCGTCGGCGATGCCCGTCTGGGCGATGACGCGATCCTGGCCGTCGGCCTGGATGTCGAAGAGGTCGAGCAGGCCGCCACGGTCCAGTGTTCGCGCCGGATTCGAAGCCATGTGTTCCCTCACCTCGTCGTGTGCCAAGACGGTAACGTCATTCTCGTCACTGTAACCCGACCGATAAGCTGACCCGATGGCCAAGGCCGACGAACGATCGCCCGACGCGCTGAGCGCCGATCCGGACCCCCGGGAGAGCCGCTTCATGCGCTCGGCGCTGGCGATTCTGGCCGAGACCGGCCGCACCGACTTCACCGTGCTCGAGGTCGTCGAGCGCTCGAAGACCTCGCTGCGGTCGTTCTACCAGCACTTCACCACCAAAGACGAGCTGCTGCTGGCGCTGATCGACACGATCATGGCCGAGTCCACCAAACAGTGGCGCAAAGAGACCGACGGCCTGCCCGCCGCCGACGCGATGCGGTTGTTGATCGAACGGATCTGCGCGCCGGCCGAATCCACCAACCAGGACAGCATCAATCGCGGCCTGACGTTCTACAACGACCATCTCGCCGAGACCCTGCCGCGGGAATTCTCCCGGGTGCTCTCGCCCGCTGCATCAGCTGATCGGCGACATCCTCGACGCGGGAACGCCGAGGGCACGTTCCGCGCCGACCTGCAGTCGACACCACCGCCGCGATCATCATGCAGACGGCGCTCGGCGCGATGCGGCTGCGCAGCCTGGGCGCCGAACTCAACGGCGTGCCCATCGACGCGGCGCACATATACGACTTCTGCGTGCGCGGCCTGCTCCCCTGACCTGTTTGCGCTGGTGACCACCATTTAGACCGATGTGTTTACCCAGCTCTGCGCGTGGTAACGTCATTACCGTTATCCACTAATCAGACTCTCAGGAGGCCGCCATGCCCTCACGCCATCTCCCCTATCCGGTGTTCGACGCCGACAACCACTTCTACGAGCCCAAGGAAGCGCTGACCCAATTCCTGCCGGACCACCGCAAGGGCGTCATCGACTACATCGACGTCCGCGGCCGCACCAAGATCATGGTCCGCAACGTGGTCAGCGACTACATCCCGAACCCGACCTTCGAGGTGGTCGCCCGGCCCGGCGCCCAGGAGGACTACTTCCGGCACGGCAGCGGCGGCAAGACGCTACCGCGAGGTGATGGGCAAGCCGATGAAGGCCATCCCCGCCTTCCGCGATCCCGCGGCGCGCCTTGAGGTCCTCGACAGCCTCGGCCTGGACTACACGCTGATGTTCCCGACGCTGGCCACCCTGGTCGAGGAGCGCCTCAAGGACGACCCCGACCTGATCCTCGACATCGTCCACGGGCTGAACCAGTGGATGTACGAGACCTGGCAGTTCAACTACGAGGACCGCATCTTCTCCACCCCGGTCATCAACCTGGCCAACGTCGACCGCGCCCTCGAAGAACTCGAGTGGTGCCTGGAGCGCGGCGCCAAGACCGTCCTGGTCCGGCCCGCACCGGTGCCCGGTTACCGCGGCAGCCGCTCCATGGGCCTGCCCGGAGTTCGATCCGTTCTGGGACGCCTGCGTCAAGGCCGGCATCCCGGTGTCGATGCACGCCTCGGACAGCGGTTACTCCGAGTACCTCAACGACTGGGAGCCCGGCGACGAGTTCAAGCCGTTCGCGCCGACCTCATTCCGGATGGTCGCGATGGGCAAGCGGCCCATCGAGGACACCATGGCCGCGCTGGTCTGCCACGGCGCGCTGACCCGCAACCCCGATCTGCGCATCCTGTCGGTCGAGAACGGCGCGTCCTGGGTGCCCACCTGTTCTACCAGTTCAAGGACGTCTTCACGAAGATGCCGCAGGCGTTCCCGGAGGACCCGATCCAGGCGTTCAAACGCTGCGTCTACGTCGCGCCGTTCTGGGAGGACGACTTCAAGCAGATGGCCGACCTGTGCGGGATCGACCGCGTCATCTTCGGCTCGGACTGGCCGCATCCGGAAGGCCTGTCCGATCCGATCAACCTGGTCGACGACCTTGAGCAGCGGCCTCGACCCAGGAGGGCGTACGAAAGGTCATGGGCGGCAACATGATCGACCTGTTCAAGGTGCCCAACAAGATCGTCCACAAGCCCGACGTGCCTGCGCTCGTCCTGGCCTGACCGTTAACCGATCTCTGCGAACGTGCGCGCCGAACCCGACGCGCACGTTGTAGCATCGAGGAAAGCGAGCGACGCCATGACCGACGTCGAATCCCGAACAGTTCCTGTTCGCATCGACCACGCAGGCCTTCCTGGACAAGGAAGCATCGCTGAGCCGGGTGCGCGAACTGCACGCCGCGGGTATCTCATTCGACAGCGCGCTGGTGGCAGCGAGCCGCCGAACTCGGCTGGGCCAGCCTGCTGGTCCCCGAAGAGCTCGGCGGCGGCAGCGTTTCCGGCGACGGTGTGGCCGATCTCGCGCTGATCGCCGAACAGATCGGCCACACCGTCGCACCCGGCCCGCTGCATCCGGTCAGCATCGTGCTGGCCGGTCTCGTCGAAGCGCCCGGCGGCCACGAGACACCATCGAAGCCCTGGTCTCCGGTGAGACCGGTGGCCTCCTGGGCGGTCTACGAACCGCGCCGGCCCTGTCGCCCGCTGCAGCCCGGTGTCACCGCCACCCGCGCCGAGTCCGGCTACCGCATCGACGGGGTCAAGGACCGTGTCGAGGCCGGCGCCGACAGCGGCGTCGCTCCTGGTGGTCGCCGACTCGACGGCAGCCACTCGCCAGTTCCTGGTCCCCACCGACGCGCCAGGCGTCACCGTCGACGCCGCAGCACTCCGTCGACCTGGTGAAGTGTTATGCCCGAGTGCAATTCGACGGCGTCGAGGTCGACGAGGCCGCCGCGGTCGGCACCGCCGAGCAGACCGCGGCGATGATCGAGCGGCAGCGCCAGATCGCGCTGGTGCTGCAGTGCGCCGAGATCGTCGGGATCCTGGATGCCGTGCTCGCCATGACCGACCAGTGGGTGTTCGACCGGCACAGCTTCGGCCGGCCGCTGGCGTCCTATCAGGCGCTCAAGCATCGGTTCGCCGATATGAAGATCTGGTTCGAGGCCTGCCGGGCCACCACCGCGGGCGCCGTCGCCGCGGTGGCGACACCGCTGCGCCGATGCCGACCTGGCTGGTCAGCGTCGCCAAAGCCTATGTCGGCCGAACGCGCCCCGGTGATGCTGCAGGACTGCGTGCAACTGCACGGCGGTATCGGCGTCACCTGGGAGCACGACCTGCACCTGTATCCTGCGCCGGGTGGCGCTGTACCGCGCGCTGTTCGGCATCGCCCGAAGACCACCACCGCGCCGTGTACGCGCTGAGCAAGGCAGCCGGAGGCGGCATCGCATGACCGAGACCGGATCTCGACCGGCACCGCCGAATCGGTCGCGGACTTCGCCGCGCGCGCCCGCACCTGGCTGGCCGAGAACATGCCGCGCCATCGACCCCGACAACCCGCCGTTCTCCGACGCGCGCCGAGCAAGCTCCTGGGACGGGCCCGCGAACTGCAGAAGCGGCTCTACGCGGGCGGTTTCGCCGGCATCTGCTTCCCGCGCGAGTACGGCGGGCTGGGCCTGGACCATGCGTATCAGAAGGCGTTCGACGCCGAGTGCCGCGCGCTACGAGATGCCGCTGATCCTCAACGTCCCGACGTTCACGATCTGCGCGGCGACGATCCTCGACATGGGCACCGAAGAGCAGAAGCGCGACCGCATCTCGGCCGCCATCCGCGGCGACGAGATCCTGGTGCCAGCTGCTCCGCGAACCCAGCGGCGGCTCCGATCTCGCCGGGGTCATCACCCGGGCCGACCGCCGCGGCGACAAGTGGGTCGTCAACGGCGCCAAGACTGGAGCACCAGCGCCTTCGCCGCCGACTACGGCCTGCTGCTGGCCCGCACCGACTGGACCGTGCCCAAGCACGAGGGCCTGACCATGTTCCTGGTGCCGCTCAACTGCCCCGGCATCACGATGCGCCGGATCAAGGAGGTCAACGGCAACGAAGAGTTCTGCGAGGAGTTCTTCGACGGCCTCGAACTCGGCGACGACGCCGTCGTCGGCGAGGTCAACGACGGCTGGGAGGTGGCCTCCCGCCAGCTGTTCCACGAACGCCGCGCGGTCGGCGGCGGATCGGAATTCGCCAGCGGCATCGGCGCGGAGAACGCCAACGAGATGCCGCCCGACCACGTCGGCGCTGGCTGAGGCGCACCGGACAGGGCGATGACCCGGCGCGTCCAGGATCTCGCCGGTCGCGCGCTGGTGCGCCGGATCGTCAAGGACCAGCTGATCGACCATGTGGACCGCGCCATCGGCAACGGCTCACTACCGCCCGAATGCCGGCACGCTGATCCGGCTGTTCCACGCCGAGACCACCGAACTCGAGGTCGACACCGCACTGGCGATCGCCGGCACCGCGGGTGTGGTCGACGAGGGCGGGGAGCTGTCCGACCTTGCTCGAAATCGGCGTGCGGTATCTGTCCCGGCAGACCGGTTCGCTGGGCGGCGGCAGCACCGAGATGGCCCGCAATGTCATCGGCGAACGCATCCTTGGTTTCCCCCGCGAGTTGGCCGCCGATCGGGGCGTGCCGTTCAATCAGGTCAAGCGCGGGCGCACCTAACTGTCGCCGAGGCTGTAGGTATCGAGACAAAGTGCGAGATGCGGTGGCTCGTCGATAGCTACAGGCTCGCCGCGGCTAGAACAGCATCAGCTGCGGCTCGGGTTGGGCGACGGCGGCCTGCGCGGCCGCGGGCGACCGGCCGGTGGTCGCCGGCCAGCCCGTACTTGGCCACCAGCGGCGCCACCCGCCGGCGCAGCATGTCGCGGTACTCGGCAGGCAGGTAGGCCCCGCGCCGATACAGCTGACGGTAGGGCGCAACCAGTTCGGGATGTGAGCGCGCCAGCCAGGTCATGAACCAGCCGCGCGTCGAACTGCGCAGGTGCAGGCCGAACACCGTGACGCCGGTGGCCCCCGCCGCGGCGATCTGGCCGAGCAGGCCGTCGAGATGCTCGGCCGAGTCGGTCAGGTGCGGCAGCACCGGGCGCGACCATCACGTGGCAGTCCAGTCCGGCCTCGCGTACGGCGGCGATCAGCCCGAGCCGGGCTTGCGGCGACGGGGTGCCAGGTTCGACATCGCGGTGCACATCGGGATCGCCGACGGCCAGCGAGATCGCGACCGACACCGAACCTGTTGTGCCGCATCGGCGATCAGATCGCAGATCTCGGCGCAGTAGCGTGCCCTTGGTGAGGATCGACAGCGGTGTGCCCGAAGCCGCGAGCGCACCGATGATGCCCGGCATCAGCGCATAGCGCCCCTCGGCCCGTTGATACGGATCGGTATTGGTGCCCAGCGCCACCGTTTCCCGGCGCCACGACGGGCGGCCCAGCTCGCGGCGCAGCACGTCGACGACATTGGTCTTCACCACGATCTGGCTGTCGAAATCCGCGCCGGGGTCGAACTCCAGATACTCGTGGGTGGGCCGGGCGAAGCAGTACCGGCAGGCATGCGAACAGCCGCGGTAGCCGTTGACGGTGTACCGGAACGGCAGCATCGAGGCGGCAGGAATCTTGTTCAACGCCGACTTGCACAGCACCTCGTGGAAGGTGATGCCGTCGAATTGCGGCGTACGCACGCTGCGGACCAAGCCGATCCGCTGCAGACCGGGCAGCGCGCCATCGTCGACCGCTATCCCCTGGCCGCTCCACCGCATCCATTCATTCGAACGCATGTGCGATGATCTGTCAATGGCGATACGCGGCGTGCTACCCGTCGAGCTCCCCGGCAATGCCCCGCTCGAGCGCGGCCGTGGTCCGGTCGGGCAGCACGAGCAGTCCGTTGAGCTCGGCGCGGGCCAACTCGTAAGCCCGCCCCCGCTCCTGCGGGGTGGCACCGCGATCGGCGGCCACGCGCAGCAGGCTTTGAGCCCGGGTCATCCGCTGCTGGTCGGCGCGGGAGAAGTCGCTGCGCCGACGCCGCCGGGCCTCGTTCTCGGCGGCGTCGAACGCGGTCACATAGGCCTCGACGGCCTCGAGATACTGCCGCATCGCTTCGGGATCGTCGAGCAAGTCCTCGGCCTTGCCCGGCCGTAGCAGCTCCGCGCGCAGTTTGGCCCGGTGAAAGGCCACCGTCAGCGGATCGCGCATGTCGGTCATCGCCGGAAAGTCGAGCAGCTTGGCGGCGTCGAGCTCGTAGTCCAGCCAGCGGGTGTCGGTCCGGTTGTGTTCGTCGATCACGCGGGTGATCGTGCGCCATTGTGCCGCTTGGCTTTTCGGCTCGCCGCGGGGTGCGGGTGGTGGGGTCTGCTCAGATTCGTTCTGCCGTTTGGTGAGTGCGGAGATACCCCGGAACGCGGCATAGAGCGCGCCGGCGATCGGCACGATGACCAGCAGCAGCTCGACCAACCGGAATATCAGCCCCACCTAGTCAGGATGCCACCTGGCGGGTGCCGGGCTAGCCGGGTCCGTCGCTGGCCGCGGCGAGCAACGGAACCAGCACGTCGCTCACCGGCGTCGCCAACCCGTGCTGGGCGGCCTTGCGAACGATGACACCGTTGCGGATATCCCATTCCAGCCGGCGGTGCGCTTCGGCGTCCGTCAGCATCGATGTGGTCAGATCCTCCGGCCCGGCGGCGAACATCTCGGTCATCTCGTCGATGACGGTGTCCGGCAGCGCGGCGCCTTCGGCACGGGCCACCGCCAGACATTCCGTGAGGTAGCGGCGCGCCAGCGCGGCGACGTCGGCGCGCCGGAACATGCCGGATCGGCGCCGGGCCAGCACCATGAACCCGGCCAGTGCGTTGACCAACAGCTTGCGCCACGCCTCAGTCCTGAAGTCGGGGTCAAGTTCGACGGTCATCCCGGCCGGACGCAACACCGTCGCAAGGGTTTCGGCATCCTCACCGTCGGGCAGCACCAAGCGCACACCGGTACGCAGCCGCACCCAGCCGCCGGGCTGCGGCTCCGCGGAGAACCACACGACCGCCGGCACGATATGGGCCGACGGGCTCACCCGGCCAACCCGCTCGATCTGCTCGACACCGTTCTGCAGCACACAGATAACCGTGTTGTCGCCGCACAACCGGTGCAGCCAGCCGGCCGCCTGTTCGTTCTGGGTGTCCTTGACCGCGAGCAACACCACGTCGACGGATGCGTCGACGTCGCCGGGGTCGGTGAGCACTGGCCCCGGCACCACGATGGTGTCGCCGGGCTGATCCCGGCGGACCTCGATCTGGTCGCGAGGCGTGTGCCCGCACAATGTGACCCGATGACCGGCCGCATGCAGCAGTGCGGCGACAGTGGAACCGATTGCTCCAGGACCGACAAGCGCTATCGAGCTACCCACCGTGCCCAACGTACTTAAGCCTGCTGTGGCTTTACCGTGGACGGATGTCCGAACCGTCGTTACGCCGGGCCACCGCCGCCGATGCGGCCGCCATCGCCCAACTCGTCGAGGGGGCCTACGAGAAATACGTCGAACGTATCGGGCGCAGACCCGCGCCGATGGATGCCGACCACCCCGCGCTCATCGACACTGCCAACGTCTGGGTCCTGACACACGAGGAAAAGCTGCTGGGCAGCTTGGTCACCGTCGTGATGGACGACCACCTATTTCTGGACTCGATCGCGGTCGCGCCCGATGCCCAGGGCCACGGATACGGGGCACTGCTGCTGCGTCGCGCCGAAGACGATGCCCACGAGGCCGGCTTGGCCGAGGTTCGCCTCTATACCAACGCCGCGATGACGGAGAACCTCGTCCTGTATCCGCGGTTCGGCTACGTCGAGACCCACCGGGGTGGGCAGGACGGCTTTCGCCGGGTGTTCTTCAGTAAGCGCTTACGAGGTCCACTTGGATAGGTAGCACTGCGGGCTGTACGGCGCGTCCTGGGCGACAGCCACCTGGCCGTCGATGGACACGTCGCAGTGCGCGTTCGGGGCGCCCTGCCCGCCGTGCGTGGTGCTCCCGACCTGCAGGAATGCCCACTGCGGGTCCGCGAGGGTGACCGGGAAGACCCACGGCGCGTCCGGGGACACGTTGATGGTCTCGCGCTTGATGTACGCGTCGGAGTTGGCGTTGTAGGCGTCCTTGCTCGGCGGCTGCGCGGTCAGGTAGGTGAGGTGAAATCGTATGTGCCACCCGTCGCGAGCGTGTAGACCACCTGATGTCCGGGAGCCGGATCGGCGTTCGACACCGCATGAGTGGCCGCAACACCGGCGGCCGCCATCACCAGCGCCGCCCCAACCCTTGCTGTCACTTTTCGCATATCGGCCATATCGGCCACGCTACCGACACCGTTACCCGTGTCGGCACGGCCCCCGCTCGCAGCGAACGGAATAGATCAGGTTAACAAGTTCGTCACACACAGATATTGTCACAGAAACTTTGCGCTCTAACGTCCGCTTCGACACCAACCGTCGGGTTCGGGGGCCACTCAGGCCCGTCGAGGCCCAATGCTTGTCGTTACCAACATGAAAGGGCCTTTATGCAACTCCTCGGCGTTCCGCTCTGAATCGATCGGCATTGGCTGCCACAAGCGTCGTGGTTGCGGCACGAGTCTCGTCCTGCGGGCTGCGGCAGCAAGGCGAGCGATACCGACGCAGCAAAGTCCGAGTCATGCGTGGACACCTCCGGCTCCGACCATCAAGGTCGGCTCGCTGAACTCGCTGTCGGGCACCATGGCGATCTCCGAGGTCACCGTGCGCGACGCCATCAAGCTCGCCGTCGAGCGAGATCAATGCCGCGGGCGGCGTGATGGGCAAGCAGATCCAGATCGTCGGCGAGGACGGCGCCTCCGAGCCCACCGTCTTCGCCGAGAAGGCCGAGAAGCTGATCAAGGAGCGACTGCGTCGCCGCGGTGTTCGGCGGGTGGACGTCGTCGAGCCGCAAGGCGATGCTGCCGGTCTTCGAGAGCAACAACTCGCTGCTGTACTACCCCGTGCAGTACGAGGGCCTGGAGTCGTCGAAGAACATCTTCTACACCGGCGCCACCACCAACCAGCAGATCGTGCCCGGCCTCGACTACCTCAAGGAGAAGGGCATCAAATCGCTGTACCTGGTGGGCAGCGACTACGTGTTCCCGCAGACCGCCAACCGCATCATCAAGGCCTACGCGGCGGCCAACGGCATCGAGATCAAGGGCGAGGACTACACCCCGCTGGGCTCGACGGACTTCTCCACCATCGTCAACAAGGTCCGCGCCGCCGACGCCGACGCGGTGTTCAACACCCTCAACGGCGACTCCAACGTGGCGTTCTTCCGCGAGTACAAGAACGTCGGCCTGACCCCGCAGAAGATGCCGGTGGTCTCGGTGTCGATCGCCGAGGAAGAGGTCGGCGGCATCGGCGTGCAGAACATCGACCGCCAGCTGACGGCGTGGAACTACTACCAGACCATCGACAACCCGGTGAACAAGGAGTTCGTCGCGGCCTACAAGGCCAAGTACGGCGCAGAACAAGCCGACCTCCGACCCGATGGAGGCCGCCTACGTCTCGGTCTACCTGTGGAAGAACACCGTCGAGAAGGCGAAGTCGTTCGACGTCAAGGCGATTCAGGACAACGCGGGCGGCGTCACCTTCGACGCTCCGGAAGGCCTGGTCACCATCGACGGCGAGAACCACCACATCACCAAGACCGCGCGCATCGGCGAGATCCATCCCGACGGCCTGATCTACACCATCTGGGAGTCCCCCGGCCCGATCAAGCCGGACCCGTACCTGAAGTCCTACCCGTGGGCCGCCTGGCCTGATCGGGGCGAGCTGAGCGACGAGAATTAGCTGATGGATGTCCTGATCGGACAGCTGGCAACGGGATTGAGCCTCGGCTCGATCCTGTTGCTGGCGGCCTTGGGCCTGTCCCTGACGTTCGGCCAGATGGGCGTCATCAACATGGCGCACGGCGAATTCATCATGGCCGGCTGCTACACCGCCTACGTGGTGCAGCAGGTCATCTCGAATGCCGGTGCCTCGCTGCTGATTTCGCTGGTCGTCGGCTTCGTCGTCGGCGGCCGCTCGGCGTCCTACTGGAAGTCACGCTGATCCAGCGGATGTACGACCGGCCGCTGGACACCCTGCTGGTGACGTTCGGCGTCGGACTGATCCTGCAGCAGGTGGCCCGCGATATCTTCGGCGCGCCCGCCGTCAACGTCGTCGCACCGACTGGCTTTCCGGCGGCGTGGAGATCCTCGGCGCGGTGGTGCCCAAGACCCGCATCTTCATCCTGGTGCTGGCCGTCGTCTGCGTCGCGGTGCTGGCCACCGTGCTCAAGGTCAGCCCGATGGGCCGGCGCATCCGCGCCGTCGTGCAGAACCGGGATCTGGCTGAGACCAGCGGTATTTCGTCAGCCGCAGGACCGATATCACCACGTTCTTCATCGGTTCCGGGCTGGCCGGTGTGGCCGGTGTGGCGCTGACGCTGATCGGGTCCACCAGCCCGACCATCGGGCAGAGCTATCTGATCGACGCGTTCCTGGTGGTCGTGGTCGGCGGCCTCGGCCAGATCAAGGGCACCATCATCGCCGCCTTCGCGCTCGGCTTCCTGAACTCGTTCATCGAGTACAACACCACGGCATCGCTGGCCAAGGTGATCGTCTTCGTGGTCATCGTGATCTTCCTGCAGGTCCGCCCGCAGGGCCTGTTCACCGTCCGGACAAGGAGTCTGGTATGAGCAGCCTTGTCGGCCGGTGGCAGACGTGGGCCGGTTTCGCGGTCGCCGCGATCGTGCTGTTCGGCTCGCACCTGCGGTGCTGTCCGACTTCCGGCTCGGTCTGCTCGGCCAGTTCCTGTGCTTCGCGATCGTGGCCGCCGGTATCGGTTTGGCCTGGCCGATCACCACCGATGCCCGCCCGTGCGACCCCTCTCGCCCTGAGTTCCGCATGTCCATCTTTCGGTCGCTGTCCGCAGAGCCTTGATCCGACCACGCAGCGGGGCCACCCCGACACGCACGGTCGGGGTGAGCTCGCCGAAACCCTAGTGGTCGGCGGCGCGGGGTACGGGGGTCGGTGGCGTCGCCGACGAGGGCGGCCGTCCGACGCCACGGGTCGTGCAAGGATGCGTCGATGACGACCACCAAGCGGTGCCCGGAGTGCGGGGGCGAGTACCTGACCGGTGTCGAGCGGTGCTTCGACTGCGACGTGGCCCTGGTCGACGTCGTCGACGCCCCCGACGACGGCCTGCTCGATGACGGCCTGCTCGACGACGGCCTGGTCGGCGCCGGCATCCTGGGCGGCGAGGGCGCCGGGCGGATCGCGCCGACCGCCTCGCCGACGGGTCCGACGACGATGACGACGACCCCGACGACGACGAGGTCGGGACGCTCGACGAGGACCGCCAGCAGGTCGAGTACCACCTGCACGAGTGGTCGGCCGAGTTCCGGGCCATGCTCGAGCAGCTCGCGAGCGGCGCCGGCGTGGCCCACGTCTGGGAGGGCGCCACCATGGTCGTGGCCGCGGCCGACGAGGACCGGGTCGACGAGCTGGTCGAGCAGGTCGAGATGACCGACGAGGTCGCCCTCGACCCGCTGGCCGAGAAGACGGTCTACGAGGTCAGCGACTGGTCGATGGACCAGCTCAGCGTGCTGCTCGCCGCGCTGGGCGAGGCCGGCATCCCCCACGAGTTCGACATCGAGGGCGACCTGGCCGTGCTGGCCGACGACGAGGAGCGGGTCGAGAGCCTGCTCGACACGCTCGAGTTCGCCGCCCCCGAGTCGGCCATCGACGCCGGCGAGGGCGACCCCGACGACGGCATCGAGACCGCCGAGATCCTCTCCGACCTGTTCGTGGCGTGCGACCGGCTGCAGAACGACGCCACCGATCACGCCGGCGTGCTCGGCGGTGTCGACGCAGTCAACCGGCTCGAGGGCCGCCCGCTGCCGTTCGGGTTCGGCCCGGCCCTGTGGAAGGACATCGTGGCCCAGGCCGTGGCCCTGCGGTCCGACATCGAGGACGACTCGGTCCCCGACCTCGACCTCATGGACCACGCCCGCGACCTGCGCACCCTCCTGCGGCAGTACGTCTGAGGGAACCGAGGTTTCCGGCGGCGCGAACAACGTCGACCCGACTGCGGCGTGCCGGGGCTCGACGGTTAGCGTGACCGGATGATCCTGGCCGAGCTCGAGGTCTTCCACTCGCGGCCGATCGCGCCCACCCGGCGGGTGTCGCTGGGCAAGATGAACCTGCCGACCGACCCGCCACCGGGGTTCGGCGGCATCCTCCTCGGCGGCATCATCGCCGCCAACATCGCCGAGGTCGACCCCGATCTGGTGCCCGACCTGCTGCGGCTCACCGACCGAGCTCGAGGAGGGCCGCCGCATCCCCCAGCCCCGCCTCCGCTACCGGTTCCAGGAGGACAAGATCGGCCTGCAGCCGAGCCGCCACCGGCTGATCGGCGAGGGCGAGGAGCTGACGTTCGACTTCGACGACGACAACGGCCTGCCCACCCAGCAGGTGCTCGGCGCGGTCTACGCCGCCGGTCGGCTCGACCCGAAGGTGCGCCACGCGGTCATGCAGACCATCCGCCGGGCAGTCCGGTGGGAGGGCGGCGTCGACGGTGACCTGATCGCCACGCTGTCGGGCGTCGGTCGGGGGCGCCCGCTGTCGGCCTTCGCCTTCGAGAACCCGGTGTCGTGGGCGCTCGGCGTGCTCGGCCTCCCGACCAACAACGGCGGGCATCCCGGCCGCAAGGTCGTCCAGCAGCAGTTCCGCGAGCAGCTCATGGCCGCCCACCCCGACCACGGCGGCGACGTCGACGGCGCGGCCCAGCGCATCTCCGAGCTCACCGAGGCCCGCGGATCCTGCTCGGCTGATGGCGACCCGCGGAAGGCCTGCCGACCGGCCAGGCCGAAGACCGGGCCGAAGATCGAGGCCCGACGCCCGGCGCCCTGCTGCTGACGCCCGGGGCCGGCGCCGATCGCAACCACCACACGCTGGTGGCCATCGAGCGAGGCGGTGGCGCCGCTGCCGAGCGAGCGCATCGACTTCCCCTACCGCAAGGCCGGCAAGCGGGCGCCCGACCGGGCGCCGGTGGCGGTCGCCGCCTCGTGGCCGAGGCCGAGGCGCTGGTGTCGGCGGCCGGCGTCGACCCGGCGCGGCTCGTGCTCGGCGGTCGCTCGTTCGGCGGGCGCATGTGCTCGATGGCGGTGGCCGAGGGGCTGCCCGCCGCCGGGCTGGTGCTGCTCAGCTACCCGCTGCACCCGCCGGGCAAGCCCGACAAGCTGCGCATCGAGCACTTCCCGCAGCTCGACGTGCCGTGCCTGTTCGTGTCCGGCGAGAAGGACCCGTTCGGCCCGCCCGACGAGTTCGACGAGGCCGTCGCCGCCATCCCCGGCCCGGTCACCCAGGTCTGGCTGCCCGGCGGCCACGATCCCCGCAACGCCGACGACGCCATCGCCGCCGCCGTGCACCGACCTGGCTCGTCGACCCTCTGCGACCGACGGCCGCGAGCGATCAGGCGTCGATCTGGACGGGGGTGCCGAGGGGGCAGGACCGCGGGCCAGGCGGTGATGTCGTCGTTGCTCATGCGGATGCAGCCGTGGCTGACCTGGGTGCCGATGGCGGCGGGTTCGTTGGTGCCGTGGATGCCGAGCTGGCCGGGGCCGCCGTTGAACGTGGTCAGCGTGTCGGAGAAGCCCGACAGCCCGAAGGCGTAGGGCCCGTAGGCGCCGTCGGGGTTCGGGGTCTTGATCAGCTCGGTCGTGAAGTAGAGGCCGCCGGGGGTCGGCGTGTTGTCCCGGGCCACGCCGATCTTGATGTCCTCGACCTGGTCGCCGTCCTTGAACACCTTGAGCGAGAAGGCGCTGAGCGTGACCTCGATGCGGTAGTCGTTCACGGCGAAGGCCACGTCGGTGCTCTTGACCCAGCCGGTGCTGCCGTTGGGCCGGACCGGGCAGGTACACCTGCGCCCAGTCGCACGTCTGGGCCTCGGGCAGGTCGGCCACCAGGAACGTCAGCGGCACCTTGGCGTTCGGGTCGTTGTTGATCAGCCGGGGGTTGGCCAGGGTGCTGGTCGGGGTGGTGTCGCCCGGGTTGGCGTAGATGGCGAGCTGGCCCTCGGCCATGGCGGTGGCCACCAGGCTCTGGCCGGTGTCGAGGTCGGCGAGGCCCTTGCACTCCTTGGCCGGGGCGGTGGTCGACGCTGGTGTCGGTGGACGAGGAGGGCACGGTGTCGCTGCTGAAGCGTCGGCCGGTCCTTCGAGCCGCAGCCGGCCGCCAGAGGAGGACCACGGCGAGCAGAGCCGCGACCAGCACGGGTCGAGCGCGAGGCGGCGGTTGGTCAGGGAGGTGGGCACGGGCGAGAGGTTACCGGTCGGTGCCGTCGTCCTCGGGGTCGCGCGGCTCGTGGTCCCAGGTCGACGACGGGGGCGAGGCCAGGCCCTCGTCGGCCCCGAGCGGGAACCGGTCGACCTGGAACTCGGGATCGAGCCCCTCGAAGGCGAACAGCTCGCGGGCCAGCGGCGCGTCGTGGCGGGTTGAGGTCCTCCAGCTCGCAGCGACGCCGTCTCGGGGTAGAGGAAGAGCACGAGCAGGACCACGACCACGCCGCCGACCGACAGCACGGCCATGGCCGGCCCGAGCCCGCCGAGTCGGTCGGACAGCACCCCGGCCAGGACCAGGCCGACGGCGCTGCCGACGACCGAGGCCAGGTTGATGATGCCGTTGGCCGCGCCCCGGGCCGCGGTGGGGAAGAGCTCGGGTCCGTACACGCCGAGAGCGGGCACGGCCATGGCCCCGAACACCGAGCCGAGCAGCGAGAACATCCAGATCGACCAGCCGCCGACCAGGTACATCGCCGACGGTGAAGACCACGCCGGCGCCGACGCCGACGGCACCGATCAGCCGTCGGCCTCGACGGTCGGCCAGCTTGCCGCCGACGACGATCCCGATCCCGCCCGGCGTGTTGGTGAGGATCTGGAACACCGTGATCGTCCCGGCCGAGAAGCCCCGCTCGGTGCGCAGGTACTCGTTGAGGAACGACGACGCCGGCAGCACGAACAGTGACAGTGACAGGCCCGACGCCGACAGCAGCAGAAGCCGGCCCCGGTCGATGCCGGCCGGGATGCGCACGCGCGTCCGCCGTAGCCCCGCGGGCCGCGCGCGTCCGGTCGTCGGAGGCGGTGAACCGGCGGGTCTCGGGGATCTGGCGGCCCATCCGCACCACGGCCGGCACGGCCACCAGCGGGCACGAGGAACAGGATCCGCCACGCCGACGGCCGAACCCGGCCACGGTCGACGAGCATCACCGCGAACCCGGCGCCGAGCGCGCCGGTGGCGCTCAGCACCGACACCGCGAACGCCCGCGACCCGGCCGGCATCTCCTCGACGGCGATGATGCTGATGACCAGCACGAGCGCGGTCGAGAAGGCCCGGGCCACGGTCTGGCTGACGCCGAGCGTCGCCAGGTTCGGGGCCAGTGCACCGGTGGCCGTGACCAGGCAGCCGGCCACGGCCGACCACAGCAGCACCCGACGCCGTCCCCGCCGATCGGCCGTGGCCACGATCACCAGGGCCAGCAGGGCGCCCACCCGCACCGCGGCCAGCATCACGCCGACCTGGCCGTCGGTGACGCCGAACTCCTGCTTGAAGAAGGTGTTGGTCTGGGTCAGCAGGGTGCCGAGGTAGCCGGCCAGTCCGGCGAACACACACAGCAGCGACAGCGTGGCCGCAGCGCCGGCGCTGAGCTGGTCGGGTGGCAGCCACCACGGGCGAACGGCCCGGTTCGGTCCGTGCAGGGTGCTCCGCACGGAGCGGGCGAAGAGGAACGCCCACACCGGCACGGCCAGCTGGTAGTCGAACTCCTGGGTGACCTCGATCCGCGCCGGTCGTCGAGGTGGGCGGGGGCTGCGGCGTCGATGGCAGCGGCGGCGTCGGTGGCGTGGGCCGGGGTGACCCGCACCGTGCGGCGGTAGCGGGTGAACGGACCCTGCCGAATCGTGAAGTCGACCCGCCCGTTCCGGCCCAGCAGGTCCGCGGGATCTGTGGCGGGGCCTCCGGTCTGATCAGTGGCCGGATCGATCTGTTCGACGAGCAGATCGGTGCGGGGAACCAGGAAGTCGCCGAGGCGGGACGTCGTCACGACGTGGGTGGTGACGAAGTTGGGCACGACGGTGCTCCCGATCCGATCGACTTCGCCCGACGGCGTGGGCGGAGCATACTGATCGCCATGCAGGTGCCCGGGTCGACCGAACGGATCATCGTGCGCCCGAGCGGCCCGCTGTCGGGACAGGTGCCCATCGGCGGGGCCAAGAACTCGGTGCTCAAGCTGATGGCGGCCACCGTGCCTGGCCGAGGGCACCTACGTGCTGCGCAACGTGCCCCAGCATCACCGACGTCGACGTGCATGGGCGACCTGCTCCGCTCGATGGGCATGACGGTCACCCGCACCGCGCCGCACGAGCTGACCATCGACGCACCCGGCCGAGCATCGTGCCCGAGGCGCCCTACGAGCTGGTCGAGCGGATGCGGGCGTCGATCGTGGTGCTCGGCCCGCTGCTGGCCCGCTTCGGCCGGGCCCGGGTGGCGCTGCCCGGCGGCGACGACTTCGGCCCCCGCCCGATCGACATGCACCTGCAGGGCGCTCGAGCAGCTCGGCGCCGCGTTCGAGTCCGCCCACGGCTACATCGAGGCCACGGCCGACCAGCTCGTCGGCACCCGCATCCTGCTCGAGTTCCCCAGCGTCGGCGCCACCGAGAACGCGCTGATGGCCGCGGTGCTGGCCAAGGGCACGACGGTCATCGACAACGCGGCCCGCGAGCCCGAGATCGCCGACCTGGCCGCGTTCCTCAACCGCATGGGCGCCCAGCGTGCTCGGGGCCGGCAGCTCCACCATCACCGTCGAAGGCGTCGAGCGACCTGTCGCCGGTCGAGCACACGGTCGTCCCCGACCGCATCGAGGCGGCCACCTTCCTCGCCGCGCTGGGCGTGGCCGGCGGCGAGATCACCCTCGCCGGCGCCCGGGCCGACCACATGGACATGCTCGTGCAGAAGCTCGGCGAGATGGGCATGCGGATCTCACCCGAGACCGACGGCATGTGGGCCATGGCGCCCGGCCGCCTGCGCGCCGTCGACGTGTCGACCCTGCCGTATCCCGGGCATCGCCACCGACTACAAGCCGTTCTTCGTGGCCATGCTGGCGGTGGCCGACGGCGTCGGCATCGTCACCGAGAACATCTTCTCCGGGCGGTTCCGCTACGTCGACGAGCTCGTGCGCATGGGCGCCGACATCCGCACCGAGGGCCACCACGCCGTCGTGCGGGGCCAGCCCGTGCTGTCGGGCGCCCCGGTGCGGGCCCACGACATCCGGGCCGGCGCCGCGCTGGTCGTCGCCGCGCTCAGGGCCGAGGGCGAGACGATCATCTCCGACGCCGACCACATCGATCGTGGCTACGAGGGCTTCGTCGAGAAGCTCGTCGGCCTCGGCGCCGACGTCACCCGCGGCTGATCAGGATGCCCCGGCCTGCAGCGAGCGTGCGAGCGAGGGCCTAACCAGCCGGATACTCGTTCTGGCCGGGTTGGAGGGCGGTGAGCTGGCGGAGGTTCGAGCCGTCGGGGGAGACGGCCCAGATCTGGAAGCCCCGCACCGAGCCGATGACGGCCCGGTGGAACAGGATCGTGCGACCGTCGCGGCTCCAGTTCGGCTTCGAGTTGATGTTGGCGTCGCCGATCAGCCGCCCGGGAACGGTGCCGACTCCGCCGACCCGGATGTCCCACAGGTCCGGGTTCCACTCCAGGCGGGTCAGGAGCGCCACCTTCGTGCCGTCGGGCGAGAGGTGCGGATCCTGGTCCTGGTAGCCGTCGTCGGTCAGCCGGACAGCCTCGCCCCCGTCGGCCGGGAGGCGGTACACCTCGAACGAGCGGCGCCGGCAGTCCCACGTCGGGCACGAGATGAAGACGATGCTCCCGTCCTTGCCCCAGGCCGGGTCGAGGTTCTGACCGGGTCGATCGGTCAGCGCCTGCGGATCAGCGCCGTCGAGGCCGGTCACCCAGATCTGCGGGTTGGAGGCAGACCCCCCGAACATCACGATCTGCGTGCCGTCCGGGCTGAAGTCGCCATGGCCCTGGTACGTCCAGCCGTCGGTTCCTGCCGCGCGCAGCAGTCGTACCCCCGAGCCGTCGGCCCGCATCGACCACAGCGCCGTCTTCGTGTAGTCGCCGTCGTGGACGCCGACCGGCGTCCGGTAGAAGAGGATCGTCGTGCGGTCGGGCGAGAGCTTGGCCCACCACGAGTCCCACGCCGGGTCGTCGGTGAGCTGGGTCGAGGTCGAGCCGTCGGCCGGCATCGTGAAGATCTCGAAGTTGCCGGTGCGGTTCGAGTCGTAGACGAGGTGCCCCTTGGTCACCTTCGGCACTGCGACCCGGCGATGGGCGGCCGATGCGCCCGGCACGAGGACGACTGCGAACAGGGCGAGGGCCACGAGGCCGGCCGCTGCCCATCGGCCGAGCGGGTGCCTTCGGGGACGACGGAGCATCCCTCTGTCTCGACCGCCGAGCCGGCCGGCTGAACCAACTTCACGGGAACCGCGGCCCCGCGCTCCGTCTCGTCGTCTACTCGTCGGCGCCGGCCTCGTCGGCGGCGCCCTGCTGCTCAGCGGCTGCATCCTGCGCCTTGTTGGCCCGGCTGTTGGCCAGCTTCAGCAGCAGGGCGAACACCGCGATCGGGGTGAGCACCATGAGGATCTCGTCCCACCCGCCCTGGTGGGCCATCACGGTGACAGCGGTACACAGCACCCGCGGAGTCTCCCATGTCACAACGCGAACCTGCAGACCGGGCCCCGAGGGGGGAACACGTTGGGGCTCCGAGGGGTTGACGACCGTGCCGGTACCCGACCCAGCCGCCCCGACCGGCTTTCCCCGCTGCGGCCACCGTGCCAACATCACGTCCGCTGCACCCCGAACTCGTCCCAGGAGATGCTCACGTGCGGGATCAGGTCGAAGAGACCATCCAGGCGATCCGGCCGGCCATCCAGGCCGACAACGGCGACATCATGCTGATCGACGTGGCCGAGGACACGGGCGTCGTGACCGTCGAGCTCATCGGGGCCTGCGTCTCGTGCCCGGCGTCGACGGTCACCCTCAAGGCCGGCATCGAGCGCATCCTGAAGGACCGGGTGCCCGGGGTCACCGAGGTCATCAACAGCGGCGAGACCCTCAACGCCATCGGCGAGACCGCCGTCTCGCTCTAGCGAGGCCTGGCGACACCAAGGCCGCCGCTCGGGGCCGCGTCAGACCGCCGTGCGCAGAGCGTTCGCACCGAATTCCCGCGACGATGTCGAGAATGCGGGGCCTGCTCCGTCCCAGGAGTGCATCCGGCCGGAAGGGCCGGCGTCACACAAGGGGAACACCATGGCCAAGTACCTGTTGCTGAAGCACTACCGAGGCGGGCCGGCGGCGGTCAACGATGTCCCGATGGACCAGTGGACGCCGGACGAGGTCGAGGCCCACATCCGGTTCATGAGCGACTTCGCAGCTCGGCTCGAGAGCAGCGGCGAGTTCATCGACGGACAGGCGGTGTCGCCCGACGGCGTGTGGGTCCGCTCGGACGGTGAGGGGCGGCCGCCGGTGACCGACGGCCCGTTCGCCGAGACGAAGGACCTGATCGCGGGGTGGATGGTGATCGACGTCGACAGCTTCGAGCGGGCGATCGAGCTCGCCGGTGAGCTGTCGGCCGCACCCGGGGCCGGCGGCGAGCCGATTCACGAGTGGCTGGAGGTCCGACCCTTCCTCACCGCGCCACCCACCTTCCTCGAGTGACCATGGACGACGTCGAGCTGCGCCAGCTCGTCCCACGGGTCTTGAGCGTCCTCGTCCGTCGCGGCGCGGACTTCGCGACGGCCGAGGACGCCGTGCAGGAAGCGCTCATCCGAGCGCTCTCGGCATGGGGGAACGAAGTACCTGCCGATCCGACGGGGTGGCTGATCACGGTCGCCTGGAGGGCCTTCCTCGACCTGACCCGGTCACAGGCCGCGCGCCGTGACCGGGAGGCCCGGTTCGACACCGAACCGCCGGCCGGCGCGATCCCGAGCGCCGACGACACGCTGCGCCTCTACTTCCTCTGCGCCCACCCCGAACTGACGTCGTCGTCCGCGGTTGCCTTGACCCTTCGAGCGGTCGGTGGTCTCACCACACGCCAGATCGCTCAGGCCTACCTCGTGCCCGAACCCACCATGGCGCAGCGCATCAGCCGCGCCAAGCGGACGATCGATCGGGCCGGTGTCGATCGTCCCGGCGACGTGCGCACGGTCATGCGGGTGCTGTACCTCGTCTTCAACGAGGGCTATTCCGGCGATGTCGACCTCGCGGCCGAGGCGATCCGCTTGACCCGGCAGTTGGCCGCCCTGGTGGACGATCCCGAGGTCCACGGGTTGCTCGCCTTGATGCTCCTCCACCACGCCCGCCGCCGCAGCCGCACCCGACCGGACGGAAGCATCGTGCCGCTCGCCGATCAGGACCGCAGCCAGTGGGACGCAGGTCTGATCGCCGAGGGGATCGTCATCGCCCACGCTGCGCTCGCACGCGATCAGCTCGGCGAGTACCAGACGCAGGCGGCGATCGCCGCGCTCCATGCCGATGCTCCGCGTGTCGAGGAGACCGACTGGGTCCAGATCGTGGAGTGGTACGACGAGCTGCTCCGATTCGCCGACACGCCGATCGTCCGGCTCAACCGGGCGGTTGCCGTCGGCGAGGCCGAGGGCGCGCCTGCCGGACTGGCGGCCCTGGCCGAGGTCGCCGAGCAGGTTCCCCGGCGCGACGCGGTCGCCGCCTACCTCCACGAGAAGAACGGCGATCTCGAGCTCGCCGCCCGCCTCTATGTCGACGCCGCCCGGAACGCCCCCAACCTCGCCGAACGCGACCATCAGACGCGCCAGGCGGCACGACTGAACCAGGACCTGCATCACCCGGCTGAGGTTCGCCGCGCCCTTGGCTGAGTAGCGGCTAGCTGAGGAGCGGCGCGATGAAGGTGTCGCGGCGGAGGTTGGCCTCTCGCACCCAGCGGTCCGAGACCAGCGTCGGGAGGATCTCCTGGTTGAGGTCCGCGAGGGCGGCCCGCCGCTCGGCGTCCGATTCGGCGTGACGGACCCGGCGCATGGCGTCGTCGAGGTCGACGAAGGCGCCGTCGAGGTCGAGCCAGAACTGCGAGCTGGCCCGATGCAGGCGCCAGGCCTCGGGCCCGAGCGCCTGGCGGGCGTCGTAGGCGGCGCTCGAGAGGTTGCTGGGCATCTTGCCCGGGTCGCCGTCGGGCCAGAGGGCGTGGCCGACTCGCTCGTTGTCGATGCCGCGGCCGCCGGCGATGGCCAGCAGCAGCACGAGCTGCTCGGCCTTGGTCGTGCGGAACTCGACGAGCTCGTCGCCGACGTGGACGGTCTGGCGGCCGAGGACGCGGACCTGCAGGTTGGGGCGGGCGTCCCAGAGCCGGGTGTAGGCCAGGTCGGTGGTGGTGAGGCCCCGGGCCCGTTCGATGGCATCGGGGGCGCGCATGGGGTCGGACTCGGCCAGAAGCAGCAGCGCCGTCACCAGCAGGTAGGTGGCGCCGGTGGTCTCCAGCGAGCGGATGGCCTGGTCGGCCCGGCGCGCCGCGTCGGCGAGGTCGCCCGCTTTCAGGTGGGCCCGGCTGATGACGATCAGGCACCGTCCGCGCTCGACCGGGTTGGGCAGCTGGTCGATGAGGCCCTCGGCCAGCAGTCGGGCCGCTTCCACCTCGCCCGACTCGAGAGCGGCCTCGGCTCGGACCCTCCGGGCGGTGTTGGCGAACCAGGTGTCGCCGATCTCCTCGAACACCCGCAGGGCCCATCGGGCATCGACGTGGGCCCGTCGGGCGTCGTACCTCACGGTGTGGTCGGCTCGCAGGGTGCGGACGATGGCTTCGTACCAGCGGTTGTCGACCTCACGGGCCAGTCGCACGCCGCGATCGAAGGCGGCATCGGCCTCCTCGGTCAATCCCCGGATGGCGGCAAGGGCACCCTGCGCGGCATGGGCCAGCGGCCACTCGTAGGGTGAGGTCGGTTCCGAGGCGAACGCCGCCTCTGCGGCCACGATCTCCTGGTCGGCCCGCTCGAAGCGCCCGGCCAGGATCTGGAAGTAGGCGGCGTAGACCAGCGCCAGACCGGCGGCCCGGCCGTCGGCGCGATGGAGCGACGACGTCGCGCAGTCGAGCGCCAGCAGGAGCGAGTCCTCGACGTCGCCGGTCTCGCAGAACGAGCCGTATGCCAGGTTGGCCAGCGCCAGGCCCTCGATCAGATCGGCTCCAGGATCGAGCTCAGCGGCTCGACGCCATGCCCTCGACGCGGCGGCCAGGTCGCCGATGATGAGGTGCACGTTGCCCCGGACCCACCAGGCCACGGCCTGTCCGCCGACGTCAGACCGGCGGGTGAACGTGTCGAGAGCGGCCGTGACGAGGTCGTTGACGAGCGCCGAGTCCCGCGGGGTCTCGGCGTTGGCGACGGCGGCCACGAACAGCTGGGCGTCGGGCCGCTCGTCGAGCGATCCGTCGGCCACCAGCGTGCGCAGTTCGGGCAGCGACCGCAGGTAGCTCTCGGCCCGGCTGTCGAGGATCATCGGTCGCGCGATCCGATCGATGGCGTCGGCGATCGACTCTCCGTCTCGAGCGAGTCCGCTCAGCTGCTCGTCCGGCATGGCCGCTGTCCTTCGTGGTCGTCGCTGCGCCCAGCACGGTTTGCAGCGTTCACGGAAGGTACAACCGAACCGTGACGGGGCACATACCGAGTGTCCGCCAGTGATGACCCCGGCTCACGCGGTCAGGACCCGATCGCCCTCGAGCAGGATGAACGAGAACCGCGGACCGTCCCGGCGGAGGCGCCACGCCTCGGTGCCGAGTCGCTGGCGCACCAGCGCGGTGAGGCTGGTGATGCGGCTCTTGATGCGCGCCGCGCCGTCCTCGTCGGGCCAAAGGTCGGCGGCGACGGTCTCCCAGTGCACGCCGGTCTCGCCGGCCCGGATCACGATGGCGGCCAGCTCGGCGCCCGTCGTGCCCAGTCGGAGCAGCTCGTCGCCGGACCGGAACTGGGGCCGGCGTCCCGGCGCGACGTCGAGCACGAGGGTCGGGCGTCGGGCCCAGAGCCGGGCGAACGCCGGGTCGTCGTGGGTGACGGCATAGGCCTGCTCGAGCGCCTCCGACGCACGCTCGGTGCGCACGTCGGCCAGCTCGAGCAGCGCCTCGACCGACCACAGGTCGACGCCGTCGGACAGGAACGTCTCGAGCGCCTCGTCGAACGCGGCTGCGGCCGGCTCGAGGTGGCCCAGCTGCACGTGCGCGGCCCCGACCAGCATGAGGGCCTTGGCCCGCATCAGCGGGTTGGGGGCTTCGTCGGCCCCGCGGGTGGCGGTCTCGAGCGCCTGGTTCGGCTCGCCGAGCGCCAGGTGGGCGGCGGCCACGGCTCGCTCGATGAACTGCTGGAGGATCGGATGGACCACCTGGGTGCGGAAGACCTCGACGCTGTCGCGTGCATCGGCCAGCACCTGTTCGAGCGGCCACGGGAGGTCGGGCTGGTAGGGCAGGTGGACGGCCGGCATTGATCTCGCGACGGCCAGCAGGCCGGGGCGTTCGAGCCGGACCGCCGCCTCGCGAGCCCGCTCGTAGTAGGCGACGGCCTCGTCGACCTGGCCCCGCCGGGCCGCGATCTCGCTGAGCCCGATCGGTACGAGCGGCCACAGGCTGGCGAGGCTCGGGGGCTCGATCTCGGAGAAGAGGTCCTCGGCCCGCAGCAGGGAGTCGTTCGCCTGGGTGAGCTTCCCGGAGTCGATCATGACCAGCCCGGCGATCAACGTGGCGTTGGCCTCGTCGACGGTGGAGCCCTCGACCATGGCCACGGCGTAGGCCTGGTGGGCCTGGGGGACCGTGTCCGTGTAGGTGCCGCGGTCGAACAGGTCGATCACCACACGGAACGGGGCCAGCTCGGCCGGTGTGGACTGAGCGGTCGGCAGATCGGCGGCGGAGTCCCACCACTTGGCGGCCCCGACCGTGTCGCCCTCCCAGAACGCGAGGTGGCCGAGCAGCAGCTGCGCCAGTGCCACCCCTTCGATGTCATGGCGTCTCGAGAACTCGTCGAGTGCATCCTCGACCAGCGCTCGGGTGGGCTCGATCGGGCGGCGATGGCGATGCTCGATGGTCGCGACGAGTAGGGCTGCGTCGGGGAAGTCGGAGAGGTCGAGCGCGATCAGCTCGTCGCGCCGATCGTCGAGATCCTCGGTGTCGTTGGCCATGAGGCGCGCCCGAGCCACCTGGTCGAGAGCCTCCGCCGTCGAGGCGCGATCGTCTGTTGCCCCGATGATCGAGCGGAGCCGGTCCTGTGTCACGTTCGCCCTCCACTCCTGGCGGGACCTCCAACTGCCACTCCATCGGCCGCACCACTCGCCCGCCGGGCGAAACGATAGCCCCGCCGCCTTACGTTGTCTGTGCAACGTGTCCGCCAACCGGTCAAGATGAGCCGGAGGGCCCACACCCGCCTGGAGGCGGTTGGGCGCCTTGGCGTCAGGGGACGGTCAGGTTCCCCTCCCGCCCTGATGTCTCGAAGCGGGGCGACGAGCGCTTGTAGTGTTCGCGCCCGTGGCCCGGCTCCGATCCTCCGACCCGGACGAGCTGGTGGGCGCGGCCGTCGGCGGCGATCGGGCGGCGCTCGCCCGGCTCCTCACGACCGTCGAGCACGGCGGCGACGAGGCCGCCGCCATCGACCGCCTCACCTTCGGGGCCAGCGGTCGGGCCCACACCATCGGGCTCACCGGCTCGCCGGGCGCAGGCAAGTCCACGCTCACGAACGCGCTGATCGCCGAAGCCCGGGCCGCGGGGCGCCGGGTGGGTGTGCTGGCCATCGATCCGTCGTCGCCGTTCACCGGTGGCGCGATCCTCGGCGACCGGGTGCGGATGGGCGACCACGCGCTCGACGACGGCGTGTTCATCCGCTCGATGGCCACCCGTGGTCACCTCGGCGGGCTGGCCGTGGCCACCCCGCAGGCCGCCCGGGTGCTCGACGCGGTGGGCTTCGACCTGGTGCTGATCGAGACGGTCGGTGTCGGCCAGATCGAGGTCGAGGTGGCCGGCGAAGCCGACTCGACCGTCGTGGTGGTCAATCCCGGCTGGGGCGACGCGGTGCAGGCCAACAAGGCCGGCCTGATGGAGATCGCCGACCTGTTCGTGATCAACAAGGCTGACCGGCCAGGCGGCGCGGACACCCGAGCGGACCTCGAGCTGATGCTCGGGTCGTCCGCGCCGGCGGCGGACGGCTGGCGCGCCGCCGATCGTGGACACGGTGGCCACGACCGGCCGCGGCGTGGCGGAACTGTGGTCCGTTCTCGAGCGCCATCGACAGCACCTCGGGGACTCGGGCGGCATGGCCGAGCGACGGGCCGCCCGCCTGCGCGCCGAGCTCGATCGGGTGGTGGCGGCGCGCCTGGCCGAGCGGGTCGGTCACATCGCCGCCGGCTCGCTCCACGAGCAGGTGGGCGCCGAGGTGGTGGCGCGTCGCCTCGACCCGTGGTCCGCCGCCGATCGCCTCCTTGCGGAGGCCATCGACGGCTGAGGCCGGATCCGAGGTCGGTCGGAGCTGGATCAGCTGAGGATCAAGGCTCCTGGCGGCTGATCGAGCGCGTCGCGGATCTCGGTGAGCAGCTCGATCTCGGTGGCCTCGGCCTCCTCGAGCTCGCTGGGCTTCCGCATCTTCTGCAGCGAGGTGATCACCTTGATGATCACGAACAGGGCTGCCGCGACGATCAGGAAGTTGATCAGCACGGTGAGGAAGTTGCCGTAGAAGATGATGCCCTTGCCGAGCTTGAAGGTGAGCGTGCTGAAGTCGGGCTTCCCGACGATGGCCGCGATGACCTGCATGAGGATGTCCTTCACCAGCGAGTTCACGACCAACGTGAATGCGGCGCCGATGACCACGGCGACGGCCAGGTCGAGCACGTTGCCCTTGGTGATGAACTCCTTGAATTCCTTCAGCATGTTGATGGCTCCTTGTGGATCGGTCACCTGAACCGACACGGGTCGGCGGGGCGGGATCATTTCGCCGAGCTCGCGCGCCATGTGACGCTCGACGCCGCAGGACACTAGGTCGTTTGGCCCAGAGGTCGCCCGGGTCGAGGCATGGCCAGCTATGGCTTCGGTCCCGGTCCTGCGGGGCAGCCCGACGTCCGGCCCGACCTCCGGCTCGGTCCCGGGCGGGACGCTGTAGGTTCGGACGCCATGGCTGACGAACAGGCTTCCGGCGACGCGACCGCACCCGAGCAGCTGGTGCTGCTCGAACGACGAGACGACGGCGTGGCCGTGATCACGCTGCACCATCCCAAGGTCAACGCCCTCTCTGCCGGCCTTCTGGGCCAGCTGCAGGCCGTGGCCGAGCAGCTCAAGGCCGAACCGCCCGGAGCCGTCGTCATCACCGGCGGCGACCGCATCTTCGCCGCCGGCGCCGAGATCACCGAGTTCGGTGGACCGATCGAGGCGGCCCGCATCGGCGGCCACTTCGTCGAGGCCCTCGACGCCGTCGCGGCCATCCCCCGCATGGTGATCGCGGCGGTCAGCGGCTACGCGCTCGGCGGCGGTTGCGAGCTGGCACTGGCCTGCGACTTGCGGTTCGCGTCGACCAAGGCCAAGTTCGGCCAGCCCGAGGTGCTGCTCGGCATCATCCCCGGTGGCGGCGGCACCCAGCGCCTGGCCCGCCTGGTCGGTCCGAGTCGGGCCAAGGACCTGATCCTCAGCGGCCGCCAGGTCAACGCCGCCGAAGCGCTGGCCATGGGCCTCGTCGACCGGGTGGTCGAACCGGGTGAGCTGATGGACGCGGCCGTCGCCTACGCGGCCGAGCTGGCCGCCGGAGCGTGTGGCTGCACAGGCGCTGGCCAAGCACGCCATCGATGCCGGCCTCGACGGCGATCTGTCGAGCGGCCTGCAGATCGAGCAGGAGGCGTTCGTCGAGTCGTTCCGCACCGAGGACGCCAAGATCGGGGTGGCCTCGTTCCTCGAGAACGGTCCGGGGAAGGCCACGTTCACCGGGCGCTGACGCGAAGCCGATGGACCCGCGGCGGGGGAACGGATCTCCGCCGGTAGCTTCATGGTGCCATGGCCCAACCGCTCGAAGGCTCCGTCACCACCTGCTACCGCCACCCGAACCGTCGGGCCGGGGTGTCATGCCAGCGCTGCGACCGCCCGATCTGCCCCGACTGCATGGTGCAGGCCTCGGTCGGGTTCCACTGCCCCGAGTGCACCAAGCAGGCGGCCAAGCGCAGCCCGGTCATCACGAGCCGCTCGCTCGACGTGCAGCCGATCGTCACCCAGGTGCTCATCGGCCTGAACGCGCTGGCCTTCCTCGTCCTGCTCGCGAAGGGCGGGCAGGTCGTCGAACGGCGGAGGAACGGCGACGCTCGACTACGGGCTGCTCGGCGCCGGAGGGGTCTGCCAGGTTCTCCCCGTCATCGGCGTGGCCAGCGGCGAGTGGTACCGCCTCTTCACCGGCGCGTTCCTGCACGCCGGCATCATCCACATCGGCATGAACATGCTCGTGCTGTGGCTGGTCGGCAACCAGCTCGAGCGGGTGCTCGGCCACTGGCGCTACCTGTCCCTCTACATGGCGGCGCTGCTGGCCGGCAGCTTCGCCGTGATGCTCTACGACCCGGGCATCCTCACCGTCGGCGCGTCGGGAGCGATCTTCGGCCTGTTCGGCGCGATGCTCGCCTACCAGCGCGACCGGGGCATCAACCTCATGCAGTCGGGGCTCGGCGGGCTGATCCTCATCAACCTGCTCATCACCTTCGCCCTCCCGGGCATCTCGAAGGCCGGCCACCTCGGCGGGCCTCATCGGCGGGGCGGTCGTCGGGTACGCGATGTTCGAGATCGACAAGCGGGTGCGCACGCCAGTGGGCCGGCGTGGCGCTGGCCGGGGCGTTCTCGGCGGCGTTCCTGCTCGGCGGCATCGTGGGCCGCCAACGCCTACGTCGACCAACGGCTTGCCATCCGCGTCTGATCGCGACTGTCTCAGCGGGCCTCGACGAGGCTTGGCGAGGTTGCGGTGAGGTTGCGCTTCCAGACGAGGCGCAGGACCTCGCCGCCGACCACGGCGCCGAAGGGACCGCCCATCCACCACGGGAAGCGCAGCCGCTCCTTCCAGGTGAACCGGGTGCGGCCGCCGGACAGCGCCTTGAGGGTGAACACGCCGGCGCCGGTCACGAGCCCGACGTGGCGGACGCCCATGGCCCGTCGGGGCCGCCACCTGGTGATCTCCATCTGGTCGGTGAGGCGGAACGGGCCGACCTTGGTGTCGCAGTCGAAGGTGGTGCCGACGCCGGAGTGACGGTGCGATGTGAACCGGATGGCCACCGCGTCGTGCATCCACTCGACGTGGGACCCGACGTCCTCGACGACCCGCCAGACCTCGGCCGGCGTGGCATCGATCACCGTGCTGACCCGGATGGTGCTCACCGGCGCATGCTACGAACAGGTGGCTGCCGACGCATCCGACGCGATCCGACGAGCCGAGCAGACGGACGATCTGCTGGCCCTGGCGGCCGCGCTGGCCGCGGCCGGGCGGGCGGTGCGCGACGTCGTGCGCGTCGGGCAGGGTCGGGCGGGATCACGACGTGGTGCGCACCGAGGGCGGCGACGACGTGTTCGGAGTGGACGACCGGGCCGACCGGGTGCTGCTGGCCGAGCTGGCGCGCCTGGGTGAGCGCTGGCCGGGGACCGTCGTGCTCGAGGGCTACGACGACCCGGTGCCGGTCGGGCCGACCGACGCCGACGGACAGCCGGGGCCGTGGCGCTACCTCGCCGACCCGGTCGACGGCACCCGTCCGTACCTGGCCGGCAAGCGCAGCGCGTGGGTGCTGCTCGGCGCCGGTCGCCAGGCGACGACGCTCGAGCAGCTCGAGGTCGGTGCCGCCGTCGAGATCCCGACGGTGCGGCGCCGCGGTCGGCCTGGTGGCGTGGGCCACGACGACCGTCGACCTCGACGCGGCCGGGGAGGTCCGCCGCGCCGCCAGCTCGTGGCGGTCGACGACGACCTGCTCGGCGACCGGCCCGCCGACGCCGGTCGAGCTGCGCCCGCAGACCGGTCGTCCGCTCGATCGCAGCTTCGTCACCGTCGTGCGGCTGCTCCCCGGCGGCCACGGTCCGATCGGGGCGTGGGCCGACCGCCACCTCGACGGGCTCGAGGTCTACGACGACCTCGTGCCGTGCACCGGCGGGGCGATGATGGGCCTGGCCTCGGGCGCCGATCGGGCCGTGTTCGACCCTCGTCCGCTGTTGCACCCCGGCAGCACTGGCCGCCCACCCGTACGACCTGGCCGCCCTGGTGGTGGCGCGGGCCGCCGGGCGCCGTCATCGAGGCCCTGCCGCCGGGCCCGCTGCTCGTTCCGCTCGACACCGGCACGGGTGTGGCGTGGGCCGGCTACGCCGACGAGGCCACCGCAGTCCGTCTGCGCCCCACCGACCTCTGATGGCGGCGTTCGGCACTGACGCCGAACGGAGCTGCGCGGCGGCGTCCTCGGGGGCGACGATGTTGATGAGCACGCCGGTGCCCTGCTCGAAGCCGGCCACGCTCGACAGTCGGGGGACGACGTGGACGTGCCAGTGGAACAGGGCGTCCTCGTGGTGCGGGCGCGGTGTGGAACACCACGTTGTAGGCGACGTCGCCGACCAGCGACTGCAGGCGGGCCAGCGCGTCGCGCAGGGCCCGACCGACGGCCACGAGGTCGCGGGGCATGGCCCGGGCCAGCTGGCCCTCGTGGTCGGTGGGCACCACGAGCATCTCGTAGGGCGACCCGGCCCAGAACGGGCACACCACGGCCACCCGCTCCTCGTCGACGACCAGCCGGTGGCCGGCCTCGCGCTCGACGTCGACCATCCGGCACAGCAGGCACTCGTCGGTGTGGGTCGGCTCGAGGTCGGCCCCGAGGCGGTTGCCGTCGGTGGCCGCGAAGCGCCGGAAGCCGTCCAGCTCGGCGTGCAGCTCGTCGGGCACGAACGGGATGCCGAGCAGCTGGCCGTGCGGGTGCTCGAGCGACGCGCCGGCTTCGCGACCGTGGTTCACGATCGTCTGGGTGTAGCGGACGTTGGAGTCGCGCCCGTGGTCCTCGAGCCGATCGCGGACGGCGGCCATCACGAGCCCGGCGTCCATGTCGTCGAGCTCGGCCCAGCCGATGTCGTGCTTGGGGGTCAGCACCAGCACCTCGTGGATGCCGTTGGCCGGCGCCTGCACGAACACCGGACCGATGCGGGTGACCTCCATCTCGCCGGCGCCCGAGAACGCGGGGTAGAGGTTGGGTACGACCCGCACCCGCCACGATCCGTCCCGGCCGTAGGTCTCGAGGGCTGGAGGGGTGGCCTCCTCGTTGCCGGGGCAGAACGGGCACGGCCGACTGGGGCCGGTCTCGACCGGCAACCGGCGCGGCGCGAAGTCGGCCGGTCGGGTGGCCCGCTCGGTGGCGACGGTCACCCAGCGGCCGTTGAGCGGGTTGAGGCGGAGTTGGCTCACGGCGCTCGACGGTAGACCGACACGTGCACCGGGCAGGTGTCATCGAAGGGAGCCCGGTCCCAGTCGGCCCATCGGTGCTCGAGCTCGAGGCCGGCCCCGGCCGCGAGGTCATCGAGCTGAGCCGGCCGCAGGTAGCGCACGAGCCAGGGTCGCAACCGGATGCCGGTCGACGTGATCTGCACGTGTTGGCCGCTGATGGTCTGGGCGTCGCGGTCATGCAGCGTGGCGCTGAGCACGAGCTCGTCGGCAGCGATGCGGCTGACGCCGACGTCGTCGCGCCGCGCCGTCGGATCGTCGGCCGGCACGAAACCCTCGATCACGAGCCGCCCGCCGGTCCCGAGCCGCTCGGTGACGGACCTGATGCAGTCGCGCTGGGCCTGCGCGCTCGGCAGGTTGAAGAAGGTGTTGTACGCGGCGAAGGCCAGGGTGAACCCGGTGTCGCCGGTCGAGGTCGAGTCGGCTGCGGGACGGGGGAGGACGGCATCGAGATCGGCCATGTCGCCGACGACGATCTCGATCCCGTCGGCCCCCGGCTTCTCGGCCAGCCGGGCCAGCATCTCGCTCGACGCATCCAGGCCGGTCACCGCCGGGCCCCGCCCGGCCAGCGGCAGGGCGATCCGTCCGGTGCCGACCCCGAGCTCGAGCACGCGCCCCAGGCCCCGGCCAGCTCGGCCAGGAGCGCGACGCAGGCGCTGGTGTCGGTGACGTCGGGGTACCAGCGGTCGTAGACCTCGGCGAACACGTCGCCGTAGGTCGATGCCTCGAAGCCCTCCACCCTCCCAGTCTCCCCGAACGCCGGGGGGAGTGCAGCCGGGGCACCCGGACCCGCCAGCGGGCGGGTAACAATGGGCGCGCGTCCCCGTTCGGGACGGAAGGGACACGTTCGTGGAACAACAGGGCTGGGCGGCACCCGACAGTGCGGCACCGGAACCAACGGGTGGGGCGGGGCCGACCCCTGGCCGGCCCGCGTCCCACGGCGACGACACGAACGACGTCAGCGAGTCGACCGGCAGCGCCGCCGCCCGTCGCACCGCCCCGGCCCGCCTGCCGGTCCCGCTGCGGCCGATGACCCTCTCGGACCTGCTCGACGGTGCGTTCGCGGTGATCAAGTGCAGTCCCCGCACGGTGTTCACGATCGCTGCGGTGATCCTCGTCCCCGTCCACCTCCTGGCCGCCTTCGCCCAGCGGAACAACTCGATCGGTGCGTCGATCGACAACCTGACGACCACGCTCAACACCGGCCAGGGCACCGGGACCAGCGACAGTCAGGTGCTCAGCGTGTACGGGGCGTCGGCCCTGGCCGCATTGGCCCTGTTCTTCCTGGGTGGAGCGATCGGCCGGCTGGTGTCGGCCTGGTACGCCGGCGGCAACATCACCGCATCCGAGGCGCTGCTGGCCTCGTTCCGCCGCACCCCCGCCCTGGTGGCCGCGTTCGCCATGCTCCTGCCCCTCAAGGTGCTGGGGCTGTGCGGCCTCTACGTCGGTGCGCTGTTCCCGGTGGCGTTGTTCTCGCTGACCGCGCCGGCCCTGGTGATCGAGGGCCTCGGCCCGATCAACGCCGCGCGCCGGTCGTGGCGGCTCATCTCACGGCGATTCTGGTTCTGCATCCTCGCCGTGCTGCTCGCTGCGCTCGGATCGGGCCTGCTGACCAACGTGCTCGGCGGGGTGCCCGAGTTCGTGGCCGGGCTCCTGCCGGCCCCGTTGGACTGGATGGTGACCGGTGTCGTCGGTGCGGCGGTGTCGATGGTGGTGACCACGGCACTCGTGTCGATGTCGGTGCTGCTCTACCTCGATCTACGGATCCGTACCGAGGGCCTCGACATCGAGCTGCAGGCGGCCGATGCGTTCGCCCGGACGCGCTGAGCCGACGGTGTCCCGGGGCCGGGTCGGGGCGGCGCGGCCCGTCGCCCTGGTGGCGGTGGTGCTCGTGAGCGCGCAGCTGTCGCTGGCGGCAGGTGGATCCGTGGCCGGCGCGGCGCTGCGATCCCCGTCCTCGGTCACCGCCCCGGGTCGGGTCGCCGACAGCCTTCCCGTACCCACCCAGGACCCCTCGACCAGCGACCAGAAGGCCGACGAGATCCTCGACCGCAGTGAGTTCAGGCGGGCCGGGCCCGGACTCTTCGATCGGGCGCTGCGGTGGCTGAGCGACGGGGTGGCCACGCTCATCTCGGGGCTGTTCGTCGGCGGGGTCGGCTCGGCCGTGGCCTGGGTCATCCTGGCCGCCGCGGTGGCACTCGTCGTGGTGGTGGCGGTCAGGGTCGGCCGCACCGTGCAGGCCGACCCCACCCGACCCGGGCCCTCGCTGCAGGTCGAGGTGCGACGTTCGCCGATCGAGTGGCGGCACGAAGCCGAGCAGTTCGAGGCCCGAGGCCAGTGGAAGCCCGCCCTGCGCTGCCGCTACCGGGCGCTCGTGGCCGACCTGGTGGCCCGCAAGGTGGTGCGCGACCTGGCTGGTCACACCACGGGCGAGTACCGGGCCGACGTCGCCGCGGCGCTGCCCGAGGCCGCCGCTGACTTCGGCGGGGCGACCGAGCTGTTCGAGCGGGCCTGGTACGGCGACCGCCCGACCGGGCCCGACGAGAACGCGCATTTCCGCGATCTGGCCGACCGCGTGGTCGACCGGGCCTCGCCCCGATCCCGATCGTCGGTCGACGCGTGACCGCGGTGGCGGGCGCGACGATGCCCGGCGGCTCCGTGTCCGGCATCGGGCAGCGCTACGGGTTGTGGGCTCTGATCGTCGGAGGCCTGCTGGTGGTGGCACTCGTGGCCGGTGGCCCGACCGCCGCCGGTCGGTCGCTCGACCCCGAGTCGACCGACGGCAACGGCACCAAGGCGATGGTCGACCTGCTCCGCGAGTCCGGGGCCGCCGTGTCGATCCGCGACACCACGCCCGACGCCTCGACCGACGTCGCCGTCCTGCTCTCGGACAGCACGACTCAGGACATGACCGACGAGCTCGAGCGCTGGGTCGACGCCGGCGGGACCCTCGTCGTGGCCGATCCGCGCTCGTCGTTCGCCGCAGTCGCCACCTCCGACACCTCGGTCTTCGGCGTGGTCGATCGCAAGGTGGAGCGCGGTGACTGCTCGATCCGCGCCCTGGACGGGGTCGACCAGCTGAAGCCCGGTGCGGGTGTGCTGTACGACGTCGCCGAGTCGGCCGAGTCCTGCTTCGCTTCCACGGGCGGCGCCTTCGTCGTCGACACGCCCACCGGCGACGGGCACGTCGTCTCGATCGGCAGCGCGGACACGTTCACCAACGAGATGCTCGGCCTCGACGACAACGCCGCGCTGGCCGTCGCCCTCATGGCTCCGCGGGAGGGGACCTCGGTGGCGGTGCTCTACGGCATGACGCCGGACGGGGGCCGGGCCTCCGGCTTCGGCGAGCTGGTGCCGACCGGCGTGCGTCTGGCGCTCGTGCAGCTGGCCCTCGCCTTCGTGCTCTACACCTGGTGGCGGGGACGTCGGCTGGGTCAGCCGGTGCGCGAACCCCAGCTGGTGCAGATCGGTGGCTCCGAGCTGGTCGGGGCGGTCGGCAACCTCATGCAGCAGACCCACGACCCCGATCGGGCGGCCCGGCTGCTGCGGGCCGACCTCCGTCGCCGCCTGGCCGAGCGTCTCGGCCTGCCGCCCGGGTCGACTCCCGATGTCATCGCCGAGGTCACCGCCGCCCGCAGCGGCGCCGATCGCGCTCAGGTCGCGCGCGCCGTCACCGACATCCCTGTTCGCACCGAGGGCGAGCTGCTCGACCTCGCCCGAGACATCGACCGCATCCGCACGGAGGTCCTCCATGGCACTGCCCCCTGAGCAACCCACGTTCCCGACCGAGCCGGCCCGCGATCCGCGAGGGCCGATCCTCGCGCTGCGCGACGAGGTGGGCAAGGTCGTCGTCGGCCAGGAGGGCACGCTCTCGGGCCTGGTCGCCGCGCTGCTCGTGCGACGGCCACGTGCTGCTCGAAGGCGTGCCCGGCACGGCCAAGACGCTGCTGGTCAAGGCGCTGGCCGCCGCCCTCGACCTCGACTTCAAGCGGGTGCAGTTCACGCCCGACCTCATGCCGTCCGACGTCATCGGCCAGGTCATCTTCGAGCCGCGCGAGGGCACGTTCCGCTTCCGCGAGGGCCCGGTGTTCACCAACCTGCTGCTCGCCGACGAGATCAACCGGACGCCGCCGAAGACCCAGGCCGCGCTGCTCGAGTCGATGGAGGAGCGCCAGGTCTCCATCGAGGGCGCACCCACCCGCTGCCCGATCCGTTCATCGTGGTCGCCACCCAGAACCCGGTCGAGTACGAGGGCACCTACCCGCTGCCCGAGGCCCAGCTCGACCGCTTCCTGTTCAAGCTCCAGGTCGGCTACCCGACCTTCGAGCAGGAGCAGGAGGTGCTGGCCCGCCACGACCGCGGCCTCGACCCCCACGACGTCGTCGCCGTCGGGCGTGCGCCCGGTGGCCACCGCGGCCGACCTGGCCGCGGCCCGGGCGCAGATCGAGCGCCTCCGGGTCGAGGCCCCGGTGCTGGCCTACGTGGTCGCCGCTGGTGCGGGCCACCCGCGACTCGCCGTCGGTGGCGCTCGGCGTGTCGCCCCGAGGCGCCACCGCGCTGCTGCACGCGGCCAAGGCGTGGGCGTGGCTGGCCGGTCGCGACTACGTGACGCCCGACGAGGTGAAGGCCGTGGCCAAGCCGGCGCTGCGCCACCGCATCCTGCTCCGCCCCGAGCTCGAGCTCGAGGGCGCCACCGCCGACGGCGTGCTCGACGGCATCCTCGCCTCCGTTCCGGTGCCCCGGTAGCCCGGTCCGTGCCGCGTCCCCACCCGCCGCCTGGCGCTCGTCGCGCTCGTCGCGGCCGTCGCCGTGCTCGCGCTCGACAGCCGTGGTCGGGGTTCCTCGCTGGTGGACGGCGCGTGCTGCTGGTCGCGGCGCTCGCCGACTGGGCGCTGGCGGCGCGACCCGTCGAGCATCGGCGTCGAGCGGTCGCTGCCCGAGGTCCTCGGCCTCGGGGCCGAGGCCGAGGTGGTGTGGGACGGTGACCAACCCCACCGGTCGGGCCGCAGCACGTCACCTTCGCCGACGAGCTGGCGCCCGTCGCTGTCGGCCGGCTCGCGACGGGCCCGGCTCGACCGTGCCGGCCCACGGCTCGGCCGATGGTGCGCACCGGCATCCGACCCACCCGGCGGGGCCGGTTCGCCGATCTCGACGCTCACGGTGCGCGTCGACGGACCGCTCGGGCCTGGCGCTCACGGCAGGCGCGCCCGCCAGCACCGGTCGGTGCTGCGGGTCTACCCGCCGTTCCGCTCGCGGGACGAGGCCGAGCTGCGCATCAACCGGGCCCGCATCCTCGAGGTCGGGCTGCGCTCGGCCCAGGGGCGCGGCGGCGGCACCGAGTTCGACCAGCTGCGCGAGTACTCCGTCGACGACGAGTTCCGCCGCATCGACTGGTCGGCCACCGCCCGGGCCGGCAAGGCGATCGTGCGCACCTACCGGGCCGAGCGCAACCAGACCGTGATCAGCCTGCTCGACAACGGGCGGGTCATGGCCGGCACGGGTCGACGACGTGCCCCGGGTCGAGCACGCCATGGACGCGGTCATGATGCTGACCGCCGTGGCGACCCGGCTCGGCGACCGGGCCGGTCTCGTGGCGTTCGACCGCGACGTGCGCGCGGTCGTCGCCGCCGGGCCACGGCCGCGACCAGCTCGGCCGGGTGACCGAGGCGATGTACGAGCTCGAGCCCCGGCTGGCCGAGAGCGACTACCTGGGCGCGTTCGCCGACCACGCTGGCCCGGTTCCGGCGCCGGGCCATGCTCGTGGTCTTCACCGACCTGGTCGAGCAGGCCGTCGGCGAGTCGCTGCTGCCCGCGCTGCCGCTCATCAGCCGCAACCACCTCGTGGTGGTCGCCGCGGTGCAGGACCCCGACGTCGTGCGCTGGGCCGTGACCACCCCCACCGACGCCTCCGGCGCCTACCGCAAGGCGGCCGCGGTGCAGGCCCTCGACGAGCGTCGCCGCACCACGGCCCGCCTGCGCGGCCTCGGGGCCACCGTCGTCGACGCGCCGCCCGGCAAGCTCGCCCCGCTGCTCGCCGACGCCTACCTCAAGGTCAAGGCCACCGGCCGCCTCTGACCGACCGGGTCCAACAGCTCGAACTGGTAGCGACCTGTGCACGCATGGGTACACCGATCGCCACCAGAACGGGTCGGGGGTCGGGGTGGGAAGCCGGGGTGCGATGATGCGGCGATGACGATCGACTGGTTCAACGTGACGTGTGAAGCGGAGGCGATCCACCTGTCGGTACGGCCGCCGGGGCAGGACAGCTGGAGCGTCGACATCCCGTGGGAGGCCATCGTCCGGGTGTGCGTCAGGGCCGAGGACCTCGACGCCTCCGACGGGCTCTACGTCTTCACCGACCTGGGAGAGGAGAGCGTCGCCATCCCCCTCGAGGCCATCGGCGGCAAGGAGCTGCTCGTCGAGCTCGTGCAGCGCGGGCTCTACGACGAGAACCTGGCCGTTCTGGCGACGATCGCCGGCATCGGTCTCTTCTGCTGGCCCCCAGACTGATCAGCTCGGTGGTCAGACCAGGAGGGGATCCAGGGCGGCGGCGGCCCGGCGATCGGCGTCCCGCTCGATCTCGCCCATCGCCCCTGTGAACCCGCGGGCCGCGGCGGCCCGGCCGAACACGACGAGGTAGCTCATGAAGGCCACCCACGCCGTCACGCCGATGGCCACCCGCACGGCCGGCGGAAGTCCGCTGCCGGTGACGAAGCCCTCGATGGTGCCGGCGGCGATGAACATGGTCACCAGTCCGATCACCACGGTGATCGCACGCCGGCCCTGATCGGTGACCGCCTCGCCCCGCGTGCGGTCGCCGGGGACGAGCAGCGCCCACCCGACCCGGATGCCGGTACCGCCGGCGATGCAGATGGCCGAGAGCTCGAGCAGGCCGTGCGGCAGGATCAGCCCGAAGAACCGCAACGCGTCGCCCTCGGTGATCATCCAGGCCGCGGCCTGGCCGAGGTACACCCCGTTCAGGATCAGCATGTAGGCACCGACCACGCAGCCGGCTGCACCACCGGCGAACGCGAGGAACGACACCATGATGTTGTTCGTCGTGACCTGGGTGAAGAACAGGGCGTGGGGCTGGTCGGAGTAGTACTGCTCGAAGCGCTGGTCGACGTACTCGGTGCGCTCGGCCGGGGTGGCCGATGCATCGAGCGCCTGCTGGTCGTGCACCAGCCAGGAACCCACGACGATGGCCGGGACGAAGAACAGGGCCACCCCGATGAGGATGAACCGTCGCGAGTCCCAGAGCGCGGCCGGGAACGTGATGGCGAAGAACGTGCGCACCGACCGGCCGCGTCGAGCCCGCTTGCCGTAGATCACCCCGGCCGCATCGGCGACCAGCCGGGTCAGCCGCGTGGTCAGCGACGGGTCGTGGAAGTAGGTGCGGGCGTAAGAGAGGTGGGCCGACGTGCGCTGGTAGAGCTGGATCAGCTCGTCGAGCTCGGTCGGCGACAAGCTGGACACCTGACGACGGGCCCGCCGTGTGAGGTCGGCCAGTCGGGTCCAGGTCGGCTGGTTGCGGGCGATGTAGCGGTCGATGTCCACGCCGCAATTACGGTAGTGCAGCGTGAGCCCCCAGCAGCCGAGCGGCATCGTCACCCCTGAGGCCGTCCTGCTCGAGTTCGACACCGCCGGGGTCGGTTCCCGGACGGCGGCCGAGCTGCTCGACGTGCTGATCCAGGTCACGGTGCTGGGTCTGCTCGGCCTGGCCGCGGTGTTCCTGGCCGGGGCCGTGGGCGGCGGAGCGGGCACGGTGGCCCTCATCATCATGCTGATCATGGCCCTGGTCGTGATCGTGGGCTATCCGCTGGCCATGGAGAGCCTCTGGGGTGGCCGCACCCTCGGCAAGGCGGCACTCGGCCTCCGCGTCGTCACCGTCGAGGGCGGACCGGTACGGGTGCGCCAGTCCGCCACCCGCGCCATCGTCGGCGTGTTCGAGCTGTGGGCCACGTTCGGCTCGGTGGCCGTGCTCGCCACCATCCTCACCCGTGACAACCAGCGGCTCGGCGACCTGCTGGCCGGTACCCTCGTGCTCCGAGAACGGGCGGCCATGTCGACGACGGCCACGGCCATGAGCTTCCCGGCGCCCTACGGCTACGCCGACTACGTGTCCTCGATCGACGTGTCGGTGCTCACCAGCGACCAGTACGGTGTGATCCGCACCTTCCTGATGCGGGTGCTCGACCTCACCAACGAGGCCAGAGGAGCGCTGGCCGTCAACCTGGCCAACTCGACCGCCTCGACGTTGCACCACACCCCGCCGGCCAACGTGCCCCCCGAGCTGTTCCTGGTCTGCGTGGCCTCGGCCTACCAGGCCCGCCACGGTGGCGTGGTGCCGCCGGCCTCCGGGTGGGGAGCCCAGCCGGCATCCCTTCCCGGTGCAGCGGCCGGCCCCTACGCCGGCTACGGCCAGCAGCCTGGGTATGGCCAGCAGCCGGGGCCTCCGCCGACGTACGGCCAGCAGCCGGCCTGACGCCAGCCGTCCGCCGACGTATGGCCAGCAGCCGGGGCCTCCGCCGACGTATGGCCAGCAGCCGGGGCCTCCGCCGACGTATGGCCAGCAGCCGGTCTACGCGCCTCCGACATCGCCGCCCTACCCGGGTCCGCCGGTCGCCCCACCGGCTGCCCCGGGGCCGCCGCAGCAGTGGTCCGCGCCCCCGGTGCCCTCGACGCCACCTCGGTTCGACACGCCTCCTGCCGCGGATCCGACCACTGGACCCACCTTCGGGTCGCCGCCGCGGTTCGAGGCCCCGCCGCCCCGCTTCGACCACCCGCCGGTCCACCCGCCGACTTCGCCGGAGGTGCCGCCCGAGCCGAGCGCGACGATCGGTGCGGAGCCGGCGCCCTGGCCGCCCCGCAAGCCGGGTCGTCCACCGGTTGCCTCGACACCCGCCCCGACCTTGCCGTCGACGGAGCCAGCGCCGCCTGGTCCGGCCGGCTCGGTCGATCCGCCGACTTCGCCGGAGGTGCCGCCTGAGCCGAGCGCGACGATCGGTGCGGAGCCCGCGCCGTGGCCGCCCCGCAAGCCGGGACCCCACCCGTCGACCGTGTCCTCCGAGGGGGCTGCGGCGGGTGCCTCCGACCGCTCCGATGCGGATGCCGTGTCCGGGGTGGACGGCGACGACACGCCGTCCACCCCCGCCGGTTGACCGGCGGCATCCCGATGGGCGCCATTCGGGCGCGCTGACCACCGTTTCGGTGGTGGTTCCGCCTCTCGACCTCCGCGGACGCGCTCGCCCTCGCCGACGCACCCACCCCCCGGCGTCCAGCGACCGACGCACCGGTACCCTTTCGGGGTGCCTGCCTACCTCGACCACTCGGCCTCGACGCCGATGCGTCCCGAGGCCATCGCGGCGATGCTGCCCTGGCTCACCGATCACCACGCCAACCCGTCCGGCGCGCACCGGCTGGCCCGTGAGGCTCGGCGAGCCCTCGACGACGCTCGAGCGACCATGGCCGAGGTGCTGGGGGCGCAGCCGGGCGAGGTCGTCTTCACCAGCGGAGGCACCGAGGCCGACAACCTGGCGGTCCTCGGAACCGCCGACGATCATGGCGGTGTCCTCGTGTGCGCGGCCACGGAGCACCACGCAGTGCTCGATCCGGTGCTCCGACGGGGCGGACGGGTCGTCGGCGTGGGCCGCGACGGCATCATCGACCTCGACGCGCTCGCCGCCGCGCTCGACGCCGACGTCGCCCTGGTCTCGGTGATGCTGGCCAACAACGAGGTCGGCACCATCCAGCCGCTGGCTGCGGTGGCCGAGGTCGTCCGCTCGAAGGCCTCCGGAGCCCGCCTGCACACCGACGCCGTCCAGGCCCTCAGCTGGCTCGATGTCGCCGCGCTGGCGGCGCCCGCAGACCTCCTGTCGGTGAGCGCCCACAAGTTCGGCGGACCGAAGGGGGTCGGCGCCCTCGTCGTACGCGACGGGGTCGACCTCGTGGCCCGCCAGATCGGCGGAGGCCAGGAGCGGGAGCGTCGTGGCGGCACCCCCAACGTCGCCGGCATCGTGGCGATGGCCGCGGCCGCGTCGGCCTGCGCCGCCGAGCGACCGACCACCGTCGCCCGGGTCGGCGCCCAGCGCGACCGGCTCGTCGACGGACTGCTCGCCACCGTGCCCGACCTCGTCGAGACCGGCGTATCCGGGATCGGAGCGGATCGGTGCACCGGCCGCATCGCCGGCACCGGCCACATCTGCATCCCCGGGATCGAGAGCGAGGCCCTGCTGTTCCTGCTCGAGCAGCAGGAGGTCTACGCCTCGGCCGCGTCGTCCTGCTCGAGCGGGGCGATGGAGCCGTCGCACGTGCTCGCCGCCATGGGGGTCGACCGTCAGCTGGCCTTCGGTTCGTTGCGACTGTCGTTGGGGTGGTCGAGCACCGATGCCGACATCGACCTCGCGCTTGCCGTGCTCCCACCCGCCATCGATCGCCTGCGCCAGTTCGCGGCGCCGACGCCGGCCTGAGGTCGATCGTCGTGCGCGTGCTCGTCGCCATGTCCGGGGGAGTCGACTCGTCGGTCGCCGCGGCCCTGCTGGTCGAGGCCGGCCACGACGTCACCGGCGTCACCATGAAGCTGTGGGGCGGGGCCAGCGACACGGGTTGCTGCTCGGTGGCCGACGTCGACGACGCCCGGTGGGTGGCGCAGCAGCTCGACGTGCAGCATCTCGTGTTCAACTTCGGGGACGACTTCATGGCGCAGGTGGTCGTCCCCTACGTCGAGGCCCACCAGCGCGGTGACACGCCGAACCCCTGCATCGAGTGCAACCGCCACCTCAAGTTCGACCGCCTGCTCCGCCGGGCCGACGCGCTCGGCTTCGATGCCGTCGCCACCGGCCACCATGCCCGCATCGTCGAGCAGCCCGACGGTGTGCGCCGCCTGGCCCGTGGGGCCGATCCTGCCAAGGACCAGAGCTACGTGCTCTACGTGCTCGCGGCCGACGCGCTTGCTCGCGTGCTGCTCCCGGTGGGCACGATGACGAAGGCCGAGGTGCGAGCCGAGGCGGCTCGACTGGGGCTGCGCACCGCCGACAAGCCCGACAGCCAGGACGTCTGCTTCATCACCGCGACAGGTGGCGGCCGGCGCACGTTCCTCGGCGATCGCATCGAGCTCCATCCAGGCCGACTGGTCGATGGGGCCGGCGCGGCGGTCGGCGAGGTCGATGCGATCGAGCTCGTGACCGTCGGTCAGCGCAAGGGCCTGGGCCTGGCCGGTGCCGGTGAGCCCCGCTACGCGGTCGACGTCGACGTCCCCGGCCGCACCGTGACCGTCGGGACTGCCGACGACCTGCTCGAGGCCTCGGTCGTCATCGCCGACCTGGTGGTCGGGGGCTCGTGGTCGCAGCTCCCCGAGGGCCTGGTCGCGCAGTGCAGCGCACACGGCACGCCCCGTCCGGTGTCGACCCGAGCTGGGTCCGTGGACGGCTCGCTCGAGCTGACCTGGGTCGATGGTCCGCAGCGGCTCATCGCCCGAGGCCAGAGCGTCGTGCTCTACGCCGGTGACGAGGTGGTGGCCGGCGGCCTCGTCGTCTGATCGTGCCGGGCTCCGCTCGCGGTCAGGCGTCGTAGAAGCTGGGGCGGTGCAGCCCGATGAGCGACTGGTCGCGACGGGTGGTCGCCCGGGCCACGGCCTCGTCGGACAGCTGGTTGGCGTCACGGGTCGGCCGCAGGCGGGGCGCCAGGTCACGGCGGCCGTAGTGGCACTGGAGGAAGTAGCGACCGGGATCACCGGGTCGGGAGGCCAGGCGGCGATGCCAGACGTCCGATACGAACAGCGCGACGTCGCCGGCCGACGCGATGATGGGCACCACGCCACGGCCGTCGCACGTGAGATCGTCGTCCTCCACGCGGTCGAGCGGGGGTGACTGGCCCGACCGGTGGCTGCGGGGGATGACGCCGGTCGGGCCGCACTCGCTGGGCGAGTCGTGCACGAAGATGTGGGCCGCCACGGCGAAGACCGGGTACGGGATGCGGTCGTCCCACGGGACGTCCGCCGGGCGGGGGAGGTGCGGTCCGCTGTCGATGTGCCAGTACCTGCCTCCATGCTCGTTGTCGCCAGGGGCCTGGCGCCACGCCGTGTTGGCGATCACGTGGCAGTCCTCGCCGAGCAGCGGCTCGATGACCTCGAGGATCGCCGGATGGCCGATCACGCGCTGGCACACCGGGCTGCGGTTGAGCATCTCGTAGCGGAACGGCTCGTAGCGCTCGGCGGGGCGGTCGGACCGGCGGAGGTCAGGCGGCTCCTCGTCGAAGACGCGGTCCATGTCGGCTTCGAGCTCGGCCACCTCCTCGTCGGTCAGCACGGACGAGAGCAGCGCGAACCCCTGGTCCTCGAGCAGCCGGGAGGCCTCGGGGCCGTCGGTGCGGATCGTGAGGTACCCGGTCTGGCGCGTGATCACCGCGCGATTGTGGCGTGCGGCGCAGGACCGTGCACGAGTACCGAGCATCGGAGGCGATCATCCAGCACGAGCTCGGCCATCTCGTCGGGCTCGACCACGTCGACGACGTGATCCAGCTGATGAACCCCGTCGGCAGCCGTGATCTCACGGATCGCGCCGACGGCGACCTCCAGGGCCTGGCCCTGCTCGGCCAGGGTCGCTGCTTCCCGAGGATCTGACCGGCTCGCCCGGCAGACTCCTGCGACGGATTCGAACGAGGAGACCACCATGACCCGACTCGGCTACCAGATCCCCAACTTCACCTACCCCGGTGTCGGCTCGGCCGGCCTGTTCGACGCGGTGGCGGCCCAGGCAGCGGCGGCCGACCGCTCCGGCTTCGACACGGTGCTGCTGATGGACCACTTCTACCAACTGCCCATGCTCGGCGACCCCGACGCTTTCATGCTCGAGTGCTACACGACCCTCGGCGCCCTGGCCCGGGAGACCACGAACGTCCGCCTGGGCGCGCTGGTCACCGGCAACACGTACCGCAACCCGGCGTTGCTGGCCAAGATCATCACGGCCCTCGACATCGTCTCCGACGGGCGGGCCCAGCTCGGCATCGGCGCCGGCTGGTTCGAGTTCGAGCACGACTCGCTTGGCTTCGAGTTCGGCACCTTCACCGACCGGTTCGAGAAGCTGGAGGAGGCGCTGCAGATCATCCTGCCCGATGCTGCGCGACGAGCGCCCGACCCTCGACGGTGCCCGCTACCAGGTGAAGGACGCCATCAACCAGCCGCCGCCGGTGGGTCGCATCCCGGTGATGATCGGGGGCAGCGGCGAGAAGAAGACCCTGCGGCTCGTCGCCCAGTACGCCGACGAGTCCAACCTCACCGCCCCGGTCGACGAGGTGCCCCGCAAGCTCGACGCGCTGGCCGCCCACTGCGAGCGCCTAGGCCGCGATCGCTCCGAGATCACGGTCAGCAAGCAGCTCAACGTGTGCATCGCGCCGACCCACGACCAGGCCTACGCCGACGGTGACGGCCTACCTCGGGGACCGGGGTCTCGACCTGGCCGCCATGGACGACGCCACCCGACGAGTCGTTCCTCGACCTCGTCGTGTGGGGCGACGCCGACGAGGTGGGCGAGCAGCTCGCCGCCGTGCTCGAGCTCGGCATCGACGGCTTCACCTGCAACCTCCCGGCCAACGGCCACGACCCCGACAACGTCGAGCTCCTCGGCCAGACCGCCTCCAAGGTCCTCGGGCTCTGAACCGAACAGCCAGCGCAGGTCAACGTCGTGAAGGCCTGAGCAGCCAGACGCTGAGCAGGGTGAGCACCAGCATCACGACGGCGGCGAGCGCGCATGGTCGTGGCGAAGGCCTCGGCCGTGCGGGTCCGGCCGCGGCCTCGAACGGGGCCCGGAGGTCCTGGCGCAGCTGGGCCACCGCGTCGTGGAAGGCCGAGCCGCCGATGGCCACCTCGTCGGCCGAGGGCGTGCCACGACGCCGGGTCGATCGGGAGCCGGGCGGTGGCCACCGAGAGGTAGGTCGAGGTGCCGATGGCGATGGCCAGGGCCGAGCCGACGAACCGGCTGAGGCTCAACATGCCGGCCGCCTCGTCGAGCCGGTCGCGGCCCTCGGTGAGCACGGCCACGCCGGTGAGGCCGCCGTTGGCGATGCCGGCACCGACCCCGCACAGCGCGAGCGGGACGATCAGCTGGGCCTCGGTCGTCCCCGCGGTCGTGGTCGACAGCCACCCGAAGCCGGCGACGGCGAGCCCGAGCCCGGTGAGCACCGGCCCCCAGGTAGCCGAGCCGGCGGGCCAGGAGCTCCGAGAAGCGGGCGAAGAGGATGATCGACAGCGGCGAACGGCGCGAGGGCGGCGGCCACGCCGGCGGCGGGCGAGTCGAACCCGGCGGCCGACTGGGCGAACAGCCCGAAGAAGTAGATGAGGCCGAGCATGCCGATCGAGGCGGCGATGGTGGCCACGTTGGCGCCGAGCACGAGCCGGTTGCGCCACAGGGCGCGGTGCAGCATCGGGTCGGCGGCTCGCGACTCGACCCGCACCAGCGCCCCGACGAGCGCGGCCAGCACCAGCGCCGAGACGACCGTCGGCCAGGACACGCCATCCCCACGACTCGATGCCGTAGGCGATGGCGATGAGGACGAGGACCACGGTCGACGACAGCACGGCGCCGGCCAGGTCGCGGGTGGCGGGCCGGGGCAGGTCGGACGGAGCCCGCAGCAGCGGGACCGTCAGCGCCGCGGCGACCACGAGCAGGACCAGCTCGAGCCAGAAGATCGCCCGCCAGCGACAGGTAGTCGGTCAGCACGCCGCCGACGAGCGGTCCGATGCCGAACGACACGGCGTAGACCATGCCCCGCATCCGGAAGCCGGCGCCCGGGCCCGGCCGCCGGCGGGTGGGCGGCGACGAGCTCGATCGAGGCGGGCAGCACGAGGGCCGCGCCGACCCCCTGCACGAGCGCGGGCCGCGATGAGCACGCTCGGCCCCGGTGACGAGCGCGGCCAGCAGCGCGCCCGCAGCGAACACGCCGACGCCGAGCAGGAACGTGCGGGTCCGGCCGACGACGTCGCCGAGCCGGCCGCCGAGCGAGCGAGAAGGTCGCGGCGGCGACCAGGTACCCGCCGACGATCCACGACAGGGCCCGCAGCGACACGTCGACCTCGTCGGCGATGCCTCGGCTGGCCACCCCGACGGCCGTGGTGCTGAGCCCGACCACGGCCATGGCGATGCACACGGCGACGACCGATGGTTCTCCGCCACCAGCGCCGGACCCATCGGATCGACGTTAGCGGCGCGGACCGAACCGGGATCGGAGCAGGGCAGGGCGCCGTCGCGCCCATCGTGAATGCGCGCGCGCGGCATGCGCTGCTCTCCTAGCCTGAGCGCCATGCTGCGGCTGACGCTCAAGGGCCTGATGGCCCACAAGATCCGCTTCCTCCTCACCTCGTTCGCGGTGGTCATCGGCGTGGGGTTCGTGGTGGGCACGATCGTGTTGACCGACAGCGTGCGCTCGCAGTTCAACCAGCTCTTCGTCGACATCAACAAGGGCATCGACCTGCAGGTCCGGGGCGTCAACCAGTTCGACCAGGGCGCGTTCGGTCAGACACCGCCGATCTCGGACTGCGATCCTGCCGGAGGTCGCGGCGGTCCCGGGCGTCAAGGCGGTCGGTGGCAACGCCGGCGGCATCAAGGCCCTGGTCATCGGCACCGACGGCAAGCCGGTCGAGCCGACCGGAGGTCCGCCGCTCGTCGGTCACCTGGACGCCCGACTCGCCGAACTCGTCGATCATCGTGAGTCGTCGGCGGCCCGCCGACGGACGAACCAGGAGGTCGGTCTCGACGTCGACACGGCGGAGAAGGCCGGCAAGACCGTCGGGCGACCCCGTCACGATCATCACGCCCGCTCGGCCCGCCGACTACAAGGTCTCCGGCATCTTCAGCTTCGGCGAGTGCAACGCCCTGAACGGCGCGACCCTGGCGGCGTTCACGCTGCCCGAGGCCCAGCGCATCAACAACCTGGAGGGCAAGCTCCAGAGCATCGACGTCTCGGTCGACGACACGTCGCAGGTCGATGAGGTGCAGCAGTCGATCGCCGCCATCCTGCCCGCCGGCAGCCGAGGTCGTCCCGGCGTCCACCGTCGTGTCCGACAGCCAGGCCGGCCTGAGCCCGCATCATCGACACGTTCGGCAACGTCCTGCTCGGCTTCGCCGGCGTCACCCTGTTCGTGTCCGCCTTCCTCATCAGCAACACGTTCACGATCGTCGTGGGCCAGCGGGTGAAGGAGCTGGCCCTGCTGCGGGCCATCGGGGCCAGCCCGTGGCAGATCGCCGGGTCGGTGCTCGGCGAGGCGCTGATCGTGGGCGTCCTGGCGTCGATCCTCGGTTTCGGCATCGGCATCCTCATCGCGCTCGGGCTCAACTGCGATCCTCACCGCGGCCGGGTTCGGGGCGAGCGGCACCAGCCTGGTCATCTCGCCCAGCGCGTTCATCGCCGCGTTCCTCGTCGGCATCGTCGTCACCATGCTCTCGGCCATCAGCCCGGCGTGGAAGTCGACGACCGTGCCGCCGATCGCTGCCATGCGCGACGGCTTCACCTTCAAGGGCCTGTCGATGCACACCCGCTTCATCGGCGGGTTCGCCATGGCGGTGCTCGGCGGGGTGGCGATCAGCTGGGCGCTGTTCGGCAACCCCGACACCGTGCCGCTCCTGGTCGGGGATGATCGGCGGCGCCCTCCTCGTGTTCCTCGGGGTGGCGCTGCTCAGCCCATCGGTCGCCGCGCCCGTCGCGCACCTGCTGGGCGTCGCTCTACCGCCCGTTCAAGACGTCCGGGCACCTGGCCGAGGAGAACGCGGCTCGCAACCCTCGACGCACCGCGTCGACCGCCTCGGCGCTGATGATCGGCCTGGCGCTGGTCACCACGGTGCTCGTCGTCGGCACGTCGCTCAAGGCCACGTTCAGCTCCACGATCAACCGGACGATCACCGCCGACTGGTATGTGGTGCCCAAGTCGTTCGTCGGGTTCGACCCTGCGGTCACCGCCGTCGCTCAAGGACCTTCCCGAGCTGTCGGCCGTGGCAGCGGTGCGTCAGGGTCAGGTGCAGGTCGACGGCTCCACCAAGCAGGTCAGTGCCGCAGACTTCGGTCAGCTGACCCAGGTGTTCGAACTGGGCCTGAGCTCCGGAACGGTCGACTCGGACACCCGGGGCGTCATCCTCAACAAGGATCCGGCCAAGGACCTGGGACTCCAGGTCGGCGACCCGGTGACGCTCGTGTTCAACGACACCGGGCCGGTGACCGTCACGGTGGTCGGGATCGCCGACGAGTCGAGCTTCCTCGGCAACTGGATAGTCGACATGCACACCTTCTCGGACAACACCACGACCCAGCTCGACCAGACGGTGGCGGCCACGACGGCCGACGGCGTCAGCGAGGCCGACGCTCGAGCAGCCATCGAGCCGGTTCTCCTGCCGTATCCGGACGTGAAGCTGCAGGATCGGGCCGAGTTCACCCAGGCCCAGCTCGGGCAGATCGACAGCCTGCTGAACGTGGTGAACGTCTTCCTTCTGCTGGCGATCATCATCGCGGTGATCGGCATCACCAACACGCTCGCCCTCTCGGTGTTCGAGCGCACCCGTGAGCTCGGCCTCCTTCGGGCCGTGGGCATGAGCCGCCGTCAACTGCGGCGGATGGTGCGGCTCGAGGCCGTGATCGTTGCCGTGTTCGGTGCGGTCCTGGGCGTGGCGGTCGGCCTGCTCTTCGGGTTCGCGGTCAGCACGGCGCTGCCCGACAACTTCGTGGAGAGCATCTCCGTGCCGATCGGGACCCTCGTGTCCCTGGTGGTGGTGGCGGCCGTCGTCGGCGTGCTGGCCGCCATCTTCCCGGCCCGGCGGGCCAGTCGGCTCGACATCCTCGACGCCATCGCCGAGGCCTGAGGGTGCGCGCGATCCTGAAATCTCGCTCAAAGTGAGATTTTCTGGACTCTCTGTAGTTCTTTTGGCCCAGATCAACTACGGTTCGTGGCGCGAGGAGAACGGAGAGCGAGAAGCGGAGGCGTGAGGGGCCACCGTGATGCGCACGACCCTGGAGGGCGACACACGCATGTGGGCGACAACGATGCGGAGCAGGAAGCATGTGGACGGGCCGGGCCCGGATCCGCTGGAGGGCACGACCGAAGGAACCGGGATCTCCCATGAGGCCGCGCTGCGCCTCGCCGACCGGGTCTCGGTCGGGCACGACTTCGGTCAGGGCGCGGTGCTGGCTCGTCGGCACCGCAACCCCGATCGCACGCTCGGTGGCTGGGTGGCCGACACGGCCCACGCCGACCCCGATGCGTTCGTGGCCGAGGAGGCCTCGGTGTTCGGCAACGCCCGGGTGTTCGGGCCCTGCCTGATCCTGGGCCGGGCCCGGGTCATGGACTTCGCCCGCGTGAACGGTGGTTCCGTGGTCGCCGACGACAGCGAGGTGTCCGACAGCGCCATCGTGACGGACGCGGTCATCGGCGACTCGGCCGTCGTCTCCGGCTCGGCTCGCGTGCAGGGCGGCGTGGTCCGCGGCGGGGCTCTGGTCACCGACAGCGCCCGGGTCAACGGCGGAGCCGTGGTGCAGGACCGGGCCGAGGTGCGAGGCCTGGCGTTCGTGACCGATGGCGCCGTCGTCACTGGTGACGCGGTGGTCGACGGTGCGGTGCGGGGCGACGTGATCGTGCTCGACGCCACCATCGACGCCGTCGAGGACGTCACCGGCTCGACCGACACCGACGTGATCGACCTGACCGACCACTACTCGGCCGCCCACGCCGCGCTCGACGAGCTGGTCGAGCCCGACGAGGACGTCCGGACCTTCTAGCCCGAACCGTCGCCCGGGCCGGGTTCTAGTCGGGCCCACGTGGCCATGGTCGACGACATCGAGACACCTCGAGTGCGAGGTCGCCGACGGCCGCTCGAGCGCTCGAGTCCGAAGAGATCACCTGGTTCTGACCGCTCCGCCCGGCGCGAACGGCCGACCGGGTAGCCGGGTCGTTCGACCGGCCCGTCCGCTGACCGTCCGAAGCGGGGCCGGGTATCGGGCACCGGCCTGGTCCTCGGCCAGTCGGAGGCGGCGGAGCTTCGATGCCTCGCGCCCGGTCGGGTTCGGGGCGCCGGGGCGGTCGAACTTCACCACGCGGGCCCGGCCCGTCTCCTTGGCCTGGTACATCGCGGCGTCGGCCCGGTGCAGCAGCTCGGCCGGGTCGTGCGCCTCGGCGGTGGCGATGGCCACGCCGACCGAGCCGGTGATGATCAGCCGGTGCCCGGCCACCTCCATCGGCGCCGCGACGGCGTCGAGCAGCCGGTGGGCGCAGTCGACCGCGCTGGTCGGGTTGTCGAGGTCGGGGAGCAGAACGGTGAACTCGTCGCCGCCGAGCCGGGCGATCACGTCGCCCTGGCGCAAGGTGGTGGCCAGCCGCCTGCCGACCTCGAGCAGCAGATCGTCGCCCGCGCCGTGACCGAACGAGTCGTTGACGTTCTTGAACCGGTCGAGGTCGAGGTAGAGCACCGCGAACGCGCCCCTGTCGCCGAATCGGGCCGCCGCGCCGTCGAGGCACGAGAGGAACAGCGTCCGGTTGCCCAGCCCGGTCAGCGGGTCGTGGCTGGCGTCGAACTCGAGGACCTCCTGGGCCAGGTGTCGCTCGGTGAGGTCCGAGCTCACCAGCAGGAGCGACTCGGGCCGGCCGTCTGGGCCGGGCTCGGGGACGATGCGGGTCTCCAGGTGGCGAAGCCCGGCCGCGGTCGTGACCTCGTAGGTGTGGGTCTGGATCTCGTTGGTCTGGAACGCCACCGGGAACGATCCGCGGATGGCTTCCGCCGCGCCGTCGGCCAGCTGCCAGCGGCCGTCGCGCTGCTCGACGAGGATCTGCTCGGCGGCCGGGTTGGCGTAGAGCACCTCGCTGTCCGGTCCGACGCGCATCACCGGGTCGGGGATGTTGTCGAGGAGCGCGGCGAAGCGGGTCTGGCTGTCGGCGACCGTCCGCTCGAGCGCCACCTCGGCGTCCTTGCGGGCCAGGAGCTGCGAGAAGGTCGAGCCCAGCACGCTGAGCACCGTCAGGTCCTCGGGGGTCCAGGTGGCGGAGCGCTCGAGCCAGTCGAACCCGACGCTGCCCATCGTCAGCCCGTCACGCACCATGGGCAGCTCGAGCAGCGAGCGGATGCCGTTGGCCTCCATGAACGAACGGTCGGCGGCCCACTCGTCGCCGAGCGAGTCGGTGTCCGTCACGGCCACGACCTCCCCCCGCAGGCTGCGCACCATGGAGATGGGGACCTCATCGAACGACACGTGCTGGTAGCCGTCCAGCTCGGCCTCGGTGGCCGTGGAGTGCCATTCGTGGGTCATGGATTCGGACCGGTCACCCAGGTCGTAGGCCAGCACATAGGCCCGGTCGGCGCCGAGGAAGCGTCCGACCTCCTCGAGCGCCCAGCAGAGCGACGAGTCGGCATCGTCGACGGTGGTGTGCACGAAGCGGTGCTGGATGCGCTCGAGCAGCACCTCCATCTCGGTGCGGCGCAGCAGCTCGGCCTCGGCGTGGCGTCGGACGGTCTCGTCGCGCACGGTGAGCAGATACCAGAAGTGGCTGTCGTGCTCGAGCCGGCGGACCCGCAGGTTGAGGTCGTGCCAGGCCAGTTCGGCGAAGCAGACCCGCGCCGTCAGGCTCATCACCGGGTGCTCGCGGGGGTCGCGGCCGATCGCGAGGATGGTCTGCTCGAGTCGCTCACGGTCGTCGGGGTGCACGAGATCGACGAGGGCCTGGCCGATCACGTCGGCCTCGGTGAACCCGGTGACGCGGTGCAGGGTCAGCGAGGCGAACCAGCATCGTGACTCGTCGTCGACGATGACCGCGAGCTCGGGCGACTGCTGGGCCGCCTGCACCCAGATCGTGGCCGGGAGGGCATCGGGCCCCGGACGCTCGCTCACCCTTCGATCATCGTCCATTCCCGGTGGCCGCAGCAGGGGAATGTCGAATGCTCACCCAAGTTGAGCCGTCCGACCCAGCATCGGCACCATCGTCGGGCGTTTCGGCATATCTGACAGGTTCCTGTCAAGGAGTCGAAGAAAAATAGGTCTTACGGTCCATAGTCGTCCGAACACCGAGAGTGGCAGAATCTCCGGGCAACACCATCCACGTCGGTTCCCGTTTGGCGGGACGACGACCCCCAGTCAAAAGGAACCAAAACAGAATGCTCACCTCGTACGAGTTCGTCAGCGCCTTCCTGCAGTCCCGTTGCAAGACCGACCGTGGTGCCTCCCTCGTGGAGTACGCCCTGCTCGTGGCCCTCATCGCCGTCGTCTGCATCGTCGCCGTGACCTTCCTCGGCCGCAGCGCTTCCAGCAAGTTCTCGTCGGTCGGCTCGGCCGTCGCCGGCTGATCCAGCCACACCAGCTGTAGCGAAGGGACGGACCGCAAGGTCCGTCCCTTTTGCTGTGTCCTCTTTGCTGTGTCCTCGCTCGCGAGCTCGTTGCGGACGGGCTTCGCCCATCTGGCGAGATTCGGTGGTGCTGCTGCGCTCCGCTCCGCACGCCCTGGGACAACGTTGCGGTGTCCTCGCTCGCGAGCTCGTTGCGGACGGGCTTCGCCCATCTGGCGAGATTCGGTGGTGCTGCTGCGCTCCGCTCCGCACGCCCTGGGACAACGTTGCGGTGTCCTCGCTCGCGAGCTCGTTGCGGACCGGCTTCGCCCATCCCGGGCCGGTCGGTGCTGCTGCGCTCCGCTCCGCACGCCGGGACCGGGGCTGCGTGTCCTCCCGGACTCCTTCCTCAGGACAGGCCGAGGCGGGAGCCCAGCGGGCTGAGGTCCGCGGCGTCGAGCACGGAGCCGGCGAGGCCCCAGACGCCGGCGAACACCTCGGGTGGCGCGCCGGCCTGCATGCCGCCGAGCAGCTCGGTCCGATCGTCGATGTTCATGGCCGGCAGCATGACGGCCAACGACTGGGCCATCACCTCGGGCGGGATGCTGGAGATGATCGCGACGTGGATCTCGGCCACGGCCTCGACGCCGATGGCGGTGTCGAGATCAGGCATCACGATGCGCTCCTCGAGGTCCTGGTGTTCGAGGTAGGCGCTGGTGAACGAAGCCAGTTCGAGGTAGAGGTGGTGCGCCCCGGTGCGCTGGGCGAGCGGAGCTCCGTCGAGGTCGATCCGGGCCAGCTCGCGCAGGTCGGTCATGCGGGCCTCGAGCCCGGCGTGATCGCACTCGATGCGCTCGGCCAGCCGCGGCATGTGGATCTCGAGGGCGGGTTGCACCGCGGTGTCCTCGTGCTCGGCGTGGGTGACCAGCAGCTCGACGAGGTCGTCGACCCGGTGGGCCAGTGCCTGGCGCCCGGACCGGTCGGCCGGGTCGACCCGACCGGCATCGACGGTGGCGCCGAACAGCTCGGACCGGATGGCCTTGTGGATGTCGCGGTAGAGGTCGACGGCGACGATGCGGAAGTCGCCCGGGCCGGCGAATGGGGTGGCGGATGCGGTCTGGGTGGTCTGGGTGATGGTCACGGGGTTGTCCTCCGTAGGGGGCGACCCGGGGCGGGTCGTCGGGTGGGTTGGTGCGGTGTGACCCATCGTGAGCGAGGTCTCGGCCCGGCGTTCGTGAATGGCGCGTAGGCAACTGCTAAGAACTCGCTAGTTGCCGATGACGAGGAGCGTTCGGGCATGTTCGAGCCGGAGATGGTGGCCTTCCTGCATTCGGGCTGCTCCACGATCATCGGGACGGTCGGCCCCGACGGCGAGCCGCACGCCGGCCGGGCCTGGGGGCTCGACGTCCTCGCCCTGGGGGAGGGGATGGCCCGGGTGCTGATCGACGCCGACGACGATCGCACCGTGCAGCACCTGACCGATCTCGGGAGCGTCGCCGTCACCGCGGCGAACGTGCCCACGTTGCGCTCGGTGCAGCTGAAGGGACGATCGCTCGGCGTCGAGCCGGCCCTCGACGCCGACGTCGAGCGGGCGGAACGGTTCTGCGACGCCTTCTTCACCGACATCGAGCAGACCGACGGCACCGAGCGCGGCCTGCTCGTGCGGCTCGTGCCGGCGCAGTTCGCCGTCTGCACGATGCAGATCGACGAGGTGTTCGACCAGACGCCCGGGCCGGGCGCAGGCGCACCCCTCGGGGTCGATCCGTCATGAGCGAACCGCTGCTCGCGCTGGCGCGACCTGCACGTCTGCTTCGAGGGGGTGGTGCCGGCGGTGATCGCTTCTGCCTCGGCCGACGGCACGCCCAACGTCACCTACCTGTCGCGCATCCGGATCGTCGATGACGATCACGTCGCACTGTCGAACCAGTTCTTCTCGAAAACGAGTCGCAACCTGGCCGAGAACCCACGGGCCAGCCTCCTGGTCATCGACCCCGTCACCTACGACGAGTTCCGGCTCACCGTCGTGTACGAGCGCACCGAGCATCGGGGGCGGATCTTCGAGCGGCTCCGGGAGGACGTCGACATGGTCGCCTCGCTCTCGGGCATGAGCGACGTGTTCAAGCTCCGTGCGGCCGACGTCTATCGCGTCCTCGAGATCGAGCAGGTGCTCGCCGCGGTCCACCGGGAGGGCTCGGTCGAACCGGTCGGGGTCCGTCGGTCTTCGTCGGGCCAGGCGGCGGCGACGTCGCTGGACGCCGCGACCCTCGGCGAACTGCATGCCCGACTCAGCCGGTGCGGTGACCTCGATTCGCTGGTCACGGCTGCGCTCGAGGCGCTCGACTCGGTGCTCGGGTTCCCGCACGCGCTGTTCCTGTTGCTCGACGAGGCCGGCAGTCGGCTCTACACGATCGCCACCCACGGCTACGACGAGGAGGGGATCGGCTCGGAGGTCACGGTCGGCAAGGGCATCATCGGCATGGCCGCGGCACGGGCAACGACCATTCGGGTCGGCAACCTGCGCCAGATGGACAAGTACTCGCGCACCGTCGCTCGGGCCTACGAGGGTCACGGCGTGGTCGGTCCCGGGTACGCGATGCCGGTACCGGGGCTGCCCGACGCCGAGAGCAGGGTGGCGGTGCCGGCGATGGCGTTGGGCCAGCTCGTCGGGGTGCTCAGCGTCGACAGTCCCGACCCGGTGGCGTTCAGCCCGGCCGACGAGGCCTACCTCGGGGTGGTGGCCTCGATGCTGGCCAACGCGGTCGAGATCGAGCGAGCCCAGGAGCGGGCCGCCGATGACGAGCCGGGCCTGTCCGGTCCGGCTGGTTCCGCGGCGGGAGCGGGGTCGATGGCACGTCGGTGGAGCCGTCGACCCGGGTGCGGTTCTTCGCCGTCGACGGGAGCACGTTCCTCGACGACGACTACCTGATCAAGGGTGTGGCCGGCCGGATCCTGTGGTCGCTCCTCGGTCACCACGACCGCGAGGGCAGGATCGAGTTCACCAACAAGGAGGTGCGCCTCGATCCCACCCTCGAGCTGCCCGAGTTCCGGGACAACTTCGAGAGCCGGCTCATCCTGCTCAAGCGTCGCCTCGACGAGCGAGGCGCCCCCATCCGCATCGAGAAGACCGGTCGGGGCCGCTTTCGCCTGCAGGTGGACGTGCCGCTCCAGCTCGACGCCATCCACCCCCCGACCACGAACTGACGACGGTCAGTCAGGCTCGAAGTCAGGTTTGCCGGCGGGCTCCAAGAGTGCGTGCGCCTGCACGGGGTCGATGCGGAAGCGCGATCGGAGACCGCCGAAGAACCGGTGGTTGGCGATCAGGTGGGCCGACAGGGTGTACCCGTCGAATGACCGGTCGCCGAGCGTGACGGTGAATCGGTCCGCGCTCGGGTTCCCGCCCGGTCCCCAGAGGCAGACCTCGTCCGGCTCGAGCGCCCACGGGCAGGTGATCGGTCTGTGTCCCTCCGCGCCGTCGCAGGGCACGATCGTCACCGTGGGGCCGTCCTCGGCCAGCAGGTCGAGCAGGCGGGCGCCGAGCGCCTCGGGGGTGGTGTCGAGCTCGGCGCAGATGGCGCGGTCGGCGTCGATGCGGTCGGCCAGCACCTCCTCGTCGCCGAGGAAACCCGAGACGTCCCAGGCGCCGCGCCGCATCCGACGGGTCACCTCACGATCGGAAGCCATCGTCGTCGCGCCTTTCGCCCTGCGCTGCTGCTGCTACTCCCGCCGCCGAGTATGGCCCATCGAACACCGACCGGCGCGGCGGTGCTAGCTGCGGGTCGGCTGATCGCCGATGAGGTCGCTGACCTCGGCGGTGGCGAAGGGCTTGCGTTCGTCGCCCTCGACCACCAGGTCCGGATCGGCCGAGCGCAGCGAATCGAGCACGCGGTCCAGCCGCTCGTCGGAGTCGGCCCTGACGACGATGCGCCCGTCGTCCTCGAGGTCGAGGGTGGCTCGGGTGAGGCGCTCGCCGTCGAGCTCGGCGCCGTCGGTCCACCGACCTTCGACCTCGTCGCTCGGCTCGTAGCGCGCCGCGAGCAGCTCGGCCGCGTCGACTCCAGTGCCCGGTCGCACGATCGCCGCGCCGACGACGATGGCCTCGCCCTCGGCGTTGCGGCGGTCGGGCGGGGCGATGAGCGTGCCGAACCACCGGGCCCACGTCTCCGCGTCGGCATCCCCGTCGACCATGTCGGTCACGGCCTGGCGGCGCCGGGGCGCGATCGGCATCGGTTGGCCGATGAGCTGCAGCTCGCCGTGGACGGGCACGACCCGGGTGAGCAGCAGGTCACCGATGCGGAGGGTCCTGGAGGCCACCCGCTCGGGCACCTCGACCGTCTCGCCCGACAGGACATCGCGCAGGACGATGCGTGTCTCGGGCTCGACGTCGGTGAGCTCCCAGAGCCGCCGGTCGATGGCCATCCAGTCGTGCAGCATCTCGAGCTCGTCGGCCGGCAGCAGCACGGCCCGCTCGGCCGCGAACCGATCGATGATGCCGGTGTCGAACACGCTGAGGTCGAGGAGGAACGGCTCGTTCGTGATCTCGGTGGCGGCTTCCGGATGGCCCGCCCCTTCAGCCGCGGCGTCGGCGAGGCCGGAGCGGATGGGCTCGAACTGCTCGCGGTAGCCGTAGCCGAGCACCTTCTGGAACAGCCAGAGAGCGGCCCGGTCGGCCGGGACCTCGGGGTTGGCGAGATGGCACTGCTTGAACTTGCGCCCCGAGCCGCAGGGACAGGGATCGTTGCGACCGACCTTGCCGTAGTCGGGCAGGAGGCTGTCGAGGAAGTCGACCTCGGGCTGGGCCCCCGACCCGACCTGGCGATAGAGCGTGACGGCGCGCGGGATGTCGCCCCTGTCGGAAGCGAAGCGGGCCAGCTCGTAGATCGCCGGCGTGTACTCGGGGTCGACGTCGAGTGCGGCCGCGTAGTCGGCCTCGGCCTCGAGCACGCGACCGTCCGCTTCGGCGTTCATCGCTCTGACGAAGAGGGCGCCGATGTGGGCGGTCTCCGTCGAGTCGATCAACTCGCCCGCGAACGAGTCGAGCTGGGTCGAGCCGGTGGCCGTCGCCCCCAGCACGTAGTCCACGAGCGCCACGGCGACCGGCCCGTGGTCGAGCGCGTCGGCGACCTCCTCGACCGTCGGCCCGCCTTCATCGGGTCTGGCGGCTTCGGGGCCGCCGCCGGCCTCGTGCCGCTTCCACGCCGGGATCACCAGATCGAAGGCGGTCGTGCAGCACCGGTCGAACTGGTACTTCGCCGCCAGGTCGGCCTTGCGTTGCTGATCGGTGGTGAGGTCGTCGGGCACGACGGGGACCGTACCGTGGCGTCCGGTCCGATCGCGGCCGGCAGGTCAGCCGGCGGCGCCGGTGCCGCGCAGCTCGAGGAACCGACGGTTGACGTCCTGCCACCGCTCGGGAGCGTCCGGATCGTCGGCCCACTGCTCGAGCACGGAGTAGCAGAGGATGTCGGAGGCCCGGTCGCCGTAGCGGTCGACGAGCTTCTGCGGCAGTTCGTCCCAGGTGGAGGTCACGGCCAGTGCATCGAGCATCTCGTCGGTGATGGCCGACGCCATCGCCCCGTAGTCGCCCTCGCGCTGCAGCGCGTGCAGCTGCTCGCCGACGCCGGGGAACCCCGTCGCGTCGAACACCACGCCGTAGCCGGGGGTGGAGCCGTAGAACGCCAGGCGCATGCGGACGTCCTCACGTTGCCGGGCCCGCACGGTCTCGTCGTCGGACACGGCGGTCATGACCGGGCAGACGAGCGCGACCGAACCCGGTGGGCGGCCCGCCGAGGCCTCGCCCCGGCGCACCGCGGGGATGACGACCTCGTCGAGGTAGGCCACGCTGCTCATGGGGTGGACGTGCATGCCGTCCGCGACCTCGCCGATCATCTCGCTCATCCACTCACGGACGCCGGCGACGTAGATCGGCGGGTCCGGGTGGGGGATCGGTCCGGGCGACCACATCGAGGGCAGCAGCGAGAACGAGTAGAACTCGCCGTCGAACCGCAGCTTCTCGTCGCCCCGGAACGCGGCGTAGATGGCCCGCACCGCCTGCACGTACTCGCGCATCCGTGAGCCCGGGTGGGAAAAGGGCGCCGAGTACCGCCGCTCGACGTGGGCCCGCACCTGGGTGCCCAGTCCCAGGATGAACCGGCCGTCGGTGGCGTCCGCGAGCATCCACGCGGCCTGGGCGGTCAGCATCGGACTGCGAGGGAAGGCGACGGCGATACCGGTGCCGAGCCCGAGGGTCGTGGTGGCGAGGGCGGCCGCCGAGCACATCGAGAAGACGGGTCGGCTGCTCTCTGGCATCCACAACCGGTCGAAGCCGGCGTTCTCGACCCGACGGCTCACGGCTTGGGCGTCGGCGAGCGAACGGGCCGACCCGAACGCGGACAGGACGAGGGTTCGGTCGGTCATCAAGCCAGCGTAAGCAACCGCGAGCAACCGGGAGGCGGTTCGCCTTCACCGGGTCGTAGCCGAGTCAGCCGGCCGGGCGGCAGCTCGCACCGCTCGCCGCGGCCATCGACGCGTCGACGATGGCGAACGGGTCGATGAGCATCCCGCTCTGCGTCTCGACCGCGGGTCACGCCGGTCAGTGCGACACGCACGTCGTCAGCATCGTCGGCAACCCTGACCAACACGGACCCGTCGTTTCCCGCCGACTACCTGGCCACCATCCTCGCCTGGGCCGACGCGCGCCTGGCCTGACGGGTCAGCCGAGCTCGGCCAGGCGGGGGATGACCGAGTCGCCGACGGTGGTGGCGAAGGCGACCGGGTCGGGGGTCATGGGCATGACACAGGCCATGTCGACGCCGAGCGCGGCGTAGGCCTCCATGCTCCTCAGGAAGCCGTCCGGGTCGGCGGCCGGATCGGAGAAGGGCATGATCGTCTTCTCGATGGTGCCCGGGTCGCGGCCCTCGGTCTCGCAGTGGCGCTCGAGCACCTCGAGCTTGCGGGCGATCTCGTCGACGTCGGCCGCGAAGAGGTTGCAGGCGTCTGCGTAGCGGGCCACGAGGCGCAGGGTCTTGCGCTCGCCACTGCCCCCGATGATGATGCGCGGACGCGGCTGCTGGATCGGCTGGGGCGAGCAGATCGTCTCGGCCAGCTGGTAGTGCTCGCCCTTGAACGGTCCATCGTCGTCGCTCCACATCTGCAGGCAGATCTGCAGTGCCTCGTCGAGCCGCTCGAAGCGCTCGCTGACCGGGGGGAACGGCACGCCGAGGGCGAGGTGCTCGCGCTCGTACCAGGCGGCGCCGATGCCGAGTACGGCCCGTCCGCCGGAGAGCACGTCGAGGGTGGTGACCGTCTTGGCCAGGAGCCCGGGCGGGCGGTAGGTCACGCCGGTGACCATGAGACCGAGGTCCATGCGCGAGGTCTGGCCGGCGACGAAGCCGAGTGATGTGTAGCCCTCGAGCATCGGGTCCTGCGAGGTGGCGAACTCCTCCATCTGGAACCAGTGGTCCATGAGGGTGAACAGGGAGACGCCGGACTCGTCGGCCACCCGAGCCGTCTCGGCCAGGGTCGGGGCGAGCGCTGCGGCACCGCCGGGCAGGGTGAAGTTGGCGTAGTGGATCCCGAGTTTCATGGCTTGACTGTGACCGCGTTCGGGGGTGAGGGGTAGGGAGCGTCGATCCAGGGACCGGCGATCCGTGGCTGGGTCGCGCCGACTGCCTGTTCAATGGCGGAATGGATCGAGCTCAGCTCGCCGACTTCCTGCGACGACGACGTGAAGCGCTGCGGCCCTCCGACGTCGGACTCGAGAAGGGGCCGCGCCGGCGCACCAAGGGCCTGCGCCGTGAGGAGGTCGCCAGCCTGTCGGGCATGTCGACCGACTACTACGCCCGGCTCGAGCAGCAGCGGGGCCCCCAGCCGTCGGAGCAGATGGTGGCGGCGATCGCCCGTGGCTTGCGCCTCACCCTCGACGAGCGCGACCACCTCTTCCGCCTCGCCGGCCACACCGCGCCGACCCGCGTGCTGCGAAGCGACCACGTGAGCCCGGCGCTCATGCGCGTGCTCGACCGGCTCGACGACACGCCTGCCCAGGTGATCTCCGATCTGGGTGAGACGCTCGTCCAGAACCGGCTGGCCGTGGCCCTGTTGGGTGACCAGACGAGCTTCACCGGGATGGCCCGCTACGGGACGTACCGCTGGTTCACCGAACCCGACGAGCGTGGCATCTACCCGGCGGACTACCACCCGCAGCACAGCCGGTTCCTGGTGGCGAGCCTCCGGGCCTCGCTCTCCAGGGGTGGTCCCGATGCTCGGGCCGGGGCGATGCTGCAGCAGCTGCAGGCCGAGAGTCCGGAGTTCGTCGACCTCTGGGCCCAGCACGAGGTCGGGATGAAGATCGTGCACCGCAAGACGCTGGTGCATCCGGATCTCGGCCCGCTCGAGCTCGACTGCCAGACCCTCTTCACCGAGAACCTGGCGCAGGCCCTGCTGGTGTTCACCGCCTCGCCCGGCTCCGAGGCCCACGAGAAGCTCCAGCTGCTGGCCGTCATCGGCCGCCAAGACCTCAACCCTGAGGTCCTCGGCCCCTGAGTTGGGTGCCGATGCCCCCGCCGGCCTGACCTCTCGGTCGGGGGTCTCGGCGACTCCCTTCACAGGCTCCTCACATCTCTGTGGGAGAACCCTCGTCTGAACAGCGATCACTGGGGGATCCATGCGCGACATCGCCACATCGACTTCGTCGACGACGCCCACACCGACGGGCACCCGTCGCACCCGGCCCCGTCGGTCTCGTCGACTTCGGCGCACGGCACTGATCGTGGTCGTGATGGCGCTGGTGGCCGCCGGGCTCACCGGTTGCATCGCCACGCCGGGCGACACGTCGCAGATCCAGTTGGTCAGCAGCACGACATCGAACGGGTGGAGGTACGACTTCTACCGCAACAACGCCTACCACTGCGCGATCAGCGGCTACCAGACGTTCGTGATCGGCACCCAGGTCGGCTCCAGCGCCACGGCCACCCGTCCGCTGTGGGTGAAGATGCACGGAGGGGGCGTCGGCTACTTCGATCCCACCGGCAAGGCCCAGCCCAGTGCGGCCAACAAGACCGAGGAGTCGGCGACCGCGCTGAGGAACCGGCTCGACGACGGCCTGTCGACCAGGGTGACCTCCGGCCCCGAGGGGTGGCGATTCCTGGCCGTGTCGATGTGCAGCCACGACATCTACGCGGGCACCAACACCCCTGACGCCAACAACCCCAACACGAACGTCGACGGCACGCCGGTCACGACGAACGGGCTGCTCGCCACCAAGGCCGCCATCGACTACACGATGCGCCAGTACCCGACCGACGACTACTTCCTGCACGGCGGTAGCGCCGGCTCGGCCGGGTCGTTCAACGTGGCATGGGGGATGCAGACCCAGGGCCGGCCGCCGACCGGCATCGTGGCCGACTCGGGCATCCTCAACCAGAGCTACGAAGAGGCCCAGATCGACCAGCACCTGCCCTGCGCTCGCACCGCCCAGACGGCGGCCATCGTGCCGACTCGCTTCGACGCGGACATCGCCAATCCGTCCAACCAGCCGGACCTGATCCTGGCTGATGGCCGCTTCACGGTGCCTACCATGCACGTCTGGGATCACGGTGACCCCAACGTCTGTGGCTACACCCCCATCGTGTGCCCGCGGCGCGACGGCACCAGCGTCACCATGGGGTCGGCCGACTGCGCCCACGAGCCGATGCGGGCGGCCATCGTGGCCCAGGGCCCGACCAGCCGCTCGTCCAACCTGGCGATCTGCGTCGACAACCCGGCTCGCGTCGGCGACTGCGACACCCACGTGCCCACCGGGAGCGGCACCCGGGTCAACACCGACCCTTCCTTCCCGGCCGACTACAACGGCGTGGTCCTGACCTGGGTCCATCAGCGGATGGCCGACGATTGAGCACCTCTCGTCGGTGACGGCTGCCTGAAGACTGCATCAGGAACAGTGTTCACCCTGGTTCTTCACCACGCTCCGTGGTAAAAGTTGACGTGCGCGAGAAGCGACGGAAGCAGAAGACCGACCCGACTCCCGACCCCGACGCCCAGAGCGCCGTGGAGGAGAGCCCCACGGTCGTGCGCCGCAAGGTGACTCGGGCCACGGTCGGCGACCAATCGGAGACGCAAGCTGACGAGGCGACGACCGCCGACGATGCCTCCGCGACGACTGGCGGGACGGGTGCGCCCGAGGTCGCTGCCTCGGAGGGCGGCGCCGACCAGTTCGACGCCCTCGGCATCGAGATCGCGGCGGTGCTGCGCCAGGCCCAGGAGACCTCCGATCGGGTCCGTGTCGAGGCGGCCGAGCAGGCCCTGGCGGCCACGACCCAGGCCGAGGCCGACGCCCGGCGCATCCTCGAGGCGGCCGAGACCGAGGCCCGCGACAAGCTCGCCCAGGCCGAGGCGCAGATCGAGCAGCAGTGGACGGCCGCGGCCCAGCAGCTCGAGGAGGCCACCCAGGCGCTCGAGGTCGCCCGCGAGCAGGATCGGGCCCTCCGCCAGGACGCAGCCGATCACCTGGCGAATGCGCTGGCGGCTCGAGACGCCGGTACCGAGATCCTCGAAGGCGCCACCCGCCAGCTCGAGCGGGCCGAGGCCGCGGCCCGTGACCTCGAGGCCCACGCCGAGGAGGCACGGGCCGAAGCAGCTCAGATCGCCGTCGACCTGCACGCCCTGGCCGAGCACTTCGGTGAGGGATCCGGCGTGATCGATCTCCGGGCCGACGCCGTCGTCGTGCCCGACGCCGAGGCCGGTGCCGGGGCCGATGTGGCGGAGACCGCTGACCTTCCGGCGCCTCCGTCCGAATCGGCCGAGCCCTCCTGAGCCGGTCGACGCTGGACCGACTGTCTGCTTGACTCTGGTCGTGGCGGACGCCGACCGGCGCGCCGAACGACCAGGGGGATGAACGATGGAGAGCTTCGAGGGGCGCGTCGCGGTGGTGACCGGAGGCGGGAGCGGCATGGGCCGCGAGCTCGTGCGCCAGCTGGCCGCGGCCGGATCCCACGTGGCCACGTGCGACGTGTCCGACGAGAACCTGGCCGAGACGCTGGAGCTGGCCGAGCAGGACGCCGCCGGCGGGGTCCGCGTCACGACCCACCTGGCCGACGTGGCCGAGCGGGCGCAGGTGGATGCCTTCGCCACGGCGGCCGCGGCCGCGCACGAGACCGACCACATCCACCTGCTCTTCAACAACGCCGGCATCGGTGGCGGTGGCAGCTTCGTCACCGAGGATCCCGACCAGTGGGAGAAGACGTTCGGCGTCTGCTGGGGTGGCGTCTACAACGGCACCCGCGCCTTCCTGCCACTGTTGTTGGCCAGCCCCGAGGGCCACGTGATCAACACCAGCAGCGTCAACGGGTTCTGGGCCTCGCTCGGCCCGCAGCGCCCGCACACCGCCTACTCGGCTGCCAAGTTCGCCGTGAAGGGCTTCACCGAGGCGTTGATCACGGACTTCGCCCTCAACGCCCCGCACCTGAAGGCCTCGGTCGTGATGCCCGGCCACATCGGCACGTCGATCGTCCTCAACTCCATGATCGCCCACGGCCTGAACCCCAAGGAGATCACCGCGGAGCAGCTGCTCGAGATCCGCAAGAGCATGGAGTCCGCCGGTATGGACCTGAGCGGGGCCAGCGACGAGGACATCGCCAACGGGATGATCATGCAGGCCGAGATGTTCCGCGACCTCGCGCCGATGTCAGCCGCCGCCGCCGCCACCCGGATCCTCGACGGCGTGCGGGCCGGGGAGTGGCGGATCCTGGTGGGCGACGACGCGGTGGCGCTCGACGAGCTGGTGCGCGAGACGCCGACCGATGCCTACGACGTCGCCTTCGTGCTCAAGCTGCAGGCTGCCGGTGCCTTCGGCGGGATCCCGCAGTAGTCGCCGCTCGACCCTTGGCCTTCGGGATCGAAGGCACTAGGAGGCTTCGCGCTCGGCGTCGTCGACGGGTTGACCCTCGGCCTCACCGCGATCGGCTCGGCGGTCCGAGGGCCTGCCGCGGGTGGTGTCCAGCAGCATGGCCACCATGGTCGACGGCGCGTCGCCGGTCGGGGCCGCCATCAGCTGGGCGATCCCGATGAGCGATTCGGCCAGCCCCAGCATCACCACGCGGGAGCCGTCCAGGACGATCTGCTCGACTGGTGCATCGGTGCACAGGGCCTCGGTCAGCTCGGTGATGGCGACGCCGACCGAGTCGAACCCGAACCCGCGGAGTCGGCACAACCGCTGTGCCAGGGCCGTGGGGGTGGGCACGATCTCGTCGGCCAGCAGGGAGCGCGCTCCGGTGCGACAGGCGCGGGCCAGCACGACGAGGTCGGCGTGGGCCTCGTCGATCCCCTTCGGGCCCAGTCCGGGGAGCAGGGGCGCGGACGGGTGATCATCGGCCACGGCCTCGAGCAGCTTCTGCAGGCGGGAACGCACGTTGTCGGGTACGAGGCCGTCGTGACGGCGGATCATTCGATTCTCCTGAAATGAATAGACATCGAATCGTTAGATTTCTATGCTTCTGGGCATGCCTGCACCAGCCCAGGAACCCATCGGCCTGAACCTCGCCCGCACGAGCAAGATCTTGCGTCGGGCCCTCGACGACGTGCTGGCCGAGGTCGACGGATCGCTCCCGATGTGGCTCGTGCTGGTGTCGCTCGAGGGCCGGCGCCACGCCATGCAGCGGGAGCTGGCCGAGGCGGTCGGCGTCGAGGGACCGACGCTGACGCACCACCTCAACCGGATGGAGGCCGCAGGGCTCGTCACCCGGGCCCGGGATCCCGAGAACCGGCGTGCCCACCTGGTCGGGTTGACCGACGAGGGCGAGGCCGCGTTCGATCGCATGCGCGAGGCCGTGGTCACCTTCGACCGCCGACTTCGCTCCGGACTGACCGACGCAGAGGTCGATCTGCTCTCCGGACTGCTGTCGCAGCTGCGCGACAACGCGTCGAGTGCGGAGAGGCGGCGTCCATGACCACGACGATTCCCCAGCTCGGCTCCGAGTGCCATAGGCATTTTGCGCCTTCTTTCCGACTGCGGCGCCGGGCGCAGAAGGTCGTGTCGAGCGCGCACGTCCTGACCTCGGTTGGGTGGTTCGGCGTCGCGCTGATGGTGGCGTCCTGCGGGCTGCTGGCCGCGTTCACCGGTGATTCCTCACGTCCGCCGATGCTCCACCAGCTGATCGAGACGGCGCCGTGGCTCTCGATCCCGATGGGATTGGCCGCTGTGGCCACCGGTGTGGTGCTCGGGCTCGGGACCACCTTCGGGTTGGTGCGTCACTGGTGGGTCGTGGCCAAGATCGCCATCTCGGCGGCCGTCGTGGTCACCGACGCCGTGCTGGTCGAGCGGGTCGCCCACGAGGCGGTGGCCGCCGATCAGGCACCGACGCCGCTCTACGGGAGCACCATCGCCCACGTCGTGCTGCTGGCCGTCGCCACGGTGCTCTCGGTCTTCGAGCCTCGTGCCCGCACGCCCTGGGCACGACGATCGACCGTCGCGGTGCGTCCGTCGAGGTGACCTCGACATGACTGCGACGTACATCCAGCCGGGATCGTCGCCTGGTCCGTTGGTGGTGCACGTACCCCACGCCGGCACGGTGATCCCCGACGACGTGAGGGCCGACCTGCGGCTCGACGACGAGCAGCTCGACGCAGAGCTGGCAGCCATGACGGACTGGCACACCGACCGCCTGGCGGCCGACGCGCTCGACCGTGTCGACGTTCCGGCCTCGGTGTTCCGCAACCCGTTCTCACGTCTTGTGATCGACCCCGAGCGGTACCCCGACGAGCGCGAGGTCATGCGCAGCCGGGGGATGGGAGCGGTCTACACGAAGACCTCCGCGCTCGGGCTGCTGCGGGCCGACGAACCGGTGAGCGAGGCACAGCTGCTGGAGCGCTACTTCGTTCCGTACGCGACGGCGCTCGCGGACCTGGTCGATCGCACCCTCGAGCTCTTCGACCGCTGCGTGCTGGTCGACCTGCACTCGTATCCGTCGGTGGCGCTGCCCTACGAGCTCGACCAGACGGCGGTCCGGCCCGGAGTCTGTGTCGGCACGGACGGGTTCCACACGCCGCCGACGCTGCGCGATGCGGTGGTCGACGCGTTTGCCGGTGTGCGCGCAGGCGTGGCGCTCGACTCCCCGTTTGCCGGCACCTACGTCCCGCTCGACCGCTACCGCACCGATGCCCGGGTGACGTCGGTGATGGTCGAGATCCGCCGCGACCTCTACCTGGACGAGCCCTCGACGATCGACCCGTCCGGCTTCGATGATCTGGTCGGACGACTGGCCGCGCTGTTCACGACCCTGGGCGACCTGAACCCACGAGGACTACCTGATCACGAGGACTAAAGGGATCGGACGGCTCGTGACTCGTACCTTGTGATGGTGATCCGGGGATGATCGAGGACTTCGACGACTGGTACGCCGAGCTGCGTCCGTCGATGACCTCTGCGCTCGTCGCCTGGTGCGGTGACCCGTCTGTCGCGGCCGAGGCGCTCGACGAGGCGTTCGTGCGGGCCATCGAGCGGTGGGACCGGGTGCGGGCGATGGACGAGCCGACCGGGTGGCTGTGGCGCACCGCGACGAACGTGGGCCGTCGTCGGATGCGGCGCCAGGGGCTCGAGGGTCGGGCGTTCCGACGTCACTCGTCAGGTCGTTCCGCGGAGGAGGCGGGTCCCACCGGCGACGACGTCGACCTGCGCCGAGCCCTCATGACCCTGACCGAGCGACAGCGGACCGTCGTCGTGCTGCACTACATCGCGGATCTGCCGGTGCGTGAGGTCGGCCTGCTCTTGGGGATCGCCGAGGGCACGGTCGGCGCCACCCTCCACCGGGCCCGGGCCCTGCTGGCCGTGCAGCTCGCCCCGGCCGATGCCACCGCCACCTCTCCGGACGGAGTGACGCCATGAACGACCTCGAGAACAGACTCCGGTCGCTCGACGCCATCGACGCCCGCTCGGCTCCGTCGGCCGCAACCTTGCGGGGGATGGCAGCCGGGCGGCGCCGACGTCGCCGCCAGCGTCGGGGGCTCGTGGTCGTCGCCGCGGCGATGGTGGTGCTCGTCGCCGGGACGCTGACGGCGTGGACCCTGTCCGACGACGCGGATCAGCAGGTGACCGTCGGACCGTCGGGTGACTCGACGACCATCCACACTCCGGACCCGGGCTCGGCGAACCGCACACTCGGTGGTCTCACCGGGGTGGACGTGCAGGTGACCCCCAGCCGCGACCTGGCCGACGGCCAGGTCGTCGATGTGCTCATCAGCGGGCTCGAACACATCCCGGGCGCAGTCATCGTGCTGTGTGCCGGTGACGTGACGGATGCGACCGCCGACACCTCGTGCGATCTCGAATCTGGTGCGCACCCGGGTTCTGGTGACCTGGTGCAGGTGACCGCCACGGCCGAGCAACAGGTGGCGGTGGCCCGCACCATCCGCATCTCCCGCGGCTCTCCCGCCACCAACGAGACCGCGCCCTGACGACTGCGCGGTCGAGCCGGCCGGGTGCGTGCTGGCCGTCGGGCCACTGGCATTGCCGGCTCGAGCGGTGCTGGTGCCCGTGACGTTCCAGGACGGGCCGGTGGCTCACCCCAGTGCGTCGCTCAGCCCGGCGACCGGGCTGGGGGCCGGCCAGGAGGCGACGTTCGTCGCCGAGGGGTTGCAGCCCAACGCCAGCTACCTCGTGACCCAGTGCCGGCTCCAGGGCACCGGTGGCTGTGACGTGCTGGCGGAAGGCTCGGTCACTGCCGATGGCGAAGGTCGGGTGTCGGCCCCCGTCAAGGTCTGGGCCTCGATCTACCGCTACGACGGTCGGGTCGACTGCACGACCGAACCCTGTGCGGTGGCGTTGACGACCGCGGGCGGCGAGGTGGTCGTGCGCACCACCCTGGGGTTCGCGTCCGATGTGGTGGCGCCGATCCCGTCGTTGCAGGTCGACCCCGCCGGTCCGTATGTCGACGGCCACCAGGTCACCGTGCGAGGGAGCGGCTTCCGCCCTGGCCACGACGTGGCTGGTGAGATCGGCCAGTGCCCCGCAGACAAGGACACGGCCACCCAGGAACGCTGCAGCTACGACCTCGCGGCAGCGATCGTCGACGCGAGCGGTCGGTTCACCACGACCATCCGCTTGAACGAGAGCCTCATCTTCACCGGCTCGTGCCGTGGTGCCCCGGGCTGCGTGCTCGGCTGGGTCATCCCGCAGGGCACGACACTGGCCAAGGTGCCACTGACCTTCGCCCCCTGACGTCGTACCGTCTGGCCCATGGGGATCGATCGGTGGCGACGGACGACCATGGCGATGGTCGCGGCCGCAGTCCTCGTGGTCGCCCTGGTCGGTGCCTGCAGCCCGTCGAGGCAGGACCACCCGATCAACGTCGCGGACCCCACTCCGCCGACGTCACCGACGACGGCGCTCAGCACGCCGGTCGCGGGCTCGACCCCGGTTGGTGAGCTGGCCTTCCTCGGACCGGTGCGGACCGTGCCCGTGGGCGACCTCGAGGTCGGCTATCGACAGTTCGGGTCCGGCCCCCCACTGGTGATGGTGATCGGGCAGGACTCGTCGATGAGCTACTGGGGTCCCGACCTGCTCCGGCGTCTGGCCGAGCACTTCACCGTGACCATGTTCGACAACCGCGGCGTGGGGGAGTCCACCGGGCAGACCGACCCCTCCACCGGGAAGGTTCACCAGCCGCTCACGATCCAGCAGATGGCCGACGACACGTCCGGCCTCATCGATGCCCTCGGGCTCGCTCACCCGACCCTGTTCGGCTGGTCGACGGGCGGCGAGATCGGCCTCGCCCTTGCCGTCCGCCACCCCGGGCAGCTCGGATCGCTCGTGGTGTCCGGCGCGACGGCCGGCGGCCCGGAGTCGACCCCGGCCTCGCCCGAGCTGGACGCGCTGGTGGCTTCGTCCGACCCCGCTGACCAGGTCAAGCTGCTCGACGAGCTGTTCACCCCGTCCGGGGCCGCGGCCCGGGATGCCTACGTCCAGGGACTGCTGGCCATGCCTGCCGACGAGGTCAGCGCCGAGACCCAGGCCCGCCAGGCCGAGGCCGAAGCGGCGTTCGCGGCCGACCCGACCATCGCCGACGGCCTGCCCACGATCACGTCACGCGTGCTGGTGACCGATGGCGCCGACGACCAGCTCGTGCCGCCGGCCAACGCCACCTTCATCGCCAACCGCATCCCAGGCAGCCAACTGCTGCTGGTCCCCGATACGTCCCACGCGTGGATGCTGCAGCAGATCGACCGCTTCGTGGCCACCGTGGTCGCGTTCGGCGCCGGTCAGCCGGTTCCCGAGTAGCAGGGCCACCGCCGCGCCGGTCGAGATGGCGACGGCGTGGCCGGCGATGGTCCACCCGTTCACGTCGATGACCGAGATGGTCACCAGGGCAGGCGTGGCCAGCAGCCACCAGCGGCTGCGGCGCAGGCCGATCGTGAGCCCGGCCCCGGCGAGGGCGAGGAAGCCGTAGGAGGCGCCGACGTCATCGGCGATGCCGACCACAGCCACCGACGCCAGGCCCGACAGCACGGCGACGGCCTGCAGTGCGGCCACCACGACCGTCGCCGTCAGGTGCCCAGCGATGAAGGCGGCCAGCGACCGTCGCCACCCCAGGTTCACCTCGGCGAAGACCCACACGACCGACAGCCCGACCCACGTGGCCCACTCACCCCAGCCGTCGGCCAGCGTGAACACGGAGAGCACCATCGACAGGACGGGGTGCTCCGCCAGGTTGTGCAGGCTGGTCGAGGCGGTGTGCACGAGGCCGCCCAGATCGGGGTGCCAGAGCAGCAGGGCGGCGGCGATGGCAGCCCAGACGACGGTGACGCGGGGGATGAGACGGTGGTGACGGAGCATGGACCAGACGGGATCGGCGGGCGAACACGCGACGGTAGCGGCACCGGCGATCCACCGGACATCGACCCCCGAGCTCGAAAACTGTGGTGATTCTGACCGGTTCAGGGCATCCTCAAGGGCGTGTCGGTGCTCTCGCATCCTGGGGTGGGCTCACGTTCGGTGTCGTCACACCTGTTCCCGCAACGGATCGCGGTGGCGCGGGCGATGGGCGTCATCGGCCTGGTCATCTACAACTGGTGGGTGATCGTGCCGTTCGAGCACGGCTGGCTGGCCTCGGTGGACGGGTTCTTCAGCGACATGTCGGCCGACGGTCAGGCCCACGCCGGGGCCCTGCAGCGGGCCGACATGCTGGCGGGCGTGCTGCTGGTGACCGCCCTGGTGCTGCGGGGGCCGATCGGGTCGGACGGCACCCGGCGGCGTGAGTGGCGCTGGCTGGTGGGCTTCGCCGCCCTCGGCGCCATCGGCGGCCGCTTCCCCTACGCGTGCGCCGCCGGGCTCGACACGACCTGTCGGTCCCTCGAACGGTCGCTCGAGCTGCCGTGGCACCACTACGTGCACATGGCCGCCGGAGTGGGGGAGTTCGCCACCATCACGCTGGCGATCTGGCTGGCCCACCGGCGCACGCGGGCGTCGGACTCGTCTGAGTCGCACGTGTTCCGGTTCCTCATCTACGTCCTGGTCTTCGCCTACCCGCTGCTGGCCGTGGCGTACCTGGGCGACGTGTGGGGATCGATCATCGAGCCCGCCTTCTTCCTCGTCTTCACCACAGCCTTGCTGGCCGAGCTGTTCGAGCCCGCCGGCCAGGAAGCGGCCGCCACACCGAAACCCCATCTGGCCGATACCCCATCTGGTCGGGGTACAGGACCACCTCACAGGTGGTGATCCACCCTTTCCGGAGAGGGTGGCCCCAGGTGGACCTGGGGATCAGTGGGTCACGGACTGCTGGTCGGCTCCGCGGAGGCGGGCGGCCATGTGGGTGAGCAGCTTGCGGGCCACGCCGGGTGAGCTGTCGAGCACGGCGGCGAACTCCCGCTGACCGAGCACCAGCAGGTCGGTCGGCTCGGTGGCGGTGACGGTGGCGTTGCGGGGTGCCCCGTCGAGCAGGGCCATCTCGCCGAAGTACTGGCCCGGTCCGAGCTCGGCCACGGCCACGCCGTCGCGCGAGACGGTCGCCCCTCCGGACACGATCAGGTAGAACTCGTGGCCCGCGGTGCCCTGGGCGACGATCTCCTTGCCGGCCCCGACCGAGACCTCGTCCATCGCTCGGACGACCGGGGCGAGCTCGCGGTCGGTGCACGCCGAGAACAGCGCGACCTCCTGCAGGCGTTCGACGTTCCTGTTGCCAGCCATGTCCGACCTTTCAGGCGACTCCGGCCCGCTTGCGGCCGATGATGGTGGAGATCAGCACCGCCACGAAGAGGGCGGCGCCGTTGAACACGTCGTTGATCCAGTTGGCCACACCGGCCAGCGAGAGGCCGGTGACGGTGAAGGCCAGGAAGAACACGGCGATGAGCGTGCCCACCACGTTGAAGCGGCCGGGCTTGATCGAGGTGGCGCCGAGGTAGGCCGCGGCCAGGGCACCGAGTGTGGTGACCACGGTGCCGAGCTGCGGGCTGGCGCTGCCGTTGTGCGAGGCCAGCAGCACCCCGGCCACGCCGGCCAGGGCGCCCGAGCAGACGAACGAGAGCAGCACGAGCCGCTCGACCGGGAGGCCGACCAGCCGGGCCGCCTCGCGGTTGGAGCCGACGCTCTGCAGGTAGCGCCCGAACGGCGTGTGCTCGAGCACGTAGTACAAGACGATCGCCACCCCGATCAGGTAGTAGATCGTCTTGGGCAGACCGAGCCACTCGCCGGCGCCGAGGTCGATGAACGACTGCGGGATGTTGTTGCTGATCGAGAGGCCGCCCGTGTACCACTGCACGATGCCGGCCAGCACGGAGGCCACGCCGAGCGTGACGATCAGCGAGTTCACCCCGATCCGGGCCACGGTGTTGCCGTTGCTCAGCCCGATCAGCGCCCCGATGGCGATGGCGGCGCCGATGGCGGCCCAGACCGGCCAGCCGTTCTTGGCCATGAACCCTGCGCACAGCACCTGGCACAGACCGGCGGCCGAGCCGACGGAGAAGTCGAACTCGCCGCAGACCAGCGGGATCATGATGGCGAGCGCCAGGATCCCGTAGACGGCCTGGTAGCCGAGCACGTTCTTGATGTTCTGCGAGCTGAGGAAGTTGTCACCCGTCTTCGACCACGTGCTGAAGAAGATGAACGTGATCGCGAACAGCGCGGGCAGCGCGTACTTCTCGGTGTACTCGAGGGCCTTGGCCTTGAAGGCCGACTCCTCGGGGTGCAGGTCGGCCTCGGCGTCGGGCGGGCGGACGAGCGGTGCCCCGGCTCCGGGATCGCTCAGGGAATCGGGCGTGATGCTCATGAGGCGATCTCCTGGGTTGTGGTGAACGCCAGCTCGGTGAGGTGGGCCGGCTCGATACCGGGGGAGCGAAGTTCGGTGCTGACCCGGCCGTTGGTGAGCACGATGACGCGATCTGCCACGCTGGCCAGCTCCTCGAAGTCGCTGGTGACGAGCAGCACCGAGCATCCCTGGGCGACGGCTTGGCTGACCAGCTCGTAGATCTCGGACCGGGCGCCGACGTCGACGCCGTGGGTCGGCTCGTCGAGGAGCAGCACCTTGGGCTGGCGGCGAAGCCAACGGGCCAGCACCACCTTCTGCTGGTTGCCACCCGACAGGGTGCCCATCTTCTGGCGCTCGGACGAGGCCCGGATGAAGAAGTCGCGGATCGAGGCGCGAGCGTCGGCGTCGGCGGCCCGCTTCCGCAAGCGGAGGCCCTTCCAGTAGGTGTCGACCATCGCGGCGCTGACGTTCTCCGACAGCGACAGGTCGGGGAACGAGGCCTCGGTGCTGCGGTCCTCGGGCACGTAGGCGATGCCCGCGTCCATGGCCTGGCCGATGTGGCGGAAGGCGACGGGCCTGCCGTCGAGGGCGAACGACCCGGACCTGATCGGATAGGCGCCGAAGGCCATCTTCAGCAGCTCGGACCGGCCCGACCCGAGCAGCCCGGCCACACCGAGCACCTCGCCCCGGTGCAGCTGGAAGCTGACGCCCCGCAGCGGCCCGCCGGTGACGTCCTTGGCCTCGAAGGCGACCTCCTCGGAGCCGGCTGCCGGCATCGAGGGGAACGCGGCGTCGAGCTCGCGTCCGGCGATGAGCTCGATGAGGCGGGGCTCGGTGATCTCGTCGCCCTCGAGCGTGCCGGCCAGCCGGCCGTCCCGCAGGACGGTGGCCTTGTCGCACGAGTCGATGACCTCGTCGAGCCGGTGGCTGACGAACAGGATCGTCTGGCCGGCAGCGGCGAAGCGGGTCAGCGCGCCCATGAGGCGCACGACCTCGGCCCGGGGCAGCGAGGCGGTGGGCTCGTCGAGGACGAGGAGGCCCGAGTTCTCGCCCTCCTGGTCCTGCAGGGCGCGGGCGATGGCGAGCATGGCCCGCTCCGCCGGGCGCAGCGTGCGCACCAGCGCGTCCGGCTTGGCCGGGATGTCGAACCGATCGAGCAGGGCGACCGTGCGACGCTTCTGGGCCCGCCACTGGATCTTGCCGAACCCGGTCTTCTCGAAGCCGTGCCCTATGGCCAGGTTCTCGGCCACCGACAGGTCGGGGAAGACCGCCGGGTTCTGGTGCACGAAGTGCAGGCCGAGCGCGCGGGCACCCCCCGGGGTGGTGTGGTCGGCCCGCATCCTGGTGGCGTTGACCTCGATCGTGCCGCCCGCGTCGGCGGTGTAGACGCCGGCCATGATCTTGATGAGGGTGGACTTCCCCGAGCCGTTGCCCCCCACGAGGGCGTGGATCTGGCCGGGCAGGACGTCGAACGACACGTCGATGAGCGCACGGGTGCCGGGGAAGGTCTTGGAGACGTGGCTGATCCGCAGCGCCGCCTGGGAAGGCGACGCTGCGGACGAACCATGAGCTGCCGGAGCAGCCTCGGTCAGGCCCTCGTCCGAGGGCTGCTGACCGTCAGTGGAGCCGGTCGTCAACCGACGCCCCACGCTGCCTTGTACTGGGTCTGGAAGTCGACCGGCGGCACGAACTCACCGCTGGCCGGGAGGTTGTGGTCCTTGTCGACCATGGTCCAGCCGATGCCGCTGTCGGCTGGCTCCTCACCGAGGAAGAAGCTGTTCATGGTGTCGATCGAGGCCCAGCCGACCCACTCCGAGGAGATGATGTTGGCGGCGGTGATCTTGCCGTTGCGGATGAGGTCGAGCTCGTCGGCGAAGCCCTCTCCGCCCATCACCTTGACCTTGTTGGTGTTGGCACCGAGGGCCTGAGCCACACCGATCGTGGTCACGTAGGTGTACGGCGACTTGATCCAGGTGGCCTCGGGGTGCTTCACGATCTCGGCCTGGATCTTCGGCACGATCTGGCCGTTCGACAGGTCGGCGACGGTGACCTCGAGGGTGCTCACGATCTCGGACCCACCGGAGTTCTCGATCGTGTCGCTGAAGCCCTTGAGGGTCCAGTAGAGCACGGTGAACTCCGGGTCCTGGATGGCGATGATCTTCGCCTTGTTGTCGCTGTCGGCGATGATGTAGTTGGCCTGATCGGCACCGTAGACGCCGGCGAAGGCATCGGGATCGGCGGCCTTGGCCCCATAGTTGATGTTGGCCGAGAAGAGCGCCTCGTCACCGCCGCCGGCCTGCGAGTCGGTGCAGTCGAAGGCGTAGATGCCGACGATGGCGATGTTCTTGGCCTTGGCCTCCTCCAGTGGCTGCTTCACCGTGTTGCAGTCGATGGCGTCGAGCACGATGCCGTCCACGCCGGCCGCGATGGCCTGGCGCACGAGCGGGGCGTAGTTCGACGGGTCGAGCTTGGCGTCGTACAGATCTACCTGCCAGCCGATGGCCTCGGCCGCGGCGACCGCGCCGTTCGACGGGACCGAGCTGCTGCTGGCGGCCTGGCCGGCGGAGATCACGACGATGTGCTTGCCCTTGACCGCGGCGCGAGGCGTCGACGCGACGTCACGGTTGGTGCCCTTGAAGGCCAGCTGGGTGGCCGCTTCGGCCTTGGCCGGCTGGTCGGAGCCGTCGCCGCCCCCGGTGCCGCTGGTGTTCCCACTGGATGTGGTCTTGTCCGAGCTGCACGAGGCAGCCATGAGCAACGCGACGAGTAGGAGCGCGATGGCTCCGCGACGACTGTTCCTGACCAGACTGGTCATCTGTTCCCCCTGTGGTTTGCCGCCGGCGGTTCCCGCGACCGGCGTGACGAGGGTCACCATACAACGATGATCCGAGCCGTGTAGGTCGTTCGGCCCATGACCTGCACAGGCAGTGCAATGCGGTCGCCTGATCCGCGTCCCGACCTCGATCGGTGCACGATCAGGCCAGACCATCAGGCCCGACGATCAGGCCGACGACGAGGTTGACCGCGGGCGGTTGGATAGGGTCCGGCCCTTGAAGTTCACCGACCTGACCGACTGGCTGTCGAACGGCCTGCTGCCCACCGTGATCCTCGTCCTGGGTGCGCTGTTGTTCGTCCGGTTCGTGCAGTGGGTCGGGGCCCGGTACCGCAGGAACATCGACGACCAGATGCGCGTGACCATCGAACAGGGCCTGGTGGCGTCGGAGCAGACCAAGCGCTCGCGGGCCGTGGCCGAGGTCATCGAGTGGTCGATGATCACCCTCACCTGGATCGTCGCGGCGTTGCTCGTGATCAAGCAGCTCGGCATCCCGCTCACGACGTTGGTGGCGCCGGCCACCGTGGTCGGCGTGGCCCTCGGCTTCGGTGCGCAGCAGGTGGTGGGCGACCTGCTGGCCGGTTTCTTCCTCTTCTCGGAGCGCCAGTTCGGCATCGGCGACCTCATCCGCCTGTCGCAGCCCGGCTCGACCGCCGGGGTGACCGGCACGGTCGAGGAGCTGACGCTGCGCGTCACCAAGCTCCGTACCGGGTCCGGCGAGTTCGTGGTCGTCCCCAACAGCGCGCTGCGCCAGGTGACGAACCTGTCGAAGGACTGGTCACGGGTGGTGCTCGACATCCCGGTGGCGGCCACCGAGGACCTCGACCGGGCCACCTCGGTGCTGCTCGAGGCGGCCAACTCGATGGGTGAGGACCCGGCCTGGTCCGGCATGCTGCTGGGCGAACCGGTGGTGGCCGGGGTCGAGACCATCGAGGTCGGCTACGTCCGTCTGCGCCTGCTCGTGCGCACGTTGCCGGGGCGCCAGTTCGACGTCAGCCGTGAGCTGCGCCTTCGCTGCTCCAACCGCCTGCGCCAGGCCGGTATCGTGACCGCCCGCCTGCCCGACGACCCGGCCTCCGTCCAGGGAGGAGCTCGATGATCAGCCGGATCTGGAGGGCCCTCGGCCAGCCGATCGGTGGCCGCATCGCGGTGCGGTGGTCGACCGTGCTCATGGTCGTGGCCTTCGTGGGGCTCGGGTGGTGGTACCTCCAGGTGCGCACCGATCCGACCCCCGCCAGGATCACCGTGCCGGTCAACGTGGCCACCACCACGACGGCCCCGGAGACGACCGAGACCGTCGATTCGGCGTCGACGACCACGACCTCGCCGCCCGAGGGCCCCACCGGCACCGGTTCTGCCGAGTCGTCGACCAGCACCTCCTCGACCACCGGGGACCCGGGGGCGACGACGTCGACCACCGCGAGCGCTCCGAGCGGTGCGGGTGGCTCGACCACCAGCACGCGGTAGCGCGTCAGCCCGGATCTTTCGTCAGGCCGAGTGCTCGTCGACGACGGCGAGGATCTCGTCGCCGTAGCGCTCGAGCTTGGCCGGGCCGATGCCATCGACGGTGAGCAGGTCGGCCAGCGAGGTCGGCCCGAGCTGGGCGATGGCCTCGAGGGTGGCGTCCTTGGCCACGACGTAGGCGGGCATGCCGTCTGCCTTCGACCGGGTCGTGCGCCAGGCCTTCAGCGCATCGAACAGCGCCGGGTTGGCCGACGGCGCCTCCGCGCTGCCGATGCGGGGCCCCTTGGCCGAGCCCGAGCCCTTGACCGGCGGACCGAGCTTCGCCCGCCTGCCGCCGACCGACACGGTCGAGCCGAGCGCCACGCTCATGGTCGACCGGCCGACCTCGAGGGTCACGCTGTCGCCCGACACGACGGTGATGGTGCCCTCGTACCCTCCCCACTCGAGGTCGAGCCCGACGGCGGCCGGAACCTCGGTCGGACCGGTGGTGCGGGACCGGCGGGCGGCATCGAGGCTGATGACCTCCGCACCAGCCGGCGCGACCGGGCGGGGCGCGGCCACCGCCTCGAGCTCGGCGATGAACATCGACGGCGCCTGATCCTCGGCGACCACGGTGACCGACGTCTGGCCGCGGGTGATGGCCACGTGGAAGACGCGGCGCTCCTCTTCGACGTCGGTGCTGAGGCGATGCGGGAACAGGCCCTGCGACGCGTCGTGCACGATCACGTGGGGCCACTCGAGCCCCTTCACCCGGTGCACGGTGGACAGCACCACGCCGGCCGGGTCCTCGGGCTGGTCGAGCGCCTGCTTCAGCCAGGTCGGGAAGCCGGCGACCCGAGGGTGCAGCCGGCCGAGCGCGACCAGGGCGCGGAGATCGTCGGTGTGGGCCGCGCTGTTGCGGCCGCGGTGCGCGGAGTCGAGGGTGCGCATCGTCTGGTCGAGGCCCATCTCCGAGCGGATGAACTCGAGCAGCTGCGCCGTGGTGCCGTGCTCGGCCCGACGGATCAGCTTCTGGGCGTCCATGGCGAAGCCCATGACCTTGTCGGCGTCCTTGCCCTTGAGCCGGGCGGCCAGCCGCTCGATGCCGGCGGTGCTCGTCTGCTCGCCCATCCACTCGATGACCCGGGGCGACAGGCTGCGGGCCGGGCGCCGGGCGGCCTGCTGGATGTCGGCCGGCGAGAAGCCCTTCGGGTGCGCCGCGATCTGCAGCCACGACAGCGCGGCGCGCGACGCCGGTGCGATCGAGGAAGCGGGCGCCGTCACGGTTGGCGAAGCCGATGCCCTCCGTGTGCAGCGCGACCTGGATCGGTGCGAGCAGCGTGTTCACCCTGCGTGAGCACGACGATGTCGGACGGCTCCGCGCCCCCTCCGATCAGGTGCTTCACCCGCTCGACCGTCTCGTGGGTCGGGTCGTCGACCGAGGTGGTGACCAGCGCGGCGGGGTCGGTGCTGTTGGCCGGACCGCTGAGGATCTGCTTGGGCACCCGTCGCCGGTTGTGCGACAGCAGGTTCGACGCGGCGGTCACCACCTTCGCGGGGCACCGGTAGTTGACCTCGAGCGCGTGCTTGGTGGCGCCCGGGAAGTAGCGGCCGAACTCGATCAGCCAGTCGGGGGACGCGCCCGAGTAGCCGTAGATGGTCTGGTCGTCGTCGCCCACCCCGAACACCTCGAGCTCGGGTCCGGCCAGCAGGCGGATCAGCAGCAGGTGGGCGGGCGTGAGGTCCTGGAACTCGTCGATCATGAGCAACCGGGTGACGAGCTGGGCGTGACGACGGGTCTCGGGCTCGGCCAGCAGCACCTCGATGGCCAGGTAGATCTGCTCGTCGAAGTCGACCAGGTCGCGGCGCTGCAACGACCTCCGGTAGCTTCGGGAAGAACTCGGCGAAGCCCTCGACGTCGCCGCCGAACTCGGCTTCGACCTCGGTCGGGTCGCGCAGGCCGAGCCGCACCATCGACAGCGCGTCGAGCCATGCCGCGGTCGGGTCGGTGTTGGCCCGGCGAGGCATCGAGACCAGCTCGCCGATCTCGCGCCGCACGTCGATCTCGGTGATGGTGGTGACCCGGGCGCCGCGATCGCGGAAGCCGTTGCGGCCGTTGACGATGCCGAGGGCCAGCGCGTTGAGGGTCTGGATCTGCAGGCCGGGCAGGTCGCGGGTGCGCTCGGCCATCTCCTCCTGCGCCCGCTTGTTGAACGCCACCATGACCATGGCGTCGAGGGGCACCCCGACCCGGTGCAGGTGGCGTACCCGCTCGGTCAGCACCCGGGTCTTGCCGGAGCCGGCCGGAGCGATGATGCGGGCGATGCCGGTCGGTTCGCAGACGGCTTCGAGCTGGTCGGGAGCCAGGTCCGCAATGGGATCGTCGGCATGGACCGGGGTGAGGTGACCCCGCTCGACCGCCAGACGGGGGACGACGACCGGGGCCGCTGCGTCTGCGCCGGCCCCCTCGGCCACGCGGAACGGTCCGCCGTCGACGAGCGCGGGTCGTCCGTCGGGCAGCACCACGTCGGCGACGGGATCGCCGTCGCCCGCGGGAGCCGGCGTGGCACCGACGGCCACGGCCCGGTCCGTCCATGGCCAGAAGGCGGCATCGGGGTGCCGGGCGTCGACCGCGTTGGCGGTGAGCAGGCGCCACGCGGTCTCGTCGGCGAACTCGAAGTCGGGCGTGAGGGCGTGCACATCGACCTTCGGCCTCGACGGCTCGGTGAGGGTGAGGTCGGGATCGACCTCGTAGACGGCGGCGGTGCGGCTCAGGTGGGCGGTTCGGATTCGGGCGAGCAGGTCGGGCCCGGCCAGCGCGGCGGCATCGACGACGACGCGCTCGCACCCGGTCCACGGTGGCGGGGCCGGGTCCCCGGGAGAGACCAGCACCGATCGCCCGAGGTGGGCGGGCCCGGCCAGCCGGACCCACGACGCCGGCTGCCACCCCGCCGCCCGGACGGGCGGCGGCGCCACCAGCGGGGGCGGGGTGACGCTCGGTCGGCGCTGGCTGGGTCGGGGGCTCTGGCTTACGCGAGCACTCGGGCCCGAGTGGTCGTCCGGGCGCCGACTCGCCACCGGGGCGTCGTCGAACGAGCCGCCGGGGGAGCCGTCGTCGGGTTCATCGAAGTAGGGGGCCTCGGACGGAAGGGGCTCGTCGGCCTCCCAGTCGTCGAAGTCGTGGTCGTCGTCGATCGCGGCCGGCGGCCGGATCGAGGGTGGCGGGGCGTTCGTGGGCCGAGGCGGCGCGCGGCGCACGACGCGGCTGGGCGAGTTGGCCCGGGCCGCCGCACTGGCCGCCGCGAACGCCTCGGAGCGGCTGGCGAAGTGCTGCTCGCGGCCGTCGACCGACAGGGCCCAGCCCGACTCGCTCTCGTAGAGGTGGATGTCGTGCATGGCTTCCTCGGTGATCGGCCGGGTTCGGGGTCGCGTGGGGGCGGGTTGGGCCAGACTACGCAGCCATGAGGACGACCCCGATCGGAGCCTGGACATACCACTGGGAGGGCGTGCCCCGGCCGTTCGTCCATCCGGTGCGCACCCCGACCGGGCGGGTCGTCAGCGTCGAGGCACCCGATGACCACCCCTGGCAGCACGCGCTCTGGTTCACCGTCAAGTTCGTGAACGGCGAGAACTTCTGGGAGGAGTACGGCGAGTTCGGCACGCTGCGCCAGGCGGAGCCCCCGGTGATGCACGCCGATCCGGACGGGACGGTCACCGCCGAGAGCCGCATCGCCTGGGTGCGCCCGGACGGCGCCACGGTCGTGGCCGACGAGGTGCTGACGCTGATCCACCGGCCGACGCCCGATCAGCCCGACGGCCACGTCCTCGACTGGGACGTGCGGTTCACCCCGACCGTCGACGTCGAGCTCGACCGCACGCCGTACACGACGTGGGGCGGTTACGGCGGGTTGACCCTGCGGGGCCGGCCCGACTGGCACGACACGCGGCTGCTCCTGGCCACCTCGGGAGATGCGCACGAGCAGGTCCTGGGAGTGCGGGCAGCGTGGTGTGCGCTGGACGGCCCGTTGACCGATCCGGATGGCGAGCACGAGGTCGGGGTCGTGCTGCTCGACCACCCGGCCAACCCGGGCCACCCGGTGCCGTGGTACGCCAGCACCCGCCAGCCGGCGTACGGGATGGAGGGGTGGACGAACTTCCTGAACGCGGCGTTCCTGTGGGACGGCCCGCAGACGCTGGCTGCCGGACAGGAGCTGCGGCTGCGCTACCGCTTCGTGGTGCACGACGGGCGATGGGACCGTGCCCGGATCGAGGCCACGGCCGCGGCGTGGGCCGAGTGGTGCCACGATCATCCGGGCGACGAGTCCATCGGAGAGGACGCCGCATGACCACACGTCCGAACGGACCGGAGCTCGCGGCCGACCTGATCGACCTGGTGGTCGGCACCCTCGACGTGTTGATCGAGCACCACCTGCCGGCGTTCCGCATCCCCGGTGCGTTCGCCGGCCACCGGGTCGAGCCCGACGTGGCCGCCGACCTCGTCTACACGCTGGGGCACCTGGCCGACGCCGGCGTCGAGCAGGTGGCCGGCACCGGCATCGACGAGGCCATCGCCACGGTGCTGCGACGCATCGACGGACCCAACACCCATACCTTCTTCTCCTACCGGGTGGCCGAGACGCTGGCCCGGTACGGCTCGTTCGCCGACAATCGCCTGATCGCCGACTGGGACCAGGCCTCTCGCGACAACCTGGCCGAGGCCTGCGACACGTCGACGTGGATCCCCCTGCTCGACCTGGGGTTGCCCCGGAACTACGCGGCGGTGCTGTCGCGCTGCGAGGTCGGCCGCCAGGCGCTGGGCCTGCTCGGTGACTCGGCCGAGGAGACCGCCGGGGTGGACGCCCTGGTCGATCGGGCCCGGACGCTCCTGTCGGGCAACCCTCTCCACCACCTCGACGACTCGACCCACCACATCGGTCGCTACGACATCTACGCGGCGGACGTGTGGCTGTTCACCGAGCCGCTGGCCGATCGGCTCGGCCCGCTGTGGGCCGAGGGCCTGGCCACCGCGCTCGGGCTGGTCGAGGTGGTCGGATCGCCGGACGGCACGGCGGTCGGGTGGGGCCGGTCGACCGGCGTGCTGTCGGCTGCGCTGACCATCGAGCTGGCCGCGCTGGCCGTCGCCGGCGGGCCACACCGATCGGCCCGGGCCCTGGCTGCGCCGGGCCGCCGACGCCATCGCCAACCTCGACCCGTGGTTCCGCGACGGGCTCATCACCGCGCACCAGCACCGTCGACCTACGAGTACCGCGGGCCCGTTCCGGCGCCTGCAGCTCACGCTCGACATCCTCGGGCAAGCTGGCGTGGGCGGCCAAGGAGCTGGCCTCAGTCGATCCGCGGTCTCGCGGCGGGCCGACGCGGCGGAGGCCTACCCCTGGCAGGACCAGCTGGTTCGCTTCGAGGACGAGCGGGCCGCCGCGGTGTGGGCCCACCGCAGCCCGGGCGCCGAGCTGGTCATCCCGTTCGTCGGCGCCACCCGCAGCGACTACCTGCCCGCGCCCCACCTGCCGCGGGCTCTTCGAGGTGCCGGTCGACGAGGGCCTGGTGTGCTGGGTGCCGATGGTCAACGCCCGGCGCAGCGCACCTGGACGGCGGGAGGCATCCCGGCCGAGGTCGTCGCCCACGACGGCGGGGTCACGGCCCGGTGGGACAGCCTCGTCCTGCGGGGCGAGCTCGACCCTCCGGGCGAGTCGATGCCGGAGGGCGAGTACCCGCGCAAGCGCCTGCCGGCGTCGTGCACCGCCGAGCTGGCAGGTCGAGGGTCGGTCGATCCGCTTCGACCTCGCCGCTCGACGCTTGCTCCGGAGGATCGGCCCGATGCGGTCACCGTGCTCGTCCCCGAGACCGAAGGACGCCCGCTTGTGGGTGACGGTCGAGGACGACGACGGGGGCCGGGCCCACGCCGACACCATCGAGGTCGACGGGCTGAAGGAGTGGCGCAGCTTCTGGTCGACCATGCCGACCGTTCACCAGGTCGACCTCGACACCGGCCTGATCGAAGGAGCGGGCGGGTCGGATGCGCACCGGCTGTCGCTGCGGGTCACGCCGGCCCTGCGGGTCGCGTCGACGGCGTTCGGCCACCACTACCACGACAGCCTCTACGCGTCCGCTGGCCGGTCGGGTCGTGCCGCTGGCCCCGCCGATCGGCACGTTCGCCCGTAGCGGCGTCACGCTCGACCAGCTCGACGCGCTGCACCTCCACTGGCCGGAGTGGTTCGCCATGGACGACCTCGACGAGCACCGCCGGCTCGTCGCCCAGCTGGCCGAGCACCGCATCCCGGTGGTGTGGACGGCGCACAACCTCACGCCGCACGACAAGCGGCCCGACGCGTTCGACCCGATCTACCAGGTGTGGGCGACGCGGTCGACGCGGTGATCCACCACTCGTCCTGGGGGGAGGCCCGCATGCGGGAGCGCTACCGGTTCCCCGAGTCGACCCGCCACGTGGTCATCCCCCATGGTCACTTCGGTCCGTCTGTACGCGGCGGCCGCCGACCGACCGCTCGCCGAGATCGAGTCCGAGCTCGGGCTGGCACCTTGCCGGTCGGCGCATCGGCCTGGTCGGCGCACCACGGGCCGAGAAGGAGGTGCAGGCGTTCCTCGAAGGTTTCGCCGCGTCAGGGCGAGACGACCTCCAGCTCGTGTGCTGGTCGCTCGGTCCCGACGACGTGGTGCCCGACGACCCCCGCATCGTGGTGGCCGAGCCCTACGAGATGGTCGACGCCGACCTCTACGCCCGACGGCTGGCCGTCTGCGACCTGCTGGCCCTGCCGTTCGACCCCGAAGGCGAGATGCTGGCCACCGGCGTCGCGGCTGACGTCGTCGGCCTCGGTCTCGGTGCCCTCGTGTCCGACTGGGGCTACCTCACCGAGGTGCTCGGCCCGGCCGGCATCCCCTGCGGCCACACCCCCGCGTCGGTCGCCGCCGCGCTCGACGCGCTCACCGATGAGCAGGTGCTCGATGCCCAGGCCGCCAGCCGCGCCCTGCAGGCCGAGCAGTCCTGGCCGGTCGTCGCCGAGCAGACCCTCGCCCTGTTCGACGAGGTCGTCCTGGCCAAGCGCGACGGGCTCAGAGGAGCGCGTCGAGGCGGGTGGCGATGTCGGCCAGCAGGGCGCGGTCGGCCTCGGGGCGGGTGGGCGAGTCGGCGTGGGTGCGACTCGAGCCGATGCGACCACGCAGCTCGAGGAACATCGCCGCGTCATGTCGGTAGCCAGGCACGGGAGCCCGGAAGGTGAGCTGGCCGAGGTACTGGAGCAGGTCGTTGAGCTCCCAGAAGCGCAGCTCGTCGCCCGCCGCCCAGGCCTGGTCACGGGCCGCGAAGGCCTCGGGGGCGAAGGTCGACAGCCCCAGCAGGTAGTCGGATCCGTAGACGACCTGGTCGATGGCGAGGTCGTTGCCGGTGAGCACCAGGAAGTCGGGCCGCACCCGATCGCGCACATCGAGGCGATCGAGCTCGGGTCCGCGTTGCAGCGACGAGTGCTTGGCCCCCGCGAGGGCCGGCAGCCCGAGCATCGCCTCGAAGGTCTCGAGGCTCCAGATGCGGCCGGCCGGATGGAACATGGCGCCCAGCTCGAACCCGAGGAAGCGGTCGACGTCGGCGGCCATCCGGCCGTGGGCCCCGACCAGCTCGCCCTCGGGCACGGCGGCCAGCCCGTGGGACGGGAACACGATCGGCGTGCCGCCGGCGCCGGCGATGGCGGCCATGGCGCGGGCGTAGCCGTCGGCGTCGAACGCGGCGCCCGGGCGGTCGTCGACCAGCGCCCCGGCCACGAACCCCTCGGGAGCCAGCGGCGTCGTCCGCGCCAGCGCCTCGGCTCGCTCGGCCGGGCTGAGGTACGGGCCGAACCCGGTGTCCATGTTCACGGCGGGGACGATGCCCGCCTCGACCGTGGCGCTCAGGTGCGCCTCGAAGCCGTCCCAGTCGATGTCGCCGTCGGCGGTGAACGGCAGCAGCACCGCGGACATGGCCACGATCGGTCGGCGCGGTCGGACACGCGCCGCCAGGTCGGTCCGGGCGGCCTCGGTCGGGGCGGGTTCGGTCACCGCGGTTCCTCCTCGAGGCCGTCGAGCCATCCGCGCAGCGTGGCGGCGTCGACGGCCACGGCCGCGGGGTCGTCGTCGACCACGAACTCCAGCAGGGCGGCCCGCCGCGGGAACCGCCACCGATCGTCGGCGTCCGAGGAGGTGATCGTCGCCAGGCGGCTGGGCCACGAGTCGGCGCCCATCGCGAGTGGATGACGGGTGCCGTCCGGGTCCCACTGGTAGACGTGCAGGTGGCCGAGCCGACGGCCGATGGCTGAGAGGTCGGCCCGGTCGGCGTCCACGCTCTGCACGGCCCAGTACGGCGGCTGCCAGGCGGTGAACACGTTCGGTGCGCAGACGGCATCGAGCAGGGCCAGGGCCGATGCAGTCGACGCGGTGAGCGTCCCGCCGTGGAACTCGAGGTAGACGGAGATGCCCCGGGCCTCGGCCGCGGTCGCCACGATGGCCACCCCTTCGGCGACGGCGGCCTGCTCGTCGGCCGACGCGTCGGGCTCGACCCCGAACGGGCACCACGACCCGCATGACCGACGAACCCAGCGCCTCGGTGACGTCGAGCGCGGCGTCGACGTGGCGAGCGACCCTCGGCGAGCACGACAGGTACGAGCCGTACGAGACCACCTGTAGGCCGGCGTCCTCGATGGTGCGGCGGGCCTCGGCTGCGGCGGCCAGGTCGCCGGGTGGCACGTGCACGTCGCCGCCCCACTCGATGGCATCCAGCCCTGCGTCGGCGGCGGTCGCCACGACCTCGGCGATCGACTGCGCCCGCAGCGTCACCGAGCACAGCCCGGCCAGCACCGGCTCGTGGTGGTCCTGCATCAGGCGATGCGGTCGAGGTCGGCCTGCACCACCGGGTGGCGGGGCGGGAGCCCGGCGGCGAAGCGCTCGACCTCCTCGACGGCCAGGTCCGCCAGCCTCCACAGCTCGGTGCCGGTGGCGCCGGCCACATGGGGCGTCAGCACCACGTTGGGCAGCCGGCGGAAGGGCGAGTCGGCCGGCAGCGGCTCGGGTTCGGTGACGTCGAGCACCGCAGCCAGGCGTCCGCTCTCGAGCTCGGCCAGCAGCGCGTCGTGATCGACGAGCCGGCCCCGAGCGGTGTTGATGAGGAACGCCCCCTTGTGCAGCAGGGCCAGCTGCTCGGCGCCGATCATGCCCCGGGTCGAGTCGATCTCGGGGGCGTGCAGGCTGAGGATGTCGCACCACGCGCACAGTTCGTCGAGCTGCATCAGCCCGACGCCCAACCGGTCGGCCTCGGCCTGATCGAGGAACGGGTCGGCTACCGCCACCTCGAGGTCGTAGCTGCGCAGCAGCTCGATGGCGTGGCGACCGACCAGCGACGCGCCGACCAATCCGACCTTCTTGCCCAGGTTCGACTCCCGCCCGCTCAGCGGCACGTTGGCGTCCGGATCGCGCTCGCGCGCCGCGAACAGCGGCACGCCCTTGTTGGCCAGCACGATCATGGCGACGGTGTACTCGGCCACCGGCACCGCGTTGGCGGCGGCGGCCGACGTCACGATCAGGTCCCGTTCCCAGACCGCCTCGACGACCTGCCACTTCACGGTGCCCGCCGCGTACGCGAACAGCTGCAGCTTCGGAGCCCGGGCCAGCGCTTCGGCAGTGAGCGTCGGGCAGCCCCAGTGGCCGAGCAGCACGTCGGCCTCGGCCAGCACCACGCCGGCCCGGTCGTCGTCGAACTGCTCGAGCGGTCGGCGGTCGATGATCGTGCCGACGGCGTCGAGCCGCTGCCAGTGCTCGTCGCGGAAGGCGTGGCCCTCCAGCCCGGGGATCATCGCCGAGCGCGATCTTCGGCCCGGTCGTCGTGGGTTCGGTCATCGTCGGCGTCGTCCTCGTCCGGCTTCGGCGGCCCGCTTCACCGCGGGTCAGCTCCACCCGCTGCGGGCTCTGCTTGTAGGCGTCGTCGAGCGGGTAGCACCCCGACACCAGGCCGTGCCGTGGTGCCGTCGTGCAGTCGCTGAACGTCCGGCACAGCGAGCCGCGCTGCAGCGGTCGCCCGGCCCGAACGTCGGCCGGCAGGGTCGGGTAGCTCAGCACCATGCGCCCGATGCCGGCCACCGCCATCGACCCGTCGCGGACCAGCGCCTGGGCCACGTCCGCCAGCCACTCCTGCAGGTAGCTCAAGCCCGAGCCGACCACGGTGAGGTCCGGGTGGGTGCGAGCCAGGCGAGCGGTTGCCGCCACCATCGTGGCCACGTCGATCAGCGGATCGTGCGGCGGGAGGTAGCCGTCCGACGGCGGGAAGAAGGCCGGTCGTTGCGCGTGCGGCGTGTAGTACGGGCTGCCGGCGGTGACGCACACCATCCCGACGCCGAGCGCCTGCAGCCGGTCGACCAGGAGGTCGACCTCGGTGGCGTCGATCCCGGCCACGGAGCCGTCACCTCCGAAGGCGTAGCGGTACGGCTCGGCTACGGCTCCGGTGGCCCCGATCGGCGTGCCGATGCCGTCGGCGTCGGGGCCGTGCGGGGCCAGGTCGAACACCGAGATCCGGCTGGCCACCCCGAGCCCGGGCACCTCGGCGGTGATGGCCTCGATCACCGATCGCACGAACCGGGTGCGCCCGTCGAGGTCACCGCCGTAGCGGCCGGGTCGATCGACGCCCGAGAGCAGCTCGTGGAGCAGGTAGCCGTGGCACTGCTTCACGTCGACGAAGTCGAAGCCCGCGTCCGATGCCACCCGGGCCGCGGCGACGAACGCCCCGATCAGCTCGTCCAGCTCGTCATCGGAGAGCACGTCCACGTCTGTGGCCCCGACGCGATCGTCGAGCAACGGATGGCGATAGGCCACGCGCGGTGCGGGCTGGCCGAGCGGGCGCGACCAACGCCCCGAGTGCGTGAGCTGCAGCCCGACCACCAGGCCGTCTGTCGAGTCGTGGGCAGACCGGTGGGCGGTTTCGAGCTCGGCCCGCAGCGCCGCGAGATCCGCGGTCGACGACGGCCCGATGCACAGCTGGTGCGGGTTGGCCCGCCCCTCGGGCACCACCGCCACCGCCTCGCCGCCCCAGATCAGCGCGGCTCCGCTCTCCCCGAACCGTCGCCAGCGGCGCCGCACCAGGTCGGTCGGGCGGCCGTCGTCGGTGCCGTCCCATCCCTCCATCGGCAGCACGGCCCACCGGTTGCCGAGCCGGCGACCCTCGAGCGCGGTGCCCCCGAGGGTCAGCGGCTGGGCCAGGGGGCCGTTCGGGTCGAGCGCCTCGTCCACGGGCAGCTCGACCCCCAGCTCGACCAGCCGGGCCAGCAGCGCGTCGCGGTCGCGCAGCTTGCGGACCTGGATGATGCCGTCGGTCACGAGTAGCGGACCTGCCGCTCCCCGCCGTCGTCCCCGGGTGCGGCTGACCGGTTCCGCTCGGTCGCCGCCGCCAGGTCGGCCACCAGCTGATCGACCAGCGGAGCGTGGGCCGGCGACAGCATGACGTGCAGGCTGAGCGGCGAGGTGTTGCGGTTCGTGAACCAGCCGTTCGAGTCGACGTCGTCGCCGATGGCGAAGATGTCGAGCGCCGGGTCGGTGGCCTCGACGGCCATGACCGGTCCGACCGGGTCGCCCACCAGCGCCAGTCCGTCGATGGCCCCGACCCCCGCCCGCAGTGCGCTGGTGGCCTCCAGCAGGGTCTCGGCGATGGCCCGGTACCCGGATCGCCCGAGGTGCTGCATGGCGGCCCACGCCACCGCGATCGGTGCGGCGGGTCGGGCCCCGGCGACGGCGGGCGACCCGTAGATGCCCGACGGCCAGTCGGCGTAGAGGAACCACTGCAGGTCTCGCCAGTCCTCGTCGCGGTGCAGGATGACCGACGCGCCCTTGGGCGTGTAGCCGTACTTGTGGATGTCCCCCGAGATCTCGGTGACGCCCTCGACGCGGAAGTCCCACGGGGGCACGGGCCGGCCGAGGTCCTCGAGGAACGGCAGCACGAACGTCCCGATGCACCCGTCCACATGGCAGCCGGCGCCGCGCTCGGCCGCCGACGCCGCCAGCTCCTCGACCGGGTCGATGATGCCGTAGGGGTAGTTGAAGGCGGAGGCGATGACCACTGCGGTGTCGTCGTCGATCAACTGCCGGGCGGCGGCCACATCGGCCCGGTAGTCGTCGGCCAGCGGCACCGTCACGATGCGCATGCCGAGGAAGTGGGCGGCCTTGGCGTAGGCCGGGTGGGCCGAGTACGGCGCCACGATCGTCGGGTGCTCGACGCCCCGGAGCCGGGCCCGCTCGCGGTTCACGAGCATCGACATGAGGATCGACTCGGTCCCACCCGATGTCATCGAACCGCCCCCGCCCGATGGGAGGTGGACCAGACCGCCCACGCCGGCGACGACGTCGCGTTCCATGTCGGCCAGGCTCGGGAACCGGAAGGGGTTGAGTGCGTTGCCGAAGAGGTAGCGCTCGCTCACCGCCCGCTCGAGGTCCTCGAGCTCGTCGTCGCCGCTGGGGTAGACCAGCCCGAACAGCCGCCCGGCGTGCACGTCCGGCTCGGGCTGCCGGCGTTCGTCGATGGCCGCCAGCACGTCCTCGATGCTGCGCCCGTTCTCGTCCATGGTGGCCCCCTCGTCGTGATCGGACCCGAGGTTACGCGTCTGCCTCCCGGGCGGCGCTCAGCACCGCTGTCCACCACGCCAGATCGTCGATGAGGAGCGGGTGGCCCGGTCCGTTCCGCCTGTCGGCGATGGTGTCCGGTGCGCGACGGTCGTGGGTCACGTCGAGCCGTCCCCCTACCCTGGATCGGTACCGTGTGGCCGTCATCGGTGCCGACCCGATCAGCTCGATCAGCTCGATCAGAAGTCGTCGGGCCGCTTCGCACACCAGGGGGAAGATCACATGAAGGCTGCCGTCAACTACGAGGCCGGGGGGCCGGACGTGCTGCGCTACGAGGACGTGCCCGATCCCGAACCGGGGGACGGCGATGTGCTCGTGCGGGTCGAGGCCGTGAGCATCGAGGGCGGCGACACGCTCGGCCGGGGCGAGACCGGTGGCTCCGACGGACGGCCGCACATCGTCGGCTACCAGGCGGCCGGCACGGTGATCGCCGCGGGCTCCGCGGTGAGCGGCCTGGCCGAGGGCGACCGGGTCGTCACCGTCGGCCTCGACGGGTCGCACGCCGAGCTGCGCGTCGTGCCCGAGGCGTTCTGCTGGCCGGTGCCCGACGGGCTCGACATCGAGCAGGCCGCCTGCATCCCCATCCCCTTCGGCACCGCCGACGACTGCCTCTTCGAGTTCGGTCGTCTGCAGCCAGGGGAGACGGCGCTGATCCAGGCCGGCGCCAGTGGGGTCGGCATCGCGGCCATCCAGCTGGCCAAGCGGATCGGGGCAACTGTGCTGGCCACCGCGTCGCGCGGCGACAAGCTCGAGCGACTGACCGAGTTCGGGCTGGACCACGGCATCAACTACGTCGAGACCGACTTCGCCGACGAGGTGCGCCGACTGACCGACGGCAACGGGGCCGACGTCATCGTCGACTCGGTCGGTGGTCAGGTCCTGCAGGACAGCCTGCGCTGCCTCGCCTATCGCGGGCGGGTCGTGAGCGTCGGCGACGCCGGACGGAGCTCGGGCGCGCCGCTCGACATCTCCACCATGCGCGGCAACAACCAGAGCCTGACCGGGGTCTTCCTCGGTGCCGAGCTGTTCCTCGGTGGGCCGCGCGCCCACGACCTGATCGCCGGCCACATCGCCGACATCGCAGCCGGCACCCTCCGGGTCGTCATCGATCGGACCTACCCCCTGGCCGACGCCGCGGCGGCGCACGCCTACATCGAGAGCCGCCAGTCCTTCGGCCGCGTCGTGCTCATCCCCTGACGAGGGGGACGCGTGGTGGCCTAATCGTTGCCGTGCGTGACGGCTCGTCGTCTGAGGGTAGTTGTAGGAAGAACACCGGTGAATATCCACCTGGATATGTTGATCTGACGATGTTGTGCCAGTATCGTCGTATCCATGTTCGATGTCGCCGATCTCACGAGGCAGTGCCGCCGGGCCGCTGGTGACGACCCGGCGTTCGTGTCCGATGACGAGCTCTTGGCGGCGACGGTGGGGGCGCACGAGCTGCTGGATGCGGCCGAGGCGATGGCTGCGCACCTGCTGGCGGAGACGCAGGTGCGGGGCCTGACCGATCGGTGCTTCGGTTTGCGGACGGCGAAGTGGGTGGCCGCGCAGGCCAAGGTCGATGACCGGCCGGTGCGTCGACGGTTGCGGTTGGGTCTGTGGTTGCGGCGATTGCCGGTGGTGGATGCGGCGGTGGTCGCGGGGCGCATCTCGGCGGATCATGCAGCGTTGGCGGCGGAGGCGGCGGCGAACCCGCGGATCGGTGATCAGGTCGCGGCCACGCAGCGCCTGTGGGTCGACAAGGCGGCGGAGTCGTCGTTGGTGGACTGGTCCCATCAGCTGAAGCAGATGGTCCTCCTCTTGGATCAGGACGGTGGGTACGACCCGGCGAAGGACCGTGACCGCATGCGGGCGAGGTTCACGACGTTCGATGACGGGCTCTCCCGTCTGACCGCGGATCTGGTCGGGGCCGACGCACTCGAGGTCCGCCAGTTGGTCGAGGCGCAGGCCGACCGCCTGTTCCATCAGTTGAAGCACGACGAGAACCGCAGCCGCGATCTGGCGATGCCGGGTCGGGCCACGCTGCTGGCGATGGCGCTGGTCGAGCTCGTGCGTCGCGGCTCGATCGTCGATCTGGAGCGCACGACCGGCCCCGCCGTGGACATCACCCTGATCATCGAGGCCACCAAGCCGACACCACTGACCGGTCTGACCGGCAGCACGACCGATCAGGTCGACGGGCTCGACGGGCTCGACGGGCTCGACGGCCTCGATCCGTTCGACAGGTACCGGCCGGTCGACCGGATGGGCACCTCGGTCGCCAACCCGCTCGAGGACTGTTGCGGGACGGCGAAGACCCCCGGTGACGACCTCGTCCATCCCGCTGTCGCCAACCTGCTGTTGTGCGATCCGGTCGTCACCGCGTTGATCGTCGACAGCCTGGGTGTCCCGCTCGACATGGGCCGCGAGGTACGTCTGGCCAACCGTCGCCAACGCCTTGCGCTCGCTCGACGTGACGGCGGCTGCGCCTTCCCGGGTTGTGACTGCCCGGCCAGCTGGTGCGACGCCCATCACGTGATCTGGTGGAACGACGCCGGCCCCACGGACATCTCGAACATGGCGCTGCTGTGCCGCTACCACCACGGGGTCACCCACCGCCGGGGGTGGGCCATGACCGCCGCCGGCGACCAGTGGTTCACCTGGACCACCCCGTCCGATGACACGTTGCACAGCCAACGCCAGCGGCGGCGAAGTCCCACCGCCCACCCGGCCCACCGACCCTGCCCGGCCTGACCGGCGAGCCCCGCCAGCCCCAGCCAGACCCGACGCCGACCGACCGCGGAGCCCCGACCCGCGGTCCATCCGGCGTGCTGCGGCCCGGATGCGCTGCGGAGATCCGCCCCTAGCCTTGGGGCATGGCTGACGACCCGGTGATCCAGACCATCCCCCTCGGTTTCCAGTGGGCGACGGTCGACCCGTTCCTGTTCTGCGTGCACCACCTGGACATCTACCCGAGGGCCAACGAGCACTTCGGGCCGGCGGCCTCGCTCGAGGCCCGAGACATCGGGCAGGACTTCGCCGGAACCGATGGATGGCGGATGTACCACGGCAGCATCGTCCCCGGCTTCCCCCAGCATCCGCACCGGGGGTTCGAGACGGTGACGTTCGTGCGGCGCGGGTACATCGACCATTCGGACTCGCTCGGCGCGACGGCCCGGTTCGGCCGGGGCGACGTCCAGTGGCTGACCGCTGGCGAGGGCATCGTCCACTGCGAGATGTTCCCGTTGCTCGACCGTGAGCAGGAGAACCCCGTCGAGCTGTTCCAGATCTGGCTGAACCTCCCGGCTGCCGACAAGATGGTCGAGCCCTACTTCACGATGCTGTGGGACGACGACATCCCCCGCCTCGTGGCCACCGATCGGGCCGGCCGCACCACCGAGGTCACCGTCGTGGCCGGACGGCTGGCCGGACTCACGCCGCCGCCACCACCCCCGAGCTCGTGGGCCTCCAAGCCCGAGTCGGACCTGGCCATCTGGCACCTGGCGGCCGAACCCGACGCCACGTGGGACCTCCCGCCGACCGTCGGGGCCGACACCATCCGCACGCTCTACGTCTTCGAAGGATCGGTCCGCATCGGCGACCACGACCTGGTCGCCTCGACCGGAGCGGTGCTGCGCAGCGACGAACCGGTCACCGTCACCGCAGGGCCCGACGGGGCGGAGGCATTGGTGCTCCAGGGCCGCCCGATCGGTGAACCGGTGGCCCAGTACGGCCCGTTCGTCATGAACGACGACGCCGGCATCGAGCAGGCCTTCGCCGACTACCGCGAGACCGGCTTCGGGGGATGGCCGTGGGCCACCGACGATCCGGTGCACGGACGCGACGCCGGCCGCTTCGCCCGCCACGCCGATGGCCGGGTCGAGCACGCCGACCCCGAGCCGAGCCGGTCATGAGTCGGTCATGAGAGAGGTTGCCCGTCACGACCGACCGGCTGCGTGTACCGGTCGGCCATGACGGGAAGCCCCTGACGAGCCTGCGACGCCTCGGGCGAGAAGGCGTCGCAGGCTCGAGCCAGGGGGGCTCTGCTCAGGCGCTCGACAACGCGTGCACGGCTTGGAGCACGGCCGCCACACGGGCGGAATCGGTGGTCGGGGTCTGAGGGGAAGGGGCGGGCTGGGCGCTCAGGACGTGCATGGCCTGCAGCACGGTGGCCACCCGGACCGCGTCGGCGGGGGGTGGGGGACCGGGCATGGGCGCCGGCGGCAGGACGATGACGGGCACCGGGTCGGCGGCGGGAGGGGGTGTCGCCGCCTTCGGCGTCTTCGGGGCAGCGGGCCGGGCCGCGGCTGCAGGGGCTCGGGCGGCCGCCGGCTGGTCGCCGCCACCCGAGAGGGCCATGAAGCGGTGGCAGGTCCACTGGCTGCCGCCGGCGTAGGCGATGCCGACGCCGACGCGATTGAACGCAGGGTCGACGAGGTTGGCGTAGTGCTGGGAGCTGTGCACGAACGCAGTCCAGATCGTGTCGTTGCGGGGTCCCGTGCCGATGTTCTCGCCGAGCTTGGTCCAGCTGGAGGTGAGCCCCGTGGAGAGGTTCGACGTGTGGATCAGCGACCCGGCCGCGGCGATCCGCTCGGCGCAGCTCTGGGCCAGGCCGCTCAGCTGGCCGTCGACCCCGACCGGCTGCGCGCCGACCGACGAACGCAGGGCGTTGATCCGGGCGACGTAGTCCGCGGCTTCGGTGCCGCTCTGTGCACCGATGGTGGAGAGGCCCGAGATGCCGACCACGCCGAGCAGGAGCGTGGCGACCACGAGCGCCAGGAACGCGGCGGACCGGGGAGTGGGGGATCGCCAGACCGATGGCGTGGCCTCGCCGGTGGCCGCACTTTGATGCATGGGTGACGGTTATAGCGGAGTTGTTGCCGCGTTGCAACGCTTTCGTAATGAATTTGCAATCAGTTATGGGTCGGATGAACTACGCGACGTCCACGGTGGCGGGTGTGGCGAAGGCCGACCAGAGGTCAGCGTACGCCCCGCCCCGGGCGACGAGCTGGTCGTGGGCGCCCTCCTCGACGACCTGGCCGTCATCGATCACGAGGATGCGGTCGGCCTGGCGGGCGGTCGGCAGGCGATGCGCCACGACGACGGTGGTGCGGCCGGTCGAGACGGCCTGCATGGCCCGCTGCACCTGGGCTTCGCTGGCCAGGTCGAGCTGGGACGTGGCTTCGTCGAGCAGCAGGATGGCCGGGTCGACCAGGCGGGCCCGGGCCAGGGCGATGAGCTGGCGCTGGCCCGACGACAGCGACCGGCCCCGCTCGCTCACCGCGTTGTGGTAGCCGCCCGGGAGCGACGCCACGAAGTCGTGCGCACCGACCGCACGGGCCGCCGCCTCGACCTCGGCGTCGGTGGCGTCGGGCCGGCCGTAGGCGATGTTGTCGCGCACAGTGCCGGTGAAGAGGAACGCCTCCTGAGGGACGATGCCGAGCTGTCGTCGGAAGGCCCCGAGATCGAGCTCGCGCAGGTCGGCGCCGTCGACCAGCACCCGCCCGCTCGTCGGGTCGTAGAAGCGGGCGATCAGCTTGACGATGGTGGACTTCCCGGCACCGGTCTCGCCGACCAGGGCGACCGTCTCGCCGGCGGCGATCGTCAGGGAGACCCCTCCGAGGGCCTCGGCGCCCTCGGTGTTCGGATAGCGGAAGCGGACGTCGTCGAAGTGCACCTCGCCGCGCACCCGACCCGGATCGAACGGCTCGGCCGCGGCCGGCGTCTCGGTCGGCGTGGTCAGCAGCTCCTCGATCTTGGTGACCGAAGCGGTGGCCTGCTGCCAGGTGTCGAGCACCTGCGAGAGTTGCTGGATGGGCGAGAAGAACTGGTTGAGGTAGAGCAGGAACGCGATCACCACGCCGGTCGTGATCACCCCCCGTTCGCTGAGCACCGATCCCACGCCCAGCACCGCGGCTGCGCCGAGGTCGGCCAGCAGCAGCACGAACGGGAAGTAGAGCGCGATGAGCCGTTGGGCGCCGAGCCGGTGGCCGAGGTACTGCTGGTTGACCGAGCGGAAGCCCCTCACGTTTCGGCCCTCGCGGACGTAGGCCTGCGTCACCCGGACGCCCGAAAGGCTCTCCTGGAAGTTTGCGTTGACGTCGGCGATCGAGTCGCGGGCCCGGGCGTAGGCCACCGACGACCGCCGGCGGTACCACCAGGTGGCGCCGAACAGCGGCGGCAGGATGACGGCGGCGGCCAGCGCCAGGGGTGGCGAGAGGATGATCAGGAACACGAAGACGCCGACGCAGGTGAAGAGCCCGACGACCGCGTTGATGAGCCCGGTCTGCACGAGCTGGGAGAGCGCCTCGACGTCGGTGGTCATGCGGGTCATGATCCGACCGCCGAGCTCGCGGTCGTAGTAGCCGAGCGACAGTCGCTGCAGGTGGGCGAAGATCTTGACCCGCAGCCCGAACAGCATGCGCTCGGCGGTGAGACCGGTCACCAGCGTGTAGCCCCACGTGACCACCCAGTCGGCCAGCACGGCGGCGCCGAAGAACGCCACGGACCACCAGAGGCTCGTGGTGTTGCCGGTCTCCACGCCCTGATCGATGCCCCGTCGCACGAACAGCGGCCCGAGCAGCGTGAGGAAGGTGTCGATGACGACGAGCACCAGCCCGATCGAGAGCCAACGTCGCCAGGGACGGACGAACCGGGTCACGCGGAACGGCTCGGGATCCTCGGCCGCGACCGCGTCGACATCGACGTTCGGTGCATCGTCGGCCGGGGGCAGCTCGGCGAGCGCGGCGAGCAGCTCGGGGGTGGCAGCCAGCGCGGCGCCGAAGCTGCCCCCGCCCGGAGCGAACCGCGGCGCGGCGGCCACGGCCGCCTTGGCCACGGGAGCGCCCTCGTCGTCCACCGCCACCCAGGCCGAGGCGGTGACCCCACCCACGCCGAGCGCGTCGGCCTCGACCTCGTCTTCGTCCTCGAACCGCAACATGGTCTCGAGGGCCGGCTCGGCACCGGCACCGAGCGCCGGATCGACGCGGAGATCAGGGCTGAGATCAGGCGCGATGTCCGGACCGCCGAGCAGGTCGCGGTACCGGGTGCTCGAGACCAGCAGCTCCTCGTGCGTGCCCTCGTCGACGACCCGTCCACCGTCGATCACCACGATGCGGGTGGCCAGGCGCAGGGTCGACCGTCGATGGGCGATCAGGATGGTGGTGCGGTCCTCCATGATCTCGCGCAGTGTGTCGTGGATGGCCTGCTCGGTCGTGGCGTCCACGGCGGAAGTGGCGTCGTCGAGCACGAGCACGCGCGGGTTGGTGATGATGGCCCGGGCCAGGGCGATGCGCTGCCGTTGGCCGCCGGAGAGGGTCAGCCCCCGCTCGCCGACGACCGTGTCGTAGCCCGACGACAGCTCGTCGATGAATCGCTCGGCACCGGCCGCCACGGCCGCGGCGCGCACCTCGGCATCGGTGGCGTCGGGGCGGCCGTAGGCGATGTTCGAGCGGATCGAGTCAGAGAACAGGAACGCGTCCTCGAAGACCACGCCGACCTGGCGACGGAGCGAGTCGAGGGTGAGGTCGCGGACGTCGACGCCGTCGACCGTGATGGTGCCGGCGGCCACGTCGTAGAAGCGGGGGAGGAGGGCCGTGACGGTGGACTTGCCCGACCCGCTCGAGCCCACCAGCGCGACGACCTCGCCGCCGGCGCACGGTCAGATCGAAGCCGTCGAGCACCGGCTGGCTGGCCTGGTAGCCGAACCGGACGTCGTGGAACTGCACTTCGCCGGGACCGGGTTCGAGCTCGATGGCGTCGGGCCGCTCCTGCACGAGGGCGTTGGCGTCGAGCACGTCGAGCACCCGCTCGGCACCGGCTCGGGCCTGCTGCCCGATGGCGAAGAGGCCGGCGAACATGCGCACCGGGGCGATGAGCTGCACGAGGTACGACGAGAACGCCAGGAACGTGCCCAGGGTGAGGTGGCCCTCGATGGCCAGCCAGCCGCCGAGTCCCAGCACGGCCACCTGGGCCAACGACGGGACCGCCTGCAGGGCGGCGGTGAAGCGGGCCTGCAGACGCACCAGGCGGCTGCGGGAGGCGAACAGCCCGCCGGCCGTGTCGGCCAGGTGAGCCAGCTCGCGGTCTTCCTGGCCGAACCCCTTCACCACCCGCACGCCGGTCACCGACTCGTCGACCACGCCGGCCACCTCGCCGACGCGCTGCTGCGCGTGCCAGGTGGCGGGGAAGATCTGCCTGCGCATCTTCATCGAGATGAACAGCAGGATCGGCAAGGTGACCAGCATCACAAGTGTCAGTGGAGGTGACAGGAACGCCATGATCACGAGCGAGAGCAGCAGCATGACGGCGTTGCCCAGCATGATCGGCAGGAACGACAGCAGCGCCTGGATGAGACCCAGGTCGGACGAGGCGCGTGACACGAGCTGGCCCGTCTGCAGCTGGTCGTGCCCCGCGAAGTCGAGTCGTTGCAGCCGCTCGTAGATGGCGTTGCGCAGGTCGAACTGCACGTCGAGGCTCACCCGGCCCCCGACCCACCGGCGCAGGTACGAGGCGTAGAACGAGAAGATGCCGGCCAGCACGAGCAGGCCGAGCCACGGCCCGACCGGGCGGGTCTGGTGCACGATGCCGTCGTCGATGATGACCTTCTCGAACACCGGGGTGACTGCGGCCACGGCCTGACCGGCGATGGCGGCACCGAACGCGATGGTGACGTTGCGGCGGTGCGCCAGCAGGAACGGCGACAGGCGACGGATCCACCCACCGCTGCCCACCGGCCGGGGCTCGAGCACCTTCCCCTCGGTCGTCATGCTGGTCTGTCGAGCGTCATTGGTGGTTAGAGTACCTAACCAATCCGGCAACGCCGCATCCGAACGGGTGGCCGCGACCATGTTGTCGTCGGTTGATGCCAGACGCTGGACGTCACCGAGGCGGCGCAGGAGGTGCAGCGCAGCGCGGCGCCGTCGGCCTACGCCCGCTGGGAGCCGCAATCGAGGGTGCTGGCCCAGGCGCTCACCGGCGAGGCGCCCGGCTCGTTCTCGTGCCGGGTCACGCTGCCTCGGGCGTCGGTGCCGAGCGCACAGCTGGTCGCCGCGATGGCCGCGGAGATCGGACCCGCCGCCCAGGCGTCGTCGCCGACGCCGGCGCAGGGGTGGACCACTGCCATGTGGCTGGTCGGCCATGCCGACGAGCACCACGTGTCGACGGTGACGTTCGGAGGTCAGCGGTGGACGGCCCGTTCGGGCGCGTGGGCTCGGGCCGACGGCGCACCGACGGACGGTCCCGTCGCCATCACCTGAAGGGCAGGTCAGATCACGTCGGGGCGCATGAGGGCGTCGGTGCCGCCGTCGACGAACAGCACCTGGCCGTGCACGAAGGTGGCGTCGGGGCCGATGAGGAACCGAACGGCCCGACCGACGTCCTCGGCCGTGCCGGAGGGTCGGATGCCGCTCGGGAAGGTCTCGATGCCGGCGGCCATGACCGGGTCGGCCATCAGCCCGTCGAGCATCGGCGTCTCCATGCGACCCGGCCCGACCCCGTTGAGCCGCACGCCGGCGGCACCCCACGCCGCGGCTCGCCGGCGCACGCCGAAGGCCACCGCTCGTTTGCTCGAGCTGTAGCAGATGGCAGCGCGGAAGTCGGTGCCGTCATCGGCCGCGGCGCGGGCGACGGCCTCGTCGCCGGCCAGCAGGAGCGCCACCAGCGACTCGTCGGCGGTGCCGTCGACGGCGCCGATGCTGGCGATCGCGACGGCCGCCGGGTTCGTCCCCTTGCTGAGGGCCGGAAGCAGCCCGTCGAGCATCGCCATGGCGCCGAACCAGTTCACGCTGACCACGGCAGCCGCGTCGGGATGGATCGGTGACAGGCCGGCACACGACACGAGGCCGTCGATCCGGCCTCCGCTGCGTTCGAGGATGGCTGCGATCGCCGTCCCGCGACCGTCGACCGTGCCGAGGTCGGCGACGATGTCGGCCTCGTGGCGATCGACGCCGATGACCGGCCGGCCCTCGGTCTCGAGCAGCGCGACGAGCGCCGCTCCCAGCCCGGAGGCCGAGCCGGTGACGACGATGGATCCTGGTGTGTCGGACATGTGATTCGCCACCCCCCAGTGGGCCTGACGCACCGTCAGGCGAGGCCAGAGGATGGGTCATCGGCGGTCGGCGCGCCAGTCCGTCGTTACCCTCGCGTCGTGACCGACGAACCGACCTCTGCCCAGCCGGAGATCGAGCTGGTCGAGATCGAGGAGATCCGCGCCGCCCGTCGGGGCCTGGCCGGTGTGCTGCGCTCCACGCCGGTCGAGTCCAGCTCGAACCTCTCGGCGCTGTGCGGCCGTCCGGTTCGGTGCAAGACCGAGCACCGCCAGCGCACAGGCTCGTTCAAGATCCGCGGCGCCTACCATCACATCGCCTCGTTGCCCGACGACGGTCGGGCGGTCGTGGCTGCGTCGGCCGGGAACCACGCGCAGGGAGTTGCGCTGGCGGCCTCGTTGCTCGGTCGTCGGGCGATCGTCTTCATGCCTCCGGGCACCGCCCTGCCCAAGGTCGAGGCCACCCGCTCCTACGGGGCCGAGGTACGCCTCACCGGCGTCGTGGTGGAGGACGCCCTGGCGGCCGCCCACGCGTACGCACGGGACCACGACGCGCACCTGGTGCCGCCCTTCGACGATCGGCTGGTCATCGCCGGCCAGGGCACGTTGGGGCTCGAGCTGGCCGAGGAGATCGGCGACGCCGAGGTGGTGCTGGTGCCGGTCGGCGGGGGCGGGCTCATCTCCGGGGTGGCCGCCGCGCTCGCGGTCGATCGCCCGGACGTGCGGGTGGTCGGCGTCGAAGCGGCCGGCGCCGCATCGATGGTGGCGTCGCTCGCGGTCGGAGAGCCGGTCGAGCTGTCGACGGTGCGCACGATCGCCGACGGCATCGCGCTGAAGTCGCCCTCCGCGCTGACCTTCGCCCACGTCCGGGCGCTGGTCGACGACGTCGTGACGGTCACCGACGAAGAGATCGGCAGGGCCCTCATCCTGCTGCTCGAGCGGGCCAAGGCCGTCGTCGAACCGTCGGGCGCCGTCGGCCTGGCCGCGCTGCTGGCCGGGAAGGTGGCGGGCTCGGGCCCCGCGGCGGTCGTGCTCTCGGGGGGCAACGTCGACTCGCTGATGCTGACCCGATTGGTGGAGCACGGGCTGTCGGCCGCCGGTCGCTACCTACGGCTCCGCGTGGTGGTGCCGGATCGGCCGGGCGCCCTCGCCGGGATCACCCAGACGGTGGCCGACCTCGGCATCAACGTGTTGGCGGTCGAGCACCACCGGGCCGGGGTGCAGGTCGGCCTCGGCGATGTCGAGGTGCTGCTCACCCTCGAGACGCGCGACGCCGAGCACCGCCGGCAGGTCGTGGCCGCCCTGCTCGAGCGGGGTGTCGTGGTCGAGCCGCTCACGTAGTTCGAGGGGGGTCGGGATGCAGCAGTTCGAGGTCGAGCCGGGGCTCGGCTTCGGCCCGGCGCAGGATCTCCGCGGGGAGCTCGTCCCAGGGCACCTCGCCGGTCTCGATGCGGGACAGCTCTTCGGCGGTGAGGCCCAGCTCCGCGGCGAACTCGTGGGCGCCCGTGCCCGCCAGCCCCCGGACGGCGACGCACAGCGCAGCCGCGTCGGCGTGCATGGCGCCGTCCTGTGCGAGGCGCTCGGAGAGGCGCTCGCAGAGGAGGTTCAGGTCGCTCGACCAGCGCTCGTCGTCCATGGGCTCATGCGGCCAGCCAACCCGACTCGCCGAGCAGACGATACCGATCGTCGACGGCCAGCAGCTCACGGAGCCGCCGACCGACCCGGCTCACGATCTGGCGGACGTTGTCGGGGCTGAGCCCGAGGTCGTCCGCCACCGTGTGCGACGGAGACGGATCGCCGTAGGCCTTCTGCAGCAGGAACTGCCGGACGACGAGCTGGTCGCGCGTGGTGGCGGTCAGGGCCAGGGCCTCGCCCAGCAGGCGGATGCGGGGGTCGCGGGCCCCGCTCGGATCGAACGGATCCAGCTCGTCCAGCGCATCGCGATCGTCGAGCGGTGGGCGACGGTCGGCGACCAGATCGATCTGGAGCTCGATCGACGCATGGCCGATCTCGCGCACCACCGCCGCGTGGATGGCGTTGCGGGCCCACACCCAGGGCGGCGCGCCGTCGGGATCCCACGAGCCGGCCCGATCGAGGATCTCGAACGCCGCGGTGTGGACGAGGCCCTGGACCTCGTCGGGGTCGCGCAGCAGGTCGTGGCGACCGTAGCTGCGGAGCTGAGCCCGCACCGTGCCGGCCAGGTGGTGACCGAGCTCGGCCACGAGGGCGAAGACGGCGCCCTGGTCGCCTTCGGCCATGGCCGCCATGAGCGTGACCAGGCGCAGCCGCTCGGCGGCCGGGTCGGCGGTGCGTGCGGAGCTCGGGGAGCTCGGGGAGCTCGGGGAGTCGATGATGGTCATTCGGGGGCAACCGCCTCGGGGAAGGGACTGCGAGAAGTATCCCGACGGCCTGTGACAGTTACATCGGTGTGATTTCCCTCAGCCGACGCGGGTGGCCCGCTCTGCCTAAGGTGCCGCCATGGGGAACACGAACATCGAGCTCGTCCGTGAGATCGTCTCGGCCACCGGCCTCGGGGCCGGTTCCATCGAGGACCAGCGGGCCGGCATGGAGGCCACCGCGGAATCGATGCCTGCTCCCGACACCGTGGCCATCGAGACCGTCACGATCGCCGGACGCCCGGCCGAGTGGGTCGTGCCCCGCTCCGGCGCCTCGGACCGGGTCGTGCTCTACCTGCACGGCGGCGGGTACTGCATCGGCTCGATCGCCACCCATCGCAACCTCGTCTCGCGGCTCGCGCTGGCCTACGGAGGTCGCGTCCTCAACTTCGACTACCGCTTGGCGCCCGAGCACCCGTTCCCGGCCGCGGTCGACGACGCCGTCGGCGCCTACCGCGAGCTGCTCGACTCGGGCGTCGCGCCCGCCCGGGTCGCCATCGCCGGAGACTCTGCCGGCGGTGGGCTCACGGTGGCGTCGCTGGTCGCCATCCGCCAGCAGGGCCTGCCCCAGCCGGGTGCCGGTGTCTGCCTGTCGCCGTGGGTCGACCTCACCCAGAGCGCGGCCACCTACGTCAGCCGGGCCGAGGTCGACCCGCTGGTCACCAAGTACGGGCTCGACCTGATGGCCGCGGCCTACCTGGGCGGGGCGTCGCTGAACGAGCCGCTGGCCTCACCGCTGTTCGCGGATCTGGCCGGGCTGGCCCCGCTGCTCGTGCACGTGGGTGACGCCGAGGTGCTGCTCGACGACGCGCTGGCGTTGCGCGACACGGCTCGGGCTGCAGGCGTCGACGTCACCTTCGAGCTGTGGCCGGAGATGATCCACGTGTTCCAGGCGTTCCCCGCCGAACTGCTGCCGGAATCCGACCTCAGCATCGCGGCGGTCGCTGCGTTCCTCGACCAGCGCCTGAGCTGACCTTCAGAGGCCTGACCGACTTCTGCAGGCCCACCACGCGGCCGCCCCCCTGGGGGGGGCGGTCCGGCATGGCGATCGGCGGGCGGCTTCCACTGCTGTCACCAGGGGCGTTGTCATCGCCTCGGGCTCAGTCATCGTTCGAGCCACCTGTTCGTCCTCTCCGCCTACGAGACCCACCTACGTGGATCGAGGCGACCGACATCCTTGAGGACGAACCGGGACACCATACCCGCGGATCATGGGCAAAGCGAGCAGGTGATGCCGATGCACGCCGGCGACAGGGCGTTGCGACGGGCCACGTTGCCACCTCCGTCGACCACGCCGAGGGTGGGATCGGTCGACGTCCAGGTGCTGTTCACGCCGTGGCCACCGTTGCGGATCAGGCGGTTGCCGGTGAGCACCACCGGTCCACCCCCGATGCCGGGCGGGGCCTGCGAGCTCACGGAGATCCCGTCGCCGGCGTTGTCGCGGATGGTGTTGGCGGTGATCTCGATTCGTCCGAGCGACGGCACGAAACCGGAGATGCTGATCCCTGCGCCCGTGGATCGGGAGATGCTGTTGTAGGCGATGACACCGCTGACGTCGCCAGGGCAGCTGGCGCAGGAGTCGAAGAGGCTGATCCCGGCGCCGACGATCCGGTTGCCCCTGATCGACAGGTTCGAGAGGTTGCGAGACGAGTCGATGAGCGCGATGCCGCCACCAAGCGGTCCTACGCCCAGCAAGTCGTTCCGGCTGATGGTGACGTCGGGCCCGAACACGGCGACCCGACCGTTGCGGACCGCAGATCGGTCGAGCGTCGACGGACCGGTGGCGGACTCGCCCAGGTAGACGCTGCCGGTGATCCTCACCCGCTTCGTCAGCAGCACGTCCTTGAGGTCACCGGTCACCGCGCCGTGGGTGACCGAGGCGGCACCGGAGATGGCACCGCAGGGACCGAACGAGGAGCACGTCCCGTTCGTCACGGTCAGCCGATGGCCGGCCAGGTCGACGTCGACGAGATCGGCGGCGGCGATGCGGAAGCCGTCGGTGCAGGTCAGGTCGGCGCGCAGGCGGACGTCGGTGGTGGGGTTCACCCCGCACTGCAGATCGGGGACGTGGGTCGCTCCCGCGGCGGTGGCCGGAAGGGTGACCCCGAGGATGATCCCGATGGCCAGCAGGGCGGTGAGGGCAGTTCGCCGCAGGTTCATGCCGAGGATGCTCGGGGGTCATCCTGTTCTGGGCCTGAAGGCTTCTTCAAGTATTCCTGAAGCTGCGCCGTCGCGTCGACGCTCCGCGGGAGCGCGGCCGCCTACGGTGTTGCCATGCCCCCGCTTTCACCGAACGCGTGTCGAGTGCTCGGGTGCCTGCTCGAGAAGGAGGTGACGGTCCCCGCCACCTACCCGCTCACGTTGCACGTCGTTGCTGTCGGCCTCCAACCAGTCGAGCGGCCGCGACCCGGTGCTGCAGCTCGACGAGGGTGAGGTCGGGGTCGCCATCGACGAACTGCGCGAGGCGGGGTTCGCCCGCCTGGTGCACGCCAGCCACGGAGCCCGTTCGGTGAAGTACCGCCAGGTGGCCACCGAGGTGCTCGTGCTCGACGCCCTGCGTCGGGCGGTGATGGCCGTGCTGCTGCTACGAGGGCCCCAGACCCCGGGTGAGTTGAGGACGCGGGGCGAACGGCTGCACCCGTTCGCGTCCGTCGACGAGGTGGACCGCACGCTCGAGCACCTGGCCGGACTCGACGAACCGCTCGTCGTGCAGCTGCCCCGCCACCCCGGGCAGAAGGAGTCACGCTGGGCGCACCTGTTGGGCGATCCGCCCCGCGCCGGTACGCCCGTGGAGGCCGCCGCACGGGCCGAGCCGAGCCGCACGCCGGCTGGTGCCGAGCCCGTCGCGATCCCCGTCGAGCTCGCCGCGCTGGGGGCGTTCGTCGGCACCTGGACCGGTGGAGGCGAGGGGCACTACCCGACGATCGAGGACTTCGCGTACACCGAGCAGATCGAGCTGCGCCCGGTGCCCGGCAAGCCGATGCTCGCCTACCGATCGGCCACCCGCGCCCGGGACGGTGGTCGCACCCTCCACGGCGAGTCGGGCTTCCTCCGCGTCGTCGGCGACGGCCTGGTCGAGCTGGTGGTGGCCCAGGGTGCCGGCCTGGTCGAGGTGGCCGAGGGCGTGGTCGACGGCGACGAGATCGTGCTGACGTCGACCGCCGTGGTCGGCTCGCCGACGGCCAAGCAGGTGACCGCCACCGAGCGCCGCTACCGGGTGATCGGCGACACCCTCACCTACGAGCTGGCCATGGCCGCGGTCGGCCTCCCCCTCCAACCCCACCTCCAGGGCACCCTCCAGCGGGCCTGATCAGCTCGCGGCGTCGGCCGGGGCGATCAGTACTGCTCGTCGGCGAAGATCGGGGGCACGCCCCCGATGCCGAGCTCGGCCACGTCCTCCATGGCCCCGATCGCTCCTGCCATGGCGCCCTCGTGGGCCACGGTGTGGGGCAGGTACCGCCAGACCAGCACCGCCGCGGTGAACGCCAGCACCGCACCGGCGGTGACGGCCAGGTGGATGCCGTCGAGGAAGGCCAGGTCCGCTCCCGTGGTGAGCGCCCGTCCGGCGGCCTCGGGCAGTCGCGCCGCGGCCTCGAGCGCGCCGGACAACGACGACTGGGCCTTGGTCTGGTCGGCCGGGCTGAGTGAGGAGGTGAGGCTCGTGATGCCGGCCGAGTACCTCGACGCGGCCACGCTGCCGAGCACGGCCACCCCGAGCGCCGCGCCGAGCTCACGGGTGGCGTCGTTCATGGCCGAGCCGGCACCGGCCCGACGGGTCGGAACCGACGACATGATGGCCGCGGTCATCGGCGACATCGCCAGCGACATGCCCGAGGCGAGCGGGGTGACGCACACCAGGATGTAGGCGTAGGGCGTGTCGACGCCGAGCCCTCGGAAAAGCGCCATGCCGAGGCCGATCAGCACCATGCCGGCCGCCACCACCCGGTTCGAACCGAAGCGCTCGCTGAGCCGGGGCGTGAGCGGCGCGACGACGATCATGATCGGGGCCAGGGGGAGGAAGCGCAGCGCGGAGCCGAGCGGGCTGAACCCGAGGATGAGCTGGAAGTACTGGGTGATCAGGAACATCACCCCGTACATCGACAGGAAGACCAGGATCATGCCGCCGGTGCCGACGCTGAAGGCCCGGTTCCTGAAGAACCGCATGTCGAGCATCGGTTCGGGCGTGTGCAGCTCCCAGAGGGCGAACAGCGTGAGCACGGCGACGGCGATCCCGAACGCGGTGATCGTGGCCGGGCTGCCCCACCCGGCGTCGGGCGCTTGGATCAGGCCGTAGACCAGCGCGGTGATGCCGATGATCGACAGCACCGCGCCCACCGGATCGAGCGCGGCCTCCTCGGGATCCCGGGACTTCGGAACGAAGAACCATCCGCTGACCAATGCCACGACGATGATCGGCACGTTGACGAGGAAGACCGACCCGTACCAGAAGTGGCCGAGGAGCCAACCGCTGATCAGGGGTCCGAGGGCCCCGGCGGCGCCCGTCACGCTGGCCCAGATGGCGATGGCCTTCGTGCGCTCGTCGGGCGGGAAGATGTTCACGATGATCGACAAGGTCGACGGCATGATGAACGCCGCTGCCGCGCCCATGACGGCCCGGCAGCACGATCAGCTGCCACATCGACGTCGACAGCGACGCGAGCACGCACCCGATGAGGAACAGCGCCAGCCCGAGCTGGAGCGCGCCCTTGCGCCCGAACCGGTCGCCCAGGGCCCCGGTCGAGAACAGCAGCCCGGCGAACACGAGTGAGTAGATCGCCACGACCCACTGCAGCTGCGAGGTCGTGGCGCCCAGCTCGCGCGACAGGGTCGGGATGGCGACGTTGAGGCTGGAGTTGCCGACGAAGACGATCAGCAGGCTGAGGCACAGCACGGCGAGGGCCCACCAGCGACGCGGGTACGACGGTGCGGCGTGTGAGCCGGGGGACTCGGGCACTTCAGCTCCTCATCTGGCGGGCCGGGTCATCCGGGGGGGGCATCCGTGGTGCGACCTGGTATAAGTGGAAGCGTGATTCCGCTTCTGATCGTAGGAACCTACCGACCTGTGCGGCAAAACGACCCTCTTGCCCCAGGGATCTTGCGATGACCCCGTCGGCGGTGGCCGAGCGCCCGTTGCGAGCCGACGCCCGCCGCAACCGCGAGCGGGTGCTGGCCGCGGCGGAGGCGCTCTTCGCCGAGCAGGGGGCCAGCGTGCAGATGGCCGACGTGGCCCGTCGGGCCGGGGTCGGCGTCGGCACCGTGTGTCGGAACTTCCCGACCAAGGAGGAGCTGGTCGGTGCGCTCCTCGACGAGATGCTCGAGCCGTTGGTGGTGGCGTCGGAGCTGGCCCTGGCCGACCCGGACCCGGCGGAGGGCCTGCGCTCCTACGTCGAGGCCATGGCCGACCTGCAGGCCCGGTCCCGCGGCCTGGCCGAGCAGATGTCGGCCCACATCGAGCGCGACGAGCAGTCGGTGAAGGTGGCGTTGCGACGCAACGTGGCGACCATCCTGCGTCGGGCCCAGGACGCCGGAGCGGTGCGGGACGACATCGGCCCCGCGGACCTGGCCCTGCTGTTCTGCGGCATCGCGCAGTCGGCCGTGCTGGCCGGCGACGTGGACGCCATCCAGCGCCGGCGCTACCTGACGATCGTGCTCGATGGCCTGAAGCCGGCCGAGCCCACCGTGCTGCCGGGTCGGCCGCTCGGCTTCGCCGATCTCGAGCGGGCTCGACGTCGCGCTGCGCGCCGGTGATCAGGGGCCGGTGATCAGGGGCCGATGATCAGAACGGATACTTCTGGACCTCGAGTGCCACGCCGAAGCTGATCGGCTGGTAGTGCACGAGGTCGTCGGGCACGAACTCGACCACGAGGGAGTAGCCGCCCGGATCGAGCACTGTGCCCGCCTTCGGCGTGTAGGTCAGGCAGCCGGGTACCGACGCAGTGGCGTTCAGCTGGTCCGGGCCGAGCGGGGTGCCGGTCACGATCGGGGCAGGTTGGGCCCAGGTGATCACGGGGACGGCCCGGGGGTCGGCGTCGCAGTTGACCCCGATGCAGCGCGGCGAGAGGCCGTTGTACTTCGCGTTGTTGTCACCGCCGTCGAACACCCCGATCGCCGCGGCGCCCGAGAGCGCATCTCGGATGTCGATCCCGTGGCCGGCGTTGTGGCGAGCCCAGTTCTTGGCCACCACGACCGGACCGATGCCGAAGCGGCTCGGGAACCGGTTGTCCTGCGGGTAGGACAGGCCGTCCCCGCCGTTGCCGGTCAGGCGGTTGGCGGTGATGTGCAGCTCGCCGAGCCCGTTGGCCCCCTGCCCGTGGATCAAGATCCCGTCGCCGACCGAGTTGCGGATGTCGTTGCTCTCGATCGTGCCGCCGACCCGGTCGAAGTCGAAGGTCACGTTCACGTCGATCCCCGCGCCCGGGCTGGCCAGGATGAGGTTGTCGACGATGTCCATCGGCGTGCTGCGCTGGGAGTCGTCGACCCGCACGCCGCCGCGGATGGTGTTGTGCTCGAGCGCGATGGCGCCGAACGCGGACAGGCCGGCGTAGAGGTGGCTGTCGGTGACCGTCGAGGCGCCCCAGGTGTCGACGTGGTCCAGCACCCGTACCTTCGACAGCGTCCCCTGCAAGGGTGCGTGGCCGTTCTCGCCGAGGCTGACCGAGCCGTCGATGGTGCCGTGGCGGATCGTGACCGAGCCGCTCAGGTCGGTGATGTCGCACCGGCTGATGGGCGGACCGGGTAGGCAGGTCTTGTCGGTGAAGGTGAGCGTGTGGCCGCCGAGATCGATGGTCAGCGGCGGGTTGTCGCGGGGCAGCGTGAACCGCTCGGTGCAGGTGAGGTCGGCGCGCAGGCGCACGCTCGAGGTCGGGTTCACGCCGCATTGGAGGTCGGGCACACGCGAAGCGTCCACGGGATACGAGGGCAGTGCTACCAGGATCCCCATCGCCATGACGATGACCACGACGATTCGTCTCACGTTCCCAGCCTCCCGTCGCACCGCACCCGCGGCGCATCTCCAGATGATCCCCAGAACGTAGTTGGCGATCTGCGCGATCTCCTTCATGTTCTGTCGGATTCGGGTCCTTTCGGCCCATTTCACCTCTATGCGCGTCGACCAAACCACGCACCGCGCGATCAGAGGACCGCGGACCTCCACGGCGGCGCGGGGGGACGGGCGAAGCCCGCCCGCAGCGATCTCGCGAGCGAGGGCACTGAGCGTCGACCATGATGTCGCCGTCCGTGCCCGCACCCGACCGGAGGCGACGATGCCCGATCCGACCGCTGCGCCCATCGACCCGTTCACCATCGACATCGCGCAGGCCGATCTCGTCGACCTGACCGATCGGCTGCGCCGCACGCGCTGGGCCGAGCCGGAGACGGTCGACGACTGGTCGCAGGGCATCCCGAGCGCCTACTTGCAGGAGGTGTGCGAGTACTGGGCCGACGGCTACGACTGGCGGGCCACGGAGGAGCGGCTCAACCGCTTCCCCCAGTTCCGCACCGAGATCGACGGGCTCGGCATCCACTTCCTGCACGTCCGCTCGCCGCACCCCGACGCCCAGCCGCTGATCATCACCCACGGCTGGCCGGGCTCGATCATCGAGTTCCACAAGGTCATCGAGCCGCTCACCGACCCGACCGCGTTCGGCGGCGACGCGGCGGACGCCTTCCACGTCGTGTGCCCCTCGTTGCCGGGCTACGGCTTCAGCGACAAGCCGACGGCACCCGGGTGGAACGTCCACCGGATCGCTGAGGCGTGGGGCGAGCTGATGGCCCGCCTCGGCTACGACCGCTACTTCGCCCAGGGCGGCGACTGGGGCGCGATGGTCACCGCCAGCATCGGGTGGCACGACGTCGACCACGTCGCGGGCATCCACCTCAACATGCCGCTCGCCATCCCGAACGTCGCTGACCCGCCGACGGCCGAGGAGCAGGCCGCGCTCGACTCGTTCACGCGCTACACGACCGTCGAGGCCGGCTACTCGTCGCAGCAGTCGACCCGACCCCAGACCCTCGGCTACGGACTGGTCGACTCGCCGGCGGGTCAGGCCGGCTGGATCCTCGAGAAGTTCTACGCGTGGACCGACTGCGACGGCCACCCCGAGAACGTGCTCACCCGCGACGAGATGCTCGACAACGTGATGCTCTACTGGCTGCCCGCCACCGGCGCGTCGTCGGCCCGCCTCTACTGGGAGAGCTTCAACGACATCGACTTCACCCCGGTGGAGGTGCCGGTCGGGTGCTCGATCTTCCCCAAGGAGATCGTGCGCATGACACGGGGCTGGGCCGAGGGCCGGTTCCCCGACCTCCGCTACTGGAACGAGCTCGACAAGGGCGGCCACTTCGCCGCCTTCGAGCAGCCCGACGTGTTCGTCGACGAGCTGCGCGCCTGCTTCCGTCACATGCGCTGAGCGCAGCGGTAGCGTCGCCGCCGGGATTCGAGGCGCTGGGGGACCGATGGCGATCTCTACGGAAGGACCGGTCGCGACCGAGCCGGCGCAGCCCAAGGCCCGGGTGGGCGTGTGGCTGCTGATGGTCGGCCTGGTGGTGATGCTCGGCGGCCTGCTGTTCGGCTACGACCAGGGCGTCATCTCCGGAGCGATCGAGGGCATCCAGAACGAGTTCCACCTCAGCTCGTTCATGACCGAGGTGGTCACCAGCTGGGTCACGCTCGGGGCGATGGTCGGCGCGCTGGTAGCCGGTCTGCTGGCCGACCGGGTGGGTCGTCGCTTCACCTTGATGGTGGCAGCCGTGCTCTTCATGGTCGGCGCGGCTGTCGAGGCGCTGGCCCCCGGTCAGTGGGTGCTCGTGGTGGGTCGGCTGGTCGTCGGCTTCGGCGTCGGCGTGGCCTCCCTGGCCGCTCCGCTCTATGCCGCCGAGCAGGCTCCGAGCCGCCTGCGGGGCCGGTTCGTCTCGACCTACCAGCTCTCCATCACCATCGGCATCTTCATCGCCTACCTCGTCGACCAGGCCCTGACCAACGACGACAACTGGCGCCTGATGCTCGGGATCTCGGCGGTTCCCGCCCTCCTGCTGGTCATCGTCATCCTGCCGATGCCCGACACCCCACGGTGGCTGCTGAAGGTCGGCCGTCGCAAGGACGCGGCAGCCGCACTGACGAAGGTTCGCCCCGACGTCGATGCCGAGGCAGAGCTGAACGAGGTCGCCCGGCTGGCCGAGGCCGAGGGGGAGGCGGCGTCGTGGGGCGAGGTGTTCAGCAGGCGGCTGCGCAAGCCGCTGATGGTGGGCTTCGGGCTGGCCATCTTCCAGCAGCTCACCGGCATCAACGCCATCATCTACTACGCCGACAAGATCTTCGCGGCCGCCGGCTTCTCCACGCCGGCCGACCAGGCTGCCGCCACCACCTGGGCGATCGGCGGGGTGAACGTGCTGGCCACGTTGATCGCGGTGGCCTACGTCGACCGCTTCGGGCGCCGACCGCTGCTGCTCTGCGGGCTGGTCGGCATGGCCACGAGCCTGGCCACGGTCGGCATCTGCTTCCGCTACATGGACAACGTCGACACCAGTACGGCGGCGAAGACAGGCACCGGCCCGACGGATGCGGGAGTCGTGACCCTGGTCGCGCTGGTGGTGTTCATCATCTCGTTCGCGTTCTCGCTCGGACCGGTCACCTGGACGGTCATCAGCGAGATCTTCCCGACGCGCGTGCGGGGGCGAGCGATGTCGGTGGCCACCGCGGTCAACTGGTTCAGCGCCTGGCTGGTCAGCCAGTTCTTCCTCACCCTCATCGATGCGATCGGCACGTCCCTCACGTTCGGGTTGTTCGCGGCCGTCTCGGTGGTCGCGTACATCTGGGTGTGGCGCAAGGTGCCCGAGACGAAGGGCCGCTCGCTGGAGGAGATCCAGCTCCTCTGGGACGTCGACGACTCGGTGGCCGCCTCCGAGCGGGCGGTCTAGTTCGAGCTCGTGTCGGCGGTGCGGGCGTGGGTGGTGACCAGCTCGACCCACCGTCGCCACACCTCGGGCGGGTAGTCGTGGCCCATGCCGTCGATGAGCTCCAAGCGGGCTCCGTGGATGGCGTCCGCCGTGCGCTGGCCGCCGCTCGGATCGACGAGGCGGTCGGCCGTGCCGTGCAGCACGAGGGCGGGCAGGTGCACCGAGCCGAGCGCGGCCGTGCGGCTGCCGTCGCAGAGGATGGCCAGGTACTGCCGGGCCTGGCCGGCGGGATCGAAGGCCCGGTCGAACGCCTCGCCGGCGATGGCCGCGGTGCGGAGGTCGTCCTGCCAGGCCGGGCTGCCCCAGGTGTGCAGGCCCCTGATGGTGCGGGCGATGTAGCTGTCGCGATCGGTCGGTGACGGCGCGGTCATCAGCTCGACCGCCTCGGCGGACGCGTGGCCCACGTCGGGGTCACCGGTGCTCGACATGACCGACGTGATCGAGCGCAGCCGGTCGGCGTGGCTGATGGCCAGGTGCTGCACGATCATGCCGCCCATCGACAGGCCCATCACGTGGGCCGTGGCAATCCCGAGGTCGTCGAGCACGGCGACGGCGTCGGTGGCCATGTCGGCCAGCGTGTAGGCCAGCGGTGGCGGCTCGCCGTCGGCGAGCGCGGCCAGCACGCCGGCGAGGTCGGGGGTGACGTCGTCGAAGTGGGTGGACAGGCCGACGTCGCGGTTGTCCATGCGGATGACCCGGAACCCCTCGGCCACGAACATCTCGCACCACTCGACCCGGTAGTTGGTGCACTGGCTGCCGAGCCCGTTGATGATGAGCAGCGGTGGGTCGACCTCGTCGCCCATCGACTCGTAGTAGATCGAGACGTCACCGTTCCGGGCCAGGGCCATGCCCGTCATGTTGCCAGCAAACCGGTGGCGTGATGCGGCGTTCACATGTCGTTCAAGGAGCGGACACGGTGTGGTCGTACGGTCGGCGTCATGGGGGTCGAGCCATGACCAGAAGCGCGCGAGCAGGGGGCGAGGTCGACGAGACGGAGCTGAGGTTCCGCAACATCCACGGGTACCGGCGGGCCCACCGGATGATGGGGTCCGGTCCCGCGCTCCTGCTGCTGCACGGCATCGGGGACAGCTCCGAGGGGTGGCGACCGTTGCTGCCGGCGCTGGCCGAGCACTTCACGGTGATCGCCCCGGACCTGTTCGACGCGGCAGAGGTGCAGCGGGTGTTCGACGGGCTGCCCGACGGACCGGCCCGCGGCGCGTTCACCCGCACCCTGAGGTCGGTCGTCGACTGGCGCGGCCAGGTCGTGACCATGCTCGACCGCAGCTACCTGGCCGCCGGCATGCCGGTGCTCCTGGTGTGGGGCACGCTCGACGCAGTCATCCCGATCCGCCACGGGCACCTGGCCCACGCGGCCATGGCGGGCAGCCGGCTCGAGATCTACCCCGACGCCGGCCACTTCCCGCACCACGCCGATCCGGATCGCTTCGTGGCCGACCTGCGCGACTTCGTGTCGACGACAGAGCCGGCAGAGCACGATCCGTCGAAGCGCAAGGAGCTGCTCGACCAGGGCGGCTGGCGTCCGCCGACCGAACCCGACCCCTTCCGCTGGACCGGCGCGGACGTCGACGAGGCCTTCATCGACATCCGGTAGTGGCTGTCGGGCTGGTCAGGTCGCGGTCGGGTCGCCGACCCGACCGAGGAAGAGCGTGGCGCCCGGTCGCGTCGTCGCGGATGACGAACACGAACGGCCGGTCGACCTTCAGGCTCGTCGACAGGGCCGAGGTCGCCTCCATGACGGTGCCGGTGGCGGCAGCGGCCTCGGTGCCCTCCTCGTCGACCGCGATGAAGGCCTGGTGGTAGACGTCGCTGACGAAGAGGTGATCGGCCGAGGTCATGGCCGAGAAGTCGGCGGAGTCCTCGTCGAAGGCCAGCGGCATGCCGGCCGCTGACAGCGGGGCCTGCAGCCGGGCCTTCGAGCGGAACGTGAACAGCGGCATCTGCAGCGAGCCGAGCACCTGGGTCGGTGCCGACGCGATCGACGCCAGCGTTCCGCCGTCGAGCGACGCCTCGAACGCAGCCAGGTCGTCGGGCACGATCACGGTCATCGAAAGCTCGTGGCCGAGGTAGGGGATCGTCGCCGCGGTCCACCCTTCCCCTGAGCTGATCGATGCGCCCTTGCTGAGCGTCATCGCCGGGGCCGAGACGGTCGAGCCGTCGGCCCGTCGTGAACGGCTGCGAGCCCACGCCCGTGAACGCCTTGGCCCACGGTGCCCTCAGGTAGAGGGCGTTGGCCAGCACCAGCCGGGTCATGCCGTCGAGCGAGCCGTCGGGCAGGAGGTCGGGGATCTTGTCGTTCGTCGTGTCGGCGACCCACTGGTTGATCGTGCGCCGCGCGCCGTCGGAGTCACCCGCGAAGTCGACGAGGTGCATGCCGGCGCCGTAGTTCCGTGCGAGGTCGTCCAGGAAGGGCTCCTGGAACGTGAACCCCTGTTGCCCCCAGAGCGAGTTGGCCACCGCCAGGTGGACCTCGCCGGTCCGGACCTGGTCGCTCCGGTCGCCGGAACGCGTGGCCAGTGCCTGGTCGAGTGCGTTCAGCGAACGGTCGAGCTCGTCGGCCGCCCCGGCGTGCAGGACGTCATCCATCTGGCCACGGGTCTCGCCGGCCGCGCCGGTGCGGGTCATGGCGATGGCCAGCTCGATGCTGATGGGGGAGAGCAGCAGGTTCTCGCGCTGGTCATCGGCGCCGGCCGACAGCCGCCGGTAGAGCTCGGTGCCGAGATCGTCGGTCGAGGCCACCGCGGCCGCCGCGTCGGAGCCGACGTCGCGGGTCACGTCGGCCGAGACCAGGTCACCGGTCATGGGTGGCCCGTCCCCTGATCTGCCCGCAGCGGTGGTCCCGTTCGATCCGCACGCTGCGGCCAGAAGCGCGAAGGCCATCGCAACGACCAGTCCTGACCCGATGGTGCTCCGCTTCGCCACGCACGTGCCCCCTCCTCGACCCACTGTGCCGGTTCAGACGTTGCGACGCCCGGTCCGGTTCCCACGCTCCGCCCCAGACGCTCGAGTGTCGCTCATCCGACCGGCCTCATCCGACCGGCCTCATCCGACCGGCCTCATCCGACCGGCCTCATCCGACCGGTAGGCGCCGGCGGGTGGCCTCGGTCAGCACGACACCCGGTCGGGTCGGGGTCACCAGCACGGCGTCGACGTCGGTGGAGACCACACCTGGCTGCTCCCCCCGCAGGCGTCGGGCCGGGGTGGGGCTGATGGCCAGCGGCTCGGTCATGCGGATCTCGAGCGCCAGCCCAGGGGAGTCGAGGGTGAGGTCGCGGGCGGTCGTGTCGGCCAGTGCGGGAGCGATCGAGGCGATCTGGCGGCGGACCACGAGCATGGCTTCGACCACGACGAGCTGGTCGTGCAGCACCATGCCGGCAGGCGTGAACACCAGCCACCGTCTCGACAACGTGTGGAGCGAGCGCGATCCCCACCAAGCCACCGGCCAACCGACCAGCACAGCGAGGGCACCCGCCACCCACGAGTGGCCGGCCAGCAGGAGCGGTCCGGCGGTGGCGCCCCCCACGACCACAGCCCAGGTCAGCTCGATCGGCCCGAGCAGCAGGGCGGCCGGGGCGCGCAGCGGGAAGCGTCGCTCGTCGCCGTAGGAAGAGCCGTTCACGTACTCGTCGCCGGTGGTCGGCAGGAACGCGACCGCGGTCGCCAACGCGGTGACGACGATGGCCACGAGGTCGGCCGGGCCGGCCGACGGCGTCACCGCCGCGCTCCAGATCACCGCGGCGACCGAGGCGGGGGCGACGATGCGGACGGCGGTGAGCGTCACGGTCCGGGGGACGAGCGCGACGAGGAGGGCGGCCGCCCACACGACCCACAGCGCGACCGAGACCACGGTGCGAAAGGACGGGCTGCGGGGGTCGAGCGAGTCGGCCAGCGCGGGTCCGGCGGTGAACGGCAGCGTCACCCACACCACCGCGAACGCCCACTTCCGGAGCAGGTCCCGGAGCTGGGTCTTCGCGTCGGCCATGCCCGAAGATTTGCGTACGGGTGCAGCGCGTGGCTATTCCATAGCCAGGACGACGACGGGGAGGGAGCTTCGCATGGCCGATGATCGGCTCGTACCGCTGCCCGTCGGGCTGTCGACATCCATCGGCAGCCTGCCCCACTACGACCCCTCCGAGGCCGTCGACTTCGTCCTTCGGCACCAGCACCGGCTGCCGGCCGCACCGTCGCTGCCGGCCCGGTCCGCGTCGCGAGGGCATGATCGCCCAGGCCGCCCACGGCGTCGCCGGGGTCACCGTGCTCGACGACGGATCGCTCGTCATCGACGACGCGGCCCTCGACCCCGAGGCCCCGCTCACCGACCCGGGCTTCACCTCCGACAGCTTCGTCGGGCTCCGGGCGTTCCTCACGACCGTGGCCGACCGCCGCGGCCCGATCAAGGTCTCGCTCACCGGTCCGGTCACGTTCGGCATGGCGCTGCACTCCGTCGGCGTCGACGCTGACCTGGCCTTCCGGGTGGCCGGCGCGGCCACCGCGCAGCGAGCCCGTGCCCTCGTGCAGTACGTCGGCCAGCGTGTGCCCCAGGCCCAGGTCGTCACCTTCGTCGACGAGCCGAGCCTGACGGCGGCCATGCACCCCGAGTTCCCGATCGCTCCGCTCGATGCCATCGACCTCGTCTCGGGCACGCTGGCCGCGCTCGAGCGGATGTCGATCACCGGCCTGCACTGCTGCGGCCGGGCCGACTGGCGGCTGATCATGCAGGCCGGACCGCAGATCCTGTCGATGCCGACCGACGCGGGCGTCGAGCACGCGGCCGGGGCGCTGGCCGGGTTCCTCGAGCGCGGCGGCTGGGTGGCGTGGGGTGCGGTCCCGACCGACGGCCCGGTCGGCACGACCGTCGAGCGCCTCTGGCGCCAGCTGTCCGCCCACTGGTGCGAGCTGGTCACCTCCGGTGGATGCGACCCGGTGCGGCTGCGCACCCAGGCCATGATCACCCCGGCGTGCGGGCTCTACCGCCACGGCGTGCCCCAGGCCGAGCAGGTGCTCGAGTTCACCAACCGGATGGCCGAGCGGTTGCACGACCAGGCCATCGGCGTGCGCCTGTCCGTCGGCGCCTGACCTTCCTCGCGACGGAATTCGGGCGCGACGTTGACATTCGCCGCGGTCGGGGCGACACTGCTCCGGATGCAGACCTCGACCGGACTCCTTCTTCTCATGTAGGCGAGTGCCCACATAGCGGCACTCGCCGAAGCTCCTGCGCCCCCGGGCCCGGGAGCTTCTTGCGTTTTCGGCGTCAGTTCGCCTGCATCAGCACACCGACCGAGCAACCCAGTACGAGTCAGATCAGGACGTGATCCCATGCCTCCCCAGCCCGCGCAGCCGAAGACGATGCCGTTCGACCGGTACCAGCCGTTCGTGCCGCTCGAGCTCCCCGATCGCACCTGGCCGAACAACAAGCTCACCAAGGCGCCGCGGTGGTGCTCGGTCGACCTGCGCGACGGCAACCAGGCGCTGATCGACCCGATGGACCCCGAGCGCAAGCGGCGGATGTTCGACGCGCTGGTGGCCATGGGCTTCAAGGAGATCGAGGTCGGGTTCCCCTCGGCCAGCCAGCCCGACTTCGACTTCGTGCGCCAGCTCATCGAAGAGGACCTGATCCCCGACGACGTCACGATCCAGGTGCTGACCCAGTGCCGCCAGGACCTGATCGAGCGCACCTACGAGTGCCTCAAGGGCGCACCGCGCGGCCATCGTCCACTTCTACAACTCCACCTCGGTGCTGCAGCGCCGGGTGGTGTTCGGGCTCGACAAGGCCGGCATCACCGAGATCGCGGTGAACGCGGCCCGGCTGTGCCGCAAGCTCGAGGACACGCTGCCCGGCACCGACGTGCGCTACGAGTACTCGCCCGAGAGCTACACGGGCACCGAGATCGAGTACGCCGTCGAGATCTGCAACGCGGTGGCCGACGTCATCGAGCCGACCCCCGAGCGCCGCCTGGTCATGAACCTGCCGGCCACGGTCGAGATGTACAGCCCCAACATCTACGCCGACACCATCGAGTGGTTCCTCCGCACGATCCGGAACCGTGACTCGATCATCCTCTCCCTGCACCCGCACAACGATCGCGGCTGCGCGGTCGCCGCGGCCGAGCTGGGCGTGCTGGCCGGCGCCGACCGGGTCGAGGGCACGCTGTTCGGCAACGGCGAGCGCACCGGCAACGTCGACGTGGTCACCCTGGCCATGAACCTGTTCAGCCAGGGCATCGACCCCGAGCTCGACATCAGCGACATCGACGCGCTGCGCCGGGTGGCCGAGTACTGCAATCGGCTGCCGGTGCACGAGCGCCACCCCTACGTGGGCGACCTCGTGTACACCGCGTTCTCGGGCTCGCACCAGGACGCCATCAAGAAGGGCTTCTCCGCGCTCTATGCCGATGCCGAGGCTGCAGGTCGCGACCGTGACTACGAGGTCTGGGGCGTGCCGTACCTGCCCATCGACCCGGCTCACGTCGGTCGTTCCTACGAAGCCGTCATCCGGGTCAACAGCCAGTCCGGGAAGGGCGGGGTGGCCTACATCATGGAGTTCGAGCACGGCTTCGCCCTGCCCCGTCGGCTCCAGATCGAGTTCTCGAAGAGCATCCAGGCCATCTCCGAGGACTCGGGCACCGAGGTGACGCCGGTCGAGATGTGGGACACCTTCACCTCGACCTACCTGCCCGAGGAGCCGTGCGCTCGTGCTGCGCAGCCACGAGGTCGCCACCGATGACGACGACGTGTCCACGCTCACGGCGCAGTTGCTGGTCGACGGCGAGGCGGTCACGGTGCGGGGTTCGGGCAACGGGCCGATCGCCGCGTTCGTGGCGGGACTCCGCGAGGGAGCCGGTGTCGAGCTCGACGTGGTCGACTACCACGAGCACTCGCTCGGCTCGGGATCCGATGCCACCGCGGTGGCCTACGTCGAGTCGATCGATGCGGAGGGCACGACGCGCTGGGGTGTCGGTACCCACCCGAACATCATCACCGCGTCGCTCCGGGCCGTCCTCTCAGCCGCCCAGCGGGTGCGCACCGGCGAAGCCGGCCGCTGAGGAACGTCGTCGGCCGAGACACGACGAATCGGTAGCCGGATCGTCGCCGATCGGCCGGGCTCCGGTGTCGCACCCCTCTTGTAGGGTGACCGCCGTGCCCGACCCGTCCGACCCGCAAGAGGTGTTCGATCCGGCCGAGCGGGTCGAGCAGCTGCGCGCCACGATCCGCCACCACAACCGCCGCTACTACGAGCTCGACGAGCCCGAGATCCCCGACGCCGAGTGGGACGCGCTGATGCGCGAGCTGCTCGCGCTCGAGGAGGAGTCACCCCGACCTGATCACGCCCGACTCGCCCACCCAGGTGGTCGGCGGGCCGGCGTCGGCCACGTTCGCCGCCGGTCGTGCACGCGGTGCCGATGATGTCGCTCGACAACGCGTTCAGACGAGGACGAGCTGCCGGCCTGGGGCGAGCGGCTGACCCGGCGGCTGGCCGACATCGGCGACAGCGCCGGCTCGGTCGGGCTTCGTGTGCGAGCTCAAGATCGACGGGCTGGCCGTGTCCATCCGCTACGAGCAGGGTCGCGTTCGTGCAGGCCGCCACCCGGGGCGACGGCCGCATCGGCGAGGACGTCACCGCCAACGTGCGCACCATCGCCGGTCATGCCCGACCAGCTGCCGGCGGGCGCGCCCGACGTGCTCGAGGTGCGGGGCGAGGTCTACATGCCGATCGCCGCGTTCGAGGCGCTCAACCGGGCCCAGGTCGAGGCCGGGCTGCGCACCTACGTCAACCCCCGCAACACCGCGGCCGGGTCGCTGCGCCAGAAGGACGCCGGCCATCACCGCCATCGCGCCACCTGGCGTTCTGGAGCTACCAGCTCGGCGAGGTCGAGGGCGGCCCCGAGCTGCACCACCCACCACGACACGCTCGACTTCCTGCGCGACCTCGGGCTTCCCGGTCAACCCCGAGGTCGCAGCGGGTCACCGAGCCTCGACGAGGTCTACGCCCGCTGCCTGCACTGGCAGGAGCACCGCCACGACCTGCCCTACGAGATCGACGGCGTGGTGGTGAAGGTCGACGACCTGGCCATCGCGGGCCGAGCTCGGGCTTCACCGCCAAGGCGCCCCGCTGGGCCATCGCCTACAAGTTCCCGCCCGAGGAGCGCACCACCACGCTGCTCGACATCCAGGTGTCGATCGGGCGCACCGGTCGGGCCACGCCGTTCGGCGTGCTCGAGCCGGTGTTCGTCGGCGGGTCCACCGTCGGCGTGGCCACCCTGCACAACCAGGACCAGGTCAAGGCCAAGGACGTGCGCCCCGGCGACACGGTCATCGTGCGCAAGGCCGGCGACGTCATCCCCGAGGTCGTCGGCCCGGTGCTGGCCGACCGGCCCGAAGAAGGGTCGGCCCGAGTGGGTGTTCCCCACCGAACTGCCCGGTGTGCGGCACGCCGCTGGTGCGCCCCGAGGGCGAGGCCGACCACCGGTGCCCCAACCTGCTGTGCCCGGCGCGGGTGGCCGGCGCCATCGAGCACTTCGCCTCCCGGGGCGCCATGGACATCGAGGGCTTCGGCGAGCAGCGCGTGCGGCTCTTCCAGAGCTGGGCATGCTCGCCGACGTCGGCGACGTCTACCGCCTCGACTGGGACCGCCTCCGCGACCTCGAGGGCTTCGGCGAGCATGTCGATCGCCAACCTGCAGGCCGCCATCGAGGCGTCCAAGCAGCGCCCGCTGGCCAACCCTGCTGGTCGGCCTCAACATCCGCCACCTCGGCGGCGCCGGCAGCGAGGTGCTGGCCCGGGCACTTCGGCCACCTCGACCGCATCATGGACGCGACGGCCGAGGAGCTGGCCGCCGTCGACGGGCGTCGGGCCGATCATCGCCGACAGCGTCGCCGCACTGGTTCGCCGAACCCGAGAACCAGGCGGTCATCGAGAAGCTGCGCGCCGTCGGGCGTCAACTTCGAGGGCCCCGAGGCCCCCGACTCGCCGCAGACGCTGGCCGGCCAGTCGGTCGTCGTCACCGGCACGCTCGCCGGCTTCACCCGCGACGAGGCCGAGGCCGTCATCAAGGCCCACGGCGGCAAGTCGCCGAGCAGCGTGTCGAAGAAGACCACTCGCGGTCGTCGTCGGCGACGGGCCCGGCGCCTCGAAGCTCACCAAGGCCGAGGACCTCGGCGTCCCCATCCTCGACGAGGCCGGCTTCACCGAGCTGCTGGCCACCGGCCGTGTGCCCGGCGCCGAACCCGAGGACTCGGCCGAGACCGAACTCGACACCGAACCTGAACCGGAGTCCCCGTGACCGCAAACCTCCTGGTCGACGCGGTGGTGTTCGACTTCGGTGGCGTGTTCACGCCGTCGCCGTTCGACGCGATGGTCACCCTCGGCGAACGCCTGGGCATCGAGCCCGCGGCCGCCGATGGCCCACGTGTTCGGGCCCTACGACCGCGACACCGACCACCCGTGGCACCAGGCCGAGCGGGGCGAGCTCGACATCTCGGCCACCCGCGAGGCCATCCTGGCGGCGGCGCTGACCGAGGGGCTCGACATCGACCTCTACGAGGTGTTCGGCCTGATCGCCGGCACCGGCGGTGACGTCCGGGTCGACATGGTCGAGCGCACCCGCCGGCTGCGGGTCGAGGGCTACCGCACCGCGCTGATCACCAACAACGTCGCCGAGTTCCGCGAGCTACTGGCGCGCCATGCTGCCGCTCGACGAGCTGTTCGACGTGGTGATCGACTCCAGCGAGGTCGGCATGCGCAAGCCCGACCCCCGCATCTTCGAGCTGGCGCTCACCCAGATGGGCGGCATCGACCCGACCCGTTCGGTGTTCCTCGACGACTACCCGGGCAACATCACCGCCGCCGAGGCGCTCGGCATGCACGGCGTGCTGGTCGAGGCGACCTACGACGACGCCATCCGCCGGCTCGACGCCATCCTCAGCCCGGCGTGATCAGGTCGCGGTGATCAGAACGCGGTGAAGCACCAGGACACGGTCTTCGACTGGGTCGGTCCCACGTCGTTGGCCCAGTACGTGGCCACCACGCAGTTCTGACCGGCCGGCCACTGCTCGAAGACCTTGCCCGCGCCCGGCTGGAAGAGCACCTCGTCGAGGCCGCTGACCCGGGTGATCTGGTCCTCGGGGATGGCCACGCCGTTGACCGCCAGGTCGGCGCTGTAGCCGGTCGCCAGGTCGATGCCGATCTGGTCCTGCTGGAGGATCTTGCTGTTCTTGGCCGGGATCAGCTGCTCGATGACGCCACCGTCGAGGCCGCCGGAGCTCTCGCTGCTGCTCTGGGACACGACGTAGACGCCGCCGCACGACGACTGCGCAGAGCACGATGATCAGGATCTTGACCGGCAGTGGGATCACGCCCCACATGCCCGGCGCCCGGGTGGGTGGCCGAGGTGAGCCGTCGTCCTCGGGTTCGGAGTCGACCAGGAACCCGTCGGGTCCCACATCGTCCCGGTAGGTTCCGAAGTCTCCGTCGTCGCTCACGGCGGCCATTGTGCCCGGGCCGGCCGACTTTGTCCGATTGGGTGCCCCGAAGCACACGGGCGTAACTACTAGCCTGTCGTCCGTGACCCTCTCGCGTTCGACCGATCGGGTCGGACAGGTCCTGTCCGACCGCTATCGGCTGCTCGCGCCCATCGGCACCGGCGCGTCGGCATCGGTCTACCTGGCCGACGACGTCACCCTGCGCCGCCGGGTGGCAGTGAAGATCCTGCACGACGCGCTGTCCGGCGACGAGGCGTTCCTCCGCCGGTTCCGGGCCGAGGCCCAGGCCGCGGCCGCCCTCAACCACCCGAACATCATGTCGGTGTTCGACTGGGGCCACGACGACGTGCCGTTCCTCGTCACCGAGTACCTGGGCGGCGGCAGCCTGCGCACCATGCTCGACAACGGCCGGGTGCTCAGCCAGGCCCAGGCCCTCATGGTCGGCCTCGAGGCGTCGCGAGGGCTCGACTACGCCCACAAGCGGGGCTTCGTCCACCGCGACATCAAGCCCGCCAACCTGCTGTTCGACGAGGAGGCCCGCCTCCGCATCGCCGACTTCGGGCTGGCCCGGGCTCTGGCCGAGGCGGCCTGGACCGAGCCACAGGGCGCCGTGCTCGGCACCGCCCGCTACGCGTCGCCCGAGCAGGCGCGGGGCGAACCGCTCGACGGTCGATCCGACGTCTACTCCCTGGCGCTCGTGCTGATCGAGTCCGTGACCGGCTCGGTGCCCTTCGCCACCGACACCACCATCGGCACCCTGATGGCGCGGGTCGACCGCCCGATCAACGTCCCCGAGTCGCTCGGGCCGCTGCGCCCGGCGCTCGAGGCGGCCGGCGTGCCCGATCCGGCCGAGCGGCCCGACGCGGCCGAGTTGACCCATCTGCTCATGGGCGCGGCGGAAGACCTCGATCGTCCCGAGCCGCTGGTGCTGGCCGGCACGATGGTGCACCACCACGACGCCGTGCCCGATCGCGACCCGACGGTCCTGCACCGCCCCGACGGCGAGCCCGACATCATGTCCGCGCCCCCGGGCACGGTCATCGACGGCATCCGCGTCATCCCCGACGGCAGCGACCTGCTGGCTGCGCCGCCTGGCACCACCACCGACGGCATCCGGGTCATCCCCGACCGGCACCCCGTCGTGATCTTCGACGACGCCGACGACGACCAGGGCGACGAGCCGCTGTCGCGACGTGAACGCCGTCGCCGCAAGCGAGAGGCCGACCAGGCCGTTGCGGCCACCGCCCTGGCCGGGCTGGTACCCGGGGCGTCGGGCCACGACGACACCGGCCAGCACGGCAACGCCGACGCCAAGCTGCGCCGGCCTCGACGCAGGTGGACCATCGTCGTGCTGGTCCTGCTGCTGCTGGCCGCGCTCGGCGTGGGCGGCACGGGCTTCTGGTACCGCGAGATCCGCATCCCCACCTATGTGGCGCCGGCGCTGGTCGGCACGAACGTGGCCGACCTCGACGCCGCCGTCGCGGCTGCGGTCGGTGGTGACGGCGACGGCTTCACGGTCAAGCAGGGCACGATCGCCCAGGACGGCACGGTCGCCGGCCAGATCCTGCTGCAGGATCCCGAAGCCGGCGCCACCATCGCCCAGGGGGGCGAGCTCAAGATCGTGGTGTCGACCGGCCCGCCGCCGGTGCCGATCCCGACCGATCTCGTCGGCAAGCCGCTCGAGGCTGCCAGCAACCAGCTGACTGCTGCCGGGCTCGCGCTCGGCGAGGTCACCAAGACCTTCGACGAGAAGGTCGACAAGGGCACCGTCATGGCGCTGGGCGACGGAGTCATCGCCGGTGCCGAGGTGCCGAGGTCCACAGCCGTCCCGCTGGTGGTGTCCGACGGGCCGAAGCCCCGCACCGTCCCCCGCGACCTGGTCGGCAAGACCCAGGCCGAGGCCACCGCCGAGCTGGCCTCCCTCGGGCTCAAGGTGGCGGTGACCCCGGCCTCCAGTGAGACGGTCGAGGCCGGCCGGGTCATCGAGTCGCCGTCGGGCGGCGACACCGTCGCCCGCGGTGCTGCGGTGCCGATCACGGTCTCGAACGGCCCGCCGGTCGTCACCATCCCGCCCGTGAAGGACCTGTCGCTGGCCGATGCCGCTGCCGCGCTGCAGTCCGCGGGGCTGACGGTGAGCGGCACCCAGGGCTCGCCGCTCGGCAAGGTGAAGGGCACGAACCCGGCGGCGGGCACCGTCGTGCGCCGGGGCACCCCCGTCGTCATCATCACCGGGTAGGGCCGTGTCCGGCCGGCAGGCCGAGGCGGTCGTGATCGGGTTCGATCGTGGTCCGGCGCGACCGGTACCCTCGCCCGGTGACCCACGATCAGGCTGACTCCGAGCTGATCTTCGATGCCCCCGGGGTCGACGAGGTGGTGGTCGTCCCGTGGCCGCTGCTGTGGCGTGAGCGGGTCGGGCGCAAGGCCGAGCAGCACGAGAAGTACCCGTGGATGGTGCTGGTCGCGGCCCTGTTCGGCCTCTTCTCGGTGGGGTTCACCATCACCATCCTCAGCACCTCGCTCGGCGTCATCGCCGACGACCTCAAGGCGCCCGAGAGCGTGCTCACCTGGGTGATCACCGGCACCGATCCTGGCCTACGCCGTGCTGGGTCCGGCCGCGGGCAAGCTCGGCGACCTCTTCGGCTCGCGGCGGGTCTACCTGCTCAGCCTGATCGGCGTGGCGACCTTCGCCGGGCTCACCGCGGCTGGCCTGGAGCGGCGTGGTCGCTGATCCTGTTCCGGGTGCTCGGCGCCGGCGTCGGCGCGGCCACCGGACCGGCTTCGTTGGCCATGATCAACAAGCTGTTCCCGCGGGAACGGCGGGCCCAGGCCCTCGGGTACTGGTCGCTGGTGGCCGCGGGCGGGCCGGTCATCGGCGTGGTGATCGGCGGTCCGATCGTCGAGGCCTACGGCTGGCGGTGGATCTTCATCGGCCAGGTGCCGCTGGCGCTGGTGGCCCTGGTCGTCGGGTTCCTCGTGTTCCCCGAGACCGACCGCCTCGAGCGCACGCCGTTCGACGTGGCCGGCTCGGTGCTGCTGGGCGCCGGCGTCGGCGCCGCGCTCATCGGGCTCAACCGGGGGCCGGCCATGGGCTGGTCGAGCCCGTTCGTGGTGGCCATGTTCGTGCTCGCACCGGTGCTGCTCGTCTGGTTCGTGCTGGTCGAGCGGTCGCATCGAGCACCCGCTGATCCCGCTGCCCTACTTCCGTCGTCGCAACTTCGCCTTCCCGATCGTGAACCAGTTCTTCACCAACTTCGCCTACATGGGCGGGTTCATCGTCACCCCGTTCCTGCTCGAGAACGTGCTCGGCTACGGGCCGGCCCACACCGGGCTGCTCTCCATCGCCCGGCCGCTGGCCTTCTCGATCGCGGGCCCGATCGCCGGGTACCTGACGGTCAAGGTCGGGGAGCGCACCAACGCGGTGGTGGGCGCGCTGTTCATCGTGGCGTCGATGGTGGCGCTGTCGACCGTCGGCGTCGGGACGTCGGACCTGGTGATCATGGGTGCGCTGGCGCTGTCGGGCATCGGCATGGGAACGGCGTCACCGGCGTTGGCCGCGGCCATCGCCAACTCGGTGGAGGAGAAGGATCTCGGCGTGGTCAGTGCCGCCCAGCAGATGGTCGCCCAGGTCGGCGTGGTCGCGGGCATCCAGATCCTGCTCACGGTGCAGCAGGCCCGCGAGCCCGTGGTCGGCGCGGCGGCGTCCTACCACGCGCCTACCTGGTCGGCGCCGGCGTGGCCGCGGTCGGCGCCGTGTCCGCGCTGTTCGTGCGCAGCACGCCCAAGGTCGCCCAGGTCGCACGATCCGTCTCGTTCGAGGAATCGCCCGCCTAGCGGTCGAAGCTACGCGGTCATGTCCTTGATCTTCTGGGCCAGCGCGACGGCACCCGGGTCGGGAGCGGTCTGCTGCATGGCCATCAGCTTGGTCATGTCGCCCTGCACCTTGATCTTGCCGGCCATGAAGGCCTGCATGCCGGCCTGCGGGTTCTGCTCGACGAAGATCGCCTTGGCCGTGTCGTAGTCGACGGTGACGGTGAGGTCGGGGTTCTCGAGGTGCGCCGAGGTCCATCTTGAGCTCGCCGTCGGAGGTGTCCATGAACGCGAGGATGTCCTCTTCCGAGAACGGCGCGCCGGTGATGACCTGGTTCATGCGGATCACATGGGCCGGCGGCGAGGCCGGGGCGCCGGCTTCGTCACGCAGGCGCTTGGCCTCGGTCATCCACTCTTCGGTCAGGAATTCGTACGGCACGGCGTAGCTCCTTGAATCGGTGCCCGGTCGGCTGACGGCCCGGAACACAGGTGTGGCGAGGGGTTTCGCGCACCCTACTTCGCGCGATCGGCCATCGCTTGACCAGGCGGTCAAGCGATGGCGGTCGGCACTAGGGTGACGCCGTGTCCGATGCCCCGGCCGCCGCGGCCAACCGCACCGACCGGCTCGCCAGCCGGGAACGGAACCCGAAGTGGCAGCACGTGCCGCTCTTCATCGACATGTCGATCTGCATCAACTGCGACACGTGCATCCGGCACTGCCCGCCCCAGTTCGGGGCCATCTTCAACCACGGCATCGATGTGATCATCATCCCGGAGCTCTGCTCGGGTTGCGGCAAGTGCCTCGATCCCTGCCCGGTCGACTGCATCTACGACGACCCGGACTGGAAGCCGGCGCCGGCCGACTGGTGGGAAGAGCCCGAGCTCGACGACCCCTATCGCTGAGGATCTGGTCGCTGAGGATCTGGTCGCTGAGGATCTGGTCGCTGAGGATCTGGTCGCTGAGGATCTGGTCGCTGAGGATCTGGTCGCTTTCGGGGAACCGCACGATCTCGTGGCCGACCACCTGCCCGTCAGCGAGGCGGAGCCAGCCCATCGTCGGGTGGGGCTGACGGCGGCGCTGGGTCGGGGAGCCGGGGTTGAACAGCCGTTGGCCGTGGTCTCCGTGGTGGTCGACGGGGTCGTGGCTGTGGCCGAACACCACGAGTTCGGCTGTCGGGAACCAGCGGTGCAGCCTGCGTTCGCGGCCGCCTCGGGTGCCCGAGTCGTGGACCATGGCGATCTCGGTGCCGGCCAGCTCGACGGTCAGGCGCTCCGGCAAGGTGCCGACGAGCAGGTGGTCGTTGTTGCCGAGGACGACGTGCAGCGGGGCGACGGCGCGGAGCTCGTCGAGCAGCTCGGGTGAGGTGACATCGCCGGCGTGCAGGATCACGTCGGCGTTGCGGAGCAGGGTCCAGACGGCGTCGGGCAGCGTGCGGCCGGCGACGACGTGGGTGTCGGCCAGGACGGCGACATGGAGCGGCTCGGCCATCACACCAGCATCGCGTGGGATACTCCGGATCGTCGCAGGCCCGGGCCGCAGCTCGGGGGAGCAGGGGAGACGACCATGCCGTACAGCACCGTCGGAGTCGTCCACGACGCGGACGCCCACATCATGGAGCCGCCGTCGTGGCTCCGCGACCACGCCGATCCGGGCGTGCGGGAGCGGCTCGAGCCGTTGCGCTACGCCGGGGGCAACGAGTTGCGCCAGACCGGCGATCCGGACGAGCAACTCCAAGATCTCGAGCGGGCCTTCGAGAAGCTGGCCGACCGGCACCGAAGCGACGAGTACCGGGCTGTCGAGGAGGCCGAGATCATGGCCCGGAAGAACTTCGCGGCCACCGGCTCGTTCCTCGCCGAGGACCGTCCGCGGGCGCTGGACCTCCTCGGGTTCTCGAGCCAACTGGTGTTCAACACGTTCCACAACCGTCGGCTCCGCGACTGGGAACACGGCGGTGACCTCGATCTGGCCTACGGGGCGGCCCGAGCCCACAACCGCGGCATGGTCGAGTTCTGCTCGGTCGATCCCCGGCTGCTGCCCTCCTGCTATGTGCCGCTGGTCGACTTCGACCTCGCCACGGCCATGGCGAGCGAGGCGATCGAGATGGGGGCGGCCGCGCTGTTGGTGGCGTCGGGCTGCCCGCCAGGGCACTCGCCTTCCCACGTGGCCCTCGACCCGGTGTGGGCCGAGGCGCAGGAGGCCGGCATCCCGGTGGTGTTCCACGTCGGCGGCACGGGCGATCTCATCGAGCCGGGCTACTTCCACAACGGGCTGCCGGTGCCACCCGACTTCCACGGCGGCGAGGAGAACTTCCGGTCCGTCGACTACATGGGCATCCCGAACCCGCCGGCCCAGACGCTGGCGACGATGATCTTCGATGGTGTGCTCGACCGGTTCCCGCGACTCATGATCGGGGTGATCGAGCAGGGGGCCGTCTGGGTGCCGTCGTGGATGCGGCAGATGGAGTCCGCGTTCGATGCGTTCGCCCGCCACGAGGAGCGGTTGCAGGCGCTGTCACTGCGGCCGAGCGAGTACGTGCGACGCCAGGTGCGGTGCACGCCGTACCCGACCGAAGACGTCGGGTGGATCGCGGCCCAGGCCGGTGAGGAGGTGTGTCTCTTCTCGTCGGACTACCCGCACGTCGAGGGAGGTCGTCGGCCGATCGAGCGGTTCGAGGCGTCGCTCGGGGCTGCGTCCGAGGAGGTTCGCAGCCGGTTCTACAGGGACAACTTCCTCGAGCTGATGGGCTCCGCCGCTGCCCTCCTCCCTGCCTGATCCCTGGCCGACCCCGCGCCCTTCACACCGAGCCCAGACAGGACCGCTGATCAGACCGTCGATCGAGAAGTGGGTCGGGCCCGCACGTCGTGCAGCGCCACCACCGAGGGCTCCTGTTCGGTGGGCTGCTCGGTGATCCAGACGGTCAGACCGAGGAGGTCGCCCCGGAACCGCAGGTGCCGGCCGGCCAGGTCGGTGACCCGGGTGGTCGGGGTGGCGTCGACCTCGGCGAGCAGCACCTCGACCTCGCCGGCAGATTCGTCGCGAGGTTCGCCGCGTGACTCGTCCTGCGCGACGACCGGTGCGGACCGCCCCTCCACCGACCCCGGATCGGGTAGCCGGACGATGGCGAACACCGTTCGATCGCGGGCGGTGTAGCGCACCTGCGCGACCGCCGGGGGAGTGCCACCGACGCGGACGTCGCCGCCCGGGCGCACCCAGGGCCGGGTGCCGAACAGGGCGCCGCCTGCCGATCCGGTGAACGAGGCGAGCCAGTCGAGCCGCCGGGTCTGGGCCTCCGCGATGGTGGCGTCGGCTCCGCGGGGCCCGACGTTCAGCAGGAGGTTGCCGCCCTTGGCCACGATGTCGGTCAACGACCACACCAGCTCGGCCCGCCCGAGGAACAGCTCCTCGCGTGACTGCTCGTTGTGGCCGAAGCTGCGGTCGATGCCCCGCACGCACTCCCATGGCGTCGGCTGCACCGAATCGAACACCGTGTACTCGGGGGTGCGGACGTCGAACATCGGGGGCTTGGGCGGGACGATGCCCTTGTCGGCCGCAGCCGACCGGGCGGCCAGCCGGTCGATCACCCGACGGGCCGGGGAGGTGCGGGCCAGTTCCCACGCCGGCGACCACGGCATGAAGCGGTCGTTCACCACCCCGTCGGGCACGGCCTCGTAGTAGGCCTCGAGCATGGTGGCCAGCCGAGCGGCCGGCGCCGGCCAGGAGATGTCGTTCCACAGCACGCTCGGGCGGTAGCGCTCGATCAGCTCGTGCACGTGCGCCTCGGCGTAGTCGATGTAGTCGCCTCGGGGTTGGGCGGCCAGCAGATCGCTGAACGTGCCGATCGGGTGGTCGTTGAAGGTCCAGTCGAGTCCGCCCGAGTAGTACACACCGAACCGCAGGCCGACCCGTCGCACCGCGTCGGCCAGCTCACCGACCACGTCTCGTGAGCTGTGGAATCCGGGCTGATGCGGGTTGGGGACATCGGTCGGCCAGAGGCAGTAGCCGTCGTGGTGCTTGGTGACCAGCACGACGTAGCGGGCGCCCGTGGCCGCGAACCGGGCGGCCCACTCGTCGGGATCCCAACCCGCCAGCGCCGCTTCCCAGTCCGCGGCGAACTCGCGGTAGGGCCGGTCGCCCCAGACCTCGGCGTGGTGCTGCGCGGCCGGGCTCTCGGGGAACCGCAGCGAGTTCTCGTACCACTCCGCGTACGGGTTCCAGGCCATCGCGTGCGGTTCGTTGCGGGCCATCAGCTCGCCGATCTCCACGTCGACGGGGGCGAACGCGGCGACCGACGCAGGCGTCCAGTGGACGAAGATGCCGAGCTTGGCATCGCGCCACCAGGCCGGGACCTGGTGACGGCGGACTCGGCGGACGCGCTGGCGGTCGGAGGGCATTTCCGGACCCTACTGAACGTGTCGGGCCGGAACAGGCCGCACGTTCGGCTGCGGGAGCGCCCGACCCGTCCATCTACGATGACCGCCATGTCCGAACGCATCACCCGCGACGACGTCGCGCACGTGGCCACGCTGGCCAAGCTGGCCCTGACCGACACCGAGCTCGACGAGTTCACCCACCAGCTCGCCGCCGTGCTGGCGCACGCGGCCGACGTAGAGGCGCTCGATGTCGACGACGTCCCGCCGACCGCCCACCCGTACCCGCTGGCCAACGTGCTGCGGGCCGACGTCGTCACGCCGACGCTCGACCGCGACGAGGTCCTGGGCCAGGCCCCGGATGCCACCGACGGCCGCTTCGCCGTCCCGGCCATCCTGGGGGAGGAGCCGTGAGCGGCACCGACAGCAGCACCGGCCCGACCCCGTCGACCTCACTTGCTGCCCCGCCGCCGCTGGGCTCCGCGGCATCGATCGCGGCAGCCGTGCGGTCCGGCGAGCGCAGTGCACGACGAGGTCATCGACGCCCACTTGGCCCGCATCGAGCAGGCCGAGCCCGAGGTTCACGCCTTCAACCTGGTGCTGGCCGACGAGGCCCGGACCGCCGCCGACGCGATCGACCGGGTCATCGCCGCCGGTGACGATCCCGGTCCGCTGGCCGGCGTGCCGATCGCGCTCAAGGACAACCTCTGCACCCGCGGCGTCCCCACCACGTGCAGCTCGCGGATCCTCGAGGGATGGCGCCCGCCCTACGACGCCACCGTGGTCGACCTGTTGGCCGCCGCGGGCGCCGTCGCCGTCGGCAAGACCAACCTCGACGAGTTCGCCATGGGCAGCTCCACCGAGAACTCGGCCTTCGGGCCCACCCGCAACCCCCACGACCCCGGCTGCGTGCCGGGCGGCTCCTCGGGAGGCAGTGCGGCCGCCGTGGCTGCTGGCTTCGTCCCCGTTTCGCTGGGCTCGGACACCGGTGGTTCGATCCGCCAGCCGGCCGCCCTCTGTGGAGTGGTCGGGCTCAAGCCCACCTACGGGCTGGTGTCGCGCTACGGGCTGATCGCGTTCGCGTCGTCGCTCGACCAGATCGGCCCGTTCTCGACCACCGTCGCCGACTCGGCGCTGCTGCTCGACGTCATCGCCGGTCACGATCCGCTGGACTCCACGTCGATCCCCGAGCCGGTGCCGTCCTACTCCGAGTCGCTCGGGGCCGGGGTGTCCGGACTGCGCATCGGCCTCGTCACCGAGCTCATGGGCGACGGCATCGCCCCCGATGTGGCGGCGAGGGTCCGTGAGGCCGCCGAGGCCCTCGAGGCTGCCGGCGCCACGGTCGGCGAGGCGTCGCTGCCGTCGTCTGCCTATGGGCTGTCGGCCTACTACCTGATCGCCCCGGCCGAGGCGTCGAGCAACCTGGCCCGCTACGACGGGGTGCGCTACGGCTTGCGGGTCGATGCCCCGACCACCGGCGAGATGATGACCGCGACCCGCACCGCCGGGTTCGGTGACGAGGTGAAGCGGCGCATCATGCTCGGCACCTATGCGCTGTCGGCGGGCTACTACGACGCCTACTACGGCAAGGCCCAGAAGGTCCGCACACTGATCATCCGGGACTTCGCGGCGGCCTACGAGCAGTTCGACCTGCTCGCTGTCGCCGACGTCGCCCACCACCGCGTTCCGCTTCGGCGACAAGACCGCCGACCCGCTGAGCATGTACCTCAACGATGTCTGCACCATCCCCACCAACCTGTCCGGCGACGCCGCCATCTCGGTGCCGTTCGGCACCGGCGACCGACGGCATGCCGGTCGGCGTGCAGCTGCTGGCCCCCGCGCTGGGCGAGGTCACGATGCTGCGGGCCGCCGCCGTGCTCGAGGCGGCCGCTCCGGGACCCGCGCCGGTCGCTGTAGCCGAGGAGGTCGCCCGATGAGTGCCCTGATCGTCACCAGCCCGTCGACCGACGAGGAGTGGGAGGTCGTGATCGGCCTCGAGGTCCACGCCGAGCTGGCCACCGCCACGAAGATGTTCAGCGGGGCGCCCAACGAGTTCGGCGGCGAGCCCAACACCAACATCGACCCGGTGACCCTCGGCCTGCCCGGGTCGCTGCCGGTGGTGAACCGGGCCGCGGTCGAGCTCGGCATCCGGGTGGGTCTGGCCCTGCACTGCGACGTCCGCCGATCGACCTTCGCCCGGAAGAACTACTTCTACCCGGACATGCCGAAGGACTACCAGATCAGCCAGTTCGACGAGCCGCTCAACGTCGAGGGATGGCTCGAGCTGCCCGACGGCACCCGCATCGGCATCGAACGGGCCCACCTCGAAGAGGACACCGGCAAGTCCAGCCACCAGGGCGGGGACGGCCGCATCCACGGGGCCGAGTCGTCGCTCGTCGACTACAACCGGGCCGGCGTCCCGCTGATCGAGATCGTCGGCAAGCCCGACCTCCGCTCGGCCGACGACGCCAGGGCGTACGTCAGCGAGCTGCGGGCCATCCTCGTGGCCATCGGAGCGTCTGACGGGAAGATGGAAGAGGGCTCGATGCGGGTCGACGCCAACGTGTCGGTGCGGCCGCTCGGCGCCACCGAGCTCGGGTTGCGCTGCGAGATCAAGAACGTGAACTCGCTGCGGTCGCTGGTGCGGGCCATCGAGTTCGAGGCCCGTCGCCAGGTCGACGTGCTCGACGCCGGCGAACGGGTGCGCCAGGAGACCCGCCACTGGGACGAGGAGGCTGGCCGCACGCGCGCCGGTCGGTCGAAGGAGGGCGCCGAGGACTACCGCTACTTCCTCGAGCCCGACCTCGTGGTCATCGACCCTTCGGCGGAGTGGATCGCCGAGATCTCCGCGGCCCTGCCGGTGCTGCCGGCCGAGCGCCGGGCCCGCCTGGCCGGCGCCGCCGGCGTCGCGCCGTCGGAGGTGGCCATCCACGTGGACCGCGGCCTCGACGACCTGGCCATGGGTGCCATCGAGGGCGGAGCCGACCCGGCCCGGGTGCTCACCCACATCGAGCACAACCTGGCCGTCGACGGAGCCGAGTCGCTCGACGTCGCCCACTTCACCGGGCTGGTGCGTCTCGAGCTCGACGGCAAGCTGACCGCCACCCAGGCCAAGACCGTGCTGGCCGAGATGGTCCAGACCGGTCGGGCTCCCGAGGTGATCGCCGAGGCCCACGGTTTCGAGGCCATGGACAGCTCCGACCTCGAGGCCGTGGTGGACAGCGTGATCGCGGCCCACCCCGACGACTGGGCCGAGTTCGTGGCGGCCGACGACAAGGGCAAGATCAAGAAGCTGAGCGGCTTCTTCACCGGCCAGATCATGGCCGCCACCAAGGGCCAGGCCGACGGCCGAGCCGTCAACACGCTGCTCAAACAGCGGCGGTCTGGCGCCTGACACCGGGCTGAACTTTTCCGGCCGGAGGCCACGCTGTGTGATCTCACACACGGTTTGTGGTCAACTGTCGCTCTATGGTCTCACCGATAGTGAGATCCTGACTGGGAGATGTCATGACGTTGAAGAAGTACGCGGCCGTCGCGGTCGCCCTGCTGCTGAGCCTCGCCGTGGTGGGTTGCGGCAGCAAGAAGGACGACAGCGCGAGCACCACCGATGCGGGCGCCGAGAAGCAGTCGCAGGACAACGGCGACAACAGCACCACGACCACCGAGAAGTCCGACGCGTCGACGACGACCACCGGGGGGTCGGGCGGATTGAACAGCCTCGACGACCTGACCAACGGCGACCTGGGCGACTGCCTCGGCACCTCGCTCGCCTATGCCTCACTGGTGCTCGCTCCGCTCGGGTTCACCGGTGGCGCCACCCAGGACCAGATCGACAAGTTCGAGAAGGACACAGCTGACCTCGAGGCCAAGATCCCGCCGGAGCTGAAGGACGACTTCGACACGGTGGCCAAGGCGTACAAGGAGTACGGCGACACGCTGAAGGGGATCGACTTCACCGACCTGGCGAACTCGGACTCGATCGACAAGCTCGACGAGGCCAGCAAGAAGCTGGAATCCCAGGACGTCAAGGACGCCCAGGACCACATCCAGGAATACTTCGACAGCAATTGCGGGAAGTGAACCGGCCCGTGCCCGTGGTGTGCGACACTCGCACCTCACGGGCACGCAGGGCTCGCACGTCCTAGGGGGGACCATGCGCACGAGGAAGTTCGCGATCGGCATCGCCGTGCTGGTTGTGCTGCTGGGGGGCCTCCTGGCGCCCTCGGCCGGCGCCACCGCATCCAAGCCGCCGTCGTGCGGCGGGGCCAGCTCGGCCACCGGCACGGGCCTCGATGCCCGCCCGATGAAGGCGATCATGCTGCGCCGGTGCATCCGGCTGAACCAGGTGCAGTCCATGGGCAGCCACAACAGCTACCACGGGCCGACGACGCCGCAGATCCTCGACGTGCTGCGCGGGCTCGATCCCGCCTCCGCGGACTCGCTCGAGTACTCGCACCCGCCCCTGCCCGAGCAGTTCCAGAGCGAGGGCATCCGTCAGATCGAGCTGGACGTGTTCGCCGATCCGGCCGGTGGGCTCTACTCGAAGCGGGTCGCGCTCGACGCGCTCGGTGTGCCCAACCCGACGCCGCCCGAGCTGCTGGAGCCGGGGTTCAAGGTGCTCCACATCCAAGACGTCGACTTCAACTCCACCTGCCTCACCTTCGTGGCCTGCCTCGACCAGGTGAAGTCGTGGTCCGATGCGCACCCCCGGCACCTGCCGATCGCCATCCTCGTCGAGCTGAAGGACGACGCGATCATCGACCCGTTCAACCTGGGATTCGTGACGCCGGTGACGATCGACGGCCCGCAGATGGACGCCCTCGACGCCGAGATCCGCTCGGTCTTCTCCGCAGACGAGATGATCACGCCGGACGACGTGCGGGGCAGCCATCCGACGCTCGAGTCGGCGGTGCTCAGCGGCACTGGTTGGCCGACGCTGGTCGACTCGGCCGGCAAGGTCATGTTCCTGATGGACAACAGCTCGAAGCGCGACCTCTACCGTGCCGGTCGGCCGTCGCTCGAGGGGCGGGTGCTGTTCACGAACGCCACCCCCGGCTCTGCCGATGCAGCGTTCGTCGAGATGAACAACCCGGTCGGCCACACCGACGAGATCCAGCAGCTGGTGCGTGACGGGTACGTCGTGCGGACCCGGGCCGACGCCGACACGGTGCAGGCCCGTACGGGTGACACCACGATGCGCGATGCGGCCATCCTCAGCGGGGCCCAATGGGTCAGCACCGACTACCCCGTGCCCGGCAGCTCCATCTGGACGGACTACTTCGCGTCGATCCCCGGCGGTGACCCGAGCCGATGCAACCCGGTCAACACCGGGCCTCGGTGTCGGAACGAGCTGCTCGAGCCGTTCCGCACCGGTCGCCACTGACCGTCGCTCGGATCTCGGGCGGCGCCGCGGTTCTCGAGCGTCTAGAACCGCGCCATGGACCTGGAGCTGCGCACCCTCGAGCCCGACGACTTCGACGCGGTGATGGCCGTCGAGAACGCGGCGTTCTCCGAGTCTCCGCCGACCTTCGAGCTCGACCAGATGCAGGCGACGGCCGAATGGTCGCGGATGCTCGGGGCCTTCGACGGGGATCGACTGGTCGGCGTGGCCGGCGCCTACGGCATGGAGCTGACGCTGCCCGGCCTCGGGATCGTGCCGACCTCCGGGGTGACGTGGGTGGCGGTGGCGCCGACCCACCGGCGTCGGGGAGTGCTGCGCGCGCTGATGGCGCGCCAGCTCGACGATGTGGCGTCGAGGGGTGAGCCGGTGGCGGTGCTCACCGCGTCGGAGGCCACGATCTACCGGCGGTTCGGGTACGGCGTGGCCTCGGTGTTCCGGACGGTGGAGATCGATCGGGCTCGCGCCGCGTTCGTGCGCACCGTTCGGAGCCGGCGTCGACGCCGAGGTCGAACTGCGGCTGCTCACCCGCGAGGAAGCGGTCGAGCTGGCACCGGCGTGGTTCGGCCAGTTCCACAGATCGTGGCCGGGCCAGGTGAGCCGACCGACCTCGTGGTGGCCGATCGTGTTCGGCGAGCACGAGACGTGGAAGGGCGGGGGAGGGCAGTTCGTGGTCGCCGCGGAGCCGGCGGAGGGTCGGTCCGGCGGGTTCGCGACGTACCGGGTCGTCACCGAGCCGGGGTCTCGCGTGCGGCGGCTCGAGGTGCGCGACCTCGTCGCCGCGGACCCGGTCGTGGCGCGAGCGCTGTGGCGGTACCTGTTGGACGTCGACCTGGTGACCACGATCGAGGCGGACGTCGGAGTCGACGATCCGTTGCGGTGGTGGCTGTCCGACTTCCGGGCGCTCCGGGTGACCGCCGAGCGGGACTTCCTCTGGGTGCGCATCGTCGATACCGCTGCGGCTCTGGCGGCCCGTCGCTACGAGCAGGAGTCCGAGCTGGTGGTGGAGGTGGTCGACGGGTTCCGCCCGGATGCGGCGGGGCGCTATCGGGTGGCGGGTGGTCCCGATGGTGCCGAGGCGGAACGGACGTCGGCGGCGGCCGATCTCACGATCGACGTGGCCGATCTCGGCTCGCTGTACCTGGGTGGAGCGTCGGCTCGGATGTTGGCGGCGGCCGGGCGACTCGGTGAACGATCACCGGGGGCGGTGGCGCGTGCGGATGCGTTCTTCGGATCCACGTCGACCCGCCCGGCCTGCTCCACCGCCTTCTGAGCTGGGCGCGCCCGGGAGCAGGGTGGTCAGCGTTCGGCGCCGGTGACCGCCCACCCCTGGCCGGCCCACCGAATCCCGAGGGTCACCATCCGGGCGAACATGAACACGAACAGCGCGGTCCACAGCCACCCGATGCCGAGCCCGAGAACCGGTACGGCCAGGGCGAACGGCAAGAACGCGACGAACGACACCAACATCGCCCCGGCGAGATAGCGGAGGTCGCCGGCGCCGATGAGGAGCCCGTCGAGCACGAACACCACACCGTTGACCGGCTGCATCGCCGCGACGAACACCAGCACGAAGGCTGCCACGCCGACCACCGCCGGATCGCTCGAGAAGACGTGCGGCAGGGCGGTGCGCAGCGCGAACGTCGCGACCCCGAGAACGACCCCGGCGCCGACACCCCATTCGATCATCCGTCGGCCGGACCTCCGGGCCGATGCGGCGTCGCCCGCTCCGAGGTACCTTCCGATCAACGCCTGGCCGGCGATGGCGATCGCGTCGAGGGTCAGGGCCAGGAAGTTCCAGATCTCGAACGCGATCTGGTGCGCGGCCAGCGCCACGGTGCCCAGCCGGGCGGCGACGGCTGTCGCCACCAGGAACGAGCCCCGGAGCGCGGCGGTGCGCACGAAAAGGTCTCCGCCGACGACCGCCAGCCGCCGCAGCGTCGGTCCGTGGGGCCCGAGCGCCACCGAATGCGTTCGGACTGCGCGACCGACCCAGATGACGTAGACCGTGGCCGCGCCGATCTGGGCCACGACCGTCGACCAGGCGGACGCCCCGATGCCGAACCCGAGCCCGAAGATCAGCACGAGCTCGAGCACGAGGTTGACGAGGGCCGACACGACCGCCACCACCAGGGGTGTCGTCGTGTCCTGGAGACCGCGGAGGTAGCCCGTCCCGGCCAGGACGACCAGCGTCGCCGGCACCCCGAAGAGGCTGATCCTCAGGTACAGCAGGGCGAAGTCCCGCACCGCGCCCTCCGCCCCGAGCAGCGAGACCAGCGGCACCGCGAACACCTGGCCCAGAACCACCAGCACCAGACCGACACCGAAGGCCAGCCACACGCCCTGCACGGCCTGATGGGCCGCCCGCTCCTCGTCCCCCGCGCCCAGCAGCCGGGCGACCGCGGCGGTCGTGCCGTAGGCCAGGAACACGAACAGCGAGTACCCGATGAGCAGGACGCTGCTGGCGATGGCCAGCCCGGCGAGTTGGTCGGTGCCGAGGTGACCCACCACCGCGGTGTCGGAGAGGATGTAGAGGGGCTCGGCGACCAGCGCACCAAGCGCCGGTATCGCCAGGCGCAGGATCTCGACGTCGTGGGGGTCCCGGCGGAACGGCGACCGCTCGACGGGGTTCAGGCCACGTCCTGACGGCTCAGCCGCCGCGTGGCGTACGCCAGGGCCACGAAGGCGACCACGCACGGAGCCACCCATCGCCAGGGGGCCGAGATCTCGGCCAGCCGAAGGGTGACTCCGGTCATCGACGACAAGGTCGACCGACCGTAGGACCGTACGGCCAGTCGGGCCGCGGTGGCGTTGCCGTTGGCCACGAACCCCTCCCAGATGAGGATGTAGAGCAGTCCCCACGGCAGCGCACGCTTCACCCGCAGCCCCAGGGCGACGAACAACCCCGTGTAGCCGATCATCGAGATCGTCACGCCGAGCACCGTGCCGACGACCAGCGACCCGCCCGCTCCGGTGAGGGACGCGGCGACGACGAGGGGGATCGTGACCAGCGGCCAGATCACCGTGAACGAGGCCAGCGCCGCAGCGGCCACGATCTTCCAGCGGGCCACCGGCCGCAACCACAGGTAGACGAGCGTGCTGTCCTCGTTGAGCTCGCCCAGCGATGCCGATGCGAACACCAGGGTGGCCACCGGGACGACCACCGACAGTCCGAGCCGATCGATGAACCGGGTGCCGTCGCGGATCGGATCGAACACGTCGGCGTGGCCGATGGCGAACCCGACGATCACCGCGACGAGGCCCATCGCGGCCAGGCTCAGGACCCGGGCCCGGGTGACCTGGGTGCTGAGCATCAGCCGGTAGAGCGCCGCGAACGCGCCGGGCGTGGCCGGTCGGGGCGATTCCGCGCTGAGCGGCGGGGGCGGGGGTGGGGGAAGGGGCCCGACCAGGGGAGGCGGTGGGATCGGGGGAGTCGGATCGCTCATCGGCCGACCAGGTACTTGAAGACGCTCTCGAGGTCGTCGTCGAGCGGCACGACCTCGTAGAGGTGGGCCCCGACGATCTTCGCGACATCGGCGACGGCTCGGCGGAACTGACCCACGTTGTCGGTCTCGACCACCACCTGGTCGTCGCCGTGGAGCTGCACGCTGATCACCACGGACCGCTCGAGCAGCCCGCCCGACAGGGTCCGGGCCCGGTCGCTGCGGACCCGGATGCGGTGGGGGCGATCGTCCATGAGCTCTCGGATGGCCCGGAAGTCGCCCTCGGCGGCCAGGCGACCCTGCACCATGACCAGCACCCGGGACCCGAAGCGTTCGACCTCGTCCAGCACGTGGCTCGACACGATGACGCATTTGCCCGCGGCGCCGAGCCGTTGGAACAGGTCGATCATGTGGAGTCGCTGACGAGGATCGAGGCCGGTGAGCGGTTCGTCGAGCACGATCACGTCGGGGTCGTGGACGATGGCCTGGGCCACCTTCACCCGCTGGCGCATGCCCTTCGAGTAGGTGCTCGTCGGCCGGGCGTCGTCGACGGGCATCTCGACCACGTCGAGGGCCCGCACCGCGGCCTCGTCGGGATCGTGCGAGGCCCTGGAGGACCCCCGCGAGCCGCACGAACTCGAACGCGGTCATGGACTCGAACACGACCTCCTGCTGGGGGACCAGGCCGATGCGCCGCGTCAGCCCGAGGTCGGTGCGCGGGTCGCCGCCGAGGATGCGCACCGTGCCGCGTGCCGGCGCGGTCAGCCCGCAGAGCATGCGGAGCATGGTCGACTTGCCGGCACCGTTCGGCCCGAGCAGCGCCGTCACCCCCCGTCCCACCCGGAACGACACGTCCGACACGGCGACCAGGTCGCCGAACCACTTGGAGGCACCGGCGACCTCGATGGGCCACACGGGGGCGGGGGCGAACGTCGGATCGTGGGCGATCATCGGCTCACCCGGATCGACTGGTAGCGGAACCGCACGAACACGGCGCACCCGAGCGTGATGACCACGTAGGCGATCGCCATCGTCGCGGTCGAGGTGTCGGTGGCGGTCGTCGAGATGAAGCCGGGCGCCTCGCCGTAGAGCCGACCGACGAGCTCGAGCGGCAGGTAGGGGAGGTTGAGCACGAACAGCGACGGCGATGCACCGGCGTTCACCAGGGTCTCGGCGATGACCGCGGACCCGATGGTGACGAGGATGAACGCGGCCGAGCCGCGGCCCGCCGGGTGGTGGTGCTGGCGATGGCCAGCGACAGCGCCGCGGGCAGCGCGGCCACGATGACGCCGCCGACGAGGACCGCGCCAGAGCACGCCGACGAACGCGCTGAACCCGTCGGGCCCCACGCCGGCGACGGTGCGGGCGATCAGCATGAACAGGGGCGGCCCGAGCGTGACCAGCGACAGCACGAGACCGACGGCGGTGGCCTTGGCGAGCAGGTAGGTGTCGCGGTCGAGCGGCGAGGCCAGGTAGAGCCCGAGCATGCCTGATGCGGCGGTCGGTGCAGAGCACCTCGGGCGCGGCGAAGCGCGGCGAACACCTCGATGGCGGCCCAGACGAACAGGTAGAACTCGGCGTAGCTCGGGATCACCTGGTCGATGTCGACGCCGTTGCGCTCGAAGCGGTCCTTGAGGAGCGCGGCGATGCCGACGAAGGCGATGGCCGGCACGTAGGCGATGAAGATGGCCCCGAACGGCAGGATCTTGTTCCAGAACGTGCGCTTCAGCCCGAGCACCCGCTGGACGCTGTGGCGCACGAGGCTGCGCATGGCGCCGCGGGCGCCGAGTCGGGGACCGTCGTAGGAGCGGTAGCCGCGCTCGAGGATGCGGGCCGCGCCGGTACCCGACGACGGGTCGGAGCTCGACGGGATCATGTGCCGACCTCGAGGAAGACGTCTTCGAGGCTCACCGTGCGGTTCGTGAGGCGGCGCAGCCCCGCGCCGGTCGACGCCACCGCGTCACGGACCACGTCGTACAGCTCGTCGTCGGCGCCGCCGACCGACCGGGTCACCACCAGTCGTGAGCCGTCGAGCTCGACGCTGATGTCCGACGCTCGTGGAACGGATGGCCCGGGCGAGCGCCTCGGCGTGGTCGTCGACCTCCACCAGCAGCCCGCGGTCGGCTCCGGTGAGCTCGGAGATGGGCCCCGAGGCCACCACCTCGCCGCCGGCGATGATGACCGCGCTGTCGCAGACCCGCTCGACCTCCTCGAGCAGGTGCGACGACAAGATGATGTCGATCCCGAACTCGGTGCCGACCCGCTTGATGAGCGCCAGCATGTCGTCGCGCTGCACCGGGTCGAGGCCGTCGGTGGGCTCGTCGAGCAGGACGAGCTGCGGGTCGTGGGCGATCGCCTGGGCCAGCTTCACCCGCTGCCGTTGGCCGGTCGACATGGTGCCGATCGGGCGGAAGCGCTCCTCGCCCAGCCCGACCTGCCACAGCGCGTCGCTGGCCCGACCGGTGGCCTCGCGGTGCGGGAGCCCGTGGACCTCGGCGATGTGGCGGACGAGGTCCTGCGCGGTGGTGTCGGCCGGCAGCGTGTGGTGCTCCGGGGAGTAGCCGACCCGCTCGCGCACCGCGGCGCCGGCGTGGACGGGGTCGAGGCCCAGCACCGACAGCGTGCCCTCGGTGGGTCGGTGCAGGCCGAGCATCATGCCGAGCAGGGTCGTCTTGCCGGCGCCGTTCGTGCCGAGCAGCCCGGTGACGCCGCGGTGGATCGTGAAGCTGGCGCCCGAGAGCGCGGTGACGCCTCCCCACCGCTTGACGATGCCCCGGCCCACGACGACCTCGTCGGTGCCACGGCCGTGTTCGGCGTGCTCGGCGCGCGCTCCGCTCGAAACGCTGTGGTCGGTCATCGCGGGAGAGAGCGTAACCTCTGCCCCCATGAGCGACGGCCCACACGACAAGACCATGAAGCCTCGATCGTGGGAGGTGACCGACGGGTTCGAGCGGGCTCCGGCCCGGGCCATGCTGCGCGCCGTCGGCATGACCGACGACGACTGGGACAAGCCCCAGATCGGCGGTCGCCTCGTCGTGGAACGAGGTCACGCCGTGCAACCTGCCGCTCGACCGCCTGGCCAAGCGGGCCAAGGAGGGCGTCCGCGACGCCGGCGGCTTCCCGTTCGAGTTCAACACCATCGCGGTGAGCGACGGCATCTCGATGGGCCACGAGGGCATGCGGGCGTCGCTCGTCAGCCGCGAGATCATCGCCGACTCGGTCGAGACGGTGATGCACGCCGAGCGCTTCGACGGCCTGGTCACCTTCGCCGGCTGCGACAAGTCGCTCCCCGGCATGCTCATGGCCGCGGCCCGGCTCAACCTGCCGTCGGTGTTCCTCTACGGCGGGTCGATCCTGCCGGGTCAGCGCAACGGCGTGGCGCTCGACATCACCAGCGTGTTCGAGGCGGTCGGCGCGTGCGCGGCCGGCACCCTGACCGAGAACGAGCTGGGCGAGATCGAGATGGCAGGCCTGCCCGACCGAGGGGTCGCTGCGCCGGCATGTTCACCGCCAACACCATGGCGTCGATCGGCGAGGCGCTCGGCATGTCGCTGCCCGGCTCGGCGTCGGCGCCCGCGGTCGACCGGCGGCGCGACGACTTCGCCCGGGCCAGCGGCGAGGCGGTGGTCCACCTGCTGGAGCTGGGCCTCCGGCCTCGCCAGATCATGACCAAGGAGGCGTTCGAGAACGCCATCGCCGTGACGATGGCGCTCGGCGGCTCGACCAACGCGGTGCTGCACCTGCTGGCCATCGCCAACGAGGCGCGGGTCGACCTGCAGCTCGACGACTTCAACCGGATCGCGGCGCGGGTGCCCCACATCGCCGACACCAAGCCGCACGGCAAGTACCACATGAGCGACATCGACCGCATCGGCGGCGTCCCCGTCGTGATGAAGGAGCTGCTCGACGCCGGCCTGCTCCACGGCGACTGCCTCACGGTCACCGGGAAGACCGTCGCCGAGAACCTGGCCGACATCTCGACCCGCCGGCGCCCGACGGCGAGGTCGTGCACCGTCTGTCCGATCCGATCCACGCGCGTCGGCGGCATCGCGGTGCTCACCGGCTCGCTGGCGCCCAAGGGCTCGGTGGTCAAGGTCGGCCGGCATCGACTTCGACCGGTTCGAGGGCGTCGCCCGGGTGTTCGACGGCGAGGCGGCCGCCATGGAGGACATCCTCGCCGGCAAGATCAACGCCGGCGACGTCGTGGTCATCCGCTACGAGGGGCCCAAGGGCGGTCCCGGCATGCGCGAGATGCTGGCCGTCACCGGCGCCATGAAGGGCGTGGGGCGCGGCGGCGACGCCGCCCTCATCACCGACGGGCGGTTCTCCGGCGGCACCCACGGGTTCTGCATCGGCCACGTCGCGCCCGAGGCGGTCGACGGCGGGCCGATCGCGTTCGTGGCCGAGGGCGATCGCATCGTCATCGACGTGGTCGACCACACGATCGACCTGATGGTCGACGAGGCCGAGCTCGAGCGCCGCCGCGGCGAGTGGAAGCTGCCCGAGCCGCGCTACACGACCGGCGTGCTGGCCAAGTACGCCGCGCTGGCCCAGGGCGCCGAGCGCGGCGCCATCACCGAAGCCTGACGGTTCGGCTGGACCACCGAGCGGTGCCGCTCGGCGACGATTCGGGGAGGTGGAACGATTCGGGTTGCCGAACGTCACTCCCGCATGGCACGCTGTCCCCCGTGAACCCCACCGTCTCGATCCTCGTGGTACTCACCTAGCGCACGCCGTCTCTTCCCCTGCGTGCGCATCCTCGACCTCCCCAGCGGGAGGTCGATTGCGTTTCGGGTTCGGATCGAGCGACGGCCCCGACATCGCCGCCGCATCGCATCGCAACGAATCCGTACCGAATCGCCGCATTCGCAGAACCGCACCACTAAGGAACCCAACGATGAAACTCGATGGTGGACAAGCCCTCATCAAGAGCCTGGAGATGGAAGGGGTCGAGACGATCTTCGGCCTGCCCGGCGGCGCGATCCTCCCGGTGTACGACCCGATCATCGACTCGCCGATCCGCCACATCCTCGTGCGGCACGAGCAGGGCGCCGGGCACATGGCCGAGGGCTACGCCCACGCCACCGGCCGACCGGGCGTGGCCATGGTGACGAGCGGTCCGGGGGCCACGAACATCGTCACGCCGCTGTGCGACGCCTACATGGACTCGGTGCCCATGGTCGTCATCACCGGCCAGGTGCCGACCTCGGCGCTCGGCACCGACGCCTTCCAGGAGTGCGGACATCACCGGCATCACCATGGGGATCACCAAGCACAACTTCCTCGTGACCTCGGCCCAGGACATCCCCCGGGCGATCCGCGAGGCGTTCCACATCGCCACGACCGGCCGACCGGGCCCGGTGCTGGTCGACATCCCCAAGGACATCGTCGACCCGCAGAACCCCAACTCGGCCATGGAGTGGTACTGGCCGCGAGTCGGTGCGACCTGCCCGGCTACCACCCGGTCACCAAGGGCGATCCCGGCCATGATCCGCAAGGCGGCCGAGCTGATCCTGGCGTCGGAGCGGCCGGTCATCTACGCCGGCGGCGGCATCCTCAAGGCACGGGCCGCCGAGGCGCTGCACGCAGCTGGCCGAGCTGTGCGACATCCACGTCGTCACGACCCTGATGGCCCGGGGCGCGTTCCCCGACGACCATCCGCTGTGCCTCGGCATGCCCGGCATGCACGGCAACTACACCGCGGTGACATCGATGCAGGAGTCCGACCTGCTGATCGCGCTCGGCAGCCGCTTCGACGACCGGGTCACCGGCAAGGTCGGCGAGTTCGCCCCAGAGGCCAAGGTCATCCACGTCGACATCGACCCGGCCGAGCTCGGCAAGGTGCGCCGGCCCGACGCCGGCATCGCCGGCGACTGCCGCCTGGTGATCGAGGAGCTGATCACCGCGATCCGCGATCTGGGCGGCCCGACCGCTCAGCCCGATCGCACGGAGTGGAAGTCGCGCATCAGCGGTTGGCAGGAGCGCTTCCCGCTCACCTACGAGATGAGCGAGCCGGGCGAGCTGCTGAAGCCGCAGTACGTGCTCGAGACCCTGCGCGACAACACCCCCGACGACTGCATCGTGGCGTCGGGCGTCGGGCAGCACCAGATGTGGACGAGCCAGTACTGGAAGTTCAACCACCCCTACACGTGGGTGAACTCGGGCGGGCTCGGCACCATGGGCTTCTCGGTGCCGGCGGCCATCGGCGCCAAGGTCGGCCGCCCCGACCGGATGGTCTGGGCCATCGACGGCGACGGCTGCTTCCAGATGACGGCGCAGGAGCTCGTCACCGCGGCGAGCGAGCGCATCCCGGTGAAGATCGCCATCCTCAACAACGCCTACCTCGGCATGGTGCGCCAGTGGCAGGAGATGTTCTACGAGGAGCGCTACTCCGAGGTCTACCTGTCGCCCGATCTGCCCGACTACAAGATGTGGGCCGAGGCGATGGGCTGCATCGGGATGCGGGTCGAGTCGCCCGAGGAGGTCCTGCCGGCCATCGAGAAGGCGAACGAGATCGACGACCGGCCCGTGGTCATCGACTTCCGCACCGACGCCCGCGAGAAGGTGTACCCGATGGTCCCGTCCGGGCAGGTCCAACAGCGAGATCGTCGTCGACCCGTCGCCAGGGCCAAGGGGGGCGTTGACCATGGCGACGTCCAAGCACCACATCCTCACCGTGCTCGTCGAGAACAAGCCGGGTGTGCTCACCCGGGTGGCGGGGCTGTTCGCCCGTCGCGGGTTCAACATCGTGTCGCTGGCGGTGGCCCCCACCGACGACGAGCGGTTCAGTCGGATCACCGTGGTCGTCGACGTCGAGTCGGCCCCGCTCGAGCAGGTCGTCAAGCAGCTCGACAAGCTGGTCAACGTGGTCAAGATCACCGAGCTGGCTCCCGGCGATTCGGTGCAGCGCGAGCTGCTGCTGGCCACCGTGTCGGCCAGCCCGGAGATCCGAGGCCAGATCATCGAGTTGGTCGGCGTGTTCGAGGGTCGTATTCTCGGCGTCGGCCCGGACGAGCTGACCATCTGCCTCGATGGTTCGCCGGAGAAGGTGAACGATTTCGAGCAGATGATCAGGCCCTACGGCATCGTGGCGCTGCAACGCACCGGGCAGGGTCGCGCTGCCCAAGCTCGACCGACGTCGCCGCCGCAGCTGCACGCTGCACGCGGCGTCGACCGCTGCCCGCGGCATCGGTACCGACTCGCTGACGCGAAACCCAAACGCATCCATCGACGATCCGACCAGAGCGGATCACCAATCTCAGGAGCAGGCTGTGGCCAACGTGTACTACGAGAAGGACGCCGACCGATCGCTGATCGCCGACCGCAAGGTCGCCATCATCGGCTACGGCTCGCAGGGCCACGCCCACGCGCTGAACCTCAAGGACTCGGGCGTCGACGTGCGTCATCGGGCTCCGTGACGGCTCGGGCTCCAAGGCCAAGGCCGAGAGCGCCGGCCTCCGGGTGATGACCATCGCCGATGCCTCGGCCTAGGCCGACGTGATCATGATCCTGGCCCCCGACACCGAGCAGAAGTCGATCTACGAGGCCGACATCGCCCCGAACCTCTCCGAGGGCGACGCGCTGTTCTTCGCCCACGGCTTCAACATCCGCTTCGGTCGGATCGTCCCGCCGGCCGGTGTCGACGTCGTGATGGTCGCGCCGAAGGGCCCGGGCCACCTCGTCCGCCGCACCTACGAGGAGGGCGGCGGCGTGCCGTGCCTCGTCGCGGTCGAGCAGGACGCCTCCGGCAAGGCGCTGGGTCTGGGTCTTGCCTACGCCGACGCCATCGGCGGCGCCCGCGCCGGCGTCATCGAGACGACCTTCACCGAGGAGTGCGAGACCGATCTGTTCGGTGAGCAGGTCGTGCTCTGCGGCGGCACGACCGCGCTCGTGCAGGCCGGCTTCCAGACCCTCGTCGATGCCGGCTACCAGCCCGAGATCGCGTACTTCGAGTGCCTCCACGAGCTCAAGCTCATCGTCGACCTCATGTACGAGGAGGGCATCGCCGGCATGCGCTACAGCATCTCCGACACCGCCGAGTACGGCGACCTGACCCGTGGGCCGCGCATCGTCAACGACGCCACCAAGGCCGAGATGCGCAAGATCCTCGACGAGATCCAGTCCGGCCAGTTCGCCGACGAGTGGGTCGCCGAGAGCGAGGCCGGTCGGAGCAACTTCCACGCCCTCGAGGCCAAGGGCAAGGAGCACCCGATCGAGCAGGTCGGCGGCAAGCTCCGGGCCATGATGCCGTGGATCGGCCAGGGCAAGACCAGCGTCCAGGACGCCTCCGGCGGCCAGGGCTGACCGACCGATCGGCCGGTTCGGCACGCTCGACGCGGTCGACGGGTCCTTAAATCCGACTAGACAGGTCAACTTTTAGCGGAATAGGGTCGGTCCGCGCACTGATCGCCATCGCGAGGAGCAGCCATGCCTGACAACGACTGGGGTTTCGAGACCCGCCAGATCCACGCCGGTCAGGAGCCGGATCCGAGCACGAACGCCCGGGCCGTCCCGATCTACCAGACGACCTCGTACACAGTTCCGCGACACGGCACACGCGGCCAACCTGTTCGCGCTCGGCGAGATCGGCAACATCTACACCCGGATCATGAACCCGACCCAGGGGGTGTTCGAGGCCCGGATCGCCAGCCTCGAAGGGGCGACCGAGACCGCGGTCGGGCTGCCCGGCGCGCTGGCCACGGCCAGCGGGCAGGCGGCGGAGACCCTGGCCATCCTCAACCTGGCCGAGGCGGGCAGCCACATCGTGGCGTCGGCCGCGCTCTACGGCGGCACCTACAACCTCCTGCACTACACGCTGCCGAAGATGGGCATCGAGACCACGTTCATCGCCGACCCCGACGACCTCGACGAGTGGCGGGCGGCGGTGCAGCCCAACACCAAGGCGTTCTACGGCGAGACGATCGGCAACCCCCGCAACGACGTCCTCGACATCGAGGGCGTGTCGGCGGTGGCCCACGAGAACGGCGTGCCGCTGATCGTCGACAACACGGTGGCGTCGCCGTACCTGATCCGGCCCCTCGAGTGGGGTGCGGACATCGTCGTGCACTCGGCCACCAAGTTCATCGGCGGCCACGGCACGTCGATCGGCGGGGTCATCGTCGACGGCGGCTCGTTCGACTTCGGCGCCGGCGACAAGTACCCGCAGTTCACCGAGCCCGACCCCAGCTACCACGGCCTCGCCTACTGGCCGGCGCTCGGGCCCGGGTCCTACATCATCAAGGCCCGGGTGCAGCTGCTGCGCGACATCGGGCCGGCGGTCACGCCGTTCAACTCGTTCCTGTTCCTGCAGGGCCTCGAGACGCTCAGCCTGCGGATGGAGCGCCACATCGCCAACGCCCGGGTCGTGGCCGAGTTCCTCGAGGCCCACGACCAGGTCGAGCGGGTGCAGTACGCCGGGCTTGCCGGGCTCGCCGTGGTACGACCGGGCCGAGCGCTACAGCGGCGGGAGGGGCGCGGGCTCGGTGCCGGCGTTCATCATCGAGGGCGGCCGCGAGGCCGGCCAGCGGTTCGTCGAGGGTCTGCAGCTGCACAGCCACGTGGCCAACATCGGCGACGTCCGCAGCCTGGTGATCCACCCGGCGTCGACCACCCACTCCCAGCTCAGCGACGAGGAGCAGATCACCACCGGCGTCGAGCCCGGCCTGGTGCGGCTCTCGGTCGGGCTCGAGTCGATCGACGACATCATCGCCGACCTCGAGGCCGGCTTCCGGGCCGCCAAGGGCTGACGAGCCGCGGTCGAACCCTCCGACGGGGGCGGTGGTTCGACCGATAGAGGAACACGGCCAGCCCCGATGACCCCGAACCCCGCCCAGCGCCGCCGACCGTGTTGCCGCTGAACCGGAACGGCCACGCCTTGGTCACCGTCGCCGTCTGCCAGCGGTCTCGGGCCCCCACAGATCCGCTGGATGAACGCGTCGATCTCCGGGTCGCGCCCGTCGACCGGGGTCCCGTGGTTGACGATGCCGGTCAGGCCCCGGTCCGACGAGGAACGCGCCGACCGTTCCGTCGTGCCCCGCGTCGTAGTACTCCTTCGAGTTCGCGACCCCGTCGAGGTTGATGACCGGCCGGCGGGCGTAGTAGCCGACCACGCCGGCGTCCCACGATGCGAGCACGGCGTCGGACGGGCAGGTTCGCGTCGATCCACTCGCCGGCGTCCCGGTTCGCCTCCTCGATCGATCGGAGATCGGGGTCGACGAAGGCCCTGGCCTGGAACACGAACGCGAACAGCAACGGTGCGAACAGGATTGCCACCACCGGAGCGAGCGCCCGCGCCATGGGCCGATCCGCCGGGCCTCCAGCGCCGCCGCCTCGACGAAGTCGGCCACGCCGAGCACCAACAGGAACAGGGCGTAGAGGGCGACGCGGCGAGTAGTACCAGAGCCACTGCTGGGTCTGCAGCACCTGGTAGTACGCCACCAGGACGAGGCAGAACCCGGCGAACCAGCGGTGGACGGCGGCGAACGCGCCGGACCGTCGGAACCGGCCTCGCGCCCTGGTCTGGCCGTGCGGCACCGAACCCAGCCGAACCGGCCGACGGCCAGCGCCGCGATGACCACCACGAGCCCATCGTGAGCGGCCCGGCCCGGTGTCAGCGGCGCCCGCTTGACCAGCCCGCTGATCTGCAGCGTGACCCCGAACATGACCTGGTTCGACAGCAGGTACGCCGCCAGCGTCACGGCCGGCAGGGCGAACAGCTCGAGCAGCGGCCGGATCGCCGCGCCGGCCGAGCGGCCGCGCCTCGGCCAGGCATCCAGAGCCCGAGCGCTCGCCGACCAGCAGCACCGAGTCGGTGCGGGCGAGCACGATCAGCGACAGCAGCAGCGGCGGTCCACCAGCCGGTCGCCCGACGAGCCCCGGGTGAGCCAGCGCCCGCCGCCGCCGAGCCGCCAACCAGAGCAGGGCGGCGTCCGAGCAGCACCAGCACCCCCGACTCGAGCCCGTTGGCGAAGATCTTGACGAAGAACGGGTTCCCACCGACGAGCGACGAGCGCGCCGGCCACCAGCCAGGTGCACCAGACGGGCGGCGTCGGTCGCCGTCGTCCGATCCCGTCGCCGCGTCGGCCCGCAGCCGCTCCCAGCGCCCGATCGCCCGACCTGCGGTCAGCGCGACGAGCACGAGCGCGCCGCCGTAGAACAGGACCTGGAGGGCCAGCAGGGCCCGCGCCGCCGCCGTCCCGTCGAGCCCGGCCCAGAAGAACGGCACGGCGATGAGCATCCACAGCGGGTGGTAGCCGTTGGTCGGGTCGATCCCGTCGAACGTCGATCCGTGCCCGTGGGCCACGTTCCGGGCGATGCCGAAGTAGTAGAACGCGTCGTCGAAGGTGAGCGCGAACGGTGCGTCCCGCCACACGAGCGACGACGCCAGCCAGACCGCGGTGACGGCGATGGCCGTCGAGGACCAGGACCTTCGTCGGGCTGCTCGCCCGCAGCCGACCGATCGCCGCGGTGCACGCTGCGCGGCCATCGATCGTTCGGTCGGTCATGGTCGGGTCACATCGTCTCCGCGAAGCTCACCTCGCCCTCGCCGCGCAGCACGTTCTTCAACAGCTTGCCCGACGCGTTGCGCGGGAGCTTGTCATGGGTCAGCTCCACGTAGGCCGGCACCTTGAAGTTGGCCAGGGCCTCGGCCACCCACGTCCGGACCTCGGCCTCGGTCAGTCCCGAACCATCGACCAGCTGCACCACGGCCTTGACCTCTTCGCCGAGCTCGGGGTGCGGCACGCCGATGACCGCGGCGTCGGCGATCTCGGGATGCTCGACCAGGCGCTGCTCGATCTCGACGCAGTAGATGTTCTCGCCGCCCCGGATGATCATGTCCTTGGCCCGGTCGGTGATGTAGAGGTAGCCGTCCTCGTCGACCCGTCCGATGTCGCCGGTGTGCAGCCACCCGTCGATCACCGTCTCGGCGGTGGCCTCGGGCTTGTCCCAGTAGCCCGGCATGATGATCGGGCCCCGGATCAGCACCTCGCCGGTCTCGCCCTGCGCCGACCTCGGCCCCGGACGGGTCGGCGATGCGGATCTCGACGACCGGCACCGGCGGACCGACCGAGGTCGGCTTGGCCAGCGCGTCGGGACCGCTGATCACCGTGGCCACCGAGCTCGACTCGGTCAGGCCGTAGGCGTTGGTGGTGCTCTTCACGTTCGGGAACGTCTCGCGCACCATCCGCTGCAGCTCGTCGGCCGACGGTGACCCGCCGAAGGCCACCGAGGTGACGCTCGACGTGTCGTAGTCGTGCCGGTCGGGGTACTCGCACACCCGCCACACCATCGTCGGCACGGTCGCCCAGATCGTGACCCGCTCGTCCTGGATGAGCTCGAGCGCCTTGTCGGGCTCGAAGCGGCCCTCGGGGATCACCAGCTTCAGGCCGCCCAGCGTGCCGACGACCAGGCTCGAGTGGCAGCCCGACACGTGGAACAGCGGTGAGGTCAGCAGGGCTGTCGTCTGCCCGGCGTCGGCGCGGCGCGCGCCGGTCGTCGCGGCGCCAGCAACCGCGATGCGCGACCGTGTTGAAGATCGTGTTCTGGAGGTTGGCGATCATGTTGCGGTGCGACGAGATGGCGCCCTTGGGCCGCCCGGTGGTGCCGCTCGTGTAGAAGATGACCGCGGAGTCGCCCTCGTCGATCGCCACGTCGGGGAACGTCGGGCTCGGCGATCGCCGGTCAGCTCGTCGAAGCGGTGCAGGCGCGGGTCGTCGCCGAAGTCGGCCGGGTCGGCGTCGATCAGGAACACCGCCTCGAGGTCCGGCAGCTCGTCGAGCGCGTCGGCGATCCGCTCGAACCGGCCCCGGTCGGCCACGAGGACCTGCGCGCCGAGTCCTGCAGGCCGTAGATGATCTCGTCGGTCTTCCACCAGCCGTTGAGCCCGACCAGGATCGGCGCCGATGTCGACCGTGGCCCAGAAGCTCAGGCACCACTCGGGGTTGTTGGCCGACAGCACGGCCACCCGGTCGCCGTGACCGACGCCGAAGCCGTCGCGCAGCGCGGCCGACACCGAGTTGGCCAGCCGGAAGAACTCGGTGAAGCCGATGCGCCGCTCGCCGTAGACGATGAACGGCTGCTCGTCGCCTCTCAGGGCCGCGATCTCGCCGACCGACGCGCAGGTTGGGCAGACGGTCCTTGTAGACCCGCATCTCGTCGCCGTCGACGACCTCGGTCGTCACCTCGAACGCCCCGCCGGGCCCGATGAGGCTCGCCGCGAACCTCGGCCAGTGTGGTCATGCCTTCCCCCTGTCGAACCGACTCCTCGAGCCACCCCGACTGGCGCGGCCCGAACGCAGTCTGCCCGATGGGAGCGACCAGCCGCTCAGGCCAGCGCTGCGACCACGTGGTCGATGCAGCGGGTGAGCGCCTCGACGTCGCCCGGGTCGATGGCCGGGAACAGGGCCACGCGGAGCTGGTTGCGGCCCAGCTTGCGGTACGACTCGGTGTCGACGATGCCGTTGGCCCGCAGCACCTGCGACACCGTGGTGGCGTCGACGGCGTCGTCGAGGTCGATGGTGGCGACCACGTGGCTGCGGTCGTCGGGCTTGCCCACGAACGGGGTGGCGTAGCTCGGTCGCCTCGGCCCAGGAGTACATGATCTCGGCCGACCGGTCCGAGCGGGACGCCGCCCACTCGAGGCCCGCCGTTGTTGTTGACCCACTCGACCTGCTGGACGGCGAGGAACACCGTGGCCAGCGCCGGGTGTTGTAGGTCTGGTCCTTGCGGGAGTTCTCCAGGGCGATGCCCAGGTCCATCGAGGCCGGGACCCATCGGTCCGACGCCGCGATGCGCTCGATGCGCTCGACCGCCCTGGGCGACACCGCGGCCAGCCAGAGCCCGCCGTCGGAGGCCAGGCACTTCTGGGGGGCGAAGTAGTAGACGTCGGTCTCGGCCGGATCGAAGCGGAGACCGCCGGCGGCCGAGGTGGCGTCGACCACGACGAGGGCGTCGTCGTCGGCGCCCTCGGGTCGGGCCAGGCGCATCGAGACGCCGGTCGAGGTCTCGTTGTGGGTGAGCGCGTAGACGTCGATGCCTTCGCGTCCGACTGCGTCGGGATGGGTGCCGGGCGACGATTCGATGACGTCGGGATCGTCGAGGTGGGGAGCGGCGGCCGCCGCTGCCGCGAACTTCGAGGAGAACTCGCCGAAGCTCAGGTGCTGGCTGCGGTGCTCGATCAGCCCGAAGGTGGCGATGTCCCAGAACGTGGTCGATCCGCCGTTGCCGAGCATGATCTCGTAGCCGTCGGGCAGGGCGAACATCTCGGCGAGCCCGTTGCGGAGCTGGCTGACCGTGAAGCGCACGGTCGCCTGTCGGTGGCTGGTGCCCATGTAGGACGCCGACACCGCGTTCAGCGCGTTCATGGCCTCGGGGCGGATCTTCGACGGCCCGCAGCCGAAGCGACCGTCACCGGGGAGCAGGTCGGTGGGGATGGAAATGGCAGGCAGCGGCTCGGTCATCGCTGCAACTATCGCGGCCGAGCCCTCCTGCGGCGAAATCGGTTCCGAGGGACCACGTCACCTCGGCGTCGGGAGCTAGCGTCGGCTCGCCGAACCAGCCACCATCGACCCGGCGACACCACCGAACCCGGACATCCGCCCCCCGAACCCGGAGACCCCCGCATGACCACCGACCGCATCTCCCGCCGAGTCGGCGCCATCACCGAATCCGCCACGCTCGCGGTCGACGCCCGGGCCAAGGCCCTGAAGGCCGCCGGCGAGCCGGTCATCGGCTTCGGTGCCGGTGAACCCGACTTCCCCACCCCCGATCACATCGTCGAAGCCGCCGTCCTCGCCTGCCGCGACCCCAAGAACCACCGCTACTCGCCGGCCGGCGGCCTCCCCGAGCTCAAGGAGGCCATCGTCGCCAAGACCCTCCGCGACTCGGGCTACGAGGTCCTGGCCGGCCAGGTGCTCGTGACCAACGGGGGCAAGCACGCGGTCTACAACACGTTCGAGGCGCTGTTGAACCCCGGCGACGAGGTCCTGCTGCCGGCCCCGTTCTGGACCACCTATCCCGAGCCGATCGCTCTGGCCGGGGGCACGTCGGTGGTGCTCCCGACCGACGCATCGACCGGGTTCCGGGTGACCGTCGACCAGCTCGAAGCCGCCCGGACCCCGGCCACCAAGGCGCTGGTGTTCGTCTCGCCGTCCAACCCGACCGGCGCGGTCTACCCCGAGGCCGAGGTTCGGGCCATCGGCGAGTGGGCGGTCGAGCACGGCATCTGGGTCGTCACCGACGAGATCTACGAGCACCTGACCTACGACGATCACGAGTTCAACTCGATGCCGACGCTCGTACCCGAGCTGGCCGACACGTGCGTCGTGGTCAACGGCGTGGCCAAGACCTACGCCATGACCGGTTGGCGGGTCGGCTGGATGATCGGCCCGTCCGACGTCATCAAGGCCGCCACCAACCTGCAGTCGCACTCCACCTCCAACGTGGCCAACGTGTCGCAGCGGGCGGCCCTGGCCGCCGTCGCCGGCGACCTCCAGGCGGTGGCGATGATGCGTGACGCCTTCGACCGCCGTCGTCGCACCATCCACCGGATGCTCAACGAGATCCCAGGTGTCAGCTGCTTCGAACCCGAGGGGGCGTTCTACGCGTTCCCGTCGTTCAAGGACGTCCTCGGCCGTGAGATCGCCGGTCGGCGCCCCACCAGCACCACCGACCTGGCCGAGGTCATCCTCGACGAGGCCAAGGTCGCCATCGTGCCCGGCGAGGCGTTCGCGGCGCCGGGCTACGCCCGCCTGTCGTTCGCGCTCGGTGACGACGACCTGGTCGAAGGCATCGACCGCATCGCACAGCTCCTCGCCTCGGCCACCGACTGAGGTCCGGAGCGTGGCGAACGAGGCTCCGTACGGCTCCTGGCCGTCACCGATCACGGCAGAGCTCGTCGTCGCCGGCGCCGTCGGACTCGGCGAGTGCCGGGTCGGCGACGACGACGTGTGGTGGTCCGAATCCCGACCGGAGCAGGCCGGCCGCATCGCGGTGGTCCGCCATCGCCCGGGAGGAGGGACCGTCGAGGTGCTCCCCGACGAGTTCTCGGCCCGCACCCGCGTCCACGAGTACGGGGGAGGAGCCTGGTGGCTGCACGACGACACCCTCTTCTTCGCGAACGCCTCCGATCAGCGGCTGTACCGGGTCGACCCGGACACCGAGCCCGGACGGTTCGCGGCGCCGAGGGCGTTGACGCCTGAACCGGCAAGGCCGATGGGTGACCGCTACGCCGACGGGATGCTCACCGTCGACGGCCGTTGGGTGATCTGCGTGCGGGAGCGCCACGACGGTCCGGATGTGCACAACGAGCTGGTGGCGATCGACGCCCAGCGGGGAGGCGAGCCGATCGTCGTGGTCACCGGTCCGGACTTCGTCGCGGCGCCCCGGATGAGCCCGGACGGTCGATCGATCTGCTGGCTGCAGTGGAACCACCCGGACATGCCGTGGGACGGCACCGAGCTCTGGATCGCCGATCTGGCCGATCCGGCCGGTGAGGAGGGGCCCCGCGTGACCGATCCCCGCCGGGTGGCCGGTCATCGCACCGAGTCGATCACCCAGCCGGAATGGCACGCCGACGGCAGCCTGTGGTTCGTGTCCGACCGCCTCGACTGGTGGAACCTCTATCGAATCGGTACCGAATCGTTGCCGAGGGGCGACGGCGACGGAGTGAGCGACGAGGTCGAACCGACCGCGGTGGGCCAGATCCACGGCGACATCGGCGTCCCCGCCTGGGTCTTCGCGCAGAGCCGCTACGCCTTCCTCCCCGACGGACGGATCGTCGTGGCCTACACCGCCGACGGGGTCGACCACCTCGCCATCATCTCTGACCCGAACGGCTCGGCCGGCGCCGCGGTCACCGAGGTCCCGACCTCCTTCACGACCATGTCCTCTCTCCGCCCCTATGGGCACGGGCTGGCGATGATCGCCGGCTCGCCGACCGCGGAACCGGCTGTGGCGGTCGCCGATCTCCCGCCCCACGGCAACGTCACCCTGGGCATCCTGCAGCCCGCTCGCCACCTGGGGCTCGACCTGGGTTGGTTCTCGGCCCCGGTACCGCTCGACGTCACCACCACCGGGGGCGCCGTCACCCACGCCCTCTTCTACCCGCCGACCCGTCCCGGCGACACCGGTTCCGGTGGCGATGCGCCGCCGCTGCTCGTCATGATCCACGGCGGCCCGACGTCGGCGGCGCGACCTCAGCTCAGCCTGGCCCTCCAGTTCTGGACCTCACGGGGCTTCGCGGTGGCCGACGTGAACTACCGCGGCAGCACCGGGTACGGCCGGGCCTACCGGGGCCCTCGACGGGCCTGGGGCATCGCCGACGTCGAGGACTGCGTCGCGGTGGCCGAGCACCTCGTGGCCGAGGGTCTCGTCGACCCGAACCGGCTGGCCATCCGGGGCGGCAGCGCCGGAGGCTTCACGGTGCTGTGCGCCCTCACCTTCCACGACCGGTTCGCCGCCGGCGCCAGCCACTACGGCGTCGCCGACCTCGAGGCGCTGGCCCGCGACACCCACAAGTTCGAGGCCCGCTACCTCGATTCGCTCGTCGGCCCCTACCCGGAGGAACGACAGCGCTACCTCGAGCGGTCGCCGATCCACCACGTCGACCGGCTCGACCGCCCGGTCATCGTGCTCCAGGGCCTCGAGGACGAGGTCGTGCCGCCGGCCCAGTCCGAGATGATCGTCGAGGCCCTGCGGACCAAGGGCGTCCCGGTCGCCTACCTCGCCTTCGAGGGCGAGCAGCACGGCTTCCGCCAGGCCCCGAACATCCGGCGTGCGCTCGAGGCCGAGCTGTACTTCTACGGTCGGGTTTTCGGCTTCGAACCCTGGGATCCCATCGATCCGGTGCCGATCGAGAACCTCTGACCTGCTTCGCCGGCGTGGACGTGATGGGGGTGCCCATGGAACCTGACGACATGACGATCATCGAGCGCTACCCGATCGATGCAGGCGGCCCAGGGCCAGGCCGCCTACCTCGTCGAGCGCGGCGTCGGGGCGACGGTAGGCGCACCCGACGACGGCGGGTCCTTCCGGCTCTCGGTGCTGACCGACGATGCCGAACGGGCCCGCGAGGTCCTCGGCCTCACCGAGGACGCGCCGACCCGAGGACCCGACCCAGACCGAGCTGATCGGCGCGTCCCGGCCGAACCTCATCCCGGTGCTCGCTCATCGGTCTCGCCCTGATGGTGGTCCCGATCGTCGCCTTCCTGGTCGCGTTCAAGATCGCCGAGCGGCTGACGGGCCGCTCCCGGCAGATGGGTTGGCGGGCGGCCCGACCCAGCAGGTCAGGATGAGGCATGGCCCGCATCCTTGTCACCGAGCCGATCGCCGAGGGCGGACTCGACCGGCTCCGTGCCGCCGGCCACGACGTCGACGTGCAGATCGGGTCATCTCCCGAGGAGCTGCTCGAGCTGGTCAAGGGGGCCCAGGCCCTGATCATCCGATCGGCCACGACCGTGACCGCCGAGGTCCTGGCCGCCGGCACCGACCTGGTGGTCGTCGGACGGGCCGGCATCGGGCTCGACAACGTCGACGTGGCCGACCGCCACGGCCCGCGGGGTGATGGTGGTCAACGCACCGCAGTCGAACATCCTCTCGGCGGCCGAGCACACCATGGCCCTGCTGCTGGCCCAGGCCCGCAACGTCCCCCAGGCCCACGCCGCGCTCGTCGCCGGTCGCTGGGAGCGGTCGCGCTGGACGGGCGTCGAGCTCAGCGACAAGACCCTCGGCATCATCGGGCTCGGCCGCATCGGCAAGCTCGTCGCCCAGCGGGCGCTGGCGTTCGGCATGCGCCTCGTCGCCTACGACCCCTTCGTGTCCCCCGACCGGGCCCGGCAGATGAGCGTCGAGCTGGTCGACCTCGAGACGCTCGTGGCGGTGTCGGACTTCGTCACCATCCACGTGGTCAAGACGCCCGAGACGATCGGGCTGGTCAACGCCGAGCTGCTGGCCAAGGCCAAGCCCGGGATCCGCATCATCAACGTCGGGCGCGGCGGCATCATCGACGAGGAGGCCCTGGCCGACGCCATCCGCTCGGGCCACGTCGGCGGCGCGGCCATCGACGTGTTCACCACCGAGCCGACCACCGAGTCGCCGCTGTTCGGCCTCGACTCGGTCGTGGTCACCCCGCACCTCGGGGCCAGCACCCACGAGGCTCAGGACAAGGCCGGCGACACCATCGCCGAGCAGGTGGGCCTGGCGCTGGCCGGTGAGTTCGTGCCGTTCGCCGTCAACGTCGCCGCGGCCGAGGCCTCCGAGACCGTGCGCCCGTTCCTCCCCCTGGCCGAGCGCCTCGGCGAGCTGTTCGCCTCGCTGGCCGTCGGTCGGCAGCGCGGCGCTCGACATCGAGTACCAGGGCCAGATCGCCGGCTACGACACCCGCATCCTCACCCTCTCGCTGCTCAAGGGCTACTTCGGCCGGATCAGCGACGAGCCCGTGTCCTACGTCAACGCGCCGAAGCTCGCCGCCGAGAGCGGGGTCCAGATCCGTGAGACGGCCACGACCACCGCCCAGGACTACGTGAACCTCATCACCATCCGAGGCGGCGACCACGCGCTGGCCGGCACCCTCGTCGGCCTCCGCGGCGAGGCCCGCATCGTGATGGTCGACGACCACACCGTCGACCTCCCCCCGGCCCGGCACATGCTGGTCGTGCGCAACGACGACCGACCCGGGATGATCTCGAAGGTCGCCGGCGCCCTGGCCGACGTCGAGATCAACATCGCCAACATCCACGTCGGCCAGTCACCCGCCGGTGCGTCCGCGCTGCAGGTCCTGGCGACCTCCCAGCCGGTGCCGCCCGAGGTGGTCGAGCGTCTCGCTCTGGTGGACGGCATCGTGTCGGTGCACGCCGTCGAGCTCTCCTGATCCAGCGCTCCCGTGATCCAGGGTTGCCACTCGCTGTGGTCGATCGGGGATCGGCCGAGCTTGGTCGCGCGCACATGCTGAGCTGCACCTATACGCCCGACGGCCTATTCGCGTAGTCCATCTGACCTCTTTACGTGGTCGTGGCTCAGTCGATGGAGCCGGGGCGCCGACGCTGCTAGAAGCACGTCGGCCCTGGTGGCCGCCGTGTGGGAGGAGCGTGTGTCGGTGGCTCTGGGTCCGATCCAGATCGATGGAGTGCCCGTTCCCCTTCTCGAGGTCCGGGACGGGGTGATCATGCGCGCGTCGGCGATGGCCACCAGCCTGCTCGTACCGCAGCCGAGCGACCCCGGCGACCGCCGTCCGCCGATCGCAGTGGGGCGGCCGTTGGTCGATCTCGTCGCCGAACCGGACCGTCCGGAGCTCGAGGAGGCGCTCGTCGCGGGTCCGACCCGGCGGTCCGGCGACCTCCGGCCCGGCGCCCGTGACGTCGCGGTGCGCCTGCTCGGGCCCCCGTCCCGCCCCGTCACGCTGACGATCGTCGACGCCGAGGACACCCAGCTCGTCGGCATCCGGGACCTGCGCACCGAGCGTCGGTTGGCTGCGGTCATCGACGCGGTCGCCGACTCCACCCTCCTGCTCGACGCCGACGGCCGGCTGCTCTGGCAGTCCGACGCGCTGGCCGCGCGGGTGCCCGGCGGACGGGCCAGCCTCGGCACCCATCCGGTGGAGCGGCTGCACCCCGAGGACCTGCCGATCGTGCTGGAGAACTTCGCCGAGCTGTCCACCCGACCGACCGGGCGCGTCAGTCAGGTCGTGCGGTCCCGGTCGGTGGACGACGACGACGTCTGGCAGCTCATCGAGTTGATCGGCGCCGGTCGTCCCGATCACCCGGACCTGGGTGGCGTCGTCGTGCAGGTCCGCAACCTGGACGAGGGGGCCGAGCTCGAATCGGTGGCCCACACCGACGGGCCGCTCATGTCCCTGGCCGAGGCCGCGCCGATCGGCATCCTCTTGATGAACGCCGCCGAGGAGGTGGTCTACGCCAACCGCGCCGGTCGTGAGCTGCTGGCGCTGGACGGCGCCGATGACGCCGACCACGCCACGCGCTGGCGGGAGCGGGTCGCGGCGTCGCACCGGGGCCTGATCGACGCCATGATCGTCGCCGGTCTGGCTGCCGCCGACCCGGTCACCACCACCGCACCGTTCACCGGCCCGGCGGGCTCGTCGCTCTGGTTCCGGGTGCGGATCGCCCCACACCTCGGCGCCAGCAGCCAGGTGGTCGGGGTCATCGCCGCGCTCGAGGACGTGACCGCCGAGGTCGAGGCTCGCACCCAGTCGGAGCGGCTGCTGCAGATGCTCGACGCGACATCGGACTTCGTGGCGGTGTTCAAGCCGAGCGGGGACATCCTCCACACCAACGTGGCGCTGCAGCAGGTGCTCGAGCAGCTGGAGCGGGAGGGCGGCTCGGGTCGACTCGTCGACCTGCTGGGGCAGGCCAGCCGCGATCGGTTCCTGAGTGGTGCGCTGGGCGCACTCGAGGGTCGCGACAGGTGGCAGGGCGAGCTGCAGATCCGGGTGGGCGGCGGCCGGACCATCCCGGTGTCGGCCCTCGCGGTGGTCCGTCGCGACGAGGATGGCGTGGTCGACTGGATCGCCATGGTGGCGCGTGACATCTCGTCCCAGATGGATGCCCAGGAGGGCCTGCGTCGGATGGCCACGATCGACCACCTCACCGGGCTGGCCAACCGGGCGCTGTTCACCGAGAAGCTCGAGGAGGCGGCCCTGGCCAGCCAGCGCTCGGGCCGGCCGTTGGCGCTGCTGTTCTGCGATCTGGACCGGTTCAAGGAGGTCAACGACCGCCACGGGCACGCGGTCGGCGATGCCGTGTTGCGCACGATCGCCGACCGCCTCCAGGAGATCACCCGCGAGGGGGACCTGGCCGCACGGGTCGGCGGGGACGAGTTCGTGATCCTCTGCCAGGGCGTCACCGACTCAGAGGTGCTGGCCACCTTGGCCGAGCGGATCATCGACTCGATCGACCGCCCGATCGAGGCCGGGGACGCGACGGTGAAGGTCGGCATCTCGATCGGGGTGGCGGTCGCGACCGGCAAGGATGTCGACGGCGATCGGTTGCTGATCGTCAGCGACCAGGCCATGTACCGGGCCAAGGCCACCGGCGGCAACCGCTATCGCATCCTCACCGACGACCCGTCGTAGCGGACTCCGGTCAGGCCGTGGTGCTCGGCTTCCAGGCCGGTCTACGACTCTCGTAGCCGCCGATGGCCTCGTGGTGGGCCATCGTGATGCCGATGTCGTCGAGGCCTTGCAGGAACCGGTCGCGGGTGGCGTCGTCGAGCGGGAAGCCGACCTCGAGGCCGATGGCGGGGGCGGCCAGGGTGCGGGCCGAGATGTCGATGGTGATCTCGAGCGCCGGATCGGCCTCGACGGCGCGCAGCAGCTGGGAGCCGACCTCTGGATCGACCTGCACCGGGACGAGCCCGTTCTTGGTGCAGTTGTTGCGGAAGATGTCGGCGAATCGGGGGGAGACCACCGCCTGGAACCCGTAATCCATGATCGCCCAGACCGCATGCTCCCGGGACGACCCGGTGCCGAAGTTCGACCCCGCGACGAGGATGCTCGCGCCTGTGTAGTGCTCGTGGTTGAGCACGAAGTCGCGGTCGTCGCGCCACTCGGAGAACAGCCCGGCGCCGAACCCGGTGCGCTCGACGCGCTTGAGCCAGTCGCTGGGGATGATCTGGTCGGTGTCGACGTCGGATCGGTCGAGCGGCACGGCGGTGCCGCTGACGACGATGACGGGTTCCATGAGGTGTCCTCTTCTCGGTCGGGCAGGCGCTCGGGCGGGTATCTCAGGCGAGGTCGGCGGGGGTGGCGAACGTGCCGGCGATGGCGGTGGCCGCGGCCACCGCGGGCGACACCAGGTGGGTGCGTCCGCCCCGGCCCTGGCGGCCCTCGAAGTTGCGGTTGCTGGTGGAGGCGGCCCGCTCGCCGACCGAGAGCTTGTCGGGGTTCATGGCCAGGCACATCGAGCAGCCGGGCTCGCGCCAGTCGAAGCCGGCGGCGGTGAGGATGCGATCGAGGCCCTCCTCCTCGGCCTGGGCCTTCACCCGGAACGAACCGGGGACCACCATGGCCCGCATGCCCTCGCGGACGTGGCGGCCCTCGGCCACCGCGGCCGCGGCCCGCAGGTCCTCGATGCGGCCGTTGGTGCAGGAGCCGATGAACACGGTGTCGACGGGAACCTCGCGCAGCGGCGTGCCGGCGACCAGACCCATGTACTCGAGCGCCCGGGCAGCCGACTCGCGGGCGCTCGGCTCGTCGAACGACTCGGGGTCGGGCACCGCGCCGCTGAGCTCGATGACCTGGGCCGGGTTGGTCCCCCAGGACACGAAGGGCGACAGGGTGGATGCGTCGAGCACGACCTCCTTGTCGAAGGTCGCGCCTTCGTCGGTGACGAGTTGGCGCCAGGCCTCGACGGCCTGGTCCCAGTCGCCGCCCGTCGGGGCATGGCGGCGGCCCTTCAGGTACTCGAAGGTGACGTCGTCGGGGGCGATGAGCCCGGCCTTGGCCCCGGCTTCGATCGACATGTTGCAGACCGTCATGCGGCCCTCCATCGACAGGCCCCGCACCGCCGAGCCGCGGTACTCGATGATCGAGCCGATGCCGCCGCCGGTGCCGATGGTGCCGATGATGGCGAGGATCAGGTCCTTGGCGGTCACGCCGGCCGGCAGCTCGCCCTCGACGGTGATGGCCATGGTGCCCGGGCGGGTCTGGGGGAGGGTCTGGGTGGCGAGGACGTGCTCGACCTCGCTGGTGCCGATGCCGAAGGCCAGTGCGCCGAACGCGCCGTGGGTGGAGGTGTGGCTGTCGCCGCAGACGATCGTCATGCCCGGCTGGGTGAGGCCCTGCTCGGGGCCGATGATGTGGACGATGCCCTGGTCGGGGTCGCCCATCGGGTACTCGGTGATGCCGAACTCGGCGCAGTTGGCCCGCAGCACCTCGACCTGCTTGCGGCTGATCGGGTCGGCGATGGGCTGGTCGATGTCGGCGGTCGGGACGTTGTGGTCCTCGGTGGCGATGGTGAGGTCGGGCCGGCGCACCGTGCGGCCGGCCAGGCGGAGACCGTCGAACGCCTGCGGCGACGTGACCTCGTGGACGAGGTGGAGGTCGATGTAGAGCAGGTCGGGCTCGCCCGTCGGCGGCGTGGACGAGGTGGTCGTCCCAGATCTTCTCGCTGAGCGTCTTCACGAGTGTCCCTTCTGGCCAGGAGGCTGGCGGTCGAGCTTGTGTCTCACTATTCAAGACATCTAATCTTGCCGTATGGGATCAAGTGTAAGCGGGGTCGGGGTCATCGACAAGGCGATGGTGATCCTGGGGGCCGTCGAGCAGGCGCCGAGGTCGCTGAGCGAGCTGGTCGAGGCGACCGGGTACTCGCGGGCGACGGCGCACCGGCTGGCGGTGGCGCTCGAGGTGCACGGTCTGATCCGTCGCGACGAGGACGGCCGGTTCACGTTGGGCGTGCGGCTCATCGCGCTCGGTCGGGCCGCGGCCGAGGGGATCCCGCTGGCCGAGGCGGCGCTGCCGGCGCTGACGCGGCTGCGCGACGAAACCGGCGAATCGGTGCAGCTCTACGTGCGACAGGGCGATCGGCGGATCTGCATCGCCGCGCTCGAGTCGCCGCACGGACTGCGGACGATCGTGCCGATGGGGGCCTCGCTGCCCCTCGACGTCGGCTCGGCCGGCGCCATCCTGTCGGCGCCCGTCGGCTCAGCCTCACCCAGCGGCAAGGACGAATCGGTACCGAATCGTCGCCGATGGGCCGAGAGCGTCGGGGAGCGGGAGGCGGGGGTGGCGTCGGTGAGCGCGGGCGTGCTCGATGCCGACGGCGTCGCGGTGGCCGCCGTCAGCGTCTCGGGTCCCATCGAGCGCACGACCCGCCAGCCCGGCGCCCGCTACGGCGATGCCGTCGTCGCAGCTGCCCGCAGCATCGAGCGCGCCACCGGGCTGACCGCCTGACTGACCGCCTGACTGACCACCTGACGGAGCTGCCCTAGGCTCCTCGACGCATGGATGAGAGCCTGGCCCGTGGCTGAGAACCTGGCGGCCGTCGACATCGGCACCAACTCCATCCACCTGGTCGTCGCCCGGTTCGACGACGACGGGCACTTCGAGGTGATCGCCGACGAGAAGGAGGCCGTGCGCCTCGGCTCGAGCGGTGGCGACATGAAGGAGCTCGCCCCCGACGCCATCGACCGTGGCATCGCGGCGCTCACCCGCTTCCGCCAGGTGGCCGACATCTCGTCGGCGCCCGATGAGCGCGGTCGCCACCAGCGCGGTGCGCGAGGCCGAGAACGCCGAGGAGTTCATCCGCCGGGCCCGCGAGGAAGCCGACGTCGAGGTCGAGGTCATCTCCGGCGTCGAGGAGGCCCGCCTCATCCACCTCGGCGTCCTGCAGGCGGTGCCGGTCTTCGAGCGCCGCCTGCTGCTCATCGACATCGGCGGGGGCAGCACCGAGGTGCTGGTCGGCCTGCAGGGCGAGACCCTGGCAGTGCGCAGCTTCAAGCTCGGCGCCATCCGCCTCACCCGCCGCTTCTTCAAGACCGACCGCATCCACCCGGGCGCCGTCGACGCGTGCCGGCGGTTCGTGCGCTCGACGCTCGCCTCCATGGCCCGAGACATCGAGCGCCTCGGCTTCGAGGTCGCCGTGGGCAGCTCCGGCACCATCGAGGCCGTCGTGGCCATGGCCCACGCCCAGCGCCGCCACGGGCCCACCCCGCGCTCGCTCACCAACGCCACCGTCACCCGCAAGGAGGTCGAGGCCGTCGTCAAGCTCCTGGGCACGGCCGCCACCGTCGCCAAGCGACGCGAGCTGCCCGGCCTCGAGCCCGACCGGGCCGACATCATCCTCGGCGGCGCCATCATCCTCGAGCAGGCCATGGCCCTCTTCGGCATCGACGAGCTGGTCGTCTCCGACTACGCACTGCGCGAGGGAGCACTGCTCGACGCGTTCCAGCGCCGCCACGGCGGAGCGCTGCACCACCTGCACGACCTGCGCCGGCGCAGCGTCGTCCGCCTGGCCGAGATGATGGACGAGGAGCCCGAGCACTCGGCCCACGTCGCAGCGCTCGCGCTCGACCTCTTCGACGAGACGGAGCGCTACCACCACCTCGGCGACGATGCCCGCGAGCTGCTCGAGGCGGCCGCCCTGCTGGCCAACGTGGGCCTGTTCGTGTCCCACAGCAAGCACCACAAGCACACGTACTACGTGATCCGGAACTCCGATCACCTGTCCGGGTTCACCGACCACGAGATCGAGATGGTCGCCCTCGTCGCCCGCTACCACCGCAAGAGCGCGCCCTCGGCGAAGCACACCGAGTTCGCGGCGCTCCGTCCGACCGACCAGGACACGGTCCGCGCGCTGGCCGCCATCCTCCGGGTGGCCATCGGCCTGGATCGAACCCACGCCGGACTGGTCACCGCGGTGCACTGCAGCCGTCGGGGCAAGGACCTCGTCATCGAGGCCGAGCCCCGACCCGGCGCCGACCTCGGCCTCGAGCTCTACACGGCCAACGAGCGCAAGGCCCTGCTCGAGGAGGTCATCGGCCGGCCGGTGCGCATCGAGGCTGCCGGCCCTGCCCCTGGTTCGGGGCCGGCGACCGGGTCCGCCTCGGCGAGCGACCCGCTCGATCAGCCGGCCTGACGGCGCCGGGCGCCGCCGCGGCCCCGGGCCACCACGGAACCGCAGGCCTCGACGAGACCGGGGACGAACACGGCCGGATCGGTGCTGCAGACTCCGTGATCGCCGGCCACGGGGTGCACGGTGGCACCCGGGACGGCATCGGCCAGTCGCCGCTGGCGATGGGGGGCACCGTCGAGTCGAGCTCGGTGACCACCACCGCCATCGGGACGTCGACGCCGCCGATCCACTCCCGAGACGAGAACCCGGCCAGCGCCTGCCCGGCCTCGACGACCATGCGGGTGTCGTTCTGGATCACCTGCTGGCGGGCCCACCGACCCAGATCGGACTGGTCGAACCGGGCATCGAGCAGCCGGTCCCCGAGCGTGCGCTGCACCACCCGGGGGGTGGCCCGGGCGATGAGCGAGGCCATGCCCGCCATCGACGCCATCGCTCGACCGCCGGGACCCCCGGTGCCGAAGTTCCGGCTGGTCGCGCACAGCACGAGTCCGTCGACCCGTTCGGGATGGCGTCGCCATACGAGCTGGGCGATCGGGCCGCCCATCGAGTAGCCGATCGGGATGATCCGGTCGATCCCGAGCACGTCGGCCAGCGCCACGACGTCGTCGGCGCAGTCCTCCAGCCGGAACCGACGCCAGGTGCGGATGCCCCGGCCGTGGCCCCGATGGTCGAGGGCGACCACGTTGACGTGCCGGGCCAGCGGCCTGAACGTCGCGAACCAGTTCAGCGCGGCGTTGACCGTCCAGCCGTGCAGCAGGACCACTGTCGGCGCTCCGGTGGGCCCGTCGAGGCGTCGCACGAACGTGGTGCCCCGACCGGGCAGCTCGACCGGCTGCCCGGCGGGCAGCCCCGGTGGGTCGGGCTCCAGGTCGGTGGTCACGGCGTGTGGTCCGTCATGGTCGATCCGTCATGCCTCGATCTCGACGATCTCGACCTTGAGCACGCCCCCGGGGGCCGCGAAGTCGACGACGTCGCCGACGGAGCTGCCCATGAGCGCCGCGCCCAGGGGCGAACCGGGCGAGATCACCTCGAGATCGTCGTGGCGCTCCTCGATCGATCCGATGAGGTACCGCTCCGGCGTGTCGTCGCCCTCGTAGGTGATCGACACCACCGAGCCCGTCTGGACCACGTCGCTTCCGGTCACGTCGACGATCTCGCAGTCGAGCAGGACGGCGGCCAGGTGGTTGATCCGGCCCTCCATCTTGCCCTGCTCCTCCTTGGCGGCGTGGTAGTCGCCGTTCTCCTTGAGGTCACCGAGCTCACGAGCCGCCTGGATCTTGCGGGCGATGTCGGTGCGACCGTGCGTCACGAGGTTGTCGTGCTCGGCCCTGAGCCGGTCGTGCGCCGATTGCGAGAGTTGATGGATGTCAGCCACCGGGACATGGTAGCGAGCACCCGTTCCGTCTCCGGCCTCGGGCGGGATCAGCCTGCGGCCGCGGTGACCTCGATGGCGATCTTCTGGTCCTGCCGTTCGTCGATGGCTCCCTGCAGCAGCCGGAACAGGATGTCGCCGGAGGCCTCGAGGCTCGAACTGGCCGGCAGCACCTGGGCCAGGTCGGTCTGCTGGGTGCCGACGCCGTCGATGTGGAAGGCCAGCAGCTCGGCGGTCACCCCGTCGGGCAGCCCGGCGGCGGGCACCGGGCCCAGCGGAGCGGTCTGCGAGTACTTCAGATCGAGGTCGATGCGATCGGTCGTGAGGTGCGTGAGCGTGACGGCGTAGGTGGCCGACGAGTTGAGGCCGTCGAAGTCGACCGACACCGGGACCTTCCAGACGGCGTTCTCGCCGACCGGCTCGGTCGGGAAGGAGAGGATCAGCTGCTGGAGGCTGTTGCTCAGGCGGGCCAGCCACAGGGTGGCGATCGAGTCCAGCCCGGGCGGCGGGTCGGTCGTGAACGACGTCACCATCCCGGTCGAGCGCATGGCGATGGTCCCGGTGATGCCGACCAACGACTGGAACGACCCCTGCGCACTGTCCGCGGTGGCGCGGTCGATGCCGCTGGTGTCGATCGTGACCGAGGCGAAGCGGAACGTGCTCCGGATCGTCCCATCGGGGTCGACGGCATCGACCGTGGTGGTGATCTCGGCGGTGATCGGGGGGACGGCGACCGGACCGGTGCCCGCATATTCGCTCTGGTAGCTGGTGTGCTCGATGTAGGAGACCTTGGTCGCGAACGACGCCCCCACCGCAGGATGGAACCGGAGCTGGCGGCGCGGCTCGAAGCCGTTGTAGACGTCGGTGGCCGACGACGGGACGCTGTCGAGCGGCAGGGTGTCGGCCGTCGTCGAGGTCGACGCCGGTGCCGCCTGCTTCCTGGCGGACGTGCACGCCACCATGGCCGTCGTCAGCGCGACGAGGAGGAGCACTGCCTGCACGGTCCGCCGTCGTCTCGCCACCGCCAGATCCTAGGGGGCGTCCGCCGCCACGAGGTTGACGTGGGGAGACCTCCCCAGCACACTGTGCGGAGTGTTCGACACCTCACCTGCCGACATCATCGTCATCGCCTAGCGCACACCACGTGGTGGTGTGCGCTCCTGACCGTCCACTCCGGTGGGCGGTTTTCTCGTTCCAGGGAGAGCATCTCCGTGTCAGAGTCCAGCAACCCCATCGCCGGCTCCGGGCCGCATCGCGTCGGCGTCGTCGGCGGTGACGGCATCGGTCCCGAGGTCATCGCCGAGGCCCTGAAGGTCATCGCCGCGGCCGGCATCGAGCTCGACACCGTCGACTACGACCTCGGCGGGGCCCGGTACCTGCGCGACGGCGTGGTGCTCACCGACGAGATCGTCGACGAGTGGCGCGGGCTCGACGCCCTGCTGGTCGGCGCGGTCGGCACCCCTGAGGTCCCGCCCGGTCTGATCGAGCGGGGCCTGCTCCTCAAGATGCGCTTCGACCTCGACCTCTACATCAACCAGCGGCCCTTCCAGTCGCTGCCCGGGTCCGAGGGCGGCCACGACTTCATCGTGATCCGCGAGAACACCGAGGGCAGCTACGCCGGCGAGGGCGGCGCTCTCCGCAGGGGCACGCCGCACGAGGTGGCCACCCAGGGCTCGGTCAACACCCGCATGGGCGTCGAGCGCTGCATCCGCTACGCCTTCGAGCTCGCCCGCAGCCGTCCCCGTCGCCATCTCACGCTGGTGCACAAGACGAACGTGCTCACCTTCGCCGGCGACCTGTGGGAGCGTGCCTTCGACGAGGTCGCCGCGGAGTACCCCGACGTGACCACCGGCTACAACCACGTCGACGCCGCCTGCATCTACTTCGTGCAGTCACCCGAGCAGTACGACGTCATCGTGACCGACAACCTGTTCGGCGACATCCTCACCGATCTCGGCGGCGCGGTCTCCGGCGGCATAGGCCTGGCGTCGTCGGGCAACCTGAACCCGGCCCGCACGGGCCCGTCGATGTTCGAACCGGTCCACGGATCCGCTCCCGACATCGCCGGCCAGCAGGAGGCCAATCCGATCGCGGCCATCCTGTCGGCGGCCATGATGCTCGACTACCTGGGCGAGGCCGACGCCGCCGCCCGCATCCGCAAGGCGTGCGCCGACACCGCGTCGCTCACCGGCTCCACGTCCCAGGTCGGCGACCTCGTCGCCGGCCGACTCTGAGGGGAACTCCCATGGCCATCACACCCACCGACAAGATCTGGATGAACGGCGAGCTCGTCGACTGGGACGCGGCCCAGATCCACATCCTCACCCACACCCTGCACTACGGCATGGGCGTGTTCGAGGGCATCAGGGCCTACGAGACCGAGGACGGCCCGGCCGTGTTCCGCCTCACCGAGCACATCGAGCGGCTGTTCAACTCGGCCCGCATCATGATGATGGACATCCCCTACTCGGTCGACGAGCTGGTCGTCGCCACTCGTGACGTCGTGCGCGCGCGTCCGGCCTGCCGTCGTGCTACATCCGCCCGATCGCCTACTACGGCTACGGCGAGATGGGGCTCAACACCATCCCGTGCTCGGTCGACGTGGCCATCGCATGCTGGCCGTGGGGCGCGTACCTCGGCGACGACGCCGTCTCCAAGGGCGTGCGCATGAAGATCTCGTCGTGGGTCCGCCACGACCACAACACCATGCCGCCGGCGTCGAAGACGACCGGCAACTACGTGAACTCGTCGCTGGCCAAGGTCGAGGCGCTCAAGGCGGGCTACGACGAGGCCATCATGCTCAGCCCCCAGGGGTTCGTGAGCGAGTGCACGGGCGAGAACATCTTCGCGGCGCGCGACGGGGTGCTGATCACGCCGCCGATCGCGGCCGGCGCGCTGGAAGGCATCACCCAGGACTCGGTCATGACCATCGCCCGCGACTTCGGCTTCGAGACCCGGTTCGACTACCTCACCCGCAGCGACCTCTACGTCTGCGAGGAGATGTTCGTGTGCGGCACCGCAGCCGAGATCAGCGCGGTGAACTCGGTCGACGACCGCGAGATCTTCTGCCCCGGCCCGATGACCACCGCCATCGCCGCGGAGTACGCCAAGGCCGTGCGCGGCCAGGTCGACCGCTACAAGGACTGGCTCGACTATGTCGAATGACGTCACCCGGCCGACGTCGCCCGCGGTGCCGAGTGCGGTCGAGATCTTCGACACCACGCTGCGCGATGGTGCCCAGTTCGAGGGCATCTCGCTCACTGTCGAGGACAAGCTGCGCGTCGCCGAGCAGCTCGACTGGCTGGGTGTGCGATGGATCGAAGGCGGCTACCCGCAAGCCAACCCCAAGGACGCTGAGTTCTTCGCCAGGGCCCCGAAGGAGCTGAACCTGTCGACCGCCGAGCTGCTGGCGTTCGGCTCGACCCGGCGGCCGGCAGGCAAGGTGGACGTCGATCCCACCCTCGAGGCCCTGATCGGGGCCGAGACCTCGACGGTGTGCATCGTGGGCAAGAGCTGGGACTTCCACGTGATCGAAGCGCTGCAGACCACGCTCGACGAGGGCGTGGCGATGGTGGCCGAGTCCGTCGAGTTCCTGACGGCTGCCGGGCGCCGGGTGTTCTTCGACGCCGAGCACTTCTTCGACGGCTACAAGGCCAACCCCGAGTATGCGCTCCGGGTGCTCGAGGCCGCCGCCGCCAACGGAGCCGACTGCGTGGTCCTGTGCGACACGAACGGCGGCTCGCTGCCCCACGAGGTGCAGCGGATCACGACCGAGGTCTCGTCCTACCTGGGCTCGGTGCCGATCGGCATCCACACCCAGAACGACGCAGGCTGCGCGGTGGCCAACTCCATCGCCGCCGTGCTGGGTGGGGCCACGCAGGTGCAGGGCACGATCAACGGCTACGGCGAGCGCACCGGCAACGCCAACCTCATGACGGTGATCCCCGACCTCACGCTCAAGCTCGGCATCGCCACCCTGCCCGAGGGGCGGCTCGAGCGGCTGACCGCGGTGAGCCGCCACGTGGCCGAGCTGGTGAACCTGCCGCCGCACCCCGCCGACCCGTTCGTGGGCACCTCGGCGTTCGCCCACAAGGGCGGACTGCACACCTCGGCGCTGGGCCGGGCCGGGGGTGCCACATATGAGCACATCGACCCGACTGCGGTGGGCAACCACACCCGGGTGCTGGTGTCCGATCTCGGAGGCCGGGCCGGCATGTCGATGAAGGCCCGCGAGCTCGGCGTCGAGCTCGACGACCGGGCGGCCGGCGTGCTCAGCGAGGAGCTGAAGGAGCTCGAGTCACGGGGCTGGCTGTTCGAGGCGGCCGACGCGTCGCTCGAGCTGCTCATGCGTCGGGCCGGCGGGTGGGAGCACGAGTTCTTCGAGGTCGAGGCCTACCGGGTGACCTCGTATCACCGCGAGGGCCCGGTCATGCCGGTCGACGAGGTCGAGGTCACGGTCGAGGCCACCGTCAAGCTGTGGATCGAAGGCCAGCGCATCGCCTCGGTGGGAGAGGGCAACGGCCCGGTCAACGCCCTGGACGTCGCCGTGCGGGCTGCGCTCAACGGGCGCTACCCGGCGCTCGAGCGCATCCACCTCACGGACTTCAAGGTGCGGGTGCTCGACGGGGGCGCCGCGACGGGAGCCGTCGTGCGGGTGCTCATCGACTCGACCAACGGCGACGACGTGTGGACCACCGTCGGCGTCGATTCGAACATGATCGAGGCGGCCTGGCGGGCGCTCATCGACTCGTTCGTCTACGGCCTGCTGCACACGCCATAGGCTGCTCGACGATGGCTGCTCCGGAGTACGTCCCCCATCCGCCCACCGACAAGCCCCGCGTCTACGAGTCCCCGCCGTGGGACGGTGAGGCGTGGTTGGCCGATCGGCCGGGTGAGCTGGCCGGCCGCCAACCTCTCGGGCCTCGGCTCGGCTACCCCGGTCCCGACCAGGGGTTCGCCATCAAGCTGGCCAACGGTTTCGATGACCGGCTGGTACTGACCGCGGGTGAGCACGCAGCCGACGTCAAGGCCGGCTGCACGGTGGTGGCCCTCAAGCGGGCGTCGTTGTTCGGTCGGGCGCCGATGGTGCACGACCTCACGGCCGCCTTCACGATCTGGGGGTTCCTGGCCGAGGCCGACGCAGAGCTGGTGCGGCTGCGCAAGCCGCTGTTCGAAGAGGTCTCGAGCATCCACCACTACATGGAGCGACGGAAGATCGCCGATCTCGTGCCGCAGGCGGTGCTGAGGCTGTCCCACCAGGAGATCGCCAGGGTCGCGGCCCAGGACTGGCGAGCGTTCTTCAAGCGGCGCTCGGTTGCCGCCCCTGCGGTGGCGCCACCGGCCCCCGCCGCGACCTGACCCCGGCGCTGACCTCGACCTGAGGCCGGGGCTGACAGGAGCTGACGTGCACCGCACCACGGTCGAGATCGACGATCCGGAGGTCGGGCGGCTCGTCTTCGACGCAGTCGTCGAGGGGGATCCGGCCGGCGAGATCGTGCTGCTCCTGCACGGGTTCCCGGAGACGTCCGAGTCATGGAACCGGCAGGTTCCCGCGCTGGCTGCGGCCGGCTACCGGGTCGTGGCGCCCGATCAGCGGGGCTATTCGCCGGGTGCCCGGCCGACGGACCAGTTGGCCTATTCGTCGCTGCGCCTGGTCGGCGACGTGCTGGCCCTGGCTGACGCGTTCGGCGCCGAGCGGTTCCACCTGGTCGGCCACGACTGGGGCGGCGCGGTGGCCTGGCAGGTGGCTGGCCGGCATCCCGAGCGCCTGCGTTCGCTCACGGTGCTGTCGACGCCCCACCCGGCGGCGTTCGGTGTGGCGCTGGCCGGCGAGGGGGGTTCGGATCAGGCCAGCCGGTCGGGCTACATGGACTTCTTCCGGACCGAGGGCAGCGAGGACGTGATGCTGGCCGACGATGCCGGGTTGCTGAAGCTGGTGTACCTCGGCAGTGGGTTGACCGAGGACGAGGCCGCTCCGTACCTGGCGGCCTTGGCATCGCCGGACGCGCTGCGGGCCGCGCTCTGCTGGTACCGGGCTGCGGACATCACGTTGGTCGAGGGGCTCGGGCCGATCGTCTCGCCGACGCTGTACATCTGGAGCACGGACGATGTGGCGCTCGGGCGGGAGGCGGCGGAGGCGACGGCTCGATTCGTCGACGGGCCCTATCGCTTCGAGGTGCTCGACGGAGTCGACCACTGGGTCGGGGAGCACGCGCCGGATTCCGTGAACGCGTTGCTGCTCGAGCACCTCGGCGGGGCGTAGCCAGGGGAGTCGATGGGGTCAGGCGACGATGGTGATCGGCGTCCCCGCCGGCATCTGGTCGGCCAGGATCTGATCGATCTCGTCGGGCATCCGCACGCACCCGTTCGATGCCTGCGTCCCGATGAGCTCGGGCTTGTTCGTCCCGTGGAACGCCAGCTGCGGCATCCCGCCGTCGAACGAGTCGAGCGATTCCGAGTAGCCGTTCAGGGCGAGGATCCACGGCCCGTACGCGCCGCCGGCGCTCTTCTCGATCTTCTCGGCGATGTAGAAGGTGCCGACCGGGGTGAACGTCGAGTCCTTGCCGATCACCACGTCGGCCTCGGCCACGAGGCGGTCCCCGTCCCAGGCCTGGAGATGGAACGTCGACTTCGTCAGCTCGATGTGGGTGCGGGTCTCGCTGAGGGTCACGTCCGACCGCTTGATCCAGCCCTCGGAGTGGTTCGGCCGAGCCTGCAGCAGCACCTTCAGCCACTCGCCGTCGTCCTCGGTAACCACGAACACCAACGGGTTCTTGAAGTACGTAGGGTTCTCGTAGGTGTAGCCGTCGTCCGTCCTGGCCATGCCGGCCGAGTTGAGCTCCTTGCGGGGGATGGCCGGCAGCTCACCGACGGCGAAGGCCGCATCCGTGGCCGTCACCGAGGTGTCCGGCGGGTTCTCGTACACGTGGACCTCGGGCACGGTCGCGGTGGCCACCACGGTGCGCCACGGATCGGCCGGGGCGGTCGTCTCGGTCGGGGCATCCGATTCGTCGCTCGGCCCGTCGGCCGCGGACTTGCTGCCGCTGCACGCCGCCAATGGCAGCAGCAGAGCGAACAGCACAGCGAGCAGGACGGGAAGGCGGCGACGCACGGACCACGAGCGTACTCAATCCCGCTTGCAGGACTAGGCGCACCCGACCTCGGGTAGGTGGCTGGGGTCGCACGATCCGATCGTCGGATCTGACCAGAGGAGATCATCATGACCGTTGGAGCCGCTCTCGCCGTAATCGTCGTCGGTGTCCTCATCGCGGTGTTCCTGCAGCCGACCATCGGTCTGATCGTCGCTGCCATCGGTGTCGTCGGGCTGATCCTGGCCCTCGTGAGCACCAGCCGGGGTCGGGCCCGCATCTAGCCTTTCCGCAACCGCAACGACCATCTGCACCACGCCGACGTCGGCGGCGGGCGAACCGGAGCGAGTGGGTCCTCCCACTACGATCGCCGGGTGCCTGCCGCCGACGTTCGCGTCCGATTCGCCCCCTCGCCCACCGGCTACCTCCACATCGGGGGTGCGCGCACGGCCCTGTTCAACTGGCTGTTCGCCCGCCACATGGGCGGCGAGATGCTCCTGCGCATCGAAGACACCGACGCCGAGCGCAGTCAACCTGAGCTGATCGAGGCCATCTTCACCGCCCTCGACTGGCTCGGCATCGACTTCGACGGCGAGCCCGTCCACCAGAGCGACCTGCTCCCCGCGCACCTCGAAGCGGCCGAGCGCCTGCTGGCCGAGGGCAGGGCCTATCGCTGCGATTGCACCCAGGACGCGGTCAAGGCCCGTCACGAGGTCGCCGGCGGCCCGCCCGGTTACGACGGTTTCTGCCGCGACCGTGACGTTGCGGCCGGTCCCGGTGTCGTCGTGCGCTTCCGCACCCCCGACGAGGGCACCACCTCGTTCACCGACCTGGTTCGGGGCGAGGTGTCGTTCGAGAACGTCAACCTCGAGGACTTCGTCATCGTCCGCAGCTCGGGGCTCCCCATGTTCCTCGTGGCCAACACGGTGGATGACGTGGCCATGGGCATCACCCACGTCGTGCGGGGTGAGGACCTCATCAACGTGACGCCCAAGGTGCTGCTGCTCCGCGAGGCCCTCGGCGTCACCGACGTCCCGGTGTTCGCGCACCTGCCGCTCATCGTCAACGAGCAGCGCAAGAAGCTCTCCAAGCGCCGTGACGACGTCTCGGTCGGGGACTACATCGACCGCGGCTACCTGCCCGAGGCCATGGTCAACTACCTGGCCACCCTCGGCTGGGGAGCTCCCGACGGCGTCGAGATCCGTCCGCTCTCCGAGATCGTCGAGCTGTTCCGCCTCGAGGACGTCAACGCGTCGAGCGCCTTCTTCGACCTCAAGAAGCTCGCCCACTTCAACGGCGAGTACATCCGGGCGCTGCCGGTCGACGACTTCATCGCCCGCTCACAGCCCTGGGTGCTCGGCCCTGATGCGCCGTGGGCGGCCGACCCCGGCGCGTTCGATCCCGAAGTGTTCGCTGCCGTCGCGCCCTTGGTCCAGGAGCGGGTCAAGCGCCTCGACGAGGTGCCCGGCTACGTCGACTTCCTCTTCCTCGCCGAGCCCGTCATCGATGACGACTCGTGGCAGAAGGTCATGGACAAGGGCCACGACCGCGCTGTGCTGGTGCTCGAGGCGGCCATCGAGCTGCTGGCCGACCCGGTGCTCGACTGGACCGCGCCGGCCATCAACGGAGTGATCATCGGGTGGATCGACGCAAACGACCTCAGCCGGAGCAAGGACCAGGCCCCGATCCGGGTGGCCGTCACCGGTCGCACGGTCGGCCCACCACTGTGGGAGTCGCTCGTAGCCCTCGGTCGTGACCGCACGCTCGACCGACTGCGAACCGCTCGCGACCGGCTCTGAGCCGATGGCGGTCCGATCGTGATCCGGCTCTTCAAGGTGGGCGTCAAGGTTGTGCTCGGGCTGTTCGCCCTGCTCATCATCTACCTCGGGGTCACGTTCGCCCAGGTGTGGTGGGCGTCGCGGCAGTCCGCGTCCACCGACACCTCGGCCACTGCCATCGTGGTGATGGGCGCGGCGCAGTACAACGGCCAGCCGTCGCCCGTCCTGAAGGCCCGCCTCGACCACGCCGCCGATCTCTACGACCAGGGCGTGGCGCCGATGATCGTGGTCACCGGCGGCAAGAAGCCCGGCGATCGGGTCACCCAGGGCCTCACCGGCTTCGACTACCTGCGCGGCCGCGGCATCCCCGAGGACGACATCAAGGTCGAGGTCGAGGGCACCAACAGCTACGAGGAGCTATCCGCTGCCGCGCTCATCATCGACAAGACCGGTGGCCACCCCGAGGTCGTGGTCGTGTCGGACCCGTACCACTCGCTGCGGATCTCCCAGATCGCCGAGCAGGTCGGGCTCACCCCGCACCTGTCACCCGACAACACCGCGTCGCCCCTACGCTCTCTGGCCCGTGAGACGGCGGCTGTCGCGGTGGGCCGGATCATCGGCTACCGGCGCTTGTCGAGCGTGCTGTGACGAGCTCGGTTTCCATCAGGACAGCCGGAGTCGGTAGAGTTCGCTCGCCCCTCGGGGCCCACCTTCGGGGGTGGTGTAATTGGCAACACAGCAGGTTCTGATCCTGCCTTTGGGGGTTCGAGTCCTCCCCCCCGAGCGACGAGCATGACCACGGAGGCCGCCATGAGTCGAACACTCGATTCCCGGCCGGCCGCCGATGGCTTCACCATGCCGGCCGAGTGGGAGCCCCACGCCGGCTGCTGGATGGCCTGGCCCGAGCGTCTCGACAACTGGCGCCTCGCTGCCGGCCCCGCCCAGCAGGCCTTCGTCGATGTCGCCGCGGCCATCGCCGCGTCGGAGCCGGTCACCGTGGCCGCGTCGCCACGTCAGGTCGGCCGGGCCCGAGAGTTGCTGCCGGCCGCCGTCACCGTGGTGGAGTTGGCCACCGACGACGCCTGGATGCGCGACATCGGCCCGACGTTCGTCGTCGACCGCAGCCGAGATCGGCACCGCTCCGGGCACCGCCGGGGCGTCGACTGGGTGTTCAACGCCTGGGGCGGCCACGACGGCGGCCTCTACGCGCCGTGGGACGCCGACGACCGGGCGGCCGCCGCGGTGCTGGCCCTCGAAGGCGTCGACCGCTACCGGGCGCCGCTCGTGCTCGAGGGCGGGTCGATCCACGTCGATGGCGAGGGCACCCTGCTCACCACCGAGGAGTGCCTGCTCAACCGCAACCGCAACCCGTCGATGGATCGCAGCCAGATCGAGCGCCACCTCCGTGACCACACCGGTGCCGACACCGTCGTCTGGTTGGGGTCCGGCGTGTTCGAGGACGAGACCGACGGCCACATCGACAACCTGGCCTGCTTCGTCCGGCCCGGCGTGGTGGCGCTGACCTGGTGCGACGACCCGTCCGACCCGCAGCACGCGATCTCGCTCGACGCCCGTCGCCGGCTCGAGGCGGCCACCGACGCACAGGGACGCTCCCTCGAGGTGCACCTGGTGCACCAGCCGGGGCCGATGTTCATGACCGACGAGGAGGCGGCCGGCGTCGCCCTCGGCCCCGATGCCAGGCCCCGCACAGGTGGCGCCCGCTTGGCAGCCAGCTACGTCAACTTCTACATCGCCAACGATCGCGTCGTGGTGCCGAGGCTCGACGAGCGAACCGACGACGCCGCGATCGAGGTCATCGGCGGGTTGTTCCCCGATCGTGAAGTGGTGGCGGTGGCTACCCGGGAGGTCCTCCTCGGGGGCGGCAACATCCATTGCATCACCCAGCAGGTTCCGGCCTGATCAGGTGTGACGAGGTGTCGATCCCGGTGTGACACATGTGACACCGAAGTAGTGGGAACGATCCCGTCTCGAAATCGGTTGCCTCAGCGAGGACCCGATGGGTAGGAATCCGGACATGTGGGCCATGACGAGGAGATGGTTCGGGCAGGGGGACAGCGCCATCGGGCGCGGTGCGACGTTGCACGCCCTGCGTTTCGGCGATCCCGCCGCCCTTGCCGCACCCGTCGTGCTGCTGCATGGCCAACCGGGGCACGCGTCTGTGTGGCGTCCGGTGGGGGAGCTGCTCGCCTCCCGCGGCCGTTACGCCCTGGCCGTCGACCGCCCCGGCTACGGCCACACCTCGGGTGAGGCCAAGGGGTTCGCCGAGAACGCCGTCGCGGTCATCGAGTTCCTCGATCACCATGGCATCGACCGGGCCACCATCGTCACCCACAGCTGGGCATCGGGCATCGCCCTCGCCCTGGCCACCATCGCACCCGAGCGGTTGGACGGCATGGTGCTGCTGGCGCCGGTGGGAGCGCCCGAATCGGTCACGTCGCTCGACCACCTGCTCGCCGTCCCCCTGCTCGGGTGGGGCGTCCTGCGGGCCGGGTTGCGGCTCGGCGCGTGGGCGCTCGATCGTGACCGGCTCCGCCGCTTCCTCCCTGCCGGCTTCGGTGATCTCGATCCGGTCGAGGCCAAGCGGATGGCCCGTTCGGCACAGTCGAGGGGTGCGCGTCGCAGCGCGGCCGCCGAACAGCGGTCGCTGGTGTCGGAGCTGGCGTTCGTCCGAGAGCGAGCCACTGATATCGACACGCCGACAGTGATCGTCAGCGGCCTCCGCGACCGGATCGTGCCTCCGTTCGCCGCCCGGTCGCTGGCCGACCGCATCGACGGCGCGAGGGTGCATCTCGTCGACGCCGGCCACCTACTTCCCTCCGAAGCCCCGGGAGCGGTGGCCAAGGCCGTGGAGCACGTGGCCGGAGGTTTCAGCGACCTCCCAGAGCCCGCTCCAGCTCTGTCTTGCTCATCTTCGACCGGCCCTTGATGTTGTGCTGCTTGGCCTTCTCGTAGAGCTCTTCGTAGGTGGGCCCGTCTGACTCGGCCGTCCGGTTGGCGGGCGGGCGGATGGATTGCGGGCGCCCGCGCTCGGGGCTCCAGGCGTTGCGGGACATGAGCTCTCTCCTCGGGCTTCGGGTCGAAATCAGGCTCCTACCCTTCCACGGCCCGCCGTAGAACGAGCTGGCACACGTCGTCTTCGCGGTCCTCGGTGTCGAACAGCGCGTCGACCATGCCGTCGCAGAGGTCCTGGCTGGCCAGGTCGATGTTCTTCTCGACCGCTTCGGCCAACCGATCGAGGCCCTCCTGCAGCACCGAGCCCCGCCGCTCGATCAGCCCGTCGGTGAAGAACAGGACACCTTCGCCGGGCTCGAGCACGGCGGTGGCCTCCGAGTAGGTCGCGTCGCTCCAGACGCCGAGCACCGGGCCTCCGATGCCGGGCGTGTCGAGCCACTGGTGGTGGCCGACCGAGAACCGGAGCGCGGGCGGGTGTCCGGCGTGGGTCCAGCACAGCGTGCCGGTCGACGGCTGGTACACCGCGTAGACGAGCGTGGCGAAGTTGTCGGTGTCGAGGTGGACGAGGAACTCGTTGAGTTGGGCGACCACGGCGGACGGGGACCGCTCCCGCACCGCGTAGGCCCGCAGCGCGTTGCGCAGCTGCACCATCAGCGCTGCGGAGCCGAGTCCGTGCCCGGCGACGTCGCCCACGGCCAGGACCAGCAGGTCGTCGTCGAGCGAGAAGCAGTCGTACCAGTCGCCACCGATGTCGGCGTTGGGCCCGGCCGGGTCGTAGCAGGCACCGACCTCGAACGCGGCGGACTCCGGGAGCCGCTCGGGCAGCACGGCCTGCTGCAGAGCCTCGACCGTGCCGTGGTCCTGGCGACGCTGGAGCTCGGTGAGGAACAGCGCCTCGCGGGTGCGGGCCAGGTCCGCTTCGCCCCGCCGCTGCTCGGTGACGTCCTGGCTCGTGCCCCGCACGCCGACGACGCTGCCGTCCTCGCCGAGGATCGGCTCGCCCTTCACGATCACCTCGCGCACCGAGCCGTCTGGCAGCACGATGCGCTTCTCGTAGGACATCGGCGCCGCGTGCTCGACCGCCGCGGCCCGCTGTCGGACGTGTGTCGATCGGTCGTCGGGGTGCAGGAACGCCAGCCACTCCTCGCTCGTGAGCGAGGCGGTCGGCCCGTCGATGCCGTGGATGCGGAACATCTCGCGCGACCACGTGTTCTCGTCGGTCGCGCACGTCCACTGCCAACTGCCGACCTGGGCCAGCCGCTGCGCGGCCTCGAGCTCGCGGGCCATGGCGGCCAGAGCCAGGGCCGCATCGGCATCGCGGAGGGCGGCATCGAGCTGGTTCGAGACCTCCGACGCCTGCTGCTCAGCCCGCTTCTGCTCGGTGAGGTCCACCACCAGGGCGATCCAGCGGAACGGCTCGGCCTCCACCAGGCTGGCGGCCACCAGCACCGGCACGCGATGGCCGAGTCGGTGGACGTACTCCTTGGTCGTGGATCGAGAGGTCCCGGTCGACATCATCTGGGCGACGATCTGGTCGTCGACGGGGTTCCACTCGTCGGGGGTCAGCTCGGGCCAGCGCAGGAGGCCGGCTTCGAGATCGATGTGCCGGTAGCCGAGCATGGCCAGGAAGGCGTCGTTGGCCTGCATGATGCGATCGTCCTGCCCATGGATCACGCCGATGGAGCTCACGTCGACGAGGTTGGCCAGCAGCTCGCCGGCGCGGTCGCCGACCGATTCGACCCGTAGGCGGTCGACAGCAGACGCGCAGGAGCGGGCCAGGCCTTCGAGCAGCTCACGGTCCTCGGTGGTGAACGACCGGGCCCGGTCGAACGACAGGCCCAAGCCTCCGACGACGATGCCGTCGACCACGAGGGGCAACGAAGCCGATGCCACTGCAGCACCCTTGCCGGCGAGCTCGGGGAATCGCTCGTCGCGGTGGTCGAGCGATTCGACGAACACGGGGGCGGCCGAGCGCACGGCCTCGACGATGGGGAGGCGATCGGCCACCGACATGGGTGAGAACTGGGCCAGCACGGCTTCGGGATAGCGGTAGTTGGCGGCCACATGGATCACGCCGTCGGGTCGCACCACCACGATGAGTCCCTGCGTGGCTCCGAGATCCCGGCACCCGTGCTCGATGACGAGACGCAGGACCTCGTCGGCGTCACCTGCTCCCGAGATCGCGTCGTCCAGCCGGTTCACCCGTTGGAGGATACGCAAATGCGGGTCTGGCCCGGTCACCGGGCGGGTAGGTCGGTCGTCGAACGTCCGACACCGACAGAGGAGATCACCATGGGTGACAAGATCGATCAGGCCAAGGGCAGGGTCAAGGAAGCGGCCGGCGACGTCACCGGCGACAAGGACCTCGAGCGCGAGGGCAAGGTCGACCGGGTGGCCGGAGAGGTCAAGGAGAAGGTCGGCGACGCAGTCGACAAGGTCAAGGACGCGGTCCACCGAGACTGACCGCACGCAGTACGTCTCGAACCGGTCCGGCGGCACGAATCGGCTGGCCCGGACGGGTTCGAGAAAAAGGGTTCCGGGTGGTCTGCCCGGTGGATGACGGGGTAGGTGCGGACGCATGAGCACCAACGACGACACCACCGGGCGGGTCACCGAAGAGACAGTCGAGGCCGACGAGCGCGACGCGCAGGCCGGGCACAGCGCCGATCGGGCACCGACTGCCGAGGAGGAGGCTGCTGCCGAGCGCAACCCCGATGTTCCGCCGGAGTCGGCCGAGGCCTACGAGGAAGCCATCGAGCGAGGCGCCGACGTCGTCGGCGAGGGTCAGATCGATCTCTGATCGATCGCTACCATCCGACCGTGCCTGAACTCGAAGAACCACTGACCGTCGAGGTCGCATCGCAGGGCGATGAGGTCGTCCTCGTGCTCGTCGGCGAGCTCGATCCCCATACCGCCCCCATCCTGCGGTCCTCTGTCGACGACACCGTGACCGACAGCACCTCGTCGCTCGTGCTGGACGTCGCCGGACTGCAGTTCATCGACTCGTCAGGACTGCGGGTCATCATCTCGGCCCACAAGGTTATGGACGACAGGGGTGGCCGGCTCGTGCTGCGGGCCCCGACCGACAACACCCGTCGACTCCTCGAGATCACGGGCTTGGCCGATCACGTCGACCTGGCATGACCGCCGGTCCCGACGCACCGCAGACGGAGGCTTCGACCGGTGAGTCGGTCATCCGTCTGTCGATCCCCGCAGAGCTCCGGTTTCTGCGCATCGCCCGTCTCACCGCCGCCGGCATCGCCGGTGATCTCGGGTTCGGGTTGCAGGACGTCGAGGACCTGCGGGTGGCGGTCGACGAGATGTGTGCGGCGCTGATCGAGGACGCGGACCCCGGGATCGACTTCGAGATCGCCTATCGCATCGGCGACGGCCGCCTCGAGATCGAGGGTCGGTGCGATCATCCCGGCCCTCCGCCGGCGCTGCACCCGGTGGCCCGAGAGCTGCTGTCGATGACGGCGGACGACTTCAGCCTGGACGGCGACCAGCACGGCCGGCGGTTCCGGCTGGTCAAGCAGCGATCCGACCTCCCGGTCTGAGCGCGTCGGCCCATGTCCCTCGAGCAGTTCGTCGAGTACCGGCGCACTGGCGACCGTCGGTTGCGCAACCAGCTGGTCGAGCAGCACCGCGGTTCGGCCGACTACTTCGTCAAGCGCTACGGACGCCGCGGGGTGCCCGAGGACGACCTGCGCCAGGTCGCGCTGTTGGCCATCGTCCACGCCGTAGATCGGTTCGACCCCGAGATGGGGGTGGCGTTCTCGACCTTCGCCAGTCGCACCATCGAGGGCGAGATCAAGCGCTACTTCCGGGATCGCACGTGGTCGGTGCGGCCGCCCCGCCGTGCCCAGGAGCTGCACCTCCAGCTGCGCCGGGCCGACGAGGAGCTGACGCACCGGTTGGGTCGGGCGCCCACGATGGCCGAGCTGTCGGTCGAGGTCGACGCCAGCGAGGACCACGTGATCGAGGCGCTCGAGGCGGGGGTCGCCCGTCAGGCCACGAGCACGGATCAGCCGATGGGCAGCGACGCGGATGCGGGCGCCCTCGGAGATCGCATCCTCGGCGTCGGCGACGCCGGCTACGACGACGTCGATCAGCAGATCGTGGTGCGCCAGCTGCTCGACACGCTGCCCGACCGTGAGCGCGAGGTCATCCGGCTGAGGTTCTTCGAGAACCTGACCCAGCCCGAGATCGCCGAGCGCATGGGGGTCAGCCAGTCCTACCTGTCGCGCATCATCCGTCGGACGCTGGTCGATCTCCGGGGCGAGCTGAGCGATGAGTCCTTCGACGAGTAGACGGCCAGATCGGCCGCGGTCGGCTCGGCGTCCATCGGTGGGCCGAGCAACGCACGCGGCCACAGGCGGAAGCGGAGCACCGCGTTGACCTCCGCCCCGATGACGAGGGCTCGGGCCAGCAGCGAAAGCCACACGAGCAGCCCGATCACCACCGCGAAGACCCCGTACGTGTTGCCGGCCCTGCTGACCACCCGCCCGACGAACCAGGCGCCGATCACCTGCAGGACGGCCCAGCCCACCGTCGCCACCAGCGCTCCCACCCAGAGTCGAGACCACGGTTGGCTTGGCGTCAGCACCACGAACACGCCGAGGATGGCGGCGGCCACGACAGCGAGCGCCACGACTGCCACGCCGATCCGGCCGACGGCAGGGATCCCGCCGACGCCGCCGACGAACGCAGCGGCGCCCGATCCGGCCACCAGTGCGACGGCCAGGATCGCCACCGAGCCCAGGGCTCGGATGCGCGCGCGGCCACCGCCGTCGAGCGCTCCACCCGGGGAACCGCCCAGACGGTGTCGAACGCGTACTGCAGCCCGAGGCCCATGCCGATACCGGCCCACAGCGCGGTGACCAGGCCGATGGCCAGGGCGATGCCGCTGCCTTCGATCGCACCGACGTTGCCCGTCAGGTCGGCTCCGATCACCGGGAACTGGGCCACGGTCGAGTCGATCACCTCCTGGCGCAGCGCGGGATGGTCGGACAGCACCCACCCGATCACGGTGACGAGCACCAGCAGCAGCGGGAAGATCGAGAAGAAGGCGTAATGCGCGATCAACGCCGACAGCGGCCGAGCCCGGTCGTCGCCGGACTTGCGGGAGACCGCCACCAGGAACGACGGCACCGCGCGGGTCCGCTGCCACGCATCGATGCGGGCCAGCCACCTCGGCAGCGGCTTGCGCTCCGGTTCAGGCTGCCCGGAACCGCCGGGCGACGCGGCCTGCTCGGGGGAGTCGGACTGTCCAGTCGTTTCGGGCGCCTCAGGTCCCTCGGGCGATTCAGGGGACTCGTCGGTCAAGGGGTTCCCCGCTTCGCACGGTCGAGGCCATCTCGAACCACACGATCTTGCCAGGCAGGAACTGATCGACGCCCCAGTCGTCGGCCAGCTGGTCGACGATCATCAGGCCCCGCCCGCCTCCCTGGTCGACCGCACCCGGATGGAGCACCTGGGGCATGCCGTAGCCGAAGTCGTGCACCTCGACCCGGAGGCGACCTTTTATGCATCGCACGGTGACCACTACCTCGCCGACCCCCAGATCGACCGCGTTGGCGGTGAGCTCGCTGGTGAGCAGCGCCACCACCTCCATGTCGGCATCCGTCCCCAGGAAGTGGCACGCGGACGTCACGAAGTGGCGGACGACGGAGATGCTCTCGGTCTCTGCGGTGACGGTGATGGCGACTTGCTCGACAGGCACAGCCTGGCTCCTTGCTGGTTGGAACGCACCTTCCCCGTTCCTGACCGATCCATGCCTCCGGCCATGGCATCCGGCCTGGATCCGGTTGCACACGCCATGCATCAGGTCGACCGGGGACGCTGGGTACGGTGGTCAGCGGTGAACGCCACGGTCTCCTTCGGTGCCGACCTCGAGAGCACCACGGCAGCTCGCCGGTTCGCCGAGCGGACGATGGCCGACTGGTCCGTCGACGGTGAGCGCTTCGAGACGGCTCGCCTGCTGGTCAGCGAGCTCGTCGCCAACGCGGTGACCCACGCCGTGACCGACGTGACGCTGCAACTCGACCTCAGCCCCGACCGACTGCGGGTCGAGGTGCGAGACGGCGCCGACGGCGAGCCCCGGGCCCGTCGGCCTCACCACGACGACCCGACCGGTCGCGGACTCATGATCGTGGAGGCCCTCGCCGATCGCTGGGGCGTCGAGCCGACCCCGCCCGGCAAGACCGTGTGGTTCGAGCTCGGCGCGTGACCACCGGCGTGGGGCCGACGCCGTCTGCATCGGGGTGGAAACCCGCCTTGGGCCGATGGGGGACGACTCGCTATGATGACCCGGCTTGTCCGGCCCCCATCGTCTAGCGGCCTAGGACACCACCCTCTCAAGGTGGCGGCACGGGTTCAAATCCCGTTGGGGGTGCTCCAGAAGTGCAGGTCAGCGGCGCTGTGCCGACAAGGTGCTCCCGCAGGTCGACGAAATGGTCACGAAATGGTCACGGCGCGGTCTACCGTCGTGGCCATGGCGTCGGGTCACATCACCAAGCGGGGCGACTCGCTGGCGGGTCGTCGTCGATGCCGGCATCGACCCCATCACCGGCAAGCGTCGCCAGCTCACCCGCACCGTGCACGGCACCAAGCGCGAGGCCGAGGTGGTCCGCAACGCCTTGCTCGCCGAGATCGCCGAAGGTCGAGTCACTCGGACCCACGCCAACCTCACCGATCTGCTCAACGCCTGGTTCGAGGCCAACGAGGCACGACTGGTCGCCCCGCACCGCCCTCGAGAACTCGCCGGATCGATCGACAACGTGCTCGTCCCGACGCTCGGCTCGAAGAGGCTCGCCCAGCTCAAGGCCTCGCACCTCGACGCGTTCTACGCCGCGCGCTCGAGCTGGTCGGGTACTCGTCGGGCAAGCCCCTCGCCGCAGCGCAGCTGTCCGCAAGTTCCACCAGATCCTCCGATCTGCCCTCCAGCAGGGTGTGCGGTGGGAGTGGCTCGCCGATCAACCCGGCCGCTCAACGCACAGGCACCGAAGGGCAAACGCAAGGAGCCGACACCACCCACCCCCGAGGAGCTGGCCCAGCTCCTCGACTTCGCCGAGCGTGAGGCCCCCGACTTCTTCGTGTACCTCCGGCTCGGCCGCCATCGTTGGCGCACGACGGGGTGAGCTGTGCGGTCTCCGGTGGACCGAGCTTCCGCAACGACTACTCGGTGCGTCGAGGTGCGGTCGTCGGCGGTCCTCACTCGAGACGGCATCGTGGTCAAGGAGACCAAGACCGACCGGGTGCGCCGCGTGCCATCGACGCGGGCACCGCGCCACCTCGCGGAGCATCGGGCTCTGGTCGAGGACAAGGCCACGGTTGTGGGTCGAGCTCTTCGCCCGATGCGTTCGTGTTCTCCTACGAGCCCGACGGCGCTCGCCCGTGGCGGCCCGACAGCGTCTCCGTCGGTTCACCTGGGTTCGCTACCGGACCGACCTGCCACACGTGCGTCTGCACGATCTGCGTCACTACGTGCGACGCAGCTGATCGCGCCGGCGTCGACGTCCGGACGGTGGCGACCCGCCTCGGTCACGCCAGCCCGTCGACAACGCTCAACACCTACAGCCATTTCGTGCCGGAGGCCGACCGAGAGGCCGCCGAGCTCCTCAGCGATTTGCTGCCCGAGCCGCCGCGACCTCCGGACGTCGACACGCCCTAACTCGCTTCGCTCCGGCAGATCGAGGCGATGTGGTCCTCCACGGTGACGTGAGTGGAACCCGGCCGCGCCGAGCGACCTGGTCGTAGGTCGGGTCGTTGGTCAGGTCGTATCGCACGGTCTCGTGGCTGCACGCAGCCAGGCGGGGAGTGTCAGATCAACGGTGTAACTGGGCTGGCCTGACAGGCTGGATCCCGAGCGGGCTCTGGCCCGAAAGGACAGGCAGTGACTGATCGTCTGATGTGGAGCTGGTTGACGAAGAGATGGTCGAGGAGGTGTTGCCGCCGCCGGCGGATCCGCTCGGTGACGCTCGTCGGGAGCTCGCCGAGCAGCTGGTGGAGGAGGCGCGGGCCGACCGGGTGAGTCTGGTGGGGCCGGGCGGGTTGTTGGCCGAGTTGACGAAGCGGGTGCTCGAGACCGGGCTCGAGGTCGAGATGAGCGAGCATCTCGGTTATGACAAGCACGCGGTCGAAGGCCGTGATGGTGGCAACTCGCGTAACGGCACCCGTGCCAAGACGGTGCTCACCGAGATCGGCCCGGTCGAGATCGACGTTCCCCGCGATCGGGCGGGACGTTCGAGCCGGTGACGATCCGCAAACGGCAACGGCGTCTCGAAGGTGTCGACGCGATGGTGCTCTCGTTGTGCGCGAAGGGGCTCACGACCGGCGAGATCTCGGCGCATCTCGTCGAGGTCTACGGGGCCGAGGTGTCGAAGGAGACGATCTCGAAGATCACCGACGCGGTCCTCGAGGAGATGACGTCTGGTTCATCCGGCCGTTCGATCGTGGTCTATCCGGTGGTGTTCATCGACGCGATCCACGTCAAGGTCCGTGACGGCCAGGTCGCCAACCGGGCCTTCTACGCCGCGATCGGGGTCACCGTCGAAGGCAAACGTGACATCTTGGGGATCTGGGCATCGGCCGGTGGGGAGGGCGCGAAGTTCTGGCTCGGGGTGCTTACCGAGATCAGGAACCGTGGCGTCGCTGATGTGTGCATCGTGGTGTGCGACGGGCTCAAGGGCCTCCCCGACGCGATCGGCGCGACGTGGCCGTTGGCGATCGTGCAGACCTGTGTGCTGCACCTGATCCGCAACACGTTCCGGCTCGCGGCCCGTCAGCACTGGGACGCGATGGCCCGCGACCTTCGGCCCGTTTACACCGCGGTCAACGAGCCGAAGCCCGAGAACGCTTCGACGAGTTCTGCGACGCCTGGGCTGACCGCTACCCGGCGATCAGGACCCTGTGGGAGAACGCGTGGAGCGAGTTCGTGCCGTTCCTCGACTACACCCCCGAGATCCGCCGGGTGATCTACTCGACCAACGCCATCGAGAGCCTCCACGCGCGGATGCGCCGAGCGACCCGAGCCAGGGGACACTTCCCCAACGAGCAGGCCGCCCTGAAGTGCCTCTACCTTGTCGTCAGATCCCTCGACCCCACCGGCAGAGGAGCCGAGCGCTGGATGAACCGATGGAAGCCAGCACTCAACGCCTTCGCCGTCACCTTCGAAGGCCGACTGTTCCCCCAGACCAATGACAACCGCCAACACCAGTTACACCGTTATCCGGACAGTCCCCTACCTCGCCACGAGCATCGTTGGAGCTGCGTGCGCGGCTAGTGCTGTCGGTGCCGTAGTCACGGGTGGCGGGTCGCTGGTGGTGTGCGTCGGCGCAATCGGGCTCGGGTATGTCGCCACCGCGACGGTTGGCTACGTGGTCGACAACAACGAGTGCCTATCTTGGGGGGGTTGGGTGCGAAGCCTCTCGCCCGACCAAGCCTTGGGAAGCTGGCTGCAGTGGCCGCCGTGGTAGCCGATCCATCCGTGGCCAGGGTGACCTATAGGCCGGGCATCTTGGCGCGCGGGCTCACTCTCGTGGCCCCAGTGCTACTGACGGTGAGCGCACTGCTGTTCCTTGCGGAACCCTTCTCGCCGCCCCGCTTGGCCATCAACGCGACGGTGTTGGCTTTGGCCTGGGCAGGGGCCGTGTTCGCCCTCCGCATTCGTACCGCCAGTCGGGGATGGCCTCATCGAAGTTCGACGAGTGAGCACCGCCCGACTCTATCTGCGCTCAGTCCGGAGAGCCCGGCGGGGTCCGCACGGCACAGTCGTTGAGCTCAACGATGGCGAGGTCATCGACTTCCCGCTGTACTTGCCGGGCGTCGTCAGCTCGTCCTGGGTGGTGATCGATCCGGCGATCGTCGAGACCGCGTTGACAGGCCCCGATTGCCGTCGATGCTCGACCGCGCAGCTTCGGGAGGCAGTAGAAGGCCGGTATCTCCCAGACGGATTCAAGGGGTTCCCCCCGCATGCGTGAAGGGGTCCGCTACAACAAACCCCTCAACAAGAATGACCCTGCCGGTCAGCGATCGATGGCCTACACCAGTGTTCATGACTGCCGTTAGCCATGGATCCAATGTCTATGGTGACGGCGGGTGGGTTTTGGTCTGGCTCTCAAGGTGCGGCATGGGTTCAATCCCGTTGGGAGTGCTCTTGGCGCTGGTCAGCGGGCGGTGACTGTCCAAGCATGGCACTACCGAAAGCAAAGCAGCGAAGGGACTCGGGCCGAGCGGACCTCGTAAGTGCTGACGTCGGACGCAGGAGAAGCCCGTGATCGCGCCGGAACGGTTCCCTAGACTGTCGGCCATGTCGGTGACCGTGGATCTCTCCGAGGAGTTGCTCGACGCATTGCGTGCTGAGGCGACTCGCCGCAACGTGAGCATCGACTCGCTGATCGCCGAGTCGGTCGCCGAGCCTCTGCATCCTCGCCGTCGTCTGGCCATCTCCGGGGTCGGCTCTTCGGGCGGTGGTCGTGGCCGGGCCCGCGACGCCGATGAACTTCTCGCCGACGGATTCGGACACGACTGACCCGGTGCTCATCGTCGATACCGGGCCGTTGGTGGCGACGGCGGACCGGGATGACCCTGACCACGACGCGTGTCGGTCGCTCCTCGAGTCCGCGCCAGGTTCGCTGGTGACGACCGCGCTCGTGATCGCCGAGGAGGCCTTCCTGATCAACCGCCAGGTCGGAACTGCGGGCGAGTCAGCGTTGGTTGCCGACGTCGTCGAGGGTCGCCTCGTGGTCGAGGCACTCACGATCGCCGATTGGAAGCGGGTGCGGGAGCTCATCGAGCAGTACGCCGATCTCGCGCTCGGGACCACCGACGCGTCGGTCATCGCTCTTGCCGAACGCCACGGCGTGGTCGAGGGTCGCGACCCTTGACCATCGCCACTTCCACGTCGTCCGACCGGCCCACGTCGACGGGTTCACGCTGAGCCCCTGATCCGAGCTTCGGCTTCGGCCACGGCTTCGATGCCCCTGGATGGGCCTTGGTCCGCCGGGACCGAGACCAAAATGGTCACGGATTTGGTCACGAACTCTGGCCCACGGGGCCACATGGGAGCGTCACGGACTGGACTGCGCCGGCCGACCTGAGCAGCACGAACGGCACCGTCAGGTACCCGATGGACCATCCCGGTCGGGCTCTCAAGGTGGCGGCACGGGTTCAAATCCCGTTGGGGGTGCTCTCTTGCTGTGCCCCGCGGCGGTCGCTGGGCGTCCTCCGCCACCGTTTCGGTGGATTGTCGTCCCGCTGGCGCGCCCCCGTGCGGATCGCCGGCCGGATGCACCACCTGCCACCTGTCAGGGGTCGCGTCGTTCACAGCACAAACCTCGGCGCTTCTCGTTCCGTATCAGATCAGATACGATATGGCGATGGCCGAACATCTGCTGACCGAGGCCCGCGAACGGGAGGGACTGACGCGGGCCGAGCTGGCTCGTCGGTCGTCCACATCTCGGCCCACCCTGTCGGCCTACGAGCACGGCCGGGTCTCGCCGACCCTCGAGACGCTCGAGCGGGTCCTTGGCGCGGCCGGTCACCATCTCGAGGTCGTGCGCTCGCCTCGATGGGCTGAGGTTCCGGCCGGACGCGGCCGAGTCGCCTACGTGCCGGACGAGCTGTCCAGGCTGGCCACCGGCGACGCCATCGCCACAGTGGTGCTCCCGCTGCACATCGACTGGTCCAGCCGTGATCGGACGGTCGACCTCGCCAGACGGGGACCACGGCTGCGGGTGTACGAGGCGATCCTTCGGGAGGGCCGTCGCGCGGACATCGAACGGTACGTCGACGGTGCGCTCCTGGTCGACGGATGGGACGACCTGGTGTTGCCCCGACCGATTCGGGCGGCCTGGCAACCGGTGATCGACAAGGCTCGGGGCCGTGCCTGACTCCGCGCTCAACGACCTCCAGGTGGACGTGCTCAGGCTCTTCTTCTCCCTGCCCACCTCGGATGGGTTCATCCTGGCGGGCGGTGCCGGGCTGGTAGCGGTGGGACTTTCCGAGCGACCAACCGAGGACATCGACCTCTTCGCCGCGACTGCGTCGGTCGGCGTTGCGGGTGACGGGCTCGAGCGGGCGGCACAGGGGCGCGGTTGGGTGACCGAGCGGGTCCAGGACTCGCCCACGTTCCGCCGACTCGTCATCACCGCCGACGCTGGGAGAAGCCTGCTGGTCGACCTCGCCCGGGATGCGGGACCGCTCTCGGAGGTGGCCGTAACGCCGGTCGGCCCTGCCTACCCGGCTGAGGAGCTCGCCGCCCGGAAGGTGCTCGCACTGTTCGATCGAGCGGCGCTTCGTGACTTCGTCGATGTCGCCCACGTCGCCGACCGGTACGGCCGAGCGGAGCTCCTGCGCCTCGCGGCCGAGATCGACCAAGGCTTCGACATCGTCGTGTTCATCGGGATGCTCGGAACACTCGAGCGCTTCGAGGATGACGACATCAGGGCCCTCGCCGATCCCGCCGCATTGCGAAGGTTCGTCGCGGAGTGGATCGACCTGCTCGATCGAGAGCTGAACTGAGGCGCGACGCGTCGAGAGGGTCGAGGTCCGGGCGCCGACCCGCCAGATCAAATGGTCACGGATTTGGTCACGAACTCTGGCCCACAGGCCCACACGGGAGGGCAAGGGCTGGATTCGCCGGTGGACCTGACCAGCGGGAACCACGTCGGGCCGTACGCGATGGACGGTTCCGGTCGGGCTCTCAAGGTGGCGGCACGGGTTCAAATCCCGTTGGGGGTGCTCGTTCGTGCTGTACCGCGGCGGTCGCGGGTCAGCAATCGGCCATGGATCGGGGCAGCTCCACCACCGTTTCGGTGGTCGGTTCGTTCGCCCTGATGGACCCTCGGGGGCCGCGCTTCAGCGTCTGCGCCGATTCCCGTTGCCTCGGTCGGTCGCGCCCGGTAGTCTGCTATCTGTTCAGATAGCAGATCGAGGCCCGCATGAACTCCACGACCGAGAGCCATGGACTGATCCGTCGGATGCGTCGCGACTCCGGGATGTCGCAACGGCTCCTCGCGTCGCGCGCCGGGACCTCGGGCCCGACGATCGCGGCGTACGAGACCGGCACGAAGGAGCCGCGCCTGTTGACCCTCGAGCGGATCGCGAACAGCGCGGGCTACCGGCTCGACGTACGGCTCGTCCCGCTCGACGAAGGGTTCCACCTTCGGGCCCGGCGCGAGCGCCGAAGCCTGGCCATGGCCGCTGCCACAGCTGCCGCGGTCGAGCGAGACTTCACCGCGGCACGTCACCTGGCGGAGGTGAACCTGTCGAAGATGGACGAGGTCGTCGGTTCGAACTCGTCGGGTCGATTGCTCGCCGAGTGGCGATCGCTGCTCGACGACGGCCCGGGTTCGGTTCGTTCGGTGCTGCTGGACCAGAGCGAGCACGGCCACGACATGCGCCAGATGACACCCTTCGCGGGACTTCTCACCGACGGCGAGCGCTCGGCTGCGCTCGCGGTGGCCGAGGCCTTCGAGCCACGGGAGCAGCCGGCGTGAGGCGTGCCCAACTCGAGCACCTGCTGCGGGCCGCTTCCTCGATCGTCGACGTCTCGGACCTCGTCGTCATCGGCAGCCAGGCGATCCTCGCGAGCTATCCCGATTGGGAGTTGCCGGCCGAAGCGACCCTGTCGGTCGAGGCGGACCTCGCCGTCGACTCGCGGATCGCTCGAATCGATCTCGGTCTGGACGAATCCCATCTGGCCGACCTCATCGATGGTGCCATCGGTGAGGGCTCGCAGTTCCATCAGACCTTCGGCTACTACGCCCAGGGCGTCGAGACCGCGACCGCGGTTCTGACTGATGGATGGCGGGATCGACTCGTACCGCTCGTCTGCGAGGAGGCAGAGCCGAAGGTCGTGGGCTGGTGCCTCGAACGCCACGATCTCTGGGTCGCGAAGGCCGCGGCAGGACGCGAGAAGGATCGTGAGTTCTGCCGAGCGCTCGCGCAGGCCGCGCTCGTTGCACGCGGCGAGTGCCGCTTTCGGATCGATGGACTCGGTGATGCCGAGCGCCGACGAGCTTCCGTCGTCGAAGCCGCCGCCTTCGGCTGAACGCCCCCGCGTACGTCACTCCAAAATGGTCACGGATTTGGTCACGAAACTCTCGTCCACAGGCCCACACGGGAGGGCACGCGCTGGACTCGGCGGTAGACCTGAGCAGCACAAACCGCACCCGGACCCACGAGATGGATGGTCCTGGTCGGGCTTCAAGGTGGCGGCACGGGTTCAAATCCCGTTGGGGGTGCTCTCCTGCTGTGCCGTGCGGCGGTCGCGGGGATGAGTTGGAGCGATTTCACCACTGTTTCGGTGGTTCGTTCGCCTCGGTGGAAGCTGCTCCTCAGACTGCGGATCGTTGCAGAGCCGGGAGCTCACGCAGCTGGTCGAGAGGGGCGGCGTGCTGCGGGTGGCGCGCCAACTCGGCCAGGGCCTGGTTCCGCTCGGCCAGGATCGAGTCGATCTTCTCCCGCACCGAGGGAATGTGCGTCTGGACGAGGGCCATGCTCTCCCGCTGGCCGAAGACGAGCAGCTCCATGTGCGTGGCCGAGGTCACCGTGGCTCGGTGGACGCCGGCCCCGAACAGCGCCATGTCGCCGAAGAACGAGCCCGCTTCGATCAGCGCGACCGGCCGATGGTCGAGCGAGACGACCGCCGTCCCTCGGGCGTTGATGATGAACTGCGTGCTGCGGTCACCCTGGCGGACCAGCGTCTTGCCCCCGGGGACGTCGACCGGCGTGCACAGCGACCGGATGAGCCGGATCTCGTTCGCCCTGCAGTCCGACAACAGCCATATCGACCGCATTCGATCGATCCCCGCACTCCGTCTGAAGCTTCGCCCTGAACCCACGTGTCCACCTCCAGTACACGGACCCAACCGGGGATGGTGGGGGAGCGCACCCACATCGCTTCGATGTCGCCTCGGTGCCTTCCACTGGTCCCGTCCGATCGCACCTCGCGTGCTCGGGCTGGGTCACTGCAATTGTCCGACGCCGCGTCGGTCGCGTCAACGAGCCAGCCAGTGTTCTCGGTCACCTCGTGAGCGCCCGGTCACTCTGACCGTTCGGATGACCCTCCGTCGGTCCGGCGGGGATCCGGTCAGGGTCGTCGTCGGCGCATCTTGCGGGTCATGACGAGCATCACCACAGCGCGAGCGACGGCCATCCCCGCGACGATGGCCCCGACGAGAGTGGCGCCCACGGCGACCAGGAGGAGCCCACCGACCAGGCCGATGCCCACCATGACCCACCGCGTCGTGCGCATGGTGTGGCGCCGACGGCGCATGTCCTCCCAGGCCGCAGCCCGGGGACCGCTGCGACGGCCGGTCGGGGCGAACGGCGGAGCGGAGCTGGCGGGTGGTTGTTCGGGGGCGGGGAACGGGGACATGGGCGGACTCGGTTCGAGAAGGAGGGAAGGTGAACAGCTCAATGGTCGGATGCTGATGTGAGCAGCCGATGAGCGGGCGATCAGCGCCGGGTGAAGGGCGAAATGCCCGGCTCCGCCTGCTGGTCCCGGCTTGAATGGCCCGATGCTCGCCGCTGCGGATGCTGCTCTCGTCGCCCAGGCCCGGGAGGGCCTCGCGGTCACCCGGGCCCACTTCAACCACGCGGGTGCATCGCTGCTGCCGGCCGACGCACTCGAGCGGATGCGGTCCCACCTGCAGCTCGAAGCCGAGATCGGTGCCTATGAGGCCGCAGCCCGGGTGGCCGAGGAGCTGGCTGCGGTACCGGACGCGCTGGCCCCGCTGTTCGGCCCTGGGGTCGGGGCCGACGATGTCGTCGTGGTCGAGAGCGCGAGCCGTGCAGCGGAGCTCGTCGTCTGGGCGATGGCCGAGTCCTTCGGCTGGGGTCGTGACGACCGGGTGCTCGTCGACCAGTTCACCTACGCCACGGTGCACTCGGCTCTCATGGCGCTGCGCTCGGCCCGGGGCGTCGTCGTCGATGTCGCGCCGGCCCGACCGGACGGCGCCATCGACGCCGACCAACTGGCCGAGGCCCTCGACGACCGCACCCGCCTGGTTGCGATCACACACATGCCCACGCATGTGGGCACCGTCACCGACGTCCACGCCGTCGGGCGGGTGCTGGCCGATCACGACGCGGTCTACGCGCTGGACGTGGCCCAGACCCTTGGGCAGATGCCGATCGACATCGGTGCCATCGGCGGCCAGGTGGCCTTCGCCCCCGGCCGCAAGTTCCTCCGCGGTCCCCGCGGTACTGGGGCGCTGTACGTCGAAGCGACCCTGGCCGGCCAGCTCGTGCCGCTCACTCCGGCGATCGGCGCGGTCGACCCCGACGGTGACCCGCCCTTCGCCCTGGCCGCGGGCGCCCGGCGGTTCGACTCGTTCGAGGCCGACCTGGCGGGCCGGCTCGGGTTGGGCGTCTCGGCCCGGATCGCCACCGCGTTCGGGCTCGACACCATCGCCCGGCTGGTGCGGGACCGGAGCGCGGACGTGCTCGCGCTGCTCCGAGAGCTCGAGGGTGTTCGCCTGCTCGACCCCGACGCGGTCGGCATCGTGTCGTTCGTGCACGATCGACTCGATCCTGACGAGATCCGGTCCCGCACCGGCGCCGGGGGCGTGAACGTCTGGGTCAACCCGGCCGGGGGCTCACCCGTCGACGGCGCCCGTCGCGAGGTGCTGCCGTCCGTTCGGGTGTCGCCGCACTACTTCACCGATGACGACGATCTCGAACGACTGGGTCGAGCACTGACCCGGCTGGGCTAGGAGACCCGGGGGAGAGGTGCGCGTCGAACTCGACGATGGCCCGCAGCGCCGCCGCCGTGGTGATCGCGTCGATGGCGGCGGCCGAGCGGTCGTGATCGTTCCCGCGGGAGCGCGTGCCGGATCGGTGATGATCCGACCCGGCACGGTCCCGTCCTGCGGGGCCCCTCAGCCGCGCAGGTCGAGCTCGGCGACCTGGCCGCCCTCGATGGCTACGGTGCGCCGAACGCTCCCGTCCCGGTCCAGGATCTCGTAGGTCCCCTGCACGAGGGCCGGGTACACGGCGACGGTGACCAGATGGTCGCCCAGCGGGCGGTCCCAGATCCCCGTGTGCACGGTGTGGGACCATCCGTCCTGGCGGAGGTGCAGCTCGTGGCCGAGCAGCTCGTGGTCGAGCCGCACGATCAGCGCGCCCACGTCTCCGCCGATGTCTACCACGACCGGACCGCCCTGTGGAGGAAGCCCGGCCTCGTGCTCGCCCAGCTGCGGACTCTGGTTCGAGTGCCCGTGGTCGTGGACGTGGTGATCGACGTGCTCGGCGGTGGTCATGACGGGGGCACCACCTCGAAGCCACCCTTGGGATGGTCGAGGTAGGGGAACGAGTCGAGGTACGACACGTTGCCCGGGGGGTTCACCCCGTCGGTCACCACGGCCACCGCCCCATCGGGCGTGAACGTCGGGTCGACCAGCGGGATGGTCGCCCCGGCGATCGCTCGCAGCTCGATGGTGAACACGTCGTCGGCGACGCGCCGGCCGTTGGGGTACCCAGCCAGGTCGCCGCCGATGATGCCCAGGTTGTTCGGGTTCGACGACGGGGGGATGGCCACGTTCAGGCGCAGCTCATCGGCTTTGGTCGTGCCCGTGAAGTTCTGGAACCCGGGGATGATCCCGGCCGGGATGCCGGTGAGCAGGATGGCATCGAGGTCGGCGCGCGGCTTGGTGTAGGCCGCCAAGTTCGGGAACACGCCCGGGTAGAGCGCGGGGATCAGTCCCGCCAGCTCGGGCTGGTCGACGTACTGCGCGAACTCCGAGTCGGCAGCCGGATCGAGCGAGTTCCAGTAGTCCTTCTTGGTCATCGGTATGAGGGCCTCGTTGACCAGCGGGTTGCCGAGCCGCGACACCTGCACCCACGGACCGCTCGAGGTGTCGGCGCCACCCGGGTTGCGGACCAGCGCCTTCTGCCGGCTGGCCGACGCCCAGACGCCGATCACCGAGGTGGCCGACATCGGATCGGTGGGGGTCGACCCGTCGACGGTGAGGTCGCTGATCGGCACCTGGATGGCGATGGTGTGGACGTTGTAGGCCCGGAGGCCGTCGACGCCGCCCGCCGCCGCCGACGGAAGGAGGTGCAGGTTCTGGAAAGGCCGTAGGTCGAGCAGGTCGAACACCGAGCCCAGGTCGACGTAGAACCCGTCGAGCCGCTGGCCGGCGAACACCCGACGACCATCCTTGGCCTGGGCGTTGGCAGCCCGGGCCAGCTTGGGGTAGTTCGGCGTCGACCGCGGTCCGATGTTGCACGGCGGGCAGGGCACATGCTTGGCCAGCATCCTGGTGCCGTGCGCGTCCTTCCGGGTGACCGTGTAGCGCTGGCGTCGGTTGAAGTTCGGGTCGTTGATCGCAGCGATCGGTCCCGTGTTGTACAGGAACGTGTTCGGGTTGCCCACGGTGGTCGTGAACCTGAACTCGTACACGACGTCGGCCAGACCGTCGCCGTTGTTGTCGACGTTGATCTTGTAGGACACGTCGTCACCGAACTCGAAGAAGTTCGGGCCGCCGGCCGGGTTCTGCAGCGGGATGTAGTTCGTGATCAGGGTGACGAAGCCAGGTCGGTCCGGGGACACGAAGGCGTAGGTGTCGGTGCTGTCGGCCACGGGATCCTTGGAGATCTCCGGAGCCTCGCGATGCGATGACATGGGTTGTTCCTCTCGATCGTTCGGGTCAGCTGGCGCGGCCGTTGGCGGCGGCGACGACTCGGGAGATGAACGTGGGGTCGGTGAACACGACTTCCTGCTCGCCGCTCATCACGGAGACCTCGCCGGCGGCGGCGTCCCGGATGTGCACGACCAGCGGTCCGGCCGCACTGAGCTCTTCGATGGTGGCCTTGGGGTCGGCTCCGGCGTCGGGGCTGATGGCCGCGGCGGCGATGCTCGGCATCGCGGCGACCGCTACCCCTGCGGCGGCAACTCCGGCTCCGCTCGTCAGGAACACACGTCGGGAAAGTTCGGGCATGGGCTTCTCCTCTTCTCCGGAGGACGCGCATGACATCCCCCTGGTGCCGGCAGTCCGCCACGCCCGGGGACCGCGGATCACGACGAGCCCGGAATCTTCTGAGCGGAAGGCCGAGGACCGTGCGAACTCCGAGGTGTGAACCCGCGAGGTGAGCCAACATGTCGCCATGGGAGGGCTGCGCGGACGCACCGCGCTCGTCACGGGCGTCAGCCGCCGGGCCGGCATCGGGTTCGCCATCGCTCGTCGGTTGATCGCCGACGGGGCCGAGGTCTACGTCCAGGGTTGGTCGCCTCACGACCGTGAACAGGCGTGGGGCGAGGGTGAGGCCATCGGCGACTCGCTCGGTGCGACCGCCCCGTCCGTCGACCAGTGCGACCTCGGTGAGCCCGGCGCGCCCGAGCAGCTGATGGAGCGCGCCGTACGCCGGCTGGGACCGGTCGACATCGTCGTGGCCAACCACGCCCGCAGCTCCCACCAGTCCCTCGAGGACCTCACGGTGGACGAGCTCGACCGGTCGTGGGCCGTCAACACCCGGGCCTCGGTCATGCTCGTGCGGGCGTTCGCCGCCCAGCACGACGACACCCGGCCGGGTGGACGCGTCGTGCTGTTCACCTCGGGCCAACATCTCGGGCCGATGACTGCGGAGCTGCCCTACGCCATCAGCAAAGGCGCCATCCACCAGATGACCTTCTCGCTGGCTGATGCCGTGGCCGCCCGGGGCATCACGGTCAACACCGTGAACCCGGGGCCGACCGACACCGGGTGGGCGTCCGACGAGCTCACCCGTGAGGTCGGAACGGCGCTGCCCCGAGGCCGGTGGGGGACCCCCGATGAGGCTGCCTCGGTGGTGGCCTGGCTGGTCGGCGACGATGCCGCGTCGGTCACCGGCCAGGTGATCGACGCCGAAGGCGGCTTCCGCCGATAGGCCCGGTCGGTTACCCGCGGGCCCGGCGGAAGGCGGCGATGAGGGACGCCCGAGTCGCCGGGTCGATGGCCTCGACCTCGTCGTGGCGCAGCCGGCCGGTCATCTCGATCACCAGACGCCACTGGGCCAGCACCCTTGTACAGCCCTCGCAGATGCCGAGGTGCTCGTCGACCCTGGCCTGTTCCTCAGGCGTGAGCGCGCCGTCGAGGTACTCGGTGACGAGCTCGACGAATCGGTTGCACGCGAGGTCGGGATGCTCGAGGTGAATGGGTTCGGAGTCGGTCATGGCTCGGTCGGGTCGAGGAGGGAATCCAGCTGGGCTCGCACCTTGGCGCGGGCCCGGTGCAGCAGCACCCGTTGGTTCGTCTGCGAGAGGCCGAGAACGTTGCACACCTCTTCGGAGGACCAACCGTCGATGTCGCGGAGTGAGATCACCTGGCGCTGGTTCGGGGGCAACTGCTCGATCGCATCGCGTACCGCGGCGAGCGTCTCGGTGGCCTGGAGGCGCTCGTGGGGCTGTTCCTGCCACGGGCGGGGAGGACTCGACCAGTGGCCGGGCCACTCCGGGTCCTCGGCGGGGCGGAAGCGGTCGGGCGAGAAGCCCGAGGTGACCGTGTCGTCGTCGAAGGTCGAGAACGGAACGGTGCGATGCTCGCGCACCCCTCGGGTGCGGGCCTTGTTCATGAGGATGCGGTAGATCCACGTCTTCAGCGAGGATCGTTGCTCGAAGCGGTCGACGCCCGTGATGACGGCCAGCCAGGTCTCCTGCACGACCTCGTCCGCCACCGACGGCGTCGAGACGTAGTTGAGCGCGACCCGGCGCAGGGGACCGCTGTAGCGGTCGACGAGCCAGCCGAACGCGTCCTCGTCCCCCGCTCGGAGGGCGGCGACCAGGGCCCTGTCATCCTCGAAGTCGACCGCCACGGTTCGGCATCGTAACGACTGGCCGGGGACGGACAGACGAGCCAGGAGTTCCGGGTCGGCGCTGTCGGGTCGCAGCATGCGGATCTCGGCGTTGTTCGTCCGCCTGCAGGACACGACGGCGGAGATCCGGGTGCGGGGCGCCGTGCTGCTGCTCATAGTGGTGCGACCGCAGGGGCGCATGGATGCGGCCGGGTCGGGTTCGTCGCTGGTTGGACCGACGTCGGTGCGAGGTTGATCCAGCCGGGGGGATGTCGGTGCCCGACCAGCGTCATCGGGCTCGGATCCTGCTGTCCGATCTGCGCCGTCAGATCAGATGAGATCGGGGTCAGCGGTGATGGCGACCAGCGAGGGCCCGCGATAAGCCAGGGCCCGGGTGAGGCCGTCGTCGAGCTGGTCGGCGCGCTCGACCCGGATGCCGAGGGCGCCGCAAAGGGTGGCGTAGGCCGCGAAGTCGGGGTTGTGCAGCGAGGTCTGCCACACGTCGAACGCGCCGGCCCGCTGCTCCTTGGAGATCTTGCCGAGCATGTGGTTGTCGAGGAGCACGTGGGTGATGTCCATGCCGTACTTCACCGCGGTCGTGATCTCGGCGAGGTACTGGCCGAAGCCGCCGTCGCCCGTGACCGCGACGATCTGGCGATCCGGTGCGGCGGCCCACGCGCCCATCGCCGCGGGATAGCCGAAGCCGATGGAGCCCAGGTAGCCCGACATCAGCACGGACTGACCGACGCACTCGAAGTAGCGGCCGAACGAGTACGTGTTGTTGCCGACGTCGACTGCGATGACCGCATCGTCGGCCACGTGGCGGGTCAGCGCCGCGAAGATCGCCGCCGAGCTCACGCCGTGCTCGGCGGCATCGAGGGCCCGGCGGGCCTTCTCCGCCCGCCAGATCTCCCAGCGCTCGGCCACCTCGGGCCGCTGGTCGACGCGAGCCCCGGCCCGATCGTCGACCCGCCGGTCGGGGTTCGTCCCGGTCGCCCCTTCGAGGAGCAGGCGGGCGGTCACGCCGACGTGGCCGAGCACCGGGACGGTCACTGGATGGAACCGGCCGAGGGCCATCGGGTCGTAGTCCACCTGGATGATCGGCTTGTACGACGCGATGCCCGTGTGGTTCGAGAACGACGCACCGAACACCACCAGCAGGTCGCTCTCGTTCATGAGCCAGCTGGCCACCGGGGTGCCGCTGCGGCCGAGCACGCCGGCGCCGAGCGGATGGCGGTCCGAGATCACGCCCTTGGCCTTGAACGTGGTGAGCACCGGCGCGTGAAGGGCCTCGGCCAGTTGGACCACGGCCGGCATGTCGAACCGGGCACCGTGACCGACCACGAACACGGGTCGATGGGCGCCGGCGATGAGGGCCAGTGCATCGTCGAGCGCGGCCTTCGGTGGCGCGACCTCGAGGTCGGGAACGCGGCCCATCGGCCGGGACGCGGGCACACCAGCAGCAGGCCGGACCTGCACCTCGTCGGGCAGCACCAGGTGCGCGACCTGGCGCTCGAGGATCGCGTGCTTGAGGGCCAGGCTCATGAGCTCGCCGTGGTCCGAGTCGGGCAGAACGGTGCGCGAGAACCCGGCGACGTCGGCGAACGCGGCGTTGAGGTCGAGGTCCTGGAAGGCACCTCGTCCGAGCACCTTCGACGGCACCTGGCCCGAGAGGGCCAGCACCGGCGCCCGGTCGACCTTGGCGTCGTAGAGGCCGGTGAGCAGGTTGGTCGAGCCGGGCCCGGCGATGCCGAAGCACGCGGCCGGTCGGCCCGGTGAGCTTGGCGTAGGCCGACGCTGCGAACGCGGCCGCGCCCTCGTGGCGGATGCCGACGAACGTGAGGTGGCCGGCCTCCTCCTGGCGGCGCATGGCGTCGGCGAAACCGAGGTTCGAGTGCCCGACCATGCCGAACACGTGCGACACGCCCCATTCGACCATCGTCTCGACCATGACGTCGGACACCGTCCGCTCGTGCGGCCGCTCGACGGCGATCTCCACGTAGATGCCGTCGTCGCGCACCTCGAGCGGGAAGCACGCAGGTGCATCGGAGAAGCCGGGTGGCGGGGTCCCGGTCAGCGGGTCGTAGTCGTAGCCGTGCCACGGGCAGCGCAGCATGCCCTTCTCGATGGAGCCCTCGCCCAGGGGCCCACCCTGGTGCGGGCACGCGTTGTCGAGCGCGCCGTAGTCATCGCCGACCCGGGTGAGCGCCAGGCTCCGGTGGCCGGCGTGCACGGTCTTGACCCGACCGTCGGGCAGCTCGTCGGGCTCGGCGACCTTGTACCAGTGGGTCTCGGAGGGCTCGGTCGAGGCAGGCGTCGTCCGTCATCGGGGATCGATCCCTCCGTAGGAGATGCCGGTGAGGTGCACCATGTCCCGGTCGAACGTGGTGAGGTCGGCGGGCGCGAACTGGTTCAGGTGGGAGTGTCCGCACGCCCGGGCCAGCACGCCCATGAGCTCGACCGAGGCCCGCAGGAACCGGTCGAGGCGGTGGGCGGCCTCGTCGACGGGCAGCCGGGCCCGCAGGTGGGGTTGCTGGGTTGCGATGCCGACGGGGCAGTTGTTCGTGTGGCAGGCCCGCATGCCGAGGCAGCCGATGGCCTGGATGGCCGAGTTGGCCACGGCGATCGCATCGGCACCCAGGGCCAGCGCCTTCGCGAAGTCTGGGGCGTGGCGCAGGCCACCGGTGATGATCAGGCTGACGTCGCGCCGGCCGAGCCGGTCGAGGTGGGCCCGGGCCCGAGCCAGTGCAGGGATGGTCGGCACCGAGATGTGGTCGCGGAACACGAGGGGAGCTGCTCCCGTGCCGCCGCCCCGTCCGTCGAGGATCACGTAGTCGACGCCCACCTCGAGGGCCGCGTCGATGTCGTCCTCGATGTGCTGGGCCGAGAGCTTGAAGCCGATCGGGATGCCGCCCGACCGCTCGCGCACCTCGTCGGCGAAGCGGCGGAAGTCGCCGATCGTGTGCCAGTCGGGGAACGTCGCCGGCGAGACCGCGGGTGTGCCCTCGGGCAGGCCCCGCACCTCGGCGATGCGGCCCTTGACCTTGTCGCCGGGGAGGTGGCCGCCGGTGCCGGTCTTGGCTCCCTGGCCGCCCTTGAAGTGGAACGCCTGGACCTTGGCCAGCACGTCCCACGACCAGCCGAAGCGAGCCGACGCCAGCTCGTAGAAGTAGCGGCTGGCCTCGGCCTGCTCCTCGGGCAGCATGCCGCCCTCGCCCGAGCAGATGGCGGTTCCGGCCAGCTCGGCGCCCCGGGCCAGGGCGGTCTTGGCCTCCTGCGACAGCGCGCCGAAGCTCATGTCCGACACGAAGATCGGGATGTCGAGCCACAGCGGCTTGTCCGCGTTCGGACCGATGCAGACCTCGGTGCCGACCTCGACCTCGTCGAGCAGCGGCAGTCGCGCCAGCTGCGCCGTCACGAACTGGATGCTGTCCCAGTGGGGCAGGAGATCGCGGGACACCCCCATGGCCGACACCGGGCCGTGGTGGCCGGTCTTGGTCAGTCCGTTGGCGGCCAGCTCGTGGATGTAGCCGACGAAGGGCTCCTCCGGCACCTGGTGCGGGTCCCGGTAGTAGCCCTGGTACACGTCGGGGTCGAACGGCTGGGGGTGCGACATGAGGTAGTCGTGCACCTCGTTGCCGTCGACCAGGAGCCGGTCGCCGTCGAGCCAGCTCGTGAACTTCTGGAGCGACTCGGCGTTGTTGTACGCGCTGACCCCGGTGTCGATCCGGTAGTCCCACCCGTGCAGCCCGCACAGCAGGTTGTCCCCGTCGACGTGCCCGTCGGCCAGCAACGCGCCCCGGTGGGCACACCTCCCGTAGAGCACCGAGTGGTCATCACCCCTCCGGATGATCACCAGATCGATGTCTTCGATCATGGCGCCGAGAGGTATGCGGTCGGGGACCTCGCTCCACGTCGCCACCTGCACCGGCTGTCGCTCGGGCACCACTCGTAGCTCGTCCACGATCGATCCGTCCCCCTCTTCCGACGTGCGTTACACGGTTCATCTTGGTCCCGCGTCGCGGTCCCGCGTCCAGAGGATCGCCAGAGCCACATGGAGACCGCATGTTTGCGACGTGACGTAGGCCATATGGACCTCGGTCCCGGAAGATTCATTCCAGGTGGGCGGCGCCCTGAACGAAAGGTTTCCAACCGGATGCTCATCGGTCAGACGCAGGCGTTCCCGAACGGCACGCAGTTCCTGTTCCGCCTCTAGTTGCGGCGGAACGCGGCCCCCTGCTCCGTCAGGGTCGGCGATCAGGAGGCCGAGGTCATGGCTCGGGATAGCCGTCGACGGCGAGCAGCTCGGCCAGGTGGACGGCGTTGGCGACCATCGTCCTGGTGGCCTGGCTGACCATGCGGGGAAGGTGCTCGAGGTCCTTGAAGTCGACCTTGTGCATGGCCTCGCCGACCCAGTACGTCATGCCCTGGGCCGGGATGGTGAAGCCCACGTCGTTCAGGCCCTGGAAGACCTGCGAGCCGACCAGGTGGGCGCCGTCCTCGTTGCCCACGACTGCGACGACCGCGACCCGCCCGCTGCTGATGATGCGCCCGCGGTCGTCGGTCTCCCCCAGGAAGGCGTCGAGGCGTTCGAGCACCATCTGGGCGACGCTGCTCGGGTGGCCCATCCAGATCGGCGTGGCCAGCACGAAGATGTCCGAGGCCAGTACCGCGGCTCGAAGGGCGGGCCAGCCGTCGTTGCCGCCCTCGTCGGACGTCACACCGAACGAGACGGACTGGTCGACCACCCGGTGACGGTCGAGCTCGATGTCGAACGAGGAGAGCTCCTTGGCCACGAGGTCGAGCAGCTCGTCGGTCGACGACGAGGCAGGGCTGGGCTTGAGGGTGCAGTTCAGGGCAACGGCGCGCATACGGGGCTTCCTACCCGTCCTCCCTCGGGACATGCCGGGGTCGAGCGGGCTGATCAGCGGCGGGAGCGTCGGCGCCGGCCGGCATCGATGCGCCGGGCCTGGCGGGACAGCGCGTCGACCTCGGCCAGGTCGTAGACCTCGCCCTCGCGGCGATCACCCCAGTCGAGGGCGATGGCTTCGATCAGCCCGGACACCGACACGCCGTGCTCGGCCGCGAACTCGTGCCACGCCTCATGCGAAGCGGGGGAGAGGAACGCATGGATCGCTTTGCGGGAATCAGCCATCGGTCTCGCCTCCGCGGGTTCGCCACCGCCGTTGTAGCACGATCATCACGAAGGTCCTAGCGCGGCATCCCTCCGTGCACCTCGCGTGCACGGAGGATGCGGCCGGGCCGGCCGGATCCTGGCTGACGGCGAGACCGGTACCATCCCGTGGTGGCTGTCAGCGATGTCCTCCGTGCGCTCGATGCCATGGGCGATCCCGATATCCGGGCGGAGCTGGCCAACGGGCGGATCGAGGTGCTCGACGACCACGCCGCGTTCGAAGCGCACGAGCGCGAGCTGGTGGCCGCAGCCGCGGCCGGGTACCCGACCGTGGGTGGCTTCACCTTCGCCGAGCTCGATCGGGGCAACGACGTGGCGGCCGGGCGGGTCGAGGCCAACTGGTTCGGGGCCTACGGCGACGCGGTGCGCTACACCGACAGCGTCTACACCGAGGCCTGGGACGGTGACCCCGATGCCCCGCCGATGCTCGAGCCTGTGCGGGCCGCCGACCCCTCGCAGGTGGCCGGGGCGTCGAGCTTCGCCGCCTTCGCCGACCGGTGCCTCTACGACCCCGAGACCGGCTACTACAGCACCGGAGAGGTGCGGTTCGGCTTCGACGGGCACTTCTGGACCTATCCGCAGCGGATGTCACCGCTGTTCGGCTGGATGGTCGCCGAGTCGGTGCGCACCATCGTCGACGAGTGGACGTGGGACGGTCGGCTGGCCGACGTCGACCCGCTCACCATCCTCGAGCTCGGGGGCGGAGAGGGTCGCCTGGCCCGCGACGTGCTCGAGTACGTGTGGGCCGACGGGCACGAGACCTGGGCGCCCTATCGCGACGGTCTGCGCTACGTGCTCGGCGACCGCAGCGAGGCGATGCGGTTCCGTCAGAGCGAGGCCCTGGCCGACCTGATCGAGCTGGGCCGGGCCGAGGTGCGTCCGATCGATGCCACCGCCCTCGAGTGGGACGGACCGTTCCGAGGCGTGATCGTGGCCAACGAGCTGCTCGACGCGCTGGCCCACGAGTGCCTGCGGGTGGGTCGCGACGGTGAGGTCGTCCGGGTGCACGTGGAGCAGACCGAACACGGCCTTCGCGAGCTCGAGGTGCCGCTGTCGTGGGGGTGGTTCGACGAGCAGGGCGAGGTCGAGCCGTTCCCCGAGCAGCTCGGCCCGTACCTGGCGCGCGTGCTGCCGATGGTCGACGAGGTGCGCGACACCGGCTACGAGCCGGCCGACCTCTATTGGGCACCGGCCCTGCCCGGCACGATCGCCCGGCTGGCCGAGATCCTGCGCCGGCCCGACAGCCTCGGGGTGGCGGTGATCATCGACTACGGCGACTCCACCATGGACGGCATCGACACCGACGAGTCACGCTTGCGGGTCTACGGCGACGACCAGGTCCACGGCATCGACCCGTACCGGTCGCCCGGTCGGTCCGACCTCACCTGGGACGTCGACTACGGCGAGGTCGGGCGCCTGGCCCGGGCCAACGGCCTCCGGGTGAAGTACGCCGGCCCGCAGGGCGCGCTCGAGGTGCCACCGGTCGACCTGGCGTCGTCAGAGGCGCTCGACCTGCTCGTCCCCGGCCGCTTCGATGAAGGTGCGGTCACCCCGGCCCACGCGCTGGCCGCAGCGTTGCTGCTGGTCACCGAGTTCCGGGCCGCGTCCAGTGGCTTCCACGTGATGATGCTCGCCGCGCCCGACGTACCCTTCCCCGACAACGCGTTCGGCCCCCGCCAGCGTCTGGGCTGATCCTCTCTCCGGAGGTCTCCATGAGCAACGATCTTCCGTCCCAGCAGCGCCACGAGTCGACCCAGCTCGATGTGCTCCGTTCCGCCGGCTACGAGGCCGACTTCGAGATCGGCCGGCGCGGGCTGGCCATCGGTGGTGACCCGGTGCTGGTCCGTGATGTGCACATCGACGGCGAGTACCGATTCGAAGGGGCCAGCAACCCTGATGACGAATCGCTGGTGATGGCCCTGCACGACGTGGCGTCGGGCCGACTCGGTGTGCTGATCACGGCGTACGGGCCCTCGGCGTCGGAAGCGGAGGCCGACGTGCTGGCCGCGCTGGCGGTCAACGAGCGGTGCGCGTCGCCGGCCGCCCCCCGCTCACTCGCCTGAGGGGTCGACGAGCGGTCGGCGGGCGGTGGCGGCGGAGGGGCCGCCGAGGTCCCAGATCACGATGGGGTGAAGTCGAGCGGGCCGACGTCGAAGCGGGGCAGGAGCAGCTCCGCGACCCGTTGGGCCTCGTCGTCGAGCGGGTAGCCGGAGAGGATGAACGACTCGATGCCCAACGCCGCGTAGGCCCGCAGCTTGGCCTCGACCTGGTCGACGCTGCCGGTGATGGCCGCGCCGACCCCGCTGCGGGCCACGCCGATGCCGGTCCAGAGGGTCTCCTCGACGAAGCCATCGTCGCCCGCGGCCGAACGCAGCACGTCCTGGCGGCGCACGCCCTCGGAGGCATGGTCGTGCGATGACTCCTTCAGGCGGCGGCCGATGTCGGGGTCGAGCTCGCTGACCAGATCGGCGGCCGCCCGCCGAGCCTCGTCCTCGGTCTCGCGGACGATCACGTGGGTGCGCAGGCCGAAGCGCAGCCGGCGACCGTGGGCGGTGGCCCGGCGGGTGAGGTCGGCGACGAGCTCGGCGGTGGAATCCACCCCCTCGATCCACATCAGGTAGCAGTCGGCGTGCTCGGCCGCGACCTCGCGAGCTTCGGGTGACGTGCCCCCGAAGTACATCGGTGGCGAGGTGCCGGTGCGGGTGGCGGTGGTGGCCAGGTCGTAGGTCCACCAGTCGCCGTCGTGGTCGACGTGGTCGTCGGACCAGAAGGCCCGCAGCAGGGCCATGGCCTCCGCCGTGCGGCGGTAGCGGTCGGCCGACGGCAGGCTCTCGCCGACCCGCTCGCTCGAGATGATGTTGATGGTGAGCCGGCCGCCGAGGATCTGCTGCAGGTTCTTCGCGGCCCGGGCGAACATCGGCGGATCGAACTCGCCGACGCGGACCGCGGGTAGCAGCCGGGTGCTCGACGTGGCCGGTCCGATGGCCGCCGCCAGTGTCCATGGGTCCAGACCCGGCACGAAGCTCGACGGGATGAGGACGTTGCCGAAGCCGAGCCGGTCGGCGGCCTCGATCACTCGGGCGTTGTAGGCGAAGGTGGCGCGCCGGGTCGGATCGTCGACCCCGAGCCGAGCGGTGTCGCCCCAGCACGACGGTGCGAACCACGAGATCTCGAGCGGCATCGTCACGCGACCGGGATCAGACCTGCGCCTTGATGGGGTCGCCCAGGCGGAGATCCTTGTTGAGGGTGTCGCCCTCCTTGACCACCTGGCCGCTGACCAGCACGAACGACACGCCCGTGGCCATCTGCGCCGGGTCGTCGACGGTGGAGGCGTCCGCGACCGTGGCCGGGTCGAAGATGGTGATGTCGGCGTCCGCACCCATCTGCAGGCGGCCCTTGCGCTGCAGGGCGGGGACCTTGGCGCCGAACCGCTTGGCCGGCATGATGGTCATCTTGGCGAGGGCATCGGGCAGGCTCAGCACCTGCTGGTCGCGCACGTAGCGGCCGAGCACCCGGGTGAAGCACCCGGTGGAACGCGGGTGGTTGTTGTTGGCCGGCTCGAGGATGGCGTCGCTGCCGATCATGATCCAGTCGGTCTGCAGGCCGGTGACCACGTCCTCCTCGGGGATGGCGTAGGCGGCAACAAGGGTGTTGTCCCGGCGGGCCTTGTTGAACGTGGACTCGGTGAGGCGCTCGCCCTTGCCCGGAATGGCGAGGTCGCCGTAGGTGATGCGGTAGCGCTGCTGCCACCCGTCGCTGAACCGGGGCGACCCGGCGGTGGTGGCCCAGAAGTCATAGGCGTACATGCATGCGGTGACGTCGACACCGTCGGCCCGGGCCGCTTCGAGGGTGGCGATGCTCTGCGGCATTGTGTGGGTGCCGCCGGTGCTCGTGATGTGGTCGACGTGCACGGAGGCCCCGGTGGCGCGAGCCACCTGCAGCACCTCGTCCAGCGCGGTGGCGTTGTCCTTGCCCTGATCGTCGGGCGAGGAGTACCGGACGTGGAACGTCACCGGCATGTCGTGCTTCTTGGCCGCCGCGGCCATGGCGTTGATCTCGTCGTCGGTGACCCACGGGGTGTACTCGGGCTCGAAGCTCAGGCCGATGTAGCCGTCGACGAACGACTGCTCGACCTGGGCGGCCATCTTGTCGATCTGGGCCTGCGATGCCGCCGTGGTCTTCACCTTGAGGAAGGTGCGCATGTACGAGTCGTCGAAGGCCCCGCCGTAGTGCACCGGCGGGCGCATCGACGTGCTGCCGTACATCTCGAAGAAGCCCTTGGCCGTGTTGTTGAGGCCGTGCATGCCGAGGTTGGTGGTGACGCCGTCGCCGATCTTGAACCAGGCGCCGTAGTCGTTGGGCTCGTAGGACAGCAGATCGATGAACCCGGGCGAGACCACCAGGTTCGTGGCGTCGATCGTGGCCTTGCCGGTGAGCGGCTCGGTGGTGATCGAGGTGATGCGGGCGCCGTCGATGCCGACGTTGGCCACCTGGTCGTAGCCGGTGTCGGGGTCGATGACCCGTCCGCCGGTGATGACCCGGTCGAAGACGTGGTCGGTCGGAGGTGGCGGATCGGCCCCCTGGAGCGTCGGTGGACCGACGGCGGCCTTCGGGTCCTTGATGGCCACCCCTGACGGCCCCGACGGCGCCGCCTTGGCCGGTTGGGCCCCGCTTCCGCCGGTGACGAGCTTGCCGATGACGACGACGCTGGCCACGCCGAGGCCGCCTCCGACGATGAGCGACCGGCGGCTGATGGGAGCCGGGGCGTCGGCGGGTTCATCGGTGGGCACAGCGTTCGAATCTACCGGGGACGGAGCCGGGAGTCAGGCCGCTCTGGTCAGGCACCAGGGTCCAGGGAACGCTCCGCCGGGTCACCGGGCCCATCCCCGAGCCACAGCCACCAACGTGGCGCCCACCAGGACCAGGCCGGCACCGATGAGGACCCAGCCCGGCCGTGTGGCCGCCAGTCCTCGGCAGCGACTCGCTCGAGGTGGTCGGCGGACCCGGCGCCGGCTGCGGAACGGACTCGGTCACAACGGTGCTGGTCACCGGGGCCGGTGTGGTCGTGTCGTTCCTGACGGTGGTGGAGGTCGAGGGTGGCGAGGTCGAGCTGGTGGTCGAGGTCGTAGACGGGGGCGTCGGGCCGGTGGTCGAGGTCGTGGAGCCGGGCGGGATCGTGGAACGAGGGGGCGTGCTGGTGGACGTCGAGGTCGTGTCGGTGGTCGAGGTGCTGGTCGGGGTGCTGGTGCTGGTCGGTGTGGTGGTCGTCACGGCCGGGGTGTGGGTGACCCGGGCGTCGAGGCCGAGCCATGCGCCGCGGACCACCCGTTGGGCCCGGACCGTGGAGGAGGCGAAGGTGGCGGGCCCCGGATCGGGGGCGATGGCGTGCGCCTCGAACTGCGTCGCCTGTCCGGGGACGGCGGCGCCGGCCCGGTAGCGCAACCCGAAGCTGCCGTCGGCACCGGTAGCTCCGCTCGCGGCACCGTCGAGCTCGGCTCCCTGGGCGGCGAGCGCGACTCCTGCTCCCACCACCGGGCGTCCCCCGGCATCGCTGAGCCGGGCCGTGACCCGACCGTCGACGTCACGTGCCGCGGTGCCGGCCTGGCCTTCCTCGCCTTCGGGCTCGCCGCTGGGCGTGAGCGTCAGCGTCAGGTGGAACGGCGCGACCAGCGCTGCGTGGGCTCGGGCCTCGGCCTTGAGGGCTCGGGCCCGGCCGATGACCTCGGCCTCGCGCCCGCCGAACCCGGCCAGGTCACGGGTGGCGAGTCGATCGACATCGAGCACGCCGAAGGGATAGGACGCCCGCCGCAGGTCGTGCACTGCCAGCATCACCGCCGCCGCGTCGAGCGCGTCGCCGCTTCCGTGGGCGGTGACGATCCACGAGATGGCGGCCCCGGTGCGGGCGTCGAGGTCGGGTGCGCCCGCGGCGACGTACCGGAACGAGGGATCGGGGGCGCGGAGGCCGTGGTCGATGCACCAGGCCGATCCCATCGACCCCATGGCATAGCTGCCGTACCAGCTGCTCCACCCGAGCACGGTGGCCCGGAAGCCGCGGGACGGGGTGACGGCGGCCTCGGCGGCACCGGGTGGCGAGGCCACCCCGAGGGCCGCGGCACCGGTGACCAGCAGCAGCATGGCCATCGCGAGGACCAGCCGGCGACCGGTCGGGCGGGGTGGGCGCAGACGACGCGGCGCTGCGAACGGTGGGCTCGGGCGCCATGGGAGGGCCTCTCGACGAGCGGTCGGTGAGGCCGAGGTGCTCGGCGAGGCCCGAGCTGCAGGCGATACAGACCTTCCCATGAGTTTCCGTACCTGTCAATGGTCGACACGCGTCGAAGGTCTCCTCGAGGAGGTCGACCGGGTGTCGCTCAGGGATCGCCGGGGTCGTAGCCGGCCAGCACGTCGGTGATGGCCTGGTCGGCGTCGGCGATGGTGGTGACCGGAGGTCCGGGTAGCGCCGATCGTCCGCTGGATGGCCAGCTCGACGGCGGCCCGGACCTTGGGGTAGGGCCCGATCAGGGGGCCGGGACCGGCAGGATCGAGGTTGGTCACCTGGGTGTATGCGGTGTCGAGCCAGGGTCCGCGACGGCTGGCGCTCCACGCCTCGACCAGGCCCGGGTCGTCCACGGCCCTCGGGTTGTACGGCGGGTAGCCCCCGACGAGGTTCCAGGTGACCTGGCTCGGTACCGAGTTGAGGAACTGGACGAAGTCCCACGCTGCCGCGATCTGGGCGGGCGGCCGGTTCTTGGTCAGGTACCAGGCCACGCCACCCACCTGGCCGTGTCCGGCGCTGTCGATCCCGGGCAGCGCGGCCACGTCCAGATCGGGGGCGGCGCCCAACGCGGTCGGGGCGAAGTCGCTGATCGCGGTCGAGGGCGCGATCGTCATGGCTGCGGTCTGGAGGGTGGTGGCCGGCGTCGGTTCGGCACCGTCGGCCGCGGCCGGGATCAGCTCGAGCAGCCCCTCCGCGGTCATGGTCTGGATCCATTCGAACAGCTGGACCGCCTTGGGGCCGGCCATGTCGCCCTCGTCCGCCCGCTGGTCGCGTCCGTTGCCGTGGTTGACGATGTTGACGCCGACACCGGTGAGCCAGTTCTCGATCATCGCCGAGTCGAGCCGCAGGGCCAGGGGCCGGGCCGCCACGCCCTTGGCCTGCATCGCCTTGGCTGCGTCGTGGACCTGCTCGAGGGTGACCGGAGGCTTGTCGGGGTCGAGGTCGGCGGCGAGGAACGCGCCGCGGCGGAAGTAGAGCAGCGGGGTCACCAGGTTGGCCGAGGCAGCCCACTGCTTGCCGTCGACCGTGTAGGCGCTCCGGGCCACCGGGAGCTCGCCGTTGGTCTCCTTGCCTGCGGCCTTCAGGCAGGCCGAGCCATCGACCACGTGGGCCGCGTCGACGATGTACTGGGTGAGCGACGTGTCGACGGCGGTGAGCGCCGGGAGCGCGTCGGTGTCGGCCGCCTGCGCGTACAGGGCGCGCTGCACGACCGGGTCGGGGGAGATGGGCTGCACGTTGACCTGTACACCGTGGCCCGAGGCGTTGTAGCTGGACACGAGCTGTTGGAACGCCAGCATGGCGTCGCCGGTGAACGGGGCCCATGCGGTGATGGCCTCGTCGGGAACGGCGTCGGCCGTGGCATCGCGCCCATCGAGAGCGTCGACCGGACAGGGCTTGGGTGGATCGGTCTCGGTCGGGCCGGTGCCGTCAGGACCATCGACCTTCGCGCTCGACGAGCTGCCGCACGCGGCCGCGCTGATGGCGAGGAGAATGGCTACCAGCACCGCCGTGAGGTGCAGCCATGGACGTCGATTGACCACCGGCCGACCCTACCGCAGGGCCGTGCCCGTTCTCGGGCGGGTCAGAAGCCCCCGGCGTTGTAGTCCTGGAGCGCCTTGGTGGTGTCCTGTGCGGCCTGGGTGATGACCGATTCAGGGCTCGCTCCGTTGAACACCATGGACTCGATCGAGCCCCGGATGGCGGCGCGGAACTGATCGTACGGGCCCATCAGCGGACCGGGGAAGATCGGATCGACCCCGTTCAGCAGCTCGTCGTAGGCGATGGCCAGCCACTGGCCCGACAGCGTGTCGGTCCAGTCGGCCACCACGCGGGGGTCCTTGGTGGCGGTCGTGCGGTACGGCAGGTAGCCGCCGTCGATGTTCCAGGTCACCTGGGACTCGAGCGAGTTGAAGTACTTCATGAAGTCCCAGGCTGCGGCCTGCTGCTCGGGCGTGCCCGAGTCGGTGATGTACCAGGCCCCTCCGCCCATCTGCAGACGCCCCGGCTCGTCGATGCCGGGAACCGGGCCGGCTCCGATCCCCAGGCTGCTCGGGCCGGTCGGCGCGAGGTTGCCGGGGACGCTGCTCGGGTCGAGCGTGCCCTTGAGAAAGGACTCGACCGTGGGCGCCGCGGTCGACGTCTCGATGGTCATCGACGCGGCGGCGGTGGCCATGGACGTGTACTGGCCGATCTGGCCCGGGGTGTCGGGGATGACGGTGAGCAGCCCGTCGTCGGACATCGACTGGATCCAGGTGTAGAGGGTCCGGGTGGTGTCGTCGTCGAACGCGGCCTCGTCCGTGGTGCCGGTGCCGCGGCCGTTGTCGTTGTTGACGATCGGGGCTCCGGCACCGGTGAGCCACATCTCGATGAGCGGCGAGTTGACCTTCAGTGCGACCGGTCGCTCGACGCCGGCGATGTTGGCGTCCTTGATCTTCTGGGCGTACTGACGGACCTCGTCGAGGGTCGTCGGGGTCTGCGTCGGGTCGAGCCCGGCCTGCTGGAAGTGGCTCTTGTTGTAGTAGAGCAGCGCTCCTGACAAGTTGATCGAGGCCGGCCACAGCACGCCGTCGACGGTGTAGTAGTCCATCCCGGTCTGCAGGAACTCGGACATGTCGTAGTTGTCCGCCTCGATGCAGGATGTGGCCGGGATCACCGTCTTCGAGTCGATGACCTGCTGGGTGACGGTGTCGTCGAGCACCGCGATGGACGGCAGGTCCTTCGAGGCCATGCCGGCCTGGTACTTCTTGAACAGCTCCTCGTTCGACGTGCCCTGGTTCTCGACCTCGACCTTCACCTTCGTCTGCGACCCGTTGTAGCTGTCGGCCAGGGCCTTCAGCGTGTCGCCGGTCTTGCCGCTCAGGAAGTGCCAGAGCTTGATCTCCACCGGCTGCGTGACGGAGTCGAGCGCGTGCACCGGGCAGGCTGGCAGCGCAGCGTCGGCGGCGTCGCCATTGCCGGCGTCGCTACCCGATGATCCGCCGCACGCGGCGGCCAGGACCGCGAGGGCGACCATCGGGGTCAGCAGTTGGATGCGCGCCCGCCGGCGCAGTGAACGGCGTGGTTCCACGGTGGGCCCCCTGGGCTCGGAAGGTGTCCTTGTTGTACTGCCTGAGGCCCGTCGAGGTGGGGACGTGCCCGGTCATCAGCCCTTGACCGCACCGGCGGTGAGGCCGCGGATGAGCTGGCGCTGCAGGAAGATCAGCAGCAGCAGGATCGGGACGGCGGCGATGATGGCCGCGGCCAGCCCGATGTTGGCTTCCTCCGGGCGGGCGGCCGACAGCGACTTGAGGCCGATCTGGATGGTCTGCCACCGCTCCTCGGTGACGACGGCCCGGGGCCACGTGTACTGGTTCCACGCGCCGAGGAACGAGATCACCGCGAACGAGGCGATCACCGGGCGGGTCACGGGGATGGCGACCCGCCGCAGGAAGGCGAAGTGGCCGAACCCGTCGAGCTGCGATGCGTCGCGCAGGTCGTCGGGGATGCCCATGAACCCCTGGCGGATGAGGAAGGTGCCGAACGCGGTGGCCAGGAACGGGAGCGCCAGCGCCGGATAGGAGTTGAGGAGGTGCCACGACGCGGATCGTCTGCACGTTGGGGATCAGCGTGACCTCGATGGGCAGCATCAGCGTGGCCATGAAGACGGCGAACAGCACCCGCCGGAACGGGAACCGCAGGAACGTGAAGGCGTAGGCCGCGAGCAGCGAGGTGGCGACCTGGGCGGCCACGATCGTGACGGTGACCACCGCGCTGATCGTCATCTTGGAGCCGAGTCCGCCTTCGTCCCACGCTCGGCGGAAGATGCCCCACTGGATGTCGACCGGGTAGCAGCGGCTGGCCCTTCAGGATGTAGCTGACCGGGGTCGACAGCGCCCGCACCAAGGTCATGTAGATCGGGAACAGCACCAGCACCGACAGCGCGGTGAGCAGCACGTACCAGAGGACCTTCTTCCAGGTGGGGAGGTTGAGGTCAGTTCCCATAGTGCACCCGCCGGTTGAGGATCAGGAACTGCAGCCCCGGTGACCACCAGGGTGACGCCGAACAGGCCGATGGCCATCACCGCGCCGATGCCGATCTGGCCGCGGCTGCTGGTTGTCGAAGATCTTGCAGACCAGGGTCTCGGTGGAGCCGGCCGGCCCGCCGCCGGTGAGGATGTCGATCTGGGCGAACGCCTGGAGGGCGAACACCACCGAGCACGACGACGAGGAACATCATCGTCGGCGAGATCAGCGGCAGGGTGACCCGGAAGAAGCGCCGGAACGGTCCGTAGCCGTCGAGGGTGGCGGCCTCGTAGATCTCCTCGGGCACCGCCTGCAGGCCGGCCAGCACGATGATGAACGTGAGGCCGAGGTTCTGCCACACCGACGAGAGCGCCACGCCCCGGAGCGCGGTGGCGGGGTCGGTGAGGCTGATGAACGCGACGTCGCGGAAGTAGCCGACCTGCGGGTTGATGAGCGTGAGGAACACCACCGACGCCACCGCCACCGAGCTGGCGACCGTGCTGGCGAAGATCGTCTGGAACACCTTGATGCCGCGGAGCCGCCGGTTGGCCGACGACGGCCAGCAGCACGCCGAGCACCAGGCCGAGCGGCACGGTGAGCAGCACGTAGCGGCCGGAGGTGAGCAGCCCGTCGCGGAACTCCTTGCCGCCGAGCACCTCGGTGTACTGGCTCCAGCCCGACGTAGCGCTCCGCGGTGCCGAAGCGGTTCTGCTGGTGCAGCCCCAGGTAGAAGAGCCGGTAGAGCGGGTAGAAGAAGAAGGTCGACGAAGATCACGAGCGACGGCAGCAGGAACGCGGCGGCCAGCAGCGAGTCCTTGAGCGTGGACCGCTCGTGGTCGGGACCGCGCAGCCGGGCGAGGGCCGTCAATTGAGCCGCTCGGTGGTGTCGAGGCTCGAAGAGGTGGATCTCGTCGGGGTCGGCGCGTCCAGGTGGACGCGTGCTCGCCGACGGCCGGCGGCGTGCCTTCCGACGGACTGGCGGACGATCGACCGTCGGTGCCGGCGACGTCGCAGATCACGTGGCGCTCGTGGCCGAGCCACTCGACGCTCGCACGGTGGCCGCCACCGACGCCGTGCCGTCGCCGGTGAGCAGCAGGTGCTCGGGCCGCACGCCGACGATCGACCTTGGTGCCGTCGACCACCGGCTCGCCGCCGACGGCGGACACCCGGAACCGGCCGTCGCCGACCTGTACGAACGGCTTCGCCGGCGTCGACGACGAACGTCGCCGTCGATGGTGTTCATGGGCGGGCTGCCGATGAAGCGGGCGACGAACAGGTTGTGCGGCCGCTCGTAGACGGCCTGCGGAGGTCCGACCTGCTGGAGGCGGCCCTCGCTCATGACCGCGATGCGGGTGGCCATGGTCATGGCCTCGACCTGGTCGTGGGTGACGTAGAGGAACGTGGTCGCCACCCGCTGGTGGAGCGCGACCAGCTCGAGGCGGGTCTGGGCCCGGAGCTTGGCGTCGAGGTTCGACAGCGGCTCGTCCATGAGGAACGCGTCGGGCTGGCTGACGATGGCCCGGGCCAGCGCCACCCGCTGGCGCTGACCACCCGACAGCGCGGCCGGCTTGCGGTCGAGCAGCTCGCTCAGCCCGAGGGTGCGGGCGGCGTCGCCCACCTGCTCGGCCCGCTCGGCCTTGGTCAGCTTGCGGGGCTCGGCGCTCGCCGGGCACCCGTACCTTGCGGGCCAGCAGCGGCGACTCGATGTTCCGGGCCACCGTCATGTGGGGGTAGAGCGCGTAGCTCTGGAAGACCATGGAGACGTTGCGGTCCTTGGCCTCCACGTCGTTGACGACGCGGTCGCCGATGCGCAGCGTGCCCTCGGTGGACGGTCTCGAGGCCGGCGATCATCCGCAGCGCGGTGGTCTTGCCGCAGCCCGACGGGCCGAGCAGCACCATGAACTCGTCGTCGAGCACGTCGAGGTCCAGCCGGTCGACGGCGGTCGACGTCGCCGAAGCGCTTGGTCACCCCCTCGAACACGACCTCGCTCATGTCGGCGAAGCGTAGGCCCGTAGGGCAGTCGGGTCAGAGGACCTTGGACAGGAACGCCTTGGTGCGCTCGTGCTGAGGGTTGGTGATCACGTCACGCGGGTGCCCGGACTCGACCACGACGCCATCGTCCATGAAGACGATCGCGTCGCCGACCTCGCGGGCGAAGCCCATCTCGTGGGTCACCACGATCATGGTCATCCCTTCCTCGGCCAGACCCCGCATGACGTCGAGGACCTCGCCCACCAGCTCGGGATCGAGCGCGGACGTCGGCTCGTCGAACAGCATGAGCTTGGGCTCCATGGCCAGGGCCCGGGCGATGGCCACCCGTTGCTGCTGACCGCCGGAGAGCTGTGCCGGGTAGTTCGCGGCCTTGTCCGACAGCCCCACCCGATCGAGCAGCTTCTCGGCTCGATCTCGGACGGTGGCCTTGGCCTCGCCCTTCACCCGGCAGGGCGCCTCCATGACGTTGCCCAGCACCGTCATGTGGGGGAAGAGGTTGAAGCTCTGGAAGACCATGCCGATCTCCTGGCGCTTCTGGCACACCTCCCGATCGCGGAGCTCGTAGAGCCTGTCGCCCTTCTGCTTGTAGCCGACCAGTTCGCCGTCGACCGAGAGCCGCCCGCCGTCGATCTTCTCGAGGTGGTTGATGCAGCGCAGGAACGTGGATTTGCCCGAGCCGGAGGGACCCGACCAGGCAGAACACATCACGGGGGGCGACCTCGAGGTCGATGCCCTTGAGCACCTGGAGGCGTCCGAAGCTCTTGTGCACCGACTCGGCCTGCACCATGGGGACGGTCGCCGCGCTCATGCCGGGGCTCCGGCCGGCCGCACCCTCCGGCGCAGCTTCTGGAACGGCGTCGGCGGGAGGTTCCGGCTTGATCCCCGGGCGAACCGGCGCTCGACGTAGAACTGGCCGATCGTGAGGATCGAGGTCATGAACAGGTACCAGATGCTGGCGACGATGAGCAGCGGGATGACCTTGAAGTTGCGGCCGTAGATGATCTGGGCGGCGTAGAGCAGTTCGATGAGGCTGATGACCGAGGCCAGCGAGGAGGTCTTCAGCATCGAGATCGTCTCGTTGCCCGTCGGGGGGATGATGACCCGCATGGCCTGCGGCAACACGATGCGCCGCATCGTCAGGCGCCGGGGCATGCCGAGCGCGGAGGCCGCTTCGACCTGACCTTCGTTGACGGACAGGATGCCGGCCCGGGCGATCTCGGCCATGTAGGCCGCCTCGTTCAGGCCGAGGCCGAGGCAGGCCGCCGCCAGCTTGGTGATGATCGTCTTGGGGTCGTCGGTGAGCAGCCAACCGGGACCGAAGGGGATGCCGACCGAGATCGACTGCACGACGGTCGGCAGGTTGTACCAGAAGAGCAGCTGGACGAGCACCGGTGTGCCGCGGAACAGCCAGATGTAGACCCAGGCGACGCCCGACAGGATCGGGTTGGCCGACAGCCGCATGATGGCGAGGATGACGCCACCGACGATGCCCATCGCCATGGCGATGATCGTCAGCAGGATGGTGGTCTTGACGCCCTGCAGGATCGATGAGTTGAACAGGTACTTGCCGACGACGTCCCACTGCAGGGCCGGGTTGTTGATCGCCCAGTTCACGATCTGGACGACCACGATCAGGATGATGCCGGCGGACACCCAGCGCCACGGATGACGGACGGGGACGGCCCGAATCGTTTCGGGCCGCCCCTCGGTCTCGTCGGACCCGTCGACGTGGGTCGAGGTCATGGGTGGATCAGCTCGTGGCGCCGTTGATCTGGAAGTCCGTGATGGCGCCGTCTGCAATGCCCCAGTCGGTGAGGATGCTGGTGTACTTGCCGTCGGCGTTGAGCTTCTTGATGGCGCCGAGGATGGCGTCGGTCATGCCGGCGTACTCGCTGGTCTTGGGCACGGCCACACCGTAGGGCGCCACGCCGTAGGACTGCCCGATGACCTCGAAAGAACCTTCGGAGAGCTTGGCCTGGTACTCGGCCACCGGGGTGTCGAGCATCACGACGTCGACCTGACCGCTGTTGAGCGCGGTGTTGGCGCCGGCCTGGTCGGGGAAGGCCTCCACGCTGACCGCGCCCTTGCCGGCGGCGGTGCAGGTATCGGACTGGGCGGTGGCGTCATCGAGCTGGACGGTGCCCTTCTCGACGCCGACCTTCTTGCCACAGAGGGCGTCGAGCGAGCTCAGGTCCTGGTTCTTGCCCTCCTGGACGAGGAACGAGGTGCCGGCCTGGAAGTAGGTCACCATGTCGACGGTCTGCTCACGTTCCTTGGAATCGGTGAACGACGACATGCCGATGTCGTAGCGGGTGCCGAGCGCCGGGATGATCTCGTCGAACGTTGCGTTCTCGAACTCGACCTTCACGCCGAGCACCTCGCCGATGGCCTTGCCGAGATCGACGTCCATGCCCTGGATCGTGGTGTTGTCCTCGGCGAAGAACTCGTTCGGGGCGTACGAGGCGTCGGTGGCGACGATGATCTTGCCGGCGGACTTGATCTTCTCGGGGAGCTTGGCGGCGAGCGCCTCGTCGACCCCGCTGGCCGCGGCGGTCGTGCTCGAGCCGCCGTTGCCGGTGTCGGTCTTGGCGTTGTCCTTGCTGCTGCCGCACGCGGCGGCGAACAGCATGAGGGCGAGGACGACCGCGGTCAGTCTCGCGGGGGTGGTGCGCATGAAAAGCCTCCCGGCTGGGTTCGAGGGACCCCCGACGGACAGTCCGAGGGGATCTGGCGACTGTAGTTCCTGGCGTGGTCGGGCAACGTCGCGGCCACGCCTCGTTCGTGTGCTGTTCAAACGAGCTGCCAGCCCGCGATCATGCGGACCATGGCTCGCAGGACCGGCGGTGGTGCGACCTTCTCGAGGCCCTCGAGCATCAGATCCGCCGGCGGCAGCCCGCTGAGCACCTCGCGGCTGAACATGCCGTCATCCATCCAGCTGGCGAGCTCCGGGTCGAACAGGGCGCTCGGTTCGTCGAGTCGGGCGGCGCGCTCTCGGACGAACCTCCACGACGTCTGCTCCGCGGTCGAGCGCGTGGCCGATCATGAGCGCTTCGTCGGGTTCGAGGGGGCCGAGCTCGTCGCCGACGGCCACGAGCTCGGAGACCAGGCCGGCGCCGAAGTGCAGGCCGGCGGCCTCGGCCCAGGTCAGCTCTCCCGGACGCACGGCGGCTTCGGCCAGCACGTGATCGAGCCAGAGCAAGGCGAAGAAGTCCTCGACCGACACCGCTGGTGGAGGGGTGCGCAGCCCGAGGACGCGCCGGCAGCCGTCCGGCACGCGGCCGGCGACCTGGTCGATGTCGTCGCTGATGGCGAACGGGCCGTCGAGCGTGCGCAGTCCGCTCACCGCCCGGCCCGCCCGGTCGACGGCCATGGCCATCCGCACCGGAGACGGGGTGGCGTCGGCGTCGGCTCGGGGTCGAGCACCATCGTCGAGCAGCGGGCGTGCTCGTCCGCGGGTGACCACGCCGAAGGCGACCCAGTCGGCCGGCGCGGTGAAGCCGACCATGGCCTCGAGAGGGTCGGCCACGTCGTGGTGGCGGGTAGCGAGCGAGACGCCCTCGGAATCGGAGCCGAGGATGGCGAAGGTGACCAGACCGTGGTGCGGATGGTCCTCGCGCAGGTCGTGCTCGAGTCGGACGACGACCGACTCCAGCAGCTCGTGGTCGAACAGACGGGTCACGCGGGGTGTGGAGGGACAGGTCTTCACGGGGGCGGTGCTCCTGGGACGGGCCGCGGTGGCGGCGGTCGTGCTTCAGGCGACCGCTGGGGGGATCGCGAGCCCGGACCCCATCATGACCCGGGGGTGTGACACTTCGAAGGGCTCAGGCCGAATCGATCAGGTCATGGGGTCGTAGCCGGGCAGGTCGGCCAGGGGCGTGCGCACCTGCACCTTGCACTCGGGCATGCCCTGCAGCTTGCCGTGCGACCACCGCACCTCGCAGAAGCCCTCGACCCGGTGGACTTCGCCGGTGCTCCGCTCGGTGACGTCGGCCCGCCAGTCGACCTGGGGCTGGCCGACGTGGGCGTCGCCGATGATGAACTTGCCGAGCGTGAAGCGATCCCGCCAGGTGCGGGTGTCGCAGACCGCCAGGCGCACGGGCGAGGAGCCCTTCGTGCCGAGCAGCCAGTACGGCCCTCCGGCCAGGCGGAGCATGCGGAACAGCATCTGGGTGCGTTGCGGTGCCGAGGTGCTGGCCAGGTTGCGCTGCCACCGCCGGGCGGTGGCCGCCGACACGGCTTCGGTGAGCTCGGCGTAGGCCGCCGCCTCCGACAGCGACGCCCCGGCCGCCGGACCCGATCGCATCGCAGCCTTGACGGTGGCCTTGCCCTCCGGCCCGAGGTCGCGCACGTCGGGCGGCAGCGGGAACTCGAGGTCGCCGCCGTCGACGGTGGAGCGCACTGCGTCGTAGTAGCGCTGGAGCTCCCGGGGGGCCACGGCCGAGAACCACGACTCGCGGACGACCGTCGGCTCCTCGGCCAGGAGGTTGTCGAACATGGCCGATGGCGATGTGTTGAGCACGCAGGTCGAGTCGTACTTGGCCTGGATGAACCACACGCCGTCGACGGTGAGGTCGCGAGGGATGTCGGACGACCAGACCGATCGGCTGCCGCCGAGCCACTCGACCCGTTCCGGCAACCGGTCGCGGAGCACGACCTGACGGAACGTGCGCCCGTTGTCGAGGGCGCGCAGCAGCAGCTCCCGCCGGTTGGACCCGACCGCCACGGCCGGCAGAACCGCCGGCTTCCAGATGTCGGGGTCGATGCCCGGTACCTCGAGGTCGCCGAGGTCGGCCAGTGCCACCTCGGCCGGCTGGTAGACGAGCCCGACCGCGGTGGCCAGCTCGGTCAGCCGGGTGCGCTCGCTGGCCACAGGTCAGATCACCCGCGTCGAGGCCGGGTCAACGGCGGGGAGGGGTGTCGCCGCTGCCGCGGGGGCCGTGCGCCGCGTAGGTGCGGAGCTGGCGCTGGCCTTCCGGCAACAACATCTCGATGACGTCGTGGATCGGCCGTCCGGGGCCGCGGACGGCGGCCAGCGCCTTGGCTCCGGCACTGCCCTTGATCGGCAGATCGGTCGTCAGCACCAGGAACGGACGAGGGTCGTCGCCGTCGCGTCGTGACTCGTGCAGCACCGACGCCTTGCCCAGCGCCTTCCACAGCGTGTCGGCCCGGCGCAGCCCGGCCCGGTCGTTGCCCTTCGTCAGGGCGCCGGCAACGTCGACGGTCCAGGAGACCCCGGTCTGGTCGCGGGCGACGAAGCTGACCTGGATGCCGTTGTCGACCTTGCGCTTGCGCTCGGTGATCTCGAAACCGACGGCGGCCAGCAGCTCGTCCGCCAGCGTGGTGGCCATCACGCCGTCGGCCGTGGCCCGCTCGCGCACGAGGTCGTCGGCCTCGGCCTCGTCGTCATGGTCATGGTCGACCTCGAGGACCTCGGGCTGCACGAGCCGCCAGGGGCGCTCGTCACGCGCCACGTCACGGCGGGCCAGCTCGGCCGCCACGCGCTCCTTGGCGGCGCGCACGTAGGTCTCGTCGATGTCGAACCCGACGAAGTGGCGGTGGGTGCGCACGGCCGCGACGGCGCTGCTGCCCGCACCCATGAACGGGTCGAGGATGAGGTCGTCCCGGTAGGTGTACAGCTCGATCAGCCGCTGGGGGAGCTCGACCGGGAAGGGGGCGGGATGACCGACGCGCGTGGCGCTCTCGGCATCGATCTCCCACACGTCGGTGGCCCAGTCCATGAAGTCGTCGCGGTAGATGGTGTTGTCGAACGGGAGCCCCTGCTTCTGACGGACCCTGCGCTCGACGGCTCGGTCGAAGCGTCCCTTCGAGGCCACGATCACCCGCTCGGTGAGGTCGCGGAGCGCCGGGTTGGCCGCGCTCTGGAACGACCCCCAGGCGCAGTTGCCCGATGTGCTCTTGCCCTTGCTCCAGATGATCTCGCCCCGCAGCAGCAGGCCGAGGTCGTCCTGAAGGATGCCGATCACGTCGGCCGACAACGAGCGATAGGGCTTGCGGCCGAGGTTGGCCACGTTGACGGCGATGCGACCACCGGGCTCGAGCTTGTCGACGCAGACCGCGAACACCTCGCGGAGCATGTCGAGGTACTCGAGGTAGGACGAGGGGATGTGATCGGCGGTGAGATCCTGCTCGTAGGCCTTGCCGGCGAAGTACGGCGGCGACGTGACCACGAGGGCGACGGAGTTCGGCTTGATGCGCTCCTTGCCCTTGTCCATGGTCCGGGCGTCGATCGGCCAGATCTCGTCGCGGAGGCCGTAGGGGTTGATGTCCTCGGCTTCGGAGAGCTGGGGCGGGGAGAAGCGCTCGTAGAAGCCCGAGGAGTCATGGGCCTCACGACGACCGACCCCGAAGCTCGACGTCGACGTCGGCTTGCGCCGGGGCTGGTTCACGGCGGTCATCGTAGGGCCTCGGCCGCGATCGGCTCGGGAGCCAGGGACCGGTCGACCGACAGGCGGGCGGTGGCCCACCGGCGTCGGGCCAGCTCGGCCGTGCAGCGGGCGTCGCTGCCCACGTACGCCGCCATCTGCGCGGCCGTGAGGTCGTGCACGCGAGAGGCATCGACCTCTACCGGGGCGAGGCCGGCCAGGCGGGCCACGGTCTTGAGCGAGCAGCCGATGCGCAGCGCCGGGCCCACATCGGCCCGGTAGACCCGGTAGGCGTCGAGATGGTCGTGACCGAACCACGAGGCCCGGTAGGTGCCGGTGTGCCCGGGCAACGACGCACGCTCGTCACGACAGGTGGGGTCGGCCCACAGGCGGAGCCCCAGCGCCACGTCGGCGAGCGCGGCCCGCGTGGCCAGGTAGGGGAGGTCGAACCGGGCGCCGTTCCAGGTCACGATCACGCCTGGGGGCAGCTCGGCCAGGTGCTGGTCGAGCCGGCGCAGGAGCTCCGGCTCGTCACCGTGGTCGAAGAGCGTGACCTCGGCGCCGGACACGGCGATGGCCAGCACCCGCCCCACCAATGGATCGAGGCCGTCCACGGCGGTGTCGGTCTCTATGTCGAGGCCGTAGAGCGGCGGGCTCGACGGTGGACGGGTTGGCCCCTTCTCCATGGAGAGCACCCTACGCAGGGGGTGAGACAAGTGCCCGGGCACCAGGTGGTCGGGGCGCCGCCGGCAGCCGGCGATAGTGCACATAGCCGGTCACCCAGCCCGCCTTCGCCGCGGCCCACCGCACCCAGCGCATCCGCCCCTCGCGGGTGCGTACCTCGGGCAGGTGCACGAACATCCAGCCGACGAGCCGGATCTCACCTCGCACCAGCAGCTCCATCGTCCCGCGATCACGGAACCGGCAGGCGTTGAACATGGCCCCGGTGCCGTAGCCCTTCCACTGCCGGAACGTGGAGCGCACGTCGGGCCGTCGCGACTTCGTCATCAGGGCGCCGGGAGCGAAACCGGCGACGTGGCCGAGCTCCCACGCCCGCAGGCAGAACTCCGCGTCCTCGGCCTGCGCCTCGGGGTGGTCGGTCTCGAAGCCGCCGACCTCGACGAACACGTCACGCCAGACCCCGAAGCACCCACCCAGGGGGAACGGCACCGACCCCAGGGTGAGGCCGAGCTTCCCGGGCGCCGGGACGATGCTGCCGTCGGGATCCTCGATCTCGCACGGACCGCCTACGATCGGATGGGCGCCGAGCGCGGCGACCATCGACGCGACCCACTCCGGTGAGGCCTCGTCGTCGGCGTCGCAGAACAGCACTGCCTCGGACGCGGACTCCTCGCAGCCGCGGTTCCGGGCCGACCCGACGCCTCGCCGCTGCGACGCGTCGATCACCCGCAACCCGGGCAGGCGATCGCTCCACTGCATCGCCACCCCGGCCGAGCCGTCGGTCGACCCGTTGTCGGCGATCACCACCTCCCATGACCCGGTGTGGGTCTGGGCCGCGAGAGCATCGAGCTGACGGTGCAGTACCGCCGCACCGTTGCGCACCGGGATCACCACGCTCACCGATGCCGGTGGCCGGCGATGGGTCCCGTCGGTGCCGGTCATGGGCCCGTCGGTCCGGTCATGGAGAGGAAGGATCGCGCACCCGGGGAGGGATCGGTACATTTCGACGATGGCCCGCGACGTGCAGACCGCCCGCTCGACCTCCAGCGACGAGATCCTCGAGGTCGACCTGCTCCGCTTCGAGCAGGGCGACGCGGCGGCCCGCCGGGCGGTCGTCGACGGGACGCTCCGCAGCCTGCAGACCGGGTTCGTCTACACCCGCCACGATCTTGCAGAGTCCCTGATCGACGAGGCCTACGGCCTTCTCGCCGACTTCTTCGCACTGGAGCGGTCCGAGAAGGAGCGCTTCATCGCACCGGGAGCGCACGGCCAGACCGGGTACACGGGGCTTCTCGTGGAGACGGCGGCGGGGTCCGAGCACGCTGACTGGAAGGAGATGCTGGCATGGGGACCGACGGTGCCCGAGGCCCATCCGCTGCGCCGCCGCCACCCCCTGAACTACCGCGACCAGGTGTTGCCGGAGGAGGTCGTGCCCGGCATCACCGCAGTGCTGACGATCTTCCGCGACTCGATCCTCGACTTGCAGCGGCGGTTCCTCCGCATCATCGCCGTCGGGCTCGGCGCCCACGAGCTGCTCTTCGACGACCTGCTGCGCGACGGTCCGCACCTGACCCGGGCGATGCGCTACCCGGCGATGGGGGACGCTCCGGGCCAGCACGTCTGGGCCGGCGAGCACGCCGACATCTGCCTGCTCACGGCGCTGCCGCGGGCGACCGCGGCCGGCCTGGAGGTGCGCACCGACGCCGGGTGGGTCGACGCGGCCGCCCCCGAGGGCACGGTCATCATGAACTCCGGCCTGATGCTCGAGCGGATGTCGAACGGCATCATCCCGCCCGGCATCCACCGCGTCGTCGGCGAGCCCGAGGCGGGTGAGCGCCACAGCGTCGTGCAGTTCTGCCACCCCACCCCGTGGACCGTGCTGGCCCCGCTGCCGAGCTGCTGCACCCCCGAGCATCCGCCCCGCTTCGCCGGCATCGAGGCCGGCGCCATGCTCGACGAGGTGCTCTGGCAGATCAACCTCATCGCCGAGTGACCCGAGCGATCTGGTGGACGGTCAGTCGGTCTCGCCGTCGAGGAGGCGCTGGAGGTAGCGGCCGTACTCGTTCTTGCTCATGGCCAGGGCGATGCGGGTGACGTCCTCCCGGCTGAGGAGGCCCTGGTGGTAGGCGATCTCCTCCAGGCAGGCGACCTTGAGGCCCTGGCGCTCCTGGATGGTCTGGATGAAGTTCGACGCCTGCAGCAGCGACTCGTGCGTGCCGGTGTCCAGCCACGCGATGCCCCGACCGAGCAGCTCGACGTGCAGCTCGCCCTGGCGCAGGTACTCGACGTTGAGGTCGGTGATCTCCAGCTCGCCTCTCGGTGACCGGTCGAGGTGCTTGGCCAGCTCGACCGCCTGGGCGTCGTAGAAGTAGAGGCCGGTGACCGCGTAGTTCGAGCGGGGCTTGGCGGGCTTCTCCTCGATGCCGAGCACCTTGCCGTCGCCATCGAAGTCGACCACTCCGTAGCGCTCCGGGTCGCCGACCCGATAGCCGAACACGGTGGCGCCGGTCGTGCGCTCGGCCGCCCGTTCGAGCGACTCGGTCAGCCCGTGGCCGTAGAAGATGTTGTCGCCCAGCGCCAGCGCCACCCGTTCGCCGCCGATGAACTCCTCGCCGATGAGCAGCGCCTCGGCGATGCCGCCGGGGTTGGGTTGGATGGCGTACTCGAGCGACAGGCCCAGATCCGCGCCGTCGCCCAGCAGCCGCTGGAACCCAGCCTGCTCGTCGGGCGTGGTGATGACGAGGATCTCCCGCACCCCTGCCAGCAGCAGGGTCGACAGCGGGTAGTAGATCATCGGCTTGTCGTAGATCGGCAGGAGCTGCTTGCTGATGCCGCGGGTGATCGGGTAGAGCCGCGTGCCCTGATCCGCCGGCGAGGACGATTCCCTTCATCCCGCCATGTTGTCAGAGATCGAGCGACAGCTGATCGGACGATGGTCGAACCTCCGCGCGCTCCGGTCAGACGGAGGGACCCTTCCCCTCAGAGCTTGGTGGCGGCGAGCGACGCGACCTCGCTGCGCTCGCAGTGCGTGAGGCGCACGTGGCCGAAGCAGGACTCGCCGGCGAAGGCGTCGATCAGCACGGCCACCGCGTTGTTCTGCTCGGAGAGGTAGGGCGCGTCGATCTGCGAGGTGTCGCCGGTGAACACCACCTTCGTGCCCTCGCCGACCCGGGTGAGGATGGTCTTGAGCGTCGGTGGGCTCGAGGTTCTGGGCCTCGTCGACGACGATGTAGGTGCCGTGCAGCGACCGGCCCCGCAGGTAGGTGACCGCCTCGAGCGAGAGCTTGTCGCGGCTGATCATCTCGTCGAGCAGTGCACGGGCATCGGCGTGGCTGCGGGTGTCGGTCAGCGCCACCAGCGCGTCGTTGACGGCGGTCATCCACGGGTCGAGCTTCTCGTCGAGCCCGCCGGGCAGGAAGCCCAGCTCGGCCTTGCCCACCGGGACGACGGGTCGGTACACGCTCAGCTTGTCGTAGCCGCTGCTCTCCATGACCTGCTCGAGCCCGGCGGCGAGGGCGAGGATGGTCTTGCCCGTGCCGGCCATGCCGTCGAGGGCGACCACCCTGACGTCGGGGTCGAGCAGCAGGTCGAGGGCGAACTGCTGCTCCTTGCTGCGGGGGCGCAGCCCCCAGGCCTCGCTCGGGCGCACCAGCGGCACGAGCGCAGCGTCGCTTGTGGCGCACCAGCACCGACTGGCTGCCGGCCCGCAGCGCGGCGAACTCGTTGACCTCGAGTCGGCCGACGGCCTCGGCGTCGAAGCCGGTGAGCTCGGCGACGTCGATGCCGCCGGGCTCGGAGAAGAGGCGGTCGATCAGCTCCGCGCTGACGTCGGCCGACATCCAGCCGGTGGGTCGGTGATCGTCGCCGCGGGCCCGTCGACGCTGGTGCTCGATGGCCTCGAGCCCCACCTGCGCGGCCTTTATCCGCAGCGCGGCGTCGTTCGTCACGACCACGGCCGGGCCGTGGCGACCGCTGCCCGAGCGCGGCCGCGAGGATGCGGTTGTCCGCCTTCGTCGGGTCGAGTCCCTTGGACGCGACCTCGTCGAGCATCAGCCCGTTGGTCTCGATGCGCAGGGTGCCGCCGCCCGGCAGCTGGACGGCGTGGCGGATGTCGCCGCCGTTCGCCATGCGCAGCTCCTCGATGGTCCGTATGACCTCTCGAGCCGCCCGCCCGACGTCGTCCATGCGCGTCTTGTGCTGGTCGAGCTCCTCGATGACGACCAGCGGGATCACCGCATCGGCATCGGGGAAGGCGAACAGCGAGTCGGGGTCGGAGATGAGCACCGACGTGTCGAGCACCATCCGAATCGTCGGTTCGGCCACTGCCGAACCGGCTGAATCGATGGACGGGCGCGACGAAGGAACAAGCAGATCGGTCACGGAACTCCCACGGGGTCGGGCACCGCGCCGCTCGTCACGTCTTCAGGCTCGAGGCTCTGAAGGATGGTCGGGCGGGGGTGCGGGATAGGTCACCGAGGACCATGAAACCCGGTCCGTCCCGAACCGGGGTGGATGGTGGCGAGAGTTCACGCTCCGGTCATCGGGAGGCCAGAGTCCTCGGCGATGCGACAGAGTGTGGGCATGACCTCGCAGAGCGAAGCAGACCCCGGGTCCGGGGGAGACGATCCGAGCTGCCGCTTCTGCGCGATCGTGGCCGGGCGCCAGCCCGGTTTCGTGGTGCTCGACGAGCCCGATGTCGTCGCCTTCCTCGACGTGAAGCCGCTGTTCCCTGGGCACACCCTCCTCGTGCCGCGGCGCCACCTCGAGGTGCTGGCCGACCTCCCGTCGGGGCTCGTCGGTCCCTACTTCAGCGCGGCCCAGCGCCTGTCGGCCGCCATGGAGGACGTGCTGGGCGCGGCGGGCTCGTTCGTCGCCATGAACAACCGGGTCAGCCAGAGCGTGCCCCACCTGCACACCCACGTCGTCCCCCGCAACCGCAAGGACGGCCTGCGCGGCTTCTTCTGGCCCCGCACGAACTACGCCGACGACGACGAGGCTGCTGCCATGGCCGCCCGACTCCGCGCCGGCCTCACCTGAAGGGTTCGATCAGGTGGTGGCGGCCTTCTTCGGGGTCGATCCGTTCTTGGTGGCGGCGAGGGCGTCGGCCTTCTCGGCGATGTGCTGCTCGGCCGCGGCCTTCAGCTCGTCGAGCGACTCGCCCAGACCGTCCACGATGTGCCAGACGTCGGGCACCAGGCTCGGGTCGGCGACGAGGCCGAAGTCCACCCTGTCGAGGTAGCTCATCAGCGTGATGTTCAGGCCGAAGCCCTCGTAGATCGGTCCCATCGGGTACGTGTCGAGCACCTGGGCGCCGGCGACGAAGAGGGGGAAGGGCGGACCGGGCACGTTCGAGATGCACACGTTGAACACCGGGCGGTGCAGGTCGGTGATGTGGGTGTTGCCGTAGAGGCGGGCGGCCCGGCTGAACACGGCGGGCGCTGCGAACTCGGCCCACTGCTGCAGGACATCGGCGCCGATGGCGTTCTGCTGGTCCTTGGCGACCTTCATGTTCTCGTGGATGTGGGCCAGGCGGTCGGCGGGGTCGTCGCGCTTGGTCTCGAGCGACGCCAGCATCATCGACACCTGGTTCCCGTGGGTGCCCTTCTGGTCCTCGGTGCGAACCGAGATCGGGATCATCGCCACGAGCGGCGCGTCGAGCTCCTCGCCGAGGTCGTCGAAGTAGTGCCGCAGCGCGCCTGCGCACATGGCCAGCACGACGTCGTTGACCGTGCAGCCGAACGCGTTCTTCACCGCCTTCACGTCGCCCAGGGAGAGCGACGACGCCGCGAACGAGCGCTCGACGCCGAGCGGACCGTTGATCGATGTGGCCGGCGCGCTGAACGGGGCCGGGGGAGGGGTGAGCGGACGCTGACGGTTCTGCTCGCGCACCCTCAGCGCCACGCCGACGGTCCGTTGCAGGGCCCTTGCGGCCCGCACCGGTTGCTGGGCCAGCGACCAGGCGGCGTGGCCGATGAGTTCGGTGTCGGTCGGGATCGTGTCCGGCACCCACGGCACGTCGGGCTCGGGCCGGGGCTCGGGGTCGGGTTCGAGGTCGAGGATGGCGATCATCAGCTCTTCGCCCGAGGCGCCGTCGATGGCCGCGTGGTGCACCTTCGTCAGGAGACCGACGTGGCCGTCGTCGAGACCGTCGATGAACCACATCTCCCACAGCGGGCGGGTGCGATCGAGCGGGATGGCCACGAGCTTGGCGGCCAGGTCGGTGGCGTCGTGGAGCGTCGTGCGCTCGTCCGGCAGGGTGATGTGGCGCAGGTGCCAGTCGAGATCGAAGTCCGGGTCCTCGATCCACAGTGGGTGGTGGATGCCGAAGGGCACCTGCACCAATCGTCGTCGGAACGGCGGTGCGTAGTCGAGCCGTGACTCGTACAGCGCGCGGACTCGCTCGAAGGTGAGACCACCCGGCCGGGAGTTTCCGTCCACCATGATCAGGCTGGCGACGTGCATCGGAGACGAGGGGGTCTCCATCCAGAGGAAGCCGTCGTCGAGGCCGGTCAGTCGTTGCATGGGCTCTCCCACTTCGCGGGAACCGATCTTGGCACGGATCGTAGGGTCGATCCCGGGCCACGTCGCCCGTGGTCGTGTTCCGTCGGACCCGGGTCAGACGACGATCTCCATCCGCAGGCCGCGCCCGTCGCGCTCGCCGTCGCCGAGGTGCACGACGTCGCCGACGGTGAAGCGCCAGGCGGTGAGGGCGACGGCCAGCGCGTCGAGCACGTCGTCGGCCTTGGCGCCACGCGGCGCGGCGCCGATCGAGTCGATGTCGTCGACGAGCCACGGGTCGAGCAGCCGCCGTCGCAGTTCGAGCCCGTCGGCCGAGTGCTTGCTGACGGGCAACCCTCCGCCGGCGAGGCGGGCGAAGGTCGTCTCCGGGTGGCACTCGAACACCCGCGCCTGGAGCTGCGGCGTCATGACCTCGTCGACCTCGACCATGTGCGACAGCAGGTTGTAGGCCTGGATCGAGAGCCCCCGTCCGTCGACGGCTCGCGACCGGGCGAGCGCATCGGGGTAGTCGGCCGCCCGGAGCGCGGCCCGTACCGGGGTCGGGAACACCGACGATCGGCGCGGCCCGAGCCGTCGACGGGCGGCGCGATCGGCGGTCCGCTGGCCCCGCTCGGGCAGGCCGATCGGCATGTCGACCCCCATCGCCAGGATCGAGCCGTCGAGCACGGGGGAGATGGCTTCGGCGAAGGTTGTCATCACGCGGATCTCCACGTCGGCGAGCATCGGGTGCGCCGAGCCCGAGTTCGGTGCCACGAGCGCCGTCGCCTGCACCCACCCCGCCGGGCAACCGTCCAGGCCTGCCACCCGCACGCCGGACGCGCTCACCCCAGGCCGAACAGCGGCAGGCAGGGCTCGAGGCCCTCGATCGTGATGTCGTCGCGTCGACGAGACTCCCAATCGGCCCGCTCGAGGCGGAACTCGTTGCAGATGATCCGTTCGTCCTCGCGCGCCTTCACCGTCCGCCCGTTGTCGACATAGCCGAGGGATCTGGTCACCCCGAGCGAGCGACCGTTGCCCTCTATGGCTCCGGTGTCGGCCCGGAGCGCGCCGAGACCGACGAACCCGAAGTGCAGGATGGCGGCCCGCATCTCCTTGCCGATGCCCTGTCCTTGGTGCGCCGAGCCCAGCCAGGATCCTGTCTCGAACGTGCGGGTCACCGCGAACGAGCCGGCCATCATCCCCTGCACGCCGACGAGCGTGCCGTCCACCCACACCGAGAACGGGAGCTCCCACGCGTCGGGCGTCCACCCCGACCAGCAGCGCCAGTAGTACTGCATCGAGTGGCGCTGGCGCTCTCCGTCGGGCTCGAGGGTCCACGCCCGCAGGAACGGCACGAAGTCAGGGTCGTGCACGCCCCGATCAGCCAGGTCGACCAGGGCGAACATGGTCTGCTCGTCCGGGGGACGCAGCTCGACCCGCGGCGTGCGGACCCGAACGTCGAGCAACGGCCAGTGCGGAGTGGACATGGGCGACAGTCTGTCCTTGCGCCCCTGCCGACGTCCTCTTCTTTGTGACGATCGCGCCGACTGGCTTGGAGAACGTCACGAAGAAGAGAACGTGGGGGGTCGGGTCAGCCGGGAGGCGGCGACTCGACGCGGCGCTTGAGCCGTTGCAGGCGCTCGTCCCAGGCTCGATCGGCGTCGGCCAGCCAGGTTGCCGCAGGGCGCAGGGCCGCGACTCGGACCTCGTAGCGCATCTCCCTTCCCACCCGTCGGGCCTCGACCAGACCGGCGTCGCGCAGCACGCCGAGGTGCTTGGCCACGGCCTGGCGGCTGACGGGGATCACCTCGGTGAGCTCGGTTGCGGTGGCGGAACCCCGATCGGCCACCGCGTCGAGCACCGCCCGACGGGTGTCGTCGGCGAGGGCGGCGAAGATCAGGCCGACGTCATTCGACGGCGCGGCGATGGGGGCCGTCGATGTGGCGGGGGAGCGGGGGGTCACACCCCGGCCAGGGCGAACGAGCGGACCGACGCCTGCGGCGCGATCGGACCGGGTCCCTCGGCGGTGATGGTCTCGGTCACCCGGATGCGGGTGCAGTCATCGTCGAGCGGCTCGACCAGCAGGTCGACCGACGACAGCTCGTCGTCGTCACTCCACCAGTGCCAGCCCAGGCGACGGCCGGGCTCGACGTCGGTGACCAGCACTTGGCGGACCGTGCCGTCGGGATCGGTGACCCGACCGACCGCGCCCGGCTCGAGCTCGAGGTCGACCTCGCCACCCAGCCACTCGGCCAGCTCGTCGGGATCGGTGAGCACGACCCACACCGCGTCGGCGGGGGCCGACAGCTCGACCTCGCGCACGACCTGCTCGACCTCGCGCACGACCTGCTCGGCCTGCATCGGCTGGTCGGGTTCGGTCTGGCTCGTGTCCGGGTTCGACATGTCCAGCAACCTATCGGTTGCGAGTTCGGTCGACAACCCCTACCTTGGTAGGCGCAACCAGATGGTTGCGGATATGTCACACGAACTCGACATCGAACCTGAGGAGTCCCACCCATGCTCGTGCCCACCGTCCTCGAGTCCACGTCCCGCGGCGAGCGCGCCTACGACATCTACTCGCGCCTGCTGCGAGACCGCATCGTGTTCCTCGGCACGGCGATCGACGACCAGGTCACCAACCTCGTCGTGGCCCAGATGCTCTTCCTCGAGTCGGAAGACCCCGACAAGCCGATCAACCTCTACATCAACTCGCCCGGTGGGGACATGGTCGGGCTCTTCGCCATCCACGACACCATGACGTTCCTCAACCCGCCCATCGCCACCACGTGCATCGGCCAGGCCTGCTCCGCGGCCGCGGTGCTGCTGGCCGCGGGGGAGCCCGGCATGCGGACCGCGCTGCCCAACTCGCGGGTGCTGATCCACCAGCCCCACGGCGGCGCGCAGGGACAGTCGGTCGACCTCGAGATCCAGGTGCGCGAGACCATCGAGATGCGCGAGCGCATGGTCGACATCCTCTCGAGCACCACCGGCCAGCCCCGCGAGCGCATCGTCGCGGACATCGACCGTGACTACATCGTCCGCGGCCAGGAGGCCGTCGACTACGGCCTGGTCGACGAGGTCATCTCGATGCGCAAGCTCCACCCTGTCGCCGCGCTGAAGCCCGAAGCCATCCCCGCGGGGTAGCGCAAACCGGTCTGGCATCGATGGACGCCGGAGCGGTCAGGTTGCTCTGCGTGGGAGGTGGCGGCGCACACGGACGAGCATGCGCACCATCTCTTCGGCCATGTCCTCGAGCAGGATGCCGTCGGGTCGCTCCGGGGTCACGAGCTCGGCCGAGCCCTTCCACGATCTCGATCTCGTAGTCGCCGCGAGCCAGGGCCGGCCCGCGCCGGAGCCGCAGGTAGTCGACCACCGTCCGCTGCGTGAGCACCCGCAGCACCTGGGACATCCCCCGGCCGACGTCGTTGATGGCGATGACGGGATAGCGGCCCCTGCGCCGAAGGACGACCTGGATGCGCTCGCCCCGGCGTTCGCTCTGCGCATACTCGTCCGCCGCGTTGGACACGAACTCGTTGAGCGCGTCCTTCGGCTCCTGGTAGGCCTGCCCGGTCACGAGCACCGCCTTGGCCAGGTTGCCGATGCGCAGGCGCACCTGCTCCGCGGGCATCGTCGGGGCCTGGCCGGTGCACGCGACCACCATGCGATGTAAACGCATGGCTACCGCATGAAACTGTGTAGAGTCCAGTACAACTGGTTGTAGATGATGGTGGTGAGGGCTACAGTAGAACACATGTCCGACCTTGCCGACCGCAACTCGCCGGGGTGTCACGACGCCTCCGTGGAGGTCGGTGCGGCGGTGGTGGACGACGGGTTCGAGCAATGCATCCCGACCGACTTCAGCGACGCGGCCGAGCAGTTGGCCGGCCTCGAGTCGCTCGTGCGGTCGCAACTGGTGGCGGTGATCCGGGCCGTCGACCGGCGCGAGGGTTGGGAGGGTGACGCCACCGATCTGGCCCACTGGGTCTCGCTGCACGCCGACGTGTGCCGGGCCACGGCCAGGCAGCTGGTGCAGGTGGCCCGTGCGCTCGACGAGCTGCCCCACATCGCGGCCGCCTTCACGGAGGGCCGGCTGGGGTGGGACCGGGTCCGCTTCCTGGTCGAGGTCGCTGACGAAGCGTCCGGCGAGCGCCTCGCCGCCGATTGCGACGGCCTGTCGATCGGCCAGGTCGAGGCCTTGGCCCGCCAGTGTCGACGCGTCCGACGTGAGCAGTCGGAGGAGAACGACCGTCAGCGTGGCCTGCGCATCACGTGGAATCGCGACAAGTCGTCCGGTCGCCTGGTCTGCCGCCTCGATGCGGCCGAGCTGGCCAGCGTCGAGGCCGCCATCGAGGTCGAGGCCGAACGCCACCGCTACGACGCCGAGACCGACGCCGCCAACGCTACAGCCGGAGGCGTCGACGACCAAGGCCGACCGCTGCCCCGGGCCTTCGTCCCGCACGAGCAGGCCGCGGCCGACGAGCTCGTGGCGATCTGCTCCAAGGTGCTCGGGGCCGAGGCCGATCTCGATCGAGCGTGCGTCGTCGTGCACACCAGCGTCGAGGTCCTGTTCGGCCTCGACGGACCGGCCGAGCTGGCCAACGGCGTGAGCATCTCTCCCGACACCGTGCGCCGCCTCTCCTGTGATGGCCGGCTCGAGGTCGTCACCGAGAACGCCGACGGCACGCCCATCGGCATCGGTCGGGCTTCCCGTCGGGTGCCGGCGTGGCTGGCCCGGCAGGTGCGCAGGCGTGACCAGGGCTGCCGGTTCCCCGAGTGCCCGTGCAAGGTGATCCAGATCCACCACCTCGGATGGTGGGTGCGCGACAAGGGCCGCACCGACCTCGACGACCTGCTGGGTGCCTGCCGCAAGCACCACCGCCTGCTGCACGAGGGCAACTGGCTCGTCGAACGCCACGCCGACGGCTCGGTGACCTGGATCAGTCCCTCGGGCGCTCGCTACACCAGCGCGCTGCCCGGGCTCCGACCCGAAGTGGCCGAGCGGATCAAGGCCATGTTGCCGTTCCCGGTGCCGAGGCCGGACCACCCGAACCCAGGTGGTGCCGCCGGGCCCTGCAACGGGGTCGCCGATGAGCGCCTCGACCCTCGGGGTGCCGACCGTCCGTAGCCGCCGCTGGTGGCGGAGTCAGTCGTCGATGCGAACCGTCGGCACGCCCGCGACCACGGTCAGGGTGGCCGGCATGCCCATGAGGTCGATCTCCGTGCCGGGCAGCCCGGCGGTGGTGACCGAGACGATGTTGCCCTTCTGCTCACCGCTCAGGATGGTGAGGTCGAGGTGCATGTGCTCGGTGCCGTCGTCGGCCAGCCCCGATTCGGCATCGACCACGAACGCGTCGTAGTTGCCATCGGGGACCGGGCCGTCAGCAGTCATGCTGCCCAGCATGGCAGCTGGCCCGAGCCGCGATCAGCAGCCGCTGATCGTCAACCCTGCCGAGGTCTCCGGCAGACTGACGACTGGGCGGTTGCTCGCCGCCGCCATTCGTACTGGGCGAGCCTTTGAAGGCGGAGACGACTTCAGCCGCGTCGGCGGTCTGGCGCAGGACTTCGGCGCCATTGGGCTGTGTGTAGGGCTCGACCGGAAGCGTGGTGGCCAGGATCGCGATGTTCGGGAGCACGAGCGAGTGCCCCCAGGTGGCGAGGTCGAGCATGGTGTTGCGATCGAACCCGGCATCGACGGTGGTGTTCTCCGCGAACACGTCGATCAGCGTCGACAAGGACTTCGGATCGCTGGGCATCGCTGTCAACTGCTGGAACACCAGTTGCAGCATCGACTGCTGTCGACTCATCCGCCCAAGATCGCTCGTCGGCTCGATGCGCCAGCGGCCGTCGGGGATCTGGTACTCGACGTGACGTGACCGGGCGAGTTGCAGAGCCTGTTCCACATCGAGGTGGCGGCACGTCGCGTCGAGGTCGAGCCCCGTGTTCATGTCTCGGAGAAGGGCCGAGCTCTGTACCGAGATGCCACCGGCCGCGTCGATGAGCTTCGTGAACCCGACCAAGTCGATCTCGACGTAGTGGGCGATGTCGATGCCGAGGTGGTGGTGGATGGCGCTGATCAGTGCATCCGGCCCACCCCTCGGCAGGAAGGTGTTGATCCGGTCTGTCGTCGCCGTGCCGTCGTCGAACACGAGGTCACGGGGAAGTGACAATACGTCGATGTGCTGCGAGGACTGGTCGACGTGGACGACCATGATCGTGTCGCTGCGTTCGCCCGGGACGGTGGGCACGCTGGCGGAGTCCGGCTGTGCCCCGTCCGGGCTTGCCGCAGTCTCGTCGTCGGGTCGAGGGCCGTCGGTGCCGACCACGAGCACGTTGAACGGTTCCCCCGCGGCGACGGGAGCGAGCACGCCGGCCGCGACCTCAACCCGCTGCACCTGGTCGAGGCGGCGGTCGACGTAGATCGCGCCGGCCACGAGGGCGAGCACCAGGACGACCGGAACCATCGCGCCGGTGACCGCGGCCCGGTGACGGCGCCGGAGGTGGGCGCCGCGCGACTTCGCGGCGGCCACGAGCTCGAGCGTGACGGTGAACGGGACGGGGTCGTCGAGTTGGTCGAGCATCAGGTTGCTCCTTGGGGGGAGGTGCCGGTCCGTCCGGCAGTGACGGGCGGGAGGAGATCGGACGACAGGCCGAGGGCGGCGCGCAGGGCTGCGAGCCCACGCGATGCGTGCTGCTTGACGGTTCCGACCGAGCAGCCGAGGGCCCGGGCGACGTCGGCTTCGGGCAGGTCGGCCAGGTAGCGCAGGGCGACGACCTCGCGCTCGGCGGCGCGACAGGCTGCGCAGCACCTCGCCGAGCGCCAGGTTGGTGGCCACCCGGGTGCTCCACGCCTCCTCGTACCCGGACACCCGACGCCACCGGACGAAGGCCCGAGCCAGTGCCTCCTGGGTCAGGTCCTCGGCGTCGCAGCGATCACCGAGGGTCCGGAAGCACACGCGGTACGCCAGCGGACCGAGCACGGCCACGCGGTCGTCGAAGCTCGGCCGGCCACCGGGACCTCCCGCGTGCATGTTCACGACAGGTCAACGCGGGGAGGGTCGCGAAGGTTGACGTCCTCGTTCGATCGCCTTCATGGCCTCGCGCTTGGACAGCCCCGACAGCTCGGCGTCGTGGTCGTGCACGAACTGCTCGACCGCAGCTGCGTCGACGTAGCTGTAGCTCCGCAGCGCCCAGCCGATGGCCTTGCGCAGGAAGAACTCCGCGTCCGCGGCGCGGGTGAGGCAGGCCGCGAACAGCACCTCGGGGTCGGTGTCGGCCTTCCAGCGCTCCTGGTGCAGGATCGACGTGCGGGCCAGCCAGATGTCGTCGCTCACCAGCCACTCGGCCATCAACGGCTCGAGGTCCCGGTGGCGATGGACGAGGCCGCCGACGACGTGCTGCGCCAGGGTGTCGACCGTGTCCCACCACGAGCGGGTGGTGATGGCGAACCGGGCGGTGGGGACGGCCGCCGGAGTCAGCACCCGGTGGTTGCGCCGCAGCAGCCACAGTGCGGCGTACTGGTGCTCCCGCTCTTCGCGGGTCCACAGCGTGCGTGTGACGGCGATCAGGTCGTCCTCGTCCGGCTTCGCCAGTCCGGCGATCGCGTCGCGCAGCAGCACGGCGCGGGGCGTGGTCGGGATGCCGAGGAACGCGAAGTGCTCCTTCATGTAGGCAGCCATGGGCACCGCCGCGGCGGGATCCCGAGCTGCGTCGAACCGCTCGACGATCCGCCCCACCACCTCGTCGCTCCACCCGGTCATGCCGACGACCGTAGGGCGAGACCTGGGGCTACAGGTCGGTGATCAGCCTGAAGGACTCGGCGAACTCGATGTCGGCAGCCAGGCCGTTCGTCCGCATCTCGTCGAACACGCGGTCGCGGAACGCCTGCAGCTCCTCGCCGGCGTTCTCGTCGGTGATGTACATCGTCGTCACGAACTGGCTGCGGTGCTCGAGCAGGGCGGCGATCTTGGTGGCCTCGAACCCGACGACGTCCTCGAGGTGGTCGGGCTCGTCCGGCTCGAACAGGAGCAGCGCCGACGGGCGATGGGGAGCGACGCCCTGGTCGGGGAAGAAGAACGGGTCGCGGGCCGCCACGATGCCGTCGACGGTGAGCCAGCCGGCATGGCGATGGTCTGGGTGGAGCCGGTAGCGCTGCCAGGGGTCGTGCCCGAGGACGACGTCGGGCTGGAGCGCCCGGATCCAGTAGCTGACCCGTTCCCGTTCGGTGAGCCCCGACGCCAGCTCGCCGTCGACGTTGCTGAGCATGACCACCCGCCCGGTGGCGCCGAGCGCCTTGGCCGCCGCCTGCTGCTCGACGACCCGAGCCTGCACGAGCGCGGGGATGTCCTCGTCGGGGTTCCAGGTGCCCTTCGACCCGTCGGTGAGGATCAGGTGGTGCACCATGCAGCCGTCGGCCGCCCACTTGGCCAGGGTCGCCCCCGCCTGGAACTCGACGTCGTCGGGGTGGGCGCCGATGGCCAGGGCCACTGCCGGCGTCGCCAGATCTCGGGATGGCTCTGACAGGGAACCGCTCACGAGGCCAGCCAGTCGGGGGTGACGAGGTCGGCGGGCAGGTCGACGTCCCAGCCGAGGCGCTGCTCCCGCTCGACCCGCAGCGCCAACCCGAGCCGCTCGGCCTCGGCGATGTGACGGGAGAACGAACCCGGGCCGTAGGCGAAGCGGAAGCCCTGGCCGGTGGGGACCGAGGCCACGTTGGTGCCGTCGTCGTGGCGGTCCGGGACGAGCGTCACGCCGTCGGCGTCGCCGACCCAGGAGAGGTCGAGCGCGTGGGGAAGATCGGCGTGGGCGACGATCACCTGGGTGAAGCCGTCGGCTCCGAGCTGCTCGACGCCGTCGGTGACCGCGGCGTTGAGGCCCCGACCGGGACGCCACAGCACCGTCGCTCCGGCGAGCGCGGCCCAGGCCGCGACGTCGTCGTCGTCGCACACCACGGCCACCGGCAGATGGCCCGCCGCGCGCACCACGTTGCTGGCCATCTCGCGGGCCAGCGTCGCCCGAGCGGCCTGATCGAGGGCAGGAGCCAGGCGCAACTTGGCGTGCTGGAACGCCTTGACCGGCAACAGGACGGCCACGGAGCGGCTGGACACGGCCCGAGTCTAGGGTGAGGTCATGGAGATCTGCGCAGCGGTCATCGGTGCGGGATCGTGGGGAACGACGGTCGCTCACCTGCTCGCGCACAACACCTCCACGGTGCTGTGGGCCCGTGATCCCCAGGTCGCGGCCGAGGTGTCCGAGCGACACGTGAACTCCCGCTACCTGGCGGGCTACGACCTCCACCCCAACCTGCGTGCCACCCATTCGTTCGAAGATGCCGTGCGCCAGGCCGACCTGCTGGTGATGGGCGTGCCGAGCCACGGCTTCCGCAGCACGCTCGAGGAGGTCAAGCACCACCTCCGGGCCTGGGTGCCGGTGGTCAGCCTCACGAAGGGCCTCGAGCAGGGCAGTCGGCTGCGCATGACCGAGGTCATCAACGAGGTGCTGCCCGGCCATCCGTACGGGGTGCTGACGGGCCCGAACCTGGCCAAGGAGATCCTGGCCGGCGACGCGGCGGCGGCAGTGCTGGCCATGAGCGACCTCACCATCGGCGTCGAGCTGCAGGAGGTGTTCGCCAGCGACCTCTTCCGCGTCTACACGAACCCCGACGTCATCGGCTGCGAGGTCGCCGGCGCGCTGAAGAACGTGATGGCCATCGCCGCCGGCATGGCCGACGGCCTCGGCACGGGCGACAACACGAGGGCGGCCGTGATCACCCGCGGACTGGGCGAGCTCACCCGGCTGGGCATGGCGATGGGGGGCAACGCGCTCACGTTCAGCGGCCTGGCCGGCATGGGCGACCTCGTGGCCACGTGCATCTCCACCCAGAGCCGCAACCGCCACGTCGGCGAGCAGCTCGGCAAGGGCCGCACCATCGAGGAGATCATCGACGAGATGAACATGGTGGCCGAGGGCGTGAAGACCGCGACGGTGGTGATGGAGCTGGCCGAGCAGTACGACGTCGACATGCCCATCGCCGAGCAGGTCTACGCGGTGCTCAACGAAGGTCGCCCGGCCGCTGAGGCCTACCGCGGGCTGCTCGGTCGCCGTACCGGCGACGAGCTCCACGGGATCTCCTGAGGTGCAGCCGTTCTGGCTGGCGCGCCAGACCGATCCGGCCGGCCCCGACTTCATCCCGGGCACTCAGGGAATCGACCCGATCAACCTCACGCACCGGTCCTGGACGACGCTGGGCACCGTGGCCGCGCCGGCCCGCGGCATCGTCGATCCTCGGGGGCTCGTCACCGCGTCGTCGGTCGATGTCGACAAGACTCGCTCGGGATGGTCGCTCGACTGGTGGATCGGGGCGGACGATCGGTGGCACACCCCGTCCACCGACGCGGCAGTGCGTCAGCGACTGGTCGGCGACGCGCCGGTGGTCGAGACCGTGGTGCGCATCCCGGGTGGCGACGCGGTGCAGCGGGTCTACGCCATCCACGCCACCAGCGGGTCACCGTTCGGCCAGCCGTTCCTGGTCGTCGAGTTCGAGAACCAGTCGGCCGTGCCGTTCGCGTTGGCGTTGGCGGTCGTGCCGTTCCACCCGCTCGGCCGGGGCCGGATCGACTCGGTGCGCCTCGACGGCGCGACGCTCCTGGTCGACGGAGCGCCCGCGATGCTGCTCCCGCGGGCGCCGGCCCGGGCCGCGGCCGCGGCCGGCGATGTCGCTGCCAGCGTGCTCGGGGGGCAGGTCGACGGCTCGTTCGACGAGCTGGCGACACCCGACGGCGACGGATCGGCCGCCGTGATCTTCCCGCTGCCCCACACCGCCGTCCTGCGGGTGGCCGTCCCCCTCGACCTGGGCCCGAAGCCGAGCTCGAAGGTCCGGGTCTCGTACCCGTCGGTCATGCCGGAGGCCGAGCAGGTCGCCAAGGGATGGGAGGTGCAGACCCGGCGCGGGGTGCGCCTCACCGTGCCCGATCCCGCGCTCCAGGCCGTGATCGAGGCTGGCCGCCGACACCTCGTGCTGGCCCACGGGGGCGACGATCTGGCCGCCTGGCCTCGTCGCCCGCTCGAGTGGACCGACGCCGCGCCGGTGCTCGGGGCCCTGGGGGCTTACGGCTTCAGCGAAGAGGTCGAGCAGGTCCTCGCCACCATCCCGGATCGTCAGGCGCTGGACGGATCGCTCATGGGGCCGGTCGGGTGTGCAGGGGCCAACGGTGCGGCGCTGGTAGCTGTGGCTCGTCACTGGCGGCTCACCCGCCAGCCCGACGAGATCGAGAGGTTGATCGGCCCGGTGGCCAAGGCGGCCCACTGGATCGACAAGCGCCGCCACGCCCGTCGAGGGCCTACGTTCTCGGCGGAGGACCTGGCCTGGTCGGTCCAGGGGCTGGTCGACGTCGCGGCCATGCTCGACGACCTGGGCCAGCCCGAGGTGGCCACCGACGCGCGCCGCTTCGCCACCTCGGCACGCGACGCCCTGGTGGCGATGGGCGGGGTTCCGCAACCCGAGCTCAGCGGCGCCGCGGTGGTCGATCCGATCGCCCGGGCCGGGCTGAGCCCCATCCGCACGCTCGACCTGGCCGAGCGTGAAGCTGAGAGCGCCGACCCGGTGGCCCTCGACCGGCTGGCCTGGGTGCTGTCGGTCGCGTCGGCCACCGGGGTGTGGCCCGAGGTCGTGCACCCGCGCACAGGTGGGGGATCGGCCGGCGCCGGACACCACGCAGCCACGGGTGCGGCGGTGCTGGGCCTCGTCCGCAACCTGCTGGTGCGCGAGACGGGAGGCCCGTCGGGTCGGCCCGCCGGCGTGGCGCTCTGCTCGCTGGTGCCCGAGGCATGGTGGGGTCAGGGCGTCGAGGTGCACGAGGCGCCGACGAACCTCGGGTCGCTGTCGTTCGGCCTCCGGTGGCACGGCCCGCGCCCCGCCCTGCTGTGGGAGCTCGTCCCGCACCCGGGCGTCGATGACCTCGCACTGACCGCGCCCGGACTCGACCCCTCGTGGCGTGGGTCCGGTCTCCGGGGCGAAGCGCTGCTGGCCGCCCCGGAGCCCGCCGGCACTGGGAAGGACGTTCGGGAGGACGGCACCGATGACCCTGGCCGCTCGCTGATCGACCCCGGATCATCGTTCTCGTGACCGATTCGAGCTCGTTCCTGCGCGACGCGGTCCTCGGGTTCGGGGTGCCGCGCGAGGTGGTCGAGCGCGCCGAGCAGGACGGCACCCTCGAGCTGCTGGCGCTCGAGCACTCGGTCTCGACCGACGAGCCGATCTACGACCTGATCGAGGTGTCCGCCCGCTCGGGCATCGACCCGACGCAGCTGCGGGCGTTGTGGCGGGCGCTCGGCTTCCCCGATCCTCGACCGGACGAGCGGGTGTTCACCGACACCGACGTCGAGATGCTCTCCGACGTCATGCGCTTCATCGATGCCGGTGCGCTCGAGGCCGACCTCGCCCTGCAGATGTCGCGGGTCATCGGCTCGTCGCTCAACCGCATCGCCACCGCGCTGGTAGATGCCGCCGACAGCCAGATAACCGCCCGCCGAGAGGCCGACGAGTCCCCGGAGCTGGCGCAGATGGCCGCCATCCAGGCGGCCGACGTCCTGCCCCTCATCCCCCGGATCATGGACCAGGTCTGGCGTCGTCACCTGGGCGCCGCGGCCCGCCGGCGAATCGTCCGAGCAACTGCGGACGAGGGACAGATCGTCTGCGTCGGCTTCGCCGATCTCGTCGGGTTCACGGCCCAGACCCAGGAGCTGCCGGAGCACCAGCTGGCCGAGGTGGTCGGTCGCTTCGAGACCATCGCGTTCGACCTGGCGTCGGCCCACGGCGGTCGCATCGTGAAGATGATCGGTGACGAGGTGATGTTCACCTGCGACGACGTCATCTCGGGAGCCGACCTGGCCCTCGACATGGCGGCCACCTACCGCCAGGACGACCACCTGTCCGACGTCCGCGTCGGCCTCTCCAGCGGCCGGGTGCTCGAGCGTGACGGCGACGTGTTCGGCTCGGTGGTCAACCTGGCCAGTCGCGTCACGAACGTGGCCTTCCCGGGCGCGGTGATCGTGAGCCAGGACATGCACGACGCCCTCGAGGGCGACGACCGCTTCGTACTCCGGAGCCTGCGGTCGCACTACCTCAAGGACATCGGGCGGGTGCCGCTGTGGGCCCTGCGTGGCGCTGGTGACGACACGCAGCAGCCGTTCCAGCACGAGCGCCACCGCCGCTCGGCCCGCAAGAGCTTCTCGCTGTCCTACTTCGCCCGGCCGGTCTTCGACGAGCTCGAATCGGTCGCGCCTGGCACGCTGGCCGGCACCGACCGGCCCGGGGTCGAGGAAGATCCCACCACCGGGCAGCTGCGGGCCATCTCCGACGCGGTGCTCGGGGCCGACATCGACACCGACCTCCAGGTCGAGCTGCTGGCCGACATCGAGGCCTCACGCCGGTTGCGCGAGCTCGAGGCCGAGGCCCACCGTCGCGCCGATCAGGCAGACCAGCGGGCCGAGAAGGTGGTGGCCGAAGCGGAGGCCGAGGCCCGCCGGAAGGTCGAGGAGGCCGAGGCCGACGCCCGGCGCCGCATCGAGCAGGCGTTGAGCGAGGCCGAGCGCAAGACCCGCCGGGCCACCGCAGACGCCGACCGCAAGGTCGCGCAGGTCGAGGAGAACGCGGAGCGCAAGGCGAAGGCGGCCCAGCGCGACGCTCGCCGCAAAGCGGAGCGCAAGGCCGGCCGCAAGAAGAAGCGCTCCAAGGACCGCGAGGGCGATCCCGACGAGCACGACTGACGACGGCGACCCAGCATGGCGACCGACCCGTGTCGGTCGCCGCGGCGGACGTGTCGGGCGGGCGGCAGGTGGGCACTACCGTTTCGCCATGCCGACCTTCATGATGCTGTCGATCCTCGGGCCTGACGGGTTCGCGACCGTGCGGGACAACCCCGCCCGCATCCGCGCGGTGAACGACGAGGTCGAGGCGATGGGGGCGCGGGTGCTGCACCAGTACGCCCTGCTCGGCCAGTGGGACTTCGTGTCGGTGATCGAGGCGCCCGACGACCGCACCATGATACGCATCACGAGCACGCTCGCGGCCAGGGGAACCCTGAAGACCCACACGCTCGGTGCCATCCCGATCGACGACTACATCGACGCGCTCGGCGACGGCGTCGGAGGCGGCGCCTCGACCGAGTTCTCGGGATCGGGACTCAAGCTGGACTTCGACGAGTGACCCTGATCGCAGATCCGGGGCCGACCCTCAGCTGAGGGTTGGCCCGCACCGGCGCCTGACCGGGGGGATGAACCAGGCGCCGGTGCCGGCGATCAGTACCACCAGGAGTCGCGCTTGCGCTCTCTCCGGGGGCGGATGTCGTTGCCGTCGAACACGGTGGGCAGCACCCGACCATCGGACACCCGGCGCACCTGGTAGCCCTCCGAGGTCGCGGTGGTGATCTCGAACCCCTTCGCCCAGCGGCCGTCGAAGTGGTTGCGCACCTCGACCGCAGCGCCCGGGTCCAGCGGGGCGCGTGGGTGCTCGGTCAACTGGTCACCGTCCGCCCTCGGTGAATGGATCACGGCCATGGGTCGAGTGTGACAGCACGCACCCCGCCCGGGAAGGGCGTTCGGAGGGGTTTCGCCGCCCCGTCTCCTCCCGTTCACATGGGTTCTCCGACCTGACACACGCCGGAAACGCAGACCGCCCGCCGACGTGGGCCCGCGCCGGGATCTGGGCCGTTCGGCCTATTCGCGTCAGCAACCGTGCGAATTGCTCAGGTCGGGCGGAGGGCCTGCCGAAGCCCGGTCAGCGCAGGATCGCCGACGCGTGAGCACCGGCGACTGCGAGTGACAGGGGGACTTCTCGTGCAGATCAACCATCGGGGTCGGTCGCGTCTGCTGGGCGTGATCGCAGTCGTGGCCATGCTGGCCGTCGCCGCCGCGGCGTGTGGCAGCTCGAAGGCGAAGCAGGCCGACAACGGGTCGACGCCGGCCCCGGCCGGTCAGGGTCAGGCCGACGACGTGGTCCTCCCGGCTACGGGACCGGCCCAGTCGGGCGGCCGGATGGTCTATGGGCTCAACGCCGAGACGGACGGCTGGAACCCGACCAGCTCACGGTGGAGCACGGCCGGTCTGACCGTGGCCAACGCGATCTTCGATGCGCTGGCGGCGTGGGACACCGAGGCCCACCCGCAGCCCTATCTCGCCGAGTCGTTCGCCCACAACGACACCTATGACGTCTGGACCATCACCCTGCGCCAGAACGAGACGTTCCACGACGGCACCCCGGTCGACGCGGCAGCGGTGAAGAAGGACCTCGACGCCATCCGCACCTCGGTGCTGACCTCGGCGTCGTTCGCCCCGATCGACGAGATCACCGTCACCGGGCCCCTCACCCTGGACGTGGCCATGAAGATCCCGTGGTCGGTCTTCCCGGCGGCGCTGACCGGTCAGTCGGGGATGGTGGCCGCCCCGAAGCAGCTCGACGACGCGGCGACCGGCACCCGGCAGCCGGTGGGATCGGGTCCGTTCGTGTTCCAGAGCTGGACGCCGGACTCGATGCTCACGGTCAAGAAGAACACGAACTACTGGCGGCCGGGCCTGCCGTACCTCGACCAGATCGACTTCAAGCCGATCACCGAGCCGCAGTCCCAGTACGACGCGCTGCGCACGGGGGACGTGACGATGATGGCGACCTCGGACGGGCCCACGAAGCTCAAGCTGACCGAGGGGGCCAAGGCCGGTGACTTCCAGATCGTGCACTCGGGCGGCGAGACCGACGAGGGCTCGGTCATGCTCAACACCGCCAAGGGCGCGACCGCCGACGTGCGGCTGCGGACTGCGCTCGCCTACGCGACCGATACCGCGGCGATCGCCAAGGTGGCCGCGACCAACCCGCAGGACATCGCCCGGGGACCGTTCGTCGACGGCACCAACTGGGCCATCGACACCGACTACCCGTCGTTCGACCTCGAGAAGGCCAAGTCGCTCGTTGCCGAGGTGCAGGGGGCGGGTCCGCCCATCGTCGTGCGCTTCCAGTGCACCGACGGCAACCAGATCCTGCAGACCTGCCAGGCCATCGCCGCCAACTGGGAGGCCGCCGGGGTGCAGGTCGACCTGACGAGCATGGACCAGCCCAAGCTCATCAACAACGCCCTCAGCGGCGACTACGAAGCCACCATCTGGGCCCAGTTCGGCGCCCCTGACCCCGACGCCGATCAGGTCTGGTGGAACGGGGCCAACTCCGGTGCCGACGGTGGCCTGGCGCTCAACATGGCCCGCAACCAGGACCCCGTCCTGGACGCGGCGCTGTACGTGGGGCGCACCAGTCCCAAGCCCGACGAGCGCAAGCTCGCCTACATCACCGTGCAGGAGCAGCTGGCGAAGGACGTCCCCTATGTGTGGTTGAACCACAACACATGGATCGTCGCCGCCCAGAACACCATCCGAGGGTTCCAGGGCTCGACCCTGCCCGACGGCTCCGCCGGGGCCAACACCATCAGCGGCATCGAGCGACTCACCGAGGTGTGGTTCGCGAACTGACCGATCTGTCAGATTCATGCGTTTGCCTGATCTGACGGATCATCAGACCCCAGTCAGGACAAGGGAACCCGGCGATCCGACCCCCCGATCGGTGTGACGCGCGTCCCACTGGCGTCCGATGTGTGCCTAAAGTCTCCCCACTCGAGTCCTGAGGGGGATGTCATGTCTGGACCACGAGGTCGCTGGGTGCGGCCGTTGGCAATGCTCGCGCTGGTCGCCGTCGTTGCGATCGGATGCGGTTCGAGCAAGAGCGACGGGGACAACGCGGGTGGCGACACCAACGCAACCGTCGAGAACCTCACCAAGCCGGTCGACGGCCCGCCGAAGACGGGCGGCAAGATCGTGTTCGGCACCGAGTCCGACAGCTCGGGCTGGAACCCGACCGTCGATCGCTGGGACGCCACCGGCACCGAGGTCGGGGTGTCGGTCTACGACGCCCTCGCCGCCTTCGACGAGAACTTCCAGGCGCAGCCGTACCTCGCCGAGTCGCTGACGCCGAACGAGGACTCGACCGTGTGGACGGTCAAGGTTCGCGACGGCATCAAGTTCACCAACGGCTCGCCGATGAACGCGGCGGCCGTGCAGAACGAGCTCGACCTGTTCCGGGCGGCACCGCTCACCGGCGCCGCGGCAGCCAACATCGAGTCCACCGCGATCGTCGACAACCTGACGCTGACGGTGACCATGAAGCAGCCGTGGGCGGCCTGGCCCAACAGCCTCACGGCTCAGGGTGGCGTGATCCCCGCTCCCGAGCAGCTCGCGGCCCCGCCCGAGGAGTCCTCGCGGGTGCCGATCGGCTCCGGTCCGTTCATGTACCGCAGCTGGAGCGGCGGAGAGTTCGACGCGGTGAAGAACCCGGACTACTGGCGCAAGGACTCGTCGGGCACCCAGCTCCCGTACCTCGACGAGGTCCTCTTCAAGACGATCCCTGACTCGTCCGTGCGCGTGAGCGCGCTGCAGGCGGGCAACATCAACGTCACCGTCACGACTCGCAACGACGACATCAAGAAGCTGACCGACATGGCCAAGGCCGGCGAGATCCAGATCGTGGCCTCGAAGGGCGAGACCGACGAGAACATGGTGCTCATCAACACCACCAAGCCACCGATGGACGACATCCGGGTCCGCCAGGCGATGGCCTACGCCATCGACCGGGACGCGCTGTCCGCCGCCACGTCGACCGACGTGTCGCTCCGGGCCGATGGCATGTTCGCCACCGACTCGAAGTGGTACGCCAGCACGGACTACCCGAACTTCGACCTCGACAAGGCGAAGGCAGCTGGTGCAGGAGTACGAGGCCGAGAAGGGGCCGATCAAGTTCGAGCTCGGCTCGACCACCGACTCGCTCGTGATCCTGTCGGCCCAGCTGCTGCAGCAGCAGTTCGGCGACGCGGGCATGGAGGTCTCGGTGAAGCAGCTCGAGCAGGCGTCGTACATCACGAACGCCGTCACCGGTGACTACACCGCCCAGATGTGGCGCCAGTTCGGGGCCCCGGATCCCGATGGCGACTACGTGTGGTTCATCGGCGCCAACGCCACCCAGACGCTGGCCCTCAACATGGCCCGCAACCAGGACGCCGAGCTCGACGCTGCGCTCAACACGCAGCGCGGGAGCAGGGACCTGGCCACCCGCCAGGCCGCCTGGAAGACCATCCAGGAGCGCCAGACCGCGGATCTGCCCTACCTGTGGCTGAGCCATCAGCCGTGGGTCATGGCCGCGGGCAACTCCATCCGTGGTCTCGACGGCGGCACCCTCCCTGACGGTGCGCAGGCGGCCGGCCTCATCGGTGGCGTCATGAAGCTCACCGAGTTCTGGCTCGACAGCTGAGCCGCATCAGTCACACCTGCCGGGTCACCTGACCCGTGGGCTCACGAGGGGGTGCCGGGGGCGCCCCCTCGTCAGCCCGTCCCGTCGACGTGTCGGGCCAGGCGCTCAGATCGTCCGATGGCCAGACGGCCCGGTCGGTTCAGGCGCCCAGGCGGGATCGGAGCCCGTCGGCCAGGGTGGCGACCCGTCCGCCGAGGGCCTGGGCCGATGCGGCCAGCGGCTCGATGTACGGGGCGAGGTCGCGTCCGCCGGTTCCGGCCGGCCGACGACCGAGCTGCAGGAAGCCGCCCGACGCGCCGACCGACAGCACCGAGCCGCTCGACCCGATCGACAGGATCGAGCCGCTCGACCCGATCGACAGGATCGATCCGACCGAGCCGAAGGACAGGATCGACATCGCCGACAGCGCCGAGCCGGCGGACAGCACCGAAGCGAACGAGGCGGCCGAGAGCAGCGACGCCCGGGATCGCCAGGAGTAGGGCGAGCCCGTCCCGTCCGCGGCTCCGGATCCGGACGCGTCGGTGTCGGGGACAGGATCGCCGACCGGGACGAGCCGGCGGGCCGGGTGCGGATCGCGTCCGGGCATGGACCGACCGTAGCAACTGCCCGTCGTCGTCCCCCGGCAATGCGGAGATCGGAGGGTTCGCTCCGCCGGGTCGGACGGCCTCCTCGGTCCGGAGGCTGGCGGTAGGGTCGGCGACCGTGACCACGACGACCACGGCGCCGAAGCTGCGCAAGGCCCTCAAGGCGAAGTCGCCGGGCCTGGCCGTCGAACGCGAGCTGTGGGCCGAGGGCCATCAGCACGTCGTCGGGGTCGACGAGGTCGGACGGGGCTCGTGGGCCGGTCCGCTCAGCGTGGGGGCTGCGGTGCGTGCCGGCAGACCGGCGGATCTACAAGATCCGTGACTCGAAGATGCTGACCGAGCGCGAGCGCGAGGCCATGTTCGACCGCATCGCGCGAGTGGTGCGTGACCTGGGCGGTGGGCCACGCCAGCCAGGCCGAGTGCGACGAGCTCGGCATGTCGGCGGCGCAGAAGCTGGCCGCTCGCCGGGCCATCGACCAGCTGTCGGTCGTGCCCGACCAGGTGCTGATCGACGGCAACTGGGACTTCGTCGGCTCGGGCAACACCCGGCGCATCGTCAAGGGCGATGCCACCTGCCTGTCGATCTCGGCCGCCTCGATCCTGGCCAAGGTCACCCGGGACCGCATCATGCGGGCAGAGGCCGAGCACTTCCCGGGTTACGACTTCGAGTTCAACAAGGGCTACCCGTGCCCCCGCCACAAGGCGGCGCTGCAGGGGATGGGTCCGACCACGATCCACCGTCGGTCGTGGGTGTTCATGGACCACATCCCCTGGACGGGTGTGCCACGGGTGCGCCCGGCGGGCTGGGAGCCCGATCCCGAACCGCCTCCGACGCTGTTCGACTGACCGCCGTCGTCGCTGATCAGCTGTACATCAGCGAGCCCGGGGTGGTCAGCAGCTCGCCGGTCTCGAGCCACGTCTTGAGCCCCGAGAGGATCATGGGCCAGCCGCCGTAGAGCTGGTCGTTGGCGCCCTCGCGGATCTGGTCGTGGGTGAGCAGCAGCCGGCACGAGTCACCGACCGGCTCGATCTCCCAGGTGACCCGGCTGGTGCCTTCGCGCTTCACGTCGTCGTCCCACAGCGCCACCATCGTGTGCACCAGTCGGCGGGGCGGGTCGGCCTCGAGCACCTCGCCCTCGCCCAGCGGCCCGGGGGCGTTGGGGGAGCCGAGGTCGATGCGGGAGCCGGGCGTCCAGTCGGACGTCACCCGCACGCCGAAGTGGTACTTGGCCCGGATCTCGCTGTCGGTGATCGCCTCCCAGAGGCGTTCGGGCGTGGTGCGGATGTAGATCTCGAAGACCTTCTCCATGGGGCTCTCCAATGTCTGTTTGAGGTCGCTGAGGGCGGCTGCCCAGGGTTCGGCGTACTTGCTGACCCACCGGTCGTGGACGAGGCGGATCGGCACCGGGTTGAGGAAGTGCAGCTTCTCCCGGCCGCGTCGTGTGGTGACGACGAGGCCGGCTTCCTCCAGCAGCTTGAGGTGCTTCATGACCCCGAAGCGGGTCATGTCGAAGTGGGCCTCGAGGGCCACCAACGTCTGCCCGTCTTCGCGATAGAGCTCGTCCAGCAGAGCTCGTCTCGTCGGGTCGGCCAGCGCCTTGAACACCTCGTCCACGCCACCGACCATACGTGACCAAACAGTCACCTGTCTAGGAATTGTTGCTGATCAGCAGCGATCTTGCGCCGGATGCCCGGCGTGCGCGGCGGAGCGGAGCAGCACCCCCGAAGCGCGCCAAGTGGCGAAGCCGCTCGCAGTCGAGCTCGCGAGCCGAGAGCTACGAGAGCTGCGTGCCGACCTTGAGGTCCTTGAAGGGGGTGACCGAGTCGATGCCGGAGTCCTTGGGCAGGCCGAGCACTCGCTCGCCGACGATGTTCTTCATGACCTCGTCGGTGCCGCCGGCGACCTTCATGCCGGGGACGCCGAGCAGGAGCTGGCCCCACGAGTAGGTGCCCCACTCGCCGGTGTCGGCGATCAGGCGCGGGCCGAGCACGTCGGCCACGAAGTTGGCCGGTTCGCCACATGTTGTTGGTGAGCGACAGCTTGGCGATCGACATCTCGGGACCGGGCAGCTGGCCGCGCTTGATCTTGTCGAGGGCCCGCTGGTTGTTGAACTTCGCGACCTGGAAGTTGATGTAGACGTCCATCAGCTTCTGGCGGACGATCGGGTCGTCGGCGACGCTCGAAGTAGCGCACATCTCGGCCAGGCGGGTCGACGTTGCCGAGGCCGCTGCCGCCGCCGCCCTCCGGCGCCGATCGACGCCCGCTCGTTCATGAGCGTGGTGAGGGCGACGGTCCAGCCCTGGTTGACGTCGCCGAGGCGGTGGCTGTCGGGCACCCGCACCTCGGTGAAGAACACCTCGTTGAACGAGGCGCCGCCGGTCATCTGGCGCAGCGGCCGGATCTCGACGCCGGGCGCCTTCATGTCGACCACGAAGCCGGTGAGGCCCTTGTGCTTGGGCAGGTCGGCGTCGGTGCGGCAGATGATCTCGCCGATGTCGCTGTACTGGGCGCCCGAGGTCCACACCTTCTGGCCGGTGATGACCCACTCGTCGCCGTCGCGCTCGGCCTTGGTCTGGAGGCTGGCCAGGTCGGAGCCGGCGCCGGGCTCGCTGAAGAGCTGGCAGCCGACGAGGTCGCCGCGGTACATCTTGCGGAGGTAGAGGTCCTTGACCTCCTGGGTGGCGTGGGCCTGGATCGTCGGCGCGACCATGCCGAGGCCGATGCCGAAGAAGCTCTGGTTCGGGGTCTCGTAGCGGCCCTCGAGCTGGGCGTAGAGGCGGTCGTAGGCCGCCGGGCAGCTCGCGCCCGCCGAACTCGGTCGGCACCGGTGATGTGGCCGAGGCCGGCGTCGAAGCGCTTGGCCCGCCACTGCCTTGGCCAGCTCGAGCCCCTCGGCCTCGGCCTCGGGGGAGACCTCCTCGAACAGGGCGACGTCGTCGTCGCCCTCGCCCCAGACGAACTTCTGCTCGGCCTGCCTCTTCGGCGCGTTGGCGTCGAGGAAGGCGACGACCTCGTCGCGGAACTCGTCGATCGTGATGTCCGGCATCGGGCTTCCCCCTGCGAAAGGTGTGGCGAACGGTGTGGCGCTGGTTCGGAGCGAAACTTGACCGTACGGTCAAGACCTTGCGCCAAGGTAGCGGAGGAGGCGCGATGCTGCCCAACCGCAGTCCGATCGGTACCCTTCGGCCATGCTCTCCAAGCCCAGACCCGGTGTGTTGCCGGTCCTCATCTTCACGGTGTGGACGCTGTACGTGTGGCTGAGCCGCATCTCGAACGCCCTCGGCAACGACGCCCTCAGCTCGGGGAGCAAGTCGTTCAGCGTCGTCCTGTCGCTGTCGGTCGTGACGCTGGCGGTCGCGGCGGGTGTGGTCGCGGTGCGGGGCTGGGCGCGCTCGTGGTCACGAGCCGAGACGCGGGTGCTGCGGGTCGCGGCGGGGTGGGCCGGCGGCCTGTGGCTCGTCCTGGTGCCCAAGATCCTGATCGATGGACGCCCGGCCGGCTTCGACGGGAACCTGGCCGCCTTCAAGGTCGTCCACGTGGTGCTCGGGCTCATCTCGATCGGCTTGGCCGCGCTGGTGTGGCGGTCGACCAACGGGGTGGGTGCCGACGACGAATCCCGCCCTGCGGTGTCGGCGGGCTAACCTCACCGCCGCCATGGGACAGCCCGTCACCGTCATCGAGAAGAAGTCGGCCACGCCCGGTGTGGTCCGCTTCGAGATCAACCGCAGCATCTCCGGCATGGGGATCGAGCGCTACGCGTCGCGCGAGGCCGCATTCGGCGAGAAGCCGACGGCCGAGCTGGCTCGTCGCCTGTTCGACCACGGGGGCGTCTCGGGCATCACGATCAACTCCAACATGATCACCGTCGACCTCGATCCGGGCGGTTCGACCGCCGGTATGAAGTCCTTGATCGAGGAGCTGTTCCTCTACTACCGCGAGGGTGTCGAGGTCGTGGTCCCCGAGGGCTTCGGCGACTGACCGGGAGCGGCCCGCTGCCTGACGAACTGGTGGCGATCTGTGTGCCCATGGGTGCACCGATCGCCACCAGTTCGAGTTCTGGCGCGAGTCAGCGGCGATTTTGCGATAGAGGGTTGTCATAGTGCGATATATCGCTAACATGTCGCCATCGGATCCGACGAGCGGGTCCAGCGAACTTGAGGAAGCACATCCACATGAGCAAGAACGCAGAAGATCCCACAGCAGGACCGAAGTCGAAGGAGGCTTCGGAGAGGTCGGCCGACGACTCGTCCGAGTCGTCAGCAGCACCGGCCCGACCTGACGCCATCGAGGGCGATCGTCGGGGCCGACCCGAGCGCGGAGGCCCTCCCGGCCGAGGCCATCGGGGCCATCGCGGTCCCGGCGGTCGGGGTGGCCGCGGACCGGGTGGTCGGGCCCGGCGTGGTGAGGTGCGCAACGGCGTGCTGGCCCTTCTGGCCGAAGGGCCCAAGCACGGGTACCAGATCATCCAGGAGCTGGGGGAGCGCAGCGGCGGGTCGTGGTCGCCCAGCCCCGGCTCGGTCTACCCGATCCTCCATCGTCTCGAAGGCAACGGGGTGGTCGCCGCCGAGGACCACGAGGACGGTCGTCGTGTGTTCACCCTGACCTCCACGGGTCAGCTCGTCGTCGATCGCCTCGACCTCGAGAAGTCCCCGCCGTGGGCGACCATGGGCCCCACCGAGAGCGACGAGGCCAAGGAGCTGCGCCGTCTGGCCGTGCAGTTCGACGGTGCCGTCGGGCAGGTCGCTGAGGTGGCCACTCCCGACCAACTCGAGCGGGCCGCCACCATCGTGGCCGAGTCCCGTCGCCGGCTCTACGCCCTCCTCGCCGAGGACCCCACCGAGACCCCGAACACCCCGAACCAGTAGTCGTCCCGCGCCCCCAGGTCGCGCTGGGCTACCGGTCCGGGTCGTTCACCTGAGGGTGGTGAGGATGACGGCGAGGTCGTCGGCGGTGGTGCGGGGGTTGACGATGCAGAAGCGCAGGACGGTCTCGCCCTGCCACGAGGTCGGCACCGTGAGGGTGAGCCCGTCGGCCAGGGCCTGGTCGCTCCAGGCCTTGTAGTCGTCGGGTCGCCAGCCGACGCGGCGGAAGAGCAGCACCGACAGCATCGGTTCCATCACCAGCTCGACGTGGTCGAGCGAGCGGATCAGCTCGGCACCGGATCGGGTCACCTCGAGGCTGGCCTCGACCGCATCGCGGTAGGCGTCGGTGCCGTGCGTGGCCAGCGAGAACCACAGCGGCAGGCCGCGGGCCCGTCGGGTGAGGTGGTAGGCGTAGTCGCTCGGGTTCCACTCGACGCTGTCGGAGGTGCGGTCGTGGAGCACGTCGAGGTACGACGCGTGCTGGGTGTGGGCGGCCTGGGCCAGCTCGGGGTTGCGGTACAGCAGGGCGGCGCAGTCGAACGGCGTGAAGAGCCACTTGTGGGGATCGATCACGAGCGAGTCGACGCGCTCGATGCCGTCGAAGTGCGCCCGCGCGCTCGGCGCGGCCAACGCCGCGCCGCCGTAGGCGCCGTCGACGTGGAGCCACAGGTTGCGGTCGGCGGCCACGTCGGCCACCCCGGCCAGGTCGTCGATGATGCCGGCGTTGGTGGTGCCGCCGGTGGCCACCACCGCGAACAGTCCGTCGGTGCCCCCGGCCTGGTCACCGGCCTCATCGTTGGCCTGGTCGAGATCGTCCAGGGTGCGGGCCAGGGCCGCGCCGGTGAGCCGACCCCGGTCGTCGACCGGCGCGTCGATGACGTCGATGTCCATCACTCGGGCGGTCGACGCGATCGACGAGTGGGCCTCGGCCGACGCCACGATGCGCCATCGCGCCGGCCGTTCGAGACCGGCTGCGGCGCGCGCTTCGGCGGCCGCGTGGCGGGCCGCGACGAGCGCGCTGAGGTTGCCGGCCGAGCCGCCGGACACGAAGCACCCTCCGGCGTGGCCGGGGAGGCCGGCGAGGTCGGCGATCCAGCGCAGCGCCTGGTTCTCGGCGTGCACCGCCCCCGACCCCTCCAGCCACGACCCGCCGTAGATCGACGAAGCGCCGACCACGAGATCGAACAGGGCTGACGCCTCGGTGGGGGCCGACGGGACGAACGACAGCGCGCGGGGGTGGTCCTGGGAGATGCAGGCCGGGGCCAGCACCTCGACCCAGAGGCGCAGCGCCTCGGTGCCCCCGAGCCCCCCGGGCGTGACCGTCGGCCCGGTCCGCGCGTCGAGCTCGTCGGCCCGCAGGGGTCCGTCGAGCGGGGGCGGGTTCATGGCGAAGCGCTCGAACGTGTAGGCGATGACCTCGTCGGCCAGCGCTTCCATGGCCGGGGTGAACGTGTGCATGCGGGCCGGGTCGGGCTCGGGGCGGGCGGGATCCTGGGCCATGCCCCGTGTCTAGCCCACCTCGCGGTCGGCCCGTGAAGCGGACGAGGGAGCGGCCCGTGAAGCGGCTCCGTCGTCGATCCGCGTGTGCGCTCCGAGCGGGTGGGGCGACGTCTCGAGGCGACCGACCGGCCGACACTTCGTGGCGCCACCGGGCGCTGCCCCCTCACGGCGACGAGCGCCACTTGCCATGAGCGAACAGTCGTTCGATACTGGGGAATCCATGACCGCCGTCGCCGACTCCGCCTCCCTGCCCGACGTGGCTCACCTCACCCGCCCGCTCGTGCTGGCCCGCGACCAGACCGTGGCGCTGCTGCCCGGGCTGGTCGGCCTGGTGCCCGAAGGGGGGCTGCAACGGGGGAGCACCGTGGTGGTCGAGGGCGGGCCGGGTGCCACGTCGCTGGCCCTGGCCCTGGCCGCGGGGCCATCGGCCGCCGGGGGGTGGGTGGCGGTCGTCGGCCGGGCCGACCTGGGTCTGGCCGCGGCGGTCGAGGCGGGCATCGTGGCCGAGCGGTTGGTCCTGGTGGCCGAGCCGCCCCGCGACCAGTGGGCTGCGGTGGTCGCCGCGCTGATCGGCGCGGTCGATGTCGTGCTGGCCGGGCCCCAGCGGGTGAGGGCCGCCGACGCTCGCCGCCTGGCCGCCCGGGCCCGCGAGCGGGGCACGGTGCTGGTGCAGGTCGCTCCCCGGGGAGCACGCCAGAGACCGGCGCAGGGTGCGGGGCTCGAGGTCGATCTGCGGTTGGCGGTGACCGAGGTCGAGTGGCAGGGGTTGGGCCAGGGGCACGGCCACCTCCGCTCCCGCCGGGTGGTGGTCGAGGCCACCGGTCGACGCCGGGCGGCCCGGGCCCGTCGGGCCGAGCTGTGGCTGCCCGACGAGCACGGCCGCATCCAGGTGGTGACCCGCCCCTCGGGTCGGCCCGCGCGCCTGGTCCCGGTCGCCCCTGTCGCCGCGGTCGACGGGTCGTTCGACTCGGGTCGGTCCGGCCGGTCGGGCTCCTACGCCGGGGCTGACGTCGACCGGCTCATCGGCAGGCAGCTCGACCCCGACCAGCCCGACCGGCGTGACCGTCTGGATCGCCGAGCCCGTCACGATCGAGCTGATGACGTGGTCGAGCTGCCGGGTGCCGGTTGATGGCCGCGGTCCGGACCCTCGTGGTGCTGGGCGCCGACTGGCCGGTGCAGGCCGCGGGGGTGCCGCCCGACGAGCCGGCCGTGGTGCTGCGGGCCAACCGGGTGGTGGCCTGCTCGCCCGCGGCCCGGGCCGAGGGTGTGGCCTGCGGGCAGCGCCGCCGCGAGGCCCAGGGCCGGTGCCCCGGGCTGGTCGTCCTCGAGCCCGACGATGCCCGTGACGCGCGGGCCTTCGAGTCGGTGGTCGCCGCGGTCGAGTCGTTCACCCCCCGCATCGAGATCACCCGGCCCGGCCGGTGCGCGGTGGCCACCCGTGGCCCGTCGCGCTACTTCGGGGGCGACGACACGCTGGCCGCGCTGGTGCACGAGCGCGTCGAGATGCTGCTGGCCGAACGGGGATGGGCGGGCGGCCTCGGTGGGAGTGGCCGACGGCCCCTTCGCCGCCGGGCTGGCCGCCGAGGCGGCGGGGTTGGGCACGAGCGGGAGTGACCGGGTGCGGGTGGTGCCGGTGGGGGCGACGCCCCGGTTCCTCGCGCCGTTGCCGGTGGCCGTGCTCGACCGGGCCGGCCTGGCCGACGGTCCGGGGTTGATCGACGTCCTCACCCGGCTGGGCCTGCGCACCCTGGGAGCGGTGGCGGCGCTGCCGGGCGCCGACCTGGTCGCCCGGTTCGGGCTCGACGGCCAGGCCGCCCACCGCCTGGCGCGTGGCCTCGACGAGCGTCCGCCCGACACCCGCATCCCCGCCCCGGTGCTGCGGGTCGAGGCCGAGATCGACCCACCGGCCGAGCGGGTCGACACCGCCGCGTTCGTGGCCAAGGCGCTGGCCGACGACCTGCACGCTCGGCTCGACCACCTCGGCCTGGCCTGCACCCGGGTGGCCATCCTGGCCGAGACCGAGCACGGCGAGTCGCTCGAGCGGCTGTGGCGCCACGAGGGCGCGCTGACCCCGGGCGCCATCGCCGATCGGGTGCGCTGGCAGCTCGACGGGTGGCTCACCGGGTCGGCGGCGCACCGACCGACCAGCGGGATCACCCTCCTGGCCCTGGTGCCCGACGAGGTCGTGGCCGCCACCGGACGCCAGCTCGGGTTCTGGGGTGGGGAGACGGCGGCGGACGAGCGGGCGGTGCGGGCCATCGCCCGGGTGCAGGGGCTTCTCGGCACCGACGCCGTCACCGTGCCCGAGTGGCGGGGAGGGCGGGGCCCGGCCGATCAGGTGGTGCGGGTGCCGGCGCACGCGGTCGACCTCGACGGCCCTCGCCCGGCGGTGCGGCCCGACTCGGTCGAGCCGCCCTGGCCCGGTCGGCTCCCGGCGCCGGCGCCGTCGACCGTGCACCCCGAGCCGTTCCCGGTCGAGGTGGTCGATGCCACGGGGGAGCCGGTGCAGGTCAGCGGTCGGGGCCTGGTCAGCGCGGCCCCGGCGCACGTGTCGTCGAGGTCGGGCTCGGGCGGAGCGGGACCGAACCGGGCGAAGGGGCACGACGTGGTGGCGTGGGCCGGGCCGTGGCTGGCCGACGAGCGGTGGTGGGACCCGCCCGCCCATCGCCGCCGGGCCCGCTTCCAGGTGGCCACCGCCGACGGCCGGGCCCACCTGCTGGCCGTCGAGGGCGGCTGCTGGTGGGTCGAGGCCACCTATGACTGACGAGAAGAGCGGCGGGGGCGGGCAGACTGGCCGCTCGACGACACGAGGGGATGGCGATGACGACGCTGGACGATGTGGTGGCACTGGCCCGCCTCGAGCAGTTCCTCGTGGTGGTGTCCACCGCCCGGGCCGACGGCAGCATCCAGTCGTCGTTGGTGAACGCGGGGGTGATCCCGCATCCGACCACCGGCGACGCGGTGGTGGCCCTCGTCACCTACGGGCCCACCAAGCTGCGCAACCTGCGGGCCCGTCCCCAGATCACCGTGACCGTGCGCTCCGGATGGCAGTGGGCCACGGTCGAGGGCCGGGCCGAGCTGATCGGGCCCGACGACCCGCACCCCGGCATCGACCCCGAGCGGCTGCGCCTCCTGCTCCGCGAGGTCTTCACCGCGGCCGGCGGAACCCACGACGACTGGGACGCCTACGACGCCGAGATGCGGGACCAGCACCGCACCGTGGTGCTGGTCGCGCCGACCCGCATCTACAGCAACCGACCACCCGCGTGATCTCCGGGCAGATCGGCCGATGGAAGGAACGTGAGCCGGCACGATGCCGGCACGATCACGATCACGGTCAAGACGCCAGCCGGAGCAAGGTTCTCCGCCGAGGGCATCCGCGCGCGAACCCTGACATCCTGGCTCGGCGACGGCCTACTGGTGGCGCATCACCCGGGCCAGCTCCGCCTCGACGTCGAGCGGGGGAGCGGGCCCGACCAGGATGCGGACGCCGACCAGCGAGGCGGGCGCGGTCGGCCGGCGGTCGGTAGGCGTCGGTGACCGGGAACGGCCGGCCGTAGCCGATCGTGAGGAACGCGCCGTCGGGCGCCCAGGCCAGGGGCAGGTGGGCCGGCAGGGTGGCCGAGCCGAGAGGATGCCCGTCGGCGCCGAGCGTCACGGTCACGCCATCGGGGCCGATGGTGCCGTCGGCGGTGAGCAGCCGGGCGTCGGGCGGGACGGACGCGGTCACCTCGTGCGCGCCGTCCTTGCCCGAGATCACCCAGCGCAGCTCGCCGCCGACGGCGTACCAGGCCCACCCGGCCAGCGCGTCGCCCTGCTCGCACAGCACGGCTTGGTCGAGCCACCCGACCGGTTCGGAGAACGTGGCCACCAGACGGAAGCCGCCGGCCAGGTTCGGTCCGGAGACCTCGTGGATCTTGGCCCCGGGACGCAGGTCGAAGGTCGATCGCCATGCCGTCCACGGCACCCGCATGTGGGCGAAGCGCCCGGTCGTGCCGTCGTCGAGCGGGAACACGTCGTTCTGCTCCGCCAGCTCCCACCACCGGTCGATGAGCGAGCGCAGCCGGTCGGGGTGGGCCTCGGCCAGGTCGTGCTGCTCGGTCGGGTCGGCGTGGCAGTCGAACAGGGCCCACCGGTCGGTGGCGAAGTCGTGGCTGCCGGTCATGTGCAGGCGCTCGTTGGCCGTGAGCTGGTTGACGTGGTCGGTCACGGCCTTCCACCCGTCGACGTAGATGGCTCGGCTGCCCCAGCACTCGTAGTACTGGCCGGTGCGCGTGTCGGGGGCGTCGGGGTCGGCGAGGGCGGCGGTGAAGCTGGTGCCGTCGACGCTCATCTGCTCGTGCCCGTCGACCCTGGCGGGCATCTCGAGGTCGAGCAGGTCGAGGACGGTGGGCAGCACGTCCACGGCGTGCACGTACTGATGGCGGATCGCGCTCCGGCCGGGGGCGCCGTCGCCCGAGGTCGGGGCACGGAGGACGAGGGGGTCGCGGATCCCGCCCTCGAACGTGTAGCGCTTCCAGCGCTGGAACGGGGTGTTGCCGGCGAGGGCCCAGCCCCACGGGTAGTGCCCGCTCGAGCGGAAGCCGCCGAGGTCGTCGAGGTGGGCCAGCTCGTCGCCGAGGTCATCGGGCTCGTCGGAGATGTAGTGGCCGAGCTGGTTCCAGGTGCCGTGGGGTCCGCCCTCGGCCGAGGTCCCGTTGTCGGACACGAGCACGACCACGGTGCGCTCGGCCTCGCCGGTGGCCTCGAGGTGCTCGAGCAGCCGGCCGACGTGGTGGTCGGTGTGGGTGATGAACCCGGCGCACACCTCCATCATCCGGGCGTAGAGGCGTCGACGGTCGTCGTCGAGGTCGGCCCAGGGCTCGACCCAGTCGGGCCGGTCCGAGAGCTCGGTGTCGGCGGCCACGATGCCGAGCTCGATCTGGCGGGCCAGCGTCGCCGCCCGCCACGCGTCCCAACCGGCGTCGAACCGCCCTCGGTACGGCTCGATCCACTCGGACGGCACCTGGTGTGGGGCGTGGGGTGCCGCGGTGGCGAACCAGAGGAGGAACGGTCGGCGGGGATGCGCCTCCCGCAGCTCGGTGAGGTAGCCGATCGCCCGGTCGGCCAGGTCCTCGGTCAGGTGGTAGCCCTCCTCCGGGCTGGCCGGCGGCTCGATGTGGTTCGTGTCGTGGACGAGGTTCGGCGTCCACTGGTTCGTCTCACCGTTGAGGAAGCCGTAGTAGCGGTCGAACCCGCACCCGGTGGGCCACATGCGATACGGCCCGGTGTCACGCTGGTCGCGCGGCGTCAGGTGCCACTTGCCGACGCAGTAGGTGGCCCAGCCGTGCTGGCGCAGGACCTGGGCGAGCGTGCCGGCGCCGTCGGGGAACTCGCCGTCGTAGCCCGGGAAGTTCGTCGGCAGGTCGGGCAGCATGCCCATGCCGACCCGATGGTGGTTGCGGCCGGTCAGCAGGCAGGCCCGGGTCGGTGAGCAGACCGCGGTGGTGTGGAAGTTGGTGAAGCGCACGCCGGCAGCCGCCAGCCGGTCGATGTTCGGGGTGGCGATGTCCGAGCCGTAGCACCCGAGCTGGGCGAACCCGAGGTCGTCGAGCACGATCACGACCACGTTGCAGGCCCCGGAGGGGAACGGCTCGTCGCCCGCCGAGGCGGCCTCGGTGCCCGCCATGCTCGGCGGCGTCGTCGGATCCTGCACGGTGGCGCTCCTGGGTCGGCGCGGTGGGACGCCCGATCATCGCACGGAGGTCAGGTGGCACCGGTGCCCGGATGACAGACGAACATCTGTTCGCTACCGTGGCGAGCGATGACGTTCCGCAACCCCAACGTGCCGTGGTCCGAGCTCGAGCGGCGCCTGTCCGACGATCCGCTCGGTCGCGGCCCGTGGATCGAGCCGACCCCCGGTGACGGGGGCGACAGCCCGGCCTGGTCACGCAAGCGGCTGCCCTACGTGCCCCCGGCCGGCCCCCTCTCCACCAGCTTTGGCCCCGGTGGTGGGTCGGTGCCCTACGCCGAGCTGCACTGCCACTCCAACTTCTCCTTCCTCGACGGGGCCTCGCACCCCGAGGAGCTGGTGGAGGAGGCCGTCCGGCTGGGGCTCGAGGCCCTGGCCGTCACCGACCACGACGGCTTCTACGGCGTGGTCCGCTTCGCCGAGGCGGCCCGGGCTCTGGGCCTGCCCACCGTCTTCGGGTCCGAGCTCACCCTGGGCCGCACCACCCTGACGATGGGCGAGGCCGACCCGGGCGCCGACCCCGGGCCGCGGCGCGCGATGGCAGGTTCATCGAGCAGCACCTGCTGGTGCTGGCCCGCGACCCGCAGGGCTACGCCCCCTGGCCCGGGCCGCCAGCCGGGCCCAGATGCAGGGCGAGAAGGGCGCGCCCTCGCACCAGCCTCGACGAGCTGGCCGACCTGGCCGTCCGCGGCGACCACCACTGGCTGGTGCTCACCGGGTGCCGCAAGGGCGCGGTGCCGGCGGCGCTGCTGGCCGACGGGCCGGCCGCCGCGGCCCACGAGCTGGCCCGGCTGGTCGACGTCGTTCGGGCGCGAGCAGGTGGCCGTCGAGCTGTGGGACCACGGCGACCCGCTCGACTCGGCCCGCAACGACGCCCTGGCCGAGCTGGCCGTGCGGGCCGGGGTCGACGTGGTGGCCACCAACAACGTCCACTACGCCACGCCGGCCCGCCGCCCGCTGGCCACCGCCCTCGCCGCGGTGCGGGCCCGGCGCAGCCTCGACGAGATCGACGGCTGGCTGCCGGCCGGGGCCGGGGCCCACCTGCGCTCGGGGGCCGAGCAGGCCCGCCGCTTCGCCCGCTACCCGGGTGTGGTCGCCCGGGCGGCGGCCATCGGCCGCGAGTGCGCCTTCGACCTCGCAGCTGGTGGCCCCGAACCTGCCGCCGTTCCCGTGCCCGCCGGGCCACGACGAGATGTCGTGGCTGCGCGAGCTCACCGAGCAGGGCGGCCTCCACCGCTACGGGCCCCGGCCGTCGCACCCCGGAGGCGCCGAGCGGCAGCCCGGCGCCTGCGCCCAGATCGACCACGAGCTGGCCCTCATCGAGCAGCTCGGCTTCCCCGGCTACTTCCTGATCGTGTGGGACCTCGTCGAGTTCTGCCGACGGGCCGACATCTTCTGCCAGGGCCGGGGCTCGGCGGCCAACTCGGCGGTCTGCTTCGCCCTCGGGGTCACCAAGGCCGACGCGGTGAAGCTCGGCCTGCTGTTCGAGCGGTTCCTCTCGCCCGAGCGCGACGGCCCGCCCGACATCGACATCGACATCGAGAGCGACCGCCGCGAAGAGGTCATCCAGTACGTCTACGAGCGCCACGGCCGCGAGTACGCGGCCCAGGTGGCCAACGTCATCACCTACCGGGCCAAGTCGTCGGTGCGCGACATGGCCAAGGCCCTCGGCTACGCCACCGGCCAGCAGGACGCCTGGTCGAAGCAGGTCGACCGCTGGGGCCCGGTGGCTATCCACCGCGGGACAGGCCGACCACGACATCCCCCAGCCGGTGCTCGACCTGGCCCTGCAGGTCGAGCACTTCCCCCGCCACCTCGGCATCCACTCGGGCGGCATGGTGCATGTGCGACCGGCCCGTCATCGAGGTGTGCCCGGTCGAGTGGGGGCGCATGGAGGACCGCACGCGTGCTGCAGTGGGACAAGGACGACTGCGCCGCGGCCGGCCTGGTGAAGTTCGACCTGCTCGGCCTGGGCATGCTCTCGCGCGCTGCACTACGCCGTCGACCTCATCGCCGAGCACCACGGCGTCACCGTCGACCTGGCCACGATCCCCCAGGAGGACGCGGTCTACGACATGTTGTGCCAGGCCGACTCGATCGGGGTGTTCCAGGTCGAGAGCCGGGCCCAGATGGCCACGCTGCCCCGCCTCAAGCCCCGCACCTTCTACGACCTGGTGGTCGAGGTCGCCCTCATCCGGCCCGGGCCCGATCCAGGGCGGGTCGGTGCACCCCTACATCCGGCGCCGCAACGGCAAGGAGCCGGTCACCTACCTGCACCCGCTGCTCGAGCAGTCGCTGGCCAAGACGCTCGGCGTGCCGCTGTTCCAGGAGCAGCTCATGCAGATGGCCATCGACGTGGCCGGGTTCACCGCCGGGCGAGGCCGACCAGCTGCGCCAGGCCATGGGCTCCAAGCGCAGCCGTGAGCGCATGGAGCAGCTCCGGGCCCGGCTCTACGAGGGCATGGCCGAGCGGGGCATCACCGGCGAGGTGGCCGAGCAGATCTTCGACAAGCTGGCCGCCTTCGCCAACTACGGGTTCCCCGAGAGCCACTCGGTGTCGTTCGCCTACCTCGTCTACTCGAGCTCGTGGATCAAGCTGCTACTACCCGGCCGCGTTCTGCGCCGCGCTGCTCAACGCCCAGCCCATGGGCTTCTACTCGCCGCACTCGCTGGTGCAGGACGCCCGCCGCCACGGCGTCGAGGTGCGCACCCCCGACCTCAACGCTCGTCCGGCGCCTCGGCGCGACCCTCGAGTGGCGCCGACGCTCCGGCAGCGAGCCTGAGGCCGTCGACCCGACTCGCAGACCGTGCAGCCGGCGGTGCGGCTGGGGCTGTCGGTCGGTGCGCACGTCGGTGACGACCTGGCCGAGCGCATCGAGGCCGAGCGCGGCGGCCCACGGGCCCTACACCGCCATGGAGGACCTCAAGCGCCGGGTGCGCCGCTCAAGCTCGACGTGCTCGAGGCGCTGGCCACCGCCGGGGCGTTCGGCTGCTTCCGATGCCGACGGGGTCGGCCGCTCGACCGGCGCCGGGCGCTGTGGGGGGCCGGCGCGGTGGCCCAGACCGGCGCCGACCGCCTGGCCGGCATCGTCACCGGCGTGCACGCCCCGACGCTGCCGGGCATGACCGACCACGAGGAGGCCGTCGCCGACCTGTGGGCCACCGGGGTCGCGCCCGACGGCCACCCCACCCGCTTCGTGCGGCCCGCGCTCGATGCGCTCGGCGTGGTCCCGGCCGCCGGCCTGCTCGAGGTCGACGACGGCGCCGAAGGTGCTGGTCGGCGGGGTGGTCACCCACCGCCAGCGCCCGGCCACCGCGTCGGGGCACCACCTTCATCAACCTCGAGGACGAGACCGGCCTGATCAACGTCATCTGCTCGCGGGGCTGCTGGACCCGCTACCGCCGGGTGGCCCGCGGCTCGGCCGGCCCTGCTGGTGCGGGGCCGGCTCGAGAAGGTCGAGGGCGTGATCAACATCGTCGCCGAGAAGCTCGAGCCGCTGCCGCTCGGAGCCACCCTCGCCTCGCCGCGATTTCCGCTGACCGCGACCCGGCGTGCCCTACGGTGGCGGCGTGCTGCACACCGCTACCTTCGGTCTCGCCGAGATCTACGACCTGCGGGGCGTCAACATCGCCGCCCTGCTGCTCCGCCTGATCCTCGGCATCACGATGATCGCCCACGGCTACAACCACATCTGGGGTGGCGGCAAGATCGCCGGCACCGCCGGGTGGTTCGAGAGCATGGGTCTGAAACCCGGGATCCTCCACGCCTGGTTGGCCAGCCTCACCGAGCTCGGCGCCGGGGCCATGCTCATCCTGGGCCTGCTCAACCCGCTGGCCGCGGCCGGCGTGGTCGGCGTGATGATGGTGGCCCTGATCACGAACCACTTCAAGAACGGCTTCTTCATCTTCCGTCCGGGCGAGGGCTACGAGTACGTGGTCAACCTCACCGTCGCCGCGCTGGCGCTGGGCGCGCTCGGCCCGGGTGCCTGGTCGGCCGACAAATACCTGAAGATCCACCTGAACGGCGTCACCGGCTTCGCCATCACCGCGATCGCCGGCATCGGCGGCGCGCTGCTGCTGCTGGCCATCTTCTGGCGCCCGGCGCCGAAGACTCCCGACGCCGCGGCCTGACACCCGACCTGACGGAGCTGATCACCGCAGGGCTTGGGCCATCTCGCCGATCGAGCGGGCCATGGCCTCGTGGTCCTCGACCGCACTGGCATCTGTGCGCAGGCCGTGGCGTCCACGATCGCTGATCTGCTCGGCCAGCATGCGCAGGTTGGTGGCCACGGACTCGCACTCCGACCGGGTCACCGAGTCGCGGTCGGCCCGCAACAGCGGCACCAGCTGCTCGGCCTGCAGCGCCACCGCCGCCGCGCCATGGGCGACGTCGAGCCGATCGTCGAGCACGGCCTTGGCCGTCTCCACCACGAACTTCACGCGGTCGGCGGGGTTCACGGGATCGAGCCTTGCACGTCGGTGGCCCCGGTCACGGTCGAGGTACCCACGAACGTTCCCGGACCCGGCACTAGCTTCTCCCGATGACCCGGTTCGACCTCGTGATCTTCGACAACGACGGGGTGCTGGTCGACAGCGAGCCCATCGCCAACCGCTACCTGGCCGAGCTGCTGGGCGAGTACGGCCTCGACGTCAGCTGGCACGACTGCGTCGAGCGCTACCTCGGCAGCACCCTGACCCGTGTGCGCGAGCTCGTCGAAGCGGACCTGGGCCGTCCCATCCCGGCCGACTTCGAGGAGCGCTACCGCTCGACCGTGTACCCGATGCTGGCCGCGCAGGTCGAAGTGGTGCCGGGGGTGGCTGCGGTGCTCGACGCCCTCGACGAGGCCGGCGTGGCCACGTGCGTCGCGTCGAGCGGGCTGCACCAGCGCATCCGCATGACCCTGACCCGGGTGGGCCTCATCGACCGGTTCGGTGACCGGCTGTTCAGCGCGGAGGACGTCGGCGTCGGCAAGCCCGCGCCGGACCTGTTCCTGCACGCGGCAGCGACGATCGGGGTGGCACCCGTCCGCTGCGCGGTGGTGGAGGACGCGCCGGCCGGCATCCAGGCCGCGGCCGCGGCCGGCATGGTGTCGTACGGCTACACCGGTCTCACGCCGGTGTCCTACCTGGCTGCCGCCACCGGCGGCACCTTCTCCCACATGGATCAGCTGAGCGAACTGCTTCTCTCCCCGTAGGCTCACCGACCATGATCGCCGCCAAGGTCCTCGCCGTGATCGCGGGTTCGCTCGCGGTGGCGTGGGTGCTGTGGTCGGCCATCCGCACGGTGGTCGTGCCGCGGGGCGAGTCGGTGTGGCTCAGTCGGAAGGTCTTCCTGATCGTGCGTGAAGGGTTCGAGTTCGCCGGTCGCCGCACCCACTCCTATGAGGGCTACGACCGGATCATGGCCCGCTACGCCCCGGTGGCGCTGATCCTCCTGCCCGCGGTGTGGGCCCTGATCGTGCTGATCTCGTTCGTCCCCATGTACTGGGCATTCGGGGTGAGCCCGTGGCGCGAGGCCATCATCACCAGTGGCTCGTCGTTCACGACGCTCGGCTTCTCTCGCCCTGGTGGACTCGGCGCCGACATCCTCTGCTTCGTGCAGGCGACCATCGGACTGTTCATCGTGGCCCTGCTCATCAGCTACCTCCCGGCGATCTACGGCGCGTTCTCGAGGCGGGAGGCCTCGGTGATGAAGCTCGAGGTGCGGGCCGGGCAGCCCGCCCAGCGCCGAGGAGTTCCTCATCCGGGTGCACCGCATCCGCGGTCTCGAGTACTTCGCCACGCAGTGGGAGGAGTGGGAGAACTGGTTCGTCGAGATCGAGGAGAGCCACACCTCCCAGCCGTCGCTCCCGTTCTTCCGCTCGACCCGGACGAAGAGCTCCTGGATCACCTCGGCCGGCGCGGTCATGGACACGGCGTCGATCATGGTGTCCTCGCTCGACATCGAACCGAACCCACAGGCCCAGATCACGCTGCGGTCGGGCTTCCTCGCCCTCCGGGCCATCTCCACCAGCTTCCACCTGCCGTTCGACCCCGATCCGGCGCCCGACCGACCCGATCTCGATCGACCGGGCCGAGTACGACGCAGCTGATGGACCGGCTCGTCGAGGCCGGCCTGCCCGTCAAGCAGGACCTCGACCAGGCCTGGCGCGACTTCGCCGGCTGGCGGGTCAACTACGACGAGACGCTGCTGCGCATCTGCGCCGCTCGTATCGGCCCCGGTCGCGCCGTGGTCGTCGGACCGGGTCGAGCGCCTCGGACGGGTGCGCGACGTGCGCCTCGGCCGCTCGACGGACACCCCATCGCGACTGCCCCGGACGACGTCTGAGCAACTCCCGAGCCGGTGATCGGCGGTCGACACACGCAGGACGGGTCATCGCACCCCGTGACCGCGGGGCCGGCACCGGCCGGATCGGGGTAGACACGTGGGGTGGCCCCGACCGAGCAGACGACGCTGATCGACGATCGCTACGAGATCGTCGGCCGGCTCGATGCGGGCGGCATGGGAGTCGTCTACTGCGCCGTCGATCGCCGGCTGGGCCGCGGGTGGCCGTGAAGGTGGTGCGGACGACCGACGCTCGGCTGGCGCAACGGGCCGCCCGCGAGGCTCGCCTGCTCGCCCGGGTCGACCACCCCAACGTGGTGCAGCGTCTACGACGCGGGAGTCCACGAGGAGCAGCCCTACATCGTCACGGAGCTGGTGTCGGGCCGGCCCCTCTCCCAGGTGATCGCCCGCGGCCCGCTCACCCCACAGCAGGTCGGGGCCATCGGCGCGGCGGCTGCAGCCGGCCTGGCGGCGACCCACCGCGGTGGGCATCGTCCACCGCGACCTCAAGCCGGCCAACATCCTCCTGTCGGACCAGGGGGTCGTGCGACTCCTCGACTATGGCGTGGCATCCACCGCCGACGTCGACACGCTCACCCTCGACGGCGAGGTGGTCGGGACACCTCGCTACCTGGCGCCGGAGCAGGTGACCGGGCAGGAGATCGGACAGGCGGCCGACGTGTACGCCCTCGGTCTGGTGCTGCTCGAGTGCCTCACCGGGCGCCATCCCTTCGGCGGGACCGCGATCGAGTCGATGGGCGCCCGTCTGACCAGGGACCCCGACGTCCCGCGCCGCTCGGCCGAGCCATGGCCATCCCTGCTGCCGACGATGACCGCGCGTGACCCGGCAGACCGCCCTTCGGCGTCCGAGGTGGCCGCCGGGCTGGCTGTGGCTCGGGGCTCGCCGTCGACCTCCGTGCGCTCGGGGGGCACGACGACGTCAACGTCAGCTCGCCCATCCCGAACCTGGCCCAGGCGGCGGCGCCGACCGATCCGACCGTCGCCCGAGAGCTCGGTGATGCCACGACCGAATCGACGAGTCCAGCGCCGACGGTGGTCGCTGGCTCCTCCCGCGGCCTGCGACCGAGCAGCCCGCATCGGCGGCGCTGGTGGGTCGCGTTCCTCTCGCCGCGGCGGTCCTGATCGTGCGGGCTCGGCCGTCGGGGCACGGGTGCTCGCGGATCGGGCCGACCGACGGTGGAACGGTGCCGACGACCTCGATCCCGCCGACGACCTCCACCGGTCACCACCCCGCCGACGACGCCCGCCGCCGACCACGACGACGGTTCGCCCGACGACCACGACGACGCCACCGACCACCAGCACGACGGTCAAGAAGGCCCACGGCGGCAAGCCGGGCAAGGGTGGTCGCGTCCGGGGGATGACGAACGGCTGGCTACAGGTCGACCTGGGGGGCGGCCTGCCCGACCGCGGTGTCGATCTGGAAGTACTGGCGGAGCTCGAACCCGCAGAGGCGGGCGATGAGGTTGCTCGGCACCGACTGCACCCGGGCGTTGTAGTCGCGCACGTTGTTGTTGTAGAAGCGCCGGGCCGCCTGGATGCGGTCCTCGGTGGCGGTCAGCTGGTGCTGCAGGTCGGCGAAGGCGGTGTCCGCCTTCAGATCGGGGTAGGCCTCGCTCACCGCGAACAGCGAACGCAGCGATCCCACCAGGGCGTTCTCGGCGGCGGCCTGCTGCTCGGGCGAACCGTGTCGACGCGACGGCCTGGTTGCGGGCGACGGTGACCGACTCGAGGGTCGCTCGCTCGTGGGTGGCGTAGCCCTTGACGGTCTCGACCAGGTTCGGGATCAGGTCGTAGCGCCGTTGCAGCTCGGTGTCGACGTTCGACCACGAGTTGTCGATCAGCATGCGCTGGCGGACGAAGCGGTTGTAGCCGACCAGGACCGCCAGCCCGACCACCACGACGACGGCGATGACCACCCACACGACGAGCACCGGCCCACGCTATTCGGCGATGGCGGTCCGATCGAGGGATCGCGGCCCGTCGACGGCTCGCCGCCGTTCCACGGATCGCGAATCGGGCGCGGTCCGTTAGCGTCGCCCCCATGCCGAGCCGCTTCGCCCTGGACACCACGGCCACCCCGCTGGGGTCCGGCCGCTACGCCGCACGGGTCGACCCGGGATGGTGGATCGAGCGGGGCCCGAACGGCGGCTACGTCGCCGCGCTGATCCTGCGGGCAGTGACCGCCGAGGTAGCCGACCCGGAGCGTCGGCTCCGCTCGTTCACCGTGCACTACCTGGCGCCGCCCGCTGAGGGAGAGGTCGAGGTCGAGGTGACCGTCGAGCGACAGGGTCGGTCGATGACGTCGGCCTCGGCCCGGCTCGTGCAGGACGGGCGGCTGCTCGCGCTCGCGGTCGGCGCCTTCTCGACGTCGCGGCCATCGATCGAGTTCTGCACGCTGGTGATGCCCGAGGTCGAGCCCCCCGAGGCCCTCGGGCCGATGCCCACTCGCGACGAGACGACCGGGGCGGCCGTCGGGCCGGTGATGCGCCAGCGCTACGAGCAGCGCTGGGCGCTCGGACCGCTGCCGTTCATCGCGGCGGCGACGAGGCGATCTGCGGTGGCTGGATCCGCCTGGCCCGACCGAGCTGGGCGACGACGCCGGCGACCATGGTTCCGACGGGGCTCCGGGGCCGACCCGCACCTGCTCGTCGCCATGGCCGACGCCTGGATGCCGCCGGTGTTCGGCCTCGTCACCCAACCGATCGCGGTCCCGACGATCGACCTGACGGTCCACCTCCGCGACCCGAAGCCGGTGGCGGTCGACGAGTGGGTGCTGGTGGTGTTCCGCTCGACGGTCGCGTCCGACGGCTTCATCGAGGAGGACGGCGAGCTGTGGAGCCGTGACGGTCGGCTGCTGGCCCAGTCCCGTCAGTTGGCCGTCGTCCTCGTGTAGGTGCCGGTGAGCACGGCGATGCCGGACGGCGTGCGATGCCACCTGCGCAGAGGCCGCCAGGGTGTCGGAGTCCGCGGTGAGCCCCGACGGCGTGGTGAGCGCGTAGAGCGTGAACTCGTAGGTGTGGCCCGGCGCCGGCCGGCGGGCACAGCGGCGCGTAGCCCACGGTGCCGGAGCTGTTCTTCAGCTCGACCGAGCCCGACCGGGGCAACCCCCGGCCCGAGCGCGGTGGTGGTCGGGTCGATGCCGGCGACCATCCAGTGGATGAAGCCGTTGGCCTCGGGATCGTTCACGAGCAGCACCAGCTCGACGGTTCCGGCCGGGACGTTGGCCCAGCGCGAACGGCGGTGCGTTGCCGACGCCGTCGCAGGAGTACTCGGCGGGGATCGGCCCGTTGGGGGCGAACGACGGCAGAGGTCAGGGTGAAGAGCTCGCTCGGGACGAGCGTGTTGAACCCGGCGCCGGTGGTGGTGGTGACGTCGGCCCGACGGGGCGGCGCGGTGGCCCCCTCCTCCGGCTGCTGCATCGACCCGGCCCGTCGTACCGCACGCCGCGACGCCGACGACGAGAGCCAGGATGATGGCCAGCCCACCGATCGGGGCCAGCAGCGGTCGGAATCGTCCCAGGTGGTCAGGCATCGGCTCAGGCTAAGCTCCGCGCGACCCGGAGCTCCCGGCACCCCCTCTGCGGCAGACCCCTGTGTGATGGACGACCGACCTCGAAACCTGCGGACGATGCTCTCCGACGCCAAGAACACGTCGGAGCTCATGGTCGACCTCGCCTACGCCTCGGTCTACTTCGGCGACCCCGACATGGCCGAGGAGGTCGGCGAGCTCGAGGAGCAGTTCAACGACCTCGTCCACGACATGCGGGCCGTGTGCATCCTGGCCGTCCGCGGCCCGACGAGGCCGAGGCCATGTCGTCGGTGCTCGGCGTGATCGGCGCCATCGAGCGCATCGCCAACGACGCCGTCGACATCGCCCGCATCGTCACCCACCGGCTGGGCATCCCCCGCGAGCTGGTCGCCGACCTCTCGATGGCCGAGGAGGTCTCGCACCGGGTGCTGGTCCGCGAGGGCTCGCACATGGCCCACCGTCCGCTGAGCGCGCTCGAGCTGCCGGTGGCCACGGGCATGCGGGTGATGGCCATCCGGCGCGACCGGGACTGGATCACCGACGTCGAGGGCGACGAGGTGCTGCGTGCCGGGCGACGTGCTGTTCCTCGAGGGCCCGCCGGCCGGCATCGTCCGCCTGCGCGAGCTGGCCGGCGGCGCCCGTACTGGGACCCGCCGCAGCCGCCCGAGGACGGCACGCCTGTCCGACCTCGACCGGGCCGTCGACGTGCTCGTCGAGATGAAGAACATCTCCGAGGTCGCGGTCGGGCTGGCCTACTCGGCGCTGGTGTTCCGCGACCAGGGCCTGGCCGCCGAGGTGCGCCACCTCGAGGACCGGCTCGACGAGATGAAGGACCGCCTCGAGCTCTGGGTCCTGCGGGCCGGCGCCGAGAACATCGACCCGGCGCCGCTGCGGGGGCTGCTCCACCTGTCGCAGGCGGCCGAGGACATCGGCGACGCGGCCCAGCAGATGGTGTGGATCGTCGAGGAGGGCGAGGACATCCACCCGATCCTCGGCATCGCGCTGGGCGAGAGCGACGAGGTCGTGATGCGGGTGCCGGTGGCCGCACGGGTCGCGGGCCGACTCGGCCACGCCTCGGCGAGCTCCAGCTCAACATCGAGCCGGGCTACTCGGTGCTGGCGGTGCGTCGCGGCGGCCGGTTCTTCTACCGGCCCCGCGGCAGCGTGCAGCTGCTGCCCGACGACGAGCTGATCGCCGCGGGCCCCGACGAGGGTCGGGCCATGCTGGCCGAGATCTTCGGCTGGACCTACCTCGAGGACGACGAGAGCGGCGAGTACGTCCTCGAGCCCCTGGTCAAGCCAGCGGCCTCGACTCGGAGCTAGCCTCCCGGAGCTCGGCTCGCGAGCTCGCCTGCGAGCGGGTTCTCCCAACTGGTGCGCTTCGCTCCGCACGTCTCGGCACGGTTGTGACAGGACGGATCCGAATCAGGCGCCGGTAGCTTGTCCGGATGGCCGAACCGCTCTGCATCCTCCAGGTGCACGCCCACCCCGACGACGAGTCGTCCAAGGGTGCCGGCACCGTGGCCCGCTACCACGACGAGGGGTGCGCACCGTGCTGGTCTGCTGCACCGGCGGCGAGGAGGGCGACATCCTCAACCCCGCCCTCGACCTGCCCGAGGTGCGTGAGCGGCTGCACGAGGTGCGGATGGAGGAGCTGGCCGTGGCGACCAAGATCATCGGCTACGACGAGGTCGTGATGCTCGGCTACCGGGACTCGGGCATGCCCGACACCGAGGCCAACGCCCGACCCGAGGCCTTCGCCAACGCCCCGCTCGAAGAGTCGGTCGGGCGCCTGGTCGAGATCATCCGCCGAGAGCGACCCCAGGTGATCGTCACCTACGGCGACGATCAGCAGGGCTACCCGCACCCCGACCACCTCATGGTCCACGACATCACGCATCCCGGCGTGGGACGCGGCGGGCGACCCCGACGGCGTACCCCGAGCTGGGCGAGCCGTGGACGCCGTCGAAGCTCTACTACTCGGTCTGGTCGCGGGCCCGCATGGTGGCCACCCACGAGGCCTTCGCCGAGCTGGGCCTCGAGTCGCCCTTCGGCGAGGACTGGTTCAAGCGCCCGTCGCAGGACGACCGCATCACGACGCAGGTGTCGCTCGTCGGCTACGAGGACATCCGCTTCGAGGCCCTGCTGGCCCACGGCACCCAGGTCGATCCCGAGCTCGCCGTTCTGGTTCGGCCTGCCCGCGACGTGTCGCGGAAGATCCACCCGTTCGACGACTACGTGCTGGCCCAGAGCCGGGTGCCGTCCGAGCTGCCCGAGGACGACCTCTTCGCCGGCGTGCGCTGATCAGCTCTCGCTGGCGAGGCGTCACCTGCACGGTGACCTCGCGATCGGTGTCGAGGTCGGCGATCCTCAGCTCGCCGTCGGGGACGATCAGGACGGTCGTCTCGTTGCCGGGCTGGAGCGTGCCGGTGTCGAACACCTGCGTGGTGTCGATGGTGCCGACCAGGCGGTGGTCGGATGTGCCGGTGTTGGTCACCAGGAGCACCGATCCGGATCCGAGGTCCGAGCCGCCGCCGCACGATGTCGATGGTGAGCGGGCCCGAGTCGGTGACCTCGAGGGTGGCCTTCGGCGTGAAGTCGACGCTGGCCACCGTCGGGGTCGGATCGGTGTCGCCGCAGCCCGCGGCCACGGGCACCAGCACGAGGAGGATCAGGGCACCGAGGGCGAGGGCACGACGCATCGGCCGGAGTCTGGCACGTGGGTCCGCGTCCCTTGTGCCAGGCTGCGCCGATGGAGATCTGGGGCGCCGGCCGGGTGCGACGATCTCACGGAGCTGGTCACCGCGGCCATGCCGGCCGAGGCCCTGAGCGCCGATGAGCTGCTGGCCTGCTGCTGGGACGATCCTGGCGTGGTGCTCGGGCCCGCCGACGGCTCCGGGGCCATCGGCGCCGGCCTGACCCGCCATGCGGACGGCCGGATCACCGCGGTGGCGGCGAAGATCGCTGGCCGTGCACCCGGGGCGACGCCGTGAAGGCGTGGGCCGGGCCCTGCTCGACGAGCTCGAGGCGTGGGCGTGGGACCAGGGCGCCGCCGCGGTCACCTCGGGCGCGGCCGCGCCGTTCTACCTCTGGCCCGGCGTCGACGTGCGGGCCCTGGCCATGTCGTGCCTGGCCGAGCAGGCCGGGTACCGGGACATCGGGCTGGCCCTCAACATGTCGGTGCCGGCCACGTTCCGGGCGCCGACGCCCGACGGCTTCGCCGTCGAGCGGGTGCTCGAGGACGACGATGTCGCCCGGGTCGACGCGCTCGTGGCCCGGCACTGGCCGGAGTGGACGCCCGAGACCGCGCGTCGGCCTGGCCCAGGGCTCGTGCTTCGCGGCGTTCGACCGGCGATCGCCGGGCGGTCGGCTTCGCCTGCCACTCGGTCAACCGGGCCGGCTGGTTCGGGCCCACCGGCACCGATCCGTCGTGCCGAGGGGCCGGCATCGGCCACGCCCTGCTGGCCGAGGTGTGCCGCGACGCCATGGTGGCCGGCTACCCCGACGCTCGAGATCAGCTGGATCGGCCCCATGCGCTTCTACGCCAAGGCCGGCGGCTCGGTCTCCCGCGTGTTCCGCATGCTCCACAAGGCCAAGCCCTGACGTCCGACTCGGCCTGCCTCGAGCCCGTCGCGGTCGCAGGGCGATCCGAGCACCGTTTCGGCGGCCGGGTCTCCCCCAATGCGGTGCAGGTCTCCAGCGGCCGACTCTCAGATGCCGGTGCGCTGGAGCTCGCGGAGCTCGCGGAAGCCGATGAGCTTCACGCCCGAGCGGGCGACCCGGGCCCGCAGCGCGGTGTCGTGCACGAGCAGGTGCAGGTCGTCGACCCGGTTGGCCCAGTCGGGGGCGAGGGCCCGCAGCTCGGGCGTGTCGGCGGCCGGGTGCAGGTAGACCTCGGTGACGCCGGGACGCAGGTCGAACAGCACCTTCTCGACGGCCCGGCGGCTGCCGACGCCGTTGTTGACCGTGACGAAGTGGTCGGGGAACACGACGCCCTCGTCGGCGGCCAGCTGGCGGAACGGGAACCCGACCAGGCGCTCGCTCGACGAACCGGACAGGCGCAGCGGGAGGCCGAAGTCGACGGCCAGCTCGAGGTAGACGTCGAAGAACTCGGGGCGAAGCTGCAGGGTGCCCATGTGGCTGTCGAGGTGGCTGACGTCGAAGCCCCAGAGGATGGCCCGCTCGATCTGGGCCCGCAGCTCACGGCGGACCTCGTCGATGTCGGCGTGGTCCCACACGTCGGTCTGGGTGCGGGGGAAGCCGCCGTCGCCGTCGAGCAGCGACGGCGCCACGGTGATCGGCCCCCACCGGTAGAGGTCCCACTCGGCGTTGAGCGTGAGGTGCACGCCGACGTCCTCGCCGAGGTACTGGGCCGGCGGCTTCACGGGCCCAGGGGCACGGCACCATCAGCGTGGCGCTGGTGGCCACGCCCATGCGCAGGCTCTCGTAGACGCCGGAGTTGGCGGCGTGGCACATGCCGAGGTCGTCGCAGTTGACGATGAGCAGGCGGTCGTCGGGCGCGTAGCCGAGCCGTTCGGCGAGCGAGGTCACGGCGTGACGCTACCGCCTCAGGTGGCGGGTCGGCCCGGCCCGCCGCACTGGCCCCACAGGCCGAGGCCCTGGGACCGGGCCGTGCGATTCGGCGGCGGTGAGGTCGCGCGAGGTGGGCGACGTTGGGCCGGATGGTGAGCAGCGAGGCGTACCCCTGCTGCACCAGGTCGAGGTTGACGAACAGCCCGTCGGAGCTCCGGTAGACGTACGCCAGCAGTCGGCCGTAGTCGTCTCGTTCCTCTTCGTCCCGCTCGAGCCGAACGTCGGTGCCGGCCGGCAGCAGCTCGGTGGTGTGTGCGGAGGCCTCCTTGCCGTAGCACTGCACCGGCTTGGTCGGATGGTGGGTCTCGGGGGTGTCGATGGCCAGGAGCCGGACCTGCTCGGTGCCGCCGCCCAGCTTCACCTCGATGGTGTCGCCGTCGATCACGCGGGTGACCCGCGCCGAGCCGGGTTCGGTGGGTGCCCCGGTGTCGGACGACGACGAGCGACAACCACCGGCCTCCAGGGCGACCACGACCATCGTGGCGGCGAGGACGGCGATGGCGGGGAACCGGGCCGAGGCGCGACGAGGGTGGAGCGTGAATGTCGACGACACGTCGAGCACCTCCGGTGGATGCGGGCGAGTTCGGCGGCGCGAGGCCGCGAGCGCTGGCCCGACACAAGGCCGGAGCGGGGGAGCAGGCCGGGCTAGAGCCGCTCGATGAGGGTGCCGGTACCCAGCCCGCCACCGCAGCACATGGTGACGAGGGCGAGGTTCTTGTCGGCCCGGTGCAGCTCGTGGACCGCCTTGGTGGTGAGGATGGCCCCGGTGCCACCGAGCGGGTGGCCGAGGGCGATGGCGCCGCCGTTGGGGTTGACGCCCTCGATGTCGGCGCCGAGCTCACGCTGCCAGCCCAGCACCACCGAGGCGAAGGCCTCGTTGATCTCGACGATGTCGATGTCGGCCATGGTGAGGTTGTTGCGGGTCAGCAGGTGCTGGGTGGCGTCGATCGGGCCGGTGAGCATGAGCACCGGGTCGACCCCGACCAGGCAGGTGTCGACGATGCGGGCCTTGGGGGTGAGCCCGAGCTGGTCGGCCTTCTCACGGGTCATCACGAGCACCGCGGCGGCGCCGTCGGAGATCTGCGAGGAGTTGCCGGCGGTGTGCACGCCGTTCTCGCGGGCGACGGACTTGAGGTTGCCGAGCACCTCGAGCGAGGTCTCGCGCAGGCCCTCGTCACGGGCGACGTGGTGGGTGGTGCCCGTGGGCTTGCGCTCGTCGTCGAGATCGGGTGCATCGACCTCGACGATCTGGGTGGCGAAGCGATCTTCGGCCCAGGCCTGGGCGGCGAGCTCCTGGGAGCGGAGGCCGAACTCATCGGCATCGGCGCGGGTGACGCCCCACTTGTCGGCGATGCGCTCGGCGCCCTCGAACTGGCTCGTGAACTCGTACTGGCTGAAGTAGCTCTTCGGGATGGCGTTGCCGAGGCCCATGCCACGGGCGCTGTTCGAGCCGATCGGCACCTGGCTCATGTCCTCGACGCCACAGGCGATGGCGACGTCGACCACGCCGGAGGCCGACCAGGCTGGTGGCCAGGTTGGTGGCCTGCTGCGACGACCCGCACTGCGTGTCGACCGTGGTGGCGGCCACCTCGAGCGGGAGCCCGGCGGTGAGCCACGCCGTGCGGGCCACGTTGAACGACTGCATGCCGATCTGGCTGACGCAGCCACCGACGACCTGCCCGACCTCGGCCGGGTCGATGCCGGACCGCTCGACGACCGCCTTGAGCGGAGTGGCCAGGAGATCGACCGAGTGCATGGTGGAGAGGCCGCCGTTGCGCCGCCCGACGGGCGTGCGGACGGCTTCGACGATGACGACTTCGCGTTCGCTCATGGCGTGAGCCTAGGCCGGTACCTGACCGTGCGATCAAGCAGCCGAGGCGTGTTCGCCGTCGGCACCGAGGTGCCGCTGGCGCATGGCCGTGCGGAGGGCGGCCCGGGCCTGCTCGACCCCACGGAGGCCGACGGCCTTGGTGGAGGGATCGAGCCGCCAGTCGGCCCGCGGCCGCTCGGCCTCAGGGGTCGGATCAGCCTCGGTGGGGAGCTCTGAGGCGGGGATGAGGTGGAGCTGTGCATCCATGGTTCAAGTATGCAGAGGGGGTGTGACAGTTGAGGTAAAGCCCCGCTGCCCTGCGGTTTCCCTACCCCTCGGTGGTCGGTTCAGAACGGCCTGGCCGGGCCGCCGTAGAGTGCCGCCGTGGATGCCCGTGAATGGCTCGGCCTCAGGCCGACGCACAACCCGATGCGCTGGTACCTGCCGGTCACCGCCGGCATCTCCACCGGTCACAGCTTCCTGTTCGGTGGCTGCGCGTTGGGGGCGGCCATCTCGGCCCTCGAGGGCAGCACCGGCCGCTCGGTGGTGTGGGCCACCGCGCAGTACCTGTCCTACGCCCGGCCGCCGGCCGTGATGGACATCGACGTCACCGTGGCATCCGAGGGCCGCAACATCACGCAGGCCCGAGCGGTCGGCACCGTCGGCAACACCGAGATCCTGACGGTGAACGCCGCGCTCGGCGACCGCGACCTGCCCTACGTCGGGCAGTGGCCGACGATGCCCGACGTCCCGCCGCCCGAGCAGTGCCTGCCCCGAGAGGGACGCCATCACGTCGAGGACTCGATCATGTCGCCGGCTCGACCAGCGGTGGGCCCACTCCGATCCCGAGACCGGCCGCACCGTCCTGTGGTCGCGGCTGCCCGACGTGCTCGAGGTGTCTGCCCCTTCGCTCGCGGTCATGGGCGACTACGTGCCCCTCGGCATCACCCAGGCGCTCGACGCGGACACGATGAGCAACAGCCTCGACAACACCCTTCGTCTCGGCACCATCGTGCCGACCGACTGGGTGCTGATCGACATCCGCATCGAGCTCGTCACCCGCGGCTTCGGCCATGGCACCGTGTACCTCTGGGCGCCGGACGGCACCCTCATGGCCACGGCCAGCCAGTCGGCCATCGTCCGAGAGTTCACGCCATGATCCAGTGCCCGACCAGCCACCTCCGAAAGGCAGGACGACGATGAGCCCGCGCTACGGCATCACCATCCCGTTCGATCAGGTCCCGCTCGGCCAGCAACGTGAGTGGATCGAGGAGCTGCCCGACCTCGGCTACACCGACGTCTGGTCCTCCGAGGCCAATGGCGCCGACGCCTTCACGCCGCTCACGTTGGCGTCCGTGTGGGCTCCGTCCCTGCGACTCGGCAACGCCATCGTCCCCGTCTACACGCGCGGTCCGGCCACCCTGGCCCAGTGCGTCGGCTCGCTGGCTCAGGCCGCTCCGGGTCGGTTCGTCCTCGGGCTGGGCACCTCGAGCGACGTGATCGTCGAGCGCTGGAACGGCATCCCGTTCGAGGAGCCCTACAAGCGGACGCGTGACATGGTCCGCTTCCTGCGCGTCGCGCTCGACCGGCGAGAAGGTCACCGCCGACTACGACACGTTCTCGGTCAAGGGCTTCAAGCTCGGCGTGGTGCCGCCCGAGCCGGTGCCGATCCTGGTGGCCGCCCTGCGCGAGGGCATGTTGCGCCTCGCTGGCCGTGAAGGTGACGGCGCCATCATCAACTGGTTGTCTGCGGACGACGTCTCGCAGGTCGCGCCGGTCGTGCGCCAGTTCGGGCCCAACGCGGACGGCACCGAGAAGGAGATCGTCGCTCGCATCTTCGTGGCGCCCAGTGAGGACACCGACACCGTGCGGGCGATGGGTCGCTTCGCCATCGCGGCGTACCTCAACGTGGCGGTGTACGCCGCCTTCCACGAGTGGCTCGGGCGCGGGGACCAGCTGGCCGACATGTGGAAGCTGTGGAAGGAGGGCGACCGAAAGGCGGCCACCGCGGCCATCCCCGACGAGGTCGTCGACGCCCTCATCGTCCACGGTTCGCCCGAGCAGTGCCGCGAGCACGTGCAGCGCTACGTCGCCAACGGCGTCACCACGCCGGCCCTGGCCATCCTCCCGTTCCCCGGCATCGACCAGCGCCAGGCCATCCGCGACCTCGCCCCCCGCTGAGCGTCGTCTGCCTGCGCCCGTCAGGGGGCGGACCCTGACCGCCACGTCAGGAGCTCGCCCCGGCCGGCGGTCATCAGGGTGCCGGGCATGACCCGCAGGCGCCACGGGGTCAGCTGCAGCACCGCGAAGGCTTCCGACGTCGGGCCGCCGGACCACGGCGGGATGATGGCCGGGTCGTAGCCGACCGGCGCCGGGGCCTCCTTGAAGAGGTCCCACACCCGGATGCGGGTGTCGTCGTCGAACAGCCACTCGGCCGAGCACTCGGCGGTGCACGTGTCGTGCTCAGCGGCCCAGTAGTTGACCGACACGTAGGGGTGGGCGTCGAGATGGGTGCGCTTGACAGCGGTCGGGCTGGTCGCGATGACGCCGACGAGCCCGGGTCCGAGCTCGCCATCGCGCTGCCAGTAGGGGTGAAGCACGCGGCTGCGGGGCCGGCCCAGGCGGTCGACGGTGGCCACCGATGCCCAGACGATGCGATGGGCCATCTCGATGAACGCGTCGGCAGTGAGGTCGAAGGAGTCGTCCATGCCGACGAGCATTGCAGTCGCGTCCGGCGCACGCGAGCTGTCAGGCCGAGCGGTCGGGCATCCAGTTGCCGTGGAAGCCGAAGGGCACACGCCGAGGCATGTGGACGCGGGCGACAGGCTCGCCTTCCATGTCGCGGGCGTCGACGATCACCAGCTCGCTCGACTCGGTGGCCCGGTCGAACACGAAGTTGATCAGCCACCCGTCGTCCTCGGCGGTGCCATCGGGGTCGGGCGCGAACACCGCCTCTCCGGCTTCGGTCGTCGGGCCGTACTCGTGCACCTGTGAGGTGCCGGCCGCGAGGTCGTGCTTCGCGACGGCGTCGAAGTGCACGAGGTCGGTGTCCCAGGGGCCGTGGGCGAGGTAGCCGAAGCGGTTGGTCGTGCCCGAGGTCGCCATGTTGATGCGAGGGAAGTCGCCGGGCCGGTCGTCGAGCTGGGTCTCGGTCACCTGGCCGCGGGCGAGATCGATCGTCCAGCGGTGGAGCAGCGGCGGGGCCGGCTCCGCGAGCACCTCGTTGCCGAAGGCGGTCGGCATGCGCGGCGCCCGGCAGCCGTCCACGACCACGGTGTCGCCGTCGTCGTGGCCGTTGAGGAAGTGGAACACGAAGAACGGGTCCATCTCGAACCACGTGATGTCGTCGTTGCCGCCGTCGCGGGGCAGCACGCCGATTCGGGCGCCGTGCTGGGGCTGCCAGCTGATCGAGGTGCCGCCGCGCATCATGGCCTCGATGTCGAACAACGCGGGGAGGTCGAAGAACACGACATGACGCTCCGTGCAGACGAAGTCGTGCATCATCACGGCACGGGGCAGATCGATGTCGACGCTTCGGGTCAGCGAGCCGGTGGGATCGGCGACGTGGAACCGCAGGAACGGCGGGAACGGGCTGTAGCCGAAGAAGAGCAGCTCGCCCGTGGACGGATCCCACTTGGGGTGGGCGCTCATCGATCCTCGCAGCGCGCCGTCGAAGTCCCACTCGCCGACGGTGTCGAGGTCCGACGTCAACTCGGTGGGCGGGCAGCCCTCCATCAACGCGAGGATGCGCCCGGCGTGGCGGATGACGTTCGTGTTCGCCGTGTTCTTCATGATCCCGGCCTCGTCGATCACCGACTGCTCGGGGAACCTGAACTCGGAGAGCCCGCCGAACAGCGCCCGGCCGGCCCGGCGCTCCACCTGAAGGCCCTTGCTCTGGACGTAGCGGTTGCGGTAGCTGGCCCGACCGCCCCCGACCGTCACGCCGTGGATCATGCCGTCGCCATCGAACACGTGGTAGCGGCCGATCGGGGTGAAGGCCTGGTTGGCACCGTTGCGCAGGTAGGTACCCGAGAGCGCCTCGGGGATGTGCCCTGTGACGGTCAGGTTCGCGATGTCGAGCTCGTCGTGCACCGGGGCGTAGTTGTCCCGGAGGTACGGACTGAGGTTCGGGTCGATGTCGATGGCCACGTCGGCGCCTCCGGTGAAGGGTGAACGGTGTTCACGCTAGCGCAGGGGCATCGTGGTGATGGGCGTCAGCCCGGCGGCTTGAGCATGGCCTCGAACGCCGCGACGACCCCGCCCTCGTAGCGCGGGTTGAAGATGCCGCCGCTCTGGACCGCGCCGATGAGCATGCCGAGGATCATGGCCTCGACCCCGATGCCGACGGCCGCCACGTCGATGTCCTCGCGCACCGAGCCGGCGTCCTGACTGGCCCGGAGGTCGTTCACCATCAGGTCGGTGGCCAGCCTGATGGCGGGCAGGTCGATCAGGTGAGGCAGGACCTCGGGCTCGAGGCCGGCGAGAACCCGACGGGCCAGCGGCCGGCGCTCGAGGCCGTCGTAGAGCTCGACGAGGTAGGCCACCAGCTTCTCTCGCACCGGCACGCCCGTGAGGGACCGGTGCGCCTCGGTCACCAGCATCGACGCGTCGACGTCGAGGGCGGCGACGAACAGCGACTCCTTGTTGTCGAAGTACGCGTACGCGGTGGCCTGCGTGAGCCCGGCGGCGCGGGCGATCTCCGACACAGAGGTGGTGCGGTAGCCCTGGCGGCCGAAGTGCTCGATCGCCAGCTCGAGCAGACGTTGCCGCGTGCGCTCGCCCTTGGTCACCGGGCCCGGCGCGACCACGGGCTCGGGGTCGAGGTCCACGTCGACGCCGAGGTCACCCTCCGACGATGGTGGGGGAGCACCCATCGCCTGCACCCTAGCGATCTCGCGAGGACGGGTGCGCAGCGAGCGGCGACGGAGCGCGGTGACGGACCCCGCGTGATGCCGCCTGTTCTCCCTGCAGATGACCACCGAATCGCTTGCAACGAGGAGTTGCAGCGACGGATCGGCGCGTTGAATCGATACTTCGGAGAAATCTATTGACTAGCCACTGTGCGTGGGAAAGACTGCCCTCCGAACAGGGGACCGGCGGCGGATCCTCCAAGATGTTCAGGCGTCGGGTATCCGTTTGAGGGGCGGGTGCTCGACGCCCGAACCATCTGGGTTCGGACCTCCGGACGTCACGCGGGAGGTGGTCATTCGTCGAGGCCGACCGGCTCCCCGTCGACGATCTGGTCGAGGTACTCGGACAGGCCGTAGCCCTCTCGGCCGTCCTCGAGGGTCCAGCGCGTCAGCCCCTCGGAGATGCGGGTCACCAGACCCTCCCGGCGGTTGCGCAGGGGGATGAGGTTCAGCACCTCGCCCTTGACCCGCCACTCGAGGGGCGAGCCGTCGTCGGCCTTGGCGCGCAGCACCGTCTCGATGCGCTGGTGGTAGGTGTCGTCACCGACCCACTCGGTGCTGATCTCCATGTCGCGGCAGAGGTGCATCTTGTCGCCCTCCCACACGAACCCGCCTCGGGTGCCGTCGCTGTCGCGTCGGGCGATGCGTGAGGCCATGAAGCCGAAGTCGTCGCCGAAGTTGGCCGTCAGCCATCGGTAGTAGAAGGGGGCCTGCCAGTAGCGCGGCCCCCACGAGTGGTCGCGCAGGCCGTAGCCGTCGACCTCGAACGTCGTGCCGTCCACGGTGATCTGGCCGACGCCGCGGACGAGCTGCTCGTAGTGGCCCTTGGCGAACTCCTCGCCGGGCTTCTCGTGGGCCTCCTCCGGCTCACCGCCGAACATGTCGCTGACGCGCGTGTAGGTGATCTCGGCCGCGCACTCGGCGTAGGGGTTCTCGGTGAACGCGGCCCTCGGGTCCGCCATCGCCAGCGGATCGTCGAGCATGACGACCTTGCCCGCGTAGGTCACCTTCAGCTGCTCGAACGGCTCGATCACCTCGAACCGCATTCCGGCCGCGTCGAAGGCGTCGTTCGTGCGGACCTCGGGCCGCTTGAACATGAAGCCGACCCGTCCGTCGGGGAGGTAGACGCAGATCGTCATCTCACCCGTGCCCTCGTTGGCCCGGTTGCCCACCCGGAAGAACGCGCCGATCTGGCTCTTGGGGTCGTACACGTTGAAGTACATGCTCTCGTTGAAGTTGGGCTCAGGGCCGAGCTGGTGCATGTATTCGTCGACAGGGTCCAGGCGGAGGCGCATGGCGCGCACCGTAGCCCTCTCGGCCGACGGCGGCTCGGGAAGTGAGCGCCGTTCGGTTTGCGGGCGGCGCTGCTACCATCCCGCCGTTCCGCCATGCGAGCCGGCTCCTTCGGGAATGGCTCGGGGGAGGCGGACATCGACGAAAGGACCTCCGTGGTCTCCTCACCCTTCGTGATCCATCGCGCCGCGGGCACCCGCGGCGCGACCGGTGCCCGTCAGGTCGCGGCGGTGCTCGCCGTCGTGGGCCTCGCCCTCTCGGTGCTGGTGCTCGCCACGCCCGACCCCGCCGCCGCGGTGGCGCCGTTCACGGTGCACGGCAGCGTGCGCCAGGTGTCGGTCACCGGCCTCACCCCCGGTGCCGTGGTGACCTTGCACCACGGTGGCTCCGTGGTCACCCTCGCGCACCACGACGTGGGATCCCGACCCGGACGTCGCCGACGCCCAGGGCGCCTACCTGTTCCGCGAGGTGCCGGCCGGCAGCGGCTACACCGTCGTGTCCGAGGGGCAGGAGTCGGCGCCGGTGGTGGTCACGACCATGGACGATGCTCCCGACCCGTCGTTCTACGACCAGCCGAACATGCCGATCCTCGGCAGCGGCTTCGGCTACATCCCCACGCGTGACGGCACCACCCTCAGCGCCAACATCACCTTCCCCGACGAGTCTGCATACCCGAAGCCGTGGCCTGTCCTCGTCGACTACTCGGGCTACGACCCGTCCCAACCCGGCGGGGCGCCGTCCGAGGCGGCCATGTTCCCGCTCCAGGGTTACGTGGTGGTCGGCCTCAACACGCGCGGCACGACCTGCTCGGGCGGGGCCTTCGACTACTTCGAGAGCCTGCAGTCGACCGACGGCTACGACGCCATCGAGATGCTGGCCAACCAGCCCTGGGCCAACGGCGACGTCGGCATGGTCGGCATCTCCTACATGGGCATCAGCCAGCTGTTCGTCGGGCAGACCCGGCCGCCGCACCTGCGGGCCATCTCGCCGCTCTCGGTCATCGCCGACACGTTCCGTTCGACGCTCTACCCGGGCGGCATCCTCAACGACGGCTTCGCGCTGAGCTGGGCCACGGAGCGGGTCGAGTCGGCCAAGCCGGCGGCGCACTCCTGGGTGAAGAACCGGATCTCGGGCGGGGACACGACGTGCGCGGCGAACCAGACGTTGCGGCTGCAGAGCGTCGACCTGCTGGGCAAGATCGAAGACAACCCGTACTACCTGACCGCGGGCGGCGACGAGCTGGCCCCGCGCACCTTCGTCGACAAGATCAACGTGCCGACCTACATCGGCGGCGCGTTCCAGGACGAGCAGACCGGTGGCCACTGGTCATCGATGCTGAAGGACTTCGCGCCTGGTGTCCCGCTGCGCGCCTACCTGACCAACGGCGTGCACACGGAGAGCCTGGCCCCGCAGGACCTCGTGCGGTTGATGGAGTTCATCGACTTCTACGTGGGCAAGCGCATCCCCCACCTCGCCCCGCTGGTCCGGGCCGGCGCTCCCGTCGTCCTGCTGGACATCTTCGGGGGATCGCCACTGCCGATGCCGCCGGACCGGTTCACGTCGTACCCGACCTACGCCGCCGCGCTGGCGGCGTACCAGGCGGAGGACCCGATCCGGTTGGTGTGGGAGAACGGGGCCGGTCGAGCACCGGGCGAGGCGCTCGGCACGGCCGAGAGCAACTTCGCGGCCTGGCCGGTGCCCGGCACCATCGCCACGCCGTACTACCTGCAGCCCGACGGCCAGCTCGGTGCCAGCCCGACCACCATCGCCGACGGCGAGCCACGGGGCGCGTCGAGGTACGTCTACGACCCGTCGTCGAAGCGGGACATGACCTTCGACGGCGGCACGGGCGACATCTGGAAGGCCGAGACGCAGGTGAGCGACCGCATCCACTGGGACCCGCTGACCGAGGGCGACTCGTCGAGCTACGTGACCGCGCCCTTCACCACCGAGACCGCCATGGCAGGTCAGGGCAGCGTCGACCTCTGGCTGCGGTCGAGCGCGGCGGACACCGACCTGGAGGTCACGCTCACCGAGGTCCGGCCCGACGGGCAGGAGGAGTACATCCAGAGCGGATGGCTCCGCGCCTCGCATCGGGCCCTCGACGAGAGCGAGTCCACGGCCCTGGCGCCCTTCCACACCGACACCGAAGTCGATGCGGCGCCGCTGCCCGATGGCGAGTTCGTGCCGGTGCGGGTGGGCCTGTTCCCGTTCGCCCACGTGATCCGACCCGGGTCGAAGCTACGGCTCAACATCGAGGCACCGGGCGGCAACCAGCCGTTCTGGACGTTCGACACCCTCACGCCGACCGGCACCCAGGTCAACGAGATCGGCCACTCGGTCGGGCGGCCGTCGAAGGTGCTGCTGCCCGTGCTGCCGTCGAACCTGACGCCCGCCGTGCCGGCGACGGTGCCGGTCTGTCCGGCGCTGCGCAACCAGCCCTGCCGCGACTACCTCCCGGCTCGCGTGGCCACCGAGGTGGCTGCGGTCGTGGAAGGCCGTGACGTGCACGTTTCATGGCTGGCGCCGGGTCGCGGTGGTCAGCCCGACAGCTACGTCGTCACCGACCTGGCCACCGGTGCGACCACCGCAGTGGCCGGCGACGTGACCTCGCTCGTCGTGGCCGACGTCGCCACCGGCACCCCGTTGTCGTTCACCGTGGCCGCGGTCTACGGCGAGGACCAGGCACCGGCCAGCGACGCCTCGCTCTCGGTGCAGGTCCAGGCCGAGGTCACGACGACGACCACCGGCGCGGCGACGACGTCGACTGCACCGGCCGCCGATCCCGACGAGCAGGCAACCGACACCACCGACGCCACGGGCACCCTCCCGGTCACCGGCCTGCAGGCCGGTCTGCTCGTCGGTCTCGGGTCGATCCTCGTGGTCGGCGGTCTGCTCGTCGTGGCCGCCTCCCGCCGTCGCCGCACCACTCCCTCGACCTGATCGCTGCCACACCACGACCTTGCGTAGGAATCTCGCCTGCGGGTGCGAGGAACCTACGCAAGTTCGGAGAGGGTCAGCGGTTGGCGTCGCCGGAGTCGGCGAGGGCGGCCGCAGCGCGGAGGTGGTCGGCCAGTTCGGACGGGGTGGTGCGGGCGTTGAGGCCGCTGGTCGACGGCATGACGTAGACGGGAGTGCCGCCGAGCGTCTCGGGCTGCACGCCGGCCACCGCCTTGCGGTCAGCGGCGGCCCGCCATCCGGCCAGGCCGACGAAGCAGACCGCGCCGGGGTGGAGCCAGGCGCACAGGCGGCCGACCCGCTCGAGTCCGGCGCGGTACTCGTCCGTGGTGAGCTCGTCGGCCCGAGCCGTGGCCCGCTTCACGAGGTCGGTCATGCCGATGCCGTGGCGCACCAGCGCATGGCGGGGGTCGCGGTCGACGGTGACGATGCCGGCGGCCAGGGCGGCCGGCCAGTAGCGGTTGCCGTTGCGGGCGAAGCCGATGCCCACGTCGGCCGACAGGACGCTCGGGTTCAGACCGCACACCAGCATCCGCATGTTCGGGCCGACGGTGTCGGGAAGCGTGCGGACCCGGGTGGCGCTGATGGTGATCCGTGCGGCGGGTCGCTCGGTCCCCGGTGCGGCGAGGTCATCGAGCTCGTCGCGGTCGTCGATCGTGAACCCGGCCCCGACGACGACATCGGTCAGCTGCGAGGGTGACCATCCCGACCGGCCATCGACTCGGAAGCCGAACCGGACCGATGCCCCGACCTCGAGCGAACGATGCAGGTCGGCCAGTGCCAAGGGCAGCGCCGGATGGTCGACATCGGTGTAGGCCCGGTCGACGTTCGCTCCCGCCACGCCAGCCGGCATCGAGGCCGGGTCAGCTGGCACCGAAGCCGCCTCCGCCGCCTCCGCCGCCCCCGCCACCGGAGAACCCGCCGCCGCCACCGGTGCCGCTGGACTGCGGCGTGAAGGCGCCAGTGGTCGCGCCGAACGTGGAGTCGAAGGAGCCGAGCCCGCCCAGGCCGCTGCCGCCGAGCCCGTGGTCGAGCGACGAGGCCACGTACCAGGTGGCGAAGCCGGGGTTGGCCACGACCTCGGGCACCTTGAGGCTCAGTCCCCGCACCAGCTCGTCGGCCACACCGAGCGCCACCGCGGCCACCAGATAGCGCTCGTAGATGATCAGGTCGCCCGACACCGCTTCGTCGAGGCGGGAGAAGTCCTTCAGGAACGATCGGAGGCCATCCCACTCGGCCGCGCGCCGGGCGCCGGCGGGGGTGCGCTGGAGCAGGGCGCGCATGAAGAAGAAGAGGCCGAACGCGAGGCCGATCGGCACCAGCCCCCACAGGGTTCCGGTCGAGAACATGACCACCGCGAAGACGATGAGGGCGATCACGATGGCGAACGCGCCGAGGAACGGTCCGAGCCGGTGTCCGGCCAGGTACCCCTTGCGCTCGACCTCATCCTTCACGGAGGACCGGAAGCCCCGCCAGAACGACTGCGCCTCGCTCTGGTTGGCCCGAGCCCACGTGGTGAGGTCGTCCTGGGTCGACGACTCGACTCCGGGGAACAGCCGCTGCAGCACCGTGCGCTCCCACGGCTCGAGCCCGTCGACGTCGTGGTGCAGCACGGCATCGAACCGGTAGGTGACCTTGTCCTTGCCGATGAGGCGATCGGTGCGCTCCTCGCGGATGCGCAGGTAGCCCCGCTGGGCCAGGTCGACGACGGTGGCGGAGAATGCGCTGGAGTCGACCTTCCCGAAGTCGAGCAGGCTACGACCGACGGCGGGCGGGTCGTCGGGGACCTCACGCCAGTAGTCGCCGATGTCGTCGGGCCGGCGCGGCTCGCGACCACGGACGAACCAGATCAGCACGAAGCCGAGCACCCCGGCGACCACCACGAACGGCATGGCGATGGTGAGGTCGTGGCGCTGCTCGAGTCGCTCTCGGGCGCGGGCCCTGGTGGCGTTGGCGGCATCGGCGTCCTGCTGTTCGGCCACGAGGATGCCGGGGAGCAGCGGCGTAGGTCCCGGGGCGATCGTGAAGTTCTCGATCGGATCGACCACGTGGGCCTCGACGAAGGTGTTGGCCGGGAGGTGCTCGACCACGAGACCCACCAGGTTGGCGGTCACCGTGACCTCGCCGTTCAGGGGACCGTGTGCCCAGGCCCGCACCCCGGTGCCGTCGCCCGGCACCTTGATCGAGATCGAGACGTGGTCGATCGGCACCGCGGTGTCGGTGCCGATGAACTGCCAGTTCAGCTCGCCGACGTCGGCTCCGGCCGTGATGGCGCCGAGGACCGTGTACGAGAACGTGTAGGTGTGGCGGCCCGATGTGTCGGGGATGGCCCACTGGAAGGGGAGTCCACCGGGGCCGCCGGACTGCTCGAGGGCCAGCTCGTGCTCGCCCTCGGTCGCCCGCAGGTCGGTGATCGTCCCGGAGAGGAACGAGCGGGTGAGGTGGTTGAACGTGCCGTCGAAGTCGTAGGTGACGTCCTCGCTCACGGTCATGGACCCGTCGGGGATCACCACCGCGTCCGTGACGACTGACTCGATGCCGAACGACTTGGCCCAGGCCGGCGAAGCCTGTGCGAGCACCACCAGGGCCACGACGCCGATCGCGGCCACGACTCCCGGGAGGCGGTGCCTCACAGCAGCTTCATCTGCTCGGTGCGCGCCGCCCGTTCAGGTAGGGCCTCCCAGACGACGCCGCCGCGGGGGCCGCGGGTGCGCACCTCGATCTGGTCGACGGCGATGGCGCGGGCCGCACCCTTCGGGTCGCGGAGGCCGACGCCGCCGTCACGCTCGCGGCGCACGACGACCGCCTCCTTCCAGCGCTCGCCGGTGCTGCGGCGGAAGCGGACCCGGTCGCCGACGGCGATGCCGAGCTCGGCCAGTCGGCTGTCGGCGGAGGCGGTCACATCGGCGCGCCGAAGCGGGCCTGCAGCCGGCGCATGCCCCGCAGCCAGCGCTCGTAGTCGTCGGCCTTGCGTCGGAAGTACTCGACCACCTCGGGGTGGGGCAGGATCAGGAACTCCTCGGCAGCCAGTCCCTCGACCACCGCCTGGGCCACGTCCTCGGGCGAGAGCATGCCGTCGACGCCGGCCACCCCGCCGCCCTCGATGCCGGCGGTCATCTTCGACTCGACCGCCTGCGGGCACAGCGCCGAGACCTTGAGGCCCTGCTCGCCGTAGGTGATGGCCAGCCACTCGGCGAAGGCGAGCGCGGCGTGCTTGGTGACCGAGTACGGAGCCGAGCCGATCTGGGTGAGCAGCCCGGCGGCCGAGCAGGTGTTCAGCAGGTAGCCGCCGCCCCGAGCGATCATGCGGGGGACCAGGTGGCGGGCCGCGTAGATGTGGGCCATCACGTTGACGTCCAGGATGCGCCGCCAGTCGTCGTCGGGCACCTGCTCGCCGCCGATGATGAGGATGCCGGCGTTGGAGCAGAACAGGTCGATGGGCCCGAACGTGCTCTCGGTCCGGTCGATGGCGGCCACGATGTCGGCCTCGATCGACACGTCGGCCCGCAGGCCGAGCGACGCGACGCCGGTGGCCGCGATCTCGTCGGCCACCGCGGTGGCGCCGCCGCCGTCGTAGTCGACGGCCACGACCGCGGCTGCGCCCTCGGCGGCGAAGCGCCGGGCCAGCCCGCGCCGATGCCGCTGGCCGCGCCGGTGACGACGATGACCTTGCCGGTGATCTCCATGCGGATGCGGTCTCCTCTGAGCGTCAGGTCGACAGGGTCAGGCGTGGCCGGCGGCGGCGCGCATGGTGGTCTCCGACGACGCCGAGGCGGTCGGGGCCCCAGGGCAGCGGCATGAGCACGGGCACGTCGACGCCGGCGTCCACGTAGCTCTGCACGGTGGCCCGGACGTGGTCGGCGTCGCCCATGACGTCGATGGCGTCGACCATGCGGTCGCTCACCGCCGGCGAGGGCGCCCTCGCGGTCGCCGTCGGCGTGCTGGCCCCGGATCTCGGCGACCTCGTCGGCGAAGCCGGCCCGCTCGAAGTTGCGGGCGTAGGCGTCGACCACGGCGTAGGAGAACAGGTCGCGGCGGGCCAGGTCGATGCCGTCCTCGCGCTCGCACACCCCGGCGTGGACGTAGGCGTAGACCGTCGGCGGACCGCCCTCGCGACCCTCGGCGCCGGGCGCACCTGCTCGACCGACCACGGGACGTGCGACGCCGGCAGGTAGTTGAGCAGCACGCCGTCGGCCAGCTCGCCGGCCAGCTGGAGCATGCCCGGGTTGAGCGCGCCGATCACCACCTTGGGCCGGCGCTCGCCCAGCTTGACGCCGAGGCGGAACCGGCTGACCTCGTAGAAGTCGCCCGTGAACGACACGGACTCGCCGCTGAGGCACTCCCGCACCAGGGTGACGTACTCGCGGACCCGGGCCAGCGGCCGCTCGCCGTAGGGCGCGCCGTGCCACTTGGAGGTGACGACCGGCGACGAGATGCCGACGCCGAGGATGATGTCGCGCTCGGGGTGCAGCGCCTGCAGGGTGGCGCCGGCCATGGCGACGAGCGTCGGGGTGCGCAGCTGCAGGGCCAGCACGCCGGTGCCGAGGTCGAGCGAGGGGGCTGCGGCGCCGACCGCGGCGAGGGTGGAGAACGCCTCGGGACCGGTGGTCTCGGCCGTCCAGTACGACTGGTAGCCGAGCTCCTCGGCCCATCGGGCGCCCTGGAGGGCGGCGTCCATGCCGAGGTTCATGAAGCTGGCGAAGGTGAGCCCCAGGGCCTCGATCCCGTGGTTCTCGGTCATGGCCGGACCCTAATCCCGGCCCGCCACCCCGCGTCCGCCCGACCCGCTGCAGCGTCCCCTTGAGCCATCTGGGATGGCAGGAAGCGCTGGGGAGGGTCGGCAGGTGATCAGTTGCCAGGTGATCAGCCAGGTGATCAGTAGGAGTTGGCCCGCTCGAGCGGTAGGGGGCGGCGGTGCGGGCGTCGCCGACCCAGCTGACCCGGGCCTGGAGATCGGCGGAGTCGTCGCCCAGGCAGCTCGGGTCGGGCAGGTCGACCGTGGCCGGGCGTGCCGTCGCGGCTGACCGCGGTGCCGAGCGGGGTGTCGCCGTCGACCACCTCGACCCGCATCGCCACCCCGTCCGGGGCGGTGAGGGTGACCGAGGCTGAGCCGTCGCAGAACAGCTGGAAGGAGTCGGTGACGTGGAACGGGTAGCGGTCGATGTCGTCGGTGGGCACCAGATCGGCGGTCAGCGACTTGGTCAGCTTCGTGCCGTCGACGGTGTCGGGCGCCGCCTCGCAGCCGTTGAGGGCGTTGCCGTCGTAGTCGGCGTGGTCGTCGGTGCAGCGGAGCCCGTCGGTGAACGGGGCCGCGGGGCCGCCGCAGGCCTGGTACGCCAGCGGCGTGCATGCGGTGGTGGACGGGCTCTCGGTGGTCACGGTGGTGGCCGAGTCGGATCCGCTCGGCGCCGGATCGGCTGCGCGCCACCGCGACCGCGGTGGCCGCCACGCCGACGAGCGCGACCACGACGATCACCGCGATCGTCGGCCACAGCCGAGAGCCCGCCGTCCGCGTCGCCCGCGGGCGAGGGGTACGGGGCGGCCGGGACGAGGATGAGCGGGATGGTCGGGCCGGTCGCGGGAGCCGCGAAGGTCGCGGGAGGGCGATGGTGCCGCCGGCCGCGCCCTGGGCGGCTGCGGCCGCCGTCGGTCGGCGCTCGGCTCGCTTGTCGAGCAGCGGGGCGAGCCGGTCGCGCATCACCCGCGGGCAGCTCGGGTGGAAGGCGGTCGAGCTTGCCCTCGGCCGCCCGGTTGAGGATGACGCGGGCGTCGCCCCGGCCGTAGGGCGGCGTGCCGGTGGCGGCGTACCGAAGGGTGGCGCCGAGGGAGAACACGTCGCTGGCCGGCGTGGCCCGCTCGCCGCGGGCCTGCTCGGGGGCCATGAACTCGGGCGTGCCGATGACCAGCTCGGTGGCGGTCAGCCCCGAGGTGGCGTCGCGCATGGTGGCCACGCCGAAGTCGGTGAGGTAGGCGTGGCCTGACTCGTCGAACAGGACGTTGGCCGGCTTGATGTCGCGGTGCACGATGCCGGCCCGGTGGGCGGCGGCCAGCGCGCTCGAGCAGGTGGCCGGCCAGGTAGTCGACCATCTCGGGGTTCAGCGGGCCGTGGGCCCGCACCTGGTCGGCCAGGGTGCCGCCGCCGAGGTAGGGCATCACCAGCACGATGTCGTCGCCCTCGTCGACCACCTCGAGCAGCGAGACGATGCCGGGATGGTCGAGCGCAGCCAGCGCGGCGGCCTCGCGGCGGACCCGCTGGCGGGCGCGGTGCATGTCGTGGACGCTGCCGTGGAGGGCGAGCCGCTTGACGGCCACGGGCCGTCCGTCGGCGTCGAGGGCGAGGTCGACGACGCCCATGCCGCCGCGTCCCAGTCGCTGCACGGGCGAGTAGATCACCGGTGAAGGCTAGGACACCCGGGCCCGATCGCGACGTCATCGGGCGACCGGTTCGGGTCCTCGCTGCGTGTCGTTGTCGGTGCTGGAGCGACCCTGAAGCCGACATGCGAAGTTCCTGAAGATCACCGATGTGAAACCTTCCCGTCACAGGGTGTCGCTACAGTGCGTCCAGGAAATGCCGATTGGAACGTGCAGGTCGGATTATCAGGAACGCTGACGGGGTTGTCACGAACGACCCCCCACGATCGGAGCGAAGATGACGGAGACCCATGAGCTTGACGTGATCAACGAAGCTCTTGCGATCATCGACAAGGGCCTCGGGGACATGACACATCGAGCGCTGGTGTCCACCGACGAGGTCGCCGACCTGCTCCTCGACGTCCGCACGCTGCTGGCCGCCACCACCGAGCTGCCCGTGTCCGAGCTGGATGCTGCCGGCGCCGCCGCCAACTGATCCGTCACCAGACCTGCTCGAACGGCCCCGGTCAACCGGGGCCGTTCGTCGTTTTCGCCGGGCCGCACTTCCGGCTGGCGTGGCGATGTACCGACCTGTCGTCGCACCGACGTGCCGTCGGCCAAGGTGTCGTCGGGTCGGCAGGCTGCGATCAGGAGCCGGCGGCGAGGAGCTCGGCGAAGGCCTCGACCAGGTGGTTGCGCAGCAGCTCGGGTTCGGTGACCAGACCGGTGTCGAGGTGCAGGCCGATGTTGAGCCAGCCCCGGTAGGACATGACCGTGGCGTTGAACGCGCAGCCGGCCAGCGGGCCGAGCGGGTAGGTCGCCTCGATGTGGGCGCCGGCGATGTAGAGGTCGAACGGAGCGGCCCGCACGTTCGAGGTCGTGAAGTCCACGGTCTCGGCCTGCTGGCGGGCGATGCGCACCACCACCGAGGTCGGCAGCAGGTTGACCACGCCGGCCAGCGCCCTGCACCACGCCGATGGCCCGTTCGCTCTTGGTGCGCCCGAGCGCCTCGTGCACCTGGGCGAAGCGGGTCGACCGGGTCGATGTCGCCGGTGGGCATCAGCACCCGGGTCGGGACGAAGCTGTTGCCGCCGGCCGACCGGCCCTGTCGGGTGCTGACCGGCATGGCCATGCGCAGCTCGTCGACGGGTGCGCCGAGGTCGCGGTGGTAGGCGCCGGCCGCCGCGGCCGAGGCGGTGACGAACAGGTCGTTGAGGCTGCCGCCCAGCGCCTTGGCGGCCAGGCGGGCGTCGTCGAACGACACGTCGAGCACCTCGAGCCGCCGGCCGAGCGAGGGCTCGTCCCAGAGCGGTGAGTGGTGCTGGTCGGTCACCGTGAGCTGGCGGACCAGCGATCGGCCGGTCTCGACCGCGTCCGCGCCCATGGTGCCCAGGTGGGTGGGGTGCAGCGCGGTGTCGGCGGCCAGCTCGACGGAGCGCTGGGCGATGCCGAGCGTGCGGTGCCACCCGTGGGTCAGCGTCTCGGTGGCCGTCCCGACGCAACGAGCCGCGCTCGAACGGCTCGGTGACGATGAGCACCTCCTCGACGTCGGGCGCGTCGGGCACCGACGTCGATGAACTGCTCCGAGAGCCGGATGCCGCCCTCGCCGTCGGTGATCGTGTGGTGCATCTTCTGCAGCAGCGCCGCCCGCCCACCGGGGAGCCCGTCGACCAGCACGAACTCCCACAGCGGGCGGGTGCGGTCGATCGGGTCCTGCACGAACTGGGCGGCCAGGTCGAACAGCTGCCGCTCGGTGCCGGGCTCGGGCAGGGCCAGGTGGCGGACGTGGCGGTCGATGTCGAAGTCGGGGTCGTCCTGCCACTCGGGCGGGGCCAGGCGGCCGAGGGCCGGGACGACCCGTTGGTGCAGGCGGGGGATGCGCGACACGGCCTGCAGCATCCGGCGGCGGAACTTGTCCAGGTCGGGGCTCGAGGCCAGCAGCGTGACGCTGCCGAAGTTCGAGCTCAGGTACGGATCCTTGTCGACGTTCCACAGCAGCGCTTCGAGGTCGGACATGCGTCGGCCGCCGAGCAGGTCACGGGCGGACCGGTCGTGATCGCCGTCGGATCGGTCTGCTGCCGGCTCGGCCCCCATCCGGCCAGGGTAGGGGACCGGTGCGCCCGCGTCAGTGGGTGATGCCGCTGCGTGGGCCAGGCCGGGTCAGCGGCTGAGGCTGGTGTGCTTGAACTCGTTGAGCTCGGGCCATCCGGTGAGCAGGTCGACGATGCGCTCGACGGTGTCGCGGGCGACCGCCGGGTCACCGTTCGGGGTCTCCATCAGGCGGACGAACGACGCCTTGTCGCCGGCGACGAAGGTCGGCACGCCCCAGACCTCGTGGTTGGCCACCGCGGCCTCGTGCTCCTTGCGGACCGTCTCGAGCGGAGCGCCGGTCGCGATCTCGGCGAGCACCGCGTCGGCGTCGACGCCCGGCTCCGGCCAGCACGGCGCGCACGACTTCGGGCTCTCGCAGGTGGGCACCGTCGACGTGGCGGGCGTCGAAGAAGGCCCGGTGGACCGGCAGGAACTGGTCGGGGTGGCTGTCGCGCACGACGACGCCGGCCTGGAGGGCGAGCAGTCCCGTGTCGAGCTCGGGGGTCTCCCAGATGTCGGGCTGGCCCTCTTCGACGTGCACCTGGCCCAGCGAGAACGGGACGAACGTGACGTCCCAGTCGGCCCCGTCGAGCAGGCCTTCGACCACGTGGTCGTGGGCGATGCGGGCGAAGGGGCAGCGGTAGTCCCAGGTGACCGAGAACGAGGTTGACATGCTCCACGTGAACCGCCGAGAGCGGCCGAGCATTCCCCCTGAACGGCCGCCGGCCATCCCGACGGCGACCGATCAGCTCGCGACGCGCTTCCAGAAGGCACGGGCCGCGGTGCCGATGACCAGGCCGGTGGCCACGCCGCCGACGACGTCGCTGGCGTGGTGGATGCGGACGTAGACCCGGCTCGACGCCACCAGCGCGGCGACGCTCCAGTACAGCGGGGCCGCCTTGGGTCGAGCGGCGGTGAGCAGGGTGGCCGCCACGACGGCGGTGCTCGAGTGCCCGCTCGGGAAGCTGGTGGTGAGCGGCATGCGCATCTTGTAAGGCCGAGGTTCCTGCGAGACCGGGCGCTCTCGCTTGAACAGCTGCTTGATGAGCCCGTTCACCACCACCGACTCGACGCCGAGCGTGGCCGTCAGCTTGAGGGCGGTGGCCAGGTCCCGTTCGGAGCGCAGTCCGTGGGCCCAGGCCAGCAGCACCCAGACCAGCCCGAAGTCGCCCGAGCTCGGTGGCCGCGTAGAAGATCCGATCGGCGACCGGGTTGCCCCGGAGCACGTCGAAGGCGTCGTCGACGACCTGGTCGAACCGGGCGACGGGGCCGAGCTCGTGGGGTGGTTCGACGTCGTGGCGGCCGCCCTCGGCCAGGTGCTCGATCGGATGGGGCAGCACCGCTTCGGCGGCGTCGATGACCGCGCCGACGACGGGGATCGCGGAGTGCGCCTCGGGCGGCGGCGGCGAGGGAATGTCGTCGGGCTCGGTGGAGGGCGTGGTCATCCGGGCGATGCTACGAGATCGACCGGGACGTCCTTGATCGAGTCAGGCTTGGCCGAGTCGGGATCTCCGCCGAAGGCCGGGCAGTAGGCCTGGAACGCGCACCAGTCGCACAGCTTCGACGGCCGGGGGCGGAAGTCCTCTGCCGTGCACGCCCGTTCGACCGCGGTCCAGATGGCGGAGACCTTGCGCTCGAGCCCCCGGATCGACTGCTCGGTCGGAGTGGTGATGATCGCCAGCGGGCTCGGCCAGGTAGAGCAGCTGGACCTTGGCCGGCCGCTGTCCGAAGAGCCGCTCGCACAGCAGGGCGTAGAAGTGGACGCCGCCGAGCTTGCCCTGCTCGTAGTTCTGGTGCGGCACCTTGCCCGTCTTGTAGTCGGTGACGACCAGGCCGCCGTCGGCATCGAGCTCGAGCCGGTCGATGATGCCGCGGAGGCGGAGGTCGCCGACCGACGCCTCGAGCTTCAGCTCGATGCCGATGGGCGTGATCGTGGTGGGGTCCTCGAGATCGAAGTAGCGGCGCACGAGCTGCTCGGCGTCGTCGAGGAACGCGGCCTCGGCCGCCTCGTCGAGCGCGAGCTCGACGAACTCGGGATCGGTGCGGATCACGTCGATGGCCTGGTCGAGCGCGGTGAGCGCGGCCGGCAGCGTTCGCTGGTCAGCCGGGAGGACGAACAGCCGCTCGAGCGCAGCATGCACGAGGGTGCCCTTGGTGGCGGGAGCCGAGGGTGGCTCGGGCAGGTGGTCGATGCTGGAGAAGCGGAACGCCAGGGCGCAGTCGGTGAAGGTGGAGACCTTCGACGGCGAGAGGCTGTAGGGCAGCTCGAGAGCCATGCCTCAGAGAGTACGCCGGGGGTGTGACACGCCTACGGGATCAGCGCTGTGGCAACTGTCAGCGGATCGCGGCCAGGACGCTGGCGGCGATGCGGGCCGGGTCCTCGCAGCGGACCGAAGTGGCCGAGGTCGGGGAACTCGTCCAGGGTGCCGTGGGGCACCGCGTCGACGATCGCCACGGCGGCTGCTGCCGGCCCGAAGCCCGTCACCTCGCCCACCCCGACCGTGACGGGGCACCGGACCTCGCCGAGGTGCTCGAACGCCTGGTGCAGGCCGCCCATCCGGAACACGGCCGCCTCGATCTCGGGCCGGCACTTGAGCGTGACCGACCCGTCGGGCTGATCGGCGAACCCGTGGTCGACGTAGGCGCGGAGCGCGGCGGGATCGAGGACCGACAGCGGTGGCTTCGAGGCGTAGTTGTCGTAGGCCTCGTCCCGCGAGCCGAACGTGGGTCGTCGGCGCAGGGCTCCCTCGGCCATCGGGTTGGGTCCGCCCTCGGTGGCGCCGATCAGCCCCCGCACCGCCGGCGGCATCACCACCGGCTCGTAGAGGTACGCCGCGCCGAAGGTGCCGGGTCGTCGCTGCTCGGCCAGCAGGATGGCCGCACCGCCCTTCGAGTGGCCGACGGCGACCAGCCCGTCGACATCGACTCCTGCCGTGGCCATGGCGTCGACCACGGCCAGGACGTCATCGGCGAAGCCGTTCCAGTCCATGCCCCGGTCGGTCGGAGCCGGGGAGTCGCCGTGACCCCGGAAGTCGGGAGCGAAGGCGACGAACCCCGTCGAGGTGGCGGGCCATGGGCGCCCACACCATGCCGTGGAAGCCGGTGGCGTGGCACAGCAGGACGGGTCGTCCGGAGAACGGGTCGCCGCTGGTCGAGTCGGCCCCGAGCTGGTGGACGGCGAGCCGGACGCCGTCGGTGGAGTCGACCGGCGAGAAGCGAGCCCGTCGGCTCAGGGATGCGCCGTCGTCGACGCCTGGAGAGGGGGATCGCACAGGTCGATTCTGACACCGTCGCGTTCGTCTCCCATCTGCCAGTCCTCGAGCGTCCGGGCGACGAGCAGGTCGCGGAGCACGGCGATGGCCGGTGCGTCGATGACGAGCGGACCCTTCACCAGCAGCTCGGAGAGCAGATCGACGGGGACGACGATCGACGCGACCTCGGCGTGGTGGTTGCCGGAGGTCACGACCGCCGCGTCGATGAACGGCACCCAGCTGAGGTGGCGGGCCAGGGCGCCCCTGGTCCGCTGGGCCAGGTTGTGGGCCCGCTCGGCCGAGGCCGCCAGATCGCCCTCAGCCGGCACCAGGACGAACGCTCCCGTGGGTCCGACCACGAGCCGGGCGTCGTCGCGGCCACCGATGGCCCAGCCGGAGGGCAGTGCATCGAGCACGCCATCGAGGCTGGGGCGGGGTGTCAGCGGGGCGAAGCTCACGGAAATGCTATCGGCGCGCCCGGCGTGGGCCTTTAGGCCTAGTTCTGGGCCGAATGACCCACGGCCCGCGGCTCGAGGAGGCCGTTGAGCAATGCCGGTGCCGCGGGCCTTGTGGTGTTCACCAGCCTCCTAAGCTCGCCCGATGACCGACGACGAGGGCGCCGACGAGCTCAGCCGTCGCAACCAGGCGTTCTACGAGGCCTTCGAGGCCCGTGACCTCGACGCCATGTCCGACATCTGGGAGCACTCCGACCGGGTCAGCTGCACCCATCCCGGGATGGGCGCGTGCTGCGGGGCTGGGGAGCGGTGGCGGCCAGCTGGCTGGCCATGTTCCAGGGTCCGCAGCAGATCCAGTTCATCCTCACCGACGAGCACGTCGAGGTCGACGGCGACTCGGCTGGGTGACCGTCGACGAGAACATCATCGGCGACCAGACGCGGATCGACGGTGAGCGCGATCAACGTCTTCGTGCGCACCGGCGACGGCTGGCGGCTCGTCGCCCACCACGGCTCTGCCGTGGTCGCTGATCGGCTGTCGCACCGAGGATCGAGAGCTGATCGGCCGTGGTCAGGATGAGCTGGGTCAGCTGAAGGCGCTGATGCCGGTGATGGCCTGGCCCAGCACGAGCTGGTGGATCTCGTTGGTGCCCTCGTAGGTGAAGACCGACTCGAGGTTGTTCATGTGGCGGATCACCGGGTACTCGAGGGTGATGCCGTTGGCGCCGAGCACGGAGCGGGCCTCGCGGGCGATCCAGAGCGCCTCGCGGACGTTGTCCATCTTGCCGAAGCTCACCTGGGCCGACGACAGCCGCCCTGGTCCTTCAGCCGGCCGAGGTGCAGCGCCACCAGGTCGGCCTTGTTGCACCCGCACCATCATCTCGACGAGCTTGCGCTGGGTGAGCTGGAACGAGGCGATGGGCTTGTCGAACTGCACGCGCTCCTTGGCGTAGTCGAGCGCCGCCTCGTAGCAGGCCCGGCCGGCACCGGTGGCGCCCCAGAGGATGCCGTAGCGGGCCTCGTTCAGGCACGACAGCGGGCCGCGCATGGTCGACACCTCGGGCAGGCGGGCCGAGTCGGGCAGGCGGACGTCGGTCGAGCACCAGCTCGCGAGGTGATCGACGCCCGCAGCGAGATCTTCTTGTGGATGTCGTTGGCCGTGAAGCCGGGCGTGTCGGTCGGGACGATGAAGCCGTGGATCGGGCCCGGCGCCGTCCGTCGTCGGCATCGTCGCGGCCCAGACGACGGCCACGTCGGCGACGCCGCCGTTGGTGATCCACATCTTCGTGCCGTTGAGGACCCAGTCGTCGCCGTCGCGGCGGGCCCGGGTGCGCATGCTGGCCGGGTCGCTGCCGCGAGTCGGGCTCGGTCAGGCCGAAGCAGCCGATGACCTCGCCGGCGGCCATGCGGGGCAGCCACTCCTGCTTCTGCTCCTCGGAGCCGAACTTCCAGATCGGGAACATGGCGAGCGAGCCCTGCACCGAGACGAAGCTGCGGGCGCCGCAGTCGCCGGCCTCGAGCTCGAGGCAGGCCAGGCCGTAGGCCACGGCGCTGGTGCCGGCGCAGCCGTAGCCCTCGAGGTGCATGCCCAGCAGGCCGAGCGCGCCCATCTCCTTGGCCAGCTCCTTGGGGAAGGTGCCCTCCTCGAACCAGTCGGCCACGTCGGGCAGGATGCGGTCGCCGACGAACTGGCGAACGGTGTCGCGCAGCAGGCGCTCCTCGTCGTCGAGCAGGGCGTCGATCTCGAGGAAGTCGTGCGGGTCGCCCGTGCCGAACTTCTGGTTGCCCGAACCCTGGTTGCCGTGAGCGCTCATCTGCACAGGATCGCCGCTCGGCCGGACCCGGTCCAGCGGGAGGCCCGAACCCGACGCCGAAACGACCCGACCGCCCGCACCACCGCGACCCGGGGTCGCGGCTGGACCACCGGTTCGGGTGGTTCGGGTGGGTCAGGACTGGTGGCCGGTGACGGTCTGGAAGATCTTCTGGAGCTCGTCGTTGGGGCCGTCGGGCACCGTGTAGCCGTCCTCGTCGCGGATCTCGGCCCAGTTGTCGCGGACGTCCTCGACGGTGAGGTCCGGGTTGTAGTAGCCGGGGGTGAGCCCGATGAAGAAGCGGGCGACCAGGCCGCCGGCAACCGAGTACACCTCACCGGTGACGTCGACCTCGGAGGACGCGAGCCACGCCACGACCGGCGTGACGAGCTTCGGGTCGAGCGGGTCGCCGAGCAGCGCCGAAGAGCTCCTCGGTCATGCGGGTCTTGGCCACGGGGGCGATGGCGTTGGCCTTGATGTTGTGCTTGCGGCCCTCGTTGGCCAGCACCCGGGTGAAGCCGACGAGGCCCATCTTGGCCGCGCCGTAGTTCGACTGGCCGAAGTTGCCGAGGATGCCGGAGTTCGACGAGGTGTTGACGATGCGGCCGTAGCCCTTCTCCCGCATGACGATCCAGGCCGGCTGGGTCACGTAGAACGCGCCCCGCAGGTGGACGTCGAGCACCGAGTTGAGCAGCTCGGGGGTCATGTTGTGGAACGTCTTGTCCCGCAGGATGCCGGCGTTGTTGATGACGATGTCGACCGTGCCGAACTCGTCGAGCGCGGTCTGGACGATGGCCTGTCCGCCCTCGGGCGTGGCGACGCTGTTGGTGTCGGCCACCGCGATGCCGCCGAGGTCGTTGATCTCCTGGGCGGTCTTGTGGGCCGGGCCGTCCTCGTGGCCCTCGCCGCTGACCGAGCCGCCGAGATCGTTGACGACGATGCGAGCGCCACGGCGGGCGAGCTCGAGTGCGTGCTCACGACCCAGGCCGCCGCCCGAGCCGGTGATGATCGCGACCTGGCCGTCGTAGCCGATGTCTGCCATAGCTGCCTCACTTCGTGTGCGGATCGTGGTGTGGGGTGGAGAGAACGCAGGGAGGTTAGCGATGGCCCCGACGGCGCTCCGAATCCGCGACGACCGTCGGTCATCGGACGGGACGGCACCCCTGTGCGAGCCTGGGGCGGTGGAGCCGGAGGTCGGGCAGGTCGAATCCATCAGTGCGATCACGTTGGTGACCCGCGACATGGCGGCGTCGACGGCGTTCTACGACACGATCGGCTTCGCGCTGCTCTACGGCGGGCCGGAGGCGGAGTTCACGAGCTATCGGGCCGGGTCGGGCTTCGTGAACCTGCAGCTCGACCCCGACTGGCAGATCGGCCCGACGGTCTGGGGTCGGGTGATCTTCTGGGTCGATGACGTCGATGCCGTGCACGCCAAGGTGGTCGGCGCCGGGCTCGAGCCGCAGACCGAGCCGGTGGACGCGCCCTGGGGCGAGCGCTACTTCCACCTCCGCGATCCCGACGGGCACGAGCTCAGCTTCGCCTGCCGCCTCGACACCTGAGCGCTGCTCGGGCCGATGCGCTCGCTCGGGCCAGCTGACCCTGCGACACTTGCGCGATGGTCGAGGTGGCGAAGTTCGAGATCGGTGCGGTCACGATGACCCGGGTGCCCTACTTCGACGTCGCCCTCGACCCGGCGGCCGCCAACCTCACCGTAGAACAGGTCGTCGCCCACGCCGACTGGGGCGTGCCGACCTGGGCGACGCCCGAGGCCGAGATCCTCATCGGGCAGGCCATCTGGGTGCTCGAGTCAGAGGGTCGGGTGATCGTGGTGGACCCGTGTGGAGCGGCCGACGCCTTCATCCGCACCGGGCCCGAGGCCATCGGCCATCAGGAGGCCGTGCTGTCGGCGATGACCGCGGCCGGGTTCCCCCCGGAGTCGGTCGACGTCGTCGCGCTGTCCCACCTCGACGGCATCGGGCTCACGGCTCTCGTCGACGAGGCCGGCTGCTGGTCGCCCGCCTTCCCCCGCGCCCGCGTCGTGCTGACATCGGCCGAGCTCGACTTCCTCGCCACCCGAGACGACGTCGGTGGCCTCACGGAGCTGAACGAGCTGATCGACCAGGGAGCGGTCGACGGCGTGGCCGACGGCCACCGGTTCACCGATGAGGTGTCGATGCGCATCTGCGGAGGCCACTCACCGGGCCATGCGCTCGTCGAGGTCGACTCGCGGGGCGAGCAGGCCGTGTTCGTCGGCCATCTCGCGGTCAACCCGCTCAACACCGCGGTCGCGACGGTCGCCGAGGCGCATCGCGACAGCACGACCGCCCAGGGTGCGCTCGACGCGGTGGTTGGTGCTGCGGCGATCGACGGATCGCTCCTGGTCGGCCCGCTGTGGCCCTACCCGGGAGCGGGGCAGGTCGCGGCCGACGACCACAGGGTCGTGCCCGCATTCGTCGGCTGAGCTGTACGGAACGCCCTGGGTGACGGTGCGCATCGAGGATCGACTGCCTCGGTGATCGGCGGTCGCGGCCCCGCTGGCCGAAGCCGCACCGCGACGGTGCCTACGCTGCGGCGATGGCCGTCAGCCGCAGTCGCAGGGCCAGGAGCGCCCGCACGCGCAAGCGCCGGATGGATCGCGTCGAGCACGACCTCAGCGACGAGCAGTGGGTCGCGCTGAAAGATGCGTGGGGAGGCTGCGCCTACTGCGGCGCGACCGACAGCCCGTTGCAACGTGACTGCGTGCTCGCGCTCTCCCGCGGCGGCCGCTACACGCTCGCCAACATCGCGCCGGCCTGCGGCTCGTGCAATGCCAGCAAGTGCAACGACGAGGTCACCGGCTGGCTGCGGCGCAAGCGACTCGACGAGCGCGCCTTCCTGATCCGCCACCTCGAGATCAGCGCCACGCTGGCCCTGCGGTTCCCCGCCGAACCATCTCGATAGGCGAGGTGCGTCAGGCCGGCAGGGTGACGCCGAGCTGGTCGGCGGCGTAGCCCTTCATGCGCTTGTAGTCGACCTTGCCGTTGGGGCCGCGGCCGATGGTGTCGATCGGGACCACCTGCTTTGGGGCCTTGAAGGAGGCCAGCCGGCTCTTGACCCAGGCGATGAGCTCGGCGTCGTCGATCGCGCCGCCCGGCACGGCCTGCACGACGGCGGTGATGATCTCGCCGAACTTGTCGTCGGGCAGGCCCACGGCCACCGCGTCCTGCACCGTCGGGTGCTCCTTCAGGATCTCCTCGACCTCTTCGGGGTACACCTTCTCGCCGCCGGTGTTGATGCACACCGAGCCTCGGCCGAGGAGGGTCAGGCTGCCGTCGGCCTCGACCCGGGCGTAGTCGCCGGGAATGGAGTAGGTGTCGCCGTCGATGGTGACGAACGTGGCCGCGCTCTTCTCCGGGTCCTTGTAGTACCCGATCGGGCTGGTGGCCCTTGACCGCGACCCGGCCGGTCTCGCCCGATCCGGGCACGACGTCACGGCCGTCGTCGGTGATCACCCGGGAGTTCTCGCCCAGGCTGAACTTGGCGGTGTCGGCCGAGGACGTCCCCGAGGACACGGACGCGCCCAGACCGAGCGCCTCCGACGACGAGAACACATCGATGAGGTAGCATGTTCGGGTTGTGACGCAGCAGCCCCTGCTTGACGGGTTCGCTCCACATGACGCCCGACGAGGTGATGATGACCAGGCTCGAGAGGTCCCACCGGCCGGGGTTGGCGTCGAGGGCCCGCACCATCGGCTTGGCGAAGGCGTCACCCACGATGATGAGCGAGTTGACCTGGCGGGACTCGACGGTGTCGAGCATCTCGTCCACGTCGAAGTGGCGGCTCTCGAGCAGCACGACCACGCCGCCACCGCTGAGCGAGATGAAGGTCGTGAACTGGCCGGTGCCGTGCATCAGCGGGGGGCACGGCAGCAGGGCGCCACCCGGGGGAGCGGTGCGCAGCAGGTCGCGCAGGGCGTCGTAGTCGGCCGGGCCCGAGAAGAGCGGGTTCGAGCTCGAGACGACCGCCTTGACCAGCGAATCCTGCCGCCACATCACGCCCTTCGGCATGCCGGTGGTGCCGCCGGTGTACATGAGCAGGAGGTCGTCCTCGCCGCGACCCCAGGGTGCGACCACGCGGTCGGTCGGCGTGGCCGCCGCCTCCTCGTAGGGGACGGCCCAGTCGGGGCAGGGGCCGCTGGCGTCGTCGACCCACAACCAGGTGTGGACCTTCGGGAGCCGGTCGCGGATGCCCTCGATGCGCTCGACGAACGTGCCGTGGAAGACCACGCAGACCGCGTCGGCGTTGTCCCAGAGGTAGAGCAGCTCCTCGTCGGCGTAGCGATAGTTCGTGTTGACCGGGACCAGCCCGGCCTTCCACGCGCCGAGCATCGACTCGAGGTACTCGGGGCAGTTGTAGAGGTACTGGGCAACCTTGTCCTGGTGGACTGCACCCCGCTCGATCAGCGTGCGGGCGATGCCGTCGGCCCGCCGGTCGAACTCGCGCCACGAGACGACCCGATCGCCCTGGATGACCGCGGGTGCGTCGGGGAGCTCGTCCGCGACGGTCTCCCAGATGGTGGCGAAGTTCCAGGCCGACATGGTTCCCCCTGTGAGCGGCGACGTGAGCGCCGGGAGTCTACGGGCCCGGCGGCGACGGATTCGAAGTCGGTGGTCAGGCCAGGGATCAGGCGGGGGGCCCGATGACCGGCACCCCGAGCTCGTCCAGCCACGACCGCAGCTCCTCGGCGCTCGTGCGCACGAGCCGCCCGCCGGTGAAGCGGGGATCGTGGGAGACCTCGACGACGGCGGTGGCCGGGACGGGTGATCGGTCGGCCGCGTCCTCGGTGGGGAACTCGATCTCGGCCAGGACCAGTCCGGTGAGCGGCCCCCCGAACACGTCGACCCCGAACGGCGCCACGCTGTAACGGGTCTTGCGCAACACGACGGCCGGAAGGGTCGCCAGCACGTCGTACTCGTCCTGGTTCAGGTAGGTGTTGGTCAGCAGACCCTGGCGGCCACGGGAGCGGGGCTCGGGGTCGGGCAGCTTCTGGGTGAACTTGCGCAGGGTGGGTCCGCTGTCCTGGACCTGCAGGCGCAGCCGCAGTCGGGTGCCGGTCACATAGTGGTCGACGAGCCGGCGGACGGCCACCGCCTCCGCCGGGTCAGGGGGCTCGGACAGGATCCAGCGTCGCTCGATCTCGGCCCGGGCGTAGCGGCCGGGGCCGTCGGGTGGCCGACCGGGGTGATTGCCGGAGGCACTGCCGTCGGCGCCGTCGTACTTCCAGCCCTGCGGGTCGACGTGGGTACCTGCCGTCGGGTCGCCTGCCATCCGGCGATCGTGCCACGTCGCCGGGCTCCACGCGCCCGGGGTCGACTCGCCCGGGTCTCGTGAGCGTCGAGCGGTAACGTCGGCAGCCGTGGACTTCGACATGCCGGCTGAGGACGACCCCCGGCAGGGTCGAGATCCGGGGGTGGCTGGCCGAGCACCCCGCCCCGACCGGGCGGGAGATGGCCGAGGCCGGCTACGTCGCCCCGCACTGGCCCCGGCCGTGGGGCCTCGACGCCGACCCGATCCACCAGCTGATCATCGACGACGAGCTGCAGCGGGCCGGCGTGCGGCGCCCGTCGAACCAGATCGGCATCGGCTGGGCCGGCCCCACGCTCGTGCACGCCGGCACCGACGAGCAGAAGGAGCGCTACCTCTTCCCGCTGCTCGCGGCCGAGGAGATCTGGTGCCAGCTCTTCAGCGAGCCCGAGGCGGGCAGCGACCTGGCCAACCTCGGCACCCGGGCGGTGCGCGACGGCGACGAGTGGGTCGTCAACGGCCAGAAGATCTGGACGTCGCTGGCCCAGTACTCCAAGTTCGGCATCCTCATCGCCCGCACCGACCCCGACGCCACGAAGCACAAGGGCATCTCCTACTTCATCTGCCCGATGGACGCGCCGGGCGTCGAGATCCGTCCGATCATCGAGATGACCGGCGCCCACACGTTCAACGAGGTGTTCTTCACCGACGTCCGGCTGCCGGCCGCCAACCTGGTGGGCGAGGTCGAACGAGGGCTGGTCGCTGGCCAAGGTCACGCTGGGCAACGAGCGGGTCTCGCTGTCGGGCGGCGGAGCGCTGTGGGGCCTCGGCCCGACCGGCAGCGACCTGTTCGACCTGGTGCGGACGCCAGGGCGGCGTCGACCGACCCGGTGCTGCGCCAGCGGCTCGCCACGCTGCTCATCCACGACGAGATCCTGCGGCTGATCCGGCTGCGCACGGTGACCGCGGCCATCAACGGCGAGGCGCCGGGCGCCGAGGCGTCGGTGCGCAAGGTGCTGGCCGACGAGCACGGCCAGGCGATCATGGCGCTGGCCCAGGACCTGTGCGGCACGGAGGCCCTGCTGACCGACGGCCACCCGCTCGGGCGACCGATCCCGGCATCTGGCACTACGGCTGGCTGTTCTCCCAGGCCCTCACCATCGGCGGCGGCACCGGTGACGTGCAGCGCAACATCATCGCCGAGCGGGTGCTCGGGCTGCCCCACGACATCGACGTCGAGGCCGGACTGACCTGGGCCGAAGCCCGCCGTTCGTGACAGGCTGCACCGTCCCGTCCCCGTCCTCGATCGCAGACGACATCCCGACGCGTAGGAGATCCGCATGGCCCGCAAGGACGACACCGCCGGTGTTCAAGCAGCACCAGAAGGTGGTCGCCGCCCACGACCTGCCCGGCGTCGCCGCCGGCACGCCGGGCAAGATCCTGCTGATCAACGGGCTGGCGTGGGTGCGCTACCGGGTGCTGTTCGAGGGTCGCATCGAGCGGGGGATGCTCAACGCCGACGACCTCACGACCCCGCAGGCCTGGGCAGGCCGGGGTCGACGAGCATGTCGGCGGCCGAGCGCAAGGTCGCACGAGAAGCAGAACGAGCCGCCCAGCTCGGCGGCCCTGAGACCCTGACGGGAGCGCAGCATGAAGCTCGGGATGCAGGTCCCGTACGCAGGTGGGTTCAAGGAGTCGGCCGAGCTCGTGTCGGAGTACGAGAAGGCCGGGCTCGACATCGTCTGGGTCGCCGAGGCCTACGGCTTCGACGGCGTGTCGATGATGGGCTACCTGGCCGCCACCACCGACACCATCCAGATCGGGTCGGCGCATCCTGCCGATCTACACCCGCACGCCGGCGCTCATCGCGCAGACCGCGGCCGGCCTCGACTTCGTCAGCGACGGCCGGTTCATCCTCGGCCTCGGCGCGTCGGGCCCGCAGGTCATCGAGGGCTTCCACGGGGTGCCCTACCAGGCGCCGCTCGGCCGCACCCGCGAGATCATCGACATCTGCCGCATGGCCTGGAAGCGCGAGAAGCTCGTCTACGACGGCAAGTACTACACGCTGCCGCTGCCGCCCGAGAAGGGCACCGGCCTGGGCAAGCCGCTGAAGTTCATCACCCACCCGGTGCGCGACTCGATCCCGATCTACGTGGCGTCGCTCGGCCCCAAGAACGTCGAGATGACCGCCGAGCTGGCCGACGGCTGGCTGCCGCTCTTCTACATCCCCGAGCGGGCCAAGGACGTCTGGGGCGACGACCTGGCGGCCGGGTTCGCCAAGCGCTCGCCCGAGCTCGGTCCGCTCGACGTCGTGGCCGGCGGGCTGGTCGCCATCGGCGAGGACGCGGCCAAGGTCGCCGAGTTCGCCCGCCCGATGGTCGCCCTGTACGTCGGGCGGCATGGGCGCCAAGGGCCGCAACTTCTACAACGACCTGGCCTGCCGCTACGGCTACGAGGCGGAGGCCGAGCCGAGATCCAGGACCTCTACCTCGACGGCAAGAAGGAGGAGGCCGCGGCCAAGGTCCCCGACGAGCTGCTGGCCCTCACCAACCTCTGCGGCCCCGAGGGCTGGGTCAAGGAGCGCCTCGCCGCCTTCAAGGAGGCCGGCGTCCACCCTCAACCTCACCCCCGTCGGCCCCGACGCCACCGACGTCATCGAGAAGATCAAGGCCTGGTCCGAGTAGCCCCGAACCAGCCCACCCCGAAACCGCCCACACCGAACCTGGGGCCCGGGCGCGTGTCAGGGCGACCAGAACCGCCCCAGGTTGCGCAAGTACCCGGGTTGCGCGACCACGGCTCGGCGGGGCCGGGTCAGGTGAGGGTGGAGACGCGGCCGAGGGCGGCCTCGGCCTCGGCGACGATCTGGCGGACGAGGTCGCCGGCGGGCACCAGCTCGTGGATGGCGCCGGCGCCCTGGCCGGCCGGCCAGAACTCGCGGTCGGCGTCGATGTCCGGGGCGGTCTGGTCGAGGCCCAGGTGGTTGGCGCCGTCGTTCATCGAGCGCATGAACTGGGCCGGGAAGGGCTGGAGCTCGTCGGTGTGCTCCTCCCAGTACTGCGTGTAGTCGTTGCGCACGACCCGGCAGGTCTTGCCGGTGTAGCCCCGGGAGATGACGGTGCCGTCCTCGCCGATGCGCAGCAGCGCGTCCTTGTAGCCGGGCACGGCGCGGGCCTCGGGGGTGGCGATGAAGCGGGTGCCCATCCACACGCCGTCGGCGCCGAGCGCCAGCGACGGCGGCCAGGCCCCGCCCGTCGAACAGCCCGCCGGCCGCGACCACCGGCACCCGATCGCCGACGGCGTCGACGACCTGGGGCACGAGCGCCATGGTGGCGACCTGGCCGGTGTGGCCGCCGGCCTCGGTGCCCTGGGCCACGACGATGTCGCATCCGGCCTCGACCGCGGCGATGGCGTGGCGGACCTTGCCGCACATGTTCATCACCAGCACGTTCTTGCTGTGGCACAGCTCGATGACGTCGCGGGGCACGCCCAGCCCGGCCACGAACACCCGGCCGCCGCCCTCGATGATGGCCTCGACCTGCGTCTCCATGTCGCCCGGAGCGGCGGTGAGCAGGTCGACGCCGAAGGGCTTGTCGGTCAGCGTCCGCACCTGGGCGATCTCTTCGACCATCTTGTCGAGGCCCATGGTCGACGCGCCCATGCACCCGAAGCCTCCGGCCTCGCTGACCGCCGCGACCAGGGTCGAGTACGACACCCCGCCCATGCCGGCGAGCATCACGGGGTGCTCGATCTCGAGGATGTCGGTCAGTCGGGTGCGCATGACCGGGATCGTAGGACACCCTCTGCCCCAACCCCCGAACTGGTGGCGATCGGTGCGACCAGGGGCCTACAGATCGCTACCAGTTCGGGGTGGTCGGGGTGTTCGGGGCGGACCTCTGGCCGGGTCATCGGTCGATGAAGGCGCCGTCGCTGGCGAAGACGGAGGGGGACCAGCGGCGGGGGGTGAGCACCGTGGCGCGGGGGTAGTCCTCGAACAGCCAGCGGGCGAAGTTGCGACGGGTCCAGGGGGTGAGGCCGCCGAGGGCGATGGCGGCGGAGGCCCCGACCCGGGAGCCGAGGGCGTCGCCGAGCAGCCGTCCGAACCGGTGGTCGGCCACCATCTCCCGTCGGACCGTCGACTCGTAGCGCCGGGCGACGGCCAACGGGGCCGCGTTGATCGAGCCGGCGCCGAGCCCACCGCCGACACCGATGATCGCCTCGGCGGCCCAGGTGCCGGTGGCCAGGGCCTGGCCGATGCCCTCTCCGGTCATGGGGTCGGCAGACGCGGCGGCGTCGCCGACGAACAGCACGCGACCGTCGGCCAGCACGACATCGTCGATGCGGGTGGGGATGGGCCAGGCTCGGTGCGCGGCCTCGGGCTCGGCATCGGGTCCGAGCAGCTCCCGGATGTGCGGACGGGCCAGCAGGTCGGGCCAGAGCCGCTTCATGTCGTGGGGCGTCACCTGGCCGCCCCGGACGATGCCGAAGCCGATGTTGGCGTCGCCGTCGCCCACCGGGAACGACCAGAAGTACCCCGGCAGCAGATCGGGCTCGAACAGCACCCAGAGGTCGCGGGCGGCGGCGGGCGACACGTTGCGCACGTACTGGCGGAAGGCGTGCCACTCGCCCCGGTAGCCCGGGGTGTCGAGGCCGAGCTGGCGTCGCAGCGGCGACCACATGCCGTCGGCCCCGATCACGAACCGGGCCTCGACGGTGGAGCACCGGCTGTCCAGCCGGCTCGCCTCCAGCCGGCTCGCCTCCAGCCGGCTCGCTCCCGACCGGCTCGATCTGCAGCGTCACCCGATCGGACAGCTGCGTCGCGCCCACCAGCTTGTGCCCCTCGCACGCGGTGACCCCGGCGCGGCGGACGAGGTCGACGAGCGCGGCGTCGAGCTCGCGCCGCCGGGCCACCACGGCGAACTGGCCCGGCCCCTGGGGCAGGGGGAACCGCACGTCGCGCCCACCGGGGGAGCGGACACACACGTCGGTGACCGGATGCCATGACGGCACGTCGCCCGGGTCGAGTCCGAGGTCCTCGAGCAGTCGCAGCGCGCCCACGGTAAGTCCGTCGCCACAGAACTTGTCGCGCGGGAACGTGGCCTTGTCGAAGACCGTGACGTCGAGCCCTCGCCGGGCCAGGGTGATGGCGGCCGCGCACCCGGCCGGGCCTGCGCCGATGACGGCTACATCGATCCTCACGCCGTCATCTTGCCTTGCCCCACTCGCGGTGCCCTCGCGCAGCTCGTTGGCTTCGCCCCTCTGGCGCCCTTCGGCGGCGGTGCTCCGCCGGTGCCCGCCCGTCTGAAGGCTCGAGCTGTCGTCCCGTGTCAGACCCGTCCTTCAGGCAGCATCTGTGGGCGGGGTGATCTGCGATCGCCGGGATGTCAGGCGGTCAGGGTTCAGGAGGAACCGGGCGGTCGTGCCAGGGGTCCTCGGCGACGGGTTGGACGGCGTGGCCGTCGAGGTCGTGGTCGACTCCGGGAGTCGGATCCCAGGAGTCGTCCTGGTCGCGAAGCGATCCCGTGGGGTCGCCCGAGCCCAACCAGCTACCGGGGCCGGCCGGCGGGATGGGCGGCCGATTCGTCCCGTTGGCGCCGATGCCGCCGAGCGGGAACACGTCGGTGCCTGCGCTGTCGGGGAACGTGTCGTACAGCTCGCGCACCGCGGGCGGCACGCGGCGCACGAACTCGTCGGCCAGGTTCAGCAGCGCGGGCATCTCCACCGGATCGACGCGGCGGGTGGACAGCAGCAGGAAGCGGCCCTTGGTCTCGAAGGTGATCTCGCCCTTCGTACTCAGGAGGAAGTCCATCATCAGCGGATCGATCAGGGCCGAGGCGAACCTCCGGTCGGCGCACTGCACCACGAACGTGCTGTTGAACTCCTCGGACTCGAAGTCGATGTCGGGCAGCCCGATCATCTGGAAGGCCTTGTCGACGATGCCCTCCTTGGCCACCCTGATCGCCGGCCACGCCCCGTTGTGCTGGGCCAGCGCGCAGCTGAACGAGTGCCACGTGCGGGTCTCACCGATCGATGCGATGGCATCGGTGTCCACGTCGGTGTTCGTGACCAGCCCGAAGCCCAGGTCGAGGCCCAGCCCCCGGCCCCGGCGGTGCGACGAGTAGTAGCTGTAGTCGAAGACTCGGGTCGGCGACGGCGAGCCGTCCTCGTGCCACATCAGGTTCTCGACGACGCGGCCGTCGCCCTCACGGAACAGCGGGAACGCCACGGCTGTCGTGTTGAACCGGTCGACATCGGAGTACGCCATGGCGAACCGCTTCGCCGCCCGCGGCATCGTCCGGCTGCGGCGGCTGCGACGGTTGGCCTCGATGGCCAGCAGGCTCGCCACCACGGTCATCATCGCCCCGATCCCGAGCAGGACCAGCGGTGACACTCAGCCCTCGGGAGGGGGAAGGTCGACGGCCGGACCGGCCGGCGCGCGACCGGGATCAGGCCACTGACTCGACGTCTCGGTCCCGGTCGGCTTGCCGCTCACGATCGGGCGGCCGTCCTCAGTCGAACCGGTCGAGTCCGTCGGGCCGGTGGAGGGCCAGTTCGCCTCGGGCGGATCGACCGGTGGCTCCGGCCGCGGGAAGACGGGCGGGGGGAACACCGAGGTGTCGCCGACCGGACCAGCGAACGGTGCGTCCGGGTCGGGCGGGTCGAGCCGGGCGTCGATGCGGTCGGCGGGCTCCGGTCGCCCGTGGAAGAACCCCTGGGCCAGGTCGACCCCGAGACCGGTGAGCAGGGTGGCCTGCTCCTGGCTCTCGATGCCCTCGGCCACGGTGACCATGTGCAGCTCGTGGGCCAGGTTCGAGACGTGGCGCACGATGGCCCGGTTCTCGTGGCTGTCGGTGAGGTCGGTGATGAACACCCGGTCGATGCGGAGGATGTCGAGGTTCAGCTCCCGCAGCGCGGTGAGCGACGCCGCACCGGTGCCGAAGTCGTCGAGGGCGAGCTTGACCCCGGCCTCCTTCAGGCGCCGCAGCGCGGACCAGGTTCCGTCGCCGTTGTAGCGGAGCGTCTGCTCGGTGATGTCGAGGCAGAGCTGGCCGGCAGCCACGCCCGTGATCGAGATGGCATCGAGCACCGTGTCGGCGAAGTCGGGCATGGCCAGCTGGCGGGCACCGATGTTGCAGGTGACGAACAGCGGCGGCCGCGTCGGGTGGGCGTCGGACCAGGCCACGGCCTGGCGGCACGTCTCCTCGATGACCCAGCGCCCGACCGGCACGATCAGCCCCGACTTCTCGAGCAGCGGCAGGAAGTCGTGCGGGAACAGCATCCCGGTGTTGGTGGCTCCCGGTTCCTGCCAGCGCAGCAGCGCCTCGACGCCGATCAGCTCGCCCGAGTCGACCCGGACGATCGGCTGGTAGTGCAGAAGGAACTCGTCGTTGTCGAGCGCCGTCTGCAGGCGAGGCTCGTCGATGCGCGTGCTGTAGCGGCCCCGGCGCGACTCGTCGTGGAGGACGTAGCTGGCCGGCCCGAGGTCCCGAGCGTGTACGAGCGCTTGATGCGCGTCGCGGACGATGTCGGCCACGTTGCCTGCCGCGTCGCCACCGACGGCGAGCCCGAGGTGGCAGGCCACGGTCACCTTCGTGGCACCTCCGGCGATGGTGTAGGGGGCGGTCACCCGGTCGAGCACGGCATGGGCCAGCTCGTCGGGTGGGGTCATGCTGTCGACCCCCTGGAACACCAGGGCGAACTCCGCACCGCCGTAGCGCAGCACCCGCGCCCCGAGGTCCTGCAGTCGACCCGCCACCTGGGTCAGCACGTCGTCGCCGGCATCCGGTCCCCACCCGTCGTTGACGTCGCGGAGCGAGTCGAGGTCGACGAAGGCAAGCACGCTGTGGCTGCTGTTGGAGCGGCTGGCCATGACCGCCGCGTTCATCCACTCGTGCAGCACCTCGCGGGTGGGCAGGCCGGTGAGGACGTCCACGCCACGACCCGACGACCCTGACGGCGGCCGATCCGACCCCGACGTTGCCTTCGAGCGGAACCGCCCGAGGCGGCCTCCCCGCTCAGCGATCGATGTCGGGCTCCCCGCACCGGACTGCTCGCTCATGCCACGTACCCCCTACCGGACCCGGCCGGCGCGCTGGCTACTCGTAGGCGCTGAGACGGATCTGCACCTTGGCCAGCAGCTTCTGGAGCTCGGTCTGCTCCTCGCTCCCGGTCAGGTTCAGCTCAGTGGCCTGGCTCGCCGCCATGATGTCGTCGGCCGTGCTGACCTGCTCGTTGATGATCGGGGCCTGGAAGGTCGGATCGCCCCCGAACAGGGAGCCGCTACGGCCTTCGATGCGCTCGACCTCGGCGATCGGGTCGAGAGCGTCGAGCCCGACGAGATCATCCAACGGGTTGGACTCGGCCCCGTGCAGATCTGGCTGGCGGACCTCTGGCTGGTAGTCGGCCTGCTGGTGGTCGGCCTGCTGGTGGTCGGCCTGCTGGTGGTCGGCCTGCTGGTGGTCGGCGCGGCTCTCGAGCGCCGGCTCGGCCTCGGGGGCCCAGCTGACGGTCGAATCCCAACCGTCGTCCCACGAGCCGGTGCTGGTCGGTTCGACCTCCGGCTCCGCGAGCGACGCGTAGGTGGGCGCCTCGTGGGTCGGGGTCTCGGCCGGTGCGTCGCGGCCGGGCGCCTCGTAGGTCGGATGGTCCTCGACCGGGGCGTCATGGCTCGGCGCCGGGGGCGAGGCCAGGTCGGTGGGCGGGGTCCAGGCGTTCAGGCCGCCATCGGGGGCCCAGGGCGCCAGTCCGTCGTTGGGCGCCAGGGTGCCGGTGTTGGTCAGATCGGCTTCGGTGCGAGCCTCCGCGAACGGATCGCTCGCATCAGGCTTCGTGAACCGCAGGCCGACGACACCGGCCACGAGGCCGATCAGCACCACGATGACACCGATGGTCGGCTGCCCGATGAGGGCGAGGATCAGGCCGATGACGACGAGCGCACCGACTCCGATCAGGACCTTGGACTCTCTACTCACAGTTGATGACCTCCGCCTGCGTCCTCGGAGTGGACTGGGTGGGTCGGCGCGCAGCCGGGGTATGTGCAACGGCACCTGTCTGGGGTATCTATCGGCAGGCCCATGGAGATCGGTAGGAGAAAATTCTGTGTGTCGGGAGCGGGTCCAGACGACTCACCAGGAGTACTGCTCCTTCACCTCACCCGGTTCAGGTGGACGGAACTGTAGATCGATGGCGAGCCACACGGTCTTCGAGAACGGCCAGAACCCGATCGGGGTCACCACCGCCACCAGCACGGCCGCGATCAGGAGGGCTGGGCCGTTCACCTCCGGGTAGGTGAGGAAGAACCCACCGAGCAGGGTGAGCAGGAGCGCCCCGAAGCTCACGATGGTGTTGATGCCGAGATCGCCCGTCCAGTGGCCCTCGATGCGCTCGAAGACCAGTCCGCAACGCGGGCAGCGGTCGACCATGGTGAACCAGCGCACGAACAGGTGGCCCTGCCCGCACACCGCGCAGCGACGGGTCAGCCCTCGGGCCCAGAGCCGGGCGTTGCTCGGACGGTTCGTGGTCGGGGCGGGCACGTGACCATGGTGACGGCCCGAGCCCGCTGGCTCCAACTCCGCCGGTAGGCCGACTCCGCGGGCAGGTACCGGCGGGGTTCCCGAAACTAGAACGCGTTATCGTGCCTCGGTGGACATCGACGACTCTCCGGCGGAGGCCAGGTTCCGGGCCGAGGCCCGTGCGTGGCTCGAGGCCAACGCCATCCCCCGTGGCGCACCGGACGACTTCGCCGACGGCTTCTTCGAGGGGATGGACGACGACGAGCTGATGAAGCGCAGCGGGGCCTGGCAGCGCACGCTCTGGGACGGCGGCTGGGCCGGCATCTCCTATCCCCGGGAGTGGTACGGCCGGGGCGGCAGCGTCATGCAGGAGGTGATCTTCGCTGAAGAGGTCGCCGATTTCGGGGTGACGGCGGGGGCGTTCATGGTGGCCCACAACATGGTCGGCCCGGCGATCCTCGAGATCGGCACCGACGAGCAGCGCCACCGGTTCCTGCCGGCGATGCTGCGGGGCGACGAGACGTGGTGCCAGCTGTTCAGCGAGCCGGGGGCCGGCAGTGACCTGGCCGGGCTGCAGACCCGGGCCCGCCGTGACGGCGACCAGTTCGTGGTGAACGGCCAGAAGGTGTGGACGTCGAACGCCGACACCGCCGAGTTCGGCATCCTGCTGGCCCGCACCGACGTCGACGCGCCGAAGCACCGGGGCATCACCTACTTCCTCCTGGACATGACCACCCCGGGCATCGACATCCGCCCGCTGAAGCAGATGACCGGCGACTCCCACTTCAGCGAGGTGTTCCTGACCGACGTCACCATCCCCGTCTCGAGCGTGCTCGGCGGCGAGGCCGGCATCGGTCACGGCTGGCCCGCCGCCGTGCACACGTTGGCCAACGAGCGGGCGATGATCGGCGGCAACTCGCTCATGGTCGACCTCGACGACCTCGTGGCGCTGGCAAGAGCGCGCGGCCTGATCGACGACCCGAACGTGCGCCAGCAGCTGGCTGCCACCCACATCCGAGGTGAGCTGCTCACCTATCTGGGCTACCGCGCCCGCACGGCGCTGGCCCAGGGCCGACCCCCGGGGCCCGAGACCTCGGTGGTGAAGCTGTTCATGGCCGATCACCTGGCCCGGTCCGGATCGCTGGCGAAGGCGCTCGAGGGCGCGGCCGGAATGCTCGACGGCGGCGTGCTCGAAGGGCCGGGCTCGCCCCCGGGCCACGGCGAGGCGGAGGGGGCGCGGCTGCGCACGTGGCGGTTCCTGCACGCCCCGTCGATCGGCATCGCCGGCGGCACCAACGAGGTGCAGCGCGGGATCATCAGCGAGCGCGTCCTCGGACTGCCACGCGATCCCCGACCCGACACGGTGCTCGCCGGCTCGACATCGTCCACGGGATCAGCCCGCAGCACATCCAACGGCACATCCGGGTCCGGCTATGGCCCCGGTGGCCCCAAGTAGTGTCCTGAGCCGATGGCCGAGACCACTGATCCCGAGACCGGCGACGCCGCCGAGGGCACTGCCGGCGCCGGAGTCGACTCCGGGTCGAACGGTCGGGGCGACCAGCTGACCCGCAGCCAGGCGGCTCGGCGGGAACGGGTCATCCGTGCCGCGATCGACCTGGCGGCCACCGGCGGCTACGACGCCGTGCAGATGCGAGACGTCGCGGCGCATGGGCAGGTGGCGCTCGGCACGATCTACCGCTACTTCACCTCGAAGGATCACCTGTTGGCCGCCGCTCAGGTCGAATGGGTCACCGACCTCGAGCTCCGCGTCGGCCAGCGCCCGCCGCGCCACGGCACCACCGCCGAGCGCATGGTCGACATCCTCAGGCGGGCCACCCGTGCGATGGAGCGCGAGCCCACGCTGACCGCGGCGCTGGTGACCGCCATGTCGTCGCCCGATCCGGCGGTGGCCGAATGTCAGAGCGAGCTCGGCCTGATCATGGGCCGCATCCAGGCGCAGGCCTTCCCCGAGGACTTCGACCCTGACGTGCAGCGCCGGGTGATCCGGGCCCTCGAGTTCATCTGGTTCACGTCGCTGCTGGCCTGGGTCAACGGCTGGGCGGGCATCGGCGAGACCAGCGACGAGCTCGCGTCCGCCACCCACCTGCTCCTCGACCAATTCGATTAGCTAGTCCAGCTGGTGGGTGATGTCGATGGGCTCTTCGGGGAGCTCGTCGGCGATCAGGGCCGGAAGGAACTCGCGCAGGCGGTGGGGGAGCACCGGTTCGGGGCTGGCCAGCAGGGAGTCGAGGTCCCACCAACGGTGGCCGGAGAAGGCGGCGGCCTCGAGCATCTCGAGGGCAGCCGGGCGGACGTCGTGGGCTTCCTCGCACCAGGCCACGTGCACCTCCTCGTGCTGGTCGAAGTGGATGCCGGCGAAGTCGAACACCGAGTGCTGGGTCCAGACGCAGGGCCCGATCTCGACCTCGGTGATGCCGGTCTCCTCGTAGAGCTCGCGGCGGCGCCGCGTCGTGGCTCGACTCGTTGCCGTCGATGCCGCCGCCGGGGATCTCCCACCACGGCGGCTTCAGCCGGTCGGCGGGATCGGAGGCCGACAGCAGCAGCACGTGGCGGTCGCGGTTCAGCAGCACGACACGCGCGGCTCTGCGGCGGAGGGTGTAGGGGCTCACGATCGGTGAGCCTACGGCGCGGCTCCATACTGAGGGGCCGACGCCGGGTGGATCGGTCAGCTGGATCAGCCCACCGATCGGTTGGGTCCGGGTCGAGCTAGCGGTCGCCGTCGTGGTTGTCGGCGGGCGACCAGCTGGCCACGAGGCCCTCGAACGAGGGGGTCGGCCCGCTCAGCCAGCGAGGCGAGTAGGCGCAGACCAGGTGGCCGGAGGGGGCCTCGGTCGGGCGGGTGGCCGTCGACCGAGTGGACGTAGACGGGGGTTCGTCGGGGCTGTTCGGCATGGGAACCATCTCCTCGTTGAGCGGGTATCTGCCGGATTCGGTTGGTGGTACTTCGTTCACGGTAGGTGATCGAAGCAACAACTGTACGGAGATTCCGGTCGAGATACCGATCACCCCCCACAGGTGCTTCGCCCGTACGTACCCCGAAGCGATCGGAACAGTACGGGTTGATCCCCCATCGACCGCGGATCCGGGAGCCTGGAGCGATCTGGGTCACCCGACCTATGGTCTGGCGCGCTCGGATCAGCCGGCGGTGGCGGGATCGAGCCAGTCGATCCACTGGCCGTGGGGCGGCATCCAGGCCAGCGCCCGGTGATCGGTGCGGCCGTGGTCCCAGACGCCGAGACCGAGCAGGGTCGGCATCTTGTGCTCGGTCACCGCGCTGGGACGGGCCGGTGCCGGCACCCAGGGGGCGCCCTTCTCGGCATATTCAGCGGTGACGTAGGCGATGCACCGGTCGGCTCCGAGCGCGTCGAGCTGGCGGTGCAGCTCGACGCGCTCGTCGTCGGAGAAGTAGGCGAGCACCCAGGTCGAGTCGAGGCAGGCCACCGCGTCGTCGGGCACCGCCCCGATCGCGTCGGTCACCAGGTCGACGGCGTTGCCGGCCCGGAGTTCGGGCGGATCGAGGCGAGCCAGCGCGATGGCGGCTCGCAGCCGCTCGAGTCGGTGCGGCACGTCGGGCCACACGCAGGCCTCGAGCCAGCGGGTGGCCACCGGATCGGTGACGTCGATGGGGCTGAGATCGAGCCCGAGCCGGGATACGACGCGGCGGCGCGGCCGCGGGGATCGGCGGGCGGAGCTCGCCGCGGACCGCGCAGGTGAGGCGGACGGGGGAGTCGGCGGGACCGACGGAGCCGACCTCGCCGTAGTCGATGTGGAACCGGTCGAAGAAGAGGTTGAGCCCGGCGCTGCACCCGATCTCGATCAGGGCCAGCGGTCGGTCGAAACGCTCGGCGACGGCGCTGAACGCCGGCAGCAGCGCGGCCGAGCGGCCGACCTCGTTGGTCTGGATGGCCCGCGTCTCGAGCAGCGTGGCCAGCTCTTCTCGCCGATCGATCACGAGCCGGCGGAACAGCGGCCACGGGTCCGGATCGAGCGGATCGGCTCCGTCCACGATCTCCTCGTAGCGGCGGGCCAGCGGGAGGTCGGGCTCGGCCAGGGTGATCTCCCGCACGCAGTCGAGGAACAGGATCGCGGCGAACGACGAGCGGTGGTGCCGGGAGATCAGGGCTGGGATCCACAGCTCGCCGGCGATCCGCGTGGCCAGGTGCTCGTAGAGGTGGCTGTAGCCCGGGAACTCGACCTCGGCCAGGAACCGGAAGATGCCGGCCACCTTGGTGGCATCGGCCGCCACCTCGGGGTCGAGCACCTCGTCGGCCGGATCGATCACCCCGTGACGCTAGTGCTCCGTCCTGAGGAGGTCGTCGAGCCACTGCACGAGGTCGTCGGCGGAGCAGCCTTGGGCGTGCAGGTCGTCGACGACGCGGGTGGCCAGCTCGGTGAGCCGACCGTCGAACAGGATGGCCCGCCCGGTCCGATGCTCCGGCGAGAGCTCGAGCAGCCAACGAGGTGGGTCGTCGGGCATGAGCATCGAGGGCTGGCGCCGGAGGTCGGCGGTGATCAGGGCGATGGCCCGCATGCGGATGCGTCCCTCCTGTGCCGAGACCGGTATCAGCTGCTGGCGAGCCTCCGAATCGGGATCGTCCTCGGCGAGGGATCGCAGCAGGGCCTGCGTCTTCTCCAGGTTCAGGCCCATCGGGCAAGCCTACGGAGCGTGAGCACCATTCCTCACGCCGCGAGGCGGATCAGACCTGGTTCCGGATGCGGTGCAGGACTCGACGAGCCACGCCGGCGACCGCGACCGCAACGACAGCGGCGACCGCCGACACGATGGTCGGACGACGGCCAGCGGTCGCCTCGAGGTCTGCGTCCTCGATTCCTCACCGCACGCGGCCCACACCTAACATGCCGTCAGAAACTGCGGCGTCGACCCGCAGGAGCCCATGAGGGGAAGCGCGTGGATCTTCGCTATTCGGAGTCGGACGAGGCGTTCCGCAAGGAGCTGCGCGAGTGGCTCGGCCGACGTCCTGCCGACGCTGCCGCCCGAGCCGGCCGTCGACGACTGGCCGGCCCGTCGCGAGTACGACACCGGCTGGCAGCGCCGCCTGTTCGAGGCCGGCTACGCCGGGATCAACTGGCCGACCGAGTACGGCGGCCGGGGCGCCACGCTCACCGAGCAGCTGATCTACCTCGAGGAGACCACCCTCGCCGGGGCGCCCTACGTCGGCGTGAACTTCGTCGGGCTGCTGCACGCCGGGCCCGACGATCATGACCGAGGCCAGCGACGAGCAGAAGGCCGAGCACCTGCCCCGCATCCTGCGCGGCGAAGAGGTGTGGTGCCAGGGCTTCTCGCGAGCCCGCCGCCGGGCAGCGACCTCGGCTCGCTGCAGCTGCAAGGCGGTGCGCGACGGCGACGAGTACGTCATCACCGGGCAGAAGATCTGGACGTCGCTTCGCCCAGGTCGCCGACTGCTGCGAGCTGCTGCGTGCGCACCGACCCCGACGCGCCCAAGCACAAGGGCATCACCTGGCTGATGTTCCCGATGGACACGCCGGGCATCGAGATCCGCGCCGATCAAGACCATCGCCGGCATCGACCGAGTTCAGCGAGGTGTTCTTCGACGAGGCCCGGGTGCCGGTCGCCAACCGGGTCGGCGACGAGAACGACGGCTGGCGCGTCGCCATGGTGACGTTCGGCTTCGAGCGGGGCACCGGCTTCATCTCCGACCTCGTCGAGACCGACCGGCATGATCTCCGAGCTCGTGCGGCTGGCCCGGCAGGTCACCCGTCGGTCGGCGCACGGCGTGGGACGACGTCGCGCTGCGGCGTGAGGTCGGCCACCTGCAGGCCGAGATGGACGCGCTGTGGGCCATGACCAAGCGCAACCTGTCGCAGGCCGAGCGCAACGGCGTGCCCGGTCCGGCCGGCTCGGTGATGAAGGTCGTACTACTCCGAGCTGTTCCAGCGGATCACCGACCTGGCCATGCGGGTGCTCGAGCGGGCCAGCCTCTCGCTCGACGACGTGGGCGACTGGCCGTCGGGCATCTTCGTCGAGGAGCGCCTGCGCTCCACGTCGTTCTCGATCGCCGCCGGCACCAGCCAGATCCAGCGCAACATCATCGCCGAGCGCATCCTCGGCCTTCCGAAGGAGCTGAGCGATGGACTTCGAGCTGACCGACGAGCAGGTCGCGCTGCACCGACGGCGTGCGGTCCTTCCTCGAGGGCCGCTTCCCGATCGCCGCGGTGCGGTCGCTGGCCGACGAGGGCGGCGTCGACCGCGACCTCTGGCAGGAGCTGGCCGACCTGGGCGTGTTCTCCCTGCGCCTGCCCGAGGCCGAGGGCGGCGTCGAGCTGGGCTGGGCCGACGCCGTGCTGGTCTTCGAGCAGCTCGGTCGGGCGCTCGTGCCCGGCCCGCTGGTGTGGACCCACCTCGCTGGCCGGCATCGTCGCCGGTGCGGCGACCGGCGACACGATCGTCGGCGGCATCGAGCGCGACGATCCCAGCGCGGCTGGTCGAGTACCCCGACGGCATCGACGTGCTGGTCGTGGCCGACGACGACGGGCCTCTGGACGCGTCGACGCCGTCGGCGCTCGAGCTGTCCGACCGTCGTCGCCCGCTCGACCCGCTCACCCCGGTGGCCCGGCTCGTCGGGCCGCCTGCCGCAGGGCGAGCAGATCGCTCGACGCCGAGACGGCCGCACGACCTGCACGTGCAGGGCGCCGCACTCACGGCCGGCCTGCTGCTCGGCCTGGCCGAGGCCGCGACCGACCTGGCCGTCGCCTACGCCAAGGAGCGCCAGCAGTTCGGCCGCCCGATCGGCGTCGTTCCAGAGCCTCAAGCACCTGATGGCCGACATGTTCGCCCGCGCCGAGGTGGCCCGCGGCGCGGTCTACGCCGCCGGCGTGACCCTCGACGACCCGGCCGTCGGCTCGGTCGAGCGGGCGGTGGCGGCGGCCAAGCTCACCGCGGCCGAGGCCGGCGCTGGCCAACGGCAAGACGTGCATCCAGGTGCACGGCGGCATGGGCTACACGTGGGAGGTCGACGCCCACCTGTTCCTCAAGCGGGCCTACGCGCTCGAGCCGCGCTTCGGCACCCGCGACGACTGGGCCGACACCATGGCCGACCTCCTCGACGCATCTGTCCAGCGCGTCGCTGCAGGGGCCACCAGGGCGTCGGTGTAGCCGGCGCGGTGGACGTGGTGTCACACTGGCCACGTGGCGCTGTCGACCTCGGTCCTGATCCGACGGGGAGCGTCGGCAAACGCTGTCCCGTCTGCAACGCAGGGCCACCTCTTCCGGAGGTGGGTCGCGATGGTGCGACGCCTGCCCCCGGTGCGGCCTCGTGTTCCGCCGCATCGACGGCCACTGGCTCGGCTCGTGGTTCCTCAACATCTGCGTGGCCCAGACCGCGGTGGCCCTCGCGCTCATCATCGGCGTGGCGATCACCTATCCGGACGCCGCCGATGTGGGCCATCGGGACGGCCGCAGTGGTCGGCTGCGGTGGCGGTGCCGTTCCTCTTCTTCCCGTTCTCCCGCACGATCTGGACGGCCATCGACCTGGCCATGCGGCCGCTCGAGTTCGACGAGGGCGTCGCTCCCGGCTTCGAGCTCGATACCGACCTCGATGCGGGCTCCGGCCTCGATCCTGGCCCTGGCTTCGACCAGCACGAGCCCGCCGCCTGATCCGCTGACCTGATCCGTCTCAGGTCGTGGTCGTGGTCGCCTGCGTGGTGGTGGTCGACTTCGGCTTGGTGGTGGTGGTCGACTTCGGCTTGGTGGTGGTCGTCGACTTCGGCGCCGTGGTGGTCGAGGTGGTGTCGGTGCTGGCCGTGTCCGGCGGTGGCGTCGTGGTCGTGGTGGGATCGACGATGTTCACCGTGAAGGTCAGGGTCTTGTCGTCGGGCGCCGACGACCTCGGGCGCGAGTAGCGCAGGCTGATCTGCGTCGTGCCCGGCGTCCGCCCGACGTAGCGCAGCACCTGGCTGTCCGTGGTCACGCTCTTGCAGCCCTCCCCCGGGCCGCGGAACTCGGTGCCGACGGTCAGCAGGAGCTCCGGGTCGACGGGTGCCGTCGGCTGCCAGCTGAACCCTGTCGCCGGTTCGGCGGCCAGCACGATCGCGAACTGGGCGCCGATGCTGACCGTGAGCGGCCCGGCTGGATCGGCCTGGTCGGCGGTGTAGCAGGCGGGCGCCGGCGCGGTGACCTGGCGTGCCGTCGAGATCGTCGAGTGTGCTCGACGTCGATCGCTGCGACTCCTTGCCGCTGCACGCCATGGCGATCACCACGACGAGGGCCAGCCCGACGGCTGCGACGAGGGTCCGGATCGACCGGCGCCTTCCGCGGGGTCGGCCCGCGGTGCGGAGGTCGATGGTCACGACGGGGAAGTATTGCCGGGCCGACGGGCCGGCACCCGTCGCCCAGCTGTGGCCGCCGACGTGGCGCGGCCCGGTCCGTAGGTCCGCTCGCCCTCAGAACAAGAACGTGTTCTAGTATGACGGTCCCAACGATCGGCGACGCCCTGCCGGCAGCCGGGGGAGACCACCCGTGGATTTCGACGACACCGCCAGCGAAGCCGCGTTCCGGGCCGAGGCCCGAGGGTTCCTCGAAGCCAACGCCATGCCCAAGACGGGCACCGATGCGGACTGGTCCCGAGGCGCCAGCGCCCAGGGGGAACAGGCCCAGCTCGACCACCTGCGGCGATGCAAGGACTGGCAGGCAACCCTGTACGACAACGGGTGGGCCGGCATCGCCTGGCCCAAGGCCTTCGGCGGGCGGGGAGCGACGGCCAGCGAGAGCATCATCTTCGGGCAGGAGGCCAAGCGCTTCGACGTGACCACCGGGTTCGTCGGCGCGTCGCAGCAACTGGTCGGGCCGGCCGTCATGCGCCACGGCAATCGCCGAGCAGCAGGACCGCTACCTCGGTCCGCTGCTGCGAGGCGACGAGCTGTGGTGCCAGCTGTTCAGCGAGCCGGGGGCCGGCAGCGACCTGGCCACGCTGGCCACGAGAGCCGAGCTCGACGGCGACGAGTGGGTGGTCAACGGCCAGAAGGTGTGGACGTCGGAGGCACACCACGCCGACTTCGGCATCCTCATCGCCCGCACCGATCCCGACGTCCCCAAGCACCGGGGCATCACGTTCTTCATCGTCGACATGCGCACGCCCGGCATCGACATCCGCCCGCTCGTACAGGCCACCGGACTCTCGCACTTCAACGAGGTGTTCCTGACCGACGTGCGCATCCCGGCCGCCAACGTGGTCGGCGAGGTGCACGGTGGGTGGGGCGTCGCCGCGCACCGTGCTGTCGAGCGAGTCGGGCATGATCAGCGGCGCCGGCCAGACCAGCACGTTCGACGCGGTGCTCGAGCTGGCCCGGGCGTGCGGCCGCACCGATGACCCGATCGTGCGCCAGCAGCTGGCCGAGGTCTTCACCCGGGAGCGCATCCTCACCTTCCTGCAGTGGCGGATGCAGACCGCGATCATGCACAAGCGGGGCACGCCGCCCGATCCGTCCGTGCTGAAGAACGCGTTCACGACCTCGCTCTCGAAGCGGGTCGAGCTGGCGGTCGGACTCGAGGGGGCGGACGGGATGCTGGCCGAGCGCCGACGCCCCGCAGAGCGGCTTCTGGCAGATGCAGGTGATGGGGCAGTTCTCGTCGCGCATCGGTGGCGGCACCAACGAGGTGCACAAGAACATGATCGGCGAGCGGGCCCTGGGGCTCCCGGCCGAGCCCCGCACGGACAAGGACACCCCATGGCGGGAGCTGGCCCGCTCGTGAGCGACGGGTGCCTTGCGTGAGCGGCGACCAGTCGGTCCCGGATGGGGGACTCGTGGCCGGGTACGGGGGTGGGGCCGCACCACGACGATCCCGACGACATCGCCACGGAGACCGTGCGCCACGGACATCTGGGGGCCAACTTCGATGCCGGGTCGGCCCGGTTGCTGACGAAGGTGGGCCTGTCGCCGGGGTGGCACGTGCTCGAGGTGGGTGCCGGTGGAGGGTCGATGGCCCGCTGGCTCTCCGGGCAGGTCGGTCCCGAGGGTCGAGTCATGGCCACCGACATCGACCTGCAGTTCGTGGGCGAGCAGCCGGACAACGTGATCATCCGTCAGCACGACATCGCCGTCGACCGGCTTCCGGCTGAGCACTTCGACCTGGTCCACGCCCGTGCGGTGCTCCAGCACGTGCCGGCGCGCGAGCAGGCGCTGGCCAACATGGTGGCGGCGACCAAGCCGGGGGGCTGGGTGGTGATCGAGGACGTCGACTGGCTGGTGTTCGATGCCCAGGAGCTGCCCGAGCCCTTCGCCACGCTGCAGAGCACGGTGCGGAGCTCGACGACTGCGGCCAACGGCTACGACGGCTACTGGGGACGGCGGATGCTGGGCGCGCTCGCGCGACGCCGGGCTGGTCGACGTCGAGTCCAAGGGCAAGGTCGTGACCATGCACGGGGGAACGCCGAGCGCCGAGTGGTACGTGCTGGCGCTCGAACGGGCCCGCCCCGCGCTCGTCGAATCGGGCGTGCTCCCGGCCGAGCTGGTAGATGCCGCGCTGGCCCAGGCCCGCCGACCCGACTTCATGGTGCTCGGCCCGTTGGCCATCAGCGCCTGGGGTCGTCGCCCGCGGTCCTGACCGCCCAACGATCTCCCAGGGATCCCACAGGGACCTCCCAGAGCGTCGGCATCGATGAGAGATCGCCCGGACGCGGTGGCAACCGTCCGTCGGACTGCGACAATGGCCGGGTGCACACCACGAAGTACCGGCTCCGGATGACACCGCTCTCACGCTGGTCCCGGGTCGCCCTGCTGACGCTGATCCTGTTGTTCTTCGTGCCGGGCATCTTCGCCGACGGGTTCCCGCTGTGGTGGCGAGCCCTCAGCGTGCTCGGCGCCGTGACCGCCGTGCTCGGCATCCGCACCCTGGTCGGCGCCGTGCTGGTCGTCCGCGAGCGGGGCCTGCGCATCCAACGCAGCTGGCCCCACCGCCGCGACATCGACTGGTACCGCATCCTGGCCACCGACGTGATCCCAGGCTTCTGGAACCTCGAGATCGAGCTCAACTCCGGCGAGCGCCTCGAGCTCCCCGCCGTCGCCGACCTCAACGCGCTCTACGACGACATCGAGCGCCACCGCACCGCCCTCGACGCCTGACCGCCCCGCCGTCCGGGCGGATCTACCCCATCTGTGGCTCTACCCCATCTGGATGGGGCAGATCGCCACCTGTGATGTGGTGGTTGACCCCGTCTGGCGGGGGTCGGTCGGCCACGGGTCGGTGCACGCGGCGACCGATCTGGTTGGGGTGGATCGCCACCTGTGGTGTGGGGCTTCACCCCAACCGGGTGGGGATGTCGCTGGCGGAGCCGGCGCGGCCGGATGACTGTCACACCCCGTCGGCAGGATGGCCGGCCATGAACGGACATGTGCAGGATCGATCGTTGGACACCCTGGCCCGGCGTCAGCACGGGACCTTCCATCGTCGTCAGGTGCTCGACCTCGGGTTCACCGCTCGGCAGATCGAACACCGGCGCAGCGTCGGGCATTGGGTGACGTTGGCGCCGTCGGTCTACGCACTTGCGAGTCATCCCTACACGTGGTTCCGACAGGTGAAGGCCGCCGAGCTCAGCATCCCCGGGTCGGCCGTCTCGCACGGCTCGGGCGCCGTCCTCCTCGGCCTCGACGACTTCCGGCCGGGTTCGATCGACCTGCTGGCGCCGCGATCAGGAGCCCATCGCAGCAGGCTGGCCACGGTGCATCGGACCGACAAGGTCGAGGCGATCCGCCGTCAGTCGGTGCGGGTGACGACGGTGCCCCGGACCGTGGCGGACCTTGCCGGAGTGGTCGATCCATGGCGACTCGGTCGGACGGTGGACGGCGTCCTCCTCAGCCGGGCAGCGACGGTCGACGACCTGGCCGCCGAGGCCGCGCGTGCCGTGTCAGATCGTCGAGCGGGTGCCGGCACTCTCCGCCGGATCCTGGAGGATCGCGGCGATGGCTACGTCCCCCCGACGAGCGAGCTCGAAGCTCTGCTCTACCTCGCGCTCGACGACCCCCGGCTCCCGCCGAGCATCCGACAGGCCGCGTTCCCGTGGCGGCCGACGGCGAACCAGCGGGTCGATGCCTTCATCCCGATGTGGAGGCTGATCGTCGAGGCCGACGGGCGACGGTGGCACACCCGCGTGGCGGACTTCGAACGCGATCTGGCCCGAGATCATCTCGCCAAGCGCCATGGCTTCGAGGTGCTCCGACTCACCCATCGTCAGCTCGCGGGCTCGATAGCGAGCGTCGTCGAGCTCCTCGTCGAGGTGGGTGCCCACCGAGTCGCGGTGGCTGCCTGATCTTCGACACTGCTCCACCCCATCTGGTTGGGGTGGATCGTCACGCGTCGTGTGGTTCGTGGCCCCATCTGGAACGGGCCTCGGGGCTGCGGAGCGGCGTGATGGGGTACCCCATCTGGTTGGGGTGGATCGGCCCACGTGATGTGGTTCCTGACCCCATCTGGAATGGGACGTGGGGATGGCCCGTTCGAGCGCGGGGAGCGGCGCTTCAGATGCGGGCGTCGCGGCCGGCCCAGAAGGGGTCGCGGAGCTTGCGCTTGTAGAACTTGCCGCTGGGGTCGCGGGGGAGCTCGGGGCTGAAGTCGATGGACTTGGGTCGCTTGTAGCTGGCCAGGTTCTCGATGCAGAAGGCGATGATCTCGTCACGGAGGGCGTCGTCGGGCTCGATGCCCTCTGCCGGCTGGACGACGGCCTTGATCTCCTCGCCCCAGTCGTCGTTGGGGATGCCGAACACGGCCACGTCGCCGATCTTGGGGAACGTGAGCAGCGTGCCCTCGATCTCGGCCGGGTAGATGTTCACGCCGCCCGAGATGATCATGTCGGCCTTGCGGTCCTTGAGGAACAGGTAGCCGTCCTCGTCGAGCAGACCCCAGTCGCCGACGGTGAAGAACCCTTCGGTGCGGTTCTCGTTCGTCTTGGCCGCATCGCCCTTGTACTCGAAGTCGGCCAGGGCGAGGCTCATGTAGACGGTGCCCTCCTGGCCGGTCGGCACGTCCTTGTGGGCATCGTCGAGGATGCGGATCTCCGAGCCGGGCCAGGCCTTGCCGACGGTGCCGGGCTTGGTCATCCACTCGGCGGCGGTGACGATCGTGCCGCCGCCCTCGGTGGCCGCGTAGTACTCCATGATCGAGTCGCCCCACCAGTCGATCATCCGGCGCTTCACGTCCGGCGGGCACGGGGCGGCGGCGTGCACCATGCACCGCGTCGACGACACGTCGTACTTCGCCCGCACGTCGTCGGGCAGCGCCAGCAGGCGGTGGAACTGGGTCGGCACCATGTGGCTGGTGGTGACCTCGTGCTCGTCGATGAGCTGCAGCATCCCCTCGGGCGACCACTTGTCCATCACCACGACGGTGTGGCCCATGTGCAGGGCGTTGGCCGTCCACATCAGCACGGCCGTGTGGTAGAGCGGCGAGCCGGTGATGTGCACGTTGCCGTCGAGCGGAGGCACGCCGAACATGCCCTGGAAGCCGCTGTAGAGCTCGCCGAGCACGTCGGGATCGATGTCGACGAGCGCCCGCTTGACGCCCTTCGGCCTGCCGGTCGTGCCCGACGTGTAGTGCATCGGCGCGCCGGCGATGCGGTCGGCCGGCTCGGTGTCGGGCTGGCAGGAACCGAAATTTGCCGTAATATTCTGGGCTACGGCGCCCTGGCCTACACTGGGGGTAAGGGTCACATCTCCTACCACCGCGTTGGATGCGTCCACCACTTCCCACGCATATTCCGTCGCTCCCCCAAAAGGCAATGAACTGGCAGGGATGGGCACGCTGAAGGCCACACCGTTGGTACCATTACAGACAGGTGTCGTCCCGGAAATCGGACCCGGGGTGGGTATGGTTTCACGAATGGTAATCCTGATGGGCACCGCAATGCTTTCGCACAACAATGCACCCGCCCCCACCTGAGCGCGGTAACTCGCCCACATGGTATAAATACCCGCTGTCGTGTTGTTTATGCCTCCTGGAAAAGCCGACGACGGAAAAGTCTTATTGTTACTGCCATTGGGATTGACCACGGCAGCACCTGGCACGCCCGCGTTGTCACGGTACCACAACACGGCGGAACTCGCCGCGCCAAAATTGACCTGAAAATTCGGTAACGCGTTGCCGTTACAAATAATCTGATCCACCGCCGTAGGCGGCGTGGGTTGGTCAACCACTCTAATAATACCAAATTCATTGACGGCAGGATCCACGCCAAATTGGTTACAGAAATTCCAATAGTCCATACGGATATGAAACTCCTCTCCCACTTGTGCCGTGGCCGGGATCGATATCGACAAGTGTGTTGTTGTTGGCAAAGGGTGGCGCTGAAAAAGCAAGTGGCTCACCGGAAATTTCAGGCATTCCGGGAGGTGTGTATGGAAATCCTACCCCGTGCCCGCCAATGAGCACGGGACCCGTGATGGTATTCGTTGTTCCATATACGAATTGCCTCCACCGCTTCGTGGAATTTAGTCCGGTAAGTTCTTCAGGGGCAAACAGTTCAATGTGGTCCTGTCGGTGAAAGTCACTGTCGTGGATGCACCGGCACAAACCAGAAAAACAGATGCATTGGTGGCAGTCTCACTGAGCACCATATCACCGGAACATTGGTCGTCAGTATTAAATCGGAAAAAGTCCGGCGACGTTCCGAACTGTGCAGGGCACGTGGTGCCGGCGATACGCAAGAACACCCTTGGCCGGTATGAACATTCAGCCCCGGGCCGTGAGGCACAGGGACGTGGCAAAAATGCGTGGGTTATGGAGGGTATATCGTAAGCATGCGGGCCGGTATTGTTCACCGTTATTCCACCGCCAAACGCCACGATCTGCCGGGCCGACCCATCGTCCCAATCTATCTCAACGGCAAAGTTGTTGGGGTTATTTCCGTCGGCAACGTTGAAAGCTGAAATCTTGATCTGGGCCGGCGCACCAGGTTTATTCAAACAGATCTGTCCATTGGTAATACTCTGAGGCCCACCTGTGGGTTGGGGAGCTCCATCGAAACCACCGCAACCTACCTGAGCCCAAACGCTGCTTGCACCAAAAAGAATGAAAAGGGAAAAAACGAATGAGAATATCGTACGTAAAAGTGTAAGCATGCACGCAGGCGTTAAAACTCCGAAATCAATAGGAATATCCGGCAAAACCGACAAAAGCTCTTGCTCACTCTAGACCTATGTGTATTCGTACTAAAAAATATAGGTAACCTATTGTCTTAGGCCAAAAAATCGAATTTAGACTTTAAATCTACGATTCGTTTGCCGGATTGGCAATATGCCAGTTAAGTCGACAAAAAAGGCAGTAGAATGACATGCAAAAGCAATTATTGGCTAAAACCATCAACTTTGAACTTCAAGTCTTGAACTTTCCTTTGAGAACCCTACCTTTGCCCCCGATTTATTCAGGACGCTTTTCATTTTATGCCATCAACCAAGTATATTTTCGTAACCGGAGGCGTCACATCCTCGCTGGGAAAAGGCATTATCGCCGCCTCGCTGGCCCAATTGCTTCAGGCCAGGGGATTCAAGGTTACGATTCAAAAATTTGATCCTTATCTCAATATTGACCCGGGAACCCTGAATCCCTATGAACATGGGGAATGTTATGTCACCGATGACGGCGCCGAAACAGACCTTGACCTGGGGCACTATGAGCGCTTCCTTAATGTCAGGACTACCCAGGCCAACAACGTTACCACGGGAAGAATATACAACAATGTAATTACAAAAGAGAGAAAGGGAGAGTATCTCGGCAAAACCGTTCAGGTAATCCCCCATATAACCGACGAAATCAAGCGGAATATCTTTCTGCTGGGGGAAACCGGCGAATACGACTTCATCATCACCGAAATAGGAGGATGTGTTGGCGACATCGAATCACTTCCCTTTATTGAAACCGTAAGGCAAGTGAAATGGGAACTGCCGCCAAGCAGTTCAATGGTGATTCACCTTACCCTCATCCCCTATCTCAAAACGGCCAGGGAGCTTAAAACGAAACCTACACAACATTCTGTTAAAGAACTACTTGAGGCCGGAATTCAGCCCGATATTCTGGTTTGCCGGACGGAATTGCCGCTTCCCATGGACATCCGGAAAAAGCTGGCACTGTTCTGCAACGTTCACCTAAACTCGGTCATCGAGGCGATGGATGCAGAGACCATTTATGATGTGCCTATCCTGATGCGGAAAGAAAAACTGGATGAACGTGTTCTGGCTAAGTTGAAGATGCCCTCTAAAGAAGAGCCGCATCTGGAGCAATGGAAAGCACTTCCTGGGAAAATTGAAGAACCCGGTGAATGAGGTTACGGTTGGACTGGTCGGAAAATATGTATCGCTTCCGGATGCCTATAAGTCAATTGCAGAAGCATTTGTTCATGCCGGCGCAGAAAATGACTGCAAAGTAAATGTGCGAGTGGATTTCATCGGAAGATGTTACCAAAGAATCGGTGAACAGCATATCCTGGGCGACCTTGACGGTGTACTCGTGGCGCCGGGATTCGGCGAGCGCGGACTGGAGGGCAAAATTGAAACCATTCGGTATGTGCGTGAAAACAAGGTTCCGTTTTTTGGTATTTGCCTGGGCATGCAATGCGCAGTGGTAGAATTTGCCCGCAATGTGTTGGGGCTTGAGGCCAGTTCTACCGAGCTCAATCATAAGACCAAGAATCCGGTGATCGACATGATGGAGGAACAGAAAAAAATCACCAATAAGGGAGGCACAATGCGTCTGGGCGCCTATTACTGCAAACTGAAAAAAGGCAGCAAGTCTACGGTATCTACGGGGAAAGCCTGATTCATGAACGGCACCGTCATCGCTATGAATTTAATAACAAGTACCTCGATCAATAGAAAATGCCGGACTAAAGGCCGTTGGGTATTAATCCAGAAACAAATTTGGTTGAAGTCGTCGAATTAAAAGATCATCCCTGGTACGTTGGTGTGCAATATCACCCGGAACTGAAAAGTACCGTATTGAATCCCCATCCACTGTTCGTAAAGTTTATAGAAGCCGCATTGGAGCACAAGAAATCTTTAAATAAATAAATGCGTATAAGCTTTGTAAAATAAATGGAAAGAATCGTAACGATTGGTCGCTCCGAGTCGACTTATCAAAAAAAATCACTTTGCTTAATCCACACCCCCGTGTCATTAGGGTTCGCCGAGGCCGCATTGGAGCATCAAAATCTATATATAAATAAATTGATTAAGTTTTAAGTAATGGACAGAAACTCAGCCATCGGCCTTACCCTTATTGCCGTATTGTTATTATCCTATTTCTATTTCTTCTCTCCGGCACCAGAACCCGCCGGGCAAAAACCAGCTGCAGCAGAATCACCGGCAACGACAAAAGAAGATCAGCAAGTAATACAAAAGGCACTTCCGGCGGCAGACAGTGCAACGATGGCCAGCTACGGCGATCTTTCTTCTGCCTTGCGCGGCGACGAATCGACCCTGACTATAGCGACAGAGGACCTGAATATCATCTTCAGTAACAAGGGTGGTGTGATAACGGAACTGGAACTCAAAAAATACAAGACCTATGGCCAGGAACCACTGAAGCTTATCACCCCCAGGTCCAACGCGTTCCAGTTGAATGCGGGTTATCAGGGACATGATATTGATCTTTACAGTCTTTATTATAGTGCGGAACAGCATCAAAATGGCGATACGACTGAAGTAATTTATTCCATCAAACTGGGCAACGGTGCCACACTGTCGCAGACGTATAAAATCCCCAGGAACGGATATGAAATAGGATACCACATCTCAGCGACAGGCTTTGATCAGCAGTTGACGGGTGAAAACCTCACGCTACTTTGGACAAACATTCTCAGGCCGATCGAGAAGGATCTCACCGATACGCGTGAGCACAGTTCGATCTCTTATTATGAAAACGGATTTGGTGAATTGGGCGCACGGTCCAAAGGTCAGGAGAGTGAGATATTTTCTTCACCCGTTGAGTGGATCAGTATAAAGGAAAAGTTTTTCCTTTCAGCCATTATTGCGCGGCAAAACTTTTCCGGGGGCGAAGTGGAAACATCGATGAACGAAGGTGATAGCGCGGTTGTAAAGCGGGCAAATGTGAAACTCTTCATACCCAGGAATCTGCTGGCAAACGGGAAGGCCGACTTTCGATTTTATTTTGGCCCCAACGACTATAAGAAAATTGGTAAAGTCGCAACGGACTTTGCCAAGAATGTCTACCTCGGATGGCCCCCTGTATACTGGGTCAATAAGTTTGTGATCTTCCCTGTATTCTACTTTCTCACACAGTACATCAATAATTTCGGCCTGATCATCATTATACTGGTAATTCTACTCAAACTGGTGCTGTTCCCGCTTTCTTACAAGTCGTACTTAAGTATGGCAAAGATGAAAGTACTTAAGCCACAACTTGATGAGATCAAAGAGCGCGTTGGTGAGGACATGACTAAAGTGCAGCAGGAACAGATGAAGCTATATTCGCAGGTGGGGGTAAATCCCATCAGCGGTTGCATTCCTGTGGTGTTGCAAATGCCTATTCTCTTCGCCATGTTTTACCTGTTTCCGGCAAGCATAGAACTTCGGCAAGAACACTTTTTGTGGGCGGAAGATCTTTCGACCTATGACTCATTGATAATGTTGCCGTTGTCTGTGCCATTCCTCGGCAATCACATCAGTCTTTTTACCCTGATGATGACCGTCTCGACGCTGATCTATACCTGGCAAAACAATCAGCTCTCTTCAGTTCAGGGCCCCATGAAGTCAATGTCGTATATCATGCCCGTTATATTTCTATTTGTACTGAACAGATTTTCGGCCGGTCTGACATTCTACTATTTTGTCTCCAACCTGGTAACCTTCGCCCAACAAGCGGTCATCAAACGCTTTGTCGACGAAGACCGGATCAAGGCCATCATGGAGGATAACAAAAAGAAAAATGCCGCCACGGGGGGTAAGAAATCGAAGTTCATGAGCAAACTGGAAGATGCCATGAAAGCCAGCGAGGAAGCGCGGAAGAAATCGGAAGACGAAAGAAAAAAACGCAAGAAATAATCATTTCTCAGCTTAAAAGGGGGTTATCTCAACCTTTCAACATTCCTGTTGCGGTATTGTGCAACGATTGTGGATAATCTGTTTCACGGTGTTCCACGATGCCCTGGGTTTTGGGTTATATTTGCAGCCCCGACAATTTCGGGGCTTTTTATTACAGCAAATTTCACGGCTAAGGAATGGGAAAAATCATAGCAATCGCAAATCAAAAAGGTGGTGTTGGCAAGACGACTTCTGCTATTAACCTCGCGGCCAGCCTGGCTGTCCTGGAGTGTAAGACGCTCCTGGTGGATGCTGATCCGCAGGCGAACTCGACTTCCGGCCTGGGGCTAAATCCCAAGGACATAAGCCAGGGAATTTATGAGTGCATGGTGGATGAAGTCGATCCGAACGAAGCCATCGTCAAAAATGACCTTAAGTTTCTTCATGTGCTCCCCTCCCATATCGATCTGGTGGGTGCGGAAGTTGAGATGGTCAGCATAGAGCGGCGAGAGGAAAAAATGAGAAATGCCCTTGTTAAAATCAAGGATGATTACGACTTTATCATTATCGATTGTTCGCCGTCACTTGGTCTTATCACCATTAACGCACTCACGGCGGCAGATTCCGTGATTATCCCTGTCCAATGTGAATATTTTGCGCTGGAAGGCCTCGGTAAGCTACTGAATACGATTAAGATCATACAGACAAGGCTAAACCCCAGACTTGAAATAGAAGGTATCCTGCTCACGTTATACGATTCGAGAACCAGTCTGGGCAACCAGGTGGTGGAGGAAGTAAGAACCCACTTTTCGAAGATGACGTTCAATACTATCATCCCGCGGAACGTAAAGCTGAGCGAATCGCCTAGTTTCGGTCTGCCGGTAATCGTGCACGATGCAGAGAGTAAGGGCGCCATCAGCTATCTCAACCTGGCGCACGAAGTGTTAAATAAAAACGGCATGTCAAGATGAGTAAAAAGAAAGCATTAGGCAGAGGATTGAGCGCTTTGTTGAGCGACAGTGCCTCAGATGAAAAACTGGAAGTCGATCACTTTCCTGTAAGCCCGTCATCCTCTCCCGAAAGTAATTTACCATCTGGTGGGATGACAGAAATTTCACTGGAAGAGATTGAGGTCAACCCTTTTCAACCGCGCGCCCATTTTGATCAGGCAGCCATCGCAGAATTAGCCGAGTCCATCCAGGTACACGGTATCATTCAGCCCATCACCGTTCGCAGGCTTTCAGCGCACCAGTATCAACTTATATCCGGCGAAAGACGCTTTCAGGCTTCCAAACTTGCCGGGCTGAAGACGATTCCCGTTTACCTCCGATCCGCCAACGATCAGCAAATGCTGGAAATGGCCCTGATCGAGAATATCCAAAGAGAAAATCTTAACGCCATAGAAATCGCCTTGAGCTATCAACGGCTGATGACAGAATGTAGCCTGAAGCAGGAAGAACTGGGTGAGCGTGTGGGCAAGAACAGGACAACTGTAACAAACTATCTTCGCCTCCTGAAACTTCCTCCCGATATCCAGATAGCAGTGCGTGATAACCAATTGTCGATGGGACATGCACGTGCAATTATTAACGTCGACAATGCCGATCAGCAACTTTATATTTTCAAGAGAGCACTGAGCGAAGACTTATCGGTCCGCAAAGTGGAGGAACTTGTGCGCGAGCTCTCGCAAAAGTCAGTTTCGAAAACTGACGCCAGGCGAATCCATATCCCCTCCCCCGTCGCGCGAAATTGCACAGCTACAAACTAAGCTATCCTCTCACTTTGGCACGCGAGTTGCCGTAAAAAGCGACGGTACAAAAGGAGACATTAGAATTCCCTTTGTATCCATTGAGGATCTCAACAGAATTCTCGACATATTGAAAATGCCTTCTTGAAATCTCACGAGAAAATTTCACCTTTGACTGGATGAAGAAGATTGCCATGACATGGCTGGTGATTTTAGTGGCTGCCGGGGTCGTCATGGCCCAGGAAATGGCACCTGAATCCCCGAACGACAGCTTATTGACAGAAAGTCACGCACAGGATACAATTCTCATCAAGTCATATGCAGCCCGCTATGACCCCAGAAAAGCGCTTATGTACGCGGCCATTGTGCCCGGACTTGGACAAATCTATAATAAGAAGTACTGGAAGCTGCCGTTGGTTTACGGAGGATTCATTGCCATCGGATACGCCATAAACTTCTACCAGGTGGGCTACACTAAATACAAAACCAAGCTCTTTAATAACCTGGACGATGGTTACACGCAGAACAACCAATCGCGTCCCGGCGACTATTATACCACCGGAAATTATCGCAAGATCGTAGATCAATATAAGCGACAGCGCGACTTGATGATCATCGCGATGGCGGGCATGTACCTTCTGCAGATCGTTGATGCGCACGTAGATGCGCACCTGAAAGAATTTGACCTCAACCCGAATCTTCAGCTATCCATTCACCCCAGCGTAGAACAAAATGCGCTTATTGGCCGTCAGTCCGGTGTTTCCCTGGTGCTAAAGTTCTAAGTCCGATGGCCTGCCAGCCAAAACTTCGCGGTTATGCCTTTCGTTCTCACCGTAAATAATGCATTTTTGCCACACGTAATTTTGGCATGAGGATTATTCTACTGGGATATGGCAAAATGGGCAAGGTCATCGAACGCATCGCCCTTGAACGCGGACACGAAATCGCGGCGCGGATCGATGTCGACAACCCACAGGCGTTGAATACAGCTGAAGCCGACGTTGTAATTGAGTTTTCGCATCCTGATGCGGCATTTGAAAACATTACAAAGTGCCTTGCGCGCGGTTTACCCGTTGTCTGTGGAACTACGGGATGGCTTGCCAGAAAGGCTGAAATCGAGACCTTATGCAGAGAAAAGGGGGGATCCTTCTTTTACGCTTCCAATTATAGCATAGGCGTCAACCTGTTTTTTAAGATAAATGACCGCCTGGCGGCGATGATGGAAAATTTTGGAGACTACGATGTAAGCCTAGATGAAATCCACCACACGCAAAAAAAAGATGCCCCAAGCGGTACAGCCATTACCCTTGCGGAAAGCATCCTTCGCAATCTGGGGCGCAAAAGCACCTGGTCTGGAGCAAAAACAGGAAAATCCGATGATTTGTATATTGAATCATTCAGGATCGACGATGTCCCTGGCACCCATGTGGTAAAGTATGAGTCGCCCGTCGACACCATTGAAATAAAACACATAGCCCACTCCCGCGAGGGTTTTGCCCTGGGCGCCGTGATGGTAGCTGAGTGGCTGCGAAACAAAAAAGGAGTATTCAGCATGGATGACTATCTGGATTTTTGAACCCTTCTATAAAAAAAGAGGCCCTCGGTAATGAAATTCAGGGATCATTCTGGCAACTAATACCCAGGTGAAATATTTTCCCTTTATTTGCACGTTTTTAATTAGAAACAGGTACACAGTATGAATTGGCAGTTTTGGAAAAAAGCACCGGCAAACGATCAGCAAGAGGCTCAGCCGAAGACGAAAATACGCGAATGGTGGGATGCCATCCTTTTTGCCGTAATCGCTGCGACACTCATCCGCTGGCTCATTATGGAAGCTTATACCATCCCGACGCCGTCCATGGAGAATACGCTGCTCGTGGGCGATTTTCTCTTTGTAAGCAAATTTCACTACGGAGCCCGCACCACGACTACGCCACTGCAGGTGCCGCTTACACATCAGAAGATTTGGTTCACCAATATTCCGTCTTATCTCGAGTGGATCAAACTTCCCCAATACAGGCTACCTGGGATAAGTCATATTAAGCGCAATGACGTCGTAGTTTTCAATGTTCCGCCTCGCGGACTTAACGACAATATTGATTATCCCGTCGATCTGAAGACCAACTATATCAAACGGTGTGTTGCCATCGCGGGCGATACGCTACAGATCAGGAATAAACAGGTCTATACCAACGGTGTTGCTTCCGAGAATCATCCTCAAATGCAGTACAGTTATCTGGTTGTTTCCGATGGCCCGATCAATGAAAGAAATTTCGATAAACTTGGTCTGGGGCCAGAAGATTATTCAGTGTATGGACGTCAGGATGACGGAAGGTTCATTTACCTGATGTGGCTCACCAAGGAACGCGTGGAGGAAATCCGGCCACTCCCCTATATCAAGTCCATTGAGGAGGAAAAGAAGAATGACACTGACGGCGTTATCCCTTATTCCAGCTATTACGACTGGTCCGGTGGCCAGGGTAAGAAGTACTCCAACTGGTCAGCCGATAATTTTGGTCCCCTGTGGATCCCGAAGAAAGGCGCCACCATACCAATCAATGATTCGACCCTGACTTACTATGGTCCGACCATCAAATTATACGATCACAATAAGGACGTTAAGATCGAAGGCGGAAAGCTGGTCATCGACGGAAAAGAGGTAGCAGAGTACACCTTCAAGCAAAATTACTATTTCATGATGGGCGATAACCGTCATAACTCGCTGGACTCCCGCTTCTGGGGCTTTGTTCCCGAAGATCACGTCGTGGGGAAAGCATTTTTCATCTGGTTATCGATTGATAAGAATGCGGACTTTCTGCACAAGATTCGCTGGAGCCGTTTCTTCAATTTGATCCGGTAGCGGTAATCGGACTTTCGAAAAGTGCCATATCGGTACAGTTTACCAATCGATTGCCGACAGACCTTTCCCCTTTAGGTACTCATTGGTTTTGCTGAAATGCCTGCATCCAAAAAAACCCCTGTCTGCGGAAAACGGTGAGGGATGAGCAGACATTAACACAAGGTTATTGCTGCGGTCGATAATTTCTCCTTTCTTTTGCGCATAGGCGCCCCACAAGAGATATACGATGTTGGTCTTCTCGTCAGAGACCTTTTTTATTATCGCATCCGTGAAATTCTCCCAGCCCTTTTTCTGGTGCGAGCCTGGTGAAGAAGATCGTACAGTAAGGGTAGCGTTGAGTAACAGTACTCCCTGACGAGCCCATCGTTCGAGGTCACCTGACTTTGGTATGGGCTTTCCAAGGTCTTGATGAATCTCCTTGAAGATGTTAACCAGCGAAGGAGGCATTCTGATTCCGTCGCGCACGGAAAAACAAAGTCCGTTCGCCTGACCAACACCGTGATATGGATCTTGTCCGATGATTACCACTTTCAACGCATCGAAATCGCAGCAGTCAAAGGCACGAAAGATCTCTTTGCCGGGAGGAAAAACAGTTTGGGCTTGATACTCCTGTTTTACAAATTGAATGAGTTGCTTGAAGTATGGCTTATCGAATTCGTCTACGAGTTTGCTTTTCCAGCTTGGGGCAATTTTAACATCCATATGACCAAAACTACTGGCATTCGGCAAAACGACAAAATAGTTTCCCACACATAACGACGGCCCGACCCGGTAATCTTAAATCCATTGATTTACAGCGCCTTAGAAGGATTTGGGGGTAGACCGGCAATGAATTGCAAAAAATTAATATTTTTGATACGAATGGTAACAGAAATCACGAAAGGGATTAAGGTCAGTGTCGAAACGGAGTACCAGCCAGCCTACTCCAGCCCGAGTCAATATCACTATGTTTTCACGTACCGCATCACCATCGAAAACCACAGCGAATACACCATTCAACTGTTGAGAAGACACTGGCATATTTATGATGCTGGTTTCAGCCAGCGGGAAGTAGAAGGCGAAGGCGTTGTTGGACAACAGCCCGTACTCGAACCCGGGCAGGCTCACCAATACGTATCGGGTTGTAATCTCAAATCCGGTATTGGCAAAATGCTTGGCACATATTTGATGGAGCGCGTCGTTGATGGTGTGACGTTGCGTGTAAATATTCCTGAGTTCACCATGGTCGCTCCGCTTAGGCTCAATTGAAGAATACCCTCCACCAGGTTAGGTCCTTTATTTCCTTTTGGCTTGATGCCGTCGATGCTCATTCGCTTCATTCCCCTTTCCTCTATGATTTATATACGCGCATCATTAAGTCTGATGACGAGCACGGCGAATCAGTAATAGAAGACCTGCGAAGGAAGTTACTGCTCGATAAACGCGAAATTGAAGTAAGTGATTATGGTGCCGGAGCTTCAACGCGGTAACGGTTCCGTTCGGAAAGTCTGTGATATTGCCCGAACAAGTCTAAGTCCCAGGAAATACGCGTCTCTTTACCGCAGGCTCATTCGGGGTTATCACTGCAGGCACATACTTGAACTGGGCACTTCTTTGGGCATCAATACCTTGTACCTGGCATCAGGTGAGAATTCAACGGTACATACATTGGAAGGTTCCTCAACGATCGCGGCACTTGCCAGGTCCATGTTTGACGAGGCCCAGGCAAACAATATCAATCTGGTCGTCGGTAATATTGAACAATCGCTTCCTGCACTGCTGACGGAAGTGGAAAGCCTCGATTTTATCTTTATGGATGCCAACCATCGCTACCGTCCGACAGTCGACTATTTCGAAATGCTGATAGCTAAAACCCACGCCAACAGTATTGTCGTTCTGGACGATATCCATTACTCCCGAGAAATGGAGAAGGCATGGCGCGAGATAAAAGAACATCCAGGGGTATCGGCAACCGTCGACATCTTTCGATGCGGTATTGTGTTCCTCAATCCGGCGTTGAGCCAACAACATGCTGTTTTGGAATATTAGGCATTGAATTGCAACCCAATAAAACCTATTTTTGCGACATCTATTACTACGATTATGAGCGATAACACCACCGTTTCCACGCCCGCACCAAGAAAAAGCAACAAGAATGCCATCGTCATAGCATTGCTCTCGCTTGTTGTCGTGGTGCAAGGCGTGAAAATCTACCTTGATTCGCGTGAAAAGCAGGAGATCAAAACCGAGCTGACATCCACCGAACAGGAGCTTGCCACCACCATGCAGCGAATGACTGAGATCAGCCAGGAGCTTGATCAAAAAATAGCGGAGGTAAAAAAACTTGGAGGCGATGTGTCCGATATGGTCAAAGCGAAGGAAGAGGTTGAGGCAGAATTAAAGCGTTCCAAGCGTGCAACGGGCCAGGAAATCAAAGCGCTCAAGGACAAAGTCGAAGGGTACGAAACCTTGCTGAAAAACAAGGATGAAGAAATCACGAAGCTGCGATCGGTAAACAAAGAGCTGTTAACAGAAAACAGCTCACTGAAAACGGAGAAAAACCAGCTGGGTGATTCTATCAACAGACTTAGCCAGAGCAAGGATGAGCTGGCCACCAAAGTCGCCATTGCTTCCCAGCTTAAGGTTGAAAATTTTAAGATTGTCGGATTGACCGATCGCGGAAAAGAACGTGAGTCGCCCTTCAAAAGCCGGCAGATCGATAAGCTTAAAATCGAATTTAACATTGCGGAGAATAAAGTTGCCGCCATTGAGGGAAAGAAGATCATGATCCGCATCGTTGACGAGAACGGTCAGGTACTCTTTGACGTCGGCCGTGGCTCCGGAACCTTTATAATCAACGGGAAGGAAGAATTCTACACAGAATCCCAGGAGGTTCTGTTTGACAATACGAAACAACGACTAACCTACCTTTACGATAAAGGATCTGACTATGCTGCTGGCAACTATAAACTGGAGGTGTATACTGACGACTACATGATGGGCAGCTCAGAATTCATCGTGAAATAATATGGCATCAGCAATTCAGTAGCCCGACAAAAGAGGAACTAGTCCTTAACCCTGTTTAGCGCAAGCATGCCCAGCATCCAATCCGGAAGTGGCTTGTCAGGGTTTCTGTTCCTGATGTTGAGATACCATCCGATTTTTTCAATGATGGGAATCTTATGTGTTTCCACAAACTCGATAAGTGTTCCGTCGGGATCTTCGCAATAGGAGAAATGACCGGCCGCTTTTCCCATGTCGAAAGAGTCGCGGCTATCCACGGTAAAACTGAAGTTTGCCTGTTTACAACGGTCGGCAAGATTGGTCATGCCGTTGATGTCAAAACACACATGTATGTATCCCAGATCACCCCAGTAGCGATCATGAAAAATCTTGTTTGGCGCTCTGTTCTTTACCTCGACAAGTTCCAATTCAGTGTCGCCCAGCAGTCTGCAGAATGCTCCCCGCCTGTTAACGTTAGACCGTAAAATCACGCGTCTGAATTCATTGTCGCCACCCGGAACGCCGGCGAAATCGTCGAAGCGGCGCACGCCATCATAGATAACTTCGCTGTAGCCCAGCACATCTCTATACAACCTTAAGGCATTGTCAATGTCTGAAACACCGATTACGCAGCCCGCTACACCGCCGGTTATCGCCCTGTCTTTCTTAAACCAGCTTTTGCTCTCGATCAGTTCAAAGATGTTTTCAAATGGATCTATGACATAAAAATGTTTCCTACCATCCGGTGATTGTTGTATCCCATTAACGAGATTTACACCGTTAGACTTGAGCTGCTTGTAGGCGGCTTCGATATCCTGCGTTTTCAGCTTTACGGCAAATACTCCAGTGTCACCCATCAAATGCGCTCCTGCAGATTTTTTAGGCGACCTGCTCGTATATTGCCAAATTTCAAATCCACCCCCGCCTTGCATATTCATGGCCAGAATTGCATATCTGTCCTCTGCTCTGTCCCCCGTGTAACGGGTCATTAAAGATGCTGTCGCACTGTCCTTGAATACGGGGACATTCATGCCAAAATGTTTCCGATACCACGTCCAGGCAAGTTCCGCGTCATGAACGCCGATGCCAACTTGCTGGATTCCACTTATTATATAACCCATAATTATCGGTAAGTAAGCAAAATTTTATAAATCTGTTTCCATTCGCCATGGGATCGGTGCAAAAAAAACTTAACAAAAATATAAAGAATGCTTATTTGGACCCTTAAACAGCTATTTCCATATCAGGCCGCAGTTGTTTCAACACCGGCTTTTTGAATGATTTTTAACGCAAAGCATTTTTTCTGCAAAGAAGCCCATTATTCAAGCAGGTACCTTTAACGTGACCTCAAAGTTTTTGATCGGGTGATGCATCACGGCGCGAATCACTTTTCCGCGTTCAAAGAAGAAACGATTTTTGTTACCCTGCACGTTTACACTGTAAACATTGGCTTGTATGTTTTCCGTAGGAACCATTACGCCATAATTATCCGCAAGTACAGTCCCCTTATCGGATGGACGTTCAAAGTACATGCGTGCAGAATTGTATTTTATCGAGTCGACAATCGATACATCATTGCTGTACTTATAACCCGCTACGTGCACATTATAGTGATCGTCTTTCCATCGGATCATGGAGTTGAAATTTCCACGGTTTGAATGTGTGACGACTTGTGATGTGATCAAGTGATTATTCCTGTAAACAGACGTGACCGAATATTCAACGTTAACCCGAACAAAAAACCAGAAGCTTACGCTGCTTTTCAGCAGGTAGTAAGTAAGGTTGTCTGCTCTCAATTCACGGGTGGCGATCATCTCCCCTATCGTAATGCCAGCCACGGTAATATTGTATTCCCTCTTTTCAACCGCTCCCCGGGCGACACCACTGATGGAAATGAAACTTAAAATAACCAGGGCCGGTTTAACCAGATAATTCTTCATAAGGCGACTGTACCAATCCTCAGCACTTTCAATGAAACGTCTATTTTTACAAAAAAGCAAGGCAATGAAATTATCTTTGATATTAGTCTTGATGGCATTTTCGTGCCAATCCAACGATCATCATTCAATTCCGCCTTCCCACGCACTGTTTACACAACTGCTTAGAAAATATGTATCGGCGGAAGGCAACGTAAATTACAGCGGTTTTATCAAAGACTCCACAGCGTTCAATCAATACCTGAACGCCCTTAGCAAGAATCCCCCCGACAAAAAGAAATGGAGCAGAGAAGAGCAAATGGCATACTGGATTAATGTGTATAACGCATATACCATCAAATTAATTGCACGGTACTATCCTTTAACAAGCATTAAGGACATCGGCAGCAAGATCCAGATACCCTTCATCAACACGCCCTGGGACATTAAATTTGTCAGGATTGGTGACCAGCGGATGGATCTCAACAACATTGAGCACGGAATATTGAGAAAAGAATTTGCTGATCCCAGAATACACATGGCCCTGGTGTGCGCCAGTAAGTCCTGCCCCGTTTTGCTAAATGAGGCCTACGAGGCTGCCAGTCTGGACAGCCAACTATCAGGACGGGCAAAAGCGTTCCTGGGAGACAACCGAAGAAATAAGATTGCTGCTGAACGGGCAGAAATAAGCATGATCTTTAAATGGTATGAATCCGATTTCAACAAGAACGGAGGATCTGTGCTAAACTTTATCAACCAATTCGGGCCGACAAAGATCAATCGCGATACCGAAATCAGCTATATGGAATACAACTGGGCGCTGAACGAATAGCATCTGCCCGAAGATCCGCTACCGCGGTCCTTTGAAAATCAAGGTATCTGTTTCGAGCGTAGGCAACTGGTAGCTGCCCGTATCGAGTTGTACTGATGGTAATGCACTGGACAGTCGGCTTACCCCTTCAACCGTAACGTTTGTTTGAAACAAGAAAATATGCTTCAAATTCTTTAATGACGAAAGGTAGGACAACCCCTCGTCACCCACCGCGGTACCCACCAGGTTTAATGACACCATATTAGTAAGGGCCGAAATTTCTTTCATGCCCGCATTGCCTACCCCTGTATAGTCCAGGTTTAGCTGCACAAGGCGGTATAGTTTTGCTATCGTCTTCAATCCGTCATCCGAAATCTTTGTGCGCCCCAGATTCAACGACAGCAATTGATCACGCAATGGCATCAGCAATTCAAGTTCATCATCCGAAGCGCCACGTGCATTTACAAAACTGGCGGACAAATAGTTGCTCGATGATCCCAATTGAATCACCAGTACACCGCGACTGGTAAGCGCCGATATGTCATTTGGTGCGGCAGCGGTTACTTCGTCCTTTGGCAAAATAGGATCCTTTGTGTCCTGGTATAGTACCGCGCTCACATAACTTTTGATGTTTGCAGCCTGGTGGTAAGCACCGATTCTATTATCGAAACCTGCACCCTCCTTTATCCACGCCTGCAAAAGTGCGATTTCGGCCGAAGATGGCTGCGTTTTTTCATGGGGAGGCATGTGATGTTCGTCTTCAAGTGGCAACATCAGGCGTCTGAACAACGCGCTTGAATCGGGAATTCCTGCAGATATTATTTCTCCATGCTTTCCACCCTTTATGATGAACTCATGGGTATCAAGCCTGAGCTGTCCCTTTTGTTTTCTGGAGCTATGACATCCGTAGCAACGCGCCTTGAGAATTGGCTCAACCACGTCGGCATACATCACCGCTGTGTCGACCGATGCAATGGACGCAATTTTCAATAATGGCCCGGAACTGTCATCCACCGTGCCCGCCCCGAAAAGATAATTTTCTCCGTGCGTGAGTGATCCTCCTAAATGACCGGTCAGTGAGACCATAAGCACCAGACATACGAACACGAGAATTCTGGCAAGCTTGCGTTTCCGTTTGTCGGGAAAATAACGGAGGATGTTTTTCCGGAGAAAATAAAAAAGTAAGGCAAAAGCGGCCGTAGCAATTCCCGCATTCCGATGAAGCTTCAGCAATGAATCGTCGTATCCTCCTTCCAGAGACAGAAAGTAACCACTTCCCGCTGAAGCAATAGCAAAAAATGCGCCCACCAAAAGTGCCGGTTGTATTGCCTTCCTTAAATCTCTGTACTTAGGAAAAACAGAAAGGCATTCAAACAAGAACCCAAGTATCAAGATACCAATAGGCAGGTGTACCAACAGCGGATGAAACCTTCCAAAGAGCTGCGTAATTAACTCCATATCACGTGATCAGGCATATCGTTTACGGAGTGTGTTCAGCATATAATTATTGATTTCCCATTGATCAGCGACGGGTTGTCGCGTGTAAGGTAATGTAGGTAGATAATTAGCAGGTCCAAATTCCGTCAGGATTGTCAATCGTTTTCCTTCCTTCTTTTTTTGTTCGACGACGCGATCCCACCATGCATAGTGTGCCTGGACTGCCGCATTCCATTCCGGAGCACGCGGGTCATTTACCTGTGGTCCCTCCTGATGGCCGACACGGGCGTGAATGTGATCAGTTCTGTTCAGCGCCATAGCAACGGTGTCCGCTTGGTCTTCCAAAAGAGATTCGTGCACGTTGCACCAGTGAGAAATGTCGAGTGTCAGCCGAAGGTCCGGTATTTTCTCCATAAAAGTTCTGGCAACTGGTGCCGCAAATAAAATACGGGAACGATGTGTTTCGTGATAAATCGGAACATGCGACTGCTCATGCAACGCCAGCGTCATGTCGATAAATGATTTGTTCTGATCAAATGAAAAATGATCGCGACCCGAATGGCAATTGACGTAAACGGGTTTAAGTGACACCGCTCCTTCCAGCGCAGACTTGAATTGCGTCAGATGCTTTTCATAATCCTTATCGGCGCCACCGACCAGTAAACCTATCTTCAGGTCGTGCTTTTGGAAGGCCGACAGAAACGCTTTACGCTCCTCGGAATTGGCCGGATACCATGCCTCCGCACCGTCATACCCCAGCGCTTTGATCTTACCGCAAAACTCGTCCCAGCTTCCCGCAAAACCCCAATTTGTGGCAAAGATCATTAACTCAAAACCGTTCGCCGGAGGTGTCTTCTTTTCAGCAATAGCAAAGGCATCCAGGTCATCGAGCATCAATGCGGTGGCGCCTGAAACTGAAGTCTGCGCAAGGAAAGTTCTTCTGGTAATGGACATGTTTATGGAATGAGTTTTCAAGAAAAATAACGTCCGGGCATCAGGTAACAATTTCGCTTATCACCTTGCCGGACACGTCGGTAAGTCGGAATGGCCTGCCCTGAAACTGATAGGTGAGTTTTTCATGGTCAAATCCTAACTGGTTCAGGATCGTCGCCTGAACATCATGCAGGGAAACTTTACCGCTCACGGGATAATATCCGATTTCGTCGGTTTCACCCCAGGACATTCCCTGTTTAATTCCTCCGCCTGCCATCCACATGGTAAAGGCGTCGACGTGATGATCTCTGCCATGGAAAGGCATGGTCTTGCCTTCCCTGTTTTCCTCCATGGGCGTTCGCCCGAATTCACCGCCCCACACAACAAGTGTCTCTTCCAGCAATCCACGCTGCTTAAGGTCCAGCAACAGTGCCGTCATAGGTCTGTCAATCAACCGGCACTTGTTCCTCAACCCGATGTCCACCGACTCACCTTCCGACGTACCATGACTGTCCCAACCCCAGTCAAACAGTTGCACAAACCGGACACCTTGTTCCACCAGCTTTCTGGCCAACAAGCAGTTGTTGGCGAAGGATGCCTTTCCAGGCGTGGTACCATAAAGCTGATGAATATACTCGGGTTCATTATTAATATTCATAACCTCAGGTACGGATACCTGCATCCTGAATGCCATTTCATACTGGGCAATCCTGGTAAGCGTTTCCGGATCGTTATACTCAAGGTAATGCTTGCGATTCACCTCATTTATAGCTTCTATCGTCTGCTTTTTCAAGGCGCGGTCGACGCCTTCAGGATCACTCAGAAACAACACAGGGTCTCCTTCGGACCGGCATTGGACACCCTGGTACACGGAAGGAAGAAAACCGCTACCCCAAACGCTCTTGCCTGCGTCGGGCGTTTTACCTCCTGACGTCAGCACTACGAATCCGGGCAGATTGTTGTTTTCGCTACCCAGCCCATACGTTACCCAGGAGCCTATGCTGGGTCTTCCCAGGCGTGGCGAACCAGTATGCACAAAAAGCTGAGCGGGTGCATGATTGAACTGATCTGTAGTGACTCCTTTGAGAAAAGAAACCTCGTCTGCAAGTCCTGCAAAGTGTGGAAGGTACTCCGATACATAGGCGCCGGATTGTCCACGTTGATGGAATACTGCCTGCGGCCCAAGCATACGCGGCGTTCCCCGGATGAAAGCGAATCGCTTTCCTTCCAACAGCGACGGGGGGCACAATTGATTGTTAAGTTTTTGAAGTTCCGGCTTGAAGTCGAAAAGTTCTAATTGTGACGGCGCCCCGGCCATGTGCAGATAGATCACACGCTTGGCCCTTCCCGGAAAATGAGGGGGCTTGGGCATCATTGGATCAGTAACAGCCGACAGACTTATGGGCGCCTCGCCCCTCCCAATGCCACAACTACCCATGAGCGTACCCAGCGCAATAGCACCCATCCCGACGGCACTTTCCGTGAGGAAATGTCTTCGCGTTACTTTCCTAAGCGCCTCATTTTCTTCCTGATTACCGATCATGATTCCTCCATCTCTCAAGTTTAGGTATGTTTCGGGTAAATACACCGGCAAGGAAACCCGGGAATCCAAATTCCTTTAGCTTGCCTTTTACCAATGCCTTCATTTCATCCAATGTTATACCTGGATCAGTAAATTTACCATCGGCGTAACATTTCGAGCAATACATTGCACTTTTGCTGCCATCGGCGTTGGTACCACCGCCCTTATCGTCGCGCTTCAAGGGCATCCCGCATGACTGACAATTTCGATAAACCTTTTCCATGTTGTTCTTTATCATTCTTTGGTTACTACTTCGTCGAGGTTAAGCATCGCATTGGCAACAATTGTTAACGCGGCCAGCGCGGGCGACGGACTGTCCGTGGCAGCCAATTCCTTTGAAGCGGTCAACCTTGACTCATATTGCTGCAAGGCTTGATCGTATAAATGCTCGAGCACCACGAGTTTGTCGTCAGACAATTCACGGATAAGCAGATCCTTATAACCCTCCCTGATCTGAGCCTTTGGTGAGCTTCCCTGCTTTAGCATCTTCATGGCCAGGTTCCTGGCGGCCGCCACAAACGATGAATCGTTAAGGGTTACAAGCGCCTGAAGTGGCGTGTTTGTGCGGATTCTCCGGCTTACGCACACCTCCCGGCTTGAACCGTCAAACATCATCATGGACGGATACGGGCTTGTGCGTTTTGCGTAAGTATAAACCGACCTGCGAAAACGATCTTCGCCTGCACTCTCCTTCCAACGTTCATTGCTGTAAACGGAATTCCATATTCCCTGAGGCTGATACGGCATTACGCTCTTGCCATACATCTTTTCGCTCAATAAACCACTGACGGCAAGTGCCTGGTCGCGGACCTGTTCAAAGCTCAGCCGTATGCGCGGGCCGCGCGCAAGAAAGTGGTTGGCTGGATCTTTTTCCAGTAGCGCATCGCTCACGCGAGAGTCCTGGCGATACGTGGAAGACATAACAATCTCCTTGATCAGCTGTTTCATACTCCATTCATTTTCATTCATGAAGCGCCATGCCATCCAGTCGAGCAAAGCCTGGTTGGTAGGAATCGCACCCTGGGTACCAAAGTCTTCGAGTGTCTCAACCAGGCCGTTGCCAAAAATCTGTTCCCAGAAACGGTTCACGATCGCGCGTGCAGTGAGGGGGTTATCTTTGCTGAGCAGCCAGGTGGTGAAGCCAAGTCGGTTTCGAGGCTGCCCTTTGGGAAACGGGTTCAACGATTTGGGAACATCCGGGGTTACCGTATCGCCCTTGACCAGCCAATTTCCCCGGACAAACACCTGCGTGGTTCGATATTGATCAGGCTCATTTTCAATCATGATGGGCGTCCGTTCCACATCCGCATTGATCAATCGGAGAAACGTATCGCTGTTATCGCCGTAAGGATGTGCGCCTCCACCGTGCAGGTCGTCCCGGAATGCAAACCACTCGACACCACAGACGGCCCTGTCTGGCGGGATGGTCGCATTGCGGAAAATGAAGTATAAATCGTGTCTTCCTTTAGTTAGCTGAATCGGAAAGGATGCCGCTTGGTTAGCCTTTGCCAGTTTGCCACTGCCAATGATCTCCCCATCAAGTCTGTCTTTTCTGATTTCGAAAGTTCCGCCGGCGTCGCCAGTCCAATAACTCATGATCATGTTAGACTTGCCATCCAGATTAATCTCTTTCACCCTGGCGCTACCGCCGTGCCGGATGCCCAGGAACTTGTTATCAATCAAGGCACCATTTGTAAATTGATCAAAATCGTGAGGATGAAATTTTGGCTCCAGCGTTTTCAGAAACCTTTTTACCTCTGCTGATTTTTCCTCGCCTTCTTTCTCTTTCACCCAGGAGACGATGAACCCAAGTTTTTGCTGGTCCGCTTCACTGTATGCGCGCAGGTTCGGATACTCTCCGGGGGTATCTTCATCCCGTGTATTATTGAAAAAAGCCATGGACTTATAGTACTCTTCATTGACAAACGGATCGTAGGGGTGGGTATGGCACTGGACGCATCCAAGTGTTGTGCTCTGCCAGACCTCCCAGGTGGTATTCACCCGGTCAATGAGTGCTGCAACCCTGAATTCCTCATCGTTCGTGCCGCCTTCGTCATTGTTCATGGTATTGCGATGGAATGCCGTCGCGATGAGCTGGTCATCCGTAGGATGAGGAAGTAAGTCGCCTGCAAGCTGTTCCCGGGTAAATTGGTCAAACGGCATATCCGCATTGAAGGCTTTTATTACCCAGTCGCGGTATTTCCAAATGGTACGTCCCTGATCCTTTTCATATCCTTTAGTGTCGGCGTACCGCGCCATATCAAGCCACCATGATGCCCACTTTTCGCCAAAATGCGATGAGCTGAGCAAGTTGTCCACGACGGCTTCGTAAGCCTCTGGGCGATCATCGCCCATGAAGACCTGTGCTTGCTCACGTGTCGGGGGCAACCCAATCAAGTCAAAATAGAGCCTGCGGATGAGCGTTGCCTTGTCCGCCTCCTTTGAGGGTACCATGTTCTGCCGCGCGAGCATATCCAGGACAAAAAAATCGATCTCGTTCCTGGCTTGGCCTTGAGCCCCGGAAAACCCCGAAAACAGGGTGTTTTGCCCTGGAACAGGTGTTGGCTTAAGGGGAACGTAAGCCCAGTGATCTCCCCAGGCGGCACCCTCCTTTATCCATTGCGTGAGGATCTCTATTTCACGCTTTGTCAGCCCTGGTTTCTTATAAGGCATCCTTACTTCGGGATCGTTCGACGTGATTCGTCGGATCATCTCGCTGTGGCCAGGATCGCCGGGAACAATCACATATTTTCCCGATTCGGCCGTATCAAGCGCTTCTTTTCTAAAAAGAAGGCTGAATTTTGCATTGCGCTTAACGCCGCCGTGACAGGTAATGCAATGTTTATTGAGGATCGGCTTCACTTCGGCGCTAAAGTCAATCTTGTCCCTGGAGCAGCCTCCCAGCCACATAAATAGCATCAATAAGAGAGAAAACATTGAGAATCTAATGAGGTCGTGGCGTCGCATAGACTATAAAATTAACCGAAAAAACAGGTTAAACGAAATAGGCGGGATTTAAGGCATTGGCCCCTATTTGTTGTTAAAAAAGCCAGCTAAGGCCGCTTTTTGAAACCAAATCATGGTGAAAATTTTTATATCGGGATGATTTTTATACCTTTGCAGGCTCAAAAACAAAAAGTAACATGAACAATTACGAGACGGTATTCATTTTAAATCCCGTTTTGTCTGAAGATCAGGCAAAGGATACTGTCGAAAAATTCGTGAACGTGTTGAAGAAAGCCAAAGCCGATATTCTCAATAATGAGCAATGGGGCTTGAGAAAGCTGGCTTATCCGATCAACAAAAAGTCAACCGGCTTTTACAACCTCATTGAATTTGCGGCAGAATCACCAGTTATCGACACCCTCGAAACTGAGTACAGAAGGGATGAATCAGTTATGCGATTTCTGACTACGGTGCTGGACAAGCATGCAGTAGTTTACAACGAGCGCAGACGCAAGGGTGAATTCAAAAACAAGGAAAACAGAAAACCTGTAAAAAAAGCTGAGGAGGGCTCCGGAAGATGACATTAATGAACGAACCAATTAAGCGGGCAGAGATCAGACCTAAGTACTGCCGTTTCAAGAAGAATGGTATCAAGTACATTGACTACAAGGATCCTGACTTCCTGATGAAATTTGTTAATGAGCAAGGAAAGATCCTTCCCCGGAGGCTTACGGGAACAAGTTTGAAGTTCCAAAAGAAAGTAGCACAGGCGGTTAAACGCGCGCGTCACCTCGCATTGCTTCCTTATGTTGGCGATTCCTTGAAGTAATCGTTAACTCTTAAAAGCACAAACGATCATGGAAGTAATATTAAAACAAGACGTAACCGGCCTTGGCTATAAAAATGACACCGTGAAGGTGAAAGCCGGATATGGTAACAATTATCTTATCCCGAACGGCTTCGCTTTGATTGCCAATGACTCCAATAAGCGACTCATAGCAGAAAATGTGCGTCAGGCGGCACACAAGGCTGCCAAGGTAAAACAGGATGCCGAAGCTATCGCCGCTAAAGTCGGAGAACTGATAATCGAAATCGGAGCAAAAGCCGGGGAAAGTGGAAAGATCTTTGGGGCCGTTACAGCCTTGCAGATTGCTGACGTCTCAAGGCAAAAGGCTTTGATATTGACCGGAAGAAAGTTCACCTGAAAGAGGTACCGAAACAAATCGGTACATACTCTGTGACACTTGATTTGCATAAAGAAGTGAAGCACGAGATCCAGGTCAAGGTAGTAGCAGAATAACATACATCGCCCAAATGGAAAGTCGACGCAGGCAGCTGTGTCGACTTTTTTTGTTATTATGCAGGTGATAGCATTCGTTTGCATAAAATAATTTAACGGCCGCACCCAATAATTCTCTCGGTTACGTGGTATTTTACATTGATATTATTAAACTCAAATAATGAAAGCCACTGAACTTTTTCAGAAATATCCGCTCGCCGAAAACATTTGGGATGAAATGTACGACGAGGAAAAGGTCAGGGTTCACTATCAAAATGTTTACGACTCGCTGTCCAGCATTTCAGCGGATGAGCTCATCAAAAAGGAAGAACTGGCAAGAAGCCTGTTTATGAGTCAGGGGATAACCTTCACCGTGTATTCCAGCGGAGAGGGTATTGAAAAAATATTTCCGTTTGACATTATCCCCAGAATAATCACGGCCGCGGAATGGGAATTCATTGAGAAAGGAATAAAACAGCGATTACTGGCCCTGAATCTCTTCCTGAAAGATGTATATCACCAACAATTCATTCTCAAGGATGGTATCGTCCCCGTTGATCTGGTTTACTCCTGCCCGCATTACCTGCGCGAGATGCAGGGTGTCAAGGTACCACACGACATCTATGTACACATTGCCGGCATTGACCTGATTCGCGACCATGATGGAACCTTCTATGTGCTGGAAGATAACCTAAGAACGCCATCCGGGGTTTCCTATATGATTGAGAACCGGGAGATCACCAAGCGTATTTTTCCTGATCTCATTCCACAAAACCATGTGAGGCCCGTTACCCAATATCCCAATATTTTGTATAAGAATCTGATGGCCCTTTCCCACGGACAGGTGTCGTCTCCAAATGTGGTCATGCTTACCCCTGGAATTTATAACTCGGCATACTTTGAACACACCACGCTTGCCCGGCTTATGGGCATCGAACTGGTTGAGGGCCGCGATCTGGTCGTTGAAAATCAGAAAGTGTTCATGAAAACTACGGCCGGACTTCAGCAGGTGGATGTCATTTACCGGCGGGTTGATGACGAATACCTGGATCCGTTGGTTTTTAATCCTGACAGCGTCCTGGGCGTTTCCGGCATTTTGTCGGCTTATCGCAAGGGCAATGTCGCCATTGTAAATGCTATCGGAAATGGGGTAGCCGACGACAAAGCGATCTATGTGTATGTACCCGAAATGATTCGGTACTACCTAAATGAAGAACCCATTCTCAAGAATGTACCTACCTATCAGCTTGGAAAGGCCGACGAGCGCGAGCATGTGCTGAAGAATATTACCAAAATGGTGGTGAAGAAAACCAATGGATCGGGTGGATATGGAATGTTGATGGGGCATGCCGCGACGGAGAATGAGATCAATGACTACCAAACGGAAATTCTAAAAGACCCACGTCAATTTATCGCCCAGCCAGTCATCAGTTTGTCCAATGCCCCATGCTATGTAAATGGAAAAGCGCAACCCAGGCGTATTGACCTTCGTCCGTTTGCCCTTTATGGCCCTGATGGAATTGAGATTGTTCCGGGAGGCCTTACCAGCGTGGCGCTCAGAGAAGGATCGCTCGTCGTGAACTCTTCCCAGGGCGGTGGAAGCAAGGATACCTGGGTGCTGGCAGAATGAATTACGATCACCATAAATAGAACGAGAAGATGCTTAGTCGTGTTGCTGACTCACTATACTGGATGTCCCGCTATATGGAACGGACAGACAGTATTTTGCGGATCCTTAAAATTAACTATGCCTCTTCACAAGACAGCCCTGATGATTTTTCATGGCAACCTGTCCTGCGAATCTTTGGGAACCTGGAAGATGAGGCCATTGCCGATATGGGCGAGAACAGCCGCAAGATTCTTCAATTCATGGTACTCGACCGGGAAAATCCGAATTCGGTATTCAGTATGGTTACGCTGGCACGTGAGAACGCGCGGGGCGTGCAGGATAATATCACCGTCGAATTGTGGACTTGCCTTAATGAATTTTATCACGTCGTACACGATGACCGGCTCATTTATGCGCTTCAGCACGGAGATCCCATAACTGTCCTGGACTCGCTCATCAGGGAGTGCATGTTGTATTTTGGTGTGACCGATATCACGATGTTCCGAGGAGAAGGGCTTTGCTTCATGAACGTCGGCAAGTATATTGAGCGCGCTATTCAATCGGCAGAAATCCTCGACATTAAGCTCAACAACCTTTCCTATGACCTGGACAAACCTACAGACACCACTTACTGGAAGTATCTGCTCATGTCTATCTCTGGATATTCGCTGTATCTGAAACAATACCAGTCAGGCTTTGAAGCCCGCAACATCATTGACCAGATCTTATTCAATGTCAATTTTCCAAGGTCTGTACTCTACTCGTTGAACCATCTTCACCGTTACTTTGAGAGACTTCGCAGCGAAAAAAATCTGGAGGGTTTTTCGAAGGTCCACTTCAGCATCGGTAAACTCAAGAGCAAGGTCCAATATTCAAATGTACAAAGTGTATCGAATGTTGGTCTTCATGATTATCTTACAGACATCACCGTCGAAATCGATGAGATCGGCAGTATGCTGAATCAGTATTATTTTGCCTATAGTTAACCCAATTGAAACCATGCCTAAATTTAAGATTCGCCATATAACGAAATATAACTACGAGACTACTGTGCGCGACAGCGCAAATCAAATCATGTTGTATCCCATCAAGGATGCGCATCAGACGGTGATTCAGCACTCGGTTACTATCACAGGAGATCCCATCGTGGATCTTTACATCGATGTATACGGGAATCAGGTCGGCACGTTCACCCACGCTCGTCCCCATCAGGAATTGGTTATCGACTCGAAGCTTTTGGTTGAGACTTCCGAAACGCCGGTTCCCGATGACTCATCTCCTCAGGAACTGCAATGGCTTGAACTGGAAACGCTGAAAAACCAGCTTGCCTTCATTGACTTTATCAGACAGGATGAAAAAATTGAAGCTTTAGGAGAACTTCGGGAGATTACCGATGCGGAACGCGGGAAGAAAGGCACCCCACTGCAGGCGGCCAAAAGTTTTTGTGACTATATCTACACACACTTTTCCTACACGAAGGGAATCACGACCGTAGAGACAACCATTGATGAGGTGTGGAAATTACGATCGGGAGTGTGTCAGGACTTTGCTCATGTGCTGCTCGTAATGCTTCGGCTATCCAATATTCCGGCGCGTTATGTCAGTGGCTACATATGTCCCAAGAAAAACGGTATGCGTGGTGAAGGGGCTACTCACGCGTGGGTAGAAGCCTACATCCCTTTTTACGGATGGTATGGGCTAGATCCAACCAACAATTCGGCGGCAGGCGAAGCGCACGTTAAACTTGCTGTGGGTAAACACTTTGCCGATTGCTCTCCCATAAGAGGATCATATCGCGGAACTTCCAATCATACCCTTGACGTGATTGTTTCGGTTTCATACGAAGATGGACAAACCACCGGCGGCGAACAGCACGATGTTTACGTACCCGAAGTCAAAGCTTCGGTGACTAAAAATTCCTTCAGGCGGCATCAGGAAATGCAGATGCAGCAGTAAGGCATCACGCCGGCTTTTGGTTTGATCCAATTGCCGGCCATTTTCCATTGGCATTCCGCACGCCGCCTTCGCTGCTGTCAAGGATGTTTGCCTTTCTTAAAACTTGTAGCGTACGAACGCTTCCATCGCTTCGTACTCCGCAAGGCCCAGCGCATTGTATGCCTGCGCAGTGGCATGATTGCGGTCCTCCGCGCGCATCCAGAATTCTCTCTTGTCGCTTCCCGGAAACATGGCACTGTCCTTCTGTGATTGATGCTTAAATACGGCGCGCCGCTTGCGCATCAATTCATCGGGACTTAGGGGCACAGCCATTTCTATCTGATCGATATCCCACTCCTGCCATGCTCCACGATACAGCCACACCCAACAATCCTTTGCCCATGGCTTCTTCTTCAAACGCCTTAAGGCTTCAAAAATCGCCGCGAGACAAACGCGGTGCGTTCCGTGCGGATCAGATAAATCACCGGCCGCGTATACCTGATGGGGTTTACGCGTTCCAAAATATCCATCGTGATCCGAATATCCTCTTCGCTTAGCGGCTTCTTCTTAACAGCCCCGGTTTCGTAAAATGGCATATCCAGGAAATGCATTTGTTCGTCAGGGATCCCAACGTACCGGCCACCTGCCTTTGCCTCTCCCCTGCGAATCAATCCTTTTATCTTCAATACTTCCGGACTATCGAGTTGTCCCGGACCCTTGCGCTGCAGGGATTGCACCATCTTTTTATAAAATTTGGCACCATCTGCTTTGCTCAGCCCAAATTGATCATTGAAATCCCTGACGAAGTCCGCAAAACGAATTGCATCATCATCGAATACGGCAATATTTCCCGATGTTTGGTAAGCAACGTGCACTTCATGCCCCTGATCGACCAACCGGATAAACGTTCCTCCCATCGAAATCACATCGTCGTCGGGATGAGGTGAAAAGATAATGGCCCGTTTCGGAAATGGCTTGGCGCGTTCAGGCCTGTGCGAATCGTCCGCTTTAGGTTTACCACCCGGCCAGCCGGTAATTGTATGTTGAAGGAAGTTAAATACTTTAATGTTCACCTGGTAAGCCGAACCAAATTCAGTGATGATGTCACCCATACCATGCTCCATATAATCATGGTTGGTGAGTTTTAATACCGGCTTATCGATTTGCTGGCACAGCCAGACCACTGCTTTGCGAATGAGCTTCTCATTCCAGTCAACGCTGTCCAATATCCAGGGTGTCTTCTTACGGGTAAGGGCCGAAGCAGCGGCACCGTCCACCACGATCGTACAATCTTTGTGCTTTTGTAAAAATGAAGATGGTATTTGATCTGTAACGGGACCTTCAACAGCCTTGTAAATGACCGACGATTTGCCTTCACCCCAGGCCATCATATATACCTTTGCCGCTTTCATGATGGAGCCGACACCCATGGTAATCGCTTTGCGCGGAACGTTTTCTTCACCAAAAAAATCGCTGGCGGCATCGATCCTCGTTACCTGATCCAGCGACACAAGGCGCGTGAGAGATTTTTCGGACGAACCCGGCTCATTAAAACCAATGTGGCCCGTACGCCCAATACCCAATATCTGAATGTCTAGTCCCCCGAGCTTATCAATTTTTTCCTCGTACGACCTGCAAAACTCAGCAACGTCCTCTTTGTTTAGGGTTCCGTCGGGAATATGAATGTTCTTCTTGGGAATGTCGATGTGGTCAAAAAGATGCTCCCGCATGAAGCGCACGTAACTCTGCAAAGCCTCAGGCTGCATGGGATAGTATTCGTCCAGGTTGAACGTAAATACGTTCTTGAAACTCAAACCCTCCTTTTGATGGATTCTTACCAACTCCGCATACAAACGTGTCGGCGACGAACCGGTAGCAAGCCCAAGCACGCAGGGTTTATTCTCTTTCTGACGGGCTTTTACAAGGCCAGCGATCTCCCTGGCAACGTAAACAGACCCCTCTTCAGAACTGTCAAAGATTTTTACCGGAATCTTTTCAAAGGCGGTAAGGTCGTTATTCATAATTTTGGATGGTTTGATCAATTTTGAACCAAAGGCTAAAGTATCTCAAAAAGCGCGAAATTTTCAAGTGTTTGCGGAAACATTATTTTTATGAGTCACTTTCGAACAGTCGTTAGCCCGATAGAAAATCCCAACAAAATGGGCATTTCAGACAAAATTATGACGATTGGGTCCTGTTTTGCCGATGCAATAGGTCAGAAACTCTACGATATAAAGGCTGATGTGCTGCCTAATCCCTTTGGCGTATTGTACAATCCGCACGCCATACACAAGGCAGTAAGATATGCGATTTTCAACGAAGGCCCGCCGCCCCACACGTTTCCTGGAACAGCAAGGCATCTTCATGAATTACGATTTTCATTCGTCCCTGTCCGCACTCCAACCCCACACGCTGAAGGCAAAACTGAAAGAAACGATCGGTGCCGCACATTATTTCATCCATCATGCAAAGTGGTTGATCGTCACCTATGGTACAGCCTGGATATATGCAAGAAATGATACCGGAGAGATAGTGGCCAATTGTCACAAAGTTCCGCAAGCGCAATTTTCAAAATCCTTGTGGTCACAGAAAAAGATCATCGAATCTTTCAATTCCCTCAACGCAGAACTCCAGGCACTTAATCCGGGAATCAGGATTATCCTTACCGTGAGTCCCGGTGCGACATGTTAGGGACACACTGGAACTGAATAGTGTTAGCAAGTCAGTCCTCCGGGCCGCCTGCCACACACTGGTGATGGAAAATAAGAACGTGGCATACTTCCCTGCTTATGAGATCATGATGGATGACCTCCGCGACTACAGGTTCTATAAATCTGATATGATACATCCTTCTGCCGTGGCGGAGGATTATATATGGGAAAAATTTGCTGACCAGAATTTTAGCGCGCACCTTAAGAAGTTTGTCCTTCAATGGAACGACATCGCCCGCGCCATGGCACACCGACCCTTTCATCCAAACTCAAGCGCTCATAAGTCGTTCCTGATTGAATTAATCGGAAAACTGGAAAACCTAAAGACCGTGGTGAATGTTGATCAGGAAATTGCCACCGTCAAAGAACAGCTCCACAACCTCGGCACAGAAAACAGCCCAAATAAATAGCCGCATGCCAAATCGATTAATAAAGGCGAAGTCGCCATACCTGTTACAACACGCACACAATCCGGTGGACTGGTACGAATGGGGACCTGAGGCGCTTCAACAAGCTATTCAGGACGATAAACCTCTCCTGGTGAGCATCGGTTATTCAGCTTGTCACTGGTGCCACGTTATGGAACGGGAGTCATTTGAGAATGAGGATATCGCACAGGTAATGAACGAATTCTTCGTTTGTGTTAAAGTTGATCGGGAAGAAAGGCCTGACATAGATCAAATCTACATGGAAGCGGTTCAGGCCCTGGGTGTTAACGGTGGCTGGCCGCTGAATGTCTTTCTAACACCACAGCAAAAACCATTTTTCGGCGGAACCTACTTCTCACCGCAGGCCTGGGTGCAGGTACTGCAGAACATCAACAAGGCCTACGTCGGCAACAGGAAAAAGCTGGAAGACTCCGCGGAAGATCTCAGGCTGCATTTACTTCGCTCGGATGTCGGCCGATTCAAACAAAACAGTGGCGATTCGGCGTGGGAAAAAGATCTTGATGCTGTCTACGAAAACCTTTCCGCCCGTTTTGATTCCCATTGGGGCGGCATGAACAGGGCGCCAAAGTTTATCATGCCTTCTTTATGGATGTTTCTTTTGCGATATCATCATCTCACCGGTAACAGCGCCTGCCTTGAACACATCAAGCTAACGCTGGACAAAATTTCCAGCGGAGGAATTTACGATCAGGTGGGCGGCGGTTTCGCACGCTATTCCGTGGATGCACATTGGTTTGTCCCCCATTTCGAAAAAATGCTGTACGACAATGGTCAGCTGATGA
>CAWCSY010000004.1:0-205000 GCA_963798355.1 uncultured Microthrixaceae bacterium | reverse complement strand
CCCTCGACGGGCAGCCCGCACTCGACTTCCCCGTCCCGGGACCGCTGCCCCCTCCCGGTGCCGGCTTCGGCGATGCCGCCATCCAGCCGGACGTCCGACGACCCAACGAGCGCTCGGTGCCCGACCTGCCCACCGACTGCGGTGGGCCCTGCATCGTCACCACCCCGCTCACCTCGCCGCCGCCCCCCGCCACCTCACCGCCATCCACCGCGGCCCCGCCCACGACTGACACCACGACGACGCCGACGACGAAGGGCAGTCCATGACCGATCTCTACGACGGCGGGAGCGAGCACCCCACCGAGTCGGACCTGGTGCTGCCCCTACCCGGACCCGTCCGACCCGGGCCCGGTCGAGACGTCGGGCTCTGACCCCACGGGCGCGACCGTCCCGGAGGCCACGGGCGACGTCTCGGAACCCATGGACACGACCGTTCCGGGTCCGGCACGCAGCGGGCGCCAGCGGCGCAGCGAATGGAGGCGCACCGAGAAGGCCCGGACGCTACGCGGCCCGCAACTCGGTGCGCTTCCCGATCTTCACCCGGTCGGTGCTGCTCTGGATGCTGATCTTCGCCCTGGTCGGCATGGCCTTCGGGGCCAGCGGCGCGTTCTGGTGGGCCCACTTCAACACGCAGGTCAGCGAGCTGCGCTCCGACACCCAGGACTTCGAGACCCGGTCGCAGTCCGCCTCAGCCGACATCGAGAAGCAGAAGAACGACGCCACCGACCAGATCAACGCCGCGCTCGTGCCGCTGAAGGACTCGCTCGCCGCCACCAAGACGGTGCAGGAGGCCGCCACCTATTCGCCCGCGGTCTACCAGGTGTCCTCGCTCGACGACCAGGGCCGGCCCTCGGTCGGCACCGCGTTCGCGGTCATCACGAGCGAGGACGAGACCCTCATGCTCACCTCGTACGCCGCGGTGCGGACCGCCACGGTGAACCCGGCCCCGGGCATCACGCTGAGCAAGGGAGCCGAGCAGCTCCCGGCCAGCATCGTGAACTGGGACCCGGTCAACGACATGGCGCTGCTGCGGGTGCAGAAGGGGAGCATCACCGTGCTCGACTGGGCCGGCGACGACGTGCTGTCCACCGCGCTCGGCTCCTCCGTCTTCCCCATCAGCGGCACGGGCGGGGCCGGCGCCACCATCACCAGCGGCATGCTGATCGACCAGTCGACCGCTGGCTTCCAGCACACGGCTCCGCTCGGCACCGACTTCCAGGGTGGGCCCGTCATCAACGGCGACGGCAAGGTGCTCGGCATCGTGTCACTGGCCTACCAACCGCTCGGCTACGACAACGGCCAGATCCACTTCTCACCGCCGATCAGTGCGGCCTGCACCAGGGTGCTGAACTGCACCGGCGGCAACCGCGTCGCCGGCGCCAACGGCGGCAACTGACCCTCGTCTGACCCTCGTCTGACCCTCGTCCACCCGTCCCTCCGTTCTTGCGTAGGTTCCTCGGTCCGAATCGCGGGTTCTCCACGCAAGTTCGGGCAGGTGCGCGGTCGAGGCGTACGGAGCGGAGCAGCACCACCACAACGCGCCAGATGGGCGAAGCCCCGCCCGCTGCGAGCTCGCGATCGAGGGCGCAGCTACCGGGGGATGTAGGCGGCGACCACGACGAGGATGCCGAGCACCATCACGAGGGCGCTGATCAGCCAGAGCCAGCGCTTGCCGACCTCGGTGTCGATCGGGTCGATGTGGGCCAGCGTGCGCCGGGCCTCGCTGAGCTGGTCGTTGAGGGCCGACGACTGGTGCTGGAGGGCCCCGATGGCGGCCTCGGCCGCGTCGAGCTGTTGGCGGACGGTGGTGGTGTCGCCCAGGACGGCCTCGCGCTTCTCGCGCTCCTCCTCGAGCTGGCGCTGCAGCACGAGGTACTGGTCGCGCAGGCCGGCGACCGCCGCGTACTGGGTCTGCAGCTCGGCCAGCTGGCGCGAGACGGCCCGGCTGCGCCCGCTGGCCGACTGGGCCGCCTCGCGGGCCGCGGCCAGCTGGTGCTGCAGCTCGTCGTGCTCGTCCTTCAGCTCGGCCAGCTGCTGCAGCACCGCCTCGCTCTCGGTCAGCCCCTGCTCGAGGGCCACCTCGCGGACCGACTCCCACCGGAGCTGCTCCTGCAGGTCGGCCATGCGCTCGGCCTCGTCCGAACCGATGGCCCGCAGCAGCTCCTCGCCGTTCTGCACGACTGCAGAGAGCGGCCTCGATGTCGAGCGGGTGGTCCTGGTCGGGGTGGGCCCAGTGGTTGCGGGAGGTGCGCAGCTCGCCGATGCGCGCCCGGTCGCCGTCGGAGAGGCCGCTGGAGAACGCCGGGCCCCACCACCGGTTCATGACCTCGAGCTGGAAGTGCGGGTCGGAGAGCGACACCAGCACGTCGCGGCGCTTGCCGAGCTTGCCGGCGGCCATCAGGATCCAGTCGTCGCCCGGGAAGGTGGCGCTCATGCGGGCATCGACGAACGGCGCCAGACCCTCGGCCAGGATCTCGAACGCGACGGCGACCTGCGCCCGGTAGCTGGTTCCCATGTCCCCACGATCTTGCCCGACGGGGAGATCGGAGTCAGGCCGAGCAGCGACCACGACGAGGCTTCTGCTACAACCACGGGGATGGCCGACACCTCGCTCAACGACCCCGGCACGCTCCCCCACTGGGACGTCAGCTCCGTCTTCCCGTCCCTCGACTCCCGTGAGCTGGCGGTGGCGCACGAGGGCGTGGTCGCCGACCTGGCCCGCCTGGTCGCCCTGTACGACCGCCACGATGTGCGCGACGGTGAGCCCCGCGAGGGCGGTCCGACCCCGGCCGACGTCGCCGCCTTCGACGAGGTGCTGGCCGAGACGAACCGGCTGCTCGACCAGGTACGGCTGGTGTCGGCGTACCTCTACACGTTCATCAGCACCGACTCGTCGAACGACACCGCCGCCGGTCTGAGGTCGCGGCTGCAGTCCGAGCTGACCGATCTGACCCGGCTCACCAAGCGCTTCGAGGGCTGGACCGCCCGCCTCGGCGTGGCCGCGCTGGTGGCTGCCAGCCAGGATGCCGCCGACCACGGCTACCCGCTCGAACGGGCGGCCCGCGCCGCGGAGCACCAGATGAGCGAGGCCGAGGAGGGCCTGGCCGCCGATCTGCGCCTGACCGGCAGCATGGCGTGGGCCCGGCTGCACGGCGAGATCACGTCGCGGCTCACGGCCCAGGTCGCCGACGGGAAGGGTGGCGTCGAGACCCTGCCGATGAGCCTGGTGCGGGGGCTGGCCCACGATCCCGACGGCGATCGGCGCCGGGCCGCGTTCGAGGCCGAGCTGGCCGCGTGGGACACCGTGACGGTGCCGCTGGCCGCCGCGCTCAACGGGGCCAAGGGCGAGACGGTCGTGCTGAACCGCCGACGCGGCTGGAGCGATGCGCTCGAGCCGGCGCTGTTCACCAACGGCGTCGACCGCCAGACCCTCGACGCCATGCAGGAGGCGGTCGTCGACTCGCTGCCGGACTTCCACCGCTACCTCCGGGCCAAAGCCGCGGTGCTCGGCCACACCGCCCCTGACGCACGAGCCGCCGGGCTGCCCTGGTACGACCTGTTCGCCCCGGTCGGCTCGGCTGCGGCCTCCCGGGTGAGCTGGACCGATGCCATCGGTCGGGTGTCCGACGCGTTCGGCGGGTACTCACCGGCGCTGGCCGCGCTGGTCGAGCGGGCCAGCCGCGACCAGTGGATCGACGCCGAGCCCCGAGCCGGCAAGGTCGGCGGGGCGTTCTGCCTGCCGATCCAGGGCGGCGAGTCGCGGGTGATGCTCAACTTCGACGGTTCGGCCGACAGCGTGCAGACGCTGGCCCACGAGCTCGGCCACGCCTACCACAACACCAACCTGGGCGAGCGCACGCCGATGCAGCGCCAGACGCCGATGGCCCTGGCCGAGACCGCCAGCATCTTCTGCGAGACGATCATGGTCGAGGCGGGCCTGGCCGCCACGCCCGCCCGATCAGCGCCTGGGCCTGCTCGACACCGACCTGCAGGGCGCCTGCCAGGTGGTCGTCGACATCCACTCCCGGTTCCTGTTCGAGCGGGAGCTGTGCACCCGCCGCGAGCAGCAGGCCCTGTCGGTCGCCGAGCTCGACGACATCATGCTCACCTCGCAGCGGGCGGCCTACGGCGACGGGATCGCACCCGACCTCATGCACCCGCGCATGTGGGCGGTGAAGGGCCACTACTTCACGCCCTTCTACAACTGGCCCTACACCTACGGGCTGCTCTTCGGCATCGGCCTCTACGCGCGCTACCTGGACGACCCTGACCGGTTCCGCTCGGGCTACGACGACCTGCTCTCGTCCACCGGACTGGCCGACGCCGCCGGGCTGGCCGACCGCTTCGGCATCGACGTGCGCTCGACCGCCTTCTGGGCGTCCAGCCTCGACGTGCTGCGGGCCCGCATCGACACGTTCGAGCAGCTGGCCCTGGCGCGACGGTTCGGAGCCATCCACGTCGTGAGCCTGACCCCGCTCACCGTCCCGTTCGACGTGCTCGTCGTCGACCCCGACCTGCTGTGGCGGGTCGACGCCATGAACGCGTTCGAGCACGTCATGGTCAAGGACATGGTCACCGTCCTCGGGGCCACCGATGAGCTCACCCCCGGCCACCCGGCAGTGGTGCTGCTCGGCCCGTCCGGCTCGATCGAGTCCGACGACCAGCTGCCGGTCCTGCGCTCGATGTTCCCAGAGGTCCGGGTGGTGTCGGTGGCCGACGCCCGCCCGGCCCCCGCACCCCCGTCCACCGCACCCCCGTCCACCGCACCCCTGTCCGCCGGCGATCCCGATCCCGTCCCGGTGGCCGACGTACGGCCCGATGGGCCACCGATCGCGGTCGATCCGGCCCAGCCATCCGGCCCGCGTCTGAGCCTCGTCCCCGACCCGCCGGATGCCCCTGATCTTCCCCACCCGGCGGGTGACGGACCGTCGGACGCTCGGGCAAGCGCGGCCGATCCGACCACACGAACCTCAGGATCGGCGGAGCCGGCGGAACCGGCGGAACCGGTCGCCTTCGACGGATCGGGCCCGGCCGCACCGGCGCCGTGGTTCGACCGGGTGGTGCCGGCGGCCACGCCCATGGACACGATCGTCGCCGTCACGCTGGAGGAGCTGGCCGTCGCCCGCGACGAGGTCGAGGCCGCGTCGGGTCGAGCCGCGGCGCGGCCCCGCCTGGTGCTCGTCACCGGGGCCAAGGCAGGCGAGGGCGCCACCACGGTGGCGGTGAACCTGGCTGCCGCGGCCACCCGGGCCGGGGCCAAGGTGGTGCTGGTCGAGGCCGACCCCATCCTGGGTGATCTCACCCTGATGCTCGGGCTGCCGGCCGCCGCCGACACCCTGGTCACCCACCCGACCACCGGCATCCGCGTCCAGGTGCTCCCTCCGGGAGAGGACCCGTTCGAGCTGGTCGACGCCCGGGTGCTGACCGAGGTGCTGGCCGCCCTGCAGACCGGGCGCACGCCGCGGCGGCCCGGTCGACCTGATCATCCTCGACGCGCCAGGCACGCTCGTGCGGCGCACCGGCATCGCCGGGCTGGCCGATCGGGTGCTGATCACCTGCTCGGCCCGACTGGCCAACGTGAAGAACGCCCGGGTGCTCGTCGACGAGCTGGGCGTGATCGCGTCGGAGGTCGTGCTCAACCGCACCGGGCGACACGGCCTGGCCGAATCCAAGATCGAGAGCCTCATCGGCGCGCCGATCGTGGCCGAGGTGCCCGACACGGGCGACCTCGAACCCGCCCGCTTCGACACCGTGCCCGGCATCCTCGACGACCGCTCCGACTTCGTCCGGGCCCTCGGTCCCCTCGCTGCCGGCATCGTCGCCGGACGAGCCTCCAGCGGAGGACGACCCCTGCCGCCCCCGCCCCGCTACATCCCCTCCGCTCCCATCCCCGAGTCCGAGCTCCCCCGCCCGCCAGGCGCCCCTCAGGGGTAGTCAATCCAAGTGGCCGGGGCCGGGGACGCCCTTGGGGATGATGTGGAACTCGTTGCGGAGGTCGACGAGGGGGCGGTCGGCGAGGGCGAAGTGGTCGATGCCGCCCATGACGTCGACGGTGCAGGAGGTGGCTCGCCGGAGGGCATCGGCGTAGCGGTCGACGGCGCCGGGGTCGTCGAGCGTGTCGGCCCGGGCGATGGCGACCTTCTTGCCGGACACCCGGGTGATGCTGGCGTTCTGGAAGAGGCCGAGGGTGAAGGCGAAGAGGGTGAAGCCCTTGGGGTCGGCCATGGTGGCGGCGATGAAGGCGAACACGTCGATCTCACCCTCGGGGGTGGTCGTGTAGTCGGCCAGCACGTGGACGAAGTCGTGGTGGGCGCCGAGCTCGTAGATGCCGTGGCGCTCGCCGGGGAACGGGAAGTGGTGGGCCTCGTAGAAGTCGGCCACCGACCGTCCGAGGGTGCCGGGCGGGTGGTCGGCCAGCGACTCCCACCGCCGGGCGATGGCCTTGTCCTCCGGGGCGCCGAGGTACGCGCTCTTCGACCGGGCCAGCTCCCACAGCTGCCCGTGGAGGATGCCCTTCACCGTCTGGGTCGTGTACCAGCTGTTGCGTTCGATGTCGGCCTGCATCAACGCCAGGTGTCCGTGGGCCAGGTCGCGGGTGGCGTCGATCAGACGGTGGTCGACGCCGAGGGCCGCGGCGAAGCGCTCGACGCTGCGCTCGACGGCGCGGGGCAGCGGGTGCAGGAGCAGCTCGAGGGTGATGGCGTCCTGCACGAGCTGGTGGGCCTCGACCGGCGTGCAGTCGAGCTCGACCAGCCCGTCGTGACCGATCGGGTCGAGCGTGGTGCAGTCGAGCTCGACCCCGTGCACCCCCCGAGCAACGGCTTCGATGACGGCGATCTGCAGGCGCGTCGGCTTCTGGTCATCGGTGGTGAGGGCGCCGAGCAGCGCGCGGGCGGCCAGCTCGATGCGGTCCGGCGTGGGGGTCAGCATCACCGTCGAGTGCCGTGTCCGACTCAGGACGGGAAGGTGCGGGCCAGCTCGGGCGGCAGCGGCGGGAGGATGCAGAACTCGTTGCCCTCCGGGTCGGCCATGACCCGGTGCTCGTCGCCGTCGGGCTCCTGCACCACCCGCACCAGCGAGCCGCCGAGCTGCTGGATGCGGGCCTGGGCCGCGGCCACGTCGGCCACCTCGATGTCGGGCCGGGCGTGCATGCCGGGCGTGTCGCCATCGGCCATCGGTTGGAAGGCCAGGTAGACGCCGGCCTTCCCCGTCTCGAGCTGGACCCAGTCCTCCTCCTGCACGGCCACGCCGACGCCGAGCACGGCCTGCCAGAACTCGGCCAGCTGCTCGTAGTCGTGCGCGTTCACCACGAGAGCTCGGAACCATCCGACGGCTTCGGTCACGTTCGTCTCCACATCTGGTCGGGCCGTCTACCCATCGGCGGAGGGCACGAGGAATCCAGCGAGCCAGTCGTAGACCCGCTGGTTGCGCAGCTCGGGCGCCAGGATCTCGCAGTCGATCCCGGCCCCTTCGGCCGCGGTGAAGGCCAGCCGGGTGAGCCGCTCGCCGAGGCCCGGGGCCAGGGCGGAGGCCAGCTCGGTCGACTGACCAGGCCATCCCCCGGCCGACTCGGGATCGCACACGAGCGTCGGCACGCCGAGGTCGGCCAGGTCGTCCAGCAGAGGGCCGAGGTCGTAGGCCTCGAGCCGGCGGAGCGCGTCGTAGGGCGATGTGGTCCCGAACGGATCACCGATCGTGCCGGCGGCGACCCTCAGGTCGTTCGAGGTGTGGGGCCCGGCCACCCGGTCGGCCAGGGCATCGTCGAACCCCTGCTGGTCGCGCCGACGGAAGAGGGCCACCAGGTCGTCGTCGAACTGGGGCAGCACCCCGTCGAGCAGGCGGATGACACCAGGGTCGGCCACGAACGCCGCCGGTCGGGTGAGGGCGGTCCGCGTGGCCGCGGCCATGGCCAGTGCCCGCGCCGCGAACCATCCGCCGTGGCTGACACCCGTCAGGGCGATGGCATCGGGATCGGAGCCGTCGAGCCGGGCCACGTGGTCGAGCACGGGACCGAGGACGTGCTCCCAGTCAGGTCGCAGGTGCAGGCCCTGCTCGATCAGGGCCGCACCCTGACCTGGCCCGTCGAACACCACGGCGTGGTAACCGCGGTCGAGCGCGTCGGCCACCCCGGTCATGAAGACGTCCGACATGGGCGTGCCGATGCCGTTGACGACGACCACCGTCGGCCGCACCTCGATCGAGCCGCTCCTGGGAGAGCCGGCCACGAAGCGGTAACCCGGCAGGGGCGTTCCGTCGGAGGGGATGGCCAGCCGCTCGACGGTCCACGGCAGGTGGTCGACGGCCCGGTCGAACGACGCCCGGTGCGCCCGCCAGGCGGCCGGACCCACGGTCGGGTCGGCCGCGCCGGCCGCGGTGGCCGGCAGGTAGTACGACCCGCAGAACCGGTAGTTGGCAGCCCGCAGGTACGCCGGCCACGCACTGGCCGCCTGCCCGGCGGCGGCGGACTCATCGCCGATGGCATCGCACCGGTCGGCCAGCTCGTGCCACTGCTGCACCCACGACTCGGCGTCGCCGTCGACCACGCGCTGACACAGAGCCAGCACCTCGCCGACCTCGGCCATCCGGTTCCGCACCCCGCTCAGCACGCAGCGCACCGCGAAGTCCATCCCGAAGTCATGGAGGAACGTCACCGGTCCCGTCGAGTCGTTCATCCGCCCTTCCTACCGCACCCGCTCGACCCGACGGCGCGCTCTCCGCCCTTCCTGTCACCTGACGCGTCGGTCCCTGGTCGATCTGGGTGACAGGTCGTGCGCCTCTCGGCGTGGTTCGATCAGCCGACGCGGGGATCCACTCGGGAGACGGGTCCGTCGGGTGTGAGCAGGGTGCCGGCGAGGGCGCGGTCGGCGTGGCGCTGGTGCCAGGAGAGCAGCTTCTGGGCGTAGGCGGCCACGACCGGCGAGCAGGCGGGATCGGTGGAGCGGTCGACGAACTGGTGCGGATCGGCCTCGAGGTCGAACAGGAGCGGCGCCAGACCGGCCATGTGGACGTACTTCCAGCTGTGGTCGCGGATGACGTCGAGCGAGCACTCGTCCATCGTCAGACCGAGCAGGTCCTCGGCCACGTGCGTCGTCGGGCTGCGGAAGTCCCACTGCCAGTGCACCTCGGAGCGCCATCGGTCGGGTTCGCCCTCACCGGCCACGAACGGCAGCAGCGACCGGCCGTCGCACTGGGACGGGACGTCGACCCCGAGCCAGTCGAGGATCGTGGGCATCACGTCGACGTGCTCGGTGAAGGCCTCGACGCGCTCGACCGCCCGACGAGCGCGGGTCCCGGACGATCATGGGGACGTGGTAGCTCTCGTCCCAGTAGCCGAGCTTCTCCATGAGCCAGTGGTCGCCGAGCTGGTCGCCGTGGTCGGAGGTCAGCACCACGAGCGTGTCGCCGGCCTGGCCGGTGCGGTCGAGCCAGTCGAGCACCCGCCCGAGGTGGTGGTCGACCTCGCTCATCAGGCCGTAGTACGTGGCCCGGATCTGACGCATCTCGGCGTCGTCGTCCGGGCACCCGACCACGCCGACGGCCAGCTCGGCCAGGCGATGTTGCGACCCCTCTTGCTCGCGGGTGGGGGCCCGCAGCGGGAACGGGACGTCGGCCGGGTCGTACATGTCGTGGTACGGCGCGGCCACCCGGTAGGGCGGATGGGGCCGCAGGTAGCTGAGGTGGGCGAACCACGGGCCGGTCGGGTCGCGCCGCTCGGCTCCTCGACTGGTGGTCGTGCCCGAGCCGTCGAGCCAGGCCAGCAGTTCGTCGGTGAGGAAGGCCGTCTCGCTGTGCTCGGCCGCGTAGATCGGTGGGGCCCAGGTCGGGGGGTGGTCGGACGCCCCCGGGAACGATCGGTCGGCCCGGAAGATGTCGTGGGCCCGCTTCTGCTCCGGGTAGCCGAGCGCGTAGAGGTGGTCGATCCACGGGGTGAGCGGCTCGAAGGGGAAGTCGAGCACCGCCCGCATCCCCGGCAGCACACCTTCGTAGGTCACCAGCCGCGGGTCGTCCGGCGGGACCGTACGGGGGTCGATGCTCGAGTCGGTGTAGCCGAACAGCACCGGGTCGAGTCCGGCGCCCCGGGCCTCGAGGGCCACGTTGGTGAGCCGAGCGTCGAGCGGGGTGCCGTTGAGCACCGAGCGGTTCTGGCTCTGGTAGGTGCCGGTGTAGAGGCAGGCCCGGCTCGGGCCGCACGGCGCGGCCTGGGCCCAGTGGTTCGTGAACAGCGCGCCCGACGCGGCCAGCCGGTCGAGGTTGGGCGTGCGCACCACCGGATGGCCGACGGCGGAGAGGCAGTCGCCCCGCCACTGGTCGACGGTGATGAAGAGCACGTTCCCCCGGTCCGGCACCGGGCCGACAGTAGCGCCCGACCCTCGGACGGCCACGAGGCCTGACCGATGGCGCCTACCGCCACCACCCGCACGCGGGGACCCCGGCGCTGCGGCCCTCAGGTTCGCTCACCGGCCGCGCACCGAAGGGTCCGGTCGGCTCCGTCGCCATCCGGGAGCGGAGCCGACTCGGGCTGAGGGGAACTCGGGCTCCGACCCGGCCTTCCCGCCCATCGCCCCCTATGATCATTCTTTAGCACTAATAGACCCGGAGGCGACCATGGCCCAGTACCAGGCGACGATCGTCGCACCGATCGACATCGCCGACGCCTTCGACTACCTGGCCCGGTTCAGCTCCACCGCCGAGTGGGACCCGGGAGTGCAGGAGGCCGAGATGGTGACGCCCGAACCCGTGGGCGTGGGATCGGCCTTCCGGGTCGTGGCCACGATCGCCGGACGCAAGGTGCCGCTGCGCTACGAGGTCACCGAGTTCGACCGGCCGTACAAGGTCACGGTGCGGGCTGAGAACGGCTCGACCATCTCCGAGGACACCATCACGTTCACGCCGGCCGATCGCCGTGACGACGACCACGACGGCGCCGAGGCGGCCGACGGACCTCGCACCGAGGTGCGCTACGACGCCGACCTGCAGCTCAAGGGCCCGTTCCGGGTGTTCGGGCCGGTGCTCGGGCTCATGTTCGACCGCATCGGCGACCGGGCAGCCGGCGGGTTGCGGGCCGCGCTGCTGGATCGCGCCGAGTCGCACCCGACCTGAGTCTCCGTGGTCGAAGGCGCCCCGCGCAACCGCCCGACCGGCGGTCTGTTGACGCTCTACGAAGCCGCCGGGCAGCTCGGCGTGCACTACATGACCGTGTACCGGTACGTCCGCACGGGCCGGCTGCCCGGCCACAAGGTCGGCGCCGAGTGGAGGATCGATCCGCGCGACCTGGCAACCTTTGCCAGCACCACCACCACGGGTGGACCTGCGACCGGTGACGGATCGGGCGACGGGTCGCTCGGCGGATCCGGCGACGGATCGAGCGACGGATCTCCGCGCGGTGCGAACGGGCCCGGCCGTCTGTCCACGACGCGACGGCGCATCGACTACAGCCGGCGCCTGGTCGACCGACTGGTGACCGGCGACGAGCGAGGGTCGTGGACCATCGTGCAGTCCGCGCTCTCGGCCGGCCTCGACCCCGACGACCTGTACCTCCAGGTGCTGGCGCCGGCGCTCGAGACCATCGGCGAGCAGTGGGCGGAAGGCGTCGTGTCGGTCGGCCAGGAGCACCAGGCGTCGGTCGTCGTGCTCCGCCTCATCGGACGTCTCGGGCCGCTGTTCACGCGACGGGGTCGGACCCGCGGCACGGTCGTGCTGGGAGCACCCCCAGGAGACCACCACGGCCTGCCGAGCGCGCTGTTCGCCGATCTGCTGCGGGGTCTCGGCATGGGCGTGATCGACCTGGGTGCCGACACCCCGACCGCGTCGTTCGTCGATGCCGCCGGCCAGGCCGAGCGACTGCTCGCGGTGGCGGTGAGCGTGACCACACCCGACAACGACGCGGCCGTGCTCGAGACGGTGGCGCAGGTGAAGCGAGCCGCCGACGTCCCCGTGATCGTGGGCGGCGGTGGCGTGCGCTCGGCCGAGCACGCCGCCGAGCTCGGCAGCGATGCCTACGCGACCGACGAGCACGCCGCGCTGGCGCTCTTCGCGCGACTGGCCGACGATGCCACCAGGGCCCGGCGCCAGCGCACCCGGCGCACCCCGGGCACGACCACCGACACGCCGACGGCCACATCCGCCGACGGACCCTCGACCGACGGAGCAGCAAACTGATGGACCCACGCCCTCCTGCCTCGCTGGCCCGCCGCCTGATCGCCCAGACCGTGGACACCGCCCTCGAGGGCACCGTCGCCCTGAGCTTCTCGCGACTGGGCTACCAGTGGCGCGACCGGGTCTTCGGCTGGACCGACCTCACCGAGCGGCCGATGCACGGCAAGGTCGCCGTCGTCACCGGCGCCACGTCAGGGCTCGGGCTGGCCGCGGCCACCCGCCTGGCCTCGCTGGGCGCGTCGGTGCGAGTGGTCGGCCGCGACATCGGCCGCACCGAGCAGGCCCGCACCCGCATCGTGGCCGACACCGGCAACGATGACGTCGAGATCGGCGTGGCCGACCTGGCCCGGCTCGACGATGTGCGCCGCTACGCCGAGCAGTTCCGCTCGTACCACGACCGGCTCGACGTGCTCGTCAACAACGCCGGCGCGCTCGTCCACGCCCACCAGCTCACCGGCGACGGCATCGAGCTCACCGCCCAGACCCACGTGGTCGCTCCCTTCCTCCTGACCCACGAGCTGCTGGGGCTGCTCGGTCGCTCGCCCGGCTCTCGTGTCGTCACCGTGTCGTCGGGCGGCATGTACACCCAGCGCCTCGACCTGGGTCGGCTCGACCGCGAGTCCATCGCCGGCGCGCATCCTGACTTCGACGGCGTGGCCGCCTACGCCCTGGCCAAGCGGGCGCAGGTGGTGCTGAACGGCCAGTGGGCCGAGCGGGCCGCCACCACCGGCATCACCTTCCACGCCATGCATCCCGGGTGGGTCGACACCCCCGGCGTGCAGACCTCGCTGCCCGACTTCGCCCGGATCGTGGGACCGTGGCTGCGCACCCCGTTCCAGGGCGCCGACACCATGGTCTGGCTGGCCACCGCCCGGGAGCCGCTCGAGAGCAACGGTCGGTTCTGGCTCGATCGGCACCAGCGCTGGCCGGTCAAGCTGCCGTGGACCCGCACCGCACCCGAAGATGCCGACCAGCTCTGGCGGTGGGTGTCGGATCGGGCCGGCGTCGGGCAGCTGGTTCGCCCCGTGCACTAGCCGTCGCCGGATCGAGCTGATCGAGCTGATCGAGCTGATCGAGCCTTCATCCAGACCGTCGATCAGCCTCGAACGGAGGCAACGACGGAACGTTGCGATACTTTAGTGCTAAATAGAGACCACAGGCGACGAGAGCGAAGGGCACGGCATGAAGATCGGCATCGTGGGAACCGGGATCTCGGGCCTCGTCTGCGCCCACCTGCTGCATCCGCACCACGACATCACCGTCTTCGAGGCCGCCGATCGCCTCGGCGGCCACACCAACACCGTGCGGGTCGAGCTGCCGTCGAGCTCAGCGGACTCCGCCGACGGGGTCGAGACCCACGACGTCGACACCGGCTTCATCGTCTACAACGAGCGGAACTACCCGAACTTCGTCGCCCTCCTCGACGAGCTCGGCGTGGCCACCCAACGTGGGGAGATGAGCTTCAGCGTCAGCGATCCCCGCATCGGGCTCGAGTACCGGGGCACGAACCTCGACACGCTCTACGCCCAGCGGGGCAACATCGCCAAGCCCTGGTTCACCCGGATGCTCCTCGACATCGTGCGGTTCAACCGTTCGGCCCGTCGGCTGCTGGCCCAGAGCTCGGGCATGGCCGACGAGCTGAGCCTGACGCTCGATGACCTGCTCGAGCGGGGCCACTACTCCGACGCCTTCGTCGAGCGGTTCCTCGTGCCGCTCGGCGCGTCGATCTGGTCCGCCGACCCTGACACGTTCACCCGCTTCCCGGCGGTGGCCTACGCCCGCTTCATGGACAACCACGGCCTCCTGCGACTGTCGGGCATGCCGCAGTGGCGGACGATCTCGGGTGGGTCCCACCGTTACGTCGAGGCGCTGACCGCCCCATTCGACGACCGCATCCGGCTCGGCTCGCCGGTGCGCAAGATCGTCCGGCGACACCACGGCGAGGACGGGATCGAGGTGGAGCTGATGAGCCCCACCCACGGCCTCGAGACGTTCGATCGGGTGATCATCGCCAGCCACAGCAACCAGGCCCTCTCGCCTGCTCAGCGACGCCAGCCCGGCCGAGCACGAGATCCTCGGCGCCATCGGCTACCAGCCCAACGTGGCCACGCTGCACACCGACGAGCGGTTCCTGCCCGCCAACCACCGGGCCCGGGCCAGCTGGAACTACCACCTCGGCGTGCCGGGTGACGAGCGGCGGGCCACGCTGACCTACTGGATGAACCCGCTGCAGTCGCTCGAGTCCGAGCATGAGATCCTCGTCACGCTGAACCGCTCCGACGAGATCGACCCCGACACCGTTCTGGCCCAGTTCGACTACGACCACCCCGTGTTCGATGCGGCGGCGATGGCGGCCCAGACCCGTCGTCACGAGATCCAGGGAGTGAACGGCACGTTCTTCGCCGGGGCCTACTGGGGGTATGGGTTCCACGAGGACGGCGTGCGTTCGGCCCTCGACGTCTGCCGCCACTTCGGAGTCACCCTGTGACCACCTCCACCTCCACCTCCACCAGAACCGAAACCGGGGCCTCCTGGCGCGCCCCAGCGCGCCTGAGCGCCCCCGGTTCGGCGCTGTACGAGGGGGTCGTGCGGCACCGGAGGTTCGTGCCGGTGACCCACGAGATGCACCACGCGGTGGCCATGGCGCTGCTCGACGTCGACGAGCTCGACCGCTCCGAGAGCGCTATCGAGGCCCTGCCGCTGTGGTCCACCCGCCGGTGGGCCCCCGTCCGGTTCCGGCGGCGCGACTACCTCGACGGGTCCGAGCGGCCGCTGCGCGACGCGCTGGGCGACATCGTCGAGGCCGAGATCCACCGCCGACCCGAGGGCCGCATCCGGGTGCTCACCCACCTCCGCACGTGGGGCTGGCTGTTCAACCCGATCACGATCTACTGGTGCGACGCGGCGGACGGCCTGCCCGACATCGTCGTGCTCGAGGTCACCAACACGCCCTGGGGCGAGCGGGCTTGGTACGTGGTCGAGGCCGAGTACGTATCCGGCCGGGGCGCGCTCTTCCCCAAGACGCTGCACGTGTCGCCGTTCCTCGCCATGGACCTCGACTACCGCTTCTCGTTCAGCGCACCCGCCGCGGCGACCGGCTCACCGCTGACGGTGCGGCTGGAGGTGCTCGACCGTGGCAGCAAGGTCTTCGATGCGGACCTGTCGCTGCGCCGCCGCGAGCTCACGCCCCGATCGGCGGTGGCGGTGCTCGTCCGCCATCCCGCGCAGACGCTGCGGATCTCGGCCGCCATCCACTGGCAGGCCGTGCGACTCTGGGCCAAGCGCGTACCTGTCGTCCCCCACCCACGTCGAGGAGCCCGACCGTGACCGACCTGCTGGCTGCCCCTGTCGATCTGGTCGACCTGACCGCCCAGGCTCAGGACGACCCTGATCCGGCCGACCCTGGCCCGGCCGCGCCGTTCCCGAGCTCGACCGGGGCCAACCTCGGCGGCCCGCGCCGTGGCGCGGCGGCGCCGGTCGTTGCCCCGGGACCGATGGTCCCGCTGCGGATCTCTGCGGTCGATCGGGCCGCTCGTGCGGTGCTGTGGAAGCTGCTCGGGCGGATGGGCAGCGGGCACGTCACCATCGACGAGGACGGCGGCCGGCGCTCCGAGTTCGGCACCGACCGACCCGACGCCTACGGCCGACCCGCGATCTCCGTGCACGCCCGGGTGCACGACGCCCGCACCTACCGGGCGGTGCTGCGGGGCGGCAGCGCGTCGCTGGGCGAGGCCTACCTGCGCGGCTGGTGGGACGTCGACGACCTCACCGGCTTCCTCCGCCTGCTCGGCCGCGAGGTGCACCGCTACGACCCGGCCCGCAACGGCGTGGCCGCCACCGCGGGACGCGGCCTCGACCGGCTGCGGTCGCTGCGCCCGCAGGACAAGCACCGCGACCGGGCCAACATCCGGGCCCACTACGACCTCGGCAACGACTTCTTCGCCCTGATGCTCGACGAGACGATGATGTACAGCTCGGCCTGGTTCGCCGACGCCGACTCGCCGCTGGCCGAGGCGTCGACGGCCAAGCTCGATCGCCTCTGTCGCCGGCTCGACCTCGGCCCGGACGACCACGTCGTCGAGATCGGCACCGGCTGGGGTGGGTTCGCCGTGCACGCGGCGGCCACCTACGGCTGCCGGGTCACGACCACCACGATCAGCCGGGCCCAGTTCGAGTACGCCACCGCCCGGGTGGCGGCCGCGGGCCTGGCCTCACTCGTCGAGGTGCGCCAGGACGACTACCGCGACCTCACGGGCACCTACGACAAGCTCGTGTCGATCGAGATGATCGAGGCGGTCGACTGGCGCGAGCTCGACACGTTCTTCGGGGTCTGCCAGCGCCTGCTGAAGCCCGACGGGATCATGGGGCTGCAGGCCATCGTCATCCCCGGCCACCGCTACGAGCGGGCCAAGAACACCGAGGACTTCATCAAGGCGTTCATCTTCCCCGGCGGGTGCCTGCCGTCGATCGAGGCCATCACCCGGGTCAGCGGCCGCACCACCGACCTCACCCTCACCGACGTCGACGACTTCGGACTGCACTACGCCGAGACGCTGCGGCGGTGGAAGGCCAACGTCGACGCCCGCGCCGACGAGCTGCCGGCCCTCGGGCTCGACGACGCCTTCCGGCGCATGTGGGACTTCTACCTGGCCTACTGCGAGGCAGCCTTCGACGAGCGCGAGATCTCGGTCGTCCAGTGCGTGCTCTCTCGGCCCGGAGCCCGGGTGGCGAGCTTCGTTGACAGCCCGGCTGACAAGGTCGTTGACCTCGGGATGACATGTCCGTAGGGTGATCCCAGCCATGTGACAACGGTCACGGCGGATCAGTTCGGGGGAACCAGATCATGCGGACACGCATCACTCGCGCGCTCGTCGCGCTGCTCACCGTCGCGGTGCTGGGGGCGGTGACGCAGCTGCCCGCGGATGCCCTGACCCGGCTGCGGGTCGGCACCTTCGCCGACGGCATCGCCACCGAACTGTTCGCGCCGACCTCGATGCCACCGGGCTCGAACAACTGGTCGTGCCGGCCGACCAGCGCCCACCCGGACCCCGTGGTCCTGGTGCACGGGACCCTGGCCAACGAGGCGTTCAGCTGGCAGGCCCTCTCGCCCATGCTGGCCAACGCCGGGTACTGCGTCTACGCCTTCAACTACGGCCAGAACAGCTCGACGCTCGGCCACTTCTTCGGCCTGACCGACATCGCGGCCTCGGCGGCCGAGCTGTCGACCTTCGTCGACCGGGTGCGGGCGTCGAGCGGAGCGGCGAAGGTCGACCTGGTCGGGCACTCACAGGGCGGGATGATGCCCCGCTACTACCTGAAGTTCCTGGGCGGGGCGGTCAAGGTCGCCAAGCTGGTCGGGCTGGCACCGTCGAACCACGGCACGACGGTGCTCGGCCTCAACGCCCTCCTGAACAACCTCAAGCTGGCCGGCGTGCCGATCACGTCGCTCCTCGGTTGCGTGTCGTGTACCCAGCAGATCGTGCCGTCGGCGTTCCTCGACGGGCTGAACGCCGGCGGCGACACCGTGGCCGGCGTGCGCTACACGGTGATCGAGTCGAAGTACGACGAGGTCGTGACGCCCTACACGTCGGCCTTCCTCAGCGGCGCGAACGTGCGCAACATCCTCGTGCAGGACCACTGCGCGATCGACTTCACCGAGCACATCGGGATCATCTACGACCCGGTCGCGCTGCAATACGTGATGAACGCGCTGGGCGCCGACGACCCCAACTTCCGGGCTCGCTGCAGCCTGGTGCTGCCGGTCGTCAGCGGCTGACCCCTGTGAGCCGCTGACGGCGCGCCCGCGACCCGTCCTCCACCCTTGGGGACGGGTCGCGTCGCGTTCGGGGTCAGACCCGTCTCGGATCAGAGGGCGCCGATGATGAGCCACCACGAGGCCAGGCCGTGCTGGCACCAGGCGTCCGGCGCCACCAGGCAGGAATCGGGGCAGCGGCACACGCCGTCGGCGACCCACTCGTCGAGCGTGTCGTCGTCGGGCGGGGCCCAGCCGCTGTTCCACTCGAACCACCGGTGGGCGTTGGCGATGGCCTGGTCCGCGTCCTCAGGACCGGCCGTCGGGTGCATCCCGGAAGGTGAGGTCAGGCGGCTGGGTCGAGCGTGAGGACGGCGACGCGCAGGTCGCTGACCTCGGCGAGGCTCGACGACGCATCGTGTTGGTGACCGAACAGGCGCACCCGCGCCGCCGGTTCGGCCTCGAGGTTGGCCATCCACTGCGATCGGCTGCGAACCGTGGACACCAGCACCGAGTTCCCGATCCGCACCGACATCAGCGGCACCGAGCGGGGCTTTCCGCTCGATCGACCGGTGGTCTCGACCATGACCGGACCCACGCCGATGGGAAGCGGGTTGCCGAGGCCGGCACCGACCAGTGGCGCCACCAGACGGTTGAGCGAGCGGAAGCCGGTGCGGGTGGCGGTCGAGCGGAGGGAGGTCATCTCTGGAGGTGAACCGCTCAGGCGGCCCGGTTCTTCCCTCTTGCGTCGGCATGCGGGCGACCGGACCACCGAAACGGTGGTCTTCGCGCCCCGATGCCTGTCGTCGGCCGGGCCGGGTCAGCCGCGACCCAGGGCCTCGGGGTTGCGAGGGGTGAGCGGCGGGTGGCCGGCGACGACGGCGACGATGTTGTCGCAGCTGAGGCGGACCATCGCGGCCCGGGTGTCGCGGGTGGCCGAGCCGATGTGGGGCAACAGCACCGTGTTCGCCAACTCGGCGAGCCCGGCAGCCAGGGCCGGTTCGTGCTCGAAGACGTCGAGTCCCGCCGCGGCGATGGTCCCGTCGCGCAGAGCGGCCACGAGCGCGACCTCGTCGACCAGGGGGCCGCGAGAGGTGTTGACGAGGATGGCCGACGGTTTCATGCGGGCCAGTGCCGCCGCATCGATGAGATGGCGGCTGTCCTCGTTGAGCGGGGCGTGCAGCGACACGATGTCGGACTGCTCGAGCAGCTGGTCGAGCGGCACGAGCTCGGGCGGCGAAGCGCCGGCGGCCGCAAGGGCCCGCTCGGCGTCGAGGTTGCGATGCCGGTTCGTGTAGAGCACCCGCATGTCGAAGCCACGGGCCCGGCGGGCCACCGCCGCGCCGATGGCCCCGAGTCCGACGATGCCGAGCGTCTGCCCCGCCACCGGTGCGCCGAGCAGGGCCAGCCCGCTCCACGCCGTCCACTTGCCGCCTCGGGCGAAGCGGTCGGCCTCGGCCACCCGACGGGCGGCAGCCAGGATCAGGGTCCACGCCAGGTCGGCGGTGGCGTCGGTGAGCACGTCGGGCGTCGTGGTGACCACGACGCCCCGTTCGGTGGCCGCCGCGACGTCGACGTTGTCGAAGCCGACGGCCAGGTTGGCCACGATCCGCAGCTTCGGTGCGGCGTCCAGCAGGTCGACATCGACCCGCTCGGTGAGCATGCACAGCAGAGCGTCGGCCGAGGCCACACCGGCCAACAGCTCGTCGCGTCCGGGAGCCGAGTCGAGCTCGCGGTAGGTCACATCGAGCCCGGCCTCGAGCAGCGGAGCGATGCCCGGCTCGGGCAGGGCGCGGGAGACGAAGACTTTTCGGACGCGAGGGCTCGGTCACCGAGGCATCATCGCAGGCGTGCCGGCCCGCCACCGGGAGCACAGGGGGACACCAGATGCTGCTCCGATCCCACCGATCGACCGACAGGCCACGCTTCCATCGAGGCCCGGCCGCACTCCTCATCGGTGCCGTGTGCACCGTGCTGCTCACGAGCTGCGTGACCCCCTGGCTGCAGTTCGGCGGCGACGCCCAGCACCGCAGCAACAACACGCTCGAGACCACGTTGACGCTGGCCAACGTCAACCAGCTCAAGCAGAAGTGGCAGATCACGCTGCCGGCGACGGCCGACGGTGCACCGGTCATCGCCAACGCCGTGGCCACCTCGAGTGGCACCAAGGACCTGATCGTCGTCACCACCAGGAGCGGCGGACTCGTGGCCCGGGATCTCAGCAACGGCGCCGCGGTGTGGTCGATCACCTTCGGTCCCGGCACCTGCCACATCAACAACGGCAGCGACGTCTGCTACACGACGTCGTCGCCGGTCATCGTCGGCGATGCCGTCTACACCTACGGTCTCGACGGCAAGGTCCACAAGGTCACCCTCGCCACCGGAGCGCAGGTGACCACCGGGGGTTGGCCCGTCACCACCACGCGCAAACCGTGGGACGAGAAGGGATCGTCCGCCCTGAGCTCGGCCACCGCCGCCAACGGGCACACCTACCTCTACGCCGTGCACTCCGGCTATCCCGGCGACCGAGGCGATTACCAGGGCCACCTCGTCGCCATCGACCTGGCCGACGCCCACGCCAACGTCTTCAACGCCCTGTGCAGCAACCAGACGGTGCTGTTCCAGCCCGCGCCGGCCACGCCGGACTGCCCGAAGACCATCGCCGGCGTCTGGGCGCGACCCGGCACCGTCTACGACGCGGCCAACGATCGCCTCTACTTCACGACGGGCAACGCCGCCTTCGATCCGGCCAACCACCACTGGGGCGACACCGTGCTGGCCGTCCACCCCGACGGCACCGGCGCCAACGGCAACCCGATCGACACCTTCACCCCCACCAACTTCCAGTTCCTCGACGACGCCGACCTCGACCTCGGCAGCGTGCTGCCAGCCATCGTGGCGGCCCCATCGGGCAGCACTGTCGCCAACATCGGTGTGCAGGGCGGCAAGGAGGGCCATCTCTACGTGCTGAACCTCGACGACCTCAGCGGCCAGGGAGGTCCGGGCCACACCGGGGGCGAGCTGCAGAACCTGGCGGTGCCCAACGGCGGGGTGATCCTCCCCGCTCCCGCCGTGTGGACCAACCCGGCCGACGGGGTCACCTGGATCTTCGTCTGCACGCCCGGCCACACCTCGGGCTTCACGCTCGGCCTCGACGCCGCCCACAAGCCCAAGCTGACGTTCCGCTGGCAGAACGCGTCGCCGCTCTCGTCGCCCTTCGTGGCCAACAACGTGCTCTACGGCGCGGGCGGAGGAGCCATCGCTGCCTTCAACCCCACGACCGGCTCGGCGGCATGGCTCGCCGCCACCGGCGGCACCCACTGGCAGAGCCCGGTGGTCGTGTCAGGCCAGGTGATCTCGACCGACAACAGCGGCCACCTCACCGTCTACCAACGCCCCTGAGGAGGCGGGCCTCGGATCGACCTCCGGTTCGACGACCGGGTCGAAGGTCACCGGCGCGCCGAACGCGGCCCTGCGGGCGACGCGCCGCAGGGCAGCGAGCACCGGTCGGCCGACCAACAGCACGAGCACCGCGTTGGTGACGGCCCGGGGGAGGTCCCACCCGAGCGAGGTGGCGAGGTGGAAGACCCAGAACCGGTGCAGGTTCTCGGCCACCGACGCCGCCCGGCAGGTACGACAGCTGGGTGCCCGCGCTGGCCCCGAACGGCCAGAACCAGAAGTCGAGCAGCAGCCCGTAGGCCAGTCCGGCCACGAAGCCGTAGGCCGCCAGCAGCACGAGCTCACGTCGGCCCTTGGCCGGCGGGAGGCAGCCGGCGAAGTACCCGACCCACGCGGCGCCGAACATCTGGAACGGCAGCCAGGGACCGACCCCGCCGGTGATGAGCGCCGACGCGAAGATCGTCGAGCGCGCCGAGCACGAAGCCGAAGCCTCGGCCGAGCACCCGACCGGAAGGGATCAGCAGGAAGAACACCGGCTCGAACCCGGACACGCCTCCCGGCAGGCGCAGCGCGCACCCGCACGCCGCCAGCACCCCGAGCAGCGCGACGGCCTTGGCGTCGAGTGCCCCGTCGGCGATCTCGGCCACGACGATGGCGAACAGCAGGGGCAGCAGGGCGATGAAGATCCACGGGGCGTCCGCGCTGTGGGCCAGGTTCTCGGTGCCGTGGGGCTGGGCCAGCAGCGGCCAGCCGAACGCCACCAGCCCGAGCGCCGATGCCGCGGCCAGCAGCACCCAGGCCCGGGGGCGCAGGCGCAGGGCCCGATCGTCACCGACTGGCGGAACGATGACCGGAGCGGTCACGGGAGCGGTCACCGGGCCCCGACTCACGGCGTGACCCCGGCGAGGGCCTTCTCGACCTCGGCCACGGTGAGCCAGGGCTCGGGGGCCAGCACCTTGGCGACCTGGGGGGCGAAGACCGGCGAGTGCACGACGACCTCGCGGGCCGGCCCGTCGGCCACGACCTCGCCGTCGGCCAGCACGATCACCCGGTCGGCGACCCGGGCCACGACCTCGACGTCGTGGGTGGCGATCACCACCGCGTGACCCGCGGCCACCAGGCGCTCCAGCACCCCGATCAACCGGTCCTTGGCCTCGTAGTCGAGCCCCCGGGTCGGCTCGTCGAGCACGACCACCGGCGGCTCCGGCGCCAGCACGACGGCCAGGGCCAGACCGAGGCGCTGGCCCTCGGACAGGTCGCGGGGATGCGCCTCCGGATCGATGCCCGGCACGATGGCCGCGAGCGAGGCCGCGGTCGTCCCCGCATCGAGTCCGGAGTCGTGGTCGTTGGCCCGGCACTCGGCATCGACCGAGTCGGCGTTGAGCAGGATCCCGGCATCCTGGGGGACCATGCCGATCAGCCTTATGGCGTCGGCCGGGCGCAGGACGTGGGGCTCGCGACCGCCGAGGTCGACCTTCCCCGACTGGGGCGTCCTCAGGCCGACCAGGTGCGAGAGCAGCGTCGACTTCCCGGCCCCGTTTCGCCCCATCAGGGCGAGCACCTCGCCCGCCCGCACCTCTACATCGACGCCCCGCAGCGCGACGACCGGACCGTAGGCGGCGTGCGAGCGCGCGGGTCGAGGCCCGCACCTCACCGGTCGAGGTCGCCGGCCCGGCATCGAGCGAGGGAGCCAGGGACGCGAGCTGGTCGCGCAGCGGAGCGGCCGCCCGGCGGGCGTCACGGATCGACAGCGGCAGGGGCGACCAGCCGGCCAGCCGACCGAGCTCGACGACCGGCGGCGCGACGGGCGAGGTCGCCATGACGTCGGCAGGGAGGCCCGACTCGAGCGGCCGGCCGCCGCCGGGCAGGTGCACGATGCGGTCGGCGTACTGCACGACCCGTTCGAGCCGGTGCTCGGCCACGATCACGGTGATGCCGAGGTCGTGCACGAGTCGGGTGAGCGCGGCCAGCACCTCCTCGGCTGCTGCCGGGTCGAGCGCGGAGGTCGGCTCGTCGAGCACGAGCACGCGCGGCGACGCGGTCAGCACCGCGCCGATGGCCACCCGCTGCTGCTGCCCGCCCGAGAGGGTGGCCAGCGGGCGGGATCGCAACTCGTGCAGGCCGAGCAGATCGAGCGTGTCCTCGACCCGCCGGCGCATGACGTCGGGCGCCACGCCGAGGTTCTCCATGGCGTAGGCCAGCTCGTCCTCGACGGTGTCGGTCACGAAGCCGGCCGCCGGGTCCTGCCCGACGACCCCGACCAGATCGGCCAGGTCCCGCGGCGGGTGGTCCTCGGTGCGGCGACCGGCCACCGACACCGATCCGGTCAGCAGTCCCCCGGTGAAGCGAGGGACCAGGCCGTTGACGGCGCGCAGCAGCGTGGACTTGCCCGAACCGGTGCGCCCGACGACCAGGCAGAGCTCGCCTTCGTCGATGGTCAGGTCGGTGCCGGTGAGCGTCGGGCGGGTCGCACCTGGGTAGGTGAAGCCGACCTGGTCGAAGCGCACGATCGCGGCGGCGCTCATGCCACCAGCCCCGATCCGACCCCGGAGCCGACGGCGGACCCCGGTTCGATCGCGGACCCCGGTCCGTCGGCGGCGGCCCCCAGGACATCGGCGACCGGCGCATCCGGAAGATCGGGGGCGAGCGACTCGACCACCGGTGGGGTCACGTACGCGGGCGGCCGGGGCGCGGCCACCGACGGCAGAAGGGCGACGGCGATGCCGGCCACCGCCACCAGCGGCAGGGTCGGCCAGGCCAACGGGTAGGCCGGCGGGTTCAGCGCCAGCGAGCCGTCGGGAAGGCGGGCGGCCACGATCATGCCGCCCACGGCGACGAGGCCCGAGAGGCCGACGATCCACTCGGCCAGTCGCCAGGGATCGGGGCGATAGCGGGTGCGCACCGCCCGGCGCCCGCCCGTGAAGAGGCTGGCCGCCAGCGCCACCGACCCCAGTCCGAGGAGGGGCAGGCCGAGGGCCTGGGGCGCTCCGGCGTCGAGCACGCCGTAGAGCCCGACCGCGATGGCCAGCAGCCCGAGCCCGGTCGTGGCCGACGTGACCGCGGCGCACCCCGGGGGCGACCGTCGCCCGTCGGCCGTAGCCTCGCGTGTCCATCGACGCGGCCATCGCCACCGATCGGTCGAGGGCCCCCTCCAGCACCGGGCAGGGCCATGCCCCGCAGCGCGGCCAGGCCCCGCACCGGGCGACCGCGCAGGCGCCGGGCCTCGCGGATGCGGCCGGCCTGCATCACGGCCTGCGGGGCGAACGAGAGCGCCACCGTGACCGCGACCCCCGCCTCGTAGAGCGCGGCCGGCAGAGCCCGCAGCATGCGGTACGGGCTGCACAGCGAGTTGACCGCGCCGAAGCAGATCAGCACGGCTGCCAGGCGCAGGCCTTGGTTGAAGGCCATGACCAGCGCCTCGAGTGTGACCGGCCCGCCCAGGCTGACACCGGCCATCCACGACGGAAGGGCGACCGAGGGAAGGGTGAACAGGGTCGTGCCCGGCAGCCGCTCGCCGACCAGGATCTGGATCACCATCCGGAACACCACGACGAACACCGCCAGGCGGGCGAAGGAGCCGAACGACCGGGCCCACGGCGCCGACGTGCGCCGAGCGGCCACCACGTAGGCGACCACGCCGATGATCAACGCCAGCAGGAACGGGTTGGTCGTGCGCATGGCCGCCGCGGCCAGTCCGCCCGCCCACAGCCACCAGGCCCCGGGGTGCAGGGCGCGCCGGGTGGCGGGGTGACGTCGCCACGAACGGAGCCGGGAGGAGGTCACAGCGGCGCGCTGCTCATTCGTCGGTCCGGCCCCGGGTGCGCAGCACGGCGCCCCCGCTGAGCGCCACGATCGCCAGCGCCACCCCGATGGCGGCCAAGGGAAGGCCACCTCCACCGCTCGGGCCGCTCCCACCGACGTCGGCCGCGTTCTCCACGTCCGACAGATCGTCAGTGCTGCTACCAGATCTCACCTCGGCGGCTCCGGCGGTCGCGGCGCCGGACTCGACGACCGACCCGTCGGCGGCGGTCACGGGAGTGTCACCCGACGGGGCCACGGAGGAGCTGGTGGAATCGGTCGACGATGAGCCGTTCGACGTGGGTGTGGCCTGGTCGCCGGAGCCCCCCGCTCCACCACCTGTCGTGGGCGGCGGGGTCGCCGGGTCAGTCGTCGGCGTCGTGAGCGGACAGGGACCCGCGGGTGACGCGTTGCCCGGGGTGCCGTCGAGCGGGCTGGCCGATCCCTCCACGAAGTGCCAGCCGTCGACCGTGCCATCCTTGACCGCTCGACCGGCCGGCCCGACCGGCGAGTACTGCCACTTCGTCGCCCGCTGACCGACCGGCGGCTCTTTGTCGTCGTCGCCGACGGCCTTCCAGTAGCTCCAGTAGCGGTACTTGCCGTTGGCCAGGTGGTCGCCGCAGCCGGTGGCCGGGTAGTCGTCGATCGCGCAGATGAGGCCGTTGCTGCCGATGCGGATGCGGGACTTGCCGAACCGCTTGGCCAGCAGCGTGGCCCCGTTGGCCCCAGGGTCGGCCACGCAGTCGGCGGTGTCCGCCGGCCGAGCGGTCCCCGTGTCGACGGTGCCGAAGTCGACGACCAGCCCGGCGTGCACCTCGCCGGCCGAGGCGCACGAGCCCGAGAGCACACCGGCACCCGTCACGACGCCGGCCAGCACGGCCGGACCACCGAACGCCACCATCGCCGCCAGCACGACCACCGACGCGAGCAGGGCACGGGCCGATCGCGTCCGAGAGGTGGTGGGGCTGGGGATCACGAGACTCCTGGGCAGACGGTGAACCCGAGGAGCGGACCGCTGGCCGGTGAAGGCCGAGCAGCGTGATCCCGAGCTCCACAGTCCGTAGTCCGACGACGGGTGATGGAGCAGTTGACGCCCGGGCGGGTGGTCCGGCTCACGGGAGCGAATCTCGTCCCGTCCACGGTTGCGGGTCAGCGCCGGCTTCGCACCGGCTTTCCCCGTCAGGACGCATCTGTTGTGGTCAGAGGACACCACAGTGCCGCGTCGGGCGTCAACCGGCGCCCGACCCGCCGACCGGCCAGGGTCAGGGAGCGCCCGACCGCTGCGCTCACGAACGTTCCCGGGCAGAGCACTAGCGTCGGCGCCCATGCAGCCGCCCGTCGCCCGTTCCCGGGCCCGACTCACCGGACGACGACCCTGAGCGCGCAGCCGATGCACCCCGAACGCCACACGCGCGCCGAGGACGGACTCGACCTGCCGTTCCTCGTGTGGCGCCTGCCTGCCTCGCGCCGGATGATCTCGTCGGCCATGCTGGGCGGCGGCATCGGGCCCCGGTCATGGGTGCTGAACGCCCAGGTGCGCCCCGGCTACGACCGCCTCGACCCCGTCGACCACCTGCTCGAGCTGGCCGAACGGGTCGGGCTCACCGGTCACGGCGTCGGGCTGCTCACCGCTGCCGACGTCGACGCCCACACGAGCGCCTCGGACGGCGACGTGGACGTCGTCGCCACCGTCGGCGTGCGGGTGCCGACCTGGGCCGCCGCCCCGGCCGGGCACGCAGACGAGGTGCACCCCGCGGCAGTGGCGTACGCCCCTGGCACCATCAACATCGTCGCCTTCATGCCCCGGCCGCTGACCGACGGGGCGCTCGTCAACCTCGTCGCCACCGCCACCGAGGCCAAGACCCAGGCGCTGCTCGACCACCGCGTCCCCGGCACCGGCACCGCCACCGACGCCATCTGCATCGTGAGCCCTCCAACCGACGGGATGATCGGGCCCGATCGCCCCGCGGACGAGGTGGATGGCGAGGTCGAGCTGTTCGGCGGGCCGCGCTCGGTCGGGGGTGCGGCGCTGGCCCGGGCGGTGCGCGAGGCGGTCACCATCGGCACGGGCGTGAGTCTCGCTCGACCCGAGCCGGGTCACGTCGACGAGGTCGAACGATGATCACACTCGTGCTCGGCGGCGCCCGGTCGGGCAAGTCGGCGTTGGCCGAGCGGATGGTCCTGGGCCACTCCGGACCGCTCCTCTACCTGGCCACCGGTCGGGCCGACGGCGACGCGGACATGGCCGAGCGCATCGACCGCCACCGCCGCGACCGCAACGCCCGGTTCACCACCATCGAGACCTCGGATCTGGCGCGGGCGCTGGACGACACACCGGATCTCCCGATGCTCGTCGATGCGCTCGGCACCTGGGTGGCCGATCATGCCGACTTCGTCGACGACCGCCAGATCGACGACCTCTGCCGGGCACTCGTCGACCGATCGTCTCGGGGCGCGGCCACCGTGCTCGTGTCCGACGAAGTCGGCCTCGGCGTGCACCCGGAGACGGCCGTGGGTCGCCGGTTCCGCGACGTGCTCGGCACGGTGAACCAGCAGGTGGCAGCGGTGGCCGACGAGGCGGTGCTGGTCGTGGCCGGACGGGTGCTCCGCCTCGACCGACGACTCCACGCTGGAGGGCCTCTCGTGAGAGGCGCCTTCGCCTTCCTCACCCCGTTCGGCGGCGCCCGTACGCCTTCGCGCCGGGCGTTCGACTGGTTCCCGATCGTCGGCGCGGTCCTCGGGCTGGCCCTCGGGGGCATCTGGTGGGGAGCCGATCGGCTGTGGCCACCGCTCGTCACCGCGGCGCTCGTCGTGGCCGCCGACCTGGTCGTCACCGGCCTGCTGCACGTCGACGGGCTGGCCGACAGCGGCGACGGGCTGATCGCCCCGATGGACCGGGCCCGACGGCTGCACGTCATGGCCGATCCGACCACCGGAGCCTTCGGCGTCGCCACCGTTGCCATCGTGCTGGTGCTGCGGGTCGCTGCGCTCACGGCCATCACGCCGGCCCCCCTGCTGCTGGCCGCGGTCTGGTGCGCCTCACGAACGGTGATGGCGGTCATCGCGTGCACGCTCCCCTACGCCCGCACCAACGGGCTCGCCACAGCCTTCCTCGGCGGCAGCCCACTGCCCGTGGCCCTGTTCGGGACGCTGCTGGCCTCGGGCCTGGCCATCGCGGGAGGCGGCCACCTGGAGAGCCGCTCGGTCGCGGTGCTGGCCGTCGGCGCCTGTCTGGCCACCGGTGGCCTGGTCGCCGCCCTCGCCCACCGTCGCCTCGGCGGCTTCACCGGCGACGTCCTCGGCGCCGCCGGCATGCTCGGCGAGACCGTCGCCCTGCTCGTCCTGGCCGCCCGCTGGTGAGCCGACCCCCATGCGTCTGAAGGCCCCGCCTCCCGCCTCCCGTCAGGCCCGTCGTTCAGACGTGGTGGTCGGGTGGGATCTGCTCCCCCCGACCCGCCGGACCCGCGGAACCCGGTGGACCGGTCCCAGCCCCCGGACAGCCCACGTGCCACGCGTCCCCGTCGCGCTCGGGGCCGCCCTCGGCGTGCTGCTCGACGCCCGCTTCGGCGAGCTGCCGATCGAGCCGCATCCCGTGGCCGCGTTCGGGTCGACCATGCAGGCCTACGAGCGGCGGGGCTACGACGGCACCCGCGCCGGCGGCATCGTCCATGCCGCGGTCGGCGTCGGCCTCGGCGTCGGGGCCGGCGCGCTCCTCGGGCGAGGCGTCGGCGCCACCGCCGCGGCCACCTTCGTGGCGGTCGCCGGGCGGGGCCTGGGCGACGCCGCGGTGCGGGTGGGCGACGCGCTCGGCCGCCGGCGACCTCGACCGGGCCCGCGCACGCCGTGCAGTCCCTGGTCGGGCGCGACCCGTGGGCCCTGGACGAGGCCGAGATCGTGCGGGCCGTCGTCGAGTCCGTGGCCGAGAACACCGTCGACGCGGTGGTGGCGCCGGCATGCTGGGCCGCGCTGGCCGGTGCGCCGGGCGCGCTCGGCTACCGCGCCGTCAACACGCTCGACGCCATGGTCGGCCACCGCTCCTCCCGCTACGCCGACTACGGCTGGGCCAGCGCCCGGCTCGACGACGTGGCCAACTGGATGCCGGCGCGACTCGACCGCAGCGCTCGTCGTCGCCGTGCGGCCCGCGGCGGCCGCGTCGGTGCTGCGGGCCGTCGTCCGCGACGCGCCCGACCACCCGTCCCCCAACAGCGGCGTGGCCGAGGCCGCGTTCGCCGCCGCGCTCGGGCTGCGGCTCGGTGGGCGAGAGCCGCTACGGCGACCGGATCGAGCTGCGCCCAACCCTCGGCGACGGCCGGCCACCCGAACCGGCCGACATCGCCCGGGCCGTGGCCCTGTCCGGCGACGTCGGCCTGGCCCTGGCCGGCCTGCTGACCGCGACCGGCACCGCCCTCGCCCTCCGCCGCTGGTCCCGGTGGTCCCGATGACGCCCGAGATCTCCCGCACTCCTCGCCCCACCGGCCGACCCACCATTCGACCTTGCGTAGATCCACGTCGGCTTCCGACCTCGATCCACGCAACATCGGGGGGACAGTTCCGATGAGCACCGAACTGCCCGCCGCGGGAGCGCACGGGGGCGACGGGCCGGCGGTGGCCGCCGCGCTCGGCGTCGACCCGGCCGACCTGCTGGACCTGTCGCAGAGCCTCAACCCGTTCGCCGCCGACCCTCGCCCGATCGTGGCCCGCCACCTCGACGCCGTCGGCCCACTACCCCGATCCGAGCCGGGCCACCGCCGCGCTGGCCGAGGCCATGGGCGTCGACCCGAGTCGGCTGCTGCTCACCAACGGTGGCGCCGAGGCCATCGCCCTGGTCGGCGGCCGAGCTGCAGGCCGGGCCGGGTCGACGAGCCCGACTTCGCGCTCTACCGGCGCCACCTGCGAGCTCGACCAGCGCGGCCCCCGGGTCCGCTCGAACCCCCACAACCCGACCGGGCTGCTGGCCGCCCCCGACGAGCGGGCCGCGGTGTGGGACGAGGCCTTCTACCCCCTCGCCACCGGATCGTGGACCAGGGGCGACGCCGACTTCGCTCGTCGTCGGCTCGCTCACCAAGCTGCTGTCCTGCCCCGGACTTCGGCTCGGCTACGTGCTGGCGCCCACCCCCGAGGAGCTCGAACCGATCGCCCGTCGCCAGCCGGCATGGGCGGTGAACGGGCTGGCCGCCGGGGCGCTGCCCGAGCTGCTGACCACCGTCGACCTGCCGTCGTGGTCGGCCCGCATCGCCGATGCCCGCGCCGATCTCGAGGCCGTCCTCGCCGAACGCGGGCCTTGCCGTCGCGACCGTCCGACTCGCCCTGGGTGCTCGTCGACCTGCCCGCCCCGGCGGCCGCGCCTGCGGTCCGCGCTGGCCGGCGAGGGCGTGCTCGTGCGCGACTGCGCCTCGTTCGGGATGCCCGACACCGTCCGGATCGCCGTGCCCGCACCGGCCGGACCTGGGGCGGCTGGCCCGAGCCCTCGACCAGGTCCTACCCTCCTCCGACCGGCCCTCGGCTCCTGCGTGGTCGACCGCCGCTCGCTCGACCCTCCTCTCGGCCTTCTGGCGAAAGCAGTCCGTGATCCTCCAACCTCTGCTCGATGCCGTCCTGGTCGACCTCGGCGGCACCGTCGTGGTCGAAGCGCCGGCCGGGCACCGCCTGTCGCAGACCTCGCGGTGCAGCTCCGCCCGGGGGCGCTCGACGACCTTCGGGCCATCGCCGCCGACGTCCGGCTCGGCGCCGTCACCAACACCGCGGTCGATGGTCGAGGCCGACGTGCGGGCCCTGCTGGCCGAGGTCGGGGTCGACCCGCTGCTCGAGGTGCTGGTCACGTCGGTCGATGCCGGCGCGGCCAAGCCCGACCCGGCCGCCGCTGGTGATGGCCCTGCAGCGGCTCGGGCTCGACGACCCGTCCCGCGTGCTCTACGTCGGCGACCAGCCCACCGACGCCGACGCCGCCGAGGCCGCCGGCATGCCCTACGCCGACGTGGCCGGCGGCACCATCGCGCTGGCCGTCAGCACCTGGGTCGAGCGGGTGGCGGGCAGCCGGTTCGAGGCAGCCCGGGGCGCGGTCGTGCCGACCGACCCCGCCGCGTCGACCGAGGCCGGATCGCACCAGGCCCGGCTCACCAAGCCGCCCGGGATCGCTCGGCCGGCTCGAGGCCGCGAGCGTGCAGCTCGCCGCCATCGCCCGCATCTCCCCGCCGCCGGTCCCCGAGCCGGCGGTCGTCGCCGTGTTCGCCGCCGACCACGGGGTCCTCGGCCTCGGGCGTCTCGCCGTGGCCGCAGGAGGTCACCGCCCAGATGGTGGCCAACTTCACCGCCGGTGGCGCCGCGGTCAACGTGCTGGCCCGCCACGCAGGCGCCAGCGTCGAGCGTCGTCGACGTCGGCGTCGCCACCCCGCTGCTCACCGACGGCGGCGTGTTCGCGGCGCCGGGTCGCGCCGGGCACCGCCGATCTGGCCGATCGGCCCGGCCATGACCCGCATCGAGGCGCTGCTGGCCCTCGACGTCGGGGCCGAGATGGCCGGACGGGCCATCGCCGGCGGCGCCCGCTGCCTGATCACCGGCGACATGGGCATCGGCAACACCACCCCGTCGGCCGCGCTCATCGCCGCCATCACGGGACGGCCGCCGGTCGAGGTCACCGGCCGTGGCGCCGGGGCCGACGACGTCGTGCTGGCCCGCAAGGTCGGCGGTCATCGAGGCTGCGCTCGAGCGGGTGCAGAGCACCGCCGGCGGCGCTCACCCTGCTGCAGGAGGTCGGCGGCCTCGAGATCGCCGCGCTCGCCGGCTTCATCGTGGCGGTGCGGCCGGCGGGGTGCCCGTGATCGTCGACGGGGTGATCGCCGCGGCCGCCGCGCTGGTGGCCGTGTCGATCTCGCCCGACGCCCGCCAGTACCTGTTCGCCGGCCACCGCTCGGTCGAGCCGGGCTCGCAGCGCCGCCCTCGAGCACCTCGGCCTCGAGCCGCTGCTCGACCTCGACCTCCGCCTCGGCGAGGGCACCGGCGCCACCCTGGCCCTGCTCCGTGCTCCAGGCCTCGGCCAAGCTCCTCCGCGAGATGGCCACCTTCGACAGCGCCGGCGTCACCGAGAAGTAGAGCCCTCCCCCTTCCGAACCTGGGGCGATTCCGGTCGCCCCGACGCGCACCAGCACCCCAGGTTCGAAACCGGAGCACGACCCGCGGCCCGACCCGAGGTCGAGCGGACCCCGGCCCTACCCTGGGGCGATGGCCTCCCTGCCGGTGATCGATCCCGTGCTGTGGATGCGCCGCGCGTCTGGCCGGGCAGGTGCGCGAGCTGGTCGTGGGGGCCGAGCCGCCGATGCAGCAGATCGACCTGGCCGATGCCGACGACCCCGGCCTGTTCGGGCCCGACAGCGTGACGTGGCGCATCCACGCCGACAGCTCCATGTTCGTCGGCGGGCTGCGGGCGCTGCTGCTGCAGACGTGCACCCGCTGGCCATGGCCGGCGTCGCCGAGCACTCGAACTACCGCAGCGATCCCGATGGGGCGGCTGTGGCGGACCAGCGCCTACGTCGGCGCCACGACCTACGGCTCCACCGCCGAGGCCCGGTCCGCCGTCGCCATGGTCAAGCGGGTGCACGGCCGGGTGAAGGGCATCGCGCCCGACGGCCGTCCGTACTCGGCCAACGATCCGCACCTGCTGACCTGGGTGCACCACACGCTCGTCGACTCGTTCCTGCGCAGCTACCGGCGCTACGGCGTCGGCGCCGATCAGCGCGGTCGACGCCGACCGCTACGTGGCCGAGATGGCGGTGCTGGCCGACGAGTTCGGCGCCGAGCCGGCGGCCCGATCGGTGGCCGAGCTCCGAGCGTGGTTCCTGGCCGAGAGGCCCGAGCTGCGGGCCGGCCGCCAGGCCCGCGACGCGGTGCGATTCCTCATGTTCCCGCCCCTGCCCGCTGATCAGCCGCCCGGCCTACGGCGTGATCGCGTCGGCCTCCGTGGGCCTGCTCCCCCGCTCGGTGCGCCGCGACCTCTGGCTGCCCTCGGTGCCGGCCGCCGACCCGCTCGTCGTGCGCCCGGCCACCCGCACCCTCATGCGCACCCTCGACTGGGTCATGTCGAGCCTCGATCGCCCCGACCTCCCCACCCCCGACGAGGCCGACGCCGCCTGACCCTCGTGCTGTCGGCGTCGGGGCGGCCAGCCGTCCCCTGGGCGATCCCCGGCGTCAGCCGGTGATCGCCGGCGTCGGGTCGACCCTCAGCCCGACGTGGCGGTCGACGGGCGGTGGTGCCCCCGAACCCGGAACGCGCTGCACTTGGGCCGACGTTCGAGTGGTCGATCATGCCGCAGCCGGGACGCGGCCGCAGAATCTCAGGCGTGCGCGGGGCTGCGGGGGATCGACAGCTCGAGCGCGTTGTCGCGCATGATGCGGCGGATGTCGGCGTCAGCGAAGCCGGGCAGGTCGTCGACGAACGAGGCCGGATCGGCCAGTCCCTCGGCATGGGGCCAGTCCGAGCCGAACAGCACCCGCTCGGCCCCGATCGACGCGGTCAGGCCGGGGATGTCGTCCTCGTAGTAGGGCGCGACCCAGATGTTGCTGCGGAAGACCTCGACCGGATCCTCGCCGCCCGGGAACGAGCCGGGCGTCTGGGCGTGGATCTTCGCCATCTTCTTCAGGAGGGGGCCGACCCACTCGCTGCCGCTCTCGATGGTGGCGACGCGCACGTTGGGGAAGCGGTGGAACACGCCATGGGCGATGAGCGCGGTCATCGTGTCGGCGATGGCCCGGTCGCTCTGCAGCATGGCCTTGAACGGGCTGCGGCGGAACGCCTCGAACTCGGGATCCTCACCCCAGTCCGCGGCGTAGCGCCCGTAGCCGCTCTCGCCCGAGTGGTACGCAACCGTGATGCCGGCCTCGGCGACGCGGGCCCAGAAGGGGTCGTACACCGGGTCGCCGGGCGAACGACCACCGCTCGGCGCCATGATCGGCCCGGCCCGCATGACGATGACCCGGGCGCCGTTGAGCAGCACCCGGTCGAGCTCGGCCACGGCCCGGTCGGGGTCGAGCAGGCTGAACATCGGCGCCGCGAAGATCCGCTCCTCGTAGGCGTAGCCCCAGTCGTCCTCGAGCCAGCGGTTGAACGACTCGAACGCGGCGTGCGCCGCTTCGGGATCGTGGATCAGCGCTTCCTCCATGCCGACCCCGAGCGTCGGGAACATGAAGCAGCCGGTGATCCCCTGGCTGTCCATGACGGCCAGGCGAGCGTCGCGGTCACGGTACGCCGGGCTGATCGGGTCGAGATCACCGAACGCGGCGCGGATGTCGTCTCCGGCCGTGCGCCCCCGGAAGTAGTCGTCGAGCACACCGGGCCGGGCCACGGGATCGAAGCGGGGGTTGGGGATGAAGCGGTTGACCTTCCCCGCCACCAGCAGACGGGTCTTGCCGTCGATCTCGGCCCACTGCATCGTGCGCTTGCGCATCGACGGCTCGAGGTGGCGGGTGAACGCGTCGGTCGCCTCGTAGTAGTGGTTGTCGGCATCGAACAGCTCGAAACCCAGCTCGGTCGAACGGTCGGCCATGCCTGTCCCCCTGGTCAGCGGTCTTGCGGAATGGAACCAGGTTACAGATCGCGCCGCCATCCTCCGAACTGATGGCGGTCTGTGCGTATGGGTACACCGACCGCCGGCGCCGACACCGGCATGTCGTGTCGGGATCAGGACCGCTTGTCGCGCAGGGAGCCCATCTCGTGAGCGATGCGAGCCAGCTCGTCGCGGCGGTCGGGGTGGGCGATGCCGATGAGAGCCCGGGTGCGCTCGCCGATCGACTTGCCCCGGAGCTCGGCCACCCCGAACTCGGTGACCACCTTGTCGACCGTGTTCTTGTCGGTCGTGACGGCGGCGCCGGGCGACAGCTGGGGCACGATGCACGACACCTCGCCACCCCGAGCCGTCGAGTGGAGCACCACGAAGCCCTGACCCTCGGGTGAGTGCATCGCCCCGCGGGCGAAGTCGGCCTGGCCGCCGCTGCCGGACCAGTACCGGCCGTCGATGACCTCGGAGTTGCACTGCCCGAGGAAGTCCACCTCGACGGTCGCGTTGATCGAGACGAAGTGATGCTCCCGACCGATCACGCGGGGGTCGTTGACCCAGTCCACCGGCAGCATCTCCACCATCGGGTTGTCGGCCAGGTAGTCGTAGGTGCGGGCCGTGCCCAGAGCGAAGGTGGTGACCACCTTGCCCGGCCGGGACACCTTGTTCAGGCCGGTGGCGGCACCCGACTCGATCAGGTCGACCAGCCCGTCGGTCAGCAGCTCGGTGTGGATGCCGAGGTCGCGGTGGTCCTCCAGCAAGGGCATCAGCGCGTTGGGGACGCCGCCGATCCCCGCCTGGATGGTGGCCCCGTCGACGATGCGCTCGGCCACCAGGGCGGCGATGCGGCGATCGAGGTCTCCCGCCGGCGCCGGGGTGATGTCGAGCAGCGGATAGTCCGACTCGCACCAGCCGACGATCTGGCTCACGTGGACGTTGTTCTCGCCGAACGAGCGGGGCATGTTCGGGTTGACCTCGAGGAACACCGGGATCTCACCCAGGAACCGGGCCGAGTAGTCGGCGTTGGTCCCGAGCGAGAAGAAGCCGTGACGATCGGGCGGCGCCGCCTTGGCCACCAGCAGCGCGCAGTTGGTGGTGCGCCGCAGCAGCCGCGGCATGTCGGAGAAGTGGGCCGGCACGAGCTGGCAGCCCCCGTCGGCGTAGGCCGCCCGCTCGACCGCGCTGAGGAAGTACGACATGTGGCGGAGCCGATCGCCGTACTCGCCGTGCAGGTGCGGGTGGTCGTAGGCCGCGTGCATCTGGTGCACCCTGACGCGGTCGATGCGCCCGTCCGCCGCGGCCCGGTCGATCGCCTCGATCAGCAACTTCGGCTCGCCGTTGGCGAGGGGCACGATGACGTCGGCTCCGATCGGGACATGGTCGACCACCGTCTCGGGGTCCGCCCGCTTGGCGCTGATCTGCTCGGAGATGCTGCGCACCTCGGAGTTGTAGCAGACCGGGTGTCGCCAACCCTTCGGCAGCGTCGAGATGCCCGACCCACGTCATACTCGGCGGATGAAGATCTGCTTCGTGTGCATGGGCAACATCTGCCGGTCGCCCACTGCCGAGGGGATCATGCAGGCCAAGGTCGACGCGCTCGCCGACCAGCCGGCCGACCCGCCGGGCCAGCCCGACATCGAGATCGACAGCGCCGGCACCGGCGGCTGGCACCGGGGCGAGCCGGCCGACGAGCGGGCCCGGGCCGAGGCCGGCAGCCGCGGCATCGAGCTCACCAGCCGGGCCCGCCAGGTGCACGCCGGCGACTTCGCCTACTTCGACCTGCTCGTCGCCATGGACCGGGCCAACCACGCCCACCTGCTCGACCTCGCGCCCGACGCCGCGGGCCGGGCCAAGGTCCGTCTGCTCCTCGAGTTCGCCGGGGCCGGAGCCCGAGCAGAAAGCGACCTCGACGACCCGGGACTCGACGTCCCCGATCCCTACTACGGCGGCCCGAGCGGCTTCGCCGACGTGTTCGACCTCATCGACGGGGCGTGCGACGGCCTCCTCGCCCACGTCCTCGCCGCGCCCGACGAGTCGACCGGCGACACCACCGAACCCGTCCCGTCAGCGACAGCGGTGAAGTCGGTGGAGGGATCGGGAGCGCCCGGGTCGTGATGGACCCGACGATCGCCGAGGCCATCGGCGCCGCGCTGGGTGAGCCGGTCCGGACCAGCCGGCCGATCGGGGGCGGCGACAGCAGCGACGCCTGGCGCGTCGAGCTGGCCGACGACTCCGTCGTGTTCGCCAAGACCGACCCCGACGGCATCGCCGGGCTGTTCACCTCCGAAGCCGACGGGCTCCGCCGGCTGGCCGCCGCCGGCGCGGTCCACGTCCCCCGGGTGCTCGCCGTCGCCGACGGCACCGGCGGAGCGGACGAGGACGGCACCGGGGACGAGAGCCGCTTCCTGGTGCTCGGGTGGATCGAACCGGGGCGGCCCGACCGCGACCACGACGCCGAGCTGGGCCGCTCGCTGGCCTCGTTGCACCGCACGTCGGCTCCCCGGTTCGGCCTGGAGGTCGACAACCACCTGGGCCGACGGCGGCAGGTCAACACCTGGTGCGACACCTGGGCCGAGCTCTACGGCCGCTTCCGCCTGGCCCCGATCACCCGCCTGGCCGCCGACGCCGGCGTGCTCTCCGACGACACCGTGGCCCGCATCGACCGGCTGATCGACCGCCTCCCCGACCTGGTCGGCCCGCCGGAACCACCAGCGCTCGTGCACGGCGACCTCTGGGCCGGCAACGCGCTCGTCGACTCCGACGGACGGCCCTGGCTCATCGACCCGGCCGTGTCCTACAGCCACCGGGAGATCGATCTGGCCATGATGCGACTGTTCGGCGGGTTCGGCCCGGCCATCTTCGCCGCCTACGACGAGGACTTCCCAGTGGCCGACGGCTGCCCCGACCGCGTCGAGCTGCTCCAGCTCTACTACCTGCTGCTGCACACCCTGCATCCGTCCCCGGCCGGCTACCTCGGCGCCGTCGACCACATCCTCCGCCGCTACTCCTGACGCCCCCGACCGCCTGAAGGACCGAGCTGACGAAAATCGGCAGGCCCGTCCTTGAGACGCGGGAATTCGACCAGCAGTCAGTTTCTGACGTGGCGTCAGGACGCGCTACGGTCGCTCTGCACGGTCGATCGAGGGGGTCGCGATGAAGCTGGGCCTGATGTGGGGCTACTGGGGAGCGTTGCCGCCGCCCGACGTGATCGGCGTGACCCAGGAGGCCGAACGGCTCGGGTTCGACTCGGTCTGGAGCGCCGAGGCGTGGGGCTCCGACGCCTTCTCGCCGCTGGCCTGGATCGCCGGTCACACGTCCACGATCAAGCTCGGCACCAGCGTCGTGCAGCTCTCGGCCCGCACGCCGACGGCCACCGCCATGGCCGCCATCACCATCGACCACATCTCCAACGGCCGCTTCCAGCTCGGGCTCGGCGTGTCCGGACCACAGGTCGTCGAGGGCTGGTACGGCCGACCGTCGAACAAGCCGCTGGCCCGCACCCGTGAGTACGTCGAGATCGTCCGCCGGGTGCTGCGCCGGGAGGAGCCGCTCGACTTCCAGGGCGAGTTCTACCAGCACCCCTACCACGGCGAGGGCAGCGTCGGGCTGGGCAAGCCGCTCAAGGCCATCACCCATCCCCTGCGCAAGGACATCCCGATCTACCTCGGCGCCGAGGGCCCGAAGAACGTGGCCATGGCCGCCGAGATCGCCGACGGCTGGCTGCCGCTCTACTACTCGCCGTTCCACCCCGAGGTCTACGCCGACTCGCTGAAGGGCGCGCCGGACGACTTCGAGATCATCGCCGGGGCCCAGGTCAACATCAACGACGACCTCGAGCAGGCCCTGATGCCGGTGAAGATGATGATCGGCTTCTACATCGGCGGCATGGGGGCGAAGGGCCAGAACTACCACACCAAGCTCATGGAGCGGTTCGGCTTCGAGGAAGAGGCCCTGAAGATCCAGGAGCTGTTCTTCGACGGCAGCCGCGACGAGGCCATCGCCGCGGTGCCCGACGAGTTCGCCGACGCCATCTCGCTGTGCGGCTCGCCCGAGCGCATCCGTGACCGGGTCGCCGCCTGGGACGAGAGCGCCGTGTCCACCCTGCTCGTCTACTCCCCCGGCGGCCCCGAGGCCCTGCGCCATCTCGCCGAGATCCTGCTCTAGCAACCCTCCCTCAGCCGAACCCTGCTCCAGTCGAACCTGCTCCCCGGAGGCGGAACCACCGTGACCATGACCGACAAGCCGAGCCACCCCACCGACTCGGCCATCAACTTGACCGACGGCCCGTTCTACGGCAACGACCCGCACCCCCACTTCACCTGGATGCGGGCCAACGCGCCCGTCTACTTCGACGAGAACAGCGGCGTCTGGGGCATCACCCGCTACGCCGACCTCAAGGCCATCTCGGCCGACCCGAAGACGTTCTCGAACGCGGGCGGCATCCGCCCCGACAACGACCCGATCCCGATGATGATCGACATGGACGACCCTGATCACCTGCGCCGCCGCAAGCTGGTCAACAAGGGCTTCACCCCCCGCCGGGTCCGCGACAGCGAGGACCGCATCCGCCTGGTCTGCGACTCGATCATCGACAACGTGTGCGAGAAGGGGTCGGCCGACCTCGTCCGCGACATCGCCGCCCCGCTGCCCATGGTGATGATCGGCGACGCGCTGGGCGTGGCCCCCGAGGACCGCGACGAGCTGCTGCGCTGGAGCGACGACATGGTCAGCGCGCTCAGCGGCTCGTCCTCGTCGGAGGAAGCGCTGACGAGGGCCATGAACGCCTTCATCGGCTACGGCGAGTACTGCAGCGGCGTCATCGCCGAGCGGCGCGCCAACCCGGGCACCGACGACCTGATGGGCATCCTCGTCGATGCCGAGGTCGACGGTGAGCGCCTCGATGACCTCGAGCTGATCCACGAGTCGCTGCTCATCCTGATCGGCGGCGACGAGACCACCCGCCACGTCATCAGCGGCGGCATGAAGGAGCTCATCAACCACCCCGACCAGCAGGCCAAGCTCGTGGCCGACCCATCGCTCATGACCGGCGCCGTCGAGGAGATGCTCCGGTGGGTCTCGCCGATCCGCAACATGGCCCGCACGGTCACCAGGGACATCGAGTTCGGCGGCCAGCCGCTGCAGCAGGGCCAGAAGCTGCTCCTGCTCTACCCGTCGGCGAACCGGGACGAGGCCGTGTTCGACGACCCGTTCCGCTTCGACATCGAGCGCACCCCGAACGACCACGTGGCCTTCGGCTTCGGCACCCACTTCTGCATGGGCGCCAGCCTTGCCCGCCTCGAGATCTCGGTGATGATCGACCGACTCGTGACCCGCCTACCCGATCTGACCCTGGCCGGTGACACCCCCCTGCGCCCCGCCAACTTCGTCAGCGGCTACGAGTCCATGCCCGTCACCTTCACCCCCACCGCCTCCGTCGGTGCCGGCCCTGTCTGACCCAGCACCCAGCGAACTTGCGTAGATACCCTGCGCCTCAGCGGTGATCATCTACGCAAGTTCGGTCGTTCGGGGTGCGGTCAGGGGGTGGGTTTGACGAGGCTGACCGAGACGGTGATGCCGTCGGGGGCGCGCTCGGTGCGGGTGGGGTCGTAGCGGTACCCGAGGGGATGCGCGAAGTCGGAGAGGCCGTCGGGATCGGTGAGCTGCTCGGCCACGACGTGGGCCACGAGCTCGCCCTTGAGCAGCTTGTTCCAGTGGGCGACGGCCACCAGCTCGGGACGCCCGGCCCGCACAACGGTGTCGAAGAAGCGCACCATCACCACCATCGTCGGCGACTCCGGTCCGCCACGCAGATCGGGGGCCCACGCCGCCGCGTGCTCGTTGGGCAGCAGGTTCCACACGCTGCGCCCCGCGACCTCGTCGGCCAGTGCGGCGGTGACCGCCGGACGCCACCAGGTCGACAGCTTGCCGAGTCGGCCGATCGACGCGGCCATCTTGAGCTTGTAGTCGGGGATGGGATCACCCGGCGCCACCACACCCCACAGGCCGGAGAAGATCCGCACCTGGCCGTCGATGCGACGGCGGACGGCGGCCGATCTCGAGCGGTAGGACAGTGCGTCGTAGAGCACGCCGGTGTAGCGGTCGATGGCCGGGAGCGTCGGCGCCGTCGCCACCTCGCGGTTGGCGTCGGTGGCCGCCTCGAGGGCCACGCCCTTGACCCCCAGCAGCTTGCCCCGGGCCACGCCCGACCCCTTCATGGCCCGGTTCAGCGCCACCATCGCCGTGGCCCGCCGCTCGTCGAGCTCGGGAGCCACCATGGTCCCGGGCTCCCACGGGCCACCCGTTCCGCCGGACGCCTTGCCCTCCGACGGCGGCAGCAACAGGAGCGGAGGGCGGGCCATGCCCAGGTTCTACTGCCTCGGGCTACTGTCGGCGGAATGCTCGTGGAGGTGGGACCGGTGCCCTCGGTGAGCGTCCTCGCGTACGTGTCCTTCTCTCGGGACATGCTGGCCGAGCTGGTCACCCGCCACGGCAAGGACAGCCCGAGCGTCGCCCCGGAGCTGGCCACCGAGTTCGCCCGAACCCTCGACCGGTGGGAGGAGATCGCCCGCTCCGGACCCGTGTTCAGCTGGACCTACGACCGTGACGTCGAAGAGATCGAGTACCGGTTCGTGGCGTTCGTCCGGCTGGTGCTGGAAGGCGACCCGCTCGGTCGCACGTCGGAGCGGGTCGTCGATGACGAGACCCAGCTCCGTCGCCCGTTCCGGGTGGCGCTCGTCAACGGCATCCTCACCGCGCTCGAGCGCGAGGGCGGGGGCAGCGCCGCGCTTGCCGCCGAGCTGCGGGCCGACTGGCCCGACGACGACATCCACTGATCGACGATCTGACGTCGCCAGACCGCTCCTGCTCGACCGCGGCCGATGTCGCAGGCGGCGCCGTGCGGACGGCCATGCCCTGCGTGCCGAGGGCGAGGGTGCCGTCGCACAGACCGGCCGTCTCCACCGGGATCGCGTCGATGGCAGACAGCAGTCACGCAGCGCCGAGGCGGATGCAGGAAGTTGCCACGATCTCGGCGACGAAGGCCTCGGTGAGCGGCTCCCGCGACACCATCCGGCGGTAGAACAGCGGGCCGGCGATCAGCGATGCCTCGACGTGGACGTCGACATCGGGCCCGATCTCGCCTCGTGCGATGGCCCGCTCGATGGCGGTGCGGGTCGCCTTGCGACGCTCCTGGGCGAACGACCGCTGCAGGTCGGCGATGTCAGGATCGCGCTCGGCGGCGTCGACCATCGACGTGAACACTCCTGCGGTGGCCGACGTCGTGAGCGTGCGGGCCAGCCCCGTGAGGACGATGGTCAGATCGCCCCGCAGCGTGCCGGTGTCCGGGTCGGCGCACGGGTCCATGACCGACTCGAGCGCCTCGGCCAGCAGGTGGTGCAGGTCGGGCCAGTGCCGGTAGACGGTCGTGCGGGCGACCCCGGACCGGGTTGCCACCGCCTCGATCGTGACCCGCCCGAACCCCAGCTCGGCCAGCAGCTCGGCCGTCGCGGTCAACACCGCCTGGCGGGACCGGACGACCCGGGGATCGACGCGAACGGGGGCCGTCATGGCGAGACCCTACGCATCGGAGGAGCGCTCGGGGACCGGCTCGGCGTCGATCGGGTCGACCTCGCTCAGGTCCACCTCGATCGGGCCGTGGAGGCCCATGACCGGCGCCGGGGTGCGGGGGAAGTACACGAGGACCATGGCCGCGGTCAGGAGGGCGACGATGGCCGACACGATCAGGGCGATGCTCATGGCGTCGGTGAACGCGTTGGCAGCCGCCGCGTTGAGCTGCTGGCCCAGCGGACCGATGCCCTTGGCCACCTTGAACGCGCCGCCCACCGAGTCGCGTGCGATGGCCGCGGCCTCGGGCGGCAGCCCGATGACCTTGTCGGCCATGGCCGAGCGGTAGCCGGACGACACGAGGCTGCCCAGCACCGCGATGCCGAGTGCGCCGCCGACCTCACGGGTGGTGTCGTTGACGGCCGAGCCGACGCCGGACTTCGAGAGAGGCACCGACGAGATGATGGCGTTGGTGGCCGGAGCCGTGGTGCAGGCCATGCCGATGCCCATGATCACCAGGCCGAGCGCCACGAGCCAGTAGCTGCTGTCGGGCGAGAGCGAGGCGATGACCAGCATGCCGATCGACACCAGCGTGAGCCCGATGGCCTGCACCCGGGCCTGTCCCCAGCGGGCCACGAAGCCGGCGCTGCGCGGGGCGAAGATCACGAGCATGGCCGCCAGCGGCAGCGTCGCCAGACCCGCCTTCAGGGGGCTGAACCCGAGTACGAACTGCAGGTACTGGGTCAGCACGAAGAACAGGCCGAACATGCAGAAGAAGGTGAGCGTGATCGTGGTGGCGCCCACGGTGAAGCGCCGGTTGCGGAAGAACTCGATCGGCAGCATCGGGTGCGAGCTGCGCTTCTCCCACACCACGAAGGCGACGGTGAACACGGCGAAGAGCACGAAGCCGACGATGGTCGAGGCCGATCCCCACCCCTTGGTGGGCGCTTCGATGATGGCGTAGAGCAGCGCGACCAGGGCGACGATCGACAGCAGGGCGCCTATCGGGTCGAGCCGGCCGTGGTTCGGGTCCTTCGAGGTGGGCACCAGGATGGCCCCCGCGACGAGGGCGGCGATCACGATGGGGACGTTCACGAAGAACACCGATCCCCAGTAGTAGTGCTCGAGCAGGAAGCCGCTGAGCACCGGGCCGATGGCCGCGCCCGCACCGGAGAAGCCGGCCCAGATGGCAATGGCCCGGGCCCGCTCACCCGGAGGGAAGACGTTGGCCAGGATCGACAGCGTGGCCGGCATGACGAAGGCCGCACCGACGCCCATCAGCGCCCGGGTGGCGATCAGCTGGGTGGCGCTGTGCGCGAAGGTCGACAGCAGCGAGGCGATGCCGACGGTGGCCAGGCCGAGTTGCAGCGCACCCTTGCGACCGAAGCGGTCACCGAGGGCACCCGAGGGCAGCAGCAGGCAGGCGAAGACGATCGAGTAGGCGTCGACGATCCACTGGAGCTGGGTGGACGAGGCGCCGAGGTCCTCCTGCAGGCGGGGCAGGGCCACGTTGAGCGAGCTGTTGCCGACGACCACGAGCACGAGGCTCAGGCACAGCACCCCGAGGATCATCCATCGCCGGTGGTAGACGACGGGATCGATGCCACCCGTGTCCACCACGTCCGCGGGTGCGTGTTCGATCGTCAATGTCCCAACTCCTCTTCGCTACATCCGTGTAGCACAGTACTTCGCTACGTCCGCGTAGCGCAAACTCACCGAACCCGCGAGAGCGGCCAGGCATTCCCACGTAGCATCGCCACCATGCCGACGTCGCCGTTGCACACCCTCGAGGAGGCGGCGGCGCTCGTCCGCCCGGTCGACACCATCGGGGTGCCGTTGGGGCCGGGTCAGCCCTCCGCCTTCCTCCACGCCCTCGGCGACCGCGATGACTACGAGGACGTCACCATCTTCGGCGCGCTGCTCATCGACCTGTTCGCCTTCTTCACCAAGCCGGGCGTCCACTACCTCAGCGGCTTCTACGGGCCGGCCGAGCGCTTCCTGCTCGAGACCGGCGCCGACGTGCAGTTCGTGCCCTCCGACTTCCGGCGCTTCACCCCCATCGCCGAGCGGCTGCGTCCCCGGGTCGTCGCCACCCTCGCCGCGCCTCCGGACGAAGACGGCTGGCTCAGCCTCTCGCTGCACGCCGGAGCCACCTACCACGAGTTGCTCCGGGCAGCCGACGACCCCGAGCGCGTGCTGGTCGTCGAGATCAACCCCCACGCGCCGCGCACGTTGGGCCTGCTGCCCGACTCGCCCCATCGCGTGCACATCGACCAGGTCGACGCGCTGGTCGAGAGCGACCGGCCCATGTTCGTGCTGGCCGATGCCGAGGCCACCAACATCGATCGCCAGATCGCCGGCCACGTGCGCCCCTACATCACCGACGGGTCGACCCTGCAGACCGGCATCGGTGGCATCCCGTCCACCGTCGCCACGATGCTGGCCGACGACGACGGGGGCGACTACGGCATCCACTCCGAGATGTTCACCACCGGGCTGATGCACCTGCACAAGGCGGGCAAGATCACGAACGCCCGCAAAGGCCAGTTCCCGGGCATGTCGATCACCACGTTCGCGGCCGGCACCAACGAGCTCTACGAGTTCCTCGACGGCTCCGAAGAGGTGCGGTTCCTGCCGGTCGACATCGTCAACTCACCCGAGGTGGTGTCGCGCAACCACAAGATGGTCACGATCAACGGCGCCCTCACCATCGACCTCTGGGGCCAGGCCGTGGCCGACACGATCGGCAACCGGCAGTTCTCCGGCATCGGCGGCCACGAGGACTTCGTGTCCGTCGCCGGCCTCGAGCTCGAGGACCGGGCCCTGCTGTGCCTGCCCTCCACCGCCACGGTCGGCGGCCAGCGCATCAGCCGCATCGCCGCGCAGCTGGCCGCCGGCGCGGTCGTCACCACCCCGCGGCACCAGCTCGATCTCGTGGTCACCGAGTACGGCGTCGCCTCATTGCGCGGTCGCACCGTGCACGCCCGAGCCGTGGCCCTGGCCGACATCGCCCACCCCGACTTCCGCGACGAGCTCCTGGCCCACGCCGACACCCTCAAGTAGGCGCCGGGGCTCGCCACCCGGGAGCGCACCCATCCTCGGGCACACCCACCCCACCCACCCACCCGAACTTGCGTAGCTTTCCCGGGCCGAACCGGGGTTTATCCACGCAAGTTGGTGCAGGTGCACGTGCAGGGCTGGAGCCGGGTCCGCCAGGTCGGGCGGTCGTGGCCGGCGACGGCTGGGTCAGACCAGCAGGCCGAGGGCGATGGCCGCGGCGAGCAGTTCGTGGGGACGCAGCTCGCGGCTGAGAACGAGGTCGTCGAGCCGCTCGGCGGTCCGCTCGTCGACCACGACGGGTCGTTCGACCTCGGTGACGGTGCCCACCAGCGCCTCGAGCACGGTGCGCAGTGCCAGGGTCGGGGGGCGTGGCTCGGGGTGGTCCGGCGCGAAGGGGATGCTCCAGAAGTCGGGCGTCTGCATCGACGGCGCGCCGCCGGGGATGGTGCCGGGGCCGTCGGGGGCGATGATGCGCATCTGGGCCTCGCCGGGTCGCCGTGAGCAGAGCAGGGACAGGGCCAGCGAGTTCTGGCGCCGGGCCAGCTCGGTCGTGCCGGCCAGCGCGGGCGAGCGACTGATGACCTGCAGGTGCACCGCCGCCAACAGCGCGTGCAGCACGGTCTCCTCGTCGTCGGACACAGCCGGCTCATGGTGCAGCAGGTCGTGCAGCAGGCTCCCGGCCAGGAGCGGGAAGGGCTCGAAGCGGTAGCGCTGGTTGACGATCCGCCAGCGTCCACCGAGCTCGCCCGGATCCGCGGCCGGGCCGACCACGCGCGACGGATCGGCGGTGACGCCGTACGAGATGCCGATCACGGGCAGCTCGCCGGCCAGGAAGGGCTCGATCACCAGGTCGCCGAGGGTGCCGGTGAGCGTGAGGAACCCGGCTCGCACCCCGGGGTCGGGCAACCGCTCGATCACGCGGCTGTCGTGGAACCGGTCGAGGGCGACGTCGATGCGGGCGCGATTGCTGCCCAGGTGCGCCTCGAGGAAGGACGTCAGCTCGACCTCGACCGAGCGCTCATCGATGGGCGCGCCCGAGTCGGCGGCCGGGACCAGTGGCGGGCCCGCCGGGTAGAGGTCGGGCGTGAACAGGGCCGGGTCGGCGGGCCGCTCGGACGGTCGCCGCAACCGCTCAGCGGCCTGATCATCCCGCCTGGCCCCACGCACGCCCTCAGCAGACATGGGCGAACGCTACTTCTGGCCGGTCTCCGGATCGGGCATGACCGGCGCCTCGACTAGAGGTGGATGACCGTGAACTGCACCGTCTTCGTGAAGAAGGCCCGTCCCTGCGAGTCGGTGGCCTTCATCACCCAGCTGTACACCCCGTTGGGCGCCGTGCAGACACCCTCGCTGTCGATCGTCCCGGGGCAGACCGCTCGCGGCCCACCGCTCATGTCGGTGCTCGACAGACCGGGCCCGCTGATGGTGACCGTCACCGGCTTGTCCGACACCACGTTCCAGCTCAGCGTCGGTGCCTGGTCCTTGGCGCTGGTCACGACCGACGAGCTCAACACCATCGTCGTCCCGGTCATGTTCGGGAACGGCGGCTGCGTGGTGGTCGTCACGACCTGACCCGGGACGGTGACGGGCGCCGGCGCGGCCTTCGTGGTCGAGGTGACCGACGAGTCGGTCGAGCCGGTATCCGGCGGGGTCGTCTCGCCGGTGACCGGCACGGTGGTCACCGTGGCGATCGACGAGGACGAACTCGCCGTGGTCGACGACGTGGTGCTGCTCGACGGGCCGGTGGCGGCGACGTTCGACTTGTCCGGCTTCGACCCGCCCTGGGTCAGGAGGAACCCGCCGATGAGCAGGATCACCGCGGCGACGGCAATGCCGGCGAAGAGCAGCTTGCGGTTGCCGCCCGACCCCGAGCCGTCGTCCTCCGTGGGCGACGGAGCAGGAGACGGCGACGTCGTGTAGGCCGGCGCCGACGAACCGGCCGAACCGGCCGAACCGACGGGCGATGCCGAACCGGCCGAACCGACGGACGAGCCAGAAAGCCCGGTGGCGGTCGCGGGCGCTTCGCTGGCCGACGCAGCCGAGGCGGCGGCAACACCTGTGGCGGCAGCCGCGGCAGCGGCGGTCGCCGCGATGGCGGCCTTGGCCTTGGCCTTGTCACGATCGGACGACGCCGTGCTGGCCGGGCGGACCAGCGGATCCCACGGGCTGCCGGACTCGTCGTCGAGATCGGAGTCGGCATCAGCAGCTCCGCTCGAACCCGAGCTCGCCTCGGCGGCCGCGGGCGCGGCCTCGTCGATCCCGTCGGTGGCGCCCGGGGGCGTCTCGCCGGACTCGACCGAACTCGTCGAATCGGTCATCCCCGACACGACGGCGGCAGTTCCGGCCGCAGCCACGGCCACACCGGCACCAGCCGCCGCACCGTTGGTCCCGTTGCCACCGGAACCGGGCCGGTACGACACCGAACCCTCGATCGGTAGGCCCTGGCCGTGGAGGCGCTCGACCACGGTCTCCTTGAAGCCCACCGGCGCCACGGCCAGCGGGATGGCCTTGAACACGGCCAGCGGTTCGACGCTCAGCTTGCCCGCGTCACGGCAGGCCTCGCAGGTGCGCTGGTGCTCGGCGATGGTGCGGACGGTGCTGGTGTCGAAGTCGTTCGAACCGGCCAGCGCAGTGGCCAGCTCGTCGTGGACCGGAGCACCCTGTCGCCACACGACCATCGACCGGACCACCGCGGTGAGGCCCTTCGGCACCTTGCGGAGGACGTCCTCGACGGCCTCGGGCGTGAGGTTCATGACGGCGGCGATCTCGGCGGGGGAGAAATCGTGGCGATGGTGCAGGTCGAGCACGTCGCGGGCCTGATCGCCCAGCACATCGGCGGCCTGCCACAGGAGGGCCGCGACCGCGGGATCGACGGCCAGGCCGGCGGCGTCGGCGCCGCGCACGAGGCGGTCCTCGGCGTACGGGCCCACGGGCATGTGCAGGTCGACCCGACGATCCGCGGCGGCGACGGTGTCCTGGCGAGCGGCCCGGAACAGCACGACGCGGAACGGATCCGCCGTCGACTGCTCGCTGAGCCGGCGATGGGTGGCGCCGAACGTGTCGGCCGAGAGCTCGGCCACGTCGGCGGTGGTGAAGCTGCGGTGGCTGATGCGGTCGTAGATCGGATCGATCCACGTGTCGAAGAGCAGACCGAAGGCGGACGGGTCGTCGGCTCGCAGCAGCGCCACGAAGGCGACGTCGCGCTGATGCCCGCCGCTCAAGCGGGGACGCTCCCCCGACGAGACGCCCGGTCCTGCCCCATGCTCATCCGATCGCACGCTTCGGCCGATCTCACCGTCAGTCATGCCTTTCCTGTCGGCCGCGCCCCACTTGCTCTTTAGGGTGCAGGGTCCGGGGATTTGGCCGAGGACCAACGGTTGGGTCGCCCGACCCGGTTGCCGGGTGACCGAAGGTTGACATCGACCCGAATCGTCATCAAATCGTGATCCCACCGCGACCCCGATGGACTCTATTGTCGCAGCCTCCTGGGCGTGGTTCGACAGCGCCCCAGCAACAAGGCGGCAACATGACCAGAGGGTGGATGCGAATCGGGGCCGCCATGGCTCCGGCGGTGTTGCTGGCCGGGGTGCTGAGCGCGGCGCCGCTCTCGGCCAGCCCGACGGCCGGCGCGGGCCGGGCCCGACCGATCGTGGGGGGCACCGACGGCAGGTTCGCGCGAAGCGACAGCGTGCTCTCGCCGCGGCTCAGCCAGCTCGTCTCCCCCACGTGGAAGGCCCGCTCGGCCACCGAGCAGTCCGAGGGTGTGGGTCTCCCGGCCTCCGGTGCAGGAAGCCTGCTGTCGGGCGACTCGGGGCTCGTGGTGATGATCGGTCTGACCGACACCTCCGACGCCACCCAGCATGCGCTCACCGTCGCCGGTGCCACCATCGGCGCCATCGACCCGACCCAGCACCGCATCGAGGCGTCGGTACCGGCCGACAAGCTGGTATCGGTCGGTTCGGTGGCCGGCGTGCAGTCCGTACACGAGGAGCTGACCCCGAAGATCGCCGGCCGGGCCGCGGCCACCAGCCCGGCCGCGGCACAGGTCGCCGCCGCCGCTCCGGTCTGCAACCCGGTCGTGACCGAAGGCGACGTCCAGCTGCGGGCCACCACCGCCCGGGCCACCTACGGGCTCGACGGCGCTGGGGTCAAGGTCGGCATCCTGTCCGACTCCTACGACAGGCGGGGCGGCGCCGGCGCCGGCATCGCCAGCGGCAACCTGCCCGGCCCCGGCAACCCCTGCGGCCACGGCACGCCCGTGCAGGTCCTGCAGGAGCAGAGCTCCACCGGTGGGAACGACGAGGGCCGGGCCATGGCCGAGATCGTCCACGACGTCGCCCCCGAAGCGACGCTGATGTTCGCGTCGGCCATGAACGGCGAGCTCGGCTTCGCCAACAACATCCGGAGCCTGGCCGCGGCCGGCGCCAAGGTCATCGTCGACGACGTCGGCTACCTCGACGAACCGGCGTACCAGGACGGCGACGTGGGCAAGGCCGTCGCCGACGTCGCCGCTCTCGGTGTCACCTACTACTCCGCGGCCGGCAACGAGAACATCCTCGACCAGCAGGATCGTGACGTGAGCTCGTACGAGGGCGCCGCCTACCGCCCGACCACCTGCCCGGTGCTACCGGCGGACGACCTGCCGGCAGAGGGCTACGACTGCCACGACTTCGACCCCGGCGGAGGCGTCTCGAACGGCGACACCATCACCGTCGAGGCCGGCGAGCAGCTGATCATGACCCTCAGCTGGAACGAGCCGGAGTACGGCATCGTCACCGACCTCGCCTTCCTGGTGATCGACACCACGGCGAACGAGATCATCGCCGGCAGCGACGATCCGCAGGACAACTCCATCTACTACAAGCCGTTCGAGGCCTTCAGCTTCAGCAACCAGACATCGTTCTCGCACACCTACAAGGTCGTGGTGCTGCGGAACGTCAACCACCCGGGCGGCACCCCGAAGTTCAAGTTCATCACCTGGGGCTACCAGTACGCGATCGACTCCGTGCAGTTCCCGACCACCTCCGGCGGGGACGTCATCGGTCCGTCGATCCTCGGCCACAGCGCGCCGTTGACCGGGGCCAGCGTCGGCGCGGTGCCCTACACGCCGACCATTTCCACCGCACCCGAGGACTACTCGTCGCGTGGGCCGGCCACCTACTGCTGGGCGCCCATTACCGGCACCACCTCGCCTGCCGCAGCGCTCCCCTCGTGCCAGACCAAACCGCTCGACTTCGTGGCCACCGACGGCGGCCTGACGTCGTTCTTCGCCCAACCCTTCGGCCCGTTCTGGCGCTTCTACGGCACGTCCGCCGCCGCACCCCACGCGGCGGCGGTGGGCGCCCTCATGCTCGACGCCCGACCCTGCGCGACCCCGGCCCAGATCCTGGCGGCCCAACGCAGCACCGCGCGCCCGGTCGGCTCGTACGGCGTCGGCGCGGTCGGCTCCGGCCTGATCGACGCCAACGCTGCGGTAGGCGCCCTGGCCACCTGCCCGACCTCCACCGGGGCGCGCTACCACCCGGTCGCGCCCAAGCGGATCCTCGAGTCGCGCAACATCGTCGGCAACACCGGCGGCTACACCACCCCTTGGGGAGCCGGCACCGTGCGGTCCCTCGACGTGACGAACACGAACAGCTCGGGTGTCCCTGACACGGGCGTCAGCGCGGTCGTGCTGAACGTGACCGTCACCAACACGACGCAGGCCAGCTTCCTCACCGTGTTCCCGAACGGCGATCCGGTGCCCATCGCCAGCAACCTCAACTGGCCGGCCGGCACCACCATCGCCAACCTCGTCACCGTGAAGGTCGGCACCGGCGGCATGGTCAACTTCTTCAACCAGAACGGCAACGTCGACGTCATCGCCGACGTCGTCGGCTGGTACGACGCCGACGCCGGCGCCCACACCGCAGGCGGCACGCTCTACACGCCGACGACGCCGACCCGCATCCTCGAGTCGCGCAACATCGTCGGCAACACCGGCGGCTACACGACGCCCTGGGGTGGCGGCACGACCCGCGTGGTCGACGTCGTCGGGGCCAGCCAGCACCCGGTGCCGGCCGGCGCCACCGCCGTGGTGCTCAACGTCACCGCGGTCACTCCGTCGGTCGGTGGGTTCCTCACCGTGTTCCCGGCCGACGTGACCACGACGCCCACCGCGTCGAACGTGAACTGGAAGCCGCTGCAGATCATCCCGAACCTCGTGACCGTGAAGCTCGGTGTCGGAGCCGCCGATGTGGCCGGCAAGATCAAGATCTTCAACGCGGCCGGCACGGTCGACGTGGTCGCCGACGTGGTCGGCTACTACGGCGCCGACGGGGGTGACGTCGGGTCGGCGTTCCACACGCTCTCCCCCACGCGCATCCTCGAGTCGCGCTTCGCCAACGGCAACCTGCAGGGTCAGTGGACGGCCGGGCAGACCCGCAACCTCGACGTGACCGACACCCACGGCTCGGGCGTCCCGGCCGGCGGCGTGACCAAGGCGGTCATCATGAACGTCACCGTCACCGGCACCGACGACGCCGGGTTCCTCACCCTGTTCCCGGCCAGCCAGAGCTCGCCACCCACCGCGTCGAACCTCAACTGGTCGAAGGGCGACACGGTCCCGAACCTGACGATCACCAAGGTGGACACGTCGGGCAGCGACAATGTCAAGATCTTCAACCAGCGCGGCAACACCTATGTGATCGCCGACGTGGTGGGATGGTTCGGCTGACAAGGGGATCCGAGGCAGGCGGTTGGGACGATTCGGTCGGCAGGAGCTGGAGGACACGTTCCTTCGTCGCGCCGGATCGTCGCCCCGGGCCGCCCAGTTGGCCGAAGCGCTCGGCGCCCACACCGTGGCCGACAAGCTCGACCGATTCCGCAGCGACGGTGACATCCTCGCGGTGACCATGCCCGCCCTCCCCCACGAGTGGCGGGCCCGGCGGCTCAAGCTCGACCTCCACGGCGGCCACGACCAGGTGGCCGAGGCGCTGCACCACGGCGGTTGGCGGGGGTTCGAGCACCCGACCCCCAGCGTGTTCCGCCAGTGCGTGGCCCGGGCCGAGGGCATCGTCTACGACATCGGCGCCAACACCGGGATCTACTCGCTCATCGCGGCGGCCACCACCGACCAGCCGATCTACGGCTTCGAACCGGTGCCCGAGATCGCGGCGATGGCCCGGGCCAACGTCGAGCTCAACCGGGCCTCACCCCAGGTCCAGATCCTCGACTGCGCGGCCTCGGACCGCACCGGCACTGCACTGATCTACCTGCCGGCCCCGGTGAACGAGTCGGTCGAGACCAGCGCCTCGCTCGACCCCGACTTCAAGGGCAGCCACGAACGGACGGTCGAGATCGCCACCACCACCCTCGACGACCATTGGACCTCTCTCGGTCGGCCCGACGTCGGCGTGATCAAGATCGACGTCGAGGGCCACGAGGTGGCCGCGCTGGCCGGCGCCGAGCAGCTCGTCACCGCGACCCACCCGGTGATCTTCCTCGAGGTGCTCCGCCACGTCGACGAGCTCGACGCCTTCAAGGAGCGCCACACCTACGTCGACGTGCGCATGAGCGAGGTCGAGGCCATCTTCGGCGACGCCGTCCGCTTCGACGAGTCCGCCTGGAACCACGTGCTGATCCCGTTGCCCTGGGTCTTCCCCCTGGCCGACATCGCCGAATCGATCGGCCTCGTCGCCACCTTCCTCGGCTTCGACGAGCGCCCCCACCCGACCTGATCCCCGATCGGCGGTTCCGTTCTCGTGGGTTCGGGCCGCCCGCCACGAGTGGCGAACCTCACGACGAACGGTCGGAGTCCGGGGCAAGGGAAGTGGGGTCGGTCCGCGATCCGGTGAGCAGCACCATCGTCCAGGCGGTGTAGGTGGCGAACGCCAGGAGAGCCAGCACGAACAGCACCGTCGTGCCCAGCGGCGGATGCCAGCCGTCGCCTTGCAGGAACGAGAACGCGCCGGTCGGCTCGCCGACGACGTAGCGACTGAGGGCCATGGCCCACGAGTAGAGCTGGGCGCCGCCGACGGCCAGCGCCACGACCACGGACGCGATCGTCGCCACCCGGCGGCCCGGCCGGCCGGCGACCCAGGCAGACTCGGCGAGCATCCAGCCGGCCAGGATCGGCACGCCGACCGCCAACGGAAGCGTGTAGCGGCCCTGCCAATAGAGGCCGTAGGAGTGCGCCTGTACGGCCTCGACCACCGCCGGCACCAGCACCGAGGAGGCTGTCATCACGACCAGCGCAAGCCGTCGCCGGACGGTCGAGTCCAGGATCATCGCCGCCACCACCAGCACCCCGACCGCCAGCAGCCAGGCATCCACCAGCCAGGTCGGCACCGGGGTGTCGAGCCAGCCGAACACGCCGATCATCTGGTGCGATCGCCACGACAGCGCGTCCATCGACGCCGACAGCGCGGGCCGGAAGGTCAGGTCCGGACGCGGCGCCCCGGCCACCTGCGGGAGGTGCACGGCCATGAGCAGCGCGCTGGACACCGCCACCACCGCGACCCCCGCGGCGGCCAACCGGGCCCGCGTATCGCGTGCCAGTTCGACCAGCCGGACCCGGTCGAGCGCGGCCAGGGCGACGACCAGGACCACCACCCCGAACAGGGCGGTGCTCAACGGCCGGGCCGTGACGAAGAACGTCGACGCCACCACCACCCGGACGAGCAGCCGTCCCGGAGGTGCGCCACGCCGGGTGGCCAGGTCGAGCACGGCGGCGAACGTGGTGATGGCGGCGGCGATCTCGATGCCGTTCGGGTTGACCGACCCGATGAGGAACAGGCACATCGGCGTGAGGGCGAGCGTGACCCCGATGACCCCGAGGCCCCCGGATCTCGTGGCTCCGGAGCCGTTCTCGACTCCCTCGGAGTCTCCGACGACTTCTGCTCCCGCTCGCCACCGGCCGAGCGACCGGGCCGACGACAGGGCCGAGGCCAGCAGCGCGGCCCCGACCAGCACGCTGCACAGGCGCATGGCGTAGAGCGCCCACTTCGGCTCGAAGAGGCGGCTGGGCCATCCGGTGAGTGCGTAGAACAGCGGCGGGTAGTCGCCGACGGGCGAGCCGATCTCGACGACGTCGCCCTCCTGGCCCACAGGAGGCACGCAGTTTGCGGTGACCGCCGGGCGTCCCTTGAAGCAGCCCGGGCCGAGGTGCAGGCGGGCGAACGCCTCGGGCACGTGCGCGACCGGCTCGGTGCTCAGGTCGTTGGGGTCGTCGGACGGCAGCGGGCGATGGCCACCCGACCACTCGCCCTGCCACAGGCCGACTGCCTTGATGGTGTGGGCCGGCTCGTCGGGGACGCTCATCAGCGGGCTGCCCAGCGCCCACACCCCGGCGACGAGGGCGACCGCCACGAAGGAGATCCACCACACCGGGCGCTCGCGGTCGAGGATCGCAGTCCTCGGTCCGTCGGTGGGTGGCATCGGCTGGTGAGGTTAGGAGACGGTTGCCCACATCACGCCACGCATCTCGCCGACCTGGCACCACCACTCGCTGGGTCCTCGTGAAACGGCTTCCGGCCCACGGCGGGTGGTGCCAGGCTGACGCCCGTGCCGCACGTCCACGCCGCCGATGACCCGACCGAGACCCTGGCCGCATGCGGCCCGTTCCTCCTGGGCGACCCGGTGCTGCACAACGTGGCGCTCACCGTCCTGCACGATCGCATCGCCCATCCCGTGCCCGGCCACTACTGGTGGGTCTCCGACGGCTCGGGTACGCGCGATGGGAACGACCCATTCCGTGGGCCCGGCAGCTCCGGTACCGATGGACCCGAGGCCGGCGACTCCTGCGGCCCGGTCATCGGGTTCGCGTGGCAGTCACCGCACGGATACGCAGCGGGCCTGACGCCGACCACCACGCAGGCAGCCCACGCCCTGGCCGACCGGATGCTGGCCAACGTCCCCGACCTGCCCGGCGTGACCGGCGACGCGGGCACCGCCGCCGCGTTCGCCGGCCGCTGGACCGAGCAGGCCGGACTCGGCGCCGCTCCGCTCGAGGGCGAGCGGGTCTACCGACTCGATCAGGTCCGCCCGGTCCCGGCCGCAGCGGGCCGCCCGCGTCCGGCCGCTGGCGACGAGATCGAGTTGCTCGTCAGATGGCTCGACGCCTTCCACGTCGAGACCGGCCACGACGTGGCGCTCGACCTCGACACCGTCGTGCGCCTGCGGGTCGCAGAGGGGCTGATGTGGGTGTGGGACGACGGCGGGCCTGTCGCCGTCACCCGCGTGAGCCAGTGCGTCGGCGGCGTCGTGCGAGTCGGTCCCGTCTACACGCCGCCCGATCGGCGCGGCCAAGGCTACGCGACCTCGCTCGTCTCCTTCCTCAGCCAGCGGGCCCTCGACGACGGAGCCCGTGCGCTGATGCTGTTCACGCAGCTGTCGAACCCGACCTCGAACGCCATCTACCGCCGCATCGGCTACCGCTCGGTCGGCGAGGTCCTCGCCTACCGCTTCGACCAGTAGGTCGCGCGCCTGCTGATCTGGTCGCTGGTGCCCCCGGCCGGAATCGAACCAGCGCATCCTCTTTAGGAGAGAGGTGCTCTATCCACTGAGCTACGAGGGCGGGCGGTGGAGAAAACGCGGCGCGAAACCCCGAGCCTCCACTGCGGTGGCCGAGCGTAGCGGTGAGTCGGGCTGCGGTTGGCCGGCCAAGCGACCATCGACCGGCCCCGAGCCGGCCGTCCTTGGTGGCGGGGCGCGTCGGAGAGAGCGGCCCGAGCAGTTCCGCCATCGACCTGTCAGGCAGCGACCTGATCGGGGTCTCGTCGAGCCCGTAGCGGTGGATCGCCACAGCGTTGGCGACGTGAGCGAAGCCGAGCAGGTTTAGGTGCTGGCGCGTGTGGCCGAGGGTGTGGGCTCGACGTAGGTAGAGCGTGTCGTCGAGGTCCCGGTTGATGCTCTCGGCGTCGTTCCTCGGGTAGAGACGGGCATCGCCTACGTCGCCGTGGACCGGGTAGGGAACCCGACGAGATCTCCTGCGCGGTGACGACCGGTCTCCCGAACACTCTGATCGAGGCGACGTGGGTTTCGCCGGCGCGCCGTCTCCTCCATCCGACGGCGCCCGGTGCCCCCGTCGCCATCGGAGCGCCCGTGGGGATCCGAGCCTAGGTTCGGACCGTGACGAACCCTGCGGTCGCGCTCCTGGTGGAGGATCTGCGGGTCACCCGTGGCGCCCACGAGGTGGTGCACGGCCTCACGTTCGAAGTCCGGGCCGGAGAGATCCTCGGGCTGCTGGGGCCGAGCGGCAGCGGCAAGTCGACGCTCATCCGGGCGGTCGTCGGCGTGCAACGACACACCTCCGGGCGCTGCGAGATCTTCGGCCTGCCGGCGGGCGCGGCGGCGCTGCGGGAACGGGTCGGTTACATGACCCAGTCCCCCGCCGTGTACGACGACCTCACCGTGAGCGAGAACCTGGGCTACTTCGCTCGGATGGTCGGCTCGGACCCGTCGGGCGTCGACCACGTGATCGAGCAGGTCGACCTGGTTCCCGAGCGCGATCGGCGGGTCGGGTCGCTCTCCGGTGGGCAGACCCGACGAGTGTCGCTGGCTGCCGCGCTGCTGGGGCGACCGGAGCTGCTGCTCCTCGACGAGCCGACCGTCGGCCTCGACCCCGTGCTGCGCCGGAACCTGTGGAAGATCTTCCACCGGCTCGCCGCCGCCGGGACGACCCTGATCGTCTCCAGCCATGTCATGGACGAGGCCCGCGAGTGCGATCGGCTCCTGCTGCTACGGGAAGGGCTGGTGGTCGCCGACGGCACCGAGACCGACCTGCTCGCCCGAACCGGAACCACCGACATCGGCAGCGCCTTCCTCCACCTGGTCGACCAGGAACAGCCATGAGCAGTCCCTCGCCCGCGTTGCCGGCCCGGCTCCTCACGCACCGTCGCCTCCTCGGCGCGACCGCGTCCCGAGTGCTGGTCCAGCTGCGTCACGACCGTCGCACGGTCGCGCTGCTCCTCATCGCTCCGATCCTGCTCAACGGGCTGCTCGCCTGGATCCTCAGTGGGACACCCCACTCCTTCGACCGCTGGGGCGCCGTCCTGCTCGGCATCTTCCCGCTCATCATCATGTTCCTGATCACCTCCGTCGCGACGCTGCGGGAGCGCACCGGCGGAACCCTCGAGCGGCTCATGACCACGCCGATGTCCCGGTTCGACTTCCTCGGCGGCTACGCGGTCGCCTTCGGGATCGCCGGCGCCATACAGGCGATCGTCGTGAGCGTCGCCACCTTCGGCGTGTTCGGCCTCACCGTTGCCGGCCCGGTCGCGGCGGTGCTCGTCGTCGCCGTCCTCGACGCGCTGCTGGGCACGAGCCTCGGGCTCTTCGTGAGCGCCTTCGCCCGAACCGAGTTCCAAGCCGTGCAGTTCTTCCCCGCCCTCATCCTCCCGCAGCTGCTGCTCTGCGGTCTCGTCGCACCCCGATCGACGCTGCCCGCCCCCCTCGAAGCGATCTCCAAGGTGCTGCCGCTGACGTATGCCGTCGACGCCATGCAACGACTCACCGTCGAAACGACGATCACCCCCGCGATCTGGCGGGACCTGGCCGTGCTCGTCGGTTTCATCGTCGTGCTGGTGGCCGCCGGCGCCACCACCCTGCAGCGCCGAACCGACTGAACCCGTCCTGATCGGTCGCTCGGGTTGGAACGCTGTTGCACAAGGCGCCGTCGCGGCCGGGTGGCTGGTCGTCACCTCTGGAGTGGGTCCCGGGGAGTGTGCCGCGACCTAGGCTTCTCAGCGTGCCGTCCACGGGGCCGTCGCCCTTCCCGAACGTCGTGGCCCGTGATCTGACGGGCCGCGACGTTCGTCTGCCTGACGTGTTCGACGGGGAACGCAACGTGGTCATCGTGGCGTTCGCGGTGGACCCAGCAGACCGACGTCGACTCGTGGGTGCCGTGGCTCGAAGCGCGAGCCCGCGTCGACCCTGGCCTGCGCTTCTACGAGGTGCCCACGATCGCCGACCTGTGGACGCCGGCACGCCGGTTCATCGACGGGGGCATGGCGGACGCCATCGGGGATCCGGCGGTGCAGCGCCGCACGCTCACCGTGTACGGAGACGTGAGACGCCTCACCGACCCGCTCGAGATCGACGAGCGGGAGACGATCTGGCTGTTCGCCGTCGATGGTTCCGGCCGGGTTCGTTGGCGCGCTGCGGGCCGGTTCGAGCCTGAGTTGGCCGAGCAGCTGACTGCTGCGCTCGACGCGATCGCGGTCGAGCCCGATGCCCAGCAGTCCGACCGAGCGAATGTGCAGTTCTCGTTCGTGTTCGATCCACGGTTCCGTCCGCTGCTGGCGTTGACCGGCGTCACGCCTGGCCACGCCCACGTGACGGTGACCACCGAACGTCTCATCGCCCGCTACGGACCTTGGTCTCTGGAGACCCGACTCGACAACATCACCGAGGTGTGTGTCACCCGTCGCTACCAATGGTTCAAGGCCATCGGGCCGCGCGGTTCGTTCGCCGACCGAGGGCTGACGTTCGGGACGAACACCGAAGCGGGCGTATGCGTCCAGTTCCACCGACCAGTCCCCGGTCTCGAGCCCCTCGGCCTCATCCGCCACACCGGCCTGACCATGACCGTCGCCGACCCGGATGGCCTGGCAACACTGCTACGTCGACGAATTTCCGGCACCGGACGGACCGTCGCGGCCGACGAAGGCGAAGGCGACGACCAAGGCATCAACTGAACCACACACGTGGATCAGCGGCGGTGACCAACGCGGCTGCGGCGGTGGTTCGTCGGGGATGCTCCCCGTCGGCGCGCGTCCTGCTGGTGCAGCGAGGGCTGCGCACGGTAGGTGGCCGAGCAGGGGCGGTTCCTCATCCCGCCGGCGACGCTCGAGCGGCTGGCCGCGGGCGGCCGTTCCCGCCAGGAGTCGATGAGATCTCGGAGACTCGCGACGTCCCCGATCCTCCGACACTGCGATACTGCCCGGGCCCGGGTGAGGGTCGGCCCGAGGCCGCGGAACGAGGGGGAACGGCATGGCACACGACGTAGTGATCACGAACGGGATGCTGGTGGACGGCACCGGGTCACCGGCCCGCCGGGCCGACGTGGGCATCGACGGCGACCGGATCACCGCGGTCGGCGACATCGACGCCTCCGGCGCAGGCCGCGTGATCGACGCCGAGGGCCGGCTCGTCACCCCAGGGTTCGTCGACCTGCACTCCCACCTCGACGCCCAGATCGGTTGGGACCCGCTCATGTCGAGCTCGTGCTGGCACGGCGTCACGTCGGTGGTGATGGGCAACTGCGGCATGACCTTCGCTCCGGTCCGATCCGGCCAGGCCGAGGTGCTGGCCCAGCTCATGGAATCGGTCGAGGACATCCCGGCCTCGGCGATCCTCTCCGGCCTGAGCTGGGAGTGGGAGTCCTATGCGCAGTACCTGGACGTCATCGACGTCGTCCCGAAGGGCATCAACGCCGGCGGCTACGTCGGCGACGTCGCCCTCCGCACCTACGTCGCCGGCGAAGCCGCGTGCGACGAGAGCTTCGCGCTCTCGCCCGACCAGTTGGCCGAGATGGCCCGATTGGTCCACGACGCGGTGGAAGCCGGCGCCCTCGGGTACTCGATCTCCCGGAGCCTGACCCACCGCACCCCCGACGGCCGCTGGGTGCCGGGCACGTGGGCGGACCCCGCCGAGTTCGCCGCCATCGCCGCTCCGCTGGGGCCGCTGGGCCGCGGCGTGCTCGAGTGCGCGCCCCGGTTCAACGAGACCGACGGCCACACCTCGCGTGTCGATTCCGAGATGGCATGGATCGCTGGGCTGAGCCGGGACCTGGGCCGCCCGTTCACCTTCAACCTCACCCAGATGCGCTCCATGGGAGACCACTACCGTCGGGTGCTCGAGCTCACCGAGGCAGCCAACACCAGCGGAGCGCGCCTGCGCCCCCAGACCACCCCGCGGAGCATCGGCATCCTGTTCAGCCTGGCCGCCAACTCGCTGATCGACGACCTCCCGTCGTTCCAGCCCCTGCGCGATCGCGACCTCGCAGGCCGCCTGGCCGGGATCCGCGACCCCGAGGTCCGGGCGCGCCTGGTGGCGGAGGGCCGATCGAAGCCGACCGAGCCGTTCGGGCGCATGTTCCTCATGGAGCCGTCGACCGGTGCCCGCTACCGCTACGCGCCGGGCGACAGCATCGCCGAGGCCGCAGCCGCCCGTGCCCTGAGCCCGGTCGAGCACTACCTCGACGTGCTCGACGCGACCGACGGCGAGGCCGTGGCCAACTGGCCGGTCCTGAACGAGGACTTCGACGCCATCGCCGAGCTGCTCGCCTCGCCGGTGACCATCATGGGGCTGGCCGACGCGGGGGCGCACGCCACCCAGATCATGGATGCCAGCCAGCCCACGTTCTTCCTCAGCCACTGGGTGCGCGACCGGGGCGAGGTCACCATCGAGGATGCGGTGCGACGCCTGACCTCGGACACGGCGTCCTTCGTCGGGTTCCGAGAGCGAGGCCAGGTCCGTGAGGGCTGGTACGCCGACCTCAACGTCATCGACCTCGACGCGCTGTTCCTGCCCCTCCCCGAGATCGTCCACGACTTCCCCGGTGGTGCCCCGCGGTTCGTCCAGCGAGCGCAGGGCATCGACCACACCATCGTGAACGGACGGCCGTTCATGGAGTCAGGTCAGGACACCGGCGCCCGCGCCGGGCGCCTCCTGCGCTCGGGCCGCTGACCCCGGAGGTGGGTGTGATCGTCACCGCACTGCAGTTCTGAGCCTGGTCTCGGGCGCGCCACCGAGGTGAGCACGTTCAGCCAGCTGCCTGTTGGGGATCGTCGCCGCTCTCGGGACCGCCCGAGGACACACGATCGTCGAACCGGGCGCGGAACTCCTCGGTCGTGTTCACGTGTGGGAACGGCTCGATGGGCACGGCAAGGCCGAGCGCAGCACACAACGGTGCCCAACCGTCCCCGGTGGTCCACTCGACGAGCCGCTCGGCCGGCACCTCGGCCCGCACGGCCTGGAGGTGACGCTCGTAGCCGGCCTTCGACGACGTCTCATCGGTGGGGTCGATGCCAGCCTCCGCGAGGAGTTGCCGCAGGGTCTCGAACCACGCGGTCATGGGCGGCGGGGGCAGCGCCTCGCCGTTGAACGCTTCGAAGATCGTGCGGGTCGCGCTGTTCCACCAGGCGTCTGCGCTCTCCCGCTTCGACAGCAGGACGATGGCGTCGGGGTACTCGACGACGAGCTGTCGCCAGAACGCGGCGCCCGGCCAGTCGACGGTGGCGGCATAGCCCTCGAAGGTCGCCGGCCAATCAGGACTGCCCTGAGCGGCAGCCGTCCACAACGGGATCTGCGCCGGATTCCCGAAGACCTCGACCATGTGATGACAGGGCGCACCGAGCAGCTGCTCCAAGGCAAGCTTCAAGGAATTCGTTCCGGTGCGCCCGAGACCGACGCCGACGACGCGCAATGCCATGGTTCCCCCTTGGGTCGAACGGTCTCGTGACGCTAGCGCGACGCTCGACCGAGCCACATGCGACCGGCGGCGCACCACCGTCACGGTGGGGCGGGCGCTGGTACGTGCCGTCACCGACCGGTCCGTCACGGCCTCGGATCCGTGTCGGGACCTTCGCCTCTTGCCGCGGCCGCACGAGGTCGCCACCGTCGACGCAACAGGACGGTATCGATCCTCGAGGGTGACAATGACCGTGGAGATGAACAGCGAGACGTCTGCACCGACGGCGAGCGTCGTGGTGGAGGAGCCGGGCTCGATCGTCGATGCCTTCTGGTCTCAGATCGAGCGGCTCGGATCGCAGACGGCGTTGCGGTGGAGATCCGGAACGACCTGGGACGAGATGTCGTGGGCGGAATACGGCACGTCGGTGCGCCAGATCGCCGCGGGCTTGGTGCACGTCGGCTTCGAGCCGGGCGACCGCGCCGCCATCCTGTCGACCAACCGGTGGGAGTGGCATGTCGCCGACATCGCGATCCTGGCCGCGGGCGGCGTCAGCGTTCCCGTGTACCAGACCAACTCGTCCAGCCAGGTCAGCTACGCGCTCTCCCATGCGGAAGCGCGGGTCTGCTTCGTGGAGAACGTCGACCAGCTGGCCAAGGTCCTCCTCCGGCGCCATCAGCTCCCGGCACTCGAACACATCGTCGTCTTCGATCCACCGGTTGGTCTCGACGACGATTTCGTCGCCCCGTTCGAGGACGTGCTCGACCTCGGCGCCGACCGACTCGAGGCACAACCCGATCTCCTGCGCGACCGAGCCGCCGTCATCGTGCCGTCGACGCTGGCCACGCTCGTCTACACGAGCGGGACGACGGGCCCGCCCAAGGCGACGATGCTCACCCACGGCAACGTCATGGCGAACATCAAGAACATCACCGCGGTCATCCCCCTCGACGAGCACGATCGCTTCCTGTCGTTCCTGCCCCTGAGCCACATCGCCGAGCGCACGGTGAGCGACTTCCTTCAGGTCTTCTCCGGCGGCGAGACCTGGTTCGCGCAGAGCCTCGCCTCCGTGCCCGATGACCTGCAGGCCTGCCGGCCGACGGTGTTCTTCGCGGTGCCTCGCGTCTGGGAGAAGTTCCAGGAGGGGGTCCTCATGACGGTCGAACACCAACGGGGTGTCGTGCGCCGGGTCGGGGAGCGATACCTCGCCGCGCCCGCGGAGGGTGACGGAACCGATCAGCGTCTCGTCGTGTTCGGCAAGCACCTGGCCGTCCGGGCGGAGCATGCGCTGCTCGATGTCGTGCTCGGTCGTCGGATCCGGGCCCGGCTCGGGCTCGATCGGGCCCGGATCTTCGCGTCGGCTGCAGCGCCCATCTCGCCCGATCTCCTCTCGTGGTTCGCCCGGGTCGGCATCCCGATCATCGAGGCGTACGGGCAGACCGAGGGGTGCGGGGTCACCACGCTCAACCCGCCCGACGCCATTCGCATCGGGACCGTCGGTCGGGCTGCACCGGGCGTCAGCATCCGGACCGCGTCCGACCACGAGGTGCTCGTGCGGGGAGACAACATCTGTACCGGGTACTACAAGGACCCCGTCGGCACCGGGCAGCTGATCGATGCCGACGGGTGGATGCACACCGGCGACCTGGGTGCCATCGACCGGGACGGCTACCTGACGATCACGGGCCGCAAGAAGGATCTGATCATCCTCTCGTCGGGCAAGAACATCTCGCCGGAGGAGATCGAGACCCGGTTGCGCTACGAACCGCTCATCTCGCAAGCGGTCGTCATCGGCGACGACCGGCCCTACCTCACCGCCTTGCTGACGCTCGACGCCGAGGCCGTCGCGACCTGGGCCGAGCGCAAGGGCCGGTTGCTGGAGGCGGAAGCCCTGCACGAGGACCCGGAGCTCATCGAGGAGGTGACCCGCACCATCGAGCGGGTCAACGCGCACCACGCCCGCATCGAGGGCATCAAACGGTGGCACGTCCTTCCTCACGACCTCACGGTGGCCGACGGCGAGCTCACACCGACGCTCAAGGTCAAGCGGAAGGTCGTGTTGGACCGTCATGCCCGACTGATCGAGCAGCTCTACACGGCCTGACCTCTCGACGAAGGCCCGGTCGGCATCGGGGTGCCGTGCTCGACGGGTCCGATCGGAAGGGAAGCTCAGCCGAGGGTTAAGAGTCGGCAAAGTGGGCCGTTCGACCCAATTTTCTGCTTCAGGAGCGGCCGGAAAGCCACGAAGATGCTGGGGACCCGGCAACTCGGAGCGCACCCCGACCAAACCCCCCTGAGGTGAGCAATGGAACGACGCAAGGCCATCGCCTTGGCAATCGGGGCCTCGCTGGCCGTGGTGAGTCTCGGATCCACCGCCATCAGCCTCGGTTCGTCGCCCAGCCGTGGTGGGTCGCAGGCGATCGCCACCACGGCCGAGTCGACGACGACGCTCGGTCCGGAGGGCACGGCCGGCGCGACCGGGCCGGATACGCAGTATGTCGACGACTACGTCACCGTCGTCGGCGGAGCCCCGGCGGGCGGGGCCGGTGCGGGAGCAGCGACCAGCCCGGGCGCCGCCGACAGCTCCACCGTGTCTCCGGCCGTGGGACCGGGGCCGGCTCCGACGACGGCCTCACCGGCTCCGACGACGGCCCCGACAGCGCCGACTCCGACCACCCCCACCCCCCCGACCACCCCACCGACGACCCGGCCTCCGACGACCACCACGACACGGCCCTCCGGCGTCCCTTCGGATTGGCCTCCGGACAAGCCCATCCCCCCGAAGCCCGTGCCCTGCAGAGACGGTCAGCTCGAAGACAACGGTGTCTGGAACTGCCAGCACTGACTCGAGGCGCCGTGGCCGCTCCCCTCTCCGACTCTCCCGCACCCTGACGACCGAAGCGTAGGACCATGACCGAAGCTGACGACCTCCACGCCGAACGCCTGCGCCGGTTGGCCGAGAAACGAGCGGTTGGCCGCTCCGGATCGGGCGCCGCGGGCGCGACCACGGGCGGCGCACCGGCCGGCACCGGCGGGGCCGGTCCCCGAAGGTCGTCGGCCGGACCGGCGGCGACACGAGCGGAGCGGGGTCACGCCGCGGCCGCATCGCGGATCGTCGTGGCCGCCCTGAGCCTGTCGGCGTTCTCATTGTCGATCGCGTTCATGGCCCACATCTCGGCTCAGAGCGCCGTCGCCACCACGAGCTCGGTCGGCATCGACGACGCCGCCAGCTCCACCAGCTCCACCAGCCTGCCACCCACCCCCACCGAGCCGCCCACCACGGTGGCTCCCGTGGTGGTGCACCGGACCATCTACGTCGATCAGTACGGCAACCCGATCAGTCCGGCAGCTGGAGCCGGCTCGGGCGGACCCAAGCCACCGTCCTCCTCCGGCGGAGCCAACCCCAAGGCCACCGCGCCCGGCGTCTCGGCTCCGCCCCGCGGGGACCCGACGACGTCCCCGACGGCGACGCCGGCACCGGGACCTGCGCCGACGACGCCCCCGGTGACCGTCAGGCCGACACCACCTCCTCCACCCCCTCCGCCCCCCTGTAGCGGCTCGAAGTGCCCCTGAGCACGAGTCGGTCGTACTGGAGGGAGCGGCGCTTCGCCGCCATGGGCAGCACCGCCCACCTGCAGGTCGGTGATGCCCCGGAGCCGCTCGTCGACTGGGCGGTCGCCGAGGTCGATCGGCTGGAGCAGTGCTGGAGCCGGTTCCGGCCCGACAGTGAGCTGAGCCGGCTCAATGCTTCCGCCGGCGAGTGGACCGCCGTGAGCAGCCGGATGCTGCTCATCCTCGAGCGGGCCCGAGAGCTCTGGTGGGCCACCGGCGGCTCCTTCGACCCGACCGTGCTCGAAGCCCTGGAACGGCTGGGCTACGACCGCTCCTTCGAACTGCTCCGCGACGACGCCGGAAGGCGAGGAGTCGGATCGGTAACCGACGAGCGGGCACCGGGGTTCGGCGCGGTCGAGATCGACGCAGCCGTCTCCGGGGTGCGCGTCCCCCCGGGCACCCGACTCGATCTCGGCGGCCTGGGCAAGGGACTCGCGGCCGACATCGTGGCCGAGGGCCTGGTCGACCGCGGCGCCCGCTCGGCCCTCATCAGCCTCGGTGGCGACCTCCGGGCCGCCGGCGACGTGCCGGATGGCGGGTGGCGGATCCCGATCGAGGATCCGTTCGAGGAGGGATCGATCCGGTTCGAGCGCGTGCTCGAGTTCGGCGCATTGGTCACGAGCACCTGCGGGTACCGTCGCTGGACCCACGACGGCCGCCAGGTTCATCACCTCATCGACCCCCGCACCGGGGCACCCAGCGCGGCCGGGGTGTTCGCCGTCGTCGCCCAAGGGCCCGAGGCGTGGTGGGCCGAAGGCCTGGCCAAAGCCGTGGTCGTGACCGGGATCGAGACTGCCGCGGCCCTGCTGCGCGAGACCGGCGTCGACGCCACGGTGTTCGGCGACGATGGATCCGTGGTCACCGTCGCCGGCTGATCCCCGAATGCGGTCCCCCACCCGCACGCGAGCCCCCCCATCGGGTGAGCTGAGGCGGGCCAGGTCGGCAGATCTGCGACGGTACTACCCTTCGCGCCATGGGGATCGTGGGTGACCTGCTCGCCAATCCTGGCCTCTACGTGGGCAAGGACGACGTCGTGGGGAGCGACCTCGTCGGGGCGGCGCGCATCGTCGTGTCTCCGCTGCCCGGCCGCGCGGGCGTGAGCCTCGACTACGAGGTGCTCAACGGTCTCGCGCCGGGTCCCGTCCTCGGTCACGCCGAGCACACCCTGGTCGGGACGGCCGACGACGGCACGGCGATCATGGTGATCGCGCACACCCACGGGGAAGGCATCACCGTCCTCCGCGAGACCGGGCCGGGGGTGTTCGAGCCCGGCGATGTCCCGGTGCCCTATCCGATGAAGGTGGTGGTCTCGGTCCCGGCGCCGGGTCGACTCCGCCATGCGTGGTGGTACGGATCGCCGGGCGAGGACGCCGCCGAACGAGACGTGGCGGACCTCGAGATCGTCGACCGCTAGCCACCCGACCCGGGGGTGCTGGCGCAAGGATCTGATCCTTCCGCGCCGCAGCTCGGAGCCAGTGGGGACAGATGGCCCCGCCACAGGGGTCTGGGCGTCCCCGCCGGCGAGGGTGGGCCGCGGCCCTCCCCACCGGCGCGTCAACCCGTGAACGCGGCGGTGGTGGCGACAGGGTCGGCGGGGCTGCAGGTGCGGCGGGGGTGAAGAGCGCAGCGTCGATGACAGTCTCGAAGTTGCGGGCGATGACCTGGTAGCCGGCCGCGTTCGCGTCGTCGCCGAAGCTGCCCACGCTGCCGGGACGCAGCCGATGTCGAGCCACGTGCAGGCGTTGACCACGTTCCGCGAGACGTCGCCCCACTGCGACGGGACGATCGTGAAGTCGTCGACCGCGTAGCCGTCCGGGCCGGCCACGTCGGCCACCGGAGCGCCCGCCGCGGTGTAGTCGTCGACGAGATGGGCGTTGATGCGATCGGCCAGCGTGACGGTGGCCCGGGCGAACGCCTGGCCCGCGTCGCCGTCGAACCAGTGGTTCAGCAGCGGGTCGAAGTAGTTCATGCCGAACATCGGCGTGTCGGGCCCCGCGGCCGCGCGAAGCCGGCCGAGGATCGTGGCGATGTTGGCGTCCATCGTCGCCAGCGCGTCGTCGAAGCACGCTGCGTCCGTGCAGAACACGACCTCGTTGCCGCCGATGTCGATGGTGATCATCGCGGTAGGTCCCGGTGTCGTCGGTCGTGCCCGGGAGCGAACCGTCGACGCCGAACTGGTTGAGCGCGTAGTCGACCTGCTCGTTCGGTCCGAGGCCACTGATCACCAGATGCGCGAACTGACCCTCGTCGATCGGGTCCGGTGTGATCGTCGCCGTGCAGCTCCCCGGCACGTCCGCACCGGCCGCAGGAGCCAGCCCGACGATCGCCACCAGCAACGCCGTGACGACCCACACCTTCACCATCCGCCCGTTCGCCATGGCGGAACCGTGCCCCTGAGCCCGATCGGTAGACCGGCCGACCGACCGGCACACGGGGTAGCGTTCGTCGATCAGGTCCGGCGAGGATCGGCGGGAGGGGCGATGACGGAATCGACGTCCACTCAGCTCGGAGGCCATGCCCGGCTCCGGGCGGAGCTGGTGAGGAGCGCCCGGCTGCTCGAGCGCATGGGCGGGTTCCTGCAAGGGATCGTGATCGTGGTGGCCGCGGTCGGCCTGATCGCCGCGTTCTTCGTCGGCACCGAGACGGAGTGCATCGGCGGATCCCCCGGCCCGGGCGGCGTCACGACCTGCGTGGCCGGTTCGACCCACCCGCACCTGGCCCTCGCCTTCGCCCTCGGCGTGGGCGTCGTGTTGCTGGCCGTGGCGCTCACCGGCCTGCTGCAGCTCATGGTGGTCATCGGCAGGTACTGCTCGTACAACGCCTACGGCACCCGCTCCGATTGGATCGACGAGCAGGACTGAGGTGACACGGTGATCCTGGCGTATCCGGACCGGCTGAGCGTGCTGCCGGGTGAGTCGCTCACGCTGCACATCGCCACGGATCACCCCGAGCTGCGGGTCGCGATCTACCGACAGGGGGTCACGCTCGAGCTGCAGCACGACCACGGCTGGCAACCGGCTCGCACCGTCGGCGTGACGCCGGGGCCGCCCGACCAGGCGTGGGGCTGGGACGCCTACGAATTCCCGATCGTGGCCGCCGCGCCGTCGGGGGCCTACATCGCCATGCTCTGGGAGCGCGACGGCGCCGACGTCGTCGAGCCCGACCAGGGCGTCGTCACCTCGGTCGGTCGGTTCGGCAAGGCGCTGTTCGTGGTGCGCAGCGCCAACCCGGGCCGCGACGCCACCACGCTCTACCGGCTCCCGATCGCCACGTACCACGCCTACAACTTCAGCGGCGGGGCCAGCCTCTACCTCGACTCCCCCGGCCGGGTCACCATGCACCGTCCCGGAGGTGGCACCGGCGGCGTCGTGTCCGACTTCACCGAACCGGGGAAGGGCGACTTCGACGAGCTCGACCAGGCGTCGTCGCGCCAGACCTTCGAGCACTACGACGCCAAGTTCATCCGGTGGCTCGAGGGCACCGGCCACCAGGTGGACTACTGCGCCGACACCGACATCCACGCGGACGCCGACCTCGAGCTGCTCACGCCGTACGGCCTGGTGCTGTCGGTCGGGCACGACGAGTACTGGAGCGCCGAGATGCGCGCCAACCTCGCTGCATACGTGGCCCAGGGAGGCAACCTCGCGTTCTTCGGCGCCAACACGTGCTGGTGGCGCATCCACTACGACGTCGACCTCACCGGGTTCGCCAGCAACCGGGACAACACCGTCACCCGACCCGACAGCGACCAGTGGTGGGTGACCCCGCGACACGAGCCCGGGGCCAGTGCCGAGGACTCGCTCACCGGCGTCAGCTACCGCAACGCCGGCGGATGGTGGTGGCCGGGACGACCTCCCACCGGGTTCGAGGTGCAGCAGCCTGACCACTGGGTCTTCGAAGGCGGCGTCGACCCGACGTTCGGGGAAGCCGAGTCGCTGGTCGGCTACGAGTGCGACGGAGCCGAGCTCACCGCGGCCAGCGGCCAGCCGGGCCAGCCCGCGGTGCCGACGCTCGACGACGGCACGCCCGCCGGCTTCACCGTGCTGGCCGTCGGGCGGCTGGTCGGGCAGTGGGCGTTCGAGGTCCGCGACCCCGACTCGCCCACGGCCGCCGTCGCCCCACGCGTCGCCACAATGGGCATCTACACGGCCTCGGGCACGGTCTTCAACGCGGCCGTCGTCGACTGGGCCCGGGTACTGGAAGCGGGCGAGCCCAACGTCGACCGCATCACCCGCACCGTGCTGGCCCGCCTGGGCGGCCGCCCCGCGCCCGTCGCCGACACCACGATCAGCGGAGCCGGCCCGACGCCCCCGGTCGCGCTCGACGCACTGCCACAGGGCCCGGCCGTCGTGGCGACGGGCGACGGGACGATCCGCTCCTCGCCGTTCACGGGCGCGGGAGACGTCCTCGGCCATCGGACCGCCATCTGTGACCTGGCCGCGTTCGTGAGCGACGACGACGACCTCGCCCATGTCCTGGTCGCCCAGGTCGACGGCACGATCACCGATCTCACGTTCGCGCCGCGAGCCGCCACCCCGGTCGTGACCGCGCACGTGCTCGCCCACCTCCCCGGTGTGATCGCGGTCTCCGGCTTCTTCACGGGCGACGACGACTTCCGCCACTGCATGGTCCTCACGGGCGACGGCACCCTGAGCGAGATCTACTTCCACCCTTCGATCGGGCAGGACCAGGTCGCGCTCGGGACATTCCCCGGCGCGCTCGACGTCGGGTCGTTCTTCAGCAGCGACGACAGCTTCCGCCACGCCGTGGTGCTCACCGACGACGGCACGCTGACCGAGGTGTTCTTCCACCCGACCCATGGCCGCGGCACGGCCGAGCTGGCCACGGTGGCAGGAGGCCTGCGGGTCACCGCCCACCGATCGGCCGACGACCCGCACTTCGACCGTCGGGTCGTCGTCACCGCCGCCGACGGTCGCCTGCACGAGATCCGGTTCGCGGCCCACCAGCCGATCGTGCGCTCGGTGATCGCCAACCCGGGGCCAACCGTCGACGTGGCGTCGGTCGCCACCGCCGACCAACGATGCCAGGTCGTTCTGGCCCGACCCGACGGCACGATCGACGTCCGGACCTTCTGACGGGCCGACGTCGGGGAACGACGGGGGAACGGCTGGCAACGGCGGGATCTCGGTATGCCGTTTCGGTGCACGACCATGTCACAATGGTCTCGTGGCGGTGGTAGTGGTCAGCGAGGAGCGGTTCGATGCCCTGGTGGGCGACGCCCTCGACCGCATCCCCGACTCGCTGGCCCGGCGCATGGACAACGTGGTCGTCACCGTCGAGGACTGGCCCACCGCCGACCAGCTGGGCGATCAGCCCGGCACGCTGCTCGGGCTCTACACCGGGGTCTCGCTCATCCGCCGCTCGCCGTCCAGCTACAACGGGGCGATGCCCGACGTGATCACGATCTTCCGCGGCCCCATCACCGCGATGTCCGACACCGAGGACGACCTCGTCGAGATCGTCACCACCACCGTGATCCACGAGGTCGCCCACCACTTCGGCATCTCCGAGGAGCGCCTCGACGAGCTGGGCTGGGCCTGATGCGCCCCCTCGTCCGCCGCACGCTCGTCCTCACCGGCGCGGTCGCGGGGGTCCTCGTCCTCGAGCGGGTGCTGGAACGCCGCCTGGCCCAGAAGGTCCGAGCCGCCTCCGATCCCGACCTCGACCCGCTCTTCGACGTCCCCGCCGACGCCACCGCCTTCGACCTCACCGCCCACGACGGCGGCACCATCCACGTGGTCGAGCGCGGGCAGGGCCGACCGCTGGTGCTGCTGCACGGCGTCACCCTCCAGGCCGAGGCGTGGGCGCCGCTGCTGCACCTGCTCGGCGAGCACTTCCGGGTGATCGCCATCGACGTCCGGGGCCATGGCCTGTCCAGTCCGGGCACCGAGGGCATCGGCCGACTGCGCGCCGCCGCCGACCTGGCCACGCTGCTCGAGCAGCTCGACCTGCATGACGCCGTCGTGATGGGCCACTCGATGGGCGGGATGATCCTCGGCGAGTTCTGCCGCCACCACCACGACGTGCTCGACGAGCGGGTGGCCGGGCTCGTCTTCATGAGCACCGCCGTGTCCGAGCTGCTGCTCCCCGCCGTGGCGCCCGCGGTGCTGGCCGGCGCCGGACGGCTGCGCCGCAGGGTCGAGTCCGGCCGCCGGGTGCCACGCCTCATCGGCGACAACGACCGCTCGCTGCTCATGACCCGTACGGCCTTCGGCGCCCACCCCTCGGGCGTCGCCGTGGCGCAGGCCGCCCGGCTCGGCGCGGCGGTCGAGGACCGCTACTACCTGCCGCTGTGGATCGACCTGCTCGACTACGACGGCGAGTCCGCCCTCGACACCGTGGGCCAGCCCGCCCTCGTGCTCGTCGGCTCCCGCGACACGCTCACGCCGGTGCGCAGCGCTCGTCGCATCGTCGAGCACCTGGCTCACGGAGAGCTGCACGTGCTGCCCGCCGCCGGCCACCAGCTCATGCAGGAACGTCCCCGCGAGGTCGCCGACCTCCTCGTCGACTTCTCCCGGCGCCTGTCCGACACCCCGACGTAGCCGGCCGACCCAGCTCTCACCAGCCGTCGCGTCGACCGGGCGAACCTGGGGCCGCGACGGGCACAGCAGCGCGCCGACGCGCCCCAGGTTCGGGCTCAGTTGCCGGCGTCTGGTGCCGGCGGGTCAGTTGCCGGCGAGGGCCTGGCCGGTCTGGGGGTCGGGGGTGTCCCAGGCGGAGCCGCCGATCCTGCCGCCGAGCTCGGGGCACTCACCGGCGAACGCACCCCAGGTGCACTCCCAGCCGGGGACGATCCAGTCGTGCACCATCCAGATGTCGGTGAGCTCGCGCTTCTGACCACCGATGGCCTGGCACTCCTCCTGCGTCTGGGACTCGCCGCCGATGACCCCACCGGACTTGCCGAAGCAGAGGCCACCGTTCTGGTTGTGCTGGTGCCAGCGGTCGTTCGGCCCGGCGAAGCCCTCCGGCGGACCACCCGGGTGGAAGCTGAGGTAGCTGAGCCCGACGATCTTCGAATCGGGGGCCGTGCCGTCGTAGAGCAGCTCGGACGGCTTGGCCGGGTCGAACCCGACCACCAGGCTGATGTTCGTGTAGTGCGCCCCGATGCAGGGGACGAAGGCGGTCGACTGGCGATAGCCGGCTGCTTCGGCCTCCTTCACCGTCGGGTACTGGTAGGCCACGGCGCGGGCCTGCTCCTGCTGGGCCTCGAGGGCGATGCGCTCGTCCCGGGTGAGGGGTTCCTGCAGGGCGGGGCCGCGGTGGCTGTGACCCTCGGCGTCGGCAGACGCCTGGCCCTCCGAGCTCGGCGGGCCCGACAGCTCGCACGGCGTGGTGCCGGCCAACGTGGCGGTGGCCGCACCGTGGTCGTGGCCACCGGCGGCGTCGACGTGGCTGTGGGTCCCGGCCCAGGCCGGGGTCATCGCCAGGGACCCGACGATCACCGCGGCCGCGACGGGCACCGCGGTCAGACCCCAGAAGAGCTCACGCTCGAACGTGCGACGGGCGAGCGCCGGGCCGAACAGGAGCTGGACCGCAGCGATCACGACGATCGTGCCCTCGAGCACGGCGCACAGGAGGTCGGGGGAACCGACCGCCTCGTGGCGCAGCGCAGTGGGACCGAAGGGCAGCCCCGATGAGCGGGACACGGCCCAGGTCACGAAGATGCCGAGGTTGAGGAGCAGCCCGCCGGCCCACACCCAGCGGCGGGGGCGGACGAGCACGAGGATGCCGAAGACCACTGCGACCCACCCGATCAGGAGGAAGAACGAGGCCGTGGGCCCAGTCCTCGCCGAGGTGCGCCGGGGTGTAGGCGAAGTGGATCGCCGCCGTCGTGAACGAGAAGGTGGCCACCACCCAACGCAGGCACCTGTCGAGTGTGAGCGGAGCCTGCTCCGACACTGCCGTGCCGGGCGCGGGTGCCCCCATGACATCCCCCATCAGATCTTCCCCAATCCCCTGCACCGGGCTTCGCCAGGTTGCGCAGTTCGTGCAACCGTAGTCCTGTCGCGTGCCCGCGGTCACGTCAGTTGCCATGATGACGGCTGACGACCAGGGGGATGCATGACGATCGACCTGTACGACCCGGACGGCTACGTGGCCGGCCCTCCGCACGAGACGTTCGCCCAGCTGCGCCGCGAACAGCCCGTGTGGTGGCAGGAGATGCCCGATGAGCCGGGCTACTGGGCGGTGCTGCGCCACGCCGACGTGGTCCACGTCGCCCGCCATCCCCTCCTGTTCTCGGCCGCCCAGGGTGGCGTGGTGCTCGAAGACCTCGACGCCGACCAGCTGGCGATGATGCAGGACATGATCCTGTCGATGGACCCGCCGCGCCACGTCGACTACCGACGCAACGTGGCCCCGCACTTCAAGGCCCGCGTGATGGCCGGCATCGAGGACACGATCCGCGCCCAGTGCCGGGCGATCATGGCCGACGCGGCCGACCAGGTCGCCGAGCGCGGCGAGGTCGACTTCGTCCACGACGTGTGCGCGCCGCTGCCGACCCAGATCATCGGCGAGCTGGTGGGCATCCCCGTCGTGGATCGCCCGAACATCCACCACTGGGCCGAGCGCATCACCGGGGGGCAGGACGACGAGATCGCGGCCATCGACGAATCGCAGGGCGACGACGGATCGATGGAGGGCAGCATCCAGCTGGCCATGTACGCCATCGGCCTGGCCAACGAGCGCCGCGCCGATCCCCGCGAGGACCTGATGACGGTGATGCTGGCCACCGAGGTCGACGGCCAGCCGATGGACGACATGGGCATCGGCAGCTTCTTCGTGCAGCTGATCGTGGCCGGCAACGACACGAGCCGGACGATGCTGTCGTCGGGGCTGCTGGCCCTGTTGCAGCACCCCGATCAGCTGGCCGAGCTTCGGGCCGACCGCTCGCTGATCCCGGGGGCCGTGGAGGAGATGCTGCGCTGGGCCAACCCGCTGCACTACTTCCGCCGCACCGCGTCCGAGGACACCGAGCTGTCGGGGCAGGCCATCGTCGCCGGCGACAAGGTGGCGATGATCTACACCTCGGCCAACCGCGACGAGGACGTGTTCGCCGACCCGCAGTCGTTCGACATCCACCGCAGCCCCAACCCGCACCTGTCGTTCGGCATCGCCGAGCACTTCTGCCTCGGGGTGCACCTCGCCCGGCTCGAGGGTCGGGTCTTCTTCGACGAGCTGCTCGACACGTTCTCCGACGATCGAGCTCACCGGCGAGCCCCGCCGCCAGCGCTCCAACCTCAACAACGCGCTCAAGTCCCTCCCCGTCCGCCTCACCCGCTGACCACCCCAGCCGAACTTGCGTAGGTTCCCCGGGCCGAACCGGGGATTACCTACGCAAGAACGGGTGGGGGGACGTGACGGTTTCCTGACGAGGCGTCAGAGATCGCGTTAGCGTCGCCGTCATGCATCCCCTCGACGAATATCCGATCCATCAGGCGCCCCTCACCATGGACCGCGTGGTCTCGAGCGACCGGAACGCGTACGACCGCTACTACTTCAACGCGCACGACCGCACGGGCGAGGTGTTCGTGGTCAGCGGCTTCGGCATCTACCCGAACCTCGGGGTGACCGACGGCTACGTGACGGTGCGGGCCGGCGATCGCCAGGTGACCGTGCGCATGTCCGACGCCATCGGCGAGGGCGCGGCCGACGACCGGCTGCACCCGAGCGTGGGCGCCTATCGCATCGAGATCATCGAGCCGCTCCAGAGCGTCCGCATCGTGTGCGACACGCCCGAGCTCGGCCTCCAGGTCGACATCACCTGGACGGGTTCGTTCCCCGCGGTCGAGGAGCCGGCCCACGTCATGCGGGTCGGCGTCAAGGCCATCCTCGACGCCTGCCGCTTCGCCCAGGTCGGCACCTGGTCGGGCTCCATCACGGTCGACGACCAGACGTGGGACGTCACCGACGACACCTGGGTCGGCACCCGCGACCGCTCCTGGGGCATCCGCCCGGTGGGCGAACCCGAGCCGGCCGGGCGCGCCGCGGCCGAGGCCGATCCCGAACTACGGCTTCTGGTGGATGTACATCCCCGTGCGCTTCGACGACTACGCCATCGTGCTCATCGCCCAGGAGGACGCGGTCGGCCATCGCATCCTCAACGAGGCCGTGCGGGTGTGGCCGGCCGAAGCCGGTCGCCCGACCGAGCAGCTCGGCTGGCCCCGGTTCGCCACGCACTACCGACCCGGCACCCGCGACCCGATCGGCACCACCGTGTCGCTGACCGAGCCCGACGGCACGCCGTTCACCATGGAGGTCGAGACGGTGAACGACGGCAAGGGCTACGTCGCCCTGATGGCGGGACCCGGCTACGGCGGCGATCCCGACTGGGGCCACGGCCAGTGGAAGGGCCGCGAGTGGGTCGAACGGTTCGATGTCGACATGAACGACCCGGCACTCGTGGCCCGCCTGCCGTTCGGCATGAAGGACCACGTCGGCAAGGCCACGATCGGCGACGCCGTCGGCTGGGGACTGTTCGAACACGCCACCGTCGGAGCCCATGCGCCGTCGGGCTTCACCGACTTCATGTCGGTCGCCCCCGAGTAGGGACATGCCCGTGGTCGAGCCCGGGGTCGGACCCCTCCTGGCCGGCAAGGTCGCCGTCGTCACCGGCGGAGCCGGGGGCATCGGCCGCGGCATCAGCGAGGCGTTCGCCGCGCACGGGGCAACGGTGCTGGTCGTCGACATCGACCGTGACCGCACCGATGCCACCGTGGCCGCGCTCCGCGAGTCGGCCGGTTCGTCGGGGTGGTCGGCGTCTTCCCCGTCGTCCGGACTGACTGCGGACGTCCGTGACGCCGGCATCGGTCCGCTCGTCATCGGCACCGCCGTCGAGCGCCACGGCCGGCTCGACGTGGTGGTCAACAACGTGGGCCACTTCGTGCACCCGGGTCGGGCCTTCGTCGACACCACCGAGGACGAGTGGCAGGACCTGTTCGCGGTGAACCTGCAGCACGTGCTGCGCATGACCCACGCCGCGCTGCCACCGATGATCGAGCAGGGCGACGGCGGCAGCATCATCAACCTCACCACCGTCGAGGCCTTCCGCGGCATCCCCCACCACCCGGTGTACGCCGCGTACAAGGCCGCGGTGACCCAGTTCGGTCGCAGCCTCGCGCTGGACGTGGGTCGACACGCCATCCGCGTCAACGACATCGCGCCGGACGTGACCCGATCGCTGCAGCTGCCCTACGAGAAGTGGCTCACCGAGGAGGACGAGGATCGGATCCCGACCTGGGTGCCGATGGGGCGGTTGGGCGAGCCCAGCGACCCCGCGGGCGCGGCCGTCTTCCTGGCGTCGGACCTGTCGAGCTTCGTCACCGGCACCACCATCCACTGCGACGGCGGCACCTACGCCGCGGGTGGCTGGTACCGCAGCGGCCAGGACGGCCGCGGCTGGACCAACCGCCCCCGCGACCCCTGACGATCCCGAACGCGAACCTGTCCCCGCCGGACGCCCGATCGGGCGCCGACAGAGGACAGGTTCGGTAGCTGTAGGGATGTGGTCGATCGATCGACCGACCGACCTCGACGCGCTAGCGGTCGAACCAGGTCTGGGTGAGACGGATGGCGTTGGCGAAGCCGCCGGGGCCGCCCTGCGGATACGAGGGCTGACCATCGGGCAGGGGGCCCTGGGTGAGGCCCCGCACCTCGTTGGTGGCCACGGTGATGTAGTGCCCGCGGGCCAGCCAGATGTAGGGCAGGTCCTCGTTGAGCCGATCGCTGACGATGGCGTAGTTCTTCTGCCGGGTCGCCAGGTCGGTGGTGGCCCGGGCCGCCTTGAGCGCGGCGTCGACCTGCGGGTCCTTGTTGCGGGCGATGTTGAGTCCCAGCTGGCCCTTGGGCGCCGCGTTGTCGGAGATCCACCACAGGTAGTCGTAGTCGGGGTCGGGCGAGCCGAACTGCCCCCAGGTGGTGGCCTGGTAGTCGCCCGTGACCGCCGAGATGATCAGCGTGGCCTGGTCCTCGAGCTTGATGTCGACCTTCATGCCGGCCGCCTCATACAGCGCCTTCAGGAACTGGGCCTGCTGGCTGCCCTGGGCGGTGCTGTCCGAGCGCAGGGTGAACGCCAGCGGCTGGCCCGACTCCTGCTCGTACTGCTTGACCAGGTCGGTCGCCTTCTCGAGGTTGAACTCGGGATAGGGAGAGTCGGTGTAGAACGGCGTGCCCTCACGGAAGACGGTGTGCACCGGCTGGGTGTTGCCCAGGTCGACGGCGGCGATGTACGCGGCCTGGTCGGTCGCGTAGGCCATGGCCTGGCGGGCGGTGAGGCTGTCGAACGGCGCCTGGGCGCCGTTGAGCATCACGAATGCCTCCTCGGTCTCGCCCTGGTTCTCGACGAGCTGGATCTTGCCCTCGTCCGCGGCCTTGCGGGCGGGGATCACGCCTTCGGGCACCGAGGTGGCCGCCATGTCGACGTCGCCGGTGATGACCGCGTTGATCTTCGTCTGGAACTCGGGCACGACCTTGAACGTCACGCCGCCGAGGTACGGCAGCTGCGTGCCGCTCGCGTCCTTGCGCCAGTAGGTGTCGTTCTTGACGGTCGTGACGGTGTCACCGGTCTGCCAGGCCGTCATCTTGAACGGGCCGGTGCCGATGGGCAGCGCCGTGCCGCTCTCGTCGGCCAGGGTCTTCGGGCTGGGCACCATGCCGAGCTGCCCGGTCAGCGACGACGGGAACGTGGCCCACGGCGCCTTCATCTTGAACACCGCGGTGAGCGGGCCGGTGGCCGTCACCGTGTCGAGGTCGCCCAGCGCCGGCGCGGTGAGCGGCGAGGCGAGGTGCGTCTCGAAGATCGTCTTGAGCACCGAGGCGTCGAGCGGCGATCCGTCCTGGAACGTGACGCCGCTGCGCAGCGTGATCGTCCACTCCCTGAAGTCGGTGCTCGGGGTGAACGACTCGGCCAGGTACGGCTGGGCCACGGCGTTCTCGTCGTAGGCGGCCAGCGGGTCGTAGATGGCCAGGCCGACCATGGTGCCGTCGCCCGACCACCGGTTCTTGGTGGGGTTCCAGCCGTCGCTCTCGGCGGCCAGGGCGTAGGTCAGGGTGCCGCCGAGCTTGGGTGTCCCCGTGTTGGCGATGGTGACGTCGGTGGAGACGCCGCCCGCCGAGCCGGGCGGACTGCTGCCCGAGTCGCTCGACGAACTGGAGCCGCACGCTCCCGCCACGAACGCAAGGACGAGGACGATCGCGATCGCACCTCGACGTACTGAGCCGCTGCTCTGCATGGTTCCCCCCAGAATCGAGACGACGGGCCTGGTCATCCTGACCCGTTCGGCCTGACGTCGTACGTCATAGCGCCCGTAGTTCTATCGATTCCCGGGCGACGACGTCGGATCGACCGCGCGCGGGCCTGGGGGGGAAGGCGACGACCTGCGGACATCGGCCATGGTGCAGGCCTGGTCGAGGTGCCCGCTGTCCGGGGTGCACGACATCCGTCGATCACCACCGGGCACGTGTCGTCCGGACAGAGGATGGCCTTATAGGGTCCCTGCAACCTGGTCGACGTCGGGACCTCTCACCGATCGGGTGCCGTCACCACGAAAGGCCGTGCCCATGTGCTGCATCGTCGCCCTGTTCGCGTGGATCTCGCCCCGCTTCGCCATCGTCATGGCGTGGCTGTTCGCCAACGACCGCATGTCGGCCGCGTTCGACAGCTTCTGGATCGCCTTGTTGGGGTTCTTCATCCTCCCGTGGACGACGTTGGCATGGGCCGTCTGCTACGCCCCCCTGGCCGGTGTGCACGGTTTCGGGTGGGTCGTGGTGGCGTTCGCCTTCGTCATCGACGTCGGCTCGTACACCAGCGGGCGCCGGGCCCAGCGGGACCGCGCCACCCGCGCCTAGCGCCGCGGCAACGATCCGGGGGACGTCACCGATCGATCCACTCGTCGAGCGCCTCGAGCTCTTGCGGCGACACGACCACCGGGTTGCCCACCCGAGGGGCCCGAAGGATCTCGCAGCGGGAGAAGCGGGGATCGAGCCGCAGCTCGGCCCGCGGGATCGGCTCGGCCAGGACCGTGAGCTCGACGGGGGCGAACGGCCGCTCCTGGCGCTGCGCCGCCCGATCGGTCCAGCGGGGGTCGTCCATGTCGCCCGTCTGGTCGAAGACCTCACCGGTCACCGTCCCCCACGCCCAGATGCCGGGCGTGGGTCGGCCGCCCGCCGGGCCGGTGACCCACAGGAAGCACCGCTGCCCCGGAGCCACGAGGGCGACGCGCGGTCCGTCGGCCATCCGCCAGGACCCGGCGGGCTCGCCGCTTCCGAGCCAGTCCTCGACGTCCCACATGTCGGGCCGGGCCTTGAAGATCCACGCCGCGATCTCGATGCCGCCCGGCGTGGTCCCGATCGTCCCCGACGTGGCGGCCATCACCAGAGCATGCCAGTAGGGTCGCACGGGTGGCGACGACCCCGGGCACCCGACGTCGGCTCTCCGCTGCGGATCGGCGCACGCACCTGCTCGACGTGGCCGTCGTGCTGCTGGGCGAGAGCGGGCCCGAGGCCGTCACCATGGAGGGCGTCGCCGCCCGGGCCGGGGTGAGCAAGGCGCTCGGCTACCGCTACTTCGACAACGCCGACGAGCTGCTGTTGGCCGTGCACGACCGGGAGATGACCGAGCTCGGCGCCCGGGTGCGATCCGCCCTGCGCGGCGCCGACACGTTCGAAGGCGGCATCCGGGCGTCGCTCACCGCCTGGCTCGACCGGCTGGCCGAACGCGGCTCGGTCATCACCATGATCATGCAGGCGGGACCGGTGTCGGGTCCCGTGCAGGACCGCAGCCGGCGCATGCACGCCACGGTCAGCGAGTTCTACGGCCACCGCGCCGCAGAGACCTACGACCTCGACGTGCGCACCGCCATCGCGGCGGCCAGCATCCTGCTCACCGGGCTCGACGGGCTCATCGACTGCTGGGTGATCCGCCGCATGCCCCGACGCGAGCTGGTCGACATCTTCACGACCATGTGCACCGGCGCCTTCGAGGCCCTGGCCGCCGAACCGCCCCTGATCGGCGAACCACTCGGCCGCGACCGGGTGCCGCACCGCGAGCCGAAGCCTGGCTGATCAGGCCAGCTCGTCCGAGGAAGGTCGATCAGGTCCAGTCCTTGGGGCGCTCGCCCTCTTCGGCCTCGCGCTCGGACTCCTTGGCCTTGTGGATCGACTCCTCGACCTCTTCGAGCTCGGCCTCGAGCTCTTCGACGGTGGGGGGCGTGTGATCGGACGTGTCGCTCATGCCCGGAACCTACTCCCGGCCTCCGCCCCGACGCAGATCAGCCCACGCGATCGGCGGTGCCGAACCTCAGACGTTGATGTCGCTGACGCCGCCGGTGGCCCACCAGCTGGCGGTGAGCTTGAGGCCCGGCACGTCGGCCCGGTTCTGCATCTCCTCGTAGGAGCGCTTGTATCCGGTCGATGCGATCTTCCACTCGCCGTCGACCTTCTCGTAGCGGTCTTCGTAGAACGCGGCGCCGCGGATGGTCAGGTCCCAGTCGGTCATCACCACGACATCGTCCATGGCCCAGGTGCCCACCGCCGTGGTCGGCGACGTGAGGTCGATCTCGGGCTGGTGGACGCGGTGGGCGGAGAGGAACGTCTCGGCTCCCATCGACGTGGAGAGGAACTCGAGGATGGCCTCGCGCCCCTCGTAGCGGTACTTGCCCCCGCTGTACGCGGCGACCGCGTCGTCGGTGAAGCACGTGGCCATCTCGTCCCACAGCTTCTGGTCGAGCGTGCGCATGTAGCGGTACTTCACCCGCTTGATGGCCTCGATCTCGATGAGGTCGTTGACGTCCACGGCAGATCCCCCTGATTCGATGTCGCGCCGATGGTAGGCGATCTGACGTCGCGTCAGATCGCCGGCCGTCAGGTCGCCGAGCCGTGGACGGCGCCGTCACGGCGGTCGTACTGACCGGCCGGCGCCGAGGCCACCATCGTGAACCGCAGCACCTTGCGACCCTTGTTGGCGTAGCCGTGTGGACGGTCGGCCTCGAACAGCACCGACGAGCCGGCGGGCACCACGTGGTCGACACCGTCGACCGAGAGGGTGAGCGTGCCCTCTTGGACGTGCAGCATCTCCCTGGTGCCCGGAAGGTGGTCCTGCGAGGGGTAGCCGTCGCCCGGGGTCATGCGCCAGTCCCAGAGCTCGAGGTGCTCACGGCGATCGCTGCCGATCAGGAGCTTGCCGACGCTGCCCGGCTTGCCGTGCCACAGCTCGGCCGCGTCGTCGGGACCGACCAGGCGCACCGCGGGCGACCGGCCCAGCTCGACCAGCGAGGCCAGCGACACGCCGAACGCCTCGGCGATGCGACAGAGCGTGCCGATGGACGGGTTCGTGCGGTTCTGCTCGATCTGCACGAGCATCCCCTTGCTCACGCCCGACCGGCCGGCCAGCTCGTCGAGCGTCCAGGACTGCTCGGTGCGCAGGGCCCGAACGTTGCGGGCGACGGTCGAGATGGTGGCGCTGGACGCGTCGACCGTCTCGGTGACGTCGGACGGTTCTGTTCCGGGGGTTTCGGTCATTCTGTTGAACCCTTGGTGCAATAGAGCGCTATGATCGTCTGTTGTACCGGACAGGTCAGTGTACCGACCGGAGCGCCAATCGTCCCACCGATCCAGACCTGAGCACCCGCCATGACTGCCATCCTCGCCCTCAGCGCCGCCGTCGTCTATGGCACCGCCGACTTCTTCGGCGGTGTCGCGGCCCGACGCACCTCCCCCATGGCGGTCACGCTGTTCGCCCACCTCGTCGGCCTGGTGCTGCTGATCGTCGCCATCCCGCTGCTCCCGGCCGCGTCGCCCCGACCAGCCGACCTGCTCTACGGCGGACTGGCCGGAGCCCTCGGGGGTGGCGGCGTGATCCTCTTCTACCGGGCCCTGTCGCGGGGCGCGATGAGCGTCGTCGCTCCGGTGGCCGCGCTCTTCGGTGCAGCCCTGCCGGTGGTCGTCGGGCTCGGGCTCGGCGAGCACCTCTCGCTCCCGGCGCTGATCGGCATCGGCATCGCGGTGACCGCGGTCTACCTGGTCAGCCGGGAGGGCCGCATCGAACCCGCCCCCGAGTCGCACCGGGGCTTCGGCCATCCGCTCGTGCTGGCGCTCGTGGCCGGCGCCGCGTTCGGCGGGTTCTTCGTGCTGCTGAGCCGCACCTCGTCCACCGCCGGGCTGTGGCCGCTGCTCAGCGCCCGGGTGGTGTCGGTGGCGGTGCTCGGCACGGTGATGTTCCTCTCCGGCCGCTCGATGCGCCCCACGCCCGGCATCCGCCGTCTGGTCATCGCGGCCGGGGCCGGCGACATGATCGCCAACATCCTGTACCTGCTGGCCGTGCGGCAGGGCCTGGTCTCGCTGGTGGCGGTGATCGTCGCCCTCTATCCCGCCGCCACGGTGCTGCTGGCCCAGGTCGTGCTCGGCGAGCGGCTCCGCCGGGTGCAGACCGCGGGCCTGGCTCTGGCTGCCAGCGCCGCCGTCCTCCTCGCCCTGGCCTGACGGTACTGGCCGATGGTCGACGCCGGCCGTTCGGGCAGATCCTTCGCCGGCCTGAGCACGATGCCGCGAATCGTGGCACCATCAGCAGCGATGCTCGATCACCACGAAGAGCGCCAGTTGGCCGACATCGAAGCGCACCTCCGCGCCGAGGCGCCCGACCTGCTCGAGCTGTTCGACGAGATCCCCGTCGCGGCCGATCCCGCCAGCCCCGTCGCGGCCCACGACCCCATCGTCCGGGAGTCCATCGGCGAGAGCGGCCACACGACCTCCCACCCGGTCCTCAAGAGCGCCACCGCTCTGGTCGTGGCCGTCGTGCTGACCACGCTGGTGACCCTGGCGGTCGGGCCCGATCTCGGGGGCCTGATCGCGGTGATCAGCCTCTCGATCGCCGGGATGTACGCCTACCAGGTACTGCGCGGCTGCCCCGGCCTGCGCGATCGCCATCACGACGCCTGACGCCGACACGCCACCGTCCGGCCCGCCGGAGGCGGACCGGCCCGAGATCGGCGTCGGTCCCTGGGTGGGGCCGGCACCCGACGACCCGCGGTTCGATCCCGACCTGCTGCGCGACGGCGACCGGCGCAACGTCGCCGACCGCTACCGCTACTGGACCAGGGCCGCGATCGTCGCCGACCTCGACCGCCGCCGGCACCCGTTCCACGTCGCCATCGAGAACTGGCAACACGACATGAACATCGGTGCCATCGTGCGGAACGCCAACGCCTTCCTGGCCACCGGCGTGCACATCGTCGGTCGTCGCCGCTGGAACCGGCGGGGAGCCATGGTGACCGACCGGTACCAGCACGTGCAGCACCACCCGACCATCGACGACCTCGTGGCCTGGGCGGGCGACCAGCACCTGCCGCTCATCGGCATCGACAACCTGCCCGGCTCGGTGCCGCTCGAGACCGTTGCGCTGCCGAAGGCCTGCGTGCTGGTGTTCGGTCAGGAGGGGCCGGGGCTCTCCGACACGTGCCGCGACGCGCTGAAGGATGACGTGCTCGATAGCCCAGTTCGGGTCGACCCGCTCGATCAACGCCGGCGTGGCCTCGGGCATCGCCATGCACACCTGGATCCGCCAGCACGCCGAACTGCCCGCCTGACGCGCCCTGACGGATCAGTTGCCGTTGGTGGACCAGTGCCAGGGTTCGCTGGCCAGGTTCCGGAAGCCGAAGCTGCCGGCATTGGCGCTCAGCCACTGCCAGGCCGGAGAGCTGTGGCTACCGATCGTGCTGCCGTTGTAGGTGAAGTCGATGGCCAGGCCCTGCTCGTGCATGGACTGGCCCGGGGGCGCCGTCGGTGGGTGGCATTGCGAGGCCGGCATCTGGTAGATGGCGTAGTCGCTGGTGCCGCAGTGGGCCTTGCGCAACGCGATCTGCGAGGCCGAGTCGCGATAGCCACCGCCACCGAGCTTGATCCCGTCAGCCGCTGCCGCGCTCAGCAGCTGTCCGAGCTGACCGGCGATCGAGCTGGCCACGGTGATGCCTCCGACGGTGCTGAGCGCGATGGGACCGGGGACGCGGACCGGACCGGAGGGTCCGCTGCTGCTGCCGCCACCGCCACCACCACCGCCACCACCGGAGGACGTGACCTTGGTGACCTTGGCCGCGAGGACGGCCTGGTCGCGTGCGATCTGATCGGAGAGGTTCTTGTCGAGCGAGGCCAGCGCAGCCGACTCGGCCAGCTTGTCGCTGATGCGGGCGTCGACACTGGCGGCGACCTGCGCCTGCTGGGCTCGGGCCTGCTTCAGCCCGTCGGCCTTCTCGGCCAGGGTCGAGGCTCGGGCCGCGGCCTGGGCCTGCGCCTTGGCCGCCGCGTCACGGGCCACCTCGAGGGTCTGCTTGGCCGCCTTGAACTGGTCGACGACATCGAAGTTGTTGCCGTTGGCGACGGTGAGCATCTGCGACTTGGTGACCGCCTCGTTGGCGCTCTCCTGCTCGAACACCTGCAGCGCGGCGTCACCGGGCGGATGCACGTAGGCCTCGACCGCCGCGTCGGCGACCCGACCCTTGAGCTCGTCGATGCTCGCCTGGGCCTCATCGGCCTGGCGCTGGGCCTCGTCCGCCTCGTGCTGCGCGGCGTCTGCCGCGCGCTGGGCGTCGTTGGCCTGGGCCTGGGCGCCGCGGACGTTCGCGTCGAGAGCGTCGAGCGCCGCGTTGACCTGGTCGCTGGTGGCGTTCAGCGTGTCGATCTGGCCCGCCACGTCAGCCTTCTTCTTGCGGACCTGTTCCCGCTCGGTGGCCGGATCGTTGCTGGATGCGGCCGACGCGGCCGACGCCGGGATGGCCGGGCCGACGAGTGCGGCGCAGAGGGCAGCGATGGCCACGAGCGCGGCGATCAGTTGCGGGGACGTGCGTCTGCGGGTGCGGAGCATGTGGAGCGGGGTTCCCTCGCTGGTCTCGCTGGTCCTGACGTGGAGCTGAAACATCTCAGGTCCGCGACAAACGTAACGGTTCCGTAATGTACACCGCCCGCCGGCCCCTGGCACGCCACCCTAGTCGGAGCCTCTGCCGCGGGCACGCACCAGCCGGCCGCGGGCACGCACCAGCCGGCCGCGGGCACGCACCATCCGGCCGCGGGCACGCACCGGCGTCCTGTGGGCACGGACCGACGTACGCTGCCGACGTGCCCGAGCACCGCCACCGCCATGGTCACGAACATGCCCCCGGGCACGCTCCAGCAGCCGGCGGCACCGCCATCGAGCGGGCTCGCCAGCGACGGGCGTTGCTGATCGCCCTCGTCGCCAACGCCGGGTTCCTGGTGGCCGAGATCGTCGGTGGCATCGCCTTCAACTCGCTGGCGCTGCTGGCCGACGCCGCCCACATGGCGTCCGACGTGGTGGGCCTGGCCATCGCCCTGGTGGCCCAGACCCTGATGAACCGGCCGGCCACCACCCGCCACAGCTTCGGGCTGAAGCGGGCCGAGGTGCTCGGCGCGCAGGTCAACGGGCTGCTGCTCGTCGGGGTGTCGGTGTGGATCATCGTCGAAGCCGTCGGGCGACTCGATCGACCGGTGGACGTGAAGGGCGGTGGCGTGATCGTGGTCGCGTCGCTGGGCCTGCTCGTGAACCTCGGCAGCGCCGTGGTGCTCTGGCGGTCGAGGGGGTCGAGCCTCAACATGCGCGGGGCGTTCCTGCACATGGCGTCCGACGCGGCCGGGTCGGTGGCCGCCATCGTGGCCGGTGTCGCCGTGCTGGTCTGGAACGCCGACCGGGTCGACCCGTTCGTGTCGATCCTCGTCTCGCTGCTCGTGCTCTGGTCGTGCTGGGGCCTGCTGCGCGACACCACCAACGTGCTGCTCGAAGGCACGCCACGGGACATCGATCCCGACGTCGTGCGGGCGGCCATCGAGGACGAGGACGCGGTCGAGGCCGTCCACCACGTGCACCTCTGGAGCGTGGCGTCCGACGAGCCGGCCCTGTCCGCCCACGTCGTGCTGGCCGGCGAGGTGACGCTGCACCAGGCCCAGGAGCGGGGCGACGAGCTCAAGGGCATGCTGGCCGAACGCTTCGGCATCGGGCACTCGACGCTCGAGCTCGAGTGCCACCCCTGCGACGACCCGCTGATCGACCCCCACCGATCCAGCGAGCACGCCTGATCAGCTGGTTCGGGCGGGTACCGATCAGGCGGTGACGACGGTCTCGATGCGCTCGAGGGTGGCGGCCAGGTTCTTGCGGGTCTTGTCCTCGGCCATGCGGACGACCGGCTTGGTGAAGGCCGACTCGTGGCGGATGTCCCAGCTCTCGCTGACCTTGGTGCCACCCTCTACCGGCTCGAGCTCGTAGCGCCAGATGCGCCCGCCGAGGTGCTTGCCGATGGCGGTCGGACCGGTGGTCTGCCACGCGATCAGCCGGTTCTCGTCGAACTCGATCACCGTGCTGACCATCGAATAGGGCAGGCCCATCTTCATCGACATGCCGAAGGTGCTGCCCAGTGCGAGGCGCTCTGAGCCGCCCTTGGCCTCGCGCACGGTGCCGGACCCGTCGATCTCCTGGTGGCGGCTCGGGTCGGCCAACAGGTCGAAGATCGCCTCCGGTGCCGCCGGGATGACCCGCTCGACCGTCACCACATCGTGCTCGGCACCTGACTCGCTGGCTGGTTCGCTCATGCCGGCGATCGTAGGTGAAACCCCGAACTCGTCGTCAGCTCGGGGAGCGGAGGTGCCAGGCCTTGGGGTGGGTGAAGGCGAGGATGCCGGAGGTGCCGAGGGTGGAGCCCATGCCGGAGTGGCCGCGGCCGGACCAGGGCAGGCGGGGGCTCACCCGGTCGCAGCAGTTCCAGTAGGCCGAACCGGCGCGGACCTGGCCGAGGATGGCCGCCGCCCGGTCCTCGTCCACCGCGTAGACGCCGGCGGTGAGGCCGTAGGCGGTGTCGTTCATCAATGCGAGCGCCTCGTCGTCGTCGGCCACCGACTGGATGCCGATGATCGGGCCGAAGCTCTCGTCGCGCATCACAGCCATGTCGGCGGTGACCCCGGTGAGCACCGTGGGCGCGAACCACGCGGTGCCCGCCGGCTTTCCGTCGATCCGAGCGCCTCCGGCGCGGACCGTCCGCTCCCTTGGCCACCGCTTCGGCCACCTGGGCATCGAGCACGTCGGCCTGGTCGGGTCGGGTGAGCGGCCCGAGGTAGGTCTCGTCGTCGACCGGGTCACCCATGACGAAGCCCTCGACGGTGGCCACGAACCGCTCGACGAACGCGTCGTGGATCGACTCGTGCACGTAGATGCGCTCGACGGAGCAGCAGCTCTGGCCGTTGTTGTAGAACGCGCCGTCGGCCAGCCCCTCGGCCGCAGCGGCCACGTCGACGTCGTCGCACACGTAGACCGGGTCCTTGCCGCCGAGCTCGAGCTGCACGTGCCCGAGCTGCGGGGCGACCAACTCGGCGATGCGGCGACCGGTGGCGTACGAGCCGGTGAAGAACACGCCGTCGAGCGGATGGGAGAGCAACTCGGCCCCGACCGCGCCGTCCCCGGCCACCAGGCTGAACACGTCGACGGGCACGCCGGCGTCGTTGAGCATGGAGGCGATGGCCAGGCCCGGTGCGCGTGGCGTGCTCGGACGGCTTGTAGAGCACCGCGTTGCCGGCCAGCAGCGCGGGGACGAACACGTTCGACCCGACGAAGTACGGGTAGTTCCAGGCCGAGATGTTGGCGATGACGCCGAGCGGCTCGTGGCGGATCACCTCGCGCGACTCCCGCCTCGGGATCATCGAGCACGACGTCGTCGGTGAGGGTGGCCGCGGTGTGGTTCAGGAAGAAGTCGATGCGCGGCAGCAGACGGGCCAGCTCGTTGCGACTCTGGCTGATGGGCTTGCCGGTCTCCGACGTGAGCAGTGCGGCCAGCTCGTCGGCCTTCTTCACGACCCAACCGCGGAACGCCCGCATGATCTCGATGCGCTCGTCGACCGGACGGGCCGCCCACAGCGGCTGGGCCACCCGGGCCGCCGCCACCTTCTCGGCGATGGTCTCGGCCGTGTCGTCGAGCACGTTCGTCAGCAGCTCACCCGTCGCCGGGTTCACGACCTTCACGGCACGTGGATGCCCGTGGCACCCAGGGCGGCCGCGGCCAGGAAGTCGTCGATCACCGGCTCGGCCGCGATCTGGTCGGCGGCGCCGGGGGGCGTGAACTCGGGGTGCCACTGCACGGCGGCCACGAACCGCTCGCCGGGGAGTCGGACGGCCTCGATGATGTCGTCGGTCGACGAGCGGGCCTCGACCACGAACCCGTCGGCGAGGTCCTTCACCGCCTGGTGGTGGACGCTGTTGACGGTGACTCGACGGGCTCCTGGATAGAGATCGCCCAGACGCGAGCCGGCGGCGATGTCGATCTCGTGGAGGTTGGTGTCGTAGATGTCCCAGTTGCGATGGCCTGCCGCTCCCGGCACCTGGGTGGCGATGTCCTGGTAGAGCGTGCCGCCGAAGGCCACGTTCAGGATCTGGATGCCGCGGCAGATGCCGAGCACCGGCTTGCCCGCGTCGTGGAAGGCGTGGATCAGCTCGATCTCGTAGCGATCGCGGATCTCGTCGCCTTCCCACTGGGGCCGCTGCGGCTCCTCGCCGTAGGTGCGGGGGCAGACGTCGGACCCACCCTCGAGCAGCAGCCCGTCCAGCAGGTCGACGTAGTCGGTGACGGTCGGTCCGGTCGGCGGACCGCCGCTGACGGGCCGGGGGATCATGAACGCGAGCGCGCCGGCCCGTCCGACGAGGTCGAGCATCGACTCCTCGACGTAGAGCAGGGTCTTGCCCTTGAACACCGGCCGCTCGGGATCGGCGTGGAAGAAGCAGGCGCTGACGCCGATGCGCAGCGGCCTGGTGGTCGGGGAGGGTGCGGCCGATGACGTTCCGGTCGACGCGCTCATGCGAAGGCCTCGAGGAAGATCCGGCGGAAGTCGTCTCGGGTGACCGGTCTCGGGTTGTTGAGGTGGCACGAGTCCTCGAAGGCGACGTCGCAGAGCCGCTCGAGGTCGTCGGGCCGCACCGCCGTGTCGACCAGCGAGCGGGGCAACCCGATCTCGGCCTTGAGGTCGGCCAGCCAGCGCAGGAACGACTCGGGCGTGGCCTCGTCGAGATCGGCCGCCTGGGCCATCACCACGAACCGCCGGGCCGACACCTCGACGTTGAACGGCAGCGCGTGGTCGATCATCACCGCGTTGGCCAGTCCGTGGTGCAGGTCGGCCACCGTGCCGAGCGCGTGGGCGGTGGAGTGCACCAGCCCGAGCCCCTTCTGGAAGGCGATGGCCCCCATCATCGAGCTCATCAACATGGCGCCCCGCGCCGTCGAGGTCGTGCGGGTGGGCGACGGCGCGGGCCAGGTGGGCGGCGCCGAGCCGCAGGCCTTCCAGCGCGATGCCGTCGCAGATCGGGTTGTAGCCCTTGGCCAGGTAGGCCTCGATGTTGTGGGTCAGCGCGTCGATGCCCGTGGCCGCGGTGATCGACGCCGGCAGCTCGATGGTGAGCTCCGGGTCGGCCAGCACGGCATCGGCCAGCAGGTGCGGCGAGAAGATGATCCGCTTGACGTGGGTGACGTCGTCGGAGATCACCGCGCTGCGTCCGACCTCGCTACCGGTGCCGGCGGTGGTCGGGATGGCCACGAGGTGCGGCACCGGACCGATGGGGCGGGCGCCGGGCATCTCGTCCTCGTACTCGAACAGGTCGCCCGGATGGGTGGCCATGAGAGCGATCGCCTTGGCCACGTCGAGCGCGGCACCGCCGCCGACACCGACGATCGAGTCGGCACCGTGCGCCGGTGAACGCCGCGACCCCGGCCTCGACCTGCGACTTCACCGGGTTGCCCCACACCCCGTCGAACGGCTCGGGCTCGAGGCCACCGGCCGCCAGGTTGGCCACCAGGTCGATGAAGATCGGCAACGCGCCGACGCCCTTGTCGGTGACGACCAGCGGGCGGCTGACGTCATGGGCCCGCAGGTGCTCGACGAGCAGCTGGCGGGCGCCGGCCCCGAACGTGATGGCGGTCGGGAAGCTGAACCTGTGCAGCTCGAGGTCGTCGAGGGTCATGTGCGCATTCTGCCAGTTCAGCCCTCCCGTTCGGCCCGGTCAGCCGTCCTGTTCGGTCAGGAGGACGAGCACCTCGTTGACCGCCCTCGGACGCGGGTCTCCCGCCCCTCCGGTCGACGCCGCTGACCAGCGCGTCGGTGTCGGTCAGGTGGTTCGTCATCGGGCGAGTCTGTCGGGACCGGGGCACAATCTCGCCGTGAGCCCGAACCCTTCCGACAGCTCCGGCACTGCCGACCCGATCCACGTCGATCGCGCCGTCGCGTTCGAGCGCCTCGACCTCGGGGACGGGGCGTGGGTCGACGTCGCCCGGGGCTGGATGGTCGGTGCCGACGACCTCTTCGCTGCGCTCCGCGACGACGTCGCCTGGCAGACCAGCCGACTGTTCCGCTACGACCACTTCGTCGAGGAGCGACGGCTCGGCGCCGGGTGGCGATCGGGCCAGCCGCTCCCCCACCCGGCCCTGGCCGAGGCGACCCGCGTGCTCCAGCACACCTATCGGGCGCAGTTCCCCGGCTTCGGGATGATCCAGTACCGCGACGGTCGGGACGGGCAGGCGTTCCACCGCGACACCGACATGAAGTGGCTCGACGACACGATCATCGGGGTGCTGAGCCTCGGCGCCCAGCGGCCGTGGCTGCTGCGGCGGAGGACGAGTCGCCACGACCACGGGCCCGGCAAGGGAGCGACCCACGACCTCGGCCCCGGGCCCGGTGATCTGCTGGTGATGGGCGGACGGTGCCAGGCCGACTGGGAGCACTCGGTTCCCTACCTCCCGAGCCGACCGGTGGCGGCCCGCATCTCGATCCAGTGGCGCTTCGCCCGCCGGACGGGGCGTCCGTTCCAGGGTGGGTCCTACCGCGCGCCGCTCACCTACGGCCGCAGCTGAGGACCGGGGTCGAGCAGCGCCGCTTCGAGGACTGCCGCGGTGACGGCGACGTGCGGCTCGTCGAGCAGCGACCCCGGGCCGCTGTGGCCCCCGGCCACCTCGCGCACCTCGACCGCCGGCAGCACTGGCGTCCAGAGCTCGTAGCGCCGAAGGACCTCGGGCTTCCCCTCGATGCCGCGGGCTGCGAGGTAGACGACCCGCCCGGCGTACTGACGGGGCCGGTAGACCAGCCAGGCCCGACGGGTGGCCGCCTTCACCTCGCGCCCGACGTCGGCGGGGACACCTCTGCGGGACCGGATCGCTTGGCGAGCCCGACGCAGCGGTCGCGTGACGACGGCGCGCACCCTCGCCACCTGGTCGTCGGAGACCCGCGAGTCGAACATCACCACGAGCTCGACCGACGGTCCGCCGCCCGCTGCGTCGCCGGCCGGTCCACCCCGTCCCTCGGGACCTTCCCGGGCCAGACCGCCGGCCGCGTCCTCAGCCGATCTGCCGGCGGGGGCGCCGGCCGGTCCCCCATGAGGTCCCCTTGCGTCGTCGTCGAGGCGGCGGGCCATCTCGAGCGCGATGACCCCACCGAGCGAGTGGCCGGCCAGCACGACCGGTCCGGTCGGGACAGCGACCCGCAGCCGCTCGAGGTAGTGGGCGGTGAGGCCGCGCACAGAGTCGATCGGTCGCTCGAGGCCCGATCGGCCCTGCAGGTCGAGCAGGACCACCCGCCGATCGGGATCGAGGTGGCGGACGAGGCTGCACGCATCCACGAGGGCACGCTCGCCGAAGAGCGGCGGGACCAGCACCAACGGCGTCGGCCCGGCCTCGGTTCGTCCGGGGGCCAGTTCGAGGAGGCCGTCGCGCACCCCGTCCCAGCCGGGCTCGGGGAGCGCGGTGCAGGCGGGCTCCCGTCCGACGGCGTCCATCCGTCAGATGATCTCGAAGTAGCGGGCCAGCTCCCAATCGGTGACGGCGTCGCTGTACTGCCGCCACTCCCATTCGCGGGTGGCGACGTAGTGGTCGACGAACCCGTCGCCCAGCATCTTGCGCACCGGCACCGACGCGGCCAGCCGGGCCGTGGCCTCCTGGAGCGTGCGGGGCAGCCGTTCGACCCCTTCGACCGCATAGCCGCTGCCGATGGTCTCCGGCGCGTCGAGCGTGAGGCCCTGCTCGATGCCCCACAGGCCGGCGGCCAGGCACGCGGCCACGGCCAGGTACGGGTTCACGTCCGACCCGGGCACCCGTGTCTCGAGCCGGGTCGATCCGGCGCTGCCCGGGATCACCCGGCAGGCCACCGTCCGGTTGTCGACGCCCCACGTCGGGGTGGTCGGGGCCCAGAACCCGTCGACCAGCCGCTTGTAGCTGTTCACCGTCGGCGCCAGCAGGGCCAGGATGTCGGGCAGCAGCACCAGCTGGCCGGCCAGGTACGAGCGGTAGGTGTCGCTCATCCGGTGGGGGTCGTCGGGATCGAAGAACGCGTTGGTCGCGCCCGTGTCGTCAGCGCCCGAGCCACCGGATGGGATCGTCCAGAGGCTCTGATGGGCGTGGCCGCTGCAGCCGGGCAGGTCGGTGTTCCACCGGGCCATGAACGTCGGGAGGATGCCGAAGCGGTGCCCGATCTCCTTGGCCGACGACTTGAACAGGACGGCCCGGTCCGCGGCCGCGAGCGCATCGCTGTAGAGGATCGCTGCCTCGAGCACGCCGGGGCCGGTCTCGGTGTGCAGCCCCTCGAGCGGCACGTCGAACGCCCGGAGGTCCTTGAGGAGGGCATCGAAGAACGGCTGGTTCTGCGTCGATCGCAGGATCGAGTAGCCGAACATCCCCGGCGTCAGCGGCGTCAGGTTGCGGTAATCCTTGTCGCGCACGGTGGCCGGTGACTCGGCGAAGTTGAACCACTCGAACTCCATGCCGACCTTTGCCTCGTAGCCGGCATCGGCCACGCGGTCGATCACCTGCCGCAGCAACTGGCGGGGGCAGACCCCCAACGGAGCGCCGTCGGCGGCCACGAACTCGCCGAGGAAGAACGGGCGGTCGTCCTCCCACGGGATGCGCCGGAAGGTCGACAGGTCGATGCGCACCTCGGCATCGGGATAGCCGCTGCGCCAGCTCGTGTAGGTGGTGTTGTCGTAGCACTGGTCGCTCGAATCCCACCCGAACACCACGTTGCAGAACCCGAACCCGCTCTTCGTGGCCGACAGGAACTTGCCCTTGTCGAGGTACTTGCCCCGCAGGACGCCGTCGATGTCGACGATCGCCACCTTCACGTAGTCGTCGGGGCCGGCCTCGAGCTCGTCGAGCACCGCCTGCGGATCGAACTCGGTCCTGCTGCTGGAGGGATCGGTCACGGAGCGGGAGTGTACGCGGCCGGCCAATTCCCGAACCGGTAGCCGAGCCGCGACCCCCGGGTCGCGGGCTTGTCACCGCGTCGGGGTCTCCGGGAACGGAGTGCTGAGGGCGCGATCGATGTCGGCGGTGTGGTGGCGCAACTCGTGCAGGGTGTGGCGAGCGACCCACGCCAGCGAGCGGCTCTCGGTCGTCGGCCAGGTGTAGATGCCGGTGCGCTCCCAGTCGAGCCGGGTCAGCTGGTCGAGCGCGGCGGCGAACCGGTCCGCCGCGGTGACGACCTCTGCTGCCACCACGGTCGGGTCCTGGTCGTTGTAGCGATCCCGGTCGGCCCGCTCGTCACGGCCCATCGGCGTGAAGGTCGGTGACTCCTCGGCCAGGGCCAAGGCCACCCGCTGCCGCTGCACGCCGAGCACGTCGCGCACGTGGCAGGCGTACTCGAGTGCGGACCACACATCGGGCTCGGGCCTGGTGCGGATCCGTGGGTCGTCGGCCGGCAGGTGCTCGGCGAGGATCCGACCCCATGTCCGGATCTGGGTCGGGAGTGCCGCGATGGCCACGTCGTCGTAGACGAATGGGCAGGCGTCGCAGCGATCCATGCCCGGAACGTACCTGTGAGGGTCAGCGGGGGTGGACGGATTTCGACCGCCGGTGGTCGGATCGCCGTGAGAGATTTCTTGATATTTCAGTATGTTTCTGCTTGCGGTCGAACGTCTGTTTGTGTACGTTGATGGGGTGAGCACTTCCGCCCCCACCCTCGCTGCTGTGGCATCGCTGGCCGATGTCGAACGCGTCGTCGGGGTGTGGTGCGACATCACCGATCCGGCGGTGCACACCGGCGCTGACGCAGTCGTGGCGGTAGAGCGGTTGGCCACGGTGATCCGCCGGTTGACCGCCAAGCAAGCCGGTTTCGCGGAACGCGTCGATGCGTGCCGTTCGTTCCCGAAGCAGTCGGGGTCCGCTGATGACTGGTTGGCCCGCCAGAACGGCACCTCGAAAGGTGACGCCAAGAAGGCCATCGACACAGCCCGCCGGATGAAGGGCCTGCCGGTCACCGCGGACGCGTTCGCCCACGGCGACCTGTCGGTGGGTGAGGCGGAAGCCATCTCCGGCGCCGCGGCGGTCGACCCGACCGCGGAACAGGACCTGGTCGACCAGGCCAAGAAGACCCACGACCTCGCCGACACCAAGGATCGGGCGGCGAAAGCGAAGGCCGGGGCCCGAGCCGGTGAAGACCCCGCCGAGCGCAAGAAGCGACTGCGGGCCAGACGTCGGTGGAACGAGTTCGACGAAGACGAGATGCAAGCCATCGCAGCCAGGTTCCTGCCCGAGGAATGGGCCCGGGTCGCGCCGGTGGTCGACGCGTTCGCCAGAGCAATCTTCGAACGGGCCCGCAAAGCCGGCATCACCGAACCATCGGAGTCCTACCGCGCCGACGCCGTGCTCGCCGCTCTCGCCACCGCCGGCGAACACCTCGGCATCGCCCTCGCCCCCGACCCGAAGTCGACGACCACGGGGACTGCCGCGCCAGCGGCCGAGTCCGCGGCACCTGCGGCCGAGTCCACCGGCACGACCGGGACTGCGGACCCTGGGGCCGAGTCGACCGAGCCGGAGTCCGAGCTGGATGCCTTGTTGAAGGTGCGGCCCGGTCGGGTGAAGTGGAACGTGAGCGTCCTGATCGACGGGATCGCCCTCAAGCGGGGCTACGCGACTGCGAAGGAGACCTGCGAGATCGTCGGGGTCGGACCGGTGGATGTGGATTGGGTGAGCCGGATCCTGCCCGAAGCGTTGGTCGACGTGCTCGTCCACGACCTGGTCGACATCGGAGCCCACGCCACCATGACCCGCCATCGCAGGAAGGCCGTCGACAACGCCATCCGCGCCCGGGACCGAAGATGCGTCGTCCCGGGATGTCGACGGAGGCGAAGGTTGCAGGCCGATCACCGTCACGACTTCGCCAAGCGCGGCCCGACGTCGAACGCGAACCTCGAACTGCTCTGTGAGAAGCATCACGCCGAGAAGACCAACCGCGGCGCGCGGATCGCACGCACCGACACCGAATGGCACTGGTACCCGCCACCCCCTGCCCCCGGCGAGCCCGAACCGCCGCCCGGGTCGATTCCGTGGCGAGCCCCGATCGGCGAGCACCTCACCGCCTTCGACCTCCACGACCTCCCCCCGGAAGCCGAACCCGACGAGGTCGACCCCATGTTCCCCTTCGACTGAGACCAGTCGAACCTGGCCAACGACCTCACACTGCGGATCGGGACGAGTCAGACGCCGTGGCCCTGCAGGAAGGTGAGGGTCGGGGCGTAGAGGGTGTTCACGTAGGCGAAGGCGTGGGCGCACTGGTCGGTGGTGAGCTGCTGGGTGACCAGGCCTTCGAACGCTCCTCGCAGCTGCACGAGCTCGGCCTGTCGGGGCGGCACGATCTCACAGGTGCCGTCGCCGCTGAAGGCAGTCGAGGTCGCGCTGAGCACCGCGGGGCCGGCCGGCAGCGATCCACCCAGCGGATCGAGCAGGAAGGCCGGTGACGCCTGCTGGTAGCGGGTGAAGCAGGCATCGGCAGTGGTGTCCCAGACCAGCGAGACGGGAGCGGTGCACCCCAGGTACTTGGCCCAGCTGCTGGCATCCGGATCCGTCGTGCTCCCGGCGGCCGCGTACTCGCCGGCGAGGGCGAACACGTCGGTGGTGCCCGAGTAGTTGACGACCGCCTTCACCGTCGAGGACGGCTGCACCAGTGGCGCGGCGAGCGCGGCGGACAGCGCCAGGTTGCCGCCAGCCGAGCCTCCCCAGAGCGCGATCCGCGCCGGGTCGACGCCGTAGGAGGCGGCGCGGCCCTTCAGCCACGACACCGAATCCATGACGTCGTAGACGGGGTTCGGGAACGTCGGCTGGGCGGTGGTGGCCAACGGGTAGTTGAGCGAGAGCACGACGTAGCCGTCGCCGGCCAGGCGCAGCGCAGCGGCCGACATGCCGCACTTGTCGCCGCCGACGTGACCCCCGCCGTGCACCAGCACGATCGCGGGCCGGCCCGAGCCGCCAGCCGCGGACCTGTAGACGTCGGTGTAGATCGGGTTGCCGAAGTCGGTGCCGTACACGACGTTGGCGTCATAGGTGATGCCCGATCCGACCGGCGGAGCGCAGGTCGACGTCGCAGTCACGATCGACGCCCCGACCAGGCGCGGCGGAAGCGGAGCAGGTGTCGTGCGGGGGCTGGGCGACGAGCCCAGCTCCTGCTGGAAGAACGCGATGGTGTTGTTGATCACGGTGCCCGACGCCGGCGCATCCACCTGTCCGCCGCCGTACGCCAGGGCGTGGCCGCAGAAGTTGGTGGTGAGGAACGTGACCGGCGCGCCCTTGGCCTTCAGCGCGTTCACCATCTGCACCGAGTTCTGGGGTTCGACCGACTCGCACCCAGCCGCGCTGTTTCGGCTCGTGACCACCAGCGACGCCGGGCTGTCGTGGGCCACGTACGACATCGGCGAGACGTACTGCGCCTGCGCGAAGCAACCGGCGTCGGCCAGGTCCGCGCAGCCGAGGTAGGTGGTGCCGGCGTCGACGTGCTGGGCGTTGGCCGGGTCGCGGTAGTACTCGTCGACGAAGTCGTAGACGCCCGACCAGCCGGCCACCGCCTTCACCGACGCACCGGGATCCGAGCGCTGCGCCGAGTACGCCGCGGTGTAGGCGATGTCGACGCCGGCCGACGTGCCCCACAGCCCGAGCCGGGTGGGATCGACCCGGAACGAGGCGGCGTTGGCCCGCACCCACGTCACGGCCAGTCGGGTGTCGGGCGCGGTGTCAGCTGAGGTAGGCCGGGTGGCGGTGGCCAGCGGGTACTCGATGGTGAACACCGCGATGCCGGCCGCGGCCATCTTGGCCGACACCGACGAACCGTTGCACTTGTCGCCTCCCACGTGGCCGCCGCCGTGCACCAGCACCACCGCCGGAGTCGATGCTGTGGCGCCGGCCGGCACGTAGGCGTCGAGGTAGAGGTCCATGTCCTGGTCGACGTCGTGGCCGTAGCGCAGGTTGCCGTACCACGACACCCCGGCGGCCGACGACGGGCAGCACGGCGGGAGACCTGCGCCGGTACCGCAGCTGCCGACCGCACCGAGTGACGGGGGCGGCGCCAGCACCGGCGGCTGGCAGGCCGACACGATCAGCACCAGCGCCACGACCACCACACCGACGACGACGGCCGGACGACTGCGTCGACCACCTCGGTCAGGACCGGCAGCACCGGCACCTCTACGGACACCTCGACCAGCCCCGGCAGTCCCGGTGGTCCCGGTGGACCCGGCGGCGCGAACGGTCGTCATGGCGGCGGCTCCCAGGTGGCCCGGCGCATCCAGGACCTCGGCCGCCAACCTGACCGACCGAGGTGTGGATCGCGTTGTCGGAACGTTAGGGAACCGTGATCACCGCGAGAGGCCGTAGACCAGCGAGCCATCGGGCTGCACGTCGAAGTACTCGACGCCCTCGGTGACGTTGGCCTGGTCGACCCCCAGCGCGACAGCGATCTTGTTCGACGCGTTGCGCACCACGTCGAGCACGATCTCGAGCGCTTCGGCCGGGCTGAACTCCGCTCGCACCTGCTCGACCAGCTCGGCCGGGAACGAGGCCGGCTGCCACACGATGGCGTCGGTCAGCCGCAGCGCCACCTTCTGACGCTCGGGCAGGTCGCTCGACTCGTAGTCGTCGAGCACGTCGATGGCCCGCTCGCCGCCCTCGCTCGACACCGCCCTGAGGTTGCGCCGCGACTGGCACAGGCGGCAGTCGTGGGCTCGGGCTCCGCGCAGCCGTATCAGCTCGGTCAACAGCGGATCGAGGGCCGACAGGCGGCCGACCTCCGTCAGGAACGCGTCGATGGTCGGCCAGATGCCCTCACCCGCCTCACCCGCGGCCCCGCCCGCACGCGACGCCGGGGTCAGCTCGACGCCGAAGATCTGGCGCACAGCGGCGACCAGGCGCACCCCGTGGTCGAGCACGTAGAGCGCCTGGACGTACTCGAACACGTCCGCGCCGAGGGCGCCCTTGAGCTCGTCGCGCTGCGTCGTCGTCGATGGCCCCGACGTCCACCACGAACTGCTCGGCGAACCCGAGGCATGCCCGCTCGGCGGTGGTGAACAGCGGCGAGATCGACCAGGTGGCCAGCGATCGCACCTGCTCGTCCGCCAGGTCCGGCCCACCGGTCATGGCCGCCGAGACGTCGTCGGCCTCCGCCCCGGCCCCGTGGACCTGCCCGATGCGGCGGCGGGTGAGCTCCACGATCTCGGGGTGGGGGACAGCCGCCACCGCGCCCACCATCCGCTCGAAGGAGGCCAGGGCCTGCGGGGCGATGGCCGGCACGTCGATGGTGGGGTCCCAGATCATGGCGGGGGACGGTACACCGATGCACCTGCCGGCGACCCGCCGTCCGCAGCCGGCACGCTGAGGTGTGGCCCGCCGTCGAAGCACGTGCGGTGCTTCGCCAGCCAGGATCGGCCCTCGCTGCGTCGTTTCCACGTGACCATCCTCACCCGGCGCGCCACCCACGAACGCTCCCGGACACGGCACTAGCGTGGTGCCGCTTCGGCGTCGACCGACCTACGGGAGACCGAGGCACACAGGGGGAGACCGTGGCCAGGGGATGGGCATGACCGAGACCGTCGAGGCCGTCGCGCCCGTCGCGCACACCCTGGCTGTCGACCTCGGCACCGGCGGGCCGAAGGTGGCGCTCGTGTCCACCGACGGCGACGTGATCGGGCACGAGTACGAGCGCAACGACCTGATCCTGCTGCCCGACGGCGGGGTCGAGCAGGACCCTGACCAGTGGTGGTCGACCATCGTCACCGCCACCCACCGGCTGCTGGCCCGAGGGCTCGTGCCGGTCGACGACATCGTCGCCGTGTCGATCACGACGCAGTGGATGACGACGGTCGCGGTCGGCGCAGACGGCCGCCACATCGGCAACGCCATCAGCTGGATGGACACCCGAGGGGCCCGCTACGCGCAGCAGGCCGCCGGCGGTGGCGTGGTGGTGCCGACGGTCGGCTACAACGCCCGGAAGCTGCGCCAGTGGCTGCGGGTCACCGGCGGCGTGCCCTCTCGCACGGGCAAGGACCCGGTCGGCCAGATGCTGTTCCTCAAGCACGAGCGCCCCGAGGTCTACGCCGCGGCCACGAGCTTCCTCGAGCCGATGGACTACCTCAACCTGCGGCTCACCGGCCGGGCCGTGGCGTCCTACGACACCATCGTCGGCCACTGGGTCACCGACAACCGCGACCTCGACCACGTCAGCTACGACGACGAGCTGATCGACTGGATCGGCGTCGACCGGGCCAAGCTGCCCGAGCTGGTGCCCACCGGGTCGATCATCGGCACGCTCACCGAGGCCGCCGCAGCTGAGCTCGGGCTCGGTCGTCACGTGCAGGTCGTGGCCGGCACCGGCGACACCGCGTCGGCCGGCATCGGCTCGGGCGCGGTCCGCGACTTCGAGGGCCACCTCTACATCGGCACCTCGTCGTGGATGTCGTGCCACGTGCCGTTCAAGAAGACCGACATCCTGTCGAACATCACCGTCGCTGCCGTCGGGCATCCCCGGCCGCTACTGGGTCGCCACCGAGCAGGACACCGCCGGCAAGTGCCTGTCGTGGCTCGTCGAGGCCCTCCTCTTCCCCGACGGCGGCATGGCACGGCGACGCGCCCGACGACGTCTACGACCGGCTCAACGCGCTGGCCGCCACGTGCCGCGCCGGGCAGCGGCAAGGTCATCTTCCTGCCGTGGCTCAACGGCGAGCGCACGCCGGTCGACAACCACCTGCTGCGGGGCGGCTGGTTCAACGCGTCGATGGCCACCGACCCAGGCCGACCTCGTCCGGTCCGTGTTCGAGGGCGTGGCCCTCAACACCCGGTGGATGCAGGAGGCGGCCGAGAAGTTCACCAAGCGGCCCGTTCGAGCACCTCAACTTCGTCGGCGGCGGCGCCCGCTCGCCGCTGTGGTGCCAGATCCTGGCCGACGTCCTCGACCGGCCGATCCGCCAGGTGGCCGACCCCGTGCTGGCCAACGTCCGGGGCGCCGGCTTCTCGGCCGCGGTCGCGCTCGGGCACCTGCGCTGGGACGACATCCCGTCGCGCATCGACGATCACCGAGACGTTCCAACCGAACCCGCGCAACCGCGACACCTACGACCGGCTCTTCGCCGCCTTCGTCGACCTCTACAAGAAGAACAAGGGCATCTACGCCCGACTCAACCGCCACTCGAAGTGAAGGACGGGCGTGACGCACCACGTCAGGCCCGTCCTCCCGACGCACTGAACCGCCCCTGAGAAAGGTCCCCCTCATGACCGAACCCAGCATCCGCGACTACCGCGAGCGCTACCACACGTACTCGTCGCTCCCCACCACCGGCCGCAGCCGCGACGAGGTCCTGGCCGAGATGAGCGAGATGGCTGCGCTCGAAGAGAGCCGATGGGAGGACGGGCTACGCGTCGGGCTCGGTCTACAACGGCGACCCCGACCACATCGCCTTCCTCAACCAGGTCTACGCGCTGAACTCGCAGGCCAACCCGCTGCACACCGACCTGTGGCCGAGCGCGGTGAAGTACGAGAGCGAGATCGTGGCCATGACCGCCACCATGCTCGGCGGCGCCGGCATCGGCGACGGTCCCGGGTCCGACACGGGCGTGGCCGGCACCCTGTCGTCAGGGGGCAGCGAGAGCATCCAGCTGGCCATGAAGACCTACCGCGACCACGCCAAGGTCACCCGCGGCATCACCGAACCGCAGATGATCGTGCCGATCAGCGCCCACGCTGCGTTCGACAAGGCGGCGCAGTACTTCGGCATCGAGATCGTGCATGTCCCGACCGGACCGGACTGGCGGGCCGACGTGGCCGCCACCGAGGCCGCCATCACCGACAACACCATCGTGATCGTCGGCTCGGCGCCGTCGTTCCCCCACGGCGTGATCGATCCGATCGAGGAGCTCAGCGAGCTGGCCCGGGCCCGGGGCATCGGCTTCCACACCGACGCCTGCCTCGGCGGGTTCGTGGTGCCGTGGGCCGAGAAGCTCGGCTACCCGGTGCCGGGATTCGACTTCCGCCTGCCCGGCGTCACGTCGATGTCGGCCGACACCCACAAGTACGGCTACGCGGCCAAGGGCACCTCGGTCGTCCTCTACCGCTCGATGGAGCTGCGTCACCACCAGTACTTCACGATCACCGACTGGCCGGGTGGGCTCTACGCCTCGCCGTCGTTCGCCGGCAGCCGACCCGGAGCTCTGAGCGCGGCCTGCTGGGCAGCGCTGGTGTCCGTCGGCGAGGACGGCTACCTCGACGCCACCCGCCAGATCCTCGCCACCGCCGACTCCGTCAAGGCCGGTCTGCGCGACGGCTTCCCGGAGCTCGAGATCCTCGGCGACCCGCTCTACGTGATCGCGCTCCGCAGCGCCGACGACCCGCTCGACGTGTTCCGGGTGCTCGACGCCATGACCGCCCGCGGCTGGAGCCTCAACGGCCTGCACCGGCCGGCCGCGTTCCACCTCTGCGTGACGCTGCGCCACACCAGGCCCGGGTTCACCGAGCGCTTCCTCGCCGACCTGCGGGCCGCCATCGACTTCGTGCGGGCCAACCCGAACGCCGAGGGCGGCATGGCCCCCATCTATGGCATGGCCAACACCATCCCCGAGCGGGGCCTCGTGTCCGACGCCATGCTCGACCACATGGACGGGTGGTACCGGCTCCCATGAGCGCGAACCCCCAGAAACCGACCCCGCAGACCGTCGACCGTGCCACCACGACCGACCGCAGGCAGCTGGCCCTGGTGCTGGGCCGGGCCTTCGAGACCGACCCGGTGTGGAACTGGCTCTTCCCCGATCCCGACACAAAGGTCCGCCGCTCGACGCAGGTGTTCCAGGCCTACCTGCGCGACGCGCTCGAAGGTCGGCGAGGTCTACACCACACCCGACCGGGAGGGTGCCGCGCTCTGGAAGCCGCCCGGCAAGTGGAAGCTGAGCAACGGCGCGATCGTGCGCTCGCTGCCGTCGCTGTTGCGGGCCTTCGGCACCCGGCTGCCGGCATCGCTCGAGATCGAGCGCAAGGTCGAGGCCCAGCACCCGCTGCAGCCGCACTGGTACCTCTCGGTCATCGGGACGGACCCGTCGGCCCAGGGCAAGGGCATCGGCAACGCGCTCATCCGCCAGGTCACCGACCGGTGCGACGAGGAGGGCCTACCCGCCTACCTCGAGTCGTCCAAGGCCGAGAACGTGCCGTACTACCAGCGCTACGGGTTCGAGGTCACCGGCGAGACCGTGCTCGGCAGCGACGGCCCGACCATCTGGTTCATGTGGCGCAACCCTCAGGTCCCCGACTCGGCCTGATCACGACCAGTCGACGGTGGGGTGGGCCGTCGTCTCGGCGAGGGCATCGAGGGTCTCGACGAGGGCAGTCCGGGCCGCGTCGCCGACCTGACCGCTGGCCCGCTCCTCGGAGGACAGGGCGATGGTGCGCGACACCGCGATCACCGAGCCCTGGCCCCGCAGGGTCTGCTCGAGGGCGGCGCGACCCCGGCCGGCGCCGTCCTCCCTGGGGGACCCGGCGATGATCGCCACGGGCTTGGCGTAGAGGTGGCCCGACCCGACCATCCAGTCGAGGGCGTTCTTGAGCGAGCCGGGCAGGCTGTGCGCATACTCGGGCGTGGCGATGAGCACGCCGTCCGCCGCGCCGACCTGGTCGCGCAGCTCGGTGACCACGGCCGGGGCCGGGGCGTCGTCGGCCTCGAGGTCGGGGTTGAAGTGGGGCAGCTCGCCCGGCGACACCGACCGCACCACCTCGGTGCCGGGGGGAGCGAGCTCGGTCGCCGCGTCGAGCAGCGCGGCGTTGGACGACGTGGCCTGCAGGCTGCCCGAGATGGCGAGGATCTTCACGGCCACGGCAACCTCCGGACACACCGCGGTTGTTCCCCGGCACGCTCCGCGCGATGTTGTTAGGTTCCCGTGACCGGTGCACCAGGCGGGTGCTCGGTCTCGACCTGGGGGTTGTGCGATGCGGACCACTCGACGGACAGGTGTCCTCCTCCTCAGCGCGGTGCTCGCGCTGATCGTTCTCGGCTGTGCGGGCGTCGTCCCGTCCAGCGCCTGGAAGCCGACGGAGGCCCTGCCCTCCAACAGCTACATCTACCTCGCCTACGACGCCGGCTACGCGGGTCACGCCACGGCAGGCACCGAGCTCCACACCAAGGCCGACACGGAGTTGGACGTGTTCGCATACGCGGGCACCGTCCGCGTCGGCGGGCTGATCGGCCCGAACATCGATGCCGAGTTCACGACCCGCGCACCGTTCGGCCGGATGGTGCCGGGCTACTACCCCGGCACCCAGTACCCGCACAGCGACCCGGCGACGCCCGCCATGCGCGTCTACAAGTCCTCCTCCGAGTGGTTCTGCACGGCCCCGACCGGCTGGTTCGCGGTCGACAAGATCGCCTACGCGGACGACGGCACCATGACCGCCCTCGACCTGCGGTTCGAGCAGCGGTGCAACGGCAACGCCCCCGCCCTGCACGGCCAGATCCACTGGTTCGTCGACGACCCGACCCAGCCGCCGGGGCCCGTCGTTCCGCCGCCGGCCGGTCTGTGGGCTCCCTCGCCCGTGTCCATCCCGGCGACCGGCAACTACACCTACCTCGAGGGCGAATCCGAAAACGTGGTCCTCGACGGCAGCTCGCTCCTGCTGGCCACACCCGCGGCCGACGTGTCGGCATCGGTGGGCCCCGACTACCCCGAGCTCTACGTGTACGCCACGCAGGGCACCAGCTACGTGTCGGGATCCCTGGAGGGCATCGAGCCGACCCAGGTCCACCTGGGTCCGGGCTACTACGGGAACGCCCAGCGCTACTTCGGGGTCTTCGGCGACGTGCGGCCGGGCATCGAGTTCGCCGCCAACGGCCACTCCTGCGACAACTACCTGAACGGGTGGTACGTCATCGACGAGATCTCTTACGCGGCTCCCGGTGAGCTGCAGTCCGTCACGCTGCGCTTCGAGCAGCGCTGCGACGGCGAGACCGCGTCGCTGCACGGCCAGGTCCACTGGTCGGCCTGATCCTTCCGAGTCCCTGGCCGGCACGATCCGCCATCAGCTCATCAGCTCGCCGGGGTGGCGGCGATGAAGGAGGCGACGACCGCACCGAGGTCCTCGCCCTTGTCCTCCTGCAGGAAGTGGCCGCCGTCCGACGATGGTGGTGTGGGGCTGGCCGTTCGTGCCGGGGATGCGGCGCAGCAGGTGCTGGTCGTTGCCGGCGGTGATGGCGTCGCCGTCGCTGAAGGCGCACAGGAACGGCTTCTCGAACTGCTCGAGCACGCCCCACGCGGCCCGGTTGGCGGCGCTGGCCGGGTCGTCGGGGGTGGTGGGCACGAGCAGCGGGAACTGCCGGGCCCCCTCCTTGAAGGTCTCGTCGGGGAACGGCGCGTCGTAGGCCGCGATCACCTCGGGTGACAGGTCGCTGGTGCACCCGCCGTTGACGATGACCCCGGTCGGGAAGGTCGTCGACCTCCTGGGAGAACTTCTGCCAGGCCAGGAAGGCCTCGCCGGGGTGGTTGTCGCCGGTGGGCAGGAACGTGTTGGCGGCCACGACGCGGGCGAAGCGGTCGGGGTGCTCGCCGACGAGGCGCAGGCCGAGCAGGCCACCCCAGTCCTGGCAGACGAGGGTGATGCCCTGCGAGGTCGAGCTGGCCGAAGACCAGGGAGCGCAGCCACTCGACGTGGCGCTCGTAGGTGTAGTCGGTGCGATCCGCCGGCTTGTCGGAGCGGCCGAAACCCACCAGGTCGGGCGCGACCGAGCGGAGGCCCGCTGCGACCAGCACCGGGATCATCCGGCGGTACAGGTAGCTCCACGACGGCTCGCCGTGCAGCAGCAGCACGACCTCGCCATCGGCCGGCCCCTCGTCGAGGTAGTGCATGCGGAGGGTGCCGCCGTCGAGATCGGGGACGTCGGCGTAGTGGGGCTCGAACGAGTACCCGTCGAGGTCGGCGAACCGCTCGTCGGGCGTGCGCAGGCTCTTCATGGTCTTCTCCCCCGATCGGCCGTCGACGACGGTCGATCTCGCGTTCGACCTGCTCAGACAGGTTCTGACAGTGGATATGACAATAGCTTGCGAGCGGGTCAGCCACCGATCGCGCCGCCCACGGTTCCCTCGACGGTTTCGTTGCCGAGGGACATCTCGTTCTGCTGGCGAACGCAGACATCGTCGCCGAACCGGCTGCCGAGCAGGCGCCTGGCATCATCGGTGACGGTGGCCACAACCATCTCGACATGGCCAATCACCGTGGGGCTCAGGCTTCGAAGACCTGCAGGTCCTCGGCGATGCGGACGGTGCCCGGGAAGCCCTGGGCGGCCTCCGCGACCCACTCGTCGGCCTGCTCGCTGCCGGGCGGTGGTGCGGGAACCGGGTGGGTGAGCACGAGGGTGCCGACCCCGGCCCGGGTGGCCGTGGCGGCGGCCTCGGCCAGATCGGAGTGGTAGTCGAGCACGTCCAACAGGCGGGGCAGAGGGATGGCCTCGATGGCCGAGCGGCGGATGACCGTCTGCACGTAGAGATCGGCACCGGCGCACAGGGCGTCGAGCCCGGCACACGGCTTCGTGTCACCGGCGATGACCACCGACCGGCCGTCGTGCTCGATGCGGTAACCCACGGTGGGGTGCACCGGACGGTGATCGGTCGGCGCGGCCAAGACCCGCACGTCGTCCTGCTCGAAGACGACCTCGGCCGCACTGGCCGCGTCGAGCGGATCGCGCATCGGGATCTCGGTCACCTCGACGAGGGGCTCCCAGGTGAGGTCGGCGTGGTGGCCGACCCGGTAGCCGACGTCGTCAGACATCAGGGCCAGTGTGCGATCGACGTAGGACTGCGTGCCCTCGGGCCCGAACACCCGCATCGGGGTCGGTGCGAACGACGAGATCCACTGCGTGGTGATCAGGTCGCTGAGATCGGCCACGTGGTCGCTGTGCAGGTGCGTGAGGAACACGCCTGCCATGCCACCCGCGCCCACCGGCACCGCGGCCATGCGCATGAGGACGCCTCGACCGCAGTCGAAGAGCATGTCCACCCCACCGGCCCGCACCAGCGAGGCGGGGCCGGCCCGGTTGGGGTCGGGCAACGGCGATCCGGTTCCGAGGGTGATGGCCTGCATGTCGATCAGCTCCCGGCCAGTTGGCGGTTCAGCGTACGGGCCACGATACGACGGGCCCTGAGCACCGAGCAGCCCTCCTCGGTGCGAAGGAGGTTCCACGACTCCCAGCTGGTGGTCATCGCCACGCCGGCCAGCAGATCACGGCGTTCGGCCGCCGGGCGGCGGCCCAACTCACGGGCGAAGACAGCCTCGAGCTCGTCGCGCAGCCATCGTCGGCTGTCGGCCAGCCGCTCGGCGACCTGCTCGGAGACCTCGGCGAACTGCAACGCCGATCGGCGCATCGGCGTGATCTCCTCGAACAGGCGGGCCCGTTCGTCGACGAGCGCCTCGACCCGGTCGGCCAGCGAGCCGGTGGTCGGGACTTCGTGCAGCAGCCCGGACACGATCTCGAGCTGCCGCTCGATGACCGCCGCGAACAGCGCGTCACGGGTGTCGAAGTGGCGGAAGATCGACCGCTCGGACACCCCGGCCAGCTTGGCCACATCGGCCATGCTCGGCTGGCTCTCCCCCGCCTGGATCAACACCATGATGGCGTCGACCACCGCGTCGCGGTTGCGCTCGCGCCGCGCCACCCGTCCGTCTGACTCATCTTCGATCAGCTCTGACTCATCGGTTCCGCTCGTCGCCATGGGCGCCACCGTAGGTTGTGTCAGTAGCTATGTCAATAGTTTGGGCCGCCAGAGCACCAACCCGAACTTGCGTAGAGAGGTCGGGGTTCCGTCCGAGGAACCCACGCAAGTTCGGCGGGTCGGACCCGCTGGTCAGCGGTCGAGGAGGGCCGCGCCGCCGGCCTCGTCGAGCAGGAAGCGGGCCACGGCTCGTCCCAGCTGATCGGCCCCGGCGCCCGGACCCTCCACCGTGTGACGGACGACGGTGTGGCCGTCGAGCGAGGCCAGCATCCCCTCGATGCGGACGGTGGCGTCGACACCGGAGCCGGTGACGATGGCGTGGGCGCCGGCCGGCAGGTCGCAGTCGCCACCGAGCTCGGCCAGGAAGCCCCGCTCGGCATCGAGCGACATGCGGCTGGGACCGTGCTCCGCCGTCGCAAGCAGGGCCCGCAGCTCGACGTCGCCGGCATCGTCGCCGTCGCGGCACTCGACCGCCAGGGTTCCCTGGCCGACCTGCGGCAGCATCACCGACGGGTCGAGCACCTCGCCCAGGTGCTCGAGCAGGCCGAGACGCCGGAGGGGGGCGAGGGCCATGACGATGGCACCGAAGCCCGACGCCTTGGCCAGGCGGGTGTCGATGTTGCCCCGGAGCTCGGCGAAGGTCAGGTCGGGGCGGGCCCAGGCCAGCTGCGCCCGACGACGGGCCGAGCCCGTGGCCACCGTGGCGCCGGGAGCCAGGCCGTCGAGCGTCGAGCCCACCAGGACGTCGCGAGCATCGGCCCGTTCGGGCACCGTGGCGATGGTCAGTCCGGGCGGCGAGCCCGAGGGCAGGTCCTTGGCCGAGTGCACCGCGATGTCGGCCCGGCCGTCGAGCACCGCGGCCTGCACCTCCTTGGCGAACACGCCCTTGCCGCCCATCTCCCAGATCGGGATGTCCTGGCGACGGTCGCCCAGCGTCTCGACCACCACGACCTCCACCTCGGCCGACGGGTCGGCAGCACGCAGCAGGGCAGCGACGTGATCGGTCTGCCAGCGAGCGAGGGCGCTGCCCCGCGTGGCCGCCCGGATCGACGCGGGTCAAAGGTCGAACAGGTCGCGGAGGGCCTCGGCCAGCCGCTCGCCGCGCGGCGTGCCCGCCGCGTCCTTCAACCCGATGGTCGGGTCGTGCAGCAGCTTGGCCACGATGCCCTTGGTGAGCGCCTCGACCGCGTCGACCTGCTTGGCGTCGAGCTCACCCAGGCGGCCGCGGAAGCGGTCGAGCTCGGCCGAGCGGATGGCCTCGGCCCGCTCGTGCAGCCCGGTCACCAGCGGGGCGACCTCCCGGGCGCTGGAGACAGCGACGAAGCGCTCGAGCTCCTCGTCGAGCATGCGCTGCACCGCGGCCACCTCGAGGCGGCGCTCGGCCATGCCGGCATCGGCGAAGGCCCGCAGGTCGTCCATGTCGAGCAGCGTCACGCCCTCGAGGTCGGCGGCCGACGGATCGACGTCACGGGGGACGGCCACGTCGACGATGAGCAGTGGCCGTCCGCCCCGGGCCTTCATGACCCGGCTGAGGTCGCCGTGCTCGAGCATGATCGACGAGGCGCCGGTGGAGGTGAGCAGCAGGTCGACCTCGGCCAGCGACTCGTTCAGGTCGGCCAGCCGCACGGCCCTACCGGCCAGACCGTCCGCGACGAGACCGTCGGCCAGCTCGACTGCTCGCTCCCAGGTGCGGTTGGCGATGCGGATGTCGTCGACCCCACCGGTGCCCAGCGCCCGCACCATGCCCTCGCCCATCTCGCCGGCGCCGAGCACGAGGATGCGGGTGCCGTCGAGCGACCCGAGCCGCTCGGCGGCCATGGCCACCGCAGCAGTCGACACCGATGCGATGTGGCGGGCGATGCCGGTCTCGGTGCGGGCCCGCTTGCCCACCTCGAGGGCGTGGCGGAACAGCAGGTTCAGCGACGACCCGGCGGTGCCTTCCTCCTGTGCCCGCTCCCAGGCCTGGCGGACCTGGCCCAGCACCTCGGCCTCGCCGACCACGGCGGACTCGAGCCCGGCGGTCACCGCGAACAGGTGGGCCACGGCTTCGTCGTCGTGCTGGACGTAGAGGTGGTCGGCGAAGTCCTCGGGCGGCAGGTAGGCCATCTCGGAGAGGAAGTTGCGCAGATCGGCGTACGCCCCATGGAACTTCTCGGCCACCACGTAGATCTCGGTGCGGTTGCACGTCGAGAGCACGACGGCCTCGCTGATGTGCTCGCGGCACGAGACGTCGTGCAGCGCCTTGGGCAGACGCGAGTCGTCGATGGTCATCCGCTCGAGCAGATCGAGAGGGACACTTCGATGGTTCAGACCGACGACGACGACAGACACGCCTGGAGGCGCTCCTTCGCTTCGGCGAGGCGACCCTCGCGGATGAGGTCCAGCATTCCCGAGTCGAGAGCCGGTTGCCAATCAAGGCCCTCGGTCGACCGCCCCAGACTACGGAGGTGATCGCGCTCCGCGGCGAGCATCTCGATCAGGGTCACGTACTCCGGGCCGAACTCGTCGGCGTAGGTGCGCCGCAACCAGGTGGCCAGCGCGGGGCTGTTGCCACCGGTGGCGAAGGTGACCAGCAGCGGTCCCTGGCGCAGGCGGGCCGGCAGGGTGAAGGCGCAGTTGTGGGGATCGTCGGCCGAGTTGACCCAGATGCCGGTGGCCTCGCCCTCGAGGTAGACCGCTTCGTCGACCGCTGGGACGCCCGTGGCGGTGATCACGAGACGATGCCCGGCCAGGTCGCCCGTGGCGTAGGGCCGTCGCTCGATCGTGACGTCGGCGGACCCGGCCAGGTCGTCGAGCTCCTCCACCACATCAGGGGCGATCACGGTGACGATCGCGTCGGCCTCGAGCAGTCCCCGTACCTTCGCCAGCGCGACCGGCCCGCCGCCGACCACGAGGCACCGGCGCCCGGCGATCCGCAGGTTGACCGGGTAGAGCGGCTCGTCGACCGGCATCAGCCGGCGCTCCGGGCGTCGGCCGCCGCCGACGAGGGCGCGGGTGCCTCCCGACGCTGCTGGTAGAAGCTCAGGATCTGCAGCTCGCTGGCCAGGTCGACCTTGCGGAGCGACGCACCCTCGGGGACGGTCACGACCGACGGGGCGAAGTTCAAGACCGCAGTGATGCCGGCGGCCACGAGGCGATCGGCGATGTCCTGGGCGACGCCAGCCGGGGTGGCGATGATGCCGATGGCGATGTGGAGCTCGGTGGCCAGGCGGGGCAGGTCGTCGACGTGGTGCACGACGTGGGAGCCGATCGTCGCTCCGACCTTGGCCCCGTCGGCGTCGACCAGCGCGGCCACCGGGAAGCCCCGGTCGCCGAAGCCGCCGTAGTTGGCCAGCGCCTGGCCCAGGTTGCCGGCGCCGACGATGACGACCGGCCACTCCTGGGTGAGGCCCAGCTCGCGGCTCATCTGGAAGACCAGGAACTCGACGTCGTAGCCCACGCCGCGGGTGCCGTAGGAGCCGAGGTAGGAGAGGTCCTTGCGGACCTTCGCGGCGTTGACCCCGGCCAGCTCGGCCAGCCGCTCGGACGAGATCGTCGACGTGGCCCCGTTGAGCTCGAGCAGGCTGCGCAGGTACAGCGGCAGCCGCGCCACCGTGGCTTCGGGGATGCGCCTCGACCGTGCGCCCGGGGGCTGCTCCGGCTTGTCTGCTGCGGCCATTGTGCTGGCAGGGTACGCCTACGTGCATCCGTTCACAAAGTCACGAGGGGGTCGGGCGAAGCCCTGACTCTGCCCCTTCGGCGGGGCACCGTAGGCTCATCGGCGATGCACACCGTGCTGGCGGCCACCGCCACCCTGCTCGCCGCCGCGTTCGCCCTGTCGACGTTCGAGCGCTACCTCGCCCGGGGCAGCCGCCACGAACTGATGTGGACGATCTCGCTGGCCATGTTCGCCCTCGGATCGCTGGCCCTCTGGGCCGGCGCGGCCATCGGCTGGAGCGAGTGGACGTTCAAGGCCTTCTACCTGTTCGGCGCCATCCTCAACGTGCCGTTCCTGGCCCTCGGCACCGTGTATCTGCTGGCCGGCCGACATCGGGCTGACGTCGCGGCCGCGTCGGTGTCGCTGCTGGCCGCCTTCGCCGCCGGCATCGTCGTGGCCACCCCGATCGTCGGCGTGATCCAGGCCGACGTGCTGCCGCAGGGCTCCGACGTGTTCGGCCCGGGTCCCCGCATCGCTGCCGGTGTCGGCTCCGGAGTCGCCGCGCTGGTGATCATCGGCGGCGCCGTCTGGAGCGCCGTGCAGCTGCTGCTCGGCCGACGGCGTTCCGCGGCCGCGCCGGTGTCGGCGATCCCGGCCGGACGCCTGGCGGCGGCCAACCTGCTCATCGCGGCCGGCACGCTCGTCCTCAGCGCCGGCGGCCTGCTCAACTCGGTCGTCGACGAGATGGACGCCTTCGCCATCTCGCTCGTCGTCGGCATCGCCATCATCTTCGCCGGCTTCCTGCTCACCACCGTTGCCAGTCCGGCCAGCCGGTCGGTCCCCCGAGCCGTGGTCCGCGGCTCGCCTCGAACCTGGCCCCGGTCCTCACCCGCCGAGCCGGCCGAGCGCGAGGTGCGAGTCCGGCCGTCTGACCGTCGCCGACCGGCGGGAGCGCCGGCGTCAGCGGAGGGCGCGGCGGAGGACCTTGCCGCTGACGTTGTGGGGCAGCTCGGCCACGAACATGATCTTCGACGGGCACTTGTAGCGGGCCAGCCGGTCGGTGCAGAAGGCGATGATGTCGTCCTCCTCGGCAGACACCGACGGCTCGAGCACGACGTAGGCCTTGACCGCCTCGCCGGTGTGGGGGTGCGCCACGCCGACCACCGCGGCCTGCAGCACGGCCGGGTGCTCCATGAGCACCTCCTCGACCTCGGCCGGGTAGACGTTGAAGCCCGACACGATGATGAGGTCCTTGACCCGGTCGACCAGGAACACGAAGCCGTCGTCGTCGACCACGCCGATGTCGCCGGTGCGCAGCCAGCCGTCGGGGGTGAGCGCGGCGGCGGTGGCCTCGGGATCGTTCCAGTAGCCGGTGAACACGTTGGGGCCTCGCACCCAGATCTCGCCCGAGTCGCCCACGAGGGCGTCGGTGCCGTCGGCGTCGACGAGCCGCATCTCGATGCCGTCGAGGACGGGCCCGATCGAGCCGGTCGGCGCGTCGGTGCCCGTGGCCGAGGTCACGACCGGGGCGGTCTCGGTGAGGCCGTAGCCCTCGCTCAGGTCGAGGCCGAGGTTGGCCCGCACCGCAGCGACGATCTCGGGAGCGAGCTTGGCCGCACCCGACACGGCGAGGCGCACCGAGCGCATCGACGACGAGACGTCTCCGAGCGCGGCCAGCGCCGACCACATGGTGGGCGGGCCGCTCACGACGGTGACCTCGTGGCGCTCGATGGCCTCGACGGCGGACGACGGATCGAACCGCTCGATCAGCAGCACCTTCGAGCCGGTCAGCAGGCTCAGGTCGAGCATGACGTTCAGCCCGAAGATGTGGAACATCGGCAGCAGGCCGAACACCACTTCGTCCTCGGACTGCTGGCGGCCTCCGGCGGCCTGCACCTGCTCGAGGTTCGCCAGGAGGTTGCCGTGGGTGAGCATCGCGGCGCGGGGAGCGCCGGCGGTGCCGCTGGTGAACATGAGCACCGCGAGGTCGTCGACCTGCCGATCGACGATCGGCGCGGGGTCGGCATCGAGCAGGTCGTCGAGCACCACGGCCGCAGGCAGATCGACCCCGACCGTCTCGATCACGATCTCGAGGTCGGGCAGCGCATCCCGGTCGAGGTCGGCGAAGGCCGGTGACGACGCCGGGGTCACGATCACGGCGCGCACGCCGGTCGTGGCCAGCTCGTACTGCAGCTCGGGCGCCGGCGCCTGCGGGTTGAGCGGCACGGCGACCAGACCGGCACCCAGCCCGGCCAGGTAGGACGCCACGAAGTACCAGTTGTTGCCGGCCAGGAGGCCGAGGCGGTCACCCGGCACCAGACCGAGGCCGGCGAAGCCACCGCGGAGGGCGGCGACCTGCTCGCGCAAGGTGCCGTAGGTGGTGGTCTCCCCCCGGCTGATCAGCGCAACGCGGTCGGCGGGATGTGGGTCGACGATCGAGGCCAGGTTCATCGCCCGCGAACGTTAGCGGGCCGCAACCGCCGGCGTCCGGGCCAGGTGTGCCCAACTTCACCATTCGCGCGGAACGTGAGGTTCTCCAGTCGCAACGTGAACCTGCCGATACCACCGGCAATGCTGCACATTTCCGCCTCTCGCACCACCCGCACCGTGCGACGGCCCTCGCTGACCGTGCGCCGGCCCTCCCGGATCGGGCCGCTGGTCGTGGCCGCGCTGGTCGTGCTGCTCCTCACGCCCGTCCACCCCGCCAGCGCTGGTGGCAGCGATGCCGGCGACTACGTGAGTCGGATCAACTCCCTCCGAGCGTCGGCCGGCCGGGCGCCGCTGCAGGTCGACGGCGAGCTCACCTCCATCGCCCAGAGCTGGGCGGCACACATGGCATCGACCGGAACGCTCTCGCACTCCTCCAGCCTTTCGGCCGGCATCAGCTCGCCGTGGCTGAAGCTCGGCGAGAACGTGGGCACGGGCCCGAGCAACGACGCCATCTGGACCGCCTTCGTGAACAGCGCCCACCACTACGCCAACATCGTCGATCCCGACTTCAACCGGGTCGGCGTGGGCGTGGCCTTCTCCGCCAGCGGGACGCAGTGGACGACGCAGCGCTTCATGCAGGTCGGTGGCGGATCCAGCGGCGGAGGTGGCAGCAGCGGTGGAGGTGGTGGTGGGTCGAGCTCACCGCCAGCCAAAGCGAGCACTCCCAAGGCCAAGGCCAACCCCTCGACCGCTGCTCCCGCCGCCACCACCACCACGACCGCACCCCCGACCCCGGTGACGCCGCCCCCGCCGCAGCCCGGTCCCCCTCCCCCCGCCGATTCGGCCCGGGTGGCAGCCGTGCTCTCCGCGCTGCACCACCTGTCGACCTGACCGTCGCTCCGACCGACCGACACCGACACCGAGCGACCTGATGGATGCGGCCATCGACACCCGCGACCTGAGCCGCAGCTTCGCCAGCGGTCCGGCGCTCGACGGCCTGACCATCCAGGTCGAGCCCGGCGAGGTGCTGGCCCTGCTCGGTCCCAACGGTGCCGGCAAGACCACCACCGTCCGCCTGCTCAACGGCGTGCTCACCCCTGATCGCGGCTCGGCCCGCGTGCTCGGATACGACGTGGCCACCGAGGGTGACGCCGTGCGCCGCCACACCGGCGTGCTCACCGAGAACGCCGGGCTCGACGACCGGCTGACCACCCGGGAGAACCTGATCTTCTCGGCCCGGGTGCGTGGCTTCTCCCCCGACGCCTCCACGCGCCTGGTGAACGATCTCCTGGAGCGGTTCGGCCTGGGTGAGCGGGCCGACGACCTGACCCAGGGCTTCTCGACCGGGCAGCGCAAGCGGGTGGCGCTGGCCCGTGCCCTGCTGCACGACCCCGACGTGCTGTTCCTCGACGAGCCGACCTCGGGCCTCGACCCGGCCGGGACGCGCGACGTGATCGAGCTCATCCAGTCGCTGGCCGGCGAGGGTCGCACCATCGTGCTGGCCACCCACTTCCTCGGAGAGGCGGGACGGCTCGCCGACCGGATGGCGGTGCTGCACCGCGGTCGGCTGCGGGCGTTCGGGCGACCTGACGACCTGGCCGCCGAGCTCTGGTCCGGCGTCGGCGCCGAGATCGACCTGGGTGGCCCCGCGGCCTCCGACGTGCTGGCCACCATCGCGGCGGTGCCGGGTGTGACCGAGGTCGACTCCGGCCCGACCGGCGCCACCCTGCGCATCGCCGAGCGTGACGTGCTGCCGGTGGTGGTGACGGCGCTGGTGGGTCGAGGCGAGACCGTCTACGAGGTGGCGTCGCGGGCGCCCAGCCTGGAAGACGTCTACTTCGCCATCGAGGCGAGCTTCCTGGCCGAGCACGGCGGGGCCGAGGTCACCGACGGCTTCAGGCGCGACCGGGTGCCGGCATGACCGCCACGACCAATCCGTCCACGGCCATGGCCACGACCGGTGCGGCGACCGCCGCCGAAGGGCCCGCTGCGAGGTCGACCCGCGGCCGGCCGGGAAGCGAGGGCGGCGGGACTGGGCCGCGATCCGCCTGGTGATGCGCAAGGACCTCACGGCCGTACGACGCAGCAAGGCCATCGTGCTGCCGATGATCCTGGTGCCGACCGTGCTGCTCGTGCTGCTGCCGGTGGCGCTCGGCCTTTTTGCCCGAAGCGCACCGACCGACCAGGTGGCCAACGCACTGAGCTCGCCCCTGGTGAAGAACCTGGTGAAGCCCATCCTCGACCTGCCCGAGCGCGAGCAGATCATCGTGCTGGTGCTGGGATACCTCCTCTCGCCGCTGCTGCTGGTGATCCCGCTGATGGTGTCCGCAGTGCTGGCCGCCGACGCGTTCGCCGGCGAGAAGGAACGGCGCACGCTCGAGGGCCTGCTCTACATGCCGATCAGCGATCGGGACCTGTTCCTGGCCAAGGTGCTCGGCGCCTTCGTGCCCGCGCTCGCCATCACCTGGGCCGGCGCGTTCGTCTACGCGCTGCTCACCAACATCATCGGCTGGCCCGTGATGCACCGCGTCTTCGTGCCCTTCACCCAGTGGCTGCTGGTGATCGGCTGGGTCGCTCCGGCAGTGGCGATGTTGTCGCTCGGGCTGCTCGTGATCGTGTCGTCGCGTGCCCGCACGACGCAGGAGGCGAACCAGCTCGGCGGGGCCGTGATCCTGCCACTCATCTTCCTGATAGCCGGGCAGGCATCGGCGCTGATGCTGGCCCCACCGTGGGCCGTCATCGTCGTCGGCTTCATCGTGTGGGGGCTGGCCCTGCTGCTGCTCGTGATCAACGGTCGCCGCTTCACCCGCGACCGGCTCGCCACCTCGAGCTGACCCGTCAGCGGGCGAGGAAGAACAGCTGCAGCACTGCCGCGCCCATGATGACCAGGAGCAGCACAGCCAGCGTGATGGTGGTTCCCTTCCTCATCGCCCGGACCGCTGTCGCCAGGACCTCATGAGGGCATCTCCTGGTCGCCGGACAGGTGGTCGGGACGGGGGCGCAGCTGCACCGGTGACCGCACGCCGATGGACACGGGTGCCTCCTGGTCGTCGTCGAACGGCTCGAGGTGGACTGCCGCACCCGGCGCCAACCCCAGCTCGGCCGCTGCGGAGCTCTGGTCGAAGGCGATCGACAGCAGGCCGTAGGAGTCGACCACCAGGCCGACCTCGCCGGTCCCGATCTCGCGGTAGGTGGCGACCAGTCGGGCACTGCGCGACTCGCGCCCGACCCGCAACCGCAGCCGATCGCCGAACGGCTCGACCTCGGACGGATCGACGTTGAGCTGGGCATTGCCGTAGCGGTCGACCCAGAGCACCTCGGCGTTGAAGATGCCGTCGTCGTCGAGGTGGCTGATCGGCAGCACCCCGGGCATGAGCCCGGCCGGGTCGATCAGCTCGCCGAGCTCGGTGAGGTCGACGCCGGTGCAGAGCAGGGCCGCGGCCGGGGCGAAGATGTCCCGACCGGCGAAGGTCGGCCCGGGCGACGCCAGGTGGTGGTCGGTGTTGGTGAGCTCGACGGCACGGGTGGCCCCACCGACCATCGAGACCGCGGGGGCCAGCAGCCCGTTGTCGGGTCCGAGCAGCACCGACATGCCATCGCCGACCTCGACCGCCACGGCCCGGCGCTCGGTGCCGACCCCAGGGTCGACGACGGCCAGCACGACCCCCGGGCAGAGGTAGCCGGCGCTGCGGGCCAGGGCCAGGCCGCCGGCCCTGACGTCGTGCGGTGGCACCTGGTGCGTGATGTCGACCACGGCGACGTCGGGGGAGATCGAGCGGATCACCGACTTCACGACGCCGACGAACTCGTCGTCGAGGCCGTAGTCCGAGAGGAAGGAGATCGTGTCGTAGCGCGACGGCATGGCACGACGACGCTACCGGCCGAGGTCGACCAGCCACGAACCCGCAGATGGGTCGGGCCAAGCCAGGCCAGCCGGCTCGACCAGGCCGGGTCAGAGAGGCGGAGTCAGGCGTCGTCGGCGTCGCCGCCGCGGCCGACCTTCCAATAGCCGCGCACGACCGCCCGCGATCGAGGCAGGCCGAGCCCCTCGAACAGGTGCTTGCGGATGCGCCACACCGCGGCGGCCTCGCCCGCGGCCCAGACCCGCACGTCCGGACCGAGCTCCGCAGCCAGGACCGCGGTGACGAGCGCATCGCCCGGCGACGCGCCGGCAGCGGCGACGATCCACTGCTCGGTGGTGCCGGGGTGGGGCGGGAGCTCGGTGCGAGCTGCGAGATCGGCGACCTCGATGACGACCCGGACGACGGCATCGGGTGGGAGCGCGCCGAGCAGCACGCCTATGGCCGGCACGGCGGACTCGTCGCCGGCCAGGAGGACGTCGAGCGCGTCGCGTTCGACGGTGTAGCCCCGTCCTGTTCCGGCCACCGCGACGCTCGCGCCGGGCTGGACCGAGGCCGCCCAGGTCGCGAGCGGGCCGGCACCGTGCAGCACGATCTCGACATCGAGCTCGAGTGCGGCGGGGTCGAACCGGATCGGGGTGAGCGTGCGGATGGCCGGTCGCGCTCCGTCGACGTCGAGGAACTCGTTGCCGTTCCAGACGGGCAGCACCACCGGCCCGGTCGACGCAGGAGACGTCGTCGCCGCCCCGGCCGACCCAGGAGACGGCACGAGGATCCGTACGCTGGCCGCCGGCAGGCCGAGGTCGAATCCGACGAGCTCGGGGCCGGTCAGCGTGACCCGCACCAGGCGCGGGCTCCGGGCCTCGATCTGGGTCACCTCGACCCGCCGGAACACGGGTGGTTCCCGACGGGTGCGGACAGCGGTCATGGCGGCCGAGGGTAGGCCAGCTCCCACGGCGCCGGGCCATAGTGGGCGCCATGATCGCCATCCGGGACGCGGCACCGGCCGACATCGGCGCCATCACCGAGATCACCAACGCCCTGATCGCCACGACCACCTACGAGTGGACGTCGACCCCCCACACCGTGGCCGACCGACTCGAGTGGCTCGACCGGCACCGGGTCGACGGTCACCCCGTGCTCGTGGCGATCGAGATCAAGGACACGACCACGACGCCCGGCGACGGCAACCGCGACTCGGTCGTCGGCTGGGCCGGATACGGCGACTTCCGCGACACCGCCAAGTGGCCGGGCTACCTGCCGGTGGTCGAGCACACCATCCACGTGCGCGAGGGCTGCTGGGGACAGGGAATCGGGCGGCGGCTGATTGACGAGCTCGCCGAACGCGCGCGCACCGCGGGCAAGCAGGCCCTGGTCGGCGCCATCGACGGCGAGAACATCGACTCGATCGAGTTCCACCGCCGGCTGGGCTTCGTCGAGGTCGGGCGTCTGCCCGGCATCGGCGAGAAGTTCGACCGCCCTCTCGACCTCGTGCTCGTGCAGCTCGATCTGTACCCCCGAAGCGCCCGGATCTGACACCTGCGGCCGCCGATCTCCCTGAAGGCTCGAGCTGACGTCTCGCGTCAGGCCCGTCCTTCAGACCCACGCTGGGCCCGCAACACGAGCAGGAACTGGCCGCCGCCCGGCTCGACCTCGGCGGTCACGGTCATGTCAGGACGGAGCCGGCCGATGCGGTCGACGAGCCAGGTGGCGGCCTCGTCGCCGTCGGCCCGGGTGGGGCAACGGGCCACGACCTCCCGACCGCCCTTGCGCTGCAGCCGCTCGACGCTGGCGATGATCGGCGCCGGGTCGACCACGAAGAGGTGGTCGGGCCACGGCACGACCGCCTCGACGGCGCCCTTCTTGGTGTTGCAGCCGCGGTGGGCCAGGCGCTCGTCACCGGCCCCGATGCCCTTGGCCTTTCCCTTCGACCGCGTCGTCAAGCTGTCGATGCTCGGGCCGCGAGCGTCGTTGACCGACATGTCCGGGTCGACCGGCTCGTCGCAGAGCCAGCACCTCCAGCCGTCTCGCTCGGCCACCTCGTCGAGCCGGGCCATCAGGCGAGCTCAGCCATCAGGCGAGCTCAGCCGAGCGGTCCCTCGCCGCGACCACGGCGGCGACGAACGCCGCACGGGTGGCGCGGTCCTCGAGGGCGCGCAGGCCGGCCGCGGTGGTGCCGCCGGGCGACGTCACCGCAGCCCGCAGGGTGGCGGCGTCGTCGTCGGTCTCGGCCAGCAGCCGGGCCGAGCCGAGCAGGGTCTGCACGGCCAGGTCGGTGGCGACGTCACGGGGCAGCCCGACCAGCACGCCGGCGTCGATCAGCGCCTCGGCGACCAGGAAGACGTAGGCCGGACCCGACCCGGACAGGCCGGTGACGGCGTCGAGCTGCGACTCGGTCACCCGCACCACGATGCCGACCGCGCCCAGCACCTGCTCGGCCCAGGCCAGGTCATCGGCGCCGGCATGGGTGCCCCCGGCGATGGCCGAGGCTCCAGCCCCGACGAGCGCCGGCGTGTTGGGCATGGCCCGCACGACCGGGATGCTGCCGCCGAGCTCGGCTTCGATGGTGGCGAGGGTGACACCGGCGGCGATCGACAGCACCCGTCGCACTCGCTCAGGGCCCAGCGCCCCCAGGCTCCGCGCCACCTCGGGCACGTGGCCCGGCTTCACCGCCAGGATCACGCCCTCCGCTCCGGCCGGCGCCTCGCACACGGTCAGACCGGGATAGCGGTCGGCCAGCTCGGCCCGACGGGCCTGGACCGGCTCGACGACAGCGATGTCGGTGGCGGTGGCCCAGCCGTCGGCCAGGAGACCGGCCAGCAGGGCCTCTCCCATGCGTCCGCCGCCGATGAGCTCGAGCCGTTTCATCGCCGGCACCCTAGTGCTGGTGCTGCTCCGGGTGCCCGGCCTGCCACCGGGGACGAGACGGCGACAGGCCGGACGACTCCCGGGAGTGACGAGGCGAGCGGTGGGCCGAGGCACCTTCCCCGATGCACCCGGGCCAGCCCTCCCCGTCGCGGGTCACCCTAGATCAGAAATGATCGAAACACAATGAAAGTTCTCTCAGTTGCCGGGGTCCTTGAAGACGCTGGCGTAGCCGATGCGCATGGCCGGCCGGAAGAACCGCTCGACCCACTGGTAGATCGACCCGAGCAGCCGGTCGAGCTCCCCCTGGTCGACCGAGTGCACTCCGAGCTGGCCGACCAGGAAGACCGCGTCCTCGTCGCCGATGGCGAAGGCGGCGCCGTAGAGCTTGAGGTTCCGGCGCAGGAGGTGCTCGTAGAGCTCGGCGTGGTTCTCGATCGGGGCCGGCATCACGTAGGTCTCGTAGTGCAGCGTCCGCTGGTCGAGGTGGAACCAGACCGTGAACGTCTCCTTCTGCTCGCCCCGCATGCGCACGAACCACCGGCGCGCACCGGGAGCGTCTCGATCGACGGCGGCGATGGCCGGGTTCTCGGCCAGCTCCTCGGCCAGCCACCCGTCGATCAGCACCTCGATCGCATCGAGCTCCTCGGTCGTTGCGATCTCGTCGGCCATGCCTCATCGTCGCACCGGCTCGCCGCCCCTGCCGAACCGGGTGCAGGTCGGCGGCGGTCGTTCAGGGGAGCCAGTCGGCGGCGCGGCGGATCCAGGGGTTGTCCCCGTCCTCGGTCGGAACGGCGATGCGGGCCCTGGCCTGACTGTGGATCTCGCCAGCGACGGCGATGGACACCACCAGCGTCACCCAGCCGCAGCCGGTGATGTCGATGGTCGCCGCGGTGACCTCGCCCGAGATGGTCATCGTGTCGCCGGCGAGCACCGAACGACCCATGCGCAGGTCGAGTCGGCCGAGCCGCCCGGTCGCACCCGTCCAGTCGGTGAGGAAGCGCTCGAGCCAGGCCTGCTGGGTGGGCGTGTCGAGGAACACGTTCGCCACACCGTTGCGTTCCCGGGCGAACGCCGGGTCGTGGTGCATCGGGCGCCAGTCGCGGGCCGCCATCGCCCCCATGACGACGTCGGTCACGGAGACGTCGTGCACGAGGTCGGGCAGCCGGTCGCCCTCCAGGACGTCGTCGATGCACAGCCGGCGATCGGTCGACGGCGGACGGCGATCGCCGGGCGTGTCGTCGGCGGCCGGCGACGGCGCCAGGACCGAGGCCGGAGGGCCCGGCTCGCCCTCCTTGCAGTAGCCGAACCCGGTCACCGACTCGATGCCGACCACCTCGTCGCGTTCGTTGACGTAGTCGACGTCGATCACCCAGAACCGGCCCGGCCCGAACGCGGTGCGCTTCTCGGCGCTGACCGAACGCAGGCTCTCACCGGTCAGGATGTGGTCCCCCGGCCTGACTGGATCGAGGATCGTCAGCGCCGCGGCCGAGATCAGCGCGTCGGGCAGGCCGAACAGCTGCTTGAGATCGAAGTGGGTCGGCAGCGGGGTCGGCCCCGATCCGAGGTCCGGATCCCACGCGTGCGGCCGGGACCACATCGACAGCGTGGTCGGCGGCAGGATCGGCCCGTCGGTGAGCTCGTCGGCGATCTCGTCGTCCCAGAAGAGCGGGTTGCCGTTCTGCACCGATGCGCACGAGGCGATGCCCTGGCCCCGCTCCGCCGCGAACAGGGTCTCGTTGACCTGGCGGCGGCGTCCGATGAGCGAGGCGACCGCGTCGGGCAGGTCCGCCTGGTCCGCCGGGTCGGTCAGCGACACTCGACCAGCGAGCGGGCGGTGAGGTCGGCGTAGAGGCGGCGCAGACGGGCTGCGGTGGTGGACCAGGTGTAGCTCCGGGCCTTCGTGGCGGCGGCCACGGACATCTCGTCCGCCGTCCACGGATCGTCGAGGATCGAGGCCAGCGCCTCGGCGTAGTGGCCGGGATCGCGGCTGTCGACCAGCAGTCCGGTGCGACCGTGATCGACCAGGGTCGAGAGGCCACCGACGTCGGCCGCCACCACCGGGGTGCCGCACGCCGCGGCCTCGAGCGCCACCAGCCCGAACGACTCGGACCGGCTGGGGACGATGCAGGCGTCGGCGGCGCGGTAGTACGTGGAGAGCAGGTGGTGCGGCTGCGGATCGACGAAGCGCACCCGGTCGGCCAGGCCGAGCTCGTCGACCAGGCGACCCACCCGGGCCTGCTCGGCCGGACCATCGAGACCGCTGGCCCCACCGACGATCACGAGCATGGCGTCGGGATGGGCGGCCGACAGCTCGTGCAGCGCCCGTACCGCGACGTCGACGCCCTTGAGCGGCTGGATGCGGCCCACGAACAGGAGCACGGGGTGATCGTCGAGGCCGAGCGGGGCAAGGGCCTGGCGGGCTCCGCTCTGGTCGCCGGGAGAGAAGAACGCGTGGTCGACACCCGGCGGCACGATCTCGATGCGCTCGGGGCGGGCACCGTAGAGCGAGACGAGCTGGGCGACCTCGGCCGGACAGGAGGCGAGGATGGCATCGGAGCAGGCGATGACCTCCATCTCGGCCTCGACACGCCGCGCCGGCTCGGGATCGCCCGTCTCGGCCTTGACCCGGGCCAGGGTGTGGAACGTCGAGACCAGCGGCAACGACAGCTCGTGCTTGAGCCGATGGCCGGCCAATCCCGACAGCCAGTAGTTGGCGTGGATGGCGTCGGTCTCGGCCTTCGCGGCGGAGGTGGTCGCCGACCCAGTCGGTGTACTCGTCGACGACCTCGGGCAGCTTCTCCTTGACCAGATCGGACGGGCCGGCCGGGACGTGCACGACCCGGAACCCCGGCTCGACGTCGACCGTGTCGGGCAGGTCGTCGCTCCAGCGGCGCACGTAGACGGTCGAGTGCACGCCGGCCTGGGCCAGAGCGGACACCAGCTCACGCACGTAGACGTTCATGCCACCGCTGTCGCCCGCACCCGGTTGGGCCAGGGGGGAGGTGTGCAACGACAGGACCGCGAGAGAGCGCACGGGGAGGCCTAACGCCCGGATCGGCTCAGAGATTCCGCGGGGGTGGGCGGCTCCTCGGCTCGGAACGACTGGTAGATCTTCACGAGGGCCCGCTTCTGGGGCTCGTCGAGATGGGGATCACGCCGGATCTCGGCCACCAGGTCACCGGTGGCGGCCCGGGGCTCGAGGATGCCGGCCCGCTCGTAGAGCGTCTCCGAGGAGATCGACAACGACCGGGCGATCGATTGCAGGATCTCGGCCGACGGGTGGCGCAGGCCCCGCTCGATCTGGCTGAGGTAGGGGTTGGAGATGCCGGAGAGCTCGGACAGCTTCCGCAGCGAGAGCTGACCGGCGCGGCGCTGCTCCCGTATGAACGCTCCGAGGTCGACGCCACGCGCGCTGTCGGAAGGGTCCGCGGGGTCGGTCATGCTCAGTGGAGAAGGTTGTCGACCGAGGCCTCACCGGTGCGATATCGGCGGGTCAGCTCGGCCTGGAGCGCATCGATGCGGTCGAAGTAGGACCGGCGGCGCTCGGACACGCGGTGCTCGAAGTCGGTCAAGCGATCCTGGAGGTCGACCAGGGTACGGTCGTCGACCGAGGTGACGTCACCCACGATGCCGCCCCCGATCATGGCGTCGAGCTCAGCCGACAGCTCAGGGTCGATCTCGGTGGGCTCGAGCGTCTGGAGCAGGCGACCGTTGCCGGGGGTGCGGGGACCGTCGGCCAGGATGCCGGGCAGCTCCTCGATGAGGGTGGCCCGGTCGGCGGACGCCCCGCCGACCTCACGCCGGACGAGCTCACGGCTGACGATGTCGAGCGGGCCCTGCACCATGCGCCGCAGGTAGGACAGCCCGGTCTCGACGGCGACGCACTCGTCGCGCATGGCGTGGAGGTCGTCCATCGAGCGCGACGGCAGGTCGGTGAGGTAGTCGGGGTTGAGCAGTGGATCGCTATCGGCAGGCATGGTGGCCTCGGAGCTGACGGTGAGGGAGTACGAAGATCGTAGCGGGACGGATCACGCCGAGGTAGCCCCAGAGGGCCCACGCCCAGAGCGGCCCGACCAGCAGGAGCGTGTCGACCCGGCGCAACGACGGGCGCCCGCGACTCCGCGGTGGGGAGCATGGCCGTGGCCAGCACCTGGCCCGATGGGCACATGGCCGCCGCCATGCCACCGAACACCCATGCCGACGCCCAGTCGAACGGCGGGAAGGCGAAGACGCCGATGGCGAAGGTGACCACGAGCACCGCGGCGATTCCCGCGATCGGTCCCTCGGCCGGGGTGCTCGCACCCGTACCGACGAGGAAGTCGCCCACGTCGTAGGCGCACATCAGCAGCACCAGGCAGACAGCCGCGCCGATCTCGAGCCGGTGGATGACCACGAGCGACGCACAGGCCAGCCCGACGACGAAGCCGCAGCGGAGCGTCAGTCCGGCGTCGGCCAGGACGGAAGAGTGCCGCCGCCGATCGGTGGCGGCGCCGGTCAGCGCCGCGACGACCGCGACCACAGCGAGCCAGCGCCGAGTGTCGCCGGTACCGATCACGGCGGCCAGCGGCATGAGCAGGCCCGTGAGGCCGGCCACGATCTGGTGCGGGCGCCGACCGGCCCGGCGCCAGGCGGCGGCCGACTGGGATGCCGGCCGCCCCGGCGACGAGCGCCATGAGCACGCCGAGGGCCCAGCCGCCCAGCACCATCGAGGCGATGAGCGCGACGAGCCACAGCAGGCCCAGTCGCACCCGCGGCCCCTCGACGTCGTAGCCGCCGACGAGGCCCGAGGCCAACGAGCGGGCGAAGCTCTCGCGGGGCTCGGCCGCACGCGGCGGTGCTGGTCACCCGGCTCCGCCAGCGACACGCCCGGCTCCGCCAGCGACACGCCCGGCTCCGCCAGCGACAAGCCCGGCTCCGCCGGAGACCGGGGGCAGGACGGCGACCTCGTCGGCATCGGTGACCGGGTGGTCCGCTTCCGCCGGGCTCGCCGTTGCACCAGATCTTGGCTGTCGCCAGCACCGCGGCGAACCCGTCGCCGTAGCGGGCGCAGGCTTGGTCGAGCACGTCGCCGACGGTGGGCCGGGGATGACGTCGCGACCGGTGCCGGCTGCTTCGCGTGCTGCCGCGAAGAGACGGAGCGTGGCCATGGCTGCAGAGTACCTGCCGGTCGACTGACACTTCCCAGCCGTAGCGCGTCGGCGCCCGGACACCCGCAGGCCGAGCCCCTCGTCCCGGGGAAGGTGTTCCTGAGGGCCCCGGCCGCTTGGCTACCGTGCGGGGGAATGACCCGAATGCTGCTCGTCCGCCATGGCCAGTCCGAGTGGAACGCGCTCGGGCGCTGGCAGGGACAGGCCGACGTGCCGCTCTCGGACCTCGGTCGCCGCCAGGCCCGGGTGGCCGCGTCGGTGATCGGCACCGTCGACATCATCGTCGCCTCCGACCTCGAGCGGGCCGCGCACACCGCCGCCATCATCGGCGAGACCATCGGGGTCGGGCCGGTCGTGATCGAGCCGCTGCTGCGCGAACGCGACGCGGGCGAGTGGTCCGGGCTGACCCGCAAGGAGATCGACGCCGGCATGGCCCGGCTTCGTCGACGACCACAAGCGGCCGCCGGGCTTCGAGGCCGAGGATGTCTTCCTCGAGCGGACCCACGCCGGCCTGGTCAACGTGCACACCGAGTACGAGGGCGCCGAGGTCCTGATCGTGACCCACGGCGGGGTCATCTACTCCTTCGAGCGCGAGGCAGGCCTTCCGTTCCAACGCCTCCCGAACCTCGGGGCCCGCCAGATCACCCATCGGGGCGACGGCATCGACCTGGGCGAGCGGCTCGACCTCGTCGCCGACGATGATGCCGAGGACCCGCAGGCCGGCCCGGGCTTCTCCGGCCTGGGCCCCGCGGCCGAGATCGCCCGGATGGAGTCGCAGCGCAACGCGGCCATCCGGGCCCAGGCCGGGCCCGAGGCGGACATCGACCCCAACGACGACATCGACCCGAACGCGGACTACGACCCCCGAATCGACGACGACGTCGAGCAGATCTGATGCGGGCGCCCCTCCCCGTCGAGGTCGTGCGCAGCACCCGCCGGCGCAAGACGGTCCAGGCCGTGCTGACCGACGGGGTGATCCGGGTGCATGTCCCGGCCCGCATGAGCGACCGCGAGGTCGAGGACTACGTCGCCGAGCTCGTGCCGCGACTCGAGCGCCGGGCCCGGTCCGACCACATCGACCTCGATCGGCGAGCCTCCACGCTGGCCAAGCGGTTCCGGCTGCCGATGCCGGAGTCGATCGAGTGGGCCGAGAACCAACGGCGCCGATGGGGATCGTGCCAGCCGAGCAGCGGGCGCATCCGGATCTCCGCCCAGCTGGCCGACTGCCCGCCCTGGGTCCTCGACTACGTGATCGTGCACGAGCTCACCCACCTCGTGCACGCCGACCACTCCCCCGCGTTCACGGCCCTCGTCGACCGCTATCCCCGGGCCGAGCGGGCCCGCGGCTACCTGTTGGCCAAGGGCGAGCGCATGGCCTCGCCCGACAGCCCGCCCATCGATGTCGACCTCGATGTGGAGGTCGACCTCTACGCCGACGAGATCGACGAGATCGACGTCGTCGATCCGGTCGGGTCGAGGCTCGACACCGCGGTGATCGACCGGGCCCTTGCGCTCCTCGAACGGAACCAGCGCGAGATCGACGAGCGCGAGACCCACGGCCAGGCCCAGCTCCCTCTCGGCTGACCCGGAGCGGATGGGATCAGGTGCGGGTGGCGCGCCAGGAAGCTTCCTGCTGGCCGAGGGGGGACGCGGGTGGGCCGGCGGCGCGGTACTCGAGCACGATGGCCCGCCACCGGTTCGTGGCGCCGAGCCGCCCGAGCAGCGCGCTGACGCCCCAGACGACGCGGTCGATCAGCACGAACGACGGCGGCATGTCGAGCGCGGCCAGCACGTCGGCGTACGGGCCCCGCACGTCGAGCAGCGAGCGCAGCGCGTCGCCGGTGTAGGCCGGGCGTGAACGTGAACTGGTCGTCGAAGTAGGCCCGGTACGGCGCGCTGACGCAGTCGAAGACGTGCTCCGGGTCGAGGCCGTGGTCGGGGGCGAGGAACCCGGCGTCGACCATGGCCGCGGTGGTGGCGACGGCGTCGCGGGCCAGCACCCCGTCGAGCACCTGCATGAGGCTGCGCTGGTCGTCGTCGTCGAGCTGCTTCACCAGACCGAAGTCGAGGAAGGTGACCGAGCCGTCCGGTGCGAAGCGGTAGTTGCCGGGGTGCGGATCGCCGTTGAACAGCCCCGCCGCGATGACCGAGGACTGGGCGAAGCGGAAGATCGTCTCGGCCGCGCGCTGGCGGGGCGCATCGTCGGCCACCTCCTCGAACTCGGCGAAGGTCAGGCCGTCGGCCCACTCGGTGGTGAGCACCCGGCGGCCCGAGTGGTCGGCCACGACGTCGGGCACGTGGATCGAACGGATGACCGGCGAAGCGGTCGGCGAACGCGTGCTGATGCGCCGGCCTCGATGCGGTAGTCGAGCTCGTCGGCCATGCGATCGCGCAGCTCGTTCGCCAGTGCGGGCACGTCGACGCTGCGCAGCGTCACCGCGGAGAGCAGGCGGCCGATGCGCTCGCCGTCGGCCAGGTCGGCCCCGATCGACGCCTCGATGCCCGGGTACTGCACCTTCACGGCCACCGCTCGACCGTCGGCCAGCCGGGCGCCGGTGCACCTGCCCGATCGACGCGGCGGCCACCGGCACCGGCTCCCACACTGGCGAACACGTCGGCCGGGTCGGCGCCCAGCTCGGACCGCACGACCTCGGCGGCCAGCGAGGGGGCCATCGGCGGAGCGTCGGACTGCAGCTGGGCCAGCGCGGCCTGGGCCTCGGGCGGGAGGGCGTCGCTGACGAACGACACCATCTGGCCCAGCTTCATCACCGCGCCCTTCATCTGCCCGAGCTCGCGGGCCGCATCCTCCGCCGAGCGGATGGCGAACCCCTCGTCGAGCTCGGCACGCCGGGCGTCGTCGGCCCGCACCGACCGCAGCCTGGTGGCGACCAGGTCACGACCGCGTCGGAGCGGTGAGCCCCACCAGCCGGAGGCGGCGACGGACCCGGCTCCACCAGGCCCACGTTCTGGAGGTCATGGCCCGCCAACGGCGTCACGCCGAGCCTTCAGACTCCACGCCCGGCCTCGCGAGGTCCGTCCGGAGGTCACGCGAGATCGGCGAACGTGCCGAGCCGGAAGCCGTACTCCTTCACCGTGTGGCGCACGGTGCCCGATGTGAGCGCAGTCAGCTCGGCATCCCACTGGTAGTCCCAGCGGTAGCGCGCCCGAGCCGGGTCGCCGGGCTCTCCCGGATGGGTGGCCAGCTCGGCCGAGGGGGCGCGGGTGGCCGCCAGCCGGTGCAGGGCCTTGATCATCGACGGCAGATCGAGGCGGCCGGCCTCGTCCAGCCCGGTCGAGGCCGCCGCGCTGCGCCAGCCTCGCCGCCGCAGCTTGCGCTCGAGGCGGTGGGCCAGGGTGCGCACCGTGAGGCCGATCGGCGTCGGAGCGCTCGACCGCGTCACCCGGATCACCTTGATGCCGAACGTCTCGCCCACGTCGAGCACCACGTCGCGGACCATCGGCCACAAGTGCACGTTCTGGTGCGTGTCGAGGTGGTCGATCGTGAGCCCGGCGGCGAGGATGCGCTCGATCTGGGCACTGAACTCGCGGCGCAGGTCGTCGGGGTCGATGCGACCCGCCGCCGCACGTGGCACGAACTGCTTCCACGTCATCCGCAGGCGACCCTTGCCGTCCACCAACGTGGGGATCTCGGCCGCGCTGAGGAGGGGTGGGTCCTCGCCCACCACCGCGAGGTGCGCACCGATGCCGAGCCGCCGCTCATCGAGCAGCCATCGGACGGAGGTCTCGAAGCCCGGGGCCAGGGTGAGCACCGACGTGCTGGTCACGATGCCGTTGCGGTGCGCCCGCAGGATCCCCCGCGACACCTTGTCGGTGAGGCCGTAGTCGTCGGCGTTGACGATCAGCAGCCGTTCCTCGGCGGGCGCGGTCGCCCGCGAGGCCCTCGGGCCACGTTGGCTCACAGCTCCTGTGGTTCGGCCGGTCGGCGCAGCTCGAGCGGCAGCGGCGTGAGCGATTCGAGCTCGCTGCGCAGTTCGAACAGCTCGCGCACGAGCTGGATGATGACGGCGTTGGACGACAGCGTCGAGACCCCGCGACTGCGGGGGAAGTAGTCGACGCCGAACTGCACGATCTCGTAGCCGAGGCGGCGGGCGCGGGCCAGCAGCTCGACATCGATGAACGAGCCCTCGCTCTTGAGGTCGATGTGGTCGAACACCGATCGGCGACAGAGCTTGAACGAGAAGTTCATGTCCCGCAGGCGCAGCCCGAACACCGTCTGGATCAGATGGTTGTAGGCGTAGCTGTAGACGAGGCGCCGGGGACCCTCGCCCGTGCGATCGAACCGGTACGCGCTCACGATGTCGGCGTCGTAGATGCGCAGCAGGCGCACCGCCTTCGACAGCTCGGCCATGTCGAACGGAAGGTCCGCGTCGGTGTAGAGGATGAGGTCGCCGGTAGCCTCCGCGAATCCGGTCTTGAGGCTGCCGCCGAGCTTGCGGTTCACCGGGTGGTGCACGACGCGGATGCGGGGATCCTCGCCCGCGAGCTTGTCGGCGATGACCCCGGTGTCGTCGGTGGACGCGTCGTCGATGATGAGGATGTCGTAGCTGCCCAGCTCGCCGTCGGCGACGAGGCGGTCACCCGCGTCGCAGGCGGCAGCGACGGCGCGACGGATGGTCTCCGCTTCGTTCCACATGGGATAGAAGATCGTCAGGGTGTCGAAATGGGGCTCGGTCACGTCATCACCGGGGTCGATCGCGTCGCTGGAGTCGCGGCGACATCACGCAAGGTAGTCGTCCCTCGCGCCACCCAGACGCCAGCAGGGTCGACATGGAGGCCGCGGCGACGCCCTTGCGCCGTCACGCGCCGGCCCGGTGCCGTAGGCTCCTCGCATGCCGGAAGAACCAGGCTGGTACCCGGACCCCAAGAACGAAGCGCCGTTCCGCTTCTTCGACGGGCGCAAGTGGACCAAGAGCGTCGCCGATCAGCAGCCTCAGACCGAGCGCGTCGATGACGGTCCGGTCGAGGGCGGACTGCTCGGGTTGCTCGAGCACGAACGGGTGAACGCGCCGCAGCCCGAGATCACCCGTCCGGCCAGCACCGGCTACGTCCCCCTCGGCGAGCACATCCCGCTCACTGCTCCGATCTGGGGCCCCGAGCCCGAGAGCGATGCCGCCTCGACGCCCCAACCGCCTCCGCAGGCCGACTGGCCGCCGCCCGCCACCCCGGCACAGGCGCCTGCGTCGACCCCCGACGCCACGCCACCTCCTCCCCCGCCCGCTCCGGCCGGGCAGAACCCGCCACCACCGCCACCGCCCCCGCCGCCTCCTCCGCCCCCGCCCCAGCGCTGACACCGCTCACCCGTGGACCGCCCTCACGCCCACGGAGTGCCCGACTCGCAGGGCCTTCCCGACCTGCACGTCCCGGCCTCGATCCACCCCGAGCTCGCCGCGCACTCGGAGCTGTACCTCCCGCCGAGGGTGCACCAGGTCGGCGAGCGCGTCCACTGCGCGGTCGGCTGGAACCTGGCCAACATCACCATGATCGAGGGCGACGACGGCATCGTCATCGTCGACACCGGCATGAACGTGCAGCAGGGCGTCGACGTGCTGGCCGAGCTGCGGCGCATCACCGCCAAGCCGATCGCAGCCATCGTCCTCACGCACCACCACGTCGACCACGTGCAGGGCACGACCTCGTTCGTCGACGCCGCTCGGGCCAGCGCCGAGGCGATCCCGATCTACGCGCACGAGTCGCTGATGGACGAGTACAGCCAGGAGAACGTGCTCATCGGCCCGATCATGAACGCCCGGGCCATCCCCATGTACAACCTGGCCCTCTCGGGGGACGACGCCGAGGGCATCAACGCCGGCATCGGGCCCGTGTTCGGGCCCGGGCACATCGGGTTCGTGCATCCGACCCATACCTTCAGCCACGACCTCGAGGTCACGGTGGCCGGCATCCGCATGCACATGGTGCACGTGCCGAGCGAGGCCGAGTCCGAGCTGTGCGTGTGGCTGCCCGACGAGCGGGTGCTGCTCTCGGCCGAGGTCATCCAGGACCACACCTGCCCCAACCTCTACACGTTGCGCGGCGCCAAGTACCGCGACCCCAAGCAGTGGTACGAGAGCATCGATCTCATGCGGCAGTGGGGTGACGCCGAGCACATGGTGCTGCAACACGGGCCGCCGGTGTCGGGTGGCGACGAGGTCGCCGAAACGCTGCGCAACTACCGCGACGGCATCCAGTACCAGCACGACCAGACCCTTCGCTGGGCCAACCGGGGGCTGGCCAAGGACGAGATCGCCCAGCGGGTGCGCCTGCCCGAGCACCTCGAGAACTGGTCGCCCTGGATGCGTCCCTTCTACGGCTCGGTGAAGCACAACGTGCCCGCCATCTACAACGGCTACCTCGGGTGGTTCGACGGGGACCCCGTCTCGCTCGACCCGACTCCGCGACGCGACTACGCCGAGCGGCTGGTCGGGCTCATGGGCGGGCGTGACGCGGTGCTGGCCGAGGCCCGCCGCAGCTACGGCGAGGAGGAGTGGCAGTTCACCGCCGAGCTCACGACGTACCTGATACGCGTGGACGTCGACGACACGGACGCACGAAGGCTGAAGGCTGCCTCGTTCCGCCACCTCGGCTACGCCCAGATCAACCCGACCTGGCGCGGCTTCTACCTGACGGGGGCGCTCTACCTCGAGGGGGCCATCACCGACGCGCTCGACTACGCGTTCAGGTTCCTCGGGGAGAGGCGGGGCACGCCGGAGGTGGCCGGAGGGCTGCCCGCCTCGGTGCTCGTCGAGCAGCTACCCGTGCGCCTCCGGGGTGAGGACGTCGCCGATCTGCAGCTCACCGTCGAGCTCGAGTTCACCGACGTCGACGAGGTCTGGTCGGTCGAGATCCGGCGCGGCATCGCCGAGACACGGGCGGGTCGCGACAGCACCGCGCGCGATGTCTCGTCGGTCGACGCCACCGTGCGCGGGCCCCGCACGGCGCTCGGACCCCTGGTGCTCGGCGCGGTGGCCGTCGAGGCCGGGCTCGACCACCCGGACCTCGCGCTCGGCGGCGAGCGGTCCGACCTCGTGCGGTTCTTCGAGGCCTTCGACGACGTCTTCAGCGCCTACCCGCCCTTCTTCCTGCGCTGACGATCGACGCTGTCGACCCGTAGGCGGGAGGGTCAGGGTGGGGTTGTCCCCACCTCCGTGACACCGGGGCACAGGATGGGCGACGGCGGCCCGAAGGCGGACGATCGACGCATGATCTTGTCCGGCGTGGACCTGTCGATCGTGACCTTGCTGAGCGGCTCGCTGCCGCTGCTGGCGGGAGTGGCGGTGACGCTCATGTGGTGGCTCGACGACGAGCTCGGCGACCAGCCCGACCTGCCTGATGAGCGAACCTGACCTGGAACGCCAGCGCCACCGCCGGACCCGGAGCGAACGCCGTACCCGGTGCGAACGCCGTACCCGGTGCGAACGCCGTACCCGGTGCGAACGCCGCACCGATGTGGCAGCTGGGTCGTTCGTCCCCGGACACGCCGGTGCGACCGCGGGTCGGGGCTCCGCGGTCGTTCGGCGGGTTGTCCGCCGGGATGGGTGGTTCAGGCCGGGCAGAGTCGGTGGGCCGGGTGGGCGGCGGGACTTCGACCTCGGTGGCGTTGGCTGTGCAACGTGTCACCGGAGGGGGTGGTCCAGGTGAACCCGTCGTCGTCGGTGGCGGTCATGGTCCAGCCCCTGCGGTGGGTGACCCCGTGGTGATATCTGCACAACAGGGCAAGGTTCCAGATGTCGGTCGGGCCTTGGCGTTCCCACCAGATGACGTGGTGGGCGTCGCACCAGCTGGCCGGGCAGTCACAGCCCGGGAAGATGCAGCCGCCGTCGCGTCGGGTCAACGCTCGGCGTTGGTCGCGGTTGACCAGGCGGATCTTGCGGCCCATGTCCAACGGGACACCGAGCAGATCGACGACCAGCACGGTGATGATCGGGTCGCACAACAAGATCGCCGCCACCTCGGGATGCACGACGTCGCCGTCGACGGTCTCGGCCGGCCCGCAGTGGTCCTGCAACTCCGCCGGGGTCAGGCAACCGCCCTCGCCCGCAACGTCGGGGTCGGTCGCCTCGTCGGGTCCGGTCGCCTCGTCGGCGTCGGTCGCCACACCGGGCTCGGTCGCGACGTTGGTGGGCTGGTTGGCTTCGATGACCAGGGTGACATCGACGACGGGTCCGTTGGTCGTGTCGCGGTCGACGACCGAGCCACGACGCACCAGCTCGACCAGTGCCATCGCCAACAGGGTGGCCCGGCCCGGCATCGGGAGATCGGCCGTACGCTCCGCCTCTCGCTTGAGCTGATGGAACAGGCGGTCGGCCTGGGCCTCGACCAGCTGGCGGACCTCGAGCGCGTCGACCCCGACCAGATCCGCGGTCAGGCGGGTCAGGCCGTCATCGAAGGTCGTGAACCTCGACCGCTGACGATCACGGTCCTTGTCCGGGTCATAGCCGCCGTCCTGGTCCAACAATCGGACTGTCTGCTTCAACTGATGGGACCAGTCCACGAACGACGTATCGGCGGCCTGGTCGACCCAGAACGACTGGGTGGCCGCCACCTGATCACCGATGCGCGGGTTCGCCGCCGCCTCAGCCAACACCGCGGCGTGATCGGCGCTGATCGAGCCATCGGCCACCGCCGCATCGACCACCGGCAACTGCCGCAACCGCAACCCGAGACGGGACCGACCAGCCACCGAACGCCGATCGACCTTGGCCTGGACCGCCACCCACTTCGCCGTCTTCAACCCGAAGCAGCGGTCGGTCACACCACGGACGCGGAGCTCACCCAACACATGCGCCTCAGCCGCATCGAACCCGGAACGGGCCGCCTGCAACTCGACCGCAGCAACCAACAACTCGTCATCCGACGCGAACGCCACCTCTTCACCGGCCGCCTTGCGGCACCGCCTCGCGAGATCAGCGTGATCGAACATGAAGACGAGAATAGCTGCTGACAATAACTAGATCAACATACATGTTCCCATTCTCACTACTTTTCAGTATCTTCTACCCCGAGTGCTCGAGCCGCCACCGCGGGTGCTGCTCGACCAGACGGCCCCTATCCGACCCTCGTCCATCGCCCCGCCGCCGGCGAAGGTCACCACCCCACCGCGGTCGCCATCAGCGGTCAGCACGGCAACGGTGCGATCGACCAGCAATGGATGATCGGCGCGCCAGTCGACCCGCACGCCGTCCGGCGCGTCCTCGAGCCTCCAGCCCTCACCGGCCGGGAGCGGCACCTCGATGGTCGAGCCCGTCGGCGCCCCCACGGCCGGCACCGCCCCGAGCGCCATCGCGGCACGGCGAGACCGGGTGCGCAGCGCCATGAAGCGGAAGTCGACCTCATGCGCGCCGAGGGCCACCGCACGGTCCCGCCACGGCGCCGGGACGTCGAAGTGCGTGTCCCACCCGCGGCGGCCCTGCATCCACTCCTCTGCTGCGCCCAGCTCCGCGGCGGCAGCCAGCAGCTCGTCGTCGGAGTCGGCCACCAGGTGGCACCAGACCTTGTGCCGATACGGCACTCGCCCCGTGTAGTCGATGAGTCGATCGACATAGAGAGCCACGGCCCCCATCGTGCCTGTTCCGACTCAGGCGCCACCCATTCGTCGCCGATACTGGTGCGATGGCCGAACCGGACACGCTCGTCGAGGGCACCGGCCCGAACTCGGAGGGACGGCAACGACGACGGACGCGGATCAGGCGAGCTGTCGTCACGATGGCGGCGACGCTCGTGTTCGTCGGCGCGTTCGTGGTGGTGACCGGCTTCACCGGCTTCCCCGGACCGGGGTTCCTGCGCAGGTTCCCCACCGCTGACCTCCAGGACCTCGTCGATCGCATCAACGACGACCCCTTCTGCAACGGCGTGGGGAACATCACCACGGACGGCGAGCCCCGGGACCCGACGGCATCGATAGACCGGCTGCGGTCTCGCGTCCACCTGTCTCATCCGTGGACGGTGCTACTCGACCGGGCGGACGCCACCATGGTGGACGGACGTCCCGACGAACCCGACGGTCCACACTCCGCACCGGCCACCGGGTGCGCCCCGTACCGGACCTCGGCGGCCACGCCCTGATCAGGTCGACGGCGGGCGATGACCGCTCGACCGGGTCGATGACGGCGACCGAAGGGCCCGCTTCTCGCAACGACAGCGACGATCCATCCCCCGTACGAGGGACATCTGGGCGGATCAGCCGGGTTTCGCGGCCGTCACGACCGAACGCGGTCTGCACGGCCCAGCGAGCGGGAAGGAGGGTCGCATGAGCATCACCCTCCGGGACCCCGCCGACTCGTTCGATGCCTTCGAGTCCGACTCCAGCTCCGTCCATGCTGTGTCGATCGCACCGGCGCTCCCCCGCGCCCGTGGACCGATCAGCGCCGCGCTGTTCGACCTGATCTCCTACGACTGGCCCCTCGACCTCGAGGTGCTGCCCGACCTCGACAGCCTCGACCACCACGTCGATCCCCTGGCCGACGACGACCTGCAGCTCGCTCTCCACGTCATCTACGAGCTGAGCTACCGAGGGTTCGACGGGGTCGACGATCGGTGGGAATGGGACCCGGCCGTGCTCGAGCTACGGGCCCAGCTCGAGGCGCGCTTCGAGGATGCGCTCCGCCACGTGGTGGGCGCGACCCATCTCACGGATCACGCACGCGAGGTCGGCCAGGTGCTCGATCGGTTCAACGGGCCGTCGCTGTCCCGGCACATGGAGGAACAGGGCACGCTCGACCAGTTCCGCGAGTTCGCCATCCACCGATCGGCGTACCAGCTCAAGGAGGCGGACCCGCACAGCTGGGGCATCCCCCGGTTCTCCGGGCCGCGGAAGGCGGCGCTCATCGAGATCCAGTCCGACGAGTACGGCAACGGCCGCCCCGGGCAGGCGCACGCCGACCTGTTCGCGGAGCTGATGGCCTCGCTCGACCTCGACCCCGTGTACGGCTCCTACCTCGACCGTCTGCCCGGCGTCACGCTGGCCACCGGCAACCTCATCACCATGCTCGGCACCCAACGTCGACTGCGGGCGGCCCTGCTCGGCCATCTGGCCGGGTTCGAGCTCACGTCGGTCGCCCCGATGACCCGCTATCTGCTGGCCGCCATGCGCCTCGGTCTCGACGAGCGCGTCCGTCGCTTCTACGAGGTCCACGTCGAGGCCGACGAGCACCACGGTGCCCTCGCCGCGAGCGTGCTGGTCGGCGGCGACACCGGGTCCGACGGCCTCGACCCGGCCGAGATCTGCTTCGGAGCGGCGGCGATGCTCGTCGTCGAGGACCGCTTCGCCCGTCACCTCCTGCACGCCTGGGCCCACGAGCGGACCTCGCTCCTCCTGCCGAACCGGTAGTCAGCGCGAGCCGCCCACCGGGCCGCGATCGGGCTACTGGTTCGGTGCCGTTGCGGGCGGACGGGTGACGGCGCGCCAGCAGGCGTCGGCGACGCGGTCGAGGGCGGCGGGGGCGAGGTCGACGGCGCTGGCCGCGAGGCGAACGGCGGGGGCCAGGCCGAGGTCGTAGAGCACCTCGAGCGGCAGGTCGGCCAGTTGCGAGGCCAGATCGGGGGCCGAGGCGACCGCCATGATGGGATCGCCGTCGGCCGCCATGGCCATCTCGTGGGCGGTGCGGGCGAACGGGGAGCTGTCGACCTGCAGGAGGAACCGGGCCCGGTCGGGTTCGGCGCGGAGATGGCGATGGATGCCGAGCCACAGCTGGTGGAACCGCTCGTCCGCCCGAGCGACCGGGTCGACGTCGACCACTGCGGCCTGGCCGAGGTCGCGCTTCACCTCGAGGTACGCCGCCAGGACGAGGTCGTCCTTCGACGTGTAGTGGACGTAGGCCGTGCCGGTGCCGACGCCCGCCTCGGCCGCGACGGCGCTCATCGAGGCGCCGTGGAACCCGTTGCGGGCCACCAACGTGCGCAGCGCGGCGCGCACGGCGGCGGCCCGGTCGACCGTCGCGGTGGGGACGCCACCGGCCGCCGCGACCGGCGTCACGACCGGCCTCACGAGCGGGAGGTGGCCAGCGCCGCCGACACGTCGAGCACCACGCCGGTCTCCTCCTCGGAGATCTTCCACAACGAGGCGATGGCCGAGTCCATGCCGATGCGACGCAGGATCGGGCGTCGTACGGGCGGGCCGTTCGTGACCCACATCGGCGCGTAGAGCTCGCCGCCCTTGGCATTCGGGTCGGTGGCGGCCCGCAGCTGCGGCAGCGCCCCCTGAGCCGGGGTCATGCCGGTGAGCCCGGCCATCGAGTGGAAGAACTTCTGGCTGAAGCCCCCGTCGGTCTCCTCGACGCTCACGGTCTGCAGGTCGGTGTTCGACAGGCCGGGATGGGCGGTCAGGCTGGCCGCTTCCGCGCCGGCCGACTCGAACCGCTGCTGCAACCCGATGGCGAAGTGGTAGTTGGCCAGCTTCGACTGGCCGTAGGCCTTCCACTCGCCATAGCTGCCGTGCAGGTGCGGGTTGTCGGCCTTGGCCGGGAAGCCCATGTGGCGAGCCGTGCTGGTGACCGTGACCACGCGGGGCGCATCGGCCCGCAGCACCGACGGGAGCAGCCGGGCGGTGAACGCGAAGTGGCCGAGGTGGTTGGTGCCGAACTGCATCTCGAACCCGTCGGCGGTGGCCCGCTCGGGGATGCCCATCACGCCCGCGTTGTTCACCAGCAGGTCGATGGTGGGATGGGCCGCGGCGATCTGCTCGGCCGCCGCCCGCACCGAGTCGAGCGAGCCGAGGTCGAGCGGCACGACCTCGAGCGAGGCGTCGGGCGTGAGGGCCCGGATGGTGTCGGCCGCGGCCGCCGCCTTGTCCTGGTTGCGGGCCGCCATCACCACGTGCGCCCCGGCCGCGGTCAGCGCCTTGGCGGTCTCGAGGCCGAGGCCCCCGTTGGCTCCGGTCACGACGGCGATGCGGCCGCTCTGGTCAGGGATGTCGCTCGTGTTCCAGCTCATGGCACAGCTCCGGTTGGGTCAGAATGAATGTTCATTCAGTCTGCCGGAGAGTCGACCCTCGCCACAACCCCCGAACTTGCGTGGATACCACCCACCGCGGCGCAGGTCATCTACGCAAGTTCGGGCAGCGGTGGGGTCAAGGGGTCGGGAGCGGGAAGGCGTTGGCGCGGGCGATGCGGCCGAGCCACTCGCCGGAGGGCTTCACGATGCGGCGCTGGGTGTCACGGTCGACGTCGATGATGCCGAACCGGGGCCCGTACCCGAAGGCCCACTCGAAGTTGTCGAGGCAGCTCCAGTACGTGTAGCCGCGGACGTCGATGCCCTCGTCGATGCAGTCGAGCACGCCCTCGAGCGCGGCGGTCACATAGCGGATGCGCTGCACGTCGTCGTCGGTGCCGATGCCGTTCTCGGTGACGATCACCGGCAGGTGCTCGGTGACCTCCCACGCCCGACGGATGGTCGCGGCCAGCGACTCGGGCCAGAACTCGTAGCCCATCGCCAGCACGTCGACGCCTTCCTCCGGGGGAAGGCTTCCCTCCGGGCCGACCCGATGACGGCTGTAGGTCTGCACGCCGATGAAGTCGTCGCCCCTGCACGACTCGAAGTAGACGTCCTCGGAGTGGCGGCGGATGCTGTCGAGCTTGGCCAGCGCGTCCGCATCGTCGGCGGGGACGGCCTGGTAGTCGTCCATCGAGACGGTGAGGCCGAGGGGGAAGTCACCCGGCCCGGCCTTGATGACGTCGTAGGCCTTGCGATGGGCGGCGATGAAGTTGTCGGTCGAGGCCAGCCAGCGGTCGCGGCTGATGATGCCGGGCGGAAAGGCCCCGATCATGTAGCCGACGAACGACACCACGTTGGGCTCGTTGATCGTGCAGCCGGTGGTGATCAGGTCGCCGAGGTGGTCGGTGGCCTTCTCGCAGAAGCGCGTGAAACGATCGACGATCTTGTCGCCGGCCCAACCGTCGTCGGCGGTGGCCCACATCGGCGTGGTGAAGTGGTGGAAGGTGACCGTGGCATCGATGCCGTGCTCGTGGCAGGCGGCGCACATGCGGCGGTAATGGTCGAGCGCGGCACGGGAGAAGTGGCCCTCCTCCGGCTCGATCCGGCTCCACTCGATCGAGAAGCGGTAGTTCGTGAAGCCGAGCGCGGCGAGCAGCGCGATGTCGTCGGGGTAGCGGTGGTAGTGGTCGCAGCAGTCACCGCTCGGCTCGACGCACACCGTCTCCGGCCGGTGCTCCCACTCCCACCAGTCGTTGTTCGTGTTGTTCCCCTCGACCTGGTGCGCGGCCGCCGCCGTCCCCCAACTGAACCCCTGCGGAAATGCTCGTGTCATGGGCGGTGACAGTAGTTGCTGCCCTCTCCGGTCGGCCGGGCCGACGCGCCCAGCTGCCGACCACGATGAGGATCATCATGACGGCGACCGCGACCAGGCCCCAGGGATGGGCATCGGTCTGGGTCTCGAAGGCCGCCGACCCGGCCATCGAGTCGACCCGGCCGAAGACGACGTACCGACCGGCGGCGAGGAGCGGCATCGGGACGGCCACGGGCACCGTCCGCTCCTCCCCCGGCGCCAGCGTTCCCAGTGGTGGGACGGCAAGGGGGACCCCGCCGTCTCGGCTGCGTCCGATCGCCGCGGAGATCGAGACACCCGCGATCGGCGCCGCCCCGACGTTGCGGACCGACAGCACCAGTCGACGATCGATCGGACCGCCGAGTGCGGTCACCACCCTGCTGGACCAGGCGTCGTCGGACCCGAGCTCGGCCGTGACCTCGAGGGTCGTGACCTGGACCGACGACACCAGCTCGGGCCCGAGCTCGGTCTCGGACAACACAGTGAACCCCGGCACGCCGATCGGCACCGCCCGCACGAGGTCGCTCGACGGCGTGCTCACCCGCACCACGCACGGGCAGCCGATCGGCGGGGCCACCACCACACGCACCGACCGCGTGCCCGACGGGGGTAGGGCGACGCCCTGTGCGTGGATCTGGTCGCAGTCGGGCGAGCCACGACGGGCCGCGTCCCCGCAGACCGACACGGTGACGACGCCGACCGGCCAACCCGACAGCTCCACCAGGACGGCCGCCCCGATGGGGGCGCCGCCGGACGACACGGTCACCGTGGGACCGACCGAGGAATCGGCCGGAGAAGCCGCGAGCGCTCCCCGCGCCGGCGGTCGTTCCGGGACCGAGCAGGACGACGGCGGAGACGACCACCGCCGCGGCCGCGGCGATCGTCCTCGTCACGAGGCGACCGACCCCGAGCCTCCCGCGCCCAGGTCGACGAGCACGTCCGTCTGTCCGCTGGCGGGGCCGGCCCTCGGCCCGCCCGAGTCGGGGCCGCGCCCACGCCCACGACCGGGGCCGGCCGCGCCGCGGCCGGCGGCGCACGAGTCGGAAGGCCACGACGGCCACCATCAGGGCCAACCACAGCCAGGGCACGGCCCACGACGACGCCGACCGGGACACCGACTCGGGAGCCGGGTCGATCGTGCCGTCGGCCGAGAACGGCTCGAGCCGCACCGACCCGGTCACCCGGATCAGCGGGAGCACGCCGGAGACCCTGCCGGTGCGCGTGATGGAGCTGCCCGGCAGCAGCTCGGGCAGGTCGTCAGGGGTGGTGCTGCCCAGCCCGATGCCGAACGGGCCGCCGACCTCGAGCACCTGGTGGGCCGAGAGCCGCACGTTGCCGGCGTTGCGCACCGTGTAGGTCATGTCGAGGTCGCCGCCGAGTGGGGTCAGCAGGCTGCGGTGGTACCGCGCCTGCACCGAGTCGACGACGAGCGACGGGTTGAGGGGGCCGGCCACCCGCACGTACACGCGTGACCCGGCCCGGTGCTCGACCACGACCGAGTCGCTGCCGTCCTCCGCGTTCGTCGGCGACTCGATGGCGGCCACGATGCCCGCAGCATGGTCACCGGGGCTCGCGTCGGCCGGCACCGCGACCGTGAGGGTCGATGCGATGCCCGAGTGGGGTGGGACGATCATGCTGTTCTGGTCGAGCACGATCCAGGACCCGGCGTCAGTCGACTGCTGATCGCGACGCAACAGGTCGAACCCGCCGGACGGGGTGTTGAAGGCGTCCCGTGCGTAGATGCGGAACGCCAGCTGCTGGTCGCTGTAGTTCCAGACCGTGACCGAGTCGTCCACCGTGGCGCCGGGTGCGAGCTCGTAGCTGAGGTTGGGGCGCGAGCTCGGCTCGGCCGGGTTGTCGCCGGTCGGCGTGAGCGCCCACTCGTTCCTCGGCGGCTCCTTGGCCGTCGGGGCCGTCGCTTCCCGCGAGCGGGTCGTCCGTCGCGGCCGGCGCGTCCTGCGCGCGGGCGACCCCCGGTGCGCCGATGGCCAGCACCGTCAGGAGGAGGAGCCCCGCGAGCAGGAGGCGGGAGAGACGGTGCTGGGACAGGGGACCGGGCCTGGACATGTTCGATCGATTCCGTTCCGTGGGCGGGAAGCCGAATGGGTGGGACGGTCCGAGGACCGCCCCACCCCTTCGGGACCGGCAGCGTTGGGCGCTGCCTGGCTGGGTGCTGCTACTGGGTGAGGCGTGGACTACAGCGCGGTGAAGGTCACCACGGCGGTGTAGGTGTCAGCGGCCGCCGACACCGGGACCTGCACGCCGATGCCGGCGTTCAGGTAGGCGTAGCCCTGGCCCTGGCCGGCCGCAGCCGACGCAAAGGTGTTGGACACGCTGAGACCCGCAGCCGGGCAGGAGGCGGGCACGGCGGGGCCGGGCGTCACGATCTGCACGTTGGGGGCGATGTTCGACGCGGCGTTGGCGGTAGGGGTGCCGTAGCCGAGGTTGCAGGCGCTGAAGGTGTTCGCCGGGTTGACGCCGGTGAAGGGCGTGCTCTGGACGTTGACGGTCCAACCGGGGTTGGTGTCACGGGTGTCCAGCACGGTGACCTCGTCGAAGGCGCCGGTGGCGATGTAGTAGGTGCCCGCGGTGTTCAGTGCTGCGGTGCCGAGATCGACGGTGCAGTCCTGGGGGTAGGTGCCGAGCGGCAGGCCCGAGCAGGCCTCACCGATGATGAGCGCACCCTGGGGGCGAGCCACCGTGATGTGCTGGGTGATGAAGGTCGCCGTCGGCATCACCGAAGGCGAGGTCGCCGGGACGCTGGTGCCGCCGGGACCGGTGGCCGTCACGTCGAAGGTGTACGGCGTGCCGTTGGTGAGGCCGGTGACCGTCGCCGTGGTCCCCGAGATGGACACCACCCCGCCGGCCGGGTTCGACGTCACCGAGTAGCTCGTCGCGCCAGGCGCTGCGGTCCAGGTCACCGTGGCCGACGCGTTGCCGGCCGAGGCCAGCACGCTGGTCGGGGGGGCCTGGGCCGGGATGGCCGGGGTCACCGTCACCGGGGCGGAAGCCGCACCGACGCCGACCGCGTTCTGCGCGGCCACCGTGAACGTCACCGGGGTGCCGTTCGTGAGGCCGGTGACGACGCGGGTCGTGGCGCTGATCCCGGTCACGATCGGCGCACCGACCGACGGGATGATGGTGTAGCTCGTGATGGCCGAGCCACCGTCACTGGCCGGAGCCGTCCACGACAGCGCCACCGACTGGTCGCCCGCCGTGCCGGCCAGGTTGGTCGGGGCACCAGGAGCGGTGGCCGGAGCGGAGTAGGTGATCGGGAACTCCTGGTAGGCCTGACCAGCCGGAGCCGCACTCGCCGGGATCTGCATCTTGATCCAGATCGAGCAGGGGTTGCCGGGGCCGCAGGTCAGGGTCTGCGGGCCGCTGCCGACGTCGGCCAGCGGGGCCGAGCCCACGCCGACCGTGAAGTCGAGGTCGGCGCTGGAGTTCGGCGGCGCAGTGGCGACCGAGTTGAAGCTCTGCGAGCCCGCCGAGAGCGGGGCCGTGGCGCAGATGCCGCCGGTCGACGGCGCGAAGTCCGCCGAGTTCTGGACGTCGGCGCCGGGCGAGCAGATGCGGGCCTCGATGCCGAAGATGGCCGTGGCCACGGCGTTGGCGTCCGCATGGATGTGGACGACCGAGCCATCGACGAGGCCGGACGTCGGGGTGGCCGTGGCCGTGACCGGCAACGGGTCCGGGGCGTTGGCCGAAGCCGACCCGGCGAGCAGCGGGATGGCGAGCGCCGACAGCAACGTCGCAACCATCGCGATCGCCGTCACCGCCTTCCAGTTCCGCCCATGTTCTTTGGTGGACAACGTGGTCTCCTTGCTTGGGTGCAGATGGGTGGGGCCGAGGCCGACTCACCGACGATGCCGATGGGGCGGGATCGGGTAGAACTGACGTGGGTGCAGATGGGTGGGGGCCGTGCGCCGGCCCCCACCCACCCCCACGTCAACGGGGCTGCGGGTGGTACGTGCCCGCGGATGGTGCGGGTGCTACGCCGGCGGGTAGTAGCGGCAGGACGAACCGGCGAGGTTCGTGGAGCCACCACCCGTGAGCGACAGCGGGGCGAAGCCGAACGAGATGAGCGTCGTGCGCTTGCCGTTGCTGCACAGCGGGCTCTTCGTCCCCGATGCGACGTTGTCGAAGCCGACCAGGCCGCGGGCCTTGGTGTAGTCCGGCGACACGGTGTCGAGCACGTTGAACACGTACCGGATCCCGTTGTAGTCAGGCGTCGGGTTGTTGAGCTTGATGTTCGCCTCGTTCACCGGAGCAGAGGCGGTCGTGCCGATGTTCGGCTCGTACTGGCCGTCCACGGTGTTCCACCGGACGGTGTTGGCGTTGGTGGCCAGCCCGGTCGTGACCTGGCCCAGCATCTTGGCCCCGTTGCGGAGGTCGATGGTGGGGTTGATCTTGTTGTTGGCGTGGAAGACCCACTGGCCGGTCGAGTACGGGAAGATCGCCTTCTCGTGATCGGCGGTCGGGACCTGCGTGGCCTCGTTCTCCTCGATGCTCTGGTTGACCGCCGGGCAGCTGGCGCTGCTCACGGTCGTGGGGTCGAAGCCCCCGAGCATGTCCGACAGGAAGAACGAGCGGGTGCCGGATCCGGCCTGCGGGATGTAGCGCTGGATCGGGCCCGAACCGCCACCGGGGAGCTGGCTCCAGTCGGTGTAGGTGCAGTTGTAGACCTTCAGCAGATCGGCCTGCGAGATGGTTCCGGGAGCCGACAGGCTGAGGCTGGCGGCGCCAACCGAGTCCATGGCGAAGGCGTAGTACTGCATGGTCGCCGTGTCCTTGCCGGCACCGATGCCCCGGGGAGCGCCCGACGAGCGGGCGATGTCGATGCAGCCACGCGGGGTGCCACCGGCACCCGCCGTCTCCTCGGCGATGAGCGCGTTGCGCCCGGCGCCCGAGCCGTTCGGGGCGAGCACCTCACCGGCTCCGGCAGGGGTGTGGTAGGTCTGCGAGACGTTGCAGGAGGTGTCGGACGGCACCGTCTTCGGCGTCGACTGCTGGGCGAGGACGTTGTAGTTGTCGGCCCCGGTAAGGATGACGTTCATGACGTCCTGGGTCGTGTCCGACCCCACGGCGACGATGGCGGGAGCCGCCGCATGCGCGGTCGGCGCCACTGAGACGAGGAAGGCGGCGGAGCTGGCGATGGCCAACCCCGCTGCCAAACCTCGGGAAAGAAGCGAACGGTTCACTGACAGGTCCTTTCGTCGGGATGAGTCTGCGCTCGGCCCCTTCACTGAGGGTGGGGGACTTCGGCAGGTCCAGTTCTGTCATGCCCAGGTGAACCGCACGGGGGTCAGTTTTGAACTGCGGGTGAAGAGGTCACGTGGCTCAGGCGAACTGTTTCGGATCGGCGACAGCGCGGGCGCGGCGGCCTCGCATCTGCGGTGCAGACCCCGCAGCAGGCTTCAGCAGGACGTCACGCACCCGCCCCCGAGAAGGTCGTCGATCGGCGTCCGAGGCCGTCGACGGCTCAGGCCCAGGCCGGGAGCAGGCGGCTGCCGGCCTCGGCCAGCAGCACCACGAACACGATGAGCGGAGGGGTCGTCAGCAGGTACGCCGTACGGGCGCTCCAGCGGCGATAGAGGAAGACCGCGGCGGCCGCGGTCGCCGCCAGGGCGAGCAGGGCCAGCACCACCGCGGCGAGCGCGGACGACTCGCCGGAAAGTCCGGTCTGGCTGTCGGTTCGCCCGCCTTGGGGAGTGGGCGAGAAGGGCGTGCCGTCGAGCTCGGCGACCACGACCACCGCCCGGCTCGAGTTCCCCGGCCACGCCGAGCCCGACGTCAGCAACGTGAGCCGATCGTCCTCGGAGGGCCCGAAGAGCGTCTCGGTGTCGACGGTGGCGTCGACGGTGGCGTCGACGATCGCGTCGGCCGTGGCGGTGCCCCCGCTGGCGGTGAGGCCGGCGAGCGAGCTGCTCCCCGACGTCGTCAGCGACGTTGGCACGACCGCCATGGTGTCCACGGTGTCGACCTTGTAGACGCTCTGCCCCTGGGCCGTGGTCACGAGGATCTCGTCACCGGTCTGCAGGTGGGAGAGCGCGTCGAACGGACCGCCGAACATCGATCGCCGGCCGATGACCGCGCTGTTGCCGGGTTGGCCGGGGCCGGCGGTGCCGACGACGTGGCCAGGACCCTTCTGGGTCTGCGACGACGTCGAGCCCTCCACCACCACCTGGCGCAGGTGCAGGGCGCCGATCTCGACCACGGCGACCGGCGAGCCTGCCTCGGGTGCCTTGGTGGGCACGGACACCCCGGGCAGGCCGTTGGCCTCGTTCGAGGCGTTGGAGATCGTGGTTCGGTACGAGGAGAGCAGCTGGTCCTGGGTCTGCTCCGACGAACAACGGCTCGAGGGCGTAGAGGACGAGCGTGAGGCAGACGAGGACCATGACCACCCAGGCGGCGACGAAGAACGCCAGCCGACCTCGACCGATCGGCTCACCGGAGGGGTCCGGCGCGGGCTCGAACGACGATTCGGACCGATCGGCCGTCGGAGGCGCGCGTCGCGTTCGGGTTCGTCATCGGGGAGGTCGGGGACCTCGGGGCTGTCGATCAACGCCGTCATGGCGCCCTGGTGCCCGGGCCGAACCGGGCGAACGGGTTCCAGGGCCGTCCGGAGCTGACCCGCGCGGTGGCGCCGAGCAGGAGGGCTACCCCGATCAGGGCGACCACCGCGGCGAGCGCGCTCGGCCCCACCGATGCCTGCCCACCCGGGGATCTCGGTCTCTGACGAAGCCAGAGCGGCGTCTGCCGCAGCGGCCTGCTCCGCCCCGTCGTTCGACGGGGAGCTGCTCGACGACCCGTAGCTGGCCGGAGCGGTGGCGCCGAAGCCGCTCGAGCTGCCGTAGCCCGACGAGCCGTAGCCGCCCGGGGCGGGGGGCGGGGCGTCGGGGGACGGCGGGGGCGTGCAGCTCGGCACCGAGGCCCCGACCCTGGCGATGGCCGCCTGGGCCTGGACCTGCAGATCGGGGGTGAGCGCCATCATCCCGGGGCTGAGCTCGGACTGGCCCTCGGGGCTGATGAGGTACTCGAGCCAGGAGGTGAGCAGCGCCTGCGAATCGGAGCGAGCCGTGCAGGTCGAGTCGACGAGCGGCTCGGCCGGCACCATGGCGTACTCCACGTAGGTCTGCGGGTAGGGCTGCGTCTGGCCCTCGGGCGCGGTCAGGGCCGGGTCGAGCCGGAGGATGCCACTGGGATCGGCCTGCATCCTCGCCACCGCGGCCGACATCGTCTCGGGAGTGGGCGCCACGAAGTCGCCGCGCGCGTTGCCGAGGGCGACCGGGGTGAGGCCCAGCTGGTTCGCCGTCACCATGTCGGCCAGCACCCAGACGCCCCCGTAGTCGGAGCCGGGAAGGCTGTACAGCGTCTTGCCCAGCACCGCAGAGCTGGAATAGAGGTCGATGGCGAGGATGTACGACGGATCGGCGACCGCCAGCGCAGCATCTGCGCCCCGCGGCTTGCCGGCGGCGGTCGCGTACTTGGGCAGGTCGGGTACGGCGAACGCGCCGGCGGCCAGCTTCTGGAAGAAGTTGGTGCCGATCCACGAGGGCGACTCGGCCTCGGCCGCGGCCTGCACCGGCTGAGAGCTCGGCACGTCGGCGAAGAACGGCGCCCGCAGCGGGTTGGTCGGTGAGAAGTCCTCGTTGCCCGGCCGGGTGCCGATCGCGTCGAGCTGAGCCTGCGACAGGCCGTCCTTGCCACCGGCGAACAGCGCGGCCGCCTCCGACGCGGTCAGGTGCACCGTGTGGAAGGGGACCTTGCGGAGCCCTCCCGGGCGCCCGTTGCCCAACCCGAGGGTCACTGCGTTCACGGCGATCGGGACCGCCACGTACGGACGTCGCGGCCCGGGGTCGGCCCCATCCTGGTTGAGGTCGACTTCGGCGATGTTGCCCGACGCGGTGTACGCGAGGTCGAGGTCACCGTTGTTGAACTGCTGCACGGCGGTGCCCTCACCCACGAACGCGCCCGTGGTGAGGGCGCCGTGCGTGTCCGGTCGCGCGCACGCGGCCAGGGTCCAGGTCGTCCAGGGCTCGGTCATCCGGTCCGATCCACCCGAGCGGATGGCCCCGGTGGCCGGCCCACCGCAGCCGGCCACGGGATCGGGGTTGCGGAACGTCAACCGCTGGCTCACGTAGGTGTAGGACGCCGTGGGACCGCCCCGCAGCTGCATGACGAGGTCGCACGGGTGCTCGGCGTCGCACTGCAACGAGACCGGCTCCCCACCGGACTGCCAGTTCACGATCCCCACGCCGGCCCGCATCGTGAGAACCTCGCCCTCGGGCAGCAGCGCGCCCGCGTTCGGAGCGGAGTCGACCACGACCGTCTCTCCGGAGGAGGACACCGGGCTCAGCGGGCAGTTGGGCCCCGCGAGCCGGAATGCCGGGTCGTTCTCGGCGCCGCCGACATAGGTCGCCCCGGACCGGCAGATGTGGAACTCGGCGCTGTTGAGGAAGTGGTCGGCGGTCGTCCGCAGCGTGATCCTGACCGGCTGGCCGTCGGTCAGCGCGGCGGTCGGGGCGAAGTCCACGCTCCACGGCGTGTCGGCGGCCCCGGCCGTCGCGGTCAGCGGCGAGGGGATCGGCGAGACCGCCGAACCCATCACCACCAGCGCGACGAGGACCAGCAGCCCCCGCAACCGTCTCGGCATCAGCGGAAGTAGCCGGACGACGTCCGCGACGACATCCACGTTGCCCACCGCGTTGAACACCCGCACCTTGCCCGCGGTCCCGAGCTTCACGGTGACGGCGTTGGGCACGATCTGGTCCTTCACGAAGTTGAGGCTCGAGCCGAACACCGGTTGGGTCGTCCCCGTCGGCCACAGCTGCAGGAACGATCCGGCGCTGGGGCTCACGGCAGTGACGTTGAGCACGACGCCGTCGGCATCGGACGGCACGCCGACGAGGCCGCCGATCTGGACGTCACGGATGCCGGCGACCCCGGGGCTCCACGGCGTCGAGAACGGACCGACGTTGGTCGGACCCGGACGGGAGTCGAGCACCCGGCCGGGCACGATCGGGAAGAACGCCTTGCCCGATCCGGCCTTGTAGTACCCGCTGACGTCGATGACGACGTCGACGTTGCCCACCGCGTTGTAGACACGGACCTTGCCGGCGGTGCCGAGCTTCACGGTCACCGCGTTCGGCACGATCTGGTCCTTCACGAAGTTGAGGCTGGAACCGAACACCGGTTGGGTCGAACCCGTCGGCCACAGCTGCAGGAACGAACCCGCCGTCGGGCTCACGGCCGTCACGTTCAGCACCACCGCGTCGGCGTCGGACGGCACGCCCGCCAGGCCACCGATCTGGACGTCACGGATGCCGGCCGCGCCCGGGCTCCACGGCGTCGAGAACGCACCGACGTTGGTCGGACCCGAACGGGAGTCCAGCACCCGACCAGGGGTGAGGGCGGTGAAGCCGTCACCGCCGGCACCCGAGCTGTAGTAGCCCGAGACGTCGATGACGACGTCGACGTTGCCCACCGCGTTGTAGACACGGACCTTGCCGGCGGTGCCGAGCTTCACGGTCACCGCGTTCGGCACGATCTGGTCCTTCACGAAGTTGAGGCTGGAACCGAACACCGGTTGGGTCGAACCCGTCGGCCACAGCTGCAGGAACGAACCCGCCGTCGGGCTCACGGCCGTCACGTTCAGCACCACCGCGTCGGCGTCGGACGGCACGCCGGCCAGGCCACCGATCTGGACGTCACGGATGCCAGCCGCGCCCGGGCTCCACGGCGTCGAGAACGCACCGACGTTGGTCGGACCCGGACGGGAGTCCAGCACTCGGCCCGGCACGAGCGGGTGGTAGAGCGAACCTGTGGCGCTGCTGACCGGGGTGACCGCGGCCGAGGCCGACGAGGCCGGTCCGTCGCCGACGACGTTGTGGGCCTTCACGGTGAACGTGTACGGCGTGCCGTTGGTGAGGCCCGTGACCGTGCAGCTCAGCGGGCCGGTCGTCCAGCTGCAGGTCTTCGAGCCGGGTGAGGAGGTGGCCGTGTAGCTGGTGATCGGCGAGCCGCCGTCGCTGGCCGGGGCGGTCCACGACACGGTCGCCTCCCCGTCACCGGGCGAGCCGGTCACGCCGGTCGGCGCTCCGGGGGCCGTGGCCGAGCCGGCGTAGTCGATGGGGTACGACGTGTAGGCCTGACCGGTGGGCAGGGTCGCACTGGCCGGGACCTGCAGCTTGAGCGCCAGCTTGCAGGGATGCGTCTCGTCGCACCGGATGTTCACCGTGGACCCGTCGCCGGGGTCGAACGACGACGTCCCCTTCCCGAGGCGGAAGTCGAGGTCGGCCGTCGCAGTTCGGCGGGGCGGTGGCGACCGAGACGAAGCCATCGGACCCCGCGGACAGGGGGAACGCCTCGGGCGTGCAACCCTGGCCGACCGTCGGGCTGAAGTCCGCGCTGTTGTCGATGGACACGCTGGCCAGGCAGATGCGGGCCTCCACCCCGAAGATCGAGCTGCTCGTCGCGGTCGACGTGGACGTGGGCGACCTGTCCGTCGACCACGTTGGTGAGCCCGGTGGCAGAGACCGTCACCGGAATGTCGCCGGACGGGGTCTCCGCCGAGGAGGGGGTGAGCGTCGCCGCCAGGGTCGCACCGATGAGCGCGAGCACGACGAGCAGCCGGATTGCCCGCAGACGTGAAGATCGCGGGCGCAGAGTGGAGGAGGACAAGGGTGAGCTCCCGTTCGAGTTGGAGGGCCCCGGGTCGTCGGCGCGAGCCGGTGTCACCGTCAGGGCCTCGGGCGTGGGTCAGCTTTCCCGGTCGACATGGCTCGCATCTGGACCGCGAACCAACCGCAGGTGAACAGTTCCGGACCGGCATCTGGCGCATCGGTCCGCGCCCGCCACGTCGGTCGACACGACGTCACCCGAAGCTCAGATCGAAGGACTCGAAGCCGAACCCGTCGGGTACCTGGAGCTTGACGATCAGCGTGCACGGGTGGCCCGGCCCACACGTGATCGACACCTCTGTGCCGTCCTGCATCTGGTAGGAGCTCGTCCCGGTGCCGACCCGGAACGGAACGTCGAGGGTCGTGTACGGGTCAGATCCCTGCAGCTCGACGAAGGCGTCCGAGTCGGCCGACAAGGGGGCCGCGACGCACTGGCCGCCCTGCGTCGGCGCGTAGTCGGCGCTGTTCGCGATGACCGGCGAGTCACGGCACAGGCGAGCATCGGCTCCGAAGATCTTCGACCCGCTCTTGGCGGTGATGTGCACGGTCACGGTGTCCCCGGCGGACAAGCCGCTCTTCTTGTCGACGGTCACATCCGCCGGCAGGTTCGTGAGCGGGACCATGACCGAGTTGCCCTCCGCGTTCCGTGGCCCGGTGGCTCCGCCCTCGTTCGGATCGGGTGGCGGGATCGTGGGGCCGCTGATCGATCCGTCGGTGGTCGACGTGGTCTCGCTCGTGCTCGACGAATCGGTCGCGGTCGTCGAGGTCGACCCCAAGGTCGTGCCCGTGGCCGACGACGAGGTGTCCGATCCACGTTTGGCGACGATCGCGACGAGGACGACCACGGTCACGACGACGACGGCGGCCAGGATCGCCCTTCTGGTGGACGTCATGACTCGGGTCCTCCGGTGGCGGGGCCGCGGTCGCGGTCGTCGCATGAGCAGCGCAGGGACGACCAGCAGCACGAGCAGCAGGACGACGGGCAACAGATCGTTCGGACTCGAGGGCGGCCGGTCATAGGCGACCGGCGCCGGTTCGCGGCGCTCGGAACTGCCGCCGCCGACGGCCTTCACGGCACCCACCTCGCCGACCGCGAGCTCGCTCGAGCCGGCATCGGCAGCGACCGTGGTCTCGGTCGTGCCGCCGCCGCTGCCGCCCCCACCCCCGCTGCCCGCACCGGACTTATTGCCGAGCGGATCAGGAGGCGGGGTCGGTCCGTTGATCGGCCCCCCGAAGCGTGGGTTGGCGCAGTTGGCGGGGGTCAGCTGCTCGGGAGACGCCCCGTTCATGCGGCCGATGGAGTTGGCGACCTCCTGCGAGAGGTTGCGGCGGCAGGGGCGAGTAGCCGATGTTCGCCATCTGGATCTGGCCCTCGCACGCGATGTAGCGCAGCCACTTCGAGAGGGTCTCCGAGACCCCGGGGTTGGCGTAGTTGCCCTTGCACGTCGGCCGGTCGGCCGCGGCCGCGCACTGGGTCACGATGTAGCTGTAGGCCGAGATCGGGTAGGCCTCGGGGTTCGCGCTGTTGTAGACGCCCGACAGCTCCTGGCTGAGGTCGGGCCGAAGCTTGGCGCTCTCGAGCGCCGCGGAGATGTTCTGCGGCGTACGGGCAGGATGTAGGCACCCGAGGCGTTCTGGATCCGGGCGGTCGTGGCCTTGTAGTTGATGGCGAAGCGAGAACTCGTCGTAGCCGATGCTCCACATGCCCGTGCTCGCTGGCGATGTACTGGGCGATCTGGTCCGAGCCGTTGAACGCCTGGGTCTTGGGCGCGAAGCCGGGCGACTGGTCGAGCGAGAGGATCCGCACGTTCGGTCGGGCAGCTGGTTGCGGGCCGCCCACGGCGGCGAACTCGCCGGGATCGGTCTTCTGCACGAAGTCGTAGAACAGCGCGGTGGTGCCGGACTGGCCGGCGCGGTAGACCACGTTGATGGCCTGGTCGGGGAGCACGATGCCGTCGTTGTCGGCGCTGATGGCCGGGTCGCTCCATCGGCTGATGTAGCCCATGAAGATCTTGGCGACCGTCGAGCGCGACAGATGCAGGTAGTCGACCGGACGGTTGGCCGAGTCCTTGACGCTTGTACATCATCGCCACGGCGCCGGCGACGTCGGGGATGTACTGGTAGCCCCGGCTCGGGTCGGTCGCCTGAAGCGCCGAGAACTCGGCCTCGGTGCCGGCGAAGTCGGTCTGGTTGGCCGAGTAGGTGGTCAGCCCGGCCGGCGATCCCACCTCGGCGTAGTTGACGCTGAGCCCGTTCGTCTTGCGCCTCGGCGGTCCACAGCTGCATGGCGTTGCCGACGTAGGTCGATCCCGAACCGTTGATGGCCGCCGGGTTGGCGCCGGCCGGCGCGGCGGTCGACGCCCGCAGCAGGCCACGACCGCAGCAGGCGACGAGCACCGAGGCCGACGAGCCGGCGAGGTCGAGCGAGTCGGCATCATCCGAACTGGCCCTGGACGTAGCTGAGGGTCCGCGGGTCCTTCGGGCTGCGGAAGATCTCCGCGGTCGGGCCGTTCTCGACGATGTGGCCGGGCTGGTTCTCCTCGGCGAGGAAGAACGCGCAGTGGTCCGACACCCGCTGGGCCTGCTGCATGTTGTGGGTGACGATCACGACGGTGACGTGGCTCGCGCAGCTCGGGGATGGTCTCCTCGACCCGCCCGGTCGAGGTCGGGTCGAGCGCCGAGCAGGGTTCGTCCATCAGCAGCACGTTGGGCTGCACGGCCAGGCTCCGGGCGATGCAGAGCCGCTGCTGCTGGCCGCCCGACAGCGCGCCGCCCGGCTTGTCGAGGCGGTCGCGGACCTCCTTCCACAGGCTGGCCCGCACGCAGCGACTCCTCGACCAGCGCGTCCTTGTCGTCGCACCCGAGCCGGGCCAGCTTGAGGCCGGCCAGCACGTTCTCGCGGATCGACATGGCCGGGAACGGGTTCGGCTTCTGGAACACCATGCCCACGCGCAGGCGGATCAGCTGGGCCCGCATGCCCGGCGCGTAGATGTCGGCCCCGTCGAGCAGGATCTCGCCGTCGAGCGCGGCGCCGGGGATGAGCTCGTGCATGCGGTTGAGCATCCGCAGGAAGGTCGACTTGCCGCAGCCCGACGGGCCGATGAGGGCGGTGACCTGGCCGGCCACCATGGCCAGGTCGACGTCCTCGAGCACGAGGTGGTCGCCGAACCAGGCGCAGGCGCCCCGGGCCTCGAGCGTGGCCGCGCCGGGCGGCGGGCCGCCGGTCAACGACGACGCGTGGGCCGATCCCTTCGATCCGGCGATCGGTAGGTGACGAGGGCCGTGGTGGCGGTGGGGCGACGACGCCGGTCATGAGGTCTCTCCTGCGGGCGAGGGGGAACGGCGCCAGGATCGGGCCGCGGCGAGACGACCGCTTCTTCGACCGCTCACGGCCGATGAAGCGGGCGATGGCGAACAGCGCGAGCACGAGGAGCATCAGGACCATGGCACCGGTGAACCCGCGTGCGATCGAGGCCAGGTCGGGCTTGCGGATGTTCTTGTAGACGAAGAGCGGCAGGCTGTCCTGCGGGCCCGAGAACGGGTTGGCGTTCATGTAGTCGTAGCCGAAGGCGGTGAACAGCAGCGGCGCGGTCTCGCCGACCGCCCGGGCGATGCCGAGCACCACGGCGGTGCTCATGCCGCTCTTGGCCGTGGGGAACACGACCGACCACACGGTGCGGGCCCGCGACGCGCCGAGGGCCAGGCTCGCCTCGCGCAGGCCGTCGGGGACGAGGCGCAGCACCACCTCGCACGTGCGGGTGATGGTCGGCAGCATGATCATGGCGAGCGCCAGGCTGGCCATGAAGCCGTTGAACCCGAACAGCCCGCCGCTCGACCCGAAGTTGAGGATCAGCACGGCGTAGATGAACAGGCCGGCGATGATCGACGGCAGGCCGCTCATGGCGTCGACGAAGATCCGCACCGGGCGGCGCCACTTCGATGCGGGACTCGTTGAGGAACACCGCGGCGGCGAGGGCCAGCGGGAGCGACCACACAGGGCCAGCCCGACCTGCTCGATGGTGCCGACGATGGCGTGGGCGCCGCCGCCGGCGCTGGCCGGCTTGGTCGGGTCGACGCCGGTCTGGTCGTTGAAGAAGAAGTCGCACCGCAGCGCCTTGCGGCCCTCGATGAGGATGTAGCCGACCAGGAAGACCAGCGGGATGAACACGACGATCGCCGCGGTGAGCACGACGACGGTCATCACCCGGTCGATGGCCACGAGCCGACCCAGCCGGTCGGTGGTGACGACGGCGAAGAGCGCCAGGAACGTCACGTAGGTGCACAGCAGCGAACCCGAACCAGGCTCGCCCCGCTGGTGAACCGGTAGAAGATCAGCCAGTTGAGGCAGACCGCGCTGAGCGGCCGAGCCGATCAGCGTCCAACGGTCCTCGGGCGTGGTCTCGATCGGCCGGCGACCGCGGCGCGCCGACCGGGCGGCTTGCGGGCGCCGGCGGCGCCGTCGCGCAGGTCGATCTCGCCGTCGGCTCCGGTCGTCGTGTCGCCTGGTGTCGGTGGCGCGGTCACAGCTCGACCCCCACGCCGGAGCGGCTCTTGCTGCACCACGACCGACGCGATCATGTTGGTGGCCAGCGTGATCAGCGAAGAGGACGAGCCCGCAGGCCATCAGCGCCGACACGGTGAAGGCGTCGCCGCCGGCCCGGTTGGCGATGAAGCCCGAGACGGTGGCGCCACCGTTCTGCAGGATCTTGATCGTCACCTCCGGCACCTGCGGGCAGCAGCAGCGCCACGGCGATGGTCTCGCCGAGGGCCCGGCCGAGGCCCAGCATCGAGCCGCCGATGATGCCGCCCCGGCCGTAGGGGAGCACGACGGTGCGGATCATCCCCCACCGGGTGCCGCCCAGGGCGAGCGCCGCCTCCTTCTCGCCCGGCGGCGTCTGGGAGAACACCTCGCGGACGATGGCGGTGATGATCGGCAGCACCATCAGCGACACCACGATGCCGGCGATGAAGATCGAGCCGATGAAGCGGGCGTCCTCGTCGGTCTTGAAGAACGGGATGAACGCCGAGGTGGTCGGTCAGCCACTTCGAGATCGGGATGATCTTGTCGCTGCAGGAACAGGAAGCCCCAGATGCCGAACAGCAGCGACGGCACCGCGGCGAGCAGATCGACGATGCCGGTGAGCCACTTGCGGGCGCGGGCGCCGGCGTACTCGGTGATGGCCAGGGCGGCCAGCACGCCCAGCGGCACGGCGAAGGTGATGGCGGTGACGGCGACCAGCACGGTGCCGGTGAGCAGGCCGAGCACGCCGACCTGCGGCGGGTTGGTCCGGTGCGAACTCGATGCGGGTCAGGAACTGCCAGGGGCCGGTCTCGCTGATCGCGCGTCGAGCTCTGGACGATCAGGAAGAAGCCGACGAGCGTGAGCAGCACCAGCACCGAGATGCCGGCGGCCATCGTCACGAGGTTGAACGTGCGATCCGCCGTGGACGGATCGTCGTGGACGAGCCGCGAGGGCGCCGGCGCGGGAGGGGGCGAGGCCGCGCCGCCGCCCGGCGTCACATCCAGTCCTACGCTGGCCAACTGCGCCACCTGCTCCTGTTGCTCGAACGGTCGGGGGCCCACGTGGCCGGCATCTGGTGCCATTCACGCAGGCCGACGCCCGCCGTTCAACCAATGGCGACCCAAGAGCAGGTGAACGCTCGGGCCCGATCGTGAACCCCGGGTGAACGACCCGGTTCGGTGGAGCCGGTCAGGCCGGGCGGAGGGTGGTGCGCAGGGTCTCGAGCCGCTCGGGGACGACGGTGTACCAGACCCAGCGGCCGCGCTTCTCGCCGACGATCAGACCGGCCTCGGCCAGCACCTTGAGGTGGTGCGAGACGGTCGGCTGGCTCTTGCCGACCGGCTCGACCAGGTCGCACACGCAGGTCTCGCCCGACGGGCGCCGACGACAACAGGCTCAGCAGCCGCAGCCGCACCGGGTCGGCCAACGCCGCGAACCCGTGCGCCAGCTCGACCGCCTCCGCCTCGTCGAGTGCGTCGGCCAGCACCGACGGGCAGCAGGCATCGCCGTCGACGGTCGCGATGCGCTTCGGCTCGGTGCGGGTGGATGTGCGGGCCATGGCCGGCTCCTCGGGTCACAGATGTGCAGCGAAGAATACATTGACGATGGTCGATGGGTTGGGTATCTTCCAATCGACAAGCGTCAATGTATCGGCTCCATCGGTCGAAGGTCGGGCCGAAGCCGGCAGAGGAAATGGAAGAGGCAGACATGTCCCGAGTGCAGCTGGCCCTCAACGTGGATGACATCGAGGTGGCCGTCGACTTCTATTCGAAGCTCTTCGCGACCGAACCGGCCAAGCGCCGACCGGGCTACGCCAACTTCGCCATCACCGAGCCCCCGCTGAAGCTCGTGCTCATCGAGAACCCCGGCTCGGGCGGCACGCTCAACCACCTCGGCGTCGAGGTCGAGACCACCGACCAGGTCAGCGCGGCGCAACAGCGGCTGAGCGCCGACGGTCTGGCCACCGCGGTCGAGGACGAGGTCACCTGTTGCTACGCGGTGCAGGACAAGGTCTGGGTCGACGACCCCAGCGGTGCCCCGTGGGAGATCTACACCGTGCTGGCCGACGCCGGCATGCCGGCCGGCCAGCTCCGCACGGTCGACCCCGGCACCGCCGGATCGTGCGGTCCCGGCGCCTGCGGCTCGACGACATCCACCGAAGCCGAGGCCGACTCCCTCAGCAGTGGGCTCGGCTGCTGCGCCGAGCCGGTGACCGCCGAGGCGTGAGCGATCCCGCCGCACGACAGGCCACGCTGCAGCTCCACCTGGCCCGGAGGGCGGCCGCCGAGTTCATCGGCGCCGCCCTCCTGGTCGCGGCGGTCATCGGCTCGGGCATCGCGGCCCAGCGCATGTCACCCGACGACACCGGGCTGCAGCTGCTCGAGAACGCGTTCGCCACGGCAGCCGCGCTGGCCGCCATCATCCTCACCATCGGGCCGGTGTCAGGCGCCCACCTCAACCCCGTCGTGACCCTGGTCGACGTGGCGCTGCGACGGCGGCCCGGCGTCGACGCCGCCGCCTACATCCCGGCCCAGATCGGCGGAGCGATGTTCGGCGCAGTGGTGGCGAACCTCATGTTCTCGCTCGCCGCGGTGAACACCTCGACCCACACCCGCACCGGAGGCGCCATCTGGCTCGGCGAGATCGTGGCCACGTTCGGCCTCGCGCTCGTCATCTTCGGGATGAGTCGAGGCGGCGACGGCCGCTACATCCCGTTCGCGGTCGCCGCCTACATCGCCGGCGCCTACTGGTTCACCTCATCGACCAGCTTCGCCAACCCGGCGGTGACGATCGGCCGCACGCTGTCGAACACCTTCGCCGGCATCGCGCCGTCCAGCGCCCCGGCGTTCGTGGTGGCCCAACTCGTCGGCGGAGCCATCGGTCTCGGCGCCGTGCTCGTGCTCTACCCGACACCGACACGCGACCCCCAGGAGATCTCCCCCCGATGACCGTTCCTCCTGCCTCCGACGATCGGCCCGAGGTCCTCTTCGTCTGCGTGCACAACGCCGGACGGTCGCAGATGGCCGCGGCCCTGCTCGAGCAGCACGCGGCCGGGCGGGTCGTCGTGCGCTCGGCCGGCAGCGCGCCGGCCGACGATCTCAACCCCGCGGTGATCGAAGCGATGGCCGAGGTCGGCATCGACCTGCGCGCTGCGGGCGCCCGGCCCAAGCTGCTCTCCGAGGCCGCCGTCGAGGCGTCCGACGTGGTCATCACCATGGGTTGCGGCGACGCCTGCCCGTTCTTCCCTGGCACGCGCTACCTCGACTGGCAGCTCGCCGACCCGGCCGGTCTGGGGGTCGCGGCCGTGCGCCCCATCCGCGACGAGATCGACCGCCGGGTCCAGGCCCTCCTCGCCGAGCTCCTCACGACCTGACCGAGCGGGCCGATCCCGACGGCCGCCGGGGTTCCGCTGGCCGGCTCGAGGTCATGGGCGATCGAACCAGATCGCCGCTCTCCCCACCGCGACGACGTCGTCGGCATCGACCTGGTGGCCGTCGGCGATGCGAAGGCCTATCGAGCCGGGTGACGCACCCGAGGCGAGGAGCCGGTTCAGCAGCCCGGCTACCGCCGCGGGATCGGTCACGAGTGTCCCGTGCCACTGCTCGGCCCGGCCCCGATGCCAGATCGTGGCCGGGCGCCCACCCTCGAAGTTCGCGCGCCAGGTGGCGGGCGTGAGGACGACCGGGAGGGAGTCGAGCTCGTGCCAGCCGACGACGATGCGAAGTCGTCGAGCCGAGCGACGCCCGTCGAGCTCGAGCTCGGCCAGGCCTCCGAGCGCCCGCCCGGCCCTGCCCCGCAACGCCAGGCGCATCGCGGGGTTCAGCATCCGAACCATCGCATCGGGCGGCCGACGATCGGCCACGGCGGAGGTCATGTGCGCACGACGGCACGAACGGCGTCGTCCGCCCCGCCCGGGCGGTCGTCGAGCGGTTCGAGGTAGAAGCGGGCCGAGGCGATCTCGTCACCCCGCACGCCGAAGATGATCACGCCGGCCATGCGATGGGGCGACCCGTCCCCTCGGGTGCCCGACATCGCCCACTCGCTCCAGATCGCATCACCTTCGACGGCGGTCGACAGCACGGTGGCGTGCACGTCGGGCACCGCCTCGAAGATCTGCTGCCAGTTGCGCCGCACCTGATCGTGGCCCGAGAACCCGCGACCCGGATGCACCGGCGTCTCGTTGCGGTAGTTCTCGGCGAAGCAGCCGGCCAGCGCATCGAGGTCGTGCGCGTTGGTCGCGTCGACCAGGCGGCTGAGGATGCTCTGGGGTGTCGGGGGCGGGCGCATGGCAAGGTATCCATTCGGTACAGTTGGCCGGTATCCAATATGACCACTATCGATCCGGACGAACCTCCCGTCAAGCGCACCCGCCGCTACACCTCGCCGCGCCGCACCGAGCAGGCCCGTCGCACTCGCGATCGCGTCCTCGACTGCGCCCTGCATCTGTTCGTCGCCGGCGGCTACGGACCGACGACGATGGACGCCGTGGCCGCCGAGGCCGGCGTGTCGGTCGAGACCGTCTACAAGTCGTTCTCGTCCAAGGCCGGCGTCGTCCGGGCGATCCGCGATCGGGCGCTGCTCGGCGAGGGCCGGGTGCCTGCGGAGCAGCGATCCGACGACGCCCGCGACGGAACCGCCGACCCGGGCGCGGTGATCGTGGCGTGGGTCGACCTGCAACTCGAGGTGATGCCGCTCGTCGCTCCGATCCTGCTCGTGGTGCGCTCGGCCGCCGAGGCCGACCCCGACCTCGTCGAGCTCCGCGAAGAGCTCGATGCGGCACGACTGGCCCGGATGGAGGACCACGCCCGGCATCTCGCCGACCGTGGCGACCTCATCGCTGGGCTCTCGGTGGTCGAGGCCCACGATGCGATGTTCGCGCTGAGCTCACCCGAGCTCTACGACCTGCTCGTCCTCCGGCAGGGCTGGTCGATGGCGAGCTACGGGAGGTTCATCGCCCGCTCCATGACGGCCGCGCTCCTCGAGTGAGCCCGGCGACCGACGGCTGCCGTGGGCCACTGGTCGATCGAGGCCGGTACCGGGTCTGAGAGGATGACCGGATGCAACGTGCCGTCGACGACCTGATCGCCCTGCTCGACCTCGAGGCCATCGAGGTGAACATCTTCCGGGGGATCAGCCCCGACGTCGAGGCGCAGCGGGTGTTCGGCGGGCAGGTGGCCGGGCAGGCGCTGGTGGCCGCCACCCGCACGGTGGACGACGACCGCGCCGTGCACTCGCTGCACGCCTACTTCCTGCGACCCGGCGATCCCACGGTGCCGATCCTCTACGAGGTCGACCGCCTCCGCGACGGGCGGTCGTTCACCACCCGGCGGGTGGTCGCCATCCAGCACGGCAAGGCCATCTTCAACCTGCAGGCGTCGTTCCACATCCACGAGGAGGGGTTCGAGCACGAGGCGCCCATGCCGCTCGGCGTGCCCGCCCCGGAGACCATCCCCGACTTCAAGCAACGATGGGAGCCGTGGGCCGAGATGCTGGGCGACTGGTACGAGCGCGACCGGCCGATCGACAGCCGCACCATCGACTGGCAGCCCCGCGACCGGGCCCGGCCGCTGCCGCCGTACCAGAACGTGTGGCTCCGGGCCGACGGGAAGCTCCCCGACGACCAGGTGCTGCACAACTGCATCATCACCTACGCCTCGGACATGACCCTGCTCGACACCACCCTGCTGCCCCACGCCGTGGGCGCGGTCGAGAAGGACGTGGCCATGGCTAGCCTCGACCACGCCATGTGGTTCCACCGCCCCTTCCGCGCCGACGAGTGGCTGCTCTACGCGCAGGAGACGCCATCGGCCTCGGGCGGCCGGGGCACGGCCACCGGCTCGATCTTCACCCACGACGGGCACCTCGCCGTCACCGTCGTCCAGGAAGGGCTCCTGCGAGTCTCTCGATGAGCGCTCCATCGACAAGGCAACGACGGTCGGCCCGCCTGGGTCTGGCGGCGGTCGTGACCGCGCTGACCCTGCTGATCGGCGCCTGCGGGGAGGACTCGTCCCCCAACGCCAACCGCACGACCGTGACGTCGGCCCCGGCCGGACCGGCCACCGGGCCGACCACCGATGGCGGCGCCGGTCCCGGTCCCACGGCCATCGCCCAGATCGGCGCTGAAGCTGCACCAGATCGCATCGCTCGACACGCCGGTCGACCTCACAGACCGGTCCGGCAGCGACGACCTCTACATCGCCGAGCAGGGCGGCAAGGTGAAGCGTCTTCAGGTGAAGCGCACCACCGACTCGAAGACGAACAAGATCACCAAGACGCATCGGCTCGATCGAGTCCGGCTCGGTGCTCGACGTCAGCGACGAGATCTCGACGGATGGCGAGCGGGGACTCCTCGGCATCGCCTTCTCGAGCGACGGACGCAAGCTCTACGTCGACTACACCGACACCGACGGCAACACCCACGTGGTCGAGTACCCGATGGACGGCGACCGGGCCGACACCCGCAACCAGCGCGAGCTGCTGTTCGTCAGCCAGCCGTTCCCGAACCACAACGGCGGCCGGTTGGTGTTCGGCCCCGACGGCTACCTCTACATCGGCCTGGGCGACGGAGGCAGCAGCGGCGATCCCGATGGCAACGGCCAGAACACGCAGGCGCTGCTCGGCAAGATCCTGCGCATCGACCCCGAGGCCCCGACCGCGGACAGGCCCTACGCCATTCCGGACGGCAACCCGTTCGCCGACGGGGCTGGCTCCGCCGAGGGCACCCGTGGAGCTCCCGAGGTGTGGCTCTACGGCGTGCGCAACCCCTGGCGGTTCTCGTTCGATCCGATCAACGGCGACCTCTGGATCGGCGACGTCGGCCAGGACCTCATCGAGGAGGTCGACCAGCTCCCGTCGTTCCTGGGGCGCGACGCGGGCAAGGGCGCCAACCTCGGCTGGAACGAGATGGAGGGGTCGAAGTCGTTCGAGGGCGGGAGCCCTCCCGACGGCGCGGTGTCGCCGGTCTTCGACTATCCCCACAGCACCGGCAACTGCTCGGTGACCGGAGGCTTCGTCTACCGGGGCTCGGTCATCCCCGACCTGCAGGGCGTGTACGTGTTCGCCGACTACTGCGTGGGCGACATCCGGGGGCTGCTGGCCCGCAACGCGGTCCGGCTCGACGAGCGATCGCTCGGCATACCGGTCGACGGGGGCCAGGTCACGTCGTTCGGTGAGGATGCCGACGGCGAGCTCTACGTGCTCAGCGCAGCAGGCCCGGTCTACCGGATCGAACCGGCCTGATGGGCTGGCCCGATGTACCTCCTGATCTGCCGGCCGATCTGGACGGGTTCGGGGTCCGCGAGCGCTGATGGGCCAGAATGACCTGATGGCAGACGGGAGCCCACCGATCGCCACCGCCGACGCCCGGACCGAGCCCGGAGTCGAGTGGGAGGAGTCGCCGACGCCGCGGCGCGCCACCCGCTGGCGCGGCGGACGACGGCTGAGCACCGGGCACGAGATCTACTGGTGGATCGAGATCGGCATCGTGCTGGTCTTCGACCTCATCTACGAGTCGGTCCGCAACATGAACCACAGCGGTGCGGTGCGCGCCTACGACAACGCGGTGCGGGTCATCGACATCGAGAAGTTCGTGGGGCTCTACCAGGAGGCCAACATCCAGCGCTGGGCCCTCGGCCAACGCTGGCTCGTGATCGGCTCCAACTACTTCTACGGGTCGCTCTACATCGTGGTCACGGTGTCCGCCCTGATCTGGCTCTACCGCAAGCACCCCGACTCCTATCCCCTGTGGCGCAACACGCTGCTGGTCGGCACCCTGCTGGGGCTCATCGGGTTCGCCACCTACCCGCTGATGCCGCCCCGCCTGCTGCCCACGATGGGGAGTTCCGGCTACTCGGGGTTCCACTTCGTCGACACCCTCGTGAAGTACCCGACGTTCTGGTCGTTCGACTCGTCGGCCATGAAGACGATCTCGAACCAGTACGCGGCCATGCCCAGCCTCCACTGCGGCTGGGCGCTGTGGGCCTGCGCCGTGTTCTACCCACGGGTGCGGTCGTGGTGGGCGAAGACCCTGGCGCTGCTGTTCCCGGTGGCCACGATCTCGGTGGTCATGCTCACCGCCAACCACTACTGGCTCGACGCGGTCGGCGGCGCCATCATCTTCCTGGTCGGCTACGGCGCGGCCCGCCTGGTGACGCGGGCCGGTCGGGTGCCCAAGCACGGCACAGTCGACCCCGACCCGGGCCGCGCCGGCGCCTTCATCCGTCGCGGCATAGTCGTCAGCTCTGGTCGGCGTCAGCCCGTGGCGGCGATGGCGCCGGATCGGCGGGCACCCATGAGCGCGATGGCCCGCTGGTAGGTCGCCACGTTCATGCCGACGACCTCGTGCCAGTCGACCCGTGAGGGGACGGCGCGGTTGTGGGCGGAGATCGTCTGGCGCAGCTCCGGGTCGCGGACGAGGCGCAGGAGCTGGGCGACCATGTCGCGTCGCTCTCGGCCAGCAGGCCCTCCTGGCCGTTGGCCACGAACTCGCGGATGCCGGTGCGGGCCTTGGCCACGACCGGCAGGCCGGCGCAGCGGGCCTCGAGGGCGGCGATGCCGAAGGACTCGAGGTTGGCCGGGGCCACGAAGATGTCGGCCCGGGAGAACTGCTCGCGGATCTCGTCGCGGGTGAGGCGGCCGACCAGGCTCGACGACGTCGGCCGAGGTCGTGGCGGCCAGGTACTTCTCGAGCGACGCCCGCTCGGGGCCCTCGCCGATGATCACCAGCTCGATCGTGCACCCGGCCGGGAGCCTGCTCGCGCACCTGCCGGATCATCTTCAGCAGGTGCATCGGGCGCTTGCGGGGCGCCAGGCGCATGACCGAGACGATGGTGACGCGCTCGAGTCGCGGGGCACCGGGGTGACGCGCCAGGTGTCGTTGTCGATGCCGTTGGGCAGCACCTCGACCGTCGACGCCGCGGCCGGCGATCTTGCGGATCGGCGCGGCGGCGACGTCGCTCACCGACGAGAGCACGACCGGCCAGTCGGTCCAGTGGAAGCGCCTGGTCGAGCAGGTCGAACACCGGCGTGGCGTAGCTCCACAGGCAGTGCGTGGTGATGACCGTCGGGATGCCCGCGGCCTGGGCGTTGGCCGCGCCGATGAACGCCAGCGGCGAGACGATGCCGCCGGGAAGTGGGCCACGTCGACCTGCTCGCGCTCAGCAGCTCGCTCGACCATGGCGGAACGTGCGCCGGCGTGAACGGGATGTCGAACGGCAGCAGCGGCACGTCCATGCGATGCACCCGCACGCCGTCGACCAGGTCGGGGCCGGGGGTCGAGGTGATGACCACGACCTCGTGGCCGGCGAGCTGGAGGTTGCGGGCCAGGTCGTGCACCTGCATCTCGATGCCGCCGAGGCGGGGCACGTAGCAGTCGGACACCAGGCCGATCTTCAGCGGGCGGCCGGCCGGCCCGAAGCCCGGGTCGTTGGGCGGGACGCTCGAGCCGGGTTCGGCAGGGGCCGGTTCGCTGAACGCCATGGCCGATCCCTCCCCTGTCGCTGTCCCTGATGTGGCTCGCCCGCACCGGACTCGTCCGGTCGGAATCAGCCGCCCACGCTAGCGCCTCACCTCTGCCCCCACCCGCCACGGCCGAGTGTGCTCCCGTGGCGCCACGGGGTGGCGTGCTCGAGGGGTCGTTGCGGTCAGGCCGATCTCGTCACACCGATTCGGGATGCCAATCGGGCGGGCCGATCACCGAAGCCTCGGGGCCGAGCCGTTCGACGTACAGCGGGTGCACCGCGCGCCAGAGCCCGTCAGGCCCCCACGGCCACTCCGCATCGTCGAGGTCGCAGAGGAGCCGGTCGACGCAGGCATGCCAGCCGGCGGCATCGCGGGCAGCCTTGCCGATCTCGTCGAACCGGTTGACCAGGCGCAGCTCGCAGCCGCCGTCGTCGAGGGCCGTCAGCTCGATGGCCACGACCTCGTCGCCCCAGCGGAACTCGAAGCGCTCGAACGGGTCGAACACCAGCACCTCGCCCTCCATCGACGGGGCATCGGGAGAGGGGAACGAGAACGTGAGCGGTGCGCCCGCCGACCGCTCACCGTCGATCGAGGTGGGGAACCAGACCGCCAGGTGCTCGGGCTCGGTCACGGCTCGCCACACCTTGTCGACCGGGTGGGGCGATCGCCGGGTGAACGCCAGCTCCCAGCGGCCATCGCGCTGGTCGAGGGTTCCGAGCTCGTCGTGGGTGGGTGCGTCGGTCATGGGAAGGCTCCTTGCCAGGGTACGAAGGTCGGTCCGAGGGTCGGTGCGCCGGGGGGTCGGTGCGCCAGGGGGCGGTGCGCCAGGGCTCAGTCGGGCATGAGGTCGAGGTGGCGCTCGAGGGCGTCGAGGCGCGAGGCCCAGATCACCCGGTAGGGCTCGAGCCACTCGTCGATCTCGCGTAGGGGCTCGGCCCGGATCCGGTAGAGGCGCCGTTGCCCTTCTGAGCGGGCCTGCACCAGGCCGGCCTCGCGCAGCACCCGCAGGTGCTTCGACACGGCCGGCTGGCTGATGTCGAGCACACCGACGAGCGAGCCCACCGGCTGCTCGCCGTCACGGAGCACGTCGAGGATCCGTCGTCGGTTCGGTTCGGCCAGCACATCGAACGCCAAGGTCATGGCCTGAGTATGCTCTGTCAGTTATATAACTGTCAAGCTATTGATCGGCGCCCGATCCGGTCGCTGAGGTCCAGCCGCTCAGTCGAGCTCGGCCAGCACCTCGCCGATGATCTTCGTCGCCTCGTGCGCGGGGAGGGGCGCACCGCCCTCGGCCTCGGCGACCTCGGCCGCGAAGTCCTCGACGGAGTGGACCCCACCGACGAGCACGTGGCGCAGGGCCTCGCCGCTCGCCTCGGGGTCCGCCAACGCCTCGAGGGCCGGCGCGACGTCGTGGTCGGGTGAGGTGGCAACCGCGTGCACGACGGCCATGGCCTCCTCGCGCCCCGACGCCGTCGAGACCACGGGCGGCCGATCGGGGTTCTGCTGGAGATCCCACTCGGTGAGCGCCTCGTCGTAGCCACCCTCTCCCGGGTGGAGCACCCGGGTGGACGGCTCGGCGGAGGCTCGTGCGTCGTCGTCGACCTCGTCGCCCTCGAGGGCCGGATCCGTCGATGCCACGCGTGCAGGATCGATCGGGACGATCAGGGTGCCGTCGTCGTTGCGAACGATGTCCATGGGAACCTGCTCCTCGGGCGGTGGCGTCGGCGGTGTGCCGATCGGCCGGCACCTACCCGGATCGGCGCCGGCCATGCCCGCCCCGCACCCTGATCGCCCGCCGCGCCGCGCCCCGATGGCCGGGCGCCGGCGACCGCTGGGGCAAGATTGCAGGCATGGCCCGGACGCTCGTGTGCTTCCACGCGCACCCCGACGACGAAGCGCTGCTGACCGCGGGGGTTATGGCAGCAGCGTCCGCGGCCGGCCACCGCGTGGTCCTGGTGGTGGCCACCCGGGGCGAGGTCGGACGGGTCGCCGGCGACTTCCTGGCCGACGGCGAGGCCCTGGCCGACCGTCGCTGGCACGAGTTGGCCCGGTCCGCGCTGGAGCTCGGCGTCCGCCGCCTCGAGTGGCTCGGCTACCGCGACTCCGGCAGCGACGACCCGACCGACACGACCGACCGCGGGGCGGCCGACCCGGCGCAGCGGTTCGTGCACGCCGATGTCGAAGTGGCGGCCGCACGGTTGGCCGAGATCCTCGCCGAGGAGCACGCCGACGTGCTCACGACCTACGACCCGAACGGCGGCTACGGCCACCCCGACCACGTGCAGGTCCACCGGGTCGGGCAGCGGGCCGGCGAGCTGGCCGGCACGCCGATCGTGCTCGAGGCCACCATCAACCGCGACCTCATCCGCATGGGTGCCGACCTGGCCGAGTCACTCGGGTTCGAGCTGCCGCCCGAGTTCAGCCCGGACTCCTTCGACCACTGGTACACGCCGGCCGACGAGCTCACCCACGCGGTCGACGTCCGCGCCCACCTGGCGGCCAAGCGGGCGTCGATGGAAGCCCACGCCAGCCAGGCCACCGGCGCCGACCCGGGATCGACGCGGAGCTTCGGGTCGTTCCTCTCGTTGCCCCCGGACTACTTCGAGCTGGCCTTCGGCACCGAGTGCTTCGTCGATCGCCGGCGAGCTGCCGGCATCGCCGCCACCGACGTCTTCGAGCCCCGGCCCGCCTGAGCGCTGCGCCGCTCCTCCCCCCGTGACCGACGATCTGCCCGACGACGACCGGCCCGACCACGCCGCGGCGGACCGCGGCGGCGGCGCCGACGCCTTGGCCGACGTCGGCGCCGAACTGCACCGCAAGTCGCTCGGCCGGCGCGCCCTCGAAGGGCTCGTCTCGGCGGCCGCCCTCGTGGTCATGTTCGCCCTGGTGCTACCGAAGGTCACCGGCTCGACGTACCACGAGGTGGCCCACCAGCTCGACCGGCTCACGTTCACCGAGATCGGAGCGCTCGGCGCGGTGTGGGCCATCGGGATCGTCGCCTACGCCGGGGTGCTCACCGCGGTCCTTCCCGGGTTGCGACGAGTGCAAGCCGTGGTGCTGAACACGGCCACGAGCGCGGTGTCCAACGTCGTGCCCTTCGGCGGTGCGGTAGGGGTCGGGGCCACCTACGGCATCAACCGCTCCTGGGGGTTCGGGGCACCGGCCATCACCCTGGCCATCCTGGTGTCGGGCGTGTGGAACGTCTTCCTCAAGCTCGGCCTGCCGGTGCTCGCGCTCGTGCTGCTGGTGCTGACCGGTGAGGCGAGCGGCGGCCTCGTCGCCGCGGCCGCGGTCGGCTTCGTCGCCCTCGCCGGTTCGGTGCTCGTGCTCACCCTCGTCATGCGGAGCGAGCGCTTGGCGTCGACGGTCGGACGCGCCGCCCAGCAGATCGTCTCGTGGGGACTGCGGACCGTCCATCGTGACGACCGGCCCGGCATCGAGGACGCCGTGCTCGACTTCCGCCACCGCAGCAGCGGGCTGATCTCGCGTCGATGGCCCCGGATCACCGTGTGGATGCTGAGCTACTCCCTGCTGCAGTTCCTCCTGCAACTGCTCTGCCTGCGCTTCCTGGGTGAGGACACGCTGACGCCCGTCGAGGTCTTCGCCGGCTTCGCGTTCGGCCGGCTGCTCTCCACCATCCCGATCACCCCGAGCGGGGTCGGCTTCGCGGACACCGGTGCCGTGGCGTCCCTGGTGTACTTCGGTGGCGACCGCGACATCTGCACAGCCGGCGTGCTGCTCTTCACCGGGTTCATCTTCCTGCTCGAGATCCCGGTGGGCGGCATCTCGTGGATCGTGTGGGCCCGCATGAAGAGCTGGCGCCGCCCGCCGGGGTCGATCGCCCAGCCGGACTTCTCGGCGCCGTCCTCATAGGCTCGCCGCCGTGCCGATCCAGAACGTCAGCCTCGACCACCCCGACGGCCCGATGCGGCTCTACGAGGCCCGGCCCGAAGGCGAACCCGGACCCGGCGGCGCAGCCCGTGGGGCCGTGGTCGTCATCCAGGAGGCGTTCGGCGTCAACGAGCACATCGAGGACGTCACCCGGCGGTTCGCCGATGCCGGCTACCACGCGGTCGCGCCCGATCTGTTCCACCGGGCCGGCGGGGGAACGGCGCCCTACGACGACTTCAGCCAGGTGCTGCCGCTGTTCGAGGGGCTCGACGACGACGCGCTGCTCCGCGACGTCGATGCCGCGCTCGCCCACCTGCACGCGAGCGGCTGGGCCGACGCGCAGATCGGCATCGTCGGGTTCTGCATGGGCGGGCGCATCAGCATGCTGGCCTCGCTGCGCCGACGCCTCGGAGCCGGGGTCGGCTTCTACGGCGGCGGCATCGTCACCGGCCGGTTCCCGCAGTTCCCGCCCCTGATCGACCAGGTCCCCACGCTCACCGTCCCGTGGCTGGGCCTGTTCGGCGACCTCGACGGCGGCATCCCCGTCGACGACGTCGAGCAGCTGCGCAACGCGCTCGACCTGCTCGGGACCGACACCGAGATCGTCCGCTACGCCGACGCCGACCACGGCTTCCACTGCGACGTCCGCGAGGCCTACAACCGGACCGCGGCCACCGATGCGTGGGCCCGCACCCTCGCCTGGTTCGACGCCCACCTCGCTCACTAGTTGTGCGGTCTCCAGGAACGTTCGTCGGTGGAGCGCCCAGTCTGGATCGTCATCTGGCGAGGACGTAGCCAGGGGCGATCCTGGCCGACGAAGCAGCGCACAGGCTTCCGGCCATGGCGCGAGCTCTAACCTCCGGCGATGGATCGCATCCCCACCGCTCCCGTCGTCGCCGGCTCGCTCGTGGCCGGCTACCTCGTTGCCCGCCGGACCGGCATCCGCCCGCTGGGTGGCGCAGTGCTCGCGGCCGGCGGCGTGTGGGCCACGCGGTCGTGGGTGCGCTCGAGCGGGCCGGCCACCGCCGGCGTGCTGCTCGGCACCTACCTGGTGGGCTTCGGCGCGTCGCACCCGCTGGCCAAGAGGATCGGTGCATGGCCTGCGGTGCTCGTCGCGGCCGGCGTCTCCGGCAGCGCGTCGTATCTCCTCGCCGACCGCCGAGCCTGACCTCCGAGCTCCTGTCCACATCCGACCGTGCGGAGATCCCGGCCGGCAACCGACGTCGACCTACGCCGGGTCGGGCAAGGGCTGTGGGTGGGCCGGAGGCACCGCGTCGATCAGGCAGCCCGACCGCAGCACCACGACGGCGGTGGCGACGATCCAGGCATCTCCGAAGGCCAGGCCGGCCCGTTGGAACATGCCGTGGGCCGGGCCGGGCAGGGTGGCCACCAGGCACACCGCAGCCCCACCCGCCGCGACCAGCGACCACATCGCAGCCCGGCGGCGACCGGCACGGCGCAGCTCGCCCGACGCGAGGACCGGAGCGAGGGCCAGGCTGACGTAGCCGAGGCTGGCGAACACGCCGTGCAGGGCGTCAGCGCCCCGGCCCAACGGCACCGCGGCCACGCCGAGGGTGGCCACCCCGGTGACGACCAGCGCCATCCAGGCCCGACCGGGCAATGCGGCCCGCAACGAGCACCGGCCGTAGATCGGCACCGCCGTGCCGAACACGACGAACCCGGCGGTCATGATCCAGCGGGTGGAGGCACCGACCGCGGCCAGCTCGGAGATGGCATCGCTGACCGCGCTGTAGTGGGCGGTCGCGAGCCCGCAGCCGATCCAGGCGCTGACGAACGCGACCGGACCGACGATGCCGAGCACCGCCGCCGGCCTGGGTCGAGCAGACGAGGGCAGCGGTCAGCCGACCGTGGCAGCCACGACCGCAGCGAACCGCTCGAGCTCGCGATCAGGGTCATCCCCCCCGGGCTGGAACACGACCTCGGTGGCGCCCTGGGCGGCCAGCTCCTCGATCCGGGGCGCCAGCTCGGACGCGGTACCGGTGAGGGTCAGGGAGGTGATGGTCTCGGCATCGACCACCGGGCGGTCCCACTCGTTGACACCGACGAGGTGCTGCTCGTGCACGCGGAGGTGGCGAACGTCCTCGGGAAAGACGTCGATGCGCTCGCGCCACTCCTGACCGCCGGGGAGCGCTTCGGGCATCCCCATCTCCCAGAGCGCGTGGTACATCACCGCCGCACCCGGCCCGGCGGCGGCCACGGCCCGTTCGCCTCCGGCGTCCTCGCCCTCGTCGAGCACCGAGCCGTAGACGAGCACCGCGGACCAGTCGAAGCCGGACTGGGGCTGGCCGACCGAGAACACGCCGTCGCCGACGCGGTGGGCGATGTCGACACCCTTGGGCCCCATGGCCGACACCACGATCGGGACCTCGACCGGGCGAGCGGCTGAGAACCCGTCCGGGTGGATCAGCTGGATCTGCGCGCCGTCCCATTGCACCGCCTTGCCGGCCAGCAACCCGCGCAGCGCCTCGATGTAGTCGACGACATCGGCCCATCGCAGGGCGCGCTGGCCCAGGACGTTGCGGCCGGTGAACCCGGTGCCGATGCCGAGCGCCACCCGACCAGGCGCCAGATCGACGAGCCCGACGGTGGCCGCTGCGGTCACCATCACGTGGCGCAGGCTGGGCACGAGCACCCCTGGGCCGAGACCGATGGTCGACGTGCGGTCGGCCGCGCGTGACAGCGACACCCACACGTCGGGGTACAGCGCCGGCGAGTCGTACATCCAGGCCCGGGTGTAGCCGGCCTGCTCGGCCGCGGCCACGAGATCCGGCGCGTGGGTGGACGGGGCGAAGGCGCAGGAGAGTTCCATCGGGTCAGCCTGTCAGATCTCGGCCCTCCGAGATCCGAGAGAACCGGCCGTCGGGCTCAGAGGCCGGCGAGCACCGCCGCCACGAACGCCGCGGGGGCCTCGACCATCGGGTAGTGGCCGACGCCCTCGAGACGGGTGCGCCCGGCATCGGGGCGACGTTCGACGAGCTGGTCGGTCATCTCCCAGATCGCGATCGGGTCGAGGTCGCCCCACACGATGGTGAGCGGGGCGGGGTGCGTCTCGATGGCGCCGGTGAAGCGACGCTCGAACTGGCGGCGCTCGTCGAGGTACCGGATGATCCGCGGCAGCAACCGGTTGCCGCCCTCGAGCGCGATCAGCTCGGCCTCGGCCCGCACGTGCTCATGGTCCGGCGACGAGGCCTGCGACCCCTCGGGCGCCATCGTGTCGAGCAGCGCCTGGATCAGGCCGTCGACGTCGGCGCCGACCCCTTCGGGGAGCTTCTCGTCGGGCAGCGACGACAGGATCTGCTGGCCGACGGTCAGGTGCGCCATGTCGAGGTAGATGCTGCCGTTGCTCAGCACCCGCCGGCGCACACCGAAGCCGAGGGTGCCGTCGATGCCGCGGGCCAGCAGCTCGCCGCCGACCGAGTCGCCCATGTCGTGGGTGAGCAGGTCGACCTCGTCGATGCCGAGCTCGGCCAGCACCGCCTCGACCACGTCGGCCTGGCCGTAGAGCGAGTACGCCCGATCAGGCTTGGCCGACAGGCCGTAGCCGGGGAGGTCGAGCAGCACGACGCGGCGTTCGGCCCGCAGGGCCGGCAGCACCTCACTGAAGTCGACCGACGACGTCGGGAACCCGTGGATGACGAGCAACGGAGGAATGACCGACGTCTCGCTCGTGGCCGCCACGTCGATGACGAACACGTCGTCGTCACCGACCCGCTGCACGTGGCCCAGCGCTCGCCAGGCGTCGATGATCTCCCCAGCCGACACCACCCCGCTCATGACCCGGTCGAGCCTGACGCCTGCTGCTCCTTGATGAAGGCGATCAGCCCGTCGACATCGCCCTGGTCGACCCCGCCCTCGGCCTGCGTGTAGTAGATCTTCACCCAGCGATCGATCTCGGGGTCGGTGAACCCGTCGGCCCGCAGGCGGCTGCGGGCCTCGTTGGCCAGCAGGCGATCGCCCTCGATCTCCTCTTCGGAGAGCTCGGGCGGGGTGAGGCCCTCGGCCTCGGGGTTCTCGGGGGTCAGGCCGTCGGTGTCGCTCATGGCGTCAACGTAGCGCGGGGTCAGTCGTCGAGAGCCTGCGGGGAGCGGTGCTCGTCGAGCCGATCGGCCGGCGATTGACCGGTGTAGCCGTCGCCGTAGGTCCAGTCGGGCTGCTTGTCGCGGAAGCGCTCGTCGACGATCGGCGTGCCGTCGTCGATGGTGAGGAGCTCGGCCACGAGCGCGGGCTCGACCCCGGCGATGCTGCGGTCGAGGTGGCCGTCGACGAGATCGCCGAAGCGCTCGAGCAGGCTGCCCACCACGACCTCCTGCTGGGAGGCCAGGAAGCAGCGGGCCCCGTCGGCGACGGTGGCGACCCGCTCGCGGATCTGGACGAGGTCACGGTCGTCGGCGGTCGAACGGCTGAGCTTGCCCAGGAGGTCGGCCAGCACGAGCCCGCCCTGCTTGCACGGCGTGCACTGCCCGCACGACTCGACCGCCAGGAAGCGGGACGCTCCGGCCACGATGGCCACGAGGTCGTCGCTGGTCGTCGTACACGGTGAAGCTGGCCGAGCCGAGGCCGCTGCCGATGGCGGCCATGTCCTCGTAGGTCAGCGGCGTGTCGAGCTGATCGGGGGCGATGAGCGCGTTGGACACGCCACCCATGACCGCGGTGATGGATCGACCGGCCTCGATGCCGCCGCCGATCTCCTCGATCACGTCTCGCAGCGTGGTGCCCATCAGGAACTCGGCGACCCCGCTGTGCTGCACGCGGCCGGTGACGGTGCAGACGATCGTGCCGGGCGACTGGTCGGTGCCCTCCGTGCGGAACCACGACCCGCCGCGAGCGATGATCCCGGGCACGTTGGCCAGCGTCTCGACGTTGTCGACCAGCGCGGGCGGGGCCACCGCGTCGGTACCGGGACCGGCCATCTCGACGTGGCCCGACAGGCCGCTGCCGGAGCCGAGATCGCCTGCGCCGCTCGACGACCTCGTCGACCCCACGGCGGAACGGCGGGGCGATGCGGGGGAACGGATAGCGCCCGTCGATGGTCTCGAGCAGCGCGGTCTCCTCGCCGTAGAGGTACTCGTCGGGGCCTTCGAAGACGACGATCTCGACGCCCGCTCCCCAGCCCGCGGCCTGCACCTCGCCGATGGCGTCGCGCACCCGGGTCACGACCGGACCGAACGAGCGCTTGAGCCCGAACACGATCCGGTCGGCGCCGACGGCCCGGGCCGCGATCAACGCACCCTCGATGACCTCGTAGGGGTCGAGCGAGAGGATCGTGCGGTCCTTGAACGTGCCCGGCTCGCCCTCGGCCCCGTTGACGACGACCGTGGTCCGCTCGAGGCCCGAGGCGTTGTCGCGGACGGTGCGCCACTTGATGTGCGGTCGGGAACCCGGCGCCACCACGGCCCCGCAGGCCGGCGGCCTCGAGCTCGTCGATGATGGCCTCGGGCTCGACCGACATGGCGACGTCGATGCCGCGACCACCTCGGCGCTGCAGGTGCTCGTCGAGCGATCGGACCGGAGCGGGCGGAGGACGCGGTGCACGACAGTCATGGCGGCGAGTCTTCCCCACCGGCGAGGAGCTGTCAGCCCGATCGTCGCGGTCGGGTCACCAGGGACCGAGGGTCGGCAGATCCGGACGGTCGAGGCGACCGACCATCCAGGCCAGCTCGTCACGCTCGTCGAGCGCACCTGGGGCTGGCGCAGTCGAGCCGGGCGACAGCCGGGTCCCGAGACCCGCCCGTTGATGTGGCAGCCACACCGAGACGAAGTCGTCCGACCATTCGCGGTGGGTCGGGTCGCCCGGACGGCCGATGTCGATGATGTGGATCTCGACCTCGAGCCAACGCCGACCGGGCAGCTCGGACAGCGGGCGCCCGCGACCCGAGAGATCGCGCGCGTGCGGTTCGGCCAGGCGGCTGATGGGACGTCGGACCAGGCCGCGTCGACGGCGGCCGATGACGAGCGGACGTCGTCGACCAGCTCGGATGCGGGACGCTCGGCCCCGGCCTCGATGGCCCCCGACCGCGCGGCCGCGCCACCGGGATACTGGTCGACCACCTGGCCGGCGAGGGCGCCGCGGGTCCGCAGCAGGTGGCTGTCGGCGTTGCGGGCCACGTGGGTGAGCAGGTGCCCGACGCTCCAACCGGGCAGCCGGCTCGGCGAGCGGGCGTCGTCGTCGGTCAGGCCCGCGACGAGGTCGTCGAGGCGGGCGTGGGCGTCGGCCACACGGGCGATGTCGGCACTCGGACCAGCTGCGGGGTGCTCGGCATCGGTCATCCGGCGGACCCTACTTCGGCGCGCCACATCGGCCGTGTGGGGTTTCGGGCCCCGGACTCGGGTACCCTCTTCCTTGCGCAACGGTCACTCGGACCACGCGGTCAAATAGAAGAGAAGATTCGTTGACTACAGGCACCGTGAAGTTCTTCAACTCCGAGAAGGGCTTCGGCTTCATCTCCCGCGAGCAGGGCGACGATGTGTTCGTCCATTACTCCAACATCCAGGCCACCGGGTACAAGACCCTCGATGAGGGCCAGCGCGTCGAGTTCGACGTCGCTCCGGGCCGCAAGGGCGAGGAAGCCCAGAACGTCCGTGTGATCTGAGCTCCACGCAAGGATTCGTCGAGCCGCCGGCATTCGTGCCGGCGGCTTCGTCGTTTTCCGGACGAAGCCGCTCGGCACGTTCCAAGACCATTCCAGGCCGTCAGGCCGGCGGGGCGAAGAGCTCGAGGGCGATGTTGTCCGGGTCGCGAAACGACAGGCCCGAGCCGTAGCCCGCGTCGACGACGCCACCGTGGGTCACGCCGAGCTCGTCGAGCCGCGACGCCCAGGCCACGAGCTCGTCGCGGTTCGCGCAGCCGAACGCGATGTGGTCGAGGCCCGGCCGACGCTCGTCGAACCCGTCCTTGGAGACGAGGTCCGGGAAGCCGTGCAGGCCGAGCAGCGTGCACCCCATCGAGAACACGATGTGGCGGAACGGGCCGGTGTCCTCGTCGAGGACGGGCTCGACGTCGAACACCTTCGAGTACCAGGCCTCGCTGGCCTCGAGATCGGTGACGGTGACGGCGACGTGGGTGATGGCGGGGTTCGTGGTCGAGACGACCATGTGATCAGGCTCCTTGGTAGGGGTGCTGCATCAGGGATGGGCCGGGAGGTCGGACCGATCGGCCACGACTCCCCCGGGCGCCCCGCCTCGTCGAGCCGGGGTCGGCACTGACTACGTCGACCCAGGCGCGAACCGGTTCGCTGGTCAACAGTCACACATACCGCTGACGAGCGCTCGGGCTCACGCCCGACGACTCCGCCACCTTGCCTGGTCTGCGACCGGAAGTGGGCGTCGAGCGCCGCGAGGTGGCGAGGTGTCGTAGGGTGACACGAACGTCAGATCCGGCGTGAGAGCGTCGGACGCATCCGGGGGGAAGCGACTGGTGGTTGGGCGACGCACGTCGAGCCGACGAGCGACCCGCCGCGTCCTCCCGCTCGTCCTGATCGTCCTCCTGCTGGCCGCGTCGTGCGGCAGCGACCCGCCCAGAGCTGGAAGTGCGGCCAGTGGCGACGGCACCGACGGGTGCGACTGGCCGATGTGGGGTCAGAGCCTGAGCCGCACGTTCGCGGCGCCGTGCGAGAGCGCGATCACGAAGGCGTCGGTCGGCGATCTGCACCAGACGTGGTTCTTCAACACCGACGACGTGGTCACCGCCACCCCGACCATCGTCGGAGACACCGCGTACGTGGGCGACTGGTCGGGCACCTTCTACGCCTCGACACGGCGACCGGCGAGCCCCGGTGGACGTTCCAGGCCGACGACCGACCCCAAGGTGTACGCCGGCAACATCGTCTCGACCGCGGCGGTCGCGACCGTCGACGGATCGACACCGTCTTCTTCGGCAGCGGGCGCACGCTGCACGCGCTGCGAGCCGACACCGGCGAGCCGAACGGTGGTCGTTCCATGTCGGGCACCGCCGACGCCGGCGACTTCACCGAGATCGAGTCGTCGCCGGCCGTCGTCGACGGCAAGGTGCTGTTCGGTGATCGACGTGCACAACCAGCCCGGATCACCGCGGCCGGGCTCGTCGCGCTCGACGTGGCCACGGGTCAGCCGAGCTCTGGTACTTCGACGCCGAGCAGGGCGGCGACCACCACGGCTGCGGCGACGTCTGGTCGTCCCCCAGCGTCGACCGCGAACGCGGGCTGGTCGTTCATCGGCACCGGCGAACTGCCCGGCCTCACCCGAGGGCTGGGGTCCGTACACCGAGGCGATCATCGCCGTCGACCTGGCCGACCGGAAAGCCCCGCTGGTCGTACCAACCGCACGAGCCCAACAACGACGACCTCGACTTCGCCGGAGCACCGAACCTGTTCTCGGTCGACGGTCGTGACCTCGTCGGCCTCGGGAACAAGGACGGCACCTACTACGCCGTCGACCGCGACTCCGGCGAGCTCGTCTGGAAGGCCGAGGCCACCGGACCCGGGCCTCGACGAGAGCCCGGCTCGAACTTCTCGACCGGCGGGTTCATCGCCCCGACCGCCTACGCCGACGGCATCGTCGCCGGCGGCACCGCCGTCGGCCCCGCACCCTACCTCCACGCCATCGACGCGACCGACGGCGACATCCTGTGGCAGTCCCCCGCGGTGCAGGCCACCTACGGCGCCGTCGGCCATCGTCGACGGCGTGCTGTTCAGCGGAGGGAACGACTTCACGCTGCGGGCCTTCGACGCTCGCCACCGGCGAGGTGCTCTGGTCCGCACGAGATGAAGGGCGTGGTGGCCGGCGGCCCGGCCGTCGTCGGCGACAGCCTCTACGCCGTTGCCGGCATCCGCGAGCCCGGCGTGGAAGGTCGAGAGCGAGAACAGCGGCGTCTACCGCTTCGACCTCGCCGGATCCGACGGCGCAGACGCATCGGGCCGAGCGCGGCGGGTCGACCACCCTTACCGGACAGCTCGACGACCGCGCCCGGGCCACCGACATGGTGCTCGAGCCGACCACACCAGACCTGCGTCGGCAGCCCGTGCGACCTGTTCGACTGCGCGGCATCACGCTGCGACCGCCACCCGACGGGCCTGCAGCCGACGCCGAGCTGGAGATCAACACCGCCCGTTCCAGGTCACCATCAACGCCACCGGCCTGGCGCAGCCGACCAGTGGCTGCAGCCCGGCAGCCCGGCCGCCGCCGCGGGCGCCACGGTGTTCGGCCTGTTCATCTCCGAGAGCGATGACAACCCGGTCGGCGGCGTGCTCTGCATCCTCGACGCGTCGGGATCGTGCACCACCGACTCGTCTGCCTCGCCTGACCCCGTACAACCGCATCACCCTGATCGCCCTCGAAGGACCCGACGCCCGGTGCCCGACGGTCTCGGACGGCCCGGCCCGCCTCATGCCACCACCTCGTTCACCCCGCCGCTCACCCCGGTCGGCGCCTCTGACCCGCGACCCTCACCACCGAGCCCACCCCGTGCGCCAACGCCTCCACCCCTGCCTCGCCGACCATGCCTGCTGCTCGCCATGGCCGCTGATGCTGGCGGCGTGCAGCTCGTCGAACGACGTCGGACAGCGGCTCGACCACCACGACACGACCGGACCACCGGGCCACCCGAGCGCCGGCCGCTCCGATCGTGTTCAACGGCCAGGGCAACAACCTCGACGCGTACGACTCGCTGCCGCCGTTCGCCACCAGCGGGTGATCCCACCATCGCCGACGACCCGAACGGCCTCGACATCAACGCGCAGATCTGCTTCTTCCCCGACGGCTCGGACCGGTTCGTCGCCGGTGAGGACACCGGCCAGACGACGGGCCGGACGCAGGGCTGGGGCATCTTCCAGCTCAGCGGCCAGGCCATCGGCGACTCGGGGCCGACGGAGGTCGGCAAGCTCGTGCCGACCTTCCAGGGCAGCGAGGACAACGCCGAGAACTACGGCTGCGGCTTCCTGGCCGACGGGCGCATCGTCACCACCGACGTCGGCAACCAGGCCGACGGGGCAGGGCGACGGCCAGCTGATCGTGTGGTTCCCGCCGTTCGACAGCGTTCGAGGTCGCGCTACTGCAAGGTCGACGTCGCCATCGCCACCGCGCAGAGCATCTGGGTCGACGACCAGGACCGCGTCTACGTCGCCTCGGCCCGGCCTCCGGCGTTCGGCGGCCAGACCTCGGGCGTGTGGCGCTACAGCGGACCTGCCCGACCAGCCCCGACGCCGGCCGGCGGCTGCGGCCAGACCGACGGCACCGGTGCGCCGCTGGTCGACGCGTTCCACAAGGAGATCTTCATCGCCGCGCGGAGCCGAACGACCTGTCTCACGCCCGAGCGGCATCGCCGGGTCGCCCGACGGCCACCTCTACGTGTCCAGCGTCATCAACGGCGTGCATCAACGAGTACGACGCCGACGGCACGTTCGTGCGCACGATCCTGCAGCCGCCTGCCGGCGAGAGCCTCGGGCCGAAGCCGTTCTCCACCGGCACCCCGCTCGGCATCGGGGTCGGCCCCGACGGCACGATCTACTACGCCGACATCGGCATCGTGAACGACGCCAACGGCATCGGTCCGGGAGACCACATCGGCACGGTGCGCCGCATCGTGTTCGCCGACGACGCACCCGCAGCCCCCGGAGACCATGGCCACCGGCCTCGACTTCCCCGACGGCATCGGTGTCTTCGTCCCGAGCTCCTAGGAGACCCGTGCCGCGCGAGCATGGGCCGATGATCGCAGCGTTCTCCATCACGCCACTCGGTCTCGGCGACTCGGTCAGCACCTCGGTGGCCGACGCCGTCCGCCTCGTCCGCGAGAGCGGGCTGGCGAACGAGACCAACGCCATGTTCACCAACGTCGAAGGCGAGTGGGACGAGGTGATGGCCCTGCTCAAGGCCTGCGTGATGAAGGTGGGCGAGTCGGCCCCGCGCGTGAGCGTCGTGATCAAGATCGACCATCGCCCCGGCACGACCGACGGCCTGCACCACAAGGTCGAGGCGATCGAACAGCACCTCGCGCCCTGATCGACATGCCCCTCTCCCCACAGACGGACGTCCAGCGGGCAGTCGTTGCCCTCGACCCGGCCGACCTGGCCGATCCCGCGGCGGGCATGCCGTTCGCCATGCTGTCCGACGCCGAGCTGACCGACACGGTGGCCCGGGTGATCAGCCGGCCCAAGGCGGAGCCCGCAGACTCGTTCATCCTGCACGCGCCGCTCGAGCTGCTGGCCCGCTCGGTCCTGCTGTCGCTCGTCGAACCCGCGACGCGCGACATGGCCCGCCGCCGGATGCTCTGGCTCGGCGCCACCTACGCCGCGTCCGGGACCGACGCCGACCCCGGCGCCACCCGCTCCGTCCCGGCCGGGCGATCGACCTCGCCGGTCCAGCTGCTCACCGACCTCGAATCGGCCATAGGCCGGGGCGACCTCGACGGTGCGGAGGCGGCCGCTGCCGCTCTGGCCGACCTGCTGCCGCCGGCCGACCTGGGGGCCGCGCTCACCGACATCGTGCTGCCGCGGCTGTCGGCTGCCGCGCACGGCAACATCTTCCTGTACCAGCTGCCCCGCATCGCCCCCCGTAGTCGGACCGCCGGCAACATGGCGCGTGGGCTGGTCCGCGAGCTGGCCCGGCACCCCGACTGGAACCTCACCTGGCACCTCGACCGTCCGAGGGCCGCGGCCGATGTCGATCCCACCGATCCGGGTCGCGATCTCACCGACGTCCTGTCGCGACCACGATCGCCGGGACCGCTCGACTCGAACTTCATCTTCCCGACCATGACCCTGGTCGAGCGGTCCGGCCTTGCCGCCGAGCTGCTGGAGGGTCCCACCCGGTCCGTCGGGCTGCGTTCGGCTCGCCGTTCGCTGCTGCGGGTGGCCGCGTGGTCGATGGTGCAGGACGATCCCGATCAGGCGCCGTACGGGTGGAGCCACTGCCTGACGATGCCCCAGGCCACGCTCGGCATCGCCCCGACCGCCCACGACCCGGCCGATGCGGTGGCGGTGGCCGCCACCTACGTGCTCGGGTTCCGGGCCACCCAGGGCACGATCGCGCTCGATCCGCGCTGGACTCCCGATCCCCGCCCCGGCCTCGACCTCCCCGGCCTCGACCTGTCGACGCGGCTCGACGCGCTGACCGGAACGCCCGACGAGGCCGCGGCGGCCGCGTGGCACGCACCCGAGACGTCCATGCCCGCGATCGTGGTCGCGCTCGCGGGCTACGCGGCGGCGCACCCCGACGCCCACCTGGCCAAGTACACCGTCGCCTGCCTCGACGCGGCCAGCACCGATCCCGAGGCGGCCCACGTCTTCCTGGCGGCCGCCGCGTTCCTCGGCGCGTGGTGGCGCCAGCGGCCGAGCGACGACCCGCTGCTCAGGTCGGTCGCCTGAGCTGTCGGGACCACCCGTGACCAGGGTCACGAGCGCACAAGAAACGAGACACCCACCGGCCCGGAGCGGTTCACAACCGGGAAACCCGGGCGACCGACCCCGGCGCGACCGTCATGCCATGGACCTGCAAGGAGAGTTCCTCGGAGCCATCGAACGAGTCGTCGTGAGCCCCTCGGCCGGGATCTTCACCCCCGTCCGAGACCCGCCTTCGACGGTCGAGATCGGGGCGACCCTCGGGTTCGTCCACGCCAACGGCACCGCCACCCCGGTGATCTCTCCGTTCGAAGGCCACCTCGTGTCGGTGGTCGCGTCCGAAGGAGAGCGGCTCACCTCGCACCAACGGGTCGCCTGGCTCCGCGCCGCCTGAGCGACCGACTCCTGTCGGAGGGACGCTCGACCTGGGACGCGCCGCTCATCGAGCGCTCCGGCCACGGGCGTTCCTGGACAGGGCACTAGCCTCCCGCCATGGTGCAGGGGCGATGATCGACTGGCTGTTCCGCAACCGCCGGACCGGCGAGATCACCATCGCCCAGGCGCCGAACGCGCCACTGATCGTGTTCATCGTGGCCGTCGTCATCCGCTTCCTCTTCCACCCGTCGGGGACGGCCGGCACCATCGTCAGCACGATCGCCACGGTGGCGCTGCTCGTGTGGGCCGGAGATGAAGTGGTACGGGGCGTGAACCCGTGGCGACGGATGCTCGGCGGCAGCGTCCTCGCCTTCACGCTCGTGGGCCTGCTCCTACGCTGAGGCACGGCGGCAGGCGACGTGCGCGGTCAGGCGATATCAGCAGGGAGCAAGGCGTAGGTCAGCACCGTGGTCCACTCGCCGCCGAACCAGTCGGCATCGACCAGGCGGGCTTCCAGGCGAAAGCCCAGCCGCTCGAACAGCCGCTGCACTGCGTGGTTGCGTGCGTCGCACTGCCCGATCACCCGGTGGGCACCGTGCGCACCGAACAGCCAGCGCACGACCGCCCCCACGGCCTCCGACCCCAACCCTCGCCCCTGCGCTCCCGGCGAGAACGTCACCCCGATCTCGTAGCTGTCCGGCTGGTCGCCGCTCAGGTGCACCGCGCAGTCACCCATGAGGGCTCCGCTCGCGATCTCGATCGCCGCCAATTGCACCCACGATCCGGGTGTGAGTGCCACGACCCTCCGGTCCTCCTCGAGGAACCGGGCCGCGTCGTCGGCCGAGTAGCCGGCAGCCCACGACTGATACCTCGCGACGTCCGGGTCGCTCCGATAGCGCACGAACGACGGCAGATCCTCGGGCACGAACCGCCGCAGGATCAATCGCTCGGTTCGCACCTCGATGTCGGGCTCATCGACCACGCGTCGTCATCTCCTCGGCTCCGTCCCTGATCTACTCTGACCTCCCGTCGGAGCGTCTGCGCACGGGGGAGCATCATGGCAGTCGACGACGACCCCTCCCCCGACACCGATCCTGGGTCCGGGAGCCGAGCACCGCTCGCCACCATCACCGGGCGCGCCTCCGCATGGGTACCGGGCATCATGCTGGTGCGGACCTACCAGCGAGCGTGGCTCAGCCACGACCTGGTGGCCGGGCTGGTGCTCACCGCGCTGCTCGTGCCGCAGGGGATGGCCTACGCCGAGCTGGCCGGACTGCCTCCGGTGACCGGGCTCTACACCACGGTCCTCGCGTTGCTGGCCTACGCGCTGTTCGGTCCGTCGCGCATCCTCGTGCTCGGACCGGACTCGGCGCTGGGGCCACTGATCGCGGCGTCGCTGCTGCCGCTGATCGGTGCAGACGGCGACCCCGCCAAGGCCGTCGCACTGGCCAGCGCCCTGGCCGTGCTCATGGGCCTGGTCTGCGTGCTGGCCGGCGTGGTCAGGGTCGGGCGGGTCGCCGAGCTGCTCTCGAAGCCGGTGCGGGTCGGCTACCTCAACGGCATCGCGGTGGTCGTCGTCATCGGCCAGCTGCCGAAGCTGTTCGGGTTCGGCACCGACGCATCGGGCCTGTTCGACGAAGCCCGTGCCTTCCTCGACGGGGTGCGTGACGGCGACACCGTCGTCCCGTCGCTCGTCATCGGGCTGGTTTCGCTGGCGGTCATCCTGGGTTTCCGCCGGTGGCTGCCGAAGGTGCCCGGCGTGCTCGTCGCCGTGGTCGGCGCCACCCTGGCCGTCGGGGCCTTCGACCTGGTCGCCCACGGCGTGAAGGTCGTCGGCGAGGTGCCGGCCGGGTTCCCGAACCCGGCCATCCCGCACGTGTCGTGGAGCGAGCTGCGGTCGCTCGCCATCGCCGCCATCGGCCTGGCTTTCGTCACCCTCGCGGACACCAGTGCCCTGTCGCGGAGCCTGGCCGCCAAGCGGGGCGACGACGTCGACCCCAACCAGGAGATCGCCGCCCTCGGCACGGCCAACCTGGCCGCCGGACTGTTCCAGGGCTTCCCGGTGAGCGCGTCGGCGTCGCGCAGCGCCGTGGCCGAGGCCACCGGGGCGCGCAGCCAGCTGACCGGGGTGGTCGGGGCCGGCGCCATCGTGCTGATCCTCGTCGCGTTCAACGGCATCGTCGCCGACCTGCCGAGCTCCACCCTGGCCGCAATCGTCATCGCCGCTGCGCTCAGCCTGTTCGACCTGGCCACGCTGCGTTGGCTGTGGCGGGTGCGCCGGAGCGAGCTCATGCTGTCGATGGCCGCCCTGCTCGGCGTGGCCCTGGTCGGCGTGCTCCAGGGCATCGTCATCGCCATCGCCCTGTCGATGGCCGACTTCGTGCGGCGGGCCTGGCACCCCTACGACGCCGTGCTCGGACGCATGCCGAACCAGCGCGGCTACCACGACATCGACCGCCACGAAGACGCCGAGCAGATCCCGGGACTGGTCATCTACCGGTTCGACGCACCCGTCTTCTTCGCCAACGCCGACATCTTCGGGCAGAGCGTGAAGGCTGCGGTCGCTGCGCGCTCCGAGCCCATCACCTGGGTCATCGTGGCGGCCGAGCCGATCACCGACATCGACACCACCGGCGCCGACGTGCTCACCGACCTGCTCGACGACCTCGAGGGGGAGGGCACCGACCTCGCCTTCGCCGAGCTCAAGGGCCCGGTGAAGGACATGCTCCGCCGCTACGACCTGTTCGACCGGGTCGGCGAGGACCGGTTCTTCCCCACGCTCGGCACCGCCATCGACGCGTACCTCCACCACACCGGCGTCGAATGGGACGATCCCGCCCCACCCCTCTGAAGGCTCGTCCGCCGTGGGAGGAGGAACGGTCAGGGCGAGATGTCGTTGAGCTCGTGGGAGGTGAAGAGGCTGCGCATGGTGAGGCTGGCCTCGGTGAGTGCGGTGTGGTTGCCGCCCGATCGGTCGATCACGCACAGGACCTGGTCGACCTTCGCGCCCTGTTCACGCAGCTGGTCGGTGGACTGCACGACCTGGCCGCCGGTGGTGATGACGTCCTCGATCACCAGGACGCGGCGCCCGTCGACGGACGCGCCCTCGGCCAGCTTCGTTGTGCCGTACGGCTTGGCCGCCTTGCGGACGAAGGCCGCGGGCAACCCGGTGACGAGCGACAACGCGGTCGCAACCGGGACCCCGCCGAGCTCCAGCCCGGCCAGCACCTCGGTGCCGTCGGGGATCAGGCGGGCAGCCAGGTCGGCCACGGCGGCCAGCAGCACGGGGTCGGCCTCGAACAGGTACTTGTCGAAGTACTGGTCGCTGACCTGACCCGAGCGCAGCTCGAACCGCCCGGTCAGTCGGCAGACGTCGTTGATCCGGGTCGCGAGTTCCTGTCGGTCCACCCCGCCAGTCTTTCGCGCCCGGGCCCCGAGCACCGCAATGGCCGTGTCGGTACAGTCCGCGGGGTGATCGCACAGGCTCCCTTCGGCCGCACCGGGCACCAGAGCTCGCGGCACCATCTTCGGTGCCGCGGCACTGGGATCGATGGGCCAGGAGCGGGCCGACGAGGTGCTCGCCCTGCTGCTGCGCCACGGCGTGAACCACATCGACACCGCGGCCAGCTACGGCGACTCCGAGCTGCGGGTCGGACCGTGGATGGCCGAGCACCGGTCGACGTTCTTCCTCGCCACGAAGACGGGTGAGCGCACCGGCGACCGGGCCCGGGCCCAGCTCGAGGCGTCGCTCGAACGGCTCCAGGTCGACCACGTCGACCTGATCCAGCTGCACAACCTGGTCGAGCCCGACGAGTGGGATGTGGCCCACGACCCCGGCGGTGCGGTCGAGGCACTGGCCCGGGCCCGCGACGAGGGCCTGGTGCGGTTCATCGGCGTGACCGGCCACGGCAACCGCATCGCCCGCATGCACCTGCGCAGCCTCGAGCGCTTCCCGTTCGACTCGGTCCTGCTGCCGTACAGCTACATCGGTCTGCAGGACGACGTCTACCGGGCGGATGTCGACCAGCTGCTCGGAGTGTGCGCCGACCAGCAGGTGGCGGTGCAGACGATCAAGTCGATCGCCCGTCGACGTTGGGCTCCCGACCATGCCGGACCCCGCTTCAGCTGGTACCAGCCGATGGAGGACGAGGGGGCGATCGCACGGGCCGTCCGGTGGGTGCTCGGCAACCCGCAGGTCTTCCTCAACACCTCGAGCGACGCCCGGCTGCTCGGCCTGACGCTCGACGCGGCCGAGGCAGTCGAATCGGACGGCGGGGAGGGCGGATCGAAGCCACCGACCGACGCCGAGATGCAGGCCGACCTCGACGCCCTCGGGGTCGAGCCCCTGTTCGACGGCGCCGATCTCGAGCGCATCTGACGCACACCGGCCGACGGGCCTGAACAGCCCACCCCGCCCGGCCGACCCATCCAGTGGGCACGGTCGCACGCCAGCGACGACAATGACGGCGTGAGCTCCCAGAACCCCATCGATCGACTCCTCGGCGCCGTCGTGCCGCGTGCGGTCGACGCCGTCGACATCGACAACGTCATCGGCCAGGTCGACATCGACAAGCTCATCGCCGAAGTCGACATGGACAAGGTCCTCGAGCGGGTCGACGTCGAGAAGCTGATCGAGCGCATCGACCTCAACCTCCTGCTCGAGCGGGTCGACCTCAACGTGCTGCTGCAGAACGTCGACGTCGACGTCCTGATCTCCAAGCTCGACGTCGACGGGCTCATCAAACGGGTCGACATCGACGGCCTGATCAAGCGGGTCGACATCAATGGGCTCGTCGGACAGGTCGACGTGGATGCCCTCGTGCAGCAGGTCGACGTCGACGGGCTCATCAAGCGGGTGGACGTCAACGGGCTGGTGCAGGGCGTCGACATCGACGGCCTGATCCAGGGCGTCGACATCGACGGCCTGATCCAGGGCGTCGACGTCGACGCGATGATCGGCCGGGTCGACATGCCCGAGCTCATGAAGCGGGCGCAGATCGACCTCATCGTGAGCAACGCCAGCCGCGGCGTGCTCACCCGGCTGCTCGACGCGCTGCGGCGCCAGCTGGCCGGCGTCGACATCGTGCTCATCGGCACCGTCAACAACCTCTTCCGGCGGCCTCGCGAGCTGGCCACCATCCGCGACGGCACGGTGACCGGGCGACTGGCCGGTGGCATCAGCCGACTGGCCGCCTTCGGCCTCGACGCCTTCACCATCGCGTTCTCCTACAGCCTGATGCTGGCCCTCGGGATGTTCCTCTACGGGCTGTTCTCGGGCCACGAGGTGGCGGCCAGCGGCTCGGGGCTCTGGTACGGCATCGGCTACCTCACGTACGGGTTCCTCTACTACTGGATCAGCCTCAGCGTGACCGGCCGGTCCATCGGCAAAGGACTCATCGGCCTGCGCGTCCTCGGACCCGACGGCGACCCGATCACGCCTGGCCGCGCCGCCGTACGCGTGCTTGTCTACCCGTTCAGCTTCATCCTGTGGCTCGGCATGATCCCGATCGTGACCGGCAAGCGTCGGCGGGCCCTGCACGACTGGGCCGCCGGCAGCACCGTCGTCTACGACTGGGGCGACCGCCCGAGCGAGCTGCCGGCACCCGTGACCGACTGGCTGCGCCGCCACGACGTCGACGCCAGCCTCCCCGAGTCGGTCCCCGCGGCCTCGACCCTCACCCTCGCCAGCACCGACGGCGAGGCCTCCGGCACCACGGCGCCCACCACCGAGACCGAGACGTCCGCCACCGCCTCCTGATCAGCCACCGGGTCGAGCAGGACCAGCGGGATCTCGCGGTCGGTCTTCTTCTGGTAGTCGGCGTAGTTCTTGTGGGAGCCGGTGATGATCGGCCACATGCGGGCCCGCTCCTCGGCGGTGGCGACGTGGGCGATCATCGGCTGCTTGGGCCCGCCCTTCAGGCTGACCTCGACCTCGGGGTGGTCGCGCACGTTGAGGAACCACGCCGGATGGGTGTCGTCGCCTCCGCGTGAGGCCACGACCACCACGGTCGACCCCTCGACCAGCGGCGACGTGAGCATCACCGCCCGTGGCTTGCCGCTCTTGCGACCGATGGTCGTCAGCTCGAGCACGGGCATGTCCCACGCGCTCCAGCCGAGCTTGCCGAAGCTCACCGTCATCACCGCACGGTGCAGGGCGTTCATCGTCTTCAACATGGCGTCGCTGGGCATCCCCGGACCCTACGCCCGCAAGCTGACCCGGGCCACGTTCTCGCGTGGACGATGATGGCGACCCATGGAGGACCGATGATCGCCGCGCTCAACGCCTGGTCGCTCGTGGCGGTGGCCGCGGCCGGTGCCGCGTGCGGGCTGGTCAACACCATCGCCGGTGGCGGCTCGCTGATCCTGTTCCCCGTGCTGCTGCTGGTCGGGCTGGCCCCGCTCGACGCCAACGTGACCAACTCGGTGTCGACGTGGGCCGGCTACGTCGGCGGGGTGGGCGGGTTCCGCCAGGAGATCCGGACCCAGCGCCACCGGTTGCCTCGGCTGGTCGTCGCAACCATCCTCGGCAGCACGACGGGTTGCATCCTCCTGCTGCTCACGCCGTCCGCCGCGTTCGACGTGGTCGTGCCCTTCCTGGTGCTGGTCGCCACGGCCATGACCGCAGTGCAGCCGTTGGTGCAGCGTCGGCTCAAGGAGCGACCGGCCGACCATCCCCAACCGGGGGCCGCCGCGGTCATCGCGATCTTCTTCGCCACCATCTACGGCGGCTACTTCGGCGGAGCGCTCGGGGTGATCGTGCTGGCCGTGCTCGGCCTCACCATCCGAGACACCATCCGGAACCTCACCGCATCGAAGGCGCTGATCTCGCTCGTCGATGCCACGGTCAGCGTGATCATCTTCGGGTTCTTCGGACCGGTGCACTGGCTGTACGTCGCGGTCGCCGCCCCGACGACGCTGCTGGGCGGCTGGCTCGGGGCGCACGTCGCCCGACGCATGAACGAGAAGCTGCTGCGGGGCTGCGTCGTCGCCCTGGGCCTTGTCGTCTCGATCGCCCTGTTCATCCGCCTCCGCTGACCCGTCCCGTCGAACCGGCGGCGTCGAGGTAGACCCAGCGCCGATCGACGCGGGTGAAGCGGCTCACCTCGTGCAGCACGCCGGGCACGCCGTCGCGCTGGTGGTGCGCCCGGAACTCGACGGTGCCCTCCTGGTCGAACGGGCCTCCCGCATCGTGGGCGATGATCTCCAGCTGCACCCACCGCAACGCCGGGTCGAGGGCGATCGACCGCGGCCGCGTCGACGGATGCCACGAGTCACGCAGATAGACGTCGTCGAGCACCGCGTACGCGCTGTAGCGGCTGCGCATGAGCTGCTCCGCGTTCGCGGCCTGGACCTCGCCCCGGTGCAGCCGCCTGCAACAGCGCGGGTAGGTCTCGCCCGTGCCGCACGGGCAGCGGGCCAGCTCGGTTCCGGAAGATGGAGGCGACTCAGCCGATCTGGCGATCGTGGCCCTCCCAGAAGGGGGCCCGCAGGTCCTTCTTGAGCACCTTGCCGCTCGGGTTGCGGGGCAGCACCTCGACCCAGTCGACGCTGGTCGGGCACTTGAAGCCGGCGAGGTTCTCCTTGCAGAGGGCGATGAGCTCCTTCTCGGTGACCTCGGTGCCGGCTGCCCGCACGACCATGGCCTTGGGCGTCTCGCCCCACTTCTCGCTGGGCACGCCGATCACCGCGACGTCGGCCACGCCGGGGTGCGACATCAGCACGTTCTCGACCTCGGCCGGGTACACGTTCTCGCCGCCGGACACGATCATGTCCTTGACCCGGTCGTAGAGGTAGACGTACCCGTCCTCGTCGAAGTAGCCGGCGTCGCCCGACCGGAACCAGCCCCCGGGGCGAATGGCCTCTTCGGTGGCCTCGGGCAGGTGCCAGTAGCCCTTCATCACCGTCTCGCCCCGCACCCAGATCTCGCCGACGTCGCCGACCGGCACGTCCTCGCCGGTGGCCGAGTCCACCACGCGGATCTCGGTGCCCGGGGTGGGCAGCCCGGCAGCACGGAGCCGGTGCCTGTTCGGGCCGTCGGGATCGTGGTCGGCCGCCGGCAGCAGCACGACCGAGCCGGTGGTCTCGGTCAGCCCGTACGCCTGCATGAACTGGCACCTGAAGGTTCGGATGGAGTCGGAGAGCACCTGCTCGGAGATGGGCGATGCGCCGTAGAGGAAGTAGCTCAGGGCCGAGAAGTCGCGGTCCTGGACGCCCGGCACGGCCAGCATGAACTGCAGCGCGACCGGCACCAGGAACGCGTGGGTGATCTTCTCCCGCTCGATGGTCTCGACCAGATCCGTCGGGTCGATGTCGCGGATCAGGATGTTGGTGGCGCCCACGGCCAGGCCGGCCAGCACCCATCCGCCGCCCCCGATGTGGAACAGCGGCATGGCCACCAGGTTGATGGAGTCCGGCCCGAAGCCCATGAGATCCGGATACAGGCTGAGGCCGGACGTCAGGTTGCGCTGGGTGAGCTGCACGCCCTTGGGCCGCCCCGTCGTGCCGGACGAGTACAGCTGGTAGGCGACGTCCTCCATGTCCTGCGGGGCCATGGGGTCATCGGCCGGCTGGGCGTCGCGCCACTCGGCGAACGTCGGGAACGAGCTCGAGCTGCCGATCACGACGATGGTGGTGCCGGGCAGGTCGCCGACGATCTTCTCGACGACGGGCATGAACTCCTCGCCCACCGCGAAGACCTTGGCCTCGGCGTCGGCGACGATCACCGCGATCTCCGGCGGCGCGAGGCGGAAGTTCACGGGCGTCGGCACCGCGTTGAGCTTCGCCGCGCCGTAGAACAGCTCGAGCTGCTCGGGGCTGTTCTTGTCCAGGTACGCGACGTGGTCGCCGGCCCCCACGCCCGCGGCACGGAGCGCCTGCGCCACCTGGCTCGAACGCCCGTCGAGCTCCCGATAGGTCTCCTGCTCGTCGCCCCAGCGCAGGGCCGGGTGATCGGGCTGCACCGCAGCCCAGTGACGGATGAGTTCAGCGGTGGTCATCAAGTCGGTGCCCCCTGGCGAGCGTTCGGTGTGCCGCCCCAGCGGCCCGACCACTCTTGCACCGGCACCGCAACCGTGCTCGACCGCGGAACCCGCGCCCATCTGGGCGGGTCGCGTGTCGAGATCCGCGATCCGGCTGCGACCTTCCCGATGAGTGGTACCCATTCGGGGTACCGGAACCACCAGGAGCCCCTCCATGAAGTGGTTGCTGATCTACGGCCACGACGAGCTCTGGGCCTCGGCCGAGCGGAGGTGATGGAGGGCCTCGTACGCGACACCGAGGCCCTGCTGGCAGAGCTGCGGTCATCGGGCGAGCTGGTCGGCGCGTACGGCGTCGCCGATCAGGTCATGGCGAAGGTCGTGCGGGTCGAGGACGGGGGTGCCGGCCGTAACCGACGGTCCGTACCTCGAGGCCAAGGAATACCTCGGCAGCTTCACCATCGTCGACTGCGACAGCCTCGAACGGGCCCTCGAGATCGCCGCGGCCGATCCCGCCTCCGCGTTCTGCCAGGTCGAGGTGCGCCCGCTCATGCACGAAGCCCAACTCGAGATGTGAGCGCGAAGAGGTGCGCGCTCGAGATGTGACCGTCGCCGACGGCACCCGTGGCCTCGAGGATCTGCTGCGCCCGCTCGCGCCGCAGGTCTCGGCGCGCTCGTCCGCCGCTACGGGCACTTCGACGCCTTTGAGGACGCGGTGCAGGAGGCGCTGCTGGCCGCGGCGCGCCAGTGGCCCGACGGGGGCACTCCGGCCAACCCGAGCAGCGCCACCTCGAAGGCCGCGCCGACCGCCGCTGAGCTCGTCTCCACAGCCCGCAGTCCGAAGTCGGATCCGAGGTCGAGTCCGCAGCCAGCAGGAGGGTTCGTGCCGCGTGATCGATGGGCGCGACAGGCCGTGGGCGGCCGGACGCTCTCAGATCGTTCTCTGCTGTTTCCGTTGTTCCTGTTGTAGTCGAACGGTCGTTCGTGTACGTTGGCGGGGTGCGCTCCTCCACCCCCACCCTCGCTGCTGCGACGTCGCTGGCTGATGTCGAGCAGGTCGTGGCTGAGTGGTGCGACCGGACCGATCCGGCGGTGCACACCGGTGCCGACGCGGTGGTGGCCGTCGAGCGGTTGGCCAGGGTGATCCGCCGGTTGACGGCCCAGCAGGCCGGCTTGGCGGAACGGGTCGACGCCTGCCGGGCCCAACCCAGGCAGGCCGGGTCGCCCGATGACTGGCTGGCCCGCCAGAACGGCACCTCGGTCACCGATGCCCGCAAGGCCATCGACACCGCCCGACGGTTGAAGACCTGTCCGGCGACCGCGGACGCGTTCGCCAACGGCGAGCTCTCGTTGGGGGAAGCCGACGCCATTTCGGGTGCTGCGGCGGTCGACCCGTCGGCCGAGCAGGAGTTGGTCGCCACGGCGAAGAGGTCCCATGACCTGGCCGACACCAGGGAGCGGGCCGCCAAGGTCAAGGCCGGTGCCCGCCGGGGTGAGGACCCGACGGACCGCAGGCGCCGACTGCGGGCGTTGCGACGTTGGTCGGAGTTCACCGACGATGAGATGGCCGGGGTGGCTGGCCGCTTCCTGCCCGAGCAGTGGGCCGCGGTGTCGCCGGTGATCGACGCGTACGCCGAGCCGATCTTCGACCAGGCCCGCATCGAAGGGGTACGCGATCCGTTCGACGCCTGCCGCGCCGATGCGGTGCTCGCGGCCCTGGCCGCGGCCGGTGAGCTCGCCGGCCTCGACCTCGCTACCTGCACCCGGCCCGACGCCACGGCCGCCGCCGCGACACCTGCGTCCGGTTCCGCCACCGCGACTGGGACCACGACGTCGGCCGAGTTCGCCGGCACGGCCGGGACTGCGGCGACGGACGCCGCGTCGCCCCGTCCGGGCCCCGATGCCGACGTCCCCACGGGCCTGGCGGAGCTGTTGAAGCTGCGTCCAGGCCGGGTGAAGTGGAACGTGAGCGTGCTGATCGACGGGATGGCGTTGCAGCGGGGCTACGCCACCGCCAGGGAGACCTGCGAGATCGTCGGGGTCGGGCCGGTCGATGTCGACTGGGTCAGCCGGATCCTGCCCGAAGCCCTCGTCGACGTCCTGGTCCACGACCTCGTCGACATCAGAGCCCACGCCACCATGACCCGCCACCGCAAGAAGGCCGTCGACAACGCCATCCGGGCCCGAGACCGAAGATGCGTCGTCCCCGGCTGCAAACGGAGACGACGACTCCAGGCCGACCACCGACAGGAGTTCCACACGCGTGGGCCGACCTCCGGCGAGAACCTCGAGCTGCTCTGTGAGAAGCACCACGCCGACAAGACCCACCGCGGCGCGGGATCGAACGCACCGACACCGAATGGCACTGGTACCCGCCACCCCCTGCCCCCGGCGAGCCCGAACCGCCACCCGTATCCATCCCGTGGAGAGCACCGATCGGCGAGCACCTCACCGCCTTCGACCTCGACGACCTCCCCCCGGTGGTCGAGCCCGACCCCGGCCAGATCGATGAGACCGAACCCAGCCCCGGGCCCGCCGGCACGCTGCCGTTCGGATGAGCAGCGAGCCAGTCAGCCAAACGGGGGTGACGCGGCCCGGGCTCAGCTCACCGGGCCGGGCGACCCTCGCCACTCGAAGCAGTCGAGGATGCGTTCGCTCAGCCGGCCGACGCCATCGGGTCGATGCCAGGCCGACATCGCGACGGAACGCAGCGACTGGCACGCCAGCATGAAGGTTGCGACATCGTCGGGCACCTCGGCCCGCACGGCGCCCGCCAGCACCTCGGCCGCGCCTCGCTCGACCGCCTTCGAGAGCACGGTGCCCCAGAACCACGGGTGCACGAGATCGAACCGCCAGTCGCCGGGTCCTGCGATCTCCCAGTCGAAGACGCCCACCACCTCGCCACCGTCGGTCGTGCAGTTGAACTGGTGGAAGTCGCCGTGCACGATCGTGGTCTCGAGCAGCTCGGCCTCGGCGGTCCGTTCGATGGCCGAGGCCATCGCCTCGTGGAACCCGGGTGCCGCCAGCGAGCGGGGAATGGCCACGAGCCAGCCCTCGGCCGCCACTCGAGCATCCGATCCCCACGCTCGTCGCGCCCCTGCATCGAGGCGATGGCTGCGCACGAGATCCACCAGCTGGGCAGCGAGGTCGGCGTCCATGCGGCGCGGGACGGTCCCCGGCAGCACGTCCTGGAGGGACCACACCGCGTCGCCGACCTGACCGGTGCCCTGGTACCGGGACGCCGGATACCCGGTCGACCGGAGCCGCTCGGCCATCGCCGCACCGGTGGCCCAGACGTCAGCCAGGTCGACATCCGCGGAGACCTTCAGAACCAGCTCTGCGCCATCGGGCGTCGCGACCAGGGTGGCGCCGAACGACCCGCCGTCGAGCGGGCGGACGACGACGAAACCCAGTGCGGCGGCGACCTCCTCGACCAACGCCGGCGTCGGCAGGCTGACCGGAGCCCGGTCAGCGCGGCCGGCCACGTCGACGTCATCCTCGCCGGTCACGATGCGAGCACCCTCAGCCCCCGAGCAGCATGCCCCGGGCGTAGTTGGCCTGGCCGCCGTGCTGCACCTCGTCATCTGCGATGCTGACCAACCGCACGCCGAGCGTCACGGGCGGGTCCCATCGCTCGTCGACGACGCGGTCGAGGTCGGCGTCGGTGACGCCTTCGAGGTAGGCCCGGGTGCGGGCAGAGACCGCCTCGAAGTACTCGAGCAGCGCGTCGGGCCCGTCCGGGCGGATGGCCGCGACCTGTTCGGAGGTGTGGCCGTACCCGCTGTTCTCGGGATCGGGGTCGACACCGAACCGACCGGCGAAGTCCCCGGTGGTCCACACCTGGTCGACCTCGAGCAGCTCGGCGATGTGCGCGTCCTCGACCCGCGTGAGGTGCCACACGAGCCAGCCGATCGGGTTCGACCCCGGCACCGGCGCAGCCGCCAGCTGTTCGGCGTCGAGTCCGTCGATGGCGTTGTGCACATGCTCTGCCACCCGCCCGAACACCTCGATCAGGATCTCGTTGGTCTCCACCGCAGGTCCCTTCAACTCTTCACGTCCGGCCGTTCTACCCTGCATGGTCGCACAGCCGAACGCTGCTGACCGGGGGACAACGATGACCGAGACACTCGTGTTGATCGGAACGGCGAAGGGCCTGTTCTCGCTGCGATCGACCGACGGACGGGCCGACTTCGAGCTCGCCGGCCCCGAGCTGGTCGGCGAGGAGGTCTACGCCACCTGCATCGACACCCGCACCGCGGCACCCCGGCTCTTCGCCAGTTCGGTCAGCATGCACTGGGGCCCGGTGATCCGCCGATCCGACGACCTCGGCGCGACCTGGACCGAGCAGGACCACGCCGCGCTCGCCTTCCCCACCGACACCGGCGCCGTGCTGAACCGCGTCTGGCAGCTCGCCCCCGGCGGAGACGACGAGCCCGAAGTCATGTACGCCGGCGTCGAGCCCGCCGCGCTGTTCCGCAGCAGCGACGGCGGCCACACCTTCGAGCTGGTGCGGGCGCTCTGGGACCACCCGCACCGCTCCGAGTGGAACCCCGGTGGCGGCGGGCTCTGCATGCACACCGTGCTCGTGCACCCGGACGACCCGGACCGGCTGCTGATCGCGGTGTCGGCCGCCGGTGTGTACCGCAGCGACGACGGCGGCGAAACCTGGCGGGCGGGCAACCACGGCATCGTCGCCGGGTTCCTCCCTGGCGCCCCGACCCCCGAGTTCGGCCAGTGCGTCCACAAGGTCTCGCGCGATGCCGGCGATCCCGAGCGCCTCTACCTGCAGCACCACGACGGCATCTACCGCAGCGACGACGGCGGCGACACGTGGGATCCGATGCAGTCGATCGGTGGCGTCGACTTCGGCTTCCCGGTCGTCGCCCACCCCACCCGGCCCGACACCGCCTACCTGCTGCCCTTGGAGGGCGCGGAGTACCGCTGCACCCCCGACGGGTGCTGCACGGTCTGGCGCACCACCGACGCCGGCCGCTCGTGGAGCGCGCTGACCGAGGGGCTGCCGCAGCACGATGCGCACATGACGGTGCTGCGGGACGGGTTCACGACCGACGGCGACGACCCGGCCGGCCTCTACTTCGGCACCCGCAGCGGCGAGGTCTACGGCTCGGTCGACGACGGCGACTCGTGGCGGCTGCTGGCCGCGCACCTGCCACCGGTGCTCTCCGTCCGCGCCGCCTCACTCCCGTGAAGGCGGCCGAGCTCGAGCCGACCGTCGTGGTGCGGGTCCCGGGTGCCCTGCGGAGCCTGTGCGGCGGGGAGGCCTCGCTGTCGTTCTCGCTGCCGCAACCCACCACGGTGGCCGACGTCGTCGATGTGCTCGGTCAGGCGCACCCGGCGCTCGAGCGGCGGATCCGTGACGAGCAGGGTGGGCTGCGCACCCACGTCAACCTGTTCGTCGGCGACGACAACGTTCGGACCAGAGACGGCCTCGGCACCATGATCGAGCCCGGAGCCGAGCTGTCGATCCTGGCGGCCATCTCCGGCGGCCAGGAGGACTGCCCTACGGGACGGAGCTCGGGACAGAACTACGGGCGAGACGTGATCTCCTGCACCGACCACTTGTTGCCGTCCGGGTCGGCGAAGTAGACGAATCGCCCCCACGGGTGCTCCTCGATCTCGGTGACCTCCACGCCGCGACCGACCAACTCGGCCCGGGCCGCATCGATGTCGTTCACGCAGAGCTGCACGCCCTGCACCGATCCCGGCTCGGCGTCGGTGATGCCGTTGCCCAGCACGATCGAGCAGCCCGAGCCCGGCGGGGTCAGCTGCACGAAGCGGAGCTCGTCGCTCACCGTGTGGTCGTGGTCGGCGGCGAACCCCACCTGGTCGGCGTAGAAGGCCTTCGCCCGGTCGACATCGGTCACCGGGATGGCGACCAGTTCGAGCGTCCAGTTCATCGTCGTGCTCCTCTTGTCTGGTTGTCCGGTTGTCTGGTTGTCCGGTTGTCTGGTTGTCCGGTTGTCCGGTTGTCCGGTTGTCGGGCGATCGGGTGGCAGCGATCGGTTTCGGGTACGACGTCATCATCCGCTTGAAACCGGACAGGTGGTGGCCTGTTTCCACATCCTTCTGGCCGATCAGTCGAGGTCGAAGAAGCGCCGGACCCGGGCCGATCGACGGGGGACGATCCGCATGACCGGCAGCGAGAAGAACAGGCTGGAGACGCTGCCGTAGCGCTCGTAGACCACCGGGTTGAGCTCCATGGCCACGACGATGGCGCGGCCGATGATGAAGAACCAGCCCAGCGTGACCACCGTCGTGCCGATCACGCCGTAGAGCTCGCCGGCGTTCGAGAAGCGGTCCGGGAGGTACAGCTCGCTGACGGCGTGCAGCGCGGTCAGCACCCCGGCCAGCAGCAACGCTCCCGGCAGCAGCGCGCCGGGGTCATCGGTCCCTCGGGGCAGCATCAGCGAGACCACCAGCCAGGCGACCGCGTAGAGCAGGAAGGCCGGCCCGAGCGACAGTCCGGCCACGGCCAGGCCCAGGTCGACGCGGGCCCGGTTCACGAGCAGCGCCACCAGCCCCATGCCGCAGACCAGCCCGGCGATGGCGCCGACCAGGCGGATCGAGGACTTCCGTTCGATCGGCAGCTTCCACGCGGTGCTGCTGGCCGAGAGCAGGACCCGGCTCAGCGATCGGCCGGTGGTGAGCAGGCCGAACAGACCGACCGCGGTGATGACCCAGGGTCCGCGGCCCGACTGGGAGAAAGCGCTGCGGATCTGGCTGCCGAGGCCTCCCGACAGCCCGGCGCTGCGGTTGAGCTGGTCGGGGTCGACCCGTCCGCCGACGAACCCGGCCACGCCTACCAACACCAGGAGCAGCGGCACGAAGAAGAGGAACAGTCGGAATGCCGAGCGCGCTGCCGACCATCGAACCGCCCGTCTCGGTGTCGCGCTGGAACAGCGACGCGCCGAGCCCGACCACCGGGACCGATTCGTATCGGCGCAGGCGCGCGAGCAGCCGTTCCTTCACAGGTGCTTGTTCTTCTCGAGCCACTTGAGGGCGAAGAAGCCCCAGATCGGGGGCAGGTAGAAGGTCGACAAGCGGTACATGAGGACCGCGGCCAGGGCGGTCTCCTCCGGCATGCCCGCCCGCACCAGCCCGAACGTGAGGCCGCCCTCGACCACCCCGATGCCGCCGGGGATGGGCAGCACACCGGCCAGCAAGGACACGCTGATGTTGATGAAGATCAGCTCGGTCAGCCCGATCGAGTAGCCCATCGACGACGGTGAACGCCCCGAGTGCCAGGGCGAAGAGCACGTCGCTGGCCAGGTTGCCGCCGAAGAGCATCCCGAGCCGACGCGGCGACCGCAGGCCCCTGATCGCGCCGACCGCCTCGGACGCCAGCTGGCGCACCCATCCGACGATCCGCCCCCGCCACGCCGGCAACGACAGCAGCACGACGCCGATGACGACGCCGATCGCCACGATCACCGCGAGCAGCCGGGTGAGGTCGATCGGCACCGCGTTGTCGAGGTCGAGCTCGAGCGACGCCGGGGTCATGACGAGGATCCCGAGCAGCAGCACGATCTGCACGATGAAGCCGGCCACCCCGTCGAGCGCGCCGACGGCCAGCGCCGAACCGGACGGCAGGCCGTGGCGCTGGAAGAAGCGGATGCTCACCCCGATGCGCGCGGCGCTGGTCGGCACTGCCAGCCCGATGTAGGAGAGCGCCAGCTGCAACGCGTAGACCGGCCGCAGGGGAAGCCGGGAGGGCGCGGCGCCGAGCGTCGCCGTCGCCTGGGCCAATCGGGTGGCCTGGGCCAGGACGAACCCGACCACCACGAACCACCAGACCGCATCGCCCCATCTGATCGCCGAGCACGGCGAAGTCGACGCCACCGATGGCACGCGAGAGCGCCACGAAAGCCACGATCAGCAGCACGACCTGGATGACCGAGCTCCACGACACCCGGCGCATCTGCTCGAGCTCGGGCGCCTCGATGCCGGCCAGCTCCGCGGCACGGTCCCGCAGCGCGTCGAGGTCGAGCCCCTCGTCGCGGACGGCTCGTCGCTGGCTCGGGGTGAGGGTGGTCATCTGCACGAACGGGAGCACGGCGGCCAGCCGATCGGGACCGAGGTGGTCGAGCGCGACCGGCAGCGCCCGCTCCTCGCCGAGGGCCAGCACGGTGGCCACCAGGGCCTGGGCCAGATCGGTGCGCAGCCGCGGGTCGGACGGGGCCACCGACCCGCCGCGGAAGTCGACGAGGCCGATGGCGACCTCCGACCCGTCACCCTCGGCCCGGCCAACGCCGGGCCGGTCGGCGCCGTCGACGCCGGTGCCGCCTGGGATGGCCGGGCCGGTCACGAGGTGGCGATCGTCGATCTGGCCGTGGGACACGCCAGCCTCGTGCAGCCGGCCGAGCACCTCCCACACCTCGCGGGCCACGTCGTCGGACCACCGCTCGGGCGTGGTGGCCAACGGCCGGCCCCACGGCCGCAGCACGAGCAGCACATCGTCCTCGACGGTGGCGCCGGCGGTGACCACTCGGGCCGTGGGCACACCGGCCTGCGCCGCGAGCAGGGTGAGGAACGCCTCGTGCTCGACCTGCTGCAGCCGCCCGACCGACGTCGGCGAGCCGGCCTCGCGGTACCAGACCGTGCGCCAGAGGGTGGTGAGCAGCTGGGTGTCGTTGGCGTCGCGGCCGAAGACCTTCACCACCAACGGATCTCCCACCGCATCGGTGGCATCGACGAGGAACACGCCCTCGCGCTGACGGTCGGCCGCCCCGACGGACCGCGCCGCCACCCCGAGGCCGGCGAGGGCCACGACCACATCGTCGAGGCTGGGCCGACCACGACACGACCCGAACACGAGGTGCACGGTGGCCGCGGCCATCATCCCGATGACGAGCCCGGCGACAGCTCCGGTCGGGGTGGACGCGCCGAGCAGCACCGAGGCGAGCGCGGCCAGCAGCACCACCCACCGGTCCACGCGGCGGGCCGGCTGGCTGAGGTGCGGCGACGCCGTCATGGCCACGGCGGCCGGGATGCTGAGTCGCAGGGGAGCGAACCACGCGCCGGAGATCCGCAACGATCCGGACAGCGCGGGCCAGGCGTTCAGCGCGGCGCGCTCGACGACCACTGCGATCACGAAGGCCACCAGCGCGGCCAGCACCAGGTCGCGCAGCAGAGAGAATCGGCGACGCACGACGGTGGCCGCGACGACGCCGAGCACCGCCAGGCCGAGGAGGTCGATCAGGAGCCGCCAGAGGCTGTCGAACGCGCTCGGCACCGCCCGGGCCAACGTGGTGAGCGCCCGCTCGTAGCCGGCCTGCGGCACCGCCACCAGGGTGAGCAGCGCCAGGGCCACGACGGCGGCGACGAGGAGGATGACGTCGGTGGCCCGCCGGGCCCGGGGCTCATCGACGCCGGACGAGAAGAGCCGGGCCCGCCGACGCAGCACCGCCATCCCGGGCGTCCCCGGCGTCCGCGGCGTCACAGCGCGCTGCTGTTCGGGACCCATCGCAGCGGAGTCTGGCACGGAGAAGCGTCGAGGACGGACCTCACGTTCCGGCATCTGGCAACGTTTACCCCGATGTGAAGCCGCCCCCCTTCGAACAGGTCCTCGTCGAGCACGGCCCCACGGTGCTGCGCGTCTGCCGGGCCCTGCTCGGACCGGTCGACGCCGACGACGCGTGGTCCGAGACCTTCCTCTCCGCTCTCGAGGCCTACCCCCGGCTGCGACCGGACAGCAACGTGCGCGGGTGGCTCGTGACGATCGCCCATCGCAAGGCCATCGACCAGTTGCGCGTCCGGGACCGGAACCCCGTCCCCACCGACGAGCTGCCCGAACCGTCGACCCTCGATGACCTGGTCATCGACCCCGACACCGACCTGTGGGATGCACTGGCGGCGCTGCCGTTCAAGCAGCGGAGCGCAGTGGCCTACCACCACCTCGCCGGGCTCCCCTACGCCGAGGTCGGGTCGCTGATCGACAGCAGCGAAGCGGCCGCCCGGCGATCGGCCGCCGATGGCCTGGCCAACATCCGCAAGACGTACCCGGCCCGCACGACCACGGCGGGGCGCGCCACGACAGACCGCACAGACACGACGACAGGACAATCCTGATGATGACCACCCGCTCCCGCACCGACGTCCAGATCGTGGACGACCTGCTCGCCCACTCCACCGCCGAGGCCCCGCTCGCCCGGCTGCACGAAGTGCTGGTGGCCCGCGCGACCGACGCCGGGCTGCTCGACGTGTCCTACCGCACGGTCGACACCCCTGTCGGTCCGCTGCTGCTGGCCGCCACGCCGGCCGGGCTGGTGCGGGTGGCGTTCGAGCGCGAAGGCCACGACGAGGTGCTGGCCGACCTGGCGGTCGACGTCAGCCCCCGGATCCTGCGTGCGCCGGCCCGGCTCGATGACGTGACCCGCCAGCTCGACGAGTACTTCACGGGCAAGCGCCATCGGTTCGAGGTGTCCGTCGACCTGCAGCTGGCCCACGGCTTCCGCCGCACGGTGCTCGATCGCCTGCGCGACCTCGCCTACGGCACCACCGCCAGCTACGCAGCGATCGCGGCGGCATCGGGCAGCCCCGCCGCGGTGCGCGCCGTCGGTTCGGCCTGCGCGCACAACCCGGTGCCGGTCGTCGTGCCCTGCCACCGGGTGGTGCGCAGCGACGGGACCATCGGCCAGTACCTGGGCGGCACCGAGGCCAAGCAGCTGCTGCTCGACCTCGAGGCGGCATGACCCGGCGTCGACTTCACCGGGGCGAGCTGCACCGCGGGTGGAACGCCCAGCAGCCCTGATCATGCCCACCGGCCACCGCCCGGAAGATCATCCGCACGCGCGCGTCAACGAGGCCGAGGAACGACCGGCGCACGCTCGAGCGTCCCGGAGATCAGGAGTCGTCCGGGGTGACGTAGGGGCGGGCCGCCGGGTCCGGGGGATGGCGCAGGCCACGCAGCTCGTAGTTCGGGGACCGACGCGGGACGGTGATGTCGGCGAAGGGCCCGGCGCACTCGTCGGCCACGAAGAAGGCGTTGATGCCGGCGAGGTCCGCGTGCACGAACCGGTAGCCCTTCGACCGGCCCAGCGCCGTCAGCGCCTCGATCGAGGCGCCGAAGTGGTCGGTGCGGTCCCACGGGCCCCTGCCCGCCGGCTCGACCAGTGCCCGGCCCGGCGCGAGGCCGGCGTTGTACTCGATCACCACGACGCGGGGCCGGAAGCGCTCGATGGCCCGCCACACGTAGTAGTCCTGTCCGTCGATGTCGATCGAGAGCAGGTCGAACGCCGCGGGCACGCCGGCCTGCTCGAGGAGCGACTCGATGTTCTGCGGCGTCACCATCGAGCACACGACCGTGCAGGTCAGCGGGTCGACCCGGTCGGTCAGCCGCTGGTGCTGATCGGGGTCGGCCTCGATGTAGGCGCCACGCCACCCGAGCACCTCGCGGAGGAACCGGGTGTTGCCCTCGAGGCCGTCCTCGGCCCCGAACTCCACGAAGAAGCGATCGCCCGGGCCGATGCGGTCGAAGATCTCGGCCAGCACCCCGTCCTCGCCGTTCTGCGAGAAGACCCGAAGCTCCGTTGCGCTCAGCGACTCGGCCCGGTACCCGTGGCGGCGATCGAGCTCGGCGACGCCGTCGTAGACGAGTCGGGAGTCGACCCGACCCTCGCCCTTGCGCAGCTCGCGCACGGTGGGCTCCGCCACGTGGGCACCGAACCTCGACAGCTGCTGCGACGCCCACCCTCTCGCCCGCGTCGCCATCGAGGTCACCGGGCGAGCCTAGGAGAACGGTCGCACACCACACGGCACACCGGCATCGCGCAACTGACGGGGAGACAGCCGAGGCGCCCGACGTGCCCGACGGACCGGCCGGCGTCGCCCGCGTCGGCTGCGTCGCCTGGCCGACTGGGCCAGACTGCGACACGATGCCCGAGCCCGCAGCCGCTGACGATCTGTACGGGGTCGACCCGGCCGAGTTCGTGGCCGCCCGGGCCGCGCTGGCCCGCCGGCTGCGAGCCGATGGCGACCGGGACGAGGCCGTCCGGGTGGGCAAGCTGCGCCGCCCTCCGCAGTCGGCGTGGGCGCTCAACCTGCTGGCCCGCACCGATCCCGATTGCATCGACGTCGTCCTCACCGCGGCCACCTCGCTGCGCGACGCGCTGATCGACGGTGGGGTGGGCGCAGACCGGCGAGAGGCCCAGGACGCCTACCGCGCCGCCATCGACGCCGCGGTCGCGGCCGCATCGGCGCTGGCCGATGTCACCGCCGAGGACATGCGCAACCGGATCCGCACCAACCTGCTGGCCGCCGGGGTCGACGAGGATCTGGCCGTCGCGGTGCAACGTGGCGTGCTCCCCGACGATCAGGAGGCCCCCGGCTTCGGCGGCACACCGACCATCGGCCGGATCGCTCCCCGCCCGGATCGTCCGTCCACCAGGCCGGCGGCCCGGCCGGACCCGGCGAGTACCGGCCGGATCGCGGCGCCGGCCGAGGTCGACCGCGCCGACGACGACCCGGCCGGGGCAGAGTCCGCAGCTGCCGCGGCGGCGCAGGCCGCGGAGGACGCAGCCGCCCGGGCCCGAGCGGCCGAGGACGAGCTGGCCCGCACGCGCGTCGCCCGGAAGCGGGCCGAGCTCACCCGAGAGCTCGAGCGGCTCGAGAAGAAGGCCCGACGCATGGAAGAGCAGGCCGTCACCGCCGAGGAGCGGGCCGCCTTCGCCCGTCAGGCCGCCGATGCCGCCACCGCAGCCGCCGCCGAGGTGGCCGATCGCATCGCCCGGCTCTGAGCGGTCCCCCACCGGTCGACCCACCGAGCTGTCGCCCCTATCCCAGGTGGCCACCAGCACACCCGACATCCCGCACCGCCTCGAGGCGCGCCTACGGCGGCGGCGACCACAGGTCACGTGGGTCGCAGCACGCTCGACTCGACCGTCCGGCCCACCGCCCGGCTCAGTGGCCGGCGATGGCGTGCGGCACGTAGGGCTCCTCGAGGCGGGAGATCTCGTCGGCGGGGAGCGTGAGCTGCTCGGCCGCCAACGCGTCCTCGAGGTGGTGCAGCCTGGTCGATCCAACGATCGGCGCAGTCACACCGGGTTTGGACAGCAGCCACGCCAACGCCACCTGTGGCGCGCTGACTCCCCGTTCGGCAGCCACCTCGACCACCCGATCGACGATGTCGTAGTCGACGGGGTGCGTGTAGAGGTATTCGGCGAAGCCGTCGGTCTCGGCCCGTGTCGTGAGCTTGTCGCCCGCTCGGGTGCGGTTGCCGGCCAGCACGCCCCGGGCCAACGGGCTCCACGGGATCACGCCCACGCCCATGTCGAGGCACTGCGGGATCATCTCCCGCTCCTCCTCCCGGTACAGGAGGTTGTAGTGGTTCTGCATCGACACGAACCTGGTCCAGCCGTGGACGTCGGCGACGTGTTGTGCCTTCGCGAACTGCCACGCGTACATGCTGCTGGCGCCGATGTAGCGCGCCTTGCCGGCCCTCACGACGTCGTGGAGCGCTTCCATCGTCTCCTCGATCGGGACGTTCGGGTCGAAGCGGTGGATCTGGTAGAGGTCGACGTGGTCCATGCCGAGCCGGGTCAGCGATGCGTCGATGCCCGAGAGGATGTGCTTGCGGGAGAGCCCTCCGCCGTTGGGTCCCGGGGTCATCGGCATGAAGACCTTGGTCGCGACCACCATCTCGTCGCGCGACAGCAGCTTGGGCAGCACCCGACCGGTGAGCTCCTCGCTCGCACCGTGGGAATAGGTGTCGGCCGTGTCGAAGAAGTTGATGCCACCGTCGACGGCGGCGCGAATGATCGGCTCGGCCTCGGTCTCGTCGAGCGCCCACTTCCGGTCGGGATGGGCTCCGAAGCTCATCATGCCGAGGCAGACCCGAGAGACCCGCAGACCGGACACACCGAGGTTCACGTACTCCATGGGGCGACCCTACCCACACCGTCCGGCCGGCGGATGGCCGTCCTCGGCGTTCAGGCCGCGGGGTCGGCCGTCCAGGTGATGGCGTCGGCGAGGTCGGCGCGGGCGAAGTGCTTGGCCTCGCCCGGCGTCATCCAGCCGAACAGGGCGACGAGGTGGGTCATCCAGTCGATGTCGGCCACGATGGCGATGCGCTTCCACCTGGAGAGGTGCTCGACGCCCACCTTCATGTCCTCCCAGAGCGCTCCGCCGGACAGGCCGTCGAAGTCGTCGAACATCAGCACCACCCGCACACCGCCGTCCGCGGCCGCCTGCTGGACGGCCGGCATCAGCACGTCCCGGTAGTCAGAAGCGTGGAGCTTGCCGGTCAGGTGGAACCCGATCACGCCGTCGGGCAGGTCGGTCATGGCTTCGATCACGGTCAGGCCTCGTTTCGGATGGTGGTGGGAACCGGGAACGACGACATCGCGCCAGTCTCGCTGCGAAACCCGGCCCGCACCGCCCGAACACGAGCGTGGATCGACCGGGTCGGGTGGGTACGACAGCTACCTGGTCCCCTCGATGATCGACCTGATGCCGGCGAGATTGGCCGCCATGTTCGTCCGCCACTCGGCCATCCGTTGCGAGATGATCCGACCTTCCTTGTCCGGCATGGCGTCGATGGCGATGTTGAGGCCGGACGGGTCGGGGCCCATGCGAGCCCACTGCCGGACCGTCACGGCGTAACGGCCGGGGTCGACCTCGAACCCCCAGGTGGCCATGAGGTCGTCGCCGGCGTTCACCGTCCACACCCAACGGCTCCCGGGCACGACCTCGACCACGGTGCACTCCGTCGACCACTCGCCGAGCGCCGGGTTCTGGTTGTGGCCGCGGAACCGGCTGCCGACCTCCACCGCCGGTCGCCCCGTCCAGCCACTCGACCGCCTGCAGCTCCGCCGAGAACCGGGCCGGCAGCCCGATGTCGGTCACCAGCTCCCAGATCCGAGCCGGATCGCCGACCACCCGTTCCTCGACCTCGACCGTCGGTTGGTCCCTGTAGCGCATGCGATCTCTCCCCTCGCCCCGGCCAGGGCCCATCTGCGAGCCAAACTACCCAGGTGCAGGTCGCAGCACTGATCGATCCCCACCACCCCGAGGCCGGCCGCGTTCGCGCGGGAGGCCGAACGCATCGGGGTGGCGTCTCTGTGGGTGCCCGAGGTCTGGGGCTACGACGCGCTCACCGGGCTGGCCCACCTCGCGGCGCAGACCACGACCATCGGGCTGGGCACCTTCGTGGTCCAGCTCGGCTCGCGCAGCCCGGCGCTTCTCGCGACCTCCGCGCTCAGCCTGCAGTCAC
>CAWCSY010000003.1:0-865748 GCA_963798355.1 uncultured Microthrixaceae bacterium | reverse complement strand
ACACCACGCTGAACAACTCGGACCTGGCCTTCCTGGGATCGGTGCTCGACCAGGCCGAGGCCACGTTGTGCATCGATCAGAACCGGGTGTTCGTCACCGGCCTGTCCAACGGAGCGTTCATGACCTCGGCCATGGCATTTCAGTTCGCTGACCGCATCGCTGCCGCCGCACCGGTGGCCAGCATGCCGCGGAGCATGGATGAGCTGCGACCCGACGAGCACGCCCCGGTGCCGGTGATCGCGTTCCACGGCACCAACGACCCGTTTGTCCCCTATGACGGAGGCCTGGGCTCGGCCGCAGCCAACCTGCCCACCCCCGACGGTTCGGGCAGGACGCTGGGCGAGGTCGGCGCGGTCGATCCGACGACCAAAGGGCCCGACGTCCCCACCATCACCGGCGACTGGGCCCAGCGCAACGGCTGTGAGACCACCCCGACCGAGTGAGTGGGTCACCGACGACGTCACCCTGCTCAGGCCTGGGCAGTCCCCGCCGGGGAGCCGAAGTCGAGCTGCACGGGTCACCGACGGCGGCCACTCCTGGCCGGGGTCGAAGTTCTCCGGATCCATCGAGGCCGTTGTGGGCAAGACCACCTACACCATCGATGCCAATGAGCTCATGTGGGGCATTCTTCCAGGCACATCCACTCCGCTCAGGCTGACTCGTCGAGCCCGCGGCTCAGACAGGATGGTCACGACGGTGTCCCCGTTGTGGCGCACACGCAAACCCGAGGCGCCCCAGAGCGCCGGCAGCGGGGCCGTATCTTCCGGTAGGAACTCGTTGTGCGGGCGCCGTGGCTACTCTCTCGGCGAACAGTGTCTGGTGATCGGGCGACGGGAGGGGTGGCCGATGGGTCGGCATCTTCGGCTGGCAGTGGGAAGCGTGGGCTTGCTCTTCGCGCTTGGTTGGGTCGTGCTGGGTGGGGGTCCCGCCACCTTCCCGCGCAGCCGGCCGACGTCATTCAGATCACGTCGTGTGGCCAGGCGATCGACGCCGACCACGATCCTGGCCAAGAACCTCGTCTCCGCGGGCGGAGATGGCGTCATCATCACCGCTGGTGACGTGACGTTGGGACTCAATGGGCACACCATCCGGTCATCCACGGGTGGCGGCCGAGGCATCGTTGTCGACGGACCGCTCGGGTCCACCGTCACGATGCACGGCCCGGGAACGATCAAGGCCTTCGATGCGGGGATCGATGCCACCCGCCACCAACCAGACGAGCCACTATCCGGGTCCTACCGCCATCATGTTGATCGTGGCGGGTCTGCGCCTGCTCGACGACGCCCGAGCGATCGCGCTTCCAACGCGACCTCACCGAGGTCACCGACGTGACGATTCGAGGGACCGATGGGATCGGAATCCCCTGTCGACGTCCCGGCTGTGACAGTGCCGGGACCATCAACGTGACCAGGTCATCGATCACCTCGACCGGCGTTGCCGTCAATCCGGAGATGAACGGCAGCGTCGAGATCACCGCCAGCCAGGTACACGGAGGCGGCATCTTCTCGACGATCAACGGTGCGATCGGGGTGCACGAGAGCACCTTGCACGACGTTCAGCTCGGATGCTCGGAGAGCGGAATCAGCATCTCCCGATCACGATGCTCAAGATACGTCACTCTTCTCGGGCAGTTACTGCTCGCTCGACATCCGCGACAACACGATCCGCAGCACCTCCGGTGGAACGGCGATCAGCCCTGGATATGACCCGTTCTCGACCTCGACGCTCGATGGCAATCGGTTCTTCAGATGGGTGGGCATCGCCGGATCGAAGCCGGTGCGACCGCCACAAATGTCCAGATCACCTCGAACCGGTTCGAGGACAACGGGACGGGCATCAGGACGGGTAGCGGAACGATCGGATGTTCCAACGGACCGGCGCTGCCATCTGGTGCCATCCGCGACAACGTCTTGGTGCGCAACCGCGGGAACGCCATCCAACTCGACTGCGGTCGATGGGCTGTGGGAGGCAATAGGATGATCCACAACATCGGCCTCGGCTTCAGCACCACCGGACCCTAGACCCAGGTAAACATCACCGATGAAGGCGGCAACATCGCCAGCCGTAACGCCGAACCGCAGTGCGTCGGCATTGTGTGCCTGCCCCGATAACCGGAGGCCCAGAACACCAGGGGTCTGGGATCGGTGGCTACCGGACCGTTGAGAACGTCACCTCGCCGTACCCCGTGGTGTCGTCTGGCACGTGGTTGACCAGGAACGACCGGCTGGGAAACGCCACCTGGAGTGCCGCAGTCCAGCCGATCCGAAGTCCCTCGCCGATGCGCAGCGCCACTTCCTCGGGCAGGACGCTGTTGGGGTCCCGTTGAGGAACAGGTCCGAGATGTGCACGTGGTTCATCATCCGTTCGACCCCACCGAGGTCGCCGTCGAAATGGCTTCGCCCAGCGTTTCGAACGACTCTGAGTCGAACTGCTCGGCGAGGATCACCGCGCCGTCGACCTCGACGAAGTCGGGGATGAAGAGTGCGGCGAACGCGTAGCCAAGCTGCATGTCGCCGCGGTAGTTCACGAAGTCCACACGCTGCACGGCCGATGGAGAGTCCAGGTCTCGTTGATCTCGGCGATCGCAGGCAGTAGCGACGGGTCGTACCTGTTTGGCATGACTTGATGCTTAGCTCACGGGCGATCGAAGCAAGCTGGCATTGCGCACTCGTTCGGCGGCAGCCCGCCAAGCGTCTCGAACGCCAGTGAGGATGCTCGGGTAACAAGGTGGCGGTCCTGCTCACCTGGTCTGACTCTCAGAACGCCTGACTCTTCGGATGTCCTAGAACCGAACGGTCGACCAGGTGAGCGGGGCCTGCCCGGCGCAACCGGCTGGTCGAAGTGACCTGATAGAAGCTCGTGCAGGAGCCCCATCGCTGGCCTGTCCGACGACCGGTCACGCGTGCCATCCCAACTAGCGAACGGATGGCAGGTACCACGATGACAGACCTCGATCGGCACGTCACTGGCGGCGTCGACACCCACAAGGACACCCACGTCGCCGCCGCTCGATGAGCTCGGCCGTGTCCTCGACACGGCCGCGTTCCCCGCGACGACGGCCGGCTACCGATCGTTGCTGAGCTGGCTGGCCAGCTTCGGTGAGCTGGTCGCGGTTGGCGTCGAGGGGACCGGCGCCGTGGGGTGCCGGCTTGGCCCGGTTCCTCACCGCAGCAGGCGTCGAGGTGATCGAGGTGACCCGACCCAATCGCCAGCATCGCCGGCGTCACGCCAAGTCCGATCCCGCCGACACGATCGGCGCGGCTCGAGCGGTGCTGTCGAGCGAAGCCGACGGCATCCCCAAGACCGCCATCGGTGACGTCGAAGTCATCCGGCTGCCCAGGTCGCCCGCCGCAGCGCCATCAAGGCCCGCACCCAAGCCGCCAACCAACTCCACGCCGTGCTGGTCACCGCCCCCGACGAACTGCGCGCCAGCTTCACGCACTCGACCACCACCGAGATCGTCCGTCGGTCAGCCCGCCTCCGCCCCGGCCGCATCGCCAACCCGACCGCCGCGACCAAGGTCGCCCTGGCCACGCTCGCTCGACGGTGGCTCGCTCTCACCACCGAGATCGACACCCTCGATGAGCACCTCACCGAGCTCACCGCCACCTGCACGCCCAGCCTCGTCGCGCTCAACGGAGTCGGTCCCCAGACCGCCGCCGCGCTGTTGACCGCAGCCGGCGACAACCCCGACCGCCTCGCCTCCGAACGATCCTTCGCCGCGCTCTGCGGCACCTCGCCACGAACGCATCCTCAGGCCGACAACAACGACACCGGCTCAACCGAGGCGGAGGAGCCGCGCCGCCAACTCCGCGCTCTACATCATCGCCATCAGCCGGCTCAGATGGGACCCCGCAACGAAGGCCTACATGGCCCGACGGCTCTCCGAAGAGCAAGACCCGCAAAGAGGTCATCCGCTGCATCAAGCGCTACATCGCCAGAGAAGTCCACACCGCCATCACCAACGACCTCGGCACCTTCAGCCAGCGACCCGAGCCACTCGAGCGAGCTGCTTGACATCCATAGAAGCTTCGGGACCGAGACACCCTCACGGAGCGGGCAGATCGGCCCTGTGCCGCCCGATCACAAGGCCGACGACGTTTGCGTACGCTGGCCGCCGTGTCGACTGGGGTCGGTGATGACGAGCACCGTTCTCGGGCGTTGCTGGAAGAGCTCATCGATCGAGTTCGTGCCGGGCTGGCGATCTCAGAGCTGTTCGCCATCGGCGTCGATGTCGATCTTGTGACCGAGAAGCTGCGCCCGCTCGGTCGTGCCGGGGCCGTGATCGAATCGATCGGAGGCGGTGACGAGCACGTCGATGCCGTGGTGACTGCCAAGGGTACGGAAGCGCGTGTCGTGTTCGCCCGGAGCGCCACTGGCTTGGTCGACTGGCTCGACGTCTACCTGCGGCCGGAGCGATTTGATGGCGTTTCTGGCGGTCGAGTCATCGTCGTGAACGGTCCGTCTGGCGCTGGCAAGTCGACGCTCATGCGGGCCCTGCAGTCAGTTGCGACCTTCCCGTTGGTCGTGCTCGACGAGCCCGAACACATCGGCACGGTCCAGCCGGGTTATCTGATCTGGCGGGACCGGGCACCGTCACTGCATCGCGGCTACCTGGCCGCCGTCGCTACGCTCGCTCGTGTTGGCAACCACGTTGCTGTGTCAGCCGCCGGGCATCGGTTTCACGAGCTCATGGGCGCGTTCAACGGTGTCCCCGCCTTCACCGTGGGATTGACCTGCGACTTCCACGTCCTGCTGGAACGCGAGGCACGAACAGGCCGATGGGCGGGCATCGCTGCCGCTTCAGTCGACGTGCACGATGGCTGGACCTATGACCTCGAGTTCGACACGACCGACGGCCCCGATCCGCTCGCCCTCGCCCGACTCGTCCTCGGCGAGGTCAAGTCGTAGAAGCCGCACACAGCCCGGACTGCCCCAGACCGCCGGGTCTGTGAGTCGCTCGCGGTGGCATGCTTTCACCTCAGTCCATGCCGCCCCGGTGGGTAGGCGTCGGAGGGAACCATGAGCCAAGACCATGGGCGGATGAACCTCATGAGTAGCGGAGTCGCGTCGTGAGTGAGAACGGCTTCCCGTGGGACGATCGGCTCACCCAGGAGGAGCGGGCCCTGGTCACCCGGTGGATGGGCGACGTGGTCCGTAGCCGGGTAGGGCTGCCGACTCTCGGCTGGGAGCTTGATTTCGAGTCGTTCGTGAAGATGGACGGCGAGCGAGCGATCGAGTGCCTGACCGGACTCGCTCGCGACTCGAGGCGGGCCTCGGCGCTCCTGGACAGGCAGGCGAAGGCCGCGGCGGAGCTATGTGCACTCATTCGCGAGACATCGAACTGAGCGGGGGCGTCCCAAACGCCGGGTCGGTGTCGCGTCTCCCATCTGCCCCTTCCGGAGGGCGACATTTCTGCTGGCGGTAGCGAGGGACATCGGCAAGCCTCGAATCATGGAGAAGGTCGTCTCTGATGCCCGTCTTGGTCGCCGCGTCGTGGTCACCGGCTTGGCTGGCGCTGGCAAGAGCACGTTTTCGCGTGCGTTTGCGACCAAGACCGGTCTTCCTGTCATCCACCTCGACCTCCATTTCTGGAAGCCGGGGTGGGTCGAACCGTCTGACGATGAATGGCGCGAGAAGCAGCGCTCCATCCTTGCTGGCGACGAGTGGATCGCCGACGGCAACTACCACGAGACACTCGAGCTTCGGCTCGAGCGAGCCGATTCGGTCGTCTTCCTCGACACGCCGTGGTGGGTCTGTGCGAGGCGAGCGTTCGTTCGCGGGATCCGTAGGCCGCCGGGAACCGTGATGCCCGACGGGTGCCACGATTCACCGTGGCGTCGGATGCGAGACGAATGGGGGCTTGTCTGGCGGATCTGGCGAGTCCGCGAGTCCGACCGCACAATCGAGCTCGGGCTCGTGTCCGCCCATGCGAACCGAGTTGCCGTGCACGTTCTGCGCACCAAGCGCTCGGTACGTGACTTTCTCGACTCTTGAGTCGCGACCTTGCGCCAAGAGTATGCGTGCAGGCATGCCACAGAACGCCGGGTTCGTGAGTCTGCTCCGCCAAAGGTTCGAGCGGTGGCTCGAACGAGCGCTACCGCGGCGGTGGTCGGCGTTTAGACTTTCGGGATGGCCGTTGTCCCGCATCCGCAGAAGCAGCCCCGGTTGACGGTGGTGTCTCCCCAGGAGGCGCTGCGTCGCGCGTTGCCGTTGCCCAGCGATGCTGACATGGCGATCGATGGTCTGACTGATGATGAGTGGACGGCTTTCGAGAAGGCGCTCGCTGAGCGGTGACCGAGCCGGTGTCGCCGGCGGTGGTGGTCGACACGATGGTGGTGTCGTCGCTGCTCAACGCGAGCCGGTCACCACAGACGGCTGCGGCCTACCGGTCGCTGATCGGTGGCCGGCCGATCGTGGTGTCGTTCGTGACGGTCACCGAGTTGCGCTACGGCGCGATCAAGGCTGGGTGGGTGAGCTTCGACGGCGGGAGCTCGAGCGCGATCTGGCTCGGTTGGTGATCGTCCAGCCTGACGACGAGGCGATGCAGGAGTGCGCCGATCTGCGGGCCCGCTGCGAGCGGGCGGGCCTGGCGCTGGCGCAGAAGGTCCACGAGGCCGACCGATGGATCGCAGCGACCGCGATCGTGTTGGGCGTCGACCTGGTCTCCCAGGACGCCGTGTTCCGCAACGTGCCCCGCCTCACCGTCGTCGCCCCGACCGCGTAGCCCCCACCGATCACCGGTCCGACCCGATCGGGGCTTGCGTCGCAGGCTCGGCGGGTTCGCTGGATCTCCCAATGACAAGGGAGACCAGCCATGGCGACCAGCACCGATTCGTTCTCGTCGATCCTCGATGTGATCCGTAGCGACACCGGGTTCGATCCGGCGGAGGCCGCGGCGGCGGGTTTCTTGGCCCGCTACTCGGGCCACACCCGCGACGCGTACTGCCACGACCTGCGCACCTTTTTCCAGTGGGCCGACGATGTCGGTCTCGAGGTCTTGTCGGCGACGCGGGCGCACATCGAGCTGTACCGAACTGAGCTCGAGCGGCGCGGTCTCGCTCCAGCGACGGTCGACCGCCGGCTGTGCACGGTGTGTGGGTACTACCGGTTCGCGCACATCGACGGTCACATCAGCTCGAACCCCGCGCAGTACGTCCGGCGGCCGACCGTGCATCCGACGGAGGGGCACGGCCTCGATCGTGGCGAGCTGGGCCGGTTCCTGTTCGCGGCCGAGCGAGTCGACCCGGATCACGCCGCTCTCGCCGTGTTGTTGGGGTTGAACGGGTTGCGGGTCAGCGAGGCATGCGCGACCAACATCGAGGACCTCGGCTTCGAACGCGGTCACCGCACCCTTCGCATCATCGGCAAGGGCAACAAGCCAGCAGTCATCCCGCTGGTGCCGAGGGCCGGGCGGACCATCGACCTCGCAGTCGGCGAACGAGACGACGGACCGATCCTGCGACGCCGCGACCGCCAACGCCTCGATCGACGCACCGCCCACCGCTGGGTCCGCTCCATCGCCAAGCAGGCCGAGATCGGGCACGTCTACCCGCACATGCTCCGCGCCGCGTTCATCATGGCCGCCCTTGACCGTCCCGCTCCGCGACGTCCAGATCGCCGCCCGCCACGCCGACCCCCGCACCACCACCACATCTACGACCACCGACGCGCGAACTTCGACCGTCGTGCCGCCTACGTCGTCGTCGCCTTCGTCACCGGCGGCTGAGCGCACGGCCATCCGGGACCGTTGTGGAATGGCCCAAGTGGGGCCGGGCCTGCCCCTCGGTGGGTGACTCACTCCCGGCGTTCCGTGGCACTGTCGGGCCGCCTTCATTTCCTGTGACGAGACGCCGCCCCGACCGTCCCTACACTCGGCCGACGTGGGTGAGTACTCGATGAATGAAAGGACACAGGCCCAACGGCGACTCATCGGCGACGTGCTGAACGTACTGACCGAGGCCGGCAACCTTCGCTGTTTGCTGTTCGGCGGCTGGGGCTTGGACGCGCGGATCGGCCGGGTCACTCGCGATCACAGCGACGTCGAGTTCTGGGCCGATCGTGTCGACAGCGATCAGATCCCACAAGCGCTGGTCGCGGCTGGCGCGACCGCTCTGGACACGCAGCCCCCCGAAGAATCCTGTGAGTTCGTCCAGGACGACGTGATGTTCAGCGTCGCCTTCTTCGATCGACGAGCCGACGGCACCTACACACCGCAGGGGCGATGGGCGGATTGGGTCTTCCCCGCCGGCTCGTTCGACGCCTCCCCACCGGGCCACCTCGACGAACTCGCCGTTCCCACGATGAGCATCGACGGCATGCTCGCCATGAAGGAGCAGTTTGCGAGGCTGCGCAACGGCCGACCGCTGCGCGACAAGGACATCCGCGACATCAGCATCCTGCGAGAACTGGCCGCCGGAGTCACCTGACCGCGGGAACTGATCCGCAGTCAGCGGACGGGCCCGGTGCCTCACCCGCGGACCGCCCCATAGCGGCCTTGGTCTCAGGGGATCAACGCAACAGTCGCCCTGATCGAGTTCGATCGATCACGGAGGTGGCTGATGGCGAATCGATGGTTGACGGTGGCCGAGAAGAAGCGGCTGGCGGAGCTGGTTGCGGCGGGCACGCCGTTGTCGGAGATCTGTGAGGTGATCGGTCGGGATCGTTGGACGACCCGGCGCAACATCAACTATCTGGCTCGGCGCCCCCCGCCTGTTCCGAAGCGGTGGCCTCTGCGGTTGAGCTTGGCTGAACGCGAGGAGATCTCGAGGGGTGTCGCGGCGGGCGAGTCGTTGCGGTCGATCGCCAAGCGGTTGGGTCGGGCGCCGTCGACGGTGTCTCGCGATGTCACCGCTAACGGCGGCGCTCGCCGCTATCGAGCCGTCGTCGCCGACCGAGCCGCGCTCAGACGGGCCCGCCGCCCGAAGCCGGCCAAGCTGGCCATGCACCCCGAACTGTGCGCGCTGGTCTCCTCGAAGCTTGCGCTGCGGTGGTCGCCTCAGCAGATCTCGGGTTGGCTGTCGGAGACCTATCCCGACCGTCCGGAGATGTGGGTGTCGCACGAGACGATCTACCTGTCGCTGTTCGTGCAGTCCCGCGGCGCGCTGCGCAAAGAGCTCACCCGCTACCTGCGCAGCGGCCAAGCGACCCGACGGTCCCGGGGCCGGCGGGCCTACAACGGCGGCCAGGGCAAGATCCGACAGATGGTGAACATCAGCGAACGACCCGCCGAGGTCGAGGACCGAGCGGTGCCGGGCCACTGGGAAGGCGACCTTGTCTTCGGGACCGCCAACAGCGCGATGGCAACCCTCGTCGAGCGCCACAGCCGCTTCGTGATGCTCATCGGGCTCCCCAACGGTCACACCGCCGATGTCGTCGCGGACGCCCTGTCCGCCAAGATCGCTGAGCTGCCCGCTGCGCTGCGGCGGTCATTGACCTGGGACCAGGGCAAAGAGATGGCCCGTCACGCCCGCTTCACCGTCGACACCGGCGTGCCCGTCTACTTCTGCGACCCCCACAGCCCCTGGCAACGCGGTTCGAACGAGAACACCAACGGTCTGTTGCGTCAGTACTTCCCGAAACGCAAGCCGCTGCCGCTCGACCAGGCCGCACTCGACGCCGTCGCCGACGAGCTCAACGGACGCCCTCGACAAACCCTCGACTGGCGGTCACCATCAGAGTCGCTCGACCTGGCGTTGCGATGACCGGCTGAGACCGAGGCCGTTCTGGGACGCTCTCATAACTGCGTGGCGAGGGCTGGCCGACTGCGTGCCTGGGCTCTCGGCGCGCTCGAAGATGGCGCTCGCAACAGGGTTCGCCGCCTCGGCGTCGAGGGTCGGGGTGACGTGGCTGTAGATGTCGAGGGTGATCGAGATCGTCGAGTGGCCGAGCCGGTCTGAGACCACCTTCGGATGGACGCCGGCTTTCAGAGCGAGGGTCGCCCACGTGTGGCGGAGGTCGTGCGGCCCGCGGATCGGAGGCACGTCGACCTTGCTCACTGCCCGGCGGAACTGACGGGTGAACCGATCGGGATGGAGCGGTGCACCGTTGGGCTCGCAGAACGCGAGGTCCTCGCTGAGCCACTCGGATCCTGCGGCGAGCCGCTCGGCGGCCTGGGCTTTCCGATGTCGCTTCAGCGCCTCGACCGTCACGGGGTCGAGCTCGATGCGGCGCCGAGAGCGAGCCGTCTTGGTCGGTCCGACGATGACCACGTAGTTGCTGGCCGTGATGGTCTGCTTCACCGAGAGGTGTCCTGCCTTGAGGTCGAGATCGGCCCACCGGAGGCCGAGCACCTCTCCCCGTCGCATCCCGGTCGTGGCGAGGACGACGAACGCGCCGTAGAGGCGGTCGTCCCGGACGGACTCGAGGAACAGGCCGAGCTCGTGCGAGGTCCACGTCGGCATCTCGACGTTCTCGACCTTCGGGGGTCTCGCCAGCCGTGCGGCGTTGCGCTGGACGAGGCCGAGTCGCTCGGCATCGCCGAGGGCTCGTCGCATCACCGCGTGGGCATTGCTGATCGTCTTCGGCGACAGACCCTGACCGCGCACTCCACCAGAGACGGCCAGCTCCGCGTAGCAGGCTTCGAGCTGAACGGGCTTGAGATCTTGGAGCGGAATCGAACCGAGCACCGACGTCAGGTGAGTGACGTCCTTTCCGTAGCCGTCCCAGCTCGTTTGTCGAAGGCTCGGCTTCGCTCGCTCGAGCCAGCCAGCGAGGTATTCGCCGACGGTCTCCGTCGATGGGGGAACGTACGCACCGACGCGAACCTCCTCGAGCACCGCACGCACGGCTTCCTCGGCCTCGCGCTTGGTCTTGAACCCCGACTTCGTGCGCTGGCGTCGCTTCCCCGTGACCGGGTCGAAACCGACATCAGCGACGTAGCCCCAACCTGCACCCCGCCGGTGGACGTGTCCGCGCATGGGCGCCACCCAAGCCCGGATCGCGTTGGCAATCCGTTAGCATCAGCCGATTCTGCGGCCACCAGGCGAGTCACCGACAAGCCACCAAATCCACATAAGTCCTGCTCAGAGCGGTGCCCGGGGTGGGGATCGAACCCACACGCCGCCGGAGCGGCCGGGGGGTTTAAGCCCCCTGCGTCTGCCAGTTACGCCACCCGGGCCTGCGCGACACCGTAGGCGTGGCCCGAGCCGGGGGCGGCGGACCAGCGCTCACGGGGTCGCGGGGCAACCCGAAGTGTGCGTCGCTGTCGAGGACTGCACCGGTGCGTAGTCGACGGTGTAGCAGCCCGTCACCGCCACGAGCACCCGATAGCCGCCGTCGACCTTCTGCACGTCGATCAGCCCGAGGCCCGAGCCCTGGACCTTCGGCTCGCCCTGGCCCTGGTCGGGGATCCAGATGTCGAGCCGGGCGTCGGCCGAGGCATCACCGACCTCACCGACGATCGACAGCGCACCGGTGGCCGGGTTGCTCGAAAGGTGCGCGAGCGAGCCTGGCGCCGAGCGGGGGTAGGCCCGGGAAAGAACTGGCAGCCACTCGGCGATCGGGCCCTTGTCGACGTCGCCGGGGCAGGCGGTGCGGTGGAAGTGGATGAGCTCGTCGGAGGGTGTGCCGTCCTGGCTGCCGACCGAGTGCGGGTCGCCGCAGGCCTGCTTCCACTGCCACCAGGTGCCGCCGACGCGGTACTCGTCCTCGGCCGCGGCGTAGGCCGTGACCTTCGGGGCATCCTCGGCCGGCGTGCCGAACCACCCGTACTCACCGATCCAGAACGTCGTGCCGTATGTCGTGGCCGCGGCGGCCGCGGCGGCGAAGCCCTCCTGGATGCGTGCCGCCCTGGATCGAGTCGTTGTAGTTGTGCGGGGCGAACACCACGTTGGGGTCGGTCACCGACGACGACGGCACGAGCGTCCCTTCGCCGGGGAACAGCACGACCGGTTCGAAGAAGACGATGTGGGAGAAGCCGCCGCCCGCGGACTCGGCCGAGCGGATGGCGGTGATGGCCTTCTCGGTGAAGGCGCCGAGCCGGACCCCGGAGGTCGATGCGTCGGCGCCCCAGTTCGGCTCGTTGAACAGGTCGTAGCCGGCGACGGTCGAATCGGCCGCGAACTCCTGGGCGACGGCGGCCCATGTCTTCACCAGCTCGGTCTGGATGCCGTCGGTGTCGAGGTAGAAGTTCTCGAACGCCTTCATCACTGCGGGCGACAGCTCGCGCACGCCGGCGGCCGCGCAGGTGTCGGCGCCGTCGGTGATGGTGGCCCAGTCCGGTGCACCGTCCCACCCGATCGAGGGCTCCGACCCGGCCGGGCAGGTGGTGCCGGCCGGCGTCGGGCTGAACTTGCCGTAGGCGTCCTGGTGCATGTCGAGCACGACGTAGATGTCGTGGGCCTTCGCCTCGTCGACGGCCTCGCGGATGCGCTGGAGGTAGTCCTGGTCGATCGTGCCCCTCGTCGGCTCGAGGCTCGACCAGCTGATGAGCAGGCGCACGACGTCGAACCCGACGCTCTGCATCTCGGCCCAGTCGGCATCGGTGGCGGGGATGACGGTGGGGTAGTCCGCGTTGGCCTGGTAGTAGTCGCCCAGCACGTTCAGGTTGACGCCCCGCAGCAGCACCTGGCGACCCTGATCGTCGAGCACCCGGGCGTCGTCGCCCCGCACCGCGTGGAGGGGACGCAGTGCTCCCCCCGGCGCCTCGGTCGACGCCGGCTTCAGCGAGGTCTCCACCCCGCCGCTGGCCTCGGGGCCGCTGCTCGAGCAGGCGGCGGCCATGAGGAGCACGGCCACCAGGACGGCGGCGGCAGTCGAGCGCCGGGGGCAGGTGGGGACGAGGGAGGAGGGCATCGCCGGGCACCGTACCGGTCCGCTCCGTCCCCCATCGGGCATGTCGCTCACTCCTCGACCGCGGTGCCCGCGGTGTCAGGAGAAGCGGGTGGTGATGACCCGTCCGTGCCGCTCGGTGGCGCTGGCCGCGAGGTCGCTCACGACGAAGGTGCGCTGCAGCCAGCGGTCGGTGCCGTCGAACCGGGCCTGGAACGACGACCGGCCGTGCACGCTCACGCTGTTGTCCACGACCAGGAGGTCGCCGGTGCGGAGGGCGACGCCGACATGTTGCGCTCGGATCGTCAGGCGCAGCGCTTCGAGCGCGGCGGCGGCCTCGTCGTCGATGCCGACCATGAGGTCGGCGTCGAACGTGAACGTCGGGCACTCCTCGGTACCGGCCAGGACCGGCACGAGGTGACCGAGCCGGTCGGTGCGGTCGCCGGTGAACGACTCGTCGATGCCGGTGCGGAACCTCGGCTCGCGCAGCACCTGACGCACGCCGAGGGGCAGCCGGTCGACGACCTGGCTGATCGCGCACAGCAGGGTGCGGGCCTCGGGGTCGCCCTTGAGGCAGAGCAGCAGCAGGTAGCGCGGCTTGTGGCGGTGGAAGGCGGTCTCGGTGTGGAACTCGAGGTCGACCGCCGAGGAGGTGGACGTCTGGCGGTCGGCGTCGGCCGCGGTGGGCAGCAGGTTCTGCACGACCTGCCCACCGTGCTCGGGCTCGTACCCCACGGGCTGGCCCAGACGGCGAGCGACCGTGAGCAGCACGAACTCGCTGACGGTGTCCTTGGTCGTGGCACCGGTCGGGCTCGACGGGGTGGCCGGCACGGCGCCGATCGGCAGGTTCCGCACGAGGATCGCTCCGGCCGGCGCGCCCTCGTCGACCAGATCGACCAGGGCGTCGTGCACCGGGGCGGAGAGCAGGCGGCCGGCGTGGGCCGCGGCCCGCAGGAAGGCGGGGGACCCGACAGGCTCGGAGGGGACGGGGCGCAATGCCAGCAGGGCGTCGTCGTGCTCGTTGTCGACCTCGATGACAGTGGCGTGGGCCGAGTGGAGATCGGGGTGGTGGGCCCGGACCAGCCGGCCGGCCGCGTCGTCGAGTCGGCCGGTCACGGCCCAGCCGACGATGGTCGGCGTTATCGGCCGCGGCCAGCCATCGGTTGGTGAGTGCGCCGAGCGAGCCGATCACGACCAACGTGCCGGTCCCGAGGGCGTTCTCGGTCACGACCCGGTGGTCATCGATCGTCGCGACCGCGTGGCCCGAGCTCGGTGGGAGGGCCACCAGGTCGTCGGCCTCGAAGGTCGAGCCGTCGAGCGGGCCCTGGCCGGTGGCGCGCAGGTGCGGGTCGAGCACGAGCGGGTCGGTCGGGTCGGGCGTGGCCAGCGTGCGGCCTTCGTCCTTCGCCCCGTGCTCGTGGCCGGTCAGTTGGGCGAGCGACGTGATCCCTCGGGGCGACGTGGCCACCACGGCCCGACCCCCACGCGCCAGGTGGTTCGCCAGTCGGCCGACGGTCTCGGAATCCATCGCGCCGTCGAGCAGGAGCATCGGCACCACGCCGGCCGGCACCGCCTCGTCCAGCCCGTTCCGGCTCAGCGACGTCGCGGTGCCGGCGGACCCGACCGACGCGAGCAGGGCGCGCAGACCCGACAGCCCAGGATCGTCGGCCGCGAGCGGACGAAGAGGGAGGGGGGCGTCGGCGATCGTCATGACATGAACATTCTACACACAGGTTCTGTTGGAACAAACGTTTCATCGAGCCCCCGATCCCGCACCCCGTAAGGTGACGCCATGGCCTCCTCTTCCCTTGCCCTCCCTCCTGCACCTGCGTGCTCGTTCGCCAGCGACAACGCATCGGGGGTGCACCCTTCGGTGCTCGAGGCCATCGGACGGGCCAACACGGGTCATGCACTGGCCTACGGCGCCGACGCCTGGACCGAGCGGGCCATCGGCCAGATTCACGACATCTTCGGCGTGGCGGGCCCCGTCGTGTTCACCTGGGGCGGCACCGGTGCCAACGTCGTCGGCCTGCAGTGCCTGCTCGCTCCGTTCGAGGCGGTGATCTGCCCCGACACCGCGCACATCAACGTCGACGAGTGCGGCGCGCCCGAGCGGTTCACCGGCAGCAAGCTCATCGCGGTGCCGACCGAGGGCGGCAAGCTGCGGCCCGAGCAGATCGAGGAGCACACGCACCTGCTCGGCGACATCCACCACGTGCAGCCGCGGGTCGTGTCGATCACCCAGTCCACCGAGATGGGCACGCTCTACTCGGTCGACGAGATCGCGGCCATCGTCGACATCGCCCATCGCCACGGCATGAAGGTGCACCTCGACGGCGCCCGGCTGGCCAACGCCGCTGCGGCGCTCGGGGTCGACGTGCGGCGGTTCACCGTCGACGTCGGCGTGGACGTGCTCACGCTTCGGCGGCACCAAGAACGGGATGATGTACGGCGAGGCGGTCGTCTTCCTCGATCCCGAGCTCGGGCGCATGGCCCAGTTCGTGCGCAAGCAGGCCGGCCAGCTGCCGTCGAAGATGCGCTACGTCAGCGCCCAGTTCGAGGCCCTGCTCACCGACGACCTCTGGCTGACCAACGCCGGTCACGCCAACGCCATGGCCCAGCGCCTGGCCGATCGGGTCCGGGCCATCCCCGGCGTCGAGGTGCAGCGGGCGCCCGTCGGTCAACAGCGTGTTCGTCACCGTGCCGCCGGCCGCGCTGGCGCCACTGCAGGCGTGGTCGTTCTTCTGGGAGTGGGACCCGGCCATCACCGAGGTGCGGTGGATGACCAGCTTCGACACCACGCCCGACGACATCGAGACGTTCGCCGACGGAGTGGCCCTACTCGTCGATGAACACCCCCGCCTCTGACCAGGCGTCCTCGATGCGGTCGAGCGATTCGATGGCCGACGCCCGCAGCCGGTCGGCCACCCCGGCCACCGAGCGCGCTCGAGCAGGGCCAGCGCGCCGAGGTAGCTGTCGAACGGGCCGATGCCCTTGGCCCGGACCACGAAGTGCACGTCGGCGATGCGGGCCAACGGGGACAGCGCGCTGTCGGTCAGGGCGATCACGGTGGCGCTGCGCGCCGCGGCCGCGCCGGCAGCCTTCAGGAGCCATGCGTCGTAGCGGGCCAGGTCGAGCGACACGACCGTGTCGCCCGGGCCGCAGCTCGGCCAGCGTGCGGTACACCTGCACCTCGCTGCCGGTGACCTGCACGACGCCGGGTCGCAGCGTCGACAGGTCGGAGGTGAACTGGAAGCCGATGCCGCGTGAGGCATCGCCGGTCAGCGTGAAGACCCGGTTCGTCGACCCCGTCAGGGCCTGGACCGCCAGCTCGAAGCGCTTGCGGTCGACGCTCTCCATGGTGCCCTGTGCGTTGTCGAGCTCGACCGCCAGAGCTCGGCTCAGCAGGTCACCGGACTCGGGCTGGCGGATGCGGGCGGTGGCCGGGCGCAGCTGACGGCCGAGGTCGCGCTGCACGCTGTCCTGCAGCGACGAGAAGCCGTCGAAGCCGAGCTTCGTGCACAGCCGGATCACCGATGCGCCGCTGGTGGACGCGGCCTTGGCCAGCTCGGCGACCGTCCCGAACGCCACGAGCTGGGGCTGGTCGAGCACGACCGCCGCCGTCCGTCGCTCGGCCGGGGTGAAGCGAACCTGGTGTTCCTCGATCAGTGCGGCGACGTCCACGGCCCGAATAGTGGCAGATGTTCGCGGTCGGCTGGACCGTTCTTGTCCCCGTCGGGCGGTCGCGGAGCGGATGTTCCACCCAGGATCCGGCCGTGGATCCCGCTGAGATCTCGCGGCGGATCACAGGGATCGGGTCCGGCCGGGACCGCCCGAGCGTCGTATCGTGGCCCCGATCATGGACCCGACCCCGCCGGCCCCGGCCTCCGACACCACATCGGGTCGTACGGTCCGTGACGCGCTGGCCGACTTCGTGCACGACGAGACCGCCGGCGGCGTCGTCCTCGTGATCGCGACGGTCATCGGCCTGACGTGGGCCAACCTCGCGACGGCGGGCTACGCCAGCTTCTGGTCGCACCCGATCAACCTCGATCTCGGCTTCGCCGACGTGCACGAGACCTACGCCGAGTTCGTCAACGACGGGCTGATGACCATCTTCTTCTTCGTGGTCGGCCTCGAGATCAAGCGGGAGCTGGTGGTCGGCGAGCTGCGCGATCGCCGCGCCGCGGCACTGCCGTTCGTGGCCGCACTCGGGGGCATGGCGGTGCCGGTCCTCCTTTTCCTCGCCGTCACCGCGGGCGACGGCGGCGTGCACCGGGGGTGGGCCATCCCGATCGCCACCGACATCGCGTTCGTGATGGGCGTCATCGCGCTGCTGGGCAAACGGGTGCCGGCCAGCCTGCGGCTGTTCCTGCTGACCCTCGCCATCGTCGACGACATCGGCGGCATCCTCGTGATCGCCTTCGTCTACACCGGGGACTTCGGCCCGATCTGGCTGGGTGAGGGCATCGTGCTGGTCGGCGTGATCCTCCTGCTGCAGCGCTTCGAGGTCAACCGCATCTGGCCCTACGTCCTGGTCGGCGTGCCGTTCTGGTTCATGATGTTCGAGAGCGGTGTGCACGCCACCATCGCCGGCGTCGTGCTCGGCCTGCTCACCCCGGCCCGGCCGCTCGACGGGCGCAACGTCATCGAGGAGCTCGAGCACCGGCTGCATCCGATCTCGGCCTTCGTGGTGGTGCCGATCTTCGCGCTCGCCAACACCGGCATCCTGCTCAGCCGAGGGCGGGTCGACGCCGCGCTCGGCAGCGCGCTGGCGTGGGGCGTGCTGCTCGGCCTGGTGGTCGGCAAGCCGGTGGGCATCATCGGCGCGACCTGGGTGGCCCAGCGCCTCCGCATCGGCGTGCTGCCCGAGGGTTTGGCCATGCGCCACGTGATCGGCGGAGGGATGCTGGCCGGCATCGGCTTCACCGTCGCCCTGTTCATCACCGAGCTCAGCCTCGGTGCCGGTGAGGACGCCGACATCGCCAAGCTGGCCATCCTGGTCGCGTCTGTCGTGGCCGCCGTCGGTGGAGCGGTCGCCCTCCTGGTCGCCCATCGCGGGCATGGAACAGGGGGAGCGGATCGTCGGGTCGAGCGTTAGGTTCGACCCATGCGCTTCGCCTTCAAGACCTCACCGCAGAACACCACCTGGGCCGACATGCTCGCCGTCTGGAAGGCGGCCGACGACATCGACGTCTTCGAGTCGGGGTGGACCTTCGACCACTTCTACCCGATCTTCACCGACGACTCGTCCGGACCGTGCCTCGAGGGGTGGGTGACGCTCACCGCGCTGGCCCAGGCCACGACCCGCCTGCGGCTCGGGGTGCTGGTCACCGGCATCCACTACCGCCACCCGGCGGTGCTGGCCAACATGGCGGCCACGCTCGACATCGTCTCGGGCGGTCGGCTCGAGCTGGGCATCGGCGCCGGCTGGAACGAGGAGGAGTCCGGCGCCTACGGCATCGAGCTCGGCACCCTGACCGAGCGGTTCGACCGCTTCGACGAGGCGTGCGAGGTGATCACCAGCCTGCTGACCGAGCACGTCACGAACTTCGACGGGCGCTACTTCCAGGTCACCGACGCCTACTGCGAGCCCAAGCCGGTGCAGCAGCCGCATCCGCCGATCTGCATCGGCGGCACCGGTCGCACGCGCACGCTGCCGGCGGTGGCCCGATGGGCGCAGCACTGGAACCACCCCGGGCGCCAGCGTCGAGGACTGGCGGGCCACCTACGACGTGCTGCTCGGGCACTGCGCCGACATCGGCCGCGACCCGTCGGAGATCACCACCTCCACCCACCTGCGGCTCGGCCCGACGAGGGCCCGGGCCTGGTGGCCGAGCAGGCCGCCGCCTACGCCGAGGCCGGCATGGACCTCGGCATCGTCTACATCCCCGTGCCCCACGACCCCGCCGTGCTCGAGCCCCTTGCCGAGGCCCTCGCCCCCCTCGCGACCTGAACGCGCGGATCCTGGCACTGCACTCGACCGTCTTCGGCCGGCCGGGGTGACCGGTCCGTCGCGTACCGGTGGCTGTCCCGAGGCTGAAGGTGCAGGTCAGGGTGGCTTTCGGGATGGATGCTCGACTCCCTACCTACTGGTCGGTAGGCTGGCCCGCATGACCGTGACCGACAGCTCGGCCTCGACCACCCCCGAGGGGTCCGAGGTCGCCGGCGACACCTCCAGCGGCGGATCCGACGACAAGGCGGGCTCGCTGCTCCCCGTCATCCGGGTGATCCCCAAGTCCGCCTACGAGAACCCCACCTGGAAGGGCCTGGCGTTCTTCGCCCGTGACCTCGTGTTCTACGGCCTGGTGTTGTGGGCCCTGACCAGCACCGACAACCCGCTGCTGCTGATCCCGCTGTGGATCATCTCCGCGCTGGTGGTGTCGGGGCTGTTCATCCTCGGCCACGACGCGGCCCACGAGGCGCTGTTCAAGAGCCGCCGCCTCAACTCCGTCGTCGGCCATGTGGCGATGCTGCCGTCGTGGCACGTGTTCGAGGCCTGGGTGCTCGGCCACAACCGGGTGCACCACGGCCACACGGTTCGCGAGGGCATGGACTTCGTCTGGCACCCCGTGACCCCCGAGCAGTACGGGGCGATGAGCGGGCCGAAGCGCTTCCGCCATCGCATCGAGTGGAGCTGGTACGGCGCCGGCGTCTACTACCTGCGCGAGATCTGGCTCAACAAGATGATCACGTTCAACCCGCCGGCCAAGTGGGCCAAGGCCATCCGTCGCGACATCATCTTCATGTTCGCCGGCGTCGGGCTCGGCATGGTCCTGTTCGGTTGGTTCGGATGGGCCACCTACGGCACCGTCGCCGGAGTCGCCTGGATGGTCACCAAGACGCTCGTGATCCCGTTCCTCGGCTTCAACTTCGTCATCGGCTCGGTCGTGCACGTGCACCACGTGCAGCCCGACATCCGCTGGTGGCCCCGTCGAGAGTGGACCAAGTTCCGCGGCCAGATGGAGGGCACCACCATCCTCCGGGCCCCGTGGGTGCTCGACCTGTTCTTCCACAAGATCTTCGTGCACATTCCCCACCACGTGGACATGCGCCTGCCGTTCTACGGGCTCGAGCCGGCGGCCGAGGCCATCAAGGCCGAGTTCCCCGACGTCGTGCACGACGAGAAGCTGCGCTTCCGCGACTTCGTGGCCAACAGCCGCCAGTGCAAGCTCTACGACTTCGAGGCCGGCCAGTGGATGACCTACGACGCGGCCATGAGCGCCCTGCTCACCACCAGCCCGGACGACCTCGCCGCTCGGGAGCGTCGCCGCTTCGCCAAGGGCTCGATGGTCGGCTGAACGAGCCCTCGAACCCCTCCGGGCCGGTAGCCACGACCCGAACCAACCCGAACCCGTAGCCACGGCGCGACCCCTGGATCCGAACCCTGGATCCGGATCTGACCACAGGTGGGCGTGATTGCGGTCGGTCGGCGGGCTGCTTGGTAAAGATCTGGCAAGTTCCTGTGCACCCGCGGCGTGCTCTCATCTGAGCCGCCTTACGGTGCCGTGAGCGCTCACTGGGGTGGGTGCGATCGACTCGCACCGGAGGACACCGGCCATCCCGCTCCAGACCACCCTCACCACCCTCGACGCGGACGTCGGGGCCGAGCCACCCTCTCGGCGCCGCCCGAGTCGGCCCCGCCGTGCACGCCGCCGGATGTCGCTCCGTCGGCGCGTGCTCACGGCCGGCTCGGCCCTGCTGTGCCTGGTCATGCTGCTGCCGGCGATCTCGCTCGGCGCAGCCCTCGCGGCCCCCGGAGACCTGAGCCCGTCGGAGACGTCGGTCGAATGGCTGCGGGCCCACGGCATGGGCGGGATGGTCAACCGGGTGGAGGGCTGGTGGTTCTCGAACCACGAGGCCCCGCAGGGAGGCGAGCCCGATCACTCGGTCGAGATCGCCGCGCCACCGGATCAGGCCGCGCTCGGCCGGTCGGGAACGGCGACGGTTCCGACCACGCCTCGTCCCGCGGATGTCGCCGTGCCCGCCGGCGTGCAGGCGCTTCCCCATGAGGGCGTGTGGCAGCCGGTTGGTCCGAGCATCGATGGGGCGTCGGCGATGTACGCCACCCAGGTCCGGCCCGACTCGGTGCACACGAGCGTGCTCGACGGACTGGTGTGGATCGACCCGAAGCTCGCCCGGTTCGAGTTGCACCCCGGTCTGCAGGAGCCCGGCGGCTCGTTCCCCGAGCCTGCCCAGGTGCCTGTCGACCAGCGGCTGGACCTGCTCGCCGCGTTCAACAGCGGCTTCCGCATGGGCGACGCCAACGGCGGCTTCTGGCTCGACGGCCACGGCAAAGGCACGCTCCGCGACGGCGCCGCGTCGTTCGTGATCTCGAAGGACGGCACCCCCACGATCGGCCAGTGGGGTCGCGACGTGCAGATGACCCCCGACACCATGGCGGTGCGCCAGAACCTGAGGCTCATCGTCGACGGCGGCCAGCCCGTGCCCGGCCTCAACGACAACGCCGACGGGCAGTGGGGTCAGACGCTCGGCAACCGGGTGCTCGTGTGGCGCTCGGCGGTCTGCGAGGACGCGCACGGCGGGATCATCTACGGCTACGGCGACGGCCTCGGTGCCCAGTCGCTGGCCGAGCTCATGACCCGGGCCGGGTGCCAGCGGGCAATGGAGCTCGACATCAACCCGTCGTGGATGAGCTTCAACTTCTACGGTGCGGCCGCTGCCGGCGACCCGTCGTCGGTGGTCGGCACCAAGCTGCTGCCCGAGCAGCACAAGCCCGCCAACCGCTACCTCACCAACGATGCCCGCGACTTCTTCGCCGTCCTCCGTCGCACCCCCTGAACCGAAGCCCCGAAGCAGTAGTCACGGCGCGACTGAGGGGTCTCGCCGTGACTACTGGTTCGAGCTGTTCGGTCGGATGTGTCAGGCGTTGACCTTGTCGATGACGTTCTCGCCGAACTGCCCGAGGACGTCGCCGATCTTGGTGGGGTTGTAGGTGAGCGGCGGGATCACCACCCGGGTGACGCCCATCTCGGACAGCTCGCCCAGCGCGTGCACCGGGTCGGGAGCGAACGCCGCTTCTCCTCCAGTGGTGAGCTCGATGGTGTCGGGGTCGCGACCGGCATCTTCGGCGGACTGACGCATCTCGGTGAAGAGCTCGCGAAGCAGCTCGACCGAGCCCTTGCCGGGGAAGAAGCCGTCGCCCAGCCGGCCCGCACGACGGGCGGCGATCTTGGTGTGCCCGCCGATGACGATCGGGATCGGCGCCATCGTGGGGCTTGGGCTGGCTGATGGCCCGGTCGAAGTTCACGAACTCGCCGTGGAAGGTGGCCTCGGGTTCGGTCCACAGCGCCCGAAGGGCGGCGACGTACTCGTCGGTGCGGGCACCGCGGCCGGCGAAGGGCACGCCGAGGGCGTCGAACTCCTCCTCGAGCCAGCCGACGCCGACGCCGAGCAGCAGCCGTCCGCCCGACATGGCATCGAGGGTGGCGCACTCCTTGGCCAGCACGCCCGGGTTGCGCTGGGGGAGGATCAGGATGCCGGTGCCGAGCTTGATCTGGGTGGTCTGCGCGGCGAGGTAGGCCAGCCAGATGAGCGGATCGGGGATGTCGGCCGACTCTCCGCCCGGCATCCGTCCGCTCGGGTCGTAGGGGTACTCGGACGTGTAGCCCGCTGGCACGATGACGTGCTCGACGGTCCAGAGGCTCTCGAAGCCGGCCGCTTCGGCGGTCTTGCCCAGCGTGACCGCACCCTCGGCGGTGCCGTACGGCCCGGTGTTGGCGAAGGCGATGCCGAAGTTCATGTGTGATCCCCCTGATCGAGCCGGTCCCGGGTCGGCCGGGAGCGGTCGCGATGGATCGTAGGCGATCTGATGCGGTTGCCTTGCTGGTCGTGCGCACGATCAACGGTCTGGCCGGAGGTTCACGGGGGCCTCATCGAATGCTCACACCACGAGGCCATAGTGGTCGGCATGGACGATCGAGCGGCGATCGCGTGGCTGGCCCGACGGGTGGGCTTCGGGCTCGGGCCCGGCGAGCTCGACACGCTGGCTGCGGCGGGCGTGTCGACAGTGCTCGACCACCTCGTCGATCCCGACAGCCACGGCATCCCGGTCGCTCCTGATCCGTGGCAGTCGCTCGACCTGGCCGTCTATGACCCGCAGGACAACGCCGGGATGCTGCGGCGGGCATCGGTCGAGGCCTGGCTCGACGCCATGTTCGTGACGCCCAGACCGCTCGAGGAGTGGATGCGCTGGTTCTGGCACGGCCACTTCGTGTCGACGCTCGGAACGGTGAAGGACCCCCGGCTGATGGTCGGACAGCTGCGGATGCTGGGGGCGGAGGGACTGGGCGACTTCCGCACGTTGCTGCGGTCGGTCACCATCGACCCGGCCATGCTCGTCTACCTGGACGGCACCGACAGCCGCGTCGGCGAGGTCAACGAGAACTACGGGCGGGAGGTGCTCGAGCTGTTCGCCCTCGGTGTGGGCAACTACTCGGAGGACGACGTGCGGGCCGGGGCGATCGCGCTCACCGGCTGGCACGCCGACCGGCGCGACGCCACGGCTGCGTTCGTCCCCAGGCTGCACGACGACACGCCGCAGAGATACCTCGGCCGTTCGGGAGTGCACGACGTGGACTCGGTGGTCGACGCCATCGTCGGCCCACGAGTCCTGCGCGCCGTTCATCACCACCAGGTTGTGCCGGGCCATCCTCGGTCCCGAGGTCGACGACGGCCTGATCGACGATCTGGCCCGTGGCTTCGCCGCCTCGGACCTGCAGGTCCGCCCTCTCGTGAGGTCGATCCTCGAAGCGGGCATCGAGGGAGCGGGCTCGACGATGGTGATCGCGCCGGTGCCGTGGGCCGTGGCCGCGGGCCGGGCGGCGGGGGTCGGCCCCGACGACCTGGGCCGAGCGCTGCTCGTGAGCCTGCGCAACGCGGGTCAGGTGCCGATGACCGCGCCGAACGTCGGCGGCTGGCCGGGTGGACGGGCGTGGCTGACGTCGTCGACCACGTTGACCAGGGTCGATCTGGCCGGGCGCATCGCATCGAAGGCGGCCGACACCAACCCAGCCCGGCAGGCGGCCGCAGCGGGTGACCTGTCTGCGCTGGCCGACCGCCTGGGCCGACCCGCCGGCTTCATCCCCTCGACGGGTGCCGCGCTGAACGCCCTGCACGACGGGGGCGATCGAGGCGTAGGTGTATTGGCAGCTGCGCTGTCATCACCCGATCTGGTGACCGGATGATGGCGGACGTGTCGTGCTGAGCCGTCGAGCGTTCCTCGGCCTGACCGGAGGAGCGGCCGCGGTGGCCGTCGGCGGGACCGCGGTCTGGCGGGCCTCGGTCGACGACCACGTCCACGACGCATCCGGTTCGACCACCGCGCCGTCCACCACCACGAGCACCTCGACGGCACCGGGCAGGCCGGGTCGGGTGCTCGTGGTGGTGCAGCTCGGAGGCGGCAACGACGGGCTCAACACCCTCGTGCCGGCCGGCGATGGCCGCTACTACGACAACCGGCCGAACCTCGGAATCGCCGAGGGCGACGTGGTGTCGCTGGCCGGCACCACGGGCTATGGACTCAACCCGGCGCTCGGCGCGCTGGCCCCGTACTGGGCGCAGGGTCGCCTCGGCGCGGTGGAGGGCGTCGGCTTCCCGGGTCAGAGCCGCTCGCACTTCGAGGCGTCGGACACGTGGTGGAACGCATCGCTCGACACCACGGTCCGCACCGGCTGGCTCGGCCGGTGGCTCGATGTCGTGGGCGATCCGTCTGACCCGCTGCGGGCCATCGCACTGGGATCGGGTTCGCCCGCGCTGGTGGGGGAGAAGGCACAGTCGACGGTGGTGCTCGACCCGACCGGGTTCGCGCTGAGCACGCCGGACGGGGTCGATGCCGACGGTCTCAGCCGCGCGTTCCTCGCGACCTCCGCGCCCTTGTCGTCGGATCCCGTCATCGCCGCGGCCCAGGGAGCCGTGCCCGGCACGCTCGACGCGGTGGCCGAGCTGGCGCCGGCCATGACCGATCAGCCGACGGAGGACGGGGCCCTCGAGGAGGGCAAGCTCACGACGCTGCTCGGGGTGGCCGGGCGGGTGCTCGACCTCGGTCTCGGCACCCAGATCATCGTCGTGTCGGTCAGCGGGTTCGACACCCATGCCAACGAGGCCGCCGCCCATCCGGCGCTGCTCGACGATCTGGCGACGGGGCTCGACCGGTTCCTGCAGACCGTCGACGCACAGGGTCGGGCCGACGACGTGCTGGTGATGACGACCAGCGAGTTCGGGCGGAGGGTCGTCGAGAACGGCAGCGGCACCGACCACGGCAAGGCGTCGGTCGCGCTGCTGGCCGGCGGCGGGGTGGCCGGAGGGCAGGTCGTCGGGCAGGCCGACCTCGGAGCGCTCGACGACGGTGACCTGGCCGTCGGCATCGACACCCGCTCGATGTACGCCGCCGCGCTCGACTGGCTGGGCGGCCCGACCGACGACCTGCTGGGCGACACCTACGACCGCGCCGGCCTGGTCCGGGTCTGACGGTCTCGGTCTGCGCCGATCAGCCTTCGACGAGGCGCTGGAACTCCTCGTCGCGCTCGCCGGTGGCGGTCTTGTCGGCCAGCTTCGTCATCCACTCCTTGGCCTGCTCGAGCTCGAGGGCGTCGACCATCTGCTTCGGCAGCGCCTTCATCACGTAGTCGGCCGGGCATCGGCGGCGCGGTGTCGACCTTGCGCGCCATCGCCTGCTCGATGATCGGCGCCCAGTGCTCGGCCTTCGCCGCGGCGCCGGCCTCGTCGCGCTCGATGAACTCGGGCAGCACCTCGCGGCCGAACAGCTCGAGCGACTCCATGATGTGCTCGTGGCGGTTGCGGCCGGCCTGCAGCACGAAGATCAGCTGGTCGACGCCGGCGTCCTCGTAGCGGCGGAAGAACTCGCGCAGCTGATCGGGCGTGCCGACCGCGCCGCGCAGTCCGGTCTGGTCGCCGGCCGCGGCCTTGGCTCCGAGCGTCTCCTGGGCGGCGGCGATCGCTGCCTCGGGGGAGTAGCCCATCTTCCCGCGCCGCTCCTGGAACTCCTCCCACACGTTGGTCTTCGCCGGGACGTGCTCGCCGAACACGTAGAAGTGGGCCAGCGAGTAGCCGAAGAAGTTGGCCCCCTCGAGGCCGCGGGCGATCGCGTCGGTCTCGTCGCGAGCGCACATCATCGGCGTCACGCACGCGACCTGTGGGTTGATGGCCTGGCCGACGGGGATGCACCGGTCGCGTCAGGGTGTCCTCGTAGTCCTGCACCCAGGCTCGGGCATCCTCGGGCTCGATGAACGCGAAGCTCAGGGCGCCGATGCCCTTCTCGGCGGCCAGCAGGATGGTGTCGCGTCGGCTGCACGCCACCCACAGCGGAGGGTGCGGCTTCTGCACCGGCTTGGGCACGACGTTGCGGGGCGGCATCTGCACGAACTGGCCGTCGACGCCGGTGAACGGCTCCTCGGTCATGCAGCGCAGCGCGACCTCGAGACCCTCGAGCCACGCCTCGCGCTTGACCGCGGGATCGATGCCGAAGCCGCCGAGCTCGGCCTCGGAGCCCGACTCGCCCGAGCCGAACTCGACCCGGCCCTTCGAGACCAGGTCGAGGGTGGCGATGCGCTCGGCGGTGCGGGCCGGGTGGTTGTAGCCCGGCGCGGTCTGGATGATGCCGTGGCCCGAGGCGGATGTTCGTGGTGCGCTGGCTGCACGCGGCCAGGAAGATCTCGGGCGCGGAGGAGTGCGAGTACTCCTCGAGGAAGTGGTGCTCGACCTCCCACACGTACTGGATGCCCAGCCGGTCGGCGAGCTCGACCTGGTCGAGCGCGTCGGTGATGAGCTGCAGCTCGCTGCGCTCGTCCCAGGGACGAGGCAGCTGGTGCTCGTAGAAGATGCCGAACTTCATGTGTCCCCCTGGACTCCTACTCGGATGGTGCGGGCGCCGGGCCCGCTCATGTGGTGCCCGCTGAAGGTGCAGCTAGGAGTTCAGCCGAGCACCGCGTCGGTGGTCGGGTCGACCATGGTGCCGTCGGCCTGGCGGATGACCGTGCCGAGGCTGAGCATCTCATCGATGAGGTCGTCGGCGTCGGTGCGACCGGCGGTGGCCAGCTCGATCTCGTTCATCGTGAACTGCAGGTTCTCGGCCCGCCGCAGGAGCAGCGAGTCGCTGACCGCCCGGTCCCACATGCGTCCGATCATGTCCTTGCCGTCGTACTTCGTGCCGTCGGAGCCGACCCACGTGCGGTCGCGCATCTCGGACAGCGCGGTCTGCAGCCACGCGACGTGCGGCGTCTCGTCGGCGCTGATGTAGCGGATGATGCGGGCAGCCTCGCCCTCGCCGGCGGTGAGGTCGGTGTCGCTCAGCACGCCCTCGGCCCAGGCGAAGCCGTGGAAGGCGGAGATCTCGATGAGCAGCAGGCCGATCATGCGGCCGACCACCAGCTCGGCCAGGAAGTCGATGGTGTCGGGCAGCGTGCGGGTGGCGATGGCGGCCTCGCGGAGCTTGGCCATGTCGGCGTCGGACTTGGGCCGGTTGTCGATGCCCATGCGGAGCAGCATCTTGGCGGTCTGGTCGTCGGTGACCGGGTTCTCGAAGGCGATGTCGCGCGCGGCGAACCACATGAGGTTGTGGCCGGCCTCGTCCTCGAAGCCCGACTCGTCGCGGGCGTGGGCCTCGAACAGGCCGGTGCCGATGTGGGCGATGGCGGTGCCGGTGATGTCCTCGTCGAACGTCTTGGCGAAGTCGGGGATCGGCAGGAGCCGCAGCATGCCGCCGAAGCCCTCGACCGTGCCGATGCGGGTCAGCGCGGAGATGGTCGGCTCGGTCACGCCGTTGCGGATGAGGAACTTCGACTGCTCGATGTTGGGGAAGTTCTCGGGCCAGGTCTCGAGGGGGATGTCGAGGGTCGGCGTTGCGAACTGCTCGACCCGCTGCTCCTCCCACGCGTTGATGGCCGGCCAGCGGTTGAGGGTGCGGGGCGAGACGTAGGTGCCGTCCTCGTCGAACCCGCCGTGGCAGTGCACGCCGTTGGCGATCAGCGGCTCGGCGATCTCGTGGTCGGCGAGCAGCTCGGTCTCGGTGAAGGTGACCTGTGCCGTGGTCATGACGCGCCCCCTGGGTGTCGGTCTGGCCCGGTGCCGATGCCTGGTCGGATCGGTGGCCCTGGGAGCGAACTGTAAACGCTTGCGTATACACCTGACAAGGGTCAGGATGCCCATGTGACCGAAACCACTACGCGCCGGCTGATGCAGCGCGACGAGCGCCAGGCCCAGATCCTGACGGCCGCCGCCGCGGCGTTCGCTCGCACGGGGTTCGCGGGGACGTCGATGGACGACGTGGCCACCGAGGCCGGCATCACCCGGCTCATCGTCTATCGCCACTTCGACTCGAAGGAAGAGCTCTACCGGGCCGTGCTGACCAAGGTCACCCACCGACTCGGCGAGGAGTGGGAGAGGGGCCTGAAGCGCACCGATCGGCGGGGGTTCGTGTTCGACACCCTGCTGACCGTGGCCCGCGAGCAACCCGACGGCTTCCACCTGCTTGTTCGAGCACGCCGCCCGCGAGCCGAAGTTCGCCGCGTTCGTCGAGGACGTCCACCAGTTGCAGGTCGACCTCACCGACGAGATCGTCGGGCAGACCATCCCCGACCAGCGCTTCCGGCCGTGGGTGACCCGCACCATCGTCGGCTACCTGGTCGACAGCGTGCTGGCCTGGCTGGAAGTCGGCGATCCCGAGCTCGATGCCCAGTTCATCGAACAGGCCAGCGGCGGCCTCGTCGCCCTCTACCTGACCTGGGCTCCCGACACCGTCCCCGCCATCCCCGACCCCAAGTAGCCCCCTCCGGCGAACCTGCGGAGACAACCGCCGTCGAGCGGATCATCGCCGCAAGTCGGGCCGGCCTGAGGTGTCAGTTCTCGAGGGGGAGGAGCTCGGTGGCGATGCGCTCGAGCTCGGGGGTCCAGCCGTCGGGGGAGGGCTCCGTCAGCGGCAGCAGCACGAACTTCGATGCGCCGGCCGCCACCATCTTCTCGATCATCACCCGCACCGCGGGGAGGCCGTTCGGGATCATGTCGGCCGGGTCGAGGTCGGGGCGGCGCTTGGCCACGAAGCGGGCCAGCGCGTCGGGTACGTCGCCGTCGGAGTAGGCGATGAGGGCGCCGAAGTGCTCCGGGTCGATGGCCCGGTCGTGCTCGTCAGCGGTCTGGTTGATGATCGGGATGGCCTGGGCCACGTCGTCGGCGGTGCAGAACGACGGGAGCCAGCCGTCGCTCAGTCGACCGACCCGCTTGATCTCGCTGGGAGCGATGCCGCCCATCCAGATGTCGATCGGCTGCTGGACCGGACGGGGGCGGACGGTGACCTCGTCGTAGTGGAAGAAGGTGCCGTCGTGGCTGACCTTGTCCTCGGTCCAGAACCGGCGCAGCAGAGGCACCATCTCGTTGAAGATCCTGGCCCGGTCACCGCGCTCGACGCCGAACGCCTGCTGCTCGTGCGGGTCGGCCTGGCCCAGCCCGAACGCCGGCAGCATGCGTCCGCCGGAGAGGCGGTCGAGCGTGGCCAGCTCCTTGGCCAGCAGCACCGGGTTGCGACCGGGCACGACCAGCACCGAGGTGCCGAACTTCAGCTTGGTCGTGCGGGCCGCGGCGTAGGCCAGGGCGATCAGCGGATCGGGGGCCTCGCCGTTGATGCGCTCGCTCAACCAGAGCGAGTCGAACCCGAGCCGCTCGAGATCGTCGACGAACGAGCCGAAGCCGTCAGCCTCGTTGGTGACGGTGCGCGTGCCGAGCCCGTAGCCGATGCGGATCTTCATCCCGGCGACCGTACCGGCTCACCGATCGCCAACCTCCGAACCGGAACCGATCGGGGCCCACGGTTCGAGCCGGCCACCGGCTCGGCAGCGTTCCGTCACCTCGTGGAACCGGTTCGGGTCCAGGGCCGGTGTGCAGGAACATCGCGGCGGCGAGCCCGACACCCCCGAGGATCAAGAGGGTCGTGCGCAGCCTGTTCGCGGGGTCATGTCTCACACCAGTTCGTGGTCCTCCGATGGGGGCGTGACGACAGGTTCGGGGTTGGTGTTGGGGTTCGCTCTGCCGGTCAGTGGATGACGGCTTGGGCTTGTTCGACGGTGAGTGCGAGGGTGGTGGTTCGGGTGACGTCGTCGAGGTTGCCGCCCGCGCCGGTGGTGGCGGTCCACGTGGTTGCGTAGGTGATGGTGGCGGTGACGGCGGCGGTCCCGGATCGTTCGAAGGTGTGGGTGCAGTCGCTGTGCTGCTCGGCCGGGTCGCGGCTGGTGTCGTAGGGCGTGCCCGGGCCGATGCAGGTGAAGATGGTGCCGTCGTCGAGCGTGAAGGTCAGCGCCTTCGGGGTGGCGATGACGGTCGAGGTGACGGTGTCGAGCGTGGCTGATGCCCGGAGCGGTTGCCACGGATCGGTGACCCAGAACCAGGTGGCCAGCCCGACGAGCTGGGTGGCGTTGGCCGGAGGCGAGACGCCGATGTTCGGCGGACCCAGCGGCAGCAGCCTGCGTGCTTCCTCCGCCGCCCGCTCCGGCGCCTCCAACGGCCCGAACGGATTCCCCGGGTCGTATTCGAACGATCTCCGAGTAGCGGCGTCGTTGCCGCCCTCGTCGTGCGCAGACCAGTGCCGACAAGCTGCCCGGACGCAGGGGTGATGGGTGGAGCTCCAGCTCGAGGATCTGGACGTCTGGCATGCCGCTCGCGCCCACCGGTAGTAGTGGCAGTCCCAGTGGCCCTTGTCGTCCGGCCGCCGAGTGGTGGATCTCGTGGTGCGACCCGTCCGGCGAGCTCACCACGATCGCCTCGGGCGACCCGTTCGTCGATGGTCGCGGTTGGGTCGGATGGTCGCGTGGTCGCTGGCATCGGCGGCACCGACGCTCGACTGCGAACGGCACGAGACCGATGCGACAAGCTCCTAGGCGATGGCGGCTAGTCGATGCATGGCTGCTCTCCCGGGCCACTGTTGGACTCGCTTCGACTGACTCGGACCTTCCAGCGTCCCGTCGATCGTTGATCAGCGACGCCTTGAGTCAGTCCGGTCTCGACATCCGCCGTTGACGACCTCGCCAGTCTGCCGGATTCACGACCTGAGCGTCGTCAACGGCGCAGTCGAGAACGACTCGCAGTCGTGCCTGCGACTGCCGTGTAGCTCACGATCTGATGGTCGGTACGTCGAGAGTTCGGAGGTAGTCGAGTCGACGGTTCCGTCGGCCACCTTCGCCGCCAGCGCTGCCCGTACAGTGTCGCAACTCGGCTGCCGGTCGCGACCATCGACAGGTCCGGAGATGTCGGGGTTCGGGAGGGTCGCTCGCCTTCAGGTACACGTCCCAGAACTCCTGATACGCAGCGAGCACTGCTCTGTTCGGGATCCAGAGTGCCTGCGTCCGTAGCAGGCGGATCGATGGCGAGGTCGGGACTGAGGTCTCGGGCGGAGCGGAATGCGTGGAGGGGGGATCAGCCGGCGAGTCGGAGGAGCCGCAGGAGGGTGCGGCCAGAAGTACGGTCAGGGCCGTCGCGATGAGGAAGGCCGTGGTCCGTGGGAGAGGTCGGGATCTGGTGTGCATGGTGTGGACGTGGCCTCTCCTCGGTCGACTGGACCGATCCGCATCGGAGGTGGCAGAGGACGCGTGGGTCGGCCGGGTCTGACCTGACCTGGCTGGCGTGAGAGGCCGGGAGACCCGGCCGACCGACGCACTGCGGGCTCCGCCGCCCGTATGACGACACCTTAGGCGGGAGGATTGAGATGGCACAAGAACGCATGAGATTTCGACTGATTCGCTCGCCGGATGCCGATCTGACGAGCCAGATACGCCTGAGAGGCCAACTTTGACCACTGATTCATCTTCGCGGGCAGCTTCCCACGCCGATCCGCTGCCCGATCCGCTCGGGGCGTTCCGGCTCGACGACCAGGTCGCCATCGTCACCGGCGCCTCGAGTGGTCTCGGCGTGCGCTTCGCCGAGGTGCTGCACGCGGCCGGGGCCACAGTCGTTGTCGCGGCCCGCCGACTCGACCGGCTCGAGGCGCTCGTCGGGCGGCTGCCGGGCTCGGTCGCGGTCGAGTGCGACGTGTCGATCGATGCCGACCTCGAGATCCTCGTCGCCACCACGCTCGAACGGTTCGGCCGCATCGACGTGCTGGTGAACAACGCCGGCATCAGCAACGTGATGGCGGCCGAGGACGAACCCATCGCAGACTTCCGCCGGGTCATCGACGTGAACCTGAACGCGCTGTTCCTGCTGAGCCAGCTCGTCGGCCGCCAGATGCTCGCACAGGGGTCGGGCTCGATCATCAACGTGTCGTCGATCCTCGGCCTGGTGGCATCGGCACCGATCAAGCAGGCCAGCTACACCGCGTCGAAGGGAGCGGTGGTGAACCTCACCCGCGAGATGGCCGTCGAGTGGGCGCGCAAGGGGGTACGGGTCAACGCCATCGCGCCGGGCTGGTTCCCGAGCGAGCTCACCGCGGACATGTGGACCGACGACAGCGCGCTGGCGTTCATCAAGCGCAACGCGCCGATGGGTCGAGGTGGCGAGGCGCACGAGCTCGACGGGGCGCTGCTCTTCCTGGCCAGCTCGGCCAGCAGCTACGTCACCGGCCAGACCGTTGCGGTCGACGGGGGTTGGGTCGCCCGTTGAGCAGGGCCCGGTCGGCCGGCTTCGAACGGGAGCTGCGACTCGTCGTCGCGATGCTCTGCGGAGGCGTCGTCGCCCTCGCCTTCGTCTGGCTCGCCCCGTGGCAGCTGACGGTGCTGGCCGGGTGGTGCGGGTTCGCCGTCGCCTTCATGGCCGCGGTGTGGCTGAAGATCTGGCGCTTCGACGCGGTGGCCACCGCCGCAGCCGCCACGCGGCAGGACGACAGCCGCAGCGACACGCCGACGCGTGTTCCTGACGATCGCCGCGCTGGCCAGCCTGGCCGGGGCCGGACTGGGTGTGCTGAAGGCCCGCAGCGAGGGCGGCGCGCTGGGCGACGTGCTGGCGGTGATGACCGTGGCAACCGTGCTGCTGTCGTGGGCGCTCATCCACACCCTCTACGCCTTGCACTACGCCCGGCTCTACTACGTGGACGAGGACGGTGGCATCGACTTCCCGGGCGATCAGCCGCCCGACTACCGCGACTTCGCGTACGTCGCCTTCACCATCGGCATGACCTACCAGGTGTCCGACACGAACATCGAGAGCAACGTCGTGCGGCGGAGCCTGCTCGGCCACAGCCTGCTCTCGTACCTGTTCGGCACGGTGATCATCGCGGTGACCATCAACCTGGTGGCCAGCCTCGTCCACTGATGCCGATCAGCTCCATCGAGTCAGCCGGGTGTGTGCTCGAAGGGCAGGACCCCGTGGCGGACGGTGTCGATCGCGATCACGAGCGTGACCCGGCCGGGTGCCCGGAACGGGAACGGCTTGCCGGTGTACACCATCGAGATCGGGTCCATGTCGGCCAGGTCGTCGTCGTTGCGGATCTCGACGACCGTGCCCCGCAGCGAGGCCGTCTCGTAGGGGTTCTCGTGGTTCGTCACCGACAGAGCGACGTGGGGGTTGTGGGCCGAGTTGCGCGCCTTCTCGGTGGTGACTCCCGTGCACACGAGCACGTGGTCGCCCTCGAGCCCGACCCACACGGGCATGCTCTGCGGGATGCCGTGCGCATCGACTGTGGCGAGGTGCACGAAGTTCGGTCCCTCGAGCAGGCTGCGGACCTCGGGCGGAAGGTCGGTGGGCATGAAGGGTGCCTCCAGCGCGAAGAGGAGCGGGATTCGGCCGAGCGTAGCCATCGACCTCGACACGACCGGGGCCGTCACGCGTAACGTGCGGTCGACGGACGCGAAGAAGGCAGCACGCGCAGGACGCACGATCGCATGACCGAGGGGGATCTGCCGTGAAGGTGCCGTTGACCATCCGTGACCACATCGAGCGGGCAGTGCTCGTGTACGGCGATCGCGTCGCGGCGGTCGACGAGCCCGACCAGCCCGCCGGATCGCTGGGTCGGGTCACCTACCGCCGGCTCCACGAGCTGGCCCAGGCGCAGGCCGCCCGGCTCGACCAGCTCGGCGTGCCGCAGGGCGCGCGGGTGGCGATCGTGTCGCAGAACTCGGCCCGGCTGCTGGCCGGGTTCTACGGCGTGAGCGCCTGGGGTCGGGTCTACGTGCCCATCAACTTCCGCCTGGCCCGCGACGAGATCGCCTACATCGTCGAGCACTGCGGGGCCACGGTGCTGCTCGTCGACCCCGAGCTGGTCGACGTGGTCGAAGGGCATCGACGTGCGACCACACCTTCGTGCTGGGGCAGCGACGACGATCAGATCTACCTCGAGGGCGTCGAGCCCGAGCCGTGGGAGCCCGACGAGGACGCCACCGCCACCATCAACTACACGTCGGGCACGACGGCGCGGCCCAAGGGCGTGCAGATGACCCACCGCAACCTGTGGGTCAACGCGGCCACGTTCGGCTGGCACGCCGGGCGTCAGCGACCGCGACGTCTACCTGCACACGCTGCCGATGTTCCACTGCAACGGCTGGGGCATGCCCTACGCCGTCACCGGCATGGGCGTGCGCCACGTCGTGCTGCGCAAGGTCGACGGCGCCGAGATCCTGCGGCGGGTCGAGGCCGAGGGCGTCACCCTGATGTGCGGTGCGCCGGCCGTGGTGGCGATGATCCTCGAGGCCGCGGCCACGCTGGGACGGGCCCATCCCCGGCGCCGGCTCGCACCCGCATCGTCGTGGCCGGCGCACCGCCGCCCACCCGCACGATCGAGCGGGTCGAGACCGAGCTGGGCTGGGAGTTCATCCAGATCTACGGCCTCACCGAGACCGCCCCGCTGCTCACCATCAACCGGGGTCGTGAGGAGTGGGACGACCTGTCCGCCACCGAGCGGGCCGGTCTGCTCGCCCGGGCCGGCGTCCCTGCGCTGGGCGTCACCCTGAAGACCGACGACGAGGGCGAGGTGCTGGCCCGGTCGAACGTCGTGCTCGAGGGCTACTGGGAGAACCCGGACGCCACGGCCGACGCGCTCGACGGCGGCTGGTTCCACACCGGCGACGGTGGCTACATCGACGACGGCGGCTACCTCACCATCGCCGACCGCAAGAAGGACGTGATCATCTCGGGCGGCGAGAACGTGTCGTCGATCGAGGTCGAGGACCGCATCTTCAGCCACCCCGCGGTGGCCGAGGTGGCGGTCATCGGCGTGCCCGACGAGAAGTGGGGCGAGACCGTGATCGCGCTGGTGGTGGTGGCCGACGGCTCCGAGGTCACCGAGGCCGAGCTGATCGAGCACACCCGTGGTCAGCTCGCGCACTACAAGTGCCCGACCCGCATCGAGTTCCGCGACGAGCTGGCCCGCACCGCCACCGGCAAGCTGCAGAAGTACAAGCTGCGCCAGCCCTACTGGGAGGGCCGCGACAAGCAGGTCAACTGATCCCACCCCCTCGGCCCCCCACCCCTCCGGGCGAACTTGCGTAGATAATCCGCCCCGAACGAGGTGTTATCTGCGCAAGAACGGCAGGGGGCGACGCGATAGGGCGTCGGGGCGACCCGCTATCGAATAGGAACGCACGCCGCGACCGACCACACTGTCGGCCATGTTGCAGGTGCGCGAGCTGTCGGTCGAGGTGGGAGGCGTGGTCACGCTGGCCAACGCCAGCTTCAGCGTGCGTCCCGGCGACAAGGTCGGCATCACGGGCCGCAACGGCGCCGGCAAGACCTCGATGCTGCGGGTGCTGTCGGGCGAGCAGGACCCGTTCCGGGGGATCGTGCAGATCACCGGTGGCCTCGGCTACCTCTCGCAGGACCCGCGCATGGACGGCATCGACGAACGGGCCACCGCCCTCAGCCACGTGCTGTCGGGCCGGGGCTTCGACCAGGCGGCGGCCCGGCTCGAGAAGCTGCGCCTGGCCGTCGAGGAGAACGCCAACGACGACCGGATCGAGCGCTACTCGAAGGCCGAGGAGCGCTTCCGGATCGACGGTGGCTATGCGGCCGAGAGCGAGGCGCACCGTCTGGCCGACGGCCTCGGGCTGGCCAAGGGCGCGCTCGACAACGCGCTCGGTTCGCTGAGCGGTGGGCAGCGGCGCCGAGTCGAGCTGGCCCGCATCCTGTTCGCCGGCAGCGACGTGCTGCTGCTCGACGAGCCCACCAACCACCTCGACTCCGATGCCAAGGGCTGGCTGCTCGACTACATCCGTCGCTACCGCGGCGCCCTGCTCGTGATCAGCCACGACCTCGACCTGCTCGACGAGGCCATCACCCGGGTCATCCACCTCGAGCGCCACGGCAACGACGACACCGGCGACCTCACCGAGTACAAGGGCACCTACAGCCAGTACCTCCGCAACCGTGAGCGCGACGAGCAGCAGCTGACGCGCCAGGTCGACCGGGAGCAGACCGAGATCGCCCGGCTCAGCAACCTGGCCGACTCGATGCGGGGGCAGACGGCCAAGCGGGCGAAGACGGCCAAGTCGCTCGACACCAGGGTGGCCAAGCTCGAGCGGTCCGCGGCCGAGGGTCCGGCCAAGCGCCGCCAGCTGCACGTGCGCTTCCCCGAGCCGCCAGCGGCCGGCCGCACCGTGCTGGAGGTCGACGACCTGGCCCGCTCCTACGGCAAGGTCGACGTGTTCGACTCGGTCACGTTCTCCGTCGCCCGCGGCGAGCGCTTGCTGGTGATGGGACTCAACGGCGCCGGCAAGACCTCGCTGCTGCGAATCCTGGCCGGCGTAGCCGAACCCGATCTCGGCAAGGTGCGCTACGGCCACCAGGTGGACCACGGCTACTACGCCCAGGAGCACGACCTGCTCGACCCGTCGCGGTCGCTGATCGAGCAGATCCGCGACCACGCCACCATCCCCGACACCGAGATCCGCGGGCTGCTCGGCATGTTCGGCCTCACCGGCGACATCGTGTTCCGCCCGTCGGGCACGCTCTCTGGCGGCGAGAAGACCAAGCTCGTACTGGCTCAGCTGGTGGCCGGTCGCCACAACCTGCTCTTCCTCGACGAGCCCACCAACAACCTCGATCCCGGCTCCCGCATCGCCACTGCCGAAGCGCTCGCGGCGTGGCCGGGCACCATGGTCATCGTCAGCCACGACCGCGAGTTCGTCGAGGCCCTGCACCCCGACCGCGTGCTCACCATGCCCGAGGGAGAGCTCGACTACTGGGACGACGGCCTCCTCGACCTCGTGGCCATGGCGTAGCCGCCGCAGCACGGTCTCGACTTCCGGGCGCGGTGATCCGGCCACGGAACCTGCGGGGTAGCGTCGGCGACGCATTCGTCCGAGGGGGAACCGATGTCGAGGAAGCGCACGACGCGCATCGCAGGGATCGCGCTGGCGCTGATCGTGCTGACGGCGACGGTGGCGTGCAGCTCGAGCAAGGTCACCGGAACCGACGACACCGCGGCGACCGATACCACCGCTGCCGCCGACGAGGTCTCGGTGCTGCCGACCGCGGTGTCCGACGCGCCGGCCCGTCCGTCGCCTGGCTGCAGCGCGCCCAACACCGTGCCTGCCGGCCCGAACACGTTGACGCTCTCGGTCAGCGGCACCGAGCGGCAGTACCGGCTGTTCATCCCGGCCTCGGCCACCACGGGCGATCCGTTGCCGATGACGTTCAACATCCACGGGCTGACCAGCAACATCGACGCGCAGGTGGCCGTGTCCGGGTTCGAGGCACTGGCCGAGACCGAGGGCTTCATGGTGGCGACCCCTCAGGGCCTCGACAATCGCTGGGCCTTCCAGAACCAGCCGGGCAACGCCGACATCCCGTTCTTCAAGGCGATGATCGACGCCATCGGCGCCGCCACCTGCCTGGACCTGGCCCGGGTCTACTCGGCCGGCATCTCCAACGGCGGCATCATGTCGACGACCCTGGCCTGCCAGATGAGCGACCAGATCGCCGCAGTCGGCCTGGTGTCGGGCATCCGCCAGCCCACGGACTGCAACACGGCCCGACCCATTCCGATGATCGTGTTCTGGGGCAAGAACGACAACGTGCTGCCCTTCTACGGCGGCCTCGGTCCGCTGCTGACCGGTCTCGGTGGGGGCGGGACGGGCGGCACCGTGCCCCCGCCGCCGACCGCGCCGCCGGCCAACACCCAGGGCTTCCCTCCTGTCGAGCAGGTCGTGGGCGAGTGGGCCGCGCACGACGGGTGCAACCCGGACCCGACGATCTTCGCCGTCGGGTCGGCCGACACCGACGTCGAGGAGCGAGTGTTCACCGAGTGCACACCCGAGAGCACCATCCGGTTCTTCGTCGTGTCCGACGGCGGGCACACGTGGCCCGGCAGCCCCGTGCTGAAAGGCGTCAACGACCCGTCGAACCCGCGGCACCAGATGATGGCGACGACCACCTACGAGGTCGACGCCAGCGCCGCGATCTGGGCCTTCTTCCGGGGCTACGCACTGACCGACTGACTGACTGACTGACTGACTGACTGACTGGGCACCGAGGAGGCCCCGGGCCGGTCCGGCGCACGGTGGCGGGAGGGCCGGACCGACTCGGGGCGCCGACCTGGCCCCACTGCGAGAGGGGAGGGGCTGGGAGACCCGGCCAGGTCGGCGATGGATCCATCATCGACAGCCCGCCTGTGACGACGCTGTGCGAGGCCTGGGGAGTCGCGAGGAGTTCGACCTGGATAGGTTCTCGACCATGACCGATCCCCGCCGAGCCACCGCCGCCGAGCTCCCCGATCTGGCACCCACCCGGGTCGAGCACGACTCGATGGGCGAGGTGCTGGTGCCGGCGCAGGCGAAGTACGGGGCGCAGACCCAACGGGCGGTCGAGAACTTCCCGATCTCGGGCCAGCCGATCGAGCGCCGCCTGATCCGGGCCCTCGCCCTGATCAAGGGCGAGGCGGCCAGGGTGAACGCCACGCTGGGCGCGGTCCCGCAGGTCGACGACCGCATCGGCGCGGCCATCGGTGCGGCGGCCGACGAGGTGGCGACGGGGGCATGGGACGACGAGTTCCCGGTCGACGTGTTCCAGACCGGATCGGGCACGTCGTCGAACATGAACGCCAACGAGGTCATCGCCACCCTGGCCGGCGAGCGCCTCGGCGACCCCGGAGCGGTGCACCCGAACGACCAGGTCAACGCCTCGCAGTCGTCGAACGACGTGTTCCCGTCGGCCATCCACCTGGCCGTCGTCGAGGCCATCGCCATCGACCTGCTGCCCGCGCTGGCCCACCTCGAGGACGCGCTGCGCCGCAAGCAGCACGAGTTCGCGGAGGTCGTGAAGTCGGGCCGCACCCACCTCATGGACGCCACGCCGGTCACCCTCGGCCAGGAGTTCGGCGGCTACGCGAGCCAGGTCCAGCAAGCCGCCACCCGCATCGAACAGGCGCTGCCCCGCGTCGGCGAGCTGCCCCTCGGCGGCACCGCGGTCGGCACAGGCATCAACGCCCCACCCGGGTTCGCGACCGCGGTGATCAGCCGACTCGTGGTCCGCACCGGGCTGCCGCTGACCGAGGCCCCCGACCACTTCGCCGCCCAGGGCGCCCGTGACGCGCTGGTCGAGGCGTCGGGTCAGCTGCGCACGCTGGCGGTCGCGCTGATCAAGATCGCCAACGACCTGCGCTGGATGGGCAGCGGGCCCCGCGCCGGGCTGGCCGAGATCCGCCTGCCCGATCTGCAGCCGGGCAGCTCGATCATGCCGGGCAAGGTCAACCCGGTGATCCCCGAGGCCGTCACCCAGGTCGGGGCGCAGGTCATCGGCAACGACGCGGCCGTCGCCTTCGGCGGCACGCAGGGCGCGTTCGAGCTCAACGTCTTCATGCCGATGATGGCCCGCAACCTGCTCGAGTCGATCCGGCTGCTGACCAACGTGAGCCGGCTGTTCGCCGACCGGTGCATCGACGGCATCGAGGCCAACGTCGAGCGGCTCAAGGCCTACGCCGAGGCGTCACCGTCGATCGGCACGTCGCTCAACCCCTACATCGGCTACGAGAAGTCGGCCGAGATCATCAAGGAATCGGTGCGCTCGGGTCGCAGCATCCGCGAGCTCGTGCTCGAACAGGGACTCATGACCGAGGACGAGCTCGACCGGGCCCTCGACGTCATCTCGATGACCCGTGGCGGCCTGATCTAGCGCGCTGATCTGGCCGGCCTGCTACAGCCGACCTGTGCTACCCCAGGGCGGGGGAGCCGGCGAAGGGCGCCGGGTCGCCGGCCGCCGGGATGACCGGCGTGGTCCAGCTCATGCGGGTCGAGAGGTTCTCGGCCACGGCCCGCCACTGCTCGGGGTCCCAGCCCTCGGCGGTGGCCTCGACCGCATGGTGCTGGTTGATGTGGACGAGCGCGGGCAGCAGTTCGAGCCCGAAGCTCTTCGACCGCGGTCCGCTCGGGATCGGTGAAGGCCAGGAACTCCTGCAGGAGCGGGCCGAGGAACTGCTCGCGTCGTCCTCGTCGGCGGTGACGAGGAAGGCGACCCGGCAGTCGGCGGCGGCGTAGTCACGCAGGATGCGGGCCCCGGTGTCGAGGATCCACGAGCTCTCGTACGTGTACGGGTCGAGCACCACGATCGCGAGGTGGAACATCGTCGTCCACTCGGCGACCGTGCGAGCCTCGCGGGCGATCGGAGACAGGACGAGATCGGCGGGAACGTCGGTGGCCACGGCGGAGAACGTAGCGCGACTAGGTTCCGCTGAGCACACTCACCGGCGCCCGTTGCGGCCCGACCTGGAGGCTCCACATGGTTCTGGCTACCACCGAAGCGGCCGGCTACAAGATCGTGCTGATCGTGCACATCGTCTTGATGTTCGTGGCGTTCGGCGCCCTGTTCGCGGCGCCGATGCTGAGCCGGGCCGAGGGCGCGGCCCGCCCGGTGGCCGGAGCCATGGCCACCTACCTCCAGCGCATCGCGGTGCCGGCCCTGGCCGTGGCCGGCATCCTCGGCTTCGCCATGATCGGTATGAGCGACAAGCAATGGGAGTTCAAGCAGCGATGGGTGGGCATCGCCATCCTGCTCTGGATCGTCGAGCTGGCCGTGCTGTGGTTCGGCGTGGCCGCCACCGAGAAGAAGGTCGCCGCCGGTGATGCCGGGGCCGAGGCCCGCCTGCCGATGTTCACGGGCATCTCGCACCTGCTCCTGCTCGTGCTCGTCTACCTGATGGTGTTCAAGCCCGGCCTCTGAGCTCTCCACCACCGCGTTCACGGCTGCGTCGCGGCACCCGGTCGACGGTAACGTCGGCCGGGTGCACCCGATCGAACGCCTTCGCTACGTCGCCCGCGCCTCGGGCGCGCCCCAGCGGGCGCTCGTGCAGGAGACCGCAGCGGCGCTGGCCAGCTTCGGCTCGGACCCACAGGGCCTGGTCACGGCCTGTCGGCGCATCGTGTCGCGCCAGCCGACGTCGGGTCCGCTCGTCTGGTTCGGGGCCCGGGTTCTGACCGCAGGGGATGCCAGCAGCGAGATCTGGGCCGCCGCGGGCGAGATGCAGGCCGACCCGACGGCTGGCCTGCTGGCCCACGCCCTGCCCGAGGACGCGGTCGTCACGGTGCTCGGCTGGCCCGACGAGATCGCCGAGGCCCTGCCCCGCCGGGGTGACATCGAGGTGCTCGCCGTCGACACCGGGGGCGAGGCCTCGGGCTTCGTCAGTCGGCTGTGGCGGTCCGACGTCGAGGCCACCGACGTCCCCCAGGTCGGGCTCGGCGCGGCCGTGGCGGCCAGTGCGGTCGTGCTGCTCGAGTCCCCGGCCATCGGCCCCACGGAGTTCCTGGCCGTGAGCGGCTCGCGTGCCGCCGCGGCCGTGGCCCGCCACGCCGGCATCCCCGTCTGGCTGGTGGCGGGAGTCGGCCGGTTGCTGCCGCAGCGCATGTGGGACGGGCTGCGCCAGCGGGTCGAGGTCGACGACCCGTGGGACGCCGACGACGAGATCGTCCCGCTCGACCTCGTCGACCGCATGATCGGCCCCCGTGGGCCGGAGTCGGTCACCGACGCGCTGCAGCGGATCGACTGCCCGATCGCCCCCGAGCTGTTCAAGGGCAACATCATCTGACCGCGCCGGCGCCTACCGGACCGTACTGACATCTGGCCTGAGATCTGGCCCGAGATCTGGCGCAGGAGCGAGATCTCGGCCGGGAGTTGTCGATAGGGTTCGCGGCCATGGGTGAACTGGTCGAGTTTCCGAGCAACGGGCACACCGCAGGTGGCTACCTCGCCGTGCCGAACGAGGGGTCCGGGCCCGGGGTCATCGTGATCCAGGAGTGGTGGGGTCTCGTCGATCACATCAAGGACCTGTGCGATCGCTTCGCGGCTGCCGGGTTCACTGCGCTGGCGCCGGACCTGTACCACGGGGTGGCGTCAGCAACTCCGAGCCCGACGAGGCCGGCAAGCTGATGATGGCGCTCAACCTCGATCAGGCGGCCAAGGACATGAGCGGCGCGGTCGACTTCCTCCGCCAGCAGCCGTCGGTCAAGTCCCAGCGGGTCGGCGTCGTCGGGTTCTGCATGGGCGGAGGCCTGGCGCTGATGCTGGCCACCCAGCGCCCCGACGGCATCGGCGCGTGCGTGCCCTACTACGGGATCATCCCGTGGGAGCACGCCAACCCCGACTGGTCGCAGCTCGATGCGCCGGTGCTCGGCCACTTCGCCGAGAACGACGGCATGTTCACCCCGGACAAGGCCCGTGAGCTCGAGGGGCAGCTGAAGGCTCTCGGCAAGGACGCCGAGTTCCTCGTCCACCCCGGCGTCGACCACGCCTTCTTCAACGACACCCGACCCGAGGTGTACGACGCGGAGACCGCCGAGCGCACCTGGACCCAGTCCCTGTCGTTCCTCCGCGGCGCCCTCGACTGAACCGATGACGACGCCCTCGCCGGTCGAGCGCTACCTCGAGCTGGGTCTGCGCCTCGGCCGTCACGTCGACGGCTTCGTCGACGCCTACTACGGCCCGCCCGGCATCGCCGACCGGGTGAGCGGCCGAACCGCTGCGGGCTCCCGTGTCGCTGGCGTCCGACGCGGCCGACCTGATCGGCGACCTCGACGCCGGGGCCGGCGAGCCCGACCTCGGTCCGGTCCGACGCCACTGGCTGCGGGGCCAGGTCGTCGGCCTGCACACCTCGGCCCGCAAGCTGGCCGGCGACGACATCGCCTACGCCGACGAGGTCGAGCGCTGCTACGGCGTGCGGCCGACCATGCGCGACGAGAGCGAGTTCGAGCAGGCCCACCGCCGCCTCGACGAGGTGCTGCCCGGGTCGGGCCCGCTGGCCGAGCGGTTCGTCGCCTGGCGCGAGGCCCAGGCCATCCCGCCCGAGAAGCTGCGCTCGGTGATCGACTCGCTGGCCGACGACTTCCGCGAGCGCACCCGCAAGCGTGTTCGGGCTGCCCGACGGCGAGCACATCGACTGGGAGCTGGCCACCGACAAGCCGTGGTCCGGCTTCAACTACTACCTCGGCGACCTGCGCAGCCGGGTGGCCATCAACGTCGACCTGCCGGTGCTGAGCACGTCGATCGCCCACCTCGTCGCCCACGAGGCCTATCCCGGGCACCACACCGAGCACTCCCGCAAGGAGGTCGGCCTGGTGCGCACGCGCGGCCACCTCGAGGAGACGATCTTCCTGGTCGGCACGCCGCAGTGCCTGCTCGCCGAGGGCCTGGCCGACCTCGCGCTCGAGGTCATCGCCGGGGAACGCCCGGAGCCGGTGGTGGCCGAGCACCTCCGCCCGCTCGGCGTCCCCTACGACCCCGAGGTCGTGGCTGCGGTGTCGGTGGCCGGCGAGGCGCTCGACAACGTGCGGGGCAACGTCGCCTTCCTGCTGCACGAGCACGGCGCCTCGGCCGACGACGCCATCGCCTACGCCGAGCGCTGGGGCCTGATGCGTCGCGACCGGGCGGCCAAGATGCTCGAGTTCCTCACCGACCCGACGTGGCGGGCCTACATCTCGTGCTACCTCGAGGGCCTGCCGCTGTGCCGGTCGTTCGCCGGGCGACGACCCGCAGAAGTTCGCCCGCCTGCTCGACGAGCAGCTCCTCCCCAGCGACCTCGCTGCAGTCGTGTAGGGCTCGCTACTCGACGTTGTCGACGAGGCGGCGGGCGATGACCTTGAGGCAGAGGGTCTCGTCGGCGCCCTCGAAGATCGACAGCACCCGGGCGTCGACGAAGTAGCGGCTGACCGGGTACTCCTCGGCGTAGCCGAAGCCGCCGTGGATCTGCATGGCCTCGCGGGTGACCCACTCGGCGGCCTTGCAGACGTAGGCCTTGACCATGGACGCCTCGAGCTGGCCCTCGCCCCGGGCCATCATGCGGGCCACGTCGTAGGCGAACTGGCGGGCGGCCTGGATGACCACGGCCATGCGGCCGAGCTTGGCCTGGGTCAGCTGGTACTCGCCGATCGGCTGGCCGAACACGACGCGGTCCTGGGCGTACTGGCGGGCCTCCTCGTAGGCGGCCTGCATGACGCCGACGGCGCGGGCCGCGGTCTGCAGCCGGCCGTTCTCGAAGCCGGCCATCTGGTAGTAGAAGCCCTTGCCGAGGCCGTCGTCGAGGCCGATCTGGTTCTCGGCCGGCACGAACCAGTTGTCGAAGGCGATCTCGTAGGAGTGCATGCCCCGGTAGCCGATGGTGTCGATCGGGCGGCCCTCCATCTTGGCGCCGCCGGGAGCGCCCCGGCCGTCGGCACCGGCGTCCGCGCCGGCCTCCTGCACGAACTCGAAGCCGTGGCCGTCGGCCACCGGCTTGGGCACGATGAACATCGACAGGCCGCGGTGGGTCTTCGAGCGGTCGGGGTCGGTGCGGGCCAGCAGCATGAGCACGTCGGCGCGGGCGCCGAAGGTGCACCAGGTCTTGACGCCGTTGATGAGCCAGCCGCCGTCGGTCGGGGTGGCGGTGACCTTCACGCCGGCCACGTCGGAGCCGAAGTCGGGCTCGGTGACGGCGACCGCGGCCATGACCTCGGCGGTGGCCAGCCGGGGCAGCCACGCGTGCTTCTGCTCCTCGGTGCCGCCGGCCAGCAGCGCCCGGGTCAGGATCTCGGGCCGGGTGATCAGCGAGCCGCCCACGCCGAGCGAGCCCCGCGACAGCTCCTCGGTGGCCACGACCATGCGCGATGTACTCGCTCTCGCCGCCCTCGCTGTAGCCGCCGTACTCGGCCGGGCACCGACAGGCCGAAGCCGCCCATCTCGGCGAGCCCGGAGATGATCTCCTCGGGGATGTCCTCGTTGTAGCGGTGGATGTGCTCGGCGACGGGCCGGATCTTCTCGTCGGCGAAGCGACGGAACGTGTCCTGCACCATCTCGAAGTCGGCGTCGAGGTGGCGGGGTCCGGCTTCGTCCGGCCAGTCCGGCCAGGAAGGCCGGGTCGCGGTAGGTGGCGACGAACGCCGCGGGCCTCGTCGAGGGCCCCGGGCTCGACGCCCCACTCGGCCTCGCGGCCGCAGAGCTTGGCGGCCAGGTCGGCCACCGCGTCGGCGACGAAGGCGCAGGCCATGTCGGCCTCGAGGTCGCCCTTCTCGCCGTAGCCGAGCATGGCCCGCGCGGTCGCCACCGCCGCCGCGGCGTGGGCCAGGTCGTAGGCCAGCACCTGGTCGGTGTCGAGGGTGCCGCTCGCCGCGAGGGCCCGGGTGGCGGAGTCGACCACCTCGTGGGCGAGGTCGATCACAGCCTTGGCGGAGGAGAGGTCGGCAGTCATGGCCAGAGGTTACCGATCGGTAGCCACCCCACTCCAGCCGGAGGACCTGCTCGGAGTCAGGCCGAGACGCCGTTCTCGACCAGCCAGGCCGGGGTGGGCGTGGTGCCGAGCGCCAGGAGGGCGCAGCGCAGGCAGTACGGCGACTTGGCCCGGCCGTAGGCGTACACGAGGCACGGTTCGCAGAAGTCGTCCATGCAGGTGCGACAGGTGCCGCCGGCCATGTGATCGATGTGGGTGTGGCAGCGATCCATCACGTTCCTCGGGGTGAGTCGTTGCACACACCGTGACACCCCGGGCCGCTCAGCTGAATAGGACGTTCGGCCCTTTCGATCCTGTCGTCACCCCAGCGCCGAGGCAGGACAGGTCAACGGGGCAGGACGCAGCGATCAGATCGCCTGCCACCGGCGGTCGCGGCCCGCCTCGAGCACGTCGACGAAGGCATGTCGCTCCGGTCGGGTGCCGATCCAGGCCAGGAGCTCGTCGGCCGGCAGCGGGTGCGACACGTAGTAGCCCTGCGCCCGGTCGCAGCCCATGCTCGGCGAGCTGCTCGAGCGTGGCCGCGTCCTCGACGCCCTCGGCCACCACGTCGAGCCCGAGGTTGTGGCTGAGGTCGATGGTCGAGCGCACGATCGTGAGGTCGCTCTCGTCGGTGACCATGCTGCCGACGAACGAGCGGTCGATCTTCAGCTCGTCGATCGGGCAGGTTCTTCAGGTACGCGAGCGACGAGTAGCCGGTGCCGAAGTCGTCGATGCTGGTGGCCACGCCGAGGGCCTTCAGCTTGCCGAGCACCTCCATCGCGTGGAGCGGGTCGTCCATCAGCTCGCTCTCGGTGATCTCGAGCGTGAGCATCGACGCGTCGAGCGCGGCCTCCGAAAGCAGGTCGCCGAGCCAGCCGGCGCAAGCTCGTGGTCGTAGAGGTTGCGCACCGACAGGTTGACCGCCACCGGGAGCCGGAGGCCCGGTCGTCTGCCACGCGCAGATCTGGGCGACGGTGCGGGCGATCACCCACCGGGTCAGCGGCTGGATCAGGCCCGAGACCTCGGCCAGCTCGATGAACTCGATCGGTGGCATGAGACCGTGGGCCGGGTGCTGCCAGCGCACGAGCGCCTCGGCGCCGCAGACCTCGCCGGTGCGCAGGTCGACGGCCGGTTGGTAGTGCAGCACGAGCTCGTCGTCGCTGATCGCCCGGCGCAGCTCGCCGAGCAGGGCGAGCCGGCGCACGCTCGACTGGTCGTGCTCGGGGGAGTAGACGGCCGACCCCCCGCCCGATCGCTTGGCCGTGTACATGGCCACGTCGGCCCGTCGGGCCAGCGTCTCGCTGTCGACCGCGTGCTCGGGGTAGGCGGCGATGCCGACGCTGGCGTTGACCTGCAGGCGTGATGCCGCCGAGGTGGAACGGATCCTCGAGCGCCCGCGAGATCTGCGCCGGCCACCTGCTTGGCCGCGTCGAGGCTGCCGTCCATCGGTGAGCAGGACCGCGAACTCGTCGCCGCCGAGGCGGGCGACGGTGTCGGCCTGACCGTCGAGCTCTCGCTGCAGCCGGCGGCTCATCTCGATCAGCAGCCGGTCGCCGTGGTCGTGGCCGAGGGCGTCGTTGACCTCCTTGAACTGGTCGAGGTCCATCACGAGCAGGCTGACCGGCTCCGCGGTGCTGCGAGGAGCGCTGCAGCGCGTGGCGGAGACGGTCGTTGAGCAGCGTGCGGTTGGGGAGGCCGGTGAGCCCGTCGTGCAGCGCCTGGCGGCGCAGCACCTCGGCCGCGACGACCCGGTCGGTGACGTCCTGCAGCGACACTCCCACGTTGCGATCGGGGAGCGGGAACACGTTGGCCGAGAAGATCGGGATCGTCGGATCGTCGGGGTTGAGCCGGAGGTCGTCGAAGATGAAGCCCTCGCCCTCGAGCACCACGCGGACGAGCGAGTCGTGGATCAGCTGCCGCTCGGGCACCCACTCGAGGGTGAGGAGCTCGGCGAAGCGCATCCCGATGATGTCCTCGGGCCGCCGTTCGAGGAGGTCGGCACCGGCCGGGTTCACCGCCAGCAGGGTGAGCGAGTTCGGATCGCGACAGGTCGGACATCCCGAACACGAACAGCGCCACATGCAGCCGCTCGACCAGGTTGAGGTACTGGTCCATCTGCTGCTGCGCGATCTTGCGGTCGGTGACGTCGATCATCACGCCCCGGACGCGGCGCGACGATGTGCCGTTCGTCGATCTCGACCCGCATCCGGTCGTGCAGGTGCACGACCCGTCCGTCGGCCGCGATGAAGCGGTACTCGATCTCGGTGCTGCGGCCGTCGGCCACCGCCGCGACGTAGCGTTCGGCCACCCATTCGACGTCCTCGGGGTGCACGTGGTCGGCCCAGAACCCGGGGAGGCGCCAGGACGCCGCCGGATAGCCCAGCAGCTCCTCGGTGCGACGGTTGACGTAGAGCGTGGTCGGGCTGTGCGTGAGCTGCTCCCACACGACGGCATCGATGCCGCCCATCAGCTCGATGTAGCGGCCTCGGACCTCGCGTTCGATCTCGGCCACGCCACCGACCACCGCGATCAGGAAGGCCGCCGCCACGAGGTAGACCATGAACGCCAGCCACCCTCCCACCGGGTTCGTGATGGCCAGCACGCCGGTCATGCCGAGGGCGCCGACCGCGGCCGCCTGGGCGGCCACCCGGCGCCCGAACGCGACAGCGGAGGTCGCGTCGACCGCGAGGGAGACGAGCAGGACCGCCGGTGCCAGCTCGGGGGCGAACGCCAGCACTGCGACGACGAGCACCTGGTCGCTGAAGGCCAAGGTGGGGCTGAGGTTGCCCCGGCGTTGCATGAGCCGGTCGTTGACGAAGTTGTAGGGCAGCACGACGAGGAGGAGGAACGCGACGACCCAGTAGCGCCGCGGACCAGCGGGAGGCAGGCAGGCGACGAGCGCGACCGAGACGATGGCGATGTAGCGGGCGCGCATCGTCATGCGCCACAGGCGCAGCTGACGCTCGTGCGACTCCAGGAACGTGCTGTCCCCGAGCCCCACCCCTTCCGGCTCCGTGCTTCGCCCGCTCATGTGGTGTGGATTCCCCCCGATGGCTCTCGCTATGGGAGCCTGAACGGGCTCCTGTTGTCCGCCACTCTCCGGGCTCGTTCTTCGGAGTGTCTCACGCTACGAGGTTTTCCCGTGACCATCCATGATCGACCATTCGGCCGCTACCTGGAGGATTTCAAGGTCGGCGACATCTACAAGCACTGGCCAGGCAAGACGATCACCGAGGCTGATGATCACTTGTTCTGCATGATCACCATGAACCACCATCCCACCCACACGAACAACTGGTTCGCCGAGCACGAGTCCCCGATGGGCAAGCCCCTCGTCGTCGGCAACCTCGTGTACTCGCTGGTGCTCGGCATGAGCGTCCCCGACGTCAGCGGTTCGGCCATCGCCAACCTCGAGGTCGAGACGCTGTCGCACAAGAAGCCCACCTTCCACGGCGACACGATCTACGCCGAGACCCGGGTGCTCGGTACCAAGGAGTCGGCATCGAAGCCGGACCGGGGGATCGTGTCGGTCGAGACCAAGGGCATCAACCAGCGGGGCGAAGAGGTCTGCTACTTCCGACGCAAGGTCATGGTGTGGAAGCGCGACTCCGCCCCGGCGCGCGGTCGACCCTACGACGAGTCGATCTGGGCCGAGCCCGAGGCCTGAGCCGCCGTGGGCGACGCCGTCGACCCGCTCGACCCGGGGCGGTTCGGTTCCGATGATCCCTCGGCCATCAACCGGGCCGCCGCGGTCGGCTTCGAGCGCGGCGCCGGTGACTACGAGCAGGCTCGTCCCTCCTATCCCGCGGCCGCGGTCGAGCTGGTGGTCGAGGTGCTCGGTCTGGCGCCCGGTCGACGGGTGCTCGACCTGGCCGCCGGCACCGGCAAGTTCTCCCGGCTGATCGCGCCGTCGGGGGCCGAGCTGGTGGCCGTCGAGCCGGTCGCCGCCATGCGTGACGAGCTCGTGGTGCGGGTGCCCGGGGTGGAGGCCCTCGACGGCCGCGCCGAGGAGCTGCCGCTCGGCGACGCCTCCGTCGACGCGGTCGTGTCGGCCCAGGCCTTCCACTGGTTCGACGCCCCACGGGCGCTGGCCGAGGTGCACCGCGTGCTGCGGGTGGACGGTCGGCTGGCGCTCGTCTGGAACGTCCGCAACGAGCGGGTCGACTGGGTGCGCAGGTTCGGCGAGGTCCTCGTGGCCGCGGCCGGCCGGAAGCCCTACGTCGACGGCACCGACTGGCCTGCGGTGGTGGCCGATGCCGGAGGGTTCGGCCCGCTCGAGCGTGCGCGCTTCACCTACGACCAGCCCATCGACCCGGACCTGCTCGTGCAGCGGGCCGCGTCGACGAGCTTCGTGTCGGCCCTGCCTGACGACCAGCGGGCGGGCTGCCTCGAAGAGGTCCGTACGCTCACCCGCACCCATCCGGACCTGGCCGGCCGCGACACGTTCGTGTTCCCCTACTTCACCGATGTCTTCTGGTGCGGCAAGGTCTGAGCCGCGCCGGCGACGCCCTGCTCGGCTGGAGCGAGCGGACCCGGCGCGACCTCCCGTGGCGCCGAACCCGCGACCCGTGGGCAGTGCTGGTCAGCGAGCTGATGCTGCAGCAGACGCAGGTGGCCCGGGTCGTGCCGAAGTTCGAGGCGTTCCTCGGGCGGTTCCCGACCGTGGCCAGCTGCGCGGTCGCGACGCCGGGAGACGTCGTGACCCTGTGGGCCGGACTCGGCTACAACCGGCGGGCCGTGAACCTGCACCGCTGCGCGGTCCTCGTGGTCGATCGCCACGCCGGCCGGCTGCCTGACGACCTCGCCTCGCTGCTGGCGCTGCCCGGGATCGGCCCGTACACCGCGCGGGCGCTCCTGGCCTTCGCGTGGGAGCGTGACGTCGGGGTCGTGGACGTCAACGCGGCGCGGGTGCTGGCCCGCACCGAGGGTCGGACGCTGACCCTGCGAGAGGTGCAGGCCCGGGCCGACGCCGCGGTGCCGGCGGGCCGGGGGTGGGAGTGGAACCAGGCCGTCCTCGACCTCGGGGCGACGATCTGCACCAGTCGCACGCCGCGTTGCGGGTCGTGCCCGGTGTCGACGGCGTGCCGATGGCACCGGGACGGGACGCCCGAGACGGACCCGGCGCGAGGGTCGGCCGGCACCACGCGAGGCCAGTCGCGCTTCGAGGGCTCCGATCGACAGGGACGGGGTCGACTGGTCGACGCCCTCCGCGAACGCCGGCGGCTCGAGCCGTCGGAGCTCGCGACCCGGGCCGGCTGGCCCGACGACCCGCAGCGGACGGCGACGGTGGTGGCCACGCTCGTGCGCGACGGCCTGGTGGTCGAGCATCCGGACGGCTCGCTCACCCTGAGCTGACGGCGCCGCGAGCACCCTCCGCACCGCCCTGATGACGTAGGGTCGATCCCGGGCCAGTCCCGGAGACAGTTGTCACATCGCGGGACATCGGACCGGAACCGTGATTACTGTGCCTTTCTCATTGGTTTCTCACCGGGGGGTGGACGTTCGTTGGACGTGACGTTCTACGGAGTTCGGGGTTCGACCCCGTGTTCGTGCGAGGAGAATCGCCGATACGGGGGCAACACCGCGTGCGTGGCCATCGACATCCCCGGCTCGGAGCCGATCGTCCTCGATCTCGGCACCGGCCTTCGCTTCTGGGGCCAGGACCTCCCGGCCGATCAGCCGTTCCGCGGCCACGCGCTGGTGACCCACCTGCACTGGGACCACATCCAGGGCCTGCCCTTCTTCGCCCCCGTGCTCCGGCCGGGCTCGAGCCTCGACGTCTACGCCGCCGGCAGAGGACTCCGAGGCTCTTGCCGACGTCCTTCGACGAGTTCATGGCCCCGCCGTACTTCCCGATCTCGGTGGCCGAACTGCCCGGCGAGATGGCGTTCCACGCCGTGACCGACACCCGCTTCACCATCGGTGACGTCGTCGTCACCGCCCGGTCGGTGCCGCACTGCGGGCTGACCAACGGCTACCGCATCGAGCACAAGGGCGTGGTCGCTCGCCTACATCTCCGATCACCAGCAGCCCCAGCGACGGCTCGCTCGAGGTGACCGACGAGGTGCTCGACCTGTGCCGGGGGGCCGACCTGCTGATCCACGACGCCCAGTACACGAGCAGCGAGTTCGCGGTGAAGACCCACTGGGGCCACTGCACCGCCGAGTTCGCGGTGGCCGTCGCCGCCCAGGCCGGCGTGCGCCGCCTCGCGCTGTTCCACCACGATCCGAGCCACGACGACCTCATGGTCGACTCCATCCTGCTCGAGGCCCGAGACCGCGCCGCCCGCGCCGGCATCTCCGAGGTCATCGCGGCCGGCGAGGGCGTGAAGTTGTCGGTGGGAACCGTCAGCGCCGTGGCTCGTTAGTCTCTGCGGTCGCCCGTCTCCGCCGCCACCGCGGCCGACCTCCCAGGAGCCACCGCCGTGACCGACATCGCCAGCGATGCATCGTCGTTCGACTCGGCCAAGTACCGCCAGGTGCTCGGCCACTTCCCGACCGGCGTCACGGTCATCACCGCGATGACGACGGCGTCCCGGTCGGCATGGCCATCGGGTCCTTCGCCTCGCTCTCGCTCGATCCTCCCCAGGTGCTGTTCTGCGCCGGGCAGTCGTCGTCGAGCTGGCCCAAGGTCCGGGCCGCCGGGTCGTTCTGCGTCAACCTGCTGGCCGAGGACCAGGAGGACGTGTGCCGGGTGTTCGCCAGCAAGGCCGAGGACAAGTTCGCCGAGGTCGGGTGGAAGCACTCGGGCAACGGCTCACCGCTGCTGGCCGGCATCCTCGGCTACATCGACTGCACGCTCGAGAACGTGGTCGAGTCCGGTGACCACGACATCGTGGTCGGGCGCGGTGACCGACCTCGACGTCCTGCACGAGGGCGGCCCCCTCCTCTTCTTCCGGGGCGGCTACGGCCGCTTCCAGCTCTAGGAGCCCACGACCCCCATGGCTGTCTACGCCCTCGGCGACCAGGTGCCGAACATCGACCCGACCGCCTACCTCCATCCCGACTGCACGGTCATCGGGAGCGTGACGATCGGCGCCGAGTCCACGATCTGGCCGGGCGCCGTCCTGCGGGGCGACGACGGCGAGATCTTCGTCGGCGCTCGCACCAGCATCCAGGACGGCACCGTCCTGCACACCACCGCGCTCCTCCCGACCACGGTGGGCGACGGCTGCGTGATCGGCCACATGGTGCACCTCGAGGGCTGCACCATCGAGAGCGGTGCCCTCGTCGGCAACGGCTCGGTGGTGCTGCACGGGGCTGTCGTGCGCACCGGCGGGCTCGTCGGATCGAACGCGGTGGTGACCAACCGCATGGAGGTGCCGGCCGGGATGATGGCGTTGGGCGTGCCGGCCAAGCTCCGCCCGTCCTCCGAGCACCAGGACGTCATGATCGAGACGGCCGCCGCGTCCTACGCGGCTCGGGGCTCCCGCTACCGCGAGCAGCTCCGCCGCATCGACTGATCGCGCCGGTCGAGGACGGTCGCTCAGGCTGCGGGTCAGGCGGTGGCGGAGTTGAGCCAGTGCAGGGGGCCGTGGATGTTGCGCACGACGGTGAACACCAGGAGCACGACGGCGAGGGGGATGTTGACCCACTTCGACGACATCGGGATCGGTTTCATGGGGTGGCCCATGCGGGTGGCCGTCCACGCCACGAACGCGTAGGCGATGAAGGGCAGCAGCAGCACGAACAGGAGGTTGTGGTCGAGCGCGCCGCGCAGGTCGGAACGCAGCAGCGAGTGCACGGCCCGGGTGGCGCCGCACAGCGGGCAGTCGAGCCCGGTCACCAGCTTGGTGGGGCACTGCGGATAGGCGGAGGAGTGGTTGGGGTCGACCGCGATGACGTACGCGCACGCGCCCAGGCCACCGGCGAAGAGCAGCGCGGGCGTGCCCCAGGCGGGGAGCCGGCCGCGCTGCTCTGGGTGAGCCCGGTGGCGCCGAGAGACCTCCGCCACCGGGAGGTGGGGTGGGCAGTTCGGCCAGGAGGGTCGAGGCAGCCGGGGGCGTCTCCGAGGATGTCTCCGTGGGGAGGGTCGACACGCCGCCGACTGTACCCCTGACCCGTACCCCTGACGCACCACTAGGGTGCGCGGCCATGGAGACGACCCCATCGCCAACCCCCGCTCGCTCGGTCGACCCGGGCCGCATCGGCCTGTGGACCCATGTGCTCGACGCCATGCCCATGTCGGCGGCCCAGGACCAGGTCGCCGAGCTCGCCGAGCTGGGCTACGGAGCGGTCTGGATCCCCGAAGCCGTCGGCCGTGACCCGCTGGTGGCGTCGAGCCTGCTGCTGGCCGGATCGTCCGACATCGTGCTCGGCACCGGCATCGCCAGCATCTGGGCCCGCGACGCCATGGCGATGGCGTCGGCTCACAAGACCATCACCGAGGCCTTCCCGGGTCGGTTCCTGCTCGGTCTGGGCGTCAGCCACCAGCCGGCCGTCGACTACCTCCGCGGCCACTCCTACGAGAAGCCGCTGAGCCGCATGCGCCCGTACCTCGACGCCATGGACTCGTCGCTCTTCATGGCCGCCGAGCCGACCACCCAGCCGGTGCGGCTGCTGGCCGCCCTCGGCCCCAAGATGCTGGAGCTGGCCGCCACCCGGGCCAGCGGCGCGCACCCGTACTTCGTGCCGGTCGAGCACACCGCCGTGGCCCGTGCGGTCGTTGGGCGAGGGACCGCTGCTCTGCGTCGAGCAGGCCGTGGTCCTCGAGACCGACCCGACGGTGGCCCGTGAGATCGCCCGCCGGCACACCTCGATCTATCTCGACGCTGCCGAACTACACGAACAACCTGAAGCGCTTCGGGTGGACCGACGACGACATCGCCGACGGCGGCAACGACGCCTTGACCGACGCGATCGTCGCGTGGGGTGACATCGACACCGCCCGTGCCCGGGTCCAGGCTCACCACGACGCCGGCGCCGACCACGTGTGCCTCCAGGTGCTCGGCGCCGACGACGCCGCCATCCCCGCCATCTGGCGCGAGCTCGCGCCCGCCCTGCTCTCCTGACCGACCATCTCGAGATGTAGCGCAACCGGTTTCGGTTCGCAGGGGGCGCGCCGGTAGCGTGCCGAAGGGGCTGCCCGACCGGGTGGCACCCGGGGGAGAGGAGCCGACATCAGCCTGACCGACCAGACCGCCGCGCCCGCCACGGCCGCGCCCGTCACCCCACGGGAGGGCTGGCGGCTGATCGGTGGGCACGCTGCGCGACCAGTGGTTCGGGGTCACCGTCGGGGTCATCGTCGGGCTGCTGTGGACCGTGGCCAAGGTCAGCGTCCCGAGGCTCGTCGGCAACGCGATCAACGAGGCCATCACGCCGGGCGACTCGCAGGCGCTGGTCGCGTGGTCGCTCGCCATCGCCTTCGCCGCGGCGTGCGCCGCACTGTTCACCGGGCTGCGGCGCTACTGGGCCTTCAAGGTGTCGCGCCAGACCGAGGCCACGCTGCGCGACCGGCTCTTCGCCCACCTCCAACGGCTGCACTTCGCGTTCCACGACCGGGTGCAGACCGGCGACCTCATGAGCCGGGCCAACACCGACCTCCAGCAGATCCAGTCCTTCGTGGTGATGATCCCGCTCACCATCTCGAACTTCGTCACGGTCGTGGCGGTCACCGTGATCCTCGTGTACGATCGACCCGTGGCTGGCGCTGCTGGCGCTCGGCTCGCTGCCGCTCGTCAACTACCTGGCCAAGCGGTTCAGCACCCGCCTGCACCCCGAGGTGATGGCCATCCAGCGGGAGTCGGCCGAGCTGGCGTCGGTCGTCGAGGAGACGGTCAGCGGCGTGCGGGTGGTGAAGGGCTTCGGCTCCCAGCGGCGTGCAGGCGGCCCGGCTGCGCACCGAGGCCGACGACGTCTACGACGCGTCGATGGCCGCGGCACGGGTGCGGGGCCGCTTCCTGCCGGCGCTCGACCTGCTGCCCAACATCGGGCTGATCCTCGTGCTCTGCGTACGGCGGTCACCAGGTGCTCGACGGCACGCTGTCGCTCGGCGACCTGGTCGAGTTCAACATCTACATCGGCCTGCTCATCTGGCCGCTGCGCTGCTCGGCATGATCATCGCCAGCGCCCAGCGGGCCGCGGCCTCGGCCCAGCGGGTGCAGGCGGTGCTGGCCACCGAGCCCGGGATCGTCGACCAGCCCCGGCGCCGTGCCGCGCTGCCGGCGGTCACGCCCGCACGGCGAGGTCCGGTTCGAGGACGTGACGTTCGGCTACGAGGCCGGGCGCGACGTGCCGGTGCTCGACCGACTTCGACCTCGACCATCGCGGCCGGCGAGTCGGTGGCCCTCGTCGGCGCCACCGGCAGCGGCAAGTCGACCGTCGCCCGGCTGCTGCCCGCGCTTCTACGACGTCGACGGCGGGCGCATCCTGATCGACGGGGTCGACGTGGCCGAGCGTGCGGCGTGCACGACCTGCGCCGCGCCATCGGGCTGGTGTTCGAGGAGACCTTCCTGTTCAGCGACACGATCGGCGACAACATCGCCTTCGCCGACCCCGACGCCGACGACGAGGTGCATCGAGCGGGCCGCCCGCCTGGCCGGGCGCCGACGAGTTCATCCGGGCCCTGCCCGACGGCTACGCCACCGAGATCGGCGAGCGGGGCTTCTCGCTGTCGGGCGGCCAGCGCCAGCGCATCGCCATCGCCCGGGCCATCCTCGCCGACCCCCGGGTGCTGATCCTCGACGACGCCACCTCGTCGGTCGACCCCACCAAGGAGCACGAGATCCGCGACGCGCTCACCGAGGTGATGCGGGGCCGCACGACCATCGTGATCGCCCACCGGCCGGCCACCATCGCGCTGGCCGACCGGGTGGTGCTGCTCGACGCCGGCCGCGTCGTGGCCGAGGGCACCCACGCCGAGCTGCTGGCGACCAGCGACGCGCTACCGCCAGGTGCTCGCCGCGGCCGAGGCCGCATCGACGCGGCGCCGACGGACCGTCGACTGCCGGAGGAGGTGGCGGTCCGATGTGGGGTGAGGCCGGCGTCGCCGAGGAGGACGCACTCGATCGCGAGCAGGCCAGAGTGGGTGATGCGCCGGGCCGCGGCCGATGCTGCGCCCCTACCGCCGCGAGGTCATCGTCAGCTCGCGTCCTGATGGTGCTGTGGACGGCATCGACCCTCGCCGGACCGCTCTTCGTGCGGTACGGCATCGACCACGGCATCAGCGAAGGCAGCACGCGCGTGGCTCAACGAGGCGGTCATCGCCTACGTCGTGCACGGCCATCGCCACCTACTTCGTGTACCGCCGCCTGATCGTCGAGGTGAGCAAGGCCGGCGAGGGGTTCCTGCGCGACCTGCGCACCCGGGTGTTCGACCACCTGCAGCGCCTGTCGATGCCGTTCTACGACCGGGAGAAGGCCGGCGTGCTGGTGTCGCGCATGACCTCCGACGTCGACTCGATGGCCGAGCTCGTGCAGATGGGCCTGCTGCATGTTCGCGATGAACACGCTGCTGCTCGTCTTCTCGCTGATCGTGCTGGTCATCGTGTCGTGGCAGCTCGCTCCTGGTCTGCCTGGTCGCCCTGCCGCTCGTGGTGCTGGCCAGCATCCGGTTCCAGCGGGAGTCCAACCGGGCGTACCTCACCGATTCGCGACCGCATCGGCCACACCCTGTCGCGGCTGCAGGAGGGCATCAGCGGGGTCCGGGTCATCCAGGCCTACGGCCGCGAGTCCACCGAGATCGACCGCTTCGACGTCGACAGCCGCGACCTCTACGACGCCCACATGCGATCGGTCCGGGCGCAGGCCTGGTACCTGCCGGTCATCGAGTTCGCCGGGCTCGGCACCACCGCGCTGGTCGTGGGCATCGGCGGCTGGATGGCCATCGAGGACGTCGTCACCATCGGCACCATCGCCTTCTTCGTGCTGACGCTGGGCAACCTCTTCGACCCGGTGCAGCAGCTGAGCCAGCTGTTCAACACCGTGCAGAGCGCGGGCGCCGGTCTCAAGAAGCTGTTCGAGCTGCTCGACACGTCGGTCGACGTCCCCGAGCGCCCCGGCGCCATCGACCTGCCCGACCGCGGGCGAGATCGTGGTCGAGCGTGTCTCGTTCGCCTACGCCGGGTCCGAGCCCGGTGCTGCGCGACGTCGACGCTCACCATCGCCCCCGGGGAGCGGCTGGCCCTGGTGGGGCCGACCGGCGCCGGCAAGTCGACGCTGGCCAAGCTCGTGGCCCGGCTGTACGACCCGACCGAGGGGCGCGGTGACGCTTCGCCGGCGACCGACCTGCGCGACGCCACCCAGCGGTCGCTGCGGGAGCGGATCGTGGTCGTGCCCCAGGAGGGCTTCCTCTTCAACGGCACGATCCGCGAGAACGTCCGCATCGCCCGGGGCGACGCCACCGACGCCGAGGTCGACGAGGCGCTGCGCCGCGGTCGGCGTGCTCGAGCGGTTCTGCGGCGCTGCCCCAGGGACTCGACACCGAGGTGCGCGAGCGCGGCTCGCGGCTCTCGGCGGGGGAGAAGCAACTCGTGTCGCTGGCCCGGGCCGCGCTGGTCGACCCGGCGCTGCTGGTGCTCGACGAGGCCACCTCGTCAGCCTCGACCCGGGCACCGAGCTGCTGGTCGAGCAGGCCATGGACCGCCTCATGGAGGGCCGCACCGTCGTCGTGATCGCCCACCGCCTCTCGACCGCGGAGCGGGCCGACCGGGTCGGCGTCGTGTCCGGCGGTCGCCTCGATCGAGGTCGGCACCCACGACGACCTCGTCGCCCACGAGGGTCACTACGCCACGCTGTTCGCCACCTGGGCCGGCGGACTGGACTCGACGGCCACCTGATCATCGGTACCTCGCCGATCAGCTGACGCGTCGATCAGGTGGTACGGCGGTTCGGTGGGAAGCCACGCTCGATCATCCCGGCGATCTGGTCGGGCTCGGCCGGCTCGGCGAAGTAGTAGCCCTGCGCCAGGTTGCAGCCGAGCGAGCAGCAGCCGCTCGACCTGCTCGGCCGTCTCGACGCCCTTCGGCGATGGCCTCGAGCTCGAGCGTGTCGGCCAGGTTGACGATGGCGGCGACGATGGCCGAGTCCTCGGGGTCGGGGCCGAGCCCGGCGACGAACGACTGGTCGACCTTCAACACGTCGACCGGGAAGCGGCGCAGGTAGCTCAGCGACGAGTAGCCGGTGCCGAAGTCGTCGATGGCCAGCATCACGCCGATGGCCTTCAGCTCCCACAGCGTGTCGATGACCGCCGAGGCGTCCTCCATGAGCACGCTCTCGGTGATCTCGAGGCACAGCTGGCTCGGCGTGCAGGCCCGACCCGTCGAGCACGCCCTGCACGAGCACCGGCAGGTTCGACGTCGGTGAGCTGGCGGGCCGACAGGTTCACGTGCACACGCGGAGCGCCGGGCCCGTACTGCTCCTCCCACCGGCGGCCGTGCTCGCACGCGGTGCTGAGCACGCGGAGCCCGAGCCCGACGATCAGTCCGGTCTCCTCGGCCAGGCCGATGAACTCGCTCGGCGCGAGCAGCCCGCGGGTCGGGTGCTGCCAGCGGGCGAGAGCCTCGACGCAGGTGACCCGGCCCGTGCGGGTGTCGACGCCGGGTTGGAAGCGCACGACGATGTCGCCGATCTCGATGCCCTCGGCCAGCTGCTCGGAGAGCTCGAGGCGGTGCGCCGAGCGGCGGCGCATCGTCTCGTCGTAGATCTCGAGCCGGGCCCGGCCGAGGTCCTTGGCCCGGTACATGGCGGCGTCGGCGTCGCGCAGCAGCGCCTCGGGGTGGCCGGCGCCGCCGCGCGGCCATGGCGATGCCGATGCTGGCGCTGATGGCCAGGTTCGTGTTGCCGACGTAGAACGGGCTCGACTCGATGGCGCGCCGCGACGCGGTGGGCGACGGCCACGGCGTGCTCCTCGTCGTCGACGTCGTCGCACAGGATCACGAACTCGTCGCCGCCGAGCCGGGCCACGGTGTCGGACGGCCGGACGACCTCGGAGATGCAGCCGCGCGGTCTGGGCCAGCAGCTCGTCGCCGGCGTCGTGGCCGTGGAGGTCGTTGACCATGCTTGAAGCGGTCGAGGTCGAGGAAGAGCAGCGCGATCAGGCGGTCGTCGCGCTCGGCCCGGGCCAGGGCCAGCTCGAGGTGGTCGAGCAGCAGCGCCCGGTTGGGCAGGCCGGTGAGCGAGTCGTGGGTGGCCTGGTAGGCCAGGTCGTCCTCGAACCGGCGGCGCTCGGTGACGTCGCGGCCGACGATCGAGATCTGGTGCAGCGTGCCGTCGGCGCCGCAGACGTCGGCGTGATGGCTCTGCCACACGACCATCTCGCGACCGTCTGCGGTCGACCATGGGGAGCTCACCGCTCCAGGTCTCGTTCCGGCGCAGCACCGGCACGATCGTCTCGAGGTAGGTCGCGCATCGTCTCGGGCGTGGTAGAGCGTGGTGGCGTCGATCGCGGTGACGTCCGCGTCGACCAGCCCGAACACCTCCCGGGCAGCCCGGTTCAGGTAGACGAGCTCGGTCGTGTCGGCGTCGATGATGCCGACCAGGTCGGCGGTCGACTCGATGATGCCCGGCCAGGCGGGTGTTCTGCTCCTGGGCCGCGATCAGCGCGGTCACGTCCTCGATGGAGCCGATCAGGCCGGTGACGCGCGCCGTTCTCGTCGACGGTGGCTCGGGCCCGGTGGCTCACCCAGCGCACCGTGCCGTCGTCGCCGATGATCGCGGTACTGGTCCGAGTAGCTGCTGCGCGTCGCGCAGCAGCGACGCCGAGGCCCCGGGCCGACCCGCCGACGTCCTCCGGGTGCACCGGGGCCATGGCGTCCTCGTAGGTCTGCGGGCGTCTCGGTCGATGCCCGACGACGTGCGCCATCTGCGGGTTCACGTACGACACGCGCGCCGTCGGCGTCGGCCTGGTAGACGCCGACCGGCAGCGACTCGGTCAGCGTCCGGAACCGGGTCTCGCTCTGCCCGCAGCGCGTCGGACGCCTGCTTGCGCTCGGTGATGTCGGTGAACGACATCACGACGGCGTAGGGCAGCTCCTCGCCCCGTCGCATGAGCGGCACGGTGTTGAGCAGGCACCAGCGCACCTCGCCGTCGCGACGCGCGAGTGCCCCGCTCGATGCCGTACTGGGGCACGCCGGTCGGCGAGCGTGATCGTCGCCGGGTGCGTGTCGTAGCCGGACTCGGCTGGCCGGTGGCGTCGATGTCCTGGACCTGGGCCAGGCGGTCGATCGGGCCGACCAGCTCGTCGGCGGGGATGTCGAGGAACCGGCTGGCGCTCTCGTTGGCCAGGATCACCTCGGTCGTCGTTGAAGATCATCAGGCCCTCGTGCAGCGACGCCGATGATGGCGGTGGCCCGCTCCTGGCCGCTGCGCAGCCGCCGCTCGACCTGCTTGCGCTTGGTGATGTCGTGCATCACCGCGTGCAGGAACAGCTCGTCGCCCTCGCGGACCAGCGACGTGCCGCCGCTCACCCACACCGTCGAGCCGTCGGTGCGCATGAGGCGCCGCTCGCGGTCGATGGTGTCGATCTCGCCGGACAGCAGGCGGGGGAGTCGTCCTCGAGAACGTGGCCGGCGTCGTCGGGGTGGAGCAGCGTCGGGCGCTCCCGGGCGAACGCCTCCTCCCGGGTCTCGCCCATCATGTCGAGGAAGGCCTGGTTGACCTCGACCAGCTCGCCGTCGAGCCGGCTGACGAGCTGGCCGACCGGCGCCTCGTCGATCAGCTTGCGGTAGCGCGCCTCGCTCGACCGCAGCTGCGCCTCGGCCCGCTTGCGCTCGGTGATGTCGATCGTCAGCGAGTGGAAGTGGAGCGGCTCGCCGTCGGCGTCGCGCTCGACGGTGATGTTGTTGGCCACCCAGATCGGTCGCGACCGTCGCGGTGGAGCGAGCTCGTGCTCGATCTCGAACGAGGCGATCTCGCCCTCGACGCAGCTCGCGCCATCGGCTCGACCATCGGCGGCCGATCGGTCCTCGGCGAGGAGGACTCGGCGGCCCGGCGCGCCGATCAGCTCCTCGGGCGTGTACCCGATCAGGGCGGCGCCGGCCTCGTTGATCTCGAGCAGTCGCAGCCCTCGAGGTCGTAGACACGCCTGGCCGATCGGCGCCTTCGCCATCAGGTCCCGGTAGCGGTTCTCGCTGCGGTCCCGGGCCACCGTTGGCCTCGACCAGGTCGGTGATGTCGAGGGTCGTGCCGGTGAAGCCGTCGAGCTCGCCGTCGACCGATGAGCGGCTGGCCCTGGATGCGCACGTGGCGGATCTCGCCGTCGGCGCGGACGAGGCGCAGCTCGGTCTCGAACGGCTCGAGGGTCTCGGCCGCCTCGAGGTAGAGCCCGATCGACCCGCTCGCGATCGTCGGGGTGCACCATCTCGTTGATCGTCTCGTAGGCGATCGGAGTGGGCTCGGTGATGCCGGTGATGTCGCGCCAGGCCTGGTTGACGAAGAGCACGATCCCGGTCGCGGTGGTGTGCACGACGCCGATCGGAGCCGCCTCGGCGATCTGGCGGAAGGGATCGACGGCCGTGCCGTGCTCGGGTTTCGGGCGCTCCGAGGTCGTGCTCATAGGCCACCTCCCATCGGCACGAGCGTGACGTGAGTGTAAGGCGCGGTGGTCAGGTAGGGCCGAGAGGACCAGACAGCGTGAACGTGCTGTCAAACCCGCTCGTCGACGGGTCGGGGCTCCTCGGCCGCCGTCGGTGCGCCGTCACAGACCTGGGTGGCCGCAAGTCCGAGGGGGTTTGTTACTATCCACGTAGGAGAAATTCGCCTCGACCTTCTGGAGCACATCCATGGCCTCCACCGACCTCGAACCTGGTCTCGACCTCGACCTCGGCAAGTACAAGCTCGGCTGGAGCGACGAAGAGGACTACGTCTTCAAGCCCAAGCGCGGGCCTCGACGAGGACATCATCCACGAGATGTCGTGGATGAAGGGCGAGCCGCAACTGGATGCGCGACTACCGCCTCAAGTCCTACGAGCACTTCAGAAGCGCCCGATGCCCAACTGGGGCGGCGACATGTCGGAGATCTTCTTCGACGACATCTTCTACTACATCAAGCCCACCGACCATCAGGTCGACGCCTGGGACGAGCTGCCCGACTCGGTCAAGGAGACCTACGAGAAGCTCGGCATCCCCGAGGCCGAGCGCAAGTACCTCGCCGGCGTCACCGCCCAGTACGAGTCCGAGGTCGTCTACCACCGCAACCGTGAGGACCTCGAGGAGCCAGGGCGTCATCTTCTGCGACATGGACACCGCGCTCCGCGAGTACCCCGAGATCGTGCAGGCAGTACTTCGGCACGGTCATCCCGCAAGAACGACAACAAGTTCGCCGCCCTCAACTCGGCCGTGTGGTCCGGTGGCTCGTTCATCTACGTGCCGCCGGGCGTCAAGGTCGAGATGCCGCTGCAGGCCTACTTCCGCATCAACGCCGAGAACATGGGCCAGTTCGAGCGCACGCTGATCATCGCCGACGAGGGCAGCCAGGTGCACTACATCGAGGGCTGCTCGGCGCCGGTGTACACCACCGACTCGCTGCACTCCGCGGTGGTCGAGATCATCGTCAAGCCAGTCGGCCCGGGTCACCTACACGACCATCCAGAACTGGTCGAACAACGTCTTCAACCTGGTCACCAAGCGGGCCCGGGTCGAGGCCGAGGGCCACATGGAGTGGATCGACGGCAACATCGGCAGCCGCCTCACCATGAAGTACCCGGCGGTCTACATGGTCGGCCCGAAGGCCTCGGGCGAGGTGCTCTCGGTGGCCTACGCCGGCGCCGGCCAGCACCAGGACGCCGGCGCCAAGATGGTCCACGCCGCGCCGGAGACCACCTCGAAGATCGTGTCCAAGTCGATCTCCAAGGACGGCGGTCGCACCAGCTACCGCGGCCTGGTCCGGGTCGAGGACGACGCCTACGGCTGCAAGAGCCACGTGCAGTGCGACGCCCTCATCCTCGACGACGAGTGCGTCACGCGACACCTTCCCCTACATGGAGGTCGGCGCCCGCGACGCGGTCATCGGCCACGAGGCCACCGTCTCGAAGGTCGCCGACGAGCAGCTCTTCTACCTGATGAGCCGCGGCCTCTCCGAGGAGCAGGCCATGGGCATGATCGTCAACGGCTTCATCGAGCCGGTCACCCGCACCCTGCCCGATGGAGTACGCCGTCGAGTGGAGCCGCCTGATCGAGCTGCAGATGGAGGGCTCGGTCGGCTGACGCCCCTGCTGGCGCCGCGGCAGAGGATCATTGGCCCATGCCCATGCGACAGGACTGCAAGTACTTCGAGAGCCGCACCTACGCGAACGGCGAGACCGTCCGGAAGTGCAACCTCGACCTGGCGCCCGAGGCGCCGTGGCGCTGCCCGGACGACTGCCCGCGCTACGAGCGCCGCCTGGCCGACGTCAACTGGAGCCACGGCACGCTCGTCACCCCGCCCACCCCGCCCGAACCCGACGGGCGAAGGCATCGCCGAGCTGCTCGACGAGGCCGAGGACATCGTCAACGCGGCCGGGCCGCAGATCCTGGCCGAGGTCGAGGCCGAGCGAGGCTCGTCCGGCGGGGTCACCGGCCGGCGTCAAGGGCTGGTTCCGCCGCAAGCGCTGACCCTGCGTCCGCCGACTGGAAACGATCATGACCACCACCTTCACCCCTGACGCACGCGTCCGCCCTCGGCGGTCCGGACTGGCTTCGAGACCGCCGCGTCGCGGCGGCCACCGAGGCTGCCGGGCAGGCGTTGCCCTCCGTCGACGAGGAGGTGTGGCGCTACAGCCGCATCGACGAGCTCGACCTCGACGCGTTCGCTCCCGCATCGCCGACGCCGGTCCGGTCGGCGCCGTCCCCGCCGGGGCCGCAGGCGGTGCTCGACGGCTTCGCGACCCGGGCCGGCGCGGTGGTCGTGCGCAACGGCCGGCTCGTCCACGCCGAGCTCGACGCCGACCTGGCCGGCCGGGGCGTGACGCTCGGCCGGGTCGCCGACCTCGACCGCGGGCCGACGCTGCTCGGCGCGGTGGCCACCGAGGCCCACGACGTGTTCGGCCTGCTCAACGACGCGTTCACGCGTCGACCCGGTCGCGCTCGTCGTGCCGCGCGGCGTGGTGGTCGACCGGCCCGTCGTCGTCGTCGACTGGGTCGACCACGACGGCATCGCCGCCTTCCCCCGCCTGGTGGTGCGGGTCGGCGAGGACGCCGAGGTCGAGCGTCGCTCGAGTACCAGGGCGGCGGCGACGTGCGGCGCTGACGCGTGCCCGTGACCGAGCTCGACGTCGCGCCAGGCCGCCCGGCTCGCGCTACCTCAACGTGCAGCAGCGCGGCACCGCGCACCTGGCAGATCGGCACGCCAGGTGTCGTCGGTCGGGCCAGGACGCCAACCTCGTCGGCGGCCCAGGCCGCGCTCGGCGGCGACTACGCCCGCACCCGGACCGACTGCCGCCTCGTCGGCCGGGGCGCCACCGGCGACCTGCTCGCCGTCTACTTCGGCGAGGGCGACCAGATGCTCGACTTCCGCACCTTCCAGGACCACGCCGCGCCCGACACCACGTCGCAACCTGCTGTTCAAGGGCGCGGTCGGCGGCCACAGCCGCTCGGTCTACACCGGGCTCATCCGGGTGCGGCACGAAGGCGCGGGGCACCAACGCCTTCCAGACCAACCGCAACATCAAGCTGTCAGCGACGCACGCGTGGGCCGAGTCGGTGCCCAACCTCGAGATCGAGAACAACGACGTGCACTGCAGCCACGCCTCCACCGTCGGCCCGATCGACGAGGACCAGCGCTTCTACCTCGAGAGCCGGGGCGTGCCGCCGCAGGTGGCCGAGCGGCTCGTCGTCGCCGGCTTCTTCGACGAGGTGCTCGACCAGCTGCCCGTGCCCGAGCGGCCGCGCGGCCTGCGCCGAGATCGCATCGCGGCTGGCCCGCCAGGTCGACGCCGATCACGTCGGAGCCGGTGCCGGCGTGACCGAGGAGCGGATCTGCTCGCGTCGACGACGTCCCGCCAGGCGAGGCCCGCGCGTTCGACGTCGGCGACCATCGCATCGCCGTCGTGCGCATCGGCGACGACTTCTACGCCATCGGCGACATCTGCACCCACCAGAAGATCTCGCTGTCCGAGGGCGAGGTCCACCCCGACGACGCGCGAGATCGAGTGCTGGAAGCACGGCAGCTGCTTCTCGCTCGAGACCGGCGAGCCCAACTCGCTGCCGGCCACCAAGGCCGTGCCGGTCTACGACGTCGCGGATCGACGAGCGACGACGTGCTGGTGGTGCTCCCGTGAGCGACCGAGCGACCTGACGCCACGAGCTCGGATCGAGGGCCTGCGGGCCGGGTCGGCCGGCAAGGAGATCCTCCACGGGCATCGACCTGCGTCGTGCGCAGCGGCGAGGTGCACGCCGTCATGGGCCCGAACGGCTCGGGCAAGTCCACCCTGTCGCACGTGATCATGGGCCGCCCGGGCTACGAGGTCACCGGCGGCTCGGTCACCCTCGACGGCGTCGACGTGCTCGCCCTGCCGCCTGGCAGCGGGCCCAGGCCGGGCTGTTCCTGGCCATGCAGTACCCGACCGAGGTGCCGGGCGTGTCGCTCGAGGAGCGTGCTCATCGAGGCGGCGCTCGCCGCCGGCCGCGACGCCGACGACGTGCCGCGAGCGCATGGTCGGTCGAGGCCGGGCGCATCGGGTTCGACGAGCGCTTCCTCGACCGGCCGCTCAACGTCGACCTCTCCGGCGGCGAGAAGAAGCGCAACGAGACCCTGCAGCTCGGCGTGCTCCAGCCCGAAGTTCGCCATCCTCGACGAGCTCGACTCGGGCCTCGACGTCGACGCCCTGCGGGCCTGCAGCCGCGCATCGAGGCAGGCCACCCACGAGAACGGCCTCGGCGTGCTGGCCATCACCCACTACAGCCGGCTGCTCGCACGAGCTGAAGCCCGACGTCGTGCACGTGCTGGCCCAGGGCCGCATCCAGACCACCGGCGGCCCCGAGCTGGCCGCCGAGCTCGAGGACACCGGCTACGCCGAGTGGACCGACGACGAGTCCGAGACCGTCAGGGTCCGTCCGCCGACCCTTCGCCGATCCCTTCGCCTGACCTCGCCTTCGCCCGACCGGTGCGATCGCGCGTCCGCACGGCGTCGATCGATGCGGAGAGTGCGCTCGTCGATGGAGATCGTGAGCGAGCCGCTGCGGCACAACGAGTTCAACGCGGTGACCTCCTCGATCGAGAAGGTCGAGACGGCGGACGGGCGCACGCTCGTGCGCAAGCGGCTCGGCCGGGTGAAGCCGGGGAGCCCCGAGCACTGGCAGGCGTCGGACGATCCGCACCACTGGAACTACTGGCGACGCGAGGCCGACGCCTACACGAGCGACGAGGTCCGGGCCTCCCTGGTCGGCACCGGGCTCGAGATGCCGGCCGCCATCGCCGAGGAGGACGAGCGAGGGCATCACGCTCTGGCTCGACTTCGTCCCCGGCGTGGCCGGCACCGACTTCGACCTCGGCGACCACCAGGCGCTGGCCCGCGGGCTCGGTCGCTGGCAGGCGCAGGGCCCGCTCGACGTGCCGTGGGGGTCGCGGGGCTTCCTGCGGGCCTACTCGGGCTCGAAGCCGGCCCGGTTCGACCTGCTCGACGACGACGCGGCCTGGGCGCTGCCGATCGTGCGCGACTGCTTCCCCGGCATGCTCCGTGACGGGTGGAAGCGGCTGGTCGGCCAACCGCGAGCGCCTGCTGTCGATCATGGAGCGACTGCCCCGCACCCGCGGCCACCTCGACGTCTGGGCCGGCAACACCACGCGGCGCATCGACGGCACGGTGGCGCTGTTCGACTGGTCGTTCACCGGCGATGCGGCGCTTCGGCGAGGACATCGGCAACCAGGTGCCCGACGGCGTCTTCGACCTGTTCTGGCCGGCCGAGCGGGTGGGCGAGCTCGACGAGGCCGTGTTCCAGGCCTACCTCGACGGCCTGCGCCGAGGCGGCTGGGACGGCGATCCCCGCGTGGTCCGGCTCGGCATGACCGCGGCCGCCGTCAAGTACGCCTGGCTGCTGCCCCAGATGCTGGAGGAGGCCTCCGACCCGGTCGGCCGGGCCTACTGGCGCGAGGTCGACCCGACGCTCAAGTACGCGGCCCGCGGCAAGGGCATGATCCGCATGGTCAACTGGGCCGACGAGGCCATCCGCCTGGCCGACCAGCTCGGCTACTGAGCAACGAGGGGGCCACCATGGCTCTGGTCACCGATCCCGATGTCGCCGGCTGGGACGTCGTCGACGGCAAGCTGCACCGAGCGTTCGAGCTCGCCGACTTCAGCGAGGCGTTCGGGTTCATGGCCCGGGTCGCCCTCGATCGCCGAGAAGCTGAACCACCACCCCGACTGGTCGAACTCGTGGAACCGCGTGGAGATCGCCATCGTCAGCCACGACGCAGGGCGGCATCACCGACCTGTGCGTGGACTTCGCGACCCGGGTCAACCGCCTGCGGGGGGAGTAGCCCGGACCGCGGCGCTCAGACGTCGGCGGGGGCCTGGGACTTCGTCGAGGCCCTGGGCCAGGGTGTTCCACGACAGGGTGGCGCACTTGATGCGCACCGGGAACTTCACGACGCCGCGCAGCGCCTCGAGGTCGCCGAGCTTCACGTCGCCGACCTCGTCGAGCTCGGCGTCGTCGCCCTCGAGGCCGCTCTCGTGGATCGACATCATGGCCTTGAACGCCCGGGTGAGCTCGCGGACCTCGTCGACGGTCTTGCCCTTGACCGCGGCCGACATCATCGACGCCGACGACTGGCTGATCGAGCAGCCCTGGCCGCCGATGCGGATGTCGGTGACCACGCCGTCGTCGACGTCGAGGTAGACCACGATCTCGTCGCCGCACAGCGGGTTGAAGCCCTCGACCCGTGGGCCGGCGGGGTCTCGAGCTCGCCCCGGTTCCGCGGGTTGCGGTAGTGGTCGAGGATGATCTCTCGGTACAGGTCTTCGAGGCCGGGCATGGTGGTCGGTCTCGGCGTGTCGGGCTAGAGCGCGAAGAACTCGGCCGGCTGCGGCCGAGCGCGTCGGCCAGCGCGTCGATGTCGGCCTCGTCGTTGTAGACGTAGAACGAGGCTCGCGCGGTGGCCCCCACGCCGAGCACCCGCATGAGCGGCTTGGCGCAGTGGTGGCCGGCCCGCACGCACACGCCGTGCTCGTCGAGCACCTGGGAGATGTCGTGGGGGTGCACGTCGCGCGAAGGCGAACGAGAGCACGCCGCCCCGCGATCGGCGGGTCGGACGGGCCCGTGGATCGGTGAGCTCGTCGCCGAAGCGCTCCGTGAGGGTGCGCAGCGCGTAGGCGGTGAGGTCGATCTCGTGCTGGCGGACGGCGTCCATGCCGAGCGCCTCGAGGTAGTCGACGGCGGCGCCGAGCCCGATGACCTCGGCGATCGGCGGGGTGCCGGCCTCGAACTTCCAGGGGATGTCGTTGGGCGTGAAGCCGTCGAGGCGGACGTCGCGGATCATCTCGCCGCCGCCGAGGAACGGCGGCATGGCGTCGAGCAGCTCCTCGCGGCCCCAGAGCACGCCGATGCCGGTGGGCCCGAGCATCTTGTGGCCGGAGAAGCCGAACGAAGTCGCCGCCGAGGGCCGAGCACGTCGGTGGGCAGGTGGGGGACGTACTGGCCGCCGTCGACCAGCACAGCGCGCCGGCGGCGTGGGCGGCGTCGGCGAGCTGGCGGACCGGGCGTGAGGGTGCCGAGCACGTTGGACATGGCCGTGACGCCGAGCAGCTTGGCGCCGTCGAGCAGCCGGTCGAGGTCGGTGAGGTCGAGCGTGTAGTCGTCGGCCAGCGGGATCCAGCGCATCTCGATGCCGCGCTCCTCGCTGGAGCATCTGCCACGGCACGATGTTGGCGTGGTGCTCGATCTCGGTGAGCACCACGGCGTCGCCGGCGCCGAGGTTGGCCCGGCCCCACGATGTAGGCCACCAGGTTGATGGCCTCGGTGGCGTTCTTGGTGAAGACGACCTCGGCGGTCGACGGCGCGCCGATGAAGCGGGCGACCTTCGCCCGGGCCGCCTCGTAGCGCTCGGTGGCCTCGGCCGGCGATGCCGTAGACGCCGCGGTGCACGTTGGCGTTGGTGCGTCTCGTAGTAGTGTCGTCCATGGCGTCGAGCACGGCCTGGGGCTTCTGCGACGACGCGGCCGAGTCGAGGTAGACGATCGGGTTGCCGTGCGCCACCGTCTCGGTGCAGCAGCGGGAAGTCGGCCTTGATGGCGGCGACGTCGAGGACGTCTGAGGTGGGTTCGGTCAGCGCCATGCGTCGTACCCTTCGGCTTCGAGTCGGGCGGCCAGCTCGGGACCGCCGGTCTCGACGATGCGGCCGTCGATCGAGGATGTGCACCAGGTCGGGGTGCAGCTCGTCGAGCAGGCGCTGGTAGTGGGTGATGACGAGCACGCCGAGCTCGGGCCGTGCCGCCCGCACCTCCTGCACGCCCTTGGCCACGACCCGGAGGGCGTCGATGTCGAGGCCGGAGTCGGTCTCGTCGAGGATGGCGATCTCGGGCTCGAGGATGGCCATCTGCAGGATCTCGTTGCGCTTCTTCTCGCCGCCGGAGAAGCCCTCGTTGAGGTAGCGGTCGGCGAAGGACGGGTCCATGTCGAGGCGGTCCATCCACTCCATGATCGACAGCCGCAGCTCGAGCATCGACAGGTCGATGCCCTTGCGGGCCGACAGCGCCTGGCGCAGGAAGTTGAGGACCGAGACGCCCGGGATCTCCTGGGGGTACTGGAAGGCCAGGAACATGCCGGCCTTGCCCCGCACGTCGGCGCCCCAGTCGGTGATGTCGTCGCCCTGGAAGAGGATGCGCCCGTCGGTGACCTCGTACTCGGGGCTGCCGAGCAGGGCGCTGGCCAGGGTGGACTTGCCCGACCCGTTGGGGCCCATCAGGGCGTGGACCTCGCCGGCCCGGACGGTGAGGTCGACGCCCCGGAGGATCTCGCCCACCGGCTCGCCGCGGCCGTCGGCCACGGGCTTCACGTGCAGGTTCTGGATCTCGAAGAGGGGCTCGGACATGGGGGCCAGTGTATTAGCACTACGGCCGTAGTGGAAATGTCCGCCGCCGGATTTCTCGGCTCGCGGGCCAGTGGCCGACAACGGGCGTTCGTAGGAGACTGCCCCGATGCGGATCCGGTTGAGGAGGCACAAGCGGTCGCTGCTGATCCTGCTCGGGGCGTTCGTCCTATCGCGGCTCGTGGCCTTCGGGGCGGGCGTGCGCTTCGACGCGACCCCCCTGGACCGCTACTGGCAGTTCGCGGATCCCCACCTGCTCGAGAACGATCTCGTGCGAACCGTCTGGTGGTTCCACGCCCAGCCCCCGGCGTTCAACACGTTCGTCGGTGCCGTGCTGCAGCTCCCAGAGGGCTGGCGGCTCGCGGTGTTCACCTCCATCTTCCTCGGCCTGGGGATCGTCCTCATGCTCGCCATGTACGCGGTCGCCGTCCTGGTCGGGCTTCCCCGTTGGGCAGCCGTCGCCCTCGTGCTCGTGTTCTGCTGCTCCCCATCGGCGCTCGTCTACGAGAACCTGCTCTTCTACCCCTACCTGATCGCCGCCCTGGTCACCGTCACGTTCGCGGCGATGGCGTTCTACCTGCGGTCGGGAGCCGCCGCCTGGGGTCTGCTGACCTTCGCCTCCGCCACGACGCTCGTGGCGACTCGTGCCGCCTACCATGTCGTCTGGCTGATCGCGCTGGTCGTCGTCGTGCTCGTCGCTGCGCCCCGGTTCCGGCGACGGACGTTGCTCCTTGCGCTCGTACCGGTGCTGCTCGCGACCGGCCTCTACGTCAAGAACTTCGTGCAGTTCGATTCGTTCACGACCAGCAGCTGGGTCGGGCTGAACCTCGCCAACGTCGTGCGACGCGCGGCGCCTTCGAGCGCGGGTCTTCCGGGCATCCTGGGCACCTCCTCGTTCAGCAAGCCCGAGGCCTTCGCATCGTTCGAGCGACCGCCGACCGGGGTGCCGATCCTCGACGAGCGCTACAGCTCGACGGGTCAGCCGAACTACAACAACGCGCTCTACGTCGATGTCTCCGAGGAGTACCTGCGCCAGAGCATCGACTACATCAAGAGCCATCCGGCGGAGTACGCCGGAGGGGTCGCCGACTCCTTCGCCTACTACTTCACCCCACCGACCGCGCAACCGAGCTCGCTCGGCTCGAACGAGCCGCGCCTCGGGAGCTACGTGCGGTTCTACGACGCCGCGTTCGGGCTGCAGCCCACCGAGTTCACGTACTACGTCCCAGGCTCGAAGCAGCGCTACATACCCTCCAGGGCGAACCTCCAGTGGACGATGGTGCTCGTCTACGCCCTTGCGCTGAGCGTGCTCCCGATCATGGTGTGGCGGGCACGATTCCGTCCCAGGCAGCACACAGGGACGCGGTGGGTGCTCGCCGCGGCCAGCGCGACGATCTGGATGTCCATGATCACCGGCAACCTCTTCGAGACCACCGAGAACAGCCGCTTCCGATTCGAGACCGATCCGATCGCCTGGGTGCTCGCGGCAGTCGTCGTCGCCGCCGCGGTCCGCCTGATCGGCCATCGTGTCGCCGAGAGCAGGCTCCCGGCCGAGTGACCGGGCCGGACGAGGCCGACGGTTCGGGGACCTGTCGGGGGAGCGGTCCAGCCGGCCACGGCGATCAGCTCCGATCCGGGCGGCCGTCGCGGTGCAGGTCCTCCTTCCACGCCCGGAACCGGGTGTGGGTCGCCCCGCTCGGGCCGACCCCCCCGCCCTGGCCATCGGGGTGCAGGCGGAAGGTGTGCTGGAGGGTGAGATCGTCGGGATCGACGGCGAGGTAGCGGGCGTCCGCCCGTCTGGCAGGCCCGGCCCGCCACAGCAGCCAGCGGCCGATCCGGCGCTTGTAGGTCACGGCCGGGTGGCCGATGTCGTCACCGAGGTGCAGGAGCTCGTCGGGAGCCTCGACCCATGCCTCGGCCGGGATGCTCCGGTCCCGTGTGGGGGTCGGCGGGAGATCGGCGGTGTGCACCGGCCTCGGGTCGATCGGCCGCTGGTCGGCCGGGAGCGCCGGTCCGGAGGCCGGACCGGGGACGGCAGTCATCGGCCGGACCGGGGACGGCTGCGGGTGTCGTGGTCCACGCCGAGAGGGTAGGTCGACAAGAATGCGGGCGTGCGAGTCACTGCGAAGGTCGATTACGCCGTCCGGGCGGCCATGGTGCTGGCCCGAGCAGCCCACGGCGAGGGCGGCCCGGTCAAGGGCGAGCGCATCGGCACCGAGCAGGGGATCCCGGTCAAGTACCTCGAGAACATCCTGAGCGAGCTGCGCCAGGGCGGGCTCGTGCGCAGCCAGCGCGGCGCCGACGGCGGCTACTGGCTGGCCAAGGCGCCCGACGCCATCGCCATCGCCGACATCATCCGGGCGGTGGAGGGTCCGCTGGCCACCGTGCGGGGCGAGCGGGCCGAGCAGCTCGACTACGGCGACGGCACCGGCGCCCTGCAGGACATGTGGGTGGCGGTGCGGGCCAGCCTCCGCTCGGTGCTCGAGCAGGTCACCCTGGCCGACGTCACCGACAAGAAGCTGCCGGCCCACGTGCAGGCCCTGGTCGACGACCCCGCCAGCTGGGTCTGACCGCGCGTCCTACCAGCCTCGGTCGACCCAGTCCTGCAGGTGGGGGAGCTCGGTGCCGATCGTGGTGTCGTCGCCGTGGCCCGGCATCACGATGGTGTCGGCCGGAAGGGGAGCGAACAGCCGGCGGTCGATCGACTCGATGATCGTGTCGAAGTCGGCGTCGGCCGGCTTGGTGTTGCCAGGCCCGCCGGGGAAGAGCGTGTCGCCGGAGAAGACCACCGGCGATCCTTCGAGCAGGAAGCACATCGACCCCGGCGTGTGACCGGGCGTGGCGATGGTGTGGAGGCGCAGCCGACCGACGCTGATCGTCGAGTCGTCCTCGAGGATGTAGTCGTAGGAGTCGAGCATCGACGCGTCGGCCGCGGTGACCCCCACTTCGTAGCCGGCGTCGCGGATGGCGGGCACGGCCTGGATGTGGTCCCAGTGCCCGTGGGTCTCGAGCACCGTGCGGACGCCGAGCGTCTCGCACAGCTCGAGCAGCTTGTCGTGCTCGTTGGCGGCGTCGATGAGCGCGGCGTCGCCGGTCTCCTTGCAGCGCAGCACGAACACGTTGTTCTCGAAGGGGCCGACGACCACCTTGTGGATCTCGGCCCGGCTGTCCTCGTAGTGGAGCGTCCCCATTCGTCCGAGGGTAGCGAGGCCCGATGCGGTCCGGCGGGTGCTTGGCCGGGCTCGGCGCCGCGCAGCAGACGTCGATCAGATCGCGGGAGAGATCAGGTCGAGGTCGGGCAGCCGGGCGCACCGGTGGCGACGGCCCGGAGCGGACCGAAGCGGGTGTACGGCTGACCGAGCTCGACGGTGAAGAGCACTCGGGTGCCCGGCGTGAGGTCGCTCGCCCCCGGTCCGCCCGACTCGACGCGCACGCAGGCCTCCGGGTCGTGCTCGACCGGCGCGGTCGGCGTCGCTGCGGTCGGGCGATGGACGTTGCGCCACTCGAAGCCGGCGTCGACGCGGTCGGCCGGATAGCCGAGGGCGACGGCCTGCTGGCCGGCGTCCCAGCGGGCCGCGTCGAACGCGGCGGAGTTGCCGCCCCACCAGAGACCCATGAGGGCGAACGCGGCCACCGCCGACGCCTCGACGACCCGTCGAGCCGAGATCCCCGAGGACGCGTTCGTCGCCGGGTCCGACGCCGCCCGGTAGGTCGTCCGGTGGGCCAGCACGATCCCTGCCGCGAAGGGCACCAGGCCGAGGAGGTAGCGGTCGAACACGGGGAGGTTGCCGGTGCCGACCGCGACCAGACCGAGCGCCGAGACGATCACGAAGAGGAGCGTCATCGCTTGCACGTCGAGCGCGGCCAGCGCCGGGCGCCACGAGCGCTCCGGCGGGCGGGGGCGAGCCACGAGCGTGGCCCCGGTCGAGCAGACGATCACGACCAGCGCGACGGCGGCGACCAGGGCGAGCCCGAGCAGCCCGCGCAGCACGGGGTCCGGCAGCAGCAGCGGGCGCGACGGGCCGAGCAGGCTGTCGTCGCCGAGCGCGCCCCGCTGGTCGAGGTAGGGGCCCAGGAGCGGGGGAGACCACGTCCACACGCGGATCAGGCCGGCCAGGCCGATGACCAGCGCGGACCCGACCGAGACGGTGGCCCACCGTCGGGCCGATACGAGACCGGCCAACGACCCCCATCGGATCCAGGCGAACACCGGTAGGATCAGGAACGCGGCGGTGATCACGGTGAACAGCGCCGAGCGACCGAACGCCGAGCCGGGGGACGGCGGCACGGTCGGGGTCAGCGACAGGCTGCCGGCCATCGCCCGCCGGGCCGTGAAGGCGCCGGCGTAGGTGACGGTGACCGCGACCCCCAGCCCGATGCTCAGCCAGAGGTCTCGGCGGTTCCTGCGGGCTGCGGCGCGGACGGCCACGATCGTGACCACGACGAACGGCGCCACGATGGCGTACTCCCGGATGGTGGCCCCGAACAGGCCGACCAGCAGCGAGCCGACCAGGGTCAGGGTCGCCGTTCGCCGAGACCCGGCCCGCAGCGAGAACGCTCCCAGTGCCAGGCAGAGAGCCTGTGCCGCGGCGGCCGGGACGTCGGTCATGAACGATCCGGCCAACGGTGCCCACATCGGTCCGGCCATCATCACCACGACCGCCACGGTGGCCCGCCCCATGGTGAGGAAGCGGCGCAGCACGGCGTAGGCGGCGAGGCCTCCGGCGATGCCGACGACGGTGGTGAACACCTGGAGGGCGAAGAGGCTGTCGGGGAAGACTCGGGCCACCGGCCAGGCCAGCGCGAGGTGACCGATCAGGAACATCGACACCCACCCGTTCAGGTGGAGCTGACCCGTGTCGACCCACCGGAACAGGATCTCGCTGTAGGACCAGTCGTCGTTGCGGACCAGCCCGTCGGCGCCGAAGTGCCAGGCCAACGCGAGGGGCACCAACCCGAGCGCCACGATGAGCAGTGCGGGCGCCCACCTGCGCCAAGAGGTCCGGTCGGGCACGTCGAACCCTACGTCGACCAGCAGGTTCGAGAGTCGAATGGTTTCTTGACCGCTGGGTCTAGTAGAAAGTCGGGACTCATAGCGCCGCACCCCAGGGGGCCTGGAACCGTGAACTTCGCGTTCTCCGAGGAGCAGGAAGAGCTCCGCAACATCGTCCGTCAGTTCCTCGACGCCAAGTCGCCCGAAGCCGCGGTTCCGCGAGCAGATGGAGACCGAGAAGGGCTACGACGACGCCGTCTGGACCCAGATGAGCGAGCAGCTCGGCCTGCAGAGCCTCATCGTCCCCGAGGAGTTCGGTGGCTCGGGCTACAGCTACGTCGAGCTCATCGTCGTGCTCGAGGAGATGGGCCGGTCGCTGCTGTGCGCCCCCTACTTCTCGACCGTGGTGCTCGGGGCCAACACCCTGATCCACTCGGGCGACGACGCCGCCAAGGCCGCCCACCTGCCCGGCATCGCCTCGGGCGAGACCATCGCCACCCTCGCCTTCACCGAGCCGAACGGCCGCTGGGACGAGTCGGGGATCGAGGCCACCGCCACCGCCGACGGTGACAGCTTCACGATCTCGGGCACCAAGTTGTTCGTGCTCGACGGCCATGTGGCCGACCTGATCATCGTGGCCGCCCGCACCGGTGCCGGCGTCAGCCTGTTCGCAGTGCAGGGCGATGCGGCCGGGCTCACCCGCACATCGCTGTCGACGATGGACCAGACCCGCAAGCAGGCCAAGCTCGACTTCGACGGCGTGGCCGGCACGCTGATCGGCACCGACGGCGGCGGCTGGGACGTGTTGTCCACGGTCCTCGACCTGGCCGCGGTGGCCCTCGCCGCCGAGCAGGTCGGCGGCGCCCAGAAGTGCCTCGACATGGCGGTCGAGTACGCCAAGGTCCGCGTCCAGTTCGGCCGCCCGATCGGCTCGTTCCAGGCCATCAAGCACAAGTGCGCCGACATGCTGCTCGAGGTCGAGTCGGCCAAGTCCGCCGCCTACTACGCCGGCTGGTGCGCCTCGGAGATGAACGACGAGCTGCCCTCGGTGGCCAGCCTGGCCAAGGCCTACTGCTCCGACGCCTACTTCCACGCCGCCGCCGAGAACATCCAGATCCACGGTGGCATCGGCTTCACCTGGGAGCACCCGGCGCACCTGTACTTCAAGCGGGCCAAGTCCTCGGAGCTGCTCTTCGGCGACCCGACCTACCACCGCGAGCTCCTCGCCCAGCGCATCGGCATCTAGCTGTTGTGCCCTGGGACGTTGTTGACATCCGCTGGTAGCTGAGCCCCCTGGGCGAGTGTGGAGCTGTCGAAGGCAACCGCACCCCCCAGGAGGGCTCGCATGCACGGTAACGCTCCACTGACCCCGGAAGGCCGACTCCGGTTGTGTCGCCGGATCGAAGCCGGTTGGACCGTCGCTGAGGCGGCGAAGTCGATGAACATCTCGCGGCAGTGCGCCCATAAGTGGTGGCGGCGTTACCGCGACGACGGCGAAGCGGGGCTGGTCGATCGGTCGTCGTCGGCCGCACTCGTGTCCGCATCAGACTCCGGCCCGGGTCGAACGCCGCATCGTGGCGTTGCGTCAATCCCGCAAGCTCGGCCCGGCCCGCCTGGCCGGCATCGTCGATGTCCCCGCGTCGACAGTGCACCGGGTGCTGGTGCGTCACGGCGTGAACCGGCTGCGATGGATGGACCGACCGACCGGGAAGGTGATCCGCCGGATCCACACGTCGCGGTGTGGCGAGCTGGTCCACATCGACGTGAAGAAGCTGGCCCGGATCCCTGACGGAGGCGGTCACCGACATTGGGGTCGCACTGGCACCCGCAACGGATCGATGAGCAAACGGGGGTCGGGCTACACCCACATCCACACCGCCATCGACGCCTACTCGAGGTTGGCCTACAGCGAGTTCGCCGGCGTCGAGAACACCGGCAACTGCGTCGCCTTTCTCCAACGGGCGGTCGCCTGGTTCGACCGACAAGGCATCACCATCGAGCGGATCCTGACCGACAACGGCAACGGCTACCGCAGCCTCGACTGGCGTGATCTCTGCGCCGAGCTCGGCATCAAGCACTCCCGCACCAAGCCCTACCACCCGGCCACCAACGGCAAAGTCGAACGGTTCAACCGCACCCTGGCCGACGAGTGGGCCTACGCACGACTCTGGAAATCAGAAGCCAGCCGCGCCCGAGCCCTTGACCGGTTCCTGCATCGCTACAACCATCACCGACACCACACCGCCATAGGCGGCCCACCCGCCAGCCGAGTCACCAACCTGGCAGGGCACTACATCTAGCCGCACGCGTTCGAACTTCGAAGGGGCCCCGCCAGTGGCGGGGGCCTTGCGTGTCAGGCGCTGGTTGTGGCTCGCCGCTGGTGTCCGGCGTGCGGAGCGGAGCGCAACAGCTCCACCGACCCGCGCCAGATGGGCGAAGCCGCCCGCAGCGAGCTTGCGGGCGGGGGCACAGGGAGACAGGGTGTCGGCCGTGTCCGTCATCGTGATCGTGATCGCCGTCGTGGCCGTGCTGGTCATCGCCGTGGTCGCGGTGGGGGCGGTGGTGAACCGGCTGGCGGTCGAGGCGCCGGTGTCGGTGTTCGACGAGGACGAGGCAGTCGACTGGATCGCCGATCGGCTGCCGTTCGAGGTGGCGGCGCAGCTGAGCCATGACGACGTGCGGGCGCTGGTGCTGTGGCACCTCGAGTTCCTGGAGGGCCGCGGCGTGGCCACCGAGACGTCGTTCGAGGACGCCCCCGATGCGGTGGTGGTGGCCGAGGACGACGGGCTGGCCTACGTGATCGGCCAGGCCGCCGACGCCGGCCTCGACGTCGAGGACGTGCAGGTGGTGGCCGTGCTCGAGGCCGAGCAGGACTACCTCGAGGCCATCGGTGCCATCGGGCCCCGCGTCGCCGACCCGATCGAGGTGCACGAGGTCGGACAGCTCGGGCCCGTCACGGTCGAGTCGGGTCAGGTCGAGTCTGGTCAGGCCGAGTCTGGTCAGGCCGAGTCTGGTCAGGCCGAGTCTGGTCAGGCCGAGTCTGGTCAGGTCGGCATCGATCCGGGCGACCCGGACGATTCGTGAACGGCGTGTGAAGGCAGGCCCGATCGGCCGGAAAAGACGCGCGCGGCCCGGGCGGGTGTGTCTACGCTGATCGGACCGAGGAAAGGAGGTGGTCCAACTGATCAGCAATTGTTCTCATGGGACTTCGGAGGTGGCTGGCCGCTAGTCGGCACGCTGGACCGGCCGGGCGAAACCCCGCCAGGCACCACCGGACACACAAGTCAGGCGCTGGTCCCACCTGACGTCGCAACGTGGATCCGGAACTTCCGGCAAACGCAACGAGAGAGGCGTCGCCTGCGGGCGGCGCCTCTTTCGCGTGCCAGACTCCCGGGCATGGAACGCCCCACCAAGTTCGAGCACAGCCGCTGGGTCGGCGACAAGCGCAGCCAGGTGGTCTACGACGTCGACAACATCGACGATCCGGCCATCATCGACGAGCTCATGGTCGCCGAGACCTTCCTGAGCTTCGGCCCCGACAGCCTGGCCGAGGCCCGCAACCGTGGCTACAAGCCCTACAAGGGCGATGGCTCGGGCACGGGTTCGGGCGACGTCCCCGCCTGATGCCTGACCAATCGATGCCTGACCAACCGATGCCTGACCAATCGATGCCTGACCAACCGATGCCTGACCACAGCGACGGGCGCTGACCGGACCGTGGAGCGCCTGTTCACCTCCGCCGGGGGCGTGGGGATCTGGGGTCACGTGGCCCGGCCCCGCAGCGCGCCGGGCACGTGGACGCCAGGCGTGGTGCTGTGCCATGGCTTCCCACCCGGGCGAGGCGGCGGGCGCCTGTCGGCCCGGTCGTTTCCCGAGCTGGCAGACCGCATCGCCACCGAGCTCGGCTGGGTGGTGCTGGTCATCTGCTTCCGGGGCTGTGGCGACTCCGAGGGCGACTTCTCGATGCGTGGATGGCTGGCCGACGCCCGCGCCGCGTCCGACCACCTGCACGACGTCGAGGGCGTGAACGCGGTGTGGATCGCCGGCTTCGGTACCGGCGGCGCGCTGGCCGTGTGCGCGGCGGCGGCCGATCCACGGGTCCGCGGGGTGGCCGCCATGGGATCGCCGGCCGACTTCGACGACTGGGCCCACAGCCCCCGCCGGCTGCTGCTGCACGCCCGTGACGTCGGCATCATCCGCTCGCCGTCGTTCCCCCAGTCGTTCGACTCGTGGTCGCGCGAGCTGCGGGAGATCCGAGCGGTGGCCGCGGCACCGCAGCTCTACCCGCGTCCGCTGCTCGTGCTGCACGGCTCTGATGACGAGTCCGTGCCGGTGTTCGATGCCCGGGTCCTCGCCGATGCCCACGGCGACGCCGACCTGCGGGTGATCGACGGCGCCGGCCACCAGCTCCGCCACGACCCCCGGGCCGTGGCGGTCATGCTCGGCTGGCTCGACCGCCAGCGCAACGTCGCCAGCTCCTCCCGCTCCTGACCCTGGAGGGCGGTCGGGCGGGCGGTCGTGCCGGAGTCAGTCGGCCTTGCCCTTGCCGGCGGCCTTCTTCGCCTTCTTGAACTCGCGGACCTTGGCCAGGGTGGCGGCCGAGCTGACGTCGGCGACCGAACGCGGCGTCTTGTCGGAGAACGGCGCGGCGACCTCTTCCCAACCGGTGGGCCTGCGGCCGAGGCGCTTGGCCAGGATGGCCATGAAGATCTTGGTCTTCTCCTCGCCGTAGCCGGGCAGCTCGCGCAGGCGGCGGTAGACCTCGTCGGCCGAGCGCACGTTGCGCCAGATGGTGCCGGCGTCGCCGTCGTACCTGTCGACGATGATCTCGCACATGCCGTGCGCCCGGCGTCCCATGGCGGCCGGGAAGCGGTGCACGGCCGGCTTCTCGCAGAACACGGCGACGACCTCGTCCTCGCTCATGGCCGCGATCTTGTGAGCGTCGAGCTCACCGCCGAAACGGCGCTTGAGCGTGGCCGGCCCCCGGAACGCCCATTCCATCGGTACCTGCTGGTCGAGCAGCATGCCGATGAGCAGTGCCAGCGGCTCGTCCATCAGCAGCTGATCGGACTCCGGGTCGCCCGTGATCGGCATCTTCTTGGTCGCGGTGGCCATCCGGGCAGGCTACCCCTCCCGAATCTGGGGCCGTCCGGCGCGCCGGGTGCGCCTGTGAGCCTCAGGTTACGACCGAACCCCAGGTCGGGCGGGTTGCTGTCAGCGGGTGCGGGGGTCGGCGGAGTCGGGGTCGAGGCCGTGGTTCTTGATGGCCTTGGCGACGATCTCGGGGTCGATCTCGCCGGCGGACGCCAGGGCCGAGAGGGCGGTGACCTCGACGCTGGCCGCGTCGGTCTCGAAGAAGCGACGGAGCGCCTCGCGGGTGTCGCTGCGGCCGAAGCCGTCGGTGCCGAGCGGCACGAACGGGCGACTGTCGGGCACGAACCGGGCGATCTGGTCGGGCACCGCCTTCATGAAGTCGGTGACGGCGATGATCGGGCCGCTGGACCGGCCGAGCAGCTCGGTGACCGGGATGGGCCGGGCCGGTTCGGTGGGGTGCAGCCGGTTCCAGCGCTCGGTGGAGAGCGCATCCTCCCGGAGCCGCTTGTAGGAGGTGGCCGACCACAGCTCGGCGCCGATGCCGTGCTGACTGGCCAGCGCGTCACGGGCGGACTGGGCGGCGAGGTGGGCCGAGCCGGAGAACACGATGGTGACCTTGGCCTCGAGTCCCTCGGGAGCCTCGGCCCAGCGGTAGAGCCCGCCGACGATGTCGTCCTCGGACACGTGGTCGGGCCGGACCGGCATCGAGTAGTTCTCGTTGTAGAGCGTGAGGTAGTAGAAGACCGGGTCGCCGGCGCCGGTGCGCCCCGCGGCGTCGGTGCGGCCGTACATGCGGTGCAGGCCGTGGCGGATGATGGCGGCCATCTCGTAGGCGAAGGCGGGGTCGTAGGCCTGGCAGGTGGGCACGGTCGAGGCCAGCACGAGGCTGTGGCCGTCCTGGTGCTGCAGGCCCTCGCCCATCAGCGTGGTGCGCCCGGCGGTGGCGCCGAGCAGGAAGCCCTTGGCCTGGGCGTCGGACGCGGCCCAGATGAGGTCGCCGACGCGCTGGAAGCCGAACATCGAATAGAAGATGAAGAACGGCACCATGGGCACGCCGTGGGTGGCGTAGGACGTGCCGGCCGCGGTGAAGCTCGACATCGACCCGGCCTCGGTGATGCCCTCCTCGAGCAGCTGGCCGTCCTGGCTCTCGGTGTAGGAGAGCAGCAGCTGGGCGTCGACCGATTCGTAGCGCTGGCCGTGCGCGGCGTAGATGCCGAACTCGCGGAACAGCGCGTCCATGCCGAACGTGCGGGCCTCGTCGGGGATGATCGGCACCATGCGGGGACCGAACGCCTCGGTGCGGGCCAGGTTGCGCAGCAGGCGGGTGAACGCCATGGTCGTCGAGACCGCCTGGCCGCCCGAGCCGGCGTCGAACTCGGTGAACGGCTCGTCGGGCGGCATCACGAGGTCGCGGCGGATGGCGGTGCTGCGCGACGGCAGCGGCCCGTCGAGGGCCCGGCGCCGCTCCATCAGGTAGCGGTACTCGAGCGAGTCCATCGGCGGCCGGTAGTAGGGCGGATCGTCGGCGTCGAGCGCCTCCTCGGGGATGACGTCGTCGAGCCGCAGCCGCAGGCGCAGCACCTTGAGCTGGTCGCGGGTCATCTTCTTGATCTGGTGGGTGGCGTTGCGGGCCTCGACGTCGGAGCCGAGCGTCCAGCCCTTCACCGTCTTGGCCAGGATCACCGTCGGCGCCCCGACCTGCTCGGTGGCGGCCTTGTAGGCGGCGTAGAGCTTCTCGTAGTCGTGCCCGCCGCGGGGCAGGTTGCGCAGGTCGTCGTCGCTGAGGTGCTCGACCAGCTTGCGCAGCCGCGGGTCGGGCCCGAAGAAGTGCTCGCGGATGTAGGCGCCCGACTCGACCGCGTAGCGCTGGAACTCGCCGTCGACGGTGGTGTTCATCTTGTGCAGCAGCACGCCGTCGACGTCACGGGCCAGCAGGTCGTCCCAGCCTGACCCCCAGATCACCTTGATGACGTTCCACCCGGCGCCGCGGAAGATGGCCTCGAGCTCCTGGATGATCTTGCCGTTGCCGCGGACCGGGACCGTCGAGGCGCTGCAGGTTGCAGTTGATGACCCAGGTGAGGTTGTCGAGGCCCTCGCGCGCGGCCAGCGAGATCGAGCCGAGCGTCTCGGGCTCGTCGGTCTCGCCGTCGCCGAGGAAGCACCACACCCGCGAGCGACTGGTGTCGTCGAGGTGGCGGTGCTGGAGGTACTTGTTGAACCGGGCCTGGTAGATCGAGTTGATCGGGCCGAGGCCCATCGACACGGTCGGGAACTCCCAGAAGTCGGGCATGAGCCACGGGTGGGGATAGCTCGACAGGCCGCCGCCGCCGATCTCTCGACGGAAGTTGTCGAGGTTGCTCTCGTCGAGGCGACCCTCGAGGAACGCCCGGGCGTAGATGCCGGGGACGGCGTGGCCCTGGATGTAGACGTGGTCGCCGGGCAGGCCGTCGTCCTTGCCCCGGAAGAAGTGGTTGAAGCCGACCTCGTAGAGCGCGGCCGACGAGGCGAAGGTGGAGAGGTGCCCGCCGATGCCGTCGGCCCGGGTGTTGGCGTTGACGACCATGACCGCCGCGTTCCAGCGGATGAAGGCCCGGATGCGGCGCTCGATGTCGACGTCGCCGGGGAACCACCCCTGCTCGTCGGTGGGGATGGTGTTGACGTAGGGCGTCGAGACCTCGGCCGGGGTGCCGACCTGACGCTCGCGGGCCCGCTCGGTGAGCTTCGACACCAGGAAGCGGGCCCGGACCTTGCCCCGGGAGTCGATCACCGCGTCGAGCGAGTCGAGCCACTCCTCGGTCTCGACCGGATCGGTGTCGGGCAGCTGGTGGACGTAGCCGTCGATGGTCATGGGGGGAACCTTCTTCGAAGCGGGCGTGCCGATCGGGGACACGCCCGGAACATGGAGCGCGCAGATCGTTTCGAGCCATGATGCCGGACCCGCGCTGGTTACCGTTGGGTAGCTCCGCTCAGGGAACGTGAACGGTCGATGACAGCTCCTGCTCAGGTGGCCCCCGGGGCGTGCGAGGATGCGGCGTGACGACGGTCGTGTACACCGACGGGGCCTGCAGCGGGAACCCCGGCCTGGGGGCTGGGCGTGGGCCGTGCCGGGTGGCCGCTACGCCAGCGGGTGCGAGGCGCAGACGACGAACCAGCGCATGGAGATCGCCGCCGCGTTCGACGCGGTGCGGGCGCTCGACGGCCCGCTGGAGGTCGTCAGCGACTCGACCTACGTCGTGAACTGCTTCCGGGACCGGTGGTGGGAGGGCTGGCTCAAGCGGGGCTGGCTCAACAGCCAGAAGAAGCCGGTGGCCAACCGTGACCTCTGGGAGCCGTTCATCGAGCTGGTCCGTGAGCGGGGCGACGTCGACTTCCGCTGGGTCAAGGGCCACAGCGGCGACCCCATGAACGACCTCGTCGACCGGCTGGCGGTCGAGGCGGCTACGACCCAGCGCGGCCGCACCGGCGAGGGCGAGCCCGGCGACCTCGGCCCGGCCGACGAGGTGTCCTGGTCGGCCCGGCTGGCCCGATCGGGGGACCAATCGTCGGCCGACGGCATCGCCGACCGATCCGGCCCGGCGCTCGCCCGTGCCGCGCTCGGTCGGGTGAGTGGCGAGGTGCCCGCTCCGGCGTCGGCGCCCGGTCCTGCCATCGACGGTCACGCGCTGGTCGTGCTGCGGGCATCGGCCGACCGAGCTCGGGGGCTACGACGGCAACCCTCTCACCGACGCGGTGCGGGGGCGTCTGGCCGAGGTCATGGCGGCCAAGGCCCAGATGTACGGCGACCTCGTGGTCGTGAGCGGGCTGCGGCTCGGCGCCGAGATGCTGGGCGCCGAGGTGGCGGTCGAGCTCGACCTGCCGCTGGTGGCGGTGCTGCCCTATCCCGATCCAGATTCGGTGTGGCCGTCGGAGAGCCGGGCGCGCTTCAGGGCGCTGGTCGCGGTGGCCCGGCACGTGGTGCTGCTGCAGAAGAAGGCGCCCGAGTCGAAGCAGAAGGCCGGGGCCGCGCTGGCCCGACGCGACGCCTGGCTGGTGCGCAACGTCGACGAGGCGCTCCTGGTCTGGGACGGGGCCGATGCGGGACTCGGTCGCCTGTTCCGGTCGCTGGAGGACCGCCTGGGCGACGATGTCTGGGTGATCGACCCGGGTGAGCTGATGTGAGGGCGAAGCGGTGAGCCGAAGGGCGACCGCGGGGCGGGCCTCGCAGTGATCCACCTGCCGGTCGACGGATCGGGTCGGACACGGGCGGCACGTTCACCGATCTCGTCGGGGCCGACGGTCGGATCGTGAAGGTGCCGTCCACTCCGGACGATCCCGGTCGGGCGGTCGCCCGAGGCGTGGCCGAGCTGGCCGGCGACAGTCGGCCCGAGGTGCTGGCCCACGGCACGACGGTCGGCACCAACGCGCTGCTCGAGCGGCGTGGCGCCACGGTGGCGCTGGTCGTGAACGAGGGGTTCCGGGACCTGATCGAGATCGCCCGCCAGGATCGCCCGTCGCTCTACGACCTGTCGGCCGATCGGCCCACGCCGCTGGTCGAGCGTCACCATCGCTACGAGGTGCCCGGCCGGCTCGACGCAACCGGGGCCGAGCTCGAGCCGGTTCGTCCTGCGTCGATCGGCGAGATCGCCCCGGAGGTGGAGGCGGTGGCGGTGTCGCTGCTCCACGCCGACCTCGAGCCGGCCCACGAGCAGGCGGTGGCCGCTGCGATGGTCGAGCGGGGCTTCGACGTGACGACCTCGCACGAGGTGGCCCCGGAGTTCCGCGAGTACGAGCGGACCGTCACGACGGTGATCAACGCGTACCTGCGCCCGACGTGTCGGACCTACCTCCACGGCATCGCGGATCTCGCCGACGACGTGCTCGTGATGACGTCGGCCGGAGGCCTCGTGCCGGCGGCCGAGGCCGCGGAACGGCCGGTCTCGCTGCTGCTCAGCGGTCCGGCCGGGGGAGTGCTGGCCGGTTCGCACGTGGCCGTGGCCAACGGGTGGGACGACGCCATCACCTTCGACATGGGCGGCACCAGCACCGACGTGTGCCTCGTGCTCGACGGCCAGCCGGCACCGGCCGCCGAGCGGGAGGTGGGAGGGCTCCCCGTGCGGGCCGCGTCGCTCGACGTGCACACGATCGGGGCCGGCGGCGGATCGATCGCCCACGTCGATGCCGGGGGCGCACTGGTGGTCGGGCCTCGCAGCGCCGGGGCCGTGCCCGGGCCGGCATGCTACGGGAAGGGTGGCACCGAGCCGACCGTGACCGACGCCGATCTGGTGGCCGGTCGCATCGCCACCGACGTGGCCTTCCCCGGGCTCGGGGTGCTCGACGCCGACGCGGCCCGATCGGCGCTCGACGCCCTCGGCGTCACCGCAGAGGGCGTGCTCGCTGTGGTCGACGCGTCGATGGAGCAGGCGTTGCGGGCGGTGTCGATCGAGCGGGGCGTCGACCCGCGTTCGCTGGCGCTGGTGGCCTTCGGTGGAGCCGGACCGCTGCACGCCTGCACGCTGGCCGATGCGCTCGGGATGCCGGCGGTGATCGTTCCGGCCCGGGCCGGGGTGCTGTCGGCGGTCGGCATCCTCGCCGCGCCCCGCCAGGTCGACCTGGTCGAGTCCTGCCCCGACCCGCTCGACCACGACGACGCCATCCGCCGCAGTGCCCACCTCGGCATCCGGGCGGCTCGCCAGGTGCTCGGCATCGACGGCTCCGACACCGGAGACGACGACCAGGGCGACGTCCCGGCCGGCGCCGCCGGGGGCACCGAGGTCGTGCGCTCGTTCGACTGCCGGTACCTCGGCCAGAGCCACGAGTTGACCGTCGCCGGCATCGACGTCTTCCACCGCGAGCACGAGCGGCGGAACGGCTACGTGCGTGACGAGTCGTCCGTGGAGGTGATCGCCGTGCGCGCCGTCGCCCGGGTTGCCTCGCCCATGGCGATCGACGACCTGCCGCCGGTCGAGCGCTCCGCTGCGGTCGGTCCCGCGGTGATCGCCGAACCCGACTGCACGATCTGGGTGCCGCCTGGTTGGCGCGCCGACCCCGGGAGTGCCGGTGCGCTGGTGCTCACGAGGGTGGAGGATGCGTCGTGAGCCTCGATCCGGCGTCGCTCCAGATCCTGCTCTCCCGCCTGGCGGGGGTGGCCGAGGAGATGTCGGCCGTGCTGCGCCGAGCCGCGTTCAGTCCGAACATCAAGGAGCGGGCCGACTGCTCGGCCGCCGTGTTCACCGCAGACGGGGAGCTGCTGGCCCAGGCCGAGAACATCCCCGTGCACCTCGGCTCGATGCCGGCGTCGGTGGCCGAGGCCATCGCCCGTTTCGGACCGGCGGCGCCCCTGGGTGATCGCGTCACCGCAGGTGAGCAGGTCATCCTCAACGACCCGTTTGCCGGGGGCACCCACCTCAACGACATCACGATCGTGTCGCCGTGCTTCGTCGACGACCGACTGGTCGGTTGGGCCGCCACCCGGGCGCACCACGCCGACGTCGGCGGGACCGCACCGGGGTCGTTGCCGGCGGACGCGGTCGAGATATTCGCCGAAGGCCTGCGCATCCCGCCGACCCGGCTCACCCCGGAGGTGCGGGACCTGATCCGAGCGAACTCGCGGACGCCCGAGGAGCGCTCCGGCGACCTCGACGCGCAGGTCGGCGCCAATGCCATCGGCGTCGCCCGGCTCGCTCGGTTGGCTGACGAGCCGCTGCACGAAGCGCTCGACTACGGCGAGCGGCGCATGGCGAGCGCGCTGCACGACCTGCCCGACGGGACGTGGCGCTTCACCGACGTGATCGACAGCTTCGGCCCGGCCGCCGACCAGCAGCTGCCCAGCACCATCGCCCTCGAGATGACCATCGCCGGTGACGTCATCACGTTCGACTTCACCGGTACAGACCCCCAGCGGGCCGGCAACGTCAACGCGGTCGAGGCCGTCACCGTGAGCGCGGTCGGCTTCGCCCTCCGGGCCGCCGTCGACCCGACCCTGCCGGCCAACGGCGGCACGCTCCGCCCGCTGCGGGTGATCGCTCCGGCCGGTTCGATCGTCAACGCCTTGTCGCCCGCCGCGGTGGGCGCCGGCAACGTCGAGGTCAGCCAGCGCGTGGCGGACGTGTGCTTCGGCGCGCTGGCGGCGGCCTTGCCGGGTCGGCTCGGTGGAGCGTCGCAGGGGACGATGAACAACGTGCTCATCGGCAACGATCGCTGGGTCTACTACGAGACCATGGCCGGCGGGCAGGGCGGTCGGCCCACCGGCGCCGGCATGAGCGGCGTCCACACGCACATGACCAACACCCGAAACACCCCGATCGAGGCGCTCGAGCGATCGTTCCCCCTGCGGGTCCGCCGGTTGCGCCTGCGCCACGGGAGCGGCGGGTCGGGCGAGCACGCCGGAGGAGACGGCATCGAGCGCGACATCGAGGTGCTCGAGCCCGCAGTGCTGTCGCTGATCACCGAGCGACGGACCTCTGCCCCTTGGGGCCTCGACGGCGGTGGCCCCGGAGCGGTGGGGGAGAACTGGTTGCTGCCGGGCGGCGACGAGAGCCGTGCTGATCGTCTGCCGGACAAGTGCACGATCCAGCTCGAGGCCGGCGACGTCCTCCGAATGTTGACGCCGGGGGGCGGAGGTTGGGGAACGCAGCCGCAGTGACCCCTCGATTGGTCCGAACGGGTTGGTCGTCGCTGGTCGCTTAGCCGAGGTACATCGTCTTGGCCGGGGTGATGCGGATGATGGTGCGCTGCTGCTCGTTCAACGTGTCGACGATGTCGGCTGGGTCGGGACGGTTGCCGTCGCCGCCCAGGGCGGCGAACACGTCCGCCGTCAGTTCGGCCCGCAGCGGGTCGGCGTCGATGGTCTCGGCGGTGCCGTAGACCACCAGGTGGGCTCGTCCGTCGGGCACGGTGACGCTGACCCGCGGCTGGCGCACGGCGTTCGTCCACTTGGCGGTGAAGGCTTTGGCCGACACGACCAGCCGCCCCTCGTCGTCGACGACGTAGCCGATCATCGACTGCTGCGGGGAGCCGTCGGCCCGGCCGGTGGCCAGGACGGCCCACAGGTGGTCGGTGGCGTAGCGCAGGTGATCGGGGTCCCACTCGAAGGTGGGGGCGCTCTGGTCGGCGGCGGTCATGGTGCTCCTCGGTGTCGATGCGGTGATGGATGTGGATGGGCGGGTGGCGGGTGTCAGAAGAGGCCGGGGTACGTCCCACCATCGAGGCTGATGCTCTGGCCCGTCAGGTAGCCGGACTGGGCGCTGCAGAGAAAGGCGCAGGTGTCGCCGAGCTCGGCCGGGTCGCCCAGGCGCCCGGCGGCGATGGTGCCCCGCATCTCGTCGTAGGCCTCCTCGAGGGTTATGCCCTTGATCCGTGAGGCCAGGTCGGCCATCTGGGCCTGGCGGGCGGTGTCGAAGCGCTCGGGGCAGAGGTTGTTGATGGTCACGTTGGACGAGGCGACGTCGCGCGACACGCCCTTCATCGCCGCGGTCAGTCCCGCCCGGGCCCCCGACGACAGGCCCATGGCTCCGATGGGCGCCTTGACCATGGCGGAGGTGATGTTGACGATGCGGCCGAAGCGGCGCTCGACCATCCCGTCGATCACGTCGCGCACCATCAGCGCCGGGGCCAGCAGGTTGGCGTGAGGGCCGTCAGCCAGGTCTCGCGGTCCCAGTCGCGATAGCCGGCCGGCGCAGGGCCGGCGTTGTTGGTGACGACGATGTCCGGTGCCGGGCAGGCCTCGAGCAGCGCGGCGCGGGTGGCATCGTCGCGGACGTCGCCGGCCACGGCCCGGACCTCGACTCCGTGGCTGCGCAGATCGTCGGCCGCAGCGTCGAGCACGGCGACATCACGACCGTTGACCGTGACGCTCACGCCCTCGCGAGCCAACGACTCGGCGCAGGCCCGGCCCAGACCGCGGCTCGATGCCATGACGATGGCCGACCGGCCACGGATCCCGAGGTCCATCGCTCAGGACCTCCCCGCGGCTTCGCGGGCGGCGCCGATGGCGGCCAGGTCGGGCGGCTCGAAGAACGCCTCGGGCGCCTCGGCGTCCCCCCACACCGACAGCCCGGCCTCGTCGGGGGCCCAGTCGTCTCGGCGGTGCTCGCGGTCCCAGGCCTCGTCGTCCACGATCTGGTCCATGTCCGCGAACAGCTCGAACATGGTCCCGGCTGGGTCGAACAGGTACCAGAAGAGGTTCGAGCCGAGGCGATGGCGCCCGACCCCGACCACGTCGGCATCGGGTCGCTCGGCCAGGACCGCGGTGCCGGCCGTGCCGATGGCGTCGAGGTCGTCCATCTCGAGCGCGTAGTGGTTGAGGTAGGAGACCGGCGCCGGTTGGATGAGCAGGTTGTGGTGGTCGGCTTCGACCCGGGCGAAGGTGAGGACACCGTCGAGGATCTTGTCGGACACCCGGAAGCCGAGCCCGTCGAGGTAGAACGCGCACGCCTCGGCGACCCGCGGCGTGCCGAGGACGACGTGGCCGACTCGGCGGGGTGGGCTGGGCGCGGGCTCCTCCACGACGTCGGCACGGGCCGTGGTCCGCTCGATCCGGCCCGGCGCGTTGGCCGGCCGGGACGGGGTGGAGACGAGGTCGGCGGGCCCGGTCACCTCGACCACGACGCGGTGGTCGAAGACCGGGTCGCCGCAGGTGAGGGTGGTGCCGTCGACCCGCGAGGTGACGCCGAGGGCGTCGAGGCTGCGAGCGATCACGGCCAGGTCGGCCTCGTCGGCACAACCGAGGTGGAGCTCGGCCAGGTGCCGGTAGGGACCTTCGTGAAGCGCGAGCTGGCGGGGCCGCTCGGGCGTGCCCAGCACGCCGTCGCCGGTGGCCAGCAGTCCGCGCCGCTCCCAGAACGCGGCCAGCTGGTCGGGGGCGGGGACGGCGAGGGTGATGTCGAGCAGCCGGTCGATGCTCATCGGTCGAGGATCCGGGTCATGGCCGTGGCGAGGGCGGCGGTGGGGTCGTCGGGGAGGTCGTCGCTGCGCCAGGCGACGAAGCGGTCGGGTCGGACCAGCACGCAGCCGCGGTCGGTGACCTCGCGGCGCCTGGTCCAGTGGCCGTACACGTCGTTGTCCGGCTGGCCGAGGGCGACCCGGAAGGGTCGGACCTCCACGCCGAGCCTGCTCGCTGACCGCAGCCGCGGCGGCCTCCCACGCCCCGCCCCCGGCGCCGGTGATGAGGGTGAAGCGCCCGTAGTCGCAGAGGTCGAGGGTCGACACGTCGTGGCTGCCGCGACCGAGCCAGGCGTGGGGGAGCGGGCAGCCGGGGTGGGTCGACGGTGTGGTGGTACAGCTCGGGGTCGCGGTCGGGTGCCGCGAACGGCGTCCCGTCGCCCACCACGGCCGACGACTCGTAGCGCTGGTTGAGCTCGACGCCGTGGGCAGTTGAACTGGGCGTTCATCACCTCGAGGCCCTTCAGGAGCTCGAGGCGGCGCTCCTCGCCGTCGGGCCCGAAGATGGCGTCGAGCTCGGCGTGGGCCTCCTCGACGGTCTGCCCGCCGCGGAGCCCGATCGGCCCGAGCCAGGCGGCCATCTCGCCGACGCTCTGGTTGGCCCGGTCGACCACCTGGCGGCCCACCGGTTGGCGCTCGGCGTCGTAGCTGTCGAGCAGCGATTCGCCGGCCCGGCCCTGCACGACCAGGGCCAGCTTCCAGGCCAGGTTGTAGGCGTCCTGGACCGACGTGTTGCTGCCCAGCCCGTTGGCCGGTGGGTGCCGGTGGGCGGCGTCCCCGGCGATGAACAGGCGACCGCGGCGGTAGCCGGAGGCGACCACGTGGTTGAACTCCCACGGGCTGATGTGCTTGATGCGCACCTCGACGTCGTCGTCGCCGATCGCCGCCCGCACCCGGGGCAGGACCGCTTCCTCGGACAGGTCCTGGGCGGCCATGCCGTGGCGCACGAAGATCGTGCTCCACTCGTTCCACGGCTCGATGCAGGTCCAGATGCTGACGACGTCGTCGCTGCCCGGGTTGCAGACCACGAACAGGGCACCCGAGCGGTGCTGGGTGTACCGGGCCAGGTCGGCCTCGATCCACACGGTGATGGCGTTGCCCAGGCCGGCCTCGCCCTCCAACTCGAACCCGCCGGCCTCGGCCACGATGCTGCGGGCCCCGTCGCAGCCGACGGCGTAGCGGGCCACCACCTCGAACTCGTCGCCACCTCGACGGGGCCGGACCCGGGCCGTCACCGCATCGTCGTCCTGGTCGATGGACACCACCTCGTGGTGCAGGCGGACATCCGCGCCCAGCTCGCGGGCCCGGTCGAGCAGGATCGGTTCGAGGATGTGCTGGGGGGCGTTGCACGATCTCGGTGGGGCTGGCGGCCCGGTAGTCGCCGATGCGGTCGTCGCCGGTGCCCCAGGTCATCATCCGCGACAGCTCGCGGCCGGCGAAGGCGGTGGCGAAGACCTGCTTGCCCATCAGGTGGTGGGGCAGGGCCCGTTCCATCACCCGGTCCTCGATGCCGAGGTCCCGGAAGATCTCGACGGTGCGCTGGTTGGTGATGTGGGCCCGGGGCGAGTTGGCGGTGGCGTACTTGGTGAGGGTCAGCGCCGGCACGCCCGCCCGGGCGAGCAGGGCCGAGGCGGTGAGCCCGGCCGGTCCGGCGCCGACCACGAGCACGTCGGTGGTGATGGTCTCCATCGGCCCTGCTCCATTCGCTGGTCGATCGACCAGTGAATCGTGCAGGATCGGACGTCGCTTGTCAAGTGAACGATGAAACGCCGAGCGTCAGACCGGGCACGAGCAGCTGGGCCACCAGCTCGGCGTGGCGCTCGATGCGCTCCTCGGTGGTGGGGTCGACGCCGGTGAGGGCCCGGCACTCGGCGGAGAGGGCGAACATGAGCGAGGCCGCGCCGGTGAGCCCGTAGTAGAGGTGCGGGGCCACCGCGGCTCCGTCGTCGCCGTACAGGCGGGCGGCGAGCCCGGCCACCGCGTCGTAGCGGACCTGCAGGTGGGTCTCGACCAACCAGCGGAGGCGGTCGTCGTCGCGCCGCGAGGCGTCGACGACGAACGCGAAGAGCTCGGGGTGGTGGGCGGCGAAGCGGACGTAGGACCGGATGGCCTCGCGGGCCGTGTCGTCGTCGACCCCGCCGCTCGGCGCCGGCCGCTCGGGGAGGTCGTCGAAGGCGTTGAAGATCTGGTCGGCCGCGGCCCGCCACAGCTCGTCCTTGGAGGCGAAGTGGTAGGTGAGCAGACCCTGGGTGACGCCGGCGCGGCCGGCGATGTCGCGGGTGCTCGAGGCGTCGAAGCCCAGCTCGGCGAAGGACTCGACGGCGGCCTCGATGATGCGGCCGCGGGTCTGCTCGCGCTGCTCGGCTCGGGTCATGGCCGCAGCGTAACTGTTCACTTGACAAGCGAACGGGAGATGGCGTCTACTTGTCAAATGACCAGTGAAATGGAGGGACCATGACGACCAGGATCCGACCACCGGCCCGCGAGGACCTGCCCGAGTACGCCGGGCTGTTCGGCATCTACGAGGAGGTCATGGGGCTGGTGCCCGAGACGCTCCGGTCGATGACGCTCGTGCCGGGGCTGCTCGACGGCTACGTGGGTCTGGCCCACGCCGCGGCCATGAACGGGCTCATCAGCGAGGAGCTGGCCCAGATGGCCGGGCACATGGCCTCCGCCGGCGCCGGGTGCCGCTACTGCCAGGCCCACACCGCGGCCCACGCCGAGCACCTCGGGGTCGACGAGGCGAAGCTGGCCGAGCTGTGGTCGTTCGAGACGAGCGACCGCTTCGACGAGGCCGAGCGGGCCGCGCTGCGCCTCGCCTTCCGCTCCGGGCAGCACCCGAACGCGGTGACCGACGACGACTTCGCCGCCTGCCGGGAGCACTTCAGCGACGAGCAGATCACCGCCATCGTCGCCGTCTGCGCGCTGTTCGGGTTCCTCAACCGGTGGAACGACACCATGGCCACCACCCTCGAGGACGTGCCCCGCGCCACCGCCGAGCGGGTGCTCGCCGGGCAGGGCTGGACCATCGGCCGCCACGCCGCCGCCTCGGAGGTGTCGCCGTGAGCCGCATCGCCCCCATCCCGCGGGAAGACCTGGCCGAGTACGAGGAGGGCTTCGCCGCTGGTCGAGGCCTTCATGGGCTTCGTCCCGTCCTCGCTGTTCACCATGGCCCGGGTGCCCCGCCTGCTCGAGGGGTTCACCGGCCTGGCCCAGGTGGTCTTCACCAACGGCCTCCTGCCGGCCGACCTCACCCAACTGGTCGGGCACCTCACCAGCGCCGCCTCGGGCTGCCGCTACTGCCAGGCCCACACCGCGGCCCACGCCGAGCACCTCGGGGTCGACGAGGCGAAGCTGGCCGAGCTGTGGTCGTTCGAGACGAGCGACCGCTTCGACGAGGCCGAGCGGGCCGCGCTGCGCCTGGCCTTCCACTCCGGGCAGCACCCGAACGCCGTGACCGACGACGACGTCGCCGCCTGCCGCGAGCACTTCAGCGACGAGCAGATCACCGCCATCGTCGCCGTCTGCGCGCTGTTCGGGTTCCTCAACCGGTGGAACGACACCATGGCCACCACCCTCGAGGACGTGCCCCGCGCCACCGCCGAGCGGGTGCTCGCCGGCCAGGGCTGGGAGATCGGCAAGCACCGATGACCGACGTCGCCACCACCGTCACCCTCACCGGCACCGGGGTGCCCCTGCCGGCGCCGGGCCGGGCCGGACCCGGCACGCTCGTCCGTCACGGCGACCTCGCCCTCCAGTTCGACGCCGGCCGCGGCACCGTCCTGCGCCTGGCCGACGCCGGTCTCGCTCCGCAGGACCTCACCGCGCTGTTCGTCACGCACGTCCACAGCGACCACGTGGTCGACCTGGTCGACGTGGCGCTGACCCGCTGGATCTTCCAGGACCTGCATCCGGTCGAGCCGCTCACCATCGTGGCGCCGGAGGGGCCGGCGGCCCGCTTCGTCGAGCGGATGCTCGACGGCTACGACGACGACGTCGCCGCCCGCATGGCCGAGGTGCTCGACGAGCCACCGGCGGTCGACCTGCGCCCGTTCCCGGTCACGGAGTCGCCCACCACCGTGTGGACGTCGGCCGACGGTGGGGTCACCGTGGCCGCGGTCCGTGTGCGCCACGAACCGGTGGTCGGTGCCGTCGCCTTCCGGGTCGACACCCCCGCCGGCTCGGTGGTCATCTCCGGCGACACCCGGTCTGCGACGAGGTCGAGCACCTGGCCGCCGGCGCCGACCTGCTGGTGCACGAGGCCTGCCGCACCGCGGCGATGCGCGACCTGATCGACGGCACCTCGTTCGAGCACGTGTTCAGCTACCACGCCGACACCCACGAGCTCGGCGCCATGGCCGAGCGGGCCGGGGTCGGCCACCTGCTGCTCACCCACCTCATCCCGCCCCCGTCCGACGACTCGGCGCCGCTGCCTTCGCCGACGACGTCCGCACCGGCGGCTACACCGGCGGGGTGACCGTCGGGGAGGACCTGCTCACGCTCACCGTCGGCGAGCCCGCGAGATCTGAGCGTCGGGTCCCCACGTTCGCTGGGTGCCCCATGGGTTCAGATGGCGTAGCGCAGGATCGCAGCGGCGGGGCCGCCATCGGGGATGTCGTCAGCGCGCACCGCCAGCACGCGCCCGCCGGCCAGCAGCACCCGCCGGACGATCTCGTCGACCACGCCGTAGCTGTCCCCTCCGTCGCCGTCGGCGAACGTCACGGCGCCGGCCTCGTCGATCGAACCGGGCACCGTCCGGTCGATGTCGACCAGCACCGTGTCGACCGCACCGAGGGTGGCCAGGCGAGCGATGTCGGACAGGTCGACCGCGGTGCGGCCCTGGGAACGGCGCTCGTCGAACCGCTGCGCCAGCTCGGCGAGCTCGTCGGCGTAGACGTCGTCGAGGATGGCGCGAGCCGCCTCGGCGAGGTCGGCGTCCGACGTCGTGTCCGGGCTGCCGTGCTGACGCTCGGCCACCAGGTGCGGGTAGGTGCTGACCGAGCGGAACAGCGCCGCCATCGGCTGCGAGGCGGAGAGGATCAGCGGAAGGTCCGAACCGGTGATCACCTCCCGCAGCGCCGTGTCGACCTTGCGGGCGTAGGCCGCCTCTCGCGCCCGGTGGATCTTGTTGCCCGACGACTCCCAGGCGTCCCTGGGCATGCCCGGCACGTGCACCTCCTGAGGCGGGCCGGACGGGCCGATCTCGAGCAACCGGACCGAGCCCTGCGAGATGGCCAGGATCCACGCGGCCTGCGGGAAGCTCACCGACCGCAGCAGGGGCGTGATGTGGAAGCGGTCCGACACCTGGACCGAGGCCTTCAGGTGGTTCGGCAGTCGGTGCGTCTCGAACCGGTTCGGGCTGGCGAAGATGGCGAGGCTGTCGGCCTGGTCCACCCAGAACTCGTCGTCGTCGTCACCAGGTACAGCAGGTGCTGCTCGATGTCGGCGATGTCCTGGCCGTCGGCGTCGGCGTCGCGCAGACGCTCGATGGCCTGGTGCGTCAGGTCGCGCAGCACGAGGCGGTCCTTCGCCGTCTCCTGGGTGACCCGATGGGTCGGCAGGTAGATCGACACGCAGTGCGCCGGTGTGGCGTCGAGCAGGCGCTCGATCTCCGAGCGGGTCGGGATGTCGGTGTGGAGTGCCATGTCGGTCCGTTCGGTCGGGTGGTCAGAGTGTTACCACGACTGGATGGCCCGCCGACGGGGTCAGGTCGTCCCGCCCTGCGCCATGATGGCCCCGATGGACTGCCGCCTCGACGCCGCTGCGTTCGACATCGCATCGTCCGCCGGCTGGTACTCCGCCATCGCCGGGCTGCTCGCCGGCTTCGCGCTGCTCGCCATCCTGCTCCCGCTCGACCACGAGGCCAACGCCTCGGACGACCCTCACGTGGCCGACTCGGTGGTGATCTTCACCTGTGCGTTCTTCACGCTGCTGATCCTCGGCTTCAGCTACGCCGTCCTGGCCGGCCGGACAGGCGACGGACCGGCCGTCGGGGTGGCGGCCCACGAGCAGCTGCTCAACGGTGCCGTGTTCGGCCTCGCCACGCTGCTGATGCTGTTCGGTCTGCGGGCCGTGCTCAGCAGCTACGGCACCAACGCCACCGTGTTCGAATCGGCCGGGACCGTGATCCTCGTGGCCACGGCGACGCTCGGTCCCATCGTGTCGCTGGCCCTCCAGTTCTCGAACGCGCTCGACCTCGAGCACTACCGGGCCGGCCTGGCCGCCGAGCCGGACTGCGGCACCGGCGGACTGCCGTCCGGGGTGTGGATCAACCTCGCCATCACCGCCGTCGCCGCCGTGGCGGTCCTCGGCGTGGCGCTCGTCCGCCAGCGGCTTCCCCGCAGCCTCACCGCGGCCACCACCGTGGCCAAGGGCACCCTGGTGCTGGCCGTGGTGGTCACCGTGTGGACCTCGGTGGTCGTCCCGATGCTGCCCATCGACTTCGTCACCGGTGCCGTGTTCGAGCACGTGACCCTGGCCGCCACCGGAGTCGCCACCGTGATCGTCGCCACCGCGGCGTGGGCCGCCCGCTGATCGGCATCGGTGGGGCGTCGGCGCCACGCAGGTCGGGCTCGCCCTGGCCGCGGCCATCGCCTGCGCGCCACCGAGAAGAGAACCGATGGATCCGATTGCGGATACCCCGAGGCCTCGCCCGAAAGCGGACGTCGTCGAAAACTTGACCGATGGGTCCGGTTTCGACCCGCAAGCCCTGTTCTGCCTAGGGTGACGGCCATGGAACTCAACGGAATCTCTGCCATCGTGACCGGTGGTGCCTCGGGCCTCGGTGAGGGCTGCGCTCGTCTGCTCGCCGGTCGGGGCGCCAAGGTCGTCATCGCCGACCTGCAGGACGACAAGGGCAACGCCCTCGCCACGGAGATCGGCGGCGTCTTCGCCCACGTCGACGTCACCAACACCGACGACGTCATCGCCGGCCATCGAGCTGGCCAAGGAGATGGGCCCGCTCCGCGCCCTGGTCAACTCCGCCGGCGTCGGCTGGGCCACCCGCACCATCGGCAAGGACGGCAGCTACGACTCCGCCCATGACCTGGACATCTTCCGCAAGGTCATCGAGATCAACCTGATCGGCACGTTCAACTGCATCCGCCTGGCCGCCACCGCCATGTCGACCACCGAGCCGCTCGACGAGCGGCGAGCGGGGCGCCATCGTCAACATGGCGTCGGTCGCCGCGTTCGACGGCCAGATCGGCCAGGCCTCCTACTCGGCCTCGAAGGGCGGCGTCGTCGGCATGACCCTGCCGATCGCCCGTGACCTCTCGGCCGTCGGCATCCGGGTCAACACCATCGCCCCCGGCCTCATCGACACGCCGATCTACGGCGAGGGCGAGGGTTCCGAGGCGTTCAAGGCCAACCTCGGAGAAGGGCGTGCTCTTCCCCAAGCGCCTGGGCAGCCCCGAGGAGTTGGCCAGCATGGTCGTCGAGCTGCTCGCCAACAGCTACATGAACGCCGAGACCATCCGGGTCGACGGCGGCATTCGCATGCCCCCGAAGTGATCAGGGCGACCGCTCAGGTGTCCCGCTGAGCCGGAACCGTTCGCTCGACGTGTACCTCGGCGACCGACTGGTCGCCGAGGTCGCGACGCCTCGAACCGGCAAGATGACCTTGACCTACCGGCCCGAGCTGCTCGAGGAGCAGGAGCCCGGCGCCCTCGTGCTGTCGGCTGCGCTGCCCTTGCGGTCCGAGCGCTTCTCGCCCAGCGAGGCGGCGCCGTTCCTCGACGGCCTGCTGCCCGACGGCTGGGCCCGCGCCGGGCTCGAGCGTCGGTTCGATGTCCACCGCGTCGACAGCTTCTCGCTGCTCGCCGCCATCGGTCGGGAGTGCGCCGGTGCCGTCAGCCTCGTCCCGCACGGGGAGCAGTGGCCCCCCACGCCCACCGAGCTGGTGGCGCTGACCGATGACGAGGTCGGGGCCCGCCTGGCGGCGCTGGAGCACGATCCGTTCGGGGTGGACGACGCCACGCGGGTGACGCTGGCCGGCCTGCCCTGGAAGCTGCCGCTGACCATCAGCCGCGACGGCTCCTGGGCCGCCCCGGCGGCCGGTCATCCGTCGACCTACCTGCTCCGACCCGAGCCGACCGACCGGAAGGGCCTGGTCGTGACCGAAGCCTGGGCCCTCGAGGTCATGCGGACAGCCGACATGCGGGTCGTCGATGCCGAGGCCACCACGGTCGCCCGTCACGACGTGCTGGTCGTGTGCCGCCACGATCGGACCATCGGTTCCGACGGCGAGGTCACCCGCATCCACCAGGAGGACTGCTGTCAGGCGCTCGGCGCATCCCGGGCCGAACGGGCCCGAGCGCGACGGGGGACCCTCCCTCGAGGAGGTCGCCGACCTGGTCCGCGACCTCACCAGCGAGCCCGAGGCCGAACTGGTGCACCTGCTCGGCTGGCTGGTTGCGTCGGCCGTGTTCGGCAGCGTCGAGGGCACCGCCCGCGACCTCGCCCTCCGGTACCCGCGCGACGCCGACGGGGCGACAGGCTGCGAGCTCGCTCCCATCGCGTCGATGGCCGGCACCGCCGACTACGCGGATCACCCCCGTCAGCTCGGCCTGTCGGTCGACGGCGCCGACGACCTCGATCGGGTCGGCGCGACGCAGATCATCGGCGAGGCGGCCCGTTGGGGACTGCCCGGGGAGATGGCAGCCGAGGTGGTGGCTGACCGCCTGGAGGCCATCGAGACCGCACTCGACGGAGCCCGGGCCTTGTCTGATCCTGGTGACGACGTGGTCGCCGCGTGCCGCGAGCGCATCGCCCGCCTACGGCCGAGCTGATCGCGCGGTCGGAAACGTGTTCTCGGGCGTGTCTGCGACGCCGGTTCGGGCCACGGCTACCGGCTCAGGCTGGAGCGAGAGCGGAACCAGGAGCGCTTGGCGCCGACCTCCTCGGCCTGCCGGGGTCCTTCGGCGCACTCGCATCGTTCGGAGGTCGGGACGTCGCCGAGCACCTGCTCGACGTGGCGGCCACAGCCGTTGTAGGTGGGACGGTTGCAGGTGGGGCACTGCGCACGGGTACACATACCCCCTAGGGTATCTGAGATCGACGGTCCGCCCAACCCGGCCGGTTCGGCCCGACGCCACCCCCTCCGGCGCTTCATGGGGCCCGACCTCGCGACCGGTGTCGGGTTCCCTTCGAGACCGGTCGCGGTGGGTTGCCTAGAGTCAGGCGATGGACGACATCGAGCTCCTCAACGGCGTGCTGACCAAGACCGGCGACCTCATCGAGGGCGTGCAGACGGATCAACGCGCGCTCCCCACCCCCTGCCCCGAGTACGACGTCGATGCGCTACTCGATCACATCGTCGGGTGGGTGCAGGTCTTCGAGGCCGGTAGCGAGGGCCGCACCTACGAGGGCGATCCCTCCGCCTTCCACGTCGGTGACGACCCGGCCGCGCAGTTCCGCTCGTCTTCCTCGAACCTGGTCGCCAGCTGGGACGAGCACGGCCTCGACCGTGAGGTGGCCATCTCCAGCGGATCCAAGATGCCCGGCCAGATGGTGTTCAACATGACGGTGATGGAGTACCTGGCCCACGGATGGGACCTGGCCACCGCCACGGGCCAGCCGGTCCCCTACACCGACGAGGAGGCCGCCGACACGCTGACCCGGGCCCGCGCCACCCTCCCACCCGAGTACCAGGGCGAGGGCCAGGCCTTCGGCGCCGTGGTCGAGGTCGGCGACGACGCCTCGGCCGTCGATCGCTTCGTCGGGTTCATGGGGCGGGACCCGTCCGGGGCCTGACGACCGGTAACAGGGCGGCACCACCGCCGCTGTAGTCTCCGGCCGTGTCCATCGAGGCAGCCGACCTCGCGTCCCGTCGGACTCGAAGGCGCTTCGCCATCGGGCTGGCGGCGATCACCGGCCTGGCGCTGGTCATCCGGGTGGCATACGTGTGGCTGGTCTGGCACGACCGCGCCATCATCGGCGACCCGCTCTACTACCACTGGACGGCGGGCCTGCTGGCGGACGGCAAGGGCTTCGTCGATCCCCTCGCTCTGGCAGCCGGCGTCAGCCGTCCGTCAGCTCTGCACCCGCCGCTCTACAGCGTCTACCTCGCGCTCTTCTCGTTCGTCGGGATCCGCACCGTCACCGGGCACATGCTGGCCTCGTGCCTGCTCGGTACCGCCTCGGTGGCCGCCGGAGGGCTGGCCGGTCATCGGATCGCCGGACCCCGGGTGGGGCTGCTGGGCGCCGGGCTGCTGGCCGTGTACCCGAACGTCTGGCGGTTCGATGCCATGGTCCTGTCCGAGACGATGGTGATCTTCGTCGTCAACGTCACGATCCTGCTCGCCTACCGCTACTGGCAGCGCCCCACGCTCGGACGGATCGTCGCGGTCGGCATCGCGGTGGCGGCAGCCGCGCTGGCGCGGGCTGAGCTGCTGCTGCTGGCCCCCTTCCTCCTGGTGCCGCTCGCGCTGGCGATTCCAGGGCCCACGATGCGCCGACGCCTCGTATGGCTGGTCATCTCGGGCGTGGCCTGTGCGGCCGTTCTGGCGCCGTGGGTCGGCTACAACTTGCGGCGGTTCGACCATCCGGTGCTGCTCTCGGACCAGGCCGAGGTGACACTGGCCGGGGCGAACTGCGACGCCACCTACGACGGCCCGCTCCTCGGTTACTGGGACTTCGACTGCGCGCTGGCCCCGGCCCGCGAGCTCGGGGCACAGGGGCCGAGCACCGGGGGCCGTGACGAGCAGGCGTCGTTGCAGCGGGCCGTGGACCACGCCCGCGCCCATCCGTCGCGGCTGCCCGTGGTTGTGGGAGCCCGGGTCGCCCGGATCCTGAACCTCTGGGATCCCTCGAACATGGTGGACGTCAACGTCAGCTACCTGGAGGCCAACCCGCGCCCGATCGCCTGGGTGGCTCTGGTGTCATCGTGGCCGATGCTGGCTGGGGCAGCGGTGGGTGCCGTGGCGCTGCGCCGCCGCCGCATCCCGGTGTTCCCGCTGTTGGCCCCCTGCGCCACGGTGCTGGTCACCGCGGTCGCGTTCTACGCCTCGGGCCGGTTCCGGGCATCGGCCGAGGGCGCGCTCTGCCTGCTGGCCGCGGTCGCACTCGATGCCGGCTGGTCGGCATCCAGTCGGCGCCGGGGAGGCATCGCCGGCCACGGCTCAGGCCACGGTGGTGCCCCGTCCGAGCACCGAGGGCAGCGCGGTCTCGACGTCGGGGTGGGCGAAGACGAAGCCGGAGGCCTCGAGCACGGTGGGCAGCACCTTGGCGCTCGTGAACAGCAGCGCCTCGGCCAGTTCGGCGCCGACCACGAGCTTGGGGCCGAACCGGGGCACGGGCAGGAGGCTGGGCCGGTGCAGCGCCCGCCCGAGGGCCTTGGCCAGGTCGCGCTCGGGCACGGGGTGGGGGGCGGTCAGGTTCACAGGGCCGCGCACGTCATGGTCGAGGAGGTGGCGGATGGCCGCGATCTCGTCGGTGAGCGTGATCCAGCTCCACCACTGTCGACCCGAGCCGTAGGGCCCGCCGAGCCCGAGCTTGAACAGCGGCAGCATCTTCGGCAGCGCGCCGCCCTCGGTGGTGAGCACGATGCCCGTGCGGATGGTGGCCAGGCGGATGCCGGCATCGACCACCGGCTGGGCCTCCGCCTCCCACGGCACGCAGATCGATGCCAGGAAGTCATCGCCCGGCGAGCTCTTCTCGGTGAGCGTCTCGTCGCCCCGGTCGCCGTAGTACCCGATGGCTGATCCGCTGACCAGCACCGCGGGCTTGGCATCGAGCGTGGCCAGCGTCGAGGCCAGCAGCGCCGTGCCACGCGTTCGGCTCTCGAGGATCAGTCGCTTGCGCTCGTCGGTCCATCGCTCGTCACCGATGCCGGCACCGGCCAGGTGCACCACCGCGTCGACACCCTCGAGGGCGGCAGCATCGATGGTGCCGGCGTCGGGATCCCAGGCCACGGCCGACTCGCCGGCACGCACCGTGCGGCGCACGACCGGTCGCACCTGGTGGCCGTCGGCTTCGAGCGAGCGGCTCAGGGCGGTGCCGATGAGCCCGGTCGACCCGGTGATGGCGATCAGCTTCGGTCCATCAGCCATGAGCGGCTCTTCCCTCGTCGGATGCTCGAGAACGCCCACGCATCTTCGCACTAGCGTCGTGGGGAAGCCGAAGCGGAGGAACGATCGATGGCCAAGGACGATCGCCGATGGGTGGGGGAAGAGCACCACGAGGACGGTGACGGGAAGTCGGGCGTCACCCCGAAGCAGGTCATCGCCGGGATCATCGGGCTGGTCCTGTTGGTGTTCGTGCTCCAGAACACGGACTCGACGTCGATCACGCTGCTCGTGTTCGACGTGACCTTCCCGCTGTGGCTCGTGCTGGCGGCCACGATCGCCCTCTCGGTGGGCGTCGGCTACCTCCTCGGGACCCGGCGCCACAAGGGTTGACTCGCCTGCCCGTCCAGGGATCAGGCCGCACAGGGATCGGGGCTGCGAGATCAGGTCCTGGGGGCGTTCGGATAGGGATCGGCGAAGACGTCGGGCAACAGGTGGCGCGACCGGAACAGGTCGACCACGTAGTTCATCCGGTCGTCGATGCGCGACCAGTCGCCGGCGCCACTTGCGGCCAGGGTGTCGCTCGGCCGGCCCGGGTCCCGGAGCTCCGCGACGGCGCGACGGGCCTCGACGCATCCGAGTGAGCGCAACGTCGCCGGGAACGCGTGCTCGTCTCCCGCGGCGAGGTCGGGTGCGGGCAGGTCGGACGGCGTCAGGTCGATGGCGACGTGCAGGTGCTCGGCCCCGACCCAGAAGTCGAGGAGGTGGCGGGTGATCCAGCGGCGGAGCGGCCAGGGCATGGCTCGCCGGATGTCGGGCTGCAGCCGGATGTGCTCGTGGCGCACGGCGTGGCAGTTGGCCGCGAAGACCAGCTGGTGGCGGCGGTCCCGAAGCTCCTCGTCGCGGGCGGCGGCGTAGGCGCGGAACGCGTCACGCAGGAGATCTTGGCCGCCCTGCTCGGTGGTGCCGACGGCGAGTTCCGCGAGGAACCGGTCGACAGCCCCGAGATCGCCCCCGTCGACGGCGTCGACCGCGGCCACGAAGTCGACGGTGACACCACCGATCTCGTCGAGCACCATCCGGTTGCCACGGGAGATGTGCCGGCGCGAACGGTCGAGCAGCACGCGGGTGGTCAGTGCCGCACCGGCCGCGACCCCGAGCGCCGTCGGCCCGGCCGGCTGACTCACCACCAGCGCCAGCACCGCGCCGAGGACCGCTCCGATCGCGGCGACCAGGCCGGTCAGTCCGACCACATCGCGCCGGGCGATGGTGCGCCCTGCCTCACGCGAGCCCCACACCGCCCAAGTGTGGAAGTTGGGCCCGGCATCGGGACCGAGTGCGTGGTCGAGCAGCCCGGACAGCCGGTGGTGGCCGACGGTGATGGCGCGATTGGCCTCGACCGGGTCGGCGAGGGTGACGATGTGGTGGAGCGCCGCCCGCCGGTCGAGCCGCACGGCGTCGTGGGCATCGCCGCCGATGAAGACGGTCTCGTTCGCCTGGAGCGCGTGAGAACCGGGTGCCGGGACCACGGTGGGGGACAGCGGTCGCCCGTCCAAGCGACCGACTGTAGTGCGGAGCTGCCGTCGCCGGCCGACCGGCTTACTGGTCCCGAGCAGTGGATCCGGGTGTCGACGTCACGTGGATGTCGGCGCCGTCACCGGATCGTCGGTGTCCGTAGGCGGATCGATGGGGTCGACCGGAGGATCGGTGGCGGTGCGGGCCCGCACCGCCATGCAGGCACCGACGCCGATGCAGAGCATGAGGTCGAGCGGTGAGCGCAGTCGTGGGGGCGCGACGAACAGGAGGCTGGCGGCTGTGAAGTACCCGCCGATCAGGATGGCCAGGAGCACCAGGGGCTCGCGCCAGCGGCGGACGAAACCGGCCAGGCCGAGGAGCGTGGTCGCGTAGAACACGACCAGGGTGGCGTTGCGGACGTCCATCGATCGGCCGTCCGCCTCCTCCGCCGAGCGGTTGGTGGACGGCAGCAGCTCGAAGTAGGCCAGGAAGTTGCGCTTCACGACGCGGTAGACGACCGCCGGGTCGCGCCTGATGTTGTCGACGGCCTCGGCCCGAAGGTTGCGATCCCAGACCGTCTCGTCGAACTGGTCCAGGCGGCGGTCGTCCCAGTACGGGTCGCGGAGCGGATCGACGAACGTGCCCCGCTCGTCCGCCGGTGGGGAGTACATGGCAGCGAAGTTGAACCCGTTGGAGGTGACCAGCACCGGGCTGCCCAACTGCACCCAGTTGCGGGCGATCCACGGCGCGACCACCACCGCAGCCAGCGCCGTGAACAACAGGGCCTTGCGCCAGCCGATGGTGACGACGAACCAGACCGCGAGCACGACGACGAGGTACTGCGCGCTCGGCCGGGTGAGGATGAGCAGGCCGGTCAGCACCCCCGCCAGCACCCACTGGTGGCGGAGCGTGGTGCCCAGGAGCAGCACGAGCAGAAGCAGCGAGAGCGGCTCGGTGAGGAGGTAGGTGTCGTTGGCGATGAGGTTCGGGGCGATGGCGGTGGCCACCCCGGCGGCGAGTGCGGCTCGGGCTCCGAGTTGCGAGAACACGAGCCGGGCGACGAGCACCACGACCGCGGTGCCGATGAGGATGTTGACGAAGCGGCCCACACCGACGGACTCGCCCGACACCCGGTAGATCAGCGAGAGCAGCGCGGGGTACAGCGGGGGTCGGAACGCGGTCTGGTGCAGGCCGATCTGCGGATAGGTGTCGACGTAGCCACGACCCCGGGCCAGGTTGATGGCCAGGTAGTTGTACTGCGCGGCGTCACTGGTGAGGGTCTGGCCGCCGGTCAGCAGCGCCAGGTACAGCATGCGCAGGAAGAGCCCCAGGATCCCCACGGCCGCGGCGATCGTGCGCACCGGGAGGTGGTCGAGGCGGTCGAGCGGGCGACGCCCGGTACCCGGCGCGGCCGGCCTGGTGTCGCTGTCCATGGGAGCCGAACTGTAGACGTGGGTCCGCCGGGAGCTCGGGACCACGGTCAGAGGTATTCGACGGTGTCGCCCTCGACGCAGTGGCGGGTGTCGAGCACGTACGGGGCGCCGGCGGTGAGCGAGGCCAGGTCGAACGCATCGTGGTCGACCAGCACGATCACCGCGGCGCACGAGGCGGCCAGATCGGGGGTGGCGTCCACCAGGGTGACGCCGTCGGGCACGAGGTCGGGGTGCACGTGCGGGTCGGCGACGAGGACTTCGGCGCCGAGCTCGACGAGCTGGCGGGCGATCGGCCGCGAGGGCGACTCGCGCGCATCGCCGGTGTTGCGCTTGTAGGAGAGCCCGAGCAGCAGGATCCGCTGTCCGTTCACCGCCAGCTTCCGGCGGTTCAGGCCCACGACCAGGCGGCGCACGACGTAGTCGGGCATGTGGTCGTTGACGTCGTTGGCCAGCTCGACGAAGCGGAAGGCGACCCCGAGCGACTGGCGCACGCGCCACGACAGGTAGGACGGGTCGATCGGCAGGCAGTGGCCCCCGACCCCCGGGCCCGGGGTGAAGCGCATGTAGCCGAACGGCTTGGTCGAGGCCGCGTCGATGGCCTCCCAGAGGTCGATGCCGAGGTCGTCGGCGAACATGGCCAGCTCGTTCACGAGCGCGATGTTGACGTGGCGGAACGTGTTCTCGAGCAGCTTGGTCAGCTCGGCCTCACGAGGCGACGACACGGGCACGGTCTCCTCGACGAGCCGGTCGTAGAGCGCCGCACCGCCGCGAGCGAGGCGGCATCGATGCCGGAGACGACCTTGGGCGTGTTCTCGAAGGTGTAGACGGGGTTGCCGGGGTCGATCCGCTCCGGGCTGTACCCGAGGTGGAAGTCGGTGCCGGCGGTCAGGCCCGAGCCCTGCTCGAGGAGGGGTAGGAGCAGCTCCTCGGTGGTGCCGGGATAGGTCGTCGATTCGAGGACGACGCAGGCACCGGCGGTGAGGTGGCGGGCGAGCGTCCGGGCCGCGTCCTCGATGTAGGAGAGGTCCGGGGCGCCCTCGGTGAGCGGCGTGGGCACGGAGATCACGGCGGCGTCGAATCCGGCCAGGTCCACGGGATCGCTGGTGGCCTGGTAGCGGCCGGTGTCGAGGGCGGCCTGGAGGCGCTCGTCGGTGATGTCCTCGACCGGCGAATCGCCTGACGCCAGCCGCTTGGCCTTCTGGCCGTCGACGTCGAAGCCCACGACCGAATAGCCCTGCTCGACCGCTCGCACCGCCAGCGGGAGCCCCACGTACCCCTGCCCTACGACCACCAGTGTCTCGGGCTGGGCGTCAGTCACGACCGCGATCGTAGGGCACTAGTCTCCGGCCCCGATGCGAGCGGCCCGATGAGCACCCGGAAACTGATCTTCCTGGCCCTGCTGTGCGGCCTGGCGCTGATCGTCGCGTTCGCGCTGCAGCTCTTCGTCTCCCGCTGAGCACAGTTCGGGTCATCGCCCGAACCAGTCGGGCCGCACGGTGCTGTGAACGCTTTGTGAACGCGACCCTGGTCCGCTGACAGCCCCACGGACGGTGGCTAGGTTTGGCTCGATGCCACCCACCGAACACGCCGACGCCGGAGCCACCGGGTCCGACGGCCTGTTCGCGGCCTACCAGCTCGACGGGTTCTTCGACGAGGTCTTCGACCGGGACGGTCGGGTGCGGCCGCACTACGCACCCCTGCTGGCCCGGCTCACCGGCTTCACCCCCGACGACCTGCTGAAGCGGGCTCGCCTGCGCGACGCCGCGTTCCGCAGCCAGGGCATCACCTTCACCGTCTACGGCGAGGGCGAGGGCATCGAGCGCACGTTCCCGATGGACCTCCTCCCGCGGATCATCCCGGCCGACGAGTGGGACCACATCGAGGCCGGCCTGGTGCAGCGGGTGCACCGCGCTCAACCGCGTTCCTCGACGACCTCTACGTGGGCGAGCGGGCCGCCCTGCACGACGGCATCATCCCGACGCTGGCTGTCGTCGAGTCGTCCGACGGGTTCTGCCGCGAGGCGTTCGGCATCCCCGTGCCGCACGGCGCCCGGTGCCTGGTGGCCGGCGATCGACCTCGTGCGCGACGGCGACGGCACCTACCGGGTGCTCGAGGACAACCTCCGCAACCCCAGCGGCATCAGCTACGTGATCGAGAACCGCGCGGCCATGACCCGGGTGCTGCCGCCGGTCTTCGCGCGACCAGCACGTCCGGCCGGTCGACCACTACGGCCGGTCGCTGCTGAACGCGCTGCGCCGGGTGGCGCCGGCGGCGTCGAGCGACCGCCCCACCGTCGTGGTGCTCACGCCCGGCGTGTTCAACTCCGCCTACTTCGAGCACGCCTTCCTGGCCTCGCCAGATGGGCGTCGAGCTCGTCGAGGGCCGCGACCTCGTCGTCGACGACCACGTCGTGTCGATGCGCACCACCCAGGGCCTCCAGCGCGTCGACGTCATCTACCGCCGCATCGACGACGCCTTCCTCGACCCGGTCGTCGTTCCGGTCCGACTCCACCCTCGGCGTGCCCGGGCTCATGGCCGCGGCCCGGGCGGGCAACGTCACCATCGCCAACGCCGTCGGCAACGGGGTGGCCGACGACAAGGCCGTCTACGCCTACGTCCCCGACCTCATCCGCTACTACCTGGGCGAGGAGCCGATCCTCCCCAACGTCCCCACCTACCTGCTGTGGGACCAGGACCAGCGCGACGCACGTCCTCGGCCGCCTCGACGAGCTGGTGATCAAGCCGGTGGCCGAGGCCGGCGGCTACGGCATGTCATCGGCCCGGCCGCGTCCGACGAGGAGCTCGAGGTCTGCCGCAAGCAGATCGCATCGAGGCCGACCCGCGCAACTACATCGCCCAGGAGGTCGTGCCGCTCGTCGCGGCACCCCACGCTGTGCGACGACCACCTCGAGGGCCGCCACATCGACCTGCGCCCGTTCGTGCTGTCGGGCGACGACATCGAGGTCATCCCCGGCGGGCTCACCCGGGTGGCCATGCGCAAGGGGTCGCTGGTCGTGAACTCGTCGCCAGGGCGGCGGCGTCGAAGGACACGTGGGTGCTGGCCGCCCGCCCGAGTCGGCCGACGGCGAGTCCCGTGGAGGACGCCGAGACCGACCACATCATCGAGGCCCAGAGCTGATGCTGGCCCGCCACGCCGAGAGCCTCTTCTGGGCCGGCCGCTACCTCGAGCGGGCCGAGGACACGGCGCGGCTGCTCGACGTGACCTACCACGGCCTGCTCGAGACCGACGCCGGCGGAGGAGGCCGATGGCGTGGCAGCGACCTGCTGGTCCGCCGTGCGCCTCGACGCCGCGTTCGCGCGACACCAAGCGCCCGATCGCCGGCAGCCACCGTGTCGGAGTTCCTCGTGCTCGACCCCGAGAACCCCGGGTCGATCGTCTCCGCCGTCGGCAGGCCCGCGAGAACGCCCGGACGGTCCGCGAGCAGCTGTCCACCGAGCTGTGGGAGGCCCTCAACTCGCTTCTACCTCGAGCTGCGGGCCCGCAACCTGCGCGCCGACCTCGAGTTCCAGCCCCACGAGCTCTACGGCATGGTCCGTCGCCAGTGCCAGACGGTGGCCGGCGTGGCGGCCGAGACGATGGCCCGTGACGACGGCTGGCGGTTCCTCATGCTCGGCTGGATGCTCGAGCGGGCCGAGATGGCCTGCCGGCTGCTCGTCGTGCGCTACCGCCAGCTCGTCGCCGTCCGGCGCTTCCACCAGTGGATGGGCACGCTGAGGTCGGCGTCCGCGCTCGAGGCGTACCGACGCACCTACCGCGCCTCGATGGACCCGGTCGACGTGGTCGAGTTCCTGCTGCTGTCGCGCACGTTCCCGCGCAGCGTGCTGTTCTCCCTGCGCACCGCCGAGAACGCGCTCGCCCGGCTCGCGCCCGACGGCGAGCTCACCCGCCCGCTGCGCCAGCTCGGTCGGGTGCGCTCGGGCCTCGAGTTCGCCGACGTCCGCGAGCTCATGCAGGGCGACCTCGGCGACGAGCTGCACCTCGTCGAGGAAGGCATCCGCCAGGTGGCGTTCTCGGTGGCCACGCAGTACTTCTCCAACTCCCACGAGTTCGACCTGCACAGCCTGCAGCTCATGCCGGGCCAGGGCCCCTTCGGCCCTCGGGACCCGGCGCATCCCGACGGCCCGAGGACGAATGAAGGTCGAGGACCATGAGGCTCGACATCCGCTACCGCACCACGTTCACCTACGAGGACCTCGTCCGCGAATCCCAGAACGAGCTGCGGGCCTGCCCGGTCAGCGACGAGCACCAGCAGCTCATCGCCTACCGGGTCGTCACGCTCGCCGGCGGCCAAGGTGCTCTCCTACACCGACTACTGGGGCACCCGGGTCGACAGCTTCGGCCTGCGCCAGCCCCACGTGGCCCTCGAGGTCGTGGCCGAGGCCTCGGTCGAGACCTATCAGCGACCGCTGCTCACCGTGGCCCCGCACCTGGGCCAGCTCAGCCAGGAGCGACTTCCTCGACGGCCACTACGAGTACCTCAGCCGTCGCCGCACGCCGAGTGGGGCCAGGGCGTGGTGGCACGAGGCCGAGCCGCCAGCGCGACTTCGTCGGCGACGACCTGGTCAGCCTCGTGCTGGCGCTGCACCGGGTCACCGGTGCCCGCGCTCACCTACGCCCGGGCGCCACCGACATCGGCATCGAGGTCGAGGAGGTGCTGGCCCAGGGCAAGGGCGTCTGCCAGGACTACGCCCACCTCGCCGTCGCCCTCTGCCGCAGCCAGGGCATCCCGGCCCGCTACGTGTCGGGCTACCTGTTCACCCGCGACGACAGCACGGGCGCCGACGTCGAGGGCGGTGACGTGGTCAACGTGCAGACCCACGCCTGGTTCGAGGCCGCGCATCCCCGGCTTCGGCTGGCTGGCGCTCGACCCGACCAACCAGCAGGAGGTCGGCGTCCGCCACGTGAAGATCGGCCACGGCCGCGACTACGACGACGTGCAGCCCCTCCGCGGCGTGTTCTCCGGCACGGCCACCCCCGCGGTCGACCCGCACGTCGAGATCCGTCGTGTCCGCACCGGGTCGAGCCCCACCTCGGAACGTTCGACGCGCGACCCGAACCAGCAGAACCAGCTGCCCGCGAGCAGAAGGCCCGCGAGGCCGAGGCCCGCGAGCTGCAGCAACAGCAGCAGCAGTAGCGCTCCGAACCGGCGGTGCCGGGCGGTTCGCAGGCGCGTCTCAGGTGGCTTCGGAGCGGTCCGAGGCCTGTCGTGGGGCCGGTAGGGTGGTCGGGCTCGCAACTCGCACGCTCGCTCCCTGGAGGTGGTTCCCACGGCTGAGAACTTCGACGTCGTGATCATCGGCGGTGGTCCCGGCGGCTACGCCGCGGCGCTCTACGGCGCGTCGGCCGGGCTGAACATCGCCATGATCGAGAAGGACAAGGTCGGCGGCACCTGCCTGCACGTGGGCTGCATCCCGGCCAAGGAGCTGCTCGAGACGGCCGCCGTGTTCCGCACGGTGAGCGAGGCCGCCGAGTTCGGCATCGACGCCGGCGAGCCCGACGGTCGACTTCAGCGTCACCCAGATCCGCAAGCAGAAGGTGATCGACCAGCTCGTCGGCGGCCTGGCCGGCCTGCTCAAGAAGCCGCAAGGTCACGTCTACGACGGCTACGGCACGCTCGGCGCCGGGCCACACGGTCAAGGTGACCGGTGGCGAGTCGGGCGACGTCGAGCTGATCGGCGACGCCGTCGTGCTGGCCACCGGGCTCGGTGCCCCGCACCATCCCCGGCTTCGAGGTCGACGGCGCGATCGTCGTCACCTCCGACGAGTTGCTCTCGCTGCAGCCGCTGCCGCCCACCGCGGCGGTCATCGGCGGCGGCGCCATCGGCTGCGAGTTCGCCTCGATGATGGCCGACCTCGGCACCAAGGTGACGATCCTCGAGGCGCTGCCCAAGATCCTGCCCGGCTGCGACGACGACGTCACCAAGCTCGTGCTGCGCCGTTCAAGAAGCGCGGCATCGACGTCCGCACCGGCGTGGCCGTCACCGGCCACGAGCCTCGCACGAAGCGGCGGCACCACCGTCAGCTTCGGCGAGGGCGAGACCCTCGAGGTCGACCTGGTCGTGCGTGTCGGTCGGCCGCCGGCCGCTACACCGAGGGCCTGCTGGCCGACGGCACCGCGGTGGTGGTCAGCGACCGCGGCTTCATCGAGGTCGACGAGCTCTGCCGCACCGCCGAGCCCGGCGTCTACGCCGTCGGCGACGTCATCGCCACGCCCGCGCTGGCCCACGTCGGCTTCGCCGAGGGCATCATCGTGATCAAGGACATCCTCGGCGAGGACCCGGTCGCCGGTCGACTACGCCAAGGTGCCGTGGTGCATCTACTGCCACCCCGAGGTCGCCTTCGCCGGGCACTCCGAGCAGTCGGCCAAGGAGGCCGGCTTCGACGTCGTCGTGTCGAAGCACCGCTACATCGGCAACGGCCGGGCGCTGATCCTCGGCGAGACCGACGGCATGGTGAAGATCATCGCCGAGAAGACGCCGACGGCAACGCCGGTCGGATCCTCGGCGTGCACATGGTCGGCCCCTGGGTCACCGAGCAGCTCGGCCAGGGCTACCTGGCCGTCAACTGGGAGGCCACCGTCGACGAGGTGCGCCCAGTTCATCCAGCCCCACCCCACGCTGAGCGAGCTGTTCGGCGAGACCGTGCTGGCCCTGACCGGCCGGTCGCTGCACGGCTGACACGACCCCGAGCACCGAGAGCCCGAGACCGACAGCCCGAGAAACGAGAGGCGCACCCCCCATGGCCGACATCGTGATGCCCCAGCTCGGCGAGACCGTCACCGAGGGCACCATCACCAAGTGGTTCAAGCACGTCGGCGACCCCGTCGCCGAGGACGAGGTGCTCTTCGAGGTCTCGACCGACAAGGTCGACTCCGAGGTCCCGTCGCCGGTCGGCCGGCTTCGTGACCGAGATCCGGGTGCCCGAGGGCGACACGGTCGACGTCGGCACCGTGCTCGCCGTCGTCGCCGACGCTCCGCCGGCGGGGCGGCGAGGCCGTGCCCCGGCCGAGCCGGCCGCCGACGAAGCTGCGGCGCCGCCACCGCCGCCGGCCGAGGCAGCCGCCTCGCCGCCCCCGCCGCCCCCGGTCGCTGCCCCGCCGACCGCTCCCGGCCGCCGCCCGCTCCTGCTCCGCCGCCCTCCGGCTCCGGCCGCGCCGGCCGCTCCGTCGGCGGTCGGCCGGCGAGCGGTGTCGTGCTGTCGCCGCTCGTGCGCCGGCTCATCGCCGAGCACGGGCTCGACCCGGCCGTCGATCCCCGGCACCGGCGTCGGCGGTCGCATCACCCGCAGCGACGTCGAGCGGGCCATCGAGGTCTCGCCGGCGCAGCGCTCCGCTCCGAGCGCCCGCCGCGGCCCCGGCGCCGCTCCGGCGCCCGCCGCCCCGGCTCCGGCGCCGGCCGCCGCGCCGGCGCCCCGGTCGGGCACCGGCGACACGGTCGAGAAGCTCAACAACATCCGCCGCATCACCGGCGAGCACATGGTGATGTCGAAGGCCACGTCGCCCCACGCCATGACCGCGGTCGAGGTCGACTACGAGAACGTCGAGCGGGTCCGCCGGGCCAACCGGACGACTTCAAGGCCAGGAGGGCTTCAGCCTCACCTACCTGCCGTTCATCTCCCGGGCCGTGATCGACGCCCTCCGCGACTTCCCCCACATGAACGCCACCGTCGGCGACGGGCGAGCTGATCGTCCACAACTACGTCAACCTGGCCATCGCCGTCGACCTCGACTTCGAGGGCCTGCTGGCGCCGGTGATCCACGACGCCGACGACAAGCGGCTGCGGGCCATCGCCCGTGACATCTACGACCTCGCCACCCGGGCCCGCACCAAGAAGCTCTCGGCCGACGACATCACCGGCGGCACGTTCACGATCTCCAACTCGGGCCCGTTCGGCACCTTCATGGTGATCCCGATCATCAACCAGCCCCAGGTGGCGATCCTCTCGACCGACGGCGTCACGCGCAAGCCCGTCGTGGTCACCGACGCCGACGGCAACGAGGCCATCGCCATCCACTCGGTCGGCAACCTGGCCCTGAGCTGGGACCACCGGGCCTTCGACGGCGCCTACGCCGCGGCCTTCCTGCGGGAGGTCAAGGAGATCCTCGAGACCCGCGACTGGGCGGCCGAGCTGGCATGACCCCGACGCTGCGCGTGCGCTGGCTGGGCTCGGTGCCCTACCCCGACGCGCACGCGCTGCAGCAGGGGCTGTTCTCGGCCGTCGCCCGCGCCGGGCCACGACCGGCCCGACGACTGGCTGCTGCTGCTCGAGCACCCGCACGTCTACACGCTCGGGCGTGCGGGCCGACCTCGGCAACCTGCTGGTCCGCCGGCCGAGGTCGGCGCCGACCTGGTGCGGACCGACCGGGGCGGCGACGTCACCTACCACGGCCCCGGCCAGCTGGTCGGCTACCCGATCCTCTCGGTGCCCGGCAAGCGCGGCGGCGGCATGGCCGACACCGCGGCCTACGTCGCACGGCGTCGAGCAGGTGGTGATCGACGCGCTGGCCGACCTCGGCCTGCCCGGCGCCGGTCGGCTCGACGGCTTCCCGGGCGTGTGGGTCGACCCCGACGGTCCGACGCCCCCGCAAGATCGCCGCCATCGGCGTCCGGCTCACCCGGGGTCGGTCGATGCACGGCTTCGCCCTCAACGTCAGCCCGGACCTGAGCTACTTCGGCCACATCGTCCCGTGCGGCATCGCCGACAAGGCCGTGACGTCGCTGGCCGCCGAGGGCATCGACGTCTCCATGCGCCAGGTCGTCGACGCCGTCGCCGCCCGTGCCGTCGAGCGCTGGGCCGTCGACGGCCGAGCTGGCGATCACTGGGAGCGCCACGACGTCGTCTGGCGCCATCGCCCCGACGACCTGTCGCCCTTCAGCCGCGGCGAGGGCCCGGGCACCGCGCCGTCCGTCCTCGTCCCGCCGACGCGTACCACGGCCGCCGATGGCGGTCGATCCGGACCCGAACGCTCGAACCATCGGTCGGGCCGGTGCCGGTGAGCATCGACACGACCGCCCGGCGGCGGTCGCGGCTGACCGAGGCCGGTGTGAGCCAGGGTCTGGCCATCAACGAGCGCAAGCCGAGCTGGATGCGGGCCCCGGCCACCATGGGCCCCGAGTACCTGCAGCTCAAGCGCACCGTGCGCGACCTCGAGCTGGTCACCGTGTGCGAGGAGGCCGGCTGCCCCAACATCTTCGAGTGCTGGGCCGACGGCACCGCCACGTTCATGATCAACGGCGAGCGCTGCACCCGGGCGTGCGGCTTCTGCCTGGTCGACACCCGCCACCCCGAGCCGCCCGATCCGGCCGAGCCCGACCGGGTGGCCGAGGCGGTCGCCCGGATGGGCCTGGGCTTCGCCGTGCTCACCGCGGTGGCCCGCGACGACCTGCCCGACGGCGGGGCCGATGGCTTCGCCGCGACGATCCGGGCCATCCGCCGCCAGAGCCCGGGCACGTCGGTCGAGGTGCTGATCTCCGACTGCAAGGGCGACCCGGCGTCGCTGCAGATCGTGTTCGACGCCCGGCCCGACGTGCTCAACCACAACATCGAGACCGTGGCCCGGCTGCAGCGGGCGGTGCGCCCGTCGGCCGCCTACGCCCGCAGCCTGGCGTGCTGGCCCGGGCCAAGGCCGCCGGGCTCACCACCAAGTCGGGCCTGATCGTCGGCCTGGGCGAGACCGTCGACGAGGTCGAGGCCACGCTGGCCGACCTCGGCCGGCGTCGGCGTCGACATCGTCACCATCGGCCAGTACCTGCGGCCCACGTCGAACCACCTGCCCGTGGCCCGGTGGTGGACGCCCGAGCGAGTTCGACCGCCTGAAGGTCGTCGGCGAGGCGCTCGGCATCGGCCACGTCGAGTCCAGCCCGCTCACCCGCTCGAGCTACCACGCCCGCCAAGCCGCCGACGCGGCGGGGGGCTCGCTCGGAATCGGCGGAATCGGCGATCGCGGCCGGCTGACGATCTGGCACACTCGACCGATGGCTCGCACCCACGACATCCTCGACGACAACCTCCGCGAGTGGATCGCCGCGCAGCACGTGTTCTTCGTCGCCAGCGCCCCGACCGCCACCGACGGGCACGTGAACCTCAGCCCCAAGGGCTACGACAGCTTCCGGGTGCTCGACGACCGACCGTGGCCTACCTCGACCTCACCGGCAGCGGGGTCGAGACCATCGCCCACGTCAGCGAGAACGGCCGGCTCACGCTCATGTTCTGCGGCTTCGAGGGCCCGCCCCGGATCCTGCGGCTGTTCGGTCGGGGCGAGGTCGTGCGCCCCGGCGACGACGACTTCGACGCCCTGGTCGGCCAGTTCCCGCCGCTGCCGGGGGTCCGCTCGGTCATCCGCTGCCACCTCGACCGGATCCAGTCCTCGTGCGGCTACTCGGTGCCGTTCATGGACTACGTGTCCGACCGCGAGACGCTGACCGACTGGGCGGCGCGCAAGGGTCCCGAGGGCATCGACGAGTACCACGCCGAGAAGAACCTGGTCAGCATCGACGGCCTGACCGGTCTGCAGACCTGACCGGTCAGTGGGCGGAGGCACCTTCGACGAGCAGGTGCTGCAGCTCCTCGAGACGGGCGTCGGCCGGTTCGGTGGTGGCGATGAAGTCCGTGAGCACCTCGATCAGCTCGGCTCGGTGCCTCGGTCTGGGGGAAGTGGCCGATGCCCGGGGAAGATCTCGAGCCGGCTGCCGGGCATGGCCTCGTGGGCCGCGTAGGCGTGCTCGACGGGGATGATGGCGTCGTGGTCGCCCCACACGATCAGGGTGGGCACCGCCTCGGCCAGGTAGAGCCGGTCGGACGCGCTGACCGTCTGCCCGCCCGAGATCGACGACGGCCCGCAGGGTGCTTCACGAAGGCCTGGCGGTTGTCGGGTTCGGCCAGCGAGGCGTAGGCCCGCCACATCTCGGCGATGCGCCCCGAGCGGATGCCCCGGTCGCGGATCCAGGTGCTGACAGCGTTGCCACGGTCGCGGACCATCGCCGGCACCGCGATCGGCAGCACCAGCTCGCTGCCCGGCAGGGAGAGCATCCGCAGCAGCCAGCTGACCTCGCGGCCGAGCCCGCCGCTCGACACCAGGACCAGCCGCTCGCACAGCTCGGGGTGCTGGTAGGCGAGCTGCAGGGCGACGCCGCCGCCGAGCGACTGGCCGACGATGGTTGCCCGCTCGATGCCGAGGCAGGCCATCAGGTCGCGCAGGCCGCTGGCGTGGGCACCGAGCGAGTAGTCGCCCATGGGCTTGGCCGACTCGCCGTGGCCGAGCAGGTCGGGCGCGAGCACCCGGTGGTCGGCGGGCCAGGGTGGGCATGACCTCGCGCCACGTGCGCGAGCTGCCGGCCATGCCGTGGATGAGCAGGATCGTCTCGCGATCGGGGTCGTCGGGCTCGTCGCCCATGAGCCGGTAGCCGACCTCGTGGCCGTGGATCGTGCAGTGCTGGAGAGATCCCATGCGAGTGGTGTAGCCGCGGTCGGCGTTCGGCGCCAGGGTCGGAAGTCACCTGGGCTTCAGGCGGGAGGGGGGCCACCGGTAGCCTGAGGCCATGCACGCCGACCGCCTTGCCCGAGTGCGATCCGCCATGGACGACGCAGGGCGTCGACGTCCTCCTGCTGTCGGTCGGCGCCGACCTGCCGTGGCTGATCGGCTACGAGGCGATGCCGCTCGAGCGGCTGACGATGCTGGTCGTGCCCCGCGACGGCGACGCCACGCTGGTCGTGCCCCGGCTCGAGGCGCCCCGGGTGGTCGAGCGGCCGCGACCTGTTCCGCTGCGGCCGTGGGCCGAGACCGAGGACCCGCTCGACATCGTCGCCGACGCTCGTCGGCGCCGCGCCGCGTGGCCGCCATCGGCGACCGCACGTGGGCCCAGTTCCTCGTCGAGCTGATCGGCGCCGCACGCCGGGCACCACGTTCCGGCGGGGCAGCGAGGTCACCGGCCCGCTGCGGGCGGTCAAGGACGCGGCCGAGATCGACGCGCTGGCGCCGGGCGTCGGCGGCGGTCGACCGGATCGCGGCCGAGCTGCAGGCGCGGCGAGATCCCGCTGGTCGGGCGCACCGAGGCCGAGGTGTCGGCCGACCTCGGCCGCGCGCATCCTGGCCGAGGGCCACCACCGGGTGAACTTCGCCATCGTCGCCGCCGGCGAGAACGCGGCCAGCCCGCACCACGAGGCCGGCGACCGGGTGATCCGACGCGGGCGAGGTCGTGCTGTGCGACTTCGGCGGCACGATGCTCGACCGAGGACGGCGCCGGCTACTGCTCCGACATCACCCGCTGCGTCTACACCGGCGAGCCGTCCGCCGAGTTCGCCGAGCTCTACGCCGTGCTGCACGCGGCCCAGGCGGCCGGCGTGCGCGGCCGGCGTCGGTCGGCCGCGCCGGCCGAGGACGTCGACGCGGCGGCCCGCGACGTCATCGCCGACGGCGGGCTACGGCGAGTGGTTCATCCACCGCACCGGCCACGGCATCGGCGTCGAGGAGCACGAGGACCCCTACATCGTCGCGGGCAACGACCGAGCCGCTCGTGGCCGGCCACGCGTTCTCGATCGAGCCGGGCATCTACCTGCCCGGTCGCTGGGGCGCCCGCCTCGAGGACATCGTGGTGGCCACCGACGAGGGCCCGCGCTCGCTCAACCAGCGCCGACCACGGCCTCGTCGCCGTCGACGCCTGAGCCGTCCGCCGAGCTCGACCGGCCGGTGATCGACCTCGACGCCGCCTCGGTCCTGCTGCAGTGGGCGACCGGCGGCCTGCTCTTCCTCTGGGTGACGACCCGTCGCCGTGAGGTCGGCCTCGGCTACGGCTGGCTGCATGCGGGGCGTCTACCTGCGTCATGGCGCTCGGGCGCCTGGTCGTCGGCATCCGGTATCGAGCCGCTGCCGGTGCGCGACGCTGGCCTCGGCCGGCGTCGCCGCTGGCCGCCGGCGTGGCGCTGGTCGTGTCGTCGTGCGGCGCAAGGCCGGGCGTGTCGGGCCAGCGTGGCGCTGGCCGAGCAGCGCACGGCCCGGGTGGCGGCCATGACCGGCATCGACCGGGCGCCGCGCGAGCGTCGACGCCGACGCCGCCGAGTTCCCGCCGGCGCTCGACCTGATCGCGCCGGTCATCGGCACCATCGGCCTCGTCGCCGCCGGCGCTCGACGCCGGCGGCCCGGCCTGGCTGGCCGTCGCCCGGTTCCTCGTCGGCGCCGCGTTCCTGGGCGCGGTCACCGACGCCATGCTGCTCGGCCACTGGTACCTCGTGCAGCCCGGCCTGGCCCGGGGCCCGCTGCTCGAGCTGGTGCGCTGGACGCGGGTGGCTCTGGCCGTCCGAGGTGGCTGCTGCTGCTCGTGCCCGACCGGCATGGTCTCGGTGCTCAACGGCACGATCGACGACGGCTACAACGGCCTGCTCGGGTGGTTCTGGGTCGCCTGCGCGGTCACCACGATCGGGCTGGTCATCGTCACCCGGCTGGCGCTGAAGGAGCGTGCAGTACTCGGCGGTGATGGCCGCCACCGGCCTGCTGTACCTGGCGATCCTCACCGCCTTCGGCACCGACCTCGTGGCCCGGGCGCTGCTGTCGGGCTGAGCGCCCGTGAGGCGTGGTCTGCAGCGTCCGGGCGGATCGAGTAGCTCGACCGTACTGGCAGCCGACACCCTGGGAGACCACCCATGCCGCGTGCCATCTGGAGTGGATCGATCAGCTTCGGGCTGGTGAACATCCCGTGAAGCTCTACAGCGCGGTCTCCGCGCAAGACCGTGCGGTTCAACCAGCTCGACGCGCGCACCAACGCGCGGGTCAAGCAGAAGCGGGTGTCGGCCGAGACGGCGACGAGGTGCCCTACGAGCAGATCGTCAAGGGCTACGAGCTGGCCGTCGGGCGCCTACGTCGTCGTCACCGACGACGAGCTGGCGGCGCTCGACCCCAAGGCGCTGCGCACGATCGACATCGACGAGTTCGTCGACCTGGCCGAGATCGACCCGATCTTCTACGACAGCGCCTACTACCTGGCGCCGGACAAGGCGGCCAAGCCCTACGCGCTGCTGGCCGAGGCGATGGAGGAGTCGGACAAGGTCGGCATCGCCCGCTTCGTGATGCGCACCAAGCAGTACCTCGCCGCCATCCGGCCCGCAGGACGGCACGCTGATGCTCTCGACGATGGTCTACGCCGACGAGATCAACGACCCGCGCGAGATCGCCGAGCTGGCCGACCTCGACGACGTCGAGCTGCCCGACAAGGAGCTGGCGATGGCCGAGCAGCTCATCGAGTCGCTGTCGCGCCGAGTTCGAGCCCGGACAAGTTCCACGACACCTACCGCGAGGAGGTGCTCGAGCTGATCGAGCGAAGGCCGCGGCGAGGAGATCGTGGCCCCGGCAGCCGGCGCCGAGCCGGACAAGGTCATCGACCTCATGGCCGCGCTCGAGGCGTCGGTCGCGGCGGCCAAGGATGCCCGCAAGCGCCATCCCACGGCGGTCGAGGCGACGAGGACGCGGACGAGCCGAGGCGTCGAAGGCGGCGCCGAAGCGACGGCCGAGAGGCGGCCGACCAAGAAGGCACCGCCAAGAAGGCCCCGGCGAAGAAGGCCCCGGCCAAGAAGGCGACCGGCCGCCAAGCGCAAGTCGGCGTGACGGCCCGTGGCCGACGACCGGCGCCGACCGTCGTCGACATCGACGGCCGCCAGCTCAAGCTCACGAACCTCGACAAGGTGCTGTACCCCGAGGCGGGGTTCACCAAGGGCGAGGTCATCGACTACTACGCCGCGCATCGCGCCGACGCATGCTGCACGCACCTGCGCCGACCGGTGCGTCACCTTCCGCCGCTACCCCAACGGCGTCGACGGCAAGTCGTTCTTCGAGAAGCGCTGCCCGTCGCACCGGCCCGACTGGGTCGACGGTCGCCGTCGGGCCCGGGTGATCGCAACGGGGAGCGTCGAGCTACTGCCTGCTCGACGAGCGCGCCGCCGTGGTCTGGGCCGCCAACCTGGCCGCGCTCGAGCTGCACACCCCGATGGCGCGGGCCGACGACCTCGAGTCGCCCACGATGGTGGTGTTCGACCTCGACCCGGGCCGACGGCCGGCATGACCGAGTGCGCCGAGGTGGCCCTCGACATCCGCGACGCCGCTCGGCCGGCTCGGCCTCGAGCTGTTCCCCAAGACCTCGGGGTCGAAGGGCCTGCAGCTCTACCTGCCGCTCAACACGCCCCACACCCACGACCACGCCAGCGACGTTCGCCCTGGCCGTGGCCCAGGTGCTCGAGAAGCACCACCCCGAGAAGGTGGTCACCAACATGAAGAAGGAGCTCCGCACGGGCAAGGTGCTCATCGACTGGAGCCAGAACTCCCGGCACAAGACCACGATCTGCGCCTACTCGCTGCGGGCCCGGCCCCACCCGACCGTCTCGACGCCGGTCACCTGGGACGAGGTCGAGGACGCGGCCGACGGCGAGCCGCTCAGCTTCGAGGCGGCCGAGGTGCTCGACCGGGTCGAGGACCTCGGCGACCTCTTCGCCCCGACCGCCACCCTCGAGCAGCACCTCCCACCCCCGGCTGCCCCGCCGGCCTGATGACCTGAGCCCAGGCCCTCGGCAGGAGAGGACCCACGTCGTTCGTGGATTCCTCGAGCCGTTGTCAGCTCCTCAGCGGGCGACGAAGTACTTGGCCTTGGGGTGGTGGCGGATGATGGCCGAGGTGGTCTGCTCGGGCTGGTACTGGAAGCCGGTCTCCTCGTTGACCTCGATGCCGATGCGCTCGGCGTCGAGCAGCTCGGCCACCTTCTCGTTGTCCTCGAGGTCGGGGCAGGCCGGGTAGCCCCACGAGTAGCGGCCGCCGCGGTACTGCTGGCGGAACAGGCCGGCCAGCGTCGGGCCGTCCTCGTCGGCGAAGCCCCACTCCTCGCGGATGCGGCGGTGCCAGTACTCGGCGAGGGCCTCGGCCATCTCGACGCCGAGGCCGTGCAGCAGCAGGTACTCCTGGTACTTGTTCGTCGGCGAACAGCTCGGCGGTGACGCTCGCAGACCCGCTGGCCCATGGTGACGATGTGGAAGGCCACGTAGTCGGCCTCGCCGGCTCGACGCGGGCGGAAGAAGTCGGCGATGCACAGCAACGGCGCCTTGTGTCTGGCGGGGGTAGGTGAAGCGCAGCCACTCGGCGGTGCGGGTCTCGTCCTTCCAGATGACGAGGTCGTTGCCGTCGCTGTTGGCCGCGAAGTAGCCGTAGACCACCTGCGGGCACGAGCATGTCGGCGGCCTTGGCCTCGGCCAGCTGCGCGCGCAGGTCGGCCGGATGCGGTCCTTGAACTCGTCGTCGGTCTCGACGTGCCGTCGGCGCCCTTCTCGGGCCGGAACTGCCACTGGTTGCGGAACAGCGCGGTCTCGTTGATGTAGCGCGGCGATGTCGTCGATGCGCGATGCCCTTGACGACCTTCGAGCCCGAGGAACGGCGGCACGAACACCGGGTTGTCGGTCTCGACCTCGGGCGAGCGCGCCGGGGCGCTCGACGGCGTCGTCGTCGTCGCTCGGCGACGCTGGGTCGAGCCGGCGTGACGCGACCGTCGACTCGGTGGGCACCCGGCCCCAGTCGGGATCGTCGCTCGCCGTGCCGCGCTTGATGCTCGCCGAGGCGGTCCATGACGCGCAGGCCCTCGAAGGCGTCCTTGCCGTAGAACAGGCGGCCCTCGTAGACCTCGCGGAGGTCGCGCTCGACGTAGGTGCGGGTGAGCGCGGCGCCGCCGAGCAGCACCGGGATGCTCGGCCAGCCCGCGGGTGTTCAGCTCCTCGAGGTTGTCGCGCATGATCAGCGTGCTCTTCACCAGCAGGCCGCTCATGCCGATGGCGTCGGCCTTGACCTCGAGCGCCTTCTCGATCATCTCGGCGATGGAGATCTTGATGCCGAGGTTGTGCACCTCGTAGCCGTTGTTGGTGAGGATGATGTCGACCAGGTTCTTGCCGATGTCGTGCACGTCGCCCTTGACCGTGGCCAGCACGATGCGGCCCTTGCCGCCGGCGTCGTCCTTCTCCATGTGCGGCTCGAGGTAGGCGACCGACGTCTTCATGGTCTCGGCCGACTGCAGCACGAACGGCAGCTGCATCTGGCCCGATGCCGAACAGCTCGCCGACCACCTTCATGCCGGCCAGCAGCACGTCGTTGATGATGGCCAGCGGGGTGATGCCCGTCGGCCAGGGCCGCGTCGAGGTCGGCCTCGAGGCCTCGCGGTCGCCGTCGATGATGCGCTGCGACGAGGCGCTGCTCGATGGTCCAGTCGGTGCGGTCCTCGCTTGACGACCTCGGCCGCGTTGACGTCGGCGAACACCTCGAGCAGCTTCTGCAGCGGGTCGTAGGCCGGCTCGTCGCCCGTGGCCGGACGGCGCCGGTCGTAGATGAGGTCGAGGCAGACCTCGCGCTGCTCCTCGGGGATCTTGTTGAGCGGCATGATCCGCGCCGCGTGCACGATGGCCGAGTCGAGCCCGGCCTGCGACGCACTCGTGCAGGAACACCGAGTTGAGCACGTGGCGGGCGGCCGGCTTGAGGCCGAACGACACGTTGGACAGGCCGAGCGTGGTGTGCACGCCGGGCATCTCGGCCTTGATGCGCCGGATGGCCTCGATGGTGGCCATGGCGTCGCGCGCGCAGGTCGTCGTCGCCGGTGGAGAGCGGGAACGTCAGCGCGTCGAAGATCAGGTCGCTCGGCTCGAGGCCGTAGCGGTTCGACGGCGAGGTCGTGGATGCGGTGGGCGATGCGCATCTTCCACTCGACGTCGCGGGCCTGGCCCTCCTCGTCGATGAGCAGGCAGATGACCGCGGCGCCGTACTCGCGGGCCAGCTTGAACACCCGGTCGAGCCGCGAGCCCGGGGCCTCGCCGTCCTCGAGGTTGGCCGAGTTGAGGATGGCCCGGCCGCCGAGCCACTGCAGGCCGGCCTCCATGCACCTGCGGGCTCGGTCGAGTCGAGCACCAGCGGCACGCTGGCCTGGGTGGCGAAGCGCGGAGGCGATCTCGTCCATGTCGAGGGTGCCGTCGCGGCCGACGTAGTCGACGCACACGTCGAGGACGTGGGCGCCCTCCTTGACCTGGTCCTTGGCCATCTGCGACGCAGGTGTCCCAGTCGGCCTCGAGCATCGCCTCGCGGAACTTCTTGCGAGCCGTTGGCGTTGGTGCGCTCGCCGATGATCAGGAACGACGTGTCCTGCTCGAACGGCACCAACGAGTAGATCGACGTGGCGCCCGGCCTCGTGCTCGGGTGTGCGGGCGCGGGCGCTCGAGGTCGCGGCAGGCGTCGACGACGGCCTTCAGGTGCTCCGGCGTGGTGCCGCAGCAGCCGCCGACGACCTTGACGCCGAGCTCGGTGACGAAGCGCCGGTGGTGCTCGGCCAGCTGCGTCGGGCGTGAGGTCGTAGTGCATCTTGCCGTCGACCACCGACGGCAGGCCGGCGTTGGGCAGCACGAGATCGGCATGCGGGCGTGCTGGGACAGGTGGCGGAGGTGCTCGCTCATCTCGGCCGGGCCGGTGGCGCAGTTGATGCCGATGACGTCGGGCCGCATGGCGTCGATGCGCGGCACAGCGCGGCGCCGATCTCGGTGCCGGGCAGCATGCGGCCGGTGAGCTCCATGGTGACCTGGACCTGGATCGGCACCTCGCGGCCGAGCCGCGGCCATGGCCCGGCGGGCGCCGATCATCGCCGCCTTGATGCCCGAGCAGGTCGAACTGCGTCTCGATGATGAGCAGGTCGACGCCGCCCTCGAGCAGGCCCGCGGCCTGGACCTCGTAGAGGTCGCGCAGCTCGGCGAAGCGGATCTGGCCGAGCGACGGGAACTTGGTGCCCGGGCCCGATCGAGCCGGCGACGAAGCGGGGCTGGTCGGGCGTGGAGAAGTCGTCGGCCACCTCGCGGGCGATCTGGGCGGCGGCCAGGTTGATCTCGTGGGCCCGGTCGGCGAGGCCGTACTCGCCGAGCGGTCACCGGCAGCGCGCCGAAGGTGTTGGTCTCGACGACGTCGACGCCGACCTCGAAGTACTCGGCGTGCAGCTCGTTGATGACGTCGGGCCGGGTCACGCACGAGCATCTCGTTGCAGCCCTCGAGGTCCGGGCCGCCGAAGTCGTCGGCGGTGAGGTCCTGCTCCTGGATGCCGGTGCCCGATGGCGCCGTCGAAGATGACGACGCGCTGGCGGATGGCGTCGAGGAACGAACTCATGGCGAAAGGCTAGTAGCCGAGGCCCCGAGGGCCGACAAGGGTTGTCGACGCGCCGACGATCCCGCCATGTCCAAGTCCTCCGGTCCGCTTCGGTGTCCACGTCGGTCCGCAGATGTGCACGATGGCCGAGCTCGAGCAGGTCTGGGCGACTGCCGAGGAGCTCGGCTTCGACTGGATCAGCGTGTGGGATCACTTCTACCCGGCGCCGTCACCGCTCGACGGCGACTGCTTCGAGGGGATCGCGTGCCACGCCGCGCTGGCCGCCCTCACCACCCGACCCGCGGGTCGGCTCGCTCGTCTACTCCACCGGTTACCGCCATCCGGCGGTCCTGGCCAACGCGGCGGCCACCATCGACCACCTCAGCGACGGTCGACTCGAGCTGGGCCTGGGCGCCGGGTGGCACGTGTGGGAGTACGAGGCCTACGGCATCGCGTTCGAGTCGCCGGCCGTGCGCCTGCGTCGGATGGCCGAGTCCATCCAGTGCGTGCGGCTGCTCCTGACCGAGGACGTGGCCAGCTTCGAGGGCGAGTTCTTCACGCTCACCGACGCACGGTGCAACCCCAAGCCGGTGCAGGCCCGCCCGAACATCTGGGTCGGGGCGTCGGGCGAGCAGATCGGTCTCAAGCTGGCCGGCCGCCACGGCGACGCGTGGAACGTGCCGTTCGTCAGCCCCGAGGACTTCGCTCGCAAGCGGTCGATCGTGCTCGATCACGCGCCGTCGCCCGACACCTTCGTCACCGGTGTGAACCTGCTCTACGTCCCGTGCGAGGCCGACGAGGTCGACGACGCCCTGGCCTCGAGGTTCGGTCCGTTCGCCGACGGGTTCCGGCCGGGCACGCTGGTGGGTGAGCTCGGGGCCATCACCGACCGGCTCGGCCAGTACGTCGACGCCGGCGCCCAGTGGGTGATCCTGGCCCTGCGAGCCCCGTTCGACCTCGACGCGCTGGCCCGGTTCGCCGACCGAGGTCGCCCCCCAGTTCCAGGGAACCCGATGAGAGCAGCCCCGAGGAGAGCAGCTCGATGAAGATCTACACGCGCAAGGGCGACGACGGCACCACCGGCCTGCTCTACGGCGGCCGCGTGCCCAAGGACGACCCGGCTCCGGCCGCGTACGGCATCGGTCGACGAGGCCCAGGCCGCCATCGGCATGGCCCGGGCCGAGACCCGCGCCGACCCGTCCGACAGCCCGGGCGAGCTGGGCGAGATCCTGCTCGGCATCGAACGCGACCTCTGGGTGCTCATGGCCGAGATGGCCACCGAGCCCGAGAACCGGCACAAGCTGACCGCCGGCCAGAGCCTGGTGACGCCCGGGATGGTCGTGGCGCTCGAGGAGGTCATCGATGAGGTGAGCGCCGGCTTCGAGCCCCCGACCGAGTTCGTCGTGCCGGGCCAGACCCGCACCGCGGCCCTGCTCGACGTAGCCCGCACGGTGGTCCGTCGGGCCGAGCGGGACTGCATCCCCGCGGCCCAACCCGGCTCGCAGTGCCTGCCCTACCTCAACCGACTGAGCGACCTGCTGTGGACCCTGGCCCGCTGGCAGGAGGGCACGTCGGTCGCCACCCGCGACGTCTGAGCGTCCCAGAACCCCAGGCCGACCATCGAGCACAGAACCACCATCGAGCACAGAATTGAGAGGAACACCCATGGCCCTGAGCTTCGAGCTCTCCAAGGAGCTCCCCGAGGACATCACCGTCGTCGCCGTTCCGGTGTGCAGCGATCAGCTCGGTGACCTCGACGGTCCGCTCGGCCTCTGTTGGCCGTGGCTCGAGGCCAACGGCTGCCGGGGAACGCTCGGTCAGACGATCTCGCTGCCCGCCGGCGACGACGGCCCGTCGATCCTCGTGGTCGGCATGGGACCCTCCGGTGAGATCGGTCCCGATCAGCTCCGTCGCGCCGGCGCGGCGGTGGCGCGGGCGGCCAAGCGCTACCCGGCGGTGGGCGTACGCCTGCTCGACGCGGTGACCGAGCCGGCCCGGCGGCCGGCCGCCGCCCAGGGCCTGGCCGAGGGCCTGACGCTCGGCTCGTACCGCTACACGACCTACAAGTCCGAGCCCGATCCGCAGCCGCTCGAGCGGGTCGTGGTGGTCGGGGGCGGCGGGGCCCGCCTCGTGGCGGCGCTCGACCTGGGCGGGCGGATCGCGGACGGCGTGGTGCTGGCCCGTGACCTGGTCAACACCCCGGGTGGCGAACTGACCCCGCCGGCCCTGGCCCAGGCCGCGGTGGAGATCGCCGAGCGGGAGGGCCTGCAGATCAGCGTGCTCACCACCGAGGACATCGTGGCCGCCGGCATGGGTGGGCTCCTCGGGGTGAACCGGGGCTCGGAGCAGCCGGCCCGCTTCATCGAGCTCTGCTACGCCCCGGACGGGGCCCGGCTGTCGCTGGCCCTCGTCGGCAAGGGCATCACGTTCGATTCCGGCGGCCTTTCGCTCAAGACCGCAGCCGGCATGACCACCATGAAGATGGACATGGGCGGCGCGGCCGCCATCCTCGGCGCCATGTCGGCCATCCGCGCGGTCGCGCCGAAGACCAAGGTGACGGCCTACATCCCCTGCACCGACAACATGACGGGGGGTGACGCCACCCGGGTCGGCGACGTGTTGAGGGCCCGAAACGGCAAGACCATCGAGGTGCTCAACACCGACGCCGAGGGCCGGCTGATCCTGGCCGACGGGCTGGCCATGGCCAGCGAAGCCGAGCCCGACGCCATCCTCGACCTGGCCACGCTCACCGGTGCCGTCGAGGTGGCCCTCGGGTCCAAGGTCGCCGGGCTGCTCGGGTCGAACGAGGCGTGGATCGACCAGGTCCGCGACGCGGCGGTGAAGACGGGCGAGCGGGTGTGGGAGCTCCCGATGATCGAGGACTACCGCAGCCACCTCGACAGCGAGGTGGCCGACCTCAAGAACATCGGCAAGGCCGGGCAGGCCGGCACCATCGTCGCCGGTCTGTTCCTGCGCGAGTTCGTCGGCGAGGGCATCCCGTGGGCCCACCTCGACATCGCCGGGACGGCCTGGACCGACACCGACGACGTCGAGTCGCCCCGCGGTGGCACCGGCTACGGCGTGCGCCTGCTGCTCGAGCTGGCCCGCTCCTTCAAACGCCCTCGCTGACTCCCACCAACCGAACTGGTAGCGATCTGAGCGCCCCTGGCCCTACCGATCGCCACCAGTTCGGATTCGGGGGGCTCATGCAGCGTCGGGCGGGGGAGGGGTGGCCATCGAGCGGTGGTGGTCGAGGGCCCAGCGCATGGCCTCGTGCGCGACGGCCGGGTGGAAGCGCCACCGGTGCAGCTGCTGCTCGGTGGTGGCCGGGTCCTCGCCGAGCTCGAGCAGCGAGAGGGCCAGGCCCCGCGCCCGCTCGCGCATGCGGGCGACGTCGTCGTGACGGACAGCGTGGTCGTCGAGGCCGACCCACTCGTCGTGCTGGCGCTGCAGCGCGGGGGAGAGGCGGATCAGCTGACCACGGGTGAGCGGTGGGAGCTTGCGCCGGACGCCCAGCTGGTCGGGGCCCTGCCAGCGGGCGCCACCGAAGCGGCAGACCCGATCGACCGTGCGCATGAACGCCGACTGGCGGCCACCCTTCATGCCGACGCCGATGGACGCCGCCGTCTCGGCCAGGTCGAGCGTGACGCCTTCGGGGTGGTCGTCGAGCTCGACGGCCAGCCGCCGGAGCAGCACGACGGTGGAGGGACCGAGGATCGAGAGCCAGAACCGCTCGACGTAGGCCGAGCGGGGATCGTGGCCGAGCCGGTCGATCACCGGGTCGGCCCACGGCTCGATGGCCAGTTGCGGAGTCGGCTGCGGGCCGGGGTCGGGGGCGAGGTCCGCCGAGATCGGTGTGGCCGCGTGGGCGCGATCGGACAGGTCGGTCAGCTGGGTCATGTGGGTGTGGCTCCTGGGTTCCGCCGGGACAAGAGGAGTTATTTCAATGCATTTCAACTTCCCTCACCCTGCCAGGTGCCGCGCCGCCTGTCAACGGGTCGGGCTGACCAACCTGGTTCCGGTCGCGATCAGGTCGAGCACCTCGGCGGAGGGACGCACGTCGCCGAAGATCCGGAAGAAGGTGGCGAGGCTGGCCTCGTGCAGCCCGTAGGAGTGGCCGTGGCACGCGTCGGAGATCATGGTCACCTCGTAGCCGAGCTCGGTGGCGTCTCGGGCCGACGACTCGCAGCACACGTTGGTGACGGTGCCGGCGATCAGGATCGACGTGATGTCGTGGGCGGCGAGCTGGCGGGGGAGCGAGCAGTTGCCCGGGAAGAACGCCGACGTGGCGCGCTTGGAGGCGAACACGTCGTCGTGGTCGTGCACGTCGAGGTCCGGCCACATCGCTGCTCCCCGTGACCCGAGACGTGCGCCCTCGGCGAACCTGGCGGCCCGGTCGGCGCCGACGATCTTCGACAGGTGCGCGGTGCGACCCGCGTCGATCTCGCTGGTCACCCAGGCCACCCATCCACCGGCCTGGCGCAGGGCGTCGGCCATGGCGTTGATCGGCCCGACGACGTGCGTGCAGCTCAGCTCCTGTTCGACCGAGCCGGTGTGCATGTCGATGACGACGAGCGCGGTTCGGGTCGGATCGAGCGATTCGAAGGCGTGGAGCCGGCCCCGGCGGTCCACCACCTTGTCGACGATGTCCTGGTCGATGCCGCTGGGATGTCGGACCCTCAGATCGATGTCGTCCATGTCGGCGAAGGTACCCCTGGGGTCCCGCCGGATCGCGGACCTGCGTCAGTCCTCGTCGGAGGTGAGCCCGCCGGTGGGATCCGCGCTCAGTCGCTGCGCGACGTAGACGGGGATGATCGACAGCGTGATCACGATGACCGCCACCACGTTGACGGTGGGCAACTGGTTGGGGCGGAACATGTTGTTGAAGATCCACTGCGGGAGCGTCTCGATGCCCGGCCCTGCCGTGAAGGTCGTCACGACGATCTCGTCGAACGACAGGGCAAAGGCCAGCAGTCCGCCGGCCACGAGCGCGGAGCGGATGAGCGGGAAGGTCACGTAGCGGAAGGTCTGGAAGAGGTTGGCGCCGAGGTCGGCCGAGGCCTCGTCGACGTTCGGCGCCAGCCGGCGCAGGCGGGCCACCACGTTGTTGAACACGACGACGATGCAGAACGTCGCGTGGGCGACGATGAGGGTGAAGTACCCGAACGTCACGCCACCCTCGCGGAACGCGGAGTTGAGGGCGACGCCGGTGACGATGCCCGGCAGCGCGATCGGCAGCACGATCAGCAACGAGACCGAGTCGCGCCCGAAGAACGAGAACCGCTGGACTGCGTAGGACGCCAGGCTGCCGAGCACGAGGGCGATCAGGGTGGCGGCCAGGCCGATCTTCACCGACGTGACGAACGCGTCGCGCGGCCCGGGCGCGTGGATGGCGGAACGCCACCACTCGAGCGTGTAGCTCGGTGGCGGCCAGGTGAACGACTTCGACGAGCTGAACGACAGCACCGTGATGATCGCCAACGGCACGTAGAGGAACGCCAGCACGAACGCGGTGGCGAGCTTCAGGGCGATGCGGGCCGGCCGCGACAGGAGCATCAGGAGGCCGCCATCAGAGGTTCTCGAGCGCGCCGGTGCGCCGGATGGCCAGCAGCACGACCACCATGATCAGGATGGGCACGGTGGCCAGCGCAGCGGCGGCCGGGAGGTTGCCCGAGCCGAAGTCCCGGTACACGACGTTGCCGATGGTCTGGGTCTTGCCGCCGACGATCTGCACGGTGATGTAGTCCCCGAGGGAGAGCGAGAACGTGAAGATCGCCCCGGCCAGGATCGAGGGCTTCAGCATCGGCAGCACGACGGACCAGAACGTGCGGCCGGCCTTGGCGCCGAGGTCACCGGACGCGTCGAGCAGAGAGTTGGGCAGCTTCTCGAGCCCCGCGTAGATCGGCAGCGTCATGTATGGCAGCCACAGGTAGGCCAGCACGATGACCGACGCGGTGATGCCGAAGCCGGGGGAGAAGCCCAGGGTCTGCTGCATGACGCCCGCCGCCGGGTCGAAGATCACCCGCCAGCAGTACGCCTTGACCAGGTAGCTCGCCCACAGCGGCAGCACGAGGGCCACGGCCAGTGCCCGGCGGGTGCGCCGGCTGGCGACCTTGGCCAGGAAGAAGGCGAAGGGCAGGGCCAGGGCCAGGTCGATGACCGTGACTGCCACCGCGATCACGACCGTGCGGATCGTCACCGCCCGGAACGTCGGGTTCGACAGCAGGTCCTGGAAGTTCTGCAGCGACACGGTCTTGACGACCGCGCCGGTGAAGTCGTCGGTCGTGTAGAGCGACGTCACCAGCAGCGCTCCCAGCGACCCGAGGTAGATCAGCCCGAGCCACAGCATCGGCGCCGACAGCAGGCCGCCGAGCTGCACCCGGGGGTGGCGCGACAAGAAGCGCGACGACGACCGCGACAGCCGCCGTCCGACCCCGTTGCGGGGCGCGGACGGCGGAGCGGGCGCGGACGTCGTCGTCACGACGGGCTCACGAGACGCTCACGATCATCGCGACCGGCTCACGAGAGACCGGCTCACGAGGCGGTGATGTCGTTCCAGGCGGCGGTCCAGTCCTGGAAGCCGATGCAGTCGTCACCGCTGCCGTCGACGCACTTCTTGGTCGGCGTCGTCCAGTAGTAGAGCTGCGCGGCGTAGTCGGCGTCGGTGGCGTGGAAGGTGGTGCAGTGCTCGGAGTCGCTGGTCAGCGCACAGGCCTTCGGGTTGGCCGGTGCCTCGCCGAACCACTCGGCCACCTGGGCCTGCACCTCAGGCGTGGTGACGTAGTTCATCCACTTGTACATGCAGTTCGGGTGCTTGGCCTTGGACGAGATCATCCAGGTGTCCGACCAGGCCGTGGCCCCTTCCTTCGGCAGCACGGTGTCGGCCGAGCCCGGCTTGTCGAGGTTGGCGGTGTTGGCGTTCAACTGCCAGCCCGAGCCGAGCACGAGGCTGCCGGTCTGGAACGCGGTCGCGGCCTTCAGGTAGTCGGCCCAGTACTCGCCGATCAGCGACTTCTGCTGCTTCAGCAGGTTCACCGCAGCGTCGAACTGCTCCTGGTTCAGCGCGTAGGGGTTGTCGATCCCGAGGTCGGGCTGGCTGCTCTTCAGGTACACCGCTGCGTCGGCGATGGTGATCGGCGCGTTGTAGGCCGTGATCTTGCCCTTGTACGGCGAGTTCTCGTCGTAGACCACGCCCCACGAGTCCGGAGCCGGCGTCACCGCTGACGGGCTCCACATCAGGAGGTTGGCGCCCCAGCCGTGCGGCATGCCGTACGCCACCCCGTCGACCGAGTTGTAGGGCTGCATCTTCAGGAACGGCGAGATGTCGGGGTAGTTCGTGAGCAGGTCGGTGTTCACCGGGCTCACGTCGCCGGCCACGATCAGCCGGTTGCTGGCATCGCCCGACGCCGACACGCCGTCGTACTGGCCCGTCTGCATGAGCTGCACCATCTCGTCGGACGTGTTGCCGACCTTCACGTTGACCTTGCAGCCGGAGTCGGTCTCGAACTTCGCGACCCAGTTCACCCCCGGGTCGTTGGCCCCGCTCTCGGCGTAGCCGGCCCAGGCGATGATGTCGAGCTGCCCCTCGCCGGCGCCGATCTCGGCCTGGGCGGTGGCCGTCGTCTTCGCCTGGGTGTCACTGGAGCTGGTGCTCTTGCTGCTGCCGCAGCCGATCGCCACGAGCCCCATGGTGGTTGCTATGGCGATGGCGGCGGTGAACCTGCGGGTCCGATGTCTGTTGCTGGAGCTGGTCATGCTTCCCCCTCGTGTGGTCCTGCGTTGGTGGGCACTGCGTCGATCGGTGGGTCGTGCTGCGAACGGGCTGTCGAATCGGCCGTCCGGTCGCCGGGTGGTTCGCCCGGTGTCGCGGCGGGGAGGACCTGGTCGAAGCGGCGGTCCCACGCCACCCGCACGGCGGTGCCGGCCGTGGCGAGCGCGCTCGACTCGCCGTCGGACCGGTTCTGCTCGACGACCACCAGCTCGCCCCCGCCATCGAGGTCGACCGTGTAACGGGTGCGCTCGCCGAGGTAGACCGCCGTGCGGATCGTGCCGGTGGCCCGGATCTCGCCGTCGGCCGGATCGTGGGCCGCGGCGGCGGGGATGCAGCGGAGCTTCTCGGGCCGCACCGTGAACGGTTCGGGCGAACCTCGCAGCCGCCGAGCCAGGTCGTCGGTGATGACGTTCGACGTGCCCACGAACCCGGCGACGAACGCGGACGCCGGGCGCTCATAGACCTCGGCCGGCGGACCGACCTGCTCGAGCCGTCCGTCGGTGAACACGGCCAGGCGGTCGCTCATGGCCAGGGCCTCGTCCTGGTCGTGGGTGACGTAGATGAACGTGATCCCGACCTCGGACTGGATGCGCTTGAGCTCGACCTGCATCTCCTCGCGGAGCTTGAGGTCGAGTGCGCCGAGGGGCTCGTCGAGCAGCAGCACCTTCGGTCGGTTCACCAGCGCCCGGGCCAGCGCGACCCGCTGGCGCTGCCCGCCAGACAGCTGGTTGATCCGGCGGGCACCGTAGCCGTCGAGGCGCACCATGGTGAGCGCGTCGGCGGCCCGGGTCCGTCGATCGGCCCGGCCGACACCCTTCACCTTCAGCCCGTACTCCACGTTCTCACCCACGCTGAGGTGGGGGAACAGGGCGTAGTCCTGGAACACCGTGTTGACGTCCCGGTCGTATGGCGGCAGGCCGGCGACGTCGCGGCCCTGCAGAAGGACCCGGCCTTCGGTGGGCTGCTCGAATCCGGCGATCATCCGCAGGCAGGTGGTCTTGCCCGAGCCCGAGGGTCCGAGGAAGGAGAAGAACTCACCGGACCGAACCGCCAGATTCACTTGTTCGACGGCGGTGACGGAACCGAATCGCTTGCCGAGGTCGATCAATTCGACGTCGTTGGTTGCCTCGTCCCCCACCGCGTGAGCCTACACACGGGTCAGATTCGGACAAGGGGACCGTTCGGATGCCGGCAGAACTGACCGGAGTGGTTGACGCGGGATGCCCGGTCCGCGAATACTCCGGCGGGCCAGGGTTCCGCTACCAGAGGCTGCACCGCCGGGATCAACCGGTGAAGGATGCGGCCGCGGGGGTGGCCGAGGCCGGGGTGGCGGCCGCGGCGATGGTGAGGGTCGCGTTCTGGGTGAGTGGGAGGCCCTCCCACGACTCCCCGGTGAGGCTGAGGACCTGTTCGCCCAGGGCGAGGGTCGACGGGGCCGAGAACGTGCCGGTCACGGTGCCGTGGATGTCGGCGGTCAGCCTCCCCAGGGCGATGCCGCCCAGGGTGGCGGTCACCGAGCTGCTCGCCGACCACCCGGTCGACGTCACGGTGAACGAGCCCCCGGGCGTGACCGTCGAAGGTGTCACCACGATCCCGGGTTGGGGCGGGCACCAGGAGTCACCGGGGACGCCGGCGCAGGGATCGGGCATGGTCGTCTGAGGCTGCAGGGCGGGTAGCACCGGGCTCTGGGGTGCCGGGTAGACACCGGTCGGCGTGTTGGGCGGGTAGGGCGGACTCGGCAGGTCGGGGCACGGCCCGAACACGCCCGACGCGCACACGACCTGGCTCACGAGCGAGTTGGGGTCGGGGGTGAGGACCTTGTCGATGTCGAGTGGCACGCCACCCTGGTTCAGCACGCCGCACGAGCCCATGGACGACTGGATGTCCGGAGGAGCCGAGCTCAGGCCGCTCGGGTCGGTGTTGCCGTGGTAGCAGTTCCCGGGCTCGGTCGGCTGGGGGTCGGAGATGTCGGCCAGGTCACCGTTGGTCGGGTTGGCGAACGAGCCGTTGCCGGAGAAGGTGTTGCCGGCGATCTCGTTGCCCCAGGTGGCGTAGTAGCACCAGCCGAGGGAGAGCCAGTCGTCGATGCCACCGTCGCAGTGCGCGATCGGGGGAGGGGTGCCGGTGTCGATGTAGGGCACCACGAGCATCGCCCAGCTGCTGTTGTTCTCGAAGCGGTTGCCGGTGACGGTGTCGAAGCGACCGCCGGAGATGACCATCCCGGTGCCGATCGGGCCGAGCTCGGCCGTGCCCTTGCCGGGCGCGGTGGTGTCGTTGTTGTCGTGCACGAAGTTGTTCCGGAACACCCAGCACGACGACGTGCCGGTCGGGCCGGTGAGATCACCCGGGCAGTGTCCGTCCTGGGGCGAGGGTGCGTCGTCGTTGTTCTGGCTGTTCGTCGAGAAGCCCGTCTTGTTGTTGTCGAACTCGGAGTTCTGGATCACCAGCCGCCCGCCGGAGTTGGTGCCCGAGTAGCCGAGCGCCGAGTACTGCGCGTGGGCGTCGTCGACGACGGTGTTGCAGTCCTGGCAGGCGCCGATGTAGTACGCGCCGTCGGCCATGTTCGAGCCGTAGGTGTGGGTGAGCGTGCCCGGGCCGTTGACGTTGCTCACGAAGATGCCGTACTCCGGTGAGTTGGCATCGGAGTAGAAGCTCGACGTGGCCGACAGGTAGCTGCCCTCGTAGGCGTCCATGCCCGTCCGGCCGCTTCCGTCGCCACCGTTGAACCAGATCTCGTTGCCGCCGCCGTTCGTGCCGGTGAGGAAGTTGCAGGTCGTGAGGTTGTCGACGGTGACGCCGTCGGCCTCGAAGACCACGACGCCGTCGCGGCCCACGCCGCTCGGGCCGAAGTCCTGATCGCCGGCAGCCGACGAGCACTGCGGCGACCCGGGCCTGGTGCCGTCGACCACGACGCCGTTGCGGTCCATGCCGCGGATGTGGATGCCGGGTTTCGTGATGCGCAACCCGGCCCCGGACTCACCCGTCGGCGCGGCGTAGTCGGCCCGCTCCTTGTAGTCACCGGGCCCGACGAGGATCCAGTCCCCGGGCTGGGCCGCGGCCACCGCGTCGGCGATGGTCGCGAACTCGCCGCTGTGCCCGTTCCACGAGCCGACGTGGAGCACGTTCACGGTGGCGGAGCTGGACGCAGGTGGCGAGGCGAACACCACCACGACCGAGACCAGCAGCATGGTGACCGCGACCGCGGCCGCTGCACTTCGTCGAGCACGACGGATCGACAACATGGTGCCTCCCCCCGAGGGCCGGCCGGGTGAGGACCTTCGACGCCGGCCGACCGGACGTTGGCGTCGATGCGAACCGTAGACCCCGTGGCTCCCGCGTGCATCGCCTCGACCGGTCAGGAGCCGACCGCCGCTGGCTAACTTGGATCGGCGATGGGATCCGACACCGGAGCAACCGACGATGTGACCGACCGGGCGTTCGAGCGGGCCCGGTCGACGCTGGCGCCCGCCCGGCGCGTGACGGTGCTCACCGGGGCCGGGATCTCGACGGACAGCGGCATCCCGGACTTCCGGGGACCGAACGGGGTGTGGACCAAGAACCCGAAGGCCGAGCGGACCTCCAACATCGAGCACTACGTGGCGCGATCCCGAGGTCCGACGGCTGGCCTGGCAGGCGCCGCATCAGCTGGTTCGAGCAGCCCCGTTCGCCCAACGCCGGTCACCGGGCGCTGCTGCCGCTCGAGCAGCGGGGCGCGCTGGTGGCACTGGTCACCCAGAACATCGACGGGCTCCACCAGGCCGCCGGGTCGGACCCCGACCGTGTGGTCGAGATCCACGGCACGGTCCACGAGGCGGTCTGCCTGTCGTGCGAGCGGCGCACGCCGATGGACGAGACGCTCGACCGGGTGCGGGCCGGCGACCCCGATCCGGCGTGCCTGGTGTGCGGCGGCATGTTGAAGTCGGCGACCATCTCGTTCGGCCAGAGCCTGGTCGAGGCCGATCTCGAGCGGGCCTTCCACGCGGCCGAGGCGTGCGACGTGCTGCTGGCCGTCGGCTCGACGCTCGGCGTCTACCCGGTGGCGGCCATGGTGCCGACCGCCAAGCAGGCCGGCGCGCGGATCGTGATCGTCAACGCCGAGCGCACCGAGATGGACGACCTGGCCGACGTCGTCATCCGTGGCTCGATCAGCGAGGTGCTCCCGCAGATCATCGGGTGACCGGACGGCCGACGTTGATCAGGCGATGACGTGGGGGTGGTCGATGGCGGCGAGCTTGTCGGGGTTGACCACCGCGGTGATGCCGTGGACGAGTCCGTCGACGATGTCGACCGCCACCACGAACGTGACCGTGCCGCCCCGGCGGACGACGACGCCCGGTGCGACCGTTGATGGACTCGAAGGTCGATGGTGGCCTCGGGCGGGATGCGGCCGGCCAGGTTCACGACCAGGCGGGCCACCCGGTGGGGGCCCGACGACCGGTCGGCGAGCGGCCCGGTGGTCGGGGCCGCCGTCGCTGAGCATGACGACGTCGGGGGCGAGCAGCGACATCACCGTGTCGAGGTCGCCGAGCGCGGTGGCGGTGAGGAAGGCCTCGGCCGTGCGCAGCTGATCGGCGTCGGCCGCGGGGCGACCCGACGGCGCCGCGGCCCGCAGCTTGCGCCGGGCCCGGACGGCCTGCTGGCGGACGGCCGCCTCGCTCTTGTCGAGGATCTCGGCCACCGACGCGAACGGCTCGTCGAACACGTCGGCCAGCAGCACGGTGAGCCGCTCGGTCGGCGTCAGCTCCTCGAGCAGCAGCAGGAACGCCGTCGTCAGCGAGTCGGACAGCGCGGCCACCTCGGCCGGGTCCGACGACGCCTCCAGGTCGGGACGATCGGCCAGCCGCGGACCGACCAGCGGCTCGGGCAGCCAGGGCCCGACGTAGCGCTCCTGCTCGCGGCGCCGGGCCCGCAGGCGGTCGATGCCGAGCCGCGACACCACCGTGGTGAGCCAGGCCGGTGGGCTGTCGATGGCGGCCCGGTCGGCGGCCTGCCAGCGGAGCCATGCGTCCTGCACCACGTCCTCGGCATCGCTCACTGCACCCAGCAGCCGGTAGGCGAGTCCGGTGAGGCGAGCCCGCTCCGCCTCGAACGCGGCCGCGTCGGCGCTCGCGCACTCGTCGGTGCGGGTCGACCGGACCAGGACCGGGGCCAGCAGGGCCGGACATGGCGGTCATCGTGCCACGGCCACCGAGCGTCGCACCGCCTGCACGGCCGCCTCGCGAGCCGCTGGCGACCGCGGCGTCGGCCAGCATGCCCGACCGGGCCGACCCAGTCGCCGGCCACGAACAGGCCGGGCCGGTCGTCGACGGCGACCGCGGGCCGACCCGGCCAGACCGCCGTTTGCCGGCGATCGGCATGCCGTGGGCGACGGTCATCACGTGGAGGTAGCGCTGCTCGACCACGCCGGATCCTGATCGCGGCTGCCCGTGCCGAGCTGGTCGGCCGGGCCTGTCGGGTCGAGGCCGACCCGCCGCGCGTGGGCCGAGAGCTCGGCCCGGGTGACGTCCGGGATCGGGCGTCTCGTCGGTGGCCAGGTAGCGCATGAGCTGCACGACTCCGCCACCGGCCGCCGCGACCTCGTCGGTACACGAGCTCGGGCGGGCGGCGTGTGGGTCGACAGGTAGAGCGGCTCGTCGACGCCGAAGAGCACGCCGCGGTCGGCCGGACGGCTCACCCCGAGGTCGAGGCACGACGCCCGCTGATCCGGGGCCGAGCGACCCCCACCCGAGCTCTTCGGGGGTCGAGCCGAGCAGGCGGGCCGCCTCCCAGGGGCCGAGTCCGGCCACCAGCGACGTTGGTCGCGGTCACCGACCTGGCCGTCGGCGGTGGTGATCGTCCACGGCTCGCCGGCACCCGATCGGCCGTGGCCGACGTGGGTCACCGACGCGTGCTCGCGCACGTCGACCCCGGCGTCGCCGGCGATCGCCGAGAGCTGGTCGACCAGTGCCCTGCCAGCCGCCGTCGAGGTAGGTGACGCCGACCAGCGCGCCCTGCAGCTGGGAGATCGCGGCGTCGGCGCTCAGGTCGGCGGGGGAGTGGGCGTAGGTGGCGACCCGGGTGATCGCCAGCACCACGTCGACGCACGTCGGGCGGGCAGGTGGCGCTGGTCGAGCCACTCGCCGAAGGACAGGTGACGTTGGGCGCCGCGCGTCGAACGACTGCACCCGGGCCAGCAGCTTGGCCGGTGACCACCTTCGAGCGGGCGCGCAGGACGGAGGTGCGCATGCAGCGCCGCCGGCGCCGTCGGGCAGCAGGTGGATGCGGCCCCGGTACCAGAGCCCGCCGCTTCGGACCTGCGGGGCCCGTCCGGTGAGCTGCACGCCGAGCTCGGTGAGGATCGGTCGGGCCGCGCCGGTGTCGTAGAGGGCGTGGGCGCCCTGGTTGAACCGGAAGCCGCGTCGGTCGGTGCTGCGGGCCCGGCCGCCCGACGGTGCGGGCGTCGAGCAGCACCACCCGGCGGCCCTCTCGGGCCGCGGTCGCCGCGGCCACCAGCCCGGCCAGGCCACCGCCCGACCACGGCCAGATCGACCGGCCCGTTCGAGTGTGCCGGAGAGACGATGCGGTCGGACATCGATGTCGTCATGTTCGCCACCTCGTGATCGGGGGGTGTCGTCGAGGTTGACGACCGACCCCCGAGGTTTGTGACACGCGTTCCTCTCGCGACTCGGGTCGAGCGGCCAGGAATGCCGGCGCTGGCATGATTGTTGACCGAGTCGGTAATCTTTCTGCCGGCGATCCGACGAGGGTCGACGCCCCGCATCGCCACCTTCACGACGTATCCCTGAGAGGCACCCCATGGCCACCTTCCGAGACCTGCTCAACCAGACCAAGGCCGAGATCCGCGAGGTCGACACCGCCGAGGCCGAGCGAGCTCCGCGCAGCAGCCCGGCGCCGTCGTCCTCGACGTCCGCGAGCCCGACGAGTACGAGCAGGGCGCCATCCCCGGCGTCGTCCACATCCCCCGGGGCCAGCTCGAGAGCAACATCGAGAGCCGGGTCGCCGACAACGACGCCCCGCTCGTCGTCCACTGCGCCGGCGGCGTCCGCTCGGCGTTCGCGGCCAAGACCCTCGAGCGAGCTCGGCTACACCGACGTCGTGTCGGTCACGGGCGGCTTCAACAAGTGGAAGGACGAGGGCCGCGACTGGCAGGCGCCCGCGCGTCCTCACGCCCGAGCAGCGCAACCGCTACCAGCGCCACCTGCTGCTGCCCGAGGTCGGCGAGGAGGGCCAGCTCAAGCTGCTCGACGCCAAGGTGCTGCTGCTCGGCGCCGGTGGCCTCGGCTCGCCGGCCGCGCTCTACCTGGCCGCGGCCGGCGTCGGCACGATCGGCATCATCGACATGGACGTGGTCGACGAGTCCAACCTGCAGCGCCAGATCCTCCACAACATGGATCGCATCGGCGACCGCAAGGTCGACTCGGCCAAGAAGACGCTCACCGCGCTCAACCCCGACGTCAACGTGGTCACCTACGACGTGCGCCTCGACGCCGACAACGTGATGGACGATCCTCGCCGGACTACGACCTCGTCGTCGACGGCACCGACAACTTCCCGACCCGCTACCTGGTCAACGACGCGTCGGTGAAGCTCGGCATCCCGGTGGTGCACGGCTCGATCTTCCGCTTCGAGGGCATGGTCACCGTGTTCGACCCCCGACGACGGCCCGACCTACCGCGACATGGTGCCCGAGCCGCCGCCGGCCGAGATGGCGCCGTCCTGCGCCGAGGCCGGCGTGCTCGGCGTGCTGCCCGGCATCATCGGCTCGATCCAGGCGCTCGAGGCCATCAAGCTGATCCTCGGCCTCGGCGACCCGCTGATCGGGCCGGCTGCTGGCCTACGACTCGCTCGAGCAGTCCTTCCGCGAGTACAAGCTGCAGACGGACCCGGCCAACGAGATCACCTGGGAGAACCGCGACCGCATCGTGGTGGCCGAGCTCGACGGCCTCTGCATGCCCCTCCCGCTCCAGCCGCCGGAGTAGCTTCCAGAGGTTTCATCCGCCTCTCCGGAGAGCCCGTCATCCCCCGATTCGCTTCCAGCCTGATCCGGCGCGTGCAGCGCCAGAACCCGCTGCCCGAGGGGGCGCTCCCGGTCGCGGTCGGGCCTGGTCGTCAACGGGCTGGCCACGTTCGCCTTCCTCGGCATCGCCAGCCGCACGCTCGACGCCGCGGCGCTACAGCGCGCTCGGCGTGTTCTGGGCGCTGATGTTCGCCGTCGGCAACGGCATCATGCAGCCGCTCGAGCAGGAGGTCGCCCGGGCCGTGTCGGCGCGCCGGGCCGCAGGCATCGGCGCCGGCCCGGTCATCCAGCGGGCCGCGGTCATCGGCGGCGGGTTCTCGATCGTGGTGACCATCGTCGTGCTGCTGCTCAACCCGCTGTTCGAGGACTGGTTCGACCACGACGGCATGCTGGTCATCTCGTTCGTGATCGGGCTGGTCGGGTTCTGCCTGGGCCACCTCACCCGCGGGACGCTCTCGTCGCACCGCCGCTTCACCGGCTACGCCGTCTTCTTCGGGGTCGACGGGCTGGCCAAGGTGGTGCTGGCCGGGCTGCTGGCCGTGGTCGGCGTGGCCATCGCCGGACCGTTCGGGCTCGTCATGGCCATCACCCCGTTCATCGGCGTCGGCATCGCCCTCCTCGGGCAGCACGACCTGGCCGAGCCCGGCCCCGAGGCGCCGTGGAGCGAGCTCACCCGCAACCTCGGCTGGCTGCTGCTCGGCACCGTGTCGATCGCCCTCGTCGTGCAGGGCGGCACCATCGCCGTGCAGATCCTGGCCGGACCGGACCAGCAGGGCGCGGCCGGACAGTTCCTCAACGGGCTGCAGATCGCCCGGATCCCGCTGTTCCTGTTCCAGGCCGTGCTGGCCTCGCTGCTGCCCAAGCTCTCGCACCTCGCCAACGTCGGCCGCTACGACGAGTTCCTCCACGGCCTCCGCCGCCTGGTGCTGGCCATCCTCGGGCCTCGGGCTGGTGGCGGTGGCCGGGGCCGCCGTGCTCGGGCCCACCGTCATCGACGCGGTCTTCGGCGCCGAGTCCACCCTCACCGGCCGGGACCTGGCACTGCTCTCGGGCGCGTTCGTCCTGATCATGGCGACGATCTGCCTGGACCAGGCGCTGATCGCCCTGCACGCCCACAGCCGGATGGCCATCGGCTGGCTCGTGGCGTTCGCCGTGTTCGTCGGCGTGACGGCACTGGGCGACGACCTGTTCCTCCGGGTCGAGCTGGGGCTTCTGGCCAGCAGCGTCTGGGCGTTCGCCTGGATGTCGGTGTGCCTCTGGCAGGCCCTGCGCCATCCGGCCGGGGCCGACGAGATCGACCTGTCGGAGACCCTGGCCGAGCTGTCGGTCGACATCTGATCGCGCGGGACACCACCTGGGGTGCCCCGACCGGGAGAGGCCTCGTTGCTACCGTCGTGGGTCCATGCGCCACTGCGACCGGATCACCCCCATGCCATCTCGCTCCGCGGGAGCCATGCCACGAAGCGTGACCATCGTGGTGGTGATGGGCCTTCTGGCGGCACTGCTGGTGGGCTTGTCCTCCGGAACGGCGGGAGCCGGCCCCCCGACGCCAGATCCCGCGACCGGCATCTCGCCTGATCCCTCGCTCGACCCCTTGCCTGACCTCTCGGTTGGCGACTCGGACGCGCCAGGTGCCATCTCCGCCGGGCCGCCCGCGGCCGCCACCGCCGGCGCGGTGACCGCCGCCGCGGCGCCGGTCTACGCCTTCGGCCAGGAGCCGCTCGACGACGTGAACTACTGGGCGGCCCAGAAGGCGGCCTGTGGGCTGACCGGCGCCCAGTTGGCCACGATCATGCTGGCTCCCACCTACCCCGAGACGGGAGCGACCGGGAACTCGGCGCCCTCCCCGATGACCCTGTCGCGCTACGACACCGGCGCCGGCCTCTACGCCTTCGGCGACAAGGCGACCTCGTACCCCCGGGCCTTCTGGCACCCCGGTGTCGGGGCGTGGGCCTTCGACTCGGCCGGCGGCTGGAACCTGACCGCGGCGCAGGCCATCGTCGACCTCGACCGCGGCCCTGCAGGCGGCCATCACCATGTCGGCACGGTGGTGCAGCAACTCGTCGATCGCCGACCCGGCGCAGCGTCGGGCCGCGGTGTGGTCGCCCTGGTTCGGCTGCAACGGGGGAGCCTGCGAGGCGTTCTACCAGGCCATGTACGATCCGGCCGGGCCCAAGGTGAGGGTGGACTCCACTGTCAGCCGCGACGGTGGCATGGTCGACCGCACCTGTCGGGTGGCCAACGTGGGCCAGGTGGCGTGCTCGTACATCGACCCGGCCAAGGCCCAGGGCTTCAACGGGTGGAACATCCCCGCGTGGGGACCGTCGCCGGTGTCGGCACCCTTTTACGTGTACTCGCTCAACGGCCGTGAGGTGCGCGTCTGGCTGCGCAACGACACCGGCTACGACAGCACGATCAGCGCCTCCAAGCCGATCACCAGCAACGCCCGCACCGCGCTCACATGGGTCAAGAGCGACACCCTGTGCGATGTCACCACCAACCGCGGCGCGTGCAACTGGACCGGCTGGCTGCCCCACGGCGGCACCTGGCAGGGCGAACCGACGGTGGCCACCAACGCCGACGGTCGCCTGGAGATGTTCGCCATCGCCCAGGACGGCAGCGTGTACGACGCCTGGCAGCTGGCCCCCAACGGCGGTTGGTCGGGCTGGGCCGGCTTCCCCGGGCTGACCGGGGTCACCGAGATCGTGGCGTCACGGGGCAAGGACGGGTTCCTCGTGCTGGCCGCGGTCACATCGTCGGGCGGCCTCTGGCAGAACGCACAACGGTCCAGCGGCTGGACGGGGTGGAGCAAGCTCGGCCAGGGGGTCGTCGGCTCGTTGGCCGTGACCCGCAACCAGGACGGTCGGGCCGAGGTCTACGGGCTCGACGCGGGCGGATCCGTCTGGCACAGCTGGCAGCTCACGACCGGCGGCTGGTCCGGCCTGGCCCAGCTCGGCGGCCACTCGATCACCGGGCTGGCCACCGCGAACAACCAGGACGGTCGCATCGAGGTGTTCGCCGTCGGTGGGGACCATGCGATCTACCACGTGTGGCAGATCGGGCGGAACGCGCCGTTCTCGGGCTGGCAGTACCTCGGAGGGTCGGTGCAGGGCACGCCCACCACCGTCAACGACACCGACGGTCGGATCGAGGTGCTCAGCCGCGGCACCGACAACAAGCTCTACGACGTGTGGCAGACCACGCCCAACGGCGTGTGGTCCGTGGTGGCCCCCCTCGGTGGCCAGATCAGTGGCGATCCGTCGGCGGTGCGCAACCGGGACGGCCGCCTCGAGGTGTTCGCCCCGCTGATGGACGGCACCCCGGGCGACGTGTGGCAGATGACAGCCGGCGGCGTCTGGTCGGGCTGGGTGCCGTTCGGCGGCGCCACCACCAAGGCCCTCGTCGGCACGAACAACGCGGACGGCCACCTGGTGCTCATCCAGGTCGCCAGCGACAACGCGATCTACCGCAACCTCCAGCTCATCTGACCCACCAGTTCGGTGGATGGGAGCTAGGTGTTGTGCCCTGCCAGGTTGGTGACGCGGCTGGCGGGTGGGCCGCCGATGGCGGTGTGGTGTCGGTGATGGTTGTAGCGGTGCAGGAACCGGTCAAGGGCTCGGGCTCGGCTGGCTTCTGATTTCCAGAGTCGGGCGTAGGCCCATTCGTCGGCCAGGGTGCGGTTGAACCGTTCGACTTTGCCGTTGGTGGCCGGGTGGTAGGGCTTGGTGCGGGTGTGCTGGATGCCGAGCTCGGCGCAGAGATCACGCCAGTCGAGGCTGCGGTAGCCGTTGCCGTTGTCGGTCAGGATCCGCTCGATGGTGATGCCTTGTCGGCGAACCAGGCGACCGCCCGTTCGAGGAAGGCGACGCAGTTGCCGGTGTTCTCGGCGCCGGCGAACTCGCTGTAGGCGAGCCGCGAGTAGGCGTCGATGGCGGTGTGGATGTGGGTGTAGCCCGACCGCCGTTTGCTCATCGATCCGTTGCGGGTGCCAGTGCGACCCCGAATGTCGGTGACCGCCGCCGTCAGGGATCCGGGCCAGCTTCTTCACGTCGATGTGGACCAGCTCGCCGCACCGCGGTGTGGATCCGGCGGATCACCCGCCCGGTCGGTCGGTCCATCCATCGCAGCCGGTTCACGCCGTGACGGACCAGCACCCGGTGCACTGTCGACGCGGGGACATCGACGATGCCGGCCAGGCGGGCCGGGCCGAGCTTGCGGGACTGACGCAACGCCACGATGCGCCGTTCGACCCGCGCCGGGTCTGATGCGGACACGAGTGCGGCCGGCTCGAGCGGTCGACCAGCCCCGCCGCGCCTTCGTCGCGGTAGCGGCGCCACCACTTGTGGGCGCACTGCCGCGAGATGTTCATCGACTCCGCCGCCGCAGCGACGGTCCAACCGGCTTCGATCCGGCGACACAGCCGGAGTCGGCCTTCCGGGGTCAGTGGAGCGTTACCGTGCATGCGAGCCCTCCTGGGGCGTGTGGTTGCCTTCGACAGCTCCACACTCGCCCAGGGGGCTCAGCTACCAGCGGATGTCAACAACGTCCCAGGGCACAACAGCTAGGGGAGGTTCGACCAGCCGGTGAAGGCGCCGCCGGCGGTGCCCTGGGCGTTGACCGACAAGGTCGTGGCGTTGGGGGCGGCGAAGGCCAGCGCGGTGAGCCGGTGGCCGATCCCGACCCTCACGGCCGGTGAGCCGACCCACGCCCCGCCCATCGGGGCCGGACCGCCCCAGGTGCCGTTGGGCGTCTTCTGCCACAGGTTCACCAGCGTGCCGGCCGGTGAGAGCCCGAAGAACTCGAGCCGCCCGTCGGTGTCGTTCGCCAGGCTGGCCGCGCCGCCGGGCCTGTAGCCCCGGTCCAGGATCGCGGGAGCGGACCAGCCGCCGTTGGGCACCATCTGCCAGGCATCCCAGAGGGTTCCGTCGGCGCCGATGCCGACCACCTCGAGCCGCCCGTCGGCGTTGTTGGCCACGGCCAGGTCACCGGTGACGGTCCCGCCGATCTCCGACCATCCGCCCCACCCACTCGTCGACTTCTGCCAGTTGTGCACGATGGTCGGGCCGTCGCCGATGGCGAAGACCTCGATGCGGCCGTCCTTGTTGAGCCCGGTCGTGATGCTGGCGTAGGACGGGAAGCTGCCGCCGATCGAGGCGTAGCCGTCCCAGGTGCTGTTGGGCGCCTTCTGCCAGGCGTTCCAGATCTCGTCGTTGTCGCCGAGGACGAAGGCCTCCATGCGGCCGTCGCGGTTGAGGCCGATGCCGACGCCCGGCGGTCGCCGACCAGTGGCCGCCCATCGACGCGATGCCGCTCCAGGTGCCGTTGCGGGCCACCTGCCAGGTCGTGCGCAGGCTGCCGTCGATGCCGATGCCGAACACCTGCAGGCGACCGTCGGCGTTCTGGGCCACGGTGAGCTTGCCGGCCACCTGGCCGCCGAGCGTCAGCCAGCCCGACCAGCGGCCGTCGTCCAGCTGCCACTGCGTGCGGATCTGCTGGTCGTTGCCGATGACGAAGGCCTGCAGGCGGCCGTCGGCGTTCGATCCGACGACGACGCCCGGCCAGAACCCGGCGATGGCCCGCTGCTGGTTCCACTTCGTGCCGGCCCGCGAGCGGATCTCGCCGAGCCGAGGGTAGAGCGTGTCGCCGGGACAGCCGGTCGAGCCGACGTCGCGATGGCTGATGATGTTGGGCAGGTTCAGCACGGTGCCGGTCGGGAACTTCGTGTTCACGCCGAGGGTGTAGGTGTTCGTTCCGTTGGGATCGGTGCCGTGCACGTAGAGCTTCCAGCCGATCAGGTCGCCGATGGCTGTTGACCATGGCCTGGGGAGCGCCGGCGGTGGTGAAGTTCCCGAGGGTGACCACTCCGGTGCTCTCGTAGTTCGCGCCCATCGCATGGCCGCCGATGACGGCGTTGGTGATGCCGCCGCCGCGGGCCTCCCAGATCGTGCCGAACTTGTCGACCGCGAAGTTGTAGGCGATGTCGTTCCAGCCCCGCCCGTCGATGTGGAAGGTCTGGATCGACCGCAGGATGCCGGGCACGTCACCCGGGGCGTAGTCGTTGGCCGTGTCCGAGTGGTGCACGACGGCCATGCGGACGGTGGGGGCGATGCTCGGCGGGTCGACCGACGGCCGGGCGTTCCACGACGACCGCATGTTGATGGCGGGCTGGCCACCGGTCGGTGCGACCGCGGCGCCGGCCTGGGAGCCGTTCCTCTTGACGATGCGGGTGGTGTCGCGCACGACCTCGGCGGTGGCGTCGGTGGCATCGGCCGGGACGCGGATCTCGTAGCCGTCGGCGTGGCCGACCCAGATCGGCTCGCTGAACCGGGCCCCGCCCGCCACCTTCGCGGCGTGGGCGGCCTCCGCGCTGTCGGCGTCGGGGGCGTCGTCGCCGTCGGTGGCCAGCGACTGCCAGTCGCTCCAACCGGAGGAGGAGTGCACCCGGAGCTCGACGGCTTCGTCCGACGCGGTGTGCAGCTTCACCGCGATGAGACCGAAGTCGGCCACCCCCGAGGCCGAGGCGTGCAACCGGCCCTGGTCCGCGCCGGGGTCCGGGGTCGTCCGCAGGGCACCGGCGCTGTCGGTCGTGGTCTCAGGTGTGGCCTCGGCAGTGGCTCCCGCGGAGGCCGGGACGAGCGTGAGCGGCTCCTGGTCGAGGCGGGAGGCCGGTTCGACGGCGAAGCTCGGGGCCGGGACGAGGACCAGGGTGCCGAGCAGCGCGACGAACGTGGCGGCCAGGACCGTGCGGCGACGGCCCCGTGGCGGCGAGACGGGCGGGGGAGCGGGCTGGGTCTCACGGGTAGGGCCTCCGACTGGCAAAGGGGCTCAGGTGCAGTGATGGCGTTCCCATCGGCACGAGGCACGGGAAACCGAAGTCCCGCACCCGGGAAAACGATCCCGGCCACGGTAGACGGACGCTCGGGCCGGCGGCGTCACCACCCCGTCGGGCAGGGAACTAACCTCCTCCGACCATGGCTACCGTCACCGAATCCGACGTCATCTCGGGCGTCTACATCGTCGATCCGTCCATCCACGGGGACGAGCGCGGCTACTTCGTCGAGACCTACCGCCGTGAGTGGTTCCCGCAGGGTCGGGAGATGATCCAGGGCAACCGGGGCGATCGCCAGGCCGGGGCCATCGTTGGTCTGCACTACCACCTGCACCAGGCCGACTACTGGTACGTCCCGTATGGCACGGCCCGCGTCGTGCTGCACGACCTGCGCACCGGGATCGCCCACCGACTCGGCCACCCTGGCCATCGACCTCGGCCTGCAGCCCGACGGCTCCCACAGCCATCGCGGCATCTTCATCCCGCCGGGTGTGGCCCACGGGTTCGCCGCCCTCACCGACATGACGATCACCTACCTGGTCGACGGCTACTACAACCCGGCCGACGAGCTGGGCGTGGCCTGGAACGACCCGGCGGTCGAGGCCGACTGGGGTCTCACCGACCCGATCCTCTCCGAGCGCGACCAGCAGAACCCGGGCCGGACCGAGCTGAACCTGCAGTTCCAGCCGCACCACCGCCTTCGTCCCTGACCGATCGGCCTCGCCGGCTGGCCTGACCGGCGGTCTCGGGCGTGACCGGGACCGAGCGTCACCGGTTGTCTCTCCGCTGCGCAACGCGAAATGTGGTGCGTGTGCGGCTGCCAGTGATATGAGGTGAAAGGCAAGGATTCTCCACCTATATATGTTGATCTGAGTGTTGCTATGGAGTATCGTCGCATCCATGTTCGATGTCAGCCACCTGACCACGGAGTGCCGCAAGGCGGCCGGTGAGGAGGTCGCATACGTGTCGGACGATGAGCTGTTGGCGGCGGCGGTGGAGTACGAGTCGGCGCGCTCGGCGATCGATGCGGGCCAGGCCAGGGTGTTGGGCGAGCTGCGGGTGCGGGGTGTGACGGACCGGCGCTGCGGGTTGAAGACCGCGAAGTGGGTCGCGGCGCAGGCCAAGGTCGACCATCGCCCGATCGGCCGTCGAGCGCTGCTCGGGCGCGGTTGCGGCAGCTGCCGATCGCCGAGGCGGCGATGGCCGACGGCACGATCACCATGGATCACGCGGCGGTGCTGGCCGAGGCGGCGGCGAACCCGAGGGTCGGGGATCAGGTGGTGGCCACCCAGTCGTTGTGGGTCGAGTCGGCGGCGGGGACGTCGTTCGTGGATTGGAAGCATCAGATGGAACAGACGGTGCGGTTGTTGGATCAGGACGGCGGCTATGACCCCGAACGTGATCGTGACCGTGCGCGGGCCCGGTTCACGACCTTCGATGACGGGCTGACCCGGTTGACTGCGGATCTGGTCGGCGCTGATGCGCTCGAGGTGCGCCAGTTGGTCGAAGCCCAGGCGGATCGGTTGTTCCATCAGCTCAAGGGCGACGCCGACCGCACCGCCGATCTGGCGTTGCCGGGTCGGGCCACCGTGTTGGCCATGGCCCTGGTCGAACTGGTCCGCCGCGGCTCGACCGTCGACCGCGACCGCACCAGCGGACCGGCCGTCGATGTCACCTTGGTCCTCGAGGCCACCAAGCCGATCGCCCCGAACGATCTGATCGGCCTGACCTCGTCGATCGACGGGACCGACGGGTTCGACCTGTTGGATCCGTACCGGCAGGTCGATGCGATGGCGAACGCGGTCACCAACCCGCTGGTCGACTGCTGCGGCAGCGCCAAGACCGGTGACGACGTCCACGTGCATCCCGATGTCGCGGCGGTGGTGTTGTGCGACCCGGTCATCACCGCGTTGATCGTCGACAGCCTGGGTGTCCCGCTCGACATGGGCCGCGAGATCCGTCTCGCCAACCGGCGGCAACGCCGGGCGTTGGCCAACCGCGACGGCGGCTGCATCTTCCCGGGCTGTGACGCCCCGGCCAGCTGGTGCGACGCCCACCACGTCATCTGGTGGGACGACGACGGCCCGACCGACATCTCCAACCTCGCCCTGCTCTGCAGATACCACCACGGCGTCACCCACCGACACGGGTGGACCATGACCGCCACCGGCGACGAATGGTTCTCCTGGACCACACCGTCCGGTGACACGCTCCACAGCCAACGCCACCGAGGACGAAGTCCCACCGCCCACACGGCCCTCCACCTCTGCCCGGCCTGACCACCCCAGCCCGAGCAGCATCACCCCACCGACCCGACGCCGACCGACCGCGGAGCCCGAACCCCGCGGTCGCACCGGCGCGTCCCGGCCCAGGTTGGTCGGGCCGCGTGGTGACGGCGGGCGACCCCGGCCTCGAGCCGACTCCCTCGGGTCCGAGCCGACGGATGCCGAGGCTGTCTTGGCCGGCTGTGCTGGCCGGCTGTAGACCCCGGTGGGCCGGACCTGGCCGGTCCTGAGGCTCGACTACCGGTCCCGGGGGCCGAAAACCCGGCTGGACAGCAGCAGCACGAGCGGCAGCGACGCCAGCACGCCGGCGTACACCGCGAGCCACGTGTCGATCGGTCGCACCAGCGCGAACACGACCGCCATGAGGCCCAAGGTCAGCGGCAGCACGAACCACAGCGGCAGGTGACCGAGGCTGCGCCACCAGGTGCGCACCTGGGCGGTCCGGTCCGGGCGCGCCGGTCTCAGCTTCACCTCGTGGTCGGCGGCCACGTGCGCGGCCAGCGCGGCCTGATCGGTGAAGGGCGCGTCGCACAGCGGGCACGGCACCGGGGGACGGGCCCCTCCCTCGCGGGGGCCGAGCGGGTTGCCGAACCAGTCGAGCTCTTCGGGCGGCCCGGGCACGCCGAAAAGGTAGCGCCGACTCGGGTGACGCCCGTCCGACTGGTCGACCGGCCCCGTGGCGTCTGCGAGGATGTCCGCCCTATGAAGCTCTTCGTCACCGGCGGTGCCGGTTTCATCGGGTCGAACTACGTCCGCCACGTCTTCGAGCACACCGACGACGAGGTCACCGTCTACGACGCGCTGACCTACGCCGGCAACCTCTCGACCCTGCGCGATGTCGATGACAGCCCGCGGTACCAGTTCGTCAAGGGCAACATCGGCGACCGGGTCACGCTGGAGGAGGCCATGGCCGGCCACGATGCGGTGGTGCACTTCGCGGCCGAGAGCCACGTCGACCGGTCGATCATCGGCCCCGACGACTTCGTCAACACCAACTGCTTCGGCACCAACGTGGTGATGGACACGGCCCGGCGCCTCGAGATCGCCCGGGTCATCCACATCGGCACCGACGAGGTCTACGGCTCGGTCGAGACCGGCTCGTCCAAGGAGACCGATCCGCTCGAGCCCCGCTCGCCCTACTCGGCGTCGAAGGCCGGCTCCGACCTCATCGCACTCAGCTACTTCTCGACCTACGGCACGCCGGTCACGGTCACCCGCTGCACGAACAACTTCGGGCCCTACCAGTACCCCGAGAAGGCCATCCCGCTGTTCACCACCAACCTGATCGACGGGCAAGAAGATCCCGCTCTACGGCGACGGGCTCAACGAGCGTGACTGGCTCTACGTCGACGACCACTGCACGCGCCGTGCACCTGGTGCTGCAGCGAGGGCGACCCGGGCGAGATCTACAACATCGGGGCCGGCAACGAGACCCCCAACCGGGTGCTGGTCGACAAGCTGCTCGGCCTCATGGGCGTGGGGGAGGAGCGCATCGACTACGTGGCCGACCGGCTCGGCCACGACCGCCGCTACTCGGTCGACATCGCCAAGGTCACCGCACTGGGCTGGACCAAGCAGCGCTCGCTCGACGAGGCGCTCGACGAGACCGTGGCCTGGTACCGCGACAACCGCTGGTGGTGGGAGCCCCTCAAGGGCCAACGCATGACGTCGAGCATGAGGGGGCGGGCATGAAGATCCTCATCACCGGCGCCGGCGGGCAGGTCGGGCGCGAGCTGGTCGACGTCTTCGCCGGCCACGACGTCACCGGCTTCGACCACCACACGCTCGACGTCGCCGACCGTGACGCAGTGCTGGGCGCGGTCACCTCGATCCGCCCCGACGTCATCGTCAACAGCGCGGCCTACACCGCGGTCGATGCCTGCGAGACCGAGACCGACACCGCCTGGGCGGTCAACGCCATGGCCGTGCGCCACCTGGCCGACGGGGCCCGCCGGGTCGGCGCCCAGGTCTGCCACATCTCGACCGACTACGTCTTCGACGGCACGAAGCCCGACCCCTACGTCGAGTGGGACCAGCCCAACCCGGCCTCGATGTACGGCCGGTCGAAGCTCGGTGGCGAGCTCGAGCTGTCGACCCGACGACACCATCGTGCGCACCTCGTGGGTGTGCGGCTTCCACGGCGGCAACATGGTCAAGACCATCCTGCGCCTGGCCGGCGAGCACGAAACGCTCAGCTTCGTCGACGACCAGCGGGGCCACCCGACCTTCGCCGACGACCTGGCCACGGTGGTGCACCGACTGGTGGTCGACCGTCGGCCCGGTCTGTTCCACGTGACCAACCAGGGTGCGGTCAGCTGGTTCGAGTTCGCCCAGGCGGTGCTCGAGGCGGCCGGGCTCGACCCGCAGCGGGTGTCGCCGGTGGTCACGGCCGACCTCGAGCCGGCCCGCCCGGCGCCCCGACCGGCCAACTCGGTGCTCGACAACGCCGCCCTGCGCCTCTCCGGGCGTGCCCCTGGCCCCCGACTTCCACGAACCGCTGGCCCGCCTCGTGCCCCGCCTGCAGCAGGGGTGACCTGTCGTCAGCCCGCTGCGTGGCCCGGCCGCCGACCGAGCCCTTGGTAGGGTCGACCGCGTGCTGGTGATCATCCCGGCCCTCAACGAGGAAGCGACCGTCGCCGACGTCATCGCCTCGGTGGGCGGCCACCTCGACGCCGACATCCTGGTCGTCGACGACGGATCGCGTGACGCCACCGCAGAGCGGGCCGTGGCCGCTGGCGCCACCGTGCTGCGCCATCCCTTCAACCTGGGGGTCGGCGCCGCCCTGCGCACCGGGTTCCAGTACGCCCGGGCCGAGGGCTACGAGATCGCCGTGCAGCTCGACGCCGACGGCCAGCACGACCCGGCCGACGCCAAGCGGCTGGTCGACCTGGTCGCGGACGGCACCGCGGACCTGGTGGTGGGCTCCCGCTTCGACCAGAACCTCGAGGGCGCCGGGTACGAGGTCGGCCGGGTGCGACGGATCGGCATGAAGATGCTGTCGCGTCGGGTGAGCCGCCAGCTCGGCACCACCGTGGTGGACACCACCAGCGGCTTCCGGGCGTTCAGTCGCGATGCGCTCGTGCACTTCGCCGACTCCTACCCGAGCGCCTACCTGTCCGACACGGTCGAGGCCCTCCTCCTGGCCGGCGACTGGGGCCTGACCGTGGTCGAGGTGCCGGTGCGCATGCACGCCCGCATGGGTGGCACCGCGTCGTCGGGGTCGCTCAAGAGCGCGTTCCACCTGCTGCGCATAAACCTCGTCCTCTCGTTGCACCGCGTCCGGCGACCGCTGTAGATCCCTCGACCCCCACGGAACCCGTCATGTCGAAGCTCGAGATCATGCTGCTGGTGCTGGCCTTCGGCCTGCTGATCTTCACCGTCGAGATCGTCCGCCGTCGCCGGCTGTCCGAGAACTACGCCATCGCCTGGATGCTCGTCGCGCTGGTCGGCGTGGTGCTGGGCCTGGCCCGGCCGCTGGTCGATCGGCTGTCGCAGAGCCTCGGCATCGCGTACGGCACGAGCCTGGTGTTCGCCCTGGCGATCCTGTTCCTGGTCGGTGTGTGCATCAACCTCTCGATGCATGTGTCGCGGCTGGAGAGCCGACTCGAGACGCTGGCTCGGGAGTCGGCCTTCCTGCGGGGTCCGATGCGCCCCGAGCCTGCTCCGGATCGGCATGACGCACCGGGCGCCGATCCGGACTCCGCTCCCGAGTCGTGACGGAGCGGGAACGCCGGGCCGGGGGTCGGGTCCGGCTGGTCGTGCTCAACCACGACGGCGGTGAGCTGCTCGAGCGCTGCTTCGACGCGCTCGGCGCCGTCGACTGGCCCTCCGATGAGCTCGAGCTCGTGCTGGTGGACAACGCCTCCTCGGACGGGAGCGTCGACGCGGTCGTCGAGGCCCATCCGGAGGTCCGGGTGATCCGCTCGCCGACCAACGTCGGGTTCCCGGCGAACAACCTGGCCATGCGGGACCTCGACGGCGTGCGCTACGTCGGGCTCGTCAACAACGACGCGTTCGTCGAGCCCGGATGGGTCCAGGCCATGGTCGAGGCCCTCGATGCCGACACCGGTCTGGGCGCGGCCACCGGGCGGCTCGTGTTCGCGCCGCGGTTCGTCGACCTCGCGCGTCGGTGGATCGGGCGTGCGGATCGCCGGGCTGCGCGTCGACGGCGTCGACCGGTGGCGGAGCGCCCAGGTCGTGGACGTCGCATCGGGACCCGACCCCGACGATCGTGGCGGGGTGTCCTACGAGACCTCGGACGTCAGCACGGTCCGGGTGCCCCTCGACGCCGGATCCAAGGTCGGACCGGAGGACACGCCAGAGGACGTGGGCCGCGAGGTCGAGCTGGTGGTGGAGGTGCGGCTCGAGGGGGCCGAGCCGCGACGGGTCACCCTCGACGGCGGTCGGGGCGTGAGGACCGTCGACGTCGGCAGCGCGCCGGCCTGGTTCGAGCTGCCGATGGGGGGCCGGCCCTACGACGTGGTCAACAACGCCGGAGGAGTGGTGTTCGACGACGGCTACGGGGCGGACCGCGGCTTCCTCGAGGTCGATGGCGGCCAGTACGACGAGCCGGCCGAGGTCTTCTCCTGGTGTGGCGGCGGGGTGCTGCTGCGGCCGAGCTACCTGCAGCAGGTCGGCGTGTTCGAGGAGAGCTTCTTCCTCTACTACGAGGACACCGACCTGTCGTGGCGGGGGCGGGCCGCGGGTTGGCGGTACCAGTACGTGCCCGGAGCGCTCGCCCGCCACGTGCACTCGGCCAGCTCGGGCGTCGGCAGCGCCGTCTTCATGCACTACACCGAGCGCAACCGGCTGCTGATGCTGGTGCGCAACGCGCCGTGGCCCATGGTGCTGCGGGCCGTCCTGCGCTTCGTGCTGGTGACCGGGTCCTACCGCTGGCGGTCGCGCTCGCCGGGGTCGACGCTCACCGCGCGCCGCCGTTTCGGCGCGCTCATGCAGTTCGTTCGGATGCTGCCGGCCACGGTTCGCCAGCGTCGTCACCTTCGTCGTCGCCAGACGGTGCCCGATCACGAGATCGCCCGGTGGCTGACCGATCGTTCGTCGCCCGGCCCGTCGCCAGCAGGGTGAGCCAGGCCGCGTAGGCGACCGCCAGCACCACCGTGGCCAGACCCAGCAGGGGAGCGGGCAGCGGCGGTGACCATCCGGTGCCGCCGATCCAGCTGAAGTACGGGTGGTTCACCCCGACGATCGTGCGTCGCAGCCACGCGGACTGACCGACCACGAGACCGATGCCGGCCCCGACCGCCAGCCCCCCGGCCATCGCGACCGTGGCGCGGTCAGGCACGCCGGGCGAGGCTGCGATGATCCATCCGGCGATCAGCACGATCCCCATGGCCAGGGCCATCGAGTAGCGGCCCTGCCAGACGTAGCCCAGCTCGGGAGCCTTGAGCGCCTCCGAGACGATCGGCAGGCCGGCGGTGCCGAGGACGACCGCCACCAGGGTCGCCCGCTGGCGCCAGGTGCCGACCACCAGAGCGATGACGGCGACCAGGGCAGCCGTCCACAGCCAGCCCTCCGACAGCCAGCGGGGAACGGGCGCGCTGCCCCAGCCGAACAGACCGATCATCTCCTTGGCCCGATCGGGGAGCCGGTCGAGGCTGCCCTGGGCCGCTTCCACCCGGGTGAGGCCGGGCACGGCGTGGCCCGAGAAGGAGTCGAGCGAGTGCAGGCCGACGATCACCAGCACGTCCAGCAGCACGAAGGCGGCGCCGACGGCGAGGGCGACGCGCACCCGACGGTCTGCCCACAGGGCGCGGGCCCGCTCCCGGGTGCCGGCCAACAGCAGGACGGCGGCGACGATGGCCACCACGAACAACGGCGAGAGCGGCCGGATCGACGCCAGGATCCCGGCCGCCAGCACCATCCGCATGAGCAGCCTGGTGTCCGGCGCGCGACCGCTCGTGGTCAGGTCGATGCAGGCGGCCCACAGGCAGAACGCGGAGGCGATCTCGACGCCGTTGGGGTTGACCGACCCGAACAGGTGGAAGGCCATCGGGGTCAACGACAGGGCGGTGCCGGCGATCAGGCCGGCCCGACCGTGCGATTCGGCCATCGACGTCAGGCCCGACGCCAGCAGCGCGGCGCTGATCAGCACGGCGATCAGCCGCATGACGAAGACGGCGATGTGCAGATCGAACAGGTGCACCGGCCAGCCGACCACCGCGTAGAACAGCGGCGGGTAGTTGCCGGCGTACATCCCCATCTGCACCTGGTCGTGGTCCTCGGTGATGGCCGGCATGCACCCCAGCGGCTGGCCCCGGTCGAGCACCCAGCAGTCCTGGCGCCGCAGCAGGTCGGCCACCGACGCATCGACCGTGTACATCGACAGCGTCCCCGAGGTCACGTTCGGATCCGAGCTGTGGGTGACGTAGTCGGTGCCCCGCAGCTGACCGTCGGCGACGGTGATGGCCTTGAAGACGTGCGCGCCCTCGTCGGAGACCGACAGCAGCGGATTGGTCAGCGCCCACAGGCTGCCCAGGGCGGTGAACAGGACGAACGACACCCACCAGATGCGGCGGCGAACCCGAGGACCGGAGCGACCGGGGATCGGCCGGGGCGATCGAGTCACAACCATGGAGTTCGGACCCTAGTCCGGGGTGACCGGCGAGCACTACGCTGCCCGACGCCTCTCTTGCCTGTCCGGAGCTGACCCATGACCGAACCGTTTCGCCACGAGCGTGCGGGCGTTGCGTTTCCCCAGATGGCCTGGACGTCGTTCGACCGCTACGGCCGCTACGGCGCCATCGTCCGCGCCGTGCGAGCGAACCTGGGCGACGGTCCGATCCGGGTGCTCGACGTGGGAGACACGGCCGGCCACCTGCATGCCTTCGACCCCGAGCTGTCGGTCGTCGGCATCGACCTGGACATCGCGGCCGAGCGCCTGGACGACCCGGTCATCGCCCGGGCCGACGGCACCCGGCTGCCCTTCGCCGACGGCGCGTTCGATGCCGTCGTGTCCAGCGACGTCCTCGAGCACGTGCCGCCGTCGTCGCGGCCGGCGTTCCTGGCCGAGCTGCGCAGGGTGTCGAGCGACCTGGTGGTCGTCGCCGCCCCGTTCGACACGCCCGGGGTGGCCGGCGTCGAAGAGCTGGTCCGCCGCTACGCCCTGCTCAGCTCCGGCATCAAGCAGGCCCAGCTCGACGAGCACCAGGACAACGGGCTGCCCGATCTCGACGCCACGATCGAGGCCCTGACGACCTTTGGCTCGTCGGCTGGCGGGACACGGGTCGCGGTCCAGGGCGACGGCCACCTGTGGGACTGGCTGGTCGTCATGGTCCTGCGGTTCCAGCTCGAGGCCCGTCCCGCGCTCGAGCCGCTCGAGGCCGGCTACGACATGCTCTACAACCTGTCGCTGGCCGACCGGTCCCTGCTGCCGCCCTACTACCGGCACCTGGTCATCGCCCGGGCCGAGGGCGAGCCGCAGACCGGCGCCCGAGAGCCGTCGGTCGACCTGCCGTCCGACTTCGCCGCCCTGGCCGCCGCGCTGATCTCGGCCGACAGCACCGAGGCCACCCGACAGGACGTCGTCCCTCGTCTCGACCGGTTGCAGGCCGACCTCGACCACGTGCACGCCCGCCTCGACCGGCTCGATGCCGTCCCCGGTGACGTCACCCAGATGCGGTCGCGGCTCGAGTCGCTGATCGAGCTGCAGGTGAGCGTGGCCGACCAGCTGGCCAGTGTGCGCGAGAAGCTCCGTCGGGTGGCGCGGCCGTTCGGACGCAAGGACGCCTGAGCCATCGGTCCCGGCTGTGGCGGCCGGCCGTCCTCGCCCACCCGCCTCGCCGTCCTACCTTGCTGGCTGGCTGGGCGATCAGGTCTGGCTGGTCACCTCGGGCTGGTCGCCCTGGCCGGCGGTGGTGAGCTCGACGACGATGACGGCCCCCTGGTCGAGCTCGGTGTCGAGGCCGCGGGCGGGGGTCGTGGCGTGCTCCGGGACCGAGCCGAAGCCGCTCAACGTCGTGCGGTCGGCGCTCGTCGGGTCGACGACCGACACGGAAAGCCGGCACGGCCCGCCGGCCAGGTGCTGGCAGACCGAGGCCTCGTCGCCTCCGACTCCCCACAGGGTCAGGAACTGGGCCAGCCGGTAGGTGTCGTCTTCGTTCGGGCTCTCGACGTGGAGCACGCCGGTGGACGCGTGGGTGTGCACGGCGGCGATGCGTCCGCTGGCGCTGTCGATGCCGACCCCGGCCGGGATGGTCAGCGCCGTCCCGTCAACTTCGATGCGCAGCAGTGTGTGGAGGTGGCAGGGTGCGGCCATGGGAGCTGTCGACGCCGAGGTGCAGCGGGTGCTGCAGGTGCTGGCCTCGGCTGGGCTCGCTCGTGGTGATCTCGTAGCGGTGGCGATCGGACCGGGTGGTGGGCCGGCCGGTGTGGGGTCGGCCGGTGTCGGGCTGGCGGTGCCGGGTGGCGACGTGGTGCTGGGTCTGGGCACCGCGGACGTGAGCGCGGCCGCGGCGGTGGTGGCGGGTGTCGAGGCGGAGCTGCGGCCGCGGTGGGTGATGTGGTCGGGGGACACCGCGCTGACCCTGGTGCGGGCCGGGGTGCGGGTGGCGACGTCGTGGGACGTCGCCGCGGCGCACCGGCTGTTGGCCGGAGGGTGGTCCGCCGATCCGGCCCGCGCCTGGGCGTGGGTGCACGGCCTGTCGTCGTCGACGATCCCGACGGCGGGACCGATCGACCTGTTCAACCAGGGGGACGACGACGGGGGCATCGAGGTCGATCCGGTCGGCTCCGACGGCCATCTCCGCCCCGATTGGGTGGAAGGTGGATGGTGGGCCTCACCAGACCGCCTGGCCCGGTGGGCGCGGACGGCGGGGATCGTGGCCCTGCGCCAGCAGGAGGACGTGGTCGGCTCGACCGCCCGATCGGAGTCCGCGGCTGAACTGCTGTGCGCCGAGCTGACCGTCGACGGTCTGCCCATGGACCGGGGCGTGGCCGAGGCGCTCATCGCCGAGATCGTCGGACGTCGGCCCCACTCCGCCGCCGACGCCGAGGAGCTGGCCCGGGCCCGGCAGGTCGACGTGCTCCGCCATGCACCCGGCGGTGGCGCGTTCGACGAGCGCCGCCACCTGGACCTTCGGAGCCAGTTCGACCTGCGGAGTCCGGCGCAGGTGAGGGCGCTGCTCGGGCTGGTCGGCATCGACGTCCCCGACACGCGGGCGTGGCGGCTCGAGACGCTGCGTGAGGTCCACCCGATCGTCGGGCCGCTCCTGGCCTGGCGGAAGGCCGAGCGCATCTCGACCACCTACGGCTACGGCTGGCTCGACGAGAACCTCGGCGCCGACGGTCGCCTCCGTGGTTCGTGGACGGCGTCGGACGGCGCGGCGGGGCGCATGACCGCGTCGGCCGGGCTGCACAACATGCCTGCGGTGATGCGCCAGGCCGTCGTCGCCGAACCTGGGCACGTGTTCGTGCGGGCCGACCTCGGCCAGATCGAGCCCCGGGTGCTGGCCGCGGTGTCGCAGGACCCGCGGCTGGCCCGGGCCACGCAGGGCGATGACCTCTACGCGCCGGTGGCCGCGCAGCTGGGCGTCGACCGGGCCACGGCCAAGGTGGCCGTGCTCGGCGCCATGTACGGGCAGACCACGGGCCACGGGGCGCGGGCGCTGCGCGGGCTCGAGGCGGCGTACCCGGTGGCCATGGCCTACCTCGACGCCGGCGACCGGTCGGGCCAGCGGGCCGAGGACCTGCGCACCTACGGCGGCCGTCGCATCCGCATGGGCCCGGGTGCGCCCGCGACCTCGGCCGGAACCGCCGGTGAGCTCGATCCGGTGGCCGGCGGCGATCGCGATGCCCGCAGCCGAGCTGCTGCCCGAGGTCGCTACGGACGCAACGCGCTCGTCCAGGGCGCGGCGGCCGAGCTGTTCAAGGTGTGGGCCGTCACCGTGCGGGCCCGGGCCGCGTCGCTCGGGGCCACCGTCGTCCTCTGCCTGCACGACGAGTTGCTGGTGCACGCGCCGGTCGAGCACGGCGAGGCGGTGGCGCAGCTGCTCGACGACGCCCTGACCGAGGCCGCCCATCGATGGGCCCCCGACGACTCGGTCCGCTTCGTGGCCGACATCAGCGTCATCGCACGGTGGTCCGACGCCAAGTCCTGATCCGCACCGGTCCTCGTGTGTCGGCTGGAGCGCTCAGGAGTAGGAGACGTGGAGGGTGACCGGGACCTCGAAGGTGAAGTAGTCCGGGTCGCCGTAGCCGGGCGGGAGCGCATCGCCCGCGCCGGTGGGGGGACGAAGCGACAGCTCGACGCCCGTCTGGGTCCAGTGCGCCGTGTCGGCCGGGATGGCGTCGAGATCCACGTCGTCGCTGAAGGCCGAGTTCCAGGCCAGACAGGCGTCGGAGCTGGCGCCGTGTGGAATGACGTGGTCGAGCACCCAGGCCTCGCAGATGTCGTCGTCCCACGAGCGCACCATCCAGTAGTCGACGTCGAGGTGGCGGGGCAGGTCGTGGAACAGCAGGATGCCCTCCAGGCCGGGCGTCACGTCGACGTGCGTCCCGTCCAGGCCCAGCTCCGCCGTGGTGGAGTCGATGCCGCCCGGCCCACCGAACACCGCGACGGTCCCGAGCTCGACCTGGACGGTTCGCGTCGAGAGGGTGGTGAACTCGCCCCAGGCGTAGGCGGTGTGGTTGTCGTCGTCGGTGGCCGCGACCATGACGTGGTAGGTCTGGCCGGGGAGCAGGTGATCGAGCGACCACGAGTGCGAGGTCACGCCGAACGGAGTCCAGTCGGAGTACGACACCTCGAAGTCGCCGTCGCCATCAGGATCGGCGACGGCGGTCAGGAAGAACTGCACCGGCAGCTCGGACTCGACCACGAGCTCGGCGCCGAACCCTCGGGCGTAGGCGACGCCCTTGGTGATGCACTGGTGCGAGCAGCTGGGGGCGACGGCCAGGTCGGTCGGACCGCCGGACTTCCCGCCGCCGTGCTTCGGCTGCGGCGGTGCGGTGAAGCCGAGGCCGGCAGGCACCGGTCCGTCGTCACCGAAGCCGCCGATGGGATCGTCCGGCGTCGCCGGTGGTGGGCCGCCGGCGCCCGGCAGGAGCTCGGATCGCAGCTCGTCGTCGGCGAGCGCGCCGTCGAGCTGTCCGGGTCGTGACGACGAGGTCGGCTGCCCACCCCGATCTCCGGTCTCGCCGGGAGCTGTGGTCGTGGACGGATTGCTGGTCGGCTCGTACGCCGGGGCGGCCACCTCGGCCGGTCGCTCGGCGGTGCCGCCGCCGATCCACGCCAACGCGCTGACGACGACGGCGACGGTCAGGACGGGAGTGAGAACGATGGAGATTGCCTTGTGCCTGGTCACGGGTGGTCCCTCCTCGGACGCTGCCGACCCGGACATCCCGAGCCGATCTCAGGTCCTGACCGCCGAGGAGCGAAACGCTTACGCGGTGTCCGCGTCCAACCCCGCCATCGTGGGTGGCGCACCCCCTTCGTACGTCATCGGTCGGTCGTCCTCGGCGACGCCCCGACCGCATGGTGAGCGGGCTGATCGAGGCCGACTCAGCTGGTCGAGCTGCCGCGGTTGCGGACCCGGCCGGCGAGGCCTCGGGCCTTTTCGATGGCGCGGCGCTTGGCCTCGATCAGCGACCGCTCGCGGGTGCTGACGTCGATGGTGACGACACCCTCGGGGAGCGGCTCTGCCGGCGCGGATCGACCCGCCGGGCTCGGGCGCGAACGCGGGCACCGGATCGTCGATCGAGGCGGGGATCGACGCCAGCTGCGCCGGCTCGGCGTTCGTCGGCGGGCATCGAGTCCGGGCAGCTTCTCGAGCACGACCCGGAACTCGATCGTGCCCCGCACCGACGGGTGGAAGGCGGCGATGCGGTAGTCGATCAGGCCGAGCTCGACGAGCCGGGCGTAGACGTCGAGGAACGAAGCCGGGCGTGAACACCTGGCAGTGGCCGTCGACGTACTCGCCGGTGTGCTGGGCCTTGAGGCACAGCTCGTAGGCCCACTCGTCGGGGTCGAGGTCGGCCCGCCAGGTGCCCGCGGTAGTCGGCGGTGCCGGCCCACAGCGCAGCGGCGTCGACCTCGATGATGCGGCTGTGGAAGTCGTAGATCTGGCGGAACCCGGGCGCCGACAGGCCCCGCAGGTGGGCGTCGACCAGGTCGGCCATCGTCGTGAGGTCGCGGTTCACGTCGAAGCACAGCCGCTTGTCGGGGATGGCCAGGTAGAGCTGGCCGCCGTCGCCGAGCACCTGCCCGATCTGGCGGAGCCACCCGATCATGTCGGGCGCGTGCTCGATGACGTGCGAGGCGAAGACGAAGTCGACCGTGGCCATCGCCGACCGCGATCGAGCAGGGGCTGTCGACCGTCCCACACGACGTCGACCTCGACGATCTCGTCGAGGTGGTCGGCCATGAACGTCGTCGGTCGGCGTACTTCTCGCCGCAGCATCGTCGGTGGTCGGCGTGGTCGACGTAGCGGACGTTCGGGTAGTGCTCCCGCGAGAACCGCGGCGTGTGGAGCGGCCCGATCTCGAGGCCCGCTCGCCGCCGGGTCGACCTCGGCCAGCCACGCCTCCTGCGCCCAGGCCTCGTCCGCGGCAGGAGCCTCGACGCCAGCTGGCGCTCGAGGTCGCTGTGGTGGCTCGTGTCGATGGGTCCTCGGCTCGGGCATCCCTCGACGGTAGCCAGTCCGCGCGCTCCGGTCGATGCCGTGCCGGTCGTCAGGGGGCGAGGGTGGCGAGGATGAGCGAGGTGAGGTCGTCGTCGGTGAGGGCGGCGGCGTCGGCGAGGCGGATGCGGATGGTGCCCTTGCCGTGGCGCAGGTCAGGGTGGCGTTCGACGAACCCACCATCGCGACCCTGCGCCCCAGCCGTAGAGCGACACGCCGTGCTGCCACACCCCGAGGTAGAGGCGGCGTGGGCCGACCTCGTACGTCGGGATCTCGTAGGAGATGCGCACGGTGGCGTCGGGATGGGCGGCGATGATCAGGCCGTGCACCCGGTCGAACAGCGGCCGCTGCTCAGCGTCGATGGCATCGAGGTAGGCCTGCACGGCATCGTCCATCCGCCCATCATCGTCCAGCGGTGGGCCCATCGGCGGACGGCACGTTCAGCGTTGAAGGCGGTTGCGGACCTTGGCCGCCGCCTTGGCGCCGGTCACCTTGGCCCCGTCGGTGCGCACCGAGGCGAGGCCGCGTCGGGTGAGCGAGTCGAGGCGGGCGACGAGGCGCACCAGGCGGGTCGGCTCGTCGTCGGGGGCGATCACCGGCACCGGTCGGGACCGGCCGTCGTCAGCCTCGTCGGCGGAGCCGGGGTAGGGCTCGAGGACGTAGGGCATGGCCGGTTCGTCGAGGGCGACGGGCGCCCACGTCGACGGCGCGGGTCGCCCGGCGGGAGCGGGCCGGCGACCGATCATGGCCTCGAGGATGGCGCGGTAGCGCTGGCCCTGGAGGGCCGGGGCCCACTCGAGCAGGGCCCGTCGGCGGGCCACGCGCGCCGACGCGGGCCCGGGCGGCCTGGTCGCGCGAGCAGCTGGTCGAGGGCCGTCGACCCACTCGTCGTGGTCGTCGGCGAGGCAGCCGCTGCCCGGCTCGGCCATGGCCTCGCGGAACGGCTCGGTCGGGCTGGCCACCGTGGGGGTGGCGACGAGCGCGGCCTCGAGCCACTTGATGGCGCTCTTGGCCTCGTTGAAGCGGCTGCCGGGCGCGAGCGGCGACGAGGTTGACGTCGAGGTCGCGCAGCACGGCCGGGCAGCTCGAGCCACGGCAGCGAACGGGAGTGCGCACGACCCGGTCGCCGAAGCGCGGCGAGCGCGGGGCTGTCCGGGAGGTGGCCGCCGAGCCAGAGCTCGACGTCGGGGTGGCGGTCGAGGACCTCGATGACGGCCGGCTCGACGAAGAACCAGTCCTCGTCGTGGGTGGTGGTGCCGCTGAAGTAGCCGATGCGGAGCGGGCCCGTCGGCTCGGGGCCGGCGCAGCTCGCGGTCGGCGCGGCGGGCCAGCGCCAGCCCGACGCCGTTGGCGAACCGGTGGGCCGGCAGGCCGGTGACGCTCGGCCGCCCGCTCGACCAGCATCGGGGTGCTGCCGATGTAGGCGTCGCAGGCCTCCAGCGTGGTGCGGTAGCGCTCGACGCCCTCGAGCCAGAGCGCGGCCTCGTCCGGCGGGCAGCAGGCGCAGGGCGGGGATCTCGTCGCGGATGTCGGGATCGAAGATGAGGTCGTCGACGTCGAACGCGCACGGGATGCCGGCGCCGTGCAGCGGCGTCGATCAGCTCGAGCACCTGGACGGTGGCGGGCACCCGGTAGAAGACGACGACGTCGGCCTGGACGGCCGAGCGCCAGCAGCTCGGGGTCGCGGTAGTGGCGCACCTCGCTGCGCACGCCCTGCAGGGCCGAGCGCCTCGGCCGGCAGCCGGGCCCGGTAGCGCAGCGGCGCGCCCTCGATGCCGCACACGAACAGCACGTCGTGCACGCGGCTCGGTCGCCGGTGCCGCTCGGGCCGTGCCTGCGGTCGACCGCGTGCCGGCGGCCGCTCGGCGAGCAGCGCGCTCGAAGCGCGCGGCTCGAGCGCCGTCGACCTGGTCGTCGATGGTGCGCACGGCGAACGGCTCGGCCGGCGCCGGCCCGCAGGTCGGTCGAGCAGCGTCGGGCGAGGCGGCCAGCTGCGGCGAGCGCCGGCGCCGAGCGCGCTCGGCGTCGCCGGCCGGGACGACCAGCCCGTTGACGCCGTGGCGCACGACCTCCTCGGGGCCGAGGGTGTCGGTGCACACCACGGGGAGGCCGGCGGCCAGCGCCTCGCGGGTGACCAGCGAGTGCGTCTCGCGCATGACCGACGGCAGCACGAGCACGTCGTGGGCGGCCAGGACGCGGCCGAGCTCGGTCGGGCGGGAACGGGTCGAGCACGTCGATCGGCGAGGCCCGTCAGATCGACCGCCCGGACTTCGTCCAGGTACTCGCTCGAGGCCGTAAGCCGTGAGCCGCCAGCCCGGCGCCGTCGGCCGCGAGCCTTCGGCGGGCAGTCGAGCAGGACGTCGACGCCCTTCATCGGGTTGGGGCCGCCGGTGTAGACGCACCGCACCGGCCGCGTCCGGCGTGGCGGACGCGGCGCCGTCGCCGGCTCGCCGACGGCGAGCCGGACCGAGGTCGGGCAGGCCGTTCTCGTCGACCTCGAGCCGGCCGGGGGCCACGCCGTTGGCGGCCAGCACCGCGAGCGGCCGACTGCCGACGGGGCCAGCACCAGGTCGGCCGGCGGCGAGCAGGCGTGCCAGCAGCGGCGGCCCGTGCGGCGCCACGGCTCGCGTCGACCTCGCACGGCGCACGTCGCCGGCCTCGACCACCAGGCTAGCACGGGCGCTGGTCGCGGTCGACGAGGAACTGGCGGGCGCAGAGCCACCAGAAGTCGTGCATGGTCACCACGACCCTGGCCCCGGCGAGCGTGGCCGACGGGCAGCAGCCCGGCGCCGAGCGACTGCAGGGCGTGGAGGTGCACGATGTCGGGCCGCAGCGTCATCGACGTGGGCGGCGGAAGCGCTCGGTGACCGGCGGGTTGTCCAGTTGCGCTCGTCGGACCAGCCGATCCACGGCGAGCGACACCACCCAGCGCACCGGCATGCCGGTCTCGTCGGTGTCGGTCCCAGGTACTCGAGCGGCGGACGGTCGCCGAGCCAGCCGGCGAAGACGCTGACGTCGTGGCCCCGGGCCCGCAGGCCCTGGGCTGATGCGCTGGGGCTGCAAGCGTGCCCCCGCTGACACGAAGTTCGGGGGGTAGTGGGCCGAGACGGTCAGGATGCGCATCGGCGCGTGACGCTAGCGGCCCCGACCGGCAGGACCCCCGGCCGGATCGGCATGGTCCGGGGAGGCACGCGGTAGCCTGCGGTACCTGTCGGGATGCCCGGCCCGCCGGCACGCCGTCCGTCGCCCTGGTTCGCGGCCGCTCACGTCCGCCCCGTCTGGAGGCACCCCCGTTCGATGAACGCCCTGGCCGACCTGTCGCAGTCGCGGGAGCTGCTCGTCAACCTCACCCTGCGCGAGCTGCGGGGCAAGTACAAGCGCTCGCGTCCTCGGCTGGACCTGGTCGCTGCTCAACCCGCTCGCGACCGATGATCATCTTCACGGTCGTCTTCGGGCGGCTGCTCAAGGTGCCGAGCCCGACGACCGGCGCCCACAGCGGCCTCGACGAACTTCCCGGTCTTCCTGCTGTGCGGCCTGCTGCCGTGGAACTTCCTGTCGAAGGCACCATGAGCGGCTCGATGGCGGCGCTGCTCGGCAACGCCGGGCTCATCAAGAAGGTGTACTTCCCGCGCGAGCTCCTGCCGTTCTCGCCGGTGCTGTCGCTCGACTGGCTCGTTCCTGATCGAGATGGCGCGTGCTGACTGGTGTTCCTGCTCATCGCTCGGCAACATGGTGCTGCCGTGGCTGCTCCCGACGCTGCTCGTGATCGTGGCCATCACGGCCGTGTTCGCCGCCGGCGTCGGGCTCGTCCTGTCGGTGCTCAACGTCTACTTCCGCGACCTGCAGTACCTGGTGGGCATCCTGCCTGCAGCTGTGGTTCTACGCCACGCCGATCGTCTACCCGATCTCGCTAGGTCGAGACTCGCAGCATCCCCGGCACGTGGATGATGCACGCTCTACAGGCCGAACCCGATGGTCGGCGTTCGTCGGCGTCTTCCGCAGACCTGCTCTACGACCTGCAGTTGCCCGACGGTGGCATCGGTGCTCTACGTGACTCGTCTGGTCGGTCGGGCGTTCCTCGGCGCTCTGGCTGTTCCGCGCTTCGATGGCGGTCTTCCGGAGAGCTCGAGCCCGCGCCTGGCCGAGGAGCTCTGATGGGCGAGCGTCCGCCATCACCGTCGAGCAACGTCGAGCAAGATGTTCCGGCTCTACCACGACCGCAACCAGAGCCTGAAGGCCGCGCGTCATGCGTCGGGCGCCGGGCCCGCTACGAGGAGTTCCAGGCCCTCGACGACGTGTCGCTCGAGATCGCCGGCAGGGCACCACCTTCGGGCTCATCGGCGAGAACGGCTCGGGCAAGAGCACGCTGCTCAAGTGCATGGCCCGGATCCTGCGCCCCGAGTCGGGCTCGATCGCCGTCGAGGGCAAGGTCTCGGCGCTGCTCGAGCTGGGCGCCGGCTTCCACCCGGAGCTGTCGGGCAGCGAGAACGTCTACCTCAACGGCGCCATCCTCGGGCTCGGGTCGAAGGACATCGACCGCAAGTTCGACGAGATCGTCGAGTTCGCCGGCCTCGAGCAGTTCATCGACACGCCGGTGAAGAACTACTCCTCGGGCATGTACGTGCGGCTCGGGTTCTCGGTGGCCATCAACGTCGACCCCGACGTGCTGCTGGTCGACGAGGTGCTGGCGGTCGGCGACGAGCAGTTCCAGCGCCGGTGCAACGAGAAGTTCGCCGAGCTGCGCGGCCCAGGGCAAGACCATCGTCGTGGTGTCCCACGGCGCTCGGACTGATGCGCACGATCTGCGACGAGGTGGCCTGGCTCGAGCACGGCGTGCTCCGCCAGGTGGGCGCCGTCGGCGAGGTGATCGACAAGCTACCTGGCCGAGGTGCAGACCGACCGCCAGACCGAGGGCGACTCGGAGGGTCACGGCGCCCGCTGGGGATCGGGCGAGGCCCGCATCGACCGACATCGAGCTGCTCGACGCCCAGGGCCGACCGGCCAACCGGCTGCACACCGGCGAGCCGGTCACGATCCGCGTCCGCTACCACGCCGAGCAGGCCATCGAGCGGCCGGTGTTCGGGCTCGCGATCTACAACCTCGAGGGCATCCTGGTCACCGGGCCCAACACCCGTGAGGCCGGCATGGTGCCGGACCAGATCGACGGCGACGGCGTGGTCGACCTCTCGATCGACCGAAGCTCATGCTGCTGCCCGGCACGTACGACATCTCGGCGTCGCTCTACGACTACGCCATCGTGCACCCCTTCGACTTCCGCCAGCGGGCCGTGCGCTTCGATGTCGAGGCGGGCACGCCCCACGAGACCTTCGGCGGCGTGATGTCCCTCGGCGGTACGTGGAGCACGACCGAAGGCGATGCCCGTGGCAAGTAGGCCTTCGTCGAGCAGGGCCCGGCGCCCGGCCGTCGCCGCGCTCGTCGACGCCACCGGCGACGCGACCCGGAGCGGACCTGACCGTCGCCTCGCTGCAGGGCGTGGAGATCGAGGGCGCGCCGCTCCAGGTGATCGTGGTGTCGACCTCGCAGACCGCACCGCACGAAGGGCAGGCACCTCTCGATCGACGTCCCAGGCGCGACGCACGGCGACGCGCTGCGCCGCGGGCCTGGCCGCGGTCCGGGCCGATCGGATCGTCTACCTGCGCGCCGGCGTGCAGCCCGAGTCCGGGTTCGTGGAGGCCGCCCTCGCCACCCTCGAGATCGAGCACGGCGCCGCGCTGGTGTGCGGCCTGCCGGTGCGGGACTCGGACGGAGCCGACTCGGGTGCCCCTCGGCGTCGACTTCACCGGGCATCCCACGACGCGGCTGGCGCTGCTCGACGGCGACCGCGTGCCCCCGGCTGGCGAGCAGATCCGCCGAACGGTGCTGCCCCGGCGACGTGTGGGTGGCCCGCCGGGCCGAGCTCGACGCCATCGGCTCGTTCGACCAGCGCCTCGATCAGCCCTTCGTCGGGATCGACCTGGCCTGGCGGTTCTGGCTCAGCGGGCGAGAGGTCGCTGCTCGACCCGAGGCTGCCGGTCACCGACCGCGTCGGACGACGACCAGCCGCGACCGCCCACGGCGCCCGCGGCGGTGCGGGCCGAGGTCGATGCGCTGTGCACGATCTACCGCAACCTCGACGACGTCAGCCTCGGCCGCCGCACTGCCGGCCGCGCTCGAGGTCAGCCCGCTCCGCCTTGCCGCCCGACTCGGTCTGGAACGACCCCGACATCGCTCCCGACGCCGGCGTCCGGGCCTTCACTGCCGCTGCTGCCCGAGCTCGAGCGAGGAGCGGATCGACCGCCAGGCCGATCGGCGCCGCCCCGACGCCGAGCTGCTCGCACGTGCTGGCCGGCGACCGCCCCGGCCACTGGTCTGACGACGCACCCGATCGTGACTGCTGCGGACCTACCGAGAGACACCGGTCATCCGGACCTCGTCGCGCGCCACCCGGCCCTGGAGCGGTTCGACGGCGGTTGCGGGTCGTCGTGGCCACCGCGGACAGCTCACGCCGAAGCATGGCCGGTCCGGCCATCCGGGCGTGGCACGTCGCCCAGGAGCTGGCCGGCGACCACGAGGTGCGCCTCGTCAGCCTGACCAAGGCCGAGCTGACCGACCCTGCCTTCTCGGTCGAGGTCGTCCGCCAGCCAGGACGTCAACGACCTCGTCGACTGGTGCGACGTGTTCGTGTTCCAGGGCTGGGTCATGGCCGGGCTCGAGAGCTTCCAGCGCTCCGACAAGGTCTTCGTGGCCGACATCTACGACCCGATCCACCTCGAGCAGCTCGAGCAGGCCCGCGACGACGGCGAGCGCATCCGGCGGCGGGCGGTGCGCGACGCCACCGCGGTGCTCAACGAGCAGCTGCTGCGGGGCGACTTCTTCCTGTGCGCCAGCGACCAAGCAGCGCGACCTCTGGCTCGGGCACCTCGCGTCGCTCGGGCCGGGTCAACCCCGCCACCTACGACGCCGACCCGGGCTGCGACTCGCTGATCGACGTCGTGCCGTTCGGCATCTCCGACGAGCCGCCCGATGCGCACCGGACCCGGCATCAGGGCGTCATCCCCGGCATCGGCGCCGACGACGCGGTGATCCTCTGGGGCGGCGGGGTCTACAACTGGTTCGATCCGCTCACGCTGATCCGGGCCGTCGACCAGCTGCGCGAGCGGCGCCCCGACGTGCGGCTCGTCTTCCTCGGCATGCGACACCCCAACCCGACATCCCCGAGATGCGCATGGCGGTCGAGGCCCGGCGCCTGGCCGACGAGCTCGGGCTCACCGGCGTGCACGTGTTCTTCAACGAGGAGTGGGTGCCCTACGACCATCGACAGAACTTCCTGCTCGACGCCGATGTCGCCGTCACCACGCACCTCCACCACGTCGAGACCGACTACTCGTTCCGCACCCGGGTGCTCGACTACCTGTGGGCCACGCTCCCGACGGTCACCACCGACGGCGACTCGCTGGCCGACCTGATCGAGCGCAAGGGCCTCGGCCTCACCGTCCCGCCCGAGGACGCCGACGCCCTGGCCGACGCGCTGTTCACGCCTGCTCGACGACAAGGCCCGGGCCGAGGCCTGCCGCGAGAACATCCGAGAGATCGTCCCCGAGCTGGTCTGGACCCGGACCCTCCGTCCGCTCGTCGAGTTCTGCCGGGCGCCCCGCCGGGCCCCCGACCTCATGGAGGGCGTCGTCGGCGACGACCACGGCACCCATCCCACCGAGCTCACGCCCGCTCCCCGAGGGCTGCGGGCCGACGTGGCCCTCGTCGATGCGCTACCTCCGCGAGGGCGGCCCCGCCCTGCTCGTGCAGAAGGTCCGCAACCGCGCCACCCGCCTCCTGAAGTCCTGACGTCGGGTTCCGGGCGAGGGTCAGCCGGTGAAGGCGTCGAGGAGGTGCTGGGCGGCGGTGGTGGGGGTCACCCGGCCGGCGGCGACGTCGGCTTCGAGGCCGGCGACCAGGGCGGCACCGCGGGGTCGGAGCGGAGGCGGTCGACGAGGGTGTCCTGCACCTCGGACCACATCCACGCGACGGCCTGCCGGGACCGGTGCTCGGCCGCCTCGCCCGACGCCGTCGACCGCGGCGCGGAAGGCCTCGACCGCCTGCCAGACCTCGGCGATGCCGGAGTGCTCGAGCGCCGAGCACTGCAGCGGCGCGTGGCCGACCAGGCCGACCAGCGGGGCCGCACGAGGTGCAGGGCGTTGGCGTAGTCGGCGGCGGTGCGGCCGGCGGCCGGCGGCCAGGTCGCCGTCGGCCTTGTTGACCACGACCAGGTCGGCCAGCTCCATGATCCCCCGCTTGATGCCCTGCAGCTCGTCGCCGCCGCCGGGCGCGACCAGCAGCAGGAACAGGTCGACCATGTCGGCCACCGCGACCTCGGACTGGCCCACGCCGATGGTCTCGACGATCACCACGTCGAAGCCGGACGCCTCGCACAGCAGCATCGCCTCGCGGGTGCGCCGGGCCACGCCGCCGAGCTGGGTGCCGCCGGGGGAGGGCCGGATGAACGCGTCGGGGTGGCGGGCCGAGCTCGGCCATGCGGGTCTTGTCGCCGAGGATCGAGCCGCCGGTGCGCGAGCTCGACGGGTCGACGGCCAGCACCGCGACCCGGTGGCCGTGGCCGACGAGGTGCAGGCCGAACGCCTCGATGAAGGTCGACTTGCCCGACGCCGGGCGGTCCGCTGATGCCGACGCGCACCGCGCCGCCGGTCGCGGGCAGCAGCGCGTCGAGCAGCGCGGCGGCGTCGGCCCGGTGGTCGGCGCGGGTGGACTCGACGAGCGTGATGGCCCGGGCCAGCGCCCGCCGGTCGCCGGCGCTGGATGCCCGGTCGACGAGCTCGCCCGGCAGTTCGGCAGCGGTCGTCGGTCACGCACGTCAGGCCGCGCCGCGGCGGTCGAGCACGAGCGTCGAGCACCTGGCGGGCGGCCTCGGGGATGTTCGTGCCCGGACCGAAGATGGCGGCCACGCCGGCGGCGTAGCAGCGCGTCGTAGTCCTGCGGCGGGATGACGCCGCCGCACGACCACGAGCACGTCGCCGGCGCCGGCCGCCTTCAGCTCGTCGATGAGCTGGGGCACCAGGGTCTTGTGCCCGGCGGCCTGGCTCGACACGCCGACGACGTGCACGTCGTTCTCGACGGCGTCGCGGGCCGCCTCGGCCGGCGTCTGGAACAGCGGGCCGACGTCGACGTCGAAGCCGAGGTCGGCGAAGGCGGTGGCGATGACCTTGGCGCCGCGGTCGTGGCCGTCCTGGCCCATCTTCACCACGAGCATGCGGGGCCGGCGGCCCTCGGCGTCGGCGAAGGCCTCGATGTCGCGCCTGGATGGCGGCGAAGCCCTCGTCGCCCTCGTAGGCCGCGCCGTACACGCCCGAGATGCGTACGGATCTCGGCCCGGTGGCGGCCGAACACCGTCCTCCATGGCGTCGGAGATCTCGCCGACGGTGGCCCGGGCCCGGGCCGCCTCGACGGCCAGGGCCAGCAGGTTGCCGTCGCCGCGGGCGCCTTCGGTGAGGGCGGCCAGCGCGGCCTTGCAGGCCGTCGTCGTCGCGCGTCGGCCCGCACCTGCTCGAGCTTGGCGATCTGCTCCTCGCGCACCTTGGTGTTGTCGATGTCGAGCACGTCGACCATCTCGGCGTCGTCGGGCACGTACTTGTTGACGCCGACGACGACCTCGTCGCCGCGGTCGACCGCGGCCTGGCGGCGGGCCGCCGACTCCTCGATGCGCAGCTTCGGCATGCCCGACTCGACGGCCTTGGTCATGCCGCCGAGCGCCTCGACCTCCTCGATGAGCGCCCACGCCTTGGTCGACCAGGTCGTCGGTGAGCGCCTCGATGTAGTAGCTGCCGCCGAGCGGGTCGACCACGTGGGTGATGCCGGTCTCCTCGGCCAGGATCAGCTGGGTGTTGCGGGCGATGCGGGCGCTGAAGTCGGTGGGCAGGCCGAGCGCCTCGTCGAAGGCGTTGGTGTGCAGGCTCTGGGTGCCGCCGAGCACCGCGGCCATGGCCTCGACCGCGGTGCGCACCACGTTGTTGTACGGGTCCTGCTCGGTGAGCGACACGCCCGAGGTCTGGCAGTGGGTGCGCAGCATCAGCGACTGCGGCTTCTTCGGCTCGAACTGCGCCATGACCCGGTGCCACAGCAGGCGGGCGGCCCGCAGCTTGGCGATCTCCATGAAGAAGTTCATGCCGATGGCGAAGAAGAAGCTGAGCCGACCGGCGAACTCGTCGACGTCGAGGCCCTTGGCGAGCGCCGAGCGCACGTACTCGAGGCCGTCGGCGATGGTGAAGGCCAGCTCCTGCTCGGCCGTCGCCCCGGCCTCCTGCATGTGGTAGCCGGAGATCGAGATCGAGTTGTAGCGGGGCATGTTGCGGGCCGTGTACTCGATGATGTCGGCCACGATCCGCATGCTCGGCGCCGGCGGGTAGATGTAGGTGTTGCGGACCATGAACTCTTTGAGGATGTCGTTCTGGATGGTGCCGCTGAGCTAGCGCCTGGTCGACGCCCTGCTCCTCGCCGGCCACGATGAACATGGCCAGCACCGGGAGGACCGCGCCGTTCATGGTCATCGACACCGACATCTTGTCGAGCGGGATGCCGTCGAAGAGGATCTTCATGTCCTCGACCGAGTCGATGGCCACGCCGGCCTTGCCGACGTCGCCCGACCACCCGGGGGTGGTCGCTGTCGTAGCCGCGGTGGGTGGCCAGGTCGAAGGCGACCGACAGGCCCATCTGCCCGGCGGCCAGGTTGCGGCGGTAGAAGGCGTTGGACTCCTCGGCGGTCGAGAAGCCGGCGTACTGGCGGATGGTCCACGGCCGGTTGGCGTACATCGTGGCCCGCACGCCGCGCACGAACGGCGCGAACCCGGGCAGGTTCGTGCGCTGCTCGTCGGGCACCGTCGGCCAGGTCGTCGGCCGTGTAGAGCGGCTTGACGTCGATGCCCTCGGGCGTCGGCCAGACGAGGCTGTCGGCGTCGGCGCCCTTGAGCTCCTTGGAGGCCAGTGCCTTCCATTCGTCGATCGTCGGTTCCGGCGCTTCGGTCACGTCGGCAGCCTACGAGGTGGCCGACTCCTGCAAAAAGCGAGCGGTCTACCCCTGCGCCTCCGTCAGCCGAGCGCACTCGATCTGCATCGACCACTCCGGTTCTGGTGAGATCCGCAGGGTCGCGACGTCGAGCCCCGGATCGGCTCGGCACTCGGCCTCGGCGCCGCGCACCGACTCCGTCCACGAAGGTCCGGTCGAGCGGGGGTTGGCCAGGGTGAGCGAGGTGGCGATCACGAACGCGGTCTGGGCCAGCAGCACGACCTGGAGCCACCGGCGACCCGACACGTCGACCGTCACCACCAACACGCTGAACAGCAGCAGCACCGGTAGGTAGCCGTAGCGGCCTCCGCTCATGACCTGGCCGGCTCGCACCGACAGGTCGACGGACGAGGTGCCGCGGTACCAGACGGTGACCAGATACGACCCGATGGCGGTGAGGACGGCGCAGGCGACGAGCAGGCGTCGGTCCCGGTCGAGTCGGCCGGGACGGGCGAGGACCATCATCACGACGACGACCGTCACCGAGACGACCCCGACGTCGACGACGGCTCTGGACGACAGGTGCGAGATCCATCGCTCGCCCGCGACCAGCGACCCGAAGACGCGCAGGCCCAGCAGCTGGAAGAGGTCGCCGATGGCGCGGGTGCTGCCGGACTCCTGCGGCTCACCGGCCAGCACCGCGAGGCCCTGGATGCCCAGGCCGACGACCAGCGACACGAGCACGATGACGTCGGACCGTCGCCGGCGGTGCACGGCCATCACGATCGCCCACGGGAGCAGCACGATCTGGATCACCGTCGAGACGGTGCCGAGCAGCACCGTGCCGACCCGCAGCGGCGTGTCGAAGCGACCCTCCTCACGGGAGGCGATGGCCCAGAAGCCGGCGACCAGGAACGGCCAGCCGACGTTCGTGATCGTGGCCGTCAGCTCCGAGAACGTCACCGGGGCGAGGACCACCATGACGCCCAACGACCAGCGCAGCACGGGCGAGGTCACCCACGATCGGGCCGAGCGGACGACGATCAGGCCGAGCAGGGCGACCATCGCTGCGGCGCTCACGGCCAGGTAGGGCGCGTAGGTGCGTGGTTCCAGCCACCGCGTACCGAGGGCAAGCGTCCGCGTCGTGAACTGCGTGTAGCCGGCGTAGCCCCGTAGCAACGTCGTGAGCGGCGGCTGGGTCAGGGCGTCCTGGGTGAAGATGCGTCCGTCCTCGGCCCAGACCGTGTCGCAGCGACGAGACGCCGGGCTGGCGGGCCAGCTGGACGGCGACCGCCAGCACGAAGAACAGCAGTCCCGAACCGATCGAGCCGGCCCGCGCCATCGGGCGCGTCGATCTGGGCTCGGGTGGGGACACCGCGACATGGTGGCCCACGGCGCGGGCCGTGCGGGACATGCCGCCTCCTTCGGCGGTGTCGTGATTCCGAGGGGCCGATGGTGGCCGGTAGCCTCGGGAGATGGCGAAACGGTTCGTGATCATCGGAGGAGGCCCCGCCGGCAACCAGGCGGCCACCTACGCGGCCCGGCTCGGCGCCGAGGTCACGCTGGTCGAGCGCGACATCGTCGGGGGCGCGGCGCACCTGTGGGACTGCATCCCGTCGAAGGCGATGATCGCCACCGGTGGGGCGCTGTCGCAGATCAACTCGTCGGAGGGCATGGGCATCACCGACGTCTCGGCCTCGCTCGACTTCGATGTGATGCGGGCGCGCATCGGAGCCATCGAGGAGAAGCTGCGGTCGTCGGTGTCGGGCCTGCTCGAGAGCCAGGGCGTCACCATGCTGCAGGGCACGGGGCGCATGAAGGGCGCCGCACGAGGTCGTGGTCGAGACCGCCGACGGGCTGATCGAGCTCGATGCCGACGTCGTGCTCCTGAGCACCGGCAGCCGGCCCCGCATCCCCGAGTGGGCGCCGGTCGACGCCGTCCCGCGTGCTCACCACCCGCGACGCCTACCCGCCGCCGCGAGCTGCCCGAGCACCTGATCGTGGTCGGGTCCGGCGTCACCGGTGTGGAGTTCGTCCACATGTTCTCGTCGTTCGGCTGCCAGGTGACCCTCATCGTGAGCCGCCAGCAGGTGCTGCCGCAGAAGGATCCCGAGGTGGCCGCCGCGCTCGAGGACGACTTCCTCCGTCGCGGCGTCCGGCTCTACAAGGGTGCCCGGGCCATCGGCATCGACGTCGACGACCAGGTGCACCGTCCGGTGCGACGACGGTCGCGTCGCCACCGGCACCCACGCCCTGCTGGCCATCGGCTCGATCCCGAACTCCGAGCGGCTGGGCCTCGAAGAGGCCGGTGTCGAGTCCGACGACGGCTACGTGGTCGTCGAACCACAACTGCCAGTCGTCGGTGCCCCACATCTACGCCGCCGGAGATCTGTCAGGCAAGCTGCCACTTTCTTCGGTGGCCGCGATGCAGGGTCGCAAGATCGCCGAGCACGCCATGGGCATGCACGCCGGGCCCCACAAGCACCTCGACTACGAGAAGGCGGCTTCGGCCATCTTCACGGTCCCTGAGATCGCGGACGTGGGCCTGGCCGAGGCCGACGCGTTCTCCTCGGGTCGCAAGATCCGCGTCACCAAGGTGCCGTTCTCGGCCAACGCCAAGGCGCTCATCGAGAACGATCCGCGCGGCTTCGTGAAGATCATCAGCGATCCGGCCACCGGCGTCGTGCTGGGTGGATCGATCGTCGGACGCAACGCGGCGGAGCTGATCTCGGTGATCGCCCTGGCCGTCACCGCCGGGCTGCGCGTGTCCGACATCGTCGAGAGCCTGCTCGTGCACCCCGCCCTGGCCGAAGCCCTGGCCGACGCCGCGGAGTGACGATGGTCCCCGAGGAGGCGCCCCGACCGCAGGAAGCAGCGGACTTCCCGGCCACCGGCGTCAACTCCCTGGCCTCGTTCACCCAGCGCGGCACGGCTCGGAGCATCGACGCCCTGGTCCCGCTCGTGCCGGCCGTGGCCATCCTCGTGGTCCTCGCCCTGCGCGACAGCTCGGGCCGCGCGGATCTGCCCCGGTGGCCCGTCTTCGTCGGCATCGCCATCGCGGTCGTCTACGAGACCTCGTTCGTGGCGTGGCGGGGCCAAACCATCGGCAAGATGCTGCTCGGGGTGCGGGTGGCGCAGCTGCTCAACGGGTCGAAGCCCGACCCGTCGCAGTCCGCCCTGCGGGCGCTGGTGCCCGCGTCCGCGCTGTCGCTGCCCGGCGCCTTCGGCATCGGCCTCTACCTGTTCGTGCTGCTCATGGCCGTCCCCAGCGAGCTCCGACGCGGCATCCACGACCACGCCGGCGGCACCGTCGTCGTCCGCTCCCGCTGAACCCGAGCCCCAACCCCCCCCACAAACCCCCCCCAACCCCCCCCGGAACTTGCCCCCCCGAACTTGCGTAGATAATCCGCGCTTTCGTTCGAGGAACCTACGCAAGTTCGCCGAGATGACGGCGGAGGGCGGCGCGGACCTGGGCGATCACCCGTCCGGGATGATCGACGAGATCGCGCCACGTGAACCGCAGCACGGTCCATCCCAGCAGGACGAGGCGGTTCTGGCGGGCATCGTCCCACTGGAGGCGCCGGCGACCGAGGTGGTAGGCGAGGCTGTCGCACTCGAGGGCGACCTTGTGACTCGGCCAGGCGAAGTCGAGGAACATCACCCACCCGGCTCCTCGCACCTCGAACTGACAGGTCGGCTCCGGGAGACCGGCATCCCGCATGAGCCGCCGCATCCGCGTCTCGAACACGCTGTCAGGGCCGAGATCGTCGCCGGTCCGCTCGGCCAGCAACGGCCGGAGGCGCCCGACGCCCCTGCGCCCCCGGCGAGCGACCTCCCGAAATCGCTGGAGGAGCTCGGTCAGTTGCAGGAGTCGGAGCCTCGACGCGCTGTCGAGCGCGGCTTCCAATCGGAGCGAGCTGACCACCGCTCCGAGATCCAGCAACGTGCGGACCGGACTGGTCACGGGGATGCCATCGATGATCGTGCAGTCGCCCCTCACCAAGTCGGTCGATTCATGGAGGACGACCCCGGCTCGGCGTGTCGGCCGCTTCCATCTCTCGGTGACGACCTCGATGACGCGGTCGCTGATCCCGTCCAGCCCCAGCATGCGGGCTGCGGTTCGATGCGATGTGAGTGCAGGTCCGCGCACCCCGAGGGTGGAGGCGTGCACCTGCTGGAGCCATCCTCCGTTTGCTCCGCCGATTCGGAAGACGCCGGGATGGACCCGCTCGAGTCGGCCGCTGAGAGCCAGACGGCGCCGGTGGTCGGGGCTGAGTCCGATCTCGAGGAGCTGGTCCGAGGTGACCAGTCCGTGCTGCTGATCCCCGAGCGTGGCGAGGTGTCGATCGATGTTGCGCATGTGCATCCTCCAGGCTTCGACGCCAGGCAGCGTCGCGGTATCTGGGGGGAAGCACGTCCACCGAACTTGCGGAGGTAATCCCGAGTTCGGAGGTGATTATCTACGCAGGAACGAGGTGAGGGGAAGGGGGAGGGGTCGGGGAGCGGGTTGAGGAGGGTCAGTCGATGACGACGACGACGTCGCCGGAGCCGACCGAGTCGCCGGCGGCGACCTTGATCTCCTTGACGGTGCCGGCCTTCTCGGCGGCGATGTTGTTCTCCATCTTCATGGCCTCGAGCACGCACACCGTCTGGCCGGCCTCGACCTCCTGGCCGACCTCGACGAGCACCTTCACGATCGTGCCCTGCATCGGCACGGTGACCGCGCCGGATCCGGCGGCGGCGGCGCCGCCACCGCCGCCGGCGGTGCGGCGGGGACGGGCGGCGGCGGCCCCTCCACCGCCCGCGGCGACGGCACCGACGGCCGACTCGGGCACCCACAGGCTCACCGAGAAGCGCTTGCCGTTGACCTCGACGTCGACGTCGCGCTTGACCTTGGCCTCGGCCTCGTCGCCCGCGGCGACCGGCGTCGGAGCCGAGTCGACGCCGGTGAGGTCGAGGACGTCCTCGACCCACTTGGTCGAGTGCTTGGCCGCGGCGAAGTCGGGGTGCTCGAGGATGGCGAGGTCGGCCGGGATCGTGGTGGCGATGCCCTCGATGCGGAACTCGCGCAGGGCGCGGAGCATGCGGGCGATGGCGCGTCGCGGTCGTTGCCCCACACGATGAGCTTGCCGACGAGGTTGTCGTAGTACTGGCTGACCTTGTCGCCGGACTCGTAGCCGCCGTCCCAGCGCACGCCGAAGCCGTCCGGCGGGACCAGCGTGGTGATGTCGCCGGGCGACGGGAGGAACTTGCCGCCGGCCGGGTTCTCGGCGTTGATCCGCACCTCGATGGCGTGCCCGCGGAGCGCGATGTCGTCCTGGGTGAACGAGAGCGGCTCGCCCGAGGCCACCCGGATCTGCTCGGCCACGAGGTCGATGCCCGACACCAGCTCGGTGACGGGGTGCTCGACCTGCAGGCGGGTGTTCATCTCGAGGAAGTAGAACTCGCCGTCCTGGTAGAGGAACTCGACGGTGCCGGCGTTGTAGTAGCCGCAGGCCTCGGCGACCTTGACCGCGGCCTCGCCCATGGCCTGGCGGATCTCGGCGGGGAACGTCGGGGCCGGGCTCTCCTCGATCAGCTTCTGGTGGCGGCGCTGGGCCGAGCAGTCGCGCTCGGCGACCCACACGCAGTTGCCGTGCTGGTCGCCGATGATCTGCATCTCGACGTGGCGCGGCCAGGTGAGGTAGCGCTCGACGTAGCACTCGTCGCGGCCGAAGCCCTTGAGCGCCTCGCGCTGCGCCGACTCGAACGCCTCGATCGCCTCGTCGGCGGCCTTGACGACGCGCATGCCGCGCCCGCCGCCGCCGTACGCGGCCTTGATGGCGACCGGCCAGCCGAACTCGTCGCCGAAGGCGATGACCTCGTTGCCGTCGACGAGGAACTCGGTGGTGCCGGGCACGCCCTGCACGCCGGCCTTCTGGGCGGCGATGCGGCTCGACACCTTGTCGCCCATGACCTCGATGGCCTCGGGCGGCGGGCCGATGAACGTCACGCCCCGGTCGGTGATGGCCCGGGCGAAGTCGGTGTTCTCGGAGAAGAACCCGTAGCCGGGGTGCACGGCGTCGGCGCCGCTGCGCTCGATGACCTCGAGGATCTTGTCGGTGTTGAGGTAGCTCTCGGCGGCGGTCTCGCCGCCGAGGGCGTAGGCCTCGTCGGCGAGGCGGACGTGCAGGGCGTCGCGGTCGAGATCGGAGTAGACGGCCACGGTGGCGATGCCCAGCTCCTGGCAGGCACGGATGACGCGGACGGCGATCTCGCCCCGGTTGGCGATCAGAACCTTTGTGAGCACGCCATATGGTTACAGGGATGAGGGGGGACCGTGCCAGATCAGCCCTCGCAGGCACGCCGGTTCGCCGACGTCCGCTGGGTTGCCGAGACGGGCTCCACGAACCGCGACCTGCTCGATCTCGCGGCCGCCGGGGTCGCAACGGAGGGGCCGACGGCGTGTCCTCGTGGCCGATCACCAGACCGCCGGTCGGGGCCGGCTCGACCGGTCGTGGCACGCGCCGGCCGAGGGCTCGCTGCTGGTGTCGGTGCTGTTCCGGCCCGACCTCGACCGGCGCACACCTGCTGACGACCGCGGTCGGGGTGGCCGCGGCCGAGGCCTGCCCGCATGGTCACCGACGTGGCTCCGCTCGAAGTGGCCGAACGACCTGGTGGTGGTCGGCGCCGACGGCACGGTTCGCAAGCTCGGCGGCATCCTCGCCGAGTCGACGGTGACCGACGGACGAGCTCGACGTGGTGGTCGTCGGGCTCGGCCTCAACGTGAACTGGCCCGTGGGACTCGGGGGAGCTGCCCGACGACCTCGCGTCGACCGCCACCGCACTGAATCACCAGTGCGGCCACCTCGTCGATCGCGAGGAGCTGCTCGTGCGTCCTGCTGCAGCGGCTCGACCACTGGTGCCGGTCAGCCCGCGGCCGATCTGCTGTCCCGCTACCGGACGTTGAGCGCCACCCTCGGCGCCCGGGTCAGCGTCGACCTCGGCACCGAACAGGTCGCGGGGACGGCGGTGGACGTCACCGAGTCGGGAAGCCTGCTCGTCGACGTGGCCGGCGGCTCCCGGCGCGAGATCGTGGTGGGCGACGTCGTGCACCTCCGCCCCGCCGACTGAAGATCGCCGATCGCGACCCGCAGATCGGACTGACGCCGACTACGGATCGAGGTCCCGGGCCATCAGCGCGGCGCAGCGCATCGGCCGCCGCGAGGGTCAGCGGACCCGGGGCCTCGGGCAGCGAGCGCCCGTCGACCTCGCCGATGGCCTGCACGTCGCGGGTCGACGAGGTCAGGAACGCTTCGTCGGCCCCGGCGAGCGCGTCGAGAGCGAGGTCGACGCTCGTTCGACCTCGACCAGCTCCAGCAGCAGCTCGCGGGTGACGCCGGCCAGGCAGCCCGACGACAGCGGCGGCGTGCAGAGCCGTCCGCCGATCCGACGAACACGTTGCTACCGGTGCCCTCGCACAGCAGTCCGGCGGTGTTGGCGAAGATCGCCTCGGTGCTGCCGCGGCGTGGGCGTGCGTCGAGGGCGACCACGTTCTCGGCGTAGGACGTGGTCTTGAGCCCGGCGACGGCGCTGTGCTCGTTGCGCCGCCAGGCGACGGTGGCGACCGCTCGTGACGTGGCGTCCACGCCGGGCAGGGCCGCGGTGGCGACGATCACCGTCGGCCCGGCGTCGCCGCGATCGGAGCCGAGCGGCCCGACCCCGCCGGTGACGGTGAGCCGCAGGCGCCCGTCGCTCGACGTGGTTGGCGTCGATGCACGGCGGCCATGGCCGCCCGCAGCTCGTCGTCGTCGAGCGGGACGTCCAGGCCGCAGCCCGTCGGCCGAGCGGCGCAGCCGGCAGGTGGCGGCGCGCCGCGAACGGCACGCCCCGCGACCACCTTGATCGTCTCGAACACGCCGTCGCCCACGGTGATGCCGTGGTCGAACGGCCGACACCGTGGCCTCGGCCGCGTCGACGCAGCGCGCCGTCGATCCAGAGCGCCGGGTGGTCAGGCTGGTCGTCAGGCATCGGGTGATGCTGGCACGGCGGTCAGCGTCGCGTCCGGATCGGGGCTGACGCGATCCCGAGCAGCCGGCGGGCCTTGAGCTCGGTCTCGGCCCACTCGCCGGCCGGCGTCGAGTCCCAGGTGATGCCGCCGCCGGTGCCGAAGTGCAGCTGGCCGTCCTCGATCCAGAACGTGCGGATGGCCACGTTGAGCTCGCCCTGCTGCCGGTCGGCGTCGACCCAGCCGACGGCGCCGCAGTACACGCCCCGCGCGCACCGGCTCGAGCCGGGCGATGTGGTCGAGCGCGGCCAGCTTCGGCGCGCCGGTGACCGAGCCGGGCGGGAAGGTGGCGTCGATGGCGTCGGCCCAGCCCGAGCCCGGGTCGCAGCCGGCCCTCGACCGTGCTGCACCAGGTGGACCAGCCCGGGGTGCGGCTCGACCGCCAGCAGCGCCGGGCACCGTGCACCGAGCCCCACTCGCACACCCGGCCGAGGTCGTTGCGCACGAGGTCGACGATCATCACGTTCTCGGCCCGGTCCTTGGGGAGGAAGTCGTCGGCCGTGGCGGCCGTGCCCTTGATCGGCGACGACCAGACCCGGTCGCCGTCGCGCGCGCAGGAACCGCTCGGGCGACGCCGAGGCCACCTGCGACCCCGTGGTCGGGCAGGCGCACCACCGCGCTGAACGGGGCCGGGTTGCCGGCGGCCAGCGCGGCGCCGAGCGCGGCGACGTCGGCGCCCGGCGTCGGCAGCGGGCAGCGCGGCAGCCGGCGGGTCAGGTTCACCTGGTAGACGTCGCCGGCGCGCGATCGCGGCGCGGATCGGCTCGACGCCCGGCTCGAACGCGGCCCGGTCGAGGCTGCGGCGTCCACGCGTCGGCCGGCGGCCCGACCCACGGCGGGCCCGGGCCAGGGCGGGCCGGCCGCACGTCGGCGAAGCGGGCGCACACCGGCGCGCCCGTCGAACGGCAGCACCACGGCCCAGAACCCGTGCGAGTCGAGCGCGGCCGAGGTCGGTCGGTGACGTCGACGCAGGCCGGTGCGCCAGCCGGCCGCCGACCACGGCCAGCGGCGCAGTCGGCGTCGTGGCCAGGCGCTCGGCCGCAGCTCGATCCGGACGACACGCCTACCATCCTCGCCCATGAGCCCCACGCCTCCCATCAGCCGTGAGCTGACCGACGAGCAGGAGGCGTTCCGCAAGGTCGTCCGCGACTTCGCCGACAACGAGATCGCCCCCCACGCCGAGGCCTGGGACCGCGACCACACGCTTCCCGGTCGACACCGTGCTGGCCGATGGGCGAGCTCGGGCCTGTTCGGCATCCCGTTCCCCGAGGAGTACGGCGGCGGCGGCGCCGACCTCACCACGCTGTGCGTCGCCATCGAGGAGCTCGGCCGGGTCGACCAGTCGATGGCCATCACCGCTCGAGGCCGGCGGTCGGCCTCGGGCGCCAACCCGATCTTCCGGTTCGGCACCGAGGAGCAGCGCCAGCGCTGGCTGCCCGACCTGTGCGCCGGCCGCGCCCTCGGCGGCTTCGGCCTCACCGAGCCCGACGCCGGCAGCGACGCCGGCGGCACCCGCACCACGGCCGTGCTCGACGAGTCGGCGACGGGGCGAGTGGGTGATCAACGGCGAGAAGGCGTTCATCACCAACTCGGGCACCGCCATCACGTCGCTCGTCACCGTCACCGCGGTCACCGGATCGGTCGGCGGCACGCCCGAGATCAGCACGATCATCGTCCCGGCCGGCACCGCCGGGCTTCGAGGTGCAGCCGCCGTACCGCAAGATGGGCTGGCACGCCTCGGACACCCACGGCCTCACGTTCGCCGACTGCCGGGTGCCGGCCGAGCAACCTGCTCGGCGAGCGGGGCCGGGGCTTCGCCAACTTCCTCGCCGATCCTCGACGACGGTCGCGTCGCCATCGCCGCGCTGGCCGTCGGCGTGATCGAGGGCTGCCTGGCGAGTGCGTCGCGCTACGCCAAGGAGCGCAACGCGTTCGGCAGGCCGATCGGCGCCAACCAGGCCGTCGCGTTCAAGTGCGCCGACCTGGCGGTCATGGCGGACGCCGCCCGCGCCCTCACCTACGACGCGGCCTGGCTGCACGACGCGGGTCGCCCGTTCAAGCAGGAGGCGGCGATGGCCAAGCTCTACGCCACCGAGGCCGCGGTCACCGCCACCCGCGAGGCCACCCAGATCTTCGGCGGCTACGGGTTCATCGACGAGACGCCCGTCGCCCGCTTCTACCGCGACGCCAAGATCCTCGAGATCGGCGAGGGCACCAGCGAGATCCAGCGCCTCGTGATCAGCCGGGAGCTCGGCCTGCCGATCTGACCGCCCCTGCTCGGGTCGGGGTGCCGCCTGGCGCGGGCGGATCCGCTGGTACCTTGCTCGCGCATGTCAGATGGCCCTCGCCGGCCGCGTCGGCGCCGGACCTGGCCCCAGCGGCTGCTGATCTCGTTCAACGTCGTCGTCGTGCTGATCTGCTTCACGTCGGCGCCGGCCTGGCCTTCGCCTTCCGACAGGCCAGCCGACGTGCAGCGCGTTCGGCGGGCTGAGCAGCGCCCTCGACACCAGCCGTCGAGCAGGGCGAGCCCGAGAACTTCCTGCTGGTGGGCGTCGACAACGCCGAGGGCCTCGACAACAACGACCCGGTGCTCATCGGCCGCAGCCGCAAGTCGCTGCTGTCGGACACGATCATGATCCTGCGGGTCGACCCGACCACGCAGGAGGCGTGGATCCTGTCGCTGCCCCGCGACCTCTGGGTCGACATCGCCGGCACGGCGGCAAGCAGCGCATCAACACCGCGCTGCCCGGCGGTGGGCCCGAGCGGCTGATCAAGACGATCAAGCAGAACTTCGGCATCCCGATCAACCACTACGTGCAGGTCAACTTCCACGGGTTCCAGTCGCTGGTCGACGCGCGTCGGCGGCGTGCCGATCTACTTCCCGTGGCCGGCCCGGACGCCGATCCGACGAAGCCAACAACACCCACACCGGCTTCCTCGTCGACGAGCCGGGTGCGTCACCCTCGACGGCACCGAGGCCCTCGCCTTCGCCCGGTCGCGCACTTCCAGACCAAGACCGGCAACGGCGGCAAGACGTGGGTCACCGACGTCAGCAGCGACCTCGGCCGCATCGCCCGCCAGCAGCAGTTCATCAAGCTGGCGCTGAAGCGGGCCATCGCCAAGGGCGTGCGCAACCCGTTCGTGCTCAACCAGCTCATCGGCGTGGCCCAGGGCAACGTCATCCTCGACGACAACGTCACCACCAAGGACCTGCTCGACCTCGGCAGCCAGTTCCGGAACTTCGATCCCGACTCGCTCCAGGTGTACACGCCCCCTGCCACCGGCACGGTGACTCGGGCGGCGCCGACGTGCTGGTCCTCGACAACGCCAGCGCCCAGCCGATCTTCGACCTCTTCCGGGCCAAGGGCGACACCGACAACCCCCTGCGGGCCATCCAGGTCGACGTCACGCAACGGCGTCGGGCAAGACGTCGCAGGCCGCAGGTCGTCGCTGCAGGCGCTCGACCAGTCTGGGCTTCACCACGGTCGGTTCGAGCGACGCCTCGAGCTTCCGCAACTCGAAGACCACCGTCCGCTACGCCGCCGGCGCTGAGGCGGCCGCGGTCGAGGTGGCCCGCTACCTCGACGGCACCCCGCAGTTCACGCTCGACAAGACCCTCTCGGGCAACAGCGTCGCTGCTGGTCACCGGCAAGGACTTCACCCGGCTCCGCGTCCGAGCCCCGTCCGGCCTCGGACTTCGCCAGCTTCATGGCCACCACGACGACGACCACCCTCGACCCGACGTCACCGTCGACGACCGACGGTGCCGACGACCCAGGCCGGCATGGTGCCCGAGCCGCCCGACGGCGAGGTCTGCGGCTGAGGCCGGCCCGTCGTCCGGGTTCGGTTCACTAACATGACCGGACTCGTCTGCCGACTCGAGGAGCGCCAGCTCGTCGACCGGCAGGACCATCACCTCGGCCACCCCAGGGGGCACCACCACATGGGCGACATCGCCATCATCGGCACCGGCTACGTCGGCCTCACCACGGGTGCGTGCTTCGCCCACCTCGGCCACGACGTGATCTGCGCCGACATCGATGCCCGAGAAGGTCGAGCGGCTCAAGCGGGGCGAGATCCCGATCCTCGAGGCCGGGCTCGACGAGCTCGTCCGCGAGGGCCTCCAGTCCGGCCGCCTGCAGCTTCGTGCTCGGGCGCGGCCAACGCGGTCGCCGACCGCCGAGTTCGTCTACCTGTGCGTGCCCACGCCCCAGGGCGACGGACGGCTCCGCCGACCTGAGCTACATCGAGGCCGCGGCCCGCGAGATCTCCCCGCTCCTCGCCGCCCGAGTCCATCGTGGTCAACAAGTCGACCGTGCCGGTGGGCTCCACCCGCCTGGTCGAGCAGGCGCTCGGCCGCAGCGACGTCTTCGTCGTGTCCAACCCCGAGTTCCTCCGCGAGGGCTCGGCGGTCAGCGACTTCCTCAACCCCGACCGCGTCGTCATCGGCAGCGACGACCAGTCCGCCGCCATCCGGGTCGCCGTCGCTCTACCTCGGCGTGGCCGCGCCGCTCATGGTCACCGACCCGGCCTCGGCCGAGACCATCAAGTACGCCAGCAACGCCTTCCTCGCCACCAAGCTCTCGTTCGTCAACGCGGTCGCCGCGGTGTGCGAGGCCGTCGGCGCCGACGTCAACGACGTGGTGCTCGGCATGGGCTACGACAAGCGCATCGGCCACGAGTTCCTCCGCCCCGGCCCGGGCTGGGGCGGCAGCTGCTTCCCCAAGGACGTCCAGGCGCTGCTGCGCATCGCCGAGGACGCCGGCTACGACTTCGACCTGCTCGAGGGCGTGGTCACGGTCAACGCGGAGCAGTTCGACCGGACGGCCGAGAAGATCGTCGACCATGGCCGGCGGCTCGCGTCGACGGCAAGGTCGTCGCCGTCTGGGGCCTCACGCTTCAAGGCCAACACCGACGACCTGCGCGAGTCGCCCGCGCTCGAGATCATCAACCGGCTGCTCGAGCAGGGCGCCGTCGTGCGGGCCTTACGACCCGGCGGTCAAGGGCGCCGCTGGCCCAGGTGCCCGGGCTCGACGTCGTGGCCGACGCCTACGCGGCGTGCGACGGCGCCGAGGTGCTCGCCGTGCTCACCGAGTGGGACGAGTTCAAGTGGCTCGACCTCGACAAGGTCGCCGAGCTGATGTCGGAGCCGCTGCGTCGTCGACGCCCGCAACCTGCTCGACCGGTCGGCCCTCACCCGCCGCGGCTTCACCTACCAGGGCATCGGCCGGGCCTGATGGCCCGTGTCGTCGTCACCGGCGGCGCCGGGTTCCTCGGGTTCCCACCTCTGCGAGCGGTTCCTCGAGCGGGGCGACGAGGTCGTCGCCCTCGACAACCTGTCGACCGGCGCGGTCGCCAACATCGAGCACCTCTTCGAGCAGCCCGGCTTCACCTTCGTCGAGCACGACGTCAGCACGCTACGTCTGGGTGCCGGGTCCGGTCGACGCGGTGCTGCACTTCGCCAGCCCGGCGTCGCCGCGTCGACTACCTCGAGCTGCCGATCCAGACGCTGAAGGTCGGCAGCCTCGGCACCCACAACGCGCTCGGCCTGGCCAAGGCCAAGGGCGCCAGGTTCTTCCTCGCCTCGACCAGCGAGGTCTACGGCGACCCGCGAGTCCACCCGCAGCCCGAGAGCTACTGGGGCCACGTCAACCCGATCGGGCCCCGCGGCGTCTACGACGAGGCCAAGCGCTTCGCCGAGGCGATGACGATGGCGTACCACCGCTTGCACGGCCTCGACGTGCGGATCGTGCGCATCTTCAACACCTACGGCCCCCGCATGCGCCCGGCCGACGGCCGGGTCGTGTCGAACTTCCTCGTGCAGGCGCTCAAGGGCGAGCCGCTCACCATCTACGGCGACGGCTCGCAGACCCGCAGCTTCTGCTACGTCGACGACGAGGTCCGCGGCTTCCTCGCCCTGCTCGACGGCCGACACCACCGGCCCGCTCAACATCGGCAACCCGGACGAGTTCACCATGCTCGAGCTGGCCGAGCTCGTGCTCGAGATCACCGGCTCGTCCTCGGAGATCGTGTTCGAGCCGCTCCCGGTCGACGACCCCACCCAGCGCAAGCCCGACCTCACCCGCACCCGGGCCGAGCTCGGCTGGGAGCCGAAGATCGCCCTCCGCGAGGGCCTCATGCAGACCGCCGAGTACTTCCGCACCCGACTCGGTCTCTGAGCGGAGCTCCCCGGTGGCGACGGTCCGGCGGAAGGTGCGGGGCACCCAGCGCTGACCGGGACTCCTGGCCGGCTGGCTTTCAGGCGGGCTGTTCCCGACTCGATGCTGGCGGGGCTCACCATCCCGTACCTGGGACCGGAACCGCCGCCGTCGAGGATCTGGGGCCTGGCCCTGTTGGGGGCCAGCGGTGCGGGTGCGTTGCTGTCGGCTGGGTCCTGAGCACCGCCGGGCTCGCGATGCTGGTCATCTTCGGTCTGATCTTCGTGATCGGCGGCGTCGGTCAGGTGCTCGACACCAGGAAGGCGGACCACTGGCTCGGGCTGCTCTGGGCGCTCGGGGGAGCCGCGACGCTCGGCGTCGTCGTCTGGGTGGGAGTGCGTCGACGGCAACGCGCCCCGGCCTGATCCGGCGACCGGCCTGATCCGGCGACCGTCCTGATCGGGCCGTCCTGATCAGATCGAGCGGGCCTCGGCCTCGGCGCGGTTGGCCAGGTACCAGTCGAGGGTGAGCCGCAGGCCCTCGGCGAAGGTCGTGCGGGCCTCGAAGCCGAACTCCTTCTCGGCTCGGCTGGCGTCGACGCCGCGGCGGGGCTGGCCGTCGGGCTTGGACGTGTCCCACCGGACCTCGCCCTCGAAGCCGACCAGCTCGACGATGATCTCGACCAGGTCGCGGATCGGCAGCTCCTGGTCGGCGCCCAGGTTGACGGGCTCGCCGCCGTCGTAGCGCTCGGCGGCCAGCACGATGCCCTCGGCTGCATCGTCGACGTAGAGGAACTCGCGGCTGGCGGCGCCGGTGCCCCACACCTCGATGTGGTCGGCGCCGGCCTCCTTGGCGTCGACAGCGCTTCATGAGCGCGGGGATCACGTGCGACACGGCCGGGTGGAACTTGTCGCCCGGGCCGTAGAGGTTGGTCGGCATGAGGTAGATCGCCTGCTGGCCGTACTGGGCACGGTTGGCCTGGAGCTGCACGAGCTGGGCGAGCTTGGCGATGCCGTACGGGGCGTTGGTCTCCTCCGGGTAGCCCTGCCAGAGCGACTCCTCGTGGAACGGCACGGGCGTGAACTTCGGGTACGAGCAGATGGTGCCGATCATCACCGTCTTGGCCGTGTCCCGCAGTCGGGCCTCGTCGAGCACGTAGGTGCCCATGAGCAGGTTGTCGAGGTAGAGGTCGGCCGGTCGGGCCTGGTTGGCGCCGATGCCCCCGACCCGGGCGGCCAGGTGGATCGACCAGGTCGGGTTCGAGGTCGGCGAACATGGCGGTCGACCGCGGCCCGGTCGCGCAGGTCGTAGTCGGCGCTGGTCGGGGTCAGGACGGTGCCCGATCCGCTGGCGGCGAGCTGGCGGACGACCGCGCTGCCGAGGAACCCGTTGCCGCCGGTGACGACGACCCGCCGGTCGGCCCAGAAGCTGGACCGGAAGGAAGACATGGGCGGGATCGTACCGTGGGAGACTCGACCGTCATGGCACCACCGCTCCGGGTCGCGGTCACCCTCGAACAGTGCTGGCACCGGGTCCCCGGTGGCGTCGCGTCCACGGCCCTCGAGGCCGTTCGGGCGCTCGACGCGCGCGGTGAGGTCGAGCTCGTCGGGGTCAGCGCACTGCACCGGGCACCGGCTCCCGAGCCGTGGACGCCGTCGATCCCCGTGCGGGCCCTGCCGCTGACCCGCCTCGCGCTCTACGAGGCGTGGCACCGCATGCGCCGCCCGGCGGTCGAGCGGGCCACCGGTCCGGTCGACGTGATCTACGTCACCGGCATGGCCATGCCGCCCCGCACCGCACCGCTGGTCGTCACCGTCCACGACCTGGCGTTCCTGCACGAGCCCAGCCACTCGACGAGCCGAGGGGTGCGGTTCTTCAACCGGGCCGTCGAGCTGGCCCGGTCCGAGGCCGACCTGGTCTGCTGCCCGTCGCAGGACACCCTCGACGACGTGCGTCGCCCACGGGTTCGACCCCGGCCGGCTGCGGCTGGTGCCGTGGGGCGTCGATGCCGAGCGGGCCACTCCGGCCGACGTCGAGCGGGTGCGCGCCACCTACCGGCTCGGGCCGGCCCTACGTGCTGTGGACCGGCACCGTCGAGCCCCGCAAGAACCTGCCCACGCTGCTCGAGGCGTTCCGGGCCCTCGACCGCCACGGCGTCGAGCTGGTCCTCGTCGGCCCCAAGGGCTGGAACGAGGACCTCGGCGCACACCTCGGCAACGCGGCCGGTCGGGTGCGGGTGCTCGGGTTCGTGCCGACCGACGACCTCCGGGCGCTCTACGCCGGCGCCGAGGTGTTCTGCCTCCCGAGCCTGCGCGAGGGCTTCGGGCTGCCGGTGCTCGAGGCCATGGCCCAGGGCGCGCCGGTCGTCACGTCGTCGGGCACCGCCACCGCCGAGGTCGCCGGCGATGCCGCGGTCCTGGTCGACCCGCGTCGACGCCGCCGCGCTGACCGAGGCCATTGCCGGCCGTGCTCGACGACCCGGCCGAGCAGGAGCGCCGACGGGTCGCCTCGCTGGCCCGGGCCGCCGAGTACCCGTGGTCGCGCACCGCCGTCGACCTGGAGGCGGCCTTCGCCGAGGTCGCCCAGCTCAGCGGGAGCTCGGCGTGAGCAGTGGGTGACGGCGTGAGCCGGCGCCTCAGGGTCGGTGCGAACCTCCTCTGGCTGGTCCCCGGCGTGGTCGGGGGCAGCGAGGAGTACACGGTGCGGATGCTCGAATCGCTGGCCCGGCTCCCACAGGATCGGGTCGCGCTCACGCTCTTCGTCAACCAGGCCCTGCTCGAGGCCCACCCGGACCTGGTGGAGGCCTTCGCCACGGTCGTGGCACCGCTCACCTCGGGCCGAGCGTGGCCGGTCTCCGAAGGGCGTCCGGGTGGCGACCGAGGCCACCTGGCTGGCTCGCCAGGCCCGGCGCCGAGCGCCTCGACCTGCTGCACCACATGGGCGGCACGATGCCCGTCCTGCGGGGCACACCCGGCCTCGTCACCATCCACGACCTCCAGCCGTTCGTGTTCCCCGAGCACTTCAGCGTGGTCAAGCGGGCGTACCTGCAGGCCACCGTGCCGACGTCGGTCCGTCGGGCCGTGGCGGTCGTGGTGCTCACCGAGTGGACGAGGCCGACGTCGTCGAACGCATCGGCATCGATCCCGAGCGCGTGCTTCTCGTGCCCCCCGGCATCGATCCGCTCATGCCGGTCGATCCCGAGCGTCGCGCTGGCCGCTCGCTACCGCTACGGCATCGCCGACGTCGCCGTTCTTCCTGTACCCGGCCATCACCTACGCCCACAAGAACCACGTCGGCCTGGTGCGGGCGTTCGCCCGTGTGGCCGAGGCCGACGATCAGGTCAAGCTCGTGCTCACCGGTGGCGCGGCCGACGCCGAGGAAGCCGTGCAGTCCGAGATCGTCGATGCTCGGGCTCACCGACCGGGTGGTGCGCACCGGCCGCATCCCTCGGCGTGATCTCGACGCCCTGTTCTGCGAGGCCCGGGCGCTGACGTTCCCGTCGCGCTACGAGGGCTTCGGCATCCCGGTGCTCGAGGCCATGAGCCGCGGGGTGCCGGTCATCGCCTCGACGTCGGGAGCGCTGCCCGAGGTCGTGGGCGACGCCGGCGTGCTGCTCGACCCCGACGACACCGAGGCCTGGGCAGACGCGATGCTGCAGGTGCTGCGCGACGACGACCCATCGCGAGGCTCTCGTCGCACGAGGCGCCGCCCGGGCGGCCCGGTTCACCTGGACCGCGTCGGCCGAGGCGCTCGTGCAGGCCTACGACACCTCCGCTGCCCGCATCGACCTCGTTCCATCGGAATCCCGCTCATGAAGACGCCCACGATGAACATCGTCGTCCTCTGCCCCCACTTCGCACCCGACGTGGCCCCCACCGGCGAGGTCATGACCAGCATCGCCGACGAGCTGGTCGCGCTCGGCCACCGCCTGCACATCGTCACCGTCGCTGCCGTGGTACCAGCACCACGACCTCGAGCCCGGGTGGGACGGTCAGCTCGTCCGCCACGAGGACCGACCGCTGGGGCCGCATCACCCGGGTGCACCCGTTCCCGACCGACAAGTCCAACATCCCGGCCCGGGCCGTGGCCTTCGGCGGGTTCACCGTGCTGGCCGTCGTTCGAGGGGATCATCGCCCGCCCGGCACCCGACGTCGTGCTGGCCATGTCGCCGCCGCTCACCCTCGGGCCTGGCCGGGTGGTCGGTGGCCCGGGCCCGCCGGGTGCCGTTCGTGTTCAACATCCAGGACGTGTTCCCCGACGTGGCCGTCGAGCTCGGGCTGCTCACCGGCCGGCGGGTCATCGCCGCCGCGTCGTGGCTCGAGCGGTCGACCTACCGCCGGTCCGACGCCGTCACCGTGCTGTCCGACGACCTGGCCGACAACGTCGCGGGCCAAGATCACCGGGGCTCGCCGGCGCGGCGGCCAGCGCCAGGCCGCGAAGGTCCGGGTGATCCCGAACTTCGTCGACACCGACTGGATCCGCCCGGGACCGGCCGAGAACGCCTACCGGGCCGAGTACGGCCTCGACCGGCAAGAGCGGTCGTGATGTACGCCGGCAACGTCGGGCTGTCGCAGTCGCTCGACCTGGTGCTCGACGCGGCCGTGGCCCTGCGCGACGACCCGCGACGTCGTGTTCGTGGTCAACGGCGGGGGATCGGCCCGGCCCGAGCTCGAGCGGCGGGCCGCGGGGCTCGACAACGTCGCGTTCGTCGACATGCAGCCCAAGGAGCGGCTGCCCGAGGTGCTGGCCGCCGCCGACGTCCACGTGGTGCCGCTCAAGCGGGGCCTGGCCCGGTCGAGCGTGCCGTCGAAGCTGTACTCGATCCTGGCCGCCGGCCGCCCGATCGTGGCCAGCGTCGACCCCGGCACCGAGGTGGCTCGCACCGTCGAGCGGGCCGGCGCCGGCCTCGCGGTCGGCCCGGACGACGCCGAGGCGTTCACCAAGGCGATCCGCCGGCTGCTCGACGCGCCCGGACGAGGCGCGCGGCCATGGGAGCGGCGGGCCGGCGCGTTCGTCGAGCGCTGGGCGTCGCCCGCCGCGGTCGCCGCGGCCTACGAGCGACCTGTTCGACGAGCTCGCGCGATCGAGCGGCCGGGCTCGCGATCGGGCGGTCGGGCGCGGCAGTAGGTTGTCGGCCCTATGGGTAAGGCATCGTCGGCCAAGAAGGTCGCCCGCGCCGCCCGTGCCGGTGGGTCCACCAAGCGGCGCAAGCGCGAACTGGCGGTTCCCGCTCGGCATCGTCGGCCATCGTCGTCGCTCGGCGCTCTCGTCGATCTTCGTCGCCCGTGGCTCCAACGAGACCGCCGTCGGCCGCCGACGCCCGACGACCAACGACCACTGGCACGCCGCCTTCGGCATCTACGTCTGCGACGACTTCCTGCCGGCCGTCGCCGACGGCCCCGACGGACACCATGGGCATCCACACCCACGGCGACGGCATCATCCACATCCACCCGTTCAGCGGCGGATCGGCCGGCAAGAACGCCACGCTCAAGGTGTTCGCCGACCAGGTCGGCATGACGATCGTCGAGCGACGGGTTCACCATGCCCGACGGCACCGAGTACAAGAACGGCGACGACTGCAACGGCACGCCGGCCGGTCGTGACCGTGTCGCAGTGGAACAACGCCGACGAGCTCATCGCCGACCCGAACACGCCGCCCGACGTCGTGTACACCAAGGACTTCGGCAGCATCCGCTTCGCCAACGACCGCATGGCCTTCACCATCGCGGTCGCCCCCGAGGGCACCAACATCCCCGGCCCGCCGTCGCTCGACACGCTGAACAACCTGACCGACGTCGACCGCGCCACGACACCGTCGCTCGACCGATCACGCGGTCGCTCCGGCGACCTCGTCGACCACCACCGCGGCCGGTCGCGACCGTCCAGCACCGTCGACCGGCTCCGACCGACGACCAGCACGACGGCGACCACCGGTCCCGTGAGGGCGGTCGTCCTCGTCGGCGGGTTCGGCACCCGCCTGCGCCCGCTCACCCTGGCACACCCCGAAGCAGATGCTGCCGGTCGTCGACCGGCCCATGATCGAGCGGGTCGTCGGCCACCTGGCCGACGCACGGCGTCGACCGAGGCCGTGCTGTCGCTCGGCTACCGGCCCGACGCCTTCCTCGAGGCCTACCCCGACGGCACCTGCGCCGGCGTCGCGCTGCACTACGCGGTCGAGCCCGAGCCGCTCGACACCGCCGGCGCCATCGCGCTTCGCCGCCCTCGACGGCGGGCATCGACGCACACGTTCCTCGTGGTCAACGGCGACGTGCTCACCGACCTCGACGTCGAGCGCGCTGTGGGAGTTCCACGACGCGCTCGGGGCCGAGGGCACCATCGCCCTGACCCCGGTCGACGACCCGTCCCGCTACGGCGTGGTGCCGATCGACGACGACGGTCGGGTCGAGGCCTTCGTCGAGAAGCCGCCGCCGGGCGAGGCGCCCGACCAACTGGATCAACGCCGGCACCTACGTGCTCGAGCCGTCGGTGCTCGACCGCATCCCGGCCGGGCGCCGGGTGTCGATCGAGCGCGAGGACGTTCCCGGCGATGGTCGCCGAGCGGTCGCTCTACGCCCTGCACGGCGACGACGTACTGGATCGACGCCGGCACGCCGGCCACCTACCTCCAGGCCCAGCTCGACCTGCTCGACGGTCGTCGCGGGCGCGCCCGAGGCGGCGGTCGCACCCGTCCGCCGTCGATCGGCGACGGGGCGCAGGTCGAGCACTCGGTGCTGATGGCCGGCGTCGTGGTCGCCGCCGGCGCGGTGGTCCGCGACTCGGTCGTGCTGCCCGGGCGCCCGCGTCGGTGCCGGCGCGCGTGGTCGACGGCTCGATCGTCGGCGCCCGCGTCGACAGTCGGTGCGGGCGCCCGGCTCGACCGGCGCTGACCGTCGTGGGCGACGACGCCGCAGGTCGCCCGACGGGGCGGTCGCTCGACGGCGCCCGGCGTCCCGGACGAGGAGCACTCGTGAAGGCGCTCGTCACCGGCGGGGCCGGCTTCATCGGCTCGACGCTCGTCGACCGCCTGCTGGCCGAGGGCCACGCCGTCGACGTCGTCGACGACCTCTCCAGCGGCTCGCTGGCCAACCTGGCCGACGCCCGGGCCGACCGGTCGCACGACGTTCAGCTTCCACCAGATCGACATCCGCGACCCGGCCGTCACCGACCTGATCGCGCGCCGCAGGCCCGAGGTGGTGTTCCACCTGGCGGCCCAGGCCGACGTGCGGGTCTCGGTGGCCCGGCCCGGCGTTCGACGCCGAGGTCAACGTGATCGGCAGCCTCAACGTGCTCGAGGGCGCCCGCCGGGCCGGCAGCCGCAAGGTCGTGTTCGCGTCGAGCGGCGGCACCATCTACGGCGCGCCCGACCCGGCCGACCTGCCGGTCACCGAGCCGCAGCCGCAGCGTCCGATCTCGCCCTACGGCGTGGCCAAGAAGGTCGTCGGCGACTACCTGTACGCCTACCGCGAGCTGCACTCGCTCGAGTTCACCGCGCTGGCCCTGGCCAACGTCTACGGCCCCCGCCAGGACCCGCACGGCGAGGCCGGCGTCGTCGCCATCTTCGCCGGCCGCCTGCTGGCCGGCGAGCCCTGCACCATCTTCGGCGACGGCGCCCAGACCCGTGACTTCGTGTTCGTCGACGACGTGGTCGACGCCTTCGTGCGGGCCGCCGACAAGGGCGGCGGCCTGCTGGCCAACATCGGCACCGGCGTCGAGACCTCGGTCAACGAGCTCTACGGGACCATGGCCCAGGCCGCCGGCGTCGACGCGCCGGCCGTGCACGCGCCGGCCCGACCCGGAGAGCTCGACCGCTCGGCGCTCGACCCCGGCAAGGCCGGCCTCTACCTCGGCTGGAAGCCCTGGACCACGCTCGACGAGGGCTCCCGCGCCGTCCTCGACTGGTTCTCCGACACGGCCGAGTAGCCGCCGCCCCGGTCAGGCCGGTGGGTCGTCGTCGGTGATCACCCCGAAGCCGAGTCCCCAGAACCCGCCCATCCGGGCGTTGGTCGGATGGAGGAAGGAGACGACGAGGTACTCGTCGGGCTCGGGCCGGATGTCGCCGGTGACGGTGATCGACGCCGTCGCGGTGGTCTGGCCCGGCTCGAACGACACCGTGCCCGAGGCCGCCACGTAGTCCGTGAGCGCGTCAGCCTGGTCACCGGGTGCGCCGGGCACGACGAGCGTCGACCACGTCGCGGTCACGGTCTGGTCCGATGCGGTCGAAAGGGTCACCGGCACCTCCAGGGTGGTCGTGCCGTCGTCGCCTTCGAGGACGGTGGCCACGCCCGGCACCGCGGTGGGCGTCGTGCTGGGTGCGCAGGCCGGGAGCGGGCCGAGCAGCGGCATGGTGAGCCCGGGCGGCCGGGGGGTCACCGGGCTGCCGGGTGGCTCGTAGGCGACGGCCAGCACGAAGACGAACTGCAGGTGAGGGAGCTCCTGGCCGGCGCAGATGCCGACCGTCCGGCCCAGGGCCTGGTTGCCCGTCACGGTGAGGTCGCGGAACCCGTGCACCCAGCGGTAGGGGTTCGGGTTCCCGACGATGGTCGAGGTGTTCCCGGCCACCACGGTGTGGGTCACCGGGTGGTCGAGGACGGTCGTGCGTACCCGGGTCCCGACGACCACCGCGTGGTAGGCGCCGCTCGGGCCGCTGAACGTGTTGTCGAGCACCCGGGTGCCGTCGTCCTCGACGTGCACGCCGTAGGTGACGTCGTGGAAGGCGTTGGCCCGGATCGTGGTGTTCGTGGCCCGGTCGAGCGAGATGCTCAGCAGCGGGCCCGTCACGTAGGGGGTGTCGCTGCAGTCCATGGGCGCGGTGTTCTCACCCATCCGGGAGCCGACCCAGACCCCGGTGATGCCGCCGTCGAAGGTGTTGCCCTCGATCAGGTTGCGGTCGGCTCCGCTGCGCCGTTCGAACCACCCGGACTCGTCCTTGTACTCGCCGCAGTTCGTGTAGACGAAGACGCCGCCGGCCGAGTTGCCCGAGAAGGAGTTGCCGGTGACCGTGTTGTCCGACGAGCCATCGATCGACACTCCCTCACGCCCGATCCCCCAGAACCGGAACTGCAGGCCTCCGAGGTCACGAGCTGACCGTCGCCGGCGTTCTCGGTGAAGCCGTTGTCGTGGATCAGGTTGCCGCTGACCGTGTTGTGGCGCGAACCGGCCTCCAGGTAGATGCCGGAGCTGCCGGCGTTGACGACCCGCACGTCGCGGATGGTGACGTCGGTGACGTAGCCGTCGACGTAGATGCCGACGCCGCGCGAGCCCGACACCTCGCTGTCCTCGATGACCACGTCGGACAGCGTGTGGTCGAACTCGTGGCCGGCGGCCAGCGCCCGGAAGCCGATGCGGGTGACGCGGATGCTGTTGAGGAACCCCGACACCCGGCAGTTGCGCACCACGTCACCCGACATCGACGTGTCGGCCGGGGTGGCCACCTCGATGCCGCGCGAGCCCGTGCCTCCGCCGGCCTCGACCAGCGCTCCCTGGCAGTCGAGCACCACGTCGGACGCGGTGATGCGGATGCCGCCGGTGTAGGTGCACGACGGGTCGAGGTGCGAGCTGACCGTGACCACGACCAGTGTGCCTGCCTGCGGGCAGTCGATCAGCTGCGACCCGGCGTCGGGAGCGGGGATGTCGACGGGGACTCCTGCCCCGGTTGCCGGCCCTGCCGACTCGGCTCGCGACCGGGGAGGCACCCGGTGCACCCGTCGCGGGTGGCGCGGCGGCCAGAGCCAGTCCGGCGAGGGTGAGCAGTTGGACGAGGGCGCCCGCCACGGCCATCTTCCGAACGGTGCGAATCGGGCGAACGGTGCGATTCGGGCTACTCGACATCCCCGCTGTCTAGCGGAACAGGTCGTCGGTCGGGTGACGGACGATCTCGTCGTGCACGCTGCCGTCGCGGAACCAGGTCGGGTCGACGCCCCGGACGACGGCCACGGGGATGCCGGTGGCCTTGCCCATCACCAGCTCGGCCGCGCAGGCGATCTCGTCGACGACCGCGACCTCGGTGACCTGCATCTCCCGTCCGAGCGCGTCCGGCGGTGCCCCGCAGGTCGAGCACGGCAGCGATGCCGGCCGAGCCGATGGCCACGTCGGTCACGCCGCGGCGCCACGTGCGCCCGAAGGTGTCGGAGATGATGACGCCGACGTCGATGCCGGCCCTGCCCCGCAGGCCGTCGCGGATGCGGCGGGCCGAGCGGTCGCTGTCCTCGGGCAGCAGGGCGGCGAAGCCCGACTCCACGTTGGACAGGTCGATGCCGGCGTTGGCGCACACGAAGCCGTGCTTGGTCTCGCTGATGATGAGGTCGCCCCGGCGGCGCAGGATGCGCACCGACTCGGCCTCGACGAGCGGCTTGTGGCTGAGCGGATCGTCCGGGTCGATGGCCACGAGCTGGTCCTCGGCCTTCGACACGATCTTCTGGGTGACCACCACGACGTCGCCGTCGGCGAGCGCCGTGCCGTCGCCGCCCGCGGCCGCCGCGGCGATGATCCCGGCCAGGTCGTCGCCGGGATGGATCTCGCCGATCCCGTCGATCCCGAACACCTCGAGCCGGCTCATGCGGGTCGAGCCGATCGCGCTCGAGCACGATGCGGCCCAGCGCGGCAGCCGCGCTCGGGGGTCGACATGATCGTCGGGGCCACGACGCAGCGCATGCCCTCGGCCTCGACCGCCTCGGCCAGGTCGGCGTCGGCCTCGTCGATCACCAGCGTGCCGGCCAGCTCGGCGTAGAGCCGGGCGACGCCGACCACTGACGACTCGTGGCCGAGCTCGGCCAGCATGCGGTCGGCCGGGCCCTTCAGCGCGGCGCCGGCGATGATCGGCGAGACGGCCACGCGTGCGTCGCGGCGGGCCGCGACGGCCTCGCGGACGCCGGGCACGGCCAGCACCGGGCCGATCGACACGATCGGGTTCGACGGGGCGATCACCACGACCTCGGCGTCGGCCGATCGCGTCGAGCACGCCGGGGCCGGGCGCGCGACCGTCGACGCCGTCGAAGCGGACGGACGTCGACGGTCACGGCGTGCTGTCGCCGCACGAAGTACTCCTGGAAGCCGATCTCGCCCTCGTCGCCGACGGTCACCATCGGTCGCGCACGCGGGTCGTCGGTGACCGGCAGCAGGCAGAGGCCGAGGCCCCAGGCGGCCGGCGATCTCGGCGGTGACCTCGGTCAGCGTGGCCCCGGCGCGGCAGCCGGGCGGTGCGGTACAGGTGGGTGCCGAGGTCGCGGTCGCCGAGGTTGAACCAGGTCGTCGCCGCCGTAGCGGCCGAGCGGCGGTCCATGGCCTGCCAGGTCTCGCCGGCCAGGCCCCAGCCCCGCTCGGGGTCGATGGCCCCGGCCAGGGTGTAGGTGACGGTGTCGAGGTCGGGGCTGATCTGCAGCCCGTGCAGCACGAGGTCGTCGCCGACGTTGACGATGGCGGTGAGCTCGGCCGGGTCGACGACCTGCACGCAGCCCGGCGAGCAACCGGGCCGCGCCCACCCCGCCGGCGAGGACGGTGATCACGTGGCGGTCGTCCGCGGCGTCAGCTGAGCGCCCGGAGCTTGGCCGAGATCAGGTCCATGTCGGCGTCGACCATCATCGTCGACGAGCTCGGCGAACGTCGTCTTCGGCTTCCAGCCCAGCACCGTCTGGGCCTTGTCGGCGTCGCCGACCAGCAGGTCGACCTCGGCCGGGCGGAAGAACTTCTCGTCCTGCACGACGTACTCCTCCTAGTCGAGCCCGACGTGGCCGAAGGCCACCTCGCAGAACTCGCGCACCGAGTGGGTCTCGCCGGTGGACACCACGTAGTCGTCGGGCGTGTCCTGCTGCAGCATCAGCCACATGGCCTCGACGTAGTCGCCGGCGAAGCCCCAGTCGCGCTGGGCCTCGAGGTTGCCCAGGCGCAGCTCGGTGTCCAGCCCGAGCTTGATCCGGGCGACGCCGTGGGTGATCTTGCGGGTCACGAACTCGAGGCCGCGGCGGGGCGATCTCGTGGTTGAAGAGGATGCCCGACGAGGCGTGCAGGTCGTAGCTCTCGCGGTAGTTGACGGTGATCCAGTGGCCGTAGACCTTGGCCACGCCGTAGGGGCGAGCGGGGGTAGAACGGCGTGCGTCTCCCGTCTGGGGCACCTCGACGACCTTGCCGAACATCTCGCTGATGACTGGCCTGGTAGAAGCGGATGTCGGGGTCGACGATGCGGATGGCGTCGAGCAGCCGGGTCACGCCGAGGGCGGTCGTCTCGCCGGTCAGCACCGGCTGGCTGAACGACGTCTGCACGAAGCTCTGGGCGGCCAGGTTGTAGACCTCGTCGGGCCGGTGCATGCGCAGCACGTCGATCAGCGACGCCTCGTCGAGCAGGTCGCCGGGCACGAGCGTCGAGCTGGTCCTGGAGGTGGGCGATGCGCTCGAAGTTGACCGTGCTGCGACCGGCGGACCATGCCGATCACCTCGTAGCCCTGGTCGAGCAGGAGCTCGGCGAGGTAGGAGCCGTCCTGGCCGGTGATGCCGGTGATGAGCGCACGCTTGGTCATGGGTCCCTGGTCTACGCTGACTGGTCGCAGTCGTCTGCTAAGTGGGTTGGCACGTGCCGAGAAAGTTCTGCGAAGTCCGCTGGTCGAGAGCCTCGGCCGCCGCATCGCCGCGCACCGGGCCAAGCTCGGCCTGACCCAGCAGGAGCTGGCCGACCGCCTGGCCATCTCCCGGGTGGCGGTCTCCCACCTCGAGTCCGGGCATGAGCGACCCGGGCGAGCGCACCGTGACCCTGCTGGCCGGGCGTGTTCAAGCTCGAGCCCCACGAGCTGGTGGCCGGCACGACCTACCCGGTGGGCAAGGCCGAGCGGCTGCCGGTGGTCACCACCCGCTACACCGAGGTCGAGCACCAGCTGGCGCTGCTCGACGGCGACCTGGGCTGGCTCGAGTACCTGACGCCGGGCCAGGCCGAGCGCCTGCTCGACCCAGTGGCGGTCGACAGCTCGGCTTCCTCGCCGACCGCACGCACGACCGGTCGCGAGCGGATGGCGGTCGCCGACGCCCAGCGGACGGTCGGCGAGTGGCTGGCCGACCAGCGGTCCCGCGACTGAGGGCGAACTGGCCTCAGACGCCGACCCGGGCGCGCCACTCGTCCAGCAGGTCGGTGAGCGTCTGGTCCAGTGGCGATCTCGGGGATCCCACCCGGTGGCCTTGTGCACCCTGGTGGCGTCGCCGCGCAGCACGGGGATCGTCGACCGGCCGCTGCAGGTTCGGGTCCTCCTCCAGGCGCATCGGGTGGCGTGGCCATGCGACAGCAGCCGGTCGGCGAGCTCGCTGATGGCGATGTCGTGGCCGGAGCACACGTTGTAGGCCTCGCCGGCGTCGCCGTGCTCGATCAGCAGCCGGTAGGCCCGCACCACGTCGCGGACATCGGTGAAGTCACGGCGGGGGCTGAGGTTGCCGACCGGCACGACCTCGGTGCCGTCGAGCTCGTTGACGGCGATGCGTTCGGCGAGGGCCGGGGCCACGAAGCGGTTGCGTCTGGCCGGGACCGAGGTGGTTGAACGCCCGGACCCGCACGACATCGAGGCCGTAGCCGAGGTGGGCCTGCAGGGCCGACGTAGTCGGCGGCGACCTTGCTGGCCGCGTACGGGCTGACCGGCCGCAGCGGGAGCGTCCTCGTCGATGGGGAGGTCGCTCAGCGTGACCTTGCCGTACACGTCGGCGCTGCTCACCGAGAGGACCCGGTGGACGCTCGGCTGCGAGGCAGGCCTGCAGCACGTTGAGGGTGCCCTCGGCGTTGGCCCGGAACGCGGCCAGCGGTGTCGCCCACGACCCGCCCACGTCGCTCCACCCGGCCAGGTGGTAGACGGCGTCGGGCCGCACCTGCTGCACGAGGCGGGTGAGGGCCGTCGGGATCGAGCAGGTCGGGCCCGGTCGGTCGGTCGATGCCGACGACCTCGTCGCCGCAGGCCTCGAGGTGGGCCACGAGGTGGCATCCGACGAAGCCGGCAGCGCCGGTCACGAGTGATTTCATCTGGCGACTGCCACCCCTGCCCGATCGTGCCCTTGCGAGGTCGAGATCGTACCCGCGGCTCACTCGGGGCCCGAGTTCAGCCGGTCGTCCGAGGCGCCGGTAGAGCGCGACCAGCCGATCGGCGGTGTCGTCCCAGTCGAACCGGGCGATCCGATCACGTCCCCGCTCGCGCAGGCGCTCGGCCAGATCGGCGTCGGCGAGCACCTGGTCGATGGCCTCGGCGAGCGCATCCGCGTCACCAGGCGCCACGAGCAGCGCGGCGTCGCCGACGACCTCGGGCACCGCACCCGCGGAGGTGGCGACGACAGGCGTGTCGGTGGCCATGGCGTCGAGCGGCGGCAGCCCGAATCCCTCGTAGACGGACGGGAACACCATCGCCGCCGCTCCCCGCAGCAGGGCCACCCGTTGCTCGTCGGACACCCAGCCGAGCCGCACGATCCGGTCGCGGGCCGGGCTGGCAGCGATGGCATCGGTGAGCGCTTCGGCACCCCAGCCGTCGGGTCCGGCGATCACCAGGCGCAGGTCCGGGCCCGCCCTGCGTCGCGCGTGAGCCGGCCGAACGCGTCGACCAGCAGTGGGATGTCCTTGCGGGGCTCGACCGTGCCGACCGCCAGGACGTAGCGGTCGGCGCCGGCAAGGGTCCGCCCGGTCTCGGCATCGGTGCGCGGGCCGACGGCGGGCGGCACCCGCACTCCGTTGGGGATGGCGACGACGCGCTCGTCGGGCAGGCCGAACGCGCTCGCGCACCTCGTCGGCGACGAAGGCGGACACCGTGTGGACGGTCGCGCCGCGGCGCAGGGCCCGCCGGATGAGGTCGGGGTACTCGAGGGTGTCGGCGTGTGCACAGCTCGGGGAAGCGGACGCAGGTCAGGTCGTGCACGGTGACCAGCTCGGCAGCCCGCCGGGTCGGCGGCACCACGAAGTTGGGTCCGTGGACGACGTCGACCGGGCCGGTCCAGTTCTCGATGCTGGGGTGGTCCGCCCGGCGCCAGGCCTGGCGCAGCGGTCGGGCCGCCATCGGCCGAGCAACGACCTCGATCCCCACCGGCACCACCGGTCCGAGGGCCTCGCGGCCCCGCCACGTGACCCCGAAGGCGACGACGTCGAGGTCGGGGCGGCCGGCCAGCCGGGTCGAGCACCTCGGACGTGAACACGCCCACGCCGGTGCGCGCGCCGATCAGCGAGGTGGCGTCGAAACCGAGGCGCATGGAGATGGCGAGGTCAGTCGCCCGGGTGGTGATCCGGGGTGTCGCCAGGGTCGTCGCCAGGGTCGTGGTCGGAGGTGTGACCGTGACCGATCGGACGTGGCGCTGGACGGATTCGACCTGCGGTCGCAGGGACTTCTCCAGCTCGCGGCGGCGGACCTGGACCTTCTGGAAGGCCAACACCCCGAAGCCCACGCTGGCGAAGAACGTGTTGCGGGCCACCCGCGTGGTCTCGTTGCCCATGCCGGGATCGTGGCAGAGGCGCCCGCTCGCGGCAAGGCTCGACCTGGTTTCGTTCGGTTCCCGCACCGATCGGGGTGATCCCCACGCCGGGGAGGCCGGGCTACCGTGCTTCGGTCGTGAATTCGCCGGACCAGCCCCTCACCGTGCCCGCTCGGGAGGAGTCGCAGACGGACGAGGCCGTCGTCCCGGCTGTCGTGGTCGTGATGGTGGCCCACGATCCGGGGCCCTGGTTCGAGGACGCGCTGGCCAGCGTGGCCGGGCAGGACTACCCGAACGCGTCGCTGCTCGTGATCGACAGCGCCAGCGTGGTCGACCTCGAGGTGCGTATCGCCGGGGCCGCGCCGGACGCCCACCTGCGGCGCCTCGACGAGAACGTGGGCTTCGGCCCGGCGGCCAACGAGGTCCTGAACGCGGTCGAGGGCGCGGCCTTCTACCTGTTCTGCCACGACGACGTGCGGCTCGAACCCGACGTGATCCAGGTGATGGTGGAGGAGGCCTACCGGTCGAACGCCGGCGTCATCGGCCCCAAGCTCGTGCAGTGGGACGACCCCGATCGCATCCTCCAGGTCGGCATGGGCGCCGACAAGACCGGTGCCCCGAGCCCCTACGTCGAACGGGGCGAGCTCGACCAGGAGCAGCACGACGCGGTCCGCGACGTGTTCTACGTCCCCGGTGCCGCCACGCTCGTGCGGGCCGACCTGTTCAAGGCCCTCGGCGGCTTCGACCCCGGCATCGAGCTGCTCGGCGAGGATCTCGATCTGTCGTGGCGCGCCCATGTGGCCGGCGCCCGGGTGCTGGTGGCTCCGGCCGCCCGCGTCGCGCACGTCGAAGCGCTCGGCGACCGACGCGCGGTCGACGACCGCCGTCGGCTCCAGATGCGCCACCGCCTGCGCACCAGCCGCGTCTGCTACACGTTCACCAGCCGGCTCCGGATCATGCCCCAGGCGTTCCTCGTTGCGGTCTTCGAGCTGGTCCTCAGCATGCTGCAGGGTCGATTCCACCAGACCTCCGACGTGGCCAACGCCTGGCTGTGGAACGCCCGCCACCGGGGCGACATCCGCTCGCGCCGCAAGGAGCTGGCCGCGCATCGGGCCGTACCCGATCAGGACGTGCGCCGGTTGCAGGTGCGGGGGAGCGCTCGGACGTCGGCGTTCCTGCGCGGCCAGATCGGCTCGGGCGAGGACCGCCTCGGCTCGGTGACCGCGTCGGGCCGCGACCTGGTCACCAACCTCCGGTCGGCCAGCGCCCGCTCGTCGCTCGTGGCCTGGCTGCTGGTGATCGTCCTGCTCGCGTTGGGCAGCCGTTCGCTGATCACCGATGGCATCCCGGCCATCGGCGACTTCGCCGCGTTCCCGTCACACCCGTCGAACCTGCTGCACGAGTGGTTCAGCGGCTACCGCGACGTGGGGCTGGGCTCGGTCAGCCCGGCGCCGACGTTGCTGGCCGCGGTGGGCGGCCTCGGCTACCTCTTCTTCGGGGCCATGGACCTGCTGCGCACGGTGCTCATCCTCGGAGCCCTCCCGCTGGGTGTCATCGGCATCTGGCGGATGGCCCGGCCCCTCGGCTCGCGCCGGGCCCGCATCGTGGCGCTGGTCGTGTACGCATCGGTACCGGTGGGCTTCAACGCGATGGCCCAGGGGCGTTGGACGGGCCTGGTCGTGTACGGCCTGGCCCCATGGATGTTCAACCAGCTGTTGAAAGGCTCCGGACTCGCGCCCGTTCGGGTCGATCGGCGGCGATCCGGGCCCGGGCGTGTCGGATCGGCCGATCATCCAGCGCATCCTGCTGCTCGGCATCACCACCGCGCTCGCCGCCATGGTCGTGCCGTTCGCTCTGGTCGTGGTGCCGGCGGTCGCGCTGGTCTTCGTCCTGGGCGGCCTGCTGGTCGGCGAGGTGCGCGGCTCCGGGCGGCTGCTCAGGGTGGCGTTCGGTGGCTCGCTGACCGCGCTGATCCTGCACCTGCCCTGGAGCGTGAGCCTGGTCACCGGTGGCTGGCAGGCGTTCGTCGGCAGCTCCTCCGACGGCGGCCGGCCACTCTCGCTGGGATCGATCTTCCGCTTCGAGACCGGCCCGTTCGGTGCACCCCCCATCGGATGGGTGTTCCTGCCGATCGGCGTGCTCGCGCTCGTCATCGGGCGTCGGTGGCGCTTCGCTTGGGCTGCCCGCAGCTGGATGGTGATCCTTCTCGGGGCCGGACTCGTGTTCGTCGGAGCCGAGGGCTGGCTGCCCGGTTCGCTGCCGGTGCCCGAGGTGCTGCTGGCGCCGGCCGCGGTCGGCGCTGGCGTTGGCGGCCGCGCTCGGCATGGCCGCCTTCGAGGTCGACCTCCCCGACTACCACTTCGGCTGGCGACAGATCGCCTCGCTGCTGGCCGGTGCGGCGCTGCTGCTCGCCCTGCTGCCGGCCATCGCTGCGGCCTCGTCCGGGCGATGGGGCATGCCGACCGGCGACTTCGGACGCCCCATCCGCAATCTGAACGGCAAGAACGGCACCGACGCGCCCTACCGGGTGCTGTGGCTGGGCGACGCCGATCTGTTGCCGGCCGCAGGGTGGCCGCTCGACGCTCCCCAGGTCGACGACATCGGCTCCGGCGCTCTGCTGTCCTACGCCACCTCGAACAACGGGATGCCCGACGTGTCCGACGTCATCGCCGGCTCCGACTCGGGCGCCACGTCGCATCTGGCCGAGACGCTCCAGTACGCGGCCGAGGGCGGCACCAGCCGGCTGGGTGCCCTGCTCGCGCCCATGGGCGTGCGCTACATCGTGGTCCCCGAGGCCAACGCCCCGAGCCCGCTCGAGACGGGGCCGACGGTGACGCCCGTCGCGCTGCTGACCCTGCTCGATGCCCAGCTCGACCTGTCGAACCTCGACGTGGCCGGCGGTATCGTCGTGTACCGCAACGCGGCGTGGGGCCCGACCCGGGCCCAGCTCCCCGCCGGCACGGAGTTCCCCTCCGGAGAGGGTCGGCCCTCGGATCGCGTGGTCCCAGCGCTCACGGGCGCGCCTACCGCGCTGCCCGACGACAACGGCTATGAGTCGTTCGGTGGAACCGTCGACCAGGCCGGAACGGTCTACCTGGCCGAGGCGTCTTCGGAGCAGTGGCGTCTGCAGGTGGACGGCCGGGCGGCGGACCGCCAGGAGGTGCTCGGCTGGTCGAGCGCGTTCTCGGTGCCGGCCGGCGGCACGGCCACCCTGGCGTTCGACACCCCGATCAGCCGCACGCTCATGCTGGTCGGCCAGCTGATGCTCTGGCTGGCCGTGCTGCTCTACCTGTTCCGAACCCGCGTCCGCATCGAGTCCGCCCGTGACCTGGCCGAGCTCCGGGTGGAAGGAGAGCTGGCATGAGCGCCCGTCGAGCCGCCCCCGCCGCCGTGCACACCCGCCGCTGGCCGGTGCTGGTGCTGATCCCCCTGCTGATCGTGGCGGCCGTCGCCGTGCAGCGTCACGAGGACGACCAGCCGGTCGAGGTCGCCTCGACCTCCGCGTCCGCCCTGATGCCAGTGGCGTCCGAACCCGGCGCACCCAGCTCCACGTGGTACTGCGCTGGCGGGACCGCCACCGGGGCCAAGACCGGGGAGGCCGAGCAGACCATCGAGATCGCCAACCTGTCCGACAACGACCTCACCGCCAAGGTCACCGCGGTGCCCAGCGACGGCGCGATGGTCGGGAAGGACGTCGCCGTCCCCGCTCGCAGCCGCCAGTCGATCGTGCTGTCCAGCATGGTCGTGGCGCCCTACGCCTCGGCGGTCGTCGAGGCCGACGGGGGAGAGGTCGCCGTCTCCCACGTGCTGACCGGCCCGACGGGGAGCTCCACCGCGGCGTGCTCGTCGGCGCCGTCGTCGTCGTGGTACTTCCCCTCGGGAAACAGCGAGAAGGCCTCGGCCACCCACCAGCTGCTGGCCCTGTTCAACCCGTTCCCGAGTGACGCCGTCGTGGCAGTCACCTTCGATACCGATGACGGGGCCCGGGCGCCGGTGGACTACGCCGCCATCGTCGTCCCCGGCAACGACGTCAGGGTGCTCGTCGTATCCGACACCGTCACGCTGCGGACCGAGATCGCCACCACCGTCGTCGGTGCGGTCCGGGCGCATCATCGCCGACCAGATCCAGTACTCCGACGGCACCCAGGACACCACGAAGTCGCTGACCGTCACCCCGGGCGCGCCGCAGGCCTGGCCGACGTGGTGGTTCGCTGACGGGCCCTCGGGGGCGGGCGACCAGACCTCCATCGCGGTGCAGAACCCGTCCGACCACGACGTCGACGTGGAGCTGCAGGTGCGCCTCGACGACGCCACTGTGAACGGCGACGTCGACCCGTTCACCTTCACGGTCCCGGCCGGGCGGGCGACCGTGACGAACATCAGCGCGGACGGAAGGGTGCCCGCGGGGCTCGGCTACACCGCGGTGGCCACCGCCACCGACGGCACGCCAATCGTGGCCGATCGGGTGGTCACCGAGACCGAGCCCCTGGCCGCCGTCACCGTGACCATGGGCTCGCCGGCACTCGGCACCGACTGGATCGTGCCGGTGGCGTCGGGATCGACGGTCACCTCCACCGCCATCATCGTGACCAACCCGTCGGCGACCGACCCCGTCACCGTTACCGTGTCGAGCGTGGCCGACGGCGCCGAGACCCCGATCCCCGAAGCTGATCAGCACGAGATCGCGGCCGGCGATCGAATGGGCGTGGCGGTGCCCGTCCCGGCCGACAAGCCCCTGACCTCGGTCCACATCGTCAGCTCCGCTCCCGTGGTCGCCGAGGCCCGGCTGGTCTTCAAGGACGCCGGGCTGGCGGCGCCGCTCGCGGTCCCGGTCCAGGGCATCGGTCCAGGTGGCCGACCAGGGCCTCCCGGTCGACCCCGGCTCGTCGGTCACGCTCGACCCGAACGTCACGGTCGACCCGAACGCTCCGATCGACGGGATCGACCCGAACCCCACCGTCGAGTCGCTCGACCCGAACGCGCCCGATACGTCGGGCTCCTCGGACTCGTCGGGCTCGAGCTCCACCAGCTCCACGTCGGCCGCCGCCTGACCATGGAGCGCGCCCTCGTCGCCGTGGTCCTGGTGGCCGTCGCGGTGGTGATCGCGCTGGTGCTGCAGCGCCGCCGCCCCGATGCCCCGACCCAGCCGACCTGGACGGTGCCGGCCCAGGTCGACCGCGACGACTTTGCCTCGCCCGGACGTCCCATGGCTGGTGGCGGTGTTCAGCTCGGCGACCTGTGACGTCCTGCGCCGGGGTGCTGGCCAAGGCCGAGCCGCTGCAGAGCGACGCGGTGGTGGTGGCCGACGTCGAGGTCGGTGCCCAGGGCGACATCCACCGCCGCTACGGCGTCGACGCCGTGCCCACCACCATCGTCGCCGACGCCGACGGTGTGGTGCAGGCGTCGTTCGTCGGCCCCGTCACCGCTACGGACCTCTGGGCCGCCGTGGCCGAAGCCCGAGAGCCCGGCTCCACCCCCGACGCCTGCGACCACGGCCAACCCACCTGAGGTCGGGGTGGTGCTCGACCGGGCGAGACCGGGTCAGGCGTCGGTGGAGGGGAGGTCGCGGAGCTCGGCGGGGGATCTGGGGGCCGCGGGTGCCATGTGGGACACCGCAGGGGTGGACGGGGCGCCGGATCGGGCCAGCTCGATGAGGCGGGTGACCTCGGCGCCGTCGATGGTCTCGTGCTCGAGCAGGGCCCGGGCCACGAGGTCGAGGCCCTTGCGGTTGTCGGTCAGCACCTGACGGCACTGCTCCTCCTGCTCGCGCAGGATGCGCTCGACCTCCTCGTCGATGACGCGGGCGGTGTCGTCGCTGTAGTCGCGGGTGTGCATGAGGTCCTCGCCCAGGAACACCTGGCCCTGCGAGCCCCAGGCCATCGGGCCGATGCGCTTGCTCATGCCCCACTCGCGGACCATCTTGCGGGCCCGCTCGGTGGCCACGACGAGGTCGTTGTTGGCGCCGGTGGAGACCACGCCGAAGACCAGCTCCTCGGCGATGCGGCCGCCCATGGCCACCACGATCGACTCCTCGAGGTAGTCCTGGTCGTAGCTGTGGCGCTCCTCGGCCGGCAGCTGCTGGGTGACGCCGAGGGCCATGCCGCTGGGGAGGATCGTGACCTTGTGGACCGGGTCGGCGTGGGGGAGCACCGCGCCGCAGACGGCGTGGCCGGCCTCGTGGTAGGCGGTGAGCTCCTTCTCCTTCTCGGACAGCACCATCGACTCGCGTCGCTGGCCCATGAGCACCCGGTCGCGGGCCTACTCGAAGTCCTGCATGTAGACCGATCTCGGCGCCTCGCCGCACGGCGAAGCAGCGCGGCCTCGTTGACCAGGTTGGCCAGGTCGGCGCCGCTCATGCCGGGCGTGCCCCGGGCCACGACGTCGAGGTCGACGTCGGGGGCGATGCGCTTGCCCTTGCAGTGCACCTTGAGGATGGCGAGGCGCTCGGCGTACTCGGGCAGCGGCACGACGACCTGGCGGTCGAAGCGGCCGGGGCGCAGCAGGGCCGGGTCGAGGATGTCGGGCCGGTTGGTGGCGGCCATCATGACGATGCCCTCGGTGGCCTCGAAGCCGTCCATCTCGGAGAGCATCTGGTTGAGCGTCTGCTCCCGCTCGTCGTGGCCGCCGCCGAGGCCGGCGCCGCGCTTGCGGCCGATGGAGTCGATCTCGTCGACGAAGATGATGGCCCGGCCCAGCTTGCGGGCCGACTGGCGAACAGGTCGCGGACCCGGCTGGCGCCGACGCCGACGAACATCTCCATGAAGTCCGAGCCGGTGACCGACAGGAACGGCACGCCGGCCTCGCCGGCGACGGCCCGGGCGATGAGGGTCTTGCCGGTGCCGGGAGGACCGACCAGCAGGACGCCCTTGGGGATGCGGGCGCCGATCTCGGCGAACCGCTCCGGGTACTTCAGGAAGTCGACGACCTCGCGGATCTCCTGCTTGACGCCCTCGTAGCCGGCGACGTCGGCGAAGGTCGTGCCCGGGCGCTCGGTGGTGTAGGTCTTGGCCTTCGAGCGGCCGATGGACATGATGCCGCCCATCTGGCCCTGGGCCCGGCGCTGCATCCACACGAAGAAGACGATCAGCAGACCCACCGGCAGGAGCAGCGGGATCAGCGTCTCCCAGATGCTCGAGGTCGGCGTGTCGAACTTGACGTTCTTGGCCGCGAACAGCTCGGCGTCCTGGTCGGGGAGGGGCGTCGGGCCGGTGGTGGTGACCTTCGAGCCGTCGGTGAGCTCACCGGAGATGTGGCCGTTCGTGTTGTCGTAGGTGGCGGTCTTCACCGTGCTGGGCTCGGCGCTCAGCTTGTCGCGGAACTCGCCGTAGGTGACCTGGTCACCGGAGCTCACGTTGGCCACGAAGGTGAGGAGCAGCACACCGAGGATCACCGCGACGAGCACGCCGATCATCCACTTGGGCCAGCCCTGATCCCCGCCGAAGCGCCCGTTGGAACCCTTCTCGGGAGTCGGAGGGGGCGGAGGGATCTCATTGCTCATGGGCGACAGCGTAGAAGAGATCCGCGAAAATCCCCGTCAAGGGCTGCGGTCCGGAGCGGCCCTGCTGGTAGAGCCGCTCGGTCAGGATGCGCGTTCGGCGCGGAAGATCGGCGTCACCGTGGTGCGAGCGTCGCGGAGCTCCCAGGCCTGCGGGACCGTCATCGCCGTGGCGTGACGTCGGCACAGGTCGTAGGACGACGGATGCGGCTCGGAGGCGACGTCGTCGAGCCACACGATGCGGGCGGCGTAGTCGTAGCCGAACGTGGCCGAGGACGGATCGCTGCAGCCGGGTCGGGCGCACTGTCGGGTCATGGGCGCAAACCGTAGCGAAGGGCGTCTCGGGTCCGACGGATGCCCTATTACCCTGTCCGCCGTGCAGAACCCCCCGTCTGGCTCGGTGTCGGAGACCCCTGACCCGGATCCGGGCGACGAGGGCTCCGGCCGCCAGGTGATCACCCCCCGGTGGGGGCTCGGCGACGTCGTCGTGGGCTTCTTCGCCGGCGAGTTCCTGTCGGCCCTGCTCGCCGTCGTCGTGCTCTCCGGCACCGACTACGACCTGAACGCCGAGAAGTCGGTCGGCTCCGCGTTCGGCCAGGTCGTGGGCCACCTGGCCACGGGGACGGCTCCCGCCTACGACGCCAAGCTCCCGGTGCCGCTCTGGCTGACGGCCCTGTTGCAGATCCCGCTGTGGATCTGCCTGCTGGGGGTGCCGATCATCGCCACCATCACCAAGGGCAACGGTCCGGTCCGTGACCTGGGCCTGCGCGTCAGGGCCATCGACGTGCCGATCGGTCTGGCCATCGGCGTGGCCGCCCAGCTGGTCCTCGTCCCGCTGATCTACGTGCCGATCTTCTGGATCTTCGGCGACCGGGACGTCTCGGCCGCCGCCCGCCAGCTCACCGATCGGGCCACCGATCCGTTCGGCGTGGTGATGCTGTTCCTCATCGTCGGGATCGGCGCGCCGATCGCCGAGGAGATGTTCTTCCGGGGCCTGACCCAGCACGCCTTGCTCCGTCGATGGGGCTCGTGGGTGGCCCTCTTCGGCACCGCCGCCTTCTTCGCGCTCACCCACTTCGAGCCGCTGCAGTTGCCGGCCCTGTTCGCCTTCGGCCTCATCCTCGGGGCCATGGTGTTCGTCACCGGGCGCCTGGGCACGTCCATCTGGGCCCACCTCGGGTTCAACCTGGTGGCGGCGGCCACGCTGGTGTGGGACCTGTCCGCGCCGTTGTGGGCACTCGTGCTGATCGGGCTGGCCGGTCTGGCGGCGTGTGGGCACCTGGTCATGACGTGGGTCTCGGAATCCGAAGTCCGACGTGGGTGACGGCTTCGTACCAACGAGGAATGGCACGATGAGAGTCGCATGTCCGAAACCCTGATCGACGACCGGGCCGCGTCCGAACCCGGCGACGACCTCCCGACCGATGCGGTCGACGGCGCCGACGCGCCTGTCGACGGCGGGCTCGACGGCGCACCACGCGGACGTGTGGGCTCGGCCTGGCACTCCTTCCTGGCGATGCCGATCGAGGGCTGGATCAGCCTCTTCGTGGTCGTCTCGTGCGCGGTGTTCGTCTTCTACTCGCTCGGGCCCTCGAACATCCTGGCCAAGAACACGCCTGCCGGTGGCGACATGGGAGCCCACGTGTGGGCTCCGGCCTACCTGCGTGACCACCTCATCCCGTCAGGGCGGCTCAGCGGGTGGACGCCGGACTGGTACGCCGGGTTCCCCGCCTTCACCTTCTACATGATCATCCCGTCGCTGGCGATCGCCCTGCTCAGCTTCGTCATCCCGTACGGGATCGCCTTCAAGCTGATCGCCATCAGTGGCGTGGTCAGCCTGCCGATCGCGGCGTGGGCCTTCGGCCGGTTGTCCCGGATGCCGTTCCCCTGCGCCCCGCTGCTGGCCGTCGGCGCGACCGCCTTCCTGTTCGACCGGTCGTTCTCGATCTACGGCGGCAACATCGCGTCCACCCTGGCCGGTGAGTTCGCGTTCTCGATCTCGCTGAGCTTCGCGGTGCTGTACCTCGGGATGCTGGCCCGCGGCCTCGAGACCGGCAAGTACCGGGCCTGGGCCGCGACCCTGCTGGCCCTCACCGCGCTCTGCCACCTCATCCCGCTGTTCTTCGCGCTGGCCGGCACGGTGATCTGGTTCGCCCTGCAGCTCGACTGGGCCAAGGTCCGGCTGTGGATGTGGGGCTTCCTCGTCGTGCTGTCGTTCGGCGGCGCGTTCGTGTTCGGCGACCGCCTGCTGCCCTCAGGGCAGGGTGGTTGGCCGATCTACGCCGCGGCCACGGTCGTCTTCGCCGGTCTCGTCGTCGTGGTGGCGGTCGGGTTGACCCTGTGGCAGCACCCATGGGGGCCGATCCGCTACGTCGTCACCGTGCTGCCGGTGGCCGGGCTGATCAGCGCGTTCTGGACCGTCCCGTTCTACCTGCGCCACGGCTACATGAACGACATGGGGTGGGAGAAGAAGGTCAACTACGCGAACTACCTGTTCAGTCGCGAGACCCTCGACGCCCAGCTCAGCAACCGCCCCGGCATCGAGTACCTCCTGGTGCTGGCCGCCGTCGGTGCGCTGCTGGCCATCGTCTACCGCCGTCGCGGCGGGGTGTTCTGGCTGGCCATGGGTGTCATCGCCGGCATCTCCTTCCTCTACATGCCCCAGGGTCGACTGTGGAACGCCCGTCTCCTGCCCTTCTACTACCTGGCCATCTACCTGCTCGGCGCCATCGGCGTGGCCGAGCTGGGTCGCACCATCGCCCGCATCTTCGCGTCGGACATCCGGCGCCCCGTGCGCCCTGTGCTGTGGGCCACCGCCCTGGCCGGGCTCGGGGTCTGGATCGTGGTGCTGGCCCTGCCGCTGCACACGCTGCCGGGTGAGACCTACAACTCGGCGTCCTCGCAGTGGTCGTGGGGTCCGCTGCAGACGAAGGACTCGAGCTTCATCAACGGGTGGGCCAAGTGGAACTTCACGGGGTACGAGGGCAAGCCCGCGTATCCGGAGTACTACGCCATCACCCAGACGATGGCCGGGCTCGGGGAGTCCAACGGTTGTGGTCGCGCCATGTGGGAGCACGAAGAGCAGCACGACCGCTACGGCACCCCGATGGCACTGATGCTGCTGCCGTTCTGGACCGACGGCTGCATCGGGTCGATGGAGGGCCTGTACTTCGAGGCCTCGGCCACCACCCCGTACCACTTCCTGAACCAGGACGAGCTCTCGACTGCACCGTCGAACGCCCAGCGCGACCTGCCGTACCAGCCGGGCGCGCCCAATGCCGACGAGTTCGACCTCGGCGTCCAGCACCTGCAGATGCTCGGCGTGAAGTACTACATGGCCATCTCGTCGGCCATGATCGACCTGGGGCGCAGCAACACCTCGCTCACCGAGGTCGCGAGCAGCGGACCGTGGGTCGTGTTCCAGGTCAGCGACAGCGAGCTGGTGACACCGCTGACCAACGAGCCGGCCGTGGTCGACGGCGCTTCGGCCGCAGGGAAGACCTGGCTCGATGACACCGTCGACTGGTACATCGACGCCGGCTCGGCTCGACGTGCCGCTGGCCGCCAGCGGACCGGCCGAGTGGCAGCGCATCGAACCGGGCCAGACCCCGGAGACCCGCCCGGTCGACGGCACGACGCAGGTGTCGAACATCTCCAGCGGCACCGACACGATCTCGTTCGACGTCACCCAGGTCGGCGTGCCGGTGGTGGTCAAGACCTCGTACTTCCCCAACTGGAAGGTGTCCGGCGCCGAGGGCCCCTACCGGGTGAGCCCCAACCTCATGGTCGTGATCCCGACCAGCACCCACGTCTCGATGCACTACGGCTACACGGGCGTCGACCTCGGCTCGTACGTGCTCACGCTGCTCGGGCTGGCCGGGCTCATCTGGTTCTGGCGGGCCCGACCGATCGCCATGCCCGAGATGCCCCGCAGCTGGCAGGACCCGTCGGATCGGGTCGACGACGACCCCGATCCCCGTGACCCCGACTGGTGGGTCGATCCCGACGACCCGCTCTTCGGTCCCACTGCTCCACCTGGTCCACCTGATCAGCACATCGACCCGTCGGGCACGGTGCCGGTGGCCGAGTTCGATCCGGCCACGGTGATCCTCGGTCCGATCGCCGACGTGTCCACCGGTCCACCGGTTCCCCTGGCCGACCCAGGGGACGAGAGCGCGCCCGAACGGCCATGATCGATCGGCGCACCGTGCAGCGCACCGCAGGGATGGCGCTGCTGGCCACCGTGGCGGTCAGCCTGTTCCGTGACCGGCGCGTCGCGCACCTGCGGGTGCGCTTCGACCTCGGCAATCGGGTGCAACGGCCCGAGTCGCCCGGTGAGGTGCGGCTCTCGGTGGTGGTGCCCGCGTTTCACGAGGCCGAGCGCATCGGCGAGACGGTCCAGCGGCTCCGCAAGGACCTGCAGGTCGTCGCCGAGAGGGGCGGGCTCGAGATCGTGGTGGTCGACGACGGTTCGACCGACGGCACGGCGATGGCGGCCCGCCGCGCCGGGGCCGACCAGGTGCTCGTGCTCCCGGTCAACCAGGGCAAGGGGGCGGCGGTGCGGGTCGGCATGCTCGCGGCCCGTGGTCGCACGCTGGCCTTCACCGATGCCGACCTGTCCTACTCGCCTGATCACCTCGTCGAGCTCCTCGAGCAGGTCGAGTCGGGCTGGGACGTGGTCGTGGGCAGCCGTCGTCACGACGACACGACCACGCTGGTCAAGGCCCGCCGGGTGCGCGAGATCGGCGGTCGGGCCATCAACCTGCTGACCCGGGTCGTGCTGCTGGGCAAGTACCGCGACACCCAGTGCGGCCTCAAGGCCTTCCGTTCCGACGTGGCCCAGGTGATCTTCGGGCACTCCCGCATCGACGGCTTCGCGTTCGACGTCGAGGTCTTCCACCTGCTCGAGCTCTATCAGCTCTCGCTGGCCGAGGTGCCGGTCCGGGTGGCCAACTCGAGCCGGTCGACCGTGCATGTCGTGCCTGATGCCCTCCGAACGGTCCGGGACGTGTTCCGGGTGCGCCACTGGTCGGGTCAGGGTCGCTACGACCTCGACCCCGACGAGGTTCCCCTCGTCGCCCGCACCCCGCTCAGCTAGCTCCTTCTCCCACCCAGCTGCGCGGGATCACCCGGGACACCGCGGTCGAGCGGGTGGCGAGGATCGGGCTGGCCACGGCCAGCACCAGCACGTAGAGCGCGACGAAACCGGCGATGCGGTCGTCCAGGCCAGCGGCGACCGCGAGCGCGCCCAGGATGAGCGCGAACTCGCCTCGGGCCAGGGTGGTCAGGCCGATGTTTGCCGCGGCCACCCGGTCCCAGCCGTGCATGCGGGCCGCTGCGATGCCGGAGAGGCCGGTGAGCACGACTGACATGACCGCGGCCAACAGCGCCGGGACCGCCACCGTCGTGGCGTCGCCGGGATCGACCGACAGTCCGAAGGCGAAGAAGAAGATGGCGGCGAACGTGTCGCGCAGCGGCAGCACGAGCTTGCGCACCCGGGCCGCCACGGTGGTCGGCGCGATCACGAGACCGGCCAGGAACGCACCGATGGCGTCGGACAGGCCGAGGCCGGCGGCGATGCCGGCCACCAGCAAGGCGATGCCGACGAAGCTCACGACCAGCAGCTCGTCGTCGTCGGTGTGCAGCAGCCGGCTGACCGCCCGGGTACCGAAGCGGGCGATCGCGACGACCGCGATCAGGAACGCCGCGGCCTTGCCGAAGAGCAGCACGGCTTCGGCGGTGCCCTTCGCCTGACCCAGCACGGGGGCCAGGCCGGCCAGGTACAGCGCCAGGAACAGGTCCTCGATCACGATGATCCCGAGGATGAGCGGGGTCTCGGGGTGGTCGAGACGGTGCAGCTCCACGATCGTCTTGGTCACGATGGCCGACGACGAGATGCCGACGATCCCGGCGACCACGAACGCCTCCGACGATCCCCACCCGAGCGCGAACCCGAAGACCACGCCCATGCCGAAGTTGAGCGCGAGGTAGATGCCGGCCGAGTACACGAGCCGGCGCCCGCCACCGACCAGGTCGTCGACCGAGAACTCCACGCCCAGGTAGAACATCAGGAAGATCAGCCCGAAGGCTGCCAGCAGCTCGAGGTCCTCGGGATGGTCGAACAGCACCAGGCCAGGGGTGTTGGGGCCCATGGCGATGCCGGCGGCCATGAACAGGGGGATTGTCGGCAGGCCGATGCGGGCCCCGAGGCGGGCGAGCACAGCGGCGAGCAGGAAGGCGGCGCCCAGCACCACCAGCTCATGGGCCATGTCGCACCTCTTGCTCCGATCCGTGGTTGGCAGGGCAGTTCCGCTCGGCCACTAGGGTTGGCGCCCATGGTCGAGCCCGAGCTGTCGTCATTGTCGGCGATCTTCAAGGCCTACGACGTGCGGGGCACCGTGCCCGACCAGCTCGACGAGGTTCTCATCGAGCGCATCGGCGCCGCGTTCGCCCGCGTTCGTGGCTCGAGATCCCGCTACCCGGGGCGACGGTCCTCATCGGCCGCGACATGCGCCCCACCGGCGTCGACCTGTCGGCCGCCTTCGCCGAGGGGTGCACCGGCCAGGGCCTCGACGTGGTCGACCTCGGCCTGGCGTCCACCGACCTCCTCTACTTCGCCGCCGGTCGCTCGACGCCCCGGCGCCATGTTCACCGCCTCGCACAACCCGGCCCAGTACAACGGCATCAAGTTGTGCCTGGCCGGCGCCCGCCCGGTCGGCGAGGACACCGGCCTGGTCGAGATCAAGGCGACCTGGCCGACGCCGGGGTCGATCCCGCCGGCACCGCCGGCGCGGTCACCGCAGCGCGCGACCTGCTGGCCGCGTTCGCCGACCACGTGCACTCCTTCGTCGACCTCGACGCCTGAAGCCGCTCAAGGTCGTGGCCGACACCGCCAACGGCATGGGCGGCCTGGTCGTGCCCGCGGTGTTCGCCGGCCTGCCGTTCGACCTCGAGATCATGTACGGCGAGCTCGACGGCACGTTCCCGAACCACCCGGCCGACCCGATCCAGCCCGAGAACCTGCGTCGACCTCCAGGCCCGGGTGCTCGAGGTCGGCGCCGACGTCGGGCCTGGCCTTCGACGGCGACGCCGACCGGGTGTTCCTCGTCGACGACCGGGGCCAGCTCGTGTCGGGCTCGCTCACCACGGCGATCGTGGCCGCCAGGCGATGCTCGAGAAGAACCCGGGCGCCACGATCCTCCACAACCTCATCTGCTCGAAGGCGGTGCCCGAGGTCGTCCGCGAGCGCGGCGGCACGCCGGTCCGCACCCGGGTCGGCCACTGCTTCATCAAGGCGGTCATGGCCGAGACCGGCGCCGCGTTCGGCGGCGAGCACTCGGGCCACTACTACTTCCGCGACAACTTCCGGGCCGACTCCGGCCTCATCGCCGCGCTCGTCGTGCTCGAGCAGCATGTCGGCGGCCGGCGTGCCCCTCTGCGAGCTGCGCGCGCCCGTTCGAGCGCTACGCCGCCTCCGGCGAGATCAACACCGAGGTCGCCGATCCCGCTCGCGGTGATCGAGCGGGTGGCCGCCCACTACGCCGGCGCCGACCAGGACCGCCTCGACGGGCTCACCGTCGACCTCGGCGACTGGTGGTTCAACCTGCGGCCGTCCAACACCGAGCCGCTGCTGCGCCTCAACCTCGAGGCGCCCGACCGCGGCCGAGTGCGCCGACGCGGGTCGCCGAGGTCCGGGCACTCATCGCCTGTCTCGCCTGACCCGGTACTGACCGATCGACCGCTCGACCGACCACCCAGGAGACCTGACCGCCATGGCCCTCGACCCCCAGCTGCTCGAGATCCTCGCCTGCCCCGAGGACAAGGGCCCGCTGCTCTACTTCGCAGGACGAGGACTGCCTCTACAACCCGCGGCTGCAAGCGCCGCTACGCGATCCGGACGACATCCCCGTCATGCTGATCGACGAGGCCGAGATCGGTCGACGACGCCGAGCACGACCGCCTCATGGCCAAGGCCGAGGCCGAGGGCATCGAGCCCGACCTTCGACGCCTGAGCCGGATGGCACCTGAGCCGGCCTCGTCCGGCTCGACTCGCTCGGCATGTTCGACGCGCGCCGCGGCCCTGCCCGAGCAGGTCGAGCACGCGGCCGCGCACGCGGCCGACGTCGACGGCCTGCCCGACCACGACGACATCGAGAACGTCGTCGTGCTCGGCATGGGCGGCAGCGGCATCGCCGGCGACGTCGCTCGCCGCGGTCGCCGGCCCGTTCATGGCCGTGCCGGTGCGTGGTGCACAAGGGCTACGAGCATCCCGACTTCGTCGGACCGAGCACACGCTCGTGCTTCGCGGTGTCGTTCTCGGGCGACACCGAGGAGACCCTCGAGGGCGCCGCCGAGGCCGCGGCCGTCGCCGGCGGCCGCGCTGGTCGTGCGTCACCCAGGGCGGGCGAGCTCGGCCGCGCTGGCCGACGAGCTGGGCGCGCCCCGGCGTGCCCGTCGCCGACGGCATCCCGATGCCGCGCGCCGGCATCGGCGCCGCTGGCCATCCCGCCGCTGGTGGTGCTCGAGCGGCTCGGGCCTGTTCCCCGGCGCCATCGTCGTGGATCGCCGACGCCGTCGACCAGCTGCGCGCGCCGACGCGACCAGCTCGTCGCCGACGGCAACCCGGCCGATCGGCTGGCCCGCCGGATCGGCCGCACGATGCCGATCGTCTACGGCGGCGGCGGGCTCGGGCGAGGTGGCGGCCACCGCGCTGGAAGAGCCAGTTCAACGAGAACGCCAAGGTCCCGGCGTTCGCGAACGCGCATGCCCGAGCTGTGCCACAACGAGATCTGCGGGTGGGGCCAGCACGGCGACGTGACCCGGCAGGTCTTCACGCTCGTGCAACTGCGCCACGACTTCGAGCACCCGCAGGTCGAGCCGGCGCTTCGACCTCGTCGCCGACGTCATCGACGAGGTCGTCGCCGGGATCGACGGTCGTGGCCGAGGGCGACGGGCCGCTCGCCCAGCTGCTCGACCTCGTGCTCTTCGGCGACTTCGTGAGCCTCCACCTGGCCGCCCAGGCAGGGCGTCGACCCGGGCCCGGTCCCGGTGCTCGACGACCTCAAGGCGGCACTCGCCGCGGGCTGAGCGCCTACTAGCTCTGGTCGGGCCGGGCTGATCGTGAGTGGTGTCAGTGGACCCCAGCCCACGAACGCAACCACGACTCCCGACCCGCTTCGACGCGTCGCGGAGAACCAGATGACCATCACCCAATGACCGACGGCGACTTCAAGGTCGCCGACCTCTCCCTGGCCGCCTTCGGCCGCAAGGAGATCGAGCTCGCCGAGCACGAGATGCCCGGCCTCATGGCCCTCCGGGCCGAGTACGCCGACAGCCAGCCGCTCGCGGGCGCCCGCATCACCGGCTCGCTGCACATGACCATCCAGACCGCCGTGCTCATCGAGACGCTCACCGCGCTCGGCGCCGAGGTCCGCTGGGCTCGCTGCAACATCTTCTCGACCCAGGACCACGCCGCCGCCGCCGTCGCCGTCGGCCCCGAGGGCACCCCCGACGAGCCCAAGGGCGTCCCGGTCTTCGCCTGGAAGGGCGAGACGCTCGAGGAGTACTGGTGGTGCACCGAGCAGGTGCTGCGCTGGCCCGACGGCGGCGGCCCGAACATGATCCTCGACGACGGCGGCGACGCCACGCTGCTCGTGCACAAGGGCACCGAGTACGAGACGCGCCGGCGCCGTGCCCGACGCCGACCGACGACGACTCCGAGGAGTGGGAGCGTCGTGCTCGAGCCTCCTGCAGCGCACCGCTCGCCGAGGAGCCCGACCTGCTGGACCGGCATCGGCAAGGGCATCAAGGGCGTCACCGAGGAGACCACCACCGGCGTGCACCGGCTCTACCAGATGTTCGAGGCCGGCCAGCTGCTGTTCCCGGCCATCAACGTCAACGACTCGGTCACCAAGTCGAAGTTCGACAACCTCTACGGCTGCCGCCACTCGCTGATCGACGGCATCAACCGGGCCACCGACGTGATGATCGGCGGCAAGGTCGCCGTCGTCTGCGGCTACGGCGACGTCGGCAAGGGCTGCGCCGCAGTCGCTGCGGGGCCAGGGCGCCCGGGTGATCGTCACCGAGATCGACCCGATCTGCGCGCTGCAGGCGGCGATGGAGGGCTACCAGGTCGCCCGGCTCGAGGACGTGCTCGACACCGCCGACATCTTCATCACGACCACCGGCAACAAGGACATCATCACCGCCGAGCACATGGCGCGGATGAAGCACCAGGCCATCGTCGGCAACATCGGCCACTTCGACAACGAGATCGACATGGCCGGCCTCGGCCCGCATGAGCGACGTGCAGCGGGTCAACATCAAGCCGCAGGTCGACGAGTTCGTGTTCCCCGACGGCCACTCGGTCATCGTGCTGGCCGAGGGTCGGCTGCTGAACCTCGGCTGCGCCACCGGCCACCCGAGCTTCGTGATGTCGTGCAGCTTCACCAACCAGGTGATCGCCCAGATCGAGCTGTTCACGACCACCAGGACTACTACGAGCTCGGGTGTACATGCTGCCCAAGCACCTCGACGAGAAGGTCGCCCGGCTGCACCTCGACGCCCTCGGCGTGCCGCTCACCGAGCTCACCGACGAGCAGGCCGACTACCTCGGCATCCCGGTCGACGGCCCCTACAAGCCCGACCACTACCGCTACTGATCCGGTGACGACGCCCGAACCCATCCCCCCCACCATCGAGTGGGCGGGTGACCGGGTCCGCCTGATCGACCAGCGGCGGTTGCCCGTCGAGCTGGCCTTCCTCGAGGCCACCACCGTCGAGCAGCTGTGCGACGCCATCGCCACCCTCGCCGTGCGGGGCGCTCCGGCGCTCGGCGCGGCGGGGGCGATGGGCGTGGCGCTGGCCCACGTGCAGGGTCGTCCGCTGCGGCGCGGCGCGCGATCAGCTGGTCGCCACCCGGCCCACCGCGGTCAACCTGGCGTGGGGCGCCGACCTGGCCCTGGCCGCCGCCGACCCAGTCGCCGAGGCCGTGCGCATCGCGGTCGAGGACGTCGATCGCAACCGACGGCTCGGCGCGTTCGGGGCCGACGCTGGTGCCCGACGGCGGACGGGTGCTGACCCACTGCAACGCCGGGGGACTGGCGTGCGTCGGCTACGGCACCGCCCTCGGCGTCATCCGGGCCGCCCACGAACAGGGCCGTCGCCCGTCGGTGTGGGTCGACGAGACCCGGCCGGTCCTCCAGGGCGCCCGACTCACTGCCTGGGAGCTCGATCGCCTCGGCATCCCGTTCACGCTCGTGGCCGACGTGATGGCCGGTTCGCTGATGGCCTCGGGCGACGTCGACCTGGTCGTCGTCGGAGCCGATCGCATCGCCGCCAACGGCGACGTGGCCAACAAGATCGGCACCTACGGCGTGGCCGTGCTGGCCCACCACCACGGCATCCCGTTCTACGTGGCTGCGCCCACGTCGACGGTCGACCTGGCCACGCCGAACGGCGGCGCCATCGTGGTCGAGCGCCGCGATCCGGCCGAGGTGCTGGCGATCTCCGGCGTGGCGGATCGCCCCGGCGGGAACGGTGCGCCGAGAACCGGGCGTTCGACGTCACGCCGGCCGCGCTGGTGGCCGGCTACGTCACCGAGTCCGGGGTGCGGTCGGCCTCCGAGCTGTCGACGTGACCCGAGCTGTTCGAAGCGGGTCCCGGGACGGGACACGGGCGACCTGGGATGTCACACCCCGTCGGTAGGGTCGATCGGGTGCTGCTGCGAACGACCTGCGTCCTCTGCGAGGTGGCCCTCCCGCCCCGGTCCGCCCTCTGCCGCGTCGTGCGCCCGCCGACTCGTCCCGGCCTCCCCGGTGGTGGTGCCGGGTGTCGAGGTCCTGACCTCGGTGCTGCGGTTCGACGGCGCCGGCCGAGACCTGCTGCTGGCGCTCAAGTACCGCAACCGGCGTGGCGTCGTCTCGGTGGTGGCCTCGGCCATGGCCGCCGGCGTGGTGCATGCCGCTGCCGGGGCACGACCCGACGTCGTCACCTGGGCGCCGACCTCCACGGCACGTCGGCGCGATCGCGGCTTCGACCAGGCCGAGCTGCTGGCCCGGGCCGTGGCCCGCCGGCTCGGGTGCCCGGCACGGGCCACCCTGCGGCGCACCTCGGCGACGCACCAGACCGGGCTCGATGCCCGCCAGCGCCGCGACGGCCCCACGTTCTCCGCACGGCGCCGGGTCACCGGTCGCGTGCTGGTCGTCGACGACGTCGTGACCACCGGCGCCACCCTCGGGGCGGCGGCCGTCGTGCTACGGGCTGCCGGGGCCACCGGCGTGATTGGTGTCACTGCCGCGGCCACGCCGCTCAAGGTCGCCGGCAGCGGGGCCGAAGCAAACTACACCGATGAAGTCTGCCGAAGGGACGCTCCACCGATGCAGGTCAGCGAACTCCAGGTCCAGAGGTCGCTCGAGGCGTTGGCCGATCCCGCACGGCGGCCGGTCGGCTCCCCACACGATCTGTCGGGTCTGCCGGTCGGCCTCGTCGAGCGGCTCAGCGGCACTCCCGCCATTCGCCACGATCGGGTCGAAGAGGCTCGCCACCACCTCGAGACCGACGGTCCCCCCACGGCCGAGGCCCTGGCCCAGCGCATGGTCGGTCGTCTCGTCTGCGATCGGCTGCGCTAGCTGTAATGCCCTAGGCAGGTTGTTGACGCGGCTGATGGGTGGTTGGCCGCCGATGGCGGTGTGGCAGCGGTGATGGTTGTAGAGTGTGGAGCCACGTGTCGAGTCGTCGACGGCGTTCGGCTTCCGAGCGGTAGGGCCGGACGTAGGCCCATTCGTCGAGCAGGGTGCGGTTGAACCGTTCGACCTTGCCGTTGGTCTGGGGCCGGTAGGGCCTCGTGTACGTCGGTGTTGATGCCGGCGGCGACGAGCTCGCGGATCCAGTCGTTGGATCGGTAGCACTTGCCGTTGTCGGTCAGGACTCGACGCACGGTGATGCCGTGGGCTTCGTGGAACCAGCTTGGGCTCGACGCCAGAACGCGACGCAGGTGACAGCTTTCTCGTCGTCGTGGATCTCGCTGTAGGCGAGCCGGGAGTGGTCATCGACCGCGGAGTGCACGAACGAGAACCCGATCTGGGCGCTTGGCTCGGGCGGAACGGGTGGCGGTGTTGCGGCCATGGGCCCGCCAGCCGCCGCCGGGTGGGATCTTGCCGAGCTTCTTGCTGTCGACGTGCACCAAGTCGCCGGGGTGGTCGTGTTCGTAGCGGCGGATCTTGGTGCCGGTGGGCCGGTCCATCCAGCGCAGTTGGTTGATGCCCTGGCGACACAGCACACGCATGCACCGTCGAGGCGGGAACTCCGACCTGGCCGGCGATGCGGGCCGGGCCGAGCTTGCGGTTCCGGCGCAGACTGCCGATGCGACGCTCCACCTTGCGGGGTGTGCGATGTCGGGCTTCGACGAGGGCGGCTCGAGCGGTCCAACCACCACATGCCGGCCGGGTCCGCCTGGTAGCGACCCCACCACTTGTCGCGCGGTCGGGCGCGACACGTTCATCTGCGTTCGGCGACGTCCGCGATCGGGGTACCCGCCTCGATGCGGCGGACGAGTTCTTGTCGACCCCAGTGGGTCAACCGGGCGTTACGGTGCAACCGAGCCTCCTGGGAGCTGGTGGGACTGGTGGAACAGCCACACCTATCTCCCGGAGGCTCAACTCATCGGTGGACCCGCGTCAACAACGTCCATGGGCACTACAGCTAGCGCTCGGACCGAGCGCTCACGCGGCGGCGCTCCTACGATGCACAGGCCACCGCCGAGGTGGCACCGAGTCGAGGAGAGCGTGCGTGGAGATCGCGATCAGCAGCCGGGGCACCGAACTTTCCGACGCACTCGTGGCGGCCACCAACCAGAAGATCGGGAAGCTCTCGCGGTTCCTCGACATGGATCTGGCGCGCGCGTGCACTACGCCGAGGAGCGCAACCCTCGCATCGCCGAGAAGGAGATCTGCGAGGTGGTGATGGAAGGCCACGGTCACCAGGTGCAGTGCAAGGTGGCGGCGGTCGACGGGCTGGCGGCGCTCGACCTGGCCATCGAGAAGCTCGAACCGCAGCTGGCCCGGCTCAAGACCAAACCGGCCGCTCGCCAGAAGCGGGTGTAGCGCCGTGAGCCTTGCGTGAGCGACTTCGTGCAGGTCACCCGGTGGTCGGAGTCGATCGTCAGCGTGCTGGTCTGCAACGAGTCCGCCATCGAGCGCCGCCGCCTGATGGTGGCGCTGGAGCGATCGCCGGAGATCGAGGTCGTCGCCGAGGCCGACGACGGCGAGGCCGTGCTGGCCCAGGTCCAGGAGCACGTCCCCGACGTGGTGTGGCTCGACCTCCGGCTCTCCGGGCACGGGGCCGTGCAGTTGGCTGCGTCGATCCATCAGGTCCTGCCCAGCGTTCGGGTGGTCGTGTCGGCCGGTCCCGACGACCACGACGCCCGGCGACGGGCGGTGAAGGCCGGAGCGGTCGCGGTGATCGGCCGGGAACAGACCGCGGCCCGGGCGGCCGAGGTCACCCGGCGGGTGGCCTGGGGGCGGTGCGAGCTCGAGCCGGCCGACATCCAGGGCCTGCTGGCGACCTATGCCGGCTTCGTCCGCCACGGCGGATCCGTGCAGCAGCAGGTGGCGCCCCCCACGCTCGATGCCCGACAGCAGCAGGTGCTCGAGCTCCTGGCCGCCGAGCGGCCCGCGGCCGAGGTGGCCGCCGAGGTGGGGCTCCCGGTGGCCACCATCGACAACCTGGTGGGTGACGCGGTGGCCGCGCTCCATCGCCACACGCGGGCCGAGGCCGTGACCTACGCGGTGGGGGCCCAGCTGTTCGATGACGGGGCGGGCTGAGCCCGTGCGGTTCCCCCGGTAGACTTGCCGGCCTCATGGGTGTTTTCGACAAGCTCCTCCGCGCCGGCGAAGGCCGGAAGGTCAAGGCGCTGTCAGGCGCTCGTGCCCGACATCAACGCGCTCGAGCCCGAGATGCAGGCCCTCTCCGACGACGCGCTCCAGGCCAAGACCGGCGAGTTCCGCCAGCGGCTCGACAACGGCGAGGACCTCGACGACCTGCTGATCGAGGCGTTCGCGGTCACCCGCGAGGCGCGCCGACCGGGTCATCGGCCAGCGCCACTACGACGTGCAGCTCATGGGCGGCGCCGCCCTGCACTTCGGCTGGGTCGCCGAGATGAAGACCGGCGAGGGCAAGACCCTCGTGTCGACGCTGCCGGTCTACCTCAACGCGCCTCACCGGCGAGGGCGTGCACGTCATCACCGTCAACGACTACCTGGCCACGTCGCGACGCCGAGTGGATGGGCCAGATCCACCGCTGGCTCGGCCTCAGCCGTCGGCCTGATCATCCCCGGCGACTACGACTCGGACCACAAGCGCGGCCCAGTACGCCTGCGACATCACCTACGGCACCAACAACGAGTTCGGCTTCGACTACCTCCGCGACAACATGGCCATGAGCCGCGAGCCGCCAGGTCCAGCGCGGCCACGACTACGCCATCGTCGACGAGGTCGACTCGATCCTCATCGACGAGGCCCGCACGCCGCTCATCATCTGCGGCCGGGTCGCCGACGCGGCCAAGCTCTACTACCAGTTCGCCAGCATCGTCCGGGGCCTCAAGCGCGACGTCGACTACGACGTCGACGAGGAGAAGCGCACGGTCGCCCCCACCGACGAGGGCGTCGAGAAGGTCGAGAAGGCGCTCGGCGTCGAGAACCTGTACGACGAGGTCTCCACCAACCTCGTGCACCAGCTCCAGGCCGCGCTCAAGGCCAAGGAGCTGTTCAAGCGGGACAAGGACTACGTCGTCCAGCACGGCGAGGTGAAGATCGTCGACGAGTTCACCGGCCGCATCCTCGAGGGTCGGCGCTGGTCCGAGGGCCTGCACCAGGCGGTCGAGGCCAAGGAGGGCGTGAAGATCAAGGAGGAGAACCAGACCCTCGCCACGATCACGCTGCAGAACTACTTCCGCCTCTACGACAAGCTCGCCGGCATGACCGGCACGGCCGAGACCGAGGCCGCCGAGCTGGCGTCAGCACCTACGACCTGCAGGTCGTGCCGATCCCGACGCACCGGCCGCTCGTCCGCCTCGACCAGGCCGACCTGATCTACAAGACCGAGGACGCCAAGTTCGACGCCGTCGTCGAGGACATCGCCGAGCGCTACGAGACGGGCCAGCCGGTGCTGGTCGGCACCATCTCGGTCGAGAAGTCCGAGAAGCTGTCGCCGGCTGCTCGAGAAGCGGGGCATCCCCCACGAGGTGCTCAACGCCAAGCAGCACACCCGTGAGGCCGAGATCGTCGCCCAGGCCGGTCGGCTCGCACGCCGTCACCGTCGCCACCAACATGGCCGGTCGTGGCGTCGACATCCTCCTCGGCGGCAACCCCGAGGGCCTCGCGCTGCAAGGACGTGCTGCGCCGAGGGCCTCGACCCCGAGCACCGACGAGGGCCAGGCCCGCTACGACGAGCTGGCCGACGAAGTACGAGGCCGAGATGCGACGCCGAGGGCGACGAAGGTCCGCGAGCTCGGCGGCCTCTACGTGCTCGGCACCGAGCGCCACGAGTCCCGCCGCATCGACAACCAGCTCCGCGGCCGTTCCGGCCGCCAGGGCGACCCGGGCGAGAGCCGCTTCTACCTCTCGCTCGAGGACGAGCTCATGCGCCTGTTCGCCACCGGCGCCATGAACTGGGTCATGGGCAAGGCCCTGCCCGACGACGTGCCGATCGAGGCGAAGATGGTCACGCAAGGCCATCGAGCGGGCCCAGAACACCGTCGAGCAGCGCAACGCCGAGATCCGCAAGAACGTCCTCAAGTACGACGAGGTCATGAACGAGCAGCGCAAGGTGATCTACAAGCGCCGCGACCAGATCCTCGACGACGCCGACCTCCGCGACGAGGCCCTGCGAGTACCTCGCCGAGGCGGTCGACGGCGCTCATCGGCACGTACTGCGTCGGCGACTACGCCGAGGAGTGGGACCTCGAGGGCCTCGTCGCCGAGGTCCAGACGCTACTGGCCGACCGAGCTCACCGTCGACGACCTCGAGCGGCGTTCACGAGCACCGACGAGCTCTACGAGCGGCTCATGGGCGAGGCCATCGGCCTACTACGAGGCGCGCGAGGAGGAGCTCGGCGCCGACACGATGCGCGAGATCGAGCGCCAGGTGATGCTGCAGATCATCGACCAGCACTGGCGCGAGCACCTCTACGAGATGGACTACCTGCAGGAGGGCATCAACCTGCGGGCCATGGGCCAGAAGGATCCGCTCGTCGAGTGGCAGCGCGAGGGCTTCGAGATGTTCGGCCAGATGATGCAGGCCATCGCCCAGGACTTCGTGAAGTACGTCATGCACGTCCAGGTCGCGGTCGCCGAGCAGCAGGCGCAGGAAGCCGACCATCGGCAACGTGCAGTACACCGCGCCCGACGATCCCTCCGAGGCGCCCAGCACGATGGCCGCGGCGGCCCGGGCCCAGGCCGCAGATCGAGGGCGCCGACGCGCCGCCCGAGGTCGGTCGAGGAGACCGGTCGCAACACGCCGGTCGTGAAGTCCGAGTGGGACAAGACGCCGCGCAACGCCCCGTGCCCCTGCGGGACGGGCAAGAAGTTCAAGCTCTGCCACGGCGCCTGATCGACTCGACGGACCCGACCGACGTGCGTGACTTCTCCGACGACCTCGCCGACGCTGCGCCGGCGCCTCGACGAGGCCGCGGGCTACCTGCGCATCGACGAGCTGCGCGCCAGCCAGCCCCAGCTCGAGACCGAGGCGTCGCGCCCCGACCTCTGGGACGACGCCGACCTGGCCCGCAAGGTCACCGGCGAGCTGTCCGCCGTCGTCGACGACCTCGAGCTGTTCGACGCGCTCGCCGGCGCGCATCGAGGACGCCGAGACGCTGGCCGAGCTGGGCCGGGAGGAGGACGACGAGTCGCTCGAGCCCGAGATCGAGCCGACGCATCGCCGCGCTGCGCGGCGCGCTTCGACGAGCTCGAGCTGCGGTCGCTGTTCACCGGCGAGTACGACGAGCGCGACGCCATCTGCGAGATCCAGTCCGGCGAGGGCGGCGCCGACGCCCAGGACTGGGCCGAGATGCTGCTGCGCATGTACCTGCGCTGGGCCGAGCGGCGGGGCTTCGACGTCGAGCTCGACGAGGTGTCGCGCCGGCACCGAGGCCGGCATCTCGTCGGCCACGTTCCTCGTCAAGGGCCGCCACGCCTACGGCTTGCTGCGCTCCGAGCACGGCGTGCACCGGCTGGTGCGCATCTCGCCCGTTCAACGCCCAGGGCAAGCGCCAGACCGCGTTCGCCGCGCTCAAGGTCACGCCCGTTCCTCGAGGACGTGCCCGACATCGAGATCGACGAGCAAGGACCTGCGCATCGACACCTACCGGTCGTCGGGCGCCGGCGGCCAGCACGTCAACGTGACCGACTCGGCGGTGCGCATCACCCACCTGCCCACCGGCATCGTGGTGTCGTGCCAGAACGAGCGCAGCCAGCACCAGAACAAGGACCGGGCCATGCAGGTCCTGAAGGCCAAGCTGGCCGACCTGCGAGCGCCAGGAGCGCGAGGACGAGCTCGACGCCATCCGCGGCGAGCAGCACTCGCGTCGGCTTCGGCAGCCAGATCCGCTCCTACGTGCTGCAGCCGTACCAGATGGTCAAGGACCTGCGCGACCGAGCACGAGACCGGCAACGTCGACGGCGTCCTCGACGGCGACCTCGACCGCTTCATGGAGGCCTACCTGCGGTGGCAGCGGGCCGAGGGCGACGAGTCTGACGCCCGATCCGGCTGGATCCGCGACCGAGCCGTGAGTGCGGCTGCCGGGGGTCGACCCGGACTCGTGCCGGCACGCGAGCGCTAGGTCAACGCTGATCGCCAACATGATCCAGCTCGAGAACGTCACCAAGATCTACAAGGGCGACGTCGTCGCCCTCCGCGACGCCAACGCCGACATCGAGAAGGGCGAGTTCGTCTTCCTCGTCGGGCCCTCCGGCTCGGGCAAGTCGACCTTCATCCGCCTGCTCAACAAGGAGGAGACGCCCGAGCGACGGGCCGCATCTTCGTGGCCGGCAAGGACATCGGCGAGCTCACGCAGCTGGAAGGTGCCGTACCTGCGCCGCAACATCGGCTGCGTCTTCCAGGACTTCAAGCTGCTGCCCAACAAGACCGTGTCACGAGAACGTCGCCTTCGCCCTCGAGGTGATCGGTCGGCCCACGCCACGTGATCAAGACCCAGGTGCCCGGCCATCCTCGAGCTGGTCGGCCTGGCCAACAAGGCCAACAACTTCCCCGACGAGCTCTCCGGCGGCGAGCAGCAGCGGGTGTCGATCGCCCGGGCGTTCGTCAACCGGCCGCTGATCCTGCTGGCCGACGAGCCCACCGGCAACCTCGACCCGGCCACCTCGGTCGGCATCATGCGGCTGCTCGACCGCATCAACCGACCGGCACCACGGTGGTCATGGCCACCCACGACCGCGGCATCGTCGACACCATGCGCCGCCGGGTGATCGAGCTCGACCGCGGCTCGATCGTCCGCGACCAGGCCCGCGGCGTCTACGAGTAGGAACCAGCACCCATGGCCATCAAGCTCGACTACGTCGTCCGCGAGACCGCCTCAACCTGCCCGCAACTTCACGCTCACGCTCGCCTCGATGATGACCGTGGCCGTGTCGCTGTCGCTGGTGGGCGGCGTCGCTGATGCTGCGCCAGGGCGTGCAGAACGCCACCGCGCCGTTGGCAGGGCGGCATCGAGTTCATCGTCTTCATGAACCCCGACGCCACCCAGGAGCAGATCGACGCCGTCGGACGCGACCTCGACGACAACCCCGAGGTCGCAGAGCACGACCTTCGTCGACCAGCAGGCGTCCTACGACGAGTTCAAGCAGCTGTTCGCCGACCAGCCGCGAGCTGGTCGAGAACGTCACAGGCCGACATCCTCCCGCCGTCGTTCCGGGTGGTGCCGGTCGACAAGAGCTCCGACACGGTCAAGACGCTGGGCGACCAGTACAGCGGCAAGCCCGGCGTGCTGAGCGTCGTGTTCGCCGACGAAGACCATCCGGGCGGTGCAGCAGCTGTCCGAGCGCTTCACCGTCGGCATCTTCGTCATCGCCGCGTTCCTGCTGGGCGCCGCGGTGCTGCTCATCCTCAACACCATCCGCATGGCCATGTTCGCCCGGCGGCGCGAGATCGAGGTGATGAAGCTCGTCGGCGCCACGAACTGGTTCATCCGCGTCCCGTTCATGCTCGAGGGCCTGGTCCAGGGGGTCCTCGGGGCCGTCATCGCCGTCGGCGCGCTCGCCATCTTCAAGCCCTTCTTCGAGCAGTGGCTGCCGAGCTCGGACGACTTCCCGCTGGTCAGCGGCTTCGTCCTCACCACCAGCGAGCTGTTCAGCATCTACGTGCTGCTCGGCATCACCGGCTGTGTGGTCGGCGCCATCGGTGCCGGCGTCGCCGTCACCCGCTTCCTCGACGTGTAGGGACCGGGGCCACAGGGGGATGACGATGGACTTCACCGAGATCGAGTACGCGGTCGAAGGGCGCATCGCGACGATCACGCTCGACCGGCCCCACCGCATGAACGCGTTCACCGAGACGATGTGTCGCGAGATGCTGGCGGCGTTCGACCTGGTCGACGCGGATGACGATGTGCGGGTCGTGATCGTGACAGGTCGCGGCCGGGCGTTCTGCGCCGGGGCCGACCTCGGAGCCGGTGGCGCCACCTTCGACGCCGACGTCCAGTCCGGTCGCCCCCGCACCGGAGCGCCGCGCGACGGCGGTGGCCTGGTCACGCTGCGCATCTACGAGTGCACCAAGCCGGTGATCGCGGCGATGAACGGGTCCGCGGTGGGGATCGGGGTGACCATGACGCTGCCGATGGACATCCGGGTGCTGGCCGACTCGGCCAAGGTGGGGTTCGTGTTCGCCAGCCGCGGGATCGTGCCGGAGGCGGCGTCGAGCTGGTTCCTGCCTCGGGTCGTCGGCATCAACCAGGCGCTGGAGTGGTGCCTCACCGCTCGGGTGTTCCCGGCGCAGGAGGCGCTCGACGGCGGGCTCGTCCGCAGCCTCCACCCCGCGGACGAGGTGCTGGCCGTGGCCCGCTCGTTGGCCGAGGAGATCGTCGCCAACGCAGCACCGGTGTCGGCCGCGCTCACCCGCCAGATGATGTGGAGGATGCTCGGTGCCGACCACCCGATGGAGGCCCACAAGATCGATTCTCGGGGCATCTTCGACCTGGGTCGCGCCGCTGACGCCCGCGAAGGGGTGATGTCGTTCCTCGAGAAGCGCACCCCGGAGTGGACGATGGCCCCGAGTCGCGACCTTCCGGTGTGGTTCCCCTGGTGGGAGGAGCGCGTCTACGAGTGAGTGGCGGCCCGCTCGATCGGGCCGCCCACCGTGCAGCTGACCCGCAGGTCGAGGCGTCCGGTGCGCACGTCGTAGAGGAAGCCCCCGACCGCGGTGCCCGGCGGGAGGTAGGGCGAGGTGCGGAGACGCTCGACGTCGTCGACGATGCTCTGCTCCTGATCGGCGATGAGGTGGAAGTCGACGTCGATCGGGTCGTGGCCGGTGCGCTCTACGACGCGGGCCCGGAGGTCGTCGAGCTGGATCTTCGCTGCGCCGCAGTCGGTGTGGTGCACGACCGCGATGCGGTCGACCTCGAGCTGGATGGTGGACTTGATCAGCGATCGGATGGCGTCGTCGGACGCCCGGGCCCCGGCGTTGCGCAGCACGTGGGCCTGGCCCGGAGACAGCCCGAACGCCTCGTGCGCGTCGATGCGGCAGTCCATGCACGTGAGCACGGCGAGGTGACGGCTGGGGATGGCCTCGAGATCGGCGTGGGGGAAGCGGGCGGCGTACTCGGCATTGCTCCGAATCAGGTCTTCGAAAGGCTGCACGGGGGCGTCTCGCGGGGTGATCTGGGGGACGGGACCGGGTAGACGATAGATGCTGGCCCGACCGCTCGGAGCATCCACCGCCGGTCGGGGCGGGCATGGCACCGTTCGACCCATGGACGACCAGACCGCCCCGGCCGGCGACCCGGCCGAGGGTCGGGCCTCGGGTCAGGCCATCGCCACCACCCCGACCGCCACCATGCCGCCCTGGCTGCCACGGGCGATGCTGATGTTCCTCGGCGGAGTGGTCCTGCTGCTGGCGGGCCGCTGGCTACTGGTCCGCCTGAGCAGCCTCATCCTGATGCTCGTGGTCTCGCTGTTCCTGTCGTTCGCGCTCGAGCCGGCTGTCGACTGGCTGGCCCAGCGGGGCTGGCGTCGGGGTTCGGCCACCGGGCTGGTCCTCGCCGTGCTGTTCGTCGGCACGGTGCTGTTCTTCGTGGCCATCGGAGCGCTCGTGGTCGACCAGGTGTCGGAGTTCATCGATCAGGCGCCGAACAAGGCGCAGAGCATCGAGGACTGGGCCAACCGCACGTTCGGTACGAACCTGTCGAGCGATCGGATCGCCGAGGAGTTCAACAACCCCGACGGGCCCATCCGCTCGTTCGCGACCACGTTGGCCGGCAACGCCCTCGGGTTCAGCCTCGGCGCGCTGACCGTGGTGTTCCAGTTCTTCACGATCCTGCTCTTCACCTTCTACCTCGTGGCCGACGGGCCTCGGTTCCGACGCACGATCTGCTCGTTCCTGCGTCCCGATCGTCAGCGCGAGGTGCTGGCCAATTGGGAGATCGCCATCCAGAAGACCGGCGGCTACATCTACTCGCGGCTCCTGCTGGGCGGGTTGTCGGCCTTCTTCCACTACCTGGCGTTCGTCGTCATCGGGGTGCCCTACGCCATCGCCCTGGCACTGTTCGTCGGCCTGGTGTCGCAGTTCGTGCCGGTGATCGGCACCTACATCGCCGGGGCGCTGCCGACGCTCATCGCCCTGGCCGTCGACCCGACGGACGCGCTCTGGGTGCTCGGCTTCGTGCTCGTGTACCAGCAGATCGAGAACTACCTGTTCGCCCCGCGCATCAGCGCCCGGACGATGTCGTTGCATCCCGCCGTGGCGTTCGGATCGGTCATCGCCGGTGGTGGGCTCTTCGGCCCGGTGGGCGCACTGCTGGCACTGCCGGCGGCGGCGGTCCTGCAGGCGATCGGATCCACCTACGGACTGCGCCACGAGGTGGTCGAGTCACCGATGACGGCCGAGCCCACCCGCCGGTTCTGGCTCCGCCGGAAGGGCCGACCCGATCCCGAGGCCCCGGACTGACCGCTGGCCTGCCTGCTGGAGCGGCTGATCTGAAGACCCGACCGGGCTGACCCGGTTGGCGCACCAGCGCCCGGTAGCCTGTAACCGTTCGCTGGACGGTGGCGCAGCCCTGGTCACCCACCGTCCATCCCCCCCCGAGAGGAGACGCTGATGGCCCTCGCCAACCCCGCGCTCAGTCCCCAGAAGTTCCAGCAGGCCATCGACGAGGAGCAGCAGCCCGGCTGGGCCTCGCCCACCGGTGGCGCCCCGATCGCAGGAGCGGCCGGCCCGGCCATGGCCGCCACGCAGGTGCCACCCGGGGGCCAGCCGCCCTCCACCGTGGCCCCCGGCACCGGCCTGCGGCCGCCGTCGGGCCCGGTCACCGGCAAGGTCATGACCTATGGCGGTACGTTCACCGCCGTCCTCGTCTACTTCGTGCTGCTCCTGGCCGGTGGCTGGTTCGGCTGGCAGGGCGTCACCGAGACCACGGTCACCACCAACCAGCTCACCGGGGAGACGGCGTACTCGATCCACATGCCGAGCTGGCTGTTCGTGGTGGCGCTCGTGGCCTTCGGCGTGGCCATCGTCACCATCTTCAAGCCGAAGATCGCCATGTTCACCGGACCCATCTACGCGGTGGCCGAGGGCGCGGTGCTCGGGGCGATCTCCGCCATGTACAACGCCCAGTTCGACGGCATCGTGCTGCAGGCCGTGCTGGCCACCATGTCGGTGTTCGCCGTGATGCTCTTCCTCTACGCCACCCGCCTGGTCCGGGTGACCAAGCGGATGCGCATGATGGTGATCGGCGCGATGTTCGCCATCGTCCTGCTGTACCTCGGCACGTTCATCGTCTCGCTGTTCGGCGTGAAGGCCACGTTCCTCACCGAGCCGTCGCTGTTCAGCATCGGGATCAGCTTCCTGATCGTGGGTGTCGCGTCGTTCAACCTCATGCTCCAGTTCGACATGATCGAGTCGGCCGTCGAGGCCCGGGCTCCTCGCTACATGGAGTGGTACGGGGCCTTCGGGCTGATGCTCGCCCTGGTCTGGCTCTACCTGGAGATCCTGCGGCTGCTGGCCCTGCTCAACCGCCGCTGAGCAAAACCTGGGAAGAAGTGGGTTCCTTCCCGCGCTCGACCTCGGTATGGTCGCTCCATGGCCGTGCTCGAGACACGGGCTCGGGGGACGCGTACCTCCACCGGCAGCAGCCGATCGGTTCGGTCGCCCCAGCCCCAGAAGGGCGTTGCGCAGGTCGTGGCCGGCCTGCTCGGCGCCGACCTACCCATTGCCCTCCGGGCCTACGATGGCAGCCGGGTCGGTCCTGATCCCGCCCCGGCCACCATCGTCTTGCATTCTCCGGACGCGCTCAGACGCATCGTGACCGCACCGGGGGAGCTGGGGTTGTCGCGGGCCTACGTGAGCGGCGACCTCGACCTCGAAGGCGACACCTTCGCGGTGCTCGAGCTGCGCCACCACCTCGAGGGTCTCGACGTGGGCTGGCGCCACGTGCTCGAGTTGCTGCGGGTCGTCGGCCTCAACGGGCTGCGCCCCCTGCCGGCCCCGGCCGAGGAGGCTCGCCCTCGAGGCTGGCTGCACTCCCGCCAACGCGACGCGGCAGACATCGCGCACCACTACGACGTGGGCAACGAGTTCTACGAGCTGCTGCTCGGTCCCTCGATGACCTATTCGTGCGGCGTGTGGACCGACGGTTCGCGGCGCCCTCCCGTGGGTCTGGAGGAGGCACAGTTCGCCAAGTACGAGCTGATCTGTCGCAAGCTGGCCCTCGAGCCGGGGATGCGGATGCTCGACGTCGGCTGCGGGTGGGGCGGCATGGTCCGCCACGCCGCGCGCCACCACGGCGTACGGGCGGTGGGCATCACGGTGTCCGCCGAGCAGGCTCGGTGGGGCCGTGAGGCGGTCGAGCGCGAGGGGCTGGCCGACCGGGTCGAGATCCGGTTGCAGGACTACCGGGACGTACGGGACGGCCCGTTCGATGCGATCAGCTCGATCGGCATGTTCGAACACGTGGGCCGGTCCCGGCTGCGCAGCTACCTGCACCAGCTGCACCGGCTGCTGCTCCCCGAGGGACGGCTGCTGAACCACGCCATCAGCCGACCGCCGGGTGAGGGTGAGCGCATCGACCCGAACGGCTTCATGGGGCGCTACGTCTTCCCCGACGGCGAGCTCCTCGAGGTCGGTTCCGTCGTGACCGCGATGCAGCAGAACGGGCTCGAGGTCCGCCACGTCGAGACCCTTCGGGAGCACTACGCCCTCACACTGCGGGCCTGGCTCGCCAACCTGGAGGCGGGTTGGGACCGGGCCGTCGGGCTGGTGGGCGCGCCCCGCGCCCGCATCTGGCGCCTCTACCTGGCCGGCTCCGCCGTCTACTTCGAGGACGGGCTGATCAGCATCAACCAGGTCCTGGCGGTGAAGGCCAACGGCGGCCGCTCCGGTTTCGGGTTGCGTCCCCAGTGGGACGCGGCGCCGCTCGACGTCGTGGCCGACCCGTCGGACCGACGGGTGATCGTGCTTCCCTGAGCCGGGCCTGGTGCAGGGTCCTGGTTCGGTGACCTGGCTCAGCGGGTCTGCTCGACCGGGCAGGCGTAGGCCCGGCGGTTGGCCAGGTCGAACCACTCGACCGGCGCCCCGCAGCGCAGGCAGCTCTGCCGTCGGTAGACGTAGAGGCGCTGGTCGCGCGTGAGCCTGGCCGCGGTCGAGCGGGCCGGTTGCACGCAGGAGTCGGTGGGGTCGACGGTGACGATGCGGCCGAGCCTGACTCCGATGGTCAGCAGGGAGACCGCGTCGTCCCAGAGGTCGAGCAGCACGTCGGGGTCGAGCTGGCGGCCCGGGACCCGGGGATCGATGCCGTGGCGGAAGCAGAGCTCGCTGCGATAGACGTTGCCCACGCCGGCGATCACGGCCTGATCGAGCAGCAGCGCGCCGATGGCCCTCGTGCTGGACCCGGCCCGGGCGACGAAGCGCTTGGGGTCGGCATCGGTACGCAGCGGGTCGGGTCCGAGCCTGTCGCGGAGACGGTCGAACCCGTCCTCGTCGATCAGCTCGCAGGCCGTCGGTCCGGAGAGGTCCCACGTGCACCCGGGGCCCTCGAGTCGGAGGCGGATGGTGTCCCGGGGCGGGTTCGGGCCGACGGGCTCACGGCGGAGCTTGCCGAAGAGGCCGAGGTGCACGTGCAGCAGCGACTCGGGCTGCGTCGTGGAAGCGGAGGAACAGGTGCTTGCCCACCGCTTCGGTGGAGGCGACGACCGAGTCGTCGAGCGCGGCGGCACCGTCGGTGAACCGCCCCTGCGGGGACGTGACGCGCACAGGGTGGCCGGCCAGGTCGCGCCGCAGGTCCCGGGCCAGGCGGTGGATGGTGTGACCCTCGGGCACAGATCAGGCCGAGTGGCGCGTGAGCCAGGCGAGCAGGTTGGCGGTGACCTCGTCGCGGTTGGTCTCGTTGAACACCTCGTGGCGGGCGCCCCGGTGGTAGTCGGTGGTGATGTCGGTCAGCCCCGCATCTCGGTAGCGCTGGACCACCAGCTCGAGGAGGGCGAGCTCGAAGTTCAGTGGATCGGCCGACCCCGCCACCAGGTACAGCGGCAGGTCGGACCGGATGGCGGACAAGGCTGCTGGATCACCGAGGCGCGGGCCGGCCGCGATCAGCGTGGCGGTTGCGGCGGCATCGACGCCGAAGCCGCAGAAGGGATCGGCCAGGTAGAGATCGACCTCGGCCTCGTCGCGGCTCAGCCAGTCGAAGGGGGTGCGGGCCGGCTCGAACCCGGCGTTCAGACCGGTGAGATCGGCCGCTTCGTCGGGATCGAACGTGGCGGTGGCCAGGTCGACGGCCGTCGTGCCCGACAGGACCACCCCGTCGACATCCCCGCTGTGGTCGAGGAGGAACTGCTGGGCGGCGAACGATCCCATGCTGTGGCCGAGCAGCACACGGGGCAGCCCGGGGTGCTCGGCCGCGATGAGGTCGTTGAGGCGGCCGACGTCGTCGACCAGCCCGTTCCATCCGGCGGGACCGAGGTCGCCGAGCCCGCCGTCACCGATCTGGTCGTGGCCCGCGGTGCGGCCGTGGCCGCGGTGGTCGTTGGCGTAGACCTGCCAGCCCGCCGCGGTGAGCTCCTGGGCGAGCCGGTCGTACCGGGCCGCGTGCTCACCCATGCCATGGGCGATCTGCACGACACCGATCACCGGGGTGCCGTGGGGGACGTCCCAGCGGTAGATGTGGACGGTGACACCGTCGGCGGACGGGAAGGTGAGGGTGGTCGGCTCCATCGCCCCGTTCTACACGCGGCGGCGGGTGATGGCGTCGAGCGTGGCGAGCTCCTCGGCCGACGGCCGCCAGCGGACCGCGGCGGCGTTGGCCGAGACCTGCTCGACCGACGTGGCCCCGGCGATCACCGACCCGACGCCGGGCTGGGCGGCCAGGCCGCCGATGGCCACGTCGACCAGCGTGAGGTCGCGCTCCGCCGCGAACGCGCTCGAGGGCCTCGATGACGTCGAAGCGCTCATCGGTCAGCTGGGCGGCCATGCCCCAGGCCTTGATGCGGCTGCCTTCGGGGGCGTCCTCACCCCGGCGGTACTTGCCGGTGAGCATCCCGCTGGCCAGGGGGAAGTAGGGGAGGATGCCGACGCCGTGGTGCTCGGTGGCCGGCACCAGGTCTCGCTCGATGCGCCGGTCGAGCAGGTTGTACTCGTTCTGCGCGCTGATGAACCGCTCGAGTCCGTTCGTGCGGGCGACCCACTCGGCTTCGACGACCTGCCAGCCCGCGAAGTTCGACGAGCCGAGGTAGAGGACCTTTCCCTCGTGCACGAGGTCGGTGAGGGCCGAGAGGGTCTCCTCGATCGGCGTCGAGGGGTCGGGGCGGTGGAGCTGGTAGAGGTCGATGTGGTCGGTGCGGAGTCGGCGCAGCGATGCCTCGACCGCTCGGCGGATGTAGCGGCGCGAGCCCCTGGCTCCCCAGTCCGCACCGTTGCGCCCGTTGACGTCGGAGCCGAACTTCGTGGCCAGCACGACGTCGTCGCGCACGCCCGCCAGGAGCTCGCCCAGGATCTCCTCGGAGTCGCCATAGGAATCCGCGGTGTCGAACAGCGTGACGCCGGCGTCGAGGGCAGCGTGCACGACCGGACGGCTGTCGTCGAGCCCGAGCCGGAGCCCGAAGTTGTTGCACCCGATGCCGACGGTCGACACCGCCAGGCCCGAGCGCCCGAGGCGTCGGAAGGTCATCTCGTTGGTCACGTCGCTCGTCATGTCGGGCAACGTAGCGGCGGTGGGCGTACCCTCGCTGGGGCACCTGATGGTGCACGAGAAGAGAGGTCAGCCGATGCGTCGATACCTCGTCGTGGCCCACCAGACCCTCGGCAGCCCAGAGCTCCGTGACGCCATGCTCACCCGGCTCTCCGAGGGCCCGTCCACCTTCCACCTGCTCGTCCCGCAGCGTCAGGCCGGGGGCTCGATGAGCTGGTCCGAGGGGGAGAGGAGGGTGGTGGCCGAAGCGGCCCTCGAGGAAGCCCGACTGGACCTCACCGGCCAGGGATTTGCGGTGACCGGCGAGGTCGGCGACGTGAACGTGGCCTACGCGGTCTCGGACGTGCTGATCCGCGAGGGCCGCGACGCCTTCGACGAGATCATCATCTCGACCCTGCCGCTGGGCATCTCCCGGTGGGTCCACCTCGACGTGCCGGCCCGGGTCGAACGGGCGACCGAGCGCCCGGTCACCCACGTGGTGGCCGTACATGCCTCGGCCTGACGATTCGAGTGGACGTCAGGCCGCGGGACCGCCGAGGGTCTCGAGCAGCGACCAGGTGGCCGGGAAGATCGGGCCGCCCGACGAGGTGGCCATGACCCCTACCGCCAGGCCGCGGGTGGGATCGGTCAGCCATGCGGACGGGAACGTGATCGTCGTACCGATCGGGATCAGCGGCCCCGACACGCCGCCGTTGGTGACGCGGTACGACGCCTGGGCGGTGTTGGTCGACGGGGTGACGGTCAGGTAGAGGTCGACCGAGTCGGGACCGGGCAGGGCGAACGGCACCACGGGCTGGAAGGTGTCGGTGCCGGTGACCTCCTTGGCGATCCGCAGACCGGGGGAGCCGCCGTTGCGCGGTCAGAGCCAGCTGGACGAAGTTGTCCTGGTTGCCGGTGCCGAAGAACATGCCGATCGACTGGTTGGCGCTGGGGGTCGTGCCCGAGAACGGGGCGAGCACCCGGCTGTGGATCGTGAACGTGCCGGTGCTGGCCGGGTTGGCGTTCACGCCGAACTGGAACCCGAAACGCTGCGCGTTGGCCGCGCCGAGGGCGTCGCCGCGCGGGCACCTCGCTGACGGTCAGCACACCGGCCGCCCCGCCGACGGTCATCTTCTTCTCGTCGAAGAGCTCGTTGTAGTCGGTGACGCCATCGGTCATGACCCCGGTGAAGCCGAGCCCGAGCAGGCCGCCCGGGCATCCGCGTGGGTACGGGGGTCGGAGCGCACGGGTTGTTCTCGGCGCCGTTCAGCCACGAGTAGCCGAGCGGGATTGGACGAGTTGCGCCCGTTGGTGGCGTCGATCGGGAAGGGGTCGGAGATGTCGAGGAGGCCGTCGTTGTCGTCATCGGTGTCGTGGAGGTCCGAGACGAGGTCGTGGTCCCAGTCGTGGGGGAGATCGGCGGCCGAGCACGGGTCGGTGTGGTTGTCGATCTCGTCGCTGTTCGTGTAGCCGTCGTGGTCCTCGTCGAGGGTGGTGGAGTTCGCCCCGGTGCACGGCGGGCACGACGACGCCGCCGAAGTCGTTCGGCTCGAACACGGTGATGGCGCCGGTCGTGTAGTCCGGGCACCCAGATGGTGCCGGGCAGCGCATCGGCGTCTCCCTGCACCGCGATGTCGAGCGGCCGGGCCGAGACGTTCGAGAAGAGCACGTCGGTGCGGACGACGTTGCCGTTCGTGTCGAGGTGGGCCCGGAACACGCTGCCGTAGTAGCTCGCCGACGATGAGGTCACCGCTCATCTGACCGCCGAAGTTCGAGGCGGTGTACTCGGCCATGCCCGTGGTGCCCGAGTCGAACGTGGCGATCGAGCCGTTGGTGGTCGAATCCCTGCTGACGCACTCGATCGGGTTGGCGGTGGGCACCGGGGACTGCGGGTTGGTGGTGTTGAACGTGTTCGCCCGGTTGCCGCGGGTCGGGTTGGCGTGCCCGCCGTAGTAGCCGGGACCGGTGATGAGGTGGAGGCTGTCGCGATCGTCGGTGCCCGGCTCGTGGATCGCGTTGGTGCACGTGCCGCCGGGCCCGGCGCCGACCGGGATGTCACCCCAGCCGCCGTTCGGGCCGTTGTCGATGGCGTAGAGCTTGCCCGAGCCGGGTCTTGCACCAGGCTGAAGGGGTTGCGGAATCCGGGGGCGTAGATCTGCACCGGGCTCGACGGGCGTGAGCTTGGCCTGGTGCTTGCCGAAGTCGCCGCCGAACGGGCCGGTCAGGGTGGGGTGGTCCTCGTCGATCGAGCGTCGGCAGGTCGTAGGTGGTGTTGCCGATGGCGGCGAGGTCGACCTTGAGGATCGCGGCCGAGTAGGCGTACTCGGGGAGGTAGGCGAAGTTGTTCGACGGCGCCCCCATGTTGGTGTTGCCGCCCTGGGCCACGTAGAGCGTGTTCGTCGCCGAGTCGAGCACCATCGTGTTGGTCGCGTGGTTCTCCTAGCGATCGCGGGCAGTCCCCGCACCAGGTCGACCTTGGTCCAGGTCGCTCCGCTGCGGGTCAGGCGGGAGACGACCCCGGAGTTCGTGTCGGGGTTGAGGACGCCCGCCGGCGGTACCGGCCGCCGATGCGCGGGATCGCTCGAGGTGGCGTAGATGATCGGGATTGGCGGCGGTGCCGACGACGATCATCCCGGTCATCTCGCCGGGTGGTGATGTTCGGATTCGAGCGTGCCGTCGTCGTCGTGGTTGGGGATCTGCCGCACGAGGTTGATGATCTCGGTGGCGGTCACCCGGTAGCTGTTCGCCGCGTCGCGGATCACCGTGTAGCTGTGGATCACGCCGCTCAGGTCGGCCACGTACAGGCGGCCGTCGGGCCCGAAGCGCGAGGCCGTCGGCTTCACCGAGCTCGTGCCGCTCAGGGTGCTCTTGCCGAAGCCGCTCGGCGGCAGCCCGTAGGCGTGGAGCGCGTTGTCGGCGGAGCCCGACGTAGATCGATGCCGTTGGACACGGCCGGCGAGGAGTGGATCGCTCCGCCTGTCATCGGCGGTCCACCGCGGGGTGCAGACCTTCGGCGTGCCTGAGCAGTTGGAGGTGCCGGTGGCGTCGAACGCTCGGAGCTTGTGGTCGTCGGACGCCACGTAGAGGACGCGGTCTCCCAGCGGCGGGCGAGGAGCTGCTCGTGGAGCCGAGTGCGGCAGTCCAGATGAGTGATCCGTCGGCCGGGTTGCGGGCCTCGAGGGTCTGGTTCACCGACGAGACCACGAACATGGGACCGAAGCCGATGGTCGGCGTGGAGGACAGCTGCGTGGCGGCGTTGGACCAGACCGGCACGCCCGTATCGGCCCGGTAGGCGAACAGTGACGGCGCAGCGCGGGCGCGGTCGACGGGCAGAGCGTGACGTAGACGATGGCCGAGTTGACCATCGGTCCCGAGGTGGAGGCCGGGCAGGAGGCGAGCGGTCCGGGGACTGTCGTCGACCAGGCGAGCGCTCCGGTCTCCTGGTAGGCCCACACCGCGGCGTCGGCGTAGGACGAGACGTAGATCAGACCGTTGGCCGCGCTCGGCGACGAGAGCGGACCCGCCGCGGTGACGGGGACGGACCAGAGCTTCGTGCCGTTGGCCTTGTACGCATAGAGCGTCGTTGCGCTGGCGGCGTAGATGACCCCGGTCTGCACCATCGGCGCGGAGCTCACGCCGGCGAACCCGTTGTCGAGCGTGGCGCTCCAGATCTCGACGTGATCGCTCAGCCGGATGGCGTGGAGCTTGTGGTCGTCGGAGCCGACGTAGACCGTGCCGTTGGCGACCGCGGGGGACGAGACGACAGCGCCACCGGTGGGGACCGACCACTTGGGGGCGCCGGTCGTCGCGTCATAGGCGTAGAGGCTGCCGTCGTCGGAGCCGACGTAGGCCACGCCCGCGGCGATGGCCGGTGAGGACTGGACGGCCGCGCCGGTGGTGGCAGCCCACCGCTGGACCAGTCCGGGAGCGGCGGCCGACTTCACAGCGTCGTCGGGCACGTAGCCCCCGTGGTTGGCCGCGGCCCGGAACTGGGGCCAGTCGCACGACGTCACCGCGAGGAGGGCGATCGCCAGGGCGAGCACTGCTGCGGTCCTCGTGGTGAAACGGGATCGGTGCATCGACGTCAGTACCTTCCGCCCGTCCGGGGCACGCGTGCCGGTTGCTCGCGTGTCCTCGGGAGCCCTCAGATCTGCACCAGTGAGCCCTCGCCCGGCCACCGCGTCAAGAGCATCCGGGAACGATGGACGTGAAGTGGTCAGACGGCCGCGGGCAGCGGTAAGGGGTGGGTGAGGGTCAGGCGCTCTGGAGCTGGACGGTGGCCCGATAGCTCTGGCCGTCCGTGGCCTGCCAGGTCAGCTGGACCTTCTCGCCATCCCTGGTCGAGGCGAGGGCGGACGTGAGCTGGTCGGCCGAGCCGACCGACGAGCCGTCCACACCGACGATCACGTCGCCGGCCACGATGCCGGCCTCGTCGGCGGGGCTGCCCGAGACCACGCCGACCACTTCGGCGCCACCGTCGGTGCCGGTCTGCACCTTGACCCCGAGGAAGCCCCTGCCCATCGAGCTGCCACCCGAGGAGCCGTTGCCGGAGGAGCCGGCCACGGAGCCGTTGGTGACGAGCTGCGCCGCGATCGACAGCGCCCGGTTGATCGGGATGGCGAAGGCCTGGCTCACGTTGGCGTGAAATCCGCCGTTCGCCGCCGAAGCTGCGGTGTCCATGCCGATGACCTTGCCATCGGCATCGGCGAGCGGGCCGCCGGAGTCGCCGGCCACCACGTCCGCGTCGACCTGGATCATGTCGGTCAGGGTCTCGGTGTTGGCGCTGTGCTGGTCACCGGCCGTGATCTGCTGGTGGAGGGCGATGACCTGGCCGGTGGCGATGGCCGGCTGGCCCCCGACGCCGCCGGCGTTCCCGATGGCGGCCACCGCGTCGCCGACCGCGACCTGGTCGGAGTCGCCGAGCGGGATGGTCGTGAGGCCCGGACGCGTTCTTCAGCTGCAGCACGGCCACGTCGTCCGCCGGGTCGGTCCCGACGACGGTGGCCCGGTACTCCTTGCCGGTGCTCACGACGGTCACCACGATCTGGCTGGCGCCGTCGACGACGTGGCTGTTGGTGAGGATCTCACCGGTGTCGGTCAGCACCATGCCGGTGCCGGCGGCGACCCCGCCAGAGACCCGGCTCTCGATGTCGACCACGCCGGGCACCACGGCGGCGGTCACCGCGGACCAGTCCGGCGCGGCGTGGGACGGACTCGAGCTCCCGCTGCCCGATCCCGCGTTCGGCGAGGGTCGTTCGCCGCCGTTGGACTCGGAGAGGGTGCCGTCGGTCGAGGGCGTCGGTGAGGCCGTGATCGAGGAGGACTGCAGGAGGTCCCGGGCGCCGGCGCCGATGAACGCCGAGGCCATCAGCGCGACCAGGACGAGGGCGGCCAGCAGCACGCGGTTGTGGCGGTGCCCCGGCGAGGGAGCGGGTGCCGGCGACGGGCCACGTCCGGCCGCCGGCGCACCCCAGGTGGTCGGCGGCATCGGCGGCGCGACGGGTGGTCCCTGCAGCATCGGACGGGTCATGCCCGGATCGGTGACGTCGTAGCCGCCGACCGACCAGTCGAAGACCGGTCGAGCGGGGCCGGCGGAAGGGACGGGAGGTGCTTCGGGTGGGCTGGCCGGCAGGCGGTCGAGCGACGGATCGAAGTCGAAGGGCATGGCAGGGGGATCCTCGAGGGGTGACCCGGAGCACGCACGGCAACCGGGAGCGGGGGAATCCGCTCACCCAATCGCGTCGGCGATAAAGCTCGGGGAAAGCCCCCGCCTGGCGAGCGCGGCTCGGGCCGCCCGGCGAGCGCGGCTCGGGCCGCCCGGCGAGCTCGGCTCAGGCCGCCCGGCGAGCTCGGCTCAGGCCGCCCGGCCGGGAACGGGAGCGTCGAACACGACCGTGACGTCGGTGACCCCTGAGGACGCCAGCGTCTGCTGCAGGAACTTCTCGGTGTTGGCCCGGGCCCGGTCCTGCAGGTCGCTCTGTCCGGCGGCGTCGGCCAGCTTCTCGGCCGCCCGCTGGTAGAGCACCTGGTCATCGACCGGGTTCGAGCCGGTGACGGCGGCGCCCAGGCGGTTGAGGACGCCCTGCTGGCGAGCCACGACACGAGTGGCGTCGGGGTCGAGCCGGGGCTCGTCGAGCACCGGTGCCGGCACGTGCACCACGGCCGACTTCCCGTCCTCGGACAGCTCGATGGCATCGGTGGGCAGGTGGGAGAGGTCCACCGAGGCGCTGACATCGCCCTCGGCGTCGAGCACGACGCGCTCGCCGGCGGCCCAGCCCGGGAGCTTGGTGTCGGTCTCCTGATCCACGATGGTGGTGAACCGGCCGCTGGCCGCCTCGAACTTCGACAGGTCCTGGATCTTGGTCATCACGACCGAGTCCTGGTGCTCCGTGCGGGTGGTCGCGAAAGGGTTCAGCGACGAGACGCTGGCCATCAGCATCACGGCAACCACGAGGGCGGCACCGAGGACGCCGAGAGCCATGATGGCGCCGAAGACGCGTCCGGCCGATCGTTTCACGGTCGACGGGGTCGACATGGGATCTCCTGGGTCGGGGGTCGGCTCGATGCCGAGCTGCTGGGGGTTCTGAGGAACGGCTCGCCGGAGGTCCCGGGCCGTCCCGGTCAGATGTCGGAGATCAGACGTGGGCCCCGGCGAGCTGGTTCCCCGATGTCGAGGTGCCCGTCGTCACGCTCCCGCGTCCGGATGGCACGCCCCTCATCCACACGCTCCTCATCCAGATGGGGTGACGACAGCAGACCCCGATCGGGAGGAGAGTGGTCACAGGAGCTCGACAGGGCGACGCGGTCGCCCAGGGGGACTGGCCATGAGCAGTGCAGAGGTGTCCGACTGGGCCACCGACTACGACATCTTCGATCCCGACTACGTCGCCGACCCGGCGCCGATCTGGGACGACCTCCGCGGCGAGCTGCCCCATCGCCCACACCGAACGGTGGGGCGGCTCGTGGCTGCCGACCACGCTACGCCGACGTCTCGGCCATCGCCCACGACGTCGAGCACTTCAGCTCGCGCAACGTCGCGGTGGTGCCGCCGCCGCCGAGGACGACCTCGGCCCGGTGGCGCTCGCGATCCCGGTGCCGCCGATCGACTGCGACCCGCCGGTGCACACCTGGGCCCGTCGCCTGCTGCTGCCGTGGTTCTCCCACCGCCGGGTCGACGACTACGAACCGATCACCCGTGATCTCTGCAACCGGCTGATCGACGGCTTCATCGCCGCCGGGCAGGCGGACGCCGCGGCCGACTACGCGCAGCAGATCCCGGCCCGGGTGATCGCGCTCACGCTCGGGCGTGCCGGGCGACATGGCCGACACCTTCACCGGCTGGGTACGCGACGTGCTCGAGTTCGCCCACGACGAGCAGCGCCGCAACGCCGGCCGCGATGCCATCGCGATCTACCTCATGGAGCGGATCGAGGAGCGACGCGACGACCCGGGCGACGACCTGATCAGCGTGCTGCTCCACACCGAGGTCGAGGGCGCGCCCGTGCCCGACATCCACGTGCTCGGCACCGCGGCGCTGACGTTGATCGCCGGCGTCGACACCACGTGGTCCGGCATCGGTTCGGCGCTCTGGCACCTGGCCACCCACGACGACGACCGACGCCGGCTGGTCGCCGAGCCCGAGCTGCATGCCGACCGCGATCGAGGAGCTCCTGCGGGCCTACTCGCCGGTGACGATGGCCCGCATCGTGACGAGCGACGTCACTGTCGATGGCTGCCCGATGAAGACGCGGCGACCGGGTGCTCATGAACTTCCCGGCGGCCAACCGCGATCCCGAGGCGTTCGACCGGCGCCGACGAGGTCGTGCTCGATCGAGCCGAGAACCGCCACCTGGCCTTCGGCGTCGGCATCCACCGCTGTGCCGGCTCTAACCTGGCTCGCATGGAGCTGAAGGTCGCACTGGAGACGTGGTTGGCCCGCATCCCCGAGTTCCGCCTGGCCGACGGCGCCGAGGTCACCTGGGCCGGCGGCCAGGTCCGCGGGCCCCGCACCGCTGCCGGTGGTGTTCGCGTGAAGATCCACGTCGACCCGGACAAGTGCCAGGGCCACAACCGCTGCTACGCGCTGGCGCCCGAGCTGTTCGACGTCGACGACTACGGCTACGCCACCGAGAAGGGCGACGGCACGGTCCCGCCCGAGCTGCGAGGACAAGGCCCGGCTGGCTGCCGCCAACTGCCCCGAGCTCGCCATCACCGTCGACGAGACCTGATCGCCGCCACGGTGTCCGAGCGGGCCCGATGGCCTCGATGTGGGCCATCACCGCGTCCAGGTCGGATCGGCCGGCGATTCGTAGGCCAACACCTCCTTGAGGGTTCTCCTCCGCAGGGAGGTGCCCATTGTCGCCAATCGGCCACGTCCGGGCCGAGCGCCACCGAAGGGGACCTTCGCCCCTGGATCCGCGGGAGTCGACTCTCTAGGTCAAGGGGTCAGGAGCTCGCCACCGACCCGGGAGACGCCATGACCGGAGTCCTCACCTCGCACATCCGTGAGACCGATGCGTTCACGCTCTCGATGGAGCGCGACCCGCTGCTCCGCTCGACGATCGTGGCCGTCGCCCTTTTCGACCGATCACCCGACTGGGACGTCCTCGTCGATCGCATCGATCGGGCGACCCGGCTCTGCCCGACGTTCCGCCAGTGCCTCAAGCCCGCGCCCTTGGGCCTGGCCTCGCCTCGATGGGTGACCGATCCGGACTTCGACCTGGCGTTCCACCTCCGACGGATCGAGGCGCCCCAACCGAAGGGCTTCGAGACCGCCATCGAGTTCGCCCGCACCGCCGGAATGGCCGCGTTCGACCCGGCCCGACCCCTGTGGGAGTTCACGCTCATCGACGGACTCACCGGTGGGCAGGCGGCGCTGGTCATGAAGCTGCACCACTCGCTGACCGACGGGATCGGTGGTGTGCAGATCGCGGCGCACGTCGTCGACCTGCAGCCCGAGCCGGACGACCTCGGCCCGATGCCCGGATCGCCCTCGGCCTCGCGGCGCGGCCCGCTCGACGCCTGGTGGGACGTGATCTCCTACGACCTGACCCGGCTGGTCGGGTTCGCGCTCGCGACCGGGTCACGTCCTTCCCGGGTGACGCCCGGCAGGGGCTGCGCGACCCCCTCGGCTCGGTGCGCGACGGTGCGGCGACGGCGGCCGCCCTGGCCCGCTTCGTCCGGCCCATCACGACGACCCGCTCCCAGGTCATGACCGAGCGGCGACTGCAGTGGCACTTCGCCACCCTCGACGTCCCGCTCGAGCCGCTCAAGGCGGGGGCCCGGCACGCGTCGGGAACCCTCAACGACGGCTTCGTCGGCGGCGTCGCCGGCGGCCTCCGGCGGTATCACGAGAAGCACGGTTCGGCGGTCGACACCCTGCGCCTGAGCATGCCGATCAGCATCCGGGCCGAGGACGACCCCGAGGGCGGCAACCGGGTCACGCTGGTGCGGTTCGAGGTGCCCGTGGGCATCGAGGACCCGATCGAGCGGATGCAGGAGATCGATCGCCTGGCGGGCGAGTTGCGCCACGACCGTGCCCTCCCGTGGTCGAACACCGTCGCCGGCGTGCTGAACCTGCTGCCGAACGCCATCACCGGGCAGATGCTGAAGCACGTCGACTTCCTGGCCAGCAACGTGCCCGGGTTCGACCAGCGCATCTACGTGGGCGGAGCCGAGGTGCTCGCCTTCTACCCGTTCGGCCCGACGCTCGGCTCGGCCGCCAACATCACGCTCATGTCCTACCGGGACACCTGCCATGTGGGGGTGAACACCGACGTGGGAGCGATCCCCGATCCCGAGCTGTTCCTCGAGTGCCTCCGGGACGGCTTCGAGGAGGTGCTCGACCTGGCCGGCGACCACGAGGCCGTCCGGCGCGACCTCATCTGATCCGAGCGACACCCGTGAGCAGGCAGAGCCACGACGGAGAGAGGGTGCACCGATGACGTTTCGCACGAGTTCGTACGTCCACGAGGGCAACCGCCTCGTCTATGACGTCTACGGCGAGGACAACGAGCCCGACGGCAAGTTGCTCGTCTACCTGCACGGGCTCCTCCTGGATTCCGAGCTCAACCGGGGGATCGCTGAGGCGCTGGCGGCCGAAGGCCACCGAGTCGTGCTGCTCGACCTGCTGGGCCACGGGCGAAGCGACAAGCCGGTGCACGCGTCCGGTACCGGATCGACACCTACGCCGGCCAGGTCTTCGGCCTCCTGGACGAGCTCGGCGAACCCTCGGCCGTGCTCGGCGGCATGTCCCTCGGGGCCAACGTCAGCCTGTTCGCTGCCACTCGGCAACCCGAGCGGGTCAGCGGGCTCGTGCTGGAGATGCCCGTCCTGGAGTGGGCCGTGCCCTCCGCCGCGCTCATCTTCGCCCCCATGTTGCTGATCGCCCACTACGGCCGCTGGTTCGCCCGCATCAGCTCGGCGGTGTTCCGACACGTGCCCTCGTCGCCGTTCCCCCCGCTCGACAGCCTGGTGCACGCCGCCGCGCTTCCGCCGGACGTGATCGCGGCCGTGCTGCACGGCATCCTCGTCGGGCCCGTCGCCCCGAGCCAGGAGGACCGGGCCGCCATCGTCGCGCCGGCCCTGGTCCTCGCCCACCGCAACGACCTCATCCACCCGTTCGATGATGCGGTGAACCTGGCCGAACAGATCCCGAACGCGACGTTGGTGCGGGCTCGATCTCCTCTCGAGCTGCGCCTCCGCCCCGACCGGCTCACCGACGTCGTGGCGTCGTTCCTCGAGGGCATGCGGGAAGACCGCGGGAGCCGCTCGTCCTCCAACGGCGCACGACCGACGGCGAGCCCCCGTCGCGCGCACTGAGCGCCTTCGCACCCTCTTCATCCGCCGCCGCGCTCACCGTCGGGACGGAGGGACGGGCGGAGGTGGAGGAGCCGTCGTGGCCGGCGAGCCGACCGAACCGACGTCGAGGGCTCGGGTCAGGTCGGAGTTCGACACGATGCCGACCAGACCCCGGTCGGCATCCATGACCAGCGCCCTGCTGCTCCGGGTCGCGGTGATCCGCTGCAGCGCATCCACGCCGGAGTCGGTCGGGGCGACCACGGGTACCTGATCCAGCGGCAGCGCAACCTGGGTGACGGTGACGGCGCCGCGTCGTTCCGTCGGCACGCCGCGCACCTGGTCGAGGGTGACCAGGCCGATCGTCGCACCGCCCTCGTCGGTCACCGGGAACGCCGAGTGGTGGCGACCGAGCACATAGTCGTGCACCAGGCGTTCGACGCTCAGCGAGCCGGGCACGGTCACGGGGTCCGCGGACATGAGGCGGTCGACCGGCACGGCGCCCAGCACCGAGCGCTCGACGACGGCCGCGGCCTCGGCCCGGCCCGCGTTGTCGATGAACCAGCCGATCAGGACCAGCCAGAGCCCCGACACGACCAGGCCGGTGAGCGCCACGAGCATCCCGAGCCCGATGAGGCACCAGGCCAGCACGTGACCGGTGCGGGCCGCGACGCGAGTGGCGGCCACGCGGTCCCGGCTGTGGCGCCAGGCCAGCGCCCGCAGGACCCGACCACCGTCGAGCGGGTAGGCGGGCAGGAGGTTGAAGACGCCCAGGACGAGGTTGATGACCGCCAGCCACGCGAGCGACCCCGACACCAGGTCACGGAGGTGGCCCGCCTCGCTGAGCCGCTCGAGCAGCCCGAAGGACAGGGCCAGGGCGAGGCTCGTCAGGGGGCCGGCGATCGAGATGCGGAGCTCGGAGTCGGCCGAGGGCGGGTCCGACTCGAAGCGGGACACCCCACCGAGCAGCCAGAGGGTGATGCTGTGAACCGACACCCCGTCACGGCGGGCCACCAGTGCGTGGGCCAGCTCGTGGGCGAGCAGCGAGGCGAAGAACAGGATGGCGGCAGCCGTTCCCGCCACGGCGTAGGCCACGTTCGTCTCGCCGGGCGCGACTTCCGGCAGCGCCGACGCCGCGAGGCTCCATCCGATCAGCGCGGCGATGAGCAGGACGCTCCAGTTGATCCCGATGGGGATCCCGGCCACTCTTCCGAGGCGGATGCTCTGGTTCATCGCCGTCCCTGGTCAGGCAGACGTGGCTGACCCCACGTCCGTGGTCGCGACGCTACGGCGAACAGGCTGCGTGCTCCAGGGTCGAAGGTCCGAACATCGGGGGCCGGGCGAGTCCCTGGACAAGGTCGCCCGATCGCTCAAGAGTGGTGGGAGCCGACAGGACGGAGGGATGGGGTGGCCGCCGTCGCGGGGACCGCTGCACAGGGCACGGCACGCTCCTCGCACCCGGGCACCTGCCCGTCGTGCGGTCGCGGCGGCCCGGTCCGGGTACGCGGGGCGTGGGTGAGGTCGTGAACGTCCTCGTCACCGGGGCCAACGGGATGCTCGGCGTCGCGGTCGTGACCTCCGACGCGGCCCCCACCGTGCGGCTGCGGACGCAGGTGGGCATCGTCCACACCGACGAGCGACCACTGCCCGCGACGCTGTCCCCCGGCCCGTCCGTGGCCTGTGACATCGCCGACCTCGACGCCCTGCGCCCGGTGGCCGAGGGTGCGGACGTGGTCATCCACCTGGCCGGGCCGCCGTCAGTGGCGGCGTCGTTCGAGTCGCCGGCCGAATCCCTCCGAGCACACGTCGTCGGCACAGCCACCATCGTCGAGCTGTGCCGGCAGCTCGCCATCCCTCGGCTCGTCCACATCTCGTCGGCCGAGGTCTACGGTCGTCCCACCCGCAATCCCGTCGCCGAGTCTGCGCCGATGGCACCCCGGTCGCCCTACGCAGCGGCCAAGGTCGGCGCCGAGAGCGTGGTCGGCGCCGCGGTCCGCGCCGGCGGCCTCGACGCCGTCGTCCTGCGGCCCTTCTCGGTGTACGGCCCGGGTGCGCGCCGCGAAGGCGTCCTCGGGCTCATCCTCGAGCAGGCGCTGGCCGGCGATCGCATCCGGTTGCGCAAGCTCGACGGCATCCGCGACTACTGCTTCGTCGACGACCTCGCCACCGCGGTGTGGCGGGCCGCCACCCTCGACATCGGCGGGCTCCACACCTTCAACATCGGCAGCGGCACCGGGACCCGGGTCGATGACCTGGCCCTTGCGACGCTGACGGCACGGAACGGGACCCTGCCCCATGGGGCCTCGGTGGAGCTCGTGCCGACCGGGGACGACGGGGACCGCCCCGCCGCAGCCGACATCGATGAGCTGATCGCCGACGTCACGTCGGCCCGGGAGGTGTTGGGCTGGAGCGCCACCACCGACCTGGCCGACGGTCTGGAACGCACCCTGGCGTGGCACGCCGGATCGAGGCCCACCGACTGACTGGCCTGCTGATGACCGACCTGCTGACCGGCTGACCGACGTCACAGCGGCTCCGCTTGTCCGCCCACGTGCCGGTCGACTAGCAAGCACGCACATCTGACGAGCTCCAGGGGACTGTCGTGGACGTGCTGCACAAGACCGAGGTCACGCCTGACCAGATCGATCATCTCGGCCACATGAACGTGCGGTACTACGGCGCCCATGCCCGCACCGGCGCCGACGGGCTGCTCGCCTCGATCGGGCTGACCTCCGACGCCCACCGTGTGGTGGTCGGGCGCGACGTCTACGTCCGCCACCACCGCGAGCAGCTGGTGGGCGCTGCGCTCGAGGTGCGGGGTGGGGTGCTCGACGCGTCGGGCGATCGGGTCCGGCTGTACGAAGAGCTCGTGAACCCCGCCGCCGACCAGGTCGCGGCCACCTTCGTGCTGTCGTTCGAGCTGGCCGATCCAGCACGGCAGGAGCGCATCACGATCGCCGAGGGGATCGTGGAGGCGGCGCAGGAGGCGACGGTGCCGTTCCCCGAGCACGGCCGGCCCCGCTCGATCAGCCTGGACGAGGACCCGACAGCACGGCCTCCGTCGCTCGAGATCGTCCGCGAGCGCGGTCTGGCCATCCGCCAGGTCCGGTTGATCGGCGACGACGTCGAGGCCGATGACGACGGCTTCGTGTCGTCGACCGTGGTGGGGGAGCTGATGTGGGGCGGCGATCCCGTGCCGGGGGCCGAGTTCCGGCCGCTCGAGCCGCTCCCCGACGGACACGAGATGGGGTTCGCCACCATGGAGAGCCGGGCGTCGTGGGCCCGCCCGGCGCGGCGGGGCGACCGGGTGCAGAGCTTCGGCGCCGAGCTCGACATCCAGGCCAAGACGATGCTCAGTCGTCACTGGCTCTTCGACATCGACCGGGCCGAGCTGATCGCGGTCTTCTCGGTGCTGAACCTGGCGTTCGACACGACCGCCCGTCGAGCCGTCGCCATCCCCGACGCGGTGCGGGGTCGGATCGGTCGGCGGCTCCACCCGGACCTCGGCGACGCTGGGCCCTCCTGATCCTGGGGACTAGGGTCGCGCCGTGAGCCGAGCGGCTGAGCCCACCCGTCGGGAGCGCACGCGTGACGCGCTCCGCGAGGCCGCTCTCCGGCGGTTCGTGGCCGACGGGTTCGATGCCACGAGCATCGCCGACATCGCCGGCGATGTCGGCGTCACCCCCCGGACCTTCTACCGCTACTTCGCGTCGAAGGACGAGGTGCTCTTCGCCGACTACGAGGCCCGGCTCGACTGGTTCCGCCGGGCGCTCTCGGTCCGCCCCCGCCGGGAGCCGATCACCACGTCGGTGCTCACCGCCATCGACTCGTTCCCTGACGACCCTGCGGTCGTCAGCGAGATCGCCCGCCTGCGCGCCGGCGAGCTCGACGCCCGGAGGGTCGAACCCCACATCCGGCGGGTGCAGTCCGAGCTCGGGCGCGAGATCGAGGCGCACCTGCTCGAGCGGCTCGACGATGCAGTCGACGATCCCGACGGACCGCTTCCTCGCCGGCGTGGCGGCCCATGCCATCGCCGCCGCCGTGTTCACCGCGCTCGATCGCTGGATGGCCGGTGACGACCACGACCTCGACGAGCTCTCGCGGCTCACCGCCCTGGCGCTCGCCTCACTGGACCGCGGCCTCGACCTCTGACCTCAGGACATTGATGTCACGATTGACATCGGTTCTGCACGCATGACACGCTGCGCGGACCGCTGAGCTCGACCCAGGGGGAGCCGATCGATGGCGTCACTCATCATCCACGCCCTGCTGGGCGGAGCCACCACGGTCTTCGTCGCCTGGCGCAACCGTCGGCTGTTCGCCGGGCGCTGGGCCGGCCGCCGGGTCACCCCGCTGGAAGCGCTCTACTACGTGATCGCCGCCGTGTCAGTGGGGCTCGGCTGGTACTTCAACATCCGCTACGTGCAGCAGTTCGGGCCGAAGGCGAGCTGGATCCACTTCACCAAGTCGCTCTTCTCGAACTGGGCCGCCGACTCCGCCGCGCAGGACTACATCATCGCCAACGTGATCCTGCTGCCGCTCTGGACGATCGTCGACGGGCGCCGCCGCGGCATCCGCGTGCCGTGGGGCTTCTTCGTCATGAGCCTGTTCACCAGCTTCGCCTTCGCGATGGCGGCCTACCTGGCGGTCGTCGAGCGCCAGGTTCGCTACGACCGGGCGTTCCCTCAGACGCTCGGTGCCGCCGCCGACGACGGCTGAGGCCGGCGGTCAGGCTGACGACGCGGTGGCGTCGAGCACGGCGTAGCCGGCGTTGTAGCCGGGGATGAACGTGACGCCGGGCCCGCCGTGGCACCCGGCGCCGCACAGGTAGAGCCCCTCGACCGGCACCTCGTTGTCGGGCCAGCCGCGTGGCCCGGGACGGAACGGGCCCATCAGCTCGGGGTGCAGCAGGGCGTGGGTGAAGTCGCCGCCGGTGCAGCCGAACATCAGCTCGTAGCTGTAGGCCGGGTAGCTGATCTGGCGCTCGATCGAGTCGGGGAAGTTCGGGGCGACGGCGGCGATCCGCTCGACGATCCGCTCGGCCATCTCGTCGCGCAGGCGCACCTTGTCCTCGTGGCCCGTCCCGATCGGCGCGTAGAACGCGAACGCGCTGGCGGCGTGGCGGCCCTCGGGGTGCGAGCGACGGGTCGAGCAGCGACGGGATGCCGAGCGACACCGGGGGAGCGGCCGGCACCTCGCCGCGCAGGCAGGTCTCGTAGTCGCGCTGCATCTCCTCGGGCGTGCCGAACAGGCACAGCGTCGACCGCAGCTCCCCCTCGTTCAGCACCGCGTTCGGGCCGGTGAGCTCGGGCAGCTCGCGTCAGCGCGAAGTGCATCTGGAAGTACGCGGCGCGGTGGTCGATGGCCTCGACCCGCTGGGCGAACGCGTCGGGCAGGTCGGCCCGGTCGATCAGCTCGGTGAACGTGTGGGTGGCGTCGAGGTTCGACACGACGACCGGCGCGGTGATCGTCTCGCCGTCGGACAGCTCGACGCCGCCGACCCGGCCGCCCGCGCACCAGGATCCGGGTCACCCGTGTGTGCTTGCGCAGCTCGCCGCCGCTGCGCTCGAACAGGTCGCGGACGTGATCGGACATGGCGCCGATGCCGCCCCGCACCTTCGACATGGCCGCGTCCTCGCCGGGCGACGCCGAGCGCGAACGCCATGCACAGCGCGCTGCCCGGCGTGTAGGGCCCGCGGAAGGTGGAGTTCACCGACAGGAAGGCCAGCAGGCCCGCATCTGGGCGTGGCGCACCGGGTCGGGGAGGTAGCGGTCGATCGACGTCCATGACCGTGCCGAACAGCGCGGTGCGGATGGCCTCGCGCTCGGCCTCGTCGGTGGCGCAGGCGAACATCTCGTCGAGCGACTTCGGGGGCGTGCGGACCTCGAAGCGCCCGAGCGCCCGGGCCGGGGCCTGGGCCCAGTTCATGATCTCGGCCAGCCCGAGCACCGCGTCGAGGCCGAGGTGCTCGGACGAGGTGGGTCGACCAGCTCGTCGGGATCGGTGTGGAAGATCATCGGCGCCTGGTCGCCCTCGCCGATGCTGGCCGAGCGCACGTCCGGCTCGAAGATCGGGCACGGCGTCGAACCCGAGGTCGGCGTAGATCTCGTTCGGCACCGGGAACTGCACCGAGCCGGCCAGCTCGAACCGGTACCCGCGGATCAGCTCGGTGGTCGACGCCATGCCTCCGGTGAACTGGTTCTTCTCGAGGCACAGCACCCGCAGCCCGCCCCGGGCCATGACCGCGGCGGCGGTGAGCCCGTTGTGACCGGCCCCGATGACGATGGCGTCGTAGTCGGACATCGCCGGATCGTGTCACCGTGCTGTCACAATGTCAACGGTGACATTCCGGTCCGGTCGGTCAGCGATGCCCTGGAGGAAGTGGAGCTGGAGGGAATCGAACCCTCGTCCGCTGAGCGGTTGCCACCCGTGATACGACCATCCCCGGATCACGGCTCTACGGCTGCCGTACCGCCGGGTCAGTTGAGCTTGCGCTCACCGCCGGATCTTTCTCCGATGTCAGCGGTCTTTCTCGCCGTCAGCGGTCTCTCCCTGCGGTCCTCCACTGCTTCTGTTGCCGGGCTGCAGTGGACAGGCCCCGCGTGCCATTGCTGGTCGCTGTGACTCTCATACTGCGTTGTCTAGTGACTAGGCAGCGAGAGCGAACTCGCCATCGGCGGTTCTTTTGGTGCCCCGTTTAGAGAGTCTGAGCAACTCTGGTCGCACGATGTGGCTTCCGGGTCTCAACGTCGAAACCGATCAGCCCCGTGTGTACTGCGGTCCTGCGATCTTGCGGATTCAGTTGTGTCCCGCCTCTGGCGGGGTTGCGCCACCCTACCCGCGCACCGCGTGGAGCGGGCGGGAGTTCCTCAGTCGGGCAGGTCGCGCCACCGGGCCTCGGCGAACGAGTAGAGGCCGAACAGGCCCAGGCCGACGGCAGCCAGCACGATGATCCAGGGCCCGTAGGACATCGACTGAAGGGTCCGCAGCGACTGGTCGAGCCCGACCGGCTCGGATGGGGTCGAACTCGACGGCTGCCTTCACCACGAACCACCCGACCGCCAGGAACGCCACCATCCGCCCGAGCAGCCCACCCACGCCGATGGCGCCGACGGTGCGCCACGTGCGCTCGGACATCTCGCCGCGGTCGAAGTGCTCCTCGAACTTGCGTGAGACCGCCCGGTAGCCGTTCCACACCGCGGCACCGATCACGGCCAGTCCCGCGATGCCCACGATGTACGACCGCCCGGCCACCCGAGCACCGTGGCGCTCCAGCCCTGGCCCTTCTGGTTGGTGCTGGTCTGCGGCTCGGCCTGCAGCACGGAGATGGCCGCCACGAACGCCGAGCCGTAGATGGCCGCCCGCCCGATGCAGCCGGCCCGCTTGGCCCAGGCCTTCGCTTCGGAGTCCTCCTGGACGAGGAAGGCCTTGAGGACGCACCAGAGCGCGTAGGCCGCCAGCCCGATCGCGGTGAGGACGAGGATCCAGCGGCCGAACGGCTGCTGCACGAGCGTGACCAACGCGCCCTGCTTGTCGGCGGTCGCACCCGCCTCGCCCATGGCGATGCGGAAGGTGAGCAGCGAGACCGTCAGGTACAGCACGCCCCTTGCGGCCAGACCTGCTCGCCCGAGGCGCACCGCCCACTCGCTCGAGGCCAGTCGTGGGCCGACCCTGCGCTCGCTGTGCCGGTACCCGTCGTTCGAGTCGCGGTCGATGCTCGACGAAGTCATGGCGGACCCTCTACCCAACCGCGCCGCCAGCGATGCCGAACGTCACATCATGTCGAACGTCACATCATGGTGGGCCGATCCGGCGGCACCTCAGGCCGGGTTCGTCAGGCCTGGTTCTTGCCGGTGCGGGCGTTCGACATGGCCCGGGCGGCCTCGCGATCGGCGTCGCGCTTGGCGATGACCTGGCGCTTGTCGTGCTGGCGGCGGCCCCGACCGAGCCCGAGCTCGACCTTGGCCCGACCGTCCTTGAAGTAGAGCGAGAGGGGGATGAGGTTGAGGTGGTCCTGCTCGACCTTGACCTTGATCTTGTCGATCTCGCCCCGGTGCAGCAGCAGCTTGCGCTGGCGCTCGGCGAGGTGGCCGTCGGCCTGGCCCGAGTGGCTGTAGGCCGAGATGTGCAGGCCGACCAGGTAGATCTCGTGGCCGTCGATGCGGGCGAAGCTCTCGGCCAGCTGCACCTTGGCCTCGCGCAGCGACTTGACCTCGCTGCCCTGCAGCACGATGCCGGCCTCGTAGGTGTCGACGATCTCGTAGTCGCGCCGTGCCTGGCGGTTGGTGGCGACGGCGCGGGGGCCGGCGGACTTCGAGGACTTGGAGGGGGAGGCCATGGGACTGACGAGGCTACCGCCGCGGGTCCTACCATGGCCCGACATGGGCGCCATCGTGCGGGTCCCCGACTTCACCCCCGGCCACTGCGGACTGGCGTTCGCCAACTCGTTCCCGTCGCAGCCGGACGTGTCGGTGCGGGTGCCGGTCTACGGCTCGGTCAACATCGGCGATGCCAGCAACGGGGTCTGCGGCGGCATGGTCTTCACGGTGCTCGACCTCCGCACGTTCGGCCGGCCGGCGTTCCCCGACACCTCGCCGCCCCCGGCCGACTCGCCGCTCTTCCACTACATCGTCCGGCGGCTCATCGACAGCTGGGACATCCCCAACGGCGTGCTCAAGTACCTCTGCTGGATGAACACCAGCGATCGTGACCAGAGCTTCTTCTCGATCACCCGGCGCGGCGTGTGGCGCCGGACGCTGGTCGACGAGTGGCCGAAGGTGCAGGCCTCGCTCGACGCAGGCCGGCTCTGCCCGATGGGTCTCGTGACGGTCGAGTCGCGCAACCCGGGGGATCTCGGGCACAACCACCAGGTGCTGGCCTACGGCTATGACCTCGACGACGACGCGAACCTGACCATCCGCGTGTACGACCCGAACACCGCGCCGGGTCGGGCCGACGATGTCTGGCTGAAGCTGCCGATCGGCGACCCGGATCGACTCCGGGGCCGTTCGAGCACAACATCAACATGGGCCACCCGATCCGGGGCTTCTTCGAGGTCGGCTACTCGGCCAAGGACCCAGGCGAACTGCAGCAGTAGGGTGCGCGCATGAAGATCGGACTGTCGGGTGGGGGCCGCTCTCCGGAGCGGATGATCGAGCAGGCGCAGAAGGCGGAGGCCGACGGGTTCTCGAGCCTCTGGTACGCCAGCGCGGTGGCCGGCGACCCGCTGGTCGCCATGGCGCTGGCCGGACGGGCGACGACCACCATCGAGCTGGGCACCTCGGTGCTGCAGACGTACACCTCGCACCCGGCGCTCATGGCGCTGCGGGCCGCATCGGTGGTGGCGGGCATGGGCCGACCGGGCTTCACGCTGGGCATCGGCCCTTCGCACGAGCCGGTCATCGAGTCCGTCTACGGCTACTCCTACGCCCACCCGGGTCGCCACACGGAGGAGTACGTACGGGTGCTCTCCGCGCTGCTGCGGGACGGCTCGGTCGACTTCGACGGTGAGGACTACCAGGTGCACGTCCCCCGGGGCGGGGCCGTTCCCGATCCGCCCGTGCCGGTGCTGGTGGCCGCGCTGGCCCCTCGCCTGCTGCGGGTGGCGGGCGAGACGGCCGACGGCACCATCCTCTGGATGGGCACGGCCAAGGCCATCGAGGTGCACGTGGCGCCGCGCCTGCGGGCCGCGGCGGAGGCGGCTGGTCGCCCGGCGCCGCGCATCGTGGCCGGGTTGCCGATGGCGGTGCACGACGACGTCGACGAGGCCCGCCAGACGGCGGCAGAGCAGTTCGCCGGCTATGGGATGCTGCCGAACTACCGCCGGCTGCTCGACATCGGGGAGGCCGACGGGCCGGCCGATGCCGCCATCGTCGGCGACGAGGCGGCCGTCACCGCCGGCATCGAGGCCCTGTTCGAGGCCGGCGCCACCGACGTGTGGGCCGCGCACTTCGCAGTGGGCGACGATCGAAAGGCCTCCATGGCCCGCACCCGTGCCCTGCTGAAAGACCTGGCCAACCGGCCCTGATCGCCTCCTCACATCTCGGCCACGGGATCTTCATGTCCCGCGCCGATGCTCGTCCCACGCCCTCTTCCCGAGTCGAGCTCCGAGTCGAGTCCCGGCGGATGATCGCCGTCCTGGTCGTGGCGCTCGTCGGTGTCGGCATGGCCGCGTGCGGTGGTCGGGATCGGCCTGCACGGAGGCGGCGGATGGGGCACCCAGTTCGAGGGCAACAGCCGCTTCGACCGGGTGGCCGAGGCCAACCACTTCCTGATCGTCTATCCGGACGGCGTCGGGCTCAGCGTCCTCGGCAGCGACGACAAGCTCCGCACCTGGAACGCCGGTACCTGCTGCGGTCGGGCCGAGAAGGACGACGTCGACGACGTGGCGTTCATCGCTGCCCTCATCGACCAGGTGGAACAGGACCACCATGTGGACCCCAGCCGGGTCTACGCCGCGGGCCACTCGAACGGGGCGATGCTGTCGTATCGGCTGGCCTGCGAGTTGAGCGACAAGATCGCCGCGGTGGGCATCGTCTCGGGAGCAATCGAGATCGACGCCTGCACCCCGGGTCGACCCGTCTCGGTGATCCAGATCAACGGCACCGCAGATGACAACGTGCCGATCGACGGCGGGCGCGGGTCCCGCACCCTGTCGGGCGGGAGCCACCCACCTCCGCGCGACGGCGCCGCCACCCTGGCCGTGGCCGACGACTGCCCCGACCACCCCGGCGTCGCCCAGCACGGCGACGTCACCGTCACCACCTGGTCGGGGTGCGGCGAAGGCACCGAGATCCGCTTCGTGGTCATCGCCGGCAGTCCCCACGCCTGGCCCGGCAGCCAGGGCCGTCCGCTCAGCGGGATCACCGTCGGCGAGCCCAACCCGAACTACGACGCATCCTTCGAGGTGTGGGCGTTCCTCTCGACGCACCACCGCGAGTCCGGCCGCCGATAGCCTCACCGCTCGTGCTCCGCCTCGACCGCCTCAGCTACCGGCAGATGATCGGCCACGCCTACGACGGGCTGCCCGACGAGGCATGCGGGCTCATGGCCGGCAACCCGGTGCTGGCCCGGGTCGAGAAGTTCTACGCCACCCGCAACGCGGCCGAGTCGAGTCGGATCTACACGGTCGACCCGAAGGAGCACCTGCGGGCCGACCGTGACGCCGAGGACCACGGCCTCGAGATCATCGGGGTGATGCACAGCCACACCCACACCGAGGCCTACCCGTCGCCCACCGACGTCGCGCAGGCCCCCGACCCGACGTGGCACTACGTGATCGTCTCGCTCAAGCGCGAGGCCCCCGTGCTGCGCAGCTACCGCATCGTCGACGGCGACCATCGCCGAGGAGCCGGTCGTCGTCGAAGAGCGGTAGATTCCCTACCGAAGTGGTCAGCATTCGACCTGCCAGACCCGACGTCCCGACCCTCGTGGAGCCCGATCCAATGGCCGTCTACAAGTCCGTGCTCGACATGATCGGCAACACGCCGATGGTCGATGTCAGCCAGCTCAGCCCCAACCCCGCGGTGCGCATCCTGGCCAAGATGGAGGGCCAGAACCCGGCCGGCTCGGTCAAGGACCGCATCGCCCTCAACATGATCCTCGAGGCCGAGGCGAACGGCACGCTGAAGCCGGGCCAGACGCTCATCGAGTCGTCATCGGGCAACACCGGCATCGCCATGGCCATGATCGCCAAGATCCGCGGCTACCCGATCAAGATCGTGCTGCCCGAGAACGTGTCGGTCGAGCGCCGCCAGCTGCTCGAGGTCTTCGGCGCCGAGATCATCGACTCACCGGGTGACGAGGGGTCGAACGGCGCCGTGCGCCGGGCCCAGGCCCTGGCCGACGAGCACCCCGAGTGGGCGTTCCTGTACCAGTACGCCAACGAGGCCAACCCCCGGGCCCACTACGAGACCACCGGCCCCGAGATCTGGCGCGACTGCCCCGAGATCACCCACTTCGTCGCCGGCCTCGGCACCAGCGGCACGCTGATGGGCGTCGGCCGCTTCCTCAAGGAGCAGAACCCCGACATCAAGCTGCTGGCCGTCGAGCCGCCGCTCGGCGAGAAGGTCGAGGGCCTGCGCAACCTCGACGAGGGCTACATCCCCGAGGTCTACGAGAAGTGGGACGGCGCCGACCTGCTCGACGGCAAGCGCATCGTGCGGCCCCGCGAGTCGATCGAGTGGACCCGTCGGCTCAGCGAGGTCGGCATCTTCTCCGGCATCTCGGCCGGAGCGGCCCTGGCCGGCGCGGCCCGGGTGGCCGAGCAGATCGAGACCGGCACCATCGTGTTCATCGTCTGCGACGGCGGCTGGAAGTACCTCTCCACCGGCGCGTGGACCGACGACATCGACGACGTCGTCGAGCGGGCCGAGAAGATCATCTACTTCTGATCAGGCCCAGAAGGTCTGACCAGTCGGACAACGGGGGATCCATGAACCGTCCCATGCTGATGCGGGTCCTGCTCTTCGTGCTGGCCTGGCCGGCGCTGCTGCTCGGCGCGTGGGCCACGCTCGCGCCGCGGCAACTGGTACGAGAACTTCCCCGGGATCGGCCAGTCCTGGATCGCCATCGACGGCGCCTACAACGAGCACCTGGTCCGTGACGTCGGTGCGCTGAACCTGGCGCTGTTCGCCGTGACCGCCGTGGCTCTGGTCAGGCTCGACTCGCTGCTGGTGCGGGTCACCGCCGTGGCCTGGCTCGTCTACAGCGTGCCGCACCTCGTCTACCACGCCACCCACACCGATCCCTACGACACGGGCGACCTCTTCGCCGCGCTCGGGGGACTGGCCCTGAACGTGGTCGTGCCGATCGCGCTGCTGTTCCTGGCCCGGCCCGCAGACCGGTCTGTCAGTGCGACCGTGCCGACTGCTTGAGTGCGTCTCTCGGAGGTCGGGTGGCGAGGCTGTCGTTGATCGTGTGCAGCAGCGACTCCCAGGCATCGGGGTCGGGACCGGGGAGACCGGAACCGCGGTGCAGGAGCACGCCGAGGTAGAGCGTGCGGAACAGGAACAGCACCGCCTCGGGATCGGCATCGGGGCGTAGCGAGCCGTCGGCTCGGGCCGACTCGACCAGCGGGAGCATGGCCTCGTGCCAGCGGTCGTGGGCGTCGGCCAGTGCCTGGGCGACCTCTGGCTCCCGCCGGGCGGTGACGTAGGCCTCGATGCGGACGGCCTCGCTGTCGGACAGGGCACCACGCCGCAGCACGGAGCTGCCAGCCAGCACGTCGGCGAGGCGGCGGGCTCCCTCGCCAGCATGGTCGAGTGCCGCGGTCGAGCGGATCACGGCGGCCCGGAGCAGGTCGTTCTTCGAGCGGAACCGTGAGTAGATCGCACCGGTCGACAGGCCGGCCTGACGGACGATGTCGAGGATCTTGGTGCCTTCGTAGCCCTCTCGGGCGAAGACCCGGCTGGCCGCGTCGAGGAGTTGATCACCGATCGGATCGTCGACCTCCTGGGCCGATCGGTCATCGACGCGATGCATCAGATCGACCCCCCGCTCGCGGCGGCGTAGGCCTCGCGGAGGCGGCGCTTGTAGATCTTGCCGTTGTCCTGGCGGGGCAGCTGCTCGACGAAGTCGACGGTGCGCGGGCACTTGAAGTGCGACAGGTGGGCGCGGCAGAACTCGATCAGCTCGTCAGCCAGCGCGTCGCTCGGTTCGAGGCCGGGCTGCAGCTCCACGACCGACTTCACCGACTCGCCCCACTCGGCGTCCGGCACCCCGATGGTGGCGACATCGCCGACCGTGGGGTGGTCGAGGAGCACGGCATCGACCTCGGCCGGATAGATGTTCACGCCCCCCGAGATGATCAGGTCGGCCGATCGATCGGTGAGGAACAGGAAGCCGTCGGGGTCGAGCCGGCCGACGTCGCCGAGGGTGAAGTAGTCGCCCCGGTACGAGCGGCCCGTCTTCTCCGGGTCGTTGAAGTAGTCGAACGCGGCACCCGGCGGGGATTTGATGTAGACGAGGCCGATCTCGTCCGCGGCCAGCGGGTTGCCGTCCTCGTCGCCGATCATCACCTGGTCCGCGGCGATGGGCCGGCCCACGGTGCCCGGCTTGCTGAGCCACGTCGCCGAGTCGACGAAGCTGCCGACCCCCTCGGTGGCCGCGTAGTACTCCCACACGATGGGTCCGAGCCAGTCGATCAGGCGGGACTTGACCGGCACGGGGCACGGCGCCGCGCCGTGCAGCACGTGGCGGAGGGTGGCTCCCGAGAAGTCGTCGCGCTCGGCGGGCGGCAGGGAGAGCAGGCGGTGGAACATCGTCGGGACCATGTGGGTGTGGGTCACGCCGTGCTCGTCGATCAGGTCGAGTGCCCGACGCGCGTCCCAGCTCTCCATGACCACGACGGTGGCACCGAACGCGTGGGGGATGGTGAGCGAGAAGGCCAGGGGGGCAGCGTGGTAGAGCGGTCCCGGTGCACAGGTGGACGTCGCCACCGGCCTCGTCGTAGCCGTAGATGTTGAGCACGGGCGGCGCGCCGGCGCCCGGCTTCACCGCCCGGTGCACGCCTTTCGGCTTGCCGGTGGTGCCCGACGTGTAGAGCATCGAGCTGCCCGGCGTGGGGTCGTCGATGTCGGACGCCGTCCTCCATCGCCAGCGCGGTGTCGTAGGGCTCGAAGCCGTCGATGGGGCCGGCCACGGCCAGCCGCACGCGGCACCCTGGAGCTTCGGCCATCGACCCGGCTGCCATCTCGGCCACGGCCGCGTCGGCGATCAGGGCCTTGGCCTCGCAGTTGCCGATGATGTAGCCGGCCTCCTCGCCGGTGAGGTGCCAGTTCACGGTCGTGATGCGGAACCCGGCGCGCGACGCGGCGTTGACCGTCTCCGCGAACTCGGCCCGGTTGCCGCAGGCGAGCGCGATCGCATCGCCGTCGCCCAGGCCCCGTCGCCGCAGGGCCCGGACGAGGCGGTTGGCGTTGCCGTTGAGCTGGGCGAACGTGCGCGACCCGCTGGGAGCGACGAACGCGGGCTCGTCGGGCCGTTGCTCGGCCCACCACGCCAGGGTCATGCCGTTGCGGGAGAACCGCGTGCGGCGCTCCTCGGGGGTCTCCTGCTCGGCCGCGGTCACGACTCGGCTCCGGATCGATCACTGGCCTTCGCGGTCTTCGCGGGATCGGGTTCCTTGGGCAGTCCGAGCACCCGCTCGCCGACGATGTTGCGCTGCACCTGCGCGGTGCCGCCCCAGATGGTGACCGACCGGGTGGAGAGGAACGACGTCTGCCAGCGGTCGGGTTGGTACCCCTCTTGCGGATGCTGGGCCATCACCATGCCGTCGGCGCCTCGCAGGTTGACGACGATCTCGGCGAAGCGCTGGGCGTACTCCGACCAGAACATCTTGTTGATCGACGACGCCGGGCCCGGCTCCTTCTTGGCCACCACGTCGGACAGCACGCGCAGGCCCTGGAACCGCATGATCTCGCAGTGGGTGTAGGCCCACGCCAGCTGCTGGCGCACGAGCGGGTCATCGCACCGGCCCGATCGGCGCACGAGGTCGACGACGTCCCAGAACTGCTTCGTGTACTGCACGTGCTGGGTGGTGGCGTTGCCGCCGCGCTCGTTGCCGAGCGTCGTCATGGTGACCCGCCACCCGTTGTGCAGCCCACCGATGACGTTGAACAGGGGAGCGCGCGCCTCGGTGATGAACGTCTCGGTGAAGTGCGAGCTGCCGGTGGGCTGACGGATCGGGCGGAGCTCGAAGCCGTTCGACGAGCCGTCGTCCTGCCGCATCGGGGTGAGCACGTAGGAGATCCCGCGGTGCTTGGGCGCGTCGGGATCGGTGCGGCACAGGCAGAACATCATGTTGGCGACGGTCGCCCCGGAGGTCCACACCTTCTGCCCGGTGATGACGACCTCGTCGCCGTCGACCACGCCGCGGGTGCTGAGCGAGGCCAGGTCGGATCCCGCGTCGGGTTCGGAGAAGCCCTGGCAGTAGCGGTCGGTGCCATCGATGATCCGCGGCAGGAAGTACGCCTTCTGCTCGTCGGTGCCCCACACGATGATGGACGGGCCGACGAGCCACTCGCCCATGCCGCGGGTGACGCGGGGACACCGGCCCTCGCGAACTCCTCGTTCATCACCGCCACCTCGACGCCGGTCAGGCCCCGACCGCCGTACTCGGTGGGCCACGACACACACAGGTAGCCGGCCTCGTGCAGCTTGCGGGTCCAGTCCCGGAGACCGGGCACGTCGCCGAACGCCAGCTGCTGGGCGTCGACGCCCTCGAGCTCGGGCGGGTGGTTCTCCGCCAGCCACTCGCGGAGCTCGTCGCGGAACGCGGTGGCTGCCGGGCCGAGGTCGATCTCGAGGGTCATGACGGGTCCGTCCCGACGAGGTCCTGCGGTCGAGGCTCGAAGACCGGGAGGTGTCGTCCGTCGGAGAGCTCGTCCCATGCCACCCGCACCGGCATGCCGACGTAGACGTCGCCCGGCGGGCAGCCGAACACGTTGCTCATCATGCGGGCTCCCTCGTCGAGGTCGATCAGCGCCACGACGTAGGGCGTATCGCCGCCGATGGCCGGGTTCTGCGGCTTGTGCTCGACGGTCATCGTGTAGACGACGCCCAGCCCGCTGGCCGGCCGCCACTCGAGGGCCGAGCCCATGCAACCAGGGCAGACCTCTCGGGGGAACCAGATCGGCAGATTGCAGTCGACACACCACTGGAGCAGGAAGCGCTGCTCGCGGGTCGCGTCCCAGAACGGCTGGGACGTCTCGGTGACCGGCGGCTCGATGCGCCGCGGCTCCTGGCCTGTGGGCTTCTGGTGATCAGGCATCAGAGGGTCGCCTCCGTTCCGAGGACGAGGGTCGACATGCAGGACAGGACCATCCCCGAGCCGTGGGCCACCGCGACCTCGGCGTCGGGCACCTGCCGCCTCCCGGCCTCACCCCGGAGCTGGCGCACCGCCTCGACGATCAGGAACATGCCGTACATGCCCGGGTGGGTGTACGAGAGCCCGCCGCCGTTGGTGTTCATCGGCAGCGATCCACCGGGTCCGGTCTTGCCGTCCATCACGAACGGGCCGCCCTCGCCCTTGGCGCAGAAGCCGAGGTCCTCGAGGTGCAGCAAGGCCGTGATCGTGAAGCTGTCGTAGCCCATGAGCACGTCGACGTCGTCGGGCTTGATGCCGGCCATCCGGAACGAGTTCGCACCCGAGACGACGCCGGGGGTCGTCGTGAGATCTGGCATCTCGCTGATCATCGAATGGTCGTGGCAGGTGCCGGCGCCGAGGAGGTAGACGGGTGGTCGGCGCAGGTCCTTGGCCCGCTCCGCGCTGGTCATCACGAAGGCGCCGGCCCCGTCGGTCACCAGGCAGCAGTCGAGCAGGTGCAGCGGCGAGGTCTGCATCGGCGAGGCGAGCACGTCGTCGATGCTGATCGGGTCCCGATAGCGGGCCCGCGGGTTGCAGCGCGGCCCATTCACGGGTGCTGACGGCGATCTGGGCGAGCTGCTCGGAGGTGGTCCCGAAGTCGGCCATGTGGCGGCTGGCGGCCATGGCGTAGGGCCCCATGGGCAGGCGCAGGCCGTAGGGGAGCTCCCACTCGAGCATCGGGTTGGGGCCGGGCATGTTGGGGCGGGTCCAGCCGACGCCGCGGGCACGATCGCCGCGGGGCGTCGAGGCGTACACGCTGACCACCACCTCGCAGAGGCCGGCGTTGATGGCCGCGGCGGCGTGCTCCGCGTGGATCTCGAAGCTCGACCCGCCGGTGTTGGTCGAGTCGGTGAAGACGGGATGGATGCCGAGGTACTCGGCCAGGCCCATCGACGAGAACGAGTGGCAGACACCGTCGACGTCGCCGATGGTCAGGCCGGCATCCTCGAGTGCCTCTTGGATCATGGCCGCCTCGAGAGCCCGGCCGTGCAGCTCGAGCACGCCGGTCGGCGAGGCGGCATCGCTGACGCCGACGATGGCGGCTGCGCCGCGCAGGCTGGTCATCGGGTTCCCCCCTTGCCGGCTACCGGCTCGGTCCGAATGCGTTGTTCGATCTGTCGATCAGGTGGATCAGGTCGAAGAATAGAATTTATTGACGATTCGTCAAGGGGCGGCTGGTGAGGGTGAGCTACCGCTCGCTGAGCGTGGGTGCGGGCGGTATGGCGCTGATATTATGACCATTCATGTTGATATGAGGTGAAGTGGCGGCTATCGTAGCATCCATGTTCGACGCCGCCACGATCACCAGGGAGTGCAGTCAGGCCGCCGGTGACGATGTTGCGTTTGCGTCGGATGAGGAGTTGTTGGCTGCGGAGGTCGAGTTGCGGGCGGCTCGTTCGGCGTTCGAGGTGGCCGAGGCGCACGTGCTGGGTGAGCTCCGGGTCCGGGGGGTGACGGATCGGTGCTTCGGTTTGAAGACGCCGCAGTGGGTCGCGTCCCAGGCGAAGGTCGATCGTCGGCCGATCGCACGGTTGGCCCATCTCGGGGTGCGGTTGCGGCAGTTGCCGGTGGTCGATGCGGCGGTGGTCGAAGGATCGATGAGCATGGATCACGCTTCGGTGTTGGCCGAGGCGGCGGCGAACCCCCGGGTCGGTGATCAGGTCGCGGCCACGCAGAGCTTGTGGGTCGAGAAGGCGGCGGGGACGTCGTTCGCGGACTGGAAGCATCAGGTCGAGCAGACCGTCGTGTTGTTGGATCAGGACGGCGGGTATGACCCGGCGAAGGATCGTGACCGGTTGCGGGCCCGGTTCACGACGTTCGACGAGGGATTGACCCGGTTGACTGCGGATCTGGTCGGTGCTGATGCGCTGGCGGTCCGTGAGTTGGTCGAAGCGCAGGCCGACCGCGAGTTCCACCGGTTGAAGAACGACGTGGCCCGGACCTCCGATCTCCCGATGCCGGGTCGGGCCACCCTCCTGGCCATGGCGCTGGTCGAGTTGGTGCGCCGCGGGTCGGTGGTCGATCAGGAACACACGACGGGTCCGGTTGTCGATGTCACCTTGATCATCGAAGCCACCGAGCGCACCCCGCTGACCGACCTGCCCAGCACGTCTGGCGACGCGGCCGACGGGTTCGAGGTGTTCGATCCGTACCGGCCGGTCGACTGGGTGGGCAACGCAGTCGCCAACCCGCTCGAGGAGTGCTGCGGACCGGCCGAGACCCCCCATGACCACCACGTCCATCCCGCTGTCACCGAGATGTTGCTGTGCGACCCGGTCATCACCGCGTTGATCGTCGACAGCCTGGGTGTCCCGCTCGACATGGGCCGCGAGATCCGTCTCGCCAACCGGCGGCAACGCCGGGCGTTGGCCAATCGCGACGGCGGCTGCATCTTCCCGGGCTGTGACTGCCCGGCCGACTGGTGCGACGCCCACCACGTCATCTGGTGGAACGACGACGGCCCGACCGACATGTCCAACCTCGCCCTGCTCTGCAGATACCACCACGGCGTCACCCACCGACGCGGGTGGACCATGACCGCCACCGGCGACGAATGGTTCTCCTGGACCACACCGTCCGGTGACACGCTCCACAGCCAACGCCACCGAGGCCGAAGTCCCACCGACCACCCGGCCCTCCACCTCTGCCCGGCCTGACCACCCCAGCCCGAGCAGCATCACCCCACCGACCCGACGCCGACCGACCGCGGAGCCCGAACCCGCGGTCGCACCGGCGCGTCCGAGGTGTCGTCCGGTACGGCTCCCGGTATCCGGGTGGGTCGGGGCGTAGCCTGCGGGGCAGTGGATGAGCGGCCGATCGGGATGTTCGACAGCGGGTTCGGCGGCCTGACGGTGGCCCGAGCCCTCATCGACCTGCTGCCAGCCGAGCACCTCGTGTACGTCGGCGACACCGGCCGTTACCCCTATGGCCCGCGGCTGCTCGACGAGGTGCGGGAGTTCGCCCGCGAGATCACGCGCTACCTGGTCGACGAGCACGACGTCAAGATGGTGGTCGTGGCCTGCAACACGGCTGCCGCGGCAGCGTTGGGTGACCTGCAGGACGAGTTCGAGATGCCGGTGGTCGGCGTGATCGAGCCGGGGGTCAGATCGCTCGTGTCGGCCACCCGCAACGGGCACGTCGGGGTGATCGGCACCGTCGGCACCATCGGCTCGGGGGCCTACCAGCAGGCGGTGGCCGACGCGCACGCCGGGGTGAAGCTCACCTGCGCGGCCTGTCCGGGATTCGTGGAGTTCGTCGAGCGGGGCGAGACGTCCAGCGACCAGGTGCACGTGCTGGCCGAGCGCCTGCTCGCGCCGATGCAGGATGCCGGCATCGACACCCTGTTGTTGGGCTGCACCCACTACCCGTACCTGGCCCGTACCATCGCCGACGTCATGGGGCGCGACGTCGTGCTGGTGTCGTCGGCGGACGAGACCGCGTTCTCGATGGCCGGCCAGCTCGGCGACCTCGGCCTGGCTCGAACGCCGGACGCGGCGGCGCGTCACACCTTCCTGTCGTCGGGGGACGTCGACTGGTTTCGTCAGTTGGGCCGACAGTTGTTGGGTCCTGAGCTCGACCACGCGGGGGCGATCACGTGGGGATGACCCTGACGATCCTGGGCACATCCGGTAGCTACCCCGGAGCGGGAGGTGCCTGCAGCGGCTACCTCGTGCAGGGTGGCGGGGTGAACGTGGTCATCGACATGGGGCCGGGCTCGTTGGCCAACCTGCAGCGCCACATCGGCCTCGGTGAGGTCTCGGCTGTGGTGCTGACCCACCGTCACCCCGACCACTGGACGGATCTGACCGGTTTGGAGGTCGCGCTGCAGTACGGACTCGGGCTCGAGGGGCTGCCCGTCTACGGCACAGCCGAGACCTACGCGCTGGCCGAGGCGCTCTCGTCGGGGATCAGCCCCACCATGGTGTGGCACGACGTGCGCGACGGGTCGGCGGTCGAGATCGGTGGGCTGCACCTGACGTTCGCTCGGACCGAGCACTACGTGGAGACGCTGGCCGTGCGGGTCGACGACGTCGAGGGCGGTTCGTCGCTGGCCTACTCGGCCGACACCGGCCCGGGCTGGTCGTTCTCGTCTCTTGGAGACGGGATCGACCTGGCCCTCTGCGAGGCCACCAACCTGGCCGACCAGGAAGGCCCCGGCGTGCTGCATCTGAGCGCCCGCCAGGCCGGCGTCATGGCGAAGGCTGCCGGCGTGGGACGCTTGGTGCTCACCCACCTGTGGCCCGGGGGCGACCCCGAGGCGTATCGACAGGAGGGTGCCGAGGCGTTCGGCGCCCCGATCGAGATCGCCATCACCAACGAGAGGTACACCCTGTGAGACATGACGGACGCGAGCCCGACGAGCTGCGACCCGTCTCGTTCCAACGAGACTTCACCACCCAGGCCGACGGCTCGGTGCTCGTCAAGGCGGGCGGCACCATGGTGCTGTGCACCGCGTCGGTCGACGACGGCGTGCCGCGTTGGATGAAGGGCAGCGGCAAGGGCTGGGTCACCGCGGAGTACTCGATGCTCCCCGGCTCGTCCGAGGAGCGCATCCGTCGCGAGGTCTCCAAGGGGAGCCCCAGCGGGCGCACGCACGAGATCCAGCGGCTCATCGGTCGCTCGCTGCGCGCCGTGTGCGACATGACCGTGCTCGGAGAGCGTCAGATCCTCATCGACTGCGACGTGCTGCAGGCCGACGGCGGCACCCGCACCGCATCGATCAACGGCGCGTACGTCGCCCTGCACGACGCGCTCACCCGCCTCGTCCAGCGCGGCGAGATCAAGGAGAACCCGCTGCGCGAGGCGTGTGCCGCGGTGTCGGTCGGCATCGTGGGCGGCGTCCCCCTGCTCGACCTGCCCTACGTCGAGGACTCGACCGCCGAGGTCGACATGAACGTGGTCATGACCGAGTCGGGTCGGTTCATCGAGGTGCAGGGCACGGCCGAGGGCATGGCCTTCAGCCGCACCGAGCTCGACGACCTGTTGGCCCTGGCCGAGCTGGGCATCGGCCGCATCGTCTCGCTGCAGAGCCAGCTGCTCGCCGACGAGCCCGAGCCGCGGCCCAAGCGCAAGGGCTGACCGTGGCCCGGCTCCGCTTGGTGGTGGCCTCGGCCAACCCGGACAAGGCGGCCGAGATCGGGGCCATCCTCGGCGACGCGTTCGAGCTGGTTCCCCGCCCTCCGGAGATCCCCGACGTCGTCGAGGACGCCCCCTCGCTCGAAGGCAACGCCCGCCTCAAGGCCGTGGCCATCACGAAGGCCACCGGCATGGCGTCGGTGGCCGACGACACCGGGCTCGAGGTCCCGGTGCTCGGCGGCGCTCCGGGTGTCTACTCGGCCCGCTATGCCGGCGAGCACGCCACCTACGAGGAGAACGTGGCCAAGCTGCGCCGCGAGCTCGACCGCATCGGGGCCCGCGAGGCGTGGTCGCGCCGGGCCCTGTTCCGCACCGTCGCCCTCATGCACGATCCAGACGGTGACGAGGTGGTGGCCGAGGGAGTGGTGACCGGCTCGATCGCGCTCGAGCCACGGGGGAAGTTCGGGTTCGGGTACGACCCGGTGTTCATCCCCGACCACTCCGACGGGTCACCCGGCTCGCGCACGTTCGCCGAGCTGTCGCCTGAGGAGAAGCACGCCATCAGCCATCGAGGCCGTGCGTTCCGGTCGCTGGCCTCGCTGCTGGCGTGACGGCTACCAGTTGCGGAGGTCGACCGGCCAGGTGTCGACGACCTCGTCGCCCCGGGTCACGTACATGCGCTCGTGGTAGGCGATGGTGGGGTCGACGTGGGCGGGGATCACCCGCACGCGGTCGCCGATGCGGGCCGGTGGGCCGGTCTGGTCCTTGGGCGGGCCGATCGTGAGGTGCTCGTCCGAGGTGATCCAGACCCTGGCGCCTGGGGGGTCGGCGACCGAGGGCTTGCCGTGGTCCATGCCGAGCGATTTGAGCCCGACGTCGGCCACCGCCCAGCCGCCCTCGCGGTTGATCGAGATGACGATGCCGACCAGCGACAACGCCTGCTCGAAGGGCATGCCGAGCTTGGCGTAGGCGGTGTCGCCCAGCAGGAACGAACCGGCCTGGAGCTCGGTGACGGTGTGGTTCAGGTCCCACGTCCCCGAGCCGCCGCCCGAGATGATGTCGCCCCCGACGACGCCGTGCGCGGCCGCCAGGATCGCCATCGACTCGTCGCCCTTGGTGACGCGGTCGGCCCGGTCCTCGAGTCCGACGACGTGGCCCTCGTAGCCCATGACGCCGCGCACAGTGAGCCCCGCGGCCCGTGCCTGATCGGCCAGAGGCCCGGCGTCGGACGGCACGCACCCGCAGCGGGAGAGGCCGACGCACACGTCGATGAGCACCTCGCGCACCCCGCCGTCCACTGCCGCAGCGATGGTCTCGGGGGAGTCGACCGCCACGGTGATGCGCGCGCCGGCATCGACGAGGGCGCCGAGCCTGCCGGCATCGAGCACCTCGTTGGCCAGCAGCAGGTCGTCGCCGAGGCCAGCCGCGGCCATGCCCTCCATCTCCCGGATGGTGGCGCAGCAGAACCCATGATGGCCGGCGTCGGCCAGCCGTCGCGCCAGCGCGGTGGACTTGAACGCCTTGACGTGCGGGCGCAGGGTGGCGCCCGGCCACCTGCCCGCCATGGTGGCGACGTTGCGGTCGAAGGCATCGAGGTCGACCACGAGGGCAGGCGTGGCCAGGTCGTCGATGCGCACGGCGTCACGGTAGGCGCGGTGCGGTCGTCGAGCAGCGCTCATCGTCCTCGAGGTCACCTTCGCCGTGCCGGCCGAAGTGGGCCCGGTCTCGGTGGTCGGCGACTTCAACGCCTGGAACCCCGGGTCGACCCCGCTGAAGGTCCGGTCGAACGGCACCCGATCCGCCGCGCTCACCCTGCCGAAGGGCGGTCGCTACCGGTTCCGCTACCTCGCCACCGGCGGTCGATTCTTCGACGACGAGTCGGCCGACGCCTACGAGGCCAACGGCTACGGCGACACGCACGGTCTGCTGCTGACCTGACGGGACCGGAGCGCTACCGTGCGGCCGTCACGCACCAGTGGCGGAATCAGGCAGACGCGCGAGGTTTAGGTCCTCGTGCCCGAAAGGGCGTGTGGGTTCGATTCCCACCTGGTGCACCAGAAGGTCAGTCGGTCGGATCAGGCCGTGCCGACGGTCGTCAGGCGTCTCCGATGAACTGGTAGGTGCCGTGGTTCGGCCTCCCGAGCTCGCTCCCTGGGCGGTAGACCCCGGACGCGGGGTGAGCCGAGCGAGCGTCGGACGGCCCCGAATCACCTTCGAGCTGAAAGCCGTGCCCCGGCCGCTCGAACGACCGGGGCACGCCTTGGGGGGTCATGGAGGAGGTGAGGGGCGGGTCAGCTCATGCCGGCGTCGACCGAGGTGACCGAGAAGTTGGCGTCGAACTTGACCGTGGCCCTGGTGCCATCGGCCTTGGTGATGTGGTCGACGGAACGGACCGAGGTCGATCTCTGCGAAGGGTGGCCCGGGACGTGGGAGCGCCGGCTGCGCGCTCCTGGAGCTGAATGTTTCCTGAAGATGGGACCGCAGACCTGGACCAGCACACACGGTGTGCGTAACGTCACTCCAAGAGAGATTCGGAGCACTTCGAACGCAAGGAGCATCTCGATGCGCAAGCCAATCGCTGCAGTCGCCGCCTTCCTGCTGGCCTCGTCGATCGGAGCCGGCCTCGCCGGTTCTGTCGGCGCCGCGCCAGCCGAGAAGGTCACGATCTGCCACGGCACCGCCAGTGCCACCAACCCCTACGTCGAGGTCACGGTCAGCGCTGCCTCGTTCAAGGACGGCCACTTCGACGGAGAACCCGTGCCGAGCCACGGCGCGAACAACAGCCCCGACTTCGTCCTGGCCGAGGGTCGGACCTGTGCCGACGGTCCCGGTGGCGGCGGCGGTCAGGGCTGATCTCGTTCGGTCGGGCCGGGCGCGGGGCGCCCGGCCCGACTGCCATGGCTCGTGAGTCGCTGTCGTCCGCTCAGGTGGTCGCACGGATCTCGTAGATCGTTCCGGTGGTCCAGTCGCCGACCAGCAGCGAGCCGCTCGCCGTGGTGATGACCGGGACCGGGTTGCCCAGGCCGGTGAGGAAGGTGCTGGTGGTGCCGGTGTAGGTCGACCCGTCGGTCGTCAGCGCCACCCGCTTCACGGACCCGGTGGCCCACTCGGCGACGAAGGCGGAGGTTCCGATGGACGAGCCGAGCTGGCCGGTGGTGATGGCGACGCCGCTCACGGCGGCGTGCTGGTCGAGCTCGGCGACCGGAGTGGGCGCGCCTGTACAGGCGTCGCCGCCCTGGCCGTAGCAGTCGGGGAAGCCCCAGTCCTGACCCTGCTCGACCACGGCCAGCCAGTCGCCGGGGGTGGCGTCGGCCAAGTCGTCGCGCTGGTTCATGGTGACGAAGAGATCGTCGGTGCCGGGGTAGTAGACGAGACCGATCGGAGCCCGGATGCCGCTGGCCACGACCTGCAGGTCGGTGCCGTCCGCGAGGAACGACACGACCGCGGCGGACTGGGCCAGTGTCGGGGTGCAGCTGTCACAGGGTGACGAGATGCCGAGCACGATGCGGCCGTCGGGGGACAGCGCGATGCCGTTGCTCTCGCCCACGCCGGTCGGGAGGGTCAGCAAGGTGTGGTGCTCTGCGAACGTCGTGCGGTCGAACCCGGTGTAGACCTCGACCAGCTCGTTCGAGCTCACGTACAGCGAGTCGCCGATCCACAGCAGGCCCAGGGGCGTGTGCACGCCGGTGATGACCTCCACGGGTGTCGCCCCGGATTCGGGTACCAGGTGGACGCCGTCCGCCCCACCCTCCACGGAGCTCGCGGTGGCCATCCTGATTCGATGATGATTCATCATTTCGTCACCTCCTTTCTGGAGTCGACGACAGCCTCCGCCGTGCAGATGTGAGGACCCTGGGAGCTGCGCAGGAATCCGGACAGATCTGAACCTCGAGTCCGGGCTCAGTGCGACCAAGGGGTGGCGGGGGCCGGGATGCGAGGCAGGTGCGACGAGACCTCCCGACCGAAACGGTCGGACCCGGCGTTCCAGTCTTCGGCGGCCTGGACGATCTCGCCGTGGCTGCGGGCCACGAAGTTCCACCACATGACCACCGTCTCGCCGAGTGGCTCGCCGCCCAGCAGGAGCAGGCGGGCGGATGCGTCGGACTCGAGCGTGATCTCGCCGCAGCCGACGGAGAGGTAGGCGATCGAGTCGGTCGGCACAGGCTGCCCGTCGATGCGGACCTCGCCGGCGGCCACGATCACCCCGTGCTCGTGGGTCGGGTCGACGGGGATCGTGGCCCGCCCCGAGGCCGAGCGCGATGTCCAGGCCCAGCATCGGCGTGTCGGCTCTGGCCGGTGAGCGGGCCTCACCCAGCGATCCGACGAGCACCCGGACGACGGCCGACCCGACCGAGACCTCGGGGAGGTCGGCGTGGTGTTCGAACGCCGGGTCGCCGTACCGGGTCGACTCGGGCTGCGCCACCCAGAGCTGCAGGCCGTGGGTGAGGTCGCGGTAGCTCGTCGGCGTCTCCTCGGCGTGGGCGATTCCCCGGCCCGCGGTCATCAGGTTGAGCTGCCCCGGCCGGATGAGCTGCTCGGAACCGAGGCTGTCGGTGTGCATCATCTCGCCGGCGAACAGCCAGGTCACCGTGTGCAGGCCGATGTGGGGATGCGGCCCGATCGACATGGACAGGTCGTCGGTCATGGTGACCGGTCCGTAGTGGTCGGCGAAGCACCAGGCGCCGATCGTGCGGCGCGCCCGTTGCGGCAGCGAGCGTCGCAGCTCCAGCCCTCCGACCTCGGCCACGCGGCTGGCGGTGATCTCGATCTCCTCCATCGGGACCGAGTGTCGCGCGGCCGTCAGGGGAGCAGGAGCGTGCCGAGGCGGCGGCCGGCGACCCACAGGCCGACCGAGCCCATGATCACGAGGTACGCCACGTGGACCAGCAGCCCGGGGCCGATGTCGCCGAACACGAGTGCCCGCTCGAGCGCCACGCCCTGGTAGAGCGGCGTGCAGCGGACGACCCACTGCAGCCACTCGGGGTACTGGCTGAGCGGGAAGAACGTGCCCGAGAACAGGAACATCGGGATGATGGCCAGGTTCACCAAGTCGAAGTCGACGAACGACCGCATGTAGGTGGTGGCCCCGAGGCCGGCGCCGGCGAAGGCGTAGCCGATCAGCACCGCCACCGGCACGCAGAGCACCGCCCACCACGACTCGGTGAGGCCCATGATCGCCATGGTCACGAGGAACGCCGTGGCGTAGGCCGCCGCCCGCAGCAGCGACCACAGCATCTCGCCCCGCACGACGTCGGTCGGGCGCATCGGGGTGGCCAGGGTCGCCTGGTAGATGTGGAAGTACTTGAGCTTGATGAAGAAGTTGAAGGTCGAGTCGAAGACCGGGCCCATCATCGCCGAGGTGGCCAGCAGCCCGGCCGCCACGAACGAGCGGTACGACACGACCTGCGCCGTTGGCCATCGTCACGTCGCCGACCAGCGCGCCGACGCCGATGCCGATCGAGAACAGGAAGAAGATCGGCTCGAGCAGCACCGACAGGAAGATCAGCCACATGCCGCGCCAGGCGATGATGTTGCGCTCGAGCAGGCGGATCGGCGGCGACATCGACGCGCCGGGCAGCAGCCGGGTCCAGAGCGGGCGGGCCGGGATCTCGCCGATCGTCGCCCGGTCGGCGTCTCGGTGGTGGTCACGTCGACAACCTCCGGGTGAACGCCCGCGAGCCCCACACGAAGCCGAGCGCCGGTGTAGCCCACCAGCACGGCGATGTGGCCCAGCACCGCGGCCCACCGGCCCTCGCCGAGGGTGCCGGTCGTGGCGTCGCGGCACAGCTCGACGCCGTGCCACAGCGGCGAGATCCAGGCCAGCGGCCGCAGCGAACGCGGGCAGCTGGCTGAGCGGGAAGAACGTGGCGGAGAACAGGAACATCGGCAGCGTGAGGAAGCGCATCACGAGCGGGAACGTGTGGTCGGTCTCCTGCGTGGCGGAGAACGCGCTCAACGGCGCCGCCACCGACACCGCGCACAGGACCGCGGCCGGGACGGCGAGCACCGCCCACGGCGAGAGGATGGCGCCGACGATCACGGCGACGATCAGGAAGGCCAGGCTCGAGACCGCCAGGCGCATGGCGATCCACACCAGGTTGCCGACGTAGACGTCGGCCGGGCGCATCGGCGAGGCCGCCATGGCGTGGTAGAAGCCCATCCACTTGAAGCCGGCCAGCACGGGCCACATGGCGTCGCCGGTGGCGGTCTGCATGGCGGTGGCGGCCATCAGGCCGGGTGCCACGAACTCGAGGTAGCTGAGCCCGTCGACCGTGTTGCCCGCTGCCGAGATCAGACCGCCGAGTCCGATGCCCATGGCCAGCAGGTAGAGGGCCGGGCTGCACGAACTGCGTGAACACGACGCCGCGCCAGAGCCGGCGGTAGATCAGCGACCTCCCGCTCGACGACGCGCATGACCGACCCCGCGGCCATGTCAGTACTCGATCAGGGTTCGGCCGGTGAGGATCAGGAAGACGTCCTCGAGCGTGCTGCGGCGCACGAGCACCGAGACGGGGTGCAGTCCCTCGGCCAGGAGGTGCGCGACCAGCGCGTCGCCGTCGTCGGCGTAGACGAGCACCCGATCGGTGAGCGACTCGGTGCGGTTGCCCGAGCGGGCCATGGTCTCGACCATGGTGACGTTCTCGGCCGCGTCGGCCAGGCGCAGCTCGACGACCTCACGGGTGACGTGGCGCTCGATGAGCTCGGCCGGGGAGCCCTCGTCGACGATGCGGCCGTTGTCCATGACGACGAGCCGGTCGCACAGCCGCTCGGCCTCGTCCATGTAGTGGGTGGTGAGCACCTGGGTGACGCCCCGCTGCTTGAGCTGGTAGAGCCGCTCCCAGACGAGGTGCCGGGCCTGGGGGTCGAGGCCGGTGGTCGGCTCGTCGAGCAGGATCAGGTCGGGCTCGTTCACGAGCGCCCGGGCGATGGTGAGTCGTCGCTTCATGCCGCCCGAGAGCGGGTCGACCTTGCTGTCGGCCCGGTCGGTGAGCTGCACGAAGTCGAGCAGCTCGCTGACCCGGTCGCGCAGCACCGCCCGGGAGATGCCGAAGTAGCGGCCGTAGATGATCAGGTTGTCGATCACGCTGAGCTCGGTGTCGAGGTTGTCCTCCTGCGGCACCACGCCCGAGGCGGGCCCGGATCGACGGGCCGTCGGCGGCCGGGTCCTGGCCGAGCACGCGCAGCTCGCCGCTGGTGGCCGCGGACACGCAGCCGATCATCCGCATGGTCGAGCTCTTGCCCGCGCCGTTCGGTCCGAGGAAGCCGAACACCTCACCGGGCCGCACCTCGAAGTCGATGCCGTCGACCGCGACGAAGTCGTCGAACGCCTTGGAGAGCGAGCGCGCCGCGACGAGGGGACCGGGAGTGTTCACGGTTCGTGACGCTAGCTCATGCCGTCGTCACCGGTCGCAGACAATTGGTCGCGAGTGCGCTGTCCTACTGTGGCGGCTTGACCGATGCCGGATCAGATCGAACCGAGGTGCCCGCGCCCGGCGCCTCCTCGCCCTCGGCGCTGGCCGCGGCCTGGCGCCGGCCCATGACCGGCCGGAGCAGGGACGAGGACCACCGGGCGTCCACCCCGCTCGAGCTCTTCTTCGATCTCTGCTTCGTCGTGGCGGTGTCCCAAGCCGCGTCCCGCCTGGCGTACGCCTTCGGTCACGAGCACTCGCCCGGCGCGGTCATCAGCTACGCCATGGTGTTCTTCGCCATCTGGTGGGCGTGGATGAACTTCACCTGGTTCGCCTCGGCCTACGACACCGACGACGTGCCGTACCGCCTGCTGACCCTGCTGCAGATCGTCGGGGTGCTGATCCTGGCTGCCGGCATCCCGCGCCTGTTCGACGACCGGGACAACGGTGTCGTCACCTTCGGCTACCTGGTCATGCGGCTGGGACTGGTGTCGCAGTGGCTGCGAGCCGCCGCCGGCCACCCCGAACGACGACGCACCTGCCGGCGCTACGCGGCCGGGGTCAGCGCGTGCATGGTCGGCTGGCTCCTGCTGCTGCTGGTCCCCGTCCACCTCCGGGCCCTCGGGTTCGCGGTGATGATCCTGGCCGAGCTGTCGGTGCCGATCTGGGCCGAGCGGACCGGCCCCACGCCATGGCACCCGGGCCACATCGCCGAGCGCTTCGGGTTGTTCACGCTGATCGTGCTGGGCGAGTCGCTGCTGTCCGCCACCGTCGCGTTCCAGTCGGCGCTCGACAACGCCCACGCCGATCGCCAGCTCTACCTCGTGGCCGTCGGCGGGGTGCTCACCGTGTTCGCCATGTGGTGGATCTACTTCGCCAAGCCGTCAACCGACCTGTTGACCTCGAACCACGAGTCGTTCCGATGGGGCTACGGGCACTACCTGATCTTCGCCTCGATCGCCGCGGTGGGAGCCGGGCTCGAGGTGGGGGTCGAGGTCGCGGCCGGACACGCCGAGCTGTCCACGCTGGCGGCCGGGGCCACCGTCACCGTGCCGGTGGCGATCTACCTGCTCACGGCCTGGGTCCTGCTCGTGCTCCCGCACCGCCTCGGCGTGGTCCGCACGTCGGTCTACCCGGCTGCTGCGGGCCTCGTGCTGCTCGCCACGCTCACCCCTCAACCGGTGCTGATCACCGGTCTCGTGCTCTGCGCCCTCGTGACCGTGTCGATCACCCGGCAGAACCAGCTCCACCGTGCCCTGACGGTGCCCGACGCGGTCTGACCTGCCGGAGACGAGGCTGAACCGCCGCGTCGAGGGGTCCTGTCCGGGGACCGCTAGCCTCTTGCCCACGCTGGCCGACGCGATCGGTCGAACCCACCGCAGCGCAGTCGCCGCTTCGTCCCCAAGGAGAGCAATGGAACAGCCCCCGATGCCGAAGATGGCCGGCGCCACGTCGCTCGATCCCAGCACCGACATGTTCCGGCTGCTCCTCAAGGAGCGCATCGTGTTCCTCGGGTCCGAGGTCAACGATGAGGTCGCCAACTACCTGACCGCGCAGATGCTCTACCTCGAGGGCGAAGATCCCGAGAAGGACATCTGGCTCTACATCAACTCGCCGGGCGGCTCGGTCACCGCCGGCATGGCCATCTACGACACCATGCAGTTCATCCAGCCCGACGTGGCCACCATCTGCATGGGCCTCGCCGCGTCGATGGGCCAGTTCCTGCTGTGCTCGGGTGCGCCGGGCAAGCGCTTCTCGCTGCCGCACGCCCGCATCATGATGCACCAGCCCTCCGGCGGCCTCCAGGGCCAGGCGTCCGACATCGCCATCCAGGCCGAGCAGATCATCTTCATCAAGCGCCTCATGGCCGAGAAGATCGCCGAGCACACCGGCCAGACGGTCGAGCAGGTCGAGGCCGACTCCGAGCGCGATCGCTGGTTCACCGCCGATCAGGCCAAGGAGTACGGCATCATCGACCACGTCCGGGCCAAGCGCGGCGAGATCCTCTAGCGGCGAGGTTCAGCCGGTCGTCGTGGCTGGCGTGAGTGAGAAGCCACAGTTGCCGGTGACGTAGGTCTCGACCTGCGTCACCGCTGCGGCCACCTGGTCGGCTTGTTCGTTCTGGGCGATCGCCGCGGCCTTCAGGGCCGCCACGATCGAGGCTTCGTCCTTGCCGCTGTTCTCCACCGCGTCGCTGAGCTTCTTCGGCGTAGCCGACGTAGCCGTCCATGGCCGGCTGGATCTCGGTCGGCGCCACCTTGCCGGCGGCCTCGAGCTGGCTGACCGCTGCGTGGATCTGGGCGGCGTCACCGGTGGCCAGCACCTCGCCCAGGTCGCGCGTGTCGCCCATGCGCGCGCAGTAGGCCTCCGACGACCGGGCCGTCTCGCGACCCGACAGCACCAGCACCGCCAGCGTGGCCAGCAGCGCCACGGCGACGATCCCGGCCCCGATGCGGATCAGCAGCTGCCGTCGGGTCGTCGCCTGGGTTCCCGGTCGGGGATCGCCCGGTGGTGGGTTGTCCGATGTTGGGCGCGTCACGACGGCTCCGTCAGTCCGCCCGCGGCCATGTCCGGCGAGCAGTATGACCCCGAGGGGTGGTGACGGTGCGGACCCCTCAGCGCCGCGTGGCCTCTGCCAGCTCGCGCAGCTCGGTGACGGCGTGCTCGAGCCCGTCGGGATCGCGGAAGAGCGCGGAGCCGGCGACGAACACGTTGGCCCCCGCCCTGGCCGCCGCCTGGACGGTCTTCGGGCTGATGCCGCCGTCGACCTCGATGTCCACGTCGAGGCCCCGCGCCGCGATGATCCGGGCCAGCTCGGCCACCTTCGGTTCCATGCCGGCCAGGTAGCTCTGCCCGCCGAACCCCGGGTTGACCGTCATGATCAGCACCATGTCGACCAGGTCGAGCACGTGCTCGACGGCCGAGATCGGGGTAGCCGGGTTGATCGTGACCGACGGAATGGCACCGAGCTCGGCGATGACGCCGAGCACCCGGTGAAGGTGACGGCAGGCCTCGGCGTGCACGATGAGCCGCTCGCAGCCGGCCTCGACGTAGAGGCGGGCCAGGCGATCGGGCTCCTCGACCATCAGGTGGGCTTCGAACGGCACCGAGACCAGCGGCCGCACCGAGGCGATCACGTCGGGACCGAACGTGAGGTTGGGGACGAACCGACCGTCCATCACGTCGAAGTGGATGCGGTCGACCCCGGCCTTCTCGAGGGCCAGGCACTCGTCGCCGAAGCGGGAGAAGTCGGCTGGCAGCACGGAGGGGGCGATCTCGATGACCCGGGCGCTCGGCGGTGTGTCGTCCGGTCCGGACAGGCCCGAGGGAGTGTCGTCGTTCATGGCCCGCCGACGTTACCCGCCTACGCTCGGCCCCGATGACCGCCCCCCTCGCACCCGACCACAACCTCACGTTCCCCGACGAGCTCGAGCTGACCGCCACCGTGCTGGTGGCCGGGGGGGAGGCCATCGGCCGCGACGGGCAGGGTCGGGTGGTGTTCGTGCAGGGTGCGCTGCCGGGGGAGCGGGTGCGGGTGGCGGTGACCGAGCGGCACAAGGTCGACACCCCGAGGGCGTGGGCGCGGGGTCGGGTCGATGCCGTGCTCGACCCGTCCGACGATCGGGTCGAGCCGCCGTGCCCGTCGGTCGCGGCAGGGTGCGGCGGGTGCGACCTCCAGCATGCGGCCCCGCCGGCCCAGCCGGCGCTCAAGGTGGCGCTCGTGGCCGATGCCCTGCGCCGACTCGGTGGCATCGACGACCCGCCCGTCGTGGTGGGTGCGCCGTTGCCGGCCGTGGGGTTTCGCACCACGGTCCGCGCCGCGGTCGTCGAGGGCCGGGCCGGGTTTCGGCGCCACCACGACCACGAGGTGGTGGTGCCCGAGAGCTGCATGGTCACCGATCCCCGCCTCGAGGAGCTGCTCGTCCACGGCGACTTCGCCGAGGCCACCGAGGTGACGCTGCGCATAGGCGGAGCCACGGGTGAGCGGCTGGCGCTGGTCGACCCGAGCGCCGATGGCGTCGTGCTGCCCAGGGATGTGCTGGTCGTCGGCGAGGCCGCGCTGCGCGCCGGCCGACGGGCCTGGATCCACGACGAGGTGGCGGGTCGGCGCTGGCGCATCTCGGCCCACTCGTTCTTCCAGACCCGAACAGATGGCGCCGAGGCCCTGGTCGACGCCGTGGCCCGCGCCGCCGGTGACGCGCTGGCCGGGGCCCACGTGGTCGATGCCTACGCCGGCGTGGGCCTGCTGGCCGGCAGCCTGCTCGACGGCACCCTCCCCGATGGCGTCGGCCCGGCCGCATCGGCCGTGGTCGTCGAGCGGACGCCGTCGTCGATCGCCGATGCCCGCCAGAACCTCGAGCACCTCCCGGTCCGAGTGGTGAAGGCCGACGTCGACCGGTGGCGACCGTCGCCCGCCGACCTGGTGGTCGCCGACCCGTCACGATCGGGCCTGGGCAAGAAAGCGGTGGCCGCCCTGGCCGCCACCCAGGCTCCCGTCCTCGTGCTGGTGAGCTGCGATCCCGCCGCCCTCGGCCGAGATGCCAAGCTGCTGGGCGCCCAAGGGTTCCGCCTCGAGCGGTCGGAGCTCGTCGACCTGTTCCCTCAGACCCACCACACCGAGGTCGTGTCCCGCTTCGTCCGCTGATCGCGGGTCAGACATTCCAGGGCGGGGCCATCCAGGACCGCCCTCGGCGCCGTACCACCACCGAACTATGCCGATCGAACCCCTGCACGACGTCTCCGACGCGGTCCTCGTCATCGGCATCAGCCGGTACCAGGAACACGCCCTGGCCGAGGCCTACCGCCGCCACGCCGGCGCCGTGTTCGGCCTGTCGCGCCGCCTCCTCGGCAACTCCACCATGGCGGAGGAGATCGTGCAGGAGGTGTTCCTGCGCCTCTGGAACCAGCCGGAGAAGTTCGATCCCGAGCGTGGCTCGCTCCGCTCCTTCCTGTTGGCGCAGTGCCACGGACGCTCCGTCGACCTGCTGCGATCGGAGACCTCGCGCCGCGGCCGGGAGGAGCGCGACGCTCTCCGCACGGCCGAAGCGGGCTACGACCTCGAGCACGAGGTGCTCGACATCGCCGTGGGCGAACGGGTCAAGGACGCCATGCGCAACCTCACCGACGACGAGCGCAGCGCCATCGAGCTGGCCTACCTGGGCGGCCACACCTACCGGGAGGTCGCGACGATGCTCGGACAGCCCGAAGGTACGGTGAAGAGCCGCATCCGAGCGGGGCTCAAGAAGATGAGGGTCGACCTGGTCGACTCGGGCGTCGGAGGTGCCGGATGACGAAGCCATTGAGTACCCCCGAGCTCGAAGAGCTCATCGGCGCCTACGCCCTCGACGCGGTCGACCCCGACGAGCGGGAGGCCGTCGAACGCCACCTGGCCGAGTGCCCCCGCTGCCGCACCGAGCTGGCCGGTCACCTCGAGGTCGCCGCCCTGCTCGGCAACACCGGCGCGCCCGCCCCCGACGGTGTGTGGTCCCGCATCGCCTCGTCGCTCGAGGAGGCCCCTCCCGCGCTGCGCCTCTCGCTCGCTCCGCTCGTCGTGGACGAGCAGCCCGAACCCGTCCCTTCGCCGGCGGTCGCGCCCGTCGCTGCGAGACCGACAGCCGGGGTGACGTCCTTGTCGACGCGTCGCCGCTGGGTGAAGCGATCGCTGGGGCTGGCCGTTGCCGCGGCCATCGCGGTGATCGCCCTGTTGGGCGTCGAGGTCGTGCGCCAGGATCACCGCATGGACCAGATGCGGGGCGAGATCGCGGCGGCGTCCGGCTCGGCCGGCCTCCAGGGCGCCCTGGTGCAGGCCATGGGCGATCCGTCCAGCCACAAGATGAGCCTGGCCTCGCCCACCGGCGACCCCATGTCGGCCGCTGCGGTGATGACCGACGACGGCACCGGCTACTTCCTGGCCACGTCGATGCCGGCACTGGCCGAGGGCCAGACGTATCAGCTCTGGGGGATCATGGCCGACGGTCAGGTGGTGTCCCTGGGCGTGCTCGGCAACGACCCGCAGATGGCTGCGTTCCAGGCGTCCGGCGGGCTCACCGGCCTGGCCGTGACCGAGGAGACCAAGGGCGGCGTGCCCCAGTCCCAGCACCCTGCCGTTCTGAAGGCGTAACGCCCGGCCGGGTGGCACCGCTGCTCCGCGCCCGATGGGGACGTGGCGGATCGAGAAGTGGTACGCCCCCTGGGACTTGAACCCAGAACCTGCGGATTAAGAGTCCGATGCTCTGCCAATTGAGCTAGAGGCGCGTGAAGGGGGCGACCTTACCCGATGACCTCTCCCGAGATCACACCGGGAACGGCGACGACCGCCCGCGTGCGAGACACGGGCGGTCGCTCCGATGGGGTGGCTGACGGGATTCGAACCCGCGACATCCGCGACCACAACGCGGTGCTCTAACCGAACTGAGCTACAGCCACCAAGGGAGCCGACAGCATAGGCCAGCCCCGATGGGCTGCCGAACCCGGTTGCGACGTGCGAAGCTGTCGGGCCTGCAATTGCCGGCCTCCGTAGCTCAATTGGATAGAGCACCCGGTTTCTACCCGGGCGGTTGGGGGTTCGAATCCTCCCGGGGGCGCCACCCGCCCACCTCACCAGGGGCCGAGGAACACCAGCTGCACCACGATGGCGGTGGCGGCCTGGAAGCCCAGGTGCACCCGGCGAGCCTGCACCTGCAGGCCGACGAACGCGAACGTGGCCAGCGTGAGCCAGGGGTAGAACGGCAGCCAGATGCGCTCGACCTCGCCCTTCGACAGGCCGGACACGTCGGCCAGCACCAACGCCACCAGCACGGGGGCCAGGGCGAGCCAGTAGCGGCCCCGCAGCCGCACCAGGGCCACCAGCACGGCCGGCCCGACGGCCAGGGCCACGACGGCCAGGTTCGACCAGACGAAGTAGGAGTACGGCCTGGCCTGCTGGCCGATGTCGATGTCGTACTGGGCCCGGACCGCCGAGAACCCCTGCACGAGATCGAACCCGGCGATGCGCCACGCCAGCACGACCGCGGCGAACCCGGCGAGCCAGATGGCCGATCCGATCACCCGGCGCTTCCACACGAACCCGGCCAACCCGGTGCAGGCCAGCAGCGGCAGCGCGCCGTAGGTGAGGCTGACCGCGGCGGCGGCCGTCACGCCGGCGATGGCGAACGCCAGCTTCGATCCCCGCCGGCAGCCGATCACGAAGGCCGCGATCGAGACGGCCACGACCCCGGCGAAGAACCCGTCGGGCGTGGTGCCGAACCAGACGGCGGACGGCATCAGCACCAGGAACGGCGCGACCTTGCGGGTGGAGCCCTCGCCGAACAGCTCCTTGGCCACGACCAGCGCGGCCGGCACGACGACGGCACCACCGGCCAGCACGACAGCGGTGTGCCACCCCGGGCCGCGGAGCCCGGCTTGCTCCATGAGACGGAACATCGTCACCATGCCAGCGGGGTGCGATCGCACGTGCACCGGGAACGAGCTCAACAGGTCGCGGTCGTGGAAGAGGTGGAAGTAGCCACCCAGGCCGTGCTCGCGGACGAAGGGGAGCACCGCCTGGTAGTCGTCGTCGCGGGCGAGTTGGTGCGAGAGCGGACCGTCGGCGAGCGCCAGCACCACCGTCCATCCGAGCGCCGTGGCCCAGCCGACGAACAGCAACCACCGCCATCGCAACCGGCGAGCCAGCTCCGGTCCTGCGGCGATCACCACGATCGCCACGGCGAGCGCCCCGAGCAGGTTCAGGTGCCATCGCACCTCGTACTTCGCGAAGAGCGGCGGCCAGGCCAGGAACAGGTCCTCGCCTTGCCGGTACAGGTGGCTGCCCCAGTAATGGACCGCCATCACCAGCCCGAAGAGGCCGACCGATGCCGCCACCTCGAACGCCAGCTCGCGCCCGAGCCCCCTGGTCGATCGTGGCCGGGCCGGCGACCGGCTCCGCGTCAACTCAGTACACCCAGACCTGGAACCCGGGATAGGGCGCGTGCAGGCCGCTGATCTGCACCGTGAACGTCACGTGGTCGCCCTCGAGGGTGAGCCCCGACACCAGTCTGATCGTGTCGGCGACGTCGGTCGGGGGCTGGATGCCGAAGACCTCGGGGTCGAACTGGTTGATGTCGATGGGCCCGGCCTGGAGCTTGTAGGTGCCGTCCCGGGTGATGTCGACGGGCTGGGTCATGATCGGATCGAGGGTGCTGAGCTCGACCGCGATCCACTTCCCGTTCGCGGACCTGGTCCGTTGTGCCATGGTCGGGTGCTTGCGGTCGTTGCGCACCGGCGCGCCGAACGAGCGGAACCGGGGGGAGGCCACGTTGCCGATGGTGCGCGGCTGATCCTGCTTGCAGGCGGCCAGCGTGGCGATGCAGAGGGCCAGGCAGACCGCGACGGTCAGGCGGCGGATGGACGTCACGTCGTGCTGGGGACGAGGGGCGGCACCGGCTCGTCGGCGGTCGTCACCGTGTCGGCCGCGTCGAGGGGCAGGGCGATGATCACGAGCAGCAGCAGGAGGATCCGCAACGCCGACGGGAGGGCGTTCTGCCCCTGGTTCTGCAGCTCGAACAGCACGGGCAGCATGGCGGCCGCCGCGAACCACCGCACCATCGATCGGCCGTCCCCGATGAGCAGCGGCACGGCGAGGACCAGGAAGTAGAGGTGGTGGCTCCACGTGATGGGCGAGCACAGCAGACCCGCGCACATGATGATCGTGATGGCGCACAGGTCGTTGCCCCGGTCGTACGCCAGTCGGGCTCGCCACACCGCCACGGTGATGATCGCAACGCACAGGGCGACCCACAGGATCGACTGGACGCCGTTGCCGACGGGCAGCCAGGTCAGCACCCGGCGAAGGCTGTTGCTGTACCCCGAACCGAGGCCGCCGACCCTGCTGGTGTCGAACAGCACCTCGGTCCAGTAGCTGTTCGAGTCGGCGGGGTAGAGGGCCCAGGCCACCAGCGTCGCGCCCACGAAGGTGACCACCGTGACCACCACGGCCCGGCTCCGTCGGGCGACCGCGAAGTAGAGCACGCCGACCATCGGGGTCAGCTTGATCGCGGCCGCCAGGCCCACGCCGGCGCCGGTGAAACGACGGCCCTGGCGGGCACCCAGGCAGTCGACGAGCACGAGCAGCGCGAGGAACGCGTTGACCTGGCCGAGTCGGGTGGTGAGCACCACCGGTGTCGTCAGCAGCCCGGCGGCCACGAAAGCGGGGACGAACCAGTGCCAACGCGGCGGATCGGGGAGGGCCCGGCCCGCGATCACCAGGAAGGCCGTCGATGCCACCAGCGTCGCCATCATCCAGAGGTGTTCGGCCAGCCCGACGTCGAGTTGGGTGAGCGGCCAGAGCACGACACCGGCGAACGGGGGATAGGTGAACCCGAGGTGGGTGTGGACCTCGGCGTAGTTGTAGATCGACGTCGAGCGGGACCAGCTGCTCACGGCCTCGAAGTAGATGTGGAAGTCGAGCCGCTGGAAGTACGACTGGCCCCAGAGCTGGTGGCTCACGAACGCGAACGACAGCAGCGGGAGCAGCCAGGCCACGTGATCGAGCAGCCACTCGCGGCTGAGCCGGCTTCGGGCCGGACGCGAACCGGTCGGGAGATCACGCCGCGTGGAGCTCGACACGCGGGCGACCGTAGTTCGCAGGTCGACGCTCTTGCCATCGGGCGGGTAGACAAGGACGTCATGGCTGCAACCTGCTCGAAGACCCGCACCTGGGCGCCTCGCGTGCTCGGCGCCGCGTTGCTGGCCAGCGACGGTGCACATGGTGCAGCCCAGCAGATGGCGTTCGCCGTGACCTCGCCCGCTCAGCCGGGCGATGCCCCGAAGGTGGCCGCCGTCTGTGGCCGCCTGCCGCTGCAGATCCCCATGATCTGGGCGGCCCTCCAGAACGAGCCGCGCCGCTGAGCGACCAGCCGTCCGGCACGCGAGCCGGCCGCGCGGAGGACGAGCCGCTCGGCGGCGTGTGGTCACCGGGTCTGCGCCTGTTGACCGTCGGGCTCATCTTGTTGGTGACGTTGGTGGCGTCCGAGGCCCTGGCCGTGGCCACGGTCATGCCGAAGGTCGAGGCCGATCTCGGCGACCTGTGGCTGTACGGATGGGTGTTCAGCGCGTTCTTCCTGGGCAACCTCGTGGGACTGGTCGTGGCCGGCCAGGCGTGCGACCGGATGCGACCGGTGATCCCCTTCGCGGTGGGTCTCGCGCTGTTCATGCTCGGACTCGTCCTCGGCGGACTGGCCGGGTCGATGGGGCTGCTGGTCGCGGCGCGGGTGCTGCAGGGGATCGGCGCCGGTGCGCTGCCCGCCGTGGCCTACGTCGCGATCGGTCGCCAGTACGCGCCGCAGGCCCGTCCCCGCATGTTCGCACTGCTGTCGACAGCCTGGGTCGTCCCGTCCGTGATCGGCCCCGGTCTGGCTGCCGTCGTCGGCGAGCAGTTCGGGTGGCGCTGGGTGTTCCTGGGGCTGGTGCCGATCGTCGGCGTGTGCGGCATCGCCGTGCTGGGCTCGGTCGGGCACATCGCGGCACCAGACGCTCCCCTCGAGGAGGTCTCGAGCCTGCGCGACGCGCTGCTGACCGCGGTGGGCGCCGGGCTGGCCCTGGCCGGGCTGGAGGACTCGCGGTGGTTCGTGGCTGTCCCGCTGCTGGCGGTGGGGCTGCTCGTACTGGTGCCCGCGTTCCGCCGACTCACGCCGGAGGGGACGTTGCGAGCACGCCGAGGGCTGGCCGCCGCGGTGCTGATCAGAGGCGTGCTGACGTTCTCGTTCTTCCAGGCCGATGCCTACGTGCCGCTCAGCATGACGTCGGTGAAGGGGGTGTCGACCATCTTCGCCGGAGTGGTGCTCACCGCCGCATCGCTCACGTGGACGGCCGGCTCGTGGGTGCAGGAGCGCCGAGTCAACCGCGACGGACCGCGACCGCTCGTGCGCTACGGGTTCGTCGCGGTCGGTGTCGGCATCGTGCTGATGGCCGTCACCCTGATGGCCGGGGTGCCGCCGGTGCTCGGGATCGTCGCGTGGGGCATCGCCGGGTTCGGCATCGGGCTCAGCTACGCGCCGATCTCGCTCACGACCCTGGCCCTGGCCGAGCCGGGGCGGGAAGGGTCGGCGACGGCGTCGATGCAGCTGTCCGACGTGCTCGGAACGGCGCTGGGTACCGGCATCGGCGGTGTGGTGATCGCCACCGGTGACCGGCACGACTGGGCGCTGCGCCCGATGCTGATGGTGATCTACGCCATGGCCCTGGTGATGAGCGTCGTCGGCGTCCTGCTGGCCGGGCGCCTCCCCCGTCACCTCGAGGACCGGGGGGCGGTGCCCGAGACCAGTCCCGTGTCGTGAACGCCTTCGGTCCCGCGCGTGGGCCCGCAGGACAGGCAGTGGCGCGATCGACCCCTACCATGGCGGCGACAGGGAGGTGCGGGGGATTGTCCGGACAGGTGCTCGAACCCTCCGACGTGCTCGGCCGCGCGCCGGCCACCGGAAACCGTGAAGATCGAGGCACGGCCGCGTCCACCACCTTCCTGTTCACCGACGTCGAGGGCAGCACCCGGCTCTGGGAGCTCGACCAGGACGGCATGCAGACCGCGCTGACGGCGCACGACCAGATCCTGCGCGACGCCATCGCCGCCCGCGGGGGCGAGGTCGTGAAGCACCTCGGCGACGGCTTGCTCGCGGTGTTCGACACCGCGTCGAACGGGGTCGGCGCGGCGGTCGACGCGCAGCGCATGCTGGTCGAGCAGCCCTGGGAGCTCGGCGAACCGCTGAAGGTGCGCATGGCGCTGCACACCGGCGACGCCACCGAGGCCCGCGACGGCGACTACTTCGGTCCCGTGCTCAACCGGTGCGCCCGGCTCATCGGCGTGGCCCACGGCGGCCAGATCATCGTGTCCGACGCGACGGGTCGGGCCCTCGAAGGCGACATGCTGGCCGGCGTCAGTCTGATCCCGCTCGGCCAGCACCGCTTGCGCGACCTGCTGCGGCCCGAGCAGGTCGCCCAGGTGACGGCCGACGGTCTGCCGACCGAGTTCCCGCCGCTGCGTTCGCTCGACCTGTGGCAGGGCCACCTGCCGCTGCAGATGACCAGCTTCGTCGGACGCGACGACGAGCTGGCAGAGCTGTCCGAGCTCGTGCCGATCGAGCGAGTGGTCACGCTGGTGGGGCCCGGCGGGGTCGGCAAGACGCGGCTCTCGCTACAGGTGGCGGCCGACGTGCTGCACCGGTTCGCGGACGGGGCCTGGTTCGTCGATCTGGCCTCGATCACCGACGCGTCGCTGGTGGTGCGGGAGATCGCAGCGGTGGTCGGTGCCCGCTCCGAGGGGGGCGCCGGCGACATGCTCGCAGCGCTGGTCGATCACCTGGTCGACCGCGAGCTGCTTCTGGTGCTCGACAACTGCGAGCAGGTGCTGGCCGCGTCCGCGTCGGCAGTGCTGGCGCTCCGCGAGCGATGCCCGGGCCTCAACGTCCTGGTGACGAGCCAGCAGCCGCTGCGGATCGAGGGCGAGCGACTCTGGCCGCTGGCCCCGTTGCCCGTGCGCACCGCCGGCCAGCAGCCGGGCGAGGCCGTGCGGCTCTTCGTCGAGCGGGCTCAGGCGGTGGTGCCGCGCTTCAGCCTCGATGACGACACCGCCGCGCGCGGTGATCGAGCTGTGCGAGCGTCTCGATGGCATCCCGCTGGCCATCGAGCTGGCCGCGGCCCGGTCACGGGCGTTGCAGCCGGCCGAGCTGCTGGCCCGTCTCGACGACCGGTTCCGACTGCTGCGCGGCGACCGCCACGACGCCATCGCCCGTCACCAGACGCTGCGCAGCGCGGTGGCCTGGAGCTACGAGCTGCTCCCGGCCGGCGAGCGGGTGCTGTTCGACCGGCTGTCCATCTGCTCGGGCGGGTTCGATCTGGCTGCGGCCGAGTGGCTCGGTGGCGCGCTCGACCATCGACGACGCCGAGGCCCTCGACGAGCTCGACGTCATCGACGTGCTCGATCACCTGGTGGCCCGGTCGCTGGTCGTGGCCGAGGAGGATGGCGGTCGCACCCGGTTCCGCCTGCTGCAGACCCTGCGGGAGTACGGCCTCGAGCAGCTTGACCGAGTCAGGCCGTCGAGCCCGGGTCGAGGAGCGCCACGCCGCGTACTACGGCGAGGTGGTGCGGAGCACCCACGGGCTGCTCGGCGGGCCTGACCAGCGTCAGGCGCTCGGCCGGCTCGACGCGGACCTCGACAACGTGCGGGCCGCCATCGGGTGGTGCATCGCGCACGACCCCGACCAGCGCGCTCGCCGCGGTCAGCGCGCTGTGGCCGTACTGGGCCACGCGCAGCCTCGTCCTCGAGGCCCAGCGGTGGCTCGAGGCCATCGCCGACCGGATCGACCAGGCCGAGCAGGCCGACGGGGAGCAGTTGCTCGATGACCAGGCCCGGGCCCGGCTCTACGAGCGGCTGGGCGTGGCCTCGTTCCAGACCGGGGCCGACGTCGACCGGGGGATCGAGCGGTTGCTGACCGCGCTCGAGATCCACACCCGCAACGACGACCGCTTCCGCATGGCCCGGGTGCACGCCCGCATCGCCCAGAACCTCTCGTCGTTCCCCCAGCTCATGGACATCGATCGCGCCCTGCGCCACGCCCGTGAGGCCGAGGACCTGCTGCCGACCAACGCCGACTCCCGCTCGTTGATCGACGTCTTCTCGGCCAAGGCGGCAATCGCGCTCTACGCCCGTCGCAACGGTGAGGGGCTCGACGCGTCGAAGCGGGTGCTGCGGCTGACCCGACAGCTCCCGTCACATCGGCCGCACCTCTACGCGCTGGCGTCGATGGGCACCCACCTCGGGTACTGCGGTCGGCTCGACGAGGGCTTCGCGCTGCTCGAGCAATCGTGGGCCCAGGCCCAGGAGGACGGTGACGCGTTCGCCCGCTTCCTGGCCGTCTGGCGCCGGGGTTTCGGTGCGGTGCTGTCCCTCGATCCCGACGACGCGCTGCTCTGGTTCGAGCGCGAGCAGGCCGCCGACCGGGCCGAGCGCTCACCGCTGCGGCTGCGCACCATGGCAACGATGGTGGCGGTGGCCCGGCTGCTGCGGGGCGAGACCCGGCCGGCCCTGCGGCTACCCGCCGACGAGACCGACAACGGCCCGCTGTTCGGTCCGCTGCTGGCGCTGTGCACACAGGAGGGCGACGACGTCGAGACGATCATGGGTGCCCGAGCTTCCGAAGCCGAGCGCAAGGGCAACGTGAACGACTGGTTGCAGATCGCCCTGCTCTGGAGCCGTTTCCGCTCGCTGCTGGGCGATGTCGACGGCGCGACGACGCTGCTGAGCAAGGCGCTCGTCGCGGCCACCGATGACGTGCCCTGCCCGTACTACGAGCTGCCGGTGCGGTGCCGGCTGGCACTCGTCGACGTCGACGCCGAGGAGCACCTCGCCCGCTGTCCGCGAGCTGGTCGACGGGGAAGAGCTGCGCGGCCTCCGCGTGCTGGTCGAGACGGCCGAGGCGCAGCGCCGCGTCGGTTCGAGGGCTCGACGACGCCGAGGTCGATCGGCGCTTCGACACCGCCGTGCGCAGCGCCCGGTCGTTCAGCCTGCGGTGGGAGGAGGGCGAGGCGCTGGCCCGGTGGTCGACCGCGCTCGACGGCGCGGGTCGGCGAACCGAGGCGGCGCACCGGGCCGGTCAGGCACAGGGCGTCTTCGAGGCGGTCGGCGCGCCGTCACACTGGCTCCGCCTGTTGCCGGCGGAGTGGCGATGACGGTCCTGCGGAGGGCCCACTGGGTCTACCTCGTCGGAGCCATCAGCAACTGGGTGGTGACGGTGCCGGCATTCCTCTTCTACAACCGCTACGTCGACGCGTTCATCGACACCCGGCCGACCTACCCGGCGCTCGTCTGGATCTGGAGCGGTATGGCGTTCCTCTGGGGCGTGGCGTTCTTCGAGATCTCCCGCGATCCGCTGAAGGCGTACCCCCTCGTGAAGTACTCGTGGCTCGAGAAGATCGTCACGTCGTCGAGCATCCTCGTCGGCTGGATCATCGGCGACATCCCGGGCCGGTTGGTGATCGGCGTCGTGTTCACCGACATGATCTGGATCCCGCTGTTCATCTGGGTCCACGTCGGCCTCGCTCCGCTGGTGCGTGCCGTCCGCCCCGCATCCCCCGAAACAGGAGCAACCTGATGCCACCGCTCGAGCGACGGGCCCTCGACTTCCGGGAGCGGATGCGCGGCCACGTAGCCCTGCGTGATCTGGACGACATGACCGACCGCAACGCCGATGAAACCGGCTGGACCCGACTCGAGATGCGACTGCACATGCACGTGCCCGACGTGCCCCACTTCTGGTCCGAGGCCGAGCACCGGGGCGAGAGCACCGGCACGATCATCTGCCCGGGACTCGGCGGTGAGCTCCCGGTGCGGGCCGGGCACTTCAACCTGCTCGACAGCGACCATGGTCCGGGCCATCAGCACATGACCTACCTGATGCAGTTCTCCGACCGGCTCGGTCGTCCCGTCACGCTGACCGGCTACAAGGAGCTCATCACCGGCGGTGACGACATCTGGGAGGAGACCACGCTCCTGCTGACCCAGTTGCACCGGGGCTGGCTCGAAGCCGCCGACGACTGGAGCCGCGACGTGATCGGGACGGGCCTGCTGCGCATCCGACTCGTCGACTTCCTCCACCAGCTGACGACCTTCCGCCCCGGCCCCCACGACAGTCTGCTCGGCGCGGTCGTGGCCATGACCACGTTCGGCCCCAGCTTCGTCGGGCGCCTCGCTCGCATCTACCTGGCCAGTCGGGCGGACTCGGCCACACCTCGCACACCTGACCCGAACTCCTGACTCGCACCCGTCCAGCACCAGCTCCCCATCACGCACCTGACCCGGCGGAAAGGCACGATCATGTCCAGGCTGTCGTCACCGATCACCGAGCTCGCGGCCCACTACGAGGTGGTGGTGGTGGGCTCCGGCTATGGCGGCGCCATCGCGGCCAGCCGACTGGCCCGGGCCGGGCGTGACGTCTGCCTGCTCGAGCGGGGCCGCGAGCGCTGGCCGGGCGATTTCCCCGACACGCTCTGGGAGGCGGCCCGTGAGCTCCAGCTGAACTCGCCGGGAGGACATCACGGATCGCCGACCGGCCTCTACGAGGTGCACCACAACCCCGAGATGAACGTGGTGGTCGGCTGCGGCCTCGGTGGCACCTCCCTGATCAACGCCAACGTGTCGCTGCCGCCCGACGATCGGGTGTGGGGTCTCGACGCGTGGCCGTCCGCGCTGCAAGCCGACATGGCGTCGGTGGAGGCCGGCATCGAGCGGGCTCGGGCCATGCTGCGTCCGAGCCCGGTACCGCTGCCAGCCGACCCGCCTCCGGCCGGGCTGTCCAAGCTCGCCGTCTTCCGCCGAGGCCGCGGAGCGGACCGGCCACGGCGCACGGTTCAGTCGCCCGCCGATCAACGTGGCCTTCACGTCGGGCCCCAACGCGGCGGGCGTGCACCAGGACGCGTGCACGCACTGCGGCGACTGCGTGTCGGGGTGCAACGTGGGGGCCAAGACCACCACCCTCATGACGTACCTGCCCGACGCCTGGCACCACGGCGCCAAGATCTTCACGGAGGTGTCGGTCCGGTCCCTCGAACGCGCGAGCGCGAACGGTGGATCGTGCACGTGGAACCGCTCGGCCTCGGCCGCGAGCGGTTCGACGGTCCCGATCCGTTCATCACGGCTGACATCGTCGTGCTGGGTGCCGGCAGCCTGGGCTCGACCGAGATCCTGCTGCGCTCGGCCCGCGAAGGGCTCGCCGTTGTCGGACCAGCTGGGCCGGCGCTTCACCGGCAACGGCGACGTGCTCGGGTTCAGCTACGACGGCGAGGACGAGGTCGACGGCGTCGGGTGGGGCGACCGGCCGAGATCCGAGCGGGTCGGGCCGACCATCGCCGGGCTCATCGACCTGCGCGACGGCCCCGACCTCACGCAGGGTCGGGTCGTCGAGGAGGGCGCCATCCCCGGTGGACTCGCCTTCGGTGCTCCCGCGGCGTTGGCCGCGGCAGCCGTGTTCGACGGTCGCACCGACGACCCGACGCCGGCCGGCACCGCCGAGCGGCTGATCGACACGATCGTGTCGCTCGGCGGCGGCGCCCGGCGGGGCGCCGTCGACCACACGCTGACCTATCTCGTGATGGGCCACGACGACACGAACGGCCACCTGCACCTCGAGGACGACCGCGTGCGGGTGGCGTGGCGGGGCATCGGCGAGGCCGCAGTGTTCGACGAGGTGGACGTGCTGCTCAACGAGCTGACCGAGGCCATCAGCGGGCGGTTCGTCCGTGATCCGTTGTGGAGCCCGGAGCTCGACGAGAGCCTGGTCACCGTCCATCCGCTCGGTGGCTGCAGCATGGGTGAGTCGGCCGCCGACGGCGTCGTCGACCACCTGGGTCGCGTCTTCGCCGGACCTTCGGGCGACGACGTGTACGAGTCGCTGTACGTGATGGACGGCTCGGTGGTGCCGGTCAGCCTCGGGGTCAACCCGCTGCTGACCATCTCGGGTCTGGCCGAGCGCTCGTGCGAGCTGCTGTGCCGTGACCGCGGCTGGACGTTCGACGACTCGCTGACCGACGGGCCGCTCGCCCTGCCGTCCACGGACGTCATCGGTCTGCGCTTCACCGAGACGATGCGGGGCTCGATCCGCCTGGCGGGCACGAACGACGACGCCGATGCATCGTTCACGCTGACCATCGAGGTGCCCGACATCGACGGGCTCGTCGCCGATCGGGGCGCACCGGCCCGCGCCGTGGGGACGGTGAGCGCCGCCGCACTCGACCGCGACCCGCTGACCGTCTCGCAGGGCTCGTTCCGCCTGTTCCACGCGGACACCGATGAGGTCGAGACCGATCACATGGAATACCGGCTACCGATGCAGACGACCGAAGGGCGGCCCCTGCTGTTCGTCGGGCGCAAGACGTTGCGCCACGGGTTCGTGACCCGGCTCTGGAAGGCCACCACCACCCTCGCTGTCGACATCCACGAGGGCACCGACGAGTCGGGTCCGGTGATCGCCTCCGGCGTGCTCGACATCGGCCCGGTCGACCTGACCCGTCAGCTGCGCACCATGGACGTGACCGGAACCGAAGACGCCGGCCAGCGGCTGCGAACCCTGGCGAAGTTCGGTCGGGTCTTCGCCGGCGACCTGGCCGAGCACTACGGGGGCGTGGTCGCGCCCGCCTCCGTGTTCGACCCGGGCGCGCCGCCCCGCAAGCGCCGTGACCTCGAAGCACCCACCCCCGTGCTGCACGAGCTCACCACGGACGACGGCGTCGACCTGCGCCTGACGCGCTACCAGGGTGGCGGAAAGGGCCCGGTCCTGCTCGTCCACGGCGCCGGCGTGTCGAGCGCGATCTTCTCCACCGACCTGCCCGAGCGGAACCTCGTCGAGGAACTGGTCGCCGCCGACTACGACGTGTGGCTCTTCGACTTCCGCGTCAGCACCGCGCTGGAGGCGTCGAAGCTGCGGTGCAACGGTGACGACGTCGCTCGCTTCGACCACCCCGCGGCAGTTCGCACGGTGCTCGAGGTCACCGGCGCCCCGTCGTTGCAGGCGGTCGTGCACTGCTACGGATCGAACACCTTCGTCATGTCGATGCTGGCCGGCCACACCACGGGCGTGCGGTCGCTCGTCTGCTCGCAGGTGGCGACGCACCTCGACCCGGGCCCGATGGCCCGGATGATGGCGGGCCTGCACGTGCCCGGCGCGCTCGACGTGCTCGGGCGTCGACTCGATGACGGCGTACACCGATCGTGGCCGCGGCTGGCGCTCGAGCCTGCTCGACGCCGCGCTGCGGCTCTACCCGATCGAGGACGACGAGGAGTGCCGCAGCGCTGTCTGCCATCGGATCACGTTCCTCTACGGGCTGCTGTTCGAGCACGAGCAGCTCGACGAGGCGATCCACGATGGGCTGCACGAGCTCTTCGGCGTGGTGAACATCGGCAGCCTCGACCACCTCGCGACCATGGTGCGGGCCGGCCACGTGGTCGACGCCGATGGCACCGATGTGTACGTCACCGACGAGAACCTGACCCGGATGGCGCTGCCGACCCTGCTGCTGTCGGGAGCCGAGAACCGGTGCTACCGGCCCGAGAGCATGGCCAAGACCCTCGACGAGCTCAGCCGGGTCAACGGGCCGTCGAACTACCGGCTCGAGGTCGTTCCCGGCTACGGCCACATCGATGGCATCTTCGGCAAGGATGCCTCCACCGACGTCCATCCTCTGATCCTCGCCCACCTCGATGCCACCTGACCCGGACGGGGTGACCTCGGCTGCTCCTCCGAGCTCGATCGTGACGGCGATGGGATCGCCTGCGAGCAGCTCTCAGCTCGCGGGGCAGGTGTCCAGCATCTGTCCGAGGGCGTCTCGCTCCCTGGTCGTCGCAGTGAGACGCCACTGCTCCTTGAGCTGGATCCAGCGACTGGCGTACGTGCACCAGTAGCTCTCCAGGGGTGGCCGCCACTCGGCCGGGGTGGAGGAACCCTTCGACCGGTTCGACTTGGCGGAGACCATCACCAGGACGGCCTGATCGTTCGCGTACGCCGCGCCGTCGAGCGGCGTCCCATCGCCAGCCGCCCGACTCGTGCACGTTCTCGAGCGGTACCAGGTGATCGGCGTCGAGATCGCTCGGTGAGTCCGTCTCGAAGCCGTCGTAGGGCGAGACCCAGTCGCCGGCGACGACCTTGCAACCGGGGAACGACACCTGCGCCGAGGTCGTGGACTGGGCAACCAGCGCCTGCTCGCGCGCGTCGCACCCGTCGTGGTCGATGTCCTCCCACGTGGGGTAGAGGTCGCGTCGGTAGGGCTCGCCCGGCGAGGGATCGTCGTCGATCTCCAGCCCACCGAGCCGGGTCCGGACCTCGGCAGCCGACGGCGGAGCGGCACGCGATGTGGGGCTGCCGACGGTCGGAGGCGGTGACGTAGGCGTGTCGACGCTCGCGCACGCCGAGAGCAGCGCACCAACGACGAGGGCGACCACCACCGGCCGGAGATCACGCACACCGCACGGTACGCCCGGAGCGTGACGCGCCCGATGATCGCGACCGCCGCGCGTCTGCCGTGGGCCGACGCAGCGGGAGAAAGGTGGAGCGGGTGACGGGAATCGAACCCGCATAGCCTGCTTGGAAGGCAGGGACTCTAGCCATTGAGCTACACCCGCAAGAGCGGCAACGGTAGCGGGCGATGGTGGGTGGTGGCGAGACCGTTCAGCTCACCAGGTGAGGTCGAGGGCCTGGCGCATCGCCGACTCGAAGGTCGCGTCGTCGAGCTGCCGGCGGGTCGAGAGGATCATCTCGGCATCGGCCCCGACCGGCACCCGCAGGGGCGTGTCGGCCTGCTCGATGGCGTCGCCGATCGCTGCGGCGACGAGCTCGGGACCTGGTCGACCGGAGGGGCCGGTGACCTTGGCATCGGTGCCCTCCCACTGCTGCCAGAGATCGCCGTACAGGTCCGGGCCAGGGTGCTTCGGTGCGTCCTTCATGCCGGGAGCGATGTAGCCGGGCTGGATGATCACCGTGCGGATGCCGAAGTGGCGCAGCTCGTAGTGGAGCGTCTCGCTGATCGCCTCGAGCGCGTATTTGGTGGCGGAGTAGGCGCCCTCGAGCGGCGAGGACACCCGACCCTGTACCGAGCTGACGTTGACGATCACGCCGCTCCTACGGTCGCGCCACCCCGGGACCAGGCGCTGGACGAGTCGCAAGGCCCCGAGCGTGTTGGTCTCGAACATGGCGGCGAGCCGCTCGATCGGGTAGTCCTCGAGCGGTCCCGCTCCCGACACCGCGGCGTTGTTCACGACAGCATCGACCTGGCCGGCCTCAGCCAGGGCGGCGTCGATCGAGGCATCGTCGGTGACGTCGAGCCTCAGGCGCTGCGCGGCGTCGACCTCGTCGAGCAGCGATGCATCACGTGCCGTGGCGATCACGTGGTGGCCCCGGCGGGTGAGCTCTGAAGCGGTGGCGGCGCCGATGGCTCGGGCCGATCCAGTCACGAGGATGCGCATGCTGGCGAGGCTACGCGCCATTCGGTGGGCCCGGTCCCACTGGCCCGCGTCAGGCTCCGCATGGATTGGCAGATGTGGAAGCGCAGGCCGTGACGCCCCTCGACGCTGAAGTCGAGGCCGCGCCCAAGGCAGACGATCCTCGTCTGATCGCTTGGGAACGGAAAGCTGTTCGGCCAGGCGTTCCTGAAGGACTGGGGACCGGGGCTGACCGCGCCGTTCACCGAGGAGATCGCCAAGGGCCTCGGTGTCGCCATCATCATCGTGTTGGCCCCGAAGGTCGTGCGAAGCGCGTTCGACGGGTTCATCATCGGCGGGTTCATCGGTCTCGGCTTCCAGGTCTTCGAGAACGTCAGCTACGTCATCGAAGGCGCCCAGAGCGGCGGCGGCCAACCCGCGTTCGTGTTCCTCTTCGTAGTCGGCGTCCCGGCCTTCGCCATAGTCGTGTTCTTCCTGGCCCTGCGGTGCTCAGAGCGGCCATGGCATCCCAGGTGCCGTGGACCAGCATGGCCGAGGCCATGAACAGCAGGCCGAGGATGCGACGGGGCTTCTCGGTCGGTCGGCCGAGGAACCAGACGAGGCCCATGCCGAAGATCGCGCTGTAGACGGTGTGGGAGGTCAGCCCGACCGGGACGTGCATCGCCCTGGGTTCGATGGAGGCTCTGGCAGGCCCCGGGTTCGATCACTTGCGCCTTCCGGGTGGCCGATCAGGTGGGATCGCACCCTGCCGCAGTCGCAGATCGGGAAGCTGTCTCGGCGGTTGGGACCGTCGGCCCGGCTGTTTGGGAGGCTCCTGGTGTTGTCGTTCGCGCTCGTCCCGGAGACGGTTTTCGAGGGTCCTCGCCTGTGATCGCCAGAACTCGACCCGTTCCTCGAGCGCCTCGATGGCCGCCTCGAACTCGGTTTCGCGGGTAGTTGCGGACGCTCGGTCGGCGCGCAGGCGATCGAGTTGGCGGTGGAGTCGGGTCACCTCTCGGCCCTTTTCGGCGACGAGTTTTCGCTCGGGGCGGAGCTCCCGGCGGAGCCGATCCGGCTCCGAGTGTTCAGCTGCGAGGCGCTCCCGGTAGGCGCGTTTGCGGTCAGCCTCGGAGGCCCAGATCCGGGGTCTACCTCGCCGAGGACGATAGACGTTCGAGTGTGATCCGGTGTCAACCCGGTGTCATTCGGATCTGTGACTCAAGCGACCCGGACAAAAGTCCAGTTCAGAGTGGTCGGGGTGGGGAGATTCGAACTCCCGGCCTCCTGCTCCCAAAGCAGGCGCGCTAACCAAGCTGCGCTACACCCCGGTGGGTCGGCCAGCGTAGCCGTCACCCGTCCGACGCCCGGAACCGGATCAATCACCCCGTGAGGGTGATGTCACGGCAGGGCTCGCGCGGCCATGGTGGAGTCAGCATCGACGATCGCGGCATCCCGTCGCGGTCCCACGACCCTGGGAGGGGCCACCATGTTCGCCGACAGCGGATTTCTCGCGCTCACGTTCGGATTCCTGTTCTTCGTGATCTGGGTCGCGATCGCGTTCTGGCCGGCGCGGGTGGCCGGGCGCAAGGGGCACAGCTTCGTCCTCTACTTCCTCTTCAGCCTGCTGTTCTTCCCCGCCGCGCTGATCGTGGCGTACCTGGTCCAGGACCGAAGCGCCTGAAGGGAAGGAAGTCTCGACACCTCCGGTGATCGGCGCGACGATCGACCGTGCCTCGGCGAGGCGGGGCCGGGCGAACCCAACAGGAGGGAGAGGAACATGTACCTGTTCTCTCGTTTGGCGACCCTACGCGGCAACGAGCGTCGCTCGATGGGGTGGGCCGTGGAGATGTCGAACTACGTCAACGCGCACAGCGATCACACGGTGACGCTGTGGAGGGCCGATTTCGGCTACCCGGTCGGCACCGTGGCCTGGAGCACCTGGGTCGACTCGCTCGCGGCGCTCAACGAGGGCTTCGCCCGACTGGCCGACGACGACGGCTACCACGACCTGGTCGATGCCGGTGCCGAGCTCATTCCCGAGCCACCTCATGACCTGCTCCGCCGGGCCGTGTTCGGCGAGCCGGGATCGGAACCTCCGCCTGTCGGTGCGGTCACGTCGGTGACGACCGCGGTCGTGGCCAACGGCAACTACGCCGAAGCGACGGCGTGGGGCATCGAGATGGCCGAGCTGGTGCAGCAGATCACGAGCCAGCCGACGATGTTCCTCGTCGACGCATATGGCACGTTCGGCCAGGTCACCTGGCTGAGCGGAGCACCCGACCTGGCCACCGCCGACGCCGGTGGCGAGGCCATCCAGGTCAACCCGGACTACATCAAGCGGCTGTCCGACGTCGGGGATCTCTTCGTCCCCAGCTCGGGCGAGCAGCGACTGGTCTCCCGGATCGCATAGGCGCTCGGGGCGGCCGCGGCCCTTGCCCCTCGGCATCCCGTCGAGGCGAGCGTGATGCTTCGCGCGTCGCGGTCGTGTCATCCTCGGGTTCCCAGAGGCAGCTCGGGGAGCGATCGTGGACATGCCCGGGAGCGGACGATGCACGGGCCGACAGCCGGACGAGGTCGGCGCCGACCCCCTCGGCGGCACCGACCTCGATCCCGACTCCAGCCGGCTTCCCCACAGCCGCGCGACCCGCGCACCGCCATTGCTCCGGTCGGCACGATCACCCGAACTAGATGACGACAGCGCCCGCCGCCGCTGAGTAGCGTCCGGGGCCATGACCGCACCCGTCGACGGACCTGCCCAGGAAGCGCCGCGGAGATCCTTCCCGTTCTTCCAGGGGCTGCTCCCGCTCGACCGCTCGCGGATCCCGGTCGAGGTCCTGGCCGGCGTCACGCTGGCGGCCCTCGCCATCCCCGAGGTGATGGGCTACACCTCGATCGCCGGCATGCCGGTGATCACCGGTCTCTACACGATCCTCCTGCCGGTGCTCGTGTTCGCGGTCTTCGGCTCGTCGCGGCACCTGGTGGTCGGTGCCGACTCGGCCACTGCCGCGGTCATGGCGGCCGGTCTGGCCGGTCTGGCCGCCACCGGCTCCAGCCAGTACGTGGCCCTCGCCGGGCTGCTGGCGCTCATGGCGGCGGTGCTCCTGCTGCTGGCCCGGCTGATCGGTCTGGGGTTCCTCGCCGACTTCCTGTCGCGCACGGTGCTGATCGGGTTCCTCACCGGCGTCGGGGTGCAGGTGGCGTGCGGCCAGGTCGGAGGCATGCTCGGCATCCCCGATGGCACGGGCATCACCATCGGCAGCCACACGTTCGACAACACGGTCGGCAAGCTCGTCAGCACCCTGCAGAACATCGACCAGATCAGCTGGACCACGGTGGCGGTCAGCGCCGGGGTGATGGTCACGATCCTGGGCATGAAGTTCATCACCGGAAAGATCCCGGGCGCCCTGTTCGCCGTGATCGGCTCCATCATCATCAGCTGGCACTGGGACCTGGCCTCGCACGGGGTGGCCACGCTCGGCGTCGTGCCCGGTGGCCTGCCCAAGATCGCCTTCCCGGACGTCAGCTGGTCGGACATCCCCGCGCTGGTCGGGACCGCGGCGTCGATCTTCGTGCTGATCCTCGCCCAGAGCGCGGCCACGTCCCGCGCCTATGCGGCGAAGTACAACGACGCCTTCGACGAGAACGTCGACCTGGTCGGCCTGGGCGTGGCCAGCATCGCCGCCGGGATGTCCGGCACGTTCCCGGTCAACGGCAGCCCGACGAAGACCCAGATGGTCGACGGTGCCGGTGGTCGCAGCCAGGTGGCCCAGATCACGACCGGGGTGATCGTCGCGGTGGTGCTGCTGTACCTGACCGTTCCGCTCCAGTACATGCCCAAGGCGGTGCTCTCGACGGTCGTGTTCCTCATCGGCATCGAGCTGATCGACATCGCCGGCATGCGCCGCATCTTCAAGTTGCGGCTCGACGAGTTCGTCGTGGCCGCGCTGACCGGGCTCACGGTCGTGTTCGTCGGCGTGGAGCAGGGCATCGTGCTGGCGATCGTGGCGTCGTTGATCGATCACCTCCGCCGCTCGTACCGTCCGCCGACCGCGGTCATCGAGCCCACGGGTGAGGACGACCCCAACGATCGCGGCTGGCAGTCGGTCCCCGCCGATCCGTCGACCCGCACGGTGCCCGGTCTGGCCATCTACCGGTTCTCGTCGAGCCTCTACTACGCCAACGCCAACTACTTCGCCGAGCAGGTGCTGGCCTTCGCCGTCGGGGCGTCCGAGGTCCCGCTCGACTGGTTGTGCATCGACGCCGCGTCCATCGACGACATCGACTACACGGGCGGCCAGACCCTGATCCAGTTGCACGGCGAGCTGGCCGAGCACGGCGTGCGCCTGGTCCTCGCCGAGGTCCAGGCCGGTGCACAGGAGGAGCTGGACCGCTACGGCATCACCGAGCTCGTCGGTGCGGACGGGGTCTACCCGACCATGCTCGGCGCGCTCCACGCGTTCGATCAGCGCTCGCCGAGCGCGACCGCGGAACCCGAAACCTCAGGGGATGGGGGAGACTCCACCGGGTGAGCATCCGGTCGGTCTCTCGGTTCGTCGGCGCCCGTCTGCGTCCGGCCCCCCACGTCGAGCACGTCCGCCACCTCGCGGCGCTGCCCGAGGTCGCGGCCGCCGCTGCGGTCCTCGTCGGCACCGGCGTGGCTGCCTCGCGGCGCCTGTCGACGCTCGAGCAGCAGGTGTTCGACGTCGTGCAGGTGCCTCCCGGCGCACTCGACGCGGTGCTGTGGCTGCCGATGCAGTTCGGCAGCGCGCTGGCGGTGCCGGTCGTCGCCGTGTCGGCCTGGGTGGCGTGGCGCCGATGGCGGCCCGCGGTCGGCGCGCTCGTGGTCGGCCTCGGTGCATGGGAGGCGGCCAAGCTGGTGAAGTCGGTCGTCGAGCGCGGGCGTCCGGCCGCGGTGATCCCCGGCTTCGCGGCCCGTCCCGGGCGCGCCTCACGACGGGCTCGGGTTCGTATCGGGCCACAGCACCGTGGCGTTCGCCCTCGCCGCGGTCACCGCCCCCTATCTGCCCCGTTCGGGTCGGGTGGCCGTCTACGGGCTGGCCGCCGTGGTCGGTCTCGCTCGCATCCACGTCGGCGCGCACCTCCCGCTCGACGTGGTCGGTGGCGCCGCGCTGGGCTCGCTCATGGGGTGGACCTGGAACTTCGCCGTCGGCGTACCTCTCCGCTCCACCTGATCGGCCCGCTGATCGAGCGGGCTGATCGTGCTCCGGCTGGAGCGTCCCGAGTCGTTCGGCCCGTTCACTGAGCTGCCGGTCAGACCCGGCCCCGGCGACAAGTACACTCACCGCCCGTGAAGACGTCCGTCGAGGAACTCGAAGACAACAAGGTCAAGCTCTCGATCCAGGTCGACGAGCCCGAATTCGAAAAGGCGGTCGACGCGGCCTTCCGCAAGATCGCCCGTGAGGTGAACATCCCCGGGTTCCGGCCGGGCAAGGCCCCCCGGCGCATCCTCGAGAAGCGGCTCGGCGAGGGCGTGGCCCGCGGCGAGGCCCTCCGCGACGCCATCCCCGAGTACTACGCCCAGGCCGTGCAGGACAACGACGTCGACGTCATCGCCGCCCCCGAGATCGACATCACCGAGGGCGAGGAGGACGGCCCGGTCGCCTTCGAAGCCGTCGTCGAGATCCGCCCCGTCGTGGTCGTGCCGGGCTACGAGAGCCTGCGCATCACCATCCCGGCGCCCGTGGCCACCGACGAGGAGATCGACGACCAGATCCAGCGCATGCTCGGCCAGCACGCCGAGCTCGCCACCGTCGAGCGTCCGGCGGCCGAGGGCGACTACGTCACCATCGACATCGAGGGCTCGCAGGGCGACGAGCCGCTCGAGGGCCTGACCGCCCAGGACTACTCCTACGAGGTCGGCAGCGCCGGCATCGTGGCCGAGCTCGACGAGGCGCTCGTGGGTGCGTCGGCCGGCGACGAGCTCGAGTTCGACGCCGAGCACCCCGACCCCGACGAGGAGGGCCTGCACTTCGTGGTCTCCGTCAAGGAGGTCAAGGAGCGCGTGCTGCCCGAGCCCGACGACGAGTGGGCGGCCGAGGCCTCCGAGTTCGAGACCCTCGCCGAGCTGCGCGACGACCTGGCCAACCGCATGACCGCGGTGCGCAAGATGCAGGCCCAGATGTCGCTCCGCGAGAAGGTCAGCGACGCGCTGGCCGAGCTCGTCGACGTCGAGGTGCCCGAGGCGCTCGTCAACAGCGAGATGCAGCAGCGCCTGCAGGACTTCGCCATGCGCCTCCAGGCCCAGGGCCTCACCCTCGACCAGTGGCTCGACAACAGCGGGCCAGGACCAGGCCGAGTTCGTCGAGACGCTGCGGACCACCGCCGCCCAGGCCGCCAAGTTCGACCTCGGCGCTGCGGGCCGTCGCCGAGGCCGAGAGCATCGAGGCCACCGACGACGACCTCGACGCCGAGTTCGCCCAGGTCGCCGAGCGGCTCGAACCTCGACGCCGGCGACGGTGCGCAAGCAGTTCGATCGACGCCGACCAGATCCCGCAGGTCGAGGCCGACATCCGGCTGCGCAAGGCCCTCGACTTCCTCGGTCGACACCGTCGAGATCGTCGACGAGGACGGCAACCCGATCGACCGGGCCGACCTCGAGGCCGCGCGACGACGACGACAGCGATCACGACGCCGACGGCGACTCCGGCCGAGGCGCAGGCCGATGATGCCGCTAGCGTCAAGGACCCCACCGACGACGCCGACGATGCCGACACCGACTCCGAGCACGAAGAAGGCAACGAGTGACCGAGATCCGCAACTACATCCCGAACCCGGCGGTCCTCTACGAGACCAACCGTGGGCAGACGGTCGCCACCGACCTCTACTCGCGGCTGCTCAAGGAGAACATCATCTTCCTCGGCACGCCGATCGACGACACGGTCGCCAACCTGATCTGCGCCCAGCTGCTGCACCTCGAGTCGGAGAACCCCGACAAGGACATCAGCCTCTACATCAACTCGCCCGGCGGCGACATCACGGCGCTGTTCGCCATCTACGACACGATGTCGTTCATCAAGCCCGACATCTCCACGATCTGCTTCGGCCAGGCCGCGTCGGCCGCCGCGGTGCTGCTGGCGGCCGGCACGCCGGGCAAGCGCCTGGCCCTCCCGCACGCCCGCATCCTCCTGCACCAGCCCTACGCCGCGTCGCAGGGCCAGGCCACCGACATCGAGCTGGCGGCCAAGGAGATCCTGCGCATGCGGGCGCTCCTCGAGGAGATCCTGGCCACCCACACGGGCCAGCCCGTGGAGAAGATCCACCAGGACACCGACCGCGACTTTGTAATGTCGGCGTCCGAAGCGAAGGAGTACGGCATCATCGATGAGGTCATCGAGGCCCGGAACCTCGCCGACAACAGCGGCCCGATCGCCGCAGTCCGCTAAGACGCCGCAGCCAGACCCGATACCGGGGGAGATGACGTGGCCAAGTTCGGAGACGGGGGCGAGCTGCTCAAGTGCTCCTTCTGCGGCAAGTCCCAGAAGCAGGTCAAGAAGCTCATCGCCGGCCCCGGCGTCTACATCTGCGACGAGTGCATCGACCTCTGCAACGAGATCATCGAGGAGGAGCTGGCCGAGACCAGCGACCTCCGCTTCGACGAGCTGCCCAAGCCGCGTGAGATCTTCGAGTTCCTGAACGACTACATCATCGGGCAGGACCAGGCCAAGAAGATCCTCTCGGTCGCCGTCTACAACCACTACAAGCGGGTGCAGTTCGGTGCCGGCCACGACACCGAGGTCGAGCTGGCCAAGTCCAACATCATGCTGTTCGGCCCCACCGGCTGCGGCAAGACCCTGCTGGCCCAGACGCTGGCCCGCATGCTCAACGTGCCGTTCGCCATCGCCGACGCCACCGCCCTCACCGAGGCCGGCTACGTGGGCGAGGACGTCGAGAACATCCTGCTCAAGCTGATCCAGGCCGCCGACTACGACGTCAAGAAGGCCGAGACCGGCATCATCTACATCGACGAGATCGACAAGATCGCCCGCAAGAGCGAGAACCCGTCGATCACCCGTGACGTCTCCGGCGAGGGCGTGCAGCAGGCGCTGCTGAAGATCCTCGAGGGCACCACCGCCTCGGTGCCGCCCCAGGGCGGCCGCAAGCACCCGCACCAAGAGTTCATCCAGATCGACACCACCAACATCCTGTTCATCTGCGGTGGCGCGTTCGCCGGCATCGACAAGATCATCGAGAGCCGGGTCGGGCGCAAGGGCGTCGGCTTCAACGCCGAGCTGCGCAACGCCAACGCGTCCGACATGGGCCAGATCTTCGGCCAGGTGCTCCCCGAGGACCTGCTCAAGTTCGGCCTGATCCCCGAGTTCATCGGCCGCCTGCCGGTCATCGGCGCGGTCAGCAACCTCGACCAGGAGGCGCTCGTGCGCATCCTCGTCGAGCCCCGCAACGCGCTGACCAAGCAGTACCAGAAGTTCTTCGAGCTCGAGGACGTCGAGCTCGAGTTCACCGACGATGCGCTCGGCGCGGTGGCCGACCAGGCGCTGCTGCGGGGCACCGGCGCCCGCGGCCTGCGGGCCATCCTCGAAGAGGTGCTGCGTCGACGTCATGTACGAGCTGCCCAGCCGCGACGACGTCGAGAAGGTCGTCATCGACCGCTCGGTCGTGCTCGACAAGGTCAACCCCACCCTCGTGCCCCGCACCGCGCCGGCCGCCGCAGCCCCGCCCGCGCCGCGCCGCCTCCTGAGCACCCGACGCCCGCGTCGTCGCGTCAGCGGTGCGGCTCCGGTAGCGTCAGCACCCCATGGACCTCGCCGACGCGCTCGCGTACCTCGACCGCCACCTGAACCGCGAGGCCGTCGCCGGCAAGATCGAGGGCCTGTCACCTCGATCACATGCAGCGCCTCACGCGAGGTGCTCGGCGACCCGCACCGGGCCTACCCGGTGATCCACATCACCGGCACCAACGGCAAGGGCTCGGTGGCCCGCATGGTCACCGCGCTGCTGGTCGAGAGCGGACTCAGCGTCGGCACCTACAGCAGCCCGCACCTCGTGGTGCTCAACGAGCGGCATCGCCTGGAACGGCGAGCCCATCAGCGACGAGGACCTGGCCGCCGCCATCAGCGACCTCGCCGCGGTCGAGCCGCTGCTCGGGATCACGCCGAGCTGGTTCGAGCTGGTCACGGCGGCCGCGCTGGCGTGGTTCGCCGAGGTGGCGGTCGACGTGGCCGTGATCGAGGTCGGGCTGCTCGGTCGATTCGACGCCACCAACGTGGTCGACGCCGACGTGGCCGTCATCACCAACATCGGGTTCGACCACACCGACGGCGTCGGGGACTGGCGGCGGGCGATCGCCACGGAGAAGGCCGGCATCATCAAGCCCGGTTCGTTCCTCGTGCTGGGCGAGCCCGACGACGACCTGGTCTCGGTGTTCCTCGCCGAGAAGCCCCGTCAGGTCTGGACCCGCGACGTCGAGTTCGGCGTCGACGTCGACCTGCCCGCCATCGGCGGCCGGCTGGTCGACCTGCGCACGCCCAACGGCGTCCACCCCGAGATCTACCTGCCCGTGCACGGCGCCCACCAGGCCGCGAACGCCTCGATCGCGGTCGCCGCGGTCGAGGCCTTCTTCGGCCGGGGCCTCGAGGCCGAGATCGTCGAGGCCGGGTTCGCCGGGCTCACCCTCCCGGGTCGGCTCGAGGTCGTCGGACGGGCGCCGCTGGTGCTCATCGACGGCGCGCACAACCCGAGCGGCGCCGTCGCGTGGCCGAGGCGGTCGAGCAGGACTTCGAGGTCGCCGGCCAGCGCACGCTCGTGGTCGGCATGCTCGAGGGTCGGGACCTCACCGCCATGCTCGAAGCACTCGACATCGGCCGCTACGACCTGGTCATCACCTGCACCCCCGACTCGCCTCGGGCGGTCGATGCGGCCGAGCTGGCTGCGGTGGCCGGCGAGCTCGGTGCGGTGGTCGAGATCGAGCCCGACGTGTCGACCGCGGTCGACCGGGCGCTGCAGCTGGCAGCCGACGACGACCTGATCCTCGTCGCCGGCTCGCTCTACGTCGTCGGCGCCGCCCGGGCCCACCTCCGCCCCGACGCCGATCTCTCCGACAGCCGACGGGCCCCCGACGACCAGCCGCTCAGCGCCTACGAACGGGCCAAGCGCGGCCTGTTCGACGAGGACGGACTCCGACTCCGACTCTGACGACGACGGGCCCGAAGATCGTGACGAGTCCGACGAGCGACAGACCGGATCTCTTCGGCGGCGAAGACGATCCCCTCGACCGCCTCCTCGACCTCGACGCGCTCCGCGACCCGACGACCCACGCGAGCTCTGACCAAAACCCAACCTGGGGCTCCTGTGCGCGCCATCGGCGTGCTCGATCGCCCCCGGTTCCGGGGTTGAGGCCTCGCACCGAGCCTGCGGGCGAGGTGTCCGAGAGTTGCCTAGAGCTCGGGGAAGAAGATGGCGATCTCGCGCTCGGCGGACTCGAGCGAGTCGGAGCCGTGGACCAGGTTCTCGGTGAAGAGGGTGCCGAGGTCGCCGCGGATGGTGCCGGGGGCGGCCTCGAGCGGGTTGGTCGTGCCCATCATCGAGCGGACGGCCTTCCAGGTGTCGCCGGGGCCTTCGAGCACGAACACCAGGGCGGGGGAGCGGCCGATGAACTCGACCAGCTCGGGGTAGAAGCGCCTTGCCTTCGTGCTCGGCGTAGTGGCGGCCGGCGGTCTCGGCGTCGATGATGCGCAGCTCGGCGGCGACGAGCGTGAAGCCCTTGCGCTCGAAGCGGCCGATGATCTCGCCGACGAGGCCACGTTCGACGGCGTCGGGCTTGCAGATGACGAGGGTGCGATCCATGGGGCGGCAGGCTAGGCGACCGTGCCGCGGCGACGAAAACCGCTCCCTGAGTCCTCGATCGCAGGCTCGCTGCGGACGGGCTTCGCCCATCCCAGGCCGGTCGGTGGAGCTGCTCCACTCCGCTCCGCACGCCGGACCCGCCTTCGCGCGCCTCATCCCCGACGTGGCCGGGTCGGTGCCGTAGGGTTTCCATCCACCCGATGCGGACCTCGGGGTGATATTGCGGTTTCGTTACGACGGGGTAGGCTGCTCGGGTCCGGGCGGAAGCCAGTCCTGCCCTCGATCCTCCCCAGCAGAGTCAGGCATCGTCGCCTACCCTCGGGGCCCAGTGGTACTCGCCCTCTCGCTCCGAACTCCGGGGGCCTGAACGAATGGCCGACAAGGTGCGCACCTCCCTCTCCTCGATCATGGGCCGCGACATGGCCGTCGATCTCGGCACGGCCAACACGCTCGTCTACCTGCGCGGCGAGGGCATCGTGCTCAACGAGCCGTCCGTCGTCGCGGTCAACGTCAACGACGGCCGCCCCGTCGCGGTCGGCCACGAGGCCAAGCGGATGATCGGGCGCACGCCGGCCCACATCAAGGCCATCCGCCCGTTGAAGGACGGCGTCATCGCCGACTTCGACATCTGCGAGAAGATGCTCCGCTACTTCATCCAGAAGGTGCACCAGCGCAAGTGGGCCAAGCCCCGCATGGTGATCTGCGTGCCGTCGGGCATCACCCCGGTCGAGCAGCGGGCCGTGCAGGAAGCCGCCGAGTTCGCCGGCGCCCGCAAGCCGGCCTACATCATCGAGGAGCCCATGGCCGCGGCCATCGGCGCCGGGCTGCCCGTGCAGGAGCCCACCGGCAACATGATCGTCGACATCGGCGGCGGCACCACCGAGGTGGCGGTCATCTCCCTCGGTGGCGTGGTGACCAGCCAGTCGATCCGGGTCGGCGGCGACGAGCTCGACGACGCGATCATCCAGTTCATCAAGAAGGAGTACTCGCTGGCCCTCGGCGAGCGCACGGCCGAAGAGGTCAAGATGGCTCTCGGCTCGGCCTGGCCCCTCGAAGAGGAGCTGCACGCCGAGATCCGCGGCCGTGACCTCGTGACCGGTCTGCCCAAGACCATCGTCACCGCCACCGACGAGATCCGCGAGGCCCTGGCCGAGCCGGTCTCGGCCATCGTCGACGCGGTCAAGGTCACGCTCGACAAGACCCCGCCCGAGCTGGCGGCCGACATCATGGAGCAGGGCATCGTCCTGGCCGGTGGTGGCGCCCTGCTCAACGGCCTCGCCGCCCGTCTCGAGCACGAGACGGGCATGCCCATCGTGATCGCCCCCAACCCGCTGTACTGCGTGGCGATCGGATCGGGTCAGTCGCTCGAGGAGTTCGAGGCGCTGAAGGGCGTGCTCTTCTCGTCCAGCACGAACTAGACGGGCACCCACGTTGGCCCTCTCGAGGCGTGTCGGCCGGTCACGGTTCACGCTGGTCCTGCTGATCCTCACGTCGATCACGCTCATCACGCTCGACTTCCGCGGCTTCGGTCCGATCGACTCGGCCCGCAGCGCGGCGCTGTCGGCCTTCGCCCCGGTCGGCGACGCGGCCACCTCCGTGTTCCGCCCGGTCGGCAACTTCTGGCACGGCGCGTTCGAGTACGACGACCTGAAGCGGGAGAACGAGGACCTGCGGGCCCAGCTGCGTCGACCTGCAGGGACAGGTCACCAGCGACCAGGTGACCCGCGAGCAGTACCAGCAGCTCCTGACCCAGCTGAACCTGCCGTTCCTCGGCGACCTGCCGACGGCCAAGGCCAAGGTCGTGTCGGGGGCCATCGCCAACTTCGACGACACCATCGAGATCGACAAGGGCAGCAACGACCAGATCAAGGTGAACATGACGGTGACCGCCGGCCTCGGGCCTGGTCGGCATCGTGGTGCAGGTCAGCCCGGACCGGTCCGTCGTACGGCTGATCACCGACAGCTCGTTCGCCGTCGGGCGTCAGCTCGGTGCCCTTCAACGCGGTCGGCGTGGCCCACGGCCAGGGCGCCAACCGGCGGCTCACCGCCCAGGTCAGCGCCGGTCAACCCGTGCTGCCGGGCAACGTGCTGGTCACCCAGGGCGGATCGAAGTCGCTGTACCCGCCGGGCATCCCCGTCGGCACGGTGGCCACGGTCGGCACTGACGCCGCCGCTGCTGACCCAGAACCTCGACGTCGACCTGATGGTGAACCTCAACGACCTGGCCTACGTCAGCGTCGTGCTGTGGGAGCCCCCGGCATGAAGGTCGTGTTGAGGGTTGCCGTCATCCTGCTCACCGCCGCGGTGCTCGAGCGGGGGTTGTTCTCGCAGCTGCGCATCCACGGCGTGGCCGCCGACGTGCTGCTGCTGGTGGCCATCTCCGCCGGCATGGTCGGCGGCTCCGACGACGGCGCGCTCGTCGGGTTCTTCGCCGGGCTGACCCTCGACCTGCTGGTGCAGACCCCGCTCGGTCTGTCGGCCCTGGCCTACTGCGTCACGGGCTACGTCGTCGGGCTGGCGCAGGGCGCGGTCGTCCGCTCGACCCGCTGGCAGGCCCCGGCCCTGGCCTTCGCGGCCAGCGTCCTCGGCATCGGGCTGTACGTCGTGGCGTCGCAGGTGGTCGGCCGCTCCGGGCTGTTCAACCGGCACCTCCTGACGATCGTGCTGGTCGTGGCCGCGTTCAACGCCATCTTCATCGGGTTGGTCAACCGCGCCGATGCGTTGGGCCCTGGGTGAGCCGTCGAGTCGCCGGGCCGCGCTCCGATGAGCGGCCGTTCGTGTTCAACTGGATGCCGCCATGGATCCTGATTCTCCCCGCCTCAGGCTCAGCATCCTGGCCGTGGTGGTGCTGTCGCTGTTCTGCGCGCTGTTCGCCGCGCCTCTGGTACCTCCAGGTCATGACGTCGGGCACGGCTGCCGCCGCGGCCTCCGCCAACCGCGTCCGCACGGTGGCCGAGGAGGCACCCCGGGGCCGCATCCTCGACGCCAAGGGCCGGGTGCTGGTCGACAACAAGCCCTCGCTGGTGCTGACCATCAACCCCTACGACCTCGGCAAGCTCAAGAAGGACGCGCAGGCCGAGCTCAAGCTTCGGGTGGCCCAGCAGCTGACCGACAGCGGGGTGCCCACGAAGGTGACCGCCATCGAGAAGCGCCTGGCCGACAAGCAGTACAACCAGCTCCAGCCCATCCCGATCGCGATCGACGTCCCCGAGGACCTCTACCTCTACTTCTCCGAGCGGGCGGCGGAGTACCCCTCGGTGGCCGTCGAGCGCCAGTCGGTGCGGAACTACTACTACCCCCAGCTACCTCGCCCACGTACTCGGCTACGTCGGGCGCATCTCCCAGGACGAGATCGACGCCAAGCAGGGCGAGCCCACCAACTCCAAGGGGATCGCCAAGCCGTACCAGCCCAACAGCAGCATCGGGAAGAGCGGCGTCGAGAAGGAGTACGAGGACGACCTGCGCGGCGTGCCGGGCATCAGGACCCTCGAGGTCGACTCGAAGGGCACGCCGATCCGGGAGGTCAGCGACCAGGCCCCCCAGGCCGGCAGCGACCTCGTGCTCACGATCGACATCGACGTGCAGATCTCGGCCGAGAACGCGCTGGCCCAGCAGCTCGCGGCGGTCCGCGGCGGCAAGGAACAGGGCAACACCCACCTCACCAAGGCACCCGCAGGTGCGGTCGTCACCATCGACCCGACCAACGGCAACGTCATCGCCATGGCCTCGTTCCCGACCTATGACCCTCGGGAGTTCGTCAACGGCATCTCGAGCGACCGCTACGCCGAGCTCAGGGGCAACAGCGACAAAGCCGACCCGTTCTCGAACTGGGCCATCCAGGGCCAGTACGCGCCGGGCTCGACGTTCAAGCTGGTCACCGCCACCGCGGCGATGCAGACCGGGCTCATCAACGGCACCACCCGCTACAACGACACCGGCACCTTCGAGCTCGGGGGCTGCAAGGACAAGACGGCCGCCGGCTGCACCCGGCGCAACTCGGGGGGTGCGTCGCACGGCGGCATCGCGCTGTCCGAGGCCGCTGACCGTGTCGAGCGACGCCTTCTTCTACTCGCTGGGCGACCGCTTCTGGCGGGACGGTCCGCAGAAGGGCATCCAGGACACCGCCCGCGCCTTCGGCCTCGGGTCCGACACCGGCATCCCCCTGCCCTACGAGCAGAGCGGGTTCGTACCCGACGCCGACACCATGAAGGCAGAAGTACCCCAACGACAAGTTCGGTGAGGGCGAGAACGTCAACACCGCCATCGGCCAGGGCAACGTGCTGGTCACCCCGCTGCAGCTCGCCAACATCTACGCCACCTTCGCCAACGGCGGCACCGTCTACCAGCCGAACATCGTCACCAAGGTGGTGCGCTACGGCGGCGACCTGAACAGTCCCGAGGACGTGCTGCGCACCATCGAGCCGGTCGTCAAGGGCAAGGTCGACCTGCCGCCGAACGTCCACGACCCGATCCTGGCAGGGCCTCGCCGGCGTGCCCCGCTCGGGCACCGCTGCCACGCGCCTTCGCCGGCTTCGACCTCAACGCCTTCCCCATCGCCGGCAAGACCGGCACGGCCCAGGTCGACGGCAAGGCCGACACCTCGATCTTCGCCGCCTTCGGTCCCGTCGGCGGACCCCGCGTACGCCACTGCCGCGGTCCTCGAGGAGTCGGGCTTCGGCGCCGACGCCGCGGCACCGGTGGTGCGCCACATCTTCGAGACCGATCTCGGGCCAGAGCGCGTCGGCCGTCGCCGCCATCGACAGCGGCAACGCCGACTGATGACCCTCACCCGCTCGTTCGGCCCGGTGCCGGCCCCGATCGCAGCCGCCGCGACCTCTCGGCGCCCTGGCGCCACCTCGACCCGGTGCTCCTCGTGTGCGCGCTGGCCGTCGCCGGCCTCGGCGTGCTGATGGTCTACAGCGCCACCCGCAACGGCGTCGGCATCGGCCGGACGGCCGGCCGAACGACCACTCGTTCCTGATCAAGCAGCTCGGCTTCGTGGTCGATCGGCGTGGTCGTCATGGCCGTGACCGCGTCGATCGACTACCGCAAGTACCGCGACTGGATCGTCCCGATCTACGCGGCGATGTGCCTGATGCTGGCCGCTCGTGGTCTCGCCGCTCGGCTCGACGACCAAGGGCGCGCAGTCCCGCTTCGAGCTGGCCGGCTTCCAGCTGCAGCCGTCCGAGTTCGCCAAGCCGGTGCTGATCCTGGCCCTGGCCTCGCTGTTCGCGGCATGGAAGGGCGACATCGACGTTCGTCGCCTGGGCATGGCGCTCGGCGTGGCCCTGCTGCCGATGGCGCTGATCATGCTGCAGCCCGACCTCGGCACCGCTCTCGTGTTCATCGCCATCACCATCGCCATCTTCGTGGCGGCGGGCGTGCGGGGCCGCTACCTGGCGATCCTGGCCGCTCGTCGGGGTGCTCGCAGTCGTCTTCATCCTCAAATCCGACGTGCTGGCCACCTACCAGAAGGAACGGCTCACCACCTTCCTCGACTCCAACCACGACACGGCCGGGGCCACCTACAACGTGACCCAGAGCCAGACCACCATCGCCAACGGCGGACCCTGGGGCAAGGGCCTGTTCAAGGGCCCGCAGACCCAGCTCGGATTCGTGCCCGAGCAGCAGACCGACTTCATCTTCACCGTGGTGGGCGAGGAGCTCGGCTTCGCCGGCGCGGCCACCCTGCTCGTGCTGTTCGCCGTCATCATGTGGCGGATCTGGCGAGCGGCCCAGCTCGCCCGCGACCTGCTCGGCACCCTCTTCTGCGTCGGCGTGCTGGCCATGTTCGTCTTCCAGGTCTTCGAGAGCGTGGGCATGACCATGGGCATCATGCCGGTGACCGGCATCCCGCTGCCGTTCATGTCCTACGGCGGCTCGTCGACGCTGGCCTGCTTCGCCGCCATCGGCCTGGTGCTCAACGTCCACATGCACCGCTTCCGCTAGTTCGCGATCGACCCCGTCGGTCGACAGGTCTGGCCAACGCGGGGTATCCGGTAGCCTTCCCGAGGATGAACTCGATCTGGCCACAGCTCGAACCCCTGCTGGCCAAGGTCCAGAAGCCGGCCCGCTACATCGGGTGCGAGGACGGCAGCCAGACCCCGGACCACCGCCCCGGCCAGGCGGCCTGGCTGCTCATCTATCCCGACACCTACGAGATCGGCCTGCCCAACCAGGGCCTGCAGATCCTCTACGAGATCCTCAACGAGCGCCCCGACGCGGTGGCCGAGCGGACCTACGCCCCCTGGGCCGACCTCGAGGACGTCCTGCGCTCGCACGAGCTGCCGCTGTTCTCGGTCGACACCCACCGGCCGGCCGGCGGCGTTCGACCTGCTGGCCTTCAACCTGTCGGCCGAGCTCGTCTACACGAACGTGCTCAACTGCATCGACCTGGCCGGCGTGCCCGTGCGGGCGGCCGAGCGGCGCCCCGAGCATCCGCTGATCGTGGCCGGTGGCCACTGCACCTACAACCCCGAGCCGCTGGCCGACTTCCTCGACGTCGTCGTGCTGGGCGACGGCGAGGAGGTCGTGGGCGAGATCACCGAGGTGGTGGCCGAGTGGAAGGCATCAGGGCGCACCGAGGGCTCCCGCGAGCAGCGTGCTGCGCCGGCTGGCCCAGATCCCGGGCGTCTACGTGCCGTCGATGTACGAGGTCACCTACGAGGGCGAGCACCTCGTGGCCGTCGAGCCCCGCTACCCCGACGTGCCCGAGCAGGTCGAGAAGCGCACCATCGCCGACCTGGGCGACTGGCCCTACCCGAAGAACCAGCTCGTGCCGCTCACCGAGGTCGTGCACGACCGGCTCAACGTCGAGGTCTTCCGGGGCTGCACCCGGGGCTGCCGCTTCTGCCAGGCCGGCATGATCACCCGTCCGGTCCGCGAGCGCCCGGCCGACCAGGTCCGCACCATGATCGACGAGGGCCTCCGACGCACCGGCTACGACGAGGTCGCCCTCACGTCGCTGTCGACCGCCGACTTCAGCGGCATCGAGCGGGTCGTGGCCGACACCGTCAACGACCCGACCCGCACGAACCAGGTGTCGGTGTCGCTCCCGAGCCTGCGGGTCGACGCCTTCACCGTCGGCATCGCGGCCGAGCTGCAGAAGGCCCGGCGCACCGGCCTCACCTTCGCCCCCGAGGCCGGCACGTGGCGCATGCGCCAGGTGATCAACAAGCTCATCAACGAGGACGACCTCTACGGCGCGGTCGACTCGGCCTACTCGCAGGGCTGGCGGCGCATGAAGCTCTACTTCCTCACCGGCCTGCCCACCGAGACCGACGAGGACACCCTCGGCATCGCCGAGCTGGCGCGCAACTGCGTCGAGCTCGGCAAGAAGCACAACAAGAGCGCGTCGGTCACGGTGTCGGTCGGCGGCTTCGTGCCCAAGCCGTTCACCCCGTTCCAGTGGTTCGGGCAGAACACCGGCGACGGAGCTGCAGCGCAAGATCTGGCTGCTCCAGGACGCGACGCGGCGCTCGAAAGGCGTGCAGATCAAGTGGCACGACCCCAAGGCCACCATCGTCGAGGGCATCGTCAGCCGGGGCGATCGTCGGCTCGGCCCGGTCATCGAGGACGTCTGGCGCCACGGCGGCACCTTCCAGGAGTGGTCCGAGAACTTCGACCTCCAGCTGTGGCTCGACGCCATGGAGCGCCACGGGCTCTCGGTCGACTGGTACGTCCACCGCCACCGCACCGAGGACGAGGTCCTGCCGTGGGACCACCTGTCGGCCGGCCTGCACAAGGACTTCCTCTGGCAGGACTGGCGCGACGCCCTCGACGAGCTGGGCCTCGAGGACTGCCGCTGGACCCCTTGCTACGACTGCGGGGCCTGCACCGGCTACGGCATCGAGCACATCGTGGCCTCGGCCACGCCGCCCGCGGGCGGCAGCCAGGGCACCGGCCAGGGCGTGATCCGCACGCCAGGCACGTCGGCCACGCCGGTCACCCTCGGCGCGAAGCCCGTGCTGCTCGGCCAGGGTGTGGCGCCGTGAGGGTCCGGTTCCGCTTCTCCAAGCTGGGCAAGATCCGCTTCACCAGCCACCGCGACGTGGCCCGCCTCTGGGAGCGCGCGCTGCGCCGGGCCGAGCTGCCGGTGGCGCTCACCGAGGGGTTCTCGCCCCGCCCCAAGGTGCACTTCGGCCTGGCCCTGTCGACCAGCCACGAGTCGCTCGGCGAGTACCTCGACATCGACTTCCGAGAGCCCGAGTGCGACACGCTCGTCCTGTCGGATCTTCCCGAGCTGCTCACGGCGCCTGTTGCCCGAGGGGCTCACCGTGCAGGTCGCGGCGCCCATCACGACCAGCGAGACCTCGCTCCAGCAGGCGGTCACCAGCTGCGAGTGGGAGATCGACGCGCTCGGCCTCGACGTCGATGCCGCGCCGGCCACCATCGCCGCGCTGCTGGCCGCTCCCGAGGTCGTCGTCACCCGACAGCGCAAGGGCAACGACGTCACCGACGACATCCGCCCCTACATCCTGCAGCTGACCCTCATCGGCCCCGTCCCCGGCGTGCTGTCGCCGGAGGGCACCCGTGTCATCACCCCCGCGGGCACCCGCCTGTTCGCCGAGCTGGCCACCCAGCCGCGGGGGCTGCGTTCGACCGAGCTCCTGGCCGCCCTCGGCCCGGAGATCACCGAAGGACGAGTTCGTAGGACCCACCAATGGATCACGCTCGACGGCGCCCGTCGGGAACCCCTTCCTGCGATGCAGGGGACGGTTCCGGACGGCGCGACGTGGGCGGCGCACGCCGAGGCGCGTGCGTCATGAGAAGGGAACCCCTCCATGACCGACCCGGTCGCCAACGACCCCGAGGCCGCCCGCACCACACCGGCCGCACCCGCAGATCCGATCGCATCGCCGGGCTCGTCCGCGGCTGAACCCTCCGGCGAGGACGGCCCGCCGGCCAACCGTCGCCGCCGAGGTTCGCGCGGCGGACGCAACCGCACCCGTCCCGCCGATGGATCAGCCGACGGAGCGGATGACGACCCAGGTGCTGCTGGTGCGACGACGCCAGGGCGAGCGAGCCGGCCCCGAAGGGACCCAGCCGCAGCGGGGGGGTAGCCGACCCAGAAGCACCGGCGGCGGCCGCCTCCGGTGGTCGAGGCCGCGGCCGCGGCCCGGCCCACGACCGCAACCCCGAGGAGCTGCCCGAGCGGATCTTCGAGGGCAAGCCGAAGTCGGCCGAGGCGGCCGAGAAGGCGCTCGTGCGCCGGCCCCAGATCGGTGACTCGCGCCCGGGGCCGGCCTCCGAGGGTGGCGAGGCGCCGACCGACGACGGCGAGGCCACCACGACGCCGGCCAAACGTCGGCGCGGCGGACGCGGTCGCGGCGGCGGCGGAGGTGCCGGTGGCGCAGGATCCGGGGGCGAGAGCGCGGCCAACGGTGCCGGTGGGGGCGCAGCTCCGGCCAAGACCGGCGGTCGTGGTGGCGGAGATCGAGCCAAGGGTGAGGGCAACCGCGGCAAGGGCGGCGGCAGCGGGGGTGGTGGTGGCGGCGGAGGTCGCACCGCCAAGCGAGCCGCGCCGAAGCCGGTGAGGCCATCCTCGGCGGCGATCCGATCGACCTCGACGACGCCGGTCCCAAGCGGGGCCGCGAGCGCAAGGGTCGTCCGGTCGGGCGCTACCTCATGACCGTGTCGGTGCGACCCACCGCCACCCAGATCGCCGTGCTCGAGGGCCGCAGCCTGATCGAGCACTACGTGTCCCGGCCCGCCGACGACGTGTCGCAGATCCACGGCAACATCTACCTCGGCCGGGTGCAGAACGTGCTCCCGGGCATGGAGGCCGCATTCGTCGACATCTCCACGCCCAAGAACGCCGTGCTCTACCGGGGCGACGTGCAGTACGAGGCCGAGGACATCGAGGAGAAGGGCAACAACCTCCGCATCGAGCAGATGCTCAAGCCCAAGCAGAACATCGTCTGCCAGGTCACCAAGAACCCGATCGCCCACAAGGGCGCCCGCCTGACCCAGGAGGTCTCGATCCCCGGTCGGTTCGTGGTGCTCATCCCGAACAGCACCACCTACGGCATCTCGAAGCGCCTGGCCGACGACGAGCGCAAGCGCCTGCGCACGATCCTCGACCGGGTGCGGCCGAAGGGCCACGGCATCATCGTGCGCACCGCGGCCGAAGGTGTCAGCACCGAGGAGATCGAGCGGGACGTGGCCCGGCTGCAGCAGCAGTGGGAGCAGATCGACGCACTGGCCAAGAAGACCCAGCACCCGGCGCTGCTCTACCGCGAGCCCGACATGGCCGTGCGGGTCATCCGCGAGGAGTTCAACGACGACTACCGCGGCGTGGTGATCGACGACCGTGAGCTCTACGAGGAGGTGCGTGACTACGTCGCCAGCATCTCGCCGACCCTGGCCGACCGGGTGCAGTACTACGACCCCGAGAACGAGCCGCTGCCGCTGTTCGAGCGCCACCACGTGCACGAGCAGCTCCACAAGGCGCTCGATCGCAAGGTGTGGCTGCCCTCCGGTGGTTCGCTGATCATCGAGCACACCGAGGCGCTCACGGTCATCGACGTCAACACCGGCAAGAACGTGGGCAAGTCGAGCCTCGAGGAGACCGTCTTCCGCAACAACCTCGAGGCGGCCATCGAGATCGCCAAGCAGCTGCGCCTGCGCGACATCGGCGGCATCATCGTCATCGACTTCATCGACATGGAGATCCGGGGCAACCGCGAGGAGGTCATCAAGGTCTTCCGCGACTCGCTGGCCCGGGACAAGACCCGCACCCAGGTGTTCGACATCTCCGAGCTCGGCCTGGTGGAGATGACCCGCAAGCGCATCGGCGAGGGCCTGCTCGAGTCGTTCTCCACCCTCTGCCCGGAGTGCGAGGGCCGTGGCCTCAATCTCGACGCCGATCTTGTTCGATCTGCGAGCGATTCGCCGGTAGCTTTGCAGCCCTATGTATGCCGTGATCAAGACCGGTGGCAAGCAGTATCGAGTCGAGGAGGGACAGCGTCTCGACGTCGAGCGCGTCCAGGGTGACGAGGTCGAACTGACCCCGGTGCTGCTCGTCGACGGCGACACCGTTCTGGCCACACCTGCCCAGCTCTCCGGCGCTCTCGTGGCCGCCCGTGTCGTGGGGGAGGCCAAGGGTCCCAAGATCAACGGCTTCACCTACAAGAACAAGTCGAACAACCGCCGCCGGTGGGGCCATCGCCAGTCGTACGCCACCATCGAGATCACCAGCATCAAGAAGGGCTGACCCGCCATGTCCAAGACCAAGGGCGGCGGTTCAACCCGCAACGGCCGCGATTCCCAGAGCAAGCGCCTCGGCGTGAAGACCTACGACGGTCACCAGGTGCAGGCCGGCACGATCATCGTCCGCCAGCGCGGCACCCGCATCCATCCCGGTGAGAACGTCGGCAAGGGCGGCGACGACACGCTGTTCGCCCTCATCGAGGGCACCGTGAAGTTCGGCTCCCGCAAGGGCCGCAAGCTCGTCGACGTGCTGCCGGCCTGACGCCGCCGGCCACCTGCAGGTCCGTGGTGCCCGCCGACCGGCGGGCACCGGCGCGTCTGGCCACGGAGAGGCAGGTCAGAGGGGTTCAGCCGGCCAGATCGACCCCACGGGGTAGGTCGGTCGTGGCCCAGCCGAGCCGGGACATGGCCTGGTCGCAGGCGAAGCGATCGGTCATGCCCCCGACGTAGGTGACCGCGGCTCGGAAGGCCTCCGGCGTGCCGGCCCCGGCGTCGACCGACCCAGACCCCGGCCCTGGCCTCGGATCGGGGAGCAGGGACGGGACTGCGGCGAAGTGCTCGACGAGTGCCCGCAGCATGCGGATGACGGCCTCGGCCTGGGCCAGCGACGCAGGACGCAGATAGATGTGCTCGTAGTCGAACGCCCGGAAGGCGGCGAGGGCCTCGGCCAGATCGCCGGTCATCGCCACCGACCCGCTGCGGGTGGTGGCGGACACGACGCCCGCGATGAACTGGGCGATCTGGGTGCTGCGACGGTCTCCGCACCGCTCCCGCACCAGGGCCGGGAGATCGGGCGCGGCCACGATGCCGGCTGATGACCGCGTCCTCGAAGTCGTGGCAGACGTACGCGATGCGGTCGGCCCAGGCCACGACCTCTCCCTCGGGGGTGGACGGCCGGGGCCGAGACCACGAGTGGTTGCGCACGCCGTCGAGCGTCTCGACGCACAGGTTGAGCGGGCCGAGCACCACGTCGGCCCCCCACACGGCGTGGTCGTAGCCCTCGGGCAGGTAGGGCGTGAACGCGTCCTCGCTGGCGTGGCCGCCAGGCCCGTGCCCGCAGTCGTGGCCCAGAGCGATGGCCTCGGTCAGGGCCCGGTTGAGGCCGAGCACATCGGCGATGGCGGTGGCCACCTGCGCGACCTCGAGCGCGTGGGTCAGTCGGGTGCGCTGGTGGTCGGCCGGGAACACGAACACCTGCGTCTTGCCGGCCAGCCGCCGGAACGCCGCCGCGTGCAGGATGCGGTCCCGGTCGCGCTCGAAGCAGGTGCGAACCGGGTCGGGGGCCTCGGCCACGGCTCGCAGGCCGGCGCCGTGGGCCCGGGTGGCCGCTGGTGCCAGGAGCTCGTGCTCGGCCGCCTCGCGTTCGGGCCGGGTCCGCGACCCGAAGTGGCCGACGGAGGGCGCCGGGCCGCCGTGGGCCCGGACCTCACGACCCGCGTCGTGGCCGTGCATCGTGGCGGCCCAGAGCCGGTCGCGGTCGGAGGACGGGTCGCTCACCGGGTCCGTCGGGGAGCGGGGAAGCGAAGGCGGGCGGGGTAGCGGTGACGACACGGGCATGGCCCGATCCTACGAATGGGGTGTGACACGATGGCGGAGCCGTCGCCCCACACGGCACCCATCAGCAACGGTGGCAGTGGCGCGATCGAGAAGTGACGAGACAAAGTTCACGCACCGTGGTTAACTGTCGACTCAGTGCGGTGTCCGTCCCTGGACCGAGCTGCAGGTCGACCGGTGGGTCGTCCGGCTCATTTCCCCTCAGGAACGTGGCATCCCGTGCCGATATCGCTTTGAGTAGTCCTATGCGGAGAGTGGACAATGCGGCTTGAGGGGCAGAACACACGAGTGACCAGCAGGTCGCTCGCGCGCCAGCCGCGGCGGCCGCGCTTCCACGGCGACGACGGCTCGATCATCGCCGAGTCCGCCCTGCTCACCCCGTTCTTCGTGCTGCTGCTCTTCGGCATGCTCGAGTTCGGTGGTGCGTTCCGCGACTACCTGACGCTGTCGAACGCGGCATCGACCGGAGCTCGCCAGGCCGCCATCCAGGGCAACCAGTCCACGGCGGACTGGGAGATCATCCTGTCGATCAAGGCGGCGGCGAGCGCCATGCCCCTGAGCCAGATCACCCGCATCGTGATCTTCAAGGCCGCCACTCCCACCGCGTCCATGCCGGCAGGCTGCGCGACGACCGGATCGCAGCTCAACCTCTGCAACAGCTACGACAAGGCCACCGTGGCCTCCGTCATCCCCTCGTCGTCGCAGCCGGCCAACTGGACGAGCTGCCTCGGCCCGACGAACGGGTACTGCCCGACGACCGTTCTCGGCGGCCCCGGGCGCAATGTGACGTCCAGCAATCCTGACTACCTGGGGGTGTGGGTGCAGATCGTCCACCCGTGGATCACCGGCCTGTTCGGCCAGTCGATCACGATGACGCAGACCTCGATCATCCGCCTCGAACCGCAGACGATCTCATGACCCATCGCATCGGAACCGCATCTCCCGCCCCAGCCCGCGCCCGTTTGTCGGGCGACGACGGCAGCGTCATCGCCGAGATGGCCCTGGTCGCTCCCCTCCTCGTCCTGCTGATGCTCGGGGTGTTCGAGTTCGGTACGGCGTGGCGCAACAAGACGATCCTCAGCAGCTCGCTGCGCAGCGCAGGTCGGATCGAGTCCCAGGGGACGCTCAACACGAACATCGACCAGATCGCTCTCGGGGCCCTCTACGCCGGCAACAGCAAGCTCACCAACATGACGCTGGTCAAGGTGATCATCTACAAGGCCACCAACCCCAGCGGCGCGCCGACCGCTCCCTGCCTCAGCCGCTCGTACTCGGGCAACACCGTCAAGGGCATCGCCGGCGTCTGCTCGATCTACAGCGCCGGCCAGGTGGCGCTGGCCTCGACCGGTGGCGGCACGTTCGGTAGCTGCAGCAACTCGGCCGGCTGGGACTTCAACCTGTGCTCGGGCCCGTCGTCGGTGACGGCGGTGCGGAACAACACCTTCTCCAGCGGAGGGCCGGACTACATCGGCATCTACGCCGAGTACACGTACGACACGATCACCGGGTTGCTGCCCGGGAACACGCTCACGATCACCGACCAGTCCGTCTACCGGATCGAACCTGCGGTATGAGCTGGCGATCGAGCGCACCCAGAACGACGAAGGGCGAAGGACGGGTCATGCGATTCTCCGGAGACACCAGCCAGCGGACGAAGGGCGAACAGGGCTTCGTCCTCGCGGTGACCGCGCTCATGATGGTTCCATTGATCATCTTCACGGCCTTCGCCGTCGACCTCGGCGCCTGGTACGGCCAGGCCGCCAAGATGCAGCGAGCGGCGGATGCGGCGTCGTTGGCCGGCGTCGTCCAGCTGCCGAACAAGGTGAACGCAGTTGCCGCGGCGCAGACCACCCTGGCCAAGAACGGCTTCCCCTACACCTGCGTCACCGCGCCGTCGACGGGGCCCTGTGTCATCAGCTACCCCAACGCCGCCGGCCAGCAGATGAACGTGTCGCTGACGACCTCGGCGAGCCAGTACTTCTCCAAGATCGTGCTCAGCTCGGAGGTACTGCATCGAGATGCCACGGCGGTCTACAACCTGAAGATCCCGCTCGGCAGCCCCACGAACACGTTCGGTGACGACCCGACGCGGTCTGGCCTCCAGCCGAACCTGTGGGCCGCGATCCAGGGTCCGTACACGAACCACGCGGACGGCGACCCGTACGCGACGAAGTGCGCCACCACGCCGTCGTCGGCCACCGCCTGCAGCGGCGGTCTGGCCAACGCCGACTACGACCCCAACGGCTACCTCTGGGCAGTTGACATACCCGCCTCCCTCGCCGGCACGTCGGTGACGGTGTCGATCTACGACCCGGCCCTCGGGCCCACCCGGGAGCAGGCCCACCTCGCCTCGACGAGCAGCAGCAGAACGCACCGTTCTCGACGTCCTACCAGCTGTTCAGGACCTCGGGGTCGAGCGCGGTCCAGAACACCAGTCCGTCCAACGGGATGAACACCCTGGGTCTGTGCACCGCCGGCCCCGGCTACCAGGTGTTCAGTGCGGGCTCGGGAGCCGGCTACTACACCACCGCCTGGTACAACCTCTGCACGTTCACCGTGCCCGCCGGTGGTGGCATCTATCCGCTGCAGGTCAAGACCAGCGCCATCCCGTCGGTCAGCCCTGACACGGGTGGCGGTTGGAACGTCTACTCGGTCCGGGCCACCCGCACCCCGTCGGCATCCACCCAGCCCCAGGTGTACGCCATCGACAAGATGTCGATCTGGACGCCCCAGCCCGGATCGGTCTCGAAGTTCTACCTGGCCAACATCGGCCAGCAGTACGCCGGGCACACGCTGCAGATCGACCTCTACGACCCAGGTGACGGCACCGCCGGTTCGTCACCCTTCACGATGCAGTTCCTGGCGCCACCGTCGGGCAGTCCCTCGATCGTGCCGACGTCAGGAACGGCGACCGCGTGCACGTACAACGCCACCAATTCGAGCACGTTCGGGCCGGCGACACCCAACTCCTCGGCGAACTGCACGATCAAGACCCTGAACGCGAACTCGAGCTCGGGCATCTACAACAACGGCTGGCTACGGGTGAAGGTCGTGATCCCCACGACCTACACCTGCGCCGCTGACTGCTGGTGGACGGTGAAGTACAGCTTCGGCAGCGGGAGCACCCCGACCGACCGCACGGTGTGGGTGGTCAACGTGCTCGGCGACCCCGTCCACCTCGTCTCGTAGGAGCGCAGCGGGCGAGTCAGAAGCACCAAAGCGATGCTGGGGCGGCCTACGGGCCGCCCTAGTCTCTTTTCCCATGTCCTCCTTCGTCGACGAGTGCAACCTCAACGTGCGCGGGGGCGACGGCGGCGCCGGAGCGGTCTCGACCCGCAGAGAGGCCCACGTCCCCAAGGGCGGCCCCGACGGCGGTGACGGCGGCAACGGGGGCGACATCTGGCTGGTGGCCGACCGCAACGTGGCGTCGCTGATCGCGTTCCGCGACCACCCACACCGGCGGGCCAAGAGCGGGGCCCACGGGTCGAGCGCCAAGAAGCACGGGGCCAGCGGCATGGACCTGATCATCCCGGTACCCGAGGGCACCGCCGTCTTCGACCACGACACCCACGTGCTGCTCGCCGACCTGGTCAACAAGGGCGACCGCTGGCTGGCCGCCGCGGGTGGTCAAGGTGGCAAGGGCAACGCCCGGTTCCTCTCGAACCGGCGTCGGGCGCCCTCGTTCGCCGAGCAGGGCGAGGAGGGCCAGGAGCGCTGGCTGCGACTCGAGCTCAAGCTGATGGCCGACGTGGCCCTCGTCGGGTTCCCCAACGTGGGCAAGTCCACGCTGATCTCCCGCATCTCGGCGGCCAAGCCCAAGATCGCCGACTACCCGTTCACCACGCTCGAGCCGAACCTCGGGGTCGTGCGCACCGATGACGACCACGAGTTCGTCGTGGCCGACATCCCGGGCCTCATCGAAGGGGCCAGCGAGGGCAAGGGTCTGGGCCACCAGTTCCTGCGCCACATCGAGCGGGCCCGCGTGCTGGCGCTGCTGATCGACCTGGCGGCCGATTCGGTGCACGCGTCCCCGGCCGAGCAGCAGCGCATCCTGCTCGACGAGCTGGGCCGCTACCGGCCCGAGCTGCTGACCCGACCCCGGATCGTGATCGGGTCGCGGGCCGACCTGGCCGACGAGTCCGAGCTGGCCCAGGTCGACGACGCGGTCGAGGCCGCCAGGGCTGCGCTCGACGCCGGCGCAGACGCCGTGGCCGGACCCGACCACATCGACGTCACCGCGTCCGCGGTGACCGGCGCCGGGCTACCCCGGGTCGTCGGCCTGATGGCCGACGCCGTGCGTCAGGTCCGAGCCGAAGAGCCCGAGCCGGAGGCGTTCATCGTCTACCGCCCGGTGACCGAGGGCATCAGCGTGGTGCGCACCGACGACGGAGGGTTCGAGGTCATCGGCCGCCAGGCCGAGCGGGCGGTCGCCCTGTCCGACCTCACCAACCTCGAGGCGCTCGACTACGCCCACGTGCGGCTGCGGAAGCTCGGCGTCGACAAGGCGCTGGCCAAGGCCGGAGCCCGCAGGGCGACGTCGTGCGCATCGGCAAGCTGTCCTTCGAGTACGACGAGGACGGCATCTGATGGTGGTGGTGGTCAAGATCGGCACGTCGTCGATCACCGACGGCGAGGGCACGATCGAGCAGGGCGCCATCGCCAAGCTGTGCGCCGAGGTGGCCACGCTGCGGGCCGACGGCCACCAGGTGGTGGTGGTCAGCTCGGGGGCCATCGCGGCCGGCCTGCCGACGCTCGGCCTGGGCGGTCCGCGACCGGCCCCGGGACCCCGTCACGCTGCAGGCGGTGTCCGCGGTCGGCCAGAGCCGCCTGATGCAGGTCTACGACGACGCGCTTCGGCGCCCACGGCCTGGTGGCCGGCCAGGTGCTGCTCGCCCCGCTCGACTTCATGGAGCGCCGCCAGTACCTCCAGGCCCGGGGCACGCTGCTGCGCCTGCTCGAGCTGGGCGTGGTGCCCGTCGTCAACGAGAACGACGCCATCGCCGACGACGAGATCCGCTTCGGCGACAACGACCGCCTGGCCGCGCTGGTCGCCCACCTCGTCGACGCCGACCTGCTGGTGCTGCTCACCGACACGCCCGGCGTGCTCACCGCCGATCCCCGCTTCGACGCCGGACGCGTCGCTCATCGAGGAGATCGTCGAGGTCGACCAGCGAGCTCGAGCGCTGGCCGGCGGCGCCGGCTCGGTCGCGGGGCAGCGGCGGCATGGCCACCAAGCTGGCGGCGGCCAAGATCGCGGCGTGGTCGGGCGTGCGCACGGTGATCGCCGCGGCGCGGCCGGGACCGGTGCTGGCCGACGCGGTGGCCGGCGTGGCCGGGGTCGGGCACCGTGGTGCTGCCCCACGACCGCGACCTGCCGGCCCGCAAGCTCTGGATCGCGTTCGCGGTCGGCTCCGCCGGCACGGTGGTCGTCGACGACGGGGCCCGCCGGCGCTGCTCGCGCGGCGGCACCTCGCTGCTGGCGGCCGGCGTCAGTCGGCGTGATGGGCGCGTTCGACGCCGACGACGCCGTCGAGGTCGCCGGCCCCGACGGCGATGGTGTTCGCCAAGGGCCTGGTCCGGGTCGATGCCGCCGACGGCTCAAGAGCTGTGGCCGGCCGCCGAAGCGACGATCTGCCCGACGGCACCCCGCGCCTGGGTCGTCCACCGCGACGACCTCGTCGATCCTCGCCCGACCTATCGCTCCTCGGCTGGGCTCAGCCCTCCTGGGGCTGGGGAGCGGGCTGCTCGGCGGCGACCGCCTCGGCCTGCGTCGGCCTTGAGCTCGGCGGCCTGCGTCGAGCAGCTTCTGGCCGTCCTCGGCCGACGGGGGCCAGGCCGAGCTGGGCGCGGATCTCGGCCAGAGCCGGGCCTGGGCCTCGGCGTTCATCGCCGGCCTGCTCGACCTCGAGCATGCGGCTCTCGACCGACTCGCCGGTGAGCTCGGACATGCCCTTGGCCTTGGCGTAGCGGGCCTCGATCTTGTCGCGGACCTCGTCGAACGTGGGCACGTCCTCGCCGACCGTCTCGCTGAGCGTGGCCATCGCCTTGTTCATCTTCTCCTGCATCTTCGCCTGGTCGAGCTGGCCGAGGAGCTTCTGGCGCTCGGCCAGCTTCTTCTGCAGGGCCGCCGAGTTCTGGGCCACCGCCGCCTTGGCCTGCTCGGAGGCCTGGGTCGACTGCAGGGCGAGGGTCTTGGTCTCCTCGATCTCGTGCTCGAGGCGATCAGCCGGTTGGCGAACGCCTCGGCGGCCGAGTGTACTCGGCGGCCTTGGCCGTGTCGCCGGCCTTGGTGGCCTCGTCGGCCATCAGGACGGCCTGGCGGGTGTTGCCGTTCAGCTTCTCGTAGTCGTCCATCGCCGGTTCAGCCGCATCTCGGTCTGCTTCTGGTTGGCGATGACGTTGGCCGCCTGCTCCTTGAGCCGGCGGTGCTGGTCCTGGGCCTCGGTGATGGCCTGCTCGAGCTGGACCTTCGGGTCGGCCTTCTCGTTGAAGACTGCTGTTGAGCTTGGCGGTCAGTACTTCCACCAGCGCTTCATCGACTTGAACATGTCGGGAAGCCTACGGCAAAGGCTCAGCTGGCGGTCGGCGTCGGGCGCCGGCGGCGGAGACGCGCGGGTCAGGCCCTCCGACGTCCTCGGACCGCAGCAGCACCAGGGTGCCGAAGTAGACGATGGCGCCGACGACGACCGCTGCGCCGCAGCGGAGGATGGCCGCCGCGCCCTGGGCCGACCCGACCGTGAGGGTCACCAGGTAGACGCCGCCGGCCATCACGGCCGACGGCGGCGAGCGTGCGGCCCACCGACGCGGCCACGGCCGCGCGACCACAGGCGACCCGACCCGGCGGCCAGCAGCACCAGGGCCAGCACGGCGCCGACGGAGTAGGCGGCCGCGTAGGCGAGGCCGAGACCGGCGAGCGTCCAGGGCACCGACCAGGGCGAGCGCGAGGACGACGTTGACGCCGTTCTCGACCAGGTTGACCAGGAACGGCGTGCGGGTGTCCTTCAGGGCGTAGAAGCCGCGCAGGACGAAGAGGTAGATCGAGAACGCCGGGGAGGCCGAGGCGACAGGCGCGGAGGATGTCGCGCGGTGAGCGGTCCGGCGCCGCGTGAAGTCCCCGTACTCGAGCAGCAGGCCGACATCAGCGGCCGGGCCAGCAGGACGAGCCCGACGGCGGCCGGCATCACGAGGAGGAACAGCATCCGGGCGCCTTCGACGAAGCGGCCCCGGAACGCGGTCAGGTCGTTCCGTGCGGCGGCGACGGCCAGCTCGGGCATGTAGGTCGTCATCAGCGACACGGCCAGCAGGCCGTGGGGCAGCTGGAAGAACACGAAGGCGTACGAGTAGGACGTGACGGCGCCCTTCCCCAGCCCGTTGGCCAGGCGTGAGCACCACGATCAGCGCGATCTGGTTGGCGACCACGTAGCCGAACGTCCAGCCCGACAGGCCGCGCCGACCGTGCGGAGCGCCGGGTTGCGCCAGTCGAAGCGGGGCCGTGCAGGCGGATGCCGGCCCGGCGGATGGCCGGCCACAGCACGACGGTCATGGCCGCGATGCCGGCGGTGGTGCCGAGGCCGAGCAGCAGCAGCAGGGTGCGTGTCGTTGCGGACCTGCTCGATCGTCGGGAGCCCGCCCGCCAGCCGTCGCATCTCGACCAGGACGCACGACCAGCACCACGTTGTTGAGCACCGGCGCGAAGGCGGGCGCGGCGAAGCGCTTGCGGCTGTTGAGCAGCGCGGTGGCCACCGCCGTGAGTCCGTAGAAGAGGATCTGCGGCGCGAACAACCGCATCAGCGGCACGGCGACCGATGCCTGGGCCGCCGCCTCAGCCGGATCCTTGCCGATGGTGAAGATGTCGGAAGATCAGCGGGGCGGCCAGCGACCGCGACCGCGGTGAGCCCCAGCAGGACGATCGTGATGGTGGTGACCGCGGCGTCGATGGCGTCGTCGTCGCCGTGCTCGCGGCGCTCGACGAAGACCGGGACCAGCGTGGCCGACAGGACGCCGCCGAGCAGCAGCTCGTAGATGATGTTGGGGGTGGTGTTGGCCAGGTTGTAGGCGTCGGACAGCAGCGACGAGCCGCAGGGCGTAGGCCAGGGCCAGCACCCGGACGCAGGCCGGTGAGGCGGCTCAGCCCGGTGCCGAGCCCGACGACGGCACTCGACTTGAGCAGGCCGCTGCGGCTGGTGGCCTCGGCGCCGGCGGCGTCGGCGCCCTGCTCGAGGTCATCCTCGGCGGGCGCGGCAGGCCACCCGGCGGCGGGCACCTCGGCCACGATCGACTCGCCGACGGTCGCCTCGCGCTCGGCGTCGTGGCCCTCGCCCTCGGCCGCGTCGGCGATCACCCGTTCCGCACCGCCGACGGAGGGATCGTCGGGTAGAACCGGCGTGGCCGCGTCGTCGCCCGAGGGATGGTCCCCGGGTCCGCTCATGGCGCGGGCCGTGGCGGAGGACGGAGGACCGGGTGCGAGCCGGGGGCTCGGTCGACGGCGAGGGGCGCCAGAGGAGGCGGCGAGGGCAGCACCCGCACGGCCGGCGCTGGTGGCGTCGACCTCGTCGAGGGCCTGGCGCAGCGCCTCCATGTCGCCGACCAGCGTGTCGATGTCGTCGCCCAGCCCGCTGAGCTCGTCGGGGTTGTCGGCCCGCACCGACAGCTCGATGGTCCGGGTCACGGCCTCGTCGAGTCGGGCGTCGAGCAGCCGCAGCCGGTCGCTGACCGTCGGCGATCACCCGGTCCATGCGGCGGCGGTGCGAGCTGGGCGTCGAGCGCCTCGAGGGTGCCGGCGGCCGCGCTGCCGGCGCACCGTGGCGGCCGGCCGGATCGAGCTCGGCCCGCTGCCGGCTGATGTCGGGCACGTCGATGTCGCTGCGGGCGATCGACAGGTCGTTGCCGGCCTGGGCCACCCGCCAGCACTCCTGCACGCCGGCGACGATGCGCTCGTCGATCTCGGCCAGGCGGTCGTGCAGCGGGCCCTGCCGGCGCGCTGGCGGGCCCGGGTGAACTGGCGCTGGGCCTGCTCGGCCTCCCGCACGAAGCTCCGCCACGGTTCGCGCAGCGCGACCGGCGTCGATGCGGCGGCGTCGCCGGGTCGCGGGGGATGGCGACGGCCACCCGGGCGGCCCAGGCGGCCGCGCCGATGCCGGCGGCGGCCACCACCGGCAGCCCGACCACGATGCCGACCGACACGCCGGCCGCCGGCGAGCAGGATGCCGCCGGGCGACGTGATCGCCCGCGCGACCTGGGGGGTGAGGAACCGGTCGCGGAGCGATCGTCGGGGCCATCGTCAGAAGTTGCTCACCACGGCGGTGAAGACCTTGGTGATGCTCTTCGGGTCGCTGGCGTCGTAGGCGGCGCCGTTGGTGGCCTCGGCGATCTGCCGAGCACGCCGAGGTCGGCGTCGGCGCCGTAGCCGATGGTGAACAGCCGCACCGGCAGGCCGTTCTCGCCCTGGCTCTGGCGCGTTGCAGGTCGGTCAGCAGCGTCCTGCAGCTGCTGGCTCGTCGTCGCCCTGCCGGCCGTCGTCGTTGCGTCCGTCGGTGAGCAGGACGACGGCGTTGATGCGGCTCGGGTCGTAGCTGGCGACCATCTGGTCGAACGACTCGGCCGGTCACGTCGTAGAGCGGGCGTGCCCCGGGTCGGGATCAGGCCGTCGATCTGCGACTCGAGCTGCTCGCAGGTTCGCGAGATCGGCGCGATGGGCACGAGGTCGAGGAAGATGCCCGTCGTTCTCGGGGCCCAGGTCGGTGGAGAACACGCGCAGGCCGACCTGGTCGTCGGGCTTGAACTCGTCGAGCGACTCGATGGCGGCCCGCTTGGCCAGGTCGAGCTTGCGTCTCGGTGCCGTCGGGCGCGGCTCGTCCTTCATCGACCCGGAGACGTCGATGACGAGCAGCACCCGGGCGCCCTTGCGCTGCGGGCTCCACTGGTCGAGCAGGTCGACCAGCACCGGCGGGCTCGGGGACCTGCAGCAGGGTCTGGGGCTGGTCGGGGTCGACGCCGTTGTCGGCGGTGATCGGGCGCGCCGATGGCCACCGCGGGTTGCCGGGGCGGAAGTTGTACTGCAGCACCTTCTCCTGGTTGTCGGGCTGCTGGACGAAGTCGTGGAAGAGCTTGGCGCCCCTGCTGCGGTCGTCGGTGACCCAGGCGGCGTCGAGCACGAAGAACGGGTTGTCCGAGAAGAGCGTGCCTTCCTTGGGGTAGATCGCCACGAGCGGGATGCGGGGCGGGCGGGGCTCCTCGCCCGGATCGAGCATGCCGTCGGGGTTGCCGGTGTTGTAGTCGATGACCGACTTCTCCTCGACGGCGACGGCCGACGCGTACTGCAGCGCCGTGCCCTGCTGGTCGGCCCGGTACCAGTTGTTGAGGAAGGTCAGCGTGGTGTCGCCGTAGTGCACGACCGCCGACTCGACGCGACGTGTCGTACTGCGTTGACCTCGGGCTTGGCCAGGTCCTCGATGGTGAGGTCGCGGGTCTTGCCGGTGGCCGCGTAGTTCTGGGCGATCAGGGCGTGCAGGCCGCTGTGGAGAAGTTCGGGTTGGTCTTGCCCAGCCGGAACGGGCCCCACTCGGGATGGCCGTACGCGGCCCAGCCGGCCGGGTCGGTGGCCAGGGCCAGGATGTCGCTCCAGCCGAGCGCCTTGTCCGGCCAGCCGAGGGCTTCGGCCATCGGCTTGGGCATGGCGATGACCAGCGGCGTGTTCATGAACGGCGTGCCCTGGTTGGCCATGGCCGGTCTGGCCCTTGGCCGGCCAGGTGCTGGTCGAGGATCGCGCCCCATGCGCTCGAGGCGGGCGACCAGATGACCGGCGCCGGGCCGTCGCCGTCGTCGTCCCAGCCGTCGGCCAGCGCCTGCATCGGCGCCGCCCGAGGCCTTGCTCTTGCGGGCTGACGAAGACGCACTTGCCGTCGACCTTGGCCTTGGTCTGGTTGAAGCGCCTGGGCCAGCGCGGTGAGCAGGTCGATCTTCTCGGTCGACACCGCCATGTCGACGACGAGGCAGTCGCCGGGGTCACTGCACGTCGATCCCGTCGCCGGCGCCGGCCGACGGACGACGACGACGAGCAGGCCGCGGTGACGGCGGCAGCGCCATGCACGACGACGGTCACGGCCAGGGCGCGCGACCGGCGGCCGAGACCCTCGTGCGACCCTGTCATGGAGGATGTCATCGGATCGATGCTCGATCCACAGCGAGCGCAGGGCCTGGAGGACGCCGGGCCTGGGCACGTCGGTGTCGGCGGCAGCGAGGGCTGGTCGGGGACGCCCGACGCCGAGCGGCTGGCCGTCGACCCGCCAGCCGGCTGCGGCCAGAGCGGCCGCCGCGTCGTCGGACTGCATGAGCTTCATCAAGCGGCCTCCAGCCGGCTGAACCCGCGACCGGCGCCAGCACGACGTCGGCCGTCGTCAGAGGGGAAGGGTAGAGGATGGTCAGTCGGTCCGCTGTCGCGGGACGGGCGATGGCCGGGACCGGCGGCCGCCTCGGTCGATGCCGGCCAGATCGAACGACGCCGGGCCGATGAAGAGCATGTCGTCGAGGGGGGTGCGGGGCGGCACGGGGAACGACGGGATCGACTGCTCGAGGCTGCTCGAACCAGGCCCGGAAGCCGGGATCGGTGAAGTCGTTCGAGGCGAAGTCGGTGCGGCCGAAGTAGCGGCCGCTGGCCTCGCCGAGCACGAGCAGCCCGGCCGCGGTGGTGTCCGGGCGCCGGGTGGCCGGGCTTGACGGTGCCCCAGGTGGCCTGGACGCGCCGAGCTGCCCCAGGGGGCGCCGGCGACGGTCGCCGATGCACTTCCAGGTGACGCCGCCGTCGCAGCGGGTGGCCAGGGCGTCGCGGCGGTCGTTCCAGACCGCGATCACGAGCGGCGAGCGGGCGAGGACGGCGGACGGGTCGGCCAGAGCGACCGGCCCGAGCCCGGCCCGCTGGCGCTGCTCGGCCACCATCTGCGGGCCAGGGCTGGGGCACGAGCCAGCGCGTCGATCGGCGTTCGCCTCGGCCAGTCGAACGTCGGAGGACGCTCAGCTGGTCGAGCGGTGACCTGGGCGTCCTCGATCCGGACGGTGAGCTCGGGGTGCTCGCTGGCCAGGTCCTGGCACGCCGGCGCCGAGCTCGGTGGCGCACACGACGGTCGCTCCCGCGGCCGAGTCGTCCTGCCGGGCGTCCGAGCTCGGAGCCCGATCCCGTCGCCGTCGATGCCGGTCGCGCACCCAGACACGCTGCCGGTGATCGATCACCGCCGGCGGCCAGCAGCGCGCCAGGAGGCCGCTTCACGGTGCCGCGGCCGGCTCGACGTCGGTCACGGCATCGGTCGGCGAGGTCGGCGCCGGTCAGCATGGTCAGGTCGAGGTCGGTCGGCTCGGTCGATCGTCGACCACGCGCTGGCCTGGCGGGTCGACGGCGTGCTCGAACAGGTTGCGGACCAGCCGGCCGTTGCCGAAGCCCTTGCCCGCGGGGCTGGGCCTCGAGCCAGGCGCGCAGCGCCGCGGTCGGCGGCTCGGCGTCGCAGCAGGTAGCCGCCGGTCGTTGCACAGCGAGTCGAAGATGGCGACCAGCTCGTCGTCGGTGTAGTCGGGGAAGGCGATCGTGCGTGGGAACCGCGACGGCAGGCCGGGGTTGGCGCTCGACGAAGTCGCCCATCTCGTCGGGGTAGCCGGCGACGATGACGACGAGGCGGTCGCGTCGGTCCTCGACCAGCTTCACGATGGTGTCGATGGCCTCGCGGCCGAAGTCGTTGTCGCTGCCGCGGACCAGCGCGTAGGCCTCGTCGATCAGCAGCACGCCCTCGTCGGCCCGGTCGAACACCTCGGTGACCTTGGTGGCGGTCTGGCCGACGAAGCCGGCGACCAGCCCGGAGCGGTCGGTCTCGACGAGCTGGCCCCGTTCGACGACGCCGAGCGTGCGGTAGATCTGGGCCAGCAGGCGGGCGACGGTGGTCTTGCCGGTGCCGGGGTTGCCGGTGAAGACGAGGTGGCGGCTCGACGCCACGACCGGCAGGCCCCGCTCCTGGCGCAGGTGCTGGACCCGCAGCAGGTTGGCGACCAGCCTGACCTCGCGCTTGACCTCGTCCAGGCCGACCAGCGCGTCGAGCTCGTCGAGCAGCTCGTCGAGGTCTCGGGCCGGTGGATCGTCCTGCTCGGCAACCTGGGGCGCTCCGGCGCGCTCCGGTGCACCCTGGGGCCCCAGGTCGGGGGGTTTGCCCGGCTCGGCCTTGATGGCGGTCAGGAGGAGGGAGCGGTAGGCGTCGAGGGCCAGCAGCTCGTCGCGTCCGGTGTGGGTGTCGAGCGACGCCACCGTGTGAGCCAGGGCCATGGCGTGGGTGTAGTAGATCGTGGCCCGGTCGGTGTGGTCGCGGCGGTCGACACCGACCAGGATCTCGAACAGGTCCGACGTCGTGAGGGCCCAGTTCTGGGCGCCGGCGGTCGTGCCGTCGCGGCGGAGGTCGTCGGGCACCGCCCGGGCGAACTCGGGGCCGAGGCGCGACCCGAACGCTCGGATCAGGCCCCAGAGCTCGTCGTCGGTGGCCAGCCCGTCGGCGTCGATGAAGGCGCACGAGATGTTGAACGCCTCGGTGACGACGCTGGCCCGGAGGCCGTCGGCGTCGGTGGTGGGCAACGACGACGTGGCCGCGACCAGCGCATCGGTGACCACGTCGACGAACGCGTCGACGGAGACCTCGAGCCCGAGGTCGACCCTCACGCCCCGCTCCCTGTGCGGAGGGTCATCGCAGCGGGCGTCATCCGGCCGAGGGGCGGGGCTCGTAGTGCAGGCATGGGACGCCGATGCCGTTGCCCCCGGCGCGGGTCGGCGCCGTCGCCTCGTGGGCCCCTTGGAACATGGGCGAAGGTTAGACGCCGGTCGGGATGGCGGGTCCGACCCCCGGGACCCGCTCCGGGCCTGCGAGCATGACGTCCGTGCCGGGTGCCTCGATCGACGTCCGCCAGCTGTCGCACCAGTTCTCGTCGCGGGCCGGCACGGTGACGGTGCTCGACGGCCTCGACCTGCGCGTCGAGGCCGGTGGCCACGTCGCGCTGGTCAGGTGCGTCCGGGGTGGGCAAGTCCACCTTGCTGTCGGTGCTGGGCGGGCTCGAGGCGCCGCAGAGCGGATCGGTGGTCGTCGACGGCGACGACCTGTCGGGCCTCAGCCGCCGCGAGCTGGCCACGTTCCGCCGCGAGACCGTCGGGTTCGTGTTCCAGCACTTCGGGCTGCTCGAGGCGCTGACCGCGGCCGAGAACGTCGAGCTGGCCAGCTCGCTGGCCGGGGTGCGCCGGCGCCGCCCGTCGCCGGCGCGCTCGCCGAGCTGCTCGACGCCGTCGGGCTCGGCGCCCGGGCCCGCCACCGCCCGGTCGAGCTGAGCGGCGGCGAGCGCCAGCGGGTGGCCATCGCCCGGGCCCTGGCCAACCGCCCCCGCCTGGTGCTGGCCGACGAGCCCACCGGCAACCTCGACGACGAGCAGCACCCGGCTGGTGGTCGACCTGCTCGAGTCCCTGCCGGCCGACCACGGCTGCACCCTGGTGGTGGTCACCCACGACGCGACCATCGCCCGGCGGGCGGCGCGGTGCTACCGCCTCGATCGGGCCGAGCCCACGAGAGCTCCCTGTGAGCTGGCGCGACGCCATCGCCCTCGCCGTGAAGACGGTGCGGCGCCGCCCGGGCCGGGCCGTGCTCACCGTGCTGGCCGTCGCGCTGGCGGCCGCGCTGCTCACCGCCCTGCTGACGATCTCCACCACCGCCGAGACCCGGGTGCTCGACCAGCTCAGCAGCGGCGGGCCGCTGGCCGGCATCAAGGTGGCGGCCGCCGAGCCCGACCCCGGCCAGATCGACCAGGACGACGCCCAGCCCGGCGCCCCGAAGAACCTCGACGACGCCGCCCGCCAGGAGATCACCGCCCTGCCGGACGTGCGTGAGGTCATCCCCATCGTCAGCACCCGCATGTTCGTGATCACGCCGGCCCGCGGCAAGGACGGCCGCCGCGTCGACCCGTTCATGGAGGACGTGGTCGGCGTCGACCTCGACAAGGTCAACCAGCTGCCCATCACGCTCACCGCAGGCCGACTGCCGGTCGGCGGATCGACCAGCGAGGTGGCGGTCACCCAGGGCTACCTCGAGCGGCTCGGCCTCGAGCGGCTCGACGCGCCCCAGGTCCTGGGCACCCAGCTGGCGATGGCCTCGGGTCAGGTCGTGCCCGGCGGCAGCGACGACCGCGGCCGGGTGCGGGGTCGCTGGACCAAGGTCACGATCGTCGGCGTGGTGGCGCAGGAGGCCGAGCAACGGGCAGTTCCTGGCGTCGACCGAGACCGTGCAGCAGGCCCGGGACTGGGCCGCCGCCGGAGTCGATGCCGAGCCGGGCGCTCGACCTGCCGACGTCGCCCTACACCGGTCTGTTCGTGGTGGCCCGCGGCATCGACAACGTGAGCAAGGTGCGGGCCCAGATCACCGCCATCGGCTACTCGACCAGCGCGCCGGAGAACCTCATCGCCAGCGTGCGGCGCTACCTGCGCGTGGTCGAGATCGTCCTCAGCGCGGTCGGCATCATCGCCCTCGTCGTCGCCGCGCTCGGCATCAGCAACGCCATGCTCGCCGCGGTGCGCGAGCGGCGGCGCGAGATCGGCGTGCTCAAGGCCATCGGCGCGCGCGACCGCGACGTCTACCGGGTGTTCCTCGTCGAGGCGGGCGACGCTCGGGTTCATCGGAGGCGTGCTCGGCACCGCGCTGGGCTGGCTGATCGCCGCCGTGGTCGGCCGGGTGGTGAACGGCTACCTCGCCGCGCAGCGGCTCGTCGGCGTGCAGCTCACACTGCCCTGGTTCGGTGGTGGTCGGCGGCATCGTCGGCTCGACCCTGCTGGCGCTGGTGGCAGGCACGCTGCCGGCGGTCCGCGCGGCCCGGCTCCCGGCGCGGGAGGCCGTCAGTGGGACCTGACCGACACCTCCTCCGGGTTCCGGCGGCCCTCGTGGCGCTGGCCATGGCTGCTGCTGCTCGGGCGTGCCCGCCGGGTGCAGCTCCGGCTCGTCGGACACAGCCTCGGAGGCGCCGCCGGTCACGAATCCCCTCCCTCCGGTCGTCTACGTGGCCATGGGTGGGATCGAGACGCTCAACTCCGACCGCAGCCGACCTCCCCGACAACTGGCCGCAGCTCGTGTTCAGCGAGCACATGGCACCGGGCGGCGTGTACGTGAACCTGGCCACCGAGGACGGCACCGTGAAGAGCGCGCTCGACGGCCAGCTGCCCGCAGGCGCTCGATCTGCACGCCACGGTGGCCACGGTGTGGTTGGAGAACGCCGACCTGCGGCTGGGCACCTCGATTCGGGTGTACCGGGACGAGCTGACCACGCTCGTCGAGGACCTGCAGGCCGGGGGAGCGAAGGTCTACCTCCTGCGCAGCGGTCCGTCGATCGCCGACGACGTCGCGGCCCCGCTGCACGCGACGGTGTCGGTCGTCGGCCGGCCAGACCGGGGCCACGCTCGTCGACCTCGGGGACATCTCGGACCGCAACGACGATTCCGGGCAGCGCCGCATCGCGGATGACGGTCGCGGCCGCGATCGGCGCCGACCTCGGGAGCTGATCGAGCGATCGGTCCGCTCCCGGCCGGTACGCTGTCGGTGTGTCCGAGCCAGCCGACCGCACCGAGTCCCCGTCCGTCGCCGAGCTCGGACCCCGGGCCAAGGCGGCCTCCCGGGTGCTGGCCACGGCCTCCACCGCCGTCAAGGACGACGCCCTGCGCACCGCGGCCGACCTGCTCGTCGACCGCACGGCCGAGCTCCTCGACGGCCAACGCCGATCGACGTCGCCCGGGCCGAGGCCGACGGCGTCAGCGCCACCGTGGTCGACCGGCTGCGCCTGACCGACGGCCGATCGAGGCGCATGGCCGACGGGCCTGCGCCAGGTGGCGGCGCTGCCCGATCCGGTCGGCGAGGTGCTCGACGGCTGGATGCGCCCGAACGGCCTGCGCATCCGCCGGGTGCGGGTGCCGCTGGGCGTCGTGGCGATCATCTACGAGAACCGCCCCAACGTCACCAGCGACGCCGCCGGCCTGTGCCTGAAGTCGGGCAACGCCGCGTTCCTGCGGGGCTCGTCGGGGGCCATCCGCTCCAACATGGCCATCGCCGCCGTGCTGCGCGAGGCGGTCGCCAAGGCCGGGCTGCCGGCCGACGCCGTGGTGCTGGTGGAGGACACCAGCCACGAGGCGGCCGTCGAGTTCATGCGCCAGCGCGAGTCCATCGACTGCCTCATCCCGCGGGGCGGCCCGTCGCTGATCCGGTCGATCCTCGACAACGCCACCGTGCCCTACGTGATCGACGGCGACGGCAACTGCCACGTCTACGTCGACGAGTCGGCCGACCTCGACATGGCGCTCGACATCATCGTCAACGCCAAGACGCAGCGGCCCGTCGGTGTGCAACGCCGCCGAGACGCTGCTGGTGCACCGCGCCGTGGCCGACGCGTTCCTGCCGCGGGCCGCCGAGGCGCTGGACGGGCGTCGAGCTGGTCGGCGACGACGCCACCCGGCGCCCTGGTGCCGACGCGCCGGCGTCGGCCACCGACGACGACTACGCCACCGAGTTCCTCGACCTCAAGCTGGCGGTGCGGGTGGTCGACTCGCTCGACGACGCCATCGACCACATCACCCGCTTCGGCACCGGGCCACAGCGAGGCCATCGTCACCCGCGTCCTGCCGGCGGCCGAGCGGTTCACCGCCGAGGTCGACGCCGCCGCGGTGGTGGTCAACGCCTCCACCCGCTTCGTCGACGGCGAGGAGTTCGGCTTCGGCGCCGAGATCGGCATCTCCACCCAGAAGCTCCACGCCCGCGGCCCGATGGGCCTGCGCGAGCTCACCACCGCCAAGTACGTCGTCGAGGGCACCGGCCAGATCCGCCACTGACCCGTCACCGCGGACGTCGAGGCAACGCGATCTTGACCGGGCGGTCAAGGTCGACCGGTAGGCTGCGGTGATGCCGGATGGCCTACCGCTTCGAGACCGTCGACGACGTCCGCGACGGCCTGAAGGCGTCGACTACCTGGCCGACGAGGGCATCGCCGGGGTCGTCTACCTCGCCGACCGGCTCGGCAAGCCGATCCTGGTCGAGGGCCCGGCCGGCACCGGCAAGACCCAGCTGGCCAAGTCGGTCGCCGAGATCACCGGCGCCCGGCTGATCCGCCTGCAGTGCTACGAGGGCCTCGACGAGTCCAAGGCGCTGTACGAGTGGAACTACAAGAAGCAGCTGCTGCGCATCCAGGCCGAGCGCAACGCCGACGCCGACCGTGGGACGAGATCGAGGACGACATCTTCTCCGACGAGTTCCTGCTCACCCGGCCGCTGCTCGAGGCCATCCGGGCCGAGGACCCGGTGGTGCTGCTGATCGACGAGGTCGACCGCGTCGAGGTCGAGACCGAGGCGCTGCTGCTCGAGATCCTCTCCGACTACCAGGTGTCGATCCCCGAGCTGGGCACGATCGAGGCCAAGCAGATCCCGCTGGTGTTCCTCACGTCGAACAACACCCGTGAGCTGTCCGAGGCCCTCAAGCGCCGCTGCCTCTTCCTCCACATCGACTACCCCGACCTGGAGCGCGAGAAGGAGATCGTCCTCACCAAGGTGCCCGACATCACCGAGGCGCTGGCCGACCAGGTGGCCCGCATCGTGCGGTCGATCCGCCAGCTCGAGCTGAAGAAGGCGCCGTCGGTGTCCGAGACGCTCGACTGGGCCCGCACGCTGATGCTGCTCGGCGTCGAGCACGGTCACCGAGGCCGACGCGGCCGAGCACCATCAACATCCTGCTCAAGTACCAGAGCGACATCGCCAAGGCGGCCAAGGAGCTCGCCGACGACAAGAGCGCGGTCAGCGCCGGGCCCTGCGGCAAGATGGCGCCGTGACCGACACCGACGTCGAGCCGCCGGCGAGCCGAGGATCGTCGGTGCGAGCCGATGCTCGAGCTGCTCAACGGCTTCATCCACGAGCTGCGCGAGGCCGGGCTGCCGGTGAGCCTCACCGAGAACCTCGACGCCATGGAGGCGGTCAAGCACATCCCGCTCGAGGACCGCGAGGCGTTCAAGTACGCGCTCGCCGCCACGCTGGTGAAGAACAACGCCCACTGGCGGGCGTTCGAGACCGTGTTCGAGGTCTACTTCTCGCTGCGGGGCCAGCGAGTACGCCGCTGGGCGACGAGGACGACGACGCTGCTGGCCGAGCGACGAGGACGGCGACGGCCAGGAAGCAGCCCGAGGGCATGGACGGCATGCAGGGCTCGGCGGCGGCGGCGGCGAGGCCATGACGCCCGAAGAGCTCGCCGAGATGCTCTACAAGGCGCTGCATGAAGGGCGACGACGCCCTGATGCGGGCGCTCGCCCGCCAGGCCGTGCAAGCGCTACGCCGGCATGGAGCCGGGCCGGCCGGTCGGCGGCACCTACTACCTGTACCGCACGCTGCGGAACCTCGACCTCGACGCCGTGCTCGACCAGCTCATGGAGCAGGCCCGCCAAGACTCGCCCGAGCCGCTGACGCCCGCTCGAGGAGCGCCTCGAGCACGACGAGTACGAGCACCGCATCGAGCAGCTCAAGAAGGAGATCGAGGCCGAGATCCGCCGCCGCCTCGTGGCCGACCGGGGCGTCGAGGCCATGGCCAAGACGCTGCGCAAGCCGCTGCCCGAGGACGTCGACTTCATGCACGCCGTCGCGCGAGGAGATGGCGTCGCTGCGCAAGGCGATCTACCCGCTCACCCGCAAGCTGGCGGTGCGCCTGGCCCGCAAGCGCCGCCACGGCCGCAAGGGCCCGCTCGACTTCCGCAGCACCGTGCGCCACTCGCTGTCCTACGGCGGCGTGCCGGCCGAGCCGAAGTTCAAGTACCCGCGGCCCGTCGAAGCCCGAGATCTTCGTGATCGCCGACATCTCCGGTTCGGTGGCCGCCTTCGCCCGGTTCACGCTGCACCTCGTGTACGCCATCTCGAACCAGTTCTCGAAGGTGCGGGCGTTCGTGTTCATCGACGGCATCGACGAGGTCACCCGCTTCTTCGAGGGCGTCGAGGACATCGGCGAGGCGGTGCACCGGGTCAACACCGAGGCCGACGTCGTGTGGGTCGACGGCCACTCCGACTACGGCCACGCCTTCGAGGTGTTCTGGCAGCAGTGACGGCAACGAGATCGGCCCCAAGACCACCGTGATGATCCTGGGCGACGCCCGGAACAACTACCACGCCGTCCCAGGCGTGGGTCGTCAAGGAGATCCAGAAGAAGGCCCGCCACGTCTTCTGGCTGAACCCCGAGCCCCGCAGCCTACTGGGACACCGGCGACTCGATCGTGGGCGAGTACGGCACCCACTGCGACGGCACCTTCGAGTGCCGCAACCTGCGCCAGCTCGAGAAGTTCGTCGACAACCTGGCCTGATCAGCGGTGTCCTCGCTGCGCTGAGCTCGCTGCGGGGGAACGCTCAGCCGGCAGCGGCAGGGAAGCGCAGGTCGGCCCGGCCGACGGGCGGCACGCCGGTGGCGCCGTTGGGCTGGCCGTCGATCAGGAAGCGCACCTTCGTCACCTCGGGAAGCTCGGTGAGGGTGTAGACGACCTGGGCGGTCTGCGGTCGGGTGTCGGCCGTCTCGAACTTGCGGCTGAAGCTGACCGTGGCGATCCCGTCGGCGCCGACCTCGAAGGACTGCACCTCGACGATGCCCGCCGCGATGCCGGTCGAGAAGCCGGCCGCCACCTCCTCCGGCGTCGGCCCCGCCATCAGCGCGTCGAGCTCACCCCGCAACGGGTCGGCCGGGTTGATGGTCCGCGGCGGCGGCGGTGGCGTCGACCTGTCCGTCCTTGATGAACCACGGGGAGGTCGCCCCCGGCGCCAGCATCGTCGACGTCCGTCGACTCTGATGCCGGTTCGGTGGTGCCGGCCGAGGTCGTCACCGACCCGGACGAGCACGCTGCGAGCAGGGTGAGGACGATCGTCAGGACGACCAGGGACATCGAGCGCCGGAGCATCGAGCCAGTCAAGCACCCTGGGTGGAGCCCGCCCGCAGCGAGCTTGCCCACAGCTAGTTGATCGTCTCGACGATGTCGTCGAAGGGGGCGAAGAGGGCGGGCTTGTTGTGCTCCTCGCGCAGAGGATGCCGAGGCGTCGGCTGCGGGCGAGAGGTCACGGGCCCGGCGTCCGGGCCACGGGCGGGGCAGCAGCTCGGGCGGCAGCAGCGGATCGAGCGTGAAGCACTCCTGGAACTTGATGCCGATGACCAGCGAGCCGGGCAGGAAGTCGGTCTCGGCCAGGCGGCGCTTGTTGCGGCGCATCTGCTCGAGGACTCGGGGACGCCCTCGTAGATGTCGACGAACGCCTGGTACCTGGCGGCCACCGCGTCGATGCGGCCAGAGCGGGCGGCGATCGCCGCGGGGGTCGTGCTCGCCCGCCGATCTCGAGGTCGTCGGTGGTGGCGATGGTGACGTTGTCGGCGACGCCGAGGCGCTGGGCCTCGGCGGCCACGTCCTTCTCCCAGCGGTGCGGCGACACGTACAGGCCGTTCTGGATGGCGGCGCCGCCGAGGTCGAGCAGGTGGTCGCGGAACGCATCGCGGGCGGTGCGCTTCGCCTCGGGGATGGCGAAGGCGACGAGGTGCCAGGTGCGGTCCCAGCCTCGCCCGGCCGCGTCCTGGGCGTAGGCCAGCCGGGTGCGCTCCAGCGTGGCGCCGAGCGCCCGCATGCCCTGCAGGCGGTGCGCCCGGAAGACGGCCTCGCGCCCGTCGCCGTCGCGGATCGAACAGCCCCTCGGCCACCAGCCGGCGCAGGCAGACCGCATCTGGTCGCCGGTCAGCCCGCAGCATCGGCCACGGGGTACAGCTCGTCGGCCACGATCGTGCCGTCGTGGTGGGCCATGCCCAGCACGAGGACCCGGGTCGGGATCTCGACGTCCGTGGTCGGACCACGCGTCGGTCGTTTTCGTCACGATCGCCACTGTTGACGACCAATCCGCACCCCGTCAAATGGCTGTGGAACTGGCATCAGTGTGGAGGCCGCACTCCGTCTTGTCGCGGCCGGCCCAGCGGCCGGAGCGGGGATCGTCGGGATCGGTGGAGGGCACGGTGCAGGGCATGCAGCCGATGGACAGGTAGCCCTGGGCGATCAGCGGGTTGACGGCGACGTCGTGGTCGGCGATGTAGCCGGCGACGTCCTCGTCGGTCCACATGGCGATCGGGTTGATCTTGATGAGGCCGCGCAGGTCGCGGGCGACGAGCGGCGCCTGGATGCGGGTGTCGGCCTCGCTGCGGCGCAGGCCGCTCATCCAGGCGGACTTGCCGAGCAGGGCCCGGTCGAGCTGGCCGACCTTCACCGCCGAGCAGCAGTTCTCCGGGTCGACCTTCCAGAGCTCTTCGTCCTGGCGGGCGACCGTCATGATCTTCATGTTGAGGCCGTAGCGACGGCGGACCTCCTCGACCGTCTCGAGCGTCTCGGGGAAGTGGTAGCCGGTGTCGATGAACACGACCTCGATGGCCGGGTAGACCTGCACGGCCAGGTCGATCAGCACGGCGTCGGTCATCGACGCGGTGAGGGCCAGGTGCGGGGCGAAGTTGTCGACGGCCCACTGGATGATCTTGGTGGCGGGCAGGCGCTCGAACTCGACGGCTGAGCTCGGCCAGGTCGGCGTCGGTGAAGTCGTCGGGCGACTTCGGCTGGCTGTCGAAGCCGTCGATCCGGTACCGGTGAAGACGCTGGCGTTGGTCATGTCGCGCACTCCGATTCGCCGATCTCGGCCACGTAGGGCCCGGTCTCGCCGAAGTCGACGTAGTACTCGGGCGCTTCCTCTGGGGTGGGGAAGTAGTCGAGGTCGCGCAGGCGTGTCGGCGATGGCCTTGGCGCCGCCCGAGCGCTCGATCCAGCCGCGGAAGTCCTCGCCGGCCTGGCGCTCGCTCGGCGAACTGGCGCACGACCCGCACCGCGGCCTCGGGGGCGTTCTTGGCCGGCAGGCGCAGGGCCTTCTCGCCGAAGTGCATCTGCTCCTGGCCGACGTAGCCGCCGAGCAGCATCTGGTAGCCGGGGGCGGACTGGCCGTGGGCCCGGCGCTCGGCGCCGAAGAAGCCGATGTCGACGGCGTGGTGCTGGCCGCAGGAGTTGGTGCAGCCGGAGATGTTGGTGCGGACCCCGCCGACCTCGGCCAGGCCGGCCTCCTCGAGGGCGGTGCCGATGGCGTCGGCCAGGCCGCGGGACTGGGTGACGGCCAGGTTGCAGGTGTCGGCGCCCGGGCAGGCCACGACGTCGCGGGCCAGCTCGGCGCCGGGCTCGGCCATGCCGATGGCCTCGAGCCGGGCGTAGAGGGTCGGGCAGCTGGCTCTCGGTGAGGTCGCGGAACACGAGGTTCTGGCGGTTGGTGAGCCGGACGTCGAGCCCGAGCTCGCGGGTGATCGAGGCGAGCGCCCGGAACTGGTCGGTGGTGATGTCGCCGAGCTGGGCGTAGGCGATGGCCGAGACGGTGCCCTTGGCCACGCCGCGCACGACGTTGGCGTCGACCCAGCGCTCGTAGGGCTTGGTGCCGGTGAGGGCCACCGGCGTGCCCTGGCCGATGGCGGTGGGGGTCACGCCGGTGGCCACGCCGGCCGGGGCGTCGCCCAGCTTGCTGGACCGCCTCGGGGATGCCGCCGGGCCAGCTCGACGAGGCGACGAGGAAGTTGCGGGTGCTGCATGACCCGGCGCTGGACCTCGTCGAAGCCGAGCTCGTCGACGACCCACTTGAGGCGGGCCCGCAGCTTGTTGTCGCGGTTGCCGGTCTGCTCGAACACCCGCAGCACGGACTCGATGGTGGGCAGCAGGTCCTCCTTGGCGGTGAAGTCCTCGAGGGCCAGCGCCGGGTGCGGGTTGGCGCCGAGACCGCCGGCGATGAAGACCCGGAAGCCCTGCTCGACGGTGCCGTCCTCGAGGGTGCGGGTGGTGGCGATCACCCCGACGTCGTTGAACATGGCCTGGCCGCAGTCGGTGTCGCAGCCCGGAGAAGTTGATCTTGAACTTGCGGGGGAGGCGCTGGGCGAACGGGTGGCGCAGGAAGTGCTGGAACGCGGCCTCGGCCCAGGGGCTGATGTCGAACGCCTCGAACGGGCAGGCCCCGGCCAGGTGGCAGCCCATGACGTTGCGGACGGTGTCGCCGCAGGCCTCGCGGGTGGTCAGGCCGACCGACGCCAGCAGCCGCATGACCTCGGGGACCTGTTCGAGGTCGACGAAGTGGAACTGGATGTTCTGGCGGGTGGTGATGTGGCCCCACCCACGCGAGTAGGTCTCGGCTGATGTGGGCCATCATGTCGAGCTGCTCGGCGGTGATGGTGCCGTAGGGCGCCTTGACCCGCACCATCTGGTTGTGGCCGCCCTGGCGCTGCCCGTAGATGCCGTTGTTCAGCCGGAACACCCGGAACACGTCCTCGGGCGAGGTCACCGTCGAGGTAGCGGGCCAGCTGCTCCTCGAACTTGGCGATGTCCGCCGCTGCTTCGAGGTCGATCTCTCGCTGCTGCATGCCGGGCCTCGGGGGAGCTTGGGGATCGACGTCGAAAACCGACAAAGCCGATCAGGAATTCCCCCTTTTGTAGCAAATCCCGACCAGTTGCTCAACAATGACGATTCGTCCGGTCGGAAACAGACCCCGTGCACCGGGGTTCCGCCGAGCTCACCGACGCAGGAGGTCGGCGACGCGGAACGCAAGGTCGAGCGACTGGCGGCCGTTGAGCCGCGGGTCGCACATCGTCTCGTAGCGGGTGTCGAGATCGGCGTCGAGGATCTCCTCGGCGCCGCCCAGGCACTCGGTGACGTCGTCGCCGGTGAGCTCGACGTGCACGCCGCCGGGCCAGGTGCCCGCCGCCGCGTGCGCCGCGAAGAAGCCCTCGATCTCGTCGAGCACGGCGTCGAAGTGGCGGGTCTTGCGGCCGCTCGGCGCGGTGAAGGTGTTGCCGTGCATCGGGTCGCACGCCCAGACGACGGGGTGGCCGCTGTCGCGGACCGCCTCGAGCAGCGGGGGAAGGGCGCCGGCCACGTGCTCGGCGCCCATGCGGCTGATGAGCGTGAGCCGGCCCGGTGTGCGGTCGGGGTCGAGGGCGTCGCAGAGGGCGAGCACCTCGTCGGGGGTGGTCGATGGGCCCGACCTTGCAGCCGATCGGGTTGCCGACGCCGGCCAGGAACGCCACGTGGGCGCCGTCGAGCTGGCGGGTGCGCTCACCGATCCAGAGCATGTGGGCCGAGCAGTCGTACCAGTCGCCGGTCAGCGAGTCCTGCCGGGTGAGGGCCTCCTCGTAGCCGAGGATGAGCGCTTCGTGGCTGGTCCAGAAGTCGACGTTGTGGAGCCGTGGCTCGGAGTCGCTGTCGATGCCGCACGCCTTCATGAACCGCAGCGCCCGGTCGATCTCGTCGGCGATCTGCTCGTAGCGTCTGACCCTCGGCTCGAGCTGGCGACGAACTCCTGGTTCCACGCGTGCACCCGGCTCAGGTCGGCGAAACCGCCGTTCGTGAAGGCTCGGACGAGGTTCAGCGTGGAGGCCGACTGGTGGTAGGCGGTGAGCAGCCGATCGGGGTCAGGCGTGCGGGCCGATTCGGTGAACGCGATGTCGTTCACGATGTGGCCGCGGAACGACGGCAGCTCGACTCCGTCGATGGTCTCGGTGTCGGCCGACCGGGGCTTGGCGAACTGGCCGGCGATGCGCCCGACCTTCACCACGGGCACGCCGGAGGAGTACATCAGCACCACGGCCATCTGGAGGATGACCTTGAGCTTGTCGCGGATGGTGTCGGCCGAGAAGGCGTCGAACGACTCGGCGCAGTCACCGGCCTGCAGCAGGAACGCCTCGCCCCGCGCGACCTGGGCCAGTCGGTCGGTGAGGTTCCGGGCCTCACCGGCGAACACGAGCGGCGGCATCGTGGACATCGACTTCAGGACGCGCTCGAGGTGGGCCGAGTCGGGCCAGTCGGGCTGCTGGGCGGCCGTGAGGCGTCGCCACTGATCAGGGGTCCAGGTGGGTGAGGCAGATGAGGGAGCCACGGGTCTCCACGTTGCCGGAACGGGCGGGTGGGCGCAAAGCGATTCGCCCCGGACCGAGGGCCGGGGCGAATCGCGGAGCAGTTGGAGGAGCGGTCGGGCCGAGCCCGGCGCAGTCGGTCAGGCGGCGTCGATGCGGTCGGTGGCCTGGTCGCGCACCGCGCTCACAGCCCGCTTCACCAGGCGACGAGCCGCTTCGGCGGTGACGCCGAGCTCCTCGCCGACCTCGCGGTAGCTGCGCTTGCGTCCGTCGTGCAGGCCGAAGCGCTGCTCGACCGCGTACTTGGCCCGGGGATCGAGGATCGAGAGCAGGTCGGTGACCATCTCCTGCTCGGCGTGGGCCAGCACCTGGGCCTCGGGCCCCGGCTTCGAGTCGGGCAGCAGGTCGATGAGCTCGTTGCTGTCGTCGTCGCCGATGGTGCGGTCGAGGGACGTGGGCGTGGTGAGGCGGTGGAGGCGGGCGTGCTCGGCATCGAGCTCGTCACCGTCACCGGACACCTGTCGCAGCGCAGCCCGGAGGCTGGCCGAACGATCACCCGGGAGCCGGACGAGCGAGGCCTTCTGGTCGAGGGCCCGGCCGATCGCCTGGCGGATCCAGAAGGTGGCGTAGGTCGAGAACTTGAAGCCCTTGCGCCAGTCGAACTTGTCGACGGCGTGCTCCAGGCCCAGGTTGCCTTCCTGGATGAGGTCGAGCAGCTCCATGCCGGGCGGGAGGGGGTAGCGGCGAGCCACGGAGACCACCAGGCGGAGGTTGGCCCGGATGAACCGGTCCTTCGCGTCGGCGGCCTTGCGGACGTCGCGCTGGAGGTCGCGGGAGCGCTCTCCGGCTTCGATGCGAGCGGCGGCCTCGGCGCCCTTCTCGATGACCTGGGAGAGCTCTCGCTCTTCCTGGGCCGTGAGAAGGGGGACGAGTCCGATCTCGTTGAGGTACTGGCCTACTGAGTCGCTCATGTCTGCTCCAACAGAGACTCCGGCGAGGGAACCCGGGACTCTGAATCGATGGGGGGTGGGCCTCTGGGTTCGAGGCTGCCTGCGCCGGCGGACGACACAGGAATGACAACCAGGTAACCCCGCGGCATGTCTGGGGGATTCCTTCGACTTCAGTGACTTGCGTCACCAGGGGTTGTCGTCGGGTGTGTGACGGAGGTAACGGCACCGTGGCGATGGGCATTCCCGGATGTGCATCCCGGGCCGGATCCGAGGTCGGAACCTCGGGCCAGGTCGCACGCCGGGCCGCGGCATCCGGGACCGGACCCCCACCTACACTCGTGCAGTGATCACGACCGGCACGCGGCTCGGTGTCCTCGGGGGCACCTTCGACCCACCGCACGTCGGCCATCTGGTCGCCGCGGTCAACGTCCGCCACGCGCTGCAGCTCGATCTCGTGCTGCTGACCGTGGCCAACCGCCCGTGGCAGAAGGTCGGCTCACGGCCGCTGAGCGCAGCCGTCGACCGCCTGGCCATGGTCCAGGCTGCGGTCGCCGACGTGGAAGGCATCGAGGCCAGCAGCATCGAGCTCGAGCGGGGCGGCGATTCGTTCACGATCGACACCGTCGACGGGTTGCTCGCCGAGGACCGGTCGCGTGAGCTGTTCGTCATCGTCGGCGAGGACGCGGCAGCCGGCATGCCATCGTGGGAGCGCGTCGACGACCTGCGGAAACGGGCTCGGCTCGTCGTGGTCGAACGACCCGGGACGACCCTCGAGCTGCCGGCCGGTTGGGAGTTCGATCGGGTCGAGGTACCGCGCCTCGAGGTCTCGAGCACCGACCTGCGGGCTCGGGCCGTCGATGGTCGCCCGCTCGATTACCTCGTACCGCCCGGGGTCATCTCCGTCATGGCCGATCGTCGGCTCTATCGTGTGGCTTGCCCATGAGCTCGCCGACCTGCCTGCCCTGTCCCCGTTGCTGCGGGTCGTCCGCATCGTGACCGCGCCCACCTCGACGGACGGTCCGACCACGACGTCGTCAGATGCCGCGGTTGCATCCGACCCCTCGGCCCCGCCTTCGGGCGACCTCGCCGAGAACCCCGTGACCGGCGATGCGGTGCTCCTCGAGCTGCCCGAGATCGGCGGGCCCGACGGCCCGGTGTCGGCGCCGCGGCGGAGCAGACTGTGGCGGTGGGGCTTCCCGGCCCTCCTGCTGGCGCTCTTCGCGGCCATCCCCGCGCTGGTGTACGCCGGGTACCACGTCGTGCTCGACAGCCACGACGGCCGGCTCATCCTGGCCACGACCGATCCGGCCAAGCCGGGATGGGAGGGTGCCGTCGAGCCCACCCCCACGGCCGCCATCGCCACGGTCAACGAGACCGGTGAGCTCACCAGCGTGAACATCCTGGCCCTGACCGCCGACGGCGTGGGCACCGTGATCTTCGTCCCCGGCGACACCCGGGCTCCCAGCCAGGTCGGAGCGCAGACCCTGGTGACGGCCTATCGGGCCGGCGGCGTCGACGCGCTGAAGCCGGCGGTCGAGAGCATCATGGGCGCCGGCGTCGAGGAGTTCGAGGTGGCCGACTCGGCCCGTTGGGAAGAGCTCGTGGGACCGGTCGGGTCGCTCACCGTCGCCAATCCCGACAACGTCGTGTACGGCGGCCAGACCACCTTCCCCAAGGGGTCCATCGACATCCCGCCGGCCCAGATCGGCGCCTACCTGCGCACCCGCAACTGGTCCGAGAACGACACCAACCGGCTGCTGCGCCAGGAGGCCTTCTGGCGGGCGTGGCTGGCCTCGGTGGGCACCGCCAACAGGGCCAGTGCCGTGCCGGGCGAGACCGACTCTGGCATCGGTCGCTTCGTGCGCACCCTCGCCACCGACCAGGTCGACTACCAGGTGCTGCCGGTGAAGGTGGAGCCGCTGCCCGACGCCTTCGCCTCGGTGTACGTGCCGCTCACCGACGACGTCACCGCCATCATGACCAGGGCCATCCCGTTCCCGGCGGCCGCACCCGAGGGATCGCGGCCGACGATCCGGGTGCTCGACGGCACCGGCCAGCTCGATCACGGCGTGGCCGCGGCGCAGATCCTGGCTGCAGCGGGGGCCGAGATCGACGCCATCGGCAACGCCGCCAACTTCAAGATCCCGACCACGCAGTTCATCATCTCGGGCTCCGACCAGCAGGCGGCGGTCGAGAAGCTGCAGGCCGCCCTCGGCATCGGCGAGGTGGTCCAGAGCGCGGATTCGTCCGATTCGGTTGACATCACGGTCATACTCGGGGCCGACGCGTTGGGCCAGGACCAACTCAAGGGCACGTCCTCCACCGTCTCCGGCGGATGAACCCCGGCTCACCCGTCCGTCACCCCTCCCGGCGATCACGTCGGGCCCCGCCCCTGACCTCGATGTGGATACCGACCGCCCCATGACCCCTGATACCGACACCCCTGCCACCGACAACGCGGCTACCGACCTCGTGCTCTCGCTGGCTCGCCTCGCGGCCCGGTCGGCGGCCGCCAAGACCGAGGAGCCGACCGTCCTGCTCGACGTCGGCGACGTGCTGGCCATCACGAACTACTTCATCATCACCGGGGGCCGGAACCCGCGTCAGGTCCGCACCGTGGCCGAGGAGGTCGAGACCCAGGTGGCCGCCGACGGGGGTCCTCGACCGCTGCGGGTCGAAGGACTCGACTCGCTGCGGTGGGTGCTGCTCGACTACGGCGACTTCGTGGTGCACGTGCTGCTCGACGAGGCCCGGGCCTACTACGAGCTCGAGCGGCTCTGGTCCGACGTGCCGCGCATCGAATGGGCCGCCGTCGACGAGGCCGGCACCGCCAACGCCTGAGCGGAGCAGTCGCTTCACCCGGTGATCGTCGCCCAAGCTCTCTCTTGCGATGACGGTGAACCGGGGCCCGCACCGGAATGGACCGAGGTCCCTGGCGGCGCGGGCCGGAGTGCGCCAGCATCCCGAGATGCACCTCCCTCTCGGCCGACTGGCCCGTCCGTTGGGCCGGGACCTGCGGGGCGACGCGCGGCGCGACGCCGCCGAGGTGCTGGACGGGCGATCGCTGCCCGCGGCCACCACGGTCACCGAGGCTGATCTGGACGGGCTGCCGGGGCCGGCGCAGCGCTACCTCGGGTGCATGGGCGTGATCGGGCGCCCCCGGGACCGCAGCTTCCTGGTGCGGTTCGACGGTCGCTTCAAGCGGGCGGGTCAGCCCTGGATGCCGTGCGAGGCATGGCAGTTCAACGCGTCCGATCCGGTGACCCGGCTGTTCCACATGCGCATCGACTTCGCCCGGGTGATCCCCATGGTGGGTCGCGACAGCTACGCCGCCGGCCGCGGGGCGATGCGCGGCAAGGTCCTCGGCCTGGTGACGGTGGCCGACGGATCGGGACCTGAGCTCGACCTGGGTGAGCTCGTGACCTACCTCAACGATGCGCTGCTGCTGGCACCGTCGATGCTGCTCACATCCTCGGTGCGCTGGACCGAGGTCGACGACGAGTCGTTCGATGTCAGCCTCACCGACGAGGGCCACACGGTGACGGCTCGGGCGTTCGTCGACCCCGACGGCACGCTGCGAGACTTCGCCACCGAGGACCGTTGGTGCGACCTACCCGAAGGCCTGGTGCGGGCTCGCTGGACGACGCCGATCGACGGATGGCAGGAGGTCGACGGCCGCCCATGGCCCACCGGCGCCCGAGCGGTGTGGCACCTGCCCGACGGGCCGTTGCCCTACGTCGAGGGCACCTTCGTGGCCGAGAGCATGGCCCGCGAGGTGTGGCCCGGGATGTGGGCCTGAGCCCGACCGGCCGGGGTACGAGCGGGAGAGTCGGTGCTGTGGGAGCGGGTGCGCGGGGAGCAGCCGTCGAGCCGGCAGGGACCACCCACGGTTCGGCCAGTAGCGCCCCTCAACTGCTTCCACCTACTGCCTCTACAAGCGTGTAAGTGGAGCTAAGGAGAATCGAACTCCTGACCTCTTCCATGCCATGGAAGCGCTCTACCAACTGAGCTATAGCCCCGAAAGGAATCGACACCTTACCATCCGGCCCCGCCGGGTCGAATCGACGGAACCGGGTTCGGTCAGTGAGAGGGCCGTCGGTACGATGCCGGGATGGCAGACGGGTACGAGGTCCAGGCGATCGAGGCGAAGTGGCAGGAGCGCTGGCGCGAGTGGGGCACCTACGAGGTCGACAACGACGACCCGCGCCCGCACTACTACACGCTCTGCATGTACCCGTACCCGAGCGGCGCGGCGCACATGGGCCACGTGCGCAACTACACGTTCGGTGACCTGATCGTCCGCCACCGCACCATGAACGGCTTCGCCGTGCTGTCGCCGATGGGGTTCGACTCGTTCGGCCTGCCGGCCGAGAACGCGGCCATCAAGACCGGCGTGCACCCCCGGCCGTTCACCGACGAGCGCATGGACATGCTGCGCCGCTCGATCAGCCGCATCGGGTCGGTGTACGACTGGCGCCGGGAGCTCAAGAGCCACGACCCCGACTACATCAGGTGGACGCAGTGGATCTTCCTGCGCTTCCTCGAGGCCGGCCTGGCCTACCGCAAGAACGCGGCGGTCAACTGGGACCCGATCGATCAGACCGTGCTGGCCAACGAGCAGGTGCTGGCCGACGGCACCGCCGAGCGGTCCGGTGCGGTGGTCGAGAAGCGCGACCTCGAGCAGTGGTTCTTCAAGATCACCGACTACGCGGATCAGCTGCTCGACGACCTCGAGGGCCTCGACTGGCCCGAGCGGGTCAAGACCATGCAACGCAACTGGATCGGCCGGTCCGACGGCGCCGAGTTCGAGATGACCGTCGTCGATGCCGACGGGGTCGCCGGTGACGACGGGGCGGCGGTGCGGGTGTTCACGACCCGCCCCGACACGAGCTTCGGCATGACCTACGCGGTGATGGCGCCGGAGCATCCGCTGGTCGCCACCGTCGTCCACGATGACCGGCGGGCCGAGGTCGAGGCGTTCGCGGCCAAGGCTCGTGGCACCAGCGACGTCGATCGGATGAAGTCCGAGGGCGCGCTCGACAAGCGAGGCGTGTTCACCGGCGCGTATCTGTTGAACCCGTTCACCGATCAGCCGGTGCCGCTCTACATCGCCGACTACGTGCTGATGGGCTACGGCACGGGGGCGATCATGGCCGTCCCCGGCCAGGACCAGCGCGACTGGGACTTCGCCACGGTGCACGGCCTGCCCATCGTCCGCACCGTCCAGCCCCCCGAGGGTTGGGAGGGCGAGGCGTACACGGGTGACGGCCCGGCCATCAACAGCCGATGGCTCGACGGCCTCGACAAGGCCGCGTCCATCGCCAAGGCGATCGAGTTCCTCGAGGAGCGCGGCATCGGTGAGGCGCGGGTCAACTACCGGCTGCGTGACTGGCTCCTGTCGCGCCAGCGCTTCTGGGGCTGCCCGATCCCGGTGGTCTACTGCGACGCGTGCGGCATCCAGCCCGTGCCCGACGACCAGCTGCCGGTCCTCGCGCCCGACGACGTCGAGTTCCAGCCCACCGGCCAGTCGCCGCTGCAGCTGCACGAGGGGTTCCTGCACACGACCTGCCCGTCCTGCGGGGGCCCGGCCCGGCGCGAGACCGACACGATGGACACGTTCGTCGACTCGTCGTGGTACTTCCTGCGCTTCACCGACCCGTGGAACCGCGAGGAGCCGTTCTCGACGGCGGCGGCCGAGTCGTGGATGCCGGTCGACCAGTACATCGGTGGCGTCGAGCACGCCATCCTCCATCTGATGTACGCCCGCTTCTTCACCAAGGCGTTGGCCGACCTGGGCGTGGCGCCCAAGGAGCTGCGCGAGCCGTTCTCGAAGCTGTTCACCCAGGGCATGATCCGCCTCGACGGCGACAAGATGTCGAAGTCGAAGGGCAACCTGGTGGCTCCCGAGGAGATCCTCGAGCGCGAGGGTGCCGACGCCCTGCGGCTGGCGCACCTGTTCGTCGGTCCGCCCCAGGACGACGTCGACTGGGAAGGCGTCTCGATCGACGGCAGCTCTCGCTTCCTCGGTCGGCTCTGGCGTCTGGCCACGGGGGCAGCCGTGCCCAAGGTCGACGATCGCGAGCCGACTGGGGCCGACGACGCCATCGCCCGCGCGACGCACCGACTGATCGTCAAGGTGTCCGACGACTACGAGCGCTGGTCGTACAACACCGCGGTCGCGGCCTACATGGAGTTCACCAACGAGCTGTACCGGTACGTCCAGGCCGAGGACGGGGCCCGACCCGAGACGCTGGCCTTCGCGGTCGACACGCTCCTGCTGCTGATGGCGCCCATGGCGCCGCACGTGACCGCCGAGCTCTGGGAGCGACGCAACGGCGGTCACGTCCACGGCCAGTCGTGGCCGGTGGCCGACCCGGCCATGCTCGAGGTCGAGACCGTCACGATGATCGTGCAGGTCAACGGCAAGATGCGCGACCGGATCGAGGTCTCGCCCGGCATCGACGCCGAGCAGGCCGAGCAGCTGGCCCTGGCCTCGGAGAAGGTGCAGGGGTTCATCGACGGCCAGCCCCGGCGGGTGATCGTCAAGCCGCCGAAGCTGGTCAACATCGTCGCATGATCACCTGGCCTGACCACCTGGCCTGATCAGGGTCGCTGGGTGACCATCACCGCGGCGTAACCCGCTCGGTGCGAGGGTGGTCCGATGACCATGCCGACGCCGTCATCACCGTTCGTTCCATCACCCCACGTCACGCTGGCCTCACGCATCGAGGCGGCGGCCGGGGCGACGGGCCAGAGGTCCGGTCGCATCACCTTCGTGGCCGGCGAGGACGAGACCCGCGCCAGCTGGGCCGAGCTGCACGACGATGCCCGCGCCATGGCCGCGGCGCTCCAGGCGAGGGGAGTGGCGCCGGGGCAGCACGTCGCCGTGCTCGGGCCGACCACGCGGCGCCTCGTCACCGCCATGCAGGCCACCTGGCTGGCCGGCGCCACGCTGGTGGTGCTGCCGCTGCCGATGCGGCTGTCGTCGATCGAGGAGTTCGTCATGCAGACCCGGGCCCGGATCCTCCGGGCCGACATCGCCCTCGTGCTGGTCGACGCCGACCTGGCCCCGTTCCTCGAGCCCGTACCGGGCGACCCGCCGATGCTGCTGCTCGACGACCTGGGCACCGAGGCCGTCCGACTCGGCGGTGAGCGGTTCGACCGTCCGGTCGACGACCCCGAGGCCATCGCCGTGCTGCAGTTCACGAGCGGCTCGACCGCCGAGCCCAAGGGCGTGGTGCTGCCGCACCGTGCGGTGTGCGCCAACCTCGACGCCATCGAGGAGGCCGCCCACCTCGACCGGGACGACGACGTCATGGTGTCGTGGCTGCCGCTCTACCACGACATGGGCCTGATCGGGTTCTGGACCCTGCCGGTGACGACCGGCACCGACCTCGTGCTCGGCGCGCCGCAGGACTTCCTGGCCCGGCCGGCCCGCTGGATGGAGTGGCTGTCGCGCCACGGCGGCACCGCCACGGCCGGGTCCGAACTTCTCGTGGGTGCTGGCCACCCGCGCCCTGCGCCGGGCCGAGGTGCTCGACCTGTCCCGCTGCGCATCGCGCTCAACGGCGCCGAGCCCGTCGACCCGGCATCGGTCGAGGCGTTCGTCGACGGCCGGGGCCCGCCACGGCATGCGGCCCGGCGCGGTCTTCCCCGCCTTCGGCATGGCCGAGGTGGCGCATCGCCGGCACGTTCCCGGTGCCGCTGACCGGGCTGCGGTCGACTCGGTCGACCTGCGGGTGCTCGAGACCGAGCGCTACGCCGCTCCGGTCGCGGCCGACGCCGAGGGCGCAGCGCAGCTTCGTGCGTGCTGGGCCGCCCGGTGCCGGGCCTCGAGATCCGCGTCGTCGACCGCGAGGACGGCCATCGACTGGCCGACCGCGAGGTCGGCGAGCTCGAGATCCGGGGCACGTCGGTGACCGCCGGCTACTACCGCAACGACGAGGCCACCCGGGCGCTGTTCCACGACGGCTGGCTCCGCACCGGCGATCTCGCCTACCTGCTCGACGGCGAGCTGGTGATCTGCGGGCGCATCAAGGACGTGATCATCATCGGCGGGCGCAACGTCTTCCCCGAGGACATCGAGCGGGCGGTGGCCGAGGTCGAGGGCGTGCGTCCGGGCAACGTCATCGCGTTCGGCGTCGAGGGCGCCAAGGGTCGCGAGACGCTGGTGGTCGTGGCCGAGGTGCGCAGCGACGACCACGACGCCGTCCGCAAGGAGGTGCACCACCGGGTGATGGAGGTGTCCGGCGTGCCGCCCCACGAGGTGCTGCTCGTCGGCACCGGGCACCCTGCCGAAGACCTCGTCGGGCAAGCTCCAGCGCAGCACTCTGCCGCGAGCGCTACCACGCCGACGAGCTGCAGCCCGCCTGATCGGACCGCGCCGTACGTCCGGCTCGAGTCAGCCCTTCATCGACGCGAGCACGCCGCGCCAGCGCTCGGGGTCGGTCTTGTAGGGGGCGTAGAAGCTGAGGCGGTCGACGACGTCGCCGTAGCGCCCGCGCAGCTCCGGCGCCGAGCTGCTCGGGCTCGGCGACCACCGCGAAGGCGTCGAGGATCTCGTCGTCGATGAGGTCGCCCATCTTGACCCACTCGCCCTGCTTCGACAGCGCGTTGAGCTCGGTCTGGAGGTCGCCCCAGCCGTGCAGCTCGAGCACGCCCCGGTAGGCCGGCGTCGACCCGTAGAACGCGATCTGCTGGCGCACGCCCTTCGCCGAGGCCGCCATCTCCTCCTCGGTCGTGCCGGTCACCACGAACGCCGGTCCGGAGATCTCGATGTCGGCCAGCGTGCGGCCCGAGGCATCGAGGCCCCGCTCGAGCGCCGGGAGCGTGACCTCGCGGAGGTAGCGCTCGGTGGTGAAGCCGTGGCAGAGGAACCCGTCGCAGGTCTCGCCGGCGACCTCGGTCATCCGCTCGCCGACGCCGGCGAGGAAGATCTTGGCGTTGCCGTGCGGGTTCGGGCCCGGGTTGAAGAACGGCGTCATCAGCGTGTGGCGTGTAGAAGTCGCCCTGGAAGTCGAGCTTGGTGCCGTTGTTCCAGCAGTCCCAGATGGCGCGGATGGCCAGGATCATCTCGCGCATGCGGGCCGCCGGGTGCGACCACTCCATGCTGAACCGCTTGGTGATGTGCGGCTTGATCTGCGAGCCCAGGCCGAGGATGAACCGACCTTCGGAGTACGCCTGCAGGTCGTAGGCCAGGTTGGCCAGGTTCATCGGGTTGCGGGCGAAGGCGACGGCGATGCCCGTGCCCAGCTCGACCCGTCTCGGTGTGCTCGGCCGCGAGCAGCAGCGGGAAGAAGGGATCGTGGGACGTCTCCGCCGACCAGATGCCGTCGTAGCCGGCCGCCTCCGCGTCGCGGGCGGCTGCACCCGCGCTCGAGAGTCCGGCCCCGATTCCCCCGTCGATCTTCATGGCGCGCACCCTACCCGGCGCGGGTCGAACCCCTCCTGGGCAGTGATGTGTGTCACGATCCAGATCACGTTCGACCGTCAGCCGACTGCGGTAGGTGGTCGGCAGGTACTTGCACAGCATCTGCAATAGGGTGAGCCACGCGCACGCCGAGGGGGCACGTTCCGGTCAGGGGGCCGGGGTTGCGCACAGGGGAACAGGGGGACTCGTCGCTTGGCATTCACGATCTCATCACCGCGACTCCGCGTCGTGCTCTCGACCCTCGCTCCGGCCGCCGCCATCCTCGCCGTGCAGCTGGTGTTCTTCCCGCTCCCGCTCGGGCATGGCCTTCCAGGGGCTCATCCTCGGGCTGCTCGGCGCGCTGGTGGCGGTCGGCATGGCCCTCATCTACCGGGCCAACCGATCCTCAACTTCGCCCAGACCGAGCTCGGCACGGCGCCGACGGTCCTCGCCTGTCGCCTCATCGTCTACGGCGGGCTCAACTACTTCCTGGCCGCTGCCTCGGCCTGGTCGGCGCCCTGCTGCTCGGCGCCGTCGTCGAGCTGGCCATCATCCGCCGGTTCTTCCACGCCCCCCGGCTGATCCTGACCGTCGCCACCATCGGGCTGTCCGCAGCTGCTGGCCGTCGGCGCGCTCTTCATCCCGGCGATCTGGGGCGAGCGCCCGACGACCATCCAGATCCACTTCCCGTTGACCGTCCGACTTCGCGATCGACCCGATCGTCTTCTCCGCCGACCACCTGGTGGCCCTGGTCGTGGCGCCGCTCGCCCTCGTCGGTGTGGCCGTGATCCTCCGCTACACGAGCATCGGCATCGCCATCCGGGCCAGCGCCGAGCGCTGCCGACCGGGCCGCGCTGCTCGGGGTCCCGGTGAAGCGGCTCCAGACGGTGGTCTGGGCGCGTGGCCGCGCTGCTCTCGTTCATCGGGGCTGTTCCTGCGGGCCGGCATCGTCGGCCTGCCGATCGGCCTCGGGTTCAGCCTCACGGTGCTGCTCAGCGCGTTCGCCGCGCTGATGCTCGGAAAGCTCACCGACCTGCCCGACCATCGCTCTGGCTGCGATCGCGCTCGGCCTGCTCGAGCAGGGCGATCGTCTGGAACAACGACCGCAACCCCGAGCTGGTCGACCCGATCCTCGCCGTCGTCATCGTCGTCTGCCTGCTCGCTCGCAAGATCGGGTCCACCCGGGTCGAGACCGACACCGCGTCGAGCTGGCAGGCCGCCGACGAGGTGCGCCCGCTGCCGCGCGAGCTGCGCCAGCCTCCGGAGGTGCAGCGTCGTGCGGGGCGCGGCCGGTGCGATTGTCGTCGGCGCTGCTCGTCGCCATGCCGTTCCTGCTGGCGAGCAGCACCGGGAACATGGTGAAGGCCAGCGCCGTCGTGATCTTCGTGATCATCACCATGTCGATCGTCGTGCTCACCGGCTGGGCCGGACAGGTCTCGCTCGGCCAGATGTCGTTCGTGGCCTTCGGCGCGGCGACGGGCGCCTACGCCACGCAGACGTGGCACCTCGACCTGGCCATCGCGCTGCGTGATGGCCGGCCTCGTCGGTGCCGCGGTGGCCGTGGTCGTCGGCTTGCCCGCCCTGCGCCTGCGCGGGCTCTTCCTCGCCGTGACCACGCTCGCCTTCGCCATGGCGACCTCGAGCGTGCTGCTGAACCGGAAGTACTTCGGATGGGTCCCCAACGAGCGGGTCGAGCGGCCCAAGCTGTTCGGGGCCATCGACCTCACGTCGCAGCGGTCGCTACTACTACCTCTGCCTGGCCTGCCTCGCCGTGCTGGCCGTGCTGGCGGTCCGCGGCATCCGCCGACAGCCGCACCGGACGGGTGCTGCTGGCCCTGCGCGAGAACGAGCGGGGCGCGCAGTCGTTCGGCATCAACGTGATCCGGGCCAAGCTGACCGCCTTCGCCCTGTCGGGCTTCCTCGCCGCCTTCGCCGGGTGCCTCCTCGTGCACCTGCTGCAGGCCGTACAGCCACGACGTCTACGGCCCCGGGGAGAGCTTCGTGGTCTTCACCTCCGCCGTGGTCGGCGGCCTGGGCTCGATGCTCGGGCGCGGCGCTCGGCGCGCTCTACCTGCAGGGCGGCGACTGGTTCCTGCCCGGCCCGCCGCTGGCAGCAGCTGGCCGTCCGCGGTCGGCGTGCTGCTCGTGCTGCTGGTGCTGCCCGGTGGGCTCGGTGACCTGGTCTACCGGCTCCGCGACGGCTGGCTGCGGTGGGTCGCCACCCGACGGGACATCGTCGTGCCGAGCCTGCTGGCCGACGTGGCCGTGCCGGCGAGGGGCCGACCACGTGCTCGAGCACGCCGAGGAGGCCGTCGAGCAGCGTGGTCCGATCCCGCGGGCCCCGAGCGGTGCAGCGAGCTGCGCTCGCCGGAGCCACCGCCGACCTCGCGGCTGCCGGCCGGCGCCGTCGCCGAACGGCGACGACCGGGAAGCGGACGCCGACAGCGAGGTCCAGCCGGTGACAGCTCCATGATCCCCATCACCGTCTTCGACGGACCGCAGGGACCCTGGCACCTGCGATTGCGCCAGGCCGTCGCCCATCCCGGCAAGTGGATCAGCGACCTGACCGGCGAGGGTCCGGTCTACGCCCTGATGATCCTGTTCGGCCTGGCCATGGTCGACGAGATGGACCGCACGGCGTTCGGCCTGCTGCTGCCGAACATCCGGGACGCCTTCGGCCTGTCCAACGCCGGCATCCTGTCGCTCGTCGCGCTCGCGTCGCTCGTCGGGCTGTCGCTGCAGGTCCCGATCGCCCAGTTGGCCGACCGTCGCAAGCGCACCCGCCTGATGCTCGATCGGCGCAGGCGTCGCCGCCTGCTTCTCGGTCGGCACCGGTCTGGCCTTCTCGGTGTGGATGCTCGTGCATCGTCCGCTCCGGCTCCGGCATCGGCCAGGCCACGGTCGGGCCGACCCACAACTCGCTGCTGGCCGACTACTTCCCGATCGGCAACCGGCCCCGGGTGTTCTCGTTCCACCGCGGCGCCAACGCCGTCGGCGCGTTCATCGGCCCGATCCTCGCCGGTGCTGCTGGCCGCGTGCGCTCAGCTGGCGGGCGCCCGTTCTTCGTCTTCGCCATCCCGATGTTCATCCTGGTCCTGCTCGGCCTGCGCCTCGCAGGAGCCGAGCCGCGGCATCCAGGAGCGCAAGGCCATGGGCGTCACCGACGCCCTCTGCACCGAGGAGCCGCCGCCGTCGTTCGCCGAGGGCTGGCGGATGGTGTGGAAGATCGAGAGCCTGCGGCGGATCTTCTACGCCCTGCCGTTCCTGGCCGCCGTCGCTCATCGGCTTCTCGTCGCTGGCCGCCATCCTCTACGAGCAGAAGTTCGGCCTCGACGAGGTGCAGCGCGGCTGGGTCGCGGCCGCCGCGGAGCCGGCGCAGCTCGTCGGGCTGGTCGATCGGGGCCCGCATCGGCACCAAGCTGATGGTCACGGATCCCGGCCTCGTCCTCCGGTTCATCGCCGTCGTCGCGTTCGTCACCGCCGGCCTGCTGGCGGTGTTCGCGCTCGCGCCGAACGTGTGGATGGGCGTGCGTGATCAACATGGCCATCTCCGTCGTCGCTCGCCATCGTCGGCCCCGGCGTGCTCGCCTCGCTCTCGCTCGCCATCCCGCCTCGGGCCCGCTCGCTCGGGTTCTCGATGGGCGCGTCTTCGTGATCCCCGGGCCTGATCATGCTGCCGATCGTCGGCTGCCATCGGCGACTCGTTCGGGCATCGAGGTGGGCATGCTCGCTCATGGCCCCGGTGTTCCTGGTCGGCGGGCTCATCATCGCCACCGCCGGCAACGTCATCGACCGCGACATCAAGCAGGTCTGGACCACGGCCGCGGCCCGCTCCGAGGTGCTCTACGAGCGGCGTCAGGGCCGGGTGAAGCTGCTGCTCGTCCGCGGCCTCGACGTCTGCTACGGCGACGTGCAGGTGCTGTTCGACGTCGACTTCGAGATCGACGAGGGCGAGATCGTCGCCCTGCTCGGCACGAACGGCGCCGGCAAGTCGACGCTGCTGAAGGCGATCTGCGGCGTGGTCGAGGCCGACAAGGGCGCGGTCATCTTCGACGGACGCGACATCACCCACTGCCCCGCCCAACGAGATCGCCGCGCTCGGCATCACCCAGGTGCCCGGCGGCCAGGGCGTGTTCCCGAGCCTCACCGTGGCCGAGAACCTGCGGGTCGCCGGCTGGCTCGACCGCGCGGCAAGGCGATCGCTGGGCACGGAGCGGATCGACGAGGTGCTCGAGCTGTTCCCGGTGCTGCGGCAGCCGCCTCGCCGAGCCGGCCGCCAACCTCTCGGGCGGCCAGCAGCAGATGCTGGCGCTCGGCATGGCCTTCCTCGCCCGACCCCGGCTGCTCCTGATCGACGAGCTGTCGCTCGGGCCTCGCCCCGGTGATCGTCGAGCAGCTGCTGCCGATCGTCGAGGCGCATCCGCGACGCAGGGCACGACCGTCATCCTCGTCGAGCAGTCGGTGAACGTGGCGCTCACCGTCGCCGAGACCGCGTACTTCATGGAGAAGGGCGAGATCCGGTTCCACGGCCCCACCGCGCGAGCTGCTCGAGCGCCCCGACGTGCTGCGCTCGGTGTTCCTCGAAGGGCGCGGGCACGGGCATGGCGAGGTCGCCGCCGTCGCGACCAACGGCGACGCGGCCGACCGCACGAACGGCAACGGCGGTCGGCCGACCGACGCGCGAGCCGGGTCGACAGCGACGGGCCGGCGAACCGCCGGTCGCGGCCGCCGCGCGCCGGTCGAGGCGATCGATGGCGGCGCCGGAGGGCGACCGGCCGATGCCGACGCTCGAGGTGCACGACCTGGCCGTGCGCTTCGGCGGCATCCAGGCCGTCGACGGCGTGTCGCTCGCAGGTCGCGCCGGGCGAGATCGTCGGCATCATCGGCCCCAACGGCGCCGGCAAGACCACGCTGTTCGACCTGATCTCCGGCTTCACCCGCGGCCGACGTCGGGCCGGTCGTCCTCGGCGGCCAGGACGTCACCCGCGCTCGCCCGACAAGCGGGCCCGGCGCGGGCTCGGGCGGTCGTTCCAGGACGCCCGGCTGTTCCCGGCGCTGACCGTCGAGGAGACGATCGCCGTCGCCCTCGAGCGCTGGGTCGACGTGCGCGATCCGTTCAACGCCGCGTTCCACCTGCCGGCTCGTTCGACTCCGAGGCAGGCGGTGCGGCACCGGGTCGACGAGCTCATCGAGCTGCTCGGCCTCGAGGCGTTCCGCTCCAAGTTCGTGCGCGAGCTGTCCACCGGCTCGCGCCGGGTCGTCGACCTGGCCTGCGTGGTCGCCCACCGCCCGTCGGTCGTGCTGCTCGACGAGCCGTCGAGCGGCATCGCCCAGCGCGAGGCCGAGGCGCTCGGCCCGCTGCTGCTGCGCATCCGCGACGACGCTCGGCGCCAGCCTGCTCGTCATCGAGCACGACATGCCGCTGATCACCGGCGTCGTCCGACCGCCTGGTCGCCCTCGACCAGGGCCGGGTGCTGTCGCCGGCGGACCCCGACGAGGTGCTCGACGCACCCCGAGGTCGTCGCCTCCTACCTCGGCGACACCGAGGCCGTCATCGCCCGCTCGGGCGCATCCACCACGACCTGACCAGCACCGCGAACACCAACGTCCAGCACACGGAGGGAACCGCCACATGCAACCGAACACGCCACCGACCAGATCGCGTCGAGCGCCCTGCGCCGCTACGGCCCGATCATCGCCATCGTGGCCGTGATCGCCATGATCGCGGTGGTGGTCATCGCCACCCGGTCGAGCGACGACAAGACGGCGACCGGCGGGTCGACCACCACCACGCCGGCCGGCGGTGCCCGCGAGGGCGTCGTGTCGTGGTCGCCAGGCCGAGGCCGACGGGCACGACCGACACGATCGACTGGGGGGACCGCTGCGACACCGACCTGGGCAAGCTCAAGTACCCGAGCTTCTTCGCCGGCGAGTGCTACGCGCCGTTCACGGGCGACAACGGCGGCGCCACCGCCACCGGCGTCACCGGCGACTCGATCAAGGTCGTCTTCTACCAGGCGCAGGAGGCCGACCCGATCCTCGAACTACATCACCTCGCGAGGTGAAGGTCGACGACACCAACGACCAGACGACCCAGACCATGCAGGACTGGGTCGAGTTCTACAACCACTTCTACGAGACCTACGGGCGCAAGGTCGAGCTGGTGCCCTTCACCGCCACCGGCGACGCCGGCGACGAGGTCGCGGCGCGGGCCGACGCCATCACCATCGCCCAGGACATCAAGCCGTTCGCGGTGCTCGGGCGGCCCGATCCTCACCCCGGCTTCGGCGACGAGCTGGCCGCTCGCGAGGTGCTGTGCATCTCGTGCGGCCCGGCCACGAGCTACGACTACGTGACCGAGCACGCGCCCTACGTCTGGGGCCTGGGCAACCTGCCCGAGCAGGGCCAGACCCACGTGGTCGAGTACATCTCGCAAGGAGCTCAAGGACGGCAACGCCGAGTACGCCGGCGACCCGGCGCTGGCAGCCAGCACCGCAAGTTCGGACTGATCTACATCTCGACCAGCGAGCGAGTCCGAGCAGGTGACCGACCGGTTCGAGGAGCAGCTGAAGGACGAACGGGGTGGAGCTCGCCGAGCGCTCTGGCCTACAAGTCACCGGTCGACCTGCAGAACGACGCGCCCGGCCTGATCGCCAAGCTGAAGGCGGCCGGGGTCACGTCGGTGCTGTTCACCGGCGACCCGGTCGCGCCCCAGCCGCTCACCGGGCCGCGACCGGTCAGGACTACTTCCCCGAGTGGATCATCACCGGCGCGGCGCTGACCGACACCGCGGCCTTCGCCCGCACCTACGACCAGAAGCAGTGGGCCCACGCCTTCGGCGTCAGCTTCGGCGCGGCCCGGACAATCCCGACGACCAGCGGCACGCTGTTCCTCTACAACTGGTACTTCGGCCATGACGCGCCCGCCGTCGACCGGCGGCGGCCACGCTCGGTGATCAACCCCGCGCTGTTCTTCGCCGTGCTCCAGGGCATGGGCCCGAACGTCACCGCCGCAGAACTTCAAGGACGCGCTGTTCGCCGGCGACGCCGACGCCGCGGGCGATCACCCAGCCGTCGCTGTCGTACGGCGACAAGGGCTATCTGGCCCTACGCCGACTACTCGGGCTCGACGACGCCACCGAGGTCTGGTGGGACCCGACGACGCCGGGTCCCGACGAGATCCAGCGCAACGGCCAGGGCATGTACCAGTACGTCGACGGCGGCAAGCGCTACCTGCCCGGCGAGTGGCCGACCGAGCCGACCCGAAGGCCTTCGACCCGGACGGCGCCGTGACGATCTACACGGACCCGCCGGCGAGCGAGGTCCGTCCGGACTACCCGTCACCGGCCGGCTGACGCCGAGCCCGGCTTCCGGTGCCCTCGGCGACGCCGCGGACGGCGCTGGGCGACGGGGAGCGCCAGCACGTCGGAACGTGAGACGGACAGAACATCAGCACGTCAGACGGTCAGGGGCTGTCCTGGTCGCGCAGGAAGCGCTCGAGCTCGGCGGCCAGCTCGTCGCCCGACGGCAGGCCGTCCGCCCTCGGCGCTGGCCAGCGCGTCGACCTGCTGCCTCGAGCTGGCGCACCAGCTGCTGGTGCTCGCTGCTGTCGGCGATGAGCCCGTCGAGCCGGACGCGGGCGGCGCTGGCCTCGTCGTCCGAGGGAGCCGGTGCCGAACTGCAGGCCGGCGATGTCGTTCGAGCGCCTCGATGAGGGCGGCGCCGGCGGCCGGGTAGGGCATGGCCGACGCGTAGTGCGGCACCTGGGCCCAGAGCCCGACCGCCGGCAGGCCGACCTCGTGGGCGTGCTCCTCGATGGCGGCCTGCACGCCCGCGGGCACGTCGATGCGACCGCGGATGAAGCCGACCTGCTCGGCCAGCTCGGGCCGAGGCGGTGGTGGCGACGACCCGGGTCGGGCGGGTGTGGGGGACCGGCGCGGGATAGGCGCCGAGGCCGACGACCATGCGGCAGCCGAGCTCGAGGGCCAGGTCGACCACGGCGGGCGAGAAGGCCCGCCAGCTGTGGTCGGGCTCGGCGCCGACGAGGAGCAGCACGTCGTTGCCCTCGGGGTCGGCGCCGGCCCGCAGCTCGATGCGTCGGCCAGGTGAGCCCGGTGTTGATGCCGTCGCTCGAGGTGCATCGTCGGCCGGCGGGCCCGGTGGTCGAGCAGCGTGTCGGTGTCGAAGGTGGCGACGGTCTCGAGCTCGGCATGTCCGGCGGTCAGCGCCTCGAGCGCCGCGGCGGCGCCCAGCCCGGCGTCGATCCAGCCGTCGAGCACGACCACGAGCACGCGGCGCGTCGAGCTCGGGGTTCTGGATGAAGCTCGTAGAGCGGCTCATTCGAGCCGCGCCGATGGCTTGGCGGGCCGACTCGACGAGCGCCACGACCTGCTCGCCGAAGAAGTCGAAGTCGGCAGGCGTCGCCGCGGTGGCCCATGGCGCCGCCGATGTAGCGGGCGTAGACGCCCTCGATGATGCAGGCCAGCTTCCAGTAGCCGAAGGCCACGTAGTAGTCGATGGCCGACAGGTCGCGGCCCGACGACCTCGGCGTAGCGCTCGAGCAGCTCGGGCCGGCGCAGGAAGCCGTCGAGCGGGTGGCGCCGCCGCCGGTGACCGGCGTCGGCGTCGCCGGGTCGGCCCAGTAGACCATCAGCAGGCCGACGTCGGCGAGCGGGTCGCCGAGGGTGCAGATCTCCCAGTCGAGCACGGCGACGATGGCGCCGTCGGCGCCGACCATGCAGTTGTCGAGCCGGTAGTCGCCGTGGACGATGGTGGCCGGGCCCTGCTCGGGGACCTCGCCGCTTGAGCGACTGGTAGACCTCGTCGAGCAGCGGGCAGCTCGCGGGTCTTCGACTTCTCGAACTGGCCGTACCAGCGCTTGAGCTGGCGGGCGATGTAGCCCTCGTGGCGGCCGAGGTCGCCGAGGCCGACCGGCGTCGAGGTCGACGGCGTGGATGCGGGCCAGCACGTCGACGATCGACTCGCTGGCGGTGCGGCGCTGCTCGGCGGTGAGGGACTCGGCCGGCGGACTGCGTCGCGCACGACGGTGCCGTCGACGAAGTCCATGACGTAGAACGGGCGCGCCGTTGACCGCGTCGTCGGTGCACAGCCCGACGGCCGGGGCCACCGGGACGTCGGTCGGGGCCAGCGCCGAGATGATCCGGTGCTCGCGGCCCATGTCGTGGGCGGTGGCCAGCACCTGGCCGAGCGGCGGCCGGCGCAGCACCCAGTGGTGGCCGGCCGTGTCGGTGACGCCGAAGGTGAGGTTCGAGTGGCCGCCGGCGATCAGGTCGAACGACAGGGGCGGCGCGGCCTGCGGCGACGTGCTCGTCGAACCAGGCCGTGACGTGCTCGATGTCGATGCCCTCTGGCGCCTGCTCGCGATTCCACGTGTTCCCCCTCGGTGGCCGCGCCCATCGCAGCTCGCACGCCCCTGGGACGAGACGACCACGCTACCGGTCGCGGCATGGGTACGGGAACCGTCGGGCTGGCCCCTATCCTGTGCCAGTGCCGATCGATGTCACCGATGCGACCTTCGAGACCGAGGTCATGGAGCGGTCCGAGCAGACCCCCGTGGTCGTCGACCTGTGGGCGCCGTGGTGCGGTCCCTGCCTGACCCTCGGACCGATCCTCGAGCAGGTGGTCGACGCCACCGACGGCGCAGTCGTGCTGGCCAAGGTCGACGTCGACGAGAACCCCCGCATCAAGGCCGAGTTCGAGGTCCAGGGCATCCCCGCGGTCTACGCCCTGCAGCACGGAACCGTCGTCGACGGCTTCGTCGGCGCCCAGGGCCGAGCGCGAGGTCCAGGCGTTCGTCGACCGGCTGCTGCCGTCCGCCGAGCAGACTCGAGATCGAGCGCTGCTCGGCGGGGCGACGAGGCCTCGCTGCGCCAGGCGCTCGAGCTGAGCCGACCACCCCGGCGCGGTGTCGCGCTGGCCGAGCTGCTCGTCGCCGACGGTCGCGGCGACGAGGCCGTCGAGCTGCTGGCCCGCATCCCCGAGACCGCCGACACCCGCCGGGTCGCGGCGCTGGCCCGCAGGCGGCGACGTCGACGGGGCCGAGGCCATCCCGGCCCGCCTCGACGAGCTGCTCGACCGGGTCAAGGGCGACGACGACGCCCGGCAGTACTACGTCGACCTGCTCGAGCTGCTCGGCCCCGACGACCCCCGCACCGCCGACTACCGCCGCCGGCTCACCGCCCGCCTGTACTGACCCGCCTGCACTGAGGTACTGAACCGGCTGGCGAAGATGCGGTGGTGACACCGGAGCCGACGGGACCTACGCTCGGCCCGCTGGCGATGGACGACTCGCCGGTCCGTTGCTTCCCCCTCCCTGCCGATCGATGTGCTGGAGGGGCCGTGGCTCCGAGTCCGAACGATCCCGTCACCGACGCGCTCGCGTCCCCGCCTGCGGACCACCAGGAGCCCGATCCTCTGGCCGAGCTGCGTCGGGCCGTCGCGGCGCCGGGCGAGCCGTGGCCGGCTCGGCTCCGGCAGGCGGTCGAGCTCGCTGCGGGGAGGGGCGATCGGTGGACCGGACCGGTGGGTCGCCGTCGTGCTGGTGGCGGTCGTGGTCGTCGTCGGGATCACCGCGTTCGTGGTGTGGCGGGCCGGCGTCGGCCTGCCCCGGGTCGGATCCGGCTGGGGATGCGGCGGCCTCGTTGCCGCGTGCCGTCACGACCTCGGCCACCGTCGGCGCTGCCGCTTCGTGCCGACACGATCACCGGCACCGGCCCGTTGGGCGACCTCATCGTGCAGGCGGCCGGCGCGGTGGTCCGGCCCGGGGTCTACCACCTGGCAGCCGGCGCGCGGGTCGGCGACCTGATCGCCCAGGCCGGCGGCTTCACGGCCGACGCCGACGCCGACCGGGTCAACCTGGCGTCGCCGCTGGGCGACGGCGTGCGCGTCTGGGTGCCGCGCCGGGGCGAGGCCGATCCGCCCGTGGTGATCGGCGGGTGGAGGGTCGACCGGCGGTCCTGCCGGCGGGGGCACGGTCCGCCGGCGCTCGTCGATCTCAACACGGCCACCGCCGCGGAGCTCGACGCGCTGCCCGGCGTCGGACCGGCCACGGCGGCCGCCATCATCGACCACCGCCACCGCAACGGTCCCTTCCGCACGGTCGACGACCTCGCCGAGGTCCGCGGGCATCGGCGACGCCAAGCTGGCCCAGCTCCGCGACCTGGTGCGGGTGTGACCGCGTCGCCGCGCTCGGCGGGTCTGAGCGATCGGGCGATGGTGGGCCTGGCCGCCAGCCACCGCGGCCGGCGCGTGGGCGGCCGGTCCCACTGCCGGTCTGGCCGACGGCTGTGCTGGCGATGGTGGCGCTGGCCTGGCGCCGTCCGTGGCTGCTCGTCGCGGCGGTGGCGCTCCTCGCCTCGGCGCTGTCCGCACAGGCATGGCTGGGCGTCCGACCGGCACCGTCGCGGGCGTGGTCCGGCCGAGCCACCCTGATCACCGATCCCGAGCGCGCTCGGCGGGGCGATGCACGCCGAGGTGCGGGCCGAGGGTCATCACTTCGACCTGTGGGTGCGGGGGCGGGCCGGTGCGGTGCTGTCGGCGCGCTCGGCCGGACAGGAGCTCGAGATCCGGGGTCGCACGGCGCCTCGACCTACCGACGACGACTGGTCCGCTCGGCGTCACATCGTCGGGCGCATCGAGGCCGCCCAGTTGCAGGCCGCTGGCGACGGAGACCCGGTGTTCCGGCTGGCCAACGCGATCCGATCGATCCTGCTGCGAGGTGCGGAGGCGCTACCGGCCGACCGACGGGCGCTGTTCTCGGGGTTCGTGCTGGGCGACGACCGCGGCCAGTCCGTCGCGGTGGCCGACGACTTCAAGGGCGCGGGGCTCTCGCACCTGCTCGTGGTCTCGGGAGAGAACGTGGCATTCGTGCTGGTGGTGGCCGTGCCCCTCCTGCGCCGGCTGGGGGTGCGGTGGCGCTGGCTGGCCACGCTGGCCGTCGTGGGGCTCTTCGGTGTGATGACGCGGTTCGAGCCGTCGGTGCTGCGGGCATCGGCCATGGCGGCCATCGCCGTCACCGCCTGGATGCTCGGCCGGCCGGTGTCGGGCATCCGTGCCCTCGCCCTGGCGGTCACCGCGCTGGTGCTGGTCGACCCGATGCTGGTCGGGGTGCTCGGCTTCCAGCTCTCGGTGGCGGCATCGGCCGGAATCCTCCTGCTGGCCCGGCCGCTGGCCGACCACCTCCCGGGTCCCCGGCGGATCGCTGCCGCGCTGGGTGTGACCTTGGCGGCACAGGTGGCGGTGGGCCCGCTGCTGGCCGGTCGATCCGGAGGGCTCCCGGTGGCCGGCGTCGTGGCCAACCTGCTGGCGGAGCCGGCCGCCGCGCTGATCATGGCCTGGGGGCTGACGGGCGGTCTGGTGGCCGGGATGGTCGGCCCGCCGATCGCAGTTGTGCTGCACCTGCCCACGTCGGCACTGCTGTGGTGGGTCGAGTGGGTGGCGCGACAGGGAGCCGCGGCGCCGCTCGGGCAGGTCGGGATCGTGCCGCTGGCCGGAGCCGCCGTTGCCGGCGCGTGCGCCGTGGGGGCCAGCCGACGATCGCGGCGGAGCCTGGCCCGCTTCGGCTGGGCCGCGATGGTGGCGGTGCTGCTGCTCCCGGCCGTCGCTGCGCTCGGTCGGCCGCCCGTCCGCGCGGATGTCGCCCGGGTCGGCACGCTCTGGCGTTCGGACGATGCCCGGGCGACGGTGCTCGTGCTGGCGATCGATGCCCGGCCAGCGGCGGTGCTCGACGGCCTGCGCCGCTCCGGCGTCCACCGGGTCGACCTTCTGGTGGCACCGACCGGCGGTTCGTCGGTCGAGGCCCTCGTCACGACGGTCCGCCAGCGGGTCCCCGTCGACGTGGTGTGGCTCCCCACCTCGAGGGGTGCGCGCACGCGGGCTCCGGCCGTGGCCGGCGCTCGACGTCCTGAGCTCGACGAGCGGCTGGTCCTCGGGTCGCTCGTCGTCACGGCCACCGCCGTCGCGCCCACGCTGGATGTCTCGGTCGAAGTCGTCGGATCGGCCGACTCGACGATGGGCCTGAGCATGCGCCCAGCTGCGAGCCTGAGCATGCGCCCAGCTGCGAGCCTGAGCATGCGCCCAGCTGCGAGCCTGAGCATGCGCCCAGCCATCAATCGGGCTCCGGGGGCCGGTGTAGGTTCCCTGCGTGCACCTCTCGCTCGGGCCCCACCGCTTCGACGTGACCCACCGGGCCGTCGTGATGGGCATCCTCAACCGCACGCCCGACTCCTTCTACGACAAGGGCACGTACTACGCGTTCGACGCGTTCCTGCGCAAGGCCGAGGGGCTGGTGGACGACGGCGCCGACTTCCTCGACGTGGGTGGCGTGAAGGCGGGTCCCGGTGAGGAGGTCACCGAGGAGCAGGAGCTCGAGCGGGTGGTCCCGGCCATCGAGGCCCTCCGCGCCCGGTTCGACCTGCCGCTCTCGGTCGACACGTGGCGGGCGTCGGTGGCCCGAGCCTGCTTCGAGGCCGGAGCGGTCGTCGGCAACGACATCAGCGGCTTCGCCGACCCGGACTACCTCCCGACCTGCGCGGCGTTCGGGGCGTCGGTGGTGGCCACCCACATCCGCCTCGCCCCTCGCGTGCCCGATCCCGACCCGGTCTACGACGACTCGTCGCCGAGGTCTGCCGGTTCCTGGCCGACCGGGCCGAGCGGGCCCTCGACGCCGGCATCGACCCCGGACGGATCATGGTCGACGCCGGGCTCGACCTCGGCAAGACCGAGCCGCAGTCGCTCGTGCTGCTGCGCGCCTCCGATCGCCTCGCCGCGCTCGGCTACCCGGTGTTCCTGTCGGCGTCCAACAAGCGGTTCCTGTGGAAGCTGCTCGACGTCGAGGTGCACGAGGCGGCCGAAGGAACCATGGCGGCGCACGCCCTGGGCATCGCCCTCGGCTGTCGGGTGCTGCGCTCCCACGATGCCCGTGCCGGTCGTCGCGTCGCCGACATCATGGCCGACGTGCTCGCCTCGGCATGAGCGCCTCGGTCGATCTGACCGCCCCGATCCACCTGGTCAAGGGTGACGACCCGGTGCTGATCGGCGACACCGTGCGCGACCTGGTCGCGTCGCTGGTGGGCGACGGAGATCGCACGCTCGTGGTCGAAGAGCTCGACGCGGCTTCCTACGAGGACGACCGGGGCGACTACTCGATCGGACCGCTCGCCGACGCGGCCCAGACGCCTCCGTTCCTGACCGACCGTCGCGTCGTGCTCGGCCGCCACGCGGCGGTGTTCTCCACGGCGGACTCGGTGGCGCCGCTCGTCGCCTACCTCGCCGACCCCCTGCCGACGACCTCGCTGGTGCTCGTCTGGGAGAGGGGCCCGAAGTCCGGCGCTCGGGTGGCTGCGGTGCCGAAGAAGCTGAGCGAGGCCGTCAAGGCCGCCGGCGGTGTGGTGCACGAGACCAAGGCCGGGACCGGGCGCCAGCGAACCGCCTGGCTCGACGAGCAGCTCGCCGCGGCACCGGTGAAGCTCGACGGGTCGGCGAAGGCGCTGCTCGCGGCGCACCTGGGCGAGGACGTGAGCCGGCTCCGAGGGCTGCTCGACACGTTCGAGAGCACCTTCGGCCCCGGGGCGCGCCTGTCGGGAGCCGACATCGAGCCATACCTCGGCGAGGCCGGCGACGTGGCGCCGTGGGACCTCACCGATGCGATCGACAAGGGCGACCCGGTGACGGCCATCGACGTGCTCCACCGCATGCTGGGAGCCGGTCGCCATCCGCTGCAGATCACCGCCAGCCTCCACGGCCACTACGGGCGGATGCTGCGGCTCGACGGGTCGGGGGCGGGCAGCGAGGCACAGGCGGCCGAGGTCCTGGGCATCAAGGGCTCGACGTTCCCGGCTCGCAAGGCGCTCGACCAGAGCCGCACGCTCGGGCCCCAGCGGTTGCACGAGTTCGTGCTGCTGCTGGCCGGCGCCGACCTCGACCTGCGCGGCGCACGAGCCTGGCCGGCGGATCTGGTGGTCGAGGTGCTCGTGGCCCGCCTGGCCGCCCGCACCCCCAAGGCCCGAGCCGGCGCGGGCCGCCGCCGCTGACTCAGCTGGCCGTGTCGCTGACTCAGCTTGCCGTGTCGCTGACTCAGCTGGCCGTGTCGCTGACTCAGCTGGCCGTGTCGCTGACTCAGCTGGCCGTGTCGCTGACTCAGGTCCCGAGGACGAGCCCCGGGTCACGGCCCAGACGACGGGCCACCCGCTCCACCAGATCGAACTCGTCGGCCAGCATCGGAAGCACCGCGCGACCTCGTCGGGTTCGACCGTGGTCGTGTACGTGAAGGAGCGCTCACGTCGGAGCTCGAGCGGTAGCGCCAGCTGCCGTGCGAGCCGCGCCAGGTCGTCGGGATAGGTCTCGGTGAACAGCACCGCGTCGAGTCCGGTGATGCGCCGTTCGGCCTCGCCCACGTCGAAGGTCTCCGAGAACATGTAGAGCTGGCGCAACCGACCCCGTCGCGGCAGTGCGTGGACGAACTCCTCGAACGTGCCGGCGGCGTAGGCCATCTCGAGGTCACCGGGTCCGTCGGCCAGGTCGTGCTCGCGGACGTGGCGGAGGTAGCGGTAGTGGGAGACCAGGCGGTTGGCCGGGTTGCGCAGGATCGTGAGTCGGAACGTGTGCCGCGGCGGGTGCAGCACGTAGGCCGCGGTGTGGCTGTTCGCGAAGAAGTACGCGCCCTCGTCGATGCGCGACACCGCGCCGGTGACGAAGGTCAGGCCGTTGGCCCGGACGCTCGATCCCCGGACCTGCCCCCTCGACGACCGCGCGGCCGACGACCGCTCGAGCGACGGGGCCGTGTCCGACTGCTCTTGTCCGGACCGGGCGGCCTCGCCGGTGAGGCGGGCCGCCTCGGGACCGCCGAGTGCCCGGAACGCGGCGTTCAGGCTGGTTCCGGCGGTCTTGCGGACGTGGTGGTGCAGGACCCGCTCGTAGCCGTCGGGCAGGATCGAGCGATCGGTCCGACGCATCTGCGACCGCCGATGGGCGGAGCGGACGAGCACGTAGGGGTTGGCCCGTCGGACGACCCGGGCCGCAGCGACCGCCGCCGGTGGGATCGATCGGGACGGTGAGGACAAGGAGGAGCCCTCGGGGAGAGCGGTCAGTCCGCCTGGATCTTGGCGATGCCCTTGACCAGGCGGGACTTGCGTCGCGCGGCCTGGTTCTTGTGGATCACGCCCTTGGCGGCAGCCTTGTCGATCCGCACGATCGCCAGGCGGGTCAGCTCTTCGATGTGCTCCTCGCCCTGCTCCGCGGCGGTGGTCACGGCCTTGGTGCGGGTCTTCAGCTCGGAGCGAACGGCCTTGTTGCGCACGCGGCGCTTCTCGTTCTGCTTGTTGCGCTTGATCTGGCTCTTGATGTTCGCCACGGGGTGTCCTGGAATGTCGGGAACGGAGGGCGCGGGCGCTCGCAGAGGGCGATCGCAACGGCCCGTAGACACTAGCGGCTGCAGCGCCCGAGACCACAACTCGGTCGTCGGCCCGTCGGCCCGACCGGGGTGGTGAGGCCGGCCCGCTACGCTTGCCCCTCCCGTACGTGAGCCCGAAAGCCTGCACCTCCCGTGTCCGATCTCAGCCGGTATCGCAACCTGTCGATCGTGGCCCACGTCGATCACGGCAAGAGCACCCTGGCCGACCGCATGCTCGAGATCACCGGAGCGGTCGATGCCAGGGACATGCGGGCCCAGTACCTCGACTCGATGGACCTCGAGCGGGAGCGGGGCATCACGATCAAGCTCCAGAGCGTCCGCCTCGACTACCGCGACCACGTCCTCAACCTGATCGACACGCCTGGCCACGTCGACTTCGGCTACGAGGTGTCGCGTTCGCTGGCCGCCTGCGAGGGCGTGATCCTGCTGGTCGACGCGGCGCAGGGCATCGAGGCCCAGACGCTGGCCAACTGCTACCTGGCCCTCGAGAACGACCTCGAGATCGTCGCCGCGCTCAACAAGGTCGACCTGCCGGCCGCCGACCCCGACCGCTACGCCCAGGAGATCGAGAACGTCCTCGGCATCGCGGCCGAGGACATCCTGCGCATCAGCGCCAAGACGGGCGAGGGCGTCACCGAGCTGCTCGACGCCGTGGTCGAGCGCATCCCGGCACCGACGGGCGAGGCCGACGCACCTCTCCAGGCCCTGATCTTCGACTCGTTCTTCGACCAGTACCGCGGGGTGGTCAGCTCGGTCCGGGTGATGAACGGACGGCTCCGCACCAACGCCCGGGTGCAGTTCGTGCAGGCCAAGGCCACCCACGAAGCCGACGAGGTGGGCGTCCGACGGCCCGACATGACGCCGGTCACCGAGCTCGGCCCGGGCGAGGTCGGATACCTCATCGCCGGCATCAAGGACGTGGGCGAGGCCCGCTCGGGCGAGACCGTCACCGACGCGTCGAAGCCGGCCCCTGCCCTCGAGGGCTACCTCGACCCCAAGCCGATGGTCTTCTGCGGCCTCTACCCGGTCGAGGGCGACGACTTCGCCGACCTCCGCGAGGCGCTCGAGAAGCTCCGGCTCAACGACTCGAGCTACACGTACACGCCCGAGACCTCGGGCGCGCTCGGCTTCGGCTTCCGCTGCGGCTTCCTCGGACTGCTGCACATGGAGATCATCCGAGAGCGCCTCGAGCGGGAGTTCGACCTGGCGCTCATCGCCACCGCGCCGTCGGTCGAGTACCAGGTGCACCGCATCGGTGGTCAGGTGCTGATCGTCGACAACCCGAGCGAGATGCCCAACGCCGGAGAGATCGAGCACATCGACGAGCCGTTCCTGCTGACCACCATCCTCACGCCGACCGACTACACGGGCACGCTCATGGAGCTCTGCCAGAGCCGCCGGGGCGAGATGCAGAAGCTCGAGTACCTCTCGCCCGAGCGGGTCGAGCTGATCTACCGCCTGCCGCTGGCCGAGGTCGTGGTCGACTTCTTCGACCAGATGAAGAGCCGCACGCAGGGCTACGCCAGCCTCGACTACGAGCCCGCCGGCTACCAGCGGTCCGACCTGGTGAAGGTCGACATCCTCCTCAACTCGGTGCCCGGTCGACGCGTTCAGCACGGTGGTCCACCGCGACAAGGCCGACGAGTACGGCCGGCGCATGAGCGAGAAGCTCAAGGAGCTCATCCCGCGCCAGATGTTCGACGTGCCCATCCAGGCGGCGATCGGCGGGCGCATCATCAGCCGCGAGACGGTGAAGGCCAAGCGCAAGGACGTGCTGGCCAAGTGCTACGGCGGCGACATCTCCCGCAAGCGCAAGCTGCTCGAGAAGCAGAAGGAGGGCAAGAAGCGCATGAAGAACATCGGGCGGGTCGAGGTGCCCCAGGAAGCCTTCATCGCCGCCCTGCGCCTCGAGGACTGATCAGGACCTGTCGGTCGCCTGACCGGTTGCCCGGCTGGCAGTCGGTATCATCGACTGCCAACCGTCAACCGCCCAACAGCCAACCGCCGACCCGGTCCGGACGCACCGTCATGAGCGACGTCACCCCTCCAACTCCCGCCGCGGGCCATCAGGCCGAAGACCCGCAGGCGCTCGACGCCCGCAAGGCCACGATCCTGCGCGCCGTCGTGGCGGAGTACATCGACACCGCGCAGCCGGTCGGGTCTGGTCACGTGGCCCAGACCCCGGGGGTGAACGTCTCCTCGGCGACGGTGCGCAACGACATGGTCACGCTCGAGCAGGAGGGGTTCCTCCACCAGCCCCACACCAGCGCCGGACGGGTACCCACCGACAAGGGCTACCGCTTCTTCGTCGACTCGCTCGAGGGATCCGCTGCGCTCGGCGCCGGTGACTCCAAGCAGATCCGCACGTTCTTCGCCGAGGCCCACGGCGAGCTCGAGCAGATGCTGGCCGACACCAGCCGGCTCCTGTCGAGCCTCACCCAGTACGCGGCAGTGGTCGTCGGACCTCCCCCAGAGGCCGCCACCGTCCGCTCGGTGCAGGTGGTCGGGCTGGCACCCCGCGTCGCGCTGCTCGTGCTCGTCCTGTCGAACGGCGTGATCGACAAGCACACCCTCGACCTGACCCATGAGGTCGACGACGTCGTCCTCGCGGCCGCCGGTGCCCGGCTCGCCGCCGGACTCTCGGGGCTCACCCTGCCCGCGTCCGCCGATGCGTCGTGCTGGACCGAGCCGAGCATTGCGGGCGGTGTCGACGACGACCTGGCCGTCGTGGTGCAGGCGGCCCGGGTGGCCCTCGGTGACAGCGCGGCCCGTTCGAGCGACCAGGTCTACATCGGGGGCACGTCACGGATGGCGTCGGCGTTCGACGCGGTCGCGACCGTCAGCGAGGTGCTGCAGATCCTCGAGCAGCAGTACGTGGTGGTCACGCTGCTGCACGACGTGCTCGACCGGGGCCTGCACGTGGCCATCGGCACCGAGACGGGCATGGAGCCGCTGGCCGACTGCTCGGTGGTGGTGTCCACCTACGAGGTCGAGGGCGAGCCCGCCGGCAGCATCGGGGTCCTCGGCCCCACCCGCATGAACTACAACCAGGCGATGGCGGCCGTCGCCGTCGTGAGCCAACGGCTCAGCAACCGACTGAGCGAGGGCTGACATGGACGCATCGACCGACTACTACGAGCTGCTGGAGGTCTCGCGCGGGTCGACTCCCGAGGAGATCAAGCGGGCCTACCGACGCCTGGCGCGCGAGCTGCACCCCGACGCCAACCCGGGTGATGCGGAGGCCGAGCACCGGTTCAAGCTCGTGGCCGTGGCCTACGAGACCCTGAGCGATCCCGAGCGCCGTCAGCGCTACGACCGCTATCGGCCCCGAGGGTGCCGCCGGCGGCATGGGCGGCGGGTTCGGTGGCGGGGGGCTGGGCGACCTGTTCGAGCAGTTCTTCGGCGGCAACCCGTTCGGCGGCGGCGGCGGGCCCGCCGGCCCACCCCGCGGCGCCGACCTCGAGCAGGTCATCGACCTCTCGTTCGAGGAGGCCGTGTTCGGCACCCAGGCCCCGGTGACGGTGCGCACCGCAGTGCCGTGCGACGACTGCGAGGCCAGCGGAGCGGCCCCGGGCACCCATGCCGAGACGTGCCCCGAGTGCGGTGGCGCCGGCCAGGTCCGTCGGGTCCGCCAGTCGCTGCTCGGCCAGATGGTGACCACCGCGCCCTGTCCCCGGTGCAACGGCGCCGGCACGTTCGTCGAGTCGCCGTGCCCGGCCTGCCAGGGCGAGGGCCGCCGCATCGAGGAGCGCACCTACACCGTCGACATCCCCGCCGGCATCGACGCCGGCTCGACCCTGCGGCTCACCGGCCGCGGCGCAGTCGGCCCGCGCGGCGGTGGCGTCGGCGACCTCTACGTGCACGTCCGGGTGCGTCCCCACGATCGGTTCACGCGCCACGGCTACGACCTGGCCCACGAGCTGCACCTCTCGATGGCCCAGGCCACGCTCGGCGCCCACATCGAGTTCGACACGCTCGACGGCACCGAGGACCTCGTCGTCCCCGGCGGGCACCCAGTCCGGTCGGGTGTTCCGGCTACGGGGCCGCGGCGTGCCGCACGTCGAGGGTCGGGGGCGCGGCGACCTGCTCGTGCAGGCGGTCGTCGACATCCCGACCGACCTCACCGACGAGCAGGACATGCTCCTGCGCCAGTTCGCCGAGCTCCGGGGCGAACAGATCGCCCCGCCCGACAACGGCCTGTTCGCCAAGATCCGCTCGGCGTTCAAGTAGCGCGGTGCCCGACGATTCGGTGCCTGACGCCCCCGCGCCAGATGCCTCCGAGCCGGATGGTCGAGGCGGGCCGCACGCCTTCGTCGACGACCTGACCCGGCCACAGCTCGCCGAAAACGACCGACACCACCTGGCGCGGGCGCTGCGCCTCCGAGACGGCGACGACCTCACCGTGTCCGACGGGGTCGGCTCCTGGCGAGCCTGCCGGTTCGGCGCCGAGCTGGAACCGGTGGGCGACATCGTCGTGACCAGGCCGCCGACGGTGAGGCTGACCGTGGGCTTCGCGCTGGTCAAGGGAGGACGACCGGAGCTCATCGTCCAGAAGCTGACCGAGCTCGGCGTCGACCGGATCATCCCGTTCGTCGCAGCCAGATCGGTGGTGCGCTGGGACGACGCCCGGTCGGCCCGCCAGGCCGAGCGCCTCGACCGGGTCGCCCGCGAGGCGGCCATGCAGTGCCGCCGGTGCTCCCTGCCCGACGTGGCCACCTCCACCACGTTCGACGCGGTGGCCGGCGAACCCGGCGTGGTGCTCGCGGAGCGTGATGGCCGGGCACCTGATCTGGCCACCCGCGTGGTCCTCGTGGGACCCGAAGGGGGCTGGACCGAAGATGAGCGCCGCTCGGTTTCAGACCATGTGGGCTTCGGCGCGCAGGTGCTGCGATCGGAGACGGCGGCGCTCGCGGTGGCTGCCGTTCTCGGGGCATTGCGGGCCGGGATCGTGGCACCCACGGTCGCGGGTTGACCGCGGCGCGGACCGAGCGGTGCAGGCGATGGGCTGAAATCCTCGGGATACTGGTCACATCCGGTGGTCGGCGTCTAGGCTCAAAGGCCTACCCCGGAGTCGATCGAGTCGGCGGCTGACCATCTACGGCGCACGCCCGTGGTCTGCCGTCGGAATCGGTTGCAGGAGAGGCGAGACATGGTGGACCAACCTGAGCAGCTCGACACCGCAGGCGGCATCCCCGCGAACTACAGCCGCAAGGTCGGCGAGCGCCTGCGGGTGATCCGTCGCCAGAAGCGTCTGTCCCTCCAAGAGGTCGAATCGGCTTCGTCGCAGGAGTTCAAGGCATCGGTGCTGGGCGCCTACGAGCGGGGCGAGCGGGCCATCTCGGTGCCGCGACTCCAGCGGCTCGCCCGGTTCTACAGCGTGCCGGTCGACCAGCTGCTCCCGGGCGACGACGGCCCGGCCTTCGCCGATCCCCGTGCCGCCGCCAGCGGTCCCGAGTCGGTGACCATCGACCTGCGCCGGCTCGAGGCCCTGTCGGGTCCCGAGGCGGCCATGCTGACCCGCTACCTCGCGATGATCCAGGTGCAGCGCCAGGACTTCAACGGCCGGATGCTGACCATCCGCCGTGATGACCTGCGGGCCATCGCCTGCATCCTCGGCGTGTCGGTCGACGGCGCCGGCGGGCGCCTCGACGACATGGGTCTCAGCCTGGCTCACTGAGCCCAGAGCGCGGCCGTGCCGGCTCCGGTCGGCACCACCACCGGTACCCTTCGCGGCCGTGACCCCTCCGCCGCCGCCCCTGGGCGGCAACGCCGCCGAGTTCGGCGCCTACGTGCACATCCCGTTCTGCGCACGGCGGTGCGACTACTGCGCGTTCGCCACCTGGACCGATCGGGCCCACCTGATGGGTTCGTACCTCGACGCGGTCGCCCACGAGGTCCGCCGGTTCCATGCCGAGGGCGGTCCGGCCGCGACGTCGGTGTTCTTCGGAGGAGGGACCCCGTCGCTCGTCCCGGCCCAGGACCTGATGGGGGTGTTGGCCGCCATCGAGCGGGTCGACGGGGCCGAGGTCACGGTGGAGTGCAACCCCGACACCGTCACCGATGACCTGCTCGAGACCTATCGGGCTGGTGGGGTCACCCGGCTGTCGTTCGGCGTGCAGTCGATGGTGGACCACGTGCTCGTCGGCCTGGGCCGCACCCACGACGTGGCCAACGTGGAGCGGGCGGTCACCTCTGCTCGCCGGGCCGGGTTCACGTCGTTCAACCTCGACCTCATCTACGGCGGGTCCGGCGAGACGGTCGACGACTGGCGCCTGACGCTCGAGCGGGTGATCGCGCTCGGGTCGCCGCACGTGAGCGCCTACGCCCTGACGGTCGAGGCAGGCACGCCGCTCGCCGCGGACACCGCGCGCCATCCCGACGACGACGACCAGGCCGACAAGTACCTGCTGGCCGATCAGCTGCTCGGCGCGGCCGGACTCGAGTGGTACGAGATCTCGAACTGGGCCCGCCCCGGTTTCGAATGCCGCCACAACCTCCTCTACTGGGCCCAGGGCGACTATCGCGGGTTCGGCTGCGCAGCCCATTCGCATCTCGCCGGTCGCCGGTGGTGGAACGTGCGCACGCCCGATCGCTATGTCGAGGCGATGGCGTCGGGCACATCGGCCGAGGGCGGGTTCGAGGTGCTCGACGACGAGACCCGCCGCATCGAGGGGCTCCAGCTGGCCCTGCGGATGGCCCGGGGCGTGCCGCGCGAGGCGCTGCCCGACGATGCCGACGGGTTCGACCACCTGGTCGAGCGCCACGGCGACCGGATGAGCCTCACAGTGGAGGGTCGGCTGCTGGCCAACGAGGTGGCGCTGCGCCTGACCTGACGGCGGTCATCCGGTGGGCACCAGCGGTAGCACGAACACCTGCCCGGGTCGGACCAGGTCGGCATCGCCGGGGACGACGAGCACCTCGAGGTTGGCCTCGACGAGGCGGTCGAGGTACCGGGCGGTCTCGGCGTCGGTCGGTGGTCGGTGCCAGGTGCCCGCCAGGGTGCGGCGGGCAACGCCCCAGAGGTGGTCGCCGCTCTGGATCACCCAGCGATCGGCGACGGCGTCCGGTACCGGGCCGGGGGTCACGCCCTCGTCGACCTGGGCATCGGCAGCGCTCGTCGGCGCGACCACGGCGGTCGGCGGCGGGGTCGTGACGGGTGGCGAGGACGTGGTCGCGGAGGGGGCGCCGGTCGTCGGAACCGGAGCAGGCTCGACGGCGTGCATCACCGGAGCCGCTGGTTCGAGCGTCCTCGTGGTGGGAGCGTCGGAGGCGCTGGCCGCCGCTTCTGGTCCGGGGATCGCGTGCATGACCGGGACGGCCGAGAGCGCGGCGCCGGTGGTGGGAGGCGGAGCGGGGTCCGTGGCGGCCGTGGCCGGGCGCTGCATGGAGATGGTGTCCGCCGACGCGGCAGCTGTCGGACCGAGGGTCAGCGCGGTGACCGAGAAGGCCAGGCCGAGCCCGGCCACGCCGCCGACGAGCTGTCGGGTCAGCGGGGTGGACAGGCGATCGCCGAGCGACAGGATGCGGTGGAGCCCGGCGGCCCGTCCGATCACCTCGACGACGACCAGGATCAGCAGGTAGGCGGCCAGGACGATCGACACGACGCGGACCATGCTCATGAGCGCTCCGGCCGGGCCGAGCCGGGTGAGCCAGGCAGCCCACGCGTCGGTCGATCGGGCGGCCGACGGGCTGAGGGGCGGGGCGGGAAGCCGACGTCCGATGCTCAGCAGGGCCAGCACCGCCAGGCCGAGCACGGTGGCCAGACCCGAGAGCCGAGCCAGCGCGCCGAGGTCGCCTGCGTCGGATCGGGAGCGTGGGTCGGCTCGAGCGGACGGGTCGTATCGGGTCGAGTGCATGTGGTGCCTTCCGGATGGGAGCGTCGGTCGGCCGGAGTCGGCGAGGGAGGGATCGAGCGGGCAGGCGGTCATGGGGTGGCGGTCGAAGGGATCGACAGGGTCACCGTGCGGTCGATGGTGCGAGCCTGCAGCGCGGTGCAGCCGTCGGCGCCGGTCACGAGCTCCACGACGGCGCCTTCGGGCACTCGACCGACGAGGACCCCGGTCACGTCACGGCCCGGCGCGGCCAGGCCGTCGAACCGGAACACCGAGCCGTCCGACCGCACCAGCACGACCGCCTCCGGTGCGGAGCAGCTCCAGACGGCTCGGAGCACCTGGTCGTCGGACGTCCCCAAGGTCAGGTGGTGGCCGTCGACATCGAGCGCACCGCCCGGCTGGGGTCCAACTCCCGCATGCTCAGGGTCGACGACCGCCGTGTCGGTCCGGTCGACCGCCCCTGTCAGCGGAGGCGTGGCTCGGCTCGCCACGTTGGTCAGCGCGTTGATCCCGATCCCGAGCGACACCGCTGCGATCACCGCACCGGTGGCCGCGAGCAGGCGACGGCCTCGACAGGGGTGCCGCTGGTCGGTGCGGTGAGATGTGGATGACACCGGCGTGTCGGGGCCGGATGGATCGGGGTCGGGCGAGTCGGGGTCAGGCCGGTCGGGCGGATCGGCGCCGGGTCGCGGGACGACCCGCTCCGCGCGAGGGGAGCGCCCCGGGGGCTCGGGCGAGCGGGGGAGCGACGCGGCCAACGCCGCGGCGAACGTGCGGGCCGAGGGCCGCAGCGCCGGGTCGGCCGCGGTGGCTCGATCGACCAGGCGGCCGGCCGTGGTCCGGTCGAGGCCTGACGTGCGGCGTTGCCGGTGACCATCTGCGTCGGAGAGGACCCGGTCCAGCACGGAACCCAGCCCGGCCACATCGAGCGACGGCACGAGCAACTGGCCGTCGCCCCCGAGATCGCCGGCCAGGCCGGCCTCGGCGAACCCGCACAGCACGGCCCGCCCGGAACCGGTGAGCACGATGTGGTCGGGTTCGATCCGTCCGTGCACCAGACCCAGTGCATGGAGATCGGCGACCGTCCCCGCGGCTGCGGCCAACGCACGAGCGGCGGCGAGCGGATCGAGGTCGGCCGCGGCCAGCGTGCGGGCGCCGGCGAAGAGGGTGCGCAGCTCGAGCGACGGAGGCGCTCCGGGAATCGCGGGGGTCGGGTCGATCGGGTCGGCCAGTTCGACGACACCAGGGTGTCGGGCCATCGCCAGCATCGTGGCCTCCCGGGCCAGGCGGGCGGCATCGAGCGCGACCGTCGGATCGGCTCGTTTGGCCACCAGGGTGCGACCGCCGACGTGGACCAACTCGGATGTGGTCATGCCGGTTCAGCTTCCGCCATGCACGAGAAGATACGGGAGATGCAAGAAAAGGCAAGAGGAACATCGACAAACCTGAGAACGGCAGAAGATCGGTCGGGGAGCTACGGCAGCAGCCCACGGATCGCGGCCTGCAGCCCGTCCCGGCCGGGCACCCGCACGAGCGGTGCGGCGGCCACCAGGTCGCACAGCTGGGCCAGCGACGCGGGCCCGATGCGGGAGTCGATGCCCCGGGCCAGGTCGCTGGCGCCGAGAGCGACGGCGGCCGGGGTCTGCCCCGGCCCGGATCCCGGCCCGGATCCCGGTCCGGGTCGCAGCACGAGTCCCGCCAGCTCGAACCCGGTGTCGGCATCGAGCGGGGTCACCATCGACGCGTCGAGGCGCTCGATGCCAGCGTGGCGCAGACCGGGTTCCAAGGCGTCGACGATCGAGGAGAACACCGGGTCGATGGCGACCATCCGGTCGTTGCGGGTCACGGCGACGACATCGAGCAGCGGACGTCCGTGTGCCTCGCGGGCCAGTGCCGCGGCCACGTCGGCTCCCACGATCCGCACCATGTCGTGCCGGTGGCGGCAGCGCCGCAACGGCCGACCCGAGCGGTAGAGCAGCTGCAGGCCGGTCACCGGGCCCGTCGGCCGCCCGAGGAGCATGGAGTAGAGGGGACCTGGAACACCGGAGTGCACGTCCGGACCGCGGTCGCTGCGGCCGGGATCGTTGACGGGGCGGGGCGATCCGACCTCGATGCCCCGGGAGGTGAGGTCCTCGACCACCTCCGCGGTCAGGCCGTCGTCATCGGCGCGGAGCTCGAGCTCGACCGATCCGTCACGGATCAGGACGACCCGCGCCTCCGGTCGGTCGAACCGGCTGTCGAGTGCGGCGTTGACCGGCGAGCCCAGGCGCCGCCGCCCTGGTTCGGCGGGGTCGACCTCGGTCCGGACGGGACCGCTCTCGTCGGCGAGCAGGCCCCGCTCGTCGAGCTCGCGGGCCAGGTCGACGAGATCGCGCTCGACCTGTCGGCGGTCCGTCCCGAGCACTTCGCACAGGTCGGTCGCGAAGTCGCCCAGCGACCCGATCCCGTCGACGAAGGACCACACGAGGGCGGCGGTGGGGCTCAGGAGGTGGGGGAGATCCGCCCGGTCGTCGACGATCAGCGCCTCGGAGCCGGCCGTGACCGTGGCCAGATCGGGGCGACGACGGAGGACGAACGCCAGATCGATCGGCGGAGGGTCCACGGCCGGCGATGGTACGGCACCGGGGATCCCGGTCGCGATCGAGATGGTTCTCTTCGACGCTTGCCTCAGGTATCCCCTGCTGGTTGCCGATTGATGACTACGCTTCCTTCGGCACCGTGGTTTTGCTACGGTGCCGGTCAGCAGCCCCCTAGGCGGGCCAACCGTAGGAGACCCATTGAGTACCGGCCTTCCCGAGAACCCAGCGCAGAACGGCGGCGAGCCTGATCTCGGGTCCAGCGGCCTCGATCGCCGCTCTCTGATCAAGAAGGCCGGCATCGCCGGTGCGGCTGCATGGGTTGCTCCTGTCGTCATCGGCGGCATCATCTCGCCGGCCTCGGCCGCGTCGCTCCCGCCCGGCGACTACCAGCTCCGACTCAGCTCGGGCCGATGCGACCCGGCGCCAGTGCTCGATCCGAGCGTGACCAGCCCCTGCGTGCCCGCCACCTGGGCGGGGGCCACGCTGCAGATCACGAGCGATGCGCAGCTGGCCTCCCTCGGGCTCACCGTCGTGAACTGTCGCCCGCGCTACGCCCTCGAGCTCGACAGCACCAATCCCAACGTCACCATCACCGGTGGCAGCGCCTGCCTCCCGGCCAACAAGGGGGGCGGACCCTACCCGGGCACGCTCGCCCCTGACGGCTCGTCCATCACCTGGGCGCCCGATCGGGCTGCCGATCGCTTCGGCTACTACATCACGATCCACGTCGCCTGATCCTCACCCGATCAGGCTCATCACGACCGGACCCGGGCCTCGTGCTCGGGTCCTTTCGCGTGTCCGACACCGGGGGTCAGCGCGGAGGGAGCACCCGGCGGCGGATGCGGCGACCCGTGCGCACCAGCGGTTCGCGCACCGGCCGGTTGAGCGAGCGCCACGACCGCCGGGCGTGGGCCGGCAGCGACGAGGCCCTGCGGTCGAGGTAGCTCGCCTGGGGCGCGACGATGGCCGCGAGGTAGCGAAACCGAGGCTCGATCCCGGGGAGCACCAGCAGCGCGGCGGCGTGGCGCCAGTAGACGTGGCCAGGTGCGACGTGGGCCTGCAGCAGGAGCCGCTCGAGGCGGGTCGGTCGGGCCTCGGCCGTGCACCGGTCGACGAAGGGGTCCGGTGCCAGCGCGAGCGTGCGCCACGTGCGGCTGAGCGCGTCGGTCACCACCGCGGTGGCCCTGCCAGCGGCGGGCCTCGGCCAGCACCTCGTCGAGGGCCGGTGGGTCGTCGGTGATGATCTGCGCCAGGTCACGGGCTGCAGCCAGCCTTGGTGGATTGTCCGAGATCGACGCCTGGTAGCACGCCGCCAGGAGGGTCGGGACGGGCCCCAGCGTCGGCAGCAGGCGGCCGCCGAGCACCAGCGCGCCCGTGTCGTCGAACAGCGGGTCGAGCGGGATCGTCAGGCCGAGGGCCCCGGCGACAAGGGTGCGGTGTAGGTCGATCTCGAAGCCGTCGGGGGCATCGGAGGAGGCCGGCGTGCGCAGCATGACCTCCTTGCCGAAGCGGTCGTCGAACCCGGCGCGGAGCTCGGGCAGCTCCGGGTGGGCGTCGAGCAAGATCTCCGATGGCTGCCGACGGCGGCGGTGACCTGTCCCGATCGGCACCAGCAGGTCGAGGTCGGCGAAGAGCCGGAGCGAGGGATCGCGATAGCGGCTGTGGGCCAGCGCCGGACCCTTCAGCACCACGTAGTCGATGCCCTCCCCGTCGAGTCGGTCGGCGACGCGGAGGAGCAGGCGTTCCAGGCGAAGGTCGTGGGTGCACCAGTGGCGATGGAGGTCGAGCAGCTCGGACCAGCGACCCTCGTCGTCGGTCAGACCGTGCTGCTCGGCGACGGCGACGAGCAGGCCGAGCACCCGTTGGCGCTCGGCCAGGGCCACCATCTCGCGCCACCGCTGCGGATCAGATGGCAGTGCCGGCAGCGGGGGAGCCCCGGGCAGCCCGTGGGCAGCCACGGCGCGCAGCAGGTCGAGCGAGGTCGGGTCGGCGGTCGTCATCGCCCGCCAGAGGTCATCGAGCCGGAGCGCGGGCGCCCGGGGCCTGTCCCGCGGTGACCGATCGTCGGCCCGTCGTGCCTCCCGGCGGCGGGCGGGGGCGACGGAGAGCAGGACGAAGAACAGCGGGATGACCTGCACGCGCTCGCGCGCCAGGATGCCGAAGTTGGCGAGGGCCGCGAACGCGTAGGCGAACATGGCGATGTAGGCCGCCGCGTAGGTGATGTACGGGCTGCCTTCGGAGTCGAGTGGCGGCACCCCAGAGCCGCCGCCAGCTCAACGCGGTGACGACGACGAGCACGGCCGCCCTCGGCGCCCGACAGCAGGCCCTGCGCGCCGGCGCACCTCGCCCGGAAGCGGGCGGAACAGCACGGTGACGACGGCGATCGGGTAGCCGATCGGCGAGTTCGGGTTCGGACGGCGTGAAGGCCGAGCCGCCCTCGCCGGTCTGCAGCTGGGTGGCCTCGATGGCGTTCGACACGCTGTCGCCGGTGAGGTCGTCGAGCTTGAGGAACCGGGCCGTTGCCGGGAGCCAGGAGGCTGCCGGCCACGAGCAGCACGACGATGCCGATGACCTTGGTGATCCCGCCCAGGCTGACCTGGCCAGGGATGCGGTGCGTGTCGCGGCGGCCGATGAGGAAGCCGATGCCGATGGCCACGAACACCAGCAGGGTGACGTGGGGTCGGACGAGTGCGCTGCCGACGAGCCCCACGAAGATCAGCAGGTAGCCGCCCCTGGCCCGGGTGAGCAGGCGGGCGGTCCCGAGGGACGCCGAGGCGATGGTCAGCAGCATCCAGCTGTCCTTGCCGATGCTCGAGGGCCAGTAGAGCAGCGAGGGCCACAGGAAGATCAGCTTGGCGTAGCGGTAGTGGTCGCCGTCGGGGACGGCCGTCTGGAAGGCCCGGTAGAACAGCCAGCTGCCGGCGAAGGCCATCAGCCCGAACACGAGGGTGGTGCCGAAGAAGTTCGAGTCGGTGGTGAGGTGCACCAGCCCGGCGATGTAGCGCAGGCTGCCGGTGCCCGGCACCGACGCGGCGGCGCCGACGTCGACGTTGAGGAAGTTCAGCGAACGGAAGCTGTCGGCCAGTCGGGCGCCCTCACGGTTGTAGACCACGGCGTCGGTGGCCGATCCGAACCGCGGGTAGGCGAACAGCAACCGGAGCCCGAGCGATGTGAGCAGAAGGCCCCCGAGGTCGAAGCGCGTCTCCGACGTGATCTTGCGCCGGAGCACGAAGAACACGGCCGACGATCATCACTGGCGCGACGATCAGGCCCGAGCCGGTGGGACGGTTCCAGACCCACTCGCCGAGCGCGTAGAGCGCGAGCGCGGCGAGCACCAGCAACAGGCCGAGCAGGCCCCAACCCGGACGTGCCGGGCCGGGTGGGCCGAGTCGGCCGGACCCGCGGCCGCCCTGGGCCGGGCGAGCGGCACGCGGTAGCCGCTCGGGCGACCCGATGGGTCGTCGGGAGCGTCCGGGCGGGCCTGGGTCATTCGTCGTCGGGGTTTGGCGGGCCCGGTGTGGATCGGGCCGTCCGTCGGCTCGGCATCGCTCGTCACCGAGGCTGAACGCGCCATCCTCGGTTGCGGGCTCGACCGCCGCCCCGGCGGCCGGATCCGACCCGTCGGGGGTCGGACCCGACGTGGCCGCCGAGCCGTTCGTGGCGCCCGCACCGGCCGAAGACCGGCCGTTGGCGGAGCCGTTGCTCGAGCCGTTGGTCTGGGTGTCGGTGCGGATCAGCAGGTCGAGCGGGTGCGACTCGGCCTCGGCCCGGTTCGGGTTCTGGCCGTTGTCGTTGGCGTAGTAGTAGTACTGCGCCGACGGCACGTAGCGGGCACCGAGCAGGGCCACGCCGGCCACTGTGGCCTCCATGCGCTGCAGGATCTCGGTGGCCCGGGCGGCCGAGGCCTTGGAGGTCTTGCCGGCCTGGCTGACCAGCACCACCACGTCGGCCGAGCTCATGATCTCGCTGGCGTCGTTGGTGGAGAGCAGCGGGGCGGTGTCGAGGATGACGATGTCGAACATGCCGCGGGCCGCTTCGACGACCTGGCGCTGCGCCGCGGCCACCTCGGCCGGGTTGGGGTTCGGGTTCGAGAGGACGTTGTTCACCATCCGCACGCCCTCGACCTCGCTCTGCACGACCTTGCGGGGCTCGTCGGAACCGCCGAGGAACCGGTGCAGCCGGGGCCGACGGAAGTCGCAGTTGATGACGAGCACCGAGTTGTCGGCCTCGGCGAACATGGCGGCCAGGTTGGCGACCGTGGTGGTCTTGCCTTCCGACGGGCCGGCCGAGGTCACGAGGATGACCTGCGTGTGCTTGGTCCCGGGATCAGCCGGTGCCGCCGAGTTGAGCGTGTGGTCGAGGAACACCAGCGATGAGCGCAGGGCCCGATACGCCTCGGCTGTGCGCGACAGAGGGTGGGTCTGCGACAGGACCTCGGTCTCGCGGCGCCTGCGCCCGGGTGAGCGGTGGCACCTCGCACAGCACGGGCAGCTCGAAGGCCAGCTCGGCGTCTTCCTTCGACTGCACCCGGTTGTCGAGGCGCTCCCACACGAAGGCGGCGGCGAGGCCGATGAGCAGGCCGAGGAAGCCACCGATCAGGGAGCGGGGGATCGGACCGGTGGGGATGGTGGACTTCGGGTTGAGCGTGGCGTCGAGCGAATCGGTCGAGCTCTTGTCGTTGGCCCCGACGGTGGTGTTGTTGGCGTTCGAGCGCTCCGGCCCGGACGAACTTGGCGAACTGGCTGCCGTTGATCGGGATGGCCTCGGGCGGCTGGAACGGGTTCAGGATCGGCTTCGGCGCGCCCTGCGATGCGATCTGCAGCTCGTTGTCGAGGGCGAGACGCAGCTGGTTGCTCAAGGCCTCGCGCTGGGAGGCCTCGACCGAGTTGGGCGCCGGGTTGGTGGCATCGATCTCGGCGATCTGGCGCTTCAGGCCGTCGACCTTGTTCAGCGCGTCCTGCACGTCCTTGTCGTACGCGGCCTGGTTCTGGTCCGTGACGAACTTCATCAAGCCGTCTCCGACCTCGGTGGCGAGAGCCACGGTGTCCTCGGCGTCCTGACCGGTGGCTGTGATCTTGACCGTGCTCTGCGCCGTGTTGGTCTCGGTGGCGATCCGTGCGGACAGCGCCGTGGCGTTGACGCCACGGTTCCCGGCGATCTGGGCCGGCACCGCCCCACCGGTGGCCAGGAGGCCCATCTGCCCGAGCTGGGTGTAGGGGCCGCCCTTGTCCGTGACGGCGCTGCCGTCGTAGTAGAGCGTGTAGGTGGCCCGCCAGTACGTCGTCTCGTCGTGCTTCTTCTCGGCCCCGATGCTGCTGATGTAGCCGAGCACGAGACCGAGGGCGACGAAGGCGGCGATGATCTTCCACCGGCGCCGGATCGTCCTCACGTACTGGATGGGCTCCATGCAGGTCTCCACAGGCCGGGTCCACCGCCCGGTTCGGCTCAGATGCTCGTGTGCGAGGGGGTCGCGCGCCGGTTCCCGGTGCAGGGCAGCACGCGGGGCGCCCGGCTGGGCGCGGTCCGAGATCGTACACCCGACCTGCGGCCCTGACGGGGCACCCCCAGGGTGTGGGAGATCAGCTCCGGAAGGTGCGGACGATGCTCCTGGCGGCGAGCCCGGACGGGCGTCGACGCAGGGACCGGAGCAGCAGGTGTCGGGCGTTTCCCCGGTCACCTCCCGACAGCGAGAGCTGGCCCATGCGGGCCAGGCGGAAGGCCTCCGCCTTCGGGTGCGCAGTGAACCAGTCGGCATGCTCGACGAGCAGGTCGTGGCTGGCCTCGAGCCGTCCGGCCACGTCGGTGCCGTTCAACCGTGCGCCCGGATGGCGTCGCAGCTCGCAGCCGATCTCCGCCACCGTCGACACCCGTGAGGCCGCGGCGGTCCGCAGCCACCACTCGACGTCCTCGACCGCGTGGTAGCGCTCGTCGAAGGGCTGGACCTGGTCGGCCCGCACCGCCGTGCCGCCGAGGTGCGGGGTGGTGGCATCGAGGATGACGTCGGACACATTGCCGTCGAGCATGCGCCCGGACCAGCCCGACTCGGCGCGGCCGCGGTCGCGCACGGACGACTCGACGGTCGGATCGAGGATGCGTGACTGATCGACGGCGTCGCCGAGTCGAGCCGGGAGCGGTCCGATCGGGTCGCCCGGGGCGAACCAGGTGGTCCAGCAGGTGGTGACGCCGATCGCCGGATCGGTCAGGCCCGCGGCCGCGATCTCGAGCCGGTCGGCCCGGTAGCGATCGTCATCGTCGAGGAAGGTGATCACCTGCCCTCGGGCGGCGGCGATGCCGGTGTTGCGGGCTGCCGCTGGACCTCCGGCCTGCTCCCGGTGCACCACCCGCACCCGGGGATCGCCGAGGGCCGCGGGATCGTTCTGGTCGGGCAGCTCGCCGCCGCCGTCGTCGATCACCAGGCACTCCCAGTCGCCCCGCGTCTGCGTCACGACCGACGCGACCGCCTCGGCCACCATGTCGGCCCGCCGGTACGTGGGCACGACCACCGTGAACGTCGGCGCGTCGGGGGACGGTTCGACCGGCACGGCCCGAGAGGCCTGGAGCGGACCGCCAAGTGGTACGTCGCCGGGTTCAGTGGACGGGGACGAAGTGGTATCCATGGGATGCGTGCACATTCTCTACCTCATTCCCGGTCTCGATGGCAGTGGCGGCGCCGAGCGGGCGGTGGCCGCGCTGGCCGGGCCCTATCGCGACCGGGGGGTGCAGCTCGACGTGGTGACCTTCACGGGACGCGACGGCCTGGCCTCGGAGGTCGCGGCGGCGGGTGCGACGGTGCTGTCGGTCCCGGCCGCAACGCTGCCGAGGGTCGCACTCGAGGTTCGGGACCTGGTCCGGTCGCGGCGACCCGACCTGGTGCACACGACGTTGTTCGACGCCGACCTGGCCGGGCGGGTCGGTGGTCGGCTCGGCGGTGCGCCAGTGGTGTCGAGCCTGGTCAACGTGGCGTACGGCCCCGAGCAGCGCGCCAACCCCGCGCTGAAGCCGTGGAAGCTCGAGGTGGCCCGAGTCGCGGACCGGGGCACCGCTCGCCTGGCCTGCCGGTTCCATGCGCTCTCGCCGCACGTGGCCACGGTGATGGGCCCTCGTCTGGGGATACGTCCTGAGCACATCGACGTGGTACCCCGCGGCCGTGACGCGGCCCGGCTGGGCCGGCCCGGACCCGAGCGGCGAGCCTCCGTGCGTCGAGAGCTCGGCGTGGACGACACCACGCTGTTGGTCGTGGCCGCGGCCCGCCACGAGTACCAGAAGGGCCTCGACGTGCTCGTACGGGCCTGGCCGTCGGTCCGCGAGCAGGTGCCGGAGGCCTGCCTGCTGATCGGTGGCCGGTCGGGCAGCCAGACCGAGTTGCTCGACCGGCTGGTCGGCGAGCGGGGGCCCGACGCAGGGATCGACCTCATCGGCTCCCGCGACGACGTGCCCGACCTCCTGTGCGCAGCGGACGCGTTCGTGGTGCCGTCGCGTTGGGAGGGCCTCGGCAGCATCCTCGTCGAGGCCATGGCGCTCGGGGCTCCCGTCGTGGCCAGCGCCGTGGGACCGATACCCGACCTGGCCGGCTCGTGGGCCCACCTGGTGCCGCCGGACGATCCGCCCGCATTGGCCGTCGGCGTCGTGGCCACGCTCCGCCAGTCCGACGCCGAGCGCTCCCGTCGGGCCCGCGTGGCCACCCGGCAGTTCGAGGAGGGCTTCACGCTCGATGCGGTGGCCGATGCAATGGTGGCCTTCTACGAGCGGGCCCTCGCCTGATCGGTTGGTTCGCGCGGTCGGGATGGACCGCGCCGTGGTCGGGGTCTGCCAAGATGGCTCGCGGCCCCGACATGAGCACATGACCCCTTCCCGAACCGGCACCTCCACCCTGCGGCGGTCCCCACGCGAGGCGTGGCGGCGGCTGCGGCCGTTCCTCGGTGACTCGACGCGAGGCATCGTCGCCCTCGGGGCCACCGCCGTGGTGGGCGGCTTCGTCGAGGCCGGGGTCATGGTGATCATCGTCCGGATCGCGGTGGCGCTGGCCAGCGGCAACGACAACGTCGCGATCAACCTCGGACCGCTCGGGTCGGTCGACATGACCGTCGGGCAACTGTTCGGGCTGGCGTTCGGTCTGCTCGTGGTGCGCCTGGTCTTCAACTCGATCAACTCGTGGTTGACCGCCCGACTGAGCGTCGAGGCGCTCACCGCGGCCCGCAAGCGAACCTTCGCCGACTTCGTCCGGGCGTCGTGGCCCGTGCAGAGCGTGGAGCGCGACGGTCACCTGCAGGAGATCATGAGCACCCACGTGGGTCGGGTCTCGCAGGCGACGCTCACGCTGGCCAACACGACCGTGGCCGGGTTCAACTTCCTCGCCCTGATGATCTCGGCCTTCCTGGTCAACCGTTTGGCCTCGGCGCTGATCGTGGTGGGCGTCCTGATCCTGTTCTTCGCGTTGCGCCCGTTGACCCGGGCCGCCCGGCGTCGATCGAAGGCCAGCAACGTGGCCAACATCGACTTCGTCAGCTCGGTGGCCGAGAGCGTGACCCTGGCTCAGGAGGTGCGCACCTTCGACGTCGGCGAGCGCCTCATCGATCGGGTCGACGTCCGGATCCAGCGGGCCTCGGACCTCACCATGCGCACGCGACTGCTCGGCCAGGTCATGCCGACCCTCTACCAGAACGTCGCCATCGCGCTGGTGCTCGTGGGCATGGGCGGTGTCTACCTGGCCGGGAGCGCCGGGGTCGCCGACCTCGGGGCCGTGGTGCTGATCCTCGTGCGGGCCCTCTCCTACAGCCAGCAGGTGCAGTCGAGCTACCACAGCCTGGTCGAGACCGGGCCGTACCTCGAGGAACTACAGGAACGGCAGGCGCTGTACGAGGCGTCGTTCAGTCCCGAGGGCGGGGTGCAGGTCGACCGCATCGGCCGGATGCGCTTCGAGGACGTGTGGTTCTCCTACCGGGCCGGCGAACCGGTGCTGAAGGGCGTGTCGTTCGACGTCGCTCCCGGTGAGGCGGTGGGCATCGTCGGGCCGTCCGGTAGCGGGAAGTCCACCATGGTGCAGCTGTTGCTGCGTCTCCGGAACCCGGTCGACGGACGGTTCACGATCGACGGCGTGGACGCGGCCGAGATCGCGCTCGACTCGTGGTACCGACGCATGGCGTTCGTCCCCCAGGAGCCCCGCCTGTTCCGGGGCACGGTGGCCGACAACATCCGCTTCTTCCGCGACGACCTGACCGACGAAGCCGTCGAGAAGGCGGCCCGGCTCGCCCACCTGCACGACGACGTCGTGGGCTGGCCGAAGGGCTACGACACGCCGGTGGGCGAGCGGGGCGGCGCGGTCAGCGGCGGACAGCGGCAGCGCATCGTGCTGGCCCGTGCCCTGGCCGAGAGCCCCGACGTGCTGATCCTCGACGAGCCGACCAGCGCGCTCGACATGAAGTCCGAGTCGCTCGTGCAGCAGACCCTCGAAGGGCTCAAGGGCACCTCGACGATGTTCATCATCGCCCACCGTCTCTCGACGCTGAACGCCTGCGACCGGATCATGGTGCTGAAGGACGGCGAGATCCAGGCCTTCGAGGCCTCCACCGCCCTGCGCGAGTCCAACGAGTTCTTCAGCGAAGCCGTGCGGCTCTCACAGCTCCGATAGCGCTGGGCTCGCAAGCTCGCCTGCGAGCTTCGCCGTCTGGCGGGTCGTCTCAGAACAGCTCGACATCGCCCATCGTGAGCGACCAGTCGGCGAGGGGTGGCATCTGTTCGCTCGGGTTCACGGCTCGCCAGGTGAGGATGGGGCCCTGGGCGGGCAGGGGCACGGGCAGAGCGGTCATCGGGACCGGTGTCGTGGTGGTGCCGATGACGTAGTCGGCTCCGGTCTGGCGGGCGACCTCGCGCACGAGATGACCGCCGAGGCGTCGATCGTCGCCGGGCACGAGGACCTCGCACAGCACGGCTTCGGTCGCGGCGCCGCGATCGCGGACCCGGAAGACGGCCAGGCCGTCGGCCACGCCGCCGGGCGCGACGGCTGCCCGATAGGCGAGCGGCTCGAAGCGGTAGCGCCAGCGCAGGTGCTCGACGGTGCGATCGGTGGCCAGACCGGTCGGTCGATCGAGTGAGGCCACCAACGTCGTCAACGCGGCGTCGTCGGCCAGCGCGTCGGTGGCGCGCACGCCCGCGGTCGTGACGCGTGACCACTTTCCGGCGGCTGTGCGGGCCCGGGCCATGCGGTAGGCCGCGACCGGGGACCGCGGTCGCACCGCGATGGGCACGCGTCCGACGGTCTGCCATCCCATCTTCAGGTACCCCGGCCGGCTCTGGTCGTTCGGGGTGTTGAACACGAAGTCGACTCCGTCGGCGTGCAGTTCGTCGACGGCGCCGAGGGTGAGGCGACGGAAGATCCCGCGGCCCTGGTACTCGGGATGGGTGGCCGTGTCGACGGCCCGCACCGCCGAGCGCGGTCGACCGTGAGGATCGGTGAAGCGCCAGCGGAGGAACACCCGGAAGCCGACGATGCGCCTGTCCGGGTGGCCGGCGTCGACGGCCACCCACATGGGCGAGCGGCCAGCCGGGTTCTCCAGGTGCTTCCACCGGAAGAAGGCGTCGTTGGGATCATCGGGGCGCCAGCCGAGCGAGGCCTGGGCCAGTTCGAGGACGGCCGGCAGGTCGTCATCGGTGGCCCGCCGCACCTCGACGTCGACTGACCGGTCCGGCGAGGGCATCGAGCCCAGCATGTCAGAGCCGACCGATCCTCCCGTCGATGTCCGATTCGGATCAGCCGCACCGGTAAGGTCGCCACGCGTGATCGAGCCCCGACGAGCAGACCGGCCGCGGGTGGTGCACCTCACGACCACCGACATGAGCCTGGCCTGGTTGCTCGGGCCGCAGCTCCGGGCGTTCGCCGAGGCCGGCTACGACGTGGTGGGGGTGTCGGCACCGGGGCCCTACGTCGGGGAGCTCGAGATCGCCGGCATCAGGCACGTGCCGCTGCGCCATGCCACGAGGTCGATGGCCCCCCATCGGGACATCGCCGCGTTCGTCGAGCTGCGCCGGGTGCTGCGCTCGCTGCGCCCCGACATCGTGCACACCCACAACCCGAAGCCGGGCTGGTACGGCCGGGTGGGGGCCCGCAGCGTCGGCGTGCCGCACGTGGTCAACACCGTCCACGGGCTCTACGCGCTGCCCGGCGACGCGCTCGCCAAGCGGGCAGTCGTGTACGTGCTGGAGCGAGCGGCCGCAGCCTGCTCGGACGCCGAGCTCGTGCAGAACCCCGAGGACATCGAGCAGCTCCTCCGGCTGCGGGTGCCCCAGGAGCGGCTGCACCTGCTCGGCAACGGGATCGACCTGGCCCGGTTCGACCCCGACCGCTTCGGGCCCGACGAGCGGGCCTGGGCCCGGGCCGAGATGGGAGCGGGTCCGGGTGACGTGGTCGTGGGGGTGGTTGGTCGGCTCGTCGCCGAGAAGGGCATCGCCGAGGTGCTCGCGGCGGCGGCGGCCACGTCGGTGAGCGCGCCGTCGGTGCACTGGGCGCTGATCGGTCCCACCGACGACGCCAAGGCCGACGCCGTCGGATCGGTCGAGCTCGATCGCGCTCGCCACCGCGGGGTGTCGGTGCTCGGCGAGCGGGCAGACGTCGAGCACCTCTACGCAGGCATGGATCTCTTCGTGCTGGCCTCGCACCGGGAGGGCTTCCCCCGAGCAGCGATGGAGGCGTCGGCCATGGGCATCCCGGTGATCGCCAGTGCCATCCGGGGCTGCCGGCAGGTGGTCGACGACGGCATCACCGGGCGGCTCGTGCCGCCGCGGGACGCCGGCCTGCTGGCCGCGACCGTCGCCGGTCTCTCGGCCGACCCGATCCGCCGGGCCGAGATGGGTGCCGCCGCGCACCGGCGGGCGGTGGCCGAGTTCGACCAGCAGCGGCAGATCGACATCACACTGGCCCTCTACGCCGAGCTGCTCGACCGTGGCTGACGCCGTCGCCGGATCTGTCGACGAGCCGTCGGTCGGGCGGGCCCCGGTCCTGCAGGTCGTCACCAGCACGGCTCGTCGGGGGGCCGAGGTGTTCGCCACCCAGCTCGGCGACGCGCTCGGTGGCGCGCAGCTGGCCGGTCGACACCGTCGCGCTGTGGCCCGGATCGGGGTCGGCGACGCTCGACCTCGACGTGCTCGGCCGACGCCGGCGCGACCCGTCGGCCGTGCGGGCGCTGCGATCCCGGAGCCGCACGGTCGGCGTTGTCGTGGGGCATGGCTCGAGCACCCTGCCGTTCGGGGCGATCGCCACCGCATCGGCGCGGCCGGGAGCTTCCGCCCTCGCACCGTTCGTCTACCGCAGCATCGGCGACCCGTCGTACTGGGGATCGACCCGGGCCCGACGGGCCCGCGTCGGGGCCGCGCTGCGCCGGGCCGCGGCGGTCGTCGCGCTCTGGCCGGCGGCGGCCGACGTCATCGCCGACCGGTACGGCATCGATCGCGGGCGCATCCACGTGATCCCGACCGGAGTGCCGGCCGAGGGGTTCGCGCCGACGTCGTCGACCGGACGGGCCGCGGCCCGCTCCGCCCTGGCCACGACCCACGGCGTCGACCTCGACCCCGACCGGCCCACCCTCGTGCTGCTCGGCGCGCTCAGCACCGAGAAGAACCCCGTAGCTGCGGTCGAGGCCATGGCGTCGTTGGCCGGGACCCAGCTGCTCGTCGTCGGTGGTGGAGCGCTGGCCGACGAGTGCGTCGGGCGGGCTCGGCAGATGGCCCCGGGTCGGGTGCACCTCCTGGGCCCGGTGAGCGAGCCGGCCGGGGTGCTGGCCGCTGCCGACCTGCTGCTGCTGCCGAGCCACACCGAGGGCATCCCGGCCGTGGCCATCGAGGCGGCGCTGGCCGGAGTGCCGGTGGTGGCGTCACGGGTCGGCGGCATCCCCGAGGTCGTCGTCGACGGCGAGACCGGCATCCTGGTCGGCGACCCCACCCCGTTCCGACTGGCCCGGGCCGTCGAGCAGGCGCTGCACGACGGCGACCGACTCGGGTCGGCCGCCCGGGAGCGGGCGCTCGAGCGGTTCACGCTCGATGTCGTGGCTGACGCCTGGAGCGCGCTGCTCGAGCTCGTGGTCGCGGGCCGGTAGGTTCATCGAGGTGTCCGAGTCGCCCGAGTCCCCCGACTCGCCCGTGTCGCCCGAACCCGACGTCGAGGCGGCTCGGCCCACGTCGGGATCGACGGAGCCGGCGTGGCCGGTGTCGACCTCGTGGCGACGACGGATCGTGAAGGTCGCGGCCGAGACGGTCGATCACGTACGGGCGGACCATCCCGGGGTGGTCGTGCTGATCTACCACCGGGTCGGTCGGCGCACGTCGCAGTCGGTCGACCTGCCGGTGGAGGAGTTCGACGACCAGATGGCCGAGCTGGCCGACTCGGGTCGCGTCATCACCCTCGACCGCGCCGTCGACATCCTCGCGGGTCACGCGCCGGCGCCGGCCCTGCAGCCCGATCCCGTGGTGATCACCTTCGACGACGGCACCGCCGACCTGGCCGACCTGGCCACGCCGGTGCTCGAGCGCCACCATCTGCCGGCCACGCTCTACGTCGCCTCGGACTTCGTCGACCGGTCGCTGCCGTTCCCCGACGACGGCGTCGCGCTGTCGTGGAGCGCCCTGGACGACATGGCGGCGACCGGCCTCTGGCAGATCGGGTCGCACACCCACACCCACGCGCTGCTCGACCGGCTGGCCGACGACCAGATCGCCGACGAGCTCGACCGGTCGATCGACCTGATCGGCGAGCACCTGGGTCGTGTCCCGGCGCACTTCGCCTATCCCAAGGCGCTGGCCCCGAGCGCGGCCGCGGACCTGGCGGTGCGGACCCGCTTCCGGTCGGCCGCCCTCGCCGGCACGCGGGTCAATCGGTTCGGGGCCACCGATCCCTGGCGGCTGGCCCGTACGCCGATCCAGGTCGATGACGGTCAGCGCTGGTTCCGTCGCAAGGCCCTCGGCGGCATGGCGTTCGAGGACGACCTGCGGCGCACCGTCAACCGCGTCCGCTACGCCTCCGCTCGCACCTGACCCGGCCGCACCTGCCTCGGACCGCTCCACCCGACGACCTACCCGAACCTGTGGTCCGTCCGCAGCCTCCGGGTCGCGCCGTGGCCACCAGTTCGGGTCTCTGGTCTGGTCGTGGGTGTCGGTCGTTGGCGGTCGGATCAGCGGCGGGGGACCGAGCGGACGAGCTCGACGATGCGGTCGATCTCGTCGTCGGTGAGCGAGCTGCCGCTCGGCAGGCAGAGCCCCCGCTCGAAGATCCGCTCGGCCACGGCCCCGCCCACCGAGAGGTTGTCGGCGAAGACCGGCTGGCAGTGCAGCGGCTTCCATGCCGGGCGGGACTCGATGTCCTCGGCCTCGAGGGCCCGGCGGACATCGTCGGTGGTGGCGCCGAACACCTCGGGGTCGATCTGGGCGACGGTCAGCCAGTTGGTCGGCTCACCGGCCGGATCGTCGGGCATGAACGTGATGCCGTGCCCGTCGAGCGCGGCGCGGTAGCGGGCCTTCACGGCCCGGCGGCGGGCCACCCGCTCCGGCAGGGACCGGAGCTGGGCCCGGCCGAGCGCAGCCAGCAGGTTGCTCATTCGGTAGTTGAAGCCGATCTCGGCGTGCTCGTAGTGCGGCGCCGGTTCCCGGGCCTGGGTGGCCAGGTGGCGGGCGCGGGCCACGACGGCCTCGTCGTCGGAGACGAGCATGCCCCCGCCGCTGGTGGTGATGATCTTGTTGCCGTTGAACGAGACGACGCCGATCGGTGCCAGCGAGCCGGCCGGGCGCCCGTGGTAGGTGGCGCCCAACGCTTCGGCGGCATCCTCGATCAGGGCGACGTCGTGGCGTCGGCAGATCTCGGAGAGCGCGTCGGCATCAGCGCACTGCCCGTAGAGGTCGACGGCGATCACCGCGGACGGGAGCCGGCCCTGCTCGGCCCGCTCGTCGAGGAGGTCGCCCACGAGATCCGGGTCGAGGTTCCAGGTGTCGGCACGGCAGTCGACGAACGTCGGCTGGGCACCGATGTGCACCACCGGGCTGGCGGTGGCCACGAACGTCAGCGTCGGCACGAGGACCTCGTCGCCAGGACGGACCCCGACGGCCAGCAGGGCCAGGTGCAGCGCGGCCGTGCCGCTCGACAGGGCCGCGGCGTGGCGGGTGCCGGTGGCCGTCGCGATCTCACGCTCGAACGCATCGACCTCGGGGCCGACCGGGGCGATCCATCCGTCGTCGAAGGCGGCCAGCAGCGCCTCGCGCTCGGCCGGCCCGACATCAGGGGGTGAGAGGTAGATCCGGCTCACGTCGAGGTCGGGGGACAAGGCATCGCCGCACCGTACACGGCGTCCACCGGAGCCTCGATGACCCGCGGGTAGGGTCACGCTGCCGGTGGACGCGCCCGTGTCCGGCGCGACCACGTTGCGATCGGCCGATCACGAGGCACCAGATGAAGGTCGTCGTCACCGGGGGAGCGGGCTTCATCGGAGCCAACCTCTGTCGCGCTCTCGCCGCGTCGGAGCAGGTCACCGAGGTGGTGGCGCTCGACGACCTGTCGACCGGAGACCGGGGCAACCTCGCCGGCGTCGATGCCTCCCTCGTCGAGGGCAGCATCCTCGATCGGGCTGCCCTCGACGACACCTTCGCCGGCGCGTCGGCGGTCGTGCACCTGGCAGCCCGACCCTCGGTGCCCCGATCGCTGGCCGACCCGATGGCCAGTCACCACGCCAACGCCACCGGCACCCTGGAAGTGCTCGAGGCCGCCCGGCGCGCCGGCGGTCCGCAGGTGATCGCGGCCTCGTCGTCGTCGGTCTACGGCGCCAACCCCACCATGCCGAAGCGGGAGGACCTGGCCACCGTCCCGCTCAGCCCCTACGCCGCCAGCAAGCTGGCCACCGAGGGCTACGTCGTCGCCTACCAGCACTCCTTCGGCCTGCCGACGCTGGCCTTCCGGTTCTTCAACGTCTTCGGCCCGCTGCAGGCACCCGGCCACGCCTACGCCGCCGTCGTGCCGGCGTTCGTCGATGCCGCGCTGGCCGGACGCCCGCTCACCGTGCACGGCGATGGGCGCCAGAGCCGGGACTTCACCTATGTCGGCACGGTCGCCACGGTGCTGACCCGGGCCGTGGTCGACACGGTGACCTCGCCGACGCCGGTCAACCTCGCGTTCGGGTCCCGCACGGACCTGCTCGGGGTGATCGCCCTGCTCGAGCAGATCCTCGGCCACCCCGTCCACCTCGACCACGTCGACCCCCGCCCCGGCGACGTGCGCCATTCCCAGGCGGACGACACCCTGCTGCGATCGCTGTTCGAGGGCGTCGAGGCCGTCGACCTGGCTACGGGCCTGCACGCCACCGTCGACTGGATGCGGGCCTGCGGCTCGTACCCCGCGCGCTCCGAGGGGTGACGGTCGGAATGGCCCGGGGACGCCCGTACCGGGGCACGCGCCTCGTGGACCTCGCCATCCTGGTGGTCGTGGCCCTTCCCGCTGCGGTGCTGGGGGCGGCGTGCACGGTGGCGGTGCGGCTGACCTCGTCGGGGCCGGTGCTGTTCCGTCAGGAGCGCGTCGGCATGGGCGGTGCACCCTTCGAGATGCTGAAGTTCCGCTCGATGCGGGCCGGCGTCAACCCGGTCTTCCCCGACGCCGACCGCATCACGCCCGTCGGTCGGTTCCTGCGCCGCACCTCGCTCGACGAGCTGCCGAACCTGGTGAACGTGGCGCGCGGTGAGATGAGCGTGGTGGGCCCGCGGCCGACGCTGGCCTATCAGGTCGAGCGCTACGACGACCGTCAGCGCATGCGCCTCGCGGTCCGGCCGGGCCTCACCGGTCTGGCCCAGGTCAACGGACGCAACGAGCTCACCTGGCCCGAGCGCATCGAGTTCGACCTGGAGTACGTCGACCGCCAGTCGGCCCTGCTCGATGTGCGGATCCTGGTGTCGACCGTCGGCGTGCTCCTGACCGGGTCGGGCGTCGAAGGCCATCAGGTCGACGATCCCCTCGCGGCCGAGGACCCGCCGACCGCACGGCACGCCACCGGCACCGGCACCGGCGCCGAGGCCGGGGAGTCGCGCTGAGCGCGACGAATCCGAGGTCGAAACCGTTGGCGGGCTACCGTGCCGCGGTGCAGCCACTGGTGATCATCGGGGCCGGAGGCCATGGTCGCGAGGTCCTCGACGTGGTCGAGGCGATCAACCGCGTCGACGGTCGCTTCGACATCCTGGGGATGGTCGCCGACCACGCGGACCACGACGTGCTGGCCCGGCGGGGGACCCGGCTGCTCGGCTCGCTCGACCACATGGTCGAAGGCGACCTCGCCGATGTGCCGGCCGATGCGCTCGTGGTGGTGGCGATCGGGGACCCGGCCGGCCGGCTGGCACTGGCCGACCGGATCACGGCTGCCGGCTACGGCGCCGTTCCCGCGTTGGTGCACCCGGGCGCGACGGTCGGTGCCGACGTGCGACTCGGCGACGGGGCGGTGCTGGCCGCCGGAGCCCACGTCACCACGAACGTGAGCATCGGCCGGCACGTGCAGGTCAACGTGGGAGCGGTGGTGTCCCACGACTCGGTGATCGGCGACCACGCCACCCTCAGTCCCGGGGTGCTCGTCAACGGAGCGGTCCACGTGGGCGAGGGAGCCTTCCTCGGCTCCGGGACCATCGTCACCCCCGGCCGGACGATCGGTCCGTGGGCGGTCATCGGGGCCGGTGCGGTGGTCGTGAGGGATGTGCCCGAAGGCGCTACCGCGACCGGTGTGCCCGCTCGCTGGACCTGAGGCGAGCGGCCAGCGCACGGTCGTAGACCGCTTCGATCTCGACGCTCGACCGCTTCGCCGAGAACCGGCCGGCCTCCGCTGCCGCCCCGACGGACAGCCGCCGGCGCTCGTCGGCATCGGCGGCGAGGTCGACGATGGCATCGGCCAGCAGCTGAGGCCGGCGTGCCGGGACGAGCCGGCCGGAACTGCCGTCTTCGATGGCCTCGGCCAGCCCACCGACCCGCGTGGCCACCACCGGCACGCCGGCAGCCAGCGCCTCCATGACGGCCACCGGGATGCCCTCGTGGTGCGAGGCCAGCACGAACAGGTCGGCGGCCGCAGTGAGGCGGGGCGCGTCGGGTCGGTAGCCGAGGATGGTCACCGTGTCGCCGAGGCGGAGGCGGGCGTGTTCGGCCTGCAGCTCGTCCTCGAGCGGGCCCTGACCCACGATCACGAACCGGACGTCGGGGCGCACCGACGCGACCCTGCTCGCCGCATCGAGCAGGTCCGGGTAGCCCTTCGGCGCGCGGAAGTTGGCGACGGTGATCGCCAGGATCTGGCCCGACGTGACGCCGAGCTCGGCCCTGACTGCGTTGCGGTCGGATCGCAGCGCAGCCACCGCGTCGACGTCGATGCCGTGCACGATCGTGCGGGCCACGGCGGCATGGCGTGGCGCCATCGATTCGCGGACCTCGTCGGAAACGGTGATGACCGCGTCGTTCAGGCCGAACGTGGCCGAGTTCGCGGTCCGAGTGGCCCGGCTGTGCGACGGCCACCGGTTGTGCTCGGTGTAGACGAAGGCCGGGCGACGGGAGCGGGGAATCGAGCGCACGAGCAGTCGGGCCTGCGCGGCCGGCGCGGGCGAATGCGCGTGCACGACGTCGAACGATCCCTCGTCGATCAGGCGACCCATGCGCCGCAACCACCGGGGATCGACGTCGCGCGGTGACGCCAGGTCGTGCGTCGCCACCCCCAGCGCCTCCAGCTCCGCCACCAGGTGCCGCTTGTGGGGCAGCAGGTAGGCCGCCTCGTAGGTGACGCGGTCGGGGTCGGTGACCGCGGCGTGGGTGACCAGCAGCCGTTCGGCGCCGCCAGGCCCGAGGCCCTTCGTCAGCCAGAGCACCCGCAGGGGGCGAGCGGCCACGGACTCAGCGTCGGCGATCGCGGATGCCTCGGCTCGCGGGCTGAGCCGCGGTCACGGCCAGGTTCCGGAGCGCAGCCGTGGTCGTGGGGTCGTCACCGTCGTACGAGGCGAACATCGCCAGCTGCCCGACGTGCAGCGGTGGCACCGGCACGTGGGAGATGAGCGGATGGGCGGGGCGGTCGTCGGCCTCGTCGGTGCCGAGCAGCACCTCGTGCAGCTTCTCGCCGGGCCGCAGCCCGGTGTAGACGATCTCGATCGGGCGCGGCGCCTCGGCAGCCAGTCGGCGGGCCACGTCGGCGATGCGCACCGGCTCGCCCATGTCGAGCACGAGCGCCTCGCCGTCGCGGCCGACGGCGCCGGCCTGGATGACGAGCTGCACGGCTTCCTCGACGGTCATGAAGTAGCGGGTGACCTCGGGGTCGGTGACCGTGACCGGGCCGCCGGCCTCGATCTGGGCGTGGAAGGCGGTGAGCACGCTGCCCCGGCTGCCGAGCACGTTGCCGAAGCGCACGCTGAGGTAGGTGCCGCTGCTGCTGTCGGCGGTGCCCGCGGTGAGCCGCTCGGCGATGCGCTTGGTGTAGCCGAGCACGCTGATCGGGTCGGCGGCCTTGTCGGTGGAGATGTTGACGAAGCGGTCGACCCCGGCCCGACTGGCCGCGTGGAGCACGTGCTGGGTGCCCCAGACGTTGGTCTTGACGGCCTCGCCCGGGTGCATCTCGAGCAGCGGCAGGTGCTTGAGCGCGGCGGCGTGGAACACGACCTCGGGTCGGTGCTCGGCGAACACCTGTTCCATCCGCTCGGCGTCGCGGATGTCGGCCACGACGAGGTTGCGGTCGTCGAGCATGGCCCGGCCCTCGAGGCGCAGCTGCAGGCTGTGCAGCGCTGACTCGTCCCGGTCGAGCATCACCAGCTCGGCCGGCGCGAACCGGACCAGCTGGCGGCAGAGCTCGCTGCCGATCGAGCCGCCGGCGCCGGTGACGAGCACCCGTCGGCCGGTGAGGTAGCCGGCGATGGCGGCGACGTCGGTGTCGATGATGTGGCGGCCGAGGAGGTCGGCCTCGGTCAGCGGACGGATGTCGCCGACCCCGATGGCGCCGCCGAACAGTTCGGTGATCGGGGGCAGCACGAGGATCTGCAGGTCGGCCGCGGTGGCCGCGTCGCACAGCTCTCGGAGCAGCTCGGAGTTGGCCCCGGGAATGGCGATCACCACGGTGTCGGCGTCGTGCTGGGTGGCGGCGGTGGCCAGCACGGTGCGCCCACCGATCACCCGCAGGCCCATGACCCGCAGGTTCCGCTTGGCCGGGTCGTCGTCGAGGATGGCCACCGGGAGGTACGGGCTGCGGGGGTTGCGCAGCATGGCGGTGATGGTCTGCATGCCGCCCTCGCCGGCCCCGTAGATCAGGACGCGCCGGGCGCCGTCGCCGCGGGGGCGCATGCCGCGTTCGAGCACGAGCCGCCAGCCGTAGCGGACCCCAGCCATGAAGGCCAGGGCCAGCAGGCCACCCGCCACCGGGACGCTCGAGGGGACGAGCAGCGGATTGCTCAGCTGGTTGATCAGGGCCAGTCCACCGGCAGTGATGGCCACCGAGGCGACCAGGTGCGAGACCTCGTCGAGCGTGCCGAACCGCCAGCGCCCCAGGTAGAGGCCGAGGGCGAGGCCCGACACGGTCTGCACGGCGGCGGCCGCGGCCATGGCCGCCAGCACCCCGCCGAGATCGAACCGGTTCCATCCGGCGGGCGTGAAGCTCTCGAACCGCAGCACCATGGCGAGGTACAACCCGAAGGCCCAGGCCATCAGGTCGACCGCCAGTTGGATGGGGAGGCGGTAGCGCTCGAGGATCCGCCCAGCACGGGCGAACAGGCTGGACGAGGGGGGTTGTACGGGTCCCTGCATGCGCGACGGGCGTCCTCGATGGTGGCGAGAGGGGTTGGTGGATCGAGCCCTTCGGCTCGGCGTCTTCCCCGCGATCTTGTCGGCATCGTAGCTCAGCGCCCTTGAGCGGAGAATGATCCGAAGTGCACGGGGTGCCAGGGATGCGAGGGGGTACCGGCACTACTGTCGAGCCGTCCCTCACATCCACGTCCGGCACGTTCGGGCACCACCCGAACCGTCCCGGCGAGGACGGCCAACCACCACCCATGGACAGACCGAACAAGGGGTCGGGCGACCTTCCCGATGAGCCGGGCGCCACCTCGGGCGCCGAGGACGACCTCGACGTGTCGGCGCTCGACGCGCTCCTGGCCGACGTCGGCACCCGTCGCCGTCGCCGCCCGACGCCTCGGTCGCGGACCCCCGGCCTCGACGATGCGCTGCTCGCGCCTGCACCGGACGACCTGCCGCCGCCGCCGCCGCTGCCGCCGCATCCGTCGCCCGCCCCGGGTGCGGACGCCGACGGAGGGGCCACCGATGGTCCGGCCGCAACCGTGACCGACGCCTCCACCTCGACCGCACCGGTGCGTCGTCGGCGGTCCAGCTCGACGGTCCGCCCGCCGTTGTGGCGCACCATCTGGCCCGGCGGCACCGCCTCCAACGCCGAGCGGTCCCTGCCCCCACCCCCGATGCGTCGCGCCGCCCGCCTCGAGCGCCGGTTCGTCTGGGCCATGGCCCTGCTGTGCGGCCTGGCGTCGATGGGGTCGTCAGTGCACCCGACGGGCGTGGGACTGCCCGACGTCCTGCTTCGCTTCGGCTTCGCGGTCGTGGTCACGCTGGCGGCCGGACGGGCCCGACGCTCGACGTGGATCGTGCTGGCCGGCGCCGCGGCCGTGCTCAACCCCGGCGGCATCTGGATGGCGTCGGCGATCGCGGCCCTGGCCGTCGCGCTTGCCTCGACGGTCGTCGATCGCCGCAAGTACCTCGGTGCGGTCGTGGCCCTCTTCGCGGTCCCGGCCCTCCTGCGGGCCGACCCGTTCGGATTCACCGGGCTGTCCGCGATCTGCGTGTGGGCTGCGGTCGTCCCCGTGCTGGTCTCGGGCTACCGGGTCGCCTCCCGTCGGTCTCGGGAACGCATGCAGCAGGTGGCGATGGTCGTGTTCCTCGTCGCACTCGGCGGGACGTTGCTGTTCGCCCTGGCGGTGCTCCTGTCGTGGGGCGATCTGCGATCAGGGTCGGACCAGGCCGAGAGCGGCCTCGAGTCGCTGCGCAGCGGACAGGGTCCCGAGGCTGCGGTCGAGCTGGCCGACGCGGCCGACGCGCTGGGCTCGGCGCACGGCACGCTGTCGGCCTGGTGGGTGGCGCCGGCCCGCCTGGTGCCGTTCGTCGCGCAGCAGGCCGAGGCCATGACCGCGCTCACCGGGGAGGGCCAGGCCATCGCCTCCACCGGTTCGAACGCGGCGTCCAAGGCCGACTACCGCCGGCTGCGCTACGAGGGCGGCCAGGTCGACATCGAGCGGTTGCGGGCTCTCCAGCAGCCGCTGGGCGACACGTCCGCGGCCCTCGACGCCGCGTCAGATCGCTTCGCCGACGTGTCCTCCCCGTGGCTGGTGGGCCCGGTGGCCGACCAGCTGGCCAAGGTGTCCGACGAGGTCGACCGCATCGCACCGCAAGCCGAGCTGGCCTCGGCCGGAGCCGACGTCGCCCCCGGCATGCTCGGCGGCGAAGGGACCCGGCACTACTTCGTGGCCTTCACGACCGAGGCCGAGGCGCGGGGACTCGACGGGTTCATGGGCAACTGGGCCGAGCTGACCGCCCAGGACGGCAAGCTCACGCTCAGCCGATCCGGTCGGGTGGCCGAGCTGAACGATGCCCCGGGCGGCGACGAGCGGGTGGTCACCGAACCGACCGACTACGCCGAGAACTACCAGCCCTTCAAGATCGGCACCCATCTCCAGGACGTCACCGTCTCGCCCGACCTGCCGAGCGTCGCCACCGCCATCGGCCAGCTGTACCCCCAGATGGGCGGCGAGCCCATCGACGGCGTCATCGTCGTCGATCCGTACGGTCTGGCCGCCCTGCTGGAGTTCACCGGCCCGATCGAGGTGGACGGCAGCCCCGAGACCCTCACCCCCGACAACGCGGCCGAGATCCTGGTGCGCCGGCAGTACCTCGAGTTCGACACCCGTGCGGGACGGGCCGACTTCCTCGACCAGGCGTCGCGCAAGACCTTCGAGAAGCTGACCACCGGCGACATCCCCGGGCCCGAGCGCATCGGTGCCGTCCTCGGCCCGGCCGTGCTCGACAAGCACCTGATGTTCGCCGCCACCCGACCCGACGAGCAGGCGTTCCTGCGTGAGGTCGGCACGGCAGGGGAGTTCCCGCAGGCGCAGCCGGGTCGGGACTTCTTCGCCGTCACCAGCCAGAACTCGGCGAACAACAAGATCGACGTGTTCCTGCACCGATCGGTGACCTACGACTCGACCTACGACCCGGGCTCCGGCCGCGTCACGTCGAAGGCCACCGTCACGCTTCGCAACGACGCACCCTCCAGCGGACTGCCCGATTCGGTGATCGGTAGCAACGATCGCGGGCTCCCGCCGGGCACCAATCGCCTGCTGCTGTCGTTCTACAGCCCGCTGGACCTGGTGGATTCGTCGGTCGACGGGGTCCACCAGGGCTTCGCCGCCCAGCGGGAGCTGGGCTATCGCGTCTACCGCCGCTACATCGGGATACCTCCGGGTGGCACCGTGACGGTGCAGCTCGACCTGGCCGGCACCATCGAGGCCGGGCCGGACTACCAGCTGGCCGTCGGGGTCCAGCCGATGGTCAATCCGGACAAGATCGAGGCCATCGTGGTGCCCACCGAGGGCTGGCTGGCCGAGGATTCGACCGTGCTGCACAGTGATGTCGACCGGCGACGGGTGTCGTTCCTGATCCAACCAGGTCATGACATCTCTGCATCGACAACCTTCAGACCTCGCTGAGCGTGGCCGATGAAGTGGGTATGGTCGACATGGTCCTCCCGGTGAGGCAGACTGTCGACCAGTTCCCAGTCACGTCGTCGCCGTACGGCGGAGGAGTCACGTTGATCCGACGAATGCTCATGCTCAGTGGTTTGTTCGTGGTGTTGTTCGCCACGGCGGCCCACGCGCAGTACGTCCCCGGTGAGCCCGGGATCATCGTCGACCCTGGCACGGTCGAGGTCGGAGGCTCCATCGAGGTGCAGGGCACCGGTTGCCCCCGCGATGCGGTCGTCACGATCTACGTCGGCGACGTGCTCGTTGCCACCACCACTGCCAGCAACGACGGCACCGGCTCGTTCGACGTGATGGACATCGTCCTCCCCGACTCGATCGGCCCCGGCAACTACACGGTCCACGCGTTCTGCGGCGAGCTCGACCTGACCGCAGTCCTGAGCGTCACCGCCGTCGCCACCACCACCCCGCCCTCCACGGTCCTGCCGATCACCGGTAGCGACTCGGGCATCTACATCAAGGCCGGCCTCGGGCTGGTCGCGGTGGGTGGCCTGCTCGTGCTCGGCACCCGCCGTCGCAGGGCCACGGTCTAGCCGCGTACTGGGGGTCCCGCCACGGCGACCCACTACGAGATCCTCGGCGTCAGCCCCGACGCCGACCACGACGAGGTCAAGCGGGCCTACGCTCGGCTGGCCTTCCGTTGGCATCCCGATCGTCGGGGTGAGCTCGACGATCGTGCCCGGGCCCAGGCCGACTGGCGCATGCGCGAGTGCAACGCCGCGTGGGCGGCGCTCGGGACACCGGCCAGCCGGGCGGGGTACGACGAGCAGCTCCGCCATGACGGTCTGCTGCCGGCCCGAGCCGGGTTCGCGCCCGCCGGATCGTCCGCAGGACCCTCCGGAGGCGTCGGGGGAGCAGGGGCGGCGACCGTCGTGGGACGTGTCCCGTCGCCCACCGACCATCTGGTCGAGCCCTCCCGCGACTTCGGGATCATGGTCCCGAAGCGCCACACCGGTCGGTGGGTGGCGCTCGGGGTGGTCGTCGTGCTGGTGGCCCTCGGTGTGATCGCAGCCGTCGCCGCATCCCACGACCGCCAGCGGGCCCCAGCCGAGCCCGAGCTGCGCACCAACGGCTTCGAGATCGGTTCGTGCGTGGTCGTGTTGCCGGGGCCGGCGGTGACCAAGGTGCCGTGCACCCAGTCGAACGCCGGGCGGGTGGTGGCCACCACCGACTACCCGCGGCCGTGCCCCACCGGCACCCAGACGCTGAGCCTGGCTGACGAGCAGCTCAACCTGTGCCTGCGATCCACGTGACCCCCCGTCGCCCCCGGGCCCCGCACTAGGCTCGCCGGCCATGGTGAGGGTGACCGGCGTCGACCACTACGTGCTGACCGTGTCCGACGCCCGGGCGTCGATGGCCTGGTACCGCGACCACCTGGGTCTCGAGCCGGTGCGGCTCGAGGAGTGGGAGGCCGGTGAGGCCCCGTTCGTGTCGATGCGCATCGACGAGGGCACGATCATCGACCTGTTCGAGGCGGATCGGAGCGGCGTCAACGTCGACCACGTCTGCCTGGTCGTCCAGGCCGTCGACCTCGATGCTGTCGCCGCATCGGGCGAGTTCGACGTGGTGGCCGGCCCGTCCGAGCTCTTCGGTGCCCGCGGTCTCGGCACCGGCCTGTACGTGCGGGACCCCGACGGCAACGTCGTCGAGCTCCGCCACTACGCCTGACGGTCCGCCCCACTGGATCCGCCCTACTGGATCGCCGGCCCGGATCGGTCTGGTCCGGCTCGGTCTGGTTCGGTCCGCAGACTGGTTCGCTGGGCGATCTGCCCACCCTTTTCGATGGTTCGTTCGCCCGGATGGCCGACGCACCGACTCGAGTGGCGTCCCGGTGCCGCGGATGGCGGTGTGCCTAGGCTGCGGCGATGGATTTCCGTCGTACGTCGCTCGCCGAACTGTCCGACCAGGTGCAGGGCCGCAGCCTGTCGGCCCGGGAGCTCGTGGGCCATGCGCTCGATCGGATCGAGGCGCTCGAACCCCGGCTGAACGCGTGGGCCGCGCTCGACGCGGAGCGGGCCATGGACGAAGCAACCGCCATCGACGACCGGCTGGCGTCGGGTGATCCGGTGGGTCCGCTGGCCGGGATCCCGATCGGGGTGAAGGACCTCGAGCCGGCAGCCGGGTTCACCACGGCGTACGGATCGGTGCTGCACGTGGATGATCCGGTGGCCGAGGCCGACTCGCCGCTCGTGGCCCGGCTGCGGGCGGCCGGGTGCATCGTGTTGGGCAAGACCACCACGCCGGAGTTCGGCTTCCAGGGCGACACCACCAGCCCGGCGTTCGGCCCGACCCGCAACCCGTGGAACACCGACCGATCGCCCGGTGGATCGTCGGGCGGCTCGGGTGCAGCGATCGCGTCGGGCATGGTGCCGTTGGCGACGGGCAGCGACGGGGGCGGGTCCATCCGCATCCCGTCCGCGCTGTGCGGGTTGTCGGGGATGAAGACCTCCCAGGGCCGGGTGCCGAACGGGGGAGCGACGCCACCGGGCTCCGGGCTGTGCACCGTGAAGGGGCCGATGGCCCGTCGCATCGCCGACGTGCTCTACGCGCTCGATGTGTGCGTGGGCCCCGATCCGACCGATGTCTTCTCGCTGCCGCCGCCCCACTCGCCGTGGGCCGGTTCGCTCGATGATGTGTCGGCGCCGTCTCGGGTGATCTGGGCGCCGGCGCCAGGGTTCGAGGTCGACGCCGAGATCGCCGCGGTGTGCGACGCCGCTGTCCGCCAGCTGGCCGCGTCCGGGACCGACGTGATCGAGGTCGATCGCATCTTCACCGACGAGCCGCTGGCCGACTGGTTCACGTTGTGGACCGTCTACTGCGACCGTCGGCAGGGCCACCTCCGCGGCACCCCCGACTGGGAGCGCATCGACCCCGGTCTGCGAGCGCAGATGGACCATGCCCACCACAACGTCGACGCGGTCACCTTCGCCAAGGCCATCGATTCGGCCCACATCCACAACCTCGACTTGGTGGCGCTGTTCGATCAGGCGCCGCTGCTGCTGTGCCCGGCCATCGCCGGCCAGACGGCCGAGGTCGGTCACCAGGGTGTCGTCAACGGCCAGGAGTCGCAGTTCGCCCTGGCCTTCACTGGGGCCTACAACGTGACCCGCAACCCGGCCGGCACGGTGTGTGCCGGCTTCACCACCGACGGCATGCCGGTCGGCCTGCAGGTGGTCGGGCCCCAGCATGCCGACGTGGCTGTCATGCGGGCGATCGCCGTCCTCGAGGAGGTCCTTGGCCTCGACCCCGTCGCCCCCATCGCCTGACCGTTGACCGGTCCTCGCGTCACCGACGCCTCGGACGAACTGGGCGGGGTCCCGCCGGCCAAGGTGAAGATGACGGCATGGCGTGTCGTCTCGTGGCTCCTCTCGATCGCCGTCACCATCGCGATCTTCGCGTTGCTCTTCCCGAAGCTCACCGAAGGGGGCGACGTCAAGGGAGAACTGGCGGCGGTCAGCACGGCCACCTGGGGGGTGGTCATGGTGGCCGGACTCCTCAAGATCGTGAGCGATCAGCCCCAGTACCTGGTGCTGCTCCCCGGCCTCCGCATGCGGGAGTCGTTCGTGTCGAACCTGGCCCCCACGGCCATGTCGAACACGTTCCCCGCGGGAAGCGCGCTCTCGATCGGGCTGACCTACGCCATGGAGATGTCGTGGGGGTTCCGAGTCCGCGACATCACCCGCTCCTCGGTGATCGGCGGTGTGTTCACGACCTTCGTCAAGCTGGGGATGCTGGTCAGTGCCGGGCTGCTGCTCGTCGCGTTCGGCGACAGCAACACCGCGATCGACGTCGGCACGGGGGTGGCCACGATCATCTTCGCTGCGGCCGTCTGGCTGTTCGTGCTGGTCCTGCGCAGCGAAGCGTCGGCCCGCCGAGTCGGCCACATCGGTGAGCGGATCGCCAACCCGGTGCTGCATCTCGTGCGAAAGCCTCCCATGCACGGGTGGGATGACCTGATGGCGGCCTTCCGCGACGACACCGCTCGCCTGGTCACCGAGCGTTGGGTGATGATCACCGCCACCCAGGTCCTGCCCAAGGTCACCACGGCGCTGGTGCTGCTGCTGTCGCTCCGGCTCGTCGGTGTTCCGGCGGACGAGGTCGGCCTGCTGACCGTCTGGGTCGCCTACGTGGCCACGACCATCGCGACGATGATCCCGGTGACGCCGGGTGGGCTGGGGGTGACGGAGGCCGTGCTGGTGGCCGTGCTCGGCGCAGGTCAGGACCCGCAGGTGGTGGCCGAGATCACCGCCGCGGTCGTCGTCTTCCGCGCTGCCACCTGGCTGCTGCCCATCGTCCTCGGCGCCCCCTGCTTCCTGTTCTGGCGGGCGAACCGGAGCTGGCGCCGCACCACGGTCGAGCGCTACGGCGCGGGCGCCGTGGCCTGAGGGACGGGTCACCGATCGCGAGGTGAGCGGTCCGCGGGGGAGCGACTACAGTGCCACGGTCCCATCCCGGGCGATTAGCTCAGTTGGTTAGAGCGCTGCCTTCACACGGCAGAGGTCAGAGGTTCGAGTCCTCTATCGCCCACGACTAAGCCCAGGTCGGAGGGGGTTTAGTGTCGAGCACTCGCCCTGGGAGATGATCTCGTCCCGCATCGGTCCCACATGAGCAGCTAGATTTGTCCCACATCCGGTGGGACTGGAGCACTCATGGCGTCGATTCAGGACAGGCGGAAGCAGGGTCGTGGCTGGGTCGTTCGGTACCGCGAACCGAACGGGAAGCAGCGGAGCCAGAGCCTCGCGCTCAAGGAGAGGGCCAAGGCCTTCGCCAACGAGGTCGAGGCCGACAAGAACCGCGGTGCCTTTATTCCGCTCGACGGCGCCAAGGTCCTGTTCTCTGAGCGCTGGGTTGTGTGGCTCGCTGCTCAGAGCCACCTCAAGGCGACCACCAAAGCGCGGGACATCAGCTACCACAAGACCATCATCGGTCCCACGTTCGATGACATGGCGCTCGGCGCCATCGACTACGACGCCTGCCAGACCTGGGTAGCCGACCTCGTCGAGAAGGGCTACGCAGCGGGCACGATCATCAAGGCCGTCCAGATCGCCAGCAAGGTGATGAAGACCGCGGTGAAGGCGAAGCTCATTGCGTCGAACCCCTTCGAGCTAATCGACAACATCCCCGACGACAATCCCGGTGAGATGCGGGCGCTGAACCCGGCCGAGGTGGCACGCTTGGCCGACGCCATTGACGACCGGTACCGAACCCTCGTGCTCGTCGCCGCGTACTGCGGTCTCCGAGCCGGTGAGCTTATGGGCCTCACGGTGAAGCGCCTGGACTTTGCCAAGAACACCGTCACAGTCTGGGACAACGCCATCGAGGTCTCGGGCAAGGTCACGCTCGGCACGCCGAAGACCGATGCGGGCAAGCGCGTGGTACCGATGCCGAAGTCAGTCGGCGTCGCCCTCCAGCAAGAGGTCAAAGGCCGTGGCCCCGACGACCTGGTCTGGACGGCCCCCGAAGGCGGAGTCCTGCGGCAGAGCCTGTTCCGCCGAAGGTTCTGGGCGCCAGCCACCGTGGCCGCTGGCCTGGCTGAGATCGACGAGAACCAGAAGGCGTCCCGACGTGGCGCCAAGACCTTCAAGCTCCACGAGCTGAGGCACACGGCGATCACGCTCTGGTTTGAGCACGGCGCCACGCCGCTGGAGGTCAAGGACCGCGCCGGCTCCACGTCGATGAACTTCATCATGGACCGGTACGGCCACCTGCTGAAGAAGGACGAGGACCCTCTGACCGACGCCCTCGACGCTGCTCTCACAAAGGCCACGGTCGGCGCCAAGGCCTAGCCCTCGGTCCGCTCGTCCAGCCATCGCTTGACCTCCTCGGGGTGCCATCGCAGGAGCCGGCCGACCTTGATTGCCCTGGCCCGAAACCTCGGGACCGCCAGTCATAGATGGTCCACACGGCCACACCCAGCACCTTGGTCAGGTCCTCGATGTCGAGCAGGACGGCGAGATCATGAACTCGTTGTGTGCTCACCTTGTGTGCCTCGACGGGTGACGACCGAACCGCTTGGGCGTCGGCCCTGTCACGGTGCACGTGCTGGGCATGGCCGAGCGGGGGCCGGGGGGTGCTCATCGGCCCAGCTCCGGCTGATAGAACGAGCTTCCGTTCTCGGAGGTGTTGCCAGCGTCGGGGGGTTCGGAGCTTCCGGTCGGGAGCGCTGAACACGCTTCCGAAGGCGTGCTCTCAGGGGTACGGGGTGAGGTAAGTGGAGTAGGGGAGCTGAGGGCGCACCGGGTTGTGGACGAGGTATGACCCTCGCTTCGCCCGCGGATGAGTCCGTGCTTCTTCAGTCCGGTGAACCACTTGGAAGCGGTTTCTGGCTTGACTCCCCGGTATTCAGCGACAGCCTGGATCGTGACCTTCGCCAGCCCGCTCATCTGTCCCAGGGTGTCGAGAATGGCGAAGAGCAGGAACTCGTCGGGACTGAGGTTGTAGGTCCAGATCTCGGCCGGGATCAGGGGGTAGAAGTCCCGGAGCCGGTCCGCCAGGGTCCGGGGAAGCTGCTCGTCGGGATCGGCGGGCATCCGCTCAAGGTCGTTGACGACAGCAGCCTGAAGAGCGTCCCCAGCGAGGCCCTGGCCCGCGTGGTGCTCAACCACGTCGGCCAGATCCTTGTAGCCCGCAACAGGGCGCCAGGGGGCGTAGCAGGCGATGCCGGCGGCGCTGAGGGCGGCCGTGCGTTCCTGGGCGTGCTTCCGGCCGGCGGCGTCCCTGTCGGCGATCACTATGATCGGGTGGCCGCGGAGCATCGACAGATCGGCGGTGCGCCAGTAGGAGTTGTGGGCCGAGCGCGACACCAGGCAGGCCGATGCGGAATGCGCAATCCGCGTCGTGCTCGCCCTCGACGGCAAGGAAGATGGCGTCGGATGGGGCCGCGTCAAGCTCGCGCAGCCGATAGAAGACGTTGGCCGCCTCTCCCTTCTCGTTGTCGTAGCCCTCTGTTGTTTGATGCCGGAAGCTGAAGCGACCCTTCTTGCCGGCCGCGTGCCACCTGACGTGCTCGTAGAGGTGGCGGCCTTCTAGGTCGACGTACTCGTAGACGGTCTCCTGGCCCCGGGACGCTGTTCGGGGTGCCGTCTGGTGGTCGTAGAGGTCTCGTACGGTGACGCCGAAGAACTCGCGGACGGCGTCGCTGTCACAGCCCGCGAAGCACTTGAACGAGACCTTGCCCTTGTCCGCGGTGTAGCGGATGGAGAGAGACTCGGTCCCGTCTCCGTGGATGGGACAGTGGTGCTTCCCCATCCTGGGGGGCCAGCCCCTGGCGGCGAGCTTGGCGGCGACGCGGTCCTCCGACACGCTCATCGTGCACCCGCAAGCTGGTGTCCAGCGCGGGCTGCCACGATGTTGTGGCGGCAGGCGTGCGATGCCGGGGGGTCACGGTGTCGGCGCCCCCGGACCAGGCTCTCGCTCGGCGGGGAAGGCCGACCGCGAGGGGTCGTAGCGGTCGCTGTCGGCGGGGATGTGCGGTGCGTCGGTCGGGGGTGTTCGGACAATGCCTTGGCTCCAGGTGGATCACAACGTGTGATCGCCCTGGTTGCCTGGGCGTTGCCGGCGTCTAGTCCGGGTTGGTGTTGCCTTGGACCTGACGAGATGCACCGTATCTAGCCGTGTCAATGACTGTCAAGTTGATTCAGACGACCTGAAATTCCGGGAAGTTTCCTGGGAACCGAGATTCCCCATGCATAGCCATATTCGTCGCTTCAGCGCCTCCAGGGTCGATCTGACGGCGCGCTCGTGAAAGTCGGCGCCACCTCGTCCTCCTGGTGCTCTCGGGCCGGCCTGCCCGTGCCATGTATCGCGAGGCGGGACCATCGTGATCAGACCTGACGTACGCGATCAGGCTGATTGCACGCCTGGCGCGAGGCATGGTCGAGCCAACCCTGACGGCGCACCGAGCCGGGGTCGGGGCGGGTGCGGATCACGATGCTGGCGGCGTGTATCGCGATGCTGGTGGGCCGGATCGCTTCAGATCGAGCTGAGGGACATCGCTCGCGATACGCGGGGGGATGCACTCGTTTGGCCGATGGAGGCGGCCTCGGATGCCCGGAAGTTTCCGGAGCGTCGGCTGACGAGAGGGGATAAGCACACTTTCCACGCGTGATCTGGGTGTTGAGCACGATCTCACGGCGGAGTGCACGGGAGGGGGGCTTCTCGTCTTGAAGGAGGAGCGGCGTGCTGGGCCGGCATCCAATTCAGGCCCCCGTGTCGTGCGCGGGTCCGTACCTTCGGGCGTGCAGCCTCCGACCGTTCCGTCGGTCTACCTAGACCTCAATCACTGGTATGCGCTCGGCCGGGCCATGTCGGGCAGCCCCGACCAGCCAGCCGATGTGAGCATCCTCGACCAACTCATCCGGCTGGTCGCCGACGGCCGAATCACCGTTCCACTTTCCGCGGTGCACTACATGGAGCTCACCGAGAACCCCGGGGACCAACACCGGGCCGAAGCAGCAGCAGCGATGAGCGTGGTGTCTCGGTTCCGGACGATGGCACCGGCCTCTCTCGTCATCGTCGAGGAGCTTGAGAAGGCATTCAACATCAGGCGCGGACGACCGGCGTTTCCCACGATGGTTCAGAAGTTCGGTTGGGGCTGCGGATTTGCGTTTGGTCATCCGGACCTTCTCGCTCGCGTCGGTAGCACAGATGAGCTTCAGGTCGAGATGGCCCGGCGACTCGGGGTGTCGACACCTGGGTGGGAGCCATCTCTGAACGTGGTGGCTGAGTACCTGATGCTGGCAGGGCCGACTGGCGGCGCGCGGGAGCAGATCCCGGGCTACGACCCCTACGCTGCCCGGCGGCAGGCTGACCTTCATCTCGTCGACTTCAACGTGATGGTGAAGACGCTGCGCACCAACGACGACATCGGTGGCCGGCCGCTCGACGCGATCATCTCCCGCCAGAGTTTCTCTTCGAATTCGGCGATGCATTGGCCCGGGCCACCATGAGGGCCAACTTCACGTCGGACCGTCGGCCCTGGCATTCGAAGGAGGAGATGACTTCCTTTCTCATGTCGCTGCCCAGCCGAGGTGACGACCAATGTCCAGTACCACCCCCTCAGGACCTGGAGCGGGACTGGACGATCCAGGACCACCAGACATCGCGGCGCTGCGCTCGTCCCGGCAATGCGACATCGTCGTCGACCGACAAGAAGGCCTGCGACACCGTCGTGAACCGCGCCCACGTTGACGAGGAATACGACACGGTTGTACTCGCTCGCCTCGCGGATCTCCCTCCAGTTCTCCCGGACTAGGGCGCCCGCGGGCTTCTGTCGGCCGCGATCTGAGCCGGCTTGGCTCTCGCTCGTGGGTCAGCGTGTATCGTGTAGCGGCGGGTTCGCGTCTCGTGTTGCGACTCCGCCGGGGCCGAGCGCCGGGAACCCGGGCCACGCGGGCGCTTGTTTCTCGGAACCTTCTCTGGGAAGTTCCGCCGCGGGTACCCCGGACCGCCCCGGACCGCGATCCCTATCGGGGGTGTGCTGCAGGTTCAGTTGACGGTGGTTGTGTGTGATCATGCCGTCCCAAGACGCAGTGATGGGTTCCGGGACGGCGCCGTACACAGGCTTCGACCCATCGTGAGCGGGAGTTGCGTCGGACAGTCCTCTATGTGTCGGTCTACCGTCGAGGAAGACCCCACTTCTCAGCGGCCGAATGCTCGGCTACCTGGAACCAGCTCCAGTGACCGCCGCCCAAATGGGCCGTGCTCGGGGCGGGGCGGCGGCACCCCGATCGACTGGTGGGCACCCTCGGGCTCGGATCACGGGCGTGGCGGGATCCGGGTTCTCCTGCTGACGCATCAGGGTCAACGAGATGCAGCTGGGCCAGCGATGTCCTGGTAGGGGCTCTCGCCGGTCTCGACGGGGACGCCGGTGGAGTCGACGAATCGACTGAGCATGTTGAACCACGCCATGACCATGATCGCCCGGGAGGCCTGATTCTCGGTGCCGTAGTGCGCGACGAGCTGGGTCACCGAGGCCTCGGTCAGCTTGGCGTCACGACTCATCTCGTCGCACATCCGACACAGCACCTGCTGCCAGCTCGCGAGGCCGGACGGATCGTGGGAGAGGATGGTGTCGACCGTGGCCGGCTGGGGACTCGCCCCACGGGAGCGCCTCGGGCTCGGCGCGATGCTGGCGAGGTCGCACGCCGTTGCCGCGGCTCTCGCCAGGAGGAGGTCGTGGCGAGCGTTCACCGCGAGGTCCGCTGCTCGCGTGACCGCCGTGTCGTCACGACGGAACTGAGGTCAGTCCACCGGGCTCGGTGAGTCGGTCGGCCCGTCCGGCGGCACGACCTCGGGAGCGACCGGGGTTGGTTCGCTGCCGTCGGTGGCGGTGGAGCGGCTGCCGTCGGTGGCGGTGGGCCGTCGGTGGCGGTGGTGCGGCTGCCGTCGGTGGGGGTGGTGCGGCTGCCGTCGCCGGTGTGGGCGCCGGTGGCGGAGGTGGCATGGACGGTGGCGTGATGTGCGCGTTCTCGCTGAGTGGCACCGGGCACCAGCGCCCACCATCCCACCAGAACAGCTCGTCGTCCGACAGCGGCGCACCTCGCGGCACCTCGACCGAGGCGTCATGCCACGTCGCACCGTCGTCCGACCACCACTTGTGGTCCTCCGACCAGGTCAGCCCCCGGGCTTGCCCCACCCTGATCACGATCATCTTGTCGCTCTCTTGCGAGTACATGATGGCGTAGACGATCAAAGGGATCCAGCACAAGAAGAAGCCGATGATGGCCCAGAGGACGTTGAACTCCTTCTTCTTGAACAGCGTGACGGTGTCCTCCGTCCGGTTCGACACCGCGAACCCTTGCGCGATGTACGAGAGCACCGAGTTCTCGAGCTCCTCCGCCGATAGAACGTGGATCTCTTGGACCGTCGTCGCCACTGCTCGCCCCCCAAATCTCGACCAGCGGAAGCATGACACGAGAGTCAAGGTGAGGCAACGACCAACCAGATGCAACCTGGTTGACGACCGAATGAACCGAGAGCCTCCGACGCAGCGCGTTCGGGGCGCGGCCGCACGTCGACCCACAGAGCCCGACCCGAGGGCGGCGGCGCGAGCGCCGCCGACGTCGGTGGCCGGCTCAGCCCATGGGCATGGCCATCGGCATGGCCGCCATGTCCCAGCACGGATCGGCAGGGTCGGTCACCGGGCCGCTCGCTGCCAGGCACGGATGGTGGCCCCGGAACACGTCCCCCCGGATCTCCCAACCGGGGACGATCCATGCGTGAAGCATGTAGTAGTTGTCGAGGTGCAGGTTCACCCCGCCGATCGAGGTGCACGTCGCGTCGCTCATGTCCTCACCCACCACGAGCACGTCGGAGGTGCGAACGCACAGCCGGTTGTGCACGTGCCACCAGTCGTTGTCACCGGCGAAGCCGGCCGGCGGCTGGCCGGTGCTCGTGTGCACGTAGTAGGCCATGCCGACCAGCTTCGCGCCGGGCCCGTTGCCGTCGTACATCAGGAACTCGGGCTTGGCCGGATCGAAGTGGCCGTCCAGCTCGGTCCCTGGGAAGACCGGGTTCGTCGGGTCGAAGCCCGGCGCGGTGAGGTCGGCGGCCGTGAACCCGCCCGCGGCGACGTGGTGGGTACCCATGCCGGCCACGTAGTTCACCATCTTGTGGAATCCGGCAGCCTCGGCCGCGCCGGCCGTCGGGTACTGCTCGGCGTAGCCGAGCGCCAGGTCGAACTGGGCCGACACGGTCTTGCAGTCGTCCCACGACAGCAGCCCCTTGTTCACGCCCACGTAGAACTCGGCGCCGTGGCCGCCGGTGTTCCCGGTCGAGTCGCAGAACCACGGACGGGTGGACGGGTCGCCCTGCTGGTGGTTGTACGCGGTCGGGAAGTAGTAGCAGCTGCTCATCAGCAGCGCACCCACCGCGAGCAGCACGAGCAGGCTCGTGTGCTTCGCCGTGCGTCGGAACCGCATGGTCGTCATCGTTGATCGCCCCCTCGGCATCGCATCGACTGATGACGAGGACGAGGGTAGAGAGGATGCGCTCGCCCGTCCACCCCGTCCAGGCCCGGAGCGATCACTCGAGATCGCGACGCGGTCGGGCGACCATGGTTCGAGAGACGCGACGAAGGGGGGAGCCGCTGGGTCGGGTCGCGCTCAGAACGCCTCGACCTGACCGACGAACTCGCCTCCCTCGATGCCGGGAACGGGATGGTTCAGGCCAGTCCGTCCAACTCGGGGCCCGGGTCGTGGTGCATCAGCTGCCGGACCGCCTCCTCCGGCGACAGCACGCCGGTCAGCACGGATTCCACCTTGTGGGAGATGGGCATCGGCACGTCGAGCCGGCGGGCCAGTTCGACGACCGCCCCCGTCGTGCTGACCCCTTCGGCCACCATGTGCATCTCGTCGATGATCTCCTCGAGGGCCCGGCCGGCGCCGAGCTGCTCGCCCACATGGCGGTTGCGGCTCTGCGGGCTGGCGCAGGTGGCCGTGAGGTCGCCGTTGCCGGCCAGGCCGAGGAACGTCATGGGGTTGGCCCCGAGCGCCACGCCCAATCGGGCCACCTCCGTGAGGCCCCGAGTGATCAGCGCCGCCTTCGTGTTCCAGCCGTAGCCCAGACCGTCGCCGATCCCGGCGGCCAGGGCGATGACGTTCTTGACGGCGCCGCCCACCTCGCAGCCGATCAGGTCACGGTTGGTGAACACCCGGAACGTCTCGGTCGTCATCGCGTGCCGGAGCCGCTCGGCCCGGGCATCGTCGGTGCAGGCCAGCACCGTGGCGGAGGGGTGGCCCGCCATCACCTCCCTGGCCAGGTTGGGCCCCGACAGGGCACACACGCGGCCGGCGTCGTGGTCGGTGACGTCCCGGACGACCTCGCTCATGCGGGCACCCGTCCCGAGCTCGATCCCCTTCGTCACGCTCACAACGTCGGCATCCGCCGGGATGGACGGGCCGGTCAACTCCATGACCCCCCGGAAGTACTTGGAGGGGACGGCGACGACCACCAGGTCGGCGCCCCGCAGCGCCCGCTCCGGGTCGGCGGTCGCCCGCAGCGATGACCCCAGGACGAAGCCCGGGAGATATGCCTCGTTGCGGTGTTCTTGCTCCACCTCCTCGGCGACCTCGGCGTCGCGCGCCCAGAGCACCACCTCATGACCGGGCGACAACAGCGAGGCCAGGGTCGTCCCCCAAGACCCTGCTCCCAGGACTGCCACCTTCATCCACACCACCCCCACGGGTCGGCCAGACAGGAGGCCCGGTCCCCGTGATCGTCGCACGCGGACCGGACCGGCCGTAGGGGCAAAGGTCATCGGCCCCGGGGACGCTGGCCCGTGCCGGTCCTCGCGACGGTGACTCCCGTCATCGGCTCGGTCCCGCTCGCACTGTGGATGCGAAGCAGCGCTCCCGCCGGCTGAACGTGCCGGCAACGCCTCCGCCTGCAGGTCGCGGTGCCGTCACATGGCGTCGACCGATCGACGGGCTGAACCGATCACCAGGCGCTGCTCGACCCGCCTCCAGGCGACCGCGAGCACGTCGTCGGGGAGGTCGTCGACGATCACCGCTTCCCCCGGCTCACGGAGGCACACCAGGTTCAGGGCGTTGCGTCGCATACGACGGAGCCGCTGCAACTCGGGCCCGAGCGCGTCGAACGGCACCCAGCAGTCGTGGCCGATCGGGCTGACGTGCCCGACGATCGTGTCCTGCAGCTTGAGCACCTCAGGACCGGCGATCTCGAGCTCCGCGCTGATCTCGTTCTCGATCATCATGCCGAGCAGCACCGCCTCGCCGTGCAGGATCCGATAGTTCGAGCGCTCCTCGAACATGTGAGCGAAGCCATGTCCGTAGTTCAGCAGTCGCCTGGAGGACCGCTCGTAGGGATCCTCCTCCAGCAGGTGCAGCTTCCAACGAACCGCGTCCCACACGGCGTCGCGCCAGGGCTCGAGCTGCCCGACGACGCCCGCGGCAGCATCGGCGGACAGGCGGGGGATGTGGGTGGCCAACGCGAAGGCGTCGGTGACGGCGAAGACCTTGATGCACTCCGCGATGCCGGAGACGACCTGGCGGAAGGGCAGCGTCGGGAGGAACGACTGGTCACAGGCCACGACGACCGGGTGGTAGAAGTACCCGATCAGGTTCTTGGTCATCCCGGTGTTGATGCCGTTCTTGCCGCCGACCGCGGCATCGACTTGGGCCAGCAGAGTGGTCGGCACCAGGATCAGCGGCACCGACCTCCTCATCAGCATGGCGGCCACGCCGACGACATCGCAGATCGTTCCGCCACCGACCGCCACGACGACGCCGTGCTTCGGCAACGCTGAGCACTCCAGGAACTCGAGGACCGCCTCGAGCTGGGCGAAGGTCTTCGCCTGTTCGCCGCCCTGCATCTCGAGCGTTCCGAGGCAGTCCCGGCCGTCGATGACCTCGGCGACCAGCAACGGGTGCCGTGCCGCGACCTCCTCGTCGACGATGACCACCGCTGGCCGGTCGCCGAGCGCGTCGCCCATGCGCTCGTCGAGTCTCGCACCGGGACCGACGACGTAGTCGGTCGCGGTGTCCGGCGCGGTCGTGAAGCGGATCGTGTTCAACCGGACGCTCCCACGGGGTACTCGGCGCCGACGCGCATGGTGTTGGCGAGCCGTCGAGCCAATGACGGTTCGAGGTGGTGCGGACCGGTGCCGCAGGATTCGACGAGGAGCGCCTCGTCGTCACGCACCCACGAGTGGGAGCTGAGGTCCTCCGCCCGGGCGACCTGATCGAGGAGGTTGCGCACCGCGGGTGGCATCGGATCGTGGAGCCGTTCCGGGCGGGGGCGTCCTCCGTCGAGCGTCGCCCGGGTCTCGAGGGCGAGGTCGGGCCCGAGCTCGGGGGCGAGGTCGCCGTTGTCGGCCACGGAGGTCACGCCTCGCCTCCGGGAACCTGGTCACCGGCGGCCGCCGCGACCTGGTCGAGGTAGTAGCGGAGCATGAGCTCGAGCGAGTCGGCGAGAGGGTGCGACGGCTCGAAGCCCATGGTGCGCAAACGGGAGATGTCGGCGCACTGCCGGGCGAAGTCGAGGCGGCGGGGGGTACGCGATGGCTCGGCCGGCTCGGGGCGACCCGACAGCCGGCAGAGGGTCTCGAACACCGACCGGGTGCCGGTCTCGATCCCCGAGGCCACGTTGACCACGTCGTCCCCGGTGGGGAGGCTCTCGCAGATGGCGATCAGCGCGGCGGCCACGTCGCGCACGTCGACGAAGTCGCGGGTCGTGTCGAGCGGACCGACCTGCACCGGCTCGGCCGTCACCCCGGCCATCCGCTCGGCGAACTGGCGGGCCAGGCTCGGCGCCAGGTGGCGTTCGTCCTCGCCCGGGCCGATGAGGTTGAACAGGCGGGCCACGACCACGTCGACGCCGTAGGACCGCCGGTACACGGAGGCCAGATCCTCGGCGGCGCGCTTGGTGACCGAGTAGAGGTCGATCGGGGTCGCCGGCAGCCGCTCGGACATCGGCAGGGCGGACGAGGGAACAGCGCCGTAGACCGAACCCGACGAGCAGAGCACGATCCGCAGATCGTCGCGGCCAGCGGCGACGACCGCTTCGAGCAGCGAGTGGGCGCTCTCGATGTTGTTGCGGACCAGCGCGCCAAATGGCTCGTCGCGCAACGAGGCCGCCAGGTGGACGACCGTGTCGATCTCTGCCTCCACCAGCAGCTTGGCGAGGCCGGCGTCGTCGGCCAGGTCGAGGACCGAATAGGTGTAGCGATCAGTGTCGGCCATCCGTGCGGCGGTTGGGATCGGCGCCGGCACCGACCGGCCCGCCCAGGTCACGGTGTGGGTGAAGGTGTGGTCGAGTCGTGGTGACCGGCCGACGGCCACGATTCGCACGTCGTCGTGGGCGAGCCACCGGCTCACGAGGTGCCGGCCCGTGAAGCCCTGTCCGCCGGTGACGAGCACCGATCGACAGGATCGCCCCGGCCCGCTCATCGAGCGGCCATGGCGTTCGCGTACCAGTCGAGGGTGAGCGCCAGGCCAGCGCTCAGAGGGGTGGTGGCCTGCCAGCCGAGGTCGTCGCGCGCCTGGCCGACGTCGGCCACCAACTCCGCGAGGTCGGCCGCGGACGGGCGGTCTGCCTCCGGTCCGGGTCGGGCCTCCACCGTCGCGCCCGTGGGGACGGCGCCGTGCCGAGCCGCGAGGGTCGCCCACGCGAGCTCATCGACCCGGGTGCCTCGGCCGCTGGCGATGTTGAACGTGTGCCGCCCGGCGAGATCGGCGGTGGCGGCTCGCCACACGGCGTCTGCGAGGTCGCCGACGTAGCAGTAGTCACGGATGCCATCGAGGTTGCGGAGCACGATGGACTCGCCCGCCAGCGCCTGTTCGAGAATGACCCCCAACACGCTGTCGCGCCGCGTGCCCGGGCCGTACACGGAGAATGGCCGCAGAACGACGGCGTCGAGCCCCGTCGCCGTCGCGGCGCTGATGATGCTCTCGGCCCCGACCTTTGCCGCTCCGTACGGCGATCGAGGGGCGAGCGGCTCGCGCTCATCGACCGGGTTGCGTCGCGGCCGTCCGTAGACCTCGGCCGACGACACGTACACCAGGCGCGGGATGGACAGGTCCTGGCACAGCTGCACGATCGTGGCCGTGCCGAGCACGTGGGCACGCAGGAACTCGATCGGATCGGCGAACGACGCGGCCACCGACGGCGGACCGGCTACGTGGATCACGACGTCGACGCCGTCGGCCACCGAGCAGATCGCGTTCGCGATCGGTGATGTCGCACGTCACCGTGGCGCCCTGATCGAGCGCGCTGGACGCCCGGAACGGATCGGCCTGCTCAAGGCCCACCTGCGAACGGAGGGAGGTGACACCGGGAGCGGGAGCGCCGATGACCGCGGTGCCGACCATGCCGTTCGCGCCCGTGACCAGGACCCTCACGAGCCGACCGCCGGAGGCGACCCGATGGGGTCGAGCTCGTCGAGGCGATCCCGGACGGCGAACACCTCGGGATGTGCCGCGACGAGCCGCTCGGCCCGGTCGATCGCCGCCCAGTCGTTCACGTCGACCCACGGGGCGTCGTGGAACCAGAGGCGGACGACGTTGCCGTCGTCGACCAAGGCCTGGGCCAGCTGGGAGATGCTCATCGGCCCGTCGACCGCCGCCCGCGACGGCCCGTGGACCCAGCACCATCACCCCGCTCGACGCCAGCGGCCGGTACGTGGGCTTCTCGGTGTAGCTGACGAGGAGCCCGGGGTCGTCGGGATCACCCGTCAGCTCGCCGACGGGCATGACGAAGGGCTCACGGTGCGCGGCGAGGGTGAGGTCGGCGTCGCCGGAGACGTGGTCGTCGTAGATCTGGCGCAGGTCGATCCCGGTGAGATTGTCGGCGTACACCACGAGCACCGAGTCGACGGATCCGGCGAGCAGCCGGACGGCACCGATGTTCCCGAGCGAGCTGTCCTCGACGAGTTCGTCCACGGCGACGCCTGCCTGATCGCCGATGGTCCGCAGCCGGGTGGCGACGACGTCACGCACCTCGACGTCCCTGGCCGCGATGGAGACCAGGATGCGGTCGACACCGGACGGGAGGAGCAGGCGCAGGTTCCACTCGAGGAGCGTCACGCCGGCGATCGAGACGAGCGGCTTCGGGACGTCCACGCCCGAGCGGGCCATGCGATCGCCCCGTCCGCCGGCCATGATCAGCGCGGTGCGGGTCATGGCATCGGCCGATCCGATGCCGACGGCGCCACCATCGGGAACCCGAGGGTCTCGATGGTCTCCACCGTGAGGTCGAGCATGTCCTGCTTGGTGTAGCCCCCGAGGAATCGGGCGTGCGCGCTGAGGCGCATCCGCTCGGCGTCTTCGGGTCGGGTCAGCAGCCGACCGAGGGCAGCGGCCAATCGGTCGGGAGCGTGGGGCGGTACCACGAGGCCGTCGATGCCGTCCCGGATGAAGTCGCGGCCCCCGACGTTGTCGCAGGTGACGATGGGTCGGCCCACCGATGCTCCCTCCAACAGAGCCGTCGGCAGACCTTCGGGGAAGTACGTCGGGACGCAGACGACGTCGCACGCCTGGTAGAGATCGCCCAGGCTGCTCTGGTAGCCGAGGAAGTGGACCGTGGGGGTGGAGCGGGTGATTCGGTCGAGGTCGTCGGCGGTGAGGGCGGTCGGGTGCGTCGGATCGAGGTTCGAGGTGAACCACATCTCGTGGACGATTCCATCCGCCGCCAGACGCTTCGACGCCTCGGCGGCATCGAGGACGCCCTTGTCGACGAGCAGGCGCACCGGCACCAGGATGACGGGCACGCGCTCGGGCGTGCGGGCCGGCATCTCGGCCAACGGGAACTCGACCGGATCGACGCCGCACCCGCCGGTGACCATCACCCGATCGTCGGGGAGGCCGTAGGTTCGGCACAGGAAAGCCTTGTCGTCCCGGTTGTGCACCAGGATGCGGCAGCGGCGCGTTCGGAACAGGAACTTCTCGATCTTCTCGACGACGAAGCGCCGCCGGCCGTTGGTGCTCGTCGACGCGAACACGGGGCCGAGGCCGGTGACCATGTAGATCACCTGCCGCTTCAGCACCCGCAACGCCGGCCCCCAGGTGAGGATCGGGATGCTCGTCCAGAGTACGAAGAGGGCATCCGGATGGCGGCGGCCGAGCCGAAGCGCGAGCAGCAGGTTGCGCACGAACGCGACGGGGGCCACGCGCACCGCGCTGTACGACAGGAACTCCAGGCGCACCTCGGGGGCCAAGCGCTCGCGGACCGCTCCGACGGCGTCGGTGCTGCGCCAGCCCGCGCCCTTCGGGTCCGGGGCCGAGACGTAGAGCGTGACGTCGTAGCCGGCGTCGACCAGTTGGGTGCTCACCACGTTGAAGTCGGAGACCCACCGGGGGAGGACGTTGGCCACGATGAAGGCACGGCGCGCGGCCACGTCGTGCTGCGGCCGGGGCCGCTCGTCGACCGTCATGAGGGCACCACTCCGACCCGGCGAGCCGCCACGAATGCCGTTCGCGGACCGGGGAACGCGATGACGGCGCCGAGCCGATAGCGCAGCAGGTGGTGAACGCGGGCGTAGGCGCGATGCACCCAGTTCCCCCGAGCCGGGAGGACCTCGGATCCCGTCGACGCCACGGGCACCGCCTCGAGCCCATCGGGAAGCACCTTGCGGAGCGTGGCGCTGAGGATGGTGGACGGAGCGATGGCAAACGTCTTGATCGCGACGAGCTCCAGCCCAGCCCGTTCGAGTACCCGCTCGAGGCCCGCTTCGCTGAAGAACGTGCGGTGCGCCGGGAAGCGTGGCCGGCCGACCCACGGGTACCACCGGGGGTCGAGGCCGCCGAAGAGCCCGACCTCGAAGCACATGACGCCGTCGGGTGCGAGGCGCTCGGCCATGGCCTCGAGCGCTCGGACCGGATCGGGGAAGTGGCTCAGCAGATCGACGTGGTAGATCAAGTCGAAGCGGTCGGGCGGCAGTGCGGAGCTCTCGATCAGGGTCTGCTCCACGACGATGCCGTAGCGCCTGCGCACCCAGTCGGCACAGGCCGCGTTGGGTTCGACCGCTTCGGCCTCGAAGCCGCAGGCGAGTGCCTGACGGATCAGCGCACCCGGTCCGCAACCGACCTCGAGGAACCGGCCGCTCCGGACGAAGTGCCGCGCCCACTCGAACCGCAGCTCGGCCGGCAGCGAGTAGTAGCTGTCGAGATGAGCGTCGGTCGTCGCCGACAGCACCGCCGGCCCAGGCAACGGATCGATGTAGATGATCCCGCAGTCGCACGCCCGCCCCACGAAGTCGCCCTCGGTCATCCTCACCGGACCGTTCGACCCGCCGCACAGGAGGCACGACCCGGTGGCCGTCCGGCAACCCATATCTGGCGATGTGGTCCCAGCTCTGACGTTCACCCAACCCCCCCCGTCCGCCTGGGGTCACCATGTGGCTGCTCCGAAGTATTCCGGCCAGCGAGCCACTTGTCCATCGTCGCGGGTCGTCGACGCCTCAAGATCCTCGCCGGCGGCCGAAACGGCTGATCGGCCAGGGCCCCACGTCATACCGCCACCAGGGAGATCCCTGCGGAACGAGCACGGGCGAGTAGGCGGACCACGCGCGCTCGAAGGCCGTGCTCAGGTAGCGCGCGCCGATTCGATCTCGTGGAAGCGGGTCATGGCCTGGTCGAGCTGCTCCGGCGCGAACATCTCCCGCAGCGCGTAGGCGCTGTCGACCATCTCGCCGAGGCTGAGGATCGCGAGCTCGACCTTCGCGCCGTCCAGCGACGTGCCCGGGGCGACGACGCGGCTCAGGCCGCACCGCATCCCCAAGGCGAGGTCACGATCTTGCGCACGGCCGGTGGAGCTGCGGCGCTCGGACCCTGCGGCGCGGTGGTGGTGACCGGCGCGCCGCAGCCGTCGCAGAATCGGGCGTCATGGGCCAGCTCCCGCCGCGCATCCGGCGCACCGTCGGTGCAGCGGCGATCCGCATCGCGCGCAGAAGCCAGCGTCATCACGGTTGCTCGCCCCGCACGACCTGCAGCTCACATCGTCCAGCACCCCTGCTCGATCTCCGCCGGAGCCTCGTTGTGGGTCCGCCGGCCTCGGGTCAACACCGATCCCGGTGGTCGGACCTCGCTCACGGCGATGGAGGGTGGTCAGATCGTTCTGCCGAGGAACGCAGCGAGTTGGTCGGCGGCGCACGCGCCTTGCGGAGCGGGCTGCTCGAAACCGAACGGGTTGCCCTCCTCGGAGCGGAACGCTGGTTGGATCGACTGTCGGGACTGCTCGAGGATCTCAGCAGCGAGTTCAGGAGCAAGGTTGGTGTCTTGGCCGGTGGCCTTCGCCAGGTCCCATCCATGGGTGAACGTGTCGGTCGCAGCGAGCCCGACGAACGCGCGGCCGGGCATCTCGCCGAACGGCAGGGACAACACTTGGTCCATCACGCCCTCAGCCTTGAACGCATCGAGGCATGCGTTGGATGCCTCGTCGAACGCCGCGACGTAGTCACCCGCGGAGTAGTCCGCCTCGCCCCCGGCGGGAGGTGCTCCAGTCACTCCGCTGGCGAAGAACCACTGACCACCCACGATGTGGTTGATGAGGTCACTGACCTTCCAGGCGGCACAGGGCGTGTTCGCGTCGAGTTGATCCGGTGCCACCGCAGCGAGCACCGCGCGTGTGGATACAACAGCTTGTTCCAACGATCTGGTCGACATGGTGCGCTCCCCCAAGGTTCGTACGAACCGCCGGACTCTATCGGCCCACGTCGAGGGCATCTCGACGAGGTCGGTCGATGATCTCGTCCGAGCGGTGGGGGATCGACACCGGGACCTTCCGAGTCCGAGGTGTCCCGGGATCTGCGCGGGATGGTCAGCGCAACCGGGATCGGTGGTTGGTCATCGGCCTTCGAAGTTCGGGCGGCGCTTCTCGAGGAAGGCGGTCATGCCTTCGACCTGATCGGCGGAGGCGCTGCACCGGCGGACGGCTTCTCGTTCGATGCGCAGGGCGTCGTGGAGTGGGAGGTGCTCGGCGCCGACGACGGCGCGCAGGACACCTGCCACCGCGATCGGTGGTTGCGCGGCGAGTTCTTCGGCGAGGTCGATGGCGCGTGCTTTGAGCTCGCCGATCGGATGGACCTCGTGCACCAGGCCGATGGCCAGCGCAGTGGGGCCGTCGATCTTCTTGGCCCGGAGGATGAGGTCGAGGGCGTGTGCCCGTCCGACGGTTCGGGTCAATCGGGCGGTGCCGCCCCAGGCCGGCACGGTGCCGAGGTCGAGCTCGGGGAGGCCGATCCGGGCGCCCTCGGTCGCCGCCAGGCGGAAATGACAGGCGAGCGGGAGCTCGAGCCCGCCACCGAGGCAGTACCCGAACATGGTGGCGATGACCGGCTTGTCGAGTTGCTCGATCGCCGCCAGCACCCGCAGCCGCTGATCGAGCACCGCCTCGAACCCGCCTCGAGCCTCTGCACCCGACATCAGCTGCTTGAGATCCATGCCGACGCTGAAGTGCTCGTCGCCGGCCGCGGTGATGACGACCGCACGGACATCGCGATCTTGTCGTAGCGCGATGACGGCCCGTTCGAGCTCGTCCATGTACTCGAAGGTCATCCGGTTGCGGGGCGGGTCCTGGTTCTCGAGGATCACCACCCGACCACGACGCTCGATGCCCAAGGCCGTGTCGTTCATCGCTTCCTCCTGCAGGGTGGCGAATGGGGCCGTTTCGGAATCAGTCCGGACACCCCCGTCCGATCACCCCAGCAGCGTAGTTGTGGGTCCGCCGGCCTCGGTCGTGGCGACCGTTCACGGGTGGTTGGGTGTCAGCGGGCGCGCCCCTATGAGGTGTCCGTCGGCCAAGGGCCGCCACCGTCGACCGACGACCTTCGGCGGCGCATGGTCGCGCAGGACGAAGAGTGGGAGCACCCCGACGGGCGGTCCATGGTGTCGCGAGACTGCCGGGAACTCGACGATCTCCCACCGCTGGGGCTCCGTGTCTCCGCTCGCCGCGAGTTCTTCGAATGCGATCCGGCCCCACGACCGGGATCGGTGCCGGCGTGTCTCGAAGGTCCCTCGGGTGACCCGATATACATGGCGACGGCCCAACAGGTCGGAAAGCTGCTCGACGAGAAAGGACGACATGGCCTCGTCATCTGAGCTGATGACCGCGATACCGACCCCGACGGCGTTGATCGCCTCGGCCAATTCGTCACCGTCGACGGGTCCCGTGTAGGTCAGGAGACCGGCTCGGGCAGCGTCGGCGCCATCATCCTCCCCGGGCAGGAACAGGACGGGTACCCCTTGGCCTGCGAGCGCGAGCGCTACATCGAGCATCCACTGCTGCGATCCCGCCAGCAGAATCCCTCGCGGTTCGGCCTCTGCGACGCGCAGACGATGTGCGGCAGGGCGAGCCGCCAGACTCGCGACCATGACGGACCCGATGATCACGACGAAGGCTGCAGGCGCGAGGTCCGACGCGCCGTCGATCCCTTCGCGTTCGAGCGAGACAGAGAACAGCGCTGCGATCGCCGCCGCGACGACGCCTCGTGGAGCGATCACCGACAGATACCGCCGCTCGTTCGACCGGAGACCCGCCCCCAACGTGGACACCCACACCGCGGCCGGACGAACAGCCAGGAGCACAACAAGCAAACCGATCGACGGCAACAAGACCGACCTCATCGCCGAGAAGTCCACCGTCGCGCCGAGCACCACGAAGAGCCCGCCAAGCACCAGAACCCCGAGATCCTCACCGAAGGCCGCGATGTGCGCGACCGGCGCGAGCCGCTGGTTCACCAACACGATGCCCATCACCGTTGTGGCGAACAGACCGGCCTCGACGCTGAGCAGATTCGCGACCACGAAGCATCCCACGACGAACGCCAACGTCACCGAGTTGTGGAGCCGGTCGGGGATGGCGTGCGCCTTGAGCAGCAACGCCAACCCGATGCCCGCTGTCGCGCCAGCGGCAACACCGACCGCGGAACTCGCGGCGAGCGTCGCCAAGGGATTGAATCCCGACTCCGCGTCCAGGATCGCCTCGAGCACCGCAACCGCCAACACCGCGCCGATCGGATCGATCACGATGCACTCCCACCGCAGCACCGGGCCCACGGGGTCTCGCAGCCGTACCGAGTCGAGCAGCGGTAGCACGACCGTCGGCCCCGACACGACCAAGATCGCACCGAGAAGGAACCCGATCCGCGGCGGTACCGCAAACAGCAGGGTTGCCGCGGCGCCACCGACGGCCCATGTGATCGCAACGCCGACCGTCACGAGGCCGACGACCGGTCGACGGACCTCGCGAGCGCCGGCCAGGCGCAGCCCGACGCCGCCCTCGAAGAGCACGAGCCCGACCGCGATCGCAATGAGCGGGAAGATCGCCTCACCGAAGAGCCGCTCCGGTACGAGCAGACCCAGCACCGGGCCCACCAGCACCCCCGCCGGGAGCAGGACGAGAACCGAAGGGACCCGCAGGAGCGCCGCGAGCCACTGCGCGCCAACACCTGCAGCGATGATCACCGCGATGGCGACAGCGAGCTCCTCGTGCACCGATCGAGTATTGCCGCCCCGACACCACATCCACGGGAGGGCGCGGGCGGCCCTCCTGGACCTGCCGGTGGAACCGGTCGAACCAAGCTCCTCGCGGCGGTCAGGTCCATGCACGCCGCGCTCCGGTGGTCTGACCCCACCCAAACTGTCACCGGATCACGCGGGAGTCCGTTCCCGTCTCCTGCGGATCTGTCGTGTGGCTCGGGGCCACTGGCACGACATCGAACCGATCGCGCGCTCGGGCGCGACTCCATTGCAGGAGGGCCGCAGGCCCGACCTTGCAGGAGCGAGAGCGCCGACGTGGAGATGAGGATGCTGTGACGGTACGTAGAAGCGGCCTGCCAGGCCCGACCTCGATTCGTGAGAACGTCTCGCTCACACGCAGGCTCTTTGCTGATCCGGCGCCTGTGCTCGATGAGTGCCTCGCTCGCTACGGCCCCACCTTCGCCTTTGGCTTCGGTCCCGTCGAGACGGTGTTCGTGGGCGCCCCGCAGCACATGGCCACGGTGTTCTCCCGACCGAACGAGTCGTACCGGTGGGGGCACTTCCTCAACCTCCTGGGGTTCGTGGTCGGACCCACCTCGATGATCGTGTCCGACGGCGAGGAGCACCGCCGCCGCCGCAGCGCGGTGCAGCCGGCGCTGGCGCGCCGCCAGCTCGACGGTTGGATCCCGATGATCGTGGCGGAGACCGACCGGATGATCGATGAGTGCCTGCACCCGCTCTTGCGCGGACCGGCACCTGTCGACCTCTACCCGCTCGGCAAGGACCTCGTGATGGGGATCACCGTCAAAGCGTTCTTCGGCAACGGGCTGCAGGGCCGGCTCGATGAGCTCATCAGCGTCTTCGACGAGGCCCAGGCGTACCTCGAACTGCCCGCGGTGCACCAGATCCCGCATCGCTTCCCGCGCACCCGTCGGGCGCGGGTGCGCGACGGGCGCCGACGTTTCGATGAGCTCGTCGACGAGGAGATCGCGCCGGCGTCGGTCGCGGGAACCTGACGACCGGCCGACGGATCTGCTGGATGCGTTCGTCGCAACCGACTCGGGACTCACGACCGAGGAGATACACGATCAGGTCAACACCCTCATCGGCGCGGGCTACAACACCACGGCAGCGACGATCGCGTGGACCTTGGTGCGGGCCCTCAACACCGATGGCGTCTGGTCTGCTCTGCGGGACGAGGCGAACGATGTGCTCGGCCACACGGGTGGGCGTCAGGCCGACGACATCGGAGCGGAGCAGTTCCGCGAGCTGACCTACACGAGCGCGGTGGTTCACGAGTCGCTCCGCCTCCATCCCGCGGGACTCGTCGGCCCACGACAAGCAGCGACCGACATCGCACTCGATCACATGACCATCCGGAACCGGGCGATGGTGATGTGGTCGCCCTACATCTCGGGACGGCTCGACGAAGTCTGGCCCGATCCGCTCAGGTTCGACCCTTGTCGCTACGACTCCGTCGATGAAGAGCACAAGAAGTTGATGGACATGGCGTGGACGCCGTTCGGGCGAGGCCCGCGGCGCTGCATCGGCTTCGCCCTCGCGCAGATGGAGGTCACGCTCATCGTGGCCCGCATGGCTCAACGAGTGGACCTCGAGCTCGTCGACCGGACCACGCCAAAGCCCTACGGTCTCATCGTCAACCGTCCAACCGGTGGGGTGCCGGTCCGGCCGAAAGGCACGGCCGGGGCCACCGACCTGCCGCGTGAATCGACGATCGAGAGGTCGTGGGGAACGCCCCTTCGAGGCCCGTGACGACACCGGTCGCGTGCTCCCCGGCAGGTTCGGCTCGACGGGCATCGATCACGGTGGCGTTCCGAAGTGGGATACGTCGAGCGGTCGACGAGGGAATTCGGGTCCTTGGTCCATGGACCCGACGACGCACCGGAGGCGATCCTCTGGGAAGGGTCCGCCGACGCTTCAGGTGTCGGACGAGTGTGGGAGGGACCATGAGACTTCGGCGCGAGGATGGGCGATGTCGGGCGGCCTCTCGGACGCTGATCGCGCTGGCATCGATCGGCCTGGTGGCCTTGCTCACCGTGCCGGCGTCGGCCTCCACCGCGTCGGCCACGGCTGGGTCGGCCAGCACCGTGGCGTCCGGACCCGGCCGGCCGGCTGGGAGCATCCCGGCGCAGGCGACCGGATGGCGGCGGGCTCGACGCAGACGTGCCTGGTGGAGGACGACGGCGGGGTGATCTGTTGGTCCAACGGTGGCAACCCGGCCGCAGTGGCGGGCCTGAGCAGCGGTGTCGCCCAGGTCACGGTGGGCGTCGACTTCGCCTGCGCGCTGACCGATGCCGGCGGGGTGAAGTGCTGGGGCTCCAATCCGTACGGAGCGCTCGGCGACGGCACCACCACGGACCGGGCGACGCCGGGGGACGTGGTCGGGCTCACGTCCGGCGTGGCCGCGGTGTCTGCCGGTCAGTTCCACGCCTGCGCCCTGACCCATACCGGGGCGGTGATGTGCTGGGGCATGAACGAGGAAGGCGAGCTCGGCAACGGAACCGTGGTCAGCAGCTCGGTCCCGGTTGCGGTCTCCGGGCTCAGCACGGGGATCGCCAGCCTGGCGACCGGCTGGAGCCACAACTGCGCCGTGCGCACCACCGGCGGGATCACCTGCTGGGGGTACAACGCCGCCGGCCAGCTCGGCGATGGCACGCTGGTGGCCCGCCTGACGCCCGTCGAGGTGCTGGGCCTCCCCGGCTCCATGACGACCGTGGCCACCGGTCAGGATCACACGTGCGCCCTGACCGAGGCCGGCGGGATGCTGTGCTGGGGCGGCGGCGTTGCCGGCCAGCTCGGCGACGGCACCTCACAGAACCGGCTGAACCCGACCGGGGTGGTCGGACTGAGCTCGGGCGTGGTGGGCATGACACTCGGCACCCGGCACACCTGTGCGCTGACCGACGCGGGCGCGGTGTCGTGTTGGGGGTACAACATGTACGGGCCGGTGGGGCCCGATGCCGGCCTCTACTCCGCCGCGCCGGTCGCGGTGGTGGGTCTGAGCTCGGGCGTGGTCTCGATAGCGGGGTTCTACCTCCACAACTGCGCCCTGCGGAACACAGGCGGTGTCACCTGCTGGGGATGGAACTGGGGCACGCGCTTCGGCGGCTCCCTCGTGGACGTCGCCATCTCCCCGGTCGTCCCGGTCGTGATCGCGGGCACGGTCGCCGTTCTGGAGGGCGGGACGGCGCCTTCGACCATGGCGGTACCGGTGAGCCTGTCGAGCGCCACCAGAGCGACGGTCTCGGTCCGCTGGACGACCTTGTTCGTGCCGGGCGCAGCCGGCGACCAGGCTGACCCCGCCAGCGACTACGTGCCGGTGTCGGGCACGGTCACGTTCGCACCGGGCGAGGTCGCCAAGACCGTGTCGGTGACCGTCAACGGGGACACCCTGGTCGAGCCCGACGAGTACGTCGTGGTGTCGTTCCACGATCCGACCAACGCGGTCATGGGTGGCTTCTGGGGCCTCGGCTTCGCCGTCATCACCAACGACGACACCTGAGATGGGTGAGATCCTCGAGCCGAGGTCGGTTGCCCCAGGTGTCGGGCCCACCGCGTGTCGAAGCGGATGTCGGGGAACGCGTGCAGAAGGGAGCGAAGCGTCGCCTTGATTACCCTGTCCGGGTGTCGTGAGGGGAGCTGACGTGGTCGATGATTCGCTGATCGTGCGAGACGGTGTGCGCGTCGCGTATCGAGACCACGGTGGTACTGGCCGCGGCCTGGTTCTGCTGCACGGCGGCGGGGCGAACCTCGAGTCGATGGACCAGTTCGCCGAGCGGCTCGGTGATGGTCGGCGCACAGTTGCCATCGATGCCCGCTCGTGCGGCCAGTCCGGGGATCCGGTGCACTTCCGACTGGTCGATGTCGCCACCGACGTGGCCGAGGTCGTCGCGGCGCTCGAGCTCGGCCCCGTTGACGTGGTCGGTCACTCCCTGGGTGGTTTCGTGGCGGGCTACTACGGCACCGACCATGCGAACGCCCGCGTGGTGAGCATCGACGGGTTCGGCCCAGGCGCTGTGGCCAGCGGGACCGATCGTGATCGTGCGGTGTTCCGGGCGTTCCAGGCAGAGATGAAGGCGAGCTTCATGGTCATGACGATGCCGCCCGAAGCCGGCGACCGTGGTTGGCGAGACGAGCAGGTCGACGCCTTGTGCGAGATCTTTCCCCGCATCGGCTACACCGCTCCCAACGGTCGCCGAATGGCCGAGCGCAACTTCGTCGACTGTGGAGACGGAACGTTTCGGCGGCATCCCTCTCGCCAGCTCTTCGAGGACGCGTTCGCCGATGATGGGGAGCTCGACGTGCTTCGCATGTACCGCGACGTGCAGTGCCCCACGCTGGTGATCCGATGCACCCAGTCCGGCGCACCGCCGGTGCTCGACCTGGAGCTCGACGACCTGACAGCCTCGAACCCACTTGTCGAAGTCGTTCGGGCCGACCTGACGCATCTCGCACCGGCGTGGGACGCGCTCGAAGAGGTGGCTGCACTGATCGACGCGTACTTTGCCCGAGTGCCGATTCCCGAGTGACGTGCCTGGGCCCTCACTGGTTGGACCCTCACTGGTTGGGTCCACCCCTGGCAGCCCGATGTTGCGTCCGGAGCGATTCGACTGCTGACACCCGCGCCATCGACCGCCCCCCACCTATCGTGGACCGATGCGCTCCCGGTTGATAGGTCGTGTCGCTGAGCTGGCTCGGCTGCACGACCTCGTCCGCGGCGACGAGGCATCCGCCGTCGCGATCAGCGGTGTGTGCGGTGTCGGCCGGACCAGACTCGTCGAGGAGCTGGTGGCGCGCGTCGAGGTCAACGGAACCACGGTGGTGCGGATCGTCGGCACGGCCTCGGCCCGGTCGATCCAGTTCGGCGCGGTGGCGCACCTGCTCGAGGACGGACCCGCCGACGCGTCGGTCGCCGCGATGCGCGACGCGCTTCGGACCGTCCGTCGAGCCGCTCGATCCGGTGAGCTGTTGGTTGCGGTCGACGATGCCCACCTGCTCGACGACGGCTCGTGGGCCGTGATCGAGCGCTTGATCGGCGACCCGCACACCGCTGTGGTCCTGAGCGTTCGCGCCGACGAGCGAGGACGGCCCGAGGGTGCGCAGATGTTCAGGGATGTTCGCCTCCAATGGGTCGAGCTGGCGCCACTCGACCGGGGTGAGAGCGACCAGCTGGTCGCCGAGGCGCTCGGTGAGGACGTGAGTGCCCCGGTGCGGCGGGTGCTGTGGGAGACGAGCGGGGGACGACCGCTCTACCTGAGGGCGCTGCTCGATCCGCCCGTTGGTCAAGGCGGTCTGCGTCGCGAGGAGGGGGTGTGGCGCTGGGACGGTCTCCCGTCGACGTCAGCGGTCTTCGACCACCTCGTTGCCGACCAACTCGGCGACATGGGCAAGGCGCAGCGAGATGCCCTGGAACTGGTGTCGTTGGGGCAGCCGTTGCCGTCCGACGTCGCATTGACGGCTACCGAACCCACGGCGCTCGTCGACATCGAGGAGCGCGGACTGATCTGCTCGGATCCGGCGGACGGGGAGCTGCGGGTCGCGTTCGCCCTCCTGGCTCTGATCCTCGAAGCACGACTCGGAGGGGCGAAGCGGACCACGCTCGCGGCGCGTCTCCGCGATGCGTGGGCGGATTCGGCCCGCGACGATGCCGTGGCACGGTCTGCGATCTGGGCGCTCGAGGCGGACACGGGCGTCGAGCACGATGCCGCGCTCGAAGGCGCGCGATTCGCTCTCGCTCGGTTCGAGTTCGAACGTTCCGAGCGCCTGGCGCGTGCGGCGATCGCAAGCCGACCCGACCTGCCCGAGGCGCATCGGGTGCTGGCGGAGACGATGCGTCTTCGCGGCCGAGGCCGCGACGCGGCCGATGCCTATGGCGCGGCCGGCTCGGTTGCGGCCGATGACGACACCCGCGTCGCGATCGCGCTGGCACGGTCGGAGAACGAGTCGCTGCTCATGGACAACCCCGACGCCGCCCTGCGGGTGTTGCGCGACGCGCTCGCAGAGGTCGAGGACCCGGAGGCGGTTCGTGCGCTCTCGATCGGCTTGGTGTTCCAGGCATCGCTCACGGGTGCGTTCGATGATGTGGTCGCCGCAGGCCCGCTCGCGCTGGGCTTCGACAACGATTCCGAAACCGAGCTCGGCATCGCCAACGTGACCGTGTTCGCGCAGGCGATGACGTTGCGCATCGATGGCGTGGTCGAGCTCGCCGAGCGCGCCCTCGAGCTCGCCGAGGCGCACGGGGCCGATGCCCCCCTGAGCGCGCAGCAGCTCGGAGCATCCCGAGTTCTCGCAACCGCAGGCGCAGGGCGACTCCGCGAAGCATGGGAGATGGGCACTCGCGACCTCGTGGCGGCGCGCGCCGCGGGTGCCCCGACCAGCCTCGCCCTCGTCGGGCTCGCCTATGTCGGGTGCCTCACCGGCGATCTCGTTGGGGCCGTCGACGCGGCGATAGAGGCGGTGACCGAGCTCGATGAACTCGATCCGCTCGCGCTGATGGGGACCGCGGCAGGCATCGGCGCGATCGCCGCGCTGCAGGCCGGCCGCCTCGACGAGGTCGACGGTCTGGCCGACCGGGCGGCGGCCATCGATCGCGAGGTGGGTGGTCCCGCCGCCAGGTTCATCGGTGGTCGGGTCGAGGTGTGGCGAAACGCTCGTGCGCATCGACTCGCCCACGCTGCGTCGCTCACGGCCGCCACGGGCGTGGACTCGTGTCGTGCCAACCACCGTTTGTGGGGTGCCCCCGCACTGCACGACGCGGTGCGCTTCGGCTTTGCCGAGTACGTGGTGGACGATCTGGTCGATCTCGACAAGGAGGTGTCGACCGGACTGGTCGAGTTGATGCGCGGCCATGCCGAGGCGCTGGTCGACCGGGATGTCGCCAGGTTGTCGGGGGCGGCGGACGACTTCGCCGCAACCGGGGCCATGGTCCTCGCCGCGGAGGCCGATGCTCAGGCGGCAGGTGTGGCCTCCGAGCGTGGGGACCTTGCGGCCGCCGCGGTCTCGGCGACCCGGGCCCGGCTTCGCTGGCGGTCGTGCACCGGCGCACCCACCCCGGCGCTCGAGTCGTGTCCCAGGGGCCTCACCGAACGCGAGCTCGAGATCGCCCTCGCCGTGTCGCGGGGAGGTACCAGTCGCGAGGTCGGCGAGACGATGTTCGTGTCCACCCGGACGATCGACAACCACCTCCGATCGGCGTACCGAAAGCTCGACGTGTCCGGTCGCGAGGAGCTCTCCGCACTCCTCGCGGACCTGTAGGCGACGGACGAGGTCGACTCAGGGGCAGGTCGACTCAGGGGCAGGTCGCCTGCAACGTGCCCGGGACCGGGGCGCCGAGGGTGCCGTCGTCGTTCGTGCCGTCGGTGAAGGTCGTCTCGGCCGTGACGCTCTTGCCGTCGACCTCCACGAACGGCTGGCTGTCGACAGGGCCCCTGGTCGGATCGATGCCGGGAGCCGACCACTTCACGCTGGGGTCCTCGAAGTTCTTGATGTCGTCGATCTCGATGGAGTCGCCGTACTGGCCGGTGTCGGCCGCCCGGTCGACGGAGAGCTGGAGGCCGTTCTCGATGGCCGACAGGGAGAAGTCCCACTCGTCGCTCTTGGTCTCGTCCGACCCGGTGGCGCACCGCACGGTGGTGAACTCCCAGGTCTCGCCGCCGATCGTGAGCGTCGCCGTGCCGCCGCCGCTGCTCGGGGCAGGCGCCCGCGAGTCGCTGGCCGTCGCATCGGGGGCTGCCGCGGCCTCGCCGTCGCTGCCGTCGCTGGAGCACGCGCCGAGTGCAAGGACGGTCAGGCTCGCCAGGATCACGCGGAACAGGCGGGTGGTGGAACGGTCGATCAGTTGCATGGTCCCCTCCTTCAGGGTGAACGGGTGTCCGTGGTCAGAGCAGGCAACCTCGTCGTTGCGGTCGATGGGGCCCACAGCCAGGGCGCCTCCCGGTGCAGCCGCGCCCGCGCATCGATCGATGCGCATCCCGGTCCTCGGCTCGGGTGGATCCTCTCCGATCATCGGATCCCGCCGTGCGGAGGGCACTACTCAAATCCGGTCGGACGCCTACTCACTCGACCGGCGGTCCCTCTCGATCGCGTCGGATCAACCCGTGACGTAGGGCGCCGTGGATCAGGCGTGGGTCTCCTATTGCGCATGATCGCGGCGGGGTACGCTCGCGCCCGAGGTTCACGGCGAGTGGGGCGTGCGGGCGCTCGCCAACGACGTGCGAGCGAGGGGATGACTCGATGGCCCCAGACCGGCCGAGGAGCGTGCTGCTCGTCCACGGCGCCTGGCACGGGGCGTGGTGCTGGGAACCGTTGCTCCCCGCCCTTCGCGAGCCGCGGCTATCGCCCACAGGCGATCGATCTGCCCGGCCACGGCTGCTCGCCCGGACCGTTCGGCGACCTCCACGGCGACGCCGATGCGGTGACATCGGCGCTCGACGCCATCGGAGAGCCAACGCTGCTCGTCGGTCACAGCTACGGCGGGATGGTCATCACCGACGCGGGCCACCACGATGCAGTCTTCGCGCTGGCCTACGTGTGCGCGTTCATGCCGGCCCCAGGACAGTCGTTGCTGGACGCGGGTCCGGCGGAGGCTCGGCCCGACGGCGCGCGGCAGAGCGATCTTCTTGCAAGCACCCGGTTCACCGACGATGGTTCGGCCATGTTTCTCGACGGGCGCGGCGTGTCCGACAGCCTCTACGCGGACTGCGACCCGGCGATCCGGCAATGGGCGCTCGAGCGGCTGGACGACCAGCCCACGGCCTCGTTCACCCAGGCGCCCCGTCACGTGGCCTGGGAATCGAAGCGGGCGACCTACGTCGTATGCACGGAGGACCGTGCGATCCCTGCCTGGCACCAGCGACTGATGGCACGGCGGGCCGATCATGTGGTCGAGCTGCACGCGAGTCACTCGCCGTTCCTCTCGATGCCTGACGAGCTCGCGGACGCCCTCGACGTGGCGGCCCAGCCCCTCGGGTAGGGCCACCGCTGCGGGAGGGCCGTCGCCCGCGATCGGTCGGTCGTCGATCCGACGGATCCGACGAGCACCCCGCTGCCAGGACTGACCGGGCGAAGCGGTCGGCATCGTTCCAGTCGGAGAGGGCCGGGCGACGGTCTTCTCGCCGATGTGGGGCCGGCAGGCGATCTGCTCGTCGGCTCGTGACACACTCGCGTGGTGCCAGCGGTAGACGTCGACGGACTGCGGATGACGTATGCCCGAGCGGGACGTGGGCATCCGGTCGTCCTCATCCATGGCTACGTCGGAGATGGCCGATCGACCTGGGGTCCCCAGCTGGACGGGCTGTCCGACGAGTTCGATGTGATCGCGTGGGACCTCCCAGGAGCGGGGGGATCTGACGACCCGCCGGAGTTCTGCGGAATGAGTGGATTCGCGGACGCCCTGGCCGGATTCATCGAGGCGTTGGACCTGGCGTCTCCGCATCTCGTCGGACTGTCGTTCGGTGGCGCAACGGTGATCGAGTTCTGTCGTCGGCACCAGGAGCTCGCTTCCACGATCACCCTCGTGGGCGCATATGCAGGGTGGGCCGGTTCTCTTCCGGCCGACGAGGTCGAAAGACGCCTCGATCAGGCGATGGAGCTCTCCCGGATGGCGCCACAGGAACTCGTCGACGCGTTGCTGCCGACGATGTTCGCCGCATCAGCACCTTCCGAGGTCATCGCCAGGTACGCCGAGGCGCTCGCCTCGTTTCATCCGGCCGGGCTGCGGGCGATGGCACGGGCATGCACCGAGGACCTGACCGAGGTGCTCCCTGCGATCCGCCTCCCAACGCTGCTGCTCTATGGCGAGGAGGACACCCGCGCGCCGGCAGGAGTCGCGAACGAGCTCCATGCGGCGATCGCGGCCTCGGATCTCCGCGTTCTGCCTCGGGCCGGACACGTGTGCAACGTCGACGCGGTCGAAGACTTCAACGCCGCGCTTCGGGACTTCCTACGACACGGAGGGCCCTCCACTCGCCGCGCCGATTCGTGAGGCTGCGAGAGGACGCGGGTCCGATGGTTCCTGTCCCTGCGATCAGCGCTTCGATCGGCTTGGACCCGAAGCGACGACGTCGCCCTCGGCCGCACGGATCTTCCCGATGAGCCCGACGAGCAGGTCGAGCTCCTTCTCGGTCGAGCCCGACCGTTCCGAACAGATCGTCGTTCAGCTTCTCGACCGCGCGGTCGAACAGGCCGCCGGCCCTTGGCGGTGATCTCGACCAGCGTGGCCCGGGCATCGGTGGGATGGGCCGCCCGGCGACTCAAGCCCGGCCTTCTCGAGCCGGTCGACCGCGCTGGTCACGGTGGCCGGGGTGATCCACAGGCGGTGGCCGACCGCGCCGAGCGTCAACGGGCCCGTCCATCGCAGCATGCCGAGCACCTGATAGCGGGCGAAGGTCAGCCCGAGCGGGCGCAGGATGGTCGCCGCCCGGTTGAGGAAGATCTGCTCGGCCCGCATCACCGAGACGACCGCGGCCATGCCCGCCGCCGTGTCACCCCAACCCTGTTGGATCCAGCGCTCCCGCGATGCTTCGACGGGGTCGTAGACCAGCGGGTGGGGCATCGGGTGAGCCTACTTCGCGGCGCTCCGACGGTCGTTTCCACCGGCTGGGCCGCGCTCACCGCCGAGGTCGGGCGGCATCGGGGACGCGTGCCGATCACGCCGAGGTCGCGCAGCTCGGCCAGCTCGTCGTCGGACGACACCGAGGTCGCGCAGCACCTCGTCGGTGTGCTCGCCCAGCAGCGGTGCCGGGTCGGCGGTGGAACCGGTCGGGCCCTCGTGAGAACCGGAACGGCACGGTGCTGTGGCGGGCCGCCCCGGTGACGGGACGGTCGACCTCCTCGAAGAAGCCCCGGAACTGCAGCTGGGGGAGGGTCGCCTGCTCGTGGGGCTGCATCACCTTGGCCACCGGGACGCCGGCCTCCCAGAGGCAGTCGACGATCTCGTCGCCGCTCCGCACGCCGCACCAGCTCGACAGGTGCTCGTCGATGGCGTCGTGGTGCTCGCGGCGTCCGGCCGCGGTGGCCAGCGCTCGGGTCCATCGCCCACGCGGGGCGACCGAGCGCCTCGCGGAGAGCCAGCCACTGGTCGTCGGTGGCGACGGCGATGGCGACCCAGGCACCGTCGCGTCGCCCTGCTCGTCGGCTGTCCGCGGTCAGGTACAGGTTCTGGGGCGCGGCGGTCGGTCCTCGGTTCCCGTCCCGCCCGAGCAGCGCGCCGTAGGCCGAGTGCTCGACGATCTGCTCGGCGGCCACGTTGAGCGCGGCGTCCACCATCGACGCGTCGACGAGGACGCCCTCGCCGGTGCGCCGGCGGTGCTCCAGGGCGAGGAGCAAGCCGCAGAGCGCGTGGCGCGCCGGCGTTCGAGTCGCCCACGCAGTAGGGCGAGATCGGGTTCTCGTCCGGGATAGCCGGTCATCCACGTCAGCCCTGCGGCGTCCTCGATCACGAAGGCGAAGGCCGGGTTGTCGCGCCACGGGCCGTCGAGCCCGAAGCCGGGCATCCGGACCACGACGACATCGGGCCGGATGGCGCGGACCGCGTCGACGTCGAGCCCCAGCTGCTCGAGCACCCGCGGCGTGTTGTTCTCCACGATGACGTCGCAGGTCGCGATCAACCGGCGGAGCAGGTCCCGCCCCTCGATCGGTGGCGAGGTCGAGCGTCACGCCCTTCTTGTTGGTGTTGAGACCGGAGAAGATCCCGGAGCGCTCCCACCAGTTCGGGCTCCGAGAAGCGCAGGCCGGCGAGCAGGCGCGTGCCGTCGGGCCGGGCCGTCGACTCGACGTGGAGGACCTCGGCGCCGAGCATCGCCAGCACGTGGGTGCAGAGCGGGCCGGCCCAGAACGAGGTCAGGTCGAGCACGCGCAGGCCGTGCGTACGGCGTGATGGTCCGCGATGCCTCGGATCCAGCGGTAGGACGCGGCCGCGTGCCGGTCGCTGCGGCCCGCGGCGCTTGCCGTCGTGTTCGCCCAGCGATGGCGCCGGCTCGGCCGGTCCGGAGCAGGGGCGGGTCGAACCGGTAGGGCCGGTCGGGTTCGACGAAGCCGTCCACGCGGGTTCTCGACGATCGAGCCAGCGCGCCACGAAGTGGTCGGTCGCGGGGATCGTCGCTCCGTTGCCGATCGGGGCGTGCGGGATGCGGAAGTCGCCCGCGAGCTCGAGGATCTCCGCGGTCGTGCGCTCCGCCATCCACGCCGCGATGTCCGGCTTGCAGGTGGGCCCGGTTGGCGAAGAGCGAGCGGTCCTCCATCCACTCGGCGTGGTCCGACCATCACGCAGAAGTCGAGCCACTGCTGGCCGGTGCCGACGCCGAGCCGACCAGGCCGTCGCTGGTCGCCTCCACCCCGGGCGTCACGATGGACCGCCCGCTCCGGAAGGGCCGACCCACCATGTCGAAGTAGGTCACCGGGTAGTAGGTGAGGCAGAGCACGAGCGTCTCGAGCATCGACACGTCGACGAGCTCGCCCGGATCCATCGATGCGTGACCGCTCCCGCGAGGCCATCGTGCGCGATGGCCGCCTGCGTGCCGGTGAGCCACTCGCCGATCTGCCCGCCGACGAACACCGGGGCCCGGTCCGGAGCGCCGCGGCCGAGTCCGACGATCCCGCCCGACCAGGCCTGCAGCGTGAACTCGGTCGCGGCGCGGTCGGACCACGGTCCCTCCAGGCCGAACGGCGTGATCGTCGTGACGGTCAGGTGCAGGTGCCGCGCGTCGGATCGCCTCCGGCGACAGCGGTCGGGCTGCTCGGCGAGGCGAGATCCCCTCGACCACACCACCGCGTCGGCCCGGTCCAGCAGGGCGCGCACCCGTTCGAGGTCGTCGTCACGGTCGGGATCGGCGACCACGCTCTGCTTCGTCGACGACAGGAAGGTGAAGAGCGCGCCGTCGTCACCGGCGGGGATCGTCGGTTCCGGACGCCGACCAGCGGCGGAGCGGATCGCCCTCGGGCGGCTCGACCTTGATGACCTCGGCGCCGCCGTCGGCGAGGATCTTCGTGCAGTACGCGCCGGCGATCCCGGTGGAGAGGTCGACGACGACGTAGCCGGACAGCGGCGGGCTCGCCGCCGCGTCGGTCACTCGGCCTGCTCCCGACCCTGCTTGCTGAGCCGCCACTCCGGCGGGAACCGGCTGTCGAAGTCCTTCACGGCCTTCGACAGGCCCTGGTCGATCGCGTCGTCGGTGCCCAGCTCGCCCGCATCGGGCCGGCCGTAGCCCGCCATCGACTCGAGGACGCCGCTGATCAGGCTGCCCATGTACTCGCCCTGGAACTGCTTCATGACCTCGAAGAAGGTCTTCTGCATGAAGACGACGTCGGTCGAGCGGTTCTGGGCGCAGGCCGTGGCGTACTTCTGGACCTCGGCCTCGAGCTGGTCGCGCGGCACGACGCTGTTCACGAAGCCCAGCTCGGCCATCTCGGCTGCCGTGAACGGCCGGCCGGTGAAGACCATCTCCTGGAACTTCCGGATGCCCATCGACATGGCCCACCACCACATCCGGGGCGCGGCTCCGGCGTAGCGGAACGCGGCGTGGCCGAAGAGCGCGTCGTCCGACGAGATCACGAGGTCGGCATCGCCGGCTTGGTAGAAGTGCCAGCCGTAGCAGTAGCCCTTGGCCTCGACGATGCTGATCTTCTTGAACTCCTGCAGGGTCCGGCAGCCGCCGCGAGGGTCGGTGAACCACTGCGTGCGTCGTGGCGCCGTGGCGGAAGTTGCGCTTCGGCGGGTAGGTGACGTCGGCGTCCTCGAGCCCCACCTCGCGGAGCAGACCGTCCTCGGATCGCACGCGCCTCCATGAACTCCGGCAGGTCCTGACCGGTGCCGAAGTCGTCGCCGGTCGCCGCGGATCACGAGGACCTTCACGTCGTCGTCGATGTTGGCCTGGTGCAGCAGATCGGCGTAGCGGAGCCGCATCCCGATGGTCGGCGCGTTGAGCCGCTCGGGCCGGTTCAACGTGAGCGTCGCGATCTTGGTCGCCGGGTCCTTCTCGTAGAGGATCCAGATCGCCTCGGGGTCGGCCTCGCCGTCGATCTCGGGCTGGGTCTCGCTGTCGGTCATGGCTGGGCTCCTGCATCTCTGGCGGTTCCAGAACGGGCTGCGACGTGAGCACCTCGGGACCGTCGGGGGTGATGTGGACCGGCTCGTGCGTCGACGACCGAGCCGACGTCGTCGTCGGAGACGCATGCGGTGACGACGAGGACGACGCCGGGGTCGAGCGTCTCCGTCGATGCGGTCTCGGGCAGGTCGCGCACGATCACCGGGTCGTCGAAGCCGAGGCCGAGGCCGCGGGCCGACCGGCGTGACGGGCAGCGGCTCGCCGGCCGACCGGTACGCGTCGAGCAGGTCGGTGCCCGAGGCGCCCGGCTGGCACGCGGCGAGCAGTCGCGCCCACAGCTCGTCCGAGCGTCGGTACAGGCTCGTCGACGGCCGGCGAGCTCCCGTCGGGTTCGACGGGCCAGGTGCGCCCACCTCGCCGGCGTAGCCGTCGGCCACGACGCCGGCGTCGAACGCGACGAGGTCGCCGGCCTGGACGCGGCGGTCACCGGGGTCGGCAGCCGATTCCCTGCCGACGTGATGCGGACGACGTCCTGGGTCGCCGGCGTCGTGACGCCGGTCGAGGCCATGGCGTCCATGAACACGCCGGTCAGCTCGCGCTCGCTCACCCCGGGCCGCAGCTCGGCCACCGCGCGGCCATCGCTCGCTCGGCGACCTCGATGGCGGCGCGGATCGCCTCGACCTCCTCGGCGGTCTTGATGCGTCGTGCCGACCCGAGCGCACGGCTGCCATCGACGATCTCCGCGTCGGGGAACGCCATCGGCAGCAGCTGGGCGAACAGCGGCGACATGGCGTCGGTGCCGACTCGGCGCGGCCGGGCCTCGGCGTCGATCCCCTGCAGCAGGTTGACGAAGTTCATCGGGTTCCACGTGATCCCGAAGAGGTGGTCGTGGGGGATCTCCTCGGGGACGCCCTCGTCCCACGTGCTGAGGAGGTAGATCTCCTCGCTCGCGCGGACGACGACGCAGCCGGGGCCGAACGGGCGGGTGCCGGCGTTCCACAGGATCGGGACGCCCGAGGCGTAGCGGATGTTGGCGACCCGTCCGAGCACGAGCACGTCGAGGTCGTGCGCCTCCATCGCCGCGAGGAGACGGGCGCGACGGCCCTCGCGCAGCGCCGGGTGGTCGGGGACCGGCTCAGTCGCCATACGGGTCGTAGGGGTAGTCGGTGAGGTTGACACTGCCGTCCTCGGTGATGACGTACACGTTCTCCGACCGGTAGCCGCTGTGCCCCTCGTCCCACACGACCGGTTCGATCACGAGGACCGTGCCGGCGGCGAGGACCTGTCGCCGGTCGTAGCCGTCGCCGAGGTCGGTCCCGACGTAGGGCGCCTCGGCGCTGTCGAGACCGAGCCCGTGGCCGAGGTAGAAGTGCGACATCCACGGCCGTTCACCACCGCACACGTCCATCGCGGCCGCGGTGAGATCCGAGGCGGGGACACCGGCCCGCATGACCGATCGGACCGCGTCGTCGATCTCCGCCCAGCGTGCGTGCTGGGCCTGCTGGCGAGCGGTCGGATCCTGTCCGACGACCCACGTGCGGCCGAAGTCCGAGTGGAAGCCCGCGGTACATGATGCCGGTGTCGACCCACAGGACGTCGCCCGCGGCCAGCGCGCGCTCGGTGCTCAGCAGCGGACAGGCGATGTCGCCGTGCACGGTCCACGGCAGGTCGGCCTGTCGGTTCGGGCATCACCTGCCAGATCGGGTCGAGCACGTTGGCCTCGGCGCCGAGCTCGAACACGCGGTGCAGGAACGTCGCCGTCAGATCGGTCTGCCGGGCGCCGGGCACGAGCCCCGCCTGGACCTCGGCCATGGCCTGCTCGGTGATCCACAGCGCGTGGCGGAGGCAGGCGAGCTCGTCGGGGGTCTTGGTCAGCCGGGCTGCGCCCATGACCTCGCTCGCGGCCCGGGGCGGCCAGTGGGCGAACAGCCGAGCGCCGATCGCGGTGCATCGCTCCCGTCACCTCGTCGACCGCGATCGTGTTCGTCGACGGGAGCAGTTCGGCGAGCACCCCCGCGAACGCGTCGACGCCCTCGGCGACGTCGAGGTACGTCGGGCCGTGCAGGTGGTCGTCGTCGAGGTCGAGCTCCCGTGCCGCATCCTCGAGGAACGGCGTGAACAGGTGGGGCATCTCGTCGTCGGCCAGCACGACGGCGACCGGGCGCTCGACGTTGGCCCGGCCCGGCGTCGCTCAGCGGCCAGCTCGCCCCGGTGGCGTACGAGACGTTGGCGTTGGCCAGCAGGACCAGCGCGTCGAGGCCGCTCTCGGCCATGCCCCAACGGAGCCGCTCGCACCGCTCGTGTCGCATGCGGGCGAGATCAGGTCGGGCCGGGAGGTCCAGGCCGGCCGGCATGGGTGCGAGCAGGTCGCTCATCAGCGTTCGAGGCCGAGGAACGTCTTGACGTTCGAGCTGACGATCTTGACGGCCACCTCGGGCCCGACCGCCTCGACCACGCTGGCCAGCGAGCGGTCCGAGTAGCCGAACGTGCTCTCGTTGTGCGGGTAGTCCGACGACCACATCACCCGGTCGACGCCGATCCGGTCGATCAGCTCGAGGCCCAGCGGATCGACCATGAACGAGGCGTACATGTGGTGCTGCCAGTAGTGCGCGACGTCGTGCTCGATCTCGTGGTCGGCCATGTGCTGGAGCGACGCGTAGAGGTGCTCGGCGTCCTGGAGCGCGGCGGGGACCCAGTTGATGCCGCCCTCGAACCACCCGACGCGCAGGCCGGGGTGACGGTCGAGGATCCCGCCGAACACGTAGCGGCCGAACATCTCGCGGAACGGCGCGACGTTGTGCACCATCCCGACGAGGACCGAGTTGTCCCGGCACGGGGAGGCCAGCGGCGACTCGCCGATGTGGTGGGCCACTGGGAGACCGCTCTCCTCGATCGCCTCCCACACCGGGTACATCGCCGGCGAGTTGTAGTCGATGGGCTTGCCGTCGTCTCCGGCGCCCGGCTTCAGCGGCAACCAGAACGTCTTGAGGCCGAGGTCCTTCATCTCGGCGAGCGTCTGGCGGGCACCGTCTGCCGTCCCACCAGTTGATCATCCCGACGCCGTAGAACCGACCGTTCGAGCGCTCCTGCAGCTCGGCGATGTGCTCGTTGTAGATGCGGAAGCACAGCTCCCGGACCTCCTTGTCGGGCCAGCCCATGAGCCCGAGCAGCGCGTTGGGGAACGCCAGCTCCCGGTGGATGCCGTCCGACTCGAGCTCGCGGATCCGGGCCTCGCCGTCGTTGGTGGCGGCGCCGGCCAGCGGGTCGTACTGCATCAGCACGGCGGTGAACTCCCGGGGCAGGAACGTCTTCCCGCCGATGGCGAGCGTCCAGGCGCCGTCCTCGTAGACGACGCGGGGCGCCTGCTCCTTCATCGCTGCGGGGAACCTCTCGTAGAAGATGTCCTCGGACAGGGAGATGTGGTTGTCGGCCGAGAACACCTCGGTGCCCGCGGGCAGGCCGACCGACCCGGTGGCCTGTCCCCGACGGTCCTTCGGCGGACCGAAACCCCCCGGGGGATACGTGAGCGTGCCTGTGCGAGCGGTCATCCGACCTCCATCCCCATTCGGTGTTCCCCTTTTTACTTTGATGTCATAGTATCTGTCAACATGTCCGGAGATGTCACTCGCTCCGGCGCAAGGCCAGCTCGTCGGCTGGTGAGGGGGAACGGCAATGACAGCGTGGGACACCACCGTCGACTTCGTGATCGTCGGCTCGGGGGGTGGCGGCATGGTCGCGGCGCTCACGGCGAGCGCCGCCGGAGCCGAGCGCGCTCGTGCTCGAGAAGCAGGAGCGGGTCGGAGGATCGACCTGCATGTCCGGTGGCGTCGTCTGGGTCCCGAACAACCCGGTCATGCGGGCCGACGGCGTACCGGACTCCTACGAGGACGCGATGGCCCACTTCGAGGCGGTCGTCGGCGACGTCGGTCCGGCGTCGTCGTTCGAGCGTCGCCACGCGTTCCTCACCGCAGGCCCCGAGATGATCTCGTTCCTCCAGGGCCTCGGTGTCGGCTTCGTCCACTGCCTCGGCTACAGCGACTACTACTCGAACGCCAAGGGCGGCGTCGACGAGGGTCGGGCGATCGAGCCGGTTCCCTGGGACGGCCGGGTGCTCGGCGAGTGGCTGGAGAAGCTGCAGCCGGGCCTGGCCCAGAGCCTCGGCCTCGCGGTGATGACGAACGAGGCCCGATCGCTGTCCAACTACAACCGCAGCATCGGGGCGTTCACCGTGTCGGCCCGGGTCGCGATCCGCACCTTCGTCGCCCGCGCCCGCCGGCAGGCGCTGCTCACCAACGGCGCGTCGCTCATCGGGCAGATGCTCGCCCTCGCGCTCGGGCGCGGCATCCCGGTGTGGACCGAGGCCCCGCTCGACGACCTGATCGTCGAGGACGGCCGGGTCGTCGGGGTCCGGACGGTGCGCAACGGGGCCCCCGTGTCGGTCCGGGCCCGTCAGGGCGTGCTGCTGGCCGCCGGAGGCTTCGCCCACAACCCAGCGATGCGGGGCGAGTACGGCGGCGACCAGCCGAACCGGGGCAAGTGGTCGATCGCCAACCCCGGCGACACCGGCGAGGCGCTCCGGACGGCCATGCGGCTCGGCGCGCAGACCGACCTGATGGACGAGGCGTGGTGGCTGCCCGCGCCGCGCACGGGGAAGTTCGGCCAATCGACACTGGACCAGGCCCGCCAGCGGCCCCGCACGATCTACGTCGACGCCGACGGGCAACGGTTCGTGAACGAGTCGAACTCGTACATGGAGGTGGGCAAGGCCATGTACGCCCGCGACCAGCACGAGCCGGGCCGTGCCCTGCTGGCTGATCTTCGACGATCGCTATCGCAAGCGCTACGCCCACCTGCGGTCCAGTCCGGGCCGCTTCCCGCGCAAGCTGCTCGAGAGCGGCCGGCTCAAGCAGGCCTGGACGCTCGACGATCTGGCCCGCATGTGCGGGATCGACGAGGTCGGTCTGGCCGAGACGGTCGAGCGGTTCAACCTCTACGCGGCGCAGGGCACCGACCCCGACTACGGGCGAGGCGACTCGGCGTACAACCGGGCGCTCGGCGACCCGAACCACAAGGTGCACCCCTGCCTCGGCCCGATCGACGAGCCTCCGTACTACGCGGTCGAGGTCGTGCCCGGGGACATCGGCACGTGCGGGGGCCTCGTGACCGACGAGCACGCGAGGGTCCTCGACCAGCGAGACGAGCCGATCGAGGGGCTGTACGCCACCGGCAACAACACCGCGACGGTCATGGGCCGCCACTACCTCGGTCCCGGCGCGAGCATCGCCAACACCATGGTCTTCGGCTACCTCGCTGCGCTCCATGCCACGGGTGGCGTCGGCGCGGGAGAGTCCAACGGGCCGTCCGAATCCACCGAACCACCACGAGGAGCACCAGATGTCTGATGAGCTCGCAGGAAAGGTCGCCGTCGTCACCGGTGGCGGCAGCGGCATCGGTCGCGCCACCGTCGAGCGCTTCGTCGCCGAAGGCGCCCAGGTCGTCATCGCCGACATCGACGCCGAGGCCGGTCGAGGCGCTGGCCGCCTCGCTGGGCGATGCCGCCGCCTTCAAGCAGACCGACGTCACCGATGCCGACCAGGTGCAGGCGCTCGTGGACTTCACCGTCGAGCGGTTCGGCGGCCTCCACGTGATGGCGAACAACGCCGGCGTCGCCAGCGCGATGACGCGCTTCCTGCACGACGACCTCAGCGACTTCACCCGGGTGGTCAACATCAACGTGCTGGGCGTCCTGCTCGGCTGCCAGCGCGCCGCCCGTCCACATGAAGGCGCACGGGGGAGGGTCGATCATCAACACCTCCTCCACCGCCGGCATCAACGCCGGTGCCGGCCTCATCACCTACCGGGCCACGAAGGCCGCGGTGATCCACGCCTCGCGCTCGATCGCCCTCGACGTCGCGCAGTACGGCATCCGGGTGAACTGCCTCGTCCCGGGCCAGATCCAGACCGCCATGACCAGCTACGACATGGACGCGGTGCTGAAGTTCACCCAGCCGCTGCCGCGCCAGGGGCGAGCCGGAGGACGTGGCCGACGCCGCCGTCTTCCTGGCCAGTGACCGCTCGGCCCAGATCACCGGCATCGTGCTGCCGGTCGACGGGGGCACCACCGCCGGCCCGCCGGCGTCCCAGCTCAAGCTCATGCTGGGGGCGTCGCCGCGCGAGAGCGGCTGAGCCAACATCTCGCTAGGCCGGGGTGAGCTCCAGCTCGAGCCTGGCCAGGCCGCGGAGGAAGTAGGTCGGGAGGTACGTGTAGCGGCGGGCGTCGGCCGGGCCGTGCGCCGCCTCCGAGATGTCGATGTTCGACGTGCGGTCGAGGAGGCGGTTGATGGTGACCCGGCCCTCCGCCCGTGCGAGGTGGGCGCCGGCACAGTGGTGGACGCCGTGCCCGAAGGCCACGTGGTAGCGGGCGTTCTCGCGGTCGAGGTCGAACTCGGCGGGGTTCTCGAACAGGCGCGGGTCGCGGTTGGCGGCTCCCGGGAGGAGCATCATCGTGCTTCCCGCCGGGATCGTCGACGCCGGCGACCGTCGTCGGCACCCTGGCCATGCGGAACTGGGCGCGGAGCGGGCTCTCGAAGCGCAGCGTCTCCTCGATGAAGTTCGGGATGCGGTCGCGATCGCTCCGCAACAGCTCCTGGATGTCGGGTCGCTCGGCGATGATCCGCAGGGCGAACGAGAGCAGTCGGACGGTGGTCTCCTGCCCGCCGGAGAAGAGGTTCGCCGCGAGCAGGGCGACGTCGTTCACGCTCGGGCGTCGACCCGTCCGGGAACGTGGCCGTGGCCATCGCCGTCATGATGTCGTCGCGCGGCGAGCGGCGGCGATCCTCGATGTACGCCGTGAACTGCTCGTAGAGGAACTCGAGCGGCTTGTGCTCCAGATCCTCGGGCAGGTTGGTCAGGCGGTCGGTGAACAGTCCGTGATCGGCCTCGGGAACGCCTTCCAGGTCGGCGATCACCAGCAGGGCGAACGGCGCGGCGTAGGCGCTGATGAACTCGCACCCGCCCTGCTCGACGAGCTCGTCCAGCTGGCGATCGGCGAGCCGCTCCATGAACTCCTCGTTGGCCCGCAGCCGGCCGGGCGTCAGGAGGCGCATCATCAGCGCTCGGTGGGCGGTGTGCCGGGGAGGGTCGAAGGAGGGGAGCTGGTCGCTGAACGGCAGCTCGTCGCGGTGCGCTCGATGAGGTCGCTCACGTCGTCGCCCACGAACGGCTCGGGGAACCGCATGAACGGTCCGCTCACCACGTTGCACGACGAGAACGTCGCCGAGTCGTTGTAGACCGCGAGCGCCTCGTCGTGGCCGGTCACCATGAAGACGCCGTAGTGCGGCTCTTGCCACACCGGTGACGCTGCCCGCAACGCGTCGAAGTAGGGGTAGGGATCGTCCTGCACGGAACGGTCGCGGAAGAGGTTCGCCGTCAGCAGATCTGTCACGAGGGTTCCGTTCGAGAGCGGTGTCCAGCGCCGGATGCGCGAGAACGGGGACGATTTAGTATGACATCGAACTAGTCGTCGATCCAGGGTCACCGCGGGCGTTTGACGCTGTCTCGTTCGTCGTGCGCTCGAGGCCGGTGCTGTCGGACGCCGAGAGGGGATTCAGCACGGCCGAGCGGTCACCCAGCCGATCTCGGAGGAGATCCGCACCCCGGTGGCCGGATCGTGCAGCGGGGTCACGATCTCGCGGAGGACCTCGGAGAAGCCCTCGTAGCCAACCGACTCGATCGCGGGGATCGACGGCCCCGCGGCGGCGAGTGCACGCACAGCCGTGTCGACATCGGGCCACTCGTTGACCACCTCGACCGTGCCCGTGCCGTCGGGCGCGAACCCGGTCGTGCGCAGCATGTCGGCAACGACGTTGGCGGTGTCTCCGATCGAGACGGTCGCGGCCTGATGGCTCGGCGGGGAATGCTCGATGATCGCCAGGAAGTACGGCAAGAGGCCCATGCGCTCGTAGGAGCCCCAGAACGTCAGCCCGATCTGTCCGTCCTCGGTGAGGACACGTCGCGCCTCTCGGAGCGCGTCGTCACAGCCGTTCCAGATCCCGTTGAAGCTCGTCACCACGTTGAACGTGGCGTCAGCGAACGGGAGATCGAACATGTCGCCGACCCGGAAGTCGCCTTCGGGCGTGCGGGCCCTCGCGATGTCGATCAGTGCCGCCGCCGCGTCGAGTCCGCTCACGTTGGCCCCGCGGCGAAAGGCGGTGTTCGCCGCCAGCCCTGACCCGCAGGCGACGTCCAGGTAGTCGGTCCCCTCGCCGAGGCCGAGCTCGTCGAGCACGCACAGGTTCGCGGGCCGGGCATACGGCTCGAACAGGTATGCCCATTCCACCGCCCGAGCGCCCCAGCCCAGTCCCGCTTCGCGCCAATCACCGTTCGCCGGTCGGGTGTTCGTGGTCCCCGAGTGCGCGGTGTCCGTCATGGTCTCTCCCTAGATAGCACGACCGATCGTGCTATCTAGGGAGAGTACGACCGATCGTGCTATCTTGTCAACGTGACGCCGGACCTGGAACGCCCGCTCCGCCGAACCCGGGTCGACGGCGAACGCACGAAGAGGCTGATCCTCGAAACCTCGGTTCGTCTCGCGACGATCGAAGGTCTCGACGGGCTCAGCATCGGCAAGCTGGCGAGCGCCACCGACGTCAGCAAGAGCGGCGTCTATGCCCACTTCGACTCGAAGGAAGACCTCCAGCTCGCCACCGTGGACACCGCTCGCGAGCTCTTCATCGCTGAGGTGGTGCTCCCCGCATTCGAGGTCGAGGGGCTCGCACGTCTTCGGGCGCTGTGCGAATCGTTCCTGTCCTATGTCGAGAACCGGATACTTCCGGGTGGGTGCTTCTTCGCCGCCGCCGCGGCTGAGCTCGGCGGTCGGCCGGGGCCGTTGAAGGAACGGGTAGCGGCGAACCAGCGGGATTGGATGGGTGTGCTCACCGAAGCCGCGGACCAGGCGAAGCGGAGGGGAGAGCTGGCGGTCGACACCGATGTCGCGGTCCTCGTGTTCGAACTCAATGCGCTGGTGATCGCCGCGAACACCGCGTTCATCCTTCACGAGGACCCGGCGCTCGTCGAGCGAGCTCGGACAGCCGTGGATCGCGTGCTCTCCGCAGCCGCGCCGGGCTGAGGCGAGCTCAGGGTGTCCGCCTGCTCGACCAACTTCAGCGCCGGGGCCGGTCGAGCACGTTTCCGAGCCGAGGCGGGCAGCTCCGAACCAGCGGTTCGGAGCTGACGTCGCTCGCCAAAGACCGCCGCTGACCAGGCGATCAACGCGGCACGTCGGCTGTGCCCGGCGCCACCCTCGAGGAAGAGAACGGCAACGTCGTCCATGGTGTGAAGGTCACCAGAGCTGACGATGCCACCGTCGACGCCGAGGTCATGCCGATGACGGCAAGGTGCTCACGCAGCAGGCGGATGACGGCAACGAGTCCACGGCCGAATCTCCGCCAGCGAACGCAGTGGCGGCGGCTGTGGTGCCTTGCCAACGACACCGATGATGGCGATGCCGAGGTTGCCGTGTCGGCAAAGGTGAGTTGCGGTTTCAGGACCGGGAGTGATCGGCCTCGGGCCGGGTTCGCGGTTGGCTGCTCGCAGCACACCAGGCGACCGTCACGACTGCCGTGGCGACGGCGGTCCCGAGCGCCCAACCGGCCACCACGTCGGAGAGCCAGTGGACTGCGAGCACCAGGCGGCTGAGACCGACGAGCCCGGCAATTGCCGTTGCCGCGATCAGCACGGCGACCTTCATCGCCGGGCGGTGAACGACGGTCAGCGCGAGCGTCAGAGCGGTGGCGATGAGGAACGTGGCCGCATCGGTGGCGTGTCCGGAAGGGAACGACGCCAGGCCCACAGTGGTCTCGTGAACGGTGATCGGCGGGCGCTCCCGGCCGAAGATGGCTTTGGCCGACAGCGAAGCGAGGCCACCGAGGAGCAGCGCGAGCAGCGGAGCCGCCGCCAGCGCTGGCGGGGTTCGGCGTGACCAGAGGATGAGGCCGACGACGACTCCGGCGACGCACAGCGAGGCGAAGCCGCCCACCGCGCTCACCCACCTCGCGGCAGTGATGAGCCACTCCGACCGATTGTCCACGAACCAGCCCAGGACCACCTCGTCGCGGGAGATCAAGCCTCCGCCGTCGAGCACGTCCTCGGCGATCAAGGCGAACGATCCGAGACATGCCAGCACGACGGCGTCGGCCGCCACGAGCATCCGACGGGAGGGTGCGTGATCAGCCTGGAAGTCCATCTACCGCGCAGGATCGGTCTGCTGCATCGTTCGACACTACGGACCGGAAGGCCGGGCGACGAGCGATGCCAGGTATGGGTTCGGCAAAGGCACCGACCACCGCGTGCTGCGCGACGCGACGCACTCCTCGCTCACCGAGGACGAAACCGCCGCCGCCGTCTCCATCCGGGCCATCATCGATGTCGTGCAGTCGGTTCGGTCCGACACGCCGGTCCCGACGAGCTGACCGGGTCGGTCCGGAACGTCAGAGCTGATCCCTGATCACCGGCCGACCACCGACCACCGACGATCACAGAGGAGGCGCCCGATCCGATGCGAGCAATGGTCCAGGACACCTACGGCACGAGTGCGACGTGGCACGTGACCGACATCGACGAGCCAGATGTCGGAGCCGACGAGGTGCTCGTGCACGTGCACGCGGCGGGGCTCGACCGTGGCACCTGGCACGCGATGACCGGCCGCCCCTACCTGATGCGCATCATGGGGTTCGGCCTTCGGGCACCGAAGAACCGCGTGCCCGGTCTGGCGGTGGCCGGCACGGTCGTCGGGGTCGGGTCGAAGGTGGCCAGGTTCGCGGTCGGCGACGAGGTGTACGGCGTCAGCCGCGGTGCGTTCGCCGAGTACGCCGCAGCGCGGGAGGACAAGCTCGCCTGCAAGCCATCGAACCTCTCGTTCGAACAGGCCGCGGCGGTCCCGATATCGGCCACGACGGCGATCCAGGGCCTGCGCGCCGGCCGCATCGGGGCCGGGAAGGAGGTCCTCGTCATCGGTGCATCTGGTGGTGTCGGGACCTACGCCGTTCAGCTCGCGAAGTCGTTCGGGGCCGAGGTCACCGGCGTGTGCAGCGCCGCCAAGGCTGACCTGGTCCGGTCACTCGGTGCCGATCGCGTCATCGACTACACCGAAGAAGACTTCACCGACGGGTCGGACCGCTACGACCTGATCCTCGACATCGGCGGGAACACCCGGCTCACCCGCCTCCGGCGCGCCCTCGCGCCGCGGGGGACGTTGGTCATCGTCGGCGGCGAGAACAAGGGCGACTGGACGGGTGGCTTCGGTCGGAGCCTACGGGCGCCCGTGGTGTCGCTCTTCGTGCGTCAGCGGCTCGCCATGCTCGTGTCCACCGAGAAGTACCCCGACCTCGAGTCGCTGACCGAGCTCATCGAAGCGGGCAAGGTCACGCCGAGCATCGATCGGACCTACCTGCTCGACGAGGCTCAGGACGCCATGCGCCAACTCGAAGCCGGACTCGTGCGGGGCAAGGTCGCCATCGTGATCTAGGCCGGGTCAGGAAAGGTCGGCTTCCGCCAGCAGCTGGTTGAAGGTCTGGCTCGGGCGCATCGCGGCGACCACGAGGTCGGGGTCGGGGGAGTAGTAGCCGCCGATGTCGACGGGTGAGCCCTGCACGGCGAACAGCTCCGCGGCGATCGTGTCCTCCTGGTCGGCGAGGGCCGCGGCGAGCGGCGCGAAGCGGGCGGCCAGCTCGGCGTCGTCGGTCTGGCGGGCCAGCTCCTGGGCCCAGTAGAGGGCCAGGTAGAAGTGGCTGCCCCGGTTGTCGATCTCGTTCACCTTCCGCGACGGCGAGCGGTTCTCGTCGAGCAGCGTGCCGGTGGCCCGGTCGAGGGTGTCGGCCAGCACCTGGGCCCGGGGGTCGTCGGTGGCCTCGGCCAGGTGCTCGAGCGAGGCGGCGAAGGCGAGGAACTCGCCGAGGGAGTCCCAGCGCAGGTGGTTCTCCCGCACGAACTGCTGCACGTGCTTGGGGGCCGAGCCGCCGGCGCCGGTCTCGAACAGCCCGCCGCCGTTCATGAGCGGGCACGATCGAGAGCATCTTGGCGCTGGTGCCGAGCTCCATGATCGGGAACAGGTCGGTGAGGTAGTCGCGCAGCACGTTGCCGGTGACCGAGATGGTGTCCTCGCCCTTGCGGATGCGCTCGAGCGAGTAGCGGGTGGCCTCGACCGGGCTCATGATCTCGATCTGGAGGCCGTCGGTGTCGTGGTCGCCGAGGTAGGTCTCGACCTTGGCGATGAGCTGGGCGTCGTGGGCTCGCGCCGAGTCGAGCCAGAACACGGCGGGCGACCCGGTGGCCCGGGCCCGTGACACGGCCAGCTTCACCCAGTCGCGGATCGGGGCGTCCTTGGCCTGGCACGCCCGCCAGATGTCGCCGGGCTCGACCGCGTGCTCCATGAGCACCGTGCCCGACCCGTCGACGACCCGCACGGTGCCCGGCGCTGGCGATCTCGAAGGTCTTGTCGTGCGAGCCGTACTCCTCGGCCTTCTGGGCCATGAGCCCGACGTTGGGCACCGAGCCCATGGTCGCCGGGTCGAAGGCGCCGTTGGCCTTGCAGTCCTCGATGACGACCTCGTAGACGCCGGCGTAGCTCGAGTCGGGGATCACGGCGAGGGTGTCCTGCTGCTCGCCCTCGGCGTTCCACATCTGGCCCGACGTGCGGATCATGGCGGGCATCGAGGCGTCGACGATGACGTCGCTCGGCACGTGCAGGTTGGTGATGCCCTTGTCGGAGTCGACCATGGCGATCGGGGGCCCGGCCGCCAGGCCGGCGGCGAAGGCGGCCTCGATCGGCTCACGGGTGGCGTCGGGCAGCTCGGCCACCCGGTCGAGCACCTCGCCGAGGCCGTTGTTGGGGTCGGCGCCGGCCTCGGCCAGCGCGGCGCCGTGCTCGGCGAACACGTCGGCGAAGTACGCCCGCACGGCGTGGCCGAAGATGATCGGGTCCGAGACCTTCATCATCGTGGCCTTGAGGTGGAGCGAGAAGAGCACGCCCTGCTCGGCCGCCGCCGGCGATCTGGGCGGCGAGGAACGCGTCGAGGGCGCGGGCCCGCATGACGGTGGCGTCGACCACCTCGCCGGCGAGCACCGGGATGGACTCCTTCAGCACCGTGACCGAGCCGTCGTCGCCGACCAGCTCGACCCGCAGCGTGTCGGCTGCGGCGATGGTCACCGACTGCTCGTTGGAGCGGAAGTCGTCGGCGTCCATGTGGGCGACCGACGTCTTCGAGTCGCGCGACCAGGCGCCCATCGAGTGCGGGTGGCTCCGGGCGTACTGCTTGACCGACGCCGGGGCCCGCCGGTCGGAGTTGCCCTCGCGGAGCACCGGGTTGACCGCCGAGCCCTTGACCTTGTCGTAGCGGGCCTGGATGTCGAGCTCCTCGGGCGTCGAGGGCTCGTCGGGGTAGTCGGGCAGGGCGTAGCCCTTGGCCCGCAGCTCCTCGATCGCGGCCTTGAGCTGCGGGAGCGACGCCGAGATGTTGGGCAGCTTGATGACGTTGGCCTCGGGTCGGGTGACGAGCTCGCCGAGCTCGGCGAGGTCGTCGCTGACCCGCTGGCCGTCCTCGAGGAAGTCCGGGAAGGCGGCCAGCACCCGGGCCGCCAGCGAGATGTCGCGCAGCTCCACGGTGACGCCGGCCGCCGCGCTGAACGCCTGGATGATCGGCAGCAGCGAGGCCGTGGCCAGCGCCGGCGCCTCGTCGGTGTGGGTGTAGATGATCGTGCGGGGCGTCTCAGCCATGGTGCCTTCCGGGTTGCTACCTGTATTGAACTTGTATCATACTGTCGGCCGCACCCGCCGAGTCAATCGCCGGCGGGACCGGCTTGCTGGAGGTCCACGTCGTCCTCGTCGGACGGGCCGGCGTCGACCGCGCCGTCGCGTTCGTCACGGTCGGCCCAGTCGAGCAGTTGGTCGATGGCGAACACGGCATCGTCGATGCCGGCGTGGAGGTCGCCCAGCTCGGCGAAGCGGGCGGGCACCGTGGCCATCGTGAAGTCGTCGGGCCTCGACGTCGTCGATCTCGTCCCACCGGATCGGCGTCGACACCGTCGCCTCGGGCACGCCCCGCACCGAGTACGCCGCGGCGATGGTGTGGTCGCGGGCGTTCTGGTTGTAGTCGACGAACAGCGCGGCCGGGTCGCGGTCCTTGCGCCACCACGTCGTCGTGACCAGGTCGGGGGCCCGGCGCTCGACCTCGCGGGCGAAGGCCAGCGCGGCCCGGCGGACGTCCTTGAACCCGTGCGCCGGCTCGATGCGCACGTAGACGTGGAGGCCGCTGCCGCCCGACGTCTTGGGCCAGCCCACCGCGCCGAGCTCGTCGAGCACCTCGTGGGCGACGTGCGCGACCTGCCGGACGGCCTCGGGTGGGCAGTCGGGCATGGGGTCGAGGTCGATGCGCCACTCGTCGGGCTGCTCGACGTCGGGGCGGCGGGAGTTCCAGGGGTGGAACTCGACCGTCGACATCTGCACCGCCCAGATGACCTGGGCCAGCTCGGTCACGCACAGCTCGTCGGCGTGCTGGCCGTAGCGGGGGAAGTGGAGCCGCACGGTCTCGAGCCACGGTGGGGCACCGGCGGGCACCCGCTTCTGGTGCACCTTCTTCCCGTCGAGGCCCTTCGGGAACCGGTGCAGCATGCAGGGCCGGTCGCGCAGCGCGTTGACGATGCCGGGCCCGACAGCGAGGTAGTAGTCGACGAGGTCGAGCTTCGTGGCGCCGGTGGCCGGGAAGTAGACGCGATCGGGGTTGGAGATCCTGATGATGCGCCCTCCCACCTCCACCTCGGTAGCGGGTGACGTTGTCACCGCGTCCTCCTCGTGCCCGTCCGGGAACGTTCGTGGGCAGCTCGACGGCCGAGACCGACGGGCTACAGGGGGACGGTGGAGTTCGTGGCCGAGGCCAGGAGCTCGCCCTGGTCGGCCGGGAGGATGAATCCGCTCGCGACGGCGCTGGTCAGCGAGCTCGTCCACGCGGCCACGAACGCGGCGTGGGTCGGATAGAGCGCGGACAGCTGGGCCGGGGTCAGCGGGACCGTGCTGCCGAACAGCCGGCAGAACCCGGGTCCGGTGTTGATGCCGTCGATCCGGGCGACCGGGGCGTCCACCTGCGGTGAGCGGATGCCGCCGACGGCGTTGCCCTGCGCGTCGCGGGCCAGCACCACCGGCGAGGTCGAGGCCACTGCGAGCGGAGGTCCGTTGGCCGGCGCCACGCCGGTGCGGATCCAGGTGTCGAGGCCGTGGATCGCGGTGTTGAGGATCCAGTGGTGTGGCCCGGTGTTGATCGGCAGGTCGCATCCAGCGGGGTTCTGTGGCGCGCGCATGAGGTCGAACATCTGGGTGGCACCGGCTCCGTCGCCGAGGTCGGTGAACCCGACGCCGATCGTGTAGGCGTCGGCGTGCGAGGTTCCGGCGATCTCCCACTCGCGGAACAGCGGTGTGTCGGGCTGACGGACACCGAGGTTCGATCCGATCACGTCGCCCTCGGCCTGGACCACCATGACCGGCACGTCGAGGTCATCGCGGATCGCGACGGGGGAGGGAACCGGCACCGACGCCAGCGGGGCCTGGCTGAGCGACGACCCCCCGGCCCCGCGGCTGTGCACCAGGAAGCCGTCGTAGACGTGCACGAGCGGATGGACGGCGTCGATGTAGGTCACCAGCCGGCTGGCCGACTGTGATTCGCCGGTGGCGATCAGCCGCTGGGGGACGAGGCCGCCCAGCACCTGTCGGGGATGGGCGCGGATCTGCTTGCCCGCCTCGGTGAACATCGCGTAGCTGTAGCTGTCGCCGGGGTGGGTGAGGTTCCGGTATCGATCCGGTGCACCGGTCTGGAGCGCGTTGACACCGACCGCCTGGGCCGAGACCCCGACCCACGCCGCACCGCTGCGGACCAGCTCTGTGTGGGCCATCACCCAGTCGTTGGCCAGGTCGATCCCGGCGGTGACGTTGAGCCACTCGACGACGACGGTCCCGTTGAACTTCGCCGGATCGCTCGGCCGGTAGACCACCATGCGGGTGTTGAAGCCGATCGCCGGGATCGACCCGTCGGGCTCGACCGCGAACTTGCCGTCGCTGGTCAGCGGAGCGGTGGCTCGGTAGCTGAGGGCGAGGCCTGCGAGCAGGTTTTCCGACCGCTGGTAGCCGACCTGGGCCACGTCGAAGCCGGTGAAGAGCGAGACATCGCCCGGTCCGGTCACCGGCCCGCGTACGAAGGAGCACGAGGCGGCCAGCACGACCAGCGCCAGCCCCGCCCCGATCCAACCCGCGCGTCCGCGCGTCGCATGCGTCGCACCATCAGCCCATCCCCCTCGATCGTCCCCAGAACCTCCCCTGACATTAGGTCGGTGCCACCGCCCCAGGTCGAGCCGAGGGAGATGGTTGACCCGGGGGTCGGCGTTCGCGAGGATGTGACCCGGTTCTCGAACGACCTTCGAAAACTACGGCGGGTGCGAGGGGGTCTGCGCCGGTCGGCCACACGAGCTGGGGGACAGCCGATGACCATCCTCGACCGTGAGCCGAACGCGGCCGATGTCGATCTGGGTGGGCGGCCCGATCCGCAACCCGAGCGCTCGGCGACCCGACCTGCAGCGACACCGTTCGTGCCGAGCGACCCGGCGCGCGTGCTGCTCGCCGCGCTGTCGGCTGGGGCCGGCGCGATCCATCTGGCCATGGCGCCCTCGCACGCGGGGGAGTGGATGGCCGAAGGCGTGGCGTTCGCCGTCACCGGTTGGCTCCAGATCCTGTTCGCGGTCGTGATCATGGTCCGTCCCTCTCGTGCCGTGGTTCGCCTGTCGTGCCTCGCCAACATCGTGTTCATCGGGGCCTGGGTCGTGACCCGCGTGTGGGGCCCGCCGTTCGGCCCGGAGGCCGGGGTGGCCCACGCCGCGTCGTTCGTCGACATCGTGTGCGTAGCGCTCGAGCTGGGGCTGGTCGTTGCGGGCTATGAGGTGCTGGCCCATCCCGAGAGGGGCCGGCGTCTGTCGAGCGGCGCCCTGTCGATCCTGTCCATCGTCCCGGTCGGGATCCTGGTCCTGTCGACCGTGGCCATCGTCTCGCCGAGCGCGACGAACCACGCGGCCGGCGAGCACAGCCACGGAGAGGCCGCGGCGGCCGACGGTCACGACCACGGCAGCACGACGCCGGAGGACGACAAAGGCCTTTCAGCCGTCATGAACGGCCAGGGCGACGGCGGCGGGCACTCGCACAGCGCGACGGTGGTCGACGTCGACAGCGACACCCAGCAGCAGCTCGATGCCCAGCTCGCCAAGACCCAGGTCCTGGTCGCGAAGTACCCGACGGTCGCGGCGGCCGAAGCCGACGGGTTCTACCGGCAGGGACCGTTCTCTCCGGCCTCGGAGCGCACTACATGAGCAGCACCACGGCACTGAACTTCGACGGCACGCTCGAGGGCGACGACTTCCTGCATCCGACGTTGATATTCGACGGCATCACACCCGAGTCGAAGCTGGCCGGCTTCATGTACATGATCGAATCGTTCGACACGGTGAACGCGCCCGAGGGCTTCGCCGGCCCGAACGACCACTGGCACTACCACACCAACGTGTGCATCGTGCCCCGTCCCGGAGGTGGGGTCGACGCCCCGCTGGGCGCCGACACGTCGGCGCCCAAGGAGCTGTGCGACACGTACGACGGCGGCGTGCTCATCGCCAACACCGGCTACATGATGCACGTGTGGACGGTGCCGGGCTACGAGTCGTCGCAGGGCACGTTCAGCAACGTGAACCCGGCGATCACCTGTCCCGACGGCACCTACTACGTGATCCCGCTCGACCAGATCGGCGACCGGTCGAACGTGTGCAAGGACGTCAACACCTGACGTGGTGCCGTGGCGCTTCGTTACCCTGCGGCGGGGCCCGGTCGTAGGGGAGGAGCTCGCATGAGAGCCGTTCGTGGCGCGCAGGGTGGGGTCGTCGTCGACGACCTCGATGAGCCTCCGGGAGCGGGTGAGCTGATCGACATGCAGTCGACGAGCGTGTGCGCGTCGGACCTGATGTACATCGGCTTCGGGAGCCGTCGGATCCTCGGCCACGAGCTGGCCGGGCTCCGCGAGGACGGCACCGCCGTGGTGGTCGAGGCGCTCTACGGCTGCATGGAGTGCGAGCAGTGCTCACGTGGCCTCTACAACCTCTGCCCGACGCACGCCCAACGGGCGCTCGGGGTCACGGCCGACGGCGGCATGGCCGAGCAGTTCCGGGCGCCGCCGGCGCGACTGGTGACGGTGCCGTCCGGTCTCGACGTCCTCGACGCGTCGATCGTCGAGCCGGCGTCGGTGTCGTGGCACGCCCTGCGCCTGGCCGACACCGGTCCGACGAACCGGGTCGCGGTCGTGGGCGCCGGTGCACTCGGCCTGCTGGCCGTGGCCGGTGCGCGGCGGATGGGCGTCGAGGAGGTTGCGCTCGAGGCCCGCCACCCGCACCAGCGCGAGGTCGGCGAGCGGTTGGGAGCGCGGGTCGGCACCGATGCCGACGGCAGCTACGACGTGGTCGTGGAGGCCGCCGGCTCGACCGAGAGCCTGGCCCGAGCCATCGATCTCGTCGCTCCCCACGGCACCATCGTCGTGCTCGGGGTGCACCTCGGCACGGTCGAGCTCAACTGGATGCCCTTGTTCCACCGGGAGGCACGGATCATCCCGTCGCTCGGCTACTGCCGCCACGAAGGAGGCCGGGAGATGGAGGACGCTGCGCAGATGCTGGCCGACGACCCGGAGATCACCCGTGCCCTCATCACCCACCGGTTCCCGATCGAGGACGCGGCGGAGGCGTTCCGCGTGGCCGGCGACCGGTCGTCGGGTGCCATCCGGGTGGTGGTCGAACCGTGAGGGCCGAGGATCAGTTCCACGTCGGTGTCGTCGTCGACGACCTCGAGGCGGCGCTGGCCCGAGCTCACCGACCTGTTCGGCTACCGGTGGTGCAGCGTGATCTCGGTGCCGACAAAGGTGACCCTCCCGACCTGCGACGCCGAGCTCGACTGCCTCGAGGGGTACTGGGCCACGGGACCGATCACGACCTGATCGCCTGATCGCCTGATCGCCTGATCGCGGCTCGGCTCAGGGCGCTGGCGTGTCGCCGGTGCCGGGTCGGGGGATGTCGATGTCGAGGCGCTCGGCCTGCTCGTGGAGGAACGCCTCGGCCGCGGCCCGAAGCGAGTGGCGCAGGCCGACGAGGACGACGGCCTCGGCCAGCGGCCCGAACTGCTCGAGCGCGGCGGCGATGCCGGGGATCCGAGCGGCGGGCAGGCCTTCGGCCTCGAACTCCTCCCAGAAGTAGCGGCGGAACACCTCGGTGAAGCGGCCGGCGATGTCGTCGGTCAGGGTGCGGAGGTGCTCGTACTCGTCGAGCACCGTGTCGCCGGGGACGCCCATCGAGACCAGTCGGCTCCCGATGTCGAGGAACGCGGGGCTGTCGACGGTGGCGGTGCCGTCGGCCTCGAGCCGGACGAGGCCGAGCCGGGCCACCCGCTCGACCATCTCGGGGGTCGGCTGCACCCCGGGCAGGTGCTCGAGCAGCTCGGCCAGGCTGAGGGTGGCGGGCTCCTCGGGCATCCAGGTGGAGGCGGTGTCGCCGAGGCCGAGCACGGCCTGGAGCGACTGCCCCGCGGCCATGCCGTCGACCAGCTCCTTGATGGACGCCAGGCTGAAGCCTCGCTCCTGGAGCTTGGTGATGAGGTCGAGCCGACGGCGGTGACCCTCGTCGTAGAAGCCGACGCGGCCCTCCTTGCGGGGCGGGGGGAGCAGGCCGCGGGTCTGGTAGAGGCGCACCGTGGACACGGGGAGACCGTGGTCGTGGGCGAGCTGGTCGACGGTCCATTCCGTGGTTCCGGTCACGGGGAGATCTTCTCACACGAATACCTTGCGAGTAAATACTCACAAGGTATATGGTCGAATCATGAGGCGAGCCCGAAGCAAGGAACCCCGAAGCAAGGAACCCCGAAGCAAGGAACCCCGAGGCAATGAAGGCTGGCGGCAGGCCGCGACGTGCGGTGCCGCCGCCGTGTGGTTGCACCAGGGACTGTGGTGCAAGGTGCTCAGCGGCGACCCGGCCCATCGCCAGGTGCTGGCGTCGGTGCCGGGCTGCGGGGGCGTCGAGCCCAGGTCGCGACCACCGTGCTCGGCGTGGCCGAGACCGCGCTGGCGATGGTGGTCGTGACCCGAGGCAACCGACGGTCGGTAGCGGTCCTGCAGAGCGCGCTGGTGGCGGCGTTCAACGCCGGCGGGTTGGCCGTCGGTCGCCAGCACATCGCCCACCCAGCCCGGCTGCTCGTCCGCAACGGCGCGTTCGTCGCACTGATCTGGAGCTCGGTCGATGACCTTCACCGACGCTGAGCCGGTCACCACGCCATGGGCGGCCGGTCGTCTCGACGGTCGACAGGCGCCACCACGCCTCCTGTTCGGTCGCACGTTCGAAGATCCGGACATCGAAGGCGGACTGTTCCCCTCGGACGGCACCGTGCTGTGCATCGCCTCGGCAGGCGACACCGCTCGGGCGTTGGCCGCCACCGGTCGGAGAGTGATCGCGGTCGACATCAACCCGGCGCAGATCGACGAGGTCCGACGTCGTCTCGGCGGTCAGCCAGCTCGCCCGGGAGCGGCCGACCACCTGCTGGTCATCGGTCGCACCGCGCTGACGCCCGTCGGATGGCGACCGGCGCGGCTCGAGCGGTTCTGCCGTCTCGACGATCCGGTCGAGCAGGTGGCGGAGTGGCGACGACTCACCACGCCCTTCGTTCGTGCCGCGACCCGGACCGCGCTCTCGCCGAAGGTCCTGCGCCTCGCGTTCGGTGAGCAGTTCGCCCGTGTGGCTCCGACCGGGTTCGGCGAGGCGCTGCTCGATCGCATCGGGTCCCGACTCGCCTGGGCGCCCAACTGCGACAACCCGTGGCTCTCGCAGCTGCTCACCGGGAGGTGGACCGGCCCCGACCCGACAGCGGGTAGCAACCGCATCGACCTTCGGTGCGGTGACGTGGCCGCAGCGCTCGACGCCATGCCATGTGCGTCGCTCGCCGGGATCAGCCTTTCGAACGTCCTCGACGGCCCCGGACCCGACTATGCCGACCGGCTGCTCTCGGCCGCCCGACGGGCGGCCCGTCCGGGCGCACCGATCGTCGTCCGCTCGTTCCTCGTCCCCACCGACCCGGCCGCGCGCGCGCTCGCGGACGCCGACCGGTCGCTGCTCTGGGGCGGCATCACCGTCCACCGTGCCTGAGGAGGCCGACATGCTCGCCCGACATCAGCTCCGACGTCACCCCATCCCTATGACCTGCCACTTCGACGCAGAGCCTGGTCGTCGCCTGGGCCGTCCCGGCCGAGGCGCTCGAACCGCTGGTCCCGCCCGGCCTCACGCTCGACACCTACGACACCCACGACGATCGCTGGGGTTTCGTCGTGATCGCCGTCGTCCAGACCCGGGACCTCCGCCCCCAGGGACTTCCGGCGTTCGTCGGCCGCGACTTCGCGCTCACCGGCTACCGGATCTTCGTGCGCCACTCCGACGCCTCGGGTCGGACGAGGCGGGGGCTGCACATCCTCCGGTCGGACACCGACACGCGCCTGATGAAGATCGGGGGCAACCTCCTGACGCACTACGACTATCGGCTGGCCGACATCGACATCACCGCGGAACGCGACCGGCTCGAGGTGCGCATCGACACGCCTGGTGGCGAGGCCGACCTGCATGTCGTCGCGCAGATCGACGAGCAGCCCGCGGCCCTGCCCGCGTCCTCGCCGTTCCGGTCGGCGCAGGATGCCCGCCGCTTCGCCGGCCCGCTGCCCTGGACGTTCGACCACGAGCCCGAGACGGACTCGATCGTGATGATCCACGGGCGTCGATCGACGTGGATGCCCCGGCCGACCGCGGTCGACGTGAAGATCGTGCACCTTCCTCGACCGACCGCCGTTCGCCGGGGCGGCGCGGCTGGCCAACGCGTTCCACGTCGCGCGACATCGACTACGGCTGGGACCGCGGCATCAGGGTCCCGATCGCGGGAGGCTGACGATGACCCTCACGGCCGCGGGCACCGCCAAGGTCGTCCGCTTCAACTGGCCCAAGTACCTCGCGGTCGTGGCGATCCTCGTCGGGGCCCGGATCGCGACCGCGTTGGGGCTGCCGCGACTCGTCAGCTCGGCGCTCTGGTCGATCGGCGCTGCCGCCGCGTTCTGGGCGACGACGTCGCTCGTCGCAACGTGGTGGGTCTACGACCATCGGCAGGTCTACGACCGGGTGGCCGTCGGCCTGGAGTCCGTGGGCGACTGGGCGAGCGTGCACGCGGGCTTCGACGACGCCACGCAACGACTCGCCCTTGCGATCGGAGCGGAGCCTCAGACGGTCGTCGAGCTGTCGATGGACGCGGGTCCGAGCCTGCGTCGGGCACGGGGAGGCGGGACGACCCCGGCGACACCGGGCGAGGCGGACTCGGTTCCCCTGGGCACCGATTCGCTCGATGCGGTCTTCGTCACCTTTGCTGCGCACGAGATCCGTCAGCTCGAAGCCCAGCGAGCGCTGTTCGGTGAGTTGCGCCGCACGCTTCGACCCGGGGGTCGCCTGGTCGTGACCGAGCACCTCCGCGACCTCGCGAACTTCGCCGTCTACGGCCCGGGCGCCTTCCACTTCCAGCCGGCGACCACATGGATCGACCGGGCGGACGAGGCGGGGTTCGATCTGGCGAGCAACCTGTCCCTCACCCCGTTCGTGCACCGGATGGTGTGGCGATGACCGACCTGTCCTGGCACCTCACCTTGGTCGGCGTCGTCCTGCTCGGGCTCGGTGCCGTGCACGTCCTTCTGCCACGGGTGCTCCAGTGGAACCGGGAGCTGGCGGGCGCATCGGAGCTGAACCGTGAGGTGAGCTACGTCCACTGCTACTTCATCGGCCTCGCCTGCCTCGCTGTGGGGACTGCTCCCGCTCACCGCCGGGTCCACGCTGCTCGTCCCGCACCCGATCACCCGACTCGTGCTCGTCGGCGCCGTTGCGTTCTGGGCCAGCCGCTTCGTCATCCAACTGGCGGTGTTCAACCGCCACGCCCACGAGTCGGCACGGTGGTGCGCACTCTCGTTGGCCGGCACGGGCCTGTGGCTCTACCTCACCGTGGTGTGGACCTGGGCCCTGACGACGCAGTTCTGACGAGGCTGACGAGGCTGACGAGTCCGACTGGTCGGACGGGTCAGGCGGCGGCCGCGGTGGTGACCATGGCGGCCGTGATGCGGGCCAGGTCGTCGTCGCCGATGACGTACGGCGGCAGGGTGTAGAGCAGCCGGCCGAACGGTCGCAGCCACACGCCCTGGTCGACGAGATGGGCCTGCGCCGCGTCGGCGAGCGGCTCGTGCATCTCGACCACCCCGATGGCGCCGAGCACCCGGACGTCGGCGACGCCGGGCAGGCCGCGGGCCGGCTCGAGCCCTTCGCACAGGCCCGCCTCGATGGCCTTGATGCGCACCGACCAGTCCTGGCCCAGCAGCAGGTCGATGCTGGCGGTCGCCACCGCCGCGGCCAAGGGGTTGGCCATGAACGTGGGGCCGTGCATGAGGGCGCCCGACTCGGCGGAGGACACCCCTTGGGCGACGTCGTCGGTGCAGAGCGTGGCGGCCATCGACAGGTACCCCCCGGTGAGCGCCTTGCCGAGGCAGAGGATGTCGGGCGTGATGCCGGCGTGCTCGCAGGCGAAGAGCGGGCCGGTGCGCCCGAACCCGGTGGCGATCTCGTCGGCGATGAGGAGCACGTCGTGCTCGTCGCACAGCGCCCGCACCCCGGCGAGGTACTCCGCCGCGTAGAAGTGCATGCCACCGGCCCCCTGGACGATCGGCTCGAGGATCACCGCGGCCACCTCGTCGGTGTGGCTCCGCAGCAGCGCGCGCAGCTCGTCGAGGTGGCGGTCGTCGAAAGGCGCGCCGAAGACGGGCGCCGGTCTGGGGCCGAAGAGCTGCCGGGTCAGCACCTGTGCGAACTGGTGGTGCATGCCGTTGACCGGGTCGCAGACGGCCATGGTCGCGAAGGTGTCGCCGTGGTAGCCACCGCGGACCGTCAGGAGGCGATGACGGCCCGGCCGTCCCCGGCCCGACCAGTGCTGGACCGCCATCTTGATGGCGACCTCGACCGCGACCGACCCGGAGTCCGAGAAGAACACCCGGGTCAGGCCGTCGGGGGCCATGTCGATCAGTCGCCGGGCGAGCCCCACCGCGGCCGGGTGGGTGAGGCCCCCGAACATGACGTGGGCCATCTGCCCGACCTGGTCGGTCACGGCCTCGTTGAGCGCCGGGTGGTTGTAGCCGTGGATCGTCGACCACCACGAGGCCATGCCGTCCACCAGCTGGCGTCCGTCGGCCAGGGTCAGTCGCACACCGTCGGCGCGCACGACCGGGTAGTTGGCCACGCGGCCTGGGCTGGGGGCGTACGGATGCCACACGTGCGCCCGGTCGAACGCGACGAGGTCGGGGTCCAAGGGGCGAGTGTCACCTGCCCGTCGCGGACCGGTCAAGCCCGCCCCCGGCGCGGCAACGCTCGGCAGTCGGCAGTCACACGTGCTGCTGGGCGTGCGAGGTGATCCACTGCTGCCACTCGGGGCCGTGCTCGGCGACTGCGGCCCCGCCTCCGGCGCCGTAGAAGCGGAACGCCACGGTCGACAGCACGCCCGATCCGGGCATCCAGAAGCCCGACACCTCGACCAGTGCGGGGTGCGGGGCCGTGGCGCGCAGGAGCAGTCCGACCGGCGAGACCTGGTCGACCACCCCAGAGAGCTCCGGCACGCCTGCCGGTGTCTCGAACGGCTCACCGGGTTCGAGCCCGGCCAGGCCGAGCGAGGCGATCAGGTCGGCCGCGACGGCGGGCGCATCGGTCGGTGGTCGGTCGAGCGTGGCCGACGCGTCGACCACGGCCGCGGTCTGGCCCCGGAAGTGGGCGAGGTAGCCGCGCAGGATCGACAAGGCGCCGCCCCACCCCTCGGCCGCACCGTCGACCATCTCCTCCCATGCCTCGCCGTGGCGTCGGAACCCACTCACCACACGGACGATGCACGTGCCACCGGAACGGGCCTCGACCAGCAGCTCGGTGGCCCACGGCTCGCCGACGTCGTCGCCGCCGGGCACGGTCGATCGGGGTTCGTCGTAGGCCAGCCGATGGGGTGGGTCCCAGGCCACGACGGTGGCGACTGCTGTCCCGCCGTAGGGCTGGCGGTGGATGCGGACCTCGCCGCCGACCCGTCCCTCGATCTCGGTCGGGAAGCTCCAGCCGGCGTTCCCGTCGGCCGTGGCGATGGCCGCCCACACCTCGGCCGGAGTGGCGGTCACCTCCACCTCGGCCGAGCGGAGGTGGCCGCCGGGGCCGGTGACGTCGAGCGGGTCGGGATGATCGGTGGTCATGACGATGGTTCCTCGTGCAGGGGTTCGGGGTGTGGGGCTAGGGGGCTTGGGGCTCGACGCCCCGGGGTACGGGATGGACGGCCACGACCACCCGCTGCCAGCGACCGTCGGGAGCCTCGGCATCGTGGTAGGTCGCGACCAGGCGGGCGATGGTGGCGGTGAGGTCCTCGGCGAACGCGTTGCGGTCGGCGGGGGAGGAGAATCGGACGGCGGTGTCGATGCCCATGGCCGGAAGGGTCGTCCTCTGCTGCTCGGCGTTGCGGGCCATGCCGCCGAGCTCGCGGACGACGCGCCCGGCGAGGGCCAGGACGTAGGCGACCGACAGCCGGTCGGGGGAGAGATCGGGGTCGGCGGCAGCGTCGCCGAGGGCGGCGGGGGACACCACGTAGCCTGCGGCGGTCGCCACCATCAGGCGCTCGGTGAGCCCGCCCCAGGCCCGGGTCGAGGCCTCCTCGACCAGGCCGTGGGCCTCGAGCCGGCGCAGGTGGTAGTTGACCTTCTGGCGGGTGAGGCCGACCTTCGCGGCCAGGTTCGCGGCGGAGGCCGGTACGCGCAGCTCGGCCAGCAGCCGGGCCCGCACCGGGTCGAGCGCCGCCGCGGCCGCAGCTGGTTCCTCGATGACCTCGACGTCGTTCACGGGCTCCATCTCACCCTTGACAAGAGAAGTTGTCAAGGGTGGATCTGCCTCGGTGTCCCACCACCTCATCCCGGCTGAAGCAGGGGTCAAAGCAGACGACCGTAACGAACGTTCCCGACCTGACGACGTTCGGCGCTCGCGTTTCCCGTTTGGTGTAGGTTGCGCCGATCGTTGCCGGGGATCCGTGCTCCGGCAGTACGGGAACGATTGCTGGGAGGCACCGATGCACCGTCGCCGTCATGGTCGCAAGACCCTCGGGCTGGTCGCGGTGGCGGCGACGCTCATCGCCACCATCCTCGTCCTACCGTCGGTCGCCGGCGCCGGCGCAGTTGACGCAGGGGGCCTGAAGGCCACCGCGCTGACGCCCGACACCAGCGTCTCCGCGGCGAAGTCGTCGTCAGGCAGGCTGGCCACCTCCGACCCCGCGCTGCTCGGCCGCACCGATGCCGCCGCGGTGAACGTGGTCGTGAAGCTCGACTACGACGCGACGGCCAGCTACAAGGGCGACGTGTCCGGATTGGCGGCCACGAGCCCCAGCGTCACCGGCCGGGCGATGACCGGACGGTCGGGCGCCGAGCGGGCCTACGAGTCCTACACCGGCGGCCTCGACACGACCTTCCGCGCCCGACTGGCGGCCGCGGTGCCGTCGGCGAAGGCCGGCAAGAGCCTGCAGCGGGTCTACGGCGGCGTGGCGGTGCGCCTTCCCGCCAACCAGGTCGACAAGGTGCTGGCCATCCCGGGTGTGGCCGCGGTGCAGGCAGATGCGCTCCTGAAGCCCGACACCATCGAGAGCCCCGAGTTCATCGGCGCCCCGACCATCTGGAACCAGACCGGCGGTCAGGCGCTGTCCGGCAAGGGCGTCATCTTCGGTGACATCGACACGGGAGTGTGGCCCGAGCACCCGATGCTGGCCGACAACCCGGCCCTCGGCGCTCCACCGGCCACCGCCAGCGGCGATCCCCGTGCCTGCGACTACGGCGACAACCCGCTGACGCCGGCCGCCGACGTCTTCGTCTGCAACGACAAGCTCATCGGCGGGCAGCCGTTCATCGACACCTACAACGACGTCGTCGGCGGCGAGATCTACCCCGACTCGGCTCGTGACAGCAACGGCCACGGCACCCACACCACCACCACGGCCGCCGGCGATCCGGTCACCAACGCACCGATCTTCGGCGTCGACCGCGGCCCGGTCAGCGGTGTCGCCCCCGGGGCCTGGGTCATGGCCTACAAGGTCTGCGGGCTCGAGGGCTGCTTCAGCTCCGACTCGGCCGGCGCGGTGGCCCAGGCCATCCTCGACGGCGTCGACGTCATCAACTTCTCGATCTCCGGTGGGGCCCAGCCTTACAGCGACGTGGTCGAGCTCTCCTTCCTCGACGCCTACGACGCGGGCATCCTCGTCGCCGCCTCGGCCGGCAACAGCGGCCCGGGAGCGGGCACGACCGATCACCACGGCCCCTGGGTCCTGACGGTGGCGGCGTCCACCCAGAGCCGTCAGTTCCAGTCCACCCTCACCCTCACCGACGGTGCCACCACCACGAACCTCGTGGCCACGTCGCTCACCGACGGCGTCACCACCCCGACGCCCATCGTCCTGGCCCAGGACATCCCCGGCTACGAGGAGCGGTGCGACACCGAGTTGCCGGCCGGATCGGCCACGGGCAAGCTCGTCGCCTGCCGACGGGGTGGCGCCACCGGCCGCATCCAGAAGGGCGTCAACGTGAAGGCGGGCGGCGCCGTGGGCATGATCCTCTACAACTCGCCCCTCGCCGACACCGAGTCGGACAACCACTTCCTGCCGGCGGTGCACCTGGCCGACGGCGCGGACTTCCTCAGCTTCATGGCGGCCCATCCTGCGGCAACCGGATCGTTCACCGCCGGGGTGAAGGCCGATGGCCAGGGCGACGTGATGGCGTCGTTCTCGTCCCGCGGCCCCGGTGGTCAGTTCCTCAAGCCGGACATCACCGCCCCCGGCGTGCAGATCCTGGCCGGCAACACCCCGACGCCCGACGAGGTCCCCGGTGGGCCGCCGGGTGAGTACTACCAGGCCATCGCCGGCACCTCGATGTCGTCGCCCCACGCCGCCGGCTCGGCCGTCCTGATCAAGGCCCTGCACCCCGACTGGGATCCGGGCAGCGTGAAGTCCGCGCTGATGACCACGGCCAAGACCAGTGTTCTCAAGGAGGATCTCGCCACGCCTGCGGATCCGTTCGACATGGGCGCCGGTCGGGTCGATCTCACCAAGGCCGGCAACCCGTCGCTGGTGTTCGACGAGTCGGCGGCCAACATGTTCGATCTCGGAGGCGACCCGCTGACAGCGCTCGACATCAACTCGCCGTCGATCAACGTCCCGACCATGCCGGGCACCGTCACGGTGACCCGCACGGCCACCAACGTCACGAACCAGCCGTTCGGCTTCACCGTGTCGACCACGGCTCCCGCCGGCTCGACCATCAAGGTGACGCCGGGTCGCGGTCGCATCCAGCCCGGGGCCAGCCAGACGTTCCAGGTGACCATCACCTCGAACGCGCCGGCCGGTCAGTACTTCGGTCAGATCTCGATCGCCTCGAAGACCACGTCGTTGCACCTTCCCGTGGCGTTCGTGAACCAGCAGGGCCACGTCACGCTGTCCCAGACGTGTGACCCGTCCACCATCGAGGTCCGGAGCGACACGACGTGCGACATCACCGCCACGAACGAGTCCACCGGGGAGACCCAGCTCAGCATCGACTCGAAGGTGTCGAAGCGGCTGGGCATCGTCGGCGCCACCGGTGCCACCGTCAGCCCTGACGGCAGCGAGGCCACCTCCGGTCCTGTGACCTTGGCGGCACCGGAGGACGCGACCCCGGCCATCGACGCAGGCGACACGCCGGGTGGCGGCTACCTCGACCTCGCCCTGTTCGGCATCGCGCCGCAGACGATCGGTGATGAGCAGAACATCAACTTCAACGTGCCCGGCTACACCTTCGGGGACACGTCCTACAGCCGCCTCGGGGTCGACTCCAACGGGTACATATCCGTGGGAGGCAGCGACAGCGCGAGCGACATCACGTTCGAGCCCCAGACACTGCCCGATCCGACCCCACCCAACGGCGTGCTCGCCCCCTACTGGACCGACCTCAACGGCAGCGGCGCTCCGGGCATCCGGGTCGCCGTGCTGACCGACGGCGTCGACTCGTGGGTCGTCGTGCAGTGGAACGTCCACATCTACAGCGACTCCACCGCTGCCGGGGCCCGCAGCATGCAGGTCTGGATCGGCACCAACGGGATGCAGGACATCTCCTACGCCTACGACGACGCCACCATCGGGCAGGACGCGCCCGACGACGGCGGGGTCACGATCGGAGCGGAGAACGTCACCGGCACGGGTGGGGCCCAGGTCGCCTCGCCGCCGACCGGCTCCTACGTGGTCACCTCGACCCCTGGATCTCCGGGCGGTTCCACCACCGTCACCCTGACGGTGCGGGGCTACAGCAAGGGCGACCGCACGTTGACCTCGACGATGGTCAGCGACCAGGTCGCAGGGTCGACGGTGGTGGTCACCCCGATCAAGGTCGTCAAGCGGACCACCATGCTCTCCCGCCGCATCGAATAGCCGAACGGGAACCAGGGTGACGACCGTGATCGAGCAGACGATCGCCAAGTGGCACCAACACCTCAGAGGCGAGCTCCCGGGCTGGGCTCGACGAGCTGCTCCACGACGACGTGGTGTTCTTCTCGCCGATCGTGTTCACGCCCCAGGAGGGCAAGGCGATCACCAAGCTCTACCTCCAGGCAGCCGGCCAGACCCTGCCCGGAGAGCAGCCGTCGGGTTCGGGCAACGGTGGAGGCGGCTTCCGTTACACGAAGCAGGTGATGGCGGGCGACACCGCGGTGCTCGAGTTCGAGACCAGCGTCGAGGGCAAGTACGTCAACGGCGTCGACATCATCCGCTGCGATGACCAGGGCCTCATCGTCGAGATCCGGGTGATGATCCGCCCGCTCCAGGCCATCAACCTCGTGCATCGCCAGATGGGCCTCATGCTCGAATCGATGAAGACCACGGACTGAGGGATCGGTCCGTGGTGGCGCCTCGCTTCGTCGTGCAACAGCACGACGCCACGCGACTGCACTACGACCTCCGGCTGGAGATGGGTGGCGTCCTGCGGTCGTGGGCCGTCCCGCGAGGTCCGTCGATGGATCCGCGCATCCGCCGGCTGGCCGTGCAGGTGGCGGATCACGACCTGTCGGCCGGGGAGTTCGAGGGAGTCCACGAGGGGCAGGCTCGGGGGAGTGGTGCGGTGATCATCTGGGACGAGGGGTCGCTGGAGGTGCTCCGCGACATGCCCGACCACATCTCCTTCACGGTCGATGGCCACAAGCTCGAGGGCCGGTTCGGGCTGACCCGTACCGGCGGCACGCAGTGGATCCTCGTGAAGGCCGCCGACGACGCGGCCCGACGCGGTTCGGACATCGCGGCCGAGGCGCCGGCCAGCGTCCGCAGCGGGCACACGTGGCAGGAGATGGCCGCGTCCGCGACCGGAGCCACGGTTGGACGTCATCGACCGTGACGGGCTCGAGACCCGATCGCCGGATGTTTGGATCGTGGCCGTCGACCGGGGTCGATGGTCGGTCCTCGGTGCTCGATGATGCAGCCGACCACGACGCGTTCCGCCGTGCCGAACAGCACGCGCTCGAGGTCACCGCCCCAGCCGTCGATCGACACGCTGACCACCTCCGCGACGCTCGGCACCGACGCAGTCTCGTCGCGGTCGCGGCACTACTCGGCGTAGGCTGCGACCTCGGTGGCCTTTACGGTGGCCCACACCGAGTCGCCCTCGACGAGCCCCATCGCGGCCACGGCCGCGGGCGTCACCTCGGCGACCAGGGAGACCTCACCGGCCAGGCGCACGCGGACCCGGTCGCCGAGCATGTCGAAGCCGGTGATCCGACCCTCCCACTGGTTTCGGGCGCTGCCCTCGGGGCGGTTCCGGTGGAGCCCCACCGCGTGAGGATGGATGAGCAGCAGCACCGGCCCGTGGATCGGATCGGCCACGATCACCTGGCCGGTGGGCGACGCGAGGTCGACCGTCGTTCCCCGCGATGTCCCTCGCAGCAGGTTCACGCCGAGGAGGTCGGCGACGTAGCCCGACCGCGGCCGGGTGGTCACCTCCTCGATCGTGCCGGCCTGCGTGACCTTGCCGGACTCGAGGATGACGACCTGGTCGGCCAGCGCGATGGCGTCGAGCGCGTCGTGGGTGACGAGCACCGTCGCTCCCGCGAACTCGCCGAGGAAGCGGCGGAGGTCGCGGCGTACCGTCGTGCGGGTGCCGGCGTCGAGCGCGGCGAGGGGCTCGTCGAGCAGCAGCAGGTCGGGCGCGGTCGCCAGGGCCCGGGCCAGGGCCGTGCGCTGGGCCTGGCCGCCCGAGATGGCCCGGGGCTTCGAGCCGGCCAGCTCGGCCACGCCGACCCGCTCCAGCCAGTCGGCCGCGGCGGTGCGCGCCTCGGCCTTGCCGACGCCCCTCGACCGAAGACCGAAGGCCACGTTCTCGAGCACGGTGAGGTGGGGGAAGAGCATGTAGTCCTGGAACACCACGCCCACCGGTCGACGCTCCGGCACCTCGAACACCCCGACCGACGGATCGTCGACGATCAGGTCGCCGATCGAGACGCGCCCGGAGGCGATCGACTGCAGCCCGGCCAGCGTGCGCAGCGCCGTGGTCTTGCCCGCGCCGTTGGGCCCGAGCAGGGCCACGACCTGGCCGGGCTCGACGACCAGGTCGAGGTCGAGGCGCAGGTCGCCGAGCTGCAGGTGGATGTCCGCGGTGAGGGTCATGATCGCTGCAACCACCGGTCGCGCAGGGACACGATCAGCACGAGCGACACGCCGAGCAGCACGAGGCTCAGCGCGATGGCGACATCGGGGTTGGACTCGAGCAGGAGGTACACGGCCAGCGGCAGGGTCTGGGTGCGTCCGACGATGTTGCCGGCGAACGTGATCGTGGCCCCGAACTCGCCGAGGGCCCGGGCCCAGGCCAGCACCGCGCCGGCGACCACCGACGGGAGGATCATCGGGAGGGTGACCCGTCGGAACGCCGTCCACCGCCCGGCGCCCAGGGTGGCGGCCGCGTCCTCGTAGCGGCGGTCCATCGAGCGCAGTGCGGCCTCGACGGTGATCACGAAGAACGGGAGGGCCACGAACGTCTCGGCCAGGATCGCCCCGGCGGTCGTGAACGTGAGCTGCACCCGGAAGCCGAACAGGGCGTCCAGCCAGTTGTTGACGATGCCGCGGTTGCTGAACGCGGCGAGCAGCGCCACGCCGCCGACGACCGGAGGCAGCACCAGCGGCAGCAGGACGAGCCCTCGCACCAGTGGCTTGCCGGGGAAATCGACCCGGGCCAGCACCCACGCGAGCGGCAGGCCGAACGCGGCAGCGAGGGCGGTGGCGCTCAGCGAGCAGACGAGCGACAGGCGCAGGGCGTCTCGGGCCACTGGGGTGGTCAGGTCGTGGCCGAGTGACGACCACGACGCCTTCTGCAACAGACCGATCAGGGGCAGCGCGAAGAACGCGACCGCAACGAGGGCGACGGCCACGACCAGGATCGGCGGTCGCCGTCGCCGTGTCGTCATCGGCTCTCGATCACGGGGCGGGGTGGAAGCCGGCGGCCTTCAGCACCGCCTGGCCGTCCGGACCGAGCACGAAGGCCATGAAGGCGTCGGCCAGGTCGCTGCTGGCGCTGGGCTTCAGCACGGCGATCGGGTATGTGGCGACGGCGTTCTGCGCGGTCGGGATCTCGACGGTGTCGACCTTCGAACCGGCGGCCCGGGCGTCGGTGACGTAGACGATGCCGGCCACCGCGTCGCCCTCGGTCACCGCGGCGGTCGTGGCCTTGACGTCCTGGCCGAGCGTGACGCTCGAGGTCGGGATCGTCACCCCGGCCGACTGCAGGATCTGGGCGGCGTACCTGCCGCACGGTGCCGTGTCGGCGCACAGCGAGATCGTGCCGGCCGTGGCCAGGTCGGCCAGGGTCTCGATGCCCTTCGGGTTGCCCGGCTCGGTGATGATGACCAGCTGGTTCGTGGCGAAGATCTCGGCCGGGGCGGCCAGCAGGCTCTTGTCGGCCAGCTTCTCCATGTTGGCCTCGTCGGCGAACGCGGCCACGTCGGCCGGCGCCCCTCCCTCGATCTGCGTCTCGAGCGTGCCCGACGACCCGAAGTTGATCGTGATGTCGGCACCGGGGTTGGCCTCGACGAAGTCGTCCTTGATGGTGGTGAACGCGCCGGTCAGCGATGCCGCGGCCGACACGGTGATGGTGCCCGTGGTGGCCGTGTCCGAGTTGCTGTCGGAACCGCAGCCGGAGGCGACGAACCCCAGTGCCAGCAGGATCGCGACGGTGATGGCGAGGGATCTGCTGCGCACGTTACGTCGCCTCCGTCGGATCTGGCGGGGCGGGTCGGATCGGTTGGTCGACGTCGATCACAGCCAGCGTCACGGTCGGGGGATCTCGACCACGACGTTGGTGGACTTCACGGCCGCGGTGGCCAGGTCGCCGGGCTGCAGGTGCAGCTCGTCGGCCGCTTCGCGGGTCATCAGCGACACGAGCCGATGGGGCGGGGCGTGGATCTCGACGAGCGCGGTGATCCTGTCCCGCTCGACGCGAGTCACGATCCCGGTGAACCGGTTGCGAGCCGACTGCGGCACCACCGAGTCGGGCTCGTACGCCCTGTCCTGCTCGCTCAGGTAGCGGGCGAGGTCCGCTCCCTCGACGGAGCGATGCCCGCCCGCGGTCTTGGTGACCGGCAGCCGACCTTCGTCGCACCACCGGCGCACGGTGTCCACGCTCACGCCCAGCAGCTCGGCGACCTGCCTCGTCCCGTACAGCGCCATGCCGGAACCCTACACCGCATGAACTCGCAGACACCAGGTATCGATCGGCTGGAACCGGTAGATGCAGGTGCACTGAGCCACATTGCTCGTGGATGCAAAACGGGCGAGGCCCCGTCCCCGAGATGGTGGACGGGACCTCGCCTGCTGCACGGCCGACGAGCAGGTGTGATCAGACGGCCATGCTCACGCCGTCGCCATCCTTGGGCACGATCGACTTGAGCTCGAGGTAGTGCTCGAGGCCTTCCTTGCCGAACTCGCGCCCGATGCCGCGAGGCCTTGAAGCCACCGAAGGGGGCGACGAAGTCCATCGTGTACTGGTTCACGCCGAACGTGCCGGTGCGCACCCGACGGGCGACGTCCATGCCGGCGTCGCCGGGTCGCCGGTCCACACCGAGCCGGCCAGGCCGAACTCGGAGTCGTTGGCGATGCGCACGGCGTCGTCGACGTCGTCGTAGGGGATCACGGCGAGGACCGGGCCGAAGATCTCCTCCTGGGCGATGCGCATGTCGTTGTTGACGTCGGCGAACACGGTCGGCTGCACGTACCAGCCCTTCGCCAGATGCCGGCGGGCATGCCGTTGCCGCCGACCACGACCCGGGCGCCCTCTTCCTGGCCGAGCGCGATGTACTTCTCGACCCGCTCCTGCTGGCGCTGCGGCGACGAGCGGGCCGATCTCGGTGGCCGGGTCGTCGGGGTCGCCGACGGTCATGCCGCCGACGGTGGCGACCGAGCGCCTCGACGACCTCGTCGTACTTCGAGCGGCTGGCCAGGATGCGGGTCTGGGCGACGCAGGCCTGCCCGTTGTTCATGAGGGAGGCGAACTTGAGGCCCTCCATGGTGGCGGCGATGTCGGCGTCGTCGAGGATGATGGCGGCCGACTTGCCGCCGAGCTCGAGGCTGCACGCGCTTGAGCTGCTCGCCGCAGATCGACGGCGATGGTTCGCCCGGCCGCGGTCGAGCCGGTGAACGCGACCTTGTCGACGCCGGGGTGGCGCACGAGGTGCTCGCCGACCTCACGGCCGGCGGGGACGACGTTGACCACGCCGGCGGGGACGCCGGCCTCCTCGAGCAGCTCGGCCATGAGCATAGGCGTCGAGCGGGGTCTCCGGCGCGGGCTTGATGCACCATGGTGCAGCCCGACAGCAGCGCCGGGGCCAGCTTCGACATGGTGACGAACTGCGGCACGTTCCACGGCACGATGGCGGCGACGACGCCCACGCGGCTCGCAGCGGACGATGACCGGCGAGCCGAGCATGCCGGTGCGGTCCTCCTCCCACGGGTCCCAGCTGCGCCTCGAGCTCGATGAAGTTGTTGAGCATCATCCACGGCGCCGGCGCCTGGGCCAGCTGGGTGAAGCGAGATCGGCGAGCCCATCTCGTCGGTGATGACCTGGGCCATGTCCATCATGCGGGCGGCGTAGATGTCGGCGAAGCGCTGCACGATCGTCGAGGCGCTCGGCCGGCGGCATGGTGGCCCACCCGCCGTTGTCGAAGGCGTTGCGGCGCGGCGACCGCGGCGTCGATGTCGGCCGTCGTGCCGTCGGGCACGGTGGCGATGACCTCTTCGGTGTGGGGGGAGATCACCTCGATGAGCTCGGTGCCGGTGGAGGCGACCCACTCACCGCCGATGTACAGGGTGTCCTTCTCGATCATGGATCGGCCTTTCGGGGTGGGGGAGAGCAGGATCATCGAGGTTCTGACGATCCATCAGATCATGCATCAGATCTGGTGGTCGTGACGCCCGTCGATCTCGCTGACGTCCTCGGCCCACGCTCCGATTCGACCGGAGCGGGAGTGGGCGGAGGAAAGGCTTTCGACAGGTGGAGTTCACCATTCGCGTTTCCTCCGTTCATCGGCGGCCGATTCCGGTGCGACACCATCAGGTCGTCCGACACCAACAGGAGTGATCCATGAGTGGTAGTGCCGCCCGTCTGCAGGCCATCGACGCAGTCAACGGCTTCTCGCCGCCGGCCGAGATCTTCCCGAACGCCGAGGCGCCGGGCGAGATCTTCGGGCAGAACGTCTTCACCAAGCCCGTCATGCAGGCCCGTCTGCCCAAGGCGGTCTTCAAGTCGGTGATGGCCACGATCGAGCACTCCGAGCCGCTCGACCCGTCGGTCGCCGACGTCGTGGCGTCGGCCATGAAGGACTGGGCGATGGAGAAGGGGGCGACGCACTACGCCCACGTCTTCTACCCGCTGACCGGCCTCACGGCCGAGAAGCACGACAGCTTCCTCGAGCCCGGTGCGCGACGGCACGCCATCGCCGAGTTCGCCGGCAAGACCCTGACCCAGGGCGAGCCCGACGCGTCGAGCTTCCCCAACGGCGGCCTGCGGGCCACGTTCGAGGCCCGCGGCTACACCGGCTGGGACGTCACCAGCCCGGCCTACATCCTCGAGAACCCGAACGGGAACACGCTGTGCATCCCGACGGTGTTCGTGTCGATGACCGGCGAGGCGCTCGACCACAAGACGCCGCTGCTGCGCTCGCAGCAGGCCATGGCCGAGCAGGCCGAGCGGGTCCTCAAGCTGTTCGGCCACGACAAGCCCGACGCGGTGGTGTCGTTCGCCGGCGCCGAGCAGGAGTACTTCCTGATCGACCGCAGCTTCTTCCTCTCCCGCCCGGACCTCCTCAACACCGGCCGCACCCTGTTCGGGGCCAAGCCGCCGAAGGGCCAGGAGTTCGACGACCACTACTTCGGGGCCATCCCCGAGCGGGTGCTGGCGTTCATGCTCGACGCCGAGCGCGAGCTGTTCAAGCTCGGCATCCCGGCCAAGACCCGCCACAACGAGGTCGCGCCCGGCCAGTTCGAGCTGGCGCCGATGTTCGAGCGGTCGAACGTGGCCGCCGACCACCAGCAGCTGCTGATGGTGACGCTCAAGCGCGTGGCCCAGAAGCACGGCATGGAGTGCCTCTTCCACGAGAAGCCGTTCGACGGCATCAACGGCTCGGGCAAGCACGTCAACTTCTCGCTCGGCAACGCCACCGAGGGCAACCTGCTGCTGCCGGGCGACACGCCCCACGAGAACGCCCAGTTCCTGGTGTTCTGCGCCGCCGTCATCCGCGCCGTGCACAAGTACGGCGGCCTGCTGCGGGCGTCGGTGGCCTCGGCCACCAACGACCACCGCCTCGGCGCCAACGAGGCCCCGCCGGCCATCATCTCGATCTTCCTCGGCGACCAGCTCACCGACGTGTTCGACCAGATCGCCAAGGGCGGGGCCACGAACTCGAAGGAGAAGGGCACGCTGATCATCGGGGTCGACACGCTGCCCGACCTGCCCACCGACCCCGGCGACCGCAACCGCACCAGCCCGTTCGCCTTCACCGGCAACCGCTTCGAGTTCCGGGCCCCCGGCTCGCTGCAGTCGATCGCCGGCCCGATGGTCACGATCAACACGATCCTGGCCGAGGCGCTCGACTACATCGCCACCGAGATCGAGTCGGCACTGGAGGCCGGGACCGAGTTCAACGAGGCCGTGCAGAAGGTGCTCGAGGAGATCATCACCGAGCACGGCAGCGTGGTGTTCAACGGCGACGGCTACTCCGACGACTGGCAGATCGAGGCCGAGGCCCGCGGCCTGCCGAACCTGCGCACCACGCTCGACGCCCTGCCGCAGCTCATCACGCCCGAGGCGATGGAGCTGTTCACCCACTACGGCGTGTTCAACGACCGTGAGATGCACAGCCGCTACGAGATCGCCCTCGAGCAGTACGCGCTGAGCATCGGCGTCGAGGCCCGCCTCACGCTCGAGATGGCCAACACGGTGATCCTCCCGGCGGCGCTGCGCTACCAGACCGAGCTGGCCGTCGAACCTCGCCGAGCCTGGCCGCCATCGGCTACGACCCCGACACCTCGACGCTCGACGAGGTCACCGCGGCCATCGCCGAGCTCCGCATCGGGATCGCCGCCCTGCGCGAGGAGCTGGCCCACGACGGCGGTCGACGAGCTGGCCGAGGCCAAGCACGCCGGCACCGGCCTGCTGCCGGCCATGACGCTGGCCCGCACGGCCGGCGACCAGCTCGAGGCCCTGGTGGCCGACGACCTCTGGCCGCTGCCCACCTACCAGGAGATGCTGTTCATCCTGTAGGCGAGCTCGAACACGGACCGAACCTCGGCAGTAGGCGGCGTCGCCTGGGACCTCCGCGTCCACGTTCCCGAGCAGGCGAACGGAGGGCGAAATCGATTTCAACGTCCCGTCAGGTGATCCGATCGGGTTGGCGCACCCCTCTACGAGTGTGAGTCCGGCCACCGTGTCGCGCGTGCTCAACGGATCGAGCCCCGTGTCCGACGATCGGGCCGTGCGCGTGCGCGAGGCGGCCGTCGAGCTCGGGTACCTGCCGTCCGGTCCGGCCCGGGCGCTGCGCCGCCAGCGCACCACCGTGTGGGCCGCCATCGTGGCCGACGTCCAGAACCCGTTCTTCACCACCATGATCCGCGGGGTCGAGGACGTGGCTCAGGCCGCAGACCACCGCCTGGTGCTCTGCAACTCCGACGAGGACCCGTCCAAGGAGTCGGCCTGCGTCGACGTGGCCATCTCCGATCGGGTGGCGGGCGTGATCATCGCGATGTCGTCGTCGTCACGATCGAACCTCGACCGCCTCCAGCGGGCCGGCGTGCCCGTCGTGGCCGTGGATCGCCGACCGAAAGGTGGCGGCATCGACTCGGTCGTCGTCAACGGCCGAGCCGGTGCCCGACAGGCGGTCGACCATCTGCTCGATGGCGGCGCCCACCGGGTCGGCATCGTCACCGGACCAAAGCGGGTCAGCACCGCCGAGTCGCGCCTGTCGGGCTACGGGGCCGCCTTGAAGGCACGGGGCATCGAGCTCGATCCGGAACTTGTGCGCCACAGCGACTTCCGGGAGGAGGTGCTGCGACCCGAGCTGGTGGTGCGGGGCAGTTCGATCCGCTGATGCTCCTCTCCGAAGATGGTGGTTGAACCCGATTTCACCAGGTGTCAGCATCAGCCGACCACTGCGGAGGAGAGCACCGATGTTCGAGGCGCCCACGACCAACCCGGCCTTCATCGATCCGAGCTACGACTGTCGGGCCGTGACCTTCGAGAACCCGACCGGCGCACGCGGCAGCGGTGGCCGGGCGGCCAACGGTCGTAAGGGTGCACCCAGCCGACGGATCCGGGCGGGTGAGCGGGTGGTGCTGGCCGACCTCGTGGGCCCCGGTGTGATCCGCCACTTCTGGCTGACGATGCTTCCGGCCCCACCCGAGCGGCTCCGGGCGTTGATGCTCGAGGTGTTCTACGACGGGGCGGAGGAGCCCAGCATCTCGGTCCCGGTCGTCGACTTCTTCGGATTGCCCCACGGTCGTCAGGTGCCGATGCAGTCCGCTGTCATGTCCGTGCTCGAGGGGCGGGGCTACAACTCCTACGCCCCGATGCCGTTCCGCGGGGGTGTGCGGGTCGAGGTCGTGAACGAGGCCGCTCGGGGCACGATCCTCTACTACCAGCTCGACTGTTCGCTGCACGCCGAGCTGCCCGTCGAGATCGGCTACCTGCACGCCACGTTCCGGCGGGAGAACCCGACGACGCTGCGGCGGGACTTCGTCATCGCCGACGGGTTCGAGGGGCCGGGCCGGTTCTTCGGCTGCAACGTCGGGGTGCGGGTGATCGACGCAGGTGACTGGTACGGCGAGGGCGAGGTGAAGGCCTACATCGACGGCGACGACGAGTTCCCGACGATCTGCGGGACGGGCCTGGAGGATTACGTCGGCAGCGCGTGGGGCATGGGGCGCTTCGACTCGCTCTACAGCGGTGCGCCGCTGCGGGTGAAGGAGGGGGAGGAGCCAGGGGGGCCGACCCTCGAGGGCAACCCGGACCTCCTGAGCTTCTACCGCTGGCACCTGCTCGACCCGATCATGTTCCAGCGCGACCTGAGGGTGACCATCCAGCAGATCGGCTCGGCGTTCTTCCCCACCGGGCAGGAGGCAGCGCTCGAGGCCTACGAGAAGACGAACCCGGTGGCCGGGGAGGGCTGGATCCGCGACATGGTGCCCGGGCTGCACGCGTGGGGCATCGCTGAGCGGATCGACGACTACTGCGCGACGGCGTACGTCTACTGCGCCCGTCCGCAACCGGTGGCCCGGGTCGATGTGGGTGGCGCGCTGGCCGACATCGAACGTCGTCCCTACGAGGTGGCCAACACCTTCGAGCTGGTGGGCGAAACCATGCCCTGAGGGCCTACGAGCCTGCTGCGGCCAGCACCGCTCGGCCACCGGCGGCGGGACCCGACGGGTGGCCGAACACCGCGGTGCCGGCCACCAGCACGTTGGCGCCGGCCTCGACGCAGGCCCGGGCGTTGGACGCGTCGACCCCACCGTCGACCTCGAGATCAGTTGGCAGGCCTTGGCGCTCGATCTCGGCCCGGACCCGCTCGACCTTGGTCAACGTGCGAGGGATCAGCTTCTGCCCGCCGAAGCCCGGATCGATCGTCATCACCAACGCCAGATCGCACACCTCCAGCACATCGTCGAGGTTCGCTGCCGGGGTGCTGGGGTTGATGGCAGCACCCGAACGGCAGTCGAGCGCCCGGATCTGGGTGAGCGTGCGGTGCAGGTGGGGGCAGGCCTCGTAGTGCACGGTGATGCCGTCGGCACCGGCCTCGGCGAACGTCTCGAGGTGGCGGTCGGGTTCGGTGATCATCAGGTGCAGCTCGAGTGGCAGGTCGGTCTCGCGCCGCAGAGCCCGCACGGTGTCGGTCCCGAAGGTGAAGTTCGGCACGAAGACGCCGTCCATCACATCGACGTGCAGCCGTTCGGCGCCGCTGCCCTCGAGCGCGGCGACGGCGTCAGCGAGGTGTCCGAAGTCGGCGGCCAACATGCTCGGGGCCAGCGTGATGGCGCCGTCACAGGGGTTCCAGCTGGAGCGGGGCATCCCGCCATCATGCCAACTCGTCGGGTAGATGCCCGTCGTTCAGGCCCAGCCGCCGGCGTAGGCGATGAACTGGCCGGTGGTGAACCGGCTCGACCCGTCGAGGAAGGGCATGCAGAACGACGCGAACTCGGCCATGGTGCCGAGCCGGCCGAGCGGTACCTGCGCCTCGATCTTGGCCCGGACCTCGGGATCGTTGGCGCCGCTGGCGGCCAGGAACTCGGGGAAGTCCATGAAGTTGGTGCCCACCGCGTTCACCTGCACGCCGTTGCGGGCCACCTCGCCGGCCACGTTGCGGGCCAGCATGGTGGCTCCGGCCCGAGCCGCCGAGTAGAGCGGAGCGCCCGGCGTCGGTCGGGCCCCGGCCGCACTGGTCACGAGGAGGATCTGCCCTTCGCCCTGCTCGATCATCGGATCCACCACTGCCTTGAGGAAGTGGTACGGCCCCTCCAGGCACCCCGACACGACCGAGCGCAGGTCGTCGATGCTGGAGTTGGTGAACCGTCCGGTCACGATCTGGCCGGAGAAGGCCACCGCCGAGTCGACCCGTCCGAAGCGGGCGAGGGCGGCGGCCACGAGCGCGGGCGCTGACTCGGGGCGGGTCAGGTTGCGGACCCGCTCCACCACTTCGACCTGGGTGCCGTCGGCTTCCAGCTCGGCCACGAGTGCCTCGTCCGGATCACCGAGGACGAGATCGTGGCCACGGGCGGCCAGGTGGCGGGCCAGCTCCGGGCCGACGTAGTGGCCGGCGTCGCCCACGATGGCGATGCGTCGCGTCTCAGTCATGAGTCGAGCGTAGGTATTGTCAGTAAGAGTGTCAATACTTTGGCCAGAGTTCCCGTTCTGAGCCGATGCGAGGTCGACCGGCGGTCCCGACCACAATGGCCGCGGTGGACCTGCTGCTGCTGTCGAACTCGACGAACCACGGCAGCCCGATGTTCGCGCCACGCCGCCGAGGCGTTCGCCGAGGTGGTGGCGGGCGACACCGTCACCTTCGTCCCCTTCGCCCTGGCCGACTGGGACGACTACGCCGATCGGGTCACCGCACGCGCTCGGAGCGTTCGGCATCGAGGTGCGTGTCGGCCCACCGGTCGTCGCGCTCCGGACCGGGCGATCCTCGACGCCGACGTGGTGATGATGGGCGGCGGCAACACGTTCCGCCTGCTCGACTCGCTCTACGGCCTCGACGTCATCGACGGGCTGCGGCTGCCACGTCCGCGACGGAGCCACCCGCTACATGGGGGCGTCGGCGGGCACCAACGTCGCCTGCCCGACCATCCGCACCACCAACGACATGCCCATCTGCCGGCCGCCGACGTTCGACGCGCTGCGGCCTGGTGCCGTTCCAGATCAACCTCCACTACGTCGACGCCGACCCCGACTCGACCTTCATGGGCGAGACCCGCGAGGAGCGCATCGAGGAGTTCCTCGAGGAGAACGACTGCCCGGTGCTGGCCATGTACGAGGGCTCGTGGCTGCGGGTGCAGGGCGACCACGCCACGGTCACCGGGCGGTCCCGGCTGTTCCAGCGGACGGGCATCGAGGCGCTTCGACGACGGGTTGCGACGTGTCCCAGCTGCTGCACGCTCACCCCCGACGTTCGACGGCGGGCGGCGGCCCGGTCGACTCGGTGATCGTGCCGATCTGGGGTAGCTTGCGCCCTCAACCGTACTTAGCGGGGACCTCTCCTTTCTCCGGCCGATACCTGGTCGGACCCATTCGGTCGCCTCCTCTGAGCCCACCTCGAGGAGTGCCATGTCCCATCCCTTCATCCGCCGTTCCGTCTCGTCCGATCGCCGACGGCCGTCGTCTACTGCGAGGCGAACTTCGGCGCCATCGACGGCAAGACGGCCAACGGCCTCGTCCGCCACTCGGAGCGCTACGAGATCCTGTCGGTCATCGACAGCGAGCAGGCCGGCCTCGACGCCGGCGAGGTGCTCGGCGACGAGCCGAACGGCATCCCGATCTGCGCCGACCTCGACGACGCCGTCGCCCGGGCCGGTCGGGTCCCGGACTACTTCATCTTCGGCATGGCGCCGTCGAGCGGCATGCTCTCGGCCGTCGAGCGGACGGTCGTGCTCGACGCCATCGTCCCGGGCATGAACATCGTCAACGGCCTGCACGAGTTCCTGAACGACGACCCCGAGTTCGCCGCTGCGGCCGCGTCGGCACGGCGTCGACGATCCTCGACGTGCGCCGACCGCGCGACAAGAAGGACCTGCGCATGTTCAGCGGCCGCATCGCCGACCGTCGACTGCCCCCGCATCGCCGTGCTCGGCACCGACGGCGCCATCGGCAAGCGCACGACCGCCACGATCCTCACCCAGGCCCTCAACGACCGGGGCATCAAGGCGGTCCTGGTCGGCACCGGCCAGACCGGCCTGATCCAGGGCGCCCGCTACGGCGTGGCGCTCGACGCCATCCCCTGCCAGTTCTGCTCCGGCGAGATGGAGTCGACGGTCGTCGAGGCCTTCGAGGGCGAGCACCCCGACGTGATCATCATCGAGGGCCAGGGCGCGCTCAGCCACCCGGCCTACCTCACGTCGACCTTCATCCTCCGCGGCAGCCAGCCCCAGGCGCGTCGTCCTGCAGCACGCGCCGGCCCGCACGCGGCTCGGCGACTTCCCCGACGTCGCCGATGCCCACGCCGGCCAGCGAGATCAACCTGATCGAGACGTTCGCCGACACCAAGGTCATCGGCCTCACGATCAACCACGAGAACATGACCGACGCCGAGGTCACCGCCGCCATCACGCTCTACGAGCTCGAGCTCGGCATCCCGGCCACCGACGCGCTCACCCGCTCCCCGCACCGCCTGGTCGACATGGTCCTCCGGGCCTTTCCCGAGCTCGCAGCCGAGGCTCGCCAGCGCGGCGACGTGACCGCCCCGAGGCTCGAGATCCGCCTCGACCGGATCCACCACAACGCCCGCATCCTCGTCGATCGCCTCGGCCGAGCGTGGGCATCGTCGGTCACCGGCGTCACCAAGGCGACGCTCGGCTCGCCCGAGGTCGCCCGCGAGCTGCTGCAGGCCGGGGTCACCGTCGATCGGCGAGTCGCGGATCGAGAACGTCGAAGCGACTGCGTCGGGCCGGGCGTCGGCGGCGCCGATGACGCTGATCCGGTCGCCGATGCTCAGCCAGGTCGACCGGGTCGTCGAGCACACGCCGACGTGAGCCTCAACACCGAGCTCGACGTCCTCGATCGCCTGTCGACCGCCGCCCAGGTCGAGCGCCGGCGACACGGGGTCGTGCTCATGGTCGAGCTCGGCGACCTCCGCGAGGGCATCCTGCCCGGCGACCTCGAAGGCGTCGCCCGTCAGACGCTGCGCTTCCCGAACCTCGACCTGCGGGGCATCGGCACCAACCTCGCCTGCCAGAGCGGCGTCGCCCCCGACGCCGCGCAACATGGCCGAGCTGTCCGGCTCTGGCCGACGTCGCTCGAGGCGACGCTCGGGATCGCCCTCGACATCGTCTCGGGCGGCAACTCGGCCAACCTCGACTGGGCGCTCGGCCGAGACCGACGTCGGCCGGGTCAACGACCTCCGGCTCGGCGAGTCGATCCTGCTCGGCCGCGAGCCGCTGCACCGGCGTCCGATCGACGGCCTGCGCACCGACGCGTTCACCCTCGTCGCCGAGGTCATCGAGTCGAAGGTCGAAGCCGACGCAGCCCTGGGGCGAGATCAGCCAGACCGCGTTCGGTCCGCAGCCGCTCGAGGCCGGACCGGGGCGAGCATCCCGCGGACGATCCTGGCCCTCGGGCCGCCAGGACGTCGACCCCGCCGGCCTCGCGCGCGCCCGGACGGGCTGACGATCCTCGGTGCCAGCAGCGACCACCTCGTCCTCGACGCCGGGCCGACGCCCGCTGCCGGTGGGAGCCGAGGTGCGCTTCGAGCTCGACTACAGCGCGCTCGCTCCGGGCCATGACCTCGCCGTTCGTCGCCCGGGTGTTCCTCCGCGGCGACGACGACGGCACCTGATCAGTCGATCGAGAACCAGGCGCGGACCTGGGCCTCGTGGTCGACGTAGCGGTCGCCGGACACGTCGACCACGACCTTGTCGATCGTGCCGCCGGTGAACGGGAACGGGCGCCTGGTACTCGGGCGTGACGGCCGAGGCGCTGTCGCGGCCGACGCAGATGCCGTCGCCGGTCAGGCAGAAGTAGCCGGGCTGGGTGACGATCTCGCCGGAGCCGACCGCCTGCGTCGTCGACGTAGAGCGTCAGGGTGCCGGCAGTGCCCGGCATCGCCGGGTCGGCGCTCGGTCCGCTGGCCGCGAACTCGGCGGTGCAGACGTGGGCACCGACGCGTGCAGGTCGCGGTCGGCGATCGACGTCCTGGAGGGTGGTGCCGACCCAGTTGAACGTGTAGCGGAGGCGCCCGTCCTTCACGTACAGGCTGTGGCCGCCGGGCACGCCGCCGGCGGCCCAGATCACGCCCTCGACGTCGGCCGAGTCGACGTTGCACGCCGGCGGCGATCGTGTACGAGCGGCCGGGGACGCGCCGGTCCGGCCGACTCGGGCACGTCGGCGCAGTTCGGGTAGAAGATGTACTGGTCGCGGGGCGCGGCCGGCGCGGGGGCGCTCGGCCAGCACCTGCTCGAGCGCCGAGCGGTCGTCGAGCGGCAGGCCGTTGTAGATGCCGGCGTAGTAGAACCACAGGCCCTTCGAGCTGCTCGAGCCGCTCGGGTTCGTCCGCGGCCAGGTTCGTCGGTCTGGGACCGGTCGGCCTCGAGGTGGAACAGCTCCCACTCGTCCTTCTCGAAGTTGCCCCAGCCGCTGAGCGGCGGGTGCACCGTGCAGGCCAGCCAGCCCTCGTGGTAGATCGAGCGCTGGCCGAGCATCGTGTAGAACTGCGTCGACTTGCCCGGCACCGTCGGCGTCGGTGAGCGCGGCCGCGAAGCTCTCGCCCTCGATCGGGTTCTGCGGGTAGCCCTTGAGCACCTCGGGCGGCTCGATGCCGAGCAGCTCGTAGATCGTCGGGACGACGTCGACGGCGTGGATGTACTGGTGACGGATCTCCGTCGACGCCGGCGATCTTGGCCGGCCAGGACGACCAGGCACATGTCGGCGACGCCGCCCTCGGCGCCCGGCCCAGCGCTTCCAGTACGGGAACGGCGTGTCGAGCGCCCAGGCCCAGCCGGTGTTGTAGTGGTTGTTCGACGCCGGGGTGCCGAGCTCGTCGATGTGGGGCATCGTGGTCTCGGTGGTGTCGGGCACGCCGTTGAAGAAGCGCCACTCGTTGAAGCTGCCGTTCGGGCCGCCCTCGCCGCTGGCGCCGTTGTCGGACACGACGACGATGATGGTGTTGTCGAGCTGGCCCGACTCCTCGAGGTAGTCGAGCACCTCGCCCGAGGCGGTCGTCGTAGTAGGAGATGTAGCCGGCGAACACCTCGGCCATGCGGGTGAACAGGCGCTTCTCGTCGTCGCTCAGCGATGTCCCACGGGCGGACGGTGTCGAGCAGCGGCCAGGGCTGGCCGTCGGGGCCGGTGCGGTCGGGCTCGCCGTGGGGGTTGATCGGCGACAGCTCGGTGCCCTCGGGCAGCAGGCCCAGCTCGATCTGGCGGGCGAGGATGCCGGCGCGGATCGCCTCGTAGCCCTCGTCGAACACGCCCTTGTAGCGGTCGGCCCACTCGAGCGGCGACGAGGTGGGGGGCGTGGCCGGCCTGCGGGGCGAGGTACATGAAGAACGGCTTGTCGGGGTCGATGACCTTGGCGTCGCGGATGAACTCGACCGCCTTGTCGGCCATGTCGTCGGCCAGGTGGTAGCCGTCCTCGGGGCGGCCGGGCGGCTCGATCGGGTGGTTGTCGTGCACCAGGTCCGGGAAGTACGAGTTCGTCTCGCCGCCGAGCCAGCCGTAGAAGCGCTCGAAGCCCCGGCCGAGCGGCCAGCGGCCCTTGTACGCGGCGAGGTTGCACTCCTCGCCCGGGCGTCAGGTGCCACTTGCCGACGCAGTAGGTGTTGTAGCCGTGCTCGGCGAGCACCTCGGAGATGAAGCCGCTCTCGAACGGGATGCGGGTCGAGATGCCGGGGAAGCCCGAGGCGAACTCGGCGATGGTGGCCATGCCGTTGGTCGTCGCGTTGCGCCCGGTCAGCAGCGACGCCCGCGTCGGCGAGCACAGCGCAGTCGTGTGGAAGTTCGAGAACCTCACGCCCATGTCGGCGATGCGCGCCATGTTCGGGCACTCGACCGGTCCGCCGAAGCAGTCCATGGTGGCGTAGCCGAGGTCGTCCCAGGCCAGCAGCAGCACGTTCGGGCGCGCCCTCCGCGGCCTTCGGCGCCAGGAACGGCTCCCAGTCCGGCTCGGAGTCGCGGATGTCGAGCTGCGATCTTGCCCTTGAACGTCTTGGCCATGGTCAGCCTCCTGATCGTCGGCGCATTCGAACGGTCGCCATCTTGGTACGGCTGCGGGGTGCCGGTCATCCTCCGGAGTGGGTGAAACCCCTGACACCGCTCGATCTGGTCCGCGCAGATCTGTTCGATCGAAGTCATTCGACGAGGCAGAACTCGTTGCCCTCGGGGTCGAGCAGCACCTGGAACCGTCCCTGCTCGTCGGTCACGACGGGTCCTTGCGCGGTCGCACCGAGCTCGACCGCTCGGACGGTGTCGGCTTCGATGTCGTTGGACGTGATGTCGAGGTGCAGACGGTTCTTCACCGTCTTCGCTTCCGGCACCCGCTGGAACGCGAGCGTCAGGCCGTCGGGACGGGACGGCATGACCTGGGCCCACTCGTCGGAGCGCGGGCGCACCGTGCCACCCGTGAGCGCGGCCCAGAACTCGGCCAGGAGCGTCACGTCGTGCGCGTCGAACACGACCTCGCTCGATCACCTGGCGGTCGCGCGATCGTGGCGAACGCCCGCACCGAGAAGGTGCCGAGGCCGGCCACCTTGATCGGGACGGCGGTGAAGCGGGCACCGGTGGCCGGCATTCCCGACAGCGCGGTGAGGTGCTCGACGATCGGGATGCCGGCCGCCAGCAGCCCCGAGTGCGCGGGCCGGTCGTCACCCACCGTCGAATCGATGTTCAGCGAGTCGATGCCGACCAGCGTCGCCCCGGCGCCGACCAGGGCGGCTGTGCCCTCGGCCGTCAGATACGGGTGGTCCGAGCTGGCGTAGGCGTCGGTGCCCCAGTGCTCGCTCCACCCGGTGCGCAGCAGCACGGCCGCGCCGGCGAGCTCGAGCCCATCGAGGTGCGAGGCGGCGAACCCGAAGGGTCGGTTCGTTACGTCGGCCGGGATGTCGACGACCACCGTCGGCAGGTCCACGCACCGGTCGAGCGGGAGCCCGGTCAGGTCCCAGCCGTCCTCGTAGCGATGGGCCGGCGTGTCGAGGTAGGTGCCGGTGTTGGTGCACAGCGTCGCCGTCCCGATGTGGAACTCCACGCCGGCGGCGTAGCGAGCTCGGCTCTCCTCTCGCGAGAGCACGGTGCCCAGCTCCGCGGCCGGCAGCCCCGGGTAGGTCACCATCCCGTTGTGGATCGTGTGGCTCAGGTCGACATAGGTCGGCACGGTTCGCTCCTCGTGGACACGCCAGGATCTGGTCGGGGCGGACCGTACCGGCCTTGCGCTCGCTCGGACCGACCGTCAGCTCAAGGGCAGCTCAACGTCAGATCAATGTGTGTTGGTGCATTCTGCATCAGCCAGCCGATGCTACGTTCCGCCCTAGTCTTGATCCGCCATCCGGGCGAGTAACCAACAAGCGAGGTCCACACATGATCCTGGCCGACATCACGCTCACCGACGTTCTCTGGTCGATGCTCGTGTTCTTCTTCTTCTTCATCTGGATCATGATCCTGTTCCAGGTGTTCATCGATCTCTTCCGTGACCACGAGGAGTCCGGCGTGGTCAAGGCGATCTGGGTGATCTGCCTGATCTTCTTCACGCCGATCACGGTCCTCGTCTACCTGATCGTCCGCGGCAAGGGCATGGCCCTGCGCTCGCAGGCCCAGCAGAAGGCTGCCCAGGCCGACTTCGACACCTACGTGCAGTCGGTGGCCTCGTCCGGAAGCCCGAGCGATCAGATCGCCAAGGCGAAGGAGCTGCTCGACGCCGGCACGATCGACCAGGCCGAGTTCAACAGCCTCAAGGCGAAGGCGCTGGCCTGACCCACGGATGCAATGACCACCCGACCATGGGAGCGATCCTCGCCTCCATCGGTCGGGTGGTCCGCGTCTCGGCACGGATCGACGGGCCGTGACCACCCCGTCGGCACCGGGTGCCGTACGGCGTGCACGGCAACTTGTTCCCCTCGATCTGGGTGGATCTCCCGCGAAGCCTCGTTCGGATATTCGCCACGGTGCCCGACGCGTCGCTCGGTAGGGTCGGCGGCCATGGGTACTTCGGGTTGGGAGGATCTGGCGGTCACCCCGCAGGCCGGGACGGCCGCTGGAGGTCACGTGCGGTTCACGGCCACCATCGACGACCGCTGGATGCTGCTGGTCGTGCCGCAGGGCGGCGTGGCCGCCGCGCTCGCGGCCCGGGCCATGGGCGCGACCCTCGACGATCCCGGTCAGACCCTGCGCAGCCTCTCCGCGGTCTTCGCCGGCCAGGTGGCCACCGGCCCGGTCGAGATCGACGTCACCGTGCTGCGCCGGGGCCGGTCGATGTCGCAGCTGTCCGCCACGGTGCGCAACCCCGGGGCCAAGGCCGGGCTGACCGCGGTCGCGGTGTTCGGGGCGGCCCGCCGGGGCTTCGAGTTCACCGACCTGACCTTCCCCGAGGTCGACCCACCCGAGACCCTTCGTTCGTACCGCGACCCGATCCCCGACGGCGTCGACTTCGAGTTCGACCGGCCGCCCATGCCGTTCTGGGAGGAGATCGTCGAGTGCCGCCCGGCGACGGGCCGCCCGCCGTGGGAGCCGTTCGAGGAGGGGCCGGCCGAGATCGTCTACTGGTACCGCCTCGATGACTCCGCCGCTGCTCGACGACGGCACGCTCGACCCGATCGGGGCCATCGTCTTGTGCGACACCATGCCCGGTGCGGTGTTCCAGCGGATCGGCCCCGATGAGGGCAACTGGTTCGGCCCGAGCGCGGACTTCACCATCCACCTGCTGGGCTCGGCCCGGCCCGGGTGGCTCCTGGCCCACAACCGGGCCCGCCACGCCGGCGACGGCTACGCCTCGGTCGAGATGGCGCTGTGGGACCCGACCGATCGGCGCCTCGTGGCCTACGCCACCCAGATCATGTTCTTCGCGTTCGACGCCTGATCGACCGCGTCGGCCGGGCCGGGCCGGCTACGCCGACTCCGACCGACGGCGTGGCGTCATCGTCGATCCACTCGAGCCGGTCGAGGTGCGCTTCGGTGAGCGCGTGCGCTTCGTCGATGAGCCGGCGGCTGTCGCGGAAGCTGTACGGGTTGCCGGTGAACGCGGGGGCCGGGAGCCACTGGACCTCGACGCCGGGGTGAGGCGGCACCTCCTGGGCCTCCGCCGGTCGGCCGAAGACCCGATCGAGGAGGAGCCACGCCGTGGGACGAGGGGTGTCGTCGGCGAGCGTCGGCAGGACGAACACCCGGGTCGGCCGGAGATCCAGCGCCTGCGACAGCGGGACGTCCGCCGCCACGCCGCCGTCGTAGAGGAGCGTGCCGTCGATCGAAACCGGCGGGAAGACCCCGGGGATGGCGGAGCTGGCCAGCAGCGCGGTGAGGGCATCGCCCCGCGACAGCCGCACCGGTCGCCCGTCGTCGACGGCGGTGGCCACGACGTGCAGGGGGATCGGGAGGTCCTCCAGGCGCTCGTGGTCGAGATGGCTCCGTGATCCAGTCGCTGGATGCCGTGGTTGGGGAACAGGTACCCGCGGCGCTCGCGCACGTTCTCCACGATCGAGCGGGGCGCGAGCGGGAAGATCCGGGACGTGCGGGCATCTCCCCACGTACGGTCGAGCCGCTCGATGCCCTCGGGGGTGGCGTCGGCAACGTAGGCCGCGCCGTTCATGGCCCCGACCGAGGTGCCCACCACCACGTCGGGCACGATGCCCCGCTCGGTCAGTGCGGCCAACATGCCGACCTGGATGGCTCCCCGCGTGGCGCCTCCGGCGAGCACGAACGCCGTGCGGGGCGCGTCGTCGCGCAGGTCGATGACCTGGTCGCGCTGCTGGCCCATGCCATCCCTCCCAGGCTCGACCGCTACGGGCGTCGGGTGCAGGTGACGTCTGTTCTACCCGGGTTCAGCTTCGCTCAGACATCGATTTCTGTCACCCCTTCGTCACCCCTCTGTTCGGTAGTCGCCGAACGGGCGCGTCGCGCTTCTGCAGCGCCTGCGTCAGGCCCTTCGGGAGCTCCTCGTCGACGAACTTCTTGAAGCTCTCCTGTTCGATGCCGAGCGCGCAGATCTCGGTGCCCGAGCGGATGGCGGTGCGCAGGCCCATGATCTCCATCGCCTTGTGCACCGTGCGCTTGTTGAGCTGGGCGATGTCGGGCGGCACGAGCGCGATGCGCTCGGCGATCCGCACCACGTTCTCGTCGAGCTCGTCGACCGGGAAGGCCCGGTTGGCCCAGCCGAGGCGCACCGCCTCGGTGCCCGAGATCGAGTCGCCGGTGACCATCATCTCCATGGCGGCCCGCATGCCCAGGAACCAGGCGTGGAACTGCATGTCCGGCACGCCGAAGCGCACGGCCGGATAGCCCATCTTGGCGTCCTCGGCCACGTAGACCAGGTCGCAGCCGGTGGCCAGCTCGCTGCCGCCGGCCAGGCAGTAGCCGTGCACCTGGGCGATCACCGGCTTGGCCAGGTCCCAGATGCCCATCCAGCCCTCGGTGACGTGGCGGGGCCACTGCCCGTCGCCGGCCGCGGTGAACCACGGCATGTCCTGGCCCTCGTTGCCGCCGCCCAGGTCGTAGCCGGCCGAGAAGCAGCTGCCGGCGCCCCGCACGATCGAGACGTGCACCTCGTCGTCGCGGTCGGCGGCCTGCAGGGCCGCGATGATCTCGCCCCGCAGCGCTGTAGTTGAGCGCGTTGCGCTTCTCGGGTCGGTTGAGCGTGATGCGCCGGACGAGCGGCGCGGGGTCGTCGACGATGATGGCTTCGTAGGGCGTGGAGTCGGTCACGGAGGGCCTCGGTTCGCAGGGTGACGGGGAGGGGTGAGGGTGGACGTGGCGAGTCGCCGCTGCGAGCCTGCCATGGTTTCTGACGATGCGTCAGAAATGAGCGGCTGCGGGAGACGCTACGGTCAGGAGCTGAGATCGCAGGAGGAGCGCAGATGCTGGACTATCTCATCAAGGGCGCCACCGTCGTCGACGGCACCGGAGCGCCGGGTTCGTGGCCGACGTCGCGGTGCGCGACGGCCGCATCGTGGCCGTCGGCCAGGTCGACGAGGATGCCGACCGAGGTCATCGAGGCCGCTGGCCTGGTGCTCTGCCCGGGGTTCGTCGATCCGCACACGCACTACGACGCCCAGCTCTTCTGGGACCCGATGGCCACGCCGTCGAGCCTGCACGGCGTGACGTCGATCGTGGCCGGCAACTGCGGCTTCACCCTGGCCCCGGTCAGCGGCGACGGCGCCGACTACCTGATCGACATGATGGCCAAGGTCGAGGGCATGGCCAAGCCGGCGCTGCAGCAGGGCGTGCCGTGGACGTGGACCACCTTCGGCGACTACCTCGACGCCCTCGACGGCAACCTCGGCGTCAACGCCGCGTTCCTCGTCGGGCACTGCGCGCTGCGCCGCGAGGTCATGGGCGACGACGCGGTCGGCAACGAGGCGACGCCGGAGCAGATCGCCCAGATGCGCGCGCTGCTGGGCGAGGCGCTCGAGGTCGGCGGGCTCGGGTTCTCGACCACGCAGAGCTTCACCCACTCCGACGGCTCCGGGCGAGCCGGTGCCGTCGCGATGGGCCACGCCCGACGAGCTGCTCGCGCCTGTGCGACGAGGTCGGCGAGCACCCGGGCACCACGCTCGAATGGGTCACCGACGGCTGCCTCAGCGGCTTCGAGGACCGTGAGATCGACCTCATGATCGACATGAGCCTTCGGGGCCAGCGGCCGATCAACTGGAACGTGCTGACCGTCGACTCGGCCGTGCCCGAGCGCTCGGCCGGCCAGCTCGAGGCCTCGGCCGAGGCCGAAGCGCCGCGGGGCCCGGGTCGTGGCGCTCACCATGCCCACGCTCGTCGGCATGAACATGAGCTTCCTCACCTACTGCGCGCTCAACCAGCTGCCCGACTGGGGCGAGATCCTGTCGCTGCCGGTCGACGAGCGCATGGCGAAGCTGGCCGACACCGAGACCCGCATCCTCATGGAGAACCGGGCCGACGGCGCCCGAGGCCGGCGTGTTCGGCCGTCTCACCGGCTGGGGCCGCTACCGCATCGGCGACACGTTCAGCGCCGGCCAACGAGGGGCTCAAGGGCCGCCTGGTCGCCGACATCGCCCGCGAGCGCGGCGTGCGCGAGTTCTTCGCCCTGCTCGACATCGTGCTGGCCGACGACCTGCGCACGGTGCTGTGGCCCGGCACCGACCGACGACGACGCCGGAGAGCTGGCGCATGCGGGTCGACGCCTGGCGCTCGGGCTACGCCATGCTCGGCGGGTCCGATGCCGGCGCCCACCTCGACCGCATGTGCGGGGCGCCGTACACGACCGAGTTCCTCGGCGACTGCCTGCGGGGCAAGCAGCTCATCGGGCTCGAGGAGGCCGTGCACCACCTGACCGACGTGCCGGCCCGGCTGTTCGGCCTGCGCGACCGGGGACGGGTGGCCGAGGGCTGGATCGCCGACCTCGTGCTGTTCGACCCGGCCACCATCGACGCCGGCGAGGTCCACATGGTGCACGACCTGCCGAGCGGGGCCGGCCGGCCTGGTTGCCGAGGCCCAGGGCGTGGCGAAGGTGTTCGTCAACGGTCGGCTCACCGTGGACGCCAACGTCCCCACCGGCGTGCTGGCCGGCACCCTGCTCAAGTCCGGCCGCGACACCGACACCGTCCTGCCCACCTGATCCCGTTCCCACCACCGTTCATGCGTAGAAAACCCGCAGCAGGCGCCGGATTCCTACGCAAGTTCCGGTGGGTGGAGGTCGATCGTGCTGCCGGTGGCATCCCTGGCCGTGACCGTGCGGACGTCGCTCGGCGCCCCCGAAAGGGTGGCGGCCGCCAGCAGCTCGAAGGCCGGTGTGGTGGCGTAGGTGCCAGGGGGGAAACGGATGGTGGCGCCCTCGCCGTCGTCGTCGAGCTGCCAGCCCCGCCCGGCCAGCGCACCGGCCACGTTCTTGAGCCGTGACGTGCTGAGCCGCTCGTAGCGCACGCCCACGACGACGTGGCCGCTCTCGCGTGCGGTCATGACCACCCGGTGCCAGCCGTCGGGTGCCGACAGCGTGGCCGCAGTGTCGGTCGAGCTCAGCCATCGTGTGGGCCCGCAGCGACACGAGGACATCGCTGACGATGCCCACGGCATCGAAGTCGGCCAGGTCGACCGCCACCGGCCGGGGTCCCTCGGCACTCGACTCGGATCCTGGTTCGGACATGCACCCGAGCCTGCCAGCAAACGCCACCGGTGCGGGTGCTTATGCTGCGGCATGACCGATTCCCACCCCTCGAACGCCGGGCGCCACGCGGCGGCCGACGCCCTTTGGGCCTTCCGACGCGATGCGCGGCCCACCACGCGTGAGGAACGGGAGGACGCCGGACGGTCCCTCCGCAAGACCGTGCCCCGGTCGTCGCACGCCGACTGGACGCCGTGGTCGGGTCGACGTGACCCGATCGACGTGCTCGAGGCGCAGGGAGACTCGCGGGCGCCCGAGCTGGTGCCGATCCGCTACGGGCGCATGGCGGCGTCGCCGTTCGCCTTCTTCCGGGGCGGCGCCGCGATCATGGCCATGGACCTGGCCACCACTCCGGTCACGGGACTGCGGGTGCAGGCCTGCGGCGATGCGCACGTCGCCAACTTCGGGAAGTTCGCCACGCCCGAGCGCAACCTGATGTTCGACATCAACGACTTCGACGAGACGCTGCCCGGGCCGTGGGAGTGGGACGTCAAGCGGCTGTGCGCCAGCCTGCACGTGGTCGCACGGGCGCATGGCTACTCGCCGGCCAAATGCGACGAGGTCGTCCTCACGGCCGCTCGGGCCTACCGCGAGCGGCTCACGGGATCGAGCTCGATGCGCACCCTCGACCTCTGGTACGACCGCATCCACGTGAAGCAGGTCATCGACCACTTCCCGCCGGAGTACCGGCCGACGGTCAAGCGAGACGTCCGCAAGGCGCAGCGCAAGGACCATGTCCGGGCCGTCAACAAGCTGACCCATGCGGTCGACGGGCGGCTCCAGTTCGCCGAGGACCCGCCGCTGCTCGTCCACCTCGAAGACACCGGTGCCGACTTCGCCGAGGACGTCGTGCCCATGATCGCCAGCTACCGCGAGACGCTGACCGAGGACCGCCAGGACCTGTTCGACCGGTTCGAGGTCGTCGACGTGGCCCGCAAGGTCGTGGGCGTGGGCAGCGTCGGCACCCGGTGCTGGGTGGCGCTGCTCGAAGGCCCCGATCACGTCGAGGGTGACCGGCTGATCCTGCAGGTGAAGGAGGCCCAGCCCTCGGTGCTCGAGCCCTACGTCGGGGCGTCGGCCCTCGGTCACAACGGGCTGCGGGTCGTCACCGGGCAACGGCTGACCCAGGCGGCCAGCGACATGTTCCTCGGGTGGAGCGAGGGCCCCCGGTCGGGACGGGACTACTACGTCCGCCAGCTCTGGGACGTGAAGGGCCAGGGCGACCTCGAGAAGATGGACCTCAACAACCTCAGCTACTACGGCGCGCTCTGTGCCTGGGCGCTGGCCCGGGCCCACGCCCGCACGGGTGACGCCGTGCAGCTGTCGGCCTACCTCGGCAAGGGCGACTCCTTCGACCGGGCCATCGCCGCCTTCTCGGCGGCCTACGCCCTCACCAACGAGGCCGACCACGCGGCGCTGGTCGACGCCATCGCCGCCGGCCGGATCGAGGCCCGGCACGGCATCTGACCAGCCCGAGCTCTGGGTCAGTCGGTGCCGGAGCGCAGGACCATCACGGCGCACGGGGCGTTGTTGACCACGTGGGTGCTGACCGAGCCCATGAGGGCCCGACGGATGGCGCCCTGACCGCGGGAGCCGACGGCGATGACGTCCGCCGACAGCTCGTCGGCCAGGCGGCACAGGTCGGGCCCGGGGGCGCCCATCTCGACGCGGGTCTCGACCTCGGCTCCGCTCGGCGCGGCGGTTCCGGCCAGCGCGGCAGCGGTGCGATCGAGTGCCACCTTGGCGTTGGCGTGCACCGCGTCCCAGGCGGCGTCGACCTCCTCGGGTCGGGCCACTCCACCGGCGAAGCCGCTCTCGAGACCGGCCGATGCGAGGGCGGGGGTCTCGACGATGCACACGAGGGTGACGGCGTCGGCGTGGGCCAGCAGCTCGACGGCGCGGACCGCCGCGGTGATGGCGTCGGGGGACCCGTCGGTGCCGATCAGGATCCGCACGTCAGAAGGCGCTCTCGGCGTGGGCCAGGTCGGTGTAGATCTTCTCGTTGCCGTCGGGATAGCGGGCGTGGGGCACGAGCATGCCGTCGGGGGCGTCGTGGAGGTACATGAGCGTCTCGCCGACCACCGCGTGATCGTGACCCCGCTCCTGGTAGCGCTCATGGCCGTACTCGGCCCGCCAGGCGTCGACGGCGGCCTCGGTTCCGGGGTCGGCGGCGGCCGCCCGGATCTTGCCGACCATCTCGTCGACCGCACGGATCTCGAGCACCACGATCTCGATGTCGTCGTCGATGAAGGAACCCGGGTCTTCAGTCGTCATTTCCACAGCTTGGCATGGCCACGAGCTGCTCCGGCACCTTCCGCGTCGACGGGGGCTACGGTCGCCCGGTGACGTCTGTGGGGGAGTTCCAGTCCGGCGCCCGGCAGTGGCTGGCGGCCAACCGGGCCCACGCCCCGCGCGACTACGGTGCGATCTGCCCGCCTGACCTGATCGTCCAGGGGGTGGCCTGGCAGAAGCGGCTGGCCGACGCCGGCTACGCCGGGATCCACTGGCCCGCGGCGGTCGGCGGACAGGGCCTCACCCCTGAGCACAACGCGGCCTGGATGCTCGAGTGCGCGCTGGCCGGCGTGCCTCCGGTGCTGAACATGGTCGGGCTGGTGCTCACCGGAGGATCGATCCTGGCCTTCGGGACCGACGCGCAGATGGCCGAGCACCTCGAGCGCACCTTGCACGCCGATCGGGTGTGGTGCCAGCTCTTCAGCGAGCCGGGGGCGGGTAGCGACCTCGGTGGTCTGAGCACCCGCGCGGATCGGGACGGCGACCGATTCGTCGTCAACGGTCAGAAGGTGTGGTGCAGCGGCGGTCGCTACAGCGACTGGGGCATCCTCATGGCCCGCACGGACGCCGATGTGCCCAAGCACCAGGGCATCTCGTTCTTCCTGTGCCCGATGGACCTTCCCGGCATCGAGGTGCGCCCGCTGCGGCAGATGACCGGCGAAGCCGAGTTCGACGAGGTCTTCTTCACCGACGTGTCGCTGCCAGTCGACCGCCTGCTCGGTCCGCTGCACGGCGGCTGGGGCGTGGGCATGTCGGTGCTGACGTCCGAGCGAGGGCACATCGGAACCGCGGTGATCGGCCTCGAACGGCGACTCGAGTCGATGACCTCGCTGTCGGAGGGCCGGGACCTCGCACCGCTCGAGCGGCAGCGCCTGGCCACCCAGCTCGTGCGGGGGTCGGCGTACAAGGCCATGGCGACACGGCAGGGACCGATCGCCTCCACCGCGGCTTCGCTCATGAAGCTCGGCATCACCGAGATGATGTTCGACGTCGCCATGCTCCGCGGCGACCTGGCCGGAGCCGACGCCATGGTCGACGGCCCCGATGCCATGGGCATGCTGGCCGCGCCCGGCGGTCGGATCGCCGGCGGCACCAGCCAGGTGCAGCGCAACATCATCGGCGAGCGCCTGCTGGGCCTGCCCCGCGAGCCGAAGCCGGCACCCCTGGCCTCCCCTGCTGCGGCTGGCTAGCAGGGTGCCGCGAGAGGTCCTGTCGTACTGCCGCATCTGCGCGGCCGCGTGCGGGATCACCGTGACGGTGGACGGTGAGCAGGTCGTGCGGGTGCGGGGCGATGCCGGCCACCCGGTGTCGAAGGGGTACACGTGCGCAAAGGGTCGGGGCCTGGCCGAGTGGCACCACGGTCCCCGGCGGATCGACCGGCCCCGGCTGCACGGCGACGAGGTCGGGTGGGACGAGCTGCTCGACGATCTGGCCGGGGCGCTCACTCCGATCATCGACGCCCGCGGGCCGGACGCCGTCGGGCTGTACCTGGCCACCGGCATGGCCTACGACTCGGCCGGGCAGGTCGCCTCGGTCCTGTGGCTGGCTTCGATCGGCAGCAGGTCGTTCGCCACCGCGGCCACCGTCGACAACGCGCCCGTGCTGGTGGCGGCCGAGCTGGTGGCGGGCAACGCCATGTTGAGCCCGGTGTGGGACGCCGCCGCCGGGGGACTGCTGCTGCTGGTCGGCACCAACCCGGTCGTGTCGCATGGCTACGGCACGACCATCCCCGACCCCGTGCGCCACCTGCGGACCCATCGCCAACTCGGCGGGAAGCTCTGGGTGATCGATCCGCGCCGCACGGAGACCGCGTGGCTGGCCGACGAGCACCTGGCGGTCCGCCCGGGGGCCGACGTGGCGCTCCTCGCGGCGGTCGCGTCGGCGCTGCTGGCCGACGGCCACGATCGTGACGAGATCCGCGACTTCTGTGCTCCGTCCGACATCCAGGCGCTGCGCTCGGCGCTCGCTCCCTTCACGGTGGAGAGGGCAGCGCGGGTGGCGGGCATCGAGATCGAGGCCGTGGAGCGGCTCGTGGCCGAGGTCCGGACGCACCGGGGCCGGCTCGCCGTGATGTGCGGCACCGGCACGACGATGGGCGACGACGGCATCATCGTCGAGTGGCTGCGCTGGGTGCTGTTGATCCTCAGCGGTTCGCTCGATCGCCCCGGGGGCATGCGCTTCCAGGACGGACCGCTCGGCCGGCTGCGCCCCCCGCGCTCCGGGATCGCGGAGCGACGTCGCACCGGGACCCGCCTCGCGTCCCGAGCTCGGCCGGGTGATCGGACAGGTGCCGGCCGTCGCGCTGGCCGACGAGATCGAGGCCGGGAACGTGCGGGCGCTGGTCGTCACCGGCGGCAACCCGATCTCGGCGCTCCCCGAGTCCGACCGCATGCGAGCGGCTCTGGCGTCGCTCGACGTCCTGGCCGTCGTCGACGTCATGGACGGTGAGCTCACCGCGCTGGCCACCCACGTGTTGCCGGCCACCGGACAGCTCGAACGGTCCGACCTCACCCTGGCAGCCAACCTGTCCGTGCGGCCCGGCGTGCAGGCGACGGGACCGGTGGTCCACCCGGTGGCCGAGCGGCGACCGGTCTGGTGGATGCTCAGCCGGCTGTCGGGCCGCATGGGCGGCGACCTGCCGGCTGGCGCCGACGTGGACGGGCTCACCGACGAGGGCTACCTGCGCGGACTGCTGGCGTACTCCTCGCTCGACGCCGACGAGGTCTTCGGGGCGGGGCCGCGCGGGTTGGACGTGACGCCCGAGCACGGCTGGGTGCACGACACCATGCTGCCGGGCGGACGATGGCAGATCGCACCGTCCGTGCTGCTCGAGCGGCTGGCGGCGCACGCCGGCCCGGCGCCGACCGGCCTGGTGCTCACCCCTCGCCGGGAGGTCGGGTGGAGCAACTCGGTGCGCTACGCCGGCGCTGGCGCCGATCCTGTGGTGCGCATCCACCCCGCTGACGCCGCAGCGGCCGGTCTGGGCGACGGCGATCGGGCCGAGCTGGTGACCGCGCACGGGTCGATGATCGCCGTGGTGTCGCTCGACGACGGCGTGCGGGCTGGTGTGGCATCGGTGACCCACAGCGCATCGAACGGTGGCCCCGGGCAGCTCACGAGCAGCACCGCGTACGTCGACCCGTTGACCGGGATGCCGCTGGCGTCGGGCGTCCCGGTGTCGATCAGCCGTGTGCGTCCGGGCGATCCGGGACGATTGCCGCAATGAGACGCGAGGCAGCTACCGTCTCGTGTGTCCGATGCCCTCGTTCCGGTTCCGCCGCCGTCGAGCGAGGGCATCGGCGCGTCCGCATCCGGATGATCCAGAGGGACCGATCAGCCGGGGACCTTGCCGAAGTCCTCGGTGCGCAAGTGCTCGGGGCCAGGTGGACGACGACCGACTCGTCGGTGCTGGCGTTGTCGTCGGCGTGCCACCGGCCGAGCTCGGTGCCGGGGTAGCGGCGGGGGGCGGCTGACGGGGCATCGCGCGGCGGTTGGCCAGGATGCCATGATGCGCCCGGCAACACCGCCGCGACAGGGGGAGCAGACGATGGGGGCATCGAGTGAAGCTCGGGCCGACGGCATGGCGGTGGTGGTCGGCGCGATCCGCCTGGCCTCGGGTGTCTCGTTCCTGGTGGCACCCGAGGCGGCCAACCGGTTGTGGGGTGACGACGCCGAGCCCGACACCACCACCAGCCTGCTCCTGCGGTCGATGGGGTATCGCGACGCCCTCATCGGCGGACTGCTGCTGGCCAGCGCCCTGCGACGGGGACCAGCCACCTCGGGATGGTTCCTGGCCTCTGCGGGCGCCGATGCCGCCGACCTGCTCGGCGGGCTGGCCAACCACGAGAAGATGAGCCGCGACCAGCAGCTGCGGGGTCTCGGCGGTGCCGTCGTCGGCATCACCATCGGCCTGCTCGGCGCGGCCCGATCGCGGCGGCGGTGACGTCGACGGTGTGCCAGAGAACACGCCGATCTCGGGCGGGGATGCCTTGAGTCGGCTGCGACAGGTGACGAGAATCGGACCATGTTCGGAGTGGTCTTCGGAATGGTCATGGTGATCCTGCTGCCGACCGTCCTCGGCTACGGCGCTCTGGCTGCGGTCCGCTTCCGGCGCACCTGGGCCGACCGGGACCGGGCCGGCGGCGTCGGTCCCCTCGGGCCTCCGATCGAGCGCATCGCCGCTGACCTGCGCCGCATCAACCGGCAGCGCCACGAGCTGCGCGGTGACCACCGGTCCCACGGGCGGGCGTTGCGGTTCCGGGCGCTCGACGCGGCGTACCACGACGTGCTCCTCGTCGCCTGCCGTGCGTTGGAGGTGGTGCCACCTGTGGTCACCGCCAGCGGCGTGGCCCTGCCCGCCGACGTCCATCGGGTCGAGATCGAGCTGCAGCAGCATGGCCTCGACGTGGGTCCGCATCGGCGACGGTGCCCGGAGGCCGACGCCGACGAAGCCCGTGATGGGCACTGACGGGGTCGCCATGGCTCGTGACACCGGCTTCCCGAAGGCCGACGTGGAGAACGACTTCCTGCGGGCCCGACGCCGCCAGGCGCTGTCGAAGCTGGCCCGGCGCCTCCGCCGCGAGCCCGACGACATCAACCTCATCCTCCCGTTCGACGAGGTCGTGGCCGCGCTCGGCTACGAGGGCGAGCGGTCGCTCGGGCTCAAGACCATCAAGCTCGAGTCGATCGTCGGCACCGTCGACTCGGCCCGCGACTTCGATCGGCGCTTCCGGCCCACCTCGGGCCGGGTGCGCGAGCGCTGGGAGAAGCTGGCGCTTGCCCAGCGCAAGGGCGAGTCGATCCCGCCCATCGACGTGTACCGCGTGGGTGACCTGCACTTCGTGCGGGACGGCCACCATCGGGTGTCGATCGCGCTCGCCACCGGTCAGAAGAAGATCGACGCCTACGTGACCGGCGTGCGCACGACGCTGCCGGCCGACGACATCGACCGGCGCGGCGACCTGCTCGTCAAGAGCTACGAGCGGATGTTCGGGGCCCGGGTCCCCCTGCCGCCCGCCGAGCGAGCCGCCATCGCGGTGACCGACGCGTGGTCCTACGCCGAGCTGGGTGAGGCGGTGGAGGCCTGGGGCTTCCGGTACCTGCAGCACGAGCAGCGCTTCTGCGACCGGGCCGAGATCGCCCATCGCTGGTTCGTCGACGAGTTCACGCCGGTGGTGCGCAGGATGCGCGAGGCCGATCTGCTGGGATCGAGCACCGACGCCGAGGCCTACCTGCGCGTCACCGCCGAGCGCTACCGACTGATCCGCACCCACGAGTGGAACGACGAGGTCGTCCAGCGCCTCCGCGAGGGACGTCGCTGATCACCCCATCATCAGGCCGGTTCGGCGTGCGCCGGCGCGACGGGTGCGGCGTGGGCGGGGGAGGGCGGCGTGACGTCGTCCGAGGCCGTGTCGTCGGTCAGGTTCTGGCCGGTGGCGGGATCGAAGACGTGCAGGCTGCGGGTGTCGACCCAGAGCTCGGCCTCGGCGCCCTCGCGGACCTCGGTCTCGGCGTCGAGCCGGGCGACGACCTGGTCGGCATCGGCGCCGATGTCGGCCCGACCGGAGTCCCGGGCCAGCTCGTCGAGCTCGGCGCTCTCGGCCGGTCCGCCCTCGAGCACGAAGTAGGCGAAGACGTCCGAGCCCATCGACTCGACCACGTCGATGGCCACGGGGAAGGTGATGCCGTGGCCGCGGTTCTCCGTGGACACGAGCGCGGCGTCCTCGAACGACTCGGGCCGCACGCCGAGGATCACTTCGCGGCCGCTCCCGCCCGCTTCGATCGATCGTCGCATCTGATCGGTCAGCGGGATGTGGCCGAGCTTGGTGCGCAACGCGCCCTCCTCGAGGGTCGCCGGCATGAAGTTCATGGCAGGCGACCCGATGAAACCGGCGACGAAGAGGTTGAGCGGGTGGGCGTAGAGGTCGTGGGGCGAACCGACCTGCTGGAGGAGGCCGCCCCGCATCACCGCCACCCGATCACCGAGGGTCATGGCCTCGGTCTGGTCGTGGGTGACGTACACGGTGGTCGTGCCCAGGCGCTTCTGCAGCCGGGACACCTCGGTGCGCATCTGCACCCGCAGCTTGGCGTCGAGGTTCGACAGCGGCTCATCCATCAGGAACGCGGCCGGATCGCGCACGATGGCCCGACCCATCGCCACGCGCTGGCGCTGGCCCCCGGAGAGGTTGGCCGGCTTGCGATCGAGGTGTTGGGTGAGGTCGAGCACGCGGGCGGCTTCGTCGACCTTGGCGTCGATCTCGGCCTTCGGGGTCTTCGCCAGCTTGAGGGCGAACGCCATGTTCTCCCGCACGGTCATGTGGGGGTAGAGCGCGTAGCTCTGGAAGACCATGGCGATGTCGCGGTCCTTGGGTGCCATGTTGTTGACGACCTTGCCGCCGATGCGCAGCTCCCCGTCGGAGATGTCCTCGAGCCCCGCGATCATGTTGAGGGTCGTCGACTTCCCACACCCCGACGGGCCGACCAGGATCACGAACTCGCCGTCGGCGATCTCGAGGCTGATCTGGTCGACCGCGAGGGCGCCGTCGGGGTACCGCTTGGTGACGTGATCGAGAACGATGTCGGCCACGGTGGACTCCTATCCTTTGACCGCGCCGGACGTGAGCCCGGCGACGATGCGGCGTTGGAAGAGCAGCACGAACACGATGATCGGGATGGTGATGATCACCGACGCGGCCGCGATCGAGCCGGTCGGCGCGGTGAACTGCGAGCTGCCGCTGAAGAACCCGATGGCAGCCGGGACCGTGCGTGCCCGGGTCGTCGAGGTCAGCGAGATGGCGAACAGGAAGTCGTTCCAGCAGAGGATGAACACGAGGATGGCGGTCGTGAACATGCCCGGCGCGGCCAGCGGCGCGATCACCTTGGTGAAGGCCTGGTACGGCGTGGCGCCGTCCATCTTGGCGGCCTTCTCGAGCTCCCACGGGATCTCCCGGAAGAACGCCGACAGCGTGTAGATCGCCAGCGGCAACCCGAACGTGATGTACGGGATGATGAGCCCGGCCCAGGTGTCGAACAGGCCGAGGCTCCGCTCGATGTTGAACAGCGGCGTCACCAACGAGATGGCCGGGAACATGGCGATCAGCAGGGACATGCCGATCAACAGCCCCTTGCCGGGGAAGTCGAGTCGGGCCACCGCGTACGCGGCCATCGAAGCGAACAGCACGGCGATGAACGTGGAGATCAGGGCGATGCCGATCGAGTTCACGAGGGCCCGGGTGAACTCGCTGGTGTCGAAGATCCCGGAGTAGTTCTCCCACGTCCACTTGCTGGGCCAGAACGACCCGTCGTTGAGCGCGGCCGGATCCTTGAACGACAGGGACACGATCCACAGGATCGGGATGACCGCCACGACGATGACGAGCACGTTGGCGCTGCCCCAGCCGACCTTCTGCTTCGTGGTGGTGGCCATCAGCGCTTCATCTCCGATCCAGGTGCGGCCGCGCCGAACCCCTTGATGAACAGGAACCCGATGATGGCGACGCAGATGAAGATCAGGACCGAGATGGCCGAGCCGACCCCGAGGTTGAGCGACGTGAAGAGGTTGTCGTAGCCGAGGATCGAGACGGACCCGGTGTTGTGGCCGCCGGCGGTGAGGATGAAGATGTTGTCGAAGATCCGGAACGCGTCGAGCGTGCGGAACAGCAGCGCAACCAGGATCGCCGGCTTCATCAGCGGCAGGGTCACGTGGCGGAAGCGCTGCCAGGCGGTGGCACCGTCGACCTTCGCCGCCTTCTGCAGGTCCTCGGGAACGAGCGCCAGGCCGGCCATCAGGAGCAGAGCCATGAAGGGGGTGGTCTTCCAGACCTCGGCCAGGATGATCACGGCCATGGCCTGGGCGTGGCTGACCAGCGGGGCGCTGTCGCCGGTGAGCGACGAGAGGTAGCCGACGTTCGGCGTCCAGGCGTACTGCCAGCTGAACGCGGCGACCACCGTGACGATGCCGTACGGCAGAAGGATCGACGTGCGGACCACCCCTCGACCGAAGATCGTGCGGTGCATGACGATGGCCAGGCCCATGCCGAGCGCCAGTTCGATGACCACCGAGAACACGGTGATGATCACGGTGTTGCGCAGCGCGTCCCACCAGTACGGCGACGAGAGGACGGCCGTGTAGTTCTCGAACCCTATGAACTTCGCCTGGTCCGGGAAGCGGAGGTCGTAGCGCTGGAGCGACAGGTACACCGAGTAGACGATCGGGTACGCAGCGACGGCCACCATGATGATCACCGCCGGGGCGCACAGCATCCAGCCGAGTCGGCGCTCGGCCCGGGCCCCCTCGGAGAGCTGGCGCTTCTTCGGCTTGGCCGGTGCGGCGTCGGCGGCCACCTCGGTCGTGGTGGGCGCAGCAGTCGTGGTCATGGCACCAACCCCTTCGAGTCGAGTGCGTCCTGGAGCTGGTCGGTCATCTTCTGCTCCGTCTTCTCCGGGTTGATCGCCGACGGCGGTGACACCGCATGGGAGATCACGATCGAGAGGTTCTGGTAGGCCGGAGTCAGCGGGCGCACCGCGGCGGTGGCCAGCGAGTCCTTGATCAGCTGGCGGAAGGGGTAGGCCTCCTCGAGCGCCGGATCGTCGTAGAGGTCGGCGATGGACGGCGGCACGCCGCCCTCGATGGCGCCGATCTTCTGGTTGTCGCGGTTGCGCAGGCAGAGGACGGCGTCGAACGCTTCCTTCGAGTGCTTCGTGTAGTTGCTGACCGCCAGGTTGATCCCGCCGATGGTGACGCGGGACGGCTCGCCGTCCTTGACCCCCGGGTACGGCGCCCACTTGAAGTTGGCGAACATCTCCGGGTTGTCCTTCTTCATGGACGGGTAGACGAACGGGTAGTTCAGCTGGAAGGCGGCGGTGCCGGCCTCCATGGCCAGCCGGTTGTCGTTCTCCTGCTGCACCGACAGCGACGGGTCGGCCGCAGCCGAGTTGGCCAGGCGCTGCATGACCGTCAGGGCATCGACGGCCGGCGGGCCCATCGACGGGGCGTCACCGGCCTCGTTCAGCACGCTCCCGCCGGCGCTGGCCAGCAGGGTGTTGAACCACACGGTGATGCCCTCGTACTGGTTGCCCTGGATCTCGACGAGGTGGGGCTTGTCCTCCTTGGCCAGCTGCTCGGACATGTCGATCATCTCGTCCCACGTCTTCGGGGGCGTCGGCACGAGATCCGAGCGGTACCAGAGCAGCTGGGTGTTGCTGTTGAACGGCGCCGCGTACAGCTTGTCCTGGTAGGTGGCTGTCTCGAGCGGGCCGGCGAGCGTCCCGTCGGAGACCGAGGTCTTGTTCTCGCCGGTCCACTCCTGGATCCACCCGGCTTCGGCGAACTCGGGCGCCCAGGTGACGTCGAGGCCGAGGATGTCCATCGACGAGTCCTTGGCGGCCAGTCGTCGCACCATCTGCTGGCGCTGGCCGTCAGCTCCGGTCGGGAGCTTCTGGTACGAGATCTCGTACTCGCCGTCGGCGGCGGCGTTGCAGTTGTCGACCGCCTTCTGCACCGCTCCCGAGTTGTCGGGATAGATGTAGAAGTTGAGCTTCGGGGTGGCGCTGGACGAACCGCTGCCGCACGCGGCAAGGGAGAGACCCATGATCGTCATCGCGACGAGCAGGACTCCCGGTCGATACCCACGCGAAGTGTGCATGTGACCCCCCTGATGCCCGGCCCTGGTCCCCCCGGGGTCGAACGCATCGAGCTGTCACTCTCTTACCACCGATGGCGCCGAACAAGAACAGTCGGGGGACAGATATTCCACCGTCGTGGTCAGCCGGCTCAGTCGGTGGACGCTCCGGGCTCGTGGCGGCGCAGGACGCGGGAGCCCCACGGCCCGATCCTCAGTTCACCCGCCTGGTCGTCGGCTTGATCTCCGGTGGCGATCAGCACCTCGGATCGAGCCCAGCTGGCGGCATCGGGCAGGTCGACGACGACCTCGTCGGGCGAGAAGTTGCCCAGCACGAGCAGCTCGGTCGACCCCCGTCGCCGGGTGAAGGCGTAGAGCGTCGGGTGGTCGGCCAGCAGCATGGTGAAGTCGCCCAGCGCGACCGTGGGTTCGTCGTGGCGCAGCGCGATGAGCCTGCGGTAGTGGTGGTAGGTGGAGTCCGGGTCGGCCGTCGCGGCGGCCGCGTTGATCTCGACGTGGTTGGGGTTCACGTCGATCCACGGGGTGCCGGTGGTGAAGCCGGCGTGGGGCGAGCTGTCCCACTGCATCGGGGTGCGGGCGTTGTCGCGGGCCATCGGACGGAGGGTGTGGAGCACCGATTCGGGATCGCCGCCCGCGGCCACCGCCTCGGCGTAGTGGTTCAGGGCCTCGAGGTCGCGGAAGTCGTCGAGGTGGGCGAGCGGAGCGTTCGTCATCGCCAGCTCCTCGCCCTGGTACACGTAGGGCGTGCCCCGGTGCAGGTGCAGGACGGTGGCCAGCATCTTGGCCGACTGCTCACGGAAGGCTCCGTCGTCGCCGAACCGCGACACGATCCGGGGCTGGTCGTGGTTGTCCCAGTAGAGGCTGTTCCAGCCGGTCTCGGCCAGGCCGTCCTGCCATCGTCCGAGCGACGCCTTGAGGTCGCGGAGGTCGAGCGGGCGGACGTCGAACTTGTTCGCTCCGTGGTCGAGCTGCATGTGCTCGAACTGGAAGACCATGTCGACCTCGGCGTTCGCCGGATCGGTCAGCGCCAACCCGTCGGCCACGGTGATCTCGGGCATCTCCGCCACCGTCAGCGGCGGACCGGGTCGCCCAGCCAACACCTCCCGGTGCATCTCCCGCAGGAACTCGTGCAGGCGCGGGCCGTTGAGCACGTGCGGTCGACCGTCGCCGAGGTCGGGGCTGGAGGGGTGGGCCGGATCGAGTCGCCCGTCCGGCAGGGCGAGGTCCTTCGAGATGGCGTTGATCACATCCATGCGGAAGCCGTCGACACCCCGGTCGAGCCACCATCGCATCATCTCGTGGATGGCGTCACGCACCTCCGGGTTCTCCCAGTTGAGGTCGGGCTGCTTCCGCGAGAACAGGTGCAGGTAGTACTCGCCCGTCTGCTCGTCGAACTGCCAGGTCGATCCCGAGAAGAACGAGCGCCAGTTGGTCGGCTCGGCCCCCGCCTGCCCTGGCGCGAAGCCGGGTCGGGGTGGCCGCCACCAGTACCAGTCCCGCTTGGGGTCGTTCCGACTCGACCGCGACGCCACGAACCACGGGTGCTCGTCGGACGTGTGGTTGACGACCAGATCCATGATCAGCTTCATGCCCCGGTCGTGGGCGGCGGAGAGCAGCTCGTCGAAGTCGGCGAGGGTGCCGAAGGTCGGGTCGATCTCGCGGTAGTCGCTGATGTCGTAGCCGTTGTCGTCCTGCGGCGAGCGGTACACGGGCGAGAGCCACACCACGTCGACGCCGAGATCGGCCAGGTGGTCGAGCCGGCCCGTGATGCCGGGCAGGTCACCGAAGCCGTCCCCGTTCGAGTCGGCGAAGCTGCGCGGATAGATCTGGTAGACCACCGCGGCCTTCCACCACGGCTCGATGCCCGTCACGTCCCCGGTTCCGCCTCGGACCCGACCTGCGGGACACGATCGGCGCGGAGCGCGCCGCTCCGCAGCTTCCCGGCGTCATGGAGCTGGCGGGGACGGGAGATCAGGGCCATCGCTCCGACGATAGGACGATCGCCCGACGGGTTCTGCGTGGATCGACCTGATCGGCCCCGACCACCCGATTGGCGTGGGCGTGTCGTGCCGGGCAAGGTTCCGACGTCCGGCCGCTGGGGGGCGGGCCGTGAGACAGGGGGCATGGCGATGGCAGAGGGTTCCAATCGGATCCTGCGACTGCTCGAGCTCGAGCCGGTCGACGAGGACGCGTTCCTCGCGCCCACGCCGACCGAGGGGCCCGGGCGCCTCTTCGGGGGACAGGTCGCCAGCCAGAGCCTCCGGGCCGCCTGCCTCACGGTCGAGGCGGGCCGTCCGCCGCACTCGCTGCACGCCTACTTCATCCTCCCCGGTCGGCCCGGTGAGCCCTTGCGCCTCGACGTCCAGCGCAGCCGCGACGGTCGGTCGTTCACCACCCGTCACGTCACCGCCAGCCAGAACGGCACACCGATCTTCGAGCTCGTCGCGTCGTTCCATGCGCCCGAGGACGGCTACGACTGGCAGCTCCCCGGCCCCTCCGGCGTCACGCCGCCCGAGGACATCGAGCCGCCCGTGCTGCCCGACTTCCTCCGCGCCACGCTCCCGTTCGACATGCGTCTGGCCACGACCCCCGAGCCCGGGGGGTTCCCCATCGCTCACCCGTTCTGGATCCGCTCGTCCGGGCCCCTCGACGACGATCCGGGCCTCCACGCCTGCGTGATGGCGTTCCTGTCGGACATGGGCGTGGTCGGCAGCGCTCGGGCCCCAGGTTCGCTGATGGACCGGTTCTCGGGCGCCAGCCTCGACCATGCGGTCTGGTTCCACCGTCCAGCGCGTGCCGACGAGTGGCTGCTCTTCTCGGTGGACCCGGTCACCAACTTCGGGGCCAGGGGCCTGGCCCGCGGCACCCTGCACACCCGGGCTGGAGTGCACGTCGCCTCCATCGCTCAGGAGGCCCTGCTCCGCCCGGCCGGCGAGCAACGCATGGCCTGAGCCGCTTTCATGCGATCGTCTCACTAGGATCCTGGCGAGCCGGGGGGCCAGCGTGGACGGTGACCCGCGGTCTGTCCGACCAGATACGTCCCTGGAGGCCCCGATGAAGGTGAACCCCGACGCTGCCGGCTTCGACGCCGACCGTCTGCAGCTGATCGACGACCACCTCCGCCGCAGCTACGTCGATCCGCAGAAGATCGCCGGGTGTCAGGTGGTCGTGGCCCGCCGGGGCCAGATCGCCCACCACAGCTCGCTCGGCGCCTTGGATCTCGAGCGCGACCGATCGGTGCTCGACGACACGATCTGGCGCCTCTACTCGATGACCAAGCCGGTGACCGGGGTCGCGCTGCTGAGCCTCTACGAGCGGGGCCTGTTCCAGCTCACCGACCCGATCCACCGCTTCCTGCCCGAGTTCCGCGACATGAAGGTCAAGGAGCGACTCGAGGACGGCACCCGTCGGCTGGTCGACGCCGAGCAGCCGATCACCGTGCGCGACGCCATGATGCACATGACCGGCATCGGCTTCGGACCGCCCGGCGCCCGGCTCGACCTGGCCAGCATCGGTCGGCGTCGGGACGCTGATGCGGAGCCCGGCTCGAGCCCGCGGCCGACGCTCGAGACGCTGGTGCAGGGGCTGGCCGGCGAGCCGCTCCGGTTCCAGCCCGGAACCCGCTGGCTGTACTCGTGGTCGACCGACGTGTGCGCCCGACTGGTCGAGGTCATCTCCGGTCGGGCCTTCGACGACTACCTCCAGACGACGGTCTTCGATCCGCTCGGCATGGGTGACACCGGCTTCTACGTGCAGGAGGACGACGTCGACCGGCTGGCCGCGCTCTACACCCGCAACGCCGACAAGCAGCTCGAGCTGCTCGATGATCCCGAGACCAGCCCGCTGCGGCGGAGTCCCTCGCTGCTGTCAGGCGGTGGTGGCCTGGTCGGCACGACGCACGACTACCTGCGCTTCTGCGAGATGCTGCTGAACGGCGGCGAGCGCGAGGGCGTGCGGGTGCTGGGCCGCAAGACGGTCGAGCTCATGACGACGAACCACCTCCCGAACGACGGCGACCTGCGCAGCGTGGCCCTGCCCGGAGGCTACGGCGAGGTCGGCTTCGACGGCATGGGCTTCGGACTGACCGTGGCGGTGAGCAAGGGCCCGGTGCCCAACGGGGCGACGGGGTCGGCGGGCGAGTTCATGTGGGGCGGCGCGGCGTCGACTGCGTTCTGGATCGACCCGACCGAGGAGCTCATCGTGATCTTCATGACCCAGCTCATCCCGTCGGGCACCTTCAACTTCCGGGGCCAGCTGAAGTCGCTGGTGTACTCCGCGATCTCCGATTGACCGATCGGCTGATCGCTGGCTGACGGGCCCGGGCATGACAAGCTCCGCCCATGGCGTTCGGACAACAGACGGGGCCGCCCGCGTCGGGTCGGCAGGTCGAGGAGATCGCGGCGTTGCTCGAGCAGGCCGGCTACGCGTCGTTCCGCGAGGCCCGTCACATCTACGGGCTGACCCAGCGCCAGGCGTCCGGCAAGTTCACCCAGGACGAGGCGGTCGAGCTGATCGATCGACTGCAGCCCGAGTCCCCTGACGACGGGGGCGCGCCGGATCTCGGCGCTGACCCCCGGCCTGCCACCCGGCGCGATCCCCGGCCTGCTCCGGGCGCCGATCGAAGGGCTGATCGGAACGCCGATCGAAGGGCGGAGTCGCTGGCGGCGATACCCGCCGAGGAGCTGGCCGACGAGCTCGTGCGCCGTGGTTGGATGTGCATGCCACCGGCCTGATGGCACCCCGCTACGGTTCGTCGGTCCACGGTGAGGGGAACTGCATGTCCGACTGCGCGAACGATGGTCCATGGACGGGTGACGCGTCGTCGCTGGTCGACGCGTTCCGGGTGGGTGAGCGCTCGCCGGTCGAGGAGCTCGAGACGTCCCTCGCCGCCATCGACTCCTCCCGACTGAACGCCTTCTCCCACGTCGACGCCGAGCGGGCCCGAGCGGTGGCCGAGCGCGCAGACCTCTCGCTGCCGTTCGGTGGTGTACCGACCGCGATCAAGGAGCTCGATCCGGTGGCCGGCTGGCCGTGGACCGAAGCGTCGCTGGTGTATCGAGATCGCGTCGCGACCCACACCTCGCACCACTCGCAGCGCCTGTTCGAGCGGGGCGGGGTCGTGCCCATCGGGCAGACCACGGCCAGCGAGTTCGGCGGCCTCAACGTCAGCGTCACCAAGATGAACGGGGTCACGCACAACCCGTGGCGGCACGGCCGCACGGTCGGCGGATCGTCGAGCGGCTCGGCCGCGGCCGTCAGCGGTGGGCTCGTGACGCTGGCCAGCGGCGGCGACGGCGGTGGCTCGATCCGCATCCCGGCCGGGTACACCGGGCTGCTCGGCATGAAGGGCACGTTCGGCCGCATCCCCCGCAGCCCCCACGCGTACTCGCGTCCGAACACGGTGGTGATCGGCAACCTGTCCCGGTCGGTGCGTGACGCGGCCCGCTACTACGACGTCTGCGCCGGCGTGCACCCCTACGACCCGACCAGCCTGCCGTCGTCGGGTAGGTGGGAGGCCGGGCTCGGCACCAGCGAGCTGGCCGGCCGCCGGGTGGCCATCGTCCCCGCACTGGGCGGCGTGATCCTGGAGCCGGGCGTCGAGGACCGCATCCGGACCGAGGCGCAGGCGCTGCTGGCCGACACGGGGATGGTCGAGGTCGACCTCCGGGTCGAGCCACCGAACCTGGCGGCCCAGTGGATGGTCGGCAACATGGCCACGCTGCTGGCCGACCTCGGCAGCCTGTGGCCACGCTGCGCAGGCGACCTGACCGACGAGATCGCCCTCGGCGTGCGGCTGTCGCAGTCGCTCTACAACCTGAACACCGCAGCGGCGGCCGAGGAGCTCCGCATCGAGGCCAACGAGGTCATGGCGGCGGCCTTCGAGCAGGTGGACTTCATCATCGCGGCCACCAACCCCGGGCCCGCGTTCGCGGCCGAGGCGTCGACGAGCAAAGGCGACGACAAGGTCGTCGACTGGCTCATGTCCAGCGACATCGCCGGCTACGGCGTGCGGGCCGCGCTGCTGGCCGTGCGAGCCGCCAGCTCGCTGTGGCCCCAGATCCCGGCGGCCATCCTGGGCCAGGCGGCCGACCGCTTCCCCGATCTGGTGAACATGGGAGCGCTGACCATGATCTCGAACCTCTACGGCAACCCGGCGGTGTCGATCCCGGCCGGCACGGTCGACGGCCTGCCCGTCGGCATGCAGGTGCTGGCCCGCCACCACGCCGACGCCCTGCTGTTCGACGTGGCCCTGGCCGTCGAGCGAGAGCGCCCCTGGCCGATGGTGGCCCCGACCGTCACCGATCGGGTGTCGAGCTGAGCATCAGTCGTCGCGCCACATGTCGGCCATGTCGGTGACCTGCACCCGCAGGTCACCGTGGCTGATGTCCGACTCGGCCAGGTAGCTCGAGGCCAGGTCGAGCGCCCGGGCCTCGGCCCGCTGGGCCACCGCGGCGGGCGCGTCGTCCTCGCCCTGTTCACGCAGCTGGAAGCGGAACGAGAACGCCGTCAGCCGGGGCTCGTAGGTGAAGGTGCCGACCTCGGTGAAGGCGGCCTTCAACGGCTCGTGCTGGTCGGCCGCGTCGAGCAGCGCGGTACGGGTCTCGGGCGACAGGTCCTTGAAGAAGCCCCGGACCGTGACCCGGAAGATGTGGACGCTCACTCGGGTCGACTCACTCGGGCCTGGCCTTGCGGCGTTGGGCGTCCTTGGTCACGCGGGCGAACTGCTTGTCGTGCTTGCGCTTGTCGTGGGGGACGTCGCGGAGCGCCGCGGCGGCCGCCTCGTGGTCGAGGGCCCGCCACGCGTCGAGGCGGGCCTGGGCCAGGTCGCCGGTCGCCACCGCGGCCAGCACCGCGCAGCCAGGCTCGGTGTCGTGGCGGCAGTCGGCGAAGCGGCAGTCGGGGGCCAGGTCGTCGATGTCCGCGAACGTCATGGCCACCGCCTCGGCGTCGGCGGACAGGCCGACGGCCCGGATGCCCGGTGTGTCGATCAGCACGCCGCCGGTGGGCAGCACCCGCAGCTCACGCGTGGTGGTCGTGTGGCGGCCCTTCGAGTCACCCTCGCGCACCGCGCCGGTGACGGCGACGTCCTCACCGACGAGTGCGTTCATCAGGCTGGACTTGCCGGCGCCGGACTCGCCCAGCATCGTCACCGTCTGGTCGGCGGCCAGGGTCCGCAGGGCATCGAGGCCGATGCCCTCCTTGGCCGAGGTGATCAGCACCTCGACCCCGGGGTTCGCGGCTGCTACCCGTTCGGCCACCTCGTCGACGCCGGCGGCCCGGGCCGCCTTGGTCAGCACCACCACCGGGGTGGCGCCGGCGTCCCAGGCCAGGGTGGCGCCCCGCTGGACGCGGCCGGTCTTCACGGGGCGGTCGAGCCCGCACACCAGGAGCACCAGGTCGACGTTGGCGGCCATGGACTGGTCGGTGTCGGTCAACGCCGATCGACGCCGCAGCAGCGAGGTGCGGGGCAGCACGGCCACGGGGTGCCGGTCGGCGTCGAGTGCGACCCAGTCGCCGACCGTCGGTGCCGGATCGAGGCGCAGGGCGAGGATGGCCGTCGCCATGCCGCTCGGGGACGCCACCTCGAGCGAGATGCCGTGGTGGCGGATCACCCGGGCCGGCTCGCACCCGGGGTGGTCGGCCAGCAGAGCCTGCCAGCGCTCGTTCCATCCATAGGGGGCGAGGCTCGGGTACGACACGTCGGATGAGGCTAATAGGTCGTTGTGCTCATGCGCAGGCTGTCGGGTGCCGACAACTCCCTGATGAAGGCGCGCCGCGTCGGTGATCGGGTTGGCCCTGCTGGTGGCGTTGCTGGTCACTGCCTGCCTGCCCGGGACCGGCAACCCGAACGGCACCGCCACGGTGCCGTCCGAAGCCCGAGCCGTCGACACCTCGCACCCGACCCGGGTGATCGGCACCGGCACGGCCGCCAGCTGCACGTCGGCCGCGGTGGTCAGCGCGGTCGCCAAGGGCGGCATCATCACCTTCGACTGCGGGCCGGACGAGATCACCATCGTCATGAAGGCGACGGCCAAGATCAAGAACGACACCGGCCCGGTGATCGTGCTCGACGGCGGCGGCAAGGTGACCCTCAGCGGTGGAGGCACGCGTCGGATCCTCTACATGGACACCTGCGACCAGGCCCAGGTGTGGACCACCTCGCACTGCCAGGACCAGGACTCGCCCCAGCTCACGGTCCAGAACCTGACCTTCGTCGACGGCAACTCGACGGGCCAGACCTACGACGGCGGTGGCGGCGGGGCCATCTTCGTGCGGGGTGGGCGGTTCAAGGTCGTGAACTCCCGCTTCTTCCGCAACATCTGCGAGTCGACCGGCCCCGACATCGGCGGCGGGGCCGTCCGGGTGCTGAGCCAGTACCAGGGCCTGCCGGTGTACGTCACCAACAGCACGTTCGGCGGCGCGTCGGGGCAGGGCAACAGCTGCTCGAACGGCGGCGCGCTGAGCAGCATCGGCGTGTCGTGGGTGGTGCTGAACAGCGTGCTCAGCTTCAACACCGCGATAGGCCTCGGCGCCAACCCGTCGCGGGCCGGCACGCCGGGTGGCGGCAGCGGGGGAGCCATCTACAACGACGGCAACCGGTTCACCCTGCGGGTGGCCGGTTCGATCATCCAGGACAACCACGCCGAACGAGGGCGGCGGCGCGATCTTCTTCGTGAGCAACGACCGCAGCGGCACCTTGCGCATCGAGAGCTCGACGCTGGCCCGCAACCCCAACGACGGCTTCTTCACCGCCGGCTACCCCGGCATCTTCTACCTGGGAAGCGGACCGCCCGTGGTCGTCGGTTCGACCATCAGCTGACCATGGCCCATCAGCGACGGTCTGCCGCCACCGGCGCTCAGACCTTGCGGGCGAAGATGCAGTCGAGCTGTCTGGCCCGGGCGAGATCCTCGTCGGTGAGCGTCTCGGGGTGGAACTCGTCGCCCCAGCGGATGTAGCGCAGGCCATAGAGGTGGTCCTCGGGGGCGACCACCACCGACATCTCGGGCGCGAACCGTGAGTTCATGAGCAGCGTGTTGAAGAAGATCTCGTCTGACAGGTGGGTGAACCGGAAGGCCCGTCGGTAGTCGCGATCGCGATCGAGCTCGGCGACGACCCAGGCGAGCACGTCGCCCCGGAGGTCGAGCCAGAAGCTCATGCCGTAGGGCGGTGGGATCCGTGAGCGGCGGCGCGACGGCAGGCGGATGCCGATCCAGACCGCACCCATCTTGATCAGCTTCGGCGCGGGGTGGGAGAGGTGGAGGCGGTCGAGGCGGGTCCACCATCCCGGCCTCATGGGAACCGCTCCGAGGTGGCCGGCCGGGCCCTCGCCCCCGTCGGCGCAGAGCCGCTCGATGATCGCCTCGGGCGAGCGGGTGGGCCAGCACGCACCACTGATGAGGCTGAACGCCTCCGGCTCGAGCGCCGCTGCGGTGCGCATGATCTCGATGGTGGCGTCGACCACGCTGACCCCGCCCCACCACACCTTCACCCGCTTCTCGACGACCACGACGTTGCTGCCCTCGGGCACGAACTCGGCGACCGGCATCCGGCACCGGGCATCGACGTGCAACACGACGACGACGTCGTCGCTGGCCAGCGCCTCGATCAGCTTGCGGACCTGGTCGGGCCGCGTGTGGGCCAGCAGGCCGATGGCCACGCGGGGCCTCGGTCCGGTTCGGGGGGCGGTCATCGCCCCTGGCTACACCATGTCGCGGGACGCGATGGAACAGGGGCGGAACACCGGTCGGGGTGCCGACCGCTCGCTAAGCTCCGCGACCGTCAGGATGCTGGTCGACAAAGGAGGAGGGCAGCGGATGTCGGTCTCGCAGACGTCCGCGCCGGCGGTGACCGAGGCGCAGGTCCGCGCCTTCGACGAGGACGGCTTCGTGGTCGTGGACGGACTGCTCACCGCCGACGAGCTCGACCGCTACGCCGTGCTCGTGGCCGAGGCTGTGGCCGATCGCCAGGCGGACGACGCTCGGTCGCTGGCCGAGAAGTCCCGCTACGAGCAGTCGTTCCAGCAGTGCATCAACCTCTGGGAGGACCATCCCGAGGTGCGGCCGCTGACGTTCCACCCGCGCCTCGGTCAGGCCGCGGCCGAGCTCCTGCAGGTGGACGCCGTGCGTCTCTGGCACGACCAGGCCCTCTTCAAGGAGCCTGGTGGGCGGCTGACCGACGCCCACCAGGACCAGCCCTACTGGCCGATCGCCGAACCGACCACGCTGACCGCCTGGATCCCGTTCGACGGCTCCACCCTCGACAACGGCGCGATGGGCTACGTACCCGGATCCCACCGGATCGGCCTCCGCCGATTCGTGAACATCTTCTACGGCGAGGTTCCCGACCTGTTGGCCGATCCCGAGCTGGCGGGCACCGAGCCGCGGTACGTCGAGGTGCCGCGGGGCTCGGTGGCGTTCCACCACGGGCTCACCGCGCACCTGGCCCGGCCCAACGTCACGATCTCGACCCGCCGGGTGCACACGATCATCTACTTCGCCGACGGCTGCACGCGAGGTGGGGCGAAGCACTCGCACCCCAGCGTCGACCGGGCCGGCATCGAGACCGGCGCGGCGATCGACAGCGAGGTCACCCCCGTCGTGTGGCCCCGCCCCGGCGGCACCTTGCCACCCACCCCGACGATCTGATCAGAGCTCGCGGCCGGCGACCAGCACCTGACGTACCTGCAGGGCGTCGTCGAGCACGGTGATGTCGGCCCGGCCGCCGGGGGCGAGCTGCCCGAGCGACGCCCCGTGGGACCGCAGGGCCCGAGCGGGCACCGACGTGGCCGCCCCGATGGCCTGCTCGAGCGGCACGCCGAGGCCGACCACGTTGCGGATGGCCTGGTCCATGCCGCAGGCGCTGCCGGCAAGGGTGCCGTCGGGGAGGCGGACCGCACCGTCGACGAGCCGTGGCCCGCGGCTGCGGCCGCTCGACTCGTCGAGGGGGACCTCTTCGGTGCCGGCCAGGCTGACGGCATCGGTGACGAGCATGAAGCGGTCGCGGGCGGCAGCGATCGTGAAGCGCAGGGTGTCGGCGGCCACGTGGATCAGGTCACAGATGACGCCGACGACGACGTCGTCGCGAGCCAGGGCGGCGCCGCCGACGGCCGGCTCACGCGACGTGATCGGGCGCTGGGCGTTCCAGAGGTGGGTGACCATCGAGGCGCCGGCGTCGAACCCGAGGTGGGCCACCGATGCCCGGGCATCGGTGTGCCCGAGGGACACGACGACCCCTCGGGCGCAGAGGTGCTCGACGAGCGGTAGTGACCCGTCGAGCTCGGAGGCCAGCGTCATCACCGCGACCGGCGCCGCGTCGAGCCATCGATCGCACAGCGCCCGGTCGGGTGCCAGCAGCCACTCCGGTCGATGGGCGCCCGGCCGCTCGGGTGACAGGAAGGGTCCCTCCAGGTGGACCCCGACGACCTGCGCGCCAGGCAGGCTCGTCGCCACGGCCTCACGGGCGACGCGCAGCGCCGGATCGTAGGCCTCGGGTGCGGCGGTGGGGATGGTGGTCACGAACGACGTCACGCCGGTGCGGCCGATGGCCTGTGCGGCGGTGCGGTAACCGTCGAGGTCGGCCGTGGTGAAGTCGACCCCGGCGAACCCGTTCACCTGCACGTCGACGAAGCCGGGGACCGCCAGGCCGGAGCGACCGGCCGGCAGCACGCCCATCGCAGTGACCACACCGTCGTCGACGAGCACGTCCCCCGGCACCACGATGCCGTCGATCATCGCCTCGGCGACACCGAGCGCCTTCGCCGTCATGGCCGCGTCCGGCTCATTCGTCCCGGTCCCGGCGCACCTTGGCCTTCTTGCCCTTGATGGTGGTGCGCTTCATGGCGTCGATGACCTCGTCGGCCGCGGCACTGGGCACGCCGACGGTCGCGAAGTTCTCGGTGATGCTGATCGGCCCGATCTCGCGTCCGCTCAGGTGGGTCTCGTTGGCGATGGCACCGACGAGATCCTTGGGGCGCAGCCCGTCGGCCCGCCCGAGACCGACGTAGAGCTTGGTGGTCGGCCCACCGAACCGCTCGCCCTTGGCGCCGGAGTCCTTCGAGCCCGAGTCCTTGCGCCCGGACTTCTTCTCCCAGGGCTTCTTGTCCCAGCTCTTCTTGTCGCCGGTCTTCCTGTCCCAGTCCTTCCTCGAGCTGGGCTTGCCGGCCGCGATCTCGGGGATGTCCTGCTCGTCGGTGTTGACCCCGCTGGCCTCGTGCAGCAGCTTCACGGCGGCCAGGGCGATGTCGGTGCGGTCGAACTCCTCGGCGAGGGTGGCGACCATCGAGCGGAAGTCATCGAGGTCGCCGCCGTCGATGGCCTCGCGGAGCGCCGTGCGGGTCAGCTCCATCTGGCGGGCCCGCAGGTCGGCGACCGTCGGGACCTTCTCGATGGCGATCTTCTGCTTGGTGAGCCGCTCGATGTTGCCGAGCAGGCGCTGCTCGCGGGGCTCGGCCAGGGTGATGGCGACGCCCTCGCGCCCGGCCCGGCCGACCCGGCCGATGCGGTGGACGTAGGACTCGGGGGCCGACGGCACGTCGTAGTTGATGACGTGGGTGAGCTGGTCGATGTCGAGGCCGCGGGCGGCGACGTCGGTGGCGACCAGCAGGTCGGCGGTGCCGTTGCGCAGCCGGCCCATGACCCGGTCGCGCTGCTCCTGGCTCATGCCGCCGTGCAGCGCCTCGGCCCGGTAGCCCCGGCCGTTGAGGGTCTCGGTGACCTGGTCGACCTCGATGCGGGTGCGGCAGAAGACGATGGCCGAGCCCGGCGCCTCGCACGTCGAGGACGCGGCCGAGCGCGGCCGGCTTGTGCGCCCGGGCCACGACGTAGGCGCTCTGCCGCACGAGCGGAGCCGTCCCCGATCCGGTGCTGGCTCGCCGATCTGGATGCGGACCGGGTCGTTCAGGTGGCGGCGGATGATGCGGTCGATGCGCGGCGGCATGGTGGCCGAGAACAGCACCGTCTGGCGATCGTCGGGCGTGGCCTCGAGGATCGCCTCGATGTCCTCGGCGAAGCCCATGTCGAGCATCTCGTCGGCCTCGTCGAGCACGACCACCTGCACCGCGTCGAGCGGCAGCGTGCCGCGCCCGATGTGGTCGATGGCCCGGCCCGGCGTGGCCACGACGACGTGCACGCCGCGGCGCAGGGCCTGCAGCTGGCGGCCGATCGGCTGGCCGCCGTAGATCGGCAGCACCTGGATGCCGAGGTCGCGCCCGTAGCGGTAGATCGCCTCGGACACCTGGACCGCCAGCTCGCGGGTCGGCACCAGGACCAGCGCCAGGGGCTCGATCTGGCGCCCGTCGGGCGGGATGCGCTGCAGGATCGGCAGGGCGAACGCCGCGGTCTTGCCGGTGCCGGTGGCGGCCTGGCCGAGCAGGTCGCGGCCCTCGAGCAGGAGCGGGATGGCCTCGCGCTGGATCGGCGTCGGCTCCTCGTAGCCGAGGCGCGTGAGGGTGGCCAGGAGCTCGGGCCGGAGGCCCAGGTCGGCGAACCCGGACGCGGCGGATTCGGCTGCGGGGCTCGGTACGGGTTCCGGATCGCCTTCGGGAAAGGGATCGGGGGTCACGGGGTCGGCGGGGAGGTCGGCGTGCGTCATGGTGGCTCCGGGGTCGAGGGGGAGAGGAGTGACGCTCGACTCGATCGATGGCGGCACCGCACGCTACCGGCCACGCAGTGGCGCGGTCCGATCCGTTCAGGCTTCGGCGCGGCGACGGCTGGACGCGTCGAGCAGCTCGAGGGTCTCCGGCGACGGGGTGGTGGTCAGCACGGAGGTGACGAGGTCGATCAGGTAGCTGGTGAACAGCCGGTCGTCGGGGGCCGGCGGCTCCTCGGCTCGGCGGGCCAGCTCGACGTAGGTGGTCCGGATGGCGACCCAGCGCAGGTGCAGTCGCTGGACGGCCACCTCGGGCATCAGCGTCGCCACCAGCTGCCGCCAGCGATAGATGCTGTCGGTCGGGTCGGTGGTCTCCGGTCCGGGACCGGGGCGACCGGGCCGGTTGACCAGCTGGGCCATGATCCGCAGGTAGGCCCGACCCCCGTCGGGATCGGAGAGCTCCACCGCCAGCGGGCGAACGACCGCGGCGGCCAGCAGGCGGAGGTCGCGGTCGGCCGTGGCCTCGTACTCGTCGAGCAGCGCGTGGCGCCGGATCTCGACACCCGGGCGGTGCTTGTCGAGCACCGCCCGGATCAGGCCGCTGCGACCCCCGAAGTGGTATTGGAGGGCGGTCGAGTTCCGCTGGCCCGCCGCGCTGTTGATCTGGCGCAGCGAGACGCCATCGATGCTGCGCTCGGCGAAGAGCTGCTCGGCCGCGGCGATCAGCTTCTCGCGCGTGAGCATGGGGTTGGGGGCCACGCCGGCGAACGTTACTGTTCCGCACGATCTCGGCCCGGCCATCTGCCGGCGGGCCGTTCCCACGAACGACCACGGAGGGGGCGCATGACCGAGCCGGCATGGGCCCGACACCTCCCGGAGGGGACCACTCCGGAGTCGGTCGACCTGGCCCGCCGGGTGACGCTGCCCCGGGCCTGGGTCTCCTGGTGGCGAGCCCATCCTGACCAGCAGGTCATCATCGATCCGGCAGCTGGGTCGGTCACGGGCGCCGACCTGCTCGGACGGACCCGTTCCGCCGCCGCTCGGCTGGCCGGTGCCGGCCTGCACGCGGGGGACCGCGTGGTGGTCTCGGGCGCGGCCTCCGTCGACCTCGTGGTCGCCCACGTCGCCGCGCTGCGGCTGGGCCTGGTGGTGGTGCCGGTCAACCCGGCCTATTCGCGACGTGAGCTCGAGGTGATCATCGGCGATGCCCGGCCCCGGGCCGCAGTCGTCGACCGAGCCGAGCTCCGGGACTGGATCGCGGCGATCGACCCGACGCTGCCGGTCACCGACGTGGATCTCGGCGCCCTCCCTGCACCTGCGAGCTCGCCCGAGCCAGTGCTCGACGTCGCCGATCCGGGTGATCCGGCCCTGCTGCCCTACACGTCGGGCACGACGGGCACGCCGAAGGGCGCGCTCCTGAGCCACGGCAACCTGTTGGCCAGCGCCGAGTCCCTGGTGACGGCGTGGCGCTGGACGCCCGACGATCGCCTGATCCTGTGCCTGCCGCTCTTCCACATGCACGGGCTCGGCGTCGGACTGCACGGATCGCTGCTGGCCGGGGCATCGATCGTGCTGCAGCCGTCGTTCGATCCCGAAGCCGTGCTGACCGCGGCGGCCGATGTGGGAGCGACCCTGTTCTTCGGGGTGCCGACCATGTACTCCCGGTTGGTCGAGACGCCCGGCGCCGATCGGCTCGGCGGGCTGCGGCTGTGCGTCTCCGGCTCGGCCCCGATGAGCGCCGGGCTGCACGAGCAGGTGCGGCAGGCGTGCGGGCACGAGGTGCTCGAGCGCTACGGCATGACCGAGACGGTGATGCTGGTGTCGAACCCCTACGAGGGCGATCGTCGCCCCGGCACGGTCGGCGTCCCGCTGCCCGGGGTCGATCTGCGCCTCGATCCGACCACCTCGGAGATCGAGGTGCGGGGACCGAACGTGTTTGCCGGCTACTTCGGGCGACCCGAGGCCGACGCGGGCTCCTTCACCGACGACCGCTGGTTCCGCACCGGTGACATCGGAGCGATCGACGACGACGGCTACCTGTCCATCGTGGGACGGTCCAAGGAGCTGATCATCAGCGGCGGGTACAACGTCTACCCGCGCGAGGTCGAGGACGTGCTGCGGGCCAATCCGGCGGTGATCGACGTGGCCGTCGTCGGCACACCGTCCGACGAGTGGGGCGAGACGGTGACCGCGTACGTCGAGGCCGACGACGACCTCGATCCTGCCACCCTCACGACCTGGGTGGCCGACCGGCTGGCCTCCTACAAGAAGCCGAGGATCATCTACCGGGTCGACGCGCTGCCCCGCAACGCCATGGGCAAGGTCGTGCGCGCCGATCTCCGCCCGCCGGAGTGACCCTGCCCCGAACCGGCCCGGCCAGGTTCAGGTGTCGCCGAGGACGGACGGGCGCTTCTCGGCCCAGGCCAGCGAGTCGCGGATGCCCTGCTCGATCGACAGCTCGGGCTCCCATCCGAGCAACTCGACGGCCTTGTCGTTGCGGGTGAAGCAGCCGATGGCGTCGCCCTCCCGGGGCGGGGCCTCGCGGACGTCGAACGTCGGGCCCACCACGTTGCGGAAGGTCTCGACGATCTCGCGGACGGTGGTGCCGGTGCCGGTGCCGAGGTTGATCACCATCGAGCCGTGCTCGGCCGGCATCGAGTCGATCAGCGCGTCGAACCGCTGGATGGCGGCCACGTGGGCCCGGGCCAGATCCCAGACGTGGATGTAGTCGCGGATGCCGGAGCCGTCCCGGGTGGGCCAGTCGACGCCGGTGATCGCGAACGGCTCGCCCAGGCGATGGGCGGTGATGAGCTTGCCGAGCACGTGGCTCGGCAGCGCGGTCTGCAGGCCGGTGCGGAGCTGCGGGTCGGCGCCGATCGGGTTGAAGTAGCGCAGCGACACGACCTCGCTCGCTCCGGCCCGGACGATGTCGTCCAGGATCATCTCCACGACCAGCTTGGTGCGGGCGTAAGGGCTGGTCGGGGCCAGCGCGGACTGCTCGTCGACCGAGAAGTCCGGCGCCGGTGCGTAGAGCGACGCCGACGAGCTGAACAGGAACCGGCGGCACCCGTTGCGGTCGAGGTGGCCCAGCAGCCGGATGGTCTTCGACACGTTCTCGCGGTAGTAGGAGAGGGGCTCGGCCACCGAGTCGGGCACCACGATCAGCGCGCCGCAGTGGACGACCGTGCCGATGTCGGGATGCGCACGGAAGACCCGGTCGACCAGGTCGCCGTCCTCGATGTCGCCCTCGTAGAAGGCCCGGCCCTCGGTGAACTCGATGCGCCCGGTGGAGAGGTTGTCGAGGATCACCGGCGTCAGGCCGGCGTCGAGGCAGGCCGATGCCACGGTGGCTCCGATGTACCCGGCCCCGCCGGTGATGAGCACGGCTCCGGCATGGTTCGCGTCGACCTCGGTCATGGGCGAAGTCTCGCGCGGCCCGCGCTCCATACTTGTCCGGTGCAGCTCTCACTCGGCCTGTCCAACTTCGGCGCGTTCCTCCCGCTCGATCGATGGCACCGCTTCCCGGACCTCGGTCGGATGGCCGAGGACGCCGGCATCGACCGGGTCGTCGTCGTCGACCACGTGGTGATGGGAGCTCACACCGAGAACTACCGGTGGGGCCGGTTCCCGACCACGCCGGACGCCCCGTGGCTCGAACCGCTGACGATGCTGACCGGGCTGGCCGCGGTGACCTCCACCGTGCGCCTCGCCACCGGCGTCATCATCCCCGCGCTGCGCGGCGCGCCGCTGTTGGCCAAGACCGCAGCGACGCTCGACGTGATGTCCCAGGGCCGACTCGAGCTCGGGGTGGGGCTCGGCTGGCAACGTGAGGAGTACGCCGCGTCCGGTCTCGACTGGTCGCGGCGCGGGGCGCTGCTGACCGACACCATGGGCGCCTGCCGGGCCCTGTGGTCCGACTGGCCCGCCAGCTACGACTCCGAGACCGTGCAGCTGGCGGACGTCTGGTGCTCGCCACGTCCGGTGCAGCAGGGTGGCGTGCCGTTCTGGGTGGCGGGAACGCTGAGCCCGGCCAACCTCGACCGGCTCGTGCGGTTCGGTCGAGGATGGATCCCCATCATGGGTGAGAGCGTCGACGGCCTGGCCGCCGGGGTGACCCAGGTGCGCCGGGCCCTGGTCGACGCCGGCCGCGACCCCGACGACTTCGGCGTGCAGGGCGCGCTGGCCGTCGTACGCGACGACGACCGGCGTCCCGACTTGGCGGCCACGATGGCCGGGGCCCCGGCGCTGCTCGCGGCCGGCGCCACCGTCGTGCACGTCGGGCTGCAGGCGTTCTGCGCCGACATCGACGAGGCCCCCCGAGCCATCGACGACCTGGCCCGGGCCTTCGAGGCCGCTACGCGCTGACCCGGTCCCCAAACCGGGTCGGGTCGTGGGTGGGCGTATCGTCTGGCGGTGCCCGACGTCGAACTGATCTGCGAGATCGAGCCACCCACCCGGCCGAGCCTGACCCATGCCCGCCACCAGATCGGGGTGCTGAGCAAGGTGGCCGACGGGTTCCTGGTACCCGACAACCACCTGGGTCGGGCCACCATCTCCAGCGTCGCTGTGGCCCACGAGGTGGCCTCGATGGGCGGTCGGGCGATCGCCTGCCTGAACTCCCGCGACCGCAACGTGCTCGGCTTCCGCCGCGACCTGCTGACCGCAGCGGCGTACGGCGTGAACGAGTTCCTGCTGGTCTACGGCGACCGCCCCGAGACCGGCCGCCGATCCGACGACGTCTCGGTCCGCCGGATGATCGAGGAGATCCGCTCGTTCGGTTCGGGCGACCTGTTCGCAGGGACGCCGCCGTTCCGCGTCGGCGTGGCCACCGGGCTGGATGCCCTGCCGGCGTTCAAGGCCGACGCCGACTTCGTGTTCACCCAGGTCAGCTACTCGCTCGACGACCTGCTGCGCTGGCGGGACGCGTTCGACTTCGGCGGCCGGGTGTACGCCGGGGTCATGGTCGTGGCCAGCGCCGGCATGGCTCGCAAGCTGTCGGCCGAGAACGCGCAGCTCACCATCCCGGCCGCCGTGGTCGAGCGGGTCGAGCAGGACCCGGCAGGTGGCGTCGACCTGGCCTGCGATCTGGCCGACGGCATCCGCGACAGCGGCGCGTTCGACGGCGTCCACCTGGTGCCCGTGAGCCGCTATCGCGAGGTCGCCCTCCAGCTCGAGCACCACGGCTGGCGGGCCAGGCGGTAGCCGGACCCCAGGTCGGGTGGCGCGGGTCGGAGCGCCTGCGCGGTCGTCGCTTCACGGGGCCCGCATGGCGGGGACGGGTGAGCGGCGCTAGGAATGCGCCCATGACCGAAGCCGATCCCGCGTGCTGCGCGCCCACCCGGATCGTCCGGCCCGACGATCCGGCGCGAGCTGGCGTGCCGGGTCCGGCCGAGCCGGCCCGTCCGGGCAGGCCGACGGTGCCGCGGTCGAGGCCGGTGCCGGAGTCGATCCGGGCGACGATGGCGGCGATCCCCGGCGGGCGGTTCCTGATGGGCACCGACGACGCCGACGGGTTCGCGGTCGATGGTGAGGGCCCTGTCCGTGAGGTCACGGTCAGTCCGTTCGCCATCGACACCCTGGCGGTGACCAACCAGCGCTTCGGCCGCTTCGTGGCCGCCACCGACCATCGCACCACGGCCGAGGACGAGGGCTGGTCGTTCGTGTTCGGTGGCCTCCTCCCGGTGGACTTCGAGCCAACCCGTGGCGTGGCCCAGGCCCCGTGGTGGCGTCAGGTCTTCGGAGCGGACTGGGCCCATCCGGAGGGGCCGCAGTCGTCGATCGTCGGGCGCCTGCAGCATCCGGTCGTGCACGTGTCGTGGTTCGACGCGATGGCCTACTGCGCGTGGGCAGGCGTGCGGCTCCCGACCGAGGCCGAGTGGGAGATGGCCGCGCGGGGCGGACTCGTCCAGGCCCGGTTCCCGTGGGGCGACGAGCTCGAGCCCGGCGGCCGGCACCGCTGCAACGTGTGGCAGGGAACCTTCCCGAGTCTGAACTCGAGGGCCGACGGATACGTCGGCACCGCCCCGGTGGACGCGTACGAGCCGAACGGGTACGGCTTGTTCAACACCTCGGGCAACGTCTGGGAGTGGTGCGCCGACTGGTTCGACCCGACTGTCGCCACCACCGGCCCGGCGGTCGATCCCACAGGTCCTCCGACGGGGGAGCAGCGTGCCATCCGGGGCGGCTCGTACCTCTGTCACGCGTCGTACTGCAACCGATATCGGGTGGCCGCCCGCAGCTCGAACTCGCCCGACAGCAGCACCGGGAACATGGGCTTCCGGGTGGCCCTCTGAACGACCGCTGATCGGCGGGGCCGGGCTGATCGGCAGGGCCAGGTCGGCGGGGGTCAGGTGAGGGCGATCGCCACCGGGCGCAGGAAGCTCGGTTCGGGGATGGTGCCCGTCTCCGGATCGAAGTGGGTCAGCCACGACGACATCCAGATGGGATCGGTGAAGTCCGACGGGTGGTGGCCGGGCAGCGCCGACACGACGAGGGTCGGTAGCCCGACCCAGGCGAAGCTCAGTCCCCACTTGAGCAGTCGGAACCAGCTGACCGGGTGGTGCAGGCGTCGGTCGGCATGCATCATCGCCAGCGCGCTGATGCCGGTGAACCAGGCCAGGATCACGAACGACATGACCATGGCCACGAGGTAGCGCAGCCGGGAGCCGTCGATCGCCTCGTACACGTCGAAGGCTGCGGACTTGTGCTCGACCTCTTCGGCCAGGTGCCAGAGGAACAGCGTGCTCGGCACCGGCTCGGCGTCGGTGAACAACTCGTCGAGGTGGTTCTCGGTCCACCTGGCGAGGGTGAAGGCGATGGTCTCGGACCCGGCTGCGAAGGCCAGGTTGAACCGCTGGCTGCGGCTCTTCGAGAACCATCCGTAGGTGCGCCGCATCCATCCCTCGATGCGGGTGAGCCTCGGGTAGCGGCCGGTGATGATCTGGTTGAAGCGCCGGTGCTGCACGTGGTGCTGCAGCTCCTGGCGCAGGTACTCCTCCGCCGTGGTCCGGTCGCTGGCATCGAGCTGGGGGAGCGTCGATCGCACCGACTTCACGAAGTAGGGCTCGGCGAACGGCATGATCAGCGACACCGCGTTCGCCGCGTACGCGAACTCGGGCCGTCGGGGGCTCCAGGCCGGGTCCATCGACTCCGGGTACTCCAGGCGGAGCATGCGCTCCGGCAGCGGGTGCGTCGTCGTCATCGGAGTCCCGTCGGCATGGCCGTCGAGCGTACGCAGGGGCTGCGGGGTGCACGTAGCATCCCCCGATGCTTCGGCCGAACCCCCCGCAGACATGAGCAAACAGGGCCGGGGCGCCCGTCGTCGTCCGGTCGACCGGCCAACGACCCGGCGTTCGAGCGGCTGGAAGCCCCGTGCTACCTCGAGGGCCACTTCCAGCTTCCGCAGTACTTCGAGCCGGGCCTCGACCAGGTGCGCACCCGGCTGATCGACCACCTGCAGGTCGGGGCCCGGTGGGCGGCGACCGACGCCCGGGATGCCCTTGTGGTCGGGGTGCACTTCCGGCGGGGAGACTTCGTCGCCCTCGGCTGGGCGCTCGGCCTGGACTACTACGACCGGGCCCTCGCGGCGGTGCAGGAGCGATCGCCCGACGTCTGCGTCCGGGTGTTCTCCGACGATCGAGTCTTCGCGACGCTGGTGGAGGAGCACCTCGTCGGTCGGGGGTTCGCGATGGCGCCGGCCGAGCCCGACCTCGCTGCGCACGGCCCGGGCCGTGGCGAACCGACGATTGCCGCGCTGGTGACCATGGCCCGCTGCGACCACCTGGTCATGGACAACTCGACATTCTCGTGGTGGGCGGCGGCGGTCGGCGACCAGCTCGACGGATCGGCCGGTCGCCTCGTCGTCTGCCCGGAGGCCTGGCACCCGAACCGCCCCTCCAACGCGCTGCGCCGGCCGGAGTGGCTGGCGATCGACAGCCACGACTTCGACCCCGGTGGCCACGTGCGCTCCTAAGCTCACCGGGGTGCCCACCATCGTCGCCAACGGGATCGACGTCTACTACGAGCGCAGCGGCCCTGCCGCTGACGCGCCCGCAGGGGGAGCGCATCGGCTGCTGTTCTTCAACGGTTCGGGTGCGACGCTCGCCACCACCGGCATCCTGATCAAGCCGTTCACGGCACGCTTCGACGTCGTCGCGTTCGACCAGCGCGGGATGGGGCAGACCTCTATCCCGCGCGGTCCGTACACGATGGCCGACTACGCGGCCGACGCCGCGGCACTGCTCGATCACCTCGGATGGGACTCGTGCCGGGTGGTCGGCGTCAGCTTCGGCGGCATGGTGGCCCAGGAGTTCGCGGTGACGTTCCCCGAGCGGGTCGAGCGGTTGGCGCTCTCGTGCACCTCGCCGGGAGGCGCGCTGGGCGCGTCGTACCCGTTGCACGAGCTGTCGGTGCTCGACGACGCCACCCGGGCGGCCCGGCTGGTCGAGATCATCGACACCCGCTTCACGCCGGAGTGGCTCGCCGCCCATCCCGACCAGCGGACGCTGGCGGACTTCGTCGCGGCGCGACGTGACGGCGACAAGTCGGCCGAGGTGACCAGGGGCGAAGCCGAGCAGCTCGGGGCCCGTCGCGGTCACGATGTCGGCGATCGCCTGCGTCGCATCAGCTGTCCCACCTTGGTGGCGGCGGGTCGCTACGACGGCATCGCCCCGGTGGCCAACAGCGAGGCCATCGCGGCCCGTGTCCCCGCAGCCGAGCTGCGGGTCTACGAGGGCGGCCACATGTTCTTCGTCCAGGACCCGACGGCGATGCCCGAGATCCTCGACTTCCTCGACGCCCCCGACTGACCGCAGGAGTACGGTCGCCGGATGGATCGGCTCCGGAACAAGACGGCGATCATCAGCGGCATCGGCTCGGGCATCGGGTGGGCTGCGGCCGAGCGGTTCCGGGCCGAAGGGGCCGAGGTGGTCGGCATCGAGTTCGAGGCCGATCGTGCTGCCCGGGCCGCCGACGAGCTCGGGCTCCTGCCGGTGGTCGGCAGCGTCGACGACCCCGACACGTGGGATGCGGCCGTCGCGGCTGCGGGAGATCTCGACGGGCTCGACGTCGTGTACCTCAACGCCGGCGTGTACGGGTTCACCGGGCCCATCGACGACCTGCCGCTCGACCTCTACCGCCGCACCGTCGGCGCCAACATCGATGGCGTGGTGCTCGGCACGCGTGCGACGGTGCCGGCCCTGCGGGCCAACGGGGGCGGTGCGATCGTGGCCACGGCATCGGTGGCCGGCATCGTGGCCTTCGCCCCCAACCCGCTCTACACGCTCACCAAGCAGGCGGTCACCGGGTTCGTCCGGGCGATGGCGCCGACGCTCGAGGTCGACGGCATCACGATCAACGCCGTGTGCCCCGGGGTGGTCGACACCGCCATGACCGTGGAGGCGTTGAACGGAGCCGATGCCGGCGCCCTGGGCTTCCGCCTGATCAGCCCGGCGACGATCGCCGAGGTGGCGCTCGAGCTGGCCATCGGCGAGTCCACCGGTCGTTGCATGGCGGTGCTGCCGGGGCGCGACCCGATCGACTGGGCCTTCCCCGACTGGGCTGATCTCTCCGGCTGACGCGGGCTCTCAGGAGAAGTCGGCGGGAAGGCCGGCCGGGCGGGGGCCGGCATGCACCTCCCACGCGGTCGACCAGGCGTCGGCCCTGTCGGGTGAGGCCAGGCCGAGTGCGACCCGATCGGCGAGGGCGGCTCGCACCTCGCCCTTGAGTGCCTGCACCTGTTGCAGGAGATCGGCCACGGCCGGGTCTGATCCCTTGCCCGTCGGCGCCTGCCAGAGCCGGTCCTCGACATACCACGCGTGGTCCCGAGCGACGATGAGGCGATCGGTGAGGACCTCGGCCCGGGCCTGGGTGGCCGGGTCGAGTCCCGCAGTGACCTCCTGGGCTCGGAGGTGGCCGTAGTCCAGGTCGATGTGCATGAGGCCGGCATTGACTTCGAAGGTCCCCACCAGCTCGACGGTCGGCGCGATCACGGTGAGGCCGACGCCGTCGGGCCGGGGTGCCTCGAGGTTGGCGCGCTGGAGGTCGGCGAACATGATCATCGTGGACCGCAGGTCGAGGTCGAGGAAGGTGGCCTTCGAGAAGTCGCGAGGGTCGGGCGGCTGTTCGAGGGCCATGGCCAGCACCGCGTAGATCTGGGTCGCCCCCAGTGACACAGCCGCGGCCACCGGCAGGTTCTGGCCGATGCCGCCGTCGGCGTAGTCCTGATCACCGAGGCGTCGGCTGGGGAAGATCAGAGGTGCGCTGGCGGAGGTGAGCACTCCCTCGATCAGGTCGACCGGTTCGGTGTGGTCGGGACACGGGGTGACGGCGTCGGCCTCGACCACCACGCCGGTCTGGGTGATGTAGCGGGTGCGGCCCGAGCGCAACGCGGTGACCGCCATCCGGAGCTCCAGGCCGGGGCGGGCCACGAGGCCAGGGTCGAGGGCGGCGAACGTCGGGGCCACCGAAGGGTCGGTGCCGCGGAGCCGCTCGCCGAGGGGGTCGAGGGTGAGGATCGATGACTCGTGGCCGGTGAAGTCCCGGCGGACGTGCAGCAGCGCAGGCAACGAGGCGATCGCCTCGCGGAGGGCGTGCAGGCCGAACCGGCGGTGGTGCCCCCGGCCGACCCCGTCCGGGCCGGCCGTGCCTTCCGTGTCGGCACTATCGGGCCGGCTCGGGTCGTCGGCCAGTTCGGGGACGGGTGGCCGCAACTCGATCATGTCGTCGATGGCCTCGCCGATCGGCGTGCCGTGCAGGTCGCGGACCCACGGCTGTCGACCGAACACCACGTCGAGGTCGGTCATGGCCAACAGGTCCTGGCGGACCTCGCCGGCCCGCTGACGGAGCTCCTCGGGAGTGCGGGCCTGGGCCAGCACGCTGGCGATGAGCGACCCGGCCGAGGCCGAGGTGAGGATGCCGGGGACGAGCGCCTGCTCGCTCACCAGGAAGGTGACGGCGCCAACCTCGAACGCACCCTTGGTCCCGCCTCCGGCCAGTACGAACGCCGTCCGATCCTCACCCATGTCCGCCCCCGTGCTCCCTCGTCGCGCCCGGAGTCTAGGAAAACGAGGTCAGCCGATGCGGAGCGGGAGGGTACGGGGGCCGCGCACCTGGCCGCCGGACCAGCGCACGCCGGCCGGGTCGGCGAGGGTGAAGTCGGGGAAGCGTTCGAGCCAGACCGACAGCGCGACCCGCAGCTCCATGCGGGCCAGGTTCGAGCCGGCGCACCGGTGGATGCCCAGACCGAAGGCGGCGTGGCGGTTCTCGGCCCGGTCGATGACGACCTCGTCGGCGTGCTCGAACATCTCGGGGTCGCGGTTCGCGGCCGGGAAGGGAAGCAGGACCCAGTCGTCCTTTCGCATCGGGCAGCCCTTGAACTCGAAGTCGTCGATGACCAGCCGGGCCATCGTGACCGGTGCGTAGGCCCGCAGCAGCTCCTCGATCGCAGTCGGGATGAGCTCGGGCTCGGCCACCAGGCGGGCCGCGGTCGTCCGGGTGGCCGGCGAGGTGCCAGAGCGATGCGCCGATGGCGCTCCAGGTGGTGTCGATGCCGGCGATCAGCAGCAGTGCGATGGTGCCGCCGACGTGGCTCGGCTCGAGCGGCTGGCCGTCGATCTCGGCCTGCAGCAGGTAGGACGTGAGGTCGTCGCGCGGGTGGGCGATGTGGTCCTCGACCTGGGCGGTGAGGTAGGCGTCGAGGTGACCGAAGTTCTCGATGCGCTGCTCCTGCGGGAGGTCGACCCCCTCGAGGACGTTCTGGACGAACTCGCGGAACTGGTCGGCGTCCTCTGCAGGGAAGCCCGAGCATCTTGGCGATCACGCGGACGGGGATGTGCTGGGCGTACTCGGCGGCCGCGTCGACCACGTCGTGCCCGGCGACCGCGTCGAGCAGCTCGTGGCAGTAGGCGCGGGTGAACGGCTCGAGCGGGGCGATGGCCTTGGGGGAGAAGGCCGGCAGCAGCAGGCGGCGGGCATCGTGGTGGAACGGCGGGTCCGAGGAGATCGGCGGGGCGATGCCGACGGGAGCCTCGGCCAGCGGCCGCCCCTCGTTGACGATGATGCTCCGGGAGGTGAAGTGCTCGGTGTCGTAGGCGATGGCCGAGACGTCGTCGTGGCGGGTCGGCAGCCACACGCCGCCGTAGCGATCGGAGTGGGCGACCGGGCAGGTCACGCGCAGCTCGTCCCAGATCGGGAACGGGTCGGCGGCCCAGGCCTCGTCGGTGTGGTCGAAGTCGGTGGCCCAGTCGGTGACGGGAGGGTGGTGACCGCTCATCGCTCGACCCTACCGAGTCGGTCGTGGAGCGCGTCAATCGTTGCCAGAAACGACCGGGCACTCGGTCCCGGGCCGATCGGCTGCGGAGGACGGCTCGATCAGCGGAACGTCAGGTCGATCAGCGGAATGCGGGAGCGATCTCGGTGATCATGGCATCGAGGGTCTCGAGTCGGCGAGGGCCGCGTCCGAGGCTGGCGTCGGGGACGATGACCTCGTCGACACCGGCCTGGCGCCATCCCTCGACCACCTCGGCGATTGCGTCGGTCGTCCCGGCCACTGCCGCCCGGGGCGCCACCGCCTCGACGAAGCGTCGGCCGGCATCGGCGTCGTCGGTGAGCATGAACAGGGCCTGGGTCGAGCGTTGGATCTCGGACGGGTCACGCCCGATGTCGTCGCAGCGACGGTCGAGCACGGCAGCCCGCGCCGCGATGGTGGCCGGCAGGCTCCACATGTTCCACTCGTCGGCGATCCGGGCGGTCAGCCCGAGCATGCGGTCGCCCTTGCCGCCGATCAGCAACGGCAGGTGGGCCTGCACCGGCTTGGGCTCGCAGTAGGCGTCGGTGACCTGGAAGTACGTCCCGTCGAACGTGGTCCGGTCGTCGGCCAGCAGGCCCCGCATGACCGTGCACGCCTCGATGAAGCGATCGACCCGGGCCCCGACCGGCGGCAGCTCGATGCCGTACTGCTCGTGCTCGTTCTCCTGCCAGCCGGCTCCGACACCGAGCACGAGGCGACCGTTGCTCATGCGGTCGACGGTGGCGGCCCAGTTGGCAACCACCGCAGGGTGGCGGTAGGTGGCGCCGAGCACCAGCGATCCGATGCGGACCCGGTCGGTCAGGGTGGCCAGCCCGGCCAGCGCGGCCGTGGCCTCGAGCGTCGGGGTCTCGACCGCTCCGAAGCCCCCGCCGTCGCCCATGAAGTGGTCCGCGACCCAGACGCCGTCCCAGCCCGTGGCCTCCGCGTGCTGCGCCACCTCCACCACGTCGGTCCAGGGTTGGGCGAGGTTGGGCCACACCGAGAAGCGCATGCTCGGACTCTACGTGGACGGCCCAGCAGCGCCGGGCCCTCGATCCCAGATCTGGGCACAGATCACTGCTGGCCCATCAAGTCCCCGAGGGACTCGGGCGCGATGAACCCGTCCAGCGACATCGACACGCTGAAGAACACCATTCCGGCCATCAGTCCCCAACTCCCTTCCGAACGATCTCGGTCACGTAGGCAGCTAGGTTGCTCAGGGTCTGCTGGCCACCCTCGATCGCGTGGTACTTCTCGACCGCCTCGTCGCGCAGCTCCTCGGTCGTCGGCTACCCGACCTTCTTCCATGTGGAGATGTGGCCCCGACTCTCGGCTGTGAACGGTGATCGGTCCCAGTCGCTCCAGCGCCCGCTCGGACGCAGCCCAGCGATGCGGGCCATGAGGTCGAGTTCGGACGGCCACACATACCGGTGTGGGGACGAGAACGTCCTGAGTTCTCCATCGATGGTCCACCAGTGTCGGGACACCTCGATCTGGTGCAGGAAGTCGTACTCGTCGACGCCGATGTGGCTCGGTGTCGCGGTGAACATGTGACGGTGCTCGCCGGGCGGGATCCGGCGTAGCTCTGGGACGTAGTTCTCGACGAGGAACGTGCCGCCCGATCGCAGATGCCTGGCGGCATTTCGGAAGCACTCAACCTGCTCGTCTTGGCTGGTGAGGTTCGGGATCGTGTTCCGCAGCAGGTAGACGAGGTCGAACACATCGTCTGCCGTTGCGGTGGCGAAGTCGCCAGGCGTCACGCGGATCGTCGTGCCGTCGGGCTCGGAGTGCAGCTGCGCAATCATCGCCGGGGAGAGCTCGATGCCATGCACTCGCAGACCACGCTCGCTGAGCGGCAGAGCGATCCGACCTGTCCCGATTCCGAACTCGAGAGCTGCCCCCCCGTTTGCCAGCCCGGCAAGGACGTCCACCGTCCGTTCGATGAGCGCCGGTTCGAAGAGCCCTGGCCACAAGATCCGGTAGTGCTCAGCGATCCGCTCGTCGAAGAGAGTCTCGGCCACGTCCCCAGCATGCCCGGCCGTGGGTCCACGGCAGGCAGCGTTTCCCGCAGACCCGGAAACGCCCGTGACCGCTGAGGTCAGCGGCGAAGAGCGTCGCAGGCCCGGGTCCGTGGCGCGTCTGCGTGGAGCGCTACGTTCCTGCCATGGGCGATGATCATCCGAACGCCGTCGCGTATCGGCGAACGGCCGATGCGTTTCGAGCAGGTGATCTCGAGGCGGTGGCCGCGCGCATCTCGGAGGACGTCGTCTGGCACGTCCCGGGATCGCACCCCATGGCGGGTGAGATCCGCAGCAGGGGCGAGCTCCTGGCCTGGCTCGGTCGCCTCCCGGAGTTCGGCTTCTCGCTTCGCGAGGTCGAGGTGTTCGCCAACGATCGCCACGTCTGCGCCATCAGCGTCATGGGTGCCAGCAGGGACGGGGTCGAGGTCTCGACCAGGGTCATCAGCGTGTTCGACTACGACGACGGTACCCAGATCGAACGGTGGATCTATCCCGACGACCTCGCAGCATGGGAAGCCATCTTCCGCCTCTGAGCGGCTTGCTCACAGGTGATCCAGCCGCGATACGACAACTCAGCCGCACCGGTCCACGACGGGGATCACGACGTAGCCGTGGTGCGCATCCAGCTCGCAGAACCTGCTGGACCAGGACACTGTGCGCGCCGGTCGACTCATTCTCACCTGCGGGTTGCCGGGGGCGGGCAAGACCGCACTTGCGAGGCAGCTGGCCGCGGACCGGAGCGCCGTGCGCCTCACGAAGGATCAATGGCTCTGGGCCCTCGGCTCCACCCCGTGGGGCGGCCGACCCAGGAGAAGGTGGAACATGACGGCAGATGGTGCTCTGAGACCAAGCCGGCTACGGGATGGGGGCGACCGCATCAGAACTGTCGTCGGGGGATGCCGCGAGGCGGCACAACGCTCCTCCGGCAACACTCTGCGAGATGCGACCACTTCGGTACTCCATCAACGTCACATTGGACGGGTGCTGCGATCATCGTGCGATCCACGCGGACGAGGAGTTGCACCGCCGAGCGGCCGAGAACCTCAGCCGGGCCGACGCCCTTCTCTTCGGGCGGGTGACCTACGAAATGATGGAATCGGCGTGGCGACCGCCGGCGTCGACGGTCGCGAGACCTGATTGGATGGACCCGTTCGCCCAGACGATCGACGCGGCAAAGAAGTACGTCGTGTCGAGCACCATGGAGCAGGTCGACTGGAACGCGGAGCTCGTGCGCGGGGATCTGGGCACGGTCGTTCAGCAGCTCAAGCGGGAGTCGGGCAACGGACTGCTCGTCGGGGGTGTGAAGCTGCCGCTGGCGTTGACGGAGCTGGGATTGATCGATGAGTACGAGTTCGTGGTGCATCCGAGGCTCGCGGGCCACGGGCCGCCGCTGTTCGCGGGGCTGTCGAAGCATGTCGACTTGAAGCTTGTGAGCCAGCTCGAGTTCGACTCGGGGGCGGTGGCGATGCGGTACGAGCCGAGAAGGTGACCACGGCTTCACGCGCGGCTCCGACCTCACCACCGTCATCGGAGGATGTCCTTGACCCGAACGGTCGACCAGGTATGCGAGGCCCCGCCGGGACAACCATCTGGTCGAACGTGACCTGACAGAAGGACGAGCAGGAGCCCCATCACGGGCCTGTCCGTGGCCGGCTGCGCGTGCCACCCCTACCACTGGCAAGAAGGCCGTCTGGCGAGTACATGAACGCCCCCGGCGATCAGCTTCCGCATGATCGCAACTCCGTGCTCTGGCCTCGGCGAGGCTTCGACCCAGACTCAGTTGTCCATGTTCTCGCACTTGGTGACCGTGGGCTCGGGCCAGGTCGGGTCGAGGGCTCGGCAGTCCTTGGTCGACACGACCTGCGGGCGGTCGGCGGCGCGGGTGGCGTCGATCGTGACGTGGACGATGCCCTGGCCGGTGACGAGGTATGTGGTCGTCACCGGTGCGCCGCCCTCGCCGTCGGTCTGGGCCGACAGCACGAGCCGGGCCGGCGTCCCCGCTCGGAAGGCGCCGTCGATGCACTCGTTCATGGACGGCGGCGGCACGAAGGTCGTCGGCCATCCGATGGCCAGGTCGAAGCTGCCGCAGTCGAGCCCGCCACCGGGGATGGTCGAGGCCGTCGTCAGCTCGGGGTCGGCCGTGGCTCCCGGGTCGGGATCGACAGCGAAGGTCGTGTGGGAGGTGACGGGCGAGGTCTCCTGGGTCGATCCGGTGTCGTCGCTCGACAGCACGCGTTGGCCCGACGACGCGCAGGCAGCGACCAGCACGGCCGAGGCCAGCAGGACGAGCAGTCGGTTCCTGGTCAGCGGATGCGCCATGTCGGATCCGACGACTGAGGCCGTGGTGCGGTTCCCGTTCCCGACCTCCGGCGGCCGGTCAGAGCCCGAATGCCTCGAGCACCCCGGGGCGAAGGCCGGCGGTGAAGCCACCGTCGACCACGAGCGCGTGCCCGGTGACGAACGACGAATCCTCCGAGGCCAGGAACAGCGCAGCGCCGGCGATCTCCGACGGCTGGCCGAAGCGGCCGAGCTTGTGGTGGTCGCGGATGGTGTCGCGGACCTTGGCCATCTGCGGCAGGTCCATCACCTCGTGCATCATCGGCGTCTCGATGAAGCCGGGGCAGATGGCGTTGGCCCGCACCCCGGCCCGGCCGTAGTCGATGGCCAGGTTCTTGGTGAGCAGCACCACACCGCCCTTCGATGCGTTGTACGCGCTCCCGCCCTCGGTTCCTTCGATGCCCTCGATGCTGGCGATGTTGATGATGCTGCCGGAGCCCTGCTCCACCATCGGTCGTAGCGCCTGCTTGGCCACGATGAACGTGCCGGTGAGGTTCACCGAGATGACCCTGGCCCATTCCTCCATCGGCATGAGGTGCACGGGCCCGCCGCCGGCCACGCCTGCCGCGTTGACCACCGAGTCGAGGCGGCCGTGCTCGGCCACGATGGCGTCGACGGCGGCCGCGACCGCGGCTTCCTCGGTGACGTCGACGATGTGGTCGGGACTGCCGGCGATGTCGGCGGTGACGACGGTGGCGCCCTCGGCGGCGAAGCGCTCGGCACAGGCCGCGCCGATGCCAGAGGCCCCTCCGGTGATGAGCGAGACGGTGCTGTCGAGTCGACCCATGTGCGGTTGCCTCAGCCGAGCGCAGCGCGGAGTGCGGCGCCGGCCTCGGCGAGGGCTTCGTTGGTCACGGGCGTGATGGCGGCCATCGAGATGAAGCCGTGGATCATGGTCGGGTAGCGCTGCTCGCTGACCGCCACCCCCGCGTCGGCGAGTGCCGATGCGTAGGCCCGGCCCTCGTCGCGGAGTGGGTCGTAGTCGGCGGTGATGACGGTGGCCGCCGCGACGCCGGAGAGGTCGGGCGTGTACAGAGGCGACGCGTTCGGGTGCTTGTCGAGGTCGCCCCGCTCGGACGCGGCGCCGAGGTAGTGGTCGACGAACCAGATCATGCCGGTCTTGGTGAGCAGGTAGCCCTCGGCGTTCTCTTCCATCGAGGGATGTGAGAGCGTCAGGTCGGTGACCGGGTAGACGAGGAGCTGGTGGCGGAGGTCGACTCCGGCATCCCGGGCCAGCACCGACACGATGGCCGCCAGGTTTCCGCCGGCGCTGTCACCGCCGACGGCGATGCGGGTCGGGTCGCCCCCGAGATCGTCGCCGTGCTCGGCGACCCACTGCAGGGTCGCCCAGGCATCGTCGATCGCCGCCGGATAGGGGTGCTCGGGGGCCAGCCGGTAGTCGACCGACACGACCAGCGCTCCGGTGCGATTGGCCAGCTTGCGAGCCGTGGGATCAGCCGTGTCGAGGTCGCCGATCACCCAGCCGCCGCCGTGGTACCAGATCAGGATCGCCCCGGTCGGGTTCGCCGGTCGGTAGAGCCGCACGGGGATCTCGCCATGGGGACCCGGGATCGTGCGGTTCTCGACCGCCTCGACGGGCTCGGGCTCACCGTCGAGGGCTGCGAGCATCCCCATGACGATGCGGCCCTCCTCGGGGGTCATGGTCGACAGGTCGGCCGCGTCGGGCCCACCCATCGCATCGAGTGTGGCCTGGATACCTGGATCGACTGGCACGTTTCCCCCGTGGTCTGGCAGCGGCCGACATCCTGTCCGGCCGTGGCCGTCCATGCAATCGAGGGTCAGGCGAGGACGCCGGCGGCGGGGAGGTGGACCGGATGGTCGACGAGGTCGACGGCCACCGAGGCGGCGGCGCGGTCGGGGTCGGGGTCGACGGCCACCGTGCGGCGACCGTCGACCAGCTCGACCAGCGCCACCAGTCGGGCCGGGACGCCACGGTCGTGCACGACGGTGTGGGCGACGACGCGCCCGTCGCCCGTGGCATCGGCGTCGAGCGGTCGTGTCTCGGTGGCCGCGAGCGCCTGGTCGGTGACGTCGCCGATCCGGAAGCCGGGCCCCGGCTCCGTCGACCACAGGGCCATGCCCGGCTTGGTCAGCATTCCGCTGACGGACGTGACGAGCCCGCGCGATCCGGGGTCGGCGCGCAGCGCGTCGGCCATGGCCGCGGTCGAGTGCAGGACGTAGGAGTTGAGGGGCCCGCCGGCGAAGGTCATGCCGCCGGTGACGGTGAGAGGACGATCGAGGGATCCTGCGATCGGGAGGTCGAGCTCGCGGGCCTGCACCTGTACGGCCGCGGGGAAGCAGCTGTAGATGTCGAGGTGGGCCACGCCCCCGAGACCGACGTCGGCCAGCTCGAGCACGCACTCACCGACCAGCGCGGTGGCGGGGGAGCGCTCGATGGAAGCCCGGCACGGCAGTGGGATCATCGCCTGGGAGCCGGCTGCGGCCACCGGGAACACCCAGCGTTCCCGAGGCACCCCGGCCCGCTCGGCGGCGCCGACCGATGTGAGCAGCAGCGCGGCACCCTGGTCCACGTTCCACTGCGAGCAGAGCCGCTTCGTGTACGGCGAGGCGATCATCCGGTTGTCGGCCGAGGCGACGGCGATCTCGTCGGCTCCGGGAGCGGAACGGTCCCAGGCCTCGGGGTTGGTGGCCGCCACCCCGGCGAACGCGCCCCACAGCGAGCCGAGCCGCTGCCGCTGCTGCTCGGCGCTGAGCCCGTCGATGTGGCGCAGCGACGCTCTCGACCAGCGCGTACTGGTGGGCAGGTACGGCCAGGTCGCGCTCGATCTCGACGCCGGTGATGATCTCGCCGGCCGGGAGCTGGAGCTCGTCTGGTGGACCCGGAACCCCGACCTCGCTGGCCTCGGTGCCCGCGCGAGCGGCCCGGACCGCCCGGTTGCGGGCCTCGCCGCCGCAGATCACGGCCACCTCGACCCGCCCCGCGGCGATGGCGGCGCAGGCCTGGTCGATCACGGTCTGCTGGAGGACGCCGACCTCTGCCAGCACGGTCCGCGTCGACGCTGCGGCCCCGATCCGCTCGGCGACGAGGCGACCGGGGTCGCCGTAGCCCCAGATCCCCTTCGGCACGGCGACCAGCTCGACGGCCGACAGCAGAACCGGCGCCTGCGCGTCTTCGGCCGCAGCCCGTACGGCCGCCACCATGAGGTCGACGGGCTCGAGCAGCTCGGCGGGGTCACGATCGTCGCTGTGCTGCGTGATCGAGCCGACGCCGACGAGCACAGGGGTGCGAGTGTCGATCGCCATGGCCGGTCACCCTAAGCGCCGAGCCGCCTTCGCTCGACCTCAGCCCGCCCGATGCGGAGCGGGTGCGGCCGGGACGGCGCGCACCTCGTCGCCGGCGAAGCGCACGGGTAGCGGATTTCCGTCGGATCGTCGCAGCACACGCCAGCCGCCGTCGTCGAGGTCGACAGCCGCGAACCCGCTCGACCAGATCCCGAGCGACCGGCACCAGATCTCGACCTCGTCACCGGGGGTGACCGTGGCGATCCGGGGGGTCGCGGCGACGGTGAGCTCGATGGTGTGGCCGACCGAGGGGCTTCGGGAGGGGAGGGGGCTGCTCATGACCTGAGCAGGGTCTCACACCGATCATGAGAAGTCCGTTAGGGCCCAGGCTCCTCGCGGCCCGGTGTGCGGAGACGGCCCGTCACGGTTCATCCAGCTCGCTCCGCCGCCCTGGGGACCGGTCCGAACCGTGTCGGACAGCCGGCGCTAGCGTCACCGGCCATGCCCGACACGCTTCCCTCCACCGATCCGGTCGACGTGGTCGACATCACCGATTGGGACCTCGAAGCCGACGTCGTGGTGGTCGGGTTCGGGGCATCGGGAGCCTCCGCCGCCCTGGGGGCCACCGAGCTCGGCGCCGACGTGCTCGTGCTCGAGGCATCCGGTGGTGCGGGCGGGACCTCGGCGATGTCGGGCGGCCTGATCTACCTGGGTGGAGGCACCCCGATCCAGCAGGCGTGCGGCTTCGAGGACTCGGCCGATGACATGTTCCGGTTCCTGATGGCGGCATGCGGTCCCGGGGCCGACGAGGCCAAGGTGCGGCTCTACTGCGACGAGAGCGTCGACCACTACCACTGGCTGGTCGACCAGGGCGTGCCGTTCAAGGCCGGCTTCTACCCCGAGCCCGGCATCGAGCCGCCCACCGACGACGCGCTCGTGTACTCCGGCGGCGAGGACGCCCACCCGTTCGACCGGATCGCCCGTCCCGCGCCTCGGGGCCACAAGCCGCAGAAGCGCCACGCGGCCGGCGGCTTCCTGATGGAGCGGCTGGCCGAGGCGGTGGCGGCCACCGGTGCCCGCATCGGCCCCGACACGAAGGTCCAGCGCCTGGTGCTGGATGGCGCCACGGTGGTCGGCCTCCTTGCTCGTCAGGGCGGTCGCGACGTCACGGTTCGGGCGCGGCGCGGGGTGGTGCTCTGCGCCGGCGGCTTCGTGCACTCCGACGAGATGGTGGCGCAGCACAGCCCCCTCGTCGCCTCCTGCTCGATGCGCCTCGGCAACGACTTCGACGACGGCACCGCCATCCGGATGGGCCAGTCGATCGGCGCCGCCGTCATGCGCATGGACGCGGCCGAGTGCGCAGTGCCGATGACCCCGCCGCGGTCGCTGGTGGCCGGCATCCTGGTGAACGGCCAGGGCCAGCGCTTCATCAACGAGGACACCTACTACGGGCGGGTCGGCCAGGAGGTCCTGGTCCGACAGGAGGGCGAGGCCTACCTGATCGTCGACGAGGCGCTCTACGAGGTCACGCGGGCCGGGCTGCAGGCGTCGTGGGTGTGCGAGACGGTCGAGGAGCTCGAGGGCGAGATCGGCCTGCCGCCGGGTTCCCTGACCTCCACGTTCGACCTCTACCAGCGTCACGCCGCCGACGGCGCCGACCCGCAGTTCCACAAGTCGGGGGAGTGGGTGCGACCGCTCGTGCCGCCTCTCGGCGCCTACGACCTGCGCGTCGCCAACCCGGCCGCGTTCTACGCCACGTTCACGCTCGGGGGCCTGTCGACGACGGTCGACGGGGAGGTGCTCGACCGTCGACGGCGCACCCGTCGCCGGCCTCTACGCCGCGGGGCGCACCACCTCGGGCATCGCCGCCGGCGGCTACGTCAGCGGCATCTCCCTCGGTGACGGCACGTTCTTCGGCCGCCGGGCCGGCCGCGCCGCAGCGTCTCGTCCCACCTGACCTCGTCGTCAGCCTTTGGACGGCCCGATGACGGAGTCGGCGAACCACTTCATGGCGTCGATCTTCTGCTGGAGCGTCTCGGTGTCCTGGCCCATCTGGTACGCGTTGCGGAAGCCGATGATCACGTCGGTGACGCCCAGCTCCTCGAGTCGCTTGCAGCCGTCGGCGCTGTAGCCGTCCATGGAGATCACGTGGATCTCGAACGGCTCGGTCTCGCGGCCGTACTCGCGGCGCAGCTCCCCGAGCCGGGCGATCATCTCGGGTAGCCGATCGCCCTCGCTGCCGGCGTGCATCCAGCCGTCGCACAGGCGAGCGGCCCGATCGAGGGCGGCGTCGGCGTGGCCGCCGATGAGGATCGGCAGCTTCTCGGTGGGGGTCGGGCAGATCTTCACCGCAGGCAGGTCGTAGAACTCGCCGTGGAACTCGACGAAGCCGCCGGCTGCGAGCTGCTGGATGATCTCGATCTGCTCGTCCATGCGCTTGCCCCGGCGCTCCCACGGCTGGCCGCAGGCGATGTAGTCCTCGGGCCACGGCGACAGGCCCGACGCCGAATCCGAACCGGTTGCCGGTGATGACCGCCACCGACGCGGCCTGCTTGGCCACCAGCACGGGGCTGCGGATCGGAAGCTTCACCACGAAGGTCGTGAACCGCAGCCGCTCGGTGACCGCACCCATGGCGGGGATCAGCGAGAACGGCTCGATGAACGGCTTGTCCTCGAGGAACTCGCGGTTGCCGTCGGGCGTGTACGGGTACGTCGAGTCGGACTCCTGTGGGTAGCAGATGCTGTCGGGCACCACGAAGGAGTCGAACCCGGCTTCCTCGGCCGCCCGCGCCAGCGGGAGGTAGAAGCCGGGGTCGGTCATGGACTCGGCGTAGGAGAAGCGCATGGCGCGCACCCTACGCCCGGAACTGACGACCCGTCAGGCCGGAGCGGTCAGGAGGGCGAGGTCGGGCGTGCAGGCGGCCGGCCACCCACCGCGGCCCAGTTGGCCAGCACCTGGTCGACCGTGGTCTGGGCCTGCAGAGCCTGTCCCGGCGCCGAGAAGTGCACGCCGTCGGCCGCTCGAACCGTGATCTCGTTGCCGGAGCGGTCGGCCATGGTGGCCGAGTAGCTGCCGTCGGGAGCGCTGAGCACCGACCAGTCGACGAGCTGCACCTCGGGCCGCTCCCGAGCGATCTTGCGCTCGATCTCGGCGACCTTGCCCATGCGCTCCTTGATGTCGCCGTACCAGGTGCTCTTGATGCCGTCGGCCGGTGGCGGGATCACCCACATCACCCGCGCGCCTCGCGACTGGGCGATGTCGGTGGCGATGTGGGAGAGCACGTCCCAGGCGATCCAGAACACCGGATCGGCGGAGGTGACGACCGTGCCGTTGGGGAGCGTGAAGGGCTCCTGGTCGCCGCAGCACGACTCGAGCACGACCACGTCGGGATCTTCGGTCTCGACCATGTGCTTCAGGTCGAAGAGCCAGTGACCGTTGCCGGTCATGATCGTCTGCGCCGGCGCTCCGACGCTGAAGGCGGTGATGCCCTGGCCGGCGAAGTCGGCCTGCATCGAAGGGAAGGCGTCCTGCATCATCGAGTCGCCCATGACCAGCACGGACGTGAGGTACGCAGCGCGGCCGGAGGCCGACGTGCTCGAGCTCGCGTCGGGGCGGGAGGGCGACGAGGTGGCCGAGGTGACGACCTGGCTGAGCGCGGCCCGGATGCCCCCGGGATCCTCGGTGGTCGGCACGGCCGCGTCAGTGGTGGCGGGCGACGGCGCCGAGGTGGATGGCGTGGGGATCGCCACGTCGGGAGCGGCGACCACGGCCCGGTCGTGGGCCTGTCCGCCCACCGCGACGCTGGCGCCGATGAGGACCATGAAGCTCACCGACAGGATGGCGACCACCCGCACCGGGGGCAGGGCCCATCGCTGGAACCGGACCGGCTGCTCGACGAGGTGGTAGGAGGCCACGGTGCAGGCTGCGGTGGCTGCCAGGCGCAGGACCGGCACGAGCCATGCCGCCCCGTGGACGGTCTCGTCGGAGATCAGGATGAACAGCGGCCAGTGGAAGACGTACACGCCGTACGACACCAGGCCGAGCACGGTGAGCGGTCGCCACGACAGGGCCCGTGACAGGAAGCCCGTCGAGCGGATCGCCAGCAGCACCACCACGGTGAGGCCGGCCACGATCCAGAGCCCGCCCCGGTAGACGATCGGGTCGCCGATGCGGACCACGACGAACGCGGCGGCCAGCAGGAGCAGCGCCAGCGCACCGGCGGCCTGCGGTCCGAGTCGTCGCACGAGTCCTGGCGGGGCGGCCCGGTCGCCTCGATCCCCTCGATCGGCCGAGCTGATGCGGCCGGTGACGACGATGGCCAGCAGCGAGCCGGCGAGCAGTTCGAACGCCCGCGTTCCGGTGCCGAAGTAGATCTCGATCTGGTTGCCGGCGCCGAGGGCGAGTGTCGCCGCCATCGACGCCAGCGCCAGCACGCCGAACACCAGCGCCCAGGTGCGTCGGCGCGCCGAGATCCGGGCCAGCGCGAACGCCAGCAGCGCGACCACGATGTAGAACTGCTCCTCGATCGCCAGCGACCAGAAGTGCTGCACCACGCTCGGCTGCTGGTAGTGCATCCCGTAGGCGGCCCCCTGGGATATGAAGTGCCAGTTGGCCACATAGGCGGCGGCCGAAGCCACGTCGCCGGGCAGGGTGCGCAGCTGATGTGGATCTCCGACCATGGCGGCCACGACGACGGCCAGCGCAAGGCCCAGCAGCGCAGCGGGCAGCAACCGTCGGAAGCGACGACCCCAGAACTCCCGCAGGCCGATGCGACCCCGCGCGGCCGACTCGGACAGGAGGAGCGACGTGATCAGGAAGCCGGACAGCACGAAGAACATCGATACGCCGAGGAAGCCGCCCGGCAGCCGGTCCGGGGCCAGGTGGTAGAGGACGACGGCCAGCACGGCGAGCCCGCGGAGCCCATCGAGGGCGGGAACGCGCACGGTGCCCGGGTGGGCGCGACGGGTGGGTTCTGCGGCGGAGACGGCTGTCTCCACGACGAGTTCGGGCTCGGACTCGACGCCCCGGGTGTCCAACATCTGGGGACAGGATGCCAGATGTGGTGACCACCGACACATGCACCCGGTGATTCGACGAGGGCATTCCCGGCAAACGTACGGAAATACGAGGGAAACAGGGAGAAAAACGTTCGGAAACGCCCCCGCGGCCGGAGGCGATGCCGGAGCCGGCTCCAACACGTCGTAAGCTTCCGGCCACGAGTGTGCTGCGTGTGAGACGTGACTGCGGCACCCACCTGCAAGGAGATGCCAATGGCCGCGCAACGAACCAGCTTCGAGAAACTTCAGCGCGACCGGGCCAAGAAGGCGAAGGCCGCGGCGAAGCGTGAGAAGCGCCAGTCCGGCGAGCCGGAGCCCGATGAGTCGACCGAGGAGACGCTGGGCACCCCGCTGGCCGGGGACGATCACGACGGCGAGCTCTCGGCCGGTGAGCTGCTCGAGCGCATCGAGGCCATCCACCGTCGCTTCGATGCCAAGCAGATCACCTTCGAGGAGTTCGAAGAGGAGAAGGCCGAGCTCCTTCGCCGGCTCCCGATCGACTGACCCGACGACTGACCTGCTGACCGCCGAGCTCCCCGCACCCTTCTGCCACCGATCTCGGTGCGGCTCCGGCTCGCCCTGCTCCTGGCGGGGCTCGCCGTGTGCACATCGATCGGTTGTTCCAGCTCCCCGAGTTCGGTGACCGCTCCCACCGTGACGGTCCCCTCCGGGTGGGCGGAGCAGGATCGACCGCTGACCGTCGTCGGCGACAGCCTCTCGGTGCTGGGCCGCACGCCGATCCGTGCCGCGCTCGAGGCGGCCGGGTGGGACGTGCTGCTCGATGCCTTTCCCGGTCGCACCACCGCGGACCAGATCCCGGCGCTCACGTACGCGGCCGGCGATGCGAGGCGGACCGTCATCATCGAGCTGGGCACGAACGATGCCGTCCAGGTCACCAGGGGACAGCTCGACCAGGACGCGGTCCTGACCACCATCGGGCAGGCGCTCGACCTGTTCCCCGGGCGGTGCGTGGTGTGGGTCGTACCCGGTCGCGATCCGGAGGCCACCGGGTCGCGGATGGGGGAGGTGATCGGCAACGAGCTCGAGATCCAGGCTGCCCGTCGCCCCGGCCTCCACCTCGCCGACTTCGGCGCGGTGCTCGAGGAGCACCCCGAGTACCTGCTCGACGACCAGGTGCACCTCACCGACGACGGCACCCAGGCGATGGCCGAGCTCATGGTCGACGCCGTCGGCGCCTGCCGCTGAACCGTCGCATCGCAACCGATCGGCGGACGCGATCTGGACCGTTTGCCGGTGTGCCAGTATCTAACGACCCGTCAGGGATCTCTGACGGGTCGTTAGATCTCTTCTCTGGAGGAAGTGTGTGAAGTGTGTGATGGGGGACCGTTCGGTCATGTCGCGGCGGCTGCGCCTAGGTGCGGTGGCGATCGTGGTGGCGATGGCCATGATGTCCGCAGCTTGCGGCAGTGGAGGTGACACCTCTGCCCCTGATGCTCCGCCCACGACCGTCCCCGACGAGGGCACGCCCAAGGCGGGCGGCACGCTGAAGGTCGGCATCACCGCCGACCAGAACGGCTACGACGCGGCGTCGGCCCGCTGGGATCCGGTCGGCAACCTGGTCGGCTCGACCATCTACGACTCGCTCATGAAGTTCGACGCCGATCGCAAGCTGCAGCCGAACCTGGCCCAGTCGGTCACCTCCAACGCAGAGGGCACCGTCTGGACGATCACCATGCGACCCGACGTCACCTTCCAGGACGGCACGCCGGCCGATGCCGAGGCCGTGAAGCTCAACATCGAGACCCGCAAGGCCGACCCGCTCGCCGGCACCGCGCTCGACCCGGTGCAGGAGGTCCGGGTCACCGGACCGCTGACGACCGAGGTCGTCATGAAGCAGCCGTGGTTCGGCTACGACGCCACGCTGGCCGCGCAGGGCGGCTACCTGGTGGCCCCGGCCACCATCAACGACACCAGCGCCGACGCAGAGCCGATCGGCACCGGCCCGTTCGCGTTCAAGTCCTGGAGCAAGGGCAACTCGTTCGAGGTCGTCAAGAACGACTCGTACTGGCAGGCCGACAAGCCCTACCTCGACGGCATCGTGTTCACGATCGTCCCCGACCAGACGGCGCTCATGGCGGCCATCCGGGCCGGCAACGTCGACATGGTCATGACCGATGACGCCACGTCGATCAAGACGCTGCGCTCGTCCGACGACCTGCGCTCGATCGAGGACGTCAACGCCGAGACCGCGTACGTGCAGATGAACGAAGCCGTGAAGCCGTTCGACAACATCCACGCCCGCCGGGCGCTGGCCTACGCCACCGACCAGCAGTCGCTGATCGACTCCGTCGGCCAGGGGATCGGCCTGCCGGCCGACAGCCCCTACACGGAGGACAGCCAGTGGCACGTCGTCGACTCGAAGTACGTGACCTTCGATGCCGAGAAGGCCGCGGAGGAGCTGGCGGCGTACACCGCCGATACCGGTGAGTCGAAGCTGTCGTTCACGCTGAAGCTGTCGACCGGCGGAGCCTTCCCGCAGGTGGCGGTGGCGCTGCAGGCCCAGTGGAGCGCCGTCGGCATCGACGCCCAGATCGACGAGCTCGAGCAGGCCACGTTCCTGGCCGACTCCTTCCTCGGCAACTACCAGGCCAGCATCTTCCGCAACTTCGGCTACGTGAACCCCGACTCGAACTACCTGTTCTGGAGCTCGACGACCGCCAAGGGCGTCGGCACCGGCAGCATCAACTTCACGCAGACGAAGGTGGCCGCCATCGACGAAGGCCTCGACGGCGCTCGGGCCAGCAACGATGACGCGACGCGCAAGGCGTACTACGACCAGGTACAGCAGGCCCTGAACCAGGAGCTGCCGTACGTCTGGCTCTACCACGTGGTCTGGGCGCTCGGCGCCCGTCCCGACGTCGGTGGCCTCTCGCAGCCGCAAGCGCTCGGCTTCGGCCGCACCGACGCCAAGCCCTGGTGGACCGACATCTGGCTCAAGTCCTGAGCTGACGGCTCCGGTGCGGTCCGGGCACGACGTCGGCCTCCCCGCCCGAACGATGGGTGCGCAACACTGTCGATCGTGATCGACCCGCTCGAATTCGGACGGGAGGCCTTCGCCCGGCAATCCTGGGCGGAGGCGTGCCGGGCGTTCCGGAGCGCACCGCGTGACGCCATCGGGCCCGGTGATCTCGAACGGCTGGCCGTCGCCGCCCACTTGATCGGCGACGACGACGCGAGCGCGAGGGCCTGGGAGGCGGCGCACCATCGCTTCGAGACCAGCGACCGCCTGGCCGACGCCGCTCGATGTGCCTTCTGGCTCGCCCTGGGCGCCATGCTGCGGGGGAGGATGGCCCAGGCGACCGGCTGGTTCGCCCGGACCGAACAGCTCGTCGCCCTGCACCACGTCGAGTGCCCGGCGACGGGCTATCTCCTGATCCCGCAGCTGCTCGGTTCGCTCGACGGAGGCGATGCGGCGGCCGCGAGCGACGCCGCGACGAGGGCCGTCGAGATCGGGGCTCGGTTCGGAGACGGCGATCTCGTCGCGCTGGGGACGCTGGGGCACGGCCAGGCGCTCATCGCGCTCGGCGACACCTCCGCCGGTGTCGCCCGGCTGGACGCGGTCATGGTGGCGGTGACCACTGGCGAGGTGGGGCCGGTGACCTCGGGGATCGTGTACTGCGCGGTGATCCTCGAGTGCATGCGGTTGTTCGACCTCCCTCGCGCCACCGAGTGGACCGAGGCGCTGAGCACCTGGTGCGACGCCCAGCCCGACCTGGTGCCCTATCGCGGGGTGTGCCTGATCCACCGGTCACAGCTCCAACAGATCGCCGGTGACTGGTCTATGGCGATGGCGACCGCGCACGAGGCGTGCCGGCGCCTGTCCGAACCTCCCCACCCCGCGCTCGGCGCGGCCTACTACCAGGAAGCCGAGCTCCATCGGCTGCGTGGTGAGTTCGACGACGCCGAGGCCACGTACCGGAAGGCGAACCGCGTGGGGTTCCAGCCCATGCCTGGCATGGCGCTGCTCGAGCTCGCCCGCGGCGATCCGGACGCCGCCGCGGGCGCGATCCGTCGCGTCGTCGCCGAGCGCGAGGCCCCGGTCGACCGACCGCCGCTGCTCGCCGCGGCGGTGGACATCCTCGGCCTTTGCGGTGACGAGGACGGAGCGCGGGTTGCTGCCGACGAGCTGGCCGGGATCGCCGCTCGATCGAACGCCGGGGTCCTGTCGGCGATGGCGGCGCAGGCCGTCGGCTCGGTCCTGCTGGTCGAGGGCGAGCCGGCCGAGGCGCTCCCGCGGCTCCGCGATGCATCGACGGCGTGGCAGCAGATGCAGATGCCCTACGAGCGTGCTCGCAGCGGTGTCCTGCTCGGGCTGGCCTGCGCCGCGCTGGGCGACCCGACCTCGGTCGACCTCGAGTTCGGCTCCGCCCGCGAGATCTTCACCGAGCTGGGGGCGCGCCCCGACCTGCGCCACCTCGAGCAGCTCTCCGCCGAGCGGAGCGAGGTCCGGCCCCGGACCGCCGTCTCCCCGTTGCTGTCGGCCCGCGAGCGCGAGGTGCTCGTCCACGTGGCCGCCGGCGAGACGAACCGCACCATCGCCGCAGCTCTGGTGATCAGCGAGCACACCGTCGGGCGTCACCTCGAGAACATCTTCGCCAAGCTGGGGGTCACGACCCGGGCTGCGGCGACGGCCAGTGCCTACGAGCACGGCCTGCTCTGAACCGCAGCCGACCGGCACCGGCGGATGGGGCGTTCGTCCCAGTCGGGGCCCCTCGAAGATGGGGCATCCGGGCGATGTGCGGACGGCGGCCGGACTCGTATGGTCACCTCGACGGCGCCGGCGAAGGCCACGCCGGAAGTGAGGATCGACATGACCGAGACGAGAGAGCAGCGCACCACCGTCCTCGACCAGGCGACCGCCGATCGCTTGAGCGCCGAGTTCCACCGGTGCTTCTCGACGTTCGAGGCCCGCGAGGACCTGTTCGCACCTGACACGCTCTTCGACCTGCTGCCGCCGATGTGGCGATTCCAGTTCGAGGGACCGGGAGACGCTTTCACCGGGCAGCTGCGCTCGATCGCCGAGGGCCCGGTCGAAGTCGAGGTCATCAGGACGGTCCCGACCGCAACCGGGTTCGTGACCGAGCACGTCGAGCGGCAGCACACACCCAGCGGTCTGATGACTGCTCGTCGGCTCCACCTGTGCGAGGTCCACGGCGACCAGATCAGCCAGGTGACGACGTACTGCAACGGTGGATGGGACGACGACCTCCGGGCCCGACACACCGCGGAAGCCGCGATGATCCGGCCGTGAACCATCTGACCAGCGACGAAGAGCGAGGAGACCGAGATGACTCGAGCGTCCTACCGCCAGTTCACCGGAAGTGGAGCCGACAACTACGAGCGTGACTTCGTGCCGGCCATCGCCACGCCGGTCTCGGAGGAGCTCCTCCGAGCCGCGAGGTTACGACCGGGGGAGCGAGTCCTCGATGTGGCGTGCGGAACCGGTCTGATCGCTCGGCTCGTCGCCGGACAGGTCGGATCCACGGGTTCGGTGGTCGGCATCGACCTCGTCCCCGACATGATCGACGTGGCCAGGTCGGTCCCGACGCCGGAGGGGACACACGTCGACTGGCGAGTCGGTGACGCGTGCTCGCTCCCGCTCGAACCGGACGCGTTCGACGCCGTCCTGTGCCAGATGGGGCTGATGTTCATGGAGGACCAGCCGGCGGCGACGGCCGAGATGCGCCGCGTCCTGGTGAGCGGCGGTCGGGTCGCGGTCTCCACCCCCGGTGCGATCCAGCCGCCGTTCGAGCTCATGGAGCGGGCGATCGTCCGCCACATCGACCCCCAGCTGGGCGTGTTCGTGCGTGCCGTGTTCTCGATGTCTCACCCGGACCAGGTGGCGACCCTGCTCGAGGGAGCGGGCTTCTTCGACATCTCCGCACGCGTCTACCGCACCACGCTGCAACTTCCGGTGCCGGAGGAGTTCCTCTGGCAGTACATCAACCTGACGCCGTTGGGCCCGCTGGTCGCCGAAGCCCCGCCCGAGGCACGCGCCCAGTTGGAACGCGAGGTCGTCGAGACATGGCGACCGTTCGTGTCCGGCGGACGGACGCAGGTGGTCCAGCCGATGGTCCTCGTGACCGGCCGGACCTGACGGAGCACGCGGTCGGGCCGGCTCGTCAGCCCGGTTCCTGAGGCCGTGTCGTCAGGCCGTGTCGTCGGGCAGCCATGATTGACGGATGACCGAGCCGACCTTCGAGCCCACCCCATCCCTCCTGACCGTCGGACCCGACGAACCGGCCTCGGCCACCTCGGCAGCCGTGCGCGACCTGCTTGCCGCGGTCGCCGGGCTCGAGCCGCAGCTGCGCGGGGGCGACAAGGCGCTGTCCGACGAGACGGCGCTGCTCGAGGGATACCGGTGGATGTTCGCCATCCTGCAGGTCGGCGTCGACGCCTTCGTCACAGCCGACTCGTCCCGCCCGAGGTTCACCGAGATCGTGGGGCCGGCCAAGAAGTGGGGTGGCGACAACAGCGACGCGTTCTACCAGTACGCGCCGATCGATCCGACGAGGACCTACCGGGTGCGCGGGCATCAAGGGCGATGCCGTCTACTTCTCGCTGACCGTCTACGGCGGACCCGATGACGGCCACTACTCCGAGCGCATCGTGACGAGCATCAACATGACCGAACTGGTGATCGGTGACGACGGCTTCTTCGAGTTCATCCTCAGCCCCGAGCAGCACGACGCGACGCCGTGGCTGGAGCTCGAGCCCGACGCGGTGTGCGCCATCACCCGCGACTACCTCGAGCAGCCGGGCTCGGGTCGTCGGCTCGAATGGCGGATCGACGCCGTCGACGGCCACGACGACGGCTGGAAGCTGACCGATGCCGATCAGGCCCGCCGGTTCCGTGCCGCAGCGACCTGGGTGCGCGACCAGGCCGCCATCGTCCCGGTGGTGCTGGCCGAGCCGAACACGGTGGCGGAGCCCTATCCGGTGCCGACCGCCACGTTCGGCTGGGCGGCTGGCGACGCGTCCTACGCGATGGGCAGCTTCGAGCTGGCCGACGACGAGGCGCTGGTGATCGAAGGTCGCTCTCCCGCCTGTGCGTTCTGGAACGTCTGCCTCTGGAACGAGCTGCTCCACACCTACAACTACGACTACGACGTCGAGGGCACCGCCGGCACGAGCCGGGTCACCGTCAACGGTGCTCAGGCCACCTACGAGCCGGACGGGTCGTGGCGGCTGGTGATCAGCGAGCGCGATCCCGGCGTCCCGAACTGGCTGTGGACCCAGGGTCACCGCCACGGCCTCATCTGGTTCCGCTGGTTCCTCCCCGACGTCACTCCGGACCGGCCGACCACCCGCGTGATGAAGGTCGCCGAGCTGTAGTCAGGATCACTCGAGGGGGATCTGGAAGCGCTCGATGTAGTCGGAGAGGCCGGCGCGGATCGAGGTGGTGTCGAGGTCGAAGTCGGAGAGGTCGTAGATGAGGGCCCCGTGGCGGTTGCGCTGGTGGCCGGCGAGGTAGGTGGCGATGGCGGCATGGGCCGAGTCGTCGAACGGTTGGTCGGCCAGGGCGTAGATGCGCTCGACCGTGGCCAGGTCGTCGGCCATGAACTGGTCGAACCGCACGTCGATCGACTGGTCGGCCGGCAGGGCGTCCCGGTTGTCCAGGCAGGAGTTGAGCATCACCGAGAGCAGATCGGCCCAGAAGTGCCCGATCGTCACCGGGTCGACCGGGTCGAGGTGCATGCGGGCGGTGTAGGCGATCATCGTCGCCATCGACGCCACCACCGAGGCCGGGTCGCGGTGGGTCACCACGAACGTGGCGTCGGGGAACGTCCGCACCAACGTCGGGAACTGCTCGAGGTGCTGGGGCGACTTGAGCACCCACCGGTCGCCGCCCCGCAGGAACTGGAGCGCCTTGAGCACCGTGCGCAGGTACTCGTAGTGCGGCGTCTGGTCGTCGGCCAGGTAGTGCTCCCGCCAGGTCGGCATCGGGGCGAGCGTGTCGAAGTACATGGTCGAGAAGTCCATGGCGAGGAGGTTGATCTCCTCGTGCGCGTGGTGCGTCCCGATGTCGAACATGCGGGGGAAGTAGGGGAGGGCCTGGTCGAGCACCGAGAGGTTGCCGTCGCAGCGGGTGATGCGGGGGTCGATGCCGTCGGCGCCGACCTCGTCGTCGGGAGCGGGAAACGGCTCGATGCTCTCCCAGTACGGCAGCGATCGGATGGCCGGGTCGGTCGAGATCAGGTTCTGCAGGTGCGTGGTGCCCGTGCGGGGGAGACCAGCGATGATGATCGGCCGCTCGATCTCGATGTCGTGGATCTCCGGATTCCGCCGGAGCAGCTCGGTCAGCAGCAGGCGGTTGCGCAGCAACTGGTCGATCTGGACCGCGACGGTGATCCGGCCGAACCCCGACAGCGGGGCCTCGGTCCGCAGTGACTCGAGCAGCACGCCGAGGGGCTCGAGGAACGACGGGTCACCGAAGTCGTCGAGCCCGACCGTGACCGCGGCCTGGGACATGAGCGCGTCGGCGCTCAGGTCGATGGCCTCGCCCATCGGGGCCGCGGCCTCGATCATCGCCGCGATGTCGGGATCGAAGACCGGGTTGGCCAGATCATCGATGTGGATGGCCTCGGTGGTCACGTCGGGTCCACCGGCATGAACAGGTTGCGACGGGGAGCGTCGGTGTGGTCAGGCGGTCGCTTCTGGTCGGACGCCCGGTTGGTCTCGGGCAGGTTCTCGGTGAACCCCGGCATGACATCGCCTCCGATTCCTGACGATGTGTCAGGTGCAGCGGCGACGTTAGCCCCCAGCCGAAACGGGGGCGCGTCGGCGCGCCCCAGCGCACGCTCCGGCCCCAGGCTCGGGGGAGGGCGCGGCGAGGATTTGTCCGGGCGGGCACGGATGGCGAGCATGGTCGGATGAGCGACTTCGCCTACCAGGAACTGCTGCCCCTCGGGGCCGACGACACGCCGTACAAGCTGCTGACGGCCGACGGCGTGTCGACCTTCGAGGCAGGAGGCGATCGGTTCCTGCGGGTCGATCCCGAGGTCATCACGCTGCTCACCCGTCAGGCCATGCGCGACATCGCACACCTCCTGCGGCCCGGGCACCTCGGCCAGCTGTCGGCCATCCTCGACGACCCCGAGGCCTCGGCCAACGACCGCTTCGTGGCGCTCGAGCTGCTCAAGAACGCCTCGATCGCTGCGGGCGGCGTGCTGCCGTCCTGCCAGGACACCGGCACCGCAATCGTCAAGGCCAAGAAGGGCCAGTTCGTCGTCACCGGCGGGGGCGACGAGGCGGCCATCGCCCAGGGCATCTTCGAGACGTACCGCGACGCCAACCTCCGCTACTCGCAGATGGCGCCGTTGACCATGTGGGACGAGGTCAACACCAAGACCAACCTGCCGGCCGAGATCAAGATCGCGGCGGTCGACGGCGAGGCCTACAAGTTCCTGTTCATGGCCAAGGGCGGCGGCTCGGCCAACAAGAGCTACCTGTTCCAGGAGACCAAGGCGCTGCTCAACCCCACGAGCCTGGCCGCGTTCCTCGACGAGAAGCTGCGCTCGCTCGGCACCGCGGCCTGCCCGCCGTACCACCTGGCTGTGGTCATCGGCGGCACGTCGGCGGAGATGGCGGTCGAGACGGCCAAGCTGGCCTCGACCAAGCTACCTCGACTCGCTGCCCACCACCGGCAACGACCTCGGTCGGGGGTTCCGCGACCCCGAGCTCGAGCTCGAGATCCTGAAGCAGACCCAGGCCTTCGGCATCGGCGCCCAGTTCGGCGGCAAGTACTTCTGCCATGACGTGCGGGTGATCCGCCTGCCCCGCCACGGCGCCTCGTGCCCGGTGGCCATCGCCGTGTCCTGCTCGGCCGATCGCCAGGCGCTCGGCAAGATCACCGCCGAGGGCGTGTTCCTCGAGCAGCTCGAGACCGACCCGTCCCGCTACCTGCCCGAGGTCACCGACGAGCACCTCTCCGACGACGTCGTCCGCATCGACCTGAACATGCCGATGTCCGAGATCCGGGCCGAGCTGTCGAAGTACCCGGTCAAGACCCGGCTCGTGCTCAGCGGCCCGATGGTCGTGGCCCGCGACATCGCCCACGCCAAGATCGCCGATCGCCTGGCGGCGGGCGAGGGCATGCCGCAGTACCTGCGGGACTTCTGCGTCTACTACGCCGGACCGGCCAAGACGCCCGAGGGCTACGCCTCCGGTTCGTTCGGGCCCACCACCGCCGGCCGCATGGACAGCTACGTCGGCCAGTTCCAGGCCGAGGGCGGCAGCATGGTCATGCTGGCCAAGGGCAACCGCTCGAAGGCGGTCACCGATGCGTGCAAGGCCAACGGCGGCTTCTACCTCGGGTCCATCGGCGGGCCGGCGGCGGTGCTGGCCAAGGACTGCATCGCCAAGGTCGAGGTGCTCGAGTACGAGGAGCTCGGCATGGAGGCGGTCTGGAAGATCGAGGTGCAGGACTTCCCGGCCTTCATCGTGGTCGACGACAAGGGCAATGACTTCTTCGCCGATGTCTCCCGCCCCATCGACCTCGCCGTCAAGCGGCCCTGAGCGGCGGATGGCCGACGTGATCGAGATCCGATCGGTGCAGGTGGGGCGACCGTCCGTGCTGGCCACGACCCCGACCGGTGAGCCGGTGCGCAGCGCCATCGTGAAGCAGCGGGTGTCGGTTGCGGACCTGGCGCTGTCCGCGATCAACCTCGAGGGCGACGACCAGGCCGACCGCACCGTGCACGGCGGCCCCGACAAGGCGGTCTATGCCTACAGCGACGCGCACTTCGAGCGATGGTCGTCCGAGATCGGCATCGAGGTCGGCGCCGGCACCTTCGGCGAGAACGTGACCGTCGCCGGGCTCACCGAAGCGGACGTCTGCATCGGCGACCGCTGGGCCTGGGGCGACGCGTTGCTCGAGATCTGCCAACCCCGCTGGCCGTGCTTCAAGCTCACGTTGCGCACGGGTGTCCGCGACATCGGGCACCGGATGAAGGCCGACGGGCGCACCGGCTGGTACCTGCGTGTGCTCGAGCCGGGCACGGTGCCGGTGGCCGGGCCGATCACCGTCGCGCTCCGACACCCGGCCGGCGTCACCGTGCTCGACGCGCACCGGGCCCAGGCCGATCGCCACCGGGAAGACCCGGCGCGGATCGCCGCCGTCCTGTCGGTGGATGCGCTGGCCGACGAGTGGCGCATCCCGCTCGAGGACTGAGCGGCCGTCACCTCACCCGGTCAGGGGCTGATTGCCTTCAGCTCGACGACGAACCAGAGGGTCTCGCCGGGCGCGATGACCCCTTGCGAGCCGGTCGGGCCGTAGGCAAGTTCGGGTGGGATGCCGAGGAGGCGCCGGCCGCCGACCTGCATGCCGACCAGCCCCTGGGTCCAGCCCGGGATGACCTGCTCGAGGTTGAAGGTGGCGGGCACGCCCCGGGAGTAGGAGTCGTCGAAGATCCTGCCGGTCGAGCAGCTGACGCCGATGTAGTCGACGGTCACCGTGGTGCCCGTGGGGACGGCGGGGCCGGTGCCGACGATCAGATCCTCGACGACGAGGGTTGTCGGCGGAGGGCCGACCTGCACCGGGACCACGGGCGCACCGGTCGGCAGCGGATCGGACACCGTCACACAGGGCTTGCCGGCGGCGGAACCGGTGGCCTCGGGAGTGGAGGCGCGTGTGGTGGGTGTGGATCGCGGAGACGTGCTGGTGGAGCTCAGGGCGGGACCGACCCGGCTGAACGTCGACGTGGCGCTGCGCCCGAGAAAGGTGAGTGCGACGATGGCCAGGACCGCCAGCACGCTGATGGCCAGACCCACCGCGCTGGTGGCGATGCCGGCGACGGCGAGGCCGTCACCCTGCTCGGCGCCGTTGGACTCGCGGATCTGGCGTCGGGCCATGAACCCGGTGACCAGGCCGGGGATGGCCGAGAGGGGTCCGCAGAGGACGAACGACAGCACGCCCAGCACGAGTGAGGTCACGGCCAACGGGTTGGTCCGCCCCGGCGTCGGTGGCATCGCCATTCCGGGAGCGCGGTAAGGCCCCGGAGGCGAGAACCCGGAGCCTGGTGGACCGGTCGGGCCGAATTGGCCGTACGGTCGCGGCCCAGGACCACCAGGTGGGGGGCCACCCCCTGGAGGGGCGACCCAGGCGTTCGGCGGAGCGGATATGGGGGTGGCGGCCGGACCGGTGGGCCTGGCGCCGAGGGGCGGGGGTGCTGCCGACTCGGGCGGATACCAGCGACCGTCCGAGGCCTTCCACCACCCAGGCCCGGGAGGTTCGTCCGCCATGGGCATCGGTCAGGCCTCGGTGATCGGGGGCTGGCTCATGATGTGCTCGATCCACCAGGCCGGTGCGTTGTCGAGCAGCGTGTTCATGTTCGAGTAGTCGCGCCACAACGTGAACTTGCCGTCGTGGATCTCCTGCACCGAGACGAAGGGCAGCGTGACGCTGACCTCGTCGTCGAAGTTCCAGGTCTCCGCGTGCTCGGTGACCACCGTGTCGCCGTCGACCACGATGCGGTGGATCACGTGGTCGAAGCTCTGGACCGGGCCGAACCCGATGCGCAGCCGGGCCGTGATCTGACGAGGTCCGGTGGCGCCTCCATCGTCGATCGGGACGTCGGTGTAGAAGCCGTCCTCGGTGAACATCGCGCCGATGGCGTCCAGATCACGCTCGACGTAGAGCGTGTTCCAGAAGTTCTCGACCAGGGTGACCAGTTCGTCTCGCGTTGCCATCGCCGCACCCTAGTGATCCACACGCCCCAGATCGGCCAACCCCGCGATCTCGGGCCGGGCGTCAGGGGCGAACCGTGCAGGCCACGCCGACGCACTGCGGGGACAGGTTGCGCCGCGCCACGTTGCCGCCGTCGTCGATCACGGTGAGCGTGCTGCCCTGGGCATCGATGCCCAGCCCACCGTTCCGGGCCGCCAGGTTCGACCCGACGTGCCAGGTGCCAGATGTGAGGACCAGCCCTGCGCCGTCGTTGGCAAGGAAGGCGTTGCCGCTGATCGTGCCGCCGCAGAACGAGGTCGTGCAGGAGGCGACACCGGTGCCGTTGTGGCGGAACGTGTTGCCCGTGATCGTGGCGGAGCCGTCAGCGAGCGTGATCGCTGTGTCCCATCCGATGAACGAGGTTCCCGTGACGGTCGTCTGGTACGGAGCCCCTCCCAGCGAAGCGGCGACGCCCGATCCCGGTCCGATGAAATGGTCGTCGACGAGGCTGTAGGTGCAGGCGGCCCCCGGTCCGATGCCACCACCGATGACGTACGTGTTCTGGACGCCGAGGTAGCTGTCGCTGCATCCCATGCGAACGCCGGTGAGACGGCTGTTGCCGATGGCAATGAACCCGTTGATGCCGCCGGAGACGACGCCACCCTCGAGCCGGCTCGAGCCGATGCTGCTCGGCGAGAGCGCCGACAGCACGTTGTACCCGTCCGGAGAGGTCACCCGGATCCTCGAGTGCGAAAGGTTCACGCCACCCGCGGGAGATCCCGGGAACGGCGGGCCCCCGATGCCGTTGGGCCCCACGATCGTGGTGTGGTCGACGCCTGTCCGTTGCCCGCAACACTGCAGGTAGACGCCCCACGTGTTGCCCTCGAGGTCCATTCCCGACACCTGGTTGCCGGTCCCGTTGCAGAAGCCGCCGGCGATCCCTTTGCGAACCCCGAGATCGTGCCGCCCCGGATCGCGTCATCGTGCACGCACACCGGTGGGTCGGTCGTCGTCGGGGCGACACCGAACCGGATGCCCACGCCCGTCCTGTCGCTCGACGAGAGGGTGTGACCGTCCAGCCAGACGGTCACGTTGCTCGCGGCGATGATCAACCCGTCGCCGGTGCAGGCGAGATCGGCACGCAGAACCACGCTCGACGTGATCGTCTGGCCACAGACCACCCCTGGTGGGCGAGTCGCTTCGGCGTCGGCCGCCGACACCCCCAGCACCACCATGGCGAAGACCACCAGCACGGCGGACACCTTGCACCGTCGACCCATCGCGTCGACCTCCTCGCTCGATCCCCAGGACGATGACTCTGGCAGGGGAACCTGAAGAGGTCCTGAAGTTCCGAACGGGCGGCCGAGGCCGGTGCCGGAGCGACCGATCCATCCACCAGTTCGAGATGTCCGGGATGTCGCGGAACGCCGGTCGGCTCAGGTGGTGTAGTCGGCGTTGATGCGGACGTAGCCGTCGGTGAGGTCGCAGCCGTAGGCCGTGAACGAGCCGTCGGCGATGCCGAGGCTGACGTGGATGACGACCTCGTCGCGATCGAGGTAGGAGCTCAGCGCGGCCAGGGCGTCGTCGCCGAGGAGGTGGGGGTAGACCTCGTCGGACCCGAAGCGGATGACGACCTGCTCCTGGTCGATGTCGGTGTCGTCGGAGCACTTGCCGATGGCCATGGCCACCCGGCCCCAGTTCGGGTCGGCGCCGTGCACGGCGGTCTTCACCAGCGGCGAGTTCACGATGGCCTTGGCCACCCGCCGGGCCTGCGCATCGTCGCGGGCCCCGTCGACCCGCACCTCGATGAGGGTGGTGGCGCCCTCGCCGTCGCGGGCGATCTGGCGGGTCAGGGAGAGGGCGACGTCGCCCAACGCCTGTTCGAACGCGTCGAGGTCGACCGGGCCGGCCGCACCGCTCGCGAGGATGGCCGCGGTGTCGCTGGTGGAGGTGTCGGTGTCGATGCTGACCGCATTGAGGCTGCGGTCGATGACCCGACGGAAGGTCGCGTCGAGCTCGTCGGGCCCGATGTCGGCGTCGGTGAGGAAGAAGGCCAGCAAGGTGGCCATGTCGGGCTCGATCATGCCGACGCCCTTGGCCAGGCCCACGATCGACGCCACGCCGCCGTCGCGGGTCGAGACGGTGGCCGACGCGACCTTGGCCACGGTGTCGGTGGTCATCATCGCCGCGGCGGCCGATTCGGCCTCTACCACATCGAACGGCAGCGCCAGCGACTCGAGCTTCTTGCGGACCCGGTCCATCGGATAGGGCCGACCGATCACCCCGGTGGACGCCACGAGCACATCGCCCGGGTCGCAACCCAGCGCGTCGGCCACCCCGGCGGCCAGCTCGTCCGCGTCCTGGGCGCCCTGTCGGCCCGTGGCCACGTTGGCGTTCTTCGACACGACGACGATGGCGCGCAGGCGACCGTCGGCGACGTTGGCTCGGCTGAGGGTGACGCTCGGTCCCACGAAGCGGCTGCGGGTGAACACCGCGGCGGCCGGTCCTGAGCGGTCGGCCGTGAGCACGAGGAAGTCGTCCGTGTCGTCCTTGATGCCGATGCCGTCGACGTGAGCCGAGAAGCCCTGGGGGAGCGCTGTCATCGGGTGAGTCTCCCACGCCGGTCTGCCCGGTCCCCATCCTGTTGCCGGCGTGGCAGCATCGGGTATGGCTGTCGGACGGTTCGCGCCCACTCCGTCGGGCGCCCTCCATGTGGGCAACCTGCGCACCGCCCTCCTGGCCTGGTTGTTCGCTCGGTCGGCCGGCTCCGCGTTCCTGCTGCGGGTCGACGATCTCGATCCGGCGACGGCCCGCGACGACGTCGCTGCCGCCCAGCTCGACGACCTGCAGGCCCTCGGAATCGACTGGGACGGCCCGACCGTCCACCAGCGCGACCGAACCCAGGCGCACGGCGACGCGATAGCGGACCTCGTCGCTCGGGGCCTGACCTACCCGTGCTACTGCTCGCGCCGCGAGATCCTCGAGGCCTCGGTGGCTCCGCACGGTGAGGCCCCCGAGGGCGCGTATCCGGGCACGTGCCGCGACCTCAGCCGGGCGGAGCAGTCCGCCCGGGCCGCCACCGGCCGACCCGCGGCCCTGCGGTTGCGGGCCAGGGGACCGCGGGTGACCGTCGTCGATCGGTTGCGGGGGTCGGTCTCGGCGGTGGTGGACGACTTCGTCCTGCGCCGAGGGGACGGCGTGCCCGCCTACAACCTGGCGGTGGTGGTCGACGACGCCGGGCAGGGGGTCGGCGAAGTGGTGCGGGGTGACGACCTGGTGCGGTCGACACCCCGTCAGGTGCACCTGGCCGGCCTGCTCGGTTTGGGGGAGGTCGGCTACGCGCACGTCCCCCTTGTGATGGCCCCGGACGGCCGGCGGCTGGCCAAACGGGACGGCGCGGTGACGCTGGCCGATCGGCGGGAGCTGGGGGAGTCGCCGGCGGACGTGCGCTCGTGGTTGGCCGCGAGCCTGGCTCTGGCCGAGCCCGGCGAGCTCGTCTCGATGGCCACGATGCTCGAGCGGTTCGACCCGGACCGGCTGCCGAGAGACCCCTGGATCTGGCAGCCAGACTGACAGCACAACTGACACAACTGACAGCACAACTGACAGGTCGAAGGGGGCGTGCCAGTCTGAGGCGGTGAGCGGTCCCTCGCATCCCAGCCCCGACGCGCCAGTGCCCGAGCGCCCGCTCGACGCCCGTTTCTCGTTCGCAAACGAGCGGACCTTCCTGGCGTGGAACCGGACGGCGCTCGCGTTGGTGACAGCCGGCCTGGCCGTGACCGAGCTCCTGCCCCCGTTCAACGTGCCCGGAGGCAGGCGGATGATCGGCGTCCCGCTCATCGTGCTCGGAGTCGTGATCGCCTTGTCGAGCCTGTGGCAGTGGCGGGCCAACGAGCGGGCCATGGCCGAGGGCAGACCGCTGCCGTCGTCGAAGCTGCCGCTGCTGGTGGCGGTGGTGATCGGCGTGACCGCGCTCGTGGCGCTCGGCCTCGCCGCCTTCGGGGGACAGAGCTCGTGAACCCCGATCCGACCCTCGCCGCCGAGGAGGGCTACGAGGGCCCCGATGCCGGCATGGCGGCCGAGCGCACCGACCTGGCCTGGTCGCGCAGCGGGCTGGCCCTCGGCGCGTGCGGTGTCGTCGTCCTCAAGGGTCTCCCGGCCGTCACCGGGAACCCGAGGCAGCCGCTCGTCGGCGCGGTCATCCTCCTGCTCGGTGGCGTGACCTGGGGACTCGGGCGCTGGAGCGCTCATCGGCGTCGCCCCCGAGACGGCAAACCTCGCCAGACCGCCACCTGGGCCGACCTGGCTCCGGCCTCCTACGGCACCGCGGCGGTCGGCATCGCCGGGCTGGTGCTGGTCTTCCTGCGCCCGAGCTGATCGACCCTGACTAGCTCCGGCGGCGGATGAAGGTCAGGCCGTCGCCGATGGCCAGCATCACGCAGTCGACCCGTGGGTCGGCGGCGACGTGGTCGTTGAACGCCCGGATTCCTTCGGTGCTGGGGTCGGTGACGGCTGGATCGATGACCCCACCGCCGAACAGCACGTTGTCCACCAGGATCACGCCGTTGGGTCGAAGGCGCCTGACGATCTGCTCGTAGTAGTCGATGTAGCCGGGCTTGTCGGCGTCGATGAAGGCCAGGTCGAACTGCTCGCCCTCGGGCAGGGCAGCCAGCGTGTCGGCGGCCGGCCCGATCTCGAGCGTGATGCGGTCGGATACGCCGGCCCGTCCCCAGTAGCGACGGGCGGTGTCGGTCCACTCCTCGCTGACATCGCAGCACAGCAGGTGGCCATCTGCCGGAAGCCCGCGGGCGATGGCCAGCGACGAGTAGCCGGTGAAGGTGCCGATCTCGACTGCGTCCCTCGCCCCGATCAGGCGGGTGAACATCGTCATGAACGACCCCTGCTCGGGCGAGATCTGCATGATCGAGATGCCGCCGAGGGCGACCGTCTCGTCGACGAGCGCCTGTTGGATCTCGTCGATCGGCGTGCTGTGCTCGATCATGTACCCATGGATCTCGGGGCTCAGGTTGAAGGACTTGGGGTCGGCCATGGCCGCACAGTACCGGTCTGATCCCGGCAGGGCCGCCTCCCGAGGTCGTCTCAAGTCGAGGCGTCCACGGTGCCGATATGGGTCGAACGGCCCAGGGCGGGCCGGTGGGCAAGGGGGCCGGGTTGCACGCTCGAGAGATCGACGATGGGGTGCGCGCGTCGCGACGTCGCGCCCGCGCCTCGGGCATGGCGGCCATCGTCGCCGCCGTTGCCCTGCTCGCCGGGTGCCTCTACCAGCCGGGCAACCCCGGCACGGCGTCGATCACGTTCACGATCGACGTGAGCCTCGACCAGCACCCGATCTCGCCGCTCATCTACGGGCTGAACACCAACGACGCGGCCACGGTGGCGTCGACCCGGACCACCGCGCTGCGCATGGGCGGCAACCGGTGGACGGCCTACAACTGGGAGAACAACGCGTCGAACGCCGGCAGCGACTGGTGCTACCAGAACGACGGGCTGCTGTCGTCCTCGAGCACGCCGGGCGACGCGGTGAGACCGACCATCAGCCAGGCGAAGAACGCCGGTGCGGCGGCGATCGTCACCATCCCGATCGTGGACTACGTCGCGGCGGACAAGAACGGCGGCTGCGACGTCCGCAACTCCGGCTCGAACTACCTCCAGACGCGCTTCAAGCAGAACAGGTCGACGAAGCCGACGGCCCTCTCGCTCACCCCGAACGCCACCGATGCCGCGGTCTACGAGGACGAGTACGTCAACTGGGTGAAGCAGGCGGTGCCGGGAGCGAACGTGGTGTTCTCCCTCGACAACGAACCCGACCTGTGGTCGTCGACCCACGCCGAGGTCCATCCCAGCGCGGTCACCTACACCGAGCTGGCCAACCGCAACATCGACTACGCCACCGCCATCAAGCGGGTCTGGCCGGCGGCGAAGGTGACCGGTCCGGTGAACTACGGCTTCAACGGGTTCGAGAGCCTGCAGAACGCGCCTGATGCCTCGGGCAAGGGCGTCTTCCTCGACTGGTTCCTCGACCGGATCAAGGCCGCCGGCACCAGCGCCGGCCTGCGCCTCGTCGACGACCTCGACCTCCACTGGTACCCCGAGGCCACCGGTGGCGGCGTGCGCATCACCGGCACCGACACCAGCGCCGCAGTCGTGGCCGCCCGTGAGCAGGCGCCCCGCTCGCTGTGGGACCCGACCTACGTCGAGAGCAGCTGGATCACGAACGACTACGGCTACGGCGCCATCCGCCTGATCCCCCGCACGAAGGACCGCATCGCGGCCCACTACCCCGGGACCGGTGTGGCCTTCACCGAGTGGAACTACGGCGGTGGGGGCCACGTCAGCGGAGCGATCGCCTGCTCGGACGTGCTCGGCGTCTTCGGGCGCGAGGGCGTCGACCTCGCGACCTACTGGCCGTTGCAGAGCAACGAGAGCTACGCGTACGGGGCGTTCGCCGCGTTCCGCAACTACGACGGGGCCGGCGGCCACTTCGGCGACACGTCGGTGCGGGCCACGACGAGCGACACCCCGAACTCGAGCGTGTACGCCGCCGTCGACGCGGCCAACCACAACCGGGTGGTGATCGTGGCCATCAACAAGGCCACCAAGGCCAAGACGACCTCGGTGAACATCACCGGCGAGCAGGTCTTCGGCCACGCCAAGACCTACACGCTGACCGGTGCCTCGCCGACGCCGCGGGCCGGGGCGACGCTGACGAGCGCTGCCCAGAACGCCTTCCTCTACACGATGCCGGCCCAGTCGGTGACGGTGATCGTCCCCGGGACCTGATCGTCCCCGGACCCTGATCGGGCTGGTCGATCAGCAGGGCTGACCTCAGGCCATGTTGGCGAGGCGTTCGCGGCAGTCGGGGCACACCGGGAACTTCTCGGGATCTCGCGAGGGGATCCACTTCTTGCCGCAGAGCGCGGTGATCTCCTTGCCGAAGATCATGGCGTCGGTCAGCTGGTTCTTCTTGACGATGTGCGCCAGCTTCTCGTGGTCGCCGTCCCCGAAGGTGGGATCGACGGTGATGTCGACATCGGGGATGATCTCGGTCTCGGGCATGCGGAGAGGATAGTGCCGAGGCCCGAGCGAGTCAGTGGCCTCGGGCGATCCACTCGTCGAGGTGGGGGGCTTCGGCCCCGACGGTGGTGTCGTCGCCGTGGCCGGTGTGCACGGTGGTGGCCGGGTCGAGGGTGAGGAGGCTCGTCCGGATCGACTCGATGATGGTCGGGAAGTCGCTGAACGAGCGTCCGGTGGCGCCGGGACCGCCGTTGAACAGCGTGTCGCCGCCGAAGACCTGGGTCGTGCCGTCGCCGAGCGCGCCCTGTTCGTCGATCAGGCAGATGCCGCCGGGGGAGTGCCCGGGGGTGTGGCGCACGGTGAGCACCACCCCGGCCACCTCGATCACGTCGCCGTCGGTGATCTCGCGATCGGGCGGTCGGGTCGGGTACACGACGTCCCACAGCATGCGGTCGTCGGGATGCACCAGGATCGGCGCCCCGTCGTAGCGGTCGGCCAGGTCGGCCGCCGCGTTGACGTGGTCGTTGTGCCCGTGGGTGCAGACGATGGCCACGAGCCGGCGGTCGCCGACGGCGTCGGCGATGGGGTCGGCCTCGTGGGCCGCGTCGATGACGAGCACCTCGGTGTCGTCGCCGACGAGCCACACGTTGTTCTCGACGTCGAAGTCCTCGCCGTCGATGGAGAACGTGCCGTTGGTGCGGACCCGCTCGATCCGGGCGCGTCCGTTCGGGCTGTCGGTGGAGGCCATCAGTCGAACACCACGACCGAGCGCAGGACCTCGCCGCGCTCCATCTTGTGGAAGGCCTCCTCGACCTGATCGATGCCGATGCGCTCGCTGACGAAGCGACCGAGGTCGAACCGGCCCTGGAGGAACAGGTCGACGAGCATCGGGAAGTCGCGGCTGGGCAGGCAGTCGCCGTACCAGGAGGGCTTGAGCGCGCCGCCCCGGCCGAAGAACTCGATCATGGGGATGTCGGGCAGGGCCATGTCGGGGGTGGGCACGCCCACCTGCACGACGGTGCCGGCCAGGTCGCGGGCGAAGAACGCCTGCTCGAGCACCTTGGGATTGCCGACGGCCTCGATGCACACGTCGGCGCCGAACCCGCCGGTGAGCTCACGGATGGCCACCACCGGGTCGACCTTCGACGCGTCGACGGTGTGGGTGGCGCCGAACGTGCGTGCCTGGTCGAGCTTCCGGGGATCGAGATCGACGGCGATGATCGGGCTGGCCCCGACGAGCGCGGCACCGGCGATGGCGGCGTTGCCGACGCCGCCGCAGCCGAACACCGCGATCGAGTCGCCCAGGCCGATGCCGCCGGTGTTGACGGCGGCCCCGAAGCCGGCCATCACGCCGCAGCCGAGCAGGCCGGCGGCGGCCGGGTCGACGGTGGGGTCGACCTTGGTGGCCTGGCCCGCGGCCACCAGCGTCTTGTCGGCGAAGGCCCCGATGCCGAGGGCCGGGGAGAGCTCGGTGCCGTCCGTGAGCGTCATCTTCTGCGTGGCGTTGTGGGTGGCGAAGCAGTACTGGGGCCTGCCCTTGGCGCAGGCCCGGCACTGGCCGCACACGGCCCGCCAGTTGAGGACGACGAAGTCGCCCGGCGCCACCTCGGTCACTCCCGGGCCGACCCGGTCGACGATGCCGGCCGCCTCGTGGCCCAGCAGGAACGGGAACTCGTCGTTGATGCCGCCCTCGCGGTAGTGCAGATCGGTGTGGCAGACGCCGCACGCCTTGACGTCGACGGTCACCTCGCCGGGACCGGGATCGGGCACGACGATCTCGGTGACCGCCACCGGCGCCTTCAACGAGTGGGCGACCACTCCTCGGACCGTCGTCGACATCGCGGGCTCCTCCTCGAGCGGCAGGCCGGCAGCGGCGGCCGGTTCGTGCGCGACACTAGCGACCCCATGAAGCTGCACTGGTTCCTGCCCACCGGTGGCGACAGCCGCGATCTCGTCCCGTCCGGGGAGCACCCGCATCGGCGGGCGCCGTCGCTCGACTACCTGGCCACGGTGGCGCGGGCGGCCGAGCAGCTGGGGTTCGCCGGCATGCTCACGCCCACCGGCACGATGTGCGAGGACGCGTGGCTCACGACCGCCGCGCTGCTGGCCGAGACGGAGCGCATCAAGTTCCTGGTCGCCTTCCGGCCGGGTCTGATCTCGCCGACCCTGGCGGCGCAGATGGCCTCGACGTACCAGCGGATGTCGGGCGGGCGGCTGCTGATGAACGTGGTGACCGGTGCCGACACCGAGGAGCTGGCCCGGTTCGGCGACTGGCTCGACCACGACGAGCGCTATGCCCGCACCGGTGAGTTCCTCGACGTCCTGCGGGGCTCGTGGTCCGGGGAGCCGTTCGACTTCGAGGGTGCGCACTACCGGGTCCGCGAGGCGACGACTCGGGCCGTGCCCGATCCGATCCCCGAGGTCTACTTCGGGGGCGCGTCGCCGGCGGCCGAACAGGTGGCGGCGGCGAAGGTCGACGTGTACCTGGCGTGGGGTGAGCCGCCGGAGATGGTGGCGGAGCGGGTCGACCGGGTGCGGCAGCTGGCCGCCGGTCAAGGCCGCACGTTGCGGTTCGGCATCCGATTCCACGTGATCACACGGGACACATCGGCTGCCGCGTGGGCCGAGGCCGACCGCCTGCTCGCGTCGGTGCCCGACGAAGCTGTCGCCGCCGCCCAGGCCGACTTCGCCCGCACGCAGTCGGTGGGTCAGCAGCGGATGGCGTCGCTGCACGGCGACGGTCGCGATCGGGCGTCGCTCGAGATCGCCCCGAACGTGTGGGCCGGCGTCGGCCTGGTGCGGGGCGGAGCCGGCACCGCGCTGGTAGGCAGTCACGAGGAGGTCGCCGACGCCATGGGCGCCTACCGGGCCGTCGGCTTCGACGAGTTCATCCTCTCGGGCTACCCCCACCTCGAGGAGGCCTACTGGTTCGGCGAGAACGTCATGCCGATCCTGCGCCGACGCGGCGTGCTGGCCGACGGTCGTCCGGACGAAACGTCGGCTGACGGCTCGTCCGACGAACCGCTCGCCACCTTCCGGTGAGCTGCTGATCAGACGTCCATCCGAACTTGCGTAGGTTCCGTGCACTTTGGTGCGGGTCTTCTACGCAAGTTCGGGGGCGTGATCAGGTCGACGAGGCGGTGCGGACCAGGTCGGCGAAGGCCTCGGGCATGGTGACGGCGGGGACGTGGCCGCTCTCGATGCGGATCACGGTGGGCTCACCCGGCAGCCGCGACGCCATCTCCTCCTGCAGTGCGGCGGGCACCGGGCGGTCCTGCAGGTTGAGGATGTAGGTCACCGGGACCGGCGGCGCGGCCGACCAGTGCACCGGCTGGAAGTAGTGGTTGACCGTGTCGGTGACGCAACGCTCGGGGTCGACCACGTACGCGAGCGTCTCGTCGTCGAGGAGGTCGCCGCCGTAGGTCTTGCGGAACGCCTCGGGGTCGGCAGGCGGCCCGGGGTGGTGATGACGGTGCCGTCGGCCTGGGCCACCTCCCGGGCCAGCTTCACGCCATCGGCGTGGCGCTCCTGCATGCAGTCGAGCCCGCAGCCGCCCTCGGGCGGCACCGAGGCTGCGTTCATGACCACGTGGCTGACCCGGCCGCCCAGGCCGGCCAGCACGCCGGGTACGACGAGCCCGCCGGAGGAGTGGGCGACGACCACGATCGGGTCGGCCAGGTCGGCCGCCCCGACGTCGGCGAGGACCGATGCGACCTCCTCGTCGACCGTCAGGGTGCCGAGGTCGGCGGGCCTGCCGTTGCGACCGGGGAGGTCGATGGCCAGGGCCGGCTGGTCGAGGAACGGCAGCAGGCGGTCCCAGAACCGGGCCGACGATCCGCCCCCGTGGATGAGCAGGTAGGTCATCGCCGGACGATAGCGACCGGCTCGTCCTGTTCACGCGGGCGAAACCCGCAGCGACCGGAATCTTGCAACACTTTGTCAACATGAGCGTGATCGACAACACCAGCCCGATGCTGCGCCACGCCTGGCACGCGGTGGCCACGAGCGACGAGGTCGGCGACGAGCCGACACAGGTCGTGCTGCTGGGTGAGCCGTGGGTGCTGGCCCGCCTCGGCGGCGAGCTGGTGGCGTTCGTCGACCGGTGCCCGCATCGCCTGGCCCCCCTCAGCGCCGGCACGATCGTCGACGGCGAGCTGCAGTGCGGCTACCACGGCTGGCGCTACGAGTCGTCGGGTCGCTGCACGGCCATCCCGGCCGTCGGGGCCACCGCCCACATCCCGTCGCGGGCCGACGCCACTCCGGCGTGGGGCGTGCAGGAGCGCTACGGCATGGTGTGGCTGGCCCCGGCCGAGCCGCTGACCGACATCTCCCGCTTCCCCGAGTACGACGCCGAGGGCTTCGACACGATCTGGACCACCATCGTCCGCACCCCGGTGAGCGCGGCCCAGCTGGTCGACAACTTCCTCGACGCCTCGCACTTCCCGTTCGTGCACACCGGCACGTTCGGCGACGAGAAGGCGTCCGAGGTGGTCGACGAGGGCATCGAGCGCGACGGCTGGCTCGTTCGCACGGTGTTCTCGACCTGGTACAAGAACTTCGACGACCCGCTCGTGGCCACCGGCGAGCACCCCGCGGTGCAGCCCCAGGACCTGCTGAAGGAGGGCGGCGCGTCGACCACCGTCTACCTGCGGCTGTTCTTCCCGGTGACCGGTGCGACGCTGTCGATCCTGTTCGTGCTGCACGCCCGAGTCGGCCGACAGCACCCGCATCTACAAGCTCGTGGCCCGCGACGACCTGGCCGGCGATCCGGCCCGCATCGCCCAGACGGTCGTCGACGAGGACCTGATCCTGGCCGAGGACCTGGCCGTCCTCGAGCGCTACGCCCGCATGGAGATCCACCTCGACCCCCGCGTCGAGGTCCACACCAAGGGCGACCGCCTCAGCCTGGCCTGGCGGCGCCTGCTGGCCGAGTGGCTGGCCGCGGTCGACGTCACCGCCCCGGCCGGTGTCAGCGAGACGCTCGTCGAGCTCGACACCCGAACCCCCGAACCCGCCGACTCCTCGACGTGACCGCCGAACTTCGCGTCAGATACGACCCGACTTTGGACCGGATGCATCTGCGCAAGTAAGGCGAGGCGGGGGACAGTGTGCTCGTTGGTCAGAGGACCATGGTGGGGATGAGCTCACCGGTGGTGCCGTCGACCAGGCCGACGTCGGTGACGTGGGGGCCGCCGAGGCAGGCCAGCGACGAGGCCAGCACCTGCAGCAGCGGCTGGGTGAGCGTCGGGCGCCGTCAGACCGATGTCGAGGGCGGCCCGCTGGGTGTGGGCCTGGAGCGCCGCGACCTCGGCCGCGGGGAGCGGGGAGAGGAGCCCGGCGATGGGAAGCTCGATCATCCCGGTGATCTGACCGTCCGACACCACGCACACGCCACCCGAGGCGTCGATCACGGCCTGGCCGGCCTGGGCCATCTGCGACGGGGTCCCGCCCGAACACGACCAGGTTGTGGGTGTCGTGGGCGAACGTGGTGGCGATGGCGCCCGTCCAGTCGCCGTAGTCGGCCAGCAGCGCGGCGATCGGCGTGGCCGGAGCCCGACCGTGGCGGTGGATCGCGACCTGCAGGATGTAGCCCGGCGGCAGCACGGCGACCCCGCCGCGGACCTCGACGTCGACCTCGCCCCACTCGGTCACGACCGCGCCGGCGATGCAGCGCACGCGGTGGGTGCCGTCGGGCAGGTCGAGGCGCAACACGAAGTCGTCGGGGCCGACCGAGGTGAGCCGCATGGTGTCGTAGGGCGGTGACGACGGGCCCTCGACGACCGGCTCGAGCATCTCGCCGTGGGCGGCCACGTGCCGGCCGTCGAACCACACCTCGTCCACCGCGATCTGCTCGAGGTCGGAGAGGATCAGCACGTCGGCTCGTCGACCGGCGGCCACCATGCCGAGATCCGGACGCTGCAGCCGGTAGGCCGCGTGGTAGGTGGCCAGTCGGATGGCCTTCACCGGATCGAGCCCGGCTGCGATCAGCCGGCGCAGCAGGTGGTCGATGCCACCGTCGGTCAGGAGGGTGAGCGCGAACAGGTCGTCGGTGGCGGCCACGACGTGGGTCGGCAACGCCGGCCGCTCGTTCAGGTAGGCGACCACCGGCGGGATGAGCGCGTCGATCATCCCGCGGAACTCGACGGTCATGCCGGCCTCGATCTTCTCGATCACGTCGCCGTCGGAGAACACCTCGTGGTCGCTGAAGATGCCGGCGCAGAGGTACGCCTGCAGATCCCCGCCGGTGAGCCCGGCCGCGTGCCCGCTGACGAGCTTGCCGCTGGCCAGGCCCGCGTCGACGACCTCGACCATGCGCCGGTCACGGCTGAGCACGCCGAGCATGTCCATCACCTCGGCCAGTCCACCGACCTCGGGCCAGCTCATCATCTCCCGCACCTCGTCGCCGTGGAGCTCCGCCCCCGACAGCTCGAGCCCAGGGATCGGGGGCACGCACGACGGGGCCTGGATGATGAACCGCACGGGCAGGCCACGGCTGGCCTCGGCCGAGTAGCGCACGCCCTCGACGCCGCTGACGTTGGCCAGCTCGTGGGGGTCGGTGAATATCGTCGTCGTGCCCCGGGGGCAGACGGCCTCGGCATAGGCGCCGGGCGTGAGCATCGAGCTCTCGAAGTGCACGTGCATGTCGATGAGCCCGGGTGCCACGAACCGACCGCTGGCATCGACCGCGTCGAGGCTGTCGGTGCGCGATCCGGGGGCGTGGACGCTGGCGATCAGCGGGCCGACGAGGCCGACGTCGGCCGGACGCAGCTCCGCTGTGCCCACGTCGACGAGCGTGCCGCCCGTGAGCAGCAGGTCGAACGGCCCGTCGCCCCGGGCTGCGGCCATGGCTCGGGTGCGGGTGTCGGCGTCGACCGGCTCGTGCATGGTGGTGCTCCTTCGATGGTGCCCTGCTGTACTTGCGTAGGAAAGTGCCGGTTTTGACCGAGCTTTCTCCGCAAGAACGGGTGGTTGGTCAGTCGCCGTACGGGTTCGGCGGGGTGATGGCGGCGGCGAGCAGGCGGCGCAGCTCGACGGTGATGCGGTCGGCGCGGGTGTGGACCTGGGCCGGGCAGGTCGAGCTCGAGCGAACGGTCGGGCAGGTGCTCGAGCACGGCGACGTCCTCGGCCAGCACCGACAGCTCGTACTCGGCGGTGTGGCGGGCGTGCGGCCTCGTCGGTGACGTCGTTGCGCAGCAGCACCTGCTGGAGGATCGTCTCCTCGGCGGTGGCCGGGACGGCCCAGGCGATGATCGTGTTCTCGACGCCGGTCGTCGGCAGGGTCAGGCGCAGGCGGGCCGAGAACGGCACCTGGAACGTGTACTCCATGCACCGGGGCTGCACGAGGGGATGCTCGCCGGTGGCGACGAGCGGGTCCTCGTGGTTCTCGACGACGTGCTCGTAGACGACCCGCAGACCGCCGTCGCGCCGCTCGACCTCGTAGTCGCCGATGTGCTCGTCCTCGCCCGCGCCGAAGGTGCCGGCGTGCACGAACGGGAAGTGGGCGAAGTCGAGGAAGTTGTCGATGAACTGGCCGGCGCCGATGCGCACCCGTTGCGGGGCCAGCCACACCGGGGTGATGCCAGGTGCGTCCCACTCGGGAACCTCCAGCAGCGGGGCGACCGGCTCGTCGAGGGCGACGAAGATCAGGTCGAACGCTTCCTGCACGGCGGGCGCCGGGAGCTGCACGCGCGAGGCTGCGGGGGATCCGGCGCCGAGTGCGGGGATGAGGGTGCATCGGCCCTCGGCTCCGAAGCGCCAGCCGTGGTACGGGCACTGCAGGTCGCTGTCGACGACCTTGCCGTCGCTCAGACGGGCGTAGCGGTGGGGGCACCGGTCGGCGAACACGGCGGCCCGGCCGTCGAGGCGGGCCACGGCCAAGGCCTCGCCCAGCAGGTCGACCCGGATCGGGCCGGCCTCGAGGTCCGCCGATGCGCAGACCGGGTGCCAGTAGCGACGGAGGGCAGGGTCGACGTTCGTCAGGCTCGTCATCCGACGGTGGCCTCCGGCGCTCCGAGGTCGCTGACCCCCGGTTGCGAGCTGCTGACGCGGAACACGTTGCCCTCGGGGTCGGTGAACACGACCTGGCGGGCGTCGTAGTACGTCGTGAACGGGCCCTGCACGATCGTGGCGCCGGCGGCAGCGATGGTCGTGGCCGCCGCGTCGACGTCGTCGAAGGAGCCGACGTCGAACGTGATGTGCAGGCGGTTGCCGGGCCGGTCGCGCCGGTCGGCCAGGCCGAGCAGGTCGTAGGCCTCATCGGCGTGGAAGCCGAGCACGAATCGACCGGCGTCGAGCGCGATGAAGATCGGGCTCTCGACCTCGTCGACCGGACCGAACCCGAAGGCCTCGACGTAGAACGAGGCGAGCGCTCGATGGTCCCGGCAGAAGATGCTCGACCAGGACACCGGTGCCGTTGGAGGCGCTCACCGAGCGGCCTCGCCGACCCGGCAGGGACCGGGGCAGGACGCGACGGCGCAGCGAGGGTACGACGCCGGGCCGAGGTCGGCCGCGCAGCTCGGTGCATGCGTCGCGACGTCGGCCGCCGTGCGCCCCACGGTGGCTTCGTAGTGGGGTGGATCGGTGGCGCCCTCGGTGGACAGGGCCAGGACCACGGACGTCGGGGCCGATGCTCGGCCCCTCGGTCGCCGTCCGGAGCGCCGCCAAGGCGCCGACCGTGGCCGCACCCGACTCGCCCGAGACGATGCCGGCCGAGGCCAGCAGGCGCATGCCGTGCTCGGCCATGTCGTCTCCACCGGCCGCGAACCAGTCGAAGCCGGCCGACACGAACGGCCACGCCACCGGGCTGGCCTCGCCGCAGTTGAGACCGGCCATGACCGACCGGTGAGGCCCGGGCACCTCCACCAGCTCACCGGCCAGCGCGGACGCCATCACGCAGTTGGCGGTGTCCGGTTCGACGCCGATCAGCACGGGGCGGCGCAGCCAGACCTGGCCGGCGGTACCACTGGGCCGCCGCCGCGGCGAAGGCCCCGACCCCGATCGGCACGAGCACCACGCCGGGCCGGGGCAGGTCGGCGGCGGCGAGCTGGTCGTCGATCTCGGCGAAGATCGTCGCGTAGCCGTCGATCACCCACGGCGGCACGACGTCGTAGCCGGGCCAGGAGGTGTCCGAGATCACGAGGCACCGTCGACCCGGTTCGTCGCTGGCCTCGAGTGCCGGCGCGGGCGACGGCGTCGTCGTAGGAGCCGTCGACCACGTCGCACGAAGCGCCCTCGCCTCGGATGGCGTCGATGCGGGCGTCGGTGGTGCCGTCCGGGACGAAGATGCGGGCGCCGAGGCCGACGAGCCGAGCGAAGCGGGCGACGGCCCGACCGTGGTTGCCGTCGGTGGCGGTGGCCAGGTCGAGCGGGAGCAGCGGAGCCAGGTGGGCGGCCAGCTCGTCGAGCGTCTCCCACGCCGCCGATCGGGGCACCGCTGACGCGTGCGAGCTCGGCGGCCAACGCCCGGTACGACGCCCAGGACGCACCCAGCATCTTGAACGCGGGCAGGCCCAGGCGGCTCGACTCGTCCTTGACCAGGAGCCGGCCCACGCCCAGCTCGGCGGCCAGCGCTTCGGCGTCGATCAGCGGGGTCGGGGCGTAGCCCGGCAGCCGCCGGTGGAACGCAGTCGGGCCGGAAGCACCCGAACCTGTCCTCTCCGAGCGCCCGCTCGGACCGAGATCCGGGACCGGCTCGAGCTGGTGGCGCAGGGGGTTGGCCACGAGCCTCATCGCGGCGGCCTCGATCGTCGGCGTCATGCGTCCGGCGAAGGCGTCGATCATGGCGTGGACGTCGTCGCCGAGCGGATAGAGGATCGGGCAGGTCGCGCCGGCGGCGACGTACTCGGCGACCTTGGCCCGGCACTCCTCCGCGGTGCCCGACGCGGTGATCATCTGCACGATCTCGTCGGGCACGAGCTTCGACGCGGCGACCACCTGGTCGTGGGTGGCCGGCCAGGTCAGCACCTGGCCGATCTCGTCGAGCAGCGACTCGGGCACCCCCGACGCCTTCATGATGTGGGGCTGCTGGCCGAGGTACTGGGTCACCAGCAGGCGGGCGTTGTCGAGGGCCCGGCCCCGATCCTCGTCGAGCGAGCAGACCACGAGCTGGGGCCGGTCGATGTCGTCGATCGAGCGGCCCGCCTTGTCGGCGCCGATGGCGAGGTGCTCCATGGCCGTGGCGTTGTAGGCGGGCGACACCAGGTAGTTGAGCACCGCGCCGTCGGCGATCTCGCCGGTGAGCTCCATCATCTTCATGCCGGTGGCGCCCAGGTAGATCGGCACGTCCTTGGGCCGCCGCTCCTGGTGCACGTAGTCGAGCTCGACGCCGTCGAGGTGCACGAACTCGCCGTCGTAGGTCACCGTCTCGTCGGCCAGCAGGGCGCGCACGGCCTCGATGGTCTCGCGCATGGCCTTGAGCGGCCGGGTCCGGTCGATGCCGACCTTCTGGGCCAGCGGATCCCACCAGGCGCCGATGCCGAGGATCACCCGGCCGGGGGCCAGGTCGTCGAGGGTCGAGAACGTCGACGCCAGCAGGGCCGGGTTGCGGGTCCAGTTGTTGACCACGCCCGAGCCGACCTTGATGCGCTCGGTGCACGACAGGAACGCGGCCATCGGCACCGTCGCCTCCCGCACGAGCCGGCTCTCGGCCTGCCAGACCGCCTCGAAGCCCTTGGCCTCGGCGTACCGGGCGATGGCCATCCCCTCCCGGATCGGGTGGGCGTCCTGCAGGTAGATGGCCAGGCGGTTGGGAGTGGGCGAGGCAGTCATCGGCTTCCTTCCATGCGGGTGGCGAGGCGGGTGGCCTGTTCGGCGGCGCGGGCGCGGATCTCGTCGCCGTCGACCCGGGTGGCGCGGCCGTCGGCCAGCACGACCTCGCCGTCGACCACGACCTCGAGCGGGCGCACGTCGGTCGTGTAGGCGAGGCGCCACGGTTCCATCGGGTCGTAGCTCCAGGTCACCCGGTCGTCGAGGGCGCCGGGCACGAGGTCCCAGCCGGCTTCCAGCCACGACCACGCGGTGTCGGCGCTCGGGGTGACGTCGCTCTCGCGCAGTCGGGCGAACGCCACACGGAACTCGTCGAGCATCGACGCGCCGATGCCGTCGGTGCCGAGGGCCACCGGGTTGGCGAACCGGCGTCGGCCGGGCGTAGCCGACGGCGTTGTTCATGTTCGACCGGGGGTTGTGCACGATGGTGCCGGCCAGGCCGTGATCGTCGGCCAGGTGGACCCCGTGGACGAGCAGCCAGCTGGTCGTCGGCGAGCGCCGGACAGCCGATCGGTGGCGCCGTCGTCGGTGTCGGCCTCGGCCACGTGGATGTGCACGCCCACGCCCAGGTCGCGCGGCCAGGCCGGCGGCGGCCTCGAGCGTCTCGTCGGTGCAGGTGAAGGCCGCGTGCACGCCGACCAGCCCGAGGCCGCCGGCCCGCAGGAAGCGCTCGTTCTCGGCCAGGCCGGCCTTGGCTCCGTCGGGCCCGTGGCGGTCGGTGACGCCGTACGCGCACGACACCCGCACCCCGACCTCGGCGCAGGCGTCGGCGATCACGTCGAGGCTGCCCTCGATGGCGTTGGGGGATTCGTGGTGGTCGATGATCGCGGTGCACCCGCTCTCGAGCGCCTCGAGGGCGCCCAGCCGGGCCGACCACGCGATGATCGTCGAGGTCGAGGGCGACGTCGAGCCGCCACCAGATCGACTCGAGGATCCCGAGGAAGTCGGCGGGCGGCACCGCCGGGCCGGGCATGCCCGCGGGCCAGCGCCGAGTAGAGGTGGTGGTGGGCGCAGACCAGGCCCGGACGTCGGTCGGGCTCACCCGGCCTCCGCCGGACTCGTTCGACGTTCCCGGATCGAGCCGACATCGGCAGCACGGAGCGCCAGCGACCGTCGACCTCGTGGAGCGCCGCGGCCACCGCGCCGGCGGTCGGCACCAGGCCGATCTCGCCGACGCCCTTGACGCCGTAGGGCGCGTTGGGCTGCGGGCGCTCGACGAGGATGACCTCGACGTCGGGCATGTCCTTGGGGCGGATGATGCCGAGGCTCCGGAGCGTCATGTTGAGGGGCCGGCCGGTCTCGTCGGTGGGGAAGTCCTCGCGACAGCGCGTAGCCCAGGCCCATGTGCACGGCGCCCTCGATCTGGCCGGCGCACAGCAGCGGGTTCACGGCCCGGCCGACGTCGTGCGCCGCGACCACCTTCTCGATCGGCGCCGGTCTCGGGATCGGCGATCACGAGCTGCGCGGCGTAGCCGAACGCCGAGTGGATCACCGGGTGCTCGAGCCCGTCGCTGATCTTGTTGGTCCAGTCGACCCGGAACTCGCCCGCGTAGTCGACGTCGAGCTGGCACCCGTCGGCCATGGCCTTCTGGCAGGCGTCGGCCACCGAACCGGCGCCCATGAGCGTGCCCCGGCTGCCCGTGGTCTGGCCGGCGCCGAGCTCGCGGCTGGTGTCGACCAGCACCACGATGCGGTCCGGCTCGATGCCCAGCTCCTCGACGGCCACCTGGAGCGCGACGGTGTGCACGCCCTGGCCCATCTCGGTCCAGCAGTGGCGCACCTCGACCATGCCGTCGGACCGGAACCGCACGACCGCCTTGGCGATCTCCTGGAAGCCGTTGCCGAGGCCCGAGTTCTTGAGGCCGAGGCCGAGGCCGACGGCCTTGCCGGCGGCCCGGGCCGCGTCGTAGTGCGGGCTTGATCGCGTCGAGGCAGTCTCGGCGCCGCCGCAGCCGTCGTCCATGATCTGGCCCGGACCCCACACCGTCGCCGGGCTCGATGACGTTGCGCTTGCGCATCTCCCAGCCGCGAGATGCCGACCTGCTCGGCCAGCCGGTCCATGACGCCTTCCATGGCGAACTGGGCCTGGTTGGCGCCGAACCCGCGGAACGCGCCGCACGCCGGGTTGTTGGTGCGCACCGCGATCGACTCCACGTCGATGTCCGGCACCCGGTACGGCCCGCCGGCGTGGCCGGCGGCCCGCTCCAGCACCTTCATGCCGACCGACGCGTACGAGCCCGAGTCGCCGATCATGCGGGCCTCGATCGCGGTGAGATGACCGTCGGCGTCGCAGCCGGCCCGGTACTCGAGGCGGATCGGGTGGCGCTTGGGGTGGATGAGCAGCGACTGCTCGCGGGTGATCGTGCACTTCACCGGCCGCTGCAGGAGCCAGGCGGCCAGCGCGGTCTGGGCCTGGTTGCTCATGTCCTCCTTGCCGCCGAACGCGCCGCCGTTCGACACCAGCTCGACGGTGACCTGGTCGTCGCTCGAGGCCGAGCACCGAGGCGATCTGGTCGCGGTCGTCCCACACGCCCTGGCCGCCCGAGTACACGTGCAGCGGCACGCCGTTGCCGCCGCGGCACCGCCAGGGTCGACTCCGGCTCGAGGAAGGCGTGCTCGATGCGCTGGGTCTGGAACACCTCGTGCACCCGGTGGGCGCTGGCCTCGTAGGCCGTCGACGCGTCGCCGCCACGACCGTAGGTCGACACGCTGAGGACGTTCGAGTCCGGTGCCCCACACCGCGATCTCGGGGTCGTCGATGGCCGCGACCGCATCGGTGATCGGGCGCAGCACCTCGTAGGTCGACCGTGACCAGCTCGGCGGCCTGGCGAGCGGCCTGCGCGGGTCTCGGCCACCACGATGGCCAGCACGTCGCCGAGGTAGGAGGTGCGGCCGCCGACGGGGATCATCACCGGCCAGTCGGTGTGGATGATGCCGACCCGCAGCTCGCCCGGGATGTCGGCCGCGGTGAACACGGCCTCGACGCCGGGCGCGCGCCAGCGCGGCGGCGGTGTCGATGGCCAGGATCTCGGCCCGGGCGTGGTCGGTCAGCGCGCAGCGCGCCGTGCAGCATGCCGGGCACGACCATGTCGTCGATGTAGTCGCGGTCGCCGAGCGACAGCTCCCGGCTCTCGTACTTGATGCCGCCCGAGCCGACGCCGCCGGTGCGGGGCATCGGCACCGGCGTGCCCTCGCCGCCGACCACCGGTGCTCGCCCTCGGCGAGCTGGGTGGCCAGGTCGTGGGTACGGGCCAGCTCGTCGACCGCATCGAGGATCTTCACGTAGCCGGTGCAGCGGCACAGGTTGGCCGCCGAGGTGCCGGGCGGCGTCGTCGCGGGTGAGCCCCGAGCCCTTCTTGTCGAGCAGCGCCTTGGCCCGCATGACGATGCCGGGCGTGCAGAAGCCGCACTGCAGCGCGCCGCAGGCGGCGAACGCGTCGGCGAACCGGGACCGCTCGGCCTCGTCGAGCCCTTCGAGGGTGGTGACCGCCTTGCCCTCGGCCCGCTCCATCGACACCTGGCAGCTCACCACCGCCTTGCCGTCGAGCAGCACCGTGCAGCAGCCGCACTGGCCCGAGGGCGAGCAGCCGTCCTTGGGCGAGGTGACGCCGAGCTCCTCGCGCAGGGCCGCGAGCAGGTGGGGGTGCGTCGGCCCGGACCTCGGCCGGTCGCCCGTTCAGGGAGAACGTGGCGACGGTCTCGTCGATGGCGGTCATGGCCGCCTCCCTTCAGGGGGCAGTGGCAGGTGGCGGGGATCGACGCCGCGCTGGCTGGTGATGCGGTCGTAGTGCTCGATCATCCGGTAGCGCTCGAAGTCGAAGAGCGTGCGCTTGTACTTGTCGCAGGCATCGAGGTCGCACGCGGCCACGATGACCTCGTCGCCGTTGGTCACGGCCCTGGCCACGACCTCGCCGGACGGGGCGATGATCTGGCTCTCGGCCAGCGAGTCGACGCCCTCCTCGACGCCGCCCTTGGCCACGCCGACCACCCAGGTGCCGTTCTGGTAGGCGCCGGACGCCATCACCAGGTTGTTGTGGAAGCCGGCCAGGCGGTCCTGGTCGGGATCGGGGGCGTAGTGGATCGGCGTGTTGTACCCGATCAGGATCAGCTCGACGCCCTGCAGCCCGAGCACCCGGTAGGTCTCGGGCCAGCGCCGGTCGTTGCAGATGAGCTGGCCGACGATCCCGCCGAAGGCGCGCTGGGCCACGAAGCCCTCGGGACCGGCGTCGAAGTAGCCCCGCTCGAGGTGCTGGAACTCGCGCCACGGCTCGAGGTCGTCGTGCCCGGGCAGGTGCACCTTGTGGTAGCGGTTGACGACCTCGCCCTGCTGGTCGACGAGGATCATCGTGTTGTAGCGCCGGGTCTCGCCCTCGGACTGCTCGGGCGGTCTCGAGTGGGCGAGCTCGGCGTAGCCCGAGGGAGAACCCGACGCCGAGGTCGCGGGCCTCGTCGAACAGCGGCTTGGTGTCGGGCCCGGGCATCTCGGTCTCGAAGAAGGCGTCGATCTCGTGCTGGTGGTCGAACCACCACCGGGGGAAGAACGTCGTCAGCGCCAGCTCGGGGAACACGACCACGTCGGCGCCCCGGTCCGCGGCCTCGCGCAGCATCACGATCAGCCGCTCGACCACGTCGGCCCGCGTGTGGTCGCGCTGCACCGGGCCCATCTGCGCGGCCGCCACGTGCACGACCGGCTCACGACCCGCCATCCTCGAACTGCGTAGAGAACGTGCGCCATGCGCCGCTTTCCTACGCAAGTCGGTGGGGACGGGGCGGTGGCCAGGCGGAGGAGGACGTCGAGGAGGACGTTGGCGCCGGCCTCGAGGTCGTCGGGCTGCGGTGTGCTCGGCCGGGTTGTGGCTGATGCCGTCGACGCTCGGGGTGAAGACCATCCCGGCCGGGCACACCCGGGCCAGCATCTGGGCGTCGTGGCCGGCGCCCGAGGGCATGCGGCGGACCGACCGGCCGTGCGCCGTCGGCGACCTCCTCGACCAGGCCGACGACCATCGGGTCGAAGTCGACCGGGTCGAAGCGGGCCAGCCGCCGCCACGACACCTCCACGCCCTCGGCCGTGGCCAGATCGGCCACCTCGGCGGCGATGCGGGACTCGGCCCGGGCCAGCGTGGGCTCGTCGGTGTGGCGCAGGTCGACGGTGAGCGTCGGCCGTGCGCCGCTACGACGTTGATGAGGTCCGGGTGCAGGTCGATGCGGCCGACCGTGCCGACCAGCCCCGGCGTCTCCTCGGCCAGCCGTCGCGGACCGCCACGGCCACCGCGGCGGCCACGTAGCCGGCGTCGTGGCGCAGCTCGATCGGCGTGGTGCCGGCGTGGTTCGACTGCCCGGTGATGGTCAGCTCCTGCCACGAGATGCCCTGCACGCCGGTGACCGCGCCGATGGTGACGCCCTCGCTCTCGAGCACCGGGCCCTGCTCGATGTGCAGCTCGACGAACGCGGCGGGCGGACGGGCCGGGCACGGCATGCCGCCCACGTAGCCGATGCGCTCGAGCTCGTCGCCGAGGACGGCGCCGTCGATGGCCACCGTGTCGAGCGCCTCCTCGAGGGGCAGCCCGCCGACGTAGACGAGGCTCCCGAGCATGTCGGGGGCGAAGCGCGAGCCCTCCTCGTTGGTGAAGAACCCGACGGCCAGGGGACGTTCGAGCAGCGAGATCACCGGCGGTCGATGCCTCGATCAGCGGTCTCGACCACCTCGAGCCCGGCGAGCACGCCGAGGTTGCCGTCGTAGCGGCCGCCGGTGGCCACGGTGTCGATGTGCGACCCGGTCATCACCGGGGGATCGAACCGGTCGGCCGGCCAGGTGCCCACCACGTTGCCGACGCCGTCGATGTCGACGCGCAGGCCGAGGTCGGCCATCCACGACGTCACCAGGTCGCGGCCGGCCCCGTCGGCGTCGGTGAGCGCCAGCCGGCTCGATCCGCCCTCGTGGCCGTCCACCGCCAGCGCGCCGATCTGGGCCAGCTCGTCGATCCGGGCGAGCAGGCGGGAGCGGTCGATCCGCAACGACGTGGTGGCCGGAGCGCTCATCGTCGACCGGCCAGAGCGATGTCGTCGGGCCTCACCGGGACGCGGGCGAGGTCGAGGCCGGTGGCGGCCCGGATGGCGGCGACCACGGCCGGGCCCGACGAGATGGTCGGCGCCTCGCCCACGCCCTTGGCCCCGAACGGCGCGCCGGGTTCGGCCACCTCGATGATGGCGCCGATCGTGCAGGTCGGGCAGGTCGAGCGCGGTCGGGATCAGGTAGTCGGTGAACGACGGGTTCCGCACCAGGCCGTCGACGACGACGATCTCCTCCATCAGCGCCAGGCCGACCCCCTGCGCGGCGCCGCCCTCGAGCTGGCCGAGCAGCTGCGTGGGGTTGAGGATGCGGCCGACCTCCTGTGAGGTGGCCAGGTCGACCAGGCGCACGAGCCCGAGGTCGGGATCGACGTCGACGACGGCACGGTGCGCGGCGATGGTGAGGGCCAGGTGGGCGTCGCCCTGGCCGTCCTCGTCCAGCGGGAAGGTCGGCGCGTGGTGGTACTCGACGGTCTCCTCGAACACCTGCCCCACGGCGGCCTCGACCTCGCTGACCCCGAGCTCGGCGGCCCGCGCCGCCACCGCCGCCGCGTACCGCTTCGCAGGCGGCCAGCACCGCGCCGCCCGACACCCACGTCTGGCGGCTGGCCGAGGTCGATCCGGCCGTGCCGATGGAGGTGTCGGCAGGGGAGAGCACCACGTCGTCGACGCCCAGCGCGTCCCGGGTGATCTGCTGGGCCAGCGTCACGAAGCCCTGGCCGACCTCGGCGCACGCGCAGGTGACGGTGGCGACGCCGTCGGCCAGGCGCACCCTCGCGGTGGAGTAGTCGTCGAAGCCCTCGGAGAACCCGATGTTCTTGAATCCCGACCGCGAAGCCGACGCCGCGCCGGACGTCGCCCCACTCGGCGGTGCGCCCGGCGCCCCCCGGCAACCCGATCGGGTCGGCCGGGGGGTCGTGGGCCGGGATCGGCGCGTCGATGCAGGTGCGGATCACCTCGGCCACCGGCGCCGCGCCGGTGACGACCTGGCCGGTGACGAGCTGATCGCCGGGCGCCATGGCGTTGAGCAGGCGCAGCTCGATCGGGATCCATGCCGAGTGCGGCGGCCAGCTTGTCCATCTGGGCCTCGTGGCCGAAGCAGGTCTGCACCGCGCCGAACCCCCGCATGGCGCCGCACGGCGGGTTGTTCGTGCGCACCGCCCACCCGTCGATGAGCGCGTTGGGGATGCGGTAGGGCCCGGCGCTGAAGCACGACGCGTTGGCCAGAACCGCAGCCGACGTCGACGCGTACGCGCCACCGTCGAACCACAGCCGGGCCTCGACCTTGATGAGCCGACCGTCGCGATCGGCGGTGTGGCGGTACCAGAGCCGGGCCGGGTGCCGGTGCACGTGGCCGAAGAACGACTCCTCGCGGTCGTAGACCATCTTCACCGGACGGCCGGTGTGCAGGGCCAGCAGGGCCAGGTGGATCTGCAGGCTCACATCCTCGCGGGCACCGAACGCGCCGCCGACCCCGGCCAGCGTGATGTGCACCATCTCCTCGGGCAGGCCGACGCAGGACGACACCTGCTCGAGGTCGTTGTGCAGGGCCTGGGTCGAGACGAACAGGTCGATGCTGCCGTCGTGGTTCGGGACGGCCAGTCCGGCCTCGGTGCCGAGCGGAGCCTGATCCTGCATGCCGATCTCGTAGGTGCCCTCGACGCTGACCGGACCCGTGGCGGTGGGGTCGCCGTGGCGGATCACGAGGTGGCGGAACACGTTGCCGTCGGGGTGGATCGGGTGGGCCTCGGCCGCGATCATCGGGTCGACGAGCGGCACCAACGGGTCGTAGCTCACCCGGATGGCCTGCGCGGCCCGACGGGCGGTCTCGGGGTGGTCGGCGGCCACGATGGCCACCGGCTCGCCCATGTAGCGGACGACGTCGCGCGCCAGCACCGGCTGGTCCGGCGTCTCGAGCCCGTAGGTCGCATCGCCGGGCACGTCGTCGGCGGTCAGCACCGCGTAGACCCCGCCGATGCGCAGCGCCGGTCCGATGTCGATGGCGGTGATGCGGGCGTGGGGGTGCGGCGAGCGCAGCGTGTGGCCCCACAGCATGTCCTCGGCGAACAGGTCGGAGGAGTAGCCGAACGTTCCCTGCACCTTCGCGACGCCGTCGGGCCGGGGCGCGTCGACGCCGAGCCCGGGGGCTCGGGGTGTCGTGCCGCGTCGCCGGGCGTCGGTGGTCGTCGTCGCTCACGCGTCGACCCCTCGTCGGCGGATCGTGACCCGCACGGCCTCCATGACCCGGCCGTAGCCCGTGCAGCGACAGAGGTTGCCGCTGATGGCCTCGCGGATCTCGAGCTCGGTCGGCGCGGACTGGCGGTCGAGCAGGTCGCGCACGGCCATGACGAGCCCCGGCGTGCAGAACCCGCACTGCACGGCGCCGGCATCGACGAACGCCTGCTGCACGTCCGACAGCACGCCGTCGCCCCCGAGTGACTCGATCGTCACGATGTCGCGGTCGACCGCGCCGGCGGCCAGCACCAGGCACGAGCACACGAGCGCGCCGTCGATGGTGACCGAGCACGAGCCGCACTCGCCCTGCTCGCACGCGTTCTTGGCGCCCGGCAGGCCGAGCCGCTCGCGCAGCACGAACAGCAGGCTCTCGCCCAGCCACGCGTCGGCCACCTCGTGCTCGACGCCGTTGACGAGCAGCTTGTAGATCTCGCTCATGTCGGGAACATCCGCAGCAGCGCCCGCTGCGCCAGCACGCCGATGCAGTGACGCCGGTAGTCCGCCGTCGAGCGGTGGTCATCGATCGGTCGAGCGGCCCGGGCCACGAGGTCGCCGAACGTGCCGGGCGTGCGCGGGTCCGGCAGGCCGCGCGAGTCCCAGTCGATGTGGTCGACGACCCAGCTCTCGGCCTGGGGTGCCCGCAGCACGGTCGGTCCGACCGAGCCGAGCCCGACGCCGATGCGGCGGCCGGCGAGGTCCGCCACGACGGCCGCGCTGGCCACCGAGATCACCATGGCGTTGCGGGTGCCGACCTTGAGGAACTCCTGCGGTCCGTCGAGCACCGGGACGGTCACCCCGACGATGAGCTCGCCCGGTGACAGCGCGGTGTGCTTGGGCCCGACGCAGAACTCCTCGAGGTCGACCGTGCGGCGACCCGAGGTCGACTGCACCAGCACGCGTGCCCCGAGCGCAACCAGCACGGGCAGGGTGTCACCGGCGGGGGAGGCGGTGGCCAGGTTGCCGCCGATCGTGCCGGCGTTGCGGATCTGAGGTGACCCGACGGTGCGCGCCGCCTGGGTCAGGGCCGGCACCATCGCCGCCAGTTCGGGATCGATCAGGTCCGCATAGGTGAGCCCGGCGCCGAGCACGAGCTGATCGCGGTCGCGGTGCCACTCCCGCAGCGCATCGACCCGGTCGAGGGTGATGACCGAGGTCAGCGACCGTCTCCCGGCGTTGACGCCGACCATCAGATCGGTGCCCCCGGCCACGAGCACGGCGTCGTGATCGGCGTCGAGCGCGGCACAGACCTCATCGACGGAACGGGGGACGAGGACGGGCACGGGGAGATTGTCCGGTCGGCTTCAACAGTTTGTCAACGACCGCACCCCACTGCTCACGCGCTGTTCACAGTCGGGAAACAGCGGTCGGGTGGGAGGATTCGTGACGGAAGCGGGCGTGCGGCGGCATCAGAGGGTCGATGATCCACGAATCGGACGGTGAGATCTACGAGAAGCACGCCGACGAGCTCGTCCGCTTCGCCCGCCCCGCTCTACGTCGGGACCGCGATGCACCAGACGGCATGGGGTGAGCTCCACATGTTCGGAGCGATGACCCGGGTGCTCTCGACGGTGCTCGACCAGGGCACGACCCCGCTCGGGCGCTTCACGGTCCGCGCCGCCGGCCATCCCGAAGCCGGAGCGAGGGCGACCGTGCCGTCGACCTCGTGGTGGTGCGCGGCGGACCCACCCGGGCCGGCGGCGGACCCGTCGGAGCCGCAGGCGCCGAGGAGGAGCGCGATGGTCACACCGCGCACGAGGACGACTGCCGTGCGCGCTCCGGTGGCGGCGAGACCGATCGCCGCGGAGGCGTGGGTGCGGATTGGGCGGGCCGGGGGACGACTCCTCGTGGCGCACGGGACGGGACGGGGTGGTGCGGGCAGCATGACTTCCTCCTCGGTGGGCGCACCGGTCGGTGGGCTCGCCGACAAGGTCTCCCGTCGCACTTGGCGTGCACTTGGCCCTCGCTGACATCTCGTCTCCGCCATCGTGTGCGTTCCGAAGTCGTGAAACCGCCGAGAGCGATCTCCTGATATTTCAGGTGTTGCTGTTGTGGTCGAACATTCGTTTGTGTACGTTGGCGGGGTGAGCTCTTCCGCCCCCACCGTCGCTTCTGAGATGTCGCTGGCCGATGTCGAGCGGGTGGTCGGGGTGTGGTGCGATCAGGCCGATCCGGTCTTGCACAAGGCTGCGGGTGCGGTGGTGGCAGTCGAGCGGTTGGCCAGGGTGATCCGCCGGTTGACGGCCAAGCAGGCCGCCTTCGCCGAGCGCGTTGATGCGGCTCGGGCCCACCCGAAGCAGGCCGGGTCGCCTGATGACTGGCTGGCCCGCCAGAACGGCACCTCGGTCGGCGACGCCCGCAAGGCCATCGACACGGCCCGCCGACTGAAGTCGTGTCCGGCCACCGCGGATGCGTTCGCCAACGGCGATCTGTCGCTGGGCGAGGCCGATGTCATCTCCGCGGCGGCGAGGTTCGACCCGTCGGCCGAACACGACCTCGTCGCCAGGGCGACCGAGTCCCACGACTTGGCCGACACCAGAGCGCGGGCCGCCAAGGTCAGAGCGGCGGCCCGCCACGGTGAAGACCCGACCGACCGCAGGCGCCGACTGCGGGCGTTGCGACGTTGGTCGGAGTTCACCGACGACGAGCTGACCGGCGTGGCGGCACGGTTCCTGCCCGAGCAGTGGGCTGCCGTGTCACCGGTCATCGACGCGTATGCCAAGCCGGTGTTCGACCAGGCCCGCACTGACGGCACCCGCGACTCCTTCGAGGCCTACCGGGCCGACGCCGTGCTCGCCGCCCTGGCCGCTGCGGGCCAACTCGCCGGCGTCGACCTCCCCACCCGCACACGACCCGACGCCACCACTCCCACCGGCGCAACCGGGACCGCGTCACCGGCGATGGCGGCGGCCGGTGCCGACGGCACGAACGTGACTGCGACTGCGATCGGGTCCGGCGACACCGCCGAGACCGTGCCGACCGGCGGGTCCCCGACCAAACCCGGAGCCGAGGCAGAGTGCGACGCCGGCCCTGATGCCGCGACGGAGCTGGCCGACCTGTTGAAGGTGCGTCCCGGTCGGGTCAAGTGGAACGTGAGCGTCCTTGTCGACGGGATCGCGTTGAAGCGGGGCTACGCGACGGCCAGGGAGACCTGCGAGATCGTCGGGGTCGGCCCCGTCGATGTGGAGTGGGTCAGCCGGATCCTGCCCGAAGCCCTGGTCGACGTGCTGGTGCACGACCTGGTCGACATCCGGGCTCATGCCACCCTCACGCGCCACAGACGCAAAGCCGTGGAGAAGGCCATCCGAGCCCGCGACCGAAGGTGTGTCGTCCCCGGATGCAGACGCAAGCGAAGGTTGCAGGCCGACCATCGTCACGACTTCGCGAAGCGCGGCCCGACCTCGGGCGCGAACCTCGAGCTGCTGTGCGAGGGCCACCACGCCGAGAAGACCTATCGCGGGGCGCGGATCGAGCGCACCGACACCGAATGGCTCTGGTACCCGCCACCACCGGCTCCGGGCGAGCCCGAACCGCCACCCGGGTCGATCCCGTGGCGAGCCCCGATCGGCGCGCACCTCACCGCCTTCGACCTCGACGACCTCACCGACCTCGATCCTGATTCCGGCACCACCGGCCCCGAAGGCACCCTGCCCTTCGGGTGACGGTCCTCGTTCGGGCCGTGCCGAGCATCGGGTCCGGGCTTGGGCGGGTCGGGCAGCCCGATTGGTCAGGCGACCGGGCGGGTCGTGCGGCCGCAGGTAGTCAGGTTCTCAGTCCGTAAGGCGATCAGTCCGCCAGGCAGGCAGGCGGTCAGGCAGGCAGGCCGTCGAGGATGGCCCGACTCGCCGAGCAGCCGATGCGGGTGGCCCCGGCGTCGACCATGGCCAGCGCGGTCGACGTGTCGCGGATGCCGCCCGCGGCCTTCACGCCGACCGGCCGACCGGCGGTCGCGGCCACCCCCGCCAGCACGGCCACCGCATCGAGCGACGCACCACCGGCCGGATGGAAGCCGGTCGAGGTCTTCAGGAAGTCGGCGCCGGCATCGACGGCCACGCGTGCCACCTCCGCGAGCTCGGTCGGAGTGAGGACGGCCGACTCGACGATGACCTTGAGCGTCCCGCCAACCGCCGCTCGCACGTCGCCGATGTCGTCGGCCAGGCCGGCCCAGTCGTGTTCCCTGGCCATGCCGAGGTTGATCACCATGTCGAGCTCCTCGGCGCCCTCGGCCTCGGCCCACGACGCCTCGGCGGTCTTCAGCCCGGTCACGTGCGCGCCGGACGGGAACCCGACCACCGTGCAGACCAGGAAGGTGCGGGGCTCGAACGCAGCCACCACCGGCACCATCGTGGGCGAGACGCAGGCGGTGGCCACGCCCAGCTCGTCGGCCTCGGCGCAGAGGTCCAGCACGTCGTCGACGCTGGCCTCCGGCTTCAGCAACGTGTGGTCGAGCAGCGCGGCCAGGCCCCGTCGATCGAACGTCACGGCGAGTCCTCCGGGGTGGGCGCGGTCGCGGCGGCGATCGCGGGGAGGTAGGCGCCGAGGAACGTCACGATGTCGTCGGCGGCGGCCCGACCCACGGCGGTGACCTCTTCGTGTGACAACGGATCGCCCAGCCCGGCGGCCCGGTTCGTCACCAGGCTGACGCCGGCCACTCGCACCCCGAGGTGGCGCAGAGCGATGGTCTCACCGGCGGTCGACATGCCCACGAGGTCGGCGCCGATGGTGGCCAGCATGCGGATCTCAGCCGGCGTCTCGTAGCTCGGGCCGGCGAGCGAGGCGTAGACACCTTCGGCCATGCCGGGTCGCAGCGAACCGGCCAGGTCGCGCAACGCAGGGTCGTAGGCCGCGCTGAGGTCGACGAACGTGGGCTGCGGTCCGTCGTGCGGGCCGGTCAGCGGGTTGGCCCCGCTCAGGTTCACCTGGTCGGCGATGCGCACCAGCGAGCCGACGGCCAGGTCGTCGCGGATGCCGCCGGCCGCGTTGGTCAGCACGGCAGCCCGCACCCCGGCCATGGCCGCCACCCGTACGCCGTGGCACACCTCGTGGGGCGACCGGCCCTCGTAGAGGTGCACTCGTCCGGCCAGTACCAGCACGTCGTGACCGTCGAGCCGACCTACCACGATCTCGCCCGCGTGCCCGGCTACTCGAGGTCGGGGGAAGCCGGGCAGTGCGGTCATCGGGAACCGGGTGGCGCCGTCGAGCTCGTCGGCGAACGCGCCCAGGCCGGAGCCCAGCACGACGGCCACATCGAACCGCTCGACGCCGGCCCGGTCGGTGAGGGCGGCGGCATCTGCGGCGGCCGACGCGAACGGGGTGGGCGGTGTCGCGGTGGCGGGTCCGGTCATCCCGGTCAGCCTGGCACAGCCGCCGGTCGCACTACCGTGGCGCGGGTGGCCCACCCGTTCCTCGACGCGATCCAGCCGCTGGTCGACGCCATCGGGGCCAAGCTGGTCGAGTCCGGTGAGCTGCTCCCTGGCGACGTCGAGCTGGTGTGGGAAGGCTCGGTCGCCGGTGGGGTCCGACTGCCGGATGTGCCCCGGGACATCGACTGGTACCTCGCCGCGGTCGAGCGTGACGTGGGCGGGCCGCTCGCCGAGCTGAGCCGCGAGGACAAGCAGCGGGCGGTCAAGCTGCTCAACGACCGGGGTGCGTTCCAGCTGCGCAAGTCGGTCGAGCAGGTGGCCGAGGTGCTCGGCGTCAGCCGCTTCACGGTCTACAACTACCTGAACCGCCCCGAGGGCGCCGAGTGAGCGAGTCCGACCGAACGAACGCCGGCCCCAGGCGTCAGCCCCGGTCGGCCGCCAGGGTCAGCTGCACGGAGACGGTCGTGGCTCCGGACGCCGTGGCGGCCTCGAGCATCCGGGCCACCGCCGCGCTGACCGCCGCCAGCTCACCGGTCACGGAGCTGCCGAACGGACCGATCACGGGCTCGAGCCCGGCGGCCCGCACCGCGTCCAGGGCGGCCAGCACATGCGATCCTGGGGTGCCCTCGACGAAGGGCTCGATCGTGAACTCGGCGGTCACGTCCATGGCAGCGCAGTCCGTTCGATTCGACCGGTCAGCCCTGGGCCTCGTCCATCGGGACGAGCGGCTCCTCGGCGGACCACGGGAAGGTGATCCAGCGATCGGTGACCCGCCAGACGTACTGCGGCTCGATGATCGAGCGGGGCTTCTTGTAGAGCACGGCCGAGCGCGCCTCCTTCACGTGGCCACGCACGATCTCGTGCACCATCGCCAGCGTGTCGCCCGTGTCGGCCACGTCGTCGACGATCAGCACGTCGAGGTCGCGCACCGCCACCAGATCGGGCATCGGCGGCAGCACCACGGGCACGTCGAGGCGGGTGTCGATGCCGGTGTAGTACTCGACGCTGATGGCGAAGCAGTTCTTCACGGCCAGCGCGTAGCCGAGGGCCCCGGCCACGGTGAGACCGCCGCGGGCGATGGCCAGCACGATGTCGGGACGGAACCCGCTGTCGGCCACCTGGCCGGCCAGGTCACGAGCCGCCGTGCCGAACAGCTCGTAGGTCAGGACCTCACGGTCGATGGCGGTGTCGGGGTCGTGCACGTCGTCCATCGGCCGAACCCTAGTGGTGCGTCGTGGAACTGGGGTTCCGCCATCGCGGTTCTGCGGCGTACCTCTGGTGGGCACGACCTCCCGTGTTGATCCGGGGCGGCACGGTCGTCGACGTCGATGGCGAGCGTGTGGCCGACGTGCGCGTCGGCACCGACGGGCGCATCGCCGAGGTCGGTCCGCTCGCTGATCGCCGGCGAGGGGGAACCGGTGGTCGAGGCGGCCGGACGGCTGGTCGTGCCGGGCGGCGTCGACGCCCACACCCACCTGCACCTCCACGTCGGGTCGGCCGAGGTGAGCGACGACTTCGGGTCGGGCACCGCCGCGGCGGCGGTCGGTGGCACGACGACGGTCATCGAGTACGTCACGACCACGCGGGGCCAGCGGCCGCTCGACGCGCTCGGCCGCCTGGCAGCGGGAGGCCGAGCCGGCGGCCATCGACTACGGGTTCCACATGACGCTGGTCCAGGCCACCGCCGAGGCCGACGTGGCCGAGTGCGTCGAGCGGGGGATCACCTCGTTCAAGCTCTACATGGCCTACCCCGAGACCCTCCAGGTCGACGACGACGTGATCGTCGACGTGCTGCGCCACACCGGCAAGCACGGCGGGCTGGTCACCGTCCACGCCGAGAACGGGGGAGCGATCACCTCGTTGCGGCGGGAGGCGCTGCTCGAAGGGCGCACCGGGGTCATCGAGCACTCGCGCACCCGCCCGGCGGTCGTCGAGGGCGAGGCCACGGCCCGCGCCGCGGTGCTGGCCGAGATCGTCGAGGCGCCGATCTACATCGTGCACGTCAGCTCGGCGCCGGCCCTGGCCGCCATCCGCACCGCGCAGGAGCGGGGCGTCACGGTCATGGGCGAGACGTGCCCGCAGTACCTCCACCTCGACGTGGCGCAGCTCGAAGGGCCCGACGGCGAGAACTTCGTCTGCACGCCCCCGCTGCGCGATCCGTGGCACCACGAAGAGCTGTGGCACGGCCTGGGCCAGGGGCACCTGCACACCGTCGCCACCGACCACTGCCCGTTCTGGATGCACGACCGTCGCGCCGGCACCGCCGGGCGCGACGGCGGCTGGGCCGACTTCACCGAGATCCCCGGCGGCCTGCCCGGCATCGAGACCCGCCTGGCGCTCGTGTGGGCCGGGGTCCGGGCCGGCCATCTCACGGCGGCGGACTGGGTGCGCCTGTGCGCCGAGGCCCCGGCCCGCACCTTCGGGCTGTGGCCGCGCAAGGGCTCGCTGCAGGTCGGCGCCGACGCCGACGTCGTGGTGTGGGATCCGGACCGCCGCCAGTCGCTCGACGCGGCGGCGCTGCACATGCGCACCGACCACTCGCCCTACGAGGGGCAGACCGCCACGGGCTGGCCCCAGCTCGTGCTGTCGAGAGGGCGGGTGGTGGCCCGCGACGGGCAGTTCACCGGCGAGGCCGGGTGGGGCCGCTACCTGGCCCGCGAACAGGTGTGGTTCTGATGGGCACCGCGCTGGGGCTGGTGGCCATCTTCCTGCTGATCGTCGCCAACGGCGTGTTCGTGGCGGCCGAGTTCGCGCTGGTGGCGTCCGACCGGTCGCGGATCGACCGCATGGCCGAGCAGGGCTCGAAGCGGGCCCGGCTGGTGCAGTCGCTGCTGCACCACCTGTCGTTCCAGCTCTCGGGCGCGCAGCTCGGCATCACCGTCACCTCGCTGCTGCTGGGCTTCCTCGCCGAGCCGATGATCGCCGAGCTGATCCAGCCGCTGCTCGAGCCGATCGTCGGCGCGTCCGCGGTGCGCGGGCGTGTCGCTCGCCATCGCCCTCGTGCTGGCCACGGTGGTGCAGATGGTGGCTGGGCGAGCTGACCCCGAAGACGGTGGCGGTCGCCAAGCCCGAGACGTCGTCGCTGTTCCTGGCGCCGTTCCTGCGCATCTACGGCATCGTGTTCGGTCCGCTGATCCGGCTGCTGAACCGGGCCGCCAACTGGACGGTGCGGCGGCTCGGCATCGAGCCGAAGGAGGAGCTCGAGTCGGTGCGGTCGCTGGCCGAGCTGTCCCGGCTGCTCGAGGCGTCGGCCGAGGAGGGCACGATCGGCGACACCGCTCCACCCTCTTCACCCGCTCGCTGCGCTTCGCCGACAAGACCGCGGCCGACGCGCTCGTGCCGCGGGTCGAGGTCGCGGCGCTCGCCACCGACCAGCACGCGTCCGACCTCGTCGGATCGGTCGGCCGCCACCGGGTTCTCCCGCTTCCCCGTGTACCGCGCCGACCTCGACGACATCGTCGGCGTGGTGCTGGTGAAGACCGTGCACGCCCTGCCCCGTCGACCCGCTCGACCACCACGGTCGAGGCAGCTCATGTCCGAGGTCGTGGTCGTGCCCGAGACCCGGTCGTTGCAGGAGGTGCTGGCCGACATGCGGGGCGCCCGCAGCCACCTGGCCGTGGTCGTCGACGAGTACGGCGGCACCGCCGGCATCATCACGCTCGAGGACGTGCTCGAGGAGATCGTGGGCGAGATCGACGACGAGTACGACGTGCGGGCGCCCGCCTCACGTCCGACGGCGACCGCTCCGGACCGTGGGAGGTGCCCGGCTCGCTGCACCCCGACGAGGTGCTCGACGCCACCGGGTTCGAGCCGCCCGACGGCGAGTACGAGACGCTCGCCGGGTTCGTGCTCGACCGCCTCGGGCGCATCCCCGTGGTGGGCGACCACTTCGACCACGAGGGCTGGGACCTCGGGTGGTGCGCGATGGACGGCCTGCGGGTCGACGCGCGTCGAGCTCACCGGGCCCGATCCCGATGCGATCCGACGATCGCGACGGCTCGCGGGCGACCGTGCGGCGACGATCCGGGCGGGCCTCGTGACCGGTTGGCCGGCGTTCGCCCTCTCGTTCGTGCTGTTGGCCGTCAACGGCTTCTTCGTGGCGCTCGAGTTCGCGCTGGTCGGCTCCCGGCGCACCAAGCTCGAGGAGGCGGCGGCCGAGGGCACCCGGGTCGACCGGCTGGCGCTCGAGTCGACGTCCGACCTCACCCTGCAGCTGGCCGGCGCGCAGCTCGGCATCACGATGGCGTCGCTCGGCCTCGGCTTCGTGGCCGAGCCGGCCATGGAGCACCTGCTCGAGCCGGTGGCCCACTTCATCCACCTGCCGTCCGGTCTGGCCGTGACGGTGTCGCGCGGTCGTCGGCCTGTCGATCGTGGTGTTCCTGCACATGGTGATCGGCGAGCTGGTGCCGAAGAACCTGGCCATGACCGACCCCGAGCGCACGCTGCGCTGGCTGGTCCTGCCGAACCGGGCCTACCTGTTCGTGTTCCGCCCGTTGGTGTGGCCCTGAACGTGCTCGGCAACGTCGGCGCCCGCGCCTTCGGGGTGCAGCCCGTCGACGAGCTGGCGAACGTCCCCACCGCCGAGGAGCTCACCGTGATGCTCGACCGCCTCGCGGGACGAGGGGCTCATCGAGGACTTCGCCCACGAGCTGCTGACCGGCGTGCTCGACTTCGGCGACCGCGCCGTCACCTCGGTGATGGTGCCGCGCAGGCGAGATCTGCTCGATCACGACCCGCACGACGTTGCGCGAGGCCGAGCAGCCTGGTGGTCGAGAGCGGCCACTCCCGCCTGCTGTGCAGGGGTCCGACGGCCTCGACGACGTGCGCGGCTTCGTCCACGCCAAGGACCTCCTCACCCTCGAGCCCGAGCTGGCCGACCGGGCCGTCCCGCCGCGGCTGGTCCGCCGGATGCTCGTCGTGCCCGCTCGACCGCTCCCTCGAGGACCTGCTGCTGTCGATGCGCCGCGCCCGCATCCACGTCGCCGTGGTGACCGACGGCGACGGTCGCACCGTCGGGCTGGTCACCCTCGAGGACCTGCTCGAGGAGCTCGTCGGCGACATCCTCGACGAGTCGGACTGACCGGTCCGCCCGTTCCCGCCCCCTCCGTCGGCCCGGCACCCGGTGTTCTTGCGCTGATAGGTCGCGCTGAGCGCGAGGAACCCGGCGCGAAAATCGGGACCGGGTAGCGTCGGCGGCCATGGGGGATCGTGACGACGACATCGGCGACCGGCTCGCGGCCTTCCTGGAGGGTGCGCTCGAGCGGGACGGGCTCGAGGTCCGTGGACCTGGCCCGGCTCTCGGGCGGCGCGTCGCGCGAGACGTGGGCGTTCGACCTGTTCGACGCGCTCGACGGCTCGGCCCAGCCGCTGATCCTGCAGCGCATCCGAGCCGGGGTCCGGGGCGGCGCGCCGAGCATGGAGGCCGAGGCCGGCCTGCTGCGGGCCGCCGCCGACGCGGGGGTGCCGGTCGCCCCGGTCGTGGCCGCCTCCGACGACGTCGCCATCGCGGGCACGCCGTTCCTCGTGATGGGTCGGGTCGAGGGCGAGACGATCGCCCGGCGCCTGCTCCGCGACGACGAGTTCGACGTCGCCCGATCGCGGCTCGTCGGGCAGTGCGCGGCGGCCATGGCAGCGATCCACGCGGTGCCGGCCGTCGGTCGACCGGGCACCTCGAGGTGCAGGAGCCGATCAGCCAGCTGCGCGGCCTCCTCGACATGCTCGGCCAGCCGCACCCGGCGTTCGAGCTCGGGCTGCGCTGGCTCGATCCAGCACCGGCCGCCGCCGCTCCGAGGCCACGCTGGTCCACGGCGACTTCCGCCTCGGCAACCTCATGGTCGACGAGGACGGCCTGGCCGCGGTGCTCGACTGGGAGCTGGCCCACCTCGGCGACCCGATGGAGGACCTCGGCTGGCTGTGCGTGCGGGCCTGGCGCTTCGGCTCCGACCTGCCGGTGGCCGGCGTGGGGGACTACGCCGAGCTGTTCGCGGCCTACGAGTCGGCGTCGGGCACGCCGGTCGACCCCGACGTCGTGCACTGGTGGGAGGTGCTCGGCACGCTGCGCTGGGGCGTCATCTGCATGATGCAGGCGTCGTCGCACCTCACCGGCCTCAGCCGCTCGGTCGAGCTGGCCGCCATCGGCCGCCGGGTCTGCGAGAACGAGTACGACGTGCTCGGCCTGATCGGCGCCCGCCCCGCTCCGGCCTCGCCGCGAACGATCGCCGTCGGCGGGTCCGTCGGGTTCGGCGTCGACGAGGCGCTCGCTCGGGCCTCGTCGGCCCCGACCGAGCTCGATCCGACGTCGGACCTGCACGGCGAGCCGACGGCGCGCAGCTGGTCGAGGCGGTGCGCGAGTTCCTCGAGGGCGACGTGATGGCCGCGACCACCGGGCGGCGTGCAGTTCCACGCCCGGGTTGCGGCGCGGGTGCTGGCCACCGTCGAGCGCGAGCTGGCTCTCGGCGGTCGCGGATCGCGCGGCGCACGCCGCCCGCCTGGCTTCGCTCGGGGTGGCCGACGACGCCGAGCTGGCCGCCCGGATCCAGGCCGGCACCGTCGACGACTGGGATGCGGTCGCGGCGGTCGTGTGGGCCGACGTCCTGGCCAAGCTCCACGTCGCCAACCCCGACCACCTTCTCCCGGGCGACCGATGACCGACCGCTGACCGACCGGCCCCGGGCCGGCCACCCCCACCGCCCGAACCGGTCCGATCCTGACCTATGGACTCGGGTCCGATTACTGGTTCGGGCGGTTCGGGGTCGGGCGGTTCGGGGTCGTGGGGTCGTGGACCTTGGGTCAGGCCATCGTGGAGTGGAAGCCGCCGTCGACGTGGATGATCTCGCCGGTGGTCTGCGGGAACCAGTCCGACAGCAGCGCCACGCAGGCCTTGGCCACGCCGGTGGAGTCGGTGACGTCCCAGCCCAGGGGAGCGCGGTCGTCCCACACGTCCTCGAACTCGCTGAAGCCGGGGATCGACTTGGCCGCCATCGTCTTGACCGGGCCGGCCGCCACCAGGTTGACCCGGATGCCCTGGGGGCCGAGGTAGCGGGCCAGGTAGCGCGAGGTCGACTCGAACGCGGCCTTGGCCACGCCCATCCAGTCGTAGGCGGGCCAGCTGACCGTGGCGTCGAAGTCGAGGCCGACGAGCGAGCCGCCGTCGCGTCATCAGCGGCACCACGGCGTCGGCCAGCGCCTTGTAGGAGTAGGCCGAGATGTTGACCGCCACGCCGACGTCGTCCCAGGTGGCGTCCATGAAGGTGCCGCCGAGGCACACCGCGGGGGCGAAGCCGATGGCGTGCAGCGCGCCGTCGACCCGGTCCCACCGCTCGGCCAGCTCGGTCTGGATGACGGGCAGCTGGGCGGGGTCGCTGACGTCGAACTCGAGCACGTCGGCCTCGGTCGGCAGCTTGCGGGCCGTGCGCCGGGTGAGCGACAGCCCACGCCCGGCGCCGGTGAGGATGACCTCGGCCCCCTCCTCCTGCGCCAGCTCGGCCACGCCGAAGGCGAGGGAGGCGTCGGTGAGGACGCCGGTGATCAGGATGCGCTTCCCGTCGAGCAGACCCATGAACCCTCCGACCCGGTGTGAACGGGGGACGTTACCGGCCGCGCCAGGTCACCCGGACCTGGCCCCAGCATCTGACACGCACGTCGAGAACTGACGAGTCATCAGGCACTTCACGTCCACCGGAGCGCGCCGCCTAGGGTGACCGGATGCAGATCGGAGTGTTGGGAGCAACCGGTCCGGCAGGAAGCGGCCTCGCCGCCCGTCTCGCGTCGGTGGGGTTCGAGGTCGTCCTCGGTTCGCGGTCGAAGTACCGCTCGATGGAGGTCCGTGACCAGCTGCTCGAGCAAGTGGGACGGCCGCGGCCTCGTCATCGACGCCGCCGACAACGACGGGCGCGGCCGACGCCGACCTGGTCGTCATCGCCACGCCCTGGGACGCCGCGGCGGCCACCGCCAGCTCGGTGTCGCGCCAGCTCCAGGGCAAGGTCGTCATCTCCATGGCCAACGCGCTGGCCAAGGTCGGCCACGAGTTCCAGCCGCTCGTCCCGCCCCGTGGGTCGGTGGCGGCCAGCGTGCAGGCGGCGCTGCCCAGGTCGATGGTGGCGGCCGGCTTCCACCACGTGCCGGCCAAGGAGCTCGGCGACCTGAACCATCCGGTCGAGAGCGACGTGCTCATCTGCTCCGACCACATCGAGGCCACCGAGGCCACCGTGCGAGATCGTGCGCAAGATCCCCGACATGCGCCCGCTCGATGCCGGCGAGCTGTCGAACGCGGCACCCATCGAGGCCTTCGCCGCGGTGCTGCTGCAGCTGAACATCCGGTACAAGACCCGGGCCGCGGTCAAGTTCACCGGCATCGACGCGATCTAGTGCCCTGACCGGTCCGGAATCCCGATCGGTCGGGTCACCCATCCGGTCGCTCGCGCCGTTAGCCTGCCCGACGTGATGCGCCTCTACGACACGGCTCGCCAGCGACATCGTCCCCTTCGAGCCGGGCCCGATCGTCACGATGTACACGTGCGGCATCACGCCGTACGACGCCACCCACCTCGGTCACGCCGCGGTCTACGTCACCTACGACGTGCTGCAGCGGCGCCTGCGCGACCTCGGCCACGAGACCCGCTGCGTCCGCAACATCACCGACGTCGACGACGACCTGCTGCGCAAGGCCCGCGAGCTCGGGGTGCACTACCTCGACCTGGCCGCGGCCGAGGTCGCCCGGTTCGACGGCGACATGCTCGCCCTCAACGTCCTCGAGTGCTGGAGCGAGCCCCGGGCCACCTCGGCCATCGCCGACATCCGCGGCTTCATCGGCATGGTGCTCGACCAGGGCCACGCCTACGAGAGCGGCGGCTCGGTCTACTTCGACGTCAACCGTTCGAGCGCTTCGGCCAGATCAGCCACCTCTCGCGCGACGAGATGCTGGCGCTGGCAGCCGAGCGGGGCGGCAACATCGACGACCCGAACAAGCGCGACCCGCTCGACTTCGTGCTCTGGCAGCCCTCGGCACCCGACGAGCCGGCGTGGGAGTCGCTGTGGGGCCCGGGCCGCCCCGGCTGGCACATCGAGTGCTCGGCCCTGGCGCTGCGCGAGCTCGACACCACGATCGACCTGCACGGCGGCGGCTCCGACCTGATCTTCCCGCACCACGAGTGCGAGGCGGCCCAGAGCGAGGCGGCCACCGGCCAGCCGTTCGTGCGGCACTGGATGCACCAGGCCATGGTCCGCATGGACGGCGAGAAGATGTCGAAGTCGCTCGGCAACCTGGTGTTCGTCAGCGACCTGCTCAAGACGTACGACCCCCGGGCCATCCGCCTGGCGCTCGTCGAGCACCACTACCGCAACGCGTGGGAGTGGGACGACGAGCTCATGCCCCGGGCCGCGGCCCGCCTCGATCGCTGGCTGGCCGCCGCCGAGTCAGGTTCGCCCGCCGGTGGATCGGGTGGGTCAGGCGGATCGACGCTCGATCAGGTGCGGGCCCGCCTCGACGACGACCTCGACACCCCTGGTGCGGTCGCTGCCATCGACGCCGGCGTGGCGAACGGCGACGACGTGGTCGCCGCGGCCGAGCTCCTCGGCGTCTTCCTCACCGCCTGAAGTCGAGTTCGCCCTGCCCTTCTTGCGCCGTTTCCTCCCGCTGAGCGCGACCTATCCGAGGTCAGAACGGGATGCTCAGCGCAGAGGCGATCTGTCGCGCCACCGTCCGACGTTCCTGGCGGAGATGACGGGCCGTGAACCGGAGAAACGTCCACCCGAGCAGCGACAGCCAGTTCTGCCGAGATCGGTCACGGTGGAAGGTCTCGAGGTCGAGGTGATACTCCTCGCTGTCCGCCTCGAGCGCCACCTTGCGCGCCGGGTAGGCGAAGTCGAGGAACGCCACGCGGGGACCATCTGCCACCCGCCACTGGAGCTCGGGCCGGGGAAGCCCGAAGTCGTCGATGATGGTGAGCACGAGATCCTCGAACCCGGTGTCCCCGAGGATGCCGCCCCGGCGCTCGGCGACCAGTTGACGAACGACGGCGATGCCGTTGCGACCGCGGGCGGCCCGTTGGTCGACCTTGCGCTCGACCGTGGTCAGGTCGATCTGGCCCTTTCGTCGGGCCTCGTCGAGCGCACGCCCGAGGGGCACCGGATGCATGACCGCTCCGAGATCCACGAAGGTGCGGTCGAGCTTCGTCACGGGGATGCCCAGGATCTCCGTCGTGTCCGCCACGTCGTGTGCGAGCGATTCGTGCACGCGGTAGGCATCGCGATGCTCTCGCAGCCATCGCCGGCAGGTCACCTCCACGATCTCGCTCCGGCACCCGCGCAGCGCGTGGAGACGTGCGGCGCTGCGATGGGACGCGACCGTCCCGGGTGGCCCGGCGAGGACGCAGCCCAGCATGCGCTGCTCCCAGGTGTCGGGGTAGGGCGGGACCCGGTAGACGCCGTTGGTGATCCGCTGCAGCAGGTCCGACCGCACCATGCGCCCGATGGCCGACGGACTCAGGTCCAGCCCGAGGAGCTCCTGCGTGGTGATGAGCCCGTGCCTGGCAGCCGCGTGAGCTGCGATCCTCGAGAAGGGTGACTGTTGGTCATGGCCGACATCGTGGTCGCACACCCCGATCCTGTCGAGGATTCGCCCGAACTTCACTTCTCACCCCGGAAAACTCGCGCTCGAGCGCGAGTCATGAGCGCCGAAACGGGAGGGGGAGGGAGGGAGGGAGGGACGGGGCTGGGTCAGGTGCAGGTGGTCCAGGTGAGGTTGCCGATGGAGATGTACTGGTACGGATTGGCGTCTGTCGGAATGCCGGGCGAGTAGGTCACCGTGACGGACCTGATCGACTGCGTCGAGGTGATGGTGGCATTGCCGTTGGCCGAGTTGGGCGGGACACCTGTGTTCGGGTTGCCGGAGTAGTTCAGGCCGGTCAACGTCAGGGTCGCCGAGTTGTTGTTGGCGACCGTGTAGGAGGTGTTCGGGGTCGACGAGAAGGTGGCCGCGGCGTTGGCCGAGTTGACGCCGGTGATGCGGACCACGTCCTGGAAGTTGTACGTCGTGCTGTAGTCGATGTCGAAGATCTGGAACGACAGGCCGTTGACCGACGTTCCCGCAGGAAAGGTGAACGTGACCGTGACGAAGTTCGCCTGCGAGTTCGTGTTGATCGACAGCAGGTACGAGTTGGCAGTCTGGCCGCCGATCTGTGAGTTGATGACGTCGAAGCAGTCGTAACCGCCCAGCCCGTTGTTCTGGATCGTGTTGGCCGTCTGGGTGTGGCCGATGGTGACCGTCGGGTGCGAACCGGTGCCGCCGGTGGAGACGACGGACGCGGGGCTCGTCCCCGCAGTCACCGTGCCCCAGTTGAGCGTATGAACGCCGGTGCCGCAGCTGGCGGCGGCGGCGGCGTCGAGGGTCAGGATCGACGGTGCAGCCCACACCAGTCCGCCGGCGGCGACGCCCGCGGCGGTCCGTCCGATGAAGGCCCGCCGGCTGGTCGAGAGGGCCTCGGCGCCCTCGTTGAGGCTGGCATCTGGGGCAGTCACGCGGGAGACCATAGGCGATCCATCGGCCAGGAAACGACGATGGTCAAGACAATGAGCCGTCCGGACCACGGTCCGGCGGCGATCCCCTGGGCCCGCAGCCCGTCGACAGTTGGCCGTCAGATCATGACGAGCGGCGCCGGGCCCGATGGGGCAGACTCATGGCGCACCGGGACCGCAGACCGCCAGCGCCGAGGTCGGGCACCGAGAGCAACGAAAGGGAACGCCATGGCACGCGATGTCGGACAGCTGAACACCATCGCCCGTGCCGTGTTGCGGCCCCTGTTCGGCTTCGCCTGGAGGATCGAGGTCGAGGGCCTCGATCGACTGCTTCCGACCGGCGGCGCCATCATGGCCCCGAACCACCTGTCGGTCCTCGACCACTTCGTGCTCGGCGCCACGTTGCCCCGGCGGATCACGTTCGTCGGCAAGGGTGAGTACATGGACAGCTGGAAGACGAAGTACATCTTTCCGGCGCTCGGCATGATCCCCATCGACCGCTCGGGTGGATCCGCCGCCGAGGGTGCGCTCAACGCGGCGGCCGGCGTGCTCGAGGCCGGCGAGCTGTTCGGCATCTACCCCGAGGGCACGCGGTCGCGTGACGGCAGGCTCCACAAGGGCCACACCGGTGCCGCCCGACTGGCACTCCGCACGGGCTGCCCCATCTACCCGGTCGGGCTGCAGGGCACCCTCGAGGTGCAGCCGCCCGACTCGTCGATGCCCAAGCCGTTCAAGGTCATGCGCGTGCGCATCGGCCGCCCCGTCAAGGTCGATCGCTACCTCGACCGCCCGGACGACCGGCTCGTACTGCGCCAGATCACCGACGAGGTCATGTTCGAGATCCGCGAGCTCTCGGGCCAGGAGTACGTCGACGTCTACGCCACCAAACGCAGCGAGGTCGCGCCGGCCGAGACCGCGGTCGTCGGCGTCGCCTCCGGCTCCCGCGCCGGTGGCAACGGGTCCGGCGGCCACGCGGCCGGCAACGGCCACGGCGACAACGGACTCGGGACGTCCTCCGCGACCGACTCGCACGCCGACTCCCTGGCCGGCTGAGCGAGCGCACCCGACCCTCCATTCCCGTCCCGGCCCGGCCGATCTCCTTTCCGATCGATCTCCTTTCTGGCCGGGCTTCGGCCACGGTTAGGCTCGCTCGCCTATGGCCGACCAGATCGAGATCACCCTGCCCGACGGCTCACGGAAGGTCGCTCCGGCCGGCTCCACCGCGGGCGAGCTGGCGGCGAGCATCGGGTCGGGCCTGGCCAAGGCGGCGGTGATCGCCAGCGTCAACGGCGTCGAGCGCGATCTGAACTGGGTGCTGGCCGACGGTGACGACGTGGCCATCGTGGTGGTCGAGAGCGACCGCGGGCTCTACACGCTGCGCCACTCCACGACCCACGTGCTGGCCCAGGCGGTGCTCGACCTGTTCCCCGGGGCCACGTTCGCCATCGGCCCTCCGATCGAGGACGGCTTCTACTACGACTTCCAGCTGCCCGACGGTGGCACGTTCGTCCCCGACGACCTCGAGCGGCTCGACGCCCGGATGCGCGAGATCATCGCCGACCGGCAGCCGTTCATCCGTGACGAGATCACCGAGGCCGAGGCGCTCGAGCTGTTCAAGAGCCATCCGTTCAAGCTCGAGATCATCCATGGCCAGGCCGACGATCCGATGTCGGCCACCGAGACGGGCGTCGTCCGCACCTACGAGAACCCGCCGAACTTCGTCGACCTGTGCCGCGGGCCCCACGTCCCCGACACCGGCCGCCTGGGGCACTTCAAGCTGATGCGCGTCGCCGGCGCGTACTGGCGGGGCGACGAGAAGAACCCGATGCTCCAGCGCATCTACGGCACGGCCTGGGCCTCGAAGAAGGACCTCGCCGCGTACCTCACCCGGCTCGAGGAGGCCGAGAAGCGCGACCACCGCAAGCTCGGCGCCGAGCTCGACCTCTTCTCGTTCCCCGACGAGATCGGCTCCGGCCTGGCGGTGTTCCACCCCAAGGGCGGCATCATCCGCCGCGTGATGGAGGACTACTCCCGCCAGCGCCACGAGCAGGCCGGCTACGAGTTCGTGTACTCGCCCCACATCACCAAGTCGAACCTCTTCGAGACGTCGGGCCACCTCGACTGGTACGCGGACGGCATGTTCCCCCCCATGCAGCTCGATGGGGGCACGGACTACTACCTAAAGCCGATGAACTGCCCGTTCCACATCCTGATCTACAAGAGCCGACAGCGCTCCTACCGCGACCTGCCGCTGCGGTTCTTCGAGTTCGGCACCGTCTACCGCTACGAGAAGTCGGGCGTCGTGCACGGCCTCACCCGCGTGCGGGGCATGACCCAGGACGACGCGCACATCTTCTGCACGAAGGAGCAGATGGCCGAAGAGCTCGAGCGCACGCTGATCTTCGTGCTCGACCTGCTGCGCGACTACGGGCTCGACGACTTCTACCTCGAGCTGTCGACCAAGCCGCCGGAGAAGTCGGTCGGCTCCGACGAGGACTGGGTCGAGGCCACCGAGACGCTGCGATCGGTGGCCCAGAGCATGGACCTCGAGCTCGTGCTCGACGAGGGTGGCGGAGCGTTCTACGGCCCGAAGATCTCGGTGCAGGCGCGCGACGCGATCGGCCGCACGTGGCAGATGTCGACCCTGCAGCTCGACTTCCAGGAGCCGCAGCGGTTCGAGATGGAGTACATCGGCTCGGACGGCCAGCCCCACACGCCGATCATGATCCACCGCGCCCTCTTCGGCTCGATCGAGCGGTTCTTCGGCGTGCTCGTGGAGCACTACGCCGGCGCCTTCCCCGCCTGGTTGGCCCCCGTGCAGGTCCGGCTGCTGCCGGTGCGCGACGACCACGACACCTACGCCCGGCGCATCGTCGACCGGCTGCGGGCCGAGGGCTACCGGGCCGACGTCGACACCGCCGACGAGAAGCTCGGCGCCCGCATCCGCAAGGCCAAGATGGAGAAGCTGCCGTACGTGCTGGTCGTCGGCGACGACGACGTCGAGCACTCCACCGTGGGTGTCAACCCCCGCGGGGGAGAGGTCGAGCGCGGCGTGGCCGTGGATGCCTTCGTGGATCGGCTGGCGGCCGACGTCGTCGGGCACCTGTGGGTGGGCTGACCACCGATGGGTGAGTCGCTCGACCACCTCTGGGCCGGCTGGCGCACCACCTACATCGAAGCGGTCTCCGGCGACCGCCAGCCGCTCGATCCGGACGCGACCGGATCGCTCTTCGAGCGCATCCTGCGCCTCGGAGACCGGGAGGGCTACATCGTGCACCGGGCCCTGCGGTGCTCGGTGCTGCTCAACGCCTATCCCTACACGAACGGCCATGTGCTCGTGCTGCCGAACCAGGCTGCGGCCGAGCTCGACGAGCTCGATGCCGACACCTTCGCGGAGCTGTTCTTCCTGGTGCGCCAGTCGGTCACCGCCATCCGCGCCGCGTACGGCTGCGACGGCGTGAACGTCGGCCTCAACCTCGGCGCGGCCGCCGGAGCCGGCGTGCCCGACCACCTGCACGTGCACTGCCTGCCCCGCTGGGCCGGCGACACGAACTTCATGACCAGCGTGGCCGAGACCCGGGTGATGCCCGAGCCCCTCGACCGGAGCTGGGAGAAGCTCCGCGCCTCCTGGCCGGCCTGATCGGGTCGATCGCGGTCAGCTCGTGATTCCGGTTCGGTGAACCGCTCGCGCTACGGTCGATCGGCCATGACCGACGCACCCGACGACGCGGCCGACCGCCCATCCGACACCCGGCCGTTGTCCGACGACGACATCCGAGACGCGCTCCCGGACGATCTCGACGCGGCCGGCTACGTCGGCCCGTACCTGTTCCCGAACAACAACCGTCGCCGCATCCCGGGGATCATCTACCTCGTGCTGGCGGTCGGGTGCCTGGTGCTCTGGGCGACCCATCGCGACGGTTCGGTGCTGGTCAACGGGGGGTTCCTCGCGGCGGCCATCGGGCTCGGCCTGTTCGGTGCCTACTCGATCGTCACCGGTTGGAACCTCGAGGTCGACGAGCGCGACGCGCTCGTGGCCTCGGTGCGCACGGTCGGCTTCCCGGTCGGCCACGCGTCGGCCCAGATGGGGTGGCGCGGGCTGCTGAGCCGCCCGACGTGGCGCATCCTGCTCTACTCGGCCGAGGACCCGCCTCAGCAACGCGGTCTCGTGCTGGTCGACGGCGTCGACGGCGAGGTGCTCGAGTGGTTCGTCGAGGACAACCCCGAGGATTGGTCGCAGTACGAGGACGACGTTTGAACAGGTAGACGCACATCGCCGGGTGAGCCGCCGTTCCCGCCGAGCGATCCGGCAGGGCGGTGGTCACCGGACATGATCGACGACTTCGAGTGGAACCTCGCCGGCCCGACCGAGGGCTCATTACGGGCTCGCGCTACCGTCGCGCCGCCCGTGGCGGCGGGAGCGAACCGAGCGTCACGTGCGCGCCCGGCGGGCGGCTACCTGCTAGAAAGCCCCGATGTCCGCCTTGCGTACATGTACGCCCCCGGTCGGATGAGCGGCTCGAACGGAGCAGGGCCGCCGTTCGCGGAACGCCAGCAGTTCTTCTTCGTGCACCTCATGAAGACGGGCGGGACATCGTTCCGGACCCACGCGGCCCGCAACTTCGCCCCGAACGAGATCTATCCGGTCCAGGCCGGTGCGACCGACTTCGCGCGAATCCTGCAATACAGCGACGTCCATCAGTTCGCCAACATGGACGAGGGCGTGCGGGCCCGGACCCGCTTCTTCTCGGCGCACGTGCCCTACTCGACGGTCGAACTCGTCGCCCCGTCGGCCGTCACCATCACGATCATCCGCGACCCGGTGGAGCGCACGCTCTCCTACCTGCGCCACTGCCAGAGGACCCATCCCGAGCACCAGGGCATGGCGCTCGAGGAGATCTACGAGGACGAATGGTTCTTCGCCCGGTTCATCGAGAACCGGCAGACGAAGATGCTCTCGATGTCGAGCGACGAAGCGCAGGCGATTCCCCCGGATTCGATCATCCACGCCCTCAACCCTCGAAACCGCTCACTGGAGGAGTTGCGGGCGGACGAGGAGTTCACCGCGGCCGTGGCGCGGGAGCTCTCCTCCGGCACCGTGCGTGCGCTGCTGGGCTTCGACAGCGTGCCGGCCGAGATGATCGAGGTCGACGAGCGCCGACTTGCGCTGGCCAAGAGCACACTGGCCGAGGTCGATGCGCTCGGGACGACCGACCACCTTGATGAGCTCATGGACGTCGTCAGCCACCGCTACGGGCTGGACTTCCAATCGCGGGAGATCCTCAACCGGACCGATGAGACAATGACCTCGACGTCGTTCCGTCGTCGGATCCACGACGACAACCTCGCGGATGTGGCCCTGTACGAGCAGGCGCTGACCTTGCGTAGCCGCCGCGGGCACTGACCCCGAGCGGTCGCGTGATCAGCCGGTGAAGGCGGCGGTGGCTTCGACGGCTTCGGCCGCGGCAGCAGCGGTGGTCGAAGTGGTCGCCGGATCGAACGTGTTGGTGATCTCGGCGCTGTAGGCGATCGGCTCGAGGATGTCGACGTTCACCGGTCCGGTGCTCGAGTCGGCTCCGCCATCGTCGACCTCGGTGACCTCGCACAGCGACGCGCTCGTGAAGGTGAAGTCCTCGCTGCCGCCGGTGGACCCGAAGGTGATGTCTTCGTCGTATGCGGCGACGTTGGTCTGGGCCGCGCCGTCGAGCTCCTCAGGGGTGCACGTGAGGTGGAGGGTGAACTCCGCATCGGTCGGCGCGGTGCCGGCGACGGTCTTGGTCACCGTCAGGACGGCGACCTCCGAGGGCGGAACCGTGGTCTGCGCGGCGACGGGGGTGGCCCCGAGCAGGCCGAGCGTCACGACGGCCGCCGGGGCAGCCACCTTCATCCAGAGGGTGTTCTTCATGTACCCAGCCTCCCAGCTGATCCAGAGGGACATGAAGCTACCTGCATCCATGGCCGGCGGGCGTCATGCCGCCGCGCTCAGCGACGCGCGGCAGCGAGCGCGGCGTGCACCGCGGCCAGCCCGTCGTGACCGGCCACCGTGGCGCTGCGGACGAGGTCGAGCGCGGAAACCTCGCCGCCGCCGGCCACGGTGGCTCGACGGTTCCAGTCGTCGAGGCCGGCGACCGACGCCATCCGCCCGGTCAGGTCGTCGGCGGCGTGGTCGAGGACCGTGAGCACGTCGTCGAGGGAGTCCGACGGGGGCGTGTCCCAGCTGCGCTGCGCAGGATCGACCACTGCCGCGTGCAGGACGGCGTCGTCGGTGGTGAGCGTCTGGCGCAGGGCCTCGGCCAGCAGCGTCCAGGTGCGGGAGACATCGCTCATGATCTGGATGGCCGACTCGCCGTCGGGGCCGATGCGGGCCGCCAGCTCCTCGACGGAGTCGTCTCCCTCGAACGAGGTGACCTCGTTGCGGAAGCGGCGGGGGTAGGAGCGGAGGGCGGTGAGCGCGTCGGGCGGGAGGAGCTTGGAGACGTCGAGGCCGGTCATGTCGTGACGGTAGTGCCCCCACTGGAGGCACCGGAGAGCGAGCCGGATCCGTTGCCGATGGCGTCCACGAGGTTGGGGGGCACCACGTCGTAGTGGTCGTGGTGGGCCGAGAAGGCGCCCCGTCCACCGGTGCGGGACCGCAGATCGATGGCGTATCGACGGAGCTCCGCGGTCGGCACCTGCGCGATCACGACCTGCTCGCCCGGCCCGCCGGCCTCGGTGCCCTGGACTCGACCCCGGCGGCTGTTGAGGTCGCCGAGCACGTCGCCCTGCACCTCGGCCGGAACCGTCACCTCGATGGTCGACACCGGCTCGAGCACCACTGGAGCGGCCTGGGCGAGCGCTTCGCGGAACGCGAGCCGACCTGCCATCTTGAAGCTCATCTCCGACGAGTCGACCGGGTGGTACCGGCCGTCGAGGCACGTCACCCGGACGTCGACGACGGGGAAGCCGTGCACCCCACCTTCGGCCATGGCCTCCTCGATGCCCCTGCCGACGGCGGGGATGAACTGGCGGGGGATGGCACCACCCACCACCTTGTCGACGAACTCGTAGCCGGCGCCCCGTTCGAGCGGTTCGATGCGCACGGTGGCCACTCCGAACTGGCCGTGGCCGCCGCTCTGCTTCTTGTGGCGGCCCTCGGCCTCCGCGGGCCTGGTGATGGTCTCGCGATAGGCGACCCGGACCTCCTCGGTGTCGACCGCCACCCCGAACTTCCGGTCGAGCCGTTCGAGGGTCACCTGCAGATGGGTCTCGCCGGTGCCCCGCAGCAGCGTCTGGTGAGTCTCCGGGTCGAGCGTCACCACGAGGGTGGGGTCCTCCTGGACGAGGCGGTGCAGGGCGTTGGCCAGCTTGTCCTCGTCGGCGGTCGTGCGGGCCCGCACCGCGATGGCCAGCACCGGCTCGGGCTCCTCGGGCACGGTGACCCTCACCGGGGTGCCGCGCGGCGCCAGCGTGTCGCCGGTGGTGGTGCCGGTCAGCTTGGCCACGCCACCGATGTCGCCGGCGACGAGCACGTCGACCGGTTCGTGCTCACGGCCCGACACCCGGAACAGGCCGTGCAGGCGCTCGTCGGCACCGGACCGCGGGTTGACGAGGTGGTCGTCGGTGCGGACCGTGCCCGACAGCACCCGGAAGAGCGACACCTGCCCGACGAAGGGATCGGCCAGCGTCTTGAACACGAACAGCAGCGGCTGGCCGGCGGCGTCGGGGGCGATGTCGACGATGGTGTCGCCGGCCTCGACCTCCACCGGTGGTCGCTCGAGCGGGGAGGGACCGATCTCGCAGATCAGGTCGATGAGGCGGTCGATGCCGACCCGGCCCGTGGCCGAGCCGCACACCACCGGGAACACGCTGGCCTGGTCGATGCCGTGGGCGAGCGTGTGCTCGAGCTCGTCGACCGCCGGGACGTCGCCGTCGAGGTAGCGCTCGAGCAGCGCGTCGTCGGCCACGACGATGCCCTCGACCAGGTTGTCGTGCACCTGGTGCTCGAGCGCCTCCATGTCGTCGGGGATGGCGGCGGTGGTGTGCCCGCCCGATGTCCCGTCGTAGAGGAACGCGGTGTCGGTCAGCAGGTCGGCCAGCCCCGTGAACTCCGCCTCCTCGCCGATCGGCAGCTCGAGCGGTGCCACGCCGGCCCCGAGCCGTTCGCGGAGCTGGTCGAGGGTGCGGGGGAACGAGGCCCGCTCTCGGTCGAGCTTGTTGACGAAGACCATCCGGGGCAGCCCCAGCTCGGCCGCGGCCTTCCAGAGCCGGATCGTCTGCACCTCAGGCCCGGCCACCGCGCTCACCACGAACACCGCGAGGTCGGCGACGCGCAACGCCGTCAGCGCCTCGCCCTCGAAGTCGGCGTAGCCCGGCGCGTCGAGGAGGTTGATCCGATGGCCCTTCCACACGATCGGGGCCAGTGCCAACGACAGCGACTGGCCGCGTCGCTGCTCCTCGGGCTCGCTGTCGCACACGGTGGTGCCGTCTTCGACCCGGCCGAGCCGCGACACGAGGCCGGCTTCGAGCAGCATGGCCTCGGCCAGCGTGGTCTTGCCGGCGCCGCCGTGGCCCACCAGCGCCACGTTGCGAATCCGTTCGGTCGGGATCACTTCCACGAGCCACCCCCTGTGTCAGCTGCTGCGTCAGCCTGCCGGGGCCATCAGCGTAGGGGGCTCGCCCGCGACGTGCCCCGGAACCTGCCATGGTGCCGATGCTGACCCGGTCGGGCTACCATTTCCGGGTCATCGTCCCCACCGTGGGACCGCATCGTCAGGAGCACTCATGCTCGACGGACGCTTCAAGGCGAACATCGAGAAGGGGTTGCGGCCCATCGGGCTGAACCTTCGCAAGACCGGCATCACCGCCGACCACCTCACCACGCTCGGCGTGGTCATGGCGGCCGCCGCGGCGGTGGCCATCGCGGTCGGGCAGCTGCGGGTCGGCCTTCTCCTCGTCGTGCTCACCGGTCTACCCGACGCCCTCGACGGCGCGGTGGCGAAGGCCTCGGGCACCGCCGGCCCTCGTGGCGCCTTCTTCGATTCGGTGTCCGACCGCGTGTCCGACTCGCTGCTGCTCGGCGGCGTGGCCTGGTACCTGGCCAGCACCCACCCCGGCCACCTGTCGCTGCTGCCCATGGCCGTGCTGGCCGCATCGCTGCTGATCTCCTACCAGCGCGCCAAGGCCGACGCCCTCGGCTTCGACGCCAGGGGCGGAATCATGGAGCGTGCCGAGCGGATCATCCTGCTCGGCCTCGGCCTGCTCTTCGACTCCCTGCTCGTCCCGATCCTCTGGGTCATGCTGGCCCTCACGCTGGTCACGGCGGTACAGCGCTTCGTCAAGGTGTGGCGCCAGGCCAGCGTCGAGCGACCGCAGGTGAACACGGCCCGCCGGGCTCGTCGCCGGGCCGCCCGGGCCTCGACGCCGTCGTGGCAGCGCACCCTGCGCGGCCGACGCGCTCCCTGACCCGCCGCCAGCGTTGGGCTTCGATCGGGTCTCCGCCACCTACAAGACCGGTTCGGCCCTGTTCCGGGGTCTGCCCCGCCCGGTCGCCGAGCTCTCGGCGCGCTACGGCAGTCGGGTGGTCGCGCTCAGCTCGCACGAACGGCGCCTGCTGACCGAGCGCAACCTCCAGCGGGTGCACGGCCCCGACTTCATCGGCACACCCCTGCGTGATGCCGTGTTCGAGACGTTCGAGTCCTATGCCCGGTACTGGGTCGACTCCTTCCGCCTGCCGGGCATGGCCCACGACGAGATCGATGCCGGCTTCGCCTACGAGGGGTACGAGCACATCGCCCGGGCGCTGGCCTCCGGGGTCGGCCCGGTGATCGTGCTCCCGCACCTCGGCGGGTGGGAGTGGGCCGCGTACTGGCTCACCCAGATCATCGGCGTGCGGGTCACCGCGGTGGTCGAACCGGTGCACCCGCCCGAGCTGTTCGAGTTCTTCATCGAGTTCCGCAAGCAGCTCGGCCTCGACGTCGTCCCGTTGGGTCCGGCCGCCGGCGCCGCGGTGCTCAAGGCGATCAAGTCCAACCACGTCACCGTGCTGCTGGCCGATCGCGACATCCTCGGCAACGGCGTCGAGGTCGACTTCTTCGGCGAGCGCACGACGCTGCCACCGGGCCCGGTCACCGTCGCGCTCCGCTCCGGCGCCGCGCTCATCCCGGCCGGCGTCTACTTCCGGGGCGACGGCCACCACGCCGTCGTGCGCCCCCCGATGGACACCTCGCGTCAGGGCCGGTTCCGAGACGACGTCGCCCGCATCACCCAGGACATGGCCGTCGAGCTCGAGTCGCTCATCCGCCTGGCCCCCGAGCAGTGGCACCTTCAGCAACCGAACTGGCCCAGCGACTACGACGCGCTCGCGGCCATCGGCAGGCCCCACGCCCGCCCGGATGCTGCGAGGGTGGAGTCCACGACGCCGGCGCCGTAGCCGCGCACCGGCCCGATCGAAGGTCGGCTGCGGAGGCTCGCGGAGTTCGACCTGCCGACCCGGCCTGGAGCCTGGAACGATGGTTCCCATGACGGATGCTGATCGCCTCGTGGGCCTGCTCGCGACCTCCGAGCGGCTCCGGGTGGTCGCGGCGCTGGTGCTCGGCGAGGATTCGATCTCCGGCATCGCCGCGGCGGCGGACCTGGACGAGCGGTCGACGGTTCGAGCGCTCGGTCGGCTCGTGGATGGTGGACTGGTAGCGCACCGCGACGGGTCGTTCGTCGTGCTCGAGGTGGCGTTCTCGCTCGCAGCCCGCCGCGCCCGGCCCGTCCACGATGACGACGGCGAGCGCCCGGACGATCTGCGGGCGCGAACGCTCCGTCGGGTCTTCGACGGTGAACAGCTGATCGAGATCCCGACCAAGCGGGCCACGCGCCGGGTCGTGCTCGACGAGCTGGCGCGGCGGTTCGAGGTCGGGCGCCACTACTCCGAGCAGGAGGTCAACGCCTCGCTCGCCCTGGTGCACCCCGACACCGCGGCGCTGCGGCGGTACCTCGTCGACGAAGGACTGATGGCCCGTGGCAGCGGCGAGTACTGGCGCGCCGGAGGCACCGTCGACCTCGACTGATGCCTCCGCTGGTCGCGACCTGAGGTGTGCGGGCGCCGTCAGCTCGTGATCGGGCCGTCGCGGCCGTAGCGGATGAGCTTCAGCAGCTCGCTGCTCATCGTGCCGGGCCGCGTGTCGTAGCCGAGCAGGCCCACCAGGCGGGTGGTCGAACCGGCGATCGGGCTCACCCGGTGGATCGAGTTGCGGCCCTCGAAGATCAGCAGCGTCCCGGGCGTCATCGGCAGGCGGATCACGTCGGTGCGGTCGCCGGCCAGCACTGCGGCTACCCGGTCGTAGCGCTCGTCGCTTGCGGTGCGGATGCGGGGGATGACCTCGAAGTCACCGCCGTCCTCGGCATCGCGCAGCGCCATCGACACGACGAAGTCGGTCTGGTCGAAGTGCCACTGCAGCTGGTCGCCGTCGCCCATGGTCGCCAGGTTCAGCGCCCCGAGGGGGTCGGCGTAGGGGTGGATCTCGTCGTGGCCGAGCACCTCGGCGAGGAACGAACCGAGCGGCTCCCATTCGTAGAGCCGGCGCATCGGCGACGCTGCCGGGAACAGGTCGTAGGCCACTGCGCCCACGGCGTAGTCGCTCCAGGATCGGCGGGGGTGGTCGTCGGGCCACGACTCGTCAGGCAGCTCGAGGTAGGCCGTTCCCACCCCGCCGCTGCGGAACGCGTCGGGCTCGCGGTCGAGGGCGTCGGCGACCATGACCTCCAGGCCTTCCGCGGTCACGAAGCCGGGGAGCTCGCTGGCACCGCCTTCGAGCAACTGGTCCCGCGCTCGGGCGACGAGGCGGGTGTGCCCGGCCGAGCCCGGCTCGTGCAGCGGATACCGGTCGAGGTCGAGCAGTGCCTCGATCGTCGCGGGCCATCCGACATCGGACATGGCCCAAACCTAGAGAGCGCCGACGGCCGCTGCTGGCCGGGGAGCAGATGTCCACCCGGACGCGGCACTACGTTGGAGCGGTGCGCATCGGGATCATCAGCCCTTACAGCCTCACCTTGCCGGGTGGCGTCCAGGGTCAGATCCTCGGGCTGGGCCGAACCCTGCGGGGGATGGGCCACGACGTCCGGGTGCTGGGCCCGTGTGACGGGCCCCCTCCTGATGCCGGCGTCACCCCACTCGGCAACAGCGTCCCGACGGCGGCCAACGGTTCGGTCGCGCCCATCGCTCCGGACCCGTCCGCCCAGCTGCGCACCATCCGGGCCCTGCGTGACGAGGCGTTCGACGTCGTTCACCTGCACGAGCCGCTGGCACCGGGGCCCACCCAGACGGCCATGTTCTTCAAGACCGCCCCCCTGGTGGGCACGTTCCACGCAGCAGGCGAGAGCGCGGCCTACAAGTGGTTCTCGCCCGGCGTGAAGTGGCTGGCGAAGCGTCTCGACGTGCGGGTCGCGGTCAGCGAGGACGCCGAGAAGATGGCCCGTGCGGCCCTCGGCGGCAGCTACACCGTGCTCTTCAACGGGGTCGAGGTGCCGACCTTCGCCAAGGCCACGCCGTGGGTCGACCGGCCCGAGGTCGGCCGGGCCACCACGGCGACGGGCCCGGTGATCCTCTTCATCGGCCGGCACGAGCCGCGCAAGGGTCTCGCCGTCCTGCTCGAGGCCATGACCGACCTCCCGCCGGACGTCCGGCTCTGGATCGCCAGCGACGGCCCCGACACCGAGGCGCTGAAGGCCTGCGTGGCCGGCGACACCCGCATCGAGTGGCTCGGCCGGATCAGCGAGGACGAGAAGGCCCGCCGGCTGCGGGCCGCCGACGTGTTCTGCGCGCCGTCGCTGCGGGGCGAGTCGTTCGGGGTCGTGCTGCTCGAGGCGATGGCCGCCGAGACCCCGGTCGTGGCCAGCGATCTGCCCGGCTACTCCAACGTGGCCCGCTCGGGACGCGACGCCCTGCTGGTGCCGCCGGGGGACGCCCGTGCGTTGGCCGATGCGCTGCGGCGGGTGCTCACCGATCCCACCTGCGCCGCCGAACTGGTCGCATCGGGCGAGCAGCGGGCGGGGCACTTCTCCATGGACCGGCTGGCCGAGGCCTACCTGTCGCTCTACGAGCAGGTGGCCGGCGGCACCCCGTCGCGCAGGGTGGGTCCTATGATGACTCGCATGATTTTCGTCATCGTCCTGGTCGTGATCCTGGTGCTGGTCGTCGGCTTCCTCGTGGTCACCTACAACGGCCTGGTGTCGCTGCGCAACCGCATCGACGCCGCCTGGGCCCAGATCGACGTGCAGCTCAAGCGCCGCTTCGACCTGATCCCCAACCTGGTCGAGACCGTCAAGGGCTACGCCGCGCACGAGCAGGGCACCTTCGAGAAGGTGACCCAGGCTCGCAACATGGCCATGAACGCCCAGGGCCCCGCCGAAGCCGCGCAGGCCGACAACATGCTGTCGGGCGCACTCAAGTCGCTGTTCGCCGTGTCGGAGGCCTACCCCGACCTCAAGGCCAACCAGAACTTCCTCAACCTGCAGGAAGAGCTGACCGGCACCGAGGACAAGATCTCCTACGCGCGGCAGTTCTACAACGACACCGTCTACAAGTACAACACCAAGATCCAGTCCGTCCCGGCCAAGCTCATCGCCGGGCCCTTCCACTTCGAGAAGCGCGAGTACTTCGAGGCTGACGACGACTCTCGGGGTCCCGTCAAAGTCAGCTTCTAGGTCGGCTCGCCTCCAAGGTCAGCTCGTAGGAGCTCCCCCTGTACGACCAGGTCAAGCAGAACAAGCGTCGTTCTGCCCTTCTCATCTTCTGCTTCATCGCGCTGGTCGTGGTGGTGGCGTTCGCCTTCGACTACGCGTTCCAGTTCGGCTGGTTCGGCGTGGCCTTCGCCTTCCTCTTCGCCGGCGGCGCGTCGTTCGTGTCGTACTGGAACTCCGACAAGGTCGCGCTGTCCCTGAGCCACGCCCAGCCGGCCGACCGGGCCACCTACGCCCGGCTCTACAACCTGGTCGAGGGGCTCACGATCGCCAGCGGCCTGCCGATGCCGGCGCTGTACATCGTGAACGACGCCGCACCCAACGCCTTCGCCACCGGCCGCGACCCCAAGCACGCGTCGATCGCGGTCACCACCGGCCTGCTCGAGAAGATGAACCGCATCGAGCTCGAGGGCGTGCTGGCCCACGAGCTGAGCCACGTGAAGAACTACGACATCCGGGTCTCGTCGATCGCGGTGTGCCTCGTCGGCGTGGTCGCGGCGCTGAGCGACATCGGCATCCGCATGTTCATCTTCGGCGGGTCCCGCCGGAACAACAACAACAGCGGCGGTGGCGACAGCAACGCTGTCGTCATGATCCTGGCGCTCGTCGTCATCGTCCTGGCCCCGCTCATGGCGGCGCTCATGCAGCTCGCCGTCAGCCGCAAGCGTGAGGCCCTGGCCGACGTCTCGGCCGTGGAGATGACCCGCTACCCGCCGGGGCTGATCTCGGCGCTCGAGAAGCTCCGCGACGACCACACCTCGGTGAAGACCCAGAGCCGGGCCACCGCCCACCTCTGGATCGAGGAGCCGATGGACCAGTACGAGGGCGAGAACAAGAAGAAGTCGAAGTGGTCGCACCTGTTCGACACCCATCCGCCCATCGAGGACCGCATCGCCGCCCTTCGGGAGATGTGATGCCGGGAGAGCGCGATCCCCGCCGGTCACTGCTCATCGGGGTGGCCATCGCCGTCTGCGTGCTGGGACTGCTGGCCGCCATCGTGCTCTACGGGATCTACGCCACGTTCTCGGTGCGCCAGGACAAGGTAGGGCTCGGCGCGAACGGCGGTTACGGCTTCGGGTTGTGCGGGGTCGTCGTCCTAGACTGTCCCATGTCTGAAGCCCTCACGCCTGAACCTTCCACGAGTGGGGCCGTGCGCCGCGAGACCGGGACCCCACTGGTCAAGCGGGGTCTGGCCGAGATGCTGAAGGGCGGCGTGATCATGGACGTCGTCAACGCCGACGAGGCCCGCATCGCCGAGGATGCCGGCGCCACTGCCGTCATGGCCCTCGAGCGGGTTCCGTCCGACATCCGCCGCGACGGCGGCGTGGCCCGCATGAGCGATCCCGAGATGATCGAGGGCATCAAGGCCGCTGTCACGATCCCGGTCATGGCCAAGGCCCGCATCGGGCACTTCGTCGAGGCCCAGATCCTCCAGTCGCTCGGCGTCGACTACATCGACGAGAGCGAGGTGCTGACCCCGGCCGACGAGGCGCACCACATCGACAAGTGGGCGTTCACCGTGCCGTTCGTGTGCGGCGCCACCAACCTGGGCGAGGCCCTGCGCCGCATCTCCGAGGGTGCCTGCATGATCCGCTCGAAGGGCGAGGCGGGCACCGGCAACGTGGTCGAGGCCGTGCGCCACCTGCGCTCGATCCTCGGCGACATCCGCAAGATCGGCACTGCCGACTCGGCCGAGCTGTTCGAATGGGCGAAGCAGCTCCAGCGCCCCTCTGCGGCTCGTGCAGGAGGTTGCCGAGACCGGCAAGCTGCCCGTGCCGATGTTCTGCGCCGGCGGCATCGCCACCCCGGCCGACGCCTCGCTCGTCATGCAGCTCGGCGCCGAGGCCGTGTTCGTGGGATCCGGCATCTTCAAGAGCTCCGAGCCGGCCACGCATGGCCAAGGCCATCGTCGAGGCCACCACCAACTTCCGCGACGCCGACATCCTGGCCAAGGTGAGCCGGGGTCTCGGTGCCGCCATGCCGGGCCTCGAGATCGCCACCCTCGACACCAAGCTCGCCGACCGCGGCTGGTAGGCGACGCCACGATGACGATGTCCGCCAAGGCCGGTGAGCCTCCGGGTGCCGACCTGCCATCGCCCACCATCGGCGTGCTCGCGCTGCAGGGCGCCAGCGGCCTGCACCTCGAGATGCTCGAGCGCCTCGGCGTCGGGTGTCGAGCGGTCCGCACTCCGGCTGAGCTTCGCCGAGGTCGACGCGCCTGGTCATCCCGGGGGGCGAGTCGACCACCATCTCCAAGCTGCTCGACGCCAACGAGCTGTTCGAGCCCCTGAGCGAGCTCCTCGACACGCGGGCTGCCCGGCTCTGGGAACCTGCGCCGGCATGATCCTGCTCGCCGACACCATCCTCGACGGACGACCCGATCAGCGACCGCTGGCGGCGATCGACATCGACGTACGCCGCAACGCCTTCGGTCGCCAGGTCGACTCGTTCGAGGCCGACCTGCCGATCGCCGGGCTCGACGATCCGCTGCACGCGGTGTTCATCCGGGCTCCGCTGGTCGAGCGGGTGGGCCCGGCGTCGAGGTGCTGGCCACGCGTCGACGGGCGCCCCGTGTGCTGCCGTCAGGGCCCCGTCATGGTCGTCGTCGTTCCATCCCGAGCTGTCCGACGACACGCGGCTGCACGAGCTGTTCCTGAGCGCATCGACGACGAGGGCCTGCCCATCGTCGCGAGGCACCGACACCGAGATCTGTACGAACGAGGAAGAGGGGAACCCGATGTCCGGTCATTCCAAGTGGGCCACCATCAAGCACAAGAAGGGCGCGGCCGACAAGGCCCGCGGCAAGCTCTTCGGCAAGTTGATCCGCCAGGTCGAGGTGGCGGCCCGCCAGGGCGGCGGCGACCTCGAGATGAACCCGACGCTGCGCACGATGTACCAGAAGGCCCGCAGCGCGTCGGTGCCGCTCGACACCATCGAGAAGGCCATCAAGCGCGGCACCGGTGACATGGAGGGCGTGATCTACGAGCAGATCACCTACGAGGGCTACGCGCCGAACGGCGTGGCCATCCTCATCGACGTGCTCACCGACAACCGCAACCGAAGCGGCTCCGACATCCGCACCGCGCTCAAGAAGAACGGCGGCACGATCGCCGAGCCGGGCGCAGTGGCCTGGCAGTTCGAGCGCAAGGGCGTGGTCATGGTGCCGAGCTCGGTCGAGGAGGACGACATCATGCTGGCAGCGCTCGACGCCGGCGCTCGAGGACATCGTCGAGCGAGGGCGACACATGGCGCGTGACGTCGGCCCCGACCGACGTGCACGCCGTCGAGGACGCGCTGGTCGCCGCGGGCATCACCGTGGAGTCGGCCGACACCACGATGCTGCCGACCTCCACCGTGCCGCTCGACACCCCCGAGGCGGCCAAGCAGGTGCTGCGGGTCATCGACGCCCTCGAGGAGGACGACGACGTGCAGGACGTCTACGCCAACTTCGACATCCCCGACTCCGTCATGGATGCGATCGAGCTGTAGGCGGAGCCGTGACGCCAGCTCCCGACGACGTGCGTGGTGCCAAGGAGCTGGTGACCGCGTTCGCGGATCGGCTCGAGGGGCGCGACTGGGTGGCGTTGGCCGAGCTGCTCGATCCCGATGTCGTCTACGAGGTGCCCCAGACGCGAGAGCGCATCCGCGGTCGTGACCGCTACGTGCAGTTCAACGCCGAGTACCCGGGCGACTGGCACATCGAGCCGAAGGTGGTACTCGGCGACGACCACGACGGCAGCCTGCTGTTCGAGTGGCACCTCGGGGCGGAGCCGTCGCTGGCCATCGCCTTCTTCGAGGTCGAGGGCGGGCGCATCACCAAGATCACCGACTTCTGGCCCGAGTCCTACGAGCCGCCCTCGGGCCGGGAGCACCTCACCGAGCGCTGGTGAGCGTCACCGGCGCTGCCGCTCGGTGCGGGTGCCGTCGTGCACCGCCACCGGCCCCTACTCTGCGGGCCATGACGAGCCGAGGTGAGGGGATGACGCGTCGGCTCGCCGTGCTGATCGCGGCAGTGGCGCTGCTGGCGGTGGCGGCGAGCTGCGGGTCCGGTGCCGCCAAGACCGACGACGCCGTCAGTGACGGTGGGGGAGCGGCGGCCGACACCTCGGCAGTGGAGGACACCACCCCGACGACCCCGCCCGGCCCGCCGATGACCTCGTGCAAGGCGGTGGTGCACATCGGGGACTCGACGTCGATCGGCCTGATGTCGCCGGCCTACCTGCCCCAGCCGGCCGAGCGCATCGACGCGCAGTACGCGCGGGTCGGAGTGACGAACACGCGGGCCGAGATCTCCGGTGCCCGCTCGATCGTCGAGCACCTCAGGGGTCAGCTCAACGCGGAGGACGTGGCCAAGCAGGTCAAGGCCACCGGATACGAGGGCTGCTGGGTGCTGGCCCTCGGCACGACCGATGCCGCGGACATCGCGGCCGGCAGCAACCACCTCGAGGACGAGCGCATCGACAAGATGATGACGGTCATCGGCGAGGAGCCGGTCCTGTGGGTCAACGTGAAGACGCTCGAGACCAGCGGCGACTGGGCCAACCCCAACATGCAGGTGTTCGACCGGCACCTCGAGTCGGCCAAGGCCAGGTACCCGAACCTCCAGGTCTACGACTGGTCGTCGGTCGTGCAGGATCCCTGGTTCACCAAGGACCAGATCCACTACACGTCAGCGGGCTACGCCCAGCGCGCCGCGCTGATCGCCGACGCCCTGGCCGCGCAGATCCCCGCGACGTCCTGACTGGTCGTCGCCGGCTGGACGGTGGCCGCCGACGCCGCGCATCCAGCCCTGGGTCCCGCAGGTGGCCGTGTGACGGAAGTTCATCCCCGGGTGGAAAGCCGTTTGCCCGGGACCGGTAGTGTCCCGACCATGACGCCGACGGTCACCGTAGGGGAGCTGGCCCCGCCGTTCACGCTGCCCGCCATCGTCCCCGGCAGCGATGGATTCGCACGCGCCGCGACATCAGCCTCGACGAGCTGACCGGCGCTCCCGTGGTGCTGGTCTTCTACCCGGCGGACCACTCTCCGGTCTGCACGGTGCAGCTGCAGACCTACAGCCACGACATCGCCGACTTCGCCGACGTCGGGGCCCAGGTGCTGGCCATCAGCCCGCAGGGCATCGACGAGCACGAGGGATTCGCGGCCGAGCACGGCTTGGCCTTCCCCCTGCTGGCCGACGAGGGCAAGAAGGTAGGTGAGGAGTACGGCATCCTCGGCCCCCTCGGCTTCTACCGCCGGTCGATCTTCGTGATCGACGTCGCCGGCGTCGTCCGCTACGCCCACCGCGCCACCGCCGGGCTCACCTTCCGCCCCGTCGCCGAGATCGTCGACGCCCTCCACACCCTCTCCTGACCGCGAATCCCCGAACCGGCTACCAGTTCGGGTGTGCGGGCGGGGCGGCCCGGTGTCAGGCTTCGTTGGCGACGCCGAGGAGGCGGGCTCGGGTGAGCGAGCGCATGCCGCTGGCGAGCAGTGCGATGCCGATGGCCCAGGCCACTGCGCCCATGGCGATCGACAGCGGGACCGCGGCGCCGCCGAACAGGGCGCCGGTCGACTGGCCGTAGGCGATCAGGATCAGCGGGAACGTGACCAGGCCGGCGGCCTGCTGGGCGGCGGCGGTGCTCTTCACCCGGGCCGACAGTCGCAGCACCAGCGACAGGGCGATCGCCAGGAACGGCGGCAGCACCCACAGGATGAGCAGCCACCACGACGGCGTCGGGAAGAACCAGCCGCCGACGTCGGGGCCGACGATCAGGTTCACCATCAGCGAGTAGAGCCCGAAGCCCGACGACGGTCGTGAGGTAGCCGGGGATCAGGCTGGCGATCAGCTTGCCCAGGTAGATCTCGCGGACGTCGGCGGGGGAGTGGGCCAGGAACTCGCCGGTGCCGCGCTCGCGCTCGCCGACGATCGAGCTGCGACCCGACCGCGGTCGAGATGGTCAGCGGCACGACCACGGCGATCGGCGCCAACAGGTACACGGCCAGCACGTACGACACCTTGGTGCCGGCGCTGGCCGCCTGCGGGCACGGCGTCCTGGGCGCTCTGGGGTAGCAGCTTGAGCGCCTGGGAGACCTGCTGCACGGCGTCGTTGTTGCCGACGCTGTTGATGACCGACAGCAGGATCGCCGGGACGACCAGGAAGAAGAAGCCGCCGAGCAGCGTCATCGGCAGCCAGAAGTCCTTCGACTGGCGAGAGCTGCTTCAGGTCGGTGCGCATCACGGTGAACATGCGTTGGTAGTTCATCGGGTGACCTCCGGGAACGCGCCGAGACCGGTGCCGGCGTCGGGCGCTCGGCGCTCCCGGCGGATGGCGAAGTACAGGTCCTCGAGCGACGGGCTGGTGCGGGTCGACCCGGGTGAGGCGCACGCCGGCCGCGGTGAGCGCCGCCGACCAGGTCGGGCACCCGCCGCAGGTCGTCGAGCTGCACCTCGGTGCGCGTCGTTCTCGCCGACGGGTGGCGATCACGCCGGTCCATGGCCGGCCGACCTGCGTCGAGCTCGGCTCGGGTCCTCGGCGTCGAGCCGGACCATGTCGTGCGGGCCAGTACCGGCGGGTCAGCTCGCTCCTGGGTGCCGGGGAGCAGGTCGGTGCCGTCCTCGAGCACGATGATCTGGTCGGCCAGCCCCTCGGCCTCGACGAGCAGGTGGGTGCACATCACGACGGTGCGGCCCTCGTCGGTCATCTCACGGATGAGGTCGAGCACGGCGTGCGACGACTCGGGGTCGAGGCCCGAGGTCGGCTCGTCGAACAGCAGCAGCTCGGGGTCGTGCAGCACCGACGCGGGCCAGGGCCAGGCGGGTCTTCATGCCGGTCGAGTAGCCGCCGACCTGCTGGTCGAGCGCCTCGAGGATGCCGAACCGACCGGCGGCCTCGCGGATCGGCGCCGGTCGCGTTGCGGCCGAGGCCGTAGAGCTCGGCCGAGTACTCGAGGTTGTCCCAGCCCGACAGGCGGTCGTAGAGCGCGGGCTTGGCCGACACGACGCCGCAGCGGCGCCGCACCTCCTCGCCGAAGCGGTCGGGATCGAACCCGAAGGTGCGCACGTGGCCGCGGTCGGGCTCGAGCGCGCCGGTGATCACGCGGATGGCCGTGGTCTTGCCGGCGCCGTTGGGGCCGAGCAGCACGGTGATGCGGCCCGTCGGGGCACCAGGATCGTCAGGTTCGACAGCGCGGGCACGCGACCGAAGTCTTCGAGACGTCGCGGATCTCGACGACCAGCCCGTTCGGTGCGTCGACGTCGACCGGGAGGTGCGAGCGTCGGCCGGGTGCGCGTCGAGTCCGACGGGGGCCCCAGGGCCGTCGTCGGGGGGCAGCGGACTGGTGCCCGACCCGGGGCAGCCGAGGTGTCGGTGGAGGCGGGCTGGGGAGGGATCACGGGTACCTCATCGGCAGGTGGGGCCGGACCTCAAGGGGCCGGACACCTCGAGTTCGCGCTGGATCGGCCCGCCGGATGGCGTCGTGCGCTAGGAAGGGTCGTTCGACCCACGGTCCCGAGGGTCCACCGCGGGGCTGCGGCCGCTCACTACCTTCGTACGCGTGTTCGTCCTCGGCATCGATCCTGGCCTCTCCCGCTGCGGCTACGGCGTGCTCGAGCAGCGCGCCGGCGAGCGGCCCCGGGCGGTGGCCCTCGGCGTGCTCACGCACGCGCCGTCCGACCCGCTGCCCCAGCGCCTGGCCGAGCTGCAGCGCGAGCTGCGGTCGCTGTTCGCCGAGTTCCAGCCGGCGGCGCTGGCGGTCGAGCGGGTGCTCTTCCAGGTCAACGTGCGCACCGCGATGTCGGTGGGCCAGGCCAGCGGCATCGCCATGGCCGAGGCCGCCTCGCGCGGCTGCGAGGTCGCGCAGTACTCCCCGAACGAGGTCAAGCAGGCGGTCGCCGGCTACGGCGCCGCCACCAAGGAGCAGGTGCAGATCATGGTGCAGACCCTGCTCGGCCTGGCCGAGCGCCCGAAGCCGCCCGACGCGGCCGACGCCGCCGCGCTGGCGCTGTGCCACCTCGCCCGCATGCCGACGGCCCGAGCCGGGCCGCGGCGGCGGACCGCGTCGCCGGATCGTCGCGCACGCCAGATCGAACGTCGATGATCGGTTCGCTGCGGGGCACCCTGCTCGACCGCTGGGGCGACCGGCGAGGTGCTCGTCGAGGTGGCCGGCGTCGGCTACCGGGTCACGGTCACGCCGACCACCGTGGTCGAGCTCGGCGATCCGGGCGACGAGGTCTTCGTCTACGTCCACCACCACCTCCGCGAGGACGCCCAGACGCTCTACGGCTTCCTGCACCGCGACGAGCGGCGTCTGCTTCGAGGCGCTGCTCGGCGCCCACGGCGTCGGGCCCGGCCCTGGCCCTGGCCATCCTGTCGGTGCACGGGCCCGTCGGCGCTGCGCCGGGTGCTCGCCGACGACGACGTCGCTGCGCTGTGCCTGGTGCCCGGCGTGGGCAAGAAGACCGCGGCCCGGCTGCTGGTCGAGCTGAAGTCGCGGCTCGACATGCCCGGCTCGAGCTGACCGTCGGGCCGGCGCGCCGGTCACGGACGGCGGTCCGGCGCTCGGCCCGAGCCGACGTGCGCGACGCGTCTGGCCAACCTCGGCTACCAGCCCGACGAGGTGGCCGCCGTCGTACGCGACCTGCCCGACGACGGCGACGTCGTCCGAGCTGCTGAAGGCCGCGCTGCAGCGCCTCGCGGTGGGCTGAGGGGACCGAGATGCGCGACGAGCTGCTCAGCCCCGAACCCGTCCCCGAGGACCTCGACGTCCCGCGTCGAGGCGGCCGAGGCCGGCATCGGGCTGCACGACGAGGGCGGCCTGCGCCCGCACTCGCTCGACGAGTTCGTCGGCCAGGCCGAGCTCAAGGAGCACCTCGGCATCATCCTCGAGGCCGCCCGCCGGCGCGGCCAGGCCGCCGACCACCTGCTCTTCGCCGGCCCGCCCGGCCTGGGCAAGACCACGCTGGCCGGCATCGTCGCCACCGAGATGCGGCGTCGGCCTGCAGATCACCTCGGGTCCCGGCGCTCGAGCGGGCCGGCGACCTGGCCGCCATCCTCACCCGCCTCGACGAGGGCGACGTGCTGTTCATCGACGAGATCCACCGCCTGTCGCGGGCCGTCGAGGAGGTGCTCTACCCGGCGATGGAGGACTTCCAGCTCGACATCGTGCTCGGCAAGGGTCCGGCGGCCCGCTCGATCCGCCTCGACCTGCCCCGCTTCACCCTCGTCGGCGCCACCACCCGCACCGGGCTCATCACCGGACCGCTGCGCGACCGCTTCGGCCTGGTCGCCCGGCTCGACTACTACGACGGCCGTCGACCTCGAGAGCATCGTCGTGCGCGCCGCCGGCATCCTCGGCGTCACCGTCGACCGCCCGGGCGCGGCCGAGATCGCCCGCCGGGCCCGGGGCACCCCCCGCATCGCCAACCGGCTCCTGCGCCGGGTCCGCGACTTCGCCGAGGTGCGGGGCGACGGCACCATCGACCAGGTCACCGCGCACGACGGCCTGGCCGTGTTCGGCGTCGACGACCTCGGCCTCGACAAGATCGACCGGGCCATCCTGTCGGCCGTCTGCGAGCGCTTCGGCGGTGGTCCGGTCGGCCTGTCGACGCTGGCCATCAGCGTCAGCGAGCCCACCGAGACGGTCGAGGACGTCTACGAGCCGTTCCTCATCCAGCAGGGCCTGCTCATGCGCACGCCCCGGGCCGGGTGGCCACCCCGGCGGCGTGGGCCCACCTCGGCCTGCTGGCGCCGGCCAGCGCCGCCATGGCCGCGGCCGACGAGCCACCCAACCTCTTCGGCTGATCAGTCGGCTGACCGACGGCTGACCGACGTGCTCTGACGCTGGGCTGACCTCTCACCCTGCGCGCGATTTTCAGCGAACCTTCAGCACGACGTCAGGGAATCATCAAACCCGGTCCCGAGGATGGCGGGTGCTGCCGCGGGGCCTCCTGCGGCTCCGCCGTGCGGCGAGCAATGGGAGAACAGATGACCGATCCAGTCCAGGTGCACGCCACGACCGCCTCGAGAGGTGCTCGACGACTGCCGACCGCCGTCTCGGCGGTGCTGGCCCTGCTGCTGAGCCTGGTGCCGCTGGCCGCGCTCGGGGCCGTGGGGGCATCCCCGGCCGGGGCCGATCCGAGCTGCCCGTGCTCGCTGTGGTCCGCATCGACCACACCCACGGTCACGGCCTTCGACGATCCGGAGGCGGTCGAGCTCGGCGTCCAGTTCAGCTCGACGGTCGACGGGTACGTCACCGGCGTCCGCTTCTTCAAGGGCGCCGGAAACACCGGTGAGCACATCGGCAGCCTCTGGAGCACCGAAGGCACGCTGCTCGCCCAGGCCACGTTCGGCGCCGAGTCCGACACCGGCTGGCAGGAGGTCGCCTTCTCCACCCCGGTCGCGGTCGTCGGCGGCACCACCTACGTGGCCAGCTACCACACCGACACCGGCCACTACGCAGTGGACTCGGGCTACTTCGCCGACCACGGCTACACGAACGCGCCGCTCAGCGCCCCAGGCGGCGACACCGCCACCCCCAACGGCCTGTTCGCCTACAGCCCCACGCCGACGTTCCCGACCGGCTCCTTCAACGGCAACAACTACTGGGTGGACGTGGCCTTCACGGTGCAGCCCTCCCCGGTGAGCATCGCGGTCGCCGCCGTGCAGGGCTCGATGCCCAAGGGCACGACGCAGCAGCTCAGCGCCACCGAGACCTACAGCGACGGCTCGACCAGGGACGTCACGCAGACCGCCTCGTGGACCAGCTCGAACCCGTCGGTCGGCACCGTCTCGCCGAGCGGCCTGCTCTCGGGCACCGCCAGCGGGTCGACCACGCTGACCGCCACCATCGACGGCATCAGTGGCCAGACCACCGTGTCGGTGCTCGCCTCGGTCGCCTACCTCACGGTGAACCCGGCGATCTCCGTGCTCGGCTCCGGCCAGACCCGTCAACTCACGGCCACGGCCCGGCTCACCGACGGATCGCAGCTGACTGTCAGCCGCATGGTCAGGTGGGGCAGCCTCTTCGGTTGTGGCGGCGCCACGATCAGCTCCACCGGGCTCGTCACCGCCGGCCGATTCGGGGCCAGCGTCTTCACCGCCAGCCTCGGACGGGCCACGGGCTACGGCTCGGTCATCGTCTTCCCCCGCGGTCTCTGGTAGTCAACGGCGACTCCAGCCAGCAGACCTCGGACGGGGTCCACGGTGGCCCGCTCTAACGTGGGCCGCCGTGGACACCGTCGCGTTCGACTACGACCTGCCTGAGGCGCGCATCGCCCAGCACCCGGTCGAGCCACGCGATTCGGCCCGGCTGTTGGTCGACACCCCGACGGGACCGCAGCACCGTCATGTTCGCGAGCTGCCCGAGCTGTTCGAGACCGGTGACCTGCTGGTGCTCAACACCACGCGGGTGCTCCCGGCCCGACTTCGGCTGGTGAAGCCGACCGGAGGAGCCGTCGAGGTCCTGCTGCTCGAACAGCGCAGCCCCTCCACCTGGGAGGCGCTGGTGCGCCCGGGCCGCCGGGTGCCACCCGGCACGGTCCTGTCCGATCCGGCCCCCGCCGAGGTGCTCACCGCAACCGTCGGTGACGACATCGGCGACGGCGTGCGGCTCGTCGAGCTGGCGACCAGGGGCCAGATCGACCTGCTCGACGGCATCGACGCGGCGGGGGAGATGCCGCTGCCGCCCTACATCCACGAGCGGCTGGACGACCAGGAGCGCTACCAGACCGTCTACTCCGGCGGCTCGCGGCCCGAGTCATCTGCGGCACCGACGGCCGGGCTCCACCTGACCCCGGAGCTGATCGACCGGCTCATCGAGCGTGGGGTCCAGGTGGTCGAGGTCGAGTTGATCGTCGGGCTGGGCACCTTCCGCCCGATCGAGACCGCCAAGGTCGAGGACCACCACATGCACCGGGAGCGCTACCGCGTGCCCCGGGCCACGCTCGACGCCTGTCTCGATACCCGGGGTCGAGGTGGCCGGGTCGTGGCCGTCGGGACGACCGCAGTGCGGGCGCTCGAGAGCGCGGCGCTCACGGGTCAGCTCGACGGCCACACCGAGCTGTTCATCCACGAGGGGTTCGAGTTCCAGCTCGTCGACCGGCTGATGACGAACTTCCACCTGCCCCGGTCGTCGCTGCTGGTCATGATCGATGCCTTCGCCGGTCCGCGCTGGCGCGACCTCTACGCCACCGCGCTGGCCGACGACTACCGCTTCCTGTCGTTCGGTGACGCCATGTTGCTGACGAGGCACGACCACGGCGACCGCGGCGGCGACGCCCAGTGACCGCTGAACGCCTCGTCGGCGACCGGGCCCACGATCGGGTCGTCGAGATCGAGATCGACGCCACCGACGGGCTGGCCCGGGCCGGGCGGGTGCGCACGGCGCAGGGCGCCTTCGAGACGCCGGTGTTCATGCCGGTCGGGACCCGGGCATCGGTGCGCACGCTGTCGTCTGCGGACATGGAGGACCTCGGCGCCGAGATCATGCTCGGCAACACGTACCACCTGATGCTGCGGCCCGGCGCCGATCTCATCGCCGAGCTGGGCGACCTGCACGGGTTCATGGCCTGGCCCGGACACGTGCTGACCGACTCGGGCGGATACCAGATCTTCTCGTTGGAGCCGAAGGTCAGCGACGAGGGCGCCATCTTCCGCTCCACCTACGACGGCAGCCGCCACCACCTCACGCCCGAGTCGTCGGCCGACATCCAACGGCTGCTGGGCGCCGACATCCAGATGGTGCTCGACGTCTGTCCGGCCCTGCCGGCCACCGACTCGGTGCTGCGGAGCGCGGTCGATCGCACCGCGCTCGTGGGCCCGTCGGGGTCGGGCCGCGTTCCTGGCCGGACGCGACGCCGGCTCGACCGACGCCCAGCGCTCCCAGGCCCAGTTCGGCATCGTGCAGGGTGGGGTCGATTTCGCGCTGCGTCGCGAGAGCGCCGAGCGGACCGTCGAGATCGGGTTCGACGGCTACGGCATAGGCGGGCTGTCGGTGGGGGAGCCGCGGGACCAGATGCTGCCGGCGCTCGAGGTCGTGACGGCGGTACTGCCCGTCGACCAACCTCGCTACCTGATGGGCGTCGGTGACCCGATCGGCTTCGTCGAGGGCATCGCCCGCGGCGTCGACATGTTCGACTGCGTGCTGCCGACCCGCTACGCCCGCCACGGCACGATCCTCACCGACACCGGGCGGCTCAGCCTGCGCAACGCCGAACACGAGCGCAGCCCCGGCCCGCTCGATCCCACCTGCACCTGTCCGGTCTGCGGCCGCTGGTCGCGGGCCTACCTCCGCCACCTCCTGCGGGTGCAGGAGCCAACCGCGGCCCGCCTGCTCACCATCCACAACGTCCACTGGTGCCTGGAGCTCATGCGTCGGGCCCGGGTCGCCATCGCTGCGGGAACGTTCGGTCAGCTTCGGGCCCGGATGTGGGAGATCTGGACCTGACCCGGATCGGCCAGATGAACGCCGGGTGACGTCCCAGTGCGTTCGTGGGGCGGTCTTGTCCGGACCTGACCCTCGACTAACCTGCCGTCGCTCCGTTCGCCAGTCGTCGAGATCCCATGAGCGCCGTACTCATCTTCATCCTGCTGGCCCTCCTGTGGGTGGTGCTGATCGTTCCGCGCCAGCGCGAGGTCCGTCGGCACAAGGCCCTGGTGGCGTCGCTCGACGTCGGTGACGAGGTCATGACCGGCGCCGGCATCTACGGCACCATCACCGCGCTGGGCGACGACGACATCTCGGTGGAGATCGCCCCGGGCGTGACCATCCGGATGGCCAAGCGGGCGGTCGGCTCCAAGATCGAGCGCAGGGACGACCACGACGTGCTCGACTTCGATGACTCCGACTCCGACTCCGACTCCGACTCCGATGTCTCGGCGGATGAGTCCTCGGAGCGCAACCACTCCCAGATCGACCGGACCGAGGACTGACCCATGGCCCGCAAACGCAAACGGAAGGGCCTCGGGGCCCTCGCCTTCATCGTCATGGTGGCCGTGCTCGGCCTGCTGTACACGGTCGTGTCGGGTGACCGACCGCTGCTCGGCCTCGATCTCCAGGGCGGCGTGTCGGTGGTCCTCCAGCCACGCGACGCCGACGTGCCCGCGGCCAACCTCGAGCAGGCCAAGCGCATCATCGACAAGCGGATCAACGCGCTGGGCGTCGCCGAGTCCGAGGTCACCATCCAGGGCAAGACGATCCTGGTGCAGATCCCGGGCGTGAAGGACAAGGACCGGGCGCTCAAGCTCGTCGGCCAGACCGCCGAGCTGCAGTTCCGCCCGGTGCTGGCGGTCTACCCGCCGCCGTCGGACTCGTCCCAGTCCTCTGACACGACCGACACCACTGCGGCGGACGGCTCGACCGACACGACGGGCTCCGTCGATCCGTCGGCGACCACCAGCACGACGGCCGGGTCGACCGCCACCAGCCAGGCCGGCATGGGCCTGGTCGAGGGGGAGAGCGCACTCGGCGCCCAGACCGACTCGTCCCCGCCGGAGACGACGACCACCACCCTCGACCCCGCCGCCGCGGCGCCCACCCAGGCGACCACGCAGACGCAGACCCCGGAGCTCACCTCGGAGGACGTGCTCAACAGCGATGCCGGCAAGGCCCAGACGGTGGTGGTTCCCGAGGTCGACCTCAAGACCGGCGAGATCACCGCCGTCTACCAGCTCGGTCCGGTCGTCGTCAGCGGTACCTCGGTCGAGTCGGCTTCGGCCGGCCTGAACTCGAAGGGCCAGTGGGAGATCCGTCCGATCTTCAAGGATGGCGCCGACGGCATCGACAAGTTCAACGAGGCAGCCGCCCAGTGCAACCCGCCGTCGTCCACCTGCCCCACCGGCCAGATCGCGGTGGTGCTCGACAACAAGGTGCTCACCGCGCCGACCATCCAGGTGGCCAGCTTCAAGCGCGACGAGATCACCATCTCGGGCAACTACAAGCAGTCCGAGGCCAAGGACATCGCCACCGCCCTGAACTACGGCGCCCTGCCCGTGGTGCTGGTGCCGCAGACCAGCGAGATCGTCTCGGCCACCCTCGGGCGTGACGCCCTGCACGCCGGCCTGGTCGCCGGCCTGGTCGGGTTCGTGCTGGTCGGGATCTACATGATCTTCTTCTACCGGCTGCTCGGCCTGCTGGCCATGTTCAAGCTCTTCATCGAGGGCGCCATCCTCTGGGCCATCCTGTGCTTCCTCGGCGCCCAGTGGGGGTTGGCCCTCACCCTGGCCGGCATCACCGGCATCATCGTGTCGATCGGTGTGTCGCTCGACTCGAACGTCGTCTACTACGAGCACATGAAGGAGGACGTCCGGGCCGGTCGCAGCATCCGGGCCGCGGTCGACAAGTCGTTCGCCTCGGCGTGGAGCACCATCCTGGCCGCGGACGGGGCCTCGATCATCGGTGCCGCCGTGCTCTGGTTCTTCACGGTCGGCGCGGTGCGGGGCTTCGCCTTCTTCCTCGGGCTCTCGACGATCCTCGACCTCGTCACGTCGTACTGCTACATGCGCCCGGTCGTGCGCTGGGCCACCAACTCGAAGCGGTGCGCCGACCACCCGCAGCAGTTCGGTCTGCCCCACGGTCCATCCGAGCCGCCGGCACCGACCGGACGAACCGCGGTCGCCGCAGGGAGGACCAGCTGATGAGCGCCCTCGTTCGCCTCTACCGCGGCGACAACGACATCAACTTCGTGAAGTGGTGGCGGCGGGGCCTGATCCTGTCCGTCCTCCTCATCGTGATCAGCGTCCTGTCGTTGTTCACCCGTGGGCTCAACTTCGGCATCGACTTCGAGGGCGGGGTGTCCTGGGAGGTGAAGGCTCCGGGCGTCACCGTGTCCGACGCCCGCTCCGCGCTCGACCCGGTCGGTGAGGGCCAGGCCAAGATCCAGATCGTCGGCACCGACACCCTCCGGGTGCAGGGGTCGGCCTCGTCCGACGGCAAGCAGGACGAGGTGCGCCAGGTGCTGGCGGACCTGGCTCAGACCGACACCTCCGAGGTCACGGTGAACACCGTCGGTCCGTCGTGGGGCAAGGAGATCACCAAGTCCGCCGAGCGCGCCCTGGTCGTGTTCCTCGCGTTCATCCTGCTCTACCTCTCGATCCGTCTCGAGTGGAAGATGGCGGTCGGGGCGGTGACGGCCATGATCCACGACGTGGTGATCAGCGTGGGCGTCTACTCGGTGTTCCAGCTCGAAGTCACCCCGCCGACGGTCATCGCGTTCCTGACGATCCTCGGCTATTCGATCTACGACACGATCGTGGTGTTCGACAAGGTGAAGGAGAACCAGAGCCGCCCGGCGCTTGCCACCCGGGTCACCTACACCGAGCTGAGCTCGCTGTCGATGAACCAGGTGCTGCTGCGCTCGGTCAACACCTCGGTGGTGGCCATCCTGCCGGTGATCTCGATGCTTGTCGTCGGCGCCGGCATCCTCGGTGCGGTCACCCTCGAGGAGTTCGCCATCGCGCTGCTCGTCGGCATGATCTCGGGTGCCTACTCGTCGATCTTCGTGGCCGCTCCCATCGTGGTGTGGCTCAAGGAGCGTGAGCCCCGCAACCGGGCACTCGCCGAGCGCCTGGCCACGGGTCGGGTCACCGGCGGCTCCAAGTCGAGCCGTGCCGAGGCCCAGTCCGACTACGACGCCGCCGTGGCCGCAGAGCTGGCCTCCGACTCGATCCTCGCCGGCGACGCTGGTGACGACGGCGAGCCCGGTGCGCCTCGGTCGGCCGGGCCGCCGAAGGCCGGGGGAACCACCGCCACGCGACCCGTCGCGAGCCCCGCGGGGGCCATCCCGCCGCGGCCGCGGAAGAAGGGCAAGAAGCGATGACCAACCGCAGCTGGGGTGGCCTCCACGGAGGTCACGAGTCGTTCGAGGACCAGGTGCGCGCCTCGATCCGCGACATCCCGGACTTCCCGAAGCCGGGCGTCACCTTCAAGGACATCACCCCGCTGCTGAACGACCCCGTGGCCTTCGCCAGCGTGGTCGATGCGCTGGCCGGGGCCTTCATCACCGCCAAGATCGATCGGGTCCTCGGCGTCGAGGCCCGCGGCTTCATCGTCGCTGCGCCCGTCGCCTATCGGCTGGGCGCAGGGTTCGTGCCGGTGCGCAAGGCCGGCAAGCTGCCGTGGGAGATCGAGCGCGAGGAGTACGTGCTCGAGTACGGCACCGACCTGCTCGAGATGCACCGCGACGCCGTTCATCCCGGCGAGCGGGTGCTGATCGTCGACGACGTGCTGGCCACCGGCGGCACCGCGGCGGCCACCGCCCGGTTGGTCGATCGCATCGGCGGCGAGGTCATCGGGTTCGGGTTCCTGCTCGAGCTGGCCTTCCTCGGTGGAGCGTCCCAGCTCGAGAACTACGACGTGGTGTCGCTGCTCACCTACTCCTAAGGCACAATGGGGGCCCGTCTCCAGCGAGGAGCACCCCCCGGAAGTGGCAACCGTCGATCGGGTCCTGCCTTGGCGCAGGCACAGCGCCCCGCCATCGCTCGAGATCGCGCCGCTCATCGCCGCGTTCCGCGAGCACCACCCCAAAGAGCCGACGGCCATGATCACCCAGGCCTACGAGCTGGCCCGTGACGCCCACCAGGGCCAGACCCGCAAGTCGGGCGAGCCCTATGTGACCCATCCGGTGGCGGTGGCCAAGATCGTGGCCGAGCTCGGGCTCGATGACGTCACGATCTCCGCGGCCCTCCTGCACGACGCGGTCGAGGACACCGGCGTCACCCTCGGCGACCTCACCGATCTGTTCGGGCCGGACGTCTCGGCCATCGTCGACGGGGTCACCAAGCTCGACCGGCTGAAGTTCGATTCCAAGGAAGCGCAGCAGGCCGCCACGGTCCGCAAGATGCTCGTGGCCATGGCCAAGGACCTGCGGGTCCTGATCATCAAGCTGTCCGACCGCCTGCACAACATGCGCACCGTCGCCGCCATGCCGGCGTGGAAGCAGGAGCGCACCGCGCAGGAGACGCTCGACATCTACGCCCCCCTGGCCCATCGCCTGGGCATGCAGGACATGAAGCAGCAGCTCGAAGATCTCTGCTTCGCGGCACTGCACCCCAAGCGGTACGCCGAGATCGACCACATGGTCGCCACCCGGTCGCCCGAGCGGGAGATCTACCTGACCCAGGTGCTCGAGGACGTGCGGGAGCGCCTGAAGGAGCTGCGCATCGACGCCGACGTCACCGGCCGTCCGAAGCACCTCTGGAGCATCTACGAGAAGATGGTCGTCAAGGGCAAGGAGTTCGACGACATCTTCGACCTGGTCGGCATCCGGGTCGTGGTCCCCACCGTGAAGGACTGCTACGCCGCGCTCGGGTTCGATCCACGCCACGTGGAAGCCGGTGCAGGGCCGGTTCAAGGACTACGTGGCCATGCCGAAGTTCAACCTCTACCAGTCGCTGCACACCACGGTGATCGGGCCCCAGGGCAAGCCGCTCGAGGTGCAGATCCGCACCGGCGAGATGCACAGCCGGGCCGAGCACGGCGTGGCCGCCCACTGGAACTACAAGGACGACGCCACCTCCACCGCTGATCTGGCCTGGCTGAACCGCATCGTCGACTGGCAGCAGGAGACCAGTGACCCAGGCCAGTTCATGGCCAACCTGAAGATCGACCTCGACCAGGACGAGGTGTTCGTCTTCACACCGAAGGGCCGGGTCATCACCCTGCCGGTCGGGGCCACGCCGGTCGACTTCGCCTATTCGATCCACACCGAGGTCGGCCACTCGTGCATCGGGGCACGCGTCAACGGCAAGCTCGTGCCGCTCGACTCCGCGCTCACCTCCGGTGACTCGGTGGAGATCTTCACGTCCAAGGTCGAAGGCGCCGGCCCATCGCAGGACTGGCTCAAGTTCGTCGTCACCCATCGGGCCGGCAACAAGATCCGCCAGTGGCAGTCCCGTGAGCGCCGCGAGGACGCCATGGGCAACGGCGCCGACGAGCTCATCAAGGCCATGCGCCGTGAGGGCCTCCCGGTCCAGAAGATCCAACAGGCCGGCACGCTCGACGAGGTGGCCTCTGCGCTCAACTACCTCGACCTCGACGCGCTCGTACGCGGCCATCGGCGAGAACCACGTGTCGGCCAAGTCGGTGGCCGAGCGGGTGCGCAAGCACCTCCAGGACGTCGACCCCACCCGTGAGGAGCAGCTGCCGATCACGGTGCGCGAGCCCTCGAGGGGCCAGCGCCGCTCCGGTGTCACCAACTCCGGTGTGCACGTCGAAGGCCTCGACGATGTCATGGTGCGGCTGTCGCGCTGCTGCACTCCCGTGCCCGGCGACGAGATCATGGGCTTCGTCACACGCGGCCGCGGCGTGTCGGTGCATCGGGCCGATTGCGCCAACGCGGTGTCGTTGTCGATGGGGCAGGGCGACCGGCTCATCGACGTCGAGTGGGACGAGGACCGCACCGGGCTGTTCGTCGCCTCCATCGAGGTCAAGGCGCTCGACCGGGCCCGCCTGCTGCGCGACGTCAGCGCGGCCCTGGCCGACGCCCACGTGAACATCATCAGCTGCAACACGGGCACCGGCTCCGATCGCATCTCGAAGATGCGCTTCGACTTCGAGCTCGGTGACCCCGGCCACCTCGACGCCCTCATCTCTCAGATCAAGCAGATCGACTCCATCTACGACGCCTATCGGGTGTTGCCCGGCAAAGGCGGCTGACGGGAATCCCGTGTGGCACTTGCCCGGCTGAGTTGTGAGCTGGCGCTGGAGGACGGAGCGCCGCTGGATGTGCGGCTGTCGCGGCGTGGTGGTCGACGATGAGGCGCGGAGCTCGCACGAAACTGGGTGCCGAACCGAGGACCGCGGTCGAAATGCACAGGATCGGACGTGAGATGGCGAAGGCCCTCGCCGCTGTCGGTCACTGTCGATGCCGAGGTCGCCGGCTCGACCCTGATCTCGCTGACCCTCTGATCGACGGTCGACGAGGCTCGGTCAGCGATGGACGGCAGGTTGTTCCACGACCCAGGTCGGCGCCACGGTCTGGCCGTCCGCGTTGCTCAGTCCGCCGAAGTTCAGGTGAGCCCAGTCGTTGTAGTCGCTATAGCTGTCGTAGATCGCGTTGTTGTTGAGATCGAACGCTATGCCGTTCGTGTAGGTGCCGCTGCTGTTCCAATCGATCGGATAGCTGGTGCTGCCGCACACGCCGACGAGCTCGTTGAGGTTGGCCTCGTTGAGCGACGGGCGGACACCGACGGAGTAGCTGAGAGCGTGATCGCCCACCGCATCGCAGCTGGTGTCGATCCCATCGCCCTGGTACCGGTAGTTCATGATCGAGTTGAAGTTTGGCTTGTAGTTCACGTCGTTCGAGCCGCCGTGGTGCAGGCCGAGGTTGTGCCCCAGCTCGTGCATCATGGTGTTGGCGAGCTCCTCGTCATGGCCAGCCCCGTTGTGCGTGTTGGACAGGATGTAGCAGTTGGGAAGCGACACGATGAAGTCGTTGCCGGGAAGCTCCGCCACACCCGAGCTGCCCGGGCTCGTGGAATACGAGCTGCCCATGAGCATGTAGTGGAAGTACCCCTGGCGGTTGGCGTTGAAGTTGGTGCTCTTCACGACGTTGAAGGCGGAATCGTTTGGAGTGTTGACGTCCCCGGTGATGGTGCCGTCGCCTGGCACCAGGTTCCCGGCCATGAAGGCGCCGCCCTGGCCGTAGTCGACGACCAGCTTGACTCCGGTGCTCCCGTCCGGGTTCGTGACCCCGGAGGTGGCGAAGGCGGAAGTGACACGCGCGACCTCGGCATCGGTCGGGCGGGTGCTGTAGGAGTACCCGCAGGCGTAGGTCGTCTGGTACCAGTCGGCTTCGATGAAGATGTTCTTGTGCAGCGGGTTGGCACCCATGGCCGGAAGGTCGAGACCGGCCTTGGTGCCGAGGGTCTCGTCTCCGTCGCTGATCCCGTCGCCATCGGTGTCGGCGTTCACCGGGCTGGTACCCGTGTCACCGGGATTGTGGTAGACGCCGGTGTTGGTCTCGGCCCAGTCGGGCAACCCGTCGCCGTCGCTATCGGTCGCGCCGCCGATCGGGTTGACGCAACCAAGGCTGGCCCCCGATGGCGTCCCGGTAGGTGTGGTGTAGGTGGTCGACAGCCGCCCCAACGACTGGTAGGCGCCACCGATGCTTCCGCTCCAGTCACCCTTCTGGCTCACGGCCGTCACGATGAGGCTGTAGGCCGTCGACGGCTGCAGGCCTTGCAGCGTGCAGTTGCTCGCCGGAGCGTAGACATACGCGGAGTACACGTTGTTGACATAGATCGCGTAATAGGCGACCGAGTCGGACGCGTCGCTGACCGATGCCGGGTTCCAGACGAGGTTCGCCTGGGTGGCCGAGCTGCTGACCGCCTTCGCCGTGAGGGCGGCATCGCCGTTGAAGATCGGTATGCACGCCGTGAGCGTGCCCGCGATCACCATCGTCACCATCACCGCGATGAACCGCCGCGGCACCGTCGCCAAGATCGCCATGGTCGCCCTCCCGAACTTTCCGGATCCAAAGGACCCGTGCCCGCTGAGACGATACGGGACGCTTCGGCTCCTGCCAAGAGGCGCTTTCGGTCGGCCGGGATCAACTCCAAGAGGTCGCTCGTGCGAGCATCGCCCGTGACCTGGCTGTTCGGCAGCCGGCTCCGCTCGGACGGGCTGCTCGGGTCGATGGGCGCCGTCGGCGCATGCTTCGGCAACTCCGCAGCGGAGGCCTTCTTCTCCGGGCTGCAACGAGAGCTGCTCGACCAGCACTGACGGAACTCAACGTGGCAGAAGGGAGTCCGGCGTCGCTGTTGCGACAGGCCTGCGCCGAAAACCTGCGACCTCGGACCAGCTGTCCTCGCCGGCCCTGCCCCGATCCGTCAGGGCCCGATCAGGCTGACGAGGCTCGAACCGTCGGCCACCTGGGCGTCGCTCGTCGGTGACGTCAGGTTGAGCGAGAACGTTCGGGTCGGGGTCCCGGGTGGCGATGGCGCGATCGGCACGCTGATCGTCGCCGTCCGCTGGCCGGCGACGAACGTGACCGTCGTGGCCAGCGCGGTGTAGTCCGATCCCGCCACGGCCGAGCCGTTCGTGGTGGCCACAGCGACCGACACCACATCGCCGATCGCGACCGGAGCGTTGAGCGACAGGGTGATCGTCGCGGTGTTGGCCACACCGTTCGAGCGGACCACCGCCGTGTCGCCCACCGCGACGACGTACCGGCCGACCCGATTGATCAGCCGGGCCGTGCCGCTGCTGTCCCCCAGCACGGCCCCCGACGGGCCCGAGAGATCGAGGGTGAGCTCGTGGTCGAGGGCGCGACGGGTGGTGGAGAACACGGTCACACCGACGGTCTTGGAGATCTGGCCCGGAGTGAAGGTGAGCGTGCCCGACACCGGGGTGTAGTCGCCTCCGGCCGTCGTCGCCGTACCGTCGGCAGTGGCGTAGGGGACCGTGACCGTGGTGGCGGCCGGCGCGTTCAGGCTGACCGTGAACGAGACCGCGGAGGATCCGGTCGACGGGCGGAGCACCGCGACGTCGGTGACCGAGACCGACGGGACAGGGGCGGTTGCATTGCTGCTGTACAGCGTCACCACACCTGTGGCGTCGCCGAGCACCGCGCTCGCACTCGGGGCGGACAGGTCCACCGCGAAGGTCCGGGTAGGCGTGGCCAAGGTTTGGGGGCTCACCGGGATCGAAACGGTCTTGGTCGTCTGGCCCGCCCCGAACACGACCACGGTCGACGACGCCGTGTAATCGACCCCGGCTGCCGCGGTGAGATCCCGGGTGGATGCGGTCACGGCGACCGACTCGCCCACGGCCGGCGCGGCCGACAACGCGACCGTGACGTTCGCCGAAGTGGCCGCGGTCGTGGACCGCACGACGCTGGAGTCGCGGACGTAGGCCGCGAACGGCCCCTGGCGGTTGATCAGTTGTGCCGTTCCGGTCCCGTCCGAGATCGACGTGGCAACCGGCGATGACAGCTTGAGGTCGAAAGAGCTCGAGATGCCGTGGTCGGTCGTCGCCGTCACCGGCACGCTGACCGTCTGACTCGATGCCCCACCTGCGGGGAAGTGCAACGTCCCCGACGTCGCCGTGTAGTCGCCGGGCGCCGTCGCGGAACCGTTGACGGTGGAGTAGCTGATCGACACCGGGAAGAACGCCGGGCCGTTGACGGCCACCGTGAACACCGCCGTCGACCCACCGCTCGTGGGCCGCAGGATCTGCACGTCCGACACGGTCGCGTTCGGCGGCGGGATCGAGAGGTTGAACACGAGCGCGGCGCACGCGAGCGCACTTCCGGACGTGACGGTGATGACCCCGCTCGTGGTGCAGTTGCCCCAGTACGCGATCACGTAGTGGCTCAGATCGACGTCACCCGCTGCGGTGACCGACATCGTGTGGGTTCCGGCGGAGAAGGTCTGGGCGCCCGTCGACGCCAGGTTCCCCAACGGCGACCCGATCGCCTGGCCGTCCATCAGGACGTTCACCGTGTGCAGGTCGGCCGCTGGCACGAACGCCACGAACATGTTGATCGTCCCCAGCCCGACCGTGACCGCGGCCGAGGGTGCAGAGGAAGGGCCTGGGCCGACGGCGTTGGTCGCCCGCACCGTGAACGTGTAGCTCGTGTCGTTGGTCAGGCCGGACACCGTGCACGACAAGGGTCCCGACGACCAGGTGCAGGTCTGGCCCCCCGGCGACGCCGTGACCGTGTAGGAGAGTATCGTCGACCCCCCGTCGCTGGCCGGTGCGGTCCACGAGACCGCAGCGGACGCGTTCCCGCCCGTCGCGGACGCCCCGGTGGGCGCCCCCGGCAAGGTCGGCGGCGGCGTGCCGGCGGGTGTGAAGGCGACGTCCACCCAGTAGTTCTCGGCCTGGTAGGTGCTGTTCGGGAAGCTGGTCGATCGCGGAGTAGCGGTAGAGGCCGTTTCCGCCGGAGCTGGTGCTCCTGGCGAGGTGAAGCGGCGGCGAATCGACCACGCTGCCACCTGCCTCGGCCGGAGCCGGTTGCGGGTAGAAGTAGGTGCCGTCGGCGGAGTAGTGGCCGGTCGGGCGCGAAGTACGACGCGACGTAGGTGGTGTTGGCCGAGATCGGGACGGGGCTCGAGAAGTTGGCCTGCTGCCATCCGGTCGCGCTCTCCGAGGTGAAGGTCACCGTGGCCAGGCGGGTCCCTCCGCTCGTCCACAGGTTCCCCACGTGGGTGCCCGTGTTGGCCGCGGCCTTGTAGAAGCGGATCCCGCTCATCGTCCCGACGACGTCGGAGCGAACTTGACGCCCAGCTCGGTGGAATTGATGTCGCCCTGATCGACGGTGCCCGGCGTGACGTTCGGTCCCCAGACCGAGCACGGGCAGGTCACGTTGACGAGCGATGGCCGGCGGGGTCAGCCGATCGTTGCCGCAGTCGTCCACCGCCCGCACCCGGAGCGTGGTCGACGGGTTGCCGTGCGCGATCCACGAGTAGGTCCACGTCGTGGACCGCTTCGCCGACGGCAGGGTGGCGGGATGCCAGGAGCTGCCGCCGTCGGTCGAGACCTCGACGCCGGCGACGACGGCCGGGCCCGTCGCGGTCGCGGTGCCGCAGATCGTCACCTGCGATCCGTCGGCAACCGTCGACCCCGACGGGGGTGCGGTGATCGCCGCGGTCGGTGCGCTCGGCGGGGTCGTCGCGGTCGCCGCGCCCAGCCCGGCGAGCGAGCGTCGCCGGCTGCGCGCCCATGTCGGCGAGCAGGTTCACCGTGGCCTGCTGCATGTTCTGGTCGACCGGCTCCCGCTCGGGATTGGCGGCGTCGAGACCCCACGCCCACTGGACGGTTCCTGCCCCGAAGACCAGCGCGCCGCTGGGCGCTCGGTAGAGCGACAGGTGATGCGTCGCGGACTGGTCCACGGCAGTCGTCGAGCCGTAGTCGACGAAGACCTCGGCGTCGGTCGACGTGGTGGACGACAGGTCGAACAGCCCCGCGGGTCGGAAGCCGTTGTCGACTTCGATGTCCCACTCGTAGCCGAGCGTGCCCGTTCCGGGGCCGAGCGTGAGGCGTCTGGCCCGCGGCGAGCGACGCCACGGCCGTGTTCCGCCACATCCGCAGCCCGGCGTACTTCGCCGGCACCTCGATGTCGGTCGTCCCGGAGTTGACCATGAAGTACTGGCCGGTGAGCGCGTTCTCGGGATCTCCGGCCGGTCGCAACCTCGGATCGCGCCACGTGCCGGTCCACGTGACCGGGTCGGTCGGAGCGTCGAAGTGGGTGTCCTTGTAGGACACCAGGGTCCGTCCGGCGCGCCCCCGACGGGTCCGCCACCCAGCGCGTCTTCCAGAACACCTCGTTGCCGCTGAAGAACGCCAGGTTCACGCCGTGGTCGCGGGCGTACTCGACGTTGGCTCGCTGGCGTGCCCGACCAGTACTCGTCGTGGCCGCTCGACACGAACACCTGGTGGTTGAGCAGCAACGACCCCCGGCGTCGACGTCCCCGCCGCTGAGGTAGCTCACGTCGTAGCCGTTCGCCTCGAGGAAGCGGATCATCGGGAGCTCTGCGTAGGTGAGCCAGTTCCGTCCCCCGTCGTCCGCCGCGGAGTGGAACGGGCGGTTGTAGGACACCTTGAACGCGCCCTTGTAGGCGAGCGGAGTCGCCCGGCGGACACGCCACGGTGCAGGAGTAGAGGCTGTTGCCACCGTACGTGTTGTAGGCCTGCCACGTCGTGTCCGACGCCTGGACCACGACATCCGAGTGGCTGGACTCGTCGCGGACGACGAAGGGGACGAGGCTCCACCGAGCCGTTGTCGGTGCGCGACCAGATGCGCGGTGTAGATGCCTGACACCGCGCTCGTCGGCGCCGTCCAGGTCAACGACGCCGACCAGTTCCCGCAGTCGATGAGACCCGTGGACGAGTTGGTCGTGCACGCGGGCTGGGTGGTCTTGGGGTACGGGCCGGGCAGGCTGGCGACCTTGCGGGCCCCGTTGCCCTGGTAGTAGCCGAATCGGAGGATGTCGACCTGATAGGTCGACGCGGTGGCCGACACCTTGAGCGACACCGGTGTCGCCGGGCCGACGCTCATCGCCGTGGTGAAGCCCTGCAGGGTCGGGATCGCCGGCCCCGTCGACCTGCCAGTTCGACTGCGGGTCTCCCGGCTTGGAGTTCTCGCAGGCGATGACGCTGGTGACGGGTGGACCGCAGGGGCCGGCCGCCCGGGCCGGGGTCGTGGGCCCACCGAACGCCAGCAGCGTCACGAGCATCAGCGCCGCGCCGACGATGCGTCCGACGATCCGGCGTATCCGAGTTCTCGATCCCACCGTCGTGCTCCATCCTCTGTCGGGTGTGCGGCAACCGGGCCCACACCGATCGCCCGTACGTTACGAGCCGGTCCTGAACGTCTCCTGTAGCTTCCGCTGAACCCTTGCTGAAGCTTCGGACGCCTATCGCGGGGGGGCCGGAAAGGGCGGCTGATCCGGATCGGCTGAGGGACTGGGCTCTGTGGACCGCCTCCGGACGGGCCGTCAGCGGTCCGGGCACGGTGCCTGCCTACACTCGCCCGGACGAAATGGGGATCTCGGGATGCGCATCGGGACGAGCGGAGGCGAGCGCGGGGACCGGTCGGCCGACGGCGCTGCCGGGCCCGGTCGATGGCTGGCGGCCGCCGATCGGACGCGGCAGATCGTCTGCGTCGGGGACTCCACGAGTCGCACCGTTGCCGGCGAGTTGACGTGGGTCGATCTCCTGGCCATTCAGTTCGGGGCGCCGGGCGATCCGAAACCAGCCGAAGGCATCCGGGGAATCTGGCGGACGCGGGAGTGGAGCCGCCAGGGATCGTGGAGGAGGACCACCAGCGACGACCCCTTCGATGCCGCACCCTACGGGTTCGGCTATGTCAGCTCGGGAGACCCGGCCGACCAGCTCACCTGGACCCGGCCGTCGGGCACACCGGTTGCGGCCTTCGACCTGTACACGATGTCGACTTCGGGCCTCGGTCGCGCCCAGTACCGGGTCGACGACGGTGGCTGGCGGGAGGTGGTGGGAGCGGACCTCTCCGGTTCGGTGCTCGTGCGGACCCCGGTCGAGGGGCCCGTCCGCCGGCGGGTGCAGGTGCGGGCCGGCGACGGAACGACGCCCTGCGTCGTGGCCGTCGCCGGGCTCGACGTCTACGCCACCCGTCCGGACGGGCCGCCTCGCACCCGGCTCCACCACTTCGGCATCGGCAAGCAGCAGCTGCAGACCTTCTGTCGGCGTTCCGAGGGAGACCCCTTGGCTCTGCTCCACCGGATCCGCCCCGAGCTGCTGATCGTCGCGGTCACCAACGACGTGATGTGGGGCGCCCCGGCTGCGTGGGACGCGACCCTGCGCGGGCTGGCGGCGAGCGTCGAGTCCTATGCCGACGTGCTGCTGCTGAGCTCGTTCGAGCAGCGCGCGCCCCGGCAGGTCGACGATGCCGCGACCTCCGCCGGCTCGGATCGAGTGCGCTCAGGGACGGCGGCCTTCGTGGCCAGCGACGCAACCGTGGTCGTGCGGGGCACGAACATCCCGTCCGATCCGGAGACCACCATCTTGTCGGTGGTGTCCGAGCGGGAGGTCGTGCTCTCGGCGCCGGCGACCGGGTCGGCCGACGGGCGGCGAGCTCGTCGTAGGGCAGGGCCGGCAGGTCGACATGCAGACCGCCTACCGAGCCACGACCCTTCGGGTGGCCGCAGCCATCGGGTGCCGCCATCTGGACGTCTACGAAGCCTGGAGCGTGGCTGGGGCGACAGGTTGGGACGAGGCCGAGGCCCGAGGGCTCATGCTCGATCGCAACCACGCCACCGCCGAGGGGCACCGTGACATCGCCGACCGGCTGCTCGAGCTGCTGGAGCGGCCACCCCCGGTCCCTGACGGCTCGGTCAGGACCGTTGCCTACCCAGGATCGGCCACCGAACCGCTCCCCGTGGTGGTCCCGGGTCAGAGCAGCGTCATGGCCCCGACGTCGGGGACGGTCGAGCTGCGGGTGCCGGTCGCGCTCTCGTCGGCGTCGGATCGGACCGTCACGGTGCGGTGGCGGACCCTGCTCGCCGAGGACGCCGAGCTGGAGCAGGCGCCCCACGCGGACTACGTGGCCGCCAGCGGGCGCGTGACCTTCGCCCCCGGCGAGGTGGACGCGACCGTCGCCATAACGGTGATCGGCAACAGCACGGGCCGGGACGAGGCCGTCCTGGTGTCCTTCACCGATCCCACCAACGCGGTCGTCGGCGGCACCTGGGGGCTGGGCGTCGGCACGATCACCGCCGCGCCCTGAGGCACCGGCCGGCTCACAGCACGAACGGCCGCTGGTCGCTCGGTGGGTTCGGCTGCTCCTCGGTCGAGGTCATGATGTCGTAGGTCGACGGCGCGAAGAGCCAGACCTCGACGGCGTACCGATCGTTCACCATCTCCTGCTCGATCGCCGTGCGGTGCAGCATCATGTGGTCGAAGAGCAGGGCATCGCCCGGTTCGAACACCGGCCGCACGATGGCATCGCCGCCTTCCATCTCGGCAACGGCGGGGCCCACGCTCCATCGGGCGACGGCGCCGTCGGTGCCCGTCTGGGCGAGGTGGTCGAGTCGCCGACCGACGATGTCGAGTCCCGGCGCGTCGTCGCCGCAATGGGTCAGCGCAACCCAGACGTTGAGCGATCGGATGTCGGTGCCCATGAAGGAGCCGTCCTGGTGCCAGTCCCCGCTCCGGAACGCCACGTGGGAGACCTTCCGCAGAGTGGTCTTCAGCCCGAGCATGGTCGGCTGCTCGCCGAAGTGGTCCGTCGCCATCCGGGCGATGCCTGCGTCCTCGAACACCTCGAGCAGGTCGAACAGCGCCGGTGGGGAGTCGACGGCGAGGACCGCCCCGGCCTTGCGCTTCCACCTTCGGTCGGCCTCCGGACATCGGGCGGTCGGCTCGAACCACCCGTCGAGGTCGGGCCGCTCCTCGTTGGCCTCGACGGCGTCATAGGCCTCGAGGGACCGGTCGATGCTGCCGCGCAGGCGCTCGATCTGCGACTCGTCGAGCAGGCCGCGGACGATCAATGAGCCGTGGTGTCCGATGCCGCTGCGCAGCGATTCGACCGAGAGGTCGGCGGGGTCGATCTCGGGGACCAGCTCGCCCGGGAAGAGGTCGACGGTCGACGACGGCCACCGCGGCGGCTCCGCTGGCACCTCCTCGGGGTCGAAGGCGAGGAACCGGAGCTCGACGAGCCGGCGCTCGATCTCGGGATCGCGCTGTTCCCGGTTCAGGTCGGTGAGCGCCCGGATGGCCTCGAGGAGCCGATCCTCCTCCACGAGGCGGTTGGCCTGCGTCAGCTGTTCCTCGCGGCTCGACGCGCCCGTTTCCGTGGTCGGCACCCGGAATCGCCGAAGCAGCGTCTTCAGTGAGGGCAGTCGCATGGCTCGGTGACGATATCCGAACCAGCCCTTCCGGTACCCATGAACGGGCTCCGAAACGTGGGATCGAGAGGTGTCGAGGCCCCCGCTCTACGGCGGCGGATCCGGAACAGGGGCCCCGACGACTTGTGACAGTAGTACTGCCAGATGTCGAACCTCAACACCGAGAGGAGGGGTCGACGATCTTGGCCGCGCTCGGCGCGAGGTACGCCACACGGTGAAGCGCGCCACTATGGGGGCATGCACATCCGCCGTTCGAGGTCGATCGTCGGGGTCGTCGGGGTGGCGCTGTGCCTTGTCGGTTCCGCCTGCACCCCGCTGCGGATGACGATCATCGGCGACTCGATCACCAGGCAGGGTGCACCGCAGTACCACGCCGTGCTCGATCCGACGTATGCGCTGGTGGTCGACGGCGTCGACTCGGGGACGATCGTGAGTCGAGCGGCCGACATCGATGCGATGGCGGCCGACCCGCCGCATGCGTTCGTGATGAACCTCGGGACCGGTGATGCCGGCAACGGCTCGACCACGATCGTGGCCGACTGGATGGCGCAGATGGCCAAGTTCTCGAGTCCGACGATCAAGGTGGGCGTCACCATCTGGTCGGAATCGCACTGGGGTCCGCCCGTGCTGACGCCGGCCCCCATCGACAAGGGCGCAGCCGAGCTCGACACGTGGATCCGGGTCGGGGCGTGGGCCGGGGAGTACCGCCTGGTCGACTGGGACCGCTTCGCCCACGACTACCTCGCGAACGGGGAGCCTTACGGACCGCTGTTCACCGATCACCTCCACCCGACCCCGCTCGGCCACACGATCCTCGCGCAGATGTACCGCGACGCCCTTCGGTAGCCCTCTCCCGGATCGTCGACAGGCCGGCTCCCCGTGCCGGGTTCTGGGTCGGCCGTGTGAACGATCTGGTCCAGGGCTCCGGTTCAGTGGCGCGGACGTTCCGACCGTGACAGGGTGACCCCCAACGGCCGCCGCCACCGGCGGCGGCCGCGTCATCGAGCCAGCCACCGGACGCCGTCTCACCGGGTGGTGCGCTCGGACACCCCGTCACGGGGCTGGGGAACACCGAACGAGGAGAACAGCATGGGGAGAATGGCTCGCGTGACCGCCGTCGTGGCGGTCATGACCTTGGCAATGGCCAGTGTCGCGGGAGCGGCCGGCGCCGTGACCCGCCCGACCGCTGCGGGCGCATCCGCCACCGTCAGTGACTACGTGGTCCTGGTGGCCACCGGAGCGTCCAACGCAGATGCGGCCAACGCCGTCCGAGCTGCCGGAGGGACGGTCGACGCGACCAACGAGGCCGTCGGCGTGCTGAAGGTCTCGACGTCGAACCCGTCGTTCGTCAACGAGGTCTCGACCTCGAAGGCCATCGAAGGTGCCGCTCGGGACAAGGTCATCGGTCGGGTCCCGACCGAGCCACGGGCCGCCGGAGAGATCGAGCGCCTCGATGCCGAGCGGGCCGCGGGCTCGTCGGCGACCTCGGCCGGTGCCACGGCCCGCAAAGGGAACGGGTCGCACCCCACCAAGCCGGCCGAGAAGGCTGATCCTCTGACCCCGCTGCAGTGGGACATGGAGGCCATCGGCGCACCGCAGGCCCACAACGTGCTCATGGGGGACCATCGCACCCGGGTCGGCATCATGGACACCGGCGTCGACGGGTCGCACCCGGACATCGCCCCGAACTTCGACAAGAAGCTGTCGCGCAACTTCACCGTCGACATCCCGCTCATCGACGGTCCGTGCGAGGTGCCCTCTTGCGTCGATCCAGCTGACGTCGACGAGGACGGGCACGGCACCCACGTGGCCGGCACCATCGGCTCGCCCCGCAACGGCATCGGGATCGAGGGCGTCGCCCCGGGCGTCGACCTCGTCAACGTCCGAGCCGGTCAGGACTCCGGCTACTTCTTCATCGGTCCGTTCGTCGACGCCATGACCTACGCCGGCGACATCGGGCTCGACGTCGTCAACATGAGCTTCTACATCGACCCGTGGTTGTACAACTGCAAGTCCAACCCGGCCGACTCACGCGAGGCCCAGATCGAGCAGCGCACCATCATCTCGGCCACCCAACGCGCCATCAACTACGCCCATCGCAAGGGCGTCACGCTGATCTCGGCGATGGGCAACGAGCACACCGATCTCGGCAACCCGACGTTCGACGACACCAGCCCGGACTTCCCGCCCGATGCGGCCTATGACCGTGACGTCGACAACAGCTGCCTGAACCTCCCGACCGAGGCGAAGCACGTGATCGGCGTGACGTCCACCGGACCTTCCGGACGCAAGGCGTACTACTCGAACTTCGGCATCGAGCAGTCCGAGGTGGCCGCACCCGGCGGTGACTACCGGGAGTACTTCGGCACGCCGGACTACGCCACGCCGAAGAACCTCATCCTGGCGCCGTACCCGGAGGCCGTCGGGCGCGCCAACGGTGACATCGACGAGGCAGGCGAGCCCACGACGAACTTCGTGGTGAAGGACTGCACCGCCGGCCCCTGCTCGTACTACCAGTACCTGCAGGGCACGTCGATGGCGTCGCCGCACGCCGTCGGTGTGGCCGCCCTGGTCATCGCCCGCTACGGCTCCGGCTTCGGCGCCCGCTTCGGTCTGCCGCCGGCTGTCACCGAGGCCATCCTGTATCGCAGCGCCAATCCGACGCCCTGTCCGGACCCGGCCACGTTCGTGTATCCCGGCCTGTCCGACGTCTACACGGCGACGTGCACCGGGACCCCCGCACGCAACGGGTTCTTCGGCCACGGCGAGGTCAACGCCCTCAATGCGGTGCTGGGAGTGCCGGGTCATGTCCCGGCACCGGCTTCCAGCGGAGCAGGCCTCTTGACACCGTAGGGTCCGCATGTGGAGCTCCCCCCGATCGCGCCGGACAAGTACCGACGTGACGGGGGGAGCGGCGCGTCCCAGGCCGCGATCCGGGCCCCCTGTGCTCGCAATCAGGCACGTTCCGGCGGAGGGCAATTTCATCAGGAGTGCCGCCCTCTGTATGCTCCATGGCGAAATCCGCCAACCTCAGGAGACACAAATGCCGACCGCCAAGAAGGGCACCGCTCGCACCAAGACGCCGATGACCGATGCACACAAAGCTGCACTGGCCGAGGGTCGTGAACAGGGTCGGGCAGTTCGGGCCTATCTCGATGCCGTCGAGGCCAACGCTCCCAAGCGGGGTCGCAAGCGCACGCCGGAATCGATCGCCAAGCGCCTCGATGCGATCGACAACGACATGGCCGGCGCCGATCCGCTGAAGCGGGTGGGTCTCATCCAGGAGCGGCTCGACCTGCAGGCCGAGTTGGCGGTGGCGGACGACAAGGTGGACATCGGCGCGCTGGAGGCAGCGTTCGTTGCCGCGGCGAAGCCCTACAGCGACCGCAAGGGCATCACCCGGGCGGCATGGCGCGAGGTCGGCGTCGCCCCGGCAGTGCTCAAGGCCGCCGGTCTCTGATCGACGCTCGTCGCTGATCGACCCGCCTCGGCGGGCATCGGCCCCCATCCGGCCAGGCGGTCCGGGTGGGGGTCGATGCGCGTCAGGGCACGTTCCGACGGCGGTCGGCCACGGATCGCGTTGGGGTTGCGAAGCAGTTGACAGGGACGTCGCGGACCGTCTCCGGCGATGGGCTGCACGGCTCATTGACACGATCGGTGGCACGGTCGCCGACATTCCGGTACAACGTGCACACCGCAATGGGCGAGCGGGTCGCCTGATGGATGCTGGCACGAGGGGTTGGTGGCATGGAGCAGGTGCAACTGGTGGAGGCGCTCTTCCAGGCGGAACCGAGCGGTCCCCGCGTCGACGACTCGATCGATCTGCGCTTCGACGTGCCGGTGATCGACCTCCGTGAGCAACGCTTCGACCTGGAGTTCTCCATCGATCCCGAGCCGCCGGGCCTGCGCAGCCACGACGTCGTGATCGACCTGCGTGACGATGCGTCCCCGATGGTCGTGGTCGGCGACGCCGATCCGGTGGTGCACTTCGACCGCACCTCGGCCCTCGACGATGGCGACGAGGTCCCCGCAGAGCTCAGCCTTCCGACCGTGGGCATGTGGGCCCGGCCCGACCGGTGCCTGCCGATGCTCGTCAACCGAGCCCGCTTCCGCCAGGGCGGGGTCGCCGCGGTCTCGAAGGAGCGCGCCGATCTCACCGAACTGGCCGTGCTCGTCTCCCGGAGGGGTGACGTCGATGCCCGACGTCTGGCCCGCCTCGCCCGAACCTGCCGCTGAGTCCTGCCGGCCCGGAGCTGCCGATCGGTTCGCGAGCGAGGGCCAATCGGTTCGGGAGCACAGGGGTCGCTCCACTAACGTGCCGCCGTGCCCGAATCACCTGAGGAACCGCGACGCGCCCAGCCGTTCCAGGCGCCGAAGGGAACCCAGGACATCCTGCCGCCGGACTCGGATCGCTGGCAGGCGCTGATCGCCAGGTTCGCCGAGCACGTCGGTCGGGCCGGCTACGGACTGCTGCAGAGCCCCATGTTCGAGGAGATGGGCGTCTTCAGCCGCGTCGGTGAGGGCACCGACGTCGTCCGCAAGGAGATGTACGACTTCCTCGACAAGGGCGGGCGTCACATCGCCCTGCGACCCGAGGGCACCGCGTCCGTCGTGCGCGCCTACGTCCAGCACCGTCCGCCCACGCCCTGGAAGGTCTGGTACGCGGCGCCGAGCTTCCGCTACGAGCGGGCCCAGGCCAACCGGTTCCGCCAGCACCACCAGCTGGGGGCCGAGGCCCTCGGTCCGGCCGACCCCGATCTCGACGTCGAGATCGTGGCGATGCTGCACGACTTCTACCGGTCGTTGGGCCTTCGCCAGGTCGACCTGGTGATCAACTCCATCGGCACGCCGACCGACCGGACGCACTACATCGACCGGCTGCGTTCGTTCCTCGTGGGCCGCATCGCCGATCTCGACCCCGAGGACCAGGAGAAGGTCGAGGCCCACCCGATGCGGGTCCTGGACTCGAAGCGGGCAGCCAGCCAGGCGGTGGTCGCCGATGCACCGCTGCTGCTCGAGAGCCTGTCGCCGGATGCCGCCGCGCACTTCGAGCGGGTGCAGCGCGGTCTCGACGCCGTCGGCATCGGCTTCCGCATCGAGCCTCGCCTCGTGCGCGGCCTCGACTACTACACGCACACCGCCTTCGAGTTCCAGAGCGCCGCAGATCGGCGGGGCCCAGAACACCATCGGTGGCGGTGGGCGCTACGACGGCCTGGCCGAGTCGCTGGGCGGTCCGCCCACCCCGGGCATCGGCTTCGGTACAGGCATCGAGCGGATCCTCGCCACCTGCGATGCCGAGGGCGTGTTCGGCGCACCGGGCCCTCGGGTCGAGGTGTTCGTGGTCGACGTCACCGGCGGCGAGACCGCCCGTGACCTGAGCTTCGAGCTCCGGCGGGCCGGCATCGCCGCGGACCGGGCGTTCGCCGGCGACACCGGTGCCCCACGCTCGATGAAGTCCCAGATGAAGGGGGCCGACCGGTCGGGCGCGGCGCTGGCGGTGATCATCGGTGACGACGAACTGGCCGCCGGCACCGCCACCGTGCGCGACCTGCGCGGCGCGAGCGGCCAGACCGAGCTGGCCCGCACCGACCTGATCGAGCACCTCCAGCACCTGCTCGCGGCCCGCTCCTGAAGCCATCCATCCGACCGAGGATCCTTGTGACCACCACCCCCGACCCCCATCCCACCGCAGCCTCGTCCGGCGACCCGTCCGACGCGCCCGATCCGGTTCGGGGACCGATGCGCACCGACTACGCCGGGGAGCTCCGCCTCGGCGACGTGGGCCGCGAGGTCGCGGTGTGCGGGTGGGTGGCGCGGCGCCGGGAGCACGGCGAGCACCTGGCCTTCATCGACGTGCGTGATCGCACGGGCATCGTCCAGTGCGTCGTGGACGGCGCCAAGGTGCTGCGCAACGAGTACGTCGTGCGGGTCACCGGCACGGTCCGCCAGCGGCCCGACGGCACCGAGAACGCCGCGCTGCCGACCGGAGCGGTCGAGCTGGCCCCGTGCCAGGTCGAGATCCTCAGCGCGTCCGACCCGACGCCGTTCCCGATCGACGAACGGGTTGATGTCGACGAGACGGTCCGGTTGCGGCACCGCTATCTCGACCTTCGTTCCGATCGCATGCAGGGCAACCTACGGCTTCGGGCCCGGGTCAACAGCGCGCTGCGCACGGCCATGGAGGGCCAGGGATTCACCGAGATCGAGACCCCGATGTTGATCGCGTCGACCCCTGAAGGGGCCCGCGACTTCGTCGTGCCCTCGCGGCTGTCACCGGGCAGCTTCTACGCATTGCCCCAGAGCCCGCAGCTCTTCAAGCAGCTCTGCATGGTCGGCGGCATGGACCGCTATTACCAGATCGCCCGATGCCTCCGTGACGAGGATCTTCGAGCCGATCGGCAGTTCGAGTTCATGCAGCTCGATGCGGAGGCCAGCTTCGTGAGCCAGGCCGAGGTGCTGGCGTTCATCTCCGAAGCCGTCGCCGCCGCCACCGAGGCAGCCACCGGTCAACGACCGGTCGTCACCGCCGGTCGGGACCAGTCGATGTTCCCCCAGATGACCTGGCACGAGGCCGACGAGCGGTTCGGCACGGACAAGCCCGACGTCCGGTTCGGGATGGAGCTCGTCGACCTCACCGAGGTCCTCAGCGCCACGGGGTTCAAGGCCTTCCAGGCTGACGCGGTCAAGGGCATCAGGGTGGAGGGTGGGGCCGAGAAGTCCCGCAGCCAGCTCGACGACCTCACCGACAAGGCCAAGCTCTGGGGAGCGAAGGGCTTGGTCTGGATGCGGGTCGAGGCTCCGGCTGAGGGCGCCACCGTGCCGTCGCTCAACTCGCCGGTCGCCAAGTTCCTGTCCGAGGCCGAGCTGGCCGGCATCGTGACGACCCTCGCCGCGGAGCCGGGCGACCTCGTGCTCCTGGTCGCCGACGTCCGTCGGAAGGTCAACCACGTGCTGGGGCTGCTGCGGCTCGAACTCGGTCGTCCGCCGGTCAACGAGGGCGGCTTCCACTTCTTGTGGGTGGTCGACTTCCCGCTGTTCGAGTCGATCGGCGACGACGGCCGTCCGATCTCGGCGCACCATCCGTTCACGATGCCCCACGAGGAGGACTGGGCCCTCCTCGACAGCACGGACCCGTCCGATCTGCTGAAGATCCGCAGCCAGGCCTACGACCTGGTGCTCAACGGGTGGGAGCTGGGCTCGGGCAGCGTCCGGATCCACCGCTCGGACATCCAGACCCGGATCTTCGAGCTGCTCGGCATCGGGGCCGAAGAGGCCGAGCTGAAGTTCGGGTTCCTGCTCGACGCGTTCCGCTTCGGGGCACCGCCGCACGCCGGTTTCGCGTTCGGCATCGACCGGTTGGTCGCGTTGCTGGCCGGCGAGGAGAACATCCGTGAGGTGATCGCCTTCCCGAAGACGCAGTCCGGCACCGACCCGCTCACCTCCGCGCCCACGCCGATCGATCCGGCGCAGCTGACCGAGCTCGGCCTGCGGCTCCTGCCCAAGCCGACCTGACCGGTCGGTCGGTGCGCTCAGGTCGCGCCAGGTCACGGCGGTTCCGTCAGGTCGAGAACTCGATGCCGACCGAGCCGGCAGGCGCCACCGGGAACAGCGGGTCGAGGCCGCGTGTGGCCTTGGCCGGCGCCGGGTAGAGCACGACCCGCAGCTCGATGCCCGGCTTTCGGGCCAGGACCTCGGTGGCCGTCGCGGTGGTGAGCTGGTAGCCGAGCCGCTCGAGCTCGTCGCCCATGGTCGCCCCGACCACGCCCGCATCGGAGGTGGTGGTCAGGAAGGCCACCCGGAAGGGGTTCGGGATCGAGACGGACCCGTCGACGACCGGGCTCAGGCCACAGGGCATGTCCACGCCCCTGAGGGCCTCGGCCACGGTGAGGCGCCGAGCGCCCGCCACGGGTTCGGTGCCGTCGCCCTGCCCGGTCGGGGCGAAGTACCCGGCCCGGGTCGAGCCGGCGTTCGGCCCTGGTGCGTCCGGAGCGGCCGCAGCCGTGGGTTGGCTGGCGTCGGTCGGCTCGTCGGGCCGAACCGGGGGCCCGACGGCGGCCGGCCCGGTCCGTGTGTCGGGCGACCCACCCAGCGGGATGCCGGGCCGATCGGTCGTCGGGTCGACGAAGAAGGCCGACGGGACGGCGGGGCCGGCGTCGGGGGCGCCCACCGGATCGACGAGCGGGTCGTCGGAGAGGGAGGGCTTCGGCCGGGTGGCCCCGGTGATCCGCCGGTAGACGAACAACGCCGCCCCGGCGATGGCCGCGATCCACACCAGTGCCGCCGCCCACGGCGGGAGCGCGGCGATGACGTTCTGGGTCTCCACAGCGGCCATCGTTGCACCTCGGGACCCCAGGGCGGAGGAACTACCCTCACCCCATGCCCAGCTCGTCCCCGCCGGCCGACCTGTTCGCCGCCGCGGCGGAAGACCGGCTCACCCGTCAGGCGCCGTTGGCCGCCCGGATGCGACCGGCCACGCTCGACGACGTCGTGGGCCAGGAGCACCTGCTGGGGCGGGGCCGGCCGTTGCGCACCCTGATCGAGGCCGACCGCCTGTCGTCGGTGATCCTCTGGGGCCCACCGGGAACGGGCAAGACCACGGTGGCCCAGCTGATCGCCCACACCACCGCCAAGGCCTACGTGCAGCTGTCGGCGGTCACCGCCACGGTGAAGGACGTGCGGGAGGTGGCCCAGGGCGCCCGCGACCGACTGGGCCAGCGCGACCAGGGCACGATCCTCTTCCTCGACGAGGTCCACCGCTTCAACAAGGCCCAGCAGGACGCGCTGCTGCCGTCGGTGGAGAGCGGCCTGCTGGTGCTGGTCGGGGCCACGACCGAGAACCCGTACTTCGAGGTCAACCCTCCGCTGCTGTCGCGCTCCACCCTGTTCCGCCTCGAACCGCTGTCGCCCGAGGCGGTGGCCACGCTCCTCGAGCGGGGGCTCGAGGCCGAGCGGGCCACCGCGGAGCCTGACGCACTGGTCCACCTCGCCGATCGGGCGGCCGGCGACGGTCGCCACGCGCTGACCAGCCTCGAGGTCGCCGTGGCGCTGGCCCATGAGCGCAGCGAGCCGCCGGTGGTCACCCTGGCCGACGCCGAGGCCGCGCTCGGCACCAAGGCCCTCCGCTACGGGCGCGACGACCACTACGACGTGATCAGCGCGTTCATCAAGAGCATCCGGGGGTCCGATCCCGATGCCGGGCTCTACTGGCTGGCCCGCATGCTCGAGTCGGGGGAGGACGCCCGGTTCATCGCCCGCCGGCTGGTGATCCTGGCCTCCGAGGACGTCGGCGCCGCCGACCCCATGAGCCTGCTGGTGGCCAACGCCGCGGCCCACGCCGTCGAGTTCGTGGGTCTTCCCGAGGCGCAGCTCAACCTGGCCCAGGCGGTCATTCACCTGGCCACCGCGCCCAAGTCGAACCGGGTGACGACGGCGCTGGGCCGAGCCCGCGCCGACGTGCGCGAGCAGGGCGCCGGTGAGGTCCCGAACCACCTCCGCGACGCCCACTACCAGGGAGCCAAGAGCCTGGGCCACGGCACGGGATACGACTACCCCCACGATCACGAGGAGGGATGGGTCGACCAGCAGTACCGGCCGGCCGAGCTCGAGGGCCGCGTCTACTACGAACCGTCGAGCCACGGCCACGAGCGCGAGGTCATCGAGGTCATGACGGCCCGCCGATCGCGTCGGGCTGCCGACGGTTCGCCGGATCTGCGTGAGGTCGACACATGACCGCAGGGGAGTCTGGCGCGTGACCGCAGGGGATCTCGCCGCCGTCGTCCTCTCGGTGGTCATGATCGGGGTGATCGTGGCCATGGCCCTGTTGGCGCAGGCGCTGCTGCGGACCCTGCGCGAGCCTGCGCTCGACCCTGGACTCGCTGCAGGGAGAAGCCGTCCCGCTGATGGGTGAGCTCCGTGACACCGTCGAGCGCGCCGGCGCCGAGGTCGAGCGGGTCGACGACCTGCTCGACACGGCCGAGGCCATCTCCGCCACCGTCGACTCGGCGTCCCGGCTGGGCTACCTCGCGTTCCGGGCTCCGGTCATCCGCACGGTCGCGCTGGGCAAGGGGCTCGGTCGGGGAGCGCGCCGGCTCGTCGGTCGCCCGGCCCCACCCTCGCTCGGCCCGACCGGTAGCCGGTCGCGACGGGGCCTGTCGAGTGGCGATGCGCCACGGTCCAAGGGACGCGCGGCCTGATGTCGGGAGAGGCGCGCTGATGTCGGGAGAGGCGACCTGATGTTCAAGCGGACGATCTGGTTCACCGTGGGGGCAGCCAGCGGTGCCGGCGCCTCCGTCTACGCCTATGTGCGCATCCGGGAGGAGCGGGGCCGACTGGCACCGGACCGCGTCGCGGACACGTTGGTGGGCACCGCTCGGACAGTCGGTCGTGGGGCCCGCACCGTCGGTCTGGTGGTTGGCGACAACCTGCGGGCCGCGATCGCCGACGGTCGGGGCGCGATGGCCGAGGCCGAGGACCGCATCACCGCGGAGCTCGACGGCCGCCTCCGCCCGGCCCGACGGCACGAGCTGATCGACCGGCTCCAACCGACCCTCGACGGTCGACGCGATTCTCGGGACGGGCCCATCCGCCGCGCTCAGTAGGCTGGGCGGGCCATGAACCCCCTGACTGCCAACGAGCTGCGTCGCGCCTTCTTGCAGTTCTTCTCCGACCGCGGGCACACGGTCGTCCCGTCGGCGAGCCTGATCCCGCACGACCCCGACCTGCTGTTCACGGTGGCGGGCATGGTGCCGTTCAAGCCCTACTTCCTCGGCGAGGAGCAGCCCATCTACACCCGGGCCACCACCGTGCAGAAGTGCGTGCGGGTCAACGGAAAGGACGACGACCTCGAGGAGGTGGGCCGCGACCACAGCCACCTCAGCTTCTTCGAGATGCTGGGCAACTTCAGCTTCGGCGACTACTTCAAGTCCGAGGCCATCCCTATGGCCTGGGACATGGTCACCAACCTGTTCGGCATCGACCCCGACCAGATGTGGATCACCGTCCACTCCGACGACGACGAGGCCGACGCTGCTGTGGGTCGAGCAGGCCGGTGTGCGGCCCGAGCGCATCCAGCGGCTGGCGGACAACTGGTGGGGCCCTCCCGGCGGTCCGCCGGGGCCCTGCGGCCCCAACTCCGAGATCTTCGTCGACCTGGGCGAGCGCTACGGCGACGACGGCGGCCCGGCCCACGGCAGCGAGGCCCGGTTCCTCGAGATCTGGAACCTCGTGTTCATGCAGTTCAACCGCGATCGCGACGGTGCGGACACCGAGCTGCCGAAGAAGAACATCGACACCGGCGCCGGCCTCGAGCGCATCCTCGGCGTGCTGCAGGGCAAGGACTCGGTGTGGGACATCGACGTGCTGGCCCCGCTCGTCGAGTCGGCCCAGTCGGTCACCGGTCGGGTGCTCGGTCGGTCCGACGCCGACGACGTGTCGCTGCGGATCCTGGCCGAGCACGCCCGCACGATGAGCTTCCTCGTCAGCGACGGCGTGTTCCCGTCCAACGAGGGTCGCGGCTACGTGCTGCGCCGCATCATCCGCCGGGCCGTGCGCCACGCCTACCTGCTCGACGTCGACGACCTCGTCACGCCCGAGCTCGTCGACACCACGGTCGAGGTCATGGGCGAGGCCTACCCGGACCTGGTCAAGAACCACGACTTCGTGCGCAACGTGGTGGCTCGCGAAGAGGAGCGCTTCCGCCAGACGCTCAAGCAGGGCACCGCCATCCTCGAGCGCGCGCTCGACGAGGTGCGCCGAAGGCCGACGTCTGTCGGGGGCCACGGCCTTCCTGTTGCACGACACCCACGGCTTCCCCCTCGAGCTGACCCGCGAGATCACGCTCGAACGCGGCATCGACGTCGACGAGGCCGGCTTCGCCGAGGAGATGGCCGAGCAGAAGCAGCGGGCCAAGGACGGCCCGCCAGAGCGGCGCGCGCCGACGCCGACCTCGAGGCCTACCAGGAGCTGGCCGAGCAGTTCGGGCCGACGGAGTTCACCGGCCGCGACGAGTTCGAGACGAAGGCTCGCGTGCTGGCCGTGGTCCGCGAGAGGGCGACGACCTCTCGATCGTGCTCGACCGCTCGCCGTTCTACGCCGAGAGCGGTGGCCAGGTCGGCGACACCGGCACGATCCGCACCGACACCGGCACGGCCACGCGTGCTCGACACCGTCTACGCCGTGCCCGGCGTGCACCGCCACGAGGTCGCGCATCACCGACGGCGAGATCGCCGAGGGGCAGGACGCGGTCGTGGCCATCGACGTCGATCGGCGCAACGCCATCCGCCGCAACCACACCGCCACCCACCTGCTGCACTGGGCCCTGCGCGAGGTGCTCGGCGAGCACGTCAAGCAGCAGGGCTCGCTGGTCGACCCCGACCGCCTGCGGTTCGACTTCAGCCACTACGAGGCCGTCACGCCCGACGAGCTCGTCCGCATCGAGGACCTCGCCAACGCCGAGATCCTCGCCAACGATCCGGTGCGCCACTACGAGACCACGAAGGAGTTCGCCGAGCAGCTCGGCGCCATCGCCTTCTTCGGCGACAAGTACGGCGACATCGTGCGGGTGCTCGAGGCCGGTCCGCACTCGACCGAGCTGTGCGGCGGCACCCACGTGCGCGCCACCGGCGACATCGGCCCGGTCAAGATCGTCAGCGAGGGCTCGATCGGGTCGAACCTGCGCCGCATCGAGGCCGTCACCGGGTTCGGCCCGATCGAGCGGCTGCGTCGCGACGAGGCCCGACTGGGTCAGGTCGCCGCTGCCCTCGGCGTGGCCGACGACGAGGTCGTCGACGCGGTCGAGCGCCGGGTGGCCGAGGTCAAGGAGCTCCGCGACGAGCTGAAGGACCTGCGCCGCCAGGCGGCCCGCAGCCGGGCCGACGAGCTGGTCGCGCGGCGCCGTCGACGGCGTGGTGGTCGCCCGGGTCGACGGCCTCGAGCGCGACGACCTCCGCGAGCTCGCCCTGGCCGTGCGCGACCAGCCCGGCGATCCGGGCCGTCGTGCTCGGCGGCGCGCCCGCCGGGCGGCGGCGCGGCCATCGTCGCCGCCGTGCACCGCCGACAGCGGGCTCCACGCGTCCGAGCTCATCGCCGACGCGCCAAGACTGGTCAAGGGCGGCACGGGCAAGAACGCCGAGCTGGCCGTCGCCGGCGGCAAGGACCCCGGGGCGATCGACGCTGCGCTCGATGCGGTCCGCACCGTGGCCGGCATCCCGCCCCTTGCCTGAGCCGGTCCGTGCCGGGACCCGTCGAGCCTGACCACGCCTCGCGGAGGTCGGTCGGTGCGGGCGATCGGCATCGACCTCGGGCTCGAAGCGCATCGGCGTGGCCGTCAGCGACTCGGGCGGCGTGCTGGCCAGCCCTACGAGGTCGTGGCCCGCAGCGGCGACGAGCAGCGCGACCACCGCCGCCTGCTCGAGATCGCCGCCGAGGTCGAGGCCGAGCGCATCGTGGTCGGGCCTCCCGCTGTCGCTCGACGGCTCCATGGGCCCGACGGCGGTCGCCTACGCGGCCGAGGCCGAGCGCTGGGTGCCACCACCGCCCTCCCGGTCGAGACCTACGATGAACGCCTCACGACCGTCACCGCCGACCGCAGCCTCATGGAGCGCAACATGAAGGCCGACGCCCGTCGCCGGATCATCGACAAGGTGGCCGCCGCGGTGATGCTCCAGGCCTGGCTCGACGGCCGGCCTCGTCTCCCCGAATCGGACCTGATCCCCTGCCTCCGACGACGACGCGACGACCTGACCCGACCGTCGAACCGATCGACCCGGTCTGACGAGGCCGCGACGGCGCCGTCGCGGACGACGGCGACTACGTGTACCTGCCGCCCGAGCGCAGCATGCTGCGCAGGGCCGTCTACGCCGTGGCCGGCGTGCTGGCCGTGCTGGTGGCGTCGTCCTGGCCGCTCGGCGGCTGGTGGGTCACCCGCCAGCTCGACCCGCCCGGGTGACCCCGGCGAGCCGGTCACGCTCACCGATCCCCACCGGGTCGAGCACGACCCAGATCGGCACCCTGCTCGAGAACAAGGGCGTCATCAGCAGCGCCGTGGTCTTCCAGTACTACGTGAAGTTCAAGGACGCCGGGCCGTTCAAGGCCGGCGAGTACGACGGCTCACGCTCAACGACTCGATGAACAACGTGGTGACCGGCTCAAGAAGGGCCCGCTGCCGCCGGTCACGCGGACGATCACGATCCCCGAGGGACTGTGGGTCAGCGACATCACGGGCCAAGATCCTCGAGACGTTCCCCGAGATGGATCCGACCGAGCTCGACACCGCGCTCGCCACCGTGCGCTCGAAGTACCAGCCCGACGGGGTCACCAGCCTCGAGGGCCTCCTGTTCCCGGCCACCTACGAGGTGTCGAAGGGCGACGAGGTCGACGAGCAGAAGCTCGTGCAGCAGATGGTCACGCAGTTCGAGCAGGTGGGCGACAGCATCGGGCTCGACCAGTCCCAGGACAAGGTCGGCCTCTCGCCCTACCAGGTGATCATCATGGCCTCGATGATCGAGCGCGAGGCCAAGCTGCCCGAGGACCGGCCGAAGATCGCCCGGGTGATCTACAACCGGCTGGATGCGAAGCAGCGCCTCGAGATCGACGCCTCGCTCGAGTTCGGTCTCGGGATCAAGGGCAAGGCGCTCACCGCGTCGCAGCTGAAGTCGGACTCGCCCTACAACCTGCGCAAGGTGGCCGGGCTCCCGCCGACGCCGATCGGCGCTCCCGGACAGAGCTCGCTCGAGGCTGCGCTGAACCCGGCGGATGGCGACTGGCTCTACTACGTGCTCGCCGACGCCGACGGCGGGCACTACTTCACCGCCGACTACAACGATTTCCTGAAGGCCAAGAAGAAGGCCGAGCAGCAAGGCCTGCTCGGCGGATGAACCTGTCGGGGGCCACCCGACTGGCGGCGGTGATCGGCGACCCGATCCGCCACTCGCCGCTCGCCGGCGATCTTCAACGCCGCGTTCGCAGCCGTCGGCCTCGACTGGGCCTACCTGGCGTTCGAGGTGCCGAGCGGCGGCGCGGCCGGCGCGCTCGACGCCATGCGGGCGCTGGGCATCGACGGGCTGTCGGTGACCATGCCCCACAAGACCGATGTGGCCGAGCTGGTCGACGAGCGCAGCCCACAGGCCGACCAGCTCGGCGCGGTCAACTGCGTCGTCCGTAACGGGGACCGCCTCGTCGGTCACAACACCGACGGCGCCGGCTTCCTGGCCTCCCTGCGAGCCGACGCGGCGTTCGATCCGTTCGGTCGGCGCTGCGTCGTGCTCGGTGCCGGCGGAGCGGCCCGGGCGGTGGTCCTGGCCCTGGCCGGGTCGGCGCGTCCGCGATCACCGTCGTGAACCGCTCGAGCGACAAGGCGTTGGCCGCGGCCGCGCTCGCCGGTCCCGTCCGGCTCGACGGCGCCGACCACCGACCTCGACCAGCACCTGGCCGCGGCCGACCTGCTGGTCAACGCCACCTCGGTCGGCATGGACTCGACCTCGATGCCGCTGGAGGCTATGGCGCTGGCCGCTCTTCCCGGGGCCGCTCTGGTCGCCGACCTCGTCTACCTCCCCGCCGTGACCCCGCTGCTGGCGGCGGCCGGGGCCCGGGGCCTGCGCACCCTGAACGGGCTCGGCATGCTCGTCCACCAGGCGGCGGAGGCCTTCCAGCTCTGGACAGGAACGCCGGCCCCGGTGGCCGCGATGCGTCGAGCGGTGGACCCACAGGACGAGCCGACTGCCCGTACCGGCGACTAGGTTCGCAGGATCCTCTCCGGCCGCGACACCCGGTTCGCGGCGCCAGTTCTCGCCGACCCGATCGAAAATCCTCCAATTTCGGCACCAGTCTGCCGATGGAGACCCGTCCATCCCCTTCTCGGAGGTCATCGTGGCTCTTCAGGGCACGCTCGAAACCTTTGCCCTTCCCGACGTTCTGCGCCTGTTGGCCTCGACCAAGAAGACCGGGCAGCTCCGGCTGACCGGTGGCCGTGGGTCGGGCAGCATCTGGCTCGACGGCGGGTCGATCATCGCCAGCGAGGCCAGCGGCGCGCCGCTCGCCGATGGAGCGTCCGAGGTGGTGTTCGAGCTGCTGCGGTTCAAGGAGGGCGACTTCGTCTTCGACGCCGACTCCCTGGCCTCCGACGGCGGGGCCCCGGCTGATGTCGAGCCGACGCTCGAAGCCGCCGAGGCGATGCTCGACGAGTGGAAGTCCATCGAAGCTGTCGTGCCCTCGCTCAGCGGCTGGGTGTCCCTCAGCTCCGAGCTGCCCAGCGACGAGGTCACCCTCGGGCGTGACCGCTGGGCCGAGATCGTGGCCATCGGTGGCGGCATCACCGTCGGCGGCCTCGGCGACGTGCTGCAGCTGGGCGAGCTGCCCGTCTCGCGCACCGTCAAGGAGCTGATCGAGGACGGTCTGGTCGAGCTGGGCGATGCGCCGATCGGCGCGGCGACGGCCCCGGCCGCTCCCGAGTTCGAGTCACCGGTGTTCGAGCCCGCTCCCGCTCCGGCGTTCGAGCCCGTCTTCGAGCCGTCCTCGGAGGTGGACGACTTCACCGTCCCGACCGAGCCGGAGCGCGAGACGCCGCTGCTCAGCGTGGTCGAGCCCGAGAGCCCGGCGCCCGCTGGCGCGTTCACGAGCGAGTCCTTCGATCCCGGCGCCCTCGTGATCGAGCCGCCGAGCTTCGGTGGCGAGTCGGTCGGGTCGGAGCCCGAGCCGGCGGTCATCGACGACGATCCGGCCGATCCGGCTGATGCGGCCGAGATCGCCCGTCAGCTCGCCAACCTCAGCCCCAAGGCGGCCAAGGCCGTCGCGGCGGCGGCCAAGGCCACCACCCAGGAGGAGCGCGAGGCCGCCCTGGCCGAGGTCGACGACGACGAGGAGCCCATCAACCGTGGCCTCCTGTTGAAGTTCCTCGGCTCGGTCAACGGCTGATCGCCCGTCGCCTCCCGGCTACGGATCCCACTCCACGCCATGACCGCCGTCCCTGTCATCTGTGCTGTCGCGTCCCTGCCCGTGGCGTGGTTCGCCGGTGTGCTGATCGACCGCGTTCCCGGCAACGAGCCGCTGCGGCCTCTTCCCGGCGTCCGCACCCGCGGGTGGTACCTGTTCCTGTACATCTCCCTCGTCGTGCTGTTCACCCTGATGGGCCACCGCTTCGACGATCAGCCGGCCCTCGTCATCATCGGCTACCTCGGCCTCACGGCCATGCTCATCACGGTGTCGGTCATCGACATCCAGTGCTACCGACTGCCCGACCGGATCGTGCTGCCGGCCATGGTGGCATCGCTGGCGCTGGTCGTGGTCGAGTCCATCCGGGTCGGAGAGGCCACCCAGATCCAGTACGCGCTGGCCGGCGCAGCGATCTACTTCCTGTTCCTGCTGGTGGTGCACCTGATCTCGCCCCGGGGGATGGGGTTCGGTGACGTCAAGCTCGCCGCAGTGATGGGCCTCTACCTCGGGTGGCTGGCTCCCGACTACCTCACGACCTTCCGCCTCGTGCTCTGGGCGATGCTCGTCGGGTTCGTCATCGGCTCGGTCGCCGGCCTCGCGCTGTGGGCCATCCGGGGCCGCAACGCCGCCATCCCGTTCGGTCCCTTCCTGGCGTTCGGGGCGCTGGTCGTCGTGCTCACCTCGGCCAACATCGTCACCACCGCCCTCAACGCCTGAGCCATGCAGGCTTCGAGCGCCGATTCGTCGGGCGGATCAGTAGCGGACCGACCAGTAGATTGATCGGATGCTTCGCTTCCTGACCGCCGGCGAGTCGCACGGCCGGGCCCTCGTCGTGATCCTCGAGGGCATGCCGGCCGGCCTCCCGGTCACGGTCGAGGAGATCCAGGCCGAGCTCGGTCGTCGTCGGCTCGGCTTCGGTCGCGGGCCTCGCATGCGCTTCGAGCAGGACGAGCGTCACGATCCTCAGCGGCGTGCGCCACGGCCGCACCCTCGGATCGCCGATCGCCATCGAGATCGGCAACACCGAGTGGGAGCGCAAGTGGACCGAGGAGATGTCGCCCGCTCCCGGCCGCACGGCCAACCCGCTCACCCGGCCCCGCCCCGGGCACGCCGACCTCGCCGGCATGCAGAAGTACGACTTCGTCGATGCCCGTGACGTGCTCGAGCGGGCCTCGGCCCGGGAGACCGCGGCGCGGGTGGCCGCCGGTGCGGTGGCCAAGGTGCTGCTGGCGTCCATCGGCGTCGAGATCGTGTCGCACGTCGTCGCCATCGGGTCGGTGCAGGCCACCGCTGGCGTCCGGCCCAAGCCGTCCGATCTCGAGCTCGTCGACGACTCGCAGGTGCGCTGCTTCGACCCCGCGGCGGCCGACGCGATGGTCGCCGAGATCAAGCAGGCGGCCAAGGAGGGCGACTCGCTGGGCGGTCTCGTCGAGGTGCTCGCCTACGGGCTGCCGGTCGGGCTGGGCAGCCACGTCCACTGGGACCGCAAGCTCGACGGCCTGCTGGCCCAGGCGCTGATGAGCATCCAGGCGGTCAAGGGCGTCGAGATCGGCGACGGCTGGGACAACGCCGGCCGACGGGGGAGCGAGGCGCACGACGCCATCTCCTGGGATGCCGAGCGGTCCCGTTACCAGCGGGAGACCACCCGGGCCGGCGGGCTCGAGGGTGGCATCACCACCGGCGAGCTCCTCGTGGCCCGCGTGGCGATGAAGCCGCTGGCCACGCTCAACCGACCGACGCTCGGCACCGTCGACACCGCCACCAAGGAGGAGACCGTCTCGTTCAAGGAGCGCACCGACGTCACCGCGGTGCCGGCCATGGGCGTGGTGGCCGAGACCATGACGGCGCTCGTGCTGGCCGACGAGGTGCTGCGCAAGTTCGGCGGCGACTCGATCGGCGAGCTCGTCCGCAACCACCACGCCTATCAGCAGCAGGTCCGAGATGCAGCGGCGCGGGTGGCCGTGCCCGTCGCCACCGACGACGCACCGCTCAACTGGGACGAGGGCCTGGCCTTCGACGCGCACCAGACCGGCGACGCGCAGCCAGACCGGCGACGACCCGACGTGACCGATCTGCGGAGCCATCCGGGCCACGTCGTGCTGGTCGGGATGATGGGCACGGGCAAGACGACGGTGGGCCGGCTGCTGGCCGAGCGGCTCGGGCGACCCTTCTTCGACAGCGACGAGATGGTCGAGGCCCGCACCGGCCACACGGTGGCCGAGCTGTTCGAGGCCTCGGGCGAGGGCGGGTTCCGGGCCGAGGAGGCTGCCGCGCTGGCCGACGGCCTGGCCGACCCGACGCCGGCGGTCATCGCCGCTGCCGGCGGAGCCGTGCTCGACCCCACGAACCGTCGGCTCATCCGCCAGGCCGCGGCCGCCGGAGGGCTCGTCGTCTGGCTGCGCACCGAGGTCGCGGTCCTGGCCCGGCGGGTGACCACCGGCACGCACCGGCCGCTGCTGGGCGACGACCCGGCGGCCAACCTGGCCCGGCTGGCCACCGTCCGCGAGCCGCTCTACGCCGAGGTCGCCGACCTCGAGCTCGACGTCGCGACAGGCGCCCGGGCGCGCTCGTCGATCGGCTCGTCGCCGAGGTCACCGGACGTCCCGTCTCGACCGGGAGCGCGCCGTGATCACCGTCCCCGTCGCCTCTGGGCGACCGGCCCTACGACGTCATCGTCGGCCCCGGGGCCATCGCCGCCCTGGCCGACGTGCTGCCGCCCGGCGCCGCGCGGGCCGCCATCGTCACCCAGGCCGGCATCGGCGTCGAGGTCGATCCCGGCATCGAGCACCGGACGTTCCTCATCGGCGCCGGCGAGGACACCAAGACGCTCGCCGCGGTCGAGGACCTCTGCCGCGGCTGGGCCCAGTGGGGCCTCAACCGGGCCGACGTCGTCGTGGCCGTCGGCGGCGGGCATGGTCACCGACGTGGCCGGGTTCGCGGCGGCGGTGTTCCACCGGGGCGTGGCCGTGGTGCACGTGTCGACCACGCTGCTCGGCCAGATCGACGCGGCCATCGGCGGCAAGACCGGCGTCAACCTGCCCGAGGGCAAGAACCTGGTCGGCGCCTTCTGGCAGCCCCGAGCCGTGCTGTGCGACACCGACCTGCTCGCCACCCTGCTCGCCCGAGGAGCTGCGCAGCGGCATGGGCGAGCTGGCCAAGTACCACTTCCTCGACGACGGCACCCACGGCCGGGCCCGGCTCGACGACCTGCCGTTCGAGGAGCAGGTCGCCCGCTGCGTCGCCATCAAGGCCGCGGTGGTGGCCGACGACGAGCGCGAGGCGGTCGCCGGGCCACGCTCAACTACGGCCACACGCTGGGCCACGCGCTCGAGATCGCCACCGGCTTCGACCTGCGCCACGGCGAGGGGGTGGCCATCGGCCTGGTCTACGCGGCCGAGCTGGCCCGGGTGCTGGGCCGCATCGACGACGGCGCGGGTGGCCGAGCACCGCCGGGTCGTCGGCGGCTACGACCTGCCCGGCTGCGCTGCCGGACGGGCCTCGACCCCGACCAGCTCGTGGCCCTGTTCGGCCGCGACAAGAAGGCCATCGACGGGGTCACCTTCGTGCTCGACGGCCCGCGCGGCGTCGAGACCGTCGTCGGCGTCGAACGCGGCCGCCATCGACGCCGCCTTCGCGGCCATGACGCCTCGCGCCGAGGAGACCCGTGACCGAACCCGTCGTGCTGCTGCTGAGCGGGCCCAACCTCAACCTGCTGGGCGAGCGCGAGCCCGCCATCTACGGCACCGCCACCCTCGACGACCACGTCGCCACCGCGGCCAAGGCCGCGGCCGAGCACGGCTACGCGGTCGAGCACCTCCAGAGCAACCACGAAGGCGGCTCATCGACGCCATCCACGCAGCCCGGGGCCGCTGCGCGGCCATCGTCATCAACGCCGGCGCGTTCACGCACTACGCCTGGGGCATCCACGACGCCCTGGCCGCGTTCGACGGCCCGGTCGTCGAGCTGCACCTGTCCAACCCCAACGCCCGCGAGTCGTGGCGCCACCTGTCGGTGATCGCCCCGGTCGCCACCGGCACCATCTGCGGCTTCGGCGGCGCCGGCTACCGCCTCGCCGTCGACGCCGCCGTCGGGTCCCTGGCATGACCGCAGGCGACCCCACGACCACCCCAACCGGTAGCCCGATCCTGACCCCCGGGGCAGGATCCGACTACCGGTTCGAGGGGGTGGAGACGCTGCCGGCGATGCGGGTCGCCGAGCGGCTGCCGCGCCTCGCGAGACGCCATCGCCGCGGCCGGGTGCCAGGCGCTGCTCGTCACCAAGTTGGTGAACCTTCGCTACCTCACCGGGTTCACCGGGTCCGACGGGATGGCGCTGGTGCTGCCCGACGAGCTGGTGTTCGTCACCGACGGCCGCTACCGGGACCAGTCCGCCGAGCAGCTGGCGGCGGCCGGCGTCGAGGCCCGCATCGAGATCGCCGGCGTCGAGCAGCGAGAGGTCCTGCGTGCCGCGGTCGAGTCGTCCGGCATCACCGCGCTCGGGCTCGAGGCCGACGCCGTCACCTGGGCCCGGCAGCAGACGTTCGCCGACAGCTGGTTCCCCGACGTCGAGCTGCGGCCGACCACCGGACTGGTCGACGACCTGCGCCTCGTCAAGGACGACGGCGAGGTCGCCCGGATCGCCGCCGCCTGCCAGGTCGCCGACGCCGCCCTGGCGCACGTGCGCCACCGCTTGCTCGACGGGCTCACCGAGCAGGAGTTCGGTCTCGAGCTCGACACCGAGATCCGTCGGCTGGGGGCCACGGGCAACTCCTTCGAGACCATCGTCGGGCTCGGGCCCCAACGGGGCCAAGCCTCACCACCGGCCCGGTACCCGACGCATCGCCGAGGGCGATCTCGTGGTGCTCGACTTCGGGGCCGTCGTCGACGGCTACTGCTCGGACATGACCCGCACGGTGATGGTCGGTGATCCGACGGCGACCCAGCAGCGCATGCTCGACGTGGTCGCCGCGGCGCAGCAGGCCGGAGTCGAGGCCATCCGGCCCGGTGAGCGCACCCGGGCGGTCGACGCGGCCTGTCGGCAGGTCATCGACGACGCCGGCTGGGGTGAGGCCTTCCTGCACGCCACCGGCCACGGCGTCGGCCTCGAGATCCACGAGGCGCCTCGGGTGGCGGCAACCGCCGATGCTACGCTCGCCCCCGGCTTCGTCGTCACCGTCGAGCCGGGTGTCTACCTCCCGGAGCACGGTGGTGTGCGAGTCGAGGACACCGTCGTCGTCACCGCCGACGGCTGTCGCCCGCTCACCCTCACGTCCAAGTCCACCCCGGTCTGAGCGCTCCTCTTGCACACGCGTCCGAGCGCGCCATGATCCCTTCACCCTCCCGGAAGCCCTGATCCCATGACGATGATCTCCACCGTCCGACTTCAAGAACGGCATGTGCCTGCTGCTCGACGACGGCCTGTTCCAGGTGGTCGAGTTCCAGCACGTGAAGCCGGGCAAGGGCGGTGCCTTCGTCCGGACCACGCTCAAGAACGTGCGCAACGGGGCGGTGGTCGACCGCACGTTCCGGGCCGGCGAGAAGGTCGACCGGGTCATGATCGACAAGCGGGAGATGCAGTTCCTCTACCGCGAGGGCGACGACTACGTCTTCATGGACAACACGACCTACGACCAGATCAACGTGGGCCCGGCGGCGCTCGGCGACGCGGCCAACTACATGGTCGAGGGCTCCGCGGCCGTGCTGCAGATGTACGAGGTCGAGATCGTCGGCGTCGACCTGCCGGCCGCGGTCGAGCTCAACATCACCGAGACCGAGCCGGGCGTGCAGGGCGACCGGGTGTCGGGCGCCCGCAAGCCGGCCACTCTCGAGACCGGGCTGGTCGTGCAGGTCCCGCTGTTCGTCGAACCGGGCGACCGCATCAAGGTCGACACCCGCAGCGGCGAGTACCTGACCCGGGCGTGACCGACGAGATCCCCTACGTCGGAGGCGTCGGCAGCCGGCGAGAGGCCCGTGAGCGGGCACTGGCGCTCCTGTACGAGGCCGAGACCAAGTCGCTGACGCCGTCCGAGGTGCTCGACGCGCTCCCACTGCCGCCCGAGCCGTTCGCAGCCGAGCTGCTCGTCGGTGTCGGCGACCACGCCGACGAGATCGACGCCACCATCCGCGCCTACGCCAAGGGCTGGTCGCTCGAGCGCATGCCGGCCCTCGACCGAGCCCTCCTGCGCATCGGCGTCTACGAGCTGACCTACACGCCCGAGGTGCCGACCGGGGCGGTCATCTCCGAGGCCGTCGAGCTGGCCAAGACCTTCAGCACCGACGACAGCGGCAAGTTCGTCAACGGTCTCCTCAGCGCCGTCGCTGCCGACCTCCGCCCAGCCTGATCTCGGGTTCTCGGGGCGGAATCCGGGGTTCGGGCGTCGGGAGATGCTGGTAGGGTCTCCCCCTGACCGTGAAGCGAGTCCTGTGAGGCTCGCACGGACAGGAAGGCAGAGCCGCGATGGCTGAACGTGAACGCCGCATCACGCCCCCGTTCGGGGGCGTTTTTCATGCCCGGACCCAGGTGATGTCCCCCGATGACATCCAGCGGGCCGTCTGGCGCATGGCCCACGAGATCATCGAGCGCAACCAGGGCCTCGACAACGTGGTGCTCATCGGGCTGCAGACCGGGGGCGTGCCCCTGGCCGGGCTGCTGGCCGATGACCTGCACCAGATCGACGACGTCGAGCTCCCGCTGGGCAGCCTCGACGTGGCCTTCTACCGCGACGACATCGGGCTGCGGCCGATCCTGCCCGAGGCCGTCACCGACATCCCCTTCGACCTCAGCGGCAAGATCGTGGTGCTGGTCGACGACGTGCTCTTCACCGGGCGCACGATCCGGGCCGCGCTCGATGCCCTGACCGACTTCGGTCGACCACGCTCGGTGCAGCTGGCGGTGATGATCGATCGGGGTCACCGGGAGCTGCCGATCCGACCCGACTACGTCGGCAAGAACCTGCCCACCCGGCGCGACGAGGTGGTCAACGTCGGACCGCTCGGGGTCGAGCTGGGGGAGACCCGCAAGTGAGGCACCTGCTCTCGATCGACGACCTTGGCACCGACGGCATCGAGGAGATCCTCCGCCTGACCGACAGCTTCGTCGAGGTCAGCGGCCGCAACATCCCCAAGGTGCCCGTGCTGCGGGGCAAGACGGTGGTGTCGCTCTTCTACGAGGACTCCACCCGCACCCGCCTCAGCTTCGAGACCGCGGCCAAGCGGCTGTCGGCCGACACGATGACCTTCAGCGTCGGCACCTCGTCGGTGAAGAAGGGCGAGTCGGTCCGCGACACGCTGCAGACCATCGAGGCCATGGGCGTCGACGCCATCGTCGTCCGCCACGGGTCGGCCGGCGTGCCGGTGCAGGTGGCCCGGTGGGGCACCTCGGCGGTGATCAACGCCGGCGACGGTTGGCACGAGCACCCCACCCAGGCGCTGCTCGACTGCTACACGATCCGCCAGCGCCTCGGCTCGCTGACCGGGCGGCAGCATCGCCATCATCGGCGACATCAAGCACAGCCGGGTGGCCCGCTCCGACGTGCTGGCCTTCACCGCGCTCGGAGCCGAGGTCACCCTGGTGGCCCCGCCCACCCTGCTGCCCCCGAGCCTCGATGGCTGGCCGGTCAAGGTCAGCCACGACCTCGACGCCGTGCTGCCCACCACCGACGTCGCCTACCTGCTGCGCATGCAGCAGGAGCGCATGACCGAGGCCCTCGTGCCCAGCCTGCGCGAGTACTCGACGTGCTACGGCCTGACCGCGGCCCGGGCCGACTCGATGCCCGACTCGGCGCTGATCATGCATCCCGGCCCGATGAACCGTGGCGTCGAGATCGCGGCCGAGGTCGCCGACCGACCGAACGCCACCGTCATCGACCAGGTGCGCAACGGCGTGCCGGTGCGCATGGCGGTGCTGTTCCTGCTGCTCGGCTCCGGCTCGACCCTCTACGACCACACACCTGAAGATGCAGCACCCGATGACGCAACATCCGATGAGATCGATATCGATGGGAGTGCTGGTGCCTGAGCTGGTCATCAAGGGCGGTCGGGTCATCGACCAGGACGGTGAGCGCCGGGCCGACGTGGCCATCGACGGCGAGCGCATCGTCGAGGTCGGGGCGGACGTCGACACCACCGGTGCCCGGGTCCTCGACGCCGGCGGCTGCATCGTCGGCCCCGGGCTGGTCGACCTGCACGCGCACCTCCGCGAGCCCGGCAAGGAAGACGCCGAGACCATCGAGAGCGGCAGCCGCGCCGCCGTCCTCGGCGGCTACACGGCGGTCGTGGCGATGCCCAACACCACACCCGACCATCGACGACGCCGCGGTGGTGCAGTTCGTGCTCGACGCCGGCCGCAAGGCGGTGTGCGACGTGCACACCTCGGCCGCCATCACCGTCGGCCGCCGGGGCGAGGCGCTGGCCCCCATGGCCGAGCTGGCCGCGCTCGGCGTGCGCATCTTCACCGACGACGGCAGCGGCGTGCAGGACGACCGGCTGATGCGCCGGGCCATGGAGTACGCCGGTGGCCTGGGTGTGATCCTGGCCCAGCACTGCGAGATCGAGTCGCTCATGGCCGGGGGCCACATGCACGAAGGCGAGTGGTCGTCCCGCCTCGGCATCCCCGGGATCCCGGCCGCGGCCGAGGAGCTCATGGTGCAGCGCGACCTCGCGCTGGTCGAGCTCACCGGCGCGCAGGTGCACTTCCAGCACATGTCGACGGCCGGGTCGGTCGAGCTGATCCGGGCGGCCAAGGCCAAGGGCCTGCGGGTCACCGCCGAGGCCACGACCCACCACTTCACCCTGACCCATGCCGAGGTGGCGAGCTACGACCCCGTGTTCAAGGTCAACCCGCCGCTGCGCACCGAGGCCGACGTGGCCGCCATCCGGGCCGGCCTGGCCGACGGCACCATCGACGCCATCGCCACCGACCACGCTCCGCACACCCAGCAGGACAAGGAGGCGCCGTTCGACCAGGCGCCTCCTGGCATGCTCGGGCTCGAGACCGCGCTGGCCCTCGCCCTCACCGAGCTCGACCTGCCGATCGAGCGGATCCTGGCCCTGCTCTCCTGGCAACCGGCCGCCATCGCCGGGCTGCGCGAGACCCACGGCGGCCCGGTGGCCGCCGGCCGCTCGGCCAACCTCTGCGTGATCGATCCGACGGCCGAGTGGGTGGTCGACCCGGCCGAATCGGTCAGCCGGAGCCGCAACACCCCCTACGCCGGTCGGTCGCTGACGGGCCGCGTCCGCCACACCGTCGTGTTCGGCGAACCGGTCGTGCTCGACGGGGAGGTGCAGCGATGAGCGCGCCCACCAGGAACGAGATCACCGAATCGCTGCTGGTCCTGGCCGACGGCACCACCTTCGAGGGCGAGGCCATCGGCGCCGCCCCTCCCGGTCGCCACCGGCGAGGTCGTGTTCAACACGGTGCTCTCGGGCTACCAGGAGGTCATCACCGATCCCTCCTACGCCGGTCAGATCATCACGTTCACCTATCCGCACATCGGCAACTACGGCGTGACCCCGGCCGACGACGAGAGCGCCCGTCCCTTCTGCCGCGGCGTCGTCGTCCGCGACCTGGCCCGTCGGCGCAGCAACTGGCGCAGCGACGCCGACCTCGACGCCTTCCTCCGCCATCACGGCGTGCCGGGCATCGCCGGCATCGACACCCGCCGCCTCACCCGCCACCTCCGCGAGTCGGGGTCGATGCCCGGTGCGTTCGGCACCGCCGACCACGCCGTGCTGAAGCAGGCCGCGGCCGACGAGCCCGGCACCGACGCCATCGACCTGGCCGGCCTGGTCACCTGCACCGAGCCCTACACCGTCGGCCACGGCCCTCGCCGGGTCGTCGCCTACGACTTCGGCATCAAGCGGGCGATCCTGGCCCAGCTCGGCGAGATCGCCACCGTCGAGGTCGTGCCGGCTTCCACGACTGCGGTGGAGGTGCTGGCCCGCCGGCCCGACGGCGTGTTCCTGTCGAACGGCCCCGGCGACCCGGCCGCTGTCGGCTACGCCATCGAGGCCATCGGCGGGCTGCTCGGCGAGGTGCCGATCTTCGGCATCTGCCTCGGCCACCAGCTGCTGTCGACGGCGCTCGGCGGCGAGACCTACAAGCTGCCGTTCGGCCACCACGGCGGCAACCACCCGGTGCGCCGCCTGGCCACCGGCACGGTCGAGATCACCAGCCAGAACCACAACTACTGCGTGGCGGAGGGCTCGCTCTCGACTGCGGACGTCAGCCACGTGAACCTCAACGACGGCACCATCGAGGGCATCGTGTGCCGCGAGGTGCCGGCCTTCAGCGTGCAGTACCACCCCGAGGCCGGACCCGGCCCGCACGACGCCAGATACCTGTTCGGACTGTTCGACGACCTCATGGAGACCAAGGCCTGATGCCCCGCCGCGACGACATCGAGTCGATCCTGCTGATCGGTTCGGGCCCGATCATCATCGGCCAGGCCTGCGAGTTCGACTACTCGGGCACCCAGGCCTGCCGGGTGCTGCGAGAGGAGGGCTACCGCGTCATCCTGGCCAACTCGAACCCGGCCACGATCATGACCGACCCGGACTTCGCCGACGCCACCTACATCGAGCCGCTCGATGTCGAGGTGCTCACCAAGATCATCGAGAAGGAGCGGCCCGACGCGCTGCTGCCGACGCTCGGCGGGCAGACGGCGCTCAACCTGGCCATGGAGCTCGTCGAGACCGGCGTGCTCGACCGCTTCGGCGTCGAGCTCATCGGGGCCAACGCCGAGGCCATCGCCACCGCCGAGGACCGCGAGCAGTTCAAGGTGGCCATGGCCGAGATCGGCCTCGACGCGCCGGCCTCGGGCACGGCCCACGACCTCGACGCACGCGATCGAGGTGGCGGACGAGATCGGGCTGCCGGTCGTCATCCGCCCCGCATACATCCTCGGGGGCCGGGGCACCGGCATCGCCTCCACCCGCGAGGAGTTCGAGAAGGCCGCGGCCATCGGGCTCGACGCCAGCCCGATCTCGGAGATCCTCATCGAGAAGTCGATCGCCGGCTGGAAGGAGTACGAGCTCGAGGTCATGCGCGACCGGGCGGACAACTGCGTGATCGTCTGCTCGATCGAGAACCTCGATCCGATGGGCGTCCACACGGGTGACTCGATCACGGTCGCCCCGGCCCAGACCCTCAGCGACGTCGAGTACCAGCAGATGCGCGACGCGGCGTTCGCCTGCATCCGTCGCGTCGGCGTCGAGACCGGCGGATCGAACGTGCAGTTCGCGGTGAACCCGGAGGACGGCCACCTGGTCATCATCGAGATGAACCCCCGGGTCAGCCGCTCGTCGGCCCTGGCCTCGAAGGCCACCGGCTTCCCGATCGCCAAGATCGCCGCCCGCCTGGCCGTCGGCTACACCCTCGACGAGATCCCCAACGACATCACCCGCAAGACGCCGGCCAGCTTCGAGCCCGTCATCGACTACGTGGTCACCAAGATCCCGCGGTGGGCGTTCGAGAAGTTCCCGGGCACCGACGGCGTGCTCGGCACCCAGATGCAGTCGGTGGGCGAGGCCATGGCGATCGGCCGGACCTTCCCCGAGTCGCTGCAGAAGGGCATGCGCTCGCTCGAGCAGGGCCGCCTCGGGCTCAACGCGGATCCGGGCGAGCAGCTCTTCGACGAGCTCGATGACGCCGAGCTGATCCGGCGGGCGGCCATCGCCACCCCGGACCGCCCCTTCCAGCTCGAGGCCGCGCTCCGCCGGGGCATCTCGGTCGACGACCTCTACGCGGCCACCCGTGTCGACCCCTGGTTCCTCGACCAGATCCTGAGCATCACCGAGGAGCGTCACCATCTGGCCGATCTCGGCCTGGCCGCGATGACCCGGACGTCGTGGCGACGGGCCAAGCGGCTCGGCTTCTCCGACGCCCAGCTGGCCTACCTCTGGAGCTCGCCCGGCGCCGCCGTCACCGAGCGCGAGGTCCGTGCCGCGCGGTTGGCGGCCGGGGTGAAGCCCACCTTCAAGACCGTCGACACCTGCGCCGCCGAGTTCGACGCCGACACGCCGTATCACTACTCGACCTATGAGGACGAGGACGAGGTCCGCGCCAGCGACCGGCCCAAGATCGTGATCCTCGGCTCGGGGCCCAACCGCATCGGTCAGGGCATCGAGTTCGACTACTGCTGCGTGCACGCCAGCTTCGCCCTGCACGACGCGGGCTTCGAGACGATCATGGTCAACTGCAACCCGGAGACCGTGTCGACCGACTACGACACCAGCGATCGCCTCTACTTCGAGCCCCTCACCTACGAGGACGTCATGAACGTCATCGAGGCCGAGCAGCCGATCGGGGTGGTCGTCGCGCTCGGTGGGCAGACCCCGCTGAAGCTGGCCGGGCCTGCTGCCCCGCGAGCTCGTGCTCGGCACCAGCCCCGACTCCATCGACCTGGCCGAGGACCGCGAGCGCTGGAACGCCCTGTGCGCCCAGCTCGAGATCCCCCAGCCCGCGGGCGGCACCGCAGCCACGATCGAGGCTGCCCTCGCGGTCGTCGAACGGGTCGGCTATCCGGTGCTGATGCGGCCCTCTTACGTGCTCGGCGGTCGGGCCATGGAGATCGTCTACGACGACGAGGGCCTCCGCGCCGCCATGGACGCCCTGGCCGGGTTCGGCAGCCTCGGCAAGGAAGGCGGCCTGTCGGCCGAGCGACCGGTGCTGGTCGACCGCTTCCTGGAGGACGCCACCGAGGTCGACGTCGACGCCATCCGCGACGCCACCGGCGAGGTGCTCATCGGCGGCGTCATGGAGCACGTCGAGGAGGCTGGCGTGCACTCGGGCGACAGCGCCTGCGTGCTGCCCCCGCCCAACCTGTCGGCCGAGACCATCGAGGTGATCGAGGAGTACACCCGGCGCATCGCCGAGTCGCTCGACGTCCGTGGCCTGATCAACGTCCAGTACGCAGTCAAGGCGAACCAGGTCTTCGTGATCGAGGCCAACCCGAGAGCGTCGAGAACGGTGCCGTTCGTGGCCAAGGCCACCGGGCGTGCAGCTGGCGAAGGTGGCCGTCGCGGGTCATGACCGGCTCGACGTTGGCCGAGCTGCGCGACGAAGGCGTGCTGGTCCCGCGGGTGATGGGGGACCACATCGCAGTGAAGGAGGCGGTGCTGCCCTTCGCCCGCTTCCCCGATGCTGATGCCCTGCTCGGCCCGGAGATGCGCTCGACCGGTGAGGTCATGGGCATCGACCTGACGGTCGGCCTCGCCTTCGCCAAGAGCCAGCTGTCGGCCGGCAGCCGCCTGCCCGAGAAGGGCACAGTGTTCCTCTCGCTGGCCGACCGCGACAAGGACACCGGCGTGAGGGCTGCCGAGCGCTTCACCGAGCTCGGGTTCGAGATCGCCGCCACCAGCGGCACGGCGGACCACCTGCGCGAACACGGGATCCAGGTGGCCATCGTCGTGGCCAAGCTCGGCGAGCCCACCGGCACCGACGCGGTCGAGCTCATCAGCAGCGGCAAGGTCCAGCTCGTCGTCAACAGTCCACGTGGCCGTGGCCCGCGGGCCGACGGCGCCCACATCCGCACTGCGGCCGGGGCCAACCTCGTGCCGCTGCTCACCACCGCGGCGGCCGGTCTGGCCGCGGCCAACGGCATGGCCGACTGGGCCCACCACCCGCTGCGGGTGCGCAGCCTGCAGGAGTACCACCAGGGCATCCGGTCCGACCAGCTCGAGGAGAACTGACCGGATGGCGAAGGCCAGGTCCGGAGTCGGGCCGGTGGGCATGACGACGCAGGTCGGGTCGATCACCTTCTCCAACCCCGTGATGACCGCGTCGGGTACCGCAGGGCACGGTGACGAGCTGGCCCGCTACGTCGACCTGTCGTCGCTGGGCGCGGTGGTGGTGAAGTCGCTGGCCGCCGAGCCCTGGCCCGGCAACCCGCCGCCCCGGGTGCACGAGACCCAGGGAGGCATGCTCAACTCCGTGGGCCTCCAGGGCCCGGGGGTGGAGGCCTGGATCCGAGACGAGCTGCCGCCGCTCATCGCCACCGGGGCCACCGTGGTGGCCAGCATCTGGGGCCGCACCGTCGAGGAGTACGCCTCGGCGGCGGCCATGCTCGCCGACGCGCCGCCCGAGGTCGTCGCCGTCGAGGTCAACCTGAGCTGCCCGAACCTCCACCACGGTCGGGCCATGTTCGCCCAGCTGGCCGACACCGCGGCCGAGGCTCTCGCTGCTACCGAGGCCTGCGGTCGCCCGCGCTGGGCCAAGCTCACCCCGATGGTGGCCGACCTCGTGCCGATCGCCGCTGCGGTCCGCGACGCGGGAGCTGAAGCGGTGACGCTCGTCAACACCGCCCTGGGCCTGGCCATCGACACCGACGCCCGGCTGCTGCGGCTCGGCGGCGGCGGGGGAGGGCTCTCGGGTCCGGCCATCCACCCCATCGCGGTGCGGGCCGTCCACGATGTCCACGTCGCGCTCCCCGATCTTGCGATCGTCGGAGTCGGTGGCGTCACGCGCGGGGTCGATGCCGTCGAGCTGATCATGGCCGGGGCTTCGGCCGTGCAGGTGGGGACGGCGACCTTCGCCGATCCCCGGTCCGTCGGTCGCGTGGCCGTCGATGTCGCTACCTGGTGCCGCCGCCACGGCGTCGCTGAAATCACCGAACTGATCGGAGTCGCCCGTGCCCGCTGAACCCGCCCCCGCTGTCGATGAGGCCATCCGGAGCCGACTGGCCCTGGTCCTCGACGTCGATGACCTGGTCGTCGCCGTGCGCCTGGCCCGAGAGCTGCGCCCCTGGTTCGGGGTGGCGAAGATCGGCCTCGAGCTGTACTCGGCGGCCGGCCCGGACGCGATCGGTGCGCTGATGGACAACGGCTACGACGTGTTCGTCGACCTCAAGCTGCTCGACATCCCGACCACCGTGGGACGTGCCTCGCGGGTGCTCGGCTCGCTCGGCGCGCGCTACCTGACGATGCACGCACGCGGCGACGCCGACATGCTGCGCGCCGGGGTGGAGGGCTTCCGGGAGGGTGCCTCGCTCGCGGGGCTGCCCGACCCGTATCCGTTGGCGGTGACCGTGCTGACCAGCGACCTCGGGGCTCCGCCGCACATCCTGCCCCACCGGGTGGCGCTGGCTGCGGAGACCGACTGCGGTGGCATCGTGTGCGCCGCGGCCGACCTGGTCGAGGCCCGCCAGATCGCGCCTCGCCTGCTCAGGGTGGTGCCGGGCATCCGACCGGCCGGCTCCGCGGTTCACGACCAGGCCCGGCCGGCCACGCCGCGTGAGGCATTCGACGCGGGCGCCGATCTGCTCGTGATCGGTCGAGCGGTGACCGAGGCCCCGGACCACGCTGCCGCGGCCCAGGCCATCGCCGACGAGCTGTCGGCGACCTGATCCACTACTGATCAGGCTCGGGATCGGCCTCGTGATCAGCCGCTGATCGGGCCCCCCCGGATCGACCGCGATCAGGTGATGTTCAGCAATTCCTCAGGTTCGATTCAGGCCAGCTTCAGCGCCACCCCCGACGATCGGCGGACCACCAGTCCGGGCCGCGCGTCCATGGGTGGTCCTGACTGATCTCCCTGGAGGCCCCGCATGCCATCAATCCGCCTGTCCGTCGTCGCCTCCTCACGTTGGGTGACTCGGATGCTGGCCCTGGTTGCCATCACGGTGGGCATCGTCGCCCCCGTGGGGCTCGCCGGGTCCGAAGCGGGCGCCGCGTCCGGAACCGCAGCGGCCTCTGGGTCCGCGGCGATCGCCGCCGGGTTCCCGGTCGGCCAGATCATCTATCCGGACCTGGTGTCGGTGATCCCGGCGACCGACCTCTCGATCTCGCAGCCCACCGCGACGACCCGGGAGTTCAACTACGAGCACATCATGTACAACGCCGGCGGGCCGCTCGAGGTGCAACCGGTCAACTTCAACCCCACCACCAACCTGGCCGGTGGCGTGCAGCGGCTGTACTCCTATGACAGCTCCGGCAACATGGTCCTGCGCCAAGAGATCCCGGTGCCCGACCAGTTCTACTACCACGCCATCCACGGGCACTTCCACTTCCCGCTGGCGTCGTTCGGGCTCTACAGCGTCCAGGCCGACGGTTCGCTCGGCCAGCCGGTGGCGCTCAGCCCCAAGAACGGCTTCTGCATCGCCGACACCAACACGCTCGATCCCAGCCTCCCCGGTGGGTACGGCTACTCCGGCGCCACCTGCGGTGATCCCACTGCCGTGCGGGGCATCGCTCCCGGTCGTGGCGACCTCTACAACCGCCTCGATCCGGGTCAGGCCATCGACATCACGGGCCTGGCCGACGGCGTCTACTGGTTCCACACCGTCGCCGATCCCAACCAGAACTTCCTCGACGCCAACCGGGCGAACAACACCACCGACATCAAGGTGAAGATCGTCGGCACCACGGTCACGCCGCTGAGCTCCATCGTGTCTCAGGGCAACTTCGTGATCGACCAGTCGGCTGTGGTCGACGGACAGGGCCCGCAGTCGACGCCGCCGATGACGACGGCGGCTCCCGGTGAGCTGCTCGTGGCCACCGTCTCCTCCGACGGTCCGGCCGGCACGCCGCAGTCCGCCACGGTCTCGGGTGGGGGCCTCAGCTGGACCCTGACCCGGCGCACCAACTCCCAGGCGGGGACGGCCGAGGTCTGGACCGCCATGGCCCCCACTCCGCTGACCAACGCCGTCATCACCTCGACCACCTCCCAGGCCGGCTACGTCCAGTCGCTCACCGTCCACGCGATCAGGGGCGCGGCCGGCATCGGTGCCAGCGTCTCGGCGAGCGGAGCCAGCGGCGCCGCCACGGCGTCGCTGACCACCACCGCGCCCGGCTCCTGGGTCATGGGCGTCGGGGTCGATCCCAACCACTACATCCAGCGCACCCTGAACCCGGGCCAGTCGATGGTGCACGAGTGGCTGGCCGAGAACCAGGGCAACAGCACGTCGTGGCTCCAGGCGACGCCGGCACCGACGCCGACCAGCGGCACCGCGATCACGTCCGGCTCGTCGTACCCCACGGGCGATCCGTGGAACCTCACCCAGTTCGAGATCCTCCCGGCCGTGTCGACCGACGTGACCGCGCCGATCATCTCGTCGCCGACGGCCACGAACATCGGCCCGGACAACGCCAGGGTCGGATGGTCGACCGACGAGCACTCCACCACGCAGGTCGCCTACGGCCAGACGGCGGGCTACGGCCAGACCACACCGCTCGACTCGACCCTCGTGACCGCCCACGAGGCGGCGCTCGACGGTCTCATCCCGGCCACGACCTACTACTGCGAGCTGCGCAGCCGTGACTCGTCGGGCAACCTGGCCCAGCAGGGCGGGTTCAGCTTCACGACGACCCCGCCGCGGACGACGCCTGCGGTGTTCTCGAACATCCGGGTCACCGACGTCCAGCCGGACCAGGTGACCATCGCCTGGACCACCGACGAGACGGCGGACAGCCAGGTCGAGTTCGGGACGACCACCGCGTACGGCAGCGCGTCGGCCCGCAACTCCAACCTGGTGACGGCCCACTTCGTACTGATGAACAACCTCCTCCCGTCGACGACCTACCACTACCGGGTCAACGGCACCGATGCCTATGGCAACTCGGGCAGCTCGGGAGACTTCACCTTCACCACGCCCGCCGTCCCACCGCCCATCACGGTGGACAAGACCGTGAGCGTCGACGGCAGGGGGACCCAGACGTCGCCCTCGATCACGACCACCGCACCGGACGACCTGCTCGTGGCGTTCGTGGCCTCGGACGGCCCGACGGTCGGAGGACAGACCGCGACGGTCACCGGTGCCGGCCTCACGTGGACCCTGGCCCGCCGGACCAACAGCCAGCTGGGCACATCCGAGGTGTGGACGGCCAAGGCCGCCTCGGTCCTCACCAACGTCACCGTACGGTCGACCCAGGGGACCGGTGGCTTCGACCAGGCGCTCACCGTGGTCGCGTTCAAGGGAGCAGTGGGCATAGGCAGCAACGTGTCGGGCTTCGGCGCGACCGGACCTCCGACCGCCACGTTCAACACCATCCGGTCCGGGTCGCTCGTCTACGCGGTCGGCAACGACTGGGACCGGGCCACCAGCCATACGGTGGGTCCGAACCAGTCGATGGTGCACCAGTGGGTCGACACCGGTGCCGGGGACACGTTCTGGACCCAGGCCCTCAACGGTCCGGCCGGCCCGGTCGAGTCCGTCATCACGATGAACGACACGAGCCCCACCACCGATCAGTGGAACTTGACCATGGTCGAGGTCGTCCGACCCGTGAGCGTCCCGGCTGTCGCGCCGACGCTGTCGGGCGTCACCGCATCGACGGTGGGCACATCCTCCGCCACGATCTCGTGGACGACCGACGTCGCCTCGAGCACCCAGGTGTCGTACGGGCCCACCGCCGCCTACGGCTCGACCAGCGCACTGGACACGACCCCCGCAACGAGCCACTCGGTGACGTTGACCGGGCTGACGCCGGGCACGACCTACCACTACAAGGCCACCAGCGCGAACAGCGTGGGTTCGACCTCGTCGGGTGACGGCAGCTTCGTCACGTTGGCGGGGGACACGACGGCGCCGACGCTCACCGCGGTCTCCCCGACGAACGGATCCACCGGCATCGCTCCACCCGGATCGATCTCGGCCACGTTCTCCGAGGCCGTGCAGCCTGCAAGCATCACGATGACGCTGCAGACGTTCTCCAACGTGATGCTCCCCGGCTCGGTGTCGTACAACGCCGCCACCCGGGTGGCGACGTTCACTCCGACCGCTCCGCTGTCGTACGACGGCGGCTACATCGGGACCGTCGTGTCGGCCACCGATCTGGCGGGGAACCCGTTCGCCGGTCCGGTGAACTGGCTCTTCGCGACCCGTCCGCCTCCTGCGGCCAGCGTGACGGCGGACAGAACCGCCTTCAGTGACGGGAAGAACACGGTCACCACGCCGGCCTTCACGACGAGTGCGGCCACCGAGGTGGTGCTCGCGTTCGTGGCCGGCGACGGGCCGACGGCGGGCGGCCAGACCGCAACCGTCAGCGGCGGCGGCCTGACGTGGACCCTGGTCCGACGGGCCAACACCCAGGCCGGCACGTCGGAGATCTGGAAGGCCTCCGCGGCCAGCGTTCTGACGAACGCCACGGTCACCGCGAAGCTGTCGAAGGCGGGCTACGACATGTCGCTGACGGTCGTCACCTTCTCCGGAGCATCTGGTACCGGAGCGAGTGCAGGGTCGAGTCGCGCCACCGGTGCACCCTCGGTCAGCCTGGTGACCACCGCGGTTGGGTCCCGCGTCTACGGGGTCGGCAACGACTGGGACTCGGCCACGGCGCGAACCGTCGGCAGCGGACAGTCGATGGTGCACCAGTGGGTTGACTCGGGCGTCGGTGACACCTTCTGGACCCAGTGCGAGAACGCGGCGACGGTCACCGCTGGTGCGGTCGTCACGCTCAGCGACACCGCTCCCACCGCCGATCGCTCGAACTTCGCCGCGGTCGAGATCATTCCGTAGCTTCCGCCGGAGACCGCGGCGCGCGGCCGAACCGGAGGACCCGCCACGTCTGCGACGGACGTGGTCGGGTCCGCTATGGTGCGCCGCATGCCGCTTCCGCCCACCCTCTCCGCCGAGCAACGCCAGGCTGCGCTCGAGAAGGCCGCCATCGCCCGCCGTGAGCGGGCCGAGCTCAAGGAGCGGCTCAAGATGGGCTCGCTCACGCTCACCGAGCTGCTCGACCAGGCCGAGGGCAACGACATCATCGGCAAGATGAAGGTCGTCGCCGTGCTCGAGTCGCTGCCCGGCGTCGGCAAGGTCAAGGCCCGCCGCACGATGGAGGAGATCGGCATCAGCGAGACCCGGCGGGTTCGGGGTCTCGGTGCCCAGCAGCGCGATGCGCTGCTGCGGGCGTTCCCGAGTTGAGCCGGGCCCGATCGGGCCGGCGCCCCGACCTCGGGTCACCCGTCTGCAGACCATCGCCGTGATCATCGTCATCTCCGGCCCCGGTGGGGTCGGCAAGGGCACCGTCGTGGCCCGACTCGTCGCAGAGCGACCCGTCGCTGTGGCTGAGCCGTTCGTGGACCACCCGTGAGCCCCGTCCGGGCGAAGTCGGCCGACGCCTACACCTTCGTGAGCCGAGCCGAGTTCGAGGACCACGTCGCGCCGCGACGGCTTCCTCGAGTGCGCCGAGTTCCTCGACAACCTCTACGGCACCCCGTACCCCGATGCCGACTCCGCGGCTCGACGTGGTCCTCGAGATCGACGTCCAGGGCGCGGCCCAGGTGCGGGCCCGCGAGCCCGAGGCGCTGCTGATCTTCCTCGAGGCGCCGTCGCCCGACGCCCAGCGCCAGCGCCTGCGTCGGGTCGCGGCGACCCACCGGACCTGGTCGCAGCAGCGGCTGGCCACGCGCCGAGGAAGAGGCCGAGTCCGGCCCGGTCGATGGGCGCGCACTTCGTGGTCAACGACCGGCATCGACGACGCGGTCGCCGAGATCGTGGCCATCATCGAAGCGGCCCGCACGCCACCTGACCTGATCCGAGCCGGCCGATCTGATCCGGGCCTGATCCCGGCCTGATCTCGGCGCGACCTGGGCATTCCGGCCGTGTCCCAGCTGACCGCCCGGTCCCGGGTTCCGGGTCGCGACGCCCTGCTAGGATCCTCCCTCCGCTCCCGTCCGGCCAACACCCTGGAGAGTCCCGTGGCTCAGGTCCATGACTCGATGATGAACCCGAAGATCGAGGACCTCCTCAGCAAGGTCGACTCGAAGTTCACGCTGGTCACGCTCGGTTCCCTCCGGGCCCGCCAGATCAACTCCTACTTCGGCCAGCTCGGTGACGGCCTCGGGTCGAACGTGCCGCCGCAGGTCACCTCGGTGGCCCGCAAGCCGCTGTCGATCGCCTTCGAGGAGATCGCCGCCGACAAGATCGTCGCCGTCGAGATCGAGCCCGACGGTCGGCCGAGGGCGACGGCGGCCGAGCGACGCCGCCGGCGCCTAGCCGAGACCCATCCACATGCTCGCCGGGCGCACCATCGTTCTCGGCGTCACCGGCGGCATCGCGGCGTACAAGGCCGTCGAGGTCTGCCGCCGCCTGGTCGACGCCGGCGCCCACGTGGCCCCGGTGCTCACCAAGGGCGCCCAGCGGTTCGTCGGCGAGACGACGTTCTCGGCCCTCGCCTCCGAGCCGGTCCAGACCTCGCTGTTCGACGAGCGCGACCCGATCCCGCACACCCGGCTGGGCCAGAAGGCCGACCTGGTCCTCGTCTGCCCGGCCACCGCCCGGCTGATCGGCGCCTACGCCGCGGGCATCTCCCACGACCTGCTCACGGCCACGCTGCTGGCCACCCGGGCGCCCGTGGTGATCTGCCCGGCCATGCACACCGAGATGTGGGAGCACCCGGCCGTGCAGGAGAACCTCGCCACGCTCCGCCGCCGCGGGCGTCCACGTCGTCGACCCGGCCGAGGGTCGCCTGGCCGGCGGCGACGTCGGCGCCGGTCGCCTGGCCGACCCGGCCGACGTCGTGGCGCGGTCGAGTCCGTGCTGGCCCCGGCCGACCTGGCCGGCCTGCGGGTGCTGGTCACCGCCGGCGGCACCCGCGAGGCCATCGATCCGGTCCGGGTCATCACCAACCGCTCCTCGGGCAAGCAGGGCTACGCCCTCGCCGACGGGCCGCCGCCCGGGGCGCCAAGGTCACGCTCGTCACCACCGTCGACCGCCCGGTGCGCGAGCGGCATCGAGGTCGTGGACGTCGTGAGCGCCGCCGACATGGAGGCACGCCGTCGTGCCCCGCAGCGCCGAGTTCGACGTCATCGTCATGGCCGCCGCGGTGGCCGACTTCCGGCCGGCCCGCGTCGCCGACCGCAAGATCAAGAAGGCCGACGACCTCACCGAGCTCGCGCTCGAGCCCACCCACGACTTCCTGGTCGATCTCGGTGCGGCCAAGCCGGCCGGCCAGACCCTCGTCGGCTTCGCGGCCGAGACCAACGACCTGCGAGCCAACGCCGCGGCAAGCTCGAGCGCAAGGGGCTCGACCTCATCGTCGCCAACGACGTCTCGGCGCCCGGCGTCGGCTTCGAGCACGACACCAACCAGGTCGTGATCATCGATGCCCTCGGTGTGGAGCATGATGTAGCGCTGAGCACCAAGCGAGCGGTCGCCGATGCGATCCTCGATGCCGTCGTGGCATGGAGGGCGCAGTCGTCACCAACAGGGTCATCGACCGGGTCCGACGCGGATCCCGGCACGGAACAGGAGAACTTGTGAGCAGCTGGACCTTCACCTGGGAGTCGGTCACCGAGGGCCATCCGGACAAGATGGCCGACCAGATCTCCGACTCGATCCTCGACGCCATGCTCGAGCAGGACCCGGACAGCCGGGTGGCCTGCGAGACCTTCGTGACCACCGGCCTGGCCATCGTCGGCGGCGAGATCACCACGTCGGGCTACGTCGACATCCCGAAGGTCGTGCGCAACACGATCAACGAGATCGGCTACAACCGCGAGTCCTACGGCTACGACGGCAACACCGTCGGCGTGCTCGTCTCGCTCGACGAGCAGTCGCCCGACATCGCCCAGGGCGTCGACGACTCCGAAGAGGTGCGGTCGGGTACCAGCGGCGAGGACCTGCTCAACAAGCAGGGCGCCGGCGACCAGGGGATGATGTTCGGCTACGCGTGCGACGAGACCGAAGAGCTCATGCCGCTGCCGATCCACCTGGCCCACCGCATGGCCGAGCGTCTGGCCGAGGTCCGCCGGGCCGGCACGGTGCCGTACCTGCGCCCCGACGGCAAGACCCAGGTCACCTTCGACTACGAGGACGGCAAGCCGGTCCGCCTGCGCACCGTGCTCATCTCCACCCAGCACAACGACGGCATCGACCGCGACGAGGTGATCAGGCCCGACCTGATCGAGCACGTCATCCGCCCGGTCATCCCCGAGCAGTTCGCCGACGACGACTACGGCGTCTTCGTCAACCCGACGGGTCGCTTCGTCATCGGCGGCCCGGTCGGCGACGCCGGCCTCACCGGCCGCAAGATCATCGTCGACACCTACGGGGGCATGGGCCGCCACGGCGGCGGCGCCTTCTCGGGCAAGGACCCGTCCAAGGTCGACCGCTCGGCGGCCTACGCGGCCCGCTGGGTGGCCAAGAACGTGGTCGCCGCCGGGGCCGCCTCGCGCTGCGAGGTCCAGGTCGCCTACGCCATCGGCGTGGCCCACCCGGTGTCGATCATGGTCGAGACCTTCGGCACCGAGACGGTCGAGAACCACCGCATCGTCGACGCCGTCACGCCAGGTCTTCGACCTCCGCCCGGCCGCCATCCTGCGCGACCTCGACCTGCGTCGCCCGATCTACAAGCGCACGGCCGCCTACGGCCACTTCGGTCGGCCGGCCGTCGACGGTGGCTTCACCTGGGAGCGCCTCGACAAGGTCGACGACCTGCACTCGGCGCTCGGGCTCTGAGCGGTCCTGACCCTTCCGTTCCCACCCGCACTGGGGCAGCCAGTCCCGACGAGTGCCGCTGAACCGGACGTTGCCGAGGCGTCGGCCCCCGAGTCGACCGCTCCGAGCGAGCGGTCCACCGAGATCGACCGATCCGAGCGGATCGTGTCGGTCCTGCCCGACCCGCCGGCCATCGACAAGACCTTCGACTACCTGGTCCCCGAGCACGCTCGGGGACCAGGTGCGCGTCGGCACCATGGTGCGGATCACGCTGCACGGCCGCCGGGTCGGCGGCTGGGTGGTGGCCGACGGGTCGGACGCGACCCGCCAGGCGTTCGGGCCCTGCAGCCGATCGCCAAGGTCACCGGTTGGGGACCGCCCGGCGATCTGATCGACCTGGCCCGGTGGGCAGCGTGGCGCTGGTGCGGGCCGGCCGGCCCACTTCCTGCGCACGGCGTCGCCTGATCAGGCCGTGCGCAACCTCCCGGGGGCCGGCAAGGCTGCGGCGCCGATGCACGTCGTGCCCGACGAGCTGCTGGCCGACGGCGTTCGCCGCCGAGCGGTCGGTGCTCCGTCTGCCCCCGGCAGCGACCGCTACCCGGTGGCGCTGGCGGCGGCGGTCCGGGGCAACGCGCTCGTGCTGTGCCCGTCGGCCGACGGGGCCCGCCACCTCGGGCTGCGGCTGCGCCGGGCCGGGCGTGGCGGTGGCGATCATGCCCCGTGACTGGGCCCTGGCACGGGCCGGAGCGACGGTGGTGGGCAGCCGGGCCGCGGCGTGGGCACCGGTGCGGGATCTCGCTGCGGTGGTGGTGCTCGACGAGCACGACGAGGTCGTGGCAGCAGGAGCAGGCACCCGACCTGGCACGCCCGGGACGTGGCCGCCGAGCGCGCCCGGCGGGCCGGGGTGCCGTGCGTCCTCGTGTCGCCCATGCCGTCGCTCGAGGCCCAGGCGCTGGGGCCAGCTGATCGTGCCCTCACGAGCGGTCGGAGCGCGATGGCTGGCCCATGGTCGACGTCGTCGACCGCCGCGACGAGGATCCGGGCCGGGCGGGGCTCTTCTCCGAGCGCTGGTCGTCGGCGCTGCGCAGCGGCGGCCGGGTGGTGTGCGTGCTGAACCGCAAGGGCCGCTCCCGGCTGCTGGCGTGCACGTCGTGCGGCGAGGTGGCCCACTGCGAGCGGTGCGAGGCCTCGGTGGTGCTCTCCGACGACGGGGACGTTCGACTGCCGCCCGTGCGGTGCCACCCGTCCGCCGGTCTGCCTGGCCTGCGGCGGCACGACCTTCAAGAACCTGCGGGCCGGCGTCACCCGGGTCCGCGAGGAGCTCGAGGCCCTGGCCAAGACGCCGGTGGTCGAGGTCACCGGCGCCACCCGCGACGTTCGGCTCGACGATGCCCGGGTCTACGTCGGCACCGAGGCGGTGCTGCACCAGGTCGACTCGGCCGATGTGGTGGCGTTCCTCGACTTCGACCAGGAGCTGCTGGCCCCCCGCTACCGGGCCGCCGAGGAGGCGTTCGGCCTCCTGGTGCGGGCCGCCCGCCTCGTCGGTGGGCGTCGGGGCGAGGGCCGGGTGCTGGTGCAGACCCGGCTGCCCGAGCACGAGGTCGTCCAGGCGGCGCTGATGGCCGACCCGGCGCGGGTCTCGGCGGCCGAGGCCGAGTCGGCGGGCGCTCATGCGGTTCCCGCCCGTCACCGCCATGGCCGCGGTGTCCGGTGCGGCCGCTCCGGCCTTCATCGCCGCGCTCGAGGCTGGCGCGTTCCCGGACATCGAGGTCCTCGGCCCCAGCGACGGCCAGTGGTTGGTCCGGGCCGGAGCGCACCCCGCGCTGCTCGACGCGCTCGCCGCCACCCCCCGGCCCCCCGGCCGCCTCCGCGTCGCCGTCGACCCCCTCCGCCTCTGACCCGACTCGGCAACCTGGGGCCCTGAGGTGCACCATGGCGCGCCAGATCGCCCCAGGTTCGGCGCGGGTCGGTCCAGGTTCGGGTCAGGGCGGACTGGCTGCCGACGTCCACAGCTGGCGGCGGGCCTCGTACATGGCGATCGAGGCGGCGGTGGCCACGTTGAGCGAGCCGATCGGGCCCAGCTGCGGGAGGTAGACCAGATCGTCGCAGAGGGCGAGCGTGGCCGTGGCCAGGCCGCGGTCCTCGTGGCCGACCGCCAGGCAGACGTCGGCCGGGAGGTCGAGCTCGTGCAGCGGCACCGCCCCTCGGCCAGCTCGACGCCGACGAGCCGGTAGCCCTGGGCCTTGATCGCGGCGACCGCCTGCTCGACCTCCTCGCACACGGTCCAGGTCACGAACCGCTGCGACCCGAGCGCCGTCTTCTGGGTCTTGTCGTGGTTGGGCGACTCGGTCGCCCCGACCAGCCACAGGTGGTCGACGCGGTAGGCGGCCGCGGTGCGCAGGATGGAGCCGACGTTGTAGGGCGTCTGCACGCTGTCGAGCAGCAGGGCCAGCCGGCCTTCGGTGCGGCGACGCCACTCGCGGTGCAGGCGCTTGAGCTCGGTGCTGCTCAGGTGGCCACGTCAGTCGGCTCCTGTGCTGTCGTCGGCATCGCCGGCGTCGGTCGGCCGGATGACGTCGAGCAGCCGGTAGCCGGCCCGCGAGCCGAGTCGGGTGGTCGGCCACCCCTGTTCGCCCAGCCACCGGGCCAGCGAATCCGACCCGAGGTGCTTCTGCACCACGAGCTAGGCGTGCGCCCCGTGCCGTCAGGCGAGCGAAGCCAGGCGAGGAGCAGGTCGTGCAGCGCCGCCTTGCCGATGCGGATCGGTGGGTTGCAGCAGATGGCGTCGAGCTCGATGCCGTTCGGGACGCCCTCCGCCGCGGTGACGGCGGTCGACGTTGGTGAGCTTCGCGGCGGTCGGCGTTGCGGGCGCACAGCTCGACCGCCCGCTCGTTGACGTCGACGGCCCACACCTGTGCCGTCGGGGCCCGGCGAGCCAGGGTCAGGGCGATGGGCCCGTACCCGCAGCCGAGGTCGAGCAGGCTCTGGGCCCCGTCCGGGGGAGCGGGGGCCTCGAGCAGCAGGAACTTGGTGCCGGGGTCGATCCCGTCCAGCCGAGAACACCCCGCGGTCGGTCTCGAGCGCGAGGGTCAGGTCGGGCAGGGCCAGCTGCACCGTTCGGGGACGCGACGCGACCTGGGGCGAAGGCTCGAAGTACTGGCCGGGGGTCGTGTCGTCCACCCCGGCGACGCTAGCCTTGTGGGTCATGGCTCCCTACACCATCCGGGTGTTCGGCGACCCGGTGCTCAAGCAGCGGGCCACCGAGATCAACGACATCGACGGCGCGCTCGTCCGGCTGGCCGACGACATGTTCGAGACGATGTACGACGCACCCGGCCTCGGGCTGGCCGCTCCGCAGGTCGGCGTCCAGAAGCGGCTCTTCGTCTACGACCTCGACGACGAGCCCGCAGGCGCTGATCAACCCGGTCATCACCGAGTCCAGTGGCGAGTGGAGCTACCTCGAGGGATGCCTCTCGGTGCCGGCCTCTACTGGGAGATCGTCCGGCCGAAGCAGATCCTCATCACCGGCTACGACCTCGACGGCAACGAGGTCGCGATCGAGGCCGACGAGCTCGAGGCCCGCATGTTCCAGCACGAGCTCGACCACCTCGACGGCGTGCTGCTGCTCGAGCACCTCGACGACGAGCAGCGCAAGGAGGCCAAGAAGGCGCTCCGCGAGCTGGTGCTCACCCCGCTGCCCGAGCCGGAGCCGGCTCCCCGCCGGCTGAGCCTTCGCAAGTAGCCGGCCGTCGGGGCGTCGCTCCGTCGTCACGTCCCGATGACCCGACCCGCTCCTCGCCACCCCCGCCGCCTGGTCTACCTCGGCACGCCCGAGATGGCGGTGGCGCCGCTGCGGGCGCTGCACGCCGCCGGCTTCGAGATCGCCCTGGTGGTCAGCACGGGCCGATGCCAAGCGGGGAAGGGGCGGCGCGCTGGTGGCCAGCCCGGTCAAGGCGGCCGCGCTCGAGCTCGGCCTGCCGGTCACCGACCAGATCGACGACGTGCTCGACGTCGGTGCCGATCTCGGGGTGGTCGTGGCCTACGGCCGCATCATCCGGCCGCACGTGCTCGATGCGCTGCCCATGGTGAACCTCCACTTCTCGCTGCTGCCGCGGTGGCGCGGCGCGGCGCCGGTCGAGCGGGCCATCCTGGCCGGCGACGAACGCACCGGCGTGTGCGTGATGGCGGTCGAGGAGGGCCTCGACACCGGCGGCATCTACGCGACGGCCGAGGTGCCGATCGGTCCGGACCAGACTGCCGACGAGCTGCGGACCGAGCTGGTCGAGCCTGGGCATCGGCGCTGCTCGTCGAGGCCCTCCGCGACGGTCTGGGCGCGCCGGCCGACCAGGTGGGCGAGGCCACCTACGCCGAGAAGCTGTCGCCGGACGATCTCCAGATCGACTGGACCGCGCCGGCGGTCGAGCTCCACCGCCTGATGCGCCTCGGCGGGCGTGGACGACGTTCCGGGGTCGACGGCTGAAGATCCGCTCGGCCCGCATGTGCGAGCCGACGCGACGGGACCCGAGACTGGGTCCCGGCGAGCTGTCCGGGCCGCTCGTGGGCACCGGCTCGGGTCGGCTCGAGCTGGTCGAGGTGCAGCCCGAGGGCAAGGGTCGCCAGGCCGGCCGCTGACTGGCGCGACGGCGCCCGACTCGCACCCGGCGAGCGACTCGGCGAGGATCCGGCGTGAGCCGCGCCACGACGTCGTGCGGGTGGATCGAAGGCCCGGTCCCGGCCGGTCCCGGTGACGGCTCCGGCGGGTGATGCGGCCGCGTCGGCTGGCCCTCGACGCGCTGGTGCGCATCGAACAGGAGGGCGCCTACGCCAACCTCGTGCTGCCAGGGCTGCTCGCCCGGTCGTCCCTCGACCAACGCGACCGTGGCTTCGCCACCGAGCTCGTCTACGGCACCACGCGCATGCGGCGGGCGTGCGACTGGCTTGTCGACCGGTTCGTCATGCGCGAGCTCGACCCGCCCACCCGCATGGTCCTGCGGCTGGGCGCCTACCAGCTGGTGTTCCTCGAGACACCCGCCGCACGCCGCGGTCAGCGCCACCGTCGGAGTGGCACCGACCCGTTCGCGCGGGCTGGTCAACGCCGTGCTGCGGCGGGTGGCCGATGCGCCGCACGACTGGCCCGACGAAGGCACCCGGCTGTCGCTACCCCGACTGGATCATCGAACGGCTCAGCGCCGATCTCGGTGCCGAGACCGCGGTCGAGGCGCTCGAGGCGATGAACGAGCGAGCCGTGTCGGTCGAGCGGGACGACGGCTACCACCAGGACCCCGCATCGCAGTGGGTGGCGGCGGAGGTGTGCGCCGAGCCCGGCGAGCGTGGTGCTCGACCTGTGCGCCGGGCCGGGTGGCAAGGCCACCTTGCTGGCCGCTGCCGGTGCCCGGGTCATCGCCACCGACTCCCGGCTTGCCAGGGCAGGCTCGTCCGCCAGAACGCCACGACAGCTCGCACTCGACAACGTCGACGTGCTCACCGCCGACGGCACCCGGCCCCCGTTCGTCTCGGCCAGCTTCGACCGGGTCCTGGTCGACGCGCCCTGCTCGGGTCTCGGGTCGCTCCGTCGTCGAGCCGATGCCCGGTGGCGCATCCAGCCGGCGGCGTCGACTCGCTCGTCGCGCTGCAGCGGGACCTGCTCGGCGCGGCCGCCGACCTGGTTCGGCCGGGCGGCACCCTCGTCTACTCCGTGTGCACCCTGTCGGAGGTCGAGACCCTCGACATCGACCGCTGGCTCGGCCAGACCCACCCGGAGCTCGTCGCGGTGCTGCCTCCGGGGGCGCCCTTCCGGCCCCACGGGAGGGGTGCGCTGCTGCTGCCGCAACGCACCGATGCACTGAGCGGTCCGACCGACGGCATGTTCCTGCTCCGGCTCTCCCGCGGTCGACCTCTAGTCTCCGGGGCATGCCCGACCACGACCCGACCGACCTGCTGGCCAAGGTGCTGACCGTGTCCGACGGGGTGGTGGCCGGCACCCGGGAGGACCGCGGGGGCGCCGGGCCTCGTGGAGCGGCTGACCGCCGAGGGCTACCGGGTCGTCGAGACCCGCGTGGTGGCCGACGGGCGAGAGAACGTCGGCGAGGCGCTGGTCGAGATGGCCGAGGGATTCGCCGGTCTCGTGGTCACCACGGGCGGCACCGGCTTCGGTCCGCGGGACCTCACCCCTGAGGGCACCCGGATCGTCCTCGACCGTGAGGCGCCCGGCCTGGCCGAGGCCATGCGGCTGGTGTCGCCGTTGGGTCGCCTCTCCCGGGCGGTGGCCGGCACCCGGGGCACCGCGCTGATCCTCAACACCCCGGGGTCGCCGAAGGGTGCGGTCGAGTGCCTCGAAGCCGTGCTCGACGTCGTGCCCCACGTCCTGCGCCTGCAGGTGGGGGAGTCGACGGCGCACTGATCTCGCCCAGCTGATCGAGCCGCTGATCGAACCAGGACCCAGAAACTAGAACAGGTTCTAGTTTCTGGGTTTCCACGTCACAGCCGAGGACGTATGCTGGTCGCGAGCTGACGTGGCCGTGGCCGCGTTCGACCGAACAACCCGCAACACCAGAACTGCCTGACAACTGAATCGAACGACAGCCCCTCGCGGGGTTTGGGTGCAAGTCCCGACCGGCGGTGAGAGTCCGCGAACCCGACAGTGCCTCCTCGGAGCTGCTGGAGGGCCGATCCGGTGGAATTCCGGAGCCGACGGTGAAAGTCCGGATGGGAGCGAGGGTGCGATGTGGCCCTGCCGCGCGCGCCTTGACCAGACCCGGGAGCAGCGTGGCCACCACCGAGAGCGACACCGAGCGGATGCGACAGGCGATCACCGCCGCGGACTCGTCGCGTCGGCTGGTCTCGCCCCGGCCGTGGGTCGGCGCCGTGGTGGTACCGGCCGGGCGGCCCGACCACCCGGGCTTCCCGGGAGCGACGAGGGCCGCACCGGGCCCCACGCCGAGGTCGTCGCGCTACGCGCGGCCGGCGCGGCGACGAAGGGCTCCACGCTCTACACCACGCTCGAACCCTGCTCCCACCACGGCCGCACGGGTCCCTGCACCGAGGCCGTCATCGAAGCCGGCGTGGCCCGAGTGGTCGTCGCCCTCGTCGATCCCGACCCGCAGGTGGCGGGCACGGGCATCGAGGCCGCTCCGGGCGACCGGCATCGAGGTCGAGGTCGGCGTCGTGGCCGAGGAGGTCGAGCGCCAGCTCGCCCCGTACCTCGTCCATCGCCGCACCGGCCGCCCGTACGTGCGTGCTCAAGCTGGCGGCCACCCTCGACGGCCGTACCGCCGCACCCGACGGCTCGACGCAGTGGATCACCGGACCCGAGGCCCGCCTCGACGCCCACCGGCTGCGAGCCGACAGCGACGTGGTGCTGGCCGGCGCCGGCACCGTCCGTGCCGACGACCCGGCCCTCACCGCTCGGCTGCCCGAGGGCGAGCTGGCCGAAGGGTTCGAACAGCCGACCCGCGTGGTGCTCGGCCGTGCCCCCGAGACGGCACGCGCCCGACCCTTGATCGAGCAGAGCGGGTCACCGGCCGAGGTGCTCGACGAGCTGGGCGAGCGTGGCGCGCTGCAGGTGCTGGTCGAAGGCGGCGCGTCGGTGGCGCACGACGTTCCACACCGCCGGCCTGGTCGACCGCTACGTCGTCTACCTGGCGCCGGCGCTGTTCGGCGGCGACGACGCCCGTGGCCTCTTCGCCGGTGCCGGAGCGCCGACCATCGCCGACGTCTGGCGGGGGCGCATCGATTCGGTGACCCGGCTCGGTGGCGACCTGCGTGTCGACCTCCTGCCCGCCGACGACCCGACCTCCGCGCACCCGACTGGTCGGCCCGAGCCGCACCCCACCATCCCAGGAGCCTGACATGTTCACCGGAATCGTCGAGGAGCTCGGATCGGTCGCGTCGCGTGACGGCGGCCGACTCCGCATCAACGCCGATGTCGTGGTCGCCGACATCGCCATGGGCGAGTCGATCGCGGTGAACGGCTGCTGCCTCACGGTGGTGGGCTGGGGCACCGACGACGGGCAGTCGTGGTGGGAGGCCGACGTCGTCGACGAGACCTTCTCCCGCACCAGCCTCGGTGCGCTCGGTCCCGGCTCGCCGGTCAACCTCGAACGGCCGGTGCGGCTGCAGGACCGCCTCGGCGGCCACCTCGTGCAGGGCCACGTCGACGGCGTCGGCACCATCGTCACCGGTGCCCCCGACCTGCAGGTCCGCACGCCGCCCGAACTGCTCCGCTACATCGTCGAGAAGGGATCGATCACCATCGACGGCGTCAGCCTCACCGTGGTCGAGCCGCTCGCCGACGGCTTCACCGTCGCCCTGATCCCGCACACCGCCGAGGTCACGACCCTCGGCCACAAGGGCCCCGGTGACCCTGTGAACCTCGAGGTCGACGTCATCGCCAAGTACACCGAGCGCCTGCTGGTCGCCCACAAGGACGCCCTGCTCAGCGCCGAACCCCGGAGGAACCCGTGACCCCCAGCAAGCAGGAACGCCCCGAAGGCTTCGCCACCATCCCCGAGGCCGTCGCGGCCATCGGGCGGGGCGAGATCGTCGTGGTCGTCGACGACGAGGACCGCGAGAACGAGGGCGACCTCATCATGGCGGCCGAGTCGGCCACCGCCGAGAAGATCGCGTTCTTCGTGCGCCACACTTCCGGCGTGATCTGCGCGCCGCTCACCGGCGAGCGGCTCGACGAGCTCGACATCCCGCTGATGGTCAGCCACAACACCGAGGCCCAGCGCACCGCGTTCACCTACACCGTCGACTACCGCCACGGCACCTCCACCGGCATCTCGGCCGCCGACCGGTCGGCCACCATCCAGGCGCTGATCGACCCGGCCACCCGCCCCGGCGACCTGGCCCGGCCGGGCCACATCTTCCCGCTGCGCTACGCCGACGGCGGCGTGCTCAAGCGGGCCGGCCACACCGAGGCGGCGGTCGACCTGGCCCGCATGGCCGGCCTCTACCCGGCCGGCGTCCTGTGCGAGATCGTCAACGACGACGGCACCATGGCCCGGGTCCCGGACCTGATCGAGTTCTGCGAGGAGCACGACCTCCTGCTGATCTCGATCGCCGAGCTCATCCGCTACCGCCGCCAGAACGAGAAGCTGGTGAAGCGGGTGGCCGAGGCCCGCATCCCCACCCAGTGGGGCGACTTCACCTGCTACGTCTACGAGTCGGTGCTCGACGGCGAGCAGCACGTGGCCATGGTCAAGGGTGCGGTGCAGGGCGAGGACGACGTGCTCGTGCGGGTGCACAGCGAGTGCCTCACCGGCGACGTGTTCGGCTCGCTGCGCTGCGACTGCGGCATCCAGCTCGACGAGGCCATGAAGAAGATCGCCGACGAGCAGCTCGGCGTGGTGGTCTACCTCCGCGGCCACGAGGGTCGGGGCATCGGCATCGGCCACAAGATCCGGGCCTACAGCCTGCAGGACCAGGGGCGCGACACGGTCGACGCCAACCTCGAGCTCGGCCTGCCGGTCGACAGCCGTGAGTACGGCATCGGCGCGCAGATCCTGGTCGACCTCGGCATCACGACGATGCGGCTGCTCACCAACAACCCCTCCAAGTACGGCGGCCTCGAGGGCTTCGGCCTCGAGGTCACCGGGCGGGTGCCGGTCGAGACCGTCCCCAACCCGGAGAACCTCGAGTACCTGCGCACCAAGCGCGAGCGCATGGGCCACCTGCTCGACGGCCTCGACGACCTCTGATCGATCTCCGATTGCCGGAGACGGTCCTCTACGCTCACGCCGATGTCCTCGAACTTCAAAGCCGCCCAGTCGATCACCGGTGACATCGACGGCACCGGCATGCGCGTCGCCGTCGTGTGCGGTCGGTTCAACGACCTCATCACCAACCGCATGCTCGAGGGCACCCTGGGTGGGCTCGCCGTCCACGGCGTGAAGGAGGCCGACGTCACCGTGGCCTGGGTGCCCGGCGCGTTCGAGATCCCGGTGGCGGCCAAGCAGTGCGCGGCATCGGGGGCGTTCGACGCGGTCGTCTCCCTGGGCGCGGTCATCCGGGGCGACACCGCGCACTTCGAGTACGTGGCCGGCCCGTGCGCCGAGGGCATCCAGCAGGCTGCTCTCGAGACCGGCGTACCCATCGTGTTCGGCGTGCTCACCACCGAGAACCTCGACCAGGCCCTCCAGCGCAGCGACCTCGACGGCGACAACAAGGGCGAGGAAGCAGCACGGACCGCGCTCGAGATGGTCGACCTGCTGCGCCGCCTCCCTCCGTCCCGGTGATCCTCAGCCTGGCGATCGTCAGGACCCCGAGGTGACCCGCTCGTCGACCGACGCGCTCGGGCTGCTGGTGTCGGGTGAGTTCCCCGTCCGGCTCCTGCCCCCGCCGGTGCGGTTGGCCGGCCTCCGGGTCGCCCTTCGGGGCATCGTTCAGGTCGCAGTCGCGACCTGACGGCTACGGTGCGGCCATGGACGACGAGGTGGTGATCCTCGCCGGCTCGGCCAGCCGGCGGCTCGGGCAGGCCATCGCCGACTACCTGGACCACCCGCTGGGGGAGTGCGAGACGCTGCACTTCTCCGACGGCAACGTCTTCGTCCGCGTGCTCGAGAACGTGCGCGGCCGCGATGTCTTCATGGTCCAGGGCACCTCGCGCCCGGCGAACGACAACTTCATGGAACTGCTCTTCTGGGTCGATGCGCTCAAGCGGGCCAGCGCGGCGTCGGTCACCGTCGTCATGCCGTACTTCAGCTACGCCAAGGGCGACAAGAAGGACGAGCCCAGGGTGTCGATCCGGGCCCGGGTGTGCGCCGATGCCATCGAGGTGGCCGGGGCCGATCGAGTGCTCACCATGGACCTCCACGCCCCGCAGCTGCAGGGGTTCTTCCGCATTCCGGTCGACGACCTCTACGCGTTGCCGGTGCTGTGCGACGCCATCGCCGCGAAGCACATCGAGAACCTCGTGGTGGTGTCGCCCGACGCCGGCTTCGCCAAGAAGGCCCGACTCTGGGCCGATCGGCTGCAGGTGCCGCTGGCCATCGCCGACAAGCGGCGGGTCGACCACTCCGAGACCGCGGAGGTCACCGAGCTCATCGGATCGGTCGAGGGGTGCCAGGCGCTCATCGTCGACGACTTCACGATCTCGGCCGGCACCCTGGTCGACGCGGCGCGGGTGCTGATCGAGAAGGGCGCGGTCAGCGTGCACGCAGCAGTGACCCATGGTCTGCTGACCCCTGAGGCGAGTTCCCGGCTCGATCGCAGCCCGATCGAGCGGCTCTTCGTCACCGACACCATCGAGCTGTCGCCCGAGGAGCTGTCATCGAAGGTCGAGGTCGTGTCCGTGGCCGGGCTGTTCGGCGAGGCCATCCGCCGCATCGCCGATCGCGAGAGCATCAGCAAGCTGTTCGAGTAGTGCCCGCGCCCCTCCGGGTTCGATCAGGTCACGGCGGTGCCGAGGACCTTGCCCACCAGCGCGGTGACCGCCATGGCCAGGCCGCCCAGCAGGAGCATGCGGACGGTGGCCTTGCCGAACGGTGCGCCGCCCGCACGGGCACCCGCCGCTCCGAGGGCAGCGAGGCCCACCAGGGCCACCACGAAGGTCACGATGACCCGGGAGGTGGCCGAGCTGCCGGCCAGCATCACCGCCACCAGCGGCAGCAGGGCGCCCGCTGCGAACGACAGCGCCGAGTAGGTGGCGGCCTGCAGGGGGCGGGCGACGGTCTCGTGGGTGATGCCGAGCTCTTCGGCCATGTGCACCGCCAGCACGTCGCCCTTCGAGAGCTCGACCGCGACCTCGTGGGCCAGAGGCGGCGTGAGCCCCTTGTCGATGTAGATGCGGGTGAGCTCCTTGAGCTCGCGGTCGGGCATGGTCTCGAGCTCGGCCCGCTCCTTGGCGATGTCGGCCAGCTCGCTGTCGCGCTGCGAGCCGACCGAGCCGTACTCACCGGCGGCCATCGACCCGGCCCCGGCCACGAGCGCGGCGACCCCGGCGGTGAAGACCCCGGCCCGGCTGGCGTCGGCCGCGGCCACGCCGACGATGAGCGCGGCAGTCGACGTGATGCCGTCGTTGGCCCCGAGCACCGCGGCGCGGAGCCACCCCACGCGGTGGCTCAGGTGGCGCTCGACGTGGGCAGCGGCAGACGGCATGCCGCCATCAAACCCTGAGGAGCGGGTGTCCGCAACGGAGGGCGGCAACACCTCAGGCGTACAGGTGTCCGAACAGACCGACGATCAGGGTGCCGAACAGCGAGCGGAGGATTCCACCGACACCAGGCCGTGGGAACGGGTGCGGGAGGGGGTGAGGGCTTGGCTACGGTGTCCGCCATGTTGAAGCTGGTGCTGCCCAAGGGATCGCTCGAGAAGGCCACGCTGGAGCTGTTCGAGGCGGCCGACCTCCGGGTCCATCGCAACTCGGCGGTCACGTACCAGGCCACCATCAACGACCCTCGCGTCGAGAGCGTCCGCATCCTGCGCCCGCAGGAGATCCCGTCGTACCTGGCCGACGGCCTGTTCGACATCGGCATCGCCGGTCGCGACTGGGTCGAGGAGACCGAGAGCGACGTCGTCAGCCTCGGCGAGCTGCACTACTCGAAGGTCAGCAGCAGCCCGGTGCGCATCATCGTGGCGGTGCCCGGTGACTCGCCCGTGGCAGTCGGTGGAGGACCTGCCCCAGGGCGTGCGCATCTCCAGCGAGTATCCCCGGCTGACCGAGCGCTACTTCGCCGCCAAGGGCATCGAGGCCGACGTCCGGCTGTCCTACGGCGCCACCGAGGCCAAGGTGCCCGACATCGTCGACGCCATCGTCGACATCACCGAGACCGGCAACGCCATCCGTGCGGCGGGCCTGCGCATCATCGACACGATGCTCACGTCCTACACCGAGCTGATCGCCAGCCCGGCCGCCTACGCCGATCCCGACAAGGCCCACGCCATGCGGCAGATCCACACGCTGCTCGAGGGCGTGCTCGAGGCTCGGGGCAAGGTGCTGGTCAAGCTCAACGTGCAGTCCGTCCGAGCTCGACGCCGTCATCGACCTGCTGCCCTCGATGAAGGCGCCGACGGTCAACGAGCTGTACGCCGGGCAGGGCTACGCGGTCGAGACGGTGGTGCCCAAGTCGGCCATCAACGTGCTCATCCCCGCCCTCAAGGACCATGGTGCCACCGACATCATCGAGCTCCCGATCTCCAAGATCGTCCACTGATGCAGGCCACGGCATGAAGGACGCCGCATGAGGAACATGGCCACCGGGCCGTCGGTCGGCGGCACGGTGCACGGCCTGGTCGACAGCTTCGACGACCCCGAGGGCTACGGCACCGTGGCATCCGCCGAACCCTCGGGCACCTGGTTCTTCCACTGCACGGCCATCGCCGACGGCACCCGGGCCATCGAGGTCGGCACCGAGGTGGCGTTCGAGGTCGTGCCCGGTCGGCTCGGCCGCTACGAGGCGACGAACCTCCGACCGAGCTGATCAGAGCGGCTGATCCGTCAGGCCTCGGCGGAGCGGCGCCGCAGCTCGATGAACGCCGTCTGGAGCTGGGTCAGGGCCTGGCGCATCATCGGCCCGTCGTCGCCGAAGCGGGGCTCGAGCACGTCGAGCACCGCCGCCATGGCGTCGATGGCCAGGCTGGCCTCGTCGAAGTTGGGTGGCGACTGGCTCAGGTGGATGCTGGCCAGCTCGTAGAAGCCCCGCATGTGGTTGAGGATCACCTGCGCGGCCGGGGCCGAGGCCAGCTGGGCCTGCGCCTGGGCCATCTCGAGCATCATCGTCTCGAGCTCGGCCCGCTCCTCGGGGGAGAGGTCGGCCAGGTCGATGCCGGCCGCGGCGGCCGCCTCGGCGAGCGCCTCTTCGCTGATCATCGGCCCCTCGGCACCCCCGGGCGCCTGGCGCTCCGGCTCGGGCTGGCTGCCTCGGTTGCGGTCGACGGGCACTTCGCCGCCAGGGGTCCACAGGCTCATGGTCGATCGCTCCGATGTGGTCGGGAAGGGGATGGTGAAGGGAGGGGGGTCGAGAGGGAGAGTCGTCGGATCGTTTCTCGCCGGCTCGGCTGCTACTCTATGCGGGCTACAACCTACGGAAGCGGGGCTCGCCCCCACCCGTCCACCGCAGACATGGGCAGCCGCAAGGTCGCCCAGCGAGTGCGCCGGGTCGATCGCTGTCTCACCGGTGCGCCGTTCGGCGTTCCGGTTCAGGCGGATGTCGGCTTCTCGACGTCCGCCTCCTTCGCATGCTGGCGGACGCCACACCCATCCCGCGCAGCAGAGAGGACCAGCGCATTGATCAGGAGTGAGCGGCAATAGCCACGCCCGCGAACAACGAGCCGCGGATCAACGATCGGATCCGAGCCCGCGAAGTGCGCCTCGTGGCGCCCGACGGCGAGCAGATCGGCATCCGACCGCTACCCGAGGCACTGGCCATGGCCCGTGAGCTCGAGCTCGACCTCGTCGAGGTGGCCGACAAGGCCAACCCACCGGTCTGTCGGATCATGGACTACGGCAAGTACAAGTACGAGGCCGCGCAGCGGGCCAAGGAGTCCCGACGCAAGAGCACCAACGTCGTGGTGAAGGAGATGAAGTACCGGCCCAAGATCGGGCACGGCGACTTCGACACCAAGACCCGCAAGGTCGAGAAGTTCCTCGGCGAGGGTCACAAGGTCAAGGTCACGATCATGTTCCGGGGTCGTGAGATGCAGCATCCCGAGCTGGGCAAGCGCATCCTCGACGACGTGGCAGCCGAGGTCGTCGACACCGGTCGGGTCGAGGTCTTCCCGAAGCTCGACGGTCGCAACATGACCATGGTCCTGGCCCCCGACAAGAAGGCGCAGGCCGCCAAGGCCGCCGAACGCAAGCGAGACAAGGAAGAGGCCGAAGCCGCCGCACCGGTGGACGAGAAGCGTCCCGGAGGCCGGCACCGATCCTCCGATCACCGAGATCATCGAAGCCGAGCTCGACGCCAACCTGGCCACCGACGGGGTGGCCCACCTGGACGCCGAGCACCGAGCCCGAGGCCTGACCGGCGAATGCCTGCAGCACCAGCATGTCAGATGAGGCGCCCGCCCGGGCGACTCGATCCCACGAAAGAGCAGAACCATGCCCAAGATGAAGACCCACCGAGGCGCGGCCAAGCGCTTCAAGCTGACCGGCTCGGGCAAGATCATGCGCCGGAAGGCCGGGATGAACCACATCCTCGAGAAGAAGAGCCCCGACGCGCAAGCGTCGGCTCAACCAGCCGACCCGAGCTCGTCGAGCGGCGACGCGTCGCACGTCAAGCGCCAGCTCGGCATCTGATTCCCGGGTCGCGCCGGTCGCGACCGATTCTCGACACCCCCGACCTTCTCGACCCTCTCTGAAAGGAGCCCCCGATGGCCAGAGTCAAGCGTGCTGTCGCCAGCAAGAAGCACCGCCGCACGACCCTCGAGCGCGCCAAGGGCTACTACGGCAACAAGAGCCGTTCGTACCGTGCCGCCAACGAGCAGGTCATGCACTCCGGGCAGTACGCCTTCCGTGACCGCCGAGCGCGCAAGGGCGAGTTCCGCAAGCTCTGGATCCAGCGGATCAACGCGGCCTGCCGTCTCAACGACATCAGCTACAGCCGGTTCATCAGTGGTCTGCGGGTCGCCGAGGTCGAGGTCGACCGCAAGGTCCTCGCCGATCTGGCCGTGACCCAGCCGGAGGCCTTCGCCGCCCTGGTCGAGGTGGCCAACTCGGCCAACGCCTCCGAGGCAGCGGCTTCCTGAGCCTCTCGGCCCCGGTCGGTACGCCACGAGCTCACGTGTTCGAACCGATCGCCGCCAAGAACCCGATCGTCCCGCAGCTGCGGCGCCTCTCGAGGCGCCGCAGTGCGCGTGTCGAGCAGGGTCGCTTCCTCGTCGAGGGACCGACCCTGGTGGCCACCGCGCTCGAGTCGGGCGCGTCCCTCGAGCTGCTGCTCAAGGACGGGGGAGCCCACCTCGACGACGCGGCGCTGGAACTGTCCGAACGGGCCGTGGCCGGTGGTGCGCGGGCCATCGAACTGCCGACCGGCATCATGGCCAAGGTCACCGACGCCGTCACCCCCCAGCCGCTCGCCGCGGTGGTGACCCGTCATACGACGTCGCTCGACGCGGTCCTGGCCGGGGGGCCGCCCGCGCTGCCGGTGCTGGTGTTGGTCGAGGTGTCCGATCCCGGCAACGCCGGCACGCTCCTGCGCTCGGCAGAAGCAGCCGGCGCGGCGGCGGCGGTGTTCTGCGCCGGGTCGGTCGATCCGTTCAACCCGAAGACGGTGCGCTCGTCGGCCGGATCGATCTTCCACGTGCCCGATCGTCGAGGGCACCTCGGCCCGGATCGCCCTGGCCACGCTGGGCGACGCCGGGGTGCACCGGGTGGGGACGGTGGCCCACGGCGGTGTCACCCTTGCCGAGGCGCGCCTCGGTGGTGCGGTGGCGCTGGTGCTCGGGCAGCGAGGCCCACGGGCTGCCCGACGGGCTGCACGCGGTGCTCGACGAGCTGGTGACGATCCCCATGGCCGGTCGGGCCGAGAGCCTCAACGTGGCCATGGCGGGCACGCTCTTCGCCTTCGAGTGCGCCCGCCGCCGTCTCGACCGATAGGACAGCTGGTTCAGCTGTCGGCTTTGGCTGCCTCCTCGGCGTCCTTCTCCGCCTGCTTGCGATCGGCCTTCAGCGCCTTCTGCTCCTTCTTCTCGGCGTGGGCCATGGCCCGGTCGATCTTGGCCTGCATGTCGCTCACCCCGATGAGGATGAGCGCGGCCTGACCGTCGTCGAGCTGCTCGCCGAGCTCCTTGAGGTCGTGGCGGCTCATGCCGGCTGCGGCATGGCCCGCCCAGGCGCCGAGTGCCGCGCCGCCGGCGGTCGCGCCCGCCAGCAGGCCGGTGCCGATGGCGGCGGCGGGGAACAGGGCGATGACGAGGCCGGTGGCCAGCCCCAGCCCGCCACCCGCGACGCCGCCGGCGCGGGTCGGGGTCTCGTGCTTCTTGGCGATCTTGACCTTGCCGTCGTCCTTGCGCTCGATCACCGCGGCGTCGAAGGCGTCGATGATGCCCTCTTCGGTGTGCAGGTCCTTGATGGCGGCGTAGTCCTCGAGGGCGGCGTCGACCTCGGCGTAGATCCCGATGTAGGCGATGAGTGTGTCGATGGGCATTGTGCTGGCTCCTCAGGAGATCCCGGCGGCGCCGGGGTGGTGGTCGCCGGGATGGTAGGACGTCAACGCCGCTCGATGCGGTGAGGTGGCTCGCCAGGGCGCCACCACTCGATGACCAGGTGATCGCCGGCGGGGCGCAGCATCGAGATCTCGGTGACATCGACGCGGAAGAGGTCGAAGGGTTGGGGGACCTCGTTGCCGTTGTCCTCCTCGAACGTCTGGGCGAAGGCGAGGCGCTCGGCCTCGTCGGTCACCAGGACCGCCCGCCCGGAGATCTTGGCGTCACCGTCCTTCACGTCCTTGTCGGCGGTGGCGCTGTGCAGGGCGATCCGAGGGTCACGGCGAGCGTCGATGCCCTTGCGGGAGTCGGGCATCGAGCCGAGCCACAGCTGACCGAGGTCGAACAGGATCTCCCAGCCGGAGATGCGTGGGGATCCGTCGGCCCGCACGGTGGCCACAAGAGCCAGGCCGGTGGCCTCGAACCGGGCGCGGACCGTCCGGCCAGACCAGGTTCGGCGGCTTCCACATCGTCCCAGGTGGTCATGGTCGAAGTTTCCCACGTGCTGCCGGACGTGTGCTCCCTGACATCGCCTGCTGGGAACAGCCGGTGCTCCTCGCAACGATCGTCGGGTCGCGTGCCGCTCAGGGCTAACAATTGGACGCCCCCGAGGCCGGCCGACAAGGATCGCCCCCGATGATCGACGACATCCAGCGCATCGCGGCCGACGCCGAGGACCGGATCCACGCGGCATCCACCGTCGAGGAGCTGCGGACCGTCGAGACCGAGGTGCTCGGCAAGCGCTCGGCGCTGACCGAGCTGAAGAGGCAGCTGGGCGGCCTCGATCCCGAGCAGCGCAAGGCCGTCGGCATGGCGTTCAACGAGGCCACCCGATCGCTCGAGTCGCGGGTGTCGGCCAAGGTCGCGGAGCTCCAGCTGGGCGAACGGGCCACCCAGGCCGAGGCCGAGCGGCTCGACCTGACCGAGGTCGAGGTCGAGCGCCGTCGCGGCCATCTGCACCTCGTGACCCAGACGCACGACCGGCTCGAGGACGTCTTCGTCGGGCATGGGCTTCACCGTGGCCGAAGGGCCCGAGGCCGAGACCGACTGGTACAACTTCGAGGCCCTGAACTTCCCGGCCGGCCACCCGGCCCGCACGATGTACGACACGATCTACCTCGACGTGGGCGAGCCGGAGAGCACGCTGCTGCGCACCCACACCTCGCCGGTGCAGATCCGGGTCATGCAGGGCCAGGAGCCACCGATCTACTCGATCATGCCGGGCCGGGTCTACCGGCGCGACACCGCCGATGCCAGCCACATGCCGGTCTTCCACCAGATCGAGGGGCTCGTCGTCGACAAGGGCATCACGTTCGGCGACCTGGCCGGCACGCTCGAGGCCTTCACCACCGCCTACTTCGGCGGGGCCATCCACTCGCGGCTGCGCCCGTCGTACTTCCCGTTCACCGAGCCGTCCGCCGAGTACGACATCAACTGCCTGTTCTGCGAGGGCTCCGGGTGCCGCACGTGCGGCCAGACCGGATGGCTCGAGCTCGGGGGCTGCGGGATGGTGCACCCCAACGTGTTCGCGTCCGTCGGGTACGACCCCGAGGTGTGGTCGGGCTTCGCCTTCGGCTTCGGCACCGATCGCCTGTCACTCATGCGCTACGGAATCGACGACATCCGTGACATGTTCAGCAACGACGTCCGCTTCCTGGAGCAGTTCTGATGCCGCGGGGTGGTGAGGCATGAAGGTGCTGCTCTCGTGGCTCCAGGAGTTCGCCCCCATCGAAGGCGACCCGGTCGCGCTCGGACTCGAGCTGAGCGACCTGGGCATGGCGGTGGAGTCGATCGACCACCTCGGTCGAGGGCCTCGACGGCATCGTCGTCGCCCGGGTGCTCGACCTCCGACCCGCACCCCAACGCCGACAAGATCCAGCTGGTCGACGTCGATGCCGGCGACGGCGAGGCGCTGCAGATCTGCTGCGGCGCCTTCAACATGGCCGTCGGCGACCTGGTGCCGCTCGCCACGCTGGGCACCGTCATGGGCAACGGCATGAAGATCGAGCGCCGCAAGCTGCGCGGCGAATGGTCGAACGGCATGCTCTGCTCGGGTCGCGAGCTGGGCCTCGGCGACGACCACGAGGGCATCCTGATCCTCGACCCGGGCATCGACGCCCGGGCGCCGACCTCAAGACCGCGCTCGGCATCGTCGACGATGTCCTCTACGACCTCGAGATCAACCCGAACCGGCCCGACGCCATGTCGGTGGCCGGGCGTGGCCCGTGACCTCGCGGCCCGGCTCGGCGTCACCTTCACCCAGCTGGCTCCCGTCGGTCACGCCGGCCGCGGCCACGCTCGCCGGCCGGGCGTCGGTCGAGATCGTCGGCTCCCGAGCTGCTGCGGCCGCTTCTACGGCCGGGTGCTGCGACGACATCACCATCGGGCCGTCGCCGCGCTGGCTGGCCGATCGGCTCGCCGCGCTCGGCATGCGACCGATCAACAACGTGGTCGACGCGTCGAACTACGTGATGCTCGAGCTGGGCCAGCCCAGCCACACCTACGACCTGGCCAAGCTGCCGCGACGGCCACCTGCGTGGTCCGCTGGGCGCGCGCCGGCGAGCGCATCGTCACGCTCGACGGCGTGGAGCGCACCCTGACCACCGGCGACGGCGTGCTGGCCGACGCCGACGACGTGGCGGTCGGCATCGCCGGCGTGATGGGTGGCGCGTCGACCGAGATCTCCGACTCCACGTCTTCGGTGCTCCTCGAGATGGCCTGGTGGCATCCGATGACCATCGCCAAGTCGTCGAAGCGGCTCAACCTGCGCAGCGAGGCCTCGGCCCGCTTCGAGCGTGGCTGCGATCCCGAGATCGGCGAGCTGGCGGCGCTGCGCTTCGCCGAGCTGCTCGCTCCGGCCGGCGTCACGCTGGCCACCGGATCGGTCGATGTCGACGGCGACCGTCCCGGCCCGCGTCACGGTGCCGGTGCGCACCGATCGGGTCAACGCCATCCTCGGCACCGAGCTCGACCGCGCCGCAGATCACCGGACTGCCTGCGCCCGATCGGCTTCGACGTGGCGCCCGTCGGGGTCCGACGACGGCTCCGAGCAGCGGCGTGACCGTGCCGACCTTCCGGCCCGACACGCGCACCGAGATCGACGTGATCGAGGAGATCGCCCGCCACCACGGCTACAGCAACATCCCGCGCCGCATCCCGTCGGGAGTGCGGGCCGGTGCGCTCACGCCGCGGCAGCACGCCCGTCGCCTGGTCCGCCAGGCCATGCTCGGGGTCGGGCCTCGACGAGGCCATGCCGCTCGCCTTCCTGGCGCCCGACGACCTGGCCACGTCGGGTCTCGCCGAGGTCGGCATCACGCTCACCAACCCGCTGGCCGCCGAGGAGTCCGTGCTGCGCACGTCGCTGCGGCCAGGACTGCTGAAGAGCGTCGCCTACAACGTCTCGCACCGCAACGACTCGGTCGGCGCTGTTCGAGATCGGCAAGGTCTTCCTGCCGCCGCCCGGCGGGCCAGCAGCTGCCCGACGAGCGCGAGGTGCTCGGTGCGGTGCTGGCCGGCCGCGATGCCGCGCGACGCGGTCGAGGTGTGGCTCGTGCTGGTCGACGCGCTCGGCGTCCGCGGCGCCGTCGCTGCGCCAGACCGCGCTGGCCGGGCTGCACCCGACCCGGTCGGCCGAGATCGTCGTCGACGGGCGACGTGCTCGGGGCGGTCGGCGAGATCGATCCTGCCGTGCTCGACCGCCTCGGCATCCCGGGCCGGGTCGCCTGGCTCGAGGTCGACCTCGATCGCCTGCTCGACCTGTCCACGCGGCACCCAGGCCTACGCGCCCGGTCAGCCGCTACCCGTCCAGCGACATCGACCTGGCCTTCGTGGCCCCCGACGCGGTCCCGGCCGGAGCCATCCGCGACACCATCGCCACGAGTGCCCGCGACCTGCTGGCCGACGTTCGGCTGTTCGACGTCTTCCGCAGCGATGCCCTGGAACCGGGCACCCGCAGCCTGGCGTTCACCCTGCGGCTGCAGGCCGCCGACCGCACGCTGACCGACGACGACGTCGCCACCATGCGCGCCCGGGTCATCGCCGCGGTCGAGTCCGCCCACGGCGCCGCCCTCCGCAGCTGATCCACCCGACGGCGAACCTCGTCCTCTTCGCCTGCCCGACCAGGCGCCGCGGTGGGACGGTTCAGTGGTCAGCGGGTGATCGACCCGAGGCGACCGGCCTGGTAGTCCTCGAAGGCGTCGACGATCTGTTGGCGGGTGTTCATCACGAACGGGCCGTAGCGGGCGATCGGCTCCCGGAGCGGCACTCCGGCCAGCACCAGCACGTCGAACGGCTCGTCGGCCGCCGGCCGCGAGCTGCACCTGGTCGCCGTCGTGCTCGAGCACCGCCAGTTCGTACTGGCTCACCGGACGACCATCGGCGCCGACGGTCCCCGAGCCGTGGATCACGTACACCATGGCGTTCATCTCCGGGCCGGCCGGCAGATCGACGTGACCGCCGGGCTGGAGGGTGGCGTGGACGTAGAGGATGGGTGAGGTCGTCTCGACCGCTCCGTCGGTGTCGTGGGACCGACCGGCGATCAGGCGGACCAGGGCGCGACCGTCATCGAGCTCGATGTGCGGAATGCTCGCACGCGGGACCTCCTGGTAGCGCGGGTCGGTCATCTTCTCGGCCGCCGGTAGGTTCACCCAGATCTGGAAGCCCTCGACCCGACCACCCTCGGTCTGCATGCGCCGCGACGGCATCTCCGAGTGCACCACTCCGGAACCGGCCGTCATCCACTGCACGTCGCCTGCACCGATCACGCCACGGTGGCCGGCGGAGTCCTCGTGCTCGAGCTCGCCCTCGAGGATGTAGCTGACCGTCTCGAACCCTCGATGGGGGTGGTCGGGGGCGCCGACCGCCTCACCGGGGGCGTAGTCGACCGGGCCCATGTGGTCGAGCAGCAGGAACGGGTCGATCTGGTCGACGTCACCGACGGGGAACGGTCGATGGACGATGAACCCGGCGCCTTCGAGGGTCTCGATCGACGCGACGACGGTTCGCACCGAGCGTCGGCGAGTCGGGCCCGAGATCGAGGTCGGGTCGCTCTCGGGGTGGGTGGTGGGGGAGTCGGTGAACGCCATGCTGGCCTCCGTGAGATCGTGTCCACCCCTGTCAAGGTAGATGAGAGCTCAAGTATTCCCGGCGCTCATGGCGGTGCGCAGGAGGTACTCGCTCATGGCGGACAGGCGGATGCGGTCGAAGTCGAGGAACGCACCCACGCTCTCGAGCATCGTGTTCAGGTTCCGGGCCAGCAGCTCCTCGTCGCCGTCGGCCAGGTAGAAGCGCATCGGGTCGTTGACGGTCTCGGCTGACGGCCACGCCTCCTCGACGATGCCCTGGTAGGCAGGCGCGCCGGGCGTCAGCGGGCGGGCCACCGCGTTGCGGACGTAGCGGATCCGGGGCTGGATCTCGGTCGACATCGGCGTCTGGGTGCCGTACCAGTGCGCGTACCACTCCTCGGGGCTCAGCCGATCGGGCCGCTCCATGAGGGTGAGCATCACCACGCCCGTGCTGCGCTGCGCCGTCGGGCCAGTCGCGGGGCGCAGCCCACTCGTTGTCGCCGTACTCGGTCGGGATCGACTCGGTCACGAGGTACCCGGCCAGCCGGTCGGCCAGGGGTGCCAGCACCGCCTCGAACGGGCCGATGTCGTCGTGGCAGTCGAGCCAGATCGACACCTCGGCGAAGGGGCCCGGGTCGTCCGGCCGGCGGAGGGAGGGGCAGCGCCACCGCGGCGGCGTCGTCGTCGGCCACGTCGATCGCCAGCCCGGCCGGGTCGAGCGCCAGCAGGGCGTCGGCCACTGGGCCGAGCAGGCGGGCGGCCAGGTCGGCGTCGGCCCGGCCGCTCTCGTTCCACAGCAGGTAGATGACCTTCTCCACGTGCGCCTCCCCCGGGTTCGCCGCGCCGGCCGAGTGCCGGCGACGGCCGATCCTAGGACCCGCAGCCGGAGAATCGACCGTTTGCATGACTATGCGTGAGACCGTATGCTCTTGCGATGATCTCCGTGGGCATCATCGGGGCATCGGGCTTCGCCGGTGTCGAGCTCCTGCGCCTCTGCGCCGGCCACCCCGAGCTCGACGTCGTCCGGGCCACCGGCGACACCCAGGCCGGCACGCTCGTGCGCGAGCTGTACCCGAGCCTGGCCGCGGTCCATCCCGACCTGGCCTTCGAGCCCTACGAGCCGGGCTCGTTCCAGGGCATCGACCTGGTGTTCCTCTGCCTGCCCCACGGCGCGTCGCAGGCGATCGTGCCCGAGCTGCGCGAGCGAGTCCGCTGGGTCGTCGACGTGGCCGCCGACTTCCGCCTGCACGACGCCGCGCTCTACCCGGAGTGGTACGGCGAGGCGCACGCCGCCCCCGAGCTGCTCGACGAGTTCGTCTACGGCCTGCCCGAGCTGTTCCGCAAGCACCTCGAGGGCGCCACGCCGGTCGCCGTCCCGGGTTGCTACCCGACCGCCGTCGATCCTGACGCTGGCGCCGCTGGTGCGGGCCGGGCTGGTCGAGCCGACCGGCATCATCGTCGACGCCGCCTGCGGGGTGTCGGGCGCCGGTCGGCCGCCCAAGCCCAACACCACGTTCTGCGCGGTCGACGAGGACTTCACCGCCTACGGCCTGCTGACCCACCGCCACACGCCCGAGATCGAGCAGGCGGTCGGCGAGGCGCTCGGGGCTGGCCGGGCGCGGTCCAGGTGCTGTTCACGCCGCACCTGGCGCCCATGAACCGGGGCATCCTCGCCACCTGCTACGGCCGGGCCCACGGAGTCGGCTCCACCGCCGACGTGCTCGACTGCCTGCACGACGCCTACGACGACGAGCCGTTCGTGGTGGTCACCGACGGGTCGCCGTCGACCAAGGCCACCCTCGGCAGCAACGTGGCCCACCTCACCGCCCGCTACGACGCCCGCACCGGCACGGTCGTGGCCATCGGCGCCATCGACAACCTGGTCAAGGGCACCGCCGGCCAGGCCATCCAGTGCGTCAACGTGCTCGCCGGGCTGCCCGAGGCCACCGGCCTGCCCGATCGCCGGGGTGTACCCGTGAGCCGGCCCGCCTGCGGGACGGCAGCTCGGGACGCCGAGGTGCTGGCCCAGGCCCACGAGCGGGCCGGCGTGCTCATCGAGGCGCTGCCCTACATCCGGCGCTTCTTCGGCGCCACCGTCGTGGTCAAGTACGGCGGCAACGCCATGGTCGACCCCGACCTGGCCGACCGCTTCGCCGAGGACATCGTGCTGCTGCAGTCGGTCGGCATCCGCCCGGTCGTCGTGCACGGCGGCGGGCCCCAGATCGGCGACCTCATGGCCCGCCTGGGCAAGGAGAGCGAGTTCCGCGACGGCCTGCGGGTCACCGACGCCGAGACGCTCGACATCGCCCGCATGGTGCTGGTCGGCAAGGTCAACCGCGAGATCGTGTCGGCCATCAACGTCCACGGCCCGATCGCGGTCGGGCTGTCGGGCGAGGACGCCGGCCTCATCACCGCCACCGAGCGCGACGGCGACCTCGGCTTCGTGGGCGACGTGGCCTCGGTCAACCCGGCCATCGTCGAGCGGCTCCTGGCCGAGAACCTGATCCCGGTCGTCTCCACGATCGGCGCCGACCTGGCGGGCAGGCCTACAACATCAACGCCGACACCGTGGCCGGCGCCCTCGCCGCGGCGCTCGGCGCCGAGAAGATCATCTACCTCACCGACGTCGCCGGCCTGCTGCGGCGACGTCGACGACCCCGACAGCCTGATCACCCGGACCTCGGCCCCCGAGCTGCGGTCCATGATCGCCGACGGCGTGCTGACCGGCGGCATGATCCCCAAGATCGAGGCCTGCCTGGCCGCCCTCGACGGCGGGGTCGGCTCGGCCCACCTGCTCGACGGCCGGGTGCCCCACGTGCTGCTGCTCGAGCTGTTCACCGATGCCGGCATCGGCACCATGATCACCCGTTCGATCGGAGCCGGCGCATGAGCCTCACCACCACCCCTCGCCCGGGCGACCTGCCCGGGCAGCGGACACCCGCCGACCCCGTCGGCCCCGGCCGGCGTCGACCACTGCCCGTTCTGGCCGACCTACGGCCCGCCGCTCGTGCAGTTCGTGCGGGGCCAGGGCACCGAGCTGTGGGACAGCGCCGGCACCCGCTACCTCGACTTCCTCTCCGGCCTGGCCGTGGTCTCGCTCGGCCACGCCCATCCCGAGGTCGCCGCCGCCCTCGCCGAGCAGGCCGGCACGCTGCTGCACGTGTCGAACCTGTTCGCCACGGTCCCGGGAGCGGAGGTGGCGGTCACCCTCGACCGCCTCATCGGGCGGCGGGGGCCAGGTCTTCTTCTGCAACTCGGGGGCCGAGGCCAACGAGGCCGCCATCAAGCTGGCCCGCAAGTGGGGCGGCTACGGCCGCCACGTCGTGGTCAGCGCCTACGGCTCCTTCCACGGCCGCACGCTGGCCACGCTCCACGCCACCGGCCAGCCGGCCAAGCACGAGGCCTTCCAGCCGCATGCCCGAGGGCTTCCGCCACGTCGCGCTGGAACGACCTCGACGGCGCTGGAGGCGGCCATCGACCCGACCGTGGCCGCCATCCTGCTCGAGCCGGTGCAGGGCGAGGGCGGGGTCAACCCGGCCGACGTCGAGTTCTTCCGCGGCGCCCGGCGCCTGTGCGACGAGCGGGGCCTCCTGCTGATGGTCGACGAGGTGCAGACCGGCCTCGGGCCGCACCGGGCGGTGGTTCGGCTTCCAGCACTACGACGTGCGGCCCGACGTGGTGACGATGGCCAAGGCGCTCGGCAACGGCGTGCCCATCGGCGCCTGCTGGGCCCGGCGCGACGTGGCCGCGGCCATGCGGCCCGGGTGACCACGCCACGACCTTCGGCGGCCAGCCGCTCGCCGCCGCTGCGGCCCGGGCCGTGCTGGCCGTCATGGAGCGCGAGGACGCCCCGGGCCGGGCGGCGCGGGCCGGCGCCCGCCTGACCGAGCGTGCTCGAACGGCTCGCCGCAGGTCGTCCGTGTGCGCGGCCTCGGGCTGCTGCTGGCGGCCGAGCTGATCGCCGAGCTCGACGCCAAGGTCGTGGCCGACGCAGCCCTCGACCGCCGGCCTGGTGGTCAACGCGGTCACGCCGAGCTCGCCTGCGCTTCGCCCCGCCGCTGACCGTCTCCGACGCCGAGATCGACGAGGGCGTCGCCATCCTGGCCGGCGTCCTCGACGCGCTCGACGTTCGCGGCCGGGGCGTCGGGCGACGACTCGTGAGGCACCTCCTCGAGATCGACGACCTCGACGCCGACGAGCTGCGCGGCGTGCTCGACCTGGCCGAGCGGCCCGACCTGCCGCAGGTGCTCGCCGGCAAGGGCATGGCGCTGGTGTTCGAGAAGCCCTCGGCCCGCACCCGCAACTCCATGGAGATGGCGGTCGTGCAGCTCGGCGGCCACCCGCGTCACCATCCGAGGGCGACGAGGTCGCGCTCGACGTCCGCGAGAGCGTCGAGGACGTCACCCGCACCCTGGCCTGCTACCACGCGGCCATCGGCGCCCGGGTGTTCGAGCACAGCAAGGTCGAGCGCATGGCCGCGGTCGACGAGGTCCCGATCGTCAACCTGCTCTCCGACGACGGCCACCCGATGCAGGCGCTGGCCGACCTGCTCACGATGCAGGCCCACCTCGGCGCGCTCGACGGGCCGCTCGGTGGCCTACGTCGGCGACGGCAACAACGTGGCCCGGTCGCTGGCCCTGGCCGCCGGCATGCTCGGCATGGAGGTGCGCATCGCCACGCCTCCTGGCTACGCGCATGCGGTCGAGCGACCTCGACCGGCTCCGGCTGGCAGGCGTCGAGCCCGGTCATCGCGGCCAACGCCCGTGAGGCGGTGGCCGGCGCCGACGTCGTCTACACCGACGTCTGGACCTCGATGGGCCAGGAGGCCGAGGCCGAGCTGCGCCGCCGGGCCTTCGAGGGCTTCACCGTCGACGACGAGCTGCTGGCCGCGGCCGCGCCCGAGGCCGTGTTCCTGCACTGCCTGCCGGCCCACCGGGGCGAGGAGGTCGCCGGCTCGGTGGCCGACGGCCCCCGGAGCCTCATCTGGCCGCAGGCCGAGAACCGCATGCACGCGGCGCGGGGCCTGCTGGCCTGGATCCTGGAGCAGCTGCGTGAGCCGATCGCGAGCCCAAGCTGGGCAAGCCGCAGCGCCAGCACCTCATCGCCAAGCTCATCGAGCACCGGGCCGTGCAGAACCAGGCGCAGCTCGTCGAGCTGCTGGCCGAGGAAGGCTGCATCGCCACCCAGGCCACCGTGTCGCGCGACCTCGACGACCTCGGTGCCATCAAGGTGCGGGTCCCCGGAGGCGAGAGCGCCTACGCCATCCCCGAGCTGCCCGACCGAGCAGGTCGCGCCCGAGGACCACCTGCGCCGGGTGTTCGGCGACTGGGTCGTCGAGGTGGCCCACTCCGGCAACCTCGTCGTGCTGCGCACCCCGCCGGGCTCGGCCCACGTGGTCGGCTCCGCCCTCGACCGGGCCGGCCTGCCCGACATCCTCGGCACCGTCGCCGGCGACGACACGCTGATCGTGGTCGTCTCCGAGGATGCCGGCGGCGCCGCCGTCGCCGACGAGATGACCGACCTCGCCGGCCTCTGACCTGACCACTCGACCACCGGCCCACCGGCCGCCCGAAGCTCGCACTCGCACCGCCCGAACCCACGTACCAGGAGCCACCCATGGCGAACCGCGTCGTCCTCGCCTACAGCGGAGGCCTCGACACCTCCGTCGCCGTCCGGTGGATGATCGAGGAGCTCGGCGTCGAGGTCATCACCGTCGCGTGCGACCTCGGCCAGGGCGGCGACTGGGAGGCCCTCCAGGCCCGGGCCCTCGGGGCCGGCGCGATCGATGCCGTCGTCGTCGACTGCCGTGAGGAGTTCGCCCGCGACTTCGTCGCCCCGGCGCTGAAGGCCAACGCCCTCTACGAGAACCGCTACCCGCTGGTCTCGGCGCTGTCGCGGCCGGTGATCGTCAAGCACCTCGTCGAGGTCGCCCGCAGCCACGGCGCCGACGCCGTCGCCCACGGCTGCACCGGCAAGGGCAACGACCAGGTGCGCTTCGAGGTCGCCACCCGGGCCCTGGCCCCCGACCTCGAGGTGGTCGCGCCGGTGCGCAACTGGGGCATGACCCGCGCCGACTCGATCGAGTACGCCGCCCGCTTCGACATCCCGATCAAGGCCACCAAGGAGAAGCCGTACTCGATCGACGACAACCTCTGGGGCCGGGCCATCGAGTGCGGCGAGATGGAGGACCCCTGGGCCCGTCCGCCCGAGGGCGTCTGGTCGCTGACCACGGTGCGCACGGGTGAGGCCCGCGAGATCACGATCGGGTTCGAGCAGGGCGTCCCGGTCAGCCTCGACGGCCGGCCTGCTCGCGCTGCACGAGCTGATCGTGGAGCTCAACGACATCGTCGGTGCCTACGGCTGGGGTCGGCTCGACATGGTCGAGAACCGCCGGGTCGGCATCAAGAGCCGCGAGACCTACGAGGCGCCGGCCGGGCTGGCGCTGATCATGGCCCACGTCGACCTCGAGAGCATCTGCCTCGAGCGCGACCTCTTCCACGAGAAGCAGCGGCTGGAGGGCCGCTACGCCGACCTCGTCTACGACGGGTTCTGGTTCTCCCCGCTCAAGCAGGCGCTCGACGCGTTCGTCGACGAGAGCCAGCGCTACGTCACCGGCGAGGTGCGCCTCCGCCTCGAGCCCGGCCGCTGCTACGTGGTCGGTCGCCGCAGCGAGTACAGCCTCTACGACTACGGCCTGGCCACCTACGAGGCCGACGACGCCTTCAACCACGCCGACTCCGAGGGCTTCGTGAGGCTCTGGGGCCTCGGCGTGCAGACCTGGGCGCGCCACAGCAGGCGCAGCGTGATCCGGGGAGCGCGCCGGTGAGCACCCTCTGGCACGGCCGCTTCGAGGGCGGCCCGGCCGAGGAGCTGCTCGCCTTCACGGTGAGCCTGCCGTTCGACCAGCGCCTCGCCGCGCGACGACCTCACCGGCTCGCGGGCCCACGTGCGCGGCCTCGTGCGGGCCGGCGTGCTCACCATCGGCGAGGCCGACGCCGTGCTCGCGGCGCTCGACCAGGTCGAGCAGCGAGCTGGCCGACGACGCGCTCGACGTTCCTGCCCTCCGACGAGGACATCCACACCGCGGTCGAGCGGCGGGTCACCGAGCTGGCCGGTCCGGCCGGGGCCAAGCTCCACACCGGGCGGAGCCGCAACGACCAGGTGGCCACCGACCTCCGCCTGTTCACCAAGCGCGAGATCGTGGCCGTCGCCGGCCGGGTGCTCGTGCTCCAGCAGGTGCTGCTCGAACGGGCCGAGGCCGCCGGCGACGCCTACCTGCCCGGCTACACCCACCTGCAGCGGGCCCAGCCCGTGCTGCTGGCGCACCACCTGCTGGCCCACGCCTGGGCCCTGGCCCGCGACGTCGACCGCCTGCTCGACACCCATCGCCGCCTCGACGTGTCGCCGCTCGGCGCCGGCGCCCTGGCCGGCTCGTCGCTTGCCCTCGACCCCGAGGGCGTCGCCGCCGACCTGGGGTTCGCCGCCGCCTTCGACAACTCGCTCGACGCCGTGAGCGACCGCGACTTCGTGGCCGAGGCCCTGTTCGACCTGGCGCTGGTCGGGCTGCACCTCTCGCGGATGGGCGAGGAGGTCGTGCTGTGGTCCACCGAGGAGTTCGGCTTCCTGAAGCTGGCCGACGCCTACTCGACCGGCAGCTCGATGCTCCCGCAGAAGAAGAACCCCGACATCGCCGAGCTGGCTCGCGGCAAGTCCGGCCGTCTCATCGGCCACCTCACCGGTCTGCTCGCCACGCTGAAGGCGCTGCCGCTGGCCTACAACCGCGATCTGCAGGAGGACAAGGAGCCGCTGTTCGACGCGCTCGACCAGGTCACCCTCGCGCTGGCGGCCATGGCCGGGCTGCTGGCGTCGTCCACGTTCGTCACCGAGGCCATGGCGGCTGCGGCCGACAGCCCGACGGCCGCTGCCACCGACCTGGCCGAGTACCTCGTCGAGGGCGGCATGCCGTTCCGCGAGGCCCACGCCGTCGTCGGCGCCCTCGTCCGTCAGTCCCTGGAAGGTGGGGGAGCGCTGGTCGACCTCGTAGCGCAGCACGAGTCGCTCGGCCCCGATGCAGTGCCGCTGCTGGACAGCGGCGCATCGGTCCGTCGGCGCACGACCCGGGGTGGCGCAGGCCCCCAGGCGGTGGCCGACCAGATGGTTCGGTTCCGCGAGCGGCTCGCCACCGACCGGTCCCGGGTCGAATCGGCGCACTGAGCGGGTCGTACTCCCATGACTCACCACCACGAGATCGCCGTCCGCTACGGAGAGGTCGACCTGCAGCGCGTGGTGTTCAACGCGCACTACCTGGCCTACGTGGACGATGCCATGGATCACTGGATGCGTGAGCTCGACGCCGACTTCGAGGCGCCGGGGCTGGGACTTCATGCTCAAGCGCGTCGAGATCGACTGGCACGGTCCAGCCGGCCTCGGCGACGTGATCGACATCGATTCGAGCATCGCCCGGTGGGGCACCACGTCGTTCGTGGTCGACCACCAGCTCCACGTCGGCGATCGCAGGTCGTCTCGGTGCTCGTCACCTACGTGGGGGTCGAGGCCGGGACGTCGGTGATCGCTGCGCCACCGGCCCGTGTGCGCGAGCACTTGGGCGAGCCGCCCGACCCCTCGTCGTGACGGGTACCCTCCTCCCGCGATCGTTCTACGGCGTCCCGAGCATCGATCTGGCTCCGCGCCTGTTGCACAAGGTGCTCGTGCGCGGCGACCGCTCGGCCCGGATCGTCGAGGTCGAGGCCTACGGGGGAGCCGACGACCCGGCCAGCCACGCCTATCGGGGCCGGACCAGGCGCAATGCCACCATGTTCGGTCCGCCCGGTCTGCTGTACGTCTACTTCACCTACGGCATGCACTGGTGCGCGAACGTCGTGTGCGGGGACGAGGGCGAGGGAGTGGCCGTCCTGCTGCGCGCCGGCGCACCGCTGTCGGGCCTCGATGCCATGTGGGCGGCCCGGGCCGCGGCCCGACGGGAGCGGGACCTGACCAGTGGTCCGGCCAAGCTCTGCCAGGCGCTGGGCATCGACGGCGACCACGACGGCGTCGACCTCACCGTCGCTGGCTCAGAGGTCGTCATCGTCGACGACGGAGTCCCGCCTCCCGGTCACCCGGGTCGAAGCCCCCGCATCGGCATCAGCGCAGCCGTCGACCGGCCCTGGCGCTGGTACGTTCCCGACGACCCCCACGTCTCCCGCTCGAGGACCACCACGAGGCCATGACCGACGATCATCGGGTTCACCGGGTGCTGGCCGCGGGCGACCCGGTGCTGGGCCCGTCACCGGATCTCCTCAGGGCCCGGACCGAGCTGGTGGCCTACGACGCCCTCGACGAGCAGCAGGCCGTCGTGCGCAGGGAGATGCTGGCCTTCTTCGATGCCCATCCGGATGCGCTGTGGCGCTCCTGCCTCACCGGTCACCTGACCGGCTCGGCTCTCGTGGTCGATGACGCGCGGGAACGGATCCTGCTGCTGTTCCACCGCAAGGTGCAGCGGTGGCTCCAGCCCGGTGGCCACGTCGACGGCGACGCCAACCTTCCGGCGGCCGCTCGACGCGAGGCATGGGAAGAGACCGGTATCGACGGCCTACGGGTCGTCGTGCCGGCGATCGACCTCGACATCCACGTGTTCCGGGCCCAGGGCGAGCCGTCGCACCTCCACCTCGACGTGCGCTATCTGGTGCTGGCTCCAGCGGGTGCGCAGGAGCGTGGCAACCACGAGTCAGAGGCGCTTCGCTGGGTGACCTTCGGCGAGATGGCCGACCTCGACGTCGACGAGGGAACGCTGCGCATGGCAGCTCGCGGTCTCGCCGTGGCACGCACGTTGTCGTAGCTGTCCGCCCCGCACCCGGCCCCGGGGACTAGAAGTGCGTGAGGCACCAGGGAGCGACCGGGCTGCGGAACATGGCATCGGCAGTGGCCAGTGCACCGGGTCTGTGCTCGTCGACCCGGCCGGCGCGGGCCAGCACGCCCAACGGATGGCCGCCCAGGTAAGCCGCGCTCAGGGTCGAGACGGACAGGGCCAGCTCCGCCGGCTCCGAGGTCGTCGTGCACTCGGCGCCGTCGGGGCCGCCCTCCAGCGCGAACCGTCCGTGTGCATGTCCGAGCGGGTCGTCGATCTCGAGCACGACCCGGCCCGGCGCGGGGTACCGCCGGCACTCGAGTGCGCGGACCGGGTCGAGGACGCGGACCCACTCGAGGTCGGTGCGGTTCGACTGGGCGATCAGTCGGGCATCGACCACCAGCCAGGGGAGGAGGTCGACGGCGCTGCGGTTCTCGGCCTCGATCGTCGAGATCCAGTCGACCTCGAGCGCGTAGCGCCACAGCCGTTCCTCGGCCGCGGCATCGAGCCCGAACAGCTCTTCGATGTGGAGGGTGCCCTGGGGTCGTTCGTTCTCCCAGTGGTCCTTGACCCAGTAGGTGAGGTAACCGTCGGGCTGACCGGTCTCGTCGCGCCCGAGCACGAAGAACCTCGGCGACTTCTCCGGGCGGCCGGGCCAGGCCCGCAGCCCGAGTTCGAAGTCCCACGTCCAGTCGCGGCGGGCGATGGCTCCCGGGATGGCGGCGCGGAACGACTCGTAGAGGTCCGGAGCGAGCGTGCGCAGCGCCTCTCGCTCGATCAGCTCGACCGACCCGGGACCGGGCGGCGAGAGCAGCCGAGCCGCACCGTCGACAGTGAGGTCGAGCGCCTCGACGGCCGGCCCGTAGCCGTAGCGTCCGTAGATCGGATATTCGGCGGAGATGAGCGACGAGACGACCTCGCCCCGATCAGCCGACTCGGCCAGGTCCCGACCGATCATCCGTGTGAGCAGACCGCGACGGCGATGGGTACCGGTGACGGTCACGTTGGTCAGAGCCGAACAGCTGACCTGCCCACCCGGAACGGTGAGATCCGTGCGGAAGCTGCGCAACGTCCCGACGACCCGGTCGCCGTCGAACGCTCCGAGGGCTCGATCGAGATCGATGAACTCGGCCATCAGATCGGCCTCGCCCTCCTCGGCGTGTCCGAGGAAGCCCACCCGCATGGCTTCTGTCCATGCGGGGACCTCCTCCTTCTGGATGGTGCGGACGTCCAGTTCCATGGCGCCGACGCTAGAGGCGTCGAACGGTCAGCAACAGCGAGATTTGCTCAGGACATGTCCTGCGGCGTGTCGCACGGATCCATGTCGTTCACGTACGCGAAGCGGCTGATCGGCTTGCTGACCTGCTCGGTGGCCGAGCTCTTGGTGGACTCGTAGAAGCGGGCTGTGGCATCGGTGCCGAGCCGGGAGGCGTAGTCCTCGCGATCGCCGATGTAGGTGGACCAGTCGCCGAGCCACTCCTGGGTCATCTGGCCGTCGCGGCCCTCGGTGGGGGCGAACGTCGCGAGCTGGGCGACCATCTCGCGGAGCAGGACGTTCGACTGGGCCACGACGTCGGCACGAGCCACGTTGTCGGGGCTCTCGAACGCCTTGGGGAGGGCATCGATCTGGGCTTTGGCGGCGGCGCAGACCGGCGTGGCCTGCGTCGGGAAGGCGCCGTCGTCGAGCGTTCCCGGCGCCGTCTTGTCGAAGAACCCGAGGAAGATCCCGGCCCACATCGCCACCATCAGAACGACGACGACGAACAGGCCGACGCGCACCGCGAGGCGCCACGGGCTGCGGGTCGGCCCGTCGGCGACGTCGGTCGAGTCGGTCTCGGGCGTAGCCATCCGACCACTGTGGCGCGCCACCCGGTCCGTGGCCAAACGGGCGGGAGTCCCGGCGCCGACCGATGGCATCCGCGACCGAACCGACAGCCGTGTGGACAGCGTTGGCCACAACCGAGTTGACGGCCGGGGCCCCGCCAACGAACGTGACGCCGTGACCGACGCCATCCTCGACGACCTGGCCGCGCGGGGCCTGGTCCACGACCACACCGACCTCGACGCGCTGCGGGCGCGCCTGACGGCCGGCGTGACCACGGTCTACGCCGGGTTCGACCCGACCGCCGACAGCCTGCACATCGGCAACCTGGTGCCGCTGCTCGTGCTGCGCCGCTTCCAGGACGCCGGCCACCGCCCGATCGCCCTCGCCGGCGGCGCCACCGGCATGATCGGCGACCCCAGCGGTCGTTCCGACGAGCGCACCCTGCTCGACGACGCCACCCTCGACGCCTACCTGGCGGCGATCAACCCGCAGCTCGAGCGACTGCTCGACTTCACGCCCGGTCCGACCCAGGCCGGCCTGGTCGACAACCGTGAGTGGACGTCGCCGATCAGCGCGCTCGAGTTCCTGCGCGACGTCGGCAAGCACGTGACGGTGAACTCCATGCTGGCCAAGGACTCGGTCAGGTCACGGCTCGAGGGCGAGGCCGGGCATCTCCTACACCGAGTTCAGCTACATGCTCCTGCAGGCCAACGACTTCTGGTGGCTGCACGAGCACCGGGACTGCGAGCTCCAGGTCGGCGGCTCCGACCAGTGGGGCAACATCACCGCCGGCATCGACCTGATCCGCCGCCGAGGCGGCGGCAGGGCTCACGGGCTCACGGTGCCGCTGGTGACGCGAGCCGACGGCGCCGAAGTTCGGCAAGAGCGCCGATGGCGCCGTCTGGCTCAGTGCCGAGCGGACGTCGCCGTACGCCTTCTACCAGTACTGGATGAACGTCGACGACCGTGACGTCGAGCGCTTCCTGCTGCAGATGACCCTGCTGGCGGTCGTCGGAGGTGGAGGGGATCGTGGCCGCACACGCCGAGGCGCCGCATCGAGCGCGACGCCCAGCGACGGCTGGCCGCCGAGGTCACCACGCTCGTGCACGGCGCCGCCGCGGCCGAGGCGGCCGACGGCCGCCTCCCGACTGCTGTTCGGCGGCGACCCTGCGGCAGCCGCGGCTGCGTCGTTCGCCATGCTCGAACGGGAGCTGCCCACCGGATCGGTGACCGCCGAGCGAACTGCAGGCCGGGCTGGCGGCAGTGGATCTGGCCGTGGCGACCGGCCTGGTGACGTCCCGCAGCGACGCCCGGCGGGCCCTGACCGCGGGCGAGCTCCACGTGAACGGTCGCCGCCTGGAGCCGGGCGCCGAGGTGTCCTCGGTCGACCTGTCCTGCACGATCGCTTCCTCCTGGTCCGCCGGGGCAAGAAGCGCTACGAGCTGCTGATCGTCGGCCTGAGGTCCAGCGGGCGGGCCTCGCTCGGAGAATCCGAACTCTCGGGATCTGGAGTTGGCAACGCCGCGAACCCCGTGCTAGTTTGTCCCTCCGCCGCCAAAGCGGGGAACGCACTCCGGTGCGGTTCCGAGCCCAGCAGACCCTGAGTTTGACGGACCGGAAACACCTCGCTAGGTTGGCACTCCGCTTCAAACCGCAAGGCGCCGCTCGTCGGTGCGCTTGGCAGGTGAAGCACCCGGCAGTCACTGTCGGTGGTCCCACCTCGGTGGTGCCTGAAGAGCCGTCGAGCTCGGACGCCCCGGCGCCCACTCGACCCGGTGCTCCTTGAAAACGGAATAGAGGACGAAAAGCTCAGTGCGGGCGTTCGCTGCCCACACTCGAGCTTCCAGGCTGATGCGCTTGCGCATCGGTTGCTCGAGACATCGCGGCGAACGTTTCTATACAAAAGCACACAAGCACCAATTAACGGACAAGTAAGTCAGTCTGTTCTGGTGCCAGTCGGTCGACGAGGTAGCCCCTCCGACACCGGCTCTCCAATCGAAGACGAAGGGACGACCTGCCGGTTCGCCGGCGGATGGTCACGGAGTCCGAGATTTCGACGGAGAGTTTGATCCTGGCTCAGGACGAACGCTGGCGGCGTGCCTAACACATGCAAGTCGAGCGGGGTCCATCCAGTAGCAACACTGGGGAAGATCTAGCGGCGAACGGGTGAGTAACACGTGAGAAACCTGCCCCGAAGTCTGGGATAACCCGAGGAAACTCGAGCTAATACCGGATACCCTCCTCTGGTCGCATGGTCCGGTGAGGAAAGATTCATCGCTTCGGGAGGGTCTCGCGGCCTATCAGCTAGTTGGTGGGGTAACGGCCCACCAAGGCATCGACGGGTAGCTGGTCTGAGAGGACGATCAGCCACACTGGGACTGAGACACGGCCCAGACTCCTACGGGAGGCAGCAGTGGGGAATCTTGCGCAATGGGCGAAAGCCTGACGCAGCAACGCCGCGTGCGGGATGAAGGCCTTCGGGTTGTAAACCGCTTTCAGGAGGGACGAAATTGACGGTACCTGCAGAAGAAGCCCCGGCCAACTACGTGCCAGCAGCCGCGGTAACACGTAGGGGGCGAGCGTTGTCCGGATTTATTGGGCGTAAAGAGCTCGTAGGCGGCTCAGTAAGTCGGGTGTGAAAACTCCAGGCTCAACCTGGAGACGCCACCCGATACTGCTGTGGCTAGAGTCCGGTAGGGGAGCGTGGAATTCCTGGTGTAGCGGTGAAATGCGCAGATATCAGGAGGAACACCAGCGGCGAAGGCGGCGCTCTGGGCCGGTACTGACGCTGAGGAGCGAAAGCGTGGGGAGCAAACAGGATTAGATACCCTGGTAGTCCACGCCGTAAACGTTGGGCACTAGGTGTGGGGTCGTTATCAACGGGTTCCGTGCCGTAGCTAACGCATTAAGTGCCCCGCCTGGGGAGTACGGCCGCAAGGCTAAAACTCAAAGGAATTGACGGGGGCCCGCACAAGCGGCGGAGCATGTTGCTTAATTCGAGGCAACGCGAAGAACCTTACCTGGGTTTGACATGTAGGGAAAAGCCATAGAGATATGGTGTCCTTCGGGGCCCTACACAGGTGGTGCATGGCTGTCGTCAGCTCGTGTCGTGAGATGTTGGGTTAAGTCCCGCAACGAGCGCAACCCTTGTCCTATGTTGCCAGCAGGTAATGCTGGGGACTCGTAGGAGACTGCCGGGGTCAACTCGGAGGAAGGTGGGGACGACGTCAAGTCATCATGCCCCTTATATCCAGGGCTGCAAACATGCTACAATGGCCGGTACAACGGGCTGCGATACCGCGAGGTGGAGCGAATCCCTTAAAGCCGGTCTCAGTTCGGATTGGAGTCTGCAACTCGACTCCATGAAGTCGGAGTCGCTAGTAATCCCGGATCAGCAACGCCGGGGTGAATACGTTCCCGGGCCTTGTACACACCGCCCGTCACACCACGAAAGTCGGCAACACCCGAAGCCAGTGGCCTAACCCTTTTGGGAAGGAGCTGTCGAAGGTGGGGTTGGCGATTGGGGTGAAGTCGTAACAAGGTAGCCGTACCGGAAGGTGCGGCTGGATCACCTCCTTTCTAAGGAGTTCGTCTCGTCTGAGTCACCTGCGACGCTCGGCGTTCGGTCGGGTCGGTCAGGAACTACCCAGTTGATGCACTAGCTACTCGGCCTCGAAGGTGCCAGACGGTCGTAGATCTTCGGATCTCTCGGCTGATCCAGCTGGACGAGCCGTTCGTCCTCTCTTCCGTTTTGAGGGAGTGCCCCAGGGCCCCGCCTCCGGCTCGTCGGCGTCGGGGCTCTTGTCGTGCGCCTCTGGCGAGCGCTGCCGTGCCCCTCGAGCTCGCGCAGCTCGAGCGTCACGGACTCGACCTCCGGCAGTACGCCGGCAGCGCCCCTTGAGAATTGCATAGCGAGCACGAGCATCTTTGTTCTTCCAAGCTACAAAGAGCCAACGGTGGATGCCTTGGCGTCTACTACCGATGAAGGACGTGGGTGGCTGCGATAAGCCACGGGGAGCCGCCGACCAGGCTTTGATCCGTGGATGTCCGAATGGGGAAACCCGGCACCCGTCATGGGGTGTCACTCCGGCCTGAATACATAGGGCCGGTAGAGGGAACCGGGTGAATTGAAACATCTAAGTAACCCGAGGAAAAGAAAGCAACAGCGACTCCCTGAGTAGCGGCGAGCGAAACGGGATCAGCCTAAACCGTACTGGTGTGAAAGCCTGGTGGCGTTGCCAGTTCGGGGTCGTGGGACCTGATAGACGGGGCATCAGATCCGTCACAGAGTTACAAAGCTCGGATCTAGCGGAAGCGTTCTGGAAAGGCGCGCCACAGTGGGTAATAGCCCCGTACGCGAAAGATCGATCGAGCCTCTGTTCAGTGTTCCCGAGTAGCGCCGGAACCGTGAAAGCTGGCGTGAATCTGCGAAGACCACTTCGTAAGGCTAAGTATACGTAGACGACCGATAGTGAACTAGTACCGTGAGGGAAAGGTGAAAAGCACCCCGGGAGGGGAGTGAAATAGTACCTGAAACCGTTGGTTTACAATCAGTCAGAGCGTCGTCATCACTTCGGTGATGGCCGCGATGGCGTGCCTTTTGAAGAATGAGCCAACGAGTTACGGTGTGTGGCGAGGTTAACCCGTGAGGGGAAGCCGGAGCGAAAGCGAGTCTGAATAGGGCGTTTAGTCGCATGCTGTAGACCCGAAGCCGAGTGATCTATCCATGGGCAGGTTGAAGCGGGGGTAAGACCCCGTGGAGGACCGAACCCACCTAGGTTGAAAACTGGGGGGATGACCTGTGGATAGGGGTGAAAGGCCAAGCAAACTCGGTGATAGCTGGTTCTCCCCGAAATGCATTTAGGTGCAGCGTCGGGTGTTCAGCAATGGAGGTAGAGCACTGGATGGGTTAGGGGGCCTACAAGCTTACCGACCCCAATCAAACTCCGAATGCCATTGCTCCAGAGCCCGGCAGTGAGACCATGGGGGATGAGCTTCATGGTCGAAAGGGAAACAGCCCAGACCGCCGGCTAAGGCCCCTAATTCTGGACTAAGTGGAAAACGATGTGGGATTGCAAAGACAGCCAGGAGGTTGGCTTAGAAGCAGCCACCCTTTAAAGAGTGCGTAATAGCTCACTGGTCGAGTGATCCTGCGCGGACAATGTAACGGGGCTCAAGTCCAGAGCCGAAGCCGCGGATTCATCTTCGGATGGAGTGGTAGGGGAGCGTCGATCTTGCAGAGAAGCGGCGGTGTGAACCGTCGTGGAGCGTGGTCGAGTGAGAATGCTGGCATGAGTAGCGAAAGAGGGGTGAGAAACCCCTCCGCCGAATGCCCAAGGGTTCCTGGGGAAGGCTAATCCTCCCAGGGTAAGTCGGGAGCTAAGGCGAGGCCGAGAGGCGTAGTCGATGCACAACTGGTTGATATTCCAGTACCACCGTGTCCGCGCCCATGCCGAACCCATTGTTGCTAAGGGGCTGCTCACCTTCGGGTGAGCGAACCGACCCACGGTGGCGAGGCAAGCAATGAGGGGACGCAGGAGGGTAGGTGAACCCAGGCGTTGGTTGTCCTGGGGTAAGCGTGTAGGGAGAGGTCCAGGCAAATCCGGCCCTCATCAAGCCTGAGACGCGATGCCGAGCCGATACAGGCGAAGTCACTGATCCCATGCTGCCGAGAAAAGCCTCTAGCGAGCTGGCACGGTGCCCGTACCCCAAACCGACACAGGTGGGCAGGTAGAGAATACCAAGGCGATCGGGAGAACTGTGGTTAAGGAACTCGGCAAAATACCTCCGTAACTTCGGGAGAAGGAGGACCTCTGTAGGGTGAACGACCTTCGCGTCCGGAGCTCGAAGAGGTGGCACAGACCAGGGGAAAGCGACTGTTTACTAAAAACACAGCAGCGTGCGAAGCCGTAAGACGATGTATACGCTGTGACGCCTGCCCGGTGCTGGAAGGTTACGGGGAAGGGTTAGCCGCTTGCGGGCGAAGCTCTGAACCTAAGCCCCAGTAAACGGCGGCCGTAACTATAACGGTCCTAAGGTAGCGAAATTCCTTGTCGGGTAAGTTCCGACCTGCACGAATGGCGTAACGACTTCCCTACTGTCTCAACCACAGACCCGGCGAAATTGAAGTACGAGTAAAGATGCTCGTTAGCTGCAGAAGGACGGAAAGACCCCGTGGACCTTTACTACAACTTGATGTTGGGTTTTGGTATGTGTTGTGTAGGATAGGTGGGAGACTTGGAAGCATTGGCGCCAGCCAGTGTGGAGTCAACCTTGAAATACCACCCTGCTCATACCGGAACTCTAACCTAGGTCCGTTATCCGGATCGGGAACAGCGTCAGGCGGGTAGTTTGACTGGGGCGGTCGCCTCCTAAAGAGTAACGGAGGCGCCCAAAGGTTCCCTCAGGCTGGTTGGCAATCAGGCGTCGAGTGCAATGGCACAAGGGAGCTTGACTGCGAGACTTACAAGTCAAGCAGGTGCGAAAGCAGGGCATAGTGATCCGGCGGTTGCGTGTGGAAGCGCCGTCGCTCAACGGATAAAAGGTACCCCGGGGATAACAGGCTCATCTTCCCCAAGAGTCCATATCGACGGGAAGGTTTGGCACCTCGATGTCGGCTCATCGCATCCTGGGGCTGAAGCAGGTCCCAAGGGTTGGGCTGTTCGCCCATTAAAGCGGTACGCGAGCTGGGTTTAGAACGTCGTGAGACAGTTCGGTCCCTATCCTCTGCAGCCGTAGGAGATTTGAGGAAGGCTGTCCCTAGTACGAGAGGACCGGGACGGACGCAGCTCTCGTGTGCCAGTTGTCCTGCCAAGGGCATGGCTGGTTAGCGACCTGCGGAAGGGATAAGCGCTGAAAGCATCTAAGTGCGAAGCCCGTTCCAAGATGAGATCTCCCACTGGGTTAACCAGGTAAGGCCCGTGGCCAGATCACCACGTTGATAGGCCGGAGGTGTACGCACGGCAACGTGTTCAGCCGACCGGTACTAATCGGCCGAGGGCTTGGATTGACAATGATGTTCGTGCTCGCTATGGAGTTCTTTCAAGGGCTCGAGCGCCAGGCGTTTGCCTGCCGCGCTCGTCTTTGACAACAGATTTCGGTGGCCATAGCGGTGGGGTCACACCCGTTCCCATTCCGAACACGGAAGTTAAGCCCACCAGCGCCGATGGTACTTGGGAGGAGACTCCCTGGGAGAGTAGGTCGCCGCCGGATTTCTCAGACAGAACGGGGCCCTTCGGGGCCCCGTTCTTCGTTTTCATCTCGGTTCATTTGGTCCGGTACGATCCCGCCCATGGCCTCCTCCCCACCCCGTCGCTCGTCCCGCCGTTCGGGTGCTTCCGATCCGGGGTCGGGCTCGTCATCTCGATCGGGCTCGTCGCGGTCGAGTCGTCGGTCGAATCGAGCCTCGGGCTCCTCGCGTCGCTCTTCGTCCCGAGTGGCTGGCAGCGGGTCGGGGGACGCTCGGCGATCGGGCGCACCGCGGTCCGGCTCGCGCCGGGCGGGGGCCCCCCGCTCGGGTTCCGTCGCGTCGCAAGCCCGATGGCCCGATGTTGGCCGGTGATCCCAAGTGGGGTGGCCTGGCTCGACGCGGTGCGGGTCGGCTCGAGGAGGGCGGCTCCGGTGCATCGTCGACGTGGCGAGACGTGATGGCGTCAGCTCGGGAAGAGGCCGAACGCCATGGGCCCGGAGACCGCTCGATCGACGAGTGGGTTCGGGTCGACGACGTGCGTGACGAGGCCACCTCTGCAGTCAAGCGAGGTCGCCGGCCGAGCTCGGTCTCTGCGACCGTGGAGATCGAGGACGAGGTCAAGGTCGAGCTGAACCGGTCGGTGGGCGCCACCCGCGCGCCGCGGCTGGAGCAGCGCCTGGCTGATGCCACGCGGGCGTTCTCGGCCGAGCGCTACGGTGATGCGGCACGCATCCTGCGCAAGCTCGCCGAGGAGGCGCCGCGGGTGGCTGCGGCCCGTGAGCTGTACGGCCTGACGCTGTACCGGCAGGGCAAGTGGAAGATGGCGATCAAGGAGCTCGAGGCCTTCCGGCTGCTCACCGGGTCCGCCGAGCAGCACCCCGTGTTGGCCGACTGCTATCGGGCGCTCGGGAACCGGGCCATGGTCGATGAGCTGTGGGAGGACCTGCGAGCCCAGTCGCCCAGCGCCGAGCTGGTGGTCGAGGGTCGGATCGTGGTGGCCGGCACGTACGCCGACGCCGGCGACCTCCCCGGGGCCATCCGGGCGCTCGAGCAGGGGTGGAGGATGCCCAAGCGGCCCCAGGAGCACCATCTCCGGCGTGCGTATGCGCTGGCGGACCTCTACGAGCGGGCCGGTGACGTCGCCCGGGCCCGGGAGCTGTTCAGTCGGCTCGTGGCGGTCGATCCCGACTTCGCCGATGCCCGGGTGCGTCTGCGCAACGTCGGCTGACCCCTTTCGGGGCGCCGCACCCTGCCGGTAGGGTCTGTCCCGACGGCTGGACCCCTTCCCCCAGAACTCCTGATCGCGTCGGCACGGCTCGTGCTCGGTCGGGTGCACCTCTGACCTGAAGGATCCAACTCCATGAGCACCTCCTACGACACGTCGATCACCGTCGTCAGCGGCTCGCTGTCCCGGGCGGCCGAGCGTCGCGACCTCAAGTCGGGCGACACCGTGGTCAACCTCGAGCTGACGTCGAGGTGCGGCCCCGGGCCGGCGGAATCGGTGCCGGTCGTGTGGCCCGAGGCCCCGGTGTGGGCCGACGCGCTCGCGGCCGGCGACCGGGTGGTGGTGGTCGGCCGGGTCCGCCGCCGGTTCTTCCGGGCCGGTGGTGCGACGGCGTCGCGCACCGAGGTGCTGGCCGAACGGGTCGTGCCCGAGGGCAAGCGGGCCCGGGTGCGCGCCGCGGTCGAGTTCGCCCAGCGGCGCCTGGAGCGCTCCGATGACCCGCAGCGCCGAGCGTCGTGACCATCTGGCCTGCTCATCGGCCTGATCATCGGCCCGGCCCGTTCGTGCGGGCCCGGTCACGCAACTACGCTGACCTGATCTCGAAGATCACATGAGGAGTGGCATGACTGACATCCAAGGCCTGCTCGGCGACGAGGCCGACACCCTCTTGACCCACGTGTCGAAGGGCATCCCGAAGGACGACCTCACGCTCCCCGGGGGCGACATCGTCGACCGGGTCTACAAGGACAGCGATCGCTCGCCGCAGGTGCTCCGCAACCTGCAGGCGATGTTCGGCCACGGCCGACTGGCCGAACACCGGCCACGTGTCGATCCTCCCGGTCGACCAGGGCATCGAGCACTCGGCCGCGGCGTCGTTCGCGCCCAACCCGAAGTACTTCGACCCGAAGAACATCGTCGAGCTGGCCATCGACGGCGGGTGCAACGCGGTGGCCACCACCTTCGGGGTGCTCGGGCTGTGCTCACGCGCCTACGCCCACAAGATCCCCTTCATCGTGAAGATCAACCACAACGAGCTGCTCACCTACCCGAACGAGTTCGACCAGATCATGTTCGGCTCGGTCGAGCAGGCCTACGACCTCGGCGCGGCCGGCGTGGGGGCCACCATCTACTTCGGCTCGCCGGAATCGCACCGCCAGATCATCGAGGTCAGCGAGGCGTTCCAGCAGGCCCACGAGCTCGGCATGTTCACCGTGCTGTGGTGCTACCTCCGCAACAACGGCTTCAAGGTCGACGGCGTCGACTACCACGCCTCGGCCGACCTGACCGGCGCAGGCCAACCACCTGGGCGTGACGATCGAAGCCGACATCATCAAGCAGAAGCTGCCGACCAACAACGGCGGCTACAACGCCCTGTCGGGCTTCGGCAAGACCTCGCCGCTGGTCTACAGCGACCTCACCACCGACAACCCGATCGACCTGGCCCGGTGGCAGGTGGCCAACTGCTACATGGGTCGCATCGGGCTCATCAACTCCGGTGGCGAGTCCAAGGGCGCCAGCGACCTGGCCGACGCCGTGCGCACCGCGGTGATCAACAAGCGGGCCGGCGGCACGGGCCTGATCAGCGGCCGCAAGGCGTTCCAGCGGCCGATCGAGCGAGGGTGTCGAGCTGCTCAACGCCATCCAGGACGTCTACCTCGACACGAGCATCACCGTCGCCTGACGTCGACCCGAGCAGGTGACCGCCGGTAGGCCGGCGGTCAGCCTGCTACAGTGGTCCACGCGCGTCGCTCCGGCACCAGGCCGCGTCGGGCGATAGATTGCCATCAGCACGTGCGACACGAATGGACCGCTCGGAACAAGGGGGTTCTCGTGTCAGACACCGCAGAGCGCACTCGCGCCGCACCGGAGCTCGACCGGGTCATCATCCGGTTCGCCGGCGACTCCGGCGACGGGATGCAGCTCACCGGCGATCGCTTCACCAGCGCCAGCGCGCTGTTCGGCAACGACCTGGCCACGTTGCCGGTCTTCCCGGCCGAGATCCGCGCCCCGGCCGGCACGCTGGCCGGCGTCTCGGCGTTCCAGGTGCACATCTCCGACCACGACATCACCACGCCGGGCGACGCGCCCAACGTGCTCGTGGCCATGAACCCGGCCGCCCTGCGGGCCGAGCTCGGCGAGCTCGAGCCGGGCGGCACCCTGATCGTCAACGCCGACACCTTCGACGAGCGCAACCTGGCCAAGGCCGGCTACGACGACGAACCCGCTCGTCGACGGCAGCCTCAAGGGCTACTCGCTCTACGAGGTGCCGATGACGCTCGCTCACCAAGGAGGCCTGCGCCCCGCTCGGGGTCAAGCCGCGCGACGCCGACCGGTCGAAGAACTTCTTCGCCCTCGGCCTGATCTCGTGGATGTACACGCGGCCCGAGCCCAGCCGACCATCGACTGGATCACCGAGAAGTTCGCAAGAACCGCGAGCAGGTCCGCGACGCCAACCTGGCCGCCTTCCGGGCCGGTCACGCCTTCGGCGAGACGGCCGAGCTGTTCGACCACCCGTACCAGGTGAAGCCGGCGCCCCAGAAGCCCGGCACCTACACCAACATCAACGGCAACACCGCGCTGGCGTGGGGCCTGGTCGCCGCCAGCCAGCTGGCCAACCTGCCGATCTTCCTGGGCTCGTACCCGATCACCCCGGCGTCGGACATCCTCCACGAGCTGTCGAAGCACAAGAACTTCGGCGTGCGCACGCTGCAGGCCGAGGACGAGATCGCCGGCATCGGCGCCGCCCTCGGCGCGTCCTACGGCGGCCACCTCGGCGTGACCACCACCAGCGGTCCCGGCCTGGCCCTCAAGGCCGAGACGATCGGCCTGGCCATCAGCCTCGAGCTGCCGCTGCTGGTCATCGACATCCAGCGGGGTGGTCCCTCCACCGGCCTGCCCACCAAGACCGAGCAGAGCGACCTGCTGATGGCCATGTACGGCCATCACGGTGAGTCGCCGCTGCCGATCGTGGCCGCCTACAGCCCGTCGCAGTGCTTCGACGCCGCCATCGAGGCGGTCCGCATCGCGCTGACCTACCGCACCCCGGTGATCCTGCTGTCCGACGGCTACCTGGCCAACGGCTCCGAGCCGTGGCTGCTGCCCGACCTCGACACGCTCGAGCCGATCGAGGTCACCTTCGCCACCGAGACCAACCACGTCGACGCCGACGGCAGCGCCGGAGTTCTGGCCGTACCTCCGCGACCCCGAGACGCTGGCCCGACCGCTGGCCCTGCCCGGCACCCCCGGACTCATGCACCGCATCGGGGGCATCGAGAAGGAGGACGGCAGCGGCAACATCAGCTACGACCCGGAGAACCACGAGCCGCATGGTCGAGCTGCGGGCCGCCAAGATCGCGGGCATCGCCGCAGTCGATCCCCGATGCCGAGGTCGTCGGCGACGTCGACGACGCCGAGATCCTCGTCGTCGGGTGGGGCTCGACCTGGGGCTCGATCAGCGGCGCTGTCGATCGGGTGCGGGCTCGAGGCCGTCGGGTCGCCCAGGTGCACCTGATGCACCTCAACCCGTTCCCGTCCAACCTGGGCGACGTGCTGAAGCGCTATCCGAAGGTGCTCGTCCCCGAGATGAACCTGGGCCAGCTCAGCCGGCTGCTGCGGGCCGAGTACCTGGTCGATGCCCGCTCGGTCACCAAGGTCAAGGGCGCACCGTTCACCGCCGGCGAGCTCGAGGTCCACATCATGGAGGCGCTCGATGACTGACACCCAGATCCCTGTCACCACCCGCAAGGACTGGTCGAGCGACCAGGAGGTGCGGTGGTGCCCCGGCTGCGGCGACTACTCGATCCTCGCCGCGGTCCAGACCCTGATGCCCGAGCTCGGCGTGGCCCGGGAGAACACCGTGTTCGTGTCGGGCATCGGCTGTGCCGCCCGGTTCCCGTACTACATGAACACCTACGGCATGCACAGCATCCACGGCCGGGCGCCGGCCATCGCCACCGGACTGGCCGTGGCCCGGCCCGACCTCGACGTCTGGGTCGTCGGCGGCGACGGCGACATGTTGTCGATCGGCGGCAACCACCTGATCCATGCGCTGCGCCGCAACGTCAACCTGACGATCCTGATGTTCAACAACCAGATCTACGGGCTGACCAAGGGCCAGTACTCACCGACGAGCGAGGTCGGCAAGGTCACCAAGACCACGCCGTTCGGCTCGATCGACCACCCGTTCAACCCCATCAGCGTGGCCATCGGCGCCGAGGCGACCTTCGTCGCCCGCACCCACGACATGGACCGCCACCACATGATGGAGATGTTCCGTCGGGCCCACGACCACAACGGGGCGGCCTTCGTCGAGATCTACCAGAACTGCAACGTCTTCAACGACGGCGCGTTCGGCCAGATCACGGCGAAGGACGTGCGCGACCAGATGCTCATCCCGCTGGTGCACGGCGAGCCGATCCGCTTCGGGGCCGATCACGAGCGCGGCGTGCAGATGGGCACCGACGGGGCGCTCCGCGTCGTCGAGGTCGGCGATGTGGGCGCGGACGCCATCCTCGTGCACGACGAGACCAACCAGGGTCTGGCCTTCCAGCTGTCCCGCCTGGCTGCGGGCCCCCACGAGCCCACCCCGATCGGGGTGTTCCGGGCGGTCGAACGGCCCGACTACGGCACCGAGGTCAGCCGCCAGCTCGCGGCCGCCCAGGAGCGCAGCGGCGCAGGAGACCTGCGTGACCTCCTGCACTCGGGCGCCACCTGGACAGTCGACTGAGCCAGGCCAACTGAGCTACTCGTCGAGCAGGCGCAGCACCACGCCGGTGCGCGGCTTGGGGTGGAAGAACGTGGTCTTCGGGGGCATGCGCTCGCCCCCGTGGGCGATGGCGACGATCTGATCGACGGTGGCCGGGCGGAGCAGCACCCCGGCCTGGGCGTCGCCTCGTCCGACCCGCTCGACCACGTGGTCGACCCCGTGCTGGAACTCGAGCTCGTGGGGCGGCAGGTCGGCGAGCGCGGCATCGAGCCGGCTGGTGTCGAGGTCACGCACGCCGTCGAAGCGATCGGCTCGGGGCGCCATCGGCCAGGATGACTCGGTCGTCACCAGGATCAGTGCGCCGTCGGCGGCCACGCGATCGGCCACGTCTGCATCGAGGTGGTCGAGGGGTGCGCCGATCTCGAACCAGTCGCTCGAGGGCGCCGCGGAGATCGAAGGCGGCGGGCAGCCCCGAGATGAGGCGGTGGATCGGCAGCACGGTGAGCTCGTCGTCGACCAGCTCGACCACGAACGTCAGGACTGCCTCGGGACCCGTCGCCTCGGGGGTGTGGCGCCCCGCGGCACGCTGCTCGTCCCGGTAGGCGAGCGACGTCTCGTAGCGGTGGTGGCCGTCGGCGATGACGACGGGCGCGCCGGCGATCTCGGCGCTGATGGCCTCGACGCGACCGGGATCGTCGACGATCCAGAGCTCGTGGGAGACCTCGGCCGTCGTCGGTCCACTCGAACACCGGTGGGCCGTCGACGGCGAGCAGATCGGTCAGCCCGGCGGCGGGGGAGAGCCCCCAGACCGGCGACACGTTGGCATCGGTGCCACGCAGCAGGTTGAGGCGGTCGCTCTTGGCCTTCGGGGTGGTGTGCTCGTGGGGCAGGATCCCGCCCTCGCCCGGCCGGCTCAGCTCGAGCGCGCCCATCACGCCGGTGGTGCGGCGGGTGACACCGGCCTCGTCGGCGTAGGTCATGCGATAGACGTAGAACGACGGTCGTTCCTCGCGCACCAGCACGCCGTCGGCGAGCCACATCTGCAACGTCTCGCCGGCGGTGGCGTACGGATCGTCACCGTCGACGGGGAGGTCGACGATCACGATGTTGGCCGGGTCCGCAGCCGCCAGCGCTGCCCGGTCGCGATCGTCGAGGACGTCGTAGGGCGGAGCGGTGACCCGCGCCGGATCGCAACGATCGGCGGCGTAGTGGACCCCTCGGAAGGGCAGGAAGCGTGGCACCCCCCATCCTTAGCAGACCCCGGCGGCGCCGAAACCCGGATGACGCCGTGGCACGATGACGGGCCATGGCCTGGATCCTCGACCTCGACGGCGTCATCTGGCGGGGAGACCAACCCATCGCCGGCTCGGCCGAGGCCGTCGCGCGGCTGCGCAGCGCCGGCGAGGACGTGTGGTTCGTCACCAACAACGCCCTGCCCCGTCGCGGCGAGGTGGCCGACAAGCTCCGGGTCCACGGGATCGACCCCGGCGACCACGTCGTGACCTCGCCCATGGCGGCGGCGTCGCTGGTCGAGACCGGGTGAGCGGGTGCTGGCCTGCGCGGGTGCCGGCGTGACCGAGGCGCTCGTCGAGCGGGGCACGCAGGTCGTCGATGCCAGTGATCCGGAAGCCGTCGATGGTCGATCGTTCGACGCGGTCGTCGTCGGGCTGCACCTCGACTTCGACTACCACCGGATGGCGGCCGCGGCCCGGGCGGTCCGTGCCGGCGCCCGGCTGGTGGCCACCAACGACGACACGACCTATCCCGGCCGCCGATGGTGTGCTGCTCCCGGGCGCGGGGTCGATCCTCGCGGCCGTCGAGACGGCGTCAGGGGCCAAGGCCGTCGTGGCCGGCAAGCCCTACGCCCCGATGGCCGATCTCGTGCGGGAGCTGGCCGGCCCGACGGGAATCGCCGTCGGCGACCGGGCCGACACCGACGGTCGCTTCGCCGTGGCGTTGGGCTACCCGTTCGGCCTGGTGCTCACGGGCGTCACCCGCCCGGACCACCTGCCCGTGACACCGGTCCCCGACCTCGTCGCCGCGGACCTGGCCACTCTGGTCGAGCAGGCCCTCGGGAGCTGAACCCGGACCGTGGCAGTGACTCCGGAGAGGGCTGGAAGTAGGGTTCGACCATGCCTGACAACGACTTCCTCGCCCGCTCACGTGACGCCGGCACCGAAGCGGTGCAGAAGGGCCAGGAAGCGCTCGAACAGCTCCTGACCCAGCTGGGCCGTACGTCCGAGCAGATGAACAAGGCTTCGCAGGATCAGGCCCGCCAGGCCCAGGAGCTCGTGCAGGACCTGCTCGAACGGGGGCAGGCGGCCAGCGAGAAGCTGTTCGAGAACCTCGAACGCGAGCTGCGGGCCCAGATCGCCATGATGCGCCGGGACATGGAGCAGATCGAGAAGCGCCTCTCGGCCGTCGGGCGGGCCGTGCAGTCGATGCCCACGAAGTCGGCTCCGGCACCGGCCACGAAGGCACCGGCCAAGAAGAAGGCTGCCGCGAAGAGGGCACCGGCCAAGAAGAAGGCTGCCGCGAAGAAGGCACCGGCCAAGAAGAAGGCTGCCGCGAAGAATGCTGCCGCGAAGAATGCTGCCGCGAAGAAGGCTGCCGCGAAGAAGGCAGCGGCCAAGAAGGCAGCGGCCGAGAAGGCACCGGCCAAGAAGGCTGCGGCCGAGAAGTCGGACAGCTGATCACCGCTCTGCGTCCGTTCCGGTCTCGACGTCGATGAGCACCCGACGACGACTCGACGCGGAGCTGGTGCGACGGGGGTTGGCTCCCAGTCGCACGCGGGCGCAACAGGACATCGCCGACGGACGGGTCCTGGTCGGCGGCGCCCCGGCAGCGAAGCCGACCCGGCTGGTGAGTGCAGGTGAGCCGATCGTGGTGCAGGGTCCCGGGCCCCGGTGGGTGAGTCGGGCGGGAGCCAAGCTCGACGGTGCGCTCGACCGCTTCGACATCGACGTGCAGGGATGGCGGGTCCTCGACGCGGGCGCGTCCACCGGGGGGTTCTCCGACTGCCTGCTGCAACGCGGAGCAGTCGAGATCGTGGCGGTGGACGTCGGCTACGGCCAGCTGCACGAGCGGGTCGGCGGCGACACACGGGTGCGCGTCGTCGACCGCACGAACGTCCGCGACCTCGACCCGGCGATCGTGGGCGAGCCGGTCGACCTGGTCACCGCCGACCTGTCCTTCATCTCGTTGCGGCTCGTGCTCGACGCGCTGCTCGCCGTGCTGCGCCCGGGCGGCTCGCTCGTGGCGCTCGTCAAGCCGCAGTTCGAGGCCGGTCGGCAGGTGGTGGCCCGGGGTCGGGGCATCGTGACCGATCCCGACGTATGGCGCTCGGTGCTCGACGAGGTCACGTCCGCGTGTGAGACCAGGGGAGCCACCATCATGGGGGTCATGGCGTCGCCCATCACCGGCACCGACGGAAACGTCGAGTTCCTCCTCCACGCGGTTCGTCCGCGCCGAGGGGGCCGGCCCCGATCGGCACGACCTGATCGAAGCGCGCCCTGGCCCAGGCCAGCGATGCGATCGGTCCGGTCGCCGGACCATGACCACGTTCGGACTGGTCCTGCACCAGGAACGACCACAGGCGATCGATCTGGCGGTCGAGGCGGTACGACGACTCGAGGTGCAGGGGCACGAGGTTCGGCTCCCGCTGATCGACGCCCTGGATGCCGCGCTGGTGGACCACGGGGTCCCGGAGGACGAGTTCGCCCATGATCTGGACGTGGCCGTCAGCCTCGGCGGCGACGGCTGCATGCTGCGGGCCGTGCACCTCGTGGCGGCGGAGGGCGTCCCCGTCCTCGGCGTGAACCTCGGCCAGCTCGGCTACCTCACCGAGGTCGAGCCGGCCAGCCTCTGGGACGTCGCTCGACCGGTTCGTGGCCGGCGACTTCGCCATCGAGGAGCGCATGCTGCTGCAGGTCACCGTGGTCGGTCGTGAGAAGGAGTTGCTGGCGCTGAACGAGGCGGTGCTGGAGAAGACCGCCGAGCGGTCACACCGTGCGCCTCGACGTGCAGATCGACGGCGCGAGTTCACGCCCTACGCGGCCGACGGCCTGATCGTGGCCACGCCACCGGGTCGACGGCCTACACCCTCTCGGCCCGCGGGCCGATCGTCGCGCCGACCCACCGCGCCATGGTGCTGACCCCGGTGTCGCCCCACATGCTGTTCGACCGGTCGCTGGTGCTCGAGCCCGACACCGTGCTGCGGCTCACCGTGAGCGGCCACCGGCCGGCCGCGCTGTCGGTCGACGGCCGGATGCTCGACGAGCTCGGTCCGGGCGACGCCATCGAGTGCACCGCGTCGAGCACATCGGGCCCGGCTGGTCGTGTTCGGACCCCGCGACTTCCACCGCATCCTCAAGGCGAAGTTCGGCCTCAGCGACCGATGACCGAGCCGACCGATGAGCGGCGAGATCGGAGCTGACTGATGCTGCACGAGCTGGCCGTCCGCGACCTCGGGGTCATCGGCGAGCTGTCGCTGGTGCTGCAACCCGGGATGACCGCGGTCACCGGCGAGACCGGCGCGGGCAAGACGCTGGTCGTCGAGGCCATCGAGCTGCTGATGGGCGGCCGGGCCGATCCCGGGATGGTCCGCCACGGCGCCACCGAGGCCGTCGTCGAGGGCCGCTTCGTGCTCGACGGCGACGAGGTCGTCCTGCGTCGGGTCGTGCCCAGGACGGGCGCTCGCGGGCCTACGTCGACGGGCGCCTGGCCACGGCCGGCGTCGCTGTCGAGCCGGGGGACCGCCTGGTCGACCTCCACGGCCAGCACGATCACCAGTCGCTGCTGGCCGCCGGCGGTGCAGCGCGAGGCGCTCGACCGCTTCGCCGGGATCGACCTCGGCCCGCTCGAGGCGCGCGAGGATGGCCGTGCGGGATCGACGAGCGCCTGGCCGAGCTCGGCGGCGACGAGCGGGAGCGGGCCCGGGAGATCGACCTGCTGCGCTTCCAGGTCGACGAGCTCGATCGCGGCCGGCGCTCGACGACCCCGACGAGGACGAGTCGCTCGAGGCGGAGGAGGACCTGCTGGCCGACGCGCAGGCCCACCAGGACGCGGCAGCGCTCGCCTCGCGTGCCCTCGACGTCGACGACGGGGCCGACCGCGCTCGCTGGCGGAGGCCGTCGCCGCCCTCGACGGACGGCGACCGTTCGAGGAGCTGGTGTCGCGCCTGCGCAGCACGGCCGCCGAGCTGGCCGACGTGGCCGCCGAGGTGCGGGCCGCCGGTGAGGCGATCGAGGAGGACCCGGAGCGGCAGGCCGACGATCCGGGACCGGCGCCGGCTCCTGCACGACCTGCAGCGCAAGTACGGCGAGACCCTCGCCGAGGTCATGGAGTTCCGCGACGAGGCCGTCGCGCCGGCTGCGTCGAGCTGGAGGACCACGATCGCCTGGCCGCCGAGCTCGACGCGCGAACGGGCTCGGCGCCGTCGGCGAGGTCGACGGCCGCCGAGCAGGTGGTGGGCGCGGCCCGGCGGGCGGCCGCGCCGACGCTGGCCGCGGCCACCGAGGCCCACCTGCGGGAGCTGGCGATGGCCAAGGCCCGCATCGAGATCTCGGTCGGCGACGACCCGGGCGACGACGTGCGCGTTCCTCCTGGCCGCCAACCCCGGCGCTCCACCGCTGCCGCTGACGAAGGTCGCCTCGGGCGGCGAGCTGGCCCGGTCGATGCTGGCGCTGCGGCTGGTGCTCACCGCAGCGCGACCGACGACCCTCGTGTTCGACGAGGTCGACGCCGGCATCGGCGGCACGGCGGCGCACTGCGGTCGGGCGGGCGCTGGCCCGCCTCGGCGAGGACCACCAGGTGCTGGTCGTCACCCACCTGGCCCAGGTGGCGGCCTTCGCCGACGCCCAGGTGGAGGTGCACCAAGGACGAGCGGCGCGGGACGACCACGACGTCGGCCGACCTGCTCGACGGGCCGAGCGGGTCGTCGAGATCGCCCGGATGCTGTCGGGTTCGCCCGACAGCGACACGGCCCAGCAGCACGCGGAGGAGCTGCTGACCGCGGCTGGCCACGCTCTGATCCCCTGAGCGCCGCGCCCCGCAAGGGCGCGCGGCAGCGTGCACCCCGCACCCCGTCGGGCGCGCGTACGGTGAGCTTCCGTCGTGAACCGGCGGCCCCAGGAGGAACAGCGTGACGAAGCACATCTTCGTGACCGGAGGTGTGGCCAGCTCCCTCGGAAAGGGCCTGACGGCCTCCTCGCTCGGCCGCCTGCTGAAGGCCCGGGGCCTGCGGGTCACGATGCAGAAGCTCGACCCGTACATCAACGTCGACCCCGGCACGATGAACCCGTTCGAGCACGGCGAGGTGTTCGTCACCGACGACGGCGGCGAGACCGACCTCGACCTCGGCCACTACGAGCGCTTCATCGACGAGCCGCTCACCGGACTCCAACGCCACGACCGGCTCGATCTACTCGGCGGTGCTCGCCGCCGAGCGGCGTGGCGACTACCTGGGCAAGACCGTGCAGGTCATCCCGCACATCACCGACGAGATCAAGCGGCGCATCACCCGGCTGGCCACCGACGACGTCGACGTGGTCATCACCGAGGTCGGCGGCACGGTCGGCGACATCGAGATCCTCCCGTTCCTCGAGGCCATCCGGCAGTTCCGCCTCGACGTCGGCCGCGACAACGTCTGCTACGTCCACGTCACCCTCGTGCCGTTCATCGGGCCGTCGGGCGAGCAGAAGACCAAGCCGACCCAGCACTCGGTCACCGAGCTGCGCAGCCGCGGCATCCAGCCCGACGCCATCGTGTGCCGCAGCGAGGCGCCGATCTCGGACGACCTCAAGCGCAAGATCTCCAACCTCTGCGACGTCCCGTCGAGCGCCGTGGTCAACGCGGCCGACGCCCGCAACCTCTACGAGATCCCGCTGGTGCTGCACGACGAGGGCCTCGACCGAGGTCTGCCAGCTCCTCCGGCTCGAGCCGCGACCTCGACCTGTCCGAGTGGGAGATCCTGATCGACCGCATCGAGACCGCCGACGACCCGGTGCGCATCGGCATCATCGGCAAGTACGTCAGCCTGCCCGACGCCTACCTGTCGGTGGTCGAGTCGCTCAAGCACGGCGGCTTCCACCACGGCGCCCAGGTCGAGATCGACTGGATCCAGGCCGAGGAGGTCGAGGGCCTGCTGGCCGAGGGTCGCCTGCGCGACCTCGACGGCATCGTGATCCCCGGCGGCTTCGGCGAGCGGGGCATCGAGGGCAAGATCGCCGCGGCCGGCTACGCCCGCGAGAACGACATCCCGTGCCTCGGCCTGTGCCTCGGCATGCAGGTCATGACCATCGAGTTCGCCCGCAACGTGCTCGGCCTGGCCGGCGCCAACTCGAGCGAGTTCGATCCGCAGTCGCCGCACCCGGTGATCGACCTGATGGAGAGCCAGCGCGACGTCACCGACATGGGCGGCACGATGCGCCTCGGCGCCTACGTGGCCGAGCTGGCGCCCGGATCGAAGGTCGCCAAGGCCTACGGCGACGAGGTCGTCTCCGAGCGCCACCGCCACCGCTACGAGTTCAACCCGCGGTACCGCAGCCGTTCGACGGCAGCGGGCTTCGTGTGCTCCGGCTCGTCGCCCGACGGCCGCCTGGTCGAGTTCATCGAGCTCGACGGCCACCCGTTCTGGGTCGGCACGCAGGCCCACCCCGAGTTCAAGAGCCGCCCCGACCGGCCGGCGCCGCTGTTCCGCGAGTTCGTCGCCGCCGCGCTCGGTCGAGCCGAGGGCCGCAACCCGCACCTCATCCAGCTCGATCGCGAGCCGGCCTCGGCAAACTGACGGTGGCCGGCTCCCGGTCGGCGCCGGCCACGCCCGTGAGCGTCTTCCGCCGCACCGCCGAGCAGGAGATCTACCAGGGTGCCGTCATCACCCTCGGCGTCGGCACCTTCGTCGGGCCCGACGGCGCAGCCGTTCGAGCGCGACATCGTGCACCACCCCGGCGCGGTGTCGGTCGTCCCGCTCATCGACGACGAGTGTCGTGCTCGTGCGCCAGTACCGGGCCGCCCTCGATCCCGACCTGCTCGAGATCCCGCGGGCAAGCGCGACGTGGCCGGCGAGCCGCCGGAGGAGACGGCCGCACCGCGAGCTGGTCGAGGAGGTCGGCTACCGGCCGGTCGGCTGGTCAAGCTGGCCGAGTTCTACAACTCGCCGGGCTTCAGCGACGAGCACTCGTACACGTTCCTCGGACTGGACCTGACGGCGTGGCGCGCCTCGGCTCAGGGCATCGAGGAGCAGCACATGACCATCGAGCGCGTCGCGCTCGACGACGTGCCGGCGATGATCGCCGCGGGCGAGCTCAGCGACGCGAAGACGATCATCGGGCTCACGCTGGCGCTGCGGCACCTTGGCCGCTGAGCCCTTGACCGTCCAGGTCGACGGCGCCGATCCGGTCTCGCACGAGCCGATGCCGCTCGAGGTCGAGGAGTTCCTGACCTGGCTGTCGGCCGAGCGGGGCCGTTCGACCAACACGTCGCGGCCTACCGGCGCGACCTGCGGCTCACGTGGCGTGGCTGGCCGAGCAGGGCCGCACCATCGCCGACGCCGACGAGTCGTGGTCACCGCCTACGTCGGGTGGCTGCGCGGCCGGGACCGGGCCCCGGCCAGCGTCGCCCGGGCGCTGGTCGCGGTGCGCGCGCTGCTACCGGTTCCTGGCCGAGGAGGGTCACCTGGTCGATCGACCCGGCGGCCGAGGTCGAGGTGCCCCGGGTGCCGAAGGGTCTGCCGAAGGCGCTGGCCGAGGCCGAGGTGGCGGCGCTGCTCGACTCGGTGCAGGGCGACGACGCCGTCGCCCGCCGGGACCGGGCCATCCTCGAGGTGCTCTACGGCACCGGGCCTGCGGATCTCCGAGCTGGTCGGGCTGTCGCCTGGCCGACCTCGACCTCGACGGCGGCCTGCTGCGGGCCTTCGGCAAGGGATCGAAGGAGCGCGTCGTCCCGCTCGGCCGCTTCGCCCGTGACGCGCTCGGCGCGTGGCTCGTCGCCGGCCGGGCGGGACGAGCTGGCGCCCGAGCGCTGGGCCCGGCGCGGCGATGCCGAGGCGGTGTTCCTGAACCAGCGAGGCGGACGGCTGTCGCGTCAGGGCGCGTGGGGGATCGTGCGATCGCACGGCGAGCGGGTGGGCCTCGGCGACCGCCTCACCCCCCACGTGCTGCGCCACTCGTGCGCCACCCACATGCTCGACCACGGTGCCGACATCCGGGCGGTGCAGGAGCTGCTCGGCCACGCGTCGATCTGAGCACGACGCAGGTGTACACGCTGGTCTCGACCGAGCGGCTGCGCAGCGTCTACGACGCCGCCCATCCGCGGGCCACGGGTGCGCCCACCGCACTAACGTGGCCCGAGATGACCGATTCCAGCAGCGGCGACAGACCGTCCACGACGAGCAGCACGCGCGGGCCTCGAGGGCCAGCGCGAGCAGCTCGAGTCCACGCTGGGCGAGCTGCACGTCGACGACCTGGCCGACACCCAGGACAGCAACTTCGCCGACGGCGGCCAGGTCGCGGCCGAGCAGGACGAGATCATGGCGCTGGCGACGACCTGCGGGAGCAGCTCGACGACGTCGAGCACGCGCTGGGCAAGCTCGACTGCCGGCGCCTACGGCGGTGCGAGGTGTGCGGCGAGGCGATCGCCGACGATCGCCTGGCTGCCATGCCGGCCACCCGGTTCTGCATCCAGCACGCCGGCTGACCCCGCTCGATGGCAGGGCATCGACCCACCTCGCTCGCGCGGTTCTTCGGGTCGCTGCGGCCCGGGGGTCCGTCCGCGGCCGACGACGGAGTGGGCCGAAGCCCAGCTGCTGCCCGACGAGATCGCGCTGTGGCAGTCGATGAGCCGCGCCGACCGCCGTCACGCGGCCGGCGTGGCCCGACGGGTCGAGGTCGCCCTCGGCGACGAGGCCACCCGGCCGGTGCTGGCCGCCGCGCTGCTCCACGACGTGGGCAAGACCGAGGCGGGCCTCGGCACCTACGGGCGGGTCATCGCCACCATCTCGGGCGGGGTCGATCGGCCGCGACCCCGACATCGTCCGGGCCTGGACCCGCACCCGCGGCTTCACCCGCAGGGTCGGCCTCTACCTGCAGCACCCGCGAGCTCGGCGGCGACCTCCTGGCCATGGCCGGCAGCGATCCGCTCACCGAGGCCTGGGCCCGCGAGCACCACCTCCCCGAGGACCAGTGGTCGATCGATCCCCACATCGGCGCCGTCCTCAAGGCCGCCGACGACGACTGACCCACGACGACGAGCAGTTCTGGGCCTCAGGAGGTGAAGGTCTCGAGCGAGGTGTGCTCCGCGATGGCCTCGAAGTCACGGTCGTCATGGAGCAAGGGCACGCCAGGGCGGATGGCGACGGCCGCGACGAGGCAGTCGGCGAGCTCACGGACGTGGTGATGGCCCGAGGTGCCGCTGCCGCGAACAAGGCGATCCAGGCGGACGAGTCGGCGAGGATCACAGGTCGGTGGTGCAGGCGCGGGTCAGCCGGGCGGGAGGAGGCCGATGGCGGCCTGGGCGCGGGCCAGGGTGGGGCCGGCGATGGAGCGGGCCTTGGCCGCGCCCTTGTCGAGGATGGCCGCGGTGCCGCCCGGGTCGGCGGCGAGCTCGGCGTAGCGGGCCTGGATGGGTCGCAGCACCTCGACGACGGCCTCGGCGGTGTCGGCCTTGAGGGGGCCGTACTGGTGGTAGTCGTCGGCCAGCTCCTCGGGGGCCCGGCCGGTGCAGGCGCCGAGGATCGACAGCAGGTTCGACACGCCGGGCTTCGTCTCGGGGTCGAAGCGGACCTCGTTGTCGGTGTCGGTCACGGCCCGCTTGATCTTCTTGGCCACATCGCCGAGGTCGTCGAGCACCAGCACGGTGCCGTGCGGCGAGTCCGCCGACTTGGACATCTTGCGGGTCGGGGTGCTGCAGGTCCATGACCCGGGCCCCGACGGGCGGGATGGCGGCCTCGGGCACGACGAAGACCTGGTCGTTCGGGAGCCCCTTGCCGTAGCGGTGGTTGAAGCGGATGGCCAGGTCGCGGGTCAGCTCGAGGTGCTGGCGCTGGTCGTCGCCGACCGGCACCCGGTCGGTGTCGTAGAGCAGGATGTCGGCGGCCATGAGCGTCGGGATAGGTCAGCAGCCCGGCCGACACGAACTCGGCGGTCTCGGACTTGTCCTTGAACTGCGTCATGCGGCTGCAGCTCGCCGAAGGACGCGGTGCACTGCAGCAGCCACGCCAGCTCGGCGTGCTCGGGGACGTGGCTCTGGATGAACAGCGTCGATAGGTCGGGATCGATGCCGACGGCGACCAGCAGCTGGGCCAGCTGCAGGGTGGCGGCTCGGAGCTCGGCCGGGATCCTGGGGGACGGTCAGGGCGTGCAGGTCGACGACGCAGAACAGCGACTCGCCGTCGTGCTGGGCGACGACCCAGTGCCGCAGCGCCCCCAGCAGGTTGCCGAGGTGGACGGAACCGGTGGGCTGGATGCCCGAGAAGACGCGGGTCATGGTCGGCGAGCGTAGGGGACCGGTCGGGGTCGCTCCCAACGGGATCGACCGCTCCGGGCCGGCGATCAGCCGCTCGGGGTGGTGTCGCCGGTGGCGGGCTGGGTCTGGGTGGTGGCGATGTCGAGCTGGCAGAGGTCCAAGCAGGCCGTTCGTGACCTGGCCGAGCTCGGCGATGCCGGCGGCATCCATCGCCCCCGAGTTGGACACGACCAGCCCGATCAGCAGCTTGTTCGCGGTCGTCGTCGCTCGAGCGCGGTGACGCCGTTGGTGAGACAGGTCTCGCTGCGCGTCGGTGAGGGTGCCGCCGAACGCGTCGGACACCGCATGGGTGACCGACGTCGCCAGCGTCTCGGCGGGGATGCAGGCAGCCTCCACCTTCGCCGAAGCGCCCGCAGGTCGTCCGGCGGACGCCAGGTTCTGGCCGCTGAGGACCTCGCGGGCCGGCGTCGCTCGCCGGCGAACCCCTGCACGAGGCACGACTGCTGGTCCGGCGAGAGGCTGAACACGGCGGTCACGGTGCCGGCCGCGTCCTCGGCGCTCACCGACGATGCCTTCTTGCTGCTACACGCACATAGCATGACCAGCGCCAACAGCACGGCGGCGGCACCAACCGCGGCCCGTCGAACGGCAGGCGGTCGCGGTCATGGAGCTCGACGCTAGTGCCCGGCGGTCGAGCGTCGGAGGCAGGCCCGACCGCGTCCGGGAGCGTCCGGCGGCATGCCGCGGGCACCCCCTCGAAGCCCTCTATCGTGTCGGGATGCCCTACGCGGTTCAGACATCCGTCTTCGAGGGGCCGTTCGACCTGCTCCTGCACCTGATCCTGCGCGAGCAGGTCGACCTCTACGAGATCTCGCTGTCGCGCATCGTCGACGCCTACCTGGCCGAGCTCGAGCAAGCTGGAGGAGGTCGACCTCGAAGTCGCCACCGAGTTCCTGCTCATCGCGGCCACGCTGGTCGAGCTGAAGACCAAGCGCCTGCTGCCCGAAGACGGCGACATCGACCTCGACGACGAGCTGGCCCTGTGGGAGGAGCGCGATCTGCTCCTCGCCCGCCTGCTCGAGTGCAAGACGTTCAAGGACGCCGCCAAGGTCCTGGCCGGCGTCTGGCTCGACGACGGCGTCGCACTCGTACCCCCGCACCGTCGGGCTCGAGGATCGCTTCCTCGACCTGGCGCCCGACCTGCTCGAAGGCGTCGACGTGCGACCGACCTGCGGGCCGCGTACCTCCGGGCGACTGCACCCCAAGCCCGTACCGACGGTCGACATCGGCGCACATGGCCACATCCGTGCGCTCAGCGTGACCGATGCCGTCGAGGAGCTGATCGACGAGCTGCCCCGGCGTCGGTCGCATCACGTTCCGCGAGCTCACCGAGACCGTTCGTCGACCGCCTCGAGGTCGTCGTGCGCTTCCTCGCCGTGCTCGAGCTCTACAAGCAGGGCCTGATCGACATCGACCAGCCCGGCGCGTTCGGCGAGATCGAGATCGTGTGGATCGGCTGACGCCGATCGCACGGCGCCGACCTGGCCGCCATCGACGTCTACGAGGGCTGATGACCGATCGAGACCATCGGCCGCGGCCGATCGAGGCCATCCTGATGGTGGCCGATCAGCCCGTCGAAGCGCAGCTCCTGGCGCAGGTGACCGAGACCTCGGCCGGCGACGATCGAGGCAGCTGCTGCGCCGAGATGGCGGCCGAGTACGCCGACGACGACCGCGGCTTCGTGCTCGTCAAGGTGGCCGGCGGCTACCGGTTCCAGAGCCATCCCGACCTGGCGCCGTACGTGGAGCGGTTCGTGCTCGAGGGCCAGACCGCCCGCCTGTCGGCGGCGGCGCTCGAGACGCTGGCCATCGTGGCCTACAAGCAGCCGATCTCGCGGGCCCAGGTCGCCGTCGATCCGCGGCGTGAACGTCGACGGCGTGGTCCGCACGCTCGAGCAGCGCGGCTACATCGCCGAGGTCGGGCGCGATCCCGGGCCGGGCCAGGCCGTGCTGTTCGGCACGACCGCCACTGTTCCTCGAGCGGCTGGGCCTGGCTCGGTCTCGACGACCTCCCGCCCGTCGCCGACTTCGTGCCCAGCGCCGACGTGGTCGAGGCACTGGAGGAGGGACTGCGCGATCGACCCGACGAGACTCGATCGACGGTCGAGCACGGACCGGCCCGACGACCGAGCGATCAGGCTAGGCCGCCACGACGACTCGACGAGACGACGTGACCGCGGGTGCCGAGTCGAGCACGAAGGCGAACGTCTGCAGAAAGTGCTGGCCCGGGCCGGGTTCGGCAGCCGGCGGGCCTGTCGAGGATCTCATCGCCGAAGGGCGGGTCACCGTCAACGGCGATGTGGCCGTGCTCGGCCGGCGGGTCGATCGCCGAAGCGGACCACGTCGAGGTCGACGGCGTCGCTCATCGGCGTCCCGCTCGGGTCTCGTCTACTACCTGCTGAACAAGCCGACCGGTGTGGTCACCACCGCCGACGATCCGCAGGGTCGGCCCACGGTGGTCGAGCTGTTCCCGACCGACCCCCGGGTGTTCCCGGTCGGCCGGCTCGACATCGACACCGAGGGCCTGCTGCTGCTGACCAACGACGGCGAGCTGACCCACCGCCTGACCCATCCGAGTTACGGCGTCGAGAAGGAGTACCTGGCCCAGTCGACGGGCGACCGACGCCGCGGCGAGATCCGCCGGCTGCGCGAGGGCGTCGAGCTCGACGACGGCGTGACGGCGCCGGCCCAGGCCAACGCTGGTCGTCGCCGGGGGTGGTGCGCCTGCATCCACGAGGGCCGCAACCGCCAGGTCCGGCGGATGTGCGAGGCCATCGGCCATCCGGTGCAGCGCCTGGTGCGCACCCGGATCGGTCCGCTCACCGACCGCAAGCTCAAGCCGGGCACGTGGCGGCTGCTCACCACCGACGAGGTCCGCTCCCTCGAGCGAGCGTGTGCCGGGCTCGACCGAACCCAGGGCCCGGCCGAGCCGAGCCGATCGACGGGCCGTCGCATCGCCACCGACCGATGAGACCGATGTTAGCATCGCCGCCATGTCTCCGCACGTGCGAGCGCTGCGTGGCGCCACCACCGTCGACGCCGACACCGCCGAGCAGGTCCTCGAACGCACCGTCGCCCTGCTCGACAGCGATGTTCGCGCGCAACGGCTCGACCACGACGACCTGATCAGCGTGCTGTTCACCGCCACCGACGACATCCACTCGATGTTCCCTGCCCTGGCGGCCCGCAAGTTCGGCCTCGGTGACGTGCCGCTGATCTGCGCCCGGGAGCTCGATATCGACGGAGGCAAGCCGCTGTGCATCCGTGTGCTGATGCACATCGACCACCGAGCGGGCCCGCGACGAGCTGCACCACGTCTACCTCGAGGGTGCGGTCGGCCTGCGCGACGACCTGCCGAGCTGAGCGTGGTCCGACATGGCCGACGCTGCGGCGCGGCGCGCCCAGGTCGATCGGTGACCGGTCTCATCGGTGGCTCGATCGGGCTCGGCCCTGCGCGAGCAGGGCTGGCACGTCACCGGCCGCGATCGCGACGCGCGCATCGGCCGCACGGGCTCGTCGAGCTCGGCGCGCTCGACGCGGTCGGCGACGACGCCGAGGCCGAGATCACCTTCGTCGCCACTCCCGTCGGCGCCGATCGCCGAGCGAGGTCGCCGACGCCCTGGCCGCGACCACCGGGTCTGGTCACCGACGTCGGCAGCGTGAAGACGCCGATGCTCGACCTGATGGCCGACCCCCGCTACGTGGGCGGCCACCCGATGGCGGGCTCCGAGCTCGAGGGCGTCGACGGCGCCCGCGCCGACCTCTTCGAGGGCGCCACGTGGGTGCTCACCCCGGTGCCCGGCACCGACGATCAGGCCTTCGCCACCGTTCGCACGATCGTCATCGTCGCTCGGCGCCGAGGTGGTGGCGCTCCCGCCCGAGCGCCACGACGCCATGGTGGCGGTGGTTTCCCACGTGCCGCACCTCACCGCGGCCACCCTGATGCGCCTGGCCGACGAGCGCTCCGAGGAGCACCGGGCGCGTGCTTGCGGCTGGCGGCCGGCGGCTTCCGCGACATGACCCGCATCGCGGCGGCCATCCGGGCATCTGGCCCGACATCTGCGCCGAGAACCGCGTGGCCATCGTCGACGAGCTCGATCGGCTCATCGACGCGCTCGGGCGAGGTGCGCGACATCGTGGCCGACGCCGACCGCGACGGACTGCTGGCCGTGCTCGAGCAGGCCCGCCGGGCCCGCATCGCCCTGCCGGCCCGGGTCGGCCGCGGCCCGAGGACCTGGTCGAGCTCCGGGTCACCGATCCCCGACCGCAAGGGCGCGCTGGCCCCGATCTTCACGCTGGCCACCGAGCTCGACGTGAGCATCGCCGACATCGAGATCGCCCACTCGACCGAGGGCGACGAGGGCGTGCTCATCCTCCTGGTCGACGCCGAGCTGGGCGAGCGCCTCCAGGGCGGCGCTCATGGCGACGCGGCTCACCGCCCCGTCGCTGCGCCCGATCGGATGAGCCGCGACCCGCGTCCCGGTCGAGCCGCTCGACCGCGCGCCGTCGACGCCACCGTGGCGATCCCGGGTTCGAAGAGCATCACCAACCGGGCCCTGGTCTGCGCCGCGCTGGCCCACGGGAACGAGCACGCTCGACGGCGTGCTGTTCGCCGACGACACCGAGGCCATGATCGACTGCCTGCACCGGCTCGGCGTCGGGCATCGTCGCCGACCGGGCTGCGGCGACGGCATCGAGGTCGAGGGCATCGGCGGCGCGGCTCCGGCCGGGCCGATCGAGCTGGACGCGCGCCTGTCGGGCACGACCGCGCGGTTCCTGCTGCCCGTGCTCGGCATCGGGCCGGGCCCGTATCGGCCTCGACGGTCGCCGCCGCTGCGGGCCCGCCCGATGGGCGACGGGGTGGCCGTGCTCAGGGCGCTCGGCGTCGAGGTCGAGGAGCTCGGCGACGACGGGGCACCTGCCCGTCATCGAGTCAGCGGCGGCGCCTCGACGGCGAAGCGGCATCGGCGTCCCGGGCAGCGCCTCGAGCCAGTTCGTCTCGGGCCTGCTGCTGGCCGCACCGTGCTGCGTCCGACGGGCACGGCATCGGGCGTCGACGGGCGAGCTGGTCTCCCGGCCGTACGTCGACATGACGATCGCGGTCATGCGGGCGTTCGGGGCGGAGTGGTCGACCGAGCGCGGGTCGACCGAACACCTACGGCGTCGCGGCCGGTCGGCTACCGAGCGACCGAGTACGCGATCGAGCCCGATGCCTCGGCCGCGTCGCTACTTCTTCGCCGCGGCCGCCATCACCGGCGGTCGGGTGCGGGTCGAGGGCCTCGGTGCTCAGAGCTCCCTGCAGGGCGACGTGGCCTTCGTCGACGTGCTCGAGCAGATGGGGGCCGAGGTCGAACGGGGCAGCGACTCCACCGAGGTCCGCGGGCACCGGACCGCTGCACGGCGTCGACGGCCGACATGGGCGACCTCTCCGACACGGCGCAGACCCTGGCCGCGGTCGCGGTCTTCGCCGATGGGCCGACCGAGGTCACCGGCATCGGCTTCATCCGGCGCAAGGAGACCGACCGCATCGCCGCGGTGGTGCACCGAGCTCGGCCGGCTGCGGCATCGACGCCGACGAGGACCGCCGACGGCTTCGTGATCGAGCCCGGCGCCCCGCGGCCGGCGCGTGATCGAGACCTACGACGACCACCGCATGGCCATGAGCTTCGCCCTGCTCGGGCCTGAGTCGCCGGGCATCGAGATCGCCGATCCCGGGCTGCGTGGCCAAGACGTTCCCGGGCTTCTGGGACGTCCTCGAGCCAGTTGCGCGGACCGGGCCCCGCAGGCGATTAGGGTGCCGCCGCCGATGAAGGTGATCGCGATCGACGGGCCCGCCGGCTCGGGCAAGTCCACCGTGGCCCGGGCGCTGGCCGGCCGTCTCGGCCTCCGCTACCTCGACACCGGGGCGATGTACCGGCCGGTCGCGTTCGCGGCGCTGCGCCGGGGCATCGACTCGACGACGCCGAGCCGGTCGGCGCGGGTCGCGCGTCGACCTCGAGCTCGCATGGGCGACGACGGCACGATCACGGTGGACGGCGTCGATGCCACCATCGAGATCCGGGGCCCGGAGGTCACCCGCGCGGTGAGCATCGTGGCGGCCAACCCGAGGTCGCGCGAGAGCAGATGCGCCAGCGGCAGCGCGAGTGGGCCGACCAAGCACGGCGGTGGCGTGATCGAGGGTCGTGACATCGGCACGGTCGTGTTCCCCGACGCCGAGCTCAAGGTGTACCTCGACGCCTCCCCCGAGGTCCGGGCCTCGCGGCGGTCGAAGGAGGTCACCGAGCTGGCCTACGAGACCGTCGCCGCCGACCTGGCCCGACGCGACGCGCTCGACCAGGGTCGGGCCAGGACTGCCGCTGCGGGCGGCCGACGACGCCGTCGTGATCGACACGAGCGACCTGACCGTCGACGAGATCGTCGACGCGGTGCTCGCCCATCTGGCCGAGGAGGGCTGACCGTGGACGACGAACCGGTCGATCATCCTCCCGAGGGCCACGAGTTCGGCGAGCAGCTGAGCCTCGGCCAGCGCCTCTTCTACCGCTTCATGCGCGGCGTGGTGATCGTGATCACCAAGACCTACTTCCGGGCCAGGGTGGTCGGGGCCGAGCACCTGCCGGCACGAGGGCGCGTTCATCCTGTCGCCCATCCACCGCTCGAACCTCGACACGCCGTTCGTGGCGCTGATCACCCAGCGGCGGCTGCGGTACATGGGCAAGGAATCGCTCTGGAAGGGCACGTTCGGGGCGCTGGTTCCTGACCGCGCTCGGCGGGTTCCCGGTGAAGCGGGGCACGCGCCGACCGCGAGGCGTTGCGGGCCTGCCAGACGGTGCTCGAGCGGGGCGAGCCGCTGGTGCTGTTCCCCGAGGGCACCCGCCAGCTCGGACCCGACACCCAGGAGTTCTTCGACGGCGGCCGCGTTCCTGGCCTGCCGCACCGGCGTGCCGATCGTGCCGGTCGGGCTCGGCGGCACCGAGGCGGCCATGCCGAAGGGCTCGAAGTTCGTGCACCCGGTGAAGATGACCATCGTCATCGGCGAGCCGCTCGTGCCCGCCGCCGTCGGACGGTCGCACCAGCCGCAAGGCCATCAAGGCGCTGACGCGCCGAGCTGGCGGAGCGGATCCAGGTGCTGTTCGACGAGGCCCAGGACCTGGCCGGCCGCCCGAACGATCACACGGGCGAGATCAGCTGATCAGGCTCAGCTGATCAGTCCGAGGTCGTGGATCATGCGGGCCTTGGCGGTCATCTCGCGGACGAGCGGCTCGAAGTGCTCGAGCGGCAGGGTGTCGTAGTCGGGATCGAAGGCGATCTGGTCCCAGTCGTCGGCGAAGCGGGCGGTGAGGTCGTAGAAGGACTCGCCCTCGTACTTGTCGCGGGCGTTCGGGATCGGCACCGAAGTGGGCGTAGTAGTGCCTGCCCTGGAAGTCCTGGTGGATGCGGATCATGTCGTAGACGTCGTCGCTGACGTAGGGCCGCAGGATCTCGGCCGCGATGGCCGGGTGGTTGGGCACGCTCACGGCCTTGCCGATGTCGTGGCACAGCGAGGCGAAGACGACCTCGGGCTCGGCGCCGGCTCGCTCGGCCCGGGTGGCGGTCTGCAGCGAGTGGGTGAGCTGGTCGGTGGCGAAGCCGTCGGTGATGTCGGCCAGCGACTCGAGCATGCCCAGGATGCGATCGGCGACCCGGCCCTGGTTGGCGGCGGTCTCCTGACCGATGACCGCCCACTGCTCGAGGGTGGACTCGTCCATGCGGGTGAAGGTGTCAGCCATGCCCGACAGTGTGCCAGCACCGGGCCGATCTGTCCCGCCTCCGGCCGTGGTGCGGCTGCGTCAGGCGCAGGCCGAGAGCGCCTTCGCCATGAGCGCTCCGAGGGCCTCGTAGCCCTCGCCGGTGAAGTGCACCCGGTCCGGGACGAGGTACTCGGGGTGGTCGGCGAGGATGGCGGCCAGATCGGCGATGTGGAGGTTCTCGCGCCGGCTCGCTTCCCGGGCGACGATCGCATCGACCCCGGCACCCGCGTTGACGCCCCTGCGTTCGGGATCGTGGTCCGGGATCACCCACACGATGCACCGGTCGCCGAACAGGTCGAGAGCCCTGACGATGTCGGCGTCGACCTGGGTGAAGTTCCGTTCACCATGTGCGATCGCCAGCGCATCGTTCGTGCCCAACTCGATGACGGTGGCATCGTTCTCGCGGGCGGCGGCGGCCCGAAGCGCGTCCATCTGGGTGGCGGTGGTGCGGCCGGGGAAGGCGTCGAGCGCCGCGAACCAGCCGGCGTCGGAGAGCGCCGTGCGGACCGGCTGCTCACCGAGCACGGTGAGGCTGTCACCCACGACGGTGGTCGTCCTGGGCCCGGCCGCCGCGGTTGGCACGGACGGGTCGACCGGTCTCCCGGAGCTGGCGTTGGCCGCAGTGCATCCCGCGAGGACGGTGAGGGCCAGGGCGATCGCCGCAAACGTGCCCAACCGCCGTCGTGCAGGGGACTTCGCGCTTCGCACCTGGCTCCTCGTTCGGTGTTCTGGGCTGGACGTTGGAGATCCATCGACCAGCAGCCTCCAGAAATGAAGGGGTTCAGGCGTCAGCGACAGGTGTCACGCGTCCCGCGACCTCGGCCAGGCGGCGCTCGAGGAACCGGCGCTCGGGCGAGGTGCCGACGAGGGCGAGGGCCCGTCGATAGGCCGCGGCCGCCTCGGCCGGACGGTCGAGGCGGCGCAACAGGTCGGCTCGGGCCGAGTGCAGCAGGTGGTAGTCAGCGAGTCCGCTGTCGTCGGCCAACCGGTCGATGGCGGCCAGCCCGACCGCCGGCCCGTCGACCATGGCCAGCGCGACGGCACGCGTTGAGGGCTATGACCGGCGAGTCGACCGCGTCGAGCAGCGCCCGGTAGATCGAGAGGATCCCGATCCAGTCGGTCTCGTCGTGGGTCGGGGCCACGGCGTGACGACGGGCGATCTCGGCCTGCGCCCGGTATGGGCCCATCGTTCCCGATGCGGGCTCTGCGGCGTCGAGACGGGCCACTGCCGTGGCGATGAGGGCCTGGTCCCATCGGGTCCGGTCCTGCTGGTCGAGCAGCACGAGATCGCCCCGCTCGTCGAGTCGGGTGGCTCGGCGGGAGTGAATGAGCTGCAGCAGGGCGGTGAGCGCGGCGACCTCGTCGTCGTAGGGCACCAGCTGCCCGAGGAGCTCGGCCAGGCGGATGGCTTCGTCGCACAGGTCGATCCGGACCAGGTCGTCGCCCGCACTGGCGCTGTAGCCCTCGTTGAACACCAGGTAGATCACCGCGCACACGGACTCGACCCGCTCGTCCAGGTCAGCCGGATCAGGGACCCGGAAGGCGATGCCGGCGTCACGGATCTTGCGCTTGGCCCGCACCAGGCGTTGGGCCATCGTCGGCTCCGGGACCAGGAAGGCGCGGGCGATCTCCGGCGTGGCCAGGCCGGCCACCGACCGGAGGGTGAGCGCCACCCTGGCTTCGGGGGCCAGCGCCGGGTGGCAGCAGGTGAGCACGAGCGCGAGCTGGTCGTCGAACGATCCTTGCTCGTCGACCTGCTCCCGTTCCTCGAGTCGAGCCATCAGCACCTCACGGTCAGCGCGCATGGCGTTGCGCCGCAGTCGATCGATGGCCCGCCGCCGAGCGACCGTGGTGAGCCATGCACCGGGGCGGTCGGGTACGCCGACGCGGGCCCACGCCGTCAGGGCCTCGGCGAGCGCCTCCTGGGTGGCGTCCTCCGCCAGGTCGAGGTCACCCAGGTCTCGGGCCAGGGTGGCCACGATCTGGGTCCACTCGGAGCGCCCGGCGTCGTCGACGGCAGAGGCAACGGCTGGATCGACCTCGTCGATGGTCAGCCCCCACCGGCAGCGAAGTCGAGTACCGGACGGACCTCGACCGAGCCGTAGGTGATGTTCGGCATGCGGGCCGCCCATTCGAGCGCTTCGTCGAGCCCGTCGACGTCGATCACGTAGTAGCCGCCGAGGATCTCCTTCGTCTCGGCGAACGGGCCGTCGGTGGTGAGCCGGTCCCCGGCCCGGACCCGGACCGTGGTGGCGGTGTCGGCCGGCTGGAGCGCGTCGCCGCCGAGCATCTTACCGGTGGTCGCGAGGTCCTCCGTGTAGGTCATCCACATGCCATGCGAGTCGGCGGCCTCAGGGGTACCGGCCACCGGGCTGGCATCGGGATCGGTGTAGATGAGCAGCATGTACTTCACGTCGGGTTACCTCCAGTTGCCGGCCCGGGTGGCCGGTTCGACGACCCGTCGAACGGCCTCGGCCACGATCGACAGGACAGCAGATATTCCTGTCCGGCGCTCGGGTCAGCCGAGTGTGGCCAGCACGTCGCTGGCGTGCACGAGGCGGTCGTTGACCGGCGGCCGGTCGGCAACCGGGCCGCCGATGCTGAAGGTGGCGCAGGTGTCGAGAGCGACGAGTAGGTCGCGGAGGTTGCGCGGAGGAGGGAAGTACTCGTCCTCGTCGGTGAAGGCCACCTCGACCACGCCCTCGGCCGGGGCCAGGTGGGCGATCACCGCCTCGACCAGTTCCTCCGGAGCCGACGCTCCGGCGGTGACACCGACCGTGCCGACCAGATCGTCGGGCAGCTCCTCCACGCCGTTGACCCGGAACACGCGGGCGCAGCCGGCGTCTCGGGCCAGGCTCTCGAGAGCCCGGGTGTTGGACGAGTTGGCCGAGCCGAGCACGACGACGGCATCACAGCGGGTGGCGATCTCCATCAGCGCGGACTGGCGGTTCGTGGTGGCGAAGCAGAGGTCGCTGCGCCCCGGCATCCACATCTCGGGGAAGCGCTGATGGGTGGCTTCGAGGACGCCCTCCCAGTCGCGGTGGCTGAGCGTGGTCTGGGCCAGCATGGCGATGGGCTCGGTGAACTCGGGGAGCGCCTCGACGTCGGCGACGCTCTCGACCCGGTGGATCGACTCGGGGGCCACCGCCATCGTGCCCACGGCCTCCTCGTGGCCCTCGTGGCCGACGTAGACGATCTGGAAGCCCTTGCCGGCCCGGACCTTGACCTCGTGGTGCACCTTGGTCACGAGCGGGCACACCGCGTCGACCACGTAACCACCCCGGGCCCGGGCCGCGGCCACGACCTCCGGAGCCGAACCGTGGGCGCTCAGCATGACCGGCCGGCCGGCCGGGACCTCGTCGATGTCGTCGACGAACACGACGCCGAGGTCGCGGAAGCGATCCACCACCCGCTGGTTGTGCACGATCTCGTGGTAGCAGTAGACGGGCGGCTCGAACGCCCGGACCATCCACGCGAGCGCCTTGATCGCCATCTCGACGCCGGCGCAGAACCCGCGGGGCGCGGCCAGCAGCACGCGGTCGACACCTCCGCCCGACGCCGACCGGGCGGACGCCCCGGCGGAGGCGGTGGTGGTGGTGGTGAAATCTGTCGACACGGGGTCAGGGTACAAGTGCCGTCCCCGGGGTCGGGGTCGTCAGCCGGTGAACTGCGGTTGCACGACGACCTGCGTCGGTGGGGTGGCTGGGGGTGCGGCCGGTGGGGTCGCCGCGGTGGCGTAGCTCAAGGTCACCGATGGCCAGGCGCTCACGGGTTTGTAGTCCTCGAAGAGCAGCCGGCAGGCGTTGGGTGCGGAGCCACAGTCGAAGGTCTGGCTGTAGGGGTCGCCGTCCGTGCCGAGCCCGATGACCTGCTTGGCCGTCGTGGTCATGTCGATGTGGCCCTGGGAGTCGGACACGACGATGCCGAACAGGTCCGTGTCGCAGCCGTCGAGGCCGGTCTTGTCGGCCAGGCACTGGTGCAGGCTGATCACGGCGTTGGGTGGGAAGCCGTCACCCACCACATGGAGCTCCTGACCGTCGACCAGGTCGGTGGTCGGCGTGACGGTGATCGTCGGCGGAGGAGCCAGCGGTCCGTTGGGATCGAAGTCGAGGGTGGCGGAGGCCGACGTCAGCGGGTCACCGCTGCCGAACAGGTACAGCGAGCACTTGTTCACCGCCGTGCGGCAGTCGATGTCCTCTCCCGTGAAGCTCCGGAAGACGGCAGCGACCTGAGCCGTCCCGGTGAGGTTGCCCGAGTCGTCGACGTCTGCCTGCGAGTAGCTGTTGGGGTCGCAGCCGATGAAGTCGAACACGTCGGTCGTAAGGCACTCGATGATCGGCACGCTGAACGCCACCGCGACGGCTGGGTCGGAGCAGCTGCCGACGCGGCCGCGCTGGCGGCCCGGAAGCCCGCCGGTGGTGTCGGAGGCTCGACCCACTTGGCGTCGGGATGGGCGTCGCTGATCGGACCGTCGATGATCGGGCCGTAGGGGTTGGAGATGTTGGTGCCGGTGAGCGTCACGACCTGGCCGTCGACCAGGTCGGTCGACGGGGTCGCGACGAGGGCCGGAGGCGGGAGCAGGGCGCCCGCCGGGATCGAACGAGATCGGGAACCTCGGGTGCTGGTCGTAGTCCTCGTAGCTGGTGGCCTGCACCGAGCACTCGATGGAAGGATCGCGGCAGTCGAGGATCTCGCCGGCCCAGAGCCGGGCCCGTGCGGGGAGCGTGGCGTCGACGTCGCCGACGGCGTCGGTGTAGACGAACGAGCCTCCGGCGCAGGTGCCGCTGGTCGTGGACGAGGCGCACTGGGAGAGGCCGACGGGCGAGTTGGCCAGGAACCCTGTGCCGTTCACGTGCATGGCCTGGCCGTCGACGAGATCGGTGGCCGGTGTCACCGTGATCGTGGCCGGGGGCACGGCCGGGGCGTCGGGATCGAACGAGATCGGCACCGCGACGGCGTCGATCGAGGGATAGAAGGTGCCGACGAGCAGCTCGCAGGCGGTCGGGGTGGTGCGACAGTCGACGGTGTCGCCGCCGTCGGTGGCGATGATGCCGTGGACGCGGATCGACCCGTGCCAGCTCCCGTCGGGATGCACCGGGTTGTAGTCCTGGTACTGGCTGGAATGGCAGTCGTCGTAGCTGGTCGCGCCGGTCACGCACTGGCGGATCTCGATCGGAAGGTAGTAGCTGGGGGTGACGCGGAAGCCGGTGCCGTCGACCGCGATGACCTGGGCGTCGATCAGGCCGGTGTCGGGTGTGGCGGTCACGACGGGCGGCGGCAGCAGCGGGCCGCTCGGGTCGAAGCCGAGGGTCGCCGAGATGGCGCCATCGGGCCCGCCCGAGGTGCTGGCGCCGAGGACGCACGGATCGACGTTCGTGCGGCAGTCGATGGTGCCGAGCGACGTGTGCATGATGGTCAGGACCCGCACGTCAGTGGCGAAGGAACCGCTCGCGTCGGTGGGGTTGTAGGTCTGGGTGGTCGGGTCGCAGCCCTCGATGCCGTGGCCGGTCAGGCACTGCTCCATGATCGCGGGGCTGTTGGCGGCGAGCCCGACGCCCACCACGTGCACGCTCTGGCCGTCGATCAGGCCGGTGGCGGGCGTGACGGTCATCGTGCCGGCCGCGTCGGCGACACCGGCCGTCAGCCCGGTCGACAGCACCGCGACGACCAGGGCCATCGCGACGAGCACGGATCGTCGTGGCCGCAGGGCGGCAGGTCGGCCGTCCGCCCCTCCAGCATGGGTCCCGAGCATGATGTGCCGCCCTTCTCCCACCCCGCCGTCGAGGTGCGGTCGATGTCGATCCGTCCGGCTCCCACGCAGGAGTCGACGCCCCTCCGAGCCTCGTCGCCCCGCTCGTCCTGACTCTGGTGACGGCGGTCACCGTACCAGGCTCGACCGCGGCGATGGTGGCTGCCGAAGGGGAGTCGCGACCCCTGCCCCGGTAGGATCGTCGGCCATGTCCTTTCCACGAGTCGTCGCTGTCGCGCCCGGGAGTCCGGCCGCGAGCGCGGGGGTGCTCGTGGGTGATCTGATCGTCTCGATCGCCGGGCGAGCGCCCCGAGACGTCATCGAGTACCGCCTGCTGGTCGACGAGGCCGACCCGTCGCTCGAGCTCGACCGAGGCGGGATCGAGCTGCTGATCGAAGTCGCCAAGACCGACGGCGAGTCGCTGGGCATCGAGGTGCACTCGGCGCTGTTCGACCAGGTCCGCACCTGCGACAACCACTGCGAGTTCTGCTTCATCTACCAGTTGCCCCCGGGCATGCGCGAGAGCCTCTACCTCAAGGACGACGACTACCGCCTGTCGTTCCTCTACGGGAACTTCACGACGCTCACCCGTTTCACCGAGGCCGATCTCGAGCGGGTCGTGACCGAGCGCCTCTCGCCGTTGAACGTCAGCATCCACGCCACCGATCCCGAGGTGCGCTCCGACCTGCTGCGCAACCGGCGGGGGGCCACCAGCCTGCGGTGGTTGCGGGCCCTGCTCGACCACGACATCGAGGTGCACGGGCAGATCGTGGTGTGCCCCGGCGTGAACGACGGGCGCGTGCTCGACGACACGCTGGCCGGCGTGCTCGACCAGTACCCGGAGCTGGCCAGCCTGTGCGTCGTGCCGCTCGGGGTGAGCCGCTGGTCGAGACGAGCCGCGGATGCGGCCGCACACGGTGGCCGAGGCCGACGCGGTGATCGACGGCGGTGCAGCGACTGGCAGGACGTCTACCTGCGCGACGCTCGGCCATCGGCTCGTGTTCGCGGCCGACGAGTACTACCTGCTGGCCGGTCGGCCCTTCCCCGAGCCGGCCACCTACGAGGGCTTCTCCATGCACGAGGACGGCATCGGCATGGCCCGCACGTTCGAGCTCGAGTTCTCCGGCCAGGTCGAGTCGCCGACCGGTGTGCAGCCCGGGTTCTTCGCCTGGGTCGACGGCGCCCCGGCCGACGGCTACCGGGCCCCGCGGCTGGCGGCCGCGCCCCGGCTCGGTGACGCTGCGCCCGTCCCGGCACGCACCGATCGGCATCCTCACCGGTCCGCTCGGCGCCCAGGTGCTCGATCCGCTGGTCGGCTCGCTCGAGCGCGACGACGTGCGGATCATCCCGGTGGCCAACGAGTTCTTCGGCGGCAACATCGGCGTCACCGGCCTCATGGTCGGCGAGGACCTCGCCCGCACCCTGGCCGACGCAGCCCGAGGGCCACCGCTACCTGCTCCCCGACGTCTGCCTGTCGCAGGGTCGGTTCCTCGACGGGCTGGCGCCCGAAGACCTGCCCCGACCGGTCGAGGTCGTCGCCACCGACGGCCTCGCCCTGCGGGCCGCCCTCGATCCAACCGGCGCCCGCCGACCCACTCTCGATCCGGCCGGAGCCATCTGATGAGCCTGCCCACCGTCGCCATCGTCGGACGTCCCAACGTCGGCAAGTCGACTCTCCTCAACCGCATCGTCGGCCGCCGCGCCGCCATCGTCGAGGAGAAGCCCGGCGTCACCCGTGACCGCAAGGAGGTCGAGGCCGAGTGGCAGGGCTTCCCGTTCCTGCTGGTCGACACCGGCGGCTGGCTGCCCGGCGGTGACGCGCTCGACGACAAGGTCAGTCGCCAGAGCGAGCGGGCCATCAACGACGCCGACGCGATCCTCTTCGTCGTCGACACGGTCGTCGGGATCACCGAGGAGGACGCTCGGGTCGCGGACCTGCTCCGTCGGGTCGACACGCCCGTCCTGGTCGTGCCCAACAAGGTCGACGACACCAATCGTGAGGCCTCGACCTGGGAGTTCATGTCGCTCGGCCTCGGGGAGCCCTTCCCGGTGAGCGCCCTGCACGGCCGAGGCACCGGAGACCTGCTCGACGCCCTCGTGGCTGCACTGCCCGAACCCGAGGTCGATCCCGCCTCGCTCGTCGTGCGACGACCCCGACAAGATCTTCTCGGTGGCGTTGGTGGGGCGCCCCAACGTGGGCAAGTCCACCCTGTTCAACCGCCTGATCGGTGACGAGCGGGCCGTCGTGCACGACATGCCCGGCACCACCCGAGATGCCATCGACACCGTGGTCGAGACCCCCGACGGGCCGGTGCGGTTCGTCGACACCGCCGGCATGCGTCGCAAGGCCAAGATCGACGAGAGCACGGAGTACTACTCGTTCGTCCGGGCGCTGCAGTCCATCGACAGCGCCGACGTCGCCCTGCTCGTGATCGACGCCACCGTGGGCATCACCCACCAGGACCAGCGACTGGCCGAGCGGATCGACGCGGCCGGCTGCCCCGTGGTGGTCCTGCTCAACAAGTGGGAGACGCTCGACGCCGAGCAGCGCACCGAGATCGACTACGAGGTCGGCCAGCGCCTGCACTTCCTGGGCGAGTCGCCGGTGCTGAAGATCAGCGCGCTGACCGGCAAGGGCGTCCAGCGCCTGCTGCCGGCCCTGGCCGACTCGATCGAGGACTACCACCGCCGGGTGCCGACCCGGAAGGTCAACGAGGTCATCCGCACCGCGCAGTCGGCTCAGCCCGGCCCGCACGGGGCCAGGGTGCTCTACGCCGTGCAGGGCGCCACCGAGCCGCCGACGTTCACCTTGTTCGCCAACAAGGAGCTACCGGCCACGTATCTGCGCTATCTCGAGCGCAAGCTCCGGGAAGCGTTCGACTTCGGATCGACCCCCATCAAGATGCGGGTCCGCAAGCGCGACAGCTGATCGCCGGATCGGCCTGAACAGTTCGGCCTGCGCTCGGACGCGCCGGTGCGACCGCGCGTCGGGGCCCGCGGTCGTTCGGCGTCGGGTCATGCGTGATCTGGCTCAGGCGTGCGCGTAGCCCGGGTGGGCGGTGGGACTTCGGCCGCGGTGGCGTTGGCTGCAAAGCCGGTCACCCGAAGGGGTGGTCCAGGTGAACCAGTCGCCTCCCGCGGCGGTCATGGTCCAGCCTCTTCGGCGGGTGACCCCGTGGTGGTAGCGGCAGAGGAGGGCCAGGTTCCAGATGTCGGTGGGGCCTTGGTGGTCCCACCCGATGACATGGTGGGCGTCGCACCAGTTGGCGGGTGCGTCACAGCCCGGGAACACGCAGCCCCCGTCGCGTCGGATGAGGGCCCGACGTTGGCGGTGCGGTCGGCGTCGTTGCGGAGCTCGTGGAACATGCGGTCGGCCTGGGCTTCGACCAGTTGACGGACCTGCAGAGCGTCGATGCCGACCAGGTCTCCCGCCAGGCGGGTCATGCCCTCATCGAGGGGGGTGAAGCGCAACCGTTGATGGTCGCGGTCCTTGTCGGGGTCGTAGCCGCCGTCCTGGTCGAGCAGCCGCACGGCCTGGGCGACCTGATGGCGCCAGTCCACGAAGGAGGTCTCGCCGGCCTGCCGGACCCATATCGACGCGGTGGCCGTCACCTGATCGCCGATCCGCGGGTTGGCTGCCGCTTCGGCCAGCACGGGGGCATGATCGGCGGTGATGGAGCCGCCGGCGACCGCGGCGTCGACCTCGGGCAGGTGGCGCAACCGCAGCCCCAAACGGGTCCTCCGGCTGATCGCTCGATGATCCACCTTGGTCTGGCCGGCGACCCACCTCACGGTCTTCGTTCCGAAGCGCCGATCGGTCACCCCCCGTATACGGAGCTCACCGAGCACATGGGCTTCAGCCGCTTCGAACGCCGAGCGGGCCGCCTGCAGCTCGACACCGGCGGCCAGCAGCTCGTCGTCGGTCGCGAACGCCACTTCCTCGGCGGCGGCCTTGCGGCATTGCCTGGTGAGGTCTGCGGTATCGAACATGGATACCATAGTACCCGTGCGCCAGCCGTCAATAGATCAGAATAGGTGTATATGTCTAGTGCATCGCCAGTCATTGAGAGCCAGAACACGCCATCGCACGCTCGGGAGCATCCGGCCGCCGGCGCGTCTGCCTGACACCGATCGCGAGCGCGGCCGCGCCACACTTGTGCCCTTGTGATCCGCCATCGCCGAACACCCGTCCTGCTGCCACGAGCCGTGATCGTGCTCGTGATCGGCGCGCTGCTGCTCACGTCGTGCAGTGCGGTCGGCACCGAGCTGTCCGAGTCGACGACCACCACGGCGCCACCGGTGACGGTGCTGGCCGATCCGGTGGCCGGAGCCGTCGACGTCGCCCCCGACCACGTCGTCACCATTGCTGCCAGCCAGGGCACCCTCGGCGCCGTGGCCGTCACCTCGCCGGTCGGGATGGTGGCCGGTGTGCTGTCGGACGACAACACCACTTGGCACAGCACCGCCACCCTGGTCCCGTTGACGACCTACACGGTCCTCGGCACCACGGTCGATGTCGCCGGCGCCACCGCGGCCATCGACTGGTCGTTCACGACCGGCAGGCCGGCGACGGTCTTCCGGGCCATCCTCAGCCCCGGCGACGACAAGGTCGTCGGCGTCGGCATGCCGGTGATCGTGAAGCTCTCCTCGGCCGTGCCCAAGGCCGGCCACGCCGCCTTCGTGTCACGCCTGAGGGTGATGACGGTGCCGGCGGTGACCGGGGCGTGGCACTGGTTCTCCGACACCGAGCTGCACTACCGGCCGGCGACCTACTGGCCGGCGGGCACGAAGATCGAGGTGGACGCCAAGATCGCCGGCTACACCCCGGGGGACGGGTCGTTCGCCGTCAAGGACGTCAACATCAAGTACTCGGTCGGCGAGTCGCACGTCAGCACGGTGGACGTGAACGCTCACACCATGACCGTGGTGAGCAACGGCGCGGTGGTGAAGACGATCCCGGTGTCGACGGGACGCGACCAGTACCCGACCCGCAGCGGCGTCCACCTGGCCTCCGAGAAGGCCAACCCGAAGGTGATGGATTCGTCCACCGTCGGCATCCCCCGTGACGGTCCGGGCGGGTACTACGAGTCGGTGCCCTTCAGCGTGCGCATCTCCAACAGCGGCGAGTTCGTGCACGCCGCGTCGTGGTCGACCGCCTCGCAGGGCAACAGCAACGTCTCGCACGGGTGCGTGAACGTGTCACCAGCGGACGGTCAGTGGTTCTACGACTTCACCCAGATCGGTGACGTGGTCGACGTGGTCGGGTCACCCGCGCAGCTCGAGCCGACCAACGGATGGGGCGACTGGCAGATCCCCTGGGCCCAGTGGGCGAACTGACGCGCGGTGCGCCGGTCACCTGGTCCGAGCTCCCGGCTCAGGTAGCATTCGCAGACCATGGACCAGCCGATCCTGGCGCTCGTCGCCCTGGTGTGCCTGGCAGCAGCTGCCGTCTGGGGTCGCTCCGCGCGGTACCGCCACCGGGTCATGCACCGCATCGAGCGTGACTCCGATGACATCGACCTGCAGGAGCTGAGCCGCTCCGACTACCGCAAGGACCTGCTGGCCACCGTGCTCTACGCCAGCCTCTCCGTGGTCTGCGCTGTCGAGGCGGTCACCTCGGCGGCCAACGCTCAGCTGGTGCTCGTGCTGGTGGCCGTGCCGGCGGTCGCCTCCCTGCTGTTGGGGCGCAACTTCGTGAAGGAGGCCCGACTCGAGCACGGCCGCACCGAGCTCGAGCGGCGGGCCCAGGAGGTGCTCGTGCAGGACGAGCTCGCTCCTCGCCGGTGGGCGGAGCGCCTCGCGCCCGACGACCTGCCCCAGATCGAGGGCTTCGAGCTCGGACGGGTCTACCAGGCCGGCTCGGGGCTGATGGCGGGCGACTTCTACGACGTGATGCGGATCTCGCAAGACCCGCATCGCCGCGGTCATCGGCGACGTGTCCGGCCACGGCATCGACCCGGCCATCACCGCCTTCCAGGCCAAGTACCTGCTGCGGGTGTTCCTCCGCCAGTACCGCGACCCGGCCCAGGCGCTCGAGGAGCTCAACACCCAGATGTCGGCCATGGGACGCAACGAGGAGTTCATCTCGCTCTGCGTCGTGGTGTTCGACACCGTCGGCCGGCACCCTGCGCTTCGCCTCGGCCGGCCACCCTGCCGTGTGGATCTGGCACGAGCGCGAGGTCAGTCCGCTGCGGGCCACCGGTCCGCTGCTGATGCTCGATCCGAAGGCCACCTACATCAGCCGGGAGATCCGCGCTCGACACCAACGACCTGTGCCTGCTCTACACCGACGGTCTGGCCGAGGCTCGCATCGGGCGACCAGCTGTTCGGCGAGGATCGGGTCGCCAGCCAGCTCCGGCGTGATCCGGGCGTCACCCCCGACGTGCTCTGCAAGTCCCTGCTCGAAGCGGCCCGCGACTTCTCCAGCGGTCCCATCACCGACGACGTCGCCATCCTTGCCATCCGACGCACCTGACCTGACGTCCGACCCTCGCGATCGTCCGGCCGACTCCGCCAGCGCTGTCGGCGCGTCGCGCCCGGCAGGGCAACCTCGAGCGCGGCGGCGGCCAAGCTGGCGGCGCAGAACAAGCTGTTCGTCCGCGATCGGCTCGACCTGCTGCTCGACCCGGGCTCGTTCGTCGAGGACGGCCTGCTGGCCAACGCCGCTGGCCGCCGACCTGCCGGCCGACGGCGTGGTGACCGGCATCGGCACGGTCGACGGCCGGCCGGTGTGCGTGATGGCCAACGACCCGACGGTGAAGGCCGGCTCGTGGGGCGCCCGCACCGTCGAGAAGATCGTCCGGCTCACCGAGCGGGCGCTGCGCGACGAGCTGCCGGTGTTCTGGCTGGTCGACTCGGCCGGGGCCCGCATCACCGACCAGGTCGAGCTGTTCCCCGGCCGGCGCGGGCGCCGGCCGGATCTTCTACAACCAGGTGCGGCTGTCGGGCCGGGTGCCGCAGATCTGCTGCCTGTTCGGCCCTCGGCGGCCGGCGGCGCCTACATCCCGGCGTTCTGCGACATGGTGATCATGGTCGAGGGCAACGCGTCGATGTACCTGGGCTCGCCCCGCATGGCCGAGATGGTGATCGGCGAGATCGCCACGCTCGAGGAGATGGGCGGGGCCCGCATGCACGCCACCGTGTCGGGCTGCGGCGACAACCTGGCCGATCGACGACGCCGACGCCATCGACCAGGCCCGGGCCTACTTCTCCTACCTCCCGACTCGCTGGCGCGACGACCCGCCGACCTACCGAGGCCGACGCAGCCGATCCGCGCCGCTGACCGCCGACGGTCGTGCCGGCCGAGGAGGCGCAGGGCTACGACATGCACGACGTCATCGACGGGCTGGTCGACGCCGAGAGCTTCTTCGAGGTCAAGCCGCTGTTCGCCCCGGAGCTGATCGTCGGGCTCGGCCGCCTCGACGGCGCACCCGGTCGGCATCGTCGCCAACAACCCGCTGCAGAAGGGCGGCGTGCTGTTCGTCGACTCGGCCGACAAGGCCGCCCGGTTCATCTGGTGTGCGACGCGTTCAACGTCCCGCTGGTGTTCCTGGCCGACGTGCCCGGGCTTCATGGTCGGCACCGCAGGTCGAGCGGCAGGGCATCATCCGCCACGGCGCCAAGATGATCACCGCCGTGGTCGAGGCGACCGTGCCCAAGGTCTCGGTCATCGTGCGCAAGGCCTACGGCGCCGGCCTCTACGCCATGGCCGGTCCGGCGTTCGAGCCCGAGGCCACCATCGCGCTGCCCACCGCCAAGATCGCGGTCATGGGTCCCGAGGCGGCGGTGAACGCGGTGTTCGCCAACCAGCATCGCGGCCATCGAGGACCCCGACGAGCGCGAGGCGTTCGTCGCCGAGCAGCGACGGCTCTACGAGGAGGACGTCGACCTCGCTGCGCCTCGCCTCGGAGCTGGTCGTCGACGCCATCGTCGAGTTCGAGGACCTGCGGGGCGAGATCGTCCGCCGACTGGCGTACGCCGGAGGCGCGCGCCGACAGCTCACCGAGCGCCATCACGGCGTGCCCCCGGTCTGAGGTCGCCGTGCCGTTCTGCGAGGACTGCTGCGAAGTTCTGGAACCCGAACTCGCTGCCGCCCGACGGCACCTGCCCGACGTGCGGCCGGCTCATCGCCGACGCACCGCCAGCCGCAGAAGGTGCCCGTGGCACTTCTGGTGCTGCTGCTGGCCGCCGGCGCTCTACCTCGGCTATCGGGCCGTTCCAGGGCATCGGCTGGCTGCTCAGTCGCTGATCAGTTGTCGGCGGCGCGCTGGTTGCGCCCGACCGTGCGGGCCAGGATGCCGAGCGTGGCGCGCAGCGCCGTCTCGGGGATGATCGGGAAGATGTTCGCTTCCCTCCACTGTGGGTGGATGTCCGACCAGTCGTAGTAGGACGTCACCAACGTGCCGTCGGCGGTCGGCTCGAGGGTGTAGCCGTAGACGTGGCCGATCGGCGGCTGCAGCTGGCCGTCGATGGTCCAGGCGATCTCCCGGTCCGGCTCGAACGCCGTGATGATCACGTTGACGTCGTACTTGCCCATCGGGTAGTCGTTGAGCGCCTCGCGGTCCATGTGCACGACGAACCGCTCGCCGACCGCCGTCACGGGATCGCCGGTGGCGTCGAGGAGCATCCCCGACGAGTCGATCGTCACGTGGCCCTGGGGGTCGGCCAGCACCTCGAAGATCGCGGCGGGCGGGGCTTCGATGGTCCGCTGGACTTCCATGCGCTCCGTCGTCATCGATGCATCCTGCCACGGCGCTGCCCGGCGGTCTGCTCAGCCGGCGCTGGGCTCGATCCAGAGCTTGGCCACCCAGGTCTTGGGGCCGATGGTCGAGTCGGTGCCGTTGGCGGCCTCGCCGTAGCCGTGCACCCGGGTGTCGGCCGCGATGGCCGAGGTCACCCGGGCGTACCAGACGTAAGGGATGCCGGCGTTGATCTGCTGCTCGGCGATCTGGTACTGCTCGTCGCGGGCGGCCCGGTCGGTGGTGGCCCGGGCCGCGTCGAGGGCGGCGTCGATGGCCGGGGTCGAGTATCGGGCCGTGTTCAGCGAGAGCGACGCCGTCCTTGCCGATCGACGAGGAGTGCCACCAGATGTAGTCGCCGTCGGGATCGGGCTGGCCGAAGTTCCGCCAGTCGGCGGCCTGGTAGTTGCCGAGCACGACGTCCACGACCTCGTCCTCGTCCTTGATGTTCTCGAGCGTGACCTGCATGCCGGCGGCCTCCCACATGTCCTTCAGCGTCTGGCTGACCTTGAGGTCGTCCACGCTGTCGGTGTTCACGAACGTGAAGGCCAGCGGCTGGCCGGTCGTGGCGGTGTAGTCGGCCACCAGGCTCTTGGCCTTGTCCAGGTCGAAGGACGGGTAGCCGGTGTCGTCGTCGAAGCCCATCTGGCCGGGCGCGAACATGCCCGTCACGGCCTCGTAGGCGCCGCTGCCGTTCTCGGCCACGAATCGCTCGATGTCGGTGGCGTAGGCCATGGCCTGACGGGCGCTGAGCTGGTCGAACGGCGCCTCCGCGGTGTTCAGCGTGGCGAAGCGCTCCTCACCCTTGGTGTTCTCGAGCACGTTGATGTCGGGCGTGTCGCGCAGCGCTGCCACCGAGGACGGGGTGGAGGTGGTGAACGGCGTCGAACGTGCCGTTGGCCAGGTCGGTCACCTGCTGCTGGGTGTCGAGGTCGACCTTGAAGTCGAGCTCGTCGAGGTGGGGGAGACCGGCCTGCCAGTAGGTCGGGTTCTTGATCGAGCGCATGTGGTCGCCCTTGACCCACTCCTGCAGCACGAACGGGCCGGTGCCGATCGGGTGCTCGCCGCCGTGCGGGTCGTCGATCATCTGGACCGAGGCCATGTACCCGACCTGGCTGGCCAGGATCACCGGGAAGGTCGCCCACGGGGCGGTCGTCGTCACCCGTGCGGTCAGCGGGTCGATCGCCACCACCTCGGCCACACCGGCCAGGCTCTGGCCGGTGATGAGGGCCTTCTTCTGCTCGGTCAGGTTGCGCACCACGACCGCCGAGTCGAGGGGCTCACCGTCGGAGAACCTCACGCCCTCGCGGAGCTTGATGTCCCACTGGGTGTTGTCGGCGTTGGCCGGCGTGATCGACTCGGCCAGGTACGGCACGGCCTGACCCGACGCGTCGAGGGTGGCCAGCGGGTCGAAGATGGCCGAGCCCATCATGTGGCCCGACCGGTCCCACCGGCCGGACATGGGGCTGAAGCTGTCGGTGTCGGTCTCGAGCCCCCAGACCAGCTTGCCGCCGTCGACCGGCGTGCCGGCGTCGATGCCGGAGGCCCCGTCGACGGGCGCGGCCTGGTCCGGCGATGCGGTCGTGTTGGAGGTGGTCGAGCCGCACGCTCCGGCGAGCAGCGCGACGGCCACCAGGCCGGAGGTGCACGCGGCGAGGAGACGTCGGGACGAGCGGCGGCAGATGGGCGTGTTCATGGGTGTTCCTTCGGACGAACCGGGCCGTTGTGGAGGGCCAGAATTTGAACGGCGTGTTGCGATCGCGGGCTTGACGGGCACGTGATGTCAATCGATCCAGAGACCGGCCACCCACGTCTTCTGGGACAGGGTCTGGAGGCTGCCGTTGGCCGCCTCGGCATAGCCGTGGACCCTGGGGCTCGAGGCGATCATCCAGTCCACTCGTGCCAGCCAGATGTAGGGCGTGCCCGTGCTGAGGGTGCGGCTGACGGTCTGGTACTGCGTGTCTCGCTCGGCGGTGTCGGTGGTGGCCCGACCGGCGTAGAGCGCCTGGTCGATCGTCGGATCGACGTAGCGGGGCATGTTCAGGGCGATGGCGTCACCGTCGCCGCCGACGCCGGCCTTGGTGAACCAGATGTAGTCGGCGTCGGGATCCGGCTCGCTGAAGTTGCGGAAGTCGGCAGCCTGGTACTGGCCGAGGACGACCGAGATGATCTGGTCTTCCTGCTTGCCCGACTGCAGCGCGACCTGCATGCCGGCCGCGTCCCACATCGTCTTCAGCAGCTGCTGGCCGCGTGCGTCGTCCACGTTCGAGATGCCGTTGTAGGTGAAGGCCAGCGGATGGCCCGTCTGCTCCGTGTACCGGGCCACCAGGTCCTTGGCCTTCTGGAGGTCGAAGCTCGGGTAGCCCGTGTCCTCGAGGTAGCCCAGCTGGCCCGGTGCATAGGGGCCGTTGGCCGTCGTGTAGACGTCCTTGCCCATCTCGTCGATGTAGGTGGCGGTGTCGGTCGCGTAGGCCACGGCCTGACGGGCGACCGGGTTGTCGAACGGCGCCTGCGTGGTGTTGAGGGTGACGAAGATCTCGTCGCCCTTGCCGTACTCGAGGTACTTCAGCGAGGGGTCGTCGCGGACCTCGGTGATGGTGGCCGGCGTCAGCGTGTTCATGGCGTCGAGGGTGCCGTCGCGCAGCTCCTCGAGCCGTTGCGACGCGTCCGGAACCGGCGCGAAGTCGATCTCGTCGAGGTGCGGCAGGCCGGCCTGCCAGTAATCGGCGTTCTTGGTGGCCGAGAAGTGGTCGTTCTTGACCCAGTCCTTGAACACGAACGGGCCGGTGCCGATCGGGTGGTCGCCGCCGTGGAAGTCGTCGATCTGGGCAGGGGCGGCGATGTAGCCGATCTGGCTCACGAAGAGGTTCGGGAAGGTGGCCCACGGCTGGGCCACGGTGATCGTGACGGTCTGCGGATCGGAGGCGACGATCGACTGGACGGACAGGAGCGTCTTCCCGACGATGATCGAGCTCTTGGCCGCCTCGAGGTTCTTGGCGACAGCCGCCCCGTCGAGCGGCTGGCCGTTGTGGAACTTCACGCCGGCCGGCAGCGTGATGGTCCAGACCGTGTTGTCGGCGTTGGGTGTGAGCGAGGTGGCGAGGTACGGAGCTGTCTGGCCGTCGGCATCGAGGGTCACCAGTGGGTCGAACACCGCGGACGCCATCATGTGACCCGACTGGGCCCATCGGCCGACGCTCGGGCTCAGGCTGTCCGTCTCGGCCTCGAGCCCCCAGACCAGGCTGCCGCCGTCCTTCGGCGTGCCTTCGTCGGACGGGAGGTTGCTGCCGGCAGCGGCGTCCGGCGTGGTCGTGGCGGTGGTTGCGGACCTGGCAGACCCGCAGGCGCCGGCGGCCATCGAGATGACGGCCAGGATCGCGGCAAGCGCAACGACGCCTCGGCGGCGGATGGGGGACTGCGGCAGATCCGACACGGGTGCGTCTCCGGAGTGGGGGTGGGTGATGTGCGGTCGTCCACCGGGGACCGCCGAGCTGGGACTTACGGTGTTGCCTGCGCCCCTTGGTCGGCCGGCGATCGGCGCTCCTGAAGCCCGCTCGGCGACTTTGATCCGTACGACTCATGGGAAGTGGCAGTCGTAGTGACACATGGCACCCGGTGGTGGGCGACCGCGGGAAGGTCTGGGAACGTCGATTCGACCCTGTCCGGGGACCGAGTAAGGTGACCGCTTCGTACGGGCTGTGGCGCAGCTTGGTTAGCGCGTCGGTCTGGGGGACCGAAGGTCGTGGGTTCGAATCCCGCCAGCCCGACCAATGTGATGCCGCACCCTCGGGGGGGAGAGGGGGAGTGCATCCCTGACCGGCTCAGAATGCTCGGGGATCGGCCTGGGATCGGCGTGCTGCGTGATCGCCCGGCGCCGGATCGCCGACGTTGGCTACGATGCCGCACCGTCGACACGCATGACCATCCGCCTCCCGTTCTCGGGAGCCCTCACCGAACATCAGGCTGGTTCCACGCATGGATCTGCAGCAGCTCGCCGATGACCTCATCGCCAGGCACGAACGCGGCCACACGGGCCTCGGCGTGTATGTGCTGCGCAGCGACGAGCCGGCGGCCGAGCTGGCCCGCCACGTCGAGCGCGAGGTGTTCCTGGAGTTCTTCGGGAACACGCCTGAGCTGTTGGCCGCCGAATACGGCCCGTACGAGTCGGCCAGCATCTTCATCTGCGTGATCGATCACGTCCTGCGCCAGCCGGCGGGCGTCATGCGGATCATCGTCCCGTCGCCCCGGGGCGCCAAGAGCCTGCACGACCTCGAGTCGCGATGGGGGCATTCGGTCGACGACGTCATGGCCCGATCGGGCATCGAGCTCGATCGTGGGGCGCTGTGGGACGTGGCCACCCTGGCCGTTCGGTCCGAGTACCGGGGCGCGGCGTCGGGTGGCTTGGTGAGCCTCGGGCTCTTCCAGGCGCTGGCCATGCTCGGGCCCCGCAGTGGCGTGCGGTGGGCCATCGCCATCCTCGACGTGATCGTGCTCGACCTGATCCAGACCGAGTTCCTGCGCCCGTTCACCCTGCTCGACGGCCTGTCGCCCCAGCGCTACCTGGACTCGCCGTCGAGCCTCCCGGTGCTGCTCGACGCGGCCGACTTCGAGTCGCGGCTGCGGTTCCGGGCGCCGAGCATGGCCGAGATCCTGTTCGACGGCCGCGGCCTCGAATCGGTGATCTCGACGCCGCCGTGGGATGTCGGTGTCGAGGCGGGCGAGGCCCAGGAGATCGCCTGATCAGGCCGGATCCCGCACGACCCGCAGGTGGGCGTCGGTCGCCAGCCCGAGCCGTTGCAGCACGGCGGGAAGGGCATCCTCGGTGACCGGTCGGGAGAACAGGTAGCCCTGGGCCTCCTGGCAGCCCAGTTCGAGGGCCCGCTGGAGCTGGCTGGTGGTCTCGACACCTTCGGCCACCGTCGTGATGCCCAGCGATCGGGCGATGGTCACCACCGCGCCCACCAGGCTGGAGTTCGGGCCGTCCTCGTCGAGGCCGTGCACGAAGCTGCGGTCGATCTTCACCTCGTCGATCGGCAGCTGCTTGAGGTAGGCGAGCGAGGAGTACCCGGTGCCGAAGTCGTCGATCGCCACGCGGACACCGCACGAGCGGAGGGTCGCGAGCATCTCGGTGATGAGGTTCATGTTCTCCATCACGGAGGACTCGGTCAGCTCCACGCACAACGACGAGGGGGAGAGCTGGTACCGGGACAGCGTGCGGCCGATGTGGTCGATGACCCGGTCGTCGCGGAGCTGGCGGGCCGAGAGGTTGACCGACATCGTCAGCTCGTGGCCGTCGCCGATGTCGGCACGGAGGCGGGCCAGGGCGGCGCAGGCCTGATCGATGACCCAGTCGCCGAGCTCGACGATCAGGCCGGTGTCCTCCGCGATCGGGACGAACACGTCGGGACCGATCTCGCCCAGGGTGGGATGTGACCACCGCAGCAGGGCCTCGAGCCCGGCCACCCGGTCCAGTCCGAGGCGGACGATGGGCTGGTAGCAGAGGTGGAACTCACCCCGATCGAGGGCCTGGTGCATCTCGTTCTCGAGCAGCAACCGGCGGGCGACGCGCTCACGCATCGACTTGTCGAACACCGCCGTCGCGTTGCCGCCCAGCGCCTTGGCCTGGTACATCGCCGTGTCGGCGTTGCGCAGCATGACCTCGGCGTCGCTGTTCGAGTTGGGCTCGTGCACGGTGACGCCGACGCTGACCGAGATCTGGATGTCGAGGCCCCGCACCGCGAAGGGTGTCATGAAGGCCAGTCGGGCCCGCTCCGCGATCTCGATGGCATGCTCGGTGTCGCGGGCGCCGGTGACCACGATGAGGAACTCGTCGCCACCGATGCGCCCCACGAGATCGTCCGGGCGCATGTTCTCCCGGAGGCGCTCCGCCACCGCTATCAGCAGCTCGTCTCCGGTGCTGTGGCCCATGGTGTCGTTGACCAGCTTGAACCGGTCGAGATCGAGGAACAGGAGCGCCACGGACGGATCGACCTCGTTCGGTGTGCCCGGTCGCGCTCGCCGTCCGGATCCGTTCGCATCCAGCTCTTCGGTCAGGTACTGGTGCAGGTACACCCGGTTGGGCAGACCAGTGAGGGCGTCATGGGTGGCCTGGTGGGCCAGGCGGGTCGCCGAATCGGCGTGCTCGCGCAGCGCGCGCATCATCCGCCAACCGGCGGTGGCGGCGAGGGCCAGGACGATGGTGGCCAGCACCATCCGGTCCGGCAGGCTCGACTCGGCGGCGGTCAACGTGAGCACTGCCGGCACGCTGATGGCGATGACCACCAGTACCAGCCGACCGGGTTGGCCAGCCGTCTTGACCGTCGGGATGGCCACGGTGAGGCCGCGCATCGACGGGTGGAGCACCGCAGCGATGAACAGCACGAAGGCCAAGGCGTAGGGGAGGTCGAGGAGATCGCCCGGGGAGCCGATCAGCCGGCCGTCCACGAGCATGTAGACGACGTCGCCGACGAGCAGGCAGACCAACGAGCACATGATGAGCCGGAAGGCGGTCGACCGCCAAGCCCCGGAGGTGAAGGCCAGCTGGGCGCCGATGGCGACGAGGAACACCGACAGCGTGGGGTAGCAGACGAGCACGATCCGGACGCGCAGATTGGCTTCCTGGGACAGGGTCGGCTCGATCAGGTAGGCCCACGCCAGCGCCAGCGCGGCCAGCGCCGCGAGTGCGGCGTCGAGAGCCGCATCGACGCCACCGAGGCGGCCACGACGTCCCGCCCGGGCCGCATAGGCCAGACCGACAGCCACCAGCAGGTAGCCGGGCAGGGTGACCAGATCGGGCCAGGCCGACCGCGTGGAGGTCAGGTCACCGAGAGTGCTGAGCACCTGGCGAGCTGCGCCGCCCACGAGGAACAGCACGAAGGCTCCGAGCGTGAGCAGCCAGGGCCACGACGGGGTCGGTCGCCATCGGTAGATCCCGACCAAGGTGGCGACGATCGAGGCCGCCGCCAGCAGCACGAAGGTCAGGCTCGCCTGCGATCCGAGGATGCCGGAGGCGTGGAGACCCACCCAGGCGGCGCCGAGCCCGAGCGCGACGAACGATGCTGTCGCCCCGCCTCGCCCCGCCACCGACCTTGGCTGATTGCCCATGGTGACTTTTCGCCCTACGTCTCGGTACAACCACGCACCGTGCTAATTCTCGGACACACTACCTCTAATAGTGTTCAAAAGGACCCTCACCGTGTTCATCGGAGGAAATTGGCCAACGTTGAGCACTTGAAGGTGAACGGTCCGTGTCCGGGACCGGCCACCCCTACGGCACTAGGGTTCGCCGATGGCGTCGGTGTTCTTCATCCACGTGATGCGCACCGGAGGCAGCACCTTCAAGGAGCTGCTGCAGGCGCAGCTGGGCGCGACCCACGTCTACCCGGACGTCCAGACGGACCTCGACCTCGCCTCGGTGGCGGCGACCACCCACAACCCGTTCGGTCATCCGATAGAGACCCAGGCCGCCCTCGACTCCTACATCTCGATCGACCGGCTGCTCCACATACCGCCCAGGCGCCGAGCCGAGGTCCGGGCCTACGTCGGTCACTTCCCGTACGTGGTCACCGAGCTGATGGGCATCGATCTGGTGACGGTCACGCTGGTGCGAGACCCGATCGAGCGGACGATCTCACAGCTGCGCACGGCCAAGGCCCGTCGCGCCCGGTTCGCCGATGCGTCGCTGGAGGAGATCTACGAGGACGGCTTCGAGTTCCCGTTCTTCATCCACGACCACCAGTGCAAGGTGTTCGCCATGGAGCCGGGTGACCGTCTCGAGAGCGTCCTCGACGTCATCGACATCGACGAACGTCGTCTGGCGGTGGCCGTGGCGAACCTGGAGAAGGTCGACGTCGTCGGCGTGCAGGACCGGTATCCGGCCTTCCTGGCCTCCATCGAGCGGCGGTTCGGCTGGCGGCTCCCGTCCCGGCCCTCCGTCAACGTGAGCGTGGGTGACCTGCAGGTCAGCGAGTCGTTCCGCCGGCGGATCGGCGAGGACAACGCAGCCGACGTCGAGCTCTACCGCCACGCCTGCCGGATGCTCGATCGGTCAGGACGATCGTGAGGGGCTGACCAGCGCCAGCAGCTCGGGCTGGTGGTCGTCGGCGTAGCCGGAGGCGAGGGTCAGACCGACCCACCACAGCAGGCAGCCGTAGACCATCGCCAGCGGCACGGTGACGACCAGGGCGGCCGGTCCGATGGCGAGGGTCACGAGGCCGGCACCGACGACGGGCAGCAACAGGACGTTCTGGGCCAGGAGGCAGATGGTCAGTACGAGACCGGTGCTGCAGCCCTGCCCCCCTCCAGCGCCGGCGAACGGGCTGCGACTCTCGGGCAGCCGCAAGGGAACGCGCACCGAGATGACGTTGCCCGTGGCGACGCCCGCCCCGACCCCCGCCACGGCGAACCCGATGGCGCCCGGGAGGTAGACCCACCCGCCGGTGAGGGCGGCGACGCCGGTGCCGACGACCACCACGACGGGGAGGACGATGATCAGCACGGCCAGGTTCTTGCCGATCAGCACGGTGCGGGCCGTTCGGCCGGCGACCATGTCGATCCACACGGCGGCGCCGTCGAGCCCGTACTGGTTGCTGCTCCCGAGCACCGCGATGTACGCGCCCAGCGTGGCGAGCAGCACCGCCTTGCCCCGCCCGTCGCCGCTGGAGTGCAGCGCCGCCCACACCGGCAGGCCGACGCCGATGATGATGCTGTTGACGAGGTTGACCTTCCGGCGCGGCTCGCGTCCGAGGTAGCGAAGCTCCTTGGCCGTGACCGCGCCCCACGGGCCCTGCCGCAGGAAGGGGAGCGCGTCGATCAGCAGCGGGAGGTCGCGGGCCGTGCGAGCCCGCGTCGGTCGGGTCTCGCCGTCCGCGACGTGGGTGACCGAGCGGTCCAGGACCCGGGCCCACCAGAGCATCAGCAGCGGGATGACCGCCAGCGGCACGATCAGACCCGCGACGGCGGCGAACTGATGGCCCCGGCTGCTGTCGAACGCCGCCTGTCCGAGCATCCCGGGTGGCGTCCAGCGCAGCACGTCGGCGATCCGGTCATAGGCGCCCGGTCCGATGCGCTCCCACCGGATGAAGCGCACGCCCTGCACCGCGATGAAGAACACCGAGGCGAACACGATGAGCGCGTCGCGTCCCCGGCGCGAGCTGAGGCCGGCGGCCAGGGTCGTGCTCAACGCCCGGGCGGTGACGGCGGAGAGCACCACGAGCGCGGCGAAGGCGGGCACCGCCACCCAACCCCCGACGGCAACGAACCCGATGGTGGCGCCGGCGCAGACGGCGATCACCGCGAAGGGCGCCGGTCCGACGAGCGAGGCGCCGAGCAGGCCCCGCATGAGGGTGCCCTGGCGCAGGGGGAACAGGACCAGGCGGCCGGGATCGAGCGTCTCGTCGGATCCGACCGAGAGCAGGGGGAGGAGCGCCCACCCGACGGTCAGGACCGTGGCCCCGAGCACCGCGGCGGTGCGGCTGATCCGGGGATCGGCATCGGCGGCCAGGACACCGGCCAGGAGGGCGCCGAACCCTCCTACGAAGACCGCGAGGACGACGGAGACGACGAGCTGCAGCACTCCTCGCTTCGAGCTCTTGGCTCGGTTGGCGATCAGCCGCAGCTTGAGCCGCACGAGGGTGCGAGCCGGGTCCGGCGCGGTGGTCCTCACGGAGCCGTGGGTGGCCCCGGTGGCGTGACGGGCGTCAGGGGCGTCGGTCGGGCCCCCAGCCAGTCGAGCTGGGACACATCGGTCTCGGTCGCGCCGACCAGTTCGACGAACACGTCCTCGAGTCGCCGGCCGCCGCGCAGGTCATCGGTGGCACCCTCGGCCACGAGGCGACCGTGGTGCACGACCGCGACCCGATCGCACAGGCGCTCGACGACCTCCATGACGTGCGAGGAGAACACCACCGTGTTGCCGTTGGCGGTGAAGCGCTCCAGCACCGATCGGATGGTCCGTGTCGACACCGGGTCGATGGCCTCGAAGGGCTCGTCGAGGAACAGCACAGACGGGGCGTGCAGCAGGGCCGCGGCCAGCGCGACCTTCTTGCGCATGCCGGTGCTGTAGTCGACCACCAGCGTGTCGGCGGCGCTCCGCAGATCCAAGACGTCGAGCAGCTCGTCGGATCGCTCGGCGACCGTGGCCGGCACCATGCCTCGCAACAGCCCGCAGTAGTCGAGGAGCTCGGCCCCGGTCAGTCGGTCGAACAGCCGGAACTCGTCGGGCAGCACGCCGATGGTGGCCTTCACCGCCACGGGATCGGCCCACACGTCGTGCGCCTCGATCCACACCGAGCCCCCGTCCGGTCGCAGCAGCGCGGTCATCATCCGGATCGAGGTGGTCTTTCCCGCTCCGTTCGGTCCGACCAGCCCGTAGAAGCATCCGTGCGGCACGTCGAGGTCGAGCCCGGCCACCGCGGTCTTCTCGCCGTAGTGCTTGGTGAGTCCCCGTACGACGACTGCCGGCCACCCCGGGCTCGACGGTGGCGACGGCGGCGGGGGCACGGCGTCGGACATGGCGAGCATCGTGCCACCGTGGGGCGGGCCCGTCAGGGAGCGGGGTCGAGATAGACGTCGGCGGCCCGCCCTCGGGAGGTGTAGTCGGCCAGCCGCTCCCGCTCGGCGTCGGTCATGGGCTCGGCCACGGAGGTGCCGTCGGCGGCGGCGTCCAGCTCCTCGGCGGCACGCCGGGTGAGCGCGTCGGCGTCGACCCGATCGTCGGGGTCGAGCGGATCGTAGGAAGCCACGAGGGCGCTGCCGGGCGGGAGGTCGCCGGCTCGGCGGGCGGTTCGTTCGGCGCCGACGGCCACCACGAGCACGCCGTCTGCGGTTCGGTCGCCGATGGTCCGGGCCTCGCCGAAGTCGAAACCCCGCTCGTCGGTCACGTACAGGGGGATGCCCCGGTGCCACAGCTCGGCCACCAACCCGGCCTCCTCCTCGCCCCAGCTGTCGTCCTGGTGCTCGAGCAGCACGGTGCCACGGTCGCGCACGGCGGCGGCCACCGGCGTCGCCAGCTCCAGGACGGCCGAGCTGAAGACCTCGTTCGGCCGCGCGGCCAGGCTGGCCGACACCGCTGCCGCGGTGGCGATGACCGCGACGAGGGCGACACCGATCCCGACCAGCGCATGGCGGGCCGAGCGGGAGGCGACCACCCGCTCCAGTGCCCGGACGTAGGCCCATGCGGCCGCGGTCAGGCTCAGCACCACGATGGGCCACAGCCAACGTACGAGATAGGGGTACGGGTCGCCTTCGAAGCGGGCGATCGAGAACCACCCGACGGCGACGCAGCCGACCATGAGTGCGATCAGATGCAGCAGGTTCCGGTCCCGCGCCCGCCAGGCCAGGATGGCGGCACCACCGAGGAACAGGAGGAAGGGCACCGCGGCCAGCGGCGAGCGACCTTCGATCGAGCCCACGAAGGACAGGACCGGTTCTCGGCCGCCGAGCGCAGGAGGGAACCAGCCGAGCTCCCGACCGAGCAGCCGGAGCGAGTCGGCGCCGCCGACCGTCGACTCGGTGCTGTGCAGGAAGTGCTCGGTGATCACCCGGAGGTTGCCGGGATGTCCGGTCGCGAGGTCCCACAGGGGCAGCACCCACGCGCCGAGGCCGAGGGCCGCGGACCACACGAGCACGCGCACAGGACATGGCGGCCGATCCCTGCGACGAACCCACGACGCGAGCACGACGACGAGCGCGACGCCCGCGAGCCAGCCGGTCAGCGCGAGGTAGCCGAGGTGGGCCTGCACGACGAAGCTGGTCACGACCACGAGTGCAGGGAGAGCCCACCAGTCCCGCTCCCACACCGACCAGGCCAGCAGGATCGCCAGGGCGAACGGGAACATCGGCACCCAGGCGTTCCACGGGTCGGCCAGCTGTGCCGCGGCCGCCAGCTCCAGCGTGACGATCCCGAGCGTGCCGAGCACCAGCAGGGTCGTCCCGCCGCGCCGCTGGAACAGGACGACGGCTGCGAGGACGGCCGCGAGGTTGATGAGCACGGCGGCGACGAGCAGGCCGGAGGGCCCGAGCAGGCGGCTGGGCACCGAGTACAGGAGGAACAGGACGGGCCCGGGATGGTGGAACCCGAACCGCGAGTAGACCCCGTAGAGGGGCAGGTCGCTCGGCACGTCCATGGTTCGCAGCGCGATGAGGCCGAAGTCGCCGGTCGGTCGCCACGGGTCGCGCAGGGCGTTGACGGCGGCAGCCGCCAGCGGCACGGTGACGGCGACGACGGCTGCCGCCAGGTGCTTCCGGGTTCTGCTGAGCGACACGCGGCACCCTACCGTCGGGCGTTGCAGCGATCGGGGAGCTGGCGCGACCTCCCGCCGCCGTGGGGCCGGCCACATGGCAGACGCGCCGGGACACGTGGACGAGAGGTCGTCCCGAGGACCGGAGCCGGAACCCGGTCTGGGCGGAGCAGGCGGACCTTGTACGGTCTCGGTCCTGATGAACGACGATTCCGGCGCCCCCGAACCCTCACCTGACGCGTCCGAGGCGCCCGAGCCGAGCGCGGCCGACATCCGTACGCTGCGGCTGGAGAAGCTCGACCAGTTGCGGGCCGAAGGCGAGACGGTCTACCCCTACCGGTTCGATCGTGATCGCACCCTTGGGGAGCTGCGGACCGACTACGACAGCCTCGACGATGGCGAGGAGACCGAGGTCGAGGTCAAGGTCGCCGGTCGGCTGATGCTCAAGCGGGAGCAGGGTCGGCTCACGTTCGGCTCCCTACGAGACCGCGACGGCGAGGTGCAGCTGTTCGTCTCCCAGGGCGTGCTGGGCAAGGAGTCGTTCGGTCGCTTCAACGACCTCGACCGGGGTGACTGGGTCGGCGTCGAGGGGACGGTCATGAAGACCCGCAAGGGCGAGCTGTCGGTCAAGGTCACCCACTTCGAGCTGCTGTCCAAGGCACTCCGCCCGCTGCCCGACAAGTGGAAGGGGCTCAGCGACGTCGACCAGCGGTACCGCCAGCGGTACGTCGACCTGGTCGTCAACGACGAGGCCCGTACGACCCTGATGATCCGCATCGCCGCGGTGGCCGCCATTCGTGACCGTCTTCGCGACCGGGGCTACCTCGAGGTCGAGACGCCGGTGCTCAACCTGGTGCAGGGCGGGGCCACCGCTCGGCCGTTCGTCACCCACTACAACGCCCTCGACATCGACAGCTACCTGCGCATTGCGCTCGAATTGCCGCTCAAGCGACTCCTCGTCGGCGGCATGGAGAAGGTCTTCGAGATCGGCCGCATCTTCCGCAACGAGGGCCTCGACACCCGCCACAACCCCGAGTTCACGATGCTCGAGAGCTACGAGGCGTTCGTCGACTACACCGAGATGATGGCGCTGCTCGAGGACCTGATCTCCTCGGCGGCGACCGCGGCCATCGGGACCACCACGGTGACGTTGAAGGGCCAGGAGATCAGCCTGGCCCCGCCCTACCGTCGAGCCACGATGATCGAGCTGATCGCCACCTACGCGGGCGTCGACGTGCACCCGACGATGCCGATCGACGATCTGCGGTCCGTACTCGACGGCCTCGACATCTCGTACGACCCCAAGTGGGGACCCGGCCGGCTCGTCATGGAGCTCTACGACGAGAGGGTCGAGCCGGAGCTCATCTCGCCGACCTTCGTCATCGACTACCCCCGTGAGGTGTCACCGCTGGCCAAGTCCCACCGCTCCGATCCGGCGCTGGTCGAGCGGTTCGAGCTGGTGGTCGGTGGACGCGAGCTGGCCAACGCCTACAGCGAGCTGAACGACCCGGTCGACCAGCTGGCGCGCTTCCGGGAGGAGGCTGCCGCCAAGGCGGCCGGCGATCCCGAGGCCGGTGACGTCGATCTCGACTACGTCAGGGCCCTCGAGTACGGCATGCCCCCGGCCGGCGGCATGGGCATGGGCATCGATCGGCTGACGATGATCCTGGCCGAGGTCGAGTCGATCCGGGAGGTCATCCTGTTCCCGACGCTGCGGCCCGAGTCCGGTCTGCACGAGGCCGAGTTCGAGGTGCCTCCGCCCACCGGCCCACCACCCTCGGCGAGGGCTCAGGGCTGACCGGCGTGCGCCACACGTCGTTCCGGGCGCGCGCCATCGGTTGGATGACCGCGCTCGGCGGCCTCCTGCTGGTCGTGTCGGTCATCCCGTTCGTCCCGAGCCGCATCCTCAACGTCTCGACCGTGGTGGCGCCGTTCGGCCTCCGCGTGGCCAGCCACGTCGTCTCGCTGCTGATCGGCGTGATGCTGCTGTTCCTGGCCGGTCAGCTGCGCCGCAAGAAGCACCGGGCCTGGCAGGTGGGCATCGCGCTGTTCTCCCTGAGCTTCCTGGCCAACGTCGTCCGGCTCGACCGACCGTTCGCCGGGGCCTTCTCGCTGCTGATGGTCGTGCTCCTGCTGCTGAGCCGCCGGGAGTTCCAGGCCCCGCCCGACCCGCCGACGCTGTTCCAGTTCCTCCGCTTCGTCCCCCTCTACCTCATGTCGGTGGTGACCTTCGGCCTGGTGTTCCTGTTCGTGCAGCGGCGGCGCATCTCGCCCGACCTCACGCTCGGTCGGAGCCTCGATGCCATCTTCAGCGGGATGATCGGCCTGCCCGGTAGCTATGAGTTCGAGAGCGAGTTCATCGAACGCGTCTTCCGCGTGTCGATGTTCGGGCTCGGCATCGTGGGGGTCGCCGTCGCGCTGGCCCTGCTCTTCCGGCCGATCGTCGCGCACCCCCAGCAGGACGAGGACGCATGGGACCATGCCAGCCGGCTCGTCCACACCTTCGGCACGGACACGCTGGCGTACTTCGCCCTTCGGGACGACAAGAGCTTCTTCTTCTCCTCGGATGGCGAGGCGATGATCGCCTACACCTACATCGGCCGGTACGCGCTCGCGTCGGGCGATCCCATCGGCCACTCGGATTCGCTCGAGCTGGTGGTCGACGAGTTCATGGCGATGTGCCGACAGCGGGCGTGGGGAGTGGCGTTCCTGGCCGTGCTCGAGTCGAACCGCGACCGCTACGTCGATCGCGGGCTGCACACCTTCTACCTGGGCGACGAGGCGGTGGTGGAGTGCACCGACTTCAGCCTCAAGGGCAAGAAGTGGAAGAGCGTTCGCCAGTCGGCGGCGCGCGTCGAGCGCACCTACCGGTTCGAGTACATGACCGAGACCGACGCCACGCCCGAGCTCATCCATGATCTCAACGCGTTGAGCGCCAAGTGGCGGGGCAAGGCACCCGAGCGAGGCTTCACGATGAGCCTGAGCCAGGATGTCGACGGCTCGAACCCGGAGTTCCGCCTGTGCGTGGCGCTCGACGAGGACGGCAGGCCAGGTGGATTCCTGCGCATCGTCCCGGTCTACGGGGATGCGCCCGGCTTCACGCTCGACCTCATGCGCCGTGACCCCGACACCCCGAACGGGATGACCGAGTTCCTGCTGACCCGCACGCTCATGCGGCTCGACGAGCTCGGGTACGAGCGACTCTCGATGAACTTCGCCGTGTGGGGCCGGCTGTTCTACGAGGACCTGCACTACACCGTGCCCCAGCGGATCGTGAAGCAGCTGCTCGAGCTGGTCAACCCCTTCTACCAGATCAAGTCGTTGAAGATGTTCAACCAGCGCTTCTATCCCGAGTGGGTGCCCCGGGTCATCGTCTACGACGACGTGCGGGCCCTGCCGCGCGTCGGCCTCCTCTACGGCGGCGTCGAAGGGTTCCTGTCGGTGCCGGTGGTGGGCCGCTACTTCCTGCCCAAGACGGTTCCCCACGTGAAGGCCGGGGCCGAGAGCTGACCCCTTCGCTGCTGAGGGCATAGCGTCTCGCGTCATGTGCGGCCGTTTCGTCTCCGCGACCCCACCCGACCAGATCGCCCGCTACTTCGATGCGGTGGACGACACGGATCAGGCTGCGGTCCCGAACTACAACGTCGCGCCCACGACCGACATCTTCGCCGTCGCTCCGACGGCCAGGTGCGGCGGCTCGAGCAGCTGCACTGGGGCCTCGTGCCGTTCTGGGCCAAGGACCCGTCGGTGGGCAACCGGATGATCAACGCCCGGGCCGAGTCGATCGCCGACAAGAACGCCTACAAGCGAGCCTTCCGAAAGCGCCGCTGCATCATCCCGGCCGACGGCTTCTACGAGTGGACGGTGGTCCCCGGTCAGAAGAAGAAGCAGCCGATGTACATCCAGCGCGTCGACGGCGAGCCGCTGGCGTTCGCCGGCCTGTGGGAGGTCTGGCGCAGCAAGGAGAGCCCGACGAGGAGCTGCAGTCCTGCACGATCATCACCGGGGCGCCCAACGACAAGATCGCCGAGATCCACGACCGCATGCCGGTGATCCTGCCGCCGTCGGCCTGGGACACGTGGCTCGACCCCGAGTTTCGACGACCTCGACCTGCTGGGCGAGCTGCTCGTCCCGGCCCCGTCGTCGCTGCTGACCCTGCACCCGGTGGGCTTCGATGTGAACAACGTGCGCAACAACGAGCGCGCACCTCGTCGATGCGGTCGAACCGGCCGACCCGGCCGGACCTGGGCCGGACGGCGTCGCGACGTTGCCGCTCGGCGGGACCGAGCCTTGACGGCCACCTATCCGACGCCGCGTCGACAACGTCATCCTGCGCTGGCAGGGTCGCCTCGACAGCGACCAGGCCGACCGCCTTGCTCCCTGGGTCGTGGCGATCGTGCTCTTCGTCGTGCTCGACGGCCTGGCCCTCGCCCAGGCCCGGTCGCTCGACCCGTCGTCAGACCTGGCCGCGTACACGGCAGGCGGCCTGGGCCATCCGCCACGGTCTCGATCCCGTCCTGACCGTGACCACCGGGTCGAACGTGTTCGCTCCACAGGGCTCGTTCATCTTCTACCCGCTGGCCTGGCTGACCCACTACGTCCCGGCCGTCCCGCTGCTGCTCACGGTGCAGTCCGCGGCCCTGGCGCTGGCCGTGATCCCCATCTGGCGGGTGTGCCGGCGCCTGGCGTTCCTGCGCACCGGCGCCGTCGCTCATGGTGCTGCTGCGTGTACGCGTTGCACCCCGCCATCCAGAGCCTCAACCTCGACGGCTTCCACCCCGAGACGTTGGCCGTGCCCGTTCCTCATCGGGGCCGGCTACTTCGGGCTGACCCAGCACTGGCGACGGTTCGCCCTCTGTTGCGTGCTGGCCATGCTGTGCCGGGCCGACCTCGGCCTCGCGGTGGCCGGGCTCGGTGTGCTGATCATGGTGCAAGGTCACCGCCGTCGGGGGGCCATCGCCCTCGTGCGGCGGCCTGGCGTGGGCGCTCGGGTTCCTCTTCGTGGTGCAGCCCCACCTCGGCGACGGCGTGTCCCAGCTGCAGGCCTACGCCGCGTTCGGCGACACGCCGGCATCGATCCTCTGGGGGATGCTCACCCACCCGTTCGACCTCTTCGACCCAGGTGTTCTCACGACCCAACTTCGCGCTGCTCGTCTACCTGTTCGCGCCGGTGCTCTTCCTGCCCTTCCTCTCGCCCCGGTACCTGTTGCCGGTGGTGCCGCTGCAGGTGCTGTACCTGGCCGGCGACGTCACGATGGCCACCAGGTACGGGCCGCAGTCGGTGGCGATCATCTCCTTCATCTTCCTGGCCACCCCACGGGGACTGAACCGGTTCGGGCGCAAGAGCGTCGAGAAGGTCAGCATCGACCGCCGCGTCCTGATCACCATGGCGGCGGCCGCGGTGTCGTTCTTCGTGCTGTACGCCCCCAGCTCGATCTACGAGCAACCGTGGAACTGGGGCGGCCAGGACGCCGCCGACGGTGCCCGCATCGAGGCGGCGGAGCCGCTGCCGCGCGATGCCGCGGGTGCGGGCGTCGGCGTCGATGCTGGTGCAGTTGGCCGAGCGGGCGCAGCTGTACCACCTCGAGCTCGGGCATCCCGACGAGCCTGCACCCGACGTCGAGGACGTGATCCGAGGCGTCGACGCCATCGTCATCGATCGTGCGCCAGGTCGCCCCGGTCCAACGCCTACCGCGAGCGCATCCTCGAGCTGCAGATCGCCCAGCACGGCTTCACCGTGCAATCCGATGCCGAGGACATCGTCGTGTTCGTCCGCCCCCCGGACCAGAGCTGAACCGGCGATGGCGGCCGGCTCAGTCGACGACGAACTCGTCGTGGCCGTGGGCCCACAGGGTCGAGCGGAGGGTGGTGGCCACGAGGTCGAGGTCGTCACCGTCGACGGAGGTGGCCGGCGTTCGAGAAGTCGAGGTCGGCCATGCCGCGGATCGGCAGCACGTGCACATGGGCGTGGGGCACCTCGAAGCCGGCGATGATCAGGCCGATCCGCTCGGGTGAGAAGGCCTCCTGCTGGGCCCGCCCGATCAGGTGGGACACGTGCATGAGGCGCTCGGTCACCGCCGGGTGGGAGGTCGATCCAGTGGTCGACCTCGAGCGATGGGCACCACCAGGGTGTGCCCGGGCTGCAGCGGGTTGATCGAGAGGAACGCGACGCAGTGGTCGTCGCGCCAGACGAATCGACCGGGCAGCTCGCCGTCGATGATCCGGGTGAAGATCGTGGGCATGGGGGAGTCCTTCGAGGGGGTGCGGGCCTGACGGGCGCTCGGATCACGTCCGGGCTCGGAGCGGATCGTAGGCTGGGCTCGTGACCGACGCCGCCGACTCCGCTTCCGAGACCCGGATCGAGACCGGCATCGCCTCAGGCACCGAACCCGGCAGGGATGACGAGAGCCGGATCCTGACCGTCCCGAACGTCATCACGTTCGTCCGCCTGGCGTGCCTGCCGCTCTACCTGGTGATCCTGCTGGGTCAGGACAAGCGGTTCGCGGCGGCGCTGCTGCTCGGCGCGCTCGGGGCCACCGACTGGGTCGACGGCTACATCGCCCGCCACTTCCACCAGGTGTCGACGCTCGGCAAGGTGCTCGACCCGGTGGCCGACCGGCTGCTCTTCTTCGTCGGGATCGCCGGGATCCTCCTCGTCGACCCGCCGGGCGCGCCGGTGTGGTTCTGCTGGATGGTCGATCGCGCGGGAGGTCTTCGTCTCGGCGGCCACGCTCGGGCTGGCCGCGATGGGGGCCAAGCGCATCGACGTCACCTGGTTCGGCAAGGCCGGGCACGTTCGCGCTGATGTTCGCCTTCCCGCTGTTCCTCGCCGGCTCGAGCACCGAAGTCGAGCGCCCCGATCTTCCAGGCGCTCGGGTGGATGGCCGGCGTCCCCGGCCTGCTGCTGAGCTACTACGCCGCCGTCCTCTACGTCCCGATCGGGCTGCGGGCGCTGCGTGAGGGGCGGGCGCGCGAGGTCCAGTCCGGCAGCGCGGTAGGTTCAGGTCCATGTCGAGGAGCAGGCCATGAAGGCCGTGATCATGGCGGGAGGCGAGGGCACCCGCCTGCGCCCGCTCACCTCCAACGCTCCCAAGCCGATGCTGCCGCTGGTCAACCGGCCGATGATGGAGCACATCATCGACCTGCTGAAGCGGCACGGCATCGACGAGATCGTCGTGACCGTCGCGTTCATGGCCAACGCCATCCGCACCTACTTCGGCGACGGGTCCGAGTTCGGCGTCAGCATCGCCTACGCCACCGAGGAGACGCCGCTCGGCACGGCCGGCTCGGTGCGCAACGCCATGGACCAGCTCGACGAGCGGTTCCTCGTGATCTCCGGTGACGTGCTCACCGACATCGACCTCGGGCGCCATCGTCGCCTTCCACGACGAGCACAAGGCGATGGCCACCATCGGCCTCGCCCACGTCGAGAACCCGCTCGAGTTCGGCATCGTCATCACCCGCGAGGACGGCCGCATCGAGCGCTTCCTCGAGAAGCCGACCTGGGGCCAGGTGTTCAGCGACACCATCAACACCGGCATCTTCGTGCTCGAGCCCGAGATCTTCGACTACATCGAGGCCGACCGGCCGGTCGACTTCTCGAGCGAGGTGTTCCCCAAGCTGCTGGCCGGCGACCTGCCCGCTCTTCGGGGCCGTCGCCGAGGGCTACTGGGAGGACGTCGGCACGCTCGACGCCTACGTCCGGGCCCACAAGGACATCCTCGACGGCGAGGTGCAGGTCAACATCCCCGGCTTCGAGCTGTCCGACGGGGTGTGGCTGGGGGAGGGGGCCGAGATCCACCCCGAGGCCCGCATCGACGGCCCGGCGGTGATCGGCGACAACTGCCGCATCGAGGCCGGCGGCAGCATCGGGCAGTACACGGTGCTCGGCGCCAACGTGCGGGTGCGCAGCGAGGCGCAGCTCGAGCGCACGGTCGTCCACGACAACGCCTACCTCGGCGAGGCCGTGCGCCTGCGGGGCACGGTGGTCGGGCGGGCGTGCGACCTGCGCAAGGGCGTGCGCTCCGAGGAGGGCGTCGTCCTCGGCGACGAGTGCTTCATCGGCGAGGACGCCCTGCTGTCGGCCGGAGATCAAGGTCTACCCGTTCAAGACGGTCGAGGCGGGCGCCATCGTCAACACCTCGATCGTGTGGGAGTCGCGCGGGGCCCGAGCCCTGTTCGGCCGCGACGGCATCGTCGGGTCTGGCCAACGTCGACATCACCCCCGAGTTCGCCACGAAGGTGGCCATGGCCTACGGGTCGCATGCTCAAGAAGGGCTCGCGGGTCATCACCTCCCGCGACTCCAGCCGCTCGGCCCGCATGCTGAAGCGGTCGATGATGGCCGGGCTCAACGCCGCCGGCGATCAACGTCGAGGACCTCGAGGTCGCGTCCGTGCCGGTCACCCGGTTCATCGTGCGCCGCCCGTCCAACGGCGGCGGCATCACGATCCGGCTCGTGCACGACGATCCGCAGTCGGTGGTCATCCGGTTCTTCGACGACCGCGGCCTCGACATCACCGAGGACACGCAGCGCAAGATCGAGCGGCTGTTCAACCGTGAGGACTTCCGCCGGGTGTTCCCCGGCGAGATCGGCGACATCGGGTTCGCCCCACGGGCGCTCGAGCACTACGCCACCGCGCTCGAGGCCACCGTCGACATCGAGCAGATCCGCGCCGCCGAGTTCAAGGTCGTCATCGACTACGCCTACGGGTCGACCTCGTTCGCCATGCCGAACGTGCTGGCCAAGCTCGGCCTCGAGGTGCTGGCCGTCAACCCGTTCGTGTCGACCGCCGGGGTGATGCGCGGCGACCTCGCCACGCCACGCCGCCAACGTGGCCGACCTGGTGCGGGCGTCGGGCTCGCACCTCGGCGCCGTGCTCGACCCCGACGGCGAGCGGCTGATCCTCATCGACGACGAGGGCCACGTCCTCTCCGACTCCGAGGCGCTGCTCGCCCTGCTCACGCTGCTGCCGGGCAAGATCGCCGGCGACCGGGTGGCGCTGCCGGTCTCGGTGACGCAGGTGGCCACCGACCTGGTGCACGCCTACGGCGCGTCCGGTGGTGGTCACCAAGGTGACGAACCCGGCGCTCATGGACGCAGCCACCGAGCCGGGCGTCGGCTTCGCCGGCAACACCGACGGCGGGTTCATCCTCCCGGGCTTCATGCCGGCGTTCGACGCCGCCGCCACCTTCATCAAGGTGCTCGACCTGCTGGCCTTCCACGATCGACGGCTGTCCGACGGTCGTCGGCGACCTGCCCCGCGATCCACATGGCCCACGAGGTCGTGGTCACGCCGTGGGAGCAGAAGGGCCTCGTCATGCGCACGCTGGTCGAGCAGAGCAAGGACCGCGAGGTCGAGCTCGTCGACGGGGTGAAGGTGCACCACGACGGCGGATGGGCGCTGGCCCTGCCCGACCCCGAGGAGCCGGTCACCCACGTCTGGGCCGAGGGCCAGACCGACGCCGACGCCCGCCGCCTGGCCCAGGAGTACGCCCGCCGCATCCGCCAGATCGTGCGCTGAGCCGGCGCGGATCGATCCACGGTCCGGCGAACCCTCGTCCGTCGGTTGAGGGTTGGCGGATCGGATAGCGTGCGGGACCATGAACGTCCCCGACGACCTCCGGTACTCGTCCGACCACGAGTGGATCCGCGTCGAGGACGGCACCGTCCGCGTCGGCATCACCGACTACGCCCAGGACGCGCTCGGCGACGTGGTCTACGTCGAGGTGCCCGAGGTGGGCACCAAGGTCGAGGCCAACGCCAAGGTGAGCGAGGTCGAGTCCACCAAGTCGGTGAGCGACATCTTCGCTCCGGTGGCGGGCACGGTGGTCGAGGTCAACGCCGATCTGGCCGACGCGCCCGAGCGGCTCAACGACGATCCGTACGGCGAGGGTTGGATCTGCGTGATCGAACCCGACGACCCGTCGCAGGTCGATGCGCTGCTCGACGCGCGACGCCTACTCGGCGCTCATCGACGGATAGGGGCGTTCCGGTGGGTGACGTCTACTGCAACAACTGCGGGCACAAGAACCCGCTCGGGTCCAACTTCTGCTCGTCGTGCGGCGCCATCCTCGAGACCGATTCGCCCGAGAACACGACCATCACGTTCCACCCGACCGCGCCGGTCGACCCGGTCGATGCTGCGGGACGGGGCTGACGACGATGTCGCGGTCGAGCTGACCGAGCTGCCGGCCGACCTGGGGGTGCTGGTCGTCAAGCGGGGCCAGAACGCCGGCTCGCGGTTCACCCTCGACCTCGGCGGTGACCACGGCCGGTCGCCATCCCGACAGCGACATCTTCCTCGACGACGTCACCGTGTCGCGCCGCCACGCCGAGATCGTGGTGGTCGGCGACGGGTTCCTGGTGCGCGATGTCGGCTCGCTGAACGGCACCTACGTGAACCGGGAGCGCATCGACGAGGCCCCGCTGGCCAACGGCGACGAGCTCCAGATCGGCAAGTTCAAGCTCGTGTTCCTCCAGGGCGGGTCTGATTCGTGACCGAGCGCTCGCACCTGTCCATCGGCGAGGTCCTCAACCTCCTGCAGGACGAGTTCCCCGACATCACCATCTCGAAGATCCGCTTCCTCGAGAGCCAGGGACTGCTCGACCCCGAGCGCACGCCGTCGGGCTACCGCAAGTTCTACGAGGAGGACATCGAGCGCCTGCGGTGGATCCTCCGCCAGCAGAAGGAGAACTTCCTTCCGCTGAAGGTCATCAAGGACCGACTGGCCTCGGGCGATCTCGACGAGCCGGTACCGGGGCAGCCAGCGGCTGTGCCCGCCACTGCCGCCATCCACCACGACGGCGCCCGTGATGACGGCCACGGGACTCCGGCCGACGCGTCCCGATCCGCTGACGAGGTTCCCGTCGCCTCGGCTCGTCCGGTCGCCGCGGCGTCGTCGCCGACCCGCACCCGCGAACCGGTGGCCGTAGGGGAGATCGAGCGACCGACTCGTCGGGCGCCGGCCGTCGGGCGTGGTCGCGCCCGGGGAGAGCGGGCCCCGACCGCCTCGGGCGGTGCCGAGCCGGTGGTGCCCCCGGTCAGCTCCGACGCTCCGTCGTTGCTCGAGAGCGGTCCCAGCGGCGTCAGCCTCACCCGCGACGAGGTCCTCGGCGCCACCGGGCTGAGCGCCAGCGATCTGGCCGACCTCGAGCGGTTCGGCCTGGTCGAGAGCCACACGCTCGGCAACACCAGCTACTACGACGACGACGCCGTGGCGGTGGCCCGCCTGGGCGCCACGTTCATGGGCCACGGGGTCGAGGCACGGCACCTGCGCATGTACAAGGTGTCCGCCGAGCGCGAGGCCGGCGTGTTCGAGCAGCTCGTGATGCCGTTGCTCAAGCAGCGCAACCCGGCGTCCCGGGCTCAGGCCACCGAGCGGCTCGACGAGCTGGCGGTACTCGGCGGCCGGCTGCGGGCGGCCATGCTCCGCCAGGCGCTGCGCGAGCACCTCGGCGGCTGACCCGGCCGGGCCGCGAATGCGTCGGCGATTGGGCGGAGGCCGGGCGAGGGTGGCGCTATCGTGCGGGGGTGATCCAGATGGAGGTCGTCGGCGTCCGGGTCGAGCTGCCCAGCAACACGCCCATCGTGTTGCTCCGCGAGCTCGAGGGATCGCACCGCATGCTCCCGATCTTCATCGGCGGCCCCGAGGCCACCGCCATCGCTCTGGCGCTCGACGAGGTCAACACCCCCCGGCCGATGACCCACGACCTGATCAAGAACATCCTCGACGCGCAGGGCGTCGCCCTGGCCCGGCTCGAGATCACCGAGCTGACCAACGGCACCTTCTACGCCGAGATGTACCTCAAGCAGGACGACGCCTCCATGGTGATCTCGGCCCGCCCGTCCGACGGCATCGCGCTGGCCATCCGCATGGGTGCGCCCGATCTTCGCGGCGGAGCCCGTGATCGACGAGGCCGGCTACCCGGCCGACGACGAGGAGGAGCGCGAGGACGTCGTCGAGCAGTTCCGCGAGTTCATCGACAGCGTCGATCCCGAGGACTTCGCCTCGTGACCGTTGACGGGCTCGTCGATTCGTGAGTACCCTCACTCTTCCCGTCACATCGATGTAGTTACGTGACGGTGATCTACAGCTCGAGCCCGAACCCGAAGTGGTCGAGGTCGAGCGTTTGGCGAAGCACCGTGGCAAACCCTGAAGTGCAGGGTGAGGCCCTGACGAGGACCCACCGGGTCCAGGGAGCAGGACGACATGGTCGGCAACACCTCTGAGGGCTACAGCGGCGCCCGAGCAGCCGAGATCGTCGGCATCACCTACCGCCAGCTCGACTACTGGGCGCGCACCGACCTGATCCGCCCGTCGCTGGTCGACGCCAAGGGCAGCGGCAGCCGGCGCCGGTACTCCTACCGGGACCTGCTCGAGCTCAAGGTCATCAAGGCGCTGCTCGATGCCGGCATCAAGCTCGAGTCCGTGCGTGAGGTCTTCACCTACCTGCGCGACAACCTCGGCGAGGACGTCACCACCGCCAACCTCGTGATCCAGGGCAACCAGGCCGTGCTGGTGCGCGACGGGGAGAGCTCATCGACCTCGTCCAGAAGGGCCAGGGCGTCCTCAACGTGCTCGCGCTCGCCGGCGTCGTGCACGACGTCGACGCCGCCATCGTCGAGCTGCACCCGGTGTCCGAGGGCTCGGTCACCCGCCTGGCCTCAGGCAGCTGATTCGGCCGGCCACCCGGTTTCCGAACGAGGGCCGCTCCGGCGGCCCTCGTTCGCGTCCCGAACCCCGGTGGGAATCGAGGAGGACGGACATCCGCGCCCGGGAACTGAATAGAGTTCATACTTTGAATATGGTTCAACTCTCTGTGGTCTCCGACGATCGCCGTGAGCGGACTCGGGACAAGAAGCGCCGTCGCTTCCTCGACGCGGCCGGACGGATCATCGACCGTGACGGGCTGGCCGGCGTGACGATGCAGGCCGTGGCCGACGAGCTCGACTGCGCCATCGGCACGATCTACACCTACTTCCCCTCCAAGGCCGCGTTGGTGGCGGCGCTGCAGCAGCAGGCCGTCGACACGCTGCGGGCCTCGTACCAGACCGCCCGCCACGGATGGGACGGCTTCCTCGAGACCGAGCATGTCGACGACGACGTGGCCCACCTCGTGCAGCTCGCGGCGTTCGGCGGGTTCTTCATCGCCGCATCGGTCGTGTTCGCCGACGAGTTCCACCTCCAGCGGCTGCTCCTGTCCGAGCCGGTCACCGCCGACGAGGCTGACGAGACCCGGCGTGCGCTGCCGGTCCTGCAGCGCCTGTTCGACGAGCCCCGGGCGCTGTTGGACCGAGCGGTCGAGGCTTCGGTCCTGCAGCCCGGCGATCCGACCGAGCGGGTCGTGCGCTGGCTCGCTGCCCTCAACGGTGTCCTGATGGTCGACAACCTCGCAGCGCTCGACCGACACCTGTTCCGGGCCCAGCACCTCGGTCGGGCCCTGACCGCCGACCTGCTCGTGGGTTGGGGGGCGGCCCGCGCCGATGTGGAGGTCGCGGCGTCGCACGTCGAGCGCCTCTCCGCCCTCGGCCCGCTCGCCCCACCGCCCGAGCCGTGACCCTCGGCCTGGCCAGCCGGGCGCCGGCACTAGCCTCGCCTGAATGACGCTCCGGACCTCACCACTCGACGATGCCCACCGCGCCCTGCACGCCAAGATGGTGCCGTTCGGTGGCTGGGACATGCCCCTGAGCTACCCGGACGGCACGATCGCCGAGCACAAGGCGTGCCGCCACGGTGCGGTTGCCTTCGACGTCAGCCATCTCGGCACCGTGCGGGTCGAGGGTCCGAACGCGCTGCACCAGCTGCAGCAGGCCCTGACCAACGACCTCACCCGAATCGGTCCCGGCCGGGCCCAGTACACGCATCTTCTCGACCCGTCGGACGCCTCGGTGCTCGACGACATCATCGTCTGGTGGGTCGGTCCGGAGACCTTCGACGTGATGCCCAACGCATCCAACACCGACCGGGTGACCGAGGCGCTGTCGGGTGGCGCCGACACGACCGTGGTCGATGTCACCTCGACTCGGGCGATCATCGCCGTGCAGGGACCAGAGGCCCGCCGTCGCCTGGCCGAGGTGTCGCCGGAGGCCGCCGCGGTCGAGCGGTTCCACGTCGCGCCGGTGCGCTGGGGGGACGCCGAGCTGGTCGTGGCCGGAACCGGCTACACCGGCGAGGACGGCGTCGAGCTGGCCGTCCCGGTCGCCGCGGCGGTGCCGCTGTGGATCGCGCTGCTCGAGGCCGGCATCATCCCGGCCGGCCTGGGCGCCCGCGACACCCTTCGGCTCGAGGCCGGCCTGCCGTTGCACGGTCACGAGCTCGGCTCGGGCATCACCTCGCTGCAGGCTGGTCTCGGCTGGGTCGTCCGGTGGGACAAGGGCGACTTCCGCGGCCGTGACGCCCTGCTGGTCGAGAAGGACGCGGGCGTCGGCCGCCGGCTCCGAGGCCTGGCCGTCGAAGGACGGAAGCCGCCGCGGGCCGAGCAGGTGGTGCTCCGGGACGGTGCGCCGGTCGGCGTCGTCACCAGCGGGAACTTCTCACCCGAGCTGGGCCACGGCATCGCCCTGGCGTTCGTGCCGCCGGACGTCGGGATCGGCGATCACCTGACCATCGACATGCGAGGCACCGACGTGGCCGCCGAGGTCGTCCAGCTGCCGTTCGTGAGCCGCTCGTGAACGAGATCGGCCAGGCGGCGCCTGGCTGGTACCCCGACGCCACGGGGCACCTGCGCTGGTGGACGGGCTCGACCTGGGGCGTCTACGCAGAGGGTGCGATGCCGGTGCCGGCACCGCCGTACCCGGGGGCGATGCCGGGGGCCCGATCCGACGCGACCAGCCTGGCCATGCTCGCCCACCTGGGGATGCTGGTCGGCGGGTTCATCGTGCCCCTGATCATCTACCTGACGACCGGCGCGCAGGATCCCTTCGTGAAGCACCACGCTGCCGAGGCGCTCAACTTCTCGATCACCTACCTGTTCGCGTCGTTGGCCTGCATGGTGATGTTCTTCGTCGGCATCCTCGTCTGGCCCCTCCTGATCGTCGCGTTCCTCTGCCTCTTCACCATCGCCATCGGCCACTTCGTGCTGCTGGTGATGGCCTCGATCAAGGCCTACCGCGGCGAGTGGTGGCGCTATCCGGTCAACATCCGACTGGTACCGGGCGCCTACGGGGCCTGAGGCCGACCGCGTGAGGGCGTCGAGGGGGTCAGTCCTCGAGGTCGCCGACCAGGGGCGGGCAGCTGCAGAACACGTTGCGGTCGCCGTAGGCGCCGTCGATCCGCGACACCGGGGGAAGTACTTGGCGGCACGCAGCCCGGGCACCGGGTAGGCGGCCTGCTCCCGGGTGTACGGGCGGTCCCACGAGTCGGCGAGCAGGTCCTCGGCGGTGTGCGGGGCGTGGTGCAGCGGGCTGTCGTCGTGGGCCACCCGGCCTTCGGCGATGTCGGTGATCTCGGCTCGGATGGCGATCATGGCGTCGCAGAAGCGGTCGATCTCGGCCTTGGACTCCGATTCGGTGGCCTCGACCATCAGCGTGCCGGCCACCGGGAACGACATGGTCGGGGCGTGGAAGCCGTAGTCGATGAGCCGCTTGGCGATGTCGTCGACGCTGACGCCGGTGTCGCTGGTGATGCCGCGGATGTCGAGGATGCACTCGTGGGCCACCGTGGCGTGCTGGCCGGTGTAGAGGACGGGGTAGTGCGGAGCCAGGCGGTGGGCGATGTAGTTGGCGTTGAGGATGGCGACCTCGGTGGCCTCGAGGAGGCCCTCGCCGCCCATCAGGGTGATGTACGCCCACGAGATCGGCAGGATGCCGGCCGAGCCCCAGGGCGCGGCCGCGATGGCCCCCGGACCGCTGGTCGGGCCGGCTCCGTCGACGAGCGGGTGGTTCGGCAGGAAGGCGGCCAGGTGCGAGCGCACCGCCACCGGACCGACGCCGGGGCCGCCGCCGCCGTGGGGGATGCAGAACGTCTTGTGGAGGTTGAGGTGCGACACGTCGGCCCCGAACCGGCCCGGCTTGGCCACGCCCGACGAGGGCGTTGAGGTTGGCGCCGTCGAGGTAGACCTGCCCGCCGTCGTCGTGCACCAGGTCGCAGATCTCGGTGATGGCGGCCTCGAACACGCCGTGGGTCGACGGGTAGGTGACCATGAGGCACGAGAGGCGATCGCCGGCGGTGGTCGAGCTTGGCCCGCAGGTCGTCGACGTCGACGTTGCCGTCGTCGTCGCACGCCACGACCACCACCTCGATGCCGGCCATGGCGGCGCTGGCCGCGTTGGTGCCGTGGGCCGAGGCGGGGATCAGGCACACGTCCCGGTCGTGCTCGTCCACGGGCCCGGTGGTACGCCTGGATGGCCAGGAGCCCGGCGAACTCGCCCTGGGAGCCGGCGTTGGGCTGCAGCGACACCGCGTCGTAGCCGGTGATCTCGACCAGGGCCTGCTCGAGCCCCTCGATCAGCTCGAGGTAGCCGGCGGCCTGGTCGAGCGGGGCGAACGGGTGGATGGCGCCGAACTCGGGCCAGGTGACCGGGATCATCTCGGTGGTGGCGTTGAGCTTCATGGTGCACGAGCCGAGCGGGATCATCGCCCGGTCGAGGGCGATGTCGCGGTCGGCGAGCCGGCGCAGGTAGCGCAGCATCTCGGTCTCGGAGTGGTAGCGGTTGAAGACCGGATGGGTGAGGAACGGCGTCGTGCGGACCAGGTCCGCAGGGATGGCCGAGCCCACGACGAGGTCGAGGTCGTCGATCGACGCCGTGACGCCGAACGCGGCCCAGACGGCCTCGACGGTGGCGCGGGTGGTGGTCTCGTCGAGCGAGATGCCGACGCGTGTCGTCGTCGACCCGGCGCAGGTTGATGCCCCGCTCGACCGCGGCGGCCATCACCGCGTCGGAGCCGCCGGGAGCGCACGGTGAGGGTGTCGAAGAAGGCGTCGTGCTCGGGAGCGACGCCCGATGCGGTCAGGCCGGCGGCGAGGATCGACGTCAGCCGGTGCACCCGTCGGGCGATGCGGGGCAGTCCGTCGGGGCCGTGGTAGGCGGCGTAGAGGCCGGCGATGACGGCCAGCAGCACCTGGGCGGTGCAGATGTTGCTGGTGGCCTTCTCCCGCCGGATGTGCTGCTCGCGGGTCTGCAGGGCCAGGCGGTAGGCCGGCCGCCCGGCGGCGTCGACCGACACGCCCGACGAGGCGGCCGGGCAGGGTGCGCTTGTGGGCATCGCGGGTGGCGATGAACGCCGGCGTGCGGGCCCGCCGAAGCCGAGCGGCACGCCGAAGCGCTGGGACGAGCCGACGACCACGTCGGCGCCGATCTCGCCCGGCGGCGCGGAGCAGCACCAGGCCGAGCAGGTCGGCGGCCACCGTGACGAGCGCGCCCGCCTCGTGGGCGGCGTCGATGACCGCGGCGTGGTCGCGGACCGCGCCGCTCGACCCGGGGTACTGCAGCAGCACGCCGAAGCAGCCGTCGGGCAGCGTCGGTCGGGTCGCCGACGACGCACCTCGATGCCCAGCGGCTCGGCCCGGGTGCGGACCACGTCGATCGTCTGCGGGTGGCAGTCGGCGTCGACGAACATGATCGGTCCGGCCTTGGGGTTCAGCCGGCGGCACATCGCCATGGCCTCGGCCGCCGCGGTGCCCTCGTCGAGCAGCGAGGCGTTGGCGAGCTCCATGCCCGGTGAGGTCGCTGACCATCGTCTGGAAGTTGAGCAGCGCCTCGAGCCGGCCCTGGCTGATCTCGGGCTGATAGGGCGTGTAGGCCGTGTACCAGGCGGGGTTCTCGAGCACGTTGCGCAGGATCACGCCGGGCGTGATGGTGTCGGAGTAGCCCATGCCGATCAGCGAGGTCACCACCTGGTTGCGACCGGCCAGGCTCGCGCAGCCGGGCCAGCGTCTCGGTCTCGGTGCGGGCGGTCGGCCAGGTCGAGCGGCTTGTCGAGCCGGATCGACGACGGGCACGACCCGATCGACCAGCTCGTCGAGCGACGACGAGCCCGAGCGCGTCGAGCATCGGGGCCCGTCCTCGGCCGCCAGGCCCGACGTGGCGGCCGACGAACTCGTCGTGGTCCTCGAGGTCGAGAAGTCCGGAGGTGGGGGGTGCAGCCATGGGGGAGTGTCCTCTCGGGGTGACCGGGCGCGTGCGGACCGCTGGGCGATCCCCCCGCTGTCACGGAACCTGAGAGTTTCGCCGGATCGCTGCGCCGGGAGGCGGACGGTCCGGGTTTCCCCGTCGGTGAGCCGATGCCCACGGGAGGCCGGGCGAGCTGCTTTCCAGCGTTGCCTACGTCTGCGGTTCGTGGGCCTGAGAGATTCCGGGGGCGGTTGCTCCTTCGGCGCCCGTCGGCCACCCGAAAGGCAGACGGCGGACTCTCCCACAGACGATGATCGGCCTGAGTTGTGCGCCGATGCTAGCCCGGACTGACCGGACCGAGTGGCCGGGCGTGGGTTCCGGTCGACCCTTGACATTCTATAACGTAATCGTTAAATATTGTCAGCATGGAGAACGACCTCGACGTGACCCTGGCGGCGCTGGCCGACCCGACCCGCCGGCGGGTCGTCGACCTCCTCCGCGAAGGCCCACGCTCGGCGGGTGATCTGGCCACCGGGGCGGCCATGAGCCCGCCGGCGATGAGCCGGCACCTGCGGGTGCTGCGGGGGAGCGGGTTGGTCGAGGTCGGCACCGACGAGGCCGACGCACGTCGCCGGCTCTACCGGCTCCGGCCCGACCCGATCGTGGACCTGCAGGCCTGGCTCGACCAGGTCGAGTCGTTCTGGTCCGAGCAGCTCGGCGCGTTCCGGGCCCACGCGGACACCGTGGACCGATGAGCGAGGCACGCCGCACCGTCGTGGTGTCCAGCGAGGTCGAGCTCGACCCGGCGCGGGCCTTCGAGGTGTTCACCACCGAGACCCACGCCTGGTTCCGGCCCGTGCCCGGCGGGGGAGCGTGGCCCCGCTCGCTGCGCTTCGAGCCGGGGGCCGGAGGTCGGGTGCTCGACGTCGGGGCCGACGGTGACGTCCGCACCGTCGGCCACGTCCTCACCTGGGAGACGAGGCCACGCCTGGTGTTCACGCTCGAGATCGACCACCCAGACCGAGGGATCGGGTCGGGCACGACCGAGGTCGAGGTCCGGTTCGATCCGGTGGACTCGGGCACCCGCATCTCGCTCGAGCACCGGGGCTGGGATCCACTGGTCGTGCGAGCCGGCGACCCGACCCTCGATCACTACCTCGACCGCTGGATGGCGCTGCTCGCGTCGTACGAGACGCAGGCGCTCGAGCTGCAGCTGCTCGAGCTGTCGTCGGTCTTCCGTGACGCGGTCTCGGCCGGCGACAGCGCCTTCCTCGATGCGCACATGGCTGACGACGCCGTGCTCGTGTTCGGCGAGCGCCGCTACCTCAAGCAGGAGGTCGTGCGGACCATCAGCGGGCATCCGCCGTACCGCGACGTCCGCCTGCGCGACCCTCAGGTGGTGCGCGTCGGAGCCGACGTGGCCATCCTCACCTGCCATGTGCGTGGCTCGCGAGACGGCCTGTCCGAGCCGTTCGACAACTTCGAGAGCACGGCCTTCGTCCGGGCGGACCGTGAGTGGAAGCTCGCCTTCCTCCAGGCCACGCCCGTGCATCGCGCGACCCCCGACCCGGCGACGACAGAAGGAGACCCGTCATGAACGGCGAGCCGTACTACTTCACCCTGGGCGTGCGCGATGTGGATCGGGGGGCGGCGTTCTACGCCGCGCTGTTCGGGTGGGAGCTCGACCACGGCCACATCTGCAACCTCGCTCGCAGCGGCGGCATCGCCCCGCCCGAGTTCGGTCTCGGGCCCAAGCTCTACCTCGGCTGCGCCGATGTGGCTGCGGGTGTGGCCCGGGTGCGCGAGTTGGGGGGTACCGCCACCGAACCGCAGATCGTCCGCTCCGGGGAGTTCGCGGACTGCACCGACGACCAGGGCACCGGGTTCAGCATCGGGTGGACGCATCCCGAGACGGACCAGGAGCAGATCGAGGGCCTGGAGGCGCGGGCCGAGCCCCGTGGCCGGCTCGGCTACCTCACGTTCGCGGTGCCCGACGTCGACCGGGCGGCGACGTTCTTCGCCGGGCTGTTCGGCTGGGAGGTCGAGCCCCCGGCTCCGAACCGACCCTGGAACTACCGCCACGTGACCAGCACCGAGCTCCCGCTCGGGTTCACCGACCACACCGCCGACCCCCGGCTGCAGCTGTACTTCCGGGTCGACGACGGCCCGGCTGCGGCAGACGAGGTCCTGCGGCTGGGCGGCACGGTGGGTGCCGCTGATGTGGGCGACAACGGTTGGAGCGCCCCCTGTCACGACGACCAGGGCACCTCGTTCAGCTTGTGGCAGCCCGTGCGCGACCTCTGATGGTGCCCGGCCCCTGATCAGGCCAGCTCGGGCGTTTCCTCGGAGCCCTCGATCTGCTCGATCTCGGCGTCGATGGCCGAGTCCTTGGCCGCCTGCTCCTCGCCGTGCTTGGCGATGGCGCTCATGATGGCGGCGCCGGCCGCGCCCATGAACGTCGGGCGGTTCTCGGCTGACCCACGCCTTCGACTCGGCCGGACGCGCGGCGACGAGCCCTGGAAGTGGGGGATCACCTTCTGGGCGATCAGCTCGTAGGACCTGTGGGTGGCGGCCTGGTTCGGCCCACTCGTGGGCCTGGATCAGGAAGGTGCCGAAGCCGCCGTTGCTCTGCTCGATCAGGCTCTCGATCATCTCGATGCAGTCCTCGGGGCGTGCCGACGACGCCGGCACCGCTGCTGTTCATCTGGTCGGCCAGGTCGTCGGGACCGCCCTCGGGCACGATCGGCAGCGCGGCCACCTTGCGGAAGTACTCGAAGTAGTCGTCGAGGCCGTACGCCACGTCCTCGTAGGCCTGCTCGCGGGTCTCGGCCACGTGCACCTGCGACACGAGCCGCCAGCTGCGGCGATCGGCGGCGTTGCCGAACTCGGCCGAGCGCTGCTCCATGACGTCCCAGTGGTGGCCGAGCATGTCGAAGCCGGCGCTCTGGGTGGCGCCGATCGACAGCAGCGAGCAGCCGAACTTGCCGGCGGCCCGCGGACCCGACGGCGAGATCATGGCCGCCACCGCGACCTCGGGATGCGGGTTGCGTGTACGGCTTCAGGTGCAGGCGGGCGTCCTTGAGCGTGAACCACTCGGACTCGTGGGTCACCGGCTCGTCGTCGCGCAGCAGCCGCAGGATGATCGTCGAGCGCCTCCTCCATGCGGTCGCGCTGGATCGGCCGGGTCGATGCCCGAGCATGAACGCGTCGCTGGGCAGCGCGCCCGGGCCCGACGCCGAGCATGACCCGGCCCTTGGTGAGGTGGTCGAGCAGCACGAGGCGCTGGGCCGTCATGAACGGGTGGTGGTAGGGCAGCGACACCACGCCGGTGCCGAGGCGGATGTGCTGGGTGCGCTGGGCCGACCGTGGCGATGAACACCTCGGGCGAGGCGATGATCTCGTAGCCGCCGGAGTGGTGCTCGCCGATCCACGCCTCGTCGAAGCCGAGCCGGTCGAGGTGCTCGATCAGCGTCGAGGTCGCGGTCGAGCGCGTAGGTCGGGTTCTGGCCCGTCGGGTGGAACGGGGCCATGAAGATGCCGAACTGGAGGGGCCAGTCCTGTCCGCCGAAGCTGGAGGTGGTCATCAGTCGAGCAGGTCCGGCTGGGCGCGGACGATCTGCTCGTAGAGCGGCTGGAAGCTGAGCCACCCGGCCATGTGGCTGCCGACCTGGGTCTGGGTCAGCGTGGCCATCTCGGGGTCGATCAGCACGGGCGTCGCCGGCGGCGCTGGCCAGCAGCTGGGCCTGGCAGGAGCGCTCCATCGTGATGAACCACCACGCCGCCTCGTCGACGGTCTCGCCGACGGTGAGCAGGCCGTGGTTGCGCAGGATGGCCGCCTTGTTGTCGCCGAGGGCGTGGGCGATGCGCTTGCCCTCCTCGGTGTCGAGCACGACGCCGGTGTAGTCGTCGAACACGGCGTGGTCGCCGTAGAACGCGCAGGACGTCCTGGGTGATCGGATCGAGCTGGCGGCCGAGCGACGAGAACGCCTTGCCGTTGATCGAGTGGGCGTGGGCGGCCGCGTTCACGTCGGGGCGGGCCGGCGTGCACCTGCGAGTGGATGGCGAAGGCGGCTGCGTTGACGGCGTAGTCGCCCTCGACGACCTCGCCGTCGTGGTTCACCAGGATGAGGTCCGACGCCGTGATCAGGCTGAAGTCGACCGCGAAGGGGTTGACCCAGAAGTGGTCGGGGAGCTCGGGGTCGCGGGCGGTGATGTGGCCGGCCACGCCCTCGCTGAAGCCGAACTTGCCGAACAGCCGGAAGGCGGCGGCCAGCCGCTGCTTGAGGTGGCGGCGGTGGTCCTCGACGGTGTCGAACACCGGGACGGCGTAGGGGAGCGGCTTGGACACGGGAGCCTCCGGGAGGGTCGTCGGTTCGGCCGGAGGGCATGGCGTGCGCATCGCAGGCGGTTCCCCCGAGCCGTGCGGCGAGTGTACGACGCCGCCCCGGCTCGGTCACGCCGAGGGCCGATCGTCGCTCGCCACGACCGCTGCGATCGGTGCCATCGGACGCAGACCGTGGTTGACGTGGGCCGGCGGCCCGTGGTTGGCTGACGCCGCAACGAGTCCTGCACTGCGGGGGAAGCCGGTCGAACTCCGGCGCTGTCCCGCAACCGTAGGTCGGGTCGTCCCGCACCGACGTGGGGCCGTCCGGCGAGCCGGAATGCCTTGGTGCGGGTGGCTCGCGATGCACCGTCGTGGAAAACGGGGCAGAGCCTGAGGACGTCACTGCTCCATCGTGAGGTTCCCGGGGATTCGATCCCACGAAAGGAACCCGCACATGTCCGAGCTCACCTCGTCTCCTCCCATCTCGCGCCGTCGACGTTCGGTCGCCGTGGTCGTCGTTGCCCTTCTGGCACTGGCGGCCGCCCTCGTCGGCTCGGTCACCGGCTCGAACGCCGGCGCGGCCACCGGCGGACGGCCCAGCCGCCGCCGCCCAGGCGGCCGGGTGGCTCGCCGCCCGGGTCACGCCCGAGGGGTTCGTCCCCGATGCGCTGCGGTGACCCGTCGCCGGGCGACACCCTCCAGACAGCGTCTCGCTCTGGCCGCCGCCGGCGTCGGCTACGACGCCTTCACCCGCACGATGAGCTGGCTGGCGGCCGACGTCGACGCCGTCACCGGCACCGGTGCCGACACCAGCCCCGGCCAGATCGGCTACCTCCTTGTCGTCATCGACGCCGCCGGCGCCGACGCCACCGACTTCGGCGGGGTCGACCTCGTGGCCCGACTGGCATCGCACGCTCGACGGCTTCGAGCCGGGGCTCTACGGCGCCGGCAGATCCGACCTACGACGGCGTGTTCCGCCAGAGCCTGGCGCTCATCGGGCTCCAGGCCGTGCGGGGAGACGCCGCCGCCGGCCGCCATCGACTGGCTGAACGGCCCAGCAGTGCGGCACCTCGGATCCGACCATCCGTGGCGGGTGGGAGGCCTATCGCCTCCTCGCCGACGCCGTGCACCGCCGGCAGCACCATCAGCTTCACCGGCGTCGACACGAACAGCACGGCCATCGCCACGACCGCGCTGGCCGCGCTCGGTCGTGCGCCCGAGTTCGACCCGCTGCCGTGGTTCGATGCCGTGCAGAACAGCACGGGCGGCTGGGGGTACCTGCAGGGACTCGACGACGACCCGAACTCCGACGCCCTCGTGATCCAGGCCATCACCGCCAGCGGGTCCTCGGCCACCGAGGCACCGTTCGTGCTGTCGGGAGGAGATCCGCTGACCTCGTTGCTCGGCTTCCAGATCGAAGATCGGTGCGTTCACCTACCCCGGCTCCGACGGTGCGCCGAACGTTCTCGCCACCGAGCAGGCCGTCTGGGGGGCCATGCCCCGAGCGTTCCCGCTCGGGCTCGTCACGTTCTCCGACGGCCCGACCAGCTCCACCACCTCCACCACCTCCACCACGGCACCGGCCGACACCGCTTCACCGGCCGACCCGGTCGAGACGACCTCGAACTTCACGGGGTAGCGACAAGGATTCACGCGAAGCGTCAGGTCGCCCCGAACATCAGGTAGTTTCGTCACGTGACGAAATCAGACGTGATGGATCGGTGCCGGTGGTGCGGCCGTCAGTTCGCCCGATCCCCGGGCGCCGGCCGGCCGAGACGATATTGCCGCCAAGGTTGCCGACAGCAGGCCCACATGGCTCGGAAGCTGGCGGCGCTCCACGGGCTGGGTGACGACGACCTCATCGTGAGCCGGGCCGACCTGGAAGAACTGCAGGGTCGGTTGTACTGCCTGCAGGCGGCGCTCGAGGACGTGGCTCGTGACCTGGCGACGTCCGACGGCCCAGAGGATGTGGCCGAAGCGTTCGCCTGGTTGCGGGAGAACGCCGAGCCGGTGGCGTCGTGCTGGATCGAGCCCCGGGCGGCCACTTCCGAACTTCCTGCATAACTTGACATAACCAGGATTATCGGCGGTATGCGTCCCGGCTGCTCGGGCCGCGGAGATGCGCTCCTGTGGAAGACTGCCGGCCGTGAGCACGCCGATCGGCGGGTACTGCGCTCCCGGGTTCGAGCCGGTCCGGCTCGCGTTCGAGGAGAACTTCACCGAACGGGGCGAGGTCGGCGCCGCCGTGCACGTGGAGGTGGGCGGCGAGATGGTGGTCGACCTGGTCGGCGGCTGGGCCGACGAGGCCCGGACCCGGCCCTGGCAGCACGACACGCTCGTCGACATGTACTCCGTCGGGAAGGCCTTCCTGGCCCTGCTCGCCCTGCAGCTCGTCGACGACGGTCGGCTGGCGCTGGACCAGCCGGTCGCCGAGGTGTGGCCCGAGTTCGCCGCGGGCGGCAAGGGGGGCGCCACCGTGGTCCATGCGCTCACCCACCGGGCCGGCGTGCCGGCCATCCGCGAGGTGCTGACCGACCACGACCTGTTCGACTGGGATCGGATGACGGCCGCGATCGCCGCCACCGAGGCCTGGTGGGTTCCCGGCGAGCGGCTGGCGTACCACACCAACACGTTCGGCCACCTGATCGGCGAGCTGGTGCACCGGGCGTCCGGCCAGATGCCCGGAGCGCGCATGGCGGCGGTGGCCGGGCCTCTCGGCGCCGACGTGTGGTTCGGCGTGCCCGACACCGAGCAGCATCGGTGCGCCGACATCGAGTGGGCGCCGCCCCGGCCGATCTCGGCGGTCGAGACGTTCGACGGGTTCGAGGGCGACGCGCTCATGAACCTGCTGGCGCACTTCAACCCGCCCGGGTACTCCTCCATTGGTGTCGTGAACACCCCGGCATGGCGATCCGCGTCGATCGGTTCGACGAGCGGACACGCGTCGGCCTCCGGCGTTGCCCGGATCTACGCCGCCCTCCTCGACCCCGGCCGCCTCGTCTCTCCCGACCTGCTCGAGTACGCCACCGCTCCACGCGCCACCGGCCTGTGCCCCATCCTCGGCGAGGAGGTCACCATGGGTCTGGGTTTCCAGCCGACGACCTCCCGCCGTCCGCTGGGACCCAACGCACGCAGCTTCGGGCACTTCGGCACCGGCGGAGCGCTCGGCTTCGCCGATCCCGATGCCGGCGTCGCGTTCGGCTACGTGATGAACCACGTGATCCCGCGCTGGCAGAGCAGTCGCAACCGGGTGCTCATCGACGCCACCTATGCCGCGGTCGCATCGAGCTCACGGCCCTAAGGTCACGGGATGGTGTCGAGTGATCTCAGTCGGCCCGATGAGGAGGGTCCCCGGCACCTGCAGCTGGCCGACCTCCCGCCCGCGGTGGCCGAGCGCCTCTCGTTCGACAGGGCCGCGCCCCGGCGGCTGCGCAACGACGACCTGCCGGCGGAGATCCAGGATGAGCTCCGCGACCTCTGGAACGGCATCGCCGCCGACATCTACGACGAGGTGGCCGGTCTGCGCCGACGCAAGGCCTTCCGGCGAGACACCGTCGAGCACGCCCTCCGTCGCGTCGCCGGCCGGCTGCTGCAGGCCGAGCGGGTCGTGATCGTCACCGCCGTCCACTTCCCGGTGCCCGGCGAGCGTGAGTGGCGACACATCGCAGTGGCGGGGGCGGGCGGTGCCGTGGCGGCAGTGGCCGAGGAGGCGGCGGCCATCGGGTCGCTCGGTACCGCCACGACGGTCGCCATCGTGGCCGCGGTCGTGGGCGAGGTGTTCGAGAGCTACGTCGCCGCCTCGGTGCGCACGCGTCAGTACATCGCGGCCGGCCGCTCCCCCGACCCGGCGATCATCGTCACCGATCTGGCCGAGGCGGCCGGGTTCGGTGAGTCGGCCGGGCGGCGGGCCAGCGCCCGCGTGGCGCACGATGCGGCGTCGTGGCTCGGAGAGAAGCTGGTGACCCGCACGGCGATTCGCTTCAGCCGCTCGCTCATCCCGGTCGTCGGAGTCGGGGCCGGGGCCGGCATCTCGGCGTTCGGGGTGTTGCGGGTGACCCGGCTGGCGCTCCGTCCGGTCTCGGAGAGCGAGGTCGTGCGGCTGGCCGAAGACGTCGTCGCCGACCGGCGCGACGGCTATGCCGAGGCTCGCGAGTCGTTCCTCCACCTGACCGAGGGCGAAGGACCGGATGGTCCCGACGATCCCGCACCCGGCTGACGCCGGTCCTGCCACACCCTCCGGCTGAAGGCGGCGTAGATGAGCACGCCCAGGCCGAACCAGACGTACGAGCTCCCGATCAGCTGTTGGCCCCAGGACCAGTCCAGCTCGCGGTCGCTCCCCAGGGGGAGCTTCCACATGGGAGCCACGCAGAACAGGACCAGTCCCCCGGCGGCGATCAGCGCCGGAGCGAGGGCCCGGGACCGCCAGGCCAGCGCCACGAGGCAGAGCAGGGCCGGGGCGATCCACACCCAGTGGTGCGTCCACGAGATGGGTGAGACGAGCAGCACGCAGAAGGCGTTGAGCACCAACGCGGGGCCGGCCTGGCCCCCATCGAACGCGCGCAGCATGCTCCGGGCCGCCAGCGCCACCACACCGATCGAGAGCAGGATCCAGAGGCCGGTGGCCGGGGCACCGTGCAGCCCGGCCCGGGCCAGCACGCTCTGCACCGACTGGTTGCCCACGTAGCCGACCCCGCCGATGCGGCCGGAGTCGAACACGGTGCCGGTCCAGTACTTCACCGAGGAGCTCCCGGCGAGGACGAAGCCGACAGCAGTGGTGCCCAGGAAGGACAGCACGGCGTTGCGGGCCGACCGACGGTCGCGGCGCACGAGGAAGAAGAGGATGAAGACCGCCGGCGTGAGCTTCGTCGCGGCCGCCACACCGACGAGCAGACCGCGGGGCCAGCGGGTGCGTGGGAGCAGGCAGTCGAGCGTGACCAGCAGCATGAGGAGGATGTTCACCTGCCCGAAGCTGAGGTTGGCCTGCACCGGCTCGATGAACAGCGCCACGGGCATCACCACGGCAAGCGCCCAGCCGAGCCGGCGCCGGGGCAGCCCGAGGGCCCGCAGGAACACGGCCAGCACACCTACGAGGACGACGATGCTGAGGAGCGTGAGCCCGATGGTGGCCACCGCGAACGGTACGAACGTCAGGGGCGCCAGGAAGACCGCGGCGATCGGGGGGTACGTGAACGGTAGCGAGAGCCCGACGCGGGTGGCTCGCATGGTGCCGTAGAGATCACCGCCGTTGCGCCACACCGACGCCCCGATCCGGTAGACGTCGAGGTCGATCCGGTAGCGGTCGAGGGTCGGGCTGCCGTGGTCGTCACCCACCACCTGGTGCGCGACGGACACGAGGTCGACTACGGCGACTGCCAACCCGGCCAGCCACTTCAGCGGTGTGCGTGCCCCCGCCGGGACCCGCGCCAGGATGGTCAGAGGCCGATGATGTTCGGGCGTGGGTGGCCTTCGGCCTCGCACATCGCCAGGTAGAACTCGAGGACCGTGCTGGCATCGATGACCATCTCGACGTTGCCGTCGTGCATCGAGGTTCAGGTTTGCGCCGTAGATCGCGAACCAGACGTCGGTCTCGCCCGGGTTGTCCTCCAGCACGGTGAGCGTGTGGATCGAACCGGCGGGCTCGAAGAGGTAGGAACCGGCCCGGTTGATCTCCGGGTACTCGGCGTACTTCCAGGCCCCGCTCTGGGTGAAGGCGAAGACCTGTCCGGTGTGGCGGTGGCGCTGCACCTGCATCCCGGGCCGGAACTTGTTGCGGATCACCCACAACCCGGCGTCGAGGTCGACCTGCAGCAACTGGAGCGTCGACCCGTCACCGAGGTCGACGAACGGGAGCTCCTCCTCGCCGCGATGGAGGGCCTGAGGGATGCCGTCGAGGATCGTCATGGCGCCCATGAAACCACGCCGAGGGGCCACCTGCGTGCGATTCGTCGGGTGATGACCATTCGCCTCGACGCGTTCCCCTCCGGTAGCGTCGGCCTCCATGCCACGCCGGATCGACGTCGAACTGACCAGCACCCGTCCCGATGGGACGTGGACGTGGCGAGCCGCAGGAGCCCGCCAGCCGAAGGGCGATCTCGACGGAGCGCTGCTCTACCCCGACGCCAAGGTGGGCGACGTGGTGCGAGCCGACGCCGACTTCGACATCGAGGGCATCACCATCACCGGGGTGGCCCCGCCGGCCGGTGCCCGCAGCAAACCCGAGCTCCTCGAGATCATCGGGCCGCCCCGCCGTGACGACGAGCTGGTCACCACCACGCTCGTCGGCAAGGGCGGTCGCGGGCGCGACGATCGCGGTCCTCGTGAGGGCCGGGGCGACCGCGCGCGACCGTCGGGGTCCCCGCTCCCCCCGTGGTCGGGCCGCGCCGCGATGGTGACCGTCCGCCCCGGGGCGACGGTGCCCCCGGCCGCGAGGGCGGCCGCCCGCCCCGCCGCGACAGCGGCGATCGACCGCCGCGGCGCGAACGCCCGGCTCGCCCGGTCCCCGAGGCTCGTCCGAAGGCCAAGCGCCTGAAGCCCGGCCGGGTCCACCGCACCGAGGTGCTCGATGCGCTGTCCCCCGAGCAGAAGGTCATCGCCGAGCAGGTCCTGCGCGGCGGCGTCCCCGCCGTCCGCCAGGCCATCGAGAAGCAGAACGAGGAAGCTCGGGCGGCTGGCACCCCGGAGATCAAGCCCGAGGGCATGGTCACCATCGCCGAGCAGCTGCTGCCCAGCCTCCGCACGGCGGAGTGGCACGACCGGGCCGACGCGGCTCTGGCCGACGTCGACGAGATCGACCTGCGCGACCTCCGCTCCGTGGTCGTGGCGGCCGATGCCGCCGCTCGCGACGACGTCACCCGGACCCTCGCCCAGGATCTGCGCGAAGCCCTCACCCGTCGGGTCGACCAGGAGCACTCCGCCTGGCTCACCGAGCTCACCGAGACCCTGGCCGACGGCCGCACCGTGCGTGCGCTGCGCCTCAGCTCCCGCCCGCCGAAGGCCGGCTCACCTCTGCCGGCCGAGCTCGCGTCACGACTGACCGAGGCCACCAACGCGGCACTGACCTCCGACACCGGTCCGGACCGCTTCGCCACCGTGCTCGACGCGCTGGCGTTCTCCCCTGTGCGCACCCAGGTGGTGCCAGCCGGGCATCCCGGCCGAGCCGGGTGACGCCCTGCTCGCCGCCGTGCGCAAGCTGGCCAGCCGCGTGCCCCAGATCGCCAGCGCTGTTCGGGATCGAGGTCTCGGCCGGTCGCCCGGGTCGACCGCCCCGCTCGGGGCCCCGCACCAAGGGCGGCGCCGCCGGGCCCCGGCCCGTGCCCGCTCCCCCGGCGATGCCCGTCCCTGCGCCTCCCACTCCCGCCGCCGCTCCTGTGGTCGAGCCCATCGACGACGCCGCCGCGTCGGACAACCCCGACGTCATCGAGCAGGAGCAGCTCGTCGAGGACGACACGGCTGTCGCGCCGTCGCCTCCGCCCGCGGATGCCGGCTCGATCGACGACGCCGCCGCCCCGGACAACCCTGACGTGATCGAGCAGGCGCAGAGCCTCGACGAGGGCGAGCTGGTCGATCGGCCCGAGGGCTACTGAGCGACCTGACAAGAGCTCAGCTCAGTCGAGCAGGGCCAGCACGTCCGACGGGTTCTGCAGCACGTGGTCACCTGCCTCGGCCTCGGCCCGGGGGTTCCATGCGGCCAGGCCGAAGGTGGCGCCGACCTCGGTCGCGACCCGGCGGTCGTGGGCGGTGTCGCCGATGAACACCACCTCGTCGGGTCCGAGGCCGAGCACGTCGAGCACCGGTTGCAGCCGCTTGGGGCCGTCGAACGCCTCGCTGAACAGCGCCACCTCGGGCGCCCAGCCGAGGCGGGCCAGCTCGGCCCGTCCGGCCTCGGGTGCTTGTTCGAGCACACTGCCCAGCGGTCGAGTCGCGGCCAGCACCTCGACGACTCCGGCGAAGGGCTGCACGAGGCGGTCGTCGTAGCGCGCCAGGTAGTCGTCCACGGTCGATGCCCAGGCGGGCGCACTCGTCGGCGAGGACGTGGCCGAAGGTGACCTCGGAGCGGGGCACGCCGTGGGCCACGAACGGGCGCCGCCAGCGCCTCGTCGGAGTCGATCAGGGTGCCGTCGAGGTCGAACACGGCGATGCCGGCTCACGGAACCGGCACCGGTTCAGGCCTCACGGGGGGTGATGGCCGACGTCCGGCTCGACCGACCCTTGAACGCTCCGCTGGCCGTGTCCTCGTCCCACCGGGCGCCGCAGGTCCCGCACACGCACGAGTCGAGCCGCAACGACGCCAGGTAGAGCCGCTCCACGTCGTAGGAGGTGCAGAACGGGCACTGGAGATGTGCAGGATGGTCTGGCACTCGTTCCACCTCGATCGGCGGCCATGGTAGCGAACGCCCTCCATCGTCAAGACGATCCCATCGGCCGGTTCGGCGGCGGTGTGAGCGACATGGCCGTCGGACGTGGCCTCTGACTAGGGTGCCGCCCATGGTCGACTACGAAATCCGCGGACGCGTCGCCGTCCTCAAGATCAACCGCCCCGAGAAGAAGAACGCCGTCAACGGCGACGTCGCCCGGGGCATGGAAGCGGCCATCGACCAGCTCGAGGACGACCCCGAGGTCTGGCTGGGGGTGCTCACCGGCGAGGGCAACGTGTTCTGTGCCGGCGCCGACCTCAAGGCCATCAACGAGGGCAAGGCCGGCGACCTGCAGACCGAGCGGGGCGGCTTCGGCGGCATCACCGCCCGCGAGCGCACCAAGCCGATCATCGCCGCGGTCGACGGTCCCGCCCTGGCCGGTGGCACCGAGATCGTGCTAGCTGCGACCTGGTCGTGGCGTCAGCACGCTGGCCACCTTCGGCATCCCCGAGGTCAAGCGCTCGCTGGTCGCCGCCGCCGGTGGCCTGTTCCGCCTGCCCCGCTGCTGCCGCGCAACATCGCCCTCGAGCTGGGCCTCACCGGCGACCCGATCACGCGCCGAGCGGGCCTACCACTTCGGCCTGGTCAACGAGCTGTGCGAGCCGGGCCAGGCCCTCGAGACGGCCCTCGTGCTGGCCGACCGGATCGCCGCCAACGCGCCGCTCGCCGTGCGCGAGACCCTGCGCCTGATGCTCGAGCTGCCCGGTGCCGACGACGAGACGGCGTTCCGTGCAGTCGGGCGAGGCCATGATCGGCCTGGCCGACACCGAGGACTTCTGGGAGGGCCCGAAGGCCTTCCTCGAGAAGCGCGACCCGGAGTGGAAGGGCCGCTAAGCGCCAGCCTCCTCGGACGTCGAGCCGACGCATCGTCGGGGTCAGGTGATGACCTCGATGATGCCGTGCTCGTGCAGGAACTCGGCCAGGCCGTCGACCAGGCGCAGGTCGGTCACGTCGCGCGAGCGGCACCCAGCGCGGCCTCGGCGGCGTCGTCGCCGGCCACGGGCGGCCGTGTCGTCGAGCACGGTCACCTCGAAGTCGAGGATCACGAAGTGGACCCGGTCCGTCGTCGTCGATGCGCTCGACCCAGCCGACGAGCGAGCCGCACACGCACTCGAGCCCGGTCTCCTCGCGGACCTCGCGGACGACCGCCTCGGCCAGCAGCTCGCCGCGCTCGACCCGCCGCCCGGCACCGACCACTCCCCCGCGGCCGGCCCGTGGCCCCGGCGGATCAGCAGCAGGTCGCCGTCGTGGACGGCCACGCCGCCGACGCACAGCTCGGGGCGCCCGGTCACGTCGCATCCTCCGAGGTCGGTCGGGTCCGAGCGCGCCGGTGCACGAGGATGGCCCGCGCGGTGAGGCCGTAGCGCTCGAAGAAGTTCTTGGTGGCCCGGTTGCCGGGCAGCGCCACGCGTCGATGCCGAGCACCCGTGCTCCTCGCACCAGGCGATCAAGCAGATCCATCATCGCCTCGCCGACGCCGACGCCCCGGGCGCCCTCGGGCTCGACGTGAAGATGTCGTCGATCACGCCGAGCGGGCGCCGTCGGCGCAGGCCCTGCAGACGGACCGTCGCCGTAGCCCACGACCGCGTCGTCGATGCATGCCGACCACCACGAGCCGGTTCGGTCGGTCAGCTGCTCGCTGGAGCGTCGGCGTCGAGCGGCTCGCTGCGGCCGCGCGGTCAGGGCCCACAGCTCGCCCACCGCGCATGGGCGTCAGCTCGCCGACGGCCCATGCGGGCCAGCTCGGTGAGGTCCTCGAGGTCGGCGATGGTGGCCCGTCGGGCGGTCTTCCATGCCGATCAGGCCGACTGCAGCTGGGCGATCTTGTTCAGGATGGTCTTGCGGCCCCGGGCTGCCGGCCTCGTAGCGCGCGCACCGCCTCGAGCTCGTCGGTCGACGAGGCCGTCGAGCCGTGGCACCACCTGGGAGGCCGAAGGCTGTCGTAGTCGGGGATGGCCAGGTCGTCGACCGCGATGGACCGGTGGTCGTGCGTCGGAGCCGGAGCGGGTCCCGACGCGGAGTCGGTCGGGAGCAGCTTCGGGATCGCCGCGCGCTCGTCGGTCGTCGACGACCGTGGCGCGGAACACCACGGTGTCGGACTCGAACGCCTCGACGTCGGCGTCGACCTCGGAGCGGCTCGCGACGTCCTCCTCGGGCAGCCATCCCAGCGTCTGGAGCACGCGCGGCGACCTGCGACTGGCTCTGGCCGAACCGGCTCGCCGGCCTGGCCGAGCCGTGCTTGACCGCGTACTTGCCGATGACCCGGGCCAGCACGACCTGGCTGCGGCCCCGGTCGACGAACCGGGGGAACAGCTGGCGGGCGTCGAGGGCGAAGCCGAGCGGCGCGTAGACGAAGACCTCGAACCACTGGTCGACGGGGCGTCTTCGGCCGTGGCTCCCGGCGCTCGGACCCGCGGTCGGGCCCGGATCGATCGCCGTTGCTGGAGCCGGCCATGGTGGGCGCCCCGCCCGGGGCTACTTCCGCGCCTTGCTGAGCTGGGTCGATGGCCGGGCAGTCGCCCTCGCCGACCGGGCAGGTCATGTCGTCGGCCGGGCCGAACTGGCCCCGGTTGACCAGCAGGAAGCAGCCGGTGCAGACGAACTCGTTGGCCTTCTTCGGCGTGCACGCCGTCGGGCGCCTCGCGGGGCGTGCTTGTCGACGACCTCGGCCTCGTCCTCGTCCTCGTCGTCGTCGGCGGCGCGATGCGGATCCTTCAGGATGGCGTCGAGGTCGGCCTCGACGTCGTCGGGGTCGGCACCTCGTCGTCGTCCTCGACCTCGTCGTCGCCGGCGGCCTTCTTGCGGCCCCGGGGAGCCGGCTCGTCGTCGACCTCGACGGCGGGATCGGCGACCAGCACCTCGTCGTCGTCGTCGCAGCGGCCAGGTCGTCGTCGTCGACGACGACGCGTCCTCGAGGTCCTCCTCGTCGAGCTCGTCGACGTCGACTCGAGGTCGGCCTCGATGCTTCGCCTCGAATTCGTCGTCGATCACTCGTCGTCAGCCATGTCGTCCTTGTGTGAGGCCTGGTGTCGTGTCGCGGGCCGCTCGAGCGGTGCCGCGGGCGGGGTGATCGTTGCGACGGTGGGGCCAGGTCGATGCCCGCGGCCGGGATGATAGACACACCCACCGGGGGTGATGCGAGTCCGCCTGCCGATCGGTTCGGCAGGCGCACCGTGAGCCGGCTCAGCCGCCCTGGCGCCGGGCCTCGGCCCGCCGCTCGGCGTCGAGGCGCTCGAGCGCCGGCTCGGGCGAGTGGTCGACGAAGCGCATCATCTCGGCGACGGCGCGGTGGCCGGCCTCCTCGGCGATGAGGCGGTGCATCTCCTGGCCGACCACCCGGTAGGCCGGGTGGCCCTGCGGGGTGGTGCGCAGCTCGATGAGGTGCATCGCCTCGCGGGCGTTCATCTGCATGCACGAAGCGCACCCTGTAGGCCAGCGCCACGGCGTAGGAGGCCTGCGCCGGGAACCGCTCGACCAGGGCGTCGTAGAGCGCCGCCGAGCGCTCCATGGCCTCGTCGAACGCCGCGCGGCCTGCCCGGCCGCGTCGACCGCCTCGGGCCGGGTGTAGCCGTGGCCGGGGGTCGAGCGCCTGCCACTCGATGGTGAGCATGCGGTGGCGCTGCAGGTCGCGGAACGCGCCGTAGTCGGCCAGCGACGTCGAAGCGGTAGTCGGTGCGCTCGAGGGCCCGGCCCGGCTTGTGGCGGCGGTTGGTGCGGTCGCCGACGTAGGCCCGGATGACCGCGAGGCGCTCGTCGACCGACATGGCCCGGACCCGTCGCTCGATCTGGTCCTCGGGCAGGTGCGAGGTGCGGGTAGAGCATCGCGGCGACGAGCTTGACCTCGGCGTCGGGATCGAAGTCGACGAGGCGCACCGAGCGGCGCCGGATCGGCTCGGCGTCGTCGGCCGGGAAGCAGCCGCGTCGGCGACGTCGTCCATGGCGTCGCGGTTGCGTGCCGAGGTAGTCGCTCCAGGCCACGCCGCGGTCGTCGAGGTCGACCCGCTTGAGGAACGACGGGATGACCTTGCGCAGCTCGGTGAGCATCAGGTCGGCGTAGGCGCGGGCCTCGGGCAGCGGGTGGGCCCGCATGCGCAGCAGCAGCTGCTCGTAGCCCTGGCCGGTGCCGTAGATGCCGACGTTGGACAGCGACGCGGCCGGCAGGATGCCGCGCAGCGCGTCGAACGCCTTGGCCCGGATGGCCTGGCGGTAGACGAAGTCGGAGTCGCCGGCGCTCCTTCGGGGAACTGCTCGCGGAAGAAGTCCTGCATGCGGCGGCAGCAGCTCGGCGTAGGTGTCGAACAGCCGGTCCATGTCGCCGACGTAGCGGGTGCCGAGCGGCGACTGCAGCACGTCGGGGTCGCGGTAGTAGCGGTAGCGGCCGCCGAGGCGGGCGTCGTAGGCGATGTAGCGGGTGGACTGCTCGAGGTAGGCCATGAGCCGGCCCCACTCGAGCACCTTGGTGAGCAGGTTCGAGGCCTGCTCGCAGGCCAGGTGCACGCCGCCGAGCTGGGCCACCGAGTCGTCGCCGTACTCGAAGAACACCCGGTCGTAGAGCTCCTCGGCCCGGCGCAGGCCGACGGTGGCGTCGATGGTGGCGTCGCCGGTGATGTCGAGCTCGCCGACGAACTCGTCGAGGAACAGGCGCCGCAGGCTCTTGGACGAGCGCGAGTAGCGGGCGAACAGCGCGCCCTTCACCACCTCGGGCAGGTTGACCAGGGCGAAGACCGGGCCGTCGAGGTTGGTGAAGTAGCGCCGGAGGACGTCGGCCTCGTCGGGCGTGAACTCCTCGGCGACGTAGACGGTCACGGTCGGGGAGCGTAGAAGGTCGGACCGGACCGCCGCGGATGGCTCGGGATGCCGTTCGGGGCGTGCTCAGACGGACGGTGGGCACGTCGCGGTCACCGCCGCACTGCTCGATGGGCGTCCGCCGGAGCTCGGCCTCGGACGCCGGCTCGAGCGCCTCCGGGTCGCAGCCAGAGGTCGGCGATGGTCATGGCCAGCGCCTTGGCCCCGTCGAGCACCGCCTGGTCGCCGCTCGGGCCCGCCGGCGTAGCTCGGCGAACTCGGGCGTGTGGATCGACGACGTGGGGCGGTGACGACCTTGATCATCGGGTGGATGGTCGGCACCACGTAGCTGACGTTGCCCATGTCGGTGCTGCCGACCACCGAGGACGCCGTCGGTCGGGTCGAGCGGGCGTGCGGCCGAGCCGGGCCGGCGTTGTCGGCGTAGAGGTCGACCATCGGCTGCGTTGTCGCGCATGTCGGCGTAGGCCGGGTCCTTCCACGTCGTACGTCATCGTGCAGCCGGCGGCGTCGGCGCCGGCCTGCAGGCAGGCGCAGCACCCGGGCCTTGAGCGGCTCGAGGCGCGCGCAGGGTGCGCGGCCCGCACGTACCACTGGGCCGCGGCGCGGGCCGGGACGATGTTCGGCTTGTCGCCGCCGTCGGTGAAGATGCCGTGGATGCGCTCGTCGGGCCGGATGTGCTGGCGCAGCGCGGCGACGTTCATGTAGCCGAGCACCGCGGCGTCGAGGGCGTTGCGGCCCTTGTGCGGGAAGGCGGCGGCGTGGGCGGCCTGCGCCGTGGTACGTCGACCCAGATCTGCTGGATGGCGATGGCGTTCATGGCCCGCAGGTCGGCGCCGGCCGGGTGCACCATCATCGCGGCGTCGACGCCGTCGAAGGCGCCCCGCTCGATCATCAGGACCTTGCCGCCGCCGCCCTCCTCGGCCGGCGTGCCCAGGACGACGCACCCGGCCGCCGAGCTCGTCGGCCAGCGCGGCGGCGGCCAGCCCGGCGCCGAGGCCGGCGGCGGCGATGATGTTGTGCCCGCAGGCGTGGCCGATGCCGGGCAGGGCGTCGTACTCGCACAGCACGGCGATGGTCGGGCCCTCGGTGCCGGCCCGGGCCGACGAACGCGGTGTCGAGGCCGTAGGCGCCGCGCTCGACCGCGAGGCCCTCGTCCTCGAGCGATGCCGGTGAGCAGCTCGTGGGCGAAGGCCTCCTCGTAGCCCAGCTCGGGGTGCTCGTGGATCTGGTGCGAGGCGTCGAGCAGCAGGTCGGCCCGCCTGTCGACCTCGTCGATCAGGCGGGTCTTGGCCGTCGTCGAGGTCCATCCGCGGCAGGCCCGTGCCGGTCAGACCACGACGCGGAGGGCGTCGGGCTCGACGTGGACCGAGCACGAGCCGACGGCCCGCACGACCTTCTCGCCGTCGAGCCAGATGTCGAGCGACGGGTCGAGCGTCGAGGTCGGCCGTGCGCGGCCCGGCTGACCGCGATGCCGGGTGGGGCAGGTGGGTGCCGGTGGGCAGCCGCCGGCGCGCCTGCCACCGGTCGCCGAGCGGCAGGTCGCCGTCGGTGATGTCGAGCAGGCCGTCGTTCGGGATGCGAGCGGGGGCCGAGGTCCCAGTGCCCCGAGCCACTGGGCGTTCATGACCGCGACGGCTCGCCCTCGCCACCACGACGGCGGGCGACGAGGTGGGCCACGAACCAGTGGCGCTCGCCGTCGACGGCAACGCCCGAGGTCGACACGGGAACGTCATGGCGTCGGCGGACCGCAGCCGCGCCTCGTCGCCGGCCGCCCGAGCGTGCGGCACAGGTCGCCGCCGAGCAGGCCGAGCGGCGGGGACCGGGCTCCCGGCTCGGCGCGGCCCGGCTGACGACCGCCCGGGCCTCGGCGTCGCTGCGCACGACGCGCCGTCGGCGGGCAGCGGCGCCGGCCGACCCCACGGCTCGCCCTTCTCGATCGTCACGGTTCGATCGTCATCGGTCGTTCGGCGGACTCGCGGGACCACCGACGACGCCGACGACCACGCCCCGGAACATGAGGTCGGCGGCCTGCGCGGGCGGTGCGGGCGGTGGCCGGATCGGCGGCGGCCTCGGCCACCTGGCGCAGCAGGTCGATGAGCTGCTTGGCGTTGCGGACGAAGTCGCCGCCCGACAGCTCCTCGTCCTCGAGGATCTCGTCGAGGGGCTGGCCCGCGGCCCAGGCGTGGGCCAGGGCGAGGAACCCGGGATCGGGCGGCCGGGTGAGGGGCAGCCCGACGGCCTCCTCGTCGGCGTCGAGCTCGGCGGCCAGCTGCGTCATCTGCACGAACCGGTGCTCGACGTTGGCCGACGGGAACCATGGCGCCGCGGCCGGGGTGCTGCTGCGGTGCTCGTAGGTGAAGCACGACACCAGGCCGGCCAGCGCGGCGGGTTCGAGCCCGTCGAGCAGCCTCGACTCGATGCACTCGGCGATGAGCAGGTCGCTCTCGTGGAAGATGCGGACCAGCCGCTCGCCCACGTGGTGAGCGCCCAGCCGTCGAGGTAGCCCCACGCCTCGAGCAGCTGCAGGACCTGGTCGAACCGCCGGGCCAGCGACTCGGTGCGGCCTCGGATCTGGCGCTTGAGGTCGGCGACCTCGCGGGCGATGCGCTCGGCCTGGCGGGCGGCCCGCAGGTGCTGGTCCCGGTCGGGGCAGTCGGCCACCGGATGGGCCAGGAGGTCGAGCCAGATCAGCTTCGGGAGCGCTCTTGCCCGGTGCTCCCTCGGCGGGCGGTCCGGCCGACCGCGGCCCGGGCCTGCGGGCGTGGTGGGGAGATCACGGAGCTCCCCGGCCAGCTCCTGTTGGAAGCCCCGGTCGTCGGGGGCGATACGGCACCGGGAGGGTCACCTTGCCCACGACCTCCGGTCGATCCATCGAAGTCGTTGCCGGCCAGGCTGACGACCCGACCCCGCTTGGTCAGCACCCGCAACCGCACCGCGCCGCCTTTGCGTCGAGCCACGGTGAGCACGGCGTAGTGGGCATCGGCGTTGCGTCCCGGCTGCTGGATCACGTCGCCGGGTCGCAGGCGGCTCATGGCCAGCTCGATCTGCGCCCGGGCCTGGTGCCGGTCGCTCCCGGGTCCGTCGGTTCGCTCGTTGCCGGTGGCCCGCTCGGCGGCCACGACCAGCGCCCGGTACGAGTCGATGTCGCCCCGCTCGCACGTGGCCTCGGCCCGCACCTCGGCCAGCGCCGACTCGCGCCTGGCCAGGCGGGTCTCCATCCGCACCACGGCCTGGTCGGCCTGGAACTGCGCGAACGACAGGTTCAGCAGGTGGTGGGCCTCGTCGGCGGCGTAGCGGCGCACCAGGTTGGCGGCCATGTTGTAGGTCGGGCGGAACGCGGAGCGTGAGCGTGAAGCTCCGGCTCGACGCCAGGCCGGCGACCTCGCCGAAGGGGACGAACGGCGACCACAGCACGACCGCGTGGCCCTGCGTGTCGATGCCGCGGCGGCCGGCCCGACCGGTGAGCTGGGTGTACTGGCCGGGGGTGAGGAACTCGTGGCGCTCGCCGGTGAACTTGGTGAGCTTCTCGATCACCACGGTGCGGGCCGGCATGTTGATGCCGAGGGCGAGGGTCTCGGTGGCGAACACGACCTTGACCAGTCCGTCCACGAAGCAGGCCTCGACCGCCTCCTTGAACGGCGGGCACCATCCCGGCGTGGTGCGCGGCCAGGCCCGCCTCGAGCCCGGCCAGAACCGGTCGTAGCCGAGGACGGCGAGGTCGTCGTCGCTGAGGGCGGCCACGTGGCCCTCGACGATCTCGCGGATGCGCCGTCGCTCCTCGTGCTCGGTGAGCCGCAGCCCGGCGTCGAGGCAGGCCTGCACCGCGTCGTCGCAGGCGGCCCGGCTGAAGATGAAGTAGATCGCCGGCAGCAGCTCGCGCTCGCGCAAGCAGGTCGATGACCTCGAGCCGGCGGGGGGTGTACCACTGCCGTCGCGGCCGCCCTCGTCCGGGATGACGGGCCACCGCGTCGAACCGGTCGCCGTCGGGGTTGGGCCGGCCGTCGACCAGGGTCGGGATCAGTCACCGCCTGCTCGCCTCCCCGCTCGCCCACCATGTAGAGGTTCGCCAGCTCGATCGGGCGCTCGGTCTCGAGCACCGTGGTGGTCGGCCCCCGCACCGTGGAGATCCACTCGGCCAGCTCCGACGCGTTCGACACCGTCGCCGACAGGCAGACCAGCCGCACCTCGGGCGGGAGGTGGATGATGACCTCCTCCCACACCGGCCCCGGTAGGCGTCCTGCAGGTAGTGCACCTCGTCGAGCACGACGCAGCGCAGGCCGTCGAGCGCCGGCGACCGGCTGTAGATCATGTTGCGCAGCACCTCGGTGGTCATCACCACGATCGGGGCGTCGCCGTTGATGGCGTTGTCGCCGGTCAGCAGCCCGACCGCCGTCGCGCCCGTGGCGCTCGACGAGGTCGTGGAACTTCTGGTTCGACAGCGCCTTGATGGGCGTCGTGTAGAAGGCCTTGCCGCCCGAGGCAACGGCGCGGGCCACCGCGTGCTCGGCCACGACGGTCTTGCCCGACGCCGGTCGGCGCGGCCACCAGCACCGACTCGTCGCGGTCGAGGGCGGCGATGGCCTCGAGCTGGAACCGGTCGAGCTCGAAGTCAGGGGTCACGAGTCCCCGTCGGCTCCTCCGGAGGACGGGGAGTCGGCCAACGCGGCCTTGGCGGTCCTCTTGCGCTTCCGGCGGTTGTAGGCCCACCCGATCACGATCGACGCCTCGTAGAAGAGGTACATCGGGATCGCCAGGGCGAGCATGCTGATCGGGTCACCGCTCGGGGTGATGACGGCGGCCACGATGGTGATGATCACGATGGCCTGGCGACGCCACCCACTGAGCTGCCTCGGCGTGAGGATGCCGGCGATCTCGAGCGCGACCAGCAATACGGGGAACTCGAAGCCGGCGCCGAACGCCAGCATCATGAACACGATGAGCTTCACGTAGCTCTGGGCGGTGTAGAACGGCGTGATCTTGCCGGCGCCGACGCTGCCCAGGAACTGCAGGGCCGGGTTCAGGGTGAGGTAGGCGACCGCGGCACCGAAGAAGAAGAGCAGCAGCGCCGAGAACACGAACGGCAGGGCGTACCTCTTCTCGTTCGGGTAGAGGCCCGGGGTGATGAACCGCCACAGCTGCCAGAGCAGCACCGGCATGGCCAGTGCGATGCCCCACGTAGACCGACATCTGGATGCGGAGGGTGAAGGCGTCGAGCGGCCCCGTGGCGATCAGGTCGCAGTTCTCGCCGTTCATGAGATCGCAGAACGGCTTCTGCAGGAACCCCAGCAGGGGGCCGAAGACCATCCAGCCCACGACCGCTCCGAGGGCGATCGCGATCACGCACTTGACGATGCGCGATCGCAGTTCGGCCAGGTGCTCCCAGAGGGTCATGTGCCCTCCGGCCGTGCGGGTCTCCGTCGCGTCGTCGATCATCGGGCCGGGGTGTCCGGGTCAGGCACGAGTCGAGTCGGGGGGAACCGAGCCGGCATCGTTGGCGGGGTCGAGTGGCGCGGCGTTGCTCGGCTCGGTGCCGGCCACGGTGCGGGCCTCGGCCAGCCTGGCCTCGGCTTCGGCCAGCTCGGCCTGCGCGGCGGCCAGCTTGGCCTGGGTCACGGCCAGCTCGGCCTCGGCCACGTCGGTGCTGGGCCCGACCTTGGTCGGTGTGGCTGCTGCGCGCATCGACGGGAGGTCCGACGCGCGGTCGGTCGCCGGATCATCGTCCTGCTCACCGTCGGTCATCGCCACGGTCTCGGCGAGGAGGCCCGTATCCACGGTGTCGGCCGTTCCCTCGAACGTCGTGGAGGGCTCCCCGCCGGACATCGCCACCGTCTCGGACACGATGCCCGGCTCGGCAGGCTCGGCAGGGTCCATCTGGACGGGCGTGGGGTCAGGCGACGAGCCGGCGAGGTCCATCGCCCCTCGGATCTCGTCCTGGAAGCCCGAGGAGATCCGCCGGAACTCGTGCAGGTACTTACCGGCCTGGCGGGCGGCGTTGGGCAACTTGTCCGGCCCGAGCACGATCAGGGCGATGACGAGGATGACGAGGATCTCACCACCACCGACGTTGAACATGGGCCGCAGCCTACTTGTGCAGCCAGGCCCCGAAGTAGTCGCCGGTGGCATCGGTGGCGCCCTGCGTGCGTTCGGCCTGGGCGCGAACCGCACGCGACCGATCGGCCAGCACCGGGATGGCCCGGAGGTCTCGGCGGAGCGCCTCGGACTGCTCGTTCACGGTGCGCAACGTCCACCAGGCGAGGAGGACCGCGATCACGGCCAGGACGGCCGGCATCAACCAGAGGGAGCTCATGGCCGCCGAGTGTACGGGGCAGGGGCCCGGTTCATCGGTCGAGCAGCTGCGAAAGCGCGTCCATCAGGCGGCCGTCGTCGCTCAGGAGGTCGTGGAAGTCGAGCAGCTCGTCGTGGCTGATCGGGTCTCCGTCGCCTCGGTGCTCACTCAGCTCGAGCGGCGGGGTCCAGGTCTCGTAGGAGACGCCGGAGGCGACCAGCAGGTCGACCGTCCGGGCCTCGGCCGGCTTCACCACGGTCATGAGGCAGACCGGGCAACGGAACGAGTAGGTCCCCTGGTTGTCGAACTCGCACACCCGGACGTGGACGTCCGCCGTGGTCAACTCGACATCTCCGCAGTCGCTGCAACTCGCCCGAATCGTCGCCATCCCCGTTGCCCTCTCCTCTGCCCAACCTGCGTCGGTCACGCTCTTACACCCGATCGGCAACCGCTCCGGATGCCTTGAGACAACAGGGGTGGGTCGAACGGCTCATTTCCCTCCGACCCTGGTGCTCGCAGAGCCTGGCGCATACGCCCGTCGGGGTGGCGGATGGGCCTGTGCCACCATGACCGTGTGCCTCCCCGGTTGCCTTCCCTGCGGACACCACCGATTGCGTTCGCCCACCGCGGAGCGCGCGCCACGCGCCCGAGAACACGCTCGAGGCCTTCCACCTGGCCCAGCGTCTGGGAGCCACCGGACTCGAGAGCGACGTATGGCTCACTGCCGACGGCGCCGCGGTGCTCGACCATGACGGCATCGTCGGGGGCCGGCTTCGGCGCACCTCCATCGACAAGCTACGCCGTGCAGATCTGCCCACATCGATCCCGACCCTGGCGGAGCTCTACCAGGAGTGCGGCACCGGGCACGATGTCTCGCTCGACGTGAAGGATGTCGCCGCCGTCGACGCGGTGATCGCCGCCGCCGAGGCGGCCGGGTCCGGGGCGCTCGACCGGCTGTGGCTCTGCCACTGGGACCTCGACGTGCTGACGGCCTGGCGGGAGCGGTGGAGCGGTGTGCGCCTGGTGCACTCCACCCGGATGGGCCGCCTCGATCGAGGCCCCGAGCGCCACGCCGCCGACCTGGCCCGGCTCGGCATCGACGCCGTCAACCTCCACCACTCGGAGTGGAGCGGCGGCTTCGTGACGCTCTATCACCGCTTCGAGGTGCTGGCCTTCGGTTGGGACGCGCAGTTCGACCGCATCATGTTCGACCTGCTCGGCATGGGCATCGATGCCATCTACTCCGACCACGTCGACCTTCTGGTAGCTGCCGTCGACACGCACACCCTGCGCTGACTACAAACCGTCCAGCCGGTTCGGGGGCCAGATCCGGGCCGAGGCCCGACCGACGATGGTCGACTCGGGGATCGAGCCGAACCACCGGCTGTCCTGGGAGTTGGTCCGGTTGTCACCCATGACCCAGATCTCACCCTCGGGGATCACGCACGGGTGCTCGGGCGGGCAGGTCACCGGCCCGACGGGGTCGGTTCGGGTGCGGGCCGGGAGGTAGGGCTCGGCCAGCGCCCGGCCGTCGATCTCCACGTGGCCCCCGGTGATCGTGACGCGCTCGCCCGGCAGCCCGACGACCCGCTTGATGAGGTCGTCGATCGTGGTGTCGGTCACTGCGGGCGGCCGACTGAAGACCACCACGTCGCCCCGATGCACGTCGTGGGCCCGATAGCTCCACTTGTTCACGAGGACGCGGTCGCCGCGGTGCAGCGTCGGCAGCATCGAGTCGGAGGGGATGCTGAACGCCTGGAGCGACGTGAGCTGGATCAGGTAGGCGACGACGAGCGCGCCGCCGATGACGAGGGCCCACTCGAGCAGCCGACGCCCGTGCGACCGCTCAGAGGGCACCGATGCGGCCCAACGGCCACACGCGGAAGAACGCCCGACCCACGATCTTGGATTCCGGTATGGAGTTGAAGTACCGGCTGTCCTTCGAGTCGATGCGGTTGTCACCCATCACCCACACGTGCCCCTCCGGGATCTGGCAGGGGTTGCTCGGCGGGCAGGGATAGGTGCCGACGTTCAGCGTCTGGGTGCCCTCGGGCAGGTAGGGCTCGTTCAGCACCTGGCCGTCGATCAGCACGTGGTTGTCGTTGATGGTGACCGTCTCGCCGGGGAGCCCGATGACCCGCTTCACGAGGTCCTTGATGTCGCTGGTCTCGCCATCCGGTCGCTCGAACACCACGATGTCGCCCCGGTTGACGTCGTGGACCCGGTAGCTCCACTTGTTGACGAGCAGGCGGTCGCCGACCTCCAGCGTGGGATCCATCGACTTCGACGGGATGTAGAACGCCTGGATCGAGGTGAGCTGGATGACCAGCGCCACCGCCACCGCACCGATGATGACGACGATCCACTCGACCGCACCGCGAACCCAGCTGGCCGACGTGTCCGCGGCCGGCTCAGGAGCTTCTGACCCGCTGCCCTCGGGAACGGGTTCGACAGAGGTCATGCGGAGCAGGCGTCCTTGCGAGAGCGGAGTGTTCGAGCGCCGAGGGTAGCGCACGACCTCGGCCGCACCCGTGCGGCTGGCACGGGCCGGGTGTCACGATCCAGGCGCGGTCGCGCCGTAGCGGGCCAGCAGCCGTCGGGCCGATTCGAACCCGGCCCGGCGGAGGTCGTCCGGGCCCTCGACGACGACCGCGAGCGGGCCCAGGCGCAGCAGCAGCCGCTCGAGCCAGGCCCGGGCGGTGATGACCAGCGTGACCCGGACGCGTCCGTCGGGCAGCTCGACCACGCCCTCGGTCGGGTACTGCTCGATGACCCATCGGGCCTCGGGGGCCAGGTCGATCTCGACCCGTGGCTCATCCCCGGTGGGACTGAACACCCCGTCGTCGACGACGTCGACCGGAGGCTCGAACTGCTCGTCGAGCAGTTCGGCCGATCGCACGCGATCGATGCGGAAGAGGCGATCTCCCTCGGCCAGGTGGCAGTAGGCCGAGACGTACCACTGGCCCTGGTCGGTGGACACCCGGTGCGGCTCGATCACCCGACGGGTCAGCTCGTCGCGGCCGTAGACGTAGTAGTCGATGGCCACCTGGCGGTGCTCGTGGAGCCCGGAGCGCAGCACACCGAGCACGTCGGAGGCCACATCGCCGAGTCGTACGTCGACGGTGGCGGAGCCGCTCGAGTCGAGCACGCCGGCGAGCTTGGCCAGGCCCCGGGCCAGCGGACCGTCGAGGTCGGCCCCGGGGGTGGCCAGCAGGGTCGACCCGGCCGTCACGAGCGCCAGGCCCTGTTCGGGGGTCAGCGACAGAGGCCGGTGGAAGGCCTGGGGCAGGCCCATCTCGACCCGGCCGTCCTCGACCCGCAGGTCGATGAGCACGTCCGGCGTGTAGGGGTAGAGCCCGACCATCGACACGGTGGTCAGGTCGTTGAGCAGCTGGCGCTCGTCGATCTCGAAGCGCCGGCAGATCTCCTCGACCGACGCGCTCCCCTGCGCGGCCACCCACGGCACCAGGCTGAGCATGCGAGCGACCCGCTCGGACGCGGCCGGCCGGGTCACGTGCCGACCTCGGTCAGCCAGTCGACCATCTGGCGCCGCAGCTCCGGTGGGCCGAGCACCTCGGCGTGGTCCAGGAAGGTCAGCACGAAGGATCGGAAGGCCGGCCAGTTGGTCACGGCCACGTCGAACACCACCGACCCGTCGCCCCGGGCCTCGGCCGGCACCTTCTCGCCCAGCTGGCGGGCGGCCCACGTGGCCTGGTCGGGGTCGACCAGCAGACGGGCGACGACCTCGTCGCCCTCGCCGAGCAGCCACGGATCGCCCGGCAGCCCAGCTCCGGCTCTCCGGCGTGGCGAACGCCCCGGGGGCGCTCGTCAGCACGGCACCGTCGATGCGGTCGAGGCGGAAGTTGCGTTCGCCGTCGCGGCCCTGGTCCCAACCGGTGAGGTACCAGTGGCCGCGCTGGTAGCCGACCTGTTGCGGCTCGACGGTGCGGACCTCGTCGTTGTAGGTGAACGACACCGTCCGCCTCTCGGTGCACGCCTGGTAGAGGGCGGGGAGGTTGGGGTCGGCCGGCAACGCGGCCAGCGCGCCGTCGAGGGCGGGCTCCTCCCCTGCCGACTCGACGACCCCACCGAGCTTCCAGAGCCCCTCGACGCCTTCGATGCCGTCGAGGGTCACGGCGGTCGCGGCCAGGTTGAGCGCGGCCAGCTCGTCGGGCTCGAAGCCGGGGTCACGAAGGTAGTAGCGGGTGCGATCGATGCGGTAGCCGTCGATCGGGCGGGTCGACGCCGGGCGACCGGCTCGTAGACCGAGCGGGATGCCCATGTCGCGGAGGTCGTCCTTGTCCCGCTCGAACGCTCGACGGAACGCCGCGAGGTTGTCGGGGTAGCCCGGTACCCGGCCGCGGAGCTCGTCGGCGGTCAGCGGGCGCGTGGTCTCGAGCAGCGCAGTGATCAGGTTCAGGAGGCGTTCGAGCTTGTCCACCGGCGGGGAGCCTACTGAGGGTGAGCGTAGGCGGGTCAGAGCGAGGCGATGAGCTTCTCGACCCGCTCGTCGCGGGACTTGAACGGGTCCTTGCAGAGCACCGTGCGCTGCGCCTGGTCGTTGAGCTTCAGGTGCACCCAGTCGACCGTGTAGTCCCGCTTGCGCTCCTTGGCCCGGCGGATGAACTCGCCGCGCAGCCGGGCCCGGGTGGTCTGCGGCGGGGTCTCGACCGCGATGTCGATGTCGGCGTCGTCGCAGATGCGGTCGACGAGCCCGTGGTTCTGCAGCTTGTAGAACACGCCGCGGTCGCGGTTGACGTCGTGGTACTGCAGATCGAGGAGGGCGACCCGAGGGTGGCTCAGCGGCAGGTCGTGCTTGGCCCGGTACTGCTCGATCAGGTTGTGCTTGATGACCCAGTCGACCTCACGGTCGAGCTTGAGCGGATCGTTCTCGATGGTGGTGAGGCAGTGCTCCCACATCTCGAGAGCCTGGGTCTCGAGCGGGCTCAGTTCGCGGCGCTCGGCGTACTTCAGTGCCCGGTTCAGGTACTCGGACTGGATCTCGAGGGCGCTGGCCTCGCGGCCGTTGGCCAGGCGCACCCGGCGCCGGCAGGTGATGTCGTGGCTGATCTCGCGGATGGCCCGGATCGGGTTCTCGAGGGTCATGTCCCGCAGGACGACGTTGGGCTCCTCGAGCATGCGCAGCAGGATGCTGGCCGCTCCCGACCTTCAGGAAGGTGGAGTACTCGCTCATGTTCGAGTCGCCGACGATGACGTGCAGTCGGCGGTAGCGCTCGGCGTCGGCGTGGGGCTCGTCACGGGTGTTGATGATCGGCCGGGATCGGGTGGTGGCGCTCGAGACGCCCTCCCAGATGTGCTCGGCCCGCTGGCTCACGCAGTACATCGCGCCGCGGGCGGTCTGCAGGACCTTGCCGGCACCGGCGTAGATCTGGCGGCTCACCAGGAACGGGATGAGCACCTCGGCGTAGTGGGCGAAGTCGTCGCGCCGGCTGGTGAGGTAGTTCTCGTGGCAGCCGTAGCTGTTGCCGGCCGAGTCCGTGTTGTTCTTGAACAGGTAGATGACGCCGCGGATGCCCTCTTCCCGCAGCCGCTGCTCGGCGCTGACCAGCAGCTGCTCCAGGATCCGCTCGCCGGCCTTGTCGTGCACGACCAGGTCGTAGATCGAGTCGCACTCGGGCGTGGCGTACTCGGGATGCGAGCCGACGTCGAGGTAGAGCCGGGCGCCGTTGGCGAGGAACACGTTCGAGCTGCGACCCCACGAGACCACCCGGCGGAACAGGTAGCGGGCCACCTCGTCGGGGCTCAGCCGGCGCTGGCCGCGAAGCGTGCAGGTGACCCCGTACTCGTTCTCCAGGCCGAAGATGCGACGCTCCATGGCGAGAGGGTATCGGGATGCGGTGGGACCACCCGGTACCGTCGTCGTTCACCGACCGGTAACCTGCGCCGGGTGGACGTCCGAATGTTGCCGGTGGCCTCTGTGTCCGGGGGCTTCGAGGCCAAGGTCGTGGTGGCCCGCCTCGGAGCCGAAGGTGTGCTGTGCCAGACCCGAGGCGACAGCGACAGCGTCTACCCGTTCAGCCGGGTCGAGATCCTGGTGCCCGAGGACGAGCTCGAGCTCGCTCGTGAGCTGCTCGACGCTCCCGCCGGCCGATGATGACGACTGGGCTCTGGCCTTCCCGGCCAGCGAAGCCCTGTACGGCGACGAGGTCGCGCTCGCTCCAGAGCATGCCTTCGCGTTCGTCCATCGGCGCTCGACGGCCATGGCGCTGCTGGCCGTGGTCGTGCTCTTCGTGATGGCCCGCCTGCTGGCGATGGGCTGACCGTCAGCCCAGTTCTAGGCGAGGAGGGCGGTGCGCTCGTCGTCCTCGAGGCGGCGGAAGGCCCGGCGGGCGTCGGTGCGCTCCAGCACAGCTGCCTCGAGCTCTCCGGGCGTCAGGGTGCGGTCCGGTCCGGCGAGGGCACCGACCGCCGCCTTGAGCGCTCCGGCCAGATCGAGGCTGTCGTTGAACGCCTCGGTCAGCCGGGCGTTGATGGCCTCGGTCTCGCCTCCGAGCACCGTGGAGCCGTTCTCGTCCATGACGGTGCCGTCGTAGAGGATGTGGAACAGGCGGTCGTCGGCCCTGGTGCGCCCGACCTCGGCGACGAGGATCTCGACCTCCATCGGCTTCATCTCGTGGGTGAAGACCTGGCCGAGGATCGAGGCGTACTGGTTGGCCAGGCTGCGGGCGTCGACGTCCTCGCGGCTGTAGGCATAGCCCTTGAGGTCGGCGGCGCGGACCCCGGCGATGCGCAGCTGGTCGAACTCGTTGTACTTGCCGACGCCGGCGAAGGCGATGCGGTCGTAGATCTCGCTGATCTTGCGCAGGGTCGACGACGGGTTCTCGGCGCAGATGAGGATGCCCTCGTCGTAGACGACCGCGGCCAGGCTGCGACCCCGGGCGATGCCCTTGCGGGCGTAGTCGGCCCGGTCCTTCATGACCTGCTCGGGAGCGACGTAGAACGGCATGCTCATGACTGCAGACCCCCGTGGTCGGACGTGGTCTCGGGCACCCGTTGCGAGGTGTCGGCCTCTCTGGCCGCCAACACCTCGATGAGGGCGGTGAACCGCTCGGCGACCTCGGCATCGGGCACCCGGTCGAACCCGTTGGCGGTGATCGTGGCCATCGTCGGGTAGATGCCCCGCACGATGTCGGGACCGCCGGTTGCCGAGTCGTCGTCGGCGGCGGTGAACAGCGCGTTGATGGCCAGGTCGAGCGTGGCCTCGCGGCTCATGCCCTCGCGGAACCCGAGCTTGATCACCGTGCCGGCGTGCATGCTGCCCGAGCCGGTGGAGGCGAAGTTGCTCTCCTCGTAGCGGCCGCCGGTGACGTCGTACTGGAACAGGCGGCCGTTGCCGCGGGCCAGGTCGTAGCCGGCGAACAGCGGCACGACGGCCAGGCCCTGCATGGCGGCTGGGAGGTTGTTGCGCACCATCGACGACAGCTGATTGGCCTTGCCCTCCAGGCTGAGCGCCGAGGCCTCGACCTTCTCGTAGTGCTCGAGCTGCAGTTGGAAGAGCTTGACCATGTCCATGGCCGGACCGGCGGCGCCGGCGATGGCCACGCCCGAGTGCCGGTCGGCGGCGAAGATCTTCTCGATGGCCCGGTGCGAGATCAGGTTGCCGCTGGTGGCCCGCCGGTCCCCGGCCATCACGACCCCGTCGGCGAACCGCACGGCCACGCACGTGGTGGCGTGGGTGATGGTCAGCGTGCCCTCGAGGCTGGACTTCGGCGTCGGCGGCTCGAGCCCCACCCGGCGCAGCAGCTCGGCGAAGTTGGGACCGGGATCGTCGGTCGGCGAGAACATCGGGATCGTCACGAGCGGCAGGCTACTGGCTCGCTTCGCGGTGCCGCGTCACGTACACGAGGGGTCAGGCACATACAGGCAGGGTGGTGCTCTACTCTCCACCCTTTTGGACGTAGCTCCGAACGAACTCCTCTGCGTTGGTCTCGAGGACGTCGTCGATCTCGTCGAGGAGGTCGTCGAGCTCGGCCTTGATCTTCTCGCCCTTCTCGGACGTGGCGGGAGCTTCGTCGATCTCCTCGGCGTCCTTCTTGGCCGGTGCCGGTTTGCGGATCTGCTCACGTTCAGCCATGGGGGGCCCTCTCAACTCCGGTGGTCGTGTACGCCGTCGGCATTGACGACCGGTCCTTAGGTACCGAGTCGGTCCAACAGCTCGGCAGCTGTAGTGCAATCGGCCAACAACGTACCCACGTGAGCCTCGGTTCCGCGCGACGGTTCCATCATCGGCACCCGGCGGAGCGGCTCACGGCCGATGTCGAACACGAGCGAGTCCCAGTTGGCGGCGACGATGTCGTCGGCCCAGCGCTGCAGGCACTTGCCCCGGAAGTAGGCCCGGGTGTCGGTCGGAGGCTCGGTGCGGGCGGCCATGACCTCTTCGTCGTTCGTGATGCGCTCCATGCCGAGCCGGGCGAACAGCGACTTCGACGGCCGGAGGTCGTGGTATTGCAGGTCCATGGCGGCCAGGCGGGCGTCGTCCCACTCGAGGTCGTGCCGTTCCCGGTAGCCCTCGATCAGTCGGTACTTCGCGACCCAGTCGAGCTGATCGGCCAGCGCCATCGGGTCGGTCTCGAGGCCGGTGAGCACGGACTCCCAGCGTCGGAGGATCTCGGCGCCCACTGCCTCGCCCACGCACTCGAGGCCGTAGGTCTCGGCGTACTTGCGGGCCCGGTCGAACAGCTCCCACTGCACGTCGAGCGCGGTGACCGTCGTGCCGTCGATCAGCTCGAGCGGGGCGCGCAGCGTCATGTCGTAGGACACCCGGCGGAGAGCCCACACCGGGGCGTTGAAGAGGAAGTCGCGGGGCAGGGCATCGTCCTCGATCATGGCCAGCACGAGGCAGGTGGTGCCGACCTTGAGGAACGTGGCCACCTCGGAGAGGTTGGCGTCGCCGACGATGACGTGCAGCCGCCGGTACTTGGTGGCGTCGCAGTGCGGCTCGTCGCGGGTGTTGACGATCGGGCGCTTCAGCGTGGTCTCGAGCCCGACCTCCTCCTCGAAGAAGTCGGCCCGCTGGGTCAGCTGGAACGGCACGTCGACGTGGTTGAGGCCGCTGGCCTCGGTGCCGACCTTGCCGGCCCCGGTGAAGATCTGGCGGGTGATGAAGTGCGGCGTGACGTGGGAGACGATCCGACCGAACGGGAGCTGGCGGTCCATGAGGTAGTTCTCGTGGCAGCCGTAGCTGTTGCCCTTGCCGTCGGAGTTGTTCTTGTAGACGACGATCTCCTGCCCCTCGGGCAGCACCCGTCGGGCGGCGTCCATCGACTCGATGAGGATCTGCTCGGCGGCCCGGTCGAACACCACCACCGACCGGGCGTCGGCGCACTCGGGCGTGGACAGCTCAGGATGGGCGTGGTCGACGTAGTAGCGGGCGCCGTTGGTGAGGACCGCGTTCACGAGGTGGGTCTCGACCTCGGGCGCCATGGCCCCCACCGACGGCCCGCCCCGGGCGTCGTTGCCGGGCGATTCGTCCTCGAAGTCCCAGCCGACGTTCGGGGCCGCCGCCGGCTCGATCTTGCGCGTCTCGTGCAGATAGGCGTTGATCAGCATCGAGGACGCGGCGATCGGATTGGACTCGTCGACCCCTCGGATGACGATGCCGTACTCGGTCTCGACGCCACAGATCTTGGTGATCGCCACCCGCGCACCTTACTGGCGTCCATGCCAACATGACTCGCCATGGGAGACCAGAGCACTCGGCAACGGTGGGCGTCGTTCGAGCCGCTGCACGCCGTCGTCTACTTCGCACCGGAGATCCCCGAGGCCGACAGGGCCCTGGGGCTCAAGGGCTTCTGGATGAGCTACTTCGCGGGTCGGGCCGCTCCGCTGGGGCCTGTCGGGCCCGAGGTGGTGACGGCCACGTTCTTCAACTTCGCTCCCGCCGATGGTGGCTCGGGCGCTGCCCGATGCGTGGGGGTTCGCCTCGCCCGAGGCCGTGCTGGCCACGCGGCTCGACTCGGTCGACCGAGTGCTGCGTCGCGTGCTGGGCGAAGCCCTCGACAGCTCCGAGATGGTCGAGCTCGCCGCGTTGGCGCCGGGCCGCGGCCGACCGATGCCCGATCGAGGGCCGGCCCCTTGCCGCGGCGTGGTCCTCGGTCGAGGCACCGGCGCTCCCCCACCAGCAGCTCTGGCTGGCCCTCACGGTGCTGCGCGAGCACCGGGGCGACGGACACGTCGCGGCGCTCGTCGAGGCGGGCCTCGACGGCTGCGAGGCGCACGTGCTGCTGGCCGCGGTCGGGGCGGTCACCCGGCAGTCCCAGCTGGGTGCCCGGGGCTGGACCGACGGGCAGTGGGATGCCTCCGCCGCCCGACTGGCCGATCGGGGGCTCGTCGTCGGACGGAGAGCTGACCGACGCCGGTCGGTCGCTCAACCTGCGACATCGAGTCGACCACCGATCGGCTGGCCGAGGTTCCCTGGTCCGCGCTCGGCACCGGTGCCACCGATCGGTTCGATCAGGCTCATCGCGCCGCTCACCGCCCGGGTCGCCGAGGCCGGGGTGCTGAACTATCCCAACCCGATGGGCCTGCCTGCGAGTCTGACCGCCGTTCGGCGTGCGCGTTGCGGAGTACCGGGCCGCCCCTCCGACCTGCATCCATGCCGGGTCGAGGGCTGTCCGGAAACCCCTCGCTCGCAGGCTCGCTGCCGGTTGGGGTTCGTCAGTTCTGGTGGCGGGCCCACGCGGCGAGGCGGCGGTCGAGGTGGGCGCGGACGTCGGGCCACTCCGAGGCGACGATGGAGAAGCGGGCCGAGTCGCGCACCGTGCCGTCGGCGCCGATGCGCTCGGCCCGCACCACGCCCTCGAATCGGGCGCCCAGTGCTTCGATGGCCTGGCGGGACTGGTGATTGCGTACGTCGGTGTCGAGGGCTACCCGGTGCACCGACCAGGTGTCGAACGCGTGGGCCAGCATCAGTCGCTTGGCCTCCACGTTGATGACCGGTCCGCTGGGCCGAAGCCGCCAGCCACGTGTAGCCGATCTCGACCACGTCGGGCGTGCCATCGGATCGGCGGAGCGGGCTGTTGTCGGCCCACGACCAGTACTCGGCCCGGGTGAAGCGGGTGCAGCCCACCACCTGGTCGTCAGCTCGGCGGACGGTGGCGAACGTGAGACCGTCGCCGTTGCGCCACCAGTCGACGGCGTCGTCGACGTAGGACGCCATCGCGTCGGTGCGAGCGCGGCATGGTGTTCCAGCGGTAGGCCGCCGGGTCCTCCGATGACGCCCCGACGAGGGCCTCGACGTGCTCAGGACCGATCGGATCGAGGCGGACGAGGGACCCGGTCAGCGTGACGGCGTCGAGCATGGCGGCCAGTCTGGCCGACGACCGCCCGCCGGCACCTAGAGGTATTGGCCGGTGGCCACCCGCTCGATCGAGCGGCCGCCGGTGGTGTCGGCGTCGGGCTTCTTGATGAGCGTGCGCACGTAGATGATGCGCTCGCCCTTCTTGCCCGAGATCTTGGCCCAGTCGTCCGGGTTGGTGGTGTTGGGCAGGTCCTCGTGCTCCTTGTACTCCTGATGGATCGACTCGATCAGGTCGCTCACGCAGATGCCCGGGTTGCCCTTGTCGATGAGGCGCTTGATGGCCAGCTTCTTGGCCCGACGGACGATGTTCTCGATCATGGCTCCGGACGAGAAGTCCTTGAAGTACATGATCTCCTTGTCGCCGTTCTGGTAGGTGACCTCGAGGAACTGGTTGGCCTCGTCGTCGCGGTACATCTCGGCGACGGTCTGCTCGATCATGGCCGGCACCGCCTTGTCGCGGTCACCGCCGCCCAGCGACGCGACCTCGCCCTCGTCGAGCGGGAGGTCGCTCTCGAGGTAGCGGCCGAAGATCTGGGCCGCGGCCTCCTCGTTGGGGCGCTCGATCTTGATCTTCACGTCGAGCCGGCCGGGGCGCAGGATGGCCGGGTCGATGAGGTCCTCGCGGTTGGAGGCGCCGATCACGATCACGTTCTTCAGCGTCTCGACGCCGTCGATCTCGGCCAGCAGCTGCGGGACGATCGTGGACTCCATGTCGGAGCTGATGCCGGTGCCGCGGGTGCGGAAGAGCGAGTCCATCTCGTCGAAGAACACGATGACCGGCCAGCCCTCCTCGCTCTTCTCCCGGGCCCGCTGGAACACCAGCCGGATCTGGCGCTCGGTCTCGCCCACGTACTTGTTGAGCAGCTCGGGGCCCTTGATGTTGAGGAAGTAGCTGCGGGCGTCCTTGTCGCCGCTGACCTCGGCGACCTTCTTGGCCAGCGAGTTGGCCACCGCCTTGGCGATGAGGGTCTTGCCGCAGCCCGGAGGGCCGTAGAGCAGGATGCCCTTCGGTGCGGGCAGCCGGTAGTCGGCGAACAGCTCGTGGTGCACGAACGGCAGCTCGACCGCGTCGGTGATCTGCTCGATCTGGCTGTCGAGGCCGCCGACGTCGTCGTAGGAGATGTCGGGCACCTCCTCGAGCACGAGCTCCTCGACCTCGGGCCGGGGCAGCACCTCGAGCAGCAGGCCCGAGCGGCTGTCCTGCAGCACGCTGTCGCCGGCGCGGATCTTGCGGCCCTTGAGCGTGTCGGCCAGCTCGGCCACCCGCTCCTCGTCGGCCCGGCCGACGATCATGGCCCGGTCGCCGTCGTCGAGGAGCTCCTTGAACGTGACGACCTCGCCGGTCATCTCCGGCGTGCGGGCCAGCACGACGTTGAGCGACTCGTTGAGCACGACCTCGGCGCCGCGGACGAGGTCGTCGGTGCCGAGATCGGGGTGGACGGCGACGCGCATCTTGCGGCCGCCGGAGAAGACGTCGACCGTGCCGTCGTCGTTGGCGCCGAGCAGGGTGCCGTAGGCCGACGGCGGCTGGGTGAGCTTCTCGACCTCGTCGCGCAGCGCGGCGATGTGCTCGCGCGCCTCGCGGAGGGTGTAGCTCAGCTTCTCGTTCTGCGAGACGGCCTGGGCCAGCTGGCCCTTGGTCTCGAGCAGGCGCTCCTCGAGGGTGCGCACCCGCTTGGGCGCGTCCTGCAGCCGCCGCCGGAGGGAGATGACCTCCTCCTCGAGCGCCTTCGCCTGCTCTCGCAGCTCGGCCAGCTCCGCGTCGGACGCGGTCAGCCTTCGTTCGTACTCGGCCTCGTTGACGAGAATCACCTCCTCGACCCGTGTTTTGCGGACCCTACACCGGTGAGTGGCCGAAGCGATGGAGCTGACCTGGAATTGCGCGTGAACTGACCGATGGAGAGATCGGCACCTGCTCGCAGCACCGGCGGGCGCTCGATTTGCCCGTCGCCGCCCGCCCGCGACACGCTCACGGGCCTCACGTCCGCGCTCTGGGCTCCCGGCATCGCGGTCCCGGCATTTCCATCGGAATCCCCGTGTTTATTGCCCAGCGTGACTACACTCGTCCCAGCGGTGCGGCTTCCGCACCACCGCCACTCCACCAACTGCCACCCCAACCACTCGAGAGAGGTACAGGCGCACCATGAAGGTCTGGATCGATCAGGATCTCTGCACCGGCGACGGGCTCTGCGAGGAGATCGCACCCGACGTGTTCACCCTCCTCGACGACGGCCTGGCCTACGTCAAGGAAGGCGACAAGGTCTACTCCGACCCGGGCGGCGCCGAGGGCCTGGCCGTCGTGCCGGCCGGCCAGGAAGAAGCCACCATCGAGTCCGCCGAGGAGTGCCCCGGCGAGTGCATCTTCATCGAGATCGACTGACCCTCCAACGGAGCGTCACCGAGCACGTCACGAGGGGCCTCCGGGCCCCTCGTCCGCGTTCGGGCCTTCACTCGCGCATGGCCGCGTGGCAGTACGGGCAGTTGGCCAGGTCACGACCGACCGACAGCCCGCAGCTCGGGCACTTCGGCCGGTTGAACTGACGCATGCCGACCACGACGACGACCACCGCGAGGAGGAGGAAGATGACGGTGCCGGCGTAGTAGAAGACCATGCGCCGGGACCCTAGCGCGGCGCAGGACTCGCGTCCGCGCCATGATCTGACGATGACCGACAGCCTGAGTGGGCGGCTGCTGATCGCGGGGCCGAGCCTCGGTGATCCGAACTTCGATCGCACGATCGTCTACGTCCTCGAGCACAGCGACGACGGGGCGCTCGGCGTGGTGCTCAACCGTCCGAGCGAGTTCGACGTGGTGGACGCGCTGCCGCTGTGGTCGACGGCCACCGGGCGCCCCCACGTGGTGTTCAGCGGCGGGCCGGTGGACGCCGGTGTCGCGCTCGGGCCTGGCCCGAGTGCGCACGCCCATCGACTGCCCCGGCTGGTCCGGGGTGCACGGGGCCATCGGGTCGGTCGACCTGGCCATGGACCCCGAGGCCATAGCGGCCGGCATCGAGGTGGCCCGCGTGTTCGTCGGGTACGCCGGCTGGGGGGTGGGCCAGCTCGACGAGGAGGTCGCGGCCGGGGCCTGGTTCGTGCTCGACGCCGGACCCGACGACGTGTTCACCACCGACCCCGAGCAGCTGTGGGGCGCGATCCTGCGCCGAGACGAGGCCCGCTCGGCCATGGCCGAGAAGAACCCGAGCTGGAACTGAGCGTCGGGCGGGCGCGGGCGTCAGGCCAGGCAGGTCCCGGTGGAGACCTGGCCCTCGTGCGGCCCGTCGAGCAGCGGGGTGAGCTCGGTGGTCGCCAGCGCGTAGGCCGACGCCCGGCTGGTCGGTCGAGATGGCGAAGGCGATGCCGACGACCTCGCCGCGGGCGTCGATGAGGGCCGAGCCCGAGTCGCCGGGCCGCAGGCTCGGCGGCCAGCTCCAGCACCTGGCGGCGGGTGGATGCGCCGTCGTAGATGTCGCGGCCGGTGGCGTCGACCTTGCGGGCCACCGAGAACGGCGCGATGCGCAGCGGCTCGCCACCGGGGTGGCCGAACACGCCGCCGATCTGCCCGGTGCTCGCGGCTGCGGCAACGGGGAGGGCTGGTCGGTCGAGACCCTTCACGCGGAGCAGGGCCAGGTCCCGGGCCGGGTCGAAGGCCACCACGACGGCACCGAGCCGACGGCCGTCGTTCCGCTCGATCTCGCTCGAGCCCTCGCCCGCCACGACGTGGGCGTTGGTGACCACCAGGTCGTCGGCCACGACCCAACCGCTGCCGTCCTGGATCCGGCGGCACGCCACGCCCTCCACCTTCACGACCGATCGGGCCGCCGTGCCGGCCACGGCGTCGGTGAGGCCGCTCTCGGGCGGAGGGTCTCCAACCGACGGAGCGGGGTGGAACGCGTCGAACACCTGCGGGTAGTTGTCCGATCCGACGAGCGAGCGGAGGGCCTGGCTGAGGTCGGGGGGCGGCGGCAGCTCGTCGTCGACGACCCGGGCCACCGCCGACCCGGTCGCGAGCTGGCCCGGCCACCCCGGGGTCTGCGCCAGCACCGGGAGGATCACCCAGGCCAGCGCGATCAGGCCGACCACGCCGGCGATCGCGCCCAGGACGCGGTCGGTGCGCCACCGCCCCGCGCGCCCGCAGGTCGGGTGCGAGGCGGTTACCGGCCCAGAGCCCGGCGCCCTGGCCGATGGCGGCGAAGACGACGACCACCCCGACCGTCACCAGCACGACGCGGACGTGGTCGACCGGGTCGATCTGCTCGAGCGCCCGAGGCAGCACCCGGATGCCCGCCACGAGGCCGACGGCCAGCCCCAGCCACGACAGCACGCGTGTCGTGAACCCGAGGCGGTAGCCACCGAACGCCGCCAGCACCGCGGCGCCGACGAGGAGGACGTCGAGGACGTTCACCGCCGCCGGTTCAGCGACCGAGCAGCCGGGCGTGGGTCAGGAAGCCCGTGTGGCGCGACCATCCGGTGGTCCGGGCGGACCGCCTGCCCCTCGATGTGCCAGCCGCGGTTGAGCACCTCCATGGTCTCGGCCATGGCGAAGTCGCTCTGCTCGAGGCGCTCCCGCAGCTGGACCGCCTGGGTGATGCTCGGGGTGTAGGCGACGAGGATGCCGCCAGGGGTCAGCGCACGCTCGGCGTGCTTGACGACCTGCCACGGCTCGGGGAGGTCGAGCACGACGCGGTCGAAGCCGGTCTCGTCGATCCCCTCGTAGCAGTCGCGCACCTGCACGTCGTAGCGCGACAGCGCGTCGGACCCCGAGGAACGACTCGACGTTGCTGCGAGCCCGGTTGGCGAAGTCCTCGCGCATCTCGTAGCCGGTGATGGTGGCACCGGCCCGGAGCATCGTCATCGAGAGCGCGCCGGAGCCCGACGCCCGACTCGAGCACCCGGCAGCCGGGAATGATGTCGGCCAGCATCAGGATCGGACCGAGGTCCTTCGGGTAGATCACCTGGGCGCCGCGCGGCATCTTCAGGATGAAGTCGGCGAGCGTCGGGCGCAGCACGCGGTACGAGGCGTTGCGGGTCGACTGGGCCAGCAGGCCCTCGGCCTGGCCGATGATGTCGTCGTGGGGGACGAAGCCGGCGTGGGAGTGGAACTCGCCCCCGACCTGGAGGGTGACGAGGTAGCGACGCTTCTTGCTGTCGATGAGCAGGACGCGCTCACCGGCCTCGAGGGGACGGCTCACGCGGTTGCTCCTGGGGTGGGGACGAGGGTCGGTCCGGCGGGGTTCGGTCTGGTGGGGCTCAGCTCGACGGGGACCGGCTCGGCCGGACCGGAGTCGGGGAAGTGGCCCCCGGCCCGGTCGACCAGTCGGCAGAAGGCGCAGACCTCGGCGGTCGTCGGCGCGCCGCAGGACGTGCAGGGCTGCAGGTCGGCCTGCTCGCCCTCGGCCTCGGGCCGGAAGTGCTCCGAGGCCCGGGCGAGGAACCCGAAGTAGAAGTCGTGCTTGGTGCCGGGCGACGTGGCCTCGACCGCGTTGAGCGACTCCTTGTAGCCGAGGTGCTTGTTGCCGGCGGCCATGGGGCACTCGTCGACGATGTAGTCGATGCCCCGGACCACGCAGTAGGCGGCCATCTCGCGCTCGCCCAGGCGCACCAGCGGCTTGACCTTGCGGGGGAAGCCGTGGCGGGCCGGGCAGCACCGGGAGCTGGCGGCCGAGGTAGTCGGTCTGCCAGCGCAGCACGTTGCCGAACAGCACCGCCGCCTCGTCGTCGAGGTTGTGGCCGGTGACGACCACGTCGTAGCCGCCGTCGATGGCGGCCTTGTCGAACAGGTGGCGCTTGGAGAGCCCGCACGCCGAGCACGGCACCCGCTTGGCGGCCCGGGACCCGTTCGGGATGTCGTAGCCGTAGTCGGCCGGGCAGGTCGACCTCGATCAGCGTGGCGCCCCGCGATCGGCGCGAACGCCCGGGCGCACTCGCCCGACGCGTCGCTGTAGTCGCCGATCCCGAGCCCGAGGTAGAGGCCGTCGGCGTCGTAGCCGAGGTCGAGCAGGATGTCCCAGATGGCGAGCGAGTCCTTGCCGCCGGACACCGCGACCAGCACTCGCTCGCCGGTGCGGATCATGTCGAACTGCTCGATGGCCTTGACCGTCTGGTCGCGGCAGAGCTTCAGGAAGTGCTCGGCGCAGAAGTTGGCGTTGTGGCGGCGGATGTCGATGATCGCCGGCTCGCGGCAGACGCGGCACTTCACGACATGCCGCCCGAGATGACCGGACGGATCTCGACGTCGTCGTCGTCGTTCAGCCAGCCGTCGCCGGCGACGATGGTGCCGTCGCGGATGACGAGCACCGACTCACGGTTGATGTCGAGCCGGCCGAGCAGGGTCGACACCTGCATCGCTCCTTGGACCTCGACCTCACGACGGGGGTTGCGCAGCAGCACCTTCACGGCGTCCATGATGGCCCGTGGGGCGGCTCGACCCTCAACGCGGCCGCGGCCGGATCAGGCCGCGTCGGCCCGCTCGCCCGCCTTCCGGGCCCGGCGGGCGGCCTGCTTCGCCTGCTTCTGGGCCCGGATGGCTTCCTTCTCGGCGAGCTCCGCGTCCTGCCGAGCCCGGCGCTTGGCCGACTGCGAGGTCTTCTTCGACAGGCGTGTGTCGGCCTTGACCTGCTTGGCCGTCTTCTTGCGCTCTCGCTTGCTCGGCGGCGCGTGGCCGTGGTGGATGGTCACCGATTGCCCGGTGCCGAGCCGGTCGCGGTAGATGACCTCGGTCTCTGCGCGGGTGAGCCACTGGAAGAACTTGATCGTCCAGACGACGAAGCCGATGCCGATCCACATGCGGCTGCCGCCGAGGAAGCCGCTGCTGGTGGCCCGGGCCCGTAGGTAGCCGAGCATCAGAACCGCCGGACTTCGACGATGGTGCGGTTGCGGCGGCCGCGTCGGCGCCCGAGCACGAACGCGACGGCCACGATGCCGACCCCGATGATGGCCACCACGGTGAGGGCGTAGCTCTTCGCCTCCTCGCCGATGATCTCGACCTCGCCCTGCAGCTCGCGGAGCTTGGCCTCGATGTCGGCCCGGCCGATGGTCTTGCCGCTGAGCTCGGCCGCGGTGGGGCTGGGGGTCGGCTCCGAGGACGATGGGCTCATGCGATCTTCCCGTGTTCCTTGCTCTGCGCCTTGATGATGCGGCGGACCGCCAGGACGATGACCCCGGTCAGCACCACCGCGACGATGAAGTACGGCACCCATGACCAGGCGCCGTCGAACACGCCGTTCGTCTCGGTCTGCAGGGCGCGCAGCCCGCTGAGGCCGAGGAAGAACAGGCCGAGCGCCACGAGCAGCGAGCCGCCGGCACCCCAGGCGACGTAGGCCCCGAGGGTCTTGATCGGGCCGATCGTCTCCTGCGAGGCGTAGGCCTTCAGCAGCTCGAACAGCTCGGCGGCGATCTCGCTGATGGTCTTCTGCTTGGCCACGTGGGTCCTCTGTCGGGGATGGTCGGTTCGAGCGGTTCACCCTCGGCGAAGGGGCAAGGTGTATCCCGGTACTCCCGCTGACGCAAGCACTCCTCAGGGCTGATCCTGCGGATCGTCGTCGGTCTCGAGCGCCATGCGCTGCGCGAGGAACGTCTCCTCCTCGGCCAGCAGCACGCGGAGCCGTGCGATCCGACCGGCCGCGTCGGGTTGCTCGAGGAGCTTCTGCTGGTCGGCCGGTCCGATGGGCGCGACCGCGGTGGCCTGGTAGCTCGCGAGCACGGGATCTGCTGCCAGCTCGATCGTCGCCGGTGCAGTCGGCTCACCGAGCTCGGAGCGACGGGCGAGCACGCGGCGCAACGACGACATCAGCTCGGTGACCGACCCGGCGAGCTCGACCGTCGCGGCATCGGAGAGATCGGGTTCGGGCCAGTCATCGACCTCAGCTCTCGGATACGGCTCGTCGGCGAGCCACTCGCGGACCCGGATCCGGCGGGTGCCGACCGTACCCAGCGCCCACCGTCCGTCCGGCATCTGCGCGGCCTCGATGATCTGGGCGACGGTGCCGACGTGGGACCGCTGGTCGCCACCCCCGACCTCGCTGCCCCGCTCGATGAGCACGACGCCGAACTCCTGGTCCCCGTCGATGCACACCTGCACCAGCTCGCGGTAGCGCGGCTCGAACACGTGCAGCGGCAGGAAGACGCTCGGGAGCAGCACGCTGCCGAGCGGGAACATCGGCAGGAGGGCCATCGCCCGAGGCTAGGAGACTCGGCATACCTACGATGGGCGCATGTGCCGAAACATCACCGAACTCCGAGGACTCGAGCCCGCCGCCACCGCGAGGAGATCGAGGCCGCCGCCGCCCAGTACATCCGGAAGGTCTCGGGCATCACGAAGCCCAACGCCACGATCGCCGAGGCCATGCGAACCGCCTCGCTCGAGGTGGCCGCGATCACCGAAGCACTGCTGGCCGGGCTGCCCGCCCGCCGTCAGCCTCCGACCACGGTGCCTCCGCTGCGCCGCCCGGAGGTGCGGGCCCGGCTGGGCCTCAGTCCCCTGTGACCCTCAGGGCCCAGGTGAACCTCAGGCCCATCCGAGCTCAGGAGGGAGTGGGCGCGGGGCTGAGCGCCTCGAGCGAGACGCCGTTGCCGTAGTCCGCCAAGGCCACCCCGACCTGATCCGACAGGGTGAGCGCGTTCGGCAGGGCGCCGTTGATGATGAAGGCGAAGGTGAGGTCCTCGCCCGACGCCGACCTCACGAAGCCGGCCAGGGCCGAGACCTCGTTCAGCGTGCCGGTCTTGGCCCGCAGCTTGCCTTCCGCCGCGGTGCCCCGCATGCGCTTGCGCAGCGTGCCCGACTCCCCCGCGACCGGCAGGTCGTCCGCCAGCGACGATCCCGGACCCTGGTGGTCGAGCGCGGCCGAGAGCAGCTTGCACGTGACCCGGTTGCCGAGGTCGAGGCCAGACCCGTCGACGGTGACCGAGCCGTGGGCCGGTAGCCCCAACTGCTGCAGCGTGTCCTGCACCACAGCCGCGCCGGCCTCGGTCGTGCCGAGCCCACCGTCATGGGCGGCCAACCCCTTCAGCAGGATCTCGGCTGTGGTGTTGTCGCTACGGCGAAGCATCTCCCGCACGTTCGTGCGCATGGGCAGCGAGTCGAGCGACGCGACGGTGGTGGCCGCGTGCGGCGCGGTGCCGGTGGTCGGCGCTCCGCTCACCCGCACGCCCCGCTCCTCCAGCAGGGACGTGAGGGTCTCGGCGGCCAACTGGGCGGGCTCCCCCGGCCTGCGGATCGACGCCGGCGCGTCCGGGTGCTCGGTGTACCCGGTGAAGCCGTCGTTGACCATCAGCGAGCTGAGCGGTCCCACCTCGTTCGCGGTGATGTACCGCTTCGGCCACGTGGCCAGGTAGCGGACCGAGTCGAACTTGGACTCGTCGGCGATCACCTTGCCGTGGATCTCGGTGACCCGGGCCTCCTTGATGGCGTCGGCCAGCTTGGCGAAGTCGTTGTAGGGCTCGTCGGGCTCGTCGAACGTGGCGAGGTAGCCGGTGGTTGCGAGGAGGGGGTCGCCGGCGCCGACCACGTAGAGGTCGCCGTCGATCACCCCGTCCTGGGGGGCGGATTCGGCGACCGCGGCGGTGGTGACGGTCCCGTCCTCGCCCATGCGCTCGAGCACTGCGGTGGCAGTGAGCAGCTTCTCGGTGGAGGCCGGCGTCACCGGGAGGTCGCCGTTCACGTTCTCGATGGTCCGACCCGTCGCCTGCACGGTGAGGCAGGTGGTGGACGTGGACTGATCGAGGATCGGCTGGAGGGCGGCCTGGAGCGCCACGTCGGCCTGGTGGGCGGCCAGCAGACCGGGGACCCGCCGGGCGGACAGGACCGGGGTGACGACCGATCGAGGCGCCGGTGCCTCGGCCTCCGAGGCCGGCGAGTCAGCCTGCGCGGCGGGCGTCGCCACCCAGCCCGCGACCAGCGCGAAGAGCATCGCGATGGCGACGGAGGCGGCGGAAGGGCGGCGGGGCATTCGGACGAGACTATGGGGCCGGGCCCGGAAAGGGGTGGCAGGCCGGGCGGTCGGGAGCGGCCTCAGAGCCCTCGCCGCTGACGCCAGCGGGCGTGCTCCCACATGCGAGCCAGGGCGTACACGGCCCGGTTCGACGACGGGTAGCAGAGCTTGCCGGCAGCGGCCGTGCCCCGCACCGCGGCGTTGCCCGGGAACGTCACGGCCAGTTCCGTGGCCACCAGCACCGGCTTGCCGAGCTCGTCGGAGAGTTGCGACGCCACCGTCGTGTATCGCTCGTCCTGGCGGTCGTGGTAGGCGGCGATCCGCTCGAGCCCGAAGTCCGGGAAGAACGGTCCCTCCTCCTCCATGCGGCCCTGGTTCGACTGGATGCCCATGCCCAGCAGCACGATGGCGTCGACGTCGGGGTGGCGAGCGACGATCTCGAGGATGGTCGGGATGGTGTCCTTCGTCTCGCCACCGGCCAGATCGATCGGGTTGTTGCGGCTCCAGCGGGGAGGGAGCTCGGCGTCGAGCGCAGCGACCAGGTCGTCGGGCAGCGCCAGCAGGTCGAGGTCGGTGCCAGCGATGGCATCGGCGGTGACCACTCCCCAACCTCCGGCGGTCGTCACCACGGCCACCTTGTTGCCCTGCGGCACGGGCTGGGTGGCGAAGCTGGCTGCCAGCTCGTAGGCCTCCTCGATCGACCGGGCCCGCACGACACCCGCCTGGCGGCACAGGCCGTCGAAGACCCGATCGTCGGTGGCCAGCGACCCGGTGTGGCTGGCCGCGGCCCGCTGACCGCCAGAGGTGGCTCCCCCCTTCACCAGCACCACAGGCATCCGCTCGGCCACCGCGGACACTTCGCGGAAGAAGCGTCGACCGTCCGAGATGCCCTCCACATACGCCAGCGCGACATCGGTCTCGGGATCGTCGGCGTAGAAGCCGAGGAAGTCGGTCACGCCGACCATCGCCGCGTTGCCGGCCGAAACCGCACGGCTGATACCGACCCCGCTGGCGCAGGCGTAGTTCATGAACGACGACACGAAGTTGCCCGACTGGCTGGCCACGCCGATGCGGCCGGCCGGTGGGTAGGGCGCCACGATCTGGGCGCACAGCGACGACGGGGTCGAGATGACGCCCTGGCCGTTGGGTCCGACGATGAGCATGCCGAGATCGTCGGCCAGGGCCACGAGCTCGTGCTGGGCCCGCAGTCCGTCCTCCCCTGCCTCGCCATAGCCGGCCGACGCCAGGAAGGCGGCCTTGATGCCCTTGGCCGCCGCGTCCCGGAGGACATCGAGGTTGGTGGCCGCCGGCGTGCAGACGAACACGAGGTCGGCCTGCCCCGTCGGGAAGGTCCTCGATGCCGGGCACGGTGTCGATGCCGAGCACGGGCGAGGCCTCGCGGTTGGTGGCGAAGACCCGACCGGCGTAGCCGTTCGCCAGGATGTTGTGCAGGGCGACGAACCCGAACTTGCCGGGGTGGGTCGAGGCGCCGGCCACGACGACGCCGGCGGGATCGAAGAGCGCCCGGAACTGCTCGGCGCGGAGCTCGGTCGACGCAGTCACCGGACGACCTCCGGGGCCGGCTCCAGGTGTGGACCTGGGGCATCGCGCACCTCGACCAGGGCGTCGACGGCGACGGGCACCCCGTCGACGACGATCAGCGGGTTGACGTCCGCCGAGACCAGCTCGGGGGTGGCGATGGCGGCGCGCGACAGGCCGAGCAGGACGTCGGCGAGGCGCTCACGGTCGACCGCCGGCTCGCCGCGGAACGCGGCCAGCAGCGCCTGTGTGCGCAGCTCGTCGATCATCTCCTCGGCGTCGACCCGTTCGATCGGGACGAGCCGGATCGACACGTCGGCGAGGGCCTCGGCGAAGATGCCGCCGATGCCGAGCACGACGGTCATGCCGAACTGCGGATCGACGGCCAGGCCGGCGATGAGCTCGCGGTTGCCGCGCGAGCATGGGGGCCACCAGGACCCCGACCTCGCCGTCGTCGGGGGTGGCTGCCGCCAGCAGGTCGTCGGCCGCGGCGCGCACGGCAGCCGCGTCGCCGAGCCCGAGGCGCACGAGCCCCCGCTCGGTCTTGTGGGCGATGCCGTCACCGCAGAGCTTGGCCACGACCGGGTAGCCGATGGCGTCTGCCGCGTCGGCTGCGGCTACCGCGTCGGCCACGACCCGTTCGGCCGGCATCGGCACGCCGTGCTGGGCCAGCAGCGCCTTGGACTCGGCCTCGGACAGGGTGTGGGTGCCCGGCGCGAGGCCGGTCGTAGCGGTCGTCGTTCGACATGGCTGCGTACCCTACTCAGCCATGTCTCCGGCCCCGGCAGCTGCAACGGCCTCTGCATCCGCGTCCGAGCCGATCTCCAGTGGCGTGATCGAGGCGTTCTACGGGCCACCGTGGACCTGGGACGCGCGGCTCGATGTGATGCGCTGGTGCCACGAGCGGGGCATGACGCACTACGTCTACGCCCCGAAGGACGACCCTCTCCACCGGGAGCGATGGCGTGACCCGTACGACGGCGACGCTCTCGACGGCTTCGAGCGGCTGGTGGAGGCCGGCACGCTGCAGGTCGGGTTCGGCATCTCGCCGGGTCTGTCGATCGACTACGCCTCGCCCGACGACCGGGCCGCACTGGAGACCAAGGTCGATCAGCTGCTGGAGGTGGGCGTCGGGCTCGTGGCCCTGCTGCTCGACGACATCCCGGTGCGGCCGGGGCTCGGGCAGGACCACGCCGACCTGACGACCTGGCTGCGTGACCACCTGGGTGACCGAGCCGCCCTCGTCCTGATGCCGACGGAGTACACCGGCAACCGGTCCACCCCCTACCTCGACGACCTCGCCGCGGGGGCACCCGGCGACGTGCCGATCGGATGGACCGGACCGACGGTCGTGTGCGACGAGATCTCGGTCGCCGACGCAGATGCGCGGGCCGATGCGCTCGGTGGGCGACGTCCGCTGCTGTGGGACAACTACCCCGTCAACGACCTGGCGATGGACGATCGCCTGTTCCTGGGTCCGCTTCGGGGGCGTGAGCCGGGACTGGCGGCGGCCTGCTCGGGGTACTTCGCCAATCCGATGGTGCAGCCGATGGCCTCGAAGCCGGCGCTGGCCTCGGTCGCGGCACTGGTCCGAGGGCTCGATCCCGAGGCGGCGTGGGCTGCCGACGTCGGTCCCCTCCGGACCTTCGCCGAGGCCTGCGACGGGGTGCACCCCTGGGCGCTCGTCGATGCCGCCCTCGGCTCCGGCGAGGCGGGTGCGCTGGATGCGTTGGAGGAGTGGCTTCGGCTGGCTCGAACCTGCGAGGCACCCGGGCTCGAGCCCGAGGCCGACGCGTGGCTCGACCAGGTGCATGCGGAGGCCCGGCTCGGGCTCACTGCGGTCAAGCTGTTGCGGGCGACCGCGGACTCGGCAGAGCCTCGGCGGCTCACCGAGCTGAGCATGGCGCTGGCTGCGACGTGGCCGTCGGTCCGTCGCGACACGGTGTCGGTCATGGGCCCGCGGTGCAGCTTCCGACCGGTGATCGCCCAGGACGACGACGGCGAGTGGCGCTACCGCCCTGGCGCGCGTCACACTCGACCGCAACGCCACGGACCGGCTGGTGCGGGCCGCGCTGGGTCGCTGACCGATCACTCGGACCGGCGAGGCCGGATCACGGCTCGAGCGCGGCGCGGAAGAAGTCGCGGAGGTGCTCGAGGCGGGTCTCGAGCAGCTCGTCGGCGAGCGGGTCCCGACCGAGCAGCCCCTCGATGAAGGGCACGTCGCTGAAGTAGCTCATCAGGGTGGCGTAGCCGGTGAGCAGCAGCTGCTCGGGATCGAACCTGCGGAAGTTGCCGGCGCCCATCTCCCGCTCGAAGTACTGGACCGCCCGCTCGAAGCCCGGACGCAGCGCGACCCCCAGGTCGACCCCCAGCGGGCTCTTGGCGTCGAGCGCCTCGCGCCGCACGATGCGGACGAAGTCCGGGTTCTGGCGGAAGAACTCGAAGCCGGCGGTGATCACCCGGTCGACCTGGCTCCAGCCCTCGCCCGTGTGGTCACCCTCGGTGGCGATCTCGACCCGGCCGAGCCACTCGAACAGCGCCGTCGAGAAGACCTCCTGGTAGATGGCCTCCTTCGAAGGGAAGTGGTGCAGGACGCTCGAGCGGCGGATCCCGACCGACTCGGCGATCTCGTTCAGGGACGTCCCGTCGTACCCCTGCTCGGCGAAGCGATGCCGCGCTTCGAGCAGGATCGCATCGCGCGTCGTCGTCCCAGCGCCGGTGGCCACGGCCTCAGGGTACCGAAGGTCGGGCCCGGAAGGGCCGACGCTGCGCGTGAACCACGCCGATCGGGGTCCTCGCGAGGGCGGTAGGGTCCGCAGATGGACATCGTCGCTGCCCTGTTCATCGAGTCGATCGACCTGCGCCAGGTGCCGGGTCCGTCGACCCGCATCGACCTCACCGGCGTGCAGTTCTCCGCGCCGGCACCCGGCCCCGTCCCGGTCACGATCGAACCGCACCTCGTGGTCATCGTGCGCTGCGCAGCCGAAGAGCCTGGAACCGGGGCGCTCGAGGTCTCCTACCAGCGTGACGGTGAGCAGGTCGCCCGCAACGTGCAACCCCTGCAGGTCGAGCCGGGCAAGTTCAACTACCGGCTGGTGCGGGCCGAGCTCGAGTTCGAGACGCTCGGGACGATCGAGGCCCACTGCCGTGTCGACCTGGGTCCGGTCACGGTCGTGCCGTACACCCTGCTCCCGCCGGTCGACTGACGAGGCCCGCGCCGACCGTGCCCTTCGCCGCTGCGCTCTCCGAGCACCCGTTGGCGACCCATGCCACCGGCGAGGTGGTGGGCTCCCTCCTCGAACAGATCGGCCCCGAGCCTGACGTGACGGTGGTCTTCGTCACCGGTCCGCACCTCGGCGCCCTCGACGACATCTGCGCCGCCGTCCGAGCCACCCTCGCCCCGAGGGCACTCATCGGGGCGACCGTGGTGTCGCTGGTCGGTGGGTCCCGTGAGGTCGAGGAGCAGGCCGCCATCAGCGTCTGGGCCGGTCGGTTGGCCGACGCCGCCGCCGTTCGACTGGAGGCTCGACCTCTCGTCGAGGGTGACACCGACGCGGACGTGGACGGTCAGCTGGATGGTTCGGACCCCGACCTCCGGGTCGGTTTCATCGGGCTCCCCGAGGAGGCCGGCCGGCCGGGATCGACGTTGCTGCTCGTGGCCGACCCGGGCACCTTCCCGACCGAGGCGTTCCTCGAGGCCGCGGCACGTCAGCTGCCGGGGCTCACCGTCGTGGGTGGACTGGCGTCGGGGCCCGCGGCGCACGGCGCCAACCGGCTGGCGGTCGACGACCGAGTGCACACCGACGGTGCGGTCGGCCTGCTGCTCGGCCCGGAGTGGCCGGTGACCACCTTCGTGTCGCAGGGCTGTCGACCCATCGGCGACCCGTTCACGGTGACCCGGGCCGAGCGCTCGATGGTCTACGAGATCGCCGGCGCATCGGCCCTGAGCAAGCTGCAGGAGGTCGTCGAGGCGGCTCCACCGCGTGACCGGGTGCTGGTCCGGACCCAGCTGCAGCTCGGGCGGGTGGTCGACCTCCGGGCCCGCGAACCCGATCGGGGCGACTTCCTCATCCGCCGCTCCGGGGCGCGGATCCCGACGTCGGCGCCCTGGCGGTCGCCGACGAGATCGACGTCGGCACCACTGTGCAGTTCCAGGTGCAGGACGCCGATTCCGCTGACGAGGACCTGCGGGTGCTGCTGGCCGACGCGGTGGCGTCGTCCGCCCTCGTCTTCACGTGCAACGGGCGGGGCGTGCAGCTCTTCGGCGAACCGGACCACGACGCCGCGATGGTGAGCGACACCGTCGGGACCGCCGTGGCCGGCATGTTCTGCGCCGGAGAGATCGGCCCGGTCGGCACCCGCTCGTTCCTGCACGGGTCGAGTGCGTCGCTCGCCCTCTTCTCCGACCCGAAGCCCTAGCCCGGCTCGGATCGTGGTGTCACCCCGGTTGGCTAGGGTGACTCGCCGTCTGACCATTCTCCTGGAGGAACCGTGACCAACCCCGAGCTCGAGCAGCGGGCCATCGACGTCGTCCGCGGCCTCGCCATGGACGCCCCCGACGCCGCCCGATCCGGGCACCAGGGCACGGCCATGGCGCTCGCGCCGCTGGCCCACGTGCTGTGGACCCGCATCATGCACTACGACGCCGGCCGAGCCGGACTGGCCCGACCGCGACCGCTTCGTGCTCTCGGCCGGGCACGCCTCGATCCTGCTCTACTCGATGCTCCACCTCACCGGGCTACGGCCTCACGCTCGACGACCTCAAGGCGTTCCGCCAGTGGGGCAGCGCCACCCCGGGCCATCCCGAGGTGCACCACACCAAGGGCGTCGAGGTCACCACCGGCCCCCTCGGCCAGGGCGTCGCCAACGGGGTGGGCATGGCCATCGCCGAGCGCTGGCTGCGCGCCCGGTTCGGTCCCGAGGTCGTCGACCACCACACGTTCGTGATCTGCGGCGACGGCTGCCTGGAGGAGGGCATCAGCCACGAGGCGGCCTCGCTGGCCGGGCACCTCGGGCTCGGGTCGACTCGTCTACATCTACGACGACAACCACATCACCATCGACGGCCCGACCGAGCTGGCCCTCAACGACGACCCGGTCAAGCGCTTCGAGGCCTACGGCTGGCACGTCGAGTACGTCGGCGAGATCGCCAACGACCTCGACGCGCTCGAAGCGGCCCTCCGGCGGGCCATGGCCGTCGAGGACCGGCCGTCGCTGATCGTGCTGCGCAGCCACATCGGCTACCCGTCGCCCGAGCACACCGACGACCCGGCGGCGCACGGCTACGCCATCAAGGGCGCGGACGAGCTCCGCGACCAAGGCGGTCCTGGGCATGCCCGACGAGCCGTTCTGGGTGCCCGACGACGTGGTCGACTTCTACCGCCGGTCCGGCCGACGTGGACAGGCGAAGCGGGAGGCCTGGCAGGCCCGCCACGACGCCTGGTCCGGCGACCGGGCCGCGATCGATGCGTGCCCAGACCGGCCAGGGGCTCCCAGGTTGGGAGGACGAGCTGCCGACCTTGGCCGTCGGCGACATGGTCGCCACCCGGATGCGCCAGCGGTCAGTGCCTCGAACGCGTGCGCGACGTCGTGCCGGGGCTGATCGGCGGCGGCGCCGACCTCACCGGCAACACCGGCACCGAGCTGAAGGGCGCCACCATCCAGGCGTTCGACTCCCCCAGTGGTCGCCAGATCCACTTCGGCGTCCGCGAGCACGCCATGGGCGGGGTCATGAACGGCATGGCGCTGCACGGCGGCATCCTGCCGGTCGGCGGCACCTTCCTCGTCTTCAGCGACTACATGCGCGGTGCCGTGCGCCTCTCGGCGCTGTCAGAGGCCAAGGTCATCTTCTCGTGGACCCACGACTCGGTCGGTGTCGGCGAGGACGGTCCCACCCATCAGCCGATCGAGCACCTCGCGGCGCTGCGGGCCATGCCCGGCCTGCGTGTCATCCGCCCGGCCGACGCCAACGAGACCGCCGAGGCCTGGCGGGTCGCCGTCGACGCACGACGGCCCCACCGCCCTGATCCTGAGCCGCCAGAACCTCCCGGTGCTCGACGGCACCGCCGCCACCGACGGTGGCCAAGGGCGGCGTACGTGCTGCACGAGCCCGCAGGCCACCCGCAGGTCGTGCTGGTCGGCACCGGCAGCGAGGTGTGGTTGTGCCGCGACGCGGCCGACCTCCTGGCCGAGCAGGGCATCGCGGCCCGGGTGGTCTCGCTGCCGTGCTGGGAGCTCTTCGCCGCGCCAGGACGACGACTACCGCGACGCGGTGCTCCCGGCGGGGGTCCCGACGCTGTCGGTCGAGGCCGGCGTCACGTTCGGCTGGCCGCTGTGCCGACGACTCCGTCGGCATCGACCGCTTCGGGGCCAGCGCCCCCGGCGAGGTGGTGCTCGAGAAGCTCGGCATCACCGCCGACAACGTGGTCGAACGCGCCGTGGCCCTGCTCGAGGCCACCTCCTGAGCCGACTTCCGCGATTCGACGGCCCTCGGGCGAGCGCCGACCGGGACATCGCGCCAGACTTGACCCACATCTTCGACCCACTTCGATCGCTCCTCCCGAGAGGCCCCACCGGTGACCCGACTCCAGGACCTGCACGACGAGCAGGACCAGAGCCCGTGGCTCGACAACCTCAAGCGCGGCTGGATCACCAGCGGCGAGCTCGAGCGCTGGGTCGAGCGCGGGGTGCGGGGCATCACCTCGAACCCGTCGATCTTCCAGAAGGCCATCGAGACCGGCGACGCCTACGACAGCCAGTTCCGCACGCTCGTCAGCCGACAAGACCCCGATCGTGGACAGCTACTGGGACCTCGTCACCGCCGACATCCAGGACGCCCTTCGCATCCTGCGTCCCGTCTACGACGCCAGCGACGGCGACGACGGCTACGTGTCGGTCGAGGTGGCACCGTCGCCTGGCCCGCGACACCGACGGCACCATCGAGGCCGCCCGCCACCTGAGCACCACCATCGCCCAGCCCAACCTCTACGTGAAGATCCCCGGCACCGCCGAGGGCCTGCCGGCCATCCAGCAGATGATCTCCGAGGGGCGCAGCATCAACGTCACGCTGCTCTTCTCGCTCGAGCGCTACGCCGAGGTCATCGAGGCCTACCTCTCCGGGCTCGAGGCGGCCGACGGCGACCTCTCGGCCGTCTCGTCGGTGGCGTCGTTCTTCGTCAGCCGGGTCGACACCGAGGTCGACCGTCGGCTCGACGAGATCGGCACCGACGCGGCCCCCGCCCTCAAGGGCAAGGCCGCGGTGGCCAACGCGCAGCTCGCCTACGAGCTCTTCCTCGAGAAGTTCAGCGGCCCCCGGTGGGACGCGCTCGGCCGCCCGAGGGGCCCGCATGCAGCGCCCGCTGTGGGCGTCGACCTCCACCAAGAACCCGGACTACCCCGACACGCTCTACGTCGACGACGCTCATCGGCCCCGACACGGTGAACACCATGCCCGACGCCACGCTCGAGGCGTTCGACGACCACGGCACCGTGGCCCGCACCGTCGACGCCGGACGTCGACGCGGCCCGGGCGGTGATCGCCGGGCTGGCCGAGGTCGGCGTCGACCTCGCCGACGTCACCCGGGTGCTCGAGGACGAGGGCGTGGCCGCCTTCAGCAAGTCGTTCGACGAGCTGCTCGACGTCGCTCCAGGCCAAGGCCGACGGCTTCGGGGCCTGATCGGCCGCGGACGAGCGGACACAGGTCACCAACGGCGAGCGGGGTGGAGAGCTGATGAACGGTTCGCTCATCGTCGTCGACGACGTCCCCGGCGAGTTCGCCGAGCGCGTCATCGAGGCGTTCCACGCCCGTCCCCAGCGACGGCTTCGCCCTCGCGCTGTCCGGCGGCGACACGGCCCGCCCTGCTACGAGCGGCTGGCCGCCGAGGCCGGCACCCAGATCGACTGGTGGAAGGTCGACGTCTACTGGGGCGACGAGCGCTGCGTGCCCCTCGACGACCCCGACTCGAACTACCGCCTGGCCCGCGAGGCCCTGCTCGACCGGGTCGGCGCCGCCAACGCCACCTATCCCGATGCGCTGCGACGAGGGCGCCGACCCCTACCAGCTGCGCATCGGCGAGCTCGGCCGGTTCGACCTCGTGCACCTGGGGCTCGGGTCCGGACGGCCACACCGCCTCGCTCTTCCCCGAGTCGGCGGCGCTCGACGCCGACCCCGGCCGGCTGGTGGTGCTGAACGACGACCCGCTGGGCCACAACCCCCACCCCCGCATGACGCTCACCTTCGGCGGCATCGCCCGGGCCCGACTCGTGGTCGTCACCGTCGCCGGCGAGGAGAAGCGCGAGGCCCTGGCCCGTGTCGCGGCCGGCGAGGACGTACCCGCCGCTCGCATCGACGCCGAGCGGGTGATCTGGCTGGCCGACCCGGCGGCGGCCGGCGACCTCGTCGGCGACGACTGACGACCCCGTCGGAAGCCGCCCGCGGACGCGTCCGCAGACGTGCACCGGACGGCGATGGCCGCCGATAAGGTTCGCGGGATGACCGGTGAACACGTGGGTGCCGCTCGCCAGGACCTGACCGGGCTGGAGCCCCTCGAGCTCATGGCCGAGGCCCGCGGCATCCGCGACCGGCGCGTTCGGCACCCGGGTCACCTACTCGCCCAAGGTGTTCATCCCGCTCACCATGCTGTGCCGCGACAAGTGCGGCTACTGCACGTTCGCCCAGCCGCCGGCCCGGCTCGACTCGCCCTACCTCGAGCCCGAGCAGGTGCTGGCCATCGCCCGAGCGGGGGCCAAGGCCGGCTGCCACGAGGCGCTGTTCACCCTCGGCGAGCGGCCCGAGGAGCGCTACCCGGTCGGCCCGCAGCTGGCTCGCCGACCACGGCTACGAGTCCACCGTCGACTACCTGGTCGGCCATGGCCGGCTCGTGCTCGACGAGGTCGGGCTGCTCCCCCACGCCAACGCCGGCGCGCTGTTCCCCGACGAGCTGGCCGCGCTGCGCCCGGTCTCGCCCGTCCCAGGGGATGATGATCGAGTCGCTCAACGCCGACCTCGAGGCGCACCGCGGCTCGCCCGACAAGGCGCCCGAGCGGCGCCTGGCCACGCTCGAGGCTGCCGGCGAGCTGGCCATCCCGTTCACCACCGGCATCCTGGTCGGCATCGGCGAGTCCCGCGGCGACCGCATCGCCGCGCTCGAGGCCATCGCCGCGTCCCACCGCCGTCACGGCCACGTGCAGGAGGTCATCGTCCAGAACTTCCTGCCCAAGCCCGGCACGGCGATGCACCGGCGCCCGGCCGTGCCCGCACCGACGACTACCTCGACGCCATCGCGCTGGCCCGGCTGATCCTGCCCGGCCGACGTGCACCTGCAGGCGCCGCCGAACCTGTCCGACGACTTCGGCGTGCTGCTCGACGCCGGCATCGACGACTGGGGCGGCGTCTCGCCGGTCACCGCCGACCACGTCAACCCCGAGCGGCCCTGGCCGGCGCTCGACCGGCTGCGCGAGGTCACCGAGCGACCGCGGCTTCGAGCTGGCGCCCCGGCTCACGATCTACCCCGAGTTCGTGCTCGATCCCGAGCGCTGGCTCGACGAGTCGCCTGCGCTTCCCGGTGCTGGACCGCGCCGACGCCGAGGGCCTCGGTCGCGACGATCCGGGTGCCGTGTTCGTGCAGCGCATCACGCCGGCCAGCCGCGGAGCAGGTCGACGACGGCATCGAGGTGCTGCACATCGGCGCCGCGGAGCACCGCCTGGTACTCCGGCGCCTCGGTCGACCCGCCGGCGCTGCGTGCCCGGCCGGCCCCGCGCCGGTGGCGCGGTGGCCGAGGTGCTCGCCGGCGTGCTGCTCGGCCAGGAGCTCGGCGAGCGACGAGATCGTCACCCTGTTCGCGGCCCGAGGTCCCGAGGTCGCGGCGGTCGCCGAGGTGGCCGACGACCTGCGCCGCCAGCACGGTCGGCGACGTCGTCACCTTCGTGCGCAACCGCAACATCAACTACACGAACGTCTGCACCTTCAAGTGCAAGTTCTGCGGCTTCTCCAAGGGCCCGCTGTCGCTCAACCTGCGCGGCACGCCTACCTGCTCACCCTCGACGACATCGCGGCCCGGGCGGTCGAGGCCGCCGACCTCGGCGCCACCGAGGTCTGCCTGCAGGGCGGCATCCACCCGACTTCGACGGCGACTACTACATCGACGTCACCCGGGCGGTGAAGGACGCCGCCCCGGACATCCACGTCCACGGCTTCACCGCGCTCGAGGTCACCGAGGGGGCCAAGCGCCTCGACGAGCCGCTGCCCGACCTACCTGGCCCGTCTCACGGACGCCGGGCTGCGCACGCTGCCCGGCACCGCGGCCGAGATCCTCGACGACGAGATCCGGGCCATCCTCTGCCCCGACAAGATCAACACCGACGAGTGGCTCGAGGCCCACCGCACCGCGCACGCGGTCGGCCTGAACTCGAACGTCACGATCATGTTCGGCGCGATCGAGCAGCCGGTGCACTGGGCCCGCCACATGGTGCGCACCCGCGCCCTGCAGAAGGAGACCGGCGGCTTCACCGAGTTCGTGCCGCTCCCGTTCGTGCACATGGCCGCCCCGATCTACCTCCAGCACAAGTCGCGGCGAGGCCCGACCTTCCGCGAGACCGTCCTGATGCACGCCGTCGGCCGCATCGCCTACCACGGCACGATCGACAACATCCAGTGCTCGTGGGTCAAGATGGGCGGCGCCGGCGTGCGGCAGCTCCTCCAGGCCGGCGTGAACGACCTCGGCGGCACGCTGATGGACGAGAACATCTCGCGGGCCGCCGGCGCCTCGCACGGCCAGGGCATCGAGGAGGCCGACTTCCGGGCGCTGGTCGAGCCGCTCGGCCGCACCCTCGAGCAGCGCACCACGCTCTACGGCCGGCCCGACCAGCCGCAGCTCCGGCCGACCGTCGGTCTGACCACCCGCTCCCGGTACCGCACCGGCCACGACGACCTCGACGCCCGCATCGTCGATCTGGTCGAGGCGGCCGGCGTCCCCGAGGCAGACGCCGACCTCATCTTCGAGATGATCATGTCGGCGGTGCGCATGGGCCGCGACGGAGCCGACCGGGGCGACCTCAAGCTCGTGAACGCGGCGCTCAAGGAGCTGCGCTACTCGTTCCTCGTGTTCGAGCCCTACGTCGGAGTGCCGAAGGTCTCGATCTTCGGCTCGGCCCGCACCACCCGGGACGACCCGGCCTACCGCCTCGCCCACGACTTCGCGGCGCGCATGGTCGACCACGACTGGATGGTCATCACCGGCGCCGGGCCCGGGATCATGGAGGCCGGCATCGCAGGCGCGGGCACCGACCACTCCTTCGGCGTCAACATCGTCCTGCCGTTCGAGCAGGACGCCACCCCGCTCATCGCCGGCGACCCGAAGCTCATCAACTACCGGTACTTCTTCACCCGCAAGCTCACCTTCATGAAGGAGTCGCATGCCTTCGTCCTCCTGCCGGGCGGCTTCGGCACCATGGACGAGGCCTTCGAGCTGCTGACCCTGATGCAGACGGGACGCACGCCGATCGTGCCGGTGGTGCTGCTCGACGAACGCGGCAGCACCTACTGGGAGGCCTGGATCGACTTCGTGCGCAGCGAGCTCGGCGGCACGCCGCCTGATCTCGGAGGACGACCTCTGCCTGGTCCGACTCACACACGACCTCGACGAGGCGGTCGACGAGATCTGCAGCTTCTACTCGACCTTCCACTCGATGCGGTTCGTCGGACGCCGGCTCGTCCTGCGCCTCCAGCGCGAGCTCCCCGACGACGAGCTGGCCGATCTCGGACGCGACTTCGGCGACATCGTCAGCAGCGGCGGCTTCGAGCGGGTCACGGCCTCGTCCTCGGAGATCGACGACGGCGACGTCCCCGACCTGGCCCGCATCGCGTTCCGCTTCGACCGGTCGAGCTACCACCGCCTCCGTCGCCTCATCGATCCGGCTCGAGACGGCCGGCAGCTCGCGACATCCCGGCGGATGATCGACTCGCCGCCACTCGCCTCGAGCTCACGCTCGAGGCTCCTCGTCCCCCGACCCCCCCCCGACTGCGAGACATGACCGCGCCAGAAGACCTCCACGAGTGGCTCTCGTTCGACATCGACGACGACACCTACCAGTTCGACGTCACGTTCCTCACCAGCCCCTGGACCTGCATCTTCGGGCGGGGCTGCCCCGGGGTCCTCACCGGGCCGGCTCCCGAGCTCGAGCAGGGCTGCTGCAGCTACGGCGCGCACTTCACGGACAAGGCCGACCGCAAGCGGGTGGTCGCCCTCAGCGAGTGCTCGGTCCCGACGAGTGGCAGTTCCGGGAGGAATCCGACGTCGCGGGCGGCCCGATCCACAAGAACGAGGACGGCGAGTGGGTCACCCGGCTCCAGGACGACGCCTGCATCTTCCTGAACCGCCCCGGCTTCGCCAAAGGTCGCCGGGTGCGCCTTGCACCAGGCCGCCGTGTGCCCGCGACGAGCGGTTCATCGACTGGAAGCCCGACGTGTGCTGGCAGCTGCCGCTGCGGCTCGAGCACAAGCTCGACGAGAACGAGCACGGCACCTACATCCTGCGGGAGTGGAAGCGGCGCGACTGGGGCGAGGGCGGCGCGGAGTTCCACTGGTGGTGCACCGACGACCCGCGAGGCCTTGGTGGGCCACCGGCCCGTCTACGAGGAGCTGCGGGACGAGATCGTCGAGCTGGTCGGCGAAGTGCCCTACGAGACGTTCGTCGAGCAGGTGCGGAACCGATCCGTCGGTGCAGCTTCTCCCCCATCCTGCCCTCAAGAAGCGGCCCTGAGCCGCCGACAGGATCACGGATGCGTGCGTTCACTGCCGAAGAGCTCCAGAAGGCCGCACTCGAGGAGGGGATGATCTTCCCCGAGTACGTGATCGACCAGCTCGTCGCGGCCGTCGACGCCGGCAAGCACGTGATCCTCACCGGCCCCCCGGGCACCGGGAAGACCACGCTGGCCTACCTGGCGGCCGATGTGGCCCGCCAGGCGATGTTCTGCACCGGCTACCTGCCGACCACCGCCACGTCGCGAGTGGACGACGTTCGAGACCATCGGCGGCCTCCAGCCCACGCCCGACGGCCTGATCTACCGGCCCGGCCTGTTCGTCGACGCCATCGAGAGCGGCCGCTGGCTCGTGATCGACGAGCTCAACCGCTCGAACTTCGACCGGGCCTTCGGCCAGCTGTTCACCGTGCTGTCGGGTTCGGCCGTGGTGCTGCCGTTCAAGCGCAAGGGCCAGCCCAACCCGATCTCGCTCGTCCCCAGCGGCGTCGAGCCGCCCGAGAAGACCGACGTGATCCGGGTGCCGGCCAACTGGCGGATCATCGCCACCATGAACGTGTTCGACAAGAACCTCCTGTTCGACATGTCGTACGCGCTCATGCGGCGCTTCGCGTTCATCGAGGTCGGCACGCCGAGCGACGAGGCCTACGAGCAGCTGCTGCAGGGCCCGGGCGAGATCGTGGCCAAGCTGCTCGTGCCTGCGGAAGTTCACGAACCTCGGCCCCGCCGTCTACCTCGACGCGGCCAAGTACGCCGCCCGCCGGGCCAAGGACGGCCCCACCGAGTCACGCCTGATCTACGAGGTCTTCTACGCCTACTTCCTGCCGCAGTTCGAGGGCATGGAGGATCGTCGGGCCACGACGCTCTACCGCACGGTCGCGCAGTTCCTCGACCCGCCCGAGCAGGCTCGAGGCCCAGCGCACGATCTCCGAGGTGCTCGGCGTCGAGCTGGCGGTCTGAGCGCCGTTGCGCGATCCGTCGCGGCGCGACCCAGGTCGAGTACGCCCTGCCGACCGTCGGCGAGCCCGACTACGATCCCCTGCTCAAGATCTGGAACCGGCTGTCGCGACCGTTCGACGTGGTGCGCACCGTCGTCGGCGCTCGTCGGGCTTGCCGCCGAAGGAGCGTCGACCCAGCTGGTCGGCGCCGACGTCGCCACCTCGGCCGAGGCCGCCGCCCTGCTCGAGGCCATGCCCCGCACCGATGCGCTCGCTGGCCACCTCGCTGCAGACCCAGCCCGAGCGCTGCATCGGCAGCTCCGCGGGCCCGGTGCTGTGGAGCGAGACGATGTCGGCCCGGGCCTCGAGCTTCGGCGACGAGGACCTGTTCGTCTGCAAGACGCCGTCACGCGCCTACGACATCGACGAGAACCGGGTGCTGGTGGCCGCGTTGGACACGATCCGCGAGGCGGCCCACGCCACCGAGCACAACAACGACCGGGGCCTCGAGGACCCGCTGGTCCGCGCCGCCCGTCGCAACGGCATCGAGGCCGGCCGCTTCATCGACCATCCGTCGCTGGCCAGCGTCACCCGGGAGCGGCCCAAGCCCCGGGCCCTGAAGCGCACCCGGTCGGGCAAGCACCGCAAGTCCTACCAGCCGGCGCTCGACATGCTCGAGCGGGCCTCGAACCCGCTCGGACGTCGACGCCGTGCGGGGCTGTGCGACGAACGGACCCGGGCCCAGCACACGGTGCTGGTCGGCCTCGTCGAACGCCTCGAGCAGCGGGGCGGCACCCGTCTGCCGCCGTTCCGGGTCGAGCGGGGAGCACTGTTCTCCGGGCCCGTGCAGTACTACCACGCCCCTCGGCTCGGCGATCGCACGCCACCTGTCGGGCATCGTCGTCGGTCAGCTGCTCGTCGACGTGCCCGACCGGCTGCACGACCCGAACCGCGCCCGGACCGAAGCCGCGCTGGCGGCCCGCTCCGGCGGCCGGACCACCATGGTCGTGCAGCACGACGCCGACCTCGACGTCGCGGTCACCCGCGCCATCGAGCTGGCCACCAACTAGTTGTACCCGGCCATCAGGTTGGTGACAGTCGGCTGATGGGTGGAAGGCCGCCGAGTGCGCTGTGGCGCCGTCGGTGGTTGTAGTAGTCGAGCCATGGTGCCAGAGCGTCGGTGCGGTCGTCGTTGGTGGTGAAGACCTGTCGGTAGGCCCACTCGGTTTGGAGGGTCCGGTTGAAGCGTTCGACCTTGCCGTTCTGCCAGGGGCAATGGGGTCGGATGAGCTTGTGGGTGATGCCGTGATGCTGGAGGAGCTCACGCATGGGTCTGCTGCAGGTTCAGTTGACGGTGGTTGAGTGTGATCACGCGGCGACGTCGTGGTCGGGGTCGAAGGCGAGCTCGTATTCGACGGGGGTGAGTCGACCGAGGGCTCGTTGTCGCCGGCGGCGGTTGTAGGTGTGTTCGATCCAGTAGACGATCTCGTTGTGCAGCTGGTCGCGGGTCGCCCAGGCGTGGCGGTTGAGGACGTTCTTCTGCAGCAGCGAGTTGAACGACTCCATCGCCACGTTGTCGCCCGCCGCGGCGACCCGACCCATGGAGCCTTTGAGCTTGGCGGCCTTCAGCGCAGCCCGGAAGACCCGCGATCGATATTGGCTGCCTCGGTCGGAGTGAACGACCACGACCCGGGTCGGTTCGCGGCGAGCGACCGCGGCTCGCAGGGCGGCGGTGGCCAGTCGGGCGGTCATGCGGGGGCCGATGGCGTAACCGACGATCCGGTTGGAGAACAGGTCTTTGATGATGCAGGCGTAGAGCTTGCCTTCGCCGGTCGGGTGCTCGGTGATGTCGGTCAACCAGACCGCGTCCGGTTGACGGCGCGGTGAAGTTGCGTCGCACCAGGTCGTCATGGACCGCTGGCCCGGGCCGCTTGTGTGTGCCTGCTCGACCCTTGCGGGTCGTGGTCGACCAGACCCGCTGGTCCCGACACAGCCGCCACACCCGCCGCTCTCCCACGACGTGGCCGGCCGCCTCGAGCTCATCAGCGATGAACCGATACCCGAACTCGGGATCATCGGCATGGACGTCGACGATCGCGTTCGTGAGGTGGGCGTCGTCGAGGTCTCGGTCGCACACCGGATCGGCGCGCCACTGGTAGTAGGCCTGGGTCGAGAAGCCGAGCACCCCGCAGGTCAACCGCACCCCGATCCCGTCGGCGGCCAGCTCCTGGACCAGCGGGTACATCATTTTGGGGCGGCATCTTTGGCGAAGTACGCGGTCGCCCGCCGCAACATCTCGACCTCCTGCTCCAGACGCCGGTTGTCCCGGCGACAACCGCACGATCTCGGATCTGGTCGGCGCTGGTAAGCCCGTCGACCACGCCATCATCGATCTCGGCCTGGCGCTTCCAGCGCTTCGCCGACTCGACCGACACCCCGAAATCAGCGGCGACCTCGGCCACGGTCATGTCACCCCGGCGCGCCACCCGAGCCACATCGGACTTGAACTCCTGAGGGAACTTCTTGGGCATGGCATCCATCCTCTCCGGTGGGCGAAGCCCACACATGGGATGTCAACCAATTCTGCAGCAGAC
>CAWCSY010000002.1:0-1713209 GCA_963798355.1 uncultured Microthrixaceae bacterium | reverse complement strand
TGGAGCAGCCACGTCGATCCTGCCCACAACGGCCGCCACACGCAGGAAGGTCGCTTCTGCGGGATCGCATTGGTCTTCCCGCCTGGCCGTCGGCGGGCGACTGGTTTGGCGACATTCCGAGCGCCGGGCCAGAGCATCGAACGTGGCCAGCAGGCCTTGGTGGGCGAGCGGCCGAAGCGACTCTGCATATGCAAACGATCGATCTTGCGGCGCTTCTCCCAAGCCGTGGTTTCGGCGAGGTGCAAAAACCGCGTTGCCGGATGCCGCGAGCAGGTGCGGCACGACCACGATCTCGCTGCGCGATGGGCAGGCGAGTCGTGGAATCGATCACTTGGCGGGCGGCTGGGTGGCCGTGGTCGTGCTGCTGCCGGCGTTCTGGTAAATCGTTGGGCTCGACTTGTCGATGTGCTTCGTGAAGCTGAAGTCGGCGAGCGCGGCCGACGGGGCGGCCGCGGTGACGAGCACGGCGGTCGCGGTGAGGACGATGCGCTTGACGCTGGTCGTGAACATGCCCGGCTCCTTCGTGAGAGGGTGAACTCGTGCGAGTCGAACCGTATGGCCGCGATGTCCCCCGATCATCGGGAGTCCCACCCATCTTTGTGAGCACGGCTCCCCATCTCTTGGAGGATCGGGATGGCGCCCTAGGCTCAATGAACACGGCGATGCGCGGGGACTTCGTCGAACAGGCGCGCGGAGAAGCGCGTTCCGAGGCGGGTCCCGGGCGACTCCTCTCGTCGTCCGCGACCCTCGTGGCCGCGCGATCGGGTTTGGCGACATGGGAGGCGTCCGGATCCGGTTCCGCGACGCCGGCGCCGGGCGGGTGGAATCGCGAGATCCGAGTGCGTCATGAGTCTCGGTTGGCCAGCAGCGCTGCACATATGCAGCGCGCCGGTTCCGCAGGGGTTCGCGGGAATCCGCTTGCGGCGACGCCCTGGGCCAGCTCCGGGGCCGGATGCAGGGCGCGGTCAAAGGGGCTCGATGCGGCCTGAGGTGGCGGTCGGACGAGATCGGGCCGCCGTCGGTCGTCTGTGCGCGGTCGCGTTGCCGAGGAGGGTCTCCGTTCTGGGCGTGGTTCTGGTGTTGGACTACAGAGTGGTGCGCAGACCGGCGGTGGCCGGCATCACCGGCGCTCGTCGGGCGTGGACGGCGTCGATGATCTCCGCGTTGTCGATCCCTTGCAGATAAATCGAGGTGACCCCTAGATGGGCATGCCCGAGCTGGCGCTGGATAACGACCAGCGGCACCCCCTCGTGAGCCATCTCGATCGCATGCGCATGGCGGAGCTGATGCGGCGCGAAGCGACGCCTGACTCCCGCTGCGGCGGCGGTCCGGCCCAGTTGCCGGCGCGCGGATGCTGCTTCCCAGTGCCGGCCCGCGGTTGGGCCGTGGAGCACGCACAACAATGGGCCGACCGGGAACCGGACGCGGAGCTGCTGCCAGGGCTCGAGCTGCTCCCACCCCCAGCTGTCCATCCCCACCTCGCGACGCTTGCCGCCTTTCCCGGCACGGATAAGCACAGCCCCGCGGCGAGCGTCCAGGTCGGTCTCGGCGAGCGCGAGCGCTTCGCCGATCCGCAACCCCGCTCGCCATAGCACGACGATCAGCGCCCGCAGACGCACGCCATCGTCACCCGCGCCTGCGGTACGCATCACGGCGATGATCTCCTCGACGGCGGGCGGGTCCAGCGGGGTAGCGCCGGCCCTTGTTGCGGGGCGGCCGACCGTCGTGGTAACCAGGCAGGGTGACGGGCTGGCGCCGGTGGCCGGCCGCGTCAAGCAGGATCGGGTGCATCGAGCACCTCCATGGTGAGAAAAGGTCGCGCGGCACTCACGACGGCAGGCGGCCGCGCCGGGCTCGCACTGTATGGCGCAGTGCCGAACCGGCGCCCGCGGGGATCGCCGAAACCAGCGCCCGCCCCGAGGGGTGCAGAATCGCCGATCTGCATAGGTAACCGCGCCGTGCGTGGCTAGGCTCGGTAGGTTGCGCAGCGGCGACCTCGCGGCCGCATTGCTGCTGCTTGACGCGGCGGCAGCGTCGTGTGGCGGGGTCTTGAGGGGTCGGTAGGCGGCGCGGTCCCGTAGTGGGTTGGGTAGGGCGATGCGGTAGCGACCGATAAGCGTGATGTGTTCGTGCCCGAGGGGCTGAGGCGTTCGACGTGCTCGTCGGCACGAGCACACATCACCCCCGCACACAAGGCATCAACAGGATCGACCATGCCTACATCTCTCGGCCGGCGACGTCGTGCGACATGTCGCGCTCTGTCGGAGCTTCCGCCCGCATTTCGACCGTTCGATTGCTAACGAGCCCCCGTGCAGCTGACAAAACACAGCTTGCCGCCGCTGTCGCGGACCGCGCGCAAGAGATTGTGTGTAACCCTTCGGGTTACACACAATCAACGACGATGACAACGACGATATGCGCAATGGGCGACGTTCATCAGCCCCTGCTGCGCTGTCGCAGAGGGAACGGGTGCGGCAGCGTCGTCCGATGCCCGTGTCGCTTCCGCTTTCACAGCGATTGACCGCGGCGGCAGTTGCGCCTGTTGCCTGCGACCCAGACGACGTGCTCGAGCCCCGACTCACAGCAAACTCTCACCAGAGCCGCAGCGGGTTCCTGCGCGTGCGCTGGACTGCGTGCAGCACGGCTAACTAACTAACGCGCATCGCGGTTGGCACACGTGTATTGTCCGGGGGTCGAGGTGTGATGACGAGGCTTCGCCACGCGCTCGAAAAGCTGCCGGAACCCTGTGGTCGCGCGGTTAGCCTCGGCTCCTTGGTGCAGGTCGCGTTGAACGTCAGCGTGCGGTGCGGCGGCGGCTCGTGCTAGTGACTCGCGCCCATGGCGTTGCAGGTCGCGCAGATAATCCAGGTGCACCTGCCAGTGCGGGTCGCTCGCCAGGTCGCCCGCGAGTCGCGCGGTGTCGTCGTGAGCATCCAACAGCTCATAGACAAGGCGCGTGAGGTATGCACGGGACATCCCTGCCGTGGGTTTCGAGCGCGACATTCGCGAGAGAGGTCAGTAGGCCATAGACCGCACGGTTTCAGCGGCCTTCTCATATTGATGATAGGTCATCGGGCTGTTTGACTTACGGCGTGGCCACGGCGCGTGAGCATCGCGGCGGGGCGAGCTCCTCAACGACTCATTCCAGCGGAGGGTGACCGCGCATCCGGTAACCAGAAGCTACCCCAGCAGTGCGTTAAGTCAAGACCGGCACAAGTCGAATAGACCCGATGTACTACGCATCGTCCGGCATTTTCGTCGGGATGAGGATCGCGGCGGGGGCGCGTGGTGGCGGCTTATCGTGCCCGTGATCAACGCCGCCATCGGCGTTACGTTGCAGTCGTGGGCGCCCCCGACGTCCTCGGCCATCCGATGCAGGGCGTGTAGTTGCTGTATGAGAATGATCGCGTCGGCGAGCTTTAGCCAATTTAGTTAAGTCTTGTGGGAAGAACCTGCCTTTTGAAATCAATGATGATCCGAAGCAGCCTTTTACTCAACGGCAGCAGTGACGGTCGCACCGCAATCCAGCAACTCTCCGTTCGGGCGGTAGCAGCCCGCGGGAAGTAGTTAGCGTGATTTCGCCGCATTCCGGTACGTTTCGGCGTTTCCACGGTTCATTTACACTCAAGTCCGCCTTTCACTTGTCTATAGACAGACGGATATACCGGGCTCGCGAATCCTGGACGGGCGCGCTTGTGAGCGACCATCCCGCGCGCGAACATCCCATTGGTTAACGAGGCGACGTTTCGTTCCTCTCCTCCCGTCGCTGAGCAACCGGGGGGCCGCCGGACGACATGCCGGCGGCCCCTCCTCTATGCAAGTGGGCCGTCTACTCGCCAGTTCCTCGCGTGCGTATCCGTCAGACGGCGACGTGCGTTTGCCGGCTGCACTCATCGTGGTCCGGAGAGACGTTGCGCTGCGTGCGCCTGACGGTCTCGATCATCGACTCGCGTGGTTCGTGGACTCGATCGCGCGCTTGAGCTTGCCGCGGATCCCGAGCCCGATCCCGGCGAGTGTCGCCTCCATGCCCGCGCGCAGCGAGCTGGCCGCGCCTGGGTGCGTGTGGTCGAGCTCGTCGCGCGAGGCGTTGGAGTTGCTCGAGCGCGCTGTGGTGGTCGGTCTCGGCCCACGCGCGACGCAGCTTGTACCCGCGGGGGCCTCGACCCCGGTTTTCCGCACGAACTCTCTACCGACCCCTGAGCTGAGTGGGATCTTCCCGGTAGGCGTCGCCCTTGCCCGAGCGCACGATGACCAATCTCTCGCGCGCCGACGTCCGCGCGTCATCGACGCCGAGCGCGACGAGCTCAGCGAGGCGCAGCCCGGTCGCGGTCGAATGCGGAACAGAGGCCCGCGCGTCCAGCCTCGGCCGCCGACGCTTGCCGAACGGCAACCCCGCGGGGAGCAAGCCCAACGGGGTCCAACCACTGTCGGCGAGCAGGGACGTCGTGTTGTGCGGTGTCAGGAAGGAAGCTCGCGGATGACTGGGATAGGGTCCGTGCCCCGACCCTCAGCACAGCAGGAGTAGTCGATGCCGCCAGCGAAGAAGCCCGTTTCGCAGTCCCTGCTCCGCTCCCCGGTGACGTTTACGGAACCGGCCGCGCTCAAGCAGCTGACCACCAAATCGCTCGACGCCGCTCAAGAGGCGCTGGCGGAACTGCGAAAAGGCGCCGGCCGCGATGTCGGTCAAGGCGCCCGCGACCTGTACAGCGATCTGCGAACGTTCGTCAGCAGCACGCGGCGCGACACTGGCAAGCTCGCCAAGGCGCTGCAGCGCGACTTCACCCAGGCGCAAAAGCAACTTGCCCGGGGCACCGCCGCCGGAAGCGCTCGCACCAAGCCTGCCGGGAGCCGTTCAAGCAAGACCGCGTCCACGTCCAAGTGAATCGCCCTGGGATTGATGGAGGCTCCGGCGTTTTGTGATCCGGTCGGCCTCTGGTCGACCTCGGGTGCAGCGTAGTCGTCCTCGGGCTGTCGGGGTTGATGTTGTTGTGATGTTGTTGTCAGTCAGCCATGGCTCTGTCCCGTGCGGCGTCCTTGGAGAAGGCAGCGCTGCCGGTCGGGACGGGGCAGGGGGTCCCGGAGGCGCCGGGAGGCGACTCGGGGTCGATCTCACCGCGGATCGCGTTGAGGTGAAGCTGTGAGACGCGTTCTGCGGGCTTGCGAGCGGGCTCGGGGACCGGCAGCACCCCTGGATCAGGGTCCTGCCGGGCGGCGTGGAGGGCTTCGAACTCGGCGGGTGGGAGGTCGCCGAGGTAGCCATGCAGCCGCTGGGTGTTGTGCCAGTGCACCCAGCCGAGGGTCGCGAGCTCGACCTCCTCGATCGTCTTCCACGGCCCCTGGCGGGCCGGCCCGCGGATCAGCTCCGCCTTGTAGTAGCCGTTCACGGTCTCCGCGAGTGCGTTGTCGTAGCTATCGCCGACCGTGCCGATCGACGGGACCGCGCCGATCTCCGCGAGCCGCTCCCCGTAGCGGATCGAGGTGAACTGCGACCCGGCGTCGCTGTGGCAGCGCAGCCCGCGGTGGTGCAGCCCCCGGTTCCAGCGGGCCATCTCGATCGCGTCGAGGACCATCGGGGTGCGCATATGCCCCGCCACGCGCCAGCCGACGATCATCCGGGAGAACGCGTCCACGATGAAGCACACATACGCCACGCCGGCCCACGTCGCCACGAACGTCAAATCCGTTACCCACAACTGGTTGGGCTCCTCGACGCGGAACTGGCGTTTGACGAGATCGGGGTGCCGAGCGGCGCTGCGGTCCCGGCGCGTGGTCCTGACCCGCTTTGAACGCAGCACGCCCTGGATCCCGGCCTGGCGCATCAACCGGGCGATCTGATCACGACCGATCTCGATACCCGAACGCCGTGCGGCCTTCCACAGCTTCCGCGACCCGTAGACCTCGTAGTTCTCCTTCCACAGCTCCACCAGCGCCGGGAGGAGCTCCGCGTCACGCCGGGCGCGCGCGGACAGCGGCCGGTCCCTGGCCGCGTAGTACGTGCTCGAAGCCACCTGCAACGTCGTGCAGATGGGCTCGACTCCGAGCCTGCGGCCGTCCACCACCGCGTCGTTGTTGGCCTCGATGAACGCGACTATCTCCGTGGCTGGCGGTCGAGCTCCGCCCCGAAGAAAGCCGCCGCACGCTTCAGGATCTCGTTCGCGCGGCGCAACTCCCGGTTCTCCTGCTCAAGCTCCCGCATCCGCTCCGCCTCACTCGTCGAGAGCCCCGGCCGGACACCGTCATCGACCTCGGCCTGCTTCACCCACGAACGAACCGACTCAACCCCATACCCAAGCTGCTCGGCCACTCTGCGCACCGCGCCGTGCCCCATCCCCGTCTCGGCCTGCAACGAGCGGACCATCCTCACGGCCGCCTGCTTCTCCTCAGGCGAGTAGCGCCTGGTCGTCGGCTTCCCAGCTGTGCGATCTGTCGGCATGAACTCCGTCCTTGATTTTCCAAGGCCAGGAGTCTCCACGCACCCCAGGACGGTTCACAGTGACTCGCTGTCTTGGCGCCGGCGCCGGCCGCGCTGACGAGATTGCTCAGGAGCAGCACAGCGGTTCGTCACTGCTGCATCGCCGGGGCCAACCGCAGCCGGACGGCCCGCCGTTCGGACAGCTGCTGGTCGTTCATTCCGAGCAGCGGACGTCGGCGATCGAGACAGTCCCTTCTTGCGCTAAACGCAAGGGCCATGTGGCGCCCGAGTTGGGTTACGCGGTCCGGTTTCGTGACTTGCGCAGATGGTCGTGCGAGCATCTAGCCAACCGGGCCTCCCAGTGCTAAACCACCGATAAGCCCAGGAGTGGTTCGCGCAAGACGCTCGCGCGCCGCACGAGCGCGAGACGCGCAGGAGAGGAGTACGACATGAGCACCAGCGAGGATCCGACTCAAGGGGGCGAGGTCGGCGAGAAGCCGTACGAGGACCCGACCCAAGGCGGGGAGGTCGGCGAGAAGCCATACGAGGACCCAACCCAAGGCGGGGAGGTCGGCGAGAAGCCGTACGAGGACCCAACCCAAGGCGGCGAGGTCGGCGAAGAGCCGTACGAGGACCCAACCGAGGGGAGCGAGGTCGGCGAACGGCCAAACGAGGACCCGACCCAAGCACGCTAAAGCACAGGGCGTGTAAGACGGCCGGGCTGCTCGTCTCTGCGTCACATAGCGTTGTGTCGCCGTGTGCGACTGAGCACGCCGCCCGTTGGTTCGCGCGTCGTGAGCGTCCACACGGCGATCAGTTCTGCTCGCATTCCCGTTAGGAGGAGAGGTCGCGAACGAGGCTCGCGAGACGCCCGCTCGACGAGCAGGAGCCGGCGCTCGACGGACTGCTGCTCGCCCGCGGAGCGGAAGAGCCGAGACGCCGGGGCTGACGTCGTGAGACGGCTGTTTGGGAACGATCTCAAGCGTCTCAGCGATCGGCTTGATTGTCGCAGTCGACACGCTCGCTGCCGTTCCATACCAGGAGGTCACCCGCGACTTCCGCTTTGACCCTGCCGCCGGCTTTGGAGGTCCCGGCTCGTCGGAGACCGAGCAAGCGCACCGGCATCTGGACCGCGACCGCTGCTGGCCCTGGCGATGCGGGCGTCTCGGGCGCGTGAACTCGATCGTTGCTGCTGCTCGTCCTCGGCGGGGCGCCAGCTCTGGTGGAGGCTGGCTTCGGTTTCGATGGGTTGGCCGGGTGCAAGTGGGCGAGCCAGCGGCCCAGCACTCCCGGCTCGTGAACTACCGGCTCCGCCAAGGAAGGGGGAGTCGTGTCAGAGCCACCTCGAGAGTCAGGCGCGCACCAACGTGTGCGTCCCGCCGTTGCCCGGAGTCGCCCGGGGCACACGGAGGCCGTTTCCGGTGCTGCGCGTCCGTGCGCGGATGACGGGGGAAGGTGCTGGCCGGCGATTGGGCTGGTACTCGGATGCGCGGGACGGGCGTCAGCGGGCTGCGCACGCGGGGGCGTAGGTGCGCCCGGGCAGGGCGTCGTTCCACTCGGTGCGGGTGAGCGTCCGCCCGGCGATCTGGCAGGCCCGATGCGCCCATGATTCCGGCTGAACGTCCCACAGGTAGCCGCGGCCGTTGTCTTGCAGCGTCACCAGTCGGTTGCCACCGTCGATGAACGCCGCCGCCGTGTCATGCTGGGCGAGGGTGGGCAGCGCGGCACCGATCGGGCGGCCGGAATCCACGTCCCACAGGCGCGTCGTGCCGGCGTCTGACGTCGTGACAAGAGTCTGTCCGTCGGGGCTGAGATCGACCGTGTCCACGGCGGCGGTGTGGGCGGCGAGCGGACGGCCCCGCGGCCTCCATGTGCGGGTGTCGTAGAACCAGACACGCCCTTGGCTGTCGCCGAACACGAGCAGGCGACCGTCGCGGGAGAACCGCATGGATTTCCCGGGGGGACTCGCACCGTCTTCAGTTGCGCGAGCTGCGGGACGGTGAGGATCTCGATGGCGGCGTCTCCCGTCGGTTCGTCGCTCACGAGCGTCGCTAGCTTGGTGCCATCGGGGCTGAGCGCCACGTTTGGGGCGATCGGCTCCGGCAGCGAGAGTTCCGCGCTGCTCACGATCGCCTGCCGGTGGAGGTCCCACAGGAGCAGCGACCCCGCGGGGCCGATGCCGGCCGTGGCGAGCCAGCGGCCGTCGCCGCTGAACGCGAGCGACCACGCCGTTCCCTGCGGTCCTGCGCCGCTGCCTGGCGGATTGCGGTAGGCCGGCCGAAGCGGCCCCAGCGATCCCTGCAGGTCGGCGAAGCGCAGGTAACCGTTGGCGGTCGTCGCCGCCACCGTCCGCCCGTCCGGCGCAAGCGCGACGGCGGAAACCTGCGTCCCGGGACTCACCGGGATGCGACGCGTCCGTGTCAGCGTCCGACTGTCGAATACGTCGACGTAGCCGGCGTGGTCCGGGACGGCGAAGCTTCCTCCGTCGGGTGTCGCCGCAACGGCGAGGCCGGCGTACGGGAGGGATGGCCCCTGGGGGGCCAGGTCAGATGGGCTGTTGCCGCGCGCGTCGGTGGGGAGGTTGATGGCGCCTCGTGGTGGCGCGCTGAACGGCCGGTCGAGCCGCCGGTTGCCGGCGAGGTCCCAGGCGATCACCGTGCCGTCTTCGCTTGCGCTGAACGCAGTTTTGCCGTCCGGCGCAATTGCGACGCCCGACACGGTGCCGGCGTGTCCCGCGAACGTGTCGATCCGCTGCGCATCGACGACGTTCCAGCGAATCACGCGTCCGTCGGTGCTGGCCGTCATGAGCGTGCGTGAGTCGGGGGTGAAGCGCAGGTCGGTGACCGGTCCGTCCTGGCGGTCTGCAGCCACCCGCAGGTTGCCCGTGTGCAGGTCGAGTAGGCGCACGGAGCCATCCGCGGCGCCGAACGCGACAACCCGCCCGTCTGGGCTAAGCGCCGACGGTGAGCCCCCGCCGCGGAGGCGCTGTAGCGGTCGCAGGCTGGCAGTGTCGCGGATGACCGTGGCACGATCCGCCGCGCTCGAGGTCACAAGCCGGGCGCCATGCGCGGTGAAGCCGACTAGCTCCGGCTCGGGCGTCCCAGCAACCTGTCGCGGGGGACCGAGCCGCCGCCCGGTCCGCGCATCCCAGCGGATGATGTCCGTGCTCCGCCGCCGGCCATTGCGGGTAGCATCCGCCGCGAGCACGCGCGAGTCGGGCGAGAAGGCGATCGTTTCGAGCGCGAACGGGACGTTTACGTTCGCCGCCGTGCCGGACGGGGGCCCGACGACCAGATGCGTTTCGCGCTGGTGCGTGCGCCCGTCGAGGATGTCGACGGACCCGCCCTACGCGACGGCCAAGCGCGTGCCGTCAGGGCTGAACCTCACGGCGGAGATCGCGGTCGCATAGGGCAGTTCATAGGGTCCGCCGCCCCGCCGCCCGGTGACGGGATCGAAGAACAGCACCTTGCCGCTGTCATCGCCCACCGCGAGCGTCCGGCCGTCCGGCGAGAGATCCAGTCCGGTCAATGGGTTCCCCACGCCACGCATGACGCCGATCGCGGCGGGGCTGCGCAGCAGGGCCGCGAGCAGGTAGCTGCGCGTCGCGCGTGAATCGTCGAGCGCAACCCCCTGCCGGGCGAACAGCAACGAGCGGTCCAGACTCGGTTCGGTCAGTGCCTGCGCGCCGAGCCGTTCGGCTTCGGCCGCGCGCGCTTGGTTGCGCGCGGTGCTGCGCTGGTCGAGCGCGACGAAGCCTCCGGCGAGCGCAACGGCCAGCAGGGCGGCCACCGCTGCGAGCACCATCCGCAGGCGGCGCTGCGCGCGCCCCGCCTCCGCCCGGCTCGCGTCGAGGAAGGCCAGCTCGGTCTGGTTGAGCTCGGGCTCACGTCCCGTGCGCCATTCCAGCGCGGCGGCCAGCCGCGCGCCCCGGTAGACGTCTGCGACGTCCCGCTCGCGCGCGTCCCAGTCGCTGGCAGCCGCGGTCAGGTGTGCGTGCACGCGACGCCCGATCCGGTCTTCCTCGAGCCACGCGCGGTACCGCGGCCACTCGCGCAGCAGCGCCTCGTGCGAGAGCTCGACCTCCCCATCGCTGACGGTCAATAGGCGAGCGTCGGTCAGCTCCGCGAGGACAGGTCCCGCGCCGGTGATGCGCTCGAGCTCGCCGAGTGGCACCCGGCGGCGCGTCAGCGCCCCGTCCTCGCCGCTGGCGAGCCGCAGCATCACGCCGCGCGCGACCCGCCGGTCGGTCTCGCCGAGCTGGTTGTAGGCGTCCTCGGCCAGCCTCGCGACCGCGCCGCGCACGCCACCGCCGGTTTGGTAGCTGGCGTAGCGCAGCGTGCGGCCCTCGCGGGCCCGCCACAGCTCCAGCAGCGTGGTCGAGAGCAGCGGCAGTCCCCCGGGCTCTCCGGCCACGTCGGACACCAGCGCGTCAGCCAATCCAGGCTCGAGCTCGAGCCCGGCGCGAGCGGCGGGCTGCTCGATCGCCCGCGCCAGCTCCTCGCGATCCATCGGCCCGACCAGCACGTGACTACGACTCAACAGCCCCGCGAACCGCGGATAGGAAGCCAAGCGGCCGTAGAAATCTGCACGCAGCGCCACGATCATCAGCGCTCGCCGCTCGGGATCGCGCGCCGTCGCCGCCAGCTGCTCGAGGAACGCCGCGCGCTCGTCCTCGGACTCACACAGGGTGAACAGCTCCTCGAACTGGTCGACTGCCACGACGAGCCGGTCGCCACCCGTAAGCTGCCCGAGCACATCACCGACCCGATCGCCGGTGAGAGCGCGATCTAGCTCGGCATTGGGATGCGCGCCCGGCCGCAGCAGCACGTAGCGCCATCCGCCGCTTCCTGGCAACAAGCCAGCGCTCAGCGCCGGCAGCACCCCCGCACGCAGCAGCGAGGACTTGCCGATGCCCGAAGAGCCGAGGATGCCCACCAGCGGGGATTCCACCAGCCGCGCGAGCAGATCTGAAACGGTGCGCTCGCGGCCGTAGAAGTACTCCGCGTCCGCACGATCAAAGGACGCGAGTCCCTTGAACGGACAGACCCCCAGCAAGTCGGCACGGGTCGCCAGCCCGCCGTTGCGGCCGGCATCGAGCGAGGGGTCCTGCGCAAGGATCGAGCACTCGAGTTCCCGTAGCAACGAGCCGGGCTCAAGCCCGAGCTCCTCACGCAACAACACGCTCGTCTGCCGATAGACGGCAAGCGAGTCCGCCTGTCGCCCAGCGCGATACAGCGCAAGCATCAACTGCGCCCGCAACCGCTCCCGCAGCGGGTTCGAGGCCACGAGCGACTCGAGCTCCGGGACCAACTCACCATCGCTTCCGAGCGCCAGATCCGCCTCGATCCGATCCTCCAGCGCCGCCAGCCGCGCCTCCTGCAACCGCCCGATCGCGCTCTGCGCGAACGGCTCGTACGCGAAGTCAGCAAGCGGCTCCCCCCGCCACAGGCCGAGCGCCGAGCAGAGCCGCTCCCGCGCGCGCGCCGCATCGCCGTCGCCGAGCGCACGCCGCCCCTCAGAACAAAGCGCCTCGAACTGTCCGACGTCGACATGCTCGGGCTCGACGAGGAGCCGATAGCCCCGGCCCTGCGTCGCGATCACATCAGAGCCCAGCTCCTTACGCAGACGAGAGACGTACACATGCACGGTCTTGGCGGCCGTCGCGGAGGCTCGCTCGCCCCACAGCTCGTCAACCAAGCGGTCGATCGAGACCATTTCACCCCGGTGAAGCACGAGCACAGCCAGCAACGCTCGCTGCTGCGCGGCCCCGAGGACGACAGACTCGCCGTCGCGCACGACCTCCAACGGCCCAAGTATCCGGAACTCCACTATCGGTTCCTCCCGGCGCCCCTCGTCGCGACTCTACCACTGAGCCGCCAGGCCGCGGGCCGCAACCGTGGCCCGCGAATCGTCGCGGTACGCGGCGGTCGCCGGCAGCGCGAGCGCGATCATCTCTCGATCAGCGTTGATGGGCATCTGGGCTCATCCAGCTCGCGAGACAGACTTCGGCCGGCGGTCTCTGCGGTACACGGGGACTGTCGATGCCCGCCCCGGTCGTAGCCCTGCCGAAGCGTGCGACTGGGTTCGGCGGTGCGGTCTGTACCCATGGCCGGAGCAAATCTCCGAGCAGGGTGCGAAGCTCGGTGGGCGGATCGCTCGGCTTGCGCTCATTGACGTGATGAACAGTGCGCCAGTTCCGACCGCGATCAGTACGCCGAGCGTCGCCGGCACGGCCCCCGCAATGCTTCGCAATCTCGATGCCGGACGCTCGATGCCCCGACTCGTAGACATGTGCGATCTCCTCGGTGTGAGCGGTTGAACGGAGCCGGGCCGCCGCGTCGAGTGCACCCGGCGACGGTCGGGGCGGGCGAGGACGCCCGCCCCGTGTTGGTGCGCTGCCGGCTAGCGGAACTGTGGCTGCCTGCGACGGCGCACGGCAAGGCCGCCGGCGGTGATCAGCACGATGATCGCCACGGCGAGCCCGGCGCCGACCGCAGCAGCGCCAAAGTCAAACCCATCGCCGGGCGCTTTGACCGTCGGTGCGCTGGCGGCAACCGGATGGACGGACGCGGCGTACGCGTCAGTGTCCGCGCTGCTGTAGCGAGCGCCCGCCGGAGGACTGTAAGAGCCCGCCGCTGCCGATTGCGCCTCCGCCCGGTGGATCGCCGCGAGCTCTGACGCTCGCGCCACCCGCAGAATCGGCGGCCCCACGGGGCCCGCCTGCGTGCTCTGCCGATCGGCGTTTGGGCGCACACCCGTGGTGGAACTCGCGCTCTGGCCAGATTGCTGCGCGAAACGAGCGGCTTCCTGATGCGTCAAGCGATAACCGGCGCTCGTGCCGGGAGCCAGCGCGACGGCAATCAGTGCCACTGCCACTGTCCCGATGATGCTGCTGCGTGCTGTGAGTCGCATAACTCCTCCTGTTTGCTTGTGATCGCCCATGGCGGTCGATCTGGCAGAAGAGTGGACGGGAGCGCTTTCAAGCCGCTAACTGGCGCTTACAGCTCGGTTAACGGCACGCCGGACCCGATCCCTCGGCCCGCTCAAGTTCACCGATGTCGACGCTCTACTCCCCCTTCGGGTCGCAAGCGTCCGGGCTGACGGGGCCGTCGCCCGGCGATTCGATGAACGCCGTGTCGCCGCTAGGTGCGTCGCGGGTTAGATTAGGCGCATGGCGATGTCGATCGCTTGCTCGTCGGTGCGACGGTGTTCGCGGGTCCGGGTGCTCCCAGGGAGGTCGAAGTGAGCGCGAACGCGAGCCTGGCGCACAGTACGCACCGGCGCCGGCCGGCTGGCGTGCCCTGAATGGGCCAGCAGCACGCTGACGGCCTTGTCCCAGCGGGCGTCGAACGCGCGATGATCTCGTGCTCGCGCCCGTCAGCGAACGTGCCGCCGACGGGGCTCGATCGCGCGATGTGCCGGAAGGTGTCAACAAAGCGCGGTGCCCGCGGTACTAATCGACGGAATCCGCATCGAGGGCTCGAGCACTCTCCTGCTGGCACCGACGCAGAAGCCTCCGCGGCCGACATCCGCAGCGCACAAGTCCCGCTCCCACGCTCCGGACGAGCAGCGGCAGCGATCGAGTTCGCGCCGTCGAGAGCCCGCAGCGCCAGGGCGAGCAGCGGTCGCGGTCCAGATGCCGGTCCGCTTGCTCGGTCTCCGGTCAGCCGGCGCCGGCAAAGCGGGCGGCAGGGTCAAAGACGGAAGTCGCGGTTGGGGTCGAGCAGAATGTCGCAACTGAGCAATCGCGTCAGCGCGGCCGGCGCCGGCGCCAAAACTGCTGCTCACCCTGTGGCTGCACAAGCCCGGCGCCGGCTCGACGTCATTGTCGAGATGGACGACTTGCGCAACTGATTGCCGACGGAGCCGAAGGTCACAGCCAGACGCCCGGTTGTCGTCCCGGGCAAGAGCAGGACGGTTGGGGATCAGGCAAGCCAAGGCTCCAACGTTGCTTGTCGCGTCGGCCCCATTCTGGGCCCAGCGCTCAGGTGAGGTCCTTTCGCAAGGCGAGGGCGGAAGCAAGCAGGCCGATGACAGTTGCGTATCCCAATAGCACGAGCCCTCCGGCCCACGCTGGTAGGAGAGCGCCGTGCGTCGTTGCCGCGCGCCCCTCTTGAAGCAGACCTGCGGTCGCGCCGCCCGGCATCCAGCGACCGATAGCTGGTAGCAGCGTGACGAGGAATCCTTCGACGGCGAGCAGCCAGACCAGCGCTCCGGCGACGGCCGCGATCTGGTTGCGGACGAGGGCTCCGATGGCCACTCCGATCGGTCCATAAAGAGCCATGACCGCCACCCCCGCCGCGAGTACAGCAACGAGCTCTCCGGACCACACGACGGCTCCCCCGCGAGCGTTGATGATGACGACGCTCAGGACTAGATCGAGGGTTATGGTCGCCGCCGAGAACACCAACCCGGCAACGGCGAGCGCGAGCGCCTTCGCGATCAGGACGCGGCGACGATCGGGCGCCACCAAGAACGTCGCAGTCGCGGTGCCGAATCGGAATTCCTGCGTAAACGACAGGATCCCGAGCACGAGCACGACCACCTGGCCGGCGACGGTCGCGACCCCGACCACCCGCGCGAGCAGATCGGTGTCGCGTAGCGACAGTCCGCCGCTGGTGTCCCGGCCAGCGGGTACCGTCACAAGGACCAGGAGGACAACGAGCGCCAACGCGGTGAGCAGCAGCCAGAGCGCCAGCCGGATGCTGCGGAGTTTGATGAGCTCCGCGTGCACGAGGCTTGTCACGAGCCGTCGCCCCGCGTAAGCCGGATGAACACATCTTCAAGACCGCCCGTTTCGAACAGACGGTGCAGGACGATCTGTTGTGCGGCGGCGAGTTCGCCGATAGCTTCGGGAGGACCGTCGACGACCAGCTCGTCCTGAGCAACGGCGCGAACTTGGTAGCCGGCGGCGTCGAGCAGTGCTCGAAGCCGGTCGATCTCCGGACTGCGCACTGCGGTGAGAACGCCGGCCTCGGCTCGGAGCTCCGCCAGTCCGCTCGACCTGACCACGCGCCCGCTCGCGATCATCAGCACCTTGTCCGCGATCTGCTCGACCTCGGCCAACACGTGGCTGGACACGAACACGGTCCGGCCGTTGTCTGCGAGCTCGCGCAGATAGCCGCGCAACCAGCGGATCCCCTGCGGATCGAGGCCATTGGAGGGCTCGTCGAGCACGAGCACCCGCGGCTCCCCGAGGATCGCCGCGGCGAGGCCGAGTCGCTGACGCATCCCCAAGGAGAACGCGCCGACCTTCCGCTTCGCGTCAGAGGCCAGACCCACCTCCGCGAGGGCACGCATCGGAGCGTCCGTGGGAAGCCGCGCCGCGACGGCAAGCCCGCGCAAGTGATCGATTGCCGTCCGCCCGGGGTGAAACCCCGACGCCTCGAGAAGCGCACCCACCTCGCGGACCGGCTCCGCAAGCTCGCAGTAGCGCTTGCCGTCAATCGTGGCCGTACCGGCCGTCGGAGCGACCAGGCCCAGCAACATCCGCAGCGTCGTCGTCTTGCCGGCCCCGTTCGGACCGAGAAAAGCCGTAACAGAGCCCGGTCCGATACTCGCTGAGAGATCGTCGACGGCGACAGTCGCGCCAAATCGCTTGGTCAGCCCTCGGAGCTCGATCGTCGCCGTCATCTCAGCGTCATCATCGCCGTTCGCGCAACACACAGGCGACCCCCTTGTTCGTGCCAAAGCACCCTCGGACGACGGGCTCATCCCGCGGCTCGGTCTGCTCGTCCAACGGACGAGCCACCTCGCCAGAACCGAGACGCTCGCACCGTGCAGGGACGAGGACGAGAGACGCCTCTCAGCTCGTCCGCGAAGACACCGGTCTCGGTCGACAGCTACGGCAGGTCGTACTCCACGAATGACGCGCATCGACAGCGGAGCTCGAACATCTTCCTCCGGTTCCTCGAGGAGAAAGGCGACGACGGTGTGTTGGGCCGCCGTGCCCCCGGGCTGGCGCTCGCAAGTCCGGAACGCCTCGCACGGGAGAGCGAGCGTCACCGCATAGAAACGTGAAGCGCTCGCAATGGACGACAACGAGTAGTGGACGACCTCGCGTCGCCGAGACGCATCGTCTGCGAGGAGGAAGCGACAGTCGCGGGCGCGGACTCTGCCGGCGTTGGTGGTCAAGAAGTTGCATATGCACCGCGAAGTCGTTGCTTGCTCGACGCCGAGGACCCAGCAAAATCCGGCAGCTTCTCCTTCCGCCCAAGAGCATCAGCGTGACCTTGGGCCCGCGCACGCGGTCGTTGAGCAAAGCAGCGACGGCGTCGTCCGTCGCCGCCGGTGTAGCCGCTGCTGAAATCGGACAAAGGCAGCCACGTCCCCGCGGCGATGGCCGGCTCGTCCTATGCGGCCGAAATCACCCGCCCACCGCCGGATGCTGGCCCGGCAACGCGCCGTGCAAGAACGCCCGACTGCCTATGCAGAGTCGCCCCGGCCGCTCCGGCACGAGGGCCCCACCGACAGATCCGCAGCTTGCCCCCCTGGTGACCGGAATGTCGCGAGGCCGTCGGAAAATGCGGACCGAGCGGGAATCGGGGGCTGCTCGCGGTTGCGCCGAGTCGTTAACTGTCTGAGTGTGACTGTTCGCCTCCGGTCAGGCGGTGTCCGCGATCCAGTGGCTGTGGAGCTTGAGCAGATTGTGGGTGGCTGCCACCAGCCGCCACTCCGATAGGGCAGCTGCCCTGCCTCTTCGCATGAACCGATCGACGCGACGGTTGTATTTGATCTGCCCATAGACCGGCTCGACGCTGATCTTTCGCTGCGCGTAGAGCTCGCGGCCGCGGTCGGTTGACAGCTTGCGGCGCATCAGCTCATAGAGCCCGTTCTCCCGTCCTGGCCGTTTGCCGTCCCGCATCGTCCCGTCGGGCGGGATCAGCACCTCGACGCCTCGCTCGGTGATCGACTGGATCTGATCGGTGTGCCAGTAGCCGGCGTCGGCGAGGACCGCGTCGGGCTGCTCGGTCACACCGTGATCTTCGACCTGCCGCAGGGTGGTTGTGGAGCGCCACGTAGTTCCGGCACGCGCACGTCACTGTGGTCCGGCATGGGGGGAGGTGTACGAAGTAACGAAAGAAGTCGGCGTGCTGGTGGCCGATGTGTTCGGCTCTCCCTCCCCGGACTCGCAGGGTGATAGCGCCGGCGTCGGGGCTGTCAAGGTCGCAAGCTCCCTTCCCCTCGCTGCGCTCGGTGACAGCCCCGTCGTCCGGCGCGGTGTGGCAGCGAGGTCCGGGAGGGGGAAGCGTGGTCAGGCGGCCGGCGCGGGTGCGGCGGTCCAGAGCTCCGCGGGGCGCCCGGCGGTCGGGATCTGGGCGCGGGTGGCGCGGCCGGTGAGCGCGAGCGCGTCGAGCGCGCGTTGGATCTCAGCGGCGGGACGGTTGTGTTGCAGGGCGTCTGAGATCTGGCTGCGGGTCAGCCCGCCGGGATGGGTGGCGAGCTGGGCGTGGATTTGTTCGGCGAGCGGGTCGCCGGTGGCGCCTTGCAGCGCCCAGTGGGCGGAGCGGGCGGCGTAGTCCCAGAGGGCGAGCGCGGCTTGGAGGTGCTCGGTGTTGATCTGGCGCTGGCCGTCGGCGAGCGTGTAGATGAGCGCGAGCCGGATTGCGTGCGCTTCTGAGCGGGCCAGCAGCGCGCCGGCGATCCCGGGCGGTGTGGTGGCGAGCTGGGTGGTGTAGGCGTGGTGCCAGAGCTCGCGCGCGCCGGCGTCGAGGCGCACGTGGCCGGCGTCTTTGGCGTGCTCGATCGTGGCGGCGAGCAGGCTGGTCAGGCCGGTGCCGTGAAGCGGGTCGGCGTTGCCGCCTTCGGGGAGCAGGCGGGTGCGGCGGCAGGCGATGATCACGAATCTGTTCGCCAGTCCGTTGGCGAGCTCGATCGCGCTGAGGTGGTGGCGCAGCTCGGCTTGGGTGATGTGCCCGATCAGCGAGATGTGAGCGGCGCTCGCGCGGGCGGGCGCGGCGCGGGTCAACAGTTGTAAGGGGCGGCCATCCCAAGCGGAGCGCAGTGTTGGAGAGAGTGTCGAGATCTCCCGGGAGGCCGACTTGAGCACGGAAACGAATTCGGGCTCGAGCGCCAGTAACCGTCGGTCGGTGATCCCCGCGTCTTGGGCGGTTGGATCGCGGACCGCCCACACCAAACCCTCGCCGCTGCTCAGACCGGTCAGGATCCGCTCTGCGAGCGGCTGGTCGGCCTCGCAGACCAGCCGCCGGGCGTGATCCCAGGCCGTGCCCTTGCGCGAGCGCGAGCTCTCCCCGACGAGCAGCATGAACTCCTGTGGGTGATGCCGGGTCGCCTCGACCTGGAAGTACGCGCCGCGGCCGACGGCGGTGCCGACGCAGACCAGCAGCTGGGAGAGGATCGCGACCGGGTCGGCCTCGGTCTCGGGCTCGAGCACTCTGACGATCTCGCCCAACAGCCCGTGGTAGGCGGCCGCGCCGGGTGCCGCTGGCCAGCCCGGCGGCGCCGGCAAGATCTGTCCTGGCCCGTCCGCTGGCTGTTCGGGCTCAGGATCGTCGAACAGCGTCTTGATCGTGGCGGTCATTCGGCCTGCACCTCGGCGACCGCGGCGCGCGCGGCGGACTCATCGACGAGCGCCTTGCCGTCGGCGAACGCGGCGACGAGCGACTGGACGGCGAGGTTGTTGACCAGGCGCGGCAGGCCGCGTGAGACCTGGTGGATCAGGCCGACGGCGTCGTCTGAGAACAGCGTGTCGGAGCGGCCCGCGAGCTTGAGATGGTGCGCGATGTAGCTGGCGGTCTCATCCGGCTCCAGGCCCGGGATCGTGTATCTGAGCCCGACCCGCTGGTCCAGGGCGGCGAACGCGCCCAGTCTGAGCCGGCGGCGCAAGGTCGGCTGTCCGAGCAGCAGCAGCGTGAACGGGGCGGTCTGGTCCATGTCGGCGTTCTGCAGGCAGCGCAGCCCTTCGAGGCTCTCAGCGTCAAGCAGATGGGCTTCGTCGACCACGAGAACGACTCGCTTTGAGCGCTCCTCCGCTTCGGCGGCGAGTAGATCCTGGGCCTGCGGGATCAGCGATGCGCAGTGAAACCGCGGGCTGCCGCCCAGGCCGGTGACGATCGCTGCGTAGAGGCCGCGCAAACCGACGCCCGGGGTGCCGAGGTAGAGGATCGTGTGCCTGGAGGTATCAAGCGCCGCGACCGCAGCCCGCGCGGCGACCGTCTTGCCCGACCCGCACTCGCCGGAGATCACGCCGATCTGCCGCTCGGCCACGCACCAGCCGATCCGTGCGACCGCCTGCTGGTGAGCGCGATGGGCGTGCAACATCCCCGGCGCCAGGTCCTTGGAGAACGGCATCCGCTCAAACCCGTAATGGGCGCGCAACCGATCGATGCTCATGATCTGCTCTCCTCGTTGTCGTTGTCGTTGTCGTTGTCGTTGTCGTTGTCGTTGTCGTTGTCGTTGTCGTTGTCGTTGTCGTTGTCGTTGTCGTTGTCGCCGAGCGCCCGGTAGTCGATCCGTCGCTTGCGCAGCTCCTGCTCGCGCTGGTCGCGGATCAGCCCGAGGTAGTCGATCCCGGTGCCCTGCACGGGCGGCGCGGCTCTGACTTGGCTTGCGGGTGGGTGTGCCGGCCGATCCGCACCGGCACCGCCAGCCCCAGCGCCCGGCCCTGGTAGCGCACCTCGATCGTGGTGAGATCGAACGGGTCGAAGATCAGCTCGCAGCGACGGCCGACCAACGCCGCGTCGACCTCGTAGCCGTTGCCGTGCAACGACACCATCGCGGTCTTCGTCACCGTCCTGGACTCGCTCCACAGGAACGCCTCGCGCAGCAGTTCCGGCGTCGGCAGCTTCGGCGGTCCGGCCGCCATGAACCGCTCGATCGGCCTCTGCCCGGTCTCCGAATGCACGCGCGGGTGATAGACCGTCTCCACCCACGCGGCGAACAGGCTGTTGAGCTCGGCCAAATCGACGACCTCACGACGCCCAAGCTCGACCAGGAATTGGCCGCGTACCGTTCGCACCAAGCGAACGCAAACGGTCTTTGCTTGACACTCCACCACGGCGCCGGTGCGCGTCGTGGTGGTCAGGTGCTTTTGGGTGGTGGTTGTCCTCGCCTGCGGCGTCGAGTGGGATGCGGAGGCGCAGCTCGATCTGCCAGCCGTGCACGCGGACTTGTTCGACGATCAGGCGGAGCAGTCGTTGGCGTTGGTCGAAGTCGAGCGCGTCGATTCCGTCGGCGGCTTGCGTGGCGAAGTTGGTGACGCGGCACCGTAGGCGGTTGTCGACGGCGAGCTCGTGATGCTGAGCTTTGAGCTCGTTGCGTTCGATCTCGAGCCGGCGGTGACGCGCGTCGACTTCGGTCGCGCGTCGGTCGAGTTCTTTCATGTCGATGTGACCGGCTTGGAAGAGATCGGTAATGCGACGTCGTTCAGCGGCGGCCTCGTCGACACGGCGGGCGAGACGGTCGAGTTGGGTGGCTAGGAGCTCGTCGTCGGGGGCGGGTTCGCGGCCGAGGATCGCCTTCTCGCCGGCGAGCAGCACGTCGGGGTGCAGCAGGATCTCGCGGACCTGGTCGAACACGAACGCGTCGAGCTCGTCGGCGCGGACGCGTCGCTCGGTGCACCGCTTCTCGGGCCCGCCTGCTTTGACCGCGTCGTGGTAGGGGCAGCTGTAGTAGCGGTTGCGGCGCGTGCCGCCGTCGGCGCTGGAGCTCATCTGCTGCGTGTAGGACTTCACGCCGCAGTTGCCGCACACAACAAGCCCCCGGAGCAGCCACGTTCCCGGGGTGGTGCGCCGGGGGCTGAACACGGAGTTGTCGTGTTTGACGCGTTGCGCAGCTTCGAAGAGGTCTTCGGTGATGATCGCTGGCACGGGAACGCGGATCCAGTCCTCGGTCGGTCGCAGCTGCCGGCGGCTGTGGCGCTGTCCCGGGCGCGGTGGGCCGGTCGTCTCGTGGCGGAACCACTCGGCCGAGCCCATGTAGCTGCGGTTGCGGATCAGTCCCGAGAGTGTTGAGGTGGCCCACACGTCGCGTCCGCTCGGCGAGCAGATGCCGTCTTCATAGAGCCGGCGGGAGACCGCGCGGACAGAGCTGCTGGAGGACACGATGTCGTCGAAGATGCCGCGCACCACTTGCGCTTCGGGCTCGTGGATCTCGAGGCGGGCCGGGCTCTCGGCGGTGCGCGGGACGCGCCGGTAGCCGTAGGGGACCTTCCAGAAGATCGCCTCGCCGGAGCGCACGCGATAGAGCTTCCCGCGCCGGTGGCGCTCGGCGATCTTCGCCTTCTCGTACTCGGCGATCACGCCCTGCATCTGCGTCAGCAGCCGTGCTTGCGGGTCGTTATCGATCGCCGGCGCGTCGGTGAAGTGCACGCGGCAGCCGAGCCGCTCGAGTTCGTCGAGCACGAGCATCTGGTAGGCGTAGGAGCGCGCGAGGCGGTCGGGTGTCAGACACCACACCGACTCGATCACGCCCGCCTCGGCGCTGTCACGCAACGCGTCCAGACCGGGGCGGTCAAGCCGCGCGCCGGAGTACCCATCGTCGAGGAACTCGGCCACGATCTCGTGGCCGTCAGCGGCCATCCTTGAGCGCAGCGCGTCGACCTGCGAGCCGATCGTGCCGCGCTGCTCCTGGCCTTCCGTCGATACGCGTGCGTAGATTGCGACTTTCATCCCGTCTGCTCCTCTCGTAGGTTCGCGGCGGACGCCGCCACGATGATCTGAAACCCGTCTGTGAGCGCGAGCTCGCGCGGGTCTTGGTAGGGCGACCACGCCGGACGCTGCGCACCGAGCACGCTTGCCACCACATACGCCGGGGCGGCCTGCGGTGAGGCGATCAGCCCCCACAGCCCGTAGCGCTCGAACCGCGCGGCGGCCGCGCTCACCACGGGCGTTCCAGCTAGCGTCGAGGCGCGCAGTTGCTCGTAGTCAGCCTGCGCCGCCTCGCCCACCGGCCAGAAGCTCCTGGTCACTTCCGTGCGCGCTCCACCGTCCGTCGGTGCAAGCTCACACCGAACCGCTGCTCGACCTCTCGCGCGAGCGCCGCGCCCGACGTCCCTGGCGGCGCCGCTTGCAGGAACGCGACGATCTCGTCGGTCAGCCGCAACGGCCCGCGGCGCCCGCGCCGCTCGTCCAGCAGTCCGGCCATCCCCAGCTCGGTGAACGACGCGAGCACGAGGTAGAAACCGCCGCGCGAGTAGCCGTGCGAGGCGGCCGCCTCGGTCACCGAGACCCCATCGAGCGCGTGGGCGCGCAGCATCTCGTACTTCACCTGCACCTTGTCCGCCGCCAGGAAGAACGCGTCGCCGTCCATGAATAGCGCCGCGGTCACGGCCTCCGGGCTTGGGTGCAGCAACCCCGAGCTCTCCAGCGCGACCCGCCGTGTCTCGTGACTCACGGCCGCTTCCTCTTCGTGACGTCACCGTCAATACTGTTGATTCTTGTCCGTCGCACGTACTCGCACACGATAGATGCAACAGCGGACAGATCAGCAAGCCGCGGATGATCAATGTGCGTCCGCGGTCTTCATCACTGAACGATGCGCATGCTTGCGCTGGAGAGCCGGGGCATCCGCGCCATGTCGCTGACGCTCGCGCAGCCGTCTCTCGACGACGTCTATCTCCGCTATGCCGGGCGCACGCTCGACGGTGCCGGCGCTCGCGCCGAGGCGGTGGGCGCATGACGGCCGTTCGCCAGACCACACAGGTCTATCTTCGCGGCGTCCGGGTCTATATCCGCGAGCCGGCCTACCTTGCGATGACGATCACCCAGCCGATCATCTGGCTGCTGCTGTTCGGCGCGCTGTTCAAATCGGTTACGCACATTCCCGGCTTCGGCGGACAGTCGTACATCGACTTCCTGACCCCGGGCGTCGTCGTGATGTTGGCGGTGTTCTCCGCGGGCTGGACCGGAATGGGCCTGATCGAGGACATCAACGGTGGGGTCATGGATCGTGTGCTCGCGGCGCCCGTATGGCGCGGCGCGCTCAACGCCGGCATGGTGCTCTACGGCGCGGTCACCGTGATCGTCCAGACCCTGCTGATCGTGCTGCTCGCGCTCGTGCTCGGCGCGGATTACCGCGGTGGCGTCGTGGGCGTGCTCCTGCTGGGGCTCGTTGCGGCGCTCCTCGCTGCGATCTTCGCCTCGTTGTCCAACGGCGTTGCCGTCCTCGCCCGCCAGCGCGAGACGCTGATCGGGGCCGTCACGTTCGTACAGCTTCCATTGACGTTCCTCTCGGCGGCGCTGATGCAGCTCAGCCTCGTGCCCGACTGGATCGGAACCGTGGCGAAGTTCAATCCGGTCAACTGGGCCGTCGAGGCCGGTCGGTCGGCTGCGATGGAACAGACCGACTGGGGCCTCGTGACGAGCCGCATCGGACTGCTCGTCGCGGTGATGCTGGGGAGCGCGGCGTTTGCGAGCTGGGCGTTCGCGAAGTACCAGCGCTCGCTCTAGTGCCGATCGTGTCGGTCGGTGCGGCGGTCTGACTACTGACTCCGTCGCACTGGATCGTGGGTTTTTGACGGTGTGCGCTCGGGTACGACCCGAGACAGATGTCCGTCCTGGGAGGCGCATTCCGTGCGGCGAGGGCCGCGGCCGACGGGGGTAGGGCGTGGAGTGAGGTCCTCATCGAGGATGCGCTCCACCCCGCCGCACGGTCGACGGCATCGACATCGACGCGTGGGGACCCTGGAGGAGCGCTCTCCGAGCCGACGCGCCGTCCGCCACAGACGAGATCTCACCCCATGAGATGCCCCACCGGGGAGATGCAGGACGTGCTTTCCGAGCTACAGGACGAGCGCACCCTCCCAATCCTCGGCTGACCGTCGCGACGTTCACTACGGCCGGGGGTCCTACCCTTCTGGGTGGTGAAGCGGATCGGTTTTCTCTCCTTCGGCCACTGGCAGGTGGCCCCGTGGTCTCAGACGCCGACGGCTCGCGACGCGTACGTTCAGACGATCGAGCTCGCTGAGGCGGTCGAAGGGCTCGGACTGGACGGAGCGTTCGTCCGAGTTCACCATTTCGCGCGGCAGCTCGCTTCACCGTTTCCGCTACTCGCCGCGATTGGGGCGCGGACGTCCCGGATCGAGATCGGCACCGCGGTGATTGACATGCGCTACGAGAACCCGCTGTACATGGCCGAGGACGCTGGCGCCGCGGACCTGATCAGCGGTGGACGCCTCCAGCTCGGAATCAGCCGGGGCTCGCCGGAGCCCGCGCTCCGCGGCTCCGAGGCGTTTGGATATGTCCCTCCTGACGACAAGAGCGACGCCGATCTCGCCCGTCAGAAGACCGAGCTGTTCCGCGCCGCGATCGCCGGCGCCGGCGTCGCGCAAGCCGACCCGACTCACACCGGCATGGCCGGCCGCCTCCCGATCCAGCCGCAGGCACCGGGCCTCGGCGAGCGGATCTGGTGGGGGTCGGGGACCCGCGCCACGGCCCGATGGACCGCCGAGCAGGGCATGAACCTGATGAGCTCGACGTTGCTCACCGAGGACACGGGCGTCCCGTTCGATGAACTTCAGTTTGAGCAGATCGCGATCTTCCGAGAAGCCTGGAGCGCCTCTGGGTGGGAGCGGGAGCCGCGCGTCTCGGTGAGCCGGAGCGTCATCCCGATCGTCAGCGACGAGGACCGGGCGCTGTTCGGCGGGCGCAGCGGCGAGGATCGCGACACGGTCGGTTACCTGGACGGCGGCCTGGCACGATCCGGCCGCAGCTATACCGGAGAGCCCGACGCGATCGCCCAGGAGCTGGCGAGCGACGTTGCCGTCAAGGCCGCGGACACGCTGCTCCTCACGGTGCCCAACCAGCTCGGCGTTGACTACAACGCGCGCATGCTCGAGACGATCGCCACCGAGATTGCCCCGGCGATCGGGTGGTCGCCCGCCGCACCTACGGGTGACGAGTCAGATCCGACGGCTGATCTGACGGCGCGCTGAGAGAGTCATGTTCAAACAAATCGTGATTGGCACTGACGAACAGGAGGGCGGACGCGATGCACTCGCGCTCGCGAAGCGCCTGGCGGCGCCAGACGCGACCCTCATCCTCACCTATATATCCGTGGGCGATCCGCTCATCTATCGCACCGACGACGCTCGCCACATGCAGGAGTTCAAGGATCAGACGCTGGCGCGCCTCGGCGCAGCCGGCGCGGCCGCCGGGCTCGATGTGACGACGCGGTTCGTCGCGTCGACATCGCCCGGTCGCGGGCTCCACGAGCTTGCCGAGCGCGAACAGGCCGATCTGCTCGCCGTCGGCTCCAGCCGGCGAAGCCTGCTCGGACGGGTCCTCATGGGCGACGACACGAACGCGGCGCTCAACGGAGCACCGTGCTCGGTCGCTGTCGCGCCGGCGGGATACGCCGACGAGAACGAGGTCATCCACGAGATCGGCGTCGGGTACGACGGCTCGGCGGAGAGCGTGCAGGCACTCAGGCTCGCGCGGCGGCTCGCCGGCGAGCTCGGCGCCAGGTTGTCCGCATTCGAAGCGATCGCGCTGCCCCGCGATCCAGTCAGTGGCGGCAACCCCGGGGTTGGGGCGGCGGACATCGAGGAGCTCCTCGCGCAGGCCCGGCGCCGGATCTCTGACCTCGGGGAGGTCGAGCCTCACGCGGCGTACGGCTTCCCGGCCGAGGAACTCGGGCTGTACAGCGCCTCGGTCGATCTGCTCGTTGTCGGGTCGCGGGGCTACGGGCCGGTCGGGCGCCTCATTCACGGGAGCACGTCCGGGCGCCTCACGCGCACCGCGCGCTGTCCGGTCCTCGTGCTCTCGCGCGCCGCCCGCAGTACGTCATAGCGTTGCAGCATGGATGCCGGCCTTGTCGTAGCGGTCGTGCTCGCCGCGGCGTTCGCCGTCACGAACGGTCTGCATGACGCGGCGAATGCGATCGCCGCTCTCGTGGCCACGCGCGGGGCGACGCCCAAGCAGGCGATCGTGCTCGCGTCGATCTTCAATCTGCTCGGACCACTGCTGCTTGGTGCCGCCGTGGCCAACACAATCGGTGGGATCGTGGCGGTTGATTCCTCCGTGGCCGCTCGAGTGATCGCAACGGCGCTCGCCTCGGCAGTCATCTGGAACATCGGGGCGTGGGCCCTTGGACTTCCATCGAGCTCGGGTCAGGCGCTCGTCGGCGGTCTCGTCGGGGCCGCACTCGCCGAGGGCGGCACGCAGGCGGTGAACTGGGGTGGGTTTCAGGATGGCCGGCCGAGCGGGGTCGTGGGGAGCATCGTGGCGCTCGCCAGCTCGCCGCCGCTCGGGGCGTTTGCCGCGCTCGTGCTGATGCGGCTCTTGCGCCGCGCCGGGCGTCGCCTGACGCTGCGCTGGCGTGCGCCGGAGCGGGCCGGACAGTGGGCGACGGCGGCGGCGCTGGCTTTCGGTCACGGCGCCAACGACGCACAGAAGTCGGTCGGCGTGGTCGCCGCGCTGCTCCTCGCCGACGGCAAGATCAGCAGTCTGGCCGCCCCAACCTGGGTCATTGTCATGTGCTCCGCGGCGCTGACGCTCGGCACGGCCCTCGGAGGATGGAAGATCATCCGCACCGTGGGACGCCGCATCTACCGGATCGGACCGCTCGAAGGACTGGCCAGCACGAGCGCCCTCGGCGGTGGTCATCTTCGGCGCGTCGCTGCTCGGGGCGCCGACCTCCACATCGCAGGTCGTCGCCTCGTCGGTGATCGGGGTCGGCGGTGGTCGACGGCGGTGGCGTCATATCCACTGGGAGGTGGTGCGACGAATGGGTGCCGCATGGCTGATCACCCTGCCCGCCACGGGGGCGGTGGCCGCCGTGCTGTATTGGCTGTGGGGGGTGGTGGTATGAGTCGGCATCGATGGTTCCTTCCCGAGACGCCCGACGTGCTCGGCCTTCTCCGCGAGCAGCTACGGATCACAATCGAAGCGCTCGATGCGCTCGTGGCCTGGGCCGGAGGCGACGTCGCGGCGCTCGATGTGGTCCATGCAGCCGAAGAGCGAGGCGACGACGCCAAACGGGCGCTGTTCGTCGCGCTGCGCGCCGCATTCGTCACACCACTCGAGCCAGAGGATGTCTTTGCGCTCTCACGCGGAATCGATTGGGTCCTCAACTACACGCGGGACCTCACGACCGAGTCAGGAGTGATGGAGTGCCCGCCGGACGACGTGATCGCCGACATGGCCCGACTGCTCGCCGAGTCGATGCGGGCCATCGATCGCGCGCTCAAGGCACTCGGGACCGCCGACGAAGCCGGCGCCACGGACGCCGCCGACGCCGCGATCGCGGCCGAGCGGCAGCTTGAGCGGAGATACTACGAGGGCATGGGGGTTCTGCTCGACCATCACGGACGGAGCGAGCGGATTGCGCGGCGCGAGCTGTATCGCCGCTGCGCGCGGATCGGCGAGCTCGTGATCGACGTCGCCGAGCGCGTTATCTACGCCGTCGTGAAGCAGAGCTGACGACTCGCGCGTCGCACCGCAGCTGTCGAGCATCTCCATCGGCTACGCGGCGTCGCCGGTCGCGACGGCGACGTTCACGCTCGAGCGCGAGACGAGCGGGCGGGTCCAGCGTGTGACGCACGGTCACCCGCTCGTCTGCGCAAGCCACCGGCAACGTGCCGCGGTCGGAGCGGTGCACGCGATACATCACCATCGGATCCTCCAGCCATTCCCCTCCCTACCTCATTCTCTCCACTCTTCCTCTCCCTTCGGTGCGGTTCGATACCGCTGGTGCCAACCACACCCTGTACGCAACGTACCGATTCAACCTGGCGCAGAGGCATCCCCCGCGGCACAATCGTCGCCGGTGAGCGACGAAGTCCCCGACAACGAGTCGGCGTCCGCGCACGCGTTTGACTACGACCGGACCGTCGCGCTGAGCGACGGCGTGTTCGCGATCGCGCTCACGCTGCTCGTGCTCACGATCAGCTTCCCGGAGCTCCACGGTGAGGCGGCGCGCCGAGACCTCGGCGCGCAGCTCCAGGACCGCTTCCCACAACTGCTGTCCTATCTGTTGAGCTTCGCCGTGCTCGCGTTCCTCTGGCTCCGCCACCACGCGTTCTTTCGGAACATCATCCGCATCGACACGCAGCTCGCGCTCCTCAACCTGGCCTACCTCGCGGCGGTCGCCTTCCTGCCCTACCCAACCCGCCTCCTCGGCGGGTACGGCGATCAGAGCGTCTCGGTCGTCATCTACGCGCTGACGATCCTCGTGATCCTGTTCGCCTCGGGGCTGATGCGGCTGCGGGTCCAACAGGCACGGTTGCTCAAGCCGGACGCCCAGCTCGACGCGTGGTATCGCTGGGCGGTCGCTCCGGCCGTCTTCCTGATCTCCATTCCGATTGCGATGTTCGTCAGCCCGGCGGCGGCCGAGTGGTCGTGGCTGCTCCTGCTGCTGACCGGGCGGGTCGACGCCTGGCTCACCCGCCGGCTCTCATGACGGGGTCTCGGCGGGATCGGCGTGGACGATCAGGTCGCCGCCGGACTCGCGTTCAGCACCTCGTGGCTGACGCTACCGAGGAGGAGTGAGCGGACCTCGCCGCGTCCCCGAGAGCCCATCACGATCAGGTCATAGCCACCGTGCTTGAGCTGCTTGAGGATGCTCGGGTCCCGGGCGCCCGTGCGCGATGATCTTGGTCACCGGAATCTCGTTGGGCACCTGGTCAACCGCCGACTTCAAGCATCTCACGGTACTCGTGCTCGGTGTCCTCGGCGAGTGCTTCGAAGTCGACTCCACCGCTCGGCCGGACCCCCGCTGAGCAGCCACGAGGAGGGGTCGGGAACGCTCGTCATGATCGTCAGCCGAGCGTTGTTCTGAGTGGCGACATCGATCGCCTCGGCGAGCGCCGCCGCGCCATGCGACGAGCCATCGATTGCGACGAGAACATTGCGAAACATCGGCCCGCACAAGCTTAGCGGGGGCGGCCGAATCGGACGGTGCGGGAAGGTGACATCTGGGTTTTGGCGAAAGCTCCCCGGGCAGCACAGACCTATGAGGACGCAGCACATGCCGACCGCCTTCCGAGAACCCCTGCGTCTTCGCCACGTCGCGGCGATCGTCGCCGTGTCGCCGCGCTCGGCGCATTCGCATCGCTCGCATCGATCGCCGCCGGGCGCTCGAAGCATCGCGCGCCGGCTGCCCCGGAGCGCGTCCTGCGCCAGCATCGCATTCGCGCCGAACAGCGACGACATCGCGTTCGACATCAAGACCTTTGGCGTCAGCTGCTCGACCGGACGCTCCGTCGCGCAGGCGTCCGCCCCGAGCAACCTCCGGCCCGGCCCGGGCCGCGCCTACAGCGTCGCTGGGTTCCACTGCCAGGGCACGTTCGTCCGGCCGATCGGCAAGTGGTACGAGCACTACGTGTGCCGCAACGGCCGCACACAGGTCGTGTTCGACCGCGGCTGAGCGGTCCGTCCTCGCCGGCCGCTCGACCGGATCGCTCAACCGGAACAAGTCGCTCGGACTGGTCCCTGCCGAACTGGGCCCGTCAGCTTGCTGCCGAAGGTGACGTTCGGGCACTCGTGATCGGCGCCGGCTGAACCGTCCGGCGTAATACCACGTAAGCGGACTTCTCTGGTTCTTCGGTTCCGCTCGCAGCGGGCTGAGGAACGGCCATAGCGTGACCTCATGTCACCTGCGCTCTCCTTCCTAGACCACCGCACCCGTCGGCAGGCGATGACACCGTCGCTCGCGCCGGCCGGTCGGTACCTGTCGTTCGCCGACGAGGACGGACCCCGACTGATCGCGCTCGGCGAGAAGGCCACGCACATCGGCCGGGGACTCACGGCCGACATCCGCGTCGACGATCATCGGCTCGCGAGGTTGCACGCGATCATCGTCCAGCACCCGGAGGGTGCGCGCCTGCTCGACGGACGCAGTGCCGACGGAACGCGCGTCAATGGCGAGCCGGTGATCGCCTCCGACCTCAACAGCGGCGACGAGATCACGCTCGGCCCGATCACGATGCGCTACATCGAGTTGCCGGTGGAACACGGCCGACGCGTACGGCCCGGGAGCGACGCGCGCGAGCCCGCCTAGGCCTCGGCGTCCCGTCCGCGCACGCGCTCGGCCGGCGCCGCGGCGGCTCGTCCGCCGCCGACTGTGCCCTCACGGACGGCCGAGAAACTCGGCAATCCGCGGGTTGATGATGTCCGGACGCTCGAGGTGCAGGAAGTGGCCGACGCCGGGAACGATCTCGGCTTCGCTCGGGACGTGGAGTACGTCGCCGGCGCGAGCCGCGATCTCCGGCAGCTGGCAGCCGTCGTTCGCACCGTGCAGGTAGAGCAGCGGTACGGGCGGCACTCCGAACAAGTGGCGCTGCTCGGCGGAGTATGTGCCGTGCCGGGTCCAGGGCAAAAACAGGGCTCGGTAGTAGCGGAGCGCCGCCGTCGCGTGACCCGGCGGGCCGAGCGACGCGAGCACGTTGATCAGGTCCTCGTGCGCGTCATAGCCTGGCGACCAGTCCGCCCATAGCTTGGGGATGACGCGTGGGAGCGCGCGCTCGGAAATCCACTGGGAGCAGCTGGAAGAACATGTACCAGCTCATCCGCAGTTGCCGCACGATCAACGGCAACTCACCGATCAGCCGGCGCGGCGAGCGCAGCGGCGTCAGCAGCACCGGTCCCGGGCGCAACCGCCATCGTCACGATCTTCCGAAACGCGCCGGGCGCGTAGGAACCCGCGAGGTACGCGGTCACCGCTCCCCAGTCGTGACCGATCAGGACCGCCGGCTCGTCGCCGGCCAGCGCCCGCCGCAGCGCGAGTGCGTCCCGGGCGAGCGCGCCGACGCCGTACCCGCGGTCGGGTGCCGAGCTCCGTCGGCGCATAGCCGCGCGTGTACGGCGCGACGACCCGCCAGCCCCGCGCGGCCAGCTCAGGGCCGAGATGACGCCACGTCCGCGCTGTGTCCGGATAGCCGTGCAGGCAGAGCGCCAGGGGTCCGTCGGCTGGGCCCCAGGAGAGCGCCGTAAACGTCAGGTCCGCGACGGGGATCTTGAGGGTCTCGGCCTGCGGGACACTGGTGGCCGTCATTCGAGCCGCCACCCTACCCGCTTCATCCCATCGGATGCCGCGCGCGGTCCTCGTCCTCGCTGCGCCCGACCGCGTAGAACGCCGCGGACGTCAGCGTGACGGCGCCGAGCCCGACGCACACGAGACCGAGGACGAGCAGCACGGTGCTGGCGCCGGTGCCGGCGGCGACGGACACCCCGATTCCGACAAGCAGCAGGAGCACGCCAATGGCGACGAGCGTCCGTACGGGTTTCGCCATCACGCGACGCCATCCGGTCTCTCGCCGCTCACCCATCACTGTTCGGCGGCCAGTGGGGCGCAGTGGCCGGCCGGCGCGGGTGTCCGGGCCAGCTCGCGCCGGAGACGCGACGAACGAGACCGTGCCGATGATCGCCGGCACGCTCAACTGAAACGCGCGATAGGCGAGGACCGCGGCCGCCGCCTGTGACAGCGGGCTGCCGTAGAGAACCATCGCGCCGATCAACCCGCCGTCGGTGCCGCCGATCCCGGCGGGCAGGGGAATCAGCCCTCCGAGTTGTCCGACCACGTAGGCGAAGATGATCGGCCCGAGCGGTGGCGTGTCGCCGAACGCGGCGAACGCGACCAAGAGCGCTGCGATGTCGAAGCCGAGGTACCCGACCGCGCCGAGGATTGCGCCCCACTGCCGGGTCCTGATGATCTCGCCGACGTCCCGGATTCCCGTCGGCACCGATCGCGAGCCCGGTCCGCACCTTGTTCGCCCACGACCGACCGGTCGCCTGGGGGCGGTTCGGGAAGCGCCCGCGGGAGCAGGATGATGAACAGCGCGGCGGCCCACGCGAGCACCGAGAACACGAGCGTCGGGATGAAGGGAATCTTTCCGTGAAAGAGCCCCGTGAGCAGGACCGGCCCGAACATCGGCGGCGCACACGAAATTCGGCACGCTCGTGAGCACGAAGAAGGCGACGCTCCGGCGACCGATGTGCTCGGTGGACATCCCGCCCTGACGCAGCGCCCAGGCTCCGAGCGCGAGTCCGCCGGCCCCGCCGGTGGGGACGAGCACGTTCGTCGCCTGTTCCGCCATCCCGAGTTCAAAGCTGAATCGCCAGCTCATGTCGGGGCAGAACACGGAGCGGAACGCGACGATGTTCGACAGACAGGATCCGAGCTTCAGCACGCCGATGAGGACGAGCAGCTGCCGCGTTGGCCTGGGCAAAGCGGTCCCGCAGCGTGTCGAGACCGGGGAACGACAGGATCGCGATGACGAGCACGCCGAGGAACACGGCGAGCTCAAGCAGGCGCTTGACCATGTGCCGGGTGTCGAACTCACCCGGCATCGTGCTCCGATGCTTCGCCGCCGTGATCAGTCATGCGCGCCTCTCGTCAGACAGAGACGATTGTGACGCGCCCGGCGCTACGACAGGGATGCGGTTTCTCTGAGCGGCTCGGCCGCGGCAGCCGCCGCGGAGTTCGCGTCCCACAGGGCGGCGGTGACTCGGCGAGGATCGCGAGGCGCTCGCGGAGCTCGTTCGGCTGGAAATGCTCCCCGTCGACCCGGTCGGCGTACGCGGTCAGCTCGAGCAGGCATCCCCGCAGCTCTGACTCGGTGAAGCTCACGACCGCATGCCCGTCGGCCGCGGCGAGCGGCTCAAAGCGCTCGACCAGCGCGGTCTGCTCGCGGAGCGCGAGCACGTCGTCCACGGTGTCAATTTCCGTGCCGCGTCGGCGATCAAGCTGTTCGGAGAGCGCCGAGAAGATCGCCTGGCTCGCGGCGCCGGAGACGGCGAGCGTGATCGCCACGGGGCTCGCGGCGTCGCGGGCACGGACTTCGAGGAGTTGAACGGGCGTTTCCTGCATACACCTAGGGTAGTTCGGTGTCCGGCTTTCTCCGTCGGGATTCGGACACCGCCTCGCTACGGATATGCCCCGGCGTGCCCGCGGGAAAACCCGATTCGGTCCGCGATCTCGCGGCCGATCACACCGTGAACGAGCCGACGAGCCGTGCGAGCTGGGCGGCCATTTCGGACAGCTCCTCGCTGGAGCTGCCGATCTGTGTCGTCGATGCCGACGACTGCTCGGCCGAGGCCGACACCTGCTCGGTGGCGGAACTTGTCTCCTCGGCCACCGCCGACACCTGCTCGGTCGTCTCGGCGGCGCGGTCCACGCATCCGCTGACCGCGTCGATGCTCGACGCCAGACCGTGGAAGGCCTGACGGGTCTCATCGGCGGTCTTCGCTGCGGACTCGGCGAGCTTGCGGACCTCGTCGGCGACGACCGCAAAGCCCCGACCCTGCTCACCTGCGCGCGCCGCCTCGATTGCTGCGTTGAGCGCGAGCAGGTTCGTCTGGTCCGCGATCTTCAGGATCTCTGCCGTCAGCGCCATGCCCTGCTGCGCGACCTCGCGCCGCGCCGGCCATCCGCACCGCGTCGTGCGTCGCCGACCGCGCGTCGCCGACAAGCTGCACCTGTCGCTCGGCGCCCTCGGCAACCGTCGCTCGTCGCGCGGGCGATCTCGGTCATCGCGGCCCCGACCTGCTGCGAGCTCGCGGACATCTGCTGCGAGGACGCGGCAACGCGTCCGGCGAGCTCGCCGATCTCCTCGACCATGCCACCGACACGATCGTTCAGCCGGGCCCGCATCGCGTTGTAGCCGGCGAGCCCACGCTGGGCCTTGTTCAGCATGTCGTTGAAGGTCTCGCCGAGGTGCCCGAGTTGCTCACCCGGTTCCCGTCAGTGGTTGCGTCACGGTGTGGGCATCGACCGTCAGGTCGCCCTCGGCGGCCGCCGCGAGGCCGTCCGCGAGGCCGGTCAGACAGTTGTCGCTCAGGCTCGTCAGCCGCTCCTGCAACGCTTCGATCGACGAGTGACCACCCAGTGCACGAGCGAGCTGCTCGCGGACCGCGTTGTAGCTCGCGATCGCGGCCTCGCCTTGCCGAGCATCGAGTTGAATAACTCGACCAGCTCGCGTTGATCCTCGGCGACGCCGCCGAGGTCGATCGCCCTGGTCACGGGGTGACCGTGACCGTGAGGTCACCGCTCGCGCATCGCATCGAGCGCCCTCGCAAGCTCGGTGAGACAGTGGTCGTGCATGCTCCGCAGACATGCCTTGAGCTCCTGCGATGACGCATCCGCGATGGGTGCCGCGTAGGTGTGAGCGCTCGCTCGGTGGCGGACTAGCGCGCATTCCAGTCCCTCCTCGTGGCTCAGACGAGGATCGGTGACCGCCATCATCGGCGGTGCGCGGACGTCCTTGAGCGCGGAGTCAGTAGCTCGACACTGATGCAGCTCGCGCGTTGCGTATCGACGTTGCGTAGTTACCCCCGAGCAAGGATCGGGCCGAGCGGCGGATTGATGGACCGGGGATCGACGCTAGAGTTCGCGCATGTGTCTCCCGTGCCCGTGGCCAGCCGGGTTCGGGACACGAAGGGAACCGGAGAGGTGATCTTATGAGCCGCGGTACGAACGCCCCTGCGCTGTGCGCGCTGCAAATGGAACAACAGTTGCGATGACCCGTCGGCCGCGTTCGCGCTGTGCCGCGAGCGCTCGGTGCTCGGTCTCGGGTGGGGAGTCGATCCCGCACGCAGAGGTCCGCGACGCGGAGTGTGGCGATGATCCGCCGGCAGACCGGGATTCATCCGGCCGTGCGGGCGTTCATCGAGCTGCCGGAAGGCGCGCTCGTCTGGACGCGTGACCCGGACGACGGCACGTTCTACCTCGCCGAGATCTGCGGACCGTGGACGTACTACGACGACCTCGAGGCGACGGCGGCGGACCTTCACAATGTTCGGCCCGTCCGCATGGTCGCGTGCCCTGTCCCCACTCAGGTTCCGGTCCCGGTCGCCAACGCGTTCATCGGCTATTGGACGCTACAGCTCATCCACAACTCGATGACGACGCTGCGCAGCGCAGCCGTCTTCGCCGGCCTCTCGCTCGACGCCGAGCAGTCGATGGACGCGCTCCTGACCCAACCGGCGCTTGATCAGTCCGCTGCTGCTCTGACACCGGCACGCCATGACGCGGCGGACCGGCAAGCTCACGGAAAGGGACCCGGCCTGCTCCCGGCGGAACGTGGTACTGGTGCGCGCCCTGCGGACAGCGATGGCAACTCGAGTTGATCCCGCAGCTTCAGGTCGAGGGATGCCCGGTGTGCGGCGGCGAGCTCGTGCCGATTCTCGGCCGCTGGCGCCCTGACGAGTGCTCCGAACGCGACGCGGACGGGTAGGCGGCGGGCACCATCGGCAGTGCCGGCCGGGCGGCGCGCGCCGCGGGAGGGCGCAGCGCGAGCAGCGCCGTGCGCCCGGCCTCGTACAGCGCTCCGGCGTGGGGGGCTCGATACAGCGCGCTGTCCGGGTCGGTCAGCAGCAGGTGGGCGAGCGCGAGTCCCTGCGGACGCACCGAGTCGCGCTCGCGGATCGCCTGCTCGAGCTGCTCCAGCGTCGGCCGGGCGACGTCGACGGCAGCCCGGTCGCATGCGGCGGCGGCGGACAGGCCCGATCGCTTGGCCGGCTCGGACAGCACCCCTCGCAGGCCGGCGGCCGTTCGCCGCCGGCCGTGTCGCGACGACAGCGACCGCCGCGCGCCGCGCGAGTGCCGCGCTGCGGGACGGCTCGGCACCCGCCGCCAGCGCGCGGTCAAGCGGGAGCGGTGCGAACCGGACACGGAGGGTGAGGGGAAGTCGGATGGACATGGTTGGCCTCGACGCCAACTTAGGACAGGCCGACCGCGCCACCAACGACTTTGACGCATTCTCTATGTGGCGCCGATGATTCTTAGCGGCGTCTTTACGTCGGAGCTCTCAGCGCGGGCCGATGACCGGCGAACGACCGAGCGCGTGGCCCGCGCGATCAAGGGCCTCGACGGCGACGGCGCGCTGCGTCGAGGTTTCGACTCCGGTCTCGAACCCGTGACTGCGTGAGCTGGCCACCGGCCGGAGCGCGTTCGCGCTCGAGCCGCAGAGAACGCGCCAGCTCCAGACGTTGGTGGCACCGTTCCAGCTTGCGTATACGAGCATCCGGCTACCCCGCTTGGTCGCGGCGACGGCGGGCGGCTGCAGCGGAGTGCCCGTCCAGCCGAACCGATATGCCCGATAGCTCGAGTTGGCACCGACGAAGCGGCCGTCGAGGACGACCTTGCCGTTTCGGTCGTACTCCGTGAAGTACGGCACGCCGCCCCAGCCGACGAAGCTGTCGAGGTTGAGCAGCAGCTCGCTGTTGCCTTCGAAGAACGCCGCGAGCGACGGCGAGTGCTGGCGCTGATAGACGACGCGCGCGGTGCGGTGGGTCAGGTCGAGAGCCAACTCGAGCGCGCGTGACTGGTGGACCTTAGGCGGGCCGCCGCCGTCGTCGAACAGCGTGACGGTGGTGTCCCCCGCGGAGCGGATCCGAACGTCGTGCTGGAATGCGAACGTCGCTCCGGGTCCGAGCTTGAACGTCGAGTGCCGCCCACCGAGCGTCCAGATGACCCGACCCGTCTGGCGGCTCGACCTTGTAGGCGGCCCACGTGTTCCGCGCCGAGAGCACCAGCGCCCCGTCGCGGTCGACGTCGATCGCATTGATGTGGAAGTAGTCGAACGGCTCGCGCGTGTTGCGCGGTGGCAGGAGCCCATGGCTGTCGGTCAGCGGCACGTGATCGAGACTGTCCCATTGGAACAGGACGAGCCCGGTTGGAATGTCGATCTCCTGGACGACCGAATCCAGCACGATCTGGCGAGCGGGCCGGTGGACCGATCGAGCGTTGGCGTACACCGGGTAGTACGCGGTGATGAGCGCCGTGTTCGCGTTGGTGATCTCGAACTCGTGCAGGTCGGCCCCGAGACCGTTGGCGGCGCGCACGCTGGCGATCTGGCGGTAGCTGCTGTCGAAGATGTAGTCGGTGCCGCTCCCAACGCCGCCGTTGACGCGTCCCTGCCACCACGTGAGTACGGGTCGGCCGTGGTAGCTCTGGACGCGGAAGTCCGAGAGGCTGTTCCCGGGCGGTGTCGGGTGGTACCAGACGAGGTGTCCGTTGCGGTCGAGGATCTCCGCGCCGGCGGTGAGCGGGCCCCGCTGTGGGCCAACGAAGATGTCGCCCTGTCCGCCGGTGCGATCCATGCGGACGGCGGCCGGGCGCAGCGAGGTCGTGTGGAACGTGTACACGTCGCCCGCGTGTGCGGGGCGTCGACATCCCGGGCGCTCTCGGAAGCCCCGACGCCGGGTTGGCGACCTGGAACGAGAACGTCCCGTTCCGCGCGCCCGTGACGGTGAAAGGCGTGTGGACGGTCACGGTCTCGCCGGCGCGGAACCCGCGGCCGGGCACGAATGAGCCGCCCAACCCGTCCGAATCGCGCTCGAATCGAGCCCCCGTGCGCGCCGCTGCGCGATCCCCTGACCGTGATCCCGGTGAGTTGACTCGACGGGATGCCCCGGAATGCGATCTGGGTGCCGGGGGACGCCACGTGCGCACCCGGGATCGGGAACACGTTGACTGCGAGAGCGCTCGATGCGGAGGCGCACGAAATCAACAGCGCCGCGCCGAGCGCGCCGAGCACGAGGCGGGCGCGCCGGCCGGCCTCGACAGTCAAACCGTGACTAAGGGGCGTCAAAAAGGCCTCCGGGGTTGGCGACACGCCTATAAACCCGGATCATTCCGTAAGGGTGCGCTGAGGACCACCGACAGGTCCCGAGTGTCCGAATACTGACAATGCTAACCGCCATCGCGTCCCAAGCGGACCTCGACGCGGGAGGGTGTGTTTTGCTCCGAGTGCCTGTGGCAAGAAATCTGCATGCCCCGAAGCATCTTCCGCTCGTGCTCGCGCTGCTCGTGCTGCTCGTGCTGCTGGCGGTCGGCTTCGGCACCGGCGTGATCGGCGGCTCGGACGCCTCCGTACGCGGCGCCGGTACGCCGACGGGCGCTCTGCCCTCGCGCCTGACGTCGCCGCTCGCCGCGCGACCACCCGGCGGCGTCCGGCACCGTGCCGGCTGAGTCACGCCGGCCGAACATCGTGTTCGTGCTCACCGACGACCTCTCGATGGATCTCGTGCGCTTCATGCCCGAGGTACAGGCGCTCGCGACGCGCGGCGCGACCTTCGATAACTACTTCGTCAGTGACTCGCTCTGCTGTCCGTCACGCTCGTCGATCTTCACCGGCAAGTTTCCGCACGACACCGGCGTCTTCACGAACGGGGGTCCGGACGGCGGAATCGGGGCGTTCTACGCCAACGGAAACGAGGAGACGAGCTTCAACATCGCGCTCCAGCAGGCGGGCTACCGCACGGCAATGATGGGCAAGTACCTCAACGGCTATCTCCAGGATCGCTCGCCGGTCCCCGGGACATACGTGCCTCCGGGCTGGAGCGAGTGGGACGTCGCCGGCTGGGGATACCCGGAGTACGGCTACCCGATGAACATCAACGGCACGGTGCATCGCTTCGGCCACGGCCCACGGGACTACCTGACGAACGTGATGACCCGGCGCGGGGTGGACTTCATCGACGCCTCGGCCAAAGCGCACAAGCCGTTCTTCCTTGAGCTGGCGACGTTTACGCCGCATTCGCCCTACGTTCCCGCGCCCCGCGACGCTCAGAAGTTCCCAGGGCTAACCGCGCCGCGTCCCGCGAACTTCGACGTCCTGCCGACCGACGCACCGCGCTGGCTCGCCGGGCATGCGCCGCTGAGTCCGCCCAAGCTCACGCGGATCAATCGCGCCTTCCGGCTCCGCGCCCAGGACGTGCAGTCAATCGACCGCATGATGGGCGAGATCGAGGCCGCGGTCCAGGCACACGGGCTCACGCGCGACACCTACATCGTGTTCAGCTCGGACAACGGCCTGCACACCGGCGAGTACCGGCTGATGCCGGGCAAGCTGACCGCGTTCGAAACCGATATCCACGTGCCGCTCGTCGTCGCCGGGCCGGGCGTCCCCGCCGGCGCGACGTTCCCGCAGGTGAGCGAGAACGTCGACCTGGCGGACACGTTCGCGTCGATCGCCGGCACCCATGTCTCGAGCGACGGCCGCAGCCTGCTCGCACTGATGCACGGCCAGGACGTGCCTGACTGGCGCAACGCCGTGCTCATTGAGCACCATGGCCCGGCGGTTGGTCCGGGCAACCCGGACGCGCAGGCCACCCCGAACGGCAACCCGCCGAGCTACGAGGCGATGCGCACGCCGCGCTTCCTGTACGTCGAATACGCCAACGGCGAGCGCGAGTACTACGCGCTCGACTCCGATCCGGACGAGCTGCACAACCTTGCGGGCACGCTCTCGATGGACCGCCTTTCCCAGCTGCATTCCGAGCTTGCCGCGCTCGAGAACTGCCACGGCGCCGACGCATGTTGGTCAGCCGGGCACGTTCCCGCGCCGTAGTCGGTCGTCAGCCCGACGCGCCGTCGACGCTCTGGCGGTGCAGTGTGAACGCGACGTTCTGATCTTCGATTTCGGCGTCGAGCACGTGGCCATCAAGCAGTCCGGCGACGTCCGGCGCAAGGAACACTTCGGATTCCATGGCCGCCGGGATGTGCTCGTCCTCCGGGCCAGGCTCGGCAACGATCTGCATGCCGACGGCCGTCTGGCCGGACGGGTCGACCGCTCGCTCGAGCCGCAGACCGGCTCCGGCGGGCGCTTCTGAGTTGGCAAGGATGGCGTCCACCGCTTCGGCGGCCGCCGGGGTCACGATGAGCATCGGGCCTTCCCTCGATTTGGGGACAAACCCGTTGCTGTACCCGCACACCGAAGTCGTAACCGCCGGCCGGCACGGAGCACTGACGTGCGCGGTTTGCTCGTCAGAGGCGTCGAGCGCGACCGATCGCCTGCGTCGCCACCGGGAAGGCCACCCGGACCGTCCTGACCCACATGCGGCGCTCGCGCTCGAGCTTGAATCCGGCTTCGGTGATCGCCGCCGACGTGTCCCGCGCCGTGTGGCAGCCGCCGAACGCACGCGGCCAGAACACGCGATCGACGACTCGCTGGCTGCGCGCGATCTTCGGGTCGTGGGAAAGCACGTGCTCGTAGAAGCGAAGCTCGCCGCCGACGCGCAGGACCCGCCGCAGCTCGGACAGCGCGATCGCCTGGTCCGGCACCGTGCACAGCACAAGGCACGCCACCGCCGCATCGAAGCTCGCGTCCTCGGCGGGCAGTGCGTCGGCGACGCCGTCCATCACCGTGATCGGAATCGCCGCCTCACGCGCGGCGGCCATCGCCTGCTCGCGCAGGTACGGCTCGGGCTCGACGGCGACGACCTCGTCCACAGTCGACGGGTAATGCGGGAAGTTGCTCCCCGTGCCGGCGCCGAGCTCGATCACCCGGCCGGTCAAGCCCGTGAGCAGCTCGTCACGATGGCTGCGGATGTCCGCCGGCTCGTGCCGGCTCATGACCGACCACAGCCGGGCGAACAGTGGATGATGAACCGCGGAGTTGGCCACGCTGCGCGAGAGTTTCCCGCATCCGAGGCTGTGTCCGTCTGCCGCTCGGGCGCCGGTAGCTTCACCGCCGCGGCTTGACCGCCGCGGCTTGACCGCCGCGGCTTGACCGCCGCGGCTTGACCGCCGCGGCGTCACCGCCTGGCGCTTGACCGCCGTCGCGTCGCCACCGCCGCTTGACCACCGCCGGCGCCGGCGCCGGTTGAAGCCAACCGGCTGACCGACGCCGAAGCGGTGCTCCGTGGGAGGGATCAGTACTGGGCGAGCAGCGCGGCTGCGGCGGCGGGATCGATCCCGATCGAGCCCGGGTCGTAGCCGTAGCCAGCCGAGCCGCCTCCGGAGCCATAGCCACCTGAGCCATAGCCGGAGCCGTAGCCGTAGCCACCGCCGTAGCCGGAGCCATCGCCGTAGCCGCCGCCGGAGCCGTAGCCGCTAACCGTCCGCCGGAGCCGTAGCCACCAGCGCCGGGGTCGTAGCCGTAGCCGCTGGCCGACGGGTCAGACCCGCCCGTCGACGTGCTCGCCGACGAGGCGTTGACGTACGACACCGAGAACGACGACCCGTCCGAAGACAGGTCCGTCGGCTGTGCCCCGCCGGCGGAGCTGTCGGCCGCGACCTCCGTCACGCCGCCGCCCGGGCTGAGCGTGACCGGCTGCGCCGACCATGCCGAGTCCGAGATCGTGCCGGTGTGCCCGGACGCCGTCGCCGACGCATTGGTGAACCCGACCTTGCCGAAGTTCGCGAGCGTAAGCGGCTGGCACCCGCCGGCGCCGTCGCAGTGCGACGGTGCCTCGGCGATCCACTCCGCGGTTGAGACGTCCGGCTGCGTATCGGTCATCGTCAGGTTCTTCGTCGTGCTCTGGCCGGTCGTGCCGTCGGCAACCGTGATCGTTACCGCGGTGCCGTTGACCGTGACACTGCTTGACATGTGGTCGCCGGGCGACACCTTGAGGTCGAGCTGGACCGGCGCCGCCGGCAACAGCTCATACCACGCGGTGTGCGTGGCGTTGCCACTCGCGTCGCAGTCGACGGCCGTGCCGGCCTGCTCGAGCGCGTTGCTTCCCGCGTCGCCTCCGCCGGATCCGCCGAGCCCGACCCAGAACGACGCGTGACCGGACGATGAGGAGCAATCCGCAGACGGCTCGGTCCAGCTGCCGGTCACCCGGCTGAAGCCGTTGACATCCTGGGACGCGACGCGGTAGCCGGCCCAGTTGGAGCTGACGCTGGATCCCGTGCTGACCGTGTCCGCTGTCGCGGACGGAGCGAATGCGGCGGCGGCCAGTCCCGCCCCGACTAAGAGTGTTGAAAGTCGTGTGATCTTCATATCTGCCTTCCCTTCGTTGAGCGCATGACATGACGGTGGCTCCACCGGCGAAGAGCCATTTGAGAACGGGGTAAGAAGCGCTTACGAATACGCTGCGCCACTTCGGCATGCGCGCTCTGACGATTTGCACCCCGTGGCGGCCCTGCGGCGGATCCCGCGCGAGCTGATCGCGCTCGTCTATTCCTCCGGTGTCCTCGACGAGGCACCTGCGCTGTCGTGGTTCTTCGTCAGCTCCCTCGTCCCACTGGCGCTTGGGTTGACGGCGCTCGCCACGCTCCTCGTCGGCGACTCGAGCGAGGCCGAGCACCTCAGCGAACGCATCGCCCAGGTCCTCCCCAACGACGTCCACGCCGAGGTCATCAACCTGATCCTGCGCACGCGGCGTGACTCGCCGCTGCTCATCATCGGCTCGATTCTGCTGATGATGTGGACGGCCTCGGGAGCGGTCGGCGTGATCGCGCGGTGCCTGCGGCGGGTCGCGCGAGCTGCCGTCGACGGGGATGATCCGGGGCAAGCTCCGGAACATCGGCATCGCGGGCGCGGTCGCGCTCTCTGATCGTCCTGATGGTCCTCGCCGCCTCGGCGGGGACCGGTCTCGTGCACGAGATCGGTCTGCCGTCGCTCGTGACCCGGATCGGGGTGCTGCTGCTATCCGTCGCGGTCACGATCGCGATCTGCGCCGCCGTCCTGCTCGCGCTCTCCGATGGCGCGCTCAGTCGGCGCGCCGCGCTGGCCGGTGGCGCCGTCGCCGGCGTCGTGCTCCAGCTCACCCCGACCGTGGCCGGGTACTACCTGCGGATCGTCGCCGGCGGAACGCCGGTCGAGCTGTTCCTGATCCTCGCCGGCGTGCTCGCCACGTGCTACATCGCGTCACTCGGGCTGCTGCTCGGCGCCGCGGTCGCCGGGCGTGTCCACCTCGCGGTCCACCCAGACGCCGCGGTCGAGATCGACACCGGCTGACCCGCGCGCGGAACGAGTCGCCGCCCGGTTGGTTTCGAGAGTTCACGCCCAACTATTGGGTCAAATCCCATAGCCAACGCACGGCGGGCTACGACGCGCCCGCCGTCGACGGCGCCACGCGCCGATCGAACGCGTCGTACTCGGCGGCGCGCGCCTCGATCTCGTCCCGCATACCGGCCTGCTTCTGGGCCGTGTCGCGGATCTCCTCGTAGTGGGCGCGCTTCTCGTCCATCGAGATGACCGAGCGGGTGAGATCGGTCCAGGTGATCCTGAGGTCATCGCCGAGCTCGCCCAGCTCGCCGAGCTTGCCGACGGCGCCGCACGTCGCGCATTGCACGCTCGCGGCCGTGGAGCTCGATGACGTTCAGATGGCACATCGGGCACAGGCCGGGATCGTCGCCCCGGTACTCGGCCTCCTCGAAGCTCAGTCCGAGCTGGGTGGCGACGTTGCGCCCGAGAAGCGCCGCTCGGTCGAGCGCGGCCGGATCGAGCACGATCGACCGCGGCGTCCCGGCACCCTGAAACTGGATCTGGTCGACGACGGCCATGTGCATCGAGAACGTCATCGTGTGCATCAGCGGCAGCGTCAGCGTCTTCCATTGCGAGGTGAGTGACCCGCCAACCGCGATGAACCCCGCGACCCGCGGCTTCAGAACCCGCTCGTCGACTCGGAACGGCACGGCCGGCTCCCCACCCGCGCGCTTGACCGCCGCGAGCTCCTCGATGATCGCCGCGTCGGCGTTCGGCCCGAGCAGGTGGTCGACGAGCAGCTTCAGCCGCGCCGCCATCGTGCGCGACATGATCGGGCTGGAGACGATCAGCCCGTCGCACTCGACGAGCCTCTCCCACAGCCACCACGCGTCGTCGGGCTCGCGAGCGTCCGGACCCGCCGGGATGCGGAGATCGTCGACGCGGACGAGCTCGACCGTGGCTCCCGTCTCCTCGGCCGCGCGGAGGGCCGCCTTGAGCGCGATCTCGGCGCTCCCGTTCGGCCGGCCGCACGCCAATCCGAGCACCTTGACGGTGGTCATGGGTTGCCCTCAGTCATGCGCATAGTGTATACAGTTGGCTAACGCGTATGCAAGAGGAGAGAGACGCGATGAGCACCATTGAGGGCTTCGGAGGCACGGTCGTGCTCCCGCGATCGGCCGACTACGACGAGGCGCGCGCCGTCTGGAATGCGATGCATGACCGCCGCCCGGCGCTGATCGCCCGGCCACGCACTCCGCACGACGTCGCCGCTGCGATCGCGCACGCGCGCGCACGTGATCTGGCGGTCGCCGTGCGCTGCGGAGGGCACTCGATGCCCGGTCACAGCACCTGCGATGACGGAATCGTGATCGACCTGCGGGCCCTGAACCACGTCGCCGTCGACCCACGCACCCGCCGCGCGACGGTCGGCGGTGGCGCCCTGCTCGGCGACGTCGACCGCGCCACGCAGGAGCATGGGCTGGTGCTCCCGGCGGGCGTCGTGTCGCACACCGGCGCCGGCGGGCTCACGCTCGGCGGCGGCGTCGGGCGGCTGATGCGGCGCTTCGGGCTGACGATCGACAGCCTCATCGTCCGCCGAGGTCGTCACCGCCGACGGCCGCATCCTTCGCACCTCCGAGAGCGACCGGCCCGATCTGTTTTGGGCGCTGCGCGGCGGAGGTGGCAACTTCGGGGTCGTGACGGAGTTCGAGTTCGCGCTGCACGAGTTGAGCGAGCTCGTGATCCTGGCGATGTTCCATCCGCTCGAGCGGGCGCCCGAGGTCATTGACCGTGGCCGCCGCGCGATGGCGACCGGAGCACCCGACGAGCTGCTCTGGACGAGCTTTCTCCGCCGCGCGGGCGACGTCCCGTGGATCCCGGACGAGCTCGTCGGCGCACACGGGATCATGTCGCTCGTCGAATGGTCGGACGCGGACCTTGATGCGGGGCGCGAGATCCTCGCCGAGATCCAGGCGGAGCTCACGCCGCTCGCCACCGACCTGGCGGTGATCCCGTTCCTCACGATGCAGACGATCACCGACGACCTGTTTGCCCACGGACTGCGGACCTACATCAAGGCTGGGTTCGTCGACGACCTCCACGACGGACTCGTCGACGCGCTGCTCGAGCGGGCGTCGCAGATCGGCTCGCCGATCTCCCAGATCGAGCTGCTCGCGCTCCGCGGGCGCGATCGCCCGGGTGCCGAGGGACGCGACGGCGTTCCCGTACCGCGACGCGGCGTGGCTCATCAACATCCCGGCGACGTGGCGCGACGCGGCCGACGACGAGACCGAGATCGCCTGGGCGCGTGAGACCTATCGCGCGATCAAGCCGTTTCTCACCGAGGGCAACTACGTCAACTTCATGGACGACGACGAGGAGGGCGGCGCGTCCGGCGCCTACGGACGGACCGCGGAGCGGCTCGCCGAGGTCAAGGCCGAGTACGACCCGGACAACGTCTTTCACCTCAACCAGAACATCGTCCCGGCGGTGCGCGCATGATCAGCGACGCAGCACGGGTCCAGCAACGACTGTGGGGCACCGACCCCGAGGCCTGGGCGACCCACGCAGAGGCACACAACCGCCCTCTGTTCGAGGCGGTGCTCGATGCGGCGGCGGTTGGTCCCGGGTCCCGAGTTCTCGACGTCGGCTGTGGGTCGGGCCTCGCGCTCGTGATCGCCGTCGGGCGCGGCGCGATCCCGATGCGGCGTCGATATCAGTGCCGGACTGCTCGGGGTGGCGCAGGCAGCGACTGCCCGAGGCAGACCTCTGCCTCGCCGATATGGAGGCGCTTCCGTTCGACGACGGGTTATTCGACGCTGTGCTCGGGATCAACGCGTTCCAGTTCGCGGGTGATCCCCGCCGCGCGCTGCACGAGGCGACGCGAGTCCTCGCTCCGGCCGGCCGGATCGTTGCCAGCCTGTTCGCAGCGCCCGAGCGCTCGCAGGGCACGGTCGTGCACGAGGCAATGAGCCGGCTCGTGCCACCCGAACAGCACGACGACCACGCGCCGTATGCCCTGTCGGCGCCTGGCGGGCTCGAAACAGCGCTCGCTGACGTCGGTCTGCGCGTCGTCGACGCGGGCGAGGTGATGGTGCGCGTGGCGGTACGCCTCGATGGACGATGCACTCACCGGCATCCTCTGCTCCGCTGGTGGCGCGCGGGCGCGCGAGGCAGCGGGCGGGGCCGCTGCACTCGCCACGGTTCACGACGCGCTGAAGCAGTTCAAGGACCCCGACACCGGCGTCGTGACCATGCACAACACGTTCCGGTGGGTGGCGGCATGCCGCTGATCCATCACGTCGGCTACGTCGTCGAGGACCTCCGCGGCGGCGTCCAGCGGTTCGCCGCCACGACGGGCGCCGGCCCGTTCTTCGCCATGGAGCACATGGTCTTCGACGAGGTCACCTACGGCGGTGAGTCCGCCGTCTACGACCACTCCTCGGCGTTCGCCGCGTGGGGTCCGATCCTCGTCGAGCTGACCGAGGTGCACGACGCCCAGCCCGCTGCGTTTGCCGCGGCGCTCGAGGCGCCGGGTGCGGGCACTGGATCACGTCGCCTGGCTCGCCGACGACCTCGCTGCCGAGACCGAGCGGCTACGAGCCCACGGCCTCACCCCATTTCACACCGGCCGCGCTGGGCCCGCGTCGGCGGTGTGGTTCGACGGCGGACCGCTGTTCGGCCATCCGGTCGAGGTGCTCCAGCGCGCCCCCGAGATCGAGCGCTTCTACGCGATGGTCCGGGCGGCCGCCGGCGACTGGGATGGGTGCTCGGAGTCGCTCCGCGTGATGACCGGGCCGCCGGAATGAGCACCGGCGTGGACGTTGACGTCCTCGTGCTTGGCTTTGGCTTGGGCGTCGCCGGCGCGAGCGCGGCGATCACGGCCAGCGACGCCGCGGCTGAGTGAGTCCTCAACGAAGTGTGTGCACCGAAAGAAGTGGACACACTTTGAGCGTTCGTGTACAGTTGCGCACCGACGAATGCCCGTCCGCATCCGTCCCGAGGAGAGACCGTGACCTACCTACTTGATGTCGATGCGCTCCGGGTCAGCTATGGGGGCGTCACCGCAGTCGATGACGTTGACGTGAAGGTGCCCGAGGGTGTCGTCTTCGGTCTCATCGGTCCGAACGGCGCCGGCAAGACCTCGATGGTCGACGCGCTCACCGGCTACACGCGTGCGGCGGCGGGCCGTGTCGTCTTCGACGGCCGCGACATCACCAAGATGCGGCCCTACAAGCGCGCCCGCATGCGCCTCGCCCGGACGTTCCAGTCCGTCGAGCTGTTCGACGATCTGACCGTGGAGGAGAACCTGCTCGTCGCGAGCGAGCATGTCAACGTCGCCTCCGCGCTGCGCGACATTTTCCTCCCCGCCCGCTCGCCGAATCGCCACGGCGTCGACTGGGCGATCTCGGTCTGCGGCCTCGAGGACATCGTCGATCGCTACCCGACCGAGATCTCGCACGGTCAGCGCAAGCTCGTCGGCGTCGGTCGCGCGCTCGCGCTCGAGCCTCGTCTCGTCCTGCTCGACGAGCCTGCCGCGGGACTCGACAGCGAGGAGAGCCTCGCGCTCGGGCGCCGGCTGCGGTCGTTGCCGACCGAGCACGGCGTCACGGTCTTCCTGATCGACCACGACATGGGGCTCGTGCTGAGCGTCTGCGACACCGTCATGGTGCTCGACTTCGGCAAGCGGATCGCGAGCGGCACCCCGGCCGAGATCCGGGAGAACCCGACAGTGGTCGACGCGTACCTGGGAGCGCACAGTGACAACTAGCGCCCCGACCGCTCCGCCGACCGTCGCGCTCGAGGTCGACGGCCTCGAGGCCGGGTACCTTGGCACCCCGGTCGTGCGTGAGCTGAATCTCCGCGTCGGCGCCGGCGAGGTCGTGGCCATGCTCGGACCGAACGGGGCCGGGAAGACGACGACCCTGGAGACGATCGCTGGCCTGCACGCGCCGATGGCCGGTTCGGTGTCGATCTTCGGCGACGACGTCACCGGACGAGAGGCCTACCTGCTCGCGCGCCGAGGCGTCGCGCTTGTGCCGGAGGGACGCGCGCTGTTCCCCGGCCTCACGGTACGGGAGCACCTGCGGCTCGCGCATGGGCGCGGCTCCGCCAACGAGGACGAGCTGCTCGAGATGCTGCCCGAGCTTCGCAAGACGATGACCCGCAAGGCCGGGCTCCTCTCCGGCGGCGAGCAGCAGATGCTTGCCGTCGGGCGCGCGCTGATCAAGCGTCCGCGGCTGCTGCTCGTCGATGAGATGAGCCTCGGGCTCGCCCCGGTCATCGTGCAGCGGCTGCTTCCGGTGCTCCGCCGAGCGGCCGACGAGCTCGGCGCGAGCGTGCTGTTCGTCGAGCAGCACGTGGCACTCGCGCTGCAGATCGCCGACCGCGCGTACGTGCTCAACCACGGCCGGATCGTCCTCGAGGACGAGGCGGCAAATCTTCGCAAGGACCGCGAGTTGCTCGCGGCGAGCTACCTGGGCGAGGCCGGAGCCGGCCCGATCGCCGACGACACCCACACAACCACAGGAGGGAAGGACTAGATGAGGGCACTTGGAAAGACGGGGGCGGTGCTCGCAGCGGTGGCTGCGGGTGCGGTCTTCGTCGCCGGCTGCGGCAGCAGCTCGTCCTCGAGCAGCAGCAGCGCGTCATCGGGCGGCAGCACTTCGACCGCCGCGGGCTCGCAGACCGCCAGTGCGTCGGCCCTCGGGACGCCGCACAAGGCAACCGGGACCCCGTACGTGTTCGGCGTCGTCAACGACGAGGCAGGACCGGTGACGTTCCCGGAGGCGCGGCAGGCTGAGATCGCCGCCGTCAACTACGTCAACAACTACCTGGGCGGCATCAATGGCCACCCGATCCAGCTCGCGAGCTGTGTCTCTGACGCATCCCCGGCGACGAGCGCCCGCTGTGCGACGCAGCTCGTCGACAAGCACCCGGTCGCAATCCTCGGCGCCGCGGACGTCGGTAGCCCGGCGACGATCCCGGTGTACGGGCGGGCCAATCTCGCCTACCTCGGCGGGCATCCCGTTCACGCCGGTCGAGCAGAACGCCCCCAACTCGATTCAGTTCTGGTCGGTCAGCCTTGGTGACAACGCGGCGGCGGCGGTCTACGCCGGCACCCGGCTCCACGTCAAGAGTGCCGCGGTGCTGTACTTCGACAACCCGCAGGGCAAGGTCGCGGGGCTCGGCATTCTGCCGCCGACGCTCAAGGCGGCCGGGGTCTCGACGGTGAAGACGATTCCGGTTCCGCCGGCGTCGCCGGATGTGACCGCCGAGGCCGCTGCTGCCGTCGGCGCGCACCCCGATCTCATCTACGTCGACATCCCGAACGGGTGCGGCGCCATGCTCAAGGCGATCAAGAGCCTTGGCTACTCAGGCAAGCTGATGGGGATCGACCCATGCACCGACCCGCGGGTCATCGCCTCGGCGGCCGGCGGAGCGGAGGGGATGTACGTCGCTGTGCCGTTCATCTCGCCGTTTGCGGGTACCCAGGAGGGTCAGGTGTTCTCGGCGGCGATGCAGAAGTACGCCGCGGCAAACACCGCGATCGACTCGATCTCTGAGGCTGGCTTCGCGACCGTGATCAACGTCCAGAAGCAGCTGAGCACGATCAAGGGGACGCCGACGACGTCGAACATCCTTGCGGCGTTCAAGGCAGGTGCGAACCACCCGAACTTCCTGTCACACGCATACACGTGCAATGGGAAGGCGATCGCCCACGCCGTATTGATTTGCAACGACTACTACCTGATGGAACAGATCAAGGGTGGTAAGCCGACGCAGGCGAGCACGACGGACTGGATCACCTCGAAGGGTTACTTCAAGGGGCTCTAGGACACAGCATGGGGGCGGGCCCGCCGGCGCGACGGGCCCGCCCTCTCCTCTCTGAGAACCACTGAAACCGTATGTCCAGCTACATCCTCTTCCTGCTCCTCAGTCTCGGCTCCGGCGCCACGTACTCGATCCTCGGCCTCGGGCTGGTGCTCAAGTACCGCAGCGGCGGCATCGTCGACTTCGCCCACGGGGCGATCGCGATGTGGGCGGCATACGTGTTCGTCAACCTCCGCGGGAGTGGGCAGCTCCCACTTCCGCTGACGGTCCTGCCGAACCACATCACGATCAGCTCGACCGGGCTCCCGACCTCGCTGGCGATCGTCATCGCGCTGATCTACTCGGCGATCCTCGGCGCCGTCCTCTACTACCTGATCTACCGCCCGCTGCGCTACGCGGCGCCGCTCACGCGTATCTGCGCGTCGATCGGCGTGATGCTGTTCTTCCAGGCGCTGGCCGTCCTCAACTTCGGAACGCAGGCGAAGACGACGCTGCCGATCCTGCCGTCGTCCTCGATCACAATGGCGGGGATCACGTTCCCGAGCGATCGGATCTACTTCACGGTGATCGTGCTCGCACTCGCGGTCGCGCTGTCGCTCGTCTATCGCTTCACCCGGTTCGGCCTCGCGACTCAGGCGGCCGCCGAGAACGATCGCGGGGCCGCGCTCGTCGGAATCTCCGCGACCCGAATCGCGGCGCAGAACTACATCATCGCCAGCGTCCTGGCAGGCGTGGCCGGGATCCTGATCGCGCCGATCGCGAATCTCGATCCGACGTCGTACACGCTGTTCATCGTGCCGGCGCTCGGCGTCGCGCTCGTCGGCCGCTTCCAGTCGTTCTGGATCACCGCGCTCGCCGGCCTTGCGCTCGGGATGGCGCAGTCGGAGATCATCAAGCTGCAGACCGTCTGGACCTGGCTGCCGCAGCAGGGCCTGGCGGACGCCCTGCCCTTCATCCTCATCATCATCACCATGGCCCTGCGCGCGCGCAGCGCGCTCGCACGGGGCGAGGTGACCGAGTCGCGCAATCCGTCAGTGGCGCGGCCGCAGAACCCGATCATCACCTCGGCCGTCTGTCTCGTCGCCGGCACCGTGATCCTGTTCGCGCTCCAGGGTTCGCTGCGCAACGCGTTCATCACATCGCTGACCGTCGCCTGCATCGGGCTGTCGCTCGTCGTGCTGACCGGGTACGTCGGGCAGGTGTCGCTCGCTCAGATGTCGTTCGCCGGGATCGGTGGGTTCATGCTCGGCCACATCTCGCACGGGTGGGGACTCGGGTTCCCGTTCTCGCTGATCGTCGCGGGCCTGTGTGCCGTGCCCGTCGGCATCCTCATCGGGCTTCCTGCGCTGCGCTTGCGCGGCATCAACCTCGCGGTCGTGACGCTCGGCGCCGCGGCGGCGGCCGACGCGCTCATCTTCAACATCGAGGGGTTCACCGGCGGCGTGTCGGGCCTGAAGATCAAACCGCCGCACCTGCTCGGACTCGACCTCTCGATCTCGAAGGGGCACGCCTACCCGCGTGTGATCTTCGGCGTGATGGTGCTCGTCGTCGTCATTCTGATGGGGTTACTCGTCGCCCGGTTGCGACGAGGCTCCGCCGGCCGGATGCTGCTGGCAGTCCGCTCCAACGAGCGCGCCGCCGCCGCCGTCGGGATCAACGTCGCCATGGCCAAGCTGATGACGTTCGCGATCGCGGCGTTCATCGCCGGCATCGGCGGAGCGTTGACCGGCTACCAGCAGGGGACGCTCACACCGGACGGGTTCGCCGTGTTCACCTCGCTCGGGCTCCTGGCCGTCGTGTACGTGGCCGGCATCGGACGGATCTCCGGCGCCGTGTTCGCCGGGATCATGATGTCCGCGGCCGGCCTCTTCGTCACGTTCCTTGATCAGCAGTTCAGCGTCGGCAAGTACCAGACGATCGTCGCCGGGATCGCGCTTGGTTGTAACCGCGATCGCCAACCCGGACGGGGTCATGAGCACGGCCACTGGGAAGGGGCCCGCGGTGGCATTCTTCCGCGCCCGGGACGCGGCGCTCCGGCGGCTCAGGACCTCGAAACAGCCGCCGGTCACCGTCTCGGGCGAACCGTCGAACGGCCCGCTCTGAGCGCGGACGCCCGCCATCCGGATGGCCAGTCTTGATCACATCGGGCTCTCGGTGGCCGACCTCGACGCCGCGGCGGCGTTCTACGAGAGCGCATTCGGCTTCGCCGCGGAGTTCCCGTTCGAGCTGCCGGGAACGATCCGAGGGCTGATGATGCGGGCGTCCGAGGGACATCGGCTTGAGCTCTTCCAGGCACCGCATGCGCGGGCCGGGATCGCGGCCGAGACGCCGCTGCAGGCGCTCGGTACGCGCGGGTACGGCCACTTCGCGTTGGCGGCCACGGACATCGGGCCGGTGTACGAGCGCGCGCTGGCGGCCGGCGCCCGCGGCGTCGTCTCGCCCTCACCGTCACCCGAGCCCGGGGTGCGCTTCGCGTTCCTCGCCGATCCGGAGGGGAACCTCGTCGAGCTCGTCGAGCGGCGAGACGGGAGCGGGGCGTGAGCGGTCGCCTTGACGGCAAGGTGTGCTTCATCACCGGCACGGCCGGCGGCCAGGGCGCCGCTGCCGCCCAGCTGTTCGCCGCCGAGGGCGCCACCGTCGTCGGCTGCGACATCAAAGTCGATGGGATCGACCTGTCGGACCCGGACGCAGGCCGCGGGCTGGATCGAGCGCGGTGTCGCCGAGGCGGGCGGGATCGATGTGCTCTACAACAACGCCTCGGCGACGCGCGTCGGGCCGTTCGATGAGCTGAGCTGGGAGGACTGGCAGTTCGTGCTGCGCAACGAGCTCGACCTCATCTTCACCGTGACGAAGGCGGCGTGGCCGCACCTCAAGGCCGGCGAGCGGCGGGGTCGTCATCAACACCGCGTCGGTCTCGGCGTGGCGTGGCGCGACGTTCATCGAGCAGGCCGCCCACGGCGCGGCCAAGGGTGGCGTGCTCGCGTTCACCCGACACCTGGCGGCGTCGGGCGCGCCGCATCGGCATCCGCGCCAACTCGATCAGCCCCGGCCTGATCATCACTCCGCAGATCGCCGAGTTCCACGAGGACCCGGCGCACCCGATGCACGACATGGCGCGCACACATCCGCTCGGCCGGCTCGGCGAGCCGGTCGACGTCGCCCGGGTCGCGCTGTTCCTCGCCTCCGAGGACGCGGCGTACCTCAACGCGATCGACATCGTCGTCGACGGCGGGCAGTCGGTGATCGTATGAAGCTCATCTGGCGCGAACGAGCCCGGGTTCACCAGACGCCTGCTACGCCCCGATCTTCAACGCCCGCTACCCGCTCGAGCGTACGCCCGCCGCGGTGCTCCAGGCGACGAGCGAGCAGGACGTGATCGACGGCGTTCGGCTTGCGCGCGAGCGCGGCTGGCAGGTGTCGGTCCGCGCCGGTGGTCACAGCTGGGCGGCTGGAGCGTGCGCGACGATGCGCTGCTGATCGACCTCGCCGGTCTTGAACGAGCTTTCGCTCGATAGCGAGTCGGGTCATGCGACGGCGAGCTCGTCGACGCGGGGCGGGCTGGAGCTGGCGCCGTTTCTCGCCGCCGCGCGGACGCATGTTCACCGGCGGGCACTGCGAGTCGGTGGCGATCGGCGGCTTCCTCCTCCAGGGAGGCCAGGGCTGGAACAGCCGGCGGTGGGGGTGGGGCTGCGAGAACGTGCTCGGCATCGACGTCGTCACGGCCGAAGGCGCCGTTGTGCACTGCAACGAAGACGAGAACCCGGATCTGTTACTGGGCGGCCCGCGGCGCCGGTCCCGGCTTCCCCGGGGTCATCCTCCGGTTCCACCTGCGGACCTACGAGGCGATCCCGATGTGGCACGACACCCGCGTCTTCCGACTTCGAGGACGCCGTGCCTCTGCTCGAGTGGCTCCATGATGTGCTGCCGCGGCTCGACCTCGCGGTGGAGCCGGTCGTCGCCGCGACGCGCCTGCGCACCGGCGAGGTTGAGCTGCTCCTGCACACGACGCTGCTCGCGGAGCGTGGCGAGGAGGCCGACCGCCTGCTGAGGCCAGCTCGATGCGCCGCCGGTCGAGCAGATCGAGCACGTCCGCGGGCCGACGAGCATCCCACAGGAGAACACCGCCCAGGCCCTCCAGAACCCGACCGGCCACCGCTACTGCGCCGACAGCCAGTGGACGAACGCGCCGGCCGCCGAGCTGGCGCCACGGCTGCAGGCGATGTGGGCTGAGTTGCCGACCCGGCACTCGTTCTCGATCTGGTACGGCTGGGCGCCGACGCGGCCGCTCGGCAGACATGGCGTTCTCGCTCGAGGCGAACGTCTATTGCGCCGCGTACGCGATCTGGACCGACGCCGCCGAGGACGAGCGGCACCGGAGCTGGCTCCACGGTCACATCGGCGGCATCGCCGACGAGCTCGGCGAGGGGCTGTACGTCGGGGATTCCGACTTCGCCCGCCGACCCGACCGGTTCATGGCCGCCGGAGAACCTCGCTCGGCTCGGAGGCCGTCCGCGCCGAGCGCGATCCTGACGGGCTGTTCGTCTCCTACCTCGGAGAGCCGCAGTGCTAACGGAACACGAGTCCGCCATCGACGGCCGCCGCACGACGGACATCGCCGGCATCCGCGAGATCGCACTGCTCGCGATCGAGGATGTTCGGTGCGGTAGCCGGCGCGGCGCAACTCGTCGACGATCGCGCCGCCGATCGTCCCGGCGCCGCCGGTCACGACTGCCGGGCGCGGGTCCACCGAGCGAGCGAATCATGGATCGCGGACACGTCCGGTAAATTGTATGCAGAGTCGACTACTACACACAGTTATGCCACCGAGTAAGCGTGGTCGGCGCGCGTCGGTGCGCGGGAAACCAGAAACGTCGGCCGCACGGGAGAATATTCAGTCGCTGATGGCTATCGATGGCTCTCCGGCTCGCCGGGACAACGTTGAGCAGGTCTACCGCCGCGTGCGCGAGGCGATCGTCGGCGGCGAAATCGCCCCCGGGGCGGTCATGTCACAGGTGGCGCTCGCCGACGAACTCGGCGTGAGCCGGACTCCGCTGCGAGAGGCGCTGCGGATGCTCCAGAGCGAGGGCCTCGTCGACGCCCAGGCGAACCGGCGGGTCACGGTCACGCCGATCTCGGCGACCGACCTCGAGGAGCTCGTCGTCGTCCGGGTCACGCTGGAGACCGAGGCGATCCGGCTGTCGGTCGAACGGCTCGAGCCGGAGGACATCGCGGCGCTCGAGGGCTTTCTCGCGCAGATGATCCATTTCGCCAAGGAGAAGGACTACGAGCGCTGGCAGGAGCCCCATAGCGCATTTCATCGCGGCCTGACCGCTCCGGCGGGCGCCCGCATCAACGCGCTGCTCGGCCAGCTCTCGGACCACTTTGAGCGCTACCGTCGCGTCCACATCGCCCGCTCGCCGAAGGCATGGCTGGTCGTCGGCCACCGGGAGATCCTCGACGCGGCCAAGCGCGGCGACCGTGATGAATCGGGTCGCCTGCTCGCCGGGCACCTGTCGGCGACGGCGTTCGACGTCATGGAGCTGCTCGAGCCCGGCTACGAGCCGACCCGTCTGCGCCAGACGCTTCGAGACCTCGGTGCCGAGCCTCAGCGCAAACGTTGAACTGACCGGCGGTCGCGTCCGCGGTCGCGACGGCGCCTACCTCGGGATCCCGTATGCCGCGCCCCCAGTCGCGGAGCGCCGCTGGCATGCCCCGCTTCCGCTCGCGTCGTGGGCGGGTGAGCTCGACGCGCTCGCACCGGGGCCACCGCCGCCCCAGCCCGTGCGCCCGATCTCGCAGTTCGCCTGGGGCGAGGTCCCCACGGGCGACGAGGACTGCCTGTACCTGAACGTGTGGACGCCGTCGTCCGGCGCCGGCGACTGGCCGGTCCTCGTGTGGTCGATCGGTGGCGGCTGGACGATCGGGTGGACGGGATCCGGGGTTGACGACGGCGCCCGGCTTGCGGACGCCGCGGAGGTCGTCGTCGTCACCTTCAGTTACCGGCTCGGCTCGCTCGGGTGGGCGTTTGGCAACTGGGGTCTGCTCGATCACCTCGCGGTGCTCGACTGGGTTCAGCGGGAGATCCGCGCGTTCGGCGGGGACCCCGATCGGATCACGCTCGGCGGTCAGTCGGCCGGCGCGGCGAACGTCGCCGACCTGATCGTCAGCCCGGAGTCGGCCGGACTGTTCACGCGCGCGATCCTCCACTCACCGCCGCTCCCCGAGGCCGCGAACGATCCCGCGCGCGGGGTGCGCTGGGACGACGACCTGGCCGTTGACCGCAGCATGTCGGCGTCCGACGTCGTCGCGCGGCACGAGGCGCTCCTGCGCGAGGGCGAGTGGCAGGGGACTCGCGGCGCGGCGCTGCCCACGCTCGACGTCGACGTGCTGCCCGCCTCACCGCTCGATCAGCCCGGCGCGCGGATCGACATCCCGGTGCTCGTTGGCTTCAACCGCGATGAGGCGACGTTCCTGCTGCGCACCGGCGGCCGCGATGCGCCTGACGAGGAAGTGCAGCGCCTCAGCGCGCACCTGTTCACCGAGCCGACGCAACGCTGGGCGCGGGAGCGGGCGACGGCCGGCGGTGAGGTCGACCTGTTCCGGATCGATCACCGCTCTCCGGACCCTCGGCTCGGCGCGCTGCACACGATCGACGTCCCGCTCCTGTTCGGGACGTTCGCAGCGAGCGAGGTCGCGCGTCACTACGTCGCCGACGACGAGGCGACGCGCTCGGTGTCGGAGCTGATGCAGCGCGACTGGCGCCGCTTTCTGCACGGCGACTCGCTCGGCTGGGGCGCGGCGCAGCCGCACCTCATCGGCGGCTGATCAGGCCTCGGCGCCCTCACGCACCTGCTCCAGTGCGCCGCCGCCGAAGTGCTTGTCGTGCTCCATCGCCATGCGCATGATCGGGTAGACGACCTCACGCATGTCCGCCTCGTAGCCGGCGATCGCCTCGATGAGATCCTGCTCGCCGCGCCCGACCGCGGCGAGACGCTCGCTCAGCAGCCCGGCGTCGCGGAGCGAGAGGTTGGCGCCCATTCCGAGCGTCGGCAGCATCGCGTGCGCGGCGTCGCCGATCAGCGTCACCCGGGAGGACCGCCATGGGGCGGGCGGCTCGAGGAACCCAAACGGGATCGAGAACATCGACTCGAGCTCGAGCCGCTCGACGATGCCGCGGGCGGCGGGATGCCACCCGTCGAGCGCCCGGAGCATCGAATCACGCAGCATCGCCGGCGTCTCCGCCGTCCACTCGCGATTGGGCGGGACCGTCGTGCCCGCCGCGACGCTGCAGCTGACCATCATGTAGTCCTCGACGGGTTCGAGCGTCACGTCAGACGCGATCGCGGCCGGGGCGGATGTGATCTCCTGGCGCGGCTGGAACGCCCCGAGCAGCAGGCGGTGGCCCGCGCGGTCGGCGACGATGATCACGCCCTGGCGCAGCAGCGGCGGGAGTTCCGCGACGACCTCCGGCGTGAGCGGTGAGCGGCCGAACACGCCGATCCCGTCGATCCCGGTGTCGATGACGCTTGACCTCAGGGAGGCGCTGGGCGCGGATCGGCGGAGCGGATGCCGTCGGCGCCGACGAGCACGTCGCCCTCGGCGGTCGCTCCCGTCAGCGAGGTTCAGTCGGACGCCGTGACTCGGTCTCCTCGTAGCCGACGGCCGGCTTGTCGAGGTGCAGTGAGTCGTCAAGCCGCGCGAGCAGGATCTGCCGCAGCGTCCGGCGGTGCACGCCCGTGTGGGGGCGCGGGCCCTCGTTCGGCGGTCCGAGGTGGGGCTGCGTACTCAGCTCGTTCAGCTGATCGCTGAGCACGATCGACTCGCGTCGCTCCGGCGTCTGCCGCGAGGTCTCGAGGTAGAGCTCGTACAGGTCGTCCGGCAGGCACGTGCGGAGACCCTCGCCGCCGTACGCGTTCATGTGCAGCATGTAGCCGGTGCGACGGCTGAAATCAGGGTCGCGCTCGAAGACGTCGCAGGTGTGCCCGGCCTTGCGCAGGCCGTGGGCGAGGCAGAGGCCGCTCAGGCCGCCGCCGGCGATGAGGACGTGCATTCTCTCCATTCGGCGAGTGTATACAGTTGCGAATGTGCACGCAAGTACGTATTCTGCACACAGACTGAACGCGCGCGGGCTGCGCACGCCGCCGCGCTCGAGGACGAGGAGAAAGCATGACATCGGTGATCGCCGAACAACAGCCCGTGACGACCCTGCCGGGCGAGCCGGTCCCGTACGTGATCGAGGCGGGCAGCGGCCGGGCGCACGTGCTGCTCGGCGAGGTCGGGCGCGCGCTCGTCGGGGCCGAGGAATCCCGCGGCGCGATGTCGGTGATGGCGCTCGACGGCCCGCGCGCGGAGCGACCGATCCCGCTCCACTACCACGACAACGAGTACGAGTACTGGTACGTGCTCCGCGGCGCCGTGCAGCTGTGGGCCGACGGCGAGAGCCGCGTGCTCTACCCCGGCGATTTCGGCTACGTGCCCCCGGGCTCGGTCCATGCCTACCAGCTCCGTGGTCACTACTCGACGTTCGTCGGCCCGGTCGTCCCGGGCGGCTGGGATCGCTTCTTCGATTTGACGGGCGAGCCGTTCACGACAGCGGCCTTCCCGGGCGGTCCGAAGGGCCCGCCGCCGTTTGAGAAGTTCGCCCGCGCCGAGGTCGAGTTCAAGATGAAGTACCGCCCCGACCTTGAGTACGCGTCCGCGCGCGACGACGCGCCCGACGACACCGTCCCGGAGGCCCAGGAGCCGTTCTTCCTGCGCTCCGGCGAAGGCTCGCGCCACGAGCTCGCCGGCCAGCTCCAGACGCTCCTCGTCGGCGCGCCCCAGACGTCGGGCACGACGACCATGACGACGATCGAGATGCCGAAGGGACCCGGCCTCCCCGCCCACGTCCACGAGCAGACCTACGAGTCGCTGATGGTGCTCGAGGGCAGCCTGCGCCTGGTCCTCGACGGGGACGAGCACGTGCTCACACGGGGCGACACCGCGAGCATCCCGGCCGGCACGACGCACTCCTACGCCGGCGACGGCCACTACACGAAGGTCCTCACGATGAGCGCCCCCGGTGGCCTCGAGGCGTTGATCGCCCGCGCCGGTCAGCCGACCGACGAGCACATCTTCAGCGCCGCTCCGGCCGCGGCTCGACCTCGACGCTCTGCATGCCGCGGCCGACGGGCTCGACGTCAGCTTCACCTGAAATCCCGGGGTAGTCGATGGGCCTGGTGGGGGCTATAGCAACCATCAGGCCCATCGACCCCGCCGTTTCGCGTAGGTTCGTCTCGGTGTCAGCGCGGAAAGGAGTGCCATGACGTTCATCGAGACTGTCCCGGAGGCCGCGGCGACGGGCGCGGTGAAGGAGATGTACGCGACCGACCGGGCGGCGTTCGGCGATCTCCCCAACCTCACCCAAGCGTTCTCGCTGCGTCCCGAGGTCTACGCCGCCTGGCGGCACCTCAACGGAGCCGTCAAGGGCGGGATGGACCTCCGTCGCTACGAGCTCGCCACGCTCGCGGCGGCCCGCCGGCTGCGCTCGAGCTACTGCGCCCTCGCCCACGGATCGGTGCTCCTGAACAACGCGTTCGTGGACACGCAAGGGCCTCCGGCGCTCATGGGGGATGACGACGGCGCCGCCGCCGCCGACCTTTCGCCGGTCGACGTCGCCATCATGGACCTTCGCGGACAAGGTCGCCGACGACGCGACCTCGGTCGAGCCAGGCGGACATCGACCGGACTCCGCGCCCTCGGGCTGAGCGACACGGACATCCTCGACGTGGTCCTCACCGCCGCCGCCCGATGCTTCTTCTCCACGGTCCTCGACGCGCTCGGCGCCGCGCCGGACGCCAAGTACGCGGCGCTGGATCCCGCCGTCCGCGACGCCCTCACCGTCGGGCGCCCGATCGCCACCGATGAGTAACACCGGAGGACCCGGACCGGGACCGGCACCGGCACCGGAATTTCGCGCCAAATCCCGTCCGGCGAGGCGATCCGGGCGCCGAACTCCCCGTCAGCCGGAATTTGCCGCCCGAATCCGCAACCCGCGAACGCGATTTGGCGCGATGTTCCGCCGGCATGACCCCGCGCCTGCGCGTGCGGACGATCCCCCACCCCCTCGATGCGCCGTTCCTCGGTCCCGGACCGCGGCCCCGGGCGCTCCCGACGGCCCCGGGCGCCCGATCGGCGGCGGGCGCTCCGACCGGCGGCGGGCGCTCCGACCGGCGGCGGGCGCTCCCGACCGGCGGCGGTCCCGAGCCGCTCAACCGGAAGGCCGCTTGCGCAAGCCGCCACACGTTGATCGTGACCACGCGCTCCCCGTCGGCGGCGACCGTCGCCGAGTGGGGCACACCTCCCGGGAGCACCGCGAGCTGCCCCGGCCCGAGCGGCGTCGGCGCTCCATCGACCACGAAGTCGACCGTGCCGCCTTCACAGACGAACGTGATCTGGTCCTCCGGATGCGAGTGGGTCTCCCAGGCGCATCCCGGCTCGTACCGGTAGACGGTGACGGTCAGCTGCTCGGTCTCGATCGTCGCGCCGAAGATCCCCGGTCGGACCTCGGTGAACTCCTGCTCGTCCCAGCGCAGGGCAAGAGCCTCGGCGAGCATCAGACGCTCGCCGGGACGCTCGCGGGGACGACGTGGTTGCGGAGCACGCCGATCCGCTCGATCTCGCACTCGACCGTGTCGCCGGGCTTCAGATACAACGACATCGGGTCGTCGCTGAAGCCGGCCACACCCGACACCGTGCCCATGGAGATGACGTCACCCCGGGAGAAGCCCATCGGTGAGTAGTGACTGATCACCTCGGCCACCGACACCGACATCTTGCTCATGTGCGAGCTCTGGCGGACCTCGCCGTTCACGCGGAGCTCCATCGACAGTTCGTGGGGATCGCCGACCTCGTCCGGGGTCACGATCCACGGACCGATCGGGCAGAACGTGTCAATGCTCTTCGACAGGCAGAAGACGCCGGACTTCATCTCCTCGCGCTGGATGTCGCGCGCGGTGATGTCGTTGAACACGAGGTAGCCGGCGATGTAGTCCTCGGCCTCCTCCGCGGAGAAGAACTTGCCCTCCTTGCCGATCACGACGGCGAGCTCGAGCTCGTAGTCCAGCTCGTTCGTCAGCCCGTTCGGGGGGTAGACGATGTCGTCCTCGGGGCCGATGATCGCGTCGATGTTCTGGAAGAACACGATCCACGGGAGCACCGGATGCGACCAGTTGACGTTCTCGGACTCTTCGTGGTGCTCGCGGAAGTTGCCGGCGGTGTGGAAGAACTTCTTCGGGATGATCGGCGCTCGCAGACGCACGTCGGCGAGCGGGAACGTGGCGCCGGTCTCGCCGGCCTGCTGTCCGCGCTCGTAGAAGGTGCGCATGTCAGGCACGTCGAGCTGGACGACCGTGTCGCCCTCGACCCGCCCCACCTTGCCATCGTCGAACGTCACCAGCTTCATCTCGCATCCCTCTGTCGGAGTCTTCGGCCGTGTGTCGGCATTACCGTAAGTTGCATACACTCTACCGAGGTGTGTAGAGTTCTGCAAGATGCGGATCGCGAATCTCGACAACCGCCTCGCGCTGCTGCGGCGACGACCGGGCACTCGACGTCGAGTGGGGGAGTGAGGGGCACTTCGGCAGCGATCCCCAGGCCGTCTACGACGACTGGGACGGCGTTTACCGAATGGGCCGCCGGCGCCGATTTCGAGACCGCGGCGACCGCTTGACCGAGCGCGCCTCGGTCCCCCCGTCCCGCGCCCGCGCCAGGTCTTCGCGCTCGGGCTCAACTACGCGCTGCACGCCCAGGAGGCCGGGCTCGAGCTGCCGCCGATGCCGCTCACGTTCACGAAGTTCCCGTCCTGCCTCGTCGGCCCCGACGCGGACGTGAAGGTTGCGACCGACCGCGTCGACTGGGAGGTCGAGCTCGTCGTCGTGATCGGGCGCACCGCTCACAACACCGCCGCCACGGACGCCTGGGATCACGTCGCCGGGCGTGACCGTCGGTCAGGACATCTCCGCCCGGGACGTCCAGACGATCGGCTCGCCGCCCCAGTTCAGCCTCGGCAAGTCGTTCCCCGGGTTCGGCCCCACCGGACCGTGGCTCGTCACCCCGGACGAGCTGCCCGACCGTCGACGACCTGGAGCTCGGCTGTGCCGTCAACGGCGAGGAGATGCAGCGCGACCGCACCTCCTCGATGATGTTCTCGGTCTCGGAGACGATCGCGCGCCTGTCGGCGATCTGCCCGCTGCTCGCCGGCGATCTCATCTTCACCGGCACGCCCGCGGGCGTCGGCAACCGGATGGACCCGCCGCGCTACCTGCAGCCCGGCGACGAGCTGGTCTCCAGCATCGAAGGCATCGGATCGATCACAACGAGGTTTGTATGAACGACTGGCTTGGACTGGAGCGACAGCGCGTCGTCGTCGCCGGCGGCGCCGGCAGCTTCGGCACGCGCGATCGTCGACGCGTTCCGCGAGCAGGGCAGCACCGTCGCGGTCATCGACGTGCAGCCCGGGGATCACATCCAGGCCGACCTCCGTGACCCGGAGGCGGCGCGCGCCGCGATGGCGGAGGCGACCGACCTCCTCGGCGGCATCGACGTGTTCGTCCACGCGGTCGGGATCAACCGCCGCAAGCCGATCGAGGAGTACGACGACGCCGACTGGAACGACATCATCCAGATCAATCTGTCGAGCGCGTTCTTCACCGCCCAGGCGGCATTGCCAGGAATGCGGGCTCAGCGCCACGGGCGGATCGTGTTCTTCTCATCTGTCGCCGGCCGCAGCGGGCATAAGAACCACGGCCCGTACGCGGCGACCAAGGGCGGCATCAATCAGCTGATGCGCGTGATGGCGCACGAGCACGCCGCCGACGGCGTCACCGTCAACGCGGTCGCGCCCGGCTACATGGACACCGAGCTCACGCGCCAGTACCTCGCGGACCACCCGGGTCGGCGCGAGGAGCTGATCACGTTGATCCCGGCCGGCCGGTTCGCGAACGTCGACGAGGTCGTCGGGCCGGTCCTCTTCCTGTGCTCGCGGCAGGCGAGCTTCATCACCGGGACGGTTCTGTACATCGACGGCGGACGGAGCGTGTTGTGAGCACGAACAGACTGGAAGGCAAGCGAGTGATGGTCACCGGAGCGGGGACCGGGTTCGGGCAGCAGCTCGCGATCCGCGCGGCCGACGACGGCGCCGCCGAGGTGCTCGTCCACTACCGGAGCTCCGAGGCAGGCGCGCAGGAAACCGCGGCGAAGGTCCGCGAGGCGCGGCGCCGAGGCATCGCTCGTCCAGGGTGACATCGCCCACTGGGACGAGGTCAAGCGGATGGCCGAGGAGGCCGGCGACCTCGACGTGCTCGTCAACAACGTCGGCGACATGGCGTCCTCGCAGCACTCGTGGCGCGAGCTTGACGAGGCGACGATCGACCACGTGCTCGACGTCGACATCAAGGGAACGATGCTGATGGTCCACGAGTTCGGCGTGCGGATGCTCGACCGCGAGGCCCGCGGCGCGATCGTCAACATCGGCTCGACCGTGATCGTCCGCGGCAGCCCCCGCGCGCCGATTTACGCCGCCGGGAAGTACGGCCTGCTCGGCATCACGAAGTCCTACGCCAAGGCGCTCGCCCCACACGTGCGCGTCAATACGTTCGCCCCGGGCTTCATGGACACGCCCGCGGTCATGAACCGGCCGGACATGCAGTCGGGCCGACTCGAGCAGCTCCAGCGCGACACGCCGATGGGACGGATCCCACCGCCGGAGGACGTCGCCGGGGCCGCGCTGTTCCTCGCGACCGACGACGCGATCCACATCACCGGCAGCTACATGATCTGCGACGGTGGCTACTCGATGCTCGGTGCCTGAGCGGCCGCGCTGCGCAGCAGCACGGTGTGCAGGCTGAGCGCGATCACCCCGGCCGCGCCCATCACGATCCCCATCGAGGCCGCGGACGTGCCGGCCAGCCCGACGAGCGGCGCGACGGCGGCTCCGGCCGTGAACTGGAGAAAGCCGAACACCGCCGAGGCGCTGCCGGCCCGCTCACGCTCCCCCTCAAGCGACAGGGTGATCGCGTTGGCCATGATGAAACCCATCGTCCCCGCGAAGGCGAACAGCAGCGGGATGATCGCGGCGGCCCCCAGATCCGCGATCCCGGCGATCGCGAGCAGCACCCCGACCGTCGCGTTGGCCCGCAACGCGTGCGCGAGCAGGACGGCCGGTGGATGGACGCGGACAAGCCGTCCGTTGACGACGTTCGAGGTGAGGATCGCGAGTCCGTTGAGCCCAAACAGCAGGCCGTAGATCTGCGGGCTGACGCCGAACACGCGCTGGTAGACGAACGAGGACGCCGAGATGTACGCGAACAGAGCCGCAAACGCGAACGCCGCCGCCAGCGTGTAGGCCATGAAGCGTCGATGGGTCAATAGCTCCCCGTACGTGACGAGCGCGAGTCTCAGGCTTGCCGGCCGGCGCCGACGGGGCGGGAGCGTCTCCCGCGTTCCCAGCAGCACCGCGGCGAACAGCGCAGCCCCGACGAGCGCGAGGAACACGAACACGCCCGGCCAGGCGACGATCAGCAGGATCCCGCCGCCGATCGCCGGGGCGACGATCGGCCCGATGCTGATCACCGCCCCGAGCGTGGAGAAGAAGCGCGCCGCCTCGGTCCCGTCGTACAGGTCGCGGACCATGGCGCGGGAAATGACGAGTCCGGCGGCACCGGACAGGCCCTGGACGAACCGGGCCACGTCGAGCACCCACACGGCGGGCGCGACCGCGCACGCGACCGACGCGAGCATGAACACACGGCGAGCCCGGTCAGCAACGGCCGGCGACGACCGAGCGTGTCGCTGAGCGGGCCGATCAGGACCTGACCGAAGGCGAGCCCGAGGACGCACGCGGTCAGCGTCAGCTGCACGCTCGCCACGGCCGTCTGGAAGTGGTGAGCGAGCGCCGGCAGCGCGGGCAGGTAGACGTCCGTCGTGAGCGGCCCGAACGCGGACAGCGCCCCGAGGATGACCAGCAGGCGCGGGCGAGAGGGGCTCAACCGTCGGCGCGCACCCAGCGCCGCACACCGTCCACGGTCACCAGGCGTCCGAACACGTTCCCCGCGTCGTGGGTCATCGTCACCAGCGTGCCCGAGTCGGTGAGCTCCCCGGCGAGCGCCGCACGGGTCGCGCGGGCCTGCTCCGGATCGACGTCGGTGAGCGAGCTCCAGTCGTCGCTCATCAGCTGCGCCGGGTTGTGTGAGGCGTCGGCGAGCAGGACGGCCCGCTCGTCGCCGGACGCGAGCTCGACGATGCAGTGCCCCGGCGTGTGGCCTGGCGCCAGCCGCAAGCTCACTCCCGGGACGATCTGGGTGCGCTCGCCCTCGTGCAGGACGATCGTGTCGGCGAGCGGTGCGAGCCGCTCCGGAGCCGGGATGGCGCCGAAGTCATCGCGGCCGGGGCCGGTCTCGGCGTGGGGATCGGGTCCGTAGTAGTACGCCCAGTCGATCGCGTGGGCGTGGTGTGCCGCGCGGCTGAACATCGGCGTGCGGCCATCGGTCGACCAGCCAACGTGATCGAAGTGGTGATGGGTGAAGATGACGACGTCGACATCGTCAGGCGCCACGCCTCCGTCGGCGAGCCGCTGCGGGAACGATCCGATCGGGAGTTCGGGAATGGCGCCGCCGCCGATTCCGGTGTCCACGACGACGACGTGAGCCGGCGTTCGCACGAGAAAGCCCCCGAAGTTCACCCCCATGAGTCCCTCGTCGTTCAGGTAGCCCGCAGGCCACCCGTCGGCGCCCCTGTTGAGCAGCCCGTCCGGTGGGATCCACAACTCACCGTCGCTCAGGGGAGTGATGGATAGCTCGCCGACCCTCGTCGTCATGGTGTCTCCTTCCACCCGGCCTCGAGCCCGGTGATCAGGGCGACGATCATCTCGTGCAGGGGGGTCAGCACACCGGCCGCCGCGCCCGCGCGGACGATGCCGCCGTTCAGTACGTCGATCTCGGTCGGTCGGCGGCCGATCACGTCCTGGAGCATGCTCGGCCGGTGGGCGTAGTTCTCGATCGCCCCGCGGCTGATCAGCTCATCAGGGTCGCTGTCGAGTGTGATCCCGAGTGCGTCAGCGACTGCACGCCCCTCGTCGACGAGCGCGCTGACGGTGCTCCGCACCCGCGGGATGTCGCAAAGCTCGCCATGGGTCAGACCGGTCAGCGCGGCAATCGGGTTCGTCGATGCGTTGAACAGCAGCTTCGTCCATTGCGCGCCGCGCGCGTCGGGCAGAGCATGTGTCGGCAGCCCGCCGCGGTTCAGCGCATCGGCGAGTCGCTCGACATCCGCCATCGACGCCGGACGGGGCTCGAACGGTCCGATCCACGTCGGACCGCTTGCGTCCATGCTGACGACGCCCGGCGCGGTCACGTGCCCGGCCGGAAGACACACGCCTCGGATGACCCGCGCGACATGCCGCGCGACGACCTCCTCGCTGCCGATTCCATTCTGGACGCTGCAGACCGCGCCGTTCGCGAACACGCTCGCGGTCGCCGCCATCGCCGCGTCGGTAGCCATCGCCTTGACGGCGACGATCCCGAGCTCGCACGGCGGGATCGAGCCGGCATCGCTTCGGGCCTGAACACGGGCGGTGAGCGTCGCGCGCCCGGTCAGGCGCAGACCATCGCGGTTGATCGCCTCGACGTGCTCCGCGGAGACGTCATACGCCCACACCTCGACGTCATCGAGCTGGGCAAGGTGACCGGCGTACAGGCCGCCGATCGCGCCCGCCCCGACGACACACATCCTCATCCGAGAACGGCTCCGGCGATCTCGCGACACACCGCGGCCGTCGCCCCCGCGATCCCGAGCCCGGCGACGATTCGGTCGCCGTCGAGGACCGGCAGGCCACCCGGAACACACAACGCGGGATACGGCAGCACCGACGTCATCGCCGGGTCGACCTCGTCGCTCGGCACGCCGAATGTCGCGGCGCTCGCGGCCACCGCCTCGGCGACGAACGGAGCCGCGGTGGGTGTCCCGTCGATCGCGTCCTGCTGGATCGGGTCACCGCGGTGATCGACGACGGCGACGGCGACCCGTACACCCCGCGCACCGGCCTCGCTCATGGCTCGATCCGCGAGCCCGAGCGCCCACGCATGCTCCGGCTGGTCGGCCGGCGGCGGGTCGCTGTAGCCGAGCCCCTCCTCGGCGGGCAGCTCGCCGAACGCCTCGAGCCAGCGCTTTTCATCGTCACCGTGCTGCCCCTCGTAGGGCAGCCCGAGCGCCCACAGCACGAGCAGGTCCTCGGAGTTGGCGGGCTTTCCTTCGGCGATCAGCATTCGCCGATCGATCCCCGGGATCTTCACGAACGGCCCCACGGTGGCGCCGGACGCGCTGATGCCGCCGATCACGGCGCCGTCGTCAGCGAAGATCGGCATCCCGCCGGCACCGGGGAAATTCGCCTCCGGCGAGCAGGCGACGAACCCCGTGGCGATCGGCGGTGGCAGCGTTGCCATACGCACGTGGTGTTCGGTGCTCGGGATCTGCTGGGTGGCGGAGATCCACGCCTTCGATCGCGCCCGCGCCATCCCACCGGCGCCGCCACGATCCATTCGGGAGGCGGACACGAGCACGCCGCTGCCGCCGACGACGGCGACCGCGCCGCGTACGCCGACATGGGCGGCCTTGTCGATCGCGCGGGCAATGACCGCGCGTGCGTCAACCAGCAAAATGTCCTGTGTGTGCACGGCCGCCTCCGGATCAGTCTTCTGGAACGGGACACTAGAAATCGTCGGCCGCCGGGAGGCCGACATAGTTCTCGGCGAGCGACCGCGCGGCCGCCTCCGAGCGTCCGATGTACCCGAGCCGAGAGAGCTGCAGGCCATGCTCGAACGGACCGCCGCCAAGGTTGTGCAGCAGTTGTGTCATGTAGTTGGAGAAGTCCTGAGCGCGCCACACGCGGCGCAGCGCGGTCTCCGTGTACGTCGCCAGCGGACCGTCGTCGCCGCGCTCATAGTGCGCTCCCAGCGCGCCGGCGAGCAGCCGCGCGTCGTTGACGGCAAGGTTGAGCCCTTTCGCGCCCGTGGGCGGAACGATGTGGGCCGCGTCCCCGGCAAGGAACAGACGGCCGTGCTGCATCGGCGAGGTCACGAAGCTGCGCATCGGCGTGATGCCCTTGTCGAAGATCGGGCCGCGATTGACGACACCGAGCCGAACCTCGAGCTCGTCCCACAGCCGCTCATCGGACCAGCCGTCAAGCTCCTCATCGACCGGCACCTGGAGGTAGAGGCGGCTCACCGTCGGCGAGCGCATCGAATAGAGCGCGAACCCGTGCTCGTGCCACGCCGTAGATCAGCTCGTCGGTCGCCGGCTGCGCCTCGGCGAGGATCCCGAGCCACGCGAACGGGTACGTATAGTCGAGCTCCGTGCGAATCGCCTGCGGAATCAGCTCCCGGCTCAATCCGTGGAATCCGTCACATCCGGCGATGAAGTCGCAACACAGTTCCTGCGGGGCGCCGTCGTGCACGAACGTGACCCGCGGTCGATCCGTCTCGATGGCGTCGGGCGCGACCTCGCCGACTTCGAACAGGAGCGTCGCGTCGGTCGCCAGCCGCGCCCCGATCAGGTCCTTGACGACCTCCTGTTGGCCGTAGACGGTGATCGCGCGCCCGGTGAGTTCGCTCATCGGGACGTACTCCTGTGCGCCCGGGCGACGCAGATAGATGCCGCGGTGCTCGAGCCCCTCGCGCGCCAGCCGCTCTCCGACGCCGAGGGCGTGCAGCATGTCCACGGTGTTCTGCTCCAGCACGCCCGCCCGCACCCGCTGCTCAACGTACTGGCGGTCACGTGCCTCGAGAATCACCGATTTGATTCCGTGACTCGCGAGCAACATCCCGAGTGTGAGTCCCGCAGGTCCAGCACCGATAATCGCGATCTGCGTCTCCATGTCGGCGATCCTACAGCGTTTTACCCTAAAGTGTCTACAGTTTGATAATCTGCACGCACAATGGCTGACGTAGCCGAGCTTCCGGACGCTGTGGCCACACTCGTGCGGGACGGCGACTCGGTCGCGCTCGAAGGCTTCACGCACCTGATCCCGTTCGCGGCCGGACATGAGTTGCTCCGCCAGGGCCGGCGCGAGCTCGAGCTCATCCGGATGACTCCGGACGTGATCTACGACCAGATGATCGGCGCCGGCGCGGCCCGCAAGCTCGTGTTCTCCTACGCGGGGAACCCCGGCGTCGGCTCGCTGCACCGCATCCGGGATGCCGTCGAGCACTCGTGGCCGGTCCCACTCGAGCTCGAGGAGCACTCGCACGCCGGGATGGCGAACCGGTACGCCGCGGGCGCGTCGGCGCTGCCGTGCGCCCTGATGCGCGGCTACGTCGGCACCGACCTTGAGTCCCGCACGCGCGTGGAGCGCATCACCTGCCCGTTCACGGGAGAGCAACTCGTGGCCGTCCCCGCGCTCAATCCCGACGTCGCGATCGTCCACGCACAGCAGGCTGACCGCCACGGCAACGTCCAGCTCTGGGGCATCCCGGGCGTGCAAAAGGAGGCAGTGCTCGCCGCCGAACGATCACTGGTGACGGTCGAGCAGATCGTCGACGAGCTCGAGCTGCGCCCGGGCGGGATGATCATCCCGGGTTGGGCGGTCGATGCCGTCGCGCTCGCCCCGGGGGGTCGAGCCCGTCCTACACGCTCGACATGACCGAGCGCGACAACGACTTCTACCGCGAGTGGGACCGGATCAGTCGCGACCGCGAGCTGTTCACGACGTGGATGGACGAGCATGTGCTCACCGGAGCGCCAGACGTCGTGAGCACCACCACGACTGCGACCGCGGCCGAGGTCCAGACCGTCGTCGCCGCCCGCGGCCTGACCGGCAAGCGCTCGTGCTTCATCGGCGTCGGGCGCCCGAGCACCGCGGCGATCCTGGCGCGCATGGTGCACAACCCTGACCTGGTGCTCGTCTACGAGTCCGGGACGATCGGCGCCAAGCCCAGCCGAGTTCCGCTGTCGATCGGTGATGGCGAGCTGGCGCAGACGGCCGACGCGGTCGTGTCGGTGCCGGAGATGTTCAACTACTGGATCGGGCCCGGGCGGATCGAGGTGGCGTTTCTCGGCGCGGCGCAGATTGATCGCCACGGCGAACCTCAACAGCACCGTCATCGGCGACTACGACACGCCCCGGACGAGGCTCCCGGGGGCCGGTGGTGCGCCGGAGATCGCGATCGGCTGCCGTGAGGTCGTCGTGATTGCTCCGCACTCACTGCGCACGTTCGTTGACAGGCTCGACTTCCTGACCACGACCGGCGGGCGGACGACGCAGGTCGTCACCGACCTCTGCGTGATGGAGCCTCGTGACGGTGAGCTGACGCTGACGGTGTTACACCCCGGGGTCCAGGTCGATGACGTCTTGGCGAAGACGGGCTGGCCGCTGCGCGTCGCAGAGGACCCCGAGCGGACGCCCGCACCGACGGACGCGGAGCTGGCGGCGCTGCGAGAACTGCTCAGCCGTGCGCTGACCAGGCGGGGATCAGCATCGAACCCGACCCGACATGGTGGTGAACCGTGATGCGTGAACCTGCCCTTGACTATCCGGACTACAAATCGACCGCCCTCCGTCATCCCAAGCAGCCGCTCGTGTACCTCCCCGAGCAGGTGACGGAGATGACCGGTCCGCAGCTCGGGCAGCTGCGGCCGGGGGAGATCGAGAACGATCTGACGAAGGGCCACGCCGGTGACCCGCTCGGCGAGCGGATCACGGTGTCCGGCCGTCTGCTCGACGCCGACGGCGGGCCGATCCGTGACTCGCTGATCGAGATCTGGCAGGCCAACGCCGCCGGCCGTTACCGCCATCGGTGGGATGACTGGCCGGCGCCGCTCGATCCGCATTTCACCGGCGGTGGGCGGACGGTCACCGATGACGACGGCCGCTACGAGTTCGTCACGATCAAGCCGGGTCCATATCCATGGGGCAACCACCCGAACGCCTGGCGACCGGCCCACATCCACTTCTCGCTGCTCGGCCGGTCATTTGAACAGCGCCTCGTGACCCAGATGTACTTCCCGGGCGACCCGCTGTTCCCGTATGACCCGATCTTCAACTCGGTCCGTGACGAGCGCGCCCGCGAGCGGATGATCAGCTCGCTTCAGCATCGATGACAGCCAGGAGAACTGGGCGCTCGCCTACACGTTCGACATCGTCGTCGGTGGCCGGTTCCAGACGCCGATTGAGGAGGCACACTGATGCCGGGCGACACGCCGTCGCAGACCGTTGGGCCCTACCTCGCGATCGGACTTCCGTGGCGGGACGGCTCCGTGGCGGATGCCGGCGGGATACGGATCTGGGGGTACGTGCTGGACGGCGCAGGCGATCCGATCATCGACGCCCTCGTCGAGACGTGGCATCACGATCCCCCGACATTCGCTCGTTCGCCGACCGACGACGACGGGCGCTGGGAGGTGACCATCTCGGCAGCGCCATATGCGGCGGTGCACCTGTTTGCCCGAGGCCTCCTCCGTCATCTCACGACTCGGATCTACCTCGACCCGCCGGCGGATGATCCGGTGCTGGCGAACGTACCCGCCGAGCGCCGGGACACGCTGATCGCCGAACGTGACGGCGACGGCTATCGGTTCGACGTCCGCCTCCAGGGCGAGCGCGAGACCGTGTTCTTCGATGTGTGAACTCAGAATGGAGTTGACGGCGTGACCCCGCCTCCCCCCAAGACCCCGCGCGACCTGATGCTCGCGCCGATCTGCATTGAGATCGACGGAAACCTCGAGCGCATCCGTGACAAGCAGCCGGTCGACATCGACGTCCAGCTTCAGCTCGAGCTCGACCGTCCGCCGCTTCCGAACACGCCCGAGCAGCGCGGGGCGCACGTCCTGCACGCGGCACTGCGCAACGTCGATATGCACCAGTGGACCGGCGAGATCACACCCGACGCGTGCCGGCTGCGGGTGAGTGGCGGGTCGGTCACGCTCGACCTCGGGCTGAGCGCGACGATCATGCGCTACATCGAGGACGGCGTGCCGGCCGGCGCAGACCTCACGTAGAGGTCCACGCAGTGACAGATGGGCGGACCTCACTCTGAGAGGATTCACACGCCCGTTTCGCCTTCTCCTTACACACGCGCGGCACAGTCATCGTCATGACAGCTCTGGCCCGCGAACCGATCGCCCTCGCACCGCCCTACGCCCGGTCGCGCCGGGACGCACGCACGGCAACCGTGTTGCGGCTCGTGCCAACCGATGACGGCTGGTCGCTCGTGGGCGGGGACGGCACGGCGGTGTTTCAGGCGCCCGGTCTCCGAGGACGCCGTCGCTGCCTGCTGTTCGCAAAAGCGCACGACGTCCTGACCGTCCTCACCTAGCCGGGTCGGCCGCAACTTGTGCGCGTCCGCCTGGACGTGCCAGGGTGTGGCCATGGCGGACCGCACGGAGCCCACGGACATCACGGCCTCCGTTCTCGCAAGCTTCGCCGGCTGCTCCGATCCGCGCCTGCGTGAGGTGATGACGGCGCTCGTCCGGCATCTGCACGCGTTCGCCTCCGAGGTGGGGCTGACCCAGGCTGAGTGGGAGCGGGCGATCAAGGTGCTGACCGCGACCGGCCACATCACCGACGACGCACGCCAGGAGTTCATCCTGTGGTCGGACACACTCGGGCTCTCGATGCTCGTCGACGCGCTCGATCACGACCTACCGGACGGCGCGACGGAGTCGACCGTGCTCGGCCCGTTCTACGTCCCGGGATCGCCCGAGCGGGCATATGGCGAGTCAATCGGGGAGGCTTCGGGCAGCGGCGGCGTCCCGGTCCGGGTGTCCGGCTGTGTGCGGGCGCTCGACGGAACCCCGATCGCCGGCGCGGAGGTGGATGTGTGGCAGAACGGCGAGGACAGGCTCTACGCGGTCCAATCGACCGAGGCCCCAGAGGATCACCTCCGGGGACTCTTCCGCACCGACGACGACGGTCGCTATGCCTTCGTCGGTGTGCGGCCGGTTCCGTATCCGATCCCTGACGACGGACCCGTGGGCGCGATGCTGTCCGCCACGGGACGACATCCTTGGCGCCCGGCGCACATCCACATGATCGTCCGCGCGCCCGGCTACCGGACGCTGACGACCCACATCTTCGACGGCGCCAGCGAGTACCTCGACTCCGACGCCGTGTTTGCCGTCAAGCCGTCCCTGGCGCGCGAGTTCGTGCGCGAGGGCGAGGGTTACATGGTCGAGAGCGACATCGTTCTCGCCCCCGACTGATCGGGATTGGCGTTTCCGTGACACCCCTCGTGACGCAAGGCAATCCCGCGGGACCGACCACCGTCACGCGACTCCTCGAGGTGGGTAGCCTTAGGCCGCGGCCCCGCTCCGCTCAAGAACCGTCACCCACGGGCGCATCATGGCAGGTGCTCGCGCCCTTCTCCGTGCCGCCGGCGTGGCGCGTGAGGACTTTGGCAAACCGATCGTCGCCGTCGCGAACTCCTACACGCAGTTCGTCCCCGGCCACACCCATCTGAAGCCGGTCGGCGAGATCGTCTCCGAGGCGATCCACGCGGCCGGTGGGATCGCCCGCGAGTTCAACACGATCGCCGTTGACGACGGGATCGCGATGGGCCACGGCGGGATGCTCTACTCGCTGCCCTCACGCGACCTGATCGCGGACAGCGTCGAGTACATGGTCAACGCCCATTGCGCCGACGCTCTCGTGTGCATCTCCAACTGCGACAAGATCACGCCTGGGATGCTGAACGCATCGCTCCGGCTGAACATCCCGACCGTGTTCGTGTCCGGTGGGCCGATGGAGGGCGGGACCGCCGTGCTCGTCGACGGGACCGTCCGCAAGCGCATCAACCTGATCACCGCGATCGCCGATGCGGTCGCCGACGACGTGTCCGACGAGGACATCGCGCTGATTGAGGAAGCGGCGTGCCCCACGTGCGGTTCGTGCAGCGGCATGTTCACCGCGAACTCGATGAATTGCCTGACCGAGGCGCTCGGCCTGTCGCTGCCGGGCAACGGTTCCACGCTCGCCACGCACACGTCCCGCCGCGAGCTGTACGAGTCGGCAGGCCGCACGGTGGTCGAGCTAGCGCACCGCTTTTACGACGAGGACGACGCGTCGGCGCTTCCTCGTGCGGTGGCGACGAGGGCCGCGTTTGAGAACGCGATGACGCTCGACATCGCCATGGGTGGGTCCACCAACACGGTGCTCCACGTCCTCGCCGCCGCCCAGGAGGCGGAACTCGATTTCACGATGAAGGACATCGACGAGATCTCGCGCCGCGTGCCGTGCATCTGCAAGGTCGCGCCGAGCGGCTCGTATCTGATGGAGGACGTCCACCGAGCGGGCGGGATTCCGGCGATCCTTGGCGAGCTGCGCCGCGGCGGAATCCTCAACCAGGACGTCCACACCGTCCATGCGCCCACCGTGGACGAGTGGCTCGATCGGTGGGATATCCGCAGCGGCAAGGCCGTCGCCTGAGGCGATCGAGCTGTTCCACGCCGCCCCGGGCTGCAAGCGCTCCGCGTCCGCGTTTTCACAGTCCGAGCGGTGGGAGTCGCTTGACACCGATGCGGCTGAGGGCTGCATCCATGACGTTGAGCACGCGTACTCCGCCGACGGCGGCCTTGCGATCCTGTACGGCAACCTCGCCGTCCGCGGCAGCGTCGTCAAGACGGCGGGCGTCGACGAGTCGATTCTCACGTTCAGTGGCCCTGCCGTCGTCGTCGAGTCCCAGGAGGAGGCCGTCGAGGTGATCCTCAACGGACGGGATCAAGGAGGGCGACGTCGTCGTCATCCGGTACGAGGGCCCACGCGGCGGCCCCGGCATGCAGGAGATGCTGTACCCGACCTCCTACCTGAAGGGGAAGGGGCTCGGGAAGGCGTGCGCGCTCATCACCGACGGGCGGTTCTCGGGCGGCACCTCCGGTCTGTCGATCGGGCACGTCTCACCCGAGGCCGGCGTCCGGCGGCGCGATTGCGCTGGTCGAGACCTGCGACACGATCTCCATCGACATCCCCAACCGGCGCATGACGCTCGAGGTCTCCGACGAGGAATTGAGCGAGCGGCGTGAGCGGATCGAGTCAGGGAGCGGCTACGCGCCGAAGCTGCGCGAACGTGCGGTCTCCCCGGCGCTTCGGGCCTACGCGATGATGGCCACCTCCGCCGACACGGGCGCGGTGCGGGACATCAACGCCGTTGAGCGCGCCGTCGCCGCCGCCGCGCAGGCATCGCCGCAGTTCACCGCGTGAGCGCCTGAGTCGCTCGCGCCGGTAGGCGGCACATCACCCCGTCCGGGTGATGTTCGCCGGCCCCTGCCGAGGGATGCTGCCGCTGTCCGCTCCAATCGGTTCGGCATCGCGCCGGCCCGCTGATCTCAAAGGAGATGTGATGGACAAAGCGCGTGGACTCGGTCGCTGCGATGTTCGCGGCCGTGCTCCTGATGATCGGAGGCGTTCTGAACCTCATCTGGGGGATCGCCGCCATCGGGAACTCAAACTTCTTCGTCTCACAACCAGAAGTACATTCTCGGCGACCTCAAGACCTGGGGCTGGATCACGCTGATCCTCGGAATCCTCGAGCTCGTCGCCGCTGCATCGCTCTTCGGCGTGGCACGTTCGGTCGCTACTTCGCCATCGCCGTGGCCGCGCTCGCCGCGATCGACGCACTGCTGGACATCCCGGCCTATCCGTTCTGGTCGCTGGCGGTGTTCGCGCTCAGCCTGTGGATCATCCACGGCCTCGCCATTCTCGGCGACGACGAGGTGCACTCGCGGACTCACTCCCCGGCCCGGGCGAACATGCCGGCGGGCGCGGTGCCGCCGCCACGCTGAGCGGTCGTTGGGGTGTGCCGGCTCGACTCGCGCGGAGGCGGATGACTCAGATCGCAGCCTCTCCTTGATATAACTGACCGACAGTTAGTTGTGCGGCAGAGAGGAGAGCGGGCGTGCACTCGCATCTGACCCGGAGACGTTTGCTGGAGTTGGCGACGGCGTCGGTGCTGACCGACGCCGGCATGGGCGCGCTGGGCCCGATGGCCGCGGGTGCGCGCTCGCGCTGGCCGACGGCCGCGTTGCGAGCGCGCGACGCCCACCGGGTCAATGCGTCGCAGTTCATGCCGGCGGGGCAGCTGACCGCATGGCACCGCGAGCTTGACGCCGTTGGTCTGCGGGCAACCGGGAGCTCGGTGCACGAGCGGTACATCGATGTCCTGCGTGAGCGGCTTCACCGCATCGGCGTGGCGCAGTTGCGTCTCGAGGCCGTGCCCCATCGCCGCTGGCTGGCGGAGTCATGGTCCCTGCACGCGGGCGCCTCACAGCCGGTGCAATCGATCCCGACCGCCTCGTACATCCCGTACTCAGGCGGGACCCCGGGGGCGGAGTGACCGCGCCGCTCGTGCACCTCGCCGACCCAGTCGCGGCTCCGCCGGCGCCGGGTCGCTCCGTGGCCGGATCGCTCTGTTCGCGTTGCCTCGACTCGCGCTCACCTACGGCGCCCTGGCGACGCTCGCCTACCGCGACTACGACCCAGCGGGGATCCTCAACGGCGGACGCCCAGTACGCCCGCGCGTGGCTGTCGATCTCGACTCTGATCGAGATCCTCAGCGCGCTCGTCCGCGCCGAGGCGGCCGGCTGTGTCTGCATCCTCGATCTGCCCGCCGACGCCGCGCACGGCGCGTACTACCCGTATGACGGCACGATCCGACCGGTGCCCGGCGTGTTCGTCGATCGGCAGACGGGCGCGCGACTGACGAACCTTGCCGCGGCCGGCGCCACCGCCCGCCTGAGCGTGCGATCGCACACCAAGGACGTGCACACACGCAATCTGATCGGCGTGATCCCGGGCGCGTCGAGCGAGCTGATGCTGCTGCACTCGCATACGGACGGACCGAACGCGATCGAGGACAACGGTCCAAACGCGATCGTCGCGATCAGTCAGTACCTGACCCGGCTCCCCCGTCGCAGCCTGCCGCGCAGCGTGATGGTGCTGCTGACGACCGGGCACTTCGCCGGCGGTGCCGGAGTGGAGGCGTTCGTCAGCCGCCACCGCGACACCACTCTGCGCCGGACGGCCGCCGCGATCACGCTTGAACACCTCGGCGCGCGTGAGTGGAACCCGCAGCCGAACGGGCACTCGCGGCTCACCGGTCACGCTGAGGCGGCCAGCGTGTTCACGCCGGAGACGAGCGCTCTCGTCAACGCGGCGGCTGGGGCGCTGAAACGGTCTCGAGATGACCCGGGCAGCGTGCTGCGTCCGTACGTCGCGGCGCCCGGAAGTCCCGACGGGAACGGCTGGCCGGCGGAGGGCACCCAGCTGTGGACGATGGGCAAGGTGCCGACGGCGAACTACATCACCGGGCCCACCTACCTCCTCAACTGGGGCATCCCGACCGTTGACAAGCTCGACGTCGCACTGATGCGCCGCGAGGCGATCGCGTTCACCGACATGCTCCTCACGCTCTCCCATGTCCCGAAGGCCCGGCTGCGGACGCTTGACCTCCTGAAGCCGCGATGACGGCCACACGAACCAGACTGCCGCGCGCCGAGCGCGAGCGTCGCATCCTCGACGCCGCGGTTCGCGAGTTCGATCGCCATGGGTTCCGTGAGGCCTCCATGGAGCGGATCGCGCAGGGCGCCGGGATCACGAAGGCGCTCGTCTATCAGTACTTCGCCTCCAAGGAGGGCATGTACACGGCATGCGTGGAACGCGGCCGGGCGGAGATGTTCGAGCGGATGCGGGACGCTGCCGCGGCGGCGGGACCGGATCCGGCGCGGGTGCTCGCGGCCGTGATCGCGTCGTACTTCGACCAGCTCGAGGAGACCCGTGGCCGCTCGTACGTGTTGTACGGCGACGCCCCTCCGGGCGCGGTCGACGCGATGCGTCGCCGCAACGCGGAGGTGATCGAGGAGTTGCTGCGCGTCGGGTCGGCGCTGCCCGATCCCGACGTGCCGCTCGTCGCTCAGCTCATCATCGGCGCCGGTGAGCAGGTCGGACGGTGGTGGCTCGCCCATCGCGAGGTTTCGCTGGACCACGTGAAGGCTCGGTACACCACCGCCATCGGCTCGGCGATCGCGGGCCTGATTCGCCAATGATGCGGCTCTGCCGGGGCGTCGGACTCGCGTTCCTCATCGTGCTCGTCTGCTCGGCACCGGCGGTCGGCCTCGGCTGGCAGCCGGCCGACATCGCGTCCACGGCCGGGAGCGGTGACTTCGGCCGCTGGCAGGTCGACCGTTTCGGCCTGCCGAGCTACCGCTACCGGATCGACGAGGAGCACAGCCCGCTCGCGCGCCAGCCCGAGCTCGCCGGGTCCACCGCCGCCCAGCACCAGATCGGCAACGACCATGTCGTCGCCGCCGCTTACAACCACGGCTACGTCCAGCTCTGGAGTCAGGACCGTCGGTACCAATGGACCAACCGGTATGACGCCGGCGCACCGCCACTACGCCGGAGGCTTCGGCTATCTCAAGGTCGGCCGACACGTAATCAGCACCCTGTTCGACGACCGCCCCGCGGGCGCGCGCACGAGCCGTACGTTCGGGGCCGGCTACTTTGAGCACACGACGCATGGGGCGGGACTCGACGTCGACGAGTCCGTGTACGCGCCGTTCGGCGACGATCCGCTGCTGCTGCACGACGTCACGATCCGCAACAGCGGCTCGCGCTCGCAACGCGTCACCTGGTTTGAGTACTGGGACGTGAACCCGTTCGACCAGGCGACGAAGACCCCGATCGCGACGGGGCGTGTCCGGTGGGTCCCGGCGCTGCGCACGCTCGCCACGACGCAGCGTTCGACCGCGACCGACCATCGCCCCCTGACGATCTTTGCGAGCGCGCTGCGCGGGAGAGTCGACGGGTATGCCGCAGACACCAACGCGTTCTTCGGGAGCGGCGCCGGAGCGCCGGGCCACCGGCGCGCGTTTCCCGAAGCCGTCGCGGCCGGGCGCTTGAACGGTCGACTCGCACCGGCGTCGCGGCGCGGGCGCGTCGGCCGCGCGCTGTTCGCGTTTCGGACAACGATCACCCTGCAGCCGCACGCGTCGACGACGCTTCGGTACGCCTACGGCGCCGCCCATGCGTCGGCGATCCCTCGCTTCGTCGCAGCGCTATCGACGGGCCGTCGGACCACTGTTTGCGAGTGAGCGGCGATGGCGCGGCTGGCTCCCGCAGATCACGTTCGGGACCGGTCAGGCGTGGCTCTCCCGCGAGTTCCAGTGGGACGCCTACACGTTGCGCTCAGGCGCCACATCTGCGAGGGTTGCCGGGGACGGCACATCCTCTCGCAGGGCGGCTACTACCAGTACCAGCTCGGCTTCCAGGGTGCGTTCCGCGATCCGCTCGAGCAGATCCTCCCGCTCATCTACGCCGACCCGTCGCTCGCGCGCGACGTCCTGCTCTATTCGGCGCAGGAACAACCGCGGCCAGGTGGGCTGATTCCGTACGCAATGTCCGAGCTGTGTCACAAGCTCAAGTTCGGCAACGCCGACGATCTCGACCTGTGGCTGTTCTGGGCCGCGGCCGAATACGGCCTCGGGACGCGGGATCTGGGCGTGTTCGACGAGCGGGTGCCGTACACCGGCGACGGGTCTGGGACGTTGTGGGAGCACCTCAAGCTCGCATTCGGACACCAGCAGTCGCTCCTGCGCAGCCATGGTGGGTACGCGGCGCTTGACACGCGGCGATTGGTCGGACCTCTCAACGCAGTTCCTCGGCATGACGGAGTCCACGCTCGTCACCGCCCAGGTCGCGTACGTGTACCCCCGCCTGGCGGAGCTCGCGCAGGCCCGCGGCGACCACGCGTTCGCGGCGGAGCTCCGTGCGGCCGGAGCGCGCGCGCTGCGCACGACGCGCGGTCAGTGGACCACGCGCGGTTGGTACGCGCGCGGGTACGACGGCCGGCGTGATTCGGCACCGGTGCGATCTTCGGTGAGCCGCAGCCGTGGGCGATCCTGGCCGGGGCGCCGGACACCGAGCAGGCGCGAACGCTCGTGGCGAACATTCGTCGCTTCCTCACCGGCGTTGGCGCGCCGTCGGCGGCGCATGGCCCGGCTCGGATCGGATCCGCGCAGTCACCGGCGGCGGCGGACCCGGGGGTGAGCGAGCGGACGCGGCCTCCGAACGGTCTCGGCTCGGGCGCCGCCGTCTTTCCCGGCGGCAGTTGGTACGCCGTCAACGGATGGCTGACGTGGGCGCTCGGCTCGCTCGGCGGCCGGGTGCCGGGTGCACGCCAGGACGCATTCTCCGAGCTCACCCGCAACACGCTCACGGCGCACGCCGAGGCCTACCCGCGGCACTGGGACGGCATCATCTCCGTCGACGACGTCTGCCACGCGTCGTACTCGCCGACGCCCGCGCAGTGTGGAATCGGGCTGAAGACGTCCTACGACGGGCAGGTCATGCATCAGCCCGCCTGGAGCCTGTTCGACGCGATCCGCCTCGCCGGCGTGACGCCGACCGCGGACGGCTACCGGATCGAACCCGAGTTGCCGTTCCGTTCGTTCTCGCTCGCGTTCCCTGATCTGGGCGTCGCCTATTCACCCACGGCCGCTCGCGGATACATCGTGACGGCGAGAGGTGGCGCGGTCACGCTGCGCGTCACGCCCCCGAGCCCGGGGCCGCGGCGCTGGTGGGTGACGGCGAACGGTCGGTCGGCGCTCCTCGCCGTCGATCACGGCGTGCTCGTCGTTCGTTTCAGGACACGAGCCGGACGCCGTGCAGGCTGGTCGCTTTCCATCTGAACACTTGCGCGGCGAGGCTAGATGCTGAGCCCGCCATCGACTGCCAGTGTCGCGCCGGTCATGAAGGCGCTTTCGTCGCTGGCCAGGAACACCACAGCCTGTGCGATCTCCTGGGGCGTCGCGTGGCGGGCCAGCGGGATCATGCCCTCGAAGACCTTCGCCGCCTCATCCTCCGGCGCCCCGATGGCCTCGACCTCGATCGCGTGCTGGAACGCGTTGTCGGTCGGACCGGGATGAAGCGAGTTCACGCGGATGCCACGCGGCGCCATCTCCTTGGCGGCGGTCCGCATGAGCCCGACGACCGCGTGCTTGGATGTCGCGTACGCGCTGATGCCGGCGTCCGAAGTGAGCCCGACCACGCTCGAATTGATGATCAGACTCCCGCCGTCCGCCATCACCGAGAGCGCGTACTTGGCGACGAGGAAGCTGCCAGTCACGTTGACGGCCATCACCCGTTCGAACACGTCGACCGGGTACTCGGTGACGGGCGCGACCGCACCAAAGATGCCGGCGTTTGCGAACGCCACATCCAGCCGGCCGAACCGCTCGACGGTCGCCGATACTGCGCTCTGCACCTGTTCTGAGCTCGTGACGTCAGCCTCAGACCACGCGGCGGCGCCCTCCCCGAGCGTCGTCGCCGCTCGCTCGGGGTCACTCCGAGCCAGATCAACGAGCATCACACGCGCCCCCTCGGTCACGAACGCCTGCGCGGTCGCCAGGCCGATGCTCCCGGCGCCGCCCGTGATCAGCGCGACCTTGTTCGCCAAGCGCCCTCCTGTTGCTGCGTTCATCGACGGACCCCTTTCAGAAGTCATCGGTCGCCGGGAGACCGGCGTAGTTCTCGGCCAGGCTCGTCGCGGCGGCAACCGACCGCGACAGGTACTCGAGGCGGGCGAGTTGCAGCCGTTCCTGGAACGCGCCCTGGTAGAGATCGTGGAGCAACTGGGTCATGTGATTGGAGAAATCCTGAGCCCGCCAGACGCGGCGCAACGCCGTCTCGGAGTACGACCGGAGCGCCTCGGTCGACCCATCTCGGTACCGACTCGTCAACGCGCGGGCCAGCAGTCGGACATCGTTGACCGCCAGGTTGAGTCCCTTGGCGCCGGTGGGGGGACGATGTGTGCCGCGTCGCCGGCAAGAAACAGGCGGCCAAACTGCATCGGCTCGCAGACGAAGCTGCGCATTGGCGTGATGCCCTTCTCAGTGATCTCGCCCTCGCTGACGCGCCACCCATCGGTGGCGAGACGGACCTGGAGCTCAGCCCAGATCCGCTCGTCGGACCACTCGTCGAGTCGCTCGTCAGCTGGAACCTGAAGGTAGAGCCGGCTGACCTCGGCCGAGCGCATCGTGTACAGCGCGAACCCTCGCTCGTGCCAGGCATAGATGAGTTCGTCGGTGGCGGGAGCCGCGTGCGCCAGGATTCCTAGCCAGGCGAACGGATAGACGAACTCATGCTCGGTCTTGAGATCCTGCGGGATCGTTGCACGGCTCACGCCGTGGAACCCGTCGCAGCCGGCGATGAAGTCGCACTCGATCGTCTTCGCTCCGCCGCCACGTCGGAAGACGATCGACGGTTGTTCGGTCTCGGTTCCGCGGAGCTCGACATCCGAGACCTCGAAGTGGAGCGCGCCGCCGCGGTCGAGCCACGCGGCGATCAGGTCCTTGACGACCTCCTGTTGTCCGTAGATCGTCACATGGCGGCCGGTCAGTTCGGCGATCCTGATCCGCTGCGTGTGGCCCTGGCGCCGGAGATAGATGCCGTTGTGCTCGAGGCCCTCGCGCGCGAGCCGTTCGCCGACGCCGAGGTCGTGCATGAGATCGACGGTGTTCTGCTCGAGCAGGCCGGCGCGGACGCGACGCTCCACGTACTCGCGGTCGCGCGCCTCCAGGATCACTGACTCGATTCCCTCGCGCTGCAGCAGGAGCGCCAACGTCAGGCCGGCGGGGCCTGCGCCGACGATTCCGACTTGTGTACGCATCCAGTTCCTCTCGCTCGTGTCCCGGTGAGCAAGCCGCCGCGGCGATCGTATGCGATCCGGCCTGCGGCTCGCGAGCGCGTCGGATACGTTCTTCGGATGACGGTTCGAGATGCGACGTTCGCGGTCATGCGACGCTTTGGGATGACGACGATCTTCGGCAATCCCGGCTCGACCGAGATCCCGTTCCTCACCGATCTCCCGGACGACATCGGGTTCGTCCTCGGGCTCCACGAGGGGACGGTCGTGGGGATGGCCAGCGGGTACGCACTCGCTCGTGACCGTCCCGCCTTCGTGAACCTGCACACTGCGCCAGGGCTCGGCAACGCGATTAACGCGATCGCGAACGCGCGTGACTCGCGAGTCCCGCTGGTGATCGTTGTCGGACAGCAGGACCGCCGCCAGATTCCGGCCGAGCCGTTCCTCACCGGCCGCTCGCTCGAGCGGCTCGCCGGCGACTACCCGGTCTGGACCTCCACGCCGCTCCGCCCGCAGGACCTACCCGGCGCGATCGCCCGCGCGTACCACGAGGCGCTCAGCGCAAGCGCGCCGACCCTCGTCGTCGCGCCGATGGGCGACTGGTCGCAGCCGGCTGACGAGTTGGCGGTCGGCGTCCCAGCCGAGGTGATCCGCGCGCGTGGGGTGACGGAGGCCGAGGTGGCGGCGCTCGTCGATCTGATCGCCGCGGCTGACGCACCCGCGCTCGTCGTCGGCGCCGGCGCCGACACCACGGCCGGTTGGGAGGCCGTCGTGCGGCTGGCCGAGCGGCTCAACTGTCCCGCCTGGCAGGAGGCATTCGGCGGCCGCGCGGGATTTCCGCAGGATCACGCGCTGTTCGCGGGTCACCTGCCCTGGATGCGCCGTCGCATGCACGACACGCTGTCGCCGTATGACCTCGTGCTCGCCGTCGGGACGAACGCGTTTCGGGCGTATCTGTTTGACGACCCGATACCGCTCGTGCCGCGCGGGACCCGCGTCGCCGTGATCACCGAAACCGAGGCCGAGGCGCTGCGCAGCCCGTGCGATCTGGCGCTCGTCGCGCCGGTGGCCGGGGCGTGCGCGGCCGTCGCCGACGCGGTCCGGGGTCGTGCGCCCTCGTCCGACGCCCCCCGTGCCCGGCTGCATCAGCCGCCGCCGTCACCCGCGCCGCCCGGCGCCGGTGAGCCGCTGCGGCCGGGACACGTGTTCGCCGCACTGACGGAGCGGCTCCCGCGCGACGTTGTCCTCGTCGAGGAGACGCCGTCGAGCCGCCCCGAGCTGCACGAGCGGATTCCCGCGCGCGCACCGATGGGGTTCGTCAGCGGCGCCAACGGTGGTCTCGGGTTCGGCCTCTCCGGGTCGATCGGACTGCGGATGGGCAATCCGGATCGGCCGGTGGTCGCCGTGCTCGGCGACGGCGCTTCGCTGTACACGATCCAGGCCCTGTGGAGCGCGGCGCGCTACGACGTCGGTGTTCTGCTGATCGTGATGGCCAATGGCGGCTACGCGGTCATGGACGCACTCGCGCGCGAGCAGGGTGGCCGCGGCGCCTGGGGTTCGTTCGAGACGATCGACATCGCGGCGATCGCCGAGGCCTTCGGCTGTCCCGCCACCCGCGTGCGCACCCACGAGCAGCTGCTGCGCACGTTCGACGAGGTCATCCCGACCCTGCGTGATCGTCGTCACCCGCTGCTCCTCGAGGTCGCCGTCGCGGCTTCGTAGTGGCGTCGCGCCCGCTGGTACGATCAGGGTTCGGAAACCTGATACGCATCCGATTCGGAGGGAGCCACGTGAGCACCGGCGGCATCAACGGGTTGAGGACGACCATCGCCACGCTGCCAGACAGCGCCGGGCAGCATCTGGGCTACAGCGACTGGACCGAGATGACACAGGAACTCGTCAACCGGTTCGCCGAGGTCACCGGGGATCACAACTTCATCCACGTTGACCCCGAGCGGGCCGCGTCCTCGCCGTTCGGTGGCACGATCGCTCATGGGTTCCTGACCCTCTCCCTGATCGCTCCGATCACGCAGCAGGCGCTGACCGTGACCGACGCCGCGGTCGGGATCAACTATGGCCTTGACCGGGTGCGGTTTCCGGCCCCGCTGCCGGTCGGGTCCCGCTGGCGCGCGGGCGTTGAGATCCAGGAGGCCAGGGAGGTCCGCGGTGGCGTTGAGGTGAAGCTGCTCGTCACCGTCGAGGTCGAGGGGTCCGAGAAGCCGGCGCTCGTCGCCGAGTCCGTGGTCCGTAGCTACCGATGAACCCTCTCGATCTCGAACGTGTCGTGGCGATCGACGTGCACACGCACGCTGAGCGCAATCCCGACGAGCCGCAGGACTCGGTCACCACCGAGATCCTGGCCGCAGCGGCGGCGTACTTCGGCGGAAGCCCGCCGCAGCCCACCGCGCAGGAGGTCGCCGACTACTACCGGCAACGGAACATGCTCGCGGTCATCTTCACGGTCGACGACGAGGCCGGGATGGGTCGGCCGCGGATCGGCAACGACGGCGTGCTCGAGGCCGCCCGTGCGAATCCTGACGTCCTGATCCCGTTCGGCTCCGTCGACCCGCACAAGGGCAAGCTGGCGGTGCGCGAGGCACGGACGCTGATCGAGGCTCGGCGTGCGCGGCTTCAAGTTCCATCCCAATACCCAGGCGTTCTGGCCGGGTGATCGCGAGCACTACGGGCTCTACGAGGTGATCGCGGAGGCGGGGCTGATCGCTCTGTTCCACTCGGGCACCACCGGGATCGGCGCCGGGATGCCGGGCGGGGGCGGCGTGCGCCTCAAGTACTCCAACCCGATGTCCGTCGACGACGTCGCGGCAGACTTCCCCGAGCTCGACATCATCATTGCCCACCCCTCGTTTCCGTGGCAGGACGAGGCGCTGGCGATCGCGGTGCACAAGCCGAACGTCTACATCGACCTGAGCGGATGGTCGCCGAAGTACTTCCCTGAGAACCTGATCCGCTACACGAACACGCTGCTGCGAGAGAAGATGCTGTTCGGCTCGGATTACCCCCTGATCACGCCGGACCGGTGGCTCGCCGACTTCGAGAAACTGCCGATCAAGGACGAGGTCCGGCCGCTGGTGCTCAAAGAGAACGCCATCCGGCTGATCGGCCTGCGCTAGCGCCGGGCCATCCACAGATGAGGCCGGGCTGGTGAGCGCACCTCGGGAACAGACGGCGCCGTCGCTGATCTACGCGATCGGACGGGTCAACCAGGGGATCCGCCGCGAGATGCGCACTCGGCTGAAGGCGTTCTCGCTGACCGTCCAGGAGTACACGACGCTGTCGGTGCTCGCGGCCCGCCCCGGGCTGTCGAACGCACAGCTCGCCCGTCGGGCGCTCGTCACCCCGCAGTCGATGATCGAGATCCTGGCCAAGCTCGAGAGCCGCAGGCTCGCTCGCCGTTCCGTCGATCCTGAAAACGCGCGGGTGCTGCGCGCCGAGCTCACGCGTGCTGGATGGACGCTCCTGCGTGCCGCCGATCCGGTGATCGCCGAGGTCGAGCAACAGGTGCTGGGTGCGATGACGGCGCGGGAGCGCGAGATCGTCGTGCCCGCGATGCGCCGGGTCATGGGTCAGCTGTCAGGTGGGCTTGAGCACTCGTAGGCGCCCAGTCCCTTAGGCGACCGCACTCGCGGCGACGTGGTCAAAGTAACCGTGATCGCCGCTGTCGATGTACTCGGCCAGCCGGCTGGCCAGCGCCATGATCGTCAGTGACGGATTGACCGACAGCGTCCTCGGTACGACCGACCCATCGCCGATGAACAGCCGCCGCACGTCGTGCGATTCGCCATGCGGACCCACGACCGATCGCGTCGGGTCGCTGCCCATCCGGCAGCTTCCCTGGACGTGGGTGCTGATCACCGCGGTCTGGAACACACGTTTGGCACCGGCGGCCTCGAGCACCTCGCGGGCGAATTGCAGTGAGGCGTCGATGCGCTCGCGCTCGCGATCGTTCCAGTCGAAGGTGAAGCGGTCTCGCCCCGACGCGTCGACCCACGCGGTGCCGTTGTTCTCGTCGTTGACCATCGTGAGCAGCCCGGTGAAGTACCGGTATTGGCGCATCGTTTCCACAAGCTCGTCACCCCACAGCGGCCGGTCGTGCTCGTCCGACAGCGCCGTCGCAAAGCCAATCGGGTCCTGCACGGTTGCCGACTCGACGATGAAACCTCCGTGTTCGTCGCGCTGAAACTTCATGCAATGCGCGCTGATCGGATAGACCATGTGGGCGTCCTGGAGTTCGTCGAACAGACCCTCGACGAGTCGCGCCGGGTGAAAGCCGAGATTGCGGCCGATCAATTCGCTGCTGAGCGATCCGGCCGCTGCCTCGCGGACTCCTGAACGAAGCACGATGCCCGGGGTGGCGAGGGTTCCGGCGGCGACGACGACGACATCGGCGTTCGCCTCCCGCGGCGTGCCGTGGGCATCGAGGTACTCGACGCCCGTCGCTCGCGGCCCTTCGCCGCGATCGTCGATCAGCACGCGCCGCACCTCGCAGCCGGCGTGCAGATCGAGCTCGGAGGTGACCCGGGCAGGCTGAATGTAGGCGTTGAGCGTTGACTTGCCGGCGTTCGTTGGGCAGCCCTGCAGGCACGAGCCGCAGCGCATGCAGTTGGCGTCCGTGTAAGAGACCACCGGCTCGAGCTCTGCATCGAGCGCCCGGAAGCCGCGCTGCGTCGTGTGAACACACGTCTGCCAGTCGCGGCGCTCGCGCACGCCGAGACGCTGCTCGACCCGCTCCAGATGGGCCCGCAGATCCGACTCCCCGAACGGCTCCCCGCGATCGTTCACGAGACCGGCTGCGGCGTGCCACTTCTCGTAGTCCTGGGCGGTCGGGCGAAGGGCCACCTTTGTATTGATCGTTGTCGTCCCGCCGACGCAGCGGCCTCGGAAGAGCGCGACGGGTGGCTCGACCGGACCGGCAGCCGGCTCGGCGAACGCGAGCGGCCACCACAGATCGTGGGTCGCGTGGGCTTCCCAGCGCATGAAGTCGGCGGCTGTGCGATGCGGGCCGGCCTCGATCAACAGCACGCTGCGGCCGCGCTCGGCGAGTTCGCCCGCAACGACGCCACCTCCGGCGCCCGAGCCGACCACGATCACCTCGTATCGCTCGCTCACTCCGTCACCCCCAGGTATGACCAGTCCTTGTTCAGTCGCGCGGCGAGCGGAGGAGCGAAGTCGATCTCTGACCAGGCGCCAGGCCCGGGTGCGTCCGGCGCTACGAAGTCGCTGTAGAACGCCTCGCAGGCGAGGGCTCGAACCATCATGAATTCCGGCGTGAGGGCACGCTCGGCCAGCGACTGCGTCCCACCGGCGGCAGGCTCGAGCGCGTCGATGGCCCCGAGCGCCACCTCCCGATCTTCGTCGGGCATGCGGGCCAGCAGCGCGTCGATGTACACCTCGGGACCGACACGCTCAGAACCGGGCACGATCAGCTGACAGAGCCGTCGAACCAGCTCCGAGCGGCGCGCGTCGAGAACCACCATCTCTCCCTCCTCGTTGTGGCGTGCGTGCAACGTACGTCAACCCCCGAGCTCGCGCAATCGGCTCTGCACGCGGTGGTGAGGCCGAGTGCGCTCTTGACCGTGGTCATAGGATTGACTGGCCACGGTCGACAAGATTGTCAACAATCTGCCGCAGCGACCCGAGGACGCGATTCGCGACGCGATCGTGGCCGGCCGGCTGCAGCCCAGCCAGCGCCTCGTTGAGGCTGATCTCACGCGGACGCTTGGCGTCGGGCGGTCCGCCGTGCGCACCGCGCTCGCGCGGCTCGAGTCCGAGGGACTTGTTGCGCACGTGCCACATCGCGGGGCGCATGTCCGTCTCGTCGACGAACGAGAGGCAGTGGAGATCCTTGAAGCCCGCGGGGCGCTCGAGGGCCTCGCGGCTCGCCACGCAGCCGCCCGCGCGCGGGAACCTGACGTTGTCGAGTTGAGGCAGATCCTCGAACGGATGCGCGCGATGCTGGATCGGGGCGATCTGCTCGGCGCCTCGGACGAGAACGCCGTTCTGCATGGGCGGCTTCTCGAGCTCGCCGGCCACGCCACCGCCGCGCGGCTCATCGCCGCGCTGCGCTCCCAACTGGTGCGCTTTCAGTACCGCACCATCCTCGTCCCCGGTCGCAGCGAGCAGTCCTTCGCCGAGCACACCGCGATCGTTGACGCGATCGCGACGCGGGATCCCGAGCGGGCCGAAACGGCGATGCGCACTCACCTGGCCAACGTCGCGCAGGCGCTGCGTCGATGAGTGCCGAACCTTCGAGTCACGCGCGCGCAATCGTCCGGGACGGGTTTGACACTCATGTCCACATCGCGCCCGATGTCGTACCGCGCAAGATCGACGACCTCACGCTCGCCCGACGCTGCGCTGAGCTTGGCATCGCCGGCTTCGTGCTCAAGTCGCATTACGGCTCGACGGCCGAGCGGGCCGCGGTCGTGCGCGCCGCGGTGCCGGAGACTCAGGTCCTCGGTGCGATTGCGCTCAACCGGGCGGTGGGCGGCATGAACCCGCTGGCAGTCGAGATTGCGGCGCGGGAAGGAGCGCGGACCGTGTGGCTCCCGACCGTCGACGCCGTCAACGAGGCGGGGGAGCGCGACGCGCCGCCCGGTGCCAAGGTTCCGGTCTGGGTGAAGCTGCAGCTGGAGCTGCGCGAGCAGGGCCTCGAGATCGACACCGTCCCGGTCCTCGACGCCGAGGGATCCGTCCTTCCGGCGACGCGCGCGGTTCTGGCGATGGTCGCGCGCCACGGGATGGTCCTTGCGACAGGTCATCTGGGCCGCAGCGAGATCTTCGCGGTGGTTGATGCCGCTCTCGAAGCGGGAGTCGAGGAGATCGTCGTCACACATCCGGAGTTCCCCTCACAGAACCTCTCAGTCGAGGATCAGCGCCAGCTCGCCGCGCGAGGGGCGCTGCTCGAGCGTTGCTTCACGACGCCTCACACCGGCAAGATCGAATGGGAACGATGGATCGAGAACATCCGCGCCACCGGTTCCGAGCACTCCGTTCTCTCCACGGACCTCGGCCAGGTGTTCAATCCGCCGGTCGAGGACGGGATGCCGCTGATGGTCGACCGCCTGCTGGCGGCCGGATTCGACGAGCAGGAGGTGCATGTCATGGCCGTCGTCAACACGCGTCGCGTCGCGGGGGCTGAGCCGCTGTGAGCGCGCGCCGGATGATGGTGATCGGCGCCCACTCGGCCGACTTCGTGTGGCGTGCCGGCGGGGCGATCGCGGTCGCGACCTCCCGCGGCGGCACGGCGAGCGTTATCGCGCTTGTCCTACGGAGAACGCGGCGAATCAGGCGAGCTGTGGAAGGAGGAGGGCCAGACGCTCGACCGGGTCAAGCAGATCCGCCACGGCGAGGCGGAGCGGGCGGCGGCCGCGCTCGGCGCGTCGTTTGCGTGCCTGGATCTCGGCGACTACCCGCTCGAGATCGGATCCGACGCGCTGCTGCGGATCACCGAGACGATCCGCGAATTCGCGCCCGACGTGCTCGTCACCCACACCGACACCGACCCGTTCAACCCCGATCACCCGGTCGCGTTCGCGGCCGTGATTCGGGCGCGGAGCCTGGCTGCGGGCGCCGGTGTGCCGAGCGCCTTCGCGACCGTGCGGCCGCCCGAGCTGTTTCTGTTCGAGCCGCATCAGCCGGAACTCTGCAACTTCACGCCCAACGACCTTCGTCGATATCACCGCGGTGATGGACCGCAAGCTTGCCGCGATGGGCGAGATGAAGGCACAGAGCTATCTCCAGAACTACTACGCCGAGCGGGCCGAGCACCGGGCCAATCATGCGCGCCGCTCCTCCGGCGAACGCCGAGATCCGGCACGCGGAGGCGTTCCAGCGGGTGACGCCGCAGGTGGTCGGCGAGCTGTGAGCGGCGGGGCTACGCGGAGCTGGCCGAACTTGGCACGGCGACCGTGTACGAAGCCGGTGGGCGGCGCGGATGCGTCGAGGCCGATTTCATCCAGATCGTCCCCGGCTCACGAGCGGCGGGGCCGGCGCGGACCGTTCGCTGCGGCCAGGACGACAATCTGATGGTCCATGCCGCGATGGCGCAGCTCGAGCCCGGCGAGGTGCTCGTGCTGACGATGCCCGAGCCGCGGCCGATCGCGCTCGTCGGGGATCTGCTCGCCACCCAGGCGAAGGTGCACGGCGCAGCCGCGATCCTCGTCGACGCGTCCGTGCGGGACGTCGAGGAGCTCGCGGAGCTCGGACTGCCGATCTGGGCGCGCTGGATCCGCATTCATGGGGCCGGCAAGGACGTGCCCGGATCGATCGGCGAGCCGGTGAACGTCGGTGGCGTGACGGTCCGCCAGGGCGACGCTGTCGTGCTTGACGCCGACGGGGTCGCGGTGGTGGAGCGCGAGCGGGTGACGGACACATTGGCGAGTGCGCGGGAACGGGCAGAACGCGAGACCGTCAAACGCGGCCGGCTGCAGGCAGGCGCGCTGTCGTACGAGCTCGACGCGCTGCACGCGCGGCTCGCGTCACGGGAGGGCTGATGCCATGAACGACTCCGTCGTCGAACCGATTCACGACCTCGCCCATGTCGGGCACGCCGAGCTGCTCACGCCGTTTCCAGACGACAGCCTGAGGTTCTTCGTCGAGCTGTTCGGGATGGAGATCGAGGCGCGTGAGGGACAGTCGGTGTACCTGCGCGGGTGGGGTGACTATCAGCGCTACAGCCTCAAGCTGACCGAGGCACCGCTCCCGGGACTCGGCCATCTCGCGCTGCGCGCCTGGAGCCCGCAGGCGCTCGAGCGTCGGGTCGCCGCGATTCAGCAGACCGGGCAGGACGGAGAGTGGATTGACGGCGACGTCGGCCACGGGCCCGCGTTCGCGTTCACCGATCCTGACGGACATCGCCTCGAGCTCTACTACGAGACCGAGCGCTACCAGCCGCCCGAGCATCTGCGTCCGGCGCTCAAGAACGTGCCGCAGCGCTACGTCGGCCGGGGTGCCGCGGTCAAGCGACTCGACCATGTCAACGTGCTGGCGCGAGACGTCGCGCCGAACCGGCGCTTCGCTCAGGACGTCCTCGGGTTTCGCCTCTACGAACAGATCGTGGCCGACGACGGCAGCGAGGTCGGCGCCTGGATGAGCCTGTCGATCGCCGCGCACGAGCTCATCTACGTCGCCGATCACGCCGGCGCCAGCGGACGCCTGCACCACCTGGCGTTCTTCGTCGACACCCGCGAGGAGGTGCTGCGTTCCGCGGATCTGTTCCTCGATGCGAACGTCCCGATCGAGGCGGCACCGTCCAAGCACGCCGTCGCCCAGGGAATGTTCCTGTACGTGTACGAGCCGGGCGGCAACCGGGTCGAGGTCACGACCGGGACCCACTTCATCTTCGATCCCGCCTACGAACCGGTCGTCTGGACGCAGGCCGAACGTGCGCGCGGGCAGGCCTGGGGGGTGAAGACGATCGAGACGTTCCACACGTATGGCACGCCGGATGTGAGCGGCGTCGCGACCGGGCCGCCGATCCCGCCAACGAGCCAGATCCCGGGCGCCGCCGGAGCACCGACGTGAGCGTCGACCGGCACGCGCAGGCGGCCGACGATCGCCTGCTGATCCGCGAGCTGGTCGAGAACTGGGCGCTGTGGCGCGACGCGGGGGACTGGGAGCGATTCGCGACCGTCTGGCACGACGACGGATTCATGATGGCCACCTGGTTTCAGGGCCCGGCCGCGGACTTCATCCGGGTCAGCCGGGAGGGGTTCGAGCGCGGCGTGAACATCCTCCACTTCCTCGGCGGCACGACGATCGACCTCGCCCCGGAGCGCGCTCGCGCGATCGCCCAGACGAAGATGACGATCTCCCAGCGGGCCGAGGTGCACGGCGTCGTCTGCGACATCGTCTGCACCGGGCGCTTCTACGACTTCCTCGAGCAGCGGCATGATCGGTGGGGCATCGTGCTGCGCCAGCCGATCTACGAGAAGGATCGCCTTGACCCGGTTGATCCTGGCGCGACGCTGACGCTGGCGCGCGAGCGGCTCGAGCGGTTCCCGGCCGGCTACCAGCACCTCGCCTACGCACAGAGCGAGCTCGGCTACGCGGTCAAGCGCGACATGCCCGGCCTGACCGGGCCGGGCGTCGACCGTCTCTACGCGCGCGGCGCCGACTGGCTGGCCGGCGGTCCGCTCGGCGACCCGCTGCAGACGACCTAGCACCGGCAACGAAACGGCGCATCGGGGCGGCCGGGGCCGAGGCCGGGGTGCCCGCGGGAGCGGTTCGGGCCAATGCCACCTATACGGTGGCAACGGCCCCAAGGGATCCCCGAGGCCGGCCGATTTCGTGCTTCATCACCACTCGACTGGCACCGAACTTCTGAATCGGGACGCTAAGCCACGCCGGCCGTGGCCGTCGCGCCCGCGCCGGCACGGATGAGGTCGGCCGCGCGCTCGGCGATCATCATCACCGGAGCGTTCGTGTTGCCGCGCGTGACGGTTGGCATCACCGATGCGTCGACGATCCGCAGGCCATCGACGCCGAAGACGCGCAGCTCGGAGTCGACGACCGACCCCATCGCGCAGCTCGACGTCGGGTGGTACACGGTCTGCGAGACACGCCTGATGAACGCCATCAGGTCCTCGTCCGAATCGGACTCCGGAACGCTGAACGGTGCCCGCTCCACGGCCTTCAGGGCCGACTGCTCGGCGATCGTCAGCGCCATCCGCATGCCTGCGAGCATGCTCTGGCGATCCTCCTCGGTCGTCAGGAAGTTGCACAGAACGCGTGGTTTTGAGTCCGGCAGCGGCGTCGCGGAGCATCACGCGGCCCCGGCTCGTCGGCGCGATCACGACCGGTCCGAAGCAGTAGCCGTGGTCGGCCGGTGCGGCCAGGCCCTCGTCGAAGAACATCGAGGGTGCGAAATGAAACTCGATGTCCGGCGCGTCGAGGCCGGGACGCGTTCGGAAGAACCCGGCCGCCTCGGGGATGTTCGACGTGAGCGGACCGCGACCCTCGGCTTCGAGCAGGGCGAGGTGCTCCGGGTCGGCGGCGGCCATGAACAGCGACGGCTCGTCGGTCAGGTAATTGATCTGCGCCATGCAGTGATCCTGGAGCCCGATGCCAACCGGCAACGCCTCCCGTATCTCGATCCCAAACGGCGCCAGCTGATCCTCGGGACCGATGCCCGAGACCATCAGCAGCACGGGCGACTGGTAGGCGCCGGCCGAGAGGATCACCTCGCGTTCGGCGCGCAACTGCTCGACCTTGCCGTCGCGGGCGACCTCCACGCCGACGGCACGGCTGCCCTCGAACAGGATCCGCAGCACCATCGCTCGCGGGATCACCTCGAGGTTCTCCCGCGGCTCCGCCGGGCGCAGGTACGCATCCGCGGTGCTCCATCGCAGGCCGTCACGCTGCGTGAGCTGGAAGCGACCCACTCCCTCCTGACGCGCGCCGTTGAAGTCCGGGTTCTGCTCGTGGCCGGCCTGACGGGCCGCCTCGAGCATCGTGTCGACGAGGGCATGCATCGACCGGCTGTCGGACACCGACATCGGCCCCCCGACGCCGTGGTACGCATCCTCGCCGCGCTCGTTGTCCTCCGAGCGCTTGAAGTACGGCAGCACCTGGTCGTAGCTCCACCCTTCGCACCCGGCGGCCGCCCAGCCGTCGTAGTCGACGCGATTGCCGCGGATGTAGATCATCGCGTTGATCGAGCTGCAGCCGCCGAGCATCCGTCCGCGGGGCAGATAGAGCCGGCGGTGGTCAAGCCCGGGTTCGGGCTCGCCCTCCAGGTCCCAGTCGAGGCTCGATTTGAACAGAACCGGGAACGCCGCGGGGATCTTGATCTCCGGCTGGGTGTCCTCGCCGCCCGCCTCGAGCAGCGCCACCCGGACGTCGGCGTCTTCGGTCAGGCGGGCCGCGAGCACGCAGCCCGCCGACCCGGCCCCGACGATGATGTAGTCGAAGCTCTCAGTCACCCCGGATCACCACCTTCATCACCTGATTTGGATTGTTCATCGCGAACTGCAGCGCCTCCGGCGCCTCGGCGAGCGGGAACTCGTGGCTGATCAGCCGCGCCAGCATCTGACCGTTGCGCTCCACCGCCCCGACCGCGTCGCCGAACTCGCCGCCGCCGCAGCAGCAGACGCCGAGGTAGTCGAGCTCCTTCTCGGTCATGCTCCCGATGCGGATCGGCGCCTCCGCGTTAGACATTCCGACCTGCACGGCGCGCCCGGCGTACCCGACGACATCGATCATCGCGCGCACCGCCGGCGCCGCGGCGGTGGCATCGACGCCGACCTGCGGCCCGTCCGGGCCGGCCCAATCGGCGACCGCTGAGACGACCTCGTCATAACTGCTCCAGACAAGCGTGTCGGCACCCAGCTCGCGGCTCAGGCCGAGCCGGCTCTCCTGGAGGTCGATCACCAGCACCTCGGCGTCGCGCTCGCGCGCGAGCAGGCAGATGCACTGACCGATCGGCCCGGCGCCGAACACGACGACGCGCTCGCCGGGCTGCACCCGAGCGCGATTGATCGCTCGGACGGCAATCGAAACGGGCTCGGCCATCGCTCGCGATCGCCGGGTCGTCGGCCGCGATCGGGTACACCTGGTCCTGCGCCAGTCGCGAGCTGGTCCTGAAGCCCGCCGTCGAGATGGATTCCGATCAGCTTGAAGTTGACGCACACGTTCGGGCGCCCGACGCGACACGGGTAGCACTGCCCGCACGTGTGCAGCGGGTACACCGCCACTCGTCGGCCCGGCGTGCAGCTCGGGCCGGCAATCCGGCCCGACAGCGGTGATCGTGCCGGCGAACTCGTGACCCTGGACGCGGGGGAACTGCGAACCGCCGGCGGCGTCGGAGAGCTCGCCGGCGAAGAAGTGGTAGTCCGAGCCGCAGATGCCGACCGCCTCTGGATGGACGACGACCTCGCCCGGACCGGGGTCATGCGGGTCGGGACGGTCGACCACCGCCATCATCCCGACCCGCTCGGTCACGGCTGCGCGCACGACGAGGCCCGCCCGGGCTCAGCCCCAGACTTCCGCTGCCGTCTCGACGATCAGCGCGAGCTTCGCCACCTGCTCATCAAAGGTGACGGAGTTGCCCTCGACCGTCGAGGAGAAGCCACACTGGGGCGAGAGGCACAGCTGTTCGAGCGCGACGTACTTCGATGCCTGCTCGATCCGCTGCTTGAGCTCGTCCTTGCTCTCGAGCTCGCCGCGCTTGGTCGTCACCAGTCCGAGGACGACGAGCTTGTCCTTGGGAACGAACCGCAGCGGCTCGAAGCCGCCGGACCGCGCATCGTCGTACTCGAGGAAGAACCCGTCCACGGCGAGCTCGCCGAACAGGGCCTCCGCGACGAAGTCATAGCCGCCCTCGGCCACCCATGAGGAGCGGAAGTTGCCGCGGCACATGTGCGTCGTCACGGTCAGGCCCTCGGGCTTGTCCGCGAGCGCCTCGTTGATGTGGCGGATATAGGTCTCGTGGAGGTGCTCGGCGTCCTCGCCCTTGCCGGCCATCTCCTCACGCTGGCGCGGGTCGTTGAGGTAGGCGAGACTCGTGTCGTCGAACTGCAGGTATCGCCCGCCCATCGCGGCGACCGCCTTGACCTGATCGGCGTACGCCGCCGGTGAGGTCGGTCCAGAACTCCTCCACATCCGGGTAGACAGCCGGATCGATCGCGGCTCGGCCGCCGCGATAGTGGACCATGCTCGGCGACGGGATCGTCAGCTTGGGCGTCACGCCGTCCTGCACCTCGCTCTGCAGGAACCTGAAGTCCTCCGCAAAGATCGGCTCCGCCAGGTGCACCCGTTCCGCGATGTGGATCGACGCGGGAGCGAACTCGATCTCACCCTGCTCGTTGCGGAATTGGACCTTGATGTCTCCGGGCGGCCGCTTCTCGATCCCGCCGAGCTGGTAGATGAAGTCCATGTGCCACGTCGTGCGACGGAATTCACCGTCGGTCGCCGACTGCAGACCGACGTCGTGTTGCATCTTCACGACGTCACGGATGGCGTCGTCCTCGACCGCGCGCAGCTGTTCGGCCGACAGGCGCCCGGCGGCGAACTCCTCGCGCGCGTCGAGCAGCCGCTTGGGACGCAGCAGGCTGCCGACGTGGTCGGCGCGGAACGGCGGCGTCGTGCGGCGGCCGGACGTGATCGAGTTTGCGGTCTGCGATTCAGCCATCTCTACCTCGCGAATGTCGTCGTAGTTGCGGAAAGGGACCACTCGTGCACTAGCTCAGGGGTCTCTCACGTTGATCTCGACGCGCACGCCATTGGGGTCCTCAAAGAACAGCTGGCGGAGCCCGGCGGCGGGCACGCGGTTGGGCACCGAGTGAACGCCGCTCGTGGTCAGCCGCTTGCGAACCCCGTCGTAGTCGTCCGCGTTGAACGCGATGTGGTCGACCGGTCCCGTGCCGGGCGGCTCGCGTGAAATGGCGAGCCCGAGCGATGCCGCGTGCGTCAGATACGAGTGGCGCTCGGCGATGTGGAGGCATGGCCGTGTCCCCGGCGTAGAGCCAGTAGCCGCGGAACTCGAGCGGCGGGCGCTCGCCGACCCGGAGCCCGACGATGTCGCAGTAGAACTTGCGGGTTGCCTCGACGTCGTCGCTGAGCACGAGGACGTGCTCCATCTCGGTGACAGTCATGTCGGCTTGACGACGGCAGGCGCGGGCGCGCCGTTTCCGGTTGGTGCCCCCCGGAACAGATATGCCGAATGGAGCAGCTCCGGCTTCTCGCGCAGCTCCTTGGCGGGACCCTCGTAGCGGATGCGCCCGCCCTCCATCACGTATGCGCGCTGGGCCAGACCGAGCGCCACCGTCGCAAACTGCTCGATCAGCAGCACGCCGATGCCGTCCTGCGCGATCGAGCGGATCGTCGGGATCAGCCGCTGCACGACCACCGGGGCGAGGCCGAGCGACAGCTCGTCGATGACCACGTAGCGCGGCTGGGACACGAGCGCCTGCGCGAGCACGACCATCTGCTGCTCGCCACCTGAGAGGGAGCGGGCGGCCGTCGTCAGCCGCTTCTCCAACTCGGGGAACAGCTCGAGCGCGCCGCTCCCGGCCGGCCTTTGCCTGCGGGCGGGACAGCGAGTAGGTGGCGACCCGGATGTTGTCCTCGACCGTGAGATCGGGCAGCAGCCGCCGGCCCTCGGGCACGATGGCCAGGCCCGCCTGCCGGATCTTCTCCGGGCGACGTCCAGCGAGGTCACGACCGTCCATCACCACGGAGCCGCCGAGCCGGCTTCAACACTCCGCCGACGGCGAGCACGAGGCTGGACTTGCCGGCGCCGTTCGGGCCGAGCAGGGCCGTGACAGCGCCGGGCGCGACGTCAAGCGACACCCCATGCACGACCGTGTGCCCGCCGCGCTCCACGCTGACGTCCTTGAGGCTGAGCGCGTCGTCGCTCACCGGCTGACTCTCCTCGGGCACCGCCCCAGCGGCCACGTTGTCATCCGCGTCGCCGCCTTCCACATCCTCCGTACCGAGATAGGCGCGGATGACCCGCTCGTCACGCAGAACCTCCGCGGTCGGACCGGCGGCGAGCAGCTTGCCGAAGTCGAGTACTGCGGTCGTCGCGCAGCAGCCGGAGACGAGGCTCATGTCGTGGTCGACGAGCACCGTCAGCGCTCCGATCTCCTCCGGGATCCGGCGGATGACCTCGCCGAGGTGCGCGGTCTCCTCGTCGGGCAGACCGGCGGCCGGTTCGTCGAGCAGCACGACGCGGGGGCGTCCGACCACCGCCCGGGCGACCTCGACCAGACGGCGATCCCGTGCGCCGAGGACACCGACCCGCGTGCTCGGATCCATCTCGAGTCCGACGAACGAGATTGCGCCGAGCACGTCGTCCCGTCGTGAGGACCCGCGTGAGCTTGGAGTGCTCGTGGATCATCGCGACGTTGTCGTAGACCGACAGCTGCTCGATCGCCTGCTCGGTCTGGAAGGTTCGGCGCACACCCCACCGAGCCCGGCGGAAGTGGGCCATCTTCAGCAGATCCTCGCCAAACGCATGAATCGTTCCCGACGACGGGACGGACGAATCCGCTGAGGACGTTGAAGAACGTCGTCTTCCCGGCTCCGTTCGGTCCGATCAGGCCACACGTTCCCTGCTCGAAGCGCAAGCTCATCCCGTCGAGCGGCGTCACGCCGCCGAACCGGACGGTCAGGTCGCTGACTTCGATCACGCCTTCTCACCCTCGGGTGCACTGCGGCGGCCGCGGCCGAACAGGAGCCCGCCGAGGCGCTTGAGATCACGCGGAACCTGATCGATGAGCCCGGCCGGCGCGGTTGTCAGCACCTGCAGAACGCCGATCCCGAACAAGATCGTCAGCCAGTCGGGGGAGACGCCCCAGTCGTTGAGCAGCGCCTGGAGGAACTTGTAGAGGAACGCGGCGACGATCGCGCCCCAGATGCTGTAGGCGCCGCCCATCAGCACGACGGCGAGCAGCGTGATCGAGTCCTGGGTCGCGAAGGTCAGTGAGTTCAGATAGCGATAGCTCGCCGCCACGAGGCCGCCGGCGACACCCGTGATGAACGACGCCAGCGCAAAGGCCCAGAGCTTGTAAAAGGTCGTGTTGATTCCGGCGGCGAGCGCCGCGGATTCGCTCTGGCGGATCGCCGCCCACGCCCGCCCCGGCTTGCCGCGGATGTGGACGAGCACGAGCAGGAACATCAGGATCGCCACGATCATCGAGTAGCGGAAGAACGCGGGATCGGTGGTGGCGAGGCTCGGCCGGCGGATCGCCTTGATGTGAACGCTCGCTCCGTCGTAACCGGTGAACCCGTGGCCGCCGTTGGGGAAGTTGATCGTTCTCAAGCACGACCGTGATCGCGCCCGCGAGCATCAGCGTGATCAACGCCAGGTACAGGCCGCTCATCCGCAGCGCGGGCAGGCCGACGAGGGTGCCGAGCACCATGGTGATCAGCCCGGCGGCAAGGAGCACGATCGGGAACGGCAGACGCGGTCGCGAACAACAGGCGCGCCGCCACCCAAGCGCCCATCGCCAGCACTGCGCCCTGGCCGAGGGACACCATCCCGACACGTCCCACGAGCAGTCCGAGCCCGAGCGTGACGATCGAGTAGATCGCCACCTGCGTCCAGGCGTCGACGTAGTACGACGCTGAAGATCGACGGGACCGCCAGCAGCACGACCAGCAGGACCGCGGCGATCACGAGCGGCCGGACGAGCGCGCGCGGCTGCGGCATCCTCGCCGCGCGGTCGCCCGGACGCTGCCGACTCGGGCGTCGGGTGCGGCGGTCTCCGCTGTCGGCGTCTTCGCCGGTGCTCTTGACGCTGGCGGATTCCACGCCGGGACTACATCCCTTGGCGGCCGACGGAAATCACGCGGCGCCGGTTGAGGATCAGGAGCGCGATCGCCGCGAGCACGAACGGCGTCATGTCGCGGTAGTTGCTGAGCGACGAGACGGGCGTCAGCTCGGCTGTCACCAGCCCGATGACGATCGCAGCGAAGAACGTGATCACGATCGACCGCAGGCGCGCGATCAGCGTGGCGGCGAGCGACGAAATGACGAGGAACGTCAGGCTCGTGGCATCGAGCGCGACGAGGTCCGCCAGCAGCACGCCGGCGATGCCGGACAGCACGCCGCAGCCGAACCAGGCGTTCGCCTCGACCCGACGCACGCGGACGCCGAGCGTGGCGGTGATCTCCCGGTCGTTGGCCATCGCGCGCATCGCCGTACCCGTCTTGGTGAAGCGCAGGAAGGCGCCGGTGACGACCGTGATCACCAGTCCAAGCGCGAGTGCGATCACGTTCGTATAGGTCACCGAGATCTGACCGACCTGGAACGTGTTGTTGTCCGTGGGGATCGTGAGCGCCCGTGATGCGCCGCCGCTCGACGGCCACAGCAGGTCCATCACCCCAAGCAGGATCAGCGTCAGGCCGAGCGTCGCAGCGGCCTTGACGAGCGGGTCGCGGCCGGCGAGCGCGGGCCCGAACACCATTCCGTAGACGAGCGTCATCACGCCGCCCGCCAGGATCCCGATCAACGACGCCGGCCAGAACCCGAGGCCGGCGTGGTTGATCAGTTGCCATGCGATCAGGGCGCTCATCGCGCCGACCGCGCCGAAGGCCAGATTCAGCACTCCGGTTGCGCGATACAGCACGACCATGCCAATGCCTGACAGGGCATACACCCCTCCGAGTGACAGCCCCGTGACGAGGAACTGCTCCAGGTCAGTCAGGCTAGGCATGTGGGCTCACGCGCCCTGATCGCGGTTGCACTGCCGTCCTCCTAGCGCGTCGGCGGATTCGTCGACGGTGCCGTACCTGCCGCCTTACGATACGCCGCAATCTGCGGGTCCGCAGCAGAGATGTTGAAACACTGCTGTGCCGTCACCATCTTCCCGTTCTCCGGAGTGGTGGTGAAGTCCGCATTGTTCGGGATGTGCAGCGGGTAGTCGCCGTACACCCACGGCTGGCAGAGCAGCTCCGTCTTCTGGTCCTTGATCGCCTTGATCGCGGCGTTGACGCTCTTCATCGTGTACGACCCCTTCATGTTCTGAAGCGCGTTGGTGAGGAACTTGCCGAGCAGGAAGCCCATCTGGCTGAACGAGCCGACACCGCCGGCGACGCTCTGGCCGTACTTGGCGAGGATCGCCTTGTAGAGCTGCATCTCCGGACCGTTGTGATCATCCGGCGAGGTCAGCTCGGCGTTGACGAACAGCTTGTGGTTCCACTTCGGACCCAGCGTCTTGGCCAGGAAGTCGGTGTTGCACGGCGTCGAGCAACCCCAGCCCTTGACCCGATCCTCGAGCCCGAGCTTCTGCGCGGCCTGGAGGATCACCAGCGCCTCGGGCGGGGTGAAGTTGAGCACCACCCACCCGTTGGAGCCGGCCTTGTTGACGAGGTCCAGCGCGACCGAGTTCGCATCGTTGATCGGCACGTTCTCCGTCAGTTCGGTGATCGGCACGTGCGCCGCATTCGGACAGTGCCGTTCGGACCGGCGGCGATGTAGCCCGGTGCCGGGCACGTTGGACTGGACGAACACCATCTTGTTCGGGTGCTGGCGACAGGCCGTACTGCACAGCGCCGTCCGAGCTGTAGCGCGGTCCCATGTTGACCGCCGCGCTGTTCGGCGTCGACCAGCACTCGGGTGCGATCCCGGCGCCCATCTCGTAGATGCCGAGCTGCTTCCAGTACGCCTGGTTGACCGTGCACTCGAGCAGATCGAAGACGCCGTCGATCGCGACCACGTGGTCGTTCTGGATCAGCTTCTTCGCCGCGGCCGCGACCTGCGCCGGCTGCGTCTGGTCGTACTCGACGAACAGCTTCAGCGGGTGCCCGTTGACGCCGCCGTTGTCGTTGACGCAGTTGAAGTACGCCTGAATCATGTTCGGGCCGTCACTGAAGTCCGTGCCCGGCTGCTTGGTGTCGATCGTGCCGATGTTGATCGGCGTGCCGGTCGCCTTGACGCCCGGCTTCGGGCCGCACGTCGAAGTGTCGACCGACGTGCTGCCACTGGTGCCGGAAGCCGTGCTCGAGCTCGACGTCGAGCCGCCGCCGCCTCCTGCCGAACTGCTGCTTGAGCTGCTACTGCCGCAGCCCGCCAGCACCACCAATAGCCCGAGCACCGCGATGAGTGCCAGGCCTGGGCGCACGCGCGCCGAGTGGTGGTACATCCTCACCCTCTCCTCTCCTGATGAAGGTCTGCCCGCCCGTCTGGCGAGTGATGGCTGATACTAATTCGCGCCGATGTTGCATGCAAGAAGCACTCCAAACGCTAAAAAAGAGGCCTCTGCTGATGACGATTTGGTCATCTTGCATGCAGCGATTCCCGCCCGGTAGAGTTGGCGACGAGGGCCCGCAACCTTGGCCAAGTCCGCGAACCGAACCCACATCATGCAGGGCGCAGCTGCGGCTGCGGGAGCTGATCCTGAGCGGCGAATTCGAGCCCGGCGAGCGGATGTCTGAGCTTCCGCTCGTCGAGCGGCTTGGCGTCTCGCGCACGCCGCTGCGGCTGGCGCTCGCCGAGCTCGAGCACGAGGGACTGCTGCGCGAGCGCTCGCCCGGGGCGGGTACGCGGTGCGGGAGTTCACTCAGGCCGACATCCGCGACGCGATCGAGCTGCGCGGCGTGCTCGAGGGCACGGCGGCGCGGTTCGCGGCCGAGCGCGGTGCCGACGCGGCGCGATCTCCGCCGCTGCACGAGATCAGCGACGCGACTCAGGAGCTCGTCCACCAGGCCGACTACGAGTCGTTCGAGCGCTACGTCGCGCTCAACGAGCGCTTCCACGCGCGGCTGCTGGCGATGGCGCGCAGCCCGCTGCTCGAGCGCTCGCTCGAGAACATCCTGCTGCTCCCGTTCGCCGAGCCCGAGCGCGTTCGTGCTCGCCGCATGCCGAGCTGCCGGAGTCGCGGGAGATCCTCGTCGTCGCCCACCGCCAGCACCTGGCTCTCATCGACGCGATCGAGCGACGCGAGGGGGCGCGCGCCGACGCGCTCGGTCGCGAGCACGCGCGCCTGTCCCTTGTCAACCTGGAGATCGTTCTGCGCCATCGCGAGGTGCTCGAGCGGATGCCCGGCGCGACGCTCCTCGCGCGCTCGATGCGGACGGTCATCTGGTCGACGGACCGCCTCCACCGGCTGATCCCACTCGATCACGACGCGCGCCGCCGCCAGGATCTCGCTCGACGCCCGGACGGTAGGCGTCCTCGAGCGGAGGGCTCACCGGCACCGGCGTGAACGGCGCCCCGACGCGCTGGATCGGCGCCTCGAGGCAAATCGAAGGCCGCGTCCTGGAGCTGCGCGGCGAGCTCGGCGCCGAAGCCGCCGATCGTCACCGCCTCGTGGGCGATGACGGCGCGGCCGGTCTTCCGCAGCGAATGCGGCGAGCGTGTCGAGGTCGAGCGGCACGAGCGTCCGCGGGTCGATCACCTCCGCGTCCACGCCGTCGCGCGCGAGCCGCTCGGCGGCCGCGAGCGCGTCGCGCCACCATCCGTGAGGTGGCGATGATCGTCAGGTCGAGCTGCCGGAGCGTAAGACGTTCGCCTCGCCGAGCGGGATCGGCGCCGGCGCGCCGCCGGGGTCCGCGATCGGCTCGCGGCGGAAGTAGATCGACTTGTTCTCGACGAACACGACCGGTCCGGGATCCGCGATCGCGGACTCGGAGCAGTCCGGCCGCATCCGCGGCGGAGCTCGGCATCACCACCTTGAGGCCGGGAACGTGCGTCAGCCATGACTCGAGACTCTGCGAGTGCTGCGCCCCGCTGCGTCCGCCGGCGCCTCCCTGGGTGCGCAGGACGAGCGGCACCGCGAGCTGGCCACCCGACATGAAGTGAGCCTTCGCCGCCTGATTGACGAGCTGGTCGAGCGCGAGCGTGATGAAGTCGATGAACATGATCTCGACGACGGGCCGCAGCCCGCTCTGGGCGGCGCCGATCGCCACGCCGCAGACGGCGCCCTCGCTGATCGGCGTGTTGAGCACCCGCTCGCGTCCGAACTCCTCGGCAAGGCCCGCGGTGGCCAGATACGGTCCGCCCTCGGCGACGTCCTCGCCGAGCACGATCACGCGATCGTCCGCGCGCATCGCCGTGGCGAGCGTCTCGCTGATCGACTCGATGAAGGTGATCTCGGACGGCTGCGCTCACGCGTACACCAGCTCGCCGCGGCGAGGCCAGGGTCAGGCCAGGGGCTGGCGCGTGCGTACCGCACGGCCGTCTCGACCGCCGCGGCGGCCTGCTCGCGGATGGCGTCGACCGCCGGCGCATCCAGCCATCCGCTGCTCGACCGCGCGCGGCTCGAACCGCGCGATCGGGTCACGCCGGCCGCCACTCCTCGTCGGCGAGCGCATCGCGGTACTCCTGCGCGTCGCCCTCGTAGTGGCCGCGGCGGCGGTGGGTGAGGCACTCGAGCAGAAACGGACCGTCGCCGCCGCCGCGCGCGGGCGAGGAAGTCGCCGAACGCCTCCCAGACCGCGGCGACGTCGCTGCCCTCGACCGTCTGCGCAGTCGAACCCGTACGGCGCGACGACGTCGCTCACGCGCTCGACCACCGTGTGCGCCGATCGCGGCGTGAACTCGGCGAACCCGTTGTTCTCGCACACGAAGACCAGCGGCAGCTCCCACAGCGCCGCCAGGTTCACGGTCTCGTTGAAATGACCGGCCTGGACCGCGCCGTCGCCGAAGAACACGACCGTGACGTCGTCGCTGCGACGCGATCTGGCGGCGAGCGCGGTGCCGAGCGCGAGCGGGAGATTCCCGCCGACGACCCCGGTCGCGCCCATGAACCCGTGCTGCCGGTCGACGAGATGCATCGACCCGCCGAGACCCCGGCACAGCCCGTCGTCGCGCCCCATCAGCTCGGCCATCACCCGCTCGCAGCGGCGCGCCCTTGGCGATCGCATGGCCGTGGGCGCGGTGGCCGCTGTACACCGCGTCGGTGTCACGCAGCTGCCGGCATACGCCGGCGGCGACGCCCTCGCCGCCGATGCTCAGGTGGATGAGCCCGTGGACCTGCAGGCTGCGCTTGAGCTGCGCGACGCGCTCCTCGAAGCAGCGGATCCGCCACATTGTCGCCAGCAGATCCGCGGCGCACGTCGCGCGTCGAGCTGCGTCGGTGAGCGCGCCACGGCTCGGATCGCCGACTGCGTCGCTACGGGCCGCTGACGGCGCGACGGGCGCCGACCCGAGCACCTGGTGAACGGCGTCGGCGATCTTCGCCTCGTTCGGCAGCACGAACGCCTCCATCGGCTCGCTGTAGGGGATCGTCGCGTCGAGCGCGGTCACGAGCTTGATCGGGGCCTTGAGGCTGCCGAACCCGTGCTCGGCGACCTCCGCGGCGATGATCGACGCGGCCGACGCGTGCCGGGTTGCCTGGTCGGCGAGCACGAGGTGGCCGGTCTTCTCCACCGAGGTCAGGATCGCCGGCATGTCGAGCGGCTGGAGCGAGCGCGGGTCGATCACCTCGGCGTCGATGCCCTCGGCCGCCAGCGCCTCGGCCGCCGCGAGTGCCTTGCCGACCGTCCAGCCGGTGGCGACGATCGTGACGTCCGAGCCGGGTCGGCGGACCGGCCGCCTCGCCGATCGGCACCACGTACTCGCCCTCTGGCACGTCGCCGTGCTCGAGCACGAGCAGGTAATGCATCAGGTAGATGACCGGGTTGTCGTCGCGGACGGCGCTCGCCATCAGACCCTTGGCATCGGCCGGCGTCGACGGGAGCACGACCTTGAGCCCGGGGATCCCGGCGAACATCGTGTAGATCGAGCCGGTGTGCTGGCCGGCCCAGCCTGCGGTGAACCCGTAGCCCGCCTTGAGTACGAGCGGGACCTTGACCTGCCCGCCGCTCATGTAGCGAAAGCGCGGCGCCTCATTGACGACCTGGTCCATCGCCACCAGCATGAACTCGGCCATCAGCAGCTCGACGATTGGCCGGTAGCCGGCCAGCGCAAGGCCCGTTGCCATCCCGATCTCAGCGGTCTCCGAGATCGGCGAGACGCGAACGCGGTCGCGGCCGAATGCCTGGACGAGCGGGTCCTCGTCGCTCGGCGCGACGTCCTGGCCGTAGAAGACGACGGTCTCGTCCCGCTCCATCTCGAGGCGGATCGCCTCCTGGACGGCCGCGATGTAGGGGATCTCTCGTGCCATCGGTGTCTCCATCGCTACGCGTAGACGTGGTTCAGGGCCGCTTCCGGTGCCGGGAAGGGGCTGTCGAGGGCGAACTGCACGGCGCGCGTCCATCTCGTCGCGTGACCTCCTGCGCGATCGCGTCGGCGCGCTCCGGGCTGAGGGTCCCCTGCTCGACGAGGCGCATGCGGAACCGCGGCACCGGGATCGCCGCGGAGCGCGGCCTCATACTCCTCGCGGTTGCCGAACACCGTGATCGCCTCGTGCTCGGGGTAGTGCAGCGGGACCCCGGGCGGCGCGATCAGGTTGCCGTGGGCCGAGAGCCGGTAGACCTTTGACTCCACGAGCGTCGGACCCTCGCCACGGCGGGCGCGGCCGACCGCCGCGCCGACCGTCTCGTGCACGGCGACCGGGTCGCCGCCGTCGATGGTGACGCCGGGCATGCTGTACGCCGTGGCCTTGACCGACAGCGGCTCGCCGTCGGCCGCGTTGGCGTCCTCCTGCTCGGAGCGGGTGGCGACGTTGTAGTTGTTGTTCTCCATGATGTAGACGACGGGCAGCTTCCACAGCGAGGCGAGGTTGAGCGACTCGTGGAACGCGCCCTGTTTGGAGGCGCCGTCGCCGAAGAAGCACAGCACGACCTGGCTCTGCTTACGGAGCTGCGCCGCGAACGCGACGCCGGTCGCCTGCGGGATCCCCTGGCCGACGATCCCGGACGTGCCGAGGAAGCCGCGGCCCGGGTCGCACAGGTGCATCGAACCGCCGTAGCCACCGCACAGGCCGTCCTGGCGCCCGTAGATCTCGGCCATGATCGCCTTCGGGTCGGTGCCGAGGGCGATCGGATAGCCATGGCAGCGGTACGTCGCCATCAGCTGATCGCCGGCCTCGATCGCGGCGAGCGAGCCGACGATCGACGCCTCGGCGCCGTCGGCGAGGTGGGTGTGACCGCGGATCACGCCGGGGTGCTTCTCGAATGTGCTCTTGACGCGCTCCTCAAACTCGCGGATCCGCAGCATCTGCGTGTACATCCAGACCAGCCGGTCGGCGTCGAGCTCTGCCATGTCTCCTCCTGTCTAGTGGTCGTTCGCGGGAGCGGCCACGACCTATGCGACTCCGGCGTGGAACTGCGCGATCGTCGTCTCGTACGCGCGGTCGAACTCCTGGTCGATCGGCAGGCTGCGCAGCTCCTCGGAGAGGACCTCCACGCCCCAGGGCCCGCCGTAGCCGACGTCCTGGCAGACGGCGACGTAGCCGGGGATGTCGAACTCGCCCTCGCCGGGAAGACGGCGGTGGTTGACGGTCTCGTCGACGAGGTCGTCCATGTTCTGAACCTGGCCGTCGGAGAGCTCGACCCAGCTGAGGTACTCGAGCGGGACCCGCCGCAGCTCGTCGGGCGCGATTCCCAGCTTGGCCATGTGCCAGGTGTCGATCGCCAGGCCGCCGTTCGGCTGCGCGGCGCCCTGCACCACCTCGAGGGCCGCGTCGAGCGTGTTGACGTTGACGTCGAACGGCATGAACTCGTAGACGACCGTCGCCGGGGTATGACGCGCCGCGTCCTCGCACAGCTCGCCGAACGCGTCGGTTAGCTGGCCGAGCTCGCATTGCGTGCCCGGGATGTTCCCGACCTTGATGTGATGGGCGTCGAGGGCCGCCGCGGCCTCGAACAGCAGTCGCCGGCGCTCGTCGGACGCCGCGCGCAGCGGATCGCCGGGCGTCACGAAGAAGTCGGCGAGGAACTCTAGCTGGAGGTACCGCAGCCCGGCATCGTCGAAGATCTGCTTCATCTCCTCCAGCGACCGCGTCTCGAGCTGGTGCTCGATGTCCGCGTGCCACAGCCCGATGCCGTGAAGCCCACGCGCGCCGCCTCGGCGCAGCGGTCCCGCCATTCAAACGTGCTCCATTCACGGCCGACGTGCACGTCGGCGGGGCCGGCAATCGTCCAGTACAGCGCCAGCAGCTCGATCTCGGGCATCGCTTCTCCTCTCGCTCCGACGGCACGCGCCAAGCTATCGCCGGGCCGCAGGTCAGTCCAGCCATCGCGTGCAGGCCTTCTTGTCGATCGGCGCGACCCACTACACCACCGTGCTGATGATCTCGTTCATCGCGCTCACGAACTCGTCGGTCCGCGACAGCCACGGCCAGTGATCGGTATCGATTTCGAGTACCGGATCGCAGTCTCGGTCGGTGAGCATGCGCCGCTGCATCGCCGGCGGGATCGCGTGATCGGAGCCGCAGAAGATGTACGCGCGGGGTAGCCCCTCGAACGCGCTACGCGCGTCGTCGGGGACCTCGATCCTTCCCTCGAACGGCGCGATCGGTTGGGCGCCCAATGCGATCGACCGCCCAGGCGGCCTGCTCTTCGGTGCAGCAGTTGAGCATCGCGTGAATCGCGCCGTCGCGCGGCAGGCTGCCCGACGGGGGGATCGCCCTCGACGACGATGTTCGCCTGCACCTGATCGTCGGCGGCCTCCGGGTATGAGACGAGTTCGGCCAGACTCTGACCTTCGCTTGGTGCAAACGCCCCGATGTACACGAGCGCGCGCACGCGCTCCGGGCAGCGGGCCGCCGCCGCGGTGACCGCCATGCCGCCCATGCTCTGCCCGGCGAGGATCGCCGGCGGACCCTCGGACAGCGCCTGGCAGATCTTCTTGCCGTAGGCGTCGAGCGTGACCTCGGCCACGGGCGTTGTGTCCTCGCCTGCGCCCGGGAGGTCGATCGTCTCGACGGTGTGGCCGCCGTCCCGTAGACCGGGCAACGCCGGCTCCCAGCACCACGCGCCGGCAAAGGCACCGTGCACGAGCAGAATCCTTGCCATCTCTGTCCTCCTAAGGGTCCTCGGTAGCCGGGCGATCGTATGCGGGCGCTCCGGGGCGCGGTCGGGTCCGGGCGTCCGTGCGCAAGCAGGCATGCGCGTAGCGGCAAGCTCGGTTGACTTGGGGGGAGCGCGTCCCGTATACAGGGCGGGTCGAGCCGACGCCCGCGGCGAGGCGACCGATTGGAGAGAGACGGAGGTTCGTATGGTCAGCGCGACGTCGGCACTCGGCGCATTTCCCAGTCCATTCTCGATTGAGACGCCTCCGGGCTGCGAGGGCTGGCAGGAGATGTACCCGTACTACGCGCTGTTCGACGAGCGGCGTCGCGAGACGGATGAGAACCGGTTCTGGTTCTGGAACTCGATGCATTTCCCGGTGCCGATGCCCGCGTTCGACGTGATCTGTATCGATTCCCCGTATCAGGCGGTCGGGGCATGGCAGAACCGCGTGTTCGCCGTTCCGCCGGCGATGGGCATCGACTACCGCGCCGTCAACGGCTACATCTACATCTCGGGCAACCCGGTCACCGACCCGGCGAAGATCGCTGAGCGCGCCGAGTTCTTCCAGAAGCGCGCAGGCCACTACTACGCGAACTGGAGCGAGCTGTACCCCAAGTGGCGCTGGAAAATGGAGGCGCTGATCGGCGAGCTCGGCGAGCTCGTCGTGCCCGACCTCCCCGAGTACGAGCCCGACGAGGTGGCGTTCGGCGAAGATCGCAACACCGCGTTCTACGAATTGCTCGACGCGTATGGCCGGTGCCTGCGGATGTGCGACTTGATGTGGCAGCACCACTTTGAGTTCCTGCTGCTCGGGTACGGCGCGTACGCGACGTTCGCCGAGCTCTGCAAGGCCCAGCTGCCGGACATCCCGGACCAGCACATCGCCCAGATGGTGGCCGGGATCGACGTGCTGCTGTTCAAGCCCGACGCCGAACTGCGGCGGATGGCGAGACTGGCTTTGGCGACCGGCGTCGACGGTGCGTTCGTCGAGGGCCGCAGCCCGGACGAGATCGACGCGGAGCTGAGGCAGAGCGAGGCCGGTCAGGGCTGGCTCGCCGAGCTCGAGAAGGTCAAGAATCCGTGGTTCAACATGGCCACCGGTGACGGTCTCTACCACTACTACCGCAGTTGGCTCGACGACCCGAGCATTCCTTATGCGGCGCTGATCGGGCACATCGCGGCGCTGCGCGCCGGCGAGCAGATCGAGCGGCCGACCGAGGAGATCGAGCGTGAACGCGACCGGCTCGCGGAGGAGTACGGGGCGCTGCTCGACGAGGAGACGCGTGGGCCGTGGAACGACCTGCTCGCGTTGTCGCGGATGGTCTTTCCGTACGTCGAGGAGCACAAGTTCTTCTGCGACTACTGGTTCCTCACCAAGTGGTGGAACAAGGTGCGGGAATTCGGCGCGCTGCTCGCCAAGCACGGGTTCCTGCAGGACGGCGAGGACATCTTCCAGCTCTCCCGCCACGAGGTCGCCTCGGCGCTTGACGAGCTCGTGCTGACATGGGCGACCGGTGGGCAGCCGCTGGGGCCCCAGCATTGGCCGCCGATCGTCGCTCGCTCGCCGCCAGATCCTTGAGCGGCTAGCCGAGTGGACGCCGCCGCCGGCTCTTGGCGTCACGCCCGAGGCGATCACAGATCCGATGACGATCATGCTCTGGGGCGTGACGACCGAGCGCGTCCGGGACTGGGCGCGCCAACAGGACGGCGGCACGGAGCTCAACGGCGCCGCGGCTTCTCCCGGCGTCGTCGAGGGCCCGGCACGAGTCGTGCGCACGGTGAGCGAGATCGCTGACGTCCGCGACGGCGAAATCCTTGTCTGTGGCAGCACCTCGCCCGCGTGGGCGCCGATCTTCTCGAAGATCAAGGCGACCGTCACCGACGTCGGCGGCGTCATGTCGCACGCCGCGATCGTGTGTCGCGAGTACGGGCTGCCGGCCGTCGTGGGCACCGGGCGCGCGACCTCGCAGATTCGCACCGGTCAGATGATCCGGGTCGACGGCACGGCCGGCGTGGTCACGCTCATCGGCGCCTCCTGAGCCGTCTCGCGCCGCGGCGAGCGCTCAGCTCAGCAGCCGCCCGCCATTGACGAGCAGCGTCTGGCCGGTCACGAACGCGCTGTCGTCCGAGATCAGGAATCCGAGCGCGCCGAGGAGATCCGACGGCTGCCCCACGCGGCCGAGCGGGGTCCCGCTGACGTCGTAGCCGCTCGCGCCGGTGAGCCCGCTGGATCCCTCGGTGGCGATGAATCCCGGGCGCCAGCGCGTTGACCCGGATGCGGTCGGGGCCGAGCTCGCGCGCCATCACTCTCGTCAGGCCGATGACGGCCGCCTTCGAGGCGACGTAGTGCGCGAGCCCGGGCGAGCCTGAGAGCGCGACCTCCGAGGCGAGGTTGACGATCGCGCCGCCCCCGGCCGCGCGCAGCAGCGGCACCAGCGCCTTCGCGCACAGCCACGCGCCCTTGACGTTGACCGCCAGCACGCGATCCCATTCGTCCTCCGCGATCTCCTCAAACGGACGCCGCGCGCAGTCCCGCCACGACGGCGGCGTTGTTGACGAGCGCGTCGAGCCCGCCGACAGCGTCCACCGCGACCTGCGCCAGTCGTGCCGTCTGCTCCGTGGAGCTGACGTCGGCGATCACCGGCGACGACCGTGTCGCCCTGCTCGGCCGCCAGCGCCTCGGTCTCGCTCGAGCGCCGCCTCGTCGATGTCGCAGCCGATGCACCGACGCGCCGAGGCCGGCCAGGTGCACCGCGAACGCTCGACCCAGCCCCTGTCCGGCACCGGTCACGAGCACCCGCTTGCCCGCGAGACGGGGCTCGCTCATGCCGCAACCGACGCGTGCTCGAGCCGGAGGTCGCGCGCGATCTGCGCGAAGCAGTTGTAGCTCGATCCCCGTCCGATGCCCGGCCCGGAGTGGAGGTTCGCCGAGCAGTCATACAGGTTCTCGAGCAGCAGCCGGTATCCGCTCAGCCCCGGCACCGGACGAAAGCGCCCGACCTGCGAGGCGATCGTGCTCGCCGTCGAGTAGCCGCCCTGGATCATGTTCGGCCGCTCTCGCTCGATGTCGTCCGGCCCGTAGACCCGCATCGCGATCACGTTCTCAGGCGGTCATGTTCGGCGCGTATGCGGCCCACCGCCGGAGCAGGTGCTGGCAGAATCGTCCTTGATCTCGCGCCAGTCGCCCGGAGCTGAAGTTGCGTCGCGGCGCCGCGAACTCCTCGACGCCGACGATGTGGCTGCCCGCGGGCGCGCGCGTCTGATCCCAGAGACTGTCGACCGAGCAGAGCACGTACGGCCGGCTCGGCGAATCCGTTGCAGGTAGATCTCGGACTGGTAGCGAAGACCGAGGTAGTCGAGGTCCTTCGGGCCCCAGTAGAGGCGCGGCTGCGCACCGACCCCCGGGTTGTCCAGCTCGGCGGCGTAGCGGGGCGGCTCGTGAATCGCCAGGTTGGCCCAGAACAGCTGCCCGCGGTCGTAGTGGATGTTGCCGAGACGACGGCGCAACGTCGGCTCGACCTCCACGTCGCGCAGCAGTCGCAGCACGGTGAGCGGCAGGCCGAGGTTGCTGATCACGAGGTCGGTCGCGATCCGCGTTCCGTCGGTGAGCTCCACGGCGCGTCGCGCGGTTGCCCCCGACCACGATGCGATCGACCTCGCACTTGTCTCGTACTGGACGCCCGAGCCGTCGCCCGGCCGCCACCAGCGCGTCGGTGATCGCCTGGCTGCCGCCGATCGCGATCGCCGCCGGCTCGAATGACAGCGTCAGCGGGCAGGCAGTGGATCAGTCCCTGCAAGCCCGGGCACGTCGTCCGGAAAGCAGCCGGTCGACGTGGTGGCGGCACGGATGAACAACGTCTGCAGTTCGGGACTCTCGAAGAAATCGCGCGCGAGCTGACCGAGCGTCATGAACTGGTGGACGGGCTCCAGGTGCGTGCCCGGAACGTCAAGCATCTGCTCGAGCGGATCGGGCGTACCCCAGGGCGGCGGCGGGCCGAAGCGGTGCCGGCGGAAGGCCTGTTTCCAGTGGCGTTCGTGGGCGTCGAGCAACTCGCAGGTAGGTCTCGGCGTCCCGCGCCGAGAAGCGGGCGATCTGCTCCCACGTCGCCCGGATGTTCTCCTCTGAGCGTTCCTGACGGCCGGTCGCCGGTTCGACGACGCGGTACGCGGAATGACCGATCAGCGAGGAGCCGTCGTCGAAGATCATCCCTTCGTTCTGTTCAGGGAAGACGTAGCGCAGCCCCTCGTCATACAGCGCGAAGTCGCGGTAAGCCGGGTGGGCATAGAACCGCGTCCAGTGGCTGCAGTGATTCATCAGAAACCCGGGCGCCGGACCCTCGCTCGTGCAGGCACCGCCACCCAGATGGGGGCTCCGTTCCAGCACGAGCACCGACATGCCGGCACGGGCCAGATAGGGAGCGATGATCGTCCCGTGGTGGCCGCCGCCGAGGACGACGGCGTCGAAGACCGCGCGTCGCTCACAGAATCGTCACGGTGCCGGCATCGCCGTCGACCCGGAGCCGGTCACCGGTCCTGATCCGGCTCGTGGCGGTCCCGGTACCGACGACCGCGGGCAGCCCGTATTCGCGTGAGACGATCGCGGCGTGAGACATGATCCCGCCGATATCCGAGACGGCGGCGGCGATCTTCCCGAACACCGGCGTCCAGCTCGGTGAGGTGATCGGCGCCACCAGGATCTCGCCCGGCTCGAGCTCGCCGAGCGCCCGCAAGTCGAGCACCACCCGGGCCGCGCCTTCGACAACGCCCGGCGATGCGGCAAAGCCGGTCAGCGTTGACGCGGTCTCCGCCGCGCCGGAGGCCCACTCGCGCACGCGCTCGGAGGTGATCCCCCACAGCATGTTCGTCATCGGCTCGCTGATCGTCTCCGGCACCGCGCCCAGCGCCGGTGGCGGGGTGAAGCGTCGCATCGACTCCATGATCCGCCGACGCTCGGCGACGATCGGCCGCCAATACCGCACGCCGCGGGGCTCAGAGCCGGCGGCCCAGGCGAGACGAAGATCGACCAGCGCGTCGAGCACCTCGTGACGTTGGAGATAGAAGATGTCCTCCGTGTCCTCGAGCATGTCGTGGTGGGCGAGCAGGGCGCCGAACTCGCGCGCCTTGTTCCAGAAGATCGTGTGGTACCAGTGCTCGACATAGAAGTTGTGACTCTCGACATACGGGAACACCAGCCGGGCCAATCCGAGGTTCTGGTCAAACGCCGCGATGACGTCCTCCGGAAGGAGGCTGCGGTACTCGGCCGTGATCCGGTCCCGCGTGTCCCGAACCGCATCGAGCGGCCGAGCGATCTGCTGACCCTCCTGGAGCCGTGAGACGTAACTGCGCAGATGGCCGAGCGGGACGCTCGTGTCATCGATCCACGAGCGATGGTGGTGGTAGAAGCCATTCCCGTTCGAGTAGTTGAACCAGGGCTGCTTCACGGAATCCCAGTCCTCGAGCCACTGCCGTCCGCCGTCGGACGTGGCGAGCGCCTCGCGGAGAGCGGCTTCGGTCGGGGCGCGTCAGCACCGCGTCCGCCACCCCGGCGGCGATCGCTGCCTCGGCCAGGCGCTGAAGCTCGGCGTCCGGGCGGAACAGCACGACATCGACGCCGGAGACCATCTGCGCGATCGTCTGGTCGTCGATGTCCGGGAACTGCTGCTTGCACAGCTCGTAGAACACGAGGTACGCCGCGTAGCCCAGGTTGAGGAACTCAAAGTGGTACTGCCAGATGAGGTCGACGCTCTCGAGCAGTCGGTTGTAGGCGACGAGCAGGGTGTGCGTCGCCCCGACGCCGCGGCCTTCGGTGACGACCGCCTCGTCCTCAATCTCCGGCAGCTCCGGCACCTGGAGCGCGTCGAGCGCCGCGATCGCCTGCTCCACCTTCTCCAGCCACCGGCCATAGAGCTCGTCCCAGTTCTGGAAGTAGAAGCCGGCACGACGCTGGAACAGCTCGGCTCGGCGCCCGATCTCGGCCGGGTCGGTGACCGGAACCGAACTCATGTAGACCCACCCGTAGAGCACGCGGTGGTCGATCCCGAGGGCGGGCGGTAGCACGAAGATGCGCGCATTCGCCTGACCGAGGCTCATGTACGGCGAGTCGGCGGTGACGAAGTCGAACGGGATACATCGGCTCCGGGAAGTGCATGCCGTCACGGAACCAGCCGCGCGCCTCCTCGGAACCCCGCCGCTCCTCGCTGAACAGCGCGTAGTAGGGATACATCGACTCCCACCCGTCCACGCCCTCCGGCTCCGGCACAGCGAACGGGCTCGAGAAGCCCCGCACCTGACGTTCAGCGGTCGCCATCTTCCACTCTCCTCTCGTCCTGGAGGGGTCACGTTAGGCGCAGTCCGCGGCCGTGATCAAGACCGAATTCCCACTGCTGTGAAAGGGCGGGCCTATCATTGGGCGATGGAGTTGCGGCAGCTGCGCTCGTTCGTCGCCGTCGCGGAGGAGCTGCATTTCCGCCGCGCCGCCGACCGCCTGCACCTCGCCCAACCGAGCGTCAGCCAGCACATCCGCAACCTTGAGGCCGAGCTTGGCGTGCGCCTGTTCGAGCGCAACCGTCGCGGCGCGACCCTCACCGCGGCGGGCGTGGTGCTGTACGACGAGGCCCGCGACCTGCTCGCCCGCGCGGAGGGCGCCGCCGCCGTCACGCGTGCCGCCGCGAGCGGTCAGCGGGGCCACCTGCGCGTCAGCCTGACGCGGTCGCTCACGGGAGGCGCACCCGGCGCGATCGTCGACGCCTACCGCGACCGGTACCCCGACGTCGCGCTCGAGCTGAGGCTGGGGACGACGATGCTGCACGTCGAACAGCTCCACGCCGGCGAGATCGACGCCGGTTTCGTTCGCCCGCCGCTCGAGGACCCGGGCCTTGAGGAACTGCTCCTCGGCCGTGAGGCGCTCGTGTGTGTGCTTCCAGCACGTCATCGACTGACGCGCCGGACGACGGTCCGGCCGGCGGATCTCCGCGGCGAGCCGCTCGTGTGGTGGCCGGAGAGCCACGGCCCGGGAGCGTGGCGGGAGGTGCGCCGCGAGGTGTGCGGCGATCCGCCGTGGCCGGCGCTGGCGCGGTTCGAGCCAGAGGAGGAGCGGATCGTCTCGGCGGTCGCCGATGGGGCAGGCGTCTCGTTCATCATGTCCGGACGCTCAAAGAGCCTGCGGATCCCGGGGGCGGTGTATCGCCGCTTCGCCGCGCCGGAGCCGACGATGGGCATCGCGCTCGCGTGGCGCCGCGGTGACGCTAAGCCGACGCTCGAGCGGCTCGTCGACGTCGCCCGCGACGTCGTCGCCCGATCCGGCGCGATGGCGGCCGCCTGATAGCCGGCACTGATCACAGACGCGGACATTGGGCTTGAACCTGTTCGGCACCGGGTGCGTAATGTGCGCACCACTCACAGGGAGAGGACGAGGATGATGCACGGTCGTCCGTTGAACGACCTGCGGCTCGCTGACGAGCCGCGGTTCGGCGGTAAGAGCGCAAACTTGGGCGAGTTGCTGGCAGCCGAGATTCCGGTGCCGCCCGGCTTCGCGCTGTCGGCCTCGGCCTTTGACGCCTTCGTGCAAGAGTCCGGGCTCCAGGGCGAGATCGCGGGCGCACTCGAGCGCGTCGCTCCGGGCGATGTCGACTCGGTCGGCGGCGCATCCCACAAGATCAGCGAGGCGATGCGCTCCGCACCGTTGCCGGACGCGGTCTGCGACGAGGTGGGCACCGCCTACGAGAACCTGGCGCGGGCGCAGAACATCTCCGAGCCGCCGGTCGCGGTCCGGTCGAGTGCGCTCGGCGAGGACAGCCAGGACGCGACGTTCGCCGGCCAGCAGGAGACGTACCTCTGGGTCCGCGGCGTCGACCGCGTGTGCGACGCGGTGCGGGACTGCTGGGTGAGCCTGTACAGCACGCCGGCGATCAGCTACCGGTTGCGGCTCGGCGACCGCGCCGCGCCGGCCGCGATGGGCGTCACCATCCAGCTGATGGTCGACGCGGCGGTCTCCGGCGTCATGTTCACCTGCAACCCCGTGACCGGCGACCCGAGCATGGTGGCGATCAACGCGAGTTGGGGACTCGGGCTGGCCGTCGTCGGCGGTGAGGTCACTCCAGATGACTACCTCGTCAGCAAGGTGACCCGCGAAGTCGTCCGCGAGCACATCCATTCCAAGCACGTCGAGTACGTGCCTGACCAGGGATCGCGTGGAGCAGTGCGCCAGGCCGTGCCCGAGGCCCGGCGTGACACACGGTGTCTGGACGCCGCCGGCATCTCCGACCTCCTCGACGTGGCGCGGCGAGTCGAGGCGTTCTTCGGCGCCCACCAGGACATCGAATGGGCGCGTGATCATGAGGCGAGGCTCTCTGTCGTGCAGACGCGCCCCGTCACCGCCGTCCCCAAACGCGAGCACAAGCCCGTGCCGCGAGATGCCCTGTCGCTGGTCATGAGCACCTTCGGCGCGACCCGGCGCGATGTCGCTGACTGACGACGACGTCCGAGAGATCCTGCGGATCATCGACGAGTCCGAGCTCGACGAGCTGCGGCTCGAGACGGGCGGCCTGTCACTGTACGTGCGCCGCGGGGGCGGGGACCGAACCTCCACCGCGCCCGTATTCGTGGGGGGCGAGCCGGCGGCGGACGCGTCCTCGAGCCCGTTCCCCCGAGCCCGCCGCCGCAGCCACGCGCCGCAGCCGCAGCCGCAGCCGAAGCCGCAGCCGCAGCCGCCGAGACCAATGGACTGCTCACCGTGCCGGCGCCGATGCTCGGCACCTTCTACCGCGCCGAGGGCCCGGGCAGGCCGCCGTTCGTCGAGGTTGGCAGCACGGTCGAACCCGACACGATCGTCTGCATCATCGAGGTGATGAAGATGATGAACTCGATCCCCGCCGGTGTTTCCGGCACGGTCGTCGAGGTGTGCCACGAGAACGCGGTCCTCGCCGAATACGGGGCCCCGCTGTTCCGGGTCCGACCCGCATGAAGCGGGTGTTCATCGCCAACCGCGGCGAGATCGCGGTCCGGATCGTGTCCGCGTGCCGCAGCCTCGGACTTGAGACGGTCGTCGGCGCCTCCGAGGTGGATCGCGACGGGCTTGCCGCCCACCTCGCCGACCGCGTCGTCGTCATCGGACCCGGTCCGGCAGCGCAGAGCTACCTGCGTGACGACGTCGTCGTTCAGGCAGCGCTCGGGACCGGCTGCGACGCGATCCACCCCGGCTACGGCTTCCTCGCCGAGAACCCGGCGCTCGCCCGGCGAGCGCGTGATCATGACCTGACGTTCGTCGGACCGCCGCCGGAGGTGATGGAGCTCTCCGGCGACAAGCTGCGGGCTCGCGAGGCGGCGCGGCGAGCGGGTCTGCCGATCCTCCCCGGTCACGAAATCGCGACGGCGGCCGAGGCCGACGACATCGCCTACCCGCTGTTGATCAAGGCGGCGGGAGGCGGCGGCGGCCGCGGGATCAAGCTCGCGCAGGACGAGAGCGAGCTGCAGAGCCTGCTCGGCCTGGCCCGCAGCGAGGCCGGGGCCGCGTTCGGCGACGAGCGCCTGTACGTCGAGCGGTTCATCGCCGCCGCGCGCCACGTCGAGGTGCAGGTCGCCGCCGACGAGCATGGCGCGGTCGTCCATCTCGGCGAGCGGGAGTGCAGCGTGCAGCGTCGGTATCAGAAGGTCGTCGAGGAATCGCCGGCGCCCGCGCTGTCGGCGGCCAGCCGCGCGACGCGCTGCACGACGCGGCGGTCGCGTTTGCGCGCGCGATCGGTTATCGCAACCTCGGAACCGTCGAGTTCGTCGTCGATGCCGTCACCGAGGAGTTCTTCTTCCTCGAGATCAACTGCCGCATCCAGGTCGAGCATCCGGTCAGCGAGGCCGTCACCGGACGGGACCTCGTCGCACTCCAGCTGCAGATCGCCGACGGTCGACCGCTTGGGTTCGCGCAGGACGGACGTCTCCATCGCCGGCCACGCGATCGAGTGCCGGCTGAACGCCGAGGACGTGACCCAGGGCTTCCAGCCGTCCCCGGGCACGATGACGCTGTTCAGCGTGCCGGAGCGTCCCGGGCTGCGCGTCGACACGCATTGCCGGCCGGGCGCGGTCGTACCGCCGTACTACGACTCGCTCCTGGCAAAGCTGATCGCACACGCGCCGGACCGCGATGGCGCGATCGCGATCCTGCAAGACGCGCTCGACGACGTCGACGTCGAGGGCGTGGAGACGAACCGCACCTGCTCCTCGGCGTGCTCGGGCATCCGGACTTCGCCGCCGCGAAGGTCACGACCGACTGGCTCGAGCGCGCGCTGGCATGAGTCGCGACATCGGGTACATCGACACGACGGTGCGGGACGGCAATCAGAGCCTGTGGAGCGCGACGGGTCTGACGACGCCCGACGTGCTCGCGATCGCGCCGACGATCGACCGCGTCGGCTACCACGCGCTCGACTTCACCTCGAGCACGCACATGGCCGTGTCCGTGCGCTTCCATCGCGAGGATCCGTGGGAGCGACTGCGCCTCGTCAGCGCCGCGATGCCGAGCACCCCGCTCGGCATCATCACGACCGGGATGCGGTTCATCTCCTGGGTGCCGGCGGACGAGGAGGTGATGCGGCTCTCGTTCAAGCTCTGCGTCCGCAACGGGATTCGCCGGATCCAGATCGCCGAGCCGTCGAACGATCCGGAGCGGCTGCGACGGCTGGCAGCGATGGCGCGGGCCGAGGGCGCCGAGGAGGTCGTGATCGGGCTGACGTATTCGATCAGCGACGTCCACACCCACGACTACTACGCCGAGCGGGCCGCGGCGCTCGCCGACTGCGCGGACATGGACCGGCTGTATCTGAAGGATCCCGGCGGGCTGCTCACGCCGGACGCCGTGCGCGAGTTGGCGCCGCCCCTGCTGGCGGCCGCCGGCACCCGGCCGCTCGAGCTGCACAGCCACTGCACGATCGGACTCGCGCCGTACGTGTATCTGGAAGGGGTGCGGGCCGGCTTCGGCGTCGTTCACACCGCGTGCGGACCGCTGTCGCGCGGGACCTCGCAGCCGGACGTCCTCAACACCGTGCGCAACCTCGGGGCGGCCGGCTACGGGCATGCGCTTGACCTCGACGCGGCGGCCGCCAGCGCCGCCCACTTCAGCGAGGTCGCCCGGGTCAAGGGGCTGGCGCCCGGGACCCCGCGGGAATTCGACGGCGTCTACTACACGCCACCAGCTGCCCGGGGGGATGGTCAGCACCACGCGCCGGATGCTCGAGGAGCTCCGTCGCCCGGAGCTGTTCGACGCCGTGCTCGAGGAGGTCGCCCGGGTGCGAGCCGAGATGGGCTACCCGATCATCGTCACGCCCGTCTCGCAGTTCATCGCGACCCAGGCGGCACGGAACGTGATCGACGGCGAGCGATGGGTGAACGTGTCCGACGAGACCGTGCGCTACTTCCTCGGGCACTACGGACCGCCACCGGCGCCCGTCGATCCCGACGTCGCCGAGCGCGTGCTGTCACGGCCGCACGCGGCGCAGCTGCGAGAGCTGCGAGCCGATCACGCTCGAGGGTGCCCGCGAGCGGTTCGGGTCACGGATCTCCGAGGAGGAGCTGCTGCTGCGGCTCACGATGCCCGAGGAGCAGGTCGACGCGATGGTCGCCGGCGCGCGGACGGCCCGCGCCCCCGGCCGGCCGCGCGGCCCGGCCGCGCCCCGCTCGTGACGCTGCTTGAGGAGATCGCCCGGCGCGAGTCGATCACCCACTTCGAGCTCGTCAAGGACGACGAGACGGTGCTCTGGCGCCGTGAGTGAGGCGCTGCGCGCTCGATCACGTTCGCGGGTTCGTGTTCGACATCGACGGCACGCTCGTGCACCGTGGTGCGGACGGACGCGCGCGCCCCCAGCCGGGCGCGGTCGAGGTGCTCGAGCGCGTGCGCGCGTCCGGGCGCCGACTGGTGCTGTTCACCAACGGCAGCCACGTGCCGTCGGCGCATGATCGCGCGCGGGCCTGCGCGAGGACGGGCTCCCGGTTGCCGACGACGAGGTGCTGACGCCGGTCGACAGCGCGACGGCGTACCTGCTGCGCCGGCACCGGTCCTCGGCGGTGCAGCTGTTCGCGTCCGAGCGCGTGCGCGAGTGGATGGTCGCCGCCGGCGTCACCGTCACCGACGGCGAGGGCGCGGGCGCCGTGTTCATCGCGCACGTCGACGCAGGTCGACTTCGCCGCGCTGGAGCGCGCCGCCCGGGCGGTGAGCACCGGCGCGCCGCTCTTAACCGGCAGCTATGTCCGCGGCTACGCGGGCGCGAACGGGATCATCTTCAGCCGCGGCGCGATGACCACCGCCGCGATCGCGAAGGTCACCGGCGCGCGCCCGCGCGTGCTCGGCAAACCGTCCCGCGCCGCGCTCGGCGAGGTCAGTCGCCGCCTCGGCGTGGACACGCAGCGAGGTGGCGGTGATCGGAGACGACCTCGGGATGGACATCGCGCTCGGCCGCATGGGTGGCGCCACGACCGTGCTCGTGCGCAGCGGCATCAGCGGCGACATCGTCCTCGACGACGTGCCGCCCGCGCGCCGCCCCGACGCGGTCATCGACACCGTCGCCGATCTGCTCGATCGGTTCTGCTCGAGTAGTGAGCGCGCTGCCCCGGGGGAGCGGTCGGCGACGGCTTGGGCGACCACCATCGTGGCAAGCAGGTTCCAGCGTCTAGCTGGCCGCCCGTTCTGCAGCGCGCGCCACACGCGCTCGCCGTTGACCGGCATGTCGAGATGCCGGATCCCGAACGGCGCCAGCGCGTCGATCACGGCGTTGTGGACGGCCGGCGTCGCGCCGATCGTCCCCGACTCGCCGATCCCCTTGGCGCCGAGCGGGTTGACCGGCGTCGGCGTCTCCATCTCGACGAGCTCGAACGACGGCAGCTCCGTCGGCCCGGGAAAGCCGTACGTCACGAGGTTGGCGTTCTGGGGGTTGCCGTGCTCGTCGTAGCTGACCTCCTCGTAGAGCGCCTGGGCGATGCCGGCGGCGAGCCCGCCGTGCACCTGCCCCTCGGCGACGAGCGGGTTGATGATCCGGCCGGCGTCGTCGAGCGCGATCGATCCGTTCAAGCGTCACCGCACCGGTCTCCGTGTCGACCTCGACGACCGCCAGGTGCGCGCCGAACGGGAACGTCGGCTGCGGGGCGGTGAAGTCGACCTCGGCGCGCAGCTCGGCGAGCGCGTCGCGCTGCTCGAGCCGGGCCGCCAGCTCCGCCCAGGTCAGCGCGGGCTCCGGCGCGCCGGCGACGTGGAACCGCCCCGCGTCGAGGTCGAGCACCATGTCCTCCGGGTTCGCCTCGAGCTCGTCGGCGGCGAGCTGCTTGGCGCGCTCGACGACGGCCTCGGAGGCCTCGGCCGCGGCGGCGCCCGCCGATCTGGGTCGACTTCGATCCATATGTACCGGTGCCGCGGGCGACCGCATCGGTGTCGCCTTCGATCACCGAGATCTTCTCCAGCGGGAGTCCGAGGCGCTCGGCCGCGATCTGCGCGAACGTCGTCTCGTGGCCCTGGCCCTGCGACTGCGAGCCGCTGAGGACGATCGCCGTCCCGTCGGCGGTGATCTCCACCGCGCCGAACTCCGTCTCGTTGATCCCGTTGGTGATCTCGACGTACGTGCTCAGACCGATCCCGAGCTGCTTGGCGTCACCGCTGCGACGGCGCGCCTCCTGCTCCTCGCGCAGCGCGCCGTAATCCGCCCGCTCGAGCACGCGGTCGAGCGCGGTCGCGTAGTCGCCGCAGTCGTAGTGCGCTCCGGCCGCGGTCTGGTACGGGAACGCGTCCTTAGCGATGAAGTTCCGGCGCCGGACCTCGGCCGGATCGAGCGACACCTCGGCGGCGAACATGTCGATCGCGCGCTCGAGCATCTGTGTCGCCTCGGGCCGGCCCGGCGCCGCGGACCGGGCCGGTCGGGGTCGTGTTCGTGACGACGGCGGTCACATTGGCTTCGATCTTCGGGATCGCATAGACGCCGCTGGCCATCATCGCCGTCAAGTTGGCGAGGAACGCCCCGATGCCGGGATAGGCGCCGGCGTCCTGGAGGATGTCGAGCCGCAGCGCCGGACAGCCGGCCGTCGCGGCTGCCGCCGAGCCTCGAACGCGATCCGCTGCGCCCGTCCCTGGTGCATCGCGACGAGGTTCTCGCTGCGCGTCTCGGTCCAGCGAACCGGCTGACCCGTGGCGCGAGCCAGCCAGGCAACGATGACATCCTCGACCGCGAGCCCCTTGCCGCCGAAGCCGCCGCCGACGTCAGGCGCCACGACGCGCACCTGCTCGGGCTCCAACCCGAGGAGCAGGCCGAGCACCATCTTGTCCGTGTGCGGCGTCTGCGTGGACAGCCAGATCGTCAGCCGGCCGTCGTCGCCGAACTGTCGCGAGCGTCGCCCGCGGCTCGAGCGGGCAGGCGGCGAGCCGCTGCGGAGACGACCGTGACCACGGATGACCACCTCGCAGTCGTCGAACAGCTGCCGGATCGGGCGCCTCCGGCGGGTGCCGGAGGCAGACGTTGCTGCCCATCGTTCGAACAGCAGGACCTCGTCGCGCAGCGCGCTCTCGATGTCCGTCACCGCGGGCAGCGGCTCGTACTCGACGTCGACGAGCTCGGCCGCGTCCGCCGAGCCGCCTCGCGTCGGGGCGAGCACGACGGCGACGATGTCACCGGCGAACCGCGCCTTCTCCGAGGCGAGGAAGGGACGGAACATCCGCTCGTCGATCCCGACGAACGGCGGCGCGGGGTTGACGGCGAGACCGACGTCCGCGGCCGTGAACACCCGCGCGCCCGGCACCTCCGCGAGCCGCGGTGGTGTCGATCGAGCCGACCCGGGCGTGGGCCCACGGCGAGCGGACGAAGGTCGCGTGCAGGGCGCCCTCGATCGCTACGTCGTCGACGTACTGTCCGCGCCCCGTGAGGAACCGAGGGTCCTCCTGGCGACGCACTCGCTGGCCGATCACGCTCGCCATCTGTGCGGACACTAACCGGACCGAGGCCGCCACGACAACGACCTTGTGCCCGATCTAGGTTCCGCGCGCCGATTCCCTTGCCGTTCCGCGCATCACCGACCCCGGGCGGGCCAGACGTTGGGCTCAGCGATGCGCCGACACCCAGGCGACGGACCCGGCGTCGACCGGCAGCGCGACCCCCGTGACGAACGACGCCTCATCGGAGCACAGCCACACGACCGCCGCGGCGACCTCCTCCGGTTCGCCGAACCGCGTCAGCGCCTGCGGGGCGAGGATCTCCTGCTGGCGTTCGGGCGGCTGTTCGGACATCAGCGGCGTCATGATCGCGCCCGGGCAGACGGCGTTGACCCGGATGCCGTCGTTGGCGTACTCCACGGCGGCGTTCTTCGTCAACCCCAGGATTCCGTGCTTGCTGGCGGTGTAGGCGCTGAGCATCGTGACGGCGCGCAGCCCGGCGTTCGAGGACGTGTTGACGATCGCGCCGGCTCGCTGCTTGCGCATCTGAGCGATTTGGTGCTTCATTCCCAGAAACGTCCCCCGCAGGTTGACCGCGATCACGCGGTCGAAGTCCTCGTCGGAGGTCTCATGGAGGAGTCGGTGGACGCCGATCCCGGCGTTGTTGTGAGCGAAGTCGAGCCGATCGAAACGGCGCACGGCATGGGCGACGAGCGCCTCGTTGTCGGCCGCGCGGGAGACGTCGCAGGCAACGAACTCCGCCTCGCCGCCGGCGGCGCGGATCTCCGCCACCGTCTGCTCACCGCCCGCCCGCGCGCTGTCGAGGTCGGCGACGAGGACCGTCGCCCCCTCCGCCGCGAAGCGCACCGCGCAGGCGCGGCCGATGCCACTCGCGGCACCGGTGACGAGCCCCACCTTCCCGTCCATCAGGCCAGCCATGGTGCGAGCCTATCCTCAGCGCGCGCATGACGTCGACGGCGAGCTCCCAGGACGACATCCTCACGCAGGCGGGACTCACGCCGGAGGCGCTCTACGACGAGTTGACCGACGGCTGCACCCGGTCGCTGCGCCTCGAGCCGTTGCTGTACGCCGCGGCGGAACGTGTGCCGGGTCTCGTACCGACGCGCGCGGAGATGGACGCCGAGCGGGAGCGCCCGCTCGCCGATAAGGACCGACTCGAGTTGGCGCAGGGCCTGCTCACCGAGCGGTTCCTCGCGTCGCCGCGGACCGGCGGGCATCTGCTGGAGGCGATGCTCGAGCCGACGCCCGAGGCTCGGGAGCTGATCGGCGACTTCCGCGCCTCCGGTTTCGTCGACCTCGGCCCGGTGCAGGTGACGCGCCGAGGCAAGGCAGGGATCCTCGAACTCCGCAACCCTCGGCATCTCAACGCCGAGGACGGCTGGACGCTCGGCCCGACGGAGACGGCCGTCGACCTGATCCTGCTCGATCCCGCGATCGAGGTCGGGGTGTTCCGCGGCGGCCCGGTCGATCATCCGCGCTACGGCGGGGAGCGCGTGTTTGGTGCCGGCATCAACCTCACGCTCCTCTACCAGGGCCGGGTCGACTTCCTGTTCTACCTCGTGCGGGACATGGGCTACGTCAACAAGATCTTCCGCGGCGTGCGCACGCCGGAGGGCGCGAGCGAGAAGCTGTGGATCGCCGCGGTCGAGCGCTACGCGATTGGCGGCGCCTGCCAACTACTGCACGTCGTCGATCATGTGATCGCGACGCGCGGAGCGCGGCTCTACCTGCCCGCGCGCAAGGAGGGGATCATCCCGGGAGCGTCCAACCTCCGGCTGCCGCGCTTCGTCGGCGACCGCGCCGCGCGGCAGGCGATCCTCTCCGGCCGCGAGTGGGAGGCGGGGCAGCCCGACGCCGCGCTGCTCTGCGATGAGGTCGTCGAGGCGGCCGAGATGGACGGCGCGATCGAGACGCGCATCGACGCTCTCACCAGCTCCGGCCTGATCAATGCCGCCGCCAACCGGGCGGCGATGCGGGCGGGCGCCGAGCCGCTCGATCTCTTTCGCCAGTACATGGCCACGTACGCCCGCGAGCAGGCGTACTGCCACCTCAGTCCCGCGCTGGTGCAGAATCTGGAGCGTCACTGGAATGCCGACCAGCGCCGCGTCTGAGCAGGGACCGGAGCGCGCGCTCGCGCTCACGATCGCACTCGCGCGGAGACGATGCCGCGCGCGGAGCTGCAGGCGCTGCAGCTGGAGCGTCTGCGGGAGACCGTCCAGCGCGTCCTCGCCGCGCAGCCCGCCGGAGCCGAGCGCCTCGCCGCGGCCGGGGTCGATGATCCGTCGCGCCTGACGTCGCTGCAGGATCTGGCGGACGTCCCGTTCATGACCAAGGACGACCTCCGCCGGCGCTACCCGCTCGGTCTGCTGGCGGTACCGAGAGACCAGGTCGTCCGGATCCACGCGTCGAGTGGCACCCACGGCAAGCCCACGGTCGTCGCCTACACCCGTGCGGATCTTGAAACCTGGACCGAGTTGATGGCCCGGTGCATGTCGATGACCGGTGTGCGCGCGGGGATGATCATCCACAACGCGAACGGCTACGGCCTGTTCACCGGCGGCCTCGGGTTCCATCAGGGCGGCGAGCGCCTCGGCGCGACCGTCGTGCCCGTCTCCGGCGGATTCACCGCGCGCCAGGCGACGTTGCTGCGGGACCTCGCGGCGGACGTGCTCGTGAGCACTCCGTCATACGCGCTGGCGATCGCTCAGGCGCTGAACGAGGCGGGCGACGGCGAGCCCGCGTGCCTCGACCCTGGCGCTCGGGCTGTTCGGCGGTGAGCCGTGGACGGAGGCGATGCGGAGCCAGATCGAGCAGGCGCTCGGGCTGACCGCGTTCAACTTCTACGGGCTGTCGGAAATGTGCGGGCCCGGTGTTGCCGCCGAATGTCCCGCCCGTGACGGGCTGCACGTCCAGGAGGACCACTTCCTCGTCGAGGCCGTCGATCCGGTGAGCGGCACGGTGCTGGACCCCGGTGCGGAAGGCGAGCTCGTGTTCACGACGCTCACCAAGGAGGCGCTGCCGCTGATCCGCTACCGCACGCGTGACATCGGGACCGTCGTCGTCGAGCCGTGTGCCTGCGGTCGGACCACGGCGCGGCTCGTCGGGCTGCGCGGTCGCCACGACGACATGCTCATCGTGCGGGGCGTCAACCTGCATCCGTCGACGGTCGAGCATCTGCTGCTCGGCGTCGACGGCACCTCACCGCACTACCGCCTCATCCTCGAGCGGCGTGGCCCGCTGGATGAACTGACGCTCGAGTTCGAGCCCGCTGCCCGGACACGATCCCGCGCCGCTGGCGGAGCGCGTCGGCCATGTCCTGCGCGAGCACACCGGGCTGCGCATCGGCGTCTCCGTCGTCGAGCTCGGCAGCATCCCGCGCAGCGTCGGCAAGGCGTCACGGGTGGTTGACCGCCGGTCGTAGCGACCGTCCGGAACGGCGGCGTCGCTGGGACTTAGTGTTGCTATAGTATAGCCCCACTTAGGCCCGGCGACCCGTCTGAGCTCTCGGCCCTAGCTGCGAGCGGAGACCTCCGCCGCGATCGCCGCGTGGCGCACCTCGCTCGGTGTGGCACCGAACTCACGCTTGAACACGCGTGAGAAGTGGGCGGCGTCGCAGAATCCCCAGCGGAACGCGATCTCGGTCACCGACCCGCCGTTGGGACGCTGCAGATCCTCGCGGCAGCGCGCGAGCCGCTCGGTGCGGACGAGCGTCGCCACCGAGGCGTCGGTGTCCTCGAACAGGGCGTGCAGCGCGCGCACCGACATGGCATAGGCCGAGCGCGATCGAGGCTGGACCGAGCCCGGCATCCTGCAGGTGGGTGCGCACGTAGCGACGGATGTCTGTCCGCATCGCGGCGCGCTCCGCGGCGCGATTCGTCGGCAGGCGCGGCTCGACCGCGGCCCGCAGCAACTCGAGCGCGGCGTTCGCGGCCGCGATGCGCGCACCCGTCTCCAGCTGCGGCAGCTCAAGGGCGAGCGCGTTCATGTAGCGGACGAGCAGGCGGGCCGGTCCGTCGCGGTCCAGCGCGGCGGACGCATCCGCTTCGGCGAGGCGCGGGCAGAGGGCGAGCACCTCGTCACGGGGGAACATCAGCGTGCGCTTGTAGAACGGTTCGACGATCTCGACCTCGGTCGGCTGCAGGCCGTCCCACAGCACGACGTCGCCAGGCTGCAGCGCGACCTCGCGGTTGCTCTCGCGGACGAGCTCGGTGCCCTTGCACACAAACTGGAATCCGAGGATGTTCTCGTTGCCGGACGGGCTGCTCATCCCGCCGCGATGGAGCCCGAGAAACGGTGATGCTGCGCAATCAACGAGCATCAGGTCGCCCAGGCGGCGCCGCATCACGGCACCTTGGAAGCCGACCGGCGTCCGCGGTGTCTCACGCACCTCGAACGCGATGTGAGTCGCCGCGAGGATCTCTCCCCACGACTCGAGGCGGTGCTCCACACGTCGGGCCGTGCGCGCGCCACCGCTCGGGTTCGCGAAGCTGCGGACCGAGCGGCTCCGGGCCCTCAAGCATCCCACTGAGTCCCTGTTCTCCACTCATCGGTTCCCTCTCGGACGCATCGTCCGAATCAGAGGCTCATGCTATTGCAGACGGCGGTCCGGGTGGGGAGGCACCCGGCTCCACCGGCGACGCGCCGGTGGCGCCGCTCGGCGGCGTCGCGCGGCGCTCGGACGCGAGCGCGACGAACGCGTCGAGTGCCGCCGGGTCGGCGAGCGAGTCGCGGCTGGCCACCTGCTCCACGGGATCCCCGCGGAGGATCCGCTTGACCGGCGACTCCAGCTTCTTGCCGGTGAGCGTGCGTGGGATGGCGGGCACGACGAAGATGCCATCCGGCACGTGTCGCGGTGAGAGCTCGCTGCGCAGCATCGTCGCGATTCGTCGGCGCAGCCCTTCGTCGACGACGGTGTCGTCGGCGGCCACGACGAACAGCAGCAGTTCGCCTGCGCCGCCGCCGGAATCCTCGAGATGGACGACGAGTGCGTCGATGACCTCCGGCAGGTCCTCGATCACGGCGTAGAACTCGCCGGTCCCGAGTCGCACGCCGCCGCGGTTGAGCGTTGCGTCTGAGCGCCCGGTGAGCACGCAGCTCCCGCGCGGCGCGAACCGGATCCAGTCACCCTGGCGCCAGACACCGGGGTACCGGTCGAAATACGAACTCCGGTAGCGACTGCCGTCGGTATCGCCCCACAGTCCGACCGGCATCGATGGCATCGGCTTGGTGATCACGAGCTCGCCGAGCTCGTCGATGACCTCGTGCCCGGAGACGTCGAACGCGTGGGCGTCGACCCCCAGGCATCGCCCGGAGATCTCGCCCTCATACACGGGTTGGGCGAAGGACCCGGACACGATGCCGGTGCAGACATCGGTGCCCCCCGAGCCGTTGATCAGCACGAGCTCCGGCGGCAGCTGCTCGTACACGTAGCGATATCCCTCCGCCGGCAACGGCGATCCGGCGGTGCACAGCGCTCGGAGCGAGCGCAGGTCACATTCCTCGCCGAGCCTCAGCCCGGCCTTGCGACAGGCCATCAGGTACGGCGGGCTCACACCCATGACCGTCGGCTGAAGCTCCTCGGCGAGCCGCCACTGCTGGAGCAGGTCAGGCCAGGCCGGGTCTCCGTCGAGCATCACGATCGAGCTTCTGAGCAGCAGCGCCGAGACGAGCGCGTTCCACATCATCCACGCGGTCGTCGAGAACCACAGCAGCCGCCCGCCGGGCTTCAGGTCCCAGCCGAGTCCCTGGTTCTTGTGATGCTCGACGAGCTGTCCTCCGTGGCCATGGACGATCGCCTTCGGCAGCCCCGTCGTCCCTGAGGAGAAGAGGACGTACAGGGGATGGTCGAACGCGACCGGGCTCGAACTCGAGTGGCTCGGCGTCTCGCGTCAGCTCCTCCCAGTTCGTCGCGTCCGGCAGCTCGGCGGCGCCGTAGGGCACCCAGACGACGTGCTCGATACTCGGGATACGCGCACGGATCGTCGCCACCTCGGCGCGTCGGTCGACGTAGCGGTCGCGGTAGCCGTAGCCGCCGACGGCGAGCAGCACGCGCGGCTCGATCTGGGCGAACCGGTCGACAACGCTGCGCGCGCCGAACTCGGGAGCGCACGCCGCCCAGATCGCACCGAGGCTGGCCGTGGCGATGAACGCGGCGAGCGTTTCCGGAATGTTCGGCAGGTAGGCGACGACCCGGTCGCCCGGCTGCACGCCGAGCCGCTGAAGACCGGCGCGCACCCGGCCCGCCAGCTCGCGCAGTTCGCCGAAGGTGAGCTCGATCGGCGGGCGCGTTTGTGAGCGGGCCACGACCGCCGTGCGGTCCGCGTCGTCCTCGCCGCCGAGGAGGTGCTCGGCGTAGTTCAGACGGGAGCCGCTGAACCATCGCGCGCCCGGCATCGTCGGCGTTTCGAGCACCCGGTCGTATGGCGTGTGCGCGCGAATGCCGAAGAAGTCCCAGATCGATGACCAGAAGCCCTCCAGATCGTCGACCGACCACTGCCACAACTCGTCGTAGGAGCGCAGCGTGTGGCCGCGCTCACGCCCGAGCCAGGTCATGTAGCGGCCGACCTCGGTGCTGTGTCGCAAGATCAGCGGGCGGGCTCCAGAGGATGTCTCCGATCATCGACTTCTCTCCGAGGTAGGCATCAGGGCAAGATCATGGGGGAGGCATTCCAAGCAACGCCAGGTATCGGGCAACCGCCTCGGCCCGGTTGGCGACATGGAGTTTGCGCAGAATGCTGTTGACGTGAAACTTGACGGTCCCGTCCGACAGAACGAGCTCGCCGGCGATCGCGCGGTTGGTGGCGCCGTCGACGAGGAGCCGTAGTACTTCGAGCTCGCGCCGCGTGAGCAGCCCGGCGAACACGACCCGATCGTCTCGCCCCTCGGCCGGCGAGTCGGCGTCGAACGGCTCCGGCGGCGGCAGCGGCGCGGGCGGACGCGTTCCGAGGCTGATCGGTGCCGCGGTGAGGAGATCGGAACGGGCGCGGGCCCACTCCAGGAACTGCCGCATCTGATCACGCTCTTGCCTAGGGTCCGTCGCAGGCTGGCGGTCTCGTAGGCCTGCACGAGACCGCTGGCGAACTCCCACAGGACATCGCGATCGAGGACGTCGATCTGCGCGTCGGGGCCGCGGTCGGCGTGAATGACGCCGACGACGTTCGAGCCGATCAGCGAGCGGCGCCGCCGCGTACGCTCGCCAGCCCATCAACTCGGCGAGCCGCCGGTCGACCCGGGGGTGGGCGTGGGCATCGAGCACGATCGTCGCCCGTCGGCGGCGCAAGAGCTCCGTCTCGATCAGCGGGTGCTCGAGGCGCACCGGAGTGCTTCGGAGCTGCTCGACAACCCGCATGGCGCCGGCGGTGTCACCCTGAAGCAGGCCGCCTCCGGGATGATCGTGGCATCGCGGACGACGCTGAGGACGGCGCGGCGGAACGTTGATGTGGAACACAACACCGTCGGTGCACGTTCCAGTATCGCGGCGGGCGACAGTGATCTCGCGCAGCTCGGCGACGGCCGACTGCGCCCGCGCGAGGGATTCGAAGCGGGCCTCGAAGCGCCCTCGCAGCCGCTCGAGTGCGAGCTCGTGGTCGGCCTGCCCCGGATCGACCTCGGCGGACAGCTGCTCCCGCAGCACGGCGGCCGCGCTGCGCAGCCGTGTGAGATCATCGGCAGCCGCCGGATCGATCTCGGCGCCGAGGAGGCGTTCCGCGTCGGCGATCGTCTGCGCGACGCGGTGGTGCAGTCGCTCGCCGAGCGGACCTGAGAAGACCTCCGGAAGCTCGGCGGCGGTGCTCATCTGCCGGTTCCGCTGCCCCGCGCGTACCGCGAGACCGCGTCCGCCCGGCTCGTTGCACCCAGCTTGCGCAGGATGTTCTTGACGTGGTATTTCACAGTGCCGACGCGAACGACGAGCGCGTTGGCGATTGCCTGGTTGGTGCGGCCCCGCGCCATCAGCCGCAGCACCTCGAGCTCGCGTGGCGTCAGCGCTTCCCGGCTGGCACCGGGCGAGCGGGTGTCCCCGGGTGTGATGGCCGGCGCGCCGGCCTCCGCGGCGAGGCGCCCGAGCCGTCCCGACATCCACTGCACCGCGGTCTGAAGCTCGGTCCGATGGCGCCGCAGCGTGTCCCGCAGCGCGGCGCGCTCAAACGCGGCGGCGAGCCCGTCGCAGAAGCGGTTCACCACCTCGTCGTCGAGTTCGTCAAGCAGGCGGCCACTGGCGGCCGTATCGGCGTGAAGCAGCCCGATCGTGTTCCCGCCGACGGCGATCGGGGCGACGACGTAGCCCGGCCATCCGAACACCTCGGTAAGCAGCGCGGGCGTGCGCGATCGCGCTGACGCAACAATGACGCGTGCGGCGACGCGTCGGCGCGCAACTTCGGTTTCGATCAACGGGTAGTCGAGGACGACAGGATCGCGCTGCAGCCGCTCCACGATCAACTGTGATCCCGGCTCGGGCTCGCGCGTCCACAAGGCGTGCGCGCACATCTGATTGTCGAGGACCTGGCTGATCAGCACGCGGTCGAACTGTGATCCGTGGCCGAGTTCCTCCGCGGCGCGGTCGAGTATCCCCTCGGGCGAGCCGACCTCGCCGAGTCTTCTGACGGCGTCAGCGACGCGCTCCACCGCGTCGGAACGGCGAACGTACTCCAGCTCAATGATCTCGCGCTCGAGCTGACGGCAGGCGGCCAGCGCGCGTTGCAGTCCCGGACGATCGCGCACCTGCTCGGTTGCCGCACGCGTGCTCACCGGCGTCGAAGCTATCAGTGCCGTGGCCCCCAAGAGCGCGCCTTTCTACCACGGCGCCCGCGGCCGGCGGCGGACTACAATCGCGGATCGAGCAGCGAATACCGGGCCGCGGCCTGCTGGCCGACGCAGCTGATCGCGAACGGCCGTCCCGCCTCCTCGAGCGTCCGCCAGGCTGTTGCGGCATGCTCGCGCGCAACCAGCGCCAGTGCCCGGCGCGGTGACTCAAGCAGCCAGCTCACGTCCACCGGGCCGAGGCGGGCCACCGAGAAGGGTGCAACCCGCCGAGGATCTCCAGCCCCGCCATAGACCCCGAGCGCCGCCAAGATGTTGGGCGTGGCGCGGCCGATCAGCTCGATCGCGCTCCACGTGTCTGAACAATCATTGAGGGCGACGGACCCATGCCGACGCGCCTGCAGGCGAAGCTCCTCCCACAGGCGCTTTCCGCGCGCCGGTTCACAGATCGCGATCGCCCGGTCCGCGTCGGCCCGGCACCACCAGGTCGTCGACCGCTGCGCCACCCCGCCGACGGCGAGATCGGTCCCCGCGACGCGAACGAGAACGGCGCCGATCCGCTCGGCCGGACCCTCGAGCACCAGCTTCATCAGCTCGGAGCGGTCAACGAGCCCGAGGGCCCTGAGGCAGACCGCCAGCTCGCCGGCGGCAGATCCGAAGTTGAGGACGGTCAACCGCCCGTCGTGTTCGGCGAAGACGGCTCCCGCCTGACGCAGGATCGATGCGAAAGCGTCCTCGTTCCGAGCAACCGTTGACACGGAGGCGACGATAACCGGACGCCGTCGGCCGCGCCCTATCCCTTTTGGCAGAGTTTCCCGACCGATCGGGAAGTGTGCCGATGTCGGCCCGGGATCCGCTCCGTCCGTCGGTGTCAGACCTAGCCGAATGGACAGGGCAATTAGGCGATGTGGGAGTGGCGTCGCGCTCGTGCGAGCGAGAAGGTGTGAACGGCGGACGTGCCGCCATTGATCTGGAAGGAGAGCGGGGACCTTGAGGACCACCCACGTGAACCGGGTCGGCTCCATGGACGCCGACCGGGGCAGCGATCCCTACGCCCGGTTGATCGAGCTGATCACCGCCGAGGAATGCGTGATCATGGATGGAGCGGTCGGAACCGAGCTGTTCGAGGTTGGCGACCAACCGCCTGACGTCGAGGAACATCTCTGGGGCGTGACGGCGATCCTCGACGCTCCAGCCAGGGTCGCCGACGTGCATCGCCGCTATGTGGAGATCGGCTGCGACCTCGTGTCGACGAACACGTGGGGGTTGCCGACCGCGCTGCGCGAAGGGTCGCTGTGGGAATCGGCGGGGTCGGTGCACTGGATGGATGTCGCGCGCGAGGCAGTGCGGCTCGCGCGGTCGGCCGCCGCGGACGTCGGTCGTGATGACGTGGCCGTCGCGTTCAGCATCAACGGTGACGTCGATACCGCTGATGGTCGCGAGACGATCCGGCTGCTCGCTCGCGCGTTCGAGCAGGATCGACCAGACCTGATCCTGTTGGAAACGCTCTCGCTGGTACGCGGGTCGACGTACGCAACGGTGGAGGCGCTGCTCGACACGGGTCTGCCGGTGTGGCTCAGCTTCCGGCGTTGCCGCCAGGGCGTCTGCGGCGTCTACGGCGAGCACTGGGGGGGTCCCGAGGGCGACGCGTTCGGACGCGCGGCGCGACGCTTCGAGGAGATGGGAGTCGGCGCGCTGGCGATCAACTGCGTTCCGCCTGACCATGTCACCGGCATGCTGTCGTGGCTACGCGACTTCACCGATCTGCCGCTCGGGGTCTACCCCAACCTCGGCTACCTGTCCGCTGCCGGGTGGCGGCACGAGACGAGCATCGGTGGGCCCGAGTACGCGGAGCTCGCACGACGCTGGCGTGAGGAGGGGGCCCAGATCATCGGCGGGTGCTGCGGCGTCGGGCCCGAGCACCTGGCGGCCGCGCGCGCCGAGCTGGCCGGCACCAAGCCGGGAAACGCACGCCCCGAGGCGCGTCCGAGCGACGGCGAGCTGACGGCCGCGCGCGGCCGTCGCAGTGCACCCGGGTGGAGCGACTCCCGTGGTCGGGCGATGTTCCCGCTCGAGTTCCCCGACATGACGCACGAGTCGGGCGTGTTCATTCCCACCCAGGGCAGCTTGCTGATCTGGAAGTACCTGTATCGGGAGGGCATCGGGGCACATCAGCGCTGCGTTGACATCGGCTGCGGAACGGGCCTGCAGACAGTGCAGCTCGCGCGTAACGGAGCAGCGCACGTCCACGCGATTGACATCGACGAGAGCGCGATCACCAACACGCTCACGAACGCGTTTCGTAACGGCGTCGCCGATCGGGTGACCGCCGCGGTTCAGGATCTGTATCCGTGGGTGCCCGAGGAGCGTTATGACCTGATCGTCGCGTCGCTGTTCCAACTTCCGATCGACCCGTTCGAGCAGGTCGTGACCCATCGCCCGCTCGACTACTGGGGCCGCAACCTGCTCGACCATCTCATCCGCCTGCTGCCGACCGCTCTCGCCGACGACGGTACCGCCTACGTCATGCAGCTGTCGATCATCGGGGAGCGCCGGACAGTGCAGTTGCTTGAGGAGCTCGGCTACCAGTCGCGCGTTGTCGACTTCGCGTTCTTTGAGCTGGCCGACACATTCGAGGAGAAACGCGAGCAGATCCTGCGGGTCGAAGCCAGCTCGGACGCGTATCACCTTGAGGTCGGCGGGCGCGACATGATGGTCGCCTACCTGCTTGAGATCACGCGTCGAGATCTGCGGTAGAACTCGCGGCGAGGGAGTCAACGCAACAGGAGAGGGACATGGCGACGACGCAGATCGCGAAGCAGCAGCTGCTGATCAGTGGCGAGTGGACGGACGCCCAGAGCGGCCGTGAATACGAGCAGGGCTTTCCGTTCACGGGCGAGGCGGTCGGGATGGCGGCGGCCGCGGGACGGGAGGACGCGCGCGCTGCAGTCGAGGCCGCCCAGGCGGCGTTCGCCGAGTGGTCGGCGAGCGCGCCGGCTGTACGCAGAGCGATCCTGTCGAAGGCGGCCGATCTCCTGATGGAGCGTCAGGAGGAGATTGCCGGCATCGTCACGGAGGAGACGGGCGGCGTGTTTGGGTGGGGCATGTTCAACGTCCAGCTCGCTGCGGGAATGCTGCGCGAGGCCGCAGCCCAGGCCTACGGTCTTGTCGGTGAGGTGATCCCCTCGGATGTTCCGGGCAAGCTCGCGATGGGGGTGCGCGCGCCCGCCGGCGTGGTGGTCGCGATCGCACCGTGGAACGCGCCCGTGATCTTGGCCACACGCGCGGTCGCCACGCCGCTCGCGTATGCCAACACGGTCGTGCTCAAGTCGAGCGAGATCTCTCCCCGGACCCACGCCGCCGTGGTCCGCGCGCTGCAGGACGCGGGGCTGCCGCCCGGCGTGATCAACCTGATCACCAACGCCCCCGCCGACGCCGCCGACGTCGTGGACGAGCTGATCGCCCATCCCGCCACGCGCCGCATCAACTTCACGGGCTCGACCAAGGTCGGGCGAATCATCGCCGAGAAGGCGGGGCGCCATCTGAAGCGCTTATTGCTCGAGCTCGGGGGCAAGGCCCCGCTCATCGTCCTGCGCGACGCCGATCTCGATCGTGCCGCCTCCGCCGCGAGCTTCGGCGCGTTCTTCCATCAGGGCCAGATCTGCATGTCGACGGAGCGGATCGTGGCCGACCGTGCGGTGGCGGACGCGCTTGTCGCAGAAGCTGGCTGACCGAGCGCGCGCGCTTCCGATCGGGGATCCAAGCGAACCGACGACGGCCATCGGCGCCACTCGTCAATCAGGCGGCCGTCGAGCGCGTGGCGGGGCTCGTGCGCGACGCGATCGAGAAGGGCGCCACAGCGCTGAGCGGCGGCGAGCCGGATGGACCGTGCTTGCCGCCGACCGTGCTCGAGCGGCGTCACGCCCGAGATGCGGCTGTACTCCGAGGAGTCGTTCGGCCCGGTGGTGACCGTGATCGCGGTCGACGGACCGGACGAGGCGGTGAGGGTCGCCAACGACACCGAATATGGGCTGTCGGCGGCCGTGTTCAGCGAGGACGTCCCGGCGGCGCTCGAGCTTGCACAACGGATCCAGTGCGGCATCTGCCACATCAACGACACGACCGTGCAAGACGAGCCGCAGATGCCCTTCGGCGGCGTCAAGGCCAGCGGATTCGGCCGCTTCGGCGGGCGCGCCGCGCTCGAGGAGTTCACGGAGCTGCGCTGGATCACCGTTCAGGACACGCCACGGCAGTACCCGATCTGAGCAGGCGAGACTTCGGAACGACTGTTCACGACAGCGGCGTCACCCGCCACGCAAGCGCTGCGGCGTCTCGCTAGCGTTATGGACTAGACCAAAACGCCCTCAGTCCGTCGGCCCCACGTCACCCCGACCCGGATCCGAAAGGTGGCCTCCTGATGCCGCGTCCTCGTAATCTGCCCGACCGCGCCCGGATCGTCATCATCGGTGGCGGCGTCGGCGGCACCTCGATCGCGTATCACCTCGCCCAGCTTGGCGAACGTGACGTCGTGCTCGTCGATCGCAACGAGCTGACGAGCGGGTCGACGTTCCATTCGGCGGGTCTCGTCGGACAGTTGCGGGGGTCGGTCTCGCTGACGCGGATGATGATGTACAGCGTCGAGCTCTACCGGCGGCTTGCCGGGGAGACCGACACCGATCCGGGATGGATTGAGTGCGGCGGCATCCGCCTCGCGTGTACGAAAGAGCGCGAGGAGGAACTCGACCGTCAGGTCGCGTGGGCCCGGACGTTTGGGCTGCCGCTGCAACGGATCTCACCACAGGAGGCACACGAGCTGTTCGGACTGATGGAGACCGACGGTGTTCGCGCCGCCTCCTACCTCCCGACCGACGGCTACCTCGATCCGTCTCAGCTCACCTACGCACTTGCCGACGGCGCCCGGAGGGGTGGGGCGCAGATCTTCACTCACACGCGCGTCACCGGCATCGAGGTGCGTGACGGCCGCGTTCGCGCAGTCAGCACCGAGTGGGGCGATATCGAGGCCGAGGTCGTCGTCAACGCCGGTGGCATGTTCGCGGCTGAGATCGCTCGCCTCGCGGGCACACGGGTCCCGATCGTGCCGTTCGCCCACGAGTACCTCGTCACCCAGCCGTTCCGTGATCGCGGCGGCGGTCACCTGCCGACGCTGCGTGATCCCGACAACCTGATCTACTTCCGTGAGGAGGGGGGCGGCTTGGTCATGGGCGGTTACGAGCGACACAGCGCTCCGTGGTCGCTGGATGACCACCTCGTCGACCGCATCCCGCCGGACTTCAACGGGCGCCTGCTCGAGGAGGACTGGGAGCGCTTTGAGGAGATCGCCGAGAACTCCAAGCGGCGCGTGCCGGTGATGGACGAGGTGACGATCACCAAGCTGATCAACGGCCCCGAGGCGTTCACCCCAGACAACGAGTTCTGTCTCGGCGAGAGCGACGTGCGCGGCTTCTACGTCGCCGCGGGGTTCTGCGCGCACGGACTCGCCGGCGCCGGCGGGATCGGCAAGGTGATGGCCGAGTGGATCCACACCGGCGAGCCGACGATGGACGTGTGGGAGATGGACATCCGGCGCTTCGGCCCGCACTACCGCTCGCCGTCGTACACCCTCAAGCGCGCCCAGGAGGTGTACGAGACCTACTACGACATCCGTTATCCGGGGCACGAGCGCCAGGCCGGCCGTCCCCTGCGCGTCTCGAGCGCGTATGGCTGGCACGCCGAACATGACGCTGCCTTCGGTGAGAAGTCCGGCTGGGAGCGCGTGAACTGGTACGAGTCGAACGCCGGGGCGGGCGATGAGGCGCTGCGTCCGCGCGGCTGGGCCGGTATGCATTGGTCACCCGCGATCGGCGCCGAGCACCTCGGCACGCGCACTCGGGCTGGGCTGTTCGACGAGTCCTCGTTCGCGAAGATCGAGGTGTCCGGTCCCGGTGCGGCGACGTTCCTCGAGTCGCTGTGCGACAACCACGTCGCGCGAGGGGTGGGCGACATCACGTACACGCAGATGCTCAACTCGCGTGGCGGGATCGAATGCGACTTCACCGTGACCCGCGTCGAGGAGGAGACGTTCTCGATCGTGACCGGCACGGCGTTCGGCAACCACGACCTGTCATGGATCCGCTCGCATCTCCCCGCGGACGGATCGGTGCGCATCGCCGACCTGACCGCGCGCTGGGCGTGCTTCGCGCTGTGGGGCCCGCTCGCCCGCGAGATCCTCGCGCCGCTGACGCCCGACGACGTCAGTCACGAAGGCTTCCCGTACATGACGATGCGAGCCATCGCCGTCGGAGACGTCCCCGTTCGGGCACTGCGGGTCACGTTCGTCGGTGAGCTCGGCTGGGAGCTGTATTGCCCGACCGAATACGGCGCGGGCCTGTGGCGCACGCTGTGGCAGGGCGGTCGACCCCATGGACTCATCGCCGGCGGCTACAAGGCGATCGACACGCTGCGCCTGGAGAAGGGCTACCGCGTCTGGGCCGCCGACATCACTCCGGACGAGAATCCGTACGAGGGCGGCCTCGGCTTCTGCGTCAAGCTCGACAAGCCGGGTGGCTTTGTCGGCCGCGATGCGCTCGTCCGGGCCAAGGAAGGCGGATCCGTCGGCCCGGGTCAGCGCCTGCGCTGCGTCATCCTTGACGATCCGCGCTCGGTCGCGCTCGGCAACGAGCCGGTGCGCGTCGAAGGGGAAGTGGTCGGGCGGGTGACGACGGGCGGATACGGCTACAGCGTCGAGCGGTCGATCGCGTATGCGTACCTGCCGCCGTCGGTCGAGCTCGGGACGTCGGTCGAGGTCGACATCTTTGGCCGCTGGGTCACCGGCGAGGTGACGGCTGAGCCGCTGTTCGATCCCCGAGGCGAGCGGATCCGGCCGGTACCCGCGCGGACGTAAGGGCTCACTGCGAGCGACCGCTGCGCGTGGACACCTGGACGACGAACTGCGCGCGATCGCCCCGATGGTGGTCGCGCGCGAACTCGACCGGCGTGTCATCGTCGGCGTATGTCTGGCGCTGGACGCGCATCAGCGGGCTGCCGATCGCGACGCCGAGGGCGTGCGCCTGGTGGGCGTCGGCGAGCGTCGGCTCGAGCCGCTCGATCGCGCGCGACGGGGGACACGCATAGTGGTCACCCATGAGCGCGTAGATGGAACCGCGCATGTCGTGGTCGAGCAGACCCGGGAACCGGCCGGCTGGCAGCCACGAGTCCTCGAGCGTCATCGGCTCCCCGTCGGCGAACCGCAGCCGCTGGACGCGATAGATCGGCTCGCCGGGTGCGACGCCGAGCTCGTAGGCGACGGCCTCGGGCGCGGCGAGCTCGCCCAGCGCGCGGATCCGCGCGCCCGCCGACAGTCCATGACGGTGAACCATCTCGGTGAAGCCGGCGAGGTCACGGAGGTCATACGCGAGCCTCGCGCGGGACACGACGGTTCCGCGCCGGCCGACGCCGCGCTCGACGAGCCCGCGCTGCGCGAGTGAGGTCAGTGCGGCGCGGGCGGTGAGCCGGCTGACGCCGACCCAGCCGGCGAGGTCGCGCTCGGAGGGCAGCCGGTCGCCGACGGCCAGTCGGCCCGACTCGACGAGCTCGATCACCCGTTCCTCGATCTGAGCATAGGCCGGGACGTCGGCGTCACGATCGAGCGCCCACTGCTCGGTGAACAGCGAGCGCAGGCGATTCGGCGATTGGGGCTCCGAGGCCACAGGGTCAGGCAGCGAGGCGAGGTCGCGGCCCGGCGACCGCCACCAGCTCGGCGAACAGCCGGGCGTCCTCACCCTCCTCGGGATGCCAAAGGACACCGACCGTGAACGCCTTCGCCGGATCCTCGAGCGCCTCGACCGACCCGTCGTGCGCCTGTGCGGTCACGCGCAGGCGCTCACCGACGAACGCGATGCCCTGATGGTGGCCGGAGCTGACGAGGGCGTGCCCACCGAGCACCTGGCCGAGGCGACTGCCCGGCTCGATGCGCACCGGATGCAGGTCGAAGCACCCCGGCTGGGTGCGGTGGCCGTCGTGGCCGACGACATCCGGCAGATGTTGCTCGAGCGTGCCGCCATAGGCGACATTGAGCAGCTGCATCCCGCGGCACACCCCGAGCACCGGGAGATCGGCGTGCAGGGCCGCCTCGAGCAACGCGAGTTCCGCCGCGTCGCGTTCCGGGCTGAGCGCGGCAGTCTCATCGGCCGGCGCGGCGCCGTAGCGCTGCGGGTCGATGTCTGGACCGCCGGCGAACACGAGACCGTCGACTGATGCCAGCGTTTCGGCGACGCCGTGGGCGAGCGGCGGGAGCAGCACCGGGCGGCCCCCGGCGGCGCTCAGCCGCTCGACGTAGCCGAGCGGCACGAGCGCGGCCGGCAGGTTCCAGAAGCCCCACTGCGCGGGCGCCTGATAGCACGTGATCCCAATGATCGGCCTGGGCTCGCTCGTCGCCGACACGGCGACGAGTCCTAACACATGGTCTAGACCATTGTCAAAGCCGCGCGACGCTACGTCGCGGTGAGCGGCTTGCCCGAGGGAAGGTCGACCGCCGCCGCCGGTCCGTCGGCGGCGCCGACGATCTCGCGCAGCGCGGCGATCTCCTGCGCGAGCGCCTTCCGGCCGGCCGCGGTGGCGGTGATCCATGTGCGGGGCTTGCGGTCCTCGAAGACCTTTGTCTGCTTGACGTATCCGGCCTTCTCAAGCGTCGAGAGGTGACGTGAGAGGTTGCCGTCGGTGAGGTGGAGCAGCTCCCGGAGCGACACGAAGTCGACGCGTTTCGTCTCACACGCGGCGGTGAGGATGCCCAGTCGGACGGGTTGATGGATCGCGGGGTCGAGCCGCGTCGTCGGATGGCTCACGCTTCGCGTCGCTCCTTGACCTCGCCGATTGCCGCCAACGAGATGAGGCCGGTCCCGATGATGAGCTCGCCGACCGCCGGTGTGAGCCCGTGCGTGATGATCAGTTCGCCGAGCGCCCCGGCTGCGACCACGCCTGCGCCGAGCGACGTCAGCCCAGCGAGGCAGGCAGCGGTCGCGGCTCGCCGCGGTGACCGCCGCGACCAGGGCGTTGACACCGAGCGCCGCCGCGCCGGCCGCGCCGAGCAGCCCGGCGAGGCCGCAGGCGAGGCGGAGGCGTGGGGATCCGAGGAGCCCTCGCCGCTCCTCTGAGCGAGCGATGAGCCAGCCCATCAGGGGGCGGATCGCGAGGATGCCGCCGAGCAGCACGACCGAGACGATCGCCGTGTGCGGCCACAGTGTCCTGAGGAGCCCCTGCACAAGCACGACCGCGCCAAGTGTCCCGAGGGCGAGGGACGGTGCGAGTGACGCCCGCCGCGCGCGGTCACGCACGTCGCTGACATGGCGAAGGCGCGCGGCGGCGTCGCGAGCCGATGGCGAGCTGTCGTCCATGTACGGATGCACGCGGATGATCTTACCAAAGTGCTTGACAACGCAAAGTCGAACGGCCTAAAGTACTTGCTAATGCAAAGTAGAGTCGATTTTGGAGGAGGTAGCAACACGATGCTGAAGATGGCAGGGGCGCCGGCGCATCCGGCTGTTCGGATCGTGATCGGGCTCATCGTGATCGGGCTCGGGGTCGCCCGTCACAGTGGGCCGCCCGCGTTGATCATCGGCGGGGTGCTCGTGCTCTGGGGGACGGCCGCGGTACTTCGCCTTGACGCCGGCGGCCGGGACGCCGGCGGCCGCGGCGCCGGCGGCCCGCGCGGCGGACGCCGACGATGAGCGCGATCGCCGTCGAGAACCTGGTCCGCCGGTTCGATGACCTGGTCGCCGTCGACCACATCAGTTTCGAGGTGGCCAGCGGCGAGGTCGTCGCGCTCATCGGACCGAACGGCGCAGGAAAGACGACGACGCTGGAGATCCTCGAGGGATACCTGGCAGCGACCGCCGGCACCGTCTCGGTGCTGGGAGCGGATCCGTACGGCGCCGATCGGGCTTGGCGTGCTCGCCTCGGCATCGTCCTGCAGCCGCCGAGCCTCGACCTGCAGCTCACCGTCCGCGAGGGGCTCTCGGTGTTCTCCGGGCTGTTCCGGCGGTCTCGCGCCTTGCCCGAGGTGCTTGACGTGATCGGGCTCGAGCACGACGCTGACACGAGAATCGGGCACCTCTCCGGCGGTCAGCGGCGGCGCGTCGATCTCGGGCTCTCGATCATCGGACGTCCGGACCTCCTGTTCCTTGATGAGCCGACGACCGGACTCGATCCGGCCGCCAGGCGGCGAACCTGGGCGGTCGTCGAGCAGCTCGCGGCCGAGGGCACGACGGTCGTGCTGACGACCCACGACATGCACGAGGCCCACGAACTCGCGGGCCGGCTCCTTGTCCTCGCCGGCGGTCGGCTCATCGCCGCCGCGACGCCGGAGCGCCTACGCGCGGTGAGCTCGCACAGCATCGTGCGCCTTCCGGTGCCAGAAGGCGTCGACCGGGCGGACCTGCCGGACGCCCTCGCCGGACGCGTGGGCTCGGAGTGCCTCGAGCTCGCCGTCGACAGCGCGGACGTGGGTGACGTGCTCGACGTGGTGCTCGGATGGGCGCGCACGCACGAACTCGACCTCGCCGGACTGACGGTCGCACCGCCCTCACTGGAGGACGGCTATCTCGAGCTCACAGACGGCGTCAGCACGCCTCGGGCCCGGAGCGATGTGTAGGCCCCCGACACGCCGAGACCTCCCGACGCTTCCGAGCGTGCTCGCGAGACAGATCGCCTACCACACGCGCATCCTGCTTCGGACACCTCGGGCGGTCGTCGGAGGCATGCTGCTGCCGGTGCTGTTGCTCCTCCTGCGAGACCACGGCGCGCATGCCGCGCGCGCCGATCGAGTCCAGCTCGTCGCCGGCCTCGTCGTCTTCGGCGCCCTCTCGACCGCGTACATGACCCCACGAGTGGCCTCGTCGCGGCGCGCGAGGCCGGCGTCCTCAAGCGCTGGCGGGCGACGCCGGTGCCGGCGTGGTGCTACCTCGCCGGACGGATGGCGGCGACGACCGTGCTCGCCGCGGTCGGTGGACTGCTCACCGCGCTTGTCGGGTGCGCCGTTGAGGGCATCGACCTCACCGCCGCTGACACGTTGGTCTGCTCGCCGTCCTGATCCTCGGAGCCGCTACCTGGGCGTGCCTCGGCACTCTCGCCAGCGCCGTGATTCCGAGCGTCGAGGCGTCATATCCGGTGCTCGCCGTGACGTACCTGCCAGTGGTGTTCCTGTCAGGGAGCTTCGGCGCGATCGGCGGCCTTCCGCGGTGGCTCGCGACGATCGTCAACGCCCTCCCGGCGCGGCCGATGATTGACGGTGCGTCACGTCTGCTTGGTGGCGGCTCGACATGGATGACGGCGCATGAGGCCGTCATCCTGTTCGCATGGGCTGGGGGCGGCCTGCTGCTCGCGCAGCGCCGGTTCCGGTGGGTGCCGCGGACATCCGGCCGGCGTCGCGCGCCGCGGGCCGCCGCGCCGTAGCGACGGGCCTTCCTCAGAACTTCTTCTTGAGCATCCCGAACACCCCGCGGACGACCTGCTGCTGCAGTTGCTTGCCCTGCTTGGACTGCAAGAAGGCCGAGATCGCGCCGACGCCGCCGGCAGCCGCCCCCGCGGCGTCCTTGGCGTGGTCAGTCGGCTCGGGAGTCGGTGGCGAGGCGGTGCCCCGGCAGCGGCGGCGACTGGTGCCGCGGCTGGCGGGCGCCGCCATCCGCGCGGCGAGAATCTCCCGCGCGCTCTGATTATCGACACGCTCGCCGTACTTGGCCCACAGCGGTGAGGACTTGGCCCTGCCCTCGACGTCGGACGCCGGGCCCATCTTCGACTCCGGCGGCGTCATCCGCGTGTGCACGACGGGGGTCGGGACGCCGGTTTCGGACAGGATCGTCACCGCGGCCTCGCCGATACCCATGCCGGTCAGCAGCTGCTCGAGGTCGTAGAACGGCGACTTTGGGAAGGTGGAGACGGTCGCCTTGAGCGCCTTGGCGTCGTCCGGAGTGAACGCGCGCAGGGCGTGCTGCACTCGGTTGCCGAGCTGCCCCAGGATCTCTGCCGGTACGTCCTTAGGAGTCTGGGTGATGAAGTAGACGCCGACGCCCTTCGAGCGGATGAGGCGCACCGTCTGCGCGATCGAGCTCTGGAACGCCTCGGTCGCGCCGTCGAACAGCAGGTGGGCCTCGTCGAAGAAGAATGCGAGCTTCGGCTTATCGAGGTCACCGGCCTCGGGCAGCGCCTCGAACAGCTCGGCGAGCAGCCACATCAGCGCGGTCGAGAACAACTTCGGCTTGTCCTGTACCGCCGGTAGCTCGAGGCAGGAGATCACGCCGCGGCCGTCCGGCGCGGTGCGCATCAGGTCGGCAACGGCCAGCATCGGCTCGCCGAAGAACTCCGAACCGCCGCCATCCTCGAGCCCGACGAGCGAGCGCAGCAGTACGCCGACGGTTGCCGAGGACAGGCCGCCGATGCCGGCGAGCTCGGCCTTGCCGTCGTCCGAGATGAGGAACGTGAGCAGCGCGCGAAGATCGGCGAGGTCGAGCAGCGGCAGACCTTTTTGGTCGGCATAGTGAAAGACGAGGGTGAGCGACTGCTCCTGGGTCTCGTTGGCGTCGAGGACCTTGCCGAGCAGCTGCGGGCCGAAGTCCGACACGGTCGCGCGCACCGGAACGCCAGGGCCGATGCCACCGAGCGACAGAAACTCGACCGGGAACCCGGTCGGGGCGAACGTCATCCCAAGCTCGGTGGCGCGCTTCTCGGCTGCGGTTCCGGCCTCCCCGGGCTCGGCGACGCCCGGACAGGTCGCCCTTGACATCGGACACGAACACCGGCACGCCCGCGGCCGAGAGCTGCTCGGCGATGCCCTGGAGCGTCTTCGTCTTGCCGGTGCCGGTCGCGCCCGCGATCAGGCCGTGGCGGTTGACCATCCGCAGCGGCAGCCTGACGACCGCCTCGGGCACGACGGCGCCGTCGAGCACGCCGCGGCCCAGATCGAGCGCCGCGCCCTCGGCGGCATAGGCGGTTGAGATCGTCTCGGCGAAGTCGGCCATCAGGGTCCCTTCAACAGGTTTCACACAGATGCGTGGAGCGAACCATATGCCTCCGCTGAGAACCGGGGAGTCCCGACCCGGTCACACTCCGGCATCCAGGGCGGCGGGCGCCCGCGGCTACTCCCGCCGCTCGAGTGAGTCGCCGAGCAACCAGATCATCGGCGGCCACAGGCCGACGAACAACGCCCAGCGCTCGGCGTTCAACGACAATGGTTTCCGTGCTTCGGACGATCCGCCAGGCGGCATTGCAAAGGTGAGCTTGAGCCGATCGCGCACGGCGATCGTCACCGGAGCGAACTCCGGGCTTGGGTACGAGTGTGCGCGTGCGCTCCTCGACAGCGGCTGGCACGTCGTGATGGCGGTGCGCGATGTCCAACGCGGATGGGCTGCCGCGGCGCACCTCGGGGCGGGAGACCGGTGCGCCGTGATGGCGCTCGACCTGGCATCACTGAAGTCGGTACGGGCGTTCATCGCCGCCTACGGCGAGGCCGGCCTGCCACCGACACATGCGCTCATCTGCAATGCAGGCCTGCAGGTGATCTCCAATACGCGCCTGACCGACGATGGATATGAGCTCACGTTCGGTGTCAACCACACTTGGACATTTCGCGCTCGTGCAGGGGCTGCTCAGCCAGCTCGCCTGCCCCGCACGCATCGTCGTCGTCAGCAGCGGCACGCATGATCCAGCGAAACGAACCGGGATGCCCGCGCCGCAGTACACGTCCGCCGACGCACTGGCGCAGGCCAATCCCGCGGCCGACCCGCGGGAGCCGATCGGAACGCTCGGCCGCCGGCGCTACACGACCTCGAAGCTGTGCAACGTCCTGTTCGCCTACGAGCTTGATCGCCGGCTCCGCGAGAACGGGAGTGACGTGACCGTCAACGTCTTCGATCCCGGGCTCCTGCCCGGATCCGGCCTCGCGCGGGACTACACGGGCCCGCAGCGTCTCGCCTGGCGCTTCGTGGGCCCGCTCCTGCGCGTGCTCCCCGGGGTCAACAGCACCCGGGCCTCCGGACACGAACCTCGCGACGCTCGTCACCGACGAGCGGTACGCACGCACGAGCGGGCAGTACTTCGCCGGCCTCAGGGCGACGACCTCATCGACCGACTCGTTCGACCGCGCAAAGGCGGCCGACCTCTGGGCGACGAGCGAACGGCTGATCGCCGGCGCGCGGACTGACTGAGACCGTCGCGGGCCCGGTCGGTCGCGCAGAGCGTGAAATTTCGTGACATTTGTGTAGCAATTTCCGGCTCGCTCCAGTTATTGTTATGTCAACGAGGGGCGCGGTGGGCGACCAGAGTCTGCCCCACCGGTGCGTGCGCTGACCGTCCAGCGCGCGGACAAGCCAGGGCAGACGGAGCCTGAAACGGGCGAAACAACTCGCATATCCGCGAGGGGGTATCGCATGGCCATCATTGACGGGCCGGACACGAGCGCTCAGCGCACGGTCACGGACAATCACTTCTGCCCGCACTGCGGGCATGCGGCCGCGGACGGGCGCTTCTGCCCGGGCTGCGGCTCAGACCTGTTTGAGGTCACCCAGCAAATGCCGCCGGCCGGCCCGCCGCCGCCACCGCGCTATGAGCAGGCCGCGCAGCCGCAGTACGCGGCCTCGCCGCCACCGCAGGCGACCGCGACCGAGCGGCACCCGCACTCCCGCGTGGCGGTCATCGTGGCCGCGGCGGCGTTCGGTCTCGCGGCGATCGCTGCCGCGCTCATCCTGATCCTGTCCGCGGGCTCAGGGTCGAGCGGCAGCAGTTACCGGGACAAGCTGTCATCGGCGCTGTCGCCGGTGCTCGCCGCAAACACGACCCTGTCGCAAAGCCTGCAGGGCCTGAACGGCAGCCAGACGCAGACCGCGAAGACCGCGACCAGTCAGGCGCAGCAGGCGATCACCCAGGCGCGTGGCGCGGTCGCCGTCCTCAGCGTTCCGAGCTCCGACCAGCAGCTCTCTCAGCAGGTCCAGCAGGCTCTGGCGCAGGAATCCAGTTACCTCCAGTCGGTTCAGGAAGCGCTCAACAACCCCGCGAGCGCGAACGGCCAGTTGCAGACCGAGGCGGGGAACGTCAGCGCCGCGCTCGTGCCACTCAGCGGCGTCGCCCCGGGAATCGGTAACAGCCTGAACGCGACGAACACGCTCGTGTCGTGGGCGGCCGGCCGCGTCGCCGCGAGCAATCGCCACGCGCGCACCGGCGGCACGACGAGGATCACCATCGTGCGGCCGCCAACCGTCGTCGCAGCCGAATCCCCCAGTCACGCAGCCGGCGGTGCCGACGACGAAGGACTGTGGCAATGGTGTCTCGGCAAACCAGAACACGTCGTGCGCGTTCGCGCTCAACGTGAAGGCCGCCTGGGAGGCGGCGCCCGGCGTCAACAACACGGTGCAGGTGTACTCACCGGTCACCGGCCAGACGTACACGATGAACTGCACGCAGGCCGGATCAGGCATCACCTGCTCGGGCGGGAATAACGCCTCGGTCTCCTGGCAATGACCTCAGGCCCCCGACGGGAGCGCCCCTGGTGGCGCTCCCGTCGGCTCGTTGCACTGATCGTCGCGGTTGACCTCCTCGGCGTCGCCGCGCTCGCCTACGCGCTGACCACCCATAAGACGAAGCCATCGCCGCCGACCGTGACCGCGTCGGAGGTGACGGCCGAGACGCTCACCGCGATGCACCAGCAGCAGCTCGAGCAACGACAGGCGGCGCAGCGCGCCGGGGCCCGGCGTGCGAGGCGCCAGCGCCATTCGCCTCCGACGACGCCGACCGCTCCCACCACAAGCGTCTCGGCGACTGGCGCTCAGGCAAGCTTTGCGCGCTTTGCCAGCGTCGCAGCCAGGATCGGTCGGGCTCGCCGTGAGCCCCCTCGGCACCGCGGACGTCGTGACGTTTGGCTCGCTTCAGGTCGGTCACGGCTGGTCGACGATGAAGGTGCCGGTGCTCGTGACCCTCCTCGGCCAGCTCGCCAACGGTGGCCAGGGGCTCGATCCCGCAGCGCGGGACGACGCGACCCGGGCCCTGCACGCGTCGGACAACAGCGCGGCGGAGGCGTTGTTCTCGCGGCTCGAGCAGTCGGACGGCGGCCTTGGCGGCGCAAGCGCTGCCGTCCAGGACACGCTTGCGTCGTGCCGGTGATACCGCCACGACCGTGAACACGGCCCCGAACTCATCCGGCTTCACCACCTGGGGGCAGACGCGATGGTCGGCGACCGGCGAGGTGACGTTCTACCGCGCGCTCGCCGCAGGCTGCCTGCTCTCCCAGGCCGATACCGGCTACGTGGTCGGGCTCATGCAGGGCGTCGAGTCCGACCAGCGGTGGGGCGCCGGGTCGGCCGGCTACCCGGCGACCGTGGCACTCGCCTTCAAGGGCGGCTGGGGGCCGGAGGACGGCGGCGGCTACCTCGTCCGCCAGTCGGCGATCGTCACCACCGGCCACGGCCGTGGGTGGGTGCTCTCCTATCTCGCGAAGCCGTCCGACGGATCATTCGGCACCGGCACGCAGATGCTCAGCGCGCTCGCGACATGGGCGGCGCGAACTTTCGCGGCCGAAACCGCACCGGCCGGCGGCGCCACATGCGGATAGCGGGCGGGTCGCGCAGCTCGAGCCGAAGGACGCGGCAGGAGACCCTAGGCTCATCCACGCGCAAGCCAGCCGTCCTCGTTCCCGAGTGCAGCCGCGACCTCGAGCGTCCGTTGCACGGGGGGAGGCTCGGGGTGGTGCCAGACCGCGTCGAACGTGAGCGTGGCCGGCTGTGCGAGGTCCACGAGGGTGATGCCCCGGGGCAGCTGCTCGGCGAGCGATGCGTTGATCAATCCGACGCCGTGGCCGCGCGCAATGCTGCCCCAGACGGTGTTGCCCGCTGCCTGGTGGTCGAGCTTCGGCTCAAAGCCGGCCGCGTGGCAGGCGCCGATGATCGTGTCGTAGAAGCCGGGGGCCATCGCGCGCGGCCAGACCTCGAACTGCCGCTCCGCCAGGGTCGTGAGCTCAAGCTGCTCCTGTTGGGCGAGCGGGTCGCTGTCGCTGAGGGCTACACGTAGCGGCTCCCGCCGGACCGCTCGCGACCGAAACCCTCGGGGGTAGGAGGTGATCGGGGCGAGGGCAAGGTCGCACCGGTCGTCGAGCAGGAGCTCGGGAATATCTGCGCCGAACACCTCGCGCGGCTCGACCTTGAGGTGCGGGTGCACGTCGGACAGGCGGCGCAGCAACGTGGGGATCATGTCCCAGACCGTGGTCAACGTGTAGGCGAGGCGCAGCGTGCCTGCCTCCCCTCGGGCCGCCATCTGGACCCGGCGCGCGGCGCGGTCAGCGGCCGTCAGGACCCGACGGCAGTCGGCGAGAAACACTGCTCCCTCGGGCGTGAGGTCCACGCGTCGCGGCGTGCGCCGCAGCAGCGCGACCCCGAGTGAGCGCTCGAGCGCCTTGATCTGCTGACTGACCGCCTGCTGCGCGATGTGCAGGTCATCGGCGGCCCGCGTGAAGCTGCGGCGCTCGGCGACCGCGACAAACGTGCGCAGATGACGGAGTTCGAGACCGGAGTCGGCGATCACGGTTGCGGACTCTAAGCCACAACCGTCGTGCGACGACAACGGATGCTTGTCGCCGAACAACAAGCTGCGCTTGTTCTTCAACGCACTCGTGCCTAGCGTGCGGTCCCTGACCCGAGAGGAGAAACTGTTGATGACAACCGAACAGACCGGCGCTGTCGCCGATCACCATATGCGTGTCGATCGCGTCTCCACGAAGCCGAAGCGGGTACTCATCGTGGTCGCGAATCCGACGACGTCGACCACCCTGGGTTGGCCGGTCGGCTTCTGGGGAGCGGAACTGACGCATCCCTACTACGAGCTGACCCAGCGCGGGATCGACGTCACGATCGCGAGCCCGGACGGCGGCCGGGTGGAGATGGACGGGCTCAGCGACCCGCGCGACGACTCGAAGTGGTCAGCCGACGACCTGATCACGATGGGCTTCGTCAACACGCCGGAGCTGGCGGCACTGCTCGAGGACACGCCGAAGCTCGCGCATCTCGACCTCGAGAACTACGACGCGATCATGGTTGCGGGCGGACAGGCGCCGATGTTCAGCTTTCGCGCCAATGCGGACCTGCACGACGCGCTCCGGCGCTTCTATGAGTCCGAGAAGCCGACCTGTGTCTACTGTCACGGGACCGCAGCGCTGGTCGACCTCACGCTCAGCGACGGCAGCTACCTGGTCGACGGGAAGACGGTGACCGGGTTTGCGAATGTCGAGGAGGAATTCAGCGACACGTTCGTCGGCCAGAAGGTGATGCCGTTCCGAATCGAGGACGAGCTGTCCCGGCGCGGCGCCAACTTCGTCCAGGGTGGACTATTCAAGGCATTCGCCGTCCGGGACGGGCGGCTCATCACGGGTCAGCAGCAGTATTCGGCGAGGAAGGTCACGGAGATGCTGATTGACTCACTCGGTGTCTAGAGCGGCCGCAGCGACACCTCAACCAGCCCGAACGGGGAGACGCGATGATCCTGATCATTGGAGGACGAAGCAAGATCGGCTCGGCCCTGATCGGAGAGCTCCGAGCCCGCGACCAACGGGTCCGCGCGCTCGTGCGTGAGAACGAGTCCGCCGCCACGTTCCCGGCGGGGGTGGAACCGATCGCCGGAGACCTCGCGGATGCCGATTCCCTGAGTAGGGCGATGCAGGGAATTAGCAGCGTGTTCCTGCTCTGTGGACCGACGCCCGACGAGGTGGCACTGAACCAGCACGCGATCGACGCGGCTCACGCCGCCAGGGTCGACCCGCTTGTTCGCAGCTCGATCCTTGGCTCCGACCCGGCATCACAGACCACGTTCGTGCGGGATCACGGGGTGGCCGATGAGTACCTCCGCAGCGCGGACGTTCCGCACGCGATCGTGCGCCCAAACATGTTCATGGAGAACGTGCCCGAGAGCACCATTCCGTCGATCGATGCGACCGGGACGTTCTATGCCAACGCCGGCGACGCACGTATCAGCATGGTCGACACGCGCGACGTCGCCGCCGTCGCCGCGGTGTTGTTGACCGAGCCCGGCCATGTCGGCGCGGAGCTTGACGTCACCGGTCCCGAGGCGATCTCGTACGACGGCGTCGCCGGCAAGCTCCGCTCCGCGTTGGGCCGGCAGATCACCTATGTCGACGTGCCGGACGACGTCGTCCGCGAGGCGCTGGCCGGGTTTGGGCTCGGCGAGTGGTTGGTCACGTCGCTGGTCGAGCTGTTCGCGGACTACCGCCGCTCGGGGACCGACGGGTACGCCGCACGCGTGACCGACACGGTGGCGCGGCTCACGGGGCGTCAGCCGCGGACACTGGATCAGCTGCTCGCCGAAGTGTCGTAAGAGCGCGGCTGGGCCTGAGTCAGGCCGCCCGGCTCACCGGGGCGCTGCGGTCTCGAGCTCGACCCGCGCCAGGTCACTGCGGGGCGATGTCCAGCTTGGCGAACACCTTGCGCAGGTGGTAGTCGATCGTGCGGGGGCTGAGGAACAGCTGCGCGGCGATGTCCGGATTGGTGCGGCCGTCGGCGGCGAGGATGGCGATCTGGAGTTCGCGAGGCGTCAGCTGATCACGCGTGCTGGCGTCGCGCCTGCGGGTCGTCTCACCGCTGGCACGCAGCTCGTTGCGGGCTCGATTGGTCCACGGGGCGGCCCCGAGCCGCTCGAAGGCGGCGATTGCGTTGCGCAGCTGCGGCCGAGCTTCCAGCCGACGTCGACCACGGCGCAGCCATTCGCCGTACAGGAGTTCGGTTCGGGCCTGATCGAATGGGTTGAGCGCCGCGGATCTGTCGAGCGCCCGGCGGTAGTGGGCCTCGGCATCGCCGTCGTCGTCGAGCATCGCGCGGCAGCGCTCCAGCAGCGCGAGCCGGGCAGGGTTCGGGAAGCGCTCGATCCATGCCTGAAACCCTTCGTAGTACGGCAGGACAGCGTCGACGCGCTGCGCGCGCACGGCCGCCTCCACGGCGTCAGGCACGCCAGACATCATGATCGGACTGGAGCCGTGCCTGATCACTTCGATCGCTGCCAGCAGGTGCTCGAGCGCCGTCGCCGGTCGACCCGCTCCCAGATCGAGCAAGCCCTGCGCGCGGCCCACCGCGGCTTGCACGAGATCCGCGCTGCTCGACGCGAGCCGTTTAAGTTGAGCGAGGTGCTCCGTCACCCGCTCGGCGTCGCCCCGGATGGCGTCGATCGTCGCCAGATCGGCGCACGTCCAACTGGCGGCCCACGGTAGTCCAAGGTCTCTGGCGAGCTGCCAACCCTCCTCGGCAGCGGCGTAGGCGAGATCAAAGCGAGCGCAGCCGACGAGCTGCGAGGCATAAGCCTGGAGCGCGTTGGGAAGCGTGGCGAGAAATCCGCGCTCACGGGCGATCTGGACGGCACGGCTGGCGTATGGGAGACCGTCACCCCAGTCGCCCGTCCGGCCGGCAGCGCCCGCCACCCAGATCAGGCACCGGGCGTCATGGAGCCGCTCGGCGATCTCGGTGGCCTCCGCGGTGAGCTCAGCCGCTCGAACGTGATCGGCGTATTCGGCCGTGAGAACCGCCACGATGAGGCGGTCAAAGTCGCTGGTGGGTGGGAAGTCCGCGGCACGACGGCAGAGGACGTCCGCCTGCTCGTGGTCCGCCATATAGAACGCGAGTCCGACGGCCTCGAGCAGCAGCTCGAGACTGAATGACACATCGTCACTGAGCTCGATCGCAGACTCGAGTGTTCTGACCGCGTCGGGCTGCAGCCTGGCGAACCCGTCAATCATTCCTTGCAGCCCGAGCAGCCGGGAGCGTTGCGGGCGGTCCGCGTCCGGGAGCGCCCGGGCGACCAGGTCGGCTGCGCGGTCAACCTGACCGCCGACGTACGCCGCGCGCGCCGCGGCCGCGAGTCGCCGACCACCCGTCGAGGAGGTCCCGCTGAGCTGGCCGGCGCGCTCGAACGCCGTCGCAGCCGTGCCGTGCCCACCCCGGATCCGCGAGCGCTCGGCCGCCTGCTCGAGCGCATCGGCGAGCCGTTCATCTGGATCGAGCGCGGCGGCGGCCTGGTGCCAGACACGACGGTCGAGGAACTGATCAGCCGGATACGCGTGTGCAAGCGCGGCGTGGCCGTGGCGGCGCTGCGCCGACGTGGCCGACTCGTACACGGCCGACCGGACGAGCGGGTGGCGGTAGACGACGTATCCGTCCCTGACGGCCACAAGTCGTGCCTCCTCGGCCGGATCGAGGACGTCGTCGGGGAGACCGAGCTCGCCGGCCGCGCTGAGGATGACGGCGAGTTCGCCCGCTTCGTCCGCGGCGATGAGCTGCAAGACCGTCTGAGTGGCCGTCGGCAGCCGTGCGACGCGACGGCGAAACGCCTCCTCCAGGCGCGAGCTGAGCGGGATCGAAAGCGACAGCGGCGCGCGCCCGGCTAGCTGTTGCTGGGAGAGCCCGGCCGGCAGTTCGAGCAAGGCGAGGGGATTCCCGGCTGCGTCCTCGAGCAGACGCTCGCGGACCGCCGCTGACGCACCCTCGGTGCGGCGGTCGAGCAGCTCGAGCGCCGAGGCGCGGTCCAGCCCTCTCAGCACGAGCTCACCAAGCCCGGTGGCCTCAAACCGACGCGATTCACCCTCACGGGCGGCGAACAGGAGCACCACTGCCTCTGCGCCGAGCCGTCGTGCGGCGAACACGAGCGCATCGGCGGTGGGCACGTCCAGCCACTGGGCATCGTCGATCACGCACAGCAGCGGCTGCTCCTCGGCGGCGGCGGCGAGGAGCGAGAGGACGCCCGCGGAGACGAGAAACCGGTCCGAGCTCGCCTCCATGCTCAACCCGAGGGCCGCCGATACCGCCACGCGTTGCGGCTCGGGAAGTTCGGGCAGGTAGGTAAGGATCGGCCTGAGCAGACCGTGCACGCCGCCAAAGTCGAGTTCGGCCTCGGCCTCCACGCCGGACGCTTCCAGCACGGTGAAGCCGTCGGCCCGATCCGCCGCGTACCTGAGCAACGCCGACTTGCCGAGTCCAGCCTCCCCTCGGAGCACGAGCGCGCCGCTGACGGCCTGGAGCGCTGCATCGAGCAGCCCGTCGATCGCCGCGCACTCGCGCGTGCGTCCTAAGAGCGTGGGGCGACTGTGGGCGGCGCTGCTCATCCAGACAGTGGCGACGGCCTCCGAGCCTAGAGCACGTCGGTGCCGAAGAGCGCCCCACAACCGGCGAGTACGCCGATGTGATGCCGGTTAACCGGTGGGATCGTCCGCGTCGCATTCACGCCGACACGCGCTGGAGGCCGCACGCCCTCCGAGGAGGTTCAGATGACACGGACGATCGAGGCCGTTGGCCTCACCAAGCGATACGGAAAGACCACCGCCCTCACCGGCCTTGACCTCATGGCGCGGCCCGGCCAGGTGACGGCCGTGCTCGGCCCCAACGGGGCCGGCAAGACGACGTTTGTGCGCACGGTCGCGACGCTCATCCGGCCGGACGACGGGATCCTGCGAGTCGCCGGTCACGATGCCCGTAAGCACCCCGCGGCGGTACGGCGTGTGATTGGGCTCGCCGGTCAGTTCGCCGCGGTCGAGGAGGCGATGACCGGGCGCGAGAACCTCGAGATGGTCGCCAGCTTATTTGGGCGCTACTGACGCTTCCGTGGGTGGAGTGAACGCGGTCGGTGGGTAGCGCGGCCGTCGTCGTCTGATCAAGCAGCGCTCGGTGGGCGGGCGCTGTTCGCGAGGTGTTTTGGCTGCTCGTGCCGGGGTTGGCGCTGCTTGACAGCCGCCGCCGTGCCGCGCTGTTTGGCAACGAGGTCGGGGCGCAGGGATGCGCCCGACCTCCGGGCAGCAGGGCGCACGCCGCGTCGCTTCTACCGTTCCGGCTTCTCACAGTAGGAACGGTGAAAGGAAGCGGTGGCGGCGTGCGCAACAGGAGCGTAGGTGTCCGTGCGTGGGCGCGGATGCTGGGGTTGGAGAAGACGGTCGTCGAGGCAGTCGCCGAGGAGAACGGCGCGATCGTGATCTCGGTCAGGCCGGGGTACAGCCAGCGGGATCGCTGCCCGCACTGCCGCAGGCGCTGCCCGGGCTATGACCTCGGCGAGGGCCGTCGCCGGTGGCGGGCGTTGGATCTCGGCACGACGTTCTGCTATCTGGAGGCTGACGCGCCGAGGGTCGAGTGCCGCCAGCACGGGGTGGTCGTTGCCGCGGTGCCGTGGGCGCGTCACGACGCCTGGTTCACCCGCTCGTTTGATGACCAGGCAGCGTGGTTGGCGGTGAACACGAGCAAGAGCGCGATCTGCCAGCTGATGCGGATCGCGTGGCGGACGGTCGGACGTGTCTGCGAGCGCGTCACCGCCGAGGCCAAACGCGGTCGCGACATGTTCGCGAACCTCGAGCGGCTCGGGTTCGATGAGATCTCGGTCCGCAAGGGTCAGAAATACCTGACTGTCGTGGTCGACCACCATTCGGGCCGGTTGGTGTGGGCGGCACCCGGCCGGGACCGCAAGACGGTCGAGAAGTTCCTGGATCTGCTCGGCACAGACCGCTGCGCGCAGATCACGCTGGTGTCCTGCGACAACGCCTCCTGGATCACCGGCCCGGTGAACGAGCGCTGCCCGAACGCGGTCATCTGCCTGGACCCGTTCCACATCGTCAAAGCCGCCACCGACGCGCTGGACGAGATCCGCCGCGCCGTCTGGAACGAGGCGCGCCGTTCCGGCGACAAGCAGCTCGCCAAGGATCTCAAGGGCGCCCGGTTCACGCTCTGGAAGAACCCCGCCAACCTGACCGACCGCCAGCAGCACAAGCTCGCGTTCATCCAGAAACTGAACGCGCCGATCTACCGCGCGTACCTGCTCAAGGAGCAGCTGCGCCAGATCTACCAGCTCCCCGCCGCCGACGCCATCAAGCTGCTCGACAGCTGGCTGAAGTGGGCACGGCGATGCCGGCTGGAGCCGTTCGTCAAGCTCGCCAAGACGATCACCGAGCAGCGCGCCAGGGTCGAGGCCGCGCTGACCAACAACTTGTCAAACGCCCGGGTCGAGCAAGTGAACACCCAGATCCGCCTGATCACACGACGCGGCTTCGGCTACCACTCCCAAGAAGCCGTGATCGCCCTCGCGATGCTCTCCCTCGGCGGACTCTGCCCATCCCTACCCGGCCGGTGACACCACCCACGGATCCGTCAGTAGGTTCCTTATTTGGGCAGGCCCGACGCGAGGCGAAGGCGAGCGCGGCCTTTGTCCTCGACCAGCTCGGCCTCGTCGATGCGGCCGATCGGCTCGCGCGCACCTACTCCGGGGGCATGCGCCGGCGACTTGACCTCGGGGCGAGTCTTGTCGGAGCTCCCCGGTTGCTCCTGCTAGACGAGCCGACGACCGGGCTGGACCCGCGCAGCCGAATCGAGCTGTGGGACGCGATCCGGCGCCTTGTCCGGTCGGGGACGGATGTGCTGCTGACCACGCAGTACCTCGACGAGGCTGACCATCTCGCCAGTCAGATCGTGATCGTCGATCACGGGCGCGCGGTGGCGGCCGGTACGCCGACCGAACTCAAGCAGCGCACCGGCGGCAACGTCGTCGAGGTGCATGTGCGTGAGGACCGAGACCTGCCCCGGGTCGCCGAAATGCTCGGCACGTTCGACCAGGATGCGCCCCTGGTCGAGGAGTCCACGCGGCGTGTGAGCGTCCGCGTCGACTCCCGTGGCGATGGGCTGATGAGGGCGCTCCGCACGCTTCAGGCCGGCGAGGTCGCCATCGACGACATCGCGATGCGCCAGCCGAACCTCGACGAGGTCTTCCTCGCCCTTACCGGACAACCCGCAGACATCAACGACGCGACCGCTGCTGAGGCGGCCTAGCGAGACACAGAGAGGCAAGCACTCACATGACAACCGTCACCGGAACACTCAATCGGCGCGGTACCGCACCCCGCAGCACCGGGCTCGCGAAGAGCACGCTGACCGTCACCCGCCGGTCGCTGCTGCGCTTCGTGCGCACCCCACAGCTGATCGTGCTCGCAACCGTGCAGATGTCGCTGTTCTTTCTGATCTATCGCTACATGTTCGGCGGCGCGATCCACATCGCCGGCATGCCCTACGTGGACTATCTGGTACCGGGGTTCATCGCCACCGGGGTGCTGTTCAACGGCATCGGGACCGCGGTGCTGATGGCCGAGGACCTGGAGCACGGCTTCATCGACCGGCTGCGCTCACTTCCGATACCACGCGCTGCCGTCCTGGCGGCGAGGGCCCTGGCAGACACCGGCATCTTCGCGTGGAGCACAGCGTTCACCTCGGTGATCGCGTTCGCCGTCGGCTTCACCCTGCACGGCTCAGCGCTTGAGGCACTCGCCGCGTTCGGCCTCGTGGTGCTGTTCGGGTTCGCGCTCGAGTGGCTGTTCATCACCATGGCACTGTTCGCCGGCAACGCGCAGGCGGCCCAGGGGATGGGGATGATCGTGTTTCCGTTCGCGTTCGTCTCGAGCGCCTACGTCCCGGTGGCGTCGATGCCCAGTTGGCTACAGGTATTCGCCCAGCACCAGCCGTTGACCTGGATGGTCGACTCCGTCCGTGCGCTCACGCTCGGTCCACACGCCGAGGCGTTGCTCGGACATCCAAGCTCGTATTTCGTGATCCGGGCGCTGCTGTGGAGCGGCGGGATCCTCATCGTCACGCTGCCGCTGGCGGTCGCGAAGTACCGCCGCGGCTAACCACATCCACGTCGCCGCCGTCGGCGCTGAACCCGGCGCCGGCGCCAGGCGGCGGCGCTCAACGCTGGAGTAGGCGCTCTTGGAGCTCGCGCAGCTCCGGCGCCGGTGTGGCGCCGAGATCGTCGCGGAGTCGCTGGCGGAGTTGCTCGTAGATGCGCAGCGCCTCGGCGCTGTTGCCGCGTGCGCTGAGAATCTCCATGAGCAGGGCATGCCCGCGCTCGCGGTACGGCGCGAGCTTGATTAGATCGCGCGCGCTGCGCTCGCCGGGCGCGAGCTCCGACCCGCCGACGCCGAGCGCAACGGCGGCGTAGCTCTCAAGCGCTGCGACATGGATCTCCGTCAGACGTTGGCGGTATTCCGTGGCCCACGGAACATCCTCGTTGGGCAGGAAGCCGCGTCGGGCGGTGAACATCGCGATCAGCGATGGGCCCCACCCGCGTGCCCAGTCGCGTTGCGTGACCGCTGCCTCGGCGCGGTGGATCGCTTCCTCGGCGGCCTCGAGATCGATCCACGCTTCCGCGGGGAGCTGGAGGCGGATCTCGCCGCGGCCGCAGAGAACGTCGGCGCCGACGGCCGAGCGCAGTCGAGATAGCAACGCACTCAGCGCCGTGTCGGCGCCGGCGGGTTGGCGATAGGGCCACAGCGCCTCGATGAGCTGGTCGCGCGAGGACGCGAGCGCCCGGGTCACCGTGAGGTAGGTGAACAGCACGCGTGCCTGACCGCTCGGGAGCTTCGGCGTCAGCTCGCGGCCTTCGAGCTCGACGGCGAGGCGCCCGCAGATTTGAATTCGCGTCGGTCGGTTGTCGCCCAAGGTTTGTGCAAGGAGAATCGCAGAAGCGTGCAAACCAGCGGCCGTATGGTCGCGCTCGACGTAGAGGAGATGGTCATGGCGAAGGTCATCCGGTGTCAGTGCGGATTCCTCGGACGCGGTGAAAGCGTCGAGGAGGCAGCGACGGTGATTGAGGCGCATATGCGCGAGGATCACCCCGAGCTGGTCGGCAAGGTCACTCGGCAGGATCTGGTTGCGATGGCCGAAGAAGCCTAGGCCGCGCCGGCACGGACCGGCGATGGCGCACAAGGAGCGCAGAAATGGGACCACCATCGCCGGAGTTCGAACCGCGAGACGGGCCGCTCGTCACGGGTGGCTGGCTTCACGAGCACCTCGACGACGCAGGGGTGCGCGTGCTGGATGTCCGCGGTCGCCACCCGAGCTCATCGCTGCCGCACGCCAAGCGCGCGGAGTACGCCGACGGGCACATCCCGGGCGCCGCGTTCGTCGACTGGGAGCACGACTTCATCGACACGGCTGATCCCGTGCCGGTGCAGGTCGCCGGCGCCCAGACGTTCGCCGAGCGCGCCGCCGAGCTGGGCGTCGGGGACGGCGATCTCGTCGTCACGTATGACGACTACTACGGCATTTTCGCCGCCCGCGTGGCGTGGGCATTCCGCCACTACGGCGCCGAGTCGAGAGTGCTCGACGGCGGCTGGAGCACCTGGAAGGACGAGGGCCGTCCGGTCAGCAATGGACATGAGACGCCCGCGCGCCGAGTGTTCACCTCGCGCACGAGGCCGCAGCTGCGGCGGACGTTGGCAGAAGTGGAAGCGGCGCGGTCGGCGGGCGCTACGTTCGTGGACGCTCGCCCACGACACCTGTTCCTCGGCGAGGCGGGCGTCGCAAACACGGGCCACATCCCGGGATCCCGCTGCCTGCCCTACCAGGAGCTTGTCGATGGCGCCACCGGCCTGTGGGCGGCGCCGGCGGCGATCAAACGGCTCGCGCGGGATGCGGGGATCGACCCCGACCGTCCGCCGCGAGAGCTGATCGCGACCTGCGGGAGCGGGATCTCCGCGACCGTCGCGCTGCTCGCTCTGGAATGCATCGGCGTCCACGCCGAGGGCGTGTACGACGGGTCGTTCAACGAGTGGAGTGCGGACCCGTCGCGTCCAGTCGAGTACGGCCGCGCGGCGTGAGCCAGTCAACGACGGAAGACCATCGAACAGCGACTAAGGGAAGTGACATGACGGGACTGATTCGGATGAGCCTCGACGCTCCGGAAGAGGTGCGGCCGTTCGCGGGCGACAGCGGCCAGCTCGAGCTGGTCAACCTGGTGGCCGGCCCGGTCGGGCGCGCGACGTTCAAACCAGGGTGGCGGTGGTCAGAGCACGTCAAGCCGATCGCCGGCACCGATAGCTGTCAAGCCGGACACGTCTGCTACTTCGTGTCCGGCCGGATGAAGGTCGTCATGGACGCGGGCGAGGAGGTCGAGTACGGGCCGGGCGACTTCGCGATCATGCCCCCGGGGCACGACGCGTGGATCGTCGGCGACGCAGACTGCGTCGTCATCGACTGGCAGGGATTCGCCGACTACGCCAAGCCCAAGACCTAGCTCACGCTGCCGCGTTCGCGCTAGACTTCTCTATCACTCGTTGAGCAATAGTGCTCAACACGTCAAAGTGCCCGCGTTTCCGCAGTCGTTGCCCTTGCAGCGTCATCCGAGTTTCGCTGCACATCATCCCTGGAGGGAAAGCCACATGGCAACAGGAACCGTCAAATGGTTCAGCGACGACAAGGGCTTTGGATTCATCACGCCCGATGACCAGAGCAAGGACGTGTTTGTTCACCACAGCGCGATCCAGGGCAGCGGCTACAAGTCGCTGGCCGAGGGCGCGAAGGTGAGCTACGACCCCGAGCAGGGCCAGAAGGGCCCCTCGGCGGCGAACGTCCAAGCGCTGTAGCAATCACGGACCGACGGCGACGGAAGCGCGTTGCGCCTCCGTCGCCCGAGGCTGTGTGCCGACTCAGCCCTCAGCGGGCTGAGTCACGGCCCGCGCGCACACGATCGCCGGCGAAACTCGAACGTAAGGAACGGCAGCATGGCGCAGCGCAACAAGAAGACGACCATGGCCAAGCTCAACCGCGAACACAAACTTCGTGAGCGCCGGATTGATAAGCAGGCCCGCAAGGACGCTCGTAAGCAAGCAGCGTCAGACGACTCCCCGGTCCTCGACGAGAACGGCGTGGCCGTGCCGGCCGGGATTGCCGAGTCGCCGGAGCCGGAAGAGGCGTAGGCACCACGCCGTCCGGACAGCGATCATGTCCGCTCTCGCTGGACCCGACGCATTGGTGAAACCTCGCCTGCGCGGGGTCCTCCATCAATGGACGTTCGCGGTCGCCTTGGCCGCGGGTGTCCTGCTTGTCCTCGATGCCGGATCGCCGCGATCGCGGGTCGCGATCGCGATCTACGCCTTCAGCGTCGCCGCGCTCTTCGGCACGAGCGCGCTCTATCACCGAATCGACTGGCGCACCGTACGCGCGCGCGCCCGCATGCGGAAACTCGATCACACGATGATCTTCGTGCTGATCGCCGGGAGCTATACACCGTTCGCGCTGCTCGTCTTGCGCGGGACCCTCGGTCTGGTGATCCTGATCACCGCCTGGTGCGTGGCGCTGGGTGGCGCAGTGTTCAAGCTGCTGTGGATTGACGCACCCGGTTGGCTCGTGGCTGGGACGTACGTCGCCGCCGGTTGGATCGCCGTCATCGCGATGCCGCAACTCATCGATCGGCTCGGGTTCGTGGCTGTCGGCACCTTGGCGCTCGGCGGCATCCTCTACAGCGTGGGCGCCGTTATTTACGCGCGCCAGCGCCCCGACCCGGTACCGGCGGTATTCGGATACCACGAGGTGTTTCATCTGCTCGTGGTCGCGGCGGCGGCACTGCAGTACGCGGTCGTCGCCTTCTGGGTGATCTAGTGTCGGGACACTAGGTCGAGACGGCGAAGAGTCCGCTCAGGCCGATCGCCAGGAGCGCGGTGCCGGCGAGGGCCGCTACGCCACTGAGGGCCAACTGTCCCACGTAGCGCACCCGCGCCTCGGCGGACGCGATCCATAGGTCGACTCGCGGCCCACCCCAGTGGCGGATCGCCAGCAACACGATGAGTGGCGCGACGAACAGCACGTTGTACGCGACCACCAGGGCAAACTCGACGGGCACCGCTTGATGTGCCGCGAGGATCGCCGAGATGACTCCGAAGTACATGAATGCCGTGGGCAGCTCGATCGCCATGATCCCTGCGCCGAGCGCAAACGCGGATGCGCGCGTGTACGACCGGCGCGTCCGCGGTTGATCATCTCCCTTCGCCCGTGAGCGCCACAGGGCAACGGCGACAGCGAGGACAACCAATCCACCGACGGCCTCGGCGATGTGCTCGAACGGCCCATGGACATGGTGCAGCGCATTGATCAGCACGCGTCCGGGACCGAACAGCAGCACGAGCCCGCCCGCCGTGTACACGGCGAACACGCCGAGGGTGAAGCTGGCGAGCCGGCCCGCTGCCGGGACAGACGCGAGCCAGAGCCCCGGAATGACTGTCGACGGGTTCAGCGAATCCGCCAGCGCAACCGACACGACGAGCAGCGTCAGGGCAATCATCCGACCGACGGCGACTCACTAGGACGGGGGAACTCGCAGAAGTACGACGTGCTCGGGGTTGATTCCGATGCGCTCGCCCGTGTCGGCGTCATCGAACCACGCGAACTCCATGATCGAGCCTCTGGCAGCGTTGAGAATCGCGCGCTCGGCATCCTCAGCGGTCCCCTCGATTCGGTATCGATCACCACCAACGACCGTGATCTCAGTCGTGACCTGGGGCCGGGATGACTCCATGGTCAGTCGGCCGACCGGGCGAGAGCGGCGTCAGATGAGTGCGTCGAGCGATGAGAAGGTTGTGACATCCGGTCTCCGTTCGGCGCCAATGGACGACTGGCCCCGCGGAGTCGATCATGGGCCTCGCGTCCCACGCCTCGGCGCGGTTGCGCGTCGGTGACAACGAGCTCAAGGCTGAGCGAATGACCGCGGGGTCAGCGCTGGATCGAGACTACTCCCTCGCACCGGCCCCCGCAAGAACCGCTGGAGGTGCGTGCTACGGTGAAAGATGACGGGTGACGTCAGTCGCTCGCGGGGTTCAGCACGCCGACGCAGCGAACCTCGCCTGAACGAACGTGATCGCGCCGGTGAAGGGAGACGGAGGATGCCCGACCGACCGAGCCGGCCAACCGGACCGAAGACGACACGAGAACGTGCCGAGGAGAAACGCCGGGAGAAGCTGGACTTCGTCGCTGAGCAGGTGGAGAACGGCCAGCTCGTCATCCGGCAGATGACCGACGCGGAACGCGAGCAGTATCCGCCGCGGCCGCCCGGAGACAAGCGTCCAGGGAAGCGGTGAGCCCCATGCGCGACCGAGAGGGGCTGATCACGCGAATTCGTCAGATCCGCCGCACGGCCGACGCCTCGGCAACGGCGCCGCGGAAGGACGACACGAGCGCGGTTCAGGCTCTCCAGGCCCGACTCGAGCATGTCGAGCGCCTCGTCGAAGCGCTCCAGGACTCCGTCCATCGGGAATCGGAGCGACAAGACCGGCGGCTCGCTGAGCTCGAAGCTCGCACCCAGCCCGCCGCGCTCAGCGTCGCGCTGAGCAAGGACGCCCGCGACCGCGGGCTGTGACTCCGGTGACCGCGTTCTTTATCCCGGGCATCCCCGGCGACGACAACGGTCGTGCGACCGAGCATGCGTATCTCGACATCCGCGCACGCGTGCAGCTCGACATGGGCCGGGCGCCCACCGTGCGCCGGATCGAGAAGCTGTGGACGCGCCGGGGCAGCATCGACTGCATGACTGCGGTGGGCAGCCCGGATCCACTGCGAGGCGGGACCGTCATGGCGATCTTCGACATGGGCGCGCGCCAGCCGTTTGTCGTGTGGCGCACGCAGGACAGTGCTTCGGTGAGCGGCTGTTGCGAGGTGCTCGGCTGGAGCGCGTACTCCGTTCTGGAGTTCGACGGGTGAGCGCCGCGAAGGACATCGAGTTACTCGAGGCCGAGGCGCGCTACTGCCGCGACCGCGTCGCGCTTCTGCGGGCCAAGCTCTACCGATGGGGTGAGGGATCAACGCCGCGCCTCCGAGAGCTCGAGCGGCGCTTGGCCGGTGCCGAGCGACGACTGCGCGATCGGCGTTCACGACAGTCGAGCTGATCGCCTCGTTGCGGTGCTCGCGGGCGTTATGGTTCAGCTCGGCGTCGGTTGACGCCTCGTGCACGCACCGACCACCTGGCGCGTGGAGATGCTCGAACGCGACGGCACAGACGAACCACCCGGGACGACGTCGGCGGACCGAAGCGCCGCCGATGAGATCGCTGCCGACCGCCAGATCTTCGGCCGGTCAGGCGACGCGCTCGCCGCGGAGGCGGCGCTAGCACGCAGGACAGCCGTCGAGCGTCGCGAGACGTCCAGCAGACTTCGAGCGGACGCGGCTGCGCTCCACACTCGGGCGCGGGATCGGAGGCCATCGCCTCCCGCCGGCGACGGTGGCGTCGTGTTCATCCTTCAGGAGGACCAGGAACTTGCAGAGCGGCTCCCCGAGCGCCAGCGGGAGGAAGCGACACCGCTCCTCCACGCCCGCGTCGTCGAGGCCGGGCGCGGCAGCTGGGCTCCACCCCAGCTCAACCCCGTCACGAGCTTTGGCCTGCTGCTCCTCGATGGGCTCGTGGCTCGGCGCGTCGACATCGCGGGAGCGTTGGCGATAGAGATCGTCGGGCCGGGAGACATTGTGCGGCCGTCGGAGGGTCCTCCACTCACCGACGCCGAGCCGGTGCAGCCCGGCTGGGAGGTCTTCCACCGCGCCCGGTTCGCGGTGCTCGACCAGCGGATCACCGCACTGATCACACGCTCGCCAGAGCTCTCCCTGGCGTTCGCGGACCGGCTCGTACGCCGCACCAGCCGGCTGCAGATCTTCCTCGCGCTCAGTCATCTGCGACGGATTGAGGACCGGCTGCTGGGGACGCTGTGGTACCTGGCCGCTTCCTGGGGGCGCGTCACCCCGCGCGGACTGACAGTCCCGATCAGCCTGACGCATCAGACCCTCGGCGAGCTCGCTGGCGCGCAGCGCCCCTCAGTCACCCTCGCGTTGGCGACCCTGCGCGAGCAGGGGCTCGTCGACCGCATGCCCGACGGTACGTACGTTCTCTGCGGCGATCAACCCCCGTGGTGGCACCCGCCGCTCGAGCGCGTGTGGCTGCAAGCGGCATGCGAGCCGGTCGAGACGGGCGCTGAAGCTGCTACGTTGACCCGCAGTGGTCGACGCCGTCGGCCGCGAGGCAGCTCGCTTGGGTCCCGCAGATAGCGGTTCGGGTCAGCAATAGCCTCCCGAATCGTTCGCGGCCCCAGCGCCGCCAAGGAGTTCTACATGTCTACGCAGTCCTTTGCCGATCTCGGCGTTTCAAACGCCGTGCTCGGATCGCTCTCTGAGCAGGGTTTTACTCACCCGTTCGCGATTCAGCGCGACGTCATCGGCGATGTTCTCGCTGGTCGCGACGTGCTCGCGAAATCCCCCACCGGCTCGGGCAAGACGCTCGCGTTCGGTATCCCGCTTGTCGAACGGATCGAGGCTCATGATCCGCGACCGGCCGCCCTGGTTCTCGCCCCGACGCGTGAGCTCGCCACCCAGATCGTGGACGAGATTCACGCGATCGCGCATGCCCGCGCGCTCCGGGTCACAGCCGTCTATGGAGGCGTCGGCCTCGTCAAGCAGGCGCGGGAGGCAGCCCGCTCCCATGTGCTGGTCGCGACGCCCGGGCGCCTTGAGGATCTTCTGGCGCGCGGCGCCTTCTCGCTGAAGAACGTCCGCATGCTCGTCCTCGACGAGGCTGACCGGATGCTCGACATGGGCTTTCGACCCGCGGTCGACCGAATCGTCGCGCTCTGCCCGACGACCCGTCAGACGCTGTTCTTCTCGGCGACGCTCGACGGCGAGGCCGGCCGGGTTGCCCAGGAGTACACCCGGGACCCGGCCATCCACGAACGCGGTCCGACGGCCAGGCGCGCGGCAATCGATATCGAGCACCGCTTTCTCCCAGTCTCCCATGAGGACCGGCTCGACGCGCTCGTCACCGAGCTGCGGCGCGACCGCGAGCTGACACTGGTGTTCGTGCGGACCAAGCACGGCGCCGATCGCCTCGTCAAACGGCTTCGCGCTCACGGAGTGGATGCAGTGGCGATGCACGGCAACAAGTCGCAGCGCCAGCGCGAGCAGGCGCTCGCGCGGTTCGAATCCGGCGACGTGGACACGCTCGTCGCGACCGATGTCGCCGCCCGCGGGATCGACGTCAGCGGAATTTCGCACGTCATCAATTTCGATCCTCCCGCCGATGGCGACACCTATGTTCACCGGATCGGCCGAACCGGCCGCGCCGGAGCGAAGGGCATCGGCATCACGCTGGTCGGACCGGGCGAGCATCACGATGTCAGCCGGTTCGCCACCCGGCTCGGTCTCGAGCACGGACTGCCCACTGCCGCGGCCGAGCGCCGGACAAGCCCCTCCCACGCGGGCCGCGCGGGCCGCGCGGGCAACCGGTCACGTCGATCAGGCACGCACCGCCGGGCCGGCGCCCAGCGCTAGGTTGGGATCGGCGCGAGCCCAGCTCGCGCCGATGGCGCTGCACCCGTCGGCGGCGTGATCTTCGCCGAATGCCACAGCCCGTCGATCTGGCGAGCGCCCACGCTGGCGAATAGGCTGCGCTGATCCCGAGCGGCACGACCAGGACGATCGTCTTCTTTCCCGAGGGAGCCTTCGGTCCCACGAACAATTGCGTCGGGATCGGGGCGGTGCTGCAATCCCGGGGTCACCGAGTCGTGTTCGTGGTGGAGGAGTCGTTCGCCGGGACGCTCGAGGCGAAGGGCTTCGAGGAGCGGCTCATGCGCCTCGGCCCACCGCCGGACATGCCGGAGGAACCCGGGCAATTCTGGAAGGACTTCATCCGGGATACGGCGCCGGTCTTCCGCCAGAGCACTATCGAGCAGCTCGGCACATTCATCGCTCCGACGTGGCAGGCGCTCGTCGACGGCGCCCGGTATGTCGACGGCCGCCTCGAGGAGATCTTCGGCGACCTCGAGCCCGATGCCATCGTCGAGGACAACGTCTGCGGCTTTCCGGCGATCGCCGCCAGTGGACGACCGTGGGTCAGGATCGTTTCCTGCAACCCGCTGGAGGTCAAGGACCCGTCGCTTCCGCCGCCGTTCTCCGGGCTGCCGTCGGAGGACTCAACCGGGTGGGCGGCATTCCGCGCCGAGTACTCGGAACAGGTCAAGGACATCCAGGAGAGCTTCTCCGCGTTTTGCGCCGAGCGGGGTGCGCCGCCGCTGCCAGCGGGGGAGATGATCCACGAATCGCCGTGGCTGAACCTCACGATCTACCCACGCGAGCTCGAGTACCGGCGCAACGCGCCGCTGCCGCCGACGTGGCACAACCTCGAGACGAGCGTCCGCGCGACCGATGAGCCGTGGACTCCGCCCGAGCACGACGGTCCGCTGATCTACGTCAGCCTTGGCTCGCTCGGGTCGGCCGATGTGCCGCTGATGAAGCGTCTCGTCCAAGCGCTGGCGCGGACGCCGCACCACTACATCGTCAGCAAGGGGCCCCAGCACGCGGAGTACGAGCTCGCTGAGAACATGACCGGCGCTGAGTTCCTTCCCCAGGTCTCGGTCCTGCCGCATGTCGACGCCGTCGTCACACACGGCGGCAACAACACGACCACCGAGTGCCTGTGGCACGGCAAACCGATGCTCGTCCTCCCGATCTTCTGGGATCAGCACGACAACGCGCAGCGCGTGGCCGAGACCGGCTGTGGCGTGCGGCTGTCGACGTACACGTTTTCCGACGACCTACTTGACCAGGCGCTGTCGACACTGCTCTCCGACTCCGGCACGCGGGCCCGAGTGGCGACGGCTGGCGAGCGGTTGCGTCGCCGCTCCGGCACGGCGCACGCCGCCGACCTGATCGAGGCGCTCGCGACCGGAGGCAAACCGCTCGTCCCGTCCGGCCCGGGTCGGTGAATGTCCGCCGTCGTTGAGCCGTACCGGATCGAGATCGCGGCTGCCGAGCTCGACGACCTGCGCGATCGGCTCGCGCGCACGCGGTGGCCAGAGCGCGAGACGGTGAATGACTGGTCCCAGGGAGTACCGCTCGCCTATGCGCAGGAGCTCTGCGAGTACTGGCGCACCGACTACGACTGGCGCCGCGCCGAGGCCCAGCTCGGCGCCGTGCCTCAGTTCCGCACCGAGCTTGACGGCCTCGGCGTCCACTTCCTGCACGCGCGCTCGCCGCACCCCGATCCGCTGCCGCTGCTCCTCACGCACGGATGGCCGGGCAGCGTCGCCGAGTTCATGAAGGTCATCGGCCCCCTCGTGGACCCTCCAGCGCACGGCGGCGACGCGGCGGACGCGTTCGACATCGTGTGCCCGTCACTGCCTGGCTACGGCTTCAGCGACAAGCCGGCCCAGTCTGGATGGGGACGGCGAGCGATCGCCGGCGCCTGGGCCCAGCTGATGGACCGCCTGGGTTATACGCGCTACGGCGCTCACGGAGGCGACTGGGGTTCGGTGGTCAGCACGCAGCTCGCGTTCGCCGATCCGCAGCACCTCGCCGGTATCCACCTCACGATGCCGGTCGTGCCCGCCTCGGTGTTCAGTGAACTCGGGGAGCTGACCACCGAAGAACAGGCGGCGCTCAGCGACTTCGCCAATCACCGCCGCTGGGGTACGGGCTACTCCAAGCAGCAGTCGACCCGGCCGCAGACGCTCGGCTACGCCCTGCTGGATTCACCCGCCGGGCAGTGCGCCTGGATCGTCGAGAAGTTCTGGGCGTGGACGGACTGCGACGGCCATCCGGAGAACGTGCTGACGCGTGACGAGTTGCTCGACAACGTGATGCTCTACTGGCTGTCCGCCACCGGCGCCTCGTCGGCGCGGCTCTATTGGGAGAGCTTGCGGGATCGCAGCCTCCCGCCGGTTTCGGTCCCGACCGGATGCACGATCTTCCCCAAGGAGATCTTTCGGCTGTCCCGGCGGCTCGTTGAGCAGCGGTTCATCGATCTGCGCTTCTACAACGCACCCGAGCGCGGCGGGCACTTCGCCGCTCTTGAGCAACCCGGCGTGCTCGTGGACGACCTGCGGACCTTCTTCCGTCTCGTTCGCTGACCTCTCGGCCGGTCGCTCACCTGGCCGAAGGTGGCGTCCGCGGACGGATCGTGCTCCAACCGTGACACTCTCTGGGCCATGAAGGACCTGCACGGGACAGCCAGCGCCGTCGTGGCGGCGCCGCTCGATCGCTGTCGGGAGCTGTTGGAGGCGGTTGATCGCTACCCAACGTGGTACCCCGAGGCCGTTCGCGACGTCGAGGTGCTCGAGCGTGACCCAACCGGTCGGCCCAGGAAGGTCCGGGCGAAGCTCCACCTCGCTCGGGGGCCGCTGGTCAAGGATTTTGATCTTGTCCTGGCGGTCGTATCCGAGCCGCCGGGCACGATCCGCCTCACGCGCATCGCGGACGCGGGCGCCTCGAAATTCGCCGTAACGTGGCGGTTCCGGGAGGAGCAGGGGACGCGCGTTGACCTCGACCTCGCCGCAAGCATGTCCGTGCCACGCTTCATCCCGGTCGGCGGCATCGGGGACGCGATTGCCGGCGGCTTCATCGACGCCGCGACGCGGACTCTCGAGTCGCCGTCCGGACGCGCGCCGGCAAGCGCAACGGCGTAAGACGCCGCGCAGGTGACTCGCCGCCGAGAGTCGCGCTACAACTCACGCAGAACTCGCCATCGCGGAACGGCCTCACGGACTTCCGCGGACGTTTCCCAGAGGAGGGGCCCTTCCATGTCATGTCGCTCGATTCTTGCCGCCGGCGCTTCACGGCGGGCCGTCCTCTTGGGGTTGGGACTCGCCGCCGGTGCGATTCTCTGCATCGGGCTCGCCGGCCAAAGTCGAGCTGCGACCGTGAAGTGCCCAGGGACGTTCCAGGTCCTGCACAACGACCGCATCGGCAAGCTCTCCCTGCCCGGCGGGCCCTACAACATCACTGCCAGCGGGCTGAGCTGCGGGTCGGCATCGCAGCTCTTCACCCAGTTCCTCAACGACTGGGACGGCCGGCTCCCGGGCGGCTGGAAGACCATCATCCGCGGCGTCGGGAGCGGGGGCTTCACGAACTCCCGCGGGCAATCGTTCAACGTCCAGCGCGCCGGCGGTGGCGGCGGCGGTGGCGGACTGGTCTGTAGCCAGCGTCTCGTCCTCACCCAAAACGATCGGATCGGACCCCTCGTGATCAAGAAGGGGCGGTACATCCTCGATCGTCTCGGGCCGCTTTCCCCGACCTGCTCGCAGGCCATGTCCCTGCTCCAAGGGTTCCTCATGGACTTCGACGGTGTCCTGCCGGGCGGCTGGGTGCTGCTTCCGGACGACGCCTCGTTCGTTCGGGGATCGGTCAGTTACGGATTCCGCCTTGAGCCCGATCCCTCGGGCGGCGGCGGCAACCGCTTCCCCACCAAGACCACGCGCTGCCCCGCGACCTTCCGGGTGCTGCACAACGACCGCATCGGTGCCCTCTCATTCCCAGCCGGTCCGTACTGGGTCAGCATCTTCAAGGACTCGAACATCACCTGTCCCCAGTCGACCCAGCTGTTTGCCGCCTTCCTGCAGCGTCCGAACGGCAGCCTGCCGAGGCCGTGGGTCATCAGCGTGGCCACCGGCAGCTTCCGGCGAGGGAAGTCCAGTCAATACGGGTTCGTGGCCAAGCCCGCCTTCAACGACAGCGCCAGGGCTGGCTGACTGCGAGTGCTCGTGGAAGTAAGGGCGACGGTCAGCTTCAGGTGCCTCATCATGCCTCCTCTGATGCCGGCGTCTCGCGCCGATTTTCGGTGTGAACCGGCCGTCAAGTCAGCACTTCCCGGCTGTCGCGTGAGGCAAACGGCGAAGGACCGAGTGCCGCCCTCGTGCCGTCCTCGTGAGGCTGTACGCGCGCCGGCGTGACTCGCGGTTAACATCGCGCCGTGCCGCAGAACCTGAATGTCGTCGAGCACCCGGTTCTCGCAGATCGAATCACGGTGCTGCGCGACCGCGAGACGCGGCACGCCACGTTCCGCCAGGTCCTGTCCGAGGCGGCGGCGATCGTGGCCGTCGAGGTCGCGAGGCAGCTGCCGGTGAGGGAGGTCGAGATTCACACGCCACTCGAGCCCGCGGCGGGCGTGCGCCTGCGAGACGAGGTGACGATCGTCCCCGTCCTGCGCGCCGGGCTGGGGATGGTCGAGGGCTTCCTCCGTTTGCTTCCCGAAGCGCGCGTCGGGCACCTGGGCATCTATCGCGACGAAGATGCGAAGGTGCCGGTCGACTACTACGAGCGGCTGCCGCCTGGCCTGCCCTCAGCCCGGGTGTACGTGCTCGATCCGATGCTTGCCACCGGTGGGAGCGCGGTGCGCGCACTGCACCACCTGAAACGCGCGGGGGCGCAAAGGCTCGAGCTGGTCTGCCTCGTCGCGGCTCCCACGGGGATCGAGGCCGTCAGCTTGGAGCACCCGGACGTGCCGATCTGGACCGCGGCGGTCGACCGCGAGCTCGACGAGAACGCCTATATCCGTCCGGGGTTGGGCGACGCCGGTGACCGCGTGTTCGGTACGGCCTGAGCGCGTTTCGGCCACTTGTCCTGGGCTCTGTGGCGGTAGGAGGCAAGACGGTCCACGAGCGCAGGCGCCGACCGATCGACCACAAGCTCGTCGAGGTGCTCGGCGCGTACAAATCCCTCGGTGACGGCGTGCTCCAGAAAGGCGAGCAGAGGTCGCCAATACCCGGCGATGTCGAACAGGCCGAGCGGCTTGTGATGCAGGCCGAGCTGGCTCCAAGTGAACAGCTCGAACAGCTCGTCGAGCGTTCCGGTCCCACCCGGAAGTGCAATCACACCATCCGACAGCTCGGCCATCAGCGCCTTGCGCTCGTGCATCGTGCCCACGACGTGCAGCTTCGTCAGCCCGGTGTGTGCGATCTCGTGCTCGACGAGTCGGTCTGTGATCACGCCGATCACCGTGCCCCCGGCGTCCAGTGCCGCGTCGGCCAGCACTCCCATCAGCCCCACGCTCGCTCCACCGTAGACGAGCTCCAAGCCGCGCCCGGCCAGCAGGCGGCCCAGCTCGTCGGTCGCCTCGGAGTAGTCCGGGAGACGACCTGCGCTCGACCCGCAGAAGACAAGACACGCTTCACGCCCGGGAGCGTAGTCGCCGGTGAAGCCGTGTGGAGGCGTGGCTCACGTATCGGCTCGCGGACTTTCACGGATGCGCTCGGGCCGGGTTCCCGGCACCGTACTCGCGATGAGCTCGGCATCCAGCGTCAGCCCTCGCGGCGCGTCGCGGGCTCTCGTCCGCGATGTACTGCTCCGGGATGGGTCGACAGTCCGCCTGCAGACGCCGTCCCCGGCGGACTACGACGAGATCAAGTCGTTCTATGACGAGCTCTCCTGGGAGAGCCAGTTCCTGCGCTTTCGGGGCTATCCGCGCTCGGACTTGGTGGCGCGACTGGAGGCGGACGCCAGCGGCGGCCGGCGGTTCGCGATGATCGGCCGACAGTCCGGGCGGGTCGTCGTCGCCGCCGCCTACGTCGAGCTGCGCGAGAAGGGCGTGGCGGAGGTGTCGTTCGCGGTCGCGGACGAGTTCCAGCGGCGCGGGATCGGGACTCGGATGCTCGAGCAGCTCGCATCGGTTGGGGCGGAGCGTGGGATTCGTCGCTTCGACGCGGAGGTGATGGCCGAGAACGGGGCGATGGTGCGTCTTCTTCGAGCACGCAGGCTTCGCGGTCGGCCGTGTGGGGTCAGGTGGCGAGGTGACGGTTTCCCTCGACATCGCGCCGGGCCGGGCCGTCCAGGAGCGGATCGGCGAGCGCGATCATGTCGGCGCGGTCGCCGCACTTCGTTCGGTGCTTGCGCCGTCCTCGATTGCCGTCGTCCGCGCGGCCGGACCGTCGGGGAACCTGCTGGGGCAGGTGATGACCAACATCTGCACCGGGGGCTTCCGCGGCCAGGTCCTACCCGTCGATCCCGATGGGGGTGTGATCTGTGGCATTCCCGCCGTGCACAGCCTGGGCGAGCTCGAGGTCGCGCCCGAACTGGTGATCGTCGCCGCCGCGGGGGAGGAGCTGCTCGAACACGCCGTGGCGGCGGGCGCCGCCCGAGCACGCGCGCTGCTCGTGCTGTCCACCGACGGCGATAAGTCGCAAGCGATGTCATCAGAGCAGCAGCAGAGGCTGGTCGACGTCATCCGGGCCGCCGGAATGCGGATGGTGGGTTCGGGCTCGCTCGGCGTTCTCAACACGGCATCCGATGTCAGCCTCAACGCCACTTTCAGCGGAGCTCGCCTCCGACAGGGCGGCCTGGCGATCGGCTCGCACACGGTCGCGTCGGGGCTTGGGTTACTCGGCTATGCGGCCGCGCGCGGGCTCGGCGTCTCGGCGTTCGCGTCGCTTGGCAGCCGTGCCGACGTGTCGACCAGCGACCTGCTGGAGCGGTTCGCCGAGGACGAACGGACGCGAGCGGTGATGCTGTACATCGAGAGCTTCGGCGATCCGGGTCGCTTCCTGCGCGTCGCCCAGCGCGTCTCGCGCGAGAAGCCGATCCTCGTGCTGAAGGGAGACGAACGAACGAAACGCGCCGGCGGCGAACTGGCGTCACAGACAGCAGCCGCTCTCGGCGGCGACGAGATCTTCGAAGCCGTCTTGCGCCATGCGGGCGTGCTCCGCTTCCGAAGCGGCGAGGAGCTCTGTCAGGCAGCCGAGCTGTTCGAGAGCCAGCCGCTGCCGCGAGGCCCGCACATCGGGATCGTCAGCAACTCGCGGTCGCTTGCGAACCTCGCTGCCGAGAGCTGCACGACGCGAGGGTTGGAAGTCGGACGCACCGCCCGCGCTGTGAACCCGCTGATCATGAGCTTCGACGCCGGAGCGCGCGAGTACGAAGAGGCCATCCGCCGGCTGCTCGCCGATCCCGCCATCGATGCGGTGATGCCGTGCTACGTCGATCAGCACGGTGGCGGCGCCGCACCGATCCTGCAATCGATCACGGATGCCTGCGCGGGAGGGTCGAAGCCGGCAGCGGCCTGCGTCGTCGGCTCGGACGGCCGGTTACCCACCCCGCCTCCGCCTGGCGTCCCGAACTTCCTGTTCCCCGAGGCGTGCGCCGCGGTGCTGGCGCGCGCGGCCGAACGTCGCGCGTGGCTCTCCCGCCCGTTGGGCGAGCCGCCACCTACAGCGACATCGACGCGGAAGCGGCCCGCACGATCATCGACTCCGTCCTCGAGCAGCGCCCCGCCGGCGGCTGGCTCGATGTGGAGCAGCTCGAGGAACTATTGGCCACGCATGGCGTTCCGTTGGCGACGGTGCAGCGCGCGAGCGATCTCCGCCAGGCGCTTGATGCGGCCAATGCGATCGCCGGCCCCGTCGCACTGAAGGCGAACCTACCCGCACCCGCCCGAGCCAGCGAGATTCATGCCGTCCTGCTGGGCCTACGCGGCGAGGATGCGATCACGTCGGGCTGGGAGGAGCTGGGGCGCGGCGTGCGGGCAGCGGGACAGCGATGGCATGGCGCGATCGTCCAGCCGCTCGCGCCGCCAGGCGCCGACGTGCTCGTGGGCGCGGTGCGCGATCCTGACCTGGGAACGGTGATCGCCGTCGGGCTCGGCGGGCGCGAGGCCGGATATGGGAAGGCGACGGCGTTCCGGCTGCCGCCGGTCACCGACGTCGAAGCCGACGAGCTGATCGACGCATGCGAGCCTGTCGCGGCGGAGCTCGCGAACTTCCCCGGCGGACGCCCGCTCGATCGGGCGGCGCTCCGGGAGCTGATCCTTCGCTTCGCGCTGCTCGTCGCGACGGTGCCCGAGCTCGTCGAGGCCGACCTCAATACGATCCGGTGCACGATCCACGGCTGCAGCGCGCTCGACGTGCGAATGCGGCTTGCGCCTGTGCACCCAATCGAGAAGATCAAGACCTGGTGAGCCACAACCTCAGTCCGTCACCGCTGCCAACGTTCGGCGAGCTATTCGATGCTCGCGTCGCCACCGGCGCTCATCTCTGCGTGGGGCTCGACACGTCGCCGGCATCGCTCCCGGAGACCATCGACCGCTCGCTCTCCGCGCAGGAACGCGTGGTGCGCTTCAACGAATGCATCGTCGACGCGACGCACGACATCGCTGCCGCCTTCAAGCCGAACGCGGCCTTCTACGAGGCGATGGGCGCCGCCGGCTGGGAGGCGCTGCGACGGACCGTCGATTACATCCGCCGGGTCGCCCCCGACGTCCCCGTGCTCCTGGACGCGAAGCGCGCCGACATCGGCTCGACCAACGAGGGCTACGTGCGTGCCGTGTTCGACGAGGTCGGCGCCGACGCGGTCACGGTCCACCCCTATCTCGGCGAGCAGGCGCTGCGGCCCTTCCTCGATCGGCCCGGCGCCGGGATCTTCGTGCTGGCACGCACCTCGAACCCTGGAGCGGGCGAATTCCAGGATCTGCTCATCGACGAACTGCCTCTGTACCGGCAGGTGGCCAGGAGGGTCGCCGGCGAATGGACGGCGCAGGCGCGGCTCGGACTCGTCGTCGGTGCCACCTACCCCCGCGAGATGGAAGAGATTCGCGCCGACGTCCCGCCCGATGTGCCGATCCTGATTCCCGGCGTCGGCGCTCAGGGCGGCGACCTCGACGCATCTGTTCGTGCCAACGTCGAGGCAGGCAGCCGTGCGTTCATCATCAGCGTCTCCCGGGGGATCGCCGGCGCCGCACACGGCGACGATCTGACCGCCGGGATGCGCGCGGCCGCACAAGAGTTCGACGCGCAGATCCGGCGCGCCGCAGCCTGAATCCCGAGCGGTACGGCACACTCTGGCCCTCAGACGCCCGTCGCCCGCAGACGTCCCTTGTCGTACGCCTAGCCCCCTCTCTCTCTTGAATGAACGCTCAATTTAGTGTCGAGATCGTTGCCTGATGACCGGCACGAATTCCGGCGCGGGGCCCGGGCATCTTTGACGCCGATGCGGTGGGAGAACGTGCCGCGGACAGCGGCCTTGGATCCCCCGGTTGGAGCGTCGGCGGGATTCTGAAGTGGGCCGGGGGCGGGCGGACCTGACGATGCCCGGTGCGGGTCCCGTTCGGTGCAAGGCCGGCCCGGCGCGCGGTCGATCCTGAGCACGGAATGCCGTACCGGCATCCCGGCTCGGGACAACGTCCGAATGGGAGAGGTTCGGCGGGCGGCTTGCGATGGAGTCCCGATCGGATCGGTGCATCGGTGCAACCTGCCCGGCGCGGGCCTCCCAGTGGGAGCTTGTGCCGATCCGTCGCCTGGATGAACGTTCGCGCGGCCGATTTGGCCGCAGCGATCGTCCGAGAATCCCCGGCTCACGACTCTCAGGGGCAGGCGGGGATTTCCGGACCATCTGGTGGTCCGGGAATCCCTGTGTCCCCCAGCGGGCGCCGAGGAAGGGAGATTCGGACGATTTCGTCCTCCGGCGGACCACGGACGGCGGACCACGGACGGCGGACCACCGACGGCGCATGGCGGCCGGCGGATGGCGGACAGCGGACGGCGGACGCATTAGCGGCCGAGCTTGCCGGGGCGGCGACGAACCGCTCGTTCTCGCGGTCGGTGCCAACCGTGACCGCGCGGGCCGGACCGACCGAGGCCAACCCAACGGACCAGACCACTGGCTCTAGCCGGCGATGAGATCCTCGAGCTCGCGAGCCCAGCTCAGCAGCCGCGCGTCCTCGCCGGGCCGCGCGACGAGTTGCACGCCGCACCCGCTGATCTCGCGCACGGCACACGGGAGCGATATCGAAGGGCAGCCGAACGCGCTCCAGGGTCGCGTGAACGCGCTCGCGACGCTGACAGGAGCGGGCTGGTCGAGCGGTGGAGGCAGGATCGGCGCGGTCGGGAGGATCAGCACGTCGACGTCTCCGAACAGCGACGGTGCGAGTCGGCGCGCCCCGGCCAGCGCGTCGGACGCGCGGAGGTAATCGGTGGCCGTTAGCGAGCGGCCAAAATCGACGCCCGCGCGCACGTCGGGACTCACGAGATCGGGCGGTTCGGCATCGACGCGGTCTCCCCAGCTCGCCGCGAGATTCGCCGCGAAGATTGCGCCGACGCCACGGACTTGCGGAGGTGAGTCCACGTCGCGCATCTCGATCCGCGCGCTATCGAGGCGCTCGAGCGTGCGCGTCCACGCCGCCAGCAGGGCGGGCTCGCAATCTGTGGCGGCAACCATCGCGGCGGGAATACCGACGCGTCGAGAATCAGCTCCCGCAGGTCCTACCGCTCCCGCAGGTCGCACCGCTCCCGCAGATCGCACTGCTCTCGCTGCGCCGCCGTCCGACAGCGTGGCGAAGGCGAGGCGGCAGTCGTCGACTCCCCGCGCGAGGATCCCGGCAGTGTCGAGCGGCGGCGCAAGCGGCGCGCACCCGTCGAGATCGATCGCGCCGAAGCTCGGCTTGAAGGCGACGACGCCGCACCACGCGCCCGGCACGCGCACCGACCCCGCGGAGTCGGCCGCGAGCGCCAGCGGCGCGACGCCCGCCGCGACCGCCGCGGCCGCGCCGCCCGAGGACCCGCCGGGGAGGTGGCCGGGAAGGAGCGGGTTCTCGCACCGGGGGTATCCGGGCGCCTGGCCGGTCATCGTCCAGGCGAGCTGGTCCATCGCGGTGGTGCCGATCACGATCGCGCCGGCGTCACGAAGCGTCCCGACCGCCGCGGCGTCGTGGACGCTCACAACCGTTCGTGTGAGGCCGAGATGCTGCGGCAGCCCGCCAACGGCGAAGGCGTCCTTCACCGCGACTGGCACCCCACACAGGGGTCCCGGCCTTGCGTTTTCACGCAGAAGGGCGTGAAGCGACCCCGCATCCGCCCGCGCCCGATCGGCTGTGAGCTCCCAGAACACGCCGCCGGCGGCGGCTGCGGCGGTCAAGGCTGCCGCAGCGATGTCTCGCGGGTCGGCCTGACCGCGCCGAACCTCCGAGGTCAGCGTGGAAAGCGTCGCCCGGCTCACGAAAGGGCGGCGACGATGCCGAAGGCGAGGGCGGTGCCCGACGTCGTGCCAACCGACCGCAGCTCTGAGAGGGCATCCGCCACGTCCTCCCTGCCGCACAGCGAGGCGAGGAAGCGAGCGGCCTGCGGCACGACCTGTCCCGCTGCCGCGCACGACAGGAGCGCCGTGGACAACGATGTGGTGGCCACACGGGCTCGGTCGAGGATCTCCGGCACCGCAGCGAGTGCGGCCGCCTGTCCGAGGAGCGCACACGCGGCGAGGCCGCCGGCCACGACATCGTCGCCGGCCGGCGTGAGGCCCGGTCCCTCGCCGAGGAGCGCGCAGACCGGTCGCGGGTCGGCCGCCAGGAGGGCGGCGATCGCCGCGCGCGCCCGCTCGCTCTCCACGCCGAGCTCGGCGGCCGACAACCGGCGCAGCTGTCCGTCGGCACCCGTGACTCGGTCTGCATCGGGCTCGGTGAACCCTCGGGGGCGCGGTTCGAACCAGCGCGTCGGCATCCACACGTCCTCGCCGACACGCAACGTGCCATCACCGACCTCGACGGGAGGGTCGCCCACGAGCGCGGGCAGCGCTCCGCCGACGACCATGGCGAGCGGAAGCCGTACCGACGATGTGGGGACAAGCGCGACGACGTCCGGGTCGGCGACGCCGTCGAAGCGAAGATAGATGGCCGCAGGGGAGGCCCCGAGGACCTGCCCCGCACGCCGCGTCCCGTGCAGAAGGGGCGCCAACGAGGTGCTCGCCGCCGTGCCCCGCCGACCGCCGGCCGTGACAGGTGACAAGGGGGAGCTCGATGTCACGTGCCGGTCAGTGACACGGTCGTCTTCGCCGTATTCCGCTTTGAAGCGTTCGTCTTACGGACATGGATTAGTACTTTGCTCGGACGCTGCCCCGCAAATCCAATGGTAGCGTGCCGAAATAGTCGGATTAGGCAGGAAAACGCTCATAAATAGGGCAGGACAACGCCTTTTTCGCACAAGGAGGACCAGTAACGGTGCTATGGAAACTTCACGGGGACGGTAAGCACATACCGCCCACAGAGGTAGTAGCGCCGGACGAGCGGCTCGCCTGGCCGCAGACGATCGGGCTGGGGTTCCAGCATGTTCTTGCGATGTTCGGGGCGACGTTCCTCGTGCCGTTGCTGATCGGATTCCCTCCGAACACAACGATCTTCTTCTCTGGTGTCGGCACGCTGATCTTCCTGATCGTGACGATCGGGCGTGGCCAGCGCCTCGGGCTGCCGAGCTACCTCGGGAGCAGCTTCGCGTTCATCGCCCCGGTGATCGCCGCCAAGGCGGTCGGCGGGATCCCCTCCGCCCTCGCCGGGATCTGCATCGCCGGCGCCGTGTTCTTCCTCGTCGGCGCGGCGGTAAACGTCTGGGGCTCGGGTTTCATCAACTGGCTGATGCCCCCGGTCGTGACCGGAGCCGTCGTCGCGCTCATCGGCCTCAACCTCGCCGGGAGTGCCTTCACCAACTACTCCAAGCAGCCGTTGTCGGCAACCGTCACCATCGTTGTGATCATCCTCGTGATGGTCTCCCTCCGCGGGTTCCTTGGCCGGCTGTCGATCCTGATCGGCGTTCTCGCCGGCTACTTCGTGGCCTTGGCTCAGGGACTCATCCAGCTTCACGGCGGTCAACGCGGCCGATTGGATTGGTCTGCCGCATTTCACCGCTCCGCACTTCACCTGGCGGCCGATCGGCCTGATCGTCCCCGTCGTGATCGTCTTGATCGCCGAGAACACCGGGCACATCAAGGCCGTGGCCACGATGACCGGCCAGAACCTCGACCGCTCCCTCGGACGAGGCTATATGGGCGACGGCTTGGCGACGATGCTCGCCGGACTCGGTGGCGGTAGCGGCACGACGACCTACGCCGAGAACATCGGCGTCATGGCTGCCACCAGGGTGTACTCCACAGCTGCCTACTGGGTCGCGGGGATCGTGGCCATCTTGTTTGGTTGCAGCCCGAAGTTCGGGGCGCTGATCGCCACGGTGCCCGTGGGAGTTCTCGGCGGTGCGGGGACCATCCTGTACGGGATGATCGTCATCCTCGGTTGCCGGATCTGGGTCGAGAACCGGGTGAACTTCACCAACCCGGTCAACCTCATTCCCGCAGCGATCGGCCTGATCCTCGGCGCCGGTAACTACACGCTGTCCTTCGACCACGGCAACATCGCGTTCAGCGGCATCGCCACGGGCGCCTTCGGGGCGATCATCGTCTACCAGGTGATGAAGTTCATCGCGGCGCGCGGCGCCTTCCGTGACGGCGGGCTGCCCTACCTCGTTCCGCTCTCGGTGCTGTCTGCAAACGTGGACGGCTCCCAGGTCGATCTCGTGAGCGGGGCGGTCACAGACGACGAGCCGGCGGCCGCGAACGGCGCGCCGAGCAAGACGGCCACGCCGACCGTCGTCAAGCCGCACACGAACGGGAACGGCAAGACGGACCACCCAGCCGTCGTCAAGCCAAACGGAGACGGGGCGACGGGCAAGAAGGACAACCCAACCGTCGTCACCTAAGCAGTACTCATCAGAGGTTGGTCGCTCGGTCTCCGCAGATTGGGCGACCGACCTTCACACAATCACTGCAGTGCGGGTCGCTTGGTCTCCGTGGACTGGGCGACCCAACTTTCACCACGTTGATATTGACCGATTGATCGGGTGGTGAGTAACGACCAACACGAAAGCAGGAGACCGCAATGCTGCTGGATCCGCCCACCGAAGTTTCGCAGGACCACATCAACCTCGACGTTCGAGAGATCGAACCGCTCCTCCAGGGTCCTGCGATGAATTTTGCCCCGTGGCCCGGAGCGACGATCGAGCTGAAGGACGGGCGCACTCTCTATATCCGCGAGGCGACGCTCGACGAGGCGCCCGAGCTGATGGGTTACATGAAGCAAGTGATGGAGACCGAGCACGACTTCTACGACGTCGTCGGCGCTCGCGTCCACGCTGAGCTCGCTGGCTGGTACCGCAAGCGCCTCAAGGACCCCTACACCCTCGTTGGCCTGATCGACGGCGAGTGGGTCGGATTCTGCAACGGCCGGCTGATGAACGAAGACATCAACATCAGCCTTCACACGATGGCTCTCGCGCGCGGCGCGCGCATCGGGGCGATCATGTACTACGCCAAAAGCCACTACACGTTTGAAATTCTCGGGCAGAAGGAGTTCTGGGCGACGTACGAGAGCTACAACGGCTGGCATCGCTGGGGGCTCGGCATGGCACAGCCCAGCTATCCGTGGCCCGAGGTGCAGCACGAGCTCGGTGGCGCGAAGGTCTACTACATCCGCAAGAACTACTGGGACTCCACCGTCAAGCATTACCTGCGCCAGATGGTCGGCGCGGACCTGGTGTTCGATGTCCCGCTCGAGGTCGTCGAGGCGAACAGCCGTCTGCATCGTTCCCGACAGCGTTCTCGTCTAGAAGCAGAAAGAAGGGTGGCACACAAATGTCAGACCCCATTGAAGTAAGAAAGGTGCCGATCGAGAGCGTCAGTGACGCCTCGGGGCTCACTCGACTCATCGACGAGGGCATCATCGAGGCTGACCGCGTCATTGCGGTCGTCGGCAAGACCGAAGGTAACGGCGGGGTGAACGACTACACCCGCATCATCGCCGACCACGCGTTCCGTGATGTGCTCGTGGAGAAGGGCACCAGGACGGCGGAGGAAGTGCATCAGATCCCCGTCCTGTGGTCGGGCGGTACCGACGGCGTGCTGTCCCCGCACGCGGCGATCTTCGCTACCGTCGCGCGCAACGGCGATGCGCCGAGCGACGAGCCGCGGCTGTCGGTCGGCTCCTCGATGAGTGAGCAGATCCTGCCGGAGGAGATCGGCCGTCCCGAGATGGTCAGGAAGGTCGCCGACGGCGTCAGGGTCGCGATGGAGCGAGCAGGCATTACCTCGCCCGAGGACGTCCACTACGTCCAGACGAAGACGCCGTTGCTGACACTGCCCACCATTAACGAGGCGAAGAGCCGTGGCAATGCGGTCTTCACCGAGGACACCGCTGCACTCGATGGATGTGTCGAACGGCACGGCCGCCCTCGGAATCGCGGTGGCGCTCGGCGAGATCGAGATGCCGACGGCTGAGCAGATCATGACGGACCTGTCGCTGTACTCCGCGGTGGCCTCGTGCTCCTCCGGAGTCGAGTTGGATCAGGCGCAGATCGTCGTGGCGGGCAACGTCCGCGGGATCGGCGGCCGCTATCGCATCGGCCATTCGGTCATGCGTGATGCCCTCGATGCCGACGGCGTCTGGGATGCGATCCGCGCCGCGGGACTCGAGCTGCCTGATCGCCCGCGCCCCGAGGACCTGGACGGCCGGCTCGTCAACCTGTTCCTCAAGTGCGAAGACTACCGGACCCAACCGGTCGTGTGCGCGATCGGCGGAACATCATGCTCGACGACTCCGATGTCCATTGGCATCGTCAGATCAAGGCGTGTGTCGGCGGCGTGGCAGCGGCGTGCTCGGGCGATCCGGCGATCTTCGTCTCGGTCTCGGCCACCCACCAGGGGCCGGCCGGCGGCGGACCGGTCGTCGCGATCGTCGATCTCGGCTGAGACGGAGCCATCGCGATGACCAGAACCGTCGAAGTGCGCCGTGGGCTCTACCGGGACTCCGTTGCGCTGATGCAGATGTCCCACACGGTCGCCGGATTGCCAGGCGTCGAGACGGCGCTCATCGCGATGGCCACCCCACTCAACCTCGACCTGCTTCCCGGCCTTGGGTTCGAACCCGAGGCCGGGACCAGCCCCGACGATCTCCTCGTCGCGATCTCCGCCGACGACGACGACGCGCTGGCGTCTGCGCTGCGCCGGCTCGAGGAGCTGTTCTCCGCGCGGGAATCGGTAGGTCAGACGGCAGAAGTGGTGCGGCCGCGGACGACCCAGAGCGCGCTTCGGCGAAGCGGCGCTCATCTCTCCGTGATCTCGGTCCCGGGCCCGAACGCGTTCGTCGAGGCGATGGACACGCTGCGCCAGGACAGCCGACGTGATGCTGTTCAGCGACAACGTATCCGTCGAGCAGGAGATCCGGCTCAAGGACGAGGCCCACGAAGCGCGGCCTCCTCGTGATGGGACCGGACTGTGGCACCGCCATCGTCGGCGGTGTCGGTCTCGGCTTCGCAAACGTCATGCAGCCCGGGCGCGTGGGCATCGTCGCCGCGTCCGGCACCGGGGCCCAGCAGGTGTGCGCGCTCCTCGACGCGGCCGGCGTCGGCGTGAGCGCGGTGCTCGGCACCGGCGGTCGCGATCTCTCCTCGGCGGTGCAGGCGCGGTCGACGCTCGACGCCATGAACATCCTCGACGCGCACGACGGCACCGAGCTGATCATCGTCCTGTCAAAGCCGCCTCCGGACGAGGTGGCCGAACGGGTGCGCGCAGCCGCGGAGCAGCTGCGAACGCCATCCGTCGTGGGCTTCCTCGGACGGGCCGGGACGATCTGACCATGCTGACCGGGAAGGCACTCGAGGCGCTGGGATGTCCCCCGCTCGACGTTCCGCAGTGGCCTGCCGAGCGAACGCGAACGCCGCGCGCCGGTGCTCTGCGAGGCCTGTTCTCAGGGGGCACGCTGTGCGACGAGGCCATGGTCATCGCCGCGCAGGCGCTTGGGCCGATCCATTCGAATATCCCACTCGAGCCCGGATGGGCGCTCGGGCCGGACCTACGCTCCGATGGCCATCTGATGATCGACTTCGGGGATGACCAGCTGACCCAGGGACGCCCCCATCCGATGATCGACTCGACGCTGCGCGTCGAACGATTCGCCGAGGACATCAAGGATCCAGGCTGCGGCGTGGTGCTGCTCGACGTCGTCCTGGGCCACGGATCGGATCCGTCGCCCGCCACCGCGCTGGTGCCCGTGGTCGAAACCGCGACCCAGCAGGACGTGGCGGTCGTCGTGTCGCTGATCGGGACCCGAGGTGATCCCCAGGGGCTCGATGCGACGGCGAAGCAGCTTCAGTCGGCGGGCGCAGACGTATTTCTCTCGAACGCGGTTGCGGCTCGTGTGGCAACTGGACTGGTCACGAGGAGGCCATGATGCAACTGGACGAAACGCCCGCCGTCGTCACGGCTGGAGTCGGCCTGTTCGCGGAGGCGCTGGCGGCGCAGGCGGCCGACGTAACCCCAGTGCAATGGCAGCCGCCGGCGCCCGGCACGGCTGAGGCGCTGGCCGCGGTAATGGCCGATCCGCGGGTGGCCGACGCCAACGCCGAGGCGGTTCGCCGGCTCACCACGGCTCGACCCCGGCTCGTCGGCATCGAGCGCGCAGGCGACGCGCTCGGCCTCGAGCGCGGCGAGTTCCTCCACGCCGGTCCGCCGATCGACTGGTCGGACCTTTCCGGCCCCGTGCGTGGCGCGCTCCTGGGCGCAATGGTCTACGAGGGGATGGCCGATTCGGTGCAGGCCGCCGAAAGCATCGCGCCGACCGTACGCCTGGCGCCGTGCCATTCCCGCCACGCCGTGGGACCGATGGCAGGACTCATCAGCCCGTCCATGCCCGTCTTCGTGATGCACGACGATGTGTTCGACGTCACCGCCTACTGGACCACCCCGACCAGCACGCTGGCCAACCCCCGACTGATCAACAACGACCCGAACGCCAAGGTGCCGCTGACGTTCCTGGTGGCCGACCTGCCCGAGGCCCAGAAGTGCGATTGGGCGCAGGTGTACCTCCCGGTCCGGCCGAACGGCAGCACCGGCTGGGTCAAGAGCACCGACGTGGCCTTCGCCGTGAACGACTACCGCATCGATGTCACGCTCAGCGCCTTCTCGCTGAGGGTGTTCAAGGACGGCGACCAGGTCGAGGACATCAAGATCGGTGTGGCCCGGGACAACACCCCGACCCCCGGTGGCCTCTACTTCACGACCGAGCTGATCAAGACCCCGAACCCCGGTGGCGCCTACGGGCCCTACGCCTTCGGGCTGTCGGGCTTCTCCGACACCCTGACCACGTTCAACGGCGGCCCCGGCCAGCTCGGGATCCACGGCACCAACGAACCCTCCGCCATCGGGACACAGGTCAGCCACGGCTGCATCCGCATGGCGAACGACGACATCATCCGCCTGGCCCGCTTCCTCCCCCTCGGTACCCCCGTCCAGATCGACGCCTGATCTCCGGCCTCGGTCAGAGGGTCGAGAGCCAGGTGGTGACGGCGGTGGCGATGGCCTCGTCGGCGTTGCGGGGGTCGTGGCCACCGGGCAACCAGACCTGCGTGACCCGTCCGGCGATGGAGGCGACGGCCTCGTCGAACTCGTCGGGCCGGCCGAACGGGTCCTTCTCGCCGGACACGAACAGGCACGGCACCGTCAGTTGCGGGAAGTGCTCGATGCGCAGCTTCTCGGGCTTGCCCGGCGGATGCAGCGGGTAGCTGAGCAGCACCAGCCCGGCGGCCGGCAGCCCCTCGGCCACGGCCATCGAGCACATGCGCCCGCCGAACGACCGACCGCCGAGCACGAGCTGCGCCGGGTCGACACCGGCCGCCGACACCAGCGCTTCGGCCTCGGCCACCACCGCGGCGACCGCCACCGGGGCCCGGTCGGGCGCCCGCTTGCCGGCCTTGCGATAGGGGAAGTCCATGCGCTCGCTCGGCAGGGGTGCCACCGCGTCGGTCACTGCCAAAAGGGTGTGGTGGTCGCGATCGGCACCGGCCCCCGGGGCCAGCAGCAGGGCGCCGGGAGTCGGGCCTCGATCTTTCGGCCCGGTCTTCGGCCTGGTCTTCGGCCTGGCCTTCGGCAAGGCCTTCCGTCGGGTCGCCATCAGCCGAGCAGCACCCGTCGGGCCTCGGTGAGCTCGGAGATGCGCTGGGCCGCCCCGTCGACGTCACCGCCGTGGTCGGGGTGCGCGGCCATCAGCTGCTCGCGGAACTGCTGCTGGACGACCTTGCGGCCAGGATGCCCGCCGTTGTTGGTCGGGAGGCCGAGCACGCCGAGAGCCCAGGACACCGGGTTCTCGAAGGCGAAGGCCGACAGCGGGCGCCCCCGACCGACCCCCGACAGCGTGGCGATCAGGTCACCGTCGACGCCGCCCTCCCACCGGACTGCTCGGCGGATGGTCTGCATGACCGCGTGGCGAACCTTCGGGTCGAGCCGACCGGCGGCGTAGACCGCGCCGAGCACCTGCTGGGTGGGCAGGCCGTTGTCGTCGTCGAAGTCGAACGTCAGCTCCTCGCCCTCACCGATCAGCCGGTGGCGGCTCGGCTGCAGGCCGATCTTGTCCTCCTGGAACCGGAACCGGAGGCGGGGCTGCGGGATGCGGCGACCCTCCTCGAGCTCGGTCAGGAGCCGCAGCAGGTCGGGCACCAGATCGGGGTCGACCTCGGCGATGTTGGCCGCGATGATGCCGCCCAGAAGGATGCCGCCGAACCCCGGTGGCGGGTCGGTCGGCAGGTTCATCTTCCCCAGCGACACCCGCCGGGTGGGCGCGATCGGCCGGGAGTGGAAGACCTCGAGCTCGGCGACGATCACCCGGTCACGCTAACCGTCGAGCCCCGGCACGCCGCAGTCGGGTCGACGTTGTTCGCGCGCCGGAAACCTCGGTTCCCTCAGACGTATTGCCGCAGGAGGGTGCGCAGGTCGCGGGCGTGGTCCATGAGGTCGAGGTCGGGGACCGAGTCGTCCTCGATGTCGGATCGCAGGGCCACGGCCTGGGCCACGATGTCCTTCCACAGGGCCGGGCCGAACCCGAACGGCAGCGGGCGCCCCTCCAGCCGATTGACTGCGTCGACACCGCCGAGCACGCCGGCATGATCGGAGGCATCGTTCTGCAGGCGGTCGCACGCCACGAACAGGTCGGAGAGGATCCCGGCGGTCTCGATGCCGTCGTCGGGGTCGCCCTCGCCGGCATCGATGGCCGACTCGGGGGCGGCGAACTCGAGGGTGTCGAGCAGGCTCTCGACCCGATCCTCGTCGTCGGCCAGCACGGCCAGGTCGCCCTCGATGTCGAATTCGTGGGGTACGCCGGCCTCGCCGAGCGCGGCGAGCAGCACGCTGAGCTGGTCCATCGACCAGTCGCTGACCTCGTAGACCGTCTTCTCCGCCAGCGGATCGAGGGCGACGTCATCGGTCATCTCCACCTGCTCGACCAGCTCGTCGACGCGGTCCTCGTCGGCCGCAGCCACGACCATGGTGGCGCCTTCCCAGACGTGCGCCACCCCGGCCCCGCTCGCGAGCTGCTCGAGCATGGCCCGGAACTCGGCCGACCACTCGTGCAGGTGGTACTCGACCTGCTGGCGGTCCTCGTCGAGCGTTCCGACCTCGTCGTCGTCGGGGTCGTCGTCATCGTCGTCGGACCCGTCGGCGATGGGGGCGGTCGGGGCGATCCGCCCGGCGCCCTCGCCGCCCAGGATGCCGGCGCCGACCAGGCCGTCGTCGAGCAGGCCGTCATCGAGCAGGCCGTCATCGGGGGCGTCGACGACGTTGACCAGGGCCACGTCGCAGTCGAAGCACCGCTGGACACCGGTCAGGTACTCGCCCCCGCACTCCGGGCACCGCTTGGTGGTCGTCATCGACGCATCCTTGCACGACCCGTGGCGTCGGACGGCCGCCCTCGTCGGCGACGCCACCGACCCCCGTACCCCCGCGCCGCCCGACCACTAGGGTTTCGGCGAGCTGACCCCGACCGTGCGTGTCGGGGTGGCCCCGCTGCGTGGTCGGGTCAAGGCTCTGCGGACAGCGACCGAAAGATGGACATGCGGAACTCAGGGCGAGAGGGGTCACGCGGGCGGGCATCGGTGGTGATCGGAGTGGTGGCGATCGGTGCGATGTTGGCCGCGGCGTGCAACGTGAAGCCGAACGACTACGACGGCGACAAGAAGGCCGACATCGTCTACATCGCGGGCGGCACATCCGCCGGGTCCTGGGTGCAGGACGGCGTGCCCACCCCGCTGTGGGCCGGCATGCGCAGCGACGCCACCGTCGGCGGCGACTACGACAACGACGGCAAGTGGGAGCCGGCCGAGCTGGTCGGACGCTACTGGTACTCGTCCAAGCTGGCGGCGCCCATCCACTACGACCCGGTCGGGCTGCCGACGGCCACACCCGACTGGCCCACGGCCCTCCCAGGCGGGACTCCACCGATCCTCCCCGTGCCGGCCGACTACGACGGCGACGGCGACACCGATCCCGCCTACTACGCACTCGCCGACGGCACCTGGTGGATCAGCGGTCGCGACGGCTTCACGCAGTACGGGACCCCGCCGAACCACAACGGTGGACTCGACTGGGACATCCCCGTGCCGGCCGACTACGACGGCGACCTCAAGGCCGACATCGCGGTGTTCCACCCGACCGACCACAGCTTCCACATCCTGCAGTCGAAGACGGGCACCGAGCGGGTCGTGAGCTTCCCGAGCGACCTGGCCCTGATGCCGGTACCGGCCGACTACACCGGCGACAACATCACCGACCCCGCCGTGTCCGATGTGGCAGGGCTGACGTGGTGGCTCACCCCCGACACGCCGACCCCCACCTTCACCTTCCCGCTGGTGTACCCGGACTCGTCGGCGAACATGCATCCCGTGGTGGCGGACTACGACGGCGACAAGAAGGCCGACCCCGCGAACTTCGACATCTCCAGCCACAAGGTGCGGGCCCGCATCGGCGGCGTGGACACCACGTTGGCCACGCTGCCCGCCAGCACCGGCGCGCTGCCCGCGCTGCCGTTCGCCCGGTTGGTGAACATCGTCCGGCTGACGGCGTACGGCAAGTGCCTGACCGGCACCCAGTACGCGCCGCGACCCGGCGTGACGATCGACCCGGTGTGGACCATCTGCCCGCCGCGCGGCACCGACTACGACTTCGACCGGGACCGCAAGGCCGACGTCGCCTGGGTCGATGCCGCCGGCCACTGGAGCCGGGCCGGCGAGTCGACGCCGTTCTTCACCGGCACGCCGGACTACTGGCCCATCTCGGGCACCTACGACGACACCCGCACCTGGGTGCCGGCCAGCGCCGCGCCCCAGGCCGGCGGCACGTGGAACACGCCGACCCGGTCGATCGCCGCCGGCCCACCGGCCTGGTCGAGCCCGACGTACCCGAACTGGATCAGCACCGGCGGGTCGAAGATGGTGCCGGTCCAGTACGGCGGCAACCCGATGTACCCGGCCTACTACGACGAGGCCACCGGCGACTGGTACCAGATGGGCTCGTCCACGCCGTACCACTTCGGCATCGCGCCGTCGGCCTCCGGCGGGCTCGACTGGGACCTGCCGGCGCCGGGGGCCTACACGCACGGCGGGCGGATCAACAGCATCGCCGTGTACCGACCGAGCGACAGCACGTTCCGGACCGCCGACGGCACGACCGTCGCCGTGGGCCGGCCCGGTGACCTGCCCGCCGCGGCCGACTACGACGGCGACGGCCGGACCGATCCGGCGACGTTCCGACCGTCGACCGGGGAGTGGTTCGTGCAAGGCCAGCCGACCCGGTCGCTGGCTCCGGCGGTCGCCTCCCCCGAGGACTGGGTCCCGATCCCCGCCGACTACGACGGCGACGGCCAGGCCGACCTGGCGCTGTTCAACGCCGTCGACCACCGCTGGGCCATCGACGGACGAGGCGTGGTGGCCACGCTGCCCCCCGGCGCCTGGCCGGTCGAGCTCTCCCTCGCGCTGTCCGCCAACCTCACCCGCCTGCGCCAGTACGACCACTGCCTCCACGACCCGGCCTGGGCCGTGACCTACCCCGGCCACTGCACGGGAACCCCTTCGCAGCACCCCGAGAAGGCGGAACCCGATGCACTCGTCGGCCCACCGGCGGCGACCACTATCCGGTGATCGCTGCCGCTCGACCCCTGACCCGGGTCCTCATCTCCCTGTTGCGTAGATCCGGGTCGGAAGCCGGGCCCGACCGACGCGAGGTGCGGCGTGCAGCAGGACGACAGCCGACTGAACCGCCGTTTTCCTCCAGGGGTGGTCGACCGCTAGTACCTTGTCCGGATGGCGAACTCGACTTCATCCCAGCCCGATCGCAACCTCGCCCTCGACATCGTCCGGGTCACCGAAGCAGCCGCCATGGCCGCATCACGGTGGATGGGTCGGGGCGACAAGGAGGGCGCCGACGGTGCGGCGGTCGACGCCATGCGCATCACGCTGCAGAGCGTGCCGATGGACGGCATCGTCGTCATCGGCGAGGGCGAGAAGGACGAGGCCCCGATGCTGTTCAACGGCGAGTCGGTCGGCGACGGCGACGGTCCGGCCACCGACATCGCGGTCGACCCGGTCGACGGCACCACGCTCACCGCCAAGGGCCGGGGCAACGCGCTGGCGGTGATCGCGGTCAGCGAGCGCGGCACGATGTTCGACCCGGGTCCGTGCGTCTACATGGAGAAGATCGCCGTCGGGCCCGAGTGCGTCGGCGTGGTCGACCTCAATGCCAGCGTCACCGAGAACCTGCAGGCCGTGGCCAAGGCCAAGGGCGAGTCGGTGCGCAACGTCACCGCCGTCATCCTCGAGCGGGACCGCCACGACGACCTCATCGCCGAGGTGCGCGAGGCCGGTGCCCGCATCCGGCTCATCCAGGACGGCGACGTGGCCGGCGCCATCTCCACCGCCTGGGACGGCTCCGGCGCCGACATCCTGTTCGGCATCGGCGGCACCCCCGAGGGCGTCATCAGTGCCGCCGCTCTCAAGTGCATGGGCGGCGAGATCCTCGGTCGCCTCTGGCCCCGCAACGACGAGGAGCGCGACGCCGCGCTCGCCGGGGGCTACGACCTCGAGCGGGTGCTCACGACCGACGACCTGGTGGGGGGCGACAACTGCTTCTTCGCCGGCACCGGCATCACCGACGGCGAGCTGCTCAAGGGCGTCCACTACGACCGCCGCGGCGCCACCACCCAGTCGCTGGTGATGCGCTCGCGCTCGGGCACCGTCCGCATGATCAACGCCCAGCACAACCTGTCGAAGCTCGGCGCGTTCAGCGCCATCGAGTTCGACTGACGGTGCTCCCGCTCGCAAGCTCGCTGCGAGGCTAGAGAACGACGCGCAGCAGCAGATCGGTGGCCACGATGGCCAGGGCCAGGCCCACCTGCACGATGGCCGCGACCGAGGCGATCAGCACGAGCACCAGGAAGAACGGGCTCATCAGCCGGAGGACGGCGCCGTAGCCGGGCAGATCGTCGTGGGCCTCGAGCAGCAACCGGCCGGCCCGGAACGTGTCCCGGAGCAGGTGCCCCCGCCGACCCGACGACGGTGACCGGGCCGCGACGACCAGGTCGGCCAGCTCAGAGGCGTGGCCCTTGGCCAGGTCCGGTGACGACCGCAGCCACTCCGGCAGGGCCAGGGCCTCGCGCAGGGCACCATGGAACATCCACAGGATCACCGGGGCCGGCACGAGCAGCGCCAGGACGATCATGAGCAGCGCCGCGGTCGGCACGTCCGGCACCCCGTGGGCCAGCACCACCGCGGCCACGATCACGATCGAGGCCAACGACGCCACGATCAGCAGGCGCACGGCACCGACCAGGTAGCGGGCCAGCGGGATGAGCCGCTGCAGCACGCCGAGCAGGGACTCGCCGCCCTCGCGGGCCTTGCGGGCGGCCCGGCGCCCGGTGGTGTGCGGCTTCACGCGTGGTTCCCTACCCGAGGTCGTGGCAGCCATGCCCACGAGTGTGCCCGCCGCTGCGGCGAACGCGACGTCAGACCGAGACCCGCAGCTCGGTGAGGCCCCGCAGCACGAAGTGGTCCCGGTAGACGGGCGGTGCGGCCAGCTCGAGGTCGGGGAACCGGCGGATGAGCGAGCCGATCGCGACCTGGCCCTCGAGTCGGGCCAGCGCGGCGCCCAGGCAGTAGTGGATCCCCTGCGAGAACGTCAGCTGATGGTTGTCCGGCCGCCGCAGGTCGAGGCGGTCGGGGTGGTCGAAGCGGGCCGGATCACGGTTGGCCGCGGCCAGCAACGTGACCGCCTGCTTGCCGCGGGGGAAGAGGTGCCCGTTGATCTCGACGTCCTCGACCGGGATGCGGCCGGTCAGGTGGACGGGACCGTCGAACCGCAGCAGCTCCTCGATCGCAGGGGCGTCGAGCGACGGGTCGTCACGCCAGCGCGCGAGCTCGTCACGCTGCCCGAGCAGCGCGTTGGTGCCGTTGCCGATCAGGTTCATCGTCGTCTCGTGGCCGGCGATGAACAGGAGGATGACGATGCTGTGCAGCTCCTCGATGCTCAGCCGATCGCCCTCCTCCTCCGCGACGAGCAGCCCGCTGACCAGGTCGTCGCGCGGATCTCGGCGACGAACCTCGAACAGATCAGCGAAGTACTGGGCGAAGCTGATCGCGGCCACCACCCCGGCGTTGAGCTCATCCTCGCTGAGGTCGTCGTCGAGCAACCGGGACGCCGCGGACGACCACCCCGCGAACTGCGGCCGGTCGTCGAGCGGGACACCCAGCAGCTCGCAGATCACGATGACCGGCAGCTCGAAGCCGAGGTCGCCCACGACGTCGAGCCCACCTTCGTCAGCGGCCCGGTCGAGGATGCCGTCGACGACCTCCTGCACCCGGGGTCGCAGCCGCTCGACCGACCGAGGCGTGAAGCGCCTTGTTGACCAGCTTCCGCAGGCGGGTGTGGTCGGGCGGGTCGAGGAAGATCAGCGGTGCCGCCTCACCGTCCATCAGGGCACGCGGATCGCCTTCGGCACGGATGAACGGCGGGTCGGCGTGGTCGTTGCTGGAGCTGAACCTCGCGTCGCGGAGGACCGCCTCGCAGTCCGCGTAGCGGGTGAGGATCGTGGCGCCCTCCGGGTTCACCCAGTGCGGGGCCTCGGCCCGGAGTCGGTCATAGGTGGGCCACGGATCGGACCAGTCGAACCGGCCGAAGCGATCGGAGCCGATCAGGGTCTCGCCCATCCGCTCCGGCCCCGTCGTCACATCCGTGCTGTCCGTGTCGCTCACTCCACCATCATGAACGACTCTCTGCGCCCTCGCTCGCAAGCTCGCTGCGGGCGGGCTTCGCCCATCCGGCGCAGTCCGGTGGAGCTGCTCCGCCAGCTCCGCACGCCGGGCACTCCGCCCCTCTGCGCCCTCGCTCGCAAGCTCGCTGCGGGCGGGCTTCGCCCATCCGGCGCAGTCCGGTGGAGCTGCTCCGCCAGCTCCGCACGCCGGGCAGGAGACCGGGTCGGGTCAGGTCTCGACGGCGAGGTCGCGCTGGCCGAGGCGGGTGGCTCGGGCCAGCTCCTCGGCCGACTCGAGCGAGCAGTGCACGAAGTCCTCGAGCTGCTCCTTGCGTTCCGCGAGGGCCTGACGGCGCTCGGCCAGCGGGCCGGCGTTCGATCGCGCGACCGCCCTGTTGGCCTTGCCCCAGTAGGCCTTGAACATGCCCACGTCGAAGGTGCCCTGCGTGACCCGGTTGCTCTCGCGCACCCGGGCCGGCGGCGTGCGCAGGTTGTGGACGATGCCCACCCAGCTGCCGACCTTCAGCAGGTAGTAGCTCATGTCGAGCTCCCACCAGAAGAACCCCTGGCGAGCCGACGCCTGGTAGTAGTGGTGGTTGTTGTGCCATCCCTCGCCCATGGTGATCAGGGCGATGAGCGCCGAGTTCCGGCTGGTGTCCTCGGTGGCGTAGCGGCGCCGCCCCATGACGTGGGCCAGCGAGTTCACCGTGAACGTGGCGTGCCAGAGCAGCACGGTCGACAGGAAGAACCCGATCAGCACGCCGCTCCAGCCGGCGATCAGGTACGAGGCGATGCCGAGCGCCCACGGGCCGATCCAGTCCCGCTTGTTGAGGAAGACGAGCTCGGGGTACTTGGCGAAGTCGCGGATGCGGTCGAACTCCGTGGCCGCGTACTTGTCGCACAGGATCCAGCCGACGTGGCTCCAGAAGAACCCCTTCTGGGTCGGCGAGTGGACATCCCGGTCCGAGTCGCTGAAGCGGTGGTGGTCACGGTGGTGCGCGGCCCACCAGAGCGGACCCTTCTGCGCCGCCGTGGTGCCGCCGAACGCCATCACGAACTGCCAGAACCGGTTGAGCCGGTAGCTGCGATGCGAGAAGTAGCGGTGGTAACCCGCCGTGATGAAGAACATCCGCCCGTAGTAGAGAACCACGCAGAGCACGACCGCCTTGACCGACACACCGGTGAAGACAGCCAGCAGCGGCAGCAGGTGCAGGAGCCAGAACGGGATCGACGTCAGCCGATTGACCCGCTCGCCGGCGCCGCGCCCGGGTGCCGGGGGGTGCTCGGCTTCGAGCGGTCGATCGAGGGCCGGGGCAGACGTGGGGGGCATCCAGGACCTTTGCCAGGCAGAGAGCAGCGGGGGAGAAACGGAACCGTAGCCTACCGACCAGTAGGTAGGGAGGTCGGGTGGTGGAGCTGCGATCATCTCGGGAACCCAATGGTGTCGTAGAGGTGTTGTGCCGACCGTGCCTGCTGATTCGCTGACCACCGACCCACCGCGACGGTCCCGGCCGTCGGCGCGGGCGGTCACCGCCGGGCAGGCGCAGATCGCGGGTGCGGTGGCCGCCGGCATGGCACTGGCCGTGGGTGAGGTCGTGACCGGGATGGGCGGCGAGGGGCAGTCGCTGGTCGGCAGCGTCGGCAGTGCCTTCATCGACCAGGCCGGTGGGGACGTGGTCCGTACCGGCATCAGCATCTTCAGCACGAGTGACAAGCCGGCCCTGATCATCGGCATCGTGATCATCTCGCTGCTGATCGGCGCGGGCCTGGGCTCGGCATCGCGGCGCCGGCCGTGGGTCGGCCCGGTCGGTTTCGCGGCCTTCGGCCTGCTCGGCATCCTCGCCTCGACCCGAGACGACCTGGCGTCGACCGGACTGGCCGTCGTTGCCGCGGTGCTGGCGGTGCTGGCCGGATCGGGCACCCTCTGGGTCCTGCTGCGGGTGGCGGCCACCGGCCACCTGGTCCCCACCACCGGCCCGGCCCGGGCCGTGCGACCCGACCGACCGACCGATCCTCACGCCTCGCGCCGCGCCTTCTTCGGGTACGCCGGCGCGGCCGGCGCCTTTGCCGTCGTCACCGGGACGGCCGGGGCCCGTTCGCTGCGGGGCCGCTCGACGGTGGTCGACGACGCCCGGGCCCAGATCCAGCTACCGGCTCCCACCAACCAGGCGGTGCCGGCATCGGCACCGGCGGCCATGCAGGGCCCGGGGGTGGCGTCGTTCCCGGTCGACGGCCTCACGCCCTACATCGTCCCGACCGACGCCTTCTACCGGATCGACACCGCCCTCACGGTGCCGCAGGTGAACGTCGATACCTGGTCGATGAAGGTCAGCGGCATGGTCGACAACCCGTTCGAGCTGACCTTCGCCGACCTGCTGGCCATGCCGCAGGTGCAGGAGGCGGTCACGCTCTCGTGCGTCTCCAACGAGGTCGGCGGCAACCTCGTCGGCAACGCCATCTGGCAGGGCGTGCCGCTGCGCACGCTGCTCGACCGGGCCGGCGTGCAGAGCGGTGCCACCCAGATCGTGGGCCGGTCGGTCGACGGCTTCACCGCCGGGTTTCCCACCGCGGCGCTCGACGACGGTCGCACCGCGCTGGTCGCGGTCGCCATGAACGGCTCGCCGCTCCCTGCGCTGCACGGCTTCCCGGCCCGGCTCGTGATCGCCGGACTGTACGGCTACGTCTCGGCCACCAAGTGGCTGAGCGAGATCCGCCTCACCACGCTCGAGGACTTCGACGGGTACTGGATCCCGCGGGGCTGGTCGAAGGAAGGGCCGATCAAGACCCAGTCGCGGATCGACGTGCCCAAGTCGGTCGCGAACCTCCCGACCGGCACGATGGCCATCGCCGGGGTCGCCTGGGCTCCCGGGCCGAAGCGGGGCATCGCGAAGGTCGAGGTGCGCATCGACGAGGGCGAATGGGTCGAGGCCAAGCTCGGCGACGTGCTGTCCGACGAGACGTGGCGTGAGTGGATGATCGAATGGGACGCGGTGCCCGGTACCCACTCGGCGCAGGTACGGGCCACCGACGGCACCGGTGAGACGCAGACCGCCGACAAGGCCCGGGTCGACCCCGACGGAGCCACCGGCTGGCACACCCGCCGGTTCAAGGTCGCCGGCTGAACGGTCAGCTGAAGGTCTGACGGCTCGCCGCACCCCCGAACTTGCGTAGATGACACCTCGCCTCGAGTGGGTCATCTACGCAAGTTGGGGTGGGCCGGCGGATCGAGGGTGGTCTGACGGGGCGTCAGGACGGGTGCCCTACACTCGTACGGTCAATCCGAAGCACGAACGTGGGGATGCAGATGACCGAGGACCGCCCGCTCGATCAGCAGGTGCAGCATCGGGTGGAGGGCGGTGTGGCCTGGATCACGCTCAACCGCCCCGAGGCGCACAACGCCATCACCCCCGACCAGCGTGACCGGCTGATCTGGCTGCTGTCGGAGGCCAGCGCCGAGCTCGACGTGCGCTGCGTCGTGCTGACGGCCAACGGCAAGGGCTTCTGCACGGGCGCCGATCTGCGGGCCTCACGTCCGCCCCGGCCCCGACCCGACGGCGCTCCCGAGCGCACCTCCGGCGAGGTCGCCCGCATGATCCGCACCGGGGCCCAGGCGATGATCGCCGCCGTCATGGACTGCGACAAGCCGGTGATCGCCGCGGTCAACGGCACTGCGGCGGGCATCGGCGCCCACCTGGCCTTCGCCTGCGACCTGGTGATCGCCGGCGAGAGCGCCAGCTTCGTGGAGGTGTTCGTACGCCGGGGCCTCGTGCCCGACGGCGGCGGCGCCTACCTGCTCCCCCGCCTCATCGGCCTGCAGAAGACCAAGGAGCTCATGTTCTTCGGCGACAAGCTGTCGGCCGTCGACGCCGCCACCATCGGGCTGGCCAACACGGTCGTGCCGGACGACGAGCTGCTGAAGGTGGCCGGCGAGTGGGCCGGCCGACTGGCGGCGGGCCCTCGGTCGCTCGTGGCGACGAAGTGGCTGATCAACCGCTCGCTCGACAGCGACCGGGCCACCTCGTTCCACGACGAGGCCATGGCCCAGGACCTGAACATGACCACCGCGGATGCCCAGGAGGGCGTGGCCAGCTTCGTCGAGCGCCGCGACCCCGACTACAAGGGCTGGTAGCTCGCCCGGCTGGTCCAACCGCTCGGACGGCGGTGAGCTCGGTCGCCAGTGAGCTCAGTCGGATGAGGAGGCCGCAGCGCGGCGGAGGCGGTCGCGCACGGCGGCACCGACGCCGGCCGCCGGCGGCGGCACCACCAGCAGCACGTCGGCTCCGAGGCGGTCGGCCTGGCGAAGCCGGTCGTAGAGCACGCGGGCGAAGTCGTCGGCCGGGCCGGCCGGCTCGAGCTCGACGACCTCGTCGGGCAGGTCATCGACCGCTGACGGGGCCAGCACGATCACGGTCGGCAGCGCCCCTGCCTGCTCGGAGGCGGCGAGGACGGCACGGGCCCGGGCGACGACGGTCGACTCGTCGACGACCTCTACCCTCGCCCGCGGGGCGTAATGGGCCTCGAGCATGCCAGGAGCACGAGCTCCGCCCGCCCGGGTCACGGCCTCGTCGGTGACCGAGACGCCGGGCTCGACGACCGAGCACGTCGGCCAGCCGCTCCAGGCTGACCCCGCCGAGCCGCAGCACGACCGGCTCGTCGAGGGTGCAGTCGACGATGGTGGACTCGACCCCCACGTCGCACGGACCTCCGTCGAGCACGAGGTCGATGTCGTCGCCCAGGTCGGCCCGGACGTGGTCGGCCGTGGTCGGGCTCACCCGGCCGAAGCGGTTGGCGGAAGGCGCCGCCACCCCGGCAGGAGCATCGGGCCGCCGGACGGAGAAGGCCCGCAGCAGCGCACGGGCGACGGGGTGATCGGGTACGCGCAGACCGACCGTCGACCGCCCGCCGGTGACGGCGTCGGGCACCGAGGGGGCCCGTTCGAGCAGCAGCGTCAACGGCCCGGGCCAGAACGCGTCAGCCAGGAGGCGGGCGGTGGTCGGGATGTCGATCGGCCCACTGATCGACCGCTGCCACGCCCGCGATGTGCACGATCAGCGGATGGTCCGTCGGTCGGCCCTTCACCGAGAACACCCGACCGACGGCCTCCGCATCGGAGGCATCGGCCCCGAGCCCATAGACCGTCTCGGTCGGGAACGCCACGAGCCCACCGCGGGCCAGCACGTCCGCCGCCCGCTCGATCTCGGCGTCGTTCGCCGTGCCGATCACCGTCATCCGGGAGATGCTGCCACCCCCACGCCGCCCCGACGAATACCACCACTCTCCGCGCGCACGCCGAACCTGGGGCTCCTGGGCGCGCCAGAGCGCACGGGGTGGCCCCAGGTTCGGGTCCGTGGCGCAGGCACGGAAGCGCGGCGGCGACGCGGCCCGCCCAGAGTGAGATCGGCCGGGTCCTCCGTACACTCCACGATCCATGGTCCCTCTTTCGGTGCTCGACCTCGTCCCCGTCACCGAGGGGTCGACCCCCGGCATCGCGCTGCGCAACAGCCTCGAGCTGGCCCAGCACGTCGAACGCCTCGGCTACACCCGCTACTGGGTGGCCGAACACCACAACATGCGCGGGATCGCCAGCGCCGCGACGTCGGTGGTCATCGGCCACCTGGCCGGTGGCACGTCCACGATCCGGGTCGGCGCCGGCGGCATCATGCTGCCGAACCACTCGCCCATGGTGATCGCCGAGCAGTTCGGCACGCTCGACGCCCTCTACCCCGGACGCATCGATCTCGGCCTCGGTCGGGCTCCCGGCTCCGATCAACTGGCAGCTCGCGCCTTGCGCCTAGGGCCTGACCGGTCCGAAGACTTCCCCCGCGAGGTCATGCAGCTCCAGGCGTTCCTCGCACCCGAGCAGCCGGGCCAGGCGCTGCGTGCGTTCCCCGGCGCCGGCAGCGAGGTACCGATCTGGATCCTCGGCTCGTCACTGTTCGGGGCCCAGCTGGCGGCCGCCCTCGGCCTGCCCTACGCCTTCGCCTCGCACTTCGCGCCCGATGCGCTGATGGCCGCGCTGCAGACCTACCAGGCCGACTTCCAGGCGTCGGCGCAGCTCGCCGAGCCCTACGCCATGATCGGGCTCAACATCGTGGCCGCGGACACCGACGCCGAAGCGGCCCGGCTGTTCACCACGATCCAGCAGGGGTTCACGAACCTCCGCCGCGGCACCCCGGGGCCATACCCGGCGCCCATCGCCGACATCGACGCGTACTGGACGGCGACCGAGCGCATCCAGGCCTCGCACATGCTGAAGTACGCGGTCGTCGGGTCACCCGAGACGGTTCGGCGGGGGGTCGAGGAGATCGTGGAGCTGACCGGAGCCGACGAGCTCATGGTGGTGTCGGCGATCTACGACCAAGAGGCGCGTCTGCGCTCCTACGAGATCCTGGCCGACGTCGTGTCGTGCGTCGGGTAGGGGACATCTCCCGTCGCAGAGGGCTGGGCGCTGACGGCCGGACGACGCGGACCGGTGACACGGACGGGCTTTCCTGATAGAACGCAGGGGTCGCCCAGACCCTGCGGCTCGCTGCTGGTTGCATACCCGAGAGAGCCCTATGGAGATCGAGCGTCGCCTTGGCGAAGGTCCTGAGCGATTTCGCACGCGCCTGAACCACGACCTTCGGGGAGCGGTACGTCGTGGCGAGATGCTGGCCGCCTACCAACCGATCGTGTCCGCCGCGAACGGAGCTGTGACGGGCGCCGAAGCGCTGCTGCGTTGGAACCACCCCGCCCTCGGGATCATCGCGCCCGACACCGTCGTCCCCCTCGCCGAGCACTCCGGGCTCGTCGGTGAGATCGGAGGATGGATCCTCGAACGGGCCTGCCTCGACCGCCACCGGTGGGAGCGCTTCGGATGGGGCGCGCTGAGGGTCGCAGTCAACGTCTCCGCCCTCCAACTCATGACCAGAGGTTTCGTCCACCTGGTGGCGACCACGCTCTCGGCCACGAACACCGATCCGGAGCTGGTGACGTTGGAGGTGACCGAGACCGTGATCCTCCAGGACAGCCCGCGCGCCCTCGTCGCCCTGAACGGCCTGAAGGATCTGGGGGTCAGGCTCGCGCTCGACGACTTCGGGACGGGCTACTCGTCCCTCAGCCACCTCAAGCAGTTCCCGGTCGACATCATCAAGATCGACCGCATGTTCATCGCGGACCTCGTGCAGAACCCCATCAGCCGCCTCATCGTGGCGGCCGTCGTCGATCTGGCCCACGCGCTCGGCATGGAGATCGTGGCCGAGGGCATAGAGACCGAGGAGCAGCGGAGGCAGATCCTCGAGCTCGGTTGCGATTACGGCCAGGGGTTCTACTTCGCCCGGCCGGCCTTCGCGGCCGACCCCGACACGATGTTGCGGCCGTGCGAGGAACCCACCTACGTGCACTCCGCGCCCGCCGGGCATCGAGCGCGTGACCGGCCCGCGCCGCGGGGTCAGCTAGCTTCCCACCGGGAGGACGTCGGTGAGCTCGGACGCGCGAAGTGCAGGTCGCCGTGGACTTCCTGGAGCGGACCGCCTCCGTTCCCCCCGGAAAGCTCTGCGCGGTGTGCACGGAGGCCCTCCAGGTCACCGGTGCCGGCATCACGTTGATGAGCGATCATCACGCCGTCCCGGTGTCGGCATCCGATCACCGGGCCGGAGCGCTCGACGAGCTGCAGTTCGAGCTCGGCGAAGGGCCATCCCCCGACGCCTACGCATGTGGTGCCCCGGTATCCGAGCCCGACCTCGCACATGCACGACGAGCTCGATGGCCCACCTTCATCCCGCCGGCGCTCGAGATCGGGGCCCGGGGGGTGTTCGCGTTCCCGCTCGCCGCCGGCGACCGCCCGATCGGAGTGCTCACGCTCTACCGCGACACGGCAGGGAAGCTGACCGAGGAGCAGACCGCCGACAGCATCGTGGTGGCCGACCTGCTCGCCCGGACCATGCTCGACCGCCAGTCCCGAGGCCTGCCCGGCACCTTGGCCGACGACATCGGTGGCTCCAACGTCCATCGAGCCGAGGTGCACCAGGCGTCGGGCATGATCGCCGTGCAACTCGGCATCGGCGTGTCCGAAGCACTGGTGCGACTGCGAGCCCACGCCTACGCGACCGAGCGGACGGTCGCCGACGTGTCCGCCGACGTGGTGTCTCGGCGACTGCGGCTCGGGCCAGAGCTCACCTCGTGAGCGTCGAGATGGTGAAATGGGCGGGACCACCGGGATGAGGAGGAGGAACCAATGGCACGAGAAGGTCTCCTTGCCCAGACGTTCGTCCAGCTGGCTGACTCGCTGGTCGACGACTTCGACATCATCGACCTGCTCACGGTGCTGGCAGACCGCTGCGTCGAACTGGTCGATGCGGACGCCGCCGGCATCCTCGTCGCGGACGCCGACGGGAACCTCCGGGTGATGGCCGCATCCAGCGAGCAGGCCAGGCTGCTCGAGCTGTTCCAGCTGCAGAACGAGGAGGGCCCCTGCCTCGAGGCCCACGCCACCGGTCAGCCGGTGATCCACACCGACCTCCGCCAGGCCACCGACCGGTGGCCCCGATTCGCGCCGGAGGCCCGGCAGGACGGCTTCGGGTCGGTCTACGCACTCCCCCTGCGGCTGCGGACCGTCGTCATCGGCGCGCTGAACCTCTTCCGCACCCAGACCGGCGCCATGCCCGATGCGGACGCGAAGCTCGCCCAGGCGATGGCCGACGTCGCGAGCATCGCCATCCTCCAACACGAGGCCGCTCGAGAATCGCAGATCGTCGCTCTCCAGCTCCAGCACGCGCTCGACAGCCGGGTCTCGATCGAACAGGCGAAGGGAATGATCGCCGAGCGAGCCCAGCTCGACATGGACGAGGCCTTCCTGCGCCTGCGGGGCTACGCCCGCACCAGCCGGCGCCAGCTCACGTCGGTCGCCCTGGAGATCGTCGGCGGAACCCTGCCGCTCGACGACGTGGTCGCCGCCCCGTAGCGTCGCTGCGTCGTCCGTTCGTTGCGTCGTCCGTTCACCTTCCGCTCGGCCCACGGAAACCTCCCCGCAACACCCCGACCGTAGGTTCCGTTCGCGCCATCGAGGCGAACGAGGGTTGGGGATCGGCCATGTCCATGCACACCGAACCGAGCGACATCAACACCTCGCTCATGTCGCCGCTGCGGCCGCACGTCATCGTGCTGTTCGGCGCCACCGGCGATCTCTCGCGGCGCAAGCTGCTGCCGGGGCTGTTCCACCTCTCACGGGCCGGACTGGTGCCGGACTGCCGCATCGTGGCCACCTCGCTCGACGATCTCGACGACGACGGGTTCCGTGCCTTCGCCCGGGCGGCCTGCGACGAGTTCGGCCGGGGCCACATCACCACCGCGGAGTGGGACCGCTTCGCGTCCAAGATCAGGTTCGTCAGCCAGAGCGCCGGCCCGGAGCAGCTGGCCAAGGGCGTCGCCGAGGCGGAGGCCAGCCTCTCGGACGAGTGCCTGCGACTGCACTACCTGAGCGTGCCCCCGAAGGCGGCGCGCGAGGTCGTGCGCTTCCTGGGCGAGGCCGATCTCGTCGACCGGGCCCGCGTGATCATGGAGAAGCCGTTCGGCACCGACCTGGCCAGCTCCATCGACCTCAACGCCGCGGTCCACGAGGTGTTCGCCGAGCACCAGGTGTTCCGCATCGACCACTTCCTCGGCAAGGAGGCGGCGCAGAACATCCTGGCGTTCCGCTTCGCCAACGGCCTGTTCGAGCCGATCTGGAACCGCAACCACATCGACCACGTCCAGATCGACGTGCCCGAGACCCTCGGCCTCGATTCCCGGGTCGGGTTCTACGAGTCGACCGGCGCCTACCGCGACATGGTCGTGACCCACCTCTTCCAGGTGCTGGCGTTCATGGCGATGGAGCCGCCCACGACGCTGGCTCCCCGGGCGATCAGCGAGGAGAAGAACAAGGTCTTCCGGTCGATGAAGCCGATCGACCCGGCCAACGTGGTGCGGGGCCAGTACATCGGGTACCGCGACGCCGAGGGCGTGTCGCCCGACTCGGAGAACGAGACGTTCGTCGCCCTCAAGTGCGAGATCGACAACTGGCGCTGGGCCGGCGTGCCGTTCTACCTGCGCACCGGCAAGCGCATGGCCGAGGGCGCCCGGATCATCTCGATCGCGTTCCGCGAGCCGCCGAAGAGCATGTTCCCGCCTGGCTCCGGCGTCGGCGCGCAGGGTCCCGACCACCTGACGTTCGACCTGGCCGACGCGTCGAAGCTGTCGCTGTCGTTCTACGGCAAGCGTCCCGGCCCGGGCATGCGCCTGGACAAGCTGAGCCTCCAGTTCGCCCTGCACGAGACCGGGCGGGCGGCCGACGTGCTCGAGGCCTACGAGCGGCTGATCTACGACGCCATGACCGGTGACCACACCCTGTTCACGACCGCCGAGGGCATCGAGCGGCTCTGGGAGCTGTCGATCCCGCTGCTCGACGCGCCGCCACCGGTGCGGCCCTACGCCCCCGGGTCGTGGGGACCCAACGCCATCCACCAGGTCATCGCCCCCCACACCTGGCGCCTGCCGTTCGAACGGGCCTGGCGCGACAAGTAGGCCGTCAGGGCTCGACGACGGCGAGCAGCGCGTCGAGCTCGACCTGGGTGCCGATGGCGATGATCACCTGGCCGCCCCGGATCTCGAGATCGGGTGAGGGGTTCGTCTGGAAGGTGCCGTCCGCGTCGCGGAGGGCGAGCACCAGAGCACCCGTGCGATCACGCAGGTGCGAGTCGCGGAGCGTCCGTCCGACGATCGGGGACTGCATCGACACCGGCACCTCCTCCAGTCGGAACTCCAGCGACCGCTCCCGCATCACCACGTCGAGGAACTCGGCCACGTGGGGGCGCAGCACGAAGGCGGCCATGCGGGCACCGCCGATGCTCTGGGGGTTGACCACCCGGTCGGCACCTGAGCGGGCGAGCTTGTCGGCGCTCTCCTGGCTGCGGGCGCGGGCCACGATGAACAGATCCGGCCGAAGGGCACGGGCGCTGAGGGTGATGAACGAGTTGGCCGCGTCGCCGTCGACGGCCGCGACGAGCGCGGACGCCCGCTCGATCCCCGCAGCGCGCAGGACGGCGTCCTCGGTGGCATCGCCCAGCACCGAGGCGTGCGGAAGGCTCTCGACCTTCGCCGCGTCGGCCTCGACGACCACCAGGTCCCGTCCGGCCGCGGTGACCTCCGCGGCGATCGAGCGGCCGACCCGACCCCACCCGCAGATGATCACGTGGCCCTGCTTCGACGCGAGCGACTGTTCCATGCGACGTCTCCCCAGTAGTTCGTTGAGGCGGCCCTCGATGAGGGTCTCGATGAGCACGCTGAACGTGTAGAGCGCGGCGCCCACCCCGACGAGGATCAGCACGATGGTGAAAACCTGGCCGGCCGGTGACAGGGGCTGGACCTCGCGGAAGCCGACCGTCGAGATCGTCGTGACGGTTTGGTAGAGGGCATCGAGCGCGCCGAAGCCGAGCACCAGGTAGCCGAGGGTGCCGACGACCAGGACGACCAACAAGAGGATCGACGCGCCGGCCAGGCGGCGCCAGTGGCTCACGGACCGGCCACCTTCACGTGACGACGTCGGATGCCGCGGCCGCATCCTTCAGTCGAGCCGCGTCGTCCGGCAGGATCGAGCCCGCCGCGACAGCGGCATCGGTGGCTGCGCACCACCGCTCGACGAACGTGGTGCGATCGGTGTGGGTCGCCTCCAGCTGGCTGCGGTCCAACGGCGTTGTCGTGCCGAAGAGGCTGCAGAACGACTCACCGTCCTGACCCAGTCCGGAGAGGGCGGCGATCGGCACGTCCACCTGGGGCGTGCGGATGCCGCCGAGCGCGTTGCCCACCGAGTCGAGGCGGAACGCTGCGCCGGAGCCGTCGACCTCGAGGCGAGGCATCGACGGGGGCGGCTCGCCGGTGCGGGCCCAGAGGTCGAGCGCGTGCACACGCCGCGCGCAGCACGTAGGTCTGCGGCCCGGCGTTGATGGGCGACGCGCAGGTGATGACGCCGAAGTACACCGAGCTGGGCGGGTCGGACATGGCCGCGAACAGCTCGGCATCGGCCGCGCCCGAGCCGTCGTCGGTGTCGCCGATGCCGAGTTGGTAGGCGTCGCCGTGCGCCGTGCCGGCGACCTCCCAGCTACGAAACGTCGGCGAGTCGGGCTGGCGGGCCCGGGCATAGCCGAGGTGCTCACCCACCAGATCGGTCTCGGCCGACACGACCAGCACCGGGACGTCGAGGTCGGTGCGGACGAGCGTCGGGTCGGGGGCAGCCACCTCGGGAGGTGGAAGGGCATCGGTGCTCAGCCCGTTGACTCGCCGACCGAGCTTCAGGGGCGCTGCGGTGGCGGCGCGAGCGTGCACGAGGAAGCCGTCGTATGCGCTCGATTCCGGCGCGACCGCGTTGACGTACGTGGTGAGCCGGAAGGCCGACTGCGACTCACCGATGGCCAGCACCTGCTCAGCCACGAGACCGCCGAGCAACGCATCGGATCGGTCGCGGAGGAGCTCGCCGACCTGGCGGAAGATGTCGTAGGAGAAGTCGTCACCGGGGTGCGACAGCGCGGCATAGCGCTCGTGGTCGGCCACCTTCAGCGCCATGAACGAGCCGGGGTCGCCGGCGTCGCGTCCGTCGATGCCGAGGACCTGCGCCGACACCCCGACCCAGATCGACCCCGATCGGATGAGGCCGACGTGGGCGTAGGTCCAGTCCGGTGAGGCGTCGAGGCCACCCGACACGTTCAGCCACTCGACGACCACCGTGCCGCCGAAGCGGTCCGGGTCGATCGGCCGCCGCACGACGATGCGGGTCGTGAACGGCGCCGTGGTGTCCGACCGCACGTGCCATCGACCGTCGGCCGTCAGCGGCGCCTCACTGGTGAACGACGCCGCATCGCCCGACACGAAGAGCTCGGTCTCGGCGTAGCCCACCGAGGCCAGGTCGAACCCGGGCGGGCCGAGCACGACCTTGCCCTTCCCCCCGCTGATCGGGACCCCGGTGGCGGGCCGTCCGTCCGTCGTCATGGCGTTGGTCTAGTGGAACGAGCGGCGATCCGCGTCTGACGACATGATGTCGTGCCATGGGCGAACCCTCAGACAGCTCCCGAGACCTCCTGGTCGGCGATCGACTCGACCCCGATCGGTTGGTCGCCGACGCGATCGCCACCACAGGCGAGGACGACTTCGGGGAGGACAGCTGGCAAGAAGGCCTGGGCATCCTCACCGACTCGCTGCAGCGGGAGGCCCGGCTCAACGACATCGGCCTCGAGATCGCGGTCGGCGACCTCACCTCGGCCCTCACGAACCGGCTGACCATCAACGCCTGGCGTCGCGACCACCCCGAGGTGGCTGAGTCGACGGTGACCCGGCCGATCATCATCGTGGGCCAGCCCCGCACCGGGACGACCATCCTGTACGACCTGCTGGCCCAGGACCCCGGGCTGAGAGCCCCGCTGACCTGGGAGGTCGACCGACCGGTGCCCGCTCCCGAGACGGCCACCTACGACACCGACGAGCGCATCGCCGAGGTGCAGGCCACCCTCGACATGGTCGAGCTCGTCCTCCCCGGCTTCACGGACTTCCATCCGATGGGCGCCCGGCTGGCCCAGGAGTGCGTGCGGATGACCGCCGGTGACTTCCGCAGCATGATCTTTCCGACGCAGTACCGGGTCCGCAGCTACAACCGCTGGCTGCTCGACGAGGCCGATCTCGCCCCGGCGTACCGCTGGCACCGGCGCTACCTCGATCACCTCGCGTCACGACATCCGGGCGGCCAGTGGCTCCTCAAGTCGCCCGCGCACCTGTGGCACCTCGATGCCCTGGCCGCCGAGTACCCCGATGCGGTGGTGATCCAGACCCATCGCGACCCCCTCAAGGTGATCGCATCGGTCAGCGCCCTCGTCACCTACCTGCGGGGGATGGCGTCCGACGAGACCTCGATCACCGAGACCTCGGCCGACTACGCCGAGGACATCTTCCTCGGCCTCGACCGTGGCATGGACGCCCGCCGACGCGGGGTGTTCCCCGAGTCGCAGACCGCTGACGTGCACTTCTCGGACTTCGTGGCCGATCCGCTCGCCACCGTCGAGGCCCTGTACGCGGCCATCGGCCGGGACTTCACCCCCGACACGGCGCAGCACATGCGCGACTTCCTGGCCGCCAACCCGGGCGACGGCGGGGGTGGCGGCACCCGCTACACGTTCGCCGACACCGGCCTCGACGCCGACGCCCTCCGCGAGCGGGCCCGCCCCTACCAGGAGCGCTTCGACGTCGTGTCCGAACCGGTGCGCTGACCCCGCGACCGCCGGCGCAGCCCGTGCAGGACATAGACAAAGCGATATGTAGCGGTAGGCTGCACCCATGGAAGCCGCCGATCTGCTCCGCGTGGCCCGCCGCCGGCAGGGCCTGAGCCAGGCGACGACGGCAGCCCGGGCGGGTACCAGTCAGCCCGTGATCTCGGCGTACGAGCACGGTCGTCGCGACCCGACCACCGCCACGCTGCGGCGCCTGATCGCGGCCACGGGCGAACGACTCGACCTGCGGCTCGTCCCCGCCTCGGAGGCACCCGCCATCCCTCCCGCCACCAGCCCGGCCGAGCACACGGCTCGCCTTCTCGACGTGCTGCTGCTGGCCGACGCCATCCCCGCACGAGCCCGACCGCGGCCACCGCTGGCGTTCCCGCGGATCGACTCGAATCGGCTCCCGGCGGTCCCGTCGTGACCGAGCCGTCGCTGCCGGACAAGGTGCTGGCTGTCGACCGCGCCCTCCACCGCGTGCCGCACGCGTTCGGTGGGGCACTCGCGCTGGCGTATCACGCCGAACCGCGATCGACGGTCGACATCGACGTCAACGTGTTCGTGCCGACCGACCGGGCCGACGACGTGCTCGCGCCTCTCGGTGAGCTCGGCGTCGACCTCGACGGCGCGGCCGACATCATCGAGCAGACGGGGCAGGCCCGGGTCATGTGGGGCCCCACCCCGATCGACCTGTTCTTCGCGTACGACCGATTCCACGACGCCGCCGCCCAGGCCAGCATGAGGGTGCCGTTCGCCGGCCAGGCCATCCGGGTGCTGTCGCCCGAGCACCTCACCGTCTGCAAGGCGGTGTTCGACCGCCCCAAGGACTGGGTCGACATCCAGGCCATGATCGACCAGGGGACCGCCATCGAAGCGGCCGAGGTGCTCCGCTGGGTCGGCCGCATCGCCGGCGACGAAGATCCCCGCTACGACCGCATCGCCACGGTGCTCAGCCCGACCGGGTGACCACCGAGCCGGTTGCGGCCAGGTCGAGGGTCGCGCCCTCGACGGCGATCGACACCTTGCCCTGACCGCCGCTGACCGACCCGGCGATGGCGTCGATCTGATCGTCGGTGCGGCCGGGTGCGTGGTGGAAGAGCACGAGCTCGCCGACGCCGGCTTCCGCGGCCAGTGCCAGCGCCTGCTCGACGGTCGAGTGGCCGTAGGCCTCGGCCGACGTCGACTCGGAGTCCACGAACTGCGCGTCGTGGATCAGGACGTCGACCCCGGCGACCAGCTCGAGCACGCCGTCACGGTTCGACCCCGCTCGAGGCAGGCAGGTGGTCGGGGACGTAGGCGAACGAACCCGACTGCGGTCCTCGACCCGGTAGCCGAACGTCCGCCCGCCCTTGTGCGGCACCTCGGCGCGATGACCCGCAGGCCCTCGATGCTAGTGCCGGCCCACGTCGATGCACCTCGAACGTCCAATCGCCCGCGCAGGCCCTCGGGGCCGATCGGGAAATGCGGCGGCGACATCATCTGGCGCAGCTCCTCGACCGCATCGACCCCTTCGTCGGGCAGCAGCAGCCGCACGTCGGCGTCGTCGCGATCGCCCGCCGCGAAGAACGGCAGCCCCTGCACGTGGTCCCAGTGCAGATGGGTCAGCAGGATCGTGCCGCGGAACGGGCGGCCGCCGAGCAGCGACGGTCACCGACCGGATGCCGGTACCGGCATCGAGCAGCAGCGTCGGCCCCTCGGCACCGTCCGGCGCACACCGCCACGCACGACGTGTTGCCCCCGACCCCGACGAACTCGGCGCCCGGCGCCGGGGTCGAGCCCCGCACACCGCAGAACTGCAGCCTCACCCGGGCGCTTCCCGCCGGTGGCCGGTGCTGACCTCGGCCAGCGCCTCCCGGTCGATCTGATCTGCCCGGGCCACCGCCACCGTGGCCTTGGTCAGGGCCCGCAGCGTGGAGGTCCGCACGCCGCCCTCGAGCACTGCGCCGCTCGCCGAGGATCGCGCCGGGACCGATCTCGGCCAATGGCCTCGCCGTCGACCTCGACCGACAGCACGCCGTTGAGCAGCAGGAACACCTCGTCGCCTGCGCGTCGCCCTGCTCGGTGAGCGCCGCGCCCGCCTTCACCTTGCGGATCGTGGGCTTGGTGCCGCCGTGCATGATCGACCCGGCCAGCTCGCGCTCGAGCGCGGTCTCGACCGCGGTGACGAGCGCCGGCGAATCCTCGTCGCCCCAGGGCGTGTGCTCCGGCGAACGAATGCCGCCACCAGTCCTTGAAGTCGGCGAGGCCCGCCTTGGCCGACAGCTTGCCGTCGCCGTCGTAGATCCAGTGGCGCGGGAACGCGCTGGCGCCGACCAGCTCGAAGCGCCGATCGGCCGTCGGCATGGATCGTCAGCGAGAGCGTCGACCACACGGTCGGCGCCTGGAACTGGACGAACGGGCGGCCGGTTCACCCGCCGGGGCGCCGGCACCGCGGTGCGACCGCCCACCGTCTGCACGAACGTGGCCGAGCTCCGACGGCTCGATGACCGACCGGCTGCTGCAGGTCGGGCAGCCCCACGGCGGCGAAGGTCGCCTGGCGGCCACCCACCGCCACGGTGGTCGCCCCCATCAGGCCACCGCCCGTGTAGCCGGCGGCCGCGATCCGGCCGTCCTCGACCTCGACCCAGGCCGACAGCTCGTTGGCGAACCGGAACCGATCCGCCGCGGCAGCGCGTCGAGGTCGTCGATGGCGTCCGGGCGGCGGTGCGTCGTAGTGGGTGAAGCCCGTGCCGAAGATCGCCTTGTTGAGTCCCGTCACCGCCTCCGATGGGATCCAGCTCAGGCTCGTGACCGCTGCTTCGTCACCGCATGGTGCACCTCTGGGATCGCGTCGTGTTGGTTCGCACCGTACGAATCCGCGCCACGCCTGCCGAGGGCGCCAACCCGTGTCGGACAAGGGGTGCAGGCACCCCCGCATCGGGGTGACCTCCCCCATTGCCGCGGGACCTCGTCGTCCGGTCTGATGACATCCGTGACCGATGCCAACCGCATCACGGTGTTCCTCGCCGATGACAACCTCCTCGTCCGAGAGGGCGTACGCGCCCTGCTCGGGATCGAGCCCGACATCGAGGTGGTCGGCGTCGCCGCCGACTACGACGAGCTGGTCGCTGGAGCCGACGCTGCCGCGCCGCAGGTGGTCGTGACCGACATCCGCATGCCACCGAGCTTCCAGAACGAGGGCATCGAGGCGGCCAAGGAGGTGCGCAAGCGCCACCCCGGCACCGGCGTCGTGATCCTCTCGCAGTACGACGATCCGGAGTACGCCATCTCGCTGCTCGACGAGGGGGCCGCCGGCTACGCCTACCTCCTGAAGGACCGCGTGTCGGACGGCAACCGCCTGGCCCGCGCCATCCGCGAGGTCGCCACGGGCGGTTCGATGCTCGACCCCGAGATCGTGCAGGCCCTCGTGTCGCCGGTGCGGGCCGAGGGCGAGCTCGACCCGGCCGACGAGGACCTGCTGCGCCAGGTGGCCGAGGGTCGTCCGGTGAAGGCCATCGCCGCGGCCCGGGGCACCACCCCGGAGTCGGTGAACGACGCCATCGAGGCCCTCTTCCTCGTGCTCGCCAAGGGGGCGTCGGCCGGCCAGGAGAGCGCGCTGCGCCGACTGCGGCTGCTCCAGAAGGCCATCGTCGACCGAGAGGAGCAGGGCGAGACGCTCAGCCGGCTGCTTCCCGGGCGCCTGGCCGAGCGCCTGCGCACCGACCGGGCCGGGCTCGAGCGCACCGAGCGGCTCATCGTGACCGTGCTCATGTCCGACGTCCGGGGCTACTCGGGCATCGCCGAGCGGACCGACCTTACGGTGCTGGCCCAGCAGCTCAACGAGCACCGCCAGCAGATGAACGCGGCGATGCTCGGCGAGGAGGGCACGGTGATGCAGTACGTCGGCGACGCCGTCATGGCGGTCTTCGGCGCCCCGTTCACCCAGACCGACCACGCCGACCGGGCCCTGCGCACCGCTGCGGCGATGCACCAACGGCAGGCCGACCTCAACCGCCGCTGGGTCGACGACGGGCTCGAGGAGTTCGGCCTCGGCATCGGCCTGTCGACCGGCGAGGTCGCGGCCGCGCTGCTCGGCAGCGACGAGCGGGTCGAGTACACCGTCGTCGGCGACACCGTGAACCTCTCCCAGCGACTGCAGGACCTGGCCAGGCCGGCCGGCACGACTGTGCTGAGCGACGCCACGCTGGCCGCGCTCGTCGACCCGATGCCGATGGACGCACTGCCCCCACAGCAGGTGAAGGGCCGGGAGACCCCGGTCATCGCCTATCGAATCGACCACCTTCCCCACCTCGCCGAGGAGCCGACATGAGCAACGACCCGATCCTGCGCGTGCGAGGCCTGCGCCGCACCTTCGAGGCCGAACTGGCTCCCGTGCGGGCCCTGCGGGGAGTCGACCTCGACGTCGCGCCCGCGCAGTTCCTGGCGATCATGGGGCCGTCCGGCTGCGGCAAGTCGACGCTGCTCAACCTGGTCGCCGGCCTCGACCTGGCCGACGACGGCGAGATCACCATCGACGGCGAGGTGATCACCGGGCAGGACGAGGACGGGCTGGCCCGCATGCGCCGCCGGCACATCGGGATCGTCTTCCAGTTCTTCAACCTGCTCGAGGGCATGACCGCGCTCGAGAACGTCGTGCTTCCCGCCATGATCGCCGGGAGCAAGCGCAAGTCGGCCGAGAGTCGAGCTCGCGATCTGCTCGACCTGCTCGGCGTGGGCGACAAGGCCGACGAGCTGCCCGCCGTGCTCTCGGGTGGCCAGCGCCAGCGCCTCGCCATCGCTCGGGCCCTGGCCAACCAGCCGACGCTGCTGCTGGCCGACGAGCCGACCGGCGCGCTCGACACCGAAGGCGGCCAGGAGGTGCTCGAGCTGTTCCGCCGCCTGCACGACGACGGTCAGACCATCCTCATGGTGACCCACAGCGACGAGGTGGCGGCGGGTGCCGATCGGGTGGTCCACATGCGCGATGGACGGATCGATCGCGAATCGTCGCAGCACGAGGACCCCGACGCCATCGCCGTCCCGGCCCTCTGATCACGCCGAGCCGCATGGCGACCACCTGGCTGCTCTTCCGGACCGAGGTCCGTTCGCGCTGGACGACGCTCGCCGGGCTGTCGCTGATCGCGGCGATCGTGGTCGCCCTGGTGCTGGCCGCGGTGGTCGGAGCCCGCCGCACCTCGACCACCGTCGCCCGCTTCCGTGACGGGACCGCGTCCGGCGACGCCCAGGTCCAGGTCGACACCAGCGAGCACGGGGCGGCCGCGGAGGCCGCGTTCGCCGCCCTCCCCTACGTCGATGCGGTCGCCACCCGGTACCTCGTGAACGGCTTCCCGGCCGAAGCCGACGACACCACGCCGGACTTCGCGGTGATGTCCGATCCCGACGGTCGCTACGGGGTCACGGTCGACCGCATGAGGATGCTCTCGGGCCGGATGCCGGCGCCGGACTCGTCGGACGAGATCGCGCTCACCGAGCACGCGGCCGACCTGCTGCACCGGAGCGTCGGGGACCGCCTGCACGTCAGGACGTTCGCGACCAGCGACCTCGACACGATCGGATCGGGCACCGCGTTCCCCGGGTTCAACGGGCCGACCCTCGACCTCGTCGTGGTCGGCATCGGCCGGATGCCGGGCGAGCTGCAGGGCGACGTGGTCCGCAACAGCATCTACGCCTTCGCCGCTCCCGGGTTCGTCGCCGCGCACCCCGGGGTCGGCGCCTGGCCGCCGGCGGTGGTGCTCCGCCTCCACGACCCAGCGCACGACCAGGCGCGACTGGCCGACGACGCGGCGACGATCATGTCCACCATCGTCGGGTCCGACGCGGCCGGACTGGCCGACATCATCACCGCGGACGATCAGTACCTGACGACGACCCAGCACACGATCGACGACATGAGCACCGGGCTCGTCGTGTTCGCGATCGTGGCCACGATCGCCGGGCTGGCCGTCGTGACCCAGGCGCTCAGCCGGCAGATCTCGACGGCGTCAGTGCCCGGACCTGTGCTGCTGGCGATGGGGCTCGACCGTCGACGACGCTCCCTGGCGCTCGCCCTGCCGTCCATGCTGGCCTGCGCCGTCGGCATCGGGCTGGGCGTCGCGGTCGCCGTCGCGCTCTCCCCTGTGCTGCCGGTCGGGCTGGCCCGCAAGGCCGAGATCCACCCAGGGCTGTGGGTCGACCCGTGGACCCTCCTCGTCGGAGCCGCCCTGGCCACCCTGGTGCTCGGGGGATGGTCGCTGCTGACCTCGTGGCGAAGCCAGCGCCTGGCTGTCGACGCCCGTGGGCCCCGCCGCCGACCTTCGTCGACAGCCGACCGGCTGGCCCGGTGGGGAGCCCGACCCTCGACCGTCATCGGCGTGCGCTACGCGTTCGAGTCGGGCGGCCGACCGTCGATACCCGTGCGGGCTGCGCTCCTCAGTGCGACCATCGCCGTCACCGGGGTGATCGGCGCGGGGGTTGTGGCGACCAGCCTCGACTCGCTGCTCGGCGACGGCGCTCGCTGGGGGTGGAACTGGTCGACCATGCCCGACCTCTTCGGCGAGACCGAGGCGCCACCCGATCTGCAGACCGATGACCGAATCGCTGGGGTCGGACAACTCCAACAGACGTCGGTGGTGCTGGAAGGGCTGCGCATCGGTGGCTTCTCCATGGAACAGGTGAAGGGAGACGTGACCTTCACGGTGGCCACGGGTCGGCTGCCGTCGACGGCATCCGAGGTGGCGCTCGGACGCGACACCTCGAAGCAGCTGGATGCACCAGTGGGTGGGACGGTGACCGCGGTGGCCTCGGACGGATCGTCGCCGGTGGACCTCACCGTGGTCGGCATCGTGGTGCTGCCACCGACGCAGTTCCCTTCGCCGTCCACCGGCGCGGCGCTCACCCCCGACGGGCTCGCCGCAGTGGCGAACGACAACGTGGATCGCTCCCTCGCGCTGCAGTACCGCAAGGGTGCCGACGTGACCGGTCTGGAGCAGCACCTCAGAACCGACGACGGCATGTCGTTCCCGATCTTCGCCCGCGCCCAGGCCCCAGGGTCCGTGAAGGACATCGCGCAGGGCAGGGGCATCGCCATCGCCCTGGCGGGCTTCTTCACCGTGTTGGGCATCGCCGGCCTGCTGCACGCCATGACGGTCTCGTGCCGGAGGCGCCGAGGCCAGCTCGTGATCCTGCGGACCCTCGGCTTCCGGAGGCGGCAGGTGATCACGACCGCGGTGGCCCAGGCCATGTCCATCGCGGTGCTCGGCCTCCTCATCGGCATCCCGGTCGGGATGATCGTCGGGAGGGCGGTCTGGTCCGGCCTGGCGGGCGATCTCGGGGTGCTCGACCAGGCGAGCACCCCGTGGGCCCTGGTCGTGCTGGTCGTACCGGCCACCATGGCCATCGCCGCCGTCGTGGCGTGGCCGCCGGGCCACCGGGCGGCCCGAGCCCGACCGATCGACAACCTGAACGACATGAGGGCCGCATCATGAGCCTCATCTGGCTGCAGGTGCGGGCCGAGCTGCGGGCCCACTGGCCGTCGGCGGTCGGTCTGGCCCTGATGGTTGCCTTGGCCGGTGGCGCGATCCTCGGTGCCCTCGCCGGCGCACACCGCACCGCGACGGCCTACGACCGGATGGTCGTGGCCACCCGAGGCGCCGACGTGATGCCAAATCCGAACAACGGCACCGACAGCGCCCTGCAGCTCCAGGATCTGGCCGCGCTGCCGCAGGTCGAGCAGGCCGCCCGCGCCGATGGCGTCATCTTCCTCCCGCCGGAACCCTCCACGATCGAGGAGATCGAGGAGTTCCCCAGCGCGATGGCTTCGGACGGCGCGTCCGGCTACGACCTCGCCCGCCCCAACGTGCTCGAAGGCCGCATGCCGGACCCGAATGAGCCCTACGAGATCCTCGTGGGCTCGCGCACGGCGCGCCAGCACGGCCTGCACGCAGGGGACACGTTCCCGATCCGGGCCCTCTCGGGCGTAGACCTCGGACGGCTCTTCGAGGTCTACGAAGACCCGGAGAAGGTGCGGACCCTGCAGGACGATCCCACCTTCGGCCAGGTCGTCGACCTCGAGGTGGTCGGGGTGGGCGTGATGCCCGAGGACCTCATCCTCGAGGGCGGGCTGCTCTCGCCCGACATCATCATGACGCCGGCCTACTGGGAGAAGTACGACCACCCATCGGCGGGGTGGTGGGGATCGACGGTGAGGTTGAAGAACGGGGCCGACGACCTCCAGGCGTTCGAGGAGGCGACCCAGGCCCTCGTCCCCGACGAGGGGATCGCGTTCCAGACGAGAGCGGCGACCTCTGAGAAGGTGGCCCGGACGGTGCGGCCCTACGTGGTGGCCCTCCTCGGGTTCGCGGCGGTGGCCACGCTGCTCGGTCTCCTGGTCATCGAGCAGGCGGTGTCGCGACGGTCGCGGTCGGCGGCGGCCGATCAGCGGGTGCTGCAGGCGCTCGGGCTTCCCCGCACCGGCCGCTTCGGAGCCAGCCTCAGCGGGCTGGTGATCCCCGTCGTCGGCGGCGGGATCGGCGCGATCGCGTTGGCCTGGCTCATCTCCCCGATCGCGCCCCTGGGCCCGGTCCGCGACGCCGAGCCCGATTCCGGCCTGGTCTTCCAGACGTCGATCCTCCTCGCGGCCGGCATCGCCTTCGTGCTGGTCATCCTCGCCATCGGGGCCATCCCGATCTGGCGGTCGACCCGCGTGCAGACCCGACTGGCACCACCTCGACCGTCGAGGGCGGCGCAGGGCATGGCGGCGGCCAACGCCCCGGCCACCGGCGTCATCGGCGTCCGCTTCGCCCTCGAGTCCGGCGGAGACCTCGCGTCGGTCCCGACCCGCACGGTGCTGATCGGCGCGTCGTCCGCGGTGGCCCTGGGGGTGGCCATGCTCACGTTCGGAGCCAGCCTCAACCACTTCCTCGACACGCCGCGCCTGTTCGGCAGTCCCTGGAACGTGATCGTGGACGGCGGCTTCGATTCCGAGAGCAACCCCGATACCCCGGCCCAGGTGGCCACCGCGCTCGACTCGATCCCCGAGGTCGAGGCCCACGCGCTCGTCGAGGTCAGCGAGTCGGTGATCGGCGGCCGGCGCATCCCGACCGTCACGTTCAACCCGTCGTCGAGACCGGTCGCGCCGACCATCACGGAGGGTCGACAGCCCGTAGGCGACAGCGAGCTCGCCGTCGGCCGGGCCACCGCGGCAGAGCTCGGGCTCGAACCGGGCGACCGGGTCACGCTGACCGACCCCGACGGCGGTGATCACCCGTTCACGCTGACCGGGATAGCGGTGCTCCCCGAGGTCGGCACCTATCCGGGCTCCGACAAGACCTCCCTCGGCCACGGGGTGCTGCTCGGACCGGAGGCCTTCCACGCCGTCACCGAGGACTTCGACAAGCACTTCGTGGTGGCCCGGGTGTCCGGGGCCGATCCTGCCGGTGTCGTGCAACCGGCGCTGCCCACCTTCGACAACCAGAGCTGGCTCTCCGCGACGCCGGCCCCCCTTCCCTCAGAGGTCACGAACCTGGCCCGGCTGCGGTCGACGCCGAACCTGCTGCTCGGCATGCTGCTCGTGCTCCTGGGCGCGGCCGTGGTGCACGCCCTCCTCGTGGCCTTCCGGGCCCGACGCCACGACGTGGCCATCCTGCAGGCGCTCGGCTACCGACCTCGGCAGGTCATCACCACCTCGCTCTGGCAGGCCACCACCACTGCGGTCGTCGCGATCGTTCTCGGCGTGCCCGATCGGGCTCATCGTCGGTCGATCGGTCTGGAGGCTGCTCATCCGCAAGGGCTCGCGGCCGTGGCCGACCCGACCATGCCGGTCGTCGCCTGGCTCGCCCTCATGGCCGTCGCCGTGCTCGTCCTCGTCAACGGCTCGGGCTGTCCCCGGCTGGCGGGCCAGCCGCCGCTCCCCGGCGATCGCACTGAAGACCGAGTGACCGCATGCTCCGCCCACCCGATCCACTCGCGACGAGACTGAGGACCATGACCACCGCGATCGCGATCCTGGCGCCGTGGCACCCGTTCTGGGTCGTCGCCGTGCTGGTCGTCCTGCCGCTACCGGTCGTCGTCCGGGCTGGCCCGGGGCCGATTGCAGTGGCTCGCCTGGGGCGCCGTCGTCACCGCGACCTTCGGCGCTGGCCGCCATGGCGCTGAGCCTGCTGGTCGACTGGCCCCCGTCTCCGGCCTCGGGCTTCGCCGTGGGCTGCTTCGTGCTGCCGCTGTCGGTCTCTGTTCGGCCGCCTACCCCGTGTGGTGTTCGCGGCCGAGCGAGTGCTCGTCGCACACCATCGTGATCGCCGGCGTCGTCAGCACTCGTCGGGTGGCATCTACCTGCTCGTCGTGATCGGGCTCGGCCGGGTGCCCGAGTGGCGACGAGCGCACCACCCTGGCGCTGTCGATGGCCGCCGCCGCGGTGGCCTGCGGCCTCGCCTTCCCGGCCCGGCGGCGGCTCGAGGAGTGGGCCAACCAACGGGTCTACGGCGAGCTCCACTCCCCCGACGAGGCGCTGCGCACGTTCGGCGGGCGCATGTCGCGGGCCGTGCCGATGGACGAGCTGCTGCTGCAGCTCGTCGAGTCGCTCAAGAAGTCGATGCACCTGATCGCGGCCGAGATCTGGGCCGGTCAGCGACGGCCAACTGTCCCGCACGGTGTCGGTGCCGGAACGAAACCCGGCGAGCCTGCACCTCCGGGGCGAGGAGCGATCGTGGTCGCCCGGGCCCATGCGCAGGGCAACGCATGGATGCAGGTGTGGGTGCCCGCACTGCTCGAGGGTCGCGACGGCTCCCTCGTGCGCTCGGTCTCGGTCGCCCACCTCGGCGATCTGCTCGGTCTCATCGTGCTCGAGCGACCGACGACGACGCACCGTTCACCGAGGAGGAGGACCGGGTGCTCGTGGAGCTGGCCCGCCAGGTCGGCCTGGCGCTGCACAACGTCCGGCTCGACTCCGCGCTGCAGGCGTCGCTCGACGAGTTGCAGGTGCGCAACGAGGAACTCGTCGCCTCCCAGGCCCGCATCGTCGCCGCCGCCGACGAGTCCCGCCGCCAGATCGAGCGGAACCTGCACGACGGTGCGCAGCAACACCTGGTGGCCCTGGCCGTGAAGGTCGGGCTGATCAAGACCTTCTCAACAGCTCCGATCCCGACACGGCCGGAACGCTGCTCGACGAGCTCCGCAGCGACGTGCAGGCCACGCTGGCCGAGCTGCGCGAGCTGGCCCACGGGATCTACCCGCCGCTGCTCCGCGATCGCGGCCTGGCCGAGGCCCTGCAGACCGCGGCCAACCGCGCCGCGCTGCCGGCCACGATCGAGGCCGAGGGAGTCGGCCGCTACGCCGGCGATGTCGAGGCGGCCGTGTACTTCTGCTGCCTCGAAGCGCTCCAGAACGCGGGCAAGCACGCCGGCGACGGATCGACGGTTCGCATCGCGGTCGGCAACGGCGACGGTTCGCTGTGGTTCGAGGTCGGCGACGACGGCGCCGGATTCGACGCCGTCCGCCGCCGATGACGGCCACGGCTTCGTCAACATGCGCGATCGACTGGGCGCGTTCGGCGGCGAGTTGACCGTGACCTCGGCCCTCGGCTCCGGCACCACCATTCGCGGCACCCTCCCGGTCCGGCCCCTGACCGTTCCGGTCGACGCGACCCCGGCGGCCGTAGCGCCGGCGGTCGACCCGGGACCGGGATCGAACGGCCACGCCCACGTCTCCCCGACCTCCGCCCAGAAGTAGCCGGTCCGATCCGAGACCTCCGCGCGGAGACACCTGGAGCGTGGCCCTCTGCGCAGAGGTCGCACGTGGGGCAATCGTGACGAGTGCCGTCCGCGGTGGCCACGTCACCCCGCCCCCGGCACGACCGACGCGGAAAAGCTCCGTACGCTGTCGATTCGGCGCCGGCTCGTTCGTAGAGGGAGCAGTGCGAGGTTCGAGCCCACTGCGAATGGAGAGACCATGCGAGTAGTTGCCAGCGAGTTCATCAGCCTGGACGGTGTCGTGCAGGCCCCCGGCGGACCGGACGAGGACACCAGCGGCGGGTTCCGCCACGGTGGCTGGTCGCACCCGTACTTCGACCCCGAGGTGATGGGGTCGGTCATCGGCGAGATCGCCGAGCGGAGCGAGGCGCTGCTCCAGGGTCGGCGCACCTATCAGGTGTCCGCCGCGGCGTGGCCCGACCGCGCTGGCGATCCCTTCGCCGATTGGATCAACGAGGCGCAGAAGTACGTCGTCTCGGACACGCTCACCGACGCGGACCTCACGTGGAACCCGACCACGATCATCCGTGGCGACGAGCTCGACGACCAGGTCTCCTCGTTGCGGGACCAGCCAGGGGGCGACGTCTACATCTACGGCAGCCTGTCGCTGGTGCGGACGCTGCTGGCGGCCGGGCTGCTCGATGAGCTCATCCTGATGATCGAGCCGATCACCCTCGGCAGCGGCAAGACCCTGTTCCCCACCGATGGCACAGCCCGGACCTTCGAGCTCATCTCGGCCGAGACGAGCTCGACAGGCGTGCAGGTCTGCCGCTACCAGCCCACCCCCGCTCCCTGACGCGGTCAGGCGCTGGCGGCGGCGTCCCAGGCTTCGCGGAGGACGCTGGGGCTGAAGTCCTCCTTGTGGACGTAGCGGGCAGCGCCGCAGTCCGCAGCGTCGGCCGGCAGCGACTCGGCGTCGTAGGTCGACAGCAGGATCACGACCGTCGACGGCTGCGCCGTCGATGATCTGGCGAGTGGCCTCGATGCCGTTGATGCCGGGCAGGTTGATGTCCATCAGCACCACCGACGGGCCAGCGTGGCTGCGGCCTGCTCGACGGCCTCCTCGCCCGTCTCGGCCTCGCCGACCACCTCGAAGCCGGCCGCCAGATCGACCACCGTGCGCGCCACCGCGCGGAAGGGCGGCTGATCGTCGACGATCAACACCGACACCGTCTGGACCTCGTCGATGGTGTCCTCCTTGCACGGCACGCTCCCATGGTGGCGTGCCCAGCCTGGATCGGGCGAGGGTGGGCACCCCCGGTCCGTAGTGGTGCTAGCCCCCCTGGGCTCCGCCAGGTAGAGCAGGACCGCCTTGACCCGTCGATGGACGTCGGGCTCCTCGCTCAGCCCGAGCTTCGAGAACAGCGAGTTGATGTGCTTCTCGACGGCCCGCTCCGAGAGCACGAGCGATGCCGCGACGGCGGCGTTGTTCTTGCCCTGGGCGATCTCGCCGAGCACCTCGAGCTCGCGGGGCGTCAGCCGTTCGAGCGGGCTCGATGCCGAGCGGGTGCGGGCCCCGACCAGCACCTCGACCACCTTGGGTCGACGACCGATCCGCCGTTCGCGACCTCGTGGATTGCCGCGACGAGCTGCGCGCCGTCGGACAGCCGTTCCTTCAGCAGATAGGCCCGACCCGATCGGACCCCCGTCCAGCAGCTCGAGGGCGTAGGCCGGCTCGGCGTACTGCGACAGCACGACCACGCCGACGCCGGGGTGCAGGCTCGCGCAGGCGTCGCCGCGGCCCGGATGCCCTTCGTCGGTGCCGGTCGGCGGCATGCGGATGTCGGTGAGCACGGCGTCGGGCTGACGTGGCCTCGACCGCCGCGAGCAGGCCGGGGAGGTCAGTCGCACAGCGACGACCACCTCGATCGTCGGGCTGGGCGTCGAGCACCTTGGCGATGCCTTCGCGAACCAGGAGCGAGTCTTCGGCCACGACGACCCGCACGGTCACGGCGGCGAGCCTACCGCTGTCCCCGAACCACCTGAGTGACCGGATCGCGACCCCGAGGGGAGCGCCGATCACTCGGACCGGAGGAGCACCGTCGTCGGCACGCGGGCCGTGGCGCGACCGGGGACGACGGCGACGACGAGCGCGACGACCAGGCTGCCCAGCGTGATCGCGGCGATGGCCGCCAGTGGGATGTCAGGTCGGACCACGACGTGCAGCTGTTCGGCGAACAGGGTCCACAGGGCGCGCCCGAGGACGATCCCGAGGGGCACACCGATGGCCGCACCGATCCCGACGACGAGTGCGGACTGCCAGACGAGCGTGGCGACGAGCTGGCGACGCGTGAAGCCCAGGGCCTTGAGCAGGGCGAGCTCGCGTCGTTGGCGGCGCACCGAGGCGAAAAGAGCCAGACCGAGCGACAACAGGGCGGCGGCCAGGAGACCGCCGGCCAGGACGGCCGGGGCCGAGCCCATGTCCTGGTAGTTCACGATCTCGGCGGGCCGCTGCACCCCATTGGCGGTGATGCTGTTGGAGGCGTTGGCGAGCGCAGCGGCCCGCTCGGCCAGATCGGCTCGGGCGACCGACACGTCGGTGCCGGGACGGAAGCGGACGAGGACCGCATTGGGTCCTGGCACCTCCTGCTCGGTGACGTTGCGCGCGTACCCGGGGATCTGCGTCGTGGCGAGCAGGGCTCCGTACCCCATCGAGGTGTGCGAACCGTGACCGACCCCGACCGTGGGCAACGTCGCCGTGCCGACGATGGTCAGGGTCACCGGTCCGCGCTCGCCGGCCAGGGTCACCTGGTCGCCCACCGACTTGTGCAGCTGGTCGAGGGTGGCCACGCCGAGCACGACCTCGTCCTCCCTCTCGATCGCGCGGCCCGACAGCACCGGCGGGTGGACGGGCGCGTCGACCGCCGCCCCGATCACCGGGATGTTGACCCCGTCCAGCTCCAGTGACCCGAACGAGATCCCGGTCCAGGCCTCGACATCCGGATCGGATCGGAGCATCTCGTCGGTCGCGGCCTGGGGCAGGTTGCCGTAGCCCGAGCTGGCCAGCAGCATCTCGTCCCAGTCCCAGCCGAACAGCCGGGGGTGGGACACGAGGCTGTCGAGGCTGGCTGCGAACGTCAGGGCGGTGACCATGGCGAGGATGGCCACCGCCGCGCCGACGACGACCGAGCGGCTCGGCACGGCCGACCGCGTCGAGCTGCGCTGCACCGCCTGCCGCACGCCGGTCACGGCGGCCACGCCGAGACCCACGGCACCCGCGACCTGCACGATGACCGACGGGCGGTCCGAGCGCAGGTCGTGCCGCCGGGCGATGCGATGCGGCGCCTGTCGCCAGGCCACCACGACCGCGACCAGGGCGAGCACCACGCCGATCAGCGCCACTCCGAGGCCCAGGACGAGCGGATCGATCGAGACACCCGGGTCGACCTCGATCCGGCGGACCGGCCCGATCGGGGTGAGTGGCGAGAGCGCCACCGCCACGACCGCGGCGAGCGCCACACCGACGACGATGACCAGTGCCGCCCCGAAGAGGCCCTGCGACGAGAGCACACCAGGACCGGCGCCCGATGCGCGGAGCTGATCGAGGTCGTCGCGCTCGAGCCGCAACTGGCGTCCGAGGGCCTGGCCACCGAGGAGCAGCGTCGCGAGCAGCGCGACGACCCCGAACACGCCGAGCGCCACCGCCTGCGGGCGAATCGCCCGTTGGCCCTGCGCCTCGACGACCGCGGTGTCGCGGAAGAAGTGCGGGTAGCCGGGTGGGAGGACGGAGAGGTACTGCTCCTTGACCGCCCGCACGTCCGCGGCGCCGTGGCGGAGTCGCAGCCCGGTCCAGGCGTAGGTGGCCAGCGGCCGCTCCCGCGCGGTCAACGCCGGGCTGATCAGCACACGCGGGATGCGGTCGACCTCGTCCTGCACGACCTCGTCGGTGAACACGCCGATGCCCACGACCTGGATCGAGATGCGGTCCTTCGGTGCCGGCAACGATCCGGGGCTGCCGTCGGACTGGCTGACCTCCTCGTCGTCGAACACCCCGACGTCGAGCTGCTGACCGACCCTGTAGCCCCCGAGCTGCGCCATCGACTCGCTGACGACGACCTCGTCGACGCGACCCGGGTCGGCCATCCGACCCGAGGTCACGGCAATGCGATCCTGGTCGAAGTACAGCCCGTCGAGGCTGCCGATCCACTCGCCTTGCAGCACCGACTCGTCGATCACCGGCTGACCTTCGCCGTCGAGCGGCGCGATGTCGAAGGCCAGGTAGCTCTGGGTCGCGACCACCTCCGGGAAGCGCCCGAAGGTGTCGATCAGCTCCTGGTCGTACGGACCGGCGTCGATGGCGAGGTCGGACGGGTTGCTGTGGTCCAGGAAGCGGGGGAAGGCCGAGGTCGTGCGGCGCGACCCGGCGATCGCGGCCAGGGCCACCCCACCGACAAGGGTGATCAGCAGGACCGCTCCGAGGTACGTCGGCATCCGGGCCCGCAGCGATCGGCAGAAGCGGTACCAGGCGATCGTCATCGTGCCCTCGAGGCGCGGCGACGACCGAAGATCACGCGGCTCCCTCCCATCGCACCAGTGGACCTCGGGTGCGTCGACCCGACAAGGGGGCAGGCGCACACCTCCGGGGTGGTACCAGCATCCCCGGCTGCGGGAGCCCGCAGGTCAGTCGTGCAGCGACACGATGCGGCCGATGCTCGGCGGCACGGACCCGCCGAACACCTCGGCCCACGACGACGCGGCCGCCGCCGCGCCCGTCGACCGCTCGACGGTGAGCCATGACCGGGATGCGCCGACGAACTCGTCGAGTGCCTTCGAGCATCGGCGCTGGTACTCCTCGGCCCCCCACTCCTCGAGCCGGCGACTCACCTCCGTCGGAGCGAAGAACAACTCGGGCGTCGGGCCCACCGAGATCTCGGCCATCGGCGAGTCGTGGTGGCTCTTGCCGATGATCATCGAGTACTTCAGGTGGCCGCCGAGGTGGTCGTGGACCGCGGCCAGGGCCACCGAGTCTCCGGCCATGTCGATCGACACCGCATCGACCGACGGCAGCGCGGCGATCTCGTCGTAGGCGACGACGTCGGTGTACCAACCCAACGACCGCACGAACTCGGCGTTGCCCGCCGACGTCACGCCGGAGACAGTGCCGATCCCGCGCTCCGACGCCCGCTGGGCGAAGCCGATAGCGGTCTTGGACGACGCGGACAGCACCACCACGGCGTCGGTGCCGTAGTAGCCCTGGTCGGCGAAGAAGCTGTCGGCCAGGAAGCTGGTGAGGAACAGGCCACGCACGAGCGCGTGGCGGTCCTCGGCATCACCGAGGTCATCCGGCCCGACCTGCGGGTACATCGGATCGTGGCCGGTCTCGACGTAGCTGCGGTACACGGGCGCATGGGCCAGGCGGTGGGCACCGTCGTCGCGCAGGCCGTCGGTCGTGGGACTCACGGTGAGGTCGACGAACCGGGCCATGGGGAACCAGCCGTAGTAGCGACCGCCGACAGCCACCTCGGGATGGGCGGACCCGACGACGTCGGCCCAACCCATGGCCGGTACCCGACCCCACGCGGCGTCGCCGGTCGGGAAGAAGTCCCAGTAGCCGAGCATGTCGCCCAGCACCGCGTAGGTGACGTTGTTGGCGGTGAGCGCGAAGCGGTCGACGCGCAGGCGGACCTGTCCGTCGCCCAGCGGCTCGAGCGGCGCCTCTACCAGCCGGGTCTCGCCGCACGCAGCCCGGTCCACCTCGAGCGCGATGTTGTCGCTCATGGCGTCGGGAGGAAGTCGACGAGCAGCGCACTCACGAGTGCAGGATCCTCCAACATGACCCAGTGGTCGAGGCCCTCGAGCCGCTCGTAGCGCCACGACCCGGAGACGTGCGCCTCGGAACCCACCATCTGCGCCTCGGTCAAGGCGAAGTCCTCCGAGCCCCATATGCCCATCGTCGGTGCCTTCACCGGCGGGAACGGGATGGGCGGCTGCACCAGCGACTCGGGGCTCACGTTGGCCCGGTACCAGTTCAGCGAGGCCGTCAGGGCGCCCGGCTCGCTGAGCCGCTCCTTGATCTGCCCGAGCTGCGGGTGATGGCACCACTCCCACATGTTCGAGAAGTCGTCCATCGAGAGCCACTGCTCGGCGATTCCCTCGAACTGGAACAGGAGCATGTACCAGCTGAGCTGGCGCTGCTCGAAGCCCGCCGTCGAGAAAGACGCCGGGTGCCCGACCGACAGGCAGGCCAGGTGGTCGACCCGGTCGGGCATGAAGGCGGCGATCGCCCACGCCAGCGCGGCGCCCCAGTCGTGGCCGACCACGTGGGACTTGTCGAGTCCGAGCTGATCGAGGATGCCGAGCACGTCGCCGGCCAGCAGCAGGATGTTGTAGGCGTCGGCGCCCTCGGGCTTGTCCGAGGCGCCGAACCCACGGAGGTCGGGGGCGATCACCTGGTAGCCGGCCGCGACCAGCGCCGTGGTCTGGTGCTGCCAGAGATCATGGGTGTCGGGCCAGCCGTGCAACAGCACCACCGGCGGTCCCTCGCCTTCGACGGTCACGTCCAGGCCGACGCCATCGGTCTCGATTCGCATGCGATGTGCTCCTGTTGGATCGCGGGTGGTGGATCTCAGGCGGATCGGACGAGATCGATGAGCTCGGTGCGGCTCGGTCCCGGCAGCGGCTCGGCCGGGGTGTCGGCCACGGCGAGCACCTTCTCGAGCACGCCGGGGCGGTGCAGCACGTCGTCGGGACGGGCCAACAAGCTGATGACGTCGACGTAGCCCCGGAGCACGTCCGGGTCCGACGCGGCCGCCACGCCCATCGCCTGCCCGATGGCCCAGTTCGGGTCGTCGGTCTCGTACGGCACGCCGGCCATCTGGGCCTCGATCTCGCCGAGGCGATGGCGGTCGAAGTCGAGGGTGTCGCGATAGAGCGGCTCGACGTGTTCGAGCGTGGTGTCGTGCCACGCCGACGCGAACGACAGAGGATCGTCGAGGGCGTGGTCGCGCACGAGGTCACGCAGCGCCACCCCGTGGATCAGCCCGATGGTCGCGCCTCGCCCGACCGACGGGTTCGTGCAGGCCCACGAGTCGGCCACCGCGACCACGCCCGTGACCACGGGCCGGCCGTCGACCACGAACGCCCGGTGGCGGTCCTCGATCTTCGCCATGATCTGGATGTCGGTCATGGGCTCGCCGTCGAGCCAGTGCGCGACCAGCGGGTAGGCCGCGATGATCCGCTCCCACGTCTCGACGTCCTTGGCCGGCCGGAGGTCGGCATCGCTGGCGGATGCGACGATGCCCATGCCCCAGGTGCCGTTGTCCGCTGGAAGGGTCAGCGTCGACACCGAGTCGTAGTGCTGCAGGAGCGGGCCGAAGGCGAACGGCAGCGCGCCGTCGCGGCTGCGGTAGTAGCGGCCGTAGTAGACGAAGCCCGAGTCCTCTCGTTCCTCGATCGGCGCGGTGGCCCCGATGGCCTCGAGCAGCGACGGGAGCGACGATCGCCGCCCGGTCGCGTCGACCACCAGGTCAGCGCGCAGCTCCTCGCCGTCCTCGGTCAGGACCCCCACGACATGGGGCACGCCCGACGAGGTCTCCTCTCCGGTGAGCAGACCCTTCACGGCGACCCCGCGCCGCACGGTGAGGTTCGGGGTGGCGGCCGCGGTGCGGGCGACGGCGGCCTCGACCATCGGGCGTCGCCCGGTCAGCGCTTCGAACCGGTCGTCGTCGGCACGACGTCCGCCGCTCATCTCGTCAGGCATCCCGTCGAACGGGTTGGACCGCAGCACGCCGTCGGCATCGAGCGCCTCGACCACCGCCGGGAGCTCGGCCTCGAGGATCTGGCGGAAGCGGGGCAGGAAGAAGTGGATCATGCGGAACTGGTTCACGCCCTTGCGCTCCCAGCTGTCCCACGCCTCGTCACCCCCGGCCGGTGGGGGCGACGGGTCGCGTTCGAGCACCGTCACGTCATGCCCGTCGCCTGCCAGCAACAGGGCCGACGTGAGCCCGCCCATGCCTCCACCCATCACGAGGATGTTCGCCAACGTCCGCTCTCCCGTTCGTCCGATCGACCGGCCGGAGCCTAACGGCGCCACCCATTTCCCGCCCGGCGGATCGGACTCGATCGCCCGAATCGATCCCGGATCAGGTGCGGGCCGTGCCCTCGGGCAGCAGCGCGACGTACTCGATGACCCGCTCGACCACCTCGGGCGAGGCCTTGGCAAGGGCCCCGCAGTCGAAGGGCGGCTGGGGGTCGTACTCCACCATGAGCTGCATGGCCTGGGCGGCCACATCGTCGACGAGCAACTCGCTCAGGCGCAGCGCCATGTCGATGCCCGACGACACACCGGCCGCCGTGATGATCCGCTCGTCCAGGTGCTCGACCACCCGCTGGGAGGTGGGTGTGGCCCCCAGCGCCTCGAGGTCGTTCAACGCAGACCAGTGGGTCGTGGCGGTGAGCCCCTGGAGCAGGCCGGCCGCACCGAGCACGAGCGATCCCGTGCAGACCGACGTGGTGTAGATGGTCGTCGGGTGCACGGCGCGGAGCCAGTCGAGGACGCGCTCGTCTTCCAGGAGCGCCCGGGATCCGTGGCCACCGGGGACGACGACCACATCCGGCGCCGTCACCTCCTCGAAGACGGCGTCGACCGAGAGCCCCAGGAAGTCGTTCTCGGTGCGGACGGTCCCGATCTCGTGACCGACGAAGACCACCGACGCTCCCGGGAGGCGCTGGAGCACCTCGTAGGGCCCGACGATGTCGAGGGCGGTGAGGCGGGGGAAGAGCACGGCGGCGATCTGCATGTCGACAGTGTCCGACGCGGTCGCCTCAGGCACAACGACACAGATCCCACGATCTCGGCCATCTCCCGGCGGGCCTCGATCGCGCTAGACCTTCACGATGCCCGAAGAGCGCGAACCGCCGCCGAGCTGGACGGTCGAGGCCATCGGTCGGGTGACGTCCACCCGCACCGAGGCCATCGACGACGACTGGGACGCGGTCGAGGCCACGATCGCCCTGCTCCCGCCGTTCGAGCCGGACGCAGTGGCCTCGCTGGCGGACTTCAGCCACATCGAGGTCATCTTCCTGTTCGACCGGGTCGATCCCGCGGCGGTGAACCGGGGCGCCCGCGTCCCTCGCAACAACCCGGCCTGGCCGGAGGTCGGGATCTTCGCCCAGCGGGCCAAGAACCGACCGAACCGGCTCGGCCTGGCCACCTGCCGGCTCCTCGGCGTCGACGGCCGCGAGCTGCAGGTCCGCGGCCTCGACGCCATCGACGGCACACCGGTGCTCGACATCAAGCCCTACATGCGCGAGTTCGGGCCCCGCGAAGACGTGGTGCAGCCGGCGTGGTCCCACGAGCTGATGGCCGGCTACTACTGACCACCGTCCGGACCGGCCGACCGGCCGGCGCCCCGTCACCGATGCGAGCGCGCCGTTAGGGTCGTGCGATGCCGTTCGAGACCGTCACCGGGTACTGCTGGCCGCAATCCGTCGCTGCAGGCGAACAGGTCGGGTTGCACCTGTCGTCGGCGGGAGGTCGGCCCGTCTCGGTCGAGGTCGCCAGGGTCGGCGCCGAGCGCACCGTGGTGCACGCCGACGCCGCGCTCGATGCCGGCGAGCACGTCACGCCGGCTGACGCTTCGACCGCCGGGTGCGGCTGGCCGGCGGCCTGCTCCATCGACGTCGACCCGTCATGGCGATCGGGGTACTACGAGGTGGTCCTCGAGATCGACGTGGACGGCAGGACCCGTCGCAGCCACGCGTTCTTCGTGGTGCGACCGACCCCGGGAACGGCGGGCGCCTCGATCCTCTTGGCTCTGGCCACCAACACGTGGCACGCCTACAACGACTTCGGCGGCCGCAACCTCTACAACGGCGCCACCTCGGTCTCGCTGCAGAGGCCGATGAGCCCCGGCTACCTGTACAAGCCGCCGGGCAAGGGACGTCGGGTCACGGTGGTCGACGCACCCGATCGGCAGATGGCGGCGCACGTCGGGTACCTCACGCTCAACCACCTGTCGCCGTGGGCGGGGTCCGCCGGCTGGCCCGACTGGGAGCTGCCGTTCCTGCAGTGGACCGAGCGGGAGGGCTACGAGATCGACGTCGTCACCAACGCCGACCTCGACCACCATCCCGACCTGCTCGGCGCGGGCAGCCCGTATCGGCTGTTCCTCTCCATCGGCCACGACGAGTACTGGTCGGCGCCGATGCGCGACACCGTCGAAGGCTTCATCGCCACGGGTGGCAACGCCGCCTTCCTGTCGGGCAACACCTCCTTCTGGCAGGTTCGGCTCGAGGACGCCACCCCCGAGGGCCCGGCCGCGACGATGGTCGGCTACAAGGGCCTCCTCAAGAACGATCCGGTCTACGACACGCCTCGGCAGGCCGAGCTCACCAGCATCTGGTCCGACCACCTCATCGGGCGGCCCGAGAACCACATGACCGGTGTCAGCTTCAGCCGGGGCGGCTACCACCGCATCGGGAAGGTCGTGTCGAACGGCGCCGGCGGGTACACGATCCACCGGCCCGAGCACTGGCTCTTCGACGGCACCGGCATCACCTATGGCGACCTCCTCGGGGCCGACGCGGTGCTCGTCGGCTACGAGTGCGACGGATGCGAGCTCACCTCCGAGGACGGCCTGCCCGTGCCCACCGGCGCCGATGGCACGCCGACCGACTTCGAGATCCTCGGCACCGCTCCCGCCGCCCACTTCGACCGCCAGACTGCCAGCCGGCCCCCGAAGCCGCACGAGCCGTCCGAGCTCGAGTTCATCGCCGCGCGCCTGTTCGACACCCGAGAGCCCGAGGCGGCCGCCCGCATCGCCCACGGCCACGCCGTGCTCGGCAGCTACGTGGCCCGCAGCGGCGCCACGGTCGTCACGTCGGGGTCGACCGACTGGGCCCACGGCCTGGCCGGCCGGGATCTCCAGGTCGAGCAGATCACCCGCAACCTCCTCGACCGCCTCTCGTCCTGATTTCCACCCACCACCCGAACTTGCGTAGATAATCCGTTCCGGCGAGGTGATTATCTCCGCAAGTTCGGGTGGGTTCGGGTCAGCGATGGCGCTGCACGCCTCGGGCCAAGGCGCGCTGGTAGAGGCCGGCCGGCAGGCGGGAGACCAGGTCGAGCACCTTGGCGTCGGGGCCGATGAGCGCCCGGCGACGGTTGCGCTGGACGGCCAGCAGGATCTGGCGGGCGGCCTTCTCCGGGGTGGTCAGCGCGAGGCGCTCGAAGTCGCGGACGGCCTCCTCCCGGTCGGCGGGGAGGCCGCCGGTGGCCGCACCGAGGCGGGCGTTGCGGGCGATGTTGGTCTTGATGCCGCCGGGGTGGACCGTGGTCGACGACACCCCGCAGTCGGCCGATCGTCGAGCTCCATGCGCAGGGCATCGGTGAAGCCCCGCACCCCGAACTTGGCCGCGTTGTAGGCCGACTGCGGTCGGGATGCTGAGCAGACCGAACACGCTCGACAGGTTGACGACGTGGCCCTCGCCCGCCGCCTTGAGGTGGGGCAGGAACGCCTTGGTGCCGTGCACGACGCCCCAGAAGTTGATCGCCCATCAGCCACTCGAAGTCCTCGTAGGACATGGCGTCGACCGTCGGCGGCGAGGGCGACGCCGGCGTTGTTGACGATGAGGTTCACCCGGCCGTGGTCGGCGACGACCTCGTCGGCCCAGGCGTAGACCGCGGCCCGGTCGGCCACGTCGACGCGCGTGCGAGGTGACCTTGACGCCGCGGCCCTCGCACCGCGCCACGGTCTCGGCCAGGCCGGCCTCGTCGATGTCGCGAGACGCGAGGTGCGCGCCACGTCCGGCCAGGTCGATGGCGAGGGCCCGACCGATGCCCGATCCGGCGCCGGTGATGGCCGCGACCCGGTCCGTCGAAGTGCTTCACGCCCGCCACCTCCGACCCGCACCGGGACGGCGAGTCAGCTCGAGCCGCCTCGTCCTCGACGTCGCTGCGCTTCAGCGCTCGCCAGTCCCGCAGGTAGCTCTGGTGCACCTGCCACGGGATCGCGACCCCTGCTTGGGGAACCGGTCGGCCGACCGCTGGACGTAGCCCGACGACAGGCCCAGCAGCGGCTCGGTCGACGACGGACGCGTCGTGGTTGCGCGGGGTGCACTGGCGCAGCGCCGGTGTCGCGCATGTGGTTGAGCAGGCGGCACACGTAGCTCGCAGGTGAGGTCGGCACTTCAGCGTCCACGAGGCGTTCGTGTAGCCGACGGCCATCGCCAGGTTGGGCACGCCCTCGAGCATCATCCCCTTGTAGGTCAGCCGCTCGGGCAGGTCGACCGTCTCGCCGTCGACCGACACGCTCGATGCCGCCGAGGAACAGCAGCTCGAGCCCGGTGGCGGTGACGATGATGTCGGCCTCGAGCTCGGTGCCGGACTCGAGGCGCAGGCCCGTCTCGGTGAAGGTGTCGATGCGGTCGGTGACCACCGACGCCGTGCCCGCGCGGATGGCCGTGAACAGGTCGCCGTCGGGCACGACGCACAGCCGCTGGTCCCACGGGTCGTAGCGCGGCGTGAAGTGGGTGTCGATGTCGTAGCCCGTCGGGCAGCTGCGCGCTCGAGGCCCTTGCGCAGCATCCGCTTCACCAGCGCCGGGCCGCCGCCGGCTGAGCTGGTACGAGCCCTGGGTGCCGAGCGCCATGCATCCACCGGATCGGCCGGCCCGGACCACCGCTCCGGCAGCACCCGGCGCAGCAGGTTGGCGCAGCCGGGTTCTTCGCCGGCAGCGACGCGATGTAGGTGGGCGAGCGCTGCAGCATCGTGACGTGCGCGGCCGTCTCGGCCAGCGACGGGCACGAGCGTGACCGCGGTGGCGCCGCTGCCGATGACGACGACCCGCTTGCCGGCGTAGTCGAGGTCCTCGGGCCAGGCCTGCGGGTGCACGATCGTGCCGGCGAAGCGGTCCATGCCCGGCGAAGTCGGGCTGGTAGCCGTGGTCGTAGCGGTAGTAGCCGCGTGCAGCGAGAACAGGAACCCGCAGGTGAGCTCGACCGTCTCGCCGGTGTCGGTGCGCTCGGCGGTGACCGTCCAGCGGGCCTCGTCGGTCGACCAGTCGGCCGCGACGATGCGGTGGTGGAAGCGGATCTTCCGGTCGATGCCGGCCTCGGCCGCGGTGTCGCGGATGTACTGCAGGATCGAGTCGCCGTCGGCGATGGACTTCTCGCCCGTCCACGGCCGGAACGAGTAGCCGAGCGTGAACATGTCCGAGTCGGACCGGATGCCCGGGTAGCGGAACAGGTCCCAGGTGCCGCCGATGGCGTCGCGCGCCTCGAAGATCGCGTAGCTGGCCCACGGGCACTCGGTCTGCAGGTGGTGGGCGGCGCCGATGCCCGACAGGCCGGCGCCGACGATCAGGACGTCGAGGTGCTCCACGGCGCTCAGGTCCTCAGGCAGCGCGGCCGGCGGTCGACGAGCTTGTCGTTGAGCGTGCCGTGCGTCGCCGAACAGCTCGGCCCGCCAGCGCTCGACCAGCTCGGTGGTGTCGCGGTCGTCGGGGTGGAAGTCGGGCCGGTTGTAGTCGCGGAGCTGGCGCCCACAGGCTCGCGGTGCACGAGCGGCGAGCGGCGGAAGCTGCGCCAGCTGCGGCGCAGCGTTGCCCGGCCGGTAGGTGGCGCGGTCGCCGAGCAGCGAGATGAGCGACCTGGACGGCCATGCCGACCACGAAGCCGATAGCGCATGAGGTTCATGGTCCACACCCGCATGCGCTCGCTGCCGCCGACCGCCTTGTAGACGTCGAACGCCACCGCCTTGTGCTCGGACTCCTCGAGCGTGTGCCACAGGAACAGGTTGCGCACCTCGTCGTGGCCGAACAGTGCCCGGGTCTCCTCGCTCGCTGAGCACGAGCTCGGCCAGCGTGGCGGTGAAGTGCTCGAGCGCGGCGGTGGCGGCCAGGTTCGAGATCGGCGGCAGCGAGCCGCTCGCGGATGGCCAGGCCCCTCTGCGGTGAACCGCTCGACCCGCTTGGTCGGGTAGCCGAGCTGGTCGAGCCGGTCGTTGAACGCCCGGTGCTCACGGCCGTGCATGGCCTCCTGGCCGATGAAGCCGTTGACCTGGCGCTTGAGGTCCGGGTCGGTGATCTGGTCGCGGAAGTGGCGGACCGAGCGCACGAAGAAGTCCTCGCCGTCGGGGAACACCGCCGACAGCGCAGGCGGCCAGGTGGCTGAGGATGAGGTCGCCGTCGGCGGCGAAGTGCCGGGGCAGGTCCTGCGAGCGACTCCTCGAAGGAGATGCGCCGGGTGGGGATCAGCCTGTCGGGATCGTGCTCTGGCGATCGGGGTCGCTGCTCTGGATCATGTCCTCATGGTAGAGGATTTGAGTGATTTCACTCAATCCCTCATTTCTGTTACGGTTCGTCGCGCATGGCGTCCGACCGTCGACCAAGGGCGAGCAGACCCGCCAGGCGATCCTCGACGCCGCCATCGTCCGCTTCGGCCGCGACGGCTACCGCGTCGACCTCGGTGGCCGACATCGCCCGCGACGCCGGCGGTCGGCGGCACGGTCGCCTACGCCTACTTCCCCAACAAGGAGGCGCTGTTCCTCGCCGCCATCGACGAGGACGCCGCCGCCGTCATCCACGAGGGCCTGTCCAGCGTGATCGACGACGTCGACCGCCGACTGGCGCGAGACCCTGATCTTCACGCTGCTCGCCGCCGTCGAGCGCCATCCCGCTGGCCCGCCGCGTGCTGGCCGGCCTCGAGCCCGAGGTCACCGACCGGGTGCTCGAGATCCCGGCCCTGGCCGAGCTGCGCAAGGCCATCGCCGAGCGCATCCAGGCCGAGCAGCTCGCCGGCACCGTGCGCACCGACATCGACCCGATCGATCATCGGCAACGGCATCGTCGCCGATCATGCTGTCGCTGCTGATGTCGGTCGTGCAGCTCGGCGGCGACGTGGCGCTGGCCTACCGGGCCGACGTCGCCGCGGTGTTCGAGGCGGCCCTCGACGTGGCGCCGCCCCGACCCCCGACGCGTGACGGACGGAAGCCTCGCCGCGGCAGCTGAGCCGATTCGTTGCGATACTCCCCGGATGCAGTGGCCCGATGGATTCATGTGGGGGACGGGGGCGTCGTCGACGCAGTGCGAGGGCGCGGCGCCGGCGTCGGACTGGTGGGCATGGGAGCGCGAAGGCCACGCCCCGATCTCCGGTGACGGCAACGGGTTCGCCACCCGCTACGCGGAAGACTTCGCCCACTACGCCGAGCTGGGACTGACCCACCATCGGCTGTCGATCGAATGGGCCCGCATCGAGCCGGCTCGAGGTCAGCACGACGACGCGGCCGTCGCGCACTACCGGGACGTGCTCGGTACCGCTCGTGACGCCGGGGTGTCGCCGTGGGTCACCTTGCACCACTTCACCCTGCCTGCGTGGTTCGCCGACTCGGGCGGGTTCCTCGTCGAGCGCAACCGGACCGAGGTCTGGGCCCGCCACGTCGACTACATGGCCGAGACGTTCGGCGACCTCGTGGCCGGGTGGCAGCCGATCAACGAGACCAACTACTACGCCCGGGCCGCCTACCGGGCCGGCGGATGGCCACCGGGCCGCGACGACAAGGTCGAGGCCGCCGTGGCGGACGAAGCCATCCACCTGGCCAACGCCGAAGCCGCGGTTCGGCTCGGCCAGACCGGCTCGCCGGTGGCATCGATCTTCGGGCTCTCGGCGATCGTCGCGCAGGACGACACCACCGCGACCACTCGCATGGCCGAGCGTCTCCACGAGATCTACTGGGCGCCGGGGCTGGGGCTGTTCCGCGACGGTGTGCTTAAGGTGCCGGGGCGTGAGGCGGTGGAGCGGCCCGACCTGGCCGGCGCGTTCGACCTCATCGGCTTCTCGTACTACTCGGCCATGGGCGTGGCCGATGGGCGCCTCACCATCCATCCGCCCGACGCGCCGGTGTCGCCGCTCGGCTACGGCATCTGGGCCGACGGTGTCGGGCTGGTGCTCGACCGGCTGCACGCCGAGGTGCCGGGCACTCCCCTGTTGGTCGCCGAGTACGGGATCGGCACCGCCGACGACGACCAGCGCGCCTCGTACCTGACCCGGGGCATCGGGGTCGTGCACGCCGCGCTCGAACGGGGCGTCGACCTGCGCGGCTTCTTCCACTGGACGGGCGTCGACAACTACGAGTGGCTGCACGGCAACGACGTCGACTTCGGCATCATCGACCGCGACCGCAACGTGCGTCCGAGCGCACGGGTACTGCAGCGCGAAGCGCGCCCGTGATCCACCAAGATCCGGTGGCGACCAACCCGGGCGGCGCCTGGCAGCTCGGGCCGTTCACGCGCCACGAAGGGGCGATCCTCCGCGACCTGCCCGAGCTCTCGTTCCGGTGCCCGGTCTCGCAACAGGACATCCGCTGGGCGGCCAAGGACGTGTTCAACCCGGGCGCCGTGGTGCGCGAAGGTCGGGTGCACCTGCTCATCCGGGGGGAGGACGCGGTCGGTCGCTACGCCGGGACCTCGCGGATCGGCCTGGCCATCAGCGAGGACGGCGTCGACTTCACCGTCGAGCCCGAGCCGGTGCTCTTCCCCGACGACGACCCCTGGCAGGCGTGGGAGTGGCCGGGTGGCTGCGAGGATCCCCGGGTGGTCGAGTCGCCCGCCGGCGGGTACGTCTGCACCTACAGCGCGTTCGACGGTCGGACCCCGACCCTGTGCGTCGCAACCTCCGACGATCTGCGCACCTGGGTGAAGCACGGTCCCGCGTTCGCGGACACGTCGATCGTGCGACGCTCGTCCAAGAGCGGGTCGATCGTCACTTCGGTGCAGGACGGCCGGTTGATGGCCGCACGGGTCGGCGGGCGCTTCTGGCTGTACTGGGGTGAGGGCACGTGCTTCGCCGCCACCTCGGACGACCTCGTGAGGTGGACCCCCCTGCAGTTCGACGCCACCGCCGACCGCTACCTGAGCTATCGCCCCGACGGTGAGCACGGCGCCTGGGACATCCACCGGGTGCCCGGTCAGCCGGTGCTCCGACCGGTGCTGTTCCCCCGGCGGGGCCGGTTCGACTCGCTGCTCGTCGAGCCTGGACCACCCGCCGTGCTGACCAGCGACGGCATCGTGCTGGTCGCCAACGGTGCCAACCACCCCGAGCACGGCGACCCGTCGCTGCCTGGCTTCGCGTATCAGCCGGGCCAGATCCTGTTCGACCCGACCGACCCGGCGTCGTGCATCGCCCGCCCGGTCGAACCGTTCCTGCGGCCCGAGGGATCCGACGAGCAGGCCGGACAGGTCGGCAACGTCTGCTTCGCCCAGGGCCTGGTGCTGCAGGGCGACGAGTGGCTGCTCTACTTCGGCATGGCCGACTCCCGCATCGGTCTGGCCCGCGCTCCGGCGTCCCCCGACTGACTCCGAGCTGCTGGTGTCCCCGATCCTGTGGCCGCCTACGAGCAGCGCCCGCCACCCGATCCGGTGTGGTGAGGTCCACCCGACGGTCGGACGATCCAGCCACCGAAACGGTGGTCATCGCGCCCTGATGGCGTCGAGCCACGGTCAGCTCGCTCAGATCGGCACGCACCAGGTTTCCTAGACTGCGGCGATGGCTGAACCGTGGGTCCGGTTCGAGGACGAGGACCTGCTCGTCGTGGCCAAGCCGGCGGGGGTCAACACCCATCGAGCCGACACCCACGCCCAGGACGGCATGTACGAGTGGGTGCAGCGCCAGAGGCCGGACGTGTCGCTCTCGACGCTGCACCGGCTCGACAAGGCGACGTCGGGCCTGCTCGTCTTCGGCAAGACCACGGACGCCAACCAGTCGCTGGCCCGCCAGTTCGAGGACCGCACCGTCACCAAGAGCTACGAGCTGCTGGTCGAGCGCGACGCGGACCGACCCGACGCACTGCGCTGCGATCGGCCGATCCCCGTGACTGATCGTCGGGGCGGTGGACGCGAGGCGCTGACCGAGTTCCGACGACAAGCCACCGGCACGACGTTCGAGCGCTACGAGGCGCGTCCGCACACCGGCCGCACGCACCAGGTGCGGGTCCACGCCACCGATCTCGGCATGGCGATCGTGGGCGACGACGAGCACGGCGGCATCGAGGCGGCCCGCGTGTTCCTGCACGCGGCCCGGCTCGAGCTGGATCACCCGACCGACGGCCCGCTCGACCTGCGGGCCGAGCGACCGGCCAGCTTCGACTGCGTGCTCGACGGCGCCGCGCCCGATCAGCCTCGGATCGCGGCGCGGGTGGCCCACGAGGCGCGGGAGATGCTGCTCGACCCGGCCGAGACCGATGCCTACCTGTGGGTCGATCGCCACCACGACGGGTTCTCGTCGGTGCGGGTCGAGCGCCTCGGCGATGTGGCCCTCGCGCTCAACTACGACGACTCGTCTGCTCCGCTCGAACCCGACTGGCTCGACGCGTGGAACGACACCCTCGATCTCGGTGCGATCTACGAGCAACGAAGGCCGCGAGGTGGCGGCGGCGGGCCGGCCCGGCTGGTGAGCGGCACGGAACATCCGCGGTTCGAGGTGACGGAGCTGGGCCGTCGCTACCTGATCGACCTCGAGGCCAGCGCCACCTCGAGCGGCCTCTTCCTCGATCAGCGCGACACGCGCCGCCGTCTCATGTCCGCTGACCTGGAAGGAAAGTCGGTCCTGAACGCCTTCGCCCACACCGGATCGCTGTCGGTCGCGGCAGCCACCGCCGGCGCCGAGACGCTGACCCTCGACCTGTCGAAGCGCTACCTCGACTGGGCCCGCGACAACCTGCGGGCCAACGACATCGACCCCGACGATCACGACTTCATCTACGGCGACGCGCTCGACTGGATGGCTCGCCTGGCCAAGAAGGGCCGAACCTTCGACGTGGTCCTCATCGATCCGCCCAGCTCGAGCACCAGCGGCAGACGGACGAAGACGCGCTGGCTCGTCGAGCGCGACCTGCACACGCTGATCGACCGTGGCGCGCGGCTGTGCGCGCCCGGCGGCAGCCTCTACGTCTCGACCAACCTGCGGCGCATGCGGTGGGATCGGTTCCTGCAGCACATCGATGAGGGCCTGGCCGCGGCGGGACGATCAGGGACCGTCGAGACCCAGACCCTGCCGCTCGATCACCGCTCCGGTCCCGGCGACCTGCCCTACCTCAAGGCCGCCTGGATCGCCCTCGACGTCTGACCGGTGCCAACGATCGGTCAGGGTTGCCGCAGCACGTGTTCCATCTGACCTTGCGACCCCGAATCTGGCGGCGAGACAGCTCGGTCAGGGCGCCGTCGCGGCGATCGTCGTGCGGTGGAGCAGCCGCTCCTGGCCGTCGTATCCGGACGTGGCCATGTGCAGCACCGAGCGGTTGTCCCACATGACGAGCATGTCCGGCTCCCACTTGTGGCGGTACCGGAACTCGGGTCGGGTCTGCCAGCGGTAGAGGTCGAAGAGCAGCTCGCCGCCCTTCTCCGGATCCATCCCTTCGATGGCGGCGATGTAGCCGAGGCACCCGAACAGCGCGGGCCGGCCCGTCTCGGGATGCACCTGGACGAGCGGATGGGTCTGGGTGGCCTCGGCCTCGTCGGAGTAGAGGATGCGCATGGCCCGCACCGTGTTGCGCTCCGTCTCGCCGTAGACCCCGTCGCGGCCGTAGGCGACACGAGCCGAGTGGACGGCCACCCTGCCCTCGATGCGGGCCCGGAGGTCATCGGGCATCTGCTCGAGCGCCGCGTGCTGGTCGGCGAACAGGGTGTCGCCGCCCTCGCGCGGGATCACGAGGCCGAGCAGGCAGGTCCCCGACGGTGGATGCTCCTGGAAGCTCCAGTCGGTGTGCCAGGCCTCGGCGAAGATCGGTGCGGTCTCGTCGGCCGCGCGATGCACGGCGATGATGTGGTCCCGGCCGGGGATCGACTCGATGAACGGGTCTTCGCCGAACGGTCCGAAGTGCTCCGTGAACCGCTCGAGGTCGTCGTCGGACATCGCCTGTCCCGGGAAGGCCACGACGTGGTGCTCGAGCCAGGCCGCCCGGATCTCGGCGACGGTGCCGGCGTCGAGCGGCCTGGTCAGGTCGACCCCGCGCAGCGTGGCTCCGCACACCTGGCCTGACGGCGTGACCTCGAGTGCCATGACGTTGGTGCTCCCCTGGTGCTCCGGGCCGACGATCGTCCCCGTCGGCGGCGCGGTCACCGTACCCCCGAGCCCGACCGGTCACCGGGTGCCAGCCGGGACCGGGCGCTCGATAGGGTCGCCCCGTGACGATCGCTGAGCTCGAAGGTGCAGAGGGGCTGGCTCTGGCCGCCGACGTCGACGGACCGGAGGACGGGCCGACCATCGTGCTGCTGCACGGAGGCGGCCAGACCCGGCACTCGTGGTCCGGTACCTGGCGGCTGCTGGTCGAGTCCGGCTGGCGGGCGTGGTCGGTCGATCTCCGCGGCCACGGCGACAGCGCGTGGTCACCGGAGGGCGACTACTCGCTCGACGCCTATGCGAACGACATCGTGGCCATCAGCCGCTCGCTCCCCCAGCCGCCGGTCCTCGTCGGAGCGTCCCTCGGCGGACTCGCGTCGATGGTCGCGGTGGCCGACGCTCCGGTGCAGACCGACGTGGCCCGGGCGCTCGTGCTGGTCGACGTGGCCCACCGCCTCGAGACCGATGGGCGCGATCGCATCGGGGCCTTCATGCGGGGGAACCTCGACGGGTTCGCCACGCTCGACGAGGCCGCTGATGTGATCGCGGCCTACAACCCACATCGCCCTCGTCCATCGGACCTGTCCGGGCTGGCCAAGAACCTGCGCCAGCGCGACGGCCGGTGGTACTGGCACTGGGACCCGGCATTCGTGCAGGGCAAGTTCGGGTCCGCCGATGAGACCCGTTCGTCGGTGGTCGATCCCGATCGCCTCACCCAGGCGGTCGACGCGCTCGCGATCCCGACCCTGCTCGTCCGGGGCCGCTCGAGCGACCTGCTCAGCGAGGAGGGCGCCCGCGACTTCCTCGAGCGAGCACCTCACGCCGAGTTCGCCGACGTCGCCGGCGCCGGGCACATGGTCGCCGGCGACCGCAACGAGATCTTCAACCAGGCCATCCTGGGCTTCCTCGGGCGCCACCGCACCTGAGACCGGCGCTCCTGGTCGCCGAGTTCACGGCCGGCTACCTGCGCACCTCCACCTCGACCATGCTCCCCTCGGTCCGAGAGCACCACCCATGGGTGGCGTCCGGATCGGGAGCGCACTCCTACTCCTTCGGGAACAGCGACTCCCGAGCGCGCAGCACCGCAGCAGAGCGTCTCGTTGTAGGGGGCGTCGAGCCCCAGGTCGCGGCTGAGCTCGACCACCTGCCCGTTGATGACGTCGATCTCGGACCGGCGGCGGGCCAGGTGGTCGAGACGCATCGAGGGGCTGGCGTTCGGGATGGTCGCCGAGAACTCGGTGACGTAGCGCACCGGGATCGTCGAACGAGAACGTGACGCCGCGTGGCGGTGCCGAGGCGGTAGGCCTCCATCATGCAGCCGAGGGCGACGGCCCACGTCTCGGGGTTCGACATCAGCTCGCCGACCGTGACGTCGAAGGCCGCGGTCGGGGCGCTGAGCGTCACGTTGCAGAGGAACTTCTCCCAGATCATCCGGTCGATGTCGGCGAAGGCCCGGACGTTGAAGCCGGCGTCGCGCCACAGCTGCTCGATCTGCTGCACCCGATCGGTCAGGCCGCCGCCCATCTCGCCGATGCGGATGAGACGCATGCCGTTGTGGTGCACCGAGCCCGGCTCGGGGATCGAGGACCCGAACCCCTCGGCGATGCCGATGACGACCTGGTCCTCGGGGACGTGCGGGGCGACCCGCTCTCCCGCGCCGAGGCCGTTCTGGAACGGCATCACCACGTCGTCGGGCCGCAGCAGGGCGGCGATGCCCCGCGGCCACGTCGTCGACGTCGGCTGCCTTGGTGGCGACGATCCAGAGGTCGCTCGGCCCGGCGTCGGCGGGCGTGCGACCGACCCGGATGCCGTCGACCACGTAGCGTGCCGCTGGCACCCGAGACCCGCAGCCCGTCGCGTGGCGATGGCATCGAGGTGCTCCTGCCAGACGGTCGATCGGCCCAGACCTCGTGCCCGGCCTTCTTCAGGAGCGCGGCGTACACCGCGCCCATGGCACCCGTTCCGACGATCGCAATCTTCATCGCACTTCCATGACGCAACCAGAGGTTTCGGGATCGGTCGTCGTCACGTCACCCCACGGCCGTTCCGCCCGCCGCAGACGCTGGACGCACGTGCAGAACGGACGCAGAAACGTACACCGCGACCCGGATCGAGCTCCAGGTCAGGCCAGGTCCTCGGGATTTCCGGACCAGCCGGATCGGAAGCACCGAGGGCTCGGTGGCGAGCGGACCCGCGTCTACGCGTGCGCTGCCGTGGCTTCTTCGAAGCAGCCGAGGCCGTAGTCGCCGGCGATGGTCGTGCGGTGCATGCACCGGCCGTTCTCGGGTGCCGTGCCCGACACCGAGTGGAGGATCCGCCAGTTGTCCCAGATGACCATGTCCGACGGCGCCCAGCGATGGAAGTAGCTGAGGGCTTTCGCCGCCTCGACGATCTCGTCGGACACCTCGGTGAGCAGCCGGTCGGCCGTCGGCGTCATCCTGACCCTCGATGCCCTTCGCCATCCACGGGGACACGTGGAGGACCTTCTCCCCGGAGCTACGGGTCCAGACCGCGGGATGGATGGCCCGGGGCCGGTTCTCGTACTCCACCATCACGTCGATGGCCTGGGGTGGCGACTCGATCTCGTGGAACCCATCGGGACGGCCGAACCGCAGGTTCTCGAGGATCACGTCCATGGCGTAGATCACCTTCTCGCCCTCGATCCGGTCCCGCACCTCGGGTGTGACGGCGTCGTAGAGGGCGATGCCGTCGACGAAGCCGGTCATCCCTCCGTCCTCGGGGACCTCCACGGCGCGCAGCACTCCAGCCCGGTTGAGCTGATCGTTGTAGCAGTGGTCGAAGTGCCACGGGAGCCATTGGGACAGCCGCCGACCGTCGACCTCGACGACCCCGCCCTCGTTCGGTTCGTGGCGCATCTCGATGACACCGAGCATGTCGTCGCCTTCGGCCCGAGGCGTCGCCGCGCTCGGATGGTCCTTGAGCGGCCCGAACACCGTGCTGATCGCCACCTGCATCCGAGGTGTGGGATCCACGTCCTCGAAGATCAGCAGACCGCGCTCCTCGAACGCCTCGTTGAGGAGGCTCCGCACCTCCGGGTCGTCGAGCTGATCGATGGTGACGCCGCGCACGCGGGCACCGAAGGAGAGGTCGTCGCTGATGGGTCGTACGTCCACAGTGGTCATGGTCAGCTCCTCACGAGCGGTTCGTGCACTTCGATCATCAGGTCTCGCCGATCGTGCGATCGGCCCATTCGACGAGCTGGGGGACGAGCAGCGGCCAACGGACGAAGAGCGAACCGACCTGCTCGATGGCCGCTCTACGGTCGTTCCACTCCTCGTCACCCCACGGCGGCTCGACCAGCTCGGCACCCGGCAGCCCGGCCGCCAGCGCTTCGGAGGTGGCGCGGGTGTGCGACATGTCCGACATGCCGCTGCGGAACACCAGGATCGGGGCGGCGAGGCGGGCCACGTCATCGTCGTCGAGCCCGGGGACGAGCGCGTCGTCGCACGGGCAGTAGGCCAGCATCCAACGGTCCATGGTGGCGATGAACTCTCGGCGGTCCATCGACAGGAACCGCTCCCGGTTCCCCGGGTTGCTCGCCAGCACCTCCTGCCACTGGTCGAGCTCGACGACCGCTTCCATGCCGCCGTGCCACGCCGCGTCGGCCGACGGCATGCAGTAGTAGTTCGCGAGCTGCAGCAGCCCCGGCACACCACCACTGATCCACCACATCGCCAACCCGGCGGTGACGTCGGGATTCCGGGCGGCGGTGAGCAGCGACACCCGGGCACCGCCAGAGCCGCCGGCGATGACCGTCGGTCCCAGCTCGAGGTGGCGAAGGAGCGAACCGAGCGCGTCAGCCTGGACCTCCGACTCCGACCGACCGCTGAACTCGACCGACGACGCACCGCAGTTCGGGCGATCCCAGGTCAGCACCGACCGGCCCTGGTCGGCCATCGCCCGGGCCATCTCCGGGAGCCCACCGACCTCCTTGGTGAACCGCCCGCCAGGCGTCAACACCCAGGGTTGGCCCTCCCCCACCAGCTCATAGGCGATCTCGTGCCCATCCAGCTCTGCTACGGGCATGCCCGATCCCCTCGTCGTCGATCCCCAGCGCTCATCGAGGCGGCCTCGACCGCACTCCGAGCCAGTATGACATCTCCGTTAGAAAGGTGGGCAGTGGGCGAGGCGGAGCGCCGAGGAGCCTCCCGCCAGAAGGTCAGGCGACGGCTCGACGCCCCGCCGACTTCGCCGCGGTGCCGAGAAAGCGTGGTTAGCTCGCGGCATCGCTCTCCTCGAGACCAAGCTGCACGCGCCGCGGCGACGCGGCGCGATCGTGACCCGCCCGCGGCTGCGCGAACGCCTCGACCGGCAGGACCAGCCCGCGCTCACGCTCGTGTCCGCGCCCGCCGGGTTCGGCAAGACCACCCTGGTCGCAGAGCTGGTTCGCCGACGGCCCCGCGACCGCGTGGCTCTCGCTCGACCGGCGCGACAACGAGCCTGCGCAGTTCTGGACCTACGTCGTGGCGGCGCTCCGGACGGCCGAGCCCGAGGTGGGCGGCGACGCGCTGGCGCTCCTGCAGGTGTCGCCAGTCGGAGATGGAGGCCGTCGTCGCGACCCTGCTCAACGACCTGCACGTCGTCGACCACGACCTGGTGCTGGTGCTCGACGACTACCACGTCATCGAATCGCCGGAGATCCACGAGGCGATGTCGTTCCTGGTCGAGCACCTGCCGCCGCAGATCCACCTCGTGATCGCGAGTCGCGCCGACCCGCCGCTGCCGCTGGCGAGCCTGCGGGCGAGCGGCGAGCTGCTCGAGTATCCGCGCCGCCGACCTTCGCTTCACCGCGGACGAGGCCGCCGCGTACCTCAACGACGAGATGGGCCTGACGATCACCCCGGCGGACGTCGACGTGCTCGAGGCCCGCACCGAGGGGTGGATCGCCGCCCTGCAGCTGGCGGCGCTCTCGATGCAGGGCCGCGACGACGTCGCGGCCTTCATCGCCGGGTTCGCCGGCGACGACCGCTTCGTCCTCGACTACCTCGTCGGCGAGGTGCTCGAACGCCAGGACCCGAGACGTTCGCAGCTTCCTGCTCGAGACCTCGGTCCTGCACGCCGCTCACCGGGCCGCTCTGCGACGCCGTCACGGGCCGGACCGGCGGCCGCGCCACGCTCGAGCACCTCGACCGGTCGAACCTGTTCCTCGTCCCGCTCGACGATCGGCGCACCTGGTACCGCTACCACCACCTGTTCGCCGACGTGCTCCGGGCCCGGCTCCTCGACGAGCACCCGAGCCGGTGCCGGAGCTCCACCGGCGGGCGAGCGACTGGTACGAGGCGAACGGCGACCGCGGCGAAGCGATCGTGCACGCCATGGCCGGCGAGCACTTCGAGCGAGCCGCCCAGCTCATCGAGCTGGCCGGCCCGGCCATGCGCCAGAGCCGCCAGGAGGCCACCCTGCGGCGCTGGCTCGAGGCCCTGCCCGACGAGGTCTTCCGCCGACCGACCCGTGCTCGCCATCGACCTGGTCGGCGCCCGGATGGCCACCGGCGACACCACCGGCGTCGAGCAGCTGCTCCAGCTCGTGGAGTCCAGGCTGGCGATCCGCGACTCCGCCGCCGATCGTCTTCGACGCACGACGACGTTCGCCCGGCTCCCCGCCCAGCTCGCGCGTGTACCGCGCCGGCTGGCGCTGCTCGCCGGCGACATCGACGGGACGATCGCCCACGCCACCCGCGCGCTCGAGCTCGTCGAGCCCACCGACCACCTCGGCCGGGGCAGCGCCACCGCCCTGCTCGGACTCGCGCACTGGGCCGATCGGCGACCTCGACGCGGCGCGAGCGCCGCTACGCCGACGCCGTCGCAGAGCCTCGTCGCCGCCGGCCACCTCGCCGACGTCCTCGGCTGCTCCCTCGGGCTGGCCGACATCCAGATCGCGCAGGGCCGGCTTCGGCGACGCGACCCGAGACCTTCGAGGCCGGGCTTCGGCTGGACCGCCGAGCACCCCGGGCTGCGGGGCGCCGCCGACATGCACGTCGGGTTGAGCGAGGTGCTCATCGAACGCGACGACCTCGACGCGGCGGCCCGCCACCTGCAGGCGAGCACCGAGCTCGGCGAGCCCGCCGGGCTCCCGCAGCACGCCTACCGCTGGCGCGTCGCGACGGCCCGCCTGCGCCAGGCCCACGGCGACCTCGACGGCGCGCTCGAGCTGCTCGACGAAGCCGAGCCCCTCTACGACACCGACTTCTCCCCGCCGGTCCGGCCCGTCGCCGCGCTGCAGGCCAGGGTGCAGCTGGCCGTGGGCGACCTCGACGCCGCCGCTCGCGTGGGCGGCCGAACGCGGCCTCACCGCCGACGACGAGCTCAGCTACGTCCGCGAGTTCGAGCACATCACCCTGGCCCGCATCCTCCTCGCGCCGCCACCGCGGTCACGACGACAGCACGTCGCTCGAGCGACGCGTCGGGCTGCTCGACCGCCTGCTCGCGGCCGCCGAGGACGGCCACCGGGCCGGCAGCGCCATCGAGATCCTCGTGCTGCTGGCGCTCGGCCCGGCACGCCCGCCGCGACGCGGCCGGGCGCGATCGCCAGCGCTGGAGCGACGCGCTGGCCGCGCGCCGAACCCGAGGGCTACGTCCGCGTGTTCCTCGACGCGGGCCCGACCGATGGCGGCGCTCCTGCGCTCCGTCGCCTCGCAGGCCGTCGCCGGCGACCACGCCCGACGGGTGCTCGCCGCCGCCGGTCTGCGCCGAGCGCCGTCGTGCCGGCCCCGCTCCGGGACGCTCGTCGACGAGCTGAGCGCCCGCGAGCTCGACGTGCTCCGCCTGCTGCGCAGCGACCTGAGCGGGCCCGACATCGCCCGCGAGCTGATCGTCTCGCTGAACACCTTGCGGACCCACACCAAGAACATCTACGCCAAGCTCGGCGTCAACAACCGGCGCGAGGCGGTCCGCCGCGCCGCCGAGCTCGGCCTGTAGCCAGCGCCGGCCGGCGCCGGACGCGGCGTCGCAATCACCACATCGATCACCACATCGATGTGATGTGCGCTCACCAGGTCCGTTCGTACGGTCCTGTGTGACCACGGACGACCGCACCACCGAACCATCGACCGGCGCTTCGGCGGCTGATCACCCCGGCATCCCGCACTACGAGATCCGCGTCGAGGGACACCTCGGGTCCCGCTGGGCGGCTTGGTTCGACGGGCTGAGCCTCACCAACGAGGACGACGGCACCACCGTCATCCGCGGCCCCGTGGTCGACCAGGCCGCGCTGCACGGCCTGCTCCAGAAGCTGCGCGACGTCGGCATCCCCCTGGTCTCGCTCACGCCGAGTCCGCACACGACGCACCCACCACGCCGGAGCCGACGCCCCGACCCAACGAAGGGAACTGACATGGCCACCACCACCCGACCCGCACCCGCGATGTCGCCGATGGACGGATGCGACGGCGGCGCTCGCCGCCGGCCTGCTCTACATCGCCACGTTCGTCTTCTCGATCCCGGCCGCTTCGGCCTTCTACGACGGCGTGCTGAACAACCCCGCGCTTCGTCCTCGGCGCCGGCAGCGACACCGGCGTCCTCTGGGGCGCCCTGTTCGAGGTCATCACCGCCCTCACCGGCATCGGCACCGCCGTCGTGCTCTACCCGGTCATCAAGCGGCACGGCCCGACCGGCGCCCTCGGCTTCGTCGCCTCCCGCACCCTCGAGGCCGCGATGATCTTCGTCGGCGTCCTCAGCGTCCTCGGCGTCGTCACCCTCCGCCAGGACCTCGCCGGCACCGACGCCGCCGGTCTGACCACGACGGCGCACGCACTGGTCGCGCGTCAAGGACTGGACCTTCCTGCTCGGCCCCGGCGTTCATGCCCGCCATCAACGCCCTCTGCCTCGGCACCGTGCTGTACCGCTCCCGGCTGGTGCCCCGCATCATCCCGACCTCGGCCTGATCGGCGCCCCGCTCCTGCTCGCCTCCTGCATCGCCACGCTCTTCGGGCCTGCGACCAGGTCTCGCCGCCCGGCCACGCTCCTGGCGCTGCCGATCGCCGCCTGGGAGTTCTCCCTCGGCGTCTGGATGACCGTCAAGGGCTTCAAGGCGGACGAGCGCACCGGTGCCGACGACGCTCCGACCGCGACCCGGGCTCCCGCCTACAGCGGAGCTGCCGCCTGACCCGACAGGCAACCGCATCCAGCACCCGACGCCCAGCGCCGCCGCCCCGCGGCGGCGCTGTCGCGCCGGAGGAACGATGCCGGTGAGTCCTCGGGCCGGGCCTCGCGGGCGCACGCCAGGGGCTACTGTCACGTCAAACAAGCTGCACCGCCATGAAGTTTGGGCCACTTCCGGGGAGCACGGATCATGACGAGCATGCACTTCAGGGCACCCCGTGCGCTGATGGGGGTGGCCCTCGCCACCAGCCTCCTGACCGTCATCGCCCTGGCGGCGCCGGCCTCGGCGGCGACGCGGAAGCCTCGCCGCGAACACCGGGCCTACACCCGAACGGTCGAGCCCTACTTCGAGGGGCACACCGCGGCCACTCCCCCATCGGTGCTCCCCACGGTCACCTGCGTGCGTGCGGTCGGACCGGGTCAGCTCGAGGTGATCTTCGGCTACCAGAACCCCACGACCACGTCGCAGGAAGCGCGCATCGACCCCACCAACGTCCCGAGCTTCAACCACATCGTGCACCGCCAGGGTGACACGACCACCGTGCAGGAGTACGGACCGCAGGCCACCGAGTTCCTGCCGGGCGACCACCCCTACGCCTTCGCCCTTCGGTTTCCCAAGGGCGAGGTCCCCTCGTGGGAGATCGTGGTGCCGCCGACCGACGCGGCCGAGAGCTACAACCTGTGGTCGATCACGGTCACCCCGACCTTTCGCAAGTGGTGCGGGGCCCGGGTTCCGCTCCACTTCGCCACGATCCAGAGCGCGGGCATCGGCCTCGGCGAGACCGACAAGGTGCGCGACGCCGACGGCAACGTGACCGACTACAAGCTCACCGTCTCCCTCGCTCCGGTCGTGACCGCGTGCAGCGAGGGCGGGACGCCCATCGCGGCCGATTCCATCCTGGGATGGAGCCTCGACAACACGAACCTCGTGCCCCTCGCCAATAGAGATGTGATCCGCACGGTGCACGAGGGCATCGGCACCCTGGCCGATTCGACCGTCCAGAAGTCGAAGGTTGCGGTGCGATCCGTCGCCGATGCGAACCAGCGCGTGCACATCTACGCCCCCAGCCGCGACGTCTACGGCGGCTGCTCGTTCCCTGACGGCACCACCGCCAAGGCGCTCGTCTACTGGGACACGCCGGACTGGTACGGCGAGTGGTTCCTCGAGAAGCGTGACGGACCGATCGACGTCTACTGGTGGGCCGTGGCGCCGGGTGGGGTCCGCTACCGCTGACCGTCTCCCCCTACCTCCCGGCGCTGCTGCGCACGGGCGCTGCGCCCGGCACCTGGTCGCTCGCCGGCACGTTCCTCTCCGCTGACCTCTCGGGCTTCACCCGGCTCTCCGAACGCCTGGCCGATACCGGCCGACTCGGGGCCGAGGTGCTGAGCGGGGCGATCGACGAGTGCTTCACCGCGCTGATCGACCCGCTGGCGGCCGTGGGCGGCGACGTGCTGTTCTTCGGCGGCGACGCCCTCTTCGTGGCCTTCACCGGAGCAGGCCACGCCAGCCGGGCGGTCGACGCGGCGACCACCATGCAGCGCGTGCTGAAGCAGGCAGGACGGATCGCCACCCCGGCCGGCAACATCCGCATGGCCATGTCCGTCGGCGTGGCATCGGGCACCGCCCAGGTGGTCGTCGGTGAGGGGCCGCAGCGACCCCTCTTCCTCGTCGGACCGGCCGTGACCCGCACCGTCGAGCTCGAGGCGCGCGCATCGGCCGGCGAGGTGCTCGTCGCGCCGGCCACCGGCAGGGCGCTCGGTGCATGGGAGCTGCGGGACATCGGCGAGGCCTCGACCGTCGTCGGCCCCCGACGCCGGGCCGAGCCGAGCGACTCGCCTCGGCGTGGAGCGGACCCGGCTGCCGAGGCGGCCACCGGAGGCGAGGGCGCCGACCAAGGCAACGACGGGCGAGGTGTCGTCGATCCGGCGCTGCACCTGCCAGCCGCCCTGCGCGCCCGCCTGCGCGACGGCGATGCACCACGTGAGCACCGGCAGATGGTGGTGGCCTTCGTGCGCATCGGTGGCCTGGACCGGCTCGCCACGGCGGTCCGCTGCGATCGGCTGCAGCAGATCAGTGAGGTCCTCGGCGCGGCATGCGTCGAGCTCGATGTCTGCTGGGTCGGTACCGACGTGATCGCCGGCGGGGCAAAGGCCCTGATCGTCGCCGGCGTGCCCCATCAGACCGACGAGGACGAGCTTCGCCTCGTGGCCACCGCCCGCCGCGTGCTGGACCACGACCTGGGCCGTCACCTCAGCATCGGCGTGCATCGCGGCACGGCCTTCGCCGGCGACATCGGCCATCCGTCACGACGGACCTACACGGTCATGGGGGACACGGTGAACACCGCGGCTCGGCTCATGGGCCAGGCCCGTCCGGGCACGCTGCTGGCCAGCGCGGAGGTGATCGACCGGCTCGGCGGACGCTACGACCTCGGGCCCGAGCAGCGACTGTCGATGAAGGGGAAGCGGTCCGCGGTGCTCGCCCGGGTCGTCGGGTCCGTCGGCGCCCGGCGAGCTCGCGCCACGGCCCCGACGCTCGTCGGTCGGGAACGGGAGCTCGCCGTCCTGCGCCAGGCGTTGGCCGCGCGGGCCGAGGGACGCGGCGAAGTGGTCGAGATCGTCGCCCCTCCCGGCATGGGCAAGAGCCATCTCGTGGCCTCGTTCACCGCCGACATCGCGGCCCCAGATCTGGCGATCGTCGGCGAGATCAGCCAGAGCGTCGTGCCGTTCGCCGCCGTCGCCCAGCCGCTCCACGCGCTCGTCGGCCTCGACCCTGATCCAGAGGCAGCGGCGCGCCAGCTCGCAGGCTCGGTCGGAGCCCTGGCCCCGCTGGCGGGTCCGGCGTTCGGGCTCGACCTCGCGCCTACCGACGACTCGACGGCCATCGAGCCCCGGTCGATCCCCGAGCAGCGACTCGATCTCGTCACTGCCCTCGTGACCGCCGCGCACCCGCAGGCCGGGTTCCTCCTCGTGGAGGACACGCACTGGCTCGACCCGGCATCGGCGGTCATCCTCGGTGGGCTCGCCGGACGGCTGGCCGAGCGCGGGTGGCTCGTGGTGTCGACCTGCCGCCCCGAGGGCCCCTTCCTCGGAGCTCGGGCGACGACGATCACGCTCGATCCGCTGGGCGGCGACGAACTCCGCCGGCTGGCCATCAGCATCGCCGGGGAGCGCCCGCTGAGCGACGTCACCATCGAGGCACTGGTCGATCGGGCCGACGGCAACGCGCTCTTCCTCAGCCAGCTGGTCGCGGCCTCCACCGTGGGAGCCGATGCCCGCCTGCCCGAGTCGGCCGAGCGGGTGATCGGAGCCCGTGTCGACCTCCTCCCGCCGATCGCCCGGCGTCGGCTCCGCCAGGCCAGCGTGCTCGGCTCGGAGGTCGATCTCGGGCTGCTGGCCCGACTGACCGGCGACGCGGAGCTGCGTGAGGCCGAGGCCTGGGTCGAGCTCGACGACTTCGCCGCGGCGGCCGGCGGACGACTTCGGTTCCGTCACGACCTCTTCCACCTCGCTGCCTACGAGGGCCTGACCTTCGCCGATCGATCAGCCTTGCACGCGGCCGCCGCGGTCGAGCTCGAGCGCCAGGTCGACACCCCGTCGGCGGTGCTCGCCCAACACTTCGATCGGGGCCAGAAGCCCGACCGGGCCGCGGTGTGGGCGGCTCGCGCCGCCCGGGAGGCCACCGACCAGGCCGCGTTCACCGACGCGGCTCGCCTGTGGCAGCTGGCCGTCGACAACAACCGACTCGCCGGCTGGCCCGATGCCGAACGGGCGACCCTGCAGGTCGAGTTGGGTCACAGCTACGAGATGCTCGGTGAGCCGAGCCAGGCCGAACGGGCCTACAAGCAGGCGCTCGCCCTCGCTCCGGTGGCCGATCGATCCCCGATCCGGGTCCGCCTGGCGTGGCTGGCGTTCCGCAACGATCGGGTGACCCTGGCCAAGCGCCGGGTCACTGTCGGCCTGAACGAGCTCGAAGGCCACCCGCCAGACATGCAGGTCCTGGCCACCCGCATCGAGCTCACCCTGCTCCGGTCGGCCATCCGCGACTTCGAGGGCGACCGGTCCGGCAGCGACGAGGACGCCCGATGGGCCGAGGCCGAGTCGACCCGCGCCCAGCGTGACGACCTGCGCGGCGAGGCGCTGCTGCAGCTGGCGCTCAACGCCGATCAGGACGGCGATCCACCGGACGAGGTCGACCGGCTCGCGACCGGAGCGCGTGAGCTGCTCGGTGCATCGGGCAAGCACTACGAGATGGGCATCCTCGAGGTGAACATGGGGCTCGGCCTGATGGTGCGGGCGCGATGGCCCCGCGCCCTCCAGGCATTCGAGCTGGCCGCGGCCGCCTTCCAACGGTGCGGTGCGGTCATCGGCGCGCTGATCACCGACACCAACCGGGGCGGGATCCTGATCGAGCAGGGCCGACTCGACGAGGCGTCGGCCCTGTTCGAGGCCGTCGTGCGCCGGGCCCGCGCCGCAGAGCAGGTGCGGGTCGGGCAGTTCGCCGCGGGGTCAGCCGCTCGCGCCCGTGCCTGGACCGGTGACACCGACGCGGCGATCACGTTGCTGGCCTCGCTCACCGGGTCGCTGGAGGACGCCGGCCACGAGAAGGAGGCCCACTACCTCCGCTGGTACCGCGCCGAGGCGCTGGTGCTGGCGGGTCGGTTCGACGAGGCCCGCGACGATGCCGTCGCCCTCATCGACGAGCTGGTGGACCGCCCGGATGACCAGGCCATCGGAGCCGCACTGGCCCGGCTGGTGGCGATCGCCGCCCACCTGCAGGGCGAGGCCCAGGCACTCGACGAGATCCGTGCCGCGCTGGAGTTGGCCCGGGAGCTCGAGGCGACGTATGAGATCGTGCGCGCCCTGCAGGCCCTCGAAGCGCTCGCACCCGAGCCCGACGCCGCATGGGCCGAGGAGCGGACGCGCCTGTGCGACGAGCTCGGCGTGGTCTGGCTGCCACCGGTCACCCTGGCCGGCCCCTGACACCTACGCCTCGCCGCGATGCCGGTCGCCTGAGGTAAGTGATTGCGGCGCCCTCATGAGCGCTCGACGACGACATGTGGTGGACTCGTCCCCGGTCAACCGTCTGCGGTGGCAGGCGCCCTCGATCTTCGTCGACTGACCGCCGGGAACGCACCGCCATCCGAACACACACGGGAGCAACACATGGGAAAGCTCGACGGTCAGGTCGCGTTCATCACCGGCGCCGCGCGCGGCCAGGGTCGTGCGCACGCGATCCGCTTGGCGCACGAGGGTGCCGACATCATCGGGATCGACATCTGCCAGCAGATCGAGTCCGTCGGCTATCAGATGTCGAAGCCTGACGACCTGGACGAGACCGTTCGCCAGGTGGAGGCCGTCGGGCGGCGAATGGTCGCACTCGAGGCCGACGTCCGCGATGTGCAGGCGTTGCAAGAGGCGTTCGACGCCGGCGTCGCCGAGCTCGGGCCCGTCACCATCGTGGTGGCCAACGCCGGCATCGGCCCCGGTGGCTTCACGCCTCCGGAGCAGCAGTGGGACGAGGTCATCGGCGTGAACCTCACCGGCGTCTGGAACACGGGACGGGTCGCCATCCCGTCGATGATCGAGCACGGCCAGGGCGGCGCCATCGTCCTCACCAGCTCGACCGGCGGTCTGACCGGCTCACCGTCCGATGTGGCCGGCATGCTGGGCTACACCGCGGCCAAGCACGGGGTGATCGGCCTGATGCGCTCCTGGGCCAACTTCCTCGCGCCGCACTACATCCGCGTCAACAGCGTGGCCCCCACCACCGTGGCCACGCCGATGGCGAACGACGGCGACGTGTCGATGATCCTCCAGCACGTCCCTGAGCTCGCGAACTCCCTGACGAACGCGATCCCGGTGCAGGCGGTCGAGGCGATCGACGTCGCCAATGCCGTCGCCTGGCTCGCGTCCGACGAGGCTCGCTACATCACCGGCACGGTGGTCCCCGTCGACGCCGGCAACGTCAACCGCCGCTGACCACGAACCGACCGACATGACCGTGCCCGGGACGGCTCGCGAGCATGCGGCTCCAGGCCGGGCACGGCGTGGTCATGCTTGGGGCTCGAGCGCCGCGGCGCGCACGACGGTCATGTCGAGCGCCCTTGCTCGGCGGATGATCTCGTCGAGCGCCGCCGCGGGCAGGGCGCCGGGCTGGGAGTACACGAGGATGCCGTCCCTGAAGACCATCAAGGTCGGGATCGACTGGATCGCGAAGGACCGGGCAACGGCCTGCTCGGCTTCGGTGTCGACCTTCGCGAAGGTGATGTCGGGGTTGGCGGTCGCAGCTGCTTCGAACACGGGGGCGAACATCCGGCAGGGCCCGCACCAGGAAGCCCACCAGTCGACGAGGACGATGCCCTCGGCGGAGACGGTGGTCTCGAAGGTGTCGGACGTGAGGTCGATGGTGGTCATGAGTGCTCCTTCGGGGAGATGCGGGACGAGGTGCCCATGCGGTCGGACCTCGACCTGGGAGTGGCACCACAGCGTCTCCACTATACCCCCTGGGGTATGCATTCCCACCCTCGGCACCTCGAGCCGGCGGGTTCTCACCCCACCTTCACCGACACATCACTCGTCAGGTGAGGTCGAGGCCAGGTCCAGGAAGCGTGCCGCCACGGGCGACAGGGCGCCTCGGCGGTGCAGGCACACGATGCTCCGGCTGATCGCGGGCCGTGGGCGCACCACCCTCGCCCCCAGCCGCGCGGCCGTGACGGCGGTTCCGGGTGGCACCAGCGCCGCGCCGGCTCCGGCGAGGACCAGTGGGACGATCGCCTCGCGCTGCGCAGTCTCGACGGCGACCAGCACCGGCGTTGCCGAGGCCGCGAAGGCGTCGTCCAGCTTCTGGCGACTGGACGTGTTGCGGGGGGTGACGATCATCGCCAGCACACCGAGTGCGGCCACCGACTGCACCTCCCGGGCGTCGGGCCCGGGCGGGAGGATGAACAGGAGGTCCTCGGTGCCGAGGCTGACCGTGGCGAGGTCTTCGGCCCCGCTGGAGTCGGTGATGCCGAGTTCGACGGTGCCGTTGCGGACCATGGCGGCCAGGTCCGCCGGATCTTCCGGGTCGGCGAGGTGCACCGTGACCTTGGGGTGCTCGGCACGGAACCGCCCGATCAGCCCTGCCGTGGGTTGCGCCGCCAGGGTGGGCAGGCACCCGAGATCGAGGTGACCGGCTTCCAACGCGGTGACCGCTGCGACCGCGTCCGCCCCGGCTTGGACATCACGAACCGCACGGCGGGCGTGGTCGATCAGCGCTTCGCCCGCGGCGGTCAACACGACTCGACGCCCGACCCGGTCGAACAGCGCGGTGCCCAGCTCCGCCTCGAGCTCGCGGATCGCCTTCGACAGCGCGGGTTGGGAGACGAACGACGCGGCAGCGGCGCGGGTCATGGTGCCGTGATCGGCCACCGCCAGGAAATAGCCGAGCCGTCGAAGATCCATAACCTCAGGTTATGGGCTGTACCTGTTTCGGTCTTGGACACCGCACCAATTCGGCCGGACGATGGAGCCCATGTACGAGCCATGGATCGCCGTTCCGGGTTGGGCGTCGGGGTCCTGTTCGGGATGTTCGGTGCCGGCGGCTCTGCGTTCGCCACGCCCGTGCTGGCGCTGCTGGGCGTGCCCGGCCTCGTCGCCGTCGCCGCCCCACTCCCCGCCATGGTGCCCGCCGCCGCCGCAGGAGCGCGGCGCTACTGGCGCTCGGGTGAGCTCGATCGGCGCACCGCCGGCCTGGCGGTAGCGGGTGGCGTGCCCGGAACGGTCGTCGGCGCGGTCACGTCGAGCTTCGTCGGCGGGGCGAGCCTGCTGGTGCTGTCGGGCTTCATGCTCCTCGCCGTCGGGGCCCGGATGCTCGTCCACGACCGGGTCGGCGCCCAGGCCCGCGGCGACGCCCGTCGCAACAACACCGCGCTGGTGGTCGGCGCCACCTTCGCCGTCGGGTTCCTCACCGGGCTTCTGGCCAACGGCGGCGGGTTCCTGCTCGTGCCGCTGTTCGTGCTCGGGCTCGGGATGACCACCCGCACCGCGGCAGGAACCAGCATGGTCGCCGTCGGGGCGCTCACGATCCCGACGTTGATCACCCACGCCGGGCTGGGCCACATCGACTGGACCATCGCCGTCCTGTTCGCCATCGGGCTCCTGCCCGGGTCGATCATCGGATCCAACCTCAGTCAGCACATCGACCCCAGCCACCTCTCGACGAGCGTTCGGGCTCGTGCTGGTGGTCTTCGCCACGTACTTCCTGATCCACCAACTGACCTGACCTGACCTGACTTGACCACCTCCGGTCGCCACACTGACCACTGAGCCCTCGAAGGGATCCACGATGTTCTTCCGCCAGTACAACCTCGGCTGCCTGTCGCTGTTCAGCTACCTGATCGGCGACACCACCACGGGGCGCGCCGTGGTCATCGATCCCCAACGCGACGTCGCCGGTTACCAGGCCGACGCGGCCCACCACGGCCTGCGCATCGAGCGGGTCATCGAGACCCACGTGCACGCCGACTTCCTGTCGGGCCACCTCGAGCTCGCCGAAGCCACCGGCGCCGCCATCTCCTACGGCGTGGGTGCGAACACGGACTTCCCGATCGAAGAGCTGGCCGATGGGACGCGACTCGAGTTGGGAGATGTCGTCCTCGAGGTCCGGGCCACCCCCGGCCACACCCCCGAGTCGATCTCGGTGGTCGTGTGGGAACACGCCGACGATCAGCGAGCCGTGGGGGGTGCTGACCGGCGATGCCCTGTTCCTCGGGGACGTCGGGTCGTCCCGACCTGCTGACCTCGACCGGACGCACGGCCGACGAGCTCGCCGCGGCTGCTCTACCGGTCGCTGCACACCCGGTTGCTGACCCTCCCCGACGCGACCCGCGTCTACCCGGCACACGGCGCCGGCTCGGCCTGCGGCAAGGAGCTGTCGACCGCGACCGAGTCGACCATCGGTGAGCAGCGAGCGGTGAACTACGCGCTCGCCCCCATGACCGAGGACGAGTTCGTCGCGGTGGTCACCGAAGGCCAGAGCGCCGCACCGCCGTACTTCGCGTTCGCATCCGATGCCAACCGCCGGGACCACACCGTGCTCGACGACCAGCAGCCGGTCCCGGTGGTCACGGTCGACCGTGCCCTCGAGGTGCTCGCATCCGGCGGGGTCGTGCTGGACACGAGGCCACCCGAGACGTTCGCCCTCGGTCATCTGCTCGGGTCCATCAACGTCGGACTGGATGGGCGCTTCGCCGAGTACACCGGCGATGTGGTCCGCCACGATCAGCCGATCATCCTCATCGCCGATCCAGGCCAGGTCCCCGAAGCACGGACCCGCCTGTCCCGCATCGGCTTCGACCGGGTCGAGGGCCAGCTCCCCGGCATCGACGCGATCCTCATCGACCATCCCGACCTCGCCGGCCACGCCGAGCGGCTGACGGTCACGGACCTCACCGAGCGCCGGAGCGACCGGGCCGACATGCAGATCGTCGACATCCGCGGGCCCGGTGAGCAGACCGCTGGGCTCATCGACGGGGCCATCGCCGTCCCGCTCCCCGCCCTCGTGGCCGCAGCGGAGGACGGAACCCTCGACCCGACCCGATCCACGGTCATCTACTGCGCGGGTGGGTACCGCTCCTCCATCGCCGCCTCCACCTTGCGATCGCTCGGCTACGGGGCCGTCGCCGACCTCCTCGGCGGCATCGGCGCATGGGAAGCGGCCGGCCAGCCGGTCCGACTCCCCCAGTCCTGACGGGGGCCCACGGGCGCGCAGCGAGCAGCTCGATGCTGGGGAACGCTGCCTGAGACTCTCCTCTTACGTGAGGGCAAGGTCATCGGCCCGGAGGAGCGACTGGAGCCACATGCCTGACGGACGACACCACGGGGACGATGCGGTGACGCATCAGATCGGCGAAGTGGCCGAGCTGGTGGGCCTGTCGTTGCGCACCATCCGCCACTACGAAGAGGTCGATCTCGTTCCCCCTTCAGGTCGCAGCTCCGGTGGGTTCCGGCTCTACACCGACGCCGACATCGCTCGGTTGCGGCTGGTGAAGCACATGAAGCCGCTGGACTTCACGCTCGAGGAAACTGACATCGACCTCTTTCAGGAGCGGGTAGACGCGGACCGTGCCGGCCTGCCACGAGCGGACGTCCGAGCCGGCATCGGTCCGACGCCGGTCGTTCAGCCTCGCGGAGCGAACATGATGACGGCGACGCCGACCAGGCAGATGGCGGCGCCGAGGTAGTCGAAGCGGTCCGGTTCGAAGCCGTCCAGGACGATGGCCCAGGCGAGGGAACCGGCGACGAAGATGCCGCCGTAGGCGGCCAGGATCCGGCCGAAGTTGTTGTCCTCTTGCAGAGTTGCGACGAACCCGTAGCCGGCGAGGGCGACGATGCCCGCACCGATCCATGCCACGCCGCGGTCTTCGCGGGCACCCTGCCAGACGAGCCACGCGCCGCCGATCTCGGCGATGGCGGCGACGACGAACAGGGCGATGGTTCGGGCGATGCTCACCGCGACAGGTTGCCCCTCGAGCTCGACGTCGCGAAGGATGCTGCAGTCGGAGCAGGGCCGCAACCGCTCACCGCTGCGGACGGTTCGAGAAACGAGGCGCAGCCCAGCGAGGCTGGAACTTGAACCGAAGGTTGGCCGAGCGCCCGCTGCTCAGATGACCCGTTCGTTGCCACCATCGACGGGGATCTGGGCGCCGGTGGTGCGGGCGAAGCCGGGGCCGAAGAGGTCGGCGATGAGGGTGGCGACGACTTCGGAGGTGACCTCGGCGCCGAGGACGTTGCGGCGGCGGTACTGCTCCGGCGTGAGGCCGTAGGCGGCCGCGCGGGTGGCGATGAGCTCGTCGTCCCACAGCGCGGTGTCGAACACCGCGTCGGGGTGCACGACGTTGACCCGGATGCCGTCCGAGCCCCACTCGAGCGCGGCGACGCGGGCGAGCTGGGTCAGTGCGGCCTTCGACGCCGAGTAGGCGGCCGCGCCCTTGCCCGGCGCGGGCACGTTCTTGGAGCCGACCACCACCACTCGCGCCGCCGGCCGGGGCCCGGCACAGGTAGGGGTGGGCGAGTCCGAGCAAGAGCGACGCCGAGGTGGCGTTCACCCGCATGGCGTGCTCCCAGACCGACGGGCGGCAGGCCGGCGACGGGAGCCGGGTCGGGGAAGACGCCGGCGTTGATCACCAGCAGGTCGAGCCCGCCGAACGTCCGCACCGTCTCGGCCAGGGTGGCAGTCAACTCGTCAGGGGCGGTGACGTCTCCGACGATGCCGAGGAACTCGGGCTTCGACGACACGTCGGCGATCTCGTCGGACGAGGTCGAGGCCGACGACCGCGGCACCCCGCGCCATCAGCTCCAGTGCGCACGCCCGACCGATGCCCGATGCCGCGCCGGTGACGAGCGCGACCTGGCCGGTGAGCGCGGCCGGCTTCGGCTGGAGCTGCAACTTGGCCTGCTCGAGCTCCCAGTACTCGACGTCGAAGAGGTCGGCCTCGCTGATGGTGCGATAGCCGCCGAGCGCCTCGGACGCCTCGATGATCTCGATGGTGTGGGCGAAGATCTCGGCGGCGGCGCGGGCGTCGCCGACCCGCCGTCCTGCGGTCAGCACGCCGAGCTCCGGGATCGATGACGACCCGAGGCGCGGGGTCGACGGGGATGAGCGGTCGGTCGCCGAGCCGCGATCGGTTGCGTTCGACGTAGGCCTGATATGCCACCGCGTAGGCGGCGACGTCGCGCCCGAGCATGGGGAGCCGTTTCGTGCGCAGGACGTGGTCCGGGGTCGCCGTGCCCTGCTGGCTCACGCGGTCGAGGTCGGGGACGGGCGGCGAACCGGCGGAACGCCGGCTCGGTGCAGCAGCACGTCACCATCGGGTTGCCGGCGTGGATGCGAGACGTCGCGGCGGAGATCCGCTATGGCGGTGAGTTGGTCGTCCCGGGCGGGGATCGGCCGCGGTTCGAGCGTCCGGTGGCGGCGTCGCGCCCAACGCGGTCTGCGAGGTGGGCGGCCGCTCGTCCGACGAGCTCGACGTGGCGTTCGTATGCGGTGCGGGCGTCGTCCGCGAAGGTGAACAGGCCGTGGTTGAGCAGGACCATGCCGACGGTGCCGTCATGGGACTCGGCCGGGAAGATCTCGGCGCAGCGGCGGGCGAGGTCGAAGCCGGGCATCACGTACGGCACGACCACCAGCTCGTCGCCGTAGACGTCGGCCACGATGTCGCGCCCGTCGGGCGTGTTCGTCAACGCGACGACCGCATCCGCGTGCGTGTGCATCACGAACCGATGGGGGAGCGTCGCGTGCAGGATCGACTCGACCGACGGCCCCGGTGCGGAGATGTCGAGCGATGCGGCCTTGAGCTCGTTGGCCATCGTCGCATCGGACAGCGACGCCAGCTCCGCCAACCGCACGACCGGCGCCAACCGCAGCGGCGCGAAGCCGGCCGGCTCGATCGAGCCCATGTCCCAGCCGCTGCCCTTGACCCACATGACGTCCACCGGCTCACCGTGCACATCGGTCTCGACCGTCTTGACCGAGCTGTTGCCGCCACCCGCCAGCACCAATGCCGGATCCGACCCCAGCAGCCGTGACGCGTGCACGCACCCGCCCACCAGGTCGTCGTCAGCCGGCGCGTCGTCCGGGTCCCACCGGCTGGCGAACCGGTCGCTCCCCCACGTCCCCTCGGTCGTCATGGTCAAGAGCTGCCGGGAATCTGACCGTCGTCGGGCAGGATCAGGCTCGACAGGCCGCGATGCAGGTCCATCAGACGGAAGCTGGCCGGGTCGACCTCACCAGGACCTCGCTCGACGACGATCCACCATCCGTCGAAGCTCACTCGAGCGATGAGATCCGGGGCCATTGCGTGGGCGGCCACCAGCTCCATGCCGAGCGTGGCCAAGATCCGGTTGCCGCCGTTGGTGATGGACGTCACCCGGTCGAGGCGTGCCGCGAGATCGGGTGGATCGTCCGCATCCAGCGACTGCGAGCCGTACTTGAGCTCCCAGTGCCAGTCCTCGATCAGGTACCTCCCGCCGGGCCTCAGACGCGGGAAGAGCTCTTCGAACGAGGCTCGGGTTGGGCCAAGCGCATGCGATGCGTCATCCACGACGAGATCGAGCGGTTCGGTACCGAACTCGTCCGCCATGATGCGGGCCAGGGCGAGACGATCGCTCTGATCAACGCCGTAGTGCGGTCGGAGCAGATCGCCGATCCCCCGTTCCACGATGAAGCGGTCGAGCACCTCGACCGGTTCGGACAGGTCGAGCACCACGATGCGCTGTGGATGGGCCACCAGCGCCGTCAGGGCTGCGCTGCCACCCTGGAAGATGCCCAGCTCGACGATGTTTCCGCTGGCCTCCTCCATGAGGGCCAGATAGTCACGCGTGAGGTCGTCCGGCTTGGCGAGGCAGAACTCGTCGTCGGTCGACACGCCGAACGCAGTCCCGAACCGGAACCGAACTCCGTCGACCTCGAGAGTGGAATCACCCACAAACATGCTCATGTCTCACACTCGACCAGGACCCGGACGAGCGGGACGATACCGGAGGGGCCGGCGAGGTGCCCGGCAATCCCACGGAAGCTCCCGAGTACGGGGCAGACCCGAAGGTGCCGCTGAACTGGCCTTCGCGTGACGGCCTGTCTCGGCTCGTCCGGCTCGAAATCGTCCGTACCGCCCTGCGACCTTCCGGCCAAGAGGCTGTGCCGGGAGCACCGGCGGAGCTCCAGCTCGAATGCACCTGGATCACTGCGTGGCGACGCGGTCGGACGGGGCTATGCGTCGCTCGACGCCGTCGAGCTTCGTGGGTCGTTCACCGATCGGTCAGGCGTCGGCCCGTCGGCAACCACCCAGCGGCACCCGCCGGCACGCTTGGCGGAGTACATCGCGGTGTCGGCGAGATGCAGCAGTGTCGGCAGGTCGGCGGTCGCGCTCGTCGGTCGCTCGGACGACGCCGATGCTGGCGGAGACCTCGACGCGTTGGGCCTGCTCCGCGATCTCGAGGACGACGGGTAGCTCGATCGACCGGAGCACACGCTCGGCGACGGTCGTCGGTCGTGTGTCGTCACGGTCTCGGCCCTCGGGGGAGCGACCGGAGCAAGACGACGAACTCGTCTCCGCCGATCCGGCTGACCACGTCGTCGCTGCGGACGGCATGGCGTATCCGGGTGGCGACGACGGCCAGGAGCTCGTCACCGGCGTGATGTCCGTAGCGGTCGTTGACCTCCTTGAAGCCGTCGAGGTCGAGGTACAGGGCACCGATGACGGGAAGTTCGGAGCCCCTGTCGATGAGGTCTCTCAGGCCGGCACGATTCAGGAGGCCGGTCAGTGCGTCGTGGGTCGCGGCGTAGTTCATGGCGGCATCCGCGCTCGCTCGCTCGACGACGATCGCCGCCAACTCGGCAGCACGCTGCACCCGCTGGCAAGGGCCGTCGGACACCACGTGGTGGACCGGCGTCACCGCCACGATGCGGACCGATGTGGGCTCTCGCCCCACGCCGGTGACGGCCACGTGGAACACATCCGCCACACCGAGCCCGGCGAGGGTGGTGGCAGCCTCGTCCTCGTGGTCGGCGACGACCCATGTCTCCGCAACGACGGCCGGGGCGCTCCACGGTGCGAGGTCGGGGGCGATGGTGCGCACGGCCTCGGCGACCGCCGGTCCGGTGGAGGCGATGACCTCGGGCGGGTTCGACGCGACGTCGACCATGGCGCACTCGATCGCGATGGGAGGGAGCACGACCATCTCGGTGACCGTGCCGAGGAGCGTCGCCGGCGTCGTCGCCGGCACCGACGCCGACCAGCGTGCGACGCAACATCGAGTCCTCGTGACGGAGTCTGGCCTCGTAGATGATGCCGTTGACCATCGGGTCGTCGACGGCGCCCGCGCCGGTGAGCTCGATCGGGATGGAGGAACCGTCACGGTGCAGCGCCTGGAAGTTGAGCGACATCCACGGGTTGCCGTCGCCCCGCTCGTTGCCCTTGGCCGCAACCATCGCCAGGAACGAGGTGACGAGCCACTCCCGGTCCTCGGGATGGACGAACTCGAGCATGCTCACGCCGATGCCATCCTCGGGCGTCGCCCCGACCAGTCGGAGCGCGGCCCGATTCGCCCAGCTGATGACGCCGTGCGGGTCGACGACGAAGAGCGCGGTGGGCATCTGGTCGAGCAGGCGACGGTGGATGCTGCCCTCTTCGTCGAGTGCCGCGGCCAGGCGCGTCTCGGTGTCGGCCTCGGCGCTCATCCAGATACAGATCGGCGTTGGACACCGGAAATTGAACCGCCAGACCCGAATCTCGGACGAGCACTGCGCAGCTCGACGCGGATGGTGCAGAAGTAGGTGTAGCGACCCGACGGCGTCGCGGTCATGTCGGTTTCATGGTGAGCGCAGGGGACCTCGACTGATCGCGCGGTGGTTCGCTCGCTCGGGCATCGCAGCGGTCCAGGACTCGGTACGTGAGGAGCTTGACCTGGTCGTTGATCAGGAAACAGGCCAGGGCGTAGGCCCACACGACGGCCGCCCAGCCCCATCCGATCGGCGGGACGAGCACGCCGTAGACGGCGATGAGGGTGGCGATGACCTGGGTTCCGAGCACCGCGCCGAGCAAGAGGTTCGAGGGGCGGCTCGACCAGAACCGACCCCGGGTGCGGGTCAGGAAGATGGTCAGGTGCCCGGCGACGGACAACTTGAGCTACATGATCGTCTGGATCTGCTCGTGGCCGAGATCGAACACCGAGTTCGTCACCGCGAAAAGCGTGAACGAGGCGGCCAGGCCGGCAAGGCCGAGCATGGTGGCGACGCTCAGCACGGCGCGCATCTGCCACCTGACCGGCATCGGCGACGGGGTCGCGTTGTCATACGCGATGGAGAGGATGGCGCCGTCGCTGAGCATTGCGAGCAGTGCGATCATCATGGTCGTGACCGGGAAGACGTTGACACCACGATCGACGCGGTCACGGGCTCAGTTCCTTCCAGCAGGGCCACATCCGCGGGAACGAGATCACCGAGTCGGAGGCGCACCACGTCGCCGACGACGAGCTCGCGGGCATCGATGGTGCGCCACTGGCCATCGCGGCGCACCTGCGCCTCGGTGGCGAGGCGTTCCTTCAACGCGGCGATCGCGTTGCCGGCGTGGTACTCCTCCCAGAATGCTCCGACCGCCGCAGCGCGAACCTGCCCGAACCTCGCCCACGCCGTTCTAACATCGGCGACGATGACGGACGCTGGCGAAACGATCGCAGTGAGGTTGGGGTTCATGCCCAGCTTCCAGGCCGTGCCCGACGACGATCACCCCGGACTGCTCCGGGCCGGTCCGCGCACCGCAGCGCCCTACAGTGGCGAGGGCGTCGAGTTCCACATGTGTCCGGCCACCGACGGTTGCCAGCAAGACGTCGTTCGGCCCGACCTGCTCGAGCTCGGATTCGACACCGTGGATCTGTCGGCCTTCGACGACCTCCAGCAGGTGTTCCGGCGGGTCGCCGAGGCCGGCTGCATCACCGACGAGGACGCGTCGGCGGTTCGCGCCTCGTTGGAGGGTGCCACGCTCCCTTTGTCCAGCTCCGCAACCGCGGAGGTGTTGTACATCGCGGACGAGGGCTTCATCATGCGCAAGTCCGGGCCGAACGCCATGGCCGTCGTGGGGCCAGGGTCGAACGGCATGAACGGCCACGGGGTCGCCACCTCGATCCACGCCGATCAGGACGTGTACGGCACGCCACTGACGCAGCTGATGGACGGTCGGGCGCCGTCGCTGTTCCGACACGACTCGCCCGATGGGCGCAACCACGACGCCAAGCTGATGCTGGTCAACCTCTGGATCCCGCTCCACCAGATCACCCAACCGCTGCTACTTGCCGACGGCCGCAGCATCGATCGACGCCACCACCAACTCCGCTTCGGGCTCGCCACCACCTCGTTCCTCGAACGCGAGGACGACATGGTCATCAACGACATCTGGACGTTCCTCCACGATCCGGGCCAACGCTGGTACCTCCGGTCCGAGATGGACCACGGGAGTGCCTACGTGTTCAACACGCTGAGCACGCCACACGGTGCGGGCACGCTGCCCGGCGAGGAGCTAGCCGAGCGGTGCTACCGCGCCTTGGAGGACGCCGAGTCGGCGGTCGTTGCGGGCGATACCAACGCGCTCGTCGAGGCGGTTGCCCCCGCGGTGGGGCTCGACACGCGTGATGACGTGCCCCCCGCACTCCGGGACGCCATCTCGGACATGGTGGAGGTGGCGGAGACCGCGCACGACGAACCCGAAGCGGTGTGCGGCAATCGAGCGCAAGAGTGGGTAAGGGCGTCGCACGTCGCCCGGAATCGAGTGGTCCGCATGTCGCTGGAACTGCGCCTCGTCGTCAACGTCGAGGCCTAGTACCGCTGAGCTGGGCTTTCGAGCTGCTGCACTCCCGGAACGTCCCGCCCCGTACCGCCCCGGAGGCCCGCGTCCGCGACTGGGCGGTCCGAGTCCTGGGCTGCCTTGGTTTGTCAGCAGCGGTGGACGCCCACCGAACCGCCATGGAGGATGCCATCGCCGCTGGCGACCACAGTGCAGCGCAGGTGGAGACGCTCTTCGTAGCACTCGGACTCATCCGAGTGAACCGACGCGAGGAGATCGACCACGTGTTGGCGACCGCCGGGCACCTGCTCACGCTGCTCCTCAACCCGAGATCGAGGCCATGGCGCAACTGGTCGGTCTGATCCTCGCCGTGTTCGACGGTGAGGACGTCGACGTACCGGCGAGCCGCAAGGACCATGTCCTGTTGACGCAGATCGTTCGCGAGAATCAACACGTCGCCAACCTGCAACACGGTGTGATGGGCCTCGCTCACGGCGCACGCGGCAACCGGGACGCAGCCCAACGAGGACGCGACGCACAGGACGAGGACGTCGCGGTCGGCTTCTTGGGGAATCGGTGCTCTGGGCTGAGCTACGCAATACCCACGCCTCACTGCTGATCATGGACGGTGTGCGAGTCAAGGTCGTGTCGGAACGCCTCGGGCACGCCGACCATCGCCCCGAACGACGAAGGCCCGGAATCCCTTGAGATTCCGGGTCTTCTCGATGGTGGCGGGGGTGGGATTCGAACCCTGGACGGAGTCCCACGGCTCTGACTGGGACGTCCATCGATACCGCCACAGGAGGGGCCCCGGGGACGATGGCGCGACCCGTCGGGCGTGGTTCATTGCCGTGCGATGGCGACGCGGAGGCGTTCGGTGGGGTCGATGAAGTGATCGTGGTCGTCGTCACCGAGATCGATCTGGACCCATTCGATCTTCCCGGTGAACCGGCTCGTCTCGACCGTGTAGGCCGGCGTCACCGGTGTGCCGCTCTCGTAGCCGATGTCGGTGGTCTCGTCGGCCGAGAAGATCATCGGCTGGGTGGCTTCGACACGCCCTTCGCCCACCTCGTCGCCGTCGTGGTAGATCGTGACGGTGCCACCCTTGGCCAGCCCGCCGCCGTCGTAGGCGAACTCGATCCGGACCTGGTGCTCACCAGCGGGCACGGGCACGTCGGCGGTGACGGTGAACTCCTGGATCCCGAGGACGTTGTAGACGAACGAGACCTTCGAGTCCTTGGCGTAGACGGCCCAGCCGCCGAACCGGCCGCCCTGGGCGATGATCACGCCGCTGGCCCCGGTTTCGGGCACCTCGAGGTTGGAGGTGACCGAGAACGACTTGTTCTTGATGCTCACGACGCTGCTCTCCGAGAGCCGGCCCATTCCGGGGAAGAACAGCTGGGAGTTGCCGTGGATGAGCGTGGGCCGCCCCGCCATCGACGGTTCGAGCCGCTCACCGGTGCGATCGTCGAGGGGCAACACGTTGTACTTGGTCGCCTCAATGAGCCAGAGCCGCTGCAGGTGGGCCAGGCGTTCAGGTTGCTCGGCGGCGAGGTCGCGAGCCTGGCTGAAGTCGACGGTTCCGTCGTAGAGCTCCCAGACGTCGTCGTCGAACGCGGGCACGTCGCCGCCGACGAGGATCCACGGCGTCTTGTGCTTGGTGACTGCGCTCCAACCCTTGTGGTAGACGCCGCGGTTGCCGAACATCTCGAAGTACTGGAGCTCGTGGCGCTCCTTCGCCGCGGCGTCGTCGAACGTGTACAGCATGCTCGTGCCCTCCATGGGCGACTGCTGCACGCCATTGACCATGGTGGGTTCGGGAATGCCGGCGGCCTCGAGGATGGTGGGGGCGACGTCGATGACATGGGTGAACTGGTCGCGGAGACCGCCGGGTTCGTCGATGCCGCTGGGCCAGTGCACGACCGTGCCGTTGCGGGTGCCACCCCAGTGAGACGCCACCTGCTTGGTCCACTGGAACGGGGTGCACATCGCGTGCGCCCATCCGACCGAGTAGTGGTTGTACGAGTTCGGGCTGCCGAGCTCGTCGAGCTTGCTCAGCAGGAAGTCGGTGGTCTCCAGCGCGGCCATGCCGTTGAAGTTCGCCATCTCGTTGAAGGCTCCGTTGACCGTGCCCTCGGCCGACGCGCCGTTGTCACCGATGATGTAGTAGATGAGCGTGTCGTCCAAGACCCCGAGGTCCTCGACCGCGTCGAGGACGCGACCGACGTGGTGGTCGGTGTGCTCGAGGAAGCCGGCGTAGACCTCCATCTGGCGGCGAAGGACCGGCTTGAGGTCATCGGGGATGTCGTCCCACGCAGGGATCTCGTCGTGTCGCTCGGTCAGCTCGGCGTCGGCCGGGATCACGCCCAGCTCCTTCTGCCGAACGAAGGTGGCGGCCCTCAGCTCGTCCCAGCCTGCGTCGAACGCACCGGCGTAGCCGTCGGCCCACTCGCGAGGGACGTGATGTGGCGCGTGGGTGGCGCCGGGAGCGAAGTAGACGAAGAACGGGCGGTCGGGCATCAGCGCCTTCTGCTGGCGCATCCAGACCACGGCCCGGTCCGCCAGGTCCTCAGTGAGGTGGTAGCCCTCCTCGGCCGTCGCCGGCGGTTCCACCGGTGTGGTGCCGTCGTAGAGCGCGGGCTCCCACTGGTTGTTCTCGCCACCGATGAAGCCGTAGAACGTCTCGAAACCACCGCCGCCCGACGGCCACGCGTCGAAGGGGCCCATCGGCGACGACTGCCACACGGGCACCTCGTGGCACTTGCCGAACTGCGCCGTCGAGTACCCGTTGAGCTTGAGCATCATCGCCAACGGAGCCTTGGTGTTGGATCGCACCGAGCTGTTTCCCGGCGCCGACGTCGCCGTCTCGGTGATGCTCCCCATCCCGACCGAGTGGTGGTTGCGGCCGGTGAGCATCGCCTGGCGGGTCGGCGCGCACAACGCCGTCGTGTGGAACCGGTTGAAGCGCAGACCACCCGCGGCCAACCGCTCCGCGTTCGGCGTCCGGCACGGACCACCGAACGCGCTCGAAGCCCCGAAACCGACATCGTCGAGCAGCACGATCAACACGTTCGGGGCGCCCTCGGGTGGCAGCAACGGCTCGATCGGCGCGAACGCCGTCTCCGGGTCCTTCGCGTCATACGTCGTCAGCCCCCAACCCGGACGATCCGGGATCGGCAACATCGAACGGGCATGTCGATCCGGACGGCTCATCAGGCTGCTCCTACGCAAGTCGTGTTCGGCGATCGACAGTCGACGGTCGACGCCAATCTCCGGTCAGAGATGCTACGGGACATCGAACCCTGGCCAGCACGAAGACCGGCACTCGAGCATCGACTCAGCTCGACACGGAATCGGCCAATGCCCTCGACCGCGAAGCGTGCTGGCCGCGACGTGCTCGGCGCCGGCGCGTCGCGGTCACACCTTCCCGAGTGGGCGTCACTCCGCCCGTGCGACCAAGCGGTCGCGTTCTGATGTGCGTCGGCCAGTGACCCTCCCAGGTCCTCACCTTCGCTGACGAGGATGATGCTCGCGGCGGTCGCCATGTTCGCGAGCCTGTCCATGGCACGCGTTTGCAGACCACACACGACGACGCGAGCCCCGGCCGCTCCGATGGAACGGGCGTAGCTCTCGAGTGCCGCGACGAAGGTGACGCCGACTCGCATGAACCCGCGAAGTCGAAGGACGACCACGAACCGCTCCTGCGGGTCACCAGCATCGACGGCGGCGAAGAGGCAGGGCTCGGGTCACGACGCCGAACCTACCGACGACCGGTGACGAGGGAGTCGGGTGGCAGAACCGAGGCCGGAGGTGGCATACGTCCTACGCTGACGCGACCGCCCCACGTGCCGGAGACCCTCGGCAAGCGGCCGAAACGACCTGTCCTCGTCTATCTGCTTGCGCATATATATGGCTCGACGTATGTTCTATCGATGCCCTCCGACCTCGCCGTCCTCGATGTGATCGCCGAACCGACTCGCCGCCGCATACTCGATGCGGTGCGCGGCGGCGAGCGCTCGGTGGGCGAGCTCGTCGAGGTGGTGGGCATGGGCCAACCCGGCGTGTCCCGCCACCTCAAGGTGCTCCGTGACGCCGGCCTGGTCGACGTCCGCCGGGACGCCCAACGGCGGCTGTACCGACTGCGGCCCGAGCCGCTGATGGAGCTCGACGCCTGGCTCGGGCCCTACCGGGCCGAGTGGGCGACCCGCCTCGATGCGCTCGAGCGACATCTGGCGCTCACCTCGACCCCCATCGATCCGACCACGAAGGAATCCACGTGAACGACCCGACCGATCTGGCCTACGACGGCATCCTGGAGCGAACCGCCGATGGCGGGGTCATCCGCTTCGAGCGCCGCCTCCCCTACCCGATCCGCGACGTCTGGGCCGCGGTCACCGACCCCGAGCGCCTCGCCGACTGGTGGCTCCCGTTCGAGGCCGTCATCTCGGTCGACCTCCGCGAAGGAGGCGAGATGCGGTTCGTCGGCCGGGGCGAGGAGGCGGTCGACATGTCGTTCACCATCGTGCGCGTCGAGGCGCCGATGCTCCTCGAGCACACCCACGCCGACCCCGGCTCGCTCCTTCGCTGGGAGCTCGAGGCGACCGACACCGGCTGCACGCTGCGGCTCAGCCACTTCGTGACCGACGTCGATGCGGCGATCGCCAACTGCTACGTCGTCGGGCTCCACACGTCGCTCGAACGGCTCGAACCGATCCTCGCCGGCCAGCCGGTCCCGTGGGACTGGGACGGCTTCGCCGAGTCCCGGGCCGCCTATGCCCGGCTCGGCCTCGCACCGGAGGAGCAAGCGCCGTGACCCAGCTCCTGCGCGTCCAGAACTTCATGGTCTCCCGTGACGGGTTCGGCACGGGCGAGGGCCAGAGCCTCGAGCGGCCGTTCGGGCACGCCAACCCCCAGGAGCTCGCCTCGTGGGCCGGCGCCACGGCCAGCTGGCCAAACCGCACCGACCCCGGCGGCACCCGGGGCATCGACGACTACTTCACCCGGGACTTCACGAACAACATCGGCGCCGAGATCATGGGCCGGAACAAGTTCGGCCCTGAGCGGGGACCGTGGGCGGACCACGAGTGGCAGGGCTGGTGGGGCGACGTGCCGCCGTTCCACACCCCGGTCTTCGTGCTGACTCACCACCTCCGTCCGAGCTTCACGCTCGACGACACCACGTTCCACTTCATCGACGCCACCCCGGCCGACGCGCTGGAGCAAGCCTGGGCGGCGGCGGACGGCAAGGACGTGCGCCTCGGCGGTGGGCCCACCATCGTCAAGGAGTTCCTCGAGGCCGATCTCGTCGACACGCTGCACGTCGCCATGGCGCCGCTTGACCTCGGCCGAGGCGTGCGCCTCTGGGACTCCCCCGACGACCTGCTCGACCGCTACCACCGCGAAGCGGTGGAGAGCCCCAGCGGCGTCACCCACCTCATCTACTGGCGCCGCTGACCGGCCTCAGGTCGAGAGTCAGGGTCCGACGAGACCGCCGATCGACTCGGTGAGCGTCATCTGCAGGAGCGGACCGAACGAGATGTGGTGAACGCCCAGGGCCTCGACGTCTGCAAGCGAGCCGACAGCCGAACCGTGGACCGGATTGGCGATCACGAGGGCCGGGCCGGACAGCTCGGGCCAGCAGGGTGCGCACGGCATCGGCGCTGGGCGCTCCGACGGGGTAACAGCAGCGGGACGCCGACGGCCGCGCAGGCCAGGATGCGCAGCACCGCCTCGGCCAACGGATCGTCGAAGATCTGGGCCTTTCCGGTTTGTATCAATGAGGTTCTGGAGCGGCTCGATCAGAGCTGCACGCGCTGCATGGCGCCGAAAGCCGAGTGGCCTGCCCTCGTCGTTGGCTCGAGCAGAGTCCCGACGCGCACCAGGGTCAGGATCTCGAAGCGCACCAGCGGTGCCTGCTGCGCCAGTTCGTCCACAGTGGCGTCGCGGGCGGCGAACACGGAGATGCCGTACTCGCCGGATATCGCGTGGTACCGCTCGGCGTCCACTCTCACGACGTCGATATCGAGATCGCCGCCGCGGATGACCACGGTGTCGTCGTCATCCAGGCGATCGCCCGATCGGACGTGGCGTTGCTTGGTCATCGCTCGACAGGCAGCGGGTACTCCTCGGTGGTCGGGTTGGACGTCACGAGTGCGCCACCGGTCAACGCCACCGGGGCCGCGTCACCGAATATCACTTGCAACTTAAGAGTGATCTGTCGTACGTTCACTTGCACATCGCAAGCTGTTGGAGATCACGGATGCCGTCGCCCTACCTCATCGTCACCATCCAGTTCACGCTCGGACTGATCATCTTCGGAACCGTGTTCCGTGAGTACGGGCTCGATGCCCTACGGCGCGTCGATGCGTTCGCCGCCATCGCCCCGGTCCTGCTGCTGCAGGGTCTCAGATTCCTCGGCATGACGATGCTCGCGCCCGGCCAGGTCGCCGCCGGCCAGGACATGGGCGCGATCGAGGTGATCGCGTACGGCGACCTCGCCGCCGCGGTCACCGGCATCCTGGCGGCTCTCGCCGCATATCGGCGGTCCGCTCTGACAGTTCCGCTCGCCTGGCTGTTCACCGTGGTCGGGCTCGGCGACCTCGCCTCGGTCGGGTTCACGGTGGCCATCGCCGGGACACTCGAGAAAGGAATCGGCGTCATGTGGATCACCTTCGGGCTCATCGCCCCCCTCCTCGTGCTCTCCCACGGCTATGTGCTGTACGCCCTCACCCGGCGCAAGGACGAACTGACCGGCTCGGCTCCGGCCTCGATGAAATCGACCAGGTCGTACCGCGCGAGGGTCGACGTGGCGGAGCCCCGAGGGCTCACCGCGCAGGACGAGATCGAGGTGGCCCGATGACCATGCCCAGTCCTTCGAAGTTCGAGTCGGCTCCCATCGTCGCCTTCGGCGGGTCGGTCGGATTCACCGCGGTCATGGCCACCATCGGCATGGGCCTCGGACGGCAGTGGGTGCAGATCGACTCGCTGGTGTACGTCGACACGTGGCTGAACACGTTTCTGTTCCTGCTCCCCTGCATCGCCGTCACGTTGACCCCAGCCGCGATCGCCGTCGTCATCGCACTCCGAAGGGCGCCAAGCGCGTCGGCGGAGCGACGGAACTGGCGCATCGCGGCGACCGGCCTCGCCGTCTCGGTCCTCATCACCCTCGTGTACCACCTTCCCACGAACATCCGGATCTGGACCGGCGACTTCACCTCCGACGAGGCCACCACCGTGCTCAACCAATGGCTGGCTCTCCACGCCGTGCGCACACTCGCGGGCCTCGTCGCCGTGGTTGCCTCGTACCGGGCGATCGCCGCGGCGGGCTCGGTGACGTCCCGATCGACGCCACGATGACTCGGGCACGAGACCGTCGATGACGAGCCCCGCGATGCGAGCCCCCGCGCCGGGTGCGACCGACGACGTGACGTTCGACGCCGACATGGAGGTGGTGGTTCGCCCCCACCGCCGACGCAGGGAGCATCTTCCCATCGAGGTCTTCGGCGACGACGACGCAGCGCACTGAGGAACCCGCTCCAGCGACTGGTACCAGTGGTAGCGGACGTCGGTCAGTCGACGAGCCGGGAGGTCGCCTGCTCGGTGATCTGGGCGATCAGCGCGTCGCGGTGCTCGGCTGCGCCCGCCTGGGCGGGCGGAACCTCGACGGCGGTGTTGGCGATCCCCCAGATCATGAGGTCGACCAGCACGGGGATCAGCTCGATCGCCGGACGGCGCGGCACGTAGATCCAACGGCGCCCATCGTCGGGGTCTCGCACTCGAGCGACGATGCCGGCGTCTCGAAGACGCTGCAGGCGCTCAGCAAGGGTGTTCGTGGAGATCGACTCGTCGACCGCGAAGTCGGCGAAATGGGTCGTCCCGCCGATCAGGAGGTCGCGCAGCACCACGAGGGTCCACCGATCGCCCAGCACGTCGAGCGACGCCGCGACCGGACACGACGAGCGCAGTTCGGAAGTGGACGACGTGGACATGTCGTCATCTTACTTGCGAATCAAGAGTGATCAAAAGGGTAAAGGCCACTTGCAACTCACAAGTGATATGCAGGAGGAGTGGCAGCGTGTTGAAGGGCTCACGAGTTCTCGTGACCGGTGGAAGCTCCGGAATCGGCCGAGCGATTGCGAACGCCTCCGCAGCCGAAGCGGCATCGGTGGTGATCACCGGGCGGGACGCACAGCGCCTCGCCGAGGTCGCCGACGCCGCAGCCTCCTCACAGAACGTTCCTGACAGTCCAACTCAGGCCGGCGGGAACTGGCCGACCGCGCTCGAGGGTCGAAGCGTGGCCACGAGGCGGCCTTCGACCACCATGGCGGTTCGGTACTCGTCCCAGTCCGGGTGCGGACCGCCGCTCACGGCTTCGTAGTACTCGACGAGCCGGTCCGCAGTGGCGTCGCCCGGGTCGGTCGTCACAGGGCTCAGTTCGACCGAGCCCGAGAAGGCGACGTAGGACCACTCCGACGGGGCGGTCACGTGCAGCACCACCCGGGGATCACGCCGCATGTTGACGGTCTTGGCGCGGTCGCCGGTGACCGAGATGACGATCTCACCGTCGAGCACGGCGAACGCGACGTCACTCGACTGCGGGCTCCCGTCTCGCCGGATCGTGATCAGGACCGCTGGGGTCCGGCCGGCGGCCCAGCGCAGCGCAGTATCGATGTCAATAGCCATGGCGGCTCCGTTCGCTCAGAGGGTGGGGATCAGCGTCGCGTGCGACGATGCACCCGGGGGGCCACCCACCCGGTGAAGCCGGCCGACTTGTGGGACCCGTCGCACAACGGTTTCGAGTCTGACTGACCACATCGACACAGGGTGACACGGTTGCGCGACTCGAGGCGCTGGCCATCGGCGCGGGTGACCTCGACGTGGCCACTGACCCACAGCGGACCGTCCGGGATGACAGCAACCGCCGCAGGGAGTCCGGCTCGATCGCCTCGCCGTCGACGGCGTAGGTGAGTGCATGAAGGCGCTCAGGGGAATCTCCCGAGAGTTGCTCGGCGGGTTCCACCAGTGAGATTCCGGGCTTCCCAGATGGTGGCGGCGGCAGGATCTTGAACCTGCGACCTTCGGGTCACAAGCGAGCCAACTACCCGACGTCGCGACGTATCGTCCGAACGACGCCGGCGGCGAGCGGGACCGCCACCCAGAAGACGATCGAGAACGAGATCTGCGGCACATGACCAGCCCAGTCGTTCTCGAGCACCCAGTTCCAGGGTGTGGACATGTCGATCCACTCCGACACCAGCGTCGATGTGGTACCGAGCAGCGCAAAGGCGGCGGGGAGAGCGAAGGAGGCGGCGATGGCCGCGGCGGAGTTCTGCAGCAGCGCCCCGAGCGCGACGGCGGCGAGGACATTGAGGAGCACGAACAGCAGATAGCCGGTGATGGCGCCGACGCTCAGGTTTGCCTCCAGGGCGCGGCCCGAGGCCGCCGCCAGCCCGAGGCCGGCGGCGGTGACCAGTCCGCCGAAGACTGCACCGCCACCACCCAGCACGAGCGAGACCGCCAGCTTGGCGTTCAGGACTCGGATGCGTCGCGGTTCCTGGGTGAACGTGGTCATGACGCTGCGTTGGCTCCATTCGCCGGTGAACATCAGGATCGCCACCACAGGCAGGAGGATCGTCAGCCCGAGGGCGGCAACGCGGAGGTAGCTCGCGTAGGTCTGATCGAAGGTCGTTGGGGCGAGGACCGGCACCAGCATCATCCCAGCGGTCGACAGGGCTACGAGAGCGAGGAGCCAGCGGGCGGCGCGGGTGTCGGTGGCCTTGGCCCACTCGACCCGGACGAGCCGTGAGAACGGGATAGGTCCTGGGGCCGACGGTGCCGCGTCGATGCCGAGGGTTCGGGGGGAGAGTGACGTGGTCATGCTGCAGCCTCCTGGGGCGGAGCCGCCTTGGCGGCGGTGAGAGAGAAGAACAGCTGTTCCAGCCCGTTCGTCTCGGACTGACGCAACTCGGTGAGCAGCACCTGGTGGTCGCGGGCGACGCCCGCCAGCACCTCGGTCGTGACCCGACCTCCGGAGACGTCCACGGTGAGCGCATCTCCCGGCCCGGCGACGTAGTCGATCCGCGCAACCTGGAGCGCCGCGGCAAGTGCACCGGGGTCGGGGCTGCGCACGAGGATCGTGGAGCTGGCGAGCAGATCGTCCAGCCGACCGGCGGCTACCACGGCACCGTCGGAGATGACGACGAGATGATCGGCGGTGGCCTGCACCTCGTGGAGCAGGTGACTCGACAACAGCACCGTGCCGCCATGGTCGGCGAAGTCGCGGAGGAGCGTTCGCATCCAGGCGATGCCCTCGGGATCGAGCCCGTTCGCCGGTTCATCGAGGATCAGCGCCCCTGGTTCACCGACGAGGGCCTGGGCGATGCCGAGGCGTTGGCGCATGCCAAGGGAGTAGGTCCCGACCCGCTTCTCCGCCGCATCGGCGATCCCGACGAGGTCCAACAGGTGCTCGACCCGCCTCGTGTGAACGCCTGCCAGCCGCGCTGCGATCGTGAGCGTCGCCCGGCCACTGCGCCCGGGATGCATCGCCGACGCGTCGAGCAGCATCCCGACCACGCGCGTCGGGTTGGGCAGCTCGACGAACGGTCGCCCGTCGATGGTCGCCGTACCGCGATCGGGTCGCACCAGCCCGACGATCATCTTCAGCGTGGTGGACTTGCCGGCGCCGTTGGCCCCGAGGAAACCGGTGATGGTCCCGGGTTCGCAGCGCAACGAGACGTCGCGCACGACCGGCATTTGTTTGTAGCTCTTGGTGAGAGCGGTTGTCGTGATCATGTGTCCAGCCTGAACCGGCCGGTGCGCCGCCGCATCGGGCGGACGGCCACGATCCGATGTCCGAAGGGAGGCTGGACGCTTCCGAAGTCTTGGTCTTTCGTCGGTTGCGGTGTCGACTTTCGTCGATGTTGCCCGGAGGCCCTGAGCCGTACGCTCGAACCATGTCCTGGCTTCGCAGATTGTGGGCCCAGACCGCCCCCACGGCGATGCTGGCACCCGACGACTCGGCCCATCCGGACACCGAGGGCGCCCAGGACTGCGCGCGACTGGTCCGTCGACGCCGGCGCGTTCGTCATCGCCGCCGCTCTCGGCGCCGTCATCCTGAGCGTCACCGGGGACGTCACCGCCAATCGGATGACCTCGGGGCAGGTGGCCACCGACGCCGCGTTCGGAGCTCTTTGCTGCATCTCACTGTGGTGGCGGCGGCGCTGGCCGTTCGGGGTGGCGCTGGTTTGCGTCCTGTTGGGCGCGTTCTCGACGTTCGGCACGGTGGCCGGCCTGTTCGCACTGTCCTCGCTGGCTGTGCACCGCCATGTCCGGCCCGCCCTGCTCGTCGCCGCGCTGTTCGTTCCGTCCGCAGTGGTGTGCTCGATCTGGCTCGGGCGGACCAACACCTGGTCGGTGATGCTGCCGACGTTGGCGCTCGCCGCCGCCGCAACCGCATGGGGCATGTTCGTCCGCGCCCGGCGTCAGCTCCTCTCCACCCTGCGCGACCGTGCCCAACGGGCCGAGGCCGATCAGCTCGTCCGCGCCGAACGTGCGCGCCTGGCCGAGCGGACCCGCATCGCACGGGAGATGCACGACGTGCTCGCCCACCGCATCTCCCTGGTGGCGCTGCACGCCGGGGCGCTCGAGGTCGCACTCGACCTGCCTCCCGCCCAGGTGCGGGAGAGCGCAGCGCTGTTGCGGTTGACGGCCCACCAAGCGCTGGAGGAGCTGCGGGACGTGATCGGCGTGCTGCGGGAGGAGCCGGGGCAGGAGCGGCCGTCGACGGTGCCACAACCGACGTTGGCTGACATTCCACGCTTGGTGGAGGAGACTCGCCGCTCCGGCGCGAAGATCGACTTCGAGATGCAGGTGGACGGTGCAGCTGCCGCACCCGGCCCCTTGGGTCGCGACGCCTACCGCATCGTGCAGGAAGCGCTGACCAACATCGGCAAGCACGCTCGCGGCACCCTCGCCCAGGTTCGGGTGGCGGGGGCGCCGAACCGCGGCCTGCACGTCAGCGTTCGGAACCCAGCCGCAGTGGGCGCCCACGACCGTCCGGCTCTGCCGGGTTCCGGCACGGGCCTCCTCGGTCTGCAGGAGCGGGTGACCTTGGCCAACGGCGTCCTGGTGCACGGACTGGACGCTTCCGGTGACTTCGTCGTCGAGGCCGACCTGCCGTGGTGAAGATCCGGGTGCTGTTGGTCGACGACGACGCGTTGGTGCGTGCCGGTCTCCGGATGATCCTGTCGTCGTCAGAGGAGATGGAGGTGGTGGGCGAGGCGGCCGACGGGGCCGACGCCGTTGCGGCCGTGCAGGCGCATCGACCCGATGTCGTCCTGATGGACATCCGGATGCCCGGGATGGACGGCATCGCCGCCACGTCGGCCCTGCGCCGTCTTGCGTCTCCGCCGCACGTGATCGTCCTGACCACGTTCCAGGCCGACGAGCATGTCATGAGCGCGCTTCGGGCCGGAGCCGACGGATTCCTGTTGAAAGACACCGCGCCCGCGGAGATCGTCCATGCAGTGCGCCTTGTGGCTGCAGGAGAAGCGATGCTCTCACCGTCGGTCACCCGCACGCTTCTCTCTCACCTCGGCAACGACGAAATGACAGATCGCCGTCGCTTCGCGGCCCAGCGCCTGACGTCGCTCACCGACCGGGAGCGGGAGGTCGCGACTGCGGTGGGGTCCGGCGCTTCCAACGCCGAGGTTGCGGCATCGCTGTTCATGAGCGAGGCCACCGTCAAGGCGCACGTCTCGCGTCTTCTCACCAAGCTCGGAGTCACGAACCGGGTGCACATCGCGATTCTCGTGCACGACGCGCAATCGTGACTTGACCGCCGCCTTGCCCGAGCACCCTCGCAACCGGCCTATCGCCCGAGCCGCCCAGTGTGACGGCTCAGGTAGTCGGTCGACCCGGCTCGTCGGCCGATGCCGGGCGTCCCCGCCTCAGGGATGCCGATGATGGTGCAGATGGTGCCTCGGTCACCTCTCGAACAGTTTCGGGTACATCGCGACGTTGGCCTCGCTGATCATGTCGACCCGCTCGCGACGCTCGACAGCAGCGGCAAACTCGAGGCCTTCGTCGGCCCGCCAGCGGCCGCCGAGGTGCAGCGCGTCGATGTCGACCATGACGACGCCGAGTCCGCGGGCGTGCAGCTCTTCGACGAGACCCAGGCCGACCCCGGCCGCCGCGCCGGTCACGACGGCCCACGGCGCGTACTGGTCGACGAAGCTCATCGACCTTGACCGGGCGCGGACGTCGGGTCCGCGGTCCATCGCTCGAGTTGGGTGCGCAGCCAACCGTTCTCCCAGAAGCTGACGTCGCCGCCGTGGTCGAGCAGGTGCCGGTGGGCGCCCGCCATGACGGCGCGCAGACGAGGGTCATCGGGGGCGATCTCCTCGACGGCCTCGCCGAGGCGGATGGCCACCACCGCGTCTCCCCGTTCGAGGGCGGCCTCGGCCCGGTCGAGCGTCGCCGCGACACCGGCGACGTCGACGAGCTCGGCCAGCGCAGCCGGGGCGGGGTCGGGGTACAGCTCGGTGGTCGACCGCAGCTTGAACCAGCCGATGTACTCCTCCCAGAACGTGCGCACCGCCCACGAGACCTTGCCGTAGCCCTCCCCCACCCGGAGCTCGGGCGGGAGCTGGATCTCCCGCATCAGCGTCCACACGTCGGTGCCGGCGTTGAACCCCTCCAGGGTCCGGTCGTGCACGTAGGTCACCGCGTCGTGGAGGCGCTCCAAACACCCCTCGATCAGGTCCGCGCCGACGATCGGTTCGTGACGACCGGTGATCAGCACCTCGGGACGCAGCTCTCGGACCATGTGGTTGGTGGCCAGTTGGGGTTCGACGAAGCGGTAGCGATCGCCCCGGATGGTGTTGAGGTTCGGGAAGTGCGGGAACAACGGTCCGAACAGGTTGCTGACCAGCGCGACGCGGTGGTCGGGCAGCCACACGACACAGCAGTCGGTGGTCTCGCCCACCGCGGCGAGCAGCTCGATGCGCAGCCCGTCGACGGTGAGCGCCAAGCGATCGTCGAAGAGGATGTCGGGGGTCGGCACCGACTGGTTCATCGACACCCCCGGGTTCTCCTGATGGATGCGCTTGGCGTCGGTCCCCAACATGTCGAACCAGATCCCGGCGGTGCGCATGCGCAGACCCTGGATGCGCTTGTCGTCGGCCTGGCACGCCGGGTTGTTGGCCTGCGCGATGTAGGTGGTGCCGGGTTCTTTGAACAGGTCGACACCACCGACGTGGTCGACGTGCGCCTGGGTCGTGATGATGTGATGCGTCGGCCCCGGACGGATGGCGTCGAAGACCCGCTTGTGGTGCGGCGCCTCGTAGCCCATGCCGGTGTTCACGATCACCCGTCCGGTGTCGGTCAGCAGCATGTACGCGGCGGTGTTGCCGCCCGACCGGTACACGAGGCCGTCGACGATGGGACGCGCGGGATCGTCGTAGACCGCGGTGAGCAGCTCCTTGCCGGGGCGGGTGTCGATGAGGTGGTCGACCTGCTCTTGGATGTTCATCGGACCTCGATCCGAACGGGGAAGCGGTCGAGGTAGGCGCCGAAGCGCGACCGGACCTCTTCGGGTGTGGTGGCGAAGTCGCGGCGCAGGTCGTAGACGACCCGGCCCTCCTTCCCCCGGGGATGCGCAGCCTGATAGGCAGAGATCTCGGATCGAGCCTGGCCGGTCAGTTCGATGCCGGCAGCGTCGTAGACCCGTTGCAGGGTGCCCATCTCGTCGGCCATGTACTCGTGGAAGAACACGTCGACGGTCCTGTCCTCGGGCAGCAGGTGCCGATCCCGCAGGGAGGAGTCGAGAAGGCGACCGATGCGGTCGGTCCAGTAGTCGCGGTACCACTCCGGTCGAGGCGTGCGGTACAGCGTGCGGGCGCCGTAGGTCAGCATCGTCGCGGTCGACTGCACCACCGCGACCGGGTCGCGGTGGGTGACCACGACCGTGGCGTCAGGGAACGTGCTGAGCAGCGGGCCGAGCTGCTCGAGGTGCTGGGGCGACTTGAGCACCCACCGGTCACGGGGCCGGTACCACTGGAGGATCTGCAGCACGTGCTTCAGGTACGCGTAGTGCGGCGTCTGGTCCTGGGCGAGGTACTGGTTCCGCCACTTGGGCGCCCGGGCCACCCACTCGATGTTGTAGTTGGAGAAGTCGGGAGCCATCAGCTCGTTCTCCTCGTGGACGTGGTCGGGCGCCATCGGATGCATCGCCGCGATGAGCGGGGCCGCCGCCTGCATCGACTCCCACACCTGCTGACACCGGGTCCAGCGAGGGTCGACCCCGTCGACCTTGGCCGGTTCGTACGGGTTCGGCACCGGCTCGTAGGACTCCCACAACGGCATCGACCGGAACCGGGTGTCCGCAGCCAGCAGGTTCACCAGGTTCGTGGTTCCCGAGCGGGGGAGCCCGACCACGATGACGGGCCGCTCGATCGGGATGTCGCGGATCTCCGGGTGGCGAGCGAGCAGGTCGTGGATGAGGAGCCGGCTCGCCGCGGCGCGCACGCAGTCCCCGAAGAAGATCAGGCGGCCCAGCCCGGTGCGCTCGACATCGGCGTCCATCTCGGCGAGTTGGAGGTCGAGCCGGTCGCGGAAGTCGTCGGGTCCGAAGTCGTCGAGGCCGGTACGGGAGACCGCCGCGGCGCACACCGCGTCGACGGACAGATCCGTGTGCTTCGATTCGCCGTAGTCCAGGCCCATCCGCTGGAGGTCGTTGAGCACCGGCGCCGCCAGGTCGTCGATGCGGATCTCGTTCGTCATCGGTTCGTCCTCACTGCGCCAGGTAGCCGCCGTCGACGGCGAGCACGGATCCGGTGGTGAACGCCGAGGCCTCACTGGACAGGAACAGCACCGCCGCCGCGACCTCCTCGGGTGCGCCCATCCGCCCCAGCACCCCTTTGCCGACCTCGGCGTCGAGCAGTTCGGGCATCGACTTCATCGGGGCGGTCATCGGGGTGTCGATGAGACCCGGCGCCACCGCGTTGACCCGGATGCCCCGGCCGGCCCAGTGCACGGCGAGGTTGCGGGTCAGCGCGACGAGGGCCGCCTTCGCCGACGAGTAGCCGGGCACGATCGTGGTCGACCGGTACGCGGTCATCGACACCAGGTTCACGACGCTCGCCCCACCCGACATGGTGCTCTTCGTCAAGGCCCGCTTCGCCCCGACGGTGAGCCGCTGCGCTCCCTCGACGTTCATCGCCAATGACGCGGTGAAGCCCTCGGGGCTCCACTCGTCGAGCCCGTCGGGGAAGTTGGCTCCTGCGTTGTTCACGAGGACGTCGAGGACGTCGAGCTCGGCCGCGAGCGCGTCGACCGCGTCGACGTCGCGCGCTTCGAGCTGACGGAACGCGAACGACGTCAGGTCGGTCTCGTAGTCGGCGGCGTCGGCGCGGGTCCCGGTCACGGTGACCTCGGCGCCGGCCAACGCGAACGCGGTGGCGATCGCGTGACCGATCCCGCTGGTCCCCCCGGTGACGAGCACCGAGGTGCCCGCGAAGTCGAACGTGAGCCGGTTGCTCATCGGTCGTCCCCGATCGTGATCATGACCTTGCCGCAGTCCTTCGAGCCTTCGAGCACGGCGAGACCCTGGCCGAAGTCCTCGAGCGGCAGCGTGTGGGTGATGAGGAACGACAGGTCCCGGCGTTCGAGCAGCTCGATGGCGTCCTCGAACCGTTCCGGGTACTCCATCGATCCCCGGATCGTGAACTGCTTCATCAACACGTTCACGTAGTTCGTCGGAACCGGCCGGTAGTGCAGGGCGACGATCACAAGGCGACCGTCCACTCGTCCGTGCTGGAGAACATCGCCGATCACCTGATCGGCGCCCGATGCCTCGATGAACACGTCGGTGGCCGGCGTCGGCCCGAACATGAACGGCGTCGTGCCATGGATGCGGGCCAGCTCCTCCCACACGTCGATCTCGCTCGGGTCGAGCACGTGGGCGGCCCCGACCTGCTCAGCGAGCTCCAGGCGGGCAGGGCTGAGATCGATGGCGACGACGTCGTCGACACCCCGGTCGGCGAGGGTGGCCAGCGCCATCAGCCCGATCGGACCGCACCCGAACACCGCCACCTTGTCCCCCGGCTTCGCTTCGGACTGGTTCACCGCCTGCATGCCGACCGCCAGCGGCTCGGTCAGCGCCGCCGTGGTGAGAGCCATGTGGTCAGGTACCGCGAAGAGCCGCCGCCCGCTCGCGGTGTCGGGTACGTGCAACAGCGGGGTGAGCCCACCCTGGTCGCCGCCGGTTCCCATCGGGCCGCCCTGGCCATCGGACGGGCAGACCACCACCCGGTCGCCGACGGTGACGCCGACTACCTCGTCGCCGACCCACTCGACGACCCCGGCCACCTCGTGACCCAGCGGGATCGGGTGCCCCGGGATCAGGCCCATGTGTACGTAGGACACGTCGGTGCCGCAGATCCCGCAGGCCGCGACTCCAACGAGCGCATCGCGGGGTCCCGGCTGCGGCTCGTCGATGTCGTCGAGGCGCCAGTCGTTCGCGCCGTGCAGCATGATCTGCTTCATGGTTGCTTGACCTCACGTTGAGCTGGTCGGGTTCGGGGACGCGACGTCGTGCGACGCCGTGAGGGCGCAGGGGCTTCTGGAAGCGCGCCGTGGAGCACGACGCGCACCAGGTCGGAGATCCAGGCGTCGTCGACCCCGGTCAGGCCGCTCAGCGCCGCGTGCAGGACGGGACCGTCGATCAGCGCGGTCAACACCGAGGTGTCGATGTCGGCGCGAAGCTCACCCGCCGCCTTCGCCCGCTCGAGCCGCTCGGTGACCAGGCGAGACGCAGTGGCCGCCTCCGAGGCGCGGGCTCGACGCTCGGCCCGAGGTTCGCTGAGCAGCCCGGCGATCGCGGCGAGCGCGGCGGGCCGGTAGATCTTGTCGACCGACCACCGCACCATCGTCTCGAGATCGGTCGCCAGGTCGCCGGTGTCGGCCACCACATCGTCGCCGCGGGTGCGAAACACCGCCTGGGCCACCAGCTCCGACTTCGACCCCCAACGCCGGTAGATCGCCGCTGTCGTGGTCCCTGCTCGCTCCGCGACCGCCGCCAGGCTCAGACCGCTGTACCCACGCTCCTCGAGCAGAGCAACGGTCGCGTCCACGATCGCCACGTCGAGGCGCGAGTCACGCGGTCGCCCCACCTTCGTCTCACCGGCCACGAAGTTTCCCTATTCCGATGCGGAACACATCGCATTTATAGCCCAGGCTGTCAAGCCCTGCCGTCGTCCCTAAGCTCGCCCCCTGTGATCTCCACTTCCATCGGCCCGGACCAGATCGCTGAGTTCGCTGCCGACGGCGTGGTGTGCCTTCGTGGCGTGCTCGACCCGGCCGAGGTGGAGGCGATGGCCGAACCGGTCGAGCGGGCGCTGCGCGGGCCCGAGACCGCCGATCTCGGCGCGCTCACCGGACTGAACGGCGCGCCGGCGTTCTCCGCCGGCGTCGACCACTGGCGCAGCGATCCGGACTTCGACCGCTTCGCTCGGCGGTCGCTCCTGCCCGAGATCGCAGCCACGCTCCTCGAGAGCGAGCGGGTGTGGCTCTACGAGGACAGCGTCCTCGTGAAGGAGCCGGGTGCGCCGTTCCGCACCGAGTTCCACACCGATGCCGGCTACTTCCACGTCGCCGGCACGCAGGCCTGCACCTTCTGGGTGCCTCTCGATCCGGCGGGACCCGAGACCGGCGCGGTGCAGTACGTGCGGGGCTCGCAGCGCTGGGACGAGGACTTCCGCCCCAACCTGTTCTCGATTCCCGATCCCATCCCCGGCACCGAAGGTTGCGTTATCCCCGACGTGCTCGCCGACCCCGAACTGATGGCGCTGCTCGTCAGCTTCGAGGTCGAGCCCGGCGACGTGGTGGTGCACCACTACCGCACCGTCCACGGGGCACCCGCCAACACCTCGGTCTCACGACGGCGGCGAGCCATCTCCGTGCGCTACTGCGGCGACGACATCCGCTACCGACACCGTCCCGGCATTCCCGGCAAGCCCCACCACGACCTGGTGCACGACGGCGACGAGCTCGGCGGCCCCGACTGCCCCCAGGTCTGGCCCCCGTCCCCCTGATCTTGCGAGGTGCGAGACTCGACCGATGTTGACGCCATCCACCCACTACCACGTCGGCATCATCGTGGCCGACGTTGCTGCCGCCCAAGCCGAGCTGAGCGAGCAGCTCGACCTGACGTGGGGGCCGGTCATGCACCTCGACGGCACCGACCTCCGCGATGCCGGTGGACGGGATCTCGTGCTCCCGACCACGATCTGCTTCTCGCTGGAGGCGCCGCACCTCGAGCTGATCGAGGAGGTGCCGGGGTCGGTGTGGGTGCGCAACCCGCACTCGAACCTGCACCACATCGGGTTCTGGAGCGACGACCTGCCGGCCGACAGCGCCCACCTGTCCGGAGCTGGGTGCCCGCTCCAGCTCTGTGGCCGTGCCGGGACGACGGCACCGAGCCAGTTCGCCTATCACGGCGGAGATCTTGGCGTGCGGGTCGAGGTCGTCGACGCGGGCCTCCGCGAGATGATGTCGTTCCTGTTCACGCCGCCTGCCGGTTGAACGGCGGCGGGGTCGTGGGGGGCGTTGCCTGTCCGCCGCCAGGGAGCCGATCGGGCCGATCCTTCTGCACTTTTGTGTAGAAGAGCTGTAGAAGTGGGACAGCAGAAAGGCCCTCCCCGGTTCCCCGGAAAGGGCCTCTGAGCTGCACTTCTAGATGGTGGCGGGGGCAGGATTTGAACCTGCGACCTTCGGGTTATGAGTTCGACGATCTACTTCCCAACCCGTACCACAGCCTCCCAAATTGTGGCGTTGAGCTGGACTTTCGCACTGCTGCACTCCCCGACCGAACCGCTCCGTACCACCCCGTCACTCTGAAAAGTGTAGAAGCTGGCCGAGGGCCGACGTCGATCGTGGCACGTCAGACCGACCGTTCGGTCGAGTAGGTGGCGGTTCTTGGCGACCGATCCGGGCAGGATCGTGAAGTGGATCTGGCCGTCATCGTCGATGGCGATGACCCTCACCACTGCCTGCGCCTGGGTGTTGCCGGCGAGGAGCATGGCACCGGGGTGGATGCGCTCGGGTGCCGTCGCGTCGGCAAGCGTGGACCAGCCGAGGCCGTCGTCGTCTTGGGCGTTGAGGTCAGCGTTGAGATCAAGGTCGTCCATCGGGTCACCTCCGAGTTCATTCCTCATGGTACGGGTTCTGCCAGCTGCGATGCTCGCAAGCCTCGATGGCCGCCACGCCTCCCTCGAGGTCGTCGAAGGCGACGGTGAAGTGCCTCGGGTTGCGGCCGGTGGGCTCGAGGCGGAAGCCCTGCCGCGAGGAGGGCTCCGGCGCGCACGAGGGTCAGGATCTCGAAGCGGACCAGGGGCGCCTGCTGAGCAAGCTCGTCGACGGTGGTGTCGCGAGCTGCGAACACCGAGATGCCGTACTCGCCGTAGATCGCGTGATATCGCTGGGCATCCGCCCGTAGAACGTCGGGGTCGAGGTCGCCGCCACGAATGACCACAGTCGCATCATCGTCGAGCTGATCGCCGGTTCGGATGTGGCGTTGCTTGGTCAACTGCCCCACTCCCTTCCGCGCTCCCGTTGCAGGATCAGACGATCTGGACAGCGTCCTTGAGTTCGGCAGGAACCTTCTCCGGGAACGAGACGACGAGATGGCGGTCGATCGCGGAAGCGAAGCGGGCGAGCGTATCGAGGCGGTTGCGTGCCCCCCCACCTTCCTCGAGGCGCGAGATCACCGACTGGGTGGTGCCCATCCGCTCGGCGACCTCGCGCTGGCTGAGCCCGGCTGCGGAGCGAAGGTCGTAGATGAGTTGACCGAGCGCGACGTCCTTCTCGATGGTCGCACGAGTCGTGGCGCCCAGAGCTGGCCGCGGCTTCTTGATGTCGTCCCAGCGGGAGTGGTTAGCCACCCCCGCACTATCGCATCAAAACGATGATCGTACAAGAGCGATGATCATCGCTTGGACCGTCGTTCCGGGCCGACCATCCGTCCAATCTGACGCTTGACCTTGACGCGAGGTCAACCCTGCATGATTGATGGCAGCTCCCTGCAGACGGCGGGGAGCGAACCTTCGGAGCAGGCAGGTGACCATGTTCATGGCAAGGATCGATGCCGACGACAGCAAGCGTCGGTCGCGCCAGCGAGTGTCGAGCCCTGGACGGCTCGCGTGACGGCCCCACCGTCCGCCAGGCCGGCGATCGACGTGAAGGGTCTCGAGAAGTCGTTCGGGGAGCTCCAGGTGTTGCGAGGGGTGGACTTCGAGGTCGAGCGCGGCACGGTCTTCGCCCTGCTCGGCTCGAACGGGGCCGGAAAGACGACCGTCGTGAACATCCTGGCGACGTTGCTGCGGGCCGACGCGGGAACCGTCGCAGTCAACGGCTTCGATGTCGCCACCCAACCAGGGCAGGTGCGCGAGTGCTTCAGTCTCACGGGCCAGTTCGCTGCCGTGGACGAGATCCTGAGCGGCCGGGAGAACCTGGTGCTGATCGCGAAGCTGCGTCACCTCGCTGACCCGGGCGAGATCGCCGATCGCCTGCTGGATCGCTTCTCGCTCGGTGACGCCGGCGGGCGCCGGGTGTCGGAGTACTCCGGTGGGATGCGCCGCCGCCTCGACATCGCCATGAGCCTCATCGGGGAACCGTCGGTGATCTTCCTCGATGAGCCGACGACCGGGCTGGACCCCGAGGCGCGCCTCGAGGTGTGGGAGACCGTGAAGCGCCTCGCCGGGGGCGGAACGACGGTACTGCTCACCACCCAGCACCTCGAAGAGGCCGAGCACCTCGCCGATCGGATCGCGGTCCTCCACGAGGGCCGCATCATCGCCGACGGAACACTGGCCGAGCTGCGCGAGCTCCTCCCGCCCGCCAAGGTCGAGTACGTCGAGAAGCAGCCGACCCTCGAGGAGATCTTCCTCGCTGTCACCGGCCACGACCGCAGCACCGCAACCACACGAACAACCGAGGGATGACGATGACCGCCCGCTTCTTCGACGACACCGCCGCGCTCACCGGCCGGACGCTGCGCCACGTCACCCGCAGCATCGACACCATCATCACGACAGCCATCACGCCGATCGCCATGATGCTGTTGTTCGTCTACGTCTTCGGCAGCGCGATCGACACCGGATCGGTTGACTACATCGACTACATGCTCCCCGGGATCCTTCTCATCACGATCGCTTCGAGCATCTCCTACACCGCGATCCGACTCTTCACCGACATGAAGGGCGGGATCTTCGCTCGCTTCCAGTCCATGCCGATCGCACGCTCGGGCGTGCTGTGGGCCCACGTTCTGACGTCGATGGTCGCCACCACGATCTCGCTCGCGGTCATCGTCGGCGTCGCGCTCGTCATCGGCTTCCGGTCGAGCGCCGGACCCCTGGCCTGGCTCGCTGTCGCCGGCATCCTCCTGCTGTTCACCCTCGCCCTCACCTGGGTGGCCGTGATCCCCGGCCTGTCCGCAAAGACAGCCGAGGGGGCGGCCGTGTTCGCCTATCCGCTGATCTTCCTACCGTTCATCAGCTCGGCGTTCGTGCCCACCGAGGGCATGCCCGGGCCCGTACGCTGGTTCGCCGAACACCAGCCGGTGACATCGATCGTCGACACGATCCGCGACCTGCTCGCCGGTCAGTCCGCCGGTCGAGATCTCTGGATCGCTCTCGGATGGTGCATCGCCGTCCTCGTCGTGGCCTACGTCGCCGCAATGGCGGTCTATCGCCGGAAGATCTCCTGAGGCAGGCTGAGGTCAATGCTCACCATCGGCCAGCTCGCGGGATACGCCGGCGTGACGGTGCGCGCCGTTCGCCACTACCACCACATCGGCTTGCTCGCCGGAGCCCGAACGCAACGAGTCCGGCTACCGAACCTACGACGCCGACGCCGTGGTCCGCCTCATACGGATCAACACCCTCGCTGAGGCCGGCGTGCCCCTCGCCCGGGTACAAGAGCTCCTCGACGCCAACCCAGACGCCTTCGCAGACGGCATCCAGCAGATCGACCAGAAGCTGTGCGCCGAGATCCGCCGCCTGAAAGACACCCGCCGGAGGCTCGCCCAACTCGCCACCGGCCAGGACCCGGCGCTCCCGCCCAGCGTCGTCGGCTACCTCGACCGGCTACGCGGCCTCGGCGTCGACGAGCGCTACATCGAGCTCGAGAGCAACGCGTGGATCATGATCGCCGCCCAGGTGCCCGATCAGATCGACGCAGTCATCGCCAAGAAGCACGCCGAACTCGATGACCCCGTGACGGAGAGGCTCTACCAGCTCCTCAGCGACGGGCTGGACTGGTCGGCCGACGACCCGCGTGTCGTCGAGGTCGCCGACTGCATCGAGCACCTCATGGCCCGGGCCCTCGACGCGGGCGAAACGGATGACCTCGGGCTCGATGACCAGTTCATCGACATGCTCGACGCAACTGCCGTCCAGACCTCCCCGGCCGCGAGGCGGTTGCGGTCGATCCTGGAGGAACGGGGCTGGAACGGCTGGATCCGCACCGAGCGGGTGCCGACCGACATCGCCCGCTCCTGACCCGCTGAACCTCTGAGCTGGACTTTCGCGCTGCTGCACGGTCCGACGGTCCCGCTGCGTACCAGCCCGTCACTCCGACGACTGTAGAAGAAGTGGAGTAGCGCTCGGATGCCTCACGGAGCGGGTTCGAGGATCGTCAGCCCAGCCACTCGATCGAAGATCGAGCCCTTGCTCACCCTGCGGCGTCCATCCGCCCATGTAGCAACGGAGATGGTCCCCTACGGGCAGGATTTGAACCTGCGACCTTCGGGTCATGAGATTGATAGTCACCTATCCAGCCCGTCCCTCCCCGTACCATTTGGTACCTGTGAGCTGGGGTTTCTCATTTCCGGCGTGCCAAACCGAACCTCTCCGTAACACCCGATACCAGCCCTCCCGGTAGAAACCCGGTAGAAGATTCGCGCCAGGGTCACGTGGGCGCGAGCAGGTCGGCGTGTGACTCGACTGAGCCCGACAGGACCTCGAGTTCGAGGTTCCCCTCGGCGTCGACGGCGACGATTCGGGCGACCTTCGGGTCTGCGTCGTCGTCCCCGACGACGACGTGCCGGTGCACCGCGGTCGGGACTCCCAGCCGGACGTCGACAGACCGGACCCAGAGACGCCGGTCGTTCGTCATGTCCATGAAGTCCACGTCCACCTCGAACTCGTCAGCCACACCGGCCCCCCTCGATGCTCGAAACTACCGCTCCGCACGGCGAACAACATCGACTCGGTCGCAGCGACGAAGCCTCGGTGCAATCATCAACACGAGGGTGAGCACCCCGACTTCGCCGCGATCTACGCCGACGACCCGCTGGCACCGCGTATGGCGGCTCGGCCCTGGGTGGTCGCGCTCCCTGCCGCCGATCACTTCCGTGAAGGCGAGCACGAGATGTGGCTCGAGATCCGGTCTTCCGACGCGGTCGACCTGAGGATGAACGGATGCCGTCGGCTCGGGGTCGACTCAGCCCGCTCGTCGATCTGTCCCGTTCGCGGCGACGGGTCGCAGGGCGGATGCTCGAATTCACCCTGCGACCCGATGGGGCCATCCGGCACGACTCACCAATCGGCGTCAACAGGCCGTTCGAGCGAACGGGCCGTCGTATTGGTGGGACGGTCGAGGACGGCGAACTCGCGCACCTCGAGTCCGCCGAAGACCGTGTTCCTCGCCATGCCTCCAAAGAGGGCGGTCGACCGGGAGAGATCGGCGGCGCCCTTCGACTCGAACAGGTAGACGCCGCCGTAGGTGCCGGTCTCTTGACCGTCGAGCCACACCTTGGCCACCAGCCCGGGCCATTCGAGGAAGGCACCGGCGATTTCCTCGCAGTGCGCCTCGTAGTCCTTGCGGCTGATGCGGTTGAGGTGGAAGGTCACCATCCGTACGTACACGTCAGACCTCCCGAGCCGGAACGTGTCGGTCGACGGCCCGAGCGGTGACGTCCGAGCGCGCCGGTCCCCATGTTGACGGTCCCCTCGATCACGATCGTGGTGCCGTTGAGGCTCGCGAACTCAGGCGATGTGGTCGCGGCGAGGGCCGAGCCGGTCACACGGAAGGCGACGTCGGGGAACTCGAATCCGGGCTCGAGCAGCACCGAGAGGGGAGGCAAGGCGATGCCCTCGGGTGCCAGCGACGTAGCCGCGCACGTCGACCGACACCCGGTGGGCGCCCCACTCGATGAGCTCCGGCGCGTGGATCTCGCCGACTCCGTCGGGGCGCAGCAGGAAGAAGTCGGGTCCCGAGATGCGGCCACCGGCGAATGGTCCGTCGACGATCTGGCCTTCGAAGGTGTTGTGGAAGCGGATGCCGTCGGCGAAGAGGCCGACGGGGTTGAGCGGCCCGAGCGTGCCTTGGAAGCGGTAGACGATCGCACCGATCTCGGGTGGGGAGGCCGGTCGCGGCACGCTGCGGTCAGCGATCAGGCTCGTGGTGGTCATGGGATTCTCCTTTGTCTGCGAACGGGCAGGAGTGCCCGATCGATCGTTGGTCCTCGACGGCTACGCGGTGACGCTGGAAAGGATCTGGTCGAGCGCCGCCTGGTCGGGGCCGATCCACGGCGAGCCGTCGGGGACCGTGCCGAGGTTGTCGAGCAGCCGGTCCGTGAGACCGTGCGACGGGGGCAGGTGCGAACTCGAGCACGCGCCGTGCGCCGAGGCGGCGGATCTCCTCGAGCGCACCGTGGAAGTGCGACCGGTCGGTGTGGGTCACCCAGGGCGCATCGATGGTGGACCACAGGTGCATGCCGTCGCAGAGGTCTCTCGGCATGACCTCCCCGCGTCGAGCACCGGCCGCTGCAGCAGCGCCCCGAACGAGTCGGCCGAGAACAACGTGGCCGACGTGACGTCGTAGAACGCGGTCGTCTCCGGCGCGTCGAACGACGGTGGCCTGATCGCGGCAAGCGTGCGGCCATTGAGCTCGACGGTCTGCCCCGGGTTCACCCACCGGAGACGATCCATCGGAACCGGGCTGAACATGGCGAGCTTGCCGACCGCGAGGAACGTGGTGACCACGGTCAGATCGGGCGCAGCTTCGAGAAGCCACTGCAACGAACCGACGTGGTCCGGGTCGGTGTGTGTGAGCCACAACCATCGCAGCGAAGCTGGGTCCGTCACCTGCGCCAGTGCCTGCTGGAACCCGGGCTCTGCGCCCCCGGGCCCGACATCGACGAGCATCGGTTCCGGGCCGTCGATCACGAAGGAGTGAGCGGGCAGGACACCCATGCCCGGCACCGGCAAGTAGCTGGGGAGCACCGTGATGCCGTCGCCCACGGGAAGCGGGAGGCAGGCCGTCGGGATCTCGATCGGGTCGGTCGTGTCGGCGGGGGGAAGTTGCGGGTGCATGGCTGACTCCTCATCGGTACGTGTTCGGTGGACAGGAAGAGCATCCGCCGGGGCATTTCCGCGACGCCTGCGTCTCGCTTACGCGGCCACGGCACCCCTTGATCGGGCACCGAGAGTCGCTCCGCTAGCCTCGGGCCATGCGGTGGCACGCATGGGCCCACACCAGTTGCGCACCCCCGGGCGGGCCGGCCCGCGAGGGGTGACCGGTGCTGTCGATCTCGGTGTTGGGGTCGTTGCGGGTCGTCGACCACGGCGTGCCGACAGCGGTGACCAGCCGTCGTCAGCGGGCCCTGCTGACGGCGTTGGCGCTGCGCCACCCACGGGCGGTGGCGGTCGACGACCTCGTCGATGCGGTGTGGGCCGAGGATCCGCCGAGCCGCGCCTCTGCGACCTTGCAGACCTATGTATCCCGCTTGCGCAGCATCCTTGGTGACGACGCGATCGTGCTCGCTCCGGCGGGCTACCAGCTCGTGTCGGAGACCACCATCGACGCCGATGTGGCCCGGCATGCTCTGACCGATGCCGAGGCGCGACTGCCCGACGACCCTGCCGGTGCGGTGGAGATCGCGACTCGGGCGCTCGACCTGTGGGACGGTACTGCCCTCGCTGAGTTCGCCGGCTCCGAGTGGTTCGAACCCCTCGCCGTGGGGCTGGCCGAACTGCGGGACAACCTGACCGACGCCCTCGCCGACGGGCTCGTCGGGTGTGGGCGATCGATGGAAGCGGTCGAACTGCTCGAGGCGGTGGTGCGGACCCATCCGTTCCGTGAGCGGGCATGGCTGCTGCTCGTCCGAGCGCTCGGGGAATCGGGCAGATCGACCGAAGCGCTGCGAGCGGCTGACCGCTACCGCACCGGGCTGCGCGACCAGACGGGTCTTCACCCCGGGCCTGAGCTCGCCCCGCTCGAAGCCGCCATCCTCGCCGGCGAGCTGAGCGGCAGACCTCGCACGTCGGTCGCTGCGATGTACACCGGTTCACCTGAGCAAGCGCCCGAATCGGTCGGACGCCGCACCAGCCTGGCGAGACCCACCGCGCTGGTGGGCCGCGACGAGACCCTGACGGAGCTGCGCGAGCACGTCGGGTCCCACCGCCTCGTGACGGTGCTCGGCACCGGAGGGGTAGGCAAGACCCGACTGGTGGCCGAGCTGTTGGCCACCTGGCCCGACTCGGGTTCTCCGACGGCGGTGGTCGAGCTCGCCGCGGTCGGCCACGCCGAGGTGGCCGATGCCATCGCCGCCGCCGTGGGCTATCGGGCAGGGCCCGCCGATGTCGAGGCGCTGATCGGCGCGCTGGGCAACGACGAGCTCCTCATCGTGCTCGACAACTGCGAGCACGTCGCCGACGAGGTCCGGCCGATCGTCCGGGCACTGATCGACCACTGCGTCGGCGTCTCGGTCCTCACCACGAGCCGCACCCGCTTGGCGCTCCCCGACGAGCAGCTGCTGGCTCTCCAACCACTCGGCACGACGGGTGAGCATCCCCCCGCCGTCGACCTCTTCGTGCGCTGCCTGCAGAGGCACCAGCCTCGCAGCGCCGTCGAGGTCGCTGACAATGCCGTTCACGAGCTCTGCAAGCAGCTCGACGGCATCCCCCTCGCGATCGAGCTGGCCGCTGGCCGCGCCGCGACGCTCGGCATCGAAGCGCTGAGTGCACGACTCGTCTCAACGCCCGAGCTCATGGCGATCCCCTCCGCAGACCCCGAGGCGGGACGCCACGCCAGCCCTCGGGCCCTGGTGTCCTGGTCCTACGATCTCCTCTCACCTGCCGATCGGCGCCTGATCGCTGTGCTGAGCACCTTCGAGGGCGAGTTCGACCTCGAAGCCGTCGAACAGGTCGGCGGCGCGGTCCTCGACGAGGCAGTGGGTCCGGTCTTCGGACGCCTGATCGACGCCAGCGTGGTTGCCTTGGGGAGTAAGCCCGGGCGCTGCCGGCTGCTCCAGATGATCCGCCACTTCAGCGAGGAGCGGCTGAGAGGAAGCGACGACGAGACGCCGGCTCGTCGAGGTCACGTCCGCTGGGTGGCGACCCAGATCCGCGCCATCGACGTGTCGGGACCGGCTGAGGCCCACACCGTCGACCACCTCGACCGTCTCCGGCCGGACATCCGCGCCGCGATCCAATGGGCGACGAGGACCCGTGACGACGAAGGGATGGCAGCGATCGCCGACGGCCTCGCGAGCGCGCTCATCTACCGACCCGACGCTGAGCTGAACAAGTTGGTGCTCGAGGCGGCGACAGCCTCGCGGTCCGAGGGAACCCCGTCGTCCGCAGTCCTGGCGGCTGCCGGCGCACGCGCCGGCTACCAGTCGGGCTCGCTCGACACAGCCGTCGGCCTTGCTCGGCGAGCCCTCGCGACACCCAGATCGAGCGACGCTGACGAAGTCGCGAGGGGACGGGCTCGGCACGCGCTCGGAGTCGTGGCCCTCTACCAAGGACGGTTCCGCGATGCCGAAACCGAGTTCGTCGAGGCCGCCCACAACCCGAGCTCCGCTCCGACCGACCGGTGCGATGCGATAGGTGGGGCGGCGCTCGCGGCCTGCTACGCGGGTGACAGGGACAGATCTGCCATCTTCGCAGCACAGCACCGGGCCCTTGCCCAGGCCGCGGGCTCGGAGACCTCGCACGCCTTCGCCGACTACATCGACGGAGAACGAGCCCTCTCGATGGGCGACATCGAAGCGGGCACCGCTCAACTCCGACGCGCTGCCGATCGAGCGTGGGCGGCCCGCGCACCGTTCGTGTGGGGTGTCGCCAGCACGGTGCTGGTCGCCACCCTCGTCCGCAGCGGTCGCCATCGCGACGCGGCGGCGCAGTTGCCCGTACTCCTGACGCGGTGGCGACGTACCGCGACCTGGCCCCAACTCTGGATGTCGCTGCGCCTCGCCGCCGAGGTGCTGTCGACACACCGGGCGGACGGGGTCGCGGCCACGGTGCTCGCCCGGGCAACGGTCGACCCCGATGCGCCCTACGGGGCAACTGCCGACCTCGAGCGACTCTCGCACATCCAATCCGACCTGGCCGATCGAATGGGTCCGGAGGCTCTCGCCGCCGCAACGGCATCGGCAGAGGTTCTCAGCCGCAGCCAGATCCTCGACCTCGCCATCTCGACGCTCGCCGGGCTCTCGTCCTCGTAACCTGCACCAGGACAGCTACCTCGGCGCCAACCGATGCCGCCCAAGCCGACCGTTGCGGTCGCGACGTTGGCCACGAAACGGCGTTTGTCCACCCATGGAGCAACGGAGATGGCCCCCTACGAATCGGCGGCCGTTTCCTGGGCGATGAGCATCTGTCGGAGTCCGTCCTCGACTGCCGCTCGGGTGCGCTCAGATCCGATCGCGTCGCTGACCAGTGCTGCTTCGTGGCGGATGACGACGGGGACGACCTCGTTGATCAGACGGAGACCCTCCGTGGAGAGCGCGACGAGCGTGCCCCGGCGGTCGTTGGGATCGGGGTGCCGCTCGATGAGCCCAGCGGCCTCCAAGCGATCGAGCCGCTTGGTCGTTCCCCCCGACGACAGCATGAGCGAGCGCTGCAGATCCCTGATCTTGATCGACTCGCCTGCCGCCCGGCGGCGCATCGTGGCGAGCATGTCGAAGTCGCCGAGCGTGAGTCCGAACTGCTCGAGCTCTTCCTCCCGGCGGGCCTCGAGGTAGCGGGCCAACCGCAGCACCCTCCCGGTGATGGCCAGTCCGGTCACCTCGCTGTCGGGAAGCCACGTTCGGACCTCGTCGACGATCTCGTCCATCGCATCCATCTCTCGGTTCGCGTTCACGAAAGCATCTTACCAGCGAGAGTCTTGACAGCAAGGATCCCAATTCTTCATACTCAGAAGTATCACGCTCAGAAGTTACTTCTAAGCGTGACATATGCCGGAAACCGCCAAACGACGAAGGAGAACCGTCATGACCATCCAGACGCGCACCCAACACCTCGACCAGACGGGCACCGCTCCACCACGCTCGCGATTCAGCACCGCCCGAACGGCAGGGGTGCTCTACCTGATCATCATCGCCTGCGGTCTGTTCGCCGAGGTCGGCGTCCGCTCCCAGCTCATCGAGCCAGGTGATCCCGCGGCAACCGCACAGAACATCATCGGGTCACCCATGCTGTTCCGCGCCGGCCTGGCGGCCGACATCGTCATGTTCATCGCGGATGTCGCCCTCGCCATCGTGCTCTACCAACTGTTCAAGCCGCTCAACCGCACGCTGTCGATGCTCGCCGCAGCGTTCCGCATCACCCAGACGGCGGTCATCGGCCTGAACCTGCTCAACATGTTCCAGGCCGTTCGAATCATCGACGACGCCGACTACCTCAACGTCTTCGCCGACGGCCAAGCCGACGCCCTCGCATTGCTGTACCTCGATGCACACAAGTACGGCTACCTCCTCGGCCTGGCGTTCTTCGGTGCGAGCACCCTGATCATCAGCTACCTCGCCATGTCATCGAGGCAGTTGCCCCGGCCGCTCGGCGTTCTGCTCGGGCTGGCCGGCGCCGGCTACCTGGTCGACACCTTCAGCTTCCTCCTCATCCCCGGCTACGACGGATCGGCATCGCCGATCGTCCTGGCCCCGGCGCTCATCGCCGAGGTCTGGTTCGCCCTGTGGCTCCTCACCAAGGGCCACCGACTCGAACACCTGCCCCGGATCGAGAGCACGCCGCCCGAGGTGCGAGCCGGTGCCAGCCGCACGATGGCAGCCATCGCATGAACGTCCCGACCGTCACCACGCAGCACAGACCCCAGCAGCGAACGGAGCGCACCATGAAGGCCATCACCAGAAACCGATTCGGATCCCCCGACGTCCTCCACTACGTCGACATCGAGCGACCCGCACTCCCCAAGGGCAACGTGCTGGTCGAGGTCCAGGCGGCCGGCGTGAACCGGGGCGATGCCCTCGAGATGCGGGGCTGGCCCTACGTCGCCCGGTTGATGGGCTATGGGATTCGCCGCCCCAACCACGCCGTGCTCGGCACCGATGTCGCCGGGCGCGTCGTCGCCGTCAACGATGACCTCGACAGCGTGGACATCGGCGACGAGATCGTCGGCTTCGGTACCGGGGCGTTCGCCGAGCTCGCCACGGTCCCCGCCGCGAGGATGATCCTGCGCCCCGAGCACCTCAGCGTCGCGGAGGCCGCTGCCATGCCGACCACCGGCGTGGCCGCACTCCAGGCGCTCCGAGACGCCGCGCGGGTCGAAGCCGGACAGCACGTCGCGGTGATCGGCGCGTCCGGCGGCGTCGGCACCTTCGCGGTGCAGATCGCCAAGGCCCACGGGGCGACGGTGACTGGCGTGGCCGGCCCACGCAACACCGACCTCGTCCGCTCGATCGGCGCCGACCATGTCGTCGACTACACCACCGACGACATCGCCTCGCATGACCGCCACTACGACGTGATCATCGACCTCGTGGGCAACCAACCGATTCGGGCACTGCGCCGGGCCATGACGTCGACCGGCACGATGGTCGTCGTCGGCGGACAGAAACCGCGCTCGCTCACCGGCATGCAGCGCTTCGCGTCCGCAGCGACGATGTCACCGTTCACCCACCAACGCCTCGTGCCGCTGTTCTCGACACCCAACGGAGACGACCTCGCCGCCGTGGCGGAGCTCGTGCAGCGCCGTTCGGTGCGTCCCGTCCTCGGCGACGTCCTCGATCTCAGCGACACCGCAGAAGCAGTCCGTCGGATCGAAACGGGACACAGCCCGGGAAGGACCGTCGTCACGACCTGACAACGAACCGCGACCGGAGGAGAACAGATGACACATCCCAGCAAGAATGGCGACATGCTCGTCGACGGCATCCACCACGTAGCGATCCTCACGACCGACACCGATCGCCTCGTCCGCTTCTACCGAGCCGTGCTCGACGCGGTCGTCGAGGACACCACCGTCGACGGCCCGGTGCGCCTCACCTTCCTGAACATCGGTCCCGACACCGAGCTCAACATCTTCGAGATCGACGGCAACCACCATGCCGACCGGCAGACACCCATGTTTCGGCCGGGGGCGGATCGACCACCTCGGCGTGCGCGCCGCCTCGATCGACGCCTTCACCGAGATCCGCCGTCGTCTCATCGAACACGGAGCAACCGACGGATTCGTCACCGACTTCGGGCCGGTGCTCAGCCTCTTCTTCACCGACCCTGACGGCCTCGAGGCGGAGGTCTGCGTGCCCAACCCGGACGCGACCCCCGGCGTCCGCAACCCCCCAGGCACCGCGTCCACCAGATTCCCCTTGGCCTGACTCCCTCCAGGTCCTGGCCGCATGGCGGGCGTCCAACGGCCCGAGACCGGCGTCGTCAACTCGGAACGATGCGACGTTGCCGAGCCTGTTGAGCGCCAGGTAGCCGGCGATGCCCCACGTGGCCGGCGTGAGCCAGCGGCCCGGCCGGTCGATGAGCCCACCGCGGCGGGCGACGACCCAGGCCGCCGACGTCCCGCAGGCGCCGACGCGGCGGCCTTGACCAAGGACATGTCCGTCGATCGAACGGGCGCCCGGTCGATCGTCGCGCTCATCGTGTCATCCCATCGGGGTGCGGTCGCGCATGAGGGTGATGCCGACACCGACGAACCAGATGATCGATCCGAGCCCGAAGACCATCTCGACCGCCTCGAAGTCCGGCACGACCGTCACGAGTCCGGCGACCGCGGTGATGATGCCGACGACGTTCAGCCAGCGGGGCAACCGTGCGGTGATCAGCCCGGCGATCGAGACGAGGAGGATCCAGATGCCGCCGACGAGCTCGTTGCCGCCGCCGAGGCCGTTGGTGACGGTGTCGAGGGTCGACCAGACGGTGATGGCCCGGTCGGGTTCCGAAGCGGCGAGGTCCGCGACTGCTTCGATCCCGATGTTGGAGATCATCCCGGTGGCGTACATGAGGGTCGCCCAGATCGCGGCGAACACCATCGACGTGTTCGCGAGCACCGGTGCAGTCGGCGAGTCGTTGGCGCAGCGCGAGTCCGAGCGGCACGAGTGCGGCGCCGAACACGATGAAGATGCCGATGTACCAGGCGAGCAACGCCCCCTGGTGCCCGACGAGGAAGTCGACCGACTCCGCCGGCGTGGCGTCGGGGTCGGTGTAGTCGGCGAACGTCGTTGCGAACATGACGATGCCGTAGAAGAAGGTTCCGGCGGCGAGCAGCGCCGCTGCGCCGCCGATGCGGGTGAGGCGGCCGGGTTCCCTGCTCGGCGAGGTAGCCGTGGCTGAAGGTGTGGTGATGGTCATGGTTGGATGCCTTTCTCTGGGTTGGTGTGCTGGTTGGTGGAGACGGTGTCGGTCGGGTCCGACGGGGAGCGGGTCGATCCGTCGGAGCTCGACCACCTCGACGTTCATCGAGGTGAAGTGGGCGAGCAGTCCGTTCAGGTGCGATGCGTCGCGGATCTGGCCGATCAGTCGGGTGGTGCCGACCTCGGTCGGCTCGATCCGGAAGTCGTCGACGACGGGGCGGAGCACTCGGTCGGTGGCTCGACCGCGGATCTCGATCTCGTAGCGGGTCGGTCGGGACATGTCTCGATGATCGAACCGACCGGGGTGGAGGGGCATCACTCCCCCGCCCATCTCACCCGGGTGAGATCGGCGAGCGCGCTCTGCGGATCGGTCGCCGCCGACCGTGGGGAGCAGGTCTCCTACGCTTGGGGTGATGGCCGACTCGAGCGCAGCGCTCACCGCCACCAAGGTCACGCCGCCGCGGCCGCCGAGCCGGTACCTGCGCCGCTCCCGCCTGACCGACGCACTGGACGCATCGGTGGATGCGGGTCGTGGCGTCGTCCTGGTGAGCGCACCGGCCGGATCCGGAAAGTCGACGCTCGTCAACGGTTGGCTCGACGCTCGCGACACCGGCGTGGGCTGGCTGCAGGTCGATGAGGGTGATGATGACCCGTCACGTTTCTGGGCCTACGTGGCCGCCGCGCTCGCCGGGACCGTGCCGAGTCTCCCCGAGGCCATACGCTCGTCGATCGGCGACGGTCTCGATGCGGCGGTCAGCACCGTGGTGAACCAGATCGCCGAACGCGGCGACGACGTCGTCCTCGTCGTCGACGACTATCACCTCGTCACGAACGACGACGTGCATCGCAGCGTCGAGCAACTCATCTCGCTCAGGCCGGCGAACCTCACGATCGTCCTGTCGACGCGGGTCGATCCGCCGTTCCGGCTCGGACGCCTCCGCGTCCGTGACCAACTGACCGAGGTCCGCGCCGAGGACCTCCGCTTCGACCACGACGAAGCGACGTGGCTCCTCGACGCAGCCACGACCGGCCTGCGGCCCGACGCGGTCAGCCTGCTCGAGGAGCGCACCGAGGGATGGGCGGCAGGGCTCGTGCTCGCCGGGCTGTCGCTGCGTGACGGAACCGACGTCGACGAGTTCGTCGCGGCGTTCCACGGCGACGACCAACTCGTCGCCGACTACCTGACCGACGAGTTCCTCGACTCGGTCGACGCCGCGGAACGCCAGCGTCTCCTCGACGTGTCCATCCTCGAACGCCTCTCCGGTCCGCTCATCGACGAGGTGTGCGGCGTCGACGACGGCACCGAGTGGCTCGCCGGACTCGCAGCGTCGAACCAGCTGGTCATCTCACTCGACCGCACCGGCACCTGGTTCCGATTCCATCACCTGTTGCGCGACCTGCTGCGAGCCGAGTTGGAGCGGACGTCGCCCGAGCGCAGCGCAGCCCTCCACGCCGCCGCCGGGAGGTGGTACGCCGAGGCAGGCGATCTCATTCCGGCGGTCGAGCACCTCCTCCGGGCCGACCGCCGCATCGAGGCGGCCGACATCGTGGCCGACAACGCCACGCAACTGCTCAACATCGGACGGACCTACACCGTCACCCGCTACATCGAACGACTCGGCGACATGGTCGAGTCCCACGAAGGGTTGGCGATCGTGCATGGCTGGGTGTCGTTCGTGACGGGCCGTTTCGCCGAAGCCGAGCGTGCACTCGCGACGGCGGCGCGACTCGACACCGCCGGCGTCGATGCCGGACTGATCCTGTCGCTGTCCGCGATGATCCATCTCGCCGAGGGCGACGTCGCCGCGGGACTCGACGCAGTCGAACGACAGGCGCCGACGACCGAGCCGACGCATCCGATGGTGCTCGGCGGTGTGCGCGTCATGGGCGGCCGCTTCGACGAGGCCCGCCCGTTCCTCGCACAGGCGAACGAGATGGCTGCGAGTCGTCCCGACTACTTCGTCGCCGCCGTCGCACCGATCTTCGAGGCCCTCGCCGAGCTCGAGGTCGGACGCGTGGAGTCCGCTCGCGATCTCGCGACCTCCTCGATCGAGTTCGCCGACGAGCACCGGATCGGCGAAGCACCGCAGATGGCCCTCGCCCACAGCGTCCTTGCCCGAACCACGAACGACGCTGACATGGCGCTGCCCTCCGCGCTACGCGGTGTGCAGCTCGCCCGCCGCTCGCCCGAGAACGTCATGCTCACCTATGCGTTGGCGAGCGCAGCCGACGTCGCGTTCGACCGGGGACATCCCGACGCCGACGCGCTGGTTGCCGAAGCCCGTGCGATCGTCGATCGATGCGTCGACCCGGGGATCGCCGGGCGCTACCTCGCCAGGGTCGAGGCCCGACACGGTCGCGCCGACCGACCTCAGGCCGACGGTCTCGTCGAGGAGCTCACCGAACGCGAGCTGTCGGTCCTGCGGTATCTGCCCTCGCAGCTGTCCCAACGCGAGATCGCGAGCGAGCTCTACGTGTCGCTCAACACGGTGAAGACGCACTGCAAGGCGATCTACCGGAAGCTCGGCGTCGAGGGCCGCAAGCCCGCCGTCCAAGCCGCCCGCGACCACGGTCTCCTCTGAACGCCTCACGTCCAGCGACACGATTTCGTGAATTTGGCAGACAACGCTCGATTCGAGCCTTCTCAAAACCCGAGCGACAGGCCCAGAGGCCTGTCGCTGCAAGGTTTTCCGATGGTGGCGGGGGTGGGATTTGAACCCACGACCTTCGGGTTATGAGCCGACTCGAGGCCGTGTCAGCTCATGCCGGGTCGTGACGGAATGTGCCGCTGAACTGGGCTTACGCGCTGCTGCACTCCCCAACCGTACCGCTCTGCACCACCCCGTCACTCTGAAAAGTGTAGAAGAACTGTAGAAGACGCTCCTGACCGTCATTCGACGGTCCGGTCGAGCAGATGGCGGTTCTTGGCGACGGATCCCGCCAGGATCGCGAAGTGGATCTGAGTGTCGTCATCGAGGGCGGCGACCCTCACGACGGTCTGGGCCTGGGTGTTGCCGGGGCTTCTGCGACGGCGCACACCCAATGACTTTGCCCGAGTGGGTGCTCGTCAGGACACGAACGAGCCCCGGGTCCACGAGCGCGCTGACCCGTTCCCGATCGGTCGAGGCGAACGGGGCCATCGGCCCGCTGTCGGCCAAACCCACCGGCTACCGGGCAGGCGGCTGGCCACCGTCGGTGCCGGTCCTGCCCGGCTGAGGCGCTGCCATCGATGAGCGCCGAAGAAACGACCCGGTCAGCGCTGCTGCGCCTCGTCCCCGTGGAGGACGAGCATCACCTCGGCGATCTCCGTTGTCGGACCATCGGTGACCTGATACGTCTCAGCCAGTGTCCCGGCGAGGTTGGTGTCCTGCCACGCCTGCAACGCCTCACGGTTCTCCCACACGTACACGCCTCCGAACTGGCCGGTCTCGGGGAAGTGGACGTAGTACTTCTTCTGCAGCAGTCCGGGCACCTCGCGGTACCGGTCCGAGCGCTCCTCGAACCGCTGCATCACCTCGTCGCCGGACAGCCTCATCCGTAGCGCACCAGCTGAACGATCATTGGACACCTCCTTACGGGTCTTGCTCGTCGTCTTGCTCCTCATCTCGCAGGGGCCAGGCGCCGGACTCTCGCCTGCTCTCCTGGCTGCTACGTACCCGTTCGTAGGGTGCCGACACCACGTCGATGTCGAGGTTCGGGTGGCCCGACGTTCTGCAGATGTCGCCCCGACCCGGGCAAGCAACTCTGCCTCGATGCCTCGCAGTCGATGAAGCAACGGTCGCTCCATCGGTCTCCGTCTTCGGTCGACACCTGAACGGGACCGCCGTCCAAGGACAGTCCTTGGAACGTCATGGGCTCGATCAGCCATCGCTCAGCGCCGAACAGCACTCCGCGTCGAGCGGCCGCCCGCGGCAAAGCGCACGCTGTCGAGGTGGACGAGGGCGTCTTCGCATAGCAGAGGCGGCGTCCTCCGGCGGTGTGATCCCGATCTCCTCGGCGACGTCCTCCGGTGACAGGTTCTCCCCGCCTTCGCCACCGCCATCCCCCCGACTGAGACTCGGTCGTCGTCCGCACGTGGGACGCCTCGCGGCGCTCAGCCCGGCGCGGCCGACGATCGGGCGAGGTCTGCGGCGCCGTCCTCGGTGAGGAGCGAGCCGCGCCGACGGGCCACACCGAAGCGGTCCCCGCCGAGTTGCTCGTAGGAGCGATCGACCGCCCTCGCCAGACGGGTGGCGTCGTCCCCGAACGCCGGGCCCGCACGTGTGGAGGATTCGTACGCGCCGGCAAGGGTCGCGACCGTCTCGGGCTCGCCGTCGTGGTCGAGTGCTTCGATCACCAGCCGGATGGCCAGCCACTGCTGGTTCCGCACGCCCGCTCGTTGCCAGAGCTCGATCGCCGCGGCGAGCCGGCGGCGGGCGTCGGCGACGCGGCCGGTGCGCATCTCGAGTGCGGCGAGCGACGTGTTCGCCAATCCGGTGACGAACTCGGCGTTGACCGAACGGGCGATGCTGATGCTCTCGTGGTAGTTCTCGGCGGCGACGATGGGCTCGGAGGTGGTCTCGGCCAGGATGTACAGGGTCATTGCGTGGAGCGACGGTACGCCGAGGTCGCGAGCCTGCCGGCTGAGGGTGAGAGCGAGCACCTCGGCCTCGGCGAGATGGCCGCCGTAGGCCAACGCGACCGCTTCGACCGAGGCGGCGCTCGTCGCGAAGAGCAGATCGCCGGCTGCCTGGTGATCCTCTGCCGCCCTCCTCGAACAGGAGATGGCCTCCTCCAAGCGACCTTCGAACAGGTTGACCTGCCCGAGGACCTCCAGAGCGAAACGCCGCTCGTCGGCTGGATCCTGCTCATGATGTTCAGCGAGCCGGCGCGAGATCGCCAGATCGCCGCGCCGGACGGCTCCGATGGCGGCACACGCCCGGACCCGTCCGGTCCCAGGGCGGTCGGTTGCGTCGCCGACGCTGACGATCGCATCCTCGGCCCATCGGCTCAGCTCCGAGCGGGTGCGCAGCGTCGCGAACCAGTGCGTGCACGCAGACAGCCGCATGAGGCCATCCACGTCGCCGATCTCGGCAAACCAGTCCCGGGCGGCGCGAAGCTCGCTGGCCGAGTCATCGATCGCTGAACGGAAGGAGCGCTCCTCCGATGTCTGCAGGGCACGATCGATGTCCGCCGCCTTGTCGAGCACCATCGTCGCGTGACGAGCGCGCCAACGCTCGCGTTCGCCTCGTGCTGCGAGGCGCGCCCGGCCGAAGGTTCGCACGGGCGGCAGCAGTTCGTAGTGGCCGTCGTCGCGGTGGAACAACACCATCGACTTGTCCACCAGGCCTCCGACGAACCGACCAGCGCCCGAACGCGAAGAGCCGATCAGCCGCTCGGCGTCGGTGAGCGTGAACCCTCCCGAGAACAAGGACAGGCGCTCGAGGAGCTCCCGTTCGGCCGGCTGGAGCATCTGGTACGACGCGGCGAGGACACTGTCGAGGCTTCCGTGGCGATCGCCGGCACCGACCGTCGACCGATCGAGGAGCTCGAGCTGGCCGGTGATGCGGTCGCACAGCGTGTCCAGATCCATCCTCGTCACACACGCCGCGGCCAGCTCGATGGCGAGGGGAAGGCCCCCCACGCGGTCGCAGATGTCTGCGACCGTCGACCGGTTCGTGACGTCCACCGTGAAGCCGGGTGCAGCCGCCTGCGCGTGGTCCAGGAAGAGCTCGACGTCGGTCGCCGCGTGCTCGCCGCGGGCGGGGCCACCGAGTGGGTCGAGGCGGAGGAGGTGTTCGCCGTCGACGCCGAGCGGCTGGCGACTCGTTGCCAACACGCGGGTTCCCGGGCCCCTGCGGACGATCGTGTCCGCCAATGCCGCGACATCGACGGTCACGTGTTCGCAGTTGTCGAGCACCACGAGGCAACGACGGTTGGCCAGGAAGTCGGCGAGCCGTGCTGCCGGGGACGCTCCCGATCGCTCCTGGACTCCGATCCGGCTGGCGACGACGGTGGCCACCGTGCCGGGCCCGGACGAAGCGAGGTCGCACCAGAAGATGCCGTCGGTCTGTTGGGTGCGGTCGGCGTGGGCCGCGTGGAGCACGAGCCGGGTCTTGCCGACGCCTCCGGGTCCGACGACCGTGACGATCCGGGCCCGTTCGAGCAGGCCATGGATCGCCTCGAGCTCGCGGCCACGCCCGACGAACGAAGTCACCGGCAACGGCGGCGGCTGCGGCGGCGACTCGAGGCCAGCCGTCGGGATCCGTCGCGCGGCGGTGGCTCTGGCTGCCTGGTGACGGATCTCCTGCTCGATCGCTTCGAGCGACGGCGAAGATTCGAGACCCAGATCGTCGGCGAACCTCCGCCGATGCTGACGGCCGCGGGTGAGAGCCTCGAGGCCGCGTCCCGCAGCGCACAGCGCGCGGAGCTCGACCGCGCACGCGCGCTCCCGGTACGGGTCTTCGGCGAGCAGGGGCTCGATGGTCGAGAGGGCCGCATCCGGTCGGTTCTCTGAGAGCTGGGCCGACGCGAGCGCTTCGATCGCGTCCTTGCGCATCGTGTCGAGGCGGGTGGCGACGGGCTGGACGGCCGGGTGCCGATCAGCATCGAGGAACGCCTCCCCATCCCACAGCGACAGGGCTTCGCTGATGTCGGTGAGCGATCGATGCTCGTCGAGACGGCCGGCCACCAGATCTTCGAAGTACCACGAGTCGACATCACTGCGTTCGAGGGCGAGGCCGTAGCCGGAGGGATCCGAGTCCACGACCGAGCCGGCTGCTGGCCCGAACAGCCTGCGGATGCGGGTGAGCTGGGTCTGCAGGGCGCCTTGCGGGTTCGCCGGCAACCGTTCTCCCCAGACGACGTCGATGAGGAGGTCGGCCGACATGGTGTGCCCGCCGGCTGCGGCCAGGGCGGCGAGGATCCGGCGCTGCCGTGGTGAGGAGATCGGCTGCGGCCGACCATCGCGCACGAGTCGAGTCGTCCCCAAGACCCGAAGCCCGATGGCCGCGGGGTGATGGGCCACGTCTCGAGGCTAGCGCCGTGAAACCGGATCGAAAGGGTCGCGAAAGTCGCTTCCGGCATCCTCGGTGAAGACCACGGAAGGAGACGATCATGACGACGACATCTGGCGCGAAGGCCGGGACACCGGCCGGCGAAACAACGCTCGGCGAGCTGAAGCGAGCGGCGAGCGCGACCTGGGCCCTGGGCAACTACGGAGAAGTTGCCGCCCGCGAGCTGTGGCCGATCGGCGAACGGATCATCCGACGGTTGGATGTCCAACCGGGCGAACAGATCCTCGATGTGGGATGCGGTACGGGCAACGCCGCCATCAGGGCCGCGCTCGCTGGCGGGCGGACCGTCGGCCTCGATTTGACACCCGAGCTCCTCGAGGACGCTCGCGTGTTGGCCCAGCGGGCCGGGGCCGAGGTCGAGTGGCGGGAAGGCGACGTCGAGGATCTGCCGTTCGAGGACGCCAGCTTCGATGTCGTCGTCTCGACGTTCGGGTGCATGTTCGCCCCTCGCCACGAGGAGGCCGCACGGGAGATGGCTCGGGTGCTGCGACCGGGCGGTCGGATGGGGCTCGCCACGTGGCCGCCCGACGGGAACCTCGGTCAGATCATGCGAACGATCGCCGGCTACCTGCCTCCGCCCCTTCCGCCGGCCCAGCCACCACTGCGGTGGGGCGATGAGGGCCACGTCCGCGATCTGTTCGCCGGCACAGGGATCGAGCTCCGCTTCGACCGTGACGCCATCGCTCACGAGCCCTTCGACACACCCGAGGCCGACGTCGACTTCCACGCCACCCGATTCGGCCCGCTCATGCAAGCCAAGGCCAGGACCGAGTCCGAAGGACGGTGGGACCAGCTGCGGGCCGAGCTGCTCCCGCTGCACGTCGACCGGCGCGAGCTCGAGTACGTCATCATCTTGGGAACCAAGCAAACGCAAGGAGGCGTGGAACGATGACCGCTCACCTCCCCGTAGAACACCGTGACGTGATCGTCGTGGGCGCCCGGTGCGCCGGCTCGGCGACGGCCATGCTCCTCGCCCGAAAGGGCTACGACGTCCTCGCCGTGGACCGTGCCCACTTCCCCAGCGACACGGTCTCGACGCACCTCATCCACCCGCCGGGCGTGGCCGCGCTCGAGCGTTGGGGTCTGCTCGATCAGCTCGCCTCGACGGGATCGCCTCCCGTCCGCACCTACTCGTTCGACTTCGGTCCGGTCGTCATCGCCGGGTCGCCGCTGCCGGCCGGGGCCACCGACGTCTCGTTCTGTCCGCGCCGTACCGTGCTCGATGCCCTGCTCGTCGGCGCCGCCCGCGAGGCCGGCGCCGAGGTTCGAGAGGGCTTCACCGTCGACGACCTCATCGCCGACGACGGCGCGGTCGTCGGCATCCGCGGTCACGACGCGACCGGTCGGCAGAGGACGGCACGGGCGACGGTGACCATCGGTGCCGACGGCGCCCACTCGAAGGTCGCGCGAGCGGTGGCGGCGGATCGCTATCTCGAGCAACCCACGCTCTCCGTCGGCTACTACTCCTACTGGAGCGGCTTCCCCATTGACGACGCGCGCTGGGCGATCCGGCCGGGCCAGGGCTTCGGAGCGTTCCCCACCAACGACGGGCTCACCATGGTGTTGGCGGCCTGGCCCCACCGGTCGCTCCACGAGGTGAGGCGGGACATCGAGCGCAACTACCTCGAGGCCATCCAGGGGGCGTTCGGCCCCAAGCTCGACGGCGCACGACGGGAGGAGCGCATCGCGGGCGGCGGCGTGGACAACCACTTCTGCAAACCCTTCGGCGATGGCTGGGCGCTGGTCGGCGACGCGGGCTACCTGAAGGATCCCGTCACCGCGCAGGGCATCGGCGACGCGTTCCTCGACGCCGAGTCCTGCGCATCGGCGATCGATGACGCCGCGACCGGCCAACGATCCATCGCCGAGGCGATGGCCGACCACCAACGCCGTCGCGATGCCCGGGTGATGCCGATGTATCGGTTCACGACCGAACTGGCCCGCATGGAGCCACCGTCACCGGAGATGCAACAGCTCATCGGCGCGATCGCCGGTGACGAACCGGCCATGAACCAGTTCGTCAGCGTGATCGCCGGCACGCTGTCACCAGATGCGTTCTTCGACCCGACCAACGTCGGCACGTTCGTCGACGTCGCCCCGAAGGGTCCGGATTGACCAGTAGCTCGAAGAGATGCATCGGCGGCTGAAGGATCCGACGATGCACAAAGGGTTCGGTGGCTGAACGGGTTTCAGCGCTGAGAAACTGGGAGAGTGCCAGACAGATCCGCCCAGACGGAGCGAGTCCGCAGCGCCGAGTTGATCGGCGCGCTCTGCCTCGCGACCGACCTCGGCATGGGCTTCCCATTCGAGCACGGGCTACTCGAGACCGTCATCGCGATGCGGCTCGCCGAGCGCCTCCAAGTCGACCGCGACACCGCATTCCAGACCTACTACACGTCGCTGCTCGCCCACGCCGGCTGCACCGCGGAAGCCCACGTCTCCGCCGAGGTGTTCGGCGGCTCGCTGACCGAGAACTTCAACCCACTCATGTACGGCTCAGTGCGCGAGGTCCTCACCGGACTCCTGCGTTCGCTGCCCGACGATGATGTCGCAGGGCTCGCACGCTCGGCCCAGACCGCCCGCCGGTTGCCGCGGATGGCACGAGCGACGCGCCCGGCGCTCTCCGCCTCCTGCGAGGTCGCCGGCATGCTCGCCGAGCAGACCGGCGCGCCCCCGGCGGTCCCCGGCCTGCTCGCCTACCTGACCGACCGCTGGGACGGTCACGGCCCGCTGAGTCGGGGGAAGCACGCCGAGATCCCGCTACCCATGCGGATCGTCCACGTGGCCACCGACGCCGCCCTCCAGCACCACCTCGGCGGCGCCGACCACACCGTGAACACCATCCGCGCACGCGCCGGCCACGCCTTCGACCCCGACGTGGCGGCCTGCCTGGTCGAAGGCGGCGCGGCGATCCTCACCGTCGACGACGGCGGCTCCACGTGGGACGAGGTGCTGGCGGCCGAGCCCTCGCCGCCGCTCACGCTCGAGGGCCCGGCGGTCGACCGCGGGCTCGCAGCGATGGGCCGCTTCGCCGACCTGATCTCGCCGTACTTCACCGGACACGCCTCCGGTGTCGCCGACCTTGCCTGCGCAGCCGCCGGACGCTGCCGGATCGACGCCGCGGGCGTGACCGCGATCCGACGCGCGGCCCTCGTCCACGACCTCGGCAGGGTCGCGATCCACCCACGCGTCTGGCAGAAGCCAGGCCCGCTGAGCGCCGACGAGTCCGAGCAGGTCCGACTGCACCCGTACCACACCGAGCGCTGCCTCTCCCGTTCGCCGTTCCTGGCGGCGCTCGCTCCGGTCGCGGCGGCCCACCATGAGCGACTCGACCGCAGCGGCTACTACCGCGGCTCGCCAGGCGCCGACCTGACCAAACCGGCACGCCTGCTCGCCGCCGCCGACGCCTTCGCTGCGATGTGCGAAGCGCGCCCCCACCGCCCGGCCCTCGATCCGGAGCGGGCGGCCGAGGCGCTCACGGCGGAGGCGAACGGCGGACAGCTCGATCCGGACGCGGTCGCCGCGGTGATCGAGGCCGCCGGACAGCGCGCGCCCCACCTCGAGCGTCCGGCAGGGCTGACCGAACGCGAAGCCGAGGTGGTCGCCATGCTCGCCCTCGGCCTCCAGACGAAACAGGTGGCCCACGAGCTCGGGATCTCGGTCAAGACCGCCGACCGCCACGTGCAGAACGCGTACGCCAAGATCGGCGTGTCGACCCGGGCCGCCGCGACCCTGTTCGCGATGGAACACGGCCTCACCGCGTGGGGAGAACTCCCGATTGGGCGGCCGCCGGCCCGGCCGTAGGTTCGTCTCAGAGCGCTCGGCGACCGGCCGAGCGGTGGCCCACGGAGGTCGAGATGGCCAACGAGACGATCGAAGAGCGACGCGAATACAACGACCAGTTCCACCTCGACATCGCCGACCAGATCGCGCCCACCTGGGAGAAGCGGCGCGCCGAGATCGAGAAGACGTCGGCGCCGGTCCGCCAGTGGTTGCTGCGCGCGCTCGATCCTCAGGAGGGAGCCACGATCCTCGAGCTGGCGGCAGGGGTGGGTGACACCGGCTTCGAGGCGGCCAAGACCATCGGTGAGACAGGACGTCTGATCACCAGCGACTTCTCGCCCGCGATGCTCGAAGCCGCCGGCCGCCGAGGTGTCGAACTCGGGCTCGGCAACGTCGACTACCGGGTGATCAACGCCGAACACATCCCACTCGACGACGATTCGGTCGACGGCGCGCTCTGCCGGTTCGGCTACATGCTGATGCCCGATCCCGCGGCGGCGTTCGCCGAGACCCGGCGAGTGCTACGCCCCGGCGGCCGAGTGGCGCTGGCTGTCTGGGCAGCGATCGAGCAGAACCCGTGGCTCGCGATCGCCGGCATCAGCCTCGGTCAGCGCGACCACATCCCGCCCCCTGCTCCGCCACCGGCCCCGGGACCGTTCAGCATGGCGAGCGCACCCCGAGTCGAACGCCTGCTGCGCGACGCGGGGTTCAGCGAGGCGCGGATCGACGTGGTCCACGGCACGTTCGCAACCGCCGACGCCGACCACTACCTGGGCCTGCTCGGCGACACCGCCGGCCCGATCGGACTGGCCGTCAAGGCATTGGACGTCGACGAGCGCGCCGCGGTGCGTAGCGACGTCGAGGACGCGCTCGGCCGTTTCGCCGTCGACCGCGGCGGCTACGAGCTACCGGCCGTGGCGTTGTGCGCGGTGGCCAGCTGAGCGAACGACGAGGAGGGCACCATGACAACATCGGCAACGGTCAACGGGACCGAACTGGCCTACATCGAACGTGGTCAGGGGCAAACGGTGGTCCTCGTCCACGGCGGCACCGGCGACTACCGGGAGTGGAATCTCCAACTGCCGGCCTTCGCATCGGCCTTTCGGACCATCGCCATCAGCTGCCGCGGCGCCTGGCCCAACCGGAAGCTCGAGCCCGACGAGGCGATCACGCTGAACACGTTCGTCGAGGATCTGGCGTCGTTCATCAGGGCGCTCGAGCTGGCGCCCGTCCTCCTGGTCCAGGAGCATCCGCATCCCGACGCTGCTCGTCTCCGGCACAGACACCTCCGCGCCCCTCAATGCCGTCACCGACAAGCTCGAAGAGCTCCTGCCAGAGGTCAGTCGGTTGACCATCACCGGGGCCAGCCACAACATGTTCCACAGCCACCCCGCCGAGTTCAACGCCGGCGTCACGGATTTCATCCGTCAGCACTGAGGAGACATCCGTCTGATCAACCTGCCGACGGGGTAGCTGTCGGACAGTACTCCCCCCTCAGGAGGCATCCGATGAGCAGCCCAGAACCGACCGTCAGGGCGGGGGTCCTGGTCTCCCGCATCCGCATGCCGCTCGTCGCAGCGGCGGTGCTCTTGTTGTCCGCACCCCTGGTGCTCGATGTCCCGCCATGGTGGGGACCGGCGACCGTAGTGCTCTTCCTCGTCTCCATGGCGCTCTACATCCGGGCGGGGATCCCTGACGCGATCCCGGTCGACCTGGCTCCGCCCGTGCGCGGGCGCTGGCTCGCGCTCAACAGCCCGACCACGCGTGTTCCGAGCCACAGGATCAACGCCTGGTCACAGACCTATGCCATCGACCTGGTCGACGATCCTGAGTGCGGTGGGCGGCCCGAGATGGCCTGGTGGCCCCTTGCCCGGCGGCCCCAGGACTACCCCGGCTTCGGAGAGCCGGTCCTGGCATCGGTCAACGGCACGGTCGTACGTAGCCGTGACTTCATGCGGGACCACTGGAGCCGTTCTTCGCCGGCCTCGCTCGTCTACTTCGTACTGGAATCCGTCCGCGAGTTCCTGGGACCGATCGGGGTGCTCGGGAACCACGTGGTGATACGAAGCGACAACGGGGCCCACGTCCTGGTCGCTCATCTCCGCCGGCGGTCCGTCATCGTGTCACCGGGTGAACGTGTCGAGGCCGGCGATCCCATCGCCGAGTGCGGCAACTCCGGCAATTCCACCGAACCCCACGTCCACGTGCAGGCCATGGACGGCCCCAGCACCTGGATCGCGGCGGCCATGCCGATCCGAATCGCTGGTCAGGAACCGCCCGGCGACGGCGAACACCTAACCAGCACCTGCCAGTCAGATCTCTGAGCGCCTGCCACGACCTCGAGTTGCTGCCCGCAGGGCGATCCAGTTCGGTAAGCCAAGGTTCGTGGCACGCTGCGGACTGCCGGTTGAACCGTCAAACATCCGGGGGAAACTCCGAAAGGTCTAGAAGAACTGTAGAAGCCGGCCGCTCGAAGATGGGTATTGGCCCAACCGTCCAACTCTCAATGCCCCTCTTGCGCGTGCAGCGCCCGTTGCTGTCCCCACGATGGCTTTGACCCGCTTTGGTTGACAGCAAGGATCGAGGCGCTACCGGACCGGCGTCTGCTGGTGCAGGGCCAGCTTCCAGGCTCCGTCCTGGTGCACATACGTACTGCTGAACAGCGCCTCGTAGTGCTGGTCGCCGCGTCGTGCCTTCGCCCGATAGGCCACGACCGAGCTCTTGTCGTCGAGGTCGAGCACCCGTTCGTCGGTGAGGTCGAAGTCGTCCCAGGGTGCTCCCCGCATGGAGTCGATGACCGTCGCACGGTCGTCGATCAACAGCCCGCCCGGCAGAAGCATGAGCACGTCAGACGCGAGCACCTCGTCGTAGTGGGCGGCCGCAGTCGACCCGTCCGTGGACAACGCTCGCCACGACAGCCGTTCGATTTCGAGAAGATCGTCTTGCTTGGACATGGCTCCCCTTTCGTCGGCGCGAATTCGGTCAGCCCGAGAGTACGGAATGTCCGGGGACCGCGTCGGCCGTAGCTCGTGGTCGCGCCATCATCGGCAGGTGGCCGGTATCGAGGTCGATGAACTAGGACCCAGATTGCACCGTCGACCAAGGAGAAATCGGCGCGTCGACTACCGGACGCGACTGATTGCCGGTTTCCGCCTGTCCGGTGTCTCCCGATCGGAGGGCCGAGGCGGGCGGATCGCAAGCGCGGTCCCGACAACCAACGCGACGGCGTTCGGGACCCAGAAGAAGAAGGTCGGGGTCGCGGCAGACAGCGCCAGTGCCAGGCCGGCAAGACGCCACCGACCCCACCGTGCCGCGAATCCGGAGAGCACTGCGCAAGCTGGAAACAAGACCCCGGCGACCGCTACAAGAAGGCGAGCATCTGCATTGACCTCAGACAGCGACGCGAGGGCGATCGCAAAGCCCGAGCCCGCCCAGACAAACACACCAATCGAGAAGGCGAGATGCCAGTGGGAGGCCGAGTGTGGTGCCACATCAACAACGGTACGCCTGCCGCGTGTGGCGCCAATCCCGACCCCGCTGAAGCCCTCCCGAATGCGCGAGTCGCTCGACCCGGGAGGAGGACCGAGCCGTTCGAGTGTCGTGCCTTAGCGGGTCCAGTTGGCGCAGGCACGGCCAACAACTCGGCTCCGCCCTCGGAGTCGCGTTCATCGGCGCCATCGTGCTCACCGGGCTGACCAGCACCTTCATCTCCACCATCGAACAGGACCCGCGCATCAGCGCCGAGGTCTCGACCCAGGTCGGTACGACAGCGAGCTCGAACACGAACTTCGCGTCCGCCAAACGGGTCGAGACCGCCGCCAAGAACGCTGGCCTCGACGAGGCCAGCACCGCCGCGCTGGTCGACGACTACGAGACCGCCCAGCTCCGATCACTCAAGGCCGGCCTCCTCGGCGTTGCGCTCCTGGCCCTCATCTCCTTCGCCTTCACACGCGAGCTCCCCCACGACCGACCCGCCCGTCAAGATGCGCCCGACGCCTCCGTGGCGTCGTCATGACTTCCGCTTCGCGCCGCTGACGCGACCTTGTCTTGCGCTCTGGAGTTCACTCGGCCTGTTGGGCACCCGATCCTGCGAGCAACTCAGGCACCATGACCCGATCTACCGAGCCACGCAGCAACGCGATAGGCCCCGTGAACAGCAGTTCCTCTCCGGACAACTGACCCTGGACTTCGCTGCTGTCGTGTTCTACCGATCGTTCTACCGGGTTCCGGACCGTCCGGATCCGGGAGAACGAGGAGGAACCGCCATAAAGGGACATGTCGCCCGCAAACGCGACCGCTACTACGCGGTCATCTACGAAGGCGTCGACCCCGTCGACGGCAAGGAGAAGAAGAGCTGGCATGCCGCCGGTACCGACCGCGCCGAAGCCGAAGCCCTCGCCGCCCGGCTCGCCGCCGAGCGCGACGGCCGCAACGACGAGGTCCGCACGCTCACCTTCGGCGCCTACCTCACCGGCCGCTGGCTTCCCGCCAAGAAGCTCGAACTGCGGACGAGCACCTACCGCAGCTACCTCCACAAGACCCAACGCCACATCCTTCCGACGCTGGGCCGCAAGCGTCTCCGGCGGCTCCGACCCGAAGACCTCGAGCGGCTCTACGACTCGATGCTGCACCCCACCGACGGGACCCGGCCGCTGTCGCCCAAGACCGTCTACGAGGTGCACCTCATCATCCGCGGCGCGCTCGAACATGCCGTGCGCCGAGGTCTCGTGAACCGCAACGTCGCGCTCACCGCATCGGCACCGAAGCTGGCGGCTATCCCAAAGGTCGAGCAGAAGGCCTGGACCCCGGACCAGCTGGCGGCGTTCCTGCGCGCCGCTGCCGGCCACCGCCTGTTCCCCGCCCTGTGGCTCTGCGCCAACACCGGCGTCCGCCGATCCGAACTGCTCGGCCTGTAGTGGTCCGACCTCGACGTCGCCAAGAAGCGTCTGTCGATCAACCGCGGGCTCGTCGCTGTGGGCTACGAGCTGCACGAGTCACGCGGCAAGACCGACAACTCGCGTCGCTGCATCAACCTCGACGACACCACCCTCTCGGTGCTCGCCGGCTGGCGAGCCATGCAGGCCTCCGAGCACGCGGCTGTCGGCATCGACAACGCCGACTGGATGTTCACCACCGCCGACGGCGAGCCCATCCACCCGCACACGCTCAGCCAGACCTTCGACCGCATCGTGCGCCGCGCCCCAGTACCGGTCATCCGACTGCACGACCTCCGCCACACCCACGGCAGCATCCTCATCGCCAACGGCGTGCACTCCAAGGTCGTGTCCGAACGCCTCGGCCACGCCTGGTTCACGTTCACCGTCGAGACCTACCAGCACGTGCTCCCCGGCACGGGCGAAGACGCCGCCCGCGTCATCGAAGCCCTCCTCGCACCCGCCCGCCAAAACCCCGCGCTCCCGAAAGCCGGTTGAACACCCGGGAGAACACCACCGGAACTCGGTAGAACGTTCGGACAACGACGAAAGCCCAGGCCGGTGACCTGGGCTTTCACACTTCAGATGGTGGCGGGGGCAGGATTTGAACCTGCGACCTTCGGGTTATGAGCCCGACGAGCTACCAGACTGCTCCACCCCGCGGCGTGGGCGTGAAGATAGCAGCGCCCGTCCACTGAGCCAACTCGGCCCGGCCATCGAGCACCAGGCCCGAGTTGGCCCCACCCGCTCGAGATCCAGCCCCCCTCCCAGCATCGGCGACGATCCCCAGCGGACCGCCCCGGCCTTCGCCGGCGTCAGCGACGAGCCGCCGCATCCGGGTGAAACCGTCGTGACGACCGACGTAGGTCTGCGCGGCGGTCATCCGAGCCGGTGGAAGTTCTGCGCTCCGGTGCCGTGTCAGAAGCCGGTCGGTAGGGTCTCGAGCTCAGGCTCTCGGGGAGGTCGCTCGTGATGGAGCGGTCGGAGGGCGACCGCCTCCTCGAACCAGATCAATGCGTCGTAGCGACCACCCATCTGCGTGGGGACGTAGTTCCCCGCCTCGCGCCGGGGCTGGTAGACGACGCCGATGGCGCGGTGACCCAACCACCTCGACAGCCACGGTCCTGATCGGTCCTCACCGAACAAGAGCACCGCCGGCTCGCCCAACGCCCGGTGGAGGAGATCCTCATGGCTCCCGATCCGGGCCTCGGGCACCGGGAGGACAGCCTCGGCGGCGCCCCAGGCGGCCGCCGCGAGCACCGATCCCCGGTGCGACGCGAACCCGATCAGCACCACGCCGTCCTGCTCGTGCCGTTCGCGGACGAGTTGCCCGACGTTGACCATGCCCGCCCTCGCCATGTCGGTGGCCCGAGCATCGCCCACATGGGTGTTGTGCTCCCAGACGAGCCCCTTCGCCTGCGGTCCGAGATGCCGGGCCAGCCGGTCGATCGTGTCAGCCATGTGGTGGTCGCGGACGTTCCAGGACTCGCGGTCGCCGCGAACCATGGTCCGGTAGTAGAGCTCGGCGCCAACGGCCACCTCCGCGTTCTGGATCGCATCGAAGGCCTCCTCGTCGTCGGGCAGCCGGGCCAGGGTGCGACGGTGGACCTCGACGAGCAGGGCGACGACGTCGGCCTCGCACGACTCCGGCACGAGCCGGGTGGACCAGGCGTAGCCGTGCGGGTCCTCGTGGTGCGGGGCGAAGCACCGCCACGCCTCCAGGGCGGCCGGTAGGGAATCCGGCGCGTTGCGTTCGAGCCAGGAGAGGATGGCACGGAGGGAGTCCCACAACGAGTAGACGTCGAGCCCGTAGAACCCCACGCGCTCGGTCACCGGTCGCGCGGGTTCCACTCGCGCAGCCAAGTGAGGAACTCGGCAACGTCTTCGTTGGCCCACATCCACGTGGGCCAGCGTTCGAAGTGCGCGAGCAGGCCGTAGGCATCGAGGGACTGGTCGTCCTGCCCTCGAGCCCATCGGTTGATCCGCCAGCAGTCGGGCCAGTCGCCCTCGACCCCGATCCAGTTGAAGCCGTGCTCCTCGATGAGCACGCGGCTGAGCTGGGCGCGCGACTGGTAGAACTCGTGCGTTCCGTGGGATGCCTCCCCGATGCACACGAATCGGGCGCCACGGACGCGATCGGCCAACCGGCCCATCGCCGCCGGGTCGTCCAAGGGGATGGCGAGCGAGCGAATCTCGGCGGCGGCCGCCCGGACAGTCGGCTCCGGATGCAACGAGGTCATGAGGTTCCTCCCAGTTCGGGCTCGGCGGGCAGCAGGTAGCGGACGAACCAGTCCCGGGCCAGGATCGCGGCCTCCGACAGGGTCCCCGACTCCTCGAACAGGTGGGTCGCGCCCTCGACGATCGCGAGCTGTCGCTTGCAGGCCAGCTGCGTCAGCGCTCGGCGGTTCAGCTTCAGGACGGTCTCGTCGTTGCCGCCGACGATCAACAACGTGGGCGCCTGCACGCGAGGCAGCGCCGGGCCGGCCAGATCGGGCCGGCCCCCGCGGGACACGACCGCGGCGATGGGCGTCGGGCTCTGTGTCGCCGCCAGCAGCGCCGCTCCTGCACCGGTGCTGGCCCCGAAGAACCCGATCCGGCACGATGCCGCCTCGGGTCGGTGGCGCAGCCACTCGGTCGCGGCCACCAGTCGACTGGCAAGGAGCGGCAGATCGAAGACATTGCCCCGGTCGGCCTCCTCCTCGGTCGTGAGCAGATCGAGCAGCAGCGTGCCCAGCCCCGCCTGGTAGAGCACCGACGCCACGAACCGGTTCCTCGGGCTGTGCCGGCTGCTCCCGCTGCCGTGGGCGAACACCACGACCCCCGCGGCCGGCTCGGGCAGGTGGAGGTGGCCCTGCAGCACGACGCCATCGGCGGGGATCTCCACGTCGGTGTCGCAGTCGGGCACCGGGACGACCGCGCGATGGGCCTGCATTCTCCGCTCGGCCGCGTCCAGGAGCACCATCACCTCCTCGTCGGAGGTCGGCGAGAAGTCGCGGTAGTGGTAGCCGACCGCGAGGAACCGGTCGGGCATCGAGACGCACACGACCTGATCCGCCTCGGCGAAACTCTCCGCGGTGTCTCGCGCCGCTACGGGCACGGCGAGGACGATCTTGGCGGCTCCGAGGAGGCGAGCGACCCGACAGGCCACCCGCGCCGTCGAGCCGGTGGCCATCCCGTCGTCGACCACGACGGCAACCCGACCGTCGAGATCGATGCGCTCCCGGCCGCGTCGCAGGCGGCGCACCCGGGCCTCGAGCTGCTCGCGCTCACGAGTCTCGACAGCCAGGAGCTCCTCGTCCCGCACCTGGGCGTGACGGAGGACCTGAGCATCGAGGACCCGAGCGCCACCTTCGCCGATCGCCCCCATGGCGAGCTCCGGCTGGAACGGCAGGCCGAGCTTGCGGACCACGATCACGTCCAGTGGAGCGTCGAGCGCCTGCGCCACCTCGAAGGCCACGGGCACCCCGCCGCGTGGCAACCCGAGGACGACGACATCCTCACCCCGAAGCGGCTCGAGCCGTGCCGCAAGGCGCTGGCCGGCGTCCCTCCGATCGGCGAAGACGGTCATGGCTCCATCCCCCACCAGTGGGGAGCCGCCGGCCAGGGCCGAAAGACCTCAGGTGCGCCGACGCTCACGAGCCCGCCTCGGGGCCGGCGAGGGCCCGACTCCGGAGGTCCTCGACGTCGGCCACGATGGCGGAGGCCAGCACGTCGACGTCGCGGCGCGGTGGCGTAGTCACCGGTGATCCCGAAGCACAGACGGCCGTTGTAGGACAAGATGGCGGTTCCCACGCGCACGCCGTGGCTTATCGGGACGAAGGGCCGGTACTCGAGCATCTCGCGGCCGAGGCAATAGAGCGGGAATTGGGGGCCGGGCACGTTGGTCGTGACGGTGTTGATCGATCGCTGGGGCATCAGGTGCATGGCCCGGATCGCCAGCCGACTGACCGGCCCGACGATCATGGGCGGTGCGAAGTCGCCGAGCCCGGTCACGGCCGAACCGGCGGCATCCATGTGCGACGCCTTCAGCTCGGCCATCTGCTCGTGGACGAGCCGCAGCCGGTCGACGACGTCCGCGACCTGCACCGGGAGGTCGTAGAGCAACGCGGTGACGCGGTTGTCGGCCACGCCCCGGCCGTCGTCGTGACGCGTCGACACCGGCACCAGGGAGCGGACGACAGCGCAATCGGGATCCTCACCCCGCGACTCGAGCAGGGCGCGGTAGCCGCCGCTGGCCGCGGCGAGGACCACGTCGTTCACGGTGCCGCCGAACGCGGCGCGGACGGTCTTCACGTCGCCCAGGCCGACCGACGAGTGGGCCCAGGCCCGGTGCGGTCCGATGGCGCCCTCGATCGACAGTGGCGGCGTCGAGCCGAGGTGGCTCCCGAAGCGGGCAACACCCTCGATGGTGTCGACAGTCGACCGCACCGTCCGGCCCGGGTGGACGATCGCGGCCGGGAGCTCCCGGGCGGTGCGGATGGCGTCGGCGGCCAGACCGCCCCACGCGTCGAGCACCTTGATCGCCCCTGGCGGCTCCGCCTCGCACTCCCAGGGCTCAGGGGCACCGGGCGTGACGTGGGGCTCGGGGTCGAGCAGCGCCGTGAGCAGCTCGACCCCGGCGACGCCGTCGACCATGCAGTGGTGGACCTTGAACAGCAGGGCCCAGCGCCCGCCCTCCAGCCCCTCGACGAGGTAGGTCTCCCACAGCGGCCGCTCCCGGGCGAGCGGCTGCGACATCAGCCGCCCCATGAGCCGGTCGAACGCGACGTCGTCTCCGGGCGGAGGCAGCGCGCTGTGGCGGACGTGGTAGCCGAGGTCGAAGTGGGGGTCGTCGACCCACACCGGCCGGCCCAGCTCGAACGGCACCGACCGCACCCGCTGCCGGTACCGGGGGATCAGGTGCAGCTTCGACCCGATCAGGCCGAGCAGGTCGTCCATCGACGGTGGCGGGTCGGCGAAGATGCCGGCCCCGGCGATGTGCATGTGGACGATGCCGTCCTCGAGGTGCAGGAACTCGGCATCGAGACTGGAGAGTCGGTCCACCTCGGCTCCTTCCTGGATGGGGATCGACCGTCGGTCGGCGATCTCCACTCTCCAGGCTCTCTGGATACGGCCACCGGCGACAGGGTCTTTGGACCGATTCTGAGCGGTCGCGCCTGGCGATCAGCTCGGCGGGGAGCTGGCCACGGTCCGCCGCAGTCTGGGCGATCCACCGCGCCGAGAGCGCCCCGAGCCCCAACTGACCTCAGCTCCACGCAACCGCTACGGTCGAGCTCCCCAGCCGCGATCGGAGCTATTCGCGATGTACCGAATCCTGTCGAGCCCCCCGATGGAGCCGGTCGACGGTCATGTCGATGCCACCTACACCGACCGCTCTGGTTGGTCCGAGGACATGGGGGTGAAGATCCTCCCGATGATGGTCGGCGACGACCAGGCGGGCCCCTTCGTCGTGCTCAGCTACGCCGAACCATCGGACGAGCAGATGCCCCTGTCGTTCGCCCACTCCCACGCGTCGGACAACTGGCGGATCTCGGTGCGGGGCACGACCAACATGGGTCACGACACGTACGAGCAGGGCCAGTGGAGGTTCCACGACGGCGGCGTGCCGTACGCGAGCGACAACTTCGCCTGGGGCCCCGAAGGCGGCTACGGGATCATCATGTTCGCCGATCGCCGAGGCTTCGCGATCCGCCCGGTGAAAGCCGAGATCGCCGCCAAGGTGACGCCCGCGCAGGAGGCCGGCGGCGCCATGCTCGGCATCGACATGCGGGACCCGTGCCCCGGCGCACCGGCGATCGCGACCACGATGGGACCGACCGCACGTGCGCACCTCGACGGCGGGTTCGATTCGTCCGCCGAATGGGACGAGATCGGCCCCGGCGTCCGCATGGCCGTCGGCATCGCCGGTGAGCCGACGTGCGGACCGGTGCTCCTGTTCCTCGACTGTGCGGCCGGTTGCGAGGCCCTCCCGGCCCGATCGATCGGTTCCGAGACGATCGTCGCTCCGGTGTCGGGTTCGATCGACGCGGCCGGCACCGTCCTGGGCCACGGCGACGTCCGGGTCGAGGAGGCCGACGTCGACCATCCACGCCTGATCGCCGGCCCCACCGGCGTGCAGCTCGTGGTCATCTTCGCCGACCGGCGCGCGCTGCGCTCGGCCCTCGACGACGGCACCATGACCGGAGAGCTGGCCGCTTCGCTGTCGACCGTGCTCGCCGATCTCCAGAGCGAGCTGCCGCTCGCGGGCAGCGAATCCTGAACCACCGGCATCCTCGAACGCTGCCCCGTCCGCGGGGTCGCCGACTGCGATAGCGGTACGGGCGTCGGACGGACGATCAGATCGAGAGGATGGTGGCCGCCGCGTTGCCCGGCCCGAAGCCTGAGTGCGGCCCGAGCTCTCGACCGGCTCAGACCCACTTGCCGGGGTTGAGGATGCCGTCGGGGTCGATGGCCTGCTTGACCCGGCGGGTCAGGTCCATCACGTCGGGGCCGAGCTGGCTCACCAGATGACGGGCCTTGAGCACGCCGATGCCGTGCTCGCCGGTGATCGTGCCGCCCAACGCCAGGGCCACCTCCATCACCTCGTCGAAGGCGATCTCGGCCCGTTCGGTGGCGTCGGGATCGAGCGCGTCGAACGTGACGAGCGGATGGAAGTTGCCGTCTCCGGCGTGGCCGATCACCGGGATGGCCGTGCCGTTGCGCTCGGCGATGGCCTCGACCGCCACGAGCAGCTCGGGGATCCGAGGGATGGGGACGCCGACGTCCTCGATCAGCACGGTGCCGAGCCGCTCGACGCACGGGATGGCCATGCGCCGCGCCCCCATCAGCAGCTCGCCTTCGTCGAGGTCGTCGGTGGCGGCGACGTAGGTGGCTCCGCTCGCCTCGCACGCGTCGGCGATCAGGCGGGCCTCGTCGCCGGCGGCGTCGGTGCGGGCCAGCAGCAGCGCCGCCGCGTCCGGGTCGAGGCCCATCGGCTGCACCCGCTCGACTGCGGCCATGGCGGCCCGGTCCATCAGCTCGAGCGCCGCCGGCCGTACGTCGGCGACGATGCGGGTGACGGCCCGGCCGGCGTCCTCCAGCGAGGCGAACGTGGCCACCACGGTCGATGCCGGTGGAGGCGGCGGTCGCAGGCGCAGGACGGCCTCGGTGATCACGCCCAGCGTGCCCTCCGACCCGACGAAGAGCCGCTTGAGGTCGTAGCCGGCGACGTCCTTGATCGTGCGGCCACCGAGGCGCACCGCCCGACCGTCGGCCAGCACCACCTCGATCCCGAGCACGTAGTCGGTGGTGACGCCGTACTTCACGCAGCACAGCCCGCCGGCGTTGGTGGCCAGGTTCCCGCCGATCGAGCAGATCTCGAACGACGACGGGTCGGGTGGGTACCAGAGGCCCTCGGCCGCGGCGGCCTCCTTCAGCTCGGCGTTGCGGATGCCGGGGCCGACCGTCGCGAGCATGCCCGCCCGGTCGATCGACAGCGACCGCATGCGCTCCGTCGACAGGGTGATGCACCCCTCGAGCGCGGTCGAGCCGCCTGACAGCCCGGTTCCCAGGCCCCTCGGCACCACCGGCACACCGAAGCGGGTGGCCACCCGCAGCACCGCCTGCACATCCGCGGTGTCACGGGCCCGGACGACCGCGAGCGGATGCCCCGCCTTCACCGCCGTGGCCCGATCGATGGCGTAGCCGGCCATCACGTCGGGATCGACCACCAGCGGTCCGTCCCCGAGCGCCTCGCGCAGCGCCGCCTCGACCTCGGCGGTTCCGGTGGTCTCCATGGCGCCATCCTGTCCGCTCGGCGCCCGGTCCGCCGGACCGGGCGGCGGACTGGGCACCGGTCTCGGCCGCCGTGTCGTCCTAGGGTGCGATCGTGCTCTGGCCCGCCGACCTCCTCGTGACCGCGCCTCGACGATGACGAGCCCCTTCGACCGGGTCGACCTCGAGACCCTCCGCCGTCGACGCACGGTGAAGTGGTCGCTCTACGGGCCCGGCGTGCTGGCCGCGTGGGTGGCGGAGATGGACTTCGACGTCGCCCCTCAGATCCGCCAGGCGCTCCTCGACGCGATCGAGCGGGAGGACTTCGGCTACGTCGTGGCCGACCCCTCCGAGCTCACCGGCGCCTGTGCCGAGTTCTTCTCGGCCGCCTACGGGTGGGAGGTGCCGCCGACCCGCATCTTCCCGGTGGCCGACGTGCTCACCGGCATCGCCGGGGCGCTCGATCAGTTCGTCCCCGCCACTGCCCCGGTGATCGTGCCCACGCCCGCCTATCCGCCGCTGTTCGAGATCGTCGAGCTCGGCGGGCGCCGGGTCGAGGAGGTCCCGCTCATCGACGACGCCGTCAACCAGGAGGGACCGGGCCGGCAGCTGCTCGACCTGGACGCGATCGACGCCGCGTTCGCCGCCGGGGCCCGCGCCCTGCTGCTCTGCAACCCACACAACCCGACCGGGCGGGTGCTCGCCGCCGACGAGCTGACCGGACTGGCAGGTGTGGTCGAGCGCCACGAGGGCCGTGTCGTCGCCGACGAGGTGCACGCCCCGTTGGTCTTCCCCGGCCACCACCACATCCCCTACGCCACCGTGTCCGCCGCGGCGGCCGAGCACACGGTCACCGTGACCTCGGCCTCGAAGGCCTGGAACATCGCGGGCCTGAAGTGCGCGGAGGTGATCATGACCAACCACGCCGACGCGGCGCGCTGGCGCGCCCTCCCGGTGTTCGCGGTCCACGGACCGACCCCGCTCGGCATCGCCGCGTCGACCGCGGCCTACCGCGACGGCGGGCCCTGGCTCGACGACCTGGTCCGCTACCTCGACGGCAACCGTCGCCTGCTCGGGGAGCTCGTCCGGGCCGAGCTGCCCGACATCGCCTACCGGGCACCGGAGGGCACCTACCTGGCGTGGCTCGACTGCTCGGCGGTCGGCGTCGAGGACCCGGCCGCCTTCTTCCTGCGCGAGGCCCGGGTGGCGGTCAGCGACGGGCCACCGTTCCGCGGCGGTTGTCCGCAGCACGTGCGGCTGAACCTCGCCACCTCACGAGCACTGCTCGAGCAGATCGTCTCGGCCCTGGGCGCCGCTGCCCGCTCCCGAACCTGAGTCGCGGCGCGCGCGGGCAGACGGGTGCCCCGGCTACGCGCTCGTACCGGTGGTGGACGTGGTCGTGGTGCTGCTGTCCCCGGTACCCCCACCGCCGGCACCCTGGCTCGACAGGACCTTGGCCTGGGCCAGGTAGTCACCCGCCTGCTTCACCGCCGCCTGGTAGGCGTTGAGGTCGCACACACCGGTCTGGCACGAGGCGGCCAGGTCGACCTGGGCCTTGGCCAGCAGATCCGACGCCTGGTTGATCAGGCCGTCGACGGTGCCGCTGGGCTCACCGGTGCTCGGGGTCGACGAGTCGGGCGAGGAGGTGGTCGTGGTCGTGCCACCGGCGTTCTCGATGCCGTTGCCCGCGTTCAACTGCAGCGACGACCGCGCGATCGACGACGACGGGCCGCCGACGCCGGCGAACACGGACGTGGGCACGCTCGGGAACAGCTCCTGCAGGGCCAGGCGCAACGTCTCACGGATGGAGATCTGCATGCTGCCGTCCTGGTCCTCGTAGGCCACGATCACCCGCTGGACGAGCGGCTGGCGGTTCTGGTCGGACGACACGTAGAGGGGCCGCACGTAGAGCAGGGAGTTCTCGATGGGGATCAGCAACAGGTTGCCGAACGTGACACTCGAACCGTTCTGGTTCAGCAGCGACACCTGCGAGGACACCAACGGGTTGGCCTGGATGGCGGAGTTCACGATCGACGGACCGGCCACCTGCAACTGGCTCGGCACCTCGTAGACCTGGAGCTGCCCGTAGTTCTCAGGGTCGCTGTTGGCCACCATGAACGCGGTGAGCTTCTGCTTCGTGTCGTCGTCGGACGTCGGCACGAACGATCTGAAGAGGACGAAGGACTCCTTCTCCGCCCCCGGCAACTTCATGATCAGGTAGTACGGATCGATCTTGCGATCGGCCCTGCTTCACGAGCTGACCCTGCGCGTTGGTGGTCTGGGTCTGCGCGGGACCGGTGACCGTGGTGCCGGGGTCCTTGGCCACGTTCCAGCCGTTCGTCGGGTCGTAGAACGACTGCGAATCGTCGATGTGGTAGCGGCCCCACATGGTGGTCTGGACCTTGAACAGGTCCTCCGGGTAGCGCAGGTGCACCCGGATGGTGTCGGGCATCTGGCCGATGTCGGTGAACAGCTCCGGGAAGGCGCTCTCGTAGGCCTGGATGATCGGGTCGCCGGGGTCGATCACGTACATCTTCACGGTGCCTTCGTAGGCATCGACGACGACCTTCACCGAGTTGCGCACGTAGTTGAAGTTCGTGTTCAGGCCGGACTGGGTGGCCAGACCCTCGGTGGTGGCCCTCTGCGCGTTCGGGTAGTGGTCCGAGGTCGTGTAGGCGTCGAGCACGTACTGGATGCGACCGTCGGCCAACACCGGGTACGGATCGAAGTCGTACTTCAGGAACGGGGCAACCTTCTGCACGCGCTCTTTGATGTCGCGCACGTACAGGATCTTCGAATCGTCGGTCACGAAGTTGGAGATCAGCGGGTTCCAGTCGCCGAACCGCGCCGCGAACGCCGCCTTGCGCAACCAGGAGTTCATCGACACGCCGCCCCCGCCGTCGTAGCGGTAGCTGACGGTGGCGCCGTTCTGGTCGAGGTAGTCGACCTCGTCGCGGGTGCTGCCCACGATGGCGTAGCCGCTCTGGTTCTCCGAGAAGTACACCTGCGGCACCTCGACCTTGGAACCCTTGAACTGATCGTTCTCGGTGGTCGGCACGTCGCGGACCAGGTAGTCGGGCGAGCCGCCGGTGGACACCGCGTTGGCCGCGGAGAGGGCCAACCCGTAGCCGTGGGTGTAGGAGATGTGCTGGCCCTCCCACGACTTCTGGGGGACGTCCTTCACGCTGAGATCACGGCTCGACAGCACCACCGCGGTCGGTGCCGCGTCGCCGTCTGGAGTGGTGATCTGGTAGCGGTCGACGTCGAGGTCGTTGAAGGTGGTGTACCCGAGGTTCGACTGCTGCTTCTGGTACGTGTCCCTCACGTTGGTCGGATCGAGCAGCCGGATGTTCTGGACCGTCCGCGGGTTCTCCTCGATGGCCTTGCTCGTGTCGGTGGCTGCCGTCTGAGGATCGAACTGTTGGGACTCGACCTTCGTCATGTTCAGCGCCTGGCGAGTGGCCGCGATGTTGTGGTCGATGTAGGGCGCCTCCTTGCTGGACTCGGTCGGGAGCACCTGGAACTTCTGCACGAACGCGGGGTAGGCGGTGCCGGCCACCAGCACCACCAGGGCCCAGAGACCGACAGCCATGACCGGCAGCACCCAGCCGCGGCGCCAGATGTTGTAGATGAACAGCCCGCACGAGAGCAGGGCGATGAACATCAACAGGTTGAGCGCCGGCAGCTGCGCCTTCACGTCGGTGTAGGTGGCGCCTTCGACGAAGCCCCGGGTCGAGAAGGTCAGGGCGTAGCGCTGGAACCAGTAGTCAGCCGCCTTGACCAACGACAGCAACGCCAACAGCACCGACAGGTGCGCCTTCACCTGCGGGGTGACCCGCTGCATCGGCGTCTGCAGCCGGATGCCGCCGTTGAGGTAGTCGGCCACCACGGTGATGAGCAGGATGATGATCAGCGAGGCGAACAGCCACTGCACGATCGACTGATAGAAGGGCAGTCGGAAGATGTAGAAGCTCACATCGGTGTGGAACGTGGCGTCGTCGATGCCGAACGGCTTGGAGTTCCGGAACAGGATCCACTGGTTCCACTCGGCGGAGACCCCGACGCCGGCGATCAGGCCGAACAGCAGCGACACGCCGCCCCGTACCAGCCAGGCCCGACGGTCGATCAGGTCGTGGTACCGGCTGAGCATCTCGTCCTCGGGCCCGGGCGGGCGGAAGGCCGGTGCCGTCTTGTCGGCGATGGTCAGGTTGACGAAGCAGATCGCGAAGAACGTGGCGGTGAAGATGACGCCGAGGGCGATCTTGGCCACGAGGACGCCGCTCCAGACCTGACGCAGGCCGAGGTTGTCGAACCAGAGGTAGTCGGTGTAGAAGCCGGCCACGCCCCGCAGGGACGTGAACAGCACGAACAGGACCACCGCGGCGACGACGATGAGCACCCGACCACGGCCGCTGGTACGGCGGCGCCGGCGGGGCATGTCGGCTTGGGCTCGCATGGGCGGCAGCCTAGGAGACAACCACTGCCCTGGGATGCGCGGGCCGGGCGATTCATTTCGCCCTCACGTCGGGCGGTCCGCGATCAGAGGGCAGGCAGGACGATGCAGCGACAGGTCAGCGAGATCGGCGGGGCGAGGTGCCCGGTCGGGAACTTGTCGCCCTTGTGGACGTCGCCGGCCAGGGCGTTGTCATCGCAGTCCGGCGACGGGGTGTCGCCGTCGTCGACGACCCAGTGCACGAGCGTGCCCTCGGCCAGGCTGTCGAGCAGGCCCCGGTTGCAGGCCGCCAGCACGTAGCGCGAGGCCAGTTCATCGACCCGCTGGCCCTTCCACTCGCGGTAGCAGGCCCGCAGTCGCTCGGCCAGCTCCTCCTCATCGCCCGCGGCCTCCGCGAAGCAGCGCTCGATGCGGTCGCGCAGGCCCTCGACGAGGTCGGCGGCCAGCTCGGCGGCCAGGTCACCGCCCCGGGTCTTGGGGGCGCCGGACTTCGACGCCACCTCGTCCGTGAGCCCGACGACCAGATCGGCACCGGTGGCGGCGGCGGCCACGAGGCTCGGCAGCGCGGCGGTGGCGTAGCGCGAGCGATGCTCGGCGGCCTCGGGCAGGGCCTGGGCCGCGGTCGGCTTGCCCTTCTGGCGCCGGACCGTGTCGAGCAGCTCGTTCTGCTCGTCGGACAGCTCCCGCTTGATGCGGCGGCTGAGGCTGCGCTCGGTGTCGGTCAGCGCCGCATCGCGACGGGCCACGACCTGGGCATCGACGCTGATCTCCGCCGGCTCGACCTCGACCTCGACCTCGACGTCGGTGACCTCGACGGTGACGGCATCGGCCACGACCTCGCCGTCGATGACCACGATCTCCTCGACCAGCTCGATGGTCTCGACCTCGACGACCTCGGCTTCCGCTTCTGTCCTCTCGGCGGCGGCCTTCTCGTCTGCCGCGATCTCGCTCTCGCTGCGGATGCGGGCGAACAGGCTCGACACCTCCGCCGCGGCCGGTGCATCGGCACCGGCGACCTCCAGCTCGGCATCGGACTCGGCGTCTGTCCTCGCTCCCGGCTCGGCGTCGGACTCGGAGCGGATCACGTTGACCGACGAGGATCGACGCCCCTCGAGGTCGGGAGCCGAGGGAGCGCGCGGCCCCGAGTCGTGGACTTCGGCTTCGCCCGGCTCCTCGACCAGCTCGTCGTGGGGCTGGTCGGGCTGGTCGACCGGCTCGGCATCGCCGACGGGCTCGGCCGCGGCCGGCCCCTCGGGAGCGTGGTCGACCTGGACGTCGGCGGGAGCATCGACTGCGCCCGATGCGGCATCGCCCGAAGCGACGGATTCGCCCGCATCGCCGTCCGCCTCGTGGCCCTCGGCGTCCGCGGTGGACGCCTCGGGGAGGGAGGCGGCCTCCTGTTCGAGCTCCTCGAGGGTGGCGACGTCCTCGTCACCGGCGCGCAGCGACGCGCTCTCGGCCGCCAACCGGGCCTCGGGCAGGGCGACCTGCAGCTCGTCGGTGGCCACATCGAGGGTCTCGCGCACGACGTCGTAGGCCGCCAGCAGCCGGTCTCGACCGGCCTGGAGCCGCTCGATCTGCTGGCGGAACGCCTTGCGGCGGCGGGCCAGGTCGTTGAGCATCCGCTCACGGACGTTCTGGGCCTCGGCCACCATCTCGCGGCCTTCCTGGCGGCCGGCCTCGACCTCGGCGGCGGCGTCGATCTTGGCCTGGCTGAGCACCTCGGCCGCCTGGCGACGGACCTGGTCGGCCTGGGTGTTGGCCTCGGCCGTCTTGCGGGTCAGGATCTCCGATGCCTCCTGACGCATGCGATTGGCGTCGGCCGTGGCCTCCCGCAGCAGGCGCGCGGTGCCCTCCTCGGCCTTGGCCCGCATGTCGTCGGCCACCTCTCGGGCCGCGTCGAGCACGCGGGCGGTCTCCTCACCGAGCAGGGCGGTGAGCCGGCTCGGGTCGACCTCGCGGTTGCGGTCGGCGTCCTGCTGCGCGGCCCGCAGCTCCTGTTCGAGGTCGAGCACCTGCGAGCGCGCCGCCCGCAGCTCGTTCGACACCGAGACGAGGAACGACTTCACCTCGATCGGGTCGTATCCCTTGCGACCCATGGCGAAAGTCGTCCGGGCGATGTCGTCGGGGTTCATGCCCGGGGTCGGGTCGGGGTGTTGTCCAGCCATCCGGCCGATGGTACCCAGGCCCCCGTGCCAGATCGGGGAGCCTCGGAGGTCGACTGCCCCGTCGACAGCTCAGGCGCCGATCGGAGTCAGCCAGGAACTCAGCCCGACGGTCAGGACGAGGGAGGGATCACGTCGGTGCCGCCGCCGATGGTGGCCAGCACCCGAAGCGCGTCGTCGACGGTGTCGACCTTCTCGACCCGGAGCGAGCCGGCGTACTTCTCGGCCTCGTCGTATTCGCTGCTCGGCACGAGGAACAGCTCGGCGCCGGACTCACGCACCGCGATGGTCTTCTGGTGCACGCCGCCGACTGGCCCGATGGTCCCGTCGGCGTTGATCGTGCCGGTGGTGGCCACCTTGTGACCTCCGGTGATCGAGTCGGGGGTGAGCACGTCCATGATGCCGAGGGTGAAGGCCAGCCCCGCCGACGGTCCACCGACCGCCCCCGAGTCGACGGTGACCTGGAACGGCAGGTGGTAGTCGAGGTCGCGAGTCGTCGAGCTCACGCCCAGGAACGCCTTGGTGGCGTCGTCGGGGCGGGCGCCCAGGGTGACCGATCGCTGCTCGGTCGTGCGGCTGCCGTCGTCCTTGTACGGCTGCACGCCGAGCTGGACGACGTCGCCCGGGGCGTGGGTCCCGATGGCCGCGACCAGCTCGTCGCTCTTGGTGATCGGGGTGTCGCCCACCGACACCACGGTGTCGCCGACCGTGAGGATGCCGGTGGCAGGCGTCGGCTCGTCGGTGGTGCCGGCCACCTGCACGATGACCGCACCGGTACCGGTGATGCTGACGTCGTAGCCGAGCTTCGACAGCGCCACCGCGGCCGCCGTCTCCTTGGAGTCGGTCATCATCTGCAGGTTCTGCTGACGGTTCTCGCTCGGGGTGGACGACCCGAGGATGTCCTTCTCGGGGTAGATCGAGATCGAGTCGTCGAGGTGGGCGACCACCCACCCGAGCGCCGTGGCGTGCTGCACCGAGACGGTGGTGTAGCCGACCTGACCGTCCTGTGGGTACGTCTGGGACCCGGACACGTCGATGAGGTCCTCGGTGGCGCGGACGCTGCCCGGCGAGAGCAGGTAGTACGGCACCTTGATCAGCGCGGCGGCCACGATGGCAACGGTGATGACCACGACGGTGGCGCCCAGGACATACCAGCGGCGCTTGATGCGGCGACGGGGACGGGCGCCCTCGGGCCGGGCGCCGTCGCCGTCCACCAGATCGGCGACGGCGACACCACCCGACAGCACCGGGTCGGGCACGGCGGTCGTCGGATCGGTTTCGGAGGGGTCAGGTAGCATCGGCTCGAGCGTGTCCACGGGGATGGAAGATTGCCACGGAACCCGGTAAAAACCGCGCAAAGGGCTCGAACCCCGTGACTCCCCCGACCGACCCCCGCTACGAGCCTGCCGTCACCGCGGCCGATGCGCCCCGGGTCGGGACGATCCAGAGCCTGAGCCGACGTCGCTGGCTCACGATCATCCCCCGTTCCGTTCTCCTCCTGGTCCTGATCGGCGGGTTGACCGCGTTCGGGATCGGCGTCGTGGTCGTGGTCGCCGGGCTCGTCCTGGCCGCCACCGCCGGATGACGGCCCAGTCGTGACGAGCGAGACGTGACGACCGACCGGCTGCCCGACGATCTCGCGCGGCGACGTCGGGCAGCGCAGGCCGGGCACTCGGGTGATGCCGGGACGGCACGCGCGCTGCTGGCCGACCCCGACCCCGCGGTGCGGGCGACAGCCCTGGGGGCGCTGCAGCGCATCGGGGTGGTCGACGCCGCCGAGCTCGAGGAGGCGCTGGCCGATCCCGAGCCAGGGGTGCGTCGCCGGGCGGCCGAGGTGGCAGCAGCCTGGCCGGGAGTCGCGACAAGCGAGCAGGCGTTCGTGTCGCTGCTCCCGCTGCTGGCCGATGCGGACGACACCGTCGTCGAGGTGGCGGCCTGGGCCTCCGGCGAGCGGATGCCACCCGAGGCCGGTGCCGTCGCCAGACTCAGCGAGATCACCACCGCCCACGCCGACGCGCTCTGCCGCGAAGCAGCCGTCGCCGCTCTGGGGGCCATCGGCGACGCGGCCGGCCTGCCCGCCATCCTCGCCGCCACCACCGACAAGGCCACCGTGCGTCGCCGGGCCGTCCTCGCCCTGGCCCCCTTCGAGGGACCCGAGGTCGACGCCGCCCTCGAGACCGCCCGCACCGACCGCGACTGGCAGGTTCGCCAAGCCGCCGAAGACTTGCTGGAGTAGTCCCACCCGCACGCCGCCGACGCGTATCCTCCAGGCCGATGCCGACGACGACGAGAGCGCCCGATCACGTGCTCGTGCACCTGCGCCGTGCACGAGACCACGCCGATCGGAACTTCGCCGAGCCCCTCGACCTGGACCAGCTCGCAGCGGTGGCGGCGCTCTCCAAGTACCACTTCCATCGCCTGTTCGCGGCGACCTACGGGCTGACGCCGGCGGCGTACGTCTCGGAGCGCCGAATCGAACGATCGCAGGACCTGCTCCGGTCCACGAACCTCACCGTCACCGAGGTCTGCTTCGCGGTGGGCTTCAGCAGCCTCGGATCCTTCAGCAGTCGGTTCCGCCAGATCGTCGGCGAGACGCCTAGCGAGTTCCAACGGCGGTACGGAGGTGCATCGACGCGTATCCCGGGCTGCTACGTCTTCATGTCGGGACTGGTCGAGCGCGGATCCGCAAGCGGGGAGAAGCGAACGACCGCGGCGTCGTCATAGCGTTCGTCCCATGATCACCAACGTCTCCCTCGTCAGCGTCTGGGTCACCGACCTCGACGACGCGCTCACCTTCTACACCGATGTCCTGGGCTTCGAGGCCCGCGACGACGTCAAGCTCGGCGAGGACTTCCGCTGGGTGACGGTGGGTCACCCCAGCCAGCCCGAGCTCCACCTGCACCTGACCACGCCGAGCAAGCCGTTGTCCGACGACCTCATCGCGGCACTGACCCGAGCCCAGGCCGAGGGAGGCCTCCCCGGTGTCGGACTGCACGTCGACGACTGCCGCAAGACCCATGAGGAGCTCGTGGCCAAGGGCGTCGAGTTCATCCAGGAGCCGCAGGACCGGCCCTACGGCGTGGAAGCCCTGATGCGCGACAACTCCGGGAACTGGATCGTGCTCGTCGAGGCGAAGGAGTTCACCCAGGCCGACTTCGAGGACGCAGACTTCCACTGACATCGCCGCCTTCGCGCGGGCCGAGAGCCGTCCGCGTGCGGAGCGCAGCAGCACCACCGACCAGCCCGGGATGGGCCAAGCCGCTCGCAGGCGAGCTCGCGAGCCGAGAGCCGTCCGCGTGCGGAGCGCAGCAGCACCACCGACCAGCCCGGGATGGGCGAAGCCGCTCGCAGGCGAGCTCGCGAGCCGAGAGCCGTCCGCGTGCGGAGCGCAGCAGCACCACCGACCAGCCCGGGATGGGCGAAGCCGCTCGCAGGCGAGCTCGCGAGCCGAGAGCCTAGAAAGTTGGCTTGCGCTTCTCGAGGAAGGCAGCGACGTTCTCCTTGGCATCGGGGGTCTGGCTGGCGGCGGCCATGACCTCGATGGCGTAGGCGTACGCCTGGGGCAGGTCCATGCCGATCTGGGTGTGGAACGCCCGCTTGCCCATGGCCTTGGACGAGGCGCTGCCGCGGGTGGCGCGGGCGATGAGATCGGCGACCGCGGCATCGAGCTGATCATCGGGCACGACGTGGTTGACGAGGCCCCAATCGGCCGCGGTGGCGGGGTCGATGGCGTCACCGGTGAGGGCCAGCTCGAGGGCCCGCTTGCGTCCCATGCTGCGACCGATCGCCACCATGGGCGTCGTGCAGAACCAGCCGGCCTTGCCCCCGGGGGCGGCGAACGCGGCCGACTCCGCCGCGATGGCCAGGTCGCAGCTGGCTACGAGCTGGCAGCCCGCCGCGGTGGCCAGCGCGTGCACCCGGGCGATCACGACCTGAGGAAGGTCCTGGATGAGCAGCATCAGGTCGGTGCAGGTCTGCAGCAGGGCCCGCATCGCCTGGAGGTCGGCGCCGACCATGTCGGCGAAATCGTGGCCGGCCGAGAAGGCCGGTCCGTTGGCAGCGAGCACGATGCCCCGGGCATCGGTGGCACCTATGGCGCGGAACGCCTCGGTGAGCTCGAGCAGGTGGTCGAGCGACAGCGCGTTGCGACGCTCCGGCCGGTTCATGGTGACCGTCACGATCGACTCGGACCGGTCGATGATCAGCGTGCTCGGCTGCTCGGCAGTGGCCATGGAGGCACTGTCGCACAACGCCCGGCCACACGCGGGCCCACCGCTGAGGTGGGCCTCGCCGGCGCGGTGGTGCCACACTCCCAACGTTCGTGAGGGAGGGAGCCCGCAGCCATGCACCGCCACTGGTGGATCGTCATGTTGACCGTCGTCGGATGCCTCGCCGCATCGGGGTGCGCGGGCACGGTGACGACCTTCGACGACCAGTTCTCCAGCGCGCCGTTGGGCACCGCATGGACCGCACTGAACCGCCCCGGCGACGGGAGCAACAGCGAGGTGCAGTGCTATCGACCAGCCAACGTGGTCGAGAACGGCGGAAGCCTGGTCATCACCACCAAGGTCGACTCGAGCTGCCCCGGCCACCGCTACACGTCGGGCATGGTGCAGTGGAAGACGGCGAACTTCACGTTCGGGACCCTCGAGTTCCGGGCCCGGTTCGCGGGCGGGACGGGAACCTGGCCGGCGGTGTGGATGTTGGGCGCGGGCTGCCAGGCGTCGAACGTGTCCACCCCGGACAACGTGGGGACCTGCAACTGGCCCGGTTCCGGCTCGCAGGAGATCGACGTCGCCGAGATCTACGGCGGTGGCCGCACCAGCGTCCACCAGGGACTGATCACCAGCGCAGGCTCCTCCGGGTGCGACGCCAGCACCACCGATGTGAGCGCGAACTGGCACACCTACACGCTGGTCTGGGCACCGGGTTCGCTCATCTGGAAGATCGACGGCAAGACCACCTGCACACTCCGCGAGAACGTGCCGGCCACGCCGATGTTCGTGATGATCAACACGGCGCTGGGCGGATCCAGCGGTGGGAGGATCGTCGACTCGACGCTCCCCGCGCAGACCTTCATCGACTACCTGCGGGTCGTCCGGTAGGCGTCGATCGCCCAGACCCTCCAGACCCGCGACACCCGCCCGACCCACAGGCGCCTCCAGCGCGCCGATCGCGGTCGTGCGAGAGCCGAAGCACGGGGGAAACCTGCTTCGAGATCAGCCGGTGGGATCAGCCCGCCTGCAAGGCGAAGAGCCGTACGACGGATGCATGATCCAGCGTCGGGCCCCGACCTCCGGACCGGCCGATCCCACCGGCGGTGAACAGTCCTGAACCGGGATCGCGCGCCTCGCGCCACACCCGCTCGAGGTACTGATCGAGCGCGGCTGCTCCGCGCGGCTGCGGCTCGCCGGAGACGTCGACCAGGACGCGGGCGAACAGCCCGAGGTTGCCTGCAGGGGGCCGGCCCCAGAGGTCGTCCGCCGTGGGCAGGTCGTCGGGCGGGCGAGCGGCGTCCGCCTCGGGGCCCGCAGCGATCGCCGTGTACCGCTCGATGCCGGTCGCCAGGAACAGGCGGCCGGCGAGCTCGGCCCGCCGGGGACCCGCCGGCAGCGCCTCGAAGGTCCGCTTGGCACGGTGCAGCCAGATGCTGTCGGCGCCCGGCGGGACGAGCTGGTCGTGTGCCTGCAGCGCGGCGCGCACGACAGCCGCGTTGTCGTCACCCGACACGGCGTCGGTGCCGGGGTAGTCGGCGTACCCGTCGCCCCAGCGGTAGAGCTCGAGCGTGTCGGCCAGGTCGTCGAGCGAAGGCGACACCGGGCTCCTCGGCCGTGGGCCAGGACCGAGCCGATCGAGGTCCAGCCTCGCCGCCACCACTTGGGCCAGCGGCCGAAGCGGACAGATCCCGGCCGCGTCCCCGGGGCCGTCCATCACCAGCAGCTGCCCACCACCTCGGCGCAGCATCGAAGTGGCGCAGAGGTCCTCCCACGCGACACGGGCCCGATCCTCCGCCGCCAACACCTCATCGCCCGAACGGGGGCGTCGACGGCGCCGACCCCGGTGCAACCCGCGCTCCCCCTCGCCCACATCGTCATCGCGCGGCATCCGCGCCACGCTAGGGCGCCTCGTCAGTCGTGATCGCGACGATGCGGGCGTTCCTGCCGGGCCTGTCCGACTCGGCCCTCGATCGCGGCCAGGACGAGGTCGTAGGTCGCGTCGAGGTCGCCCCAGACCGGTTCCACCACGACGGCGCCGGGTCGTTCCGCGAGCACACGCTCGATGCGGGCGTTGAGATCGCGGACGGTGTCGAGGCCCGCGGGCGTGGCCAGCGCATCGTCGAGGTGAGGACCGCCCCGCTCGACGAACCGCTCGAGCGTTGCGTCGAGGTCGGCGATCATCACGATCTCGTGGAAGTCCGCCTCGCACTCGTCGGCCAGCGCCTCGAGCTCGAGCAGACCGTCGGCCCGCCCGTAGAGCTGGGCGATGATCACGTCCTGACCGGCGCCCAGATGACCTCGGGCCATCGTCACGGCCACGGCACGGGCCCGCAGCCCCGACTGACCAGGGCTCCCGCGCCAGTTCGGAATGGCTTCACGCAGCTCGTCGACGTCGAGCCGCAGCGCGCTGGGGTGGTCCGACGCGTAGCGACGAGCAAGGGTCGACTTGCCCACCGCCGGCGGGCCGTTGAGCACGATCAGCCTCGGGCTCATGCGAGGTGCTGCCCGATGAACTCGAGCTGGGCGGCCGCCGACCGGGTCCAGAGCGCCGGGCTCGACGCCGCCACCGCGGCCACCCGCCACGGGCCGAGATCCGACGCGAGCAGGAGCGCTCCGAACCCGCCGAGCGCCCGATGCAGGCGCTGCTTCCCGGGGAGCACGCCTTCCTCGACCAGCCCGACCCCTCCCACGCCGGCCAGCGCGACCACCCCGAGGGCTCCCCCACCGATCAGCAGGGTCCGTCGACTGACCGTCACCCGCCCGACGCTACGAGATCGCGCTCCCGCACCCCGACATCCGAACCCGAATCGGTAGCCGCGGCGCGTCCGCCTCACACCGCCCGAAGGTCCCGTGAGAGAACTCCCGCCCGATCTTCAAGTCTTGGGCAGATCTCGCAGGGGGTTCGAGGTCAGACCATGAACATGACCTTGAGGGCGTCGAAGGCCTCGATGCAGTGGCCGGCGCCGAGCACGACGCACTCGAGCGGGGCCTCGACCAGGTGCACCGGGATCGCGGTCTCCTGGGCCAGGCGCAGGTCGAGGCCGCGGAGCATGCCGCCGCCCCCGACGAGGTGGATGCCCTGGATGATGAGGTCCTGGGCCAGCTCGGGAGGAGCCTGGCCGAGGCACGCGACCACGGAGTCGACCATGGCCGACACCGGCTCGTCGATGGCCTCGCGGACCTCCTCGGCCGACAGCACGACGGTCTTGGGCAGGCCGCTCATCAGCTCGCGACCCCGGACCTCGGCCGCGTACTCGTCCTCGGTCGGCCAGGCCGAGCCGATCGTGACCTTGATCTCCTCTGCGGTGCGCTCGCCGATGGCGATGCCGTACTCGCGCCGGATGTAGGTCTGGATGTGGGCGTCGATGTCGAACGACCCGACCCGGACGGCCTCGAGCGCGACCACGCCGCCGAGCGAGATGAGCGCGGTCTCCGAGGTGCCGCCGCCGATGTCGACGACCATGTTGCCCATCGGCTCGTTGATCGGCAGCCCGGCGCCGATGGCCGCGGCCATCGGCTGCTCGATCAGGTGGGCCTCCGATGCGCCGGCGCGCTTGGCCGCCTCGATCACGGCCCGGCGTTCGACGGCGGTGATGGCCGACGGCACGCAGATCACGACCCGCGGGCGGTTGAACCGGCTCACCCCGACCCGCTGGAGCAGCAGGCGGATCATGCGCTGGGTGATCTCGAAGTCGGTGATGGCGCCCTTGCGCAGCGGACGCACGGCCACGATGTAGCTGGGCGTGCGGCCGATCATCTGCCACGCCTCGTGGCCCATGGCCAGCACGTCCTGCGTGCGGCTGTTGAGCGCGATCACCGAGGGCTCGTTCAACACGATGCCCTCGCCGCGCGCGTACACCAGCGTGTTGGCCGTGCCGAGATCGATGGCGAGGTCGCGTGCCATGGCCGCTGCTCCTCGGGATCGGCCGGGGCCGGAGGTCCGGCCGGGCCGTTGATGACCTCACGCCGGGTGCCCGGAGCGTTGATGCCGGTGGTCTGCCCCGACGTGCGCGGCCGGCGGCCCGGCGGCTGCGTGGGGCGCTTGCGGCGGCGGCTCGGGTGGGGCTCGTCGGTGTCACGGCCGAGCGCCTTCATCTCACGCGAGAAGTCGTCGATGCTCGACATGAAGGTCTTGGGCTTGCGGTTGAGGGCCCACACCGCGAACGATCCGGCGACGATGCCTGCGACGGCGATGAGCAGGAAGCCGGCGTTGCTCATGGCCGGGTCTCCGAGAGGGCGCCGACATCTCGTCGAGCTCGACGAGATGCTGGGCCTCGAGGCCCCAGCTCTCGCCCCCGTCCCACGTCTCCCGCTTCCAGATCGGCACCGTCGCCTTGAGCGCGTCGATGGCGAACCGGGCCGCGTCGAACGCCTCGCCCCGGTGCGGTGCGGAGGCGACCACGACCACCGCGGAGGTGCCCAGCGGGACCTGACCGGTGCGGTGCAGCAGGACCAGCCGACCGAGCTCGGGCCAGCTGCCGGCGAGCCTCGGCGGCGATCGCCTGCATGCGAGGCAGGGCCTGCTCCTCGTAGGCCTCGTACTCCAGGGCGTGCACCCCGTCACGGCCGGCGGAGTGGTCGCGGGCCGTGCCGCTGAAGACCACGACGGCGCCACATCGAGGGAGCACCGCCCAGTCGGCCGCCACGCCGAACGGCAGCGGATCGGCTGACAGGCCGATCCAGTCGTCGACTCCGGCAGGTGGCATCACGCGGCCATCGTAGGCGACGCACCCTCAGGGCCGACGCGAGGGCGCGGCCACCTGGGGCCCCGCCCTCACTATCGTTTCGCCCGTGCCCCTCGAAGACGAACCCGAAGACGCGCCCGGGTTCGGCCCTCCTCTCCCTCAGGACGACCGCCTCTGGCGCCACCCGTCCGAGCTCGGGTCGGGCACGCCGATCACCGTCATCACGGCCCCACCGAACCGGCGTCGCACGATCGGCATCGGCGTGGCATCGGGTCTGGTGGGCGCGGCCGCCATGCTGGTCGCCGTCTTCGCGGTCGGCGGGTTCCAGTCCAAGCGGCCGGTCCGGCCGGTCGAGACCATCCAGCTCTCGGCCCCGAAGGACCCTGCGCCCACCGAGCTGGCCATCGCCGACGGCGTCTTCCCGGCCGTCGCCCGCATCGACGCCACCAAGGCCAGCGGCATCGTGTCCAGCACCGCAGTGGTGTTCCGCGACGACGGCCACCTGCTCACCACGGCCGACGCGGTCGAGGGCGCGGAGGGGATCACCGTGCAGCTCTACGACGGCACGGTGCTGCCGGCAGTCGTCATCGGCGTCGACCGGGCCACCGACGTGGCCGTGGTCAAGATCGACCGGGAGCAGCTGAGCACGGCGGTGCTCGGCATGGACACGCCGCTCCAGCTGGGCGAGCCGACCATCGCCATCGAGTGCACGCCGGGCAAGTCCGGCTCGCCGAACGTGTCGGTCGGGCTGATCAGCGCGCTCGACCGCCGGGTCGACGATGGCGGCGGCGGCTCGTCGATGCACGGCATGATCCAGACCAACGTCCGGGTGTCCACCGCCGGATCCGGCGCGGTCCTGATCGACAGCTCCGGCGCGGTCATCGGCCTGGTCACCCGCCGCGGCCTCGGCGGCGACGACGGTGAGCTGGGCGCCACCGAGACGACCAACCCGGTCAACACCAAGGCCGCCGTGCTGGTGCCCCGCTACGCCACCCCGATCGGCTTCGCCAAGGGCGAGGCCGACGAGCTCATCACCCTCGGCCACGTCGTCCATTCCTGGTTGGGGGTCGAAACCCGCGACCTGTCCGAGAGCGAGACCGATCGGCTGGGTCGCACCGGTGCCCGCATCGACTCGGTCACGCCGGGCAGCCCGGCGGCCAACGCCGGCCTCGAAGCCGGCGACATCGTGCTCGGCATCGACAACCACCCGATCGGGTCCAGCTCCGACCTCGTGGTGGCGCTGCGGGAGTACAAGCCGAACCAGTCCGTGGGCATCACCTACGAACGGGACGGAGGCGATCAGGTGGCCCTCGCCATCCTCGCCGAGAAGCTCTCTGTGCCGTAACGCTCGGCTCTCGGCTCGCAGGCTCTCGGCTCGCAGGCTCTCGGCTCGCAGGCGGGCAGCTTCGCCCATCCCAGGCCGGTCGGTGGTGCTGCGCGCCGCTCCGGGCGCCCTCGGACCGACTGCGAGCCGACCTTCAGCGGCGGTGACGACGACGGCGGCGGATCGCCCACACCGTGCTGCCGACGGCCAGGGTGATGACGCCGGCGGCGGCGAGGAGCGAGAGCTCCTGACGGCGACGGGGGCTCATCGAGGCCAGCGGTCCGCCAGGGTCGGCCTCGACGTAGGCCTCCTCGCTGGAGTGGCGGGGCTGCCATCCGGTGGCCCGCAGGCGATCGTTGGCCACAACCCACGAATGGCGGGTGTAGGCCCACCCTTCGGGAGGGCCGCTCGTGCCCATGTCGGCCCGCAGCATCGCCAGACGACCGCTCAGGCCGGCCGGCAGGTGCAGCCGACCGACCGGGCCGGCCAGGTCGCGCAGCACATCGGCCGGGAGCCAGCCGTCGGGCGCCACGTTGAACGGGCCGTCGAGCGACGCACGGCGGACGTGGTCGATGGCCGAGGCCAGGTCGTCGAGGTGGAGGAACTGGCTGGGGCGGTCGGTGCCCGAGGCCCGGAGCGCCGCCGCCGACCACGGTGAGGTCGACAGCCACTCGATGGACTCTCCGCTGACCGACACCGTCGGCCGCAGGACCGCAACCTTGGGCGCCGGACCCGACTGGGCCGCCCGCCACTCGAACACCACCCGCTCGCTCTCGGCCTTGGCCGACGCGTAGGGGAGGCCCGGGTCGGGGCGCAGCGGCGCGTCCTCGGTGAGCGGCACGGGGTTGTTGGCCCACGCTCCGTAGACCATCGCGCTCGAGAGGATCACCACGTGGGCCACGCCGACCGCGGCCGCCGCGTCGAGCAGCGCCCGGGTGGCGGCCAGATCGGATGACGCCGACCCACTGGACGGCAGGCCATCGGGTCCGTGGCCCTCGCCCGATCCGAGGTGCACGAGCACGTCGGCCTCGGCCAGGAAGCCCTTCATCTCGGGGTCGTCGAGTGCGATGGCGCGGCAGTCGGTCGACGGGGGCATCTCGGCGGCCAGCACACCGGGCCCGACTGCCAGCACCCGGGTCACGGCGTCATCGGCGGCAGCCAAGGCGGCCACCCGGCGCCCCAACGGGCCGGCGGCCCCGGCGATCACGACGGTCTGGCTCATGGCGCCATGATGCCCGGTTCGGTCCGGACCCGCACCATCTGGACGGGCGCCAGATCCGCCTGACCCGCGGGCGGATCGTGACCGTCAGCCGCCTACCATGCTCGCGATGAGCAACTTCGGCCTCCCCGGTGGCCCGGGTGACGATCCCTTCGGTGACGACAACCCGTTCAAGGGGATGCCGATCTTCGGCGACCTGGCCAAGCTCTTCCAGCAGCAGGGGCCGGTGAACTGGGACGCCGCCCGCCAGCTGGCCCTCTCCATCGCCACCGGCGACACGACCACCAGCGAGCCCAACGTCGACCCGCTCGAGCGCATCAAGATCGAGCAGCTCGCCCGGGTGGCCGACCTCCAGGTCGCCAACGCCACCGGCCTGTCGACATCGATCACCGGTCGGGGCGTCACCATCGTCCCCGTCACCCGCACCCAGTGGGCCCAGCAGGCGCTCGACGCCTACCGCCCGCTGTTCGAGAAGCTGGCCGGGTCGCTGCACCAGGACGAACCGGTCGTGCCCGACGAGGCACCCAGCGCCGCCGATCCCGATGGCGTGGATGGCCCCGCTCATGCAGATGATCGGGCCGACCATGCTCGGCATGACCGCCGGCTCGATGGTCGGCCACCTGGCCCAGCGCTCGTTCGGCCAGTACGACCTGCCCGATCCCCCGCCCGCCCGCCGACGAGCTCACCATCGTCACGCGCCAACCTCGACCAGTTCGGCGAGGAGTGGAGCCTCCCCGGCGACGACCTCCGCCTGTGGGTCTGCCTCCACGAGATCGCCACCCACGCGGTGCTCGGCGTGCCCCACGTGCGGACCGCGCTCGAGGGCATGCTCGCCGCCTACCTCGCCGGGTTCGAGGCCGATCCCGGCAGCCTCGAGCGCCAGCTCGGCGAGGTCGACATGTCGAACCCCGGGCGACATGCCGGGCCTCCAGCAGATGTTCGGCGATCCCGAGACCCTGCTCGGCGCCATCCAGTCGCCTGCCCAGCGCGAGCTGCTCCCCCGCCTCGAGGCCCTCGTCGCCGTGATCGTCGGCTACGTCGACCACATCATGGACCAGATCGGCACCGGCCTGGTCGGCTCGTACTCGATGGTCACCGAGGCGGTGCGCCGTCGCCGGGTCGAGGCCGACCAGTCCGACCGGTTCGTCGAGCGGCTGTTCGGGCTCGAGCTCACCCAGGCCCAGTACGACCGTGGGCGCGGCCTTCGTCGACGGCGTCGTCGAGCGGGCCGGCGCCGAGGGTCTGGCCCGCCTCTGGGCCTCGGCCGACAACCTGCCCACCCCGGCCGAGGTCGACGCCCCCGGCCTGTGGCTCGCCCGCATCGACCTGCCGACCTGACTCGCTGACTCGCGGTCCGGGGGCCGATCCTCAGCGGGGGCTGTCGCGCCAGCGGGGTTCGGCGAAGCGGGTGTCGGCCTCGGCGTCGGGCGAGGGCTTCGTGTCGATCAGCGTGGGATCGACGAGGGATCCCCCGAAGTCGAGAGGAAGGGTCGGCTGCTCGTCGTCCTCCCCGACGGGAGTGGCACCGACCGTTGTGGCATCGACGGTGGTGGCCTCGACCGCCTCACCGTCGAACAGCGGGCGGCGGGACGTGCGGCGGCGCCGGTCGACGGCGCCGGCCAGATCGGTCTCGGCGTCGAGGGGTCGGGACACGAAACCCTGGGGTGGCTCCCACGCCAGGGACCGACGGCGCGACCGGCGCGGGTGCTGGCGGTGCCTGCGGTGGCGCCGGCGGTGGCGGTGGCGTCGACGGGGGAAGCGGGCCGTCGTCCCCGACGCGGTGGTGGGGTCGATCCCGAGCTCGCGCGGCAGCCTCGACCGCGGCGGGATCGCCCCGCCGCAGGCCTTTGCGGATGAGCTTCTGGGTCGGCGACTCCCAGTCGTAGGTGCCGGCGGCGACCCGACGCTGGCCGAAGTAGTAGGACACCAGGCCGATGGCCATCAGCACCCCGATGAGGAAGTACCCGATCTCGACGGGGATCGGCACGCCGATGCCGAGAGCACCACGGGGATGAACGCACCGATGACCCAGGCCAGCTGGAAGCGGGTCTCGAAGCGGGCGAACGAGCGACCCCGGTTGGCATCGGGGGCGTCGCGCTGCACGAGGGCGTCGAAGGCCTGCTTGGCCGTGCCCGACGTCGCCCCGAGGATGAACGAGAGCAGGGCGGCCGCCACGACCCCGCCGATGACCAGCGCCAGGAACCCGCCGAGGCAGGTGACGGCCAGGGAACCGACGATGATCCGCGCCTCGGCGAAGACTTGCGCAGGCGGGGGGCCAGGGCGGCGCCGGCTGAGCACGCCGGCCTGGGCCATCAGCCCGGCCGCGCCGACGAACCACAGTGGGATGTCGCCGGCCTTGAAGTCGAAGGCCAGCATGAGCAGCAGCAGCCCGACCGCGGCCCGGATCAGCCCATGGCCGACGCGGCCAGCCGGATGCCGGCGCTGCGCAGCTCGAGCTTCTCGGCCGCCCCCGGCGGCTCGGTCGGCCACCACCACCTGGGCAGCATCGGTGGCGAAGCCGGCGCCGACCGCGAACACGATGGCGGCCAGGCCCAGGTCAGCTGTGGGCCGAGGGTCTCGCCGCCGAGCTTGAGCAGGATGGCGCCGGGGATGGCGGCGACCACGGCGGCCACCCCGCTGAGCAGGCTGAGCTTCGAGTTGGCCTCGACCAGCTCCTGGTCGTTGGCACCGTGGTGGGCACGACCGCGGCCCGGGAGATCAGGTAGGCCTTGCCGAGACCAGCATCAGGAAGGCCTCGAGGTAGAAGGTGATGTGGCGAGATGTCGCGCACGATCAGCACGCACAGCAGCGCCCGGAAGCACCATCGAGCCGACGATCATCCAGCGGCGGCCGCCCTTCAGCCGGTCGAGGACCGGCCCGATCAGCGGGGCCGCCACCGCGAACGGGGCGAAGGTCAGCAGCAGGTAGAGCGCGACCTTCCACCGGGCCTGCCCGAGGGGCACGGCGAAGAACACCGACCCGGCCAGGGCGACGGCGAACAGGGCGTCGCCCGCCACCGAGAAGGCGTGGGTGCGGGCCAGGCGGGTGAACGGCGGAGCCGTGTACGGGACGCCGCGGGTCCCGGCCGGGGAGCTGCGGGTAGGCGGCGGTCATCGGACCAATGCTAGGTGGCCCGCCGCTGGGGCCGGTCCCCGGCGACCGGTCAGCGGGGCTCTCGTACTTGTAGCCCAGGCCCCGGATCGTGACGATCCGCGTCGGGTGCGGCCGGATCGGGCTCGACCTTGGCCCGCAGCCGCTTGATGTGCACGTCGAGGGTCTTGGTGTCGCCGACGTAGTCGGCGCCCCACACCCGGTCGATCAGGGTCTCCCGGGTCAGCACCCGGCCGGCGTTCTCGAGGAGCAGCGCCAGCAGCTCGAACTCCTTGAGCGGCAGGCGGACCTCGGCGCCCCGGATGACCACCTCGTGGCGCTCGTGGTCGACCCGCACGTCGCCCACCTCGACGACCTCGTCGAGCAGCACGCGAGCGGCGACCGGCGCCTCCTCGGTCGACCGGCGGCGCAGCACGGCCCGCATGCGGGCCACCAGCTCGCGCAGCCGGTACGGCTTGGTGACGTAGTCGTCGGCGCCGACCTCGAGGCCGACCACCGTGTCGATCTCGGCGCCCTTGGCCGTGACCATGATGATCGGCACGCTCGAACGCGACCCGCAGCTCGCGGCACACGTCGATGCCCGACACCTTGGGCAGCATCACGTCGAGCAGCACCAGGTCGGGCTGCACGTCGTCGAACATGTCGAGCGCCTCGGCCCCGTCGCGGGCCACGCTGCACCGTGAAGCCCTCGCGCGTGAGCCCGACGGTGAGCGCGTCGACGAAGGAGTCCTCGTCCTCGACGACCAGCACCGACGTGGACGGGCTCATCTGGCTCCTCTCGGGCTTGGCGGCCGGCGTTGGTGGCCGGGCTGTGGGCCGGTCTGTGGGCCCGCTCGTCGGGCAGCGACGAGGGTGAAGGTCGAGCCCTCGCCCAGGCGGGACTCGACCCGCACCTCGCCGTCGTGGTTGGTGGCCACGTGGCGGACGATGGCCAGGCCGAGGCCGGTGCCGCCGGTCTCGCGGCTGCGGGCCTGGTCGACCCGGTAGAAGCGCTCGAAGACCCGCTCGAGGTCGGCCTGGGGATGCCGATGCCGTGGTCCTGCACCTGCGATGCACGACGCTCGACCCCGTCGGAGCCGGGCCCGCACCTCGACCGTCGACGCCGGCGTCGGAGTACTTCACCGCGTTGTCGAGCAGGTTGTAGAGCGCGGACACCAGCTGGCGGCGATCGCCGAGGACGGCCAGCGCGCCGTCGTCGGCCCGCGTCGATCCTCGACGGCCACCTCGATGCCGGCCTGCTCGGCGGCCGGGCGGATGCGCTCGACCGCCTCGGCCACCACCAGGCGAGCCGCCACCGGCTCGTGGGCGGCGACCTCCTCGCCCTCGATGCGGCTGAGCTCGAGCAGGTCCTCGATCGTGCGGCCACCCGGAACGCCTCGTTCACGATGCGCTCGGCCAGCCGGTGGCGACCGCGGCGTCGTCCTCGGCGAGCAGCGTCTCGGCCAGCAGGCCCAGGGCCCCGACCGGCGTCTTGAGCTCGTGGCTGATGTTGGCCACGAAGTCGCGCCGCACGGCCTCGAGCCGGCGGCGCTCGGTGACGTCGTCGACCACGCACCAGGCGCGCCGTCGGGCAGCGGAGTGGCGGCGATGACCAGCGTGCGCCGGGGCGGCCCGAACAGGTCGATGGTGCGGATGCCCGTCCTGCCCGCTCGAGCGCCGTCGGCGAGCAGCTCGTCGATGGCCGCCTCGACCAGCGCGTCGCCGTGGCGGGCGTCGGCGAAGGTGTCGGCGACGTGGTTGCGCAACACGACCTTGCCGTCGGCGTCGACGATGACCACGCCCTGGGGGATGGCGTCGAGCGCCTGGTCGAGGCGCAGCCGGGTCGTCCTCGGCCTGGGCCCGTTCGGCCGCGGCCTCGGCCGTGCTCGCGTCGGCGATGCGCCGCTGCTCGGCCAGCTCGGCGCGCCAGCGACCGGCGCCGTGCGCACCACGACGCCGCAGCGCGACCGCGAGCGCGCCGGCGATCACGCACGAGCGACGACGATCACGGTCGATCAGCCGTCGGTGCTCGGCGTCGATGCCGGCATCGGCGCCGGGATCGACGCCGTCGGTCCGGCGAGCACGGTCGGTCGACCCGTCGTCGCGGCCGGCGAGGTCGAGCTCGGCCGCCTGGTCGGCGTCGACGCGCTCCTGGCGGGCGTGCAGCGCGGGCCGCGCCGGTGTGCTCGGGCAGCCAGCCGTGACCATGTACTCGACCCGCTCGCCGATGTTCACGGCGTGGTCGCCGATGCGCTCGTAGTACCGGCCGATGAGGGCCAGCTGCACCGCGGCCTGCAGGTCGATGTCGCCGGCGTGGTGGCGACTCGAAGATGGCCTGGATGTAGTCCTTGTGCAGGAGGTCGAGCCGGTCGTCCATGTCGTCGAGCGCGGCGGCCAGGCTGGCGTTGCCCTCGACGTAGGCGTCGATGGCCAGGCGGAAGAGGCGGGTGGCCTCCTCGCTCATCCGCTCGATCAGGCCCCGCAGCGCGCGGGTCGAACTCGACGCCGTAGATGCGGCGGGCGCCCTTGGCGACGTTGACCATCAGGTCGCCCGAGCGCTCGATCTCCGAGGTGAGCCGGATGGCGGTGATCGAGCGCGCGCAGGTCGCTGGCCATCGGCTGCTGGAGGGCCAGCACCTGGTAGCAGCGCTCCTCGATGTCGAGGGCGAGCGTGTCGAGCGCGTCGTCGTCCTCGATGAGCTGCTGGGCCCCCTGCAGGTCGTTGGCCAGCAGCACCTCGGTGCCGCGGGGGATGCACTCGGTGACCAGGGCGGCCAGCCGGACGATGTCGGCTCGGATCTGGTCGAGCTCCTGGTGGAACGTGCGTCGCTCGCATCGCCGGCCTCGCTCAGTGGTGGCCTCGCCATGGTGTGACCTCTCGGTGCATCGGTGCCTCAGCCGGATCTCGGCGGCCAGGTGGCCGGGGTCGCCGGTGACCAGGTACCGGAGCCGGCGCCGAGGATGGCGGCGTGGTCGGCGATGCGCTCGAGGGCCTGGCCGGCCACCAGGGTACGCATGGCCACGGCGGTCGGCGTCGGGCCCGTCGAGCCGCGAGCAGGGTCTCGATCAGCTGCGCGTAGGTCCAGGTCGATCGACGGCGACCCGTGCGACCAGCTCGGCGGCGAGCTCGAGGTCGTGGGTGGCCCAGGCCCGCATGCGCGTCGCGGAACAGCTCGACGGCCTCGTCGGCCATCACCTGCAGGATGTCGAAGCTGCGGGTCGACGCGGCGAGCAGGTCGTGGTCGGGCGCCAGCTTCACGACCCGCAGGGCCAGGTCGCCGACCCGCTCGAGCTCGCTGTGACGCGCATCACCGACACGACGAGGCGCAGGTCGGAGGCCACCGGGTTCTCGCGGGTCAGCAGCTCGTAGCACCGCTCGGTGAGCGACACGTTCATGGCGTCGATGTCGTCGTCGGCTGCCAGCGCGTGCGCGGCCAGCGACGGCGTCGCCGGTCTCGAGCACCTCGCGCATGCGCTCGAGGTTCTGGTCGACGCGCACGCCCATGACCTCGACCTGCAGGCGGAGCTGCTCGAGCTCGGCGCTGTAGGTCGACCCGCAGCGGGCTCGCCAGCGCCGATCAGCCGAAGCGGCCGGTGACGTAGTTCTCGGTCCGCTCGTCGGCGGGGTTCGAGAAGATCTTGTCGGTGCCGTCGTACTCGACGAGCACGCCGGTGCGGGTGTCGCTGGTCTCGTTGACCTCGGTGGTGAAGAAGGCGGTGCGGTCGCTGACCCGGGCCGCCTGCTGCATGTTGTGGGTCACGATCACGATCGTGTAGTCGGCTCTTGATCTCCTGCATCAGGTCCTCGATGCGCGCGGTGGCGATGGGGTCGAGCGCCGAGCACGGCTCGTCCATCAGCACCACCTCGGGCTCGACGGCGATGGCGCGGGCGATGCAGAGCCGCTGCTGCTGGCCGCCGGACAGGCCCAGGGCCGACTTCTTGAGCCGGTCCTTCACCTCGTCCCACAGCGCGGCCCGGCGCAGCGCCTGCTCGACGATGTCGTCGAGGTTGCCCTTCGATGCCCGGCGAGCTTGGGCCCGAAGGCGACGTTGTCGTAGATCGACTTGGGGAACGGGTTCGGCTTCTGGAACACCATGCCGATGCGCTTGCGCACCTCGACCGGGTCGATCTTGGCGTCGTAGAGGTCGACGCCGTGGTAGAGCATCGTGCCCTCGACCCGGCAGCCCTCGATGAGGTCGTTCATGCGGTTGAAGCAGCGCAGCACGGTGGACTTGCCGCAGCCCGACGGCCCGATGAACGCGGTGATCTCGTGCTGGCGGATCTGCAGGTTCGACGTCGCGCACGGCCCGGAAGCCGCCGTAGTAGACGCTGAGGTCCGCGCACGTCGAACACGACCGGCGCGGCGTCGGCTGCGTCGTCGACCGGGCCGGCCTCGGGGACGACCGCGGGCGCGCCGCGGCGCCGGCGATCGGGCGGCCGGGGCGGTCGTGGGCGCCGTCTGGTCGGGAGCCATCAACGGGACCTCCGGGGGGGTCGGGACGGGCGGAGGGTGCTGGAGCGACATGGCGGGGCGACCTCAGGAGTGCTTGAGCGAGAAGCGGGCGCGACGATGCGGGCGATGACGGTGAGGACGAAGACGATGGCGACGAGCGTGAGCGCCGCGCCCCAGGCCCGGTCCTGGGCGGCCGCGAACGGCGTCTGGGCGTTGCCGAAGATCTGCAGCGACAGCGCGGTGTTGGCGCCCTGAAGAGGTTGAGGTTGAGGCTTGCGGGCCGCGCCGATGGTGAACAGCAGCGGCGCGGTCTCGCCGGCGGCGCGGGCGACGGCCAGCATGACGCCGCTGATGATGCCGGCGCAGCGCGGCCGGCAGCACCACCGTGAGGATCGTGCGCCACTTGCGGTTGCCCAGCGCGTAGCTGCCGTGGCGCAGCTCGTCGGGCACCAGCCGCAGCATCTCCTCGGTCGAGCGGATGACGATCGGCAGCATCAGGCAGGCCAGGGCCAGCGCGCCGCCGAAGCCGTTCAGCCCGAACCGCAGCGTGTAGATCGTGTAGATGAACAGGCCCATCACGATCGACGGCACGCCGTCATCACGTCGGCCATGAAGCGGATGAGCCGGGCCAGCCGGCCCTCGCCGCCGTACTCGTTGAGGTAGATGGCGCCGAGGACGCCGAGCGGGCACCGCCATCAGCGGTGGCGCCCAGGGTGATCAGGAGCGTGCCGACGATGGCCGGGCCCATGCCGCCGCCCGCGCACGCGGGCTGACGGCCGGGATGTCCTCGGTGAACCAGTCCGGCGTGAGCACCTGGGGCAGGCCCTTCTGCACCACGTAGAAGATGACGAAGCCGAGCGGGATGACGGCGACCACGAAGGCGCCGTACATCCACGCCGTGGCCAGCCCGTTGCGGACGCGGCGGCCCCGGCTGGTGGTGACCTCGAGCAGGACAGCGTCGAGCCGGGTCGCCGGTCGCCGGTCGCCGGCTCGGAGCGGAGGTCGAGTCGGTCGTCGGTCACGATCAGGCCCCCTGGGTGCGACGGTCGAGGCGGGTCGACGATGCCGCGGGCGACCACGTTGACGAGGATCGTGATGACGAACAGCACGACGCCGAGGCCGATCAGCGCGGACTCGTGGAGGGCCGCCGGCCTCGCCGAACTGGTTGGCGATGACCGCGGCCATGGAGTCGCCGGGCAGGAAGACGTGCGATGTGATCTGGGCCGTCGAGCCGATGACGAGGGCCACGGCGATCGTCTCGCCCATGGCCCGGCCGAGGCCGAGCATCACCGCGCCGATGATGCCGCCCCGGCTCCACGGGCAGCACCGAGTAGCGGATCATCTCCCAGCGGGTGGCGCCCATGCCGTAGGCCGCCTCCCGCTGCGAGCTCGGGCACGGTGGCGATGACCTCACGGCTGAGCGACGTGATGATCGGCATGATCATGATGGCCAGGATGATCCCGGCGGTCATGAAGCTCTTGCCGCTGGCCGCGCCCGCCGAAGATCGAGCCGAGCACCGGGATGCCGTCGATGGCGTCGGCGATCGACTGGTAGACGGGCTGGATGTTCGGGGCCAGGACGAGCACGCCCCACAGGCCGTAGACCACCGAGGGACGGCGGCGAGCAGGTCGATCACGTAGACGACGGCTTGCGCAGCCGCCGGGGGGCGGCCTCGTTGGTGAACAGGGCGATGCCGAGGCTCACCGGCACGGCGAAGAGCAGGGCGATGAACGACGACAGCAGCGTGCCGTAGATGAACGCCAGCGCCCCGAACTGGCCTGGCCGGCGGGTCCCAGTCGTCCGACGTGACGAAGGAGAGCCCTCCTCCGTGAAGGCGGGCCAGGCCTCCTTGGTGGTCGACCAGGCGATGAGCGCCAGGATGGCCAGCACCAGCCAGGCCGGCGGCGAGCGCCACGACCCGGAAGAACGGTCGCCTCCGCCGCCGTGGCCCCGCATCTGCGACTGCATGGCCGCAGGCGTCGGGGCGCCGGGCGGCGGTGTCCGGCGAGCTCGAGTGTGGCGAGGTGGCGTCACGTCACGGGTACCTGATCGGTCTCGGTGGACCGGCCGACGGTAGATCGTCGGCCGGTCCAGCGGCCAAGGATCGAGCCAGGTGGTGATCTGTCGAGAGCTGGGCGATGGCCTTCTGCTGGAGGCTCGCCGGCAGCGGGGCGAAGTCGACGTCCGGCGGCCAGCGCCTGGCCGTCGGTCAGCAGGTAGTTGATCCAGCCCTTCAGGGCGTCGCCGATCGCTGGCGTCGGTCTGGTTCGCGTAGACGATGATGTAGGTGCCGGCCGTGATCGGGTACGCGTCGGCGCCCGACGGCGTTCAGCGGCGTTGTAGGTGAGGTTGTCCTTGACCTCGGCACCGGCCAGCGCCGCCGAGGCGCCCTCGAGCGTCGGGGCGACGAACTCGCCGTCCTTGTTCTTGATCGAGGCGAAGGTCAGCTTGCTGGCCGTGGCGTCGGAGAGGTCGACGTAGCCGATGGCCCCGTCGGTCGGCGGTGATGATCTGGGCCACGCCGGCGTTGCCGTTGCCGGCCTGGGTGGTGGCCGGCCAGTTGACGGTGTCACCGGCATCGAGCGTCCAGGTCGAGGGAGCAGCGGCCTTGAGGTACTTGGTGAAGTTCGAGGTCGTGCCCGATCCGTCCGAGCGGTGCACCACCACGATCGGGCGTGCTCGGCAGGGTGGCGTCGGGGTTGTCGGCCGCGATGGCCGGGTCGTCCCAGGTGGTGATCTGGGCCTGGAAGATCTTGGCCAGCGTGTCGGGGCTGAGCTGCAGCTCCGTGACGCCCTTCAGGTTGTAGGAGACGGTGATCGGCGCGGCGACCGTCGGGAAGTAGAGGAACGCGCCGCCCTTGAAGGTCGAGACGTCCTCGTCCTTGACGGTGCTGTCGGTGCCGGCCCAGATGACGACCTGGTCGGCCAGGTCGGTCTTGCCCTTGCCCGAGCCGCCGCCGCCGTAGTTCACCGTGACACCCGGGGCCACCGTGCTGAACGACTCGATGGCGCTCTCGTAGAACGCCTTCGGGAAGGTCGCGCCCGACCCGTTGAGCGTGCCCGAGAGGGACTCGTAGTCATAGCCCGACGACCCCGAGGTGTCGCCGGTCGAGCTGCCCGTCTTCACGTCGTCCTTGTTGCTCGAACAGGCGGCAGTGAACAGTGCGAGGGCCGTGAACACGGCCACGGCAACGACGGTGCCGCGTTTGGTGAGAGTCAAGTTCGTGCGCTCCTTCAGCGTCAGAACGGAATGCGGCGTCGCTTCGACGCCGGGGCCACCCTATGAAGGGCGGGTGTCCGGCAGGGGGGCGCCAGGTGAACGGGAGTTGAACCGCGCGCCAACGTTGGGTGCCGGCCGCCACCGCGACCACACTGAAGGTTCGAGCTGACGCCTCCCGTCAGGCCCGTCCTCCAGATGACGGAGTAGATCGCAGATGACGGGGTAGCTCGATCAGGCGAGACCGGAGCGGTGAAGCTCGCGCTCGAAGCTCTCGAGCACGGGGACGTCGCGCGGGTAGCTGAGCGCCTTGGCCGCTCTGGCCACGGTCAGCCAGCGCACCTGGTCGACCTCGTCGTTGTCCTCGAACGAGCCGCTGCGCACGGTCATCATCCAGTACCGGACCACCTTGGGACGGCCCTTGGCGTCGGTGTAGTGCGACTCGAACAGCTCGGGACCGCGCTCGCAGCGCAGCCCGGTCTCCTCCCGGACCTCGCGGACCGCGGCCTGCTGGTGTGTCTCGCCCGGTTCCAGCTTGCCCTTGGGCAGCGTCCAATCGTCGTACTTGGGCCGGTGCACCAGCAGCACCTGCACCTCGTCGTCATCGCGGCGCCACACCACACCACCGGCGGCCTGGATGACGTCGACGGCCGCGCCGGAGCCCTGCTTGCTCACGACGTCCCCCGAGCACGCACGTCAGCGGAGTCCCAGCAGCGCCAGCGCCCGTTCGACCTTCGGGGTGCCGTCGGAGGCGCGGGCACCGGCGGCCCGGAACCTCTCCACCACCACGTCGATCAGCTCGGCCGGCGCGTCGGCCCCGAACTCGACCTCGATCTCGCGGAACGAGACCTCCGCCCCCGAGGACCGCCGATCGTCGGTTGCCACCATGGCCCGGGCACTCACCCGGTCGTCGTCGACCTCGGCCAGCGTCGAGCCGTCGGGCGCGACGAGCGCCAACCGCTCGCGCACCGAGACGAGCCGGGCCACCGGCTCCAGCGATGCGCCGGCGAGGAAGGGGGCGACCAGCTCGCTCACGGTTGTCGGCGGCTCGAGGGCATCGGAATCGATGTCGACCTCGCGGCGGGCCAGCCCACCGGCCGCCGCCATCTCGGTCGAAGGGAACTTCACCGTCCACCGCGTCCCCTCGCCGCTGCGTCGACGGACGGTGATGCCCTGGTCGAGCAGCCGAAGATCGACCGTGTCGTGGTAGACCGCGTCGAGTCGGCGCGGCTCGAGCGGCGACGCCCCGTCGAGCGAGGGGACCTCGAAGCGGCCGTCGACCTCGAGCTTGACCTCGCGCTCGATGTGGTCGCGGTCGATGCCGCTCATGACGGCAGCCGCCGGGCCAGGGCCAGCTCCTGCAGGCGGCGGTGGCTGTCGACCCGGCCGCCCTGATCGTCCTTGTGCCAGGTGCCGTCGGCGCCGAGCACCCAGGCCAGGATGTCGTCGGCCAGCTGGATCTCGATGATCTCGTCCAGCTGGTCGCGCAGGTCGGGGTCGGCGACCGGGGCCAGCGCCTCGACCCGGCGGTCGAGGTTGCGGGGCATGAGGTCGGCCGAGCCGATGTAGTGCACCGGGCCGCCATCGGGGCCGCCGTGGGCGAACCGGTAGATGCGGGCGTGCTCGAGGTAGCGGCCGACGATCGACCGCACGCGGATGTTGTCGGAGAGGCCGGGCACGCCGGGCCGAAGGCAGCAGATGCCCCGGATGATGAGGTCGATCTTCACCCCGGCCTGCGACGCCCGGTAGAGCAGCTCGATGAGCTCGGGATCGACCAGGCTGTTCATCTTGAAGGTCAGCCGTCGGTCTCCGACGGCCTGCATCTCGTTCTCGATCAGCGCCGTGAGCCGTGGCCGCAGGTCGTGCGGGGCGATGAGCAGCTTCTTGTAGTTGACGTCGCGGGCGTAGCCGGTGAGGAAGTTGAAGAGCTGCGTGAGGTCGGAGCCGATCTCGGGATCGCACGTGAGCAGCCCGATGTCCTCGTAGAGGCGGGCGGTCTTGGGGTTGTAGTTGCCGGTGCCGACGTGGCAGTAGCGGCGCATGCCGTCCTGCTCCTCGCGGACGACCAGGGTGGTCTTGGTGTGGATCTTGAGCCCGACGAGCCCGTAGACCACGTGGACGCCGGCCTTCTCCAGCTCTCGCGCCCACTCGATGTTGTTGGCCTCGTCGAACCGGGCCTTGAGCTCGACCAGCGCGGCCACCTGCTTGCCCCGCTCGGCCGCCCGGATCAGCGAGTGGATGATCGAGCTGTCGCCCGGAGGTGCGGTACAGCGTCATCTTGATGGCCAGCACCTTGGGGTCGACCGAGGCCTGGCGGATGAACTCCTCGACCGAGGTCGCGAACGACGAGTACGGGTGGTGCACGAGCACGTCGCCCTTGCGCAGCTCACGGAAGAAGTTGACCTGCTCGTCGTCGTCGCTGGCCAGGCGGGACTGGGTGATCGGCACCCAGACGGGGTCCTTCAGCTCGGGCCGGTCGACGCCGTGCACCGACCACAGCCCGCCGAGGTCGATCGGCCCGCTCGTGCTGGTAGACGTCGTCGTCGTCCACGTCGAGCTCGCGCTCGAGCAGCTCTCGGATCTCGTCGGTCATCGACGTCGTCGACCTCGAGCCGCACCGCCCGGCCGAAGCGTCGGCGCCGCAGCTCGAACTCGACCGCTGCCAGCAGGTCGTCGGCGTCCTCGTCCTCGAGCGTGAGATCGGCGTTGCGGGTGACCCGGAACGGGAAGTGGCCCTCGATGTCCATGCCCGGGAAGAGCGTGTCGAGGTGGGCGGCGATGACCTGCTCGAGCGGCACGAACCGCTCGCCGTCGGGCATGACCACGAACCGCGGAAGCAGCAGCGGGACCTTGACCCGGGCGAACCGTCGGGCCCGGGTGACCGGGTCGCGGACGATGACCGCCAGGTTGAGCGACAGGTCCGAGATGTAGGGGAACGGATGGCCGGGGTCGACCGCCAGCGGGGTGAGCACCGGGAAGATGCGCTCCTCGAACACCTCGTCGAGGTACTTGCGGTCGTCGTCGTCGAGCTCGTCCCACCTCGAGAACACGATGCCGTTCTCGCGAAGGCCGGGGACGATCGAGTCGGTGAAGATGGCCAGCGCCCGGGCGTTGAGCTGGTCGACCTGGTCGCGGATGTCGAGCAGCTGCTGGGCCGCCGTGCGCCCGTCGGGCGACGTCGCGGTGATCGACGCTGCCACCTGGTCCTTCAGGCCGGCGACGCGGACCTGGAAGAACTCGTCGAGGTTCTGGCTGAAGATGGCCAGGAACTTGGCCCGCTCGAGCAGCGGCACGTTGTCGTCCTCGGCCAGGGCCAGGACACGGGCGTTGAAGTCGAGCCAGGAGAGCTCACGATTGAGGTACCACGCCGCGTCCATCCCGAGAGACTAACGGCAGCCCCTCCACCGATCGGGCCCTTCCGGACACGATCTCGAGGGGTGCACGACCCCTTCGGTCAGGAGTCCTCGGGGAGGCCGAGGTCCCACTCCAGCACGATGTTCTCGCGCTCGGCGTCGCGGACGACCCGCTCACGGTTGCGGCGGAACTGCGGATCGTGGGGCGGCAGCAGGAGCAGGCGGGCCATGACCCGCGCCCGGAAGTCGTCGACCATCTGATGGTCACCGAAGTCCGACCGCACCTCCCAGTGGGGGGCGACCGGCCCGAGGTACACGACCTTCACGTGGCCGCGGGGCGGCTGTTGCTCGGCGGCGGCATCGGTCAGGGACATCGGGACTCGCTCTCGTACGGCGGGATCGGGCGATCGACAGGTCGGACCTCGGGAGGACCGACCCGCGAGGCTAACGGACGAGCACGCCGCCGACCCACTCCCCTCTGGTCGACGGCGGACCCGACCGCGGGTCCCACCACCATCTGCCCGGCCGATCTCGCCGGTCGATCCCTCAGGTCGATCCCTCGGGTCAATCCCTCAGGGCGAGGAACCCGGTCACGGCGCCGATCACCAGCAGGCTCAGGACCAACAGGATCATGCGACCACCGTCGCGCCGACGGGGTCGGCCGTGAGGTCGATGAGCTCGTCGAGCCCCGAACGGGCCGCCCGACCGGCCGGCGTCTCGACCCACGAGAGCAGCGCCGCACCCCATGCCATGCCGCCGCCCACCGTGGGCAGGGCGATCATGGCGCCCGGGGCCAGCCGTCCCTCCCGGTTGAACTGGTCGAGCGCCACCGGGATGGTGGCGCCGGAGGTGTTGCCGGTGTGGCTCAGCGTCATCAGGAACCTGTCGTCCGGGATGCCGGAGCGCTCGGCGATGGCCCTCGTGATGTTCACACCGGTCTGGTGGGCGATCACCCAGTCGAGCACGTCGAGACCGAGACCACGGTCCGCCACCACCGCGTCCAGCGCCTGGGTCATCTTCTCGACGGCGAACGGGAAGATCGCCCGGTAGTCGATGTCGAGGAAGTACGAGCCGTCGTCCATCGAGTCCGGGGTCATGGGGCTGAGCACCCCGCCCCCTGCCTGGAGCCAGCTGCTCTTTGAGCCGTCGGTCCAGGTGCGCAGCGCGACCACACCGCCGGTCTCGGCCGGGTCGCTGCGCAGCACCACCGCGCCGGCGCCGTCAGCGAAGATCGCCTGCATAAGGAACTTGTCGGGATCGCACAGCGCCGTGAGCACCTCGCTGTGCACCACGAGCGCCGTTGCGTAGCCCAGCTGGGTCATCGAGCGCGCTGGCCACGGCCAACCCGTCGACGAACCCGGCACAGGCGGCGTCGAGCTGGATGCACTTGGCGGTGGTGCCGAGCGCGTGCTGCAGGTACGACGCGCTCTGGGGCAACCGATGGTCGCTCGTGAACGTGCTGAGCACGACGAGGTCGAGGTCGACAGCATCGAGACCGGCATCGTCGAGCGCCCGTTGCCCGGCCGCCGCCGCCATCGAGCCCGACCCTTCACCGGGGCCGGCGCGGTGGCGGGACGACACACCGATGCGGTCGGTGACCCACTCGTCGAGGGTGCACCCCGAACGGATCCGATCGAAGTCCGACGTCATCGACTCCAGTTCGTCGTTGTCGATCACGCGCGCCGGCAGGTAGCTGCCGGTCCCGGAAATCACGATGCCCATGGGTCTGCTCCCGAGCCGTGTCACCCCCAAGGAGGTTGTACGGGGCGGACCCCCGCGGTGTCAAGGAGCAAATAGGAATTGTCAAACCCGGAAAATTGCATCTATTCGTCGAGCCCTGCCGGCTCTAGGCTGGCGAAGACCGGAACCATCCGACCTCTGCAGTCTTCGTTCAGGTCCTGTTCCAACTGCGGTAACAGGATGGTCGGTCAGCCTCAATCCACCGCATTCGACTGCGACACCCTCGCCGAGGTCGCTCGGTCAATTTCGTCAGCCCGAGTCAGCATCCCGTGCACCTGACCGAGAGCGGACTCGTCCCGCTTCGGTGCCTCGTTCTCCTCCCTCGCCCCGGACCCGCAGAATGGAACTCGACCCCATGGCCACGATCGCCGGTCCGGTGCGACACTTCGATCGCCCACATCGACCGCTACCACTCAGAGCAGCCAACGGGCTCGGCCCGGTCGTCCGACGGCTGCGGCCGTCGATGCTGTCGCTCGACCCCGCCGACCTCGAGGCGGCTGCCCGCCAGAGCACCGGTCTCGACGACTTCGGCGGGCGCGAGCACCGCTCGGGGCTCGAAGCGCTCACCGGTGCGCTGCAGACCGAGGCCCGCTTGACGCTCGCGGGCCGCTACTTCGGCCGGGGCCAGGTGCTGGCCAGCCTCGTCAACCGGCTCCGCCTCGAGCACGCGTGGGCCGAGACGCCGGCCATCCTGCAGGGCGGGCTCCCCGCCCCGATCGTGATCATCGGCCTGCCGCGGACCGGCACGACCCTTCTGCAGCACCTGCTCGCCCAGGACCCGGCGCACCGTGTGCTGCGGAACTGGGAGGCCACCACCCCGGCGCCGCCGCCGCGCGCCCGTGACGACGACGACCCGCGGATCCGGGCATCGGAGCGCGGCATGAAGCTGCTCGACTACCTGGCGCCCGATGCACGGGCGCTCCATCCGGTGGCATCGAGGCTGCCCACCGAGTGCGTGACCCTGTTCTCCAACAGCTTCGCCAGCCTCGAGCTGGCCACCATCAACTTCATGCCGTCCTACCTGCGGTTTTGTCTCGACACGCCGATGGCGCCGCACTACGACTACTACCGTCGCCAGCTCTTGACCCTCCAATGGCACGACCCCCGGGAACGATGGCTGCTGAAGTCGCCGGCCCACCTGTTCTGGGTGAGCGAGCTGCTCGACGCGCTGCCCGGCGCCCGCGTCGTGCAGACCCATCGGGAACCCCTCGACGTGCTCGCGTCGTTCTGCAGCCTCTCGGCGGTGCTGTGCGGCATCGGGTCCGACCACGTCGACCAGCGGGCCCTCGGCGAGCTGTGGGCCCCCGTCTGGGCCGAGGGGCTCGAGCGGACCCGAGCGGTCCGGGCCGCTCGACCCGACGACCAGTTCCTCGATGTCGACTACCTCGACCTGATCGGCGATCCGCTGGGCACCGTGCGGCGGATCTACTCAGGGTTCGACCTCGAGCTCAGCCCCACCGCCGAACTGGGCATGCAGCGCTACCTGGACGAGCACCCCCAGCACCGCGCCGGCGTGCACTGCTACACGCTCGAGCAGTTCGGGCTCGATCGGGCCACCGAAGCGGCTCGATTCGCCCACCTCGCCGACTGATCGTTCCTGACCGCCGGCGCACCGCGCGCCGGCACAGCGAGGGCCGAACCACGGTCCGGGCACCCTCACCCATCCGGTAGCGACCGATCCGTCCGCGCGGAACGACGCCGAACCACCTCGGAGCGCGCCGCAACCCTCTCGAGGGCACATCGCCCCAAGGCCAGAACGGCACCCGCCACGACGTTGCGTGGCGAAGAGCGCGGTGTGCGCCCACGCACAGAGGCCGCATATTCGCGCAAAGAGTGAACATCGTCGCGCTCATTGTCGGCTCTTTGGCCGAAGGTGTCCACAGTTCATACGCTGGACATGCACAGCCATTGACTTCATATGGACCGTCCGCATATACCAATTGACGGTGACGGCCGGGGAGGGTCACGAACTAATCCAACAAATGACAGCGTTGTCTTTTGCCAATTAGCTCGCGCTGATGTGCACCGGTTGCACCCAGTCGGGAGCGTCCTCTTGCGGAGGGAGGGCCCACTTTGGCCGACGTACAGAACGATCCCCGGACGTCGTCCGGGCTGCATCTCACGATCCCGACGGTCGCCAATCGACCGTTCAGTGCCACCCACGGCGTGCTGGCGACGGCGGACCTGGTGGCGTTCGAAGGCTCCTCGCTCTGCGAGATGGCCCTCACACGGACGTCCATCGGCGGTCCGGCGATCGACAGCCTGACCGACCTCGAAGCCGCTCGACGCCAGCACCCGGCCGGCCGTGACGGCGCCAGCCACGTCGGGCTCAACGATGCCGACCGCATCGATCTCCTCGATGACGGTGCCGACGACGAGCCCCTCGCCGCCTACATCGATCACCGCCTGCGCGAGGCCAACTTCGTCGTGCTGCCCAACCGCTCCACCGGTTACCGCTTCGCCAAGCGGGCGCTCGACATCGTGGGCGCGGTGGCGCTCCTCGTCCTCACGCTGCCGATCGTCCTGGTGCTGGCCCTGATCATCCGCATCGACTCGCCCGGCGCCCCGATCTTCCGCCAGATCCGGGTCACCCGCGGCGGCCGCGAGTTCCGCTTCTACAAGTTCCGCACGATGTACGTCGACGCCAAGGACCGCTTCCCGGAGCTCTACGCCTACAAGCTGGCCGACCGCGACTTCGAGGGCGCCTACTACAAGCTGGCCGACGACCCTCGGAACACGCGCTTCGGCCGCTGGCTGCGACGCACCACGCTCGACGAGCTGCCCAACCTGTGGAACGTCCTGAAGGGCGACCTCAGCCTGGTCGGTCCCCGGCCCGACCTGCCTGCCCTCGTGCGCCACTACCAGCCCGAAGAGCTGGCCTGCCTGTTCACGAAGGCCGGGCTCACCGGTCTGGCCCAGGTGGCCGGCCGCAGCCTGCTGACCGTGCGGGAGCGGCTCACCCTCGACACCCGCTACGTGGCCAACCAGACGTTCCTGCTCGACATCCGGATCCTGGTGCGCACCGTCATCGTGGTCCTCACCGGCAGGGGCGCCTTCTGATGATCGACGTCGACGATCCGACGTCGGAGTCGTTCGCCCCCGGCCGGACGTGTCGGTGGTCATCGTGAGCTACCACTGCCGCGACGACGTGCTGGCCTGCGTCGACAGCGTCGTGACCGGCGTGTTCGACCACACCGTCGAGGTCATGGTCGTCGACAACGGGTCGACCGACGGCACGGTCGACGCGGTGCGCGGCGAGTTCGCCGAGGTGACCATCCTCGAGATGGGCGAGAACGCCGGCTTCGCCCGGGCGAACAACCGCGGCATCGCCACCTCGACCGGCCGCCACGTACTGGTGCTCAACCCCGACACCATCGTCGACGCCGGCGCGCTCGACCGGATGGTCGACTGGGCCGACGACCACCCGTGGGCCGGTGTCGTGGCCCCCGTGCTGGTCTACCCCGACGGCCGCGACCAACAGACGGCCCGCTCCTTCCCGACGCCGGCGGCTGCGGTCTTCGGGCGACGGTCGCCGCTGACCCGCTGGTTCCCCGAGAACCGCTGGTCGACGCAGTTCCTCTCTGGTCGCGACCACGAGGGTGACGAGCCCTTCCGGGTCGACTGGGTGTCGGGGGCCTGCATGCTCGTCCCCCGGGTCGTCGTCGACGAGGCCGGCGCCTTCGACGAGGACTTCTTCCTCTACTGGGAGGACGCCGACTGGTGCCGTCGCATCGCCGACGCCGGGTTCCAGACCTGGGTCGTGCCCAAGGCCCGCGTCGTGCACGACGAGGGCGGCACCCGTGGCCACGGCTGGCCGGTGCCGGTCGTCTACCACTTCCACCGCGGCGCCTACCTCTACTGGCGCAACCACCATGCGCCCGAGCCGTGGAACCCCACGCGCTGGGCCGCCGCCGGCGCGCTGGCCGCGCGCGGCACCGGCATCGTCGCCCGCGACCGGGTCCGAGCCCGCGTCGCGGCCCGAGCCCAGAGCACCTCCCGTCCCCCGAGCGTCCTCTCCGGACCCGTCGAGTCCCCTGCAGAACAGGTGAAGCCGTGACCACGAAGTTGTTCTTCAAGCGCTATTGGCGTGTTCCCGTCGTCGCCCTCCTGGGTGCGCTGATCGCCTTCGGCGGGTCGTTCATGCTCGAGGAGACCTACACCTCGACCACGCGCGTCCTGATCCGTGGGCTCGACGCCAACCTGACGACGACGCCGGGCGCGCCGACATCGTCGACCGGCCAGGTCGACGCCACCGGACCCCGGTCCTTCGCCGAGACCCAGGCCGGCCTGGCATCGAGCCGTGAGGTCGCAGAGCGCGTCGTCGACGAGCTCGGCCTCGACCAGCCCAAGGACGACTCCGGGGGTCCGCTGCACACGCTGGCCAAGGGCGCGGCGTGGACCTACGCCCACCTTCGGGCCATCGCCACCTTCGGCTTCTACCGGGAAGCCGACAGGCACGAGAAGGCGGTCGGCACCGTGCAGGCCTCGGTGAGCGCCCACCAGCTCGGCACCACGACCGGCGGCGCCACCGGGCAACCCGCGTCGTACGTCATCGAGATCACCGCCAACGGCACCACGCCGGCCGAGGCCCGCGACATCGCCAACACGTCGGCCGACATCCTCGTGGACCTCAGCAACGAGCGCTACGCCACCGACTCGGCGAACTACATCGCCAGCCTCGAGACCCAGCTCGACCAGACCACCAAGGACGTGGCCGCCGCCGCCGACGCGGTCGCGGCGTACAAGGTCGCCCACAACATCTCGGCGATCGATGCCCAGCTCGTCGGCAACGCCCAGAGCGCCCAGAGCCTGACCGACCAGATCCGCACCACGCAGAACGACCTGGCCGCGGCGCAGGGAACGGTTGCATCGCTGCAGTCGTCGCTGGCGGCCACCGACCCCACGGCCGACAGCTCTACCGAGATGATCACCGGCCGGTCTCAGAGCGACCAGAACACCACCGCGCCGAACCCCGTCTACCAGGAGCTGCAGAACAGCCTGATCACGGCCCGGTCCAATGTCGAGGCGCTGAACGGCAAGCTCGGCTCGCTGCAGGGCCAGGTCGGCGGCGACTCGCCGGCCCAGCTCACCGCAGACCAGGCCGGCCTGCTCCAGGTGCAGCAGCAGCTGGCCCTGGCCCAGGACAACCAGACGTCGCTGAACAGCACCCTGGCCACGGCGAAGGTCGACGCCTCCAGCGGCAAGGTCGACCTGACCCGCATCTCGGTGGCATCGCTGCCGACCTACCCGTCGGCACCGAAGCGGTACCTCTTCCTGCTGCTCGGCCTGCTCGTCGGCGGCCTGGCCGGTGGCGGTCTCACCTGGCTGGCCCGGCGGCGCACCCCGTCCGGCGAGGCCGAGGACGACGACCTCGACCGGCAGGGTCGTGAGCTGCTCGACAGCGACGTCGACCTGCGCAGCCACGAGCTCAACGGTGCCGGCACCCGCGAACCCGTGAGCGCCGGCGCATCAGGGGGTGGCGGGAACGGGCTCGGCGGCCGGTTCGGCACCCAGCCCGGCATCAACCCACCCGCCACCGCCCACCGAGACGCCGACCTGACGGACCCGGGCCAGCAGTGACCCAACCGTCCCCTGCCGCGGCCGACCCCCTCGCCTCCGGGCGGGAGCTCAACCGCGGCGTCGCGGTGAGCGCGGGCGCGCAGATGTCGGCCAAGGGACTGCACTTCGTGCTGAACATCGTCAGCACGCTGGCGATCATCCACTACCTCGACCCGGGGGCATACGGGCAGTACGTGCTGGTGCTCACCTCGACGATGCTCGTCGGGCTGCTGGCCGACTTCGGCCTCACGAAGCTGGCCACCCGGGAGGTCGCCCGCGACTTCGACTCCGAGCCCCAGGTGCTCGGTACCGTGCTGGCGGCTCGGGTCGTGTTGGCGTTCATCGCTCTGGGACTCGTGCAGGTGCTGCTGCTGGCTCTGGGCGCCACCACCGAGGCCCACGCGGCGGCGGCCATCGCGTCGCTCATGTACGTCGGCGAGGCCGTGCTCGTGGTCGTGGTCGTGTTCCACGTGCGGGTGCTGCAGCAGTACGAGGCGTTCATCCGGGTCGGCATGGAGACGTTCGAGACGGTGCTCGTCCTCGTGCTCATCTCCCGTGGCGCATCGCTGCCGATGCTGTTCGTGGCACCAGCCCTGGCCACCGGCATCGGTGCCGTCGTCGCCCTGATCGTGGTGCGCCGCCGCTTCGGCGTACGGCTCGAGGTCGACCGCTCCCGCGTCGCCTACCTCATGAAGGAGGCCCTGCCGATCGGACCGAGCCTCTTCATCGCCGTCTGCTACCTCAAGCTCGACGCCCTGGTGCTGGCCTCGTTCCGGCCCTCCCGCGAGATCGGGCTGTACGGCTCGGCCTACCAGCCGATCGAGTACGCGTTCCTGGCCACCGCCGTCGTGATCAACGTGGCCTTCCCCCTCGTGTCGCAGTCGTGGGGCATCGACCACGAGCGGTTCGTGCGCCTCTATCGACGGGGCAGCGAGGTGCTGCTCGGCGCCATGCTGTTGGCGCCCGTGCTGTCGATGATCGTCGGCCCGCAGGTGGTCACGGCCATCTACGGGCCCGACTACGCCGAGGCGGCCGAGCCCCTGCGGATCCTGTCGTTCGCCCTCGTGCTGATGACGATGAACGGCTGGCAGGCGCTGGTGCTGCTGGCCGCCGGTCGCCAGCGCGTGGCGTTGGCCTACAACCTGGCCGCCCTGGTGGTGGCGGCCGTCGCCGCGGTGTCGCTGGTGTCGTGGCTCGGCATGCGGGGCGCGGCACTGGCCAGCCTCACGACCGCGGTCTTCGTCCTCTGCTGCTCTACCATCGCCGTCGGCCGCCTGCTGCACGCCCGGCTCGAGCTCACGTCGCTGGCCCGCCTGCTCGGTGCGGCCGGCGCGCTGGCGCTGACCCTGGCCGGACTCGACCGGGTCGGCGTCCCGTGGCTCGCCCTCATCGCGCTCACCCTCGTGCTGTACCCGGTCTGGCTGCTGGCCTTCGGCGTGGTCAAGCCATCCTTGCTGCGGCAGCTGCGCCACCCCGAGACGGCCGTCAGCGCCATCGGTGACCTGGCCCACGCCGAGGTGGCGGCCGAGGCCGAGGCCGAGCTGGCCGAAGCGGCCGGCGCCGAGCCGAACACGATCGACCTCACCGAGCTCGAGCCCGGGGTCTTCACGTGATCCCGCAGAGCGCTCTTGCCGCCGGCCGCGACGACCTGCCCTCGTTCTCGATCATCCTGCCGACCTACAACCGGGCCGACGTGGTCGAGCAGACCCTCGTGCAGTTGCTGGCCCAGGACTACCCGGCCGACCGCATCGAGATCCTCGTCTGCGACAACTCCACCGACGGCACGCCGGAGATGGTCGAGCAGGTGGCCGCCACCGCGGCGTCACCCGTCCACCTCGTGACCAGCGACGAGCGGCTGCCCGCGGTGAAGCGCAACCAGGGTCTACGGCAGGCCACCGGTGACCTCGTGATGTTCATCAACGACGACGTCTGGTTCCGGCCCGATGCCCTGCGCGAGCACGTGCGCAGCCACGCCGCCCAGCGACGCGCCGGTCGCCGTCGTCGGGCCTGGTCGAGCAGTCCGCACGGATGCCGCCGACCGCGTTCATCGACTGGTACCGGCCGTTCGGCTACGAGCCGATCGCCCATCTGGCCGACCAGGCCGTGCCGTACCGGTTCCACTGGTCGATGAACCTCTCGCTCCCCCGGGATGTGCTGCTCGAACGCAACCTCGTCTTCCACGAGGACTGGGCCAACATCGGCCACGAGGACATCGAGCTCGGCTACCGGTGGACCCAGGCCGGCTACGACGTCATCTACAACCCGAAGGCGTGGGGCGAGCACTTCCACCCCCACGACCTCGACAGCGCCTGCCGGCTCCAGTTCTCCGTCGGCCGCGGACTGCGCGACCTCGAGGTGCTGATCCCCGAGCCGGGCCTGGTCGAGCGCTACGGCCTCTTCTCGTGGTCGAACTCGCCTCGGGCGGTGGCGCGGGGCCTGGCTCGCAAGGCGCTGTTCAACCGGGCGACCGTACCGACGCTGCAGCGCCGGCTGGTCCACCTCGACCGGCGCAGCCGCCTGGCCGAGTGGACCTTCTGGAAGGTCATGCTGCACCACACCGACGCCGGGTACCTGGCCCAGCCACCTCGTCGGCCGATCCCGGTCCCGACCCGCCCGGCCACCACCAGCTCCAGCACGACGAACTCGACCACCACGACCTCGGCCAACTCGACGAACTCGACCGACTCGACCGGTCCTCAGGTCCAGCTCGAGGCGGCGTCGTGACGGCGCCGAGCACCCTCGAACGACCGACCCCGGGAGACGACCTCGAGCCGCAGCGGCGCGTCGGCCCTCCTCGCCGTCGTCGTGGTCGCGCTTGCCGCCGGGCTCATCGGCACCGCCGTCGCCCAGTTCGGCGTCAAGGCGCTCTACGTCCTCGGCGAGCTCGATCGCGGTGGCCGGCGTGCTGTACGCCATCCGCGACCTGATCGGCCCTCCGCTCCACGACGCCGTCGAGCGGGTCAGCCCGAGCCGGTTCCGAACCCCCGCCGATGCCCACCGTCGTCCACCGTCCAGCACCGCGGTCGCCATCGGCGTGGTGGTCGAGCGCGGTGCTGGCCGGCACGTTCGCCTGGCTCGTCGCCCAGCAGGGACTCAAGGTCATGCTGGCGCGTGCTGGCGCTGGTGCTGGTGGTCGTGGCCGTGTGGCTGCTCTGGCCGCTGCTGGTGCTGCTGGTCTCGGTGCCGTCGGACGCACCGGCCAAGCCGACGCCCGACTGGAAGCTCGAGGCCCGGGCCTACGAGGCCGAGCACGGCCGCCGCAGCTCCTCGAGGTTCGTGCGGTTCGTGGGCTCGACGATCGTCGTGTTCTCGGCCGGGATCATCTCGTGGCTCGCCGTGTCGCAGGGCGTCAAGGGCATGGCCGGGCTCGTCGGGATCATCGCCGTGGTCGGCGCTCTGCTGTGGGTGAAGAACAAGTCGCTGTTCTTCACCTTCCTGACGATCTGCAGCATGGTGGCGTTCGTCCACAAGTCGTTCGGCCCGCAGGACCTCACGCTGTCCGGCGGCGCGGTGTCGATCAACGTCACCACGGTCGACGTGCTGATCCTGCTGCTCTACGGGATCTGGATCAGCGAGGGCACGTTCGTGGCCGACGTCCGCGCCGCGGCCCGACGTCGCATCCTCTGGCTGCCGCTCGTCGGTGTGCTCTTCCTGCTGCCGAGCCTCGTCAAGGCGGTCGATCCGTACCACAGCTTCTCCGAGCTGTTCCGCATGGGGTTCATGTACCTCCTGTTCTTCTACGTCGCCGTCCGGGTGCGGACCCGGGCGATGGTGTGGGCGATCCTCGCCGGCCTGGCCGTGTTCGCGTCGATCGAGTTCGTGGTCGTCGTGCTGCAGTGGAAGACGGGCGGCGTGCTCGGCCTGTCCTTCCTCGGCGTACCGACCCAGCTCACCGCCCGCACCACCGACACCAGCGAGCTCGGCCGCCCGTTCGGCACGATCATCCACCCCGTCTTCATGGGGGCGGTCATGGGGTCGCTCGGGCTCATGGCCGTCGCACTCGGGCTCACCCTCAAGCGATCGCTGCTCAAGGTGGCGGCCTTGGGCATGGCGCTGGTCTGCACGCTGCCGCTCTACCTGGCCCACACCCGGGCCGCGCTGGTGGCCTTCGTGCTGGTGATCCTCGTGATGGTGGCGGTGGCCATCGCCCACCGTCAGCTCCGGTGGCGATCGGTCGGGCGCATCTGCGTCGTCCTGCTCATGGCCGCCGCCGTCTTCTGGCCGCAGCTCACGAAGGTGTGGTCGGAGAACTTCAACACCGGCCACTTCAGCGAGGAGGTCGAGTCCCGCAAGGAGCTCAACGACCTCGCCGGGCGGATGATCGACGACCACCCCGTGCTCGGCGTCGGCCTCAACAACTTCGAGCTCGTGATGGGCCCCTACGAGAAGTACGGGATCATCTTCTTCGACAACCCGGTGCACAACGTCTACCTGCTCTACCTGGCCGAGACGGGCGTGGTGGGACTGGCGGGCGTGATCCTCGTCGGGGTCGGCATGTACAACATCGCCCTGCGGCTGGCCCGCTCGCGGGACCGCCTGCTCGGTGGCGTCGGGCTCGGCGTCTCCGGGGCGATGGCCTTCCTCATGGTCGAGGAGCTGCTGGGCTTCTCGCTGCGCCAGGACATCCCGCTGATCGTCTACTGGTTGCTGGCCGGACTGGCCGTGGCCTGCTTCCGCATGGCCGGCTTCGACGGGTCTCGAGGGCTGTCGTCGCGGCGCCGGCTCAACCGCCCGGACGGCCCCGGGTCGAACGGTCACGGATCCAACGGCACCCGACGGCCGATGGCTGCCTACGCCGGTCCCCCCAACGGCAACGGCGCACAACGGCAACGGCCACAACGGCAACGGCCACAACCGCAACGGGCACCGCACCCGGGTCCGCTCCCGCGACGAGCGTCGCCGGGAGTGCGAGCTCGACGCCCGGATGAGCACGGCGGCGTCGAGCCTGGCCGCAGCCCTGCGACTCGAGCGCACCTCGACAGGCACCGACCAGGACGACCCGCACCACCTCGACGATCTCGACGAGCTGGCCCGGCTGGCCGATCTCGTCGACCTGGCCGATCTGCTGGCGCTCGTGCACCAGGTTGATCTGCGGGACGGGGTCGAGCGGCGCGACGGGCTCGACCGCGCCCGCTCCGACCGCCGCGCCCCGACCGAGCACGCGGCGGCCGACCTGGCCGCCCTCCTCCGGCGATCGCTCGACGATCGCACTCGGGCTCAGGATCGGCGCCCTGAGCCCGCCCGGCCCTCGCCGTCCCGACCGCGCCTGGCGTGGCCTCGGGCCGGTGCGGGCGGAACCCCGCCACCGGCGCCTTCCGTCCTCCGCAGGAACAGGCGCCGGTGGCGCCCCGCCCTCGGGATGGCCGTCGCCCTCTCGGTCCTCTCGTTCGGCTTCGTCGGCTCCGGGGCCACCTCCAGCGCGGCGGTCCCGTTCCAGATGTCGCAGCTCAAGATCGTGTTCTCGGCCCGGGTCAAGCTGCCTGCAGGACAGCAGCAGGGCGACCACCCGCTCCACAGCGGCATCTACGTGGCCAACGGCGACGGCTCCGGCATCACGCCCCTGCTCCCGGCCACCATGCCCGGGGTCGACGATCCCGCCTACATCTACAACTGGCCGCAGTGGGCGCTCGGCGGCACCAAGATCGTCTTCACCCAACGCACCCACCCGACGGCCGCGGTGCCGCTCGGCGCCTGGGAGAACATCTACATGATGGATGCCGACGGCACCCATCTCGTGCAACTCACGAACCTGAACTACCGGGCCGTGCAGCCCAAGGTGTCGGCAGACGGCCGATCGGTGCTCTACACCGCGAAGAACCCGCAGTACCCGATCATCGCGACGTACGTGCTCGACCTCGAGACGCTCGAGTCGCGCAACATCAGCCAGGTCACCGCCCCGCACGGCGCCGTCGACGCCGACCCGAAGTGGACGCCACAGGGTCGGGTCGTGCTCGCCTCCTCGATCACCGGCGAGACGCAGGTGAACGTGTTCGACGCTGACGGGAAGAACCGCGAGGCGCTCACCGACGACACCTACTTCAACACCGACCCGGAGATCTCGCCCGACGACGCCCAGGTCGTGACGTACTCGTCGTACCGGGGCGACAACCTGATCCTCGACGACGACAATCCCGATCCCAACGCGCCGGAGATCGTCCGAGAGCCCGACGACATCCACTACGACCCCTTCAGCTGGCAGATCGTCGTCCGCAACGCCCGGACCGGGACCGAGACCCAGATCACCAAGGGCCTCGCCTGCAACGACTTCCTCCACCCCATCGATTGCGTCCCGGGCGACGGGTCCGGCTGGAAGCCGGTCTGGACGCCCGACGGCAAGCAGGTCGGCTACACGGGCGTGCTGGACCGCACCACCACCTGCATCTGCGTGGCCAACGCCGACGGCACCGACGTACGGCCGGTCATCCAGTCGCAGACGCTCGCGCTCAAGTGGTTCGACTGGGTCGTCCCCGACCCGGCCAAGGTGCCGAAGACCGCGGTGACCGGGACCGCCATCGGGTCGAAGAAGGTGACGTCGAAGCTGCTGCTCAGCTCGACCGACCTGCGCGACGACCGATCGGTGCACGTGTGGGAGGAACCGGTCGACATGATGCGGGTCGACAGCGCGACCGCCATCCGCCAGGACGACTTCGGTCTCTCCATCGAGACGGCCGGCGAGCTCCATCCGACCCAGGCCACCTGGAGCGAGGACCGCGGGTCGGTGGCCTTCGTCGGAACGGTTCCCTACGACCTCGGCACGGCCTCCCCTGCCCCGGCCCCACCGGCGGGCCAGATGCGCCGCGAGCACGCCACGTTGGCCGACGCCGATCCGAGCCACAACTCGCGCACGGTCGTGCCCGACAAAGGCTCGTTGCCACAGATCTTCCTGCGCCGGACCGACGGGTTGCCCGTGCAGGTCACCACGCCGTGGACCGAGGATTGGCGCGACGGCGTGGTAACCGGCGATGCCCGGTCGAACACCGACCCCGTGCTCTCCCCCGACGGCACCACGCTCGTGTTCACCAGCCACTCCACGCTGACGAACGAGTCGTTCCTCGTCCGGATGGACCTGCAGACGGGGGACGTGCTCAACCTCACGAACGGCACCGCCGGCGCTGCTCGGGTCGACGACTCGTCGCCCAAGTGGTCGCCGGACAGCAGCCTCATCGCCTTCACCTGGACCGAGGGCTCGGCCACCGACGTGTTCGTCATGCGGGCCTCCGACGGCCTCGAGGTCACCCACGCCACCGACGACCTGGCCACGAACCTGACGCCCTCCTGGTCGCCCGACGGCCGCACCATCGTCTACAGCCACCATGACGGAGAGATCTTCGTCAGCCCCAACCAGCTCGTGAGCCTGACCGGCATCGTGGGCGTGTACGACACCGGCTGGTCGCTCGTCTCGATCGACGTGGCCTCGGGACGCCGGACGGTGCTCACCCGTCCGGGCGACCCGGCCGGATGGAAGCCGGTGTGGGCCCCCGAGGGCGACCGCATCTACTTCATCGGCGAAGGGCCCGACACCCTCGACGTCTTCTCGGTGTCACCCGCCGGCGGCGATGTGCAACCCGTGCTCATCACGCCGTTCATCAACGAGACCGCGATCGACTGGAGATGACCTTGACCGGCTCCAACCCCGATCTGACGACAGTGATCGTCAACTGGAACACCGTCGGCCTGCTCGACGACTGCATCCAGAGCCTCGTGCACCACCTGCCGCCCGGGTTCACGAACGAGGTCATCGTCGTCGACAACGCGTCGGCCGACGGCTCGGTCGAGCACCTCGCCCGGGAGTGGCCCTGGGTGAAGGTCATCGCCAACACCGAGAACGTCGGGTTCTGCCGGGCCAACAACCAGGCGATCCGGGCCAGCACCGGCGAGATCCTCCTGCTGATCAACACCGACGCCCGGGTCACGCCCCGGCTGCATCGAGTCGATGCTCGGCTACTTCGAGCATGACCCCCGCGCCGGCGTCGTCGGACCTCGCCTCGAGTACGGCGACGGGAGCTTCCAGCGCTGGACCGCAGGGCGCGACCTGACCCTCGGCTCGTGCGCCAACTACTTCCTGATGCTCGACCGGTTGGCCGACCGGTTCCCGTCGTTGGCGGGCATCTACCTGGCCCACGACACCGATCAGCCCTTCCAGCCCGGATGGGTGTCGAGCGCGGTGATGGCGGTGCGGCGGTCGGCGTTCGACGACGTCGGGCTGCTCGACGAGTCGATCTTCGTCTACATGGACGACGTCGACCTGTGCGCCCGCATGACCGACCGGGGCTGGAGCATCTGGTACGCCGCCGACGCCACCGCAGTGCACTTCATGGGCGGCAGCACCGATCCCGACCACCGGCAAGGCCTCGCCCGAGGCGCTGCGCGCGCTGAACCGCTGGTACGAGCGACGCCACGGTCGCAACGAGACCACGGCGGTGCGGGCGCTCGAGGTCGGTCGGCTTCGGCGCACGGGCCGCGGCCGACGCCACCCGCGGCGTCGTGAGGCGCAACCCGGACGCCCGCCGCCAGGCCCGCGCCCATTGGACCCACGTCAAGTTGAGCTTGGAGCCCACGCATGTCTGAACCCTCACACGACCACGATCACGGCGACATCCTCACCCTGGAGGACCGCCACGGTCACGAGGCCGAGATCTACGACGCCATGGCCGAGCAGCTGCTGGCCGAGATGTCCGACGAGGAGCTCCTCGTGCATGCGGACCGGATCCCGTTCCACAACCGTGAGCACGTCGACTACCTGACCTTCGCCATCGACCAGCTGCGACCGTTGGCCGGCAAGCGCATCCTCGAGGTCGGCGCCGGCGGCGGGATGCTCGCCGTCTACCTGGCCCTCCAGGGTGCCGACGTCACCGGCATCGACGTATCAGCCGGCATCCTCGAGGTGGCGGCCAAGCGGGCCGAGATCAGCGGCGTCGCCGATCGCACCCGGTTCGTGCACGTGCCCATCGAGGAGTTCGATGATCCGTCGGGATCGTTCGATGCGGTCATCGGCAACAACGTCGTGCACCACTTCGAGCGGGACCTGGCGATGGACAACCTGGCCCGCCTGATGGCCCCTGATGCCCGGGCCACGTTCTGCGAACCCGTCCTGTTCGTGCCCGAGGCGGTGCGCACGGTGCGGTACGCGGACCTGGTGGCCAAGCGGTTCCCGCCCCACACCCACACCCCCGACGAGCGCTCGTTGAACCAGGCCGACATCGCCATCGTCGAGCGGTACTTCGGTGACGTGAGCTGGCGACCGTTCCAGGTCCTGTGCCGGCTGCAGAACTTCCGGGAGCTGAGCGATCCCACGTGGAACCGGCTCGAGTCGATCGACCGCTGGATGCTGCGGCGCATCCCGCCGGCCCGGTGGCTGACCCGGATGATCGTGCTCACCCTCGATGACCCTCAGCCTTCCTCCGCGGCCTCGTCCGGGACGTCCTCCCCGGCCCGTGCGGTGGCCCCGACCAGCAGCACACCGACCACCCCCCACTCGGAGAGGACCCCCTCATGAACCTCTTGATCACCGGCTCGGCCGGCATGCTCGGCACGTCCATCGTCCCCACCCTCGTCGCCGCCGGCAACGAGGTGGTGGCCACCGACATCGATCTCACCAACCCCTCCCCGTGGGGGGCGAAGGGACCGACGATCGACCGGCTCGACATCCGCGACCGGTCGGCGGTGCGGGCCGCGTTCGACACCGTGACGCCCGACTTCGTGCTGCACCTGGCGGCCGAGACGTCGCTCGAGGCCAGCGATGACGACCCCGACCACGCCTACCTCACCAACACCATCGCCACCCGCTACATCGCGCTCGAGTGCCGCAACCGCGACGTGCCGATGACCTTCATCAGCACCGCGGGCGTCTTCGACGGGACGAAGGAGCGCGGTCCCTACACGGAGTTCGACGCTCCGAACCCGATCAACACCTACGGCGCCACCAAGTTCGAGGCCGAGAAGCTCGTGGCCGGCATCCTCGAGAAGTACTACATCATCCGCGCCGGCTGGATGGTCGGTGGCGGGGCCGACAAGGACCACAAGTTCGTGGCCCGGATCCTGTCGCAGGTCCGCGAGGGCCGGACCACCATCCACGCGGTCGGCGACAAGTTCGGCACACCGACGTACACCTACGACTTCGCCCACTGCCTGCTCGGCCTCATGCACTCCGAGGTCTACGGGCTGTACCACATGGTCTGCGGGGGCGACGGCAGCCGCTACGACGTCGCCGCGCGCATCCTCGAGGTGCTGGGACGCGACGACATCGAGCTGGTCGAGGTCGACTCGGAGTTCTTCGCCGAGGAGTTCCCGTCCAACCGGCCCCGCTCCGAGATCATGCGGAACATGGCCCTCGACCTGCAGGGCATGAACACCATGCGCCCCTGGCGCGAGGCGCTCGCCGAGTACCTGGAGAACCACTTCGCCGACCTGCTGACCTCCGTCCGCATCGGCGCCTGACCGACCCGCCCCAGATCCGATCCCCAGCCGATACCGCACCCCCCCCGAAAGAGGAGCCACCATGCCCGAGGTCCCGAGCCCGACCAGCCAGCAGCACGCCGACGACGCCGCCGACACCCGCTCGGTGGCAGTCGTGATCCCGATCCCCGACGATCCGCCGTGGGAGCTGTTCGACGCCATCCCCTCGAACATCCCGATCATCGTGAGCGACGACAGCGACGGCAAGCTGTCGCCCCCGCCCCGCGACAACGTCTGGTACTTCGACTACGCGGCCCAGCGGGAGTACTGCGGCGAGCACTTCGGGGCCATGCCCCACAAGAGCGCGGCCAGCCGCAACGTCGGCCACTACATCGCGTACAAGGAGGGCTTCGACGTCATCATCGCTCTCGACTACGACTGCGGCACCCGTGACGGCTGGCTCGACGCCCACCTCGCAGCGCTCGACAAGGTGGTCGAGGCGCCGGCCCTTCGGCCGGTGATCGACAACGGATGGGTCAACTCGATCGACGCGGCGGGCGTGTACGCCCGGGGCTACCCGTACGAGCTCCGGACCCCCGAGCTGGCCGGCGTCGAGGCCACCACCGCCACCGGGGAGGTCAAGATCAACATGGGGATCTGGGACGGCATCCTCGACCTCAACGGCGTCGACAAGCTCCAGGCCGGCGAGCCCGGTGACCCGCAGCTGGCGTCCGACGTCAACCGCATCGCCCTCGGCAACATCCCCGTCTGCGGCATGAACACGGCGTTCGCGGCCGAGCTCACCCCGGCGTACTTCTTCCTGCCGGACCTCTGGGTCAACGGCTGGCAGCTCAGCCGCCACGACGACATCTGGGGCGGCTACCTCGCGAAGAAGCTGATGGACCGTCGGGGTGACCTGTTCGCGTTCGGTCATCCCGTGGTCGAGCACACGAAGCAGACCCGACTCGAGCGGGTGGTCGTGCTGGAGCAGTGGATGCACCTCATGTCGATGGGCTTCTACGACATCGTCGACGCCGCCTCGGCCGAGGTGACCGTCGGCGGCTACACCGACATGTTCGCCGAGTTCGTCACCGAGTACGACCGCCAGGTCGCCGGCTCGAAGCTCCCCGCGCACTACGTCACCGTCTACCGCGAGCTGGGCGAGTGGATGCAGCGGTGGTCGAAGGCGTTCACGTCATGAAGCGGTTCCGACGTTCCGTCATCGCTCCCGAGAACCGAGGCGCGGAGCGGGTCGACCGCTCCGGCACCATCGCCGCCATCGCGGCCGGCACGCCCCTCGGTCCGCCCCCGTTCTGGGAGGCGGTCAAGGGCGACCTGGCCGAGATCGCGTCGCTCAAGGAGGCACCGTGGCCGTCGGCGGCCACGGCCATCGACGTGCTGGCCCTGCCGGGCACCTGGGCGGTGATCGTGTTCCGCGTCGGCAGCACCATGCACCACCGTGGCCTCAAGCCGATCTCACGCATCTGCTACTTCATGAACATCGTCCTGTTCGGCAGCGAACTGCACAACGCGGCCGTCGTGCAACCCGGCCTGGTGCTGCCCCATCCCAACGGGGTGGCGTTCGGCGGCCAGCTCCGGATCGGCGTGCGGTGCAAGCTGCTGCGTCACTCGGGCATGGGCGGAGCCGGCAACCCCAAGAAGCCCGGCATGCCGATCGTCGGCGACGACGTGTGGTTCCTCGACAGCGCCAAGGCCCTCGGTCCCGTCACGATCGGTGACCGGGCCATGATCGGGGCCAACGCGCTGGTCGCCGACGACGTGCCGGCCGACATGTTCGTGTTCGGCCCGAAGCCGAGCACCGAGATGCGGCCGATCTCCGAGCTGGGCATCGGCGCCGAGGCCGAGCGCGAGCAGGGCTACGGCATCGCCGGTCGCAACGACCAGCGCAAGGCTGGCTCGCCGAACGGTCACCCACCGACCAGCGCATCGGCCATCGATCCGACGGACACCACGTTCGACCGCACCGCTGATCTGGCCTCGACGTCGGCCAACGGGTCGGCCGCCCACAACGGGCAAGGCGGCTGACCGTGCGGGCCGTGCTCGACGCCACCGCGCTCGGCAGCGGGCTGGGGGGTGACGAGACCATGCTGCGCGGCGTGTTGCGCGGCATGGCGCTCAGCGCCGAGACCGGTGACGAGCTGCGGGTGCTGGCCGCACACGACACCGAGCTCCCGGCCGAGGTCGTGGCCAGCCCCGTGATGTCCATCGATCGGGTGCGCCGGCTGCCCGGGCCGCTGCACTTCGGCGCCCGCCTCCCGTGGCGGCTCGAACGTCACGACCGCGAGGCCGACGTGGTCTTCAGCGTGACCCACGCACCGGTCCGCTCGCCCATCCCGCGGGCGCTCATGGTGCAGGACCTGTCGTTCCACCACCGACCTGACCTCTATCCGTGGGTCACCCGCCAGCGACTCGAGCGCCTCGTCCGACGACAGGTGCACGAGGCCGCCGTCGTCATGACCGTCAGCGACTACTGCCGCGACGACATCATCGCCACCTACGACCTTGCCCCCGAGCGGGTGCACACCGTGCCCAACACGGTTTCCGTGCCGGCGCCGCTCGAACCGGCGTCACGAGCGGCGGCCGAGGCCTGGCTGGCGACCCACGGCGTTCGAGCGCCCTACTTCCTCTACCTCGGCAACCTGCACCCCCGGAAGAACGTCGCCACCGCGCTGCGAGCCTTCACCCGGGCCCGGGTCACCGACCCGTCCCTGGCCGACCACCAGTTCGTGGTGGCCGGCGCGCGCTGGTGGGGCGAGGGCGAGACGGCGGCGGCGGACTCCGCACCGGCAGGCTCGGTGCTGCTGGTCGGGAAGGTGGACGACGACGTCCGCCAGTTGCTGCTCGAGCGCACCACTGCGCTCGTCTACCTCTCCGTGTTCGAAGGCTTCGGCCTGCCCCCGCTCGAAGCCATGGCCGCCGGCACCCCCGTGCTCGCGTCCACCGCGACCGCCATCCCCGAGGTCACCGGAGGAGCCGCCCTGCTGTGCGACCCGCTCGACCTGCGGGCCATCGCGGCGGCGCTGTCCACCGTCGCCGCCGACGACATGTTGCGCGACGACCTGGTTCGCCGGGGCCACGAACGCGTCGCCCACTACGACCCGATCCGCACCGGCACCTGCGCCCGCCGCGCTCTGCTGGCGGCCTCGCTCCAGGAGATCCCGGCATGACCGACACCCACCATCCGCCCGCGACCACCGGCGAACCCGGCAGCGCAGCCGAGCTCGGTGACCCCGGCAGGACCTCTGGCCCGGCTCGGGGTGTCGCCGACTACGCCGCCGACTGGGAGGCGAACGCCCAGGCCGACGCCGCGCTACGCCATCCTCTCGGACCCGGCCACCAAGGGCGGCACGTGGGACGACGACACGTTCATGTCCACCGGCGAGCTCGAGATCGCCCGGGTGTTCGCCGAGCTCGACCGCCTCGGCGTCGTCGTGTCCCGCCGGGGCACCTGCCTCGACTTCGGGTGCGGCCTCGGGCGGCTCACCCAGGCGCTCGGCCGCCGCTTCGACCTGGCCATCGGGGTCGACGTCTCACCGACGATGGTCGCCGAGGCCACCGAGCTGGCCGAGGCCGGCAGTGTGGACAACGTCCGCTTCGCACTCAACCAGAAGGCCCACCTGGCCCAGTTCGACACCGGATCGATCGACTTCGTCTACTCGAACATCGTCCTCCAGCACGTCTCCGGTGACCTGCAGCTCGGCTACCTGCGCGAGTTCGGTCGCCTCCTCGCGCCGGGTGGCCTGGCCGTGGTGCAGCTGCCGAGCCGGCGCACCGGCATGAAGGGCCTGGCCCGGCGGATGACGCCCGACGCTCTGCTGCCGCTGGCCCGGCGCATCGTCCGCCCACCGGCCGAGCTCGAGGGCGACGGCTACCGGATCCGCATGGAGATGAACTGCCAGCCCGAGGGCCGCATCGCCGACCTGGCTGTCGCCATGTCCGCCACGATCATCCACATCCGTTACACGAACGCGGCCGAGCCGGCCTTCGCCGGCAACGTCGACTTCTTCGACCGGCCGACCGCCGTGTCGCGCGCTCGCCGCGGTGGTTACCTGAGTCCCGTCTACGTCATCAGGCGACGGTGAACACGGTCGGACCGCCTGCTCTCGCTCCGCCGCCGGACGCGGCGCCGCCCCTCGGCCCGCGCCACGGGTGCCGCAAGGCCCTGCTCATCGGGGGCATCGTCACCCTCGCGCTGCTGGCGATCTGTGCGGTCGGCATCGTGATCCTGCTCAAGAACCTGGCCACGCCGCACGAGGTCCCGGCCGACTACCGACCGCCCGCCGCGCTGCCGGTCGCTCCGGAGGCGGCCGCCATCCCGCCAGGCGACCTGGTCTTCGACTCGGACCGCACCGGCAACTTCGAGATCTTCACGATGACGGGCGAGGGCCTGACCCCCCGCCAGCTCACCGATGACAGTCGCTACGACTCGTGGTGGGCCCGGCTCTCACCCGACCGGCGCACGATCCTGTTCTACCGATCACCCCGCGGCAGCCACGACCGCGACTACTCGAGCACCTCGCTGTGGGCCATGGGCTCGGACGGCTCCGAGCCCACCCTCGTGCGCCCGGCGGGACTCGACGGATGGGTCCTGCAGGGCCATGCCGAGTGGTCGCCCGACGGCGGGCGGCTCGTCATGTTCGGCGGGAGCCGGTCGCGACCGCAGATCCAGGTCACCGACCGCCAGGGCCAGAACCCGACGGCCATCACCGATCGGGGCGGGTCGAACGTGGACCCGTCGTGGTCACCGGACGGATCGACGATCGTGTTCTCGGGCTGTCCGGGGCAGATCTGCAAGCCGTCCGACCACGAGATCTACGCCGTGGCCGCCACCGGCGGTCCGGTCACCCGGCTCACCGATGACGGGCTGGCCGACAACGATCCCTACTACTCCCACTCGGGGACGCAGCTGGCGTGGCTGACCAAGGTCAGCGGGATCCTGCCAGGGGTGTGGGACATCCGGATCGCGCCGGCCGACGGCTCCGACCCACGCCGGCTCATCGGTGACGACCGGATCAACAGCAAGCCGTCCTGGTCGCTCGACGACACGACCATCTTCTTCCACCGGCTCGACACCGACACCGCCAAGGGCTTCCAGATCTGGGCCGTCTCGCCCGACGGAGCCGACCTGCGGCAGATCACCACGGACCAACCCGGGGCCAACGAGTACCCGGGCACCTGAGCCATCGACACGGAGACCGACATGCCTGCATCGCCCCGACCCGACGTCTCGACCACCTCACCGCACCCATCGAACCCGCCTCCCGACCCGACCCGGTCCCATCGGCACGACCGAACGGGCTCGAGAACGGGACAGGTTCGGCGATGGGCCGGAGCATCGGTCGTGGTGACCATGCTGGCCACCGGGCTGCTCGCGTTCGGGCCGCCCGGCGTCGCCGGCGCGGCTGCGACCGACCACACCTACCACTGCACCTCGCCCGTGGGCAGCAGCGACTCGACCTACACGATCGATGCCACCGCGCCCGCGCAGGTCGTGCAGGGAACGTCGTTCGCCGTCGACCCGCTCGTGGTCACCGGCACGCCGTCCATCGACCTGCTGCTGGCCGACATCACGTTCGGCATCCTCCCGCCGGCCAACGCCACGCTCACGAGCCCAGACATCATCCACTTCGATGGACCGGGATCGACCGACCCGCCCGGCCCGATCGCGCCGGCCGGGGTACCCAACTCGTCGCCGCCCATGTCGTTCTCGATGGTGGCCACCGGGCCGGTGGGATCGACCGTCACGATCTACCCGGCCGCGGTGACCAGCACCGTGGTCGACCCGGCGAACCTGACCAACCGGCTGGATGTCAGCTGCTCGGAGATCGTGGCGACGGCGGTCGCGGTCATCGAGATCGTGCCTGCGCCCGACACGCCGACCACCCCGTCCACCGGGGCGACACCGGCCACGGCGGCTGTTCTGGCCGCCACCGCCACCGCCGCCCAGGCCGTGACCACCAGCGCCGTCCTGACCGGCTGACCGGCTGACCGGCTCGACCGCACCAGCTCCCTTCCGGAACCGCACGAGTAGGAGACCCACATGCGCATGATCGAGATCGACCGCTTCGGCGGACCCGAGGTGCTCGAGCTACGAGACCGTCCCGATCTCGAACCACCAGACGACGGCTTCGTCGTACAGGTGATGGCGGCCGGATTGAACTACGCCGACATCGTCGAGCGTCGCGGCCGCTACAAGAAGGACCAGCCCCTTCCCGGTCTTCTCGGCAAGGAGGCGGCCGGCGTGGTCATCGCCCGAGGACCGTCGGCGGTCGGCTTCGACCTCGGCGACCCGGTGATCGTCGTGCGCTTCACGAACGGCTGCTACGCGGAGCAGGTGGCAGCCCGCCCCCACGAGGTGCTGCGTCCGCCGACCGGTCTGTCGTTCGTCGAGATGGCCGCGTTCGCCACGAACTACGCCACCGCGTGGTGGGCCATGCACGAGATCGCGCGGGTGCGCCCCGGCGAGGCGGTGCTCGTGCAGGCCGCCGCCGGAGGGGTCGGCACCGCTGCCGTCGAGTTGGCGCGCACGGGAGGATGCGGACCGATCATCGGGACCGCCGGAGGCCCCGAGAAGTGCGCAGCGGTGCTCGACCACGGGGCCGACGCCTGCGTCGACTACCTCCGTGACGACTTCCGGCCGGTGGTGCGCGACCTGACCAGCGGAGCCGGCGTGGCCTACTGCCTCGAGTCGGTCGGCGGCGAGAGCTACGACCGCAGCCTCGAGGCGCTGGCCCCGATGGGATCGCTCGTGATCATCGGCTTCTCCAGCATCGACGCCGACTACGCCACCGCGATCCCCCGGCTGCACCCGCTCAGCCTCTTCCACCGTTCGATCAGCGTCGGCGGTCTCAACATCGACAACCTCGCCTTCCAGCAGCGAGCGGACATCTGGGGCCGCCTGGTCGACCATGCCGAGCAGCACGAGATCCACCCTGTGGTCCGCCACGTCTACCCGTTCGACGACATCCGGGCCGCCCACGACCTGCTCGGCACCCGCCGCTCGATCGGCAAGGTCGTCCTCACCATGGACCCGGCCGCCCACCACACCCCCGAGCTGCTGATGGTCTGATGGCCTGGGGAGCTTGCGACGTCACTCGTTCTGCGTCGGTACCGGCCCAGTCGGGTCAGTTGCCGGAGTCGGGAGCCGGAGTCGGGAGCCGGGGTCAGTCGCCGGATTCGGTCGTGGTGGTGGACGAGCCGCGGCTGCCGAGGCGAACGACCAGGGACTGGATCTCCCCGTCGCGCTCGAGGGTGATCGTCACGTCGTCGCCGGCCTCGTGCTCGCGGACCGCGTCGATCACGTCCTGGGAGCCGCGCATCGGTCGACCATCGACGGCGGTGATCACGTCGCCGAGGCGCAGGCCGCCGACTCCGGCCGCCGAGCCGGGCTGGATGTCGACCACGAACGCCCCGTCGGAGGTCTTCACGCCGTACTGGGACAGCACGCCGGGGCCGACGAGCCCGACGTCCTTGGTGCTCACGCCGAGGAACGCAGTGGCGGGCGTGACCGTGCCCTGACCCTGCTTGATCTCGTCGATCAGGGGCTTGATCGAGTCGATGGCGATGGCGAAGCCGATGTTCTGCGCGGTGTCGATGATGGCCGTGTTGATGGCGACGACCTGACCGTCGGCGTTGAGCAGCGGCCCGCCCGAGTTGCCGGGGTTGATGGCAGCATCGGTCTGGATCAGGTTGTCGAGTGTGACGTCCTGCGCCTGGATGCTGCGGTCGGTGGCCGAGATGATCCCCTCGGTCACGCTGGGCGGTCCACCCAGGTTGAGCGCGTTGCCGATGGCCACCACGTCGTCGCCCACCTGCACGTCGGCCGAGACACCGAGCTCGGCCGGCGTCAGCCCGCTGGCATCGGCGATCTTGATGAGCGCGATGTCGTCATCGGGCAGGCTGCCGACGAGCATGGCCGCCTCGCTGCGACCGTCCGACAGCGTCACGTCCATCGTGGTGGCCGACGGCCACGACGTGGGCGTTGGTCAGCACGAGACCGTCCTCGGAGATGATCACGCCCGAGCCGGCCGAGCCGAACACGCCGGTGCTGCTCGATTCGCCGGTCTGGATCGACACCACCGACGGCTGGGCTTTGCGCAGCAGCGACTGGATGTCGAGCCGGGGCCCGGCCAGCTGCGATGCCCCCGACGAGGGTCGATCGGAGCCGCGGCCGACGACCGCCACGATCGATGCGCCGAGCACCGCAGCCAGCAGCGGCGGTCACCGCCACCACCGCGACGAGCGTGCGCCGGGTCACCGGGGTCGACCGCTGGGGATCAGGGCCGGTCCGGGGTCGGGTGGGCAACGGCGGGAGCCCGGCCAGCGGCTGGTCCGTCGGGCGGGCACCGGGTGGGGTCAGCCCGAGCACCGGGGGCGACTGGGTGAGGGTCGGTGGGCCGGTCGGCGACGGCGTCGGCGGCCAGGACGGAGGCCCCGAAGGAGCGCCCGACGCAGTCCTCGGCCCCGTCGCCCCGGGTGGTGGGAACGACGTCGTCATCGGCGGTGGGGTCCAGGCCGGAGGCGCGCGCCGGGCGGGCGATCGGGTGGCATCCACTCGGGCGGCGGCGTCGGTGGCCCGCCTGCGACGCCCTGCGGGTCGTTCACCATCGCTCCCTTCGTCGCCCGGCTCGGGCAGAATCTACGCCGGTTTGCGCTGCGGCTGGCTTCGGACGGTACCGTGTTCGCAACCGAGTGATCGGGTCAGAGAGTCAGCTGGGAACTACTTCTGCCTCGGCTCCGTATAACCAGGAGACAACGGAGGCGACATGGATAACGAATGGATGGCAAGCGGCCTGTGCAGGGTCGAGCCACCCTCGAGGTTCTTTCCCAGTGACGGCGTCGGTGTGGAGATCGCGAAGCGGATCTGTGCCGAATGTCCGGTGAAGCACCCCTGTCTCGAGTACGCACTCGAGAACCGCATCGACCATGGGGTCTGGGGAGGGACGTCCGAGCGGCAACGCCGACGCATCCTCAAGAAGCGCAAGACCGGCGCACCTCTGCTGGTCTGATCGATCGTCACGAACGGCCGAACCCCCATGCCCACGGCCTGGGGGTTCGTTCGCGTCGAGACGAGATCAGGGCCGCGGCGAGATCGACGACCGGGTCAGGCCTTGGACTCGTCCTCGTCCTTCGAGCCTTCCTTGGCGCCCTTTTCGAACTCGCTCTTGGCCGAGCCCAGCGAACGGGCCAGCTTGGGGAGCTTGGCGCCTCCGAAGATCAGCAACAAGACGATGGCGATGATGATCAGTTCCGGAGTACCTGGCATAGAGCCTGAGGGTACCCCACCGGCTGCGGGCCCCACCCGCGAGGCTGAGGCCGTGATCGAGTGCGTGGTCAACATCAGCGAAGGGCGACGGCGCGACGTCATCGATGCCATCGGCGCCACCGCGGGGCCCGACCTCCTGGATGTGCATGTCGATGCTGATCACCACCGATCGGTGCTGACCACCGTGGGCGAGACGGCGGTGCGCCACATCACCGTCGCAGCGGTCGAACGGCTGGATCTGGGCCGCCACCAGGGTGCGCACCCCCGTATCGGGGTGGTCGACGTGGTGCCGTTCGTGGCGCTGGATCCCACCCCGCCGGCAGCGGCGGTCGCCGCCCGCGATCGCTACGCCCGGTGGGCCGCCGACGAGCTCGGCATCCCCTGCTTCCTGTACGGATCGGAGCGCACGCTGCCCGACATCCGTCGGGGTGCCTTCACCTCGCTGGTGCCCGACACCGGGCCAGGGATCCCGCATCCCACCGCCGGTGCCATCGCGGTCGGCGCCCGCCCGCTGCTGGTGGCCTACAACCTGTGGCTGGCCGAGCCCGACCTGGACGAGGCCCGCCGCATCGCCCGCGCCGTGCGAAGCGACGCCGGTGCGCGCCCTGGGTCTGGCCGTGGGAGCACAGGTGCAGGTGTCGATGAACCTGATCGACCCGACCGAGGTGGGCCCGGGCGAGGTCTATGCGTTCGTGGCTGCGGAGGCAGCGATCGAACGGGCCGAGCTGGTCGGTCTCGTGCCGCGGTCGGTGGTCGAAGCCATCGACCCGTCAAGCTGGGAACGACTCGACCTGGCTCTCGATCGAACGATCGAAGGCCGGATCCAGGCGCAGACCGAGGTCTAGATCGAGCCGGAGCTCAGCCGGCAGCTGCTGCGGCTCGGGCGAGGGCACGCTGGCGACGGATGCGGCGACGTTCACGCTCGCTCATCCCACCCCAGATGCCGAACTTCTCACCGTTCGCCAGGGCGTACTCGAGGCAGTCCTCACGGACGACGCAGCCTCGGCACACCTCCTTGGCCTCGCGCGTGGAAGCTCCACGCTCGGGGAAGAACAGGTCAGGATCGACGCCAAGGCAGTTGGCGTAGTCCTGCCATGATGACTCCACAGGTTCGTCGGCGGCTGCATGGTGCATGTCCGGCCTCCTTCTCCCCGCCCTGGCACGTTCCAGAGCTGTCGACGCAACGTTCGTCGCACGGACAGCTCGTCCCCTCGAAGGCCATGAAGCACCCCCGTGGACGAGTGGCTCGTACCACATCTGTAATTACAACGCTGTGATCATGGCCCGCTCCGAAGCTCGGCGCAAGAGGAAGTTCTGATTTTCCGTGGAATGGCGCGGGTCTGAGCCGATCGACCCAGACCGCGATCGGTCCGGCCCGGCGCGCTCGGGTCAGCGGGCTCGTCCCGCCCGACGCGATCGGGTCCGATCGGATGCCAGGAACCGCGATCGGCGAGTGGCTCGGGCTCGAACCTCAGCCGAGCCGGGCGCGCCAGGCGGTCGGGGTGGTCCCGGTCTCGGACCGGAACGCGGCGATGAACGCCGAGGCCGACGAGAAGCCGCACCGGTGGGCCACCGTCGTCACCGAGAGTCCGTCGGCCAGGTGGCCCATCGAGCTCTGGACCCGAGCCCGCCTGCGCCACTGCTGGAACGTCAGTCCGGTCTCGGCCCGGAACCGGCGCTGCAGGGTCCGGCTGCTGGCGCCGACCGCCCGGCCCAGCTCGGGGAGGCTGCGGCCCTCCGCCGGATCGGCCAGCAGGTCGTCGGCCACCGCCCGGGCCGGGCCGGGACCCGGCAGCACCACCAGGCGAGGCTCCGGCCGCAGGTCGCGCACCTCGTCGAGGAACACCGCTTCGAGACGGGTCCGCCGGTCCCCCTGGACCCCACCCGCCCGGGCCAGCAGCCCGACCGCTTCGCGCAGCAGCGAGCGGATGGCCACCATGCCCACCTCCGGCACACTCGGACGGTGGTCCGCCGCAGCGGGATGGGTGCTGATGTAGGCGAAGATCACCTGCGCGTCGTCGACGGCCACCAGCTCATGGTCGAGATCGGCCGGCAACCAGACCCCGCGACGAGCCGGCACCGCCCAGTGCTCGGCGTCAGTGCCCACCGCCAGGGCCCCCGACTCGACCGACAGCAGCTGGTGCGCGTCGTGGCGGTGGCGGGCGAACCCGGTACCCCGGGGCACGTCGAGTGCCACGAAGCGGATGCGGGGCTGACCGGTTGGCGACATTGCCTGTCATGATCACGCAAGCGCGCAGGTGGCGGCCACTGGTACCACTGCAGCCATGACCTCCGCCGATGACCGTGCCGACCGCCCCGAGTACCTCGACGCCCGTCCGACCATCGAGGTCGCCGACCTCCCGGCCGCGCTGGCGTTCCTCAACGACGTCGCCGGGCTCGACACCGATGTCGTGATGGGCGAGCCCCCGATGTTCGCCATCGTCTCCGCCGGCGCGGCCCGGATGGGCGTGGTCGAGGTCGATGCACCGGCCCTCCCCGAGGGCGTGCCCTGCTACTTCACCCTGCAGGGCCTCGACGCCCTCATCGAGCGGATCGACGTTGCCGGCCTCACCCTCACCGAGCCGCCGACCACCCGCCCGTGGGGCATCCGCGACATCGTGCTCCCCTGCCCCGGCGGCGGCCCACTCCTCGCCTTCGGCGAACCCGTCACCCCCTGATCAGGCGGTGCGGCGGCCGCGGAGGAGCTTGCGCTTCTGCTCGATGAAGTCGACGAGCACGTAGTCGCCGAGGGTCTCGGGCGTGGTGAAGAAGGCCCGGCCCCGGTTGAGCTCGGTGAGCTTCTCGATGAACTGCCGGAGGTGCTGGGTGGGGTCGAGCATGAAGGTGTTGATGCGGATGCCGTCGCGGGTGCAGCGGTTGACCTCGCGCAGGGTGGCGTCGACGGTCTCGCGCACCGGCGGGTAGTTGAAGAAGACGTCGCCCCGCTCGCGTGATGTGGGCGGTCGGCTCGCCGTCGGTGATCATGATGATCTGCTTGGTGCCGCTCTGGCGGGCGAGCAGGCGACGGCTGATCTGGAAGGCGTGCTGCATGTTGGTGCCGTAGACGAAGTCCCACGAGACCTCGGGCAGCTGCTCGGCCTTGAGCTCGCGGGCCGACCTCGCTGAAGCCGACGATGCCGAGGTAGTCGCGCGGGAACTGGCTGCGAGATCAGCGAGTGCAGCGCCATCGCGACCTTCTTGGCCGGCAGGAAGTTGTCGCGCATCGGCATCGACAGCGAGAGGTCGAGCATCAGCACGGTCGACGAGCGCACGAGCTGCTCGGTGCGCTCGACCTCGAAGTCGTCGGGCGTGAGCCGCACCGGCGTGCCGCCACCCGCTGCGCCGCGACCGCGTTGCGGACGGTGCGCTCGATGTGGAGGTTGAACGGGTCGCCGAACTCGTAGGGCTTGGTGTCGTACTCGCGCTCGTGGCCGATGCCGGTACGCTCGAGCTCGTGCTGGCCGACCTTGTCGCTGTCGAGCTTCTTGAACAGGTCGCTCAGCGCGTTCTGCCCGATGCGGCGGATGCCCCGCGGGGTGAGCTCGAAGCGGCCCTCCTTGTTCTCGATGAGGCCGGCCTCCTCGCAGCTTGCGCGACAGCTCGCTCATCTTGTCGAGGCTCTGGGCGGCCTCGTCGCCGAGCAGCTCGCGGGCCCGGTCGATGTCGACCTCGGCCAGCGCGCCCGGGCTGCGTGGCGCCCCGCAGCAGGTTCTCGAGCTGGTCGATGTCGCCGAGCTCCTGCATCATCTGCGCGGCCTCGGCGAAGCCCAGCGGGTCCTGGCCGCTGAAGTCGTAGCTGCTGGCCCCAGCCCATCTGCGGGAACATGCTGCTGGAGGTTCTGGCCGAGCTGGTCCACCTGCCAGCGCAGGTCCATGTCCTCCATGAGCTGCTCGGACAGGCCCTGGAGCTGGGCCCGCTGCTCGGGCGTCATCGAGTTCAGCATCGCCTGCATGGCCGCCATGCGCTGGGCCATGACCTCGAGCAGCTCGTCGAGGGTCTCGGGGTTCTCGGGGAAGAAGTCGCCGAAGCGCTCCATGAACCCGTCGAAGTCGGGCTCCTCGCCCGCGCTGGCGCTGCTCGAGCATCTGGTTGAGCGTCGGCCAGCATGTCCTTCATGCGGGCCATGTCCTCGGGCGACATGTCGCTGCATGGCGCCGGACATCTGGTTGACGTAGCTCTGCATGAGCTGCTGGCGGAGCTGGTCGAGGAGCTCCTCGAACTTCTCGCGGGCCTCGCTGACGAGGTGAACTCGTAGTTCTGCAGGTCGCGCACCTGGCCGGCCAGGTCGGGCGAGCAGCATGTCGAGCTGGAGCTGGCGCTCCTCGACGACCTGCTCGGTGATCTCCTGGCGGCGCTGGTCGCCGGACTCGCCGGCTTCGCGGCCTCCGGCCCATCTCGTCGAGCGACGTCCCGCTCCTGGTCGACGACGTCGCGCAGCTCCTGGGCGATGTCGTCGTAGACGCCGCCGAGGTCGTACTGCTCGAGCTCGTCCTCGCGCTTGCGGCGGAGCTTCTCGAGCATCTCGCGGATGCCCTGGATGCGCTCGCCGTTGCGGTCCTCGAACCCGGACTGCATCATCCGGCGCAGCGCCGCGTTGAGGTCGCCGTGGTAGAGCAGGTCGTCGGTGATCTCGCTGAAGATGTCGTCGGCGTCGAGCTCGAAGCCGATCTGCGTGCCGTCCCAACGCGAATAGGCAACCCGACGAGCCTTGGTCATGGGGCGAGGGTACCGGTCTCCGGACGAACGAGTCGGCCCGGCGACGAGCTCGTCGCCCACGACCTCGTCGGGCATGGCCGCCGGCGTCGAACCCAACTCATACGCTTGCCGCTCGTGGCCCCGAACGATCCCTCCGATCGCCCTCACCGCCATCGCCGTTCGCCCCGACACCGACACGAGATCCGGCGAGACCGGCTGCACGACAACACCTGGCTGATCCCGGGCCTGTTCGGCATCGCCGCGCTGCTCATGGGCATCGGTGTCGCCCGGTGGTCGGGGTTGCAGGACCTGGCCGGCGACATCGGCTACCGGGGCGACCTCGACAACGCCAAGATCGTCCTGTCGACCATCGCGGCGGCGATGCTCACGTTCATGGCCGTCGTCTTCTCGGCCACGCTGGTGGCCCTGCAGTTGGCGAGCGGGCAGTTCTCGCCTCGGGTCCTACGGACCTTCCAGCGCGATCGCCGGACCCAGGTCGTGCAGGGGATCTTCCTGGCCACGTTCGTCTACTCGCTGACCGCGCTCGCCGAGCTCGGCCGGCCGGACAACCGGGGCATCCCGTTCGAGGTGCTCGTCGCGCTCCTGCTCGTGGGAGCCAGCCTGGCCGCGTTCATCCTCTACGTGCACCACATCTCCCGGAGCATCCGCGCGGTGTACGTGATGGAGGCCATCGCGGCCGAGGCCTGTCGGGCGCTGGACCAGGTGTTCCCGGTCGATCCGGAACCCTCGCCCGACAGCTCGGGCTTCGCGCACCACGAGGACGGTCGAGGTGAGCCCGGACTGGACGAGGGTCGATCGGTGACCATCGTGCCGTCGCCGCGGAGCGGGGTCGTGGCGGCCGTCGACCTCTATCAGCTGGCCGACCGGGCCGAGTCCGACGACCTCTACGTGACGATCGTGCCGCCGGTCGGCGCCTTCGTTGCGCTCGGTCAGCCGTTGTTCGAGGTGTCGGTGCCGCCGTGGTCGTCCGAGGTGGGCCCGGCCGAGCTGGCGCGGCTGAGCCGGGCCGTCGACCTGACCGAGTCGCGGACGATGTACCAGGACGTCGGCTTCGCGCTCCGCCAGCTCGTCGACATCGCCGAACGGGCCCTCTCGCCGGCGGTCAACGACCCGACGACCGCAGTGCAGGCGCTCGACCGCATCGGCGACCTCGTCCGTCGCATCGCGGCCCGGCCCGCTCCCGACGGGCTGACCGCCGGCTCGGGCGGGGCGCAGGCCCGGGTGCGCCACCAGGTGCCGTCCTGGGAGGCCATCGTGGATCTGGCGTTCGAGGAGATCCGCTGGTTCGGACACGAATGCATCCAGATCAGCCGGCGGCTCCTGGCCGTCTTCGACGACCTCGAGCAGCTCGTTGCCGACACCGGTCGGCCCGAGCGGGCGGAGGCGGTCCGGCGCCACCGGGCCCTCCTCGTGGCGGCGGTGCTCGAGTCCTATCCGGACGAGTTGCAGGAAGCGGCGCTCCAGCCCGACGCGATGGGTCTCGGGTCCGGAGCATGAGCAGGTCCCGATGCCTGGGCCGCCGGCCACGGCGGGACTCCGGGTCGACAGGGGACCCTGGACGCGATTGACTGTCCAGAACTAGAACTCGTTCTGATTTACGGCTGCCCGCGGGCCGCCGGTCGACGCAGGGGGACCGCATGTACATCGGCTACACGCCGGAGCACGAAGAGCTGCGGCGCGAGCTGCGGGCCTACTACGACAAGCTGCTGACGCCCGAGCTCGTCGCCGAGCTGGCGCACAGCGAGGGCGTCGGCCCGGTGTCGCGCGTCGGTCGTGCTGCAGATGGCGGCCGACGGCTGGCTCGGCATCGGCTGGCCGAAGGAGTACGGCGGCCAGGGCCGCGGCTTCATCGACCAGTTCATCTTCTTCGACGAGTCGATGCGGGCCGGTGCACCGGTGCCGATGCTCACCATCAACTCGGTCGCCCCGACGATCATGAAGTACGGCTCGCAGGCGCAGAAGGACTTCTTCCTGCCCAAGATCCTCGCCGGCGAGATCCACTTCTGCATCGGCTACACCGAGCCCGACGCGGGCACCGACCTGGCCTCGCTCAAGAGCCGGGCCGAGCGCGACGGCGACGAGTGGGTCATCAACGGCCAGAAGATCTTCACCAGCCTGGCCACCGACGCCGACTACGTGTGGCTGGCGGTGCGCACCGAACCAGGAGGCGTCGAAGCACAAGGGCATCTCGATGATCATCGTGCCCGACGGCGCACCCCCGGCTTCAAGGCCGTGCCCATCCAGAACTTCGGCAACTTCAACACCAACTACACGTTCTACGAGGACGTGCGGGTGCCCGTACGACAACGTGGTCGGGGCGAGAACCAGGGCTGGCCGCTCATCATGGAGCAGCTCAACCACGAGCGGGTCACGCTGTGCTGTCGGGGATCATGGAGCGGGCGCTCGACGACGTGCGCCGCTACGCCCAGGAGACGATGCTGGCCGACGGCCGCCGCCTCGTCGACGAGCCGTGGGTGCAGCACAACCTGGCCTGGGTGCACGCCCGCCTCGAGGTGCTGCGCCTCATGAACTGGCAGGTGGCCTGGCACGCCGAGAACGGCGACCACCTCGACCCGGCGGCGGCGTCCGCCGTCAAGGTGCTTCGGCACCGAGTTCTACATGGAGGGCCTGCGCCGAAGCTGCTCGAGATCCTCGGCCCGGTCGCCAGCGTCCGCGACGGATCGCCCGACGCGGTGCTGCACGGCCGCCTGTCGCCACCTGCTGCGGGGCCTGCACGTGCTGACCTTCGGCGGCGGCACCAACGAGCTGCAGCGCGACCTCATCGCCATCTTCGGCCTGGGCCTCCCCGGCTCGCCCCGCTGACCCGACCCGACCCGACCTGCCGCCGACCGCTGACCCGGCTTCGACCGGGCATCCGAGAACACGAGGACACCCATGGACTTCGCACTCTCCGAGGAGCAGCAGGCGATCGTCGACCTGGCCGACGCAGATCCTCACCGACATGTGCGCCCCAGAGCGGCTGCGCGAGGTCGAGGCCGGCGCGGACTGGTTCGACCGCGACCTCTGGGCCGAGCTGGCCAAGGCCGGCCTGCTCGGCATCGCCCTGCCCGAGTCGGTCGGCGGCGGCGGCTTCGGCTTCCTCGAGGCCTGCCTCCTGCTCGAGCGCCAGGGACGGTCGGTCGCGCCGGTGCCGCTGCTCGCCGACGCTCGTCGCCGCGCTGGCCATCGCCGAGTTCGGCACCGACGCCCAGCAGACGGCGTGGCTGCCCGGCGTGGTCGCCGGCGAGACGGTGCTCACCGTGGCGCTGGCCGAGATCGGCGCCGACTCCGCGGGATCCGCAGCTGGGTGCCGTGCCCGAGCGGCGGCGACTGGGTGCTGTCGGGCGAGAAGACCACCGTGCCGGCCGATGCACCTGGCCGCCGCCGTGATCGTCCCGGCCCGCGACCCCGAGGGCGACGTGCGCCTCTTCGTGGTGCCGACCGACGCGGCCGGGCTCACCATCGAGCGCCAGGACACGTTCAACCACGAGCCGCAGTTCCACGTCGACCTTCGACGGCGTCGGTCGTCGGCCGCCGACGGCGAGCTCGACGGGCACCGGCAGCTCGACGGCGACGGCCAGGCCCCGATCGACTGGATCGTCGACCGGGCCACCGTGGCGCTGTGCGCCCATGGCCGCCGGCGTCAGCGACGCCGGCATGCGCCTCACCGCCGGCTACGTCGACCGAGCGCAAGCAGTTCGACCGGGCCATCGGCACCTTCCAGGCCGTCGGCCACCGCATGGCCGACTGCTACGTCGACAACGAGGCCATCCGCCTGAGCATGCTGCTGGCCGCGAGCCTGCTGAACGCCGGCGCCGACGGCCGACAAGCGAGGTCGCGGTGGCCAAGTACTGGGCGTCCTACGGCGGCAGCCGGGTCGGTCACGCCGGACTGCACCTGCACGGCGGCATCTCGATCGACCTCGACTACCCGATCCACCGCTACTTCCTCTGGTCGAAGCAGATCGAGTTCCAGCTCGGCGCCGCCGGCCCCCAGCTCGCTCGCATCGGCGCCATCCTCGCCGACGACCCCGTCCCCGCCTGACCTCCCGCAACCTGGGGCTCCTCGACACACCCCAGCGCACCACACAGCCCCAGGTTCGGTGGCGCGGTGTCGCGTGGGAGGCTGCAGGGCATGGGCGCAGTTCCGGAGGGCTTCTGGTGGGGCACGGGTGCCTCGTCGACGCAGTCGGAAGGTGCGGCGCCGAACAGCGACTGGTACCGGTGGGAGCAGGCCGGCCGCGCTCCCCTGTCGGGCGACGGCAACGGCTTCGCCACCCGGTACGCAGAGGACTTCCGGCTCTACGCCGACCACGGGCTGACCCACCACCGGCTCTCGCTCGAGTGGGCCCGACTCGAGCCGACCCAGGGGCGCCACGATCCGGTCGCCGTCGAGCACTACCGCGAGGTGCTCACCGCGGCGCGTGACGCCGGCATCTCGGTCTGGGCCTGCCTCCACCACTTCACCCTGCCCGGCTGGTTCGCCGACGACCTGGGCGGATTCGTCCCGAGGGAGAACCGCATCCACTGGCATCGCCACGTCGACTGGGTGGCCGAGACGTTCGGCGACCTGCTGTTCGGATGGAAGCCGATCAACGAGCCGACGGTGTTCGCGATGCTCGGGTGGCAGCTCGGCATGCATCCCCCGGGTGTCGCCGACCCGGCCCGGTTCGCCGAGGCGCTCGAGGCCATCCACCTGGCCAACCACGAGGCCTGGCGGCTGCTGCGAAGCGGCGACCAGCCGGTGGCCACCATCCACAGCCTGACGCCGGTGTACCCGGCGGTGCGCAGCGCCAACCCCCACGAGCGCACCCAGGCCGCTGATCGGGCCCGCCGGTTCGACGAGGCCAACTGGTTCTGGACCCGCGCCCTGCGCGACGGCGTACTGCAGGTGCCGGGCCGGCCGGCCATCGAGATCCCCGACATGGCCGGCTCGTTCGACCTGGTCGGCTTCTCCTACTACTTCGCCCTGACGATGTTCGCCGATGGCACCGGGCCCTACCCCTCCGACGCCCGGGTCGGTCCGATGGGCTATGCGCCGTGGCCCGAGGGGCTCGGGCTCGTGTTGCGCCGACTGGCCGAGGAGCTGCCGGGCCGACCGCTGCTGATCGACGAGTGCGGCTTCGGCACCGATGACGACGAGTGGCGCACCTCGCTGCTGCGGGACTCCCTCGAACAGGTCGGGATGGCCATCGACGACGGCATCGACATCCGCGGCCTCTTCCACTGGACCGGCGTCGACAACTACGAATGGGACTTCGGCTACGACGTCGCGTTCGGGCTCTTCGACCGCGACCGGGCCCCGAAGCCCAGCGCCGAACTGGCCAAGGCCTGGGCCACCGGCACACGCTGACCGACGATCGACCCGCCCGCCCGCAACCTGGGGCGATCCGGCACACCACGGCGTGCCCGACAGCCCCAGGTTCGGAACGGACTCGCAACCTGGGGCTCTCCGGGGCACCCTGGCGACCACCATCGCCCCCAGTTCGAGCGAAGGGCTGACGAACCGGCAGCGCTCGGCGGCGTGCCAAGCTGGCGGCGTGACCGACTCGAACACGACATCCGGCGCAGCGGCGGCCAAGGAAGCGGCCGGGCGCCATGCGGCGAGCTACGTGGTCGACGGCATGCGGGTCGGGCTCGGCACCGGGTCGACCGTGCACTTCTCGATCCTCGAACTGGGTGACCGTCAGCTCGACATCGTCTGCACGGCCACCTCGAACCAGACCGAGGCGCTGGCCCGGTCGCTCGGCCTGCGGGTGGTGTCCCCCGACGGGATCGGCGGGCTCGACATCGCCATCGACGGGGCCGATGAGATCGATCCGAGCTTCAACCTCACCAAGGGCGGTGGTGGAGCCCACACCCGCGAGAAGCTCGTGGCCCAGATGTCGCCGCGCTTCATCGTGGTGGTCGACGAGTCCAAGCTCGTGCCGCACCTCGGCCCGTTCGGCACGCCGCTCGAGGTGCTCGACTTCGCTCCCGGCGTGGTGGCCTCACGGGTGAAGGCCCTCGGCGCGCACGATCTCACCACTCGTGACCGTCGCAGCGACAACGGCAACCTGCTCGTCGACGCCCACTTCGGCACCATCGACGACCCCGACGCCCTCGGCCTGGCGCTCAGCACCATCCCCGGCATCGTCGACCACGGCCTGTTCCCGGCCGCCATGGTCGAGCGGGCGGTCGTGGCTGGCTCCGACGGCGTCCGTGAGCTCGTCCGCTAGCTCGAGCAACGCCGCCCGCGACCTGGCCGCTCCCGATGTGGCTCACACCACGATCACGCGAGTCGGGACCTGTCTCGACGCGGCGGCCTCGATGAGCGGAGGGTTCTCGTCCACAGAGGCCAGACAGATCTCGGCCTCGAGGTGCTCCGCAGCAGCCAGGGCCTCGAGTGACATCAGGTTGAGCCTGGCCCCTGCGGCGAGCGCGTCGGCCATCGGCCAGGAGAGCTCGCGCAGCGATACGAGGCCGATCGCCTCAGGCAGGGCGGTGGCGGCCCGAACTGCCGCCGCCGCGATGTCGGCGTCCGCTCGACCGAGCGACCGCGAGAGCGCTCCGGTCACCACTGAGCTCGACAGCGCCCGACAGAGCCGGTGGTACCAGAGGCCGGTCGTGGCGACGTGGGCGCCCAACGGTCGGAGCTCGGCGGGCTCATCATCGAGGAGCACTCGCAGGAGGATGTGGTCATCGACGACGATCGTCCGGCTACTCACGCGAGATCAGACTCGTCGGAACCAACTGCCCGTGACAGCCCGGGATAGCCACCGGCCTCGTCGATGGCATCCATGACGAGCGCCCGGAGGCCGCCGCGACCCGCCGGGATGATCAGGAGGGAGTCGCCGAGGTCGGCGATCTCGACCGAGCCGCCCTCGAGCAGATCCCAGCGACGACGGGCCTCTGCAGGCAACGCCATCTGCCCTCGTTCGGACACCCGGTAGGTGACGATGGCCATGCCGACACGATACCGGTCTACAAAGCGATCTGACATGTGTGCATTGTCAGCACGGAGACGTGATCGATCGCTACCAGTTCGGGTCGGTTGGAGGCCTGAGCGTCAGCGGGCGCGGTACTGGGCGCGAGAGCCGACGGCTTCCTTGTTGAGGCGCTTGGAGAGGTGGAGGCCCTCGAGCACGAACTCGACGGCGCTGGCCACCAGGGCCGGCGAGGCGCTGTCGCCGACGAGCTGGCTGACCGGCTGGCGCAGGGCCGGCATGGACTCGACCAGGCGGACGTAGTCGGCCGACGCGACGTCCTCGCCGGCGCTGACGATGGCCTCGTCGTCGAACGAGTCGAGCACGTCGCGCAGGTTCTCGATGGCGAAGTGGTCCTTGAAGACCGTGAGCACGGCTGACCGCAGCAGGTGCTCGACGATCTGCTCGTCGCGCCCCTCCTCGATGGACTCGATCTCGACCTTGCCGGCAGTCGATGACGCCAGGGCCTCGAGATCGCTGACGCGGGGGACGACGTCGGTCTCGCCGTTGAGCAGCGAGCGGCGGGCCGCGTTGGCGACGAGCGTCTCGAGGTTCGACACGGTGAGGCGCACCGACACGCCCGAGCGCTGGTTGATGTGCGGGCTCTGGCGGGCCAGGTGGCTGAGCGTGGCCACGATCTCGGCCATGAACGACGGGACCTCGACATCGATGCCGTCGGCGACGAGCTTGGTGGCCTCCTGCTGGGCGATGTCGACCTCGATGTCGACCTCGAGCGGGTAGTGCGTGCGGATCTGGGCGCCGAAGCGATCCTTCAGCGGCGTGATGATGCGGCCCCGGTTCGTGTAGTCCTCGGGGTTGGCCGAGGCGAACAGCATCAGATCGAGCGGCAGGCGGATCTTGTAGCCCCGCACCTGCACGTCGCGTTCCTCGAGCACGTTCAGCAGACCCACCTGGATGCGCTCGGCCAGGTCGGGCAGCTCGTTGATGGCGAAGATGCCCCGGTTGGTCCGCGGCACCAGCCCGTAGTGCAGGGTGAGCTCGTCGGACAGGTAGCGGCCCTCGGCGACCTTGATCGGGTCGACCTCGCCGATCAGGTCGGCGATCGAGGTGTCCGGCGTGGCCAGCTTCTCGCCGAACCGCTCGTCGCGGTGCACCCACGAGATCGGGGCGTCGTCGCCCTGCTCGTCGATGAGGTCCCGGGCGTGCTTGGAGACCGGGTTGTAGGGGTCGTCGTTGATCTCGGACCCGGCGACGATCGGCATCCACTCGTCGAGCAGACCGGTGAGCGAACGGATCATGCGGGTCTTGGCCTGCCCCCGCTCGCCGAGGAAGATGACGTCGTGGCCGGCCAGCAGCGCGTTCTCGAGCTGGGGCAGGACGGTGTCCTCGTAGCCGAGCACTCGGGGGAACAGGGCCTCGCCGGCCCGGATGCGGGCGACGGCGTTGCGGCGGATCTCCTCCTTGACCGGGAGGGAGACCCAACCGGAGGCGCGGAGTTGACCGAGGGTGGCGACCGAAGGCTGATCTGGCATGCGGGGGAGGCTACCGTCGACCGCCCGTCGAAGGTCGGTCGACCGCTCAGATCTCCGGCGGTGGTTCGGGGCGCAGAGGGGCACCGCCGAGACGGCCGGCGAAGTCGTCGACCGATTCCGGGCGGGCGAAGAGGTAGCCCTGCACCCGGGTGCAGCCCAGGCGCAGCAGCTCGTCGAGCTGGGTCTCGGTCTCGACCCCTTCGGCCGTCACCTGCAGGCCCAGCGTGTGGGCCAGCACCATGATCGCCTGGACGATGGCCGTGTCGTCCGGGTCGGCGCCGAGGCCGTCGACGAACGACCGGTCGATCTTCAACACGTCGACCGGGAACCGCTTGAGGTAGCTCAGCGACGAGTAGCCCGTGCCGAAGTCGTCGATGGCCAGCTCGACGCCGAGCCCTCGCAGCTTCTCGAGCACCTCGAGCGACGCGGCCGGCGTCGGCCATCACCGTCGTCTCGGTGATCTCGAGGCAGAGGTTGGCCGGATGGATCCCGGTCTCCCGCAGGATCGTGACGACCTGGGACAGCAGATCGGGCTGACCGATCTGGCGGGCCGAGAGGTTGACCCGCACCAGCAGGGGATGGTCGGGGTGCTGGCGCTGCCACTCACCTGCTGGCGACAGGCCTCGCGCAGCACCCACACCCCGAGGTCGAGGATGAGCCCGGTCTCCTCGGCCAGATCGATGAACTCCACCGCGGCGAGCAGTCCCCGGGCGGGGTGCTGCCAGCGGACCAGCGCCTCGGCACCGAGCAACCGGCCCGACGGCACCTCGACCTCGGGCTGGTAGTGGACGACCAGCTCGCCGGCCTCGATGGCGTGGCGCAGCTCGATCTCGTTCTGCAACCGACGTCGGACGTTGGCGCGAAGGGCGTCGTCGAACATCTCGATGCGGTTGCGACCCAGTTCCTTGGCCGCGTACATGGCCGCATCGGCGTGGCGCAGCAGGTCATCGGCCTTCTCGCCGGGATCGCCGGTGTAGGCGACGCCGACGCTGGCGGTGGTGGCCACCTCGTGACCGTCGACGGTGATCGGCAGGTGGATCACCTCCTGCAGATCGCGGGCGATGCCGACCGCGGCGGCCTCGCTGACCAGATCGGTCACGAGCACCACGAGCTCGTCGCCGCCCATCCGGGCCAGCTCGGCGCCGGCCGGGCAGGCATCGGCCAGCCGGAGGGCCACGGCGATCAGCAGCTCGTCGCCCACGTTGTGGCCCAGCGAGTCGTTGATCACCTTGAAGCGGTCGAGGTCGAACAGCAGCACGGCGACGCCCCGACCGCGGCCGCGGGTCGAGTTCGAGCTGGCGCACCGCTCGGCCCGTGGCCTCGAGGAAAGCCCAGCGATTGGGCAGATCGGTCAGCGGGTCGTGGCGAGCCTGGTAGGCCAGCTGCGCCTCGACCGCGGACCGGGCGAACGCCTGGCCCAGGATGCCCGCAGCACTGCGCAGCGTGTTGATGTGACCCGTGTCGAACGTCCACTCACGGCCCACCGACTCGAAGCCCAGGAACCCGATGAGCTCGCCCTGATCGGACAGCGGCACCGCGAGGGCCGACTCGACGCCCCGGTCGGTGAACCACTCCTTCTCCTCCTGCCAGGCCGAGCCCAGGGCACTCACGGACGGGAGGTTGACCTCCTCGTGGCGTTGCAGGGCGCGGCATGAGCGGGATGTCCGGCGTCGGGATGCGGCCGAGCCGTTGGCGCAGCGGCTCGACCCCCGTGGCGACCCACTCGTGGGTGTTGATCATGTCGTGCGACACCGGGTCGAACAGCACCACCTCGACCCGATCGACCCCCGCCATCCCGCCCATCTCCTCGAGCGCGATGCCGACTCCGTCGTCGAGGTGGTCCGCCGGGAGGTTCACGAACGCCGACGCCAGCCGCACCAGCCGACCCTCGTTGACCAGACGGCCCCGCAGCTGGCGCTCGGCTTCGGTCTGGGCGTCGAGCATCCGGAGCGTCACGACCGCGGCGCCGAATGCGGCGACCTCCGGGCCGGCGACGCCGTCGACGGTCATGGGCACCCAGTCGCCGTTCGCGAACTTGATCCGGAGCGGCTGCACCGGGCCGGTGCCCGACCGCGGGCCCCAGGTCTCGAGCAGCCGGGCCGCGACGGCGAGGTCGTCGGGGTGGATGAACTCGGCCATCGGGCGCCCGATGAGCGTCGAGGGGTCGTAGCCGGCGACGGTGTCGAGGCTCGGGCTGGCGAACGAGATCGTGCCGTCGAGGCTCACGGCCACGATGACGGCGTCGACATAGGTCAGCAGCCGTGCCAGCTGGGCCCGCGAGACGACCAGGTCGTCCTCTCCGGGAGGATGCTCGCGTCCGGGAGCAGCCGCCGTCGAACGCTCCTCCCCCCGCAGCGAGGTCATCGTCGATCAGCCGCCGTCACGCGGTCTCGCCGCTCATCGGATACGGCGTGACGACGTCCCAGAGCAGCTGCGCCGGCCGGGGACGGGCGAACATGAAGCCCTGCGCCCGATCGCACCCGAGCCGTCGCAGCTCGTCGAGCTGACGCCGGGTCTCGACGCCCTCGGCCACGACCCGCAGGCCGAGCGCCCGACTGAGGCTGATGATGGCGGTGACGATGGCGGTGTCCTCGGGATCCTCGCCGAGGCCGTCGACGAAGGAGCGGTCGATCTTCAACACGTCGACCGGGAACCGCTTGAGGTAGCTGAGCGACGAGTAGCCGGTGCCGAAGTCGTCGATGGCCAGCCGCACGCCGAGGGCCCGAAGGTCCTGCAGCACCTTGAGCCCGGCGGCCGGGTCGGCCATGAGCGCGGTCTCGGTGATCTCGAGGCAGAGCGACGACGGCTCGAGCCCGCCCCGCTCGAGCGCGCCGACCACCAGGTCGACGAGCGTCGGGCTGGGCGATCTGGCGGGCCGACAGGTTCACCCGCATGGTCAGGTCGTGGTCGGGACGCTGGCGGCGCCACACGCCGGCCTGCCGACAGGCCTCGCCGAGCACCCAGGCGCCCAGGTCGAGGATCAGACCGGAGTCCTCGGCCAGCTCGATGAACGCTCCGGCCTCGAGCAGCCCGGCCACCGGGTGGTGCCACCGGGCCAGGGCCTCGACCCCGACCATGAGGCCCGTGTCGAGCGACAGCTCGGGCTGGTAGTAGACCTCGATCTCGCCCATCTCGACGGCGCGGCGGAGGTAGGTCTCGGTGCGCAGGCGCTCGGTGGCCTGGGTGCGCAGCTCCTCGTCGAAGATCTCGTAGCGGTCGCGACCGCGGGCCTTGGCCAGGTACATGGCCGCATCGGCGTCGCGAAGCAGGCCGTCGGCGGTGTCGTCGGGCGAGGTGGTCACCGCGATGCCGATGCTGACCGTGGTGAAGACCTCGTTGCCGTCGACCATCACCGGCTCCTTGAGCGCACGGTGGATGCGCTGGGCCAGGCCGACCGGCTCGCGCAGGTCGTCGAGGCCGTCGCAGCAGCACGACGAACTCGTCGCCGCCGAGACGGGCCACGATGTCGTCGGGCCGCAGCACGCCGACCAGGCGCTCGGCCGCGGCGAACAGCAGCTGGTCGCCGGCGGTGTGCCCGAGCGAGTCGTTGACGACCTTGAACCGGTCGAGGTCGAGGAAGAGCAGCGCCACCGACCCGGCCGGCCGGTCGCGCCGCACCAGGATGCGGGCCAGCTGGTCGAGCAGCAGGGCCCGGTTGGCCAGTCCGGTCAGCGGGTCGTGCAGCGCCTGGTGGGCCAGCTCGGCCTCGGTGCGCTTCAGCGCGGTGATGTCGGTGGTCATGGCCAGGACGTGGTCGACCCGACCGTCCTCGGCGAACTCGGGCACGGCACGGGTCTGGAACCACTGGAGCTCGCCGCCCGTCCAGACCTCCCACTCGGTGTCGAGCCGACGGCCGCTGTCGAAGACCTGGCGGATGGACCGCTCCCATCGGGCGTCGTCGGTCACTCCGAACACGTTGGCCGTCTCGGCCACCACCGAACCGACGTGCACGTGGTTGGACTGCGCGAGCAGCGCCGGGCTGGCGTAGACCAGCCGGAGGTCGCGGTCGAAGCGGGTGACGAACGCGGGAGAGTTCTCGACCAGCGTGCGGTAGCGCTCCTCGCTCACCCGCAGCTCGTGCTCCTGGCGGTGGCGTTCGGTGATGTCCTCGACGTGGGAGACCGTGTAGCGGAGCTTGCTCGTCGCCGCCCCGCACCGCCGAGATGTGCAGGCGCACCCAGATGGTCTCGCCGTCGGGACGCAGCACGCGCAGCTCGAGCGAGGTCTGCTCGAGCCCGCCCCGCACCACCCGAGCGTGGTTCTCGGTGAGCAGCGCCCACGTCGTCGGGATGCAGCGAGCTCGGAGGCGGGTACCGCCGATGAGCTCGGCCTCGGTGCGCCCGACCAGCGCGCAGTAGGCCTGGTTGACCTGGATGTGGCGCCCGTCGGGACCGCTGAGGACCATGCCGAGCGGGGCGTTGGTGAAGGCCAGCCCGAACCGCTGCTCGGCGTCGCTGCGGGCCAGGGCCTGGGAGATGATGCCGGCCGCCGAGCTGAGCACGGCGATGTGGTCGTCGCTCCAGATGCGCTCCCGCTCGACCAGGTCGAAGCCGATGAACCCGATGAGGCGTCCCTCGTCGGCCAGCGGCACCGCCAGCACCGACCGGACGCCCTGGGGCTTGAGGAGGTCGACCTCGTGACGCCACTGGTCGCCGAGGTCCGCGACCCGGGGGATGTAGATGACCTCGAGCCGCTCGAGGGTGCCGACCCACTCGGGCAGCTCGCTGCGGGGCGACGGCCCGAAGGGCGTCGATCTCGGTGGGAACGTCGTTGGCGGTCCACTCGTGGGTGTTCTCGAGGATGCCGCGGTCGTCGCGGGCGACGAAGACGTACGCCCGGTCGACACCCACGAAGCTGCCGATGTCGGCGAGGGCGCCGGCGATGCACTGGTCGACCTCGTGGGCCGGCCGATGGATGAACGAGGACGCCACCCGGGTGAGGAGATCCTCGAACGCCAGGCGTTGGCGCAGCGCGTCGAGGGTGTGGCCGCGGTCCTTGGCGTCGCGCAGGACGACGGCCCGGTACCCGACCGCGTCGAGCGCGGGACCGGCGTGGACGAAGAGCAGCACCTCGCGCCAGCCGTCGTCGGCGTGGCGGACCAGCAGCCGGGTGCCGACCTCGTGGTGACCGTGACGGCGGGCGACCTTGGTGAGCAGCTCCTGCGGCGTCATCGGGCGGGAGGAAGTCGACCAGGTTGTGGCCCAGGACGTCCTCCTGGTCGAACCCGAGCAGCGATCGCACGGCCGGGCTGACGTAGCCGATCGACCCGTCGGTGGCGACGGTGAGCACCACGTCGCTGACCTGCGCAAGCGTCTCGTCGAGCTGGACCCGCGTGATCAGGGGCCCGACGCCCGCATCGGCCCGGGGCCGGTCCCGAGATGCCGCGCTGAACCGTCCGGCCTCGGGGTTCGTGGGCGCGACACCGTTCGCCGCCACTCCCGAACCCGCCGCTTCCGGGTCATCGTGCGGCAGACCGGCTCCCCCGGGGAGGTCGGTTGAGGTCTCGGGCACGTACAAGCTCCCGTCCAGATCGGTGCCGATGACTGTACTTGGTTCACCTATCGGCTTCCCCGGCGACGATCTGAGCGTCAACCTGACATCAACCCTCGACATCGAGGTCCGACATCACGACTCGACATCGAGGCGCCGCGGCAACCGGAGAACCGCGAGTTCAGCCGCGCTTCAGACTTCGCGCAACCGCGGTCCCGCCGAGCGGCTCCGGTCGCTCCGGTAGGTTGCAGCGGCGATGGCCTCCGACGTGGACCTCTCGGGCACCTGGCGCGCCGCGCCAGCAGATGCTGCTGATGGGCGCGACTTCCACGACCCCGCGTTCGACGACACCGCGTGGGCGCCGGCCACCGTCCCGGGCCACTGGCGATCGAACCCGGCCCTGGCCGACACGCGACGGTCCGGTGCTGCACCGCACCGCATTCGCCGGCCCGGCCCCGTTCGGCCCAGGATCAGGCGGTTCTGCATCAGGCGGGGACGCGTCCGACCGACGGTCGTGGCTCGTGCTCGACGGCATCTTCTACACGAGCGACGTCTGGCTCGACGGCACCTACCTGGGCGACACCGAGGGCTACTTCTTCCCCCACAGCTTCGAGGTCACCGAGGCCCTGGCCGCGGCGGCCGAGCACACCCTCGCCCTCGAGGTGGCCTGTCCCCGGCCCGCCGACCTGACCGCCAAGCGCAACCTCACCGGCGTGTTCCAGCACTGGGACCAGCTCGACCAGGACTGGAACCCCGGCGGGATCTGGCGGCCCGTGCGCCTCGAGCAGTCGGGGCCCGGTGCGCATCCGCCACGCCCGTCGTCCGGTGCCGCGACGTCAACGACGAGCGGGCCATCGTCACGCTCCGGGCCGTGCTCGACACCGTCGAGGCCCGGATCGGTCGACCTCGTGACCACCATCACCCCGAGGGTCGAGCGCGGCGAGGCCGTGGCGGTGCGTCGCAGCCAGCCCCTGGCCGCGGGCGAGAACCGGGTCGAGTGGACCGTCGCCGTGCCCGACCCCGCAGCTCTGGTGGCCCCACGCCCTCGGCGACCAGCCGCTCTACGACGTGCACGTCGAGGTGCGGACCGACGGCGGGCTCGCTGAGCGACGAGCGCAGACTGGCCGCTCGGCCTGCGCTCGGTCGAGCTCCGCGACTGGATCGCCACGGTCAACGGCGAGCGCCTGTTCCTCAAGGGCACGAACCAGCGGCCCGACCCGCATGGCGCTGGCCGAGGCCGAGCCCGCCGACATCGCCGGGCGACATCGACGCTGGCGCGCGACGCCGGCCTCGACCTCCTGCGGGTGCACGGCCACATCAGTCGGCCCGAGCTCTACGACGGCGGCCGACGAGGCCGGCATGCTGCTCTGGCAGGACCTGCCGCTGCAGTGGGGCTACAGCCGCACGGTCCGCCAGGAGGCCCGCCGCCAGGCCCGGGAAGCGGTCGACCTGCTCGGCCCACCACCCGTCGCTGTTCGTGTGGTGCGGCCACAACGAGCCCATGGCCGTCGACGTCGAGCCGGCCACGCTGGCCGACCGTCGCGGCGGCCGACGTCGCCTGGTCGTGCGCATGGCCGCGGCCCAGGCCCTGCCGAGCTGGAACCGATCGTGCTCGACCGGGCCATCAAGACGGTGCTCGAGCGCGACGACGGCTCCCGCCCGGTGGTGGCCCACTCGGGCGTGCTCCCCCACCTGCCCCAGCTCGACGGCACCGACACCCACCTCTACTTCGGCTGGTACTACGGCGAGGAGCGCGACCTGCCCGGGCTGCTGGCCCGCTGGCCGCGCCTGGCCCGCTTCGTCAGCGAGTTCGGCGCGCCAGGCCGTGCCCGACGACGACGACTTCGTCGAGCCCGAGCGGTGGCCCGACCTCGACTGGGACCGGCTCACCGAGCACCACGCGCTGCAGAAGCCGATGTTCGATCGCCACGTGCCGCCGTCCGAGTTCGCCACGTTCGACGACTGGAAGGAGGCCACCCAGCGAGTACCAGGCCCGGGTCGTGCGCTACCACGTCGAGACCCTGCGGCGGCTCAAGTACCAGCCCACCGGCGGCTTCGCCCAGTTCTGCCTCGCCGACGGCTCCCCGGCGGTCGACCGCGGTCGGTGCTCGACCACGAGCGGCACGCCCAAGCCGGCCTTCGCCGCCCTCGCGCGACGCCTGCCAGCCCGTGATCGTGGTCGCCGACCGGCCCCCCGACACGTGCACCCCGGCGACCACCTCACCCTCGACGTGCACGTCGTCAGCGACCCACGTATCGCGTCTCGCGATATGGTTGTGCGTGCCCATCTGTCATTCGGAACGGAGAGTCGGCATGCGTGGTCGTGGAGCGGCGACATCGAGGCCGACGCCTGCGTGCGGGTCGGCACCCTCGAGATCGACGTGCCCGACCCGGACCACCCGGTGCACCGCGGCCTCCACCACCCAGCCGACGGCCACGCCACGCCGGCCGGCGACCGCCCCGTCGCCCTGGTCATCGACCTGCACCTCGAGGCGACGGGCTCGACGTCGTCAACCACTACGGCACCTGGGTCGTGGCCGGCGCGCACGACCACTGAGGGCCCGGACGCGGCGTCCTCTACCCGGTTCGCACCGCGAACCCACCGATGGGTAGCGTCTGACCCGGCGTCAGGGCCTGCACCAGCACCCCGACCCGTCATCCCGGTCGCACCGTCGCCGGCCCATCCGGAGGTCTGTTCGTGACTGCAACCCAGCACAGCGCCCCCGCTCAGCCCCGACATCTCGGTGAAGCCGATCCGCAAGCTGCCCGGCCGGCGCAAGCCGCTGCTCGTCGAGCTGTGGCAGACCGGCGTGGGCAAGAAGTGGGTGATGGGGGTCACCGGCGTGGCGCTGATGGGGTTCATCTTCGGCCACGCCATCGGCAACCTGAAGATGTACCTCGGGGCCGAGCGAGTTCAACCACTACAGCGAGTTCCTGCGCGAGCTGCTGGTACCGATCCTGCCCCGCACGGTCACGCTGTGGCTGATGCGCATCGGGCTCATCGCCGCCTTCGCCGGCCACATCTTCGCCGGCGGCCTCGCTCACCGTGCAGAACCGCAAGGCCAACGTGCCCTACCAGAGCCGGCGCGACTACCTCGCCGCCAACTTCGCCGCCCGCACGATGCGCTGGACCGGCGTGATCATCCTGCTCTTCCTGATCTTCCACCTGGCCGACCTCACGCTGGGGCCTCAAGCCCATCGCGACCGAGCAGTGGACCCGAGGCCTGGCCTACGAGAACGTGACCGAGAGCCTGCAGCGGGTGGGCGTGGCGATCTTCTACATCGTCGCCAACATCGCCCTCGGCATCCACCTGTTCCACGGCGTCGTGGAGCCTGTTCCAGAGCCTCGGCTTCAACAACCCCCGCTTCAACAACGCCCGCCGGTACTTCGCCACCGGCTTCGCGCGTGCTGATCGGCGGCATCAACATCAGCTTCCCCATCATGATCCTGGCCGGCGTCGTCGGAAACTGAGGAACGAACCATGAGCACCATCCCCCCCGATCCGCGACTCGTCTCCGGCGCCCCCACCGGGCCGATCGAGAAGAGCTGGGACAAGCACAAGTTCGACATGAAGCTGGTGAACCCGAACAACAAGCGCAAGTTCGAGGTCATCGTCGTCGGCACGCGGCCTGGCCGGCGCCTCGGCCGCCGCCTCGATGGCCCAGCTCGGCTACAAGGTGAAGGTCTTCACCTTCCACGACTCGCCCCGCCGGGCCCACTCGATCGCCGCGCAGGGCGGCATCAACGCCGCCAAGAACTACCAGAACGACGGCGACACGATCTACCGCCTCTTCTACGACACCGTGAAGGGCGGCGACTTCCGGGCCCGCGAGTCCAACGTGTACCGCCTGGCCGAGGTGAGCGTCGACATCATCGACCAGTGCGTCGCCCAGGGCGTGCCCTTCGCCCGCGAGTACGGCGGCCTGCTCGACAACCGCTCCTTCGGCGGCGCCCAGGTGAGCCGCACGTTCTACGCCCGGGGCCAGACCGGCCAGCAGCTCCTGCTCGGCGCCTACCAGGCCCTCGAGCAGCAGGTCGTCGCTGGGCACCGTCGAGCTGCACACCAAGACCGAGATGCTCGACGTCGTCGTCAAGGACGGCAAGGCCTGCGGCATCGTCACCCGCGACCTGGTCACCGGCGAGATCAGCTCGCACTCGGCCCACGCCGTGGTGCTGGCCACCGGCGGCTACTCCAACGTCTTCTACCTGTCGACCAACGCCATGAACTGCAACGTCACCGCGGCGTGGCGGGCCCACAGCAAGGGCGCGCTGTTCGCCAACCCCTGCTTCACCCAGATCCACCCCACCTGCATCCCGGCGAGCGACGAGTTCCAGTCGAAGCTCACGCTGATGTCCGAGTCGCTGCGCAACGACGGCCGCATCTGGGTGCCGAAGAACCCCGACGAGACCCGCCCGCCCGACCAGATCCCCGAGGCCGACCGCGACTACTTCCTCGAGCGCAAGTACCCGGCGTTCGGCAACCTCGTCCCCCGCGACGTCGCCAGCCGCAACGCCAAGACCATGGTCGACAGGGCAACGGCGTCGGCCCGCTCAAGAACGGCGTCTACCTCGACTTCGGCGACGCCATCGAGCGGCTCGGCGAGAGCGTCGATCCGCGAGCGCTACGGCAACCTCTTCGACATGTACGAGCGCATCACCGACGAGAACCCCTACCAGGTGCCGATGCGCATCTACCCCGCCACCCACTACACGATGGGCGGGCTCTGGGTCGACTACAACCTCATGACCACGGTGCCCGGGCTCTACGCCCTCGGCGAGGCCAACTTCTCCGACCACGGCGCCAACCGCCTCGGCGCCTCGGCGCTCATGCAGGGCCTGGCCGACGGCTACTTCGTGCTGCCGTACACGATCGGCGACTACCTCTCGGGCCTGCTCGGCCACCCCGGTCGTGCCCACCGACGACCCGGTGTTCACCGAGGCCGAAGCCGCCCTCACCGACGACGATCGACCGCTGGCTGTCGGTCGGCGGCACCAAGTCGGTCGACCACTACCACCGCGAGCTCGGCAAGATCGTGTGGGACTACTGCGGCATGGCCCGCGACCGTGCCGGCCTCGAGAAGGCCATCTCCGAGATCCCGGCCCTGCGCGACGAGTTCCGAAAGAACGTCCGGGTCCTCGGCTCGGCCGAGACGGTCAACCAGTCGCTCGAGAAGGTGCAGCGGGTCGCCGACTTCTTCGAGCTGGCCGAGCTGATGTGCCGCGACGCGCTGCATCCGCGAGGAGACCTGCGGCGGCCACTTCCGGGTCGAGCACCAGACCGACGAGGGCGAGGCCGAGCGCGACGACGAGAACTTCGCCTACGTCGGCGCCTGGGAGTGGCAGGGCAAGAGCACGCCCGCAGGAGCTCCACAAGGAGCCGCTCGAGTTCGACTACGTCCACCTCACCCAGAGGAGCTACAAGTAGCGATGGACCTCCACCTGAAGGTCTGGCGGCAGGACGGCCCGACCGACGCCGGCCGCTTCGAGGACTACGAGGCCGTCGGCATCAACGAGGACATGTCGTTCCTCGAGATGCTCGACGTCCTCAACGAGCGCCTCATCGACGAGGGCCGCGAGCCCATCGTGTTCGACAGCGACTGCCGCGAGGGCATCTGCGGCACGTGCGGCCTGATGATCAACGGCCAGGCCCACGGTCCCGAGAAGGGCACCGCCACCTGCCAGCTGCACATGCGCAAGTTCCACGACGGCGAGCACATCACCATCGAGCCGTTCCGGGCCGCCGCGTTCCCGGTCATCCAGGACCTCATGGTCGACCGCAGCCCGCTCGACGCCATCATCGAGGCCGGCGGCTTCATCTCGCGCCAACACCGGCTCGGCGGTGGACGCCAACGCCATCCCGATCCCCAAGGCCGCCGCCGACGCGGCCATGGACGCGGCGGCGTGCATCGGCTGCGGCGCCTGCGTGGCGGCCTGCCCGAACAGCGCCGGCCAGCTGTTCACCTCGGCCAAGCTCGGCCACCTCAACCTGCTGCCCCAGGGCCAGGCCGAGCGGTGGAGCCGCACCGAGAACATGGTCGACACGCATGGAGGAGTTCTTCGGCTCCTGCACGAACTACGGCGAGTGCCAGGAGGCGTGCCCGAAGGAGATCAGCATCGACTTCATCGCCTACATGAACCGCGACTACGTCAAGGCCAAGATCAAGAACCGCAAGCTCATCGGCCAGGAGAGCTAGCCCCCCAGCGGGCCTCAGCGCGTCGGGCGCTTCCGCACCGTGACCTGCGCGGTGGTGATGGCCAGGTCCTCTGGCGCGAAGCCGTCGAAATCCGGCGAGAGCGCCACCGTCGACAGCGTGCGCAGGCTCCCGGCATCCTCTCCGGTCGTCTCGACGTCGACGACGTCGAAGCCGGAGGACTCGAAGAGGGCCATGAACTCGGAGTGCCGCATGCGGTTCTGGTAGTTCAGGGCCGGGTTGCGCCGCTTCCAATCCTCCTCGGAGAACTGCAGGAAGTTGTAGGCGGTGATGCTGCGGTCGAAGTGCGACCAGTGGTCGCTGTAGTCGATCAGCATGCTCATGCCGCCGCCGTCGCGGACGATGCGGTGGCACTCCGCCAAGATCTGCACCAGGTCTTCCCGCGGGATGTGCTCGAGCGTGCTCGTCGTGATGACCGCGTCGATGCTGCCAGCGGCCAGCCCGGAGGCGCGAGCATCGGCCGGGGCCAGGTAGGTGATCCGGTTCGCATCGAGCACGTCGGACATGGACGCGTCCGATGCCACCGGTGCGATGCTCCAGTCCGGCGGTACGTCTTCCAGCCCGTGGAGCCGGCGAGCCATGTCGACGACCAGCGAACCGCGAGCCACACGGCGGATGTCGACCACGGTCTGCTCGTGGACTCCCAGCCCTGCCTGGATGAGCGGTAGGTGCAGGTCGTAGCCCGCGCCGAACTCGAACGTCCGGGCCGACTCGAGACCGAGCGTCTCGAGTGACCGACGATGCCCGAGGCCCTTGGACAGCTCGACGGCCAGCTGGTCGGTCGGGAGCGGCAGGCCACCGAGCGATCGCTGGAAGAGGTAGTTGAGGTGATGACCGCCGGGCAGCGCCGAGAAGACCCGCTGCACCGCGTCCTTGAGCCGCCAGTCCCGAAGATGCACCGGCCGATGCTACTCCTGGGCCCCTGCCGCCCGGACCCCCGCTTCAGGCGCCGGAGTCGGCCGCCGGGGCGGCGCCGATGCGCTCGATGGCGTGACGGATGGCGTCGAGGGACTCGTGCAGGTCGGCGGTGCTGACCACGTCGTCGAGGGCCAGGCGGATCGACGCGATCTCGCGGGCGAGGTACTCGGTGTCAGCCTGTGTGCGCGACGCCACCTCGCGGTCCTCGATGATCTGGGCCCGGTCCCGCTCGTCCTGTCGGTTCTGGGCGAGCAGGATCAGCGGCGCGGCGTACGCCGCCTGGGTCGAGAAGGCCAGGTTCAACAGGATGAACGGGTAGGGGTCCCACCGGAACCCGACGGCGAGGACGTTGATGGTGATCCAGGCCGCCACGATGGCGGTCTGGACGACGAGGAAGCGGGCGGTGCCGAGGTTGCGGGCGATGGCCTCGGAGAAGTTCCCGAACGCCTCGGGGTCGTAGTAGATCGAGGGTCGGTTGCCCGATGCCGGCGTGGAGACGTCGTTGCGGGCCACCTCAGCCCCGCCAGTCGCTCGGCAGCGAGCGGTCGAGCACGTCGTCGACGGTGACCGCACCGAGCAGCCTTCCGGCCTCGTCGCACACGGGGAGGGCCAGCAGGTTGTAGGCCGCCAGCCGGCGGGCCACGGCCAGCTCGGGCAGGTCGGGCGGCACCGGCTCGATGCTGGTCTCGAGGCAGTCCGACACCGGCGTGCCCGGGGGTTCCTGCAGCAGGCGTTGGAAGGACACCGAGCCGTGATACGCACCGGTCGGGGTCTGGCTCGGCGGGTCGGCGACGAACACCTGGGCCGCCAGCGCCGGGATGACCTCGGTCTCTCGGATGCGGGCCAGGGCGTCGGCCACCGGAGTGCCGGGCACGAGGACGATCGGGTCGGAGGTCATCAGTCCACCGGCGGTGTCGGCAGCGTGGGAGAGGAGCCGTCGGAGCGTCAGCCCCTGCACCGGGTCGATCTCGTCGAGCAGCTGCTGGCGGCGGTCACCCGAAAGCTCGGCCAGGAGGTCGGTGGCATCGTCGGGTGCCATCTCCTCGACCACGTCGGCCGCCCGGGCCAGGTCGAGCTCGGACAGCAGCTGCACCTGGTCGCTCTCGGGGAGCTCCTCGAGGACGTCGGCCAGGGCATGGTCGCCGAGCGCACCGATCAGGGTGGCCCGCTGGTCGGCAGGCAGCGCCACGATCCTGCGGGCCGCGTCGGAGGGGTGCATGCGCCGGATGTCGCTGAGCCCGTCGGGCAGCGGCCGGGTGTCGAAGAGGCTGCCGACCTCGTGCCAGTCCGCGACCCGTGACCTGCCGCCGAAGCCGAGCCGGCCGCCATGGCGCAGCGCCACCGTCGCGACCACCCAGGCGCGGGCGCGCTGGTCGGATCGGGTGAGGCCGATGTCGCGGATGGTCTCGCCTCCTTCCGCGTGGCCCAGCAGCGAGGTGGCCAGCACCTCATGGGATCGCAGCCGGAACTGGCCGAGGTCGACCGAGCCCTTGACCATCTGCACGCCCCGGGCATCGGCCCAGCTGATGCGCGACCCGGCGACGAAGATCTCTCGACGGTGCACCAGGCCCACGAACCCGAGAACCGGCGGCGCGTCATCGACGCCGGTCAGCGGTCCGAACACGACGTCAGTGATCGACCCGATCGCTTCGCCGCCGGCATCGAGCAACCGCAACCGCAGCAGCCGCGAGACGTACACGATGTCGCCGGCCATGCCGTCAACCTACTGGCGCAGCCGTCAGTTCCTGAGTACCTGGGACCAGGGCTGATCCTTGTCGGTGCGGGGCTCGCCCGGCAGGCCGAGCACGCGCTCGCCGAGGATGTTGCGCTGGATCTCCGAGGTGCCGCCCTCGATCGAGTTGGCCCGCGAGCGCAGGAACATCTTGCGCGACGAGCCGGGCGGGCCGACCAGGCCGAGCTGCTCGCTGCGGCGGTCGGTGTAGTCGTAGTCGATGAGCGCGTCGGCACCGAGCAGGTCGACGCAGAGGTCGTAGATGCGCTTGTTGACCTCGGCGAACATGAGCTTGGCGATCGAGCCCTCGGGACCGGGGTTGCCGACGCGGCGGGCCTGCCCGGCGCGGATGTTGGTGAGGCGCAGCGCCTCGGCCTCGATCCAGAGCTGCATGAGCCGGTCCTTGGCCACCGCCGACCGGGCGACCCGGCTCCTCGTGCCAGATGCGCACGGCCTCGGCGATGGCGCCGGTGCCCCGCCCGGGAGGCCCCCCACCGCCGCCGATCGTGGTGCGCTCGTTCATCAGCGTGGTCATGGCCACCCGCCAGCCCTCGCCGACGTCGCCGATGCGGTCGGCGTCGGGCACCCGCACCTCGGTCATGTAGACCTCGTTGAACTCGGCCTCGCCGGTCATCTGGCGCAGCGGCCGCACCTCGACGCCGGGCGCGTGCATGTCGAGCGCGAAGTAGGTCATGCCCTTGTGCTTGGGTGCCTCGGGGTCGGTGCGGGCGACGAGCATGCCGCGGTCGGCGATGTGGGCCAGCGTGTTCCAGACCTTCTGGCCGGTGATGACCCACTCGTCGCCGTCGCGCACGGCCCTGGCGGCCAGGCCGGCCAGGTCGGAGCCGGCGCCCGGCTCGCTGAAGAGCTGGCACCAGGCGTCCTCGCCGGTGAACATCGGGCGCAGCAGCCGCTGCTTGATGGCGTCGTCGCCGTGGGTCACGACGGTCGGGCCGGCCATGGTCAGCCCGAAGAACGTGCGGCTGTCAGGTCCGGGCGCGTGCGCCTTGCGGAGGCCGGCAATCGATCTGGCGCTGGAGCACCGGCGGCGCACCCAGCCCACCGGATCCCTCCGGGAAGTGGACCCAGGCCAGGCCCAGGTCGTACTGGCGGCCGCGGAACTCGTAGGCGTCGGTGGTGGCGGGGTCGCGCTCGCGCAGCAGCTGGTCGAGGCGCTCGTCGATCTGGGTGGCGTGGTCGGTCACGGTCGAAACCGTAGACGATCGGTGGCGGCCACGACCGGTCGACAGGATCGGTTCAGGCGGCGATCCGGCGCCCTGGGCGGCAGTCGGTCACGGGGTGGGTCAGGTCGGCGACGTGAGCAGGTGCCAGCGGCCGCGGCCCTCGTCCTTGGCCTGGTAGAGCGCCCGGTCGGCGGCGTCGATGAGCTGCTCGGCATCGAGTCGCCCGGGCTCGGCGGTGGCGATGCCCACACTGGCCCCGATCGTGACCTTCGTGCCGTCCTCCTCGAAGGGCAGCTGGACGGCGGCCACCACCCGCTCGGCGATGGCCACCGCATCCTGGTCGGCCACGAGGTGGGGGCAGAGCACTGCGAACTCGTCACCGCCGAGCCGTCCGACCACGTCACCGGGCCGGAGCACGCCGGTGATCCGTTGGCCGACCTGGGCCAGCACGGCGTCGCCGACCCGGTGGCCGTGCTCGTCGTTGACGCCCTTGAAGCCGTCGAGGTCGATGTAGAGCACGCCGATGCGGGGCGGCTCGCCGCCGACGCCGGCGGCCTCGAGCTCCTCGAGGAAGCCCGACCGGTTGATCAGCCCCGTGAGCGGATCGCGACGAGCCGCCTGGCGCAGCGTGGTGACCTGCTGACGCCACTGGAGGATCAGCCTGAGCAGTCGGGCCATGGTCTCCATGGCGTAGCGGTGCACCTCCATGGCCGAGCCGTCGCGACTCCAGGCGATGATCGTGGACGGCACGCCGAAGAGGGGGTCGTCGACCGGCACGACCCAGCACGCGACCAGACCCGCGGCCTGCGCCGGCTGGCGCACCGCCTCGGGCAGCTCGTCGAGGGTGGCCGTGACCTCCGCGCCGGACTCGGCCGCCCGCTGCCACGGCGTGCCGGCCACGGCGATGGCCGTGAGCCTGCAGGCCAGCGGGCTGCCGGCCGACGTGGCGCTGCCGTCGTCGCCGGTGAAGAGCACGGCGTAGTGGTCGTTCGGGTGACGCCAATGCCCGAACTCGGGGATGAGGCTGATCATCTCGACCGGATCGCGACCCGAGGTCAGCTGCTCCATGATCTGGTCCTGGAGGTCACGGTCGCCCGAGTAGCGGCCGACGATCACGACCATGCCGGCACCAGGATCGTCGCCCTCGGGACCGGGGAGCATCGAGGCGTTGATCTCGACGGGGCACCAGGTGCCGTCGTGTCGGCGCAGCCGGTAGACCGCCGGCGTCACCGGCACGTCGAGCGCCCGGTCGACCATCAGCGCGACCACCCGCAGGGCCCGGATCAGGTCGTCGGGGTGCAGGAACTCGGCGATGTTGCGGCCGACCGACTCGGACTCGGCGAAGCCGAGCAGGCCACCCGCGAACGGGTTGACGTAGACGATCTCACCGGTCGGTTCGATCACGGCCACGAAGTCGGCCAGCCGGTCGAACGCCTGCGCGGCCCAGGAGGACGGGTCCGCCTTCGCTCGGGGGCCGGTGCCACTGGACATCGCGCCAACTGTGCCAGAGCGCCACCGCAAAGTGGAGAAAACGGATCGTTCGACCCAGGCGACTGTCGGGCCGGGCCCCGGCGATCAGGCGGAGGCGTCGTCAGCTGTGACGTCGGCCACGAACTCGTCGGCGGCGGCCGCGTCGGCGGCGTCGCCTTCGGGCCCGCGACGGCGGTGGCGCAAGTACTCGATGGCGAACGGGATCAGCGAGAGCGCGACGATCACCACGATCACGTAGTCGAGCCGCTCGCCGATGCCCGGGAAGGTCTTGCCGAGCAACGCGCCGAGGCTCAGCATGCTGGTCGTCCAGAGAACGCCGCCGATGACGTTGTAGAGGACGAACGTGCGGTACCTCATGTGCGAAGCGCCGGCCACGATCGGGGCGAAGGTCCGCACGATCGGCGTGAAGCGGGCGAGGATGATGGTCTTCGAGCCGTGGCGATCGAAGAAGGCCTCGGCCTTCTGCAGGTGCTTCTGCTTGAAGAGCCGGGAGTCGGGGCGGCTGAACAGCGGCGGACCGACCTTCTTGCCGAAGGCGTAGCCGACCTGGTCGCCGGCGATGGCGGCGATCGCGCAACCGACGATCAGCACCGGCAGCGGGGCCAGGTGCGTGTTCGAGACCGACAGCAGGCCGGCGGTGAACAACAGTGAGTCGCCGGGCAGGAAGAAGCCGATCATCAGGCCCGACTCGGCGAAGATGATGCCGAACACCACGAACGTGGCCAGGGTCCCGAAGTTCCTCAGCCGCTCCTCGGTGTTGAAGATGTCGGCGAACATGGCTGCGAGCATCGGGACAGACTAGTTGCCGGCTGTTCGCCCACCGGCGCGGCTCACCGGACGCCAACCCTCGGCCGCTCCCGGCCCGGGTCGGAGCCGGGAGCGGCCGAGGGGAACGGGGTGCGCAGGACCGGCTACGCCGTCTGACGGCCGCCGTAGCGGGCCAAGGCGTAGAAGACCAGGACGGCGACCGCCACGTAGGTGAGGGACCAGATCGGGTAGTAGGCCATCCAGGTCATGGCCGAGAGACCGCCGATGGTGGCGGCGGCGTAGCCGACCCACCGTCCGATCTGGGACCCGACGAGGATCAGGACGCTGGCGGCGATCAGGATGATGCCGACCGCGAGCCACGTCCACCCGTAGGTCTTGAGGTTGTCGCCGAGCACGGCGTTCTGCAGGCCGTCGGGCAGCGCTCCCTTGTAGCGGAACGCCCAGAACGAGTCGATGAGCCGCATCAGGCCCGCGAGCCCGAGGACGGTGCCGGCGAAGAAGAGCCAGCCGGTACCGGCCTTCTCGTCCGGGTAGAGGATCAACTGGTCTCCCTGCGTGGTCGCGGTGGTACCTTCCGTGCTGGTTCGGTCTGTCGCGGTCATTGCCGCCTCCCCATGGTGTCCGGCCACCCCGCGTCGGTCGACATCTGCTCAGGATGGGCCGATGTCCAATGTCGCGCCGGATGCGCCGATCAACCAGGGCCTTTGGTCCCCGCTCAGGTGGGCGCGGATCCGTCGACGGCACCGCCCCGGGGACGATCAGCGCCCGTGGACCGGTCCCGGGGGCTGGTTGAACTCGATCCAGCCGGTGCCCGAGCGACCGTCCGCGGTGTCGAACCGGGCCATGGCCCGAGGGAAGCGGGCCTCGGCCCCGTCGGGTGACTCGAGCAGCACGGGCGACCAGGCCAGCGGCGTCACCGTGACGGGCAGGCCGGCCACCACGAGCTCGGCCCCGGTGGGGATGTCCTCGTCGCCCAGGATCGGCTCGGCGGTGAACTCGACGACGAGGTCGAGGCGGCGGCCGAGCTCGGCTCCCGGCTGGACGTAGCCGATGCCGAGGCCACCGGGCGGCAGGGTGGTCACCGCGTGGATGCGGGTGCCGTCGTCGAGGTGGAAGGCGGTCCAGCACCAGGCCGGATCCCACCAGTCGCGCACGCCCCAGGAGTGGTCGCGCTGGCCCGGTCCCTCGAACTCGATGCGCTCGTCGCCGACCAGGATCTCGCCGTGCACCTTGCACGGGATCTCGTAGCGATTCATCTCCTGTGGCCACCGGAACGGCAGGCCGTCGGTGTCCCACTCGAGGTCGAAGCCCAACGGCGTGCGGTCACCACGGAGGCCGCGGTAGGTGTCGGCCGGGTCGTCGAGCGCCACCCCGAACGCCTCGAGCCCGAGGGTGAAGTGGTCGAGCGGGACCTGCGCGTGGTGGTCGGCCCAGAGCCCGTCGGTCCGAAGCTCGAGCGACTCGTAGCGCCTCGGCATCGGCACCGTGTGGTCGATGACGGTGACGAGCGGACGATCCGGACCGACCACGCAGGCCCAGTACCAGACGACCCCGAGGTTCGGGTACCGACCGATGCGCACATAGCCGCCGAGCGACCCGTCGGCCGCCGCGAAGTCCATGTAGTACGACTCGCCCCAGAGGAGCTCGGGGCCGGCCGGGTGGGTGCCCTCGTCGGCGGGGTCGACCGGGCCGAACGGCAGGTCAGGAGTCGCGGGCGGTGCTGCGTCGGCGCTGGACATGGGAGCGAGCTTCGCAGGATCTGCAGGGCGGCGCGTACCCTGTCGGCACACATCAGGATCCAGGGGGAACCACGATGCACGATCTCGTCATCCGCAACGGCTCGGTCGTCGACGGCACCGGGGCGCCGGCCAAGGTGGCGGACGTGGCCATCGACGGTGACCGGGTCGTGGCTGTCGGCCAGGTCGACGGAGACGGTCGCCGCACGATCGACGCCGAGGACTGCATCGTCACCCCGGGGTTCGTCGACATCCACACGCACCTCGACGCCCAGCTGGCCTGGGATCCGATCGGCTCGTCGTCGTGCTGGCACGGCGTCACGTCGGTCGTGCTCGGCAACTGCGGCGTCACGTTCGCGCCGTGCAAGGAGGCCGACCGCGAAGAGCTGGCCGAGATGATGGAGTCGGTCGAGGACATCCCGGCCGACTCGATCATGTCCGGCCTGGCCTGGGACTGGACCACCTACGGCGAGTACCTCGACGCCGTCGAGCGCTGGCCAAAGGGCATCAACGTCGGCGGCATGGTCGGGCACTGCGCGGTGCGGGTCCACGCCATGGGCGAACGCAGCCTCAGCGAGGAGCCGGCCACCGACGACGACATCGCCGCCATGTGCGCTCTCGTGGACGAGGCCATCGGTGCCGGCGCGCTCGGCTTCTCGACGTCGCGGACGCTGCTGCACCGGGTGCCCGACGGCCGACCGGTGCCCGGCACCTGGGCCACCAGCCAGGAGCTCATGGCCATCGCCGAGGTGATGGGTCGCCACCACCGCGGCGTGTTCGAGGCGGCACCTCGTCTGGGCGAACGCGACTCGGCCGACTACGCGTCGACCCGGGCCGAGGTCGAGATGATGGCCGACATCACCATCGCCTCGGGTCGCCCGCTGACGTTCGGCCTGGCCCACAGCTTCCGCCGCGACGACCTCTACGCCCGGGTGCTCGACTTCGTGAACGAGGGCAACGACCGGGGCGCCAAGGTCCGCCCGCAGACGACGGCACGGGGCATCGGCATCCTGTTCGGCCTGTCCCACCACACGCCGTTCGACGGTGCTCGGCACTGGAAGCGGCTGCGCATGCTGTCGCTCAACGAGAAGATCGCCGTGCTGCGCGACCCGTCCAGCCGGATGCAGCTCATCGAGGAGGGGTCCGACCCAGCCGGGCGACGAGTTCCTGAGCGGGGTGTACGTGCTGGGCGACGACACGCTCGACTACGCCCACGATCCGGAGAACTCGCTCGTCGCGGTGGCCGCCCGTCGAGGTGTCACGCCGGTGGAGGCGTTCATCGACCTGTCGCTCGAGACCAACGGGCGGGTGCTGCTCAACTATCCGTTCCTCAACCAGCGGCTCGACGCGGTGGCCGAGATGCTGGCCGACCCGAACGTGGTGATGGGCCTGGCCGATGCCGGCGCCCACGTCGGCCAGATCATGGACGCCAGCCAGCCGACGTTCTTCCTGGCCAACTGGGTCCGCGAACGCGGCGTGTTCCCGATCGAGGAGGGCGTTCGCCGGCTCACCTCCGACACCGCCAACCTGTTCGGCCTCACCGACCGGGGCGTGCTGCGGGAGGGGTCGTTCGCCGACGTCAACGTGATCGACTTCGACCACCTGGCCGTCGAACTGCCCGAGTACGTGCACGACTTCCCCGGCGGTGCCGGTCGCTACGTGCAGCGGGCCCAGGGCTACCGCGCCACCGTCGTCAACGGCCACGTCTCACTCGAGGACGGCCGCCACACGGGCGACCTCGCCGGCGCCACGCTCCGCAGCGGCCGGTAGCCCCAGCACCGAACGTGCGTAGCTTCCTCGCACCGAGGTGGGAGTTTTCTACGCAAGTTCGGCTCGGTCAGTAGCCCTGGGCCCGGTCGACGAGATCGGGGAGGGCATCGTCGGCGAGGAAGGCACGGAGGTTGACGGCGAAGCGCTCGAGGATGATGTCGTAGGCACCGGGCCAGCTCCAGCTGTCGTGGGCGGACAGCTGCACCTTCGGGTGGTCGAACAGCCAGTGGCCGGCGGGCAGCGGCTCGGGGTCGACGGCGTCGAGCGAGGCCAGCGCGATGGCCCCGGCGTCGAGCGCGACCCGGAGCGCGTCCTGGTCGACCAGTCCCCCGCGGGCGATGTTCACCAGGTGGGCGCCCGGCTTCATCAGGGCCAGCGCATCGGCGTCGATCAGGTGGTGGGTGGCAACGGTGAGCGGGGCCGCGATCACCACGTGATCGGCCCCCTCGAGTACATCGGCCAGCGTCGCCACCATCGTCACGCCATCGATCGGCGACGGCGTCTCGGTGCGGCGCATCCCGCGCACCTCCATGCCGAAGGCCAGCGCCCGCACGGCGAGCGCCTGGCCGATCGAGCCGAACCCGACGATGCCGAGCCGCCGGCCGTGCAGCGTGCCGAGGTGCGGGTCGGCTCGCCAGTTCTCCGGCGGTTCGTGGATCCAGGTCCCCGGGAGGCGCTTCTCGAAGGCCAGCATCATGGCCAGCGCCCACTCCGCGATCGGCACGGCACTCGCGCCGCGGCGAGTTGGTGATGAGCAGGTCGTCCGGCAGCGCGTCGAACGGCACGTTGTCGACCCCGGTGGACGCGAAGTGCACCCACCGCACCCCTCGGGCCAGCACCTCGTGGAGGTTCTCGGCCCAGCCGGCCACGGAGATGAGCACCTCGCCGGTCAGGTCGTCGGGCAGCGCACCCGACATCGGCACGGTCATCACTTCAACGGCGTCGGCCAGGTCGGGCGGCAGGCCCAGGGTGACCGGGCCGCCGATGTGGCTCAGGACGGTGATCGTCAATGGATCGAGTCCCGACGCACATCGGTGACGGCCACGTCGAGCTCGGCCAGCTCGCCCAGGAAGTTCCTCACCCCGACGGCCCGATCGGTCTCGCGACGGATGTGCTCGAGCTCGGTGCGGTGCACGGGCAACGCCTGCACCAGCACGACCTCGTGCCCGTCGAGGGGCAGGATGGCCTCGTCGTCGGTGAGCAGTTGGTGCCAGAGGACGAACGAGTCCATCGGCGACTCCTCGCTGATCGGCTCACCGATCTCGATGGTGTCGCCCGGCAGGAAGACCGACGTTGTGCGCACCCGGTCGCCGATGTCGGCCAGCGCCCAGGCCCAGCGCGGGTCGGTGGAGTCGACGCAGATGGCCAGTTCGGGTCGCAGGCCGCCCCAGAGAGGGTTGGCCACCGTGGAGATGCCGAAGGTGAACGCCAGAAGGGTGCCGGGGTCGGGGCAGTCCATGTAGCGCACCGACAGCACCGGCTGGTCCTCACCGGTCGGCTCGCTCACGTACTCGTACAGCCCGGTGGTGCCGGCCTGGCCGTCGAGCCAGTGCAGGTAGGCCTCGAGCGAGGAGCGGGGTGACGGCTCTATCGGCCAGGGTGGTCCGTTCACGGCGGGGAGCGTACGGCGTCACCGGTGGCCGATGTCGAGCCGATCGTCGGAGCCATGAAGAGGTTGGCAGCGAGGAGATCGTTAGCTACGATAACGATATGGTTCGCAAGGGCAAGGAACAGCCGGAGACGACAGTGGAGAGCGGTGACATGGAGACCGTCACCCGCACACGCCTGGCTGTCCTCCGTCTGGCTCGCCGCCTCCGCCAGCAGGCCCTCCCGGGCATCACGCCGTCACAGCAGTCGGCCCTGGCCGCCATCGAGGCCCGCGGCCCCCTCACCCTCGGCGCCCTGGCCGCGTTCGAGAACGTGCGCCCGCCGTCCATCACCCGCATCGTGGCCGCGCTCGAGGCCGAGCAGTGGGTCGAGCGCACGACCGACCCTGACGACCGGCGGGTGACGTCCGTGCAGGTGACCGCCCGCGGCCGACGCGAGCTGCGTCGCATCCGAGAGGAGCGCAACGCCTGGCTGGCCGAGCGGCTGGCCGGTCTCGACGACGACGAGCCGGCGCATCCTCGAGGACGCGCTCCCGGTGCTCGAGCGCCTGATCGACACGCTCGATCCGACCTCCGAGACCGCTGACACCCCTGGCGATGACGGCGACGCGGGCGACGAACCTCCGGCGGACCGTCGATGACCCGGGTCAAGGGCGCCGCCCACCAGACCTTCCGGGCCCTCGGGTCGCACAACTACCGCCTCTACTTCTTCGGGCAGATCATCTCGGTCAGCGGTACGTGGATGCAGAGCGTCGCGCTGGGCTGGCTCGTGCTGCAGCTCACCGGCAGCGGCACGTGGCTCGGCCTGGTGATCGCCTTCCAGTTCCTGCCGATGCTCGTGCTGGGGCCCACGGGTGGCGTGGTGGCCGACCGGGTCGACAAGCGCCACTTCCTGTTCGCCACCCAGGCGGTCTCCGGGGTCCTGGCCGCCGTGCTCGGACTGATCGTGCTGACCGGGTCGGTGCGCCTCTGGATGGTCTTCGCGTTCGCGCTCGCCCTCGGCATCGTCAACGCCTTCGACATGCCGGCGCGCCAGACCTTCGTGTTCGAGATGGTCGGACCGGACCTCCTGACCAACGCGGTCACCCTCAACAGCGTGGTCATGAACGGCGCCCGCATCGTCGGTCCGGCCATCGCCGGCGTGCTCATCGCCTCGGTCGGCATCGCCTCCTGCTTCCTGATCAACGGCCTCAGCTACCTGGCCTGCATCGTCGGCCTGGCCCTCATGCACATGGCCGACCTGGTGGCGGCCGCCGCCTCGCCGCCGCGAGAAGGGCCAGCTGCGCGAGGGGTTCCGCTACGTGTGGGGCGAAGCCTCCCTGCGCACCCCGCTGCTGCTGATGGCCGCCGTCGGCACCCTGACCTACGAGTTCCAGATCACCCTGCCGCTCATCGCCGAATACACCTTCGGGGCCGGGGCCAGCGGCTACGGAGCGCTCACCTCGGCCATGGGCCTGGGCGCCGTCGTCGGAGGGCTGGTCGCCGCCAGCCGGGCTCGTCCGACCCGTCGCAAGCTCGGCATCGCCGGCATCGTCTTCGGATCAGCCGTGCTGCTGGCCAGCGTCATGCCGACGTTCGGCGCCATGCTCGTCGTGCTGCCGCTGGTCGGTGCCGCCAGCATCACCTTCATCTCGCTGTCCAACACCAACCTGCAGCTCGCGGCCCGCCCCGAGATGCGAGGTCGGGTCATGGCGCTCTACTCCGTGGCCTTCATGGGCAGCACTCCTGTCGGCGGGCCGGTCGTCGGCTGGGTCGGCCAGGCCGTGGGCCCCCGGGCCGCCCTCGTGCTCGGAGGCGTCACCGCCATCGCCGCCGGCTGGCTGGCCTGGCGCTCGCTCAACCGTCCGGCCGCCGACGAACTGCGCGAGGTGTCCGACGACGACGTCGCCCGGATCGAGCAGCTCGCGGTGGTACGGGCCGAGCTGATCGACGCCGAGCAGTTCGACGGCGATCCCGACGAGCTCGATGCCACTCGCCAGCTGACGGCGCTCCTGCCCGCCTCGACCGGTCCTACTCGACCCGGTCGACGGCGCCGATCAGAGGTCGTCGAGGGTGAAGGATCCGCCTGATGCGGGAGCCTCGGCTGGCGGAGCCGGAGCAGCAGGCGGGACCGGAGCAGCGGGAGCCTCGGCCGCGGGCGGCGCAGGGGCCGGCGGGAGCAGGCGGTGCGGGTGCAGCCGGCGGGTGCGGAGCGGCGCCCTCGGCCGGCGGGGCCGGAGGAGCGGGCGAGGCCGCGGCGGCCGGAGGCGCAGGCGGTGGCGGAGGGGGCGGGGCTGCGGTCTTGAGGGTGAGCTCGACGACGGCCCCGGCCGCCACCAGCTCGGCCAGCTCGCCCTCGATGCGGGCCAGCTCGGCCGCATCGTCGGCGCCGCCCTGACCGGTGCGCGACTTCCACGACAGCACTCCCGAGGTCGTGCAGCAGGGAGGACGCCTGGTGCTTCGTCTGCGTGCCCTTCACCGACGAGTTGATCGAGTCGGAGAGGCTGTTGGCGCCCTTCTTGACGTCGTCGAGAAATCCCATGGGTCGGTCCGATCTGGTTCGGGGCGAGCGGTCCGCTCAGCCCTTGGACGTGCCGAAGATACCGCCGGTGATGCCTTGGTTGTCGTCCTGGCCGCGGCGGGCGAACAGGGCGTTGGCCATGCCGTCGTAGGTCATCGACTGCAGGATGACCGTGCCGTCGCCCTCGAGCGTGGCCAGGTTGAGACCCTCGCCACCGAACATGCCGGCCACGAGGGTCTGCGCGTTGAGCGCGCCGATCTTCTCGATGCCGTAGGTGATCGAGTCCTGGAAGGCGACCACGCAGCCGGTGTCGACCTGGATCTTGCCGCCGTACTTGGCCGGGTTGAGCTCGATGAAGTTGCCGGCGCCGGCGATCACGAACGTGCCGACCCCCGTGAACTTCTCGAGCACGAAGCCCTCGCCGCCCTTGCGCCCGACCTTGCTGCCCTGGAACTCGATGTCGAAGTTCACCGTGCTCTCGGCCGCCACGAACGCATCCTTCTCGGCGTACCAGCCCTGTGTGCCGTCCAGCTCGAACACGCGCATGTGGCCGGGCAGCACCCCGGCGAACGACACCAGCCCCGATCCCCCGGTGGCGGTGAAGTGCTGGAAGGCCAGGCTCTCCCCGGCCAGGTGCCGCTTGCCCATGTCGAGGCCGGTCTTCATCGCCTTGTTCAGCAGGCCACCCATGCCGGGGGCCGGCGGCGCCTGATCGGCCGCGTCGCCCTTGCCCAGCCGGGTCTCCATGGTGACGTTGACGGTCTTCCAGAGGAACTTGCCGGCCTCGCAGTAGACGCGCTGACCCTCGTCCAGCTGGAAGATGATCATCTGCATCGATTCACCCTGGATCTTGTGGGCGAGGGCCACGGCTGTTCTCCTTCGGGGCGATTCGGGCAACCTGTGGAGCGTCGGCGCACCAGGGCGCACACTGAAGCCCCAGATTCTCGCGGGTAGCGTGACCGGCGTGCTGCGTTCCTGAGCGATTCCTGGATCGACGCCATGACCCGGGCGGCCGAGGGACGCGCGCGGACCCCTCGTCGACCCACCGCTCGTGCTGCAACAGGTGGTCACCGGCCATCCCGAGGGCGAGGCGGCGTGGTCGATCACCCTTGGCGCCGGCACCATCGTGGTCGCCAACGGGCGGGCCGACGTGCCCACCGTGACCTTCACCCAGGACGTAGAGACGGCAGCCGCGGTCAACCGGGGCGAGCTGAGCGCCCAGGCTGCGTTCATGACCGGGCGCCTGCGGGTCGGCGGCGACGTGCAGGTGCTGCTCGACCGCCAGCCTGCGCTGGCCGAGGTCGAGGACATCTTCGCCCCCGTCCGCGCCGACACGACCTACGACTGACCTCCGACCGACGACCGACCTCCGACCGACCGACGACCGACGACCCGACCCGACGACGACTGGCTGACCGATGCCCGAGCTGCCCGAGATCCAGGCCCACGCCGAGCGGCTCACCGCCGAGTTCGGCGGCCGCGAGCTCGACCGGGTTCCGGCCCATCGCCTTCACCGCGCTGAAGACCTTCGCCCCGCCCCCGGACGCAGGCCTTCGGGCACGCGCTGGTCGGCGTCGGCCGGCGGGGCAAGTACCTGCTGATCGACTTCGGCGCCGCCACCTTCGTCGTGCACCTCATGCAGGGCGGGCGGCTGAAGCCCGACGAGAAGCAGTCGGCCAAGCCCCGGGGCGGCCTGGCCCGGTGGGTGTTCGCCGACGGCTCGGCGCTGCTGCTCACCGAGGCCGGCACCGAGAAGCGGGCCGGCGTCTGGGTGCGTCGACGGGCGACCGGCCGAGCCGAGCCAGGAGCCGCTCGTCGGGCTCGGTCCCGACGCCGACCAGGTCGACGTCGACGCGCTGGCCGGCCATCCTGCACGGCGCACTCGATGCGGCTGCACGGGTTCCTCCGCGACCAGCACGCCATCGCCGGCATCGGCCGCCGGCTGGCCAACGAGATCTGCCACCGGGCCAAGCTGTCGCCGTTCGCCAACGCCGTCGAAGCTCGACGCCGACGAGGTCGCCGCGCTGCGTCGACGGCCATCGGCGCGTGCATCGCCGAGTCGCTGGCCTACGAGCGCGGCCGCGACGACATGAGCTCGTCGAAGGAGCGGCCCGGCGCAGGTGCACCACCGCGACGGGCGAGCCTGCCCGGTCTGCGGCGACGTCGTCCGCGCGGTCGAGTACGTCCGCTACACGGTGAACTACTGCGCCACCTGCCAGACCGGCGGCAAGGTGCTGGCCGACAACACCACCAGCAAGTTCCTCAAGTAGCCCGGCAACGACCGAACCTGTAGCCCGGCCGCGACGCAGGTCGCCGCGGTGACCCATCGGTCCGAGCGGTGGATCAGCGGGGTGGATCAGATGAGGCCGAGCTCGGCGACGGTGTCGCGCTCCTCGACCAGCTCGGCCACGGAGGCGTCGATGCTTGGCCCGGGAGAAGTCGTCGATGTCGAGGCCCTGGACGATCGAGTACTCGCCGTCCGCAGGTGGCACGGGAACGAGGACATGAGGCCCTCGGGCACGCCGTAGCTGCCGTCGTGACGGGATGGCCATCGAGACCCAGTCGCCCTCGGCGGTGCCGAGCGACCCAGGTGCGCACGTGGTCGATGGCGGCGTTGGCGGCCGAGGCCGCGCTGCGACAGGCCGCGGGCCTCGATGATGGCCGCGCCCCGCTGCTGGACGGTGGGGATGAAGTCGTGCCTCGATCCAGGCCTGGTCGCCGACGACGCTCGGCGGCGTTCTTGCCGTTGACCTCGGCGTGGAAGAGGTCGGGGTACTGGGTGGCCGAGTGGTTGCCCCAGATCGTCATCTTGGTGATGTCGTTGACCGTGGTGCCGGTCTTGGCCGCGAGCTGGGCGATGGCCCGGTTGTGGTCGAGGCGGGTCATGGCGGTGAAGCGGCCGTTGGTCGATGTTCGGCGCGTTGTTCATGGCGATGAGCGCGTTGGTGTTGGCCGGGTTGCCGACCACGAGCATGGCACGTCGTCGGCGGCGTTGTCGCGAGAGCGCCTTGCCCTGCGGCGTGAAGATGGCGCCGTTGGCCTCGAGCAGGTCCTTGCGCTCCATGCCCTCCTTGCGGGGCCGGCGCCCGACCAGCAGGGCGTAGTCGACGTCGCCGAACGCCACGTTCGGCGTCGTCGGTCTGCACGATGCCGGCCAGCAGCGGGAAGGCGCAGTCCTCGAGCTCCATGGCCACGCCCTTGAGCGCGTCGAGCGCCGGCGTGATCTCGAGCAGCTGCAGGATGACCGGCTGGTCGGCGCCCAGCATGGCGCCGCTGGCGATGCGGAAGAGGAGGCTGTAGCCGATCTGGCCGGCGGCTCCGGTGACGGCGACGCGGACGGGGGTCTTCACGATGCTCGCTGCTCCTGGAAGAGGTTCGTTGCCGTCGCCGAATCTACCCACGCGGCTCCCCACCGAAATCTGGGCCCGAATCTCGCTCAGGCAGGACGGCCGCGGTCAGGCCGAGCCGCGGGCCGTGGGCGTGAAGCGGACCGGGAACCGCTTCACGCCGCCGACCAGCGGGATGCCCATGGCCTCGAGGAACACCGGGTCGCCGGCCGCCTCGATGTCGGGCAGGCGGGTGAAGATCTGCCGGAAGATCACCGCCAGCTCGCGCCGGGCCAGGTGGGCGCCGAGGCAGAAGTGCGGGCCCGGGCCGCCGAAGCCGACGTGGGGGTTGGGGTCGCGGCGCACGTCGAAGCGCTCGGGGTCGTCGAACACGCGGGGGTCGCGGTTGGCCGCGCCGTAGAACATGACGACCTTGTCGCCCTCGTCGAAGTCGTGGCCCGACACGGTGACCGGCTCGGTGGCGGTGCGGCGCATGAACGTGACCGGCGCGGCGCAGCGCACGATCTCCTCGACCGCGGTGCGGTCACGTCAGCCGACCCGGCGGCGACGTCGTCCTGCCAGATCGGCCGCTGGTCGGGGTTCCGGAACAGCAGGTCGAGCCCGAGGCTGGTGGCCGTGCGGGTGGTGTCGTTGCCGGCCACGGCGAGCAGGATGAAGAACGGCCCGAGGTCGCTGGGGGCCAGCATGTCCTCGCCGACGTCGCTGTGCACCAGCTCGGAGGTCAGGTCGTCGACCGGGTTGGTGCGCCGGAACTCGGCCAGCTCGTTCATCAGGTTCGGTGAGCGTGATGCCGGCCTCGAACAGCGCCGTCATCGATGTCCTTGCCGCCGAGCATGTCGGGATCGCCGGCGCCGAGGATCACGTTGGTGGCGTCCATCACCGTGGCGAACTCGCTGCGGGGGATGCCCATCATGTCGCAGATGACCAGCAGCGGGAACGGCGCCGAGATGGCCTCGACGAGGTCGACCTCGCCCTGCTCGCACATGTCGTCGATGACCTCGGTGCAGATGCGGTCGACCGAGTCGAGCACCGACTGCAGCCGGCGCGGGCGTGAACGAGCGGCCGACGATGCCGCGCTGGCGGGCGTGGCGGGGGTCGTCCATGGTGATGAACGAGCCGAAGAACTCGATGGCGTCGGTCGGCATGTCCTGGATCGAGATCGACCCCTTGCCCGAGCAGAACGTCTTGGGGCTCTTGCTGACCTCGACGACGTCGGCGTAGCGGGTCACGGTGTGGAACGAGTCCTTCTCGCCGGTGAGGATGTCGTCGAACTCCACCCGGGTGAACGGCTCGGCCTCGCGCAGCGTGGCGAAGTCGGCCATGCGGTCGGCCAGCGGGCGGCGCCAGAACAGGGGGTCGCCGATGTCGATGCGCGGGTGTGGCTGGTGTCGGTCACGGTGGGGTGCTCCTCGTGCGTGGATCTCGATGAGGGCTGACACCGTAAGTTAGCAGTCGGTTCCGCCCCGTCGGCAGCTCTGGCAAGCTCTCCCGATGCGCTACGAGCGGATGCCCATCGAGATCGAGTCCCCGGAGGAGATGGGCTACGGCTCCATCACCTGCAACCTGACCGAGAGCAGCTTCGCCGACGCCTCGCTCGACGACCTCGGCCTCGACCTGACCGGGCTGGTGCTGGCCTACGGCGACCACCTCGGCCACCCCGGTCTGCGCGAGACGCTGGCCGTCGGACCCCGGCGCCGGCGACGTCCGCCCCGACGACATCGTCGTCACCCCGGGCGCGGCCGGCGCGCTGTTCGCCATCTCGACCGACGCTGCTCGAGCAGGGCAGCCACGTGGTCGTGGCCGCGCCGAACTACGCCACCAACATCGTCACGCCCCGGGCCATCGGCGCCGACATCGAGCTGCTCGAGCTGCGCTTCGAGGACGGCTACCGCCTCGACCTCGACCGGCTGGCCGCCATGATCCGCCCCGACACCGCGTTCGTCAGCCTCACCTGCCCGCACAACCCCACCGGCACGATGCTCACGCTCGACGAGATCGACGCGGTGATCGCGCTGGTCGAGTCCCGCGGCACCCGCCTGGTGCTCGACGAGACCTACCGCGACATGGGCCGGCCCGAGCCGCTGCCGATCGCCGCCGGACGGTCGGCGTCGGTGATCAGCGTGTCGTCGATGTCGAAGACCTACGGCATCCCCGGCATCCGCATCGGCTGGGCCATGACCACCGATCCCGAGCTGCGCACCACCCTGCTGGCGGCCAAGGAGCAGATCGTCATCTGCAACTCGATGATCGACGAGGAGGTCGCGTTCCAGGTCATGCGCCGCCGCCACGAGCGGCTCCCCCACATCCGGGCCCAGATCGACGCCCACCGCGAGATCGTCACCCGCTGGATCGCCGGCGAGCCGGCCCTCGAGTGGGTCGCCCCGTCGGGCGGCGTGGTCTGCTTCCCCCGCATCACCGCCGACTCCGGGGTCGACGTCGAGCAGTTCTACGACATGCTCAACCGCAACCACGGCACCTACGTCGGCCCCGGCCACTGGTTCGAGCAGCCTCGGGCCCACTTCCGGCTCGGCTTCGGCTGGCCCGCCACCCCCGAGCTCGAGCAGGGCCTGGCCGCCATCTCCCACGCCCTCACCGCCGCGGCCCACCTGAGCCGTCCCGACCACCTCGAGCGAACTCGTGCGTAGATGACACCCTGGTTCGAGCCGGGTTCCTACGCAAGAACGGGGCGGCTTCGGCGGGATCAGGCGCGTTGGGTGTTGCCGAGCCAGCTCTCGAACAGGGCGGCGTAGCGGCCGCCGGCGTCGACCAGCTCGTCGTGGGAGCCCTGCTCGACCAGCTCGCCGTCGGCGAACACCAGCACCAGGTCGGCGGCCTCGGCGGTCGACAGGCGGTGGGCCACGCTGATGGTGGTGCGGCCCTCGGCTCAGCCGGATGAGCGCGTCGCTGAGCGCCCGCTCGGTCTCGGGGTCGACGGCGCTGGTGGCCTCGTCGAGGATCAGCAGCCCGGGGTCGGCCAGCTGGGCCCGGGCCAGGGCCACGAGCTGGCGCTCGCCGACCGACAGGCTCTCGCCCCGCTCGCCGACCTCGGTGTCGAGGCCGTCGGGCAGGCGGGCCAGCCACCAGTCGAGGCCGAGCGCGCACGAACGCGGCGCCGACCTCGTCGTCGGTGGCGCCGTCGCGGCCCATGCGCACGTTGTCGCGGATGGTCGTGTCGAACAGGAACCCGTCCTGGGGCACCATCCGCACGGCGTCGAACCGCGAGGCCGGGGCGACGTCGCGGAGGTCGACGCCGTCGAGGCGGATCGCGCCCGCCGGTCGGGTCGGCCAGCCGGCACAGCAGCTTGGCGAACGTCGTCTTGCCCGACCCGGTCTCGCCGACGACCGCCACCGAGGTGCCCGCCGGGATCACCACGTCGACGCCGCGCAGCACCCGGCCGCCGTCGCGGTAGGCGAAGTCGAGGCCCTCGGCCCGCACCTCGACCGGGCCCGACGGGCAGGTCGACGCCCGGGTCGGGCTCGACGATGTCGAGCGGGATGTCGAGCACGTCGAGCACCTTGCGCCAGCCGGCCAGCGCGGTCTGGGTCTGGTCGAGGATCTCGCCCAGCTCGGCGATCGGCACCGAGCAGCAGGTTCACCAGGAAGGCGAAGGCGATGAGCGTGCCCGGCGTCGAGCCCCCAGCCCGGGCCCCACCACGCGCCGACGCCGACGACCGAGCGCGAGAGCGACGCCGCCGAACATGTCGCCCAGCGGGAACATGAAGGCGAAGTACCGGGCCGTGCGCATCTCGGCCGCGTACTGGCGGTCGATGGCGGCGTGCACCCGGTCGCGTACCCGGCCGTGATGCCGTAGGCCCGGATGACCCCCGCGCCCATCACCGACTCGGAGACCGCGCCGAGGCGTCTGGCCGACCCGGGTGCGCACCACGTCGTAGGCCCGGAGCTGGCGGCGCTGGAGCGTCCGCAGGATCGGCAGCAGCGGGCGCCATCACCACGACCGTCACGATGCGTGAGCTGCCACGAGTAGATGGCCATCACGCCGAGCGTGCCGACGATGATGACCGTGTCGACGATCCACGCCACGCCGCCCCACTGGGCGAACCGGGCGATCGTCTCGACGTCGCTGGTGACCCGGGCGGTGAGCTCGCCCCGCTGCGACTCGTTGTGGTCGGCGATGCTCAGCCGGTGGATGTGGGCGAACGCCTTGACCCGCAGGTTGCAGAGCATCCCCTCGGCCGGCCTGCACCAGCCGGATGTAGGTGGCCCGGCTGAGCACCATCACCACGAGCACGATCACGAGGGCGATCAGCGCTGGCGCCGAGCGACGAACCCGGGCCGGAACCCGTCCGTCCGCTGACGCCCTTGTCGAGGATCTGCTGGATCAGCACCGGGGTGACCAGCCGGCCGACCGCGGTGGCGATGGCCATGCCGACGGTGAACGCGATGCCGGTGCGCAGCTCGGGGCTGACCGCCAGGCCGCGGCGCAGCACCTCCATGGCCCGCACCGACGGCGTCTCGACCTCCTCGGTGAGCAGCCGGTCGGGTCGTCGAACTGGCGGGACGGGAGAAGGCGACGTGCCGCCTCGAGCCGCGGCCTTCGCTGCTCGTCGCTCACGAGCTCCTCGATCGAAGCACCCGAGCCGTTGCCCGATCCGTTCGACCCGTTCGACCCGTTCGACGAACGCCGGAAGAGGCTCACGAGTCGGTCTCCACGGGGACGCCGGCGGTCTCGTAGGCCCGCACGATGCGCTCGTAGGCCGGGCACGGTCGGCCAGCAGGTCGTCGTGGGGGCCCTCGGCCTGCGACCGTCCCGTCCGTCGAGGAACACCACCCGGTCGGCCAGCTCGATGGTCGACACCCGCTGGGCGACCACCAGCGTGGTGGTGGCCAGCTCGCGCGGAGCCCGCCGAGGATCTCGGACTCGACCACCGGGTCGACCGCCGAGGTCGCGTCGTCGAGGATCAGCACGCCGCGGCTTGCGCAGCAGGGCCCGGGCCAGCGCGACCCGCTGGCGCTGGCCGCCCGAGAGCGTGACGCCCCGCTCGCCGACGATCGTGGCCATGCCCATCGGGAGCTCGCCGACGAACCGGTCGGCCTGGGCGATCGACATGGCCTGGCGCACGTCGTCGTTGGCGACGTCCAGACCGAGCACCACGTTCTCCCAGAGCGTGTCGGCGAAGAGGAAGGTCTCCTGGAACACGAGGGCCGACATCGGCGGTGCAGCGAGTCGGGCTCGGCCTCGCGCAGGTCGACGCCGCCGAGGCGGATCGCCCCCGAGGTCGGGTCGGCCGAGCCGCACGAGCAGCTCGCACAGCGTGGTCTTGCCCGAGCCGGTCGAGCCGACCAGGGCCACCACCTCGCCCGGCTCGACCTGGAACGACACACCGGTCGAGCACCTGCTGGTCGGCCTCGTAGGCGAAGCCGACATCGTCGACATCGACCCCGAGCCCGCCGGCGGGCAGGGCCTGGCGACCGACGGGTCGGGCGCAGGGGCCAGCGGGGCGGCCATCACCCGGTCGAGGCGGCTCGACGACACGACGGCGCGGGGCAGCTCCTCGAGGAAGTAGCCGACGACCTGCATCGGGAAGGCGAGGATGCTGAACAGGGCGATGCCCTGGACGAGGTCGACCGGTCGTGATCCGCCCGACCGAGATCTCCCAGGAGCCGAGGGCGAGCAGCAGCGATGGCGCCGATGGCGGGCATGCCCTGCAGCACCGGCTCGAACGATCCCCGCAGGCGACCGACCTTGACCCGGGTGATCCGCAGCTCGTCGGCGGCAGCGGCCAGGCGGTCGATCTCCTGGTCGCTGCGGCCCAGGGTCTTCACCACCAGCGCGCCGTCGATGCTCTCGTGGACGATGCGCGACACCTCGCCGACCTGCTCCTGCACGACCTCGGCCGGGCGCTCGACCCGCTTGGTGTAGAGGCGGTTGAGCACGGCCAGCATCGGGAACAGCAGCAGCGCCGAGCAGCATCATCCAGATGTCGACGAGCGCCAGGCTGATCACCGCGAACACGATCAGGGCCACCACGCCGATAGCGAACGGCACCGGGCTCATGACCTCGGTCGCGGCCAGCACATCGCTGTCGGTGTGCGCCAGCAGCTCACCGGTGGGGTGGGCCCGGTGGAAGTCGAGCGGGACGTCCAGGTACAGCGTTCGAGATGCGGCGACGCCAGTGCGCCTGCACCCGGAACGCGGTCAGGCCGGCGAAGTAGCGGCGCAGGATGATCGAGGTGGCCTTCAGCGACGCCGATGAGGAACAGGGCCAGGGCCCCGCCGATCACGGTGCGCTTCGATGACGCCGCCGTCGAACGCCGGCAGGATCACCTTCTCGGTGACTCGCCCCAGCACGATCGTGGCGCCCACCGTGGCGGCGGCGTAGAGCGATGCTCCGGTGACCGAGATCAGGGCGAACGTGCGCGGCTCTTCCCGCACGTAGCGCGCGACGACCCGAATCCCCCGCCGGAAGAGGCCAGAAGCGCTCGATCGAGTCGGCGTCTGGGCGTTCATCTCCCCGTCATCGTCTCCCACCGCCGCGATCCGGGCGAATCGCTTTCCGGTGCGGCGACCGAGATTTCCTGCCGAACGGACTCGGCACCTAACGTCGGAGTCGCCCTGACCCGCCAATCGACCCCTGCGGAGCGACCGATGCGCAGCCCCAAGGACTTCTTCCGACCCCTCGCCGTGGGTGCGCCCGAACCGCTCCGCGAGATCCCGTTCCGGCCGTCGCGGGTCATCCACTTCTTCCCGCCGTCGAACCCCAAGATGGTCGCCAAGGTCCCCGAGATCGCGCCGACCGTCGACATCCTCCTGGCCAACCTCGAGGACGGCGTGCCCGCGGCCGACAAGGAGGCCGCCCGTGCCGGACTGGTCGAGGTGGCCCGCACGGCGGACATGGGCACGCACCCAGCTCTGGACCCGCGTCAACTCGCTCGACTCGCCGTGGGGCCTCGACGACCTCACCACCGCGGTCCTCGAGGCCGGCGAGGCGCTCGACGTCATCATGATCCCGAAGGTCGAGGGCGCCGAGGACATCCACTACGTCGACCGCCTGCTCGCCCAGCTCGAGGCCAAGGCCGGGCTGACCGAGCCGCTGATGGTGCACGCCATCCTCGAGACCGCCCGGGGCGTGGCCAACGTCGAGGAGATCTGCGCCGCCTCGCCCCGCATGCAGGGCCTGTCGCTCGGCCCGGCCGACCTGGCCGCCAACCGCCGCATGAAGACCACCCGCGTCGGCGGCGGGCACCCGGGCTACCTCGTGCGCCAGGACCCGGACCCCGACGACGCCGAGGCCCCGCGAGCGACCTACCAGCAGGACCTCTGGCACTACACGGTCGCCCGCATGGTCGACGCCTGCGTGGCCAACGGCATCCTGGCGTTCTACGGGCCGTTCGGCGACATCAAGGACACCGTCGCCTGCGAGGACCAGTTCCGCAACGCCTACCTGCTCGGCTGCGTCGGCGCGTGGAGCCTGCACCCCGTGCAGATCGACATCGCCAAGCGGGTGTTCTCGCCCGATCCGGCCGACGTGGCCCACGCCGCCGAGGTGATCGAGGCCATGGGCGACGGCACCGGCGCCGTGATGCTCAACGGCAAGATGGAGGACGACGCCTCGGTGAAGCAGTGCCAGGTGATCATCGCCCTGGCCGCACCAGCTCGCCGACCGTGACCCCGAGCTGGCCCAGCTCTACGGCTTCTGAGGAGCACGACCTGATGCTGAACGACGATCTCCGCCCCCGCCGCTCCGTGCTCTACATGCCGGGCGCCAACGAGCGGGCCCTCGAGAAGGCCAAGACCATCCCGGCCGACGCGCTGATCCTCGACCTGGAGGACGCCGTCGCCCCCGACGCCAAGGCCGAGGCCCGCGCCGCGTGTGCGCCGCCGCCGCCTCCGGCGACTACGGCCGCAAGGAGGTCACCATCCGGGCCAACGGCCTCGACACGCCGTGGCACGCCGACGACCTGCGGGCCATCGCCGAGGCCGGCCCGGCCGCCGTCGTGGTCCCCAAGATCAACTCGGCCGCCGACGTGGCCGCGGTCGAGAAGGCGCTCGAGGCCGGCGGGGCCCCGACCACACCCGCATCTGGGCCATGCTCGAGACGCCGATCGCCATCCTGCACGCCGAGGAGATCGCCACCTCGAGCGAGCGGCTGGCCGTGCTGGTGATGGGCACCAACGACCTGGCCAAGGAGCTGCAGGCCGAGCACGTCCCCGGTCGGGCAGCCGCTGCTGTTCGGGCTCTCGCCAGTGCCTGCTGGCCGCCCGGATGGCCGGCAAGGTCATCCTCGACGGCGTCTACAACGACATCAAGGACGCCGACGGCTTCCTGGCCGAGTGCGTGCAGGGCCGCCAGCTCGGCTTCGACGGCAAGACGCTGATCCACCCCAGCCAGGTCGACCCGTGCAACGACACGTTCGCCCCCAGCGAGGAGGAGCTCGACCCGCTCCCGAGGCCTCATCCTCGCCTTCGAGGAGGCCCAGGCCGAGGGCAAGGGCGTCGCCACCTACGAGGGCCGCATGATCGAGAACATGCACGTCGACAACGCCCGGCGGGCCATCGCCATGGCCGAAGCCATCGCCCACCTCCAGTCCTGACCCCGGCGACCCCGAACTGGGGTTTTGGGGTGGGATCGGGTAGGCAGGGGGCATGCCCGACTGGAGCAGCTGGCGCAAGAACGTCGACCTGGACGCGTACGACGAGCGCTGGGAGCAGATGGCGAAGTCGGGCGAGAACCCACACGGCGAGGCCGACTTCGTGGACGACGTGCTGGCCGGGATGCGGCCGGCGTCGGTGCTCGACGCCGGATGCGGCACAGGCCGGATGGCCGTCGAGCTGGCCGCGGCGAGACATCGAAGTCATCGGCGTCGACCTGGACGAGGACCTGCTCGAGCGGGCCCGGGCGAAGGCGCCCGCGCTGACCTGGGTGCTGGGCGACCTGGCCGCGCTCGACCTGGGCCGCACGTTCGACGTCGTGGCGCTGGCCGGCAATGTCGTCCCCTACGTGGCCGAGGCCGACCGGGCGGCCGCGGTGGCCGGATGTGCTCGCCACGTCGGCGGCAGTGGGCGCCTCGTGGCCGGGTTCCAGCTGGCCGGCGGATGGCCGACGGTCGCCGAGTACGACAGCTGGTGCTCGGCCGCCGGCCTCGAGCTGGAGAGCCGCTTCGCAGCCTGGGACGAGACGCCGTTCGGTCCGGAGGCGCCCTACGCGGTGTCCGTGCACCGCTGGCCGACCCCGCCCGACGACGTCGTCCTCGATCCGGATCATGCCGAGCCGCCCGACGAGCCCGTCGCCGACTGGTTCTCGCGTCCCTGAGAACGAGCTGCTCGGCCTCCGGTCGCCTGCCATGAGAGGCCGAAGAGGTCGCTCAGGCGTGCGGAGGGGAGCGGAGCAGCACCACCGAACCTCACCAGATGGGCGAAGCCGCCGGAGGGAGCCTGCGACCGGAGGCCAGATGATGTGAACCAACGGGGGTGCGGTGGCGTCTCTACAGTCGGGAGCGGCGCGATCGGCCGCGCGACTGGGAGATGGGATGCACGAACCGGACGCCGCACTGGTGCGATCGGCCTCGGCCGGCGACCGACGCGCGTTCGAACAGCTCGTGCGCGAGTGCCAGGGGCCCGTCCGTCGCTACCTGCGTCACCTGGTGGGCGATGACGCCCGAGCCGACGACCTGACCCAGGAGGTGCTGGTCAAGGTCCACGCCCAGCTGCACGCCTACCGGTTCGAGAGCCGGTTCATGACGTGGCTCTTCCGCATCGCCCGCAACGCCGTGCACGACGACCGGCGCTCGGAGCAGCGCCGCCGTGGTCGCGAGGAGCGGGCCTACGTCGCTCCGGCCTCCCCCGACCCCACCCTGGCCGGCGAGATCGCGGCGGCTCTGGCCACCCTCCCCGTGGCGCTGCGCGAGGCGCTGCTGCTGGTCGAGGTGTGCGGGTTCACCTACGCCGAGGTCGGCCACCTGGTCGGCGTCCCCGAGGGCACGGTGAAGAGCCGCGTCCATCGGGCCCGCGAGGGCGTCGCCCGTTGGTACGCCGGCGCCGAGGTCGAGCAGCGATGACCTCGGTCGGAACGGCCCCGATGCGCTGCCCCGAGGCCCGCGCCCTGGTGTCGGAGCGCCTCGACGGTGCGTCCGTCGGCCTCGCGGTGGAACAGCACGTCCGCGGCTGCCCGGCGTGCGCTCGCTTCGAGGACTCGGCGCTGACGGTGCGTCGAGCGCTCCGCCTGCCGTCGATCGCCGACGTGTGGACCGACGTCGGTCAGGAGGACGAGGACCTGACCGCGGCCGTGATGGCGTCGATCACCGAGCCCGAGTTCGAGCCCGCGCCGAAGTCCAGGCTCGGGTCGATGCGCAGGCACGCCCGCCGGGGTGACGGCGATCCGGCCGACCGGGGTCGCGGGCGGGTCCGGGCCGCGCTGGCCGGCGTGGCGGTATTCGCGCTCTGCGTCGCCATCGGGTTCGGCAGCGTGCACTGGCAGGGCGGGGTCATGCCGGCCGCGGCCAGCGACCGCTCGACGGTGGTGTCCCAGGGCCAGATCCTCGTGCAGTCGTTGCAGGCCGGCGTGACCCTGTTCGAGATCGGCCCGGCCGGCGCCGCCACGCACCAGGCCACCGGCACCCTGCGATACGCCGCTCCCGAGGCCGTGTCCCTGCAGCTGTCGGACGGCACCACCACCAGCGAGGTCGGCGTGAACGGCGAGGTCGCCTGGCGGGTCGGCGCCGATCCCGGCTCGGTCCGCGGCAGGGAGCCGTTCGACCCCGCCGGCTGGTCGGCGCTCGAGGTGGTCGTGCCCGTCGACGCCTTCGGTCGAGATCCCGGCGCCGTCGCGGCCACCGACGTCGAGGGCCATCCCGCCTGGCAGGTGACGACCACCGTGGCCCAGGTCAGCGAGCTGCTCGGCGCCCTGCGCACCGGTCTCACCTGGCGACCGCTCGACGCCTCCGACACGGCGACGCTCTGGCTCGACCGCGACACGGGTGTCCCACTGCGCATCGAGGTGACACCGGCCGGCGATCCGGACCGGGCCGCGTGGGCCGCCCGGCAGGGGCTGGTCGAGCCGGCGACCGGACCGACGTTCGTGGCGGCGCTGGCCGACGTGGTGATCAACGGTGCCGACCGTGACGTACCGGCGCCTTCCGACCTGGGCGCCGCCCGCGACCTGGGTTTCGTGGACCGGGCGGTGTCACCGGTCGAGCTCCCGGAGCCGACCTGGATCCCGGCCGGCATGACGGCCTACCGATCCGGAGCGCACCTGTCGCAGGGCGACGCCGGTCCGGTGGTCGAGCGCACCTGGACGAACGGCCGATCGTGGCTGAAGGTCAGCGGCACCCGGCAGTGGACCGGCAACCGGCTGTTCGGCGACGTCGGACCGCTCGTCCGACCCCTCGTCGGGGACGACTCCACCGACGCGTCGGGGATCGTCTACCGGTCGGAGGACGGCGCCGCGGTGGCCGTGCACGCCGAGGACATCGACGTGGTGGTGACCGGCAGCCTCGGCGAGGCCGACCTGCTTCGGGTGGCCCGGTCGCTGCCGATCGTGGCGCAGGCCGCACCCTCCGGCTGGGCCGAGTCGAAGGCGATCAGCCTCGACGACCTCGGTCGCCGGACCGAACCGGCCCGCCCGGTTCTGGCGCCCGATCCCGACGGTCTCCGAGGAGCCGAGGGTGCGGTCCTCGAGCGCGACGGCTCCGTGGAGGTGGCCATCACCGGGCCCGGGTCGCGAGGCGTGCGCATCGTCGAGGCTCCCGGCGACGCGCTCGGCTCCGGTGGAGGACCCCGACGCCCGCGCCGTCGTCGTGCGGGGCCTCGCCGGCAGGTTCAGCCCGACGCTCGACGAGCTCACGTGGTCCGAACAGGGTCAGGTCATCGTGATGTCGACGCACACCGTGTCGCTCGACGCGCTGCTCGTCCTGGCCGAATCGATGCGGTGGGCGACGTGACCCGTCGGCGCGGGTGGGTGCTGGTGACGGTGGCCGGCCTGGCCCTCGGCATGGTGGCGGCACTGCTGGTCGACACCGGTCGGTCGACGCCGTCCGCCCAGGCCGGCTCGTCCTCCGGCGCGGCCGCACCCGACGCCACGCCGAGCCCCACCATCCCGATCACGCCGGTCCCGGTCGACCCCACCCCACCCCTGAGCACCGCCGGTCCACCCCTCGGAGCCGTCGTCGACGCGACCTCACCGCCCGAGCTGCTGATCTGGAGCGCGAACGGCCTCCCGTCGACGCTCGGCCCGACGCTGCGGACGTTGCCGACGGTGGCGGCCAGCACGATCGTCCGGGGCGACGACGTGCACCTGACCGCCTCGTGGACGCCGGCCGGAGCCGTCGTCGACCACACCGACCCCGGGTGGTACCTGCCGCTCGACGCGTTCGCCGTCGAGCCGGCCAGCTACGCATCGGTCGTATCGGGTGGGGCCGCGGTGGCCGCCGCCCTGGCAACTCCCGGGTCGGCGGTGCTCGGCCAGACCTCCGCAGGGCTCCGACACGCCGACGTCGGCAGCCGGCTCCAGATCGGTGACCACGACGTGGTGACGGTGACCGCCATCGTGCCCGATGCCGACGTCGCCGCGGCCGAGATGGTGGTGTCGTACGCGACCGGGACGCAGCTCGGGATCGCCACCGAGCGCGCCGCCCTCGTGCGCTACACCGGCAAGCGGGTCGAGCTCGAGCGCACGGTGACCGCCTCGATGCCGAAGGGCACCGCCACCCGCTACCGCTCCCCCGGCGAGACCACCTACCTGCGCCACGGAGATGCCGTGCTGCCCCAGTCCCTCGTGAAGCAGCGCTTCGGCGAGTTCGCCGTGCACCCCCTCGACAGCACCCGGCTCGAGCTCGACCCGGCATGGGTGTCGGCCAACATCGTCGTGGCCGCCCTCCCCGTGCTCGGCCGCACCCAGTGCAACCGCCAGATCGTCCCGATGGTGAGGGGCGCGTTGCAGGAGCTGGCCGACGCCGGGCTGACCGCTCTGGTCGACCCCGCCCAGTTCGGGGGGTGCTACAACCCGAGGCTGATCGGGCCGGGGCTCGGGATCTCCCGCCACACCTGGGGCATCGCGCTCGACGTGAACGTCGCCGCCAACCCGCTGGGCGGCTCCGGGCGCCAGGACCCCCGGCTCGTCGAGATCATGCGCCGCTGGGGCCTGGCGTGGGGCGGCGACTGGTTGCGCCCCGACCCGATGCACTTCGAGTACCTCACCCCGCCTCGCTGACCCGATCCGGCGGACTCCCGACCCGCCGACCCCGACCCTCTCACCCCGACCCTCTCACCCCGTGTCGAGTGAACGATCCGGCGGGCAGCGACGTCGAAGGGGTGTGGCGCACCACCTCGAAGCGATCGCAGCCCACGAGCACGCCGAGGACCGCGGCCACCTCACCCAGATGTGTGCCGAGCTGCAGGTCTCGCTCGGGCGGGCCGTGGGCGACGGGGGCCGGGGACCGGTCGAGGAGGGGGTGGCGGCGGCGATCGGTCGGTCCCTGACCTCGCTCCTCGACGACCTCGAAGGCCGGCGGCTCGATCGCGAAGCCGCCCGGGTGCGGCTGCGCCGGCTGGTCGCGCTGGTCGGGGCGGTGCGCGGTGGCGACCAGGCCCAGTCCCCCGCGTCGGACCCGTCACGCCCGACCGTCGACGCCGACCCGTGGGACTATCGCCGCGACCGCCACCGCGAAGGGGATCGTTGGGAGCGTCGGTGGATCGAACGCATCGTCCGCCCCGGTCCGACCGACCCTCCCCGGCGGGCCCTGCTCACGAGCTGCGGCATGGCCGCGGTCACGACGGTCGTCGCGCTGATCGAGCGGTCGACCGGCGACGGGCCGATCGTCGTCGACCGGGCGACCTACCACGAGACGCGGCACCTCCTGGCGGCCGGCGCACTGTCGTCCAGGGTGCGGGAGGTGGCCAGCGATGACCTGATCGAGGCCATCGCCGCCCTCGGCGCCACCGCGGCTGTGGTCGACGCCGTCTCGAACTCGGCCGATGTGCGGGTGGCCGACCTCGAGGAGATCTCCCGGGCGCTCGACCGGGTGGCCTCCTCCGCCGACGGCCCTGGACGCCCCGGTCGAGCCGACGCGCCGTTGCTGGTGGTCGACGCCTCGGTGTGCTCGATGGCGGCGGCACCGGTGCGCCGGCTGCTCGGCCGAGCCGGACAGGCGCACCGCACCGTCGTGGTCGAGAGCCTCACCAAGCACGCCCAGCTGGGCCTCGATCGCGTGGCCGCTGGATTGATGGTGGCCGGCGAGCCCGACGCCACCGTCCTGGACCGTCTGCGTGAGCACCTCGGCACCAACATCGCCGACCTCACGTGCCTCCAGCTCCTGGCCCCCGACCTGACCCTCCTCGGGGCCCGGCTGGACCGGGTGGCCCGCAACGCCGATCTGGTCGCCGAGCGCCTGGCTGCCGCTGGTGCTCCCGTCGTGCACCCCAGCCGGTCCGGCCATCCCGACCACACCCGATGGACCGCCGAGCGGCCGTCGTGCGGGCTGCTCACCCTGCCCGACCACGAGTGCCCACCCGACCTGCTCGACCGGTGGCGGGAGCGGGCCTTCACCCGCCACGTGCCGCTCGACCACGGTGCCGGCTTCGGCTTCGACACGACCCGCGTCTACCGCACGAGCGCGACAGTGCCCGAGGCCGGGTGCTTCGTCCGCATCGCACCGGGAGCGGAGCCGATCGACAGGATGCTCGCGGTGGCTGAGGTGCTGGCCTCGCCCTGGTCGTGATCCGTCGCACCCCCTCCGCCCGCCCTGCCGCTTCCGCGGCGAAGTGGCGTGGATACCCGCCCGACTTCCGGCTCGGATCTGGCACGGTCGGGGAATCAGGCCGGCGGGGAAGGGGGTACGAGCGGTTCGGTCGGCCGATAGGTGACGAGCCAGTCGAGCATGGCCAGGTAGATGGCCATGATGTGCGGGCCGTAGTTCGGGGCGCTGGCCCACACGCCCCCGAGATCGATCCAGGCGATGCAGCACCCGGCGGGCCCGTTGAGGGCCGGATCGGCCCGAGGGCTGTTGTAGGTCGGGTCCTCCTCGGCGTATGACTTGAGCAGCTGCACCTGGGCCCGCACCCCGATCTGGGCGGTGGCGAACTCGAAGCCGCCGCCGCACGCCCCGCAGTGGCCGATGCCGGCGAAGTTGTTGCGCCCGATCGTGTCCGAGTTGGCGAACGACCCCGTCTCGAGGATCGACTGGGCGAAGGCCATGTCGCCCCTCACCCCTTCGGCCGCGCCCTCGTCGATGAACGCACCGATGAGGTCGTCGATGGGCACGGACGCCTGCGACCCGTGGCCCTCGACGGCGTACCAGGCCCGCAGCTCGTCCGCGGTGAACGCACTCGGGCCCTCTATCAGCAGCGTCCACGCGTGCGCAGACGGAGGACTCGCAGCGTTCGCGCTGGCGGTCGCCAACTCGGCGTGGGCACCGTCGCGTTCGGCCTGCCCCGACGCGAGCGCTCCATCGGCAGCGGTCCGCTCCGCGGCCCGGTCATCGGCCGCCTGTCGGGCGGCGGCCGCGGCGCGTTCCCCGTCGTCGAGCAGTACCTGCCGCGTCGGACACCTCGCGGTTCTGGTGCTCGAGCGAGGCGTCGAACATCCCCTGCTGGCGGGTGGCGAACGACGGATCGTCCTGGATCAACGATCCCATGGTCCCGCCCCCGGCCCGCATGAAGGCGACGCCGGCCAGGGCACCGAGCTGGTGCCTCCGCACCTGCAGGGCGTAGCGGGCCACCTCGACCTGCTGGTCCGCCGCGGCCACGGCTGCCTCGGCGTCCGCCTGGGCCTGCTGGGCGCCACTCGCAGCCAGGGTCAGGAGCGACACGTCGCGATCACCGACGATGATGGCCAGCCGGGCCAGCACCACGCGGATCTGCGGCGACGGGTCGGGCAGCGGCGGCTCGGACAGCGGCGCCGGTTCGACGGGTGGTGCGTCGGCAGGCGGCGCCAGCGGGGCCGTCTCCGGTGACGATGGGACCGACTCCGTCGAGGTGGGATCGGGATCGGCGGCCGCCATCGAGGTCCCGGCCAGGAGCGCGATCACGACCAGCAACGCGACGACGGCGGTTCGACCGATCTTGGTCGAGCCGGTTCGGGACGCGCCGATGACCGCGGGCCGGGGTCGAACGCTGGACGTGCTCCTCACTGCCGGACCCATCGGCACACCGACCGCCGGGGTTGAACGACCACCCGCCGCACGCGACGGAGCCGCCCCGCAGGGCGGCTCCGTCCACATCGACAACGACTTCCCTCCCGTTCTTGCGTACGAAACCGGGGTCTGGGCCGGGAGAACCTTCGCAAGTTCGGTCGAAGGGGTCAGCCCGGGAGCTGCATCGCCTTCGTCTCGAGGAACTCGTCGAGCCCGAACTTGCCGAGCTCACGGCCGTTGCCCGACTGGCGGTAGCCACCGAACGGCGCCTGGATGTTGTAGGCGCCCTCGTTGATGTTGACCTGGCCGGTGCGCATCTTGCGGGCGAAGGCCTTGGCCCGGTCGACGTCGGCCGACTGCACCGCGCCCGACAGCCCGTAGACGGTGCTGTTGGCGATGCGCAGGGCGTCGTCCTCGTCGTCGTAGGGCATGATCACGAGCACCGGCCCGAAGATCTCCTCCTGGGCGATGGTCATGTCCGAGGTGACGTCGGCGAAGATCGTGGGCTGCACGAAGTAGCCGGTGTCGAGACCCTCGGGAGCGTCGACGCCGCCGGTGACCAGCGTGGCACCCTCGTCGATCCCCTTCTGGATGTAGCCGCGGACCCTTTCGCGCTGGGTGGCGGAGACGAGCGGGCCGAGCTGGGCGTCGCTCGAGCCCGGGCCGAGGGCGATCGATTCGGCGGTGGCCTTGGCGAGCGCGACGACCGCATCCTGCTGGCTGCGGGGCACCACCATGCGGGTCAGCGCCGAGCACGTCTGGCCGGAGTTGAGGTAGCAGCCGAAGGTGACGCTCGACGGCACGGCGGCCTCGAGGTCGGCATCGTCGAGGAAGACGTTGGCCGACTTGCCACCCAGCTCGAGGTGCACGCGCTTGACCGTCTGGGCGCCGAGCTCGGTGACCCGCTTGCCGGCCCGGGTCGAACCGGTGAACGACACCATGTCGACGTCGGGGTGCGAGGCGATGGCCTCTCCGACGACCGGGCCGGTGCCGGTGACCAGGTTGAAGACGCCCGGCGGGGAGTCCGGCGGAGTCGATGATCTCGGCGAGGATGAAGGCGTCCAGCGGCGTGACCTCGCTGGGCTTCACGACGACGGTGCAGCCGGCGGCCAGCGCCGGGGCGACCTTGGCGATGATCTGGTGCAGGGGGTAGTTCCACGGCGTGATGGCGCCGACCACACCGATCGGCTCACGCACGACCAGGGAGTTGCCGACCGTCTCCTCGAACGCGAAGTCGTCGAGGATCTGCTGGTAGCCGGCCATGTTGCCGGCGGGGAGGCCGGCCTGGATCATGCTGGCCCACATGAGCGGCATGCCCAGCTCGTCGGAGATCACCTGGGCGATCTCGTCGCTGCGGGCGGCCAGGCCCTCGGCGATGGCCTGGATGTACTTGCCCCGCTCGTCCTTCGACGTGAAGCCCCACGTCTCGAAGGCGGCTCTGGCGGCTGCGACGGCACGGTCGACGTCCGACGGCGTACCGGCCGGCACCGACGCGATGACCTGCTCGGTCGACGGGTTGATCACGTCGATGGTCTCGGTGGCGTCGGACGGCACCCACGCGCCGTCGATGTAGAGCTTGGAGTAGTCGGTCACGGGATCCCCCTGGAACGGTCCGGGCTGGTGGCATGGACGAGTCCCGACACCGTACCGGCGTCACACCGAAACGCCGAATGGCACCACACACGCTCGAACAGCCCCCGTACCGACCGAACTGGCCCGAACCCACCGAACCGGTTGCGATCTGTGCGTGCCGGAGCATACCGATCGCCACCAGTTCGGTTCAGAGGGGATCGACGGGGGTGGCCAGCACCTCACGGGCCCGAGCGACGTCGGACTTGCGGACGAAGACCACGTTGCGGACCAGCCCCGGCTCACGCGTCGGGAACGGATCATTGGCCCGGGCGTCGATGCCGCAGGCCCGCAGCCGAGCCGCGGCCAGGCCGGCCTCGAACTCGGAGCCGAACTCGGCCGCCACCTCGGTCACGAGCCGATCGGGATCCTCCGCGGGGTCGACCAGCTCCGCCGGCTCCGTCGTACGTCGCGTCTTGCTGTGCGCCATGCCCGACTCCCACCGCTCGGCCTCCGGAACGACTCGACCGTAGCTCCACGGCCCGAAGTTCGAGCAGGTCTTCGCGAGCGCGGCCAAGAGGTCCTCGCCGGCGGGGGGCCGGCCATCCAGGTGTGGCGCACGCCCCCGCCGGTGCAGCGTCGGAGCATCGCTTGCTCATCAGGCCCGAGCCGACGACGATGCTGACCATGCGACGGGTGACGATGGGCTCCTCGACGGGTCGGATGGTGGGTGCGGCCTTGGCGGTGCTGCTCGTGCTCGGGGCCGTCGGCTGCTCGAGCGACAGCAAGGACGAGGCGATCCCCGGGGACCGGCGCCGAGAAGGGAGCCGTGGCACCGGAGACCACCCCGACCACCGCAGCGAAGACCACGACGACCACGCTCGGCCCCCCTCCGCCCGCCGGGTCCATCCCGTTCGTCGAGCTGCAGCCGCAGCCGCCCGACAGCACGTCCCCGTCCGGGAGCGGCTGCACCCCGCAGGCATCGACGCTGCCGGACGGCCAGTGGTTCGGTCAGCTGCGGTCGATCGACACGGTGGCCGGCACCCTCGGCTTCGACCTGGAGTGCTTCTTCGTCGGGGATGCCGCCAACGCGGCCGCAGCCGCCGACGGCGGGACGGAGATCCCGGTGCCAGACGACGTCTACATCCGCAACGAGAGCCCCACCGTACGCACGGAGCATGCGGTGTCCGGGGTCGCGGTCGGTGTGCTCGGGGCCGGCGGCAGCGCCACCGTGTTCGAACCGACCGCGCACGGCCTGCCGTCGGCCGGCGTGCTGATCGACCGTCCGGTCTGGCTCGACGTGCAGAGCGGCTGGGTCATCGCCATCCAGCAGCAGTTCTTCCCCTGAGCAGCCGCCGGACCTCGTCGGCCACAGCATCGATCGGGCGATCCGGAGTCGCCTGGCGTCAGGCCGAGCCGAGGTCGAGGTTGGCGTAGATCTCGCGGGTCGCGGTGGAGCGGTTGAGCGTGTAGAAGTGCAGGCCCGGTGCGCCGTGGGCCAGGAGATCGGCGCACAGCTCGGTGGCGATCTCGACGCCCGAGCTCGCGCACCGCGGCGGGATCGTCGGCCACGGCGGCGAACCGCTCGGCCAGCACCGGCGGGAACTCGGCCCCGGCCAGCTGGGCGAAGCGCTGCACCTGCCCGGCGTTGGTGACCGGGCATGATCCCGGGCAGCACCGGCTTCGTGCACCCGAGCGCGGCGAGCTCGTCGATCATCCGGAGATAGGGCTCGGCCTCGAAGAAGAACTGGGTGATGCCGAAGTCGGCCATCTCGAGCTTGGCTGCCAGGTACCGGCGATCGGCGTCCCGATCGCCGTTCGACCGCGGGTGCAGCTCGGGGTGGGCGGCCACGCCGATGCAGAAGTCGCCGTCCTCGTGGATCAGCGAGACCAGCTCGTGCGCGTACTGCAGGTCGCCGGGGTCGGCGTCGGGATCCGCCGGTGGATCGCCGGCGAGGGCCAGCAGGTTCTGGATGCCGGCCTCGCGGTACTCGCCGAGCAGCGACGTCAGCTGGTCGCGGGTGTGGGCGATGCAGGTGAGGTGGGCCATGGCCGTGATGCCGGCGTCGCGCTGGATGTGGATGACGATGTCGCGGGTGCGATCGCGGGTGGACCCGCCGGCGCCGTAGGTGACCGACACGAACGAGGGCTCGAGCGGCTCGAGCTCGCCGATCGCCTTCTCGAGGGCCCGCTCGGCCTCGTCGGTCTTCGGCGGGAAGAACTCGAACGACGACGTCCGGCCCGCTGCGAGGAGGTCGCTGATCTTCGTCATGGCGGACAAGGCTACTGACCTGACGGCTCGAGGCACGACCGGTTCGATCAGGCCGCTGCTCAGCCGGCGGCCCGCTCGGCCGCCTCGACGGTGTTGCGGTAGAGCAGCGCCCGGGTCATCGGACCGACGCCGCCGATGCGGGGCGAGATCCACGACGCCACCTCGGCCACCTCCTCGACCACGTCGGGCAGCACCTTGCGGCCCTCGTACCGGACCCCGGCGCCGACCACGACGGCGCCCGGCTTCGACCATGTCGGGCGTGATGAGCCCGGGGGTGCCGGCGGCGGAGACCAGGATGTCGGCCTGGCGGGTGTAGGCCCGACAGGTCGGTCACGCCGGTGTGCACGACGGTCACCGCGGCGTTGGCCCCCGGCTGCTTGAGGGTCAGCAGGTTGGCCAGCGGACGACCGATGGTCAGGCCTCGGCCCGACGATGACCACGTGCTGCCCGGCGATCGGGATGTCGTAGTGCACGAGCAGCGCCTGGATGCCGGCCGGCGTGCACGCCACCGGCGCCTCGACGCCCATGACGAGCCGGCCCAGGTTGACCGGGTGCAGGCCGTCGGCGTCCTTGGCCGGGTCGAGCCGCAGCAGCGCCGTCTCGTAGTCGATGCCGTCGGGGAACGGGTACTGGATCAGCACGGCGTCGACCCCGGGATCGGCGTTGTAGTCGTCGACCACCGCCAGCACGTCGGCCAGCGTGGCGGTGGCCGGCAGGTGCTCGCCCCGCGAGGCGATGCCCAGCTCGGCGCAGTCACGATGCTTCATGGCCACGTAGTTCGCGCTCGGCCCGTCGTCGCCCACCAGGATCGTGCCCAGGCCGGGGGTGATCCCCCGCTCGGCGAGGGCCTGCGACCCGCTGGACGAGATCGGCCTTGATGGTGGCGGCGACGAGCTCGCCGTCGAGGGTCTGTGCGGTCATGGCCCGAAAGCTACTCGCCGGGCACCCGGTCTCCGCCTCGCTCGCCGGCGGCTCTCCGGTTGCCAGATCGAGGGTGACTCGGCCACCCTGGCGCCATGGCCGAGGAGCGAACGACGACCGGGACGCACCTCTGACCTGACTCCCGACCCGCTTCCAGCCATGGACCCGAATCCGCGCCCGGCGCTCGCTCCGGGCGGAACCGACAGCGGCGGTGGCCCGACCCGGCGAGTTCGCGCCGCTGTCGATCGGGCCGCTCGAGGTCTGGCCGCCCGTGGTGCTGGCTCCGATGGCCGGCGTCACCAACGCGCCGTTCCGGCGCCTGTGCCGCAGCTACGGCGCCGGGCTGTACGTCAGCGAGATGGTCAACGCCCGGGGACTGATCGAGGGCGGGGCCAGGAGCTGGGAGCTGGCGGCGTTCGACCCCGACGAGTCGCCCCGCAGCATCCAGCTCTACGGCACCGACCCGAGCACCATGCACGCGCGCGGTGCGCCGGCTGGTCGACGACGGCCACGTCGACCACATCGACCTCAACTTCGGCTGCCCGGTGCGCAAGGTCACCCGCCACGGCGGAGGGTCGGCCCTCACGGTCAGGCCCCGCCTGCTGGCCGCCGTGGTCGGCCGCCACCGTCGACGCGGCCGGGTCGGTCCCGGTCACCGTCAAGGTGCGCAAGGGCATCGACGACCAGCTGTCGACCTACCTCGACGCCGGCCGCATCGCCGGCCGACTCGGGAGCGGCCGCGATCGCCCTGCACGCCCGCACCGCCGCGCAGCTCTACTCGGGGCGAGCCGACTGGTCCGCCATCGCCGAGCTCAAGGCCGCGTGCCCGATCCCGGTGCTGGGCAACGGCGACGTCTGGCGGGCCACCGACGCGGTCCGCATGCTGCGCGAGACCGGGGCCGACGGCGTGGTCGTCGGCCGGGGCTGCCTGGGTCGCCCGTGGATGTTCCGCGACCTGGTCGACGTGTTCGACGGGCGCATCCCGCAGCCGACCCCGCTGCTCGGCGAGGTGATCGGCGTGCTGGTCGACCACGCCCGCCTGCTGACGGCGGCGCGCGGCGAACAGGCCGGCGCTGCGCGACCTCCGCAAGCACACCGGCTGGTACCTCACCGGCTACCCGGTCGGCGGCGACGTGCGCCGCGCGCTGTCGGTGGTGGCCACGCTCGACGAGCTCGAGGCGATCGTCGCCGACCTCGACCCGACCGTTGCGGTGCCGGCCGATGCGGTGGACACGCCCCGGGGGACGCAGTCCGGGCCGCAGCAGGTGACGCTGCCCGATGGCTGGCTCGATCACCGCGACGACCTGACCCCACCGCCCGCACTGGCCGACGCGCTGGTCTCGGGCGGCTGACCGGACCACGTGACCGATCACGGCCAGGACCGAGCGATCCCACGACGGCGCTGAGCGAGCCGAGCCGACCCCGCCTCGTGCTCGCGTCGGGCTCACCCCGTCGCCGCGAGCTGCTGGCCCGACTCGGCAGTGCACTTCACCATCCGCGTGCCTGACGTCGACGAGCGGCCCGAGGATGACGAGATGCCCGCCGCCTACGTCGAGCGGCTCGCCCGGCTCAAGGCCTCGGCGGCATCCACGATGCCGGCCGCGCAGCCGGGAGAGATCCTGCTCGCAGCCGACACCACCGTGGTCCTGGCCGGCGCCATCCTCGGCAAGCCCACGGACGCGGCCGATGCCCGGGTCACGCTGCGAGCCCTGTCGGGTCGCACACACCATGTGCACACGGGGGTCGCTGTCCGTCGGTCCGTCCGGGACCACCAGCTCGGTGACCACCACCGCGGTGACGTTCCGCGACTCTGAGTCGCGACGAGATCGTCGCCTACGTCGCCACCGGCGATCCACTCGACAAGGCCGGCGCCTACGGCATCCAGGGCGACGCCGGCCGGTTCGTCGCCCGCCTCGACGGCAGCCTCAGCAACGTCGTCGGTCTGCCCATGGCCCAGACCGCGGCCCTGCTCGCCGACGCCGGCCTCGCCACTGTCGCCTGGGGCCCACCCCGCGCTCCCTGACGACCCGCGCACCCCGCGGCAACCGCGATCCACGACACGCTGGTCCCCGACCCGCTGATCCTTGTCGCGGGACCGCGCCCGCACGGGCCCGCGGAAGGGACTCGTTCGACGGATGGCGCCGCGTCCGGAAGCAGCTGCGAGGGTTTCGTCAATGGCGGAAGTGGCGCTCGCCGGTGAAGACCATGGCCAGGCCGGCCTCGTCGGCGGCCGCGATGACCTTGTCGTCGCCGATCGAGCCGCCGGGCTGCACCACCGTGGCCGCGCCGGCGGCGATGGCGCCGTCGAGCCCGTCGGGGAACGGGAAGAACGCGTCGCTGGCGTAGGCGCCACCGGCGGCGCGACCGGCGGCCTTCTCGCCGGCCAGGGCGCCGGCGTCGCGCCGGTTCTGCTGGCCGCAGCCGATGCCGACGGCCTGGCCGTCCTTCACCAGCACGATGGCGTTGGACGTCACCTTGGCCACGACCCGCCAGGCCAGCTCGAGGTCGTCCCACTGCTCGTCGGTCGGCTGCACCTTCGTGACCGCCTGCCACCCGGATCGATCAGCAGTCACCGCGGTCGGGCGTCTGCACGAGGTAACCGCCGTCGATGACCCGCAGGCTCAGCCCCGGCTCGCCGGGGGCGGCGGCCTCCAGGATCCGGAGGTTCTTGCGACCCTGCAGCACCTCGAGCACGCCCGGCTCGAACCCCGGGGCCACCACCACCTCGGTGAACACGGGGGCGATGGCCTCGGCCATGCCCAGCGTCACCGGCCGGTTCACCGCGACGATGCCCCCGAAGGCGGACACGCTGTCGCACTCGTGGGCCCGGACGTAGGCCGTGGTGATGTCATCGGCCACCGCCACGCCACACGGGTTGGCGTGCTTGATCACCACGGCCGAGGGCTGATCGCCGAGCGAGTGCACGAGCCGCCAGGCCGCCTCGGTGTCGTACACGTTGAGGTACGACATCTCCTTGCCGCCGAGCTGCCGAGCGGTCTCCCACCACCCCTGCTCGCCGACGGTGGCGTAGCGCACGCCGACCTGGTGGGGGTTCTCGCCGTAGCGCAGCACCTGGCGCCGCTCGAGCGTGAGCTCGATGGTCGGCGGCAGCTCGAGCTCGTCGCTCGCCGGGGCACCGGCGCGATCGAGGCCGGGCTCCTTGCGATCGAACCAGGCCAGGATCTGGGCGTCGTACGCCGCGGTCTGCGCGAACGCAGCGCGGGCCAGCTGTCGGCGCGTCTCGTCGCTCAACGATCCCTTGGCCGCCAGCTCGTCCAGCACCGCCGGGTACTGCGCAGGGTCGGTCAGCACGGCGACGAACTCGTGGTTCTTGGCCGCGGCCCGGATCATGGCCGGTCCACCGATGTCGATCAGCTCGATCGACGGGTTCGACGAGAACGGGTAGAGGTTGGACACCACCAGGTCGATGCCGGTGATGTCGTAGCGCTCCATGTCGGCGACGTGCGCGGGGTCGTCCCGATCGGCCAGCAGACCGCCGTGCACCTTCGGGTGCAGCGTGACGACCCGGTGGCCGAGGATGGCCGGAACACCCGTGATGTCGGCCACGTCGGTCACCGGGATGCCGGCCTCGGCGATGACCCCCGCCGTCCCCCCGCTGGAGATCAGCTCGATGCCGAGCTCGTGCAGCGACCGGGCCAGGTCGACGATGCCGTTCTTGTCGTAGACGGAGAGCAGGGCTCTCATTGCACACTCCCACGTTGGAGGATCTCTCGGATGGTCTGGATGTAGAGGCGCCGCTCGACGGCCTTGATGCGCTCGTGCAGCGACTCGACGGTGTCGTCGGGGTGCACGACCACTGCTTCCTGGGCGAGGATCGGGCCGGCATCGACTTCTTCAGTGGCCACGTGCACCGTGCACCCCGTGACCTTCACGCCGTAGCGCAGCGCATCGTCGACGGCGTGCCAGCCGGGGAACGACGGCAGCAGAGCCGGGTGGGTGTTGAGGATGTGCCCGGCGAAGCGGTCGAAGATCGGCTTGGCCAGGATGGTGCCGAAGCCGGCCATGACGACCAGGTCGATGTCGTGCGCCTCGAGCTGGTCGACGATGCCCTCGGTGTAGGCCACGCGATCGAACTCGTCGCCGTAGCTGCTCCGATGGACCACGGAAGCCGACACCCCGTGACGTTCGGCCACGTCGGTGGCGGCGCACGGCCGGTCGACCAGCACCACCTCGACCGGCACGCCGTCGGTCAGGATCGCGTCGAGGATGGTTCCGCTGCCCGAGGCCAGCACGGCGATGCGCACGGGCCGCACGCTACCGCCCCCGACCGGGCCGCCTCACCAGACCCCGGACGCGGCAGGTGCGCCTGACGCCCGAGGGCATCCTGCGCACCTGTCGACATCTGGACTTCGGACCTGCGAGCTAGGCGTGCATCAGAGCAGCGGCGTCTTGTCGCCGGTGTACTCGGCGTCACCGAATCCGAGCATCGGGATGAAGATGAAGCCCAGCAGCCACATGCCGACGCCGTAGGCCGCGGTCTTGCCGAACTTCTGGGCCACGTCGATGTAGACGAGGGCGGCCACGACGATGTTCACACAGGGGATGAGGAACAGGATGATCCACCATCCCTCCCGGCCGGCGATCTTGATCAGGATGTACAGGTTCAGGATCGGGATGATCGCGAACCAGCCCTTCTGGCCGGCCTTCTCGAAGACCTTCCAGAGCCCGACGATGTAGAGGACGATGATCGCGGCGTAGATCAGGAAGAAGAACAGGACTCCCGCCCCGCCCCCGCTCGAATCCGCGAACAATCTCAGTGCTGCCAGCATGGTGTTCCCTCCCCATAGGTATGAACGGGGAGAACCTATGTCACACGAGTGTCAGAACCGTGCCTTTACAGGTTGCGGACACCGTGCCTTTACAGGTTGCGGACGATGTCGACCATCAGCGCGCCGGCCTCGGTCGGGTTGCGGCCGACCTGCACGCCGGCGGCCGCGAGGGCGTCCATCTTGGCGCTGCGGTGCCCTTGCCGCCGGAGACGATGGCGCCGGCGTGGCCCATCTTCTTGCCGGCCGGGGCGGTGACGCCGGCGATGTAGGCGGACATCGGCTTGGTCATCGTGGGCGGCGATGAACTCGGCCGCCTCTTCCTCGGCCGAGCCACCGATCTCGCCGATCATCATCACGGCCTTGGTGTCGGGGTCGGCCTCGAAGCGCTCGAGGCAGTCGATGAACGTGGTGCCGGGGACGGGGTCGCCGCCGATGCCGACGCAGGTCGTGACGCCGATGTCCTGCAGCTTCAGCTCGTAGAGCGCCTGGTAGGTCAGCGTGCCGGAGCGGCTCACGATGCCGACCGGGCCGCCGGGCTTGGCGATCTCGCCGGCGGTGATGCCGATGTTGCACTTGCCGGGGCTGATGATGCCGGGGCAGTTCGGGCCGAGCAGCTGCACCTGCGGGAAGTCCCGCTTCAGCTCGTTGTAGAACCAGGCCTCGTCCTGGGCCGGCACGCCCTCGGTGATGACGACGATGAACTCGACGCCGCCCTCGGCGGCCTCCATGACTGCGGCCTTCACGCCCGGAGCGGGGATGAAGATGCACGACGCGGTGGCGCCGGTCTCGGCCACCGCGTCGGCGACCGAGGCGAAGATCGGGATGCCGTCGACGTCCGTCGCCGGCCTTCTTCGGGTTGGTGCCGGCCACGACCTGGGTGCCGTAGTCGCGGTTGCGCAGGCCGTAGAAGCGGCCCTGGCTGCCGGTCAGGCCCTGGTAGACGACCTTGGTGTTCTCGTCGACGAAGATGCTCACGGCGATCCCTTCCTTCGCGAGCTCGACGGCGGCCTTCGGGCGGCCTCGAGCATGGTCGGCTTCGATTGGAGCTTGTCGGAGAGGTGGGGCTCGAGGATGGCCCGGCCCTCCTCGGCGTTGGTGCCGTCGAGGCGGATCACGATCGGCGCCTCGATGGCGACCCGGCCGAGGGCCTCGACGATGCCGTTGGCGACCTCTTCGCCCCGGGTGATGCCACCGAAGATGTTGATGAAGATCGACTTCACCAGCGGGTCGTTGTTGATGACCTCGAGCGCCCCGGCCATCACGTCGGCGTTGGCGCCGCCGCCGATGTCGAGGAAGTTGGCCGCCTCGCCGCCGACCTGGTTGACCACGTCGAGCGTGCTCATGGCCAGCCCGGCGCCGTTGGCGATGATGCCGACCGAGCCGTCGAGGCCGACGTACTGGAGGCCCTTGGCGTGGGCGGCCTCCTCGCGCTCGTCGCGCACCTGGGTGAGGGCGTAGTCGCCCCACTCGTGGCGGAACTCGGCGTTGTCGTCGAGGGTGACCTTGGCGTCGAGGGCGTGCACCCGGCCGTCCGGGGTGAGGATCAGCGGGTTGATCTCGCACAGGTCGGCGTCGCCGTCGACGTAGGCGGTGTAGAGCTTGGTGAGGATGTCGACCGCGCCGTCGGTGGCCCGCGGGTCGAGCTTGGCGGCCAGCACCCACTCGCGGGCGACCTCGGGGGTCAGCCCGTCGACCGGGTCGATCCAGATCTTGGCGATGGCGTCGGGGTTCTCGACTCGGCCACGGTCTCGATCTCGACGCCGCCCTCGGCCGACAGCATGCCGAGGTGCTTCTTGGCGCCACGGTCGAGCGTGAAGCTGGCGTAGTACTCCTCGGCGATGTCGGAGGCGTGCTCGATCCACACGACGTTGACCGCGATGGCCCTTGATGTCCATGCCGAGGATGTTCGCCGGCGTGCTCGCGCACCTCGTCGGCGTTGGTGGCCAGCTTGACGCCGCCCGCCTTGCCCCGACCGCCGACGTGCACCTGGGCCTTGACGACCACCGGGTAGCCCACGGCCTCGGCGGCCGCGACCGCCTCGTCCACGGTGTCGACCGCACGTCCGTCGGACACCGGGATGCCGAACGTGGCGAAGAACTGCTTGCCTTGGAATTCGAGAAGATCCACGACGGGAAACCTAGTCAGGAGTCCCCATCGACTCCCAAACCGTGCTCGATCCGGGCGACGACTTCCGCACCACCGCCCTGCATCGCGACGACGAGCACGTCCTCGATGCCCCTCGATGCGAGCGCGCCGGACAGCGCCACCGCCCCGTCGGCGTCAAGGGCGACGGCGTCGGCGTCCTCCTGCAACGCAGCTTCGGCCAGCTCGACGACATCGGCCGACGGCGATCCGTAGATCACCTCGAAGCCGGCATCGCGCAGCGCCCGGGCCACGGCGTCGACCCCGCCCTGGGCGTCCTCCGAGGCAGTCCGGGCCACGACGACTCGAAAGGTGCGTGGCACGCACGGGATACTACGGGCATGACCTCCGCCGAGTGCTCGGAACCGACCCGCCGATGAGCCCGGTCGCCCCCCGCAAGGAACGCAACCCGCGCACCGTGGCCCTCGGCCTCATCGGCGTGGTGATCGGCATCGTCCTGCTGCTCGTGGTCTTCGTGTTCGCCATCCCGTCGCTCACCGAATCGGGCAACGTGAAGGTGAAGCTCGGCACCGACACGTTCGATGCCGGCCTGACGAACAAACGGGCCGAGGCCATCCGCCGCGACGGCCCGATCCTGTTCTCCGACGTCGCCAGCGGACAGAACGACATCTACCTCCAGCACCTCGGCGACGACGACGCCACCGGATGGTTGGCGTTCGACGCCCGGCGCACCGGGGCCAGCCGCGACTGCACCCTCACGTGGGACGGCGACGGCAACCAGTTCACCGATCCGTGCGACGGCACCGTGGTCCCGGCGGACGGCAACGGGCTCAAGCAGTACCAGGTGGTGATCACCGAGTCCGGCACCGTCGTGATCAACCTCGACCCCGACAACCCCATCCCCGGCTCGTCCACCACCAGCGCATCCACGACCACGACCCTTCGCGTCACCGGGACCACTCCCACCGGCTGACCCGGGGTCAGAAGAGGGCGAGGAGCTCTTGCTTCTGGACCTTGTTGGTGCCGGTGCGCGGCAGCTCGTCGACCGCGACGAATCGACGCGGCACCTTGTAGCGCGACAGGTGCTCGGACGCCCAGGCCTCGAGGCCGAGCTCGGTGAGGTCGGCCCCGTCGACCAGCCGCACGACGGCGGCAGGGATCTCGCCCTTGCGCTCGTCGGGCAGGCCCACGACCGCGGCCTCGAGCACCGCGGGGTGGCGCTCGAGCACCTCCTGCACCTCGACCGCGTACACCGAGTAGCCGGCGTGCTTGATCACGTCCTTCTGGCGACCGACGAACAGCACCGTGCCCAGGGGTCCCTTGCGGACCAGGTCGCCGGTGCGCAGCCACCCGTCGTCGGTCACGGTGCGGGCGCTGATATCGGGCGCGTTCCAGTAGCCCTTGATCACGCCCGGCCCGCGCACCCACAGCTCGCCGGTCGCGCCGGTGCGCACCTCGGACCCTTCGTCGTCGACGACCCGGAACTTGTAGCTCGGCAGCTGGAAGCCGATCGACTCGCCGAGCCCGACGTCGAGCATCGGGGGCGAGATCTTGGCCGCCACTCCCCCGCCGACCTCGACCATGCCGTAGCCCTCGAGGAACATGGCCTCGCCGATCGGTCCGATGACCGGCAGCGTCGCGCTGGCCCCCATCTTCTTGAACCGGCGAGCCAGGTCCGCCGGCATCGCGTCAGCACCGGAACCCCACACCCGGATGCACGTGAGGTCGCGATGCTCGGCGCCGGCTTCCTCCATCATCCGGTACATCGCCGGCACGCCGATGAACACCGTGGCGCGGCGCTCCTCGATGGCGTCGAGCACCTCGACGGGGCGGAAGCTCGGCAGCAGGAACACCGGCAGGCCGAGGCAGGCGAGGCCCATGAGGGTGCTGAACCCCATGATGTGGGCGATGGGGAGCGCGAAGACGACCTCGTCGCGATGCAGCGCGGCGGGCCAGGCCACGCCCGCGGTCGCCTGCCCCACGAGCGCCCGGTGCGTCAGCTCTGCGCCCTTCGGCTTGCCGGTCGTACCCGACGTGTAGAACAGTGCGGCGACGTCGTCGAGCTCGACCGGCGCCGGTTCGCTGATCGGGTCGGCCCCGTCGATCTGATGGACGGTGCGGACCACCAGCGGCGCGCCGGAGTCGGACACCACGTGGGCGATCTCGTCCCGCCGCATCTGGGGGTTCACCGGAACCGCGATGCGACCGGCGCGGGCCGTGGCCAGCACCAGCAGGAACAGCTCGTAGTTGTTGGTCGTGTGCAGCACGACGCGATCGCCCGGTTCGGTTGCCGCAGCGATCCCCCCGGCCCATCGGGCGACGCGCTTGGCGGCCTGCTGGTAGGTGAGCGAGCGACCCTCGACGTCGGTGACGAGCCGACGGTTGCCGTGCACGGCGGCCAGCGCATCCATGATCGAGCCGAGCGTCTCGTTGGGACGGAACGTCAGCCGCGCCCGGGTGAGCATCCTCACCGGACCAACGCCTGACGGGTCGTCACATCACGATGTTGGCCGCGCACGGCGGACGGGGACAACTCCTCGTCGGCCGGTCGTCGACCGCGCGTGAGCCTCAGAAGGGGCTGAGCCGGGTCGTGCGGCCCGCCCTCACCCCGAATCGGCGGGTGGAAGGCATGGAGAGCACTGGAGAAGCACGAGAACATCAACGGGCCGGCAAGGAATCGCTTAGTCCGTACGGCCCACGCGCCGAAGAACCTTGCATGGCGAGTGAAGATCCGAAGTGCCCAGATTGTGAAGGCCCCATCGGTGCCGACTGGGACTGGTGCCTGCACTGCGGGTACGACCCTGATCACCTGAAGCCGTGGGACTGGCGCCCCCAGTCCGGCCAATCGTCGGGCCAGATGTCCGGCTCCGTGCAGACGGCCGCGGCACCGGGGAAGGTCGGCCTGATCGATCTGACCGAGCGCAAGCGCCGCTCGAAGCGCGCCGATCGCCCGAAGCGCAAGAGTCGTTCGGCAAAGGCGGAGCACGCCGAGCCCAAGGTCGCGACCATGGCCACCACCAGCTCGCTCATCGTCCTGCCGTCCCGCCCCTCCGACCCGACCCCCACCCGGTCCGCCCCGGTCCCGGCCGCTCCAGGCCGCGTGGCCGCCACCCCGCCCACCGCTCCCATGGCCCCGGCGCCGCCCGCACCTGTCGCGTCGTCGGCTCCCGTCGTCGACCGCCCGCACACCGCCCGCCCGGACGCCACCGCCCCGCTCCGTCAGGCGCCGGCACCGGCCCCTCGGCCGACGGTGGCCGACCCGGCCCCGGCTCCCAAGTTCGACATGACGTCGCCGCTGCAGTCGTCGGCACCGAAGTTCGACATGACGTCGCCGATCCGGTCCACGGCATCCTCCGCACCCACCCGCCAGCAGCTGACCCGCGTCATCTCGCTGCCCCGCACGACGCTCAGCATGGTGCCGAGCATCGTGCTCTTCGCCCTCGGCGCGTTGATGCTGTACGTCGCCCTCTCCAGCATGAGTCGTCTCAGCCACGGTGACATCCTCAGCCGGGCCACGACCGTGCTGTTCATCCTGGTGTGCATCGCGCTGGCCTGCGGGATGGCCGCGCAGGGGTACTCGTTCATGAAGGTGCGGGTCGAGGTCGGCCCCGAGGAGCTCATCGCCCACAACCGCTTCGGTCGACCCTCCACTGCCCGGATCCGAGACATCTTCTCGGTGAAGATGGGAACCCGCCGCTACCTCGATGTGCCGCTGCTGAGCCGCCCGGTCGAGGTGCCGTACGTGCAGATGCAGGATGGCTCGGGGTTCTGGCTCGACGCACTCGAGGGTCAGGCCGGCGAGTCACCGTCGCCCGACCAGCAGGTCGTCATCGACGTCCTCGTGCGCACCGTGGCCGCGAACCGCAGCGAAGCCCTCCAGGACGAGAGCGCCGGCGGTCTCGTCTGACCGCAGATCGACGGATCAGGTCGGCTCGGCGAGGGCGATGGCCGCGGCCGCCAGGCTGACGGCGCCCGTCTCCAGGCAGCCCTCGTGCAGCCGGAAGGTGGGGCTGTGGTGCGCGCCGCCCGGATGCTCGGGATCGCCGCCGCCGACGAAGAAGTAGCACCCCGGCAGCTGGGCGAGGAACTCGGCCATGTCGTCGCTGGGGGCCACCGGAGGCATCGGGATGACCCGGTCGCCGCCGATCACCTGCTGGGTCGCACGCCGCACCCGGTTGGTGGCGTCGGCGTCGTTCACCACCGGCGGCGTGCCGAAGACCATGTCGAGCTCGACCTCGACCCCGAAGTCGTCGGCGACGATGCGGCACACCTCCTCGACGGCGGCGACGCCGGCTGCACCCTGATCCTCGGTGTAGGTGCGCAGCGTGCCCCGCAGCTCGGCCAGCTGGGGCACGACGTTGGGCGCGGTGCCGGCATGGATCATGCCGGTGCTGCAGGCGCAGTGCGCGTCCTCATACGTCATGGCGTCGACGGTGCCGGGCAGGCGACCGGCCAGGTCGGCGGCGGCCAGCACGACGTTGCCCTCGCGTCCGGCGACCGCACCGTGCCCACCCGGACCGCGCACCTGCACCCGGAAGGCGTGCGAACCCGACATGGCCGTGCCCGCCTTGAGGCCGATCAGCCCGACGGGCATCTGCGAGGTCACGTGGATGGCCAGGCTGGCCTCGGCATGGAGACCGTCGAGCACGCCGCCCTCGATCATGCGCCGGGCTCCGCCGAGCTGCTCCTCGGCCGGCTGGAACAGGAAGATGTAGCGGCCGGGCAGGTCCTCGGCCCGATCGGCCATGAGCCGGGCGACGGACAGCAGGATCGCCCCGTGGGCATCGTGACCGCACGCGTGCATCGTGCCCTCGACCGACGACCGGAAGTCGAGGTCGACGTCCTCCTGCACCGGCAGCGCATCGATGTCGGCGCGGACGAGCACCGTGCGACCCGGACGACCTCCCGCCAACGATGCCACTGCGCCCGTGGGGGTCGGACACGCTTCGAGGTGCAGCCCGAGGCCGCCCAGCCGATCGACGATCAGGCGGCTGGTCTCGTGCTCCTCGAAGCTGAGCTCCGGTCGGGTGTGGAACCACCGGCGGGTGTCGATCGACTCGTCGAGCCCCTCGGCCACTGCTGCACGCAACCAGTCCATCGGGCCAACCTAACGGGATCGACCGTCCGTGTTCAGCGTGGATCTCGACCTCACACGCGGACTGCGGTCGGGAGGTTCCACCGCTGCCGTACGACAGCTGTCTGCGACGCCGTCGTCGCCGACATCCCGAGCAACGTGGAGTTCGCCCAGTCGAGCGTCGGAGCGCCCCGTGAGGCGACGTACTTCGGAACGAGGTTGAACAACCGGGCGATGCCTGCATCGACGCCCTGGTCCTGATCGGGCCAATAGGCGGCGAAGATGTCATAGGTGCGCCGGCCGAGCAGCAGTGCGTCCAGTCCGTCCATGCCGGCGGAGACCTGCTCCCCGACCAGATCGTCGGACAACGGCGCCTGCCAGCCTCCGAACTCGAACCCGCCCTCGGTGTCCTCCTCAGGCCCGCCTGGTGCTTGGGCGACGCCGTCGAGCGTGGTGAACAGGTCGATGTGGATCATCCCCATGGTGGTCTCCAATCAGGATTCGGGTGCTTCCACCACGACAACGAACGGCATGCTCGAGATCGACGCACCCGTGGTCTTCCACCCCCACCCCCTCATCGAACGACATCCGACAGCACCGCTCGGGGCCGGTTCGGTTTCGCCGAGATCTGGGCACCGATCCACAACATGTGGCGATCAGTGCCCGGATCTGGGATCGAGGGCGGGTGCTCGCTCGAGCACGACGAACTCGAGGTCGGGCACCGCGGGGATGCCGTAGCGCTCGTCGCCGTAGGGGAAGGGCTCGGTGGCGCCGGTGGGCTCGAAGCCGAGGCGGTGGTACCAGGCGAGCAGGTCGACTCGGGCGCTGATGACCGTCATCCGCAGTCGGGTCGCCCCCCACTCGAGGGTCCGCCGGTCGGCCTCGGCCATCATCGCCGAGCCGAGCCCGAGGCCCTGGGCGTCCGGGCGGACCGCGAACAGGCCGAAGTACACGGAGTCCACGGTCTCCCGGGCCAGGTGGCAGCAGGCGGCGAGCTCGCCGTCGGCCACCAGGAGGACGACCTGGCTGTCGGTCGCCCGGATCAGGTCGTCGACGGCCTCGAGGTCGGTGCGCTGCCCGCCCAGCAGGTCGGCCTCGGTGGTCCAGCCGGCCCGGCTCGCGTCGCCGCGGTACGCCGACTCGACCAGGTCGACGATGGCCGCCACATCGGACCGGTCGGCGATGCGGAAGGTGTGGGCCGCCCGCGTGGCATCAGGCGTCGGAGCCGACATCGTTCAGAGCTTCTCGAGCGGGGCCCAGTTCAACAGGAGCTGCTTCTCACCGGTGCCGGGGAAGTTCACGACGGCCACGGCCTTTTCCCCTTCGCCCTCGATGCGCAGGATGACGCCCTCGCCGAACGTGTTGTGGCGCACGTCGTCGCCCGCCCTCAGGCCGATCTGGTCGGCCCCGCTGGGCGACGGCGGCGTCGGTCGGAGCGCGCTCTCGACGACCCGCTCACGGTGCTCGTCCCACGCCCGGCCCCGCGGTCTCGAACCGGGATCCGGGCCGGTGCCGGCCCCGAAGGTGCGGCCGGTCGGCGTGCCCGATCGGTCGTCGGACGCGACCGACGACCGGCGGGAACCGTAGCCGTCGGCCCGGTAGCTGCCGCTGCCGAACCCGCTCGACCCGCCGGACGCGCCGCGACGTGAGCCCCGACGGCTGCCTTCGACGATCTCCACCAGCTTCGGCGGGAACTCGTCCAGGAACCGGCTGGGGGGGTTGTACTGGGTGGACCCGTAGAGCGTGCGGCTCCAGGCGTGGGTCAGGTACAGGCGTTCCCGGGCGCGGGTGATGCCGACGTAGGCCAGGCGACGCTCCTCCTCGAGCTGGTCGGGCTCGCCGATCGAGCGGAGGTGCGGGAAGACGCCGTCCTCCATCCCGATGAGGAACACCGCCGGGAACTCGAGGCCCTTGGCCGAGTGCAGCGTCATCATGATCACCGACGACTCGTCGTCATCGAGCTGGTCGGTGTCGGCCACCAGGCTGATCTGCTCCAGGAACGTGTCGACCGATTCGAAGTCACGTGACGCGCCCACCAGCTCGGCCAGGTTCTCGATGCGGCCTTCGGCCTCGATGCTGTGCTCGGCCTCGAGCTCGGCCACGTACCCCGATCGCTGCAGGATGGATTCGAGCAGCTCAGCCGGACCGGCCCCGTCGGCCAGCTCCGCGGTGAGCACGTCGAGCAGGGTGGTGAACGTCTGGATGCCCTTGACCGCCCGACCCGTGACCCCGGCGTCGTCGATGCGGCGCAACGCGTCCGTGAACGGCACGCCATGGCTGTTGGACCACGCGTCGAGCCGGCCGATCGTGCTGTCGCCGATGCCCCGCTTGGGCACGTTGATGACGCGCTTCACGCTGACCTCGTCGAGCGGGTTGGCCACCGCCTTGAGGTAGGCCAGCGCGTCCTTGATCTCGCGGCGGTCGTAGAAGCGGGTGCCGCCGATGACCTTGTACGGGATGCCCGAGCGCATGAGCTGCTCTTCCATGACCCGGCTCTGCGCGTTGGTCCGGTAGAAGATGGCGACGTCGCCCCAGCGGTACTCGCCGTCGTGCAGGTGCGAGATCTGGTGGGCCACCCACTGGCTCTCGTCACCCTCGTCATCGGCGTGGTAGCGGACGATGGCCTGGCCGTGACCCTGGTCGGTCCACAGCTCCTTCGGCTTGCGCCCGAGGTTGTTGGCGATGACCGCGTTGGCCGCGTCGAGGATGGTCTGGGTCGACCGGTAGTTCTGCTCGAGCACGATCACCGTGGCATCCGGGAACGCGTCCTCGAACTCCAAGATGTTGCGGACGTCCGCACCTCTGAACTGGTAGATCGAGTTGTGCACCAGCACGCCGTCGGCGAGGTAGGTGTGCGTGCGGTCGACCTCGAGGTCGTACACCGGCCCGTCGTACTGCTCGATCTCCACCTCGTCGACCGTCGTGGCGACGAGCTGCCCGTCCTGCTCGACCAGCACCTGCATGCCCGGCCGCACGTGGCTCAGCGGCGTGTAGTCGTAGATCGTGCCCGCGATGGCGACGCGAGCGTGCACCTCGGTCGCTCCGACAGCCGCGACGTGGCGAGCAACGCGGGATGCCTCGCGATACGACTCCACGTCTCGGTCGATGGTGACCTCTGCCCCGCCGTCGCCCAGACCGACGAGCGCCATCCGCTCGGCGATCGCACCGTCTGTTGATGACCACTGGACCACGTGGGTGGCGGGGCTCGCGCCGGCGAACATGGTCAGCACCACCGGCCGTGGCCCGGTGCCGGCAGAGCGGAGATGAGGGAGGTCGAGCAGGAGCAGCTCGTCCTCGCACAACCGCTCGAGCTGGGCCGCGAGGTGCTCGGAGGCGAGTCGCTCGCCCACCACGGTGCGGGCCAGCTCCGGGGGGATCGATCCCTGCCACGGCCCACCGAGATCGGGTCCGAGCGAGAGGGCAGGCCGTTGCACGTCGTGCCGGCCCCAACCCATCTGACCGTGGAGAGCAGCGGCATGGTCTTCGTGTCGTTCGAGCAGCCACACCTTCTCCGCCGGGGTCGAGGCCGGTGTCGGGAACGGCTCATGGCTACCGATCGGCCGATCGACCTCGTCCCCACGGATCCGGCCGAACCAGTAGCCGTGCTCGGGCCACCACATGAGCGCGACCAGCCAGGCGTCCGGGTCGACCACGAGGCGAGACGGGACGATGTGGTTGGGGGTGCCGCGCAGCTCGTGGCCTCCGGCCTTCACCCGCACGACCGGGCCCGTGTAGTGGCCGGGCATCACCGCGGTCACAGTGCCGGCGACCGCAGCTGACCCGCCGGCGGTGCCGAGCACCTCGTCACCGACCTCGATCTCGTCGATGCGCCTCGTACCCGTCCCTGTGGCCACCATCGTCTCGGGCGGAAGGCACTGATCCGAGTCACCGACGATGCAGATGTTGCGGTGCTCGGAGGACAGCAGGGTGACGAGCTCGTTCTGGACGTGGTTGGTGTCCTGGTACTCGTCGACGAGCACGTGGCGGAACCGCTGGCGGTAGTGCGCGAGCACGTCGGGGTGCTCCTTGAAGAGGCGCACGGCGTTGCCGAGGAGGTCGTCGAAGTCCATGGCGCCGGCCCGGGCCAGGCGCGTCTGGTACTCCCGGTAGACGTCGGCGATCTTGCGCTCGAAGATCACCTGCGCCTTGGCCGTGTACGCCTCGACGTCGACGCCGTCGTTCTTGGCCGCGCTGATGGTGGCGTGCACCGATCGGGGTGGGAAGCGCTTGCTGTCGAGGTTGAGGTCGCGCAGCACGTAGCCGGTCAGGCGCACCGCGTCGGCCTGGTCGTAGATCGTGAACGACGACGGGAACCCGAGGGCCTTGCCGTCGCGCCGCAGGATGCGCACGCAGGCCGAGTGGAACGTCGAGACCCACATCTTCTGGGCGACCGACCCGACCAGCGCGGCCACCCGCTGCTTCATCTCGTCCGCGGCCTTGTTCGTGAACGTGATGGCCAGGATCTCGAACGGCGACACGCCCTCGTTGCGGATCAGGTGGGCGATGCGGTGGGTGAGCACCCTCGTCTTGCCCGACCCGGCGCCGGCCACGATGAGCAACGGCCCCTCGGCATGGGTGACCGCCTCGAGCTGCACCGGGTTGAGCCCCTCGAGCAGGTCGGGACGGGCCAGGCCACCCGACTCCTCGTGCTGCTCCGCCAGATCGGCGTCGAACGGGCCGGAATCGAACGGGCCGGGGGCGAGGCGCCGGGCCCGTCGCCGAACGGACCGCTACCGGACGACCCGCCGCCGTCGTTCACGCCGAGCCCCGGGAAGGGCGTGGCGGCGGACTCGTCAGCGGGGGTCATGAGCCAACCAGAGTACCCGGGGGTAGGACGCGGAAGCCGCCGGCATCCTGGTGATCAGCATCGGTCGATCAGGCCCATGCGATCAGCCCATGCGATCAGCCCATGCGATCCGGCATGCCGATCGGGCTGGTCGATCAGGGAGCGCCGAGCAGCTTGTCGCGGAAGAAGTCGAGGACCTGGTCGAGGGCCACCCGGGTCGGGTGACCGGGCTCGTCGACGAAGTGCTCGGTGAGCACCGAGTGGGCCATCTTCGGGATGTCCCACTGGTTGCCCTTCGACGAGTCGATCTCCACGCCGATGAACGCGTCGCCGAGCTCCTCGCGCAGGCGCGCGAAGCGATCGCCGGGCGAGAGGATGTCGCCGGTGAACCGCAGGCCGAGCACGCACACCCCGTCGGCCGCCCGCTCCTTGACCCGGGCCAGATCGTCCGGGGCCAGCTGGAGCGCCCGCTTCGACTTCGGGAGCGGGCCGATCGGCAGCGACGGCTGGCTCAGCACGGGGGCCAGCATCCGCTCGTCGACCATCATCCCGAGCGCGAACCCGCCGGTGAAGCACATGCCGACCGCCCCGACCCCAGGCCCTCCGCACGACTCGTGGGCATCGGCGGCCAGCGCCCGCAACCAGACGCTCACCGGTGCGGTGCGGCTGGTGGCGAACGCGGCGAACTCCTTCGAGACGCAGGCCTTCGTGATCACCTTCATCGTGTGCCCGGGGGTGGCCTCGGCGCCCGGGGTCCCGAACAGCACGGGCATGACCACGGTGAAGCCGGCGGCCGCCACCCGCCGGGCGAAGTCGGCGACCTTGGGCGTGATGCCGGGGATCTCGGCCATGACGACGACCGCGGGGCCCTCCCCCATGCGGAACACCCGCCGCGATACGCCGTCGTGCTCGAAGGACGTGTCGGTGAAGTCGGCCAGGGAGTCGGTCATGCCCGGGAGGGTAGTTTTCGCGCGGTCGACACCGCGAGCGAACCGAGACGGTCCTGTCCTCCACCACGCCCTTTCGCTTCACCATCCAGGCCACCGCCCCGCCCGGCGGGACCGGGGCGGCGGTCGGTGCGGGCGGCGCGTCGTGGGCCGACCTGGCCCGCAGGGTCGAAGATCTGGGCTACTCGGCGCTCACCGTGTCCGACCACCTCGACGACCAGTACGCCATCACCCCTGCGCTCATGGCTGCCGCCGATGCCACCACCACGCTGCGGGTCGGGTCGCTGACCTACGGCAACGACTACCGCCACCCCGTCGTGCTGGCCAAGGAGGCCGCCACCATCGACCTGCTGTCGGGTGGGCGCTTCGAGCTCGGCCTCGGTGCCGGCTGGATGACCACCGATTACGCGCAGGCGGGCATCCCGCTCGACCGACCCGGCGTCCGCATCGCGCGACTGGCCGAGGCGCTGGAGGTCATCACCGGCCTGTGGGCCGACGGTCCGTGCACGGTCGAAGGCGAGCACTACACGGTGCGGGACCTCGATGGATTCCCGAAGCCGGTCAGCTCCGCGGGATCGCCGCCGCGGCCCGGGCCTCCGATCCTGATCGGTGGCGGTGGGCGCAAGATCCTCACCCTGGCCGCCCGGACGGCCGACACCATCGGCCTCAACATCGCGCTCGGAGCAGGCCGCATCGATGAGTCGGCGGGACCCACCGCCACCGACGAGGCCACCCTCGAGAAGGTCGGCTGGATCCGCGAGGCGGCGGGCGAGCGGTTCGACCAGATCGAGCTGCAGGTCCGGGTGCACCTGGCCGCCATCACCGACGACCGCCGGGGTCTGGCCGAGGCGTTCGGTCCGGCCCTGGGCCTGGGTCCGGAGGAGGCGATGGCATCACCGCACGCGCTGGCCGGCTCGGTGTCGGAGATCGTCGAGCAGTGCCTCGAGCGGCGCGAGCGCTATGGCATCAGCTGCATAGGGCTGGGCGTGGACGCGCTCGGCGCCATGGCCCCCGTGGTGGATCGGCTGGCCGGTACCTGATCACCATCTCCTGCCGAGCCGAGCGGCTGGGCCGCGGTCAGGTGACGCGGCCGGCCAGGACGAGATCGCTGCGCCAGATGCTGGCGTAGCGGACCTCGGCGCCGGCGTGGGGAGCCTCGATCATCTGGCCGTTGCCGACGTACATGCCCACGTGGTGGATCGGCGCTCCGTAGAAGAGCAGGTCACCGGGTTGCAGGTCGGTGAAGTTGATGTGGCGGGTGACGTTGGCCATGAGCTGCGACGAGTGCGGCAGGCTCTTGCCGGCCCCCGCATAGGCCCACATGATCAGCCCCGAGCAGTCGAAGCCGTCCTCGGGGTCGGACCCGGCCCACAGGTACGGAACGCCCAGTTGGGTCTTGGCCAGCGCCACGGCCTTGGCCGCGGCAGCGATGGGTGCCGGCGGCTTGGTCGGCGGCGGAGGCGTGGGCGGCGGCACGGGCCTGGTGGTGGGCGGGGTGGTGACCGGAGGGCGTGGTGGGAGTCGTGGGCCGGACGGTGGTCGGCGACGACGGGGTCGGTCGGGGTGGTGGGGGTGCTGGGGTCGCCGACCGGCTGGGCCTCGGGGCCGCCGGTGGCCGTGCCGAGCAGGCGGGCCTTGACCGCTTCGTCGGCCTGCAGGGCCTGACGGGCCTGGGCATCCTGCACCAGTTGGAGGAGCTCGCCGTTCACGTTGGCCAGCAGTGCCTGCTGCTGGTTCGACGCCTTCTCGGTGTCGGATCGCTTCTGGTCGAGGTCGTGCTGCAGCGACTCGGCCTGCGACTTGGATTCGGCCAGCCGGGCCAGCTCGGCGTCGGCGCCCTTCACGGGCCACCTTGACCTGGTCGATGATCTTGCGCCGGTTGGCCGAGGCCACCTTCAGGTACTCGACCTGGCGGCCGACCTCGGGTCCCTCGCCCGTGAGCAGGACCTCGGTGGCGCCGCCGGACCCACCACTCATGAACGCGGCCACCGCGTAGCTGTCGAGCTCGTGCTGGCGCACGGCCGAGCTCCCGGTTGGCCGCATCGACCCGCTTGGCCGCGTCGTCGATGTCGACCTGCACCTGATCGAGCTGGAGGCGGGCCTGGTTGTACTCCTCGCCCAGCAGCTCCATGGTGGCGTCGAGATCGGCCAGCTTGGCGCTGATCTGCTCGGCCTGCGCCTGCTTGTCGGCGATCTCGTCGGCCCCGACCCGACCCGCGCCGATGACCATGCTCGACAGAGCCATGGCTCCGGTCACCAAGATCACCATCAGACGACGCATCGAGAACCTCCGAGGAACGCGTAGGAGCACGCTGGGTTCTCCGCGCCACACGTGCGAACAGATGCTCGACCCGTGGCCCCAAGCGAAAGACTAGGTGCCGACCTCGGGCCGGCGCCATGGTTGTCTTTCGGCAGGTGGCGTCCGGATCCTTTACCAACCTGCTCGGCTCTCGGCTCGCGAGCTCGCCTGCGAGCGGCTTCGCCCATCCCAGGCCGGTCAGTGCTGCTGCTGCGCTCCGCTCCGCACGCCTGACCCAGGCTGCCCGCGGCTCACGTCAGTCGCCCTGCCGGACCGGGCTCACTCCCACTCGATGGTGCCGGGCGGCTTCGACGTGATGTCGTAGGCCACCCGGTTGACGCCCGCGACCTCGTTGATGATGCGGCTCGACATGCGCTCGAGCAGGTCGTAGGGCAGGCGGGCCCAGTCGGCGGTCATGGCGTCCTCGCTGGTGACGGCCCGGATGATGATCGGGTAGCCGTAGGTGCGCTCGTCGCCCATGACCCCGACGCTGCGGATGTCGGGCAGCACCGCGAAGGCCTGCCAGATCTCGCGCTCGAGGCCGGCGCTGCGGATCTCCTCGCGGACGATGGCGTCGGCGTGCTGCAGGATGGCCACCTTCTCGGGCGTGACCTCGCCGATGATGCGCACGCCGAGCCCGGGCCCGGGGAACGGCTGGCGCCAGACGATCTCGTCGGGCAGGCCCGAGCTCGGTCGCCGACCTTGCGGACCTCGTCCTTGAACAGGCTGCGCAGCGGCTCGACCAGCTCGAACTCCATGTCCTCGGGCAGGCCGCCGACGTTGTGGTGGCTCTTGATCTTGGCCGCCTTCGACGTGCCCGACTCGATGACGTCGGGGTAGAGCGTGCCCTGCACCAGGAAGTCGGCGTCCTCGATGCCCCCGGCGTTCTCCTCGAACACCCGGATGAACAGCTCGCCGATGGCCTTGCGCTTCTCCTCGGGCTCGGTGACGCCCTCGAGCCGCTCGAAGAAGCGGTCGGCGGCCTGCACGTGGATGAGCTCGATGCCCTGGTGGCGACGGAAGGTCTCGACGACCTGCTCGCCCTCGCCCTGGCGCATCAGCCCGGTGTCGACGAACACGCAGGTGAGCTGGGCGCCGATGGCCTTGTGCACCAGCGCGGCGGCGACGGCCGAGTCGACCCCGCCGGACAGCCCGCAGATGGCCCGCGCGTCGCCGACCTGGGCCCGGATGGCGTCGACCGACGTCTCGATGATCGAGGTCATGGTCCACGTCGGCTGGCAGCCGCAGGCGTCGTAGAGGAAGTGCTCGAGCAGCTGCCTGGCCGTGGGGCGTGTGCACGACCTCGGGGTGGAACTGCACGCCGTAGAGCCCGCGGTCGACGTCCTCGAACCCGGCCGCCGGGGTGTCGGGCGTCGAGGCGGTGACGACGAAGCCGGTCGGGCGCCTTGGTGATGGTGTCGAAGTGGCTCATCCACACCTGCTGCTGGGCGGGCTGGGCGGCGCCGAAGAGCACGCCCGACGTCGCCGAGCGCTCGACCAGGTCGAGCTCGGTGCGGCCGTACTCGCCCCGGCCGGTGCGGGACACCTCGCCGCCGAGGTCGAGCGCCAGCAGCTGGGCGCCGTAGCAGATGCCGAGGACCGGGACGCCGAGGTCGTAGACGCCGGGTCGATGCGGGGCGCGCCCTCGACGTGCACCGACTTCGGGCCGCCGCTGAAGATGACGCCGGCCGGGTCGCCGCTCGGCGATCTCGGCCGCGGTGATGGTGTGGGGCACGATCTCGCTGTAGACGTGCGCCTCGCGGACCCGGCGGGCGATCAGCTGGGCGTACTGGGCGCCGAAGTCGACGACGAGGACCGTGTCGACGGCGGGGTCGGTCATCGGTGGCCTTTGGCTCGGGGGCGGGGATCGGGAAGCTCGGGACAGGAGCCGAGGGCTCAGTGACCCATCCCGATGCCCTGGGACTTCTGCAGCGACTTGCCCTCGGTCTGCAGCGCCGGAGCGACCATGACCTCGGCCTTCTGGAACTCCTTCACGGTCTCGTAGCCGCAGGTGGCCATGGAGGTGCGCAGGGCGCCGAACAGGTTGAGGCGGCCGTCGTTCTCGTGCGCCGGGCCGACGAGGATCTCCTCGAGCGTGCCGCGGGTGGTGGTCTGCACCCGGGCGCCCGCGGGGCAGCGTGGGGTGGAAGGTGGCCATGCCCCAGTGGTAGCCCCGGCCGGGCGCCTCGGCCGCGGCGGCCAGCGGCGAGCCGATCATCACCGCGTCGGCGCCGCAGACGATGGCCTTGGCGATGTCGCCGCCGGTGCCCATGCCGCCGTCGGCGATGACGTGGACGTACACGCCGGTCTCGTCGAGGTGGCGCATGCGGGCGGCCCGGGCGTCGGCGATGGCGGTGGCCTGGGGCACGCCGATGCCGAGCACGCCGCGGGTGGTGCAGGCGTGCGCCGGGACCGACGCCGACGAGGATGCCGGCGGCACCGGTGCGCATGAGGTGCAGCGCGGCCTGGTAGCTGGCGCAGCCGCCGACGATCACCGGCATGTCGAGCTCGCGCACGAAGCGCTTGAGGTTGAGCGGCTCGACGGTCTTCGACACGTGCTCGGCCGACACGACCGTGCCCTGGATGACCAGCAGGTCGAGCTCGGCGTCGATGATGGCCTTGGCGAAGGCGTCGGTGCGCTGCGGGGTGACCGACGCGCACGACACCACGCCGGCGTCGTGGATCTCGCGGATGCGCTCGCCGATCAGCTCGGGCTTGATCGGCTCGCTGTAGATCTCCTGCATCCGCAGGGTGGCCTTCTCGGGCGGGAGCTCCGCGATCTCCTCGAGGATGCGAGTCGGGATCCTCGTAGCGGGTCCACAGGCCCTCGAGGTTCAGCACGCCGACGCCGCCGAGCCGGCCGATCTCGATGGCGGTGGCCGGGCTGATGACGCCGTCCATGGCCGCGGCCATCAGCGGCAGGTCGAACGTGAAGGCGTCGATCTCCCAGGAGATGTCGACGTCCTCGGGATCGCGGGTGCGCCGGCTCGGCACGATGGCGATGTCGTCGAGCCCGTAGGCCCGACGACCCGACTTGCCGATGCCGATCTCGACCTCAGCCACGTGCTGCCCCTTCGCTCCAGCCCAATGGAAGGGGCAGAGTGTACAGGTCTCCGGCCCTCGCGGTCGCAGGTCCCCGGCGGGCGCTTCGCCCACCTGGCGCAGTTCGGTGCGAGCTGCTCGCTCCGCGTCGGCACGCCGAGCGGACGGGTCGGTCAGGCGCCGGGGAGGGTCTTCAGGATCTGCTTGGCGACGGCGACGTTCATCTGGAAGGCGGCGGTGCGACCCTTCTCGCTGACCGACCGCAGCACGCCGCCGCCGGTCACCTCTCGACCGCGTCGAGGCCGTCGACCAGCGCCTTCGAGGTGGCGTCGGTGACCTTGTAGCCCATGTCGGTGAGCGGCTTGACCACGTCGTTCTGGGCGATCGGCTTGGGCGCGGCCGACGCGATGATGCGCAGGGCGTCCTTGGTGAGCCCGGCGCCCTGCTCGATGGCCTGGCTCACCGAGATGGCGCCGTCGTCGTCGGCCTCGAGCGACGCGAGCCACCGCCGCACCTGGATGACGAGCTCCTGCTGGGTGTCGCCTTCGAAGATCAGCTTCGGCATGGAGCCAAGGTACCGCCAACCGGCTGGTCCGGTCGGTGTTCCCTCGACCACGATGGCCCGATGGTGACCCTGGCATGAGCGACGCCGGCCGAGCGCACCTACACCTACGGCGACAGCGCGGTGGCCGGCGACCGCCTGGCGGTGCTCGCCTCGATCTTCGGCCCGACCACCGCCGAGTTCCTGCGCCGAGGCGCCCGATCAGCGGCACGACCGGGTCGACGCGGCGCCTGCCCTCGCGGTCGACCTCGGCTGCGGCCCGGGCTACACCACGGCGCTGCTGCACCAGACCGTCGGTCCGCGCCGAACCGTCGGGCTCGAGCGCTCGGAGGCCTTCGTGCTGCGGGCCCGGGTCGAGCACTGCGGCCGACGGCATCGAGTTCCTCCCCCACGACGTCACCGCAGCTGCCGTTCCCGACCGGCCCGGCCGACGTCGTCTTCGCCCGCTACCTGCTGGCCCACCTGCCCCACCCGTGGCCGTTCGCGACCGGTGGCTGACCCAGCTGCGCGCCGGGTGGCCGCCTGCTGCTCGAGGAGATCGACCACATCGACACGTCGATCGACACCTTCAGCCGCTACCTCGACGTCGTGCAGCAGATGTCGCGGGGCCACGACACCGAGCTGCGCATCGGCCCGACGCTGGCCACCGCCGCACCGCCCGACGGATCGGCCCTCGTGGCCGACACCATCGCCCGGATCTCGCCGCCACCGCAGACCGTGGCCCGCATCTTCGCCATGAACCTGTCGGTGTGGCGCGACGACCCCTGGGTCGGCCGACCACATCGACCCCGACGTCGTCGCCGCCCTCGCCTCCGAGCTGCACGGGCTCGCGCTCGGCTGGTCCCGACTCCGGCATCACCTGGCACCACCGCCAGCTCGCCTACGAACGGAACTGACCGCTCGACGACCCCTGACCGTCCCAACCGGTAGCCCTTCTGCGACCCTGAGGTCGCGTTGCGACTACCGGTTCGGGTGCTGGGCGAGGAGGTCGCGGCTGAAGGCGGCGGTGGTGGAGACGAGGGCGTGCGGCGCCTCCCACGGGACGAAGTGGCCGCAGTCGCGGAGCAGGAACGGGCCGATGTGGTCGTCGAAGACGAGCGCGGCCATGCAGGTCGAAGTCGGGCGCGATGACGTGGTCGGACGGGCCGTAGAGGATGGCCGTCGGCGTGTCGGGGTTGCGGCCGATCAGCGCCGGCTCGCTGCGACGGGCCGGGTCGAACACGCTCTCGTAGGGCCCGAACGACGCCCGCAGCTTGGTCGCCGTCGGCGAACGGCTCGGTGTGGAAGGCGATGGCCGGGTCGTCGAACGCGCCGGGGTGGGCCCAGAACCGCGACGAGTAGAAGGTGGCGATGTAGCGCTGCCGCTGCTCGGGGGTGACCAGCTCGGCCGCCAGCGCGTCGGCATCGGTGCCCTGGCGGATGAAGTAGTCGGTGGCGCTCAGCGAGCGGGATCGCAGCCCGGCCATCCGCTGCTTGTCGTAGGGCAGCGGCGAGTTGAACAGCACCATGCGATCGGCGAAGTCGCCGAAGCGCAGGGCGATGTCCTGCACGATCGGCCCGCCGAAGTCGCCACCGACCAGCACGACGTGGTCGTGGCCGAGGTGGTCGTGCACGAGGGCGTGCAGGTCCCGGCTCGACGACGGCGTGTCGCCGAAGCCGTCCGCGGCCACCTCGCTCTCTCCGAAGCCGCGCAGGTCGGGAACGATCACCTCGAAGCCGGCCGCGACCAGCGGCTCGATCACCCGCCACCAGATGCGCTTCGTCTCGGGCCACCCGTGCACGAGCAGCACCGGGACGCCACCCTGACCCTCGTGCACGTAGGCCTGACGGAAGCCCCGCCCGTCGTACCAGTGCGTCACGAAGCGACCAGGGTCGGTGTCAGGGCTGGCGTCGGTGTCGGCGTGGTCGGGCACGGTGGCGCTCCTCGGGGCTCGGTGGGCTCGATGGGCTCGCGGCTCTTGATCAGACAGCAGCGACGATCGTCAGCAGGTTGGCCAGCATGGCGGCGGTGGCGCCCCAGATCGTGTCGCCGACCACGTCGAAGAAGTGCACCGGATGGTCCAGTGGCGGCAGGCCCCATCGCTCCTCGTGGTGGACGCCGTCGGTGAGCAGCTCCCGCAGCGGCACGTGCACGCACGAGCTCGACCTCGGCCGGGTTGGGCACGAGCTCCGGACGACCGGGCAGCACCCCGACGAAGGGGAGGATGTAGGACCGGCTCGTCACGGTCTGCAGGTGGTCGAGCTCGCCGATCCGGGTGACCAGGGCCGGATCGAGCCCGATCTCCTCGTGCGACTCGCGCAGTGCGGTGGCCCACAGGTCGGCGTCGCCCGGCTTCGGCCCCTCCGCCGGGGAAGCTGACCTCGCCTCGATGGGTGCGCAGGGTCTGGGCTCGCCGGGTGAGGATCACGACGGTCTCGCCGCCGTCCTCGTAGAGCGGCGCCAGCACGGCCGAGGCTCGCACGGGGGTGCCCTCGAGCGGCGAACGCCTCGGCGTCGCCGCCCCGGCCAGCGCCCGGGTCACGCCGACGAGCGAGAGGTCGACGCCCCGGTCGAGCGACCCGGTCCACGCCGCAGGGCCGCCGTCACGGCACGACAGCGGCCGCGGGATGCGCTGCGCGCCGCCCCGCCTCGGGTCGGCCGGTACCTGGCGCGTGCGGTCGGGCGTCTCGGTCACTCTCCCGCAGCCGCAGGAGCCGCCGTGTCGGCGACCAGCTGGTGCAGCACCTCGGCCATGCCGGCCGTCTTCAGGTTGGCCAGCACCCGCCCCGGGCTCTCCTTGCCCTCCTCGAACTCGTTCCAGTAGGCGAGGAGCTTGGCGGGGTCAGGGGGCGGGAGTTCCATTCCGGTGAGGCTACCGGCCGACCGCAGCGCCGGCCTCACCGCGGCAACGAGGGTCGCAGCTCGGTGCGCTCCGGACGGCGGGGTCGGAACCACACAGCGATCGAGCGTCCACGTCCGGGGCGCACGATGCGAGCGACTCGCTCGACGGGCGCGATCCTCGCGTCGGGCCCGGGCGCTGCGGGCGGCCTGGCGGGCGCTGCGGTGCTCGGCGGCCTGCGCCCGGCGCTCGCGAGTCATAGGTGTCGGCGAGGACCTTGTAGGCGTACCAGTTCATGGTGACGCTCCGTTTCCACGGGTGGGGGACCCGTCTGGCTGGATGTTCTTCCCCCACGGTGCGCCCCGTTCGGCAGATCCACCAGTGACATGAATGCCGATGTTCGCTAAGATACGGACATGTCTCCAATCGCACGATCGTCAGATTCCAGCCGTCGGCCCTCTGGCCTCCGCGTGGTCGCCCTCGTCGTGCCGCGCATGAGCCCGCTCGAGATCTCGGTCGCCTCTGAGTTCTTCGGGATCGAGCGCGCCGGGCTCGGACGCGAGTGGTACCGGTTCCGCATCTGCACGCCCCGACCCGGGCTGGTCCCGCTCGAGGGTGGGATGCGGCTGCAGATCGACGACGGGATCGAGCAGCTCCGCCGGGCCGACATGATCGTCATCCCCGGGTGGTCCCGGCGGGCCGAGCGCCCCGACTCCCAGATCATCGCCGCCCTCGGGGCCGCGGCCGCCCGTGGCGCACGGCTCGTGTCGTTCTGCACGGGGGCGTTCGCGTTGGCGGCCGCCGGGCTGCTCGACGGTCGACGGGCCACCACCCACTGGGATGCGGCCGACGACTTCCGTCGCATGCATCCGACCATCGAGCTCGACCCCGGAAGTCCTCTACGTGCGCGACGACGAACGTCTGGACCTCGGCCGGGTCCGCAGCCTCGATCGACTGCGCCATGGCCATCATCCGGGACGACTACGGCGCCGAGGTGGCCAACGAGGTGGCTCGTGACCTGGTCGTTCCACCCCACCGCGAAGGTGGTCAGGCCCAGTTCGTGGTGACGCCGCTCGCCGAGTGCGACGACGGCAACTCGCTGGCCGCCTCGCTCGACTGGGCCGTCGAGCGGCTCGACCAGCCGCTCACCGTCGGCGACCTGGCCGAGCACGCTCACCTCAGCCCACGCCAGTTCAGCCGCCGCTTCCGCCAGGTCACCGGCACCACGCCGCACCAGTGGCTGCTGGCCCAGCGCATCCTGCTGGCCCGACGGCTGCTCGAGACCACCGACCTGTCGATCGACCGCGTGGCCGACGATGCCGGATTCGGTTCACCGGCTGCGCTGCGCATGCACTTCCAGCGCAGCGTGCACACCAGCCCACAGGCCTACCGCCGGGTCTTCACCCAGGCCGCCTCGTGAACGGCTGGGCCGCGCCGGGCGAGCCGTGTCAGACCTCGGGCTGGAGGTGCGCAGCGGCGGTGATGACCTGATCGATGACGTTCTCGAGCCGAGCGACAGCCGCCTCGTCGAGGCCGACCTTCACGTCGTTGGAGTTCGAGCGCGCAGTAGTCGGGCGCCACCCACGCCCCCAGCGAGCGGGCAACCACCGACATGTTGTTCAGCGTGTTCAGCGCAGCCATGTTGCCACCGGCCAGGGCGAAGAGGCCCACCACGTCACCCTTCATCGGCTCCTTGCCCAGGTGATCGAAGAGGTTCTTCATCCCACCGGTCATGCCGCTGTGGTACTCGGGCGACACCCAGATGTGGGCGTGGATCTCCGCGACCCGAGCGGCCCACGCCTGCGCCGCCGGGTGGTCGTAGGGGACGGTGCCGTCGTTGATGGGCAGATCGGCATCGGCCGGCGTGACGAAGTCGATCTCGACGTCGTGGTTGGCGCACAGGTCGGCGATCTGACGGGCCAGCATGTAGCAGCTCGAGCTGTCACGGCTGATCGCGGACACCACCATGATCTTCATCCGCACAACCTATTCGCCGACGCCGGGACCGGAGGGGACAGCGCTCGACGGGATGGAGCCGCTGCGCTCGACCTGCTCGACCTGCTCGCGGAACCATCCGATCTCCTCTCCATCGGGATCGAGATCGTGGTCCGACGCGATCCGCAGCGCCTGGTGCAGGCGCGCCACTGCGTCGGCCGCGTTGTGGGCCAGCGCGTGCTCGGCCGACCGTCGCAGGTAGGGCAGGGCCAGCACGGGCTCGTCGCCCTCGGCCAGGTGGTGCGCGATCAGCTCCACATCGGCCGGTGAAGTGTCCTCGCCCAGCGCGACGAGGGCGTCCGCGGCCGCCCGGTGGGCCAGCGGGCGGTGGCGCCGGAGCAGGCTGTCGTAGGCGACGTCTCGGACGAGCCGGCTGCGGAAGGACCACAGGCCGAGGTCGTCATCTCCCGACGGTGCGGCGATGAGCTCGGCCGCCGCCAGCTCGGCCAGCGCGGCATCGAGCTGGGCCGGCACCCGGGTCACCCGCTCGAGCAGGCGGTCGCTGAAGCGCAGGCCGATGACCGCGGCGTCCTGCAACGCGAGGCGGGCCGCGGTGGCCAACCCGTCCATCCGGGCCTCGACCAGCTCGGCGACCGAGGTCGGGATGGCGATCAGGTCGAGGTCGCCCACCGCCTCCCATCGCCCGTCAGCGCCCTCCACGACGGCGCCCTCGTCGATGAGCGACAGCACGATCTCCTCGACGAACTCGGCGCTCCCGTCCGCCAGCGCCGCCAGCCGGGTCCGGTAGGCCTCATCGAACGCGCCCGGCACCAGAGCATCGGCCAGTTCGGCCAGGTGCCCGGCATGCAGCGGCCCGAGCCGCACGAGGTGGGTGGTCCGGGAGGGGCCTGGGCCGTCGGACGGCGGGCGGGCGGTTCGGTCCGCGAGCTGAGCGATCCGAGGCGGCAGCCGGCGAGCGGCGAACATCCACAGCACTGCCCCGTCGACCGACTCGACGAGGTGGGCCAGGACCTCGAGCGAGCCATCCGCGGCGAGGTCGAGGTCGTCGAGGAGCACCGCGATCGGTCGGTCGGCGGCAGCCTCGGAGATCACCGACGCCAGCGCCTCCGCCCGCAGGTCGTCGCCGGACGCACGACCGCCGAAGGAGCTCACCGACAAGCCTGGCAGCACGGAACTCAGCGCCGCGTCGATCAGGCCGATCGACGTCTCGCCCTGCACCCGCGCCGACCCCCTGCTGACGGTGAACGTGCCCGACGCCCAGTCGGCGAAGTCGTCCAGCAGGCGGCTCTTGCCCGTGCCGCGAGCCCCGGTGAGCAGCGCCACCGCCGGTGCGCCGGCCGCGGCCGCAGTCGCCAGATCCCGAAGCCGGTCTCGGTGGTCGCCGAGCCCGATCAGCGGGCTGCGACGATCGGAGAACATGACCTGGTCGTCGGGCCCGAGCTCACCCAGCACGTTGAACGCCGCCACCGACTGCGCCTTGCCCTTGACCTCGAAGCGGCCCCGATCCTCCAGCCGGAACTCGCGGCGCACCCGGCGAGCGGTCTCGAACGACAGGAACGTCTCCCCCGCCGCAGCCAGGTCCATCAGGCGCGACGCGGTGTTGATGGTGTCGCCCATGACGCCGAACTGGGTGCCGTCGCCCACCATCCCTGCCACGACGATCCCGGTGTTGATGCCGACGTGGATGCCGAGCGTCGGCAGGTCGGGCTGACGTTCGGAGCGTTCGGCCAGCAGCCGGTGCATCACCATCGCGCTGCGCACGGCGCGCTCGGGCTCGTCGTCGTGGGCGGTGGGCACGCCGAAGATCGCACACAGGGCGTCGCCGATGAACTTCTCGAGGTACCCGTCGTTGGCCGTCACCACCGCGCTCAGCGCCGCCATGGTGTCGTGCATGATGAGCTGGCACTCCTCGGGATCGAGGGTCTCGGCCAGTGCGGTGAAGCCGGAGATGTCGGCGAACAGCACCGTCACGTTGCACCGCTCGCCGTCGGTCATCCCGAGTCGCTGCCACAGCTCGACCTGCGTCGCCTCCGGACGCGGTGCCAGGTGCGGGCCGGGGAGCGGCGGCCGGCCAGCCAGGTCGGCCACGGTCGACCGGAGCCGGTCGATGGCCCCCGTCTGCTCCCGGACCTGTTCGGACAGCTCGGCGATGGCCGCACGCAGCTGCGCGATCTCGCTCGCCGGGGGATCAGGCTCCACGCCGGTCAGCCCTGGGTCCACGCGGTCAGGACGACTGCGGCAGGGCGCGGCCGTCGACCCAGCCCTGCCAACCGGTGGAGGTCTGCACCCGCACCCAGGCACCCTGGCGCTCGACGACGACCAGGCCGAGCCCGGGTGGGAGGGACGCGACCGGGGGTCGGCTCCCGTCCGGCCCGGCCCAGGCCGACATCCCGGCCGCACCGACCACGTGGTCGGGGCTGAAGGCCGCGACGGGCGGAGGAGGTGCCGGAGCCGGAGGAGCCGGCGTCGGCGGCGGAGGCGGCGGGACCGGAGGAGGAGGAGGTACCGGCGCTGGTGGTGCGGGAGGAGCAGGTGCGACAACAGGAGGAGCCGGAGGAGCCGGCGCAGCGACCGGCGGAGGCGGTGCCGGCGGAGCAGGAGGCGGCGGGACCGGTGGAGGAGGCGAAGGCGGAGCGGCAGCTGGCGGAGCCGGCGCAGGAGGCGGCGGGACCGGTGGAGGAGGCGAAGGCGGAGCGGCAGCTGGCGGAGCCGGCGCAGGAGGCGTCGGGACCGGCGCAGGCGCAACCGCCACAGGCTCGGGCTCGGGGTCCTGCGCGTGGCCGGCGACCTCGAGCGCCGCGGCGGCGAGCGCAGTGGCGGTATCGGGCCGATCGTCGCGCCCGGCGTCGTTGCCTGCCACGCCCTGGCTCGAGCCACCACCACCCGACAGGAAGCCGAGATCCCCCGCTTCTTCGACCTTGCTGCGTCGGCGGTCATCGGCCAGGTAGCGGTCGACCCGCTCGAGCAGCACATTGTCGTCGGCTGCGCTCGACACGGTGCCGACCACGAAGTCCTCGGCGGAGAGCTCGAGCACGGTTCCGGCGCTGATGGCCCGCACGGTGGCGGTGCGGGGCATGCGGCGCAGGATGCCGATCTCGCCGAACGAATCGCCCTCGCCGTAGCGCCGGATGGTCTCCTCGCGCACCATGCCGCCGACCTCGAGCCGTTGGAGCACCTCGAAGGTGCCGTCCTTCACCACGTAGAAGTGGGTCGACGGCTCGCCCTGCTCGACCACCAGCTCGCCCGCCACGACCTTGCGCTCGACGAATTGCGAGGCGATGTCGCGGGAGGACTCGAGATCGAGGCCCTTGAAGTTGCGCTCGACGTAGCCACCCGCCTCGCCCCACAGCATCTCGGTGGGGTCGATGGGCTGGTCGGCGGGCCAACGCCGGTCGACGAGCGGCGACGCCAGGACCGTGAAGGCCATCAGCAACCCGGCGAAGGCCGCCGTGAGGAGGAGCACCACAACCAGCATCTGGAGGGGGGTGGAGGCCACCTGGATGAAGTCGACGTCGAACGCCAGGACCATCTCGCCTCCCTCTCGATCGAGCGCCATCGGACCGGATCGGCCCTGTCGACGCTGATCCGGGAGGGTAGCAAAGCGACCCGCCCCATCTGGTCCGACGGCTGGTCCGATCGCCGGTCCGATGGCTCGGATCGGCCGTTCACGCGATCGGAACTCGCCCAACGCTCTCCGAGGTCGCCGACGTGGTAGCAAAGGGGGTCTTTTCTCCCCTCTAGGGCGTCACCCCCCACCGCACAGGACCGACGTGGCCGGCAAGTTCCAGATCAGGTCGAAGAAGTGGGACACCTGGGTCCTCATCGGGTCCGTCGTGCTGCTGACGATCGGCTTCGGAGGCATCTTCGCCCTGCAGTACGGGCTCACCGACGGTGGGGCCGGCCTGCCCACGCTGTCGTTCGTGGTGCTGCTCGGCATCGTGGCCCTCGGGTTCTTCGCCGGTCCGGGCATCGTCTACGCCTCACGCAAGCGCATCCCGGCGCTGAAGAAGAGGCTGCCGGGCGGCACGCTCCCCTGGATCCGCTCGCACCTGTACTTGCCGGTGCTCGCCCTCGTCGCCGCGTACGTGCACGCCACCGCCGTGCCGTTCCGGGCCAACTTCTCCACCGGCAAGCTGCTCATCCTCCTCGGTGTCCTCGTGTCGATCGCCGGTGTCGCGCGCCACCACCTGATCGGCATCCAGAAGGCGGCCATCAACGTCGATGTGGCCATCTCCAAGCTCACGGTCGGCCAGCCCCGCCAGTTCCGCCGCCTGGTCGCCGACTACACCGAGAACTCGCTGCCGCTGGCCGACATCGAGGCGCAGATGGCGTCGTTCGATGCCCCGGTGCAGGAGCGGTGGAAGGCCGTCAAGGAGCTGCGCAGCAGCGTCGACAAGCACTTCCCCCGCGAGGGAGGCCAGCGCTCGCACATCCGTCAGTACAAGGTCTGGCGGGCCATCCACGCGCCGCTCACCATCGCCCTGTTCGTCGTGCTGGGCTTCCACCTGTGGGACGCGCTCGGCGGCACCCGGGCCGTGAGCTCCGAGAAGGACAACTTCGCCTCGGCGCAGACCTGCGCCGGGTGCCACTCGCAGGCGTTCTCGGAATGGGCCACCTCTTCGATGGCCCACGCCCAGGACGGCACCATCACCAAGGCGCAGCTGCCGATCACGCTGGCCGAGAACCAGAAGCTGGCCGATCTGCTGGGCCAGCCGCAGCAGGACGTCCTCGACCTCGCCTCCAAGACCTGCATCAACTGCCACGCCCAGGTCGGCGCCCGGTTCGCCGAGAACATCGACGCCCTCTTCCCGCTGAACGCCGAGAACTCGGCCAGCACCCGCGGGACGGGCACGGCGGTCAGCGGCGGCGGTGACGCGGTCCAGTCCGACGGCGTGAGCTGCCTCGTGTGCCACTCGCAGGCGGTGGCAGCGCCCGAGCTCGCTGCCGCCGGGTCGCTGCTGATCGATCCCGGACCGATGACGAACTACGGCGTGCAGTACGGCCCACTGTTCTCCGATCCCAACCCGCTGCCCCAGCGAGCGCACGGCATCGGCAACGGCGACGACAGCGTGTGGAGCGTCGGGGCCAACGGGTCGCAGCTCTGCGGCTCGTGCCACAACGTGAAGATCGACATGGACGGCGACGGCGTGGCCATCATCGCCGACGACCGCGATCCCGGGCTCACCCAGACCGACGACGCCAACGGCAACTTCCAGCTCGACGCCAACGAGCTCGACGACAGCGACGGCGACGGTCGCCCCGACGACCTCGTGCTGCAGACCACCTACGACGAGTGGCAGGACTACGTCGCCTTCTTCGACGAACGGTTCGCCGGCGACGATCGCCAGCAGCTCGCCGCGCCGCTCGGCTGCACCGAGTGCCACATGCCGACCGAGGGCGACGGCACCAGCAGCGTCGTCGACCACGCGCCCGGGATCGCTGCCCAACCCCGACCGGTCCACGCCCAGCCACTCCTTCGTCGGCGTCGACTACGACCTCGATCCCTCGACGTACACCGGTGAGGGGCTGCCGTCGGACGCCTTGCAGCGGGTGCTCGCCGAGCGCAAGGCCCTCGTGGAGTCGGCGGTCACCCTGGACGTGAACGATCCGGGCACGGTCAGCGGCACCACGTTCACCGCCACGGTCGACGTCCGCAACAACCTGCTCGGCCACTCGTTCCCGACCGGGTTCGCCTTCGCCCGCCAGTTCTGGCTGGAGGTCTCGGCCCAGACCGAGGACGGGACACCGGTCTGCCTGAGCGACCTCACCGACGCCACCGACACGGTGGTGGTGAAGTCGCCCTGCGCTTCCGGCACGGGGCAGGACGGCAACCCGATCCAGCCGGCCGAGGACCTGCGCCAGTGCGACCCCGCACAGGTGGCCGACGCAGCCGGACTCGCCGTGACCGACATCGGCAACGCCGACATCGTGTTCCCGACGGGGGCCTCGTTCAGCCCCGACGCCTGTGACCCCTGGCTGACGAACTTCCAGAAGATCCTCACCGACGGCGACCCCGAGGACACCGGGACGCTGCACGAGATCCCGTACCAGCCGTTCGTGGGGGACGCCGTCAAGGTGCGCCAACGCGTCGCGACGCAGACGGCGATGAACGAGCTGCAGCCCGTCCGCTTGAGGGCCGACGCCAACGGCGACCTCCAGCCCGACGACACCGGCTCCTACGACTACCAGTTCGACACCACGGACCTCGATGACGGCACCAAGGTCATCGTCACCGCCAAGATGCGGTTCCGTCACCTCCCGCCGTACTTCGTGCAGGACCTCCAGAACCGTCAGGGCGAGATCACGGCCGAGGGCTTCAACGTGCCGACCGACGCCGCCATCGTCGCCGACGACCTGTTGAAGAACATGGTGATCACCGACGTGGTCGAGGCCAAGAGCGGCGAGGGTCCGCAGCTCGCGTGCAAGGGTCCGCAGAACGGCGTCGGCACCGACAAGCCCAGCATCCTGGATTGCGTGCCCGACGACTTCACGGTCAGCAACGCCTCGGCCGTTTCCACCGCCGGGATCGCGATCCCGGCATGGCTCGCTGCCATGGTCATCATCTTGGCGGTGATCGTCGTGGCCGTGAGCATCCGCCGCACGCGCGCCCGTGAGCGCAAGCGATCGAGCGACCGGGTCGCCGTCGGCGGCGGATGATCGGCACCCTCGGATCCGTCGGCACCCTGCTCGGTCTCGGCGGCGCCGTCGCCCTGGCCTGGTACGCGGGGCACGCAGCTCGGAGCGGTCCCACCAACAGCGTCGCGATCCGGTGGTCCGTGGTGTGCCTCGTGGTCGGTGCGGTCACCGCGTTCGCGGCCCTCGAGGTCGCCATCCTCTCGAACGACTTCTCCGTGCAGTTCGTGGCCGAGCACAGTGCCCGCAACACCCCCCTCGTGTTCAAGGTGGCCACGGCCTGGTCGGCACTCGAGGGCAGCATCGTGCTGTGGGTGCTGGTGCTGGCGGGCTACGTCGCCGTCGTGGGCCGCCAGGTGCGCAAGCGCTCGGCCCGGGGCGCGGATCGCCTCGGTGCAGGGGCGCTGGCCGTCATGGCTCTCGTCGCCGTGTTCTTCTTCGGCCTGGTCGCCACCGTGGCCAGCCCGTTCCGCACGATCGGCCCGGTGCCGCTCGACGGGCCCGGACCCAACCCCCTGCTGCAGAACCACATCCTCATGGCCGTGCACCCGCCGCTGCTCTACCTCGGCTACATCGGGTTCACGGTGCCGTTCGCGTTCGCCGTCTCTGCTCTGGCCCTCGGCGCCCAAGGGCCGGAGTGGGTCCGGCGCACACAGCGATGGGCGCTCATCGCCTGGACGTTCCTCACCGCCGGCATCGTCGGTGGCGCCTGGTGGAGCTACGAGGTCCTCGGCTGGGGCGGGTATTGGGCCTGGGACCCGGTGGAGAACGCGTCGCTGCTGCCGTGGCTGGTCGGCACCGCGTACCTGCACTCGGCCACCGTGCAGGCCCGTCGGGGCGTCCTCAAGGCGTGGAGCATCGCACTGGTGCTGGCCACGTTCGCGCTCACGATCCTCGGCACGTTCCTGACCCGGTCGGGCGTCATCGCGTCGGTGCACAGCTTCACCCAGTCCCCCGTCGGCCCGGCGCTGCTGGCGTTCTTCGCGCTCGTCGTGATCGGATCGTTCGGCCTGTTCGCAGCTCGGGCCCACCTGGTGGCGTCGCCGACCAAGCTCGATTCGCTGGCCAGCCGCGAGGGCGCGTTCCTGCTCAACAACCTGTTGTTGACCGTGTTCGCCCTCGTCGTGCTCACCGGTACCGTCTACCCCCTTCTGGTGGAGGCCTTCTCGGGCGACCAGCTGTCGGTCGGTCGCCCCTTCTTCGATCAGATGGCCGTGCCGCTGGCCGGAGCGCTCCTGCTGGCCATGGGCATCGGCACCGTGCTGCCGTACCGGGTGGCGCGCCGCTCGGTGGTCTGGGACCGCCTGCGCGTCCCGGTCGTGGTGGCACTGGCCATCGGAGCGATCACCGTCCTCTGGTTCTCGACTCCGGCCAGCGTCACCATCGTCGTGACCCTCGCGTCGCTGATCGTCGCCTCCGGGCTCAGCCAGCTGCTGCGCAGCTCCCACCGGATCGGCGGCAACCCGTTCGCGGCCATCGGCAGGGTGATCGTCGGCGACCCCGGGTACTGGGGTGGCCAGCTGGCCCATGCCGGCATCGCGGTGCTCGCGGTCGGGGTGGCGTGCTCGTCGGCCCTCGCCCTGCAGCGCACCGTGACCATCGACACCGGATCATCAGAGCCGTTCGCCGGCTACACGGTCACCTACGACGGCATGTACCGGTCGACCGAACCCAACCGAACCGTCCGGGGCGCCGAGCTCGTGCTGTCGAAGGACGGCAACAAGCTGACGACGCTTCGCCCGAACCTCGCCGAGTTCCAGAACCAGGTGCAGGCCGTCGGCACGCCTGCGGTGTGGACGGGGTCATGGGGCGACGACGTCTACGCCAGCATCACCAACGTCGACGACCAATCGGTCCGGGTCACGCTCTACCGCTTCCCGCTGGTCAGCCTGGTGTGGATCGGGGGCTACCTCACCGCGCTGGGCGGCGTGCTCGGCCTGATGCTCCGATCGATCCGCCGTCGGCAGGGATCGTCCCGCCGCCCGCCGGTCGACGCGAGGTCGCGGCCCGCCCCCGACCTGGCCACGCCCGACCTGACGTATGGCAGTTCGAAGGCCAGCGACCCGATGGCCGGCAGGTCGACGCCGTCGTCCACGGCCTCCGCCCGGAGCGGCGGCGGCCGCCGAACGGTGCCGACCGCGGTGTGGCCGGTCGTGATCGTGGCACTTTCGGCCCTCATCATCGGTGGTCAGCTGCTCGCCAGCCAGCCCGACGGCGACCGGGCCCAACACCTGGCCGCCCGGCTGCGCTGCCCCGTCTGCGAGGGTGAGGCGGTGTCCGACTCCCCCGCTCGCACCGCCCAGGACATGCGGGACCAGATCCAGCAGCAGACCGCGGAGGGGCGTAGCGACGCCGAGATCCTCGCCTACTTCCGCCAGCGCTACGGCGACTGGATCCTGCTGGACCCACCCGTCGATCGGCGCACCTGGCCCCTGTGGGCCGTCCCTGGTCTGGCGCTCGTGGTCGGCGCGGTCGTCATCGTCCGCCGTCGCGGCCCGCGAGCGAACCCACGGCCCGTCGCCCTGGCACCGGAACACGAGGGGGTGAGCTGATGGCCTCCTCGACCGATCCAGCCCGGGGCGGCTCCGCGAGCCGTGCCGCACGAGCCGCCCTCGAGGCCCGCCGCACCCAGGCGCTGGCCGACCTGGCCGACGTCGACCTCCAGGTCAGCGAAGGTGAGCTCGACGAGGACACCGCGCTGCGGCTGCGGGCCCGCTACGGCGCCGAGCTGGCCGACGTGGTCACCGCACTCGACGCGCCGGAACCGGCGACGGTGTCGAACCCGGATTCGGACCCGGAACGAACCCGACCCTCGGCGCCCTCGACATCTGTCACCAACACTGCCACTTCTTCGGCCGACACCGATGACGCGGCTGAGGGCTCCGATGCCGAGGACACGTCGACCACCCGGTCACGGCGCCGCACGGTCGTGACCCTTGCCGTCGCCGTCGTGGCCCTCGTCGTGGTGGGTGTGCTGGCCCAGATGGCGGTCAAACCACGAGCCTCCACCGGCTCGGCGTCCGGGAGCGCGGCCGACAGCAGCACCGAGACCACGCGCGACCTGTCCACTGTCTCGAACCAGGAGATGGAGGACGTCATCGCCTCCAACCCCGACATCGTGCCGATGCGGCTGGCCCTGATCGAGCGGTACCTCCAGGCCGGCGACGCAACAAAGGCCCACGACCACGCCCAGCAGGCGTTCGACCGGGCCACCAGCACCGCCGACAAGGCGCGGGCCGAGCGCTACCTCGGGTGGAGCGCCTCACTGCTCGGCGACCCGGCGGGGGGCGCCACGCTGCTGGCCGACAGCCTGGTCCTCGAGCCGGCCAACCCCGATGCCTTGTGGTTCCTGGCCATCGTTCGCTACCGGGGTCTGAACACGCCGGCTGAAGCCGTGCCGCTCCTGCAGCAGCTCCTCGACCAGGACATCCCCGACGCGCAGCGCACGATCGTCACCGACAAGCTGGCCGAGATCAACGGTGTCATCGCCGGCGGCCGACCGGCCGCCTCCACCGGCTCGACGACGGCGACCGTTCCGTGAGCCGGGAACCGGACCCCTCGCCGAGCTCGGGCCCGGGCCGGGTCACGCCGATCCGCGTGGTCATCGGGGTGGTGCTCGCCCTCACCATCGTGGTGGGCGTCGTGCTGGCCAGCCGCTTCGGCTCCGACCCTCGTGCAGTGCGCTCACCCCTCATCGACCAGCCGGCGCCGCCCACCCGACTGACCCGTCTCGACGGATCCGGCGACGTCGGTCTCGACGACCTGCGCGGCCACATCGTCGTGGTCAACTTCTGGGCGCCGTGGTGCGTCCCCTGCGTCACCGAGCACGCCGCGCTCCAGCAGGCCGCCACCGATCTGGCGTCGCAGGACGTGACCGTCCTGGGCGTGGTGAACAGCGCCGACGTCGACGACGCCCGCACCTTCGTGGCCGATCGCGCCGACCGCACCGGAGCGGGGGCCTACGAGCAACTCGTCGACTCCGGTTCGGCCACGAGCATCGACTTCGGGGTGCTCGGGGTGCCCGAGACGTTCTTCATCGATCGGGACGGGATCGTGCGGGGCAAGATCACCGGTCCGGTGTCGTTCGACGACGTGGCCCGCACGGTCGACGCCATGGGCGCGACTGCTAGCGTGACGCCGTCCTCGCCCACAGGGAGTGGTTGACCAGGCCCCGGGGCCGGCGACCCGACGAAAAGGAGCTCGGCATGAGCAACGCAGCGATGGAGTACCTCGATCAGCACGACCTGCTGGTGCTCTGCACCGCATCGGCCGCCGGGGTGCCGCACGCCGCGGCGATGTTCTACGCCACCGACGGCGCCAAGATCTACTTCTCGGCGCCCGACAGCTCCACCACTGCGAAGAACCTCAAGGCCAACCCGCAGGCTGCGGTCACGGTCGCCGACGCTCCGGCCGACTGGGCGTCGGCCAAGGGCCTGCAGATCCAGGGCTCGGTGGCCGAGCTCGACGACGAGGCCGACAAGGACGAGGAGACCCGGGCCGCCGGCCTCTTCGCCGCCCGCTACCCGCATCTCGGTGATGCCGTGCACCACACGCACTACTGGCGACTCGACCCCTCCGCCATCCAGTTCACGGACAACTCCGCCTCGGGCGACCAGTCCGCCGAGTCCCTCGGCCAGACCTGGACCAGCCAGACCGTCACCTTCTAGCGGAGGCGCAGCCTCCGCAGGGAGCCCGCGAGCGAGGACCCGGCTAGTCGATCACTCGGCTGAAGCTGAGGGAGCTGGTCATGTCGTCGCGGATGGCCTGGACGGCATCGAGATCCTTGGCCAGCACGAGCACCGAGCGCAGCACCCCGTCGGGGCCGAACGACACCGTGAACGCGGCGCCGGTTCCGTCGGGCAGCGTGGCGAACATGGTCTTGGCCGGCAACGACACGAAGGCGTTCTCAGGGGTGGCGCCGTTGAGGACGTCGTCCTGCACGCCCTGCTCGGACGTGCCCCCGGAAGATGTGAACAGCTCCTGCAGCGCTCCCGACACGATGGCGTCGGGATCACCGCTGCGGAACTCCACCGAGCTCGGCACCACCTGGATGCCGACCGAGGCGGTGCCGTCGTCGGCCACGATGAACACGCTGGCGGTGGCGTCGTCGAACGATGACGTCCAGTCCGTCGGGCGACAGAGGCTGAAGCCCTGGGCGCGTTCGTCCTCGTTCACGAAGTCGCCCAGCGTGCTTGCATCCACGGTGAGGCTGTCGGTGCCGAGGAGGGTCGACCCGGCGTAGACCTCGAGCCGGTAGTCGCCGGCGGGGAGGCATTGGCCGTTCGAGACGGTGGTGAACACGCTGCTGGGGTCGTCGGCCACGACCAGCTGGCGGAGCTGGACCGTCTGCTGGAACGGCTGATCGCTGGACGTGCGGTAGTACCAGACGTTCTCGATAGGCGTCCCGGCATCGACCGACGACGTCGAGTAGGTGTCGTTGACGAACACTCCGTCGTGGTCGGCCGAGAAGTCCGTGACGGTGGCCCCGGGGGCGGAGTCGGGCACATCCTGGCCGTGGTCGGGGTCCTTGCGGGCGATGTACTGGGCCAGGCGCCCCTTCTGCACCTGGGCGGCATCGGCCCGATCCGGCAGCCGATCGGTCAGCAGCCCGAGATCGACGAAGGCGGCAGAGATGAGGTCCTGTCGGCTGCCTGCGTCGACGGCGTCGGTCCGGGTGAGGCCGTTGGTGTAGGCGTTGGCCGCCGATTCGTCGCGACCGCGGGCCAGGTCGATGAGCCCGAGGTTGAACCAGAGCTCGGGTTGCTCGTCGTTGAGGTCGAGCGCCTCGTGGGTGAGCGACGACGCCTTCGCGTTGTCTCCCTGCAGGAAGTACTGGAAGCCGAGGTCGCCGACGACGGAGATGTCGTTCGTGTCGCCGAGGTCGTAGGCCTTCTGGAGGTCCTCGGTCGAGGCCTCGAGCGCGTCCGGCTCGACGATGCTCACGAAGCCGAGCGACGCCTGCGGGGAACCCCGCAGGAACTCGGCCTGGGCCCGCAGCCCGTAGGCGTCTGAGAACCGGGGGCTGTCGTCGATGGCCTGGTTGAGCTTGTCGATGCCCTCGTCGTACTGGCCCTGACGGGTCAGCGCGCTGCCATGGGCGGCCAGGTCGACCGCGGCGACCGACACGTGGTGCACGGGCCGGACGAACACGTACATCGTGGCGCCCACGCTGAGCACCGTGAGCAGGGCGCCGGCGCCGGCCAGCACGAAGCGGCCCCGCCCGTTGATGGTCAGCGAAAGGCCGAAGAGGAACAACGCGGCGGCCAGCAGCGTGAGCACCGCCACGTACTGGTCCGCCTTCGACCCGTAGTCGTTGGACTCGGCCGCCTGCACGCTGTGGGTGAGGCGGGCGTTGGTCGGCGGGATGTCGAGCTCGTCGGCCAGCTTTGCCAGCGTCGGATCCGCGGCTGCTCCGAACCGGGGATCGTCGATCAGCGGGGAGAGGTCGGCGGTGCTCTTCTGGATCGCCTCCCACCGGGTTGCCGACGCGGCGTAGAGCGTGGCGATCGGGTCGCCGGCCGGCGCCGCCCGTTGGAGGCTCCGGTCGATCTGGGCCCGTTGCTCGACGAGCTTCGACTCGACGAACGCCCGGTAGTTGTAGCGGTACTCGGTGGACGACTCGACCTGGCGGCCGAGGCCATCGATCGAGGCCCGCGCCGCCTCGCGGGCTGCGTTGTCCTCCTTGTTCGAGGCCGAGGACTGCAGGTACGCGACCGATGCACCGAACAGGGTCACCAGAACGACCGTCAGCGCCAGCCACCGCTTGAAGGTGGGTGCATCGTGGTCGACGTCGTCGATGTCGGGGGTCTCGAGCTCCACGTCAGGCACGCGTCGACCCCCTCACCTGGAGAACCCGGCCACGGCAAAGCCGACGAACAGCACGACCGCCAAGGACGTCATGGCATAGCGCAGGCTGTTGCGCCGGCTGATCTGGGCCAGGGTCAGCACGAGGATCACCCCGACGAGCCCGACCACCCAGCCCACCTTCCACTGCGAGCTCTTGCGCAGCTCGACCGCCTTGGCCGCCGCCAGGTCGGGGTTGAGCTTCTGCGTGTCGCGGTTGAAGGCCTGCAGCTCGGCCCGGCGCCCTTCGAGGTCGAACGTCATGTTGCCGTCGTCGGCCGTGGTCGCGAACCGGACGTCGAAGGTGCGCGACGCCAGGTTCTCGGCGGTCTCGCGCTGGGCGTTGGCCTCGTCTTCGAGCACTTGGGCCTCGGGGGCCAACCCGGCAGTGCGGAGCTGGGCCGCCTCGTCGAGGAGGAACCCCGAGTTCTCGACCGAGATCTTGTACTGGGTGAACGCCTGCTGGTCGTCGCGCAGCTGCGTCTCGGTGTCGGCCCGGCTCTGGGCCACGAGCACCGTCTCGGAGATCGAAGCGCGGTCGTTGTCCGTCGCGTTCTCGTCGAGCTGGGCGGCCCGCCACGTCAGCACGGCGATCACCAGGGAGACCAGACCGATGAGGACCGGGATGACCACCCGGAGCTCCATCGCCGGGCGATCGTCATCGGCACCCTGCCGGACGGGCGGCTCCGGCGACGCCGGAGGTGCAGCCGGAGGCTCGGCGACCACCGAGGTCGGTGCGGGAGGTTCCGGGACGGGAGGTGCGGACGGTGCAGGCGGAGCCGGAGCGGGGGGCGCGGGAGCCGGGGCGGGAGGTGCAGGGGGCGCGGGAGCCGGCGGCGCAGGTACCGGAGGCGCGGGAGCCGGAGGAGCCGGTGGCGGAACCGGTCCTGGTCCCGACGCGGGGGGAGGAGGAGGTGGCGGCGGAACCGAGCTCACGGGAAGGCAGTCACCGTGAGGGTGTCGACGGCATGGTCGATCGCGTCCTGGTCGAACTGCGAGAGCGCGCTGCCCTCGACGACCACGAGGAACGACCCGTCCGATGGGATCAGCACCGCCAGCCCGATGGTGGCGGTGCCGCCGTTGCAGCTGTTCAGCACCTCACCCCGACCCGTGAGCCCGCTCTGGGAGAAGACGTCGACCCGGCCCGCCGAGGTGCACGCCGTGGCCAGCACGGTGCCCGACCGCGAATCGGGGTTCTGCAGCACCGCATCGAGCAGGGCGTCGGCACCGACGCTCAGGTCGATCGCGGAGGCGTCGAGAGCGACGATCTCGATGCCGGAGCTCGAGAAGACCGAGACGGGATCGAGGAAGGCCGCGAGGTTCGGGGCCGCGCTCAGGTCGGGAGTGGCCGTGCCGTCGGCGTTGGTGACCGGCGTACCGCGGACCACCCAGATCGTGGGGACCTCGGCGCTGATCTTGCCCAGGTCGTCCGTAGCGACCTGCGTGACCTCGGCGGTGGTGGTGGTCGTCGCCTCCGTCGTCGTGGTGGTCTTGGCCTCGGTCGTGGTGGTCGTGATCACCGTCACCGGCGGCTCGGCGGTCTCGTTGTTGTTGCGGACCAGGACGAACGCCACGATGCCGGCGAGCAGCGCCACGACCGCGACGGCCGCGATGATGAGCACCGGCGCCTTCGACGGCTGCTTGTCGCCGTCGGGGGCGCCCCCGGGAGGACCACCAGGGGGGCCACCGGGAGGACCGCTCGCCGCGACCGCGGCGGCGACGGCCGCACCGGGCGGCGGTGGCGGAACGGTCATCGGCGCGGTGGGTGCATCACCCGGTGGCGCCGTCGGGGCGGCAGGGCCCTGGCCGGCCTCGGAGAACACGGTCATCTCGGTGACCGGTAGGCCCAGGGCCACCTCGGCCTGCTGACAGGCCCGCCCCAGCTCTTGCGCGGAGGCGTACCGGTCGGCGGGCGCCTTGGCCATGGCCTTCTCGATGACCCCGGCCAGCGCTTCGGGCACGCCCTCGGGGCGTAGATCCGGCACCGGGTCGGTCGAGACGCGCTTGATGACCCGCACGAGTGAGGCGTCGGCGCCGACGAACGGCAACGTGCCGCTGACCAGCGCAAAGATCGTGGCACCCATCGCGTAGACGTCCGATGCGGCGTTCGCCGGCGCCCCGTCGAGCAGCTCGGGCGCCACGAAGGCCAGGAGGTCGAGATCGGACCGGGCGGTGACGTCGACCCCCGCCGCCTGGGCCAGACCGGCATCGGTGATCTGCGGATCGCCGAGCGCGGTCAGCTTGATGTCGTCGGGCCCGAGGTCGCCGTGGACGATGCCGGCGCGGTGCACCGACTCGAGGGCACCGGAGATGCGGACCGCGGAGCGCAGCACGTCGGCGGGGTTGCCCTTCTCGCCCCGAGCCACCCGATCGGCCAGGCTCGCCGTCTCGGACTCCTCGTAGGCCACGTAGGCCCGTCCGTCCTCGGTCACGCCGTTGCCGAGCACGCTGACCAGGTTGGGATGGCTGCCGAGCGACGCCAGCGCGCCCTGGTCCCGTTGGAAGCGCCCGAGGGCCTCGGTCTCCAGCGGGGCGCGCGAGCACCTTGATGACGGCCCGCCGGCCGCTGGCCGCATCTCGCACGGTGTAGTCGATGACCGACTCGGTGCCGCCGGTCTCGGTCACGTCCTCCACGCCGGCGATGCCCAGCCCCGTGTCGCCCTCGTCGGCTTGCACGCGCGTCTCCCTCTGACCCGAGCCCCAGCCCGCCTCTCCCGGCGGGTCCACGAAGGTCAGAGACTACAGGGAGTGGTGATCCTGCTGTGGTCACGCGCTCGGAGCGGGCTCCGGACGCGAAACGGCCGGCCCCGAAGGGCCGGCCGTCCTGCAGACACTCGACGGGAGGACGACTTACATCATCCCGCCCATGCCGCCCATGCCACCCATGCCGCCAGGCATGCCGCCGCCCATGGCCGCGCCGGCCTCTTCGGGCTTGTCGGCGACGAGCACCTCGGTGGTGAGGAGCAGGCCGGCGATCGACGCTGCGTTCTGCAGCGCCGCACGGGTCACCTTGGCCGGGTCGATGACGCCGGCCTTGAGCAGGTCGACGAACTCGCCGGTCGCGGCGTTGAGGCCGGTCGAGCCGGACTCGGCCTCGACCTGCTGCACGATGACCGCACCCTCGAGGCCGGCGTTGTCGGCGATGAGCCGAGCCGGGGCCTCGAGCGCACGATACACGATGCGAGCACCGGTGGCCTCGTCGCCGTCGAGCGTCTCGATGGCCTTGGCGACCGCGGCACGGGCCCGGAGCAGGGCGGTGCCGCCACCGGCGACCACGCCTTCCTCGATGGCCGCACGGGTCGCCGACAGGGCGTCTTCGATGCGGTGCTTCTTCTCCTTGAGCTCGACCTCGGTGGCCGCGCCGACCTTGACGACGGCGACGCCGCCGGCCAGCTTCGCGAGGCGCTCCTGGAGCTTCTCGCGATCCCAGTCGGAGTCGGTGTCGTCGATCTCACGCTTGATCTGCGCGATGCGACCCTTGACGTCGTCGGCCTTGCCGGCACCCTCGACGATGGTGGTGTTGTCCTTGGTGATGACGACCTTGCGGGCCCGGCCGAGCAGGTCGAGCGTGGTGTTGTCGAGCTTGAGGCCGACCTCTTCGGAGATGACCTGGCCACCGGTGAGGATGGCCATGTCGGCCAGCATCGCCTTGCGGCGCTCACCGAAGCCCGGGGCCTTGACGGCGACCGAGTTGAACGTGCCGCGGATCTTGTTGACGACGAGCGTGGCCAGGGCCTCGCCCTCGACGTCCTCGGCGACGATCAGGAGCGGCTTGCCGCTCTGCATGACCTTCTCGAGCACGGGCAGGAGGTCCTGCACCGAGCTGATCTTGCCGTTGACGAACAGGATGTACGGGTCGTCGAGGACGGCTTCCTGGCGCTCGGGATCGGTCACGAAGTACGGCGACAGGTAGCCCTTGTCGAACTGCATGCCCTCGATGAACTCGAGCTCCATGCCGAAGGTGTTGGACTCCTCGACGGTGACGACGCCGTCCTTGCCGACCTTGTCGATGGCGTCGGCGATGACCTCGCCGATGGCGGTGTCGGCGGCCGAGATGGACGCGACCTGGGCGATCTCCGACTTGTCGTCGATCTCCTTGGCCTGCTCGCTTGATCGACTCGACGGCGGCGGCGACGGCCTTCTCGATGCCTCGCTTGAGGCCGATCGGGCTGGCGCCGGCGGCCACGTTGCGCAGGCCTTCGCGCACGAGCGCCTGGGCCAGCACCGTGGCGGTGGTGGTGCCGTCACCGGCGATGTCGTTGGTCTTGGTGGCGACCTCCTTGACGAGCTGGGCACCCATGTTCTCGAACGGGTCGTCGAGCTCGATCTCACGAGCGATCGACACACCGTCGTTGGTGATCGTCGGGGCGCCGAACTTCTTGTCGAGGACGACGTTGCGGCCCTTCGGGCCGAGCGTGACCTTGACGGCGTCGGCGAGCTTGTTGACGCCGGCCTCGAGGGCGCGGCGAGCGTCCTCGTCGAACTTCAGGATCTTTGGCATGTGGCTCTCCTACTTGACGATCGCGAGGACGTCGCGGGCGGTGAGGATGAGGAGGTCGTCGCCGTCGATCGGTGATCTCGGTGCCGCCGTACTTGCTGTAGACGACCGTGTCGCCGACCTTGACGTCGAGGGGGATGACCTCGCCGGTCTGCTCCGAACGGCGGCCGGGGCCCACCGCGAGGACCTCGCCCTGCTGGGGCTTCTCCTTGGCGGTGTCGGGGATGACCAGGCCGCTGGCGGTGGTCTCCTCGGACTCGCCGGGCTTGACGACGATGCGGTCTTCGAGGGGCTGAAGGTTCATGTGCACAGCCTCCGTTTGCGGTTAGCACTCTCATGGGCGAGTGCTAACGATACGCAGGATCCTCCCACCGGGCAACCCGACGCAGGCAAACATGTCCAAATTCACCCGAACCACTGCGAGAGCGGACCCTCTGTGCCCTCCTCGCGAGCTTGCGAGCCGCGAGCTCAGATGGTCGGCAACCTCAGGTTGGGGATGGCGCCGGTGTCGAGGGGGGACGGGCCGTCGCTCTGGAGGCGCCACCAGCCGGCGGCCGCGACCATGGCGGCGTTGTCGGTGCACATCGCGCGGCTGGGCAGGAACGGGTGCAGGCCGTCCGCCACGCAGGCGTCGAGCACCCGGTCGCGCAGCTGCGAGTTGGCGGCCACCCCGCCGGCCAGGGCCATGCCCTTGGCGCCGAGGCCTGGGCGGCCCGGCGGGCCTTGGTGACGAGCACGTCGACCACGGCCTCCTGGAACGAGGCGGCCACGTCGCGGTGTCGACCGTCGGGGTGCTTGCGCACGTAGTTGACGACCGACGTCTTCACCCCGCTGAAGGAGAAGTCGTAGCCGTCGTCGAGCATCGCCCGGGGGAAGGCGATGGCGGTCGGGTCGCCCTCGATGGCGATCCGGTCGATGGCCGGGCCGCCGGGGTAGCCGAGGCCGAGGTAGCGGGCCACCTTGTCGAACGCCTCGCCGGCGGCGTCGTCGATGGTGGAGCCGAGCAGCGCGGTAGCGGCCGTGGCCCTCCATCAGCACCAGCAGCGTGTGGCCGCCGGACGACCAGCAGCACGACGAGCGGCAGCTCGAGGTCGGGCTCCTCGAGGAGGGCCGCGTACAGGTGGGCCTCGAGGTGGTTGACCGCCACGAACGGCACGTCCCACACCAGCGCCAGCGCCTTGGCCGCGCTGACGCCGACGAGCAGCGCGCCGACCAGGCCGGGACCGACCGTGGCGCCGACGGCGTCGACGTGGTCGTCGCTGATCCCGGCCTCGACCAGCGCCTGGGCGACCACGGGGGTGAGCAGCTCGACGTGGGCCCGGCTGGCGATCTCGGGCACGACGCCGCCGAAGCGGGCGTGCAGCTCGACCTGGCTGCTGACCACCGACGACAGGACCTCGCTGGGCGTCGACCACGACCGCCGCCGCCGTCTCGTCGCACGACGTCTCGATGCCGAGGACGCGGGTGCCGCTCATGCGGACGCGTCCCGGGTCGGGCCGGCGATGGCCTCGACGATGGTGCGGCCGGGGACGGCCGCCTCGATGCGTCGAGACGAGCCGTGTAGTCGGCCCCGTCGACGTCGTGGGCCCACATGACGAGCGCATCCTCGTTCGTCTCCGGTAGTAGTTGCGGCGGATGCCGGCCGGGGCGAAGCCGAAGTGCCGGTACATGCGCCTGAGCCGGCTCGTTGCCGGCCCGGACCTCGAGCGTCAGCGCCGTCGACCCCGCGCGATCGCCTCGCGGCACAGCGCCAGCATCAGCCGGGTGCCGATGCCGTTGCCGCGCCACGCCCGGATCGACCGAGATGGTGGTGATGTGGCCGTCGGGCCCGAGGAACAGCATGCCGGCGAAGCCGACCACCGAGCCGCCGACCTTGGCCACGAGGTAGCGGCGACCGCGCTCGTTGGCCAGCTCGCCCATGAACAGCCCGAGCGACCAGCCACGGTGATCGGCTTGGGCCTCGATGCGCAGCACGCCCCGGAGGTGGCGGCGCCGCATCGGCATCAACGTGACGACCAGGTCGTCCGGATCGTGGCGCAGGTCGTCGGCCCGAGCCGCCATCACGCCGGTCTCCCGCGTCGACCAGTTGATCTCGGCGTCGGGCTTGCGCAGGTACAGCGGCGTGAGGTCCCACGGCTTCACGAACTGCTCGCGCAGGGCCTGGGCGTGGGCCAGCATCACCAGCGACGACGCCGACGGGTGGGCCAGCTCGTCGCCCACGATCTCGACCTTGTTGAGGCCGTCGAAGACCTCGCGGTAGCGGATGGCGCCGTCGCCGACGAGCAGGCACTCCTCGCCCGACGCCAGCAGCTCGGCGGCCAGGTCGTCGGCGGTGCCGACGCGGTGGTCGCTCAGCCGCTGCATGCCGCCGGGCACCTGGCGGTAGAACGCGTAGAACAGCTCGCCCCGCCGGGCGTCGATGGCGGCCACGATGAGCCGCGAGCTGAAGCGCACCGGGAAGGCCAGCAGGTCGAGGCTCGGCACGCCGATCATCGGCACCCGCAGCGCGTGGGCCATGGCCTTGGCCGCGGCCACGCCGACCCGCAGGCCGGTGAACAGGCCCGGGCCCGAGGTCGACGGCCACGACGCTGATCTCGGACAGCTCGATGCGCGCCTGGCGGCAGATGAACTCGATGGCCGGGGTCAGCGACTCGGCGTGGCGCTTGCCCCGCGCCGACTGCGTCGAGGCCAGCACGCCCTCGTGGCCGCCGATGGCGCAGCCGACCTGGACGGTCGCGGTGTCGATGCCGAGGATCAGCACGATCCACCTCCGGCCGGTGCGCTGTCGGGCCGATCGCCCGGTCCATCCGGCGGAGCGACCGGGTCGCCATCGGCGTGGTCGTCGTCAGCGACGAGCCACTGCCGCAGGGCCAGGGACAGCGCTCGACCGCGGGCCGACCAGCGGGGCCCGATCGAGTCGACGTCGAGGATGCGGTCGTCGTCGGCGTCGCCGTAGGTGAGCCGCACCTCCAGGTAGTCGGCGGGCAGCGCCGGGATGATCGCGTCGCCCCACTCGACGAGCGTGACCCCGCCCTCGTCGAGCATCTCGGGCAGCCCGATGTCGAGCACCTCGGTCAGCTGCTCGAGCCGGTAGACGTCGAGGTGGTTGAGCTCGCAGGCGACCCTCGTACTGGCTGACCAGGGTGAACGTGGGGCTGGTGATCGGCTCGACGACGCCGAGGGCCGCGCCGAAGCCCTGGGCGAACGCCGTCTTGCCGGCCCCGAGCTCGCCGGCCAGCAGGATGAGGTCGCCGGGGCGGGCCAGCTCGGCCAGCGCGGCGGCCAGCGCCCTGGTCTCGTCGACCGATCGACTGCGGGCCAGCAACATCAGGCGTTCCTCTCGCTCGTGGTGTCGATGGTCGTGCTGCCGGCGGCCACGAGCGCCTGCTTGGCCCGCACGAAGTCGGCCCGCATCTGGGCCAGCGGCTCGCCGCCGCCCCGCAGCGCGTAGGCCGGGTGCAGCGTCGGGATGAGCACGGCGCCGCCGGTACGGGTAGTCGTGGCCGCGCAGCTTGGTGATGCCGACCTTGGAGTCGAGCAGGAGCTGGCCGGCGAACTTGCCCGAGCGTGACGAGCACCTTGGGCGCGATCAGGTCGAGCTGCTGCTCGAGGTAGGGACGGCATGCCGCGATCTCCTCCGGCCGCGGGTCACGGTTGTCGGGCGGGCGGCACTTCACCACGTTGGCGATGTAGCACCCGCTCACGGGTGATGCCCAGCTCCTCGAGCATCAGCTTGTCGAGCAGCTGGCCCGACCGGCCGACGAACGGCAGGCCCTGGCGATCCTCCTCGGCACCCGGCCCTCACCGATGAACACCAGGTCGGCGTCGGGGTCACCCATGCCGAACACCACCTGGGTGCGCCCCGCGGCCAGCGCGCAGCGGGTGCAGGTGCTCGCCACGGTGGCGAGCTCTTCGAGGGCGGTGGGCACCCGGCGATGCTACCGGTGCCCGGCGTCCCCACCCAGACTGCGGATGGCCCGCTCGACCACGACCACGGCCAGCGCCCGCACGAGATCGAGGTCGGCGTCGACCTGCCGGGTCGCGGCCACGATCAGGGCGTCGCCGTCGGCCGACGTGTGCGGTGGGAACAGGGCCCGGGCCATGCCGTCGTGGCCGCCCTGGGCCACCACCAGGCAGCCGCTCTTGTCGAGCCGGGCGTTGGTGGCCACCACCCCGATGGTGGTGTTCGTCATGTGGGAGTTCGTCGAGTGGGTGTTCGTCGGGCCCGGAGCACCGTCGTCGTGGAACGCCTCGTCGCTCCGCCGCAGCGATCCGAGGTCGACCGCGCCGGCGGTCATGCTCCCGTCGTCGATGTCCCCGATGGCGTTCACCGCCAGCAGCGCGGCCACGATCAGGTCGCCGTCCCGCAGGGTCGCCACCCCGATGCCACCGGGTCGGGCGTGCTCGCGACCGCGCCACTTCCCGACGGTGGCGCCGGTGCCGACGCCGACCAGGCCGATCTCGTGGGCCCCGCCCTGCGCAGCTCGACAGGCCACCGCACCCTCGTGGCGACCGGGCCGCACCGACGCATCGCCCACCCCGAGGTCGAACAGCGACAGCCCCACGACGATCGGCACCACTCCGAACGCGGTCGCGAAGCCGACACCTTCGGCCTCGAGCACGCCCATCACCCCGTCGGCCGCAGCCAGCCCGAACGCCGACCCACCCGACAGCACCACCGCGTCGAGGCGGTGCACGGTCCGGTGCGGCGCCAGCAGCTCGAGCTCCCGGCTGGCCGGCGCGCCGCCCCGCACCTCGGCCGACGCCACCGTCCCCTCGGGGAACAGCACGACGGTGCACCCGGTGCGGGCCTCGGCCTCGGTCCAGTGCCCCACCCGCACGCCGTCCACGTCGGTGATCACCCGCGCACGCTACCCATGACCCCTCGCCGCTGCGTCCTCGCCCCGTCGTGGTGTTCGCCCCGCGGTTGCCGCGAAGTTCACGAGGAACGGAGCACGGGGGCGCGAGGACGGGGCAGGGCGGTCAGCGGTAGCTGCGAGGAACACGGGGGCCGATGCCGCAGACGATCTCGTAGGCGATGGTGTCGAGCGGGGCGGCCCAGTCGGCGGCGGTGATCGACCTCGTCACCCTGGCGGCCGATCAGCACGACCTCGTCGCCGGCGACGACCACGTCGTCGCCGCCGTCGACCATGAGCTGGTCCATGGTGACGACGCCGACGATGGGTCGGCGTCGGCCGCCGATCAGCACCTCGCCACCGACCGCGGAGAGCCGCCGGGGCACGCCGTCGGCGTAGCCGATGGGCACGGTGGCCACGGTGGTGTCGCGGTCGAACTGGTGGGTCAGCCCGTAGGAGATGCGCTCGCCGGCCCGGACCCGCTTGACCATCGTCACCTCGGCCGCAGCGTCAGCGCGGGCCGCAGGTCGACCCGGCCGTCGAGGGCCGGAGACGGGCTGATGCCGTAGATGCCGATGCCGGCCCGCACGAGGTCGTAGCGGCTGCGGGGGTGCTCGATGCCGGCCGCGGTGTTGGCCGCGTGGCGCATGATCGGGCCGAGCCCGGCCGCTCGAGCTCGGCCACCACCTCGTCGAAGCGGTCGAGCTGCTCGTCGGTGAACGGGTTGTCGGGCTCGTCGGCGACGGCGCAGTGGGTCCACACCGCCTCGAGCCGAGCTCGGGACGGCCGGCGATCTCCTTGGCCAGCCGAGCACCTCGTCCGGCCGGCGCCGACCCGGTTCATGCCCGTGTTCACCTTGAGGTGCACGTCGGCCACCACGCCCTGCGAGCGGGCCGCCGCCGCCACCGCGTCGATGCCCTCGGGCGTGTACACGGTCAGCCGCAGGTCGTAGCGCACCGCAGCGGCGATGTCGGCCGGCCGGGGCTCGGACAGCAGCAGGATGGGCGCGTCGATGCCGGCCTTGCGCAGCACCGCGCCCTCCTCGACCAGCGCCACCCCGAGCCACGACGCTCCGGCCGCCAGCGCGGCCTGCCCCACGGCGATGGCGCCGTGGCCGTAGCCGTCGGCCTTGACGACGGCGCACAGCTCGGCCGGGGCCACGAGCTCGCGCAGCACCCGCACGTTGTGCGCGATGGCGTCGAGGTCGACCTCGGCCCGTGCGGCGCGCATCGGGACCAGCTACCCCTCGGCCGGGGTCTCCGACTGACCCTGGCGCTGGTCCTGCACGATGGCCCGCACGATGTCGCCGCGGGCGATGAGGCCGACCAGGTGTCCGTCGCCGTCGACCACCGGCAGCCGGGAGATCTCGTGATCGTGCATCGCGGTGGCCGCGTCCTCGACGGTGGCCACGATGTCGACCGTCACCGGCTCGGCCGTCATGACCTCGCCGACGGTGGCCCCGAGCGCCTTCGCCACGGAGTCGTCGACTGCTTGTGGTCGAACGGCCAGGTGACGTTGACGCCGAGGAAGTTCACGACCGTCGGGAAGTGGACACGGGCCTCTTCGACGATGAGGTCGCCCGTCGAGAGCATGCCGACCACCGAGCCGGACTCGTCGACGACCGGGCCGGCATCGACGCCGCTGTCGACCAGCTGCTGCATGGCGGTCTGCACGTTCTCGTCGGGGGTGAACGTGACGACGTCGGTCGTCATCACGTCGGTCACGCGCATATCTCGAAGCGACATCGGTGCTCCTGGTCAGGTGTCCGGTGAGCCGGACGTCGTCGATGCCGCGTCGAGACGGTCGAGCACTGCAGGCAGCAGGTCCGGGAGATCGCCGGCGACGAGGCCGTGGCGCCAGCCTAGGTCGCCGGCCCGACCGTGCAGGAACGCTCCCGCTGCCGCGGCCCGAAGCGGATCGAGGCCCCGAGCGGACAAGCCACCGATGATCCCGGCCAGCACGTCACCGGTGCCGGCGGTGGCCAGCCGGGCGTCACCGGCTCGGCCACGAGCACGTTCCCGTCCGGATCGGCGACGACCGTCGGGCCGCCCTTGAGCAGCACGACGCACCCGAGCTGGCCGGCGAGGTCGCGGGCCGCGGCCAGCCGGTCGGCGCCGGGGTCCTGCCCGTGCAGCCGTCGGAACTCGCCGTCGTGGGGGGTGAGGATCACGTTCGGACCGACCAGCGCATAGGGGTCGAGCCCGAGTGCAGTGATCCCGTCGGCATCGACCACGACGTCGGGCGGTGACCCCTCGAGTACGCCGGCTGGCCCTCGACCCGGCGGACCACCTCGGCGACGAGTCGGCGCACCTGGGCCTTCGTCTCGTCCCCGACCCCGAGGCCGTTGCCGACCACGACCGCGGCGAACGGGTCGAGGGCGCCGATCATCTGGTCGGCCCATCCGGCCGGCGGCAGCGGCGTGCGTACGACCTCGACCGGCACGTGCGGGGCCTCGACCCCGCCACCAGGCATCGACAGTCGCACGTAGCCCGCTCCGGCCCGTTGCGCTCCGGCCGCGACGAGCGCCGCGGCACCATCCATGCCCGGGCTCCCGGCCACCACCCACACGGCGGTCTTCCATTTGTGGTCGACCGGGTCGCGCTCCGGCAGCCAGGCCCGCACGTCATCGGCCTCGACGAGCCACGAGCTCGCCGACGACACGTCGAGACCGATGTCGGCCACCTCGACCACTCCACAGTACGAGGCACCGGGTTGCAGCAGCAGCCCCGGCTTGAGCGCCGCGAAGGTGACCGTGCGATCGGCCCGCAGCACCCGATAGGCCCCGCCCGTGGGGACCTGCCCGGTGAGCCCGGACACGCCGCTCGGGATGTCGACGGCCAGCACCTTCTGGCCGGGCGCGACGGCCGGCGCCCGGTAGCCGCCGCGGAACCCGGTGCCGTAGGCGGCATCGATCACCAGGTCGCACAGGGCGATCGACTCGGGCCGGTCAGCGGCGTCGAGCACCTCGACCGCCATTCCCCGCTGTCGCAACCGTCGGGCCGCTTCTCGACCGTCGTTGCCGTTGTTGCCCTTGCCGGCGACCACCACGACCCGTCGCCCGTACGTACCGCCGAGCATGTCGAGCGCCGCCCTGCGCCACCGCGCCGCCGGCCCGACCGATCAGCACGTCCACCGGCTCCGGCGCGGCGCGGTCGATCGCCTCCATCTCCGCGGGGGTGACGATCGGGATCATCCGAGCGCCACCACCACGGCCTGGGCCAGGTGGTCGGTGTGGCTGATGGTGATCATCCACCGTTGCACACCCCGCTCGGCCGCCATCGCCGCGGCGGTGCCGTGCAGCAGCAGCGATGGTGCGCCGGACTCGGCCCGGACCACCTCGATGTCGCGCAGGACGACCTCGCCCAAGCCGACGCCGAGCGCCTTCATGGCGGCTTCCTTGGCCGCGAACCGGGCGCCGAACCGCTCGGTCGGGTCCTGACGCAGCCGGGCGTAGCGCTGCTCGTCCTCGGTGAACACGCGCTCGATGATCGTCGGCGTGCGTCCGAGCACCGTGCGGAACCGGTCGAGGTCGACCAGGTCGATGCCGATCCCGATCACCGACCCGTCGGGGCCGGCAGGGTCGCCGACCGGGAGATCCTGGGTCACGATCGCCAGTGATCGGCCAGGTCGTTGATCGGCTCGGTCAGCAGGTCGACGACCGACAGCGTGCCGAGCAGGTCGTCGCGGAAGGTCGGCTCGGTCTCGGTGACCGCGTCCTTGAGGGCGGAGAAGCGACCGCGGTAGCCCTGCAGGACCGAGCGCATGCCACCGACCGGCATGTGGTCCGGGAAGCGCACGTGCAGCAGCGTGAGGCCGGTGGCCTGCTTGTCCTTCACCTCGGGGACGATGATCACGGTGCGTCCGTCGTGGCGGCCCCGGGCCACGGTCACGAGCCGCTCGGTGGCCACGCGGTGCTTGGTGCCCCGCAGCTCGGGGCTCGTCTCGGTGCGGCTCGTCAGCTCGCGGCCCAGACCGCCACGGTCGACCACCACGACGCTGGCCGGGTGGCGGTCGTCGTCGATCCGACCCTCGATGCGGTAGCGGGTGTAGCCGAGCACCTCGACCACCGCCGGATCGAGGTTGGCGAGCGTGCGCAGCGACCCGTAGGTGAGCTGGTCGCGGGCGACGCCGGTGGCCAGCACCTCGAGGACCAGCGGCACCTGCAGCAGGCTCTCGTCGGTGCGGGAGATGCCGACGGTGACGGTCTTGGCCTGGTGCTTGATGGCGTCGACCGGTCGGGTGAGCTCGTCGATGGCCCTCGTGAGCGACATCGTGAGGTCCTCGATGACGACGCTCGGCGTGCCGACCTTGCCGTACTCGACCTGGTAGGCCTCGAGCGGCAGCACACCGAGGGCGTAGCGGAACAGCGAGGCCACGCGCACCGCCGTGCTGGCCTCGAGGTGGCCGTCGTAGTCGAAGCTGCGCAGCCCGTCGAAGAAGCGCGACGCAGGCAGCTCGAGCGCCGGCACGAGCTCGGCCAGCAGATCGTCACCCGCACGTGCCGGACCGGCCGAGATGGCCGCCTCGATGGCGGCGCGCGCCTCGCGCAGCGGGCGAGCCTGGGCGTCGATGGCCAGCGCGGCCTCGTAGCCGAAGAGGTGGCCGGCCATGGCCGACAGCACGAACGCGAGGCTCGGATGGGTGGTCGGCACGACGATGACCTGGAGCGCTGCCGAGAACCGCTCCTGGCCCTCGCTGGCGATCACGATCGGTGTGGCCTTGTGGGCCCGGTAGATCGCGACCTCCTTGGCCACGTCGTCCGCGGTCGACCCGCTGAGACCGGCCGCGCAGACCAGGATCAACGGCTCGGCCGACAGGTCGATGTGCTTCTTGTCCTCGGTCGAGTCGCAGGCGATCGACTTGTAGCAGAGCTCGGACAGCTTGATGCGCAGCTCGTGCGCGGCGATCTGGTTGACGCCGTTGCCGACGATCGCCCAGTAGCGCCTGCTGGGCGCGAACCGGTGGGCCGCCTCGGCCAGAGCCGGCCGGCACGCCATGGTGCGGGTCATCAGGTCGGGCAGCTCACGCAGGGCCTGCGAGCACCTCGGTCCGGGGGTAGCCGGCGTCGAGGCCGACCTCCTCGGCGATGGCGATCGCCAGCAGGAACCCGGCCGCGATCTGCGCGTAGAACGCCTTGGTCGACGCCACGCTCATCTCCACGTCGCGCCCGTCGGACGTGTAGAGCACGCCGTCGGCCTTGTCGGTGAGGTCGCTCCTGCGGCGGTTGACGATGGCGATGACCCGGCCGCCCCGCGAGCGGACCAGGTCGACGGTGCGGTTGGTGTCGGTGGTGGTACCCGACTGGCTGACCGCCACGACGAGCGTGTCGGACATGTCGGCGCGCAGGTCGAACCCCGACAGCTCGGTGGCCAGCACGGCGTCGCACGTCGATCGGCGCGTCGCCGACCGCGGCCTGCAGCGCCACGGCCAGGCTCTGCCCGGCGACGGCGGCGGTGCCCTGGCCGATGACGAGCACCCGGCGAGATCGATCCCGACCGCAGGTCGGCCCGGAGGTCGGCGGGCAGCGAGTCGTTCGACAGCTTGACCTCGAGCTGCCCGTCGATCTCGAGCAGCTTGCCTCGCAGCGTCTTGCGGAACGAGGCCGGCGCCTCGGAGATCTCCTTGAGCAGGAAGTGCGGAGCATCGCCGCGGTCGATGTCGCGGGTGGTGATCTGGGCGGTGGCCAGCTCGTCGTCCAGCACCGGCAGCGACGTGCCGTCGTAGGCCAGCCGCTCGATGCCCGACGAGCCGGCCGGCCGCGGCCCCGACGAGGTGGATGATCTGGCCGCGGGTGGCGTTCGGGTTGGTCATGTCGGCCGGGGTCTCGCCGTCCATGCGGAGGTAGCTCGCGGTCTCCTCGACCAGGCCGTAGGGCTCGCTGGCCACGATGAAGGCGTCATCGGCCAGGCCGACGTAGAGCGCCTGGCCGCTGCCCCGCAGGGCGAGCAGCAGGTCGCCGGGCAGCGCGGCCGATGCTGGCGCCGATGGCCACCGACCCCTCGAGCACGTCGACCGTGCGCCGGAACGCCTCGACGGCTTCGGTGCCGGCCGCGAGGTGCCGCGACACGAGCGTGGGGATGACCTTGGCGTCGGTGGTGATCTCGGCCGGGATGCGCAGCGCCTCGGTGGCCTTGAGATCGGCGAAGTTGTCGACGTCGCCGTTGAGCGCCGCGGTGACGTAGGGACCGCCCGTCCGATCGAGCTCGTCGGAGTTGAGGGGGTGGGCGTTGGCCTGGGAGATGATGCCGACGCTGGCCCAGCGGGTGTGGCCGAGCACGACTGCCTCGGCGGTCGGCGCGGCCGACGGCCCGTCGCAGCAGCTGGTCGCCGAGGATCGCGGTGCGCAGCGCTCGGGTGTTGTCGCCCAGCTCGCCGATCTCGGCCGACGCCTTGTAGACGAAGCTCAGGTTGCCGTCCGGCGTGCGCACCGCCATCGAACCGAAGAGCGCATCGGCGGCCCGATCGGCCAGCACCGCCGCCACATCGGCCGCGTCGAGGTCGAGGCCGTGGCCCCGCACCAGCAGGTGCAGCCCGGCCGAGTCCCGGCCCCGCACCTCCAGCCGGTCGAGCGCCGACAGGGCCTGCTGCACCGAGGTGAACACCGCGATGGCGGCATCCCCGGCGCCGCGGCCGGCCAGGTCGTCGACGGCCCTGGCGGTGCGCAGGCGGTCGCGGTCGATGGCCCAGACCGCGTCCTTCAGCTCGACCATCGCCGCGTTGATCGCTTCGAGGCCGGCTCCACCGTCGGCGACGACGGCGTCCGCGTCCGCCCGGTCCAGGCCCTCGTCGATGGCCGTCACCTGGTCGAGCAGGGCGCGGGCGCGGTGTTCGACCGTCGCCATCAGGTCGCGGTCGCGCGACGAGCGCCAGCACGCCCGGCACCCCACGGAGCAGCCGGTCCGCGGTCGCGATCTGGCGAGCAGCGGCAGACAGGGCGGCGGCATCGAACGCGGACCCGTTGGCGGTGAGCGCGTCCGCTGCGGCGTCGAGCAGGCCGAGCACCTCGTCGGGCGACGGTGGGGTTCGGTCGCTGGGGCGACGGACGACGGCGATGATCCCGCACATGGTGGGCGGTTACCTTCCCTCGGGGCTGGGCACTGGGGAGCGACTCCTGGGCTGTGCCTGGGAGGACCCACCCGTCGCCGTTGACGGACGGTCCGCTCGAAGACGGACGGTCGACCACCACGGACAGGTGGTCAGAGCCTTCAGAGTGTAGGCGGCTGCCCCCGCTGTTCTGCGCGCACCGGAGGCCCGGTACTGTGCCCGGATGCCGGACCGTGGGAACCCGGACGCCCCCTTCCGTCCCCGCCTGTCCACCCGAGCCTTCGTCGCCATCGTGATCGGCGTGCTCGTGCTGGCCACCGCGCTCCGGGTCTCGGGACTGGGTGCCGGACTCCCGTACTCGAGCTACATCGACGAGGGGCACTACCTGCACCCGACGGCGCACATGATCGCCGAGGACACCTACCACGGGGGTGACTACCAGAACCCGTACGAGCACCCGTCGCTGCCCTACGACGCCATCGCCCTCAGCGCCGAGCTCTACCGCCTGACCGGGGACACCGGCATCAAGGAGGGAGCGATCGCCACCGACCAGTCGCCGTACTACGACCTCATGCAGCCCTCCGAGCTCATCCTCATCGGCCGGCTCGTCATCCTTGCCTTCAGCGTCGGCACCGTGCTGTTGACGGTGTTGCTCGGCACCCGCCTGATCGGTCGCCGAGCCGGTTTGATCGCCGGGACGCTCGTGGCCTTCCTCCCAGTGCTCGTGGCCAAGAGCACCGTCGTGACCGCGGATGCGGTGGTGACGTTCTTCACCGCTGCCGCGATCCTGGCAGCGTGCACCCTGGCCACGGTGACGACTTCTTCCCGGCGGCTGCTGCGGTGGGCCGCGCTGGCCGGCGCGCTGTCCGGCATGGCGTTCACGTCGAAGTACCCGGCCGGCGCCGTCGTCCTTGTCGCGCTGACGGTCATCGGGCTGCGCCGCGAGCTGACCGTGGAGGCCCGGGTGCGCCTCGGGGCAACCACCGTCGCCGCCGCCGTCGCCGCCGCAGTGGTCACGATGCCGGCACTCGTGCTGAACACCAGCCAGGTCTTCACCGACGTGAAGTACGAAGCCTCCGTCTACGGCAGGTACCGCGACGGGAACTACTTGTCGTGGCTGGCGAACCCGACTCAGATCGGATGGCTCTTCACCGCCGTGGCGATCGTGGGCGTCGTCCTGCTCGTACGGGCCCCAGCCACCCGGGCCCTGGCGATCGGCTGGATGGTCTTCGCCGTCGCGTTCGGGACCTACCTCGCGGCCCAGCTCTTCCAGCCCGTGCGCAACCTCATGCCGCTCCTGCCGTTCCTGGCGGTGGGCGCCGCCACCACGATCATCGAGGGCGTCCGACTGCTCGGCCGACGGATCCCGCTCGACCAGCGGGCCCGCGCCGTGAGCTCGGTGGCGGTCACCGCAGTGCTCGTCGCCGCGCTGTTCTTCGGCGGGGTACGGCCGTACCTCAGCTCGAGCTCAGACGTCGTCGACAGCCGCACCGAGGCGGTCGACTGGCTCGAGCAGCAGGTCGGCCCGGACGACAAGGTGCTGGTCGTCGAGGAGCTGGCCGTCCTGCCGGTCGACCTCGAGCGGATCGGCGGCAAGGTCACCGTGGCCTCGATCTCCGAGGGCGCCGCACAGGGCCAGCTCGCCGTCGACCCGCCGGACCTCCACGACTACGACTTCGTCGTCACCGGCTCGTTCAAACCCGGCACCTATGCGCCCGGCACCCCGGTCTGGATCCCGCCTGGCGCCATCGGTCCGACCGCCTCGTTCGGCGCCTTCCCCACGGTGCCCAACCCCAACACCTGGCGCACCTCCGACCAGATCGTCCTCATCTACCACAACCCCTGACACCTCTCGTGGGGCCGGTCCCGTCCGGACGGGCAGCGGTCCACCTGTGGTGTGGTCCCTTCACCCCGACCGGCTCGGGTGCTCTGCTCACCCTGCGACGCTGGCGCGCGGGCTACGGCTGGAGGTCCAGGGCGTGGCGGGTGAGGGCGTCGACGAGGCGGTCGGCGGCGTGCCGGGCCACATCCTCGTCGGGGGCCTCGACCATCACCCGCACCAGCGGCTCGGTGCCGCTGGCCCGCACCAGCACCCGGCCGCGCTCGCCCAGCTCGGCCTCGACGGCGGCGATGTCCGGACCCAGCAGCGTCGACCAGGCGCGGGATCCCGCTGCTCCACCTTCACGCCGACCAGCACCTGGGGCAGCCGGGTCATGGCCCCGGCGGCCAGCTCCGAGAGCGGGCGGCCGGCCCGCACCAGCAGGTCGAGCAGCTGCACGCCGGTGAGCAGGCCGTCCCCCGTGGTGGCCAGCGTCGGAAGATCACGTGACCCGACTGCTCGCCACCGAGGGCGAGCCCTCGCTCGCTCGAGCGCCTCGAGCACGTAGCGATCGCCCGACCTGGGTCTCGACCACCTCGATGCCGTGCTCGGCCATCGCCAGGCGGAAGCCCAGGTTCGTCATCACGGTCACGACGACCGCGTCGTCGGTCAGCTGGCCCCGGGCCCGGAGGTCGAGCGCGCACAGGGCGATGAGGTGGTCGCCGTCGACCAGCTCGCCCCGCTCGTCGACCGCCAGGACGCGGTCGGCATCGCCGTCGAAGGCCAGGCCGACCGCGGCCCCGCGAGCCGACCACGGCGCGCTGCAGGTCTTCGGGGTGGGTCGAGCCGCAGCGGTCGTTGATGTTGCGCCCGTCGGGCTCGGCGTGCAGCACGTCGACCGTCGGCGCCGAGCCGGCGCAGGACGTCGGGCGCGATGGCCGAGCTCGACGCCGTTGGCGCAGTCGATCGACCACCTGCAGGCCGTCGAGGCGACGACCGCTCGACCGACTCCAGCAGCGACCGGCACCACCGCTCGATGTCGCCCACGGCAGCAGCCGGGTCGAGGGCCGGGACCACGGCGTGCTCGCGCGATCCCGAGCCGTCGGCGGCCGACGACGTCGGCCAGCAGGCGGTCGAGCTCGGCCTCGAGGTCGGCCTCGACCGCGTCGGACAGCTTCAGGCCACCGGGCAGCGAAGAACTTGATGCCGTTGTCGCCGAAGGGGTTGTGCGACGCCGAGATCATCGCGCCGGGCACGCGCGCGATCGGCGCACACCCACGCCACGGTCGGGCGTGGGCACCACGCCGAGCACCTCGGCGACGGCACCGCCGGCGCGGCAGGCCGCGAGCCAGCGCCGCTTCGATCCGCGGCCCGGACGAGCGCGGGTCGCGACCGATGACGAAGCGGTACGCCCGACGCCCGCGCCGAGCACGGACGCCGCGGCGCGGCCGAGCGCCGCGACCAGTTCGTCGGTGAGCTCGTCGGCCGGGCCGCGAACACCGTCGGTGCCGAAGCGCAGGGTCATGGCGCCCCGCGACTATCGCTTCGAGTACTGCGGCGCCTTGCGGGCCTTCTTGAGGCCGTACTTCTTGCTTTCCTTCTCCCGCGAGTCACGGGTGAGGAAGCCGGCCTTCTTGAGGTCGGGGCGCAGCTCGGGGTCGAGCTCGATGAGCGCACGGGAGATGCCGTGGCGCAGGGCGCCGGCCTGGCCCGAGGGCCCGCCGCCGTCGAGGGTGGCGTCGATGTCGTAGACCTCGGACGTGTCTCGGTGAGGCGCAGCGGCTCGGTGAGGATCATCCGGTGGGTCTCCGACGGGAAGTAGTCGTCGACCTCACGCCTGTTGACGGTGATCACGCCGGTGCCGGGACGGAACCGGACCCGGGCGACGGCCCGCTTGCGGCGACCGGTGGTCTGGGTGAGTGGCTTCGGACATCGTTCGTCGTCCTTCGTTCAGCTGCGGGCGCGAGCCTGCTCGAGCGCCAGCGGCTGCGGCTGCTGGGCGGCGTGCGGATGGGTGGGGCCGGCGTAGACCTTGAGCTTCGAGATCTGGGCCCGGCCGAGGCGGGTCTTGGGGAGCATGCCGCGGATCGACGCGACGCACGGCCTCCTGCGGGCTTCTTCTCCATGCAGGTCGCCGTAGGATGCGCTCACGGATGCCGCCCGGGTAACCGGAGTGGCGGTAGATCGATCTTCTTCGTCGCCCTTGTCCGACGTGAGCACGATCTTGTCGGCGTTGATGATGATCACGTGGTCGCCGGTGTCGATGTGGGGCGTGTAGATCGGCTTGTGCTTGCCGCGCAGCAGGCGGGCGGCCTCGGTGGCGACCCGGCCGAGGACCAGGCCCGTCGGCATCGATGACGTGCCAGGCGCGCTCGATCTCGCTGGCTTTGGGGGAGTACGTGCGCACGCGCAGACCTTTGGTTCGAGGCTGGTCGGAAGGAGCACCACGCAGGCGCCCAGGGCGACTGACAACGATACGGGCGACCGACCGACGACACGGGCGACCCACGGGTCGAACGTCGGCCGACTACAGGTAGGCCAGGCGGACCGCGGCCTTCGGGGCTGTTGATGCGGAAGGCCAGGCTCTCCTCGATGTAGAGGCGTCACCGTCTCGGCGTCGTGGGCCAGGTAGCCGATCGACGAGATCCTGGCCGCACGACCAGCTCGAAGTCGCCGCCCCGCTGGCTGAGCACGACGGCGCCGTCGACCGCCGGGGCCCAGACGACCGGGCCACCGAGGATCATGCGGAGGTGCTCGAAGACCGGGTAGCCGCCCCGCTCGGTGGTCTCGACCACGCCGGTGTAGCAGCGGGGGCCGAGGGCGATGGCGTAGGGGCCGCGCACGTCGGCGGCCCGCAGGATCGGCGACGGCCTTGGGCCACGTGGCTCGGGTAGTCGGTCGTAGTCGTCGGTGATGGCGACCGTCGGTGCGGGGTGAGCTCGGCGATGCCTTCGATGCCGGCGGCGCGTAGCCGTGGAAGAGCGAGCCGTCCTCGGCCATCGCCGCGGCCCGGGCCGCGGCGATCACCGCGTCGAGGTCGAGGTCGGCGCGCCACGGTCGGCCGCCTCGAGCTCGACGCGCGACACCGTGAACGGCGTGCGCAGCTCGATCAGCGGCTGCACCCGGCGGCGGGCCGCGATCGACGCCGTCGACGGGTCCCTCGGCGAGCGGCTGCACCCGGCCGAGGTCGACCGCCGAGTGCTCCCAGCCGTGCGGGCCGGAGAAGTCGACGAGCTTGCGGCCGGCCAGGAAGTGCGTCAGCGAACGGTGGCCTCGGCGTCGATCTCGGCCCAGGCGGCCTCGGTGATCGGGGCCTTGTCCCGCATCAGGTGGTTCACAGGTAATCCTCGTTGTCGTTGCGCAGGCTGCCGATGCCGAGGCTGCCGCTGGTCGGGATCGTCGCCGTGCTCGGCCTCCGTGCTCGGCGGCGTCCTCGACGGCGAGGATGTCGCCGTCGGTGAACAGGTAGGTACGCAGGTGGCGGTCGAGCACCGGGTCGTGGCGGCGGAGCCACTCGAGCGTCATCGCCGCGTGCTCCTTCTCCTCGTCCCGGTTGTGGCCGAGCACCTCGGCCAGCTCGGCATCGGAGGTGGCCGCAGCCCGCTGGTCGTACCAGTCGACCGCCTCGAGCTCCTCCATGATCGACACGATGGCCCGATGGCGATCGACGACCGTCGGCGGGCAGATCGGGCTCGTGAGGGTCTCGCTGTTGCTCGCCATCGGAGCTTTCTACCCCCTGTGACGCCACTCGATGTGCACGCCAGCCGCCAGGTTCATCGAACGAGAGCCCACCGCAACCGAGCGATCAGTAGCGCACGTGCCAGAGGCAGAGGCCGCGGGGAGGGGCCAGCTGCCCGGCTGCCCGGCGGTCCTGCGCGGCCAGGATCGCGCGCCATCTCGCCCGGCGGTGCGCCGGCCGACGCCGACCTCGACGAGGGTGCCCACGATGCTGCGCACCATCTGGTGGCAGAACGCGTTGGCCTCGATCTCGAAGCGGAGCACGCCGTCGCCGAGGTCGTCCCACCGGGCCGTCGATCACCCGTCGAGTCGACGAGGCCGGCACGTCGTCGGGCCGGCGATCGCGCGGCTTGACCTTCTGGGCCCGGCAGAACGACGAGAAGTCGTGCTCACCGATGAGCGGGTCGCAGGCCAGCCGCAGCAGGCTCGAGGTCGAGCGGCCGCTCGACGTGCCAGGCGGTGCGGGCCAGGAACGGATCGGGCACCGGCCGGTTGAGCACCGTGTAGCGGTAGACGCGGGCCCGGGCCGAGAACCGGGCGTCGAAGTCCGGCGGCGACGATCGACGCGTCGCGGACCACGATGGCGGTCGGCACAGGCTGGTTGACCGCGTGCTGCAGGTCGACGAGGGCCGCCGGGTCGGCCAGTCGATCGGCCGGCACGTCGAAGCTGACGACCTGGCCCCATGCGTGCACGCCGGTGTCGGTCCGCCCGGCGCACGTGAGCTCGACCGGGTGCGCCGCAGGACCCGCTCGAGGCGCGTCGGCCAGCGTGCGCCGCCGACCGTCGCGACCCCGCGTTGGGCGCGAACCCGTGGAAGCCGGATCCGTCGTAGGCGACGGTCAGGCGGACCCGGACGGTGGCGGCGTCGGCTCGGTCGACACCGTCGCGGCCACGCAGGATCGTCGAGGCCCCGGCAGGCGTCGGGCTCAGACCAGTTCGATGCGCGCCATCGGCGCGTTGTCGCCGTGGCGCGGGCCGAGCTTGAGGATGCGGGTGTAGCCACCCGGGCGGTCGGCGTAGCGCGGCCCGATCTCGTCGAACAGCTTGGACGCCATCTCCTTGTCACCGATGAAGGCGACGACCTGGCGGTGGTTGTGCACGCCGCCCTTCTTGGCCTTGGTGATCATCTTCTCGGCGATCGGGACGCAGCGCCTTGGCCTTGGCCTCGGTGGTGACGATGCCCTCGGCCGCGATCAGCGAGGCGACCAGGTTGGCCATCATCGGCGCTGGTGGGCGGCGCTGCCGCCGAAGCGGCGGCTCTTCGTGGGGTTGCAGGCATGGTGGCTCAGTCCCGGCTACGGAGCGACAGGCCGCGCTCGTCGAGCTTCTGGATGACCTCATCGAGCGACTTCTGGCCGAAGTTGGTGATGGCGAGCAGGTCGTCCTCGGTCTTCTCGAGCAGCTCGCCGATGGTGTTGACCTGGGCCCGCTTGAGGCAGTTGCGGGGACGCTCGGACAGGTCGAGGTCCTCGATGGGCAGGTCGAGGTCGGGCGAGCCGGCGGTGGCGCCGCTGACCTCGCCGAGCTCGAGGCCCTGCGGCTCGTCGCTCATCTCCTCGACGAGCTGGACGAGGGTGCGCAGCGTGGCGCCGGCCGAGGCCAGCGCCTCGCGGGCCGAGATCGAGCCGTCGGTCTCGATGTCGAGCACGAGGCGGTCGAACGTCGGTGGACTGCTCGACCCGGGTGGGCTCGACCGCGAAGGTCACCCGCCGGACCGGCGAGAAGATCGAGTCGACCGGGATCACGCCGATGGTGGCGCGAGGTCTTGTTGCGATCGGCCGAGACGTAGCCCCGGCCCTTCTCGACGGTGATGTCGACGGCCAGGCGGCCCTTGCCGTTGAGCGTGGCGATGTGGCAGGTCCGGGTTGAGGATCTCGACGTCGGTCGTCGGCTGGATGTCGGCGGCGGTGACGTCCTTCGGGCCCCGGACGTCGAGGCGCAGGGTGACCGGCTCCTCGGCGTAGACCTGCAGCACGAGGTCCTTGAGGTTCAGGATGATGTCGGTGACGTCCTCGGTCACGCCCTTGATGGTGTCGAACTCGTGGAGGGCGTCGTCGAACCGCACCTGGGTGACGGCTGCGCCGGGGATCGACGACAGCAGCGTGCGGCGCAGGGAGTTGCCGAGCGTGTGGCCGAAGCCGGGCTCGAGCGGGCCGACGGCGAACAGCTGGCGGTCGCCGTCGTCCTCGCTGAGCGCCTCGACCTTGGGACGCTGAATGACCAGCATGTGCTTCTACCTCGATGAATCGTGTGATTCCGTAGATCGAACAGGGTGTCCGCTGCCGCCGGGGCCCGGCGGAGGGCAGGCGGGACTACTTGGAGTAGAGCTCGACGATGAGCTGCTCGCGGACCGGGACGTCGATCTGCTCGCGCAGCGGCAGCTCGCGCACGGTGACGGCGAAGCCGCCGTCGCCGGTCTCGAGCCACGCCGGCGGGCGTGCGGTCGAGCACGTCGCGTGTTCCACTGGACGACGACCATCTCGCGGGACTTCTCGCGGAGCGTGATGACGTCGCCCTTGCGGACCCGGTAGCTCGGGATGTTGACCCGCTTGCCGTTGACCGCGATGTGCCGTGGCCGACGAACTGGCGGGCCTGGGGGCGGGTGGCGGCCCAGCCGGCGCGGTAGACGACGTTGTCGAGGCGCAGCTCGAGGAACCGGAGCATGTTCTCGCCGGTGACGCCCTCGCGGCGGTTGGCCTCCTCGTAGAGGTTGCGGAACTGCTGCTCGGTGAGGCCGTAGGTGAAGCGGGCCTTCTGCTTCTCCTGCAGCTGGAGCAGGTACTCGGAGACGTTGCCCCGGCGACGGGTGCGGCCGTGCTCGCCCGGAGGGTACGGACGCTTGTCGAGGGCCTTGGTCTCGCCCGTCGGTGCCCCAGATGTTGGTGCCGAGGCGGCGGGAGACGCGGGCCTTGGGTCCGGTGTATCGAGACATGTCAGACCCTCCGACGCTTGGGCGGGCGGCAGCCGTTGTGCGGCACCGGGGTGACGTCCTTGATGCCGGTGACCTCGATGCCGGCGTTCTGGATCGAGCGGATGGCGGTCTCGCGGCCGGAGCCCGGGCCCTTGACCATGACGTCGACCTTGCGGACGCCGTGCTCCATGGCCCGACGGGCGCACTGCTCGGCGGCCATCTGGGCGGCGAACGGCGTGCGACTTGCGGGAGCCCTTGAACCCGACGTTGCCGGCCGAGGCCCAGGAGAGGACGTTGCCGTCCTGGTCGGTGATCGAGCACGATCGTGTTGTTGAACGAGCTCTTGATGTGCGCCACGCCGTAGGTGACGTTCTTGCGCTCCTTCGTGCGGGGGCGACGGCCCCCGCGGCTGGGCTTGGCCATTACTTCGTGCCACCTTCTTCTTGCCGGCGACGGTCTTCTTCGGGCCCTTGCGGGTGCGGGCGTTGGTGTGGGTGCGCTGACCGCGGACCGGCAGGCCCCTGCGGTGGCGCAGGCCCTGGTAGCAGCCGATCTCCATCTTGCGCTTGATGTCCTGCGGACACCTCGCGGCGCAGGTCGCCCTCGACCTTGAGGTTCTGGTCGATGTAGGCGCGGATGCGGCTGACCTCTTCGTCGGTGAGGTCGCGGACGCGGGTGTTGGGGTCGATGCCGGTGGCGTCGCAGATCTGCTGCGCAGTCGGTGCGGCCGATGCCGAAGATGTAGGTGAGCGAGATCTCCAGCCGCTTCTCGCGGGGGATGTCGACGCCGGCGATGCGTGCCATCGTCAGCCCTGCCTCTGCTTGTGGCGGGGGTTGGTGCAGATGACCTGGACCCGCCCGTGGCGGCGGATCACCTTGCACTTCTCACACATCTTCTTGACGCTGGGACGTACTTTCATGGGTCTCGCCTGAATCCTCTGATCAGGAACATCGGGGCAATTCCCCCCGATGGGCCGAGCTCGTCGGCACTGGCTCTCGCTTCTGTGGGTGCTACTTGTAGCGGTAGGTGATGCGGCCTCGGGTGAGGTCGTAGGGGGTGAGCTCCACCTGGACCCGATCGCCCGGCAGGATGCGGATGTAGTGCATGCGCATCTTTCCGGAGATGTGGGCCAGCACCTTGTGCCCGTTCTCGAGCTCGACCCGGAACATGGCGTTCGGCAGCGGCTCGATCACCGTCCCTTCCAGGACGATCGCGTCTTCCTTGGGCTTGGGCAGCGTGCTACTCCCTACAACAGACGAGGCGTTGACCTGCGGCAGGCACCGGGAGCGCGCGAAGCGCAAAGGTGCTTCCGAGGCGAAGGGAGATAGCTAGCGTCCCCGGCCCGATTGCTCCAACTTGAGCGTCGACGAGCCGCAGCCGAGCGCTCAATCGGGCAGCGGTGAGGATCTCGGGGCCGTCGTCGGTGATGGCGATGGTGTGCTCCCAGTGGGCCGACAGCGCGCCGTCGGCGGTGACCACGCTCCAGCCGTCGTCGAGCAGCATCGGTGTCGGGCGAACCGGCGTTGACCATGGGCTCGACCGCGAAGACGTTGCCGACCCGCAGCTTCGGGCCCTTGCCCGGCGCCCGTAGTTGGGCACCTCGGGCTCCTCGTGCATGGCCTGGCCGATGGCGTGGCCGACGTACTCGCGCACCACGCGAGAAGCCGGCCGCCTCGGCCACGCGCCTGCACCGCGTGGCCGATGTCGCCGATGCGGTTGCCGGCGACCATCTGCGGCGATGCCGGCGTGCAGCGAGGCCTCGGTGACCTCGATCAGCCGCTGCGCCTCGGCGGTGATCTCGCCCACGCCGACGGTGAAGGCGGCGTCGCCGTGCCAGCCGTCGACGATCGCGCCGCAGTCGATCGAGATGATGTCGCCCTCGCGCGAGGCGGTACGTCGCCGGGGATGCCGTGCACGATCATGTCGTTCGGCGACGCGCAGATCACCGCCGGGAAGCCGTGGTAGCTGAGGAAGTTCGACGTGGCGCCCCGCCGCTCGATGCACGTCGCGGCCGATGCGGTCGAGCTCGAGCGGTGGTGACGCCGGGGCGGATCGGCGGCGCGGATGCTGCTCGTGCATCTCGGCCACGACCCGGCCGGCCCGGCGCATCATGGCGATCTCGGCCGGGGTGCGCTGCACCGACGCCGAGCGGGCCGATCATCATCGGACGACGCTCAGACCGCGGCGCGGGCGTCGACGGCGTCGATCAGCGCGCTCGAGCACCTCGTCGGGCGTGCCGACGCCGTCGACCTCGACCAGCAGGCCGCGCTCGGCGAACAGGCGATGGCCGGGACGGTGTCGCGCTCGTACGCGTCGAGCCGCTTGCTGATGGCCTCGGGGGTGTCGTCGGCGCGCTGCACGACCTCGCCGCCGCAGTCGTCGCAGGTCCAGCGTGCGAGGCGGCGGCTGGGCGATCGAGTAGATGGTGCCGCAGTCGCTGCACACCCGCCGGCTCGAGCATGCCGCTCGAGCACGATGTCGCTCGGGCACCTCGAGGTTGACGGCCAGGTCGATCGGCGGTGATCGTCGAGCAGCGCCTCGGCCTGGCCCACCGTGCGGGGGAAGCCGTCGAGCAGGAAGCCGTGGTCGACGACGTCGGCGTGGGTCGAGCCGCTCGTCGATGACGCCCGAGCATGATCTCGTCGGGCAGCAGCTCGCCGCGAGTCCATGTACTCCTTGGCCTTGCGCCCGAAGTCGGTGCCCTCGGCCACGGCCTCGCGCAGCATGTCACCGGTGGAGATGTGCGGCGCGCCGTAGTGCTCGGACAGCAGGCGCGGCACTGCGTGCCCTTGCCGGCACCCTGACGCCCGAAGATGACACGAGCTTCGGCACGCGGCCGCACGTCACTTCAGGAACCCCTCGTAGTTGCGCATCATCAGCTGGCTGTCGATCTGCTTCATCGTCTCGAGGGCCACGCCCACGGCGATGAGGATCGAGATGCCGGAGAACGAGCACCTGGTTGCCGGCGGAGGAAGTGGGTGAGCAGCGAGCGACGGCACCAGGGCGACGGCGGCGATGAACAGCGCGCCGGGCAGCGTGATGCGGGACAGGATCTTGGCCAGGTAGCGCTCGGTCTGGGGCCCGGGCCGGATGCCGGGGATGAAGCCGCCCTGCTTGCGGATGCGTGTCGGCCTGCTTGGCCGGGTCGAACGTGATGGCCGTGTAGAAGTACGCGAAGCCGATGATCAGCAGGCCGTAGAAGACGAGGTGCACGATCGAGTCGGGCTTGACCAGGTAGTCGTTGACGAAGTTCTGCACGGACTTGCCCCAGCCGTCGGCCGGGCAGCACGAACGACAGCAGCTGCGGCAGGTAGAGCACCGAGCTGGCGAAGATGATCGGGATGACGCCGGCCTGGTTGACCTTGAGCGGGATGTAGGTGCTCTGCCCGCCGTACATGCGCCGGCCGACCACCCGCTTGGCGAACTGCACCGGGATGCGGCGCTGGCCCTGCTCGACGAACACGATGGCCACCAGGATGGCGACGAACACGATCAGCGTGACGATCAGCGCCACGTTGCCGGCCGAGGCCTTGATGTTGCTGCCCTGCGACGGGAGGGTGCGACACGACCGAGGCGAAGATCAGCAGCGACATGCCGTTGCCGATGCCCCGCTGGGTGATGGCTCACCCATCCACATCAGCAGCGCCGTGCCGGTGGTGAGGGTGAGCACGATGAGCGCCACGTGGCCGGCGTCGTAGTTGGGCACGAGGTCGAGGCCGGTGGTGTTGCCGCCGCGAGAAGCCGCCGCCGCCGTTGTGGAACAGGTAGGTCAGGCCGGTGGACTGCACGACGGCGATGCCGATGGTGACGTAGCGGGTCCACTGGGTGATCTTGCGCTGGCCGACCGCGCCCTGGTTCTGCCACTGCTCGAGCTTCGGGATCACCACGCCGAGGATCTGCATGATGATCGACGCCGTGATGTACGGCATGATCCCGAGCGCGAAGATGGCGAACTGGGTGAGCGCGCCGCCGGAGAACAGCTGGAGGAACGCGAGCACGCCGCCCTGCTCGGCGCTGTCCTTGAGCGTCTTGAGCGGCCGTCAGGTCGATGCCCGGCACCGGGAGGTAGGCCCCGAACCGGTAGATCGCGATCATGAAGATCGTGAACAGCACCTTGTTGCGCAGGTCGGGGACCTTGAAGATGTTGCGCAGACTCGAAAGCACCAGGGATGGCTCCTGAGCAGCGACCGGTCGGAGGGCGAGATGCTAGCGGTTGGTGAGGTGGTTGCCCTTGGCCGGCGGACGACGATCGCCCCAGGGCAGCGGCAGGACCTCAACCGTACCGCCCGCGGCCACGATGGCTGCCTCGGCGGACTTCGAGAACCCGTGGGCCTTGACCTGCAGCGGACGGGTGATCTCGCCCCGGCCGAGCACCTTGACGAGCGCGCCCTTGTGGGTCAGGCCCAGGTCGTGCAGGGTCTCGGGGGTGACGTCGTCGAGGCCGCTGGCATCGAGCACGTCGAGGTTGATGCCCTGGTACTCGACCCGGAACGGGTTGTTGAAGCCCTTGAGCTTCGGCACACGCATGTGCAGCGGCAGCTGGCCGCCTTCGAAGCCGGCCGGGATGGTGCCGCGGGCGCGCTGGCCCTTGGTGCCACGGCCGGCGGTCTTGCCGCCCTTGCCGCCGATGCCGCGACCGACGCGCTTGCGGTTCTTGGTCGAGCCCTCGGCGGGCTTGAGATCGTGGATCTTCACGAACTGGCCTCTTCCTTGGCGCCGTCGACCTCTTCGACGGTGATCAGGTGCGGGACCCGGGCGATCATGCCGCGGATCTCGGGGCGGTCGGGCAGCGTGTTGGTCTGCCCGATGCCGCGAGACCGAGGGCCGCGCATGGTGCCCCGGGTCTTGGGCTTGGCGCCGATCGTCGACCGGACCTGGGTGACCTTCAGCTCAGCCATCAGGCGACCTCGTCGGGAACGTACGGCCCGCGCTCGCTCTCGTGGTAGGCCTTGAGCAGGCCGGCGGGGACGAACTCCTCGGGGTCGAGGCCACGCAGCCGGGCGATCTCGTCGGGGCGCTTGAGCGCCTTGAGGCCGGCGATGGTGGCGCGGGCCACGTTGATGTGGTTGGCCGAGCCGAGCGACTTGCAGAGCACGTCGTGGATGCCGGCCTCCTCGAGGATGGCTCGGGCCGCGCCACCGGCGATGACGCCGGTACCGGGAGCAGCCGGCTTGAGCAGGACGCGACCGGCGCCCATCTCGCCGATGATCGGGTGCATGATCGTGCTGCCGGCCAGCGGGACCGAGAAGAGGTTCTTGCGAGCCTCCTCGGTGCCCTTCTGGATGGCGAGGGGCACCTCCTTGGCCTTGCCGTAGCCGAGACCGACCCGGCCGGCGCCGTCACCGATCACCACGAGAGCGGTGAACGAGAACCGGCGACCGCCCTTGACCACCTTGGCCACGCGGTTGATGTTGATGACGCGCGACTCACGCAGCTGCGCATCGTTCACGTTGCTGGCCATCACAACTCCAGTCCGGCTTCACGGGCCGCGTCGGCCACGGCCGCGACGCGCCCGTGGTACAGGTTGCCGCCGCGGTCGAACACGACCTTGTCGACGCCGGCCGCCTTGGCCCGCTCGGCGACGAGCGTGCCGACCTTGGTGGCGGCGTCGATGTTGCCCGACCCGGATCGCAGGTCGGCCTCGTTGGTCGAGGCCGAGGCGAGCGTGCGACCGGAGCGGTCGTCGATCACCTGGGCGCTGATGTGGCGGTTCGAGCGGAACACGGCCAGACGAGGCCGTGCCGCATCGCCCCGGACCTTCTTGCGGACCCGGAGGTGGCGGCGGACGCGGGCCTCCCGCTTCTGCTTGGCGCTATAGCTCATGATGCCTACTTCGCTGTCTTTCCGGCCTTGCGGACCACGTGCTCGTCGCGGTAGCGCACGCCCTTGCCCTTGTAGGGCTCGGGCTTGCGGATCGCTCGGATGTTGGCGGCGACCTGGCCGACGAGCTCCTTGTCGATGCCGACGACGCCGATGGTGGTCGGCGTCGGGACCTCGAAGGTGATGCCGTCGGGAGCGTCGACCTTGACCGGGTGGCTGAACCCGAGCGCGAGCTCGAGCTTGCCGGGGCCCTTGGCGGTGGCCCGGTAGCCGACGCCGACGATGTCGAGGTCCTTGCGGAAGCCGTCGGTCACCCCGACGACCATGTTGTTGACGAGCGAGCGGACGAGGCCGTGCATGGCCCGGTTCTCGCGCTCGTCGTCCGGGCGCTCGACGAGGAGCTCGCTCGCCGTCCTGGCGGATGGTGATCTCGCCGGGCACGTCGAACTGCAGCTGGCCCTTCGGGCCCTTCACGTCGATGTGGTTGCCGGTGATGGTGACCTCGACCCCAGAGGGGACGGGGATCGGGGAACGGCCGATGCGTGACATGGCGAACCCCCTACCAGACGTAGCAGAGGATCTCGCCGCCCATGCGACGCTTGCGCGCCTCGCGGTCGGTCATGAGCCCCTGGCTGGTGGACAGGACGGCGACACCGAGGCCACCGAGCACGCGAGGCACCCGGTCGGCCTTGATGTACACCCGGAGACCGGGCTTGGAGATGCGCTTCACGCCCGAGATGACGCGGGCGCGCTCGGGCGAGTACTTCATCGTGACGGTGAGCACCTTGCCCGGACGGGTGGCGTCGTCGGCGACGGTGAAGCCCTCGATGTAGCCCTCCTTCTGGAGGAGCTCGGCGAGCGACTCCTTCAGCTTGGAGGAGGGCATGCGGACCTCGTCGTGCATCGCCACGTTGGCGTTGCGGATGCGGGTCAGCATGTCGGCGATGGGATCAGTCATTGTCATGTCGGCATCCTCCCGTCACCAGCTGGCCTTGGTCACGCCCGGCAGCTCGCCGGCGTGGGCGAGCTCGCGCAGGCAGACGCGGCAGAGACCGAACTTGCGGTACACCGCACGGGGTCGGCCGCAGCGGCGGCAGCGGGTGTAGCCCCGCACCTTGAACTTCGGCGTGCGCTGCTGCTTCTCGATGAGCGCCTTCTTGGCCATTACTGCTGCCCCTCACGCTTGAAAGGGAAGCCGAAGGCGCTCGAGCAGGGCCTTGCCTTCGGCGTTGGTACGGGCGGTGGTGACGATGGTGATGTCCATGCCCCGGGTCGTGTCGACCTGGTCGTAGTCGATCTCGGGGAAGATGAGCTGCTCGGTGACGCCGAAGGTGTAGTTGCCGTGGCCGTCGAACGAGTTCGCCGGCAGGCCGCGGAAGTCACGGATGCGGGGGATCGCCAGGCTGATGAGCCGGTCGAAGAACTCCCACATGCGATCGCCTCGCAGGGTGACCTTGCCGCCGATGGCGTTGCCCTCACGCAGCTTGAAGCCGGCGATGGACTTCTTGGCCCGGGTCGATGAGCGGCTTCTGGCCGGTGATGATCTCGAGGTCGACGATGGCGCCCTCGAGCAGCTTGGCCTGATCGGTCGCGCGACCGACGCCCATGTTGAGGACGATCTTCTCGAGCCGCGGGACCTCCATGATGTTGCCGAGGCCGAGCGAGTCCTTGAGCTGCGCCCGGATCTCGTCGTTGTACCGCTGCTTGAGCCGCGGGAGCTCGCTTGGTGGACGTGCTCATGCGAGATCACCTTCACACTTGCGGCAGATGCGCACCTTGGTGCCGTCGGGCTCGAAGCGGTAGCCGACACGGGTCGGCTTGCCGCAGGACGGGCACACGATGGCCACGTTCGAGACCGGCATCGGCATCTCCTTGTCGATGATGCCGCCCTGCATGGTGGAACGGGTCGGCTTCTGGTGCTTCTTGGCGATGTTGAGCCCGTCGACGACGACCTTGCCCTCGAGCGGGGTAGGCGAAGGTGACGGTGCCGGTCTTGCCACGGTCCTTGCCCGCGAGCACCTGGACGCGGTCGCCCTTGCGGATCTTCATCAGAGCACCTCCGGGGCCAGCGAGACGATGCGCATGAACTTCTTGTCGCGCAGCTCGCGGCCGACCGGGCCGAAGATGCGCGTGCCACGCGGCTGCTGCTGGTCGTTGATGAGCACCGCGGCGTTCTCGTCGAACCGGATGTACGAACCGTCCGGACGACGCTTCTCCTTCTTCACCCGGACGACGACGCACTTGACGACGTCGCCCTTCTTGACGGCGGCGCCGGGGATGGCGTCCTTGACCGTGGCGACGAAGATGTCGCCGATCGAGGCGTAGCGGCGACGCGAGCCGCCGAGCACCTTGATGCAGAGCACCTCTTTGGCGCCGCTGTTGTCGGCGACGCGGAGTCGGGTCTCCTGCTGGATCATCGGGCACGCTCCAGGACCTCGAGGAGGCGCCAGCGCTTCATCTTCGACAGCGGCCGGGTCTCCTGCACGCGCACCCGGTCACCGACGTTGAGGTCGTTGGCCTCGTCGTGGACGTACAGCTTCGTGGTGCGCTGCACGGTCTTGTTGTAGCGGGGGTGGCGCTCGCGATCGGTGACGGCCACCACTGCGGTCTTGTCCATGCCGTTCGACATCACCAGGCCCTCGCGGACCTTGCGGGTGTTCGTACGGGCTTCCGTGTCCGACACGGTCGTGTTCTCGTCAGCCATCAGGCCGTCTCCTCGTTCGAGCCGGATGCGAGCGCCTCGGCCGCCGCGATCTCACGCTCACGCAGCTCGGTGTTCACCCGGGCGATGTCCTTCTTCACCTGGCCCAGGCGGGCCGTGTTGTCGAGCTGGCCGGTGACGTGCTGGAACCGCAGGTTGAACAGCTCCTGCTTGGCTGGCTCCGAGCTTCTCGAAGAGCTCGGCGTCAGGCAGCTCCTTCAGAGCCAGGTCGTGCTTGGCCATCAGAACGCCTCCTCACGGGCGACGAAGCGGGCCTTGATCGGCAGCTTCTGGATGGCCCGGTCGATGGCCGCCTTGGCGACCTCCGGGTCGTTGTAGGACAGCTCGAACATGATGCGGCCGGGCTTGACGACGGCGACCCACCGCTCGGGGTTGCCCTTGCCCGAACCCATGCGGGTCTCGGCCGGCTTCTCGGTGACGGGCTTGTCGGGGAACACGTTGATCCAGACCTTGCCGCCGCGCTTGATGTGGCGGGTCATGGCGATACGGGCGGCTTCGATCTGGCGGGCGGTGATCCATCCCGGCTCGAGGGCCTGGATGCCGTAGTCGCCGAAGGTGACCTCGGTGCCGCCCTTGGCCTGACCGCGCATGCGGCCGCGCTGCTGCTTGCGGTGCTTGACCTTGCGGGGCATCAACATGTCAGTCACCGTCCCCGGGGCGGAAGTGCGGGGTCTCGTGGTGCTCGCGGACCGAGCGCTCGATCTCCTCTTCCTCGGCGAGCAGTCGCTCGAGCTCGGGATCGGCCTCCTTGACCAGCGGAGCGGCTTCCTCGACGACCGGCTCGGTCGCCTCGGCGCCTTCGGTCGGCTTGCGGCGGGCGGCGGCGGACGAGGACACGACCTTGCGCGGCTTGGCCTGACCCGAGGTCTCACCGACGGCCATGGCCGCTTCCTTGGTGATCTTGTCCTCGAGCACGCTCTTGTAGGGGAGGATGTCGCCCTTGTAGATCCAGACCTTCACGCCGATGCGGCCGTAGGTGGTCTTGGCCTCGCGGAAGCCGTAGTCGATGTCGGCGCGCAGCGTGTGCAGCGGCACCCGACCTTCGCGGTACCACTCGGTGCGGGCCATCTCGGAGCCGCCGAGGCGGCCCGAGCACTGCACCCGGATGCCGAGGGCGCCGGCCTTCTGGGCGTTCTGCACGGCACGCTTCATGGCCCGGCGGAACGCGACACGACCGGCGAGCTGGTCGGCGACGCCCTGGGCGATCAGCGCCGCGTCGAGCTCGGGCTGCTTGATCTCCTGGATGTTGAGCTGCACCTTGTTGTTGCCGGTGATGCTCGGTGAGCCCGGCCCGCAGGCGATCGGCCTCGGCGCCGCGGCGACCGATGACGATGCCCGGACGAGCGGTGTGCACGTCGACGCGCAGGCGGTCACGGGTGCGCTCGACCTCGACGCGGCTGATGGCCGCGTGCGGGAGCTGGGTCATGAGGTAGTTGCGGATCTTCCAGTCCTCGATGACGTAGCTCGCCGTACTCGCGGCGGTCGGCGAACCAACGCGACTTCCAGTCGGTGGTGACGCCGAGGCGGAACCCGTAGGGGTTGACCTTCTGGCCCATCAGCTGTCCTTGTCCTCGTCGGCAGCGCGCGTCGTCGCCGGCCTGCTCGTCAGGTGTCGTCGGTGTCGTCGGCCTCGGCGGTCGGCGACCTCGGTGGTCGTCGTCGCTCGGTCGAGCGTCCTCGACGGACTCGGCGGCCTCGACCGCGTCGGTCTCGACGACCTCGTCCTCGTGGTCGTGACCGTCGTGATCGTGACCCTCGTGGTCGTGATCGTGCTCGTGCCTCGGCCTCGGCCTCCGCGGCCTTCTTCTCGGCCTTGGTCTGGCGGCTGCGCAGCACCCGCTGGCGGCGGGCCTCGGCGGCCGCCTGGCCGCCGCCGCGTCCACCGGAGGCGATCTCCCGCTGCGCGCATCAGCTCGAGCTCGTCGGGGGCGATGCGGCTCACGATGATCGTGATGTGGCAGGTGCGCTTGCGGATGCGGGTGGCGCGGCCACGGGCCCGGGGGCGCCAGCGCTTGAGGGTCGGGCCCTCGTCGGCGTAGCAGGCCGACACGTACAGCTCGTCGGCCGGGATGCTGGTCGTTGTGCTCGGCGTTGGCGATGGCCGACTCGAGGCACTTGAGGATCACGCGGGCGACGTCGCGCTCGGCGAACTCGAGGATCTCGAGGGCCCGGGCGACCGGCTCGCCGCGGATGAGGTCGAGGACCTCGCGGGCCTTGTAGGCCGAGACCCGTGACGTACTTGACCTGGGCCCGGGTGCCGGGCCGCTCGTTGGTCTTGGTGCCGAACGCCATCGTATCGCCGTCCCTTCTGCTCTTGGCCGGCGTGGAACCGGAAGGTGCGGGTGGGGGCGAACTCGCCGAGCTTGTGGCCGACCATCGACTCGGTGATGTACACGGGCACGTGCTTGCGGCCGTCGTGCACGGCGATGGTGTGGCCGACCATCTCGGGGATGATCGTCGAGCGGCGCGACCACGTCTTGATGACGCGCTTCTCGCTCTTGCTCGTTCAGGTCGTCGACCTTCTTGAGCAGATGGTCGTCGACGAACGGGCCCTTCTTCAGACTGCGAGGCATGACGTGTGTGCTCCCCTCTACCGGCGCGAGCCGCGGGTGCGGCGACGACGGACGATGAGCTGTCTGCGACGGCTTGTTCTTGTCGCGGGTGCGGCCCTCGGGCTTGCCCCAGGGCGACACGGGATGGCGGCCACCGGAGGTCTTGCCCTCGCCACCACCGTGCGGGTGGTCGACCGGGTTCATGGCGACGCCGCGGGTCTGCGGACGCACGCCCTTCCAGCGGTTGCGGCCGGCCTTGCCGATCTTGATCAGCTCGGCCTCGGCGTTGCCGACCTCGCCGACGGTGGCCCGGCAGTCGATCGGCACGCGGCGCATCTCGGTGCTCGGCAGGCGCAGGGTGGCGATAGTCGCCCTCCTTGGCCACGAGCTGGACGCTCGTGCCGGCGCTGCGGGCCATCTTGCCGCCGCCGCCGGGCTTGAGCTCGACGTTGTGCACGGTGGTACCGACGGGGATGTAGCGCAGCGGCAGGGCGTTGCCGGGACGGATCTCGGAGCCCTGGCCGCTCTGGAGCAGGTCGCCGACCGGCACGTTGGCCGGAGCGAGGATGTAGCGCCTTCTCGCCGTCGAGGTAGTGGAGCAGCAGCGATGCGGGCAGTTGCGGTTCGGGTCGTACTCGATGGCGGCGACCTTGGCCGGCACGCCGTCCTTGGTCCGACGGAAGTCGATGATGCGGTACTGCTGCTTGTGGCCGCCGCCCTTGTGGCGGGCGGTCTTGCGGCCGTAGCTGTTGCGGCCACCGGTGTTGGGCTTGGGGGCCAGCAGCGTCTTCTCGGGCGTCGTCTTGGTGATCTCCGAGAAGTCGGAGACGGTCTGGAAACGACGGCCGGCGCTGGTGGGCTTGCGCTTGCGGAGTGCCATGGTTCTATGCCTCGAACAGGTCGATGCTGTCGCCCTCGGCGAGGGTGACGATCGCCCGCTTGGTGTCGGGCCGCTTGCCGAAGGTGCCGGTGCGGCGGTTGCGCTTGCGCTTGCCCTTGCGGTTGAGCGTGTTCACCTTGAGCACCTTCACGTCGAAGATCGTCTCGATGGCGTCGCTGATCTCGGGCTTGCTGGCGTCGGGGTGGACCCTGAACGTGTAGACGTTCTGGTCGAGCAGCGCGTAGGACTTCTCGCTCACGATCGGCTCGATGATGACGTCGCGGGGATCCTTCACTGGTCGCTCGCCTCGCCCTCGGTGGTCTGGTTGAACGAGAAGCCGCCGGCTGGGCTTGTCTCGTCGGCGGCGTCGGCGTCCTCGGTCGGCGACCGCCTCGTCGGTCGGCGTCGGTGACGGCCTCCTTGGCGGCGCGCACCTCGGCTTCCTTCTCCGCCTTGCTGCGAGCCGCCTCGAAGCGAGGGTCGGTCTTCTCGCCCGCGGGCTTCACCCGCTCGGACGGGTCGACCGGCTTGGCGGCCTCGTCAGTGTTCGGCGGACGGTTGGGCAGGTCGCTGGCCATGTCGGCGTCGCCTCCTGGCTCGGTGGTGTCAGCGTCGGTCTGGCCTCGGGAGCGGTCGGCCTCCGGCGCGGCGGCAGGCTTCGGTGCGGCGGCCGGCTCGCGGCTTCGGCGGCGCCAGCAGGCTTGTCGGCCTTCACCTTGGGCTTCTTGGCCGGCGCGTCGCAGGGACGGCGGGCAGCGTGTCGCGGGTGAACACGACGTAGTCGCTGCACGAGGATGTCGTAGGCGTTGAGCTCGCCGGCCTCGAGGATGTGGACCTCGGGAGGTTGCGGAAGCTCTTCGCGGCGACGGCGTCGTCGGCGCCGACGACGACCACGATGCCGGCCGTCGACCCCGAGCGCACCGAGCGCGGCGACGGCCGACTTCGGTGCTCGGGGTGTCGAAGCCCCAGCTCGTCGACGACGATGACCTTGCCCTCGGCCGCCCGATCGGACAGGGCCGAGCGCAGGGCCAGCCGGATCATCTTCTTGGGGGTGCGCTGGGCGTAGCTCCGAGGCTTCGGGCCGAGGGCCACGCCGCCGCCCTTCCACTGCGGGAGCCGGATGCGAGCCCTGACGGGCGCGGCCGGTGCCCTTCTGCTTCCAGGGCTTGGCGCCACCGCCGCGGACCTCGGCCCGGGTCTTGGTGCTCTGCGTGCCGGCCCGACGGGCGGCGAGCTGCGCGGTGACCACCTGGTGCATGACCGGCAGCGTTCGGCTCGATGCCGAAGACAGCTCGTCGAGGTCGACGGAGCCCTGCATCGGCGCCGCTGGGTCCTTGACGGTGACCTTGGGCATCAGGCTTACCACCCTCTGCTGCAGCGGACGCCTTGACGGCGTCGCGCACGATGACCAGTCCGCCCTTGGGGCCGGGCACGGCGCCCCGGACGAGCAGCAGGCCGCGCTCGGCGTCGGCCTCGACGACCTCGAGGTTGAGGGTCGTGACCTTCTCGCCGCCCATGCGACCGGCCATGCGGGTGCCCTTGAAGACCCGGGCGGGGGTGGCGCAGGCGCCGACCGAGCCGGGCTTGCGGTGCACCCGGTGCGTGCCGTGGGAGGCCTTCTGGCCGCTGAAGTTGTGACGCTTCATCGTGCCGGCGAAGCCCTTGCCCTTGCTCACGGCGGTGACGTCGATGAGGTCGCCGGCGGCGAGGATGTCGGCGGTGATCTCCTGGCCGACCTCGTAGCCGGAGACGTCGTCGAGGCGCAGCTCGACGAGCTCGGTGCCCGGCGGCGACGCCGGCCTTGTCGAAGTGGCCGGCCTCGGGCTGGTTCAGCTTGCGCGGGTCCTTCGTCGCCGAAGGTCACCTGCAGCGCGCTGTACCCGTCGCGCTCGGGGGTCTTGATCTGGACGACGCGGAGGGGCTGACCTTGATCGACGGTGACCGGGACGACGCGGTTCTGCGTCATCCCAGACCTGGGTCATGCCGACCTTCTCGCCGACGAGTGCCTTGTTCGCCATACCGGCTGCGTTCTTTCTGTGTCTGTTGCTTGCGTCGGGGCCGGCCTCGTCACGGATGAGCGACGGGTGCCTGTTCACGCGGACGCTCCGCACGGGGAGATTCCCGGCGGAGCGCCTGTTCGGTTGTGCTGCGGGGTTCCACCACCTGGAGGGCAGTGGCCGACGCAGACGTCAGTTCGAGGTTCGAGCAGTTCGGTGCGTCAGGCCGCCGAGCGGTCCCGTGCACACGAGAGCGAGATCATAGCGGTCAACGTCCGAGAGATCCAAAGCGGGTGCGAACGGCCTCGGCGACGACCTGCCCGAACCGCCCATACTTGGTCGGTGGAACCCTCCGAAACGGTCGCTCCGGCCTGGCTCGACGAGCTGGACCCGAAGGTGGGTCCGCCATGGCTGTCGATGGGCATCCGCACCCTGGATCTCGACGACTGGCTGGTCCTCGACGATCGCCACCGCACCGAGCTCGACCTGAAGCGGCGCCTCCTGTCCGAGCAGCCCGACGACGTCTTCGCCGCGCGTCCCGATGCCCTCGGTCCCAGCACCGAGGTGCTCGAGCTGATCACCACCTGGCTCGCCGCCCACCACCCCGAGCTCCCGATCCACCCCGAACGGCAGCCCCGTCCGTTGCACCCGCTGGATGCGGCGGGGCGGTTGGTGCAGGAGGACCTCTGCGTGCTCGTCGAGCACGAGGGTCGGTATCGGCTCGAGGCGGCATCGCTGTGCTTCCCGTCGCACTGGCGACTTCACGAGAAGCTCGGTCGGTCGCTCGCGGCGATCCACGCGCCCGTCCCCCACTACGCAGACGAGCTCGAGGCGAAGGTGGACCGCTTCTTCGACCGCCTCCGCCTCGATCGCCCTGTCGTCCGGCGCAACCGGTCGTTCCACGATCATGACGACCTCTACCGTCCCGAGCCCCACGAATCGCCCGATTCGTTCGCTGCCGACGCGTCGGGCATCGACGGGGTCTGGCTGCGCAGCGAGCGCCAGACCCTGGTCCGGCTGCCGCGCACCGGAGCCATCCTCTTCACCATCAAGACCCAGGTCTGCCCCGTACGTGCGCTGCGGCAGCGTCCGGGTATGGCCGTGCGGCTCGCCGCCCAGATGGCCGCCGAGCAGACGGACCTCGCCGCGAGGGGCGACACGATCCCCTTCCCGCCCTGGCTGATCCCCTGGCTCGAAGGGGTCGATCCGTCGGCGGCCGGCTGAGGTCCGAGATCTTCGGGCCTTCGCTGCTACTCGCCGGTCGGTGATCGACCGGACGACCGGAGCAGATCGAGCCACGGCTCGCCGTCCATCGTCGGGGGCGTCCACCCGGACAGGTCCCACATCGGCCAGCGCCGGGTGTGCCCACGGAGCCGCGCACAGAGTCCGTCGGGTGGGACGAACGGCAGGTCGAGGCCCAGGCCGACGTCATGGGCGTGCAGGGCCAGCTCGAGCGCACCACGGGGCAGGAAGTCCTCGGCCGGTCGAGCCTCGACCTGAGGCCGCAGCCAGATGACGGCCCGTACCTCTGGACCAGCGGCCGCCACCACCCCGGTCAGCACTCGCGCCGCGGTCTCGACCGCTTCGACCAGATCGAGCGGTCGTGCGTCGGGGCCGAGTGTGAACGGCTCGCCGGCCGGATAGCTGTCCAGCTTGCGACTGGCCAGGAAGAACGCGGGAGCCAGGGTGCAGTCGACCGCGTGGTCGGCGGTCTGGGTGCACGACAGGTCGAGCGTGCCGGCCCGCGCCGACCAGTCGCGATCGACCCCGGACCGCCAGTTGTCGGCCACCAGCCCCGCCAGGGTCTCGAGATCTTCGGCGGTGAACGTCATCCTGCGCACGCTACGCACCAACCTCGGGCCCCGCTCGACCACCTGGGGCGAGAACGACAAGAGCCCGGGGCCGAAGCGCCGGGCTCTTGTTCGATGACGTGCTGCAGATCGAGTGGGCCTAGGCCTGCTGGATCTTGATCTCGATGTCGACGCCGGCCGGAAGGTCGAGGCGCTGCAGCGAGTCGACCGTCTTGGGCGACGGCTCGAGGATGTCGAGCAGGCGCTTGTGGATGCGCATCTCGAAGTGCTCGCGCGAATCCTTGTCCTTGTGGGGCGACCGGATCACCGTGTAGCGGTGCTTCTCGGTGGGCAACGGCACCGGGCCTCGGATGGTTGCGTTGGTGCGCACGACCGTCTCGACGATCTTCTTCGTCGACTGGTCGATGATCTCGTGATCGTAGGCCTTGAGCCTGATCCGGATCTTCTGCTTGTCAGCCATGGGAACGGTGCTGCTTTCTCGACTCGTCTGCGGTCATTACTTGATGATCTTGGTGACGCGGCCGGCGCCCACGGTACGACCACCCTCACGGATGGCGAAACGCAGCCCCTCTTCCATCGCGATCGGGTGGATCAACTCCACCGTCAACTCCGTGTTGTCACCCGGCATGCACATCTCGGTACCCTCCGGCAACGTCACATGCCCCGTCACATCCGTCGTCCGGAAATAGAACTGCGGCCGATAGTTCGTGAAGAACGGCTTGTGACGACCACCCTCCGCCTTGGTCAACACATACACCTGACCCTCGAACTCGGTATGAGGAGTGATCGAACCCGGCGCCGCCAACACCTGACCCCGCTCCACCTCCTCCTTCTTCGTCCCCCGCAGAAGCGCACCGATGTTGTCACCCGCACGACCCTCATCGAGCAACTTGCGGAACATCTCCACACCCGTGCACGTCGTCTTCGCCGTCGGCTTGATCCCGACGATCTCGATCTCGTCACCGGTGTGCACGATCCCCTGCTCCACCCGGCCCGTCACCACCGTCCCACGACCCGTGATCGTGAACACATCCTCGATCGGCATCAAGAACGGCAGATCCGTCGCCCGCTCCGGCTGAGGAATGTACGTATCGACCGCGGTCATCAACTCCAACACCTGATCCACCGCGACCTGATCACCCTCGAGCGCCTTCAACGCCGACACCTTCACCACCGGCACATCATCACCAGGGAACTCGTACTCGCTGAGCAGCTCACGAACCTCGAGCTCCACCAGATCCAACAGCTCCTCGTCATCGACCATGTCGACCTTGTTCAACGCCACCACGATCGCCGGCACACCCACCTGCCGAGCCAACAGCACATGCTCACGGGTCTGCGGCATCGGACCATCCGCCGCCGACACCACCAAGATCGCACCATCGACCTGCGCCGCACCCGTGATCATGTTCTTGATGTAATCCGCGTGCCCCGGCATATCCACATGCGCATAGTGACGATCCGCCGTCTCATACTCCACATGCGAAATGTTGATCGTGATCCCCCGCTCACGCTCCTCCGGCGCCTTGTCGATGTTCGCGAACTCCGTGAACGAGTTGTTCGCCGGATCCGCATCCGCCAACACCTTCGTGATCGCCGCCGTCAACGTCGTCTTCCCATGATCGATATGACCCATCGTCCCCACATTCGCATGCGGCTTGTTGCGCTCGAACTTCTCTCTGGCCATGACGTGATCTCCTGAAGGCTTTCCGAAACTGGAACTGACGCGTGACGAATGACGAACAGCTGTGTGCGACGACTACTCGCCGCGGACGCGGGTGACGATCTCTTCCTGCACGCTCGACGGCATCTGCTGATACGAATCGAACTGCATCGTGTAGGTGGCGCGACCCGAGGTGCGCGAACGCAGGTCGGTAGCGTAGCCGAACATCTCCGACAGGGGCACCTGGGCGTTGATGACCTGGCTGTTGCCGCGCTGCTCCATGCCACCGAGCTTGCCGCGCCGGCTGGACAGGTCGCCCATGACGTCGCCCATGTAGTCGTCGGGGGTGACGACCTCGACCTTCATGATCGGCTCGAGCAGGATCGGCTTGGCCTTGCGGGCCGCTTCCTTGAACGCCATGGTGCCGGCGATCTTGAACGCCATCTCCGACGAGTCGACGTCGTGGTACTTGCCGTCGGTGAGGGTGGCGCGCACGTCGACCGTGGGGTACCCCGCCAGCACACCGGCGGTCATCGCATCCTGGATGCCGGCGTCGACCGAAGGGATGTACTCCTTGGGGATCTTGCCGCCGCTGATGCCGTCGACGAACTCGTAGCCGCCGCCCGCACCGGTGTTCTCGATCGAGATCGTGACCTCGGCGTACTGCCCGAGCCACCCGTCTGCTTCTTGTGCGTGTAGGTGCTCTTCTCGACCTTCTGGCTGATGGTCTCGCGGTAGGCCACCTGTGGCTTGCCCACCGTGGCATCGACCCGGAACTCGCGGAGCATGCGGTCGACCAGCACCTCGAGGTGCAGCTCGCCCATGCCGGAGATGATGGTCTGGCCGGTCTCCTCGTCGGAGCGGACCTGGAAGGTCGGGTCCTCCTCGGAGAGCGAGAACAGCGCCTTGCTCATCTTGTCCTGGTCGGCCTTGGTCTTGGGCTCGACCGCGACATGGATGACGGGCTCGGGGAACTCCAGCTCCTCCAGCACGATCGGAGCGTCGATGGCGCAGAGCGTGTCGCCGGTCTTGGTGTTCTTGAGGCCGATGCCGGCCACGATGTCGCCGGCGAACACGCCGTCGCGGTCCTGCTGGTGGTTGGCGTGCATCTCGAGCACGCGACCGAGACGCTCCTTGTTGCCCGTGCGGCTGTTGTAGACCTGCGCACCTTTTGGCATCTGGCCGCTGTAGACCCGGAAGTAGACGAGCTTGCCGACGTCGGGGGCGGTCATGATCTTGAACGCCAGCGCCGAGAAGGGCTCGTTGTCGTCAGGCTTGCGCTCGAGCGTCTCGGTCGCCCTTGAGGTTCATGCCCTGGGTCGGCGGCAGATCCATGGGCGAGGGCAGGTAGTCGACGACAGCGTCGAGGAGGGGCTGCACGCCCTTGTTCTTGAACGCGGTGCCGTTCAGGATCGGGACGACCTCGTTGGCGATGGTCGAGCGGCGGATGGCCACCCGCAGCTCGTCGGCGCTGACCTCTTCCTCGCCGACGAACTTCTCGAGGATGGTCTCGTCGAAGTTGGCCAGCGTCTCGACCAGCTCGGCCCGGTACTGCGTGGCCTGGTCGATCAGGTCGGCCGGGATGTCCTGCACGATCCACTTGGCGCCCAGCTCCTCGTCCTCCCAGACGAGCGCCTGCATGGTGAGCAGGTCGATGACGCCCTTGTAGTGACCCTCGGCGCCGATCGGCAGCTGGATCACCGCGGTCGTGCAGTCGAGGCGGTCGCGGATGCTGTCGAGCGCCTTGAAGAAGTCCGCGCCGAGGCGATCCATCTTGTTCACGAAGCACATGCGGGGCACGCCGTACTTGTTGGCCTGGCGCCAGACGTTCTCGGTCTGGGGCTCGACGCCGGCCACACCGTCGAACACCGCGACGGCGCCGTCGAGCACGCGCAACGAGCGCTCGACCTCGACGGTGAAGTCGACGTGGCCGGGAGTGTCGATGATGTTGATGCGGTGGTCGTTCCACATGCAGGTGGTGGCGGCCGACGTGATGGTGATGCCGCGCTCCTGCTCCTGGACCATCCAGTCCATCGTGGCCGCGCCCTCGTGGACCTCACCGATCTTGTAGTTGCGGCCCGTGTAGTAGAGGATCCGCTCGGTGGTGGTGGTCTTGCCGGCATCGATGTGCGCCATGATGCCGATGTTGCGGGTGCGCTCGAGGGGGTGTGTCCTGGCCATCGGGATCTCTATCTCTCGTGGAACTTCCGGGCTCGTCGAGCTCGGGTGCGGCTGAGGCGGGTGGTGAGTGGGGCCGGAGCCGGGGGTCGTGTTCGGCGGGCGCCCCTTCGCGGCAGCACCGACCGAGTGGTTCCGGTCGGTGCGAGCTCGGGGCCGGCTCACGCCGGGACCGGCGGGCTACCAGCGGTAGTGAGCGAAGGCCTTGTTGGACTCGGCCATCTTGTGCATGTCCTCACGGCGCTTCACCGAGGCACCGACGCCGTTGGAGGCATCGAGCAGCTCGTTGGCGAGGCGCTCGGCCATGGTCTTCTCGCGACGCTGGCGGGAGTAGCCGACGATCCAGCGGATCGCCAGCGTGTTGGCCCGACGGGGGCGCACCTCGACCGGCACCTGGTAGGTGGCGCCACCGACGCGACGGCTCTTGACCTCGAGCTGGGGCTTCACGTTGTCCACGGCGCGCTTGAGGGTGGCAAGCGGCTCGGCGCCCGACTTCTCCTCGATGATGGTGCACGCCTGGTACATGATCCGTTCGGCGGTGGAGCGCTTGCCGCGCTGGAGGACCTTGTTGACGATCTGGGTGACCAGCACCGAGTGGTAGATCGGGTCGGGCATCAGTTCACGGCGCGGGGCGGGACCTTTGCGAGGCATGTCAGCTGTCCTTCTTGGCGCCGTAGCGGCTACGGGCCTGCTTGCGGTCGCGCACACCGGAGGTGTCGAGGGTGCCGCGGATGATCTTGTAGCGCACGCCCGGGAGGTCCTTCACACGACCGCCACGGACCAGCACGATGGAGTGCTCCTGCAGGTTGTGACCCTCGCCAGGGATGTAGGCGGTGACCTCCATGCCGCTGGTCAGCCGCACACGAGCCACCTTGCGAAGGGCGGAGTTCGGCTTCTTCGGGGTGGTGGTGTACACGCGGGTGCACACTCCACGACGCTGCGGGGCGCCCTTGAGCGCCGGCGTCTTGCCCTTTGCCGGCTTCGACTCGCGGCCCTTGCGGACCAACTGCTGGATGGTGGGCACGAAGGCACCTTTCCTGACGTGCTGAAGAGAAGTCAGCTCGATCGCTACCGCGACAGAGCCGGAGGACAATGCTAGGGGTGAGGTCCCAGACGGGGCAAACCCTGATCAGCCGACCGCTCGGGCCCCGGATGGATCCGGAACCCGGGCGGACGACCTCGTGATGGTCAGCTGGCGGCGTCGCCGCCGGTGGGGAGGTCGATGACCTTGGCGTCGGGGAGCTCGGCGCCCACGTCGGCCAGATCGCCGTTGCCGGCCACCAGATCGGAGCGACCCGCCAGCCATTCGGCCAGGTCCTGCTCCTCGTCGGCGGAGGAGTAGAACTCCATCGGCTGGTAATCGGGAGCGTTGGTGACGATCTCCCGGTAGTTCGCCATGCCCGTCCCGGCGGGGATGAGCTTGCCGATGATGATGTTCTCCTTGAGGCCCAGCAACGAGTCGCTGCGCGACTCGATGGCGGCTTCGGTGAGCACCCGGGTGGTCTCCTGGAACGACGCCGCCGACAGCCACGAGTCCGTGGCCAGCGATGCCTTGGTGATGCCCATCAGCTCGGGACGGCCCTCGGCGGGCGTCTTGCCCTCCTGGACCAGCGCCCGGTTGGTGTCGGTGTACACCTTCTGGTCCACGCGCTCACCCGGCAGGAAGTCGGAGTCTCCCGGCTCCTGCACGGCGATCCGGCGGGTCATCTGGCGGACGATCAGCTCCACGTGCTTGTCGTGGATCGGCACGCCCTGATCGCGGTACACCTTCTGGACCTCGGACACGAGGTAGGCCTGCGTCTCGCGGATGCCCTTGATCTCGAGCAGCTCCTTGGGATCGCGGGGACCCTCGACGATGGCGTCGCCGGCCTGGATCTCCTGACCCTCGGTGACCTCGAGGCGAGCGAGGCTCGGCACCGTGTAGCTCTCCTCGGTGCCGTCGTCGGCCACGACCGTGACCACTCGACCCTTGCCCTCGTCGTCCGCGATGCGGACCACACCCGACAGCCGGGTGAGGGTGGCCTTGCCCTTGGGACTGCGAGCCTCGAAGAGCTCGACCACACGGGGCAGACCGCCGGCGATGTCCTGGCCACCGGCGATGCCGCCGGTGTGGAAGGTACGCATGGTGAGCTGGGTACCCGGCTCACCGATCGACTGGGCCGCGATGACACCCACGGCCTCGCCGGTCTCGATGGTCTTGTTGGTGGCCAGCGACAGGCCGTAGCTCGCCGCCGAGATCCCGACGTCGGAATCGTCGGTGAGCGGCGACAGCACGCGGAGCCGGGTCACGCCCGGATCGTCGCGGAGCAGCTCGAGCTCTTCCTCGTGCACCGTCGAGCCCTTGGCCAGCACCGTGCCGTCGGACAGCGTGACGTCGTCGGCCAGCACCCGGCTGTAGATGCGGTTGTCGAGGTAGTAGCGCTTGCCGGGCTCGTCGGGCAGCGACGTCTTCGATCCAGATGCCGCGGACCGGACGGGTGCTGCCGTCGGGGCCCGGGGCGAACGGGTCGTCGCTGTTGATGATGAGCTCCTGGGCCACGTCGACCAGACGTCGGGTGAGGTAGCCCGAGTCGGCGGTGCGCAGGGCGGTGTCGACCAGACCCTTCCGGGCGCCGGGCGTGGAGATGAAGTACTCCAGCATGGTGAGGCCCTCACGGAAGTTGCTCTTGATCGGGCGGGGGATCATGTCACCGCGGGGGTTGGCCACCAGGCCGCGCATGCCGGCGATCTGGCGGACCTGCATCATGTTCCCTCGAGCACCGGAGCCCACCATCATGTCGATGGGGTTGAACTGCTGGGCCTTGAGCGACTCCTCCATCTTCACGCGCACCTCGTCGGTGGCGTTGGTCCAGATCTCGACTTCCTTCTGGCGACGCTCGCCGTCGGTGATGATGCCCCGACGGAACTGGTTCTCGACCTTGTCGGCTTCCTTCTCGTGACGGTCGAGGATCTCGGCCTTCTCGGGAGGGGTCTGCACGTCGTCGATGGAGACGGTCAGGCCGGACTTGGTGGCGAACCGGAAGCACAGGTTCTTGATGGCGTCGAGGCTGGCGGCGACCTCGGACTTCTCGTACTGATCGGCCAGGGTGTCGACCAGCTCGCCCATCTGTCGCTTGTTGACGCGCTCGTTGATGAAGGCGAACCGTGCCGGCAGGGCGGTGTCGAAGAAGACCCGACCGACCGTGGTCTTGTGGTACGTCGCCGACGTGCCGTTGGCCGGCGTGTCGACGAGCTTCGGGGACCGGAACTCGATCGTCGGCGTGCAGCGACACGTCGCCGGCCTCGTAGGCCCGCTCGAGCTCGTGGAGGTGACGGAACACCTTGCCCTCGCCCTTGGCCCCGGTCACCTGCTCGGTGAGGTAGGCGGCACCGATGATCATGTCCTGGGTGGGCGTGACCAGCGGACGGCCGTCGGCCGGGCTCAGCACGTTGTTGGCCGACAGCATGAGGATGCGGCTCTCGGCCTGGGCCTCGGCCGACAGCGGCAGGTGCACGGCCATCTGGTCGCCGTCGAAGTCGGCGTTGAAGGCGTGGCACACGAGCGGGTGGAGCTGGATGGCCTTGCCCTCGACCAGCACGGGCTCGAAGGCCTGGATGCCGAGGCGATGCAGCGTGGGGGCACGGTTGAGGAGCACCGGGTGCTCCTTGATGACGTCCTCGAGCACGTCCCAGACCTGCGGGCGACGACGCTCGACCATGCGCTTGGCCGACTTGATGTTCTGGGCCAGCTCGGCGTCGACCAGCTTCTTCATGACGAAGGGCTTGAAGAGCTCGAGCGCCATCAGCTTGGGCAGGCCGCACTGGTGCAGCTTGAGCGTCGGGCCGACCACGATGACCGAACGGCCGGAGTAGTCGACGCGCTTGCCGAGCAGGTTCTGCCGGAAGCGGCCCTGCTTGCCCTTGAGCATGTCGGAGAGCGACTTGAGCGGGCGGTTGCCCGGGCCGGTGACCGGCCGGCCACGGCGGCCGTTGTCGAACAGCGCGTCGACGGCCTCCTGCAGCATGCGCTTCTCGTTGTTGACGATGATCTCCGGCGCACCCAGGTCGAGCAGGCGCTTGAGCCGGTTGTTGCGGTTGATCACCCGTCGGTAGAGGTCGTTCAGATCGGACGTGGCGAAGCGGCCACCGTCGAGCTGCACCATCGGGCGCAGCTCCGGCGGGATCACCGGCACGACCTCGAGGATCATGGCCCGGGGGTCGTTGACCCGGCGGCCGTTCTCGTCACGGCGGTTGAACGCCGAGACGATCTTGAGGCGCTTGATGGCCTTCTGCTTGCGCTGGGCCGACAGGGGCCGCTGGCCCTCCTGCGGGTCGATCGCGGCGCGGAGCTTCTCCTCTTCCTCGTCGAAGTCGATGCGCTCGATCAGGCGGGCCAGGGCATCGGCGCCCATGCCGCCCTCGAAGTACTCGCCGTAGCGATCGGTGAGCTCACGCCAGAGCATCTCGTCTTCGATGATCTTGCGGGCGAACAGGTCCTTGAACTCGTCGAAGGCCCGGACGAGCACGTCGATCTCGAGATCGAACTGCTCGCGGATCATGGTGATGTCCTTGTCGCCGGACCGCTGACGGGCCTTGATCTCGGACTCCTTGGCGCCCTCGGCCTCGAGGTCGGCGAGCTCCTTCTCGAGCTCTTCGAAGCGCTTGGCGATGGCCAGCTCGCGCTCCTTCTCGATGGCGTCGCGCTCGCCGAGCATCTCCACCTCGAGGTTCGGCAGCTCCTCGTGGCGACGCTCCTCGTCCACCCACACCACCAGGTTGGCGGCGAAGTAGATGACCTTCTCGAGCTGCTTGGCCTTGAGCTCCTCGCGGACCTCGGTGCCCATCAGCAGGTAGGCCAGCCACGAACGGGTGCCGCGGAGGTACCAGATGTGCACGACCGGCGCGGCCAGCTCGATGTGGCCCATGCGCTCACGCCGGACCTTCGAGCGGGTCACCTCGACGCCGCAGCGCTCGCAGATGATGCCCTTGAACCGGACGCGCTTGTACTTGCCGCAGTAGCACTCCCAGTCCTTGGTGGGACCGAAGATCTTCTCGCAGAAGAGGCCGTCCTTCTCGGGCTTCAACGTGCGGTAGTTGATGGTCTCCGGCTTCTTCACCTCGCCGTTGGACCATGTGCGGATCGAGTCGGCCGTGGCCAGACCGATGCGAAGCTGATCGAAGTTGTTGACGTCGAGCATGCTGCTAGCCCCTCTCCGCCTGGCGGCGGGCGTCTTCTTCGTCACTGCCCCGCTCGGGACGTGACAGATCGATGCCGAGTTCCTCGGCGGTACGGAAGATGTCCTCGTCGAGCTCACGCATCTCGATCTCCTCACCGGTGGTGGAGAGGACCTCGACGTTGAGGCACAGGGCCTGCATCTCCTTGATGAGCACCTTGAAGCTCTCGGGGATGCCGGGCTCGGGGATGTTCTCGCCCTTGACGATGGCCTCGTAGACCTTCACGCGGCCGAGCACGTCGTCGGACTTGATGGTGAGCAGCTCCTGCAGGCAGTAGGCGGCGCCATAGGCCTCGAGGGCCCAGACCTCCATCTCGCCGAAGCGCTGGCCACCGAACTGGGCCTTACCACCGAGCGGCTGCTGGGTGATCATGGAGTAGGGACCCGTCGAACGAGCGTGGATCTTGTCGTCGACGAGGTGAGCCAGCTTGAGGATGTAGACGATGCCGACCGTGATCGGGTTGTCGTAGGCCTCGCCCGACCGACCGTTGTAGAGCGTGGTCTTGCCGTTGCGCTGGATCAGCCGACCGCCGTCTCCGTAGAGCGGCTTGCCCTCGAAGTCGGTGGCCTCGGGGGTGAGGTTCTCGAAGATGTGCTGGATCGTCGGGTGCTTGCCGGCCTGATCCTCCTCGTCCCAGTGGGCACCGTCGAACACGGGTGTGGCGATGAGGGTGGCCGGAGGCGTGTTGGTGCGGGTCTTGCTCTCGACCCCGCGGGTCGGCTCGTCGCCGACCTTCTCGCCCTTGACGTCCCAGCCCCACCGGGCGGCGTAGCCGAGGTGCGCCTCGAGGATCTGGCCCACGTTCATGCGGGACGGCACGCCGAGGGGGTTGAGGATGATGTCGACCGGGGTGCCGTCGGCGAGGAAGGGCATGTCCTCGAGCGGGAGGATCTTGGAGATGACGCCCTTGTTGCCGTGACGACCGGCCAGCTTGTCGCCCACGCTGATCTTGCGCTTCTGGGCCACGTAGACCCGGACCAGCTGGTTGACGCCCGGGGGCAGCTCATGGCTCTCGTCGCGGCTGAACACCTTGACGTCGATGACCTTGCCGGACTCGCCGTGGGGCACCTTGAGCGAGGTGTCGCGGACCTCACGGGCCTTCTCACCGAAGATGGCCCGCAGGAGGCGCTCCTCGGGGGTGAGCTCGGTCTCACCCTTGGGGGTGACCTTGCCCACCAGCACGTCGCCGGCGTCGACCTCGGCGCCGACGCGGATGATGCCGCGCTCGTCGAGGTCGGCGAGGATCTCCTCGGAGAGGTTCGGGATGTCCCGGGTGATCTCCTCGGGACCGAGCTTGGTGTCACGGGCATCGATCTCGTGCTCGTGGATGTGGATCGACGTGAGCACGTCGTCCTTGACCAGGCGCTCCGAGAGGATGATGGCGTCCTCGAAGTTGTAGCCCTCCCAGGTCATGTAGGCCACGACCAGGTTCTTGCCGAGGGCGAGCTCGCCGTTCTCGGTGGAGGGACCGTCGGCGAGGATGTCGCCCTTGTGGACCTTGTCGCCTTCGCGGACGCGAGGCTTCTGGTTGATGCAGGTGTCCTGGTTGGAGCGCTCGAACTTGAGCAGCCGGTAGACCTTGCGACCCTTGGTCTTGTACTCGAGGGTGATGCTGGTGCCGTCGACGGCCACGACCTGGCCGTCGTCGTCGGCCATGATCATGTCGGCCGCGTCGCGAGCGGCGCGGGCCTCGATGCCGGTGCCGACGTAGGGCGCCTCGGCCTTGAGCAGGGGCACGGCCTGGCGCTGCATGTTGGCGCCCATCAGGGCCCGGTTGGCGTCGTCGTGCTCGAGGAACGGGATGAGCGCGGTGGCCACCGAGACGATCTGCTTCGGCGAGACGTCCATGAGGTCGACCTCGGACGGGGCCACCGAGGAGATCTCGGTGGTGGCGCCGAAGAAGACGTCACGCTCGAGCTGCAGCTTGAGCTCGCCGAGCGTGGCGGCCTGCGGCGAGCGCCGCACCAGCACCCGCTCGTCACGGAAGGTGCCGTCCGGGTTGAGCGGAGCGTTGGCCTGAGCGAGGACGTACTCCTCTTCGGTGTCCGCCGCGAGGTACACGATCTCGTCGGTCACCCGACCCTTGACGACCTTGCGGTACGGCGACTCGATGAAGCCGAACTCGTTGACCCGGGCGTAGGTCGACAGCGCACCGATGAGGCCGATGTTCGGACCCTCAGGGGTCTCGATCGGGCACATGCGGCCGTAGTGGCTGAAGTGCACGTCGCGGACCTCGAAGCCGGCCCGCTCACGGGAGAGACCGCCCGGGCCGAGCGCCGAGAGGCGACGGCGGTGGGTGAGGCCCGACAGCGGGTTGACCTGATCCATGAACTGGGAGAGCTGGCTGGTGCCGAAGAACTCCTTGATGGCCGCGACCACGGGCCGGATGTTGATCAGGGTCTGGGGCGTGATGGCCTCGACGTCCTGGGTCGTCATGCGCTCACGGACGACCCGCTCCATGCGGGACAGGCCGATGCGCACCTGGTTCTGGATGAGCTCGCCGACCGAGCGGATGCGGCGGTTCGCGAAGTGGTCCTGGTCGTCGAGTCGGTAGCCCGGTTCGGCGTTGACCAGGTGCAGCAGGTAGGTGGTGGCCGCGAGGACCTCGGCCGGGGTGAGCACCGGCTGGTCGAGCTCGGGGCGCTCGAGCTCGATGCCGAAGATCTGCTCGATCTTGTCGAGCTCGGGGCCGAGCTTGCGGTTCAGCTTGTAGCGACCGACCCGGCTGAGGTCGTAGCGACGGTTCTCGAAGAACGCGTTGCGGAAGTAGGCCTTGGCCGACTCGACCGACGGCGGCTCGCCCGGACGGGCCCGCTTGTAGATCTCGACGAGCGCCTCGTCCTGGGTGACCGCCAGCTCACGGTCCTTCTCCCACTGACCCTCGAGGAAGTCGAAGTGGTTGACGAACTTCTGGAGGAACCCCGGGTGGTTCTCCTCGTCGTAGCCGAGGGCCCGGAGCAGCACGAACAGGCTGAGGCGACGCTTGCGGGCGACGCGGCAGCCGGCGGTGACGTCCTTGCCCGGCTTCTGCTCGACGTCGAACTCGATCCACTCGCCGCGGTAGGGGTGGATGGTGCCGGTGACGAGCTGGTGCTTGGTCAGGTTGCGCAGGCGGAAGCGCTCACCGGGCTGGAAGATGACGCCCGGCGAACGGACGAGCTGCGACACGACGACGCGCTCGGTGCCGTTGATCACGAACGTGCCCTTGTCGGTCATCATGGGGAAGTCGCCCATGAAGACGGTCTGTTCCTTGATCTCACCCGTGGTGGCGTTCATGAACCGGGCCCGCACGAAGATCGGCGCGGAGAAGGTCATGTCCTTCTCCTTGCACTCCTCGACGGAGAACTTCGGCGGCGGCCGCAGGTCCTCGTCGTCGGGGTCGAACTCGAGCTCGAGCTGGAGGGTCTCGGTGAAGTCCTTGATGGGACTGATGTCGCGGAAGGTCTCCGCCAGCCCTTCGTTCAGGAACCACTCGAACGAGGCTCGTTGGATGGCGATCAGGTCCGGGAGATCGAGAACCTCTTCGAGGTTCGCGAACGAGTAACGGTCCCGGATGGCAGGGCGAGCAGACAAGGATTACCCCTTGGAGACAGGCGGACGGCGGTGATGACGCGGCATCCGTACCCAGACGCGCAGGGTCGCCAAAAAGGGTCTGGCGAGAGCGGGACGGGCGTGCACGGCAGAGACGATGCTAGGCGCGCCCGCGCCTAAGAGCAACCCGAGGTTTTTCTCCGTCGGGCCACACTCGGGGGATCAACCACTACTTCCCCGTGCAGGTTGCGGGCAGGGTAAGACGATCCGCGGTACAGGTCAAGGCTTCCCCACATTTCGAACTGATGACGAACGGGCTCCCGGCCACCGCCCCCCGGCACCCGATCGGGCCGCCGTGTCACCGGTGACGGCGCACACGACGGCCCGAGATCCTGCGCCCGGCGCAGTGGGCTACTTCTTCTTGCCCTTCTTCTTCTTGTCCTTCTTCTTGCTCTTCTTCTTCTTGGCCATCTCACCTCCCCTCCCTCCCGTTGCCCAGGGTTCACCCGGGTGAAATCGACGTGAACGTTAGTAGGCCGACCTCATGGGAGGGATGAAGAGGTCAGCCCGCGGATCAGCTCGAGCAGAGCGCGTCGCGCAGGGCGTCGACCACCGCGACGTCGAGCCCGCCGGCGCCGGTCAGGTAGCCGACGATCGAGCCGTGCTCCTCGCGGAGGTCGACCAGCACCTGAGGCCGGGTGGGGAAGAACGGGAGCTCGGCGTCGGCGACTCCGGCTGCGCTCAACAGCAGGGCGGCGACGACGACCGCTCGGTCCTCACCGACGCCTGCGTGGAAGAGCAGCGGGTGGTTGGATCGGTCGGCCGCTATGGTGGCGACCTCGGCCAGCTGGGCGGCATCGTCCTCCCCCACCCCGGGCAGCTCCCAGCGGACCGCCGGTTCGAGCCAGCTCGGTCGGCCCGAGGACCCCAGCCCGCGGCGAAGGTCGCAGATCGTGCCGAGCCGCAGGCCTCGGAGGACCTCGAGACCGGGACCATCGAGATCGTCGATGGGGTCACCGGCGTAGAGGCGACCCCACCCGGTGACCTGGTCAGGGCCGGCCGGCCGTCCACCGAGGTCGACCGCGTGACCCGCTCGCCCCAACCGGATCAACCGCTCGGCCCCGACGACGAAGCGACCGTCGAGGTCGAGCACGTGCACGTAGGCCCGGAAACCCTCCGGCAGGCCCAGGATCCGCACACCGCCGGCGACGGTCACCGGCACGATGACGGTGCCGGCATCGTCGGGGTCGGCGCTGACGAACACCGTAGGGTCGTCCCCACCCCTCCAGGTGGCCCGCAGCTCCGGGCCGACCCACTCGACGAGGAGGTTGGTGATCACCGCCGCACCGTACCGGACGAGATGCGCCCCCGAACCCGCCCGGCAACGCATCCGGGGTACATCGGGAGCACCCCCGAGAACAGACCGGAGGCCACGACCTGGGGTCGTGGCCTCCGGGGCGATGCGGGTGCGGCTCGGGCCGCGTCGGCTACTTGAGCTCGACGGTGGCGCCGGCCTCTTCGAGCTGGGCCTTGGCCTTCTCGGCGTCTTCCTTCGCCACCTTCTCGAGAACCGACTTGGGGGCGCCGTCGACGAGGTCCTTGGCATCCTTGAGTCCGAGGTTCGTGAGTGCACGGACCTCCTTGATGACCTGGATCTTCTTGTCACCGGCGGCGGTGAGGACGACGTCGAACTCGTCCTGCTCCTCCGCGGCCTCGGCCGGGGCGGCGCCCGGAGCAGCTGCAGCAGCAGCGACGGGAGCGGCGGCGGTGACGCCGAACTTCTCTTCGAAGTCCTTGAGCAGCTCGCTGAGCTCGAGCACGCTCATGCTGGCGATGCTGTCGAGGATCTCTTCCTTGGTGGCCATGATCAGCTTTCCTCCGTGGGGGTGTCCGCAGCATCGGCCACGGCGTCGGTTTCGGTTTCGGTTTCGGATTCGGCGGCGTCGGCGGGTGCCTCGACCGGTGCGTCGGCGGGTGCCTCAGCAGATGCTTCGGGTGCGTCGTCTGCGGATGCCTCAGGGGCCTCGGTGGCCTCAGGAGCAGATGCTTCGGCTTCAGGGGCCTCGGCTGCGGGTGCTTCGGCGGGCTCGTCGACGCGGGCGCCGGGAGCGCCTCCCTGCTCGATGAGCGCGGCCAGCCCATAGGCGAAGCTGCGCGGCACGGCCTGGAGCAGTCCGGCGAACTGCTGCATCGGAGCCGCCATGGCACCGGCCAGGCGGGCGAGCAGCTCCTCGCGGGGAGCGACGTCGGCCAGGGCCTTGGCCTCGGCTGCGGTCAGCAGCTTGTCTCCGAGGACGCCGCCCTTGACCACGAGGTTCTCGTTGGTCTTGGCGAAGTCACGGAGTGCCTTGGCCACGTTGACGGCGTCGCCGTCGCACGAAGGCGATGGCCGTCGGCCCGGTCAGCAGATCCTCGATCTCGAGACCGAGATCGCGGGCGGCGAACCGCACGAGCGTGTTCTTGTAGATCTTGTAGCTGCCCCCTGCTTCGCGCAGCGAGCGCCGCAACGCAGCCATCTGGGCCACGTCGAGCCCTCGGTACTCGGTCAGCAGGGCGGCGCTGCTGGCCGAGAAGCGCTCACGCACCTCGTCGACGACAGCCACCTTCTCTGGTCTCGGGTTCTCCATCGCACCTCCTTTCCTCTCTCGTTCGGTGCACCGCCTCGGGCGGTGCGGTCCGGTTGCGGATGCCACCCGGAGGTGGCGGAACCTGCGCCGGGGACGACACAGGGCGCTCGCGCATGCGAACGCCCCGGAGATCAGTCAGGAGTGTTCGCCTCGTCTGGCGGGCTGGGCCCGTTCGGCCCCCGGAGGGGCACCAGAGGTCTCTGGCGAGCAGAGCTAGTTGTGGGTGGAGACGGTACTCGTCCGGCCGGAGCCGGAGAAATCACGACGCGGAGATCAGGTCGAGATCAGGCGGCGATCGCGATCAGGCTGAGACAGCGGTGTCATCGGCGAACATGCGGCCCGGGTCGATCTTGACGCCGGGACCCATGGTCGAGGCCAGGGTGACCCGCTTGAAGTAGCGACCCTTGGCCGAGGACGGCTTGGCCCGCTCGAGCTCCTCGAGCACCGTGCGGAGGTTCGCGCCGAGCGCATCGATGTCGAAGCTCGCCTTGCCCACCGGCACGTGGACGTTGCCGTAGCGGTCGGTGCGGTACTCGACCTTGCCGCCCTTGAAGTCGGCCACGGCCTTGGCCACATCCATGGTCACGGTGCCGGTCTTGGGGTTCGGCATCAGGCCACGAGGGCCGAGCACCCGGCCGAGCTTGCCCACCTGGGGCATGAGGTCCGGGGTGGCGATGGCCACGTCGAAGTCGAGCATGCCGCCCTCGACCTCGGCGGCGAGGTCGTCAGCACCCACGAAGTCGGCGCCGGCGGCCCGGGCCTCGGTGGCGGCGTCGCCCTGGGCGAACACCGCGATGCGGACGTCCTTGCCCGTGCCCGAAGGGAGGGCCACGGTGCCACGCACCATCTGATCGGCCTTGCGAGGATCGACGCCGAGTCGCACCGCGACCTCGATGGTCTCGTCGAACGTGGCCGATGCCAGCGACTTGGCCAGGCTCACGGCCTCGGCCGAGGTGTGCAGTTGCTCCCGGTCGTAGCGACGGGATGCGTCGGTGTACTTCTTGCCATGCTTCGCCATGTCGGCTCCCTCGGGTCGGGCACCGCCTCATCGTCGATCGATGCAGCGGTGCGTCTTGACGGTGCCCGGACGAGGTCGTTCCGGTGCACCCGTGGAACCGGCGACGGATCGCCGGGGTGGGTCGACCAGTTCAGTCGACGGTGATGCCCATCGAACGGGCGGTGCCGGCGACCTGCAGCTTCGCAGCGTCGAGGTCGTTGGCGTTGAGGTCGGGCATCTTGATCTGGGCGATCTCGGCGACCTGGGCCGCCGAGATCGAACCGGCGACCTCTCGGCCCGCGGTGTTGGCGCCCTTCTCGAGACCGGCGGCCTGCTTGATCAGCACCGACGTCGGCGGGGTCTTGAGCACGAACGTGAACGAGCGATCCTCGTAGATCGTGATCTCGACGGGCACGATGGTGCCGCGCTGCGCCTCGGTCTGGGCGTTGTACTCCTTGCAGAAGTCCATGATCGCCACGCCGTGCGGGCCGAGGGCCGTACCCACGGGCGGCGCGGGGGTGGCCGCACCAGCCGGGATCTGGATCTTGACGACGGCCGAAACCTTCTTCTTGGCCATGCTTCCTTACTTTCCTAGCGAGTCAGCGTCGACGGACGCAGCGGACAAGTGTGGCGTCTTGCCCGCGGCCGAAGCCAACTCGGCGCCCGAGCTGGCTCCTGGAACACGGACAGCGAGGACTAGAGCTTGGCGACCTGGCTGAACTCGAGCTCGACGGGGGTCTCACGACCGAAGATGTTGACGAGCACCTTCACCTTGAGCTGGTCCTCGTTGATCTCGACGATCTCGCCCGAGAAGTCGGCGAAGGGACCTTCCTTGACCCGCACGGTCTCGCCCTGCTCGTACTCGAGGCGGGGCTTGCCGCGCTTGGGGGCCTCGTCGCCCTCGGGCTTGACCTGCAGGAAGTTCTCGACGTCCTTGCGACGCATCGGCGACGGCTTGGCGCCCTGGCCCACGAAACCGGTGACCCCAGGGGTGTTGCGCACGACGTACCAGGAGTCGTCGTCGAGGTGGCAGCGCACGAGGAGGTAGCCCGGGAACACCTTCTTCTGGACGACGACCTTCTTGCCGTTCTTGAACTCGACCACGTCCTCCATGGGGATCACGACCTCGTGGATGCGATCCTCCATGTTCATCGAGGAGATGCGGGCCTCGAGGTTCTGCTTGACCTTCTTCTCGTAGCCCGACTGCGTGTGCACGACGAACCACTGACCGGGTCGGTCGAAGGGGCTCTCGAGTGGGACGGAGGACGCCTCGTCGAGCAGGGCCTCCTCGTCGAGCACCTCGATGATCTCCTCGACGATCTCGGCTTCGAGCGCTTCCTCGGCGAGCTCCTCGAGCATCTCCTCGGCCACCGCTCCCTCGACCGCGACCTCGAGCAGGGCTTCTTCGACGGCGACGACATCGTCACCCTCGGCCCCTGATTCGACCAAGGCCTCGAGCGCCTCGGCCGCGACCTCGCCCTCGACGGCGGTCTCGACGAGGTCCTCGACGAGCGCTTCGGCCTCGTCCTCGGCTTCCTCGATCGTGGCTTCCTCGATCGCGTCGTCCGCGGGACCGGTCAGGTCCGCGTCTTCGGGGGTGGATGAATGATCGGTCATGAGAGCTCATGCGTTGAACAACTTCAGTACGGCCTGGCTGAAGACCCAGTCGATGGCGAAGATGAATGTGGTCATCACGACCAGCGCGACGAACACGATGATCGAGTAGTTGATGGTCTCGGAGCGGGTGGGCCAGGCGACCTTGCGCAGCTCGCCCCGCACCTCGTGCATGCCCTGGCGGCTGAAGAGACGGCTCTCCTTGACCTGGGTCTGTGCCTGGCGCGTCGGAGTGTCGCGCTTCTTGCGGACCGGCTCTCCATCGGAGTCGACCTCGCCCTGCTTCTGCAGCATGCGCTTCTGTTCTCGGTTCATGGCCATGAAGGCACACCTTCGGTAAGACGTTCTCGAGCGTCGGTATGACGTACTGGAGCAGGGCACGAGGGACTCGAACCCCCAACCCCCGGTTTTGGAGACCGGTGCTCTACCAATTGAGCTAGTGCCCTAAGGGGGAACTGTCCAGGCCGGCAGGATAGCAAACAGCCCTGAATCCCGAACATCGAGGTCCGGAGGCTCAGCCGGCGAGCGGCCACCGCCGTCGGCTGCGACTGGCGATCACCAGTGCTCCACCGGCTGCCGCGGTGGCGGCGGCCGCGGCCGCGATGCCACCCACATAGGCGGCCCGACGGCCGCTCAGCAGCGATCGCACCGCCCGACGCTCACCCGCCTCCTCGAGGCTGGCGAGCACATCGGCGAGCACACCCGGGGCCGGGTCGAAGACCTCGGTGCGCAGCGCCCGCAGCGTGCGCAGCAGCTTGCGGTACTGCACCAGCTCGGCCTGGCAGCGCAGGCACTGCTCGATGTGAGCCCGCTCGGCATCGTCGAGCTCGACCGAGCCCGAGGCCACGTCGCCCAGTCGATCAGCGACCGAATCACACCGCACGGGCATCTCCCTCGTCCACGCTGGCCTCATGGATGGCGACCTCATCGACCGCGGTCTCGCCGAGCGCGTCGTGGTCGACCGCGATCTCGCGTGCGACCACGGTCGGGCGGGACGCGACGACCGTTTCACCAGGCATGGGGTAAAGCTGCTCGCGCAGCCGCCGGCGGGCCCGGTGGAGGCGCACCTTGGCCGCCGAGACCGAGATGCCGAGCTCGGAGGCGATGGCCTCGTGGGGCAGGTCGTAGACGTCGCGGAGCACGACGACGGCCCGCAGGCGGGGCGGCAGCGATCGCAGGGCCACCTGCAGGCGGTCGCGGAGCACCGCCGAGTCGAGCGATGCCTCGGGGTTGGCCTCCGACCGCAGATCGTCGACGACCATCTCGTCGTCGAGCTCGTCGTGGCGATGGCGGGCCCGCCGTCCCAGCTGGGTGGAGGCGCAGTTGCTGGTGATCCGGTAGAGCCAGGTCGAGAACTGGGCATCGCCGCGGAAGCGCTTCAGGCCGCGGTAGGCGCGGAGGTAGGACTCCTGCACCACGTCGCCCGCGTCTTCGGGGTCGGCGGTCAGCCGGAACGCCAAGGTGTAGGTGTCGGCGTAGGTGAGCCGAACCAGCTCGTCGAACGCGGACCGGTCCCCTTCCCGGGCGGCGACCACGAGGTCGGCCATCAGTTCAGGCATCAGCTCGTTCGACCCGTGCATGGCCGAGAGGTTACGTGTCGTCGCCCGCGGTCCCGAGGGACGCTCAGCGAGTTTCCTTGTGGAGCGTGTGCGTGCGCTCCCACTTGCAGAACTTCTTGAGCTCGATGCGCTCGCGGTCGTTCACCTTGTTCTTGGTGGTGATGTAGTTGCGGCGCTTGCACGTCTGGCACTCGAGAGTGACGGCGATGCGCTTGTCGTTCCTGGCCATGCGATTGCTGCTTTCTCTACGTCCGGACCCGTTCGGGGGGTCCAGGGGGGCGGAGCCCCCGTGCGAGTCGTCTACTTGATGATCTTGGTGACGCGGCCGGCGCCCACGGTACGACCACCCTCACGGATGGCGAACCGCAGCCCCTCTTCCATCGCGATCGGGTGGATCAACTCCACCGTCATCTCCGTGTTGTCACCCGGCATGCACATCTCGGTACCCTCCGGCAACGTCACATGCCCCGTCACATCCGTCGTCCGGAAATAGAACTGCGGCCGATAGTTCGTGAAGAACGGCTTGTGACGACCACCCTCCTCCTTGGTCAACACATACACCTGACCCTCGAACTCGGTATGAGGCGTGATCGAACCCGGCGCCGCCAACACCTGACCCCGCTCCACCTCCTCCTTCTTCGTCCCCCGCAACAACGCACCGATGTTGTCCCCCGCACGACCCTCATCGAGCAACTTGCGGAACATCTCCACACCCGTGCACGTCGTCTTCGCCGTCGGCTTGATCCCCACGATCTCGATCTCGTCACCGGTGTGCACGATCCCCTGCTCCACCCGGCCCGTCACCACCGTCCCACGACCCGTGATCGTGAACACATCCTCGATCGGCATCAAGAACGGCAGATCCGTCGCCCGCTCCGGCTGCGGAATGTACGTATCGACCGCCGTCATCAACTCCAACACCTGATCCACCGCGACCTGCATCACCCTCCAGCGCCTTCAACGCCGACACCTTCACCACCGGCACATCATCACCCGGGAACTCGTACTCGCTCAGCAGCTCACGAACCTCGAGCTCCACCAGATCCAACAGCTCCTCATCATCGACCATGTCGACCTTGTTCAACGCCACCACGATCGCCGGCACACCCACCTGACGAGCCAACAACACATGCTCACGGGTCTGCGGCATCGGACCATCCGCCGCCGACACCACCAAGATCGCACCATCGACCTGCGCCGCACCCGTGATCATGTTCTTGATGTAATCCGCATGCCCCGGCATATCCACATGCGCATAATGACGATCCGCCGTCTCATACTCCACATGCGAGATGTTGATCGTGATCCCCCGCTCACGCTCCTCCGGCGCCTTGTCGATGTTCGCGAACTCCGTGAACGAGTTGTTCGCCGGATCCGCATCCGCCAACACCTTCGTGATCGCCGCCGTCAACGTCGTCTTCCCATGATCGATATGACCCATCGTCCCCACATTCGCATGCGGCTTGTTGCGCTCGAACTTCTCTCTGGCCATCGGGGTGTCTCCTGGAGCTGACGTGGTGCGGGGTGGACTGGTGCGGGGTGGACTGGTGCGGGGTGGATTGGTGCGGGGCGCTGCCGGCGACGCGTGGGCGGCACCGACGAACATCGGGGTGGTGGCGGCGGTCGGACTCGAACCGACGACAACTCGATTATGAGCCGAGTGCTCTAACCAACTGAGCTACGCCGCCCGGACTCGGCCGCCGCCCGCCGGAGCGGGCTGCAACCAACCTGTGACGAGCCCCCTGACAGAATCGAACTGTCGACCTTTTCCTTACCATGGAAACGCTCTGCCGACTGAGCTAAGGGGGCAACACCTGCCATCGCTCGCGCGATGACGGCCGCTCATCATGCCACGGCGTCCGCACGGCTCCCAACTCGGAACCTGCGCGGTACCTGGCCCTCGGTCCTGCTGACAGCACGAGGGCCTCGCGGTCGGCTGCGGGCGACTCTCTGTGCTCTCGCTCGCAAGCTCGCTCGAGCGGGCTTCGCCCATCTGGCGTACTCCGGTGGAGCTGCTCCGCTCCGCTACGCACGCCCTGACGATGGCCTCGGGTCGGTGGTCGCCGCGAAACCCGCTGGTACGCCGTACCCAGGCGGGCGGAGCACGCGGAGCAGCACCACCGACCGGCCTGGGGTGGGCGAAGCCCGTCTGCAGCGAGCTTGCGAGCGAAGGCACAGCGAGTAGGCCATATGACTCAAGTTTCGGGTTTTCCGCGCCGATGCCCCGGGGGTGTACTTCGAACGACTCGTGATTGAAGCCGGCGACGACACCTTCAGCCTCGACCTGCACCACCGCATGACCGTGATCGCCGGTGTGGGCGGCCTCGAACGGGAGGGACTGATCACCGAGCTGCTCGGGGCACTCGGACCGGGTCGGTCGGGCGTGCACCTCGAGATCCAATCCGACGCCGGTGCCCGCTACGCGATCTTCCGCCCGGCCGGCGCCCGCCATCGCGTCGTCGACACCGAGGCCGCGGCCGACGTGACCGACCAGTTCACGAACGGCGACCGGCTCGACGTGCTCGAGCGGGCCGGCCTTCACCGCAGCAGCGCCCGCCGGCAGCTGTGCATGCAGCCCGACGACCTCGTCACCCGATCGCGAGTCGAGAAGTACATCCTGGCCCTCGCCCGCATCGACCAGGGTCGCCTGTGGGACGTCGCCGACCGGGTCAAGGAGCGAGAGCGGCGCTTGGCCGAGACCGCCCAGGCCGCCGGCTCCGACGCCGAGGACGCCGTGATGTTCGAGGAGATCGAGCGCCGCCACCGTGCGTTCGAACTGGCCCAGGAGGCGCACGAGCGGGTTCGGTACCTCTCCTTCCTCGTCGGCGCCGGTGCCGCCCTGGTCGCGGTGTGCATCTCGGTGCTGTACGGGTTCTGGCTGGCCACGCCGTTCCTGCTGCTGGCCATCGCGGCCACGGCCGCGTCGATCGTGTTCTGGCAGCGCGTCGAGCGGGCCCGCCGCGACGAGGAGGCCGCGCTGCGCGAGGCCGGGACCAGCTCCTACCTGACGTTCCAGATCAACCGGGTCAACGGGCTGCTGACCAGCGACGCGGCCCGTCGGTCGATGATGCGCGCCGCCGAGGAGCACCGAGCGGCTCTCGCCGAGTGGCGCGTGCTGGTGGGCGACATCCCCGTGACGTGGGCCGTCGAGCACGCCGCGGACATCCGCCGGCAGGCCGCTCGCCTCCGGGAGTCGATGCCGAACCGCAATCCCATGGCCATCACGATGTCGCCGCGAAGAGGAGTCCGAGGCCGAGCTGGCCCATGCACTGCTCCAGCGGCTGGTCACCCTGAAGTCCATCGGCGCCGGGGGCGAGAGCTTCCCGCTGCTGCTCGACGACGTGCTGGCCGAGGTCGACCCGCGGATGAAGCCCGAGCTGCTCGAGCTGCTGATGAAGGCGTCCGCCGATCAGCAGGTGATCTACCTCACCCAGGACGAGGACGTCGCCGTCGTGGGCCCGGGTCGAGGCCCTCACCGGGAGCCATGTCGGTCGTCGAGCCCGTCTCGGAGCACACCTCGGCGCCGATCCGTCGTCGGCCCGGCATCGCTGTCTGAGGGGCCCACTCGCGTGCCCTCGCTCGCGAGCTCGCTGCGGGCGGGCTTCGCCCATCCCAGGCCAGTCGGTGGAGCTGCTCCGCCAGCTCCGCACGCCCCGGCGAGCCGACATGAGGGTGCGAAGTAGCGTTGGCGGGTGGAGACTCGACTCGCCCGGCTCGACGACGCCGAAGCCATCCGCCAGATCTACAACCGCGAGGTCTCGACCTCGACGGTGACCTTCGACCTCGTGCCCCGCACGCTGGACGAGCAGATCACCTGGCTGCAGGCCAGATCGGGAGCCCACGTGGTGCTCGTCGCCGAGCACGAGGGCGGGATCGTCGGCTTCGCGTCGCTGTCACCGTTTCGCGAGCGACCGGCCTACAACTCGACGGTCGAGACCTCGGTGTACGTCCGATCGGATCAGCGGGGCCGAGGAGTGGGGTCTCGCCTGCTCGGCGACCTCGTCGACCTGGCCGCCCAGCACGGCTTCCACACCACCATCGCCCGGATCGTCGGCGGCCACGAGGCCTCCATCGGTCTGCACCGCTCGGCTGGCTTCACCGAGGTCGGCGTCGAGCGTGAGGTCGGGCGCAAGTTCGGCAGCTGGCTCGACGTCGTCGTCATGCAGAAGATGCTTTGATCCCCGTGCCCTCGCTCACAAGCTGGCAGCGGGCGGACGCTGGCACCTGGCAACCCCCGAGACTCGCCGCCGCTCGGCTCCGCACGCCTGGCAACTCGCACGCACCGTCCGCTCCGCGGTCTCGTTTTCTCGGGCGCGACGCGAGCTACTAACGTGGCCGGTTCCTGGGTCGGTGCCCGAGTGGCCAAAGGGAACGGGCTGTAAACCCGTCGGCATAGCCTACGGAGGTTCAAATCCTCCCCGGCCCACCACGGGGTTCTCCCCGTCAGCGTTTCGGCTCCACGAAGGCCCGCAGGGTGCTCGCACCCGGCGGGCCTTCGCCGACTTCGCCCATCTGGCGCGTTTCGGTGGTGGTGCTGCTGCGCGCCGCTCCGCACGCGGGACCGAGCGATTCCTGTGCCATCGCTCGCGTCCTCGCTAGTGTCCGGTCCATGCCCAGTTTCGATGTCGTGTCCGAGGTGGACACCCAGGAGATCCGCAACGCCGTCGACCAGGCCGCGCGTGAGCTCAGCACCCGCTACGACTTCAAGGGGACCGACTCCACCGTCGAGCTCAAGGAGAACGAGATCGAGCTCCGCTCGGTCAGCGAGGACCGGCTCAACGCCGTGCGCCAGGTGCTCGAGGAGAAGCTCGTCAAGCGCAAGGTCTCGCTGAAGGCGCTCGACTACGCCACCGTCGAGGACGCCGCCGGCGGTCGGGTCCGCCAGTCTGCGGCGTTGCAGGCCGGCATCTCGAGCGACAAGGCGCGGGAGCTGAACAAGCACATCAAGGGCCTGGGCCTCAAGGGGATCCAGAGCCAGACCCAGGGCGAGCAGCTCCGGGTGATCGGCAAGAAGCGCGACGACCTGCAGGCGGTCATCGCCGACCTGAAGGCCGGCGACTTCGGCATCCCCCTGCAGTTCAACAACTTCCGCGACTAGGAGACTGCTGAGCAAGGCGCCCTGGCTGGGTTGAATGGGTGGGCGTAGGGTCGGTGTTGGTCCTCGGGTCATGTCCGACCGAAGAGCCGGCGTTGAGGGTTGAGCCGGCCGCGCTGGTGGCCTTGTACCGTTGAGTCGCCCCTCATTGACAGGCCCGGGGGCCGTGCCGCGTGTTCAGGCGATGGCCCAGCCGTTGGTGGTGTGGGTGAGGCCGAGGTTGACGAGCCGGTTGAGGTTCACGGCAGCGGCCCGGTGGGCGAGCCAGAGCCGGTTGCGTTCGGTGCCTCGGTAGCGGACCTTGCGGTTGGGGCCTCGGACGAGCCAGGCGATGGTGCGCTCGACCATGGGCCGGTGCTGGCGGTAGGGCTCGGCGAACTCGTCGGTGGTGGCGAAGATCCGGGCGGCGACGAGCAGGGCGTGGTGGGGGTGCAACACGATGACGCGGCCCTTGACGGCGGTGGTGCAGCGGGACCGCACCGGGCAGGTCGTGCAGTGCGCTCCGAAGCGGGCTGAGCGTGACGCGGTGATGGTCACGGTCACCCCGGCCGGGCAGCACACGGTGGCGGCGTTCTCGTCGATGGCGAAGTCGTCGAGGGTGAACCCGCCGTTGACCGCGGGCCGCAATGGTGGCGGCTTGATCACGGCGGTCATGTGGTGGTCGTCGAGGTGGGCTCGGAACTCGCCGGCGCCGTAGGCGGAGTCGCCGAGGACCTCGGTGCCTGCGGGTTCGTCGTCGAGCAGGTCCGGTGCTGCTTCGGCGTCGCCGACGTTGCCGGCGGTGAGCTCCACGTCGGTGATCAGCCCGGTGTCGGGCTCGGCCGCGAGATGGGCCTTGTAGCCGTCGCGGTAGGAGTGCTGGGTCTTGTGGACGTGACGCGACTGCGGGTCGACCGTCGACATGACCCGGTCCGGGGCGGTGCGCCGGGCGATGCGCCACCGGCCCGGCCCGTCGCCGGGCTCGACGTCTTGGCCGGCGACCAGCGCCAACAGGGCCACCGCGTCGGCCTGGACCTCGCTCAGCACGAGCCCCTCGTGCTGGAGGTCTTCGGCCGCCCACACCAGTTCGTTGGCGTCGTCGACCAGCTCGGAGACCAGCCGGTCGATGTCGGCAGGGTCATCCCAATCACACGGCGGGCGGCCCCCTTCGAGGTTGTGCTCACGCACCCACACCTGAGCGACTTCGGCGATGAGCTTGCGGACCCGGCGGATCTGGGTGACCAACATCGTGATCGTGTCCTGGCGCTGCACCGCGTCGTCGAGCACCGTCGAGTCGAGCGCCCGCCGGTTCTTCTTGGCGATCACCCCGGTCTCGGCGACCACCGCGCGGACCGCGTCGAAGATCCGCTGAGGGTCCTCCGACGCCCGCAGCTTGTTGCGCCACAACGTCAACACCGTCGGGTGGAACGCCTCGTCGGTCAACGCCAGGCCCGCCGCGGCCTTCCACGCGATGTCCGTTCGAGCGCCCGGCACGCCTCGCGATCCGACTTGCCTTCCAGCGCCTGGAGGACCATCACCGTCGCGATCACATCGGCCGGCACCGACGGGCGGCCCCGGCCCGACGCGAACAGATCGGCGAACATGTCGTCGGGGAACAGCACGCCACGATGCTCGGCCAAGAACGCGTGCACCGACCCCTCCCCCAGCAGATGGCCACACAACGCAGCCGCGTCCAGCAACTCACGATCCGGCCGAGACGTCCCTTGCATCCGCCCATTCTTTTCGATCCGCACCCCGAACGCGAATCGAGCGGGCCTCCCGATTGCTCAGCAGTCTCCTAGGGCGGCAGATCCGGGCTACTCGTAGTAGCCGGAGTGGATGTAGACGCAGGGGATGCCCTCGGCATGGAACATGTCGTAGTTGCGGCGGTCGTCCTCGAAGGCCAGGCGGAGGTCGAAGCCGAACTGGCGCAGCTCCCAGACCGTGCGCTGCTTGAAGTCGCGTGACGCGTCGTAGTCGCCGAAGTCTCGCATGATGAGCAGGTCCCATCGGAGCTGGTAGCGCTCGAGCCAGCCGAGGGTCTGGCGCTGCACCCGGATGGGTCGGGCGGTGAGCAGGATGATCTGCAGGCCCGGGTCGAGGACCTCGAGCAGTCGGGCCACCTCGTCGATGAGCTGGTCGTCACCGCAGGCGGCGAAGAACGCCTCCCAGTCGCGATACGGCCGCTCGAGGTAGTGCTGGCGGCCGGCGGCATCGGACAGGACGCCGTCCATGTCGAACACCACTGCCGGGCCCGGCTCGACCGGTCCTCGGTGCCACTGCCAGTTGTCGGGATCGTACGGGAGGGGCAAGAGGGCTCCTGAGCCGGGTCAGGCCGGGTTGGTCGAGAGACGTTCGAGGGTCGGCTCGAAGAACCGACGGGACACCCACAGCGTCTCGTCGCCGAGGATGACCTTGTTCCACTGGCGGTCCCAGTAGTGCACGAGCGTCAGCGCCTTCGGTCGGCGCTCGATCTCGCGCAGCACACCGCTGACCTTGCCGAACACCACCAGGTCGTCCTCCGTCTCGGCGACGACCCGGACGCTGTTGACCTTGCCGAACAGGATGGCGATCGCGAGAACCATCACCGCGAACGCGACGATCAGGAGGAACCAGCGGCCCGACACCACCGCCACCGCGACGATCGGCAGCATCGGCATCGCCGCGAGGAGCACGAGGATCGTGGGCGAGAGGCCCTTCGAGGCCCGGAACCCTCCGCGCACATCGAGGTCAGGGCGGATGCCCCTCACCTGCTCGATGAGCTTCTCCTTGGCCAGCTGGGTCACGTCCTGCGGGACGGGCATCCGCGGTCAGTCTTCCTGGGGGGCGGCGGCGGCCTGGTCTCGGATGGCCTCGACCACGGCCGCGTCGGCCAGGGTGGTGGTGTCACCGAGATCACGGCCCTCGGCCACGTCGCGGAGGAGCCGGCGCATGATCTTGCCGCTGCGGGTCTTGGGCAGGTCCGGCACCACGAAGATCGCCTTGGGACGGGCCGTGGGGCCGATCTTGGTGCCGACGTGCCGGCGGATCTCCTCGATCAGCTCGGGAGTGGGCTCACCCACCTCGCCCCGCACGATGACGTAGCCGATGATCGCCTGCCCGGTGAGGGCGTCGTTGGCCCCGACGACGGCTGCCTCGGCCACCGCCGGATGGTCGACCAGCGCGGACTCGACCTCGGTCGTCGACACCCGGTGGCCGGACACGTTCATCACGTCGTCGACCCGCCCGAGCAGCCAGAGGTAGCCCTCGTCGTCGAGCTTGGCCCCGTCGCCGGCGAAGTATCTGCCCTCGTAGGTGCTCCAGTAGGTGTCGAAGTAGCGATCGGGGTCACCCCAGATGCCGCGCAGCATCGACGGCCACGGCTCGGTGACGGTGAGGTAGCCGCCGCCCTTCTCGATCGGGACGCCGTGATCGTCGACCACCTCGATCGAGATGCCGGGCAGTGCGAAGGTGGCCGAGCCCGGCTTCGTGGTGGTGACGCCCGGCAGCGGGGTGACCATGTGGGCTCCGGTCTCGGTCTGCCACCAGGTGTCGACGATCGGACAGCGGCCGCCGCCGATGTTGGCGTGGTACCACATCCACGCCTCGGGGTTGATGGGCTCGCCGACGGTGCCCAGCACCCGGAGGCTGGAGAGGTCGTGCGCCGCTGGCTCGGTGTCGCCCCACTTCATGAACATCCGGATGGCGGTGGGCGCGGTGTACATCTGCGTCACGCCGTAGCGCTCGACGATCGACCAGAGCCGGTCGCGACCGGGTGTGTCGGGCGTGCCCTCGTAGATCACCGAGGTGGCCCCGTTGGCCAGCGGCCCGTAGACGATGTAGCTGTGGCCGGTCACCCAGCCGATGTCGGCCGCGCACCAGTAGACGTCCGTCTCTGGGTGCAGGTCGAACACGTACTTGTGGCTGAACGCCACCTGCGTGAGGTACCCGCCAGTGGTGTGCATGATGCCCTTGGGCTTGGCGGTGGTGCCCGACGTGTAGAGCAGGTAGAGCAGGTCCTCGCTGCCCATGTGCTCAGGCGGGCAGTCGGGCGACGCGTCCGCCATGAGGTCGTGATACCAGTGGTCGCGCCCGGCGACCATCTCGACGTCGCTGCCGGTGCGGTTCACCACCACGACGGCGGTGACCGACGGGGTGGCGGTGACGGCCTGGTCGACCGCCGGCTTGAGCAGCGCGGCCGCTCCGCGTCGATAGCCGCCGTCCGCGGTCACGATGACCTTGGCCTCGGCGTCGTTGACCCTGTCGGTGATCGAGTCGGGGGAGAATCCGCCGAAGATGCACGAGTGGGCGGCTCCGATGCGGGTGCAGGCCAGCATGGCGATCGGCAGCTCGGGGATCATCGGCATGTAGATGCCGACCCGGTCACCCCGCTCGACACCGAGGTCCTTGAGCACGTTGGCGAATCGGCTGACCTGGTCGAGCAGGTCGGCGTAGGTGAGGGTGCGGGTGTCGCCCGGCTCGCCCTCCCAGTGGAACGCAACCTTGTCGCCTCGGCCCGCGTCGACGTGGCGGTCGAGGCAGTTGTACGACACGTTCAGCGTGCCCTCGACGAACCACTTGGCGAACGGGAGCTGCCAGTCGAGCACCGTGTCGAAGTCGTCGTACCAAGAGATCAGCTCCCTGGCCTGGCGCGCCCAGAAGGCCTCGACGTCCGCGGCGGCCTCGACGTAGAGCGAGTCGTCGGCGACCAGTGCGCCCGACCGGAACTCGGCCGACGGCGGGAAGGTGCGGTCCTCGACGAAGTAGTCCTCGATGGTGGGCTCGGGCATGGTCGGCTCAGGCATGGTCGCGTGGTCCCCCGGGATCGGCGTTGATCAGCGACCGAGCCTACTTCCGTGAAGTTGCCCGGGATCAGGCCTGCGGCTGCTGCTCGATGAGGCGGCGGAGGCCATCGAGCAGCATCGTGAAGCCGCGCTCGAACTCCCGGGTGGTGTCGCCGTTGCGCAGGGCCTCACCGAGCTCGATCAGCCTCGGGTGGCTCTCGGCTGCCAACTCGGAGATCTCGGACGGACCGATGGCGCGGCCGTCGGCGACCTGGCGCATGCCACCCATGTCGATCAGCACGAAACCGAGCACGAACGACGACAAGGACAGGAAGGCATCGAGCGCGGAGTCGCCGTCGAGCCCGGCGTCCCGCAGGATGCCGAACGCGGCCTCGAGCGGCGCGTGGCCCTCGAGGGTGCGGATGGCCCGGGCCCCGAACATGGGGAGCACGCCGGGATGGGCCAGGCCGGCATCACGGAAGCCCCGACCGAGGACCCAGAGCTGATCGTCCCAGGCCAGCGTCGGGTCGGGCAGCGGGACCTCGCGCAGCACGTGGTCGAGCACGCCGTCGAGCACGTCGTCCTTGTTGGCCACGTGGTTGTAGAGCGACATGGCCTCGACCCCCAGGGCCGCCCCGAGCTTGCGCATGCTGAGGGCCTCGAGACCCTGCTCGTCCACGATCGCCACCGCGGCCGTGATGATCCGCTCACGGCTGAGCGGGATCCGGTCCGCCATCGTCATCCCCGAAGCCTAGAACCTCGGGACTCCCGACCGGGTCCCCCGCACGACGTTGCCGGTGCGACGTCGTGGAGGTGACACGATACCGGCCGTGCCTTCGACGCTTCCGGCCGACGGGCCGCTGCCCTCGACCGAGCGCCAGTTCTTCCTGGACGAGTTCCGCCGGGTCACGATCGTCGTGTCGGTGAGCGATCCCGACGAGCACGAGCTGCCCGGCCTCGTGCAGATCACGCGCCTGCTGATCGACAACGGAACCCGGGTGCTGCTGGTCGTCGACGAAGGGGACCTCGCCACCGCGTTGGCCGCGGCCGTCGGAACCGACGTGATCGATCTGGGACCAGGCACCGCCGTCACCGAGGACGACGATGATCAGGACGACGACCAGCTCGACGAGGACGAGCTGGCCTCGTTGACGGCTCGCCTGTGGCTCGCCTTGTCGGACCACGGCGTCGTGATCGCGACGGCGCTCCCCGGATCGGCGGCGACCGCCGCGGCGGGGATCGCAGTCGAGTTGCGCGGCACGAAGCTGGTGATCACCGACAGCTCGCGCGATTGGCGATCGGCCATGAGCAGCTTCATGACGCTCGATCGGCTGGACGACGAGCGCGCTCCTCGCGCATCAGGGGACGGCGGATCGGGAACCGGTCGCCTGCCCCCGACCGTCGCCGATGCCGTGGGCCATGCCCTGCGCCACGGCGTCGACAGCGTGAACGTGTGCGAGCTCACCTCACTCGAGGACGAGCTGCTCACCGTCGACGGTGCCGGCGTGCTCTTCACCGTCACCGACTTCCTCGACGTGCAGCCGTTCGGCCTCGACGACATGTCGATGGTGGAGGACTTCGTCGCCCGGGGCGTGACCGAGGGATATCTGCTCCCGCGAGCGGGCCCGACGTGGCCCGCCTCCTCGCGACCGGGCTCGGTGTGCGGGTAGCGCGAACCGGACACCTCGTGGGCATCGGGGCGCTGGTGGTGGCGCCCTACCGGACCCTCCGGGTCGGCGAGATCACGAGCATCTACACGATCAGTCGGTTCACGGGTGAGGGAGTCGGGTCTCGGCTGATCGGGGCGCTGATCGACCGGGCCCGCGCGAAGGGTCTATCCGCGGTGTTCGCCTGCACCACCTCGGCCAACGCGGCGGCGTTCTTCGGCCGCCAGGGCTTCACCGCCGTCGCCGCCGACGAGCTGCCACCCGCGAAGTGGGAGGGGTACGACGTCGATCGGCGACAGCTCGTCCGCTGCCTCTGGCGCACGATCGGCTGAGCAGCCCGAAGCCGCCTGGCACCAGATCGGCCAGATCGACCGAACAGACGACCAGACGGGACCGGTCGCACGGGGTCTCGGACCGGGGCCGGCGTCGGAGCGACGTCGGTCAGGGGATGGGCCACTCGAGGACGTGGAAGGCGCCGAGGCCGGCGGGGTCGGTGAGGGCCTCGGCCTCGCCGACCCGGGAGCGCGCGCGGATGGCCTCGAGGTCGCCGAGGTGCGCGCGCTCGGCCCAGACACGCCGGCCCTCGGCCACCAGATCGTCGATGCCGTGGGCGGCGAGGAACTCGGCCTGCGATCGGTGGACGCCGGGGCGGCGGATGAGCGCGAGCTGGTCGAGTGCGACCTCGCAGGTGATGTCCTGGGTGCCGAGGGCGTCGAGCGGCGGTCCACCTCGGCCGTGGGCGCGGTAGGTGCGCAGCCAGTCGTCCGGGGCCCGGGCAGCCAGCTCCGCAGTCTCGGCTGCGTAGTCGAGCACCACAACCCGACCTCGTTCGACCAGCGCGACGGCACGGGTCAGCCAGTCGGCCGCGGCTCGCTGGATCGGCAGGCGCGACCCGACAGCAGCTCCGGGGGCCAGGCGTTCGGCCAGACGGGAGTCGGCGTCGTCAGCCGGAACCGTGAGCTCGACGAAGGGCAGGTCGTCGCCCGTGAGCCCGACCCGCACCTCGAGCCAGCCGTCGTCGCACCGCTCGAGCAGCCGGAAGACCAGGTTGTCGAGCAGCTCGTTGGCCAGCACCACTCCGGTGACCGGCAGGGTCGGCATCTCCCCCAGCGACACGACCCGGGGACCGAGCCCGGCCTCGGTGCTCGGACCGTCGACGTCCTCGGCTCCCGACGGCGGGAAGGCCAGGGTGGCGTCACCGACGGGCAGCCGGTCCCGCTGTCGGTCGCGCAGCGCCTCGGACCGCTCGACGAGCACGTAGGTGAGGGCGCCGAGGCAGTCGGGCGCGGCCGCCAGCACCGCCTGGGCCAGGGTGCCGGCGCCGGCCGCGACCTCGATCACCGTGAACGGGTCAGGTCGACCGAGCTCGGTCCACCACTCGTCGAGGGCCCGGGCGATCACCGCCCCGAAGAGCGGCCCCACCTCCGGGCTGGTCAGGAAGTCCGCCCGACGGCCCGCGCCCGCGCCTGATCCGAAGAACCCGTCGACCGGGTCGTACAGCGCCCGCTCGACCACCTCGTCGAACCGCAGCGGCCCCCGCCGACGGATCTGGGCCGCGACCTCGAGGTCAGTCGGCGTCACCATCAGCGCACGTCCCCCACAGGACCTGGCCTGGTGGCGATCTGTGAACCCAGGGACATACCGATCGCTACCAGTTCGGGATGGGTGGTGGAGCTCGGGGTCCTGTCGACCCCGACCGGTCAGCGGCCGAGGCTGAGGAGGCTGACGGTGTCGGTGAAGTGCGACACGAGGCCGGGGAACACGCCGTAGATCAGGGTCACGCCGACCGTGAGCACGAGCGCGATCTGCAACGAGGCCGGGATGCGGATCGGGGTGCGGTCGCCGTCGGGGGCGTCTTCGAACCACATGTAGCGCATGACCCGCGGCGTAGTAGAAGAACGCGATCACCGAGTTGACGGCCACGAGGATGGCCAGCACGTAGCCCGACGTCGTGCCGGCCGACGCCAGCGACCCGAAGATGACGAGCTTGGCGAACCAGCCGCCGAGCGGCGGGATGCCGGCCAGCGAGAACAGGAAGATCGACATGGCGACGGTGAGGCCCGGCGCGTACTGGAACAGCCCGCCGAAGCTGGTGATCTCGGCCGAGCGGGTCTTGCGGGCCACGGCGATGACCACGGCGAACGCCCCGAGGTTCATCACCACGTAGATCACGAGGTAGGTGACGATGGCCTTGAGCGCCAGCTCGCCCGCGGCGGCGCTGGTGCCGGCCACCGCGAACGGCGCCAGGATGTAGCCGGCCTGGGCGATGCCCGAGTAGGCCAGCATGCGCACGAGGTTGGTCTGGCGCAGGGCGATGAGGTTGCCGATGGTCATGGTGGCCGCGGCGAGCGCCCACATCAGCGGCTGGTACACGTCGTGGCGGGGGTAGAAGGCCACGAAGATCAGCTCGAGCAGCGCCACGAAGCCCGCCGCCTTGGAGGCGGTGGCGAGGAACGCGGTGACCGGTGTCGGCGCACCTTCGTAGGTGTCGGGCGCCCAGCTGTGGAACGGCACGGCCGACACCTTGAAGCCGAACCCGATGATGACGAACACGATGCCCAGGGTCACGAGCTGGGCGCCGTCGCCGAGGTCGCCGCCGACCTTGGCCCCGATCTCGGCCAGCACGGTGGTGCCGGTGAAGCCGTAGATCAGCGACATGCCGTAGAGCATCACGGCCGAGGCGAACACGCCCATCAGGTAGTACTTGATGCCGGCCTCGTTGCCCTTCATGTCCCGCTTCTTCCAGGCCGCCAGCATGTAGGCGGGGATGGAGAGCAGCTCGAGGGCGATGAAGATGCCGATGAGGTCGCGGGCCGACGCCATGATCGTCATGCCCAGCACCGACGAGAGGAGGAGGATGTAGTACTCGCCCTCCCAGTAGTCGCCCTCGGCGATCGTGTTGGTCGACAGCAGCACGACGACGTAGCCGGACACCAGGAACAGGGCGGTGAGCACCAGCGTGAACTGGTCGACCACGTAGGCGCCGCCGAACATCACCCGGCTGTGGCCGTCGACGGCCAGCGTGATGACCGGGATGGCCGCGCCCAGCAGGCCGATGCCGGCCAGCGACGGCAGCGCGCCCTTGGCCTCGCGGGGGCGAACAGGTCGACGAGGATCATCACGACGATCACGCTCACCAGACACGATCTGGGGCGCGAAGGCGTGGTAGTCGAAGGTCGGCTGGACCCACGTCGAGTCGAGCTGGGCGAGCATCTCGGGTCAGCCCCCGACCTTGTCGAGGCTGCGTCATCACGGTGCGGATGACCGCGGGATCGGTCACGTGGAAGATGATGTTGGGCACGAAGCCGAGCACCACGATGCCGACCAGCATGGGCAGCCACGCCACCCACTCGAGGACGGTGACGTCGTGGAGGTGCGGGTCGTCGGCGAACTCGTCGGACGGGCGTGCCGAAGGCCGTGCGCTGGTAGAGCCAGAGCAGGTAGCCGGCGGCCAGCACGGTGCCGATGGCGGCGATGACCATGTAGAACCGGAACAGCCCGACGTTGGCCACGTTGGCTTCGTAGGCCGAGAGGATGGCGGGGAACTCGCCCCAGAACCCGGCCAGGCCCGGCAGGCCGAGCGAGGCCATGGTGCACAGGCCGAGGATCCAGCCGAGGTGCGGCATCGACTGCAGCATGCCGCCGAGCCGCTTGATCTCGAGCGTGTGGTAGCGCTCCTTCACCGTGCCGGCCACGAAGAAGAGCATGCCGGTGATGAGGCCGTGGGCGACCATGCCGAAGATGGCGGCGTTGATGCCGAAGGCGGTGAGGCTGGCGATGCCGAGCATCACGTAGCCCATGTGCGCCACCGACGAGAAGGCGATGAGCCGCTTCATGTCGGTCTGGGCCAGGCAGCACAGGGCGCCGTAGATGATGCCGATGACCGCCAGTGCTCCGATGTAGGGAGCCCACGAGCGGGCCGCGTCCGGGCAGGATCGGCAGGGCGATGCGGACGAAGCCGTAGGTGCCGAGCTTCAGCAGCACGGCGGCCAGGATGACCGAGCCGACCGTCGGGGCCTGGGTGTGGGCGTCGGGCAGCCAGGTGTGGAACGGGAAGATCGGCACCTTGATGCCGAAGCCCATGAACATGCCGCCGAAGATCAGCAGCGCCGCGGAGGTCGAGATGCCCGACGCCGCCGCCGGCAGCAGCGTCATGTCGAAGGTGTGCACCGAGCACCCCGTCGATCATCACCTTGTCGGAGAGGAAGTAGAGCGCCAGGAAGCTGACGATCATCAGGGCCGAGCCGAACAACGTGTAGAGGAAGAACTTGATCGAGGCGTACTGGCGCTGCTCGCCGCCCCACACGCCGATGAGGAAGTACATCGGCAGCAGCACGACCTCGAAGAACACGAAGAAGAGGATGAGGTCCTCGGCCAGGAACGAGCCGACCATCCCGGTCTCGAGGATGAGGATCAGGATCAGGAAGGCCTTCGGGTTCTGCGGCTCGGGGAAGTGGTTCCACGAGTAGATGATGCAGAGCGGCACGACGAGGATGGTGAGGGCGATCAGCGGCAGGGAGATGCCGTCGAGGCCCATGTGGTAGCGGGCGTTGATGAACGGGATCCAGGACTTGTTGATCGAGTACTGGAGCTCGCCGGCCCGGTCGTAGTCGAAGTTCGTCATGCAGCAGCACGCCCATGACCCCGACCGCCAGCGAGGTCAGCAGGGCGATGACCTTGTGCAGCTGCTCCTCAGCCTTGGGAACGAGCAGCATGATCGCGACGCCCACCAGGGGGATGAACGTCGCGAGCGTGAGCCCCCAGTCATCGAGAAACGATTTCATCGGTGTTCCCAAGCTCCTAGACGAAGAAGACGAAGATCAAGGCGAGGACCACGGCACCGCCGAAGAGCAGTGCGGCGTATTGCTGGACCCGGCCGGTCTGGATGTGGCGAAGCGCCTCGCCGGACTCCTCGGCGCCCGCGCCGGTGGAGAGGACGAGCCCGTCGACGACCTTCTGGTCGACCTGGGCGTAGAGCACCCGACCGGCCGCGACCGAGGCCTTGCCGGCGGTGTTCACGACGGTGTCGAGGACGTTGTTGTTGAACCAGTACGACGCCCGGGCGATGGGGCCCTTCACGCCGCCGACGATGATGTCGGTGTAGAGGTGGTCGAGGCCGTACTTGTTCTCGAGCACCCAGTAGCCCCGCGCCGAAGACCTTGCTCTTGTCCTTGAGGCCGATGAGCGGGCTCTTCTGCAGCCAGTAGTACTGGTAGACCAGGAAGCAGCGCGACCGCGGCGATCACCAGCGTGCGATCCGGCGAGCAGCCAAGTTGAACTCGGCGTGGTTGATGACCGGGAAGGCGAACGTGGGCTCGATGTAGTGCTCGAACCGTGTGGTGTAGTCGACGTTGCCGACCTGGAAGGCGGCCGGCAGGTTGACCAGACCCAGCACGATGGCGCCGCCGGCCAGGATCCACAGCGGGACGGTCATGACCCTGGGCGACTCGTGCGGCGTGCCGTGGCCGCGGTACTCGCCGTAGAAGGTGAGGTAGATGACCCGCAGCATGTAGGCACACGTCATGGCCGCGCCGATGAGGCCCATCACCAGCATCAGGGTGTAGGCGTGGCTGCTGCCCGTCGAGCGAGCCGGCCAGGACCTCGTCCTTCGACCAGAACCCGGCGAAGGGGAAGATGCCCATGAGCGCGAGGGTGCCGATGACGAAGGTCCAGAACGTCGTCGGCATGTACTTGCGGAGCCCGCCCATCTTCCGCATGTCGAACGTGTGGTGCGCAGCATGGCTGACCGAGCCGGCACCGAGGAAGAGGCAGGCCTTGAAGAAGGCGTGGGTGAAGAGGTGGAAGATGGCGCCGGTCCAGGCCCCCACGCCGAGGGCCATGACCATGTAGCCGAGCTGGCTGATGGTGGAGTAGGCCAGCACCTTCTTGATGTCGTTCTGCACGAAGGCCAGCGCGGCACCACCGACGATGGTGATGCCACCGATCACCGCGACGTAGTTGACCCAGTTGTCGCCGATGTTCAGGCCCTCGTAGAAGACCGAGTAGAGCCGGGCCACGAGGTAGATGCCGGCCACGACCATGGTGGCGGCGTGGATGAGCGCCGACACCGGCGTCGGGCCCGCCATGGCGTCGGGCAGCCAGGTGTGCAGCGGGAACTGGCCGGACTTCGAGGTGACACCCCCGAACAGGCACAGCGCACCGACGAGGAGCAGCGTCTGGTTGGCTGCAGGCGACAGGGCGTACTGGTTGATGTGCAGCACGTTGAAGCTGGTGGATCCGGCAGCGAAGAACGTGATGATCACGCCGATGATGAGGCCGACGTCACCGACCCGGTTGGTGAGGAAGGCCTTGAGCGCGGCGTCGCTGTTGTTCTTGTCCTCCCACCAGTGGCCGATCAGCGCGAACGAGCAGACGCCGACGAGCTCCCAGCCGGTGAGCATCTGGATGGTGTTCGACGACGTGACGTAGAAGAGCATCGCCGCCGAGAACAGGCTGAGGAACGCGTAGTAGTGGGTGAAGCGGACGTCGTCGTGCAGGTACTCCTTGGAGTAGATGTGCACGAGCAGCGAGATGGCCGTGACCGTGAACAGCATCAGGATCGACAGGCCGTCGGCGATGAAGCCGAACTCGAAGTTGATGTCGCCGATCGTGAACCAGGTCCATCGCGTGACGATCGGAGCGGCCTTGGCCTCGTGCTCGCCCTCGGCCGCGTGGTCGCCTTCGGCGGCGGTGGACTCGGATCCGACGGTCGTGGACTCCGATCCGGTGGCCGCGGAGGTGGGGGTGGTCTCGGCTTCGGGCGACGCGGCGTGCCCGGCGTCGGCGGCCGCCTCGGCGGGGCCGACCTCGGCCCCGACCACGGCTTCGGCATCGGTCATGCCGGGCACGGGTGACGGTCCGCCGTTGCTCGGCTGGCTGATGACGGCCTCGGCCGCCGAGGCATCGGGGACCGGATGGTTGACGCGCTGGACCCAGTTCACCGCCGTGACGCAGGCCAACACGAAGCAGACGCCGATGAAGAAGATGCCGATGCCGGAGGTGACCCTCTCGGAGAAGCGCTTGCCGAGCAGCAGGATCACCAGGAACGACACGGCCATGAGGCCCGGGATGATCCAGACGTGCGTCAGCATGAAGGGTTGAGATGCCGCGATCATGGGTTCGCCCTCAGCCCTTCATCAGATCGATGTCGTCGATGTCGATGCTGCGGCTGTTTCGGTAGAGCATCAGCACCAGGGCCAGCCCGACGCCGACCTCGGCCGCCGCGATGGCGATCACGAACAGCGCGAACACCTGGCCGGTGATGTCGTGGCGGAAGGCTCCGAAGGCCACCAGGTTGATGTTGACCGCGTTGAGGATGAGCTCGACCGACATGAGCACCATCATCCCGTTGCGGCGAGCGAGCACACCGTAGACGCCGATGCAGAAGATCACGGCGGCGAGCAGGAGGAACTGGTTCAGGTACATCAGGAAGAAGCCTCCGCGGTCGGCGGCCGGTTGCACGAGGGTCGGGTGAGCGATCGGGAGGCCATCAGTCGCGCCTCGCCAGGACGATGGCGCCGATGAGGGCGGCGAGCAGGAGCACGGAGATCGCCTCGAACGGGACGAGGTAGGTGGAGAAGATCGAGTCGGCGACCTGGTCGGTGGTCTGCACGACGTCAGGGCCGGAGAAGTCGAACTGCACGTCGGTGAAGGCCTTGTAGAGCACGTAGCCCATGACCCCGGCCAGCAGCACGGCGATGCCGGCGCCGATGGCCCGCTGCTCGGTGCCGCTGTCGTCGAGCTTCCCACCCGGCGCGCGGGTGAGCATGATGCCGAACAGGAACAGCACGACGATGGCACCGATGTAGACGAGCACCTGGGTGATGGCGATGAACTCCGCGGCCAGCAGGATGTAGAGGGCGGCCACGCCGGCCAGCACGAGCACCAGGTAGAGCGCGGCGTGCACGATGTTCTTGGTGGTGACCACCCGGAGGGCGGCGACGACCATGACCGCGGCGATCAGGTAGAACGCTATGTTCTCGGCGACCATGAGCGCGCCGAACATCAGCAGTCACCTCGGCCGCAGAGCGAGGCCACGGCAGGGCGGCGATCGGTACGCCGTGGGGGCGGTTGGTGGGAACGGCGCTCATGTCAGCTCGGGACCTTCTTGACCTTCTGCTCGGAGCCGGCCTCGTAGGCCTCGAAGTCGGGAACCGTCTCCATCCACTCGCCCAGGCGGGTCTTGTCGTGCAGCAGGTCGGCGATGTGGGACTCGGAGTACTCGTACTCGGGGCTCCAGAACAGGGCCTCGAACGGGCACACCTCGACGCAGATGCCGCAGTACATGCAGAGCGAGTAGTCGATGTCGAAGCGGTCGAGGGCGTTCTTCTGGCGGGGCTTGCCGCCTTCGCGGCGGGGTGGGGCGAGGTACTTGTGGGCCTCGATGTAGATGCACCAGTCGGGGCACTCGCGGGCGCAGAGCATGCACGCCGTGCAGTTCTCCTCGTGGAGGGCGATGACGCCACGGGCCCGAGGGCGTGGGGTCCTCCTTCACGTGGGGGTACTGGACGGTGGCCGGACCGCCACCCATGCTCTCGGGCTTGAGGGTCTTGACCATCTCGCCGAACGTGACGCCGAGGCCCTTGATGAGGCCCTTGCCGGGGATGTCAGGCATCAGAACGCCACCTTCAGTACTGCGGTGACCAGGATGTTCACCAGCGAGATCGGGATGAGCCACTTCCAGGCGAACGCCTGGAGCTGATCCTCGCGGAAGCGAGGGTAGGTGAAGCGGACCCAGAAGATGAGGAACGAGACGATCATGATCTTGGTGAACAGGACGATCGGGCCGATGCAGCCAGTAGCGCGTCGCTGCTCGATGCTGACGCCCGGCACCCACCAGCCACCGAGGAAGAGGGTGGCGGCGATGCCGGCGAAGGCGAACGCGGTGGCGAACTCGGCCAGGAAGAAGATGAGGAACCGGAAGCCCGAGTACTCGACCTGGTAGCCGCCGACGAGCTCGGACTCGGCGACCGGCATGTCGAACGGCGGCTGGGTGAGCTCGGCCTGCACGGCGGCCAGGAAGATGAAGAAGCCGACGAACTGGGTGAGGATGAACGGGTTGCCCGAGCGCCGAGAAGCCGAAGATCGAGCCGTTGGCCTGGGCGGCGACGATGTCGTTCAGGTTGAGCGTGCCGGCCTGGATGACCACGCCGACCACGGCGAGCACCATGGGCAGCTCGTAGGCGATGAGCTGGCCGGCGGCCCGGATGCCGCCGATGAGCGAGTACTTGTTGGCCGACGCCCAGCCGGCCATGAGCACGCCGATGACCGACAGCGACGACACCGCGAGGGCGAAGAAGATGCCGACGTCGAGGTCCGCGACCACCAGGTGCTGGCCGGCGGGGAGGACGGCGTAGAGCAGGAAGGTGGACACCAGCACGACGAACGGCGCGGCCTTGAAGACGAAGCGGTCGGCCCGGTCGGGGATCAGGTCTTCCTTCTGCAGGAACTTGGCCGCCGTCGGCCAGCAGCTGGAGCAGGCCGCGGGGACCGGCCTCCTGCGGGCCCTTGCGGCTCTGCATCCACGACATGACCTTGAACAGGAAGACGATGCCGAGGATGAGCGCGGTGGTCGGCACCAGGATGGCTGACCACGAGCAGCTTGATCGCGGTCGGACTGCCAGTAGGCGGGGTCGAGCGACGCGAGCGGTGTGGGTCATCGGTCGATGTCACCCGAGGATGAAGTAGAGGCTGGCGAGGATGGTGATGACGTCGGGGACGTAGACGCCCGGCACACCCACGGCACGATCGAGACGTTGTTGAACGACGCCGAGCGGATCTTGACCCGGAACGGCACGAGGTCGCCCTTGGAGACGACGTAGTAGCCCATCTCGCCGAGCGGGTTCTCGGTGGCGACCTAGGCCTCGCCCTCGGGCACCTTGATGATGCGGGGGACCTTGGCCATGATCGGCCCGCTCGGGATGCTGTCGAGCAGCTGGTCGACGATCTTGGTGGACTCGCGGATCTCCTGGAGGCGGACCCAGGAGCGGGCGAAGCGTCGCCGTCGGGGTGGGTCCAGACCTTCCAGTCGACCTTGTCGTAGACGAGACCCGGAGGGCAGTTGTCGCGCCGGAGGTCCCAGTCGATGCCGCTGCCGCGGACGTTGGGCCCGGACAGGCCGTAGGACAGGGCGATGTCGGCGGGGATGACGCCGACGCCGCGGGTGCGCATCTGGAAGATCTCGTTGCCGATGAGCAGGTCCTCGACCTCGTCGCAGAACGTCGCGCATCTTCTCCATGGCCACCTTGGTCTCGGCGATCCAGCCCTTGGGCAGGTCGTCCTTGAGGCCGCCGATGCGGTCGAAGTTGGGGTGGAAGCGGCCGCCGGTGACGGCTTCGATCTGGTTGAGCACGAACTCGCGGTCGCGGAAGGCGTAGAAGCCGATGACAGGCCGCCGAGCTGGATGCCGAGGTCGCCGAGGAAGAGCATGATGTTGGCCAGCCGGCTGAGCTCGAAGAGGATCGTGCGGATGTACTGGGCCCGGGGCGGGGCCTCGACGTCCATCAGCTTCTCGGCGGCGAGGATGAACGGCACCTCGTTGGCGAAGCTGCCGAGCCAGTCGATGCGGTTGACCAGCGTGGTGACCTGCGGGTAGGTGCGGACCTCGGTCGAGCTTCTCGTAGCCGCGGTGCATGTAGCCGGCGATCGGCTCGCACGACACGACCTGCTCGCCGTCGAGCTTGGCCACGATGCGCAGCGTGCCGTGGGTGGCCGGGTGCTGCGGGCCGATGTTGAGGGTCATGCCCTCGGACTCGAACTCGACGTTGAGCGCGGTTGTCGGCGGCCTTGGCGGCGATGTAGGCCAGCTGGTCGCGATCGGTGATGGCGGTCATTCGCCGCCTCCTTCGTCCTCGTCGCCCGCGCCGCCGGGCATGGGCTCGACGTCGACGATGCCGGGCCACGGCTTGACCCGGCGGGCCAGCAGCGGGAAGTCCTTGCGCAGGGGGTTGCCCTCGAAATCGCCGGGCAGGTACATGTTCATCAGGTGCGGGTGGCCCGGCGAACGTGACGCCGAACATCTCGTAGGCCTCGCGCTCGTGCCAGTTGGCCCCGGCGTAGAGCGGCACCCAGGTGTCGATGCACGGGGTCGTCGTCGGGCAGGTCGACCTTGAGCGTGATGCCGTGGCCGGCCTCGATGGAGTACACCCGGGCGAACACCTGGAGGCGGGTGTCGCCGCCGGCGTAGCCCGCAGGTCATCGGGACGGGGTCCTTGGCCTCGGCCGGCGTGACGGCGAGTCCTCCTGGCTGTCCATGTCGCGCCCGAACGGCGACGGGCAGCCAGTCGATGGCCGAGAGGAAGTCGAAGTAGGTGCAGCCGAGCTTGTCCTTGGCGGCCTGGCCGGCCGCGACCCACGCCTCGCGGTGACCCGCACCCAGAGGTCGTCGCCCGGGCGGATGTGCGAGCCGACGACGGCGTCGCCGAGCTCGCTCCGGAGGGTCTCGAGCAGGCCCTCGCGGCGCTCGTCGCGCGGTGCCGCCTCTTCCTCGACCTCGGCGGCTGGCGCGTCGGTCCGCGGAGGTCTCGGTGCCCTCAGCCGACGACAATCGGATCACCTCGCCAGCGCGCGGCCATGTCCTCGTTCTGGATCCGCTCCTGCAGCAGCAGGATGCCCTCGAGCAGCGCCTCGGGCCGCGGCGGGCAGCCGGGCACGTAGACGTCGACCGGGATGAGCTGGTCGACGCCCTTGGTGACCGAGTAGCTGTCCCAGTACGGGCCGCCGCAGTTGGCGCAGCTGCCCATGCTGATGACGTACTTCGGGTCGGGCATCTGCTCGTAGAGCCGGACGATGGCCGGGGCCATCTTGTCGGTGACGGTGCCGGAGATCACGACGAAGTCGGCCTGGCGGGGGCTCGCCGGGAAGGGGATGACGCCGAGGCGCATGACGTCGTAGCGGGGCGAGGCGAAGGCGGCGCCCATCTCGATGGCGCAGCAGGCGAGGCCCCACTGGTAGACCCACAGCGAGTACTTGCGGCTCGTGTTCAGCAGCTTGGTGAGCGGCTCCGGCATCTTGCCGCTCTCGACTAGACCCACCTGAGGACCTTCTTTCGCCAGGCGTAGACCAGGCCGAGGGCAAGGATGACGATGAACACGGCCATCTCGACGAGGCCGAACGTGCCGAACTCCTCCAGCTGGATGGCCCAGGGGAAGATGAACACGGCCTCGACGTCGAACATGACGAACAGCACGGCGAAGATGTAGTAGCGGACCTGGCTCTGGGTCCACCCGGAGCCGACAGGATCGACCCCGCTCTCATAGGTCAGGTACTTCTGTTCCTGCGGTCGGTCGGGGCGCAGGATGCGGCCGACGACGCCCAGCAGGATGCCGATCAACGCCAGTGCGAGGCCGCCCATCAGGGCCACCGTGAGGTATTGGCGCACGAAATCTGAGTAGGACATCGTTGGCTGAGCCTAGTGAACGACGGGTGTCGCCACGAAATCTGGGGCCACCTACGGGCCCTGCTGGAGGCCGAGGCCCGCTGGCAGCGTGGTGCTGGTGGAAGGGTCGGTGGTGGAGGGCTCGCCGGTGCCTGCCGGAGGCGGCGTGGGAGCCGGTGGCTCGATGAGGATCGGGGTGCCGTGCTGGGCCAGCGAGACGACGGTCTGGGGGAAGATCCCCATGCCGAGCGTGACGAGCACGCAGAGGCCGATGGCGACGCGGGCCGGGACGCCGACCCGCACGCGGGGCGTGGCCGGCTCGGTGGTGTCGCCGTGGGCGCCGCCGGCCAGGTACATCTGCACGATGACCCGCAGGTAGAGGGCGGCAGCGATCACCGCGGTGACCATGGCGAAGACAGCCAACCAGTAGAGCTTGGCGTCGACGATGGCCCCGATCACCGAGAACTTGGCGAAGAACCCGCTGGTGAAGGGGATGCCGGCCTGAGCCAGCAGGAACACGACCATCGCGCCGGCCAGCAGCGGGTTGGACTTCGAGAGGCCGCGGTAGTCGGAGAGGGCGATCCTCGAGTCGCCACGGCCCGAGACCAGGCTCACCACGCCGAACGAACCGGCCACCATGAACGCGTAGGCGGCCAGGTAGAACAGCAACGCCGACGTGCCGGCCGAGCTCGAGGCCGCGACCGCGGCGAGGATGAACCCGGCGTGGTTGATCGACGAGTAGGCGAGCATGCGCTTGACGTTCGTCTGCACGATCGCCAGCACCGAGCCGACGAACATCGAGAGCACGGCGAGCGCGATGACGATGGGCCGCCAGTCGGTGACGTAGTTGGGGAACGTCAGCACGAAGATCCGGATCAGGGCGGCGAAGGCACCGGCCTTGACCGCACCGGCCATGAAGGCCACCGAAGGCGTGGGCGCACCGTCGTAGACGTCCGGGCTCCAGGAGTGGAACGGCACGGCGGCGACCTTGAACCCGAGCCCGACGAGCAGCAGCGCCAGTCCGATCAGGATGAGCCCGCCGTGGATCGGCACGTGGCCGGGGACCGCTTTGCCCGCAGCGGTCAGAGACGGGGCGAAGTAGTTGCGGATGCCGATGAAGCTGGTGGATCCGGTGCCGCCGTAGATCAGGGCGATGCCGTACAGCAAGAAGGCCGAGGAGAACCCGCCCAGCACGAAGTACTTGAGGCCCGCCTCCTGTGACTGGGCCCGGCGCAGGTGCATGGCGGACAGCACGTAGGCGGCGATCGACAGGGTCTCGAGCCCGAGGAACAGCACGATGAAGTCGTCGGCCATCCCCATGACCACCGCGCCGGACGCCGCGATCAGCAGCAGCGCGTAGAACTCGGCGCCGTTGAGGCCCTCGCGACGGAGGTAGTCGTCGGCCAGCAACGCCCCCAGCACGACGGTGGCGCACACGACCACGGCGATGAACAGGCCGAAGCCGTCGATGCCGACCGCACCGGCCGCGGTGCTGAACGGGCCCCGGGGCGAGGCCGGCATGTCGATCCAGAGGAGCTTGTCCCAGCCCTGCACCCGGGCCCACAGCGGCAGGGTGGTGGCCGCCGCGACCAGCGCGACGACCGCGGTGAACGGCGCGTACCAGCGGGTGGTGTCGCGCTTGCGGGTGAGCGACGCGATGGTGAGCAGGAGGATGCCGCCGACGAGCAGCACCACGATGGGCAGCAGGCCGCGCCAGGCGATCTGCGGGGTGGCGATGCGGGGCGGGACGGTGTCGGCCGCGAGCACGGCGCCGAGCAGGCGGTTCACTGGCCCGCCTCCGACGTCACCGGGGTCGTGTCCGAGGACTGGCCACCCTCTTGGGAGCTCTCGTCCGACGCGGGTCGGCCCCCGTGGTCGACTTCCTCGTCGGCCACGGGCGCGAGGTGCTCGCCGTCCTCGGTGGTGGCGATGTGGAAGTCACGACCGGCCGCTCGGTTGACCTCCTCGACGTGCACGAGCAGACGGTCGACGGATGGCTGGATCCGCTCGAGCACCGGCTTGGGATAGACGCCGAGGAACACGATGAGCAGGATCAGCGGCACCATCACGAGGCGCTCGGTGAGCTTGAGGTCGGGCATGTCGCGGTTGGCGTCGTCGACCTCGCCGTGGAACACCCGCTGGTAGGCCCACAGCATGTAGAGGGCCGCGAGGATCACGCCCGTCGCGGCCACGACGGCCCACCATCGATGCGAGACGAACGTGCCGAGCAGCACCAGGAACTCACCCACGAAGCCGTTGAGCCCGGGCACGCCGATCGACGACAGCATCACGATGGTGAACAGCCCGGCGAAGACCGGCGCCACCGTCTGCAGGCCCTTGAGGGAGGAGATGTCGTAGGTGTGGCGCCGGGCGTAGAGGAAGCCGAGCAGGATGAACATGGCACCGGTGGTGATGCCATGGTTGATCATCACGAGGATGCTGCCCTCGAGGCCCTGGGTGGTGAGGGCGAACAGGCCGAGGATGGCGAAGCCCATGTGCGACACCGACGAGTACGCCACGAGCCGCTTGAGGTTCCTCTGCATCGTGGCGACGATGGCGCCGTAGATGATGCCGACGACCGCCAGCGTGAGCATCACCGGAGCGGCCCAGACCGAGGCCTCGGGGAAGAGGTAGAGGCCGTAGCGCATGAAGCCGTAGGTGCCGAGCTTGAGCAGCACGCCGGCCAGGTCGATCGAGCCGGCGGTCGGCGCCTCGGTGTGGGCGTCGGGCAGCCAGGTGTGGAACGGGACCACCGGCGTCTTCACCATGAAGGCGATGGCGAAACCGCAGAACAGGACGCGGGCCCAGTTCTGGGAGACCGTGCCGCTGGCGACGACCTTGAGGAGGTCGAAGCTGGTGCCCCCGGCGTCACCGGCGTGAGCCAGCACGGCCAGGGTCACGATCGACACGAGCATGAACGCCGACCCGAACATGGTGAAGAGGAAGAACTTGGTGGCGGCGTAGACCTTGCGGCCGTGGCCCCACCGCCCGATAAGGAAGTAGAGCGGGACGATCGTGAGCTCGAAGAACAGGAAGAACAGGAACAGGTCGAGCGCGCAGAACACTCCGAGGCAGCCGGCCATCAACAGCGTGATCCAGAGGTAGTAGCCCTTCTCGTCGTGATCGGGCTTGGCCGCGAACAGCGCGATCGGGAACAGGACCCCGGTGAGCACCAGCAGGAAGAGCGAGATGCCGTCGACGCCCAGGTAGAACTTGATGTCGAGCGAGCTGACCCAGGTCTGCGAGACCACGAACTGGAAGCCCGGGTCGCTGGTCTTGAACTGGTAGAGCACCCACAGCGTGAGCGCCCCCGCGGTGCAGGCCGTGATGATGGCGACCAGACGGTGCATGTCGGGTCGGGTGCGAGGGATCAGCGCCATGATCGCGGCGCCGACGACCGGGAGCAGCACCATGACGGCGAGCACGGGGAACGCGCTGGCCGAGTGCGCCTCTTCGAGGGCGAGCAGGCTGGTCATCACCAGTTCACCCGGGTGAGGACGAAGAGCACGAGCAGGACTGCTCCGATCGTGAGCGCCAGCGCGTACGTGCGCACCAGGCCCGTCTGGCTGCGGCGGATGATGCTGCCCGAGTCACGGGCAAGCGCCCCGATGCCGTTGACCGCGCCGTCGATGACGGTGCGGTCGAACCACGCCAGGGCATCAGCGGCGATGCGGCCAGGTCCGCCCATGAAGGCGCTGACCGCCCAGTCGTAGTACCAGCCGTGAAGGAACAGCGGCTGCTCGAACACACCGGCCGGCAGCTTGCGACGTCGGTACACGAGGTAGGCGACGCCGATGCCGGTGAGCGCGACGATGGTCGAGATCGTGAGCAGCACGACGATCGTGCCGTTGGAGTAGTCGACCACCGCGCCATAGCGCCCGGTGACCGGCTCGAGCCAGTTCTCGAGGTATTTGGTGCTGTCCGCGAACGGAAGGTTGATGAACCCGGCGATGGCGGCCAGCACCGCCAGCACGACGAGCGGCACCGACATGGTCCAGGGGGACTCGTGAGGGTGGATCTCGCGGTGCTCGCCCTCGTCGACCACGACCGCCCCGCCACCGGCGTCGGCCGCGGCCTCGGCATCGCTGTGGGCCTCGTGGGTGGACGGCACGACCGGGTCGTTCCAGCGAGCCTTGCCCGAGAACACCAGGAAGACCTCACGGCTCATGTAGAACGCGGTCAGCAGGGCGGTGAACAGGCCGACGAGGTAGAGCGCGACGTTCTGGTGCAGGGCGTAGGTGAGGATCTCGTCCTTCGACCAGAACCCAGAGAACGGAGGCACCCCGGCGATGGCCAGCCAGCCCACGATGAACGTGGCCGCGGTGATCGGCATCAGCTTGCGGAGGCCACCCATGCGGCGCAGGTCCTGCTCGTCGTCCATGCCGTGGATCACCGACCCGGCCCCGAGGAACAGCAGGGCCTTGAAGAAGGCGTGGGTGATCATGTGGAAGATGGCCACCCAGTAGCCACCGACGCCGACGGCCAGGAACATGTAGCCGAGCTGGCTGACCGTGGAGTAGGCCAGCACCTTCTTGATGTCGGTCTGGGCCATGGCGATGGTGGCCGCGAACAGGGCGGTGATGACCCCGACCCAGGCGATCATCGTGGGGAGCCACGGTGACGCGGCGTGCAGCATGGGGTTGATGCGCACCATCAGGTAGACGCCGGCGGTGACCATCGTCGCCGCGTGGATCAGCGCGGACACCGGCGTCGGGCCGGCCATGGCATCGGGCAGCCAGAGGTAGAGCGGCAGCTGGGCCGACTTGCCGACCGCCCCGATGAACAGCATCAGCGAGATGATCGTGGCCGTGGTGGTGGCCGCCCCGGGCGAGACCGGGATGAACTGCGTGTACTGGATCGTGCCGAACGTGAACCACGTGATGAAGATGCCGACCATGAAGCCCCAGTCCCCGACGCGGTTGGTGACGAAGGCCTTCTTGCCGGCGCTGGCATTGGCCGGCTTCTCGAACCAGAACGAGATCAGCAGGTAGGAGCAGGTGCCGACGCCCTCCCAGCCCACGAAGGTGAGCAGCAGGTTGTCGCCCAGGACGAGCAACAGCATCGAGAAGACGAAGAGGTTCAGGTAGAGGAAGAACTTCGAGAAGCTCTTGTCCCCGTGCATGTAGCCGATCGAGTACAGGTGGATCAGCATGCTGACACCGGTGATGAACAGGATCATGGCGCTCGAGAGCGGGTCGAGCAGGAACCCGATGTCGACGCTGAACCGACCGGCCGGGATCCAGGTGAAGAGGGTGAACGTGGTGGTGCTGCCGGCCTGGTCGTGCAGCCCGATGAACACCAGCACCGAGACGATGAACGAACCGCCGACCATGGCCGTCGCCAGCCAGCCGGCCAGCGGTTCGCCCAGGCGCGGACCCACGGCCAGCAGCAGCAGGAAGCCGAGCAGCGGCAGTGCAGGGATCAACCACACGAGAGAGACCATGTCGTTCGGCCCTATCCCCTCAGCGCCGAGATGTCGTCGGCGGTCGCGTCCGGACGGCGTCGCAGCACCGCCACGATGATGCCCAGACCCACGACCACCTCGGCCGCGGCGACGACCAGCACGAAGAACACGATGACCTGACCGCCGATGTCGTCGAGCATCCGTCCGAAGGTGACGAACGAGAGGTTGACCGCGTTGAGCATGAGCTCGACGCACATGACCATGACCAGCGGGTTGCGCCGGATGAGCAGCCCGACCATGCCGATGCAGAACAGCATGGCGCTGAGGATCAGGTACCAGTAGGGCTGGAACCCGGACCCGTTGGTCGTGACCGCGGTCGTGGCGGCGAGGATCATGTGCCCACCTCGTCCGCGTCGGCCTCGTCGGCGTAGTGGCCGTCGTCGGTCATCGACGCCGGTTCGGGAAGCGGCTCGAACGAGCTGGGTCGTCGGGCCATGACGACGGCGCCGATCACCGCGACGGTGAGCAGGCCGGCGGTGATCTCGAAGGCGAAGATCCAGGTCGTGAAGATCTGCCGCCCGAGCTGGGCGATGTTGGACAGGTCGTCGGAGATGGCCGCGGTGGCCGAGTGGGTGCCGGTGACGACCTCGTTCTGGCCGGCGATGAACACAGCCAGCAGCGCACCGAGGAGGGCCAGCCCGGCGAGGACGGCCAGGATGCGCTGACCGACGATCGGCTCGATGGCGATGTCGTCGTCGGTGTCGACGCCGAGCAGCATCAGGACGAACAGGATCAGCACGACGATGGCGCCGGTGTAGACGATGACCTGCACGGCGGCCAGGAGCTGGGCGTCCTGGTTGAGGAACAGCACGGCGATGCCGAACAGCGTCGCGACCAGGCTCAGCGCCGAGTGGACGGGGTTGCGCGAGAGCACGACGCCGAGGGCGCCGGACAGCACGATGACCGCGCAGACGATGAAGATGGCGGCTTCCACGGGTCAGTGCCCCCCGGATCCGCTGTCGTGCGCGTGCTCCACGCCGCCAGTCTGGCCCACCACGGGATCGGGATCGGACGGGTCGTCGTCGCCGTCCTGGCCGACCTCGGGGTCGCGGACCCCGTAGCCCAGCTCGCCCGACCAGGCGACCCGACCTTCGAACGCCGCGGCACCCGACGGAGCGGTGGCCCGCATCCAGGCTGACGTGTGCTCGTCCTCCCCCGGTCGCCAGTCCTCCCACGGGAGGTGCTGGGGCAGGCCGGCGTCGTCGACGACGAGCTCGTCCTTCGTGTAGATCGCGTCGGCCCGGTTCGTGAAGGAGAACTCGAACAGCTTCGTCTCGGTGATGGCCTCGGTCGGGCAGGCCTCGACGCAGAGGTCGCAGTGGATGCACCGCAGGTAGTTGATCTCGTAGATGAAGCCGTAGCGCTCGCCCGGCGAGACCGGATCGTCGACCGGGTTGTCGGCGCCGCGGACGTAGATGCAGCGGGCCGGGCACACGCCCGCGCACAGCTCGCACCCGATGCACTTCTCCATGCCGTCCTCGTAGCGGTTCAGCACGTGGCGACCGTGACGACGGATGGCCTGCGGTGCCTTCTCCTTCGGGTACGGCACGGTGACGCGCTGCTTCTTGCCCATCTGCTTGATCGGGATCTTGAAGCCGTCGAGGTAGCCCATCAGGTATCGACCTCCTGCAGCTCACGGACGCGCCGACCCGCGGCCACCGCGCCGCGCAGCAGGCCGTAGCCGGCAAGCAGCCCGGCGATCGACAGGACGATCACCGCAACCGGGTTCCAGTCGTTGTCGCGCCCGATGTCGATGGCGCCGAGCAGCAGCACCCAACCGAGCGAGAGCGGGATGAGGACCTTCCAGCCCAGGTCCATCAGCTGGTCGTAGCGGAGTCGGGGCAGCGTGGCCCGGATCCACACGAACATGAACAGGAACATCGAGGTCTTCAGGGCGAACCAGATGATGCCGGTGAGCCAGCCGAGCGACTCGCCGAGGAAGGCCGGGCCGCTCGGGCCGCCGAGGAACAGGGTGACGAAGATCGCCGACATGGTGATCACGTTCATGAACTCGGCGAGGAAGAAGAGGGCGAAGCGGATGGAGCTGTACTCGGTGTTGAAGCCGCCGACGAGCTCCTGCTCGGCCTCGACGAGGTCGAACGGCGGACGGTTGAGCTCGGCCGTCGAGGCGATCACGAAGATGATGAAGGGCACGACGCCGGTGAGGATGACGTTCCAGTTCGGCAGGATGTTGCCGAAGCCGCCGATGGACTGGTGCTCGACGATGCCGTGGGTGCTCAGGGTGCCGCTCTTGAGCACGACGGCCACGACCGACAGGCCCATGGCCGCTTCGTAGGACACCATCTGGGCCGACGCCCGCACCGAGCCGAGCAGCGGGTACTTCGAGCCCGACGACCAGCCGGCCAGCATCACGCCGTAGACCGCGATCGACGACATGGCCAGCATGAAGAGGATGCCGATGGGCGGGTCGGCGACCTGCAGGTAGGTGTCGTGGCCGAAGACCGTGATGATGCCGTCGTTCGTGCCGTTGAAGTTGCCGCCCAGCGGGACGATCAGGAACATCAGGAAGGCGGGGACGAAGGACAGGAACGGGGCCAGGATGAACACCGCCCGCTGGGCCCGATCGGGGATCAGGTCCTCCTTGAAGAAGAACTTGATGCCGTCGGCCAGCGACTGGAGGATGCCCCACGGGCCGGCCAGTGACGGGCCGATCCGGTTGTGCATGGCGCTGACGAGCTTGCGCTCGAACCAGATCATCAACATGGTGAGGACCAGCAGCAGCACGAAGGCGATGAGCGACCTTGCCGATGACGATGGCGACGACGGCCGCCCAGTCGTCGATCGGTTCGATGAGGAGCGGATCGCCCATGGTCAGCTCGCCTCCGTCTCGACCCGCACGACGGTGACCGGCTGCGAGGCGTCGATCAGGGCCGCCACGTGGAGTCCGGGCTGGTTGAACACCACCGACGCCGAGCCGCGGGGCACGCCGGCATCGGCCGCGATCTCCGCGGTGAGCGTGGCGCGCGACGTCTGCATGCGCACCCGGTCGCCGGCGGCCACGCCGAGGCGGTCGAAGTCGTAGGGGTTGACCGTGAGGATGGTGCCCGGCGCCAGCTTGGCCAGCGCCGGAGCCTCGGCCAGCAGCGTGCCCTGGTCGTAGAGCTTGCGGGTGGCGACCAGGCGCAGCGAGTAGCTGTCGAGCGGGGCCAGCTCGACGGCGGGCCGGGGGACGAAGCGTGACGAGCGGCGGGAGCGAGGCGACGACGGGCGCTCGGCGTCGGTCTCGGCTGCTTCGCCGTCGGCTGTCGGCGTCGCCATCGGTGTCGGTCTGCTGTTGCCGCGGGTTCGGCGAACCTCGACGCCGTCTTCGTCGGTGACCTGCGCCCTCGAGCGGAAAGCCCTCGGCGCCGCGCAGCTCGTGGGCGAGCGGCGAGCGGACCCGACCCGAGCGGCACGACGATGCCGTCGTGCGGCGACCGGCGACGACGAGCAGCTCGGAGGTCAGCCCGGCGTAGGCCGGGGCCAGGGCTGCGATCTCGGCCCGGATGCCGTCGACCGACTCGAGCCCGAGGTCGGCGCCGAGGCGCCGGGCCAGCTCGGCGGCGATGATCCAGTCGGCGCGGGCCGTGCCCGGGCCGCGTGACCTTCTGGTTCATCACGCTGACCCGACCCTCGATGTTGGTCGTGGTGCCCTCGACCTCGGCGAAGCCGGCGGTCGGCAGCACGATGTCGGCCTGGCGCACGCTGGCCGTCAGGAACTGGTCGAGCGCGATCACGGTGCGGGCCCCGGCGAGTGCCCGGGTGGCGAGGTCGTGGTCGGGGAAGTCGGCTCAGCGGGTCGGCGCCGAGCAGCACCAGCACGTCGATCCGCCGTCGGCCGCGGCCTGCAGGATGCCCCGGGCGTCGAGGCCGGACTCGGCCGGCACCGCCGGCCACGAGCCGACGAAGTGGCCGCGGCCCTCGTCGAGGGTGACCCGACCGGGCAGCAGGCCCGGGGCTGAGACCCATGTCGAGGGCGCCGTGGACGTTGGCCCGGCGCAGCGCCGGCAGGAAGCGGGTGTCGGGGCGGGCGGCCAGCAGGGCCGAGGCGGCGTCGACGACGGCGTCGCCCGACTCGGCCAGCGACTGGCGCCCGATGACCACGGTGACGCGGGCCGGCGCCGACCAGCTCCGCGGCGCGGCGCGAGCGCGTCGACGTCGACCCCACCGGCATCGGTGCCCGACGGCGTGCCGTCGAGCAGGGCCCGGACGGTGGCGCCGGCCTCGCCGGGACGGGGGTGCAGCGACACCGTCGGCGTAGCGGCGTGAAACCGCCGGCCTGGGGGCTGATCTCGATGACCTTGGCCTTGTCCTCGACGACCGCGTGGCGCAGGCGCAGGAACAGGACCGGCAGCTCCTCCTTGAGGTCGGGACCGAGCAGGATCACGGTGCCGCCCGGGGCGCACACCTCGTCGATGGTGGCCCGGGGCAGGCCGAGCACGACGTCGGCCGGGAAGGCCGTCGCCGAGCTGGGCGTCGACGTGGTCGGTGCCGATCACGCCCTTGGCCAGCTTGGCCCAGGCGTAGGCGGACTCGTTGGTGAGCCGGGCCCCGCCGAGCACGGCGATCGAGCCGCTGACCGCGCCGGGTGCCGCGGCCCGCGAGCGCGTCGGCCGCCTGGCCCGAGGGCGTCGACCCAGCGGGTGTCGACGAGGTCGTCACCGTCGCGCACGAGCGGATCGGCCAAGCGGTCGTCGCTGTTGACGGCCTCGAACCCGAAGCGGCCCTTGTCGCACAGCCAGCCCCAGTTGACCGGATCGATGTCGACGCCCTGGTAGCGCAGGACCTCGTTGCGCGACGACTCGACCGAGACGCGGCAGCCGACCGAGCAGCCCTGGCAGGTGGACTCGGCCTGGCCTGAGGTCCCAGGGCCGGGCCTTGAAGCGGTAGCTCGTGGCGGTCAGCGCGCCGACCGGGCAGATCTGCACGGTGTTGCCGCTGAAGTACGACGAGAACGGCTCGTCGGGGAAGGTGTTGACCTCGGTGTCGTTGCCCCGGTTGATGAAGTGGATCAGCGGGTCGCCGGCGACGTCCTTGGCGAACCGGGTGCAGCGGTCGCACAGGATGCAGCGCTCGCGGTCGAGCAGCACGAGGTCGCTGATCGGGATCGGCTTCTCCTTGTGCCGCTTCTCCTCGACGAAGCGGCTCTCGCCCGGCCCGTAGGCCATGGTCTGGTCCTGCAGCGGGCACTCGCCGCCCTTGTCGCAGACCGGGCAGTCGAGCGGGTGGTTGATGAGCAGGAACTCGAGCACGCCGTCCTGGGCCTTCTTGGTGACCTCGGCGGTCGGTGTCGACCTTCATGTCCGGCGTGCACTCGAGCATGCAGCTCGGCTGCAGCGCCGGGCCGCGGCCGGTGTCGATCTCGACGATGCACATGCGGCACATGCCCACCGGCTTCATCCGCGGGTGGTAGCAGAACCGGGGGATGTAGACGCCGTTGCGCTCGGCCGCGTCGATGACCAGCTCGCCCTCGCGGGCCACGACCTCGCGGCCGTTGATGGTGACCGGGATGCCGCTCGGCACCGGTCGGGCTCCGGGGCCTCGACCTCGGTCGACGGTGGTGTCAGACATCGGCGGCGGCCGGGGTCTTGACCGTGCCGGAGGCGACGGGGGCTCGGCACCGCGACGCGCGACTGCATGGCCTTGGCGATGTAGGCCTCGAACTCGGGGCGGAACCGCTCGATGGCCGACGCGATCGGCGACACGGCCGACGGGCCGAGCGGGCAGATGGTGGTCTGCTTCGGCGGCCAGGCGATGCCGGGGCTGATGTTGTCGCTCACGTCCATCAGCAGGGCGAGGTCGCTGGGTCGGCCATAGCCGTCGAGTATGCGCTGCAGGATCCGCTCGAGCCAGTTCGTGCCCTCACGGCACGGCGTGCACTTGCCGCAGGACTCGCGGGCGAAGAACCGCACGACCGCGCAGGCAGGCCTTCACCGCGTCGGTGGTCTCGTCCATCACGACGATGGCGCCCGACCCGAGCATCGATCCGGCCTTGTCGACGGTGGCCTTCTCGAGCGGCAGGTCGAGGTGCTCCTCGTAGAACCACGGAGCCGACGCGCCACCGGGGATGAAGGCCTTGAGCTGGCCGGTCGCCGCGGATGCCGCCGGCGTAGACCGGGGCATAGATCAGATCGCGGAAGGTGGTGACGCCGTACTCGACCTCGAACACGCCGGGCTGCTTGACGTGGCCCGACACCGCGAACATGCGGGTGCCCTTGGACGACTCGGCGCCGAGGGCGGTGAAGGCGTCGGCGCCGTTGGTGATGATCCACGGGAGGTTCGACAGCGTCTCGACGTTGTTGACGATCGTCGGCTGCAGGTAGAGGCCCTTGGCCGCCGGGAAGAACGGCGGCTTGAGGCGGGGCATGCCCCGGTTGCCCTCGAGGCTCTCGATGAGCGCGGTCTCCTCGCCGACGATGTAGGCGCCGGCGCCCCAGGCCAGGACGACGTCGAGCGAGAAGTCGGAGCCGAGGATGTTGCTTGCCCGACGTAGCCGGCGGCGTAGGCCTCGTTGAGGGCCGGTGGCGATGCGCTCCTGGGCCAGCGCCATCTCGCCGCGGACGTAGAGGAAGGCCTGGCCGCAGCCGACGGCGTAGCAGGCGATGAGGATGCCCTCGATCAGCTGGTGGGGATCGCGCTCCATGAGCATGCGGTCCTTGTAGGTGCCGGGCTCGCTCTCGTCGCCGTTGACCACCAGGTAGCGCGGCCACACGCCGGGCGGGCAGAAGCCCCACTTGACGCCGGCCGGGAAGCCGGCGCCGCCCCGACCGAGCAGGCTGGCGGCCTTGACCTCGTCGACCACCGCGGTCGGGAGTCATGGTCGAGCGCCTTGCGCAGGGCCTGCGTAGCCGCCGGTGGCCTCGTAGCGCCGAGCGTGTGCGAGTCGTCGTAGCCGAAGCGGCCGGTGATGATCTTGGGCGACGTCGGTGATCATCTACGGGCGCCTCGGTCGGCTGCGGGGTCGGCCGGTTCCGGGGTCTCGTTGGCGTGGCAGCCAGCCCGGCTCGCGGTCGTCGTCGGGCGCGACGGCGCCGGCCGCGGCGGTCGGCCGGGATGGGCTGGCGGACCCGGGCCAGCGTGCCGTGCGGCGGGACCTCGTCGTCGAGACGGCCGTTGCGCAGGTCGTCGACCAGCCGGTCGAACTCGTCGTGGGTGATCCGGTGGCGGTAGCGGTAGTTGACCTGCAGGCACGGCGCCTCGGTGCACGCCGCGATGCACTCGACGTCCTCGATGGTGAACAGGCCGTCGGGGGTGGTGTTGCCGGACTTGATGCCGAGGCGTCTTCTCGGCGTGGTGCAGCAGCTCCTCGCCGCCGACGAGCTGGCAGGAGATGTTGGTGCAGATGTTGACGACGTAGCGTGCCGACGGGCTCGCAGCTTGAACATCTCGTAGAACGAGCAGGTGCCGAGCACCTCGGCCGGGGTGACGCCGACCAGCTCGGCGATGTGGGCCATGGCGTCGTCGGTGACGTAGCCGTCCTGCTCCTGGGCGAGGTGCAGCAGCGGGATCAGCGCGGACTTCTTCGACCGGGTAGCGGCCGATGATCTCGGCGGCGAGCGTCGAGGTTCTCGGGGGTGAGCCGGGCCATCAGCGATCGACCTCGCCCATGATCGGATCGACCGACGAGATGATGGCCACGGCGTCGGCGATGAGCGCCGTCGTGCATCATGTGGGGCAGGCGTCTGCAGGTTCACGAAGCTCGGGCCCCGGATGTGCATGCGGTACGGGTTCGAGCTGCCATCGGACACGATGTAGCACCCGAGCTCGCCCCGAGGCGATTCGACCGCGCAGTAGGCCTCGCCCTCGGGCACCTTGAAGCCCTCGGTGAAGATCTTGAAGTGGTGGATCAGCGCCTCCATCGACTCGTCGATGCGGGCCCGGGGCGGCGGCGTGACCTTCTTGTCCTGGATCCGGTAGTCGCCCTTGGGCATCTTGTCGAGGATCTGGTGCGACGATGCGGATCGACTCGCGGATCTCGTTGAGCCGGATGGCGTAGCGGTCGAAGCAGTCGCCGTAGGTGCCGACGACCACGTCGAAGTCGACCTGGTCGTAGGCGAGGTAGGGCATGTCGCGGCGCAGGTCCCAGGCGTAGCCGGTGGACCGCAGGATCGGGCCGGTGGTGCCGAGGGCGATGCACTCCTCGGTGTCGATGACGCCGACGCCCTGCAGCCGCTCGCGCCAGATGGGCTGGCCGGTGAGCAGGGTGTCGTACTCGTCGAGCCGGGGCGGGATCATGTCCAGCAGGCGCAGCACGTCGTCGCGCCAGCCGTCGGGCAGGTCGGCGGCCACGCCGCCCGGGCGGATGTAGTTGTGGTTCATCCGCAGGCCGGTGACCTTCTCGAAGAACCGCAGCGTCTCCTCGCGCTCGCGCCAGCCGTAGAGCATCATCGACACGGCGCCGAGGTCCATGCCGTTGGTGGCCAGGAACAGCAGGTGCGACGAGATGCGGTTCAGCTCGGTCATGAGCATGCGGATCCAGACGGCCCGGTCCGGCACCTCGATGCCGAGCAGCTTCTCGACGGTGAGCGAGAACGCCAGCTCGTTGAACAGCGGCGAGGCGTAGTCCATGCGGGTGACGTTCGTGCAGCCCTGGAGGTAGGTGAGCTCCTCGCCCGTCCACTCCATGCCGGTGTGCAGGTAGCCGATGATCGGCTTGGTGCGCAGCACGGTCTCGCCGTGGAGCTCCATCATGAGCCGGAGCACGCCGTGGGTGCTCGGGTGCTGCGGCCCCATGTTGATGATCATCGTCTCGTCGTCGGAGACCTCGACCGGCGAGCTCGTCGGCCACGTCGGCCTCGGCCAGACGCAGCACCGCGCCCAGCTCGATGCAGCCGGGCGATGGCGTCCGTTGACGTCGGCGCTGGCCAGCTCCTGGCGGCCCTCGGAGGTGAGGCGCCGGGTCGCTCGGTCTGGTGCATGGACTGCTCGGCGTGGTCGGTCGTGCTCGTCGGTGCTCGTCTCACCGCTCGTCGGGGCGCCCTTGAACTGCACGGGGATGCGGCCCGAGGCGTAGTCCTTGCGCAGCGGGTGGCCGACCCAGTCCTCGGGCATGAGGATGCGGGTGAGGTCGGGGTGGCCGTCGAAGGTGATGCCGAACATGTCGAACACCTCGCGCTCCATGGCCTCGGTGCCGGGGTGCACGGTCGAACAGCGACGGGACCGCCGGGTCGGACTCGGGCACCTGCACGCGCAGGCGCAGCCGGGTGCGCCTCGCGGTGCGAGAGCAGCGTGACGACGACCTCGAAGCGCTCGGGCATCGATGCCGTCGGGCAGACGTCGCGACCGGGGTGGGCCGAGGTAGTCGACGCCGCGATGACGTCGAGGCACATCATGTAGCCGTCGTCGTGCAGGGCCTTCACCAGCGCGACGAGCTGCTCGCGCGGCGGGTGCAGCACACGCTGGCCGTGCGACCACGACGACGGGCACGCCGTGGACGCAGATCGGGCTCGGGGCGCTGCTCGGCGGCCACCTCGTCGGCGCCTTCGGGCGACGGATGCGTCGGTCATGCTCAGACGGTGCCGGCGGCGGCGGGCGACCTGCCGGCCGATGCGCGACGCCGGTGGCGGTCTGGCCGTCGCGCTGCTCGATCACCAGGCCGGCACCCTCGCCGGGGCGGCGGGTCAGCTCACCGGCGCGGATCGTTGGCGTGGAGCGTGAGGATGGCGTGCATCAGGGTCTGGGGACCGGGCGGGCAGCCCGGGGCGTAGACGTCGACCGGGACGACCTGATCGACGCCCTGCACGATGGCGTAGTTGTTGAACATGCCGCCGCTCGACGCGCAGACGCCCATGGAGATGACCCACTTGGGCTCCATCATCTGGTCGTAGATCTGGCGCAGCACCGGGGCCATCTTCTGCGACACGCGCCGGCCACGATCATCAGGTCGGCCTGGCGGGGCGAGGCCCGGAAGACCTCCATGCCGAAGCGGGCCAGGTCGTAGTGGGGGCCGCCGGCGGCCATCATCTCGATGGCGCAGCAGGCGAGGCCGAAGGTGGCCGGCATCACGCTGCGGGCCGCGCGCCCACTTCACGAGCTCCTCGAGGGTGCCCGGTGAGGAAGTTGTGGTTGAGGCCCTCGAGGCCCTGGTCGAGGAACCCGTCCTTCGGCCGCCATCTAGGCCGCCTCTCGCGTGCCCGGGCGTGCCGACGGCGCGTCACCGGCTCGCGACCCTCGAGGCCGACCCGGCGGATCGTGGAGGCCGAGGTGCGGTTCGGCGTCGACCACGGTCGACGCGGCGCAGGCGCTTGATCGGGCCCCAGTCGAGCGCCCCGTTGCCGATCAGGTAGACGAACGACTCGAACACCGCGGCCGCGAAGATGACGATGGCGAACGAGCCCGAACGGGCCGAGCGAGCGGAACACGATGGCCCACGGGAACAGGAAGATGATCTCGATGTCGAAGACGATGAAGATCATGGCGACGAGGAAGAACCTCACCGGGAAGCGCTGCGGCGGGTCACGGTCGGGGACGATGCCGCACTCGTAGGGCGCGTACTTGGCGATCGGTGGGGTTGCGCGGGCCGAGCAGCTTCGAGGCCACCCGGCTGAGCGCGCCGAACACGACGCGCCAGCACCAGCATCACGAGGATCGGCAGGTACTGGGCCACCGGGGTCAGACCTTCGTCCCAGGCCAGTGTCGGCCTCGGCCTCGTCCAGGTTCTTCTGCAGCGTCTTGTCCCGGTAGTGCAGCAGCAGCACGAAGACGACGAACAGCGAGAAGCAGATCACGAAGAAGACGGCCGGCTTAGCACCGCACGTTGCCCTGGTCACGGACGAGCACGACCGAGACGACCGGCTTGGTCTGATCGACCATCGGGACGGGAGGCGCCTCGCCCTCCTCGGTCGCCTGGGGGATGACCTGCTGCACCTGGACCACCGCGTAGTGGGTGCGGGTGCTTGAAGTTGATCGAACTTGTCGAGCTTGTACTGGATCCGGACAGACGATGTCGTCGGGGATCAGGTTGTGCGGGTGCGTGCCTCGTTCGGGCAGTACTCCGAGCGGGTCGGCTTGCCGCCGATCTCGAAGGCGCTGAGCTTCTTGTAGTCGGTGGTCGCCGTGAAGAACCCGCTGCCGGTGGTGAGCGCCGCGTCGGCCGCGGCCTGGGCCTCGCCGGCCGAGGCCGCCGGCGTGACGCGCCACCCGCCGAGGTCGTCGGCTGGTGCACGTACTCGGCCGAGGATGTCGGGGGAGGCGCCCGGCGATGTCGGTGAGCGACGTGCGCGAGCTGGGTCGGCGAAGTCCTTCAGCGATCTCGGGGTGGGCCGCGATGATCTGCTGCCGGCGATGATCATGCGTCGGCTCGGGCAGCGACGCCGAGCACTTCGGTTCGTCGGCGGGCTGCCAGCCTCCGTCGACGTAGATCTCGACCGGATGCCAGCTGACGGGTTGGTGCCGCGGGGGCCGTTGCCCGGAGGCTGGATCCACCAGGTCAGCGTGAGGATGGTGAGCCAGCCGAACAGGCCGGCCAAGGCCACGAGCAGGCCCAGGCGGGCGCCGATGTTGGTGGCCAGCAGCAGGTAGACCGAGCCACCGAGGATGGCGACGGCCGACGGCCACGACGAGGATGCCCCTTGATGGCCGGATTGAACGCCAGGCCGGCGAAGAGGATGAGGTGGCGCATGGTCAGAGGCTCCGCTCGTAGGCCACGACTGCGGCGATCTGGTCCTGGGTGTACATGGTCTGGCCGGGTTCATCCCGGTGGCCGTGGCCGTGACCGGGTCGATGGCGTTCGGGTTGATGCCGAAGCCCGGCATCTGGCCCGAGCCGACGCCGGCCGGCCGTAGGGCTTGCCCAGCTCGGAGCCGGTGCTGACGAAGAGCTGCTGCTGGGCTCCGGGGTCTCGAACTGGCGCAGCGTCGCTGCCGTCGGTGAGGTTGGGGCCGAGCCCGCCGCCGCCGGCCACCTCGGGCATGCCGTAGGACCAGCCCTTGGTGTGGCAGCGGGCGCAGGAGTAGGCGCCGGCCGCGAAGCCGTCGTACTGACCCAGGTTGAACAGCGCTTCACCGAGCGTCTTCCACTTGGCCGCCGGTGGTGCCGACGCGTGCAGATGGTGTCGGCGTCGTCGGGCTTGCAGACCGTCGTCGATCTCGTTCTGCAGCCGCGGTCTGTGACTCGTCCGACGACAGCTGGATGCTGTACAGGTAGGCGATGGCGTTGTCGAGCTGCTGCTCGGTGAGCGGGCCACCACCAGGAGCGCCCCAGGCCGGCATCGGCGTGTTCTGCCGGCCGTAGTTGAGGATGAACTTGACCTCGTCCTGGGAGTAGCGGAACAGCACCGTGTTGAGCGCCGGCGCCTCCAGTCGACCTGGGCCACGAAGTCGCCGTTGCCGTTGAGGAGCGTGTACGAGCTGCACGCCGCCGACGCCGGCCGGGCCGTGGCAGTCGGAGCACTTGGCCTTGACGTTGTAGATGACCTCGCCGCGGCCGATGGCTTCTCCTTGAAGGCCTCGACCGCGCCGGACTGGCGGCCCGGCTCGGCCAGCCAGTAGAGCGGCAGGGCGAGGGCGATGACGCCGAGCAGCACGAGGCCGAAGCCCAGCGTGCGATCGAGCTTCTTGCCCTCGAGCTCTTCGTCGCTCAGGTAGGGCTTGCGGTTGGCGGCGAGCTCGAGCTCGGCCCCGACCTCGGCGGCCCTGTCGCATGTTGGCGACGACCGCGATGACGAAGCCGACGATCAGGACGACGGCGATGACCCCGCCGATGGCGGATGCGGCCGTGGCGACGCACGACCTGACTGGCGATGACCGGCATCAGTGCGCCGCTCCTCCTACGCAGTGGGGACCTTCGGCCTCTTGGCCGGTGGTGTTGACCCCGATCGGCGGACCCTGGATGACCGTGCCGGTGTCGACGTTGAGCACGCCGCCGGAGACCTCGGTGACGAAGCGGTCCATGCCCCGGGGAGCCGGGCCACCCTTCTTCTCGCCGGCCTGGTTGTACTGCGAGCCGTGGCACGGGCACTCGAACCACTGCGACGTGGCACAGGACGGGACGCGGCAGCCGAGGTGCGGGCACTTCTGGTAGACGACGACGATGCCGGCCTCCATCGAGTTGAGCACCGGCTGGCTGTAGGCGGCCTTGGCCTTCTCGATCGCGGACGAGCGGGTAGTTCGTGAGCCACATGCGGCCCTCGGCGAGGTAGAGGAAGCCCTTGCCGGCGGTGATCTGCGTCTGGAGGTCGCTCGACCTTGCCGACCCGGATCTTCGAGCCGAACCCGCCCTTGGGCACCGGCCACAGGAAGGCGAGCACCGCGGCGCCGAAGCCCGACAGGCTCAGCCCCATGAGCAAGACGATGCTGCGGTTGAAGAACTGGCGGCGGGTGACCCCGACCGCGTCGGGATCGGGCGGCACGTAGGCGGACAGGTCCGAGGCGCCGACCTTCTCGAGCTCCGGGGGTCGACGCTCGATGGCGGCAGCCTTCTCGACCTCGCGGCCCGTGGTCGGGCGCGTCGTCGGGCTCGACGACGGCGGACTCACCGCGGTCGCGCTTGCGGGTCTCCCGGGAGAGCTGACCGACCGCGGTCTCGGTGTCGCGTCGGCGCATGGACGCGAAGATCACGAGCACGGCCAGCAGCAGGAAGACGGGGATGAGGATGAGGAAGGGCATGACGATCTCGGTTCCGGACTCAGAGCTCGAAGAACAAGCCGCTGGTCCACGGCGTGACGAAGTTCTGCCCGGGTCCCCGGAAGAACGATCCGATCATCACCAGCACTGCCCAGAACATCAGCATGATGGTGAAGATCGAGATGGCGAACTTGCGGTTCTCCGGCTTGTTGGACGGGTTCTTGTCCATGTAGGGGGCGAGGATCAGCAGGAAGATGCCCATGCCCGGGATGGTCACGCCGGCGACCATCGGGTGGAACATCGTGAGCAGCTCCTGCAGGCCCAGGAAGTACCACGGGGCCTTTGAGGGGTTCGGCGTCTCGTTCACGTTGGCCAGCTCGAGCAGCGGGGCGTTCACGAAGACCGAGAAGATCAACACGAACGTGAGCATGGCCAGCGAGGCCACGAACTCGACGGCCAGCAGGTGCGGCCACACGTGGACCTTGTCGACCGGGGTGGACTTCACGTCCTGGATCGACCCGGACTTGACCACCGTCAGCAGGCGCTGGGTGTGGCCGGCCGGTCCGGTGGCGGCCGGCGGTGGCGCCGCCGTGGCGACCGCCGCAGCTCCGGCGGGGGCCAGCGTGCCGACCCCTCCGCCACCCTCGGCCTCGGCGGTGCCGGCGGCCTTCTTCGCCTTGGCTGCCTTCGAGCGCTCGAGGAGGTGCGCGGGGATCTTGCTGTCGGATGCGGATGCCTCGGCCGGCGCCTCGGCTGCGGGCGATGCTGCGGGGGCCGCGGCGTCGCCGCCGTCGCCCGCGGCCTTGGCGGCCTCGGCCTTCTGGCGCGCCGCTTCGGCTCGCTTGCGGAGGTGCTCGGGGATCTCAGTCATGGCGTCTCTCTGCGTTCGATCTAGAGCGGACCGGAGATGCCGCCGTCCTTGCGCACCCGCCAGAAGTGGATGGCCAGGAAGATGACGGTGACGAAGGGAACGAACAGGACGTGCAGCACGTACCAGCGGAGGAGGGTGTCGGTACCGATCTCCTTGCCTCCGAGGAGGACGAACCGGACCTGGTCACCGAACACGGGCGTGTAGCCCATCATGTTGGTACCCACGGTCACGGCCCAGAGCGCCAGCTGGTCCCACGGCAGCAGGTAGCCGGTGAAGGACAGCAGCAGGGTGAGCGTCAGCAGGATCACGCCGATCACCCAGTTGAACTCACGGGGCGGCTTGTAGGCCCCGTGGTAGAAGACCCGGGCCATGTGCAGGAACACCGACAGCACCATGAGGTGGGCCGCCCATCGATGCATGTTCCGCACGAGCAGGCCGAACGTGACCGAGGTCTGCAGGGTGTAGATGTCGTTCCAGGCCTGGGCCGCGGTCGGCCGGTAGAAGAACATCAGGAAGATGCCCGTGATGGTGAGCAGGATGAACAGGAAGAAGCTCAGGCCACCGAGGCACAGGGTGTAGGACACCTTGACCGCGTGGCGCTTCACCTTCACCGGGTGGAGGTGGTAGAGCACGCTGTTCATGATCACGTAGGACCGGTTGCGGGGGCTGTCGGTGTAGCCCTTGCGGAACACCGAGCCGGGCCGGAAGATCGAGCTCCAGGCCTGGGAGCCCTGGACCGTGTCGTTGAACTCGGCGACCCGGCTCTTGCCCTTCGGCTTCATGGTCTTGGCCATGTCAGTTCCTTTGTCCTGAGGAGATCATCCGAGTCGCATCCCGTAGCCGTAGCCGTGGGTGGGCGTGCGCTGGTGGGCGTCGCCCTCCGCCGGAGGATCACCGATCTTGCCCAGGATGATCACGCCGGTGGGACAGCGATCGACGCAGAGGGCGCAGCGGGTGCAGACGTCGTCGTCGATGACGAAGATCGAGGCGTCGCCGGGATCGACCCCGGGCAGCTCGGTGCCGACCGCTTCATCGATGGCCGTGGTGGTGACGAGGTGGATGCACTTCCACGGGCAGATGTCGACGCAGCCCTCGCAGGTGATGCACTCGGACTGGTCGATGTGGATGAACTGCTTGGGCTTGACGGCCTTGGACAGCCATGCCGCGTCGACCTCCTGGAGGACGTAGTCGTCCAGGAACTCCGGCATCGGTGGGTTGGCATCGGTGCGAGCCACGTCAGCTCTTCTTCACGAGCGGGCGGCCGTAGTCGGACGTGACGATGGCGGGGGCGGTCTCGGCCCGCTTGCCGCGGTTCTGCCACCAGGCCCAGAGGTACATGTTGATGCCGAGGAAAACGACGTACATGAGCACGGCGATGATGTCCCGGATGGCCTGGTAGTTCAGCGTGACCGGGTTCCAACCCCCGAACTTCTGGGGCTTGAGGATGTCCGCGGGGCCGAAGACCAGCTTGTCGGGGCGCCACTGCAGCTCGTCGCTGGACCACGCCAGCCAGAGGTGGGGCACCAGTCCGTACGCCCACCACATCAGGAAGAAGACGTAGAAGCCGGCCACCATCGACTCGCCCCAGCTGAGGGAGGTGCCGACCGGGCGGCGCTTGGCCATAGGGAAGATGAGCGCGACCAGGGCGACGGCGATGATCAGCGAAGTGATGAACCCGACCAACTGAGTGGGGACCTCCGTTGTGGACACGACCAGCGTACCGCTGCGACATCGACCGCCTGGTTCACCCAGGCGACGAGATCCGGCGGTGCTGGTGTGTGGTTTAGCACGCTCCCATCGCGGGGAGCACATCGAGAGCGGACCTCGAGCCGACCAGTTCGCGGCGCTCCGCGGGCCTGGCCGACGGAGCCGATCCGCGACCTCGATGGGGCCGATCGGCCCCCGCGATGGCCGGGCTCGCGAGGGGTCGCTGTCTTGGCCCCGCGGCCACCTCGTGGCCTAGTGTTCGCGCACGCACCGGTGACGGTGCACGACTCGCCGTTCCACCCGCCCGGAGGCCGTCCGTGACCGAAGTTCCCGAGCATCTGCTGAAGCGCTCCCGCGACCGTCGTGCCGCGCTGGGTCTCGGTGGCGGCGACGGGGGCGACGCCGGTGGTGGGGGCGACGCCGCTCCGGCAGCAGCCGGCGATGCCAGCGCCTCGGTCGAGCCCGCCTCGGCCGCGGCCCGACCCGCGGCGGTGGCCCCGGTCGAAGCCGCGGTCGTGCCGCCCAAGCCGGTGCCGTCCTACGTGCGGGCCTCGCTGGAACGCAAGAAGATCCCGCTCTGGGTCATGCCCGTGCTGGCCTTCCTGCCGCTCTGGGCGATCATGTACGTCAACACCCTCTCGAAGCCGCGCAGCACGGTCCCGACCCAGCTCGCCGCCGGCGCCACCGCCTACGCCAACCGCTGCCAGGGCTGCCACCAGGCCGACGGCTCCGGCGGTGCCGGTCGCCCGCTCTACGCCGCGGCCGACGGCGGCGGCGTGCTCACGACCTTCCCCTACATCGCCGACCAGCTGGAGTTCGTGTGGCTGGGCAGCGTCGGCACCGGTGCCGCCGGCACGCCGTACGGCAACGCGGACAAGCCCGGCGGGCAGCACAAGACGCTGAGCTACAACGGCAACCCCATGCCCACGTTCCGCGGCACCATCACCCAGACCGAGCTGCTCGAGATCGTGCGCCACGAGCGCGAGACCTTCGGCGGCGAGAAGGTGCCGGCCGACCAGATCTCGCCCGCCGGCGCGCTGCTGTGGCCCAACAAGCTGCCGGTGGTCAACAGCTCCGGCGTGCTGGTCGACCCGGAGGGCAACCCGATGTTCGACGAGACCGGGCACCTCGTCAACAAGGCCCTGCTCGAGAGCACCGACGCGTCGACCACAGCTCCGGCATCCTGACCCGCCGGCCTTCTCGTCCCCTCCGCGACTCGAACGACCTCGCACGGGGGGACCGGAACGACCCGGGGCCCTGACTCGTCGGCGTCACCCGGTCGCCCGTAGGCTCCCGACATGACGACGACCGCTCTGAGCGATCTGCCCGGCACCCGTCACGACGTGCTCGTGATCGGTGGGGGCCCAGCCGGGGCGGCGACGTCGTACTGGTTGGCCGAGGCCGGCCACGACGTGGTGTTCGTCGAGAAGAAGCTCTTCCCTCGGGTCAAGACCTGCGGCGACGGGCTCACCCCGCGGGCGGTGCACCAGCTCGACGAGATGGGCCTCACCGATCGGCTGACCCACTTCCATTCCTACGACGGGCTGCGCACCGTGGCCCACGGCATGACGCTCGAGCTGAAGTGGCCGGACCACCCGATCTACCCGAACTACGGCTACGTGGTGCGCCGCCGCGACCTCGACACGATGGTCGCCGAGCACGCGGTGAAGTCCGGCGCCACGCTGCTGCAGGGCACCGAGGCGGTCAGCCCGATCCTGCGCGACGGGCTCGTCACCGGCGCCGTCGTCAAGGACAAGGACAGCGGCCTCACCCGCGAGATCGAGGCGCGCTACGTGGTGATCGCCGACGGCGCCAACTCGCGCTTCGGTCGGGCCCTCGGCACGAACCGCAACCGGGGCTATCCGCAGGGCATGGCCATCCGCGGCTACTTCGCCAGCCCCATCAGCGACACACCGTGGATCGAGTCGGCCCTCGACGTGCGCGACCGCGCCGGCAACTCGCTGCCCGGCTACGGCTGGATCTTCCCGCTCGGCGACGGCGAGATCAACGTCGGCATCGGCCTGCTGTCGACCTTCCGCGACTTCAAGTCGGTGAACACCACCCACATCCTCAACGAGTTCGCGTCCACCGCTCCCGAGCACTGGGGCATCTCGCCCGAGACCGCCACGTCGGTGCCGACCGGCGGACGCCTGCCGATGGGTGGCTCGGTCGAACCCAAGGTCGGACCCACCTGGATCGTCGTCGGCGACGCCGCCGGTTCGATCAACCCGTTCAACGGCGAGGGCATCGACTACGCCTACGAGACCGGCCGCATGGCCGCCGGGCTGCTCGACGAGGCGCTGCAGACCGGCGACGGCATGGTGCTGCAGCGCTACCCGGCCATGCTTGAACGACGAGTACGGCCTCTACTTCAAGGTGGCCCGGCTGTTCGCGCAGGTCATCGGCCAGCCCGCGCTCATGCGCGAGCTGACCCGCGTCGGCATGCACAGCCGCACCCTCATGGACTGGGTGCTGCGGATCATGGCCAACCTCCTCCGCGACGACGAGCTCGGCCCGGCCGAAGCCGTGTACCGCACCGTCGCCCAGCTGGCCAAGGTCATCCCCGAGCCCTCCGCCGCCTGAGCTTCGCACCACCCCGACACCCGCGGCTCCCCTTCTTCCGTTCTTGCGTGGATTCCTCGCGCCAGACGCCGGATTCCCACGCAAGTTCGTCGGGGGGAACCGTTCGGGGGCGTCCGTGCGTCACCGATCCGGTCAGGTGAGGCGGGCGGCGACGGCGCTGGCCGCATCGGAGGCGATGGCGACGACCTCGTCGAGCACGGCATCGGTGTGAGCCATCCCGACGAACAACACCTCGTAGGCACCGGGGGCGAGCGCGACGCCGCGGTCGAGCATCTCGTGGAAGAACGCGGCGTAGACCTTCTCGTCGGTGGTCTGGGCGGACGCGTAGTCGACCGGGAGCTCGTCGCCGAAGAACAGGCCGGCCAGCGTGCCGACCACCGGCACCCGTGCGACCAGCCCGGCGTCGCGGAGGGCGGCCTCGAGCCGTGGTGCGAAGCGCTCGACCCGGGCGGTGAGCTCGGCGTAGGCCTCAGGTGTGAGGCCGGCCAGGGCGGCCAGGCCGGCGGCGGTGGCCAACGGGTTCCCCGACAGGGTGCCGGCCTGATACACGGGGCCGAGCGGGGCGAGCACGCCCATGATCTCCGCGGACCCGCCGAACGCGCCTACCGGCAGGCCGCCGCCGATGACCTTGCCGAACGTGCTGAGGTCCGCGTGCACGCCGAGCAGCTCCTGCGCTCCCCCGCGGGCGACGCGGAACCCGGTGATGACCTCGTCGAAGATCAGCAGCGCGCCGACCCGGTCGCACTCGGCCCGCAGGCCCTCGAGGAACCCGGGCACCGGAGCGACGAGGCCCATGTTGGCGGCGACCGGTTCGAAGATCACCGCGGCGACGCCCTCATCGAGCTGCGGGCACCACGTTGTAGGGAGCGATCACGGTGTCGGCGACCGCGTTGGCCGTGACTCCGGCCGAACCGGGCAGGCCGAGCGATGCCATGGCGGTTCCGCCCTCGACGAGCAGGGCGTCGCTGTGGCCGTGGTAGTTGCCGGCGAACTTCACGAGCGTGTCCCGCCCGGTGAAGCCACGGGCCACGCGGATGGCGCTCATGGTGGCCTCGGTGCCGCTCGACACCATGCGCACCTGATCGACCGAGGCGACGCGATCGACGATGGCCTCGGCCAGGCGCACCTCGCCGGGGGTCGGCGCGCCGTACGACGTGCCGCGAGCGGCCGCATCGGTGATGGCAGCGATGACCGACGGCTCGGCGTGGCCGAGGATGATGGCGCCGTAGGACTGCACGAGGTCGATGCAACGGTGGCCCTCGACGTCGACGACGTGCGCGCCCTCCGCCCGCTCGACGAAGTACGGCGCGCCGCCCACCGAGCGGAAGGCTCGTACCGGGGAGTTCACGCCACCCGGGATGACCCGCTGACCCCGCTCGAACCAGCCCTCGTTCGTGTCGGTCACGAGCCCAGCGCCTCGGCCAGGTCGCGTGCGAAGTAGGTGAGGATCAGGTCGGCGCCGGCCCGTTTGATGGCGGTGAGGTGCTCGAGCGCGACGGCCGGTCCGTCGATCCAGCCCCGTTCGGCGGCGGCGTGGATCATGGCGTACTCGCCGGACACGTGGTACGCCGCCAGCGGGAGATCGAGCTCGGCGCGGACCCGGGCGATGATGTCGAGGTAGGCCAGTGCCGGCTTCACCATGACCATGTCGGCACCTTCGCCGACGTCGAAGCGGATCTCCTCGAGCGCCTCACGGGCGTTGCGGAAGTCCTGCTGGTAGCCCTTGCGATCGCCGCCGTCGGCGATGCTCACGTCCACCGCGTCGCGGAACGGTCCGTACAGCGCCGAGGCGAACTTGGCCGCGTAGGCCAGGATCGCCACCGACTCGAACCCGTCGTCGTCGAGCGCCTCGCGGATGGCCAGCACCTGGCCGTCCATCATCCCGCTGGGTGCGGTGATGTCGGCGCCGGCCTCGGCCTGGGCCACCGCGGCCTGGGCGTACAGGCCGAGCGTGGCGTCGTTGTCGACCTCACCCTTGTCGTCGAGCACCCCGCAGTGACCGTGGTCGGTGTACTCGTCGACGCAGAGGTCGGCGATGAGCACGAGGTCGTCGCCGACGTCGTCGCGCAGGTCGCGCAGGGCCACCTGCACGATGCCGTCGGGGTTCCAGGCGCCCGACCCCTCGGCGTCCTTGGTGGCGGGGACGCCGAACAGGATCACCCCCGGCACACCGAGGGCGGCCAGCTCGGCGACCTCCTTGCGCAACGACTCGCGGGTGTGCTGCACGACACCGGGCAGCGACTCGATCGGCTGGGGCTCGGTGATGCCCTCCCGCACGAACAGCGGGGCGATGAGGTCGTCGGTCGTCAGCCGGGTCTCCGCCACCATCCGGCGCAGGGCCGGGGTGCGGCGGAGCCGGCGCAGGCGGCGCTGGGGGAAGCTCACCGGGCCAGCCTACGGTCGACCCCCTCACCCGGACGAGTCCCGCCGATCAGCGACCGATCCCCGAACCGCCGGGGCCGAGCGTCGGGGATCGACGGCAGGAAGGTTCAGCGGCGGACGCTTCTGTCCCGCCCGGCGACCAGCGCGGTGAGCGCGGCCAGGTCGACGTCGGCCAGGGAGTCGACCACGAGGTCGGCATCGGGGAACTCCGGGACGCGGGTGACATCGTTGGGGGCGACGACGCACGCGAAGCCGGCCGCACGGGCCGCGGTCGAGCCGTGGTGCGAGTCCTCCAGGGCGACGGATGCGGCCGGCGCGACACCGAGCGCGTCGGCCGCGGCCAGGTACAGGTCGGGGGCCGGCTTGGCCAACGCCACGTGCTCCCGACAGCGGACCACGGCGAACCGGTCGAGCAGACCGACCCGCTCGAGGTGCGGCTCGACCCAGGTGCTCGACGAGCTCGACGCCACTGCGAGCGGTACGCCGGCCGCTGCCGCCTCGTCGAGCAGCGCGACCACGCCGGGGCGCACCTCCTCCCGTTCGATCATGGCGTGGTGGGTCACCAGTCGTCGAGCCCGGACGGCCGGCACATCGACAGGAACCTGTGCCACCTCGGCCAACCACTCGGTCCAGTGCCGGTTGTCGGCCCGGCCGACACCGCCGCGCCACTCGTCGAGCTCGAGCTCGACCCCGTGGGCGTTGAACTCGGCCTGCACCGTCACGAACTCGGACCACTCGGTGTCGAGGATGAGTCCGTCGAAGTCGAACACCAGCGCAGCGATCTCCATCGGCGGACCCTACGTTGGGGTCGCGTTCGAGCCCATCGACTTCACCAGCGCGTCGACCAGGCCAGGGAGGCTGTGGTCGACGGCTTCGACGTCGACCGTGAGGCCGTGCCCGCGGGCGGTGCCCGAGGTGACTGGCCCGATCGAGGCCACGACCGGCGGCACGGCATCAACCCCGAAGGCATCGACGAACCGGTCGACGGTGGAGGCCGACGTGAAGGTGATCACGTCGGCCGACGCGACCGCAGCACGGGTCTCGTCCGCGATCGGAGCCGCCTCGGTGCGATAGGCATCGACCACGTCGACCTGCCAGCCCGCGGCCCGGAGCCCGTCGGGAAGCACGTCGCGTGCCACCGCGGCCGCGGACCAGCAGCACGCGGCCGCCACTCGTCGGCACCGGGGGGAACGCCTCGAGCAGGCTCTCGGCCACGAACCGCTCGGGAACGAGGTCGGCGACGATGTTCCCGCCCCGCAGGGCGTCCGCCGTGCCCGGACCGATGGCCGCGACCTGTACTCCACCGAGATCACGCCCGTCGTGCAGTGCAGCCAGCAGCCGACGGGCACCGTTGGCGGACGTGAGCACGACCCAGTCGTAGGAAGCCAGCTGGGTGACCGCGTCGGCCAGCGCACTGCCGCCGTCGGCCGGATCGGCCACGACGATGGCCGGCGCCTCGATCACCTGGGCGCCGAGCTGCTGCAGCGGGCGGACGAGACCCGATGCCTGCTCACGGGCGCGGGTGACCACGACCCGCGTGCCGAAGAGGGGCCGCGACTCGAACCACGCCAGGTCGATGGCCGCGACGGCCCCGATGACGATCGTGGTGGGCGACTCGAGTGGGTGCTCGACGAGGGTGGCCAGCGTGGCCCGCACGGTGTGCTGCTCGGGGCGCGAGCCCCAGCGGACCGCGGCCGCCGGAGTGTCGGGATCGAGCCCTCCGGCCAGGAGCCGCGACACGATCTTGGGCAGGCGCCCGACGCCCATCAGGATGACGATCGTGCCGCCGAGCCGGGCGACGGTCTCCCAGTCGATCTCGCCGCCCTTGTCCGGATCCTCGTGCCCCGTGATCACGGTGAACGAGGTCGACGAGTGCCGCATCGTCACCGGGATCCCCGCATAGGCCGGCGCCGCGATGGCCGACGAGATGCCGGGCACGATCTCGAAGGCCACGCCGGCCGCCAGCAGGGCGCCGGCTTCCTCGCCGCCCCGGGCGAACACGAAAGGATCGCCGCCCTTGAGGCGGACGACCTCCTCGCCCCGGCGGCCCCGCTCGACCAGGAGCGCGTCGATATCCGATTGCGGCATGGTGGCCCGACCCGGTGCCTTGCCCACGCTGATGCGCTCGGCCGACGCGGGGGCGAGATCGAGCAGGCTGGCGACCGAGAGCCGGTCGTAGACGACCACGTCCGCGGTGGCGAGCACCTCGGCGCCCCGCATGGTCATGAGCCCGGGATCACCGGGCCCCGCACCCACCAGATAGACGGTCACCGAAGCAGCCTAGGCAGCCCTCCGGAGCCCGGATTCCGACGTTCCTCCCGGGGTCGTGTCAACGGCTGGTCACGGAGCGGAAGGATTGCACGGCGACGACGAGTCGGGTGGCAAGATGCAGCCATGCCTGTCGCCGGCGCCGAGCCTCGATCTCCACGCGCCGAGCGGGCCCGGGCGTCGATCGCCGAGGCGCTGCTCAGCCTCATCGACGAGGGGGACCTGCAGCCGACCGCCAACCGGATCGCGGAGCGGGCCGGCATCTCGCTGCGGCTGATCTACCACCACTTCGGCGACCTCGAATCGCTCTACAAGGAGGCATCGCGCATCCAGCTCAAGCGGCTGCTCGAGCGCTACGTCCCCGTGCCTCCCGATCTGCCCTACGACGAACGCCTGGCGGCCTTCGCCGACCAGCGGGCCCGGATCTACGAGTGGCTGACACCCGTCCGCCGGTCGGCCATGATCAACGAGCACGGGTCGCGGGCCCTGCAGGAGGCCCGGTCCTGGGGGATGACCGCGGCGCACCTGGAGTTCCAGAGGACGTTCGCCACCGAGATCGCCCAGATCCCCGAGGACCAGCGCGCGATCACCCTCGACGTGCTGTCCATGGTGGCGGGCTGGGCGGCTTGGGACGAGCTGCGCACCTCGGGCCGCAGCATCGATGACGCGACCGCGGCGCTCACCCACGCCATCACCGTCCTGCTCCGGGCCCGCCGCATCTGATGCCCGAACCTCGGGCCTCGGCCGAGCTCCTGACCCTCACCGAGGTGGCCGAGCGACTGGGCGTCCACTACATGACGGCCTACCGGTACCTACGCACCGGGCGGCTCGACGGCACCAAGCACGGCGCGGAGTGGCGGGTCCGCGCCGCGGACCTGGAGCGGTTCGAGTCCCGGGCCGCGACCGGGCGAGCGGGTATCCGATCACCCTCCGGTTCGGCCGGTGACTCGCGGGCCGGGTCCTCGCTCGACGGCCCGGCTGCCGGGGCTGGTGCTCCTCGCCGAACCCGGCGACGCATCGACTGGGCCGGTCGGGCGACGGAGCGCATGGTCGACGGGGACGAGGCCGGCGCCTGGTCGGTCATCGAGAGCGCGATGGCCGCGGGCATGGCGATCGAGGAGGTCTACCTCGACCTGCTCACTCCGGCGCTGCGCTCGATCGGCGATCGATGGGAGTCCGGAGAGATCACGGTGGCCGACGAGCACGTGGCCTCGGCCGTCACCCTGCGCCTGATCGGACGACTCGGCCCGCAGTTCTCGAGGAGGGGCCGCAAGCGGGCCACCGTCGTGGTGGCCGCGCCGGCCGGCGAGACCCACAGCCTCCCGATCGCGCTGTTCGCCGATCTGCTGCGAGGGCGGGGCTTCCGCGTGCTCGACCTCGGCGGCGACGTGCCCGCCGACTCGCTGACCTCGACCGTGGCCGACGCCGTCAACCTCCTGGCCGTGTGCCTCGGCTGCACCACCGCGGGCAATGAGGCATCGATCACCGAGGCGATCGCCGCCGTGCGCGGCGCCACTCCCGCCGCGGTGCTGGTGGGCGGTCGGGCCGTGGCCGACGCCGCGACGGCCCGGTCGCTGGGGGCCGACGACGGTGGGGTGCCCACCCGCGCGGCGCTCGACCTGATCGAGCACCTGCCCCGCCTCGCGTCGTTCCCGACCTGATCCGGGAATCCTCGCGCCGGTCATCCACCGGTGCCGACCGATCCGTAGTAGCCGTGTCCAGTATTTAGCGCTAAATTACGGAGAGTCTTATGCGAACACGTCACACCGTCCGGATCCTGGTCGGTTCCCTCGCCGTCATCCTCCTCGCCACTGCCGCCGCGTGCAGCAGCGACAAGAGTTCGACCGCGAGCACCGACACCACGCCGAAGCAGTCGACCACCAGCAGCGCCGCCCCCGACACCCAGGCATCGAAGACCATCGTCGACCTGGCGGTGGCCACCCCCGATCTGTCGACCCTGGTCGCCGCGGTCAAGGCTGCGGGGCTCGTCGAGACACTCTCGGGCAAGGGGCCCTACACCGTCTTCGCCCCGACCAACGAGGCCTTCGCGGCGCTCCCGGCCGGCACCCTCGATGAGCTGCTCAAGCCGGAGAACAAGGATCAGCTCGTCAAGGTCCTGACCTACCACGTCGTGCCCGGCACGGTGACGTCGTCCCAGCTCGTCGCCGGCCCGGTCACCACGGTCGAGGGCCAGGACGTGACCATCGCCCTCGCCGGCGGCAAGGCGATGGTCAACGACGCGACGGTCGTCACCGCCGACATCGCCGCATCCAACGGGGTGGTGCACGTCATCGACAAGGTGCTGCTGCCCCCGACCACCTGAACACACCGACAACCGACAACCGACAACCGACACCAATCATCCCGAACACACAGCGCATCGGACGGAGGGCGGGGAGACCACCCCGCTCTCCGGTCGATGCCGACGCAGGACGCCATCACACCATCCGCACCGCATCGCTCCGGCAACGTCGCCGGCAGATCGGGAGGTCGCCATGTTCACCGGAAGCGCAGATCACCACCCCTGGCCCGAGGAGTCGGCCACCCGGGTTTCGATCGTCGAGCACGACGCCCGACGACGGCTCAGTCCATCCGGGCCGCGTGACGAGGTTGCCCTGACCGACCTCGATCTCACGGATCTCGATCTCACCCACCTCGAGCCACGTGACTTCGCCCTGGGGGACTTCGATCGGCCCGACCTGGCGCCGCCCGACGACGAGTGGATGAGCCAGGCCGCGTGCAGAGGTCGCACGAACCTGTTCTTCGGCATCGCCGGCGAGCGGCCCGAGCGACGCATCCGGCGCGAGCGCACCGCCCGCGGCGTGTGCGACGCCTGCGACGTGGTGGCCCCCTGCCGGGAACGGGCCCGGGCCGGCCGGGAGAACGGCTTCTGGGGTGGCGAGTCCGAAGAGGAGCGAGCGGCCGCGGGCTATCCCCCGCGATCCATCAGCCGTCGCTCCGTGCAGCAGGCATCCACCATCCGGGCCGCCGCGTCCTGACGAGCTACCCGCCCTCGGCGGCCGCGTGCGGTTCAGGGCTGCCGCAGTGTCGGCCGGAGTGCCCGCGTCGGCCGGAGTGCCCGCGTCGGCCGGAGTGCCCGCGTCGGCCGGAGTGATCGAGTTGCGGGGGGCGGCCCGGGACGTGGACGTCTTGGTGTCGCCGACTGCGGCGTAGGCCGCCAGCGCCCGCGTGCGGGCCTTGGCGTGGTCGACGATCGGTTCCGGGTAGTCGTCGCCGAGGGTGATGCCGGCCACCTGCCAGATCGAGCGGCGGCACCTCCCACGGCGCGTGGATGGCCTTGTCGTCGAGCGCGGCGAGCTCGGGGACCCAGCGGCGGATGTAGGCCCCGGTCGGGTCGAACTTCCGGCTCTGGGTCACCGGGTTGAAGATGCGGTGGTAAGGGGAGGCGTCGGGCCCGGTGCCGGCCACCCACTGCCAGTTGCCCACGTTCTGCGGCACGTCGCCGTCCGACGAGCAGGTGGCGGAAGTGCCGCTCGCCGAGGCGCCAGTCGACGAGCAGGTCCTTCACCAGGAACGAGCCGACGATCATGCGGACCCGGTTGTGCATCCACCCGGTCTCGCGCAGCTGGCGCATGCCGGCGTCGACGATCGGGAAACCGGTGTAGCCCGCCCTTCCATGCCGCGACCTCGGCCGGGTCGTTGCGCCACTCGATCTGGTCGAAGCGCTCGCGCATCGACCGCTTGGGCAGACCGCGGCAGCTCGGCCAGCAGATGGGCGTACCAGTCGCGCCAGGCGAGCTGGCGCACGAACATCGACCGGCCGGCCGTCGTCCTCGCCGACGGCGTCGGCGACGGTGCGGGGCGACAGGGTGCCGAACCGCAGGTCGGCGGAGAGCAGCGAGGTGCCGTCGACGGTCGGGTCGGTCCCGGTCGGCGTCGTACTGGTCGACCCGCTCGAGGAACTGCTCGAGGCGCACCTTGGCCTCGGATTCGCCCTCGAACATGGGGGCCGGGCCGTCGAGCGTCGGCATGAGCTCGCCCGGGTCGTCGAACAGCGTGGCGTCGCCGGGCGCGGGCCACGGGTCCCACGGGTGCGCCTTCCACGCCTTGTAGAACGGCGTGAACACCCTGGACAGCGTGCCCTTGGCGGTCAGCACCGACCCGGGCGGGTGCACCAGCGATCCCCAGTACGTCTCGATCCGCGACCGTCGAGGCCGCTCGGACACCACGGCGTCGCGGGCCGACCGCGAACGGGGTCACGTCGGCGTTCCAGTAGACGGTGTCGACGCCGAGCTTGGCCACGGTCTCGGGCACCGACGCGTGCCGGGTCGCCGATGCGGACCAGGAGCCGGCCGCCGAACTGCGGCCAGCGAGTAGTCGAGGGCCTGGAGGGTGGCCAGCAGCTGGCGCCGGCGGAACGGACCGGCCCCGCCGAACAGTCGAGGGTCGATGACGAACAGCGGGACGACGAACGTTGCGCTCGACGTGGCCGCGGCCCATGCCGGGTTGTCGTCGAGGCGAAGGTCCCGGCGGAACCAGACCAGGCCGATCTTGTCGGAGGGCGCCGTCATGGCCGAGGAGGTTAGACGCCGCCCGACCTGCAGTCCCGAGCCGGGCAGAGGTAGGGCCGCATGGCCCAGGTCGGTCCGGGTCACCCGCCGGGCGGGCCGGCATCGGAGCTCAGGCCAGCGGCCGACCGAAGGGCAGCGCGTCCTGCCATGTCGTGAGGAAGGACTCGGCCCGGTAGCACGCGGCCAGCAGGGGGCCGTCGTCATGGCCGAGCACGTCGAGCAGCGCCGCGTCGATGGCCACCGACGCGGCCGAGCCCGGATCGCCGGCACCGGCGAGCGGCCACCCGGCGAAGAGCGGACCGGCGGTGGAGACGAAGTCGGGGACCACCACCGCGCCCGACCGGCGGAGCACGGCGAGGCCCTTGGCCGTCACCGGCACCGGTCCGGAAGGAACCACGGTGCCGGCGGTGATGCCGGCCGCGACCGAGTCGTCGATCACGCCCGGCCTGGACCCGGCCACGAGCACGTCGGCCGCGACGCCGAACACCTCCCAGGGCTTGCCCGGCGGTCCCGAGAGCTGCGAGACCAGCGCGGTGCCGTGCTCGCCCCAGCCGGACGCGATCGTCGCCTCGTCGAACCCCTCCGCCGATGTGGCGGTGCCGTCGGCGGTGGAGACGGCCACGACCCGGCCGCCCCGGCTGACGACGCCGGCGACGATGGCCGGGCCGGAGGCATCGAAGCCCTCTATGGCCACTCGCCGCCCGGCCAGCCCCCGGACGGCAGTGTGCGCAGCCACCGCGACACCGAGGCCGGCCAGCTCGTCGTGGCGAGCGGCGTAGGCATCGGGCCGTTGATCGGCGGCCGCGAGCGGCTCGAGGTCGGCGGCGGTGACGCCCTTGGCCGGGTCGATGGCCAGACGGCCCGCGCGCACGAGCGGCTCGACCTCGCCGACGAACGCCGCGATCGCTCCCGCTCGGTCATCCGGTGCCGAGTTGATCCCGACCGAGGCCCCGCCGACCTTTCGCTCGAAGGTGGCGAACCGGTAGGTGAGGGATCGCGCGAGCAGCGACGCCCCGTCGACCAGGATCTTGGGCGCCGACCGCACGACACCGGCCGACGGGGCGTCGTCGAGGTCGAAGGCGACGAAGCCTTCGGTGGACGTGAGCTTCTGGATGATCACGCCGGGCATTCTGGCATCGCTCGGCCACCAGGCCGCCGAGAACGCGCCCATCTCCCGACCCGGACCTGCGGGGCGGCGCCCCTCCGGGCCAACATGGGGCATGGACAACGCGCTCGACATCGTGGTGGAGATCCCACGGGGCAGCCGCAACAAGTACGAGTACGACCACGAACACGGCGTGATGCGCCTCGACCGCCGGCTGTTCTCGGCCACGGTCTACCCGGCGGACTACGGCTTCGTGCCCGACACGCTGGCCGAGGACGGCGACCCGCTCGACGTGCTCGTGCTGCTCGAGGAGCCGACCTTTCCCGGGTGCTGGGTCACGGTCCGTCCCGTCGGCGTGCTCTGGATGACCGATGACGCCGGGCCCGACGCCAAGCTCATCTGCGTCGAGGCGCACGACCCGCGCTACTCCGAGGTCACCGACCTCGACGGGATCCAGCCCGAGCTGCTGGCCGAGATCCGCCACTTCTTCGAGGTGTACAAGACGCTCGAGCCGGACAAGTACTCGACCCCCGGCGACTACGAGGGTCGGGCCTCGGCATGGGCCGAGATCGAGGCCTGCCGCGATCGCTACGTCCCGCACGCGCCCGTGAGCAGGTGACGATTCCGACCCCGCTCCCGGAGCGGACCGACGTCGTGGTGATCGGCGCCGGCATCGTCGGCCTGGCCACCGCCCGGGCCATCCAGCTGTCCGACCCGCAGCTCTCGGTCGTCGTCCTCGACAAGGAGGCGACCGTCGCCGGGCACCAGAGCGGGCACAACTCGGGCGTGATCCACGCCGGGCTCTACTACGCGCCCGGCTCGCAGAAGGCCGAGCTGTGCCGAGACGGTCGCGACGAGCTCATGGGCTGGTGCGATCGCAACGACGTGCCGTGGCGTCGGTGCGGCAAGGTCGTCGTGGCCACCGGGCCCGACGAGCTGGCCCAGCTGGACGTCCTGGCCGGACGCGCCGCGGCCAACGGGATCGAGACCGTGCGGCTCGACGCCGCGGGGCTGGCCGAGATCGAACCGCACGCCGCCGGGCTGGCGGCCCTGCACGTGCCGTCGACCGCCATCGTCGACTACAGGGTCGTGTGCGCCGTCCTGGCCGATGGCATAACCGCCCGCGGCGGCCACATCGTGCTCGGGGCCAGCGTCGACCGGATCGACCGCGCCCCGTCGCGCCGTCGGGCCTGGTGGTGGTGCACACCACGGTCGGCAGCATCCGGGCTCCCCGCCTGGCCAACTGCGCCGGGCTGGCCGCCGATCGAGTGACCGAGGCGGCCGGCGACCGGGCCCGCCGCGGCGATCATGCCGTTCCGCGGCGAGTACCACGAGCTGATCCCGGCCCGCCGCCACCTGGTGCGCAAGCTGATCTACCCGGTGCCCGATCCCCGCTTCCCGTTCCTCGGCGTGCACCTCACGTCGATGATCGACGGAACGGTGCACGCCGGACCCAACGCGGTGCTGGCCCTGGCCCGCGAGGGCTACCGCTGGCGCGACGTCGATCGTCGCGATCTCACGCGCCATGGCCACCGACGGCGCGTCGTGGCGGCTGGCCCGTCGCTACTGGCGCACCGGGCTCGGCGAGGTCGGCCGGTCGCTCAGCCGGGCTCGTTCGTGCAGGCGCTCCAGCGTCTCGTCCCGGAGCTCACCCTCGAGGACCTCGTCCCCGCGGGCAGCGGCGTGCGGGCCCAGGCGGTGCGCAAGGACGGCACCCTGCTCGACGACTTCGCGTTCGCCGGCAACGACACCGGCCGGTCGGGCGACGCCCGCGTCGTGCACGTGGTCAACGCGCCGTCGCCGGCCGCCACCGCCTCGCTGGCCATCGGCCGGGTCATCGCCGGGCGCCTCCTCTCCAGCTGACGATCGGCCTCCGACTGGAACCGGTGGTCCGGCCGCGACCCGGGTCGCGGGACGGCTGCCGCTCGGGTCGGTGGCGCCGGCCCGCTCGTCGGTCCGGGTCGACTAAAACCCCTCCATGTCGACCGGAGGCAGCAGACGAGCGGTGTTCGCGGCGCTGCTCGCCAACCTCGGCATCGCCATCGCCAAGTTCGTCGGCTTCTTCTTCACCCGGTCGTCGTCGATGCTGGCCGAGGGCGTGCACTCGATGGCCGACACCGGCAACCAGCTGCTGCTGCTGCTGGGAGGCCACCGGGCGAAGAAGGAACCCGACTGCGGTCCACCCGTTCGGGTACGGCCGCGAGCGCTACTTCTGGGCCTTCGTCGTCTCGATCGTGCTGTTCGCGCTCGGGCTCGATGTTCGCGATCTTCGAGGGCGTCGAGAAGCTGCTGCACCCCCACGAGCTCGAGTCGCCACAGTGGGCCATCGGCATCCTGCTGGTCGCCATCGTCCTCGAGGCGTCGTCGTTCCGCACCGCGGTCCGCGAGTCGAACCCCCTTCGCCGCGGGGCGTCGTGGGCGGAGTTCATCCGTCGGTCGAAGGCGCCCGAGCTGCCGGTGCTGCTGCTCGAGGACTCCGGAGCGCTGATCGGCCTGGTCATCGCCCTGGCCGCCGTCGGGATGTCGATGATCACGGGCTCGGGCGTCTGGGACGGCGTCGGATCAACGCTGATCGGCCTGCTGCTCGGCGGGATCGCCATCGTGCTCGGCATCGAGATGAAGAGCCTCCTGATCGGCGAGTCGGCATCCCCGGACGACCAGCTCGCCATCGTCGGCGCCATCGAGGCCGATGCCCAGGTGCGCGGCCTGATCCACCTGCGCACCGAGCACATCGGCCCTGAGGAGCTGCTGGTGGGGGCCAAGATCGACTTCGACCCGGCGCTCACCATGCCCGAGCTGGCCCTCGGCATCGATCGGGTCGAGGCCGCGATCCGCACGGCGGTGCCGTCGGCCCGGGTGATCTACCTCGAACCCGACATCGCGCGCTCGACCTCTCGGTCGTCCCCCGAGTCCGACTCCTCGTCCGAGCCTGGCCCTGAAGCCGCCGAGCCGGAGCCCGACCCCACCCACTGAGCATGGCGCGAGCGCGGCCGCTTGGTACAGTTCGCACCCATGGCCGTCGACGAAGGTGTGCGCGAGCAGCTGCAGGCCCTGGGTGCCTTCATCCGCACCCAGCGCCAGCAGGCCCAGATGTCGCTGCGCGACCTGGCCGACCTCACCAACGTCTCGAACCCCTACCTCAGCCAGATCGAGCGGGGCCTGCACGAGCCGTCGATGCGGGTGCTGAAGTCGATCTCCGAGGCCCTCGAGGTCTCGATCGACACCCTCCTGGCCCGAGCCGGACTGATCACCGACGCCAGTGCCGCCGCCGAGGGAGCGAACGGCGCCACCCCGCACGACCCCTCCGGTGACACCGTCTCCGCCATCCTCGCCGACCCCGCGCTCGACGACGACCAACGCCAGACGCTGCTGTTGGTCTACCGCAGCTTCCTCTCGACCTGACTGCGATCTCGCTCCCGACCACCGAACTGGTGGCGACCGGTGCACGCAGGGACATTCGGATCGCTCCCAGTTCGGGTTCCGCACGGGACAGAGACACATGTCACGCTTGCAATTGCAAGCAAAGTGTTGACGTTTCATGCAACGCTTGGCATAGTTAGCAACACACCGCCGCTCCCCCTCCCCCTCGCGGCGGGCATTCCTGAGAGGAACACACCCATGGCCGCAACCGCCACCACCGTCATGAACACCATCACCGACACCGAGGAGAAGGCCCTCGAGGCGCTCACCACGGTGCACGCACCGGTCGTCGAGTACGTCGGCAAGGCCGTCGACTACATCGAGACCTCGGTGCCGGCGCTCCCCACCCAGCGCTTCGGTGAGAACCTCCCCACCATCAAGCAGTTCGTGGACAACCAGTTCGCGTTCGCCGGCAAGGTCCTCGACGTCCAGCACAAGTTCGTGCTCGACCTGCTCGACGTGACCAAGCCCGTCACCGAGAAGGTCGTGGCCCAGAAGCCCGCCACCGGCGTCCGCAAGGTCACCAAGGCCCCCGCCCGCAAGCGCGCCGCGGCCGCCTGATCCACCTGTTCGGATCCACCCGATCTGGTCGATCCTCCCCCTGGATCGACCACCTTCTGGGCCGGTAACCCCCCTTCCGGCCCAGCCCCAGACCCAGCCCCGACTGTCCCCCCGGTCGGCGGGTCTCCCGAGAGAGCCCCTTCGTGGGCTCTCTCGGTCGTTTTCGGCCCGGATCGACCGGGGTCTGAAATCCCGACGATCCTTGTCGGGATTCGTTCGGGAAGCGCGTAGAGTGGCCGCCGCAACGGACCACGACGAGGGAGGCCAACGATGGCCGTACGACTGGGCGACGATGCCCCGAACTTCACCGCCGACCACCACCGAGGGCGAGCTGAACTTCTACGACTGGAAGGGCGACAGCTGGGCGGTGCTCTTCTCGCACCCGAAGGACTTCACCCCGGTCTGCACCACCGAGCTGGGCAACGGTCGCCCGCCTCAAGCCCGAGTTCGACAAGCGCAACACCAAGGTGATCGGCCTCAGCGTCGACCCGCTCGACTCCCACGGCGAGTGGAGCAAGGACATCGAGGAGACCCAGGGCACGGCGGTGAACTTCCCGCTGATCGCTGATCCCGACAAGAAGGTCGCCGACCTCTACGACATGATCCAGCCCAACGCCAGCGACACGATGACCGTGCGCTCGGTGTTCGTCATCGGCCGGCGACAACAAGGTCAAGCTCAGCTTGACCTACCCGGCCAGCACGGGCCGCAACTTCGACGAGATCCTCCGGGTGATCGACTCGCTCCAGCTCACGGCCAACCACAAGGTCGCCACCCCGGCCGACTGGAAGCAGGGCGAGGACGTCATCATCGTCCCGGCCGTCTCCGACGAAGAGGCCACCGAGAAGTACGGCAGCTTCACCACCATCAAGCCCTACCTGCGCACCGTCCCGCAGCCGAAGTAGTCGGTCACGGCAGTCTGACCGAGCTGGCAGTCCGGGTCGGGCGCGTCCCGCCCGGCCCGGGCCGACCGCGTGCGGTTCTCCATGGGGGCATCGGCCGCCGACAGCAGTGCGTCGCCCGGATCCGGTCCCGAAGCTCGGCCTGCCGTGACCGCAGTGTCAGACGATGGCCGCGTGCGCGTCGAGGACGAGGTCGATGGCGGTGCGCCAGCCCGAGGCGCTGATGCCGAGCGCCCGGAGGCGGGCGTCGACGGCGTGGGAGGCCTCGGAGGCCGACGGCAGGTCGAACGCGGCGAGCGCCGCGGCCTCGGCCATGCGGGCCACGGCCTTGGCCACCTCGTCATCGGTGGCGTCGACCACCTCGACGAGCGAGCTCAGGCGGGTGCAGGCCGGCCTCGTCACCGTCGCGGGTGAGCACCAGGCCGGCCGCCATGCCCGAGGTCAGCCGATCGAGGTAGGTGGACCGGCCGCCACAGGCGACCTCGTCGGCCAGGGCCAGCACCTCGTCGCGCTCGCCGACCGTGGCCAGGGCGAGAGCCAGCGCGCTCTGGGCGTAGGCCGCCGGAGGCACGTCGGCGGACCCTTCGGCCGACGGCCGCAGCGCGACGACGGCCTCGACCGGCCGGGCCACCTGCACCAGGGCCAGGGCCTGGGCCACGATGCGCTCGAGGCCACCGATGCCGGCGCTGTCGTCGACCTCGCCCAGGACGCGGTCGATGGCGACCAGGGCGATGTCGGGATCACCCGCCGCCACCGCGGCGCCGGCCAGGGCCGAGGCCAGCATGAAGTGGTCGTCGGAGCTTCGCTCGGCGCCCAGCCGCTGGTCGAGGGCCTCGCTCAGCATGGCGATGCCGTCGTCCACCCGGCCGGTCGTGACCAGGCAACGGCCGAGCGCGGCCAACGACTGGGTCTGGCCGAAGCGGTCGCCGATGGCCTTGAACACGGTGTGCGCCTCTCGAGCCGACGACACCGCCTCGGTGGCGTGACCGGACCACAGCGCGACGCCGGCTTCGAGCAGCAGCATCATCCCCTCGCCCCAGCGGTCGCCCCGCTTGCGGGCCTCGATCAGCACCTGGGAGCCGAGCGTGCGGGCCTCGTCGAGGTTGCCCTGGTTGAAGCGGACGAACGCCAGCAGACCGGTGGCCCAGCCGAGTCCGCCGAGGTCGCCCAGCTCGGAGAAGGTCTGCGGCCGAGCGGACGATGCGGCTCTCGGCCTCGTCGACGCGCCCCTCGACGAAGGAGATCCAGGCCAGGTGCTGCAGGGCCCATGCCTCACCCCGCCGGTCGCCGGCCTCGCGTGACGCGGCCAGGGCGGCCCGCACGGACTGCTCGGCGTCGTCGTTCTGGCCGAGGAAGATCTGGGCCATGCCGATCTCGCGGATCGCATCGGCTGCACCCTGCTCGTCGCCGAGCGCGCGGAAGTGGTCGACCGCCTCGGCCAGCGTGCCGATGGCCATGGCCAGGTCGCCGTTGTCGCGCTCGACCTCGCCCCGGACCAGCAGCGATCGGGCGATGCCGGTCTCATCGCCCAGTTCGAGAGCCAGGGTGTGGGCTTCATCGACGTCGGCCCGGGCCGCCTCGATGTCGCGCATGTCGGCCAGCACCCCGGCCCGACCGAGCAGGAGCTGCACCCGTCGGCTGGTGCGCTCGGGCCCCAGCAGCCGCAGGGCCTGGCTGTGCAGGCGCTCGGCGACCGGCAGGGCCTGGGCCACGTCGGCCCGGCGGGCGGCCTCCTCCAGCCAGTCGAGCGCGTGGTCGCGCACCGATGCCGGCACGCCGTCGACCGGGCCCAGTTCCGCGGCCAGCTCGGCCGCCGCGCCGTAGTGGAAGGCCACCACGTCGACCAGCCGCTCGTCGGCCTCGACCTTCTCGCTGACCACGTGGGACATGTAGCTGGCGATGCCGTGGTGGCGCCGGGCCCGGTCGGCCTTGGTCAGCGTGCCGTAGGCGACCTCGCGGATGAGATCGGAACGGAACGACCAGTGCCCGCCATCGATGCGGAGGATCTCCTTGTCGGCCAGCCCGGCCAGGATCACGGCGATGCTGTCCTCGTCGGCGCCGCGGAGGGCCTCGGCCATCTTGGCCAGCGCCATCACCGGACCGCTGCGGCCCCAGACCGCCGCGTCCTCGAGCGTGCCCCGCTCGGCCAGCGTCAGGCCGTCGATGCGGGCCGCCACCAGGCCCCGCAACGTGTCGGGCAGGTCACCGAGCGCACCGGCGCCGCTGCGCTCCGCCAGGGCCGCGCCAGCCAGGTCGCTGTCGCCGATGAGCGCGACGAGCTCCTCGAGGAAGAAGGGGTTGCCGCCGCTGCGGTCGAGCAGCGCGGCGCGGATCGCCGGCTCGACGTCGCCCGGGATCAGCGCGTCGAGCAGCTCACCGGTGGCGGCTCGCTCGAGCGGGTCGAGGTTGACGACGACGGTGTTGTGCCGACCGGTCGGCACCGACCAGCGCTCGGTGAGCGACTGGCGGGCGGTGGCGACGAGCGCGACCCGCTGACGGCTGAGCCGGTCGGTGATGGCCGCGATCATGTCGAGGACCAGCGAGTCGGCCCAGTGCAGGTCGCTCAGCACGATGACCACCGGTTTGGCCCGGGCTGCGCCCTCGATGAAGGTCAGGACCGCTCGGGTGGCCTCCTCGCGGGCTCGCTGCGGGTCGATCTCGCGGAGCGGCACCTCGAAGCCCATGAGGTAGAGCAGCCCGTCGGCCACCCGGCGCACGTCGGGCGACGATGCGGGCTGCCCGAGCGCAGCGGCCACGGCATCGGAGCAGAGCTGGCTGGCCACCGGCAGCGAGTCGTCCGGCGCGATCTCGCAGGCCTGGCGCAGCGCCTCCGCGATGGGCCACCACACGTTGGCCTCGCCGTAGGGGACGCAGCGCCCCTCGAACACCATGGCGCCGTGACGGGTGCGAGCCACCGCGGCCGTCTCCTCGGCCAGCCGGGACTTGCCGACCCCGGCCTCGCCGATCAACAGCACGAAGTGCGAGCGCTGCCGTTCGACGGTGGCGTCGATGGCATGGCCCAGGACGCCGAGCTCGGTCTCGCGCCCGACGAACGGGGTCTGCGACCGGCGGGGGCGATGACCGGGCGGCAGCAGCGTCTCGATGGCGACCCAGGCCTCGACCGGCTCGTCGCGGCCCTTGACCCCGACGGGCCCGAGCGAGCGGTAGGCGATGACCTCTCGGGTGGCGGCGTAGGTCGACGGGCCGACCACCACACCGCCGGGGAGCGCGGCCACCTGCAGCCGTTGGGCCGTGTTCACCGCGTCGCCCATGGCGGTGTAGTCGCCACCGGCCCGCAACGCACCGACCAGGACCTCGCCGGTGTTGACACCGATGCGCACCTGGACGGGCACCTCGGCATCGACCTCGGCCCGGTAGGCAGCCAGGGTCTCCTGCATGCGCAGGGCCGCCCGCACCGCCCGCTCGGCGTCGTCCTCGTGGGCCACCGGAGCACCGAACAGGGCGATGATGGCGTCGCCGACGATCTTGTCGACCTTGCCGCCGAACGAGGTCACGTCCCGGACGAGCAGCTCGAAGCAGGCGTCGACCAGGTTCTTGATCTGCTCGGGATCGGCCGACTCGCTGAGCGACGTGAAGCCGACCAGATCGGCGAACACCACGGTGGCGACCCGTCGCTCGTCGGACCGGGTCACCAGTGGCTGACCGCACGTCGAGCAGAAGCGCGCGCCCTCGGCGGCGACGGCTCCACAGCTCGGGCAGGACATCCGGTCAGCATACGGGCGGACCGTCGACGCGCTCCGGGGCACGTGGACGGATCGCTCCGACAGGGCTCGCCCCTCCCGATCGAGCCTGTGGGCCTGACGCGACCAAGGGTTCGCGACGTGATGACGCGCGCGTTCGGGTCGTTCCGTTCGGGTCGTTCCGTTCGTGTCGTTCGGAAGGAGGACCCCGGGATCGTCGGTAGGGAGGACGACCGCCAGAGGGCCCGCCGGTACCGTGGACCGGTGACCTCCGCCGCCGTTCCCGCCGACGCCGGGATCCCTGGCGGGTCCGGTGGACCCGGGGATCAGCAGCCCGCGGAGCCCGTGCCGGTGCCAGGGCGGTCGCGATGGCGGCTCGGTCGGTGGATGCAGCGCCACCCGCTGCTCGTCGACGCCTTCGTGACCCTGGTGCTCAGCGCGGCGGCGTTCGGCTCGTTCTACGCCACCGGCCACCAGACGTTCGACGGCCCCGTCCAGCCGCGCGCCGCCGATGCGCTCGGCTACCTGCTCGTCGCCCTGGCCTCGCTGCCGCTCGTGGCCCGCCGCCGCCGGCCCCTCGCCGCACTCACGCTGATCGTGATCGGCACGGCCGGCTACGCGATGCGCGGCTACGGCGACAGCGCGGTGGTGCTGCCGCTCTTCATCATGTTGGGCACCATCGGCGCTCGCTTCCCGAGACGGCGGTCCCTCGAGATCCTCGCGGTCGTCGAGGCCGTCATGGTGCCGGCGTACTTCCATGCGGCCGTCCACTCGCACGACGCGCCCACCGCGCTCACCGCCCTCCTCAACGGCGCGATCCTCGTGGTGCCCTGGGTCTTCGGCGAGAGCGTCCGCCACCGACGCCAGACCTTCGCCGACGCGGAGGAGCGGGCCATCCGGGCCGAGCGGGAACGGGCCACCGAGGCGCAACGGGCGGTGACCGAGGAGCGCACCCGCATCGCCCGGGAGCTGCACGACGTGGTGGCCCACTCCATGACGGTGATGGTCGTCCAGGCCAGCGGCGCCCGACGAGTGCTCGAGACGGCACCCGACCAGCGGCTCCAGGCGATCGAGGCCCTGCGCCACGTCGAGCAGACCGGCCGCGAAGGGCTGGCCGAGATGCGCCGGCTGCTCGGGGTATTGCGCCAGGAGACCGAGGAAGCGGCCGGACCGGATCCGGCGCACGGATCGGACCTGGTGGGCGCTGATCCTGTCGCTCCGGGAGGAATGGGTGTGGTTCCCGGGTCGACGTCGGGTGCGAGCCGGGCCGCCCGATCGGCACCCGAGCTCACCCCCCAGCCGGGGGCGCACGACCTCTCGGCGCTGATCCGGTCGTGGACCGACGCCGGGCTCGACGTCGACCTGTCGGTGCAGGGCGACCTGTCGCGGCTGCCGCCCGGCATCGACCTCGCCGCGTACCGGGTCGTGCAGGAGGCGCTGACGAACACGTTCAAGCACGCCGGCCCGGCGCGGGCCACGGTGTCGCTCGTGCTCGAGCCGTCGGAGCTGCGCATCGAGGTCGTCGACGACGGCCGGGGCGCGGCCGCCACCCCGCCGACGACGCCAGGGCACGGGCTGGTCGGCATGCACGAGCGGGTCGCGCTCTACGGCGGTCGGGTCGACACCGGGCCCCGGGCCGGCGGCGGCTTCGCCGTACGGGCCACCCTTCCGCTGGGCGCGATGGCCTCGTCGCCACTGGAGCCCTCGGAATCGACCGCGCCCCCGACGACGCCGGGCCCACCATCGTCGCCGTCCCCTGCCCGGTCCCCTTCGTCCGCCGGCCCGGGAGCATCGTGACCACTCGCATCGTGGTCGTGGACGACCAGGCCCTCGTCCGCACCGGGTTCGCCATGATCATCGGCGCCGAGCCCGACCTCGAGGTCGTGGGCGAGGCAGCAGACGGGCTCGAGGCGCTGACCGTCGTGGCCGACGCCCGTCCGGACGTCGTGCTGATGGACATCCGCATGCCCAACCTCGACGGCGTCGAGGCCACCCGACGACTGACGGCGCCCGACGTCGCCCATCAGACCCGGGTGCTGATCCTCACCACGTTCGACCTCGACGACTACGTGTTCACCGCGCTGCGGGCCGGGGCCAGCGGGTTCCTGCTGAAGGACACCCCGCCCGACGAGCTCATCCGCGCCGTGCGGATCGTCGCCGGCGGCGATGCGCTCATCGACCCGGGCGTCACCCGTCGGCTGATCGAGGAGTTCTCCCAGCTCGCCGGCGACGCCACCCCGACGGAGGCTCCCCCGGTGCTCGACTCGCTGACCGAGCGCGAGCTCGAGGTGCTGCGGGCCATGGCCAAGGGCCTCTCCAACGCCGAGATCGCCGACGAGCTGTTCGTGTCGGAGACCACGGTGAAGACCCACGTCGGCCGCGTCCTCATGAAGCTGCACCTGCGTGACCGGGTGCAGGCCGTCGTGCTGGCCTACGAGATCGGCCTCGCCCGACCCGGCGGCGGCTGAACGAACGCTTCGGCCACCCACGCGCTCGGCCCGACCGACCTGCCAGCCCACGCGTCGGTACCTCGACATCTTGGGGGGGGTGACGGGAAGCGCCCTCGGTCAGGTGAGCTCGAAGGGGTCGCGGCCCATCTGGTCGCGGACGGTCTCGACCGGGGGGTTGGTGAGGGCGCGGCGCTGCCAGTTGGCCCCGTCGACCACGAGCGTGTGGCCGGAGATGAACGACCCGAAGGGCGAGGCCAGGAACGTGGCCGCCCACCCCAGCTCGTAGGGGCGGCCGACCCGCATGGCCGGCTGGCGGTCGGCCTTGTCGTCGAGCGACTTCAGGTTGCCCTGGATGTCGGCGGTCATGTCCTCGTGGGGGACGAGGCCGGGCACGAGTCCGTTGACCTGGATGCCGTACGGGCCCCACTCCACCGCCAGCGTCTCGGTCAGGTTCTTGACCCCGGACTTGGCTGCGGCCGAGTGGGCGAACCCGGGGCCTCCCGTCCACGCGTAGGACGCGCCGACGTTGACGATGGAGGCGCGGGTGCCGGCACCGAGGTGGCGCCGGCCGAACTCGCGGCAGCAGAAGTAGGTGCCGTTGAGCGTGATGTCGACGACGGTGCGCCAGGCGTTGGGCGACATGTCCTCGGCCGGCACCGGGAAGTTGGCCGCCGCGTTGTTGACCAGCACCTGCGGCAGCCCGAAGGCCCCGGTGGCCGCGTCGAAGGCGGCAGCGATCGAGTCGGGCTCGCGGATGTCGCACTCGACGGTGAGCACGGGGGCGCCGATGGCCTCGATGGCGGCCCGGCCGGCGTCGAGGTGCTCGGGCTTGCGGCTGGCGATCACGATCGGCGCGCCCAGCCGGGCGAACTCGGAGGCGATGGCCTTTCCGAGCCCCGTGCCGGCGCCGGTCACGAACACGGGCACGCCGTCGAAGGTGCCGGGCGCCAGCGCCGCGGACCCGAGTGGTGGGGGTGGGGCCAGCCCGATCGGTTCGGTCATCGTCGTCCTCTGGTCACGGGGTCGGGTCGGTTGTGGAGTCGGCTCAGCTGCCGGTGTAGCGGGGCGGCCGCTCCTCGGCCCGCGCCGCCCGGAGCTCGGCCGCGTCGTCGCTGCGGTTCACGAAGGTCTGGTAGATCATCTCGTCGTCCATCGACGCCCGGATGCCGGGGCGGGACAGGTGGGCGATCACGGTGCGGGCCATCTTCACGGTGACGGCCGGCGCCTCGGCGAGCTGTTCGGCCATCTCCCGCACGGTGGCGTCGAGATCGTCGAGCGGCACCACCCGGCTGACCACGCCATGCGTCATCGCCTCCTCGACCGGCATGACCCGACCCGTCAGGACGAGGTCGCTGACGACTCCGGGCCCGGCCATCTGTTGCAGCACGGCCATGCCGCCGGTGTCGGGAATGACCCCGTGGGTGAGCTCGGGCAGCCGGAAGCGGGTGCCTTCGGCCGCCACCCGGATGTCGCACAGCAGTGCCCGCTGGAACGACCCGCCCATCACCCAGCCCTTGCAGGCCACCAGGACCGGGGCGTCGATCTCCCACAGCTGCTGGATGCCACGGTGGCCCTGGCGCATGAGCTCGTGGTGCGAGAGATCGACCTTGACGGTACCGATCGAGCCGACGTCGCGGCCGGAGGAGAACGAGCGGCCCTCGCCCCGCCAGATCACCGCCCGCACCTCGGGACGCGAACGAATCTCACCCAGCGCGGCGAACAGCTCGGCGTCCATCGCGTCGTCGAACGCGTTGTGCTTCTCGTCGTTGTGGTTGGTGATGGTGGCGATGCCACCTTCGATCTCCAGCTGCACGTGCCCCGTGGTCGACATGGCGGCGATCTTAGGTACCGATCGCCGGAGCCCACCCTTCGAGCTCCTGGACCGACGGCAACCCGGTGTCCGCCGGTGGCCGCGGTCACACCCTCATCCTCTGGGATGACGGGCTGGCCCCACCTCCTACCCCGTTCGGAGGATAGCGATATCGCCTCAGGGCCCGATGACCGATGGGGGCTCGATCCGTAGGTTCGACGTATGACCACGACGCCGACCAAGGAACGTCAGATGAGCCCCTCCGTGTCCACTCTGCTCGCCCCCCGACCCGACACCACCGCCGAGATCGCGGCCCGCGCCGTCGACGCCACCAAGACCTACGGCCGCGGTGACACCACCGTCCAGGCCCTCGACCACGTGACCGCCGAGTTCCCCCGCGGCCACTTCACCGCCATCATGGGCCCGTCCGGCTCGGGCAAGTCCACCCTCATGCACTGCGTGGCCGGACTCGACACCCTCACCGCCGGCTCGGTGTTCATCGGCGACGTCGACCTCAGCGGTCTGAACGAGAAGCAGCTCACCCGCCTGCGCCGCGATCACATCGGCTTCATCTTCCAGGCGTTCAACCTGGTGCCGACGCTGACCGCGGCGGAGAACATCACCCTGCCGATGGACCTGGCCGGGACCAAGCCCGACAAGGCCTGGTTCGACTCGGTGATCAGCACCGTCGGCCTCGGCAACCGGCTCAGCCACCGTCCGAGCGAGCTCAGCGGCGGTCAGCAGCAGCGGGTCGCCGTTGCTCGGGCCCTGGCCAGCCGGCCGCAGATCATCTTCGCCGACGAGCCCACCGGCAACCTCGACTCGAGGGCCGGCGCCGAGATCCTCTCGTTCATGCGCAGCGCCGTGCGGGAGATGGGCCAGACCATCGTGATGGTCACCCACGACCCCGTCGCCGCGGCCTACAGCGACCGGGTGCTGTTCCTGGCCGACGGCCACATCGTCGACGACCTGACCGAACCGACCGCCGACAGCGTGCTCGACCGCATGAAGCGGTTCGGCGACTCGCGTTGACCCTCGGACCCGAACCGGCCTGAGACCGAGAACCCACGAAGAGAGTCTGGGAGACCTCATCATGTTCACGACCACCATCCGCGGCCTGTTGGCCCACAAGCTGAGACTGCTGACCAGTGCGATCGCCATCGTCATCGGCGTCGCCTTCATCTCCGGCACGCTCGTGCTGACCAGCACCATCACCACCACGTTCAACGACTTGTTCTCGAACGTCTACGCCGGCACCGAGTCGGTGGCCCGCTCGTCGGACGTCATCGACGCCGGCGAGGCCGGCGACCAGCGCGCCGACATCGACGCCGGCCTGCTGAGCGTCGTGCGCAGCGCTCCCGGTGTCGCCACCGCCGAGGGCACGATCCAGAGCTACGCCCAGTTCGTCGACCACGACGGCAAGGCCATCGGCAACCCGAACCAGGGCGCGCCGACGCTGGCCGTCAACTACACGGGCGACGAGAAGCTCGACCCCTTCCAGGTGGCCCAGGGCTCGGCCCCGCAGGGATCCGACCAGGTCGTCATGGACACCGCCACGGCCAAGCGCTACCACTTCGCCGTCGGTGACCCCGTGCAGGTCGTGACCGCCACGGGGACCCACGACATGACCATCGTCGGGCTGAGTCGCTTCGGCAGCGCCGACGGACCGCTCGGAGCGACCGTCGCCCTGTTCGACACGGCCACGACCCAACAGCTCACCGGCCTCGGCAACACGTTCACGAACATCGCGGCCACAGCCGATCCGGGCGTGTCGCAGGAGCAGCTGACCGAGGGCATCCAAACCGTGCTGCCTGCCGGCAACGAAGCCGTGACCGGTGAGACCGTCGTGAAGGAAGCCCAGACCGGCGTGCAGGACGGGCTCTCGTTCTTCAGCACCTTCATGCTGATCTTCGCGGTGATCGCCGTGTTCGTCGGTGCCTTCGTGATCTACAACACCTTCTCGATCATCGTGGCCCAGCGGGCCAAGGAGATGGCGCTGCTGCGGGCGATCGGTGCCACCCGGCGCCAGGTCCTGACCTCGGTGCTGGGTGAGGCGGCCGTCATCGGCTTCGTCTTCTCGGTGGTCGGCATCGTCGCCGGCATCGGCCTGGCCTCGGCGCTCAAGGCGCTGCTCGGAGCCGTCGGCTTCGGGGTGCCTGCCAACGGCATCGTGGTGCCGGCCTCGGCCGTCATCGCCGGGTTCGTCACCGGGTTGGGCGTCACCATGCTGGTGGCCTTCGCCCCGGCCCGACGGGCCTCGAAGGTGCCGCCGGTGGCCGCCATGCGCGACGTCAGCCTCGACACCTCGGCCAGCTCGAAGGTGCGAGTCGGTGCCGGTCTGCTGGTGCTGGCCGGCGGCATCGGGCTGCTGTTCCTGGGCCTGTTCGGCAAGAGCGGCAACGGTCTGCTGGCGGTCGGTGGAGGTGCCGCCATCACCTTCCTGGGTGTGGCCGTCCTCGGACCGGTCATCGCCGGCCCGGCCGCTCGACTGATCGGTGCACCCGCGGCGTTCGCCAAGGGCGTGACGGGTCGGTTGGCCCGGGAGAACGCCATGCGCAATCCCAAGCGCACGTCGTCGACCGCCGCTGCGCTGATGGTCGGCGTGGGGCTGGTGGCCTTCTTCGCCATCTTCTTCGCCTCGGCCACGGCCTCGCTGAACCACACCATCGACCAGGAGTTCCACGGGGACTTCCTGATCTCGTCGGGGCAGCAGGGCCAGGGCAAGGCCGGCCTGCCCCACGAGGTGGCCCAGCAACTGCAGTCGGTGCCGGGCGTCACCGCGGTTCTCGCAGTCCAGGAGGGCGCGGCCGAGATCAACGGAGCGGGCGACATCATCGCCGGGTTCGAGACCGGCCCGATCGACCGCATCGCCGACTTCGGCCAGACCCAGGGTTCCTTCGCCGATCTCGGCGTCGACGACATCGCCGTCAGCCAGAAGTACGCCGACGACCATGCCCTCACCCTGGGAAGCACGGTTCCGGCGACCTTCACCGACACCGGGGCGACAGAGCTGACCGTGACCGCGATCTACGAGAAGGACGATCTGGTCGGGAGCTACTTCCTGAGCCGCGAAGGTTTCTCGGCGCACATCGACCAGCCCAACGACGGTGAGCTGCTCGTCAGCGCCGACAAGGGCGATCTGGTTGCGGTGCGCGCGGCGATCGACCAGGCCACCGCGGCGTACCCGACGAGCGACGTGCAGGACGTCAGCCAGTTCAAGGCCCAGCAGGCCGAACAGGTCAACACGGTGCTCACCCTCGTCTACGTGCTGCTGGCCCTGGCCATCGTCATCGCCGTGCTGGGCATCATCAACACCCTGGCCCTCTCGATCTTCGAGCGGACCCGGGAGCTGGGGTTGATGCGGGCGGTCGGCATGTCCCGGTCGCAGGTGCGGTCGTCGGTGCGATGGGAGTCGGTCATCATCGCCCTGCTCGGCACCGGCCTCGGCCTCGGCATCGGCCTCTTCTTCGGATGGGCCGCCGTGAAGGCACTGAGCTCGGAGGGCATCAACACCCTCGCCGTCCCGGGCGGCACGTTGGTGGTGGTGGTGCTGATGGCCATCGTCGCCGGCGCCGGAGCCGCCGTGCTCCCCGCCCGTCGGGCCTCCCGGCTCGACATCCTGGCGGCGATCTCCTCGGACTGAGCCGCAGGCACCATCCGCGTGACCCTCGCTCCACGGTACGACCCGGAGCACCCGACCCGACCCGGCCCGAAAGGGGGCCGGGTCGGGTCAGCATCTGCCTAGGCTGTGGCGTTCGCGTCCACAGCGGACGCCCCCTCGAGAGGATCCACGATGACGGCCACCGAGACCCCTCCCCCGCCTCCCCCTCCGCACGACCCGATCTCCGGCGAGGTCGCCGCCCGGGCGGTGCACGCGTCGAAGGTCTACGGCGCGGGCGACACCGAGGTCCGGGCGCTCGACAACGTCACCGTCGAGTTCGAGCGCAGCCGTTTCACCGCGATCATGGGCCCTTCCGGCTCGGGCAAGTCCACCCTGATGCACTGCGTGGCCGGGCTCGACACCCTGACCGCGGGCAAGGTCCTGATCGGCGACATCGATCTCAGCCGCGCTGTCCGAGAAGGAGCTCACGCTCCTGCGCCGTGACCAGATCGGCTTCGTCTTCCAGGCCTTCAACCTGGTGCCCACGCTCACCGCCAACGAGAACATCACGCTGCCGATGGACCTGGCCGGCGCCAAGCCCGACCAGGCGTGGCTCGACCAGGTCATCGACACCGTCAACCTGCGCGACCGACTGAAGCACCGCCCCAGCGAGCTGTCCGGCGGCCAGCAGCAGCGAGTGGCCGTGGCCCGGGCCCTGGCCAGCCGTCCGCAGATCATCTTCGCCGACGAGCCCACCGGCAACCTCGACTCCAAGTCCGGCAACGAGGTGCTCGACTTCATGCGCAAGGCGGTCGACGAGTTCGGCCAGACCATCGTGATGGTCACCCATGACCCGGGTGCCGCCGGCCACGCCGACCGCATCGTGTTCCTCGCCGACGGCCACATCGTCGACGAGATGCGCGACCCGACGGCCGAGAAGGTGCTCGACCGCATGAAGCGCTTCGGCGAGTAGCCGAACCCGCCGGGTAGCCACACCGGCTCCCGCCATCCGCCGGCCGCCCGCCGGGCGGGATGACCCCAACGATCCGCGCCGACCCCTCCGGAGCTCCCCCGATGTTCAAGGTCACGTGGCGCGGCCTGATGGCCCACAAGGTGCGCCTCGGTGCCACGGTCCTCGCAGTGCTGCTCGGCGTGGCGTTCATGGCCGGCACCCAGGTGTTCACCGACACGTTCTCGAAGAGCTTCGACGACATCTTCGTCGACGTGAACCGGGGCACCGACGCCGTCGTTCGGTCGAGCCAGAAGATCCAGACGGACTTCGGGGGCGAGGTGCGCTCGCGGATCTCCGAGACGGTCGTGCCACAGGTGCGCGCCGTCGACGGCGCAAAGGCGGCCGACGGAGCCATCCGGGGCCAGATCCGCATCCTCGATCAGGACGGCAAGGCGATCGGCGACCCGAACGCGGGGCCGCCGACGTTCGGCCTCAACTGGATCACCGACGAGCAGCTGAACCAGTGGCGGATCGCGGAGGGGCGCCCCCCGACCGGGCCCACCGAGGTGGTGCTCGACAAGAAGACGGCCACCGATGCGGGTTACCAGCTCGGCGACCAGGTCGGGCTGGTCGCCGGCCAGGGCGAGGCCAGCGAGTTCACACTCGTTGGCATCGCCACCTTCGGGAAGCTGGACAACTACAGCGGGTCGCCGGCCGCACTGCTCGACACACCGACCGCGCAGAACCTGGCGGCCGAACCGGGCAAGTTCGACTGGATCGCGGTGGCCGGCGACGAGGGGGTCTCGCAGCGGGACCTGGTCGAGCGCATCGACGCCACCGGGCTGCCGGCCGACACCGAGGCCATCACCGGTGCCGAGTTCACCAAGGAGAGCCAGGACCAGTTCCGCAAGGCCATCGGCACGTTCAAGACGATCCTCGTGGTCTTCGCGCTGGTCTCGCTGTTCGTCGGCTCGTTCATCATCTACAACACGTTCTCGATCATCGTGGCCCAGCGCACCAAGGAGGTCGCCCTCCTGCGGGCCATCGGGGCCAGTCGCCGCCAGGTCCTCGGCTCGGTGCTGGTCGAGGCCAGCGTCGTCGGCCTGATCGCGTCGGCCCTGGGCATCGCAGCCGGGATCGGTCTGGCCATCCTCCTCAAGAGCGCGCTGGCGGCCAGCGGGCTCGCGTTGCCGTCCACCGCTCCGGTGATCACCCCGCGCACGGTGATCTCGTCTCTGCTGATCGGCCTGGTCGTGACGGTCGTCGCCGCGGTGTTCCCGGCCCGTCGAGCCGCCACCGTCGCTCCGGTCGCGGCCCTGCCGCGACGTTGCTGTCGACACGTCGGGCGCCTCCCGGGTGCGGCTGCTGGCGGGCCTGCTGCTCGTCGCGATCAGTGCGCTGGCCGTGGGCGTCGGCCTCTTCACCGACATCGAGAACGGGCTGGCCATCTTCGGGCTGGGCGCACTGGTGGGGTTCGTCGGGGTGGCGGTGCTGGCTCCCACGTTCGCCAACCCCATGGCCCGGCTCATCGGCGCGCCGATCGCCTGGCTCGGGGGCATCACCGGCCACCTCGCCCGTGAGAACGCGCGCCGCAACCCCAAGCGCACGGCCACCACCGCGTCGGCGCTGATGATCGGCGTCGGCCTGGTCACCTCCATCGCCATCGCCGGGCAGTCGGCCAAGGCGTCCAGCACCGACGCCATCGACAACGCCATCCACACCGACTTCGTCATCGACTCCGGGGGCTTCGGCAGCGGTGGCCTCAACCCGGCCCTGACCCGCGACGTGCAGGCCATCGACGGTGTTGCCACCGCGGCGGGGCTGCGCCTCAGCATCGCCCAGGTCGGCGACTCGGCCCAGCTGGTGCTCGGCTTCGACCCCGCCTCGCTCCCCGAGATCTTCGAGTTCGACGTGGTAGACGGAGCGATCGACGACCTCGGAGCCGACGGGGTGATGATCTCCAAGCGCACCGCCGAGGACAAGGCTCTGTCGGTCGGCTCACCCGTCTCGGCCACGTTCCAGCAGTCCGGACAGCAGGATCTGCACGTCGCCGCCGTCTTCGACACCCAGCTCGGCACGCTGCCTCCGAGCGCCTACCTCGTGAGCAACGAGCTGTGGGACGCCAACTTCCCGGTGATCCAGCAGACCGACTACCAGGTGTACGTCCGACTCGCGCCCGGCGCCGACCCGGCCGCGGTCCGCACGCAGATCGACGAGCTGGCCGCCGCGTACCCCACGGCCAAGGTCCAGGACCTGGGCGAGTTCAAGCGCACCCAGGAAGCGCAGATCAATCAGTTCCTCAACGTGATCTACGCATTGCTCGGCCTGTCGCTGGTCATCGCGCTGATCGGCATCATCAACACCTTGCTGCTGTCGGTCTACGAGCGGGTCCGTGAGATCGGCCTGCTGCGGGCGGTCGGTGAGACCAGACGGCAGCTGCGATCGACCGTGCGCTGGGAGGCCGTGATCATCACGGTGCTGGGCACGCTGCTCGGCCTCGTGATCGGCGTCGGCTTCGGGTGGGCCCTCGTGCGGGCGTTCGCCGACGAGGGGATCAAGGTGTTCGAGATCCCGTACACCCAGCTCGTGCTGTTCGTGGTGTTCGGCAGCGCGGCCGGCATACTCGCCGCCGTGTACCCCGCCTTCCGCGCCTCGCGCCTCAACATCCTCGCCGCGATCAGCTCTGACTAGCCCTCGCTCGCGAGCTCGCTGCGGGCGGGCTTCGCCCATCCCACGCGAGCCGGTGGAGCTGCTCCGCCAGCTCGGCACGCCTGACCCGACCTGCTGTGCCCTCCTGCTGCGACAGTGGGGGAATGGGTTACGACGTGCACGATCTGCCGGATGAGGTCTCGGCCTTCCTCGACGAACGCCACCTGGCCACGCTCACCACGCTGCGACCCGACGGCAGCCCTCACGTCGTGGCGGTGGGGTTCACGTGGGATGCCGACTCCGGGCTGGTCCGGGTGATCACGTTCGCTCCGAGCCGCAAGGCCCGCAACGTGGCCAGTGGGACCGCCGCCGGCGCGCCGGGCCGGGCTGCGGTCAGCCAGGTCGACGGCGGGCGCTGGCTCACCATGGAAGGCACTGCAGTGGTCACCGACGACCCCGACCGGGTGGCCGAGGCCGTGCGTCGCTATGCCGAGCGCTACCGCCGACCCGGCGAGCGGGCCGACCGCGTCGCCATCGAGATCACCGTCGACCGGGTCCTCGGCCGCGCCTGAGAACACCAGAATCGGTAGTCGGCCCGCGACCCCCGGGTCGCGGCGGGGCCACCGGCTCGGGTGGTTGGGGCAGACTCTCCGGATGGATCCGGCGACCGACACGACGATGCCCCGGCCGCCCGAGCCGGTGACGGTGGTGGTGGCCCACGCCGACCCCGCCCGGCGCGACCAGATCGTTCGCTGGCTCGAGTCCGACGGGCGGTTCACGGTGCTCGGTCAGGCCGACGACGCGACCAGGGCGACGGCCCTCGTGAGAGACGCTGTGCCCGACCTGGCGTTCCTCGACGTCGACCTCGGACCCGGCACCGGTGCGGTGGCCGACGGCATCGCCGCGCTGGCCCTGCTGACCGCCGAGCGTCCCGGCGTGCGATTGGTGGCGGTGACGAAAGGGGACGACGACCGGGCCTACACCGCCCTCGTGGCCGGGGCCATCGGCTGCTACCAGTGGGACGATCCGGTCAGCAGCGCGGCAGAGCTGGCCGCCGGCGTCGCCCGGGGCGAGGGGGCGCTGACGCCGGGCTGGGCCGGACGCATCATCGACGAGGTCCGCTGGCTGACCCGCGAGCCCGGACCCGTGCCGGCCCCGGAGCTCACCCCCACCGAGCAGGAGGTGCTGCGCCGCACCAGCAAGGGCACCCGATCGTCGGCCATCGCCGAGCTGCACGGGGTGACGACGCATCTGGTCAACGTGCACGCGGCCATGGCCATCACCAAGGTCTGGCGCCACCACGACGACGTCCGTCAACTGCGACGGCTCCCGGGTCGTTGACGGTGGGCGACGCTCGCCCCGCGGGGTACTCGGGCACGCCGTTGGTACAGAAGCTCGGCATCAGGAGCGGCATGGTGATCGCCCTGCTCGGCGCCCCCGACGGCTTCGACGATGAACTGGTCGGGCTGCCCGACGACGTCACGATCCGCCGGCGATCGCAGGGCCACCTCGACCTGGCCCTGTCCTTCCAGACCGAGCGGGCGGTGCTCGAGCGGCGACTGCCCACCATCCTGAAGGCGCTCGACACGGCGGGCTCGCTGTGGGTGGCGTGGCCCAAGAAGGCGTCGAACGTCCCGACCGACATCACCGAGGACACCGTCCGCGAGGTCGTGCTGCCGATCGGGCTCGTCGACGTGAAGGTGTGCGCCATCGACCCGACCTGGTCGGGTCTCAAGGTGATGTGGCGCCGCGAGAACCGCTGAGTCGGCCGGTCCCTCAGAGGTCAGCCCTCGTACGGTGCCATGTCGGCGAAGTCCCAGAACGCGCGGAGGCCGGTGATGCGGCCGTCATCGGCGAAGGTCATCACGTCGATGATCTCGACCGCCATCTTGGCGCCGCCCAGGGTGGTGATGGCCCGCAGGGGGAAGGCCGCCTCGCCGGCCGCCAGGCGAGGCGCTCCGGTGAGCTGCAGCTCGATCTCCGGTGACATCGCCCGCACGCCGTCCCAGAACCCGCCGAGGCCGTCGCGCCCGCTGACCACCTCGGCGCCGACCGGATCCTCGACGGTGGCGTCGTCGGTGAACAGGCTGAGGTAGCCCTCGCGGTCACCGGCGCTGAACACCTCGACGTAGCGCTCGATGGTGGCGTGGATCTGGTCGTTGGTGGCGGCCACGGTGCTTCCCCTGGATCGTGTGACGGAACGTCGGGAACCGTACTTCGCCCGTCAGGTCCCCGGTTCGGGTCGGCCGGACGGCACGCCGTCGGACAGCGGGTGGGGCGTGTGGGGCAGCACCTCGGGACGAAGGATGAGCCGAGGGCCGCGATCCCACGTGAAGTAGTTCCACGCCCAGTTGATGAAGACGGACACGCGGTTGCGCACACCCAGCAGGTAGACGAGGTGCAGGCCCAGCCAGGCAAGCCAGGCCACGGTGCCCGTCAGGTCGAGGCCCACCGGCAGCTCGGCCACCGCGGCCCGACGACCGATGGTGGCCATCGTGCCCTTGTCGAAGTAGCGGAACGGCTGGTGGGGCCGGCGAGCGATGGTGGCCAGCACCTGCTCCGCGGCATGGCCGCCGCCCTGGATGGCCACCTGTGCGAGCTGGGGCAGGCGGCCGCCCTTGCCGTCGTCGATGTCGGCGATGTCGCCCACCGCGAAGGCGTTCGGATGGCCGGGGATCGACAGGTCGTCCGCCACGGTGATGCGCCCGCCCCGACCCTGGGTGGCGCCGAGGTCGTCGGCCAACATCCCCGCTCGGACCCCGGCGGCCCAGACCACGAGCCGGGTGCGCATCTCGGTGCCGTCGGCGAACATCAGCCGATCGGGGCCGATCTCGACGACCGCGGTGTCAAGCCGCACCTCGACGCCGCGCGCCTCGAGGGTCTTGCGGGCGTAGCTCTGGCTCTTGGGGCTGAACGGGGCCAGGAGGTGCGACGCCTGCTCGATCAGCACCACCCGCGATCGGTGCACGTCCATGTCGTGGAAGTCCTGGCGCAGCACCTTCTCGACGAGCTCGGCCATCGCGCCGGCCACCTCGACCCCGGTCGGTCCGCCACCCACGATCACCAGGTTGAGCGCGCCGTCGTCGATGAGCTCGGGCCGGGCCTCGGCCGCCTCGAACAGGCTGAGGAGGTGGTTGCGCACGCGGACCGCGTCCTCCAAGCCGTAGAGCGGGAACGCGAACTCGGCTGCGCCGGGCACGCCGAAGTAGTTCGTCGACGAGCCCGCCGCGATGATCAGGTGGTCCCAGCTCACCGGCGGCTCGTCGCGCAGCAGCACCTGCTGGGCCCCCCAGTCGACCCCCGCCACCTGCGCCTTGCGGAAGAACACCCGCTGCTGGCGACGGAACATCCCCCGCACCGCGTAGCCCACGTCCGCCGCGTTCAGCCCGGCGGTGGCCACCTGGTAGAGCAGCGGCTGGAACGAGTGGTAGTTGTGCCGGTCGATCAGGGTGACGTCGACGGCCTCGTCCTCCAGCCGCTTGGCCGCCGCCAGCCCGCCGAACCCCGCCCCGATGACCACGACGTGCGGACGCGCTCCCATGCCGCCAGTCTGCCCGGTCTCCCACCCCTCCCCCTCGCCGATCTCGTGACCTTGTGGCGCTGGGCCTGGACCTTGCGTAGATCCAGGTCGGAAGGCGATGCGGATCTACGCCAGCCCGGAGGTGGTGGCGACGTAGCGCAGATCGAGGTCGGGACGCGACGGATCTACGCCGGATCGGAGATGGGTGACCGCGGGATGAGCCGGTCGGGCTCTGGCCGTGGCTGGCAGGTGGGGCACCAGTAGGTGCTACGGGCGTGGGGGCCCGTGCGAGCGACGCGGATCGGCGTGCCGCAGCGCCGGCAGGGCTGTCCGGCGCGGCCGTAGACGGCAAGGGTGCCGGGCGCGCCGGACACGGTCTGGCGGGGGCCACCGGTGAGGTTGGCGCGCAGCTGGCGGGTGGCGACATCGATCAGCGCGCGGCGGGTCGGCTCGTCGACCAGGCCGATCGGCGTGCGGGGCGGGACGCGGCAGGCCCAGCACACCTCCGACTTGTAGACGTTGCCCACGCCGCACGCGATCCGCTGGTCCAGCAGCACGTCAGCCAGCTCGGTCGCGGGGTCGGCGAGGGTAGCCATGCGGGCGACGCACTCGTCGACGTCGGCGTCGGGTCGGCAGAGGTCGGGGCCGAGGTGGCCGACCGGGGGAGATCGTTCGAGCTCGACGACCGGAGCCGAGAAGCAGACCGCCACCCACCCGTCGACCTCGACCAGCGCGCGTACGAGGTGCGCCGGCTTCTGCCAGCGCTCACCGGTTCGGTAGAGGTGCCAGCTGCCCGACATCCGCAGGTGCGTACGCAGCACGATGCCGCCGGCGAAGGCGATGAGCAGGTGTTTGCCCACTGCCTCGACCGACTCGATCAGGGTGCCGACCGGCGGACGCGGTCCCGAGGCCCGCGGGCGCGTCGAGCCGCACCAGGGCGTGACCGCTGAGCGCGGGTCGCAGCCGGGTCGCGACCCGATAGATGGTGTCACCCTCGGGCATGCCGTCAGGCTACGGGCACCGCCCCTCCGACAACCTGGGGCGACCAGGCGCGCCAGGGCGCGCTCACGGGCCCCAGGTTCGAGATGCGGAGCCGAATCGTCCCGGTCGCGACCAGACTGGCCGGCATGGCGCTGGCGCTGTTCGACCTCGACAACACGCTCGTCGATCGGACGGTGGCGTTCGGGCGAGCGGTCCCGCGGCTGGCCGAGCGGTACGGGCTGGACCTCACCGTCGCGGTGCCGTTCATCATCGAGGCGGACGGCGACGGCATGGTCGGGTGGGAGACATGGATGGCGCAGACAATCGATCGCTTCGACGTCGCCACCACCGTCGACGAGATGCGGGCCGCGTTCAACGATCGCTACCTCTCCGGCTACGAGCTCGAGCCGGAGGTCGCCGACGGACTTCACCGGCTGCGGTCGGCCGGGTGGCGCATCGGCGTGGTCACCAACGGCCCGCCCAGCCAGAGCGACAAGATCACCCGCACAGGCCTCGACCGGCTGGTCCACGGATGGGCGGTGTCCGAGGAGGTCGGTGTCCGCAAGCCAGATCGTCACATCTTCGAGGTGGCGGCCGAGCGCTGCGGATCGGTGCTCGACGGCGGCTGGATGGTCGGCGACTCGCCCCCGGCCGACATGGCCGGCGCCCGCAACGCCGGGCTCACCAGCGTGTGGCTGCACCGGGGACGAACGTGGACGAGCGCCGCCGCGGCCGATGATCACGAACTGGCCAACGGTCAGGCCCGCACCACCCCGACCGAGCCGTTCGGGCCCGACCACCAGGCCGACGGTCCCGTCGCCGCCATCGAGCTCATCCTCTCGACGACCTGACCACGAAAGAACCGTCACCCAACGCGGCTGTTCTCGCCAGTCTGAGGTGACAGGTTCGACGTCGTCCTGGGACGGAAGGCGACCAGCCCCACGAGGCCGAGCAGAAGGATCGCCGCAACGGCCAGCTCGAGCTTGTGCCGACGGACGGCGCGCTCGGCGGTGCACGGGTTCGGATCGAGGTAGACGGCGCGCCAGGGTTCGAACCCGGCGGTGGCGATCGCGGGGCTGCGAACGTCGGGCCGCTCGTCGGGCCAGGAGAGCGGGCCTGCACAACCCACGGTCACCTCGAACGTGGCGTCCGCGGGCTGGGCCGAAGGATGGGGCACGTCGGCCTGGGCGGGATCCAGCTCCCACGACAGGGTCATCTGCCGATGGAGCTCGTAGCTGCTGTGGCCGAGCATCCAGCCGACGAGGAGCAGGGCCACCACGAGGGCGACGACCAGCAGCTGCTTGCGATTCACGTGCACTCACCCGTCGCTCGTCCGCCGCACTACCCGATGTCCATCGGCAGATCGGCGGCGCCACGTGAGCGGGGCGTCGCTCAGACGCGGAAGAGCAGTCCCTTGTACCCGTCGATGAAACCGGCCTGGCGCAGCTGCTCGGCGGCGGGGGACTCGGCTGCGGGGGCGCCGTCGATCTTGGCGATCTCGAGCTTGCGCAGGCGGCCGTCCTTGACAAGCGAGGTCAGGCCATCGGCCCAGTGGGGATGGTGCGCCGCCGCCGCGAAGGTGGACAGGCTCTTGCCGCCCCGCTCGAGCTCAGCCACGGGTTCGCCGGCCACCAGCACCACGAAGGCGCCGGCGCTGCGCGACGGGCGACCGGCGGACGCAGGCCACGGCAGCGCCGCGCCGTAGGGCTGGGCCGGGTCGGTGGCCGCCAGCACCGTCGGCGTGAGGTCGGGTTCGAGCGGATCGCGGGCGGAACGCAGCCGGTCGACGGCCCCGGGCAGGGCGAACTGCGCGGCCCCGAGACCGGCGACGAAGTAGCCGCGCCGCACCTGGCCGCGCTCCTCCAGCGCCTTGAGCACGGGGTAGACCGCGGCGAACCCGCCTTCGATGCCCTCGGCCAACGCGGCCTCACGGGTGAGCACGCCGTGTCGTTCGAGCAGCTGCATGGCCTGGGCGTGGGCCGCCTCGGTGGGCTGAGGTCGGGGCAGGAGCAGCGGCGCGACCAGCGACCACCGACCCGCCGCAGCGGGCGGCCCGAGTGGCGACAGCCCCCGCAGGTTCGGCCGGCCGAGGTTGGGTCGACGGGCGCCGGGGCGAAGCGGACGACCGGCCCGTGACCCGCCGCTCTTGCGGGGCCTTGCCGGCCACCATGGCCCGCAGCGGGGCGAGCGAGTCGTTGGTGACCTCGCCGGCCCACACCAGATCCCACAGGGCGTCGAGCACCGACCCGTCGTCGTAGGCCGCTCCCGCAGCCGAGGCGGCCGCCACCAGCTCGGGCCAGAACGACGCGCCCCGCTGGGTCAGGTGCGCACGCAGGACCTGGTGCAACGGCGAGGAGGTCGGGTCAGGCTCGGCAGAGCGATCGACGGCCGCCGGAACCTTTGCGTCCGCACCCGTCCTTCCGCTCGCCTTGCCGCCCGCGGTCGGGCCCGCAGTGCCGGGCCTCGCGACCCGCCCGGTGACCGCCCCCGCCGCGGCCTCGCCCGCGGCGGCCGTCCCGATGGCTCCGTCATCCGTGCCGGTGCCCGTCGAAGCGACCGCGTCACCCGGTGGAAGCAAGGCCATCGGCCCGGGCGCCACGAGCAGCCCGGCCTGGTCGCGGAACAGCAGGCGCACCCGCCCGTCGGTGGCACCGAGCGGACCGGCGCCGACCCACACGACCTCGCCCGCGGTGCACAGCGCGTCGAGGTCGGCCGGGCGGTAGCCGCCGACCCGGGCCGGCAGGACGTCGGCTTCGAGCACCGACGCCGGCATCGGCCGCGCCCTGCAGCGAGCCGATGGCCTCGACCAGCGCGTCGAGCCCGCGTCGGGCCGCGCCCACGCCCTGCCACGCGGGCAGGAAGCGGGCGAGCGCGGCGGCGTCGACCGGCTCGACCTCGCGGCGCAGCGCGGCGAGCGATCGCCGCCGCAGCTGGCGCAGCACGTCGTCGTCGCACCACTCGCGCTCGATGCCGTCGGGCCGGAACTCGCCCCGGACGATGCGGCCCTGCGGCTCGAGCGCCTCGAGCACCGGCTGCACCCGGTCGTGGCCGAGCGCCGTAGCGGTCGGCGACCTGGGCGGTGACGAACGGCCCGTGCGTGCGGGCGAACCGGGCGACGAGGTCGGCGAGCGGCTCGGGCACCGGGTCGGTGAACGCGGCCGGGCAGCCCGGCCGGCAGCGCCACGCCGAGCGCGTCGCGCAGGCGGGCGGCGTCGTCGGCGGCGGCGATGCGCTCCTCGCCGGCGATGGCCACCCGGATGGCCCGTCGCTCGGCGCACCAGGGTGTCGACCCAGCCGTTCGACCAGGCCGGCGTCGGTGCCCGTCTCGGAGCGGGCGTCGAGCTCCCAGAGCGAAAGCGGGCCGAGCAGGCGCAGCAGGTCGTGGACCTCGTCGGCGTCGCGGGCCCGGCGACCGTCGACCAGGCGCTGCAGCTCGAGCTCGAGGTCGCCCAGCACCACCGGGTCGAGCAGCTCGCGCAGCTCCTCGGCCCCGAGCAGGTCGCGGAGCAGGTCGCGGTCGAGCGCCAGCGCGGCGGCCCGGCGCTCGGCCAGCGGCGCATCGCCCTCGTACATGTAGACGGCGATCCAGCCGAACAGCAGCGACTGGGCGAACGGCGACGCCCGCGGCGTCTCGACCGGCACGACCCGGATGCGCCGGGCCCGCAGGTCGGTCAGCACCTCACGCAGCGCCGGCAGGTCGAACACGTCGTTGAGGCACTCGCGGGTGGCCTCGAGCAGGATCGGGAAGTCGGGGTACTTGGCCGCCACCGCCAGCAGGTCGGCCGCCTTCTGGCGCTGCTGCCACAGCGGCGTGCGCCGATCGGGACGGCGGCGGGGCAGCAGCAGCGCCCGGGCCGCGCACTCGCGGAAGCGCGACGCGAACATCGCCGTGCTGCGGGAGCTGGCTGACGACGATCTCGTCGATCTCGTCGGGGTCGATCAGCAGCTCGTCGATGGGCAGCTCGTCGACCGCCTCGGGCAGGCGCAGCACGATGCCGTCGTCGCTCCACATCAGCTCGACGTCGAGGCCCCACCGCTCGGCCAGCCGGGCCTGCAGCGCCATGCGCCCACGGCGCGTGCACCTGGGCGCCGAACGGCGAGAGCACGCAGACCCGCCAGTCGCCGATCTCGTCGCGGAACCGCTCGACCACGATGGTGCGGTCGTCGGGCACCGACGCCGGTGGCCTCGGCCTGCTCGTCGAGGTAGGCCAGCAGGTTGGCGGCGGCCAGCGCGTCGAGGCCGTGGTCGCGCTGCAGCCGCTCGAGCGCCGCCGGTGCACGGGTCGGCCCGGATCTCGCGCACGAACGCGCCGAGCGCCCGGCCCAGCTCGAGCGGACGGCCGGGGCCGTCGCCGTGCCAGAACGGCATCTTGCCGGGCTGCCCCGGCGCCGGGGTGACGACGACCCGCTCGTGGGTGATGTCCTCGATGCGCCAGGTGCTGGCCCCGAGCAGGAACGTCTCGCCGGGCCGGCTCTCGTAGACCATCTCCTCGTCGAGCTCGCCGACCCGGGTGCCGTCGGGCAGGAACACGCCGAACAGGCCGCGGTCGGGGATGGTGCCGCCGCTCGTGACGGCCAGCCGCTGGGCCCCGGCCCGGCCCCGGAGCGATCGCCGTTGACCCGGTCCCACACGATGCGGGGCCGCAGCTCGGCGAACTCGTCGGACGGGTAGCGCCCGGCCAGCAGGTCGAGCACGTTGGCCAGCACGTCGTCGGTCAGCTCGGCGAAGTGGCGCGGCCCGGCGCACCAGCGCGGCGAGCTCGTCGACCGTCCACTCGTCGAGCGCGCACATGGCGACGATCTGCTGGGCCAGCACGTCGAGCGGGTTGCGCGGGTAGCGGGTGTGCTCGATGAGCCCGTCGTGCATGCGCTGCACCACCACCGCCGCCTCGACCAGGTCGTCGCGGTGCTTGGGGAAGAGCTTGCCCCGGCTCGGCTCGCCCACCTGGTGGCCGGCCCGGCCGATGCGCTGCAGGCCCCGCGACACCGCGCCGGGCGACTCGACCTGGATGACGAGGTCGACCGCGCCCATGTCGATGCCGAGCTCGAGCGAGCTGGTGGCCACCAGCCCCTTGAGCTCGCCCCGCTTCAGCTCGTCCTCGATCTGCAGCCGCCGCTCGCGCGACAGCGAGCCGTGGTGGGCCTTGACCAGCTCGTGGCCCGGCTCGGGGGGCCGGCCCTCGGCCTCGGCCGCCCGGTTCTGCCCTCGAGGGCCAGCTCGTTGAGCCGGGTGGCCAGCCGCTCGGCCAGCCGGCGGGCGTTGACGAAGATGAGCGTGGAGCGGTGCTGCTCGACCAGCTCGAGCAGCCGGGGGTGGATGGCCGGCCAGATGCTGCGTGCGCACCGGGCCGGCCGCGGCCGGCCCGCTGACGGGCTCGTCGATGATCTCGCCCAGCGCGCCCATGTCCTCGACCGGGACGACGACCTCGATCTCGAGCGGCTTGCGGATGCCGGCGTCGACGATCGTCACCGGCCGCGGCCGCGACGGCTGGCCGTCGATCGCGGGACCGAAGCCGCCGAGGAAGCGGGCGATCTCGTCGAGCGGGCGCTGGGTGGCCGACAGCCCGATGCGCTGGGGCGGCTGCTCGCACAGCGCCTCGAGCCGCTCGAGGCGTGAGCGCCAGGTGCGACGCCGCGCTTGGTGGCGGCCAGCGCGTGGATCTCGTCGATGATCACGGCCTCGACGTCGACGAGCGTCTCGCGCGCCGCCGACGTGAGCATGAGGTAGAGCGACTCGGGCGTGGTGATCAGGAGGTCGGGCGGGTTGCGCACGAGCTTGCGGCGCTCGTCGGCCGGGGTGTCGCCGGTGCGCATGCCGACCGTCGGCGGGTGGAACGGCACGCCCAGCCGCTCGGCCGCCAGCCCGATGCCCTGAGCGGCGCCCGCAGGTTCTTCTCGACGTCGACGGCCAGGGCCCGCAGCGGCGAGAGGTAGAGCAGCCGGGTGCGCCGGGCCTTGTCCGCCGGGGGCGGCTCGGTGACCAGGCGGTCGAGCCCCCACAGGAACGCGGTCAGCGTCTTGCCCGACCCGGTGGGCGCCAGGATCAGGGTGTGCTCGCCCGACGCGATGGCCGGCCAGCCCTTGGCCTGGGCCGCCGTCGGCTCGGGGAAGGTGGTCGAGAACCAGGCGCGCACCGCCGGCGAGAACGGCTCGAGCGACGGGTTCGAAGGCACCAGATCAAGTTACTGGTGCCCTGTGACAGTTATCCGCCCTCTGGGCCCTCGCTCGTGCCTCGCTCGTGAGCTCGCTGCGGGCGGGCTTGCCCATCCCAGGCTCTCCGGTGGTGCTGCTGCGCTCCGCTCCGCACGGGACGCGGACGGTGGAATCTCGGCATCGCACCAGTGATCCCGGTGCCTCTGCGGCGTACACTCCCGGCGTGACGCCGTACAAGACGCCTGAATACCATCCCGCCTTCGAGGAGTACTGCGAGACGATCTTCGAGCTGCGCGAGGACGACGTCGACGTCATCCAGGCCCGGGTGGCGGAACGGCTCGATGTGTCCCGCCCGGCGGTCTCGGAGATGATCCGCCGCATGGAGGCGCAGGGCCTCGTCACGATCGAGGGCGGCTCGATCCGCCTCACCGAGGACGGCATGGGCCTGGCCGAGAGCGTCGTGCGGCGCCACCGCCTGGCCGAGCGCTTCCTCACCGACATCCTCGACCTGTCCTGGGCCGACGCCCATGCCGAGGCCGGCCGGTGGGAGCACGTGATCTCCGAGCCGGTCGAGGCCGCGCTGATCCGGCTCCTGGGCGACCCGACCACCTGCCCGCACGGCAACCCGATCCCGGGGTCGAACTACCAGGCGCCCGACACCGTCACGCTCGACGCGCTCACCGTGGGCGATTCCTTCACCGTGTCGCGCATCCCCGAAGAGCTCGAGTTCGCACCCGGCCTGCTCGAGTTCCTCGAGGAGTCGCACCTGGTGCCCGGCATGCAGGGCGCGATCACCGCGCTGTCCCCGGACGGCACCACCACCGTCGAGATCGACGGCCACCACGTGGGCATCGGCACGTTCGCCAGCACCCGCATCCTGGTCACCGCCGGCAGCTGAGCACCTCCCGAGCACCGGCAGCCATCCGCCGCGCCGCTGCACGCGATTAGGGTGGCCTAACGAATTTCTCCAGGTCGCCTTGGCTGAGCTGGAGAGGTACCGCTAGGGTGACTCCACTGTTAGGCCACCCGAACACCAGCCGCTCCGGCCCATACGCCGGCTCGCTCCCGAGGAGTCACCACTCGATGTCCCGCCGTCTCGCCGCTGTCGTCGTGGCTCTCGCCGTCATCGCTCCCCTGAGCGTGACCGCAGCGTGCTCGAGCGCCAAGAAGGGCGGCACGGTCGGGACCGAGACCACGAGCGGTGACTCGTCGGACACGACCAGCCCCGAAGAGGTCATCGTCTCCGACGCCGAGGTCGCCGCCGGCATCGCCGAGCTCGACGACCAGATCGCGTTGGCCGTCACCACCCTCCCGACCGACCAGGCCGAGGCCACGGCCGTCGTCGACCAGCTCTACGACACCTGGTACGGCATCGAGGGCAGGATCAAGCAGAACAGCACCGACCTCTACCTCGACATGGAGGACGGTCTCGGTGCCGTGAAGAACGGGGTCGACCAGAACGACGCCGAGAAGGCCCAGAAGGGGTCGACCGCCTTCAGCGCCGCCGCCTCGACGTACCTGCAGCAGTGGCCCGGCACCGCCGACTCGACGACGACCAAGGCGCCATGACCGTCGGTCGTCCCCTCCGGCGCCTGCTCGGCGCGTTGGCGCTCGTGCTGGCGCTGACCGCACTGGCCCCTGCCGGTGCAGCCCTCTTCGCCGGTCCCGCCGGCGCAGCCACGTCAACCGGCGCGGCGACGACCCAGCAGTCATCGGTCTCCAAGCAGGAGGCCATCACCCAGCTCGGCAACGTGCGCACCTCGATCGACGAGACGCTCCAGCAGCTGAAGGCCAGCGACTCGCAGGAGTCCCGCGACGCGGCGTTCGCCCAGGCCCGCTCCGGCTACCTCGACCACTTCGAGCTGAGTCGAGATCCCGCTGCGCGTCGTCGACCCGGCGCTCACGGTCAAGGCCGAGGCCCAGTTCGCCGAGATCCGTGAGCTGATCCGCAACGACGCCTCGGTCGACGAGATCCGCACCCAGATCATCAACCTGCGGGGGATCGTCGACGACGCCGAGCGCCGTCTGACGGATGTGGGCATCGGCGCCCCGGCGCTCATCGTCGGCCAGTCCTTCCTCATCATCTTCCGCGAGGGCCTCGAGGTCGTCCTGCTGCTGTCGGTGCTGCTCGGCTACCTCGAGGCCTCGAAGGCCACCCAGTACCGGCGGCCGATCCTCATCGGCGTGGCGCTGGCCGGGGTGATGACCATCATCACCGTCATCGCCCTGCAGACCGTGTTCGCCCACATCGGCGCTGGCCGTGAGGTGCTCGAGGCGGTGGTGTCGCTCGTCGCGGTGGCCATGTTGTTCTGGGTGTCGTTCTGGCTGATCTCACGTCTCGACCACAAGCGATGGCTCGAGTTCGTGAAGGCACGCGTCTGGAGCGCAGTAGCAGTCGGCTCGACCATGAGCCTGGTGCTGATCGGGTTCACCGCGGTCTACCGCGAGGGGTTCGAGACGGCGCTGTTCTACCAGGCACTGCTGTCGTTCGGTACAGGGCTCACCGGCTACATCGCCCTCGGCTTCGGCCTGGGCGTCGTGGCGCTCACCATCGTGTCCTTCTTGATCTTCCGCCTGGGCCGACGGCTGCCCATGCGCACGTTCCTCAGCGTGGCCGTCGTGCTCGTGATGTTGACGTCGGTCGCCTTCTTCGGCAACGCGGTGCACGAGCTGCAGTCGGCCGACATCATCGGCTACACCGCCCTCGACTGGCCGCACCTGCCGATCTTCCTGGCCCAGGCGACCGGCTACTGGCCCACGGTGCAGACCGTCACCGCGCAGCTCGTGCTGCTGGCGGTGTACGTCCTCGGGGCGATCTACATGTTCGTGATCAAGCCTCGTCGCGAGCGGGCCGCGTCCGCGGCGCACCGGGCGCGAGGTGGGCACCGGCCAGGAGACCGGGCAGGAGATCCCGGTCGAGCGGCAGCCCGAGATCGTGAGCATCCCCGCGGGGGACGCGCCGCAGCCTCCCCTGGCGCCTGATCGCCCCGATCGGTCGACGGAACCATGGGTGTGCGCATCGGTGTCGACGTGGGCGGCACGTTCACCAAGGCCGTCGCCTACGACCTCGACGCACACTCGGTCGTCGCGCAGGCGGTGCTGCCGACCACCCACACCCACGTCGAAGGAGTGGCCCACGGGGTGGTCGAGGCGGTGCGCGAGGTGGCCGAGGTCGTCGGTCCCGAGCGCGTCGACCTGGTGGTGCATTCGACCACGCAGGCGGTCAACGCCCTGCTCGAGGGCGACGTCGGTCGAGTCGGTGTCATAGGCCTCGGGCGTCGTCCCGAGATCGGCAAGGTCCGCAAGCGCACCGCCCTCGAGCACGTCGAGCTGTCGCCGGGCAAGGTGCTCGACACCGTGCCGGCCATGTTCGACATCACCGACGGCCTGCCGATCGACGAGATCCGGCGCACCCTCGAGACCTGGAAGGCCGGAGGCATGAGCGCGGTCTGCGTGGCCGAGGCGTTCGCCCCGGATGACTCGACGGCCGAGACCACCGTCGCCGCGCTGGCCGCCGAGATCGGGCTGCCCTCCTGTGCGTCGAGCGAGCTCACGGGGCTGTACGGGCTCGAGCTGAGGGCCGTCACCGCCGCCATCAACGCGTCGATCGTCCCGATCGCGCTGCGGACGGCCAGCTACGTCGAGCTGGGTGTGGCTGCGGCCGGCATCACCAGCCCCGTGCTGGTCATGCGGGGCGACGGTGGCGCCACCGACCTCGACGGCTTCCGTTCGGCGCCGGCCCGCACCCTCTACTCCGGGCCGGCCGCGTCGGTGGCCGGCGCCCTGCGCTTCGGCGACGTCGGTGAGGGCGTCGTCATCGAGGTCGGCGGCACGTCCACCAACATCGCGGCCATCCACAAGGGGCACCCGCAGCTGTCGTACGTGCAGGTGGCCAGCCACAGCACGGCGCTGCGCGGCAGTCGACGTGCGCGTGATCGGCGTGGCCGGCGGATCGATGCTTCGGGTGCGGCGCCGGCGGTTCGGCGGCCTCGGCGTGCACGGGGTCGGTCCCCGCAGCGCGCACATCGCCGGGCTGGCCTACGCCTGCTTCGAGCCGGCCGACGCCATCGTCGGGGCCACCGCCGTGGAGTTCGCTCCGAGGGAAGGCGATCCGGCCGACTACCTGGCCCTCGACCTGGTCGACGGCCGACGAGTCGCCCTCACCAACACGTGCGCCGCCAACGCGCTCGGCGTGACCGAACCCGGCGACTACGCGTACGTCGACGGCGCCGCGGCCCGGACCGGGTTCGCTGTCGCCGGTGCGCGGCTGGGCCTCGACGGTGACGAGGTGGCCCGGCGCATGCTCGAAGCTTCGGGGACAGCCGTCTGCGAGCTGGTCGCGGCGGTCGCGAGGGCGGCCCGGCTGCTCCGCCCTCCGCTGATCGCGGTCGGCGGCGGGGCCGGTGGGCTGGGTCGCCACGCCGCCGCCATGCTCCGCTACGACTGCCGGGTGCCCGAGGGCGCCGAGGTGATCTCGTCGCTGGGCGATGCGCTGTCGCTGGTGCGGGCCGAGCGCGAGCGCACGGTCGACGCCACCGACGCCACCGTGGTCAGCCGACTCATGGACGAGGTCGAGGCCGAGCTGCTGTCGGCCGGGGCGGCGGCATCGACCATCGACATCCGCATCGAGGAGCGACCCGAGAAGGGCACCGTGCGGGCCGTCGCCACCGGCGCCATCGGGCTGACCACGGGAGCGCTGCCGGGTCGGGCCCCGATCGACGCCGACGAGGCCGGGCGCATCGCGGCCGATCTGGGCCTCGGGTCCGGGGCCACGCACGCCGTGGGCGCCTACTGGTTGGCCGGCGGCGACGTGAGCCCGGGGCGGGTCGTCGTGCTCGACCGGTTCGGCGACGTGCTGGTCGACGTGGTCGGCGACGTCGATCGCACCGGCGACGCGGCCACCCTCGGAGCCTCGGTCGAACGGCTCACCCGTCACCGCGGGCCGGTCACGCTGCTGCCGTCGGTGTGGGTCATCCATCGCAGCCGCTTCACCGAGCTCTCGTCGGGCGACCGCGCCGCGTCCGCCGCCGAGCTCGTGGCCGACGCCACCGAGCCCTTCGCCGCTGTCGTGGGCCAGTCGTGAGCTTCCGGACGAGCCCCCCCGGGGGAGGACCCCTGCACGATCCATCGGCCCACCCGACCCCCAGGAGGCACTGACGTGGCCCTGTACATCCCCGCCGGGCAGCGCCGGCGACGACTCATCATCGTGGGCGTGGCGGCCGCCGTGATCGGCCTGGTCCTCGGGGCCCTGCTCGGTCGGGCCACCGCACCGACCACCTCGGACACCGTCAGCTCGGTCCAGGCCGACGCCCGGTCGATCGACGCTCGCCTCCAGTCTCTCCCCAACGAGTACGAGAAGGTGCTGGCCGGCGACCCGCAGTACGCGAACGGCGGCGGTCCGGCCGATGCGCTCGTCGTGATCAGCACCGACACCGCCGCGCTGGCGAAGCGGGCCGAGTGGCTCAGCGACGGGCAGCGCAACGCGGTGGTGGCCTCGGTGGGCGCGGCCCAGAAGGTGGCGGCGGCCGAGGCGCCCGCCTCCGAGTTCGAAGCCGCCGTCGCCGAGGCCTCGGCAGCCATCGATCAGACCTTCGGCCTCGCCTCCTCGACCTCGACCTCGACCTCGACCGGATCCGGTTCATGAACCACCGCACCACCCCCGTGCGCTCGCGAGCAGTTGCCCTGCTCGTCGTCGCCATGGTCGGCCTCGGCGTGGTGGCGGTCGGCTGCGGCTCCGACCCGTCGACGGCCAGCACCGGGCCGGTGGGCATCTCGCTCGTCGAGCACAAGATCGAGCCGAGCAACACCAAGGCCAGAGCCGGCAAGGTGACCTTCGAGATCCGCAACGACGGCAAGGAGACCCACGAGCTCCTCGTGGTGAAGTCCGATCTCGACCCGAAGGCGCTCCCGCTCGACGAGGAGGGTGCGGTCGACGAGAAGGGCGAGGGCCTCGAGTTCATCGACGAGCGGGAGAACATCAAACCCGGCGGCACCGCGCAGCTCACCGCCGAACTGCAACCCGGGAACTACGTGCTGCTCTGCAACCTCGAGGACCACTACTCCATGGGCATGGCCATCCGCTTCACCGTCACCAGCTGACGGTCAGATGTCCGGGTAGGGGTCGGGGAAGCGCCAGCGGCCGGCCTGGTGGAAGCCGTCACGCCCGGCCGGGCCGGCGGCTCGCCAGGCCAGGATCGCGTCGGGATGCACCTGCGTGAAGTTGCCGTACTGAGGCAGGTCGTAGTCCCAGTCGTACTTGGCGTCGTAGGCCGCCTTGGCCTCGACGCACTCGGCTGAGCCCAGCCTGAGCGCAAGGCCCTCGACGATGACCACGTCGGTGCCGCTGTCGAGGTGCACGGCAACGTGCGGCGAGCGGCCGACATGGCGGTTGAGGATCGGGCTCCCGAGGCTGAGGTAGAGCGAGTCGTCCAGCCAGACGCCCCACACCGGTCGGGGGTGGGGCCACTGCAGGGCCTCCGGGTCGAGGTGCTCTTGGGTCACCACCCAGTAGGTGCCGGCCGCCGTCAGCTGGTCGACGACCCAGGACCAGGCGAGCGGCTCGGCATCGGGACGGCCCCCGAACATGCGGATCGGTTCGGCGATGGGTTCCATCGGCCCAGCATGGCCCGACGGCGCTACTCCTGCAGGGCCTCGGGGAGGTCACGGGCGTGGACGATGGCCAGCCGCTTGGTGGCGCGGGTGAGCGCGACGTAGAGCGAGCGCAGGCCCTGCGCCTCCTCGTCGACGATGGCGGCCGGCTCGACCACCACCGACGCGTCGAGCTCGAGGCCCTTGACCAAACCGACCGGCACGACGGTGATCTGGGCGTCGAGGCCGTGGCGGGTGGCCCGGCCGTACTCGACGCCCGATTCCGCGAACGCGTCGTCACCGCGTCGACCAGCGAGGCCGGCACGATGACCGCGACGTTGCCCGTGCCGACCGCGTCGAGCTCGTCGAGGGCCGCGGTGACGACATCGGCCAGCGAGGCGATCGGGCTGGGCCCGGATGATGCGGGGCTGGTCGCCGTCCTCGCGGATCGACGGGGCGGGGCCAGGTCGGGGTCGGCCACGGCCAGCACCCGGGCGGCCAGGGCCATGTTCGGCGCGGGCAGGCGGTAGCCGACGGTGAGCTCGGCCCGACGGGGCTCACGGCGGTCGGGCAGGTGCTCGAGGATCTCCTGCCAGTTGGCGTGGGCCCACTCGCCGGTGGACTGGGCGATGTCGCCGACGATGGTCATCGACCCGCTGAGCGAGCGGCGGTTGAGCACCCGCAGCTGCATCGGCGAGAGGTCCTGGGCCTCGTCGACCACGATGTGGCCGTAGGTGCGCACACCGTCGTCCTCGCCGTCGGGCCGCTTGCGGGACCGGGGCCTGGGACCGAGCAGCGCGCGGGCCTCGTCGAGCAGCGGCACGTCGTCGTTGGTCCACACGAGCGCCTCGAGGTCGTCGACCCGGTCGGCGGTGCAGGGCCTGCCACTCTGGCTCGGAGAGCAGCGTGCCGGCCGCGCTGTGCAGCAGGGCATGCGAGCCGTAGAGGTCGTGCAGCAGCTGCGCCGGGGTGAGCACCGGCCACATGCGCTCGAGCGCCTCGCGCACCTCGGTGGTGCGCCGCAGGCGGTCGCGCACCGTCGTGCGGCGAGGTCGTCGTCGCGCGAGCTGTGGGCCAGCGCGGCGTACAGCTCGCCCTCGACGAAGCGCCGGCCGGCGTTGTGCTTGCGGAACCGGCGACGGGCCTCGGCCACGATGCGCGCGGCTCTGCTCGGCGGTGACGCGCAGGTTGGTCAGGCCGTAGCCGACGACGAGGTCGTCACGCAGCGGACGCTCGCGGTCGCGCACCGCCCGGCGCAGCACCCGGGCCATGCGCAGGTCGCCCTTGACCCGGGCGGTGAGGCCCGATGTCGCGGCCCTGCACCCGCACGCCGTCGATCAGGTCGGCCAGCACCGCCAGCTCGACGCCGGCCTCGCCCAGCGACGGCAGCACCTGCTCGATGTAGCCGAGGAAGAGGCGGTTGGGCCCGACCACCAGCACGCCCTGGCCCTCGAGCGGGAACCGGTGCGTGTAGAGCAGGTAGGCGGCGCGGTGCAGCGCCACCACCGTCTTGCCGGTGCCGGGACCGCCCTGCACGACGAGCACGCCGGGCATCTCGGCCCGGATGATCTCGTCCTGCTCGCCCTGGATGGTGGCGACGATGTCGCCGAGCCGCCCGGAGCGGGCCGTCTCGAGCGCGGCGATCAGGGCGCCGTGGCCGGAGATGCCCGACGCCGTTGGACCCGTTCGAGCCGATCGTGGCGTTGCCGTCGGCATCGAGCCCGAGCGAGGCCGCGGCTCGCCGAACAGCTCGTCCTCGATGTCGAGCAGCAGCCGGCCCCGGGTGGCGAAGTGGCGGCGGCGGGCCAGGCCCATGGGCTGGCGGCCGGTGGCCCGGTAGAACGGCTCGGCGACCGGCGCCCGCCAGTCGACGACCACCGACTCCTGGTTCTCGTCGGTGACCGCGATGCGACCGATGTAGAAGGACGTCGGGTCGTCCTCGCCGTCGATGCGCCCGAAGATCAGCGACGCATCACCCAGCTGCAGCTGCGACAGGCGCTGGCAGCATCGTGTCCCAGATCACCTCGCGCTCGAAGCGGGCCTGCTCGGTGCCCCCTCGGCCGACCTCGACCATCGACGTCATCCGCGACGCGGCCGACGCGAGTGGCTTCGAGGCAGTCGTAGGCCCGGTCGATGTACGCCTGCTCGGCCTCGAGGTCGGGATGTCCTGCCAATGGGCTCCTCAGCGGTTCGGTCCGATCGGGATCGCCCCGTGACCTCTGCCGAGGCCGAAAGGGGATGGATCATGCTACCGGGGCCCCGGCGGCCCCGGCCACGCGGCCCCGGATCGCGGCGCTCGGCGCCGGGCCTCGACCCGTCTCGACCTGTCTGGCGAGGCTCGGCTTCGGTCGAGGGCGGGCGGGCCGTGCCAGCATGGGCCCATGATCTCGATCGGACTGGTGCTCGGGGCCGGCGGCGTGCGGGGCGGGGCGTTCCACGCCGGGGCCCTCGCCGCGCTGGCCGACGTCACCGGCTGGGACCCCCGCACGGCCGATCTCATCGTCGGCACCTCCGCCGGAGCGCACACCGCAGCCACGCTGCGGGCCGGCGTGTCGGCCGCCGATCACCTGGCCCGGGCCACCGACCAGCCGCTCTCCGACGAGGGCGCCGCCATCACTGCTCCCGCCCCCGAGCGACTGCGCCTGGCCGAGCCGTCCGAGGCTGCCGGAGCACAACCTGGGCCTACCTGCCGCAGGCACCCTGGCTGATCGCTCCGGCCACCCTGCGTCCCGGCAGTGACCCGGTGGGGCGTGGCCGTGGCCGGCATGCTGCCGGCCGGCCGCCTGCCGACGGCACCGATGGGGCAGCGGGTGCGGGCCATGCAGACCGGTCGCTGGCCCGAGCAGCCGACGTGGGTGGTGGCCTACCGCACCGGTGACGGGCGACGAGCGGTCTTCGGCCGCGACGACATCGACGTGCCCGACCTGGCCACCGCGGTCGAGGCGTCGTCCGCCGTCCCGGCCCGGTTCCGCCCGGTCCGCATCGGCAAGGGCCGCTACATCGACGGTGCGGTCTTCTCGCCCACCAACGCGGATCTGGTCGCGTCGCTCGGCTTCGACCTCGTCATCGTCAGCTCGGCCATGACGGCCTCCGCCGAGGCCGTCGACGCCGGCTCGGGCCTCGGGGCCCGGGCCCAGCGGTGGTTCGGCTCGCTCCTGGCCCGCGAGGTCGCCGCCGTCGAGGCCGCCGGCACACCCGTGCTCACGCTCGAGCCCGACGCGGCGGTGCTGGCCGCCATCCGCGCCGCCGGCGACGACCACGACCTCAGCCCCGCGGTCGCCGACCGAAGGCCCACCGCTGCGTGCTCGAACGCCTCGACGACGCCGACGTCTCCCCCACCCTGGCACTCCTCAGCTGACGAACCCGCCAGGGCCCGACCCAGACCATTCCTGGCATCCCACCTGACCGGAAACGCACGCGTCGGGTGACCAGCACTGCGAAGGGCTCGGGCTACGCGCCGGGGTCCTCGCCGACCTCGACGAGGGCGTCGCGGATGGCGAGGCGGAGACGGCGGGCGACCGTGGGGTTGAGGTGGCCGACGAGGCCGTAGCCGGCGCGGCCGACCTCCTCGACGGTGAGGACCACCCGGGGCTCGGCGTCGTCGTAGTCGTCGCTGATGGCGACGCCCCACGAGATCGGCGTGAGCTCGTCCTCCTCGTACTGGTCCGGGTAGTCGGACGCCTGAAAGGGGTAGTCGTCGATCGATCGCCGCATTGCCCCATTCAACTGCCTGCGTCCTAGTGTCGCGATCGGTGACAGCTCCCCGAGCTGCTCGACCCGATTCCGACCGACCCGATCTCGCGTCCTCTCCGTTCCTGCGGGCAGCTCGCAACCGACCGGCGACCCCCGGCAGCCCCGACGACCGGGTGCCGGTGTGGTTCATGCGCCAGGCCGGCCGGTCGCTGCCCGAGTACCGGGCGATCCGCGGCCCGGGCAGCATCCTCGACGCCATCCGCATCCCCGACCTGTCGGCCGAGATCACCCTCCAGCCGGTGCGGCGCTACGGCGTCGACGCCGCCATCCTCTACAGCGACATCGTCGTGCCGGTCGGCGGCCATCGGCTTCGGCGTCGACATCGCCCCCGGCGTCGGGCCGGTCGTCGAGCAGCCGTTCCGATCGGCCGCCGACCTCGACCGCCTCCGCCCGCTCGAGCCCGAGGTCGACACGCCGTACGTGCTCGAGACCGTCCGCATCCTGGTCGAGCAGCTCGACGTCCCGCTCATCGGCTTCGCCGGCGCGCCGTTCACGGTCGCCAGCTACCTCATCGAGGGCCGGCCCTCGCGCACCTACGGGCTCGACCAAGGCGATGATGCACGGCGAGCCCGACGCTGTGGCACCAGCTGATGGACCGGCTCGCCGACCTGGCCATCGCCTCGCTGCGCAGCCAGGTCGACGCCGGCGCATCGGCCATCCAGCTGTTCGACAGCTGGGCCGGCGCGCTCGAGCGCGGCCGACTACGAGCGCTTCGTGCTGCCCCACAGCCGCCCGGATGTTCGCCGCCATCGCCGACCTCGGCGTGCCCCGCATCCACTTCGGCGTCGACACCGGCGAGCTGCTCGCCCCGATGGCCGCCGCCGGGGCCGACGTGGTCGGCGTCGACTGGCGGGTGCCGCTCGACGTCGCCCGGCGGCGCGTCGGACCGGGCAAGGCCGTCCAGGGCAACCTCGACCCGGCCATCTGCCTGGCGCCGTGGCCGGTGGTCGAGGCCGAGGTGCGCCGACGTGCTGGCCGCAACGCCGGCCACCCGCGGCCACATCTTCAACCTCGGCCACGGCGTGCTGCCCGAGCCTCGACCCCGAGGTGCTCGGCCGCATCGTCGACCTGGTCCACGCCGAGGGCCACCGGCCCCGGCACCGGCGATCCAGGGCGAGGCGACGCGCGTGAGCCGCACCGGCGCTCGTCGTCATGGCCTACGGCACGCCGAGGTCGCCCGCCGACGTCGAGGCTACTACACCCACATCCGCCGCGGCCGGCCGCCGACCCCCGAGCAGCTCGCCGACCTCAAGGCGCGCTACGACGCCATCGGCGGCATCTCCCCGCTGGCCGAGCGCACCGAGGCCCAGCGGGCCGCGCTGGCCGCCGCGCTCGACGACGCACGCCCCGGGCGAGTTCGAGGTCGTGCTCGGCCAGAAGCACGCCGCGCCGTTCATCGAGGACGCGGTGCGCACGCCTGGCCGACCAGGGCATCGACCGCGCCGTCGGGCTGGTGCTCGCCCCGCACTACTCGGCCTTCAGCGTCGGGCAGTACCACGAGCGGGCCGCGGCAGCCGGAGCCGAGGCCGGCGTCGAGCTGCTGCCCATCGACTCGCTGGCACCTCGAACCGGCCTACCTCGACTTCCTCACCGCGGCGCTCGCCGAGACCCGCGCCGACCCTGCCCGACCGGCCACAAGGTGCTGTTCACCGCCCACTCGCTGCCCGAGCGGGTGCTGGTCGACGACCCCTACCCCGACCAGCTCCGCGAGAGCGCCGCCGCGGTCGCCGAGCGGGTCGGCCTGCTGCCGTGGCCCGACTGGGCGCTCGCCTGGCAGAGCGCCGGCCGCACGCCCGAGCCGTGGCGCGGCCCCGACATCCTCGAGGTGATCCGCGACCTCGGCGCCGACCGGCCGAGGCACCGGCGTCGTCGGTGTGCGCGCAGGGCTTCACGTCCGACCACCTCGAGGTGCTCTACGACCTCGACATCGAGGCCCGACGGGTGGCCGACGAGCTCGGCCTGGCCTTCGCCCGCACCCGGTCGCTCAACGACGACCCCGACGGTGATGGCCGCGCTGGCCGACCGGGTGCTGGCCCGCGCCGGCCGAGGGCCGGTAGGCCCGCGTGCGGGTCGTCGTCGTCGGGGCGCGGCATCACCGGGCTCACCTGCGCGCCTCACGCTGCTCGACGAGACGCCGGGGGCCGAGGTCACCGTGCTCGACGCCGGCCGACCGCCTGGGCGGCAAGCATCCTCACCACGCCGTTCGCCGGGCGACCGGTCGACGCCGCCGCCGACGCGTTCCTCGCCCGGGTGCCCGACGCCATCGCGCTGTGCGAGCGCCTCGGGCTCGACCTCGCAGCATGGTCACCCCGGCCGAGCGCACCGCCTACCTCTTCGCCCGCGGCGAGCTGCGCCGCTTCCCCGAGGGCGGCGTGCTCGGCGTGCCCACCGACCTCGACGCGCTGGCCGCGTCCGGGGTGATCAGCGCCGAGGGCGTCGACCGGGCCGCGCTCGACCTCACCATGGGTCCCGACCCGGAGCCGCGACGCGACGCGGCCCGGACGGCGGCGACGAGTCGGTCGGCGTCGCTCGTGCGCCGCCGGCTGGGCGACGAGGTCTACGAGGTGCTGGTCGGCCCGCTGCTGTCGGGGGTCAACGCCGGCGACGCCGACGAGCTGAGCGTGGCCGCCGGCGCGCCGCAGTTCGCGGCGGCCCTCCGCGACCACGGCAGCCTCATCGCCGGGGCCCGGGCCCAGCGGGCCGCGGCCGCGGCCGGTCCGGGCGCCGACGCGCCGGTCTTCTACGGGCTCGACGGCGGCATGGGCTCGCTGGTGGACGCACTCGTCGCCGAGATCACCACGCTCGGCGGCCGCATCGTGCCCGGCCACCGCACTGGGGTCCGTGCGCCCGACCGACCCCGACGGCAGCCGCCTCGAGCTCGACGATCTCCGACCGGGCGCCACACGGCCAGGCGTCGACGCCGTCGTGCTGGCCACGCCGCTGCCCGTGACCGCGCGGCTGCTCGCGCCGCTGCTGCCCGACGTGGCCCGCGACATGGCCGCGGTCGAGTACGCATCGGCCGTGATGGTCACCCTCGCGGTGCCCAGGGACCAGATCGACCACCCGCTCGACGCCAGCGGCTTCCTCGTCCCCGCATCGCGAGGGGCTGCTGCTGACCGCGTGCTCGTGGGCGTCGGTGAAGTGGGCCCACCTCGCCCGGCCCGACGTCGTGCTGCTGCGGGCGTCGGCCGGCCGCCATGGCGACGAGCGGGCGCTCGGCCTCGACGACGACGCGCTCGTCGACGCGCTGCTCGCCGATCTCGGCGCCACGATGGGTCTGCGCGGCCGGCCGACCGCCGCCCGCGTCACCCGCTGGCCGCACGCACTGCCCCAGTTCCGCCCCGGGCACCTCCGGCGCATCGCGGCGTGGCGCACCGCCATGACGGCCGTCGCCCCCGGGTTGACGGCCACCGGAGCAGGATTCGAGGGGCTCGGCATCCCGGCCTGCATCCGTCAGGGTCGCGGCAACGGCGAAAACCATCTCTCAACAGCACGTTTTGACGGCTTCAGCCCTGCATCAGGCAGATGACGAAACGGCGTCGAACCGCGACGAAACCGGGCGGTTTCGTGCCGGTTGCGTTGCACGGCCGGTCGATCACTGCAATGCTTTCGTAATAATGCGTCCCGTACGAAGCCCAAGGTCGAGCGAATCTGCTCGTCCCCTCAGCCGCCGCCGCATCGTCTCGAGCCTCTTCGTGCTCGCGTTGTTCCTGGTCCCCGTGTTCCTGCCGGGCTCCGCCTCAGCCGACGCGCGTCAGCGACAAGCGCGCCCAGGCGCAGCAGATCGCCAGCAAGCTCGACCAGCTCGAGCAGAAGCTGAGCGCCCTCGACGAGAAGTACAACGACGCCACCATCGGGCTCGACCAGGCCAACAAGGACGTCGCCGCCGCGCAGAAGCGGGTCGACGAGACCAACGCCCAGCTCGGCCAGGCGCAAAGGAGCTGCAGAAGTTCGCGGTGCAGGCGTACATGACCGGCAACGACACCCAGGCTCTCGACGCCATCCTCACCAGCGATGCCGAGGAGGCCACCCAGAAGCGCAGCTACCTCGAGGCGGCCAGCGGCAACAAGCGCGACCTCATGGACAAGCTCTCGGCCGACAAGCAGAAGGCCGACGAGGAGATCGCCCAGCTCAACGAGGCCAAGGCCAACGCCCAGGGCCAGGCCGACGCCATCAAGAGCGCCAAGGACCAGGCCGACGCGGCCGTCGCCGAGCAGGACAGCCTCAACCGGCAGGCCCAGGGCGAGCTCGCCTCCCTCGTCGCCGAGGCCCGCGCCGCCGAAGCCGCCGCCCAGGCCGCCGCTGCGGCCAAGAAGATCGCCGCCGCGCAGGCCGCCGCGCCCGCCGCCAAGCGGGTCTCCACGCCGGCCGCGCCGTCCACGCCGGCCAGCCCGACCAAGTCCCCGTCCGGGCCGGTCGTCACCACGCCGGTCACGCCGACCGGCGGCGGATCGGGCACCCCCGGCGCCTCCGTCGCCATCGCCGCGGCCATGAGCAAGATCGGCTCCAAGTACGTGTGGGCCGCCGCCGGACCCAACACGTTCGACTGCTCGGGCCTCGTCATGTGGGCCTGGGCCCAGGCCGGCCGCAGCCTGCCGCACTCGTCGGCCGCCATGTGGTCGAGCACCCGCCACGTCTCGCTCTCGGCGCTGCAGCCCGGCGACCTGGTCTTCTACGGCAGCCCCGTGCACCACGTGGCCCTGTACATCGGCGGCGGCACGATCGTGCACGCCCCGAACGCCGGCAGCTACGTGCGCACCGACAGCATCAACTACTGGAAAGACATCGTCGGCGCCGGTCGGCTCTGATCGCGCCGCATCCTGATCACCACGCGGAGCTGACCCGACCGGAGCCGGTGTGACCCGACCGGAGCCGGTATGACGGGCGTGCCCCGGACGCTGGTGATCGCGCTGCACGGCTACGAGGACGAGCCGGCCGACCTGGCCGACCTGCTCGAGCCGCTCGATTCCGATGGCCGGGCGGTGGTCGCGCTGCGGGGCCCGATCGACGCGCCGGCACGGACCGGCCTGGTTCACATCCGACGCGGCCGGACCGGTCGAGTCCGGAGCTGCGACGTTCGCTCGACATGCTGGACGTCGTCATCGACCGCACCGCGGCCGACTACGGCGTCGATCGCTCCTCCGTGGTGCTCGGCGGGTTCTCCCAGGGCGCTGTGGCCGCGCTGGCGCTACGCCCTCTCCGACGCCGGAGCGGCCCCGCCGTTCGCCGGCCTGTTCAGCATCAGCGGCTTCCTCCTGCACGCCGAGACGGTCGACTACGACATCGCCGGCCTGGCCGCCGGCGGCACCCGCACGCTGGTCGTCCACGGCGCCGACGACGAGGTCGTCGCCGTGCAGCAGGGCCGCAGCGTGGCCCGACTGCTCGAGCGCAGGGGTGTGCCCGTCGCCTACGTCGAGGTCGACGGCGACCACCACCTCGGGACGATCGCCGTCGACGCCCTCGACGCCTGGCTGTCCGCGCTGGAGATCTGACCGGCCTGATCGGGCCTGACCCGACCGCTCGAGTCCGATCCCAGGGACGTCGGGCGCTGAACGCGCCTCCTCGCCGCGGCGCTGGCAGACTGTTCGCCCATGAGCAAACGAAAGCGCCGAGGCGGCCGGGTCACCGAGTCGCCCCGCACGGCCCGAGCAGCCTCCGTCCGGGCATCCGGCGGAGGCTCGCAACTCACCCTCCCCCGATCGGCCGACGCGTCGCGCCCCGACGGGCATCAAGGCCGGCCTGGTCGGGCTGCGGCGGCCCGTGCCGTCATCGATCGCCAAGCCGCCCTACGCCGTCACCGGTCTGCCCCCCACCACCCGGGGCGCCGCCGGTGCAATCCGCCGACGTCATCGCCCGCATGCGGGTGGCCGGGGCCATCGCCGCCGAGGTGCTGCTCGAGGTCGGCGCCGCGGTCGGCCGTCGGGGTCACCACCGACGAGCTCGACGCCATCACCCACGCCGCCACCTCGCCCGCGACTCCTACCCGAGCCCGCTCAACTACAAGGGCTTCCCCAAGTCGGTGTGCACCTCGGTCAACGAGGTCGTGTGCCACGGCATCCCCGACACCCGGCCGCTGGTCGACGGCGACATCGTCAACATCGACGTCACGATCTTCCACGACGGCGTGCACGGCGACACCAACGCCACCTTCCTGGTCGGCGACGTCGACGCCGAGTCCCGGCGCCTCGTGCGCGAGACCCGCGCCTCCCTGTACGACGCGCTGGCCGTGGTCCGTCCCGGGAGCCAGGGTCAACGACATCGGCCGGGCCATCGAGCAGCACGCGGACGGCCAGCGCCTCGGCGTCGTGCGCGAGTTCATCGGCCACGGCATCGGCGAGCAGTTCCACGGCGGGCTGCAGATCCCGCACTACTACGACGCCCGGGCCGACACCGAGCTCGAGGTCGGGATGACCTTCACCATCGAGCCGATGATCACCCTGGGCTCGCCGGCCCTGTGGGTGTGGGACGACGGCTGGACCGCGGTCACCAACGACGGCAGCCGCTGCGCCCAGTTCGAGCACACCCTGGTGGTCACCGAGACCGGGTGCGATGTGCTGACCGTCACCGCCGACGGTCGATGCGCCGCCGACCTCGCCCTCGACTTCTGACCCGCCGATCACCGGCGCCGCCGGCTTCGGTGCGCCCGACCTCCGGACGGCCGACCCCCTACCCGGCGGGTTCGGGCGCCGCCGCACTGGTGGTCGGGGTGTGCCTGGTCGCCGCGCTCACGTCGTGCTCGAGCGGCTCCGAGTCGGCCGAGCCGGCACCGACCACCGCGCCGCGCCGGCTGCAGGTCGTGGCCACCACGCCGATCCTGGGGGAGTTGGTCGAGGCGGTGGCCGGAGACCGAGCCGACGTGACGGTGCTGATGGGCCGCACCGACGACCCGCGGACCTTCGCCCTTCCGACTCCACCGGACCGACCCGACCGGCGGATCGACCGACACCTCCGCCGGCGGCGACGCCGACCCGCTGGCATCGGCCGATGTCGTCGTGGCCGTCGACCCGGCCACCTACGAGGTCGGTCTGGCCCCGGCCATCGACGCGACCCGCGGCGCGGGCTCCGGCTCGGGTGGACGGGCCGAGGGTCGTGATCGCCACCGAGGTCCTCGACGCCCGGCGCGTCGACGGCACGCCCGACCCGCACGTGTGGCTCGACCCCGATCGCTTCACCACCCTGGCCCGTGAGGTGGCCGGGGTGATGGCCGAACGTTCCGGCACCGACCCGCCTCCGTGGTCCGACCGCGGCCGAGGCCTACGGCGCGCAGCTGGCCCTGGCCGACGAGCAGGTGCAGGCCACGCTGGCTCCGCTCACGCCCGATCAGCACCGACTGCTCCAGGCCGACGACCGCCTCGGCTACTTCGCCGACCGCTACGGCATCGAGCTCGACCCGCCTGCCCCCGAACGTCGACGCCAACCTGCTCGTGATCGACGTCGACCGGCTCGGCCCCGTCGGCTCGGACGCCGGCACCGTCGCCGGCCTGCTCATCTCCATCGCCACCCGTATCGCCACCTCGCCCTGAGCCCCAGTCCGGCTCGCTCCTGGTCTCAGCGCTGTCTGACGGTCGACGGCAGCGCCCAGCGAGCGGCACTGCACTGTCACGGTCCAGCCCAGCTCGTCGGCTGGAGGTGCCACGTCCGCGAGACCCGCCGACGGTGGTGGTTCGGGTCTCGTCCTCGCCTCCTTGTCGCCCGGTCCTCCCGCCCGCTGACCTCGCGGGCCGCTCGTCGCCCTAGCGGGCTACTCGAGGCCGTCGGCGAGGTGCTGCAGCACGTCGAAGGAGGCAGGCTGGTCGGTGAGCGGGCACGACGGCGCGCTGCGGAGCACGTAGGTCTGGTCGCCGTCGGACCACCGGATCATCGTCTCGGTGGCCGCGTTCGGGTTCTGGGCCGGGACGTACCGGGCCTGCTCGGCCGGGTGCCCACCGACGGTCGTGGGGGCGACCGTGACGAACGACGTGACCCAGGGCTCCTCGCAGCAGCGTGGGCCCGCCGACGGTGAGGTCGATCGGGCTGACCTCGGCCCCGCAGGACGTGCCCTGGCTGAGAGGAGGGCCCCAGCCGAGCTGCCAGGCCGCGAACGCCGCCCCAGTGCCCGGCCCGCTCGGGCATGTCGCGGGTCTGCTCCCAGCCGTCGGGCAGCCAGGTCGGGTGGAGCAGTCGTGCGCCGTCGAACACCAGCTCCGGGTCACCGCCGGAACCGTTGCGCACCTCACGCGGGCCGAGCGGGGCGTCGAGGGCCACCCGGACGGTGCGGCCGTACTGGATCTGGTTCGGGCACTCCTCGACATGCGTGCCGTAGATCGTCACCGTCACGGCCTGGTCGGTCTCCGCGGCGATGCCCTGGTAGTCGGACTGGCACCCACCCGAAGCGTCCCCCGAGCGGTCGCCGACCGCCGGGTTGCCCAGGAAGACGATCACCAGCCCATCGCCGTCGGTGCGCACGCCGGACCACGCGCCGCTCATCGCTGGACCGATGGGCCGCTCCCCCGTGGTGCCACCGGTGCTGGCCGAGGTGCCCTCGTCGGTTGCGGTCGAGCCGTCGTCGGCGCTGGAACAGGCCACGGCCACCCCGCTCAGGAGCACGGCCACCACCACGGCGGCGACGAGGATCCTGGTGCGGCTCCGCGGCTGGCGTTCATCGGTCATGGTGCACACCTTCCCCATCGCCCCGCCCGCCAGGCCCCTTCGGCCCGAAGCCTGACACACGTCACGCCGAAGGAGGCACCGGTCGCTCAAGTCAGGCCGCGGAGTGGCCGTTCTTGTGGCGAGGTCGTCCTGTCGACCCTGCCTTTCGACCACCGCTGACACCACCACCACGTTCGGCCGGTCCCCGGCCCACCCCCGATCGGAGCGACGAATGACCCGCGACACCCAGGGGGCGAGCAACCTGGGACGCACTGCGTGGATCGGGATCGTCGTGCTGCTGCTGGCCGGCGTCGCGCTCCAGGTGAACGCCATCGTCGTCCACCGTCGGGCCGATCGGGCCCGGGAGCTGGCGGCGACCGCCCGAGCAGCACGACGTCGGACACCGAGGCCGCCCTCGAGCAGCCCACGCACGACCTCGACCAGGCCGTCGTCGAGGCGACCGCGGCCGCCGCAGGCCCTCGAAGCGATGCGAGCCCGGCTCGTGGCCGCCGGCACGTCCCAGGCCTCCATCGCCGGTGACGTGGTCGCCGCCAGGGCGGCGATGGCCGCCCTCCAGACCCAGATCGACGCGTCGGCGGCCGGTGTCCAGACCCGAACGACCAGCTCGATGCCCTGCGCGGCTGCCTCGTGGTCGGCCAGCGGGCCCTCGACTGCAGCCGCGGTCGCGCCCGCCGACGGGGTCGACGCCGACCTGGCCGCCGCCACCACGACCTGTGCTCCGCCACCTGCGACCGATGGCGGTCGACCGGCCGTGACCGGACGATCCGGCCGGCCGTCGCACCGCGGCTGGCGCTCGCCGGTCGTGCTGGCCGCGCTGCTGATCGGCTCCGGGCTCGTCGAGCGGTCCTCCACCGCCGACCGACCTGCGCATCGCCCGGGCCGGCCAGCAGGAGGCCGAGCAGGAGCTGGCGGACACCACCGACCGTCTGACCGACGTCCGCCGAGCGGTCGAGACCATCAGCGGGAACCGCGACCGCGACCAGCACCGCGACAGACACGGCGGCCAGCGCCGACGCCGATCTGGCAGCGCTCCGGTGGCGAGATGGTGGCCGGACAGGCCACCCTCGCCGCATCCGACGCCCAGCTCGGACAGCAGACCGGCCAGGTCGCCGTGCTGGCCGGCTGCGTGGCCACCCTCGATCGGGCCCGCGGTCAGCTGCGCGCCAACCAGGTCCGTGCCGCAGTCGACGCGCTCCGCGCCGGCACGGCGTCGTGCCAGTTCGCCGAGGCCATCGTCAAGGGGCCGGCCACCGCCAGCTTCCCCTACGACTTCGCCGACCCCTACGTCATGCCGGTCACCGACGGCTACCTCGCCTTCAGCACGAACGGCGCCGAGCGGCAGCCATCCAGATGCTGTCGTCGAAGGACTCGGTCAGCTGGCAGCTCGAGGGCCCGGCGCTCACATCGCTGCCGCCGTGGGCCGAGGCGGGCCACACGTGGGCGCCCTCGGTGATCGGCACGCTCGACGGCTACCTGCTCTTCTACACCGTGCGCGACCGGGCCTCGCAGAAGCAGTGCATCTCCACGGCCCGAGCGGCCCAGCCGACCGGCCCCTACATCGACACGTCGGCCGGTCCGTTCCTCTGCCAGCGCCAGCTCGGCGGGTCGATCGACGCCAGCCCGACCGTCGTCTTCGGGGGCGGCGCCTACCTGCTGTGGAAGAGCGAGGGCGAGAGCGTCCACAGCGTGAGCCGCATCTGGGCCCAGCAGTTCGACCCGAGACCCTGACCCTGCTCGGCGGCCCGGCGCTGCTGCTCTCGGCCGATCGGGCCTGGGAGAACGGCGTGATCGAGGCCCCGTCGATGACGCTCGTCGACGGGACATGGATGCTGATCTACTCGGGCAACCACTGGGGCGAGCCCGAGTACGCCGTCGGCTACGCCACGTGCGATTCGCCGATGGGTCCGTGTCGCAAGCCGGCCGACAACATCGTGATTCGTCGGCCGACGGCCGGCCAGCGGTCCCGGCGGGGCCGAGTTCTTCCATGCTCTGGACGGGTCGATCAGCGTGGCCTTCGCGGGCTGGAGCCCCGACTCGATCGGCTGGCCCAGCCCCCGCCGCCTGTATGTGCGCCACGTCCAGCCCGCCCCGCCCGGGCGCCTGGCCATCGGCTGACGTCGATGGCCCGACGGGTGGTCGGCCGGAGCACGGTACCCGGGGCCACCACCCGCCACAATGGGCGACCGTGGACGACGCTGACCCCCCGGACCCGGACCCGGCCAAGGAATCCGGCTCGGGTCACGAGCCGAGCCCGACCCGCGTGTCGAGCGGGACGGAGCCGGACGGGACGGAGCCCGGCGGGAACCGGCGGGCCTTCCTGGGCCTGCTCGCCGGCGGTGCGGCGGTTGCGGCCGGCGGCGCAGTGGCCTGGCGTCTGCTCGGGCAGGACCCGGCCCCGGTCGAGGCCGCCCCCGACCACCACGACCGCGGCCCCGAAGCTGCGGATCACGGCGAGCACGCTCCCGCCGCTGCCGATCCCCGATCCGCTGCCCGAGAACGCCAACGCCGACACGCCCGCAGATCGTGCTCGGCACGATCGCGCTGCCCCGCATCGGCGTCACCGCGGACATCCAGGAGGGCATCACCCTCACCGCCATCAACCGCGGTCCCGGTCACTGGCCCAACACCGCCTTGCCCGGCGCAGCTCGGCAACGTCGTCATCGCCGGGCACCGCACCACCTACAGCAAGCCGTTCAACCGCCTGAACGAGCTGCAGCCGGGCGACCTCGTCACCATGACCACCGCCGACGGCCGTTTCGACTACCAGGTGCGAGGCATCGTGATCGTGCCGGGCGAGGCGGTCGACATCGCCACCCAGAGCCTACGCCCACACGGCCACGCTGTTCGCCTGCCATCCCCCGGGATCGGCCCGTCAGCGCATCGTGGCCAAGCTCCGCCTGCTCGACGCCGAGCGGCGCCCCGGTCGACCCCGACTCGGCCCTGCCCCCGCTCGAGGCCGGCACCCAGGCCGACGACCACACGCTCACCGTCCGCGCCGGCGACCCCCTCGCCGACCACCGGCACCTGACCCACGGCGTGACGCTCGTCGACGTAGCGGTCGGTCAGAGCTCGCCGCGGTCGAAGAAGCGGGGCCAGTTCGACTGGGACTCGCTGCCGTCGGCCACGAGCGCGGCGCCGTTGACGAAGCGGGCCGCCGGTGAGCAGAGGAACAGGATGATGGCGGCCATCTCGTCGGCCTCGGCCATGCGCCGCATCGGACCGATGGCCTCGGCCTGCACCGCCCACTCGTCCTCGCTGTAGCCGAGCTGGCCGACCTCGTTCTCGTGCATCCCGGGGGTGGCCACCGTGCCCGGGGCCAGCGCGTTGATCGTGACCCCGTGGTAGCCGAGGTAGGGCGCCATCGACCGGGTCATGCTCGACGACCCCGGCCCGGGCCGCGCCCGAGTGCACGAACCAGGGCGATCCCCGGTCGAACGAGAAGATGTGGACCACGTTGACGATGGCCCCGAACCCGGCCTCGGCCATCGGCCCCATGAAGCGGTTCACCATGTTCCAGGTGCCGTTGAGGTTGAGGTCGACGACGGACCGCCAGCCGTTGTCGGAGATGTCCGACGGCAGCGCCGGGAACTGGCCGCCGGCGTTGTTGATCAGGAAGTCGACCCGGCCGAGCTCGTCGTAGACCCGGTCGCGGAGCGCGTCGACCTGGTCGACCTCGCGGATGTTGGTCGGCACCACCAGGCACCGGCGACCCGCCGATCGCACGGCCGCCGCGGTGTCCTCGAGCGTCTCCTCGGTGCGGCCGGCCACCACGACGTCGGCGCCGAAGCGGGCGAAGGCCAGCGCCGTCGTGCGACCGATGCCGCGTGCCCCCGCCGGTGATCAGCGCGACCCGCCCGGCGAACAGGTCCGGGGCGAACGTGTCGAGCGGACCGGGCCCGTCCGGCCCGAAGCCGGCCCTCGGCGGAGGCCCGGCGTTCGCCGCCGATCGCCTGCTCGGCTGAGGCGTGTCGGTCGGGGCCGGGGTCGGTTCGGTCGGCTCGGGCATGTCGGTCGGCTCAGGCATCGGCGCGCACCCTACTCATCAGCGCTCACCGGCGACCCGGTGCCGGTGGGGTCGCCGCGTGGGCAAGGATGGCGGCCGATGTCGTGGACCCGCCGCCTGATCCTGCCCGGACGATGCCTCCTCGCCGGGCTCTGCATCGCCGCGTCGGTGCCACCGTGGGGATGGTGGCCGCTGGCCTTCGTGGGCATCGCCCTGCTCGATCGCCTGATCGCCGACCAGCCGTGGAAGCGCCGGTTCCGACGGACCTGGCTGGTGGCCGCAGCATGGCTGTTCCCCGCCCTGTTCTGGATCTGGGACCTCACCGCCCCCGGCTACCTGGTGGCCGGCTTCGCTCTACGCGGCCTACTTCGCGGTGGCCGCCGCGCTCAGCCCGCCGGGGCGGGCCCGCTGGCTGGCGCTGCCCGGGCTGTTCCTCTTGGCCGAGGTCGCCCGCTGGACCTTCCCCTTCGGGGGCGTGCCCCTCGGGACGCTGGCCATGAGCCAGGCCGCGGCCCCGCTCGGCCAGACGGCGCGGCTGCTCGGCGCCTACCTGGTGGTCATCCTGGTCGTGGCCGGCGGGGTGGCGCTGTCCGCCGCCTGGGAGCGGGACTGGAAGGTGGCCGGCGCCATCGTCGACGCTGCTCGTCGTGCTCTACGGCCTGGCCCTGGTCGCCCCCCGGGGCCACGACGTCGGGCCGCTGCGGATCGCCATCGTGCAGGGCGGCGGCCCCCAGCACACCCGGGCCGCCGACACCGACGCACGCGAGGTGTTCGAGCGCCACGTCGAGGCCAGCGAGCTCGTGACCCAGCCGGTCGACCTGGTGCTGTGGCCCGAGAACGTGGTGGCGGTCGAGGGGCCGCTCTCCGACAACAAGGAGGACGGCGAGCTGTCCGCCCTGGCCAAGCGCCTGAACACGCACGCTGATCATCGGCGCCACCGAGGGCATCACCGACAAGCACTTCCTCAACGCGGCGATCGTCTACAACCCCGACGGCACCGTGGGCGCCCGCTACGACAAGGTGCGGATCGTCCCGTTCGGCGAGTACGTGCCGTTCCGCGGGCTGATCGAGAAGGTGGCCGGCGCCAACTCGGGCCTGCCCGAACGCGACGCGCGTCCCCGGCACCGGGCCGGCCATCCTCCCCACCCAGGTCGGCACCATGGGCGTGGTCATCTCGTGGGAGGTCTTCTTCCCCACCCGGGCCCGCGACGCCATCGACAACGGCGGCGAGGTCCTGCTCAACCCGACCAACGGCTCGTCGTACTGGCTCACCATCGTGCAGAGCCAGCAGGTGGCGTCGTCCCGGCTGCGGGCCATCGAGACCGGCCGCTGGACCCTCCAGGCCGCGCCCACCGGCTTCTCGGCCATCGTCACCCCCGACGGCGAGGTCACCCAGCGCACCGGCATCAGCGAGCAGGCTGTGCTCGAGCAGACCATCCAGAAGCGCCAGGGCCAGACCATCTCCACCATCGTCGGTCCCTGGCCCACGCTGGCCTGGGCCGTCCTCTCGCATCGCCGCCGCCTGGTTCCTCCAGCGCCGCCGCCCAGGCGCCGTGGACGACCCGCAACCCGCGGACGCCCACCGTTCTTGCGTAGATTTCCCGGGCCACGCGCCGGATTCCTACGCAAGATCGAGGGTGCGGGTGACGTGGACGGCTTCGAGGAAGCGGCGGTCGTGGGACACGAGGAGCAGCGTGCCCTCGAAGGCGGCGAGGGCCTGCTCGAGCTGCTCGATGGCCTCGAGGTCGAGGTGGTTGGTCGGCTCGTCGAGCACCAGGCAGTTGACGCCCTCGGCCATGAGCATGGCCAGCAGGGCCCGGGTGCGCTCGCCGGGTGACAGGTCGCGCCCGGCCGGTCCGACGTGGTCGGCGCCGAGGCCGAACTTGGCCAGCAGCGACCGCGACTCGCTGATCGCCATGCCGGTCTGCTCCTGGAAGGCGGCCAGCACGCCGGCGTCGCCGGAGAACAGCCCCGCTGCTGGTCGAGCAGCCCGACCCGCACGCCGGGCCCGAGCCAGCGCTGGCCCGCGGCGAGCGGGACCTCGCCGAGCACCGCCCGCAGCAGGGTGGTCTTGCCGCTGCCGTTGGGGCCGAGGATGGCGAGCCGGTCCTGCCACGCCACCTCCAGGTCGATCGGGCCCGAGCCGGAACGTGGCCGACCTCGATCACCGCGCCGTCGAGGCGGGCCACCACGTCGCCGCTGCGGGCCGTCGGCGTCAGCGCCAGCTCGAGGCGCCAGCCCTCCCACGGCTTGTCGACCACGTCGAGCTGGTCGAGCTGGCGCTCGGTGATCTTGACCTTCGACGCCTGCTTCTCGCTGCGGGCGATCTTGGCGTTGCGGACGTTCTTGTCCGGCTCGCCCGACGTCTTGGCCCGCCGGACCCCCGTCTCGCTCCACTGGGTCTGGGTGCGCTGGCGCTGCTTCAGGCGATCCCGCTCGGTCACGTACCTGCCGTGGGCCTCGTACTGCTGGCGACCGGGCCAGGTCGCGACCGGCGACGTAGTCGCTCCACCCGCCGGCGAACTCCCGGGCCCGATGGCTGTGCTCGTCGAGCTCGACGATGCGGCGACACGCAGCGATCGAGGAAGGCCCGGTCGTGCGACACCACCAGCACCGCGCCGGCGAAGCCGTCGACGAACGCCTCGAGCAGGTCGATGCCCGGCGAAGTCGAGGTTGTTGGTGGGCTCGTCGAGCAGCAGCACGTCGACCCGCGACAGCAGGATGGCGGCCAGCGCGGCCCGGGCCGCCTCGCCGCCCGAAGCGTGGCGACCTCCTGGACGAAGCGGCCCCCGTCGCCGACTTGCAGGCCCGACCGTGGCCAGCACCTCCGCGGCCCGGGACTCGAGGTCGTCGCCGCCGAGCGCCAGGAACCGGTCGAGCGCGGCGGAGTAGGCGTCGACCGACTCGGGCTCGGCCGACAGCGCCTCGGTGCGCCGTCGAGCTCGTCGGAGGCCTCGGCCACGCCGGTGCGCCGGGCCAGGTAGCCGAGCAGCGTCTCGCCGGGCCGGGCGTCGGGCTCCTGCGGGAGGTAGCCGACGGTCAGCGTCGCCGGCGCCCGCTCGACCCGCCCGTCGTCGGGCCGCTCGAGCCCGGCCGAGGATCCGCAGCAAGGTGGACTTGCCGACCCCGTTCGGCCCGACCACGCCGACGCGGTCGCGCCCGTCGATCGAGATCGACACCTCGTCGAGCACCGTCTGGCCCCCGAACGAACGACGCACTCCCAGGGCCCGCAACATGACCGCCGACCCTACGCCCTCGCCCGTTGTCCCGATTCGAGGTTCCCCGATTCGAGGTTGACCGATTCGCCCCCGTTGGAGGCACTCGGAGGTGACGGGTTCCGGGTGGTTGCGGATGTGGGTGGTCAGACGGCCGCTCAAGTCTCGAGGAGGATGGTGACGGGGCCGTCGTTGACCAGCTCGACGGCCATGTCGGCCCGGAAGCGACCGGTGGCGACGGTGGCACCGAGGGCCAGCAGCTCCGCTCGGACGAGGTCGACGAGCGGCTCGGCCTGCTCGGGGCGGGCCGCGTCGACGTAGGACGGTCGACGCCCCTTGCGGGTGTCGGCGTAGAGCGTGAACTGGCTGACCAGCAGCACCTCGGCCGCCTGGGTGCCGTTGGCCCCCGCAAGGTCCGAGAGTGACCGGTTCATGCGGCCGTCGTCGTCCTCGAACACCCGGAGGCCCCAGATCTTGTCGGCCAGCTTGCGAGCGGACGCCTCGTCGTCGCCGTGGGTCACGCCCACCAGCACGCACAAGCCCGGCCCGATGGCCCCGATCTCGATCCCGTCGACCGACACCGCAGCCCTCGTCACCCGCTGCACCAGTCCTCGCACCCCCCGATCCTGCCCCACGCCATCACCGAGCACCCCCCACCCGCAACCTGGGGCCACCACGCGCGCCACAGCGCGCCCCACCGCCCCAGGTTCTGGTCCTCCCGCTCGAGGTGGGTCCGCGGGGCCGATGGACCGAACCGGGTGCGCAGTAGCCTCCGGGGCCATGCGAGCAGTGGTGTGTCGTGAGCTGGGTCCGCCGTCGTCCCTCGAGGTCGCCGAGGTCGATCCGCCGGAGGTCCGGCCGGGTGGGGTGATCGTCGACGTCGAGGCGGCGGGCGTGAACTACGTCGATGCCCTGTTCGTACAGGGTCGCTACCAGATCAAGCCGGCGCTGCCCTTCACGCCGGGCTCGGAGATCGCCGGCACGGTGTCGTCGGTGGGCGACGGCGTGGCGGACGTCGCCGTGGGCGACCGGGTGCTGGTCAGCTGCGGTCTGGGCGGGTTCGCCGAGCAGGTCGGCGTGGCGGCTGCCTCGGTGGCGCCGATCCCCGCGGGGCTCGACTCGGCCCGGGCCGCGGCGTTCACCCAGAGCTACTGCACCGCCCTGTTCGCCCTGCGGGACCGAGCCCGTCTGCAGCCGGGTGAGACCGTGCTCGTGCTCGGCGCCGGGGGTGGGGTCGGGCTGGCCACCATCGACGTGGCCCGGGCACTGGGCGCCCATCCCATCGGCGCCGCCTCGACCGACGAGAAGCGGGCCGCGGCGCGCGCCGCCGGCGCCGAGGCCGTCATCGACACCACCACGGAGAGCGTCAAGGACCGGGCCCGCGAGATCGCCCGGGAGCTCGCCGACAGCTCGACCACCGGCGTCGATCTGGTCGTCGACCCGGTCGGCGGCGACCAGGCCGAACCGGCGCTGCGGGCCATGGGGGAAGGGGGCCGCTTCGTGGTGATCGGGTTCGCGTCGGGCACGATCCCGGCGCTGCCGGCCAACCAGGTGCTCCTGCGGAACCGCTCGGTGGTCGGGGTCGACTGGGGGGCCTGGGCCATGAGCCACGGCGACGAACAGCGAGCGCTGCTCACCACGCTCCTCGACCTGGTCGCCGCCGGATCGCTGCAACCGCCGGCCCCCACCGCCTACCCGCTCGACCGGGTCGGCGACGCCCTCGACGACCTGTTGGGCCGCAGAGTCGTGGGCAAGGTCGTTCTCACCACATCCTGACCCTCCCGCGCAGCCGGTGACCAGCGTCACAGCAACGATCGCGGCCGATCCCCGCCTCGGGGGCGCACTTGACCGACCGGGTCAGGGGCTATGAGACTTACGCACTTATGCTCCCCTCCGAATCCCGCGCCCCATCAACCACTGGGCCCCGGGAGGACGAGCCGCTGAGCATCGCCTACCTCACCTACCGGGGCAAGCCCCACGTCGGCGGCCAGGGCGTCTACACCCGTCACCTGACCAAGGCGCTGGTCGATCTCGGCCACCACGTCGAGGTGCTGGGCGGCCAGCCGTACCCGATCCTCGACGACCCGGGTGCCGCTGCACGAGCTGCCCAGCCTCGACATCTACAACGACTACTTCCCGATGCGGATGCCGGGCGTGTGGGAGCTCAAGTCGCTCGGCGACTGGGTCGAGGTCACCGCCTTCTCGTCCGGCACCTTCCCCGAGCCGCTGGCCTTCAGCGTGCGGGCCGCCCAGTTCCTGCGCGAGCCGGGTCAACGACTTCGACCTGGTGCAGGACAACCAGTGCCTCGGCTACGGCCTGCTGGCCATGGAGCGCATGGGCCTGCCGGTGCTGGCCACGATCCACCACCCGATCACCGTCGACCGCCGCCTCGAGATGGAGCACGCCGAGACCGCCTGGGAGCGCTTACTCCAAGGCCCGCTGGTACGCCTTCACCAAGATGCAGACCCGCGTCGCCTCGCCGCATGCCCCGGGTCATCACGGTGTCGCAGAACTCGCTCGACGACATCTCCACCGACCACGAGGTCTCCAAGGACCGCCTGCACGTCGTGCCGGTCGGCGTCGACCAGGACCTCTTCCGCCCGCTGCCCGGCGTCGCAGCGCATCCCGGGCCGGCTCATCACCACGGCCGTCGGCCGACGTCACCATGAAGGGCCTCAAGCTACCTGCTCGAGGCGCTGGCCAAGCTGCGCACCGAGCGCGAGGTCACGCTGGTCGTCATCGGCCGCGAGAAGGAGGGCGGCCCGTCCGTCCCGCCTGCTCGACGAGCTGGGCCTCGCGACATCGTCGACCTTCGTCACCGGCGTGCCCGAGGCAGCGCATCATCGAGCTCTACAGCCGAGGCCGAGGTCGCCGTCGTGCCGTCGCTCTACGAGGGCTTCTCGCTGCCGGCCATCGAGGCCATGTCGTGCGGCGTGCCGCTGGTGGCCACCTCCGGCGGCGCCCTGCCCGAGGTCGTCGGCGCCGACAACGACACCGCCCTCGTGCGTGCCGCCCGGCGACAGCGCAGGCGCTGGCCGCCAAGATCGCCCTGGCCCTCGACGACCCCGCGCTGCGCGACCGCATCGGCGCCGCCGGCCGCCAGCGGGTCATCGACCGCTGGACCTGGCGCCACACCGCCAACGGCACCGTCGAGCACTACCGGGCCCTGCTGGCCGAGACCGCCGCCATCCAGGCCCGCCGCCCCGGCGGCGCCAAGCCGCCCCCCGCTTCCACCCCGACCGGGCCGTCCGCATCGCCTCCACCCACGCCGACCTGCTCGGCACAGCCGGTCCGGGAGCGAGCTGACCGATGCTCACCGTCGACTACGACACGCCTCGGCCTGCGCCCCGGCGACCTGCTGCTCGACCTCGGCTGCGGCTTCGGCCGCCATGCCTTCGAGGGCTTCCGCCGCGGCGCCCGGGTCGATCGCCTGCGACATGGCGCTCGACGAGCTGCGTCGAGGTCGGCGGGCCTGTTCGACGCCATGGTCGAGGCCGGCGAGGCCCCGCCGACGGCCTGGGCGACTGCGTCAACGGCGACGCCACCTGCCTGCCGTTCCCCGACGACACGTTCGACCGCATCATCGCCAGCGAGGTCATGGAGCACATCCCCGACGACCTCGCCGCGCTCGACGAGCTGCACCGGGTGCTCAAGCCCGGCGGCACGCTGGCCGTCACCATCCCGGCCTGGCTCCCCGAGAAGATCTGCTGGGCCCTCAGCGACGAGTACCACGCCCCGTTCGTCGAGTGGCGGCCACGTCCGCATCTACACCGAGAACGAGCTGCGCGACAAGATGCGCGGCGCCGGCCTCGACGACGGCGCAGCCCACCACGCCCACGCCCTGCACTCCGCCGTACTGGTGGCTCAAGTGCGCGGTCGGGCCCACCAACGACGACTTCCCGCTGGTGAAGCCTACAACAAGCTCCTGGTGTGGGACATCATGAAGAAGCCGGCCGTCACCCGCATCACCGAGCAGCTGCTCAACCCGGTGCTGGGCAAGAGCCTCGTGGTCTACGCCACCAAGCCGATCCGGGGCCGGGCGCCGGCGTCCCGGTCGCTGACGACGGCGGCACCGAGCAGGCCGATCCATGCCGACCGACGTCGACGACGATCATCGCCGAGAGGGAGTCCGTCGATGCCTCTGCCTGAGGTCCCCGGCATCCTGACCGCCGACCAGCTCCGCGCGACCGTCGACGCCATCGCGTCGTGGCAGCTGCCCAACGGCATGATCCCGTGGTTCCCCGGCGGCCACGCCGACCCGTGGAACCACGTCGAGGCCGCCATGGCCCTGGCCATCGGCGGGCGCCGGGCCGAGGCCGAGCGGGCCTACCGCTGGCTGGCCGAGCTGCAGCGACCGGACGGCTCGTGGCACCAGTACTACCTCGAGCAGTCGATCGAGCAGGACAAGCTCGACGCCAACGTCATCGCCTACGTGGCCACCGGCGTCTGGCACCACCATCTGCTGTTCGACGACCGCGGCTTCATCGAGGCCATGTGGCCGACCGTCGAGGCCGCCATCGACTTCGTGCTCGACCTGCAGACCCCCCGCGGCGAGATCCTGTGGGCCCGCCACGCCGACGGCACCCCGTGGTCGTTCGCCCTGCTCACCGGCTCGTCGAGCATCTGCCACAGCCTGCGCTGCGCCATCGCCCTGGCCGAGCACCTCGGCCACGAGCGCCCCGACTGGGAGCTCAGCGCCGCCCGCCTGGCCCACGTCATCTCGGCCCACGCGGCCGGCGAGATGCCCGACGCCTTCGCCCCGAAGCACCGCTGGGCCATGGACTGGTACTACCCGGTCATGGCCGGCGTGGTCGGCGGCGACCGACGGCCTCGAGCGGCTCGACGCCCGCAGCGACACGTTCATCGTCGACGGCATGGGCGTGCGCTGCGTCAGCGATCGCCCGTGGATCACCGCGGCCGAGACCTGCGAGTGCCTGCTGGCCTACCTCAGCCTGGGCGAGCGCGAGAAGGCCCTCGAGCTGTTCAGCTGGGCCCAGCAGCTGCGGGACGACGACGGCCACTACTTCACCGGCATCGTGTTCCCCGAGATGGTGCACTTCCCCGGCAACGAGCGCTCCACGCTACACCGCGGCGTCGATCGTGCTGGCCGCCGACGCGCTGGCCGGCCAGACCGCGGCATCACAGCTGTTCGTCGACCACGGCGCGCTGCCCGCGCTGATCGACACCGACGCCGGCGACGTGTCGGTCGACCCCAGCCGGGACTGATCCCGGCCGCGGACGATCTGGCGACTCGATCAGCCGAGCTCGATCGGGTGAGCTCCGTCAGGCCTCGTCGTCCGGGTAGGCCAGGGCCTCGGGCTCGTCGCCCTGCCCCTCCCTCGACTCACCGGCCATCAGCTGGTAGACGAACGCCCCGATCAGGCCGCCCACGATGGGGGCCAGCCAGAACAGCCACAGCTGGCTGAGGGCGTCGCCGCCGACGAAGAGCGCCGGGCCGGTCGAGCGGGCCGGGTTGACCGAGGTGTTGGTGACCGGGATCGAGATGAGGTGGATCAGCGTGAGCGCCAGGCCGATGGCGATGCCGGCGAAGCCCTTGGGGGCCCGCTTGTCGGTAGCGCCCATGATCACGATCAGGAAGACCGCGGTGAGCACGACTTCGATGATCAGGCAGGCGGCCAAGTTGTAGTTGCCGGGCGAGTGCTCGGCGTAGCCGTTGGTGGCGAACCCGCCGTCCTTGAGCAGGGTCGACGTCATTCCCTTCTGACCGAGGGCGATGACCCACAACGTGGCCGACGCCAGCGCCGCCCCGATCAGCTGCACCCCGACGTAGGGGGCGACGTCCTTCCACTCGAAGCGCTTCACCGCGGCCAGGGCGACGCTGATGGCGGGGTTGAAGTGCCCACCCGAGATGTGGCCGACGCCGTAGACCATCACCAGCACGGTGAGGCCGAACGCCAGCGAGACACCGAGGAAGCCGATGCCGAGGCCGGTCTGCTGGCCGTCTTTGAGGAAGTTGGCCGCCAGCACCGCGGAGCCGCAGCCGCCGAACACGAGCACGTAGGTACCGAGGAACTCCGCTATGAGCCGTCGAGAAAGTGGCATGAAAACCCCCATCGCTGGCCGCCGGGCCTGTCCCCGCGTCGATGCCAGCTTGGTCTACCACCTCGCGCACGGCGCGGACCAAGCCGGGACAACGATCTCGCAGGACCGCGAGATCCCGGCTGGTGGCGGCGTCAGCCAGACCGCCGATATCCGCGAGATCAGGCGGAGCGGCGCAGCACCCGGAGGGAGCCGACGGCCCGCTCCTCGACGAAGCAGCCCGACTCGAGTGCCCGAAGGTAGATCTCATACGGCGGGCGGCCACCGTCGGCCGGATCGGGGAACACGTCGTGGATGCACAGCAGCCCACCCGGCTCGACGTGGGGCGTCCAGAGGTCGAAGTCACGGTGGGCGGGCTCGGACCCATGGCCGCCGTCGATGAACAGCAACGACAGCGGGATCGCCCAATGACGACCTACGGTGGGCGAGTCGCCGACCAACGCCACCACCGCGGACTCCAGGTCGGCCTCGTGGATCGTGCGGCGGAACCGCGGCAGCGTGTCGATGCGGCCGACGTCGGGATCGACGAGGTCGGGCTCGTGCCATTCCCAGCCCGGCTGGTTCTCCTCGCTCCCCCGATGGTGATCGAGGGCGAACAGCACCGTGTGACGCTCGCGGGCACCGGTGCCGAGGTAGACGGCCGACTTCCCGCAATAGCTACCGATCTCGAGCATCGGCGAGCCACCGTCGGGCACCACCAGCGCCGCCTCGTAGAGCGCGTAGCCCTCATCAGGGGGCATGAAGCCACGGGCCGCTTCGGCGCGGGCGAACTGATCGGCGTCCACGGTGGTGGAGGGTCAGCCCTGGGCTGAGGGGTCGGCCCGGGCCACCCTGCCGGCCCGCTCGGCAGCGGCCGCTTCGGCCGCGGCCAGCTTCTCCTCGCCTTCGACGGCGATGATGAAGTCCTCGCCGACGAGCTCCTCGGCCAGCTCCGGGTGCTGCTCGAACAGCTTCTCCATGAGGAAGAAGCGGATGATCCAGAGGATGAAGAACGATGCGGCGTTCAGCACGTTCGGCAGGAGCTTCTCCCACAGGGCCAGGTTCTCGCCCGCCCCGGTGGTGTCGGTGACGTGCGCACCCACGGCGACCATGGCAGTGGAGAACACCAGACCGATGAACACGAAGATCCAGAAGGGGAGCACTTCCTTCTTGAAGTGGCTCTTTCCCGACTTGCCCCACACCCACTTGCGACTCAGGTAGTAGGCCGGGAAGGCGCTGATCAGCACGGCCAGGGCGTTGGCTGCAGCCTGCGGCCACCCGAGGATGGCGTGGAAGGTGAGCAGCAGCGTCTGGCCGACGACGACGTTGATGACCGACACGCCAAGGTACTTGAGCCCCTTCTCCTTGACGCTGGCGAGGGGCCCGGAGGGCTTGGCGGGGGCGATCGACATCGGCGCGAACGATAGTGCCCCCCGCTCATCACCGACAGTCACAGGATGCTGGCCACAACGGTGTCACCGGGGCCCACAGGTCCGATGGCGAGCGCTGGTTCTACGTCGGTGCCGAGGGGGTAGATCAGCCAGGAACGCAATCCCTCCCCCCCAGAAAGAGTGCACCATGCCGGACAACGGAGCAGAAGCAGGCCTCAAGGGCGTCGTCGAAGACGTCAAGGGCAAGGCCAAGGAGGTGGCCGGCCGGGTCACCAGCAACGAGAACCTCGAGAAGGAAGGCGAGGCTCAGCAGGACAAGGCCGTGGCTGACCGCAAGGTCGCCGAGCACGAGGCCAAGGCTGAAGCGGCCCGGGCTGACGCAGCCACCCAGGAAGCCAAGCAGAAGGCCGCTCAGGAGAGCTGACCGACTGCGACGAGTTCGTCCTCGACCGGGCCCCAACCGTCCGGTCGAGGCGACGTCGTGTCGGCGCCATTCCCTCCCCGGCGCCGGCACCCTCAGGCTGTGGGCCGATCGGATCTCGCCCCCGATCGGCCCACAGTCGCGTCCGGGGTCGGTCTGCCTCAGTCGACGGGGAGTTGCACGACCAGGCGGAGGTCGGGCTCGCCGGCCACCACGAACTGCTGGTACTCGAAGATGAGCAGGCCGTCGTCGGGGTGGCGGAACCGTCGCATGCGGGTGTGGAAGCCGGCCACGTCGTGGCGACCCCACCACTCGTCGAACTCCGGGCTGGTGGCTCGCAGCCGGGTCACCAGCGACACGCACGCCGGGTCGTCGCGGAGGGCGGTGGTCTCGGCCCGGAACTGCGACAGCACCTGGCGGGCCTCGTCCTCCCACCCGAGGATCAGCTGGCGGGTCTCGGGCAGGGCGAACATGACCCACACCAGGTTGCGGTGCTCGGGGGCAAGCGAGGTCAGCGGCGGGAAGAGGTGGGCCATGGCGTCGTTCCAGGCCAGGTAGTCCCACGTCGGGCCCATGCAGGTAGGCGGGGGCGGGGTCGAGCGCGGCGAGCATGCGCGGGCCCCAGTCCGGCACCTTCACCGGGGGAGCCCCGGCGACGTGGTCGTGGTGGCCGGCCAGTTCGGCCAGGTAGCGGCACTCGACCGAGTCGAGCTGCAGCACCCGGGCCAACGAGTCGAGCACCTCGTCGGAGACGTTGATCGGGCGGCCCTGCTCGAGCCACGTGTACCAACTGACCGACACGCCGGCGAGCATGGCGACCTCCTCGCGGCGCAGCCCGGGCGTGCGGCGGCGGGGTCCGGGCACCAGGCCGACCTGCTCGGGGTGAGCGCGGCCCGTCGGGCTCGCAGGAACTCAGCCAGGTCCACTCGTCGCTCCACGCTGGGCATCTGACCACACCGGGCCCGGTCCGGCCCGGCGGTTGGCGTCGCGCTCGGTGGGCGCGACTCGGGTGTCGCCGGCCCAGCCTGGTGGTGGTGGTCCCCGTATCGACGCGCCCTTCCGCCGTCGGGTGAGCCGTGGTCCTGTGTCCCGCATGGGGAACGCGCCTGCATGCACGGCGGCGTCGCCACCGGGGTCACGCGACATCGACGCGCTGCTGTCGGAGCGGGCCCGCGGTGCGACGTCGTCGGTCATCCGAGATCTGCTGCAACTGGTCGACCGGCCCGGGATGCTGTCGCTGGCCGGCGGCCTGCCCGCGCCCGAGCTGCTGCCGGCGGTTCGTGTGTCGGCCGCGTCCGAGCGCGTGCTGGCGACGCTACGGCGCCGCGGGCCCTGCAGTACGCGCCGACCGAGGGCATGGCCGACCTGCGCGAGATCGTCGCGGCCCGAGCTGACGGCGGCGGCGACGGTGGTCGATGCCGACGACGTGACGTCACCACCGGCTCGCAGCAGGGGCTCGACCTGCTGGCCCGCGCGCTGTGCGACCCCGGCGACGTCGTCGTGGTCGAGTCGCCCGGCTACCTCGGCGCGCTCCAGGCGTTCCAGGCCTCGGGGGCCCGGCTCGTCGGTGTGGCCACCGACGCCGACGGCGTGCGGGTCGACGCGCTCGAGGACGAGCTCGTCCGCCTCGACCGGGCCGGCGCCGCCCCGAAGATCGTCTACGTCGTGGCCAACTTCCAGAACCCGTCGGGCGCGACGCTCGCCGCTCGATCGCCGCCACCGCCTGGTCGAGCTGGCCGACCGCTTCGGCTTCGTCCTGGTCGAGGACGACCCCTACGGCGCGCTCCGGTTCCGAGGCGAGGCGCTGCCCCGGCCTGCGGGCCCTGGCCGGTGGCGCCGGTCGGCGCTCGGAACCTGGTCGTGTCGCTCGGCACGGTGTCGAAGATCGTGTCGCCGGGGCTGCGGGTCGGCTGGCTGGTCGGCGCCCGGACTGGCTCCGCCCGGCGCTCGTGCGGGCCAAGCAGGCCACCGACCTGCACACCAGTCCCGCTCACCCAGCTGATCGCGGCCGACGTGCTGGCCGACGAGTCGTTCATGGGCGCGCACATCGACGAGATCCGCTCGACCTACCGCGAGCGGGCCGATGCGCTCACCGTCGCACTGGTCGCCGAGCTCGGCGATCGCATCGAGGTCGGAGCCGTCGACGGCGGCATGTTCTGCTGGGCTCGGCTCACCCACGGCGTCTCGGCCACGGACCTGTTCGCCACGGCCATCGACGCCGGTGTGGCCTTCGTCCCCGGCGAGGCGTTCTGCCTCGACGACTCGGGGCGCTCCCACCTCCGGCTCTGCTTCACCACCCTGACCCCGACCGAGCTGACCCTCGCCGCCTCCCGCCTCGCCTCCGCGCTGTCCACGATCACGTGCGACACCGAGGCTCGGCTCCCGTCGACCTGAGCCGCCACCCGTGCGGGTGATATCGGGCGCGGCCCGCATAGATCAGTCGCGAGCGGGAAGAGGGGTGGCATGGATGCCATCACCCTCCTCAAAGATGATCACCACACCGTCGCCCAGCTGTTCACCCGATTCGAGCGGGCGGGCGACGCGGCCTACGAGACGAAGCGACAGATCGTCGAGCGCATCATCCACGAGCTGTCGGTGCATGCCGCCATCGAGGAGCTGGCGTTCTATCCGGCAGTACGCCGTGAGGTGAAGGGGGCCGAGGACATGGCGCTCGAGAGCCTCGAGGAGCACCACATCGTCAAGTGGCTGCTGTCCGAGCTCGAGGGCATGGACCCGCGCGCCGAGCGGTTCGACGCCAAGGTCACCGTGCTGATCGAGAACGTGCGCCACCACGTCGAGGAGGAGGAGGGCGACCTCTTCCCGAAGGTGCGGGACCAGATGAGCCGCACGCACCTGGCCGAGCTGGGCGATCGGCTGGCCGCGGCGAAGAAGACGGTGCCGACCCGCCCACATCCCCGTTCGCCCGACACCCCTCCCGGCAACCTCATCGCCGGAGCCGCGGCCGGACTGATGGACAAGGCCACCGACGCGGTGAAGTCCGCCGTGACCGACACGATCTCCAAGGTGACCCGGTCGGGAGACGAGGTGGCCGAGCAGATCAGCGACACCGCGTCGGGCGCGAAGGACACCGCGCGAGAAGACGGTCCGCAAGGCGACGACCTCGGCGAAGCGCACTGCTCGCAAGTCCACCGCCAAGGCCAAGCCGACAGCCAAGAAGGTGCGGTCGAGCTCCACCGCCAAGCGCACGACCAAGAAGGCCTCGGCCACCGCGAAGAAGTCGGCCACCGCCACCAAGCGCACCGCCCGCAAGGCGTCCACCACGTCAGCGAAGAAGGCCCGACCTCGGCCACTCGGGCTGCGAAGCGCACGGCCAAGAAGGTCACCGCCGGCCGCTGATCGCCGGCCCTGCACCGGGTGGTGGTCCTCGGGCGGCCGCCACCCGCAGATCTCGTTCGCAGGTGTTCCACCCTGCCAGCCAGGCTCGTCGGTGGCGTTCGATCGGCTCCGAACCGATCGGACGCCACCGATCAGCCGCGGTCCCGCCACGCCACCGATCAGCCGCGGGTAGGTTCCAGCCCGACAAGGGGGATCCATGGACGAAGGCAGCATCGACCCGCAGGTCACCGAGTGGCTGGCGGCCAACCCGGAGCGGGCGCAGCCGTTCGAGGCCCTCGACCCTGAGCTGCTCGAACTCGCCCGCGGGGACTTCACGATCGGTACCCAGCGGACGGTCGCCGAGGTCTCCGACGAGCTCGTCGGTGCCGTGCCGGTGCGCATCTACCGCCACGACGCCGCTCCGCCGACGGGCCTCGTCGTGTACTTCCATGGTGGCGGCTGGACGATCGGGAGCCTCGGCCTGATGGACAACATCGCCCGGGCCCTCACCTTCGGGTCCGGTGCGGTCGTCGTGTCGGTCGGGTACCGGCTCGCCCCGGAGCACCCCTTCCCCGCTGGCCTCGACGACTGCGAGGCGGTCACGCGATGGGCCCTCGCCAACGCCGAGCGCTTCGGGGTGGCGCCGCAGTCGGTCGTGGTGGCGGGCGAGAGCGCTGGCGGCAACCTGGCGGCGGCCGTGTCTCTCCGGCTGCGCGAAGCAGGCGGCGGGCCCCTCGCCGGCCAGGTGCTGATCTACCCGGCGGTCGCCGGCTCCCGGATGTTCCCGTCCAAGGAGGAGTTCGACGGCCTCATCCTGAGCCTCGGCGGCATGGAGCTGCACTGGGGCGCCTACACCGGTGGCCGCGACCTCGACGACGATCCCCACGCGGCACCGCTGAGTGCCCCGAGCCTGACCGGGCTGCCTCCCGCACTGGTCGTCCTGGGCGGTTGCGACCTCCTGCGCGACGAGGGCCGGGCCTACGCCACCCGCCTGCGGGAGGATGGGGTCGACGTGGACGAGGTCTGCTACCCCGGCCAGCCCCACGGCTTCGTCAACTTCGAGCTCCCGGCAGCCGAACCGGCCTTCGACCGCGTCGGCACCTGGATCCGAAACGTCCTCGCCTGAGGGTGTCGCGGCGCCGCCCTCGGTCAGCGGCGTGGTGGCGAACGAGACGAGCAGGTCGTGACGCCGCCCATTCGAGGCGATCACCCTGGCTCGGGGTCGCCGGCGGAGTGGCCCGGGAGCGCCCCACGTCAGCCACCACCACGGCGACGTCGTCGGGGATCACCGGTCAGGTGGTAGCCGGCGTGGGCGACCTGCAGCGCCAGCCGGGTGATGCCGCGGGTGGGCAGGGTCCATCGGCGACGCCCCACCCGGAAGCGCAACCAGGCCTCGCTCGGCTCGTCGCCCCGTGGACCCACCAGACCGGCACCCCGACAACGCTTCGCTCGACCGCCCTCATCCCATCCGCCGCAAGCCTTGCCCACCATCTCGTCGGTGGTGGCCGACCATCGGTCGCCTAGTCTCACCCCGGGCCGCTAGCTCATCGGGTTAGAGCAGGGGACTTTTAATCCCAAGGTGCCGGGTTCGAGCCCCGGGCGGCCTACGACAAGAGCTCAGTTCAGAGAGTTCTCCGGCGTCCAGCAGATCTCGGAGCAGGCGAGCGTCGGTGCAGTCGGTCTTGACAACGGACGATCACCAGCGTCGCTCGCCCAGCCCGGGCGGTCCCCACACACATCGATTGTTGTGCGACGCGGCGCCGGCGTCTGCCTCGTACAACGCGACAGATTGCTCGCCCTGCCGCGAGGGCAATCCACGCACCGTCCAGCGCAGTGCCAGTCTGCGCTGACCATGGCCTCGAGCCAACAAAGTCGCTCGTCCGCGGGTGTGGCGGAGCCGACAGCTTCTATGGATGTCATGCGGCTTCGAGGAGAGGTTCGTGGCGGGCATCGCGGTGTCGCCTCGAGGCGGTGAAGTCGGCGGTGATGGCGTGGTGGACTTCGCGGGCGATGTAGCGCTTGAGGCATCGGATGACTTCTTTGCGGGTCTTGCCTTGGGCGAGGCGTTTGGCCATGTAGCGCTGGGTTTCGGGGTGCCAGCGGAGGCGGCTCAACACGATGATGTAGAGCGCCGAGTTGGCTTGGCGGTCTCCGCTTCGGTTGAGTCGATGCCGGTCGTTGCGTCGCCCGGAGCTGGCGTCGATGGGCGAGCTCCCACACAGCGCCGCGAATGACCCTTCGGAGTAGAGCCAGTCGGGGTTGTCGCCAGCCGCGGTGAGCAACACCGCGGCGGTCTGCGCGCCGACACCGTTGAGGGCGACCAGGGTCGGGGCGGTCGTGGCGGTGAGCCCGTCGAGGTGACCGTCGAGCATGGCGATCTCGTCGGAGAGTTGCTTCCATCGTCGGGCCAACACGACCAGGGCCAACTTCGCTGCCGCGGTCGGCTCGGTGACCGGCCCGGGCCGCATCCGATGCACCCGCTCGACAAGAGCGTTGATGTGCAGACCGGTGAGGGGCTGACGGATCGGGTCGGGGGCGGTGACCACCACCGCGTTGAGCTGGTTCGCCGCTTGGGTGCGGGCCTTCATGGCGCTACCGCGGGCGATGCGCAACAACCGGATCGCTTCGACCCCACCGGTCGCCGCCTTCGGCGCGCCGGTCGCTTCGCCAGCCAACACCGAGCGTGCCGCGCCTACCGCATCGGCGGTGTCGGACTTGCCGTGACGGCGGCGGTGGTGACGGTTCGGGCGACACACCTCGACCACCTTCACCCCCTCCGCGGTGAGGAAGCGGGCCAACCCGGCACCCCACGCACCGGTGCCCTCGACACCGACCGCGCCCAACTCGCCATGGCCGACCAGCCGGGAGCGCAGGGCCCGATAGCCGGCAGTGGTCGTCGGGAACGTCTCGGTGCCGATCAGCCGGCCGAGCTCGTCGAGCGCGGCGGCCACGTGGAAGTCCTTGTGGGTGTCGACCCCGCCGGTGATCACCCTCGTTGCATCTGTCATCGTTGAACCTGGCATCCCTTCTCAGTGGTTAGGGGTGGCACGCGCAGCCGGCCACGGACAGGCCAGTGATGGGGCTCCTGCTCGAGCTTCTATCAAGTCACGTTCGACCAGCTGGTTGTGCCGGCGAGGCCTCGCACGCCTGGTCGACCGTTCGGCTCGAGGACATCCTCCAACGAGGAGTCAGGCGATCTGAGGGTCAGACCAGGCAGCGAGGCCCCGCCACCTTCTACACGGGACCAATCCCGCACCCCCATCCTCACTGGCGATCTGGGGCGTCCGGGCTGTGTGCGGTTCCTACGACTTGACCCGGCCGAGGACGACTCGGGCGAGGACGAGCGGATCGGGGCCGTCGGTCGTGTCGAACTCGAGGTCATACGTCCAGCCATCGTGTACGCCGATTGATGCGGCGGCGACAGGGGTCAGCGGGTGAGGTTGCGGGCGAAGGCTTCTTGCTCGTCGGTCTCGACCGCTCGTTCGCAGTACGTGCCTCGGACCCAGCTGACGGCTTCGTCTGGCGCTTGGCCGCAGAGGACGGCGAGACAGGCAAGCGCGGTACCGGTGCGCCCGTGGCCGCCGTAGCAGCCGATCTCGACGCGTTGGCCTGTTTCCGTGCACGCTGCCCGCTCGGCAGCGGGGTCCCAGAACCTCCCGCATTGGTCACACATGATGACGACCCGGGTCTCGAGCATGCCGACACCCTACGATCGCGTGTTCCGTGGTCGCTCGGGTCGAGCACCGCCGGGCCGTTGTGCGCAGGTGCCGTCGGCATCCCCGACGGGCGATCTGGGACGCGTTCCTCACCGGCGATCGGCGCTCCCTACGCCATACGACACCACAGCGTGAGGCGTGTCCCGCAACGGCCGACCTGCACCCTTCGGGGGCGTGCCGGTCCCGGCGTTCGGGGGCAGGTTGGAGTTGGGACCCCGACCAACTGACCGAGCTGAGACTTTCAGATCGCGATGATCTCCATCGAGGTGTCCAAGGCGACGGCGATCCTGGTGATGTCTTTGCGGTCCGATGTCACCACCAGGTCGCCTCGGGCGAGTGCGCCGACGACGATGGCTGCGTCGATCACGTCAGATGTGTGGGCTCGGCCGCATGCCTGGCCGGCCGCCCGCCCGCGCACCTCATCGAGCTCTTCGATGCGGCAGCCCTTCAGCAGCCGGGACAACTCCGCCTGTGGCCCACCGCGCCACGCCTGAGCAAGTACGCCGGCAGGCACCGTTGGACGGAGTCCCCGTTCGAGTGCTCGCCGATGAACCGCCCACACCTCGCGCTGATTCCGTTCCGCGGCGACCAACGCCCCGGTGTCGTAGGTGACCCCGCCCACGACTCAGCTCGCTCGTCGAGCAGCATCGAGCACGCGGTCCAGGAGGGTGTCCGCGGCGGCCAACTCCTCAGCCGTCAACTGTCCGTGGTCGGCCTCCCACTCGCGAACGGCATCGAGGCCGGCCTCAATCGCGAGTTCGTTCCCGGCGGCGTGATTGAGCCACGCCGACACACTGACCCCAGCTCGCTCAGCTCCGCGGGCGACCTCGTCCGCAATCGTGTCATCGAGGGCGATCGAAAGCTTCCGTACGGTCATCGCCGAAACGGTAGTACCGTCTTCCTACCATCGCAAGGGTGACGCACAGACCCGGCGATCGGGGGCGCTCTGGAATCCTGCGATCGCCGCAGCCATCCTTGGCGACCACCGAGAAGAACGTCTTCAAGTCGAACGCCACCGCCCGCAACGTGTTCGGACGGGCCCGACCGGCGACGAACTCGAGATAGGAATCGACCAGCGGATCACCCAACGCGAAGCGGGCCTCACCAGCCGAAGACGACGAACGGATCAGACACGGAACGAAAGTCATCCCAGCATCCTCCCCACCGCCGGTGAAATACACGGGGATGCCAGATGGATCACCCGTGTATTAGGCGCGCTGGGGCAGTCGCAGGTCGTGGCCCGGTTGTCTGACGAGTCGAGTCGTCAGGCTGGTGAGGTCTCCGCAGCGTGACGAAGGAACTCGTTTCGGCGTTGGAGCAATTCGATCATGTAACGCTCAAGACGGACGCGGTCGACAACTCGGCCGATCGGACCGAGAGGGCTGTCGTAGTCCACCAGGTCGACCATTCGAGTACGTCGTTCGCCATCCAGCTCGAACCGGTGCTCGTGGCGCCAGGTGGCGAACGGTCCCCGCGTCTGCTCGTCGACGAAGCGAGCAGGACGCTCGTACTCAGTGATGGACGATGCCATTCGGAAGGGAACGCCGAAATGCCAGGCCTTCCACGTCACCTCGTCGCCGAGCCTCATCCGCCCGGAGCGGATGCCTCCGACGATCTCCTCCCGAGCTCCGGTCGACTTGGTGTGCAGGTCGACGTCGAGGCTGAGATCGAAGCAGCGCTCAGGAGGCGCAGCGATCGTCGTGGTCAGCTCAAGGTGCGGCATCTGCGGCGACCGTACCGGAGCACCCGATCGGCCTGGCCAATCTGCCCCCGTGGAGCGGGCCACGGCCCCGGCGTTCCGGGACGGCCAAGCTGAAGGTCCCATGCTCAGGTGGTCGCGCTCGTGACCGATAGTTCTGCCGTGGGCCACAGTTCAGATGAGCCAATCGGCCGTGAGCGACGGCGGGATCAGCTCCGGCCGGGGTCCTGGTCTTTCGGATCACCATGGGGCGTGACGACTTGGACCGAACTGCGGCTACGTCAGGTGCCATGGCCGGAGGTGGTCACGATCAGCACGTTTGGCGAGCTTCGCGGGCGCAAAGTGATGACGATTGGCCGCGGCGGAACAAGCCCATTCGGCTCCACAACGTCATGTTCGATCCGTCGCTCGATGAGGTCGCGTCCGAGATCGAAGCGTGGCTCAGGCGGTGGCACCCTGCAGGTGTGCGCGACCCCGAAGCTGCGTTCGTCGCACTGCTCGGTGACGACACCTCCACCCAATCCTTCGACTGGCCGCGCCGGTCCGGGCTGGTCGAAACCGAGCTACGTGCTGCGCTCGCTCAGCTCGGCGCGGTGGAACGGGTACCGCGGGGATCCACGGCGGAGCCGACGACGTGGCCGGCTGGGGTCGACGATGGCGAGGTCGGCTTGGCGTTCGAGGCGCTTGTCAGCATCGCCGATACCGTCGAGGCGCCTCCAGATGTCTGGCATCACTCGGCTGCGGTCCAGCACGCCCTGGGCGTCGAAGCTGACCATCGTCACTACGGGAAGTACGTCGCGGTCATCGCCAAGCACGTCGCCTGACTCCTCCGCGTCCCGTTGCCGGCGTCATGAGACACGTCATGGCGGCCTCTGCACATCCCACGCGAGTCCACAGGCCCCTGCGAGATCACCTGCGGAGTAAACCTTTTCACCCAGCCGATCGTTGAATCAGTGTCGGGCCGACGAGAGGCACACCAGATGGCTGGGTTCGAGCAGTCGTACGAATCGCTGTACGAAGCTGCGTACCGGGTCGCGTACCGGTTGCTGGTGGACCGCGAGGCAGCCGCCGACACGGCGCAGGAAGCGGTGGTACGCGCCTACATCCACTGGTCGAAGATCGCCGAATACTCGGTGCCCTGGGTGAGCCGAACCGCCGGGAATCTTGCGCTCGATGAACTCAGACGACGACCAGCCTCGACCGCGCCCGCACCGAACCACGCACCCGACCCGGCCGATCGAGCGGTGGCGCACGACCTGATCGAGGCGATGCGCAAGCTGCCACGACGGCAACGCGAGGTCGTCGTCCTCCGCTATGTCGCAGATCTGTCGGAACAAGTCACTGCGCAACAACTCGGGTGCTCGGTCGGCACCGTGAAGTCCCACGCACACCGAGCGCTTCGCGCGCTGGGGGTGTCGATGAAGGAGATTGACGATGAACCTGCCGTTGATTGACGATCCGAAACCACCTGCTCCGCCACCCCTGGAACTGGTGACCAGCGAGGGCAAGCGCAGGATTCGACGTCGGCGCTCATCCACCTCGGCTATCGCCCTGGCCGGGCTTGTTGTGGTAATTGGGATCGCCTGGGCGGCGACCCGTGAAACAGACGAGGGCGTTGGGGTCGACGTCGGTGTGGCCGGTGAAGGATCGACCACGACCACCTCGTCCCCGACTCCGTCCTCATCGACCACCTCAACCGATGGCCGAGCCATCTCCACGGGGGGAGCTATCTCCCTACAAGTTCCCAGCGGCTGGTCAGTCGCGAACACCCCGGCCTACTGGAACCTCGACGAGCCGCTCGATGAGCTCACAATCTCAACCTTCGCCGAAGCGAGCGACCCGTCGAAGGTGTGCGATCTCCCGGTCCAGTTCATGGAGCACGTCGGCCCCACAGACGCCTTCCTCTCAGTTCGAGCGGCACCCTCCGGTGCTGCCTACATCGATCCGCAACCCGACGGATCGCTCATCGTGCCGATCGCTCCACCCGAGAATGCCTACGCCGGCTGCCTCCAGCGGTCACCCGACTTCCTCTTCACGGCCACCGGGTTCCGTAACGGCACAGCCGCCTACGTCCTCTACGCAGGACTCGGAAAGGACGCCCCACCATCCGTGAGAGCGGACCTACGCGCCGCTGTCGACTCAATGGTGGCCTCGTCGGGGTGACCCGGATGGGCCTTGATCTCCTGAGACCAAGGCCGTTCTGGGACGGTCTACGCGTGCCTTCGTCCGAGCAAGTGGAACAAGCGACTGAGTCGCCGGTACGGATCGCGCTGGCTCGCGAGGAGTTCGGCCTGCAGCACAAGGTCCTCTGGGTCGGTCGGCGACCGGTCGGGAGCCCAGCCGTCGGTGAACAGGCGAACCCCGTACCAGGCCAGCGGGTCGACCCCTCGAGAACCGAGGAGGTTCGACAGGTGCTCGATGCTGTCACCTCGGGTGTCGACGCCGAGCCCGTTGATCTGCCTCCCGGCGTCGAAGGCCGCGATCACCCCAACCCAGTCGCCTTCGTGGGCGTGACGCATCGCCATGACTTCGACGTTCTTCGCGACGATCGACACAACGCCCGCCGGAGCCGCGAGATCACAGAGCGCTTCGACGAGCTCCTGGGGGTCGTCGAGGTACATGAGAACGCCATGGCACAGGACCGCGTCGAACTGTTCGCCAGCGAGGGCCTCAGGAGCGTCCTCACCGGTCCCGTGCACCAAACGCACGCGCGCCGCGATCTCCTCGTCCTCGCCGGAAAGAAGGTGCGCGGCCCGCTCGAGCATTGCGGCCGACGGATCCACGATCGTGACTTCGTGGCCAGCACGCGCCAGCCACACACTCTGGTTCCCGGCACCGCCGCCGACGTCGACCACCCGCTGAGGAGTCGGACCCAGGTGCTGTCGAAGATGCTCGTGAATGACGTGGGTGCGGACACGACCACGTAGTGATCCGTAGTGGTCGACGAAGCGCTCGCCGAGCGCAGCCCAGAGATCGTCGGTCAGTCCCTCATCCACACGCCCATCGTGTCTCACCTGAGCCCGCCCCCAAGACAACTCCATCAGATGGTCGCCCGGGTCGATGGTCCCCGGCAGCTCACCCCAGATGTGTCGATGTGACACCATCTACGTCGTGCAGCGACGAATCATGGTGATGGTCAATCGAGTCGTCAACCGAATCGTCCGGCTCCTCGGGATGCAACGCTTCCGAGGGGCGCGCCTCCTCTACTTGACGACAGTGGGCCGCAAGAGCGGCAGATCCCGCACGGTGCCTCTTGCCTTCGTGCGCGACGGGGAGGACTACGTCGTTGCGGCCTCGAATGGCGGAAGCGACTGGCAGCCGGGTTGGTGGCTCAACCTCCAGTCCGAACCGCAGGCGACAATCCAAGTGGACGACGCCAAGGTGGCCATCACTGCGAGTGTGGTCGAAGAGCGCGACCGGACCGTCCTGTGGCAACGGCTCAGCGACCAGCTCGACTCCTACGACGGTTATCAGCGGAAGGTCCGCCGCCAGATCGACCTCGTCCGGATGCGTCCCGTCGGCACGTCGTAGCGACGGAGGTCCCAGGTCGACGCGGCCGGGGATGAGCAACGGGTGGGCCCGAAAGGCGTCTCATGACCCGGGCCACGTGAATCCGGCCACTGCTGAGCGCGTCACCGACCTGGCGTTCGGGGACATCGCCTCGCGACTGCTCTGCCACTCTCGCGAGAGTGTTCACCGACGAGAAGGACGCCTTCGCTGGCGGCGCGGTCGCCGTCCAGGTCGAGGTGCGCCCGATCGTGGTGATTGCCCAGTTGCGGTCTCACTCACCCCGACTCGTGTCCACCCTCGGAGACATGCCGTTCTGGTCGACGTGGACAGGCCGGCTCACCTCCGAACACCAGTGGCTCAATCACACGGTGGGCTCCCAGATCTGGTTGCAGGTCGGTGACGGCGGCGATGTTGGGGGCGCTTTCGTCGCCGATGTCATCGGGCCAACACCGAGCCCGGTCCCGGAGTCCGTGGCAATCGTTCTCGATCAACAGTCCACAGCGCTCGGACTGAACGCCTGGACCAGCCACGGAATGCTCGAACATCGCAGCATCGCCTGGATCATCGGCGGCAACTCACCACCGTTCGGCCCCACCGGAATGCCGGGATCGCCACCCGCCGGAGACCGGGAAGGCGCGGGCCCGCATCGATCTGTTCGTCCCAGTGTTGGCGCGTCGCTACGCCAAGGAGGACCTGGAGGCGACGACCGGGCATCAGATGTTCCGGCGCTGACCGCAGCCGGGCTGAGCCCGCCGCCCGGACCACGATCTCGGCCATGCGGAACGGGCCGGTGCTCAGCTCGGACCTAGCCCTTCACCCACTCCTCGGCGTCGGCGTGGGCCCGCCGCACGGCGGCGCCGACCCATTCGTCACCGCGATAGAGGTTCTCCTCGCCCAGGAGGTCGCCCAACCCCGACCGGTTGATCTGGTCGAGTATCGCGACCTCGTTGGTGACGATCATCAGCTTCGAGCCCCGGGCGGTGAGTTGGTCGGCGTAGCGGCGCAGCACGTCGAGCAGGCCGAGCCCCAGGTGGTCGACGCCTCGCAGCCTCAGGATCACCACCGACCGGTCGGTACCCTCGGCGACCCTCGGCAGCTGGGCCTCGAACACGGGGGCGCTGGCGAAGAAGAAGCTGCCGTAGGGCTGGAGCACGACGACGTCGCGCGCGCCGATGGCGGCCGGCGGCTGTGTTTCGCGCATGTGGCCTTGGGCGTCGAGCACGACCCGGTGGACCCGCATCCGGTTCGAGAGCCCGACGACGTGGAGGACGACCGCGAAGGCCACTCCGAGCAGCACCGCGTACTGGAGTGGGATCACCAGGGTGAGCCCGAAGGTGACCACCATGGTGATCGTCTGGATGGGCACCGACCGGGCCACCGCGGCGATCTGGGCCGGCTTCACCACGGTGACGCCGATCACGACCAACAGCCCCGCCAACGCCGGCATTGCCACGAGCCCGATCGCCCCGGAGAAGCCGACGACCATCACGCCGATCAGCAGGCCGGCGATCACAAGGGCCAGGCGGGTACGGGCCCCTGCCGCGGCCAGCACGCCGGCGCCCGACATCGAGCCACCCACCGGGAGGCCCTGGAACAGCCCGGAGAAGAGGTTGCCGGCCCCCTGCCCGATGAAGTCGCGTGACCGGTCGGCGCGGGAGCCGTCAGGAGGCGGATAGGCGGTGGCCACTCCCGCCCCCTGCACCAGTCCGACGAAGGCGAGCGAGACAGCGGGGACCAGCAGGAAGCCGATGTCGCCGAGCGACGGCCACGAGATGGCCGGCAGGCGGCTGGGGATGACGGCCAGGTCCTCCACCCGGGCGATGGGGTGGCCGCCCGTGGCCAGCAGCGCGGCGAGGCCCGACCCCACGGCCACTGCAGCGACCAGGCTGACAGCGCGCAGGGGCGTGCGGTTGAGCAGGAGGATGGCGGCGATGGTGACGAGGCCAACCGCGAGGGTGGGCCCGTCGATGCGACCCGGGTGGATCACCAGGTCGACGACCCGACCGATCCGGGTGCTGCCCTGAGCCCGGTATCCGGTGAGATCGCTCAGCTGGCTGATCACGATGTTGACCCCGACGGCGCTGATGAACCCGACCATCACCGACGTCGGCACGAAGCGGAGCAGCGAGCCCGCCTTGAGCACGCCGGCGACCAGCATCACCACGCCGGTCAGCAGGGTGAGGGTGTAGAGGGCCTGGGTCGCGTCGGTGCGGGAGCCGAGGTTGACGTCGGCGACGATCAGCGCCATCGCTGCGGTGGCCTGCACCGGCATGAACGAGGTAGCCGTCACGAGCGAGCCGCCGAGAGTTCCGTAGAGGTAGCCATAGAGGCCACTGAGCGGGCTGACCCCGGCGAGCAGCCCGGTGGCGAGGCCGTTGGGGACGCTCTGCACGGCGAGGGCGAGCCCGGCGGCGGCGTCGTGGCCGACGGTCTCGCGCCGGAACAGGTGCCGAGCTCGCTGTGGGATCCGCCTCCAACCGGCCGTCGACACCATCGCCTCGGACCCTAACGTCCCGGCCGGTGGGCCTGACCGTCGCCGGCGCAACGTCAGGCGCGTCGCGATCCGTGCCGGTTCCTTCGACCTATAGGCGCCCACCGGCCAGCGTCACGGACCCGGCGTTCGGCGCTACTCACAAAGCGGAGCCCGCCCGTGATATTTGAGACAGTGTGGGGATAGGCGATACCGACCGGCTCCCAGGGGTTGGGGACTGAACTCCTGCTGCTCGGGATCGGCACTTTCCGACTCGTCAGCGGCGTCGGCCGCAGCAGTTAGGGGCGATGCCCCAGGGCGAGGGAGCCATGCTCGAGCCACAGGGCGGCATCTTCGGGAAGGCGCTCGGCGGTGAGTTGCTCGTGTCGACGAAGTTGCGCCTCACTGAGCTGGGCGCGCCACCTCCCGTTCGTCCCCAGGTTGAAGAATGCGGTCGCGCCTTCGGGAAAGGCTCGGTTCAGGCTCCCCGATGCTTCATGTTGTGACTTCATCGCCTCGAACCTGCACCGCTCAACGACCTCGCTCCAGAGCGCAGTGGGGATGTCGACGTCGAGAAAGTCGGCGATGCGACGCATCTCGCCGCCGAGGTCGCGGATGAGGTCGGCGTAGTGGACGAGCAGCACGAACGGCTCGTGGCGATTCGGCCACCACGACGCCAGGTGTTCCATGGGCGTCCCCCAGTCCACCCATTCGTCGAACAGTCGGTCCATGTCGCCATCCCACACCGTTGGCCATGGTGCGACGCCGTCCCGGGCTGCGATGGCGTTGAGGGCCTCTATCACCTTCGGGCCGAATCTTGCGCCGGTGGTTTGCCCATGAGACGAGGGCGTCGCGTCCGTCTCGATAGACGGCGAGGTAGCGGCATTCAGTGAAGATCGGCGTGCAGTCGGCTGGGCTGTGCGTCTTGATGAACCGTCGGTGTGGGATCGCGTCGACCCTCGCGATCATGTCGTCCAACGGAACGATCCGGGCGTCCAGCCAGGGGCTCAGGTCGAAGGCGGGAGCAGGCGCGTTGCCGTGGGGCCACAACAGCGAAGCCACGATGCCCTGCATCCATGTCGTCCCCGACTTCGGCGGAGTCGTGATGAAGATGTCGTCCGGCCGCGGAGTGAATCGCTCCCACCGTTGGCTGTCATCGTGGACGTGCTGGCGACGGCGCGTCGCCGGCAGCACAGGTGCCATTCCGCGAACGTAGCCGCATCGGATCAACGGGGTGTCGTCCGCACTCCAAGAACGGCTTCGCGTCGCACGCGCGCCAGTCGATCGCTCTGAGACCGGAGCCCGTGGGCAGTCCCCGTTGCCAGTTGTCTCGGTGAGACGCACGCTCCTCACATCGTCAGAGTTCAGTCCGGATCGCTATGGTGCGGCCATGTTCGCGGTCATCAATCACCTGCACTTCGAGAATCCGGTGACCGAGGAGACGCTCGCCGCGTTCCGCGTCGCAGGTCAGGCGGTCGTCGACGCCGGCGGACTCTCCGAGCAGGTCGTCAAGGTCGATGAGCGGCATCTGGTCCTCCTACTCATCTTCGACAACGGCGAGGATGCGGCCCGGGTCGCGCGTGAGGTGGGTGGCCCATTCATGACCGAGCACGTTGTCCCCCTGCTCGCTGGTGACACCGATCGCAGCGTCGGTGAGGTGATCCTGGAGTCACGCCGCCAGAGCTGAATCCAGCTCCGCGATGCAAACGAGTTCTCAGGCTGCGCTTCTCCCGCCGCAGGGGTCCTGGCCGCCTCGCCGCGCCGACTCGCGAGTCGCATCGGTGTCCCCGAACGTGGTCACAGCGTGAGATGTCCCGGTGTTGGACTGGTAGCGGCCAGCGGTCTCAGGTGGTTGCTGCCCCATCCAATCTGGGGCGCCGCGGTGCTGCCGTCCGGATGGGTGGGGGACCACCCAGAGGTGGTGGATGTACCCCATCCAGATCGAGGGGTCGAGGGATCGAGCGGGCTTGGTCGGGGCGGAGCCGTCTACTCCTGGGTCCCGTCGCCGACGAGGACGCGGCCCTTGTCGGTCAACTGCCATCGATCCCACGTCACCCGTGCGTCGGGGTCGGGTGACGGCTTCCCCTCGGGCGTCATGATCAGGTAGCCACCGTCGACGGCAGAGTCGACGAGGCCCCACAACCAGGCGAGGTCGCTCCGGCCCGGGTACCGCCCGACGAGACGCCGCCAGGTCATGTACTCCCCTCCGCCGTGTGTGCTCTCGACCCATTCCTTCAACAGCCAAGCCACGTCATCTGGGCGGTACTCCATCAGCCAGAGGGTACGCGCGGACTGGAGCGGACCCGAGGCGGCGAGCGCCCGCGCCGTGCACGCGAGTCGGTCCCGAGCGGACCGACGAGGACTCAGTCCTGGAGGGCTCGGGCGATCTCGGCGATGTGTCTGGCGTCGGTGCCGCAGCAGCCGCCCAGCACGTTGATGTGGTCGAGTCCGGCGTGGAGGGATGCGAGTTGGCCACCGAACTCGCGAGGGTCGCCGTCGTCGAGGTCTTCACGCTCGTCGAGCTCGGCGTGGCTGAGCCGTGAGGCGTTGGCCCGCACGCCGCGAATGCGCTCCAGCGACGGGTCGGGGTCGAGGAGCGCGTCGTGGAAGTGATCGGGATGCGCGCAGTTGACCATGAAGTACGCGGCCGACGCGTCAGTGGCGTGGTCGACGCGGCGGATCGCATCGCCGAGCATCACGCCCGTGGGGAGTCGGCCGTCGGTCTCGACGGTGAACGACACGACTGCCGGCACGCCGCAGGCGTGCGCTGCCCTGGCGAAGCCGATGGCCTCGTCGGTGTTGGTCAGCGTCAGCGCACTGACGAGGTCAGCACCGCTGTCGGCCAGCACGCTGATCTGCGTGTGGTGGTATTCCGCGGCCTCGTCCGGGCCCATCGACCCCACACCGGAGTAGGCGTCATCGAGCGGACCCACGCAACCGCTGATCAGCACCTCACCGGCACCGTGCTGGTCGCGGAGCTCCTGCAGGAACTCGACCGCCCGCCGATTCGCATCGTGCAGACGACCAGCGTCGTAGCCGAGACCCGCGCCCAGTCCGCGCTGGCGCGCCACGTCAGAGTCTCGAGGATGAGGCCGAGCTCGGCATCCCCTGCGATGCGCAGGTAGTCGATGAAGTAGTCGTGCACCGGGACTTCGGTCTCGGGGCTGTCGTGCAGCACGAAGCTGGCGAACTCCGGGAGCTCCACCCCTCGGTGGAAGATGAGATCGGTCTCCGCCCCGCCGTCGGTGAGGAACACCCCCCCGTCCAGCTGCGGCAGAGCTGCGGCTTCAGCCATCGTCACCCCTGACCCGCCCTACGAGCGAACAGATGCACGCCGAGGCGATCACGTCGTCCTCTGAGACTACGCCCGCCTCGTCCACCGTCGCCCGTCAGCTCCGGTGACGAGCCTGCCGCCGGGGCTCGGGTGCGAGCGAGGCGGCGCAGGCCATTCCCCGCTCGACCCAGGTCGTGAGCTGGCGGGTCGTGCGGACGTGCTCGACGTCGACGCGCAGCCATCCGTCCATCTCGCGACCTCGCATCACCATGCGGGTGGCAGCGGTGGTCGACACCAGTCGGTCGGATTGCTCCGGGTCGACCCGCACCATGATCCCGCCACCGCGGCTGGCGCTCACCGCCATGTGGCCACCGACGAGGAAGGCGAGCCCCCCGAACATCTTGCGCTCGGTCACACCAGGCTCATCGGTGATCAGCTCCCGGATCCGGTCGGCCAGGTCCTCGTCGTACGCCACGATCGGCCAGCGTATGGGGCGTCGCCGCTGCGAAGTGGGCCGCGAGGCCATAGCGTCTCGGCGCATGATCGAACGCCACCTCGACATCGCCACCGCCGACGGAGCGATGAACACATTCATCACCCACCCGGAGGAAGGTGGCCCCCATCCGGTGGTCTTCTTCTACATGGACGCACCGGGCAAGCGCGAAGAGCTGCACGACATGGCACGGCGCCTCGGCACGGCCGGGTACTACGTGATCCTGCCGAACCTGTACTACCGGTGGACCCATGAGTTCAACCTCTTCTCGGGCGACCCCGAGCACACGCGCGAGAGGCTCGTCGAGCACATGGGTGCGATGACCACCGAGCTGGTCCTGCGCGACACGGCCGCCATGTTCGACTTCGTGGACGGCGATCCGGCCGCCGACTCGAGCCGCATCGGGTGCGTGGGCTACTGCATGAGCGGACCGACCGCGTTCGCGGTGGCCGGCACGTACCCCGACCGCATCAAGGCAGCTGCGTCGATCTACGGCGTCCGGCTCTTCGGCGAAGGATCACCCGCGCCGCTGGCCTCGGCTGTGCAGGGCGAGCTCTACTTCGCCTGCGCCGAGTTCGACGAGTTCGCGCCCCAGTCGATGATCGACGGTCTCGAGGCCTACCTGCGCGAGGTCGGCGCCAACGCACGGGTCGAGCTCTACCCCGGCACCCACCACGGGTTCGCGTTCCCCGACCGCGGGACGATCTACGACAAGCCCTCCGCCGAACGGCACTGGGAACGGCTGCACGCGCTCTACTCCCGCAACCTGCGCTGACGGGGACAGCCGCTCCGTTCCGGCGACATCTCGAGGTAGTCGCTGCTCACTGCGCTGGCGTAGACCACCACCGTGCACCGCCACTCTCTCGACGAGAACACGGTTCGATCAGGTGTCGAGGGGCTCACGTACGGCGAGGCCTTCCTGCCAGGCGATCGCGACGGCTGCGGTGCGGTCGTTCACGCCGAGCTTCTGGTAGATGTGCTTGAGGTGGGTGCGGATGGTCTCGGTGCCGACCGTCAGCTTGCGAGCCAGATCGTCGGTGGTGCGACCCTCGGCGGCCAGCAGCAGCACCTCGCTCTCGCGACGGGTGAGCGCGAAGCGGGCCCCGGGCCACGGCTCGGTCTCGGCCGGGCTGGACGCGAGGCGGACGGCTCGGCTGGCCAGGTCGTCGCTCACCACCACCTCGCCGGCCCCGACCCGCTCGAGCGCAGCGACCAGATCGCTGGCCGGAATCGCCTTGAGCAGGTAGCCGTGCACGCCCATCCGCAGTGCCTTGAGCACGTGGCGATCGGCTCGGGAGTCGGTGTAGATCACCACCCGGAACGGCGGATCCTGGGCCAGCAGCATGGCCACAGCCTGGAGGCCACCGTCCTCGCGGGAGAACGTGTCGAGCAGCAGCACGTCGATCGGCTCGGCGTCGGCCGGCAGCGCCACGATGTCGGAGTCACCGGTGACCCCGTCGACCACCCGAACCGCTGGCGCGAATGGCGCGAGCATGGCCCGCAGCCCGCTGATCACCAGCTCGCTGTCGTTGGCCAGCCCGATCCGCAGTGTCACGCAGCGCTCGATTCTCACCCGGGCACCCATGACGGACAGGCACCGTGCGCCGAACGGTAGGCCCCGATGGGTGGTCGTGCATCACCCGGCCGGGTGATGACCCGGGCGCCCCGAATCCGTACGCTCCAACCAGCGTCTCGGGCGAACCCGGATCGCGGGCACGAAGGCCGTGCGACCCAGCGAGCGAGGAGACCGATGACGATCGACCACCGGTTCTCCCTGCGCAGCCGGCTGCTGGCCGTCATGGCGCTGCTCGGGGTGCTGCTGCTGATCGTCGGGCTGCTGGCCGGCCTGGCCGAAGCCTCGCTGAACCGGGCGATCGACCAGCGCCTCGGAACCATCTACCCGGCGTCGTCGATGATCTCGTCGCTTCGGGCATCCGCCGTCGACCTCGAGACCGGCGAACGGGGCTACGTCATCACCGGCGAGCGGTCGTTCCTGCAGCCGTACACCGATGCGCTCCCCCAGGTCGACAGCGACATCGCCGGGCTGCGAGGCCTGGCCGACAGGTTCCCCGGGCTCGATCAGCAGCTCGACGCGACGACCGCGGACCTCGGCCGGTGGAAGGCCGAGGCGGCCGAGCGCGAGATGGCCGCGGTGTCGTCGGGTCAGCGTCAGCGGGGCATCGACCTGATCGCGTCGGGCGCCGGCAAGGCCCTCTTCGACAACGTGCGAGCCGACCTCGACGACATGCAGGACACCGTCGATGCGGCCAGCGCGGCCAACCAGGTCCGCACCCGGACGGACCAGAGGACCTTGCGCAACGTGCTGTTCGGCGGCGTGCTCGTGGTCCTGGCGCTCGTCGCCGCCCTCACCGTGCTGCTGAGCCGTTGGGTCACCCGCCCGACCACCCGCCTCGTGGCCAGCGTCGGCGTGGTGGCCGACGGCGACTTCCGCGAGCCGGTCGACGTGGTCGGGCCTCCCGAGTTCTCCGCCATCGCGGCGGCGGTCGACAGCATGCGTCAGCGCATCCTCTCCGAGCTCGACGAGGTCGAGCGCTACAACGAGGCCCTCGACCAGACCGGCCCCGTCGTGCAGCGGCTGCGGCTCGAGCTGGCCGCCGGCTCGCTCTCCCCTCGCGCCGGGCTCGAGGTGGACGGTCGGGTGCTGGCCGCCGAGGGTCTCCTGGCGGGCGACTTCTACGACCTGATCGAGATGCCGGCCGGCCGCTTCGCCATGCTCGTGGCCGACGTCTCCGGACACGGCCACCACGCCGGGATCCTGGCCATCAAGGTGAAGTACCTCCTGCAGGCCGCGCTGCAGTTCGGGCTCGGCCCGTCCGCCGCGCTGTCGTGGGTGTCCGATCGCCTGGGCGACACGGGCGACATGTTCGTCACGTGCGCGCTGGTCGTGATCGACCCGGCGGCCAAACGGGTCGACTACGCCTCCGCGGGCCACTCCCCCGGCCTGCTGCTGCTGACCGGCGAGGATGCTCCGGTCGTGCTCGCCAGCACCGGGCCGCTCATCGGTCCGTTCCCGGGCGAGTGGCGCACCGAACGGACCTCGTTCGAAGGCCGCGGCCTCACCGTGGTCCTGTGCAGCGACGGGCTGCTCGAGGCCCGGGCATCGGCCGACGCCCTGTTCGGCTTCGACCGCTTCGCCCGCATCGTCAGCGGCGCACGCTCGGTGTCCGACATCGTCGAGCAGAGCTGCAACGCGGCCCGCGACCATGCCGGCAAGCGCCTCGACGACGACTTGACCGTCGTGGCCCTCCGCATGGAACCACCCGACGCGGCCTACTGACGTCCGCACACCCTGCCCGGAACGGCCCGGTCCGGCTCTTTCCGGTTCTTCGGGTCGAGGTGTCGATCGGCGGGCCGGCCATACGACGGGGTGGTGCGAGGGGCGACCGTCCCCCGCATCCACCGAGGCCGGTTCGCCGGTCCGACCAGAGGAGCAGACAGATGGGGAACTACGTGTTCGCGTACACCGGGGGCTCGATGGCACAGACGCCCGAGGCCCAGCAAGCCGCCATGGCGGCGTGGGGTCAGTGGTTCGGGACCCTGGGCGACGCCGTCGTCGAGGGAGGGGCGCCGTTCGGGCCGTCGACCGCGGTGCACGCCGACGGCTCCACGGGAGCAACCAACGCCGGGCTCAGCGGCTACTCGGTGATCCAGGCCGACTCGCTGGAGCTGGCGGCCAAGCTGGCCGGGGGCTGCCCGGTGCTCGACAACGGCGGCATCGTGGAGGTCTACGAGTCGATCCCCATGTGAGCCGTGAGGCTCAGGAGTCCGCGGCGCGTCCCGAAGCACCGGCGCGCCAGCGGCTCCAGGGCCAGGTGCCGTCGATCTCGACCTCGAGCGAGAAGCTGAGGACGATCCGGATCACGACGATCATCCCGAGCACGGTCACGCTCTCGAAGGTGGGGTCGACGATGATCGTGCGCACGATGTCGCCGATGATCAGGACCTCGAGGCCCAGCAGGATCACCCGACCGAGGTTGCGGCGCAGCTGCAGGTAGGCGCCGGCGCGCGTCGCGGTCCGGGCCACGCCCGACAGGAAGATCGCCAACGCCCACAGCCCGCCGACGACGAGGATGCCCGCGCCGAAACCCTCGACTGCCTTGACCACATCGGAGATGAACTCGTCGTAGCTCACCGGCCCAGTCTGACCGGCAGCTCCGGCCCGAACCGGTGATGGGTGGTCGGAGGCGTCCGGTCAGCCGAAGGCGGGGTGGGCCAGGGAGGCGGGATCGATGGGGCCGTCGTCGAAGTCGACGAACGGCGCACCCATCTGCCAACCGAGCCGGTAGTGCGCGGTCTGGCGATCGAGTTGACGCAGCAGCGCCTCGGCGGCATCCAGGGCCTCGCATAGGTCACGGACCTGGACCTCGGCGTGCAACGCCTCACGGACGGCCCGATCACGGGCGTTCTTCATGCGGGCGACGTCGTCCACGTCGTCGACGACGAACCAGGACGTCAGGCGTCGGATGGTGCGCACAGCAGCATCTCCTTCCGCGGACCTCGGGGAGTCGGTCACACGCTTTCAGCAGCATGCGCGACGATCGATGAGAGGACGCCTCGACTCGCGTGAGACCATCGTGAGAGACGCTCGGCTGCGGGACTACCGCTTGACGAGCTCGAGCACCTGCTGGAAGGTCGGGCGGTTCGTGGCCCGCATGGTGTCGGGGATGAGCCCGGGCACGAAGCCGGTGCGGGCCGCGGTGCTGCGCCACGTCGTCGGGTCGCTCCCCTGCGCCACGGCGAGGTCCGACACGGCCGTGTCGATGGCGGCCCACAGCGATGCCCGGCAGGCGTCGAGCGAACCGTTGCCGCAGTACTTCAGGGCGAACCGACCCTTGACCGGCTGCTTGAGGAGCGTCCGCAGGTCCTTGTCGACGTAGGACTCGCCGGCCAGGCCGCCGAGCCCTCGGACCCGGTCGAGCGACGGGATGAGGTCGCCGTACACGGGCCGCATGACGGCCTCCGCGATCGGGCGCCACACCGCGTCCATCAGGGTGGGTCCGGCCACGTCGTACCGGCCGCTGACGTCGGCATCGAGGCGCGGCGCGTCGTCGGCGACCCACGCGTCGAGCATCGCCACCACCTGCGCGTCGAGCGCGTTCGGGGGCCGGGCCGGTGGCCAGCACCGCGCTGACCGTCGGCCACACGGGTGAGCGGACGTCCTCGGTGGCGGCCCGGTTCATCACGCTCACGTCGTCGGCCAGCGTGATGTGCTTCGGGAACTTGTCGAACAGCTCGACGCGATGGACCGAGCCGTACGCCTCGTCGTCGCCGTGCATGAAACCGGGCGCCGACTTGTTGTTCCAGTTCAGCAGCAGGCCGCCGGGACCCGCCGAGTCATGGGGGTGCTGGTCCTCGGTCAGGAAGCCCTGCCACTCGTAGCCGCCGGTGCCGAGGGTCGGCAGACGCCGATCGAGGCCCGTGTGACGCACAGGCAGGTAGCCCGACGAGAAGTAGGCCGTCTCCTTGTGGGAGATGTAGGCCCAGTTGAACGTGAACCCGAACTCGTTGGCGGTGTCGAAGAACTTCTTGCTGGTCGACGCCACGCCGCCGGTCATGTCGTGCAGCGCGGCGAGGTTGAGGCCATCTCGCCCAAACGTCGAGCGCTGCCGGGTGAGGGCGTAGGGCTTACCGGCGACGGTGGCCGTCCCGATCTTCGGGCCGTGCACCGACGTCGGGTAGGTGATCGCCTGGCCCTGCAGCGTGCCGGCATCGAACGTCTCGAACGCCGTGCACACCCCGTCGTGGACGTAGTGGGTCGAGGCCCGGGTCGGTGCCGAGCCGTCGGGCTCGCAGAGCTGCTCGGCGAACACGTCGCGCACGTCGTGGTTCGCTGAGGTCAGGCTCCACGCGTAGTCGGGTGTGCGACCGATGAGGATGTACATCGCCATGCCCGGAACCGCGGCGCCCTGGGCCTCGATGCCCGGACCGCTGAGGTGGATCTGCTGGACGATCTCCGGGTAGTAGTACCCGAGCTGGGGGCCCATCACCGCCAGCGGGTTGCCCGTGGCGGATCGCCGGGGAGCGACCACCAGGAAGTTCGACGCCTGCTTGTGCGGGGGCGCGGCCGAGGCATCGACCAGCACGGGGTCCGGAGTCGTGCCGCCCGTGCTCGACGCCAGCGAGGGATCGGCCGTGGTCGGGTCGGGAGCGGCTCCCGCGGCGGCGCCCTGGCGGGGATCGAGGGCTACGATCGAACCTGCGTCGATGGTGACGGAGCCGGTGACGTCACCACCGGTCAGAGGGCCGTAGTCGTACTTCCGCTTCGTGGTGGTGGGGGCCTCGGGATCGTCGGACAGCATGGCGTCGTTCCAGGCCTGATGACCGCGCACCGGGCCGAGCTGGTTCTGCAGCTGAGCGAGCAGGTCGGAGTTCGTCGCCTCACCACCGCCACCAGCGCCGAAGATCGAACCGATGAAGGCGGCGGTGGCGATCACGTCGTTCACCGTGGCAGGAGGCTGGTCGACACCCGTCGCGGCCCAGTACGCGTTGACCCCGTCGGCCTCGGCCTGCGCGTCGGCGATGATCTCCCGGCCCTTGTCGCCGTAGGTCTGCACGATCAGGTCCTGCTGGGCGGTGACCAGAGCCTCGGCCTGCGCGCTCGGAACGAACGACTGGCCGCTGGTGACCAGGGAGAACGCGTTGATGCCGGGGACGTCGGCCACCGCGGCGCGGGCCGGTCCTCGTCCCAGCTGGATGAGCAGACCGCGATCGCGAGCCGTCACCCAGCCGGCGCCGAAAGCCACGTCGGCACGCGTGTCGCCCTTCACGTGGGCCACGCCGTAGCTGTCGTAGGTGATCGTCACGCCGGCGTGGCCGGTGACCTCCTCGTGGGTGGCCCCGACCGGCTGGAAGTCCTCGGGGAGGAACTGGCTGTTGATGTCAGCGTCTGTGACATTTCCTCGCAAGGGGGTGAGACCGTCGTAGAGGGGCAGCTGGTCACGCGAGTTCGCGTTGGTCGGCAGCCCGCCGTAGTTGCCGGCCGGGAGGATGTACCTCGCCACGTCGGTGCCGTGGCTGCCCCGGGCCGGCGCGGGCGCGGCCACGAGCGCGGCCATGGTGATGCCTCCCGTCGCGACGAGCGCAACGGCCTTGCGGAAGGTGAGCCCCATGGTTCCCCCCAAGGAAGCCGGATGGTGGCGAAGAGGGCCGCCACCGACGAGCACGGGCGAACGTAACCACGTGGCCGCACCCGGTCAACTGCTACCGCTCAGCCCCCGAGGCCCTCCTTGAGCTTCATCACGTTGAAGGCCGCGCCGTAGGGGTCGGAGACCACAGCGAAGCGGCCCGGTTCGATGTCCATCGGTGGCCGCATGACCGACCCGCCGAGCTCGGTGACCTTCGCGACGGCGGCGTCGGCGTCGTCGACCGCGAAGTAGACGGTCCACATCGACGGCACCTGTGGGGGCATCTCGTCGGGCATGGCCATCATCCCGCCGACCGAGCGATCGTCGAGCTTCCACTCGGTGTACGAGCCGTCCGGCACGGTGTCGGCGCCCCATCCGAACAACTCGCCGTAGAACGCGGTGGCCCCCGTGACGTCACGGGTCATGAGCTCGTTCCAGGCGAGCGTACCCGGCTCGTTGGCCAGCCCGGCACCGGCCATGTCACCCGGCTGCCACAGCGAGATGGCTGCCCCGGACGGATCCGCGCACACCGCCATGCGGCCTGCGGTCATCACGTCCATCGGCTCCATGAACACCGCGCCGCCCAGCTCCTTCACCTTCGCAACAGAGGCGTCGACGTCGGCCACCGACACGTAGGTCGCCCAGAACGGCGGGATGTCGGTGTTCATCTGCGGGCCCATGCCGGCGACCGGTCGACCCTTGAACATGCACATCCGGTAGCCGCCGGCCTCGGGAGGGCCCTCCTCGATGGCCCATCCGAACAGCCCGCCGTAGAAGGCGGCGGCGCCCTCGGCATCCGGTGTGCCGAGATCGATCCACGATGGCGTTCCCGGCGCGTACGAGATCATCTCCATGACAGCACTCCCCTGCTCGTCGGACCGCCAACCGTACTGCGATCCCCAGATTCGTGACCTGGCGAAGTGGTGGCGATCCGTGGGCGCAACGGGGCACCGATCGCGACCAGTTCGGTCCGTGCGAGCATGGCCACATGGTCCTCGTGCCCGGGAGCGGGCTCATCGGCAACCTGCTCGTCGCGCTCTGCCTGCTCGTGGTGGTCGTGCTGATGGGCCGCAGCTTGTGGCGCACCATGCGGGAAGCTGACGACGATCACGACGACCGGCCACCGCCCTGAGCCGACCTTCTGGGATCCCGACAGCATGCGTCGGGTCGCTCGGCGGCGCTGGCGCTGGATCGTGCTGCACATGATCGAGGAGACGGCCCGCCACAACGGCCACGCCGACCTGCTCCGCGAATCGATCGAGGGTCTCACCGGCGAGCGACGGCCTGATGTCGGGTCAGCTGACTCCGGCGCCGACCGGTTCGGGGGTCGGCGGAGGGGGCAGCGACGACGGCGGCGTCGGGCGGGATCCGAACCGGCGACGCCCCCACCGGGCGACCAGCACCACGACCGCGAGCAGGGCCAGGAACGGTGCGGTGGCCAGGACGATCGCGAGGGCCCAGGCCATCGTCAGGCGGAAGGCATCCCACCCGTTGGAGAGCGCCTTGGCCGGGGCGGGGGCCTTCGCATCGGCCACCGACTGCTGGGTTCGAACCGCGACGCTGAGGGTGGCCAGGTCGGTCTTGGAGGACAGCACCCGCAGCTGGCCCTGGAGGGATTCGAGATCGGACTCGCGACGAGTCAGCTCGCCCTCGATCGACGCGACCTGGTTGGCATCGGCAGCCTCGGCCAGGAACCCACGCAACCGCTCGGTGCTGGTCTGCAGCGCGGCGATCCGACCCTCGAGGTCGGTGTACTGGCTGGTCACGTCGTCGGTCTGGACCGAACGGTTCGTCACCGTGGCCAGCGCGGCCACCTTCTCGACCGTGGCATCGAGGGCTTCGGGCGGCACCCGCAGCACGAGATCAGCGGTGGGTGACGAGCCGCCGGTTCGCTTGTCGTCGTCGACCTGACCACCTGCATCGGTGGCGGCTGACGCAGCCTGGTCGGCCACCCTCGCCACGTCGTCGGCCCGCTTGGCGCCCAGCGCGATCTGGCCGGTGCGCACCTGCCTGCGGGTGACCGGATCGACCGCGGCCAGCTGGGTCGGCGTCTGTCCGCCACCCGACGCCGAGCCCGACACCGCCGCGCCCGACGCCGGTTGTGCCCGGTCCGACGACGCCGAGTCCGACTTCGACCCGTCGCTGCACCCGAGGGTCGCGACTCCGAGCGTCACCACCAACAACACCCCTGCTCCCCAGCCCCCCAGCTTCATGAGGCGACTGTGCTCCCCGTCCCGCGAAAAGTCCGCCGCGCTCCGTGAACTTCGCGGAATCGGAACCGAACCGGGCATCGGTCGAGCGGATCGACGGCGATCGGGCCCAGCGCGAGCAGATCCACCGGAGGTGCAACCGCATAGAGGCGCGATGACCACCGAAACGGTGGCTGCCTCGCCCCGACGCCGCCTGCTCGCAAGGACCGGGGGGCGCCCGCCTCAGGGCTGGCGGCCGGTCCAGGCGACGAGCTGGTCGATGGGCGACGCGTCGGCCGGCACCACGACCGCCTCGCCGAACGGGGGCGAGGTGGGGCGCAGCTCGGGCGGCACGTCGGCCACGATCTCGTCGAACCGGGCCCGCCGCCCCCCGGCCGGGAGGCCGCGGCTGATCGCGCCGAACCCGACCGCGACGACTTCTTCGTCCCACTGCGGGTGCTGGCCGGTGGCAGTGGCCAGGTCCCAGGTGTGCACGGTCAGCTCGCTCGTGTAGTTGGCCAGCATCCCGGCACCGGAGGCGGTGGCCCACGGCAGCGCAACGGTGCGGTCGAGCGCGGCCGCGTCGGTCCACGCCTCCTGCACCGCGTGGGCCCGGCTCCGGAAGAGGTCGAACCAGCGCGCCATCGGCGACGGTGGACACGTCGAGCAGCACGCTGCCCATGGGGTCTTCCCCTACGCCGATGCGGCGCACCCGTTCCATCACGTCGACCATGTGGCCGAGCAGGCCCCGAACGTCGAGCTCGTGGCACGGTGTCGGGAGGTCGAGCTGGTCGGCGGTGGTGGCTTCGATCACCCAGCCGGCCAGCCCGACGGCCTTGGCGAAGACCGTGCGGGGGTCGTCGGGCGGAAGCGAGCTGGCGGTGGCAGCGGCGGATGTCGTGGAGGTGGAGTCGGTGGTGGTCATGTCGAGCACCTTGTCGGACTGAACCGGACATCTCCTGGCCGGTTTGTGTGATTGCATCCGGACATGCGAGCCGACCGCCTGGTGGCCATCCTGCTGATGCTGCAGTCCCGAGGACAGGTGACCGCGGCCGAGGTGGCCGAGGAGCTGGAGATCTCCGAGCGCACCGCCCGCCGAGACCTCGAGGCGCTCGGCACGGCTGGCCTCCCGATCTACTCCCAGCAAGGCCGCAACGGCGGGTGGCGACTGCTCGGCGGCGGCCGCACCGACCTCAGCGGCCTCAACGCGGCCGAGGCCCGCGCCCTCTTCCTCGTGGCCGGCCCGTCGTCGGCCGCCACCCCTGAGGTCAAGGCCGCGCTGCGCAAGCTGGTTCGGGCCCTGCCCGAGACGTTCCGCTCCGACGCCGAGGCCGCATCGGAGGCCATCGTCGTCGACCCCACCGCATGGGGCCGCTCGCCGAGCACCCGTCCGGCCCCACCGCACCTCGAAGCGCTGCAGCGCGCCGTCATCGAGGGCGAGCAGCTGCAGCTCGGCTACGTGGCCCGCGACCGCTCGACGACCAGCCGCATCGTCCACCCGTTGGGACTCGCGGCCAAGGGCCAGGTCTGGTACCTCGTGGCCGACACCGAGGCCGGGCTGCGGACGTTCCGCGTCGACCGCGTCACCGATCTCGAACCGAACGGTCAGCCGGTCGTGCGCCCCGAGGGCTTCGACCTGGCCGACGCCTGGCAGATGATCACGTCCGAGGTCGACAAGCGCCGCGGCTCGACGTGGGCCCGAGGGCTGGCCGTGCCCGACGTGGTGCCGCTCATGCGGATGCTGTTCGGCAACCTGCTGCACATCGGGCCGACCGGCGCCGACGGCCGGGTCGAGGTCGAGGTCGGAGGCGACAGCGCGGACGCGCTGGCCGGTCAGCTGGCCGGGCTCGGCCGTCGGGTCGAGCTGTCCGAGTCCCCCGAGGTGATCGACCGGCTGGCCGCCCTCGGCGCGGAGCTGACCGGGCTCTACGGCAGCAGGGCCCAGCCCGGGGCCGGCAGCCCGTAGGGCCGGAACTTCACGAGCCGGCCGCGGCCCTCGTCGTAGAGCAGCGCCTGGTGCGGTTTGAGGCGGGCGGCGTCGGGCGTGTCGAGCAGGGTGATCGAGGCGTCGTCGTCCATCGCCGCGCCGACCCGCACCCCGAACTCGCGCAGCGCGTCAGGACCGAGCCGGCGGTGCAGCAGGTCGACCGAGTCGCACCACACGAGCGTGTGGATGCCGACCTCGGGACCGTCACGGAGGATCGCCGCCAGCACCTCCACCGGATCGAGTCCGTCGATGCCCGTGGAGTTGGCCCGCGGGTCGAAGTCGCGGGCCCGACCGAGACCGCTCACCACGAGCAGGCGGCTCGGCGCATCGATCTCGTCGTCGACCAGCCGGTCCTGCACGACACGGTGCACCTGGTCGAGGTACTTGGCCAGGTAGCGGCGACGGCCCACGTGCAGCTCGGCTCGATCCGCCAGCGCGAGCGTCGACGCACCGAACCCGGCGCCGAGGCCGCCGTCGAGGCCCGCGTCGAGACCCGAGTCGAAGGGCATGAAGTCGAGCACCCACGCCTCGAGCGTGCGGCCGTGGCCGACGACGGCCGCGGCCAGCGCCGAGAAGAGCGCTCCCTGGCCCATGGCCGCGTCCTCGCCGACGATCAGCAGGTTGGCGCCTTCCTGACGGCGCAGCAGCACCTCGACCGGCGCGCCCAACCCGACCGGCTCGCCCAGCAGCAGGCGCGGGGTGCGCCGCTCGCCCAGGCGGGTCCCGTCGCCGGCCAGGACCGCGAGCCGACCCGGCGCCAGCTCGGCGCCCTGGTCGCCCCGGTACACCTGCGGGGTGGCGGTGAAGCCCCGCTCGGCAGCCTGGGCGATGAGCTCCTGCGCGGTGACGGCCCGCTCGTGCGGGAGGCTGGCGGCGATCCGGAAGCAGGTCAGATCGCCCGAGCGGTCGACGAACGCGGCATCGCCGGGCGTCGGGGTGAGATCGACCTCGGGCGAAACGCCCGCCTGCACCACGGTGCCGATGCCCTCGGGCAGCCGTTCCCGCAACCAGGCCTGCTGCTCGCTGCTGCTCACCCGATCGGCCAGCAGGAGGTGCACCCCGTGCGCCGGACCCTCCTCGGCCAGGCGACCGAGCAGCTCGAGCGCCGCGGCTCCGATCGCATCGATCGACGTGGTCGTCCCGGCTGATCCGCCCGAACCGCCGGCTGATCCGTCGTTCGGCCATCCACCCGGAACCAGCAGCTCGGACACCCCGTCGAGGGCCAGCAGCAGTCGGGGAACGCGCTCGGCGGTCTGCTCGCGGTGGCCGGCCAGACCCAACCGGGCGGTGCCGGCCACCCGCAGTCGGTCGCGGCGGCGCTCGACGATGGCGATCGTGGCCTCGAGCACCGACAGGCCCAGCTCGCGGTCGGCTTCGCTGGTCACCAGTCGGGCGTGGGGGAGTCGGTCGACGCCGAAGCCGGTGAAGGGCCGGCGCGAGCCCACCCCGACCAGCAGGGTCTGGCACTCCTCTGGCGGGTAGATCACGGCCAGGCCGTCGACGACGGTGCGCAAGAGGGTGCCGACGCCGCTGCCGGGCGGCCCGGTCACCAACATCCCGCCCCGCACCTGATCGAACCAGAGCGACGCGACCTGGCGGTTGTCCGTGCGACCGATCGGCACGCCGAGACCCGCGGTGGCGTCACCCGTCCACCACGTCGACCGGTCCTCCGGATCGATCGGCGCCGACATGCGGGGCAGGTCGTCGCGCAGGCGACGGCGTCGGGCGTCGCCGAGCAGGGTGAACACCGACGCGGACGTCACCGGCACCCGGCGGATCTCGCGGGCCCGCACGCCGGTGGAGATCAGCACCCGTTCGTAGATCGAGCTGGTGGCGATGCCGAGGGCGCTCGGCTCGGCCGAGTCCGCGCCACCGAGGGCGAGCAGCGGCGGGACGTCCGGCACGAAGGTCCAGGCCCCCGACGTCCTGGTCGTCACCATCAGGCCGTCCGCGGTGCTCTTGACCGTCGGCATGTCGGGCAGGCCCTGGCCGGAACGGGTGAAGCTGCCGGTCTTCGGTGCCCGCAGCACGATGGTGGTGACCCCGCAACGCGGCCCGGTCTCGGCGATCCCCCGGAGCAGGACGTTCGACCGGTCGGTCAGCGCGGTCGGGTGATCGAGCACGACGACGAAGCGATACGGCTCGACGATGCCCCCGACCGCGTCGTGGTAGTCGTCCAGCGTCGGATGGCGACCCTGGAGGCACTGGCTGATCACCCGCTCGATGTGGCGGGTCACGCCCTCGAGGTGCGCCTCGATCTCCGAGTCGATCGCGAGGGCGCCGCGACCCACGAGCGCCTGGTCGTAGTCGCCGAGGGCCAGGAACGGCGCGATCGACTCGCCGAGGCCCTTCGGGTCGATGAAGGAGAACTGGGCCATGCCCGGAGGCAGCGCGGCGATCAGTCGGAGCACCAGCGAGCGCACCCCGTCGAGGGCCATGTCGCGGTGGGCGCCACCCTCGAGCACGAGCCCGGGACCGCACGTGGTCGGCAGCAGGTACGGGATGGGGGCGGTGGGCAGACGGGTGTTGGTCAGGGTGCCGAGGCGGACCCATCCGGCCGGCACCTCTGGCGGCTCCCAGGTGACCCACGGCGACGAGGTCCACGAGCGGGCGGTGACCGGGAGCGACCGATCGAGCAGGGCGAGGTCACGTTCGAGGATGCCGGTGCCGATCTCGAAGCTGGCCATCGCCTCCTTGCCCTCGGTGTTCAGCTCGGCGTCGGTGCGGTCGAGGAGCTGTTGGCGGGTGTGATCGGCGGACTCGGCCAGGCGCTTCATCGCCGCGCCGGCCTCGTTGAGCAGCAACGCGATCTGCGGCAGGCGGATCGCACCGGTGATGCCCTGCGCGGCTCGGAGCTCGACGTCGATCCGCGCCATGAGCTCCATGAAGGAGTCGACGGTGATCTCGTCGGGCGGGCGAGGCGAGACGAGCGGGTTGGCGGCGACCTCGAACTCGGCGAGCCGAGCCTTGTGGGCCGCTATCTGCCGGGCGTGGGAGTGCATGCGGGCCAGCCGGTCGGTCGCCAGATCGACGGCCTCCTGCTGGTGCTGCCAGTCCTGCTCGATGCGCTTGCGCTCGTCGTCCTGGTCGGCTTCGAGCCCCGAGACGTCGTGGTCGAGCGTGGCGAGCAGTTGGGTGGCCCGGGCCACGAGCTCGTCGGTGAACCCGACCGGGTCGGCGATGCTCGTCTCGGCGCCGTCGCCGTCCTCGGCGACCCGCTTCGGTAGCGGGGCGAGCGGCACCGAGGACCCCCCGGAACCGGGATCGAGTGCGTGGTCAGGCGCGAACGGGGCATGGCTCTCGGTCACTCCGAGATCGATCACCGCTGCTCCGCTCGACACCGCACCCCCGTCGTATCGGCACCAGGGCGGCAGATCCGAAGAAAAGTTTGGTCCGAACGGACTAGTTCACCTGCCCGTACTACCCACTCGCCGATTGACCGGACAGGGACGGGCACGAGATCAGTCGAACTACACCAGCAGTTGCCGAAGATCGGGCGGGGTCAGGCCGGAGGTGGCCCCGTGTAGAGCGCGCGGGCCCGGAATCGCAACGGCGCCTCGCCGTACTCCTCGATGGCGTGGGCGATCCACCCGGCGATGCGTGCGATGTCGAACATGGCCTCGGTGGCATCGGCCGACATCCGCATGGCGAAGGCCAGCGCAGCGGTGGCCATGTCGATGTTGGGCCGGGCTCTCGAGGTGGTCGAGGCCGACCCGATCACCGCTTCGATCAAGGCCCAGTCGCGGCGACCGAGAAGTGGTTCGAGCAGCTCGAGCACGCAGGCAGCACGGGGATCGACCGTCTCGTAGAGGGGATGGCCCATGCCGGGCACGTGGCCGTGGGCGGCCAGAGCATCGGCCACCGCCCGGTCGGCCGAGCCGAGTGAGCGAGCCGCCTGCAGCATCTGGAACGGGGCGTGGCCGGCCGCGCCCTGCAGCCGGCCGCTGACCGCCCCGAGGCCCGAGAGCACCACCGCGTAGGGATCGCCGCGGGTCGACGCCGCCACGCGGGCCGCGAAGGTCGACGTCGACAGCTCGTGGTCGGCCAGCAGGATCAGTGCCGCGTCGAGCACCCGCACCCGCTTCGAGCTGGCCGGCAGGGCCGACAGGCGGGGCCACATGCGTGCCGCCAGCGTGGGCGGTGGGGTGGGGCGGCCGCGCTCGGACGCGGGTGGCGCCGGCTTCGGCGAGGTCGAACCCGCCAACTCGGGGAGCACGGCCACCAGCGTCGTCATCAGCGACGCGGCGTGGGCCTGCACCGCGTGGGGCTGCAGGTCGATGCGCAGCGGGTTGGCGCAGGCCAGCGCTGCGGTCACCACCGCGAGCCGTTCGGTCAGAGGGCTCGACGCGGGCAACCCGGCATCGGCCGCCTTGGCCACCCGCACCGCGGCCGGGTCCGTCGGCCAGGCCGCTGCGTCGGGGAGCTGTCCCGGTCCAGAGCAGCTCGGCCACGGCCTCGAGCGTGGACGTGCGGGCCAGCTCGGTCGCGTCGTGGCCCCGGTAGATCAGGCGGTCGTCGAGGATGCCGGTGAGCGAGGTCGCCAGCACCACGTCGACCGTGCCGGCCCGACGTGCGTCGGTGCGGGGCCGACCGCGACGGGCCAGCTGGTCGACCTCGGCCGCGTCGAAGCGGCTGGACTTTCCGTCGCTGGCCACCGTGCGGCTCAGGATCCCGCGGCTGACGTAGGCGTAGACGGTCGACAGCTTCACCCCGAGGCGGGCCGCGACCTGGTCGGCGGTGAGCATGTTGCGTGACATCAACGTTGAGCGTAATCAACGTTGACGATGCGGTCGAGCGCCGGCAGGGTGGGGTCATGACAACGAAGACACGACACGCGGCCACGACCGCGCCCGTCGACGGAGCCGTCGACGACCTGGCCGGCCGCCTCCTGACCGCGGCCGACGACAGCATCGCCCGGGCCAAGCGAGCCGCCACCCCGACGCCTCCGGCCACGGCCGTCCCCACCATCGAGGTGCCCCGTGGCCTCAAGGGCGTGGTGGTCGCCGACACCGAGATCGGTGACGTGCGCGGCGAGCAGGGCTTCTACCACTACCGCCAGTTCTCGGCCGTCGACCTGGCCACCCAGCGTTCGCTCGAGGACGTCTGGTTCCTGATGGTCGAGGGACACCTCCCCAGCGCCTCTGAGCGCGCCGCGTTCGTCGACCGAGGTCCAGCCGCGGCGCGAGATCCCGGCGCGCGTGGCTGCGGTCCTCCCGACCATCGCTGCTGCCGGTGGAGGACCGCTCGACGGGCTGCGCACCGCCCTTTCGCTCTTCGCCGCGGAGCGCGGCATGCAGCCGGTGATCGACATCGACGCGGCGCAGCGCCGGCTCGACGGGCTGGCCCTGTGCGCGGCCACCCCGACGCTGCTGACCGCACTGCATCGGCTGACCGAGGGGCTCGAGCCGGTCGCGCCTCGATCAGATCTGGCCTACGCGGCCAACTACCTGTACATGCTGACCGGCGAGGTACCCGAGCCCCAGGTGGCCCGGGCCATCGAGCAGTATCTGATCTCCACGGTCGACCACGGCTTCAACGCCTCGACGTTCGCGGCCAGGGTCATCGCCTCCACCGGCGCCGACATGGGAGCCGCCATCGTGGGCGGCGTCGGGGCGCTCTCGGGTCCGCTGCACGGCGGCGCACCGAGCCGAGCGCTCGACCTGCTCGACGAGATCGGCGACCCCGAGCGCACCGCCGAGGTGGTGAACGGCCACCTCGACAGGGGCGAGGTCATCATGGGCTTCGGCCACGCCGTCTACCGGGGCGACGACCCCCGCTCGCTCATGTTGCGTGACGTGGCCCGCAGCCTGGGCGGCGACCAGGTCGAGCTGGCCGAGCAGGTCGAGGCCCGGGTCATCGAGGTGCTCGACGCCCGAAAGCCCGACCGCCGCCTGCGCACCAACGTCGAGTACTACGCCGGCGTGGTCATGAACCGCTGTGGCGTGCCCCGGTCGATGTTCACGCCGACGTTCGCCTCCAGCCGGGTCATCGGCTGGTGCGCCAACGTGTGCGAGCAGGCCGCCGACAACAAGATCATTCGCCCCAGCGCCCACTACGTCGGCCCCGCCGCCCCCGAACCCCTCCCTCCGCTGTAGCTGCGCTCGGCCATCAGGAACGGTGCCGACCATCGGCCGGACCGGTCACCTCGGAGCGCCGAGATCGGCAACCGTGGGTGACAGGAAGCGTCAGCGCACAGGACCTCGAGATCAGGGCTGGGTGATCCAGGCGGCCGCGCCCCGGGCCGCGACGACCGCGGTGCTGAAGGTGGCCTGCAGCAGGTAGCCGCCAGTGGGCGCGTCCCAGTCGAGCATCTCGCCGGCCACGAAGGTGCCGGGCCGACGGCGCAGCATGAACGACTCGTCGACCTCGTCGAGGGCGATGCCGCCCGCGGTCGAGATGGCCCGGGCGATCGGCCGTACCCCGGCGATGGCGACAGGTGCTGCCTTGATCAGCGCCGCCAGCTCGTCGGCCGCTCGGGGCAGGTCGTTCCCGGTCACCTCGCGCAGCAGGCCGACGGCCACCGGCGCCAGCCCGAGGGCGCGTCGGAGCGCGTTGGACACCGAGTCCTTGGGGCGCCGGCGATCGAGTCGGGCGACCACCTCCTCGGTCGTGAGGTCCGGCAGCAGATCGACGCTGAGCACGACCTCCACCGCTACGCCGGAGTCGAGCGCGACGCGGAGGTCCCGACCGACTGCGTAGACGACGCCGCCTTCGAGCCCGGTCGTGGTGACCATGGCATCGCCCCGAGCCGTCGACGCGCCGCTGGATCCGAACCCGACCGAGAGGCCCACGTTCTTCATCGGCGTGCCGGCGAAGCGCTCGGCGAACACCGGCGTCCACGCCACCTCGACACCGACGTTGGCCGGCCGCAACGGTGCCACCTCGATGCCGTCGACGCGAACCACCTCGACCCAGTTGCCGTCCGATCCGGTGCGGGGCCAGCTCGCCCCGCCCATCGCCAGCACCACCGCGTCGGCCGGCTCGACCCGCTCGACGCCCTCGCTGTCGGCGACCCGAACACCGTCCGGCGCCCAACCCCGCCACGAGTGGCGCACCTGCAGTTCGACGCCGAGGCCATCGAGCCGCCGCAGCCAGGCCCGCAGCAGAGGCGTGGCCCGGAAGCCCGAGGGGAACACTCGGCCGCTCGTCCCGACGAACGGCTCCTGCCCGAGCGCCGCGCACCAGGCCCGCAGGTCGTCCGGGCCGAACACCTCGACCGCCGCGGCGATGATCGGCCGGGCCGGGCCGTACCGGTCGAGCAGGTCGTCGAGCGGCTCGGTGTGGGTGAGGTTGAGTCCGCCGCGGCCAGCCACGAGGAGCTTGCGACCCACCGATGGCATCCGCTCGAACACCCTGACGCGGGCGCCGGAACAGGCCAGCACCTCGGCTGCCATGAGGCCAGCCGGTCCCCCGCCGATCACCGCCACCCGGGCCGAACGGGTGGGGGACGCCAGATCGGACATCCCCCGAGACTACGGAGCCTGGGGGACCCCCCATCCGACACTGGGGGATTGCCCCGACAGACCGGGGCCCGCTGGTGGGCGACTGTCGCTTCATGCCTTCTCCCACCACACCCCCCACGTCCGCCGCACTCACCTCTGCCATCACCTCGGGCGAGACGTCGAGCGATGCCGCCGGCCCGTCCGCAGACGGCTGCGCCGGAGCCGACCGCACCTCAGGCCACTCCGCCGAACCCCGCCGGGACCTGTTGATCGACCTGGCCCGGGCCGGAGCGCTCGGCATCGTGGTGCTGTGGCACTGGGTGTTCACCACGATCCGCTTCGGCGCCGACGGACCCCACGTGGGCAACCCGGTCGGCGTGACGCCGGGAATGTGGCTGGTCACCTGGTTCCTGCAGCCGATGCCCATCTTCTTCGCCGTCGGTGGCGTGCTGCACGCCCGCAGCCTGCGCAACGGCAGCGAGGGCTTCCGCCGCCGCCGCACGCGTCGCCTGCTGGTACCCGCCCTGCCGCTGCTGGTGCCGGCCGTCGCCCTCATCGTCGGCGCCGCCCTCACGGGCCGGGGCGACCTGGTGGCCTCGATCATCCTGATCATCTCGCCCATGTGGTTCCTGGCGGTCTACATGGCTCTCGTGGCGCTCGCTCCCCTGGCCTGGCGGGGCCACGTCGCCGCTCCCCGACTGACCCTGGTCGGGATGATCGGCGGGGCCGCGCTGCTCGACATCGCCCGGTTCGGCCTCGGCCGGGGCGGACCGCTCATGACCGTCGCCTGCTTCACCGCGGTGTGGTCGATCGTGCACCAGCTCAGCTTCCACTTCGATGCGCTGCGGGCGGCACCGTTCGGTCGCCGACTGGCCGTGGCGCTCGGCGGAGTGGCTGCCCTGGGCGTCGCCGTCGCCGTCGGCCCTTACCCCGCGGCGATGGTCGGGGTCCCCGGCGAGCGGGTCTCCAACATGGCCCCTCCGACGTTCGCGGTGATCCTGCTGGCGATCTTCCAGCTCGGGCTGCTGGCCTCCGCCGCTGCCCCGCTCGCGCGATTCGCCGCCCGCCACCGCGACGGCCTGGCCTGGGCGGGCCGCTGGTCGATGACGGTGTTCGTGTGGCACTTGCTGGCCTGGGTCGGGTTCTACCTGCTGCTGCGGACCGCCGGCGGCCACGTCAGCGGCGACGTCACCGGCGCCTGGTGGCTGGCCCGGCCCCTGTGGCTGCTCGGACCGGCAGTCATCGCCGTCCCCCTGTGCGCCCTCACCGCCCGCTTCGACCCCACCAGCCGCCGCTCCGCTCCCACTGACCTCGCTGCTTGAGCCGTGCGGTGCACCGCCCTGGATCGGACGTCGGGCCCGAGCCGCTTCCGAGCGGGTTGGTCAGCGACTGGGGGTGATCTCGTAGGAGCAGTGGGGGGCGCCGGCGATGATGTGAGAGGTGCGCTCGACGGTGGCGTCGGGCAGCACGGCCCGCAGGAACTCGATCTCGCTCGAGCAGGCCTGGGGGTGCCTGCCGGCCACGATCCGGATGGCGCAGTTGTGCTCGGTGATGCGGAACCGGCGGCCGGGCAGCTTCTCCCAGTCGGCCAGGTAGCCGTCCTCGGTGAGGATCGCGGCCAGTTCGGCCACCCGCTTGGCCAACGACTTGCCCTGGAGTCGGGCCCGAGCTCGCCCGATCCGGCTGTCCCGCCTCCTGTGGAAGAGGATCTCGACCAGCGCTCCGTCCTCGTCCGACAGGTAGTCGAGCAGTTCGTTGGTGAGCTCGCCGTAGGCCTTGGGGAACAGCGGCTCAGCCGCCGGGGCCAGCCGGTAGAGGCGGGAGGCCCGGCCGCGGGAGCCGGGCTCGCGGGGCTTCTCGGTGACGATGACGAGACCCTCGTCGGCCAGCGCGGTGAGGTGCTGGCGAGCGCCGCTGACGGTCATCCCGAGCGAGGAGGCCACCGTCTCGACCGTCGCCTCACCGCACCGCTTGAGGGCGTAGAGGACGCTGCGCTGATGCTCGCTCACCGTCGGCGGCTCGACCGGCGCGCCCCGCTCAGAACCGGCGGGGCCGGCTGGGCCGGCAGACGAGTCGGGCCCGGTCGAGGTGGCGGCAACTCGGGAAGGAGTGGTCATGGTGAGGTGGTGTCACGGAGGATGAGGTGCACGTCGCCGAACTCGTGCCAGAGGTACCGCCCGGCGATGGCGGCATCGTAGGCCGCGGTCAGCGACGGGCGACCGGCCACCGCCTCGAGCATCAGCAGGTGCGAGGCCTCGGGCTCGTGCCACCCGCTGATGAGCCCGTCGACCGCTCGCACGCCGCGCTCCGGGGTGACGACGACGTCGGCCCAGCCCGAGGCCGGGTGCACGATGCCCCGGTCGTCGACCGCGGACTCCAGCGCCCGCACCACCGTGGTACCGACCGCCACGACCCGACCGCCCGCTGCCCGCGTGGCGTTGACCCGGTCGGCCGTCACCCGGGGCACCGAGAACCGCTCGGGGAACGGGGGCTCGTGCGACTCGGCCGAGGACACGCCGGTGTGCAGCAGCACAGGACTGATGCCGACGCCCGCCACCACCAGATCGGTGACCAACTCGGTCGTGAACGGGCGGCTGGCGCTCGGCATCTCGGCGCTGCCCGGCACGGTGGCGAACACCGTGTCGTAGGCGTCGATGGGCCAGTCCCGCGGCACGTAGTGGTAGCGGATCGGGCGGCCGTGCGCAGTCAGGTGGTCGGCCACCGTGATGCCGTCGGGCAGGTGCGGAGTGGCGATCCAGAGCCGGTTCGACCCGGTGAAGCGGGCCAGCAGGTCGATCGCTCCCCCGCCGTCGAGCTCGACCCGGCCGCCGGTCACGTCCTCGGTCGTCGGCCGGCTGGCCGGAACGCCCGGCGTCCGCAACTCGACGAGCCAGAGCCCGGTCGGCAGCTCGGTCGAGAAGTGCACGACGACCGGTCGACCCTCACCTCCGGCCCGGAGCACGCCGGACACCGCGGCGGGCAGGGTGCGGGAGGTGTTGACGACCAGCAGGTCACCTGGATCGAGCATGGCCGGCAGGTCGGTGAAGTGCTCGTGGGTCGGCGGCCGGTCCCCGCGGCTGACGAGCAGGCGGACGGCATCACGACGACCGGTGCGGACCTCCACCGGTTCGGTGGCCTCGAGCTCGGTCGGCAGCACGAAGTCCAGCGGGCGAGGGAGCACCAGCGCGGCCATCACGCCACCTCCCGGACCTGGTAGCGACCGCTGCGGTGCGGCTCGGACACGAGCGCCACGAACCCGGGCACGCTCTCCTCGGGCAGCGGTCGATCGGAGATGTCCTCGCCCGGGAACGCGTCCTGGTGCATCTGCGTGCGCATGTCGCCCGGGTCGACCCAGAGCACCCGCACCTCCGGGCGCTCGACCGCCAGCACCCGGCTCAGCTGCTCGAGCGCGGCCTTCGACGCGCCGTAGCCGCCCCATCCCTCGTAGCCCTCGACGGCGGCATCGGAGGACACGTTGATGATGGTCCCGTCCGACCGTTCGAGCAGTGGCAGCGCCAGCTGGATGAGGGCCAGCGGTGCCAGCACGTTGACGGTCAGGATCTCCCCGAGATCGGCCGGAGCCAGATCGGCCAGCGCCGGCAGAGGAGAGGGCCCGAGGGTGCTGGCGTTGTTGACGAGCAGGTCCAGCCCGCCCAGTCGACCGGCCGCCTCGATCAGCGCTGCCCGGTGGCGGGTGTCGGTGACGTCGCCGGCGATGGCCTCGACCCGAGCGGGCCCGAGCTCGGCCGCCGCCGCGTGCAGCACCTCCGCATCGCGCCCGTCGATGACGACGCCCCAGCCGTCGGCGCTGAGCCGACGGGCGAGGGCCAGACCCAACCCGCGAGATCCGCCGGTGATGATCGCATTGGCCATGATCAGCCTCCTGAGAGTTGTGGAGCGCTTCGTCGCGCCCACCTCTCTAAACAAGCGACTACTGTTTTAATTCCAGGAAGCCGGCGGGCCGGATCAGGAAGGAGATCCGGACCTCGCCGCGTCGACCAGTTCGTAGAACTGCGCCTGGGTGAGCTCGCCGCTGGCCCGCTGCACGACCGTGCCGTCGGGGCCGACCGCCACGAAGTAGGGGTAGCTGCCGAGTCCCCAGGCCGTGGCGGCAGTTCCGGCGGCATCGTCCACCAGCACCGGCACGGTCCAGTTCTTCCCGAGCAGCCACTGCGAGGGCGGGTAGTTGTCCCGGCCCTCGACCGTGGCGGTGGGCACTGCGTACAGCGACACGCCAGGTGGCATGCCGTTGGTGTCGAGCCACGACTGCACCTTCGGCACCTCCCGCTGGCAGTGCGGGCACCAGTGCGCCAGGAACATCACGACCTTGGGGGTGCCGTCATCGGTGATCGAGAGGGGGTTGCCGGCGAAGTCCTGCCCGGTCAGCTCCGGAGGTGCGAGTCCCACCGCCGGGTCCGGCGAGCTGCCGTCGTGAGGCGCGAGCATCGTGCCCGACACGCTGACGGTGCCGAGCTCGGTGTCACCGGACGCGATGACGATGCCGGCCGGCCCCTTGTCCTGCTCGCTGACCACGTAGGCCTCGACATCATCCCGGGAGCTGCGGCTGATCACGATGGCCGCGGCGAGCGCCACACCGACCAGGACGACCACGGCGACGGCGATGACGAGCAGGCGGTTGCCGGGTCCCGGGTACGGGCCGGGACCGGGACCGGGACCGGGACCGAGCTTGGAGTCGTCGGTCACGGGCAGGTCACGAGACCTTTGTCTGGGCCTGGATCTGGGCCTCGATGGCAGCCACCGCCGAGTTGCCGCACACGTTCGAGGGCTGGTCGCCGGTGAGCGTGCAGATCGTGGCGGTGATCACGTTGGCCGCCCCGACGATGCCCTGGCTGACGGCGCTGTTCGGATCGGAGAGCGCGGCCGCGACCTCGTCGGGGGTCATGCCGGCCAGCACCTGCGGAGAGAACAGCGCACCCGACAGGATGTAGGTGCCGCCGAAGTCGATGAACGGGATCGACCCCTTGGAGGCGGCCGGTACGTAGGGCGGGGCGTCGTACTTGGTGATGAGCGCTTCCTGCTCGGCGGTGAGCTCGTCGAGAGGCTTCCGGTCGACCGTCTGGGTCTCGACGCCCTCGAACGAGATCACCGAGCTGGTGAAGGTGGCGCCGTGGAACGTGAAGGTGGGTGTGTTCGGGAAGGTGTCGTCGCCGGCCGAGTGGGTGAGCGTGAGACCGGCGAACGTGCCGAACCGGGACAGCGCCTGCACCATGGCCCACCGCTGTGCCGCGCAGAACGGGCAGAACTCGGCGCCGATGTAGACGACGAGCGGCTTGCCGTCCTTGGTGAGGGCGGGGGCCGTGATGGCCGTCGGCAGGTTCTTCACGCTGCCCTGGCCCACCTCGGTGATGGTGGCATCGGTGACGCCGACCACCTGGCTGGAGACCGCGGCCGGGTCCGCCGCTGCGGTGCCCGCCTTGTTCGACGAGCCGGACTGGGCCACCACGACGGCGACGATCAGCGCCACCAGCACCACGGCGGCCACGCCGACCACGATCCAGGTGGTGCGGCTGCCCGAGGCCTGCCGGCGCTGGGCGGCCACGGTGCGACCGTGAGCTGTGGTCGCCCGCTTCTGCACCCCGCTCGGCTTCTTCGGGTTGGGTCGGTTGCTCAACGGACACCTATCTCTTCGGATGGCAGGGGGGAGGCGGCCAGGTCGTCATCGACCAGGTCGTGGTGGTCAGCAGGCTGATCGTCAGCGAACGTGCCAGCCGGATCGGTGGCCCTGGCCAGCAGCACCATGGTGATGATGAAGGCGAACGCGGACAGCGCCATGAACGGCAGCGACACGAACCCGAACTCCCACACGTAGCGGGTCGTGCACGGGGTCTCGGTCGTGCAGAACGTGGCCTGCTCGGGGTACGCCTGCAGCTGCGTGTGGTAGACCGCGATGCCGGCCCCGACCACGGCCTGGGGCAGCACGTAGACCCACACGTGTCGGTCGCGGCGCCAGGTGGCCACGCCGAGCACGAGCACGAGCGGGTACATGCAGATGCGCTGGAACCAGCAGAGCTCGCAAGGCACGAAGTCGGCGATCTCGGACATGTAGAGGCTGCCGAGGGTCGTCACGGTGGCCACGAGCCAGGCCAGCCACAGCGCCATGCGGCCGAGGTCGTCGACGAAGTAGGCGACGGCCGAGTCCGGACGGGCGCGCCGCACCAGCGCCAGCACCGCGACCCCGACAGTGGTCGCCACGCACAGCAGGCTCAGCAGGGCGAAGAAGATCGACGCCGTCTCGGTGCTGGAGGACATGGGCTGCGGTTCGTCTCCGGATCAGAGGACCAGCGAGCGAGCGTAGTTGCGCGCCGTCAGGTGACCGTCGCGGGCACGAACACGTGCACCCGTCAGGACACCGGGAACATGACCGTCCCCGAATCGCCGGATCACACCTTGCTCACACCTGACCTGCATCGTCATACCCACGACAAGAAGTCGTCCCACCCCCTCAAGGAGTTCCCACCATGAAGAAGATCCTCGCCGGCGCCCTCGCCGGACTGGCCCTCACCGGCGGCACGCTGGCCTTCGCCGTCGGATCGACCGGAGTCGCCACCGCAGCCACCACTGCCCAGTCGGCCCTCACCCAGGACTCGGCGCCGAGCGGCGTCCGCGGCTGGCTCCGCCAGCATCGTCAGGAGATCCGCAAGGAGATCGCCCAGACCGCGTCCGACACGATCGGCATCCCGGTCGACCAGCTCACGTCCGACTACAAGGCCGGCCAGTCGATCAGCGAGATCGCCACCACCCACGGCGTGGACCCCCAGACCGTGGCCGACGCGCTGGTCGCCAAGGCCACCGACACCATCAACCAGGCCGTCGCCGACGGCAAGGTGTCCCAGGAGAAGGCCGACAAGGCCGTGGCTCGGCTCCCCGAACTGGCCACCCGGGTGATCGACCACCACAAGGGCGACCACCGGGCCATGCCGTCGAACTGATCCACCGGCTCCACCTGATCCACGCGGATCAGACCAGCAGCAGTCCCCTCGCGATGAGGCCCGCCGTCCGGAGCACCCGGGCGGCGGGCCTCGCCGCGTAGGATCGCCCGATGACGTCCGTCATCGTTGGGGTCGACCTGTCCGACACGACCGCCAAGACGCTCGCCGCGGTCTCCCGACTGGCGACGTCCACCGGCGGGGTCACGGTGCAGCTCGTGCACGTGGCCGCGGGGCAGGCCGAGCTGGCCGGCTACGACTCCGAGGAGTTCGAGGCCAACACCCCGGACAAGCGCGCCGGCGCGCTGCGCGACGAGCACGGGCGCCTGGCCGACCTGACCGCGGAGCTGGCCGGGGCCGGGGTCGCCACGGCAGAGCCGGTGCTCGTCATGGGCCACACGGCCGACGAGCTGCTGCGCATGGCCGCCGAGCTCGGGGCCGGGCTGATCGTGGTCGGGTCCCACGGCCACGGCGGGCTGCACCACCTGCTGGTCGGCAGCGTGACCGAAACCCTGTTGCGGCAGTCGACGATCCCCGTGCTGGTCGTGCCGCCCGGCTTCGTGTGACTCCTGAACAGTGACCCGACGACCATGAGCACGGACGCGACTTCTGGCACCTCGGCAGACACAACCGCTGACACAACTGGCAGCGGGGTGGATGCCCGATCATCCACGGCGATCCCCGAACCCGGTCTGAGCGCGGCGGAGGTCGAGCAGCGGCGAGGCGACGGCCGCTCCAACGACGTCCCCAACCCGACCAGCCGCACCGTGGCCCAGATCGTGCGGGCCAACGTGCTCACGCCGTTCAACTTCCTGCTCGGCACGCTGCTCGTCATCATCATCGCGGTCGGCGAGTTCCGGGACGCGCTGTTCGGCATCGTCCTCGTGGCCAACACGCTGATCGGCATCGTCCAGGAGGTGCGCTCCAAACGGGCGCTCGATCGCCTCGCCGTGCTCAACGCGCCGCGCTCGATGGTGGTCCGCGACGGGGCCGAGCAGGAGGTTCCGGTCAAGGAGCTGGTGCTCGACGACCTGATCGTGCTGCGCCCTGGCGACCAGATCAGCGTCGACGGCGACGTGCTGGCCGGGTCTGGGCTCGAGGTCGACGAGTCGCTCCTCACCGGTGAGGCCGACCCGGTCGACAAGGCGGCCGGAGACACCGTGCAGTCGGGCAGCTTCGTCGCCTCCGGCAGCGGCCACATGCTGGCGACTGCGGTGGGGGCCGATTCCTACGCCTTCAAGCTGAGCGCTGACGCCCGCCGGTTCACCCTCGTGAAGTCCGAGCTGCGCGACGGCATCAACCAGATCATCAAGTACGTCGGTTGGCTGATGATCCCGACGGCGATCCTGCTGATCAGCGCACAGATCCGGGCGGACCTCGGCCTGATCGACGCGGTGCAGGCGTCGGTGGCCGGCCTCGTCGCGATGGTGCCCGAGGGCCTGGTGCTGCTGACCAGCATCGCGTTCACCGTGAGCGCCACCCGCCTCGCCCGCCAGAAGGTGCTGACCCAGGAGCTCGCCGCCATCGAGGGCCTGGCCCGGGTCGACGTCATCTGCCTCGACAAGACCGGCACGCTGACCGAGGGCGACCTCGTGCTGGGCAACGTCGAGCACCTCGACGACGCCCACGCCGGTGACACGGCCCCGGCGCTGGCCGCGATGGCCGCCTCCGACGACCACCCCAACCCGAGCCTGCTGGCCATCCGCAACGAGTACGACGCGCCCCCCGGGCTGGACGCTCACCGAGACCGTGCCGTTCTCCTCGGCCCGGAAGTGGAGCGCGGCGGCGTGGGCCGACCACGGGGCCTGGCTGCTCGGCGCCCCCGACATCCTGCTGACCCACGCCACCGACCCCGACGAGGCCGCCGACGCCACCGCCCGCATGCAGCACTACGCCGAGCGGGGCCGCCGCGTGCTCATGCTGGCCCGAGCCCCCGGCGGGCTCCACGGCGAGGAGCTGCCGCCCGACCTCGTGCCCGTGGCGCTGGTCGTGCTCGACGAGAAGCTGCGCCGATCGATCACCGAGACGATGGCCTACTTCGGTCGCCAGGACCTGCTCGTCAAGGTGATCTCCGGCGACAACCCGACGACCGTCGGCGCGGTGGCCACGCGGTGTGGCGTGCCCCATGCGGACCGCACCTACGACGCCCGCGAGCTGCCCGAGGACCAGGAGGCCATGGCCGACGTGCTCGAGGAGTACGCCGTGTTCGGCCGGGTCACGCCCCACCAGAAGCGGGCCATGGTGCACGCCCTGCAGTCGAGGGGCCACGAGGTGGCCATGACCGGCGACGGGGTCAACGACACGCTGGCCCTGAAGGACGCCGACATCGGCGTGGCCATGGGCTCGGGCAGCGCCGCGGCCCGGGCCGTCGCCCGGTTCGTGCTGCTCGACAACGACTTCGCGGTGTTCCCGTCGGTGGTGGCGGAAGGTCGACGGGTGATCGCCAACGTCGAGCGGGTCGCCAACCTCTTCCTCACCAAGACCTTCTACGCCCTGTTCCTGGCGCTGGTCGTCGGCGTGGCCAGCCTGCCGTTCCCGTTCATCCCGCGGCACTTCACGATCATCAGCGCCCTGACCATCGGCATCCCTGGCTTCTTCCTGGCCCTCGCCCCCAACGAGCGACGGGCCGAGCCCGGCTTCCTGCCGCGGGTGCTGCGCTTCGCCATCCCGGCCGGCATCGTCGCCGGCATCGCCACCATGAGCGGCTACCTGGTGGCCCGCCGCCACGACGAGCTCACCCTCGCCCAGCAGCGCACGGTGGCCGTCATGGTGCTGTTCATCGTGGCCGTCTGGGTGCTGGCCATCCTGGCCCGACCGATGAACGCCTGGCGGCTCGCGCTGGTGCTGGCCATGGGTGGCGCGTTCGTGGGCGTCCTCCTCATCCCGCCGCTGCGCCGCTACTTCGACCTTCCCATCCCGACCGACTCCATGACCCTGGCCGCCGTCGGCATCGGCGCCCTCGCCGCCGGGCTGCTCGAGCTCGGATGGCGCCTGGCCGGCTGGAGCCGCACCCTCGGGGACCGCCCGACCTCCCCGACAACCTCCGAACTTGCGTAGCTTCCTCCGCCGAACGCGCGGGTTGTCCACGCAAGTTCGGGGCTACGGGGGTTCGGAGAGGAACCTACGCTCAGCGGATGGCTCCGCGCTCTGAACCGGGGATGCCCGGCTCGATCACGCCGATGCGGGCCACGACCGGCCCCACGCCGTCCGACGACACGGGGTGGGCCTACGAGATCAAGTGGGACGGCATGCGGGCCATCGCGTTCTGCGACAGGGGCGCGCTGCGGTTGACGTCGTCCAACGGGATCGACGCCACCTTGCGGTTCCCGGAGCTGGCTCCGCTGGCCACGTCGCTGGTCGCCAACCGGGTGATCCTCGACGGCGAGATCATCACGTTCGCCCCTGACGGCCGACCCGACTTCGGGCGGCTCCAGCACCGCATGCACGTGAGCAACGCGGCGGCCGCAGCCGAGGGCGCGGCCACCCAGCCGGTCGCGTACGTGGTGTTCGACGTGCTGTGGCTCGACGGCCACGACGTCACACCCGTCCCCTACCTGGACCGCAAGCGGTTGCTCAGCCAGCTCGTCGAGCCAGGGCCCAGCTGGACCGTGCCGCAGCCCGAGACCGGCTCCGGCTCCGAGCTGCTGGCCGCCGTCGGCGATCAGGGGCTCGAGGGCCTGATCGCCAAGCGCATCGACAGCACCTACGAGATCGGCAAACGGTCGAGCGCGTGGCGCAAGCTGAAGATCCGCCGTCGCCAGGAGCTGGTGGTCGGCGGTTGGCTCCCCGGCGAGGGCAACCGGTCGTCCACCCTCGGCGCGATCCTCGTCGGCTACCACGACCCCGGTGCAGCCGATGCACGCGGATCGGGAGGACCCCTGCACTACGCCGGTCGGGTCGGCACCGGGTTCGACGAGCGGGAGTTGGCCGAGCTGCTCCGCCTCTTCGAGACGCTCGGGAGCGACCGCAACCCGTTCGACCCACCGCCGCCCGGACCGGTCGGACGCCACGCCCGGTGGCTCGATCCGCAGCTCGTGGTCGAGGTGGCGTTCGGCGAGTGGACCGCCGACGGGGTGCTCCGCCATCCCTCCTACCTCGGCCGCCGCGCCGACAAGGATCCGGCGTCGGTCGTCGCGCGAACCCACCCCCTGAGCCGCTCCCCTCTGGGCGACGCGTGCGAAGCTGTCCCCGATGCCCCGCGCCGAGGCGACCCACGAACAGATCCGGCTGGCCCTCCCCGCCGAGCCGGAGTACGGACGGCTGGCCCGCATCACGACGTCGAACCTCGCGCTCCGGCTCGGCTTCAGCTTCCCCGAGATCGATGACCTGCGACTGGCCGTCGACGAGATGGTGATCCTGCTGCTGCGGCCCGAAGGCGTGTCGGGCGAGATCACCCTGACCTACACCGTCGAGCCCGGCCGGCTGGCCATCGACGCGTTCTCGACCGCTGGCAGCGACCAGCCCTGGGTCGACCAGGGCGCGCTGGGCCGGTTCGAGGCCATCGTCAGCGACACGGTCGATGCCTACGAGGTGGACGAGTCCGGCCACCACGTGCACCTCCTCAAGCTCCACCACTGACCCGGGTTCAGCCGGCTCGAGGGGATCAGCGGCCAGGAGATCAGCGGCCGGTGTGGCCGAACCCGCCGTCGCCCCGCTCGCTGTCGGCCGGCAGCTCGTCGACCACCTCGAAGGCGACGTGCTCGACCTGCTGCACCACCAGCTGGGCGATCCGCTCGCCCCGTTCGATCTGGTGGCCGGCATGTGGATCGGTGTTCACGAGCAGCACCTTCAGCTCGCCCCGATAGCCGCTGTCGATCAGCCCTGGGGTGTTGAGGCAGGTGACTCCATACTTCAGGGCCAGACCGCTGCGGGGCTGGATGAAGCCCGCGTACCCCGCGGGGATGGCCACCGCCACGCCCGTCGGCACCAGCACCCGACCACCGGCCCGGGGGATCATCACGTCCTCGCGGGCCAGCAGGTCGATGCCCGCGTCGCCCGGCTTGGCATAGGCCGGCAGCGGCAGGTCGGGGTCGAGACGGACGATCGGCACGGCCAGCATGAGGGCAGAGCCTAGGTGCCCCACCTCCTCCCGAACCTCCCACCGTCGACCCCGACTCGACCATGCGTCGATCTGAGCCGGCTTCTCGGCCGGATCTACGCCAGGGGCGGCAACGGGTCGCCCGACGGCGATCGCGTGGCAGGCTGGCGAGATGGCCGACCCGATCTTCCACATCACGACTGCCGGCGAGTGGCGCGACGCCCTCGCCGCCGATCGCTACACCGCGCCGAGCCTGGCCGACGAGGGGTTCATCCACACCTCGACCGTCGAGCAGGTCCCGGGCACGGCCGAGCGGTACTACACCGAGGTGCCCGATCTCGTGCTGCTGGTGATCGATCCCGACGCGGTGGCCGCCGAGATCAAGTGGGAGGAGGCCCGCCCCGGAGCGGTGTATCCCCACATCTACGGAGCGCTCGAGCCGTCGGCGGTCGTCCGGGTCGTGCCGTTCGGCCCCGAGCCCGACGGCTCGTACGTGGTGCCTCCTGCGGCCCTCGACGAGGCCACCGACCGATAGCACCTCCACGTCGTCACCCATCGGCGCCCAGCGGCCACCGTTGGCGACGCGTCGACCACTAGCATCGCCGGAATGCTGGCCTGGATGGATCTCGAGATGACGGGTCTCGACCCGTCCCGCCATGTCATCGTCGAGATCGCCACGCTGCTCACCGACGACAATCTCGAGTTGATCGCCGAGGGACCCGACCTCGTGGTCCACGCCACCGAGGCCGAGCTGAGCGAGATGGCCGACGTCGTCGTGCAGATGCACACCAAGAGCGGGCTGACCGAGCAGATCCGCGCCTCGACGATCTCGCTGGCCGAGGCCGGCGCACAGACGCTGGCGTTCCTGCGGTCGCACATCTCGACCGAGCGCTCGGTCCCCTTGTGCGGCAACTCCATCGGCACCGATCGACGCTTCCTGTCCGTGCACCTGCCCGAGATCGAGGAGTTCCTGCACTACCGCTCGGTCGACGTGTCGACGCTGAAGGAGCTGGCCAAGCGCTGGAACCCCACCATCCTCGGCGGCGCGCCCCGCAAGGCCGAGGGACACCGGGCGCTCGACGACATCCGGGAGAGCGTCGAAGAGCTGCGCTACTACCGCGAGACGTTCCTCGTGCCCGCGCCACCCAAGCCCGGCACCACGCCGCAGCACGCCTGAGCGGGACCCGTGAGAGCCATCGATCTCGCCGACCTCGGCGGTTCGGTCGAGGTGCGGCGCCGGATGGAAGCCACGCTCGCCCGTTACCACGGCCTCGGCCAGGAGCTGCAGGTGGAGCCACTGGCCACGTTCGGGCGAGACGAGGATCGCCCGAACGTGTGGGACGCCAACTTCGTCCAGTCGGCCAGGGCATCGTCCCCCGACGAGATCGAGCAGCTGCTCCGGCGGATCGAGGAGGTCTACGCAGGCCTCGCGCACCGCCAGCTCCGCATCGACCTCGACACACCCGACCCGATCGAGGCCCGGCTGGCGCTCGACGGCTGGAAGCTCGACCCCACCTTGCAGCACGTCCTGGTGGGCGAGCTCCCCGACCTCGGCCCGCCGACCTCGGGGCTCCGCATCGACCCCGTCGTCGATGACCACGACTGGGACGACATGTACAGCGTGACCCGCCTCGACCACCTCGAGGAGGCGGCCAAGGCCGACCGCGAACCGTGGCCCGAGGACCTGAGCCACCGCATGGTGGGCCACAAGCGCCGCAAAGCTCCCGAGATGCAGCCGTGGCTGGCCCGGATCGACGCCCGGCCGGTCGGCATGTTCTCGTCCATGCCGGGAGTCGACGGCGTCGGGCTGGTCGAGGACCTGTTCGTGGACGAGTCGGTCCGCGGTCGGGGCATCGCGCGGGCGCTGATCACCCACGCCACCGCCGACGCCCGCGCCCGCGGGCGCGGGACCGGTGGTCATCGGCTCGCTCCTGGACGACTGGCCGAAGGAGCTCTACGCCCGCATGGGATTCCAGCCCGTGTTCGTCGCGCGGAGCTGGGACCTCGACCTCACCATGCCCGCTCCGGGATGACCCCTGGATGCCCCCGTGACGCCGCTCGGGCATGTGTACCTGACCGCGCGGTCAAGTTATGGTGGCGGGAACTGAACGGGCGCACCGAGCCTGACCCGGACCCGGGCAGGCATCGCCTCGGAGATCCTCATGACACCAGACCACGCGCCCGGCCACTCGCACGATCACTCCTCGGCCGCGGCCGACGGCACCACCCGGCCCCGCAAGCAGGAGCAGGAAGAGGCCACCACCGAGATCCACGAGGTGGCGCCCGGCATCCTGCGCATGCAGCTGCCGATCTCGCTCCCCGGCCTCGGCCACGTCAACACCTACGCGCTCGAGGACGGCGACGGCTTCACGCTGGTCGATCCGGGCCTGCCGGGCGAGGCGTCGTGGAAGGCGCTGCATGTCCCGCATGGACAGCGCCGGCATCCCCCTGAACCGGGTGCACCACGTGATCGTGACCCACTCCCACCCGGACCACTTCGGCGGCGCGGGCATGCTGGCCGCAGGAGAGCGGCGCCCAGATCGTGGCGTCGAGCCACTTCCGGCTGGGCTGCGATCCGAAGGACGACGGCGGCGAGCGCGAGCTCGAGGCGCGGGCCTGCTCGACGACCCCGACGACGGAGCTGCCCGAGGACTTCGCCATGCCGTCGCCCTGGGGTGGGCGACGGCGGTCGCCTCGTCGGTGACGAGCGCAAGGTCGTGATGGAGCGTCGGCGCGAGATGTTCGCCTTCTTCCGCCGTCCCGACCCGACGGTGCACGTCGACGACTCCGACCGGCTGGCCCTCGGCAACCGCGAGTGGATGGGCGTCTACACCCCCGGCCACACCAACGACCACCTCTGCCTGTTCGACCCGGAGGGCGGCGTGCTGCTGTCCGGCGACCACGTGCTGCCGACCATCACGCCGCACATCTCGGGGCTGATCGAGGGCGACCCGCTGCGGGCCTACCTCGACTCGCTCGACCGGGTGGCCGCCTTCGAGGGCGTCACCGATCGTCCTGCCGGCCCACGGCCACCCGTTCACCGACCTGCCCGGTCGCGTCGACGACATCAAGGAGCACCACGCCGAGCGGCTCGAAGCCGCTGCGCGTCGCCTCGCACGACCAGGGCTGGGCCACGGTGCAACGACCTGATGCGCACAGCTGTTCAAGGAGCGCTCGTGGGGCCACATGGCCGAGAGCGAGACCTACGCCCACCTCGAGCACCTGCGCCTGCTCGGCGAGGCCGACCGCCGCGAAGAAGCGGGCCTCGCCCTCTACCTCGTCCCGGCTGACCCGAGCTCGTCCCCGAGCCTCGTTCCTCGGGGTCGTCCCCAGAACGCGAAACGTGTCCCGTCAGCGAGGCCGCAGCCCACGCTGAAGGGACAGGATTCGCCAGGGCGGGTGACAGGAAGCCGCCGGAGGTCTGATGCCGCCGGTGACGCGGCCGGTGTTCAGATGTTGGCGCTGAGCACGGCGTAGTGGAAGTGGTTGTCGCGACCGGCGGTCTCGGGGTTGATGTGGACGTGCTTGGTCTGGCGGTAGATGTCGTAGCCCTGCGGTGCCGAGCTCGCGGCCGATGCCGGACTGCTTGTAGCCGCCGAACGGGCCGCTCCGGATCGATCAGGTGGTAGTCGTTGATCCACACGGTGCCGGTGCGCATGCGGGCGGCGACGCTCTCGGCCCGCTCGAGGTTGCCGGACTGCACGCCGCCGGCCAGGCCGTAGATCGAGTCGTTGGCGATGGCCACGGCCTCGTCGTCGGAGTCGAACGGGATGACGCACAGCACCGGGCCGAAGATCTCCTCCTGGGCGATCTTGGCCTTGTTGTCGACGTCGGTGAAGATCGTCGGCTGGAAGAAGGCGTTGCGGTCGAGGCCGCTCGGGCAGGCCCTCGGGCTTGGCGCCGCCGGTGATCGGCTCGCCGACCTCGTCACGGCCGAGCGCCACGTAGCGCTCGACCGTCTCGACCTGGCTGGCGACCGACGAGCGGCCCGAGGTCGGTGCCCATGTCGAGCTGGTCGCCGATGCACGATCTTGCCGGCCCGGTCGGCCAGCAGGCTGACGAACTCGTCGTAGACGCCCCGCTGCACCAGCGCCCGGGTGCCCGACTCGCACACCTGGCCACCGTGCATGAACGTGCCCCACAGCACCGCGGCCGCGGCCTGGTCGAGATCGGCGTCGTCGAGCACGATGTTGGCCGACTTGCCGCCCAGCTCGAGGGTCACCGGCTTCACGTTGCCCGATGCCAGCTGCATGATGCGCCGGCCGACCTCGGTCGAGCCGGTGAACGCGGTCTTGTCGACCAGCGGGTTGCCGGCCAGCTCCTCGCCGACGCGTGCCGCCCGGGCCCGGCGAGGACGTTGACGACGCCCGGCGGCAGGTCGGCCTCGGCGATGAGCTGGGCCAGCTTGCAGCGCGGTGATCGACGTGAACGACGCCGGCTTGATGACCGTAGCAGTTGCCGGCGGCGAGCGACGGGGCGATCTTCCAGGCCGCCATGATCAGCGGGAAGTTCCACGGGATGATGCCGGTGGTCACGCCGATCGGCTCGTAGCGCACGTAGTTCTGCGACTCCGGGAACGGCGAGCCGTCGAGGTCGACCCGGTCGGGCTGGCGTCTCGGCGCATCTTGGCGAACCACTCGAACGCGCTCGGCGGCGCCGGGCACGTCGGCCAGCATGCGCCTTGCGGATGGTGCCGCCGCCGTCGAGGGCCTCGAGCTCGGCCAGCTCGGCCGCGTTGTCGGCGATGAGCTCGGCGATCTGGCGCAGCTTGGCGCCGCGCTCGGCGCCGGACAGGCTGCGGCCAGGGCCCCTCGTCGAACGCCTTGCGGGCCGCCTCGATGGCCCGGACGGCGTCGTCCCGGTCGGCCTTGGGCAGGTCGGCGATCTTCTCGCCCGTGCCCGGGTTGTAGGTGGCGAAGGTCTCGCCGGACGGCGGCGTCGCTGAACTCGCCGTCGATGAAGAGCTGGTAGTCGGCCATGCCGTATCCCCCTGGATGCGTGCGGTGCTGCCGGCGGCAGCCCCCGTCCCGCGGACCGTACCCCTCATCCGGCGGATCGGCCACCGCCCGCCGTCCCGACCACGCCCCGACGCCCCCCGAGCTCGAACTGGTGGCGATCTGTGCACCCGGTGACGTACCGATCGCTACCAGTTCGGCTCGGTCGTTCAGCGATGCCAGTAGGCGAGGCCGGAGCCGCCGGGGTACTCGTCGGCGGGGGGCAGGAACCGATCGCCGGCCACGACGGTGCGGGACGGCGGTGAGCCGCTCGCCGTCATGAGGTCGATGGAGCGCTCGTCGACGCGGACGAGGAACCCCCCGCCGAGCGGGATCTGGTCCTCGGGGACGACGCCGTAGCTCGTGGTCCCGAGGTCGATGGAACCGCGACGCAACGAGGCGACCCGACCGATCACGACCGGCTCACGCGAGGTCGCGTCGGCAGCGAACGAGATCGTGACGAGTGACGCTCCTCTCGGCACGATGCCGGACATCGGCTCTGTGGAGATGAAGCTGACGTCGTCAGACCCCGGCACGAACACCGGCGAGGAGAGCCCGAGACCCGGCACGCCGAGTGCGGAACAGCCGGCGTCGACCCCACGGTCGAGCGGGCACGACCAGAGCTCGGCGTCGGTGATGATCACCATCCGCGCCCCGACCGGGTCGATGCCGACCTCGTTCGGCCCGCCGTCCCAGTGGGCGATCGTGGCCAGCGGAGTCGTTGCGCTCGTGCCGGGGTCGAAGGCGAGCAGCGAACCCTGCGGTTCGAGCTGCTCCACCACCATGTAGTCCGATCGGGGCCACGCCAGGACCGTCCGCACAGGAGGGGACACCCGCGAGCCCCACCCGGCGTCGGGCTGCCCCTGGAGCGTGCCGATGGCGAGGTTGCCGGCCGACCCGGCGAAGGCGACGCGGGTGCCATCGGGCGACCACACCACGTTCGTGTAGTCGGCGGGCGGGAAGTTCCCTTCGAGTGCCCGCGAGGTCCCGTCGGCCTGCGTCACCCAGACCTTCTCGCTGTCGGCGTACACCAGCTCCTCGTTCGTCGGCGACCAGGCGTACGTGTTGGACGACGTCGACACGTGATGGCGCTCGCTCCCGTCGTGGCGCACGATCCAGAAGCCGTTCTGATCGTGGACCTCGAACGCGATCCACTCGCCGTCGTGCGACCAGCTCACGTTGGAGACCTCGTTGCCCCGACCGACGTCGGTGATCCTTCGCGTCACCCCCGCCTGTGCATCGGCCACGAACAGATCGTTCTCCACCACGAACGCCAGCCGTCCACCGGCCAGCGCGCCCAGGTCGACCGCCGGGACGTCCGCCGGGTCGTGCGCGAACGGATCGGCGGTGTCCCTGGCCCGCAGCACGCTGACCAGCAGGACAGCCAACAGCACGCCCGCCACCGCGGTCAGCGCCCACGCCAGCCGCGACCCACCGGATCGACGCGCCCGAAGGACCGCCACCTCGTCGATGCCTCCGGACCCGACCAGCGGGCCACGCCCGTCTGCCCCGCGCGGCTCGCCCGGTACGTCCGGGCCGACGCGCCCGACAACCCCGATGTGCTCGTGCTCGTGCTCGTGTGGAGCGGTGGGGATCGGTCGTCGGTCGTCGAGCTCGTCGGTCACCTCGACCAGCGCCTCGGGCAGGACCGGGGGCTCGGTGCGGATCGGGGTGGACTCGGCCAGCTCGATCAGCATCGACCGGAGCCGCCCCTCGGTAGAGGTCGGGGTCGTCATGGTTCGATCACCTCTCGCAGGGCCGCCATGCCACGGGCGACAAGCGTGCGCACGGTGGAAGGGCGGCAGCCGAGCATCTCGGCGATCTCGGCTTCGGGCAGGTCGGCGTAGTAGCGCAGGACGATGGCGGCCCGTTGGCGCTCGGGCAGGACGGCCAGCGCGTCGTCCAGCTCGACCAGATGGCTGGGCACCAGCGGCTCGGTGCGCTCGAGCTCCGCCTCCTGGGTCGACGCCACCCGTGCCTTCACCGCCTCGTGACGATGGTGGGATCGGCACACGTTCACCACCATCGTCCGCAGGTAGGCCGCTGGCCGGTCGAGCGTGCCCAGCCGCGGGGCGATGCGGACGAACACGTCCTGGGTGACGTCTTCGGCCACCGCCACCGAGCCGGTGAGCAGTCGAGCCAGACGCAACATCGGGACGTACTGATCCCGATAGAAGGCCTCGAGGTCCCGTTGCGTCATCACCGCCCGCATCTCCACACCTCTACGACGCCTCAGCCCGCCGAACCGTTGCAGACGTCCCGCCGAACCCACCGGGTTCCCGGGCCCCAACTGGTGGTGATCTGTGCACCCAGGGACGTACCGACCGCCACCGGTTCGGCTCGGCCGGTCGGGGATGCCAGGGGCTCGGGTCAGAGGGCGGTGTACTTGCCGTCGATGCCGCGGCCCTTGACCTTGCCCTCCTTGCCCAGCTTGATCAGGTGGGCGTGCACGGTCTTGCGGGCCATGGGGTGCAGGTCGGGGTTGATGTCGGCGTAGATGACCTCGACCAGGTCGTCGATCTTGGTCGTGCCGGACTCGGTCACCAGGTCGAGGATCTGCTGCTCCCGGGCCAGGCGGTGCTCGACGTAGTCGTCGATGGCGGCCTTCGGGTCCTCGATGAGCCGGCCGTGGCCGGGGGCGATGGCCTTCAGCCGGATGGCCCGCACCTTGGCCAGCGACTCGAGGTACTGGGCCATGTTGCCGTCGGGCGGGCTGATGACGACGGTGGAGCCCTCCATGATGTGGTCGCCGGAGAAGAGCACGTGCTCCTCCTCCAGGACGTAGCAGAGGTGGTTCGAGGCGTGGCCCGGCGTGTGCACGGCCCGCAGCCGGAACTCGGTGGCCTCGATGCGGCCGCCGTCGCGGATCTTGGTGTCGACCTCGAGCCCGTCCCGCGAGTCGTAGGCCAGGACCTCGGCGCCGGTGCGGGCCTTGAGGCCGGCCGCGCCCGGCGAGTGGTCGGGGTGGGTGTGGGTGCACAAGATCCAGCGGATGCGATCGCCGCCGCACCCGGCGATGGCGTCGAGGTGCGTCGGCGTCGTCGGGACCCGGGTCGATCACCGCGATCTCGTCGATGCCGACGAGGTAGGTGTTGGTGCCGGGGCCGGTCATCATGCCGGGGTTGGGGGCGACGATGCGCCGCACCAGCGGGCTCAGCGCCCGGGCCACGCCGGGCACCAGCGGCTCGGGTGGTGGGGGCGGGGCATCGGGGTCGAGCACCTCGGGCGGCTTACGACGAGGCATCGGAGCCTCCCGCGGCGCGACTGGGCCGACAGCGCGGTGAGCGGCATGCCGTCGGGCAGTCTCGACCGAGATGAGGTCGTCGTAGCCGGGGTCGCCGGGCAGCACGATGCGCACGCCACCCTGGTCGGCGACGATCCGGGGCAGGATGGTCGGCACGTCGCCGATGGCGGCCGCCGCGGCCAGCAGGTCGTCGGCCGAGGCGAACCGCTCGAGCGCCTCGAGGCGTGCGGATCGTCGGGAAGATCATCTCGAACTCGCCGGCCCGGTGGCGGGCCAGCGCGTCGACGGGGCGGATCCACAGGTTGGCGATGACCTCGCGGTCGTCGTGCAGCGGCACCTGGGCCTCGGGCGCCCGGGCCACGAAGAACCGGGTGTCGTAGCGCCGGTGCTGGCCCTCGGGCGTGATCCAGTGGCGAGAAGTAGTGCATGGTGTCGACGGCCAGCGTGAGGTGCTCGTCGGCGCAGATCTCGACAGCCGGCGCTCGCTGGAGTCGACGGCCCGGCGGTGCTCGGCGAAGCGGTCGACGACCTCGGGCGCGTCGAGGCGGATGATCCCGGCCGCCGGGTCCCGGGCGGTAGGCCAGCAGCACGCCGGCCTCCTCGAACGACTCGCGGATGGCGGCCACCCAGAAGGCCAGGCCGCCGCGGTCGATGCCGAGCTGGGCCGAGGCCTCGGCGTCGGTGCGACCCGTGGCAGATCGGTTCGAGGTCGTCGTGGCGATCGTGGTCGTCGACCCCGCCGCCGGGGAACACGTAGGCGCCACCGACGAAGTCGGACTGCAGGTTGCGCCGCAGCATGAACACCTCGAGGACGCTGTCGTCGCCGGGGTCTCTGCTCTCACCGTTGCGATCACCCGGCGTGGCGCGCTCACCGACGGGCGTGTCGCGCACCAGCATCACGGTGGCGGCGTCCCGCAGCGGCACCTCGGTCATGGGCCCAGCTCAGGCGGCGGCGCCGAACGGATCGCGGCCCGTCCGGCTCGACCGGGGTGGCTCCGGGTCGGATCGAGGTGGGAGTCCGCGTCGTAGACCCGGCCGCCGAACGTGCTCGGCGCCCACCACCGGCGCCGGCCGACGGCGATCCGGACGAGAACACCATGAACCGGGCGCTGCCGCGATCGATCCGGCGCTGCACCCGGGCCACCACGAGGGGCCGCAGCAGCGCCCGCACCGGCGGCAGCAGCAGCAGCAGGCCGATGATGCCGGTGACGAAACCCGGGCACGAGCATCAGCAGCGCCGCCGACCAGGATCAGCACGCCGTTGACGGCCTCGGTGGTCGGCATCTCGCCGGCGTTCATCTGGCGCTGCATCCTGCGCAGCACGCCCAGGCCCTCGACCTTCATGAGCCAGGCGCCGGCGAAGCACATGCCACGACCAGCACGACCGTGGGCAGCACGCCGATGACGCCGGCCACCTGCACCATGACGTAGAGCTCGACGATCGGGACGAGGATCAGGACCATCAGCAGAGCGAACACGCCAACCACGGCACCCGTATCAAGCCTACCGGCGAACGCCCTGCACGCCCCCCGGTCAGACGCCACGACGCCTCGCGACTGGCCGACCGGCACGGCCACGCGATGCCGTGAGCGACGCAGCACCACCGACCAGCCTGGCGTGGGCGAAGCCGACCGACGAGCCTGCGACCGAGGGCCAAGCAGGTGGGCCAAGCGGACGTCGTGGCAGGGCGCTCGGCGCTCGCGCCGTGGCCACCCCCCCGGTGTGACCACGGCCAAGCGAGATCTAGCCGGCGCGCTGCCCCATGAGGTGCTTGCGCTCGACCTCGTTGAGCCCGCCCCAGATGCCGTGCGGCTCACGGATGCTGATGGCGTAGTCGAGGCAATCGGCTCTTCACGGCGCACGAGGCGCAGATCTCCTTGGCCCGGGCTTCGCGCTCGAGCTTCTCGTCCTTGCGCTCGAACTGCGGGCGGCGGGAAGAACACCGCGGCCTGTGGCCCCGGCACGCTGCCTTCACCTGCCAGGTTTCTTCACTCCGCTGAGCACTCAACGTCGTCCCCCTTTCCGAAGGCCGACCCTACAACCGCGCATTTGGCCACACAAGGGGTGAACTTTTGTTAGCGCGGTGCTCGACATCGCGACCAAGCGCTGGTCAGACGGGATGATCCTCAGCTGCGCTGGAGACGATGACTCGACCGTCAGCCGAGGCCGATCGCCGATCGCATCGCGGTCGGTCGCCGAGTCGGTGGCCTTGGCGTCCGCGCTCGCGGTAGTCGCGGCGCCGCGCCCTCCTCGGGCTCGACCTCGAGCACCAGGCCCTCGATGCCGACCACCCGCACCCGGTCGAGCTCGCTCGATCGGCGTGGCCCGGTTGGTGTAGGCCCGCCACAGGCGCCTCGCGGACCTGCACGATGCCGTCGGGGGCGATGGCGGTGACGGCCCGGCCCATCTCGCCGATCATCCACTCCCGCCCGATGGTCGGCGTCGAGAAGCGGGTGCGCACCATGGCCGGCATGCCGGCGATGAAGGTCGAGCGACCACGCCGACGATGCCGACCAGCGAGCGTGATCCACGACATCGACACGCCGTCGTAGAGCGTGAGCGAGCCGACGACGAACAGCGACCATGCCGACGCCGGTCCAGAAGCGGGGCACGCCGGTCTGCACGTCGATGGCGAACGCGACCATCGACAGCCACGATGGCGCGATGCCCCACCAGTGCGTCGGGCAGCACGGCCAGGCCGTAGCAGCCAGGACGAAGCGCGCCGGCGCCGACCACGCCGGCCACGCCGACGCCGGCGGTGAACAGCTCGAAGATCAGCAGGCCAGCCCGATGGCGAGCAGCAGGTAGGCCACCGCCGGGCTGGCCACGGTGTGCATCAGCTGTCGAGCGAGCGAGAGCTGGCTGAACACGCACCTGGGTGACGGGCTCGCGGCGGGTCTGGCCGTCGTCCTGGGTGACCTCGCGGGTCTCGACGCCGGGCAGGTTGACGATGAAGTCGCCGATCGTCGGCGCCGTCGACGAGTCGTGATCCCGAGGTCCGCGGCCTCGCGTCGGCGCCGACGGTGTCGTCGATCAGCGGCGCCGATCGCGCGGCCTCGGTCGCATGCGGCGACGCCGCTCGGGCAGCGCGCGCCGCGAGTCGCCGAGCGTCGGTGCCCGGGGCCATGCCGACCTCGGTCGGCCACGCCGACCAGCCAGCGCCGCCGCGCCCGGTCGAGCTTCGAGCCGCTGGGGCCGACCCAGACGTCGACCGGGCACCGTCGACGTCGGCGATCTGGTTCGAGCAGGCCGGCGAGCTCGGCGTCGGAGACCACCGACGCCGGTCGAGTGTCGACCTGGAGGACCAGCGCCGGCGCACCTGGCCGCTCGGCGTGGTCGATCGACTGCTCGATGAAGTCGACCAGGACCGGGTCGAGCAGCCCGCTGACCTTGATGCACGGCGACGAAGCCGCCGTCGTGCCGACGTCGCCGCGTGCGCGTCGGTCGTGGCCGGTGTGCCGGCCGCCGGCGAGGCCGTCGCGGGCCGAGCCGCCGCGGACGGCCGCGTCGGCGCCGAGCCGGCAGCGACGCACGACAGCACCGGCGGCGAGCCGACCAGCGCCGACGGGCCATCGGCACGCAGCGCGGCGATGACCGAGCCACGGCGCAGGGTCGGTAGTCTGCGGCTCACGTTCCTCCGAAGGGAAAAGGTTGGATCCTGCGCAGTTCTTCGCAGCATCCCGCGTGGTCATCGTGGCCGGGAAGGGCGGCGTGGGCAAAACCACGGTCAGCGCCGCGCTGGCCCGCGCCGCGGCGCTGGCCGGGCTGTCGACGCTGATCGTCGAGGTCGAGGGCAAGAGCGGCCTGGCCACCCTGTTCGGCCAGCCGCCGTTCGACTACGACGAGGTCGTGCTGTCGCCCGGCGGCGGACCCGACGGCGCCGCGCGACGTGCGGGCCCGCACGCTCACGCCCGACGACGCCCTGCTCGAGTACCTCGAGGACCACGGCATGAGCCGGATCTCGCGGCGCCTGGTCGCCAGCGGGCGCGCTCGACATGGTCGCCACCGCGGCGCCCGGGCATCAAGGACATCCTCATCCTCGGCAAGGTCAAGCAGCTCGAGCGGCGGCAAGGCCGCCGACCTGATCGTGCTCGACGCCCCCGCCGCCGGCCACGCCATCACGTTCCTGCGCTCGGCCCGCGGCCTGCTCGACGCCGTGCGCGTCGGGCCCGATCAACACCCAGGCCCGGGACGTGCTCGAGCTGCTCACCGACCCGGCGCGGTGCCAGGTGGTGCTCGTCACGCTGCCCGAGGAGACCCCGGTCAACGAGCTGGTCGAGACGGCGTACAGCCTCGAGGACGAGGTCGGCGTCAGCCTCGGGCCCGGTCGTGGTCAACGGCCTCTACCCCGACGCTCGCCGGGCTCGACACCGACCCGGCGAGGCGGCCGCGGAGGCCGGCGCGTCGCCTGCGCCCGGGCGAGGCCGACGGCGCTGCGCCGAGGCCGCCGCGTTCCGCCGCCACCGCATGCGACGCTGCAGGCCGAGCAGGTCGACCGCCTGGCCGAGCTGCTGCCGCTGCCCCAGATCCACCTGCCGTACCTGTTCACGGCCGACCTCGGGCCCGAGCGACGTCGACGTGCTCGCCGACCGCGCTGCTGGCCGGCATCGACGGCGCTGCCGGACCCGGCGGCCCGGCGTGAGCCGAGCGCCGCCGGACCGGCCGGCACGCGGCGACCTGCGCGCATCGTGCGCGAGCACCGCGATCGTCGTCTGCACCGGCTCGGGCGGCGTCGGCAAGACCACCACCGCGGCGGTGCTCGCGCTCGAGGGCGCCGCGCTCGGGCGTCGAGGCCGTGCGTGGTCACCATCGACCCGGCCAAGCGGCTGGCCGACGCCCTGGGCCTCGAGGGGCTCACCAACACGCCGAGCCGGATCGAGGGCGACTGGCCCGGCGAGCTGTGGGCGCTGATGCTCGACACCAAGAGCACCTTCGACGACCTCGTCGTCAAGCACGCCGAGACGCCCGAGCAGGCCGAGGGCATCCTCGACAACCGCTTCTACCGCAACATCTCCGGCGCCCTGTCGGGCACGCAGGAGTACATGGCGATGGAGAAGCTCTACGAGCTGCACGACGAGCAGCGACTTCGACCTCGATCGTCGTCGACACGCCGCCGACCCGCAACGCGCTCGACTTCCTCGACGCGCCGCGCCGGCTCACCCGCTTCCTCGACCACCGCCTCTACCGGGTGCTCATGGCCCCGACCCGGGGCATCATGAAGGCGGTGAACGTGGCCGCCCAGGCGTTCCTGCGCACGGTGTCGAAGGTGGTCGGCGGCGACGTCGTCGACGACGCCATCGCGTTCTTCCAGGCGTTCGACGGCATGGAGCAGGGCTTCCAGGAGCGGGCCGAGCGCGGTGCTCGACCTGCTGAGCCGACGACGTCGACCGCGTTCGTCCTCGTGGCCGCGCCCCGGCGCGACATCGTCGAGGAGGCCACGTTCTTCGCCGACGCAAGCTCGCGCGAGGCCGACATCCCGGTGCGGGCGCTCGATCGTCAACCGGATGCACCCGCGGTTCAGCGACGCCGTCGCCCGACGGCCACGGCCGAGCGGGCCACGACGCTTCGCCGGCACCGACCTCGGCGGGCTCTACGCCAACCTGGCCGACTTCCTGCACGGTGGCGCGCCACGAGGAGGAGCACCTGGCCGGGCCTGGCCGCAAGGTGGCGCCGGCCCCGGTCGTCCGGGTGCCGTTCCTGCAGCACCGACGTGCACGACCTCGACGGCCTGGCCGAGATCGGCCGGCTACCTGTTCCCCGGCCGCTGACCGGCGCTCGAGCGATCAGCGCGGTCGATCGTCGGGCGGGTTGAGCAGCGCGTCGACGGCCGCGTCGAGGGTCTCGGTGACCGGGACGATGCGGTCGAAGCCGGTGGTGTGCAGCAGCCGGGTGAGCGTGGGGCGGCTGCAGGCCACCGCGACCTCGCCGTCGGCCTCGCGGGCCCGGCGGATGCCGCCGATGAGCGCGCCGAGGCCGGCCGAGTCCATGAACGGCACCTCGGACAGGTCGATGAGCAGTCGGGCGCTTGGCCGCCAGCTCGGCCGAGCGCCTCGCGGAACTGGCCGACGGTGTAGGCGTCGAGCTCGCCGACCGGGCGGCACAGCGTGTACGTAGCCGGTGTCCTCGACCTGGATCTCGAGCACGAAGTCCTCCAGTGGCCGACGGCGCGCTCGGGGCACGGTAGTCGCGCCGCAGGTACCTGACCGGACGTGCCGCGAGCGGTGGCCGGGTGGATCCCGGCGCTCGCGGGGCTACGGTCTGCCCGCCGATGACCAGCGGTCCTGCTCGCCACCGACGCCGACTGGATCTTCGACGAGGTCGAGGCCGCGCTCGGCGGCGACGAGACCACCGTGTACCGGGTGCGCGCCGGCGTCGACGTGCTGCCGGCCATCGCGCGAGGTCGAGCCCGACCTGGTCATCCTCGACCTGCAGATCGGCAACATGGGCGGCATGGCCACCTGCATGACGATCCGCCACGAGGAGGGCGCCGGCCGCATCCCGATCACCGCGGTGCTGATGCTGCTCGACCGGGCCGCCGACGTGTTCCTGGCCCAGCGCTCCGACGCCGACGGCTGGCTCATCAAGCCGCTCGACGCCTTCCGCCTGCGCCGGGCCACCGCACACCCTGCTCGACGGCGCCTCGTTCTTCGAGGGCGTCGACCCCGACACCGACCTGGCAGCGGGCGAGATCATCGAGGCCTGATCGTCTGGGTCTCCGGTCGCAGGCTCCCTCCAACCGGCTTCGCCCATCTGGCGCGTTCGGTGGAGCTGCTCCACACGCCTGGGCAGACCGCAGGATCCGCTTTGCAGTCGACGGGGGTGGGTCGGGTACGCTCAGCGCCCTTACGGGCTGTAGCGCAGCTTGGTAGCGCGCTTCGTTCGGGACGAAGAGGTCGTGGGTTCGAATCCCGCCAGCCCGACCAGAACTCCCGCTTCACCAGGAGCTGGTGATGATCGAAGGGTCCGTGGACCCGCAGATCATCACCAGAACCGGTTTTGGGATCCCCCGTGCTCAGATGGCCTCGGCGACCGTCGAGAAGCTGCCGCCGAGCCCTGCCGGCGATGGCTGGGTCAGCGTCGGCGACCAGGTCGCCCCGCCGTCGGTCGAGCGCAGGACGAGGCCATCCTGGTCCGTGGTGACCGGGTCGAGCCCGAGGCCCACGGCCACCAACCCGCCACTGGTGCGGGCCACCCCGGCGAGGCTGCCACCCACGGCGGGCACGGACGAGGCGATCCACGTCGTCCCGCCGTCGGTCGAGCGCGCGACCAGCGGATGCGTACCGGTGCCCGTACCGACCGTGATCAACCCGCTGGGTCCGTCGATCACGGCGCCGAGCTCGGTCGAACCCGCGGGTACGCCACCGGCCGTCCAGGTGAGCCCGCCGTCGGCCGACCGGGCCACGTAGCCCACGCCGCTCGAGGTGTTCCCGACCGCGACCAGTGCGGTGCCGCTGCGGGCCACCCCGGAGAGCCTGGCCGCACCGGCCGGCTGCGTCGTCGGTGCGGTCCACGTCGCGCCGCCGTCGGTCGACCTCGCCACGCATGCACCCGTCGCGGAGCTGCCCACGGCAACGAGGCCCGTCGGACCATCGGCCACGTCATAGAGGTAGGAGCACGGCGGCCGCGTCGTCGCCCCGACCCAGGTGTCGCCACCGTCGGTCGAGTAGGCCGCGTAGCCGATGTAGGCGAAGGGGAGCGTCACGGCGTTGCCGACGACGACCAGCCGACCAGCCGTCCTGGTGATGCCGTAGAGGTTGCCGGGCACGACCGGGTTGGCCACAGGAGGTTGCGTCGTGGCATCGGTCCAGGTGGCGCCACCGTCGGTCGACCGGGCGACGTGGGCCCGGTTCACATCGAACGTGGAGGCCCCGTCGAGCCATCCGGCCGACACCAGCGTTCCGCCGGTGTCGAGCACATCACCAGGGACGCTCGGCAGCGTCGCCACATCCGTCCAGGTCGCACCACCGTCGGGCGACCTCGCGGCGTACGGCCCGTAGCAGTGCGAGCAGCCGATCTGGATGCCGCCGACGAACACGTGCGCAGGCGCCACGCAGCGGGCGGTCGCCTGCGCGATGAGCTCGGCCAGCAAGGCCTTGCCTGCATCGGTCGGTACGAGGTGGTCGGGCGCCGTCGTGTAGAGGCCGACATCCGAGGCGATCGCCGAGTTCCAGTCGACCACCTCGTCGCCGCGCGCCGCGATGGCCAGGTTGGTCTGGTGCGCAGCAGCTGCGTCGAAGCCGACCTTGGTGACGTGCTCGTTGACGGAGACCAGCGCCCTGCAGGTCGGCGCCGCGAAGGAGTCCCGGGCGGCATCGATCGCCGAGATGGTCGCGGCCGCGGCGATGCCCCGGATCGCGTCATTGGTCCCGACCTCGATGACGGCGACCGCCGGATGGGTGGCACCGAGGGACGCCGCGTTCGGCGTCAGGTTCGCGGCCGTGGCGTTGCCGACCGCCACGATGCGCACCTGGTGACCGGGATCGAGGATCCCGTGGATCTGCATCGCGGCTGATGCGACGACATCGTCGCCGACGATCGCAACCTTCGGGCCGGTGGCATCGCCGGAGTACGCCGTCTCGTTCACGCAGCCCGCCATCACCACCAGCGCCGCCAGCACCGCGAGCACGAGACGCACCTTCGCCTGGGACATCTCCAGCCTCCCTCTTTCCGCTCGCCAAGAACGTAACGCGACCGACCACGTACCGCCGCCAGATGCGTTCAGTCGGCACAATGACCGCATGGCCACTCGAGTGCTGCGCTTCCTCTACGTCGGGGTCGACGACACCTCGGTCGCCGTCGCCGAGTGGACCGCCGGGTTCGGGGCGACGGTGCGCTGGCGGTTCCAGCACTTCGGGGCCGACGTGGCCGGGCTCGAGGTCGGCGAGGGGACGCTCGTGCTGCTGGCCGACCACCGGCCGACGGGTTCCGTGCTACCGATCTGGTCGGTCGACGACCTCGACCGCGGCCATGGCCGCGCTCACCGCGGCGGGCTGGGAGGTCGCGGGACCGATGGGTACGCCGGAGGGCGACGCCGCGTTGGCCACCTCGTCCGACGGCTCGGAGATCGCGCTGCTCGAGGTGGTGCGGCCGGGGGCGATGGACCGCGCCTACGCCGACGACGCCAACACCCACCGCGCCCGCTGACCCGGCCAGTCCCGCGGCGACAACCGAGCGAACTTGCGTGGACAACACCCGCCAGGCGCAGGTTTTCCACGCAAGTTCGGGCTTTGCCGCGGTCAGGGGAACGAGGTCACCAGATGCGGACGCGGTCCTCGGGTTCGAGCCAGAGCGCGTCGCCGGGGGTGGTGGCGAACGCGTCGTGGAACTCGTCGAGGTTGCGCACGATGTTGGCCCGGAACTCCGGCGGCGAGTGCGGGATCGACCGACAGCATCTGGAGGGCGAGCTCGGGCCGCGTCTTGATGCGCCAGATCAGGCCCCAGTTGTGGAACAGACGCTGGCGACCGGTGAGCCCGTCGATCGACCGGCGCGTCGCCGCCGGCCAGGCTCAGCTCGTAGGCCAGCAGCGCGATCGTGAGGCCGCCGAGGTCGCCGATGTTCTCGCCGACGGTGAGCGCGCCGTTGACGTGGTGGCCGGGCAGGTCCCGCGGCTCGAAGCCGTCGTACTGGGCGATGAGCTTGCTCGGCGCGCTCGCTGAACCGCGTCCGGTCGTCGTCGGTCCACCAGTTCACGAGGTTGCCGTCGCCGTCGTACTGCGAGCCCTGGTCGTCGAAGCCGTGGCCGATCTCGTGGCCGATCACCGCGCCGATGCCGCCGTAGTTGAGGGCGGGGTCGGCGCCGGCGTCGAAGAACGGCGGTCGCAGGATGGCGGCCGGGAAGCAGATCTCGTTGGTGCCGGGGTTGTAGTAGGCGTTGACCGTCTGCGGGGTCATGAACCACTCGTCGCGATCGACCGGCGCGCCGAGCTTGGCCAGCTGGCGGTCGGTCTCGAACGCCGAGGCCCGGCGCACGTTGCCGACCAGGTCGTCGCGGACGATGTCGAGTGCGCCGTAGTCGCGCCAGCGTGTCCGGGTAGCCGACCTTGGGGCGGAACTGGTCGAGCTTGGCCAGGGCCCGCTCGCCGGGTGTCGGCGCCCATCCACTCGAGCCGGCCGATGCTGATGCGGTAGGCCTCGACCAGGTTGTCCACCAGCTCGTCCATCTGGGCCTTGGCCTCGGGCGGGAAGACCCGGGCCACGTACTCGGCGCCGACGGCCTCGCCGAGCGGCCTCGTTGCAGAGCGCCGACGCCCCGCTTCCACCGGTCGCGCATCTCCTCGGCGCCGGCGAGCGTGCGCGAGTAGAAGTCGAAGTTCTGGTCGACGAACGGCCGAGCTCAGGTACGGCGCGGCCGAGCTGACGAGGTGGAAGGTGAGCCACACCTTCCAGTCGTCGAGCGGCACCTCGGCGAGCGCGTCGGACAGCACGCGCGAGGTAGCTCGGCTGGCGGACGAGCACCTCGGCGAACTGCGTCCGTCGGTCCCGCCGAGCGCGGCGACCCAGGCCGACCAGTCGAACGCGGGCGCCGCGGCCTGCAGCTCGTCGAGGGTCGTGAGGTTGTAGGTCGGCGATCACGTCGCGGCACCGGACGTTGTCCCAGTGGCCGGCCGCCAGGCGGGTCTCGAGCGCCATCACCCGGTCGGCGCCGGCCGTCGGCCGCGTCGTCGGCCCAGCCGACGAGGCGCAGCATGGCCGCCGACGTGGGCGACGTAGGCCGCCCGCAGACTCGGCGAAGGCGTCCTCGCGGTAGTACGCCTCGTCGGGCAGGCCGATGCCCGCCCTGGACGATGTTGACGATGTAGCGGTCCGACTGGCGGTCGTCGGTGTTCACGTAGCTCTCGATCACGCCGCCCATGCCCGTGCCGCTGGAGGCGACCGAGCAGCGCCGGCGAGCTCGTCGACCTCGGCCAGCGCGTCGATCGCGGCGAGGTCGTCGGCGAGCGGCTCGATGCCGAGCGCCTCGATCGCGATCCTCGTCCATGAAGCTGGCGAAGAGGTCGCCGATCTTCTGGCGGTCGCTGCCGGGCGCGGCGGTCGCCGCGGCCGACGCCTCGCCGGCCTCCCGGAGGATGTCGCCGACGTCGGCCTCGGCCTCGAGCACCAGGTCGATGAAGCCGCCGATCGCGGGTCAGGTCGGGTGGGATCTCGGCCGTCGCCAGCCAGCGTCGCCGTTGACGTGGCCGAACAGGTCGTCCTGCGGGCGGATGTCGTCGGCGTCCTCGGTCAGGGCATCGATGGTCATCCGGAGAAGCTATCCACCTCCGGACGTCAGTCGACGAGCGCCTGGTAGACGAGCTGCTTGAGCTGCGGGCGGATGTTGTAGGTGCTCGACGGCAGCAGCTGGGTGAAGAAGACCGCGGTGATCTCCTCGACGGGGTCGACCCAGAACGCGGTGCTGGCGGCGCCGCCCCAGGCGTACTCCCCGACCGAGGACAGGACCTTGTTCTGGGCCGGGCTCTCGACGACCGAGAAGCCGAGGCCGAAGCCCATGCCGGTGAACGACGTCTCCGAGAACGTGGGCCGGGCGATCTGCTCGAGCTCGACGCCGCCGGGGAGGTGGTTCCGGGTCATGTAGTCGACCGTGGCCCGCCCCAGCAGGCGCACGCCGTCGAGCTCACCGCCCCGCAACAGCATCTGGGTGAACCGGTGGTAGTCACCGGCCGACGAGACCAGTCCGCCCCCGCCCGACAGCATGACCGGCCGGTGCCGGGCGGCGGCGCCCATGGCCTCGACGCGGGCGATCCCGCTCTCGCTGGTCGGGATGTAGAGCGCCGCCAGCCGACCGTGGTCGGCCTCGGCTGCGAAGAACGCGGTGTCGTCCATGCCGAGGGGCCCGAAGATGCGCTCGGCGAAGAACTCGTCGAGCGTCTGGCCCGAAGCCACCTCGACCACCCGGCCCAGCACGTCGGTGGCGACCGAGTAGTTCCACTCCGAGCCCGGCTCGAACAGCAACGGGAGGCCGGCCCAGATGTCGCACACCTCCTCCAGCGACCGGTCCTTCGGGCTGCCCCACTCGAACCCCGCATGGCGGTAGGCGGCGTCGACCGGCGTCGCGTGGTGGAACCCGTAGGTGAGGCCGGCCGTGTGGGTGAGCAGGTGCCAGATCCGCATCGGCTCGATGGCCGGTCGCGTCACCGGGGTGGCCGCCGGACCGCTGACGTAGACCCGCTGGTCGGCGAACGACGGTATGAAGCGGCTGACCGGGTCCTTCAGCTCGAACGCCCCCTCCTCGTAGAGCATCATCGCCGCCACCGACGTGATCGGCTTCGACATCGAGTAGATGCGGAAGAGCGTGTCGGCCTCGACCGGCAGGCTCTGCTCGACGTCACGGTGGCCGTACGTGGACAGGTGGGCGAGCTGGCCCGCACGGCTCACGGCCAGCAGCCACCCGGGCAGGCGGCCGTCGTCGACGTAGCGCTCGAAGTGCCGGTCGATCCGGGCCAGCCGCTCCGGATCGAACCCGACCTTGGCCGCGTCGACCTCGAGGTGCATCTCGCGCATCGCGCTCCCCCTGTGAAGTCGGATGATGTCCGTCGCGCACGGTAGCCGGGTCCAGATCGGCCTAGAACGGGGTAGGTCCAACTCCCATCCCCCGCGACCGGACCTGGACATGCCCGGCAGTACGGTGGCTTCTCCAACCGAGGGGCTCGCGGGGGTTCCACCTTTCCGGAGACCGCGCCATGCCCGATCGACCGCAGTCCTTGCGCTCGAAGCTCCTGCTCACACGGATACGCCCCGGCTCGGTGCCGGCCAGCCTCGTCGTCCTCGGCGGGGTGCTGTTCGGCGTGCTCGTGGGCGTGGTCGACTGGCTGACGGGACCCAACGTCTCGCTGGTGATCCTGTACGTGCTGCCCGTCGTGGCGGTCACCTGGCTGACCCGGGTCGGCCTCGGCGCGGCGGTCGCCGCCGCCGTCAGCCTGGGCAGCCTGCTCATCGCGGAGCTCGATCCCGGTGCCAACAGCGGTGGGGTCTGGCTGTGGAACGCCCTCGTGCCGTTCGCGTTCTACCTGCTCGTCGTGTGGCTCGTGGCCGGCCAGCGCCAGCTGCTCGAGGATCACGAGCGCCTGGCCGACGTCGACGCCCTGACCGGGGTGCTGACCCGCCGGGCCTTCTACGACGCGGGTCGACATCGAGCTGGCCCGGGCCCGTCGAGAGGACCGTCCCCTGGCGTTCGTCTACCTCGATGTCGACGGCCTCAAGGAGGTCAACGACACCATCAGCCACGCCGCGGGCGACGATCTGTTGCGCCGTTTCGTCGAGCTCACCGCCCGCACCCTGCGCCCGACCGACCTCTTCGGACGGATCGGCGGCGACGAGTTCGCCCTGCTCCTGCCGGGAGCCGGCCCTTCGCAAGCCGAGAGCGTCGCTGATCGCGTGCTCGAGCAGCTCCGCGACGGTCCGGGCGTGTCATCGACCGCCAGCATCGGCGTCGTGTCGTGCACCCATGCGCCCGAGCAGCTCGAGGGCGTCGTCCGGCTGGCCGACCAGCTCATGTACATGGCCAAGCGCGACGGCGGTGGCGTGGTCCGGACCACCGAGTTCGACCCCCACCCCACGATCGACCTGCGCCCGCCGACCCGGTCCGCCGGGCCACCGGTCGATGCGTCCGAGAACGACCAGAGCCGCTCGCAGCGCTGAGCGCCTCCGCCCCGGGGCGTACGCTCCCCGGCCATGCAGATCGGCGAGTTCCAGGCACTGATGGTGGACCTCTACGGCGAGCAGGACGCGGAGCGGGGCATCCCCTCCACGGTGGCCTGGCTCTGCCGAGGAGGTCGGCGAGCTGGCCCAGGCCGTCCGCAAGGGCACCCCCGACCAGCAGCTCCACGAGCTCGGCGACGTCTGGCCTGGCTGGCCTCGCTGGCCAACCAGCTCGGCCTGTCGCTCGAGGACGCGGCCGCCCGCTACCGCGACCGACCCGCCGACCTGATCTCCTCGTGCTGGCTGATCCGCCGTCAGGTGCGGCATCAGCGGCGGCGGGCGAGGAGCGCTTCGGCGATCTGCACCGCGTTGAGGGCGGCGCCCTTGCGCAGGTTGTCGCCCGACAGGAACAGCGACAGGCCGTGCGTCTGCGGTCGGATCGACCCGGATGCGACCCACGAAGGTGGGGTCGACGCCGGCCGCCATGAGCGGCGTGGGCACGTCGGCCAGCTCGACGCCCGGGCCTTGATCAGGACGCGGCGGGCCTGCTCGGGCGAGATCGGCCTCGGCGAAGCCGGCGTTGATCGACAGCGAGTGGCCGGTGTAGACCGGCACCCGCACGCAGGTGACGCGACACCGCCAGGTCGGGGAGCTCGAGGATCTTGCGGCTCTCGTTGCGGAGCTTCTGCTCCTCGTCGGTCTCGTCGCGTGCCGTCGTCGACGAGCGAGCCGGCGAACGGGATGACGTTGTAGGCGATCGGTGGTCGGGAACTTGTGCGGCGGCGGGAAGTCGACCGCGGTGCCCGACATGCGCCAGCGCGGGGCGCCGTCGCCCACCTTGCGGATCTGCTCGTCGAGCTCGGCGGTGCCGGCCAGGCCGCCGCCCGAGACGGCCTGGTAGGTGCTGACGATCAGCGTGCGCAGCCCGGCCTCGAGGTCGAGCGGCTTGAGCACCGGCATGGCGACCATGGTCGTGCAGTTGGGGTTGGCCACGATGTTCTTGCGGCATGTCGTCGAGGGCGTGGGCGTTGACCTCGGGCACCACCAGCGGCACGTCGGGGTCCATGCGCCAGGCCGAGGAGTTGTCGATGACGACGGCGCCGGCCTCGGCCACCCGGGGGGCCAGGGCCTTCGAGGTGGCGCCGCCGGCCGAGAACAGGGCGATGTCGAGGCCCGACTAGTCGGCCGTCTCGGCGTCCTCGACCTCGATCTCGCCGTCGCCCCACGTGCAGGCGGCGGCCGGCCGAGCGGCTGGACGCGAACAGGCGCAGCTCGTCGACGGGGAACTGGCGCTCGGCCAGCACGGCCCGCATGACGCCGCCGACCTGACCGGTGGCGCCGACGATTCCGATCCGCATGGGCGTCGAGGCTAGCGGTGCCGCTGCGCCGGAGGAAGCGCATTGGCCTGCCGCGACCACCGAAACCCGCTGAGCCGAGACCTCGCCGAAATGGCCGCAGTCGGCCGGACGATGGGCGGCCCACCGAAGCGGGGCCGAAGCGGCCGGGTCAGCGATCCGGACGGGTCAGGAGTCCGAGGCGATGGCCAGCTCGAAGGCGTCGTGCAGGACCTGCACGGCGTCCTCGACCTGGTCCTCGCGCACGACGCAGCTGATGCGGATGGCCGAGGTCGAGATCATCTCGATGTTGATGCCGTGCCGCGGCCAGGGTCTCGAACACGGTGGCGGCCACGCCGGGGTTGCGACTTCATGCCGGCGCCGACCACGCTCACGCGGGCGATGTCGGCGTCGGCGCGTGACGTCCGTCGGCGCCGATCTCGGCGGCCAGGCCCTCGCACACGGCCTGCGACGTCTCGGCCTCGCCCTGGGGCACGGTGAAGGAGATGTCGGTGAGGCCCTGCTCGGACGTGTTCTGCACGATCATGTCGACGTTGATGTCGCGTCGGCCAGCGCCCGGAACAGCCGTGCCGGCGATGCCGGGCTGGTCGGGCACGCCGGCGACGGTGACCTTGGCCTCGTCGGTGTCGTGGGTGACCGCCGAGATGATGGCCTGCTCCATGTCGGTGTCCTCCTTGGTGCGACGCAGGGTGCCCGGCTCCCAGGTGAAGGCCGAGCGCACGTGCGAGGTCGACGCCGTGGGTGCGGGCGAACTCGACCGACCGCATGGCCGGCTTGGGACAGCCGTTGGCCGTCATCTCGAGCAGCTCGTCGAAGCGTGACGCGCTCCATCTTGCGGGCGTCGGGCACCACCCGGGGATCGCTGGTGAACACGCCGGACACGTCGGTGTAGAGCTCGCAGACGTCGGCGCCGAGCGCGTGGGCCAGGGCCACCGCGGTGGTGTCGGAGCCGCCCCGGCCGAGGAAGGTGACGTCGCGGTCGGTGGACACGCCCTGCGAGCCGCCGACCACCGGCACCTGGCCCGGCGTCGAGGCCTCGCGGATGCGGTCGGGCCGCACCTCGAGGATCTTGGCGTTGGTGTGGGTGGTGTCGGTGATGAAGCCGGCCTGGCTGCCGGTGAACGACTCGGCGTCGACGCCCAGGTCGTGCAGGGCCATGCACAGCAGCGCGATGGCCTTGCGCTCGCCGGCGGTGATGAGCATGTCCATCTCGCGGCCGGGGCGGGTGTCGCAGACCTCCGTGGCCAGGCGGAGCAGCTCGTCGGTCTCCTTGCCCATGGCGCTGATGACCACGACCACCTCGTTGCCCCGACGCTTGGTGCGGGCGACGTGATCGGCCACCGCGCGCATGCGCTCGGGGTCGGCGACGGAGGTGCCGCCGAACTTCTGGACGACGAGAGCCACGGGCGAGCAGGCTACCGGAGCACCCCGCGCGCTCCAGATCGGTGCCGACAGGTAGCGTGCGCGGTCATGGCGAACCAGAAGAGCCAACGTGAGCGCGAACGGCGCGCCCAACGCGACCAGGCCGCCCGGCGGGCCGCCGAGAAGGCCGACCGCCGCGAGCCGCGCCCTCGCCATCGCCGCCTGCGGTCTGGTCCTGCTGGCGGTGGCCGGCACGGTCATCGCGGCCACCAAGTCCAGCACCGACCCGCAGACCTCGAAGACCTCGACCACGACCTCCAGCCTCCCCGGCGACGCGACCACCACCTCCACGATCCCGGGGCCGACCGTCAGCACCCCAGCCGCCGCTCCGGGGGCCACGCTCACCGGCGCCACGCCCTGCCCGGCCGAGGACGGCTCCTCGCCCCGCACCACGCAGTTCGCCGGGCCGCCGCCCACCTGCATCGATCCCAACGTGGTCTACGACGCCGTCATACGCACCAGCGTCGGCGACATCAAGGTGTTCCTCAACAGCCAGCTGGCGCCGGCCGCGGTGAACAACTTCATCGTGCTGGCCCGCTACCACTACTACGACGGTGCACCGCTGACCCAGATCATCTCCCGCACCACGATGCTGGTCGGCGCCGACTCCGAATCCGGCAATCCGCCGGCCATGCCCGGCTACACCCTGCCGGGTGAGCACACCGAGCAGGGCACGATCTTCCCGATCGGCACGCTGCTGATGCAGAAGGTTCCCGGCGCCGGCAACGACAGCTACGCCGGCAACTTCATGCTGGCGCTCGGCGAGAAGGCAGCCGACCTGCCACCCGACATCACGAACTTCGGTCTCACCCTCGACGGCACCGCCACCCTCAACGCCATCGACAAGGCCGGCACCGAGTCGGGCGGACCCACCCAGCTGATCACGATCACGTCGGTGACCATCGAGCTGGCCCCGGTCAGCACCACCACCACCGGCTGAGCCTCCCGCCGGAGGGCGATCCGACCAGGGCTGGTCGGGTTGCTAGGTTGCCGCCCCATGGGTACCGAGAAGCGCCAACGTCAGAAGGAAGGCCGCCAGGCCCGCATCGCCGCGGCCGAGGCGGCGCAACGCAAGGCGGCGACCCGCCAGCGCATCATCTCGTTCGTCGGTCTGGTCGTGGTCATCGTGGCGCTGATCGCCACCATCACCTACTTCACGAACAAGAAGGACACCACCTCCGACGTCTCGAGCGCCGACAGCAGCACCACCTCGATCGACGTCCCGTCGACCTCCTCGGTCCCCGCCCTCGAGTCGGCCGCCGGCATGCCCTGCGTGGCGCTGAGCGACCCGCTGCCCGCCGGCGCCCCGGACGTTCCGGTCGTGGTGGGCCCGCCCCCGACCGAGCTGGTCAAGCAGGACCTCACCGTCGGCACCGGCGAGGAGGTCACCGCGGGCGCCACGGTCACGGTCAACTACATCGGCGTGTCGTGCTCGACCGGCAAGATCTTCGACTCGTCCTACGAGCGGGGCCAGCCGGCCACGTTCAGCCTCGACCAGGTCATCCCGGGCTGGACCGAGGGCATCCCCGGCATGAAGGTCGGCGGGTCGCGGCTGCTCGGCATCCCGAGCGACCTGGCCTACGGCGCCACCGGCTCCGCGCAGGGCGGCATCGCTCCTGATGAGGCGCTGTGGTTCGTGGTCGACGTGTCCGCCAGCGTGCCGGCCACCACCACGACCTCGGCAGCAGCCGGGTCCACCACCACGGTGGCGGCGCCCTAGCCGCTCGGGACCGGCCCACCGCTCGGGGGAGACACGTGAGCACCAGCAAGAACAAGCAACGGCTGTCCAAGGAGCGCAAGGCGGCAGCGATGATCGCGGCGCAGGAGGCGGCCGAGCGGCGACGCCGGCGCACGATCATCGGCGCCATCGCCATCGCCGTGGTGGTGATCGCCGTGACGGTCGGCGTGGTGCTGGCCTCGAGGGACAACGGCTCGTCGACCGTCTCGGCCGGCGACACGACCACGACGGCGGGCTCCGGGTTCACCTACGGGACCGCGGCCTGCGCTCCGCCCGAGGGACCTCCCGACCCGTCCCAGCTCACGTTCCCGGACACCAACGGCTTCGAGAAGTGCGTCGACACCGCCAGCGTCTACACCGCCACCTTCACCACCACCGCCGGCACCGTGGTGGTGCAGCTCGACGCGGCCACCGAGCCCGGCACGGTGAACAACTTCGTGCAGCTCGCGGGATACGGCTACTACGACGGCAGCCAGCTGTTCCGCACCGATCCGTCGATCGGGATCATCCAGGGTGGCGCGCCGCACACCAACAGCGCCGACGACGAGGGCCCGGGTTTCACGATCCAGGACGAGGGGGACGGCTTCACCTACCAGCCGGGTCAGCTGGTGATGGCCCGCACGCAGCAGCCCAACAGCGCCGGATCGCAGTTCTTCTTCACCGTCACCGATGCGGTGTCCTCCCTCGACGCCCAGGGCACCTACGTGGTGTTCGGCACCGTGATCAGCGGGATGGACATCCTCGAGCAGATCCTGGCCAGCAACGTCGAGGGCACGGGCGGGCTCGGCGGCAGCCCGAACCCGGCGGTCACCGTGACGTCCGTTGTGATCGGCCAGGCCAGCCTGGCCAACGGCACATCGACCACCGTCAGCCCCAGCGCCTCCACCCCGGTGCCGTCATCGACCCCGCTCTCGTCGACCCCGCCGTCATCGACCGCGCCGTCATCGACGGTCGACCCGTCCGTCTCGACGCCGGACCCGCCGCCCTCCAGCACCAGCATCCCGGCCTGACCCGGGTCGGGTCTCAGGCGGTCAGGTCGGCGGGGGTGGCCGGGTGGCCGTCGATGAACACCCGTACGTCGTCCACTGCGGCACCCTCGGCCCGCCAGGTGCCCTCGGGGTCACGCAGCAGGGCGGTGGCGCTGGGGATGCCGACCAACGACAGCCCGCTCGGCGCCAGCTCGACCGTCCGATGCACCTTCTCGCGGGACCACTGCTCGACGCGGGGGATGATCGACATCTGGCTCACCACCCCGAGCCCGACGGTGAACGCGCCCCCACGCGAGTCGACCATCGGGTCGCACAGCACGTCGCCGCCCGCGTTGGTGCCGGCCAGTGCGGCGCCCGCGGCCCAGGCCTCGAGCAGCGCCTCGAACACCGGGGTGTCCTTGAGCACCGAGCGCACGTGCATGGCCGAGGTACCGGCCAGGTAGATCATGCGAGCGGCCCGGAGGGACTCGGCGTACTCGGCCACGGCCGCGTCGCGGCGGGTGAGGACCGGCACCTCGACCACGCCGACCCCGAGCCGACCGAACCACTCGCGGGCCTGGTCGACCAGGCGGTCCGGGTTCTCGTATGCCGACCCGGTGGGCAGCACCGCCACCTCGGTGGCTCCGCTGGCGTCGATGAGCACCTGGTCGAACGTGCACCCGGCCGTCCACTCGCCTCCACCGACCAGCGCCAACATGCCGGTCATGAGGACACCTCGCCAGAGATGGGGCCAGGATTCCGGTCAGGGACGCTGCCGGGGGTCTCGGCCGTGACGAGGCAGGCCCGGGCCTCTATGAAGCGGCGCAGCGGCCAGACCAGCGTGGGGATCGTGAAGCGGTCGATGTCGACCACCGTCAGCCCCGTGGCCCGCACTGCGGCCGGAACGTCACGGGCCAGGTGCAGACCCGACACCGCGGGCAGCGCGGCACCGGCGGACGACGTGATCAGACCGACGGGTCCCGGTCGGTTCACCGGCTCGATGAGGTGGAGCTCGCCGGCCGGAGCCAGCAGCCGGGCCAGGCCGGTGGTGGCCCGCAGCAGGTCGGGCACCACGATGAGACGGCAGGTGCAGATGATGGTGTCGTAGCGCTCGTCGTCGGCCACGCCGTCACCGCTCGCCGCCGCCTCGACCAGGGTCAACGCACCCGGCGTGTCGAGGTCGAGCACCCGTGCGCCCCCTCCGGCGACCCGATCCAGGATGGTGCTCCGTCGCCGACGCACCTCGGTGACCACCATCGGCGGCAGCTGCACCAGCCACGGAGACGGTTCGGTCGTCGAGGTGTCCACGCCGACAACGTAGTGGCGCAGCAGACCGGGGCCAGGCCGCGGTTGACGGTCCCATGGCCCGTCGTCGGGACGGACTCATGCCCGTCGGAACCTCGAGGTTCGCCCGCATCCCAAGATTCGGACACTCGACGGAGCGGTCCGGGACGATGGCGGGTCGGCTCAGTCGGTGGTCGCCGCCCGACGAGCGACCTCGGCCGCCACCTCGGCCCGGTTGGCCGCGCCGAGCTTGTCGTACACGTGGGCCAGATGGGACTTCACGGTGCCCGAACTCACGAACAGCTGGTCGCCGATCGCCTGGTTGGTCAAGCCTTCGGCGACCAGGCGGACGACGGCGAGCTCGGTCGGCGTCAGGCTGTCCCAGCCGACCGTCGCCCGGCGGTTGGGGCCGCGGCTTCGTGACAGGTAGTCGACGAGCTCCTCGGCCGAGGAGGCCCGACCCTCCGAACAGAAGCGGTCGAAGGCCTCGCGGCCGAGCTGGTCGCGGAGGGCATCGACGTCGGGCGGGCCGAGGATGGCGGTGAGCGGCGTGCAGGTCGCGGCGGCGGCCGCAAAGACGCCGTCGACTCCTCCGAAGATGCGCGTCGCGCTCTCGAGGTCGCCCACGATCGCGGCGATGTCGGCCAGCACGCGGGCGGCATCGGCGATCAGCTGCGGGAACGGACCATCAGCGCCGATCTGCAGCGACGTGCGCGAGGTGGCGGGGTTGCTTCGTGTCTCCCCGACGAATGCCGATGGTGGCCAGGAGCACATCGATCTCGGCCACTCGCACGGGGTTGTCGGCCGACCCGGGATCGGCCCGCTGGCCCGTCAGCAGCTCCTCGGCCCGAGCGTCGTGCCCGAGGGCGAGCTCGATGACCGCCCGGGCGAACGATCGACGGCCGAACAGGCCGCCCGACGCCGAGCTGGTGTCGTCGAGCACCGCCAGGCCGCCTGCCGGATCTCCGGCGGCGGCGTGGGCCAGCGCCAGCAACAGCTTCAGTCCGGGAACGAGCATGTTCACCCCGGCCGACACGCACAGGCCGAGTCGGTCACGGATCACGGGGATCGCGTCGGCCGATCGGCCCTGGCGGATGGCGATCTCGCCCTCGACGACGAAGGCCAATCCGGCATCGGTCAGGTCGCCACAGCACTCGGCCTCGGCGAGCGCCCGTGCAGCCCATCCGGCCGCGTCGTCCAAGGACCCGGTGCGCAGCGTGATGTGAGCCCGCAGCGCGGCACAAAGGGCCTCCATCGGGTGGTTGTCATGGTCAGCACGCGAGCTTCGACCCGCAGCGCGCGCAGCTCGACCAGGTCGTCGTCGCGGCCGATCAGCTCGGTCGGGTCGGCCGGCAGGTTGGTCGGCACGCCGGGTCCGCTGAGGAGGGCCGGGCGACGGTCCTCGAGCACCGGATGGCACAGCTGGTAGAGGTGCTCGGGTCGCCCGATGCCCTTGACCGGGTGGCTCCCGAGATCCCGAAACGTGGCCTGCTCGGGGGGATGGGCCGCGAGGAGGTCGTGCGTGGTGCGGGACATGAAGATCTGCCCGCCGGCGGCAGGTTGCGGATGCGGGCACAGCGATTCAGGTCGGGCCCGGCGTAGCTGGTGTCGTCGACGACGTGGGCTTCGCCCGTGTGCAAGCCCATGCGCACAGCGATGGTGACCCCGTCGCGCGACGGCTCGCTCTGCAACCCGGCCTGGGCCGCGAGTGCCGCCTGGGCCGCGTCGGAGGCCCGGCAGAACGCGGCCACCACGTTGTCACCCTCACCCTGCTCGAGTGGACGGTCCCCACCGTTCTGCGAGATCGCCTCGGCCAGGATCTCCTCGTGGCGCTCCATCGCCGCCGCCAGGGCCGAGGGATCGGCTTCCCACAGGGCGGTCGAGCCCTCCACGTCGGTGAGCAGGAACGTGACCGTGCCCCTCGGCAGCGCTGTCTGCCCTCGCCCATCTGAGCCTTCGTCCATCGATCACCCCCAGGCGCCACCACCACCTGCTGCATGGTCCCACTGTGGGCGTCGACCCGCGCTCGGTGCATCTGCCGTTCGGCAGAGACGCCGGCGAGGTCCGGCATCGAATCGGCGATGGGTCGCCGGACGCGACTCCTCCCCAGGCGGCCCCGCGCGCACTACAGCGGAGCGTCGTCGGCGTAGACGAGCCGCGACTGCCACACCGGCCGGCCCTCCCCCTCGTCGGCGACCGGGATCGGAGCCGGGTCGCCCGGAAGCCGCTCCCACTCCTCGACGTGGACCCGCCAGTCCGTGCCGAACCCCGGCTGCACGATCGGGAGGTCGACCGGAGCCTCGATCGAGCCGACCCAGGCGGCCTCGGCCTGGTCGTGGCCGTGACCACGGATCGGCACGATCGTGGCCGCCATCGTCTTCCAGCTGAGGTCGCTGCGGATGCTCGGATCACGCTGCTGGAGCGATGCGACGACCACGCGGTTCTGGGTGACCGCAGCGGCGAAGGCCAGATCGAGGGGGGCCACGACCTCGCGGCGCGACGGTCGGATCCCCACCGGGCCGCTCAGGACGACCCGCACGTGGCGGACGTCGGTGCGCGACACGCTCAGGGTCCGCTCGGGCGGGACCTGGACGTAGTCGCACTGCACCGGGACCGAGAGGTGGCAGTTCGAGAGCGACTCCGGCTGGTAGCGGGCCACGGCCAGGCGCACGAACGGCAGGAACGCGTCGCCCGGGCGGATCGCCACGTCGACGTACCAGAGCCCCCGGTCGGCGTTGAACTGGGGGGCGTAGCCGAGCACCGTCACCTGAGGCACCGGCGCCGGCAGGGCGGCCAGCGGCAAGGTGACCGGCGCACCGATCGGGAGCGCCTCGCCCGGCCGGTCGTCGAGCCCGCTGGCCTTGAGCAGGTCCTCGAGCTCGATCGCGATGGACCGGTTCGCCACCGGCGACGAGGCCCACACCGGGTCCTGGCCCCACTGGCTGACCCACGGCACCTCACCCGGGTCGTGACCACCCGGTGCGATCAGAACGGCCAGCAGCTCGCCGGCGCCCGACGAGTACCAGGGCCGCTCGAGGTAGATCCGCACGCCAGACAACCGGCGCCGGCGCACGGCCATCGGTTGCTCGGGCTCGTCACCGTCGTGCCAGCGGAACAGCGGGATGACCGAGTGCACGACCGGGGCGGCCGGGCGGTGCGTGCTCGGGATCGACACGACCACGTCGGGGCCGAGCGTGCTCTGACCGTCGTCGACGCGGGCGTCGGGATCGACCGGCGTGGCCACGACCGGGGGCGCCAGCGCGGCGGCATCGAAGTACTCGCGGTAGCGCGTCTGGGCGCGGAAACGGTACGTGACGACGCGATGGCGGGTGTCTCCGAAGTGGTGGACGTTGGCGTGGGCGGTGATCGATCCGTAGCCGGGCACGTCGAAGGTCTGGTCCGCGAACGAGAGCAGGGCCAGGTCCTCCTGGACGCCGATGGGGACGGTGAAGGCCACCGACCGGGTGTGGCGGTCCTCGGGGCCCGGGAAGCCCAGGTCGTCGACCGGGTCGGTCCACCCGGCCTCCGCCGTGATGGACTCGGTGCTCGGGCCGTGGATGTCGACCGCGCCGAACAGGATCGAGTCCACGCCATCGGGCACGCGGACCGCTCGCACCTCGGTCGGGCGCGGCATCTCGAGCGGGCGCGGCACCGCATGCACGAGGGTGACCTCCTCGAACGGGGTGAACGCCCAGAGCCAGCCGTCGACGACCGCATCGATCACGTCCTGGTTGGCGCGCACGGCGGGCGGCAGGCTGCGCCAGATGCCGAGGAGATCCAGGTCGGCCGGGTCGAGGCTGCTGGCCAGCCGGAAGCGATGGCGCTCGCCCGGCGGGAGCCCGAAGAACAACACGTTGCCGTCGAGGCGACCGGTGAGCCCCGCTGCGGTCTCGAGCACCATGCGCACCGGCTCGAACGCCGGCCAGTCGCCGGCCCAGCGGGCCGTGAAGCCCTCGGTCACCCACGGGAACGGGATCAGACGGTCGATGCCAGCATCGGGGAACACGACGGAGATGCCCGTGGCCAAGGTGTCGGGCAGGTACGGGAGCACGAGCTGGTCGGCGTCGTGCACCACGTACTGGCCCTTGGCCGGCATCAGATCGGGATCGGCCTGCAGCTCGGCCAGCGTCTTCAATTGGGTCGGCTCGGCCGATGCCTCGTGCTCGAGCGCCACACCGAGGATGGGGTCGGTGGCCGAGGGATCGTCGAGGCGGGGCACGGTCTCGTCGTAGAACGTGCCGGACTCGCGCAGCGCGGCGGCGAGGGCTCGCCGACGCTCGGCCGGGTCGGTCGATCCGATGGCATCGTCGAAGGCCCCGTGCAGCTCGGCCTGCGTCTGGCTGGTCTTCGGCGGGGCGAAGTGCCGCTCGCTCAGCTCGTGGTAGTCGAGCTCGGGGAGCGACGCGGCGTACTCGTCGGGTGGCGTGATGGTGAGCGCCAGCGTGCCGAGATCCTGGGTGACCCCCGATCGGATGACGACCTGCCGCAACGACTCGCCGGTGGTGTAGGCGATGCCGCGGCACGATGGCCGGGGGCAGCACCGGGTCCCAGCGGAGGAACGGCCGCAGGGGCGTGACCCAGTCGAGGGCCGCCGCGATGAGCGCTGGTGGGAGGTCGCCCGCGAGGGACCCGGCAACGAGCGGGGACACGCGGTCGAGGTCGACCACCTCGACCGGAGCGACCAGCGGCGTATCGGTGTCGATCAGCGCCTGACGGAAGGCCTCGCCGACGAGCGCCGAGCGTCCGACCATCGAGGCCGTCGATCGAGCGGCTCCGACGGCGAGGACGGGTCGGTCCGCGGCGCCAACCGCGCGTCGCTCGCGCAAACGGGCGATGGCGGCGCGCGCCACCTCGGCGCCGAGCAGCGGGCGCAGGCCGGCCGCCACGTCGATCGGTGACCCGTCGGGCCCGATCGCCAGACCCGGCCCGACGGCGAGGCGATCGTCGTCCGCACTGGACCCCCCTGGACGAGTGGCGCCTTCGAGGCGGTGGACCTCGAGCCCCGCCACCACGCCCGAGCGGACCCGGGCGGTCGCAGCGTCAGCCGTGTCCGCGGCCTGGGACTCGGCCGAGCTCCGCTCGATCAGCCGCGCCACTGCCTCGGCCCGCAGCGGGGCCGCCAGATGAGCGGCGCCGGGAAGTGCGGGACGGGTGCCGAGCAGCGGACCGATGACACCCGCCACCGGTGCCACCGGCAGCGTGGGCGGTCCCAGCTGATGCGGCCGGCAGTTCCCCGCGAGGTCGACGGCCCATGCCCGGAACGCGTACGACCGTCCGAAGCGCAGGCGCGGCAAGGTGCCCGGTTCGATCTTCGGTCGGACGACGATGGGCGTCACCGGGTCGGGGCCGGGGTCGACGGGAGGTTCCTCGGCGATCTCCTCGCCGCCTTCGTGGCGCACCCGCTGGCCCGGCTTGGGCACGCTGAGGCTCCAGCCCTCCCATCCGAACAGCGCGTCGTGGACGTGGATGGGGCTTCCATCGGTTCGTCCCGCGTCGTCCGCGGTCTCGTTGATCGCGGTGCCCTGGATGAAGCCGTCGTCGGGCAGGTCGTCGAACATCAGGCCGTGGTCGACGATCTCCACGTCGACGCGCCGGGCGTGCAGCGTGTCCCAGCGGCCTGCCGTGTCGTCCCACACCTCGACCCGGTAGCCGCGGGTGAGGTCCTCGGTCTGCAGGAGCGGCGCCTCACCCCTGTCGACCTGCTCCTTGAACGTGGCCTGCTGGTCGAGCCGGCCCTGCGACGTGATGCCCCGGTCGGTGCGGGCGACGGTGAAGCCCACGGACCGGATGGCCGGCGAGGCGGCGTGGCCGGGGTCGCCGTTGCGCTGGGCCTCGATCAAGCGGGCGATGGTCCACAAGAAGCGCTCGAGCTTGAGGGCGGAGCCGTCTGCGTCCACGTCGAGCAGCGAGAAGAGATCGGAGTCGCCGAGTCGCAACCGCTCCTCGCTCCAGACGGCCGTGCCGGCCACCGACACGAGGTCGTCGCCGACCGCTGTGCACGCGGTGCGCATCGGGCGGCATGGCGCCGGATCCCCGCCCGGTCGCATCACGGCGGTGAGGAACGAGCTCGTGCGCAACCGATCCGGGTCGGTCACCCGAAGATCGACGACCAGTCCGAGCGCACGCAGGAGCTGCCCGTGGTCGCCCACCATGCCGACCCGCTGGTGGAAGTCGGGGATCAGCCGCGGGAACGGCTGGGTCACGGCGCCCTCGACCGGCTCCTCGCGGTAGTCGCCGGTGGCCGCCTCGGGTCGCTCGTAGTAGCGGCGGGTCCGGTGGAGGTCGAGCAGCATTCGGGTCAGCCAGTCCTCCTGCCCGGCGATCAGCTTCTTGGTGGCCTCGAGCGACGGCGCCGATCGACCGTCGCGTCCCTCGCCCAGCATCTCGTCGAACCGGGCGGTGAGCCGGGACTCGTCGATGCCACCCTCGCGGGGATCACCGAACAGGCCGCTCCCGAGCAGCCGGGCCAGGGGGTGGGTGTCGGGCGCGGGCGGGTCGGTCGGGCTGGAGAAGACGGTCAGGAGGTGGACGAGCTTGGCCGCATCGTGCACCCCGGCCGCGTCGAAGGTGCGCCAGCGGCGGTCGCTCCAGTCGGGCATGTCCCGGCTCTCGACCGGCGTGTCGAGCGGGAAGGCCGCGTCCCACACGACCGGGTCGATCGGATCGAGCAGTGCGGTCGCCTCGATGGCGCCGACCTGGTCGGAGAGCTCGAAGCTGGTCGGCTTCCCGTCGCGGCCGTTCTTCACCAGGTCGGCCCAGTGCGGGAAGGCGTCGAACTCCTTCAGGAGGGTGTCGGGATGATCGCCGAGCAGGTCGGGCGACACGAACAGCGACACGTGGAAGTCGGCGTCGTCGTCGCACGAGAAGGGCAGGGCGGTCAGGAGGAAGCGTTCGGTCGCCATGGTCACGCTCCTACGAAGGCGAGGCAGTACTCGTCCCACGGATCGGACTGGCCGTTGACCACGGCCATCAGCTGTCGGAAGCTCGGATCCCCCTTCGAGCCGGCGAACTGCCGCTCGCAGGTGATCGTCACGGGGATCGAGATGAAGAAGATGTCGATCTCGATGGTCAGCGTCGCCTTGCCGACGAGCTTGCCGGTGTCGAACACGTAGTGCAGCTCGAGGTACAGCTCGATCGACGCCGAGATGAGGCCGAGCACGTTGACCTCGCCCCGCAGCCGGAAGTAGGCGGTGAGCGAACCGGACGTGCCTTCGAGGCGCAGGTACACGCCCACCATGGCCGACACCGACCCCGAGGCCACGACGAGGTCGACCGAGAGGGTGGCCCCGGCCTCCAGCCCCACCTCGAGCACGGCCAGCCCCTTGGGGGAGACCCGCAGCAGGAACCAGCCGCCGCCACCGATGAACGTGACCTGCAGCGTGAACGGGCGCTCACGGCTGCAGAAGTTGAAGCCGACGCTCAGCTCGCCACCGAGGAAGGGCACCTGCAGGTCGGCGCCGAGCGAGATGTTGGACAGCGCGAACACGCCGACGGCCACGTTCGGCAGGGCGAGCGTGAACCCGGCGCTGAGGCCCTTGGCCGACACGTCGAGGAAGGGCGGGTCCGAGAAGCCGTCGAACGGGATGAGGTCGCGCAGCTTCTCGACGAAGCCGAGGATGCCGACGAACTGGAACTTGCGCAGGACGACATCGACGTCGGCCTTGCCCGACGAGCTGGCGTGGAACGAGAGGTGATCGAAGACGATCTCCACGAGCGACGCGCCCGGCAACAGCTTGAGCGTGAAGTCGCGCAGCTCGGCCAGCACCTCCACACCCATCTCGCCCTTGCCGCTGGCCCTCCCGTCGATCGCCGAGCAGGAGGCAGTGGTCGGGCTTGTTCGGCACGAAGATCGGAGAGGTGATCCCGAGGAAGTCGTGGGCCGGCGACGGCCATGGCTGCAGCGTCGGGCGCCATTCCATGCGGAAGCGCGCCTGCAGGCTGCCGCTGGCCAGGCCGTTGAGCGTCCGGGCCAGCTCCGCGATGAGGTCGGTCGCGTCGACGGCCTCGCGCAGCACCTTGGCCAGTCCCAGCAGCTCGTCGCGCACGAGCGGGGTCAGCAGGGGCGCACGCTGCTCGATCGTCGCGATCGCGCTGCGCAGCGCGTTGCGAGGGTTGGTCATGGCCGCATCGATGTCGGCCTCGGCCTGGCCGACGAGTCCGGCCAGCAGGCCGATGAGGCCGTCGACCGCGGCCCGGACCTGCGCCTCGAGATCGGTGATCGGCGCGATCGCGGCCTGCGCCTCCTGGAGCGCCTGCTGCTCGCTCGCCGGGATGCGGGCGGCGAGCGCGTTGGCCTCCTCGACGGCACGCGCGGCCGACTGCTTGACCCGCTCGAGGTCGGCCACGAAGCCTTCGACCCGCCCGAGCGCCTCGGAGACCACGTTGGGCGCCTTCAGCAGGTCGTTGCTCGCCTCCATGACGAGGCGGATCAGCGGGATGATCCCGAACAGCAGCGGCCCGGCCGCCCCGAGGAACGCCTCCGGGTCGAACTTCTGCACCGCCATGTTGGCGACGTCGCCGACGGGGCCGCTCAGGCGGGACAGCCCGGCGATCGGGACCGACGGCGTGATGAAGCCCCCGGCCTTGTCGCTGCCCGACGGCGCGCTGCCACCGCCGAACTCGAGCTTCGGCGGGGCGCCGACGATCTCGGCCCAGACCTCACCGCTGTTGGCGGCGGCCCCGAAGCCGTTGTCGTTCGCCGTGTAGACCTTGGCGTACTGGATGTGGAGCGGACCCGTGCGGGCCAGCTGCTGCACGGCGGGGTAGGTGACGTGCGCGCCGTCGAGCCGCGGGGTCGACGAGCCCTGGACGGCCTGGCCCAGCAGGGCGAGATCGACCGTCTCGACCACCGTGTCGCCACCGGAGCGGGCCTCGGCGAAGGCGATCTCCTGCCCGCCGGCCCCGACGACGTGGTCTCCGTCGGCGGCGTAGAACTGGTCGAGCGCATCCCGCTCGGCCTTCGTCGTGCCGTAGGCCTCCGCGACCCAGATCAGCGGCGCGACGAGCCGCACCGGTCGTCGTTCGGCGTCGAGCGTGTGCCAGACCCACCGGAACTTCGCTCCGGCCACCTCTGGCCAGAAGAACGTGTCCTGAGCCGGGCCGGGGTCCTCGATCGTGGGCGTCACGAGCGGGTCGAGCAGCACCTCCTGGAACGGCAGGTCGAGCGCCGTCGTAGCGCTTCGTCGGCTCGCCGACGACGATGAACTTCCGCTGGTACAGCTTCGCCACCGACGGTGACGCGCCCTTCATCCTGCGCTCGGTGAGCTTCACCAGCGCGGCCTTGTGCCCGAACGGGTACAGGTAGCCCGGGTAGACGACCTGCACGAACTGATCGCGCCCGAGCGGGGCGATGTGGTCCCAGGCGAGGATCGACGAGAGGCCCGCCGCGGAGTAGTCCTCGGTGTCCCACACGCCGTGGAGCTCGAGCCAGGCCCCGAGCGCCGACAGCCACACGTTGCGGGCCCCGACCGGCGTCGGTCCGAGGACGCTTGGCGTGCGTTCCGAGCCAGGTCTCGGCGGTCTGGCGCACGAGCATCGTGCGGTCCTTGCCGTCGAGCGACATCCGGAACGGGCGGTCGTCGTGCGCGAGCGGCAGATCGTTCGTGGGCGGCTTCAGCGGGTCGGGGTAGCGCTCGCGGTCCCGGGCCCAGATCGCGCGCACGATGCGGTTCGGCGTCGCCCGCTCGTCGGTCGGCCCGGAGACGACGTGGCCGTCGCCGTCGACCGGACGGCGACCGAGGCGGGTGTGCCAGAGCTCGACCCGGTCGGCATCGTCCCCGGCCTCGACAGGAGAGTCGGCATGGGCCCATCCGCCACCGTCGTCCGGCGAGATGACGAGCCGGTAGGGCGCCTCGATGGCGGTCTCGTCGGCGCGGGGCGGCCGACTGAAGGTCGGCCGGCGGAACGGACGCGGAGGACGTAAGGGCGGAACCACCAGTCCCCGGCCGCCCACCGGCGCCAGCAGCGACGGCACGACGACCCGGCGATCGGGCAGGTCGAGGACCAGGTCCTCTCCCGGTGGCTCGGGGGCGGCCACGCGCTCGGTCGTACCTGCGCTGGTCGCCAGAACCGCACGGGTCATGCGGAACCCGCGCAGCTGCGCCATCAGGCCCTCGGCCGTCCTCGGGTCGGATCGTTCGGAGCGCGGTGCGGGACGGACGACGACGCCCAGGTCCCCCAGCACGGCCTGCAGCCCGCCGGGCAGCTGGAACACGAGCCGGCCGCCGGCCGCCGGGTCAACAGGCGCGGTCCCCGGTCGGGCGAGGGGGTGCACGAGCATGGGCAGCCGGCCGAGCGCGGCCAGCAGACCCTCGCTCGTGAACGGCACTGCATCACCGGGACCGAGCGCCAGCACGACGCGACTGCTGCGAGATGGTCGGGCCCTCACGGGGACCGGCAGGTCGGGATCGGTGTCGTACTGCGCCTCCTCGCCGAGGTGCTGGTAGGTGAAGCGGTAGACGAGCCGCCCGGTCCCCTGCGCTCGCTCCCGCAGGATCGGATCGCGCCCCCCGGCCAGCTCGCACCCGTAGGCGTCGAGCCGGAACGCCACCAGGTCACGCGCCCGCACGACGTCGATCGAGATCGGCACCTCGTCGCCGAACGAGCCCGGATCGGGGTCGGGTTCGACTGCGTCGAGGATGCGGAGGCGCGTCGCCCCGGTGAGGAACCGGTCGGGCGCGACCGTCACGATGCGCCCCACCCTCGGCACGGCTGCAGCCGCAGGCCGGGCTGACCGGGTTGACGCGGGCGCCGAGGGGCGGGCCGACTTCGACGAACGGCGCGCGGGGGTGGATCGACGTGCAGGTGCCATGGAGCCCTCCGCCTGGAGACTGGACAGGTCACCCCGGTTCGCCCCTGGAGTGGCCCTTGCGGGTCCTTCGCTCCCCCCTCCGAGCACGGTACGCCCGCGGCACCCGTCGGTCCAGTGTTGTCGACCGATGTCGCCCAGATCTCACGCCCCGTTGCAGGCGCCCCACGCTCCCGCGCTCCGAGGGCCGCGACCACCCGCGTCTGCGCCAGCCGACGGTTCCCCGACCGTGGTCCGAATCTCCGGACCCGGCGTCTGACCTGTTCGCCGGTGGACGACAAACTTACCGATCGGTAACCTACGCGCCCATGACGATCAAGAGCGTGGGCATCGTGGGTTCGGGGATCATGGGGTCGGGCATCGCCGAGGTGGCGGCCAAGGCCGGGCACGAGGTCGTGCTGCGCTCCCGCAAGCAGGAGACCGCCGACGCCATGGTCGCCTCGCTCGAGAAGTCGCTCGCCAAGCAGGTCGAGCGGGGCAAGCTCGACCGAGGAGGACGCGCGACGCCGCCCTCGGCCCTGGTCACCGCCACCTCGAAGCTGCACGACCTCGCCGACTGCGACCTGGTGATCGAGTCGGTCGTCGAGGACCTCGACGTCAAGAAGGAGCTGTTCCGCGAGCTCGACGACATCGTGCAAGGACGACGCGATCCTCGCCACCAACACCTCGACCCTGCCGGTGGTCGAGATGGCGATGGAGACCACCAGGCCCGACAAGGTCTGCGGCGTCCACTTCTTCAACCCGGCGCCGATGATGGCGCCTGGTCGAGATCGTCCGCCCGCTCACCGCCTGCGACGAGACCATCGCCGCGGTCACGGGCCTTCGCCGAGGCCTGCGGCAAGAGCCCGGTCGAGGTCAAGGACCGCGCCGGCTTCATCGTCAACGCGCTGCTCTTCCCGTACCTCAACAACGCGGTGCGCATGCTCGAGAACGGCACCGCCAGCCGCGACGACATCGACACCGCCATGAAGGGCGGCTGCAACTTCCCGATGGGCCCGCTCGCCCTGCTCGACCTCGTCGGCCTCGACACCTCGCTGGCCATCCTCGACGCCCTCTACGACGAGTTCCGCGACCCGAACTACGCCGCCATGCCGCTGCTGCGCCGCATGGTCAGCCGCCGGCCAGCTCGGCCGGAAGTCCGGCGCCGGCTTCTACGACTACCGCCGGAAGTAGACCCGCTCCGGTCGGCCGGGCCGACGCCACGCCCGCAGGTTCGCAGGCCCGACCGCTGCCACGCGCGCTGCGGGTCGTGTAGAACCCAGGGCGTGCCGATCGAGCCTCCCCCGACGCCTTGGGGGTTCCCGTCGCCGACCGCGGCCGACGAGGCCGGGGTCGTCGGGGTCGGCGCCGACCTCGAGCCGGGCACGCTGCTGGCCGCCTACCGGGTCGGGCCTGTTCCCCATGCCGGTGGGCCGTGGCCCTCGCATCGCGCTGGTGGTCGCCCGACCCTCGCGGGCGTGCTGCCGCTCGACGGGCTGCGGGTCACGCCGGTCGCTGCGCCAGTCGAGCCGCCGCTACGAGGTGCGGATCGACACCGCCTTCGACGGCCGTCATCCAGCGCTGCGCCGACCCGACGCCGCGACGGCGGGTGGATCTCGGCCGACATCATCCGGCGCCTACACGACGCCTGCACGAGCTGGGCTGGGCCCACAGCGTCGAGGCCTGGACGGACGGGCGGCTGGTCGGCGGGCTCTACGGCGTGGGCATCGGCGGCTTCTTCGCCGGCGAGTCGATGTTCCACGACACCCGGGACGCCTCGAAGGTGGCGCTGGTCGGCCTGGTCGACCGCCTCGTCCACGGCGGCGCGACGCTGCTCGACGTGCAGTGGACGACGCCGCACCTCACGTCGCTCGGCGCCGTCGACGTCCCCCGGCCGCGCTACCTCGACCTGCTGGCCGCGGCCACCGCGCTGCCGGTCGACCCGTTCGCGACGTTCGACCCCTACGACGCCGACCGCGCCGCCCGACGCGCCGATCGCTGAATCGCTCCGTCGCCTTCCTGCTCCTTCTCCCCGTTCTCCTCCGAGTTGGCTGCCTTCGAGTGCTGAAGTCGGACACGATCGGCGGAGACCTGCGAGCATCGGGAGATGAGCTCGACGATCGTGTTGGTGCACGGCGCCTGGCACGGCGCCTGGTGTTGGGACCGGGTCGCGTCGCCGCTGCGCGAACAGGGCCAGGCGGTGGTCGCGGTCGACCTCCCCGGCCACGGCCCGACCCTCGGCCGCTCGGCGACCTGCACGGCGATGCTGACGCCGTCCGCGAGGTGCTCGACGACCATCGAGGGCGACGTCGTGCTGGTCGGCCACTCCTACGGCGGCGCCGTGATCACCGAGGCCGGCGCCCACCCCGCGGTGCGCCAGCTCGTCTACCTCGCGGCGTTCTGCATCGATGAGCACGAGACGTGCGCCACCGCCGGTGGGGACGACCCCGGGCTCGCCGCGATCTCCCACGAGGGCCGGCCCAACCTGGCCGAGGCGTTCGTCATCCACGACGACGGGTCCATCACGCTCACCCCCGACGGCGCGGCCGAGTGCCTCTACAACGACTGCGACCAGGCCAGCATCGAATGGGCCCTCGCCCACCTGACGCCCCAGCCGATGGTCACGTTCACCCAGTCGCCCGCCGTGGCCTCGTGGCGCACCTGCCCAGCCACCTATGTGGTGTGCGACCACGACCAGGGCGTCCACCCCGACCTCCAGCGCCTGATGGCCGAGCGCTGCGCCACCTCCGTCGCCTGGCCCGTCGACCACTCACCCTTCCTGTCCGACCCCTCCCGGGTCGTCGACCTGCTCGCCGAGCTCGCCGACCGCTGATCGGCCGGGCCTTCGCCGAAGCTGTCGCACCGGCAGGCTCGATCGGGAGCGAGAACGGGACGGGGTTCGAGACTGGGGACTGGCTCCGTCGAGAACGGCGCGGTCAGGCGGAGACCGTGGCGTCGGCCGCGGTGAGCAGGACGTCGAACGCCTCGGCCCGGCCGGTGTCCTCGTAGTCCTCCTGCACCGTGATCTTGCCCCAGCGGGTCTGCACGGCCAGCACGGCCCGATTCGAGTAGCGATCCTCCCCGTCGGCTCCTGGCGACCACACGTGGGATCGGACCATGGCGCGGGCCTTCCACGGCGCACCGTTCACGAGGATGTCCTCGACCTCCATCTGGATGCCGGCCGCGACGTAGCGCTGGAGGAACCGCTCGATCTCGGTACGACCCCGGTGGGTGGCGTAGGCGGCCCGACCCGGCTTCGGATCGCGGAACTCGGTCGAGAACGTGCTGGTCGCCGGGGAAGCTCAGCGTGGCCTCGTCGTCGAACATGGCCAGCGCCGGGCCGTGGTCACCCCGGTTCAGGGCCTCGATGTTTCGGGTGATCATCCATCGCACCGCTGCCTTGTACATGGGGCTCCTTGGTGACGGGATCGATACTAGATCGATCGATCTAGAGAGTATGCTCCCCGCCGATGAGCCGCGCGACAAGTCCGGTGGCACCCGTGAGCGGATCCTCGACGTCCAGCTGGCGAGCTGTTCCGCCGCCAGGGCTACGCCGGCACCGGGATCAAGGCCATCCTCACCGCCAGCGACGCCCCCTACGGATCGCTCTACCACTTCTTCCCCGGCGGCAAGGAGGAGCTGGGCGCGGCCGCCCTGCGCGACGGCGGCGTCACCTACCTCCGCCTGGTCGAGGCGTTCTTCCCCGAGGGCGGCGACGTGGTGGCCGCCACCGAGGCGTTCTTCGACGGTGCAGCGGTGGTCGTGGAGATGACCGACTACGCCGACGCGTGCCCCATCGCCACGGTCGCCCTCGAGGTGGCCAGCACCAGCGAGCCGATGCGCATCGCCGCGGCCGAGGCGTTCGAGTCATGGCTCCGGGCCCTCGAGCTGCGGCTCACCGAAGCCGGCATCGCCCCCGGCCGGGCGAGGGATCTGGCAGTCGAGTTGTTCTGCGCGGTCGAGGGCGCCTTTCTGCTGGCCCGCACCACCCGCAGCACCGAGGCCATCCGCGTCGCCGGCCGCGCCGCCGCCGCCGCGGTCCGCGCCGCCCTCCTCACGTCACCGACCGGCCACCAGCCATCGCCCAGCGAGCTCGCCGCCGCCCGCCGCACACCCGACCGCCCCGGCCCGGCGGCCCTGTGAGCGTTCAGGCCGTGAGGTGCACGTCGTCGGCCACGGCGATCGGGCCACCCGCCAGCACGTCGGCGTAGACGCCGAGATCGTTGCCGTGCTCGGCGTTGAGCGCCCGGAACACGCCGATGTCGCGGGCGAGAGCCGGCCGTTCGTGCGATCCGCCGACCAGCGCGGGCTGGGCCCGATTGGGCATGGCGCAACGACCGCAGGCCCGCTCGACGCGGAGGGCGGCGCCGGCCGGACCGAACGCCAGGCCTCCACCGATCCACCCGTCCTCCGCGAAGCCGTCGACCCCACCCGTGTCGATCAGCACGTTCGGGCGGAAGCGGCGGATGTCCCAGGCCGACGCCGGCGCCGACCCCGCCATGGTCGCCAGGCTGGCCGTGGTGAGCAGGTGGACCGGCGCCGAATCGAGGAAGCTGCCCGAGCGAGCTGGCCAGGCGAACAGCTCGCCGTCGTCGTCGATCGGGTCGGGTCGGAGCTCGAACTCGATGGACTCGTCCCCCGACACGCCACCCGCTCGCTGCAGCGCGACGTCGCGCCCGAGCCAGACCGACAGGACGGCCGAAAGGTCGGGGTCGTCCGATCCCACCTCACGGCCGTCGGGCAGCGTGATCACCACCCCGTCACCCGGACCGACGGCCTGACCGCCGTCCGACTGCCCCGATTCGCCCAGGGTGCGGGCCTGGGCCTCGAACAGCGCGGGGACGGCCTTGGCGCTCAGCAGCCGGCCAGTCCCCGCGTCGACGAGCCCGAAGGCCCGGTCACCGGCCACACCTGCCGCCGACAGCGCGATCGACGGCACCTGCTCGCCCTGCATCGACTTGACCGGATAGCGCCAGAGCTCGGTCACCCGGCCCACCGACTGCGTCGCACCCATCCCGTCATCGTGCCAGACACGCGGGCCGCCAGGGTGACAGGCGCGCGGCGCTGGTGGGAGCATGGAGGACATGGCACCTGCAGCGGATGGACCGGCCTCCACGCGCGACAAGCCGTGGCTGATGCGCACCTACTCGGGGCACTCGACGGCCAAGGGCGTCCAACGAGCTGTACCGGACGAACCTGGCCAAGGGTCAGACCGGCCTGTCGATCGCCTTCGACCTGCCCACCCAGACCGGCTACGACCCCGACGACCCCCTGGCCCGGGGCGAGGTCGGCAAGGTCGGCGTGCCGGTCGCCCACCTCGGCCACATGGCACCAGCTGCTCGACGGCATCCCGCCAGGGCGAGATGAACACGTCGATGACGATCAACGCCGCCGGCGGCGTGGCTGCTCGGCCTCTACGTCGCCAACGCCGAGGACCACGGCGTGGCGTCGCCGCAGCTGCGGGGCACGACGCAGAACGACATCGTCAAGGAGTACCTCAGCCGCGGCACCTACATCTTCCCGCCGCTGCCCGAGCCGCCGGCTGATCGTCGACATGATCGCGTTCTGCGCCGAGTGGATCCCCAAGTGGAACCCGATGAACGTCTGCAGCTACCACCTGCAGGAGGCCGGGGCCACGCCGGTGCAGGAGATCGCCTACTCGCCTGGCCACCGCCATCGGCGTGCTCGACGCGGTGCGCGACTCGGGCCAGGTCGAGCCGGACCGGTTCCCGGCGGTGGTGGCGTCGATCTCGTTCTTCGTGAACGCCGGCATCCGCTTCGTCGAGGAGACCTGCAAGATGCGGGCCTTCACCCAGATGTGGGACCGCATCACCGCTCGAGCGCTACGGCGTCACCGACCCCAAGGCCCGCCGGTTCCGCTACGGCGTGCAGGTCAACTCGCTCGGCCTCACCGAGGCCCAGCCCGAGAACAACGTGCAGCGCATCGTGCTCGAGGCGCTGGGCGTCACCCTGTCGAAGGACGCCCGGGCCCGCTCGCTGCAGCTGCCGGCCTGGAACGAGGCGCTCGGCCTGCCCCGCCCGTGGGACCAGCAGTGGTCGCTGCGCATCCAGCAGGTGCTGGCCTTCGAGACCGACCTGCTCGAGTACGACGACATCTTCGACGGCTCCCACGTGATCGAGGCCAAGACCGCCGAGCTGGTCGAGGCCGCCCAGGCCGAGCTCGACGAGGTGCTGGCCCTCGGCGGCGCGTTCGAGGCCATCGACGAGCTGAAGGGCCGCCTGGTCGTCGTCCAACACCGAGCGCATGCGCCGCATCGAGTCGGGCGAGCTCGATGGTCGTCGGCGTCAACGCCTTCACCGAGACCGCCGACGTCGCCGCTCGGCGGCGACGAGAACATCCTGAAGGTCGACCCGGCGGTGCAGGACGAGCTCATCGCCGACGTCCAGGCCTGGCGCTCGAACCGCGACAACGACGCCGTGAAGCGCTCGCTCGACGAGCTGCGCCGGGTGGCCGAGACCGGCGAGAACATCATGCCGGCCACCATCGACCTGGCCCACGCCGGCGGCACCACCGGCGAGTGGGCCGGCGTGCTGCGCGAGGTGTTCGGCGAGTACCGGGCCCCGACCGGCGTGGCCGCGGCCGCCGGTCTCGGCGGGATGTCGGCCACGCTGCGTGACGATCGCCGAGCGGGTGAAGGCCCTGGCCGGCGGCCCGCCCCGGCTCCTGGTGGCCAAGCCCGGCCTCGACGGCCACTCCAACGGCGCCGAGCAGATCGCCGTGGCGGCCCGCGACGCCGGCATGGAGGTCATCTACCAGGGCATCCGCCTGACGCCCGAGCAGATCGCGGCGGTGGCCCGCGACGAGGACGTCGACGTGATCGGCCTGTCGATCCTGTCGGGCAGCCACCTCGAGCTGGTCCCCGAGGTGCTGCGCCTGGTCCGCGAGGCCGGGCGTCGACGCCCCGGTCATCGTCGGCGGCATCATCCCCGACGACGACCGGCCCGCGCCTGCGAAGCGCCGGCGTCGCCGCGGTCTACACCCCCAAGGACTTCGAGCTCGGCCAGATCATGGCCGACATCGTCGACCTCGCCGTCGCCCACCGCTCTGCGTAGCTGCCAGCCCACTGCACCAATCGCAATTCGTCGGATCTCACGCCACGATTCGCCGCGATTCGAGCGTCCAGCCGCTTGATTCGGGCGGTTCCAGGCCGATGGAGGGACGTGGATCGTCGAGCTGTGATCGGCCTCACCGTGGGGCTCCTGGGTCTCGCGCTCGGGGCTGCCTCTGCCGTGTGGCACCAGGTGGCCCTGGCCGTCGTGGCCGGCGCCATCGCGCTCGTGACCGGCGTGGCCGTGGTGCGCCTGGTCAGCCGGCTCCGCAACGCCAACGCCAGGGTCGACGAGCTCGAGGGCAAGGTCGACGAGCTGGCCGGCCAGGTGGAGAAGGAGACCGAGGCCCGCTCCGACCTCGAGACCAAGCTGGCCAACCGCATCCAGCTCACCTCGGTCCGCCGCAACTCCAGCGGTGACGCCCTCACCGACGGGGCCACCGGGCTCTTCAGCGAGGGCTACTTCACCGTGGCCCTCGACGCCCGCATCGCCGCCGCCCGCCGCCACCTCGAACCCGTGGCCGTCGTCCTGATGGAGGTCATCGAGGGGCTCGAGTCGGGGCTGCCCCGCCCGGCCAACCCGAAGGCCGTGGCCGGGTGCATCACGGCCACGATCCGTGAGGCCGACACCGCCTGCCGCCTGCTCGACGGCGGCTACGCCCTGGTGCTCGAGGACACCGCCGAGAACGGCGCGATCTGGACCGTCGAGCGCATCCGGCGCCGCATCACGACCGAGGCACCCGGCCTGACGCTCTGGGCCGGCGTGGCCTGCTACCCGGCACACGGCTTCAACACCGACGAGATCCTCGACCGGGCCGACAACGCCCTCGACATCGCACGGGAGTGGCGCCAGGACCGCATCGAGGTCGCCACCAGTGAATGACCCGGCTCCCTTCGGAGCCGGGACGTCGGCCGCCGGGCCGGCGGGTGCACGGGCCATGGACCACTCTCATGGCTCCCGGGGGACGACGATCGAGCGGGACAGGGGCTTCGAGGCGGCCGCGGCCGGCGCGGCCGCCGTCGTGGTGCTGCTGGCACTGGCCCTCGGGTTCGGTATCGGAGGCCCGGACGTCGCCCGCAACCTGGGCAACATCACCCAGGCCGTCGCCCCGCTCGTCGCCACCTGGTCGTGCCTGCGCGCCTCTCGGGTCTCGCAGGGTCGGGCCTGGCGCACGGGCTGGCTGCTCGTGGGCGCATCGTGCGCATCGTGGGCCGTCGGCCAGCTGATCTGGACGTGGTTCGAGACCATCCGGGGCGAGATCACCCCGTTCCCCTCGCTGGCCGACGCGTTCTTCCTGCTGGCCGTGCCCCTGGCCGTGATCGGCCTGTTGTACTTCCCGTCGTCGCCCGGCACCCAGACCGGCCGGGCCCGGGCGCTGCTCGACGGGCTCATCGTGGCCACCTCGGTGCTCTGGATCAGCTGGGTCACCGTGCTCGGCCCGACGCTGCACGACGGCGGCGGCACCCGGTTCGAGCGGGCCATCGGACTGGCCTACCCGGTCAGCGACGCCGTGCTGCTCACCATCCTGATCATCGCCTTCGTGCGGTGCGACCCCGCCGGTCGGGTGGCCACCGGCTTCGCCGCCATCGGCTTCGCATCGTTCGCGGTGGCCGACAGCCTGTTCGCCTACACGACGCTGCGCGGCAACACCGTGTCGGAGATCTCGAACACGGCATGGGTGGCCGGCTACCTGCTCATCGCGCTCGGTGCCCTGCACGCCACCCGCCATCCACCGGTGCGGGTCGGTGAGCTCAGCGGCGACCGCGACCGAGGCTGGTTGGCGCTGTTGATGCCGTACGGCCCGGTGGCCTTCGTGCTCGGCATCGAGCGCGGCCGGCGCCGTGCTCCAGGACCCGATCATCGTGGGCGACGTGGTGTTCTGGCTCGGCGCGGCCATCATCACGCTGCTGCTGATCCGCCAGGGGGTGGTGATCCTCGAGAACCTCCGCCTGACCCGGTCGCTCGAGACCACGAACGAGCGCCTCCAGTACCAGGTGCTGCACGATGTGCTGACCGGGGTACCCAACCGGCCGCTCTTCCTCGACCGGCTGCGCGTGGCGCTGGCCCGGCTGCAGCGGGTCGACGAGACGGTGGCGGTGATGTTCCTCGACCTCGACCGGTTCAAGCCGGTCAACGACAGCTTCGGCCACGAGGCCGGCGACGTCGTGCTGACCGAGACGGCGAGCCGGCTCTCCGAGACGGTGCGGTCGGGTGACACCGTGGCCCGCTTCGGTGGCGACGAGTTCCTCGTGCTGTGCGAGGACGTGGGTGACATCGACTCGGTGATCGACCTGTCCGACCGCATCCGCCACTCCGTCAGCAAGCGGATCCCGCTGCCGGACCCGTCCGCCGACGTGTCGGTGTCGGTGTCGGTCGGCCTCAGCATCGGCCTCGTCCTGGTCGACCGGCCGGGCGTCGACGCCGAGACCCTGGTCAGCCAGGCCGACAGCGCGATGTACCGGGCCAAGCACAACGGCGGCGGACGCACCGAGGTCGTCGACGACCGCACCCGCAAGCCCGCGCCCCGACCCACCGGCACCTCGGTCCGCTCCGCGGAGCACTAGCCGCCCCCACCTTCGGGTCTCCGTCTCCGTCGACCACGCGGCTCCCGCTCTCCGGCCCCCCAGCGTTCCGGCCCGATGTGGGTACCTCCGGCACGCAACCCGCACACGAACGGCTGCCGCCGGATCAGCCGACCGGGTTCAGCCCTCGGACACCTCGGGCAGTTCGAGCGCGTCGAGCTCGGCCAGGACCTCGTCGGTGTCGGCGCCCATGGGACGACCGGCCCAGCGGATCTCGCCCCGGGGTCGCCGACAGCCGGGCGATCAGGCCCTGCATGGGCGTGCCGTCGACCTCGACGATCGACCGGCGGGCCGCGATGTGCGGGTCGGAGGCGATGTCGGCCATCGTCATGACCGGGGCGGCCGCCGCGTGGGCCGCGTCGAACTCGGCCAGCACCACGTCGAGCTCTCGTGCGCCCACCCAGGCGGCCATCGCCGCGTCGAGCTCCTCGCGATGGGCCACCCGGCCGGCGAACGAGTGGAACCGCTCGTCGTCGCCGACGCCCGACGAGCTCGAGCACCCGGCGGGCCACCGACTCGGCCGACGTGCTGACCGCCACCCACCGGTCGTCCGCCGTGCGGTAGGTGCTGCGGGGGACGGTGTAGGGGATGCCCGATCCCAGCCGGGGCTGCTCGTAGCCGAGCATCGCGAACGCCGAGGGCAGCGGGCCCATGAGCTGGAAGAGCGACTCGAGCAGGTTGACGTCGACGACCTGGCCCACGCCCGCTGTGCACCGCGACCATCGTGGCGAACGCGGCCACCAGCGCGGTGACCTCGTCGGTGAGGGCGATGGGCGGCAGCAGCGGAGCGTCCGTCGGGCTCGCCGTTGATCGCCGCGAACCCGGACATGGCCTCGGCCAGCGTGGCGAAGCCGGGTCGTCCGGCGTAGGGCCCGTCCTGGCCGAACCCGCTGACCCGGGTGATCGACGAGCTTCGGGTTGCGGGCGATCAGGTCGTCCGGCGCCAGCCCGAGCGCCTCGAGCTTGCCCGGGCGGCAGGTTCTCGACCAGCACGTCGGCCGAGTCGCACAGGCGGCGCATGACGTCGAGCCCCTCGGGGGTCCTTGAGGTCGAGCACGATCGTCCGCTTGCCCCGCCCGACGATCTTCGAGAAGAACGTGACGTCGTCACGGGGGTCGCGCCAGCCCATGTCACGGATCGAGTCGCCGGCCCCGGGCCGCTCGACCTTGATGACGTCGGCACCGAAGTCGGCCAGGTAGCGGGCGCACCCCGGACCGGCCAGCACCGTCGACAGGTCGATGACCCGCAGGTCCCCCAGCGCCTGCTTCCCCGTCGAGCGCATCAGCCGACACCCCCACCCTCATCTGCAACCTGAGGCCCACAAGCGCGCCCTGGCGCACCCTGGCGCCCCAGGTTCGGGGAGGTGGGGGTTCCGACAGCAGCCGCCACCCGTGTCACGGGGCGGTGGCGGGGATGGCGAAGCAGCGGTCGCCGAGCTCGCCGAACGAGTAGTCGAAGTACGTGTCGGCGTAGAGGTGGCGGGTCTTCTCGGTCCACTCCAGGCCTCGGGGGACGAGATGCGCCGGTGGATCTGCAGGATGCCGCCCTCGTAGACCCGGTACTCGGCCCACGAGCCGGGGAACTCCTTCGACCGACGCGACCTCGACCCACGGCACGTCGCGGGTCAGGCCGAACCGACGCACCCGGTTGCGGTGGGTGTGGCCGGCGAAGCAGCCCCGGATGCGGGGGCGCCGGGCCACCAGCTCGACCAGCCGCTCGCTGTCGTCGGGGTTGACGCCGAAGTAGTTGTCGGGCCGATTCGGAGGACTCGGGGCTCCAGACGTGGTGGTGGCCGAACAGCAGGATCGGCGGCCCGTCGGGCGAGGCCAGGTCGTCGAGCCAGCCCAGCGTCTCGGCCGACGACCCCGCCGGACGCCTTGCCGTCGATCGACGTGTCGATGACCGCCAGGCGGGCCCCGGGCACGTCGACCACGAACGGCGCGTCGGCGGCGAAGGTGGCGTGGTTGTAGCTCTCGTGGTTGCCCCGGATGTGGTGCAGCCGGTCGCCGAAGGTCGAGTAGACGTCGAGGAAGTCCTGGTACTCCTCGACGGTGCCTCTGGACGTGAGGTCGCCCTTCACCACCACGACCGTCGGGTCGATGGCCTCGATCTCGGCCATCGCGGCCCGGTTCATCACCTCGGGGTAGGGCGTCGCACCCTCGGGCACCGCGAAGGTCGGGCCGATGTCGAGGCCCTCGATGATCCCGCACTCGACCTCGCCGAAGTGCACGTCGTTGACCGTGGCGAACGTGCAGAGGTGCTCGCCGGCCGGCCGGGCCAGGGTGCGGAAGGCGAACCTCTCGATCTCGTAGACGTGGTCGGGCTCGAGTCCCGGGTAGCGACGCACGTCGAACCCGTCGTGGACGACCGCCTCGTCGTCGGCCACCGTCGTCAGCTCCATCGCCCTGTTGTAGTCGACCTGCCAACAGGACTCGCGCCTCCCTCCACCCTCAGCAGCGTCTCGATGCCCACGGCTTCGGCCATGCCGCCGGTGACCGTGCGATCCTGGATGTCGCCCACCGCGTCCCGCACGAGGGCGCTGCGTTCGGACCATGTCTCGTCGTCGGTCAACGCGGCCATTCGTGATCGCAAGTCCATGGCCGCAGGCATGAAGTAGCAGTTGCGCCGCATGAGCGGGTGGTGTTCGCCGAGGAGCGAGTCGAAGGACGCGTGGGTGTAGCCGACGCGGTGGTGCTCGTGCTTTCGCCACGCACTGGCCTGCAACCGGGGATCGGCGAGCTCCTCGGGCGAGCAGTACGGCAGCAGCACGTACGCGAACCGTCGAGCACATCGAAGGAGGTTCCGAGCTGCGGTCTCGTCGTCCTCGATGTGCTCGAGCACCTCGACGGCCGCGACGAAGTCGGCACGCGGGCCGTCATCGAACAGCAGGTCCTGCGTGGCGAAGGTGACGTTGTGGATGCCCCACTTCTCGACCATCGGACGGGTCCATCGGAACCGCTCCTCGTCGGGTTCGGTGAGGGTGAAGTGCACCTCAGGGTTGGACACGGCCAGGAAGGTCTCGGACAGGCCGGACCCGCTGCCGACCGAGAGCACGGAGTCGATCGGCCGTTCGGCACGTGCCTGCTCGAAGGCGGCGACCAGGTGCACATGCCGGTGAACCGACCACTTGCGGCGGTGCACGATCCGACGCAGGATCCGCGAGGCCACCTTCTGGTCGCCGGATCCGACCGTGGCCAGACGCACGATGTCGCCGTGCTCGCGTGTATCTCGTCGACCACCCAGCAGGTCCATCGCCTCGGTTGTAGCCGAAGCGCGGCAGCAGGCCGCCCCGATCCTCAGGGGAAGACGTTGAAGCCACGGGGCAGCTCGGCCCGGCCGGTGAGGGCTCGCAGCAGCACGCCCGACGACGGCTGAGCCGCCATGGCGGTCAGCACGACGAGCGACACCAGAGCGGCGGCCTCCGGCGGCTCGACCAGGTGCTGGCCGACCGCAGCCGCGACGTCGAGGGTGTGCACGGTGAGCTCGACCACCCGGGTGCCGAGGTAGTCGCCGAGCGACAGGGTGCCGACCGCGGTGACGCACACCGCTCCGGGCGAGGCGGCCTCGACCGCAGCGATGGCCGACTCCGCCCGAGCGCGTACGGCGCTGAGCGGGTCCTCGCCGAGCTCGGCGACCTCGTCGCGACCCCGGGCCGCGATGGCCTCGTTGGCGTCGGCGGCCTGCATGGCCCGCCGGAAATACTCGGCGCCCGAATCGCAGTCGATGTGGCCGACAGGCTGGAGGTAGCGCTCGATGGTCGGGTAGGCGCGACTGGCGTGGGCGGCCAGCTCGAGCACCGACCACTCGCCCAGCCCGGGGTCGTTCCATCGCGCCGGTTCGATGGCCTCGAATGTGGACAGGTACCAGGCCGATGCTTCGCGGAACGCCGGCAGCACCTCGTCGAGCGTGAACCCTCGGTCGCCGCGCATGTCGATGAGGCTACGAGCCGGGGCGCGCCGTCACCCCCGAACTCATCGACTTCTCATCCTCGACAACCCGAACCACCACCGCCCGAACTGGTGGTCCGAGGGCGACCCGAGGGTCGCGCCGTGGCTACAGGTTCGCTCTTCGGGGAGGTTCCCTGGTGTTCCCGCGCGTGCGGGAGCTACGGGCGGTCGCGGCGGATGGGCAGGGGCCGGGACCACCAGCGGCCGGAGAACCGCCAGCGCGAGGGCTCGTCGTCATCGGACGCCAGCGACGACCGGCCGCGGCCAGGCGACCTCGACCGCGGCCATGATGGCGGCCAGCTCCTCGTCGGTCGGCGTCGGCCGCACGTCGTGCACGTGCACCTCGACCGCCTCCGTGCGTCTCGGTGTCGGGCATCAGAGCGGGATGTTGCCGTGCTTGCGCGTGCGGCAGCTCTTCGCGCTTCGATGCGCAGCATCTCGAGGCCGGCGATGAGCTTGATGCGGGTCTCGGCTCGGGTCGATGACGTCGTCGACGAAGCCCCGCTCGGCCGCGACGTAGGGGTTGGCGAACCGCTCGGTGTACTCGTCGACCAGCTCGGCCCGACGGGCGACGGGGTCGGCCGCGTTCTGCAGCTCGCGGCGGTAGAGGATCTCGACCGCGCCCTGCGGGCCCATCACGGCCAGCTCGGCCGACGGCCAGGCGAAGGCCAGGTCGGCGCCGATCGACTTGGAGTTCATGACCACGTAGGCGCCGCCGTAGGCCTTGCGGGTGATGATCTGGATGCGGGGCACGGTGGCCTCGCAGTAGGCGTAGAGCAGCTTGGCGCCGTGGCGGATGATGCCGCCGTACTCCTGGTCGACGCCGGGCAGGAAGCCGGGCACGTCGACGAAGGTGACGAGCGGGATGTTGAAGGCGTCGCAGGTGCGCACGAACCGGGCCGCCTTCTCCGACGACTCGATGTCGAGCACGCCGGCCAGCATCATCGGCTGGTTGCCCACGATGCCGACGGGGTGGCCGTCGAGGCGGGCGAAGCCGCACACGATCGAGCCGGCCCACTTCGGGAAGTACTCGAAGAACTCGCCGTCGTCGACGACCTCGCGCGATGACCTTCTTCATGTCGTAGGGCTGGTTCGAGGCTGGCCGGCATGATGTCGACGAGCTCCGGGCAGAGCCGGTCGGGGTCGTCGGTCGGCGCGAAGTACGGCGGCGCCTCGAGGTTGTTCGACGGCAGGAACGACGAGCAGGAAGCGCACGTCGTCGAGGCAGGACTGCTCGTCGGGCGACACGAACGTGGCCACGCCCGACTTCGAGGCGTGGCTGTTGGCGCCGCCGAGCTCCTCGAGCGTGACCTCTTCGCCGGTCACCGTCTTCACCACGTCGGGGCCGGTGATGAACATGTGCGAGGTCTGGTCGACCATGAAGATGAAGTCGGTCATGGCCGGGCTGTAGACGGCGCCGCCGGCGCACGGGCCGAGCACGACCGCGATCTGCGGGCGTGACGCCCGACGCCAGCACGTTGCGGTGGAAGATGCCGCCGTAGCTGGCGAGCGAGACGACGCCTTCCTGGATGCGGGCGCCGGCACCGTCGTTGAGGCCGATGAGCGGCGCGCCGACCGACAGGGCCAGGTCCATCACCTTGTGGATCTTCTCGGCGAACACCTCGCCCAGGGCGCCGCCGAAGACGGTGAAGTCCTGCGAGAACACGAAGACCTTGCGGCCGTCGATCGTGCCCCAGCCGGTGATCACGCCGTCGGTGTAGGGGCGCTCCTCGATGCTGGTCGGCCGGCACCCGGTGGCGGGCCAGCATGTCGAGCTCGTGGAACGAGCCCGGGTCGAGCAGGTACTCGATGCGCTCCCGGGCGAGCAGCTTGCCCTTGGCGTGCTGGCGCTCGACCGAGCGCTCCGACCCGGCGTGGAGCGCCTCTTCCTTGCGCTTGCTGCAGCTGCTCGATGCGCTCGCTCATGGAGTGTTCCGACATGGCGGCCACAGTAACGGGCGACCCCTCGGGGTACCGAATGCGGCGGGGAGCACCGGAGATCGACCGGTAGGGTCCCCGGCCATGCGAAGCTTCGCCGGGTGTGCGTGTACTGCGGGTCGACGTCGGGCAACCGTCCGGCGTTCGCGGTGGCCGCCGCCGGGCTCGGGCAGCTGCTGGCCCGGGAGGGCATCGGCGTGGTCTACGGCGGGGCCTCGGTCGGGCTCATGGGCATCGTGGCCGACGCCGCGCTGGCCGGCGGGGGCGAGGTCATCGGCGTGCTCCCCGGCAAGCTCTTCGAGCGCGAGGTCGCCCACGCCGGGCTCACCGAGCTGCACACCGTCGCCTCCATGCACGAGCGCAAGGCGCTGATGTCCGAGCTGGCCGACGCGTTCATCGCGCTGCCCGGGGGCTACGGCACCATCGAGGAGGTCGTCGAGGCCGTCACGTGGACCCAGCTCGGCATCCACGCCAAGCCGGTCGGGCTGCTCGACGTCGACGGCTACTTCGAGCACCTCGTCGCCTTCCTCGACCGAGGAGTGACCGATGGCCTGCTGCGGCCCGACAGCCGGTCGCTGCTCCTGTGCGACGACGACCCGGTCCGCCTGCTCGAACGGCTGCGCACCGGTGCCCCGCCCCCGTCGAGTGGACCGATCCCCCGTCCCCCTGACCCAACCACCGTCGTCCCCCCGTTCTGGCGCTGATTCCTCGCGTCAGCGGGCGAATCCCGGGGTCGAATCCAGGATCCCTTCCGCTCATAGCTAACCGGTCCCTGACCGTGGCGGGACGCCCGCTGACCGTCGGGCCGTGCAGTGCGTAAGGTTCCGCCCGTGGATCTCCCCGTGATGCCGCCGGTGGCACCGATGCTGGCCAAGTCGATCGAAGCGCTGCCCGAGGGCGAGGGCATGGTGTTCGAGCCGAAGTGGGACGGCTTCCGCTGCATCGTGTTCCGCGACGGCGACGAGATCGTCCTCGGCAGCCGCAACGAGCGGCCGCTCACCCGCTACTTCCCGGAGCTGGTCGAACCGCTGGCCCAGGTGCTGCCGCCCCGGTGCGTCGTCGACGGCGAGATCGTGGTGGCCGGGCCCGACGGGCTCGACTTCGACGCGCTGCAGCAGCGCATCCACCCGGCCGAGTCGCGGGTCAAGCGAGCTGGCCGCGGAGACGCCGGCGTCGTTCGTCGCCTTCGACCTGCTGGCGCTCGGCGACCGCGACCTCATGGCCGAGCCCCTGACCGAGCGACGGGCGCTGCTGGCCGAGGCCCTCGCCCGCTGGCGACCCGACGGTGCACCTCACGCCGGCCACCACCGACCGTTCGACCTGGCCGCCGACTGGTTCGTGCGCTTCGAGGGCGCCGGGCTCGACGGCGTCATGGCCAAGCCGCCCGGCCGGCATGTACGAGCCCAACAAGCGGGTGCAGTTCAAGGTGAAGCACAAGCGCACCGCCGACTGCGTGGTGGCCGGGTACCGCATGCACAAGGACGGCGACGGCGTCGGCTCGCTGCTGCTCGGCCTCTACGACGACGACGGCCAGCTGCACCACGTCGGCGTGGCGTCGAGCTTCACCGCCCGGCGCCGCAAGGAGCTGCTGGCCGAGCTGGCCCCGCACCTCGAGGACGCGCTCGACGCAGCACCCGTGGCGCGAGTGGGCCGAGGCCGAGGCCCGGGCGTCCGACCCAGGTGGCACGAAGCGCATGCCCGGGTCGACCAGCCGCTGGAACGCCAAGAAGGACCTGAGCTGGACGCCGCTGCGCATCGAGCTGGTGGCCGAGGTGGCCTACGAGCAGGTGCAGAACGGCCGCTTCCGCCACTCGGCCCGGCTGCTGCACTGGCGCCCCGACCGTGAACCCGTCGTCGTGCACCTACGCCCAGCTCGAGGTCGTCCCCGCCTTCGAGCTGGCCGAGATCTTCTCGAGCTGACCTTCCCCTGTCAGCGCGGTGGCGCGACCGTGGACAGGTGATCGACAGCTCCGTCGATCCGAAGGAGGTCTCTCATGTCCGAGAGCGTCTACAAGGTCATCCAACTCGTGGGTACGAGCGATGTGAGCTGGGAGCAGGCCGCGGCCGCCGCGGTGTCGAAGGCGTCGTCGAGCCTCCGCGACATCCGCGTCGCCGAGGTCGCCGAGCTCGACGTCGTGGTCGGTGAGGACGGATCGGTCTCGGCCTACCGAGCCAAGCTGAACGTCTCGTTCAAGTACGAGGACTAGTTGTAGTGCCCATGGGCACTACGACTAGAGCCGGCCGACCTCGCCGGTCGGGGTCTCGTCGATGACCTCGACCCCGGTCACCCGCGCCTGGGAGGGACCGTGACCGCACCAGGCGATCATCCGCTCCACCGCTTCCGGGGGGCCCTCGAAGGCAGCCTCGACGCGTCCGTCGGATCGGTTGCGCACCCACCCGCTGACGCCCTCGGCCCGAGCGCGGTCCGTGCAGCTGGCCCGGAAGAAGACGCCCTGCACCCGACCCGAGACGACGACGCGGCGCCGGATCGTGCTGGTCGGCTCGTTCGGCACGGGCGCAGGTGGGCTCAGGGGGTCTGGTCGCGCTGGCCGGGGCCCGCGGCGGGGGCGACGCAGATGGTGCCGTCGGTCGGGCAGTCGTCGGCCCGGGTCGAGCTGTAAGCGGCCAGGCCGAGGGTGGCGCACATGACCGACACCACCGCGCCGAGCAGGGCCATCCGGCGGAGGTTGCGCACCGCCGCCGATCGGGGCAGGCGCACGAGCGCGACGACTCCGCACACCCCGGCCGCCAGCGTCAACGCCACCCACAGGGCGAAGGCCCAGAACTCGTGGTCCTTGGTGGCGGTGGCCCAGACGATGACAGCCACCGCAGCCGCGGCGCAGATCACCGACGCGGCCACGAGCCGACGTTCGACCGCGCCGACCTCGGGCGGCCCGACCGGGTGATCGGTGATCTCCATGGCGATCAGTGGACCACAGCACCGATCGCACCGTCAGGTCGGGGCGTCGTGCCGATCGGGCGCGTCAGGCGGATCAGGCGCGTCAGGCGGATCAGACGCGTCGGGACGTCAGACGGATCGCGCGGGTCGGGCCGGTCAGGCGGGATCGTCGGATCGGGCACGTCAGACGGATCGGGCCAGGCGGATCTGGCCAGTCGGCAGGTCAGTCCCACTTCACCGATCCGCCGGAGCACCGGGCCTGGATCTCGACCTCGGCATCGGTCTGGCGGTTGGTGAACTGCACGCTGACCTCCTGGGGTCCACCCTTGTCGATCACCCGGGTGAAGCCCGAGGCCGCGGTCGACGACACGAGGGCGATGGTGTCGCCGGTGCAGCGGACGGTCACGGTGTTCCCCGACACCGTCCGGCTCACGGGGTTCGAGGGCGCTGCGGTGGTCGTGGGCGCGTTGCTGTGCTCGTGCTCGGTGGTCGTCGTCGCGGAGCCACCGCCACTGCCACCCGACCCCCCGTCGTCGCCCGAGCCGCCACCGTCCGAACCCGACCCGCTCTTGGATCCACCGTCGTCGCTCGAGCCGGAGCCCGACGACGAACCACCCTGGCTCGAGCCCGAACCGCCCTCGGAGCCCGAACCGGACGAGTCGTCGCGGCCCGATCCGGAGCTGCCGAGGTCGTCGTCCACCGTGGTCTCGGAGGTGATCTCCGCTCCGTCGTCGCGGACGAGCACGGCTGCATCGCCGATCAGCGCCTGCTCGACCCCGGATCTCGACACCGTGCTGATCGATCTCGTGGTCACCTTCGACCCGGCCAGGTTGATCGCCACGATCGAGATCAGGACAGCGGTGACCGTGCCGAACAGCCACGCGACGGCCAACCAGGAGCCGGTGTGGCGCGATCGACGGGGCACCTGACCAGTATCGGGGCCGCGTCGGCGGCGCATGCCTAAGCGGGTGCTAAGTCTCGGACAACCGTGCGCCAACGTCCGGCGCCGCGTCGACGCGGCGCTCTACGGTGCCCCTGTGGCGATCGTGGCGATCATCGAGGACGAGGCGCGGCATCCGCGAGGCGCTGGCCCGCACGCTCATCGACCGGGGCCACGCGGTGCGATCGTCGTCGACCGGCATGGCCGGCCTGCAGCAGGTGATCGACGATCCGCCCGACGTGGTCGTGCTCGATCTGGGCCTCCCCGACATCGACGGGACCGAACTGCTGAAGATGCTGCGGGCGGTGAGCGCGGTGCCGGTGATCGTGGCGACGGCGAGGGACGACGAGTCCGACATCGTGGCCACCCTCGACGCCGGCGCCGACGACTACATCGTGAAGCCCTATTCGGCCGAGCAGCTCGACGCCCGCATCCGCGCCGTGCTGCGACGAGCCGGCGGGCTCACCGGCCCGATCCTCATCGAGGTCGGCGAGCTCCAGGTCGACGTCCCTCGCCACGAGGCCAACCTGGCCGGCGAGCCCCTCGATCTGACCCGCAAGGAGTTCGAGCTGTTGGCCCACCTGGCCGCCAACGCCGGGCACGTGGTGACCAAGCGCCAGCTGATGGCCGACATCTGGCAGCAGCCCTACGGCGGCGCCGACAAGACCGTCGACGTGCACCTGTCGTGGTTGCGGCGCAAGCTCGGCGAGACGGCCGCCGAGCCGCGCTACCTGCGCACGATCCGCGGCGTGGGCGTCAAGCTGGTCGACCCGGAGGCCTGACCGGTGCGTCGCCGGCTCGTGCTCGGGGCCGCCGCCATCACGACGACGATCGTGCTGGCCTTCGCCATCCCGCTCGGCCTCCTGATCCGCTCGGTCGCCAACGACCGGGCCCTCACCACCGGAGAGCGGGCCGCCCAGGCGCTGGCTCCGGTGCTGGCCAGCGACACCGACCTGGCCACCGTCCAGCAGGTCGTCCGCGACCTGATCGACCCGGCGGCGGGAACCGTGTCGGTCGTGCAGGCCGACGGCAACGTGCTCGGTGCCGCGGTCGTCGACGAGGACGCGGTGGCGCTGGCCCGCAAGGAGGGTCAACAGTTCTCGACGCCGGTCGACGGCGGCCGCCTCGTGGTCGTGCCGGTGCCCGTGAACGGCCGCACCGCCGTCATCACCGTGCTGGTGCCTGACAATGTGCTCGACAAGGGCGTGCGGCAGGCCTGGCTCCTGCTGGCCGGGCTCAGCGTGGCGCTGGTGCTGGCTGCCGTCGTGGTGGCCGATCGCCTGGCCCGCACCGTCGTGCTGCCCGTGCGTGACCTGGCCGCGACGGCCGAGCGGCTGGGCCAGGGCGATCTCGAGGCCCGGGTGGAGCCCTCAGGTCCGCCCGAGGTCGTGGAGGTCGGTCACGTGCTCAACCGGCTGGCCGGACGCATCGCCGAGTTGCTGGCCGCCGAGCGGGAGTTGGTGGCCGACCTCTCGCACCGGCTCCGCACGCCGATCACCGCCCTGCGCCTCGATGCCGACGGGCTGCACGACCCGGCCGAGCGCGAGCGGGTGACGGTCGACGTCGACGAGCTCGTGCGGGCCGTCGACCGCCTCATCGACGAGGCCCGCCGCCCGGTGCGAGAGGGCGTCGGAAGCTCGTGCGACCTGGCCGAGGTCACCCGCGACCGCGTGCGCTTCTGGGAGGTGCTGGCCGAGGAGCAGGGGCGCACCTTCACCACCGACATCCACCCGGGGACGTGCGAGGTGGCAGCCACGAGCGACGACGTGGAGGCGGCCCTCGACGCCCTGCTCGGCAACGTGCTGTCCCACACGCCGGAGGGCACCGACTTCCGCGTGGCGCTCGGGCCGGCACCGATGAAGCGGGCGACCGACGGCCGGGCGTGGTTGCTCGTGCTCGACGACGACGGGCCCGGCTTCGCGGCCGAGGGTGTGATCACGCGAGGCTCCAGCGGCGCCGGCTCGACCGGGCTGGGCCTCGACATCGTGCGGCGCACGGCGGAGCACACCGGCGGATCTCTGCGCCTGGCGGCGAGTGCGACGGGCGGCGCCCGCATCGAGGTCACCTTCGGCACTCCGCCTGTCTGACGCGCACGAGCCCCGACCGGCGGGGTAGGTCGGGGCTCGTGGGTTCTGGCCGTCAACGGGATGTCGGCACAGATCTGGGTCGGGCGCTGAGCAGCAGCCGAGGGGACCGACTACTTCGAGGCGCTGTCGTCGTGCTCGCCGCCGTGGTCGTCACCGGCGTCGTGGTTCGGGCCGTCATCGCCGTGGTCGTCGGACTCGTCGTCACCGTGATCGTCGCCGACGTCGTGGTTGGGGCCGTCGTCGCTCACGCGGGTCGAAGGCATGGTGGCGGGGGGAACGGCGGTCGTTGCCGACGAGTTGTCGTGCGACCGTCCGGATGAGGCCGACGGGCCACTGGTGTCGGACGGACCGCTGGAGTCGGACGGGCCGCTCGGGTCGTCGGTGGAGCCGGCACCCGAGTTGTCGTCGGCGAGGTCGTACTGGTCGACGTAGGTGACGATCGGGTCGGGGGCGACGGTGCTGTCGGGGCTGTCATCGATGGGCGCGGAGTTGTCGTCGATCGAGACGATCGGCTTGACGCTGGCCGAGGAGCTCGTGGCAGCAAGGGCGACAGCGGCGATGCCCCCGCTGGCGAGCACTGCCGCAACGGCCGCTGCGGTGAGGGCGGGGAATCGGCGCATGGGTACTGCCTCCTGGATGGTGCCGGATCGGCGGGGTGGTGCCTGGACGACCTCCACGATGCGGGACAGCAGGTTGTGGCGAACCCGCGTGAACCTCAAACGATCACTAAACGTGACCGCCTCCGCCTCCTTGCGATGGGGCACCGATCCGCGGCGCAGCCGATGAATCCTCCGGCAACGGGGTGATCCGGTGATCCCGATGGCGGTCGCGCTTCGGATCTGGGTCAGCTTCGGTTTAGGCTGTCCGGGCACGACCGGGGCGGTGTGCAAACCCTCAACTCGCTGGTTACAGGCCCCCATCGGGCCGAAGGAGTTCCCATGGACATCGGTGGTCCCGAGATCCTCATCATCCTTCTGGTCGTCGTGCTGCTCTTCGGTGGCGCCAAGCTGCCGAAGCTGGCCCGTTCGCTCGGCTCGGCCAAGGGCGAGTTCGAGAAGGGCGTGCGCGACGGCGAGAGGAAGAACGCCGAAGAGGCTGCGGCCAAGGCCGACGAGAAGCCGGCCGAGGTCAAGGCCGTCGAGGCCGGCCCCGAGCCGGTCATCGACACGACCGGCACCGTCGTCGAGGACCCAGCCTCCAACTGACCCCCGCTGGTCCTGCGACGTGGTCGACCGCATCCGATCGTCCCGCGACGCCGCCGACTGAGCCCGGTGGACTGAACAGGTCGGCGTCGCCCACGCTCGTCAGGCTCGGGCTTCGGCCAGCGTCACGGCCCGCTCGACGAGGCGCGGCGCATCGATGCGCTCGCAGACCTCGACGAACTCCTGGCGGGGGCCCTTCCACTCCAGCTCGTCGACGTTGGTGATGGTGGGCGCATCGAGCTCGATGGTGGCGATGCGTCGGAACAGCAGGGCCAGGTCGAAGTTGTCGCGCAGGGTGACCGCCAGCTTGCCGCCGCCTCGGACGTTGACGTCCCAGTCGGCGCTGAGGTGAGGGATGTCCTCGAGGTGGCCGTAGCGGGCCAGCACCGCGGCGGCCGACTTGGCGCCCCAACCGGGCAGGCCCGGGAACCCGTCGGCGGTGTCGCCCACCAGGCCGAGGTAGTCGGGGATCGACTCGGGGTCGACGCCGAACTTCTCCCGTACCGCGTCGGCGTCGAGCACCTGCTGCTTGCGCCGGTCGAGCTGCACGATCCGGTCGCCGACGACGCACTGGCCGAGGTCCTTGTCGGGGGTGCAGATGAGCACCTGGTCGACCCGCTCGTCGGCCGCGGCGATGACGGCAGCGGCGCCCATGGCGTCGTCGGCCTCGTACTCGACCATCGGGAAGACGGTGACGCCGAGGGCGACGAGCGCCTCCTCGAGCCACGGGAACTGCGGGGTCAGGTCGGCCGGCATGCCCTCGCTGGTCTTGTACCCGGGCCACAGGTCGTTGCGGAACGACTCGATGATGTGGTCGGTGGCCACCCCGACGTGCGTGCCACCCTCCTCCAGGATCTGGAGCACCGTGCCCACCGCTCCCCTGGTGGCCGCCACCTCCTCGCCCGTCGGTGGTGACGTGCGACGGCAGGGCGAAGTGGTAGCGGAACAGCTCGTAGGTGCCGTCGACGAGATGCACCTTCATGCGAGTCCCCTTGCGAGCGTCGGCGCCCCGGGCTCCCGGAACCGGCGCCAGGCTAGTGCCGACGACCGGACCCGCCCATCGGAGCGTTGCTAGGGTCTCGCCGCGGTGCTGCCGAGGTGGATACCTCGCTGGCGACACCACCAGCCGAGATCTCGTCGCTCTCCTGCGCCGCGGTGAACGACTGCCTCGGTGGGTGGACCAACAAGTTGGCCAGCCCCACCACCGCGATCTTCCACTTCGAAGGCACGACCTGGGCGGCCACGAACTGGCCGACCACGTTCACCCCGAAGTCGATCTCGTGCCCATCGGCAACTACCTGCATCGTGGTGGGCCAGAGCTCGGCCAGCTCGGTGGCCCAGAAGTGGAACGGATCGCCGTTCACGGCCACCACCCTGCCCGTCACCACGATCGCCGCCACCGGCGTGTCGTGCTCCTCGACCACGTTCTGCATGGCAGTCGGCAACGACAAGGTCGGAACCGGTGGACCCTGGGCCGCGAAGTGGACCGGCGGCGCGGCATGGACCACCGTGGCCACCTCGAACCTGACGGCATCTCTCGACCGCGTCAGCTGCCTGTCGACCATCCTGTGCTACGCCTCGGTCTCCCCGAGCTACCTGTTCCAGCTGGCCACCTGGACCGGCACCCCGAACCGCTGCTTCGGGGTGCAGGGCAACACCGAGTCCAGGTCCTCGTCCATCACGGGGCTCATCACCGCCAGCGCCGGCCTCGGCATGCCCGGGTCGGCCAGGGTCCGCGACATCTCCTGCGCGACTGCCACGAACTGCCTGGCGCTCGGCCTCGACAGCGGGGGCAGCCACGCGGCCTGGCACTTCGACGGCACGAGCTGGACCTCGGACACCCTCGACCTCCCGATCAGCGCCGACCCGGTCATCAGCCGCGTCTCGTGCCCCACGTCCACGTTCTGCATGGCGATCGGCACCTACGCCCACGGCACCCGCCGACGGGCACACGTCCTCGTGTGGGACGGCACCACCTGGGCCGCACCGCCGACCCCGCTTCCCGTCGAGAGCAACGAGCTCGTCGGCGCGCGCGACACCGACGTCACCTGCCTCTCCGCCACGTTCTGCGCGGCGACGGTCCTGACCGAGGACGACGTCCCCGAGTTCCCCACCAGCTCGACGACCATGTACGTCTGGAACGGCAGCACGTGGACACCTCAGCCCGGAGCCGCCCCGGTCCACCTCGCCTGCTTCTCGACCACGTCGTGCATCGGCCTCGACCGCGGAGCCAGCTACGCGTGGAACGGGACGACGATCACCCGCACGTCGGTCCCGTCGTCGCCCGGCGAGATCAGCCGACTGTCGTGCGCCACGCCGACCCGGTGTGTGGCCGTCGTCTACCACCAGTACGACACCTTGTACGCGAACGGCCTCGTCAGCTGGGACGGCACCACGGTGACCCAGGTCGCCGCTCCCGCTCCTGCCGGGCAGGCCGCCGCGATCAACGACGTGTCCTGTGTCGGAACCACGCCCACCCGTTGCGTGGCGGTCGGCGTCGTTGGCCCGCTGTACGAGACGACCGCCACCGCCGGGTCGCCCTACGTGGCCACCGGCGACGGCACGGGTACCTGGATCGCGGCGACGCTGCCGGCCGACGGCCCGGGAACACTCCGATCCGTGTCGTGCGCGGACACCGCCGAGTGCCTGGCCGTCGGTACCGGCTCGGTCTCGGGCACCGCGCATCCCCGGCTCGTGCTCGCCATGGCGATCAACACCTGGACGGTGGCCCCCGACCTGCCCTCCGGTCCCGCGGGGCCCGCAGGCCTCGTGCAGTACGACCGGATGGCGTGCGTGCCGTCGTTCTGCAACGTCATCGGCACGACGGGTCCCGACCGCGCCCGCGACGCCGTCGCCACCTCCTACCGGTGGACCTACAGCTGAGCCCGTGACCAGCTGAGCCGGTGATCAGCTGCGCCCGGTGCCCGTTCCGCCCGGTACCCGTTCCGGGGTCCTCAGGTGGGTCGGGTCCCTGGCCGATACTGACCGGATGTCATCGACCAGATCTGACTCGTCGCAACTGCCCCGACGGACCGCCCGTTCCTCGGTCGTGGTGGCCGTGATGGTGGTGGCCGCCCTGACCCTCGGCGCGTGCGGCAGCTCGAAGTCGAGCTCCGATGACGCCGGCCCCGTCGGCACCGGCAACGAGAAGGCGTCCGAGGGCACGTCGTCGACCACCGCCGATGCAGCCGCGACCGTGTCGTTCTCGAAGGGCCTGGCGGCGCTGTGGTCCGACTCCAACGGCACCAAGATCGTCGTGCTGCCGTCCGGGCTCGACGACTGCGTCTACGAGAAGCTGCCGGCGAAGGACATCACCGTGGTATCGGCTCTGAAGGTCCCCGACGACGCCTCCGACCTCGATGACGCCGTCGGCATCCGCGTCTTCCAGGCGTCGAGCACGTGCGACCAGGCCGGCGTGGTCAAGATGTTCTCGACCCAGCTCGGCCTCGAGCAGTTCGGCGTCACCCCGACCGCAGCGCAGAACGAGTGCGTGGCCGGCGCGGTCCTCGACGGCGTGGTGGCCCTCGACCCGGACACGGCCCAGGGGAAGAGTGGTGAGGCGCTCAAGGCTCCGTTCGCCGCGGCGCTCCAGGCCTGCGTGCCGATCCGCGACTACCTGCTGGCGGCCATCTCCAAGCAGGGGCTGCCCCCGGCGGTCGCGGCCTGCGCCGCCGACAAGGCCGCCGAGACCATCACCTGGACCGAGGTGCTCAACGACGACCCGGCGCTCTCCGCCAAGGGCGAAGCCGCGGGCCAAGCCTGCGTCGGCGTCACCGGCAACTGACTCCCTTGCCCATCCGTCAGCGGGACCTGATCAGCGGCAACTGACCGGTCAGCGCGACGGCGCGTAGCGCAGGCGCTGGCGCAGGACCGTGCCGAGCTGACGGGCCTTGGCCCACGCCGGACCGGCGCGCGAGCCCAGCGACACGAGAGCGACCAGCGCCACGGTGTAGCCCGCCGCCGAGATCACCACCGAGTGCGAGAGACCTACGACCACCGCCACCAGACCGGCGATGACCAGCCCGAGTCGGGCCGCCGTGGCGAGGTGGTCCCGGCGGCTGGTCGTCGCGAGGAAGGGCTCCATCTCGGCCGCCAGTCGGGCGAACAGCTCCGCCTCGACTACCGGGTCGTGATCGGAAAATTGGTCCACCGTGGTCCCCCTCGGACGGTCGGCGTCGTGGATGGCGGACCCCGCACGGCCCACCGGTCCTCCTCCATCGGCCCGCCGACACCGTTCCGTGAGCGGACTTCGCGGGAATCCCGAAGGTGAACGGATGCTGACCTGGCGGCCCCCGGTCGGCGGCCGCCGTGGGTGGCCCTGCTGGATCCAGCACGCATCGGCGGCGCGATCGTGGCATTCTGCTCGGGTCCGAAGTCGGGCAGCTGGGGAAGCCGATCTGGGGAGGCACGCCATGACTCGATGGCGACTGTTCGCACCGCTCGCCGCGGTGATGCTGGTGTTGGCGATGTCAGGGTGCGAGTTCCTGCCGGGAGCGATCGACGCGGAGAACGCGAACGGTCCTGTTCCCTGGTGGTGCACCTCCACCGAGGAGATCCCGGTGACGAGCGGTCCCGCGTCAGGCTCGGTCGACTACTACGCCGGCACCCACAAGGCGCCGCTGTCGTGGACTGACTGCAAGACGGTGTCGGCCCAGTTCGACATCGCCAAGGCCTACGCCATCCAGTGGCCGACCGAGGGCGCGGCCGAGGCCGACGGCTGGCGGATGGCCACCCCGTACGTTCCGGGCATGGGCACCCACCACATCCGCGGCGGCCTCACGCCGGCCATGCTGGCCAGCCCGTCGTTCGACAAGAACAACCCGATCCTCGACAACGTCGGGCTCGACGACAAGTTCGACCCGACCAAGCCCGAGGTGCTGCAGTTCGACGGCAACGGCCCCACGGCCAAGCTCGTCGGCTTCGACTACTACGTGCGGACCAGCACGGGGCAGCCGCCGGTCGGCTTCCCCGGGAACAACGACTGGTGGCACATCCACCCGAAGATCTGCTTCCGCCTCAGCGACGCCTACATGGTCGGGTTCAACACGACCGACAGCAACTGCACGTCGCTCGGTGGGGTCAACGTGAACATGGCGAACTACTACATGCTCCACGTGTGGATCCTCGACGACATGAAGTTCACGCCTGACGTGTACGCCGGCATGATCCCCTGCATCTCGGGCGGTACGGCCATCCACGACGCGAACGACCCGTGCCACACGTCGCGGGGTGCCGCGGGCGCCATGGCCGGCATGGACCACGACATGAGCGGCATGGACATGTCCGGCCACGACATGGGCGGCTGAGCGAGCGTCGCCGGTGGCCGACCGGGCCGCCGATCTCGGGCCGCTGGCCGCCGATTTCCCGCTCGGATTCGGTCAGCGGCCGCGAACCCGCGAGACTGCAGTGTGAACTTCGATGATCTCGTCAGCCGATACCCGCGCCTCTGGCATGCCACCTTCGAGGGTGGGTGGGAAGGCATCCGGTCTTCCGGCCTGCTGAGCGCGGCCGATCTGCTCGAGAGCGTGGGGCGGGGGGACGAGGCGCAGGCGATGCGCCCCGAGGTCGTGCGGTTCGACGCGCCGGTCGGTCCGGTCGTCCTCCGCAACCAGACCCTGAGCCGCAAGGACCCCGAGCCCTACCTCGACGGGGTCACCGTGGCGGAGTGGTGGCAGCTGGTCAACGGCCGCTCGTACCTCTTCGTCGACCAGGACGATCTGCAGAAGATGCTCGACTCGTACCTCGCCCAGGGCCTGGCCCAGGAGGTCATCGCCTTCAACACCCGGCGCCTGCTCACCGACGTGGCCGACCAGGTGGAGGTCAGCCTCGTCAGCGCCGGCACGTTCCCGCGCACCGCCGGTCCATCGAGGGGTCCGGCGACCTTCCCGCGCATCGACGCCTTCACCGGGGACCCGGCCAAGATCAAAGAGGTGACGATCCCGGTCCCGGTCGCGATCACCGACACCGCGGTGATCTCGGTGGTGTCCCGCCACCCCGACGAGGACCCCCGCCGCCTCTGGCCCCCGGTCACCGCTTCCGCCTGAGCCGGTTGATCAGGGCGGGACGTTCTTGCGCCGATTGGTCGCGCTGAGCGCGACTTTTGCGGGGTCGAACCACCTGACCTCAGTCGAGGTCGGCGACGGCTGACGCGATCGCCGCGATCGTGCGGTCGACGTCGTCGGGGCCGGTCTGCCAGTTGACCACCGAGATGCGCATGGCAGCCCGGTCCCGCCAGCGGGTGCCGCTCATCCAGGCCACGCCGCCGTCCTGCACCGCGGCGATGACCCCTGTCGTGCGCTCGTCGTCCCCGAACCTCAGCAGCACCTGGTCGAGTCCGGCCTCGACCACCTCGACGTCGTCGATGCCGGCCAGGCCGGTGGCGTAGGCGGCGGCCGCGTCGCAGCACCGGTCGACGAGCGCCTCGAGCCCGCCGCGCCCGAGCGTCCGCAGGGCGGCGTAGACGACGGTGCCGCGGGCTCGGCGCGAGAACTCGGGCGTCCAGTCGATGGCATCCCGGCGACCGTCGTCGCTCTGCTCGAGGTAGGAGGCGCTCGTGCCCATGGCCCGTCGGTGGCTGACCGGATCGGCACAGATGGCGATGCCACAGTCGTAGGGCACGTTCAGCCACTTGTGGGCGTCGGTGGCCCAGGAATCGGCGCGCTCCGCTCCGGCCGTGAGCGGCGCGTGGGTGCGACTGGCTCGGGCCCACAGCCCGAAGGCGCCGTCGACGTGCAGCCACGCTCCCGCGGGCTCGGTGACGTCGGCGATGGCGTCGAGCGGATCCATGGCGCCGGTGTTGATCTCGCCGAGCTGGGCACAGACGATGGTCGGGCGATCGTCACCGCCCGCGAGCGCTTCGGCGAGGGCATCGGAACGCATCCGGTGGTCCTCGTCGAGCGGGACGGTCTCGAGCGCGGCCTGCCCGAGCCCGAGCAGCCGCATGGCCCGGGGCAGGGTGACGTGGTGCAGCTCGCCGGTCAGCACCCGGATGGGCGGCGCACCGACCAGTCCGTCGCGCTCGACGTCCCAACCCCGATCAGCCAGCACCCCGTGGCGGGCCGCGGCCAGGCAGGTGACGTGGGCCATCTGGCAGCCCGTGACCATGGCCACCGACGCGGTCGACGGCAGGTGCAGCGCCTCGAGCACCCACGCCGCGGCGACCTGCTCGAGCACCGAGGCGGCCGGGCCGCCTGCGTAGAGCCCGGCGTTCTGGTCCCACGCGGTCGTGAGCCAGTCGGCTGCCACGGTGGCCGGCAGCGCGCCACCGATGACGAACCCGTGGTAGCGGGGCGACCCGGTGGCCACGATGCCGCCCTCGGTCGCGGCCAGCAGCTCGGTGACGACCTCGGATGCGGACCGCCCCTCGGTCGGAAGCGAGGTCGGTAGTCGGGCGATCAGCTCGGCGTGCGTCGCGGCTGCACCGACGGGTCGGTCGGGCAGCGTGGTCAGGTACGCCAGCGCAGCCTCGGCCGCCTGCTGCACGGCCGCCGCCGCTTCGGGTCCCGACCAGTCAGCTGTGGTCATCGACGTCTCCTCGATCGGGGCCCGACCGTAGCCGGGCCATCTCGCGGCCGGCCGGGCTGCCCACGCGTCAGAGTCGTGACCGGCGGACCGAACCGGCGGCCAGGGACGGACGACGACTCGGCTCAGCGGCAGGCGGCGACCGACGTGGCCATGAGGGCCGCGAGCGCCACGTAGCCGTCGGGGGTCAGGTGGACGTGGTCGGCCACGAAGTACTCCGGATGGTCTGCCAGCACCGCGCCATGTCGGCAAGGTGCACGTTCGGGCGAGCCGCCGACGCGCTCCGCACGAGATCGTCGATCTGGGCGCCGACCCGCACGCCGTGACGCTCGGGGTCACAGCTCGAGGGCCCCTGGCTCATGGGCGAGCTCACCCGTGTGCTCGCCTGGCGCCGCTACCAGGGCCGGCTGCTCGACGACAGCGAGCACCGCGAGGCGCACGATCGGCTCGAACTGGCCGTCCGCGACGGCGGACGACCGATCCGCGACATCCTCGACATGGCGTGCCGCTTCCACTCCGACGGCGACAACTCGGCCCTCGGTGGCTGCTCCACCCGGGCCGCCGAGGTGGTCGAGCTGGGTCGCTGGCTGTCGAGCTCGACCACGACCCGACCTGAGCGGATCGATGGCGCCACCGAGTCGGGCGACCATGTCACACCCGCGCTGTACCGTTCGACCGTGACCGCTCCCTCGAGTCCCCGCGGCAACGTCCGCCGTGATCGAGCGGTCGGCGCCATCGTGGCGTCGGCCGCGGGCGACGCGCTTGGCGCGCCCTACGAGTTCGATCCGGCGCTGCCGGCGGACGCCGTCCCGCGCATGCAGCGCGGCTGACGCGATGGAGCTCGATGCCATCGCCGACGCCTGGCTCGCCGGTCCCGCCGGCCAGACCTGGGCCAAGCGGGAGGCCATGCGCCAGCTGCGCCGGAGTCCGACGCTCGTGGATCACGATGACGAGCTCGTGCAGCGGCTGATCCCCACGGTCACCGCGCCCCGTCTGCTGCTCGCCGCGGTGCTCGAAGCCCGAGGCGTGCGGGGCGGCGAGGCAGAGGCGTACAAGGTGCTGAGCGTTCCGGACCAGGACCCAGACCGCAACGCCTGGTCGGCGGCGACCTTCACCGTGGCGGAGGCGGCGGATCTGGTGCACCTGTCACGAGTGGACGTCGTCACCTGGTGCCGCCTGCTCGAGACCGCGGGAGGACCGGTCGGCAGCGAGACGGTCACCGGCCTCGATGTCGTGCTGATCGCCCTCGGAGAGTTCCTCCGGCGGACGAAGTTCGTCCGACCAGAGCGCTACGTGGTCGGCCTGCGCCGTCGGCCACCGCGAGGACGGAACTGGGCCGCCGTCCGCCGACGCGACCAGGTCGAGATCCTGCCGACGCCCATCCGCATCGACGGCCGAGGAACGCCCCGCATCAAGGAGATCTTCGACCCCGGCGAGCTGATCGAACGGCTCGAGGCTCTCCGCCAACCCTGACAGTGCTGTCACGTCTGTTCGGGTACCTGCGGTCATGAGCGATCAGCGACTGGGGCAATGAGGACCGACTTGGCACCGGCGAGAGCGACCCGACGTACCCGAGGCCATCGAGCTCGTCGACGTCCTCGGCGACTGGCTCGTGCGCTTCGAACGGACGTGCCTGCGGCAACCGCGGAAGCCTCAACGAAGCTGCGTCAGCAGGACGACGAGCACGGCGACGAGAGCCACGAACGTCACGGCTCCTCCGAGCCCTCGGCGCGACACCGGCGCACCGGGGTCGAGCGGAGAGCGCCGATCGTCCGCGTCACCCGACGCGGGTCCGAGCTCGCTCACTCGACCGAGAGCTCGTGCATTGGTGACGACCGCGAACACGGTCACGAAGATCGCGACGACACCCCACCAGCCCGCGTTGAGGGTCACGTGCTGCGCCTCGCGCCCGATCGACTGACCGCAGTCGCGGCAGAAGTCGCCGGTGACCGTCACCTTTCGGTAGAGCAGCACTTGACCCCGTACGGTCCGGAAGCGGACTCGCCGTGAAGGCCCCCGGCCGCACACCGAACACTGGCCCGTCGGGTGCTGCCCTGTCCGGGGGAGGTGTTCATCCACCGAAGCGTGCGGCTCGAACATTTCGGCTCGCTCACCGGCGTCGAGGTCGGCCCACAGCGCATGGCACATCACCCACAGCGATCTCCCCACGATGTCGTTGAGCACAGGGGCATCGTCCAGGCGGTCGCCCTTCCGCCATCGCTCATGGGCGTGGAAGCTGGCCGAGTAGGCCCGCCGTCGGGCCTCGGCCACGGTCGCGGCCGGCTCGTCATCGGTGAGGTGCGGTCGAACGACTCGATACACGGCCGAGCTCGTCTGCGTGATGGCCTGCTCACTCGCTCCCGTCGACTCCAGGGCCGAGGTCACCGCCGAGAGGCTGGCCCGAGCCAGCCAGGTGCTCGGCTTCAGATCGCCTGGGCGGACCCCGTTCGGAGAGCGATCCGGCTCGACCGGACGTCGCGTCGCCGGGGCGTGCAGAGTGCGGTCGTACTCGTCGCGTCGCTGCCGATCGGACAGGCAGTCCCACGCCAGCGCCACGGCCCGGAACTCCGCGGCCGCGGCCTCGCGCTGGGCCGAGGGAGCCTCGCCGTGCAGATCCGGGTGATAGCGCTTGGCCTGCGCCACGTACGCCGACCGCAGTTCGGCCACGGTCGCGTCACGCGAAGCACCCAGCACCTCGTAGAACGAGCGCGCGTCGCGCTCGTCACGTCGCCCCGTCATGACCTCATTCTCTCTCGCGTTCGCTCCCCGACGCGATCGCCACACCTCCGCCTTCGGCTCAGGCAGGCCGAAGCCGTTCGGCAGCCAGGATCAGGTGGACGTCGTCGAGCACAGCCTCCGCCGGGGGCGCAGCCGCCGGGGACGTGGCCGACGGCTCGCCATCGACACTCGGCATGCGGAGATCGATCACCGCCGGGCCGTCGACGCCGGGGTGCTCGTCGAGGGTCTCGAGGCGGGCGAGCCACTCCATGGCCCGGCGCACGTCCATCTTGGTGCTCGACGCGTCCCGCTGACGCTGGCGCAACGCAACCGTCGCCCGGCGGGCCTCGTTGCGGGCCTCCTCATAGGCGGCCAGCGCGGCGTCGGCTCGACGCTGCGCGGCGGCGTCGGCCCGGGTCGCGGCGCCCAGTCGGTTGCAGGCATCGGCATGATCGGCCCGGGCCCGCTCGAACCGCTCGGCCGCCCGCCGTCGGGCGTCCGGGGAGGCGACCGCCGGGTCGATCTCGGCCTTCCGCTCGGCGCCCTCGCTGGCCGAGATCACCCGCACCGTGGGCGGAGCCTGGCCTCGCGGTCGGTCGGTCCGCCTCGGCGGGTGCACCAACTCGGTGCTGCAGGTCGAATCAGGGACCGACGCGGTGGCAGGTCCCTCGGGGGTCGGTGGCTGCGCGTGACGGGACATGGTCCAGCAGTACCCCCGTCCGACGCCCGAGTCACCGCGCCCCGGCAGATCTTCACCCGTTTGCAATCCGGGCTTCGGCCACAGGTGGAGAGCGGTGGCGCCCTCTCAGTGGCGACCGCCGCCGCGGGCCTCGGCGAGCCGGGTCCACCGAGCGGTGTCGAGGCGAAGGGTGGCCCCGCCCTCGGAGATGGTGACCTTGGTGTCGTCGGCGCCGGTGTGGCCGAACGGGTTGTCGAAGCGGGCCGTCGGATGCAGGTCGACCGTGGCGCCGTCCACGCTGAGAGGACCGCTCGTCGAGAACTGCATCCGGCCCTCCGACGGCGACTGGTAGGTCACGTCGAAGCCCTTCGGCAGCCCGTCCGAGCCGACGCCGAGATCGGTCACCGCAATGGGAGCACCCGACACGGCGGCCGCGAACGCGTCGAACGAACCGAAGCGCGTCGCGTCGCCCACCTCGACGATCCACGCGTTGTTCGCCCCACCCGGAGCCACCAGGTCGAACGGCTGGGTCAGCCCGTTCGTGAACGTGACCGACGGGTCATGGGTCCGCCACGACGTCGCCCGCCACGACCACAGCGCCAGGTAGCCCTTGCCCCGACGCCCGAGCGTCCAGTTGCCGACCTGGCGCACCTCGTCGAACCGCTCGGTCGGGAAGTAGGCGTGCGTGTAGTTGAGGTACGTGAAGTCCTCGAGCGGGCCGGGCCCGTTCGCCGCGTACTTCGGGGCGTAGAGGTGGATGGCCGCCGAGCCCTGCTGCGCCGATCGGGGCATGGCACCGGTGCCGGTCCAGTACTTGTCGGCGTCGACCCAGCTCGATCCGGCCCTCGGCTCGTTGCCGGGCAGCGTGGTGAACACGACCGCGTCCTCGTCGAGCGTCGCCTGCCAGGCGTGGTACTGCTCGCCGTAGCAGCCGGCCCGGTAGTCCTGCGCGGTCGACAGCATGGCGTTCGCCGATCGCCACGTCATCGTGTCCACCTCGGACAGCACGCCGACGTTGATCATGCACCGCAACGTGTACGCCAGCTGGCGGGCCGCGGCCGGGTCGCCACCGGTCAGGTCCACCAGCGGCTTGTACGGCCTGAACAGCTCGGTGTCGAACAGGTTGTACTGGTCGATCGTGGCCAGCGTCTGCGGGACCCCCTGCCACGCGGTCTGCGCCCCGCGCTCCCACCAGAACGGCACCGAGGCCGGATCGTCGTAGGGCGCCTCGGGCACGGCCGACTGCGGATTGGTCGTGAAGGGCTCGTCCAGGTTCAGCGGCGCGCCCATGTGCGTGCGGTCGGTGAACGCCTTCGGGCTCCGCGCCACCCGACGGATCACCTCCGGCAGCTTGTAGCGCTCCGCCGACGCGAGGTAGGTGGCGCCGGAGTCAGAGCGCGAGTGGTACTGCTGATCGCTCGTGCCGAACAGCAGCTTCGTCAGCCCGAACACGTCCTGGTCACCGGCCTTGCTCTTGTCCTTCATGTACGACCGGCCGTGGGTCACGCCGTTGTTGCCGTCGAGCTGGTGCACCGCCAGGTCGTAGAGGAAGAGGTCGAGCACCACGGCAGCCTTCCGGGCCACGTCCGGCTCGGCGTGCTCCGTCAGCAGGGTGAGCGCCTCGATGTCCTCCTGGTAGTACACGTCGCTGTGCCACTCGGCGAAGCCCCAGTCGGCCTTCTCCTTCAGCCACGACTCGATGCGCGCACGCCCGTTGTCGGCCTGCTGCGTGCCGGTCAGGCCGGTGATGGCGAAGCGCTGGCTCGGCAGTCCGAGACCGGTGAGGTACTCGAGGGTGTGGAAGATGATCCGGTGGTTCTCCGACCAGAACCATTTGTTGTCGATGACCCCCGACGGCAGCGGATCGGTGTACCAGTAGCGGAAGCCGACGAATCGCTGCTCGATGGCGACCCGCAGGTCCGGCCGCAGGTCCTTCCGGTGCGCCTCCCACAGGGCCACGAGGGCCAGCAGGTCGAAGTCGCTCGTGTCCTTGAACGCGTCGATCTTGGCGAACGCGGCCGAGAACGAGTCGGGCCCGATGGCCGACCCGTCGAAGTGGAACCGGCGGTCGCGCTCTGCCCTCGTGAAGTGCGCCAGCACGTTCACCGGCGACGTCGGCGTGAGCTGCTCGGTTGCGTAGCGCAGGTACGCGTCCTGGCTCGCCCGCCAGTCGCGCCCGTCGACATAGCCGTCACCCGACCCGAGGGCGCCGCCGCCTCGACCCCACCACACCGGCGCGCACGCCGTAGTGAGCAGACCCAACACCACCAACACACCCAGCGTGCTGCGCTTCACCCGCGTCCCCCCAGACCGGTCGACCGTTTCCGGCACTGTAGCCAGGCCGGGCCGACCACCGGATCGTCGCCCCGCCGACGGCGAGCTACTCCGGCCCGCCACCCGGCCGCGAACCGCCCCACCACCCGATCACGCCGCCGATCACCGATCGACGGAACCGTGCGGGGTGACTACTTCCCGACCGGCTCCTCGGCGTGTTCGATGTCGGCATCGGACCCGGGGAAGAACAGCACATCGTGGGGCTGATCGCTCGTGTCGTCGAGCCACTGCACCACGAAGGGCGGCCCGCCGTCCGCCCCTCGGACGTCCACGATCACGCCCCGGCGATCGGGCGCGTCGACGGCGTGCCCTCGGATCACGACGACGTCGCCCCGCTGTGCCATCGGCCGCCCGGGAATCGCCAGCGACGCCGCCGCCTCGGCCTCGCCGGCCAGCACCTGGAGGAGGTCGAACGTGCTCACCATCCCCACGATCTCGTCGGTCTGGACGATCACCAGATGGTGGATGCGCCGGTCGAGCATCGTCCGAGCCGCATCGACCACCGAGGTGAACGGCGACGCCGTGTGCACGTCCGCGCTCATGACCGTCTGGACCGACTGCTGCGGATCCCACTCCTCGACCAGGTCCGACGACGTCACGATGCCCACCAGGGCACCGTGCTCGTCCACCACCGGCACACCGTGCAGCCGGTTGTCGAGCATCAGATCCCGAACCGGGCCCACCACCTCGGTGGCCTTCACCGTCCGCACCGGTTGGGTCATCACGTCCTGCATCGTCTTCATGCCCTCATGGGACTCCCGGCGCCCACCGACGACCAGAGTCGGAAGTCCCGACGCCCCGGCCTCAGACGCGGAAGCTGCACTCCAACGTCTCGCCGGGGCGGGAGTTGCGGCGCACGATCTGCAGCAGCGTCTTCGTCGACTCGATGATCTCGAGGCCCTCGACCGAGAACGTCTCCGGCCCGTACACGTGCCTGGCCAGCAGGGGGTTGGTCAGCGCCTGGGTGAAGGCGTCGCAGGCCACCATCCTCGACATGAGGTCACCCATCATCAGATACGACGGGTAGTCCTCGGCGAAGATCCCGACGTACCACTCGAGCTGATCGATGTCGTCGCCGTAGAGCGCCTTCAGCCTGGTCCTCAAGGCCACATCGGACGTCAGCTGCTCGAAGCTCTCCACCGGCTTCCGGCCGAACTGCGTGCAGTACTCGTTGAACGACCGCAGCTCGGCCACCCGGCTGATGTGCACCGTCCGCTCCTCGACCGACGGCCGCGCCGGATCCGTCCGATCGACCAGGAACCAGGGCGTGTTGCCGAGCCCGATCTTGCCGGCCCGCGCCTTCGAGCACCGGGTGATGACCGACTCGAGGCCCGCGTCGATCACCAGGGGGTTGTTGTTGCGCATGCCGCCGGCGTCGATCTTGTCGTCACCCGTCCCGATCTCGTCGGGGACCAGCGGGTGCCACCGGTAGAGGAGGTTGAACTCGATCGCGATCCAGTTCGACCGGTTCCAGCGCTCGCCGTCCGCCATGAACTTCACGGTCTCGAGCGGCAGTTCGAACGGGGCGATGTGGCGGATGTACTCCTCGACCACCAGATGCAGGAGCAGGACGACCATCACGTTGCGGGCGGTCTGGAACACCCGCTCGTCGTCCCACTCGGGGTGCGCCTTCTCGATCACGCCGGCCACCCGGTTGTGCTCGCGCAGGAACACCACGTTCATGGTGGTGTTGCCGATCGTGGAGTTGCCGTGCTCCAACCCGACCGCGAACACGGTGCTGAGTCGCGTGCCGTCGGTGTCGTCCCCGTTCGCCTCGGCCTTCAGGAGGTCGCTGAGGATCACGTCCAACAGCCACGACTCGTCGTGCAGGTACTCGGGGGCCGTCCCGGAGTCGTTCTCGGGCTGCTTCACGAAGGGCTCCCTGAACCTCGGGCGGGTCCCCACCACCCGATCCTGCACGAACAGGAACTCCGGGAACTCCTGCCCGTCGATGAGCTGGCTCCTCAGCCGACCCCGCTCGCCCTCGTTGTTCGACCGGCGCCGCAGCAGGTCGGTCTTCGCCTCGTTCAGGCCGTAGATCTGGCAGAGATCGATCTCGTGGTTCGAGGTGTTCCTGGCCGGATCGAACGGGTCGGTCCGCAGGAAGCTGTCGGTGAACCACTGGGCGAACATCGAGAACAGGACGCTCGTGTCGGTCGACTCGATGAACTCCTCGCGCTGGTACAGGGCGACGACCTCTGCCTCGGTCGGCAGCTTGGCGCGCCACTCCGGGCTGGACGGCGGCAGGTGGCGACCGCTGTAGGTGCGGTCGGTCAGGCTCTTCCACGACGTGTAGGACGACGCCATGCTGAACGGCCGCGGCCGCGGCGGCGTGGCGTCCGCGAACTTGTCGATGGCGAAATGGCTGACCCACGTGCGCAGCGGGGGGATGTGGCCCACCACGCCCGCCAGGTACGTGGCCGCCTTCTCCATGAAACCGGGCTGCGGACGGGTTCGCTCCGGACGCGTCGTCGACATGGGGATCTCCGATTCCTTACCTCGCCAACGGGAACCGCACCGACCTTCCGCCTAGTGAACGCGCCGATGCCGCACGGATAGATGTACGCCCCTCGAGGATCCCTGTCGAGCGCTTCCCTGCCGCGACACACGCCACCGCGACATGCTGTCGAGATCTGTCACGTGCTGCGACCACCCGCCGCCGACCGACCCGCGCCCCTGGAGGACACCACCATCGCCACCTTCGTGCTGATCCCCGGAGCCGGTTCGACCGCCTGGTACTGGCACCTCGTCGAGCCCGCGCTGCGCGAGCGTGGCCACGACGTGATCACCGTGACCCTGCCGGTCGACGACGATGCCGCAGGTCTGGGCGAGTACGCCGACACGGTCGTCGCCGCCATCGCCGAGCACGCCACCACCGCGCGGCGCGCTGGGCGCGACGACCTGGGCGACCTCGTGCTGGTGGCTCAGTCGATGGGCGGGTTCACCGCTCCGCTCGTGGCCGATCGGGTGCCGGTGGCGATGGTGATCCTGGTCGCCGCCATGGTGCCGGCGCCGGGCGAGTCAGCGGGCGAGTGGTGGACCGCCACCGGCCACGCCGAGGCTCTGCACGACGCCGCCGTTCGGGGCGGGTGGGTCGCCGACGAGGACGACCCCGCCGCCCTCTTCCTCCACGACGTTCCAGCCGACGTGATCGCCGAGTCCGAGGCCCACCTGCGCAACCAATCCGGCACGCCGTTCGAGGAGCCTTGGCCCCTCGACGCCTGGCCCGACGTGGCGACCCGGTTCCTCCTCTGCCGCGACGATCGCTTCTTCCCCGCCGACTTCCAGCGCCGCGTCGTGCGCGACCGCCTCGGCTTCGACCCCGACGAGATGGACAGCGGCCACCTCCCCGCCCTGGCCCACCCCGTCGAGCTCGCCACCCGCCTCGACGCCTACTGGTCCGATCGCTGAGCTGCCAGACGGCCCGACGCTCGTCGGAACGCATCCCTCCGGTGATCTCCTCGACCGACACCACGCCCACCGCGTGGCGGGCCGGTCGAGGTACCGGCCTCGATCAGCCGATCTCGACCGGCTGCCGTACCTCGCAGCTGAGCGATGAGCACATCCGGGTCGACGAGGACCACCCCGTCGGGCTGACTCGCCCTCAGCCGGCGAGGATCAGCGACATGTCGAACGGCGGCGGCCCCATGAGGACCACGCCGTTGCCGGCCGCGGCAGCCTGGAACTGCTCGAGGTTGCGCTCGGAGGGCGGAGGCAGGTCTCGGCGGAGTGCGGGTTCGCCGGCCTGGCGGAAGAAGTTCTCGCCTCCGCCGGGCGTGAGCATCATGAGGATGCGAGCCGACTCGGAGGTGACCGCATACGCGTGGGGCACCCCGCGGCGGAACACGAACGTGTCGCCCTCGTCGCCGTCGTGCTCGTCGCCGTCGATGTGGGCCTTCATCGACCCCTCGAGCACCCAGAACGTCTCGTCGGCGTCCGGGTGCGAGTGCAGCGGTGACGCCTTGCCCCGGCCGGCGACGTACTCGAACCGCGCGAACGCGCCGCCTCCAGGGCTGGATCGCCGAGACCCTGCTGGCCGGCGGACTCGACGATGATGCGCCCCCGCTGCCGCCGGTCGCGGCGACCCTGCCCGCCATCCGCACCCGGATCGCCGAGTCGGAGGACGCCTGACCGACGCGCCAGGGACTGGCACGATGGGCGGATGCCTGAGCCCGCTGCCCCTGCATCGGTCGACGACGTCGATGCGATGCTCCTCGAGTTCCTCGACCTCTACCGGTCGGTGGCGGTCCGCAAGCTGGAGGGACTCACCACCGAGCAGGCCACCGCCGTCGCCACCCCAACCGGGATGACCCTGCTCGGCATCGTCCAGCACCTGGCCTGGGACGAACGGATCTGGTTCGGCTACCACTTCCTCGGCCGGCCCGTCGAGCCCATGGACAGCGACCCGTCCTTCGAGCTCGAGCCGTCCGCCACCGTCGAGTCTGTCATCGCTGCCTACCAGGCCGACTGCGACCGGACCCGCCAGGTCATCGCCGACGCCCCCTCGCTCGACGTGCGGGTCCGCATCCCCCACAACCACTTCGGCCAGGTCAGCCTCCGCTGGGTCATCGTCCACATGGTCGAGGAGACCGCCCGCCACTCCGGCCACATGGACCTGCTCCGCGAACAGACCGACGGCGACACCGGCTGGTGACCTGACCCTCCAGGCTGGAGGCCAGCGGTCGACGGCCGGTCGGTGGTCTGAGCCGGTCAGGATTCGTTCCCGCTCAGCCGGTCCACCAGCTGAGGCCATCGCTCATCGCTCTTCAACGCCCGGAGGTCGGGATCGTGCTCGACCCACCGGGTGGTCAGCGTGGAGCTCCCCGGTCGCTCGAGCGCCTTCCAGATGTACGAGAACGCCTCGTCCTTGCAGGTCGCGGCCGAGCCCACGGCTCCCGCCCTGATGGCCCAGAGGCAGGCGACGTTGTAGGCGAGCTGCCAGCCCGACGCGAACGAGTCGGCGCGCCTGCAGATCTCACGCTCCTCGTCGACCAGGTTCCGCGCCTCGGCGCCTGACGGCGTGTCTCCGGACGCCGACGGCCCCGATGCGGACGGGAGGAGGTTCAATCGCACCTCGCTGATGAAGACCACGCTGCGAGCCAGGTCATACAGCCGCCGGCGACCGGTCAGACGTTGGGTGTCCCACCTCAGCAGGTGGTGGGTGGTGCGTCGTTCGGTACGGCTGAGCAGTCCCGGGACCAGGTTCCAGGCCCGCAGGTGCTTCCGCATCGCTTCGGCGTGCCCCCTCCCGAACTCGATCAGCGCCCGCTGCCGGGCCTGCTCCGTGCCCGTGTCGAGCGCCGTCGCAAGCGTGGTCGCCAGCTTCTCCAGAGAATCCTCCGGCAGCTCCTTCACGTGGTCCTCGTCGAGCTCTGACCGCTGGAGGACCTTGCGGATCTTCAGACGGTCGCCCGACGGGGCGGCATCCCACGCGTCGATCTGGGCGGCCAGGGCGGAGGCCTGGATGGAGAGCCGGTATCGAGCCAACAGGTAGTCGGGGTGGTGGTGGGCCGCTTGCAGTGCGAGGTTGAACGAGGCGACCGGGTCGTCCCTCAGATTGAACGTCGACGCCCCGTTCATGAGGACCAGCCCGTTGTCCGGTGCGTCTCTCAGCGCGGCGAGCAACTCGTCGAGGCTCCCCTCCGTGTCCTCCACCTCGTAGCGATCGATCTCCTGGGCATAGGACGCGAGCGCGCGGCTGGCCTCGGGTCGCCAATGAGCCCATGGCGGGACGTCGAGGGCGCGATCGAGCACGACCGCCGCCGCCCAGTAGGACGCCGAGCGCCATACATCACGGCCTTCCTTCGCCTTGATCACGGTCTGGTTGTAGACCTGCCTGGTTCGAACGTCGGAGACCACGACGGCGATGGCCACCGCCGGCGCAGGTGGCGCTTCCTGGTCCACGTCCGGGTCCGCCGGCGCTGGGTCCGTCTCGGGCTCGGCCATCGCCTCTGGTGGAGTCGTGCTGCTCCCCGCCGCGTCGAGCGCCGTGAACTTGGCCGTGTAGCCGCTGGGGACGTTCACGACGTTGACGATCGCTTCGGCGACCTTTCCCACCCAGGTCGCCGCAGGCGCAAAGCCCGCCGCCAGGTCGGTGATCGACGCCAGGCTGCTCGAGTCGGGCACCGTGCCCGGCTCCGGGAGGTTCCGGGCGACATACGCGCCCACCGTGGCCTCCTTGGACTTGTCGCTGCACTCGACCGTCACCGGGCCCATGCCGCGCCGGGCGGAGTGGATCACGAGCCTCCGGAGCACGATGAGCCCGAGCCCGCCGATGACCGCCCAGCCGACGACCGTCAGCTCCGCCGGCGTGTGGAGCGAGCGGAAGACCGGGAGGGTGCCGACCAAGGTGTTCGCCCCGGTCGAGAGCAGGTCGATCAGGCTCGTCGGCGACGCATCGAGCCCGTCGGCCGAGATCGCCTCCGCCAGTGCCTGGCGCTCCAGCTCCACGTCGGCGGCCGCCGACTCCTTGGCGTCGCCGGCCGCCGCGTCGAGCCGCGCCGTGGCCGTGGCCAGCCGCGCCCCGGCCAGGTGCTGGGCCAGGCCCCGCGCCGACTGGTCGTGCAACGTCCCGATCCAGTCGGCGGGCAGGTTGAAGTCGCCGGGGTGGCTGGGGTCGTCGGGGACGCCGTACTGATTCGGCTTCACCTCATCCGCGGCGCCCGAGGCCAGAGCCCGGCAACTGAACCTCGGATCCGGTACCGCGTCATCGGCCCTCGGCGGCGCGACCTTCTCTGGAAACGACGACCAGACCCACTGGCCGGCCGAGACAAGGTGCTCGGGGTCTGCCTTCCGGTCGGCGTCGACCGCAGCCTGCGCGGCATCCGTCGCGCCGGCTGCCCTTCCGAGCGCGTTCACAGTCGCCATCAGGTCACTCGGGACGGGGACCGCGAAGTCGTCGAGGGTCCTGATGGCCGCGCTCCTGACCTCCGTGTCCGTGGAGTCGAGATCGGCGCGTCGGGCCGCCACGTCTGCGTTCGACGCCAGAGGGTCCACATCGGCGGCGACCGCACGATCGACTGCCTGGCTGGCCTTCGCCTCGGCACTCCTCGCGGCGTCGAGCGCGTCGAGGTCCGCCTGGCGAGCCTGGACCGACAGCTGGCAGCGCTCGCCCATCAAGTGCACCAGCTCCGACTTCGCCTCCTGGATGCGGTTCTCGTCCGTGGTGCGCTGACCGACCCGCACCGTCCCGACCACGACGAGGATCCCCATGACGGCGACGAACACCAGCAACGGGCGTCGGGTGAAGTAGTGCGACAACAGGGCCGCTGCTCCGACCGACGCGACGATCAGCCAGAGGACCGTCACCGGCTCGGTCCGCGTCCACAGCTCCCAGCAGCCGAACGCGACCACGACGAGCACCGTGCTGCCGATGATCCACGGCTGCCTCGCGATGCCGCCGAGCACCAGAGCCAACACGACGATGAGGACCAGCCACAGAGCCACCGGCCCGAGGTCGTGGGACAGGAGCTCCATGTCCGACGACCAGAACGACGACGGTCCATGCCCGTCGGCCAGCACCAGCCGCAACACTCCCGCGCCCGCGACCAGCACGGCCGTCAGCAAGGCGACCGCGTTGGCCCACGCTCCCTCTGGGGACACCTGCGTGCGAAACCACTCCGACCAGCCCATGGGACCGCCCTCCTGACCTGCCGCTCCGCGGAGCGCTCCTCGCCGCCGACCGACGGTCCACCTCCGTCGTCGCTCGACACACGGTAGGAGATCTGCCGGCTCTGCGACGGCTGAACCACCGAGCGAACCGACGGGAAGGCGCGGCGCCTCACTGGGTAGCGGTGATGTGTGACCGACGCGATGACTGTCCGCCGGCGGCGGATGGAGGCCCCTGGCGAGCGAGTCCGACAGGCAGCTGGACGCGACGCGAGCCGAGGGTGGCATCCGCAGATGCGCACCCTCGGCCCGTCGCCGTTCGAGTTCGCCGCAGGTTCCTCGACGTTGCGTGGATCCGAGTCGGAGGGGCCGACCTCGATCTGCGCAACCTCCGGAGGAGCCGCAGCCGCGAGTCGAGATCAGCTGTTGAGGACAGCCTCGATCTCGAGCTGGATGGTGACCTTGTCGCCGACGACCACGCCGCCGGTCTCCATGGCTGCGTTGAAGTCGACGCCGAAGTCGGCCCGGCTGATGGTGCCGGTAGCGGTGAAGCCGTTACGGACCCCGCCGAAGGCGTCGGGACCGAAGCCGTTGACCTCGAGCGTGAACGGCACGCTCTTGGTGATGCCCTTGAGCGTGATCTCGCCGTCGAGCACGTAGTCGTCGCCGTCGACCCGGACGCCGGTGGACGTGTAGGTCATGGTCGTGTTCTTGTCGGTCTCGAAGAAGTCGGCGCCCCGGATGTGGGCGTCACGGTCGGCGTTGCCGGTGTCGATCGAGGCCAGGTCGACCGTGGCGGTCACGGTGGAGCTCGAGCGGGTTGTCGCCGGTGACGATCTCGCCTTCGAAGCTCGTGAACTTGCCGCGAACCTTGCTGACCATCATGTGGCGGACCGAGAAGCCGACCTCGGAGTGGACCGGGTCGATGGTCCAGGTGCCGGCGACGTAGCCCGGGATGGTGGTGATGATGTCGGTGGTGCTCATGGGTGGATCTCCTTGTGAGGGTGGTGCTCAGGGGTTTCGGGTGATTCGGGGTGCTGCGGGTGCTGCGACGGGCCGGGCCGGCCGATAGGGGGCAGCTACCCGCCCGGGCCGACGGGGCTGCAGGTCAGGCGGGTGCCGGGATCGAAGCCGGGACCGAAACGAGGTCGGGTGCGGGGATCGAAACCCCGACGCCGCCTCGGGTGTCCGCGCCGTAGCGGGCGATCTCGGCGGCCAGGTCGAGGGGCCGCGGGCGCATGTCCTGCACGGCCTCGCGGATCTCGTCGTCGATGCGATCGGCCGGCAGCAGCCAGCAGACCTCGAACTCGATGCCGTCGGGATCGTGGGCGTAGATCGCCTTGGTCGTGACGTGATCGGTGGCCCCGACGAGGGCCCCCCGATCGGCCAGCAGGCCCCGGATGCGGTCGAGCTCGGCCAGCGTGTCCACCTCCCACGCCAGGTGGTACAGCCCGACGGTGGATCGACCGGCGGACGACGGCCCGGCGCCCGAACCGATCTGGAAGGTGCCGAGGTCGTGGTCGTTGGTCGAGCCGGGGGCCTGGAAGAACGCGGCCTGCCCGGGCACCCAGATCAGCGTGCGGAAGCCCAGCACCGACTCGTAGAACTCACGGGTCGCGGCGACATCCCGCACGTAGAGGACTGCGTGGTTGAGGCGGGTGACCGGCATCGGCGTGCTCCTGACAGATACTTGAATGTTCAATAGTCAAGTACTGTAAGGCCTTTGAGAGCGCAAGTATTCCGATACCGTCGAATTCGTGACGGAACCTCGATGGCTCGACGAGGACGAGCAGGCCACCTGGCAGGCGTACCTGGCCGCCACCCGCCTGCTCGACGAGACGCTCGACCGTCAGCTGCAGAACGAGGCGGGCATGCCGCACACCTACTACGGGATCCTCGCCCAGCTCTCCGACACCCCCGACGGGCGCATGCGCATGAGCGACCTCGCTCGGCTCGTGCGGGCCTCGCCCAGCCGCATGACCCACGCCATCACCAGCCTCGAACGCAAGGGCTGGGTCCGTCGCGAGCAGTGCCCGACCGACCGGCGGGGCCAGCTGGCCGTGCTCGAGCCGGCGGGACGCAAGATGCTCGAGGAGAAGGCCCCCGGGCACGTGGCCGAGGTGCGGGCCCGCCTGTTCGACCGCCTCACCGCCGCCCAGGTCACCCAGCTCCGGGCCATCTGCGAGGCCATCCTCGACGGCCTCGACACCTCCGGCTGCCCCACCACCGCGCCCGGGGCCAACGCCGTCCACTGACGCGCCGAGCGATCGCCCTCGTTCGTCGCGTCGCCACATCGCGCGCTGAAGGACGGGCCTGACGGAAACCGGTAGCCCGATCCGTCAGATGCCCGGTCGGCCTAGATTCGGGCGATGTCGACCCGACTCACGTCCGTCATCATCGACTCCCTCGACCCCGCAGCCCAGGCCCACTGGTGGTCCGCCGCCCTCGGTTGGCCGATCACCCACGTGGTCGTCGAGGAGGAAGAGTACGACGTGGAGCCGGCCGACAACGATGGACCGGCCGCGGTCCCCGCACTCGTGTTCGTCCCGGTGACGGAGGCCAAGTCGGTGAAGAACCGCATCCACCTCGACCTCGGCTGCGACTCACTCCAGCACCAGGCCGAGATCGTCGACCGACTGCTGGCATCGGGCGCCACCCGGATCGACATCGGCCAGGCCGACGCCCCGTGGGTCGTGCTGGCCGACCCCGAAGGCAACGAGCTCTGCGTGCTGGAGGACCGCGACCACCACCGGGGCCGAGGTCCGCTGGCGTCGATCGTGGTCGATGCCGAGGACCCCGGCACCATCGCCCGCTTCTGGTCCGAGGCCGCCGGTTGGCCGATCGGCTACGACGCCGACGGCGTGGTCGGTCTGCACCACCCCGACGGCAAGCTGCCCGACCTCGACTTCGTGCCGGTGTCCGACGCCCGCTCCGTGAAGAACCGGCTGCACCTCGACGTCGCCCCGTTCGCCGACGACCCGCAGGCCGGCGAGGTCGACCGCCTCGTCGCACTGGGCGCATCGCCCGCCGACGTGGGCCAGGGTCCCGATGTCACCTGGATCGTGCTCACCGATCCCGAAGGCAACGAGTTCTGCGTGCTCAGCCCTCGCTGACCGGTCCTCGCCGAGACCGGCGTCAGAGGCTGAGGAGACCGCCGTCGACGTGGAGGACCTGACCGGTGATGTACGCCGCGTCGTCGCTCAGCAGGAAGATCACCGGCAGGGCCACCTCGCGCGCGGTGCCCTGGCGGCCGAGCGGCACCGGCGACTTGGCCCGACCCGGTCGCCCTTCGGTGGCCAGCCGACCGAGCGGCGTGTCGATCAGGCCCGGGGCGATCACGTTGGCCCGCACTCCCTGACGCGCCGCCTCCCGAGCGACCGATCGGCAGAGGCCACCGATGGCGGCCTTCGATGCGTCGTACGCGGGAAGGCGGCTGCCGGGCTTGTACCCGGCGAGGGAGCTCACGTAGACGATCGAGGAGCCCTCACCCAAGTGCGGCAGCGCGGCCTGGGTCACGAGGAAGTGGCTGCGGACGTTGACGCTGAACACGTCGTCCCACTGCTCGACCGACGTGCCCTGCATGCCGCCGCCGAGTCCGATGCCGACGTTGAGCACCAGCCCGTCGAGCGCTCCCAGGTGCTGGACCGTGTCCTCGACCAGCTCAGCGCACACCTCGGCGTCGGTGATGTCGGCGACCAGTGCGATGGCCCGACCGCCGATCTCCTCGATCAGGGCGACGGTGTCGGCCGCGGCCTGCGGATCGATGTCGGCGCAGGCCACGACCGCGCCGGCCCGAGCCGCCTCGAGCGCGATGGCCCGGCCGTTGCCGTGCGGCGCCTCCGGGTCGTCCGAGCGACGGGTGCCGGCCCCCACCACGAGCACATGGCGATCGCTGAGTTGATCTGCTGCCGCCACGTCGACCCCCCTGGAGCTGTGTCGTCCCTGTAACCCGAACCTAGCGGTCCGCCGCGACGCACCGCCCGCACACGGGCCGCCCCTTGGCCGTGCATCCCGACCCACCCCGCCGTTCGCAGGCAAGTGGGGCGATCCGACCTGCTCTCACCCTTCCCGTCCTGCCCCTGAGCTCGGGCGTCGTGCTCCCCCAGATGGCCGTCACATCGTTTCGGCGGTCGACGCGCGCCGATACCGCGGCAGGGAAGGCGGAAGGTGGCGGACGGTCGCCGGCGATCGGAGACGCCGGGTCAACCCAACTGGCGGGCGGCGCGCTCGGCCATGACCTCTGCGTCGCCGAAGCCGACCGAGGTGGTGGCTGCCAGGTCGGGGCGGATGGCTTCGAGGGGGTCGCGCAGGTCGTCGATGTAGCCGAGGGCGTAGGCGCCGCGGTCATAGCCCATGATCCGCAGCAGCTCGATCGGAAGGGTGGCGGCCAGCTCCTGCGGTACGGCCAGGTACTGGTTCTCCTCTTGCCGGAGCCAGGCCAGGTTGTACGTGATGTTGAGGCCGATGCGGGTCTCGTCGGTCGTGTTGGCCCCGCCGCCGTGGTACACGCTGCCGGTGTAGAACAGCACCGAGCCGCGGTCCATCTCCGCCGGGACCGTGTCGCCGTCGGCGAAGCTCAGGCCGTCGGGCTGACGATGGCTCCCAGGGACGACACGGGTGGCACCGTTGGCCTCGGTGAAGTCGGTCAGCGCCCAGATCGAGTTGCACTGCACCTCGTAGCCGGCGGGGAACGGAAAGAAGTCGAAGGCCCACTGGTCTCGGTGCACCGGCTGGGCCGGGCTGTCGGGGCCGATGGCGATGGCCTGGGTCAGATGCAGTTGGAAGTTGGTGGCGTGGGCCAGCCAGGCGCCCGCTGTGGCCAGGGCGAGCGGATGCATCACCAGGTCACGGCACGACGGCGAGCGGGCGATGAGCGCGCCGAAGCGACGGGTGTTGCGACCACTGAAGTCGTCGGGCCCACCCGAGGTGGCGGCCAGGCTCGGCGCCAGCTCGTCGGCCAGCCGGTCGCACGCGGCCTGGTCGAGCGCCGAGTCGACGATGACCGCGCCGTCACGCTCGAGCGCCGCGGTGACCGAGTCCAGGTCGGTCGTGGCCGGGAGGTGTTCGAGCGGCATGCGGGCTCCGATCATCGATGGACGTCCGTCGCCCGGCACCTTACGGGACGACCGTCCGACCTTCATCGAGCCCGAGCCGTTCGCGTCCGATCTGCGTACCCCTGCGGTACCCGAGTCGGACACGAAACCGAAGGAGGTCAGCTCAGGCGGTGGTCCGGGCCGAGGACGAGGTGGCGGGCCGGGACCCGGTCGATGGTGAGCTGGTCGTGGGTGGCCACGACGATGGTCCTGCCGGCGGTGTGCAGCTCGACCATGAGGTCGAGGAACCAGGACTGGGTCTCCGGGTCGAGCGCCGCGGTCGGCTCGTCGAACAGCACCACCTGCGGGTTCATGACCAGCACCGAGGCGATGGCCACCCGCTTCTTCTGCCCGCCCGACAGCTGGTACGGCGCACGGTCGATCACCTCGGTCAGCCCGAAGAGCTCGCACAGGTCGTCCGTGCGCTGGACCACCTCGGCCTGGTCGAGGCCCATGTTGAGCGGACCGAAGGCGATCTCCTCGCGCACCGTCGCGGAGAAGAGCTGCGCCTCGGTGTTCTGGAAGACGAAGCCGAGCCGCGAGCGGAACCCCTCGTTGAACTGCTCGTCCTCGAGCGCGTCCTCGGTGACCGGCTGACCGAACGCGCGGAACACACCCGAGTCGGGGAACACCAGGCCGGCCAGCACCTTGAGCAGCGTCGACTTGCCGCCCCCGTTCGGCCCGAGCAGCAGCAGGGCCTCGCCGGCGTCGATCGACAGGCTCACGTCGTCGAGGGCCGGGTACTTGCCCAGGTACGCGTAGTTCGCACCCTCGAGCGAGAGCACGACGCCGGCCTGGCTGTCTGGATGGTGCCGGTGATCGTCGCCGTGGACGACCCCGGCGTGCTCGTGCGCCATGTCAGCTCCCCATCTCACGGCGCCAAGGCCCGGCCGGCCAGCAGCACCGACGCGGCCACGACGGCGAGCCCGACGAACGCGGCGACGTCGACGGTCCCGAACGCCGGAGGGTCGAGGGTGCGGGAGTCGCCCACGTAGCCCCGGGCGATCATGGCGTCGTTGACCTCGCCCGACAGCTGGTGCGCACGTCCGAACAGCGCGCCGGCCGAGGCGGCCACGAACGACCGCCCGGCCTTCGCCTTCTCCCGCCGCACCGTGCGGGCCACCCGTGCCGTGTAGCGATCGGTGATGACCTCGATCAGCACGAACACGTAGCGGTACGCCATGGCGCCGACGGTGACGAACATGCGGGGGACCTTCAGCGTGCGGAGCGCCTCGAGCATCCGGGTCCACGGCGTGGTGATGGTGACCAGCAGCGCCAGCGACACGCTGACCGCCACTCGCGACACCAACAGCACCGCACCGGCCAGCCCCTGCGCGGTCAGCCCGACCGGATGGCCGAACCACGTGCCGAGGGGCACCACGACCTCGCCCGCTGTGATCAGGTTGGTCGTGGCCGGCAGCACCACGAAGGCGGTGAACAGCGGGACCGTGAGCCAGACCCGGCGCAGGAACCCGCCGAGCGGGACGGCCGAGGCAGCGGCCAGCACGACGCCGAGCAGGTAGATCGCCGCCAGCAGCACGACCCGATGGGTGAACGACGCGGTGACCAGCAGCACGAGCAGGCCGATGACCTTCGTGCGGGGATCGAGCCGCTGCAGGAACCCACGTCGGGCCGCGACCTCCTCGGCGAACACGGCCTTGCGGGTGACGTCGGCCAGGCCCTCGATCGTGCGGGCCAGGAAGCCGGCCCGCGAGCGCCTGCCGATGCAACCACACGGGCACAGCCCGACCTGCGGCCGGACGAGCCACTCGGGGGCCGGCCGCGGCTCGCTCCTCGGCGGGACAGCGCCCCGAGGTGCCACGGGTGCGCCGGCCTCGAACGCGGTCACGAGCCGCCGCTCGCCACGGCCGGTCGGCTCGAGCCGGAGTCCGCATCTCCCTTGGCGCGGCTCACGAAGCGGGCGACGCTCCAGATCGCCAGGATCGACAGGCCGACCACGGCGACGCCGACCGCGGCCGACAGCAGGTAGCCGACTGTGGCGTTGTCGCCGCTGCTGAAGCCGTAGTCGCCCAGCACGGTGTGGCTCCAGAACCCGTTGTAGCGGTTCAGCCCCGAAGGGATGGCGTTCAGGCCGTAGCGCCCCAGGTCGAGATCGGAGGGTGCGCCCTCACCGAACGCGCCGCCCTCGGCGATGAGCCCCAACGGCGTGAGCAGCGCGAGCGATCCGATGCCGACCGCCGCCCATCGCCACGGTGATCGAGCCGGAGCCAGGGATGAGGACGCCGACGCGGACGAGGACTGCGACGCCGACGCCCCGACCGGCTCGGGCGTCGCTCTCTCGACTTCCTCGACTCCCTCAGGCCCCGGCGCCACCGGCTCGCTCGAGGGACCCACGCCCGCTCCGACGACCATCTCGCTGGGGGGACGCGTGCCGCGGTTGATCCTCAGCACCGGAAGGTTGTTGCGCTGCAGGTAGGCGAACACCCCGGCGGTGAGGGCCGCTTCGACGCCACCGGCCACGGTGAGGTGGGCCAGCGCCATGGCCGGGATGGTCTGGGCCAGGTGGAACGGCGCGTAGAGCGGCGAGCCGTCCGCCGCGGCGAAGAGGTCGGGCTGGATGCCGAACTCGATGGCTGCGGCCAGCGCCGATGCGTTGATGCCGACGTAGGCGCCGATGCCGGCGGCCAGCACCCGACGACCGCTGGTCAGTGGCACGCGTCGGCTGATCAGCCGGTAGACGCCGTAGCCGATGAACGGTCCCACGAAGGGCCATGTTGAAGGCGTTGGCCCCGAACGCCAGCACGCCACCGTCGCCGAAGAACATCGCCTGGATCAGCAGCGCCACGCTGACGGCGATCACCGCGGCCCAGGGCCCGAGCAGGATGGCGATGAGCACCGCCCCGACCGCGTGGGCCGTCGTCCCGTCGGGGATCGGCACGTTCAGCATCATCACCAGGAAGCTGTACGACGCGGCCAGTGCCAGCAACGGCACCTCGCGGCGCTTGATCGTCTCGCGCACCTTGCGGGCCCCGGTGCCCCACACCGGCACCATCACCACTGTGGCCACCGCACAGGTCTGCGGGCTCAAGTATCCGTCGGGGATGTGCACGTCGACCTCGTCCTCGCTCGAGTTCGGAACCTAACGCAACCCGCCCCGTTCCTGCGAACGGTTCGCAACAGCCCCTCCGACGCTGCCGGGCCGTCCGGATCACGAAGTTCCGCGATTTCTCCGACCGGTAGCGTGACCCTCATGCCCGGCCACCCCCATCCGCCCGTCAGCGCGCCGGGCGCGGGGGTCGAGGCGCCGCTCGAGGCGCTGCTCGATCGGCTGCGGGCCGAAGGGGAGCGGGTCACCGTGGCCCGGCGAGCGGTCCTCGAGACCCTGCTCGCCGAACCCGAGTCGCACCTGCCGGCCGACGAGCTGGCCGACCGCATCCACCGCGACCACCCGTCGGTCCACCTCTCCACCGTCTACCGCACGGTCGAGTTCCTCACCGAGACCGGCATCCTCACCGAGGTCCGGGTCGGCCATGGACCCAGCTCGTACCACTTCGCCACCGACGACCACCACCATGCGGTGTGCGACCGCTGCGGCCATGAGGTCGCCCTGCCCGCCGACCTCTTCGCCGCGGTCGTCGCCCGCCTGCGCGACGAGCACGGCTTCGAATCCGACCCACACCACCTCACGATCACCGGCCTCTGCGCCGACTGCGCCGCCACCGTCCCGGATCGGTAGCAGGATCTGGGCCGACCCAGCTGGACGGGCACGGCTGGCGGACCGCGCCACACGCCCTCGGGACGCGACCCCGGATCCCAGGTGAACAGTGTTAGCTTCGGCCGGTCCAGCACGCTGTCCGGGGGGATCGATGAACGTAGGTGGCCGACACCGGCTGATGGCCGGCCGCGGTGGTGCTCTCCCCTGCTGGCGCTGTTCGGGTGCGTCGAGAAGACCGAGGTCGTGCAGTCGCCGTCGGCCACCACCGCGGTGCCGGCACAGGCCGGCAGCGCCCCCGACGGACCCACCGTCGTGAGCCAGTTCCCCGGAGCCGAGACGTCGGCGGGCACCTTCCCCGACACGCCCGTCGCCGCCGGCACGGACGATCCGATCGTCGTCGGCATGATCAACCAGGAGAACACCCCGCTCGGCTCGTTCCCCGAGCTGCGCCTCGGCCGCCGAGGCGGCGGCGAAGTTCATCAACGCCGAGCTCGGCGGGGTCGACGGTCGGCCGATCCAGTTCGAGCCGTGCATCACCACGTTCTCGGTCGAGAAGTCGCAGGCCTGCGCCCAGGACCTCGTCGCAGCAGGGCGCGGTCGCGGTCACCAACGGCATCGACATCAGCAGCAACGGGTCGATCCCGATCCTCGAGCAGAACCAGGTGCCGATGATCGGCGGGCATCCCGGTGAACAACGACGAGATGCAGAGCCCGATCTCGTTCCAGTTCAGCGGCGGGATCCCCGGTGCCTTGGTGGCCTTCGCCAACTACGCGGCCACGGTGCAGAAGGCCAAGAAGGTGTCGATGATCTACGGCGACTACGCGTCGATCAAGGCGGCCGCGCGTCGACTACGGCGTGGCCGAGCTGAAGCGAGCAGGGCGTCACCGACATCACCGAGGTGCCCTACCCGATCACCAGCACCGACTTCCTGCCGGTGCTCACCAAGGCCAACGAGAACGACCCCGACGCCATCATCCTCGGCGGCCGCCGACACGCGCCTGCGCGCCGGCCATGAAGACGGCCAAGGACCTCGGCATCACCGCCACCATCTACCTGGTCGGGTCGTGCGCGGCGCCGACCATCGCCGAGGAGATCGGCGAGGACGCGGTGGCCGGGCGCATCTTCAACGTCGAGGGCCCGATCACCGGCACCGACCTCGACACGACGATCTACGCCGCCGCGCTGGCCAAGTACGGCGACCCCGACCTGCCGGCGGCCAGCGCCGGCACGGTCAGCTTCCGCAACATCATGAACCTGTGGAGCCTGATGAAGGAGGTCGGCGGCGACAAGTCTCGAAGGAGACGCTGCTCGCAGCCCGCGCGGGCCGCGCGGGACCACCCGAGCTTCGGCGGCCACCCCTACACCTGCGACGGCCAGCAGGTGCCCGACCTGCCGGCGCTGTGCGCGCCCCAGCAGATCCTGGTCGTGCACGAGGACGGCGGCCTCGAGCAGCTGACCGACTGGATCGACGTCCCCGCCCTGCTCGCCAACTAGGGCCATGACCGCGACCGAGCCGCTAGCGACGGTGACCGCAGCTCCAGTACCTGCTGCTCGGACTGGGCGCCGGCGCGGTCATCGCCGCGCTGGCCCTCGGGGTCCTGCTCACCTACCGCGCCTCGGGCGTCGTGAACTTCGCCCACGCGGCGATCGGCATGTACCTGGCCTACACCTACATCGCGCTGCGCCAGACGCGGCGAGCTGCTGATCCCGATCGTCGGGCCTGCCCGGGCGGGTGCAGATCTTCCCGAGCGACGTGAAGCCGACGTGGGCCACCGCGTTCGCGATGACGATGGTGGTGGGCGCGCTCATCGGCCTGGTCGTCTACTGGCTGGTGTTCCGCCCGCTGCGCCAGGCCCCCGCGCTGGCCAAGGTCGTGGCCAGCCTCGGGCCTGTTCCTCTACCTGCTCGGCATCACCAACCAGCGGCTCGGGAGCCAGGGGGCGTCGCTGGGCAAGCCCAAGCCGATCCTGCCGGCCAAGGTCGTCGACGTGCTCGGCGTCCACATCCCGGCCGACCGGCTGTGGCTGCTCGGGCTCGTGCGTCGTGGCCACCGCGGTGCTGGCCGGGGTGTTCCACTACACCCGCTTCGGCCTGGCCACCCGGGCCGCGGCCGAGAGCGAGAAGGGCGCGGTGCTGCTCGGCCACTCCCCCGATCGGCTGGCCGCCATCAACTGGATGATCGCGGCGATGCTGGCCGGCGCCGCGGTGATCCTCATCGCCCCGATCTCCGGCCTCGACCCCGGCACGACCAGCCTGCTGATCATCCCCGCCCTGGCCGCCGCCCTGCTCGGCGGGTTCCGCTCGTTCACGCTCACGACGCTGGCCGGGCTCGGCATCGGCATGCTGCAGAGCGAGATCCTCAACCTGCGGGGCGAGCTGAGCTGGATCCCCGATCTCGACTGGCAGGCCGCGCTGCCGCTGATCATCATCGTCGTGATCATGGCGATCAGGGGCGAGCGCATCCCGTCCCGGGGCGCGCTTCGGGAGGGCCGCTTCCCGCTCTCGCCGACGCCCCGGCACATCACGCTGGTGGGCGATCGGCGGGTCGGCTGCGGTGTTGGTCGGGCTGTTCACGCTCGACAGCACGTGGCGCCAGGGCCTGATCGTGTCGATGGTGACCGCGCTCATCGCCCTGTCGATCGTGCTGCTCACGGGCTACGTCGGCCAGATCTCGCTGATGCCGCTGGCCCTGGCCGGCATCAGCGCGTTCGCCATGATCAAGCTGACCGTCGTCGTTCCACGTGCCGTTCCCGCTGGCCCCGCTGCTGGCCGGCGCTGATCGCCACCGGCTTCGGCCTGGTCATCGGGCTGCCGGCCGTGCGGGTCCGCGGGATCAACCTGGCCATCGCCACGCTCGCGGCGGCCACCGTGGTCGAGGAGCTGGTGTTCAAGTGGAGCTGGTTCAGCGGCGGCCTGGCCGGCACGTCGGTGCCCCGACCCCGGCTGTTCGGGCTCGACCTCGGCATCGGCGCCGCCGGATCGGCCTTCCCCCGTCCCGCGTTCGGCGTGGTGTGCCTGGTCGTGCTGGTGGCGATGGCGGTGGCCGTCGCCAACCTCCGCCGCGGCGCGACCGGGCTGCGTTGGCTCGGCGTGCGGGCCAACGAGCGGGCCGCGTCGAGCACCGGCATCGACGTCCGCCGCACCAAGCTGATCGCGTTCGCGCTGTCGAGCTTCATCGCCGGCCTCGGCGGCACCCTGCTGGCCTACCAGTACGACACGCTGTCGGTGAACTCGTTCACGCGTGTTCGCGTCGCTGGCGCTGGTGGCCACGACCTACCTCGGCGGCATCGCCTCGATCGCCGGAGCCATGGTGGCCGGCCTGGTGGCCGACGGCGGCGTGCTCACCGCGCTCATCGGTTCCAAGAGCAGCGCGGCCACCTACGCCATCAACGGCCTCATGCTCATGGTGATCGCCGTCGTCTACCCCGACGGCCTCATCGCCGGAGCCCGCTCCGCCCTCCACTGGCTCCGCGCCCGCATCCCCGGCCGCCCGCCGGCCGCGCCTGCGCCTGCCACCTCCACCTCAGTGCCGTCCGCCTGACGCCTGCCGCAGCCGACAGCACCCTCGGACCGGTCCGCCACGCCAGCCGGGATCACCACCGTTGCGGTGGCGGATCGCCCGACGCGCGGGTCCGGCAGTCGGGCCAGAGGGCCGCTGGGGTCAAGAAAATTGACGGAACCCGGACCCGGTGGTTCGATCCCCCGGGGGTTCGCCGAGCGGCGTGACCGGATGCAGCACCAGGAGGATCACCGCATGGTGGATGCCGACTCGAACAGGACCACGGTCGACGTGGTGATCGTCGGAGCAGGGTTCGGGGGCATGTTCATGCTCCACCGCCTCCGCGGGATGGGCCTGTCGGCGCGGGTGTTCGAGCGGGGCAGCGGGGTGGGCGGCACCTGGTACTGGAACCGCTACCCGGGCGCCCGCTGCGACATCGAGAGCATGGAGTACAGCTACCAGTTCGACGACGAGCTCCAGCAGGAGTGGTCGTGGACGGAGCGGTTCGCCCCCCAGCCCGAGATCCTCGAGTACGCCAACCACGTCGCCGACCGGTACACGCTGCGCGACGACATCGAGTTCGACACGACCGTGCAATCGGCCGCCTTCGACGAGGACGCCGACCGCTGGACGGTCACGGTCGCCGGGCCGGACGGCGAGCGTGAGGTCACCGCGCAGTTCGTGGTGATGGCCACGGGCTGCCTGTCGTCGGCCAACACGCCGGACTTCCCGGGCATCGACTCGTTCGAGGGCGAGACCTACCACACCGGCCGCTGGCCGCAGGAGGGCGTCGACTTCACCGGCAAGCGGGTCGCCGTGATCGGCACCGGGTCGTCGGGGGTGCAGTCGATCCCGATCATCGCCGAGCAGGCCGACCAGCTCACCGTCTTCCAGCGCACCGCGGCGTACGTCGTGCCGGCTGCGAACGCGTCGCTCGACCCCGCCGAGGAGCAGGAGGTCAAGGCCCACTACGCCGAGTTCCGGGAAGCCAACAGTCAGCAGGGCCCGGCCTTCGGTTCTCGCACGCCGGCCAACGAGCAGATGGCGGCCGAGGCCACCCCCGAGGAGCGCCAGGCCGAGTTCGAGCGCCGCTGGGACCAGGGCGGCCTCACGTTCCTCGGCGCCTACGGCGACCTCCTCATCGACCCGGCGACCAACGATCTGGCTGCCGAGCTTCGTGCGGTCGAAGATCCGCGAGATCGTCGACGACCCCGCGGTCGCCGAGCTGCTCAGCCCGCACACGCTCATCGGGGCAAAGCGCCTCTGCCTCGGCACCGACTACTACGAGACGTACAACCGGCCCGACGTGTCGCTGGTCGACGTGAGCTCGACGCCCATCAGCGCCATCACGCCGACCGGCGTGCAGGTCGGCGACCGGACCTACGACGTCGACGTGATCGTCTTCGCCACCGGGTTCGACGCCATGACCGGCTCGCTGCTGGCGATCGACATCCGCGGCCGCGACGGGCTGTCCCTGCGTGAGGCCTGGCACGCCGGGCCGCGCACCTACCTCGGACTCGAGATCCCCGGCTTCCCGAACCTGTTCACCGTGTCCGGCCCCGGCAGCCCGTCGGTGCTGACCAACATGATCGTGTCGATCGAGCACCACGTGAACTGGATCGCCGACTGCATCGGCTACCTCCGCGACAACGCCAAGCAGACGATCGAGGCGCGGCCCGAGTCCGCCGACCAGTGGGTCGACTACGTGAACGCGGTCGCCGCCTTCACCGTCTTCCCCGGGGCCAACTCCTGGTACCTGGGCGCCAACATCCCCGGCAAGCCCCGCATCTTCATGCCGCTGATCGGTTACCCGCCCTACGTCGAGCAGTGCACCGCCGTCGCCGAGAAGGGCTACGAAGGCTTCGCCCTCACCTGACCCACCGAACTTGCGTACATAATCCGTCCAAACAGGGGGATTATCTACGCAAGTTCGGTGGGGCGCGTGGCACCTTCACAGGTGAGGCGGTGGCCAAGGATGACGGGTCCGTCACGTTCCGAGTCGACAAGGTCGTCAAGGACGACCGCATCGCCGGCGCGCCGACGCTCGGGCTCTCACCCGGTGAGGAGGTGACCGTCGCCTACGGCGACGACGCCCGCTTCCTGGACACCGGCCGGTCCTACGCGGTGCGACCCTTCGGCGAGACGGTCGACGGGCTCCGGGGAATGGTCCACCACGGCCCTTGCGGCCTGACCGGGATCGAGACCCTGCACGCCGATGGGTCCGCCATCGACACCGGCATCCTCACCCGGGACGGATTCGCTCCCTACGTCCCGAAGCTCGCGGTCACCATCGTCGCGGCCGCTGCGATCGCGCTGGCGATCCGTTGGCGCATCCGGGTGGAGCACCCCCGCCTCACCATCGACGGCCACCCCCTCACCAACCGCTGACGGCGCTCACTCCCCGAACTTGCGTACACAATCCCTTCGAAACCGCGGACTACCTACGCAAGTTCGCCTGTCTCACTCCTGGACGAGCTCGATGAGGGTGCCGAAGGCGGTCTTGGGGTGGATGAAGGCGACGGTGGTGCCGCGGGATCCGGGGCGGGGGGCCTCGTCGATGACGCGGCCGCCCTGGTCCTTCACCGCCTGCAGGGCCACGGCGCAGTCGGCCACGCGGTAGCCGATGTGGTGGAGGCCCTCGCCCTTCTTCTCCAGGTACTTGGCCACCGGCGAGTCGTCGCGGGTGGGCGTGAGCAGCTGGATGTAGGACTCGGCCACCTTGAGCAGCGCCTCCTCGACGCCGTCGCTCTCGACGACCTCGCGATGGTCGACCACCGCGCCGAACGTCTCGCGGTAGTAGTCGATGGCGTCGCCGAGGTCGTTCACCGCGATGGCGACGTGGTCGATCTCGGTGAGCAGCGGGTCGACCTGGGCCGAACCGGAGACCTCCTGGGTGGCGTCCTCACCGGGCATGCGTGCGCTGAGTGGGCTCATGGGATCGAATCTCCTGGAACGGGGAACTAGGCGCCGTGACGGCGGAAGAGGGTGATCTTGTCCTCGCCGACCTGGGCCCGGAACTCGGGATCGTCGATGCCGAGACCTTCCTCGGGCGCCAGGCACAGCACCCCGATCTTGCCCTCGTGCAGGTTGTGGTGCACCTGGTAGGCGGCCTCGCCCACGTTGTCGAGCGTGTGCACGGCCGACAGGATCGGCTGGATCTTGCCCTCGCAGATGAGCTGGTTGGCGGCCCACGCCTCGGCGTAGTTGGCGAAGTGCGAGCTGATGATGCGCTTGAGCTTCATCCAGAGGTGGCGGTTGTCGTACTCGATCATGTAGCCGCTGGTGGCCGCGCAGGTGACGATCGTGCCGCCGCGGGCGGCCACGAACACCGAGGCGCCGAAGGTCTGGCGGCCGGGGTGCTCGAACACGATGTCGACGTCGCGGCCGATCTGCGACGCGGATGTCCTTGCCGAGCCGGCGCCACTCGCTCTCGTCCTGGTGGAACTCGTCGGCCCAGAACTTGTAGCCGGCCGCCTTGCGGTCGATGACCGCGTCGCAGCCCATGGCCTTGAGGATCTCGCCCTTCTCCGGTGACGACACCACGCCGACGGGGGTGCCGCCGCCGTTGAGCACGTACTGGACGGCGTAGCCGCCGAGGCCGCCGGTCGCGCCCCAGATCAGCACCGCGTCGCCCTGGGTCATGTCGCCGGCGTGCTTGCTGACCAGCATGCGGTAGCTGGTGGAGTTGCACAGCGCGTTGACCGCCGCCTCCTCCCACGTGAGGTGGGCCGGCTTGGGCATGAGCTGGTTGGCCTTGACCACCGACAGGTCGGCCAGACCGCCGTAGTTGGTCTCGAAGCCCCAGATGCGCTGGTTGGCCGCGAGCATCGAGTCGTCGTGGGCGGACGGGTCCTGGTCGTCGACGTAGTTGCAGTGGACGACGACCTTGTCGCCCGGCTTCCAGTTGCGCACGGCCGAGCCGACCCGCAGCACCACGCCCGAGGCGTCGGAGCCGACGACGTGGAACGGCTGGTCGTGGCGGGCGCCCCAGGCGCTCTCCTTGCCCAGGCGCTTGAGGAACCCGAACGTCGGCAGCGGCTCGAAGATCGAGGTCCACACCGTGTTGAAGTTGATCGAGCTGGCCATGACCGCGATGACGGCCTCGTCGGGGGCCAGCTCGGGCACGGCGATGTCCTGCACGTGCAGGCTCTTGCGCGGGTCCTTCTCGGAGGACTCGAGTCCGGCGAACATCTCCTGCTCGTCGGCCAGCACCACGGCGGCACGGAAGGACTCGGGCAGGGGCAGGGCCGCGAGCTCGTCGCCCGTCGCCCCTGCCAGGATGGCTTCCTGGATCTGCTGCATCGCGACAACGTAGTCGCCGATCCGCAGGCGCAACCACCCGACCTCGGCCACCGGACAGACGTCACCAGAGGCCCTGCATCGAGCCGTTCGACACCCACGCAGCGCGGTTTCGGTTCAGCAAAACATCAGCATTTCGGAGGGCGCCGTCCGTTGAGTGCGACCAGAACTTGTTCTACACTTCGAGCCTCAACGACCCATTCACCAGGCTGATGTACGCGGACGATCGCTGATCGCCGCGAGGAGGTACACCTGCCGTGCGACTGACTCCAGAGGAGATCGAGGCGCGCCGATTCCGCCTGGCTCCGAACGGCTACGACTGCGAAGCGGTCGACCGATTCCTCGCTGACATCACCGAAGCACTGCGCGAACAGCCGGCCACGACTGGTGGAAGCGACGAATTCAGTCGTGTGGGCCAGGAGATCGCCGCGGTGCTCCGCGCCGCCCGGGACAGCGCGGGAGCCGTGCGGGCCGAGGCCGAGGGCCAGGCAGCCGCTGCCCGATCGCGCGCCGAGGCCGAGGCCACCGACCTCCGCAAGGAAGCCAAGGCCCAACTCCACCAGGCCCAGCAGACCCTGGCCGAGGCTCGTTCCCAGGCCGAGCTCCTGGTGGCCGAAGCCGAGCACCACGCCGAGGAGATCAAGCACGCAGAGCGCGTAGCCCGTCAGCGCCTTCTGGCCACCCGCACCGATCTGCAGAACCTGATCGACCGGCTCGGCGCCCCCGACGGCAAGGCCGTCCTCGACCTGACCGACGAGTCCAGCGAGACGGTCGAGACGCCCGCCGACGCCATCGACCCGCTGGCCACCGGTGGCCCCAGCACCGACATCGGCTCCCCGGCCGATCCGCCGGCCGAGCTGGGCGACCCCCTGCTGCGCATGGTCCGCGCCGCAGTCGGCCGTGCCGCCGAGCACTCCGAAGTCGAAACCGAAGCCGCCAACGAGCTCGAACAGCAGGCCCCCGCCATCTGAGCTCTCGCTCGCAAGCTCGCTGCGGGCGGGCTTCGCCCATCGGGCGCACCTCGGTGGGGCCGCTCCGCCATCTGTGCCCTCGCTCGCAAGCTCGCTGCGGGCGGGCTTCGCCCATCGGGCGCACTTCGGTGGAGCTGGCTGAATCGGGCCGGAACTCCCTACACTCTCCCCACTCACCGCAGGTCTCTTGGGAGGAACCCAACGCATGGCTGGTTCTGTCATTCTCGCTGGTGCCCGCACGCCGATCGGCAAGCTCTCCGGGGCGCTGGCCTCGTTCAGCGCCGCCGAGCTCGGGGGGTTCGCCATCAACGCCGCTCTCGCTCGGGCCGGGCTCACGCCCGAGCAGATCGACTACGTGTTCATGGGCCAGGTCATCCAGGCCGGCGCCGGGCAGATGACTGCCCGCCAGGCCGCGGTCAACGCCGGCATCCCCATGACCGTCCCCTCCACCACCGTCAACAAGGTGTGCCTGTCGGGCGTCAACTCGATCTACCTGGCCGACCTCATGATCCAGGCCGGTGAGGCCGACATCGTGGTCGCCGGTGGCATGGAGTCGATGACCAACGCTCCCTACCTGCTGCCGGGCGCTCGGGCCGGCTACCGGATCGGCGACCAGTCCGTCGTCGACTCGATGATGTACGACGGCCTGTTCTGCGCCTTCGACCAGTGCGCCATGGGCGCCGGCACCGAGAAGTACGCGGCGTCGGCCGGTCTCGACCGCGAGTCGCAGGACCAGCTGGCCGCCAACTCCCACGAGCGGGCCGCCCGCGCCGCCAAGGACGGTCTGTTCGACAACGAGATCGTCAACGTCGAGGTGCCCCAGCGCAAGGGCGACCCGATCATCGTCAGCGTCGACGAGGGCGTCCGCGGTGAGACCACGGTCGACTCGCTCGGCAAGCTGCGCCCTGCCTTCGACAAGGCCGGCAACATCACCGCCGGCAACGCCTCGCAGATCAGCGACGGCGGCGCCGCCGTGGTGGTCGTCTCCAAGGCCGTGGCCGACAAGCTCGGCGTCGAGCCCCTCGGCGAGATCCTCGGCCTACGGCCAGGTCGCCGGGCCCGACCCGTCGCTGCTCACCCAGCCGGCCCGGGCCATCAAGCAGGCCCTCGGCAAGGCCGGCCTGTCGATCGGCGACGTCGACCTGTTCGAGATGAACGAGGCCTTCGCCGCCGTCGGCGTGGCCTCGATGGCCGACCTCGGCATCACCGACGAGGTCGTCAACGTCAACGGTGGCGCCATCGCCCTCGGCCACCCGGTCGGCATGTCCGGCACCCGCATCACGATGCACATCCTCAACGAGCTCAAGCGTCGCGGTGGCGGCATCGGTGCGGCCGCCCTCTGCGGCGGCGGCGGCCAGGGCGACGGCATCCTGGTGCGCTCGCTGTAGCGACGTCCGGGCGGGCCCGACCAGCAGGACGAGGAAAGAACGCCAGCAGCACGAAGGAGCGAACGAGGTGCCCTCCCGCACGAGGGCACCTCGTTCGCGTTCCGGGAGCACCAGGTCAGCCGCCAGGTGCGCGGGACGAGATCAGCCCGTCACGTTGTCGGTGCAGACCCACATCTCGTCGAGGGCCGCGTCCATGTTGTCCGGCTCGGTCCGGGCCAGCACGACGACCTGGTCGATGAGCGGCAGGCAGGCCGTGTAGCCGGGCACGACGCCGGCCGCGCAGCCGAACGCGTGGCGCACCGACTGGAAGTAGACGACGGGGTCGTCCTGCGAGAAGGCCGCTGAGTAAGCGTCGAGCTCGGCCGCGCAGGCGACCTCGACCCGGAGCACGGTGGCCGGGGTGAGGCCGAAGAACAGATCCGCCGTATCGGACGAGCCGCTGAGGTCGGTGGTGGAAGTGGACGGCCCGGACGGGTTGATCCCCGGGTCGATCGACCTGGGGTCGTCGGGTACGGCGGACCCGACCGACAACGATCCGCCGGACGAGTCGAACGAACCGAACTGGTCGCCCAACTTCTGCACGTCCTCGGACTGCAGCGCCTCGAGGCTCTCGACCACGCTGTCGAGGATGGTGCGCACCGGGCTGACGTACCAACGGCCGTCGACCTGGGTGACGGTGACGGCGAAGGGCTCCGAGGACGCCGACCCGAACATCCCGAGCGTGCCGAACATCGACATGCCACCGGACCCGGAGTCCGAGCTGCTGGCGGGGTCGCCGGCGCAGACGTGCTCGTGGTCGACCTGCGGATCGCCCGACGACGTCGGGTCGCTCCACTCCCCCGTCGCCGGGTCGTAGGACCCGAAGCCGAAGGACTCGGTGTACGTCGACGTCGCGTCGTAGCAGGTGCCGTCGAACACGACGTGCACGTTGTCCGTGTCGTCGCCGAGCGTGACGTCGAGGCCGGTGATGCGCACCCGGCGCACCGGGCCGTCGCCTTCGACCGACGTGCCCAGCCGGTCGACCTTCACGGCCACGTTGCCGTCGGCCCTGGCCTCCGCGGCCGAGCGGGCCAGGCCGGGGAGGAACAGCGGCGCGTAGTCGTAGAGCGCCCGCATCTCCTCGGGATCGGTCAGGGTGATGGCCTTCTCGGCGTCGTAGCCGACTGCGGCGTCCACCAACCCGCGCACGGCGCCCTCGGGGCTGTCGGCACCCACCGGGGCCGGCCCGTTGCCGAAGTCGGGGACCGGGGGCGAGTGGCCGTTGTCGTCGTCGACGCTGCCGCGGATCGACTCGGCGATGCTGTAGGTCAGGCTGACGTGCCAACCACCGCCCTCTTCGATGGCGACGAGGTGCAGGTCGGCATCGGCCAGGTCCTCGCTGAACGAGTCGGCCTGCAGGTCGACGGAGCCGCCGTTGTCCTCGATGGCCTTGCGGAGGTTGTCGCCCAGCGGCACCTCGGCGGGGATCGACGTGCCGCTGATCGTGCCGCCCGTGACGTTGACCAGCACCACGCCGTCGCCCAGCTTGGTGGTCTCGGTGGTGAGGCCGGTGACCTTCAGGTCGGCGCCGGGCACGTTGCTCAACGAGAACGACTTCAGGATCCCCAACCGCTGCAGCTGCTGGGTGGACTCGACGAGCGGGTCGTGCAGCGCCTTGCGCTCGCTCGGCGGGAGCGACTCGATCACGCCGAGCGCATCCTCGTGGTCGATGGCGCTGAACATCTGCCGCACGGCCCCGTCGGGCGAATCGGCCCCGTCGGGTCGGGTGAGGGCGTAGGCGGCGAAGCTCGTGCCGGCCACCAGCGCGATGACCGCGACGGCCAGCGCGGCCAGGCGGGCCGGCGAGCGACGGCGGCTCGGCGGGATCTGGAGGGCGGGGTAGAGCGGCAGGGTCCCGTCCGGGCCCACCGAGCCGCGGACCATCGCGCCCGGAGGGAACCCGCCCGGGGGCAGGGCGCCGCCAACGGCGATCGGGGGACCGGGAGGCAGCTGGGACGACGGGATCCAGGGCGCCGGCGCGGCCGGCTCAGTGGTCATGAACATGGGCTGGTCGCTGTAGCCGGGCAGATCGGTCGCCGGGATCGACGCCGCGTTCCACGGAGGCGCCGGCGCGACAGGCGCCGTCGGGGTCCCAGGTGGGACGAACGCGGGAGACGACGCGTGTCGAAGGGGCGGCGAGGGGGTGGGAGCGAGCGGCGGAGGGGTCCAGGCCGGTGGTGGCGGCGGTGCCCCGTCAGGTGCGAGGCCGTCGGCGGGCGGCAGGGCTCCGCCGTACGGAGGGCCGTCGGCGGGCAGTCGGTCCTCGGTCACGAGGGCCTCCCCGGGGGGCGAAGGGTGAGGACGACGCCGACGACCGTGGTGGCCGCGCCGAGCAGCGCGAGCTGCGGGCCGAGGCCGGTCTGCACGCCGCTGCGCAGCACCACGGCCGAGACCACGATGGTGGCGACGGTCAGCACGACGCCGACCGCAGCGGTCAGCCGAGTCCGCTCGAGTGCGGCGGTGAGCCAGACGACCGCCACCAGGAGCGGCACGAGGTACCAGGTCTTCAGCGCCACCGACGCCGCGCCGGTGATCACGTCGAGCAACTCTGCGGTGCGGATCATCTGGAAGCTGTTGCGGGTGGCATGGCCGGTCTGCAGCCACGGGAGGAACGCCGCCAACCCGATGACCGCCGCGCCGACGGACGTGACCACGACGCCGAGCACGTCGGCGCGGTCGTCTCCGCTCATCGCTCTCGCCCTCGGGATGCCCGCCTCGGCCGCCACCCCCGTGACGGTAGCGGATGGCTAGTCCCACGGATAGTGGCTACATAATCTCTGTTCGCGTTGACCCGAGTGGGACGGACCCGGGCCACGATCAGTCCCCGTCGACCTCGCGGCGGCCTTCGAGCGCCCGGCCGAGCGTGAGCTCGTCGGCGTACTCGAGGTCGCCGCCGACCGGCAGGCCGCTGGCGATGCGGGTGACCCGGATGCCGAGGGGCTTGATCAGCCGGCTCAGGTACATGGCGGTGGCCTCGCCCTCGAGGTTGGGGTTCGTGCAGAGGATGATCTCGGCGATGCCCTCGTCGTCGAGCCGGGCCAGCAGCTCGCGCACTCGCAGCTGGTCGGGCCCGATGCCGTCGATCGGGCTGATGGCGCCCTGCAGTACGTGGTAGCGGCCCTTGAACTCGCCGGTTCGCTCGACCGAGACGATGTCGCGGGGCTCTTCGACGACGCAGATCACGGTGGTGTCGCGGCGGGTGTCCGAGCAGATGTGGCACTCGGCCCCTTCCGCGATGTTGAAGCATCGGGGGCAGAACGTCACCTTGTCCTTGACCTCGACGATCGACCCGGCCAGCCGGAGCGCGTCCGCCTTGGGCAGCTTCAGCAGGTGGAACGCGATGCGCTGCGCCGACTTGGGCCCCACCCCCGGCAGACGCCCGAGCTCATCGATGAGGTCCTGCACCGGACCGGCATAGGTGCTCACCGGCCGCCGTCGCCGCCCGGGTCGAGATCATCGTCGTCGTCCTCGAGGTCGTCGTCGTCCGTCGGTCCACCGAGCCCGAGCATCCCCCCCATGGCACCGAGGTCGAGGCCGCCCATCGAGGCCTGCTGCAGCCGGGCGATGCCGTCCATGGCGTCGTTGAGCGCGGCGAGCACGAGATCCTGGAGCAGCTCGACGTCGGTCGGGTCGACGGCCTCCGGGGCGATGGTGATCGACTGGAACTGCATGCCACCGGTGACCTCGACCGTGACCATGCCGCCGCCGGCGCGCCCTTCGACCACGGCATCGGCCGCCTCGGCCTGCGCCTCCATCAGCTGCTGCTGCATGCCCATGGCCTGCTCGAGCAGCGCTCCCATGTCGAGGCCGCCGAGACCGCCCATGTCGCCGTCGATGCCCGCGGCCCCGCCACCGACCCCGGATGGATCGTTCGGGTCGGGCAGGCTGAGATCGGTCATCGGGACTCCTCGGGTGCAAGATCGACGGGACGGTTCGGACGATCGTCGCCCGTACGGGGTCGGTTCACGACGGATCGACGAGCTCGGCGCCGGGGAACAGCTCCTTTACGCGATCGACCGAGGTGGCGGCCACGTCGGTGGCGTCGACCAGCTCGGACGGATCGATCTCGTCGTCGTCGGGGACGGGCGGCGGGCCCGAGATCACGGGGTCGGGCGCCGATCCACCACTCGATCCCCCGGCGGACGGCGAGTCGTCGTCGACCGCGAGGCGCAGCGGCACCGGTCGACCGAAGTGGGCCGTCAGCGCGGCCTCGACATCAGCCCGACCGTTCTCGCACCGTTGCATGTGCGGTGCGTTCGGCAGCCCGAACACCGCGGTCGATCGCGACACCTCGAGGAAGCGGCCGGCCGCGTAGAACGCCTTGGCCCGCGGGGGCAACGACGCCAGGATCGAGTCACCCCAGGCCATGGTGAGCTCATCCCGACTGGGCAGACCCGATCCCCCAGTGGGTGCGGGTGCCGGAGCGGGAGTGGGAGTGGGAACAGCTGTTGCGGATGTCGCCGGAGCGGCGGTGACAGGAGCGCTCGGCGCGGGTTCGGGTACGGCCGGCGGAGGCGTCGTCGCCTGAGGTTCGCTCGGAGCCGGCCCCGCGGCAGGCGCGACCGGCGGGACCGGAGGCTCGGCCGGCGCGGTGGGAGCCATCGACGGCACCGACGGTGGGGTCGTCACGGCGGCGGCCGAGGGCGGGCGAGCAGCGGCGCGGCCGCCGACCCCGGCGCGTTCCTTCTTCTTGGCCTGCAGCACCTCGCGGGCTCCGGCCGATGGCCGACCACCCGGCGGCACCGGCAGCTCGTCCTCGTCGCCCTGCTCGTCGCCCTGCTCGTCGACCGCAGGTCCGGGCTCCGGGCTCGGATCGGCCGGTCCGGGGGACGCAGCGCCGGAGGACGCTGGGTCGGGGGATGCCACGGCTGGTGCGGGAACACTCGGCGCCGCGCTGGCGGTGGACGCGGGAGCGGCGACCGGGGGCGCACCGCGCTCGAGCCGCGAGATGCGATCGGCCAGCGCGGCGAGGGACGTGTCCGCGTCGGGTCGGGTCAGCCGCACCAGCGCGACCTCGAGCGGAATGCGCTGGTCGGGTGCGTCCTGGATGCCGACGAACGCTTCGCCCAGCACCTCGAGGGCGCGGGTGGCGCCGGCGGGACCGAGGCGACCCGCCTGATCGATGACCCGGGCCTGGTCGCGATCGGGCAGCCGGGAGAGATCGGCCTTCATCGACGCCAGGAACACGTCGCGCAGCCGGCCGATCAGCAGCTCGCCCAGCACGCGGGGGCCACGTCCGGCCGAGATGGCAGCGTCGACGGCCACGAGCGCCCGGCCCGTGTCGCGTTCGCACAGCGCCTCGACCAGCTCGTCGAGCGCCTCGCCGTCATCGGGGAGCGCCCCGGCCGCAACGACCTGGTCGAGCGCGGACTCCATGTCGCGGGCCGAGCCGGCCCCCGCCCGGACCACGTAGTCGACCGTCCCGGGGGGTACGTCGAGCTCGGCGTCGGCGATGATGAACTCGGCCAGCCCGGCCAGCTCCTCGCTCGACAGCAACCGCACCTCGAAGTGCTGGGTGCGGCTGCGGATGGTCGGCAGCACCTTCTGCGGGTCGGTGGTGGCCAGCACGAACACCACGTGCGGCGGCGGTTCCTCGAGCGTCTTGAGCAGTGCGTTCGACGCCGCGGTCGACAGCATGTGGACCTCGTCGAGGATGTACACCTTCGTGCGGCCCGGCGTGCCCATCGCCGTCTTGGCGATCAGCTCACGGATGGCCTCGACGCCGTTGTTCGACGCGGCATCGAGCTCGTGGACGTCGAACGATGTTCCCTGCTCGACGGCCACGCACGGCTCGCACACGCCGCACGGCTCGCCGTCGATCGGGTTCTCGCAGTTCAGCACCTTGGCCAGGATCCGGGCGGCTGACGTCTTGCCCGTGCCGCGCGGTCCGCTGAACAGGTAGGCGTGGCCGACGCGGTCCTCGCGCACGGCGTTCTGCAGCGCGGCAACGAGGTGCTCCTGGCCCCGCAGCTCGGAGAATCGCTGCGGGCGGTAGCGGCGGTAGAGCGACTGGTAGGCCATCGGCGGCCGAGCCTACCGGGAGAGTCGCGAGCGCGAAGCCGGCCGGAGAACTGCCTCCGGGCGCGAGCGAACCCGCTTCCCCATGTGATGGTCAGGCGATCTGCGGCACACGAGAGGTCCCGCTGAGAGCTGCTGCCTTCCGGCCCTGACCCGGTTCACAGGCTCTCGTTGCACAGGACCCGACCACCACATGCGAAAGCGGGTTCGGGGAGAGGATAGCCTGAGCGACCGCACTCCCCAAGGGCGTCGTCTCCGGACGGCCTCCGACCGGTGGTGCCAGTGCCCGGGAGGGGTGCGAGAGCGGCCGAATCGGCACGCTTGGAAAGCGTGTGTGGGGCAACCCACCGTGGGTTCGAATCCCACCCCCTCCGCTCAGTCGCTCCGGTCGGGTGAGCTGTCGTGGACCGTGCCGGTTCGCGACAGCGCACTCCACCTTGCGGCGCAGGCCGACTTCAGCCGGCGTGGGTGCGGGACTCGCGGAGGGCGTTGGATTCGGCTCGGTCGGCGGCCGAGGGCGCGTCGGCGCCGGGGGTGTCGGTGCCACCGTCGCCCGAGACGCGGGCCTCGATGCGCTTGCCGATCTCGGGGTCGACGTTGCGCCAGTACTCGAAGGCCCGGTCGAGCACGTCGCCGGTCACGTCAGCCAGCAGGTGGTTGGACACCGTCTCCACGAAACGACCGCGCTGCTCGTCGTCGAACACGTCGCGGACCATCGACCCGGCCTGCGACCAGTCGTCGTCGTCGGGTCGCAGCGTGTACGCCTCGCGGACCATCGGCCCATCGGACTCCCAGCTCTCCTCCACCTCACCCGTGACATCCGCGTAGCCGCGCCCGAACGAGTTCGGCGCGTAGACCGGCTCGTCGCCCGTGTGCTCGAAGGCCATGGCCCCGTCGAAGGAGTACGTGTTCTGGCCCTCGACGGCCTTGGCCTGGTTGACCGGCAGCTGGTGGTAGTTCGTGCCGATGCGGTACCGGTGGGTGTCGGCGTAGGCGAAGGCCCGGCCGAGCAGCATCTTGTCGGGCGAGAAGCCGATGCCGGGCACCAGCGCGGAAGGCTCGAACGCGGCCTGCTCGATCTCGGCGAAGAAGTTCTCGTAGTTGCGGTCGAGCCGCATCTTCCCGACCTCGATCAGCGGGTAGTCCGAGTGCGGCCAGGTCTTGGTGAGGTCGAACGGGTTGAGCCGGTAGGTGCGGGCGTCGTCGTAGGGCATGACCTGTACCGACAGCGTCCAGGTCGGCCCGTCGCCGGCGGCGATGGCGGTGAACAGGTCGCGGCGGTGGAAGTCTGCATCCTCGCCGGCGATGATCGACGCGTCGGCGTCGCTGATGCCCTCGACACCCTGGTCGGAGTGGAAGTGGTACTTCACCCACGACTTCTGTCCGCCGGCGTTGATCCACATGAACGTGTGCGAGCCGTAGCCGTTCATGAACCGCCAGCTCCGCGGGATGCCCCGGTCGCCCATCAGGTAGGTGACCTGGTGCGCCGACTCGGGGTTGAGCGTCCAGAAGTCCCACTGCATGTTGTTGTCGCGCAGCCCGGTGCCACGGCGCTTCTGCGAGCGGATGAAGTGCGGGAACTTCATCGTGTCGCGGATGAAGAACACCGGCGTGTTGTTGCCGACGAGGTCGTAGTTGCCCTCGGGTGTGTAGAACTTCAGCGCGAAGCCTCGCGGGTCTCGCCAGGTGTCGGGGCTGCCCTGCTCGCCCGCCACCGTCGAGAACCGGGCCAGCATCTCCACCGAGCTCCCCTTCTGGAACAGTGCGGCCTTGGTGAACTGGCTGACGTCCTCGGTGCACTCGAAGGTGCCGAACGCGCCGCCGCCCTTGGCGTGGACGTTGCGCTCGGGGATGCGCTCCCGGTTGAAGTGCGCCATCTGGTTCACGAAGTGCACGTCGTGCAGGAGGATCGGACCGTCGGGCCCGATGGTCAGCGAGTTCCGGTCGCTGGGGGCCGGAGACCCCGTGTCGGTCGTCGAACCCAGTGCGCTCTCTTCGGTCATCGCGGAACCCTTCTCCAAGGGTGGGGACGACCCGACTGCGGGTGCAGGATCGACCACCACCAGCCGGCGGACGTGCCACATCACCTATCCACTTCGTTCCCCAGCATGCCCCTCGATCTCGCGTGGTGCTCCGCCGTCGCTCCCGAACCGAGGCGGGAACCGGTCGGCTGTGCTATCCGTAGGTCGTCCGAGCGGCGGCGGGGAGCCGACGCCGGAACGACAGGGGGAGCCCGTGCTCGCAGTCGACGCAGGCCCGACCGACACACCGATCCTCGACGAGACGATCGGGGCCAACCTGGCCCGCACCGTCGGGCGCCACGGCGACGACGAGGCGCTCGTCTCCGTGCACCAGGACATCCGATGGAGCTACCGCGACTTCGCCGCGAGGGTCGACCTGCTGGCCCGGGGTCTTCTCGGGCTCGGACTCGAGGTCGGCGACCGGCTGGGGCTCTGGAGCCCGAACCACGCCGAGTGGACGCTGCTGCAGTACGCCACGGCTGAGGTCGGCGTCATCCTCGTCAACATCAACCCGGCCTACCGATCCCACGAGCTGTCCTACGTGCTCGACCAGTCCGGGTGCCGCGTGCTGGTGGCCGCGCCGAGCTTCAAGACCAGCGACTACGTGGCGATGGTCGACGAGGTCCGCTCCGAACGGGCCGCACTCGAGCAGAGCATCTTCCTGTGGTCGCCCGAGTGGGACGCACTGGCATCCAACGCGGCACGCATCACCGCCGGCGCCCTCGACGAGCGACGGGCCGGGCTCTCCCCCGACGACGCCATCAACATCCAGTACACGTCAGGTACGACCGGGTTCCCGAAGGGCGCCACGCTGACCCACCGCAACATCCTGAACAACGGCTACTTCGTGGCCGAGCTGCAGGGCTTCACCGCCGCTGACCGCCTCTGCATCCCGGTGCCCTTCTACCACTGCTTCGGCATGGTGATGGGCAACCTGGGGTGCACCACGCACGGCGCCACCATGGTCATCCCGGCCGAGGCGTTCGAGCCCGGTGCCACCCTGGCCGCGGTCGAGGCCGAACGGTGCACCGCCCTCTACGGCGTCCCCACCATGTTCGTGGCCGAGCTGAGCCACCCCGACTTCGACTCGTTCGACCTCCGCTCGTTGCGCACGGGGGTGATGGCCGGCTCGCCGTGCCCGGTGGAGGTCATGAAGTCGTGCATCGATCGCATGCATCTGGGCCAGGTGACCATCTGCTACGGAATGACCGAGACCTCACCGGTGTCGACCCAGACCCTGCCCGACGACTCGCTGCACCACCGCACCGCCACCGTCGGACGTACCCATCCGCACGTCGAGGTGCGCGTCGCCGCGGCGAGCGACCCGTCGACCACCGTCGAGCGGGGCGAGACCGGTGAGCTCTGCACCCGCGGGTACTCGGTCATGGTCGGCTACTGGAACGACCCCGATCGCACGACCGAGGCCATCGACGCCGACGGGTGGATGCACACCGGAGACCTCGCAGTGATGGACGGCGACGGCTACGTCAACATCGTCGGCCGGTCGAAGGACATGGTCATCCGCGGCGGCGAGAACATCTATCCCCGTGAGGTCGAGGAGTTCCTCTACACCCACCCCGCGGTGCTCGACGCCCAGGTGGTCGGCGTGCCCGACGCCCGGTACGGCGAGCAGCTGCTCGCGTCCATCCGCCTGCAGCCCGACGTCGAGGTGACCGAGGACGACATCCGCAGGTTCTGCGACGGACAGATCGCCCACTACAAGGTGCCCCGCTACGTGCAGTTCGTCGACGAGTTCCCGATGACCGTCACCGGCAAGGTCCAGAAGTACAAGCTGCGCGAGCAGGCCATCGAGTTGCTCGGACTGCAGGCAGCGGCCTCGGTCGAGACCGCCTGACCGATGGCGGACGGGTCAGAGGAACCTTCCGGTCGATGGGCCGGCCTCGATGACGAGCGCCGGTCGTTCGAGCCGTGGCTGGAGTCCTACGGCCCCGCGCCCACCCCGGTGTTCGCGGCGCGAGTCGCCGAGCTGAACGAGCGGCCGGGGTACGACCTGGACCCCCGATGCGTGATCGCCCCCGAGGCCCACGTGGTGGCCGAGCGGTTGCGGGTCGGTGCGCACTCGACCATCGCCGGGGCATGCGTGATCCGCGGCGAGGTCGTGGTCGGCGAGAACTGCTCGCTGAACGCCGGAGCGTCGACCATCGGACGGGTGACGATCGGCGACGTGGTCCGGATCGCGGCCTACGCCGTGCTCGTCGGAGAGAACCATGTGTTCGCTGATCTCGAGGTCCCGATCGCCTGGCAGGGACTCACCTCCGAAGGCGTCGTGATCGAGGACGACGTGTGGATCGGCGCGCACGTCACCGTGGTCGACGGCGTGACGGTGGGAGCCCACAGCGTGATCGCCGCCGGTGCCGTGGTCACCCGTGACGTGCCGCCGTGGTCCGTGGTCGCGGGGGTGCCGGCGCGGGTGCTCCGAGATCGCCGCGACACCGACCCGACGACCGACGGTTCGCAACGCCCGAGATCCCGCGGTCCTCGACCGTCGCTGGCCCGCTTCGACCAGATGGTCGCCGAGCAGTGGCCCGAGGCACTCGCTGCTTGCGAGGCCACGATCGACGGCGAGCGCACCTACGTCGACCGGCCGGGCTCCGGCTGGGGGCCGCGCCCTCTGAACGACGCCGTCGAGATCGCCGGGGCGTTCGGCGGCGTGCCCGACGTCGCGACCCGGGACGAGCTGATCGACCGCATCCGGGCCCAGCAGGACCCCGTCACCGGCCTGTTCGTGGATCCGACCGAGGGGCCGGCCCCGGTTCCGCTGAAGCCGACCGACCGCGAGTGGGAGATGTACGGCATCCTCTCGTGTGGCTACGCCCTCGAGGTGCTCGGGTCGGGTCCTGCGCATCCGATCCACGTGATCGAGTCGTGCTCGGCCGATCAACTGGAGGACCTGCTCGATCGCCTCGATTGGGGACTGCTCGCCTGGCCTTCGGGATCGTGGGTCGACGCGTTCGGTACCGGGGTCGCGCTCAACCGACGCCACCACGGCTCGACGCGCGTCCACGAGCAGCTGTGGGGCTGGCTCGCCACCCACAACGACCAGGGCTCGGGCATGTGGGGCCATCACCTGGGCACCGCCGACGGCTTCGACGTGGGATGGCTCATGGCGGTGAACGGCTACTACCGCCTCGTCCGCGGCACCTACGCGCAGTTCGGGGTCGATCTGCCCAACCCGGACGCGGCCATCGACACGGTGTTGGCGCACTGCCGACGGTGGGACTGGTTCCGACGTGAGGAGCGCAACGCGTGCAACCTGCTCGACATCGTCCATCCGCTGTGGCTGCTCGGCCGGCAGAGCGATCACCGCCGCACCGAGATCCGCGACGGCATCGGCCGCCTGCTCGACGGCGCCGCCACCGAGTGGCTCGAAGGTCGTGGCATCCCGTGGGACGTTGGCGGTTCGGCCGGTCCGGGCCTCCAGGGCACCGAGATGTGGCTGTCGCTGATCTACCTGGCTGCCGCGGTCGTCGGCGAGTCCGACGGCCTGTCCTGGCATCCTCGTGGCGTGCACCGCCTCGAAGCGGTCGACCGCCTGGGGACAGGGTGAGCTCGACGCGCCGAGCACCACGCCGGTCGGCCCGGATCGCCGGGCAGAGGGTCAGCCGGCCGGGGTCGGCGGGGCCGTGGGCCGCTCGAGCTGCCATCGCTGCGGGCCGGCGGCCGTGCGAGGGATCTCGCGGGTGACCGCGAACCCGAACCGCTGCAGGAACGCGACCGCTTCGGGCCGGGTCGTGCCGGTGCGCACGGGCGCCCGCAGCCGGTCCGCGCCGGCGACCAGCGCCTGCATCAGCGCGGTACCCCGACCGGCACCCTGCAGCGCGGGCATGACGCCGATGAACGGGAAGAACAGCCCCGGTGGACCCGCGTAGCCAGGGGCGTCCTGCTCGCCGACGAGGCGACTGCGGATGTCGACATCGGGCGACCGGAACGGCGGGGAGATCCCCGAGCCCAGGGCCCGCCGGGGAGCCCACACGATCACCGAGCTGAGGTCGTGGGTGAGGACCGTCACGCTCGAACCGTGGTCGGCGCCGTCGGACAGGAGCCAGGCGAAGTAGGCGGGCAGGTCGTCGCGCCGATGGGTGCGATCGGGGAACAGGTAGACGAACAGCGGGTCGTCGAAGAACGCCCGCGTGAGCACCAGGGCGAGAGCGGCGATCTCCTCGATCCGGGGGCGCCGGGCGGCAGGCATGCGGCATTGTGACGCAGGTGACAGCCCCCGGGCCCGCTGGGCCGCTCGTGGCCGACCCGATCAAGCCCGGGCTCGTGGGATGTCGCGGGACCTGTCGGAGCCATCGGGAAGGGTTCGCGCCCGATGGGGGTTCACCGGGCCGTGACCTCGACCGATCCCACCACCGACCCGGCGCCGGATCAGCAGGCGATGACGGTGCTGTGGCGGCCGGGGTGCGGCTTCTGCTCGCTGCTGACCCGCAAGCTCGACCGCCTCGGGGTGGCGTACCTGCGCCGCAACATCTGGGAGGACGACGACGCCCGCAGCTTCCTGCGGGCTTCGATCGGCTCCGAGACCGTCCCGACGGTGCTCATCGGTGATGCGGTCCTGGTGAACCCGTCGAGTGACGAGGTCATGCGCTGCCTGGCCGAGGTCGCTCCCGACCAGGTGCCCGACGACTACGAGCCGCCCCAACCGGGCCGCCTGGGTCGCTTCGTGCGCCGAGCCCTCGGCGGCGAGCCGGAGGAGCTGGCCGCCGACGCCTGACCTCGGTACGACGCTCCTGAGCGCTGCCGGTCTGCTCGGTGCCGTGCTCACGTAACCTCGACCGCCATGGACGACCTGGAGGCCATGTCGGTCGCGCTCGGGGAAGCTCGGGCCGCGCTTGCCCACGGTGACGTGCCCATCGGCGCGGTCGTGGTGATCGACGGCGAGATCGTGGCCCGGCGCCACAACGAGCGGGAGCTCATCCACGACCCCTCGGCCCACGCCGAGATCCTCGCCCTCCGCGACGCGTCGGCGGCCATCGGGTCGTGGCGGCTCGACACCGCCACGCTGGTCGTCACCCTCGAGCCGTGCGCGATGTGCGCCGGTGCCGCGGTCAACGGACGCGTGGGCCGAGTCGTCTTCGGGGCCCGCGACCTCAAGGCCGGCGCGGTCGTGTCGCTCTACGGCATCGGCTCGGACCCGCGCCTGAACCACGAGTTCGAGGTCACCGCCGACGTCAGGGCCGACGAGTGCGGCGAGCTGCTGACGACCTTCTTCGCCGGCCGCCGCTGATCCGTTCGAGTCGCCGGAGCCGCGGAACCGGCTTCGCTCGGGGTCTCGGGGCGCGGCTATCGTCGTCGGCGGAAGGTTGCCAGAGCGGACGAATGGGATGGCCTCGAAAGTCATTGAGGGTTACGGCTCTCCAAGGGTTCGAATCCCTTACCTTCCGCGGAAAGCGTCTCGAGACGGTCCCGGTCCATCCGGGACCGTCCGGCGTTTTGATCCTGACCAGGGCACGTCCATCATCCGACCCAGGCCCCCGTGTTCGCCGGTTGCTCGTGGCGACCGACGCCGCTCCCGATGCGCGCGGTCAGACCGAGCTCGCCTCGCGGGCGAAGACGTCGAGGAAGGTGCGGCAGAAGGCCTCCAGATCATCGGGCTTCCGACTGGTGACGATCGTGCCGGGGCCATCGGTGCAGACCAGCGGCTTCGTCCACCCAGGTCGGCTCCGGCGTTGCGGATGTCGGTCTGCAGGCTCGGCCACGACGTGAGCGTGCGGCCCGTGACGACATCGGCCTCGACGAGCGTCCATGGCGCGTGGCAGATGGCCGCCAGCGGCTCGCCCGAGTCACACCACCGACGCACGAAGGCCACGGCGGCTCGTCGGTGCCGAGCTGGTCCGGGTTGGCCACCCCGCCGGGCAGGACGACGCCGTCGAAGTCCTCGAGCGTCGAGGTCTGGTCGTGGTCATGGTCGACGTCGAACGTGTCGGCCTTGTCGAGGTGGTTGAAGGCCTGCACCGTCCCGCCGCGGGGCGACCAGCACGGGGCTCGCCGCCGGCCGCCTGACGGCCTCCCAGGGTTCGGTCAGCTCGATCTGCTCGATGCCCTCGTTCGCCACGAGGAAGGCGATCTTCTTTCCGTCCAGGGCTGCAGTCATTTCATCTACCTTCGGTCGCGGCCGGCAGCGCCGGTCTGGTGAGCGCGGTCTTGCCTTCACCCCGGCATATGCCCGGCTGGTCCTCCATCTATGTCGGCGAGGTCGACCGCCCTCTCGGCGATGGACCCGGCACTCACCCGTCGACGAGCCGCACATCGTCTCGGCGCCGTTCGACATCAGCGCGGGGAGGAACCATCCCAGCGGACGAGCACCAGAGTGGCGTCGTCGTCGAGTTGGTCGGACTTGTAGTCGAGCACCGCACCTACGAGGTGCCGGACGATCTCCGCTGGCTCGAGCTGGTCCGATGCGTGACGTCCGGCCAGGTCGGCCAGTCGTTCGATCCCGAATTCCTCTTCGCCGGGAACGTGCGCCTCGGTCACCCCGTCGGTGTAGAACAGCACGCTGTCGCCAGGCTCGAGGCGTTCGGTGGCCACCGTGACGGGAACGGGGGCAGTGAAGGTCGAGCCCAGGCCCCAGGCCAGGGTCGGCCGGCAGGCCAGCTCGCTGACGACCTGGCCGCCGCGGATCAGCAGCGGCGCCGGGTGACCCGCGTTGGTCCACGTGAGCAGGCCGGTCTCGACATCGATCTCGACCAACTGGCCGGTAGCGAAAGCCAGCCGCGGGAAGTGCTGTGCGATCGCCTCGTCCAGGTTCGTGTGGATCTGTTCGAGCGAGTGACCTTCGCGTCGGTCGTGACGGTAGGACCCGATGCCGAGCGAGGCAACCAGCGACGACTCGACGCCGTGCCCCACCGCATCGAAGATCACGAGGCTCAGAAGTTGATCGTTCAGGGCGTAGTCGAAGCAGTCGCCGCCCACGTCGTATGCCGGTTCGAGGATGCCGGCGATGGTGACGACGGGCGTGCGGAAGACGAGGGGAGGGAGCAGATCCCACTGCATGCTGGCCGCGAGCGACAAGGAACGGCGACGGCGATGCAGGTCGTAGAGATCCGTGGTGCGGGCGTGCGTGGCGATCAGGTACCCAGCGAGAAGCCCGAGCTCCTCACCCGCGGCGAGGATGTCGTCTGTGGCATCCGACACGGTCAGGCCGAGCACGCCCGTCCGGTCCGATCCCTCGACGATCGGCACCCAGATCCGGTTCCCCGCGTCTCGCGGAGCGACAACTGTCGTTCCGTCCACGAACGCGCGGCCGGCCATCGACGTGGCCACCGGTTCGCTCTGCGGAACCTCGGCGTGCGCGCCCCGATCGGGCAGCGGCTCGAGGGTCGTCTGGGCGAAATCCACGACGTACACGATCACGTCCGTCGCGCCCAAGCTGGCTGCCGCTCGACGCATCACATCGGGAACGGACTGCGGAGCGGCCTGCGCGGCGCGGCAGCGCGATCCCGAGGTCCGAGCCGAGCATGTGGTCACGGTACCCCGGGCGGCAGCCGATCCCGGTGGGCTGAGGAATCGACGGGCCGGGCTTCGCACGCCGGAAGGGACCCATGGCCGGTCGACCTCACGCGGTGGTTGCCGAGAACTCACGCGGTGGTTGCCGAGAACTGTTCGGACATCTCCCGGGTATGGAAGAGCGAGCCGGACGTCCCGGCCCTGACTGGGAGGTCAACATGTACATCGGTATCGGAACGCTCGTGCTCATCTTGGTGATCGTCGTGATCGTGTTGCTCGTGCGCCGCGCCTGACGGTCGGCGTCAGTTTCGACCAGGGGCTACTGCCCGGGGGGGCACGCGCCCACTCGGGCAGTGCCTGATTCGGGCCAGGGGCAGTGCCGACAGCCGCTGCCGCAACACTCGCCGCGGGCGAGCAGGGTGTCGGCGGTCATCACGATGTAGCCGGTCGACGGGTCGACGTAGAAGCCGACGCCGGCTCGCTGGGCACGACGGTGGGCGGCCGCGATGGTCTGGGCGTCCGGATCGGGTTCGGTCGGGGCCATGTGGACAGTCAACTCCAGCGAGCAGCGAAAGCATGCCGTCGTCGCGCTGCTCGGCGCGTCGACCCAACCGGGTCCTGGCGATGGGTCGTTCAGGCGCCCTCGGAGCCGGCGTCGACAACGAGCCCGTTCCAGGACCAGTGCGGGATGCGCAGACCGTCCGGGACGTCGTCGGCCGAGTCGTGGTAGCGCGACATCGTGGTCGTGGTCGTCCACGTGAAGTAGTCGTGCAGCACCTGCCGGAGCCGCTCGTCGGAGTCGAGGCCGACATCGATCAGCGCGTCGTCGAAGCAGACGACCGCCCGCTCGTCCATGTCATCGTGCGGACCGTTGCCGCTGTGCAGGCGCACGACCGAGGTCTCGTCGCCGATGGTCTCGGAGTAGAGCGGCGGACCGCCGAGCGCTTCGGCCCAGTAGGCAGCCAGGCGCTCGGTGTGCAGCGGATGGAACCCGTGGCTGAACGTGTGCGCGACGACGTCGTCAGCCAGCACCCGGGCGTGCCACGCGGCAGCCAGAGCCAGAACCCCGTCGCGACCTCCCGCCGCCTCGAACACCGTGGTCATCGCCTCAGAATGACATCACGACGAGCGCAGCGCATTTCGGCTGACGCCACCGGACCTCAGCCCGCCAAGGGTGGGACTCGCGCCACACCACGGGTCGGACCCTGGACGGATCCCCGGTTCGTTCTTATGATCCCGTCGGGGGGGACCATCCTGGCGGACGGCGTTGCGACCCCACCCTTCGGGTCGCACCCTCGACGACTTCCGCCGACCGAGTGTCGCAAGGAGTCCACATGGCACGTCAGTCGACCACCACATCCACCCGGTCGCGCAAGACGAACGGGAACGGGAACGGCAGGGCCAGCGGGTACAAGCCGCTGTGCGGGAACGCCCCGAGGCCGGTGCCGCAACTCCACCCCGCCGTGGCCGCTGATCCACGACGATCGGCCGCAATACTCGGCGGCGCCTCCAAGTGGGCCAACGGCACGGTGCTGCACTACTCGTTCTTCGGATCGGGCTCGCACTACTCGGTGCCGAAGGCCCAGGCCGATGCGGTCCGGCAGGCCTTCGCTTCCTGGAAGGCCGTCGGCATCGGGATCGAGTTCCAGGAGGTCAAGGACCTCTCGGAGGCCGAAGTGCGGATCGGGTACTCGACGGCTGACGGCAGCTCGGCCTCGGCCGTCGGGCGCGACATCCTGCAGATCCCGCTGAACGAGCCGACCACCGTCTACGGCTGGAACCTGACCACGCCCTACGGACGCGGCACCGCGCTGCACGAGCTCGGCCACGTGCTCGGCATGGAGCACGAGCACCAGAACCCCTTCGCCGGAATCAAGTGGCACGAGCAGGCGGTGTACGACTCGCTCGCCCAGCCGCCCAACAGTTGGAGCCACGCCACCACGTTCCACAACATCCTCGAGAAGCTCTCGCCCCAGCAGGTGCAGGGCTCGGCGTGGGATCCGGACTCGATCATGGAGTACGAGTTCGGGCCCGGGCTCATCGACGAGCCGGAGACCTACGACGTCCACGGGCTCGTCCCGCCCGGGAACCTGTCGCCGGCCGACAAGGAATGGGTCGTGAAGTGGTACCCCGGCGGCGCCCCGAGGCCGACGGCGCTCGAGCCGTTCCAGTCGGTGGCCGTGGACCTCACCGCCGGCCAGCAGATCGACGTCCTCATCCAGCCGACCGAGTCGCGCAAGTACACGATCGACACGAAGGGAGCGTCCGACACGCTGCTCGTGCTGTTCGAGCAGGTCGACGGCGGACCCCGCTACCTGTCCGCCGACGACGACAGCGGTGAGGACCGCAACGCCAGCATCACGTACAAGCTCTTCAAGGGCCGCACCTACATCGTTCGCCTTCGGCTGTACTACCCGGGGCAGTCGGGCACGACGTCGCTGATGTACTCGTAAGGGATCACCTCGCCCGGGTCGTCATCGGACGTCGTCAGGCCGACACCCGGCGCCCGTCGCGCAGCAGCGGGAAGCGGCGCTCGGGATGGTCGACCGCCTCGTGGTCGACGTTGCCGTCCTCGCCCTCGCGAAGGACCGTCGACGGGTCGACCGCGTACTGGAGGATGTACGACTTGCGCACCTCGCCGGTGAGGTTCGGTCCGGTGCAGTGCGGCGTCAGCGACGAGAAGACCACGATGCTCCCGGCTCGGGCCGGCACCGTCACGACGCCCTCGGGGTCGTCGAGGCAGACGAAGCCGTCCTCGGTGAACCGGTGGGCCAAGCGTGCCGCGCCGATGCAGGCCGGGCACCACCATCGGGCAGCCGTTCGCCTCGGTGGCATCGGTCGAGCGCGATCCAGCACGTCAGGTACTGCTGCGGTTCGATGAACGCGTAGCCGTTGTCCTGGTGCCAGGGGAAGGTCGTGTCGGGTGCCGGCTTCTTGTAGACGGCCTGGTCCCAGTAGAACCGGACGTCGGGTCCGATCAGGTCGGCGCACAGATCGGCGAAGAGCTCGGACCCGGCGAGCTCGTGCAGCAACGCGGACTGCTGGGCGAGGTGCACGGTGAAGGTGAGCTTGTCGGCCCGGGCGATGAACACGCGGCTGCCCTCGGCCTCTCGGATCGCCGCCTCGAGCGCGGCCTCGATCGGGTCGATCTCGGCGATGATCCGGTCGACGAGGTCGAGCGGGATGGCATCTTCGAGCACGAAGAAGCCGTCGTCGTCGTAGGCGCGGGCCTGCGCGTCGGTGATCCGGCGGAAGGGACCGGCGTGGGGCTGCCACCGGAAGGAGCGGTTCAGCTCGTGAGGCTCGGCGACGAGGGACATGGCGACCTCCGAACGGCGTGGTGGAGCGTGTTGTACCACTCCGACGAGCCGAGGAGAGGGCCGGCGCAACCCGTAGCCTGTCGGGGCCATGCACAACAGCCCACACATGCTCCTCTCCTCCGACGCGTCGAAGATCAAGGGCGCCACCCTGTCCAAGGGACTGGTGCGACGGGTGCTCGAGTTCGCCCGGCCCTACCGGCTGCTGCTCATCGGCTACCTGCTGATCATCGTGCTCGAGGCACTCATCGCCCTCGTGCCGATCCTCCTGCTCAAGCAGATCGTCGACCTGATCTCCGTGCCGGACATCCCTGACGGGACGAGCGCCGAGGTCACTCGACTCGCGCTGTTCATCGTCGCCGCCGCCGTCGCCACCGCCGCCCTGTCGTTCTTCGACCGCTGGTGGTCGTCGCGCATCGGCGAGGGCGTCATCTACGACCTCCGGGTCAAGCTCTTCGACCACGTGCAACGACTGCCGTTGGCCTTCTTCACCCGCACACAGACCGGCGCCCTGATCAGCCGGATGAACAACGACGTGATCGGCGCCCAGCGGGCGGTCACCGGCACGCTCGGCACCGTCGTCTCGAACGTCGTCGTGCTCACCACCACGCTCATCGCCATGTTCGTGCTGCAGTGGCAGATCACGCTGGTGGCGCTCGTCCTGCTGCCGATCTTCATCGTCCCGGCCAAGCGCGTCGGGCCGGAAGATGCAGGAGATCACCCGGGAGAGCTTCGTCCTCAACGCCGACATGAACACCCAGATGACCGAGCGCCTCAACGTGTCCGGGTGCCCAGCTGGTGAAGCTCTTCGGCAGCTACGAGAACGAGGCCGGGGCGTTCGGCGATCGGGCCGGTCAGGTCCGCGACATCGGCGTCCGGGGCGCCATGTACGGCCGCACGTTCTTCATCGCCCTCGGCCTGGTCGGTGCGGTCGGCACCGCAGCCGTCTACGGCATCGGTGGCAACATGGTCATCAACGGAACCATCGCGCTCGGCACGCTCGTCGCCATGGCCGGCTTCGTGACCCAGATCTACAACCCGCTCACGTCGCTGACCAACGCCCGGGTCGACATCATGACGGCGTTCGTGTCGTTCGACCGGGTCTTCGAGATCCTCGACCTGAGCCAACGCCATCACCGACCGCCACGGCGCCGTCGATCTCGTCGACCCCACCGGTCGCATCGAGATCGACGACATCTGGTTCGCCTACCCGGCCGCCAGCGTCGTGTCGCTCGCATCGCTCGAGGCCGACGGGGGTCGCCCGCTGTCCGACAAGGCCGGTGAACCCGTGCTCAAGGGCATCTCGGCCACCATCGAGCCCGGCCAGCTGGTGGCGCTCGTCGGTCCCTCGGGTGCGGGCAAGACCACGGTCAGCTCGCTGATCCCTCGGCTGTACGACGTGACCGGCGGCGCCATCCGGGTCGACGGCACCGACGTCCGCGACCTCACCCAGCAGTCGCTGCACGACGCCATCGGCGTGGTCAGCCAGGACCCGCACCTCTTCCACGAGTCGATCGGCGCCAACCTCCGCTACGCCCGTCCCGAAGCCACCGATGACGAGATCACGGCCGCGTGCCGGGCGGCCCAGATCCACGAGGTCATCGCCGCCCTTCCCGAGGGCTACGACACCCTCGTCGGCGAGCGGGGCCATCGTCTGTCCGGCGGCGAGAAGCAGCGCCTGGCCATCGCCCGCATGCTGCTCAAGGACCCGGCGGTCGTGATCCTCGACGAGGCCACCAGCCACCTCGACTCGGAGAACGAGCACCTCGTGCAGGAGGCGCTCACCACCGCCCTGCGGGGCCGCACCTCGATCGTGATCGCCCACCGCCTGTCGACCATCACCGCGGCCGACCAGATCCTGGTGCTGGACGAGGGCGAGATCGTCGAGCGGGGCACCCACACCGAGCTGCTCGACCAGGACGGGCTGTACGCCGACCTCTACCGCACGCTGCTGCGGGGCGACGCCTCGCCATCACCCCGCCTGGTGCCGGCCGGCCGCGAGCAGGTCGCCCTGCCCGTCAACGGCGACCTGGTGCCCTAGCCCGACCCTCAGCGTCCTTCGTGAAGCCCTGAGCGGCGTTCGTCGCCCGGTCATGCACATCCCCATCACCTGACTTACTGTGTCAGTTCGCTCGCCATCCTGGGGGACTCCACATGCATCGATCGACACCGTCGCGCGGCGCGACCAGTGCCCTGGTGACGGCCGTCCTGCTGACCACCGCGCTGCTCGGGGCCGCCTGCGGCTCGAGCGGGCCGAAGGACGCCGGCTCCGGATCGAGCAGGACGACCGCCGCCACCGACGCGAACGGCGACGACGCCCTCGCCGGTGCGCCGGCCTACGAGAACGCCGGCCCGTACGTGCCGGGCGTGACCACGCTCGACCTGGACGGGCGCAAGGTCGAGGTCTGGTACCCGGCCGACAAGGGCGCCGAGGCGGGCAAGACGAAGGACGTCTTCCGGATCTCGACGCTGCTGCCCGACAACCTCAAGAGCATCGTCCCGGACGCCATCGACCCGAGGTACGAGACCGACGCCTACCGCGACATCACCGCCAGCACCGGCGGGCCGTTCCCGGTGGTGCTCTTCAGCCACGGCTACGCCGCCTATCCGACGCTCTACGCCTTCCTCCTCACCCACCTCGCGTCATGGGGTTTCGTCGTCGTCGCCCCCGACCACGTCGAGCGGGGCCTGCTGGCCGCGGTGACCCAGTGCGTCCAAGGTCGCCGACGACGCCAAGGTGCTGCTGGCGTCCCGCGACCTGGCGGTCGAGAAGAGCAACGACCCGACATCGGTGCTGAGCGGCACGGTCGACCCGTCGAAGGTCGCGGTGGTCGGGCACTCGGCCGGCGCCTCGGCCGCGGTGCGCACCGCGCAGGACCCGTCGGTCGCCACGTTCGTGGCTCTCGACGGCGGCGGGGTCGGTGGCTCGAGCAGCGCCACCACGCCGACCACCGACGCCAACGGCTGCATCCAGCAGGTCACGACCACCACGAGCCCGACCGGTGACGGGTCGACGACGACCACCGCCATCGCTTCGAGCGCGCTGCCCGACAAGCCCGGGATGCTGATCACCGGCGGCAACGACCAGGTCATCCCGCTCGAGCGGCTGCAGCCGTTCTACGACGCCATGAACGCGCCGAAGCGCCTGGTGGTCATCGAGGGCGCAGGCCACGACAGCGTCACCGACATCTGCCTCATCGGAAAGGACCAGGGCGGCCTGCTGGCGATCGCCGGCAAGGTCGGCATCCCGGTGCCCGACACCGTGTCTCGGCTCTTCAACGACGGGTGCGACGAGGCCGGCGGCTACCCCGCGGTGAAGCAGGTGTGGGAGGTCCCTCGACACTTCATCGTCGCCCAGCTGCGCGATGTGTTCGGCATCGACCCGGAGCCGGTCGGGCTCGGTCCCGCCGTCGCCGACGCCTTCCCACCCCTCACCCTCCAGTACCGCTCCACCGACTGACCCGGAGGACGGAGGTGGCGAGGGCGGGATCGCCCTCGAGGTGGCGACCCGCGGCCAGCAGGTCGCGGGGAACCGCATGCGCCATGAGGTCGGGGCAGCGAGCCGGGAGCCCGGCGATGGCCTCGGCGTCGGCGTCGTGGCCGAGGGAGATCGCCTCCTCCAGGAGCGCTCTGGCCTGCTCGTCGAGCAGGGCCAGGTCGTCCGAGACCAGCGCCATGCCGCCGGACAGCGCGACAGCGTGGGCCCAGGTGCGGATCGCAGCCGGGGTCATCTGCGTCTCGCTCTGACGCAGCATCAGGCAGTCGGGGTCGTTCAGCCAGAGCTTCCGGTGCATGAACGAGCGGGCCAACGTGTTCTGCCACGAGTGGACGGTGGCCGGGAGCGCCCGCTCGTAGCCGGGCGCCGCGGTCTCGAAGTTCACCGTGTTCCACGATGGCGCCACGTCGGCCCCGATGCGGTTGCCGTCCACCACGCCGACCACGTTGGACAGCGGCACCCCGCAGCCGAGCAGGAAGGCGTCGTCACCGGCGCCTCGGCGAACGGCGTCGAACCCGGCCCGCACGCGCTGGGCCGGGGTCTGGCCGGCGTCGCGGTAGACGCCGTCGAAGCTCGGGGCGAACGTGAAGTCGAGCTTGAGGTAGGTGAACCCGGCGTCGACGAGCGTGGACGCGACCGACTCGAGGTGGGCCAGGACCTCCGGGTTGGTGGTGTCGAGGCCGTACATGAACCCGTCGAGCCCGCCACCCCACGGCGGGTTGAACATGCGCGAGCAACGGCTCGCCCTGCGCATCACGGGTCGAGCCAGTCGGGGTGGTCGGCCACGACCTGCGAGTCGGGCGCGGCGATGAACGGCGCGAGCCAGAGGCCCGGCTGACGGCCGGCTGCAGCGATCGGACGCGGCGATGGCGTCGAGGTCGGACGGGAACCGCTCGTTGGTCGTGAGCCAGTCGCCGATGGCGGACTGGAAGCCGTCGTCGAGCTGGAACACGTCGAACGGCCAGTCGCCGGCCAGCGCCAGGTTCGATCGCAGGTCGGCCTCGGACACGAGGTGGAAGTAGTGGTACCAGGAGCACCACCCCACCTGGTACGGCGCGCGTCACGCGGGCCCGACCGAGCCGCCCGACCTCGTCGGCCCAGTGCCCGAGCAGCATCGAGGCGTCGGCGCCGTCTGCCGCCCCGTCGGCCACCAGCACCGCGTGCAGCGCGCGCTCCTCGCCCGCCGCGATCATCGGCGCCGCCGAGGAAGGCCTCGACCCGCAGCTCAGGACCTGACTCGCCGTCGCGCAGTCGCAGCGTGCCGTCGTGACGGTCACCGCCGTCGAAGCCGACCAGCAGCGGAGCCGATCCGGCGGCCTGGAGCACGGTGACCCACTCCGAGCGCAGCTCGCCGGGCGGGGCGATCGCCTGGTCGGCGTGGTGCACGCCTCGCGCCAACTCGATGGAGCCCGGGGCGGTCGACGGGTCCCGGTCGATGCCGAGCACCGCCGACACCGCTCGGGGTCCACGACTGGTACCCGTTGCGGAACATCCGCAGCGGTGCCGGTGCGTCGACCACGGCGAACACCAGCGCCACCGACCGCACCGACACGGGCTGATCACCCCGGTTGGCGATCGACCAGCTCAGGGCGGCGCGGGTCGAGCCGCCGCCCTGGCCGACCGTGACCTCCAGCGGGCCGACGACGGCCGCCCCGGTGGTGAAGGACGTCGACCCGACGACATCGCCGGCCACTTCGATGCGATCAGGTTCCAGGTGCACCGCCGGAGGTTACGCAAACCGCCGGCGTCGGCCAGAAGTCGGCCTGTGTGCGGTGGCTCGGGTCAGGCGTGCGGAGCGGAGCACCACCGAAGTGCACCAGATGGGCGAAGCCGCTCGCAGGCGAGCTCGCGAGCCGAGAGCCAAGCCAGTCGAGGGCCAGAGATCAGTGCACGAGGCCTTCGCGGGCGCCGAGCAGGAGGACGGCGTCGTCGAGCGGCACCGGACGGCTGAAGAGGTAGCCCTGGGCCAGCTCGCAGTCGAGCTCCCGCAGCGCCTCCATCTGCGACAGCGTCTCGACCCCCTCGGCCACCACGGTGAACCCGAGCGACTTGGCCAGCGCGATGGCGGCCGAGACGATGGCGGCCTCCTGCGAACCGGCCCGGTCGACCCCGTCGATGAAGGAACGGTCGATCTTGAGGTAGTCGGCCATCGAGAAGTGCCGCACGTAGTCGAGGGTGGCGTAGCCGGTGCCGAAGTCGTCGATGGCGATCCGCACGCCGAGCCCCTTCAGGCGGTTGAGCGACGCCACCGCGTGGTCGACGTCGTGCACCAGCGCGCTCTCGGTCACCTCGAAGCAGAGCCGGGCGGGGTCGAGGCCGGTGTGCTCCAGCACGTCGGACACCACCTCGACCAGCTCGGCGTCGGCGAGCTGGCGGGCCGAGAGGTTGACGGCCACCTCGACCTCCTGGTCGCCCGGGAGCGCCGGCCAGGCGGCAGCGTGGGCGACGGCCTCGCCGAGCACCCACCAGCCGATCGGGCACGATGAGCCCGGTCTCCTCGGCGATCGGGATGAACGACGCCGGCAGCACGATGCCGTGGCCCGGTCGGTTCCACCGCACGAGCGCCTCGACCTGGGTCATCGCCCCGTCGGACAGCTGGACGACCGGCTGGTAGTGCAGCTCGAACTGCCGACCTTCGATGGCGGCGCGCAGCGCCCGCTCGAGCGTGAGCTGCTCGACGGCTCGCTGGTCGAGGTTCTCCTGGAACGACACCCACTGGTTGCGACCCTGGTCCTTGGCCCGGTACATGGCGACGTCGGCGTTGCGGATGAGCGACTCGGCCGGCACCGACGCATCGGCGGTGTAGGCGATGCCGATGCTGGCGGTCACGAACAGCTCGCTACCGTCGGCCAGCGCGAGCGGCTCGCGCAGCGCGGCCGCGTACCGGTCCGCGGCAGCGGCGGCCTCCCGCTCGCTGCGGAGCCGACCGCACACGACCATGAACTCGTCGCCGCCGAACCGACCGAGCGTCTCGCCCGGTCGGAGCTGGCGCTCGAACCGCTCGGCCACCTGCTGGAGGACGACGTCGCCGATGGCGTGGCCATCGGAGTCGTTGATGACCTTGAACCGGTCGAGGTCGATGAACAGCACGGCCACGCCCTGGGCCTCGTCGGCGATCCTGACGAGCGCCTCGTGGATGCGCAGCGACAGGAGGGCCCGGTTGGGCAGATCGGTCAGGGGGTCGTAGAGCGCCTGGTACTCGAGGGCGGCAGCGAAGCTGGTGGCGCTCGATGGCGATGGCCGCCAGGTTGGTGGCCCGTTGCACCGGCTGCAGGTCGGACGGCGCCAGGTCGCCGGCCACCCGATGAAAGATCGTGAGCACCCCGACCAGCTCGCCGGATCCGGGTGCCCGCAACCGGCAGGTGCGGGCCTGGGTGAAGCCGTAGGTCGCGAAGAGCCCGGCCGCCGCACCCAGGTTGGGCCCGTCGACCAGGTCGAACACGAACACCTCACCCATGCCCGAACGCAGCGTGACCCCGCCGGGAGCGCTCGGCGGCAGGTCGTCGTAGAACTGGACGATCTCCTCGGGGAGGTGCGAGGTCGACCGCAGGCGGATCACGCCGTCGTCGTCGAGCATGCCGATCACCGCGGTCACGCCATCGACGTGGCGCTCGACCATCGCGGTGATCTTGCCCAGGGTGACGTCGAGCGGCGCGCCCCGGGCGATGGCCTCGAGCAGGTCGGCCTGCTCGGCCAACAGGTCCTCGGCCCGCTGACGATCGCTGACGTCGCGCAGGTTGACCACGAAACCCCTGACCGCCGGGTCGTCGAGACGGTCGGCCACGCGCAGGCTGACGGTGCGCCAGCCGCCGTCCCGGTGCGACACCCGGAACTGATAGCCCTTGCCGTTGGTGCGCCCCCGCCGGGTGCGCACAGCCTCGAACAGGCCGGCGCTGCGCGGCAGGTCGTCGGGGTGGATCACGTCGGAGAACACCCGGGCCACGAAGTCCTCGGGGTCGTAGCCCAGCACCTCGGTGATGGCCGGACTGACGTAGCGGACGACGCCGTCACCATCGGCCACCATCACCAGGTCGGAGCTGCCCTGGACCATCGCCTCGGCCCACGCCTCGCTTCGCCGCAGTGCCGCCGCCGCCTCGACCCGGTCGGAGAGGTCGCGGTAGCTGGCCAGGTACCAGGAGGCCCCCGAGCCGGCGGCGACCACCCGGTAGGTGGCCTCGACCCGAACGGGCGAGCCGTCGGCGTCGTGCAGGACCAGTTCGGCCGTCACCGTCTCGTCCTGGCGCAACGCGGCCTCGACCCGCCGGAGCGTCTCGAGGTCGGTCTCGGGCCCCACCAGCACACCGGGTGACTGCCCGGCGACGTCGGCCACGCCGAAGCCCAGCAGCCGCGTGAACGCCTGGTTCACGAAGCGGATGCGGATCACCGGGTCGTCGTCGTCCTTGGCGCTGAGCACGAGCGCGTCGGATGCCTGGCCGACCACAGCCTCGAGCACGCGGACGCGCTCGCCGACGGAGTGACGAGCGAGACCGTGAGAGGCCTCGTCGACGACTTCGGGTTCGGGCAACTCGTTGATCGGAGGCTCCGGGGGCAGTGGTTCGGCGTTGACGGTGCTCGCGGCCAACGAGTAGCCGGTCACACGGGTCGGATGGCGTCAGGAGGAGGAGCGAACGGTGTCGAGCAGCGTGGCGGGTCGAGCCGAGCCGGCTGCGATCGGTGGTCCTCCTGCATTCTGGCGTCACGCGGTGCGCGAATCGGCGATGGGCCACGTACCGTACGCGCCGGCCCGGGCGCAATGGCCTCGCCCCCCGGACGGGACAGGCCTCGCCCCCCGGACGGGACAGGCCTCGCCCCCCGGACGGGACAGGCCTCGCCCCCCGGACGGGACAGGCCGGACGGACCGCTACGGTCGGCGTCCGTGGACGAGCCCACCTTCCGGGTCAGCGAACTGACCGACGCCGTGCAGCTGGCGCTCGACGTCTGCTTCCCGGACGAGGTGTGGGTGCAGGGCGAGATCAGCTCGCTCAAGCGATCGGCCGCCGGCCACGTGTACTTCCAGCTGATCGAGCCGGGTGAGGCCGGCGCTCCGCCCGTCGCGCAGATCGCGGTCACCCTGTTCGCCAAGGCCCGGGCCGACGTCAACGCCACGCTGCGCGGCGGAGGCGGCATCCGGATGACCGACGGCGTCGAGATCCGCATCCGGGGCCGACTCGGCCTGTACGGGCAGCAGGGTCGGCTGCAGCTTCGGATGTCGGCCATCGACCCCGAGTACACGCTCGGGCGGCTGGCCGGCGACCGGGATCGCCTGCTCCAGGCGCTGCAGGCCGAGGGACTGCTGGCCCGCAACGGCCTGCTGCCCGTCGCGCCCCGCCCGGTGGTGGTCGGGCTGGCCACCAGCGCCGGGAGCGCAGCCGAGGCGGACTTCCTGCACGAGCTGGCGGTCAGCGGACTGGCCTGGCAGGTCGTCGCCGTCGACTGCCGCGTCCAAGGCACCGACGCCGAGCGCTCCATCGTCGCCGGCCTGCGCGCGCTGGCCGCGCATCCCGTCGAGGTCATCGCGCTGGTCCGCGGTGGCGGGGCCCGTACCGACCTGGCCACGTTCGATGGCGCACTGGTGGCCCGAGAGATCGCCGGCACGACCGTCCCCGTGATCACCGGCATCGGCCACGAGATCGACTCGAGCGTGGCCGATCAGGTGGCCCACACCGCCTGCAAGACCCCCACGGCGTGTGCCGCGCACCTCGTGGCCCGGGCCCGGAGCTTCCATGACCGGACCGACCAGATCTGGATCGAGATCGCGGCACAGGCCGAGCGGGGGGCCGATGCCGAATCCCGTCGCCTGACCACCCAGGGCGGGGCCACCGCCCGCGCCGCGCACGCCGCGGTGGTGACCGCGGACCGCATCGTCGGCGAGGCCGGCCGCCGCCTGGCCCTGAGCGCCGGTCGGGCCAGCGAGCACGCGTCGCTGCGCCTCGACAGCGTGGACGCTCGGGTCGGCTCGCTCGACCCCCGACGGGCACTCGAGCGGGGGTGGTCGATCACCCGTCGGGACGATGGCACGCTGGTGCGCAGCTCGGCCGACCTGGGCCCCGGCACCGAGCTCGTCACGCAGCTCGCGGACGGCTCGGTGCACAGCCGGGTGACCGACCCGGGCGCCAGCTCACCCATGTCCCCCGCCCCTGATTCGCACGATGCGCACGCGGCGCACGAACCCCCCAGAGGACCCCGGTCATGAGCGACACCGACGCTGCAGGACCCGCCGAGGCACCTGTCTCGCAGGAGCTGGGCTACGCCGAGGCCATGGCAGAGCTCGAAGCCATCCTGCACGAGCTCGAGCGGGGCGACGTCGACCTCGACCGGCTGTCCGGTCAGGTACGGCGCGCCGCCGACCTCGTCCGCTTCTGCCGCGGGCGACTCGACGACACCCGGACCGAGGTCACCCGCATCGTCACCGACCTCGATGCCGAGCCCGAGCTCCGTCCCGACGACCGCGCCGGCCCGTGAGTCCCGAGCTCGGGCTGCCGGCTGAGATCCGCGTCGTCGCCGATTCGGTCGAGGCCCGGCTGCGCCAGGTGCTCGACGCCGAGATCGAGCGGTGGGCCGCAGTCGACGCCGACCTGGCTGCTCCGTTGCAGGCCCTCGGTCGGCTGGTGCTGGGAGGCGGCAAGCGCCTGCGTCCGGCGTTCTGCCATTGGGCCTACATCGGTGCCGGCGCCGATCCGGCCACCGGCGCCACGATCGATGCCGGCGCCGCGTTCGAGCTGCTCCACGCGTTCGCCCTCATGCACGACGACGTGATGGACGGCTCCGACACCCGCAGGGGCACGCCGACGATCCACGTCGAGTTCACCGGCCAGCACGCCGGGGGCGAATGGCGCGGAGAGGGCCGCCGGTTCGGTGAGGGCGTGGCGATCCTGGTCGGTGACCTGGCTGGCGTCTACGCCGATCGCATGCTCGACGGCACACCGCCGGACGCCCGTCGAGTGTGGGACGAGCTCAAGATCGAGCTCAACATCGGCCAGTACCTCGACGTCCTCGGCACGGCGCGAGGCGGCACCGACCTGGCCACGGCCCGCCGCATCGCCCGCTACAAGTCTGGCAAGTACACGATCGAGCGACCGCTGCACCTCGGTGCCGCGCTGGCCGGCCGGCTCGACGACCTGCGCGGACCCCTTTCGGCGTACGGCGACCCGCTCGGCGAGGCGTTCCAGCTCCGAGACGACGTGCTCGGTTCGTTCGGCGACAGCGCGGTCACCGGCAAGCCCGTCGGCGACGACCTCCGGGAAGGCAAGCCCACGCCGATGCTGGCCATCGCCGTCGACCGGGTCGCCGACGACCCGGCGGCCACCGCGCTGCTGGACCGCGTCGGTGCGCCGGACCTCACCCCCGGGGAGGTCGCATCGCTGCAGGCCCTGCTCGAGAGCAGCGGGGCCCGGCAGGCCATCGAGACAACCATCGCATCGCTCACCGATCGGGCCGTCGAGGCCATCGAGGTGGCGCCGATCCGCGACGAGGCCCGCGCCGCACTCGTCGCGCTGGCGCGCTACGTGGCCGCCCGCGAGCGTTGATCTGGTCTGACCGGGTCGACCGGGCCATCCGACCCAAATCCGCGACCCGCCCGACATCCCGGTACCGGTCGTGATCACACCTAGCATCAGGGGGTGACCCTGAGCCCCGAGCGAGAGGCGGCACTGCTGGCCCTGGTGCCGGGCGATGCCGTGAGCCTGCTCGACGGCGACGGGCTGGTGATCGACGTGAGCGCCGGCGTCGAGAAGGTCCTCGGGTACACGCCCGAGCAGTACCGGGCCCATCGAGCCGCTCGAGATGATGCATCCGGCCGACCAGGCGATGCTGGTGCGCAACTGGCGTGACCTCGTCGCCGAGCCCGGGCGGCGGTCGATCGTCGAGGCCCGAGTGCTGCACCGAGACGGCACCTACCGCTGGATCGAGCTGACCCAGATCAACCTCTTCGACGACCCGGACCACGGCTGCATGGTCGGCGGGTTCAGCGACATCACCGCCCGACGGGGCGGCGGTGTGGTCGCCCCGGCCATCGAGAACCTGGTCGAGGCCAGTCAGGACGTCATCGGGTCGATCGACGTGGGCGGCACCATCACCTGGATCTCGACGGCCGTCCACGAGATGCTCGGCCGCGAGGCCGACCGACATGATCGGCCACCCCGCCTGGGACTTCATCCACCCCGAGGACGTCGACGCGGCCGCCGAGCGGCTGGGGAGCGCGGTCGACCGCATCGACTCGGTCAACCCCATCGCGGTCCGGGCATCCCACGTCGACGGATCCTGGGTGTCGGTCGAGATCGCCGGCGGCTCGATGCGCGACGCCAACGGCGGCATCGGCGGGCTGATCATCAACATCCGCGACATCCGCTGGCGCAACGACGCCCTCGACGCGCTGCGCACCAGCGAGCAGCTGTTCCGCACCCTCGCCCAGTCGTCGCCCATCGGCATCTACCACGCCACCGTCGACGAGCGGCCTCGTCTACGTGAACGACCGGTGGTGCGAGATCACCGGCGTGTCCGCCGAGGATGCGCCGCGGGTAGCGGGTGGGCGAAGATGATCCATCCCGACGACTCTCGGCTGGTCGGTCTCGACCGGGGATCCGATGCCCATGGGCGGCCGGCCCGTCACCATCGAGTTCCGCGTCGTGCGACCCGACGGCGAGGTCCGCTGGGTGCGGGTGCAGAGCGGACCGCATGCACCAGGCCGACGGACAGCTCGTGGGCAGCGTGGGCACGCTCGACGACATCACCGACCGTCGGGACACCGAGCGCGAACGACAGCGGCTGATCGACATCTTCGAGGCCACCGAGGACCTCGTCGGCATCTGCGACACGCGACGGCGCGGCTGCTCTACCTCAACGCCGCGGCCAAGCGGACTCTTCGGCCTCGAGGCCCACGGCGAGCGTCGACCGCGCACTTCCTCGAGGACCTGTTCCCGCCAGCCGTCGCCGAGCGGCTCGACGTCGAGATCCGCCCCGAGGTCGAGCGCGACGGCCGCTGGTAGGGCGAGCTGACGATGCTCGTCGCCGACGGCGGGCTCGGTCCCGGTGCTCGGCCCAGGTGCTGCTCCACCCGGCGACGACGAGGACGGGCCCGTTCTTCTCGGCCATCCTGCACGACATCAGCGAGCGCAAGGCGTTCGAGCACCGGCTCGCCCACCAGGCCACCCACGACCCGCTCACCGGCCTGCCCAACCGCACGCTGCTCTCGACCGGCTCGAGCGGCGCGCTCGGCCGGGCCCGCCGCCACAACCGGCGGGTCGCCGTGCTGTTCCTCGACCTCGACCACTTCAAGGTCGTCAACGACAGCCTCGGCCACGGCCTCGGCGACCGGCTGCTGGTCGCCATCGCCGAGCGGCTGCGCGGTCGGCGCTCCGCCCCGGCGACACCGTCGCCCGCTTCGGCGGCGACGAGTTCGTGGTGCTCTGCGAGGACCTCGTGACCCAGCACGACGCCATCGCCATCGCCGAGCGGGTCGACGAGGCGGTCAGCGGGCCGTTCGTCATCGACGACACCGAGGTGTTCGTCGGCGTCAGCATCGGCATCGCCCTGCCCGACGACACCGAGGCCGATCCGGAGACCCTCATCCGCGACGCCGACGCCGCGATGTACCGGGCCAAGGAGCGGGGCCGGGCCCGCTGGGAGCTGTTCGACAACGCCATGCGGGCCAGCGCGGTCGACCGGCTCGACATCGAGAACGCGCTGCGCCGGGCCCTCGACCGCCGCGAGCTGCGCGTCTTCTACCAGCCGATCGATCGACCTCGGCACCGGCGCGATCGACGGCGTCGAGGCCCTGCTGCGGTGGGAGCACCCCGAGCGGGGCCTGCTGCTGCCCGGGCGACTTCATCACGCGTCGCCGAGGAGACCGGGCTCATCGTGCCGATCGGCGCCTGGGTGCTCGACCAGGCCTGCCGGCAGGTGCAGCGCTGGCAGGCGTCGCGCCGAGCGCAGCGACCCCGCTGTCGGTCGGCGTCAACATCTCGGGTCGCCAGCTCGGCCACCCGCGCCTGGTCGAGCGACGTGGCCGCCGTTCTCGGCGACACCAGCATCGACCCGTCGCTGGTCGAGCTCGAGATCACCGAGAGCGTGCTCATGGACGACGTCGAGATGTCGAGCCGACACGCTCGGTCGGCTCCACGCGCTCGGGCGTGCAGCTCGCCGTCGACGACTTCGGCACCGGCTACTCGTCGCTCAGCTACCTGCGCCGCTTCCCGGTCGACGTCTTGAAGGTCGACCAGTCGTTCGTCGACGGCCTCGGCGAGGACTCCGAGCGACTCGGCCATCGTCACCGCCATCGTCACCCTGGCCCACACGCTCGGCCTGCGGCCGTCGCCGAGGGCGTCGAGATCGGCGACTGCAGCTCGCCGAGCTGCGCCGCCTCGGCTGCGACCTGGCCCAGGGCTTCCACATGGCCCGTCCCGCCAGCGGCCACGACGTCGGCGAGCTGCTCGCGCGGCGGACCAGACCTGGTAGGCCACGGCCATCCCACCGGACGGACGGTCGCGGTTCCGTCGGGCGGCTCGTCCGGCATGACCCGACGTGCGATGCTGGTCCGCTATGGCGACCACGCTCAACCGGCGATCGGTCATCGACGCTGCCCGCGAGCTGATCGTGGCCGACGGCCTCGAGGCCGTCTCGCTGCGCAAGTTGGCGGCCGACCCTCGGCGTGACGGCGCCTGCGCTCTACGCCTATGTCGACCGACAAGCGCGACCTGCTGCGAGGCGTCGCCGAGCTGCGAGTTCGAGCGCCTGTCCAGTCCGGTTCGATCAGATCGACGACCCCGACCCGTCGAGCGCATGCGCCGTTGAGCCAGGCCTACGTCGAGCAGGCCGCTGGCCGAACCCGAGCTCTTCAGCACCATGTTCCAGTTCTCGCCGACCTCGCCCTCGGCGCCCCGACCGGCGCCGAGGACGCGCTGGCCACCTCCGTGTTCGAGCTCGCCCTGGCCTCGGTGGTCGAGGCCATCGACTCGGGCGCACTTCGCCCGGCCGAGCCGCTCACCGTCGCCCTGACCATGTGGAGCGCCACCCACGGCGTGGCCGAGATGCTGCTCATGGGCTTCCCGTTCGACGACGAGACCAGGCGGAGCCTCGTGGACTCGGTGATCGACACCGTCCTCGACCGGCCTCGCCGCGCCCTGACCGAGCGCCAGGTCACGTCGACTCGGCGACGCGTCAGCAGGGCGAGCGGCCCTGGCGAGGGGCAGGCCTCGATCGACGCTCGCACGCTCGGTTCGACCACGCCGGCCGAGCCACTCGGGTCGCACCACGGTGGCCACCGCGATCGGCGCGTCGAGCTCGGAGCCACTGCAGCGCCATGCCGCACGAACTCGGCCGCGTAGTCGGGCGGACGCACGTCGCGCGACAGCTCGGACATCGCGTACGGGTCGGGCACGGCGGGCTGGTCGGGGTCGAGCGGCACGAACTGGGGTGACGACGGGTCGGATGCCGCCGCCGACCAGGCCGGGGCCGTCGGCCAGGATGGCGCCCCGCACCGCGGTCGGGACGGGCCGCCGGCGACGAGCAGGCGCGATGTAGGCACCGAGGCCCCGACCGAGCACGGTGGCCGGCCCGAGCTCGGCGAGCGCGGCATCGGCGTCGGCCATGAGCGACCTCGGCGTGTAGCCGCCACCGGTGGGGATCGTCGAGCGGCCGTGGCCGGTGAAGTCGAGCGCCACGACCGGACCGGGCCAGGCGGCGAGGTGCGCGGGAACCGCCGCCGGGGACTGCTCCGCCAGCCCGTGCAGCAGCAGCAGCGGTCGACCCTCGCCCCGGCGCAGATGGTGCAGCGCCAGCTCGGCCTTGCCGCTGCGCGACGAAGGTGACGTCGCCGGTTCGGCGGCGGTCGTCACGGCGTCGGTGCCAGCCGTCAGTGACGAGGAACTCGAGCACCAGGTCGGCGATCGGCTCGGGGCTGCTCGATGTGCACGAAGTGGCCGACGCCCTCGAGGGGCACGAACCTCGCGCCGGGCGGCAGGTAGGGCATCACGTCCTCCGGATGGGTTCCCCATCCCATCTGCTCGGGCTCGAGTCCCAGCACGCCCAGGAAGGGCACGCCGATGCCGGGCACCCGCTGCATCGACCACTCGGGCCGCCACGGCCCGAAGCCGCCCGGGCGCAGGACCGGGTCGATCTTCCACCGCCAGCCGTCGTCGGTCGCGCCGGGCGCCGACGCTGACCAGGTAGCGCAGCCAGTCACGGTCGAGCCTGCGGGTTCATGCGTCCGCGGCGATCGGCCAGCTCGTCGAGCGTGCCGGGACGCCGCTGGCGCTCGAGCACCAGTCGCCGACGTTCGAGCCAGGCCTGGATCTCGCCCTGAACCATGCGGGTGCGCTCGCGGTCGGACACGTCGGGCCAGTTGTTCTTCGACGGCAACCCGTCGAGGTTGATCACGTGCGACACGCGGTGCGGGCAGGCGTCGGCCAGCTCGAGCATGAGGCCGCCGCCCTTCGAGTGGCCCAGGATCGGCACCGGCCGGACGGTGACGGTGTCGAGCACCACCAGCGCGTCGCGCACGTCCGCACCCCAGTTGTAGAGGACGGCGTGCTCGGAGTCGCCGTGGCCGCGGGCATCCCACGACACGCACCGGTAGCCGGCCTCGGCCAGCATCGGGGCGAACACGTCGAACGTGCCGGCGAAGTCGAACCCGCCGTGGGCCATCAGGATGGGCGGCCCGTCCTCGGGCGCCCCACTCGTACACCGCCAGCCGCAGCCCGCCCGACGACACCGACCGGGTCCGATCGGGCCGACGCGCCCCCGGGTAGGTCACCGTCTCGTCCGCCGTCGTCGTCACCCGGCGAGCCTACGGGATTCGCTCCATCACCCGACCGGCCCACGCAACCCCTACGACCTCCGAAAGACCCGAACGAGCACTCCAGGCGCGACCCCGGGGTAGCGGTGTCGTGTCAGGCCGGATCGCGGCTGGGGCCGACGTCGACCGTGATGGTGTGGGCGAGGTCGACCGACGACCGCCCGAGGTGCAGCTCGTAGGCGCCAGGCTCGACCACCCACTCGTGCTCGGTGGCATCCCAGACCGCGAAGGCCCGGTGGTCGAAGGCCAACTCGACGGTGGTCGACTCGCCCGGATCGAGCACGACCTTGGCGAAGGCGCGCAGCTCGCGCACCGGCCGGACCCGTTCCCCGGGCGGTGGCGCGACGTACGCCTGCACCACCTCGGACCCACGACGACCACCCGAGTTGGCCACCGGCACCTGCACCCGGAGCACCTGTCCCGACCCCCAGGTCAGTGGGTCGGCCGCCTCGGGCGCGCCGATCTCGAACGACGAGTACGACAGCCCGTGGCCGAACGGGAACAGCGTCGGCACCTGGCGGGTGTCGTACCAGCGGTAGCCCACGAGCACGCCCTCGCCGTAGCGGACCTCGCCGTCCTCGCCGGGGAAGTTGCCGAACGCCGGCGTGTCCTCGATGTGCCGCGGAAACGTCATCGACAGGCGACCACCGGGGTCGGCCTCACCGGTGAGCACGTCCGCCAGGGCGCCGGCCATCTCCTGGCCCCCGAACCACGTCTGCAGCAGGGCGGCCGGAGCGTCGGCCCACGGCATGGTCACCGGCGACCCGGTGTTGAGCACCACGATCGTGCGGGGGTTGGCATCGACCACCCGGCGCACGAGCTCGTCCTGCTCGCCCGGCAGCGCCAGCGTCGTGCGGTCTTCACCCTCGGTCTCCCAGTCCGAGTTCGTGCCGACCACCACCACCGCCACGTCGGCCGCGGCGGCCGCCGCCACGGCCCGCTCCATCAGGTCGCCGGGTGAAGGAAGGCGGCACCCCACCAGCACGCCGCGGAGGAACGACGCGTCGGCGCTCGAGTACTCGATCACGAGCTCGATCGACCGCCCGGCCTCGAGCACGAGGTCGACCTCGAGGTCGCCGCTGACGACGCCGAAGTACCGCTCGCCCTTCGGTGGCGTCCCGGTCACCCCGTCGAGGACGACGTCGCCGTCGACGAACATCCGAGCCTGGCCGGACTGCCCCATCGTGAAGGTGTGGACTCCCGACTCGGCCGGCGTGAATCGGGTGGTGGCGCGCCAGGAGTACACCCCTGTGGGCAGCGCCGGGTGCGGCCGGTCGACGAAGAGCAGCCGGCTGTCGGGGAAGTGGGACCGCCCGACCGGCTCACCGGCCAGATCGGGTCCCACGTAGAAGTCGACGTCGAACCCTGGGGTGCCGTCGGCGCCGCGCACGGCCTCGCCCTGCAGCGGAGGCACGCCCTTGTCGATGTCGCAGCCTCGCTCGTAGGTCAGCGACACCTCCGAACCGATCCTCTCCCGCAGCGCCTCGAGCGGCGTGACCACGTAGTGCGCCCGCAGCGCAGCCGAGCCGCCGCCCATGATCTGGGCCCGGTCGGCGTTGGGGCCGAGCACGGCCACGCTCGAGAGCGTCGCGACCTCGAGCGGCAGCACGCCGTCGTTGGTCAGCAGCACGGTGGCCCCGACCGCGGCCTCCCGAGCGACGGCCCGGTGCTCGGGCCGGTCGATCGACTGCTCCTCGACCCCGGGTGGATCATCGAGCGCACCGACGCGATCGAAGACCGACAGCAGCCGGAGGACAGCGGCGTCGAGCAGCGCTTCCTCGACGTCACCGGCCAGCACCGCCGTCGCCAGCGCCGGTCCGTAGAACCGACCGGCTCCCGGCATCTCGAGGTCGACTCCCGCCTCCGCCGCTCCCGCCGTGGATCCGGCCCCGAACCAGTCGGTGATCACGAACCCATCGAACCCCCACTCGTCACGCAGGATGCCCTGCAGCAGATCGGGCCGCTCGGTGCAGTACACCCCGTTGAGCCGGTTGTACGCGGTCATGATCCCGAGGCTGCCGCCTTCGCGAACTGCCAGCTCGAACGGGCGCAGGTAGATCTCGTGCAGCGTGCGCTCGTCGATGACCGAGCTGATGGTGTGGCGTTCGAACTCGGCTTCGTTGCCAGCGAAGTGCTTCACCGTGGTGGCCACGTCCTGCGACTGCACGCCACGGATGAACGCGGCAGCCACCTTGCCCGTGAGCAGCGGATCCTCCGAGTAGCACTCGAAGTTCCGCCCGGCCAGCGGCGACCGCATGATGTTGACCGTCGGGGCCAGCAGGACCCGCGCCGACTTCGTGCGCGACTCCTCGCCGAGCATCGACCCGACCCTCTCGATCAGGTCGACGTCCCACGTGGACCCGAGCGCCGATCCGCACGGCGCGCAGACCGCCGAGACCGCGCCGAAGCCCAGCAGCGCCGAGCCACGCGCACCGTTGGGTCCGTCGGTGACGGTGACCGAGGGGATTCCGAGGCGAGGAATGGCCACGGTCGTCCAGAAGTCGGCGCCCGCGGTGAGCGAGGCCTTCTCCTCGACCGTCATCTGGGAGACGAGCAGTTCCAGGTCGCGAGGTGCGGGCATCGGGCCAAGCTAGTAATCGCGGTCGAGCGCTGCCCGACGTGATCCGACCGGCCGGATCTGCCACATCGGCCGCTACCTTGCCCCAGACACTCGAGCGCCCGACGAACAGGAACCCGCATGAGCATGGCACCCGACGACATGAAGAGCTTCAACCAGACGGTCATCGACGAGTTCCGGGCCAACGGCGGCGAGACCACGGGTCCGTTCGCCGGCGCGCCGCTGCTGCTGCTCAACAGCACAGGCGCCAAGAGCGGCGAGACCCGCACGTCGCCTGTGGTGCACACCCGTGACGGTGACCGCTACATCATCATCGCCTCGAAGGCCGGCGCCGACACCAACCCGAGTTGGTACCACAACCTCGTCACCCACCCTCGGGCCACCATCGAGGTCGGCACCGAGACCATCGTGGTCGAGGCCTCCGTGGCCGAGGGCGACGAGCGCACCCGGCTCTACGACGCCCAGGCCGCGTTGATGCCGAACTTCGCCGAGTACGCCCAGGCCACCTCCCGCCAGATCCCGGTCTTCATCCTCACCCCCGTCTGACCCGGCACGACTCGGTCGGACCCGGCCCCGTTGGGCGTCCTCACGCTTCCTGCCACCCTCACGGGCCCGAAAAGGACGTGTCGGGTGACGGGAACCGCTTGCCGCGGTGACGTGACCGATCGATTCTCACCCATTCTCAGTATCGGCCTACACTGCCCGGCATGGCTGACGGACCCGGTGCGCCCCACGACCTCCACGCCACCGCGGCCCAGCGCCTGCGCGGTGACGGGCAGCGCTACACCAGCAACCGGCGAGCGCTGATCGACCTGCTCGACGCCACCGACCACCCGGTGACCATCGCCGAGGTGCTGACGCTGCGCACCGATCTGGCCCAGAGCTCCGTCTACCGGAACCTGTCGGTCCTCGAGCAGGCCGGCGTCGTCCACCGCGTCGTGGCCACCGACGAGTTCGCCCGCTACGAGCTGGCCCAGGACCTGACCGAGCACCACCACCACCTCATCTGCTCGTCCTGCGGTGCGGTGGCCGACTTCACCATCGGTCCCAAGCTGGAGGACTCGATGGCCGATGCGTTCGCCCGGGTCGGCGAGGAGACCGGGTTCGAGACCGACCACCACCGTCTCGACCTCGTCGGCCGCTGCACCGACTGCCGCTGACCCGCGCCGACCGCCCAGAACCCCGTACCGGGAGTCGAACCGCGGCCCCGGCGACGCAGCTACTGGTTCGGGGCCGGGGGTGGCGCCCGAGACGATGGCGCGACCCTCAGGTACGGTGCCCCCATGACCGAGATCCAGGGGTACACCGCGGCCGGCTTCGAGGGCGTCCGGGACGCGTTCGCCGCCAACTTCGACAACGGGAGCGAGGTGGGGGCCGCCTTCTCGGCGTACCACCGGGGCCAGAAGGTGGTCGACCTGTGGGGCGGCGTCGCCGACCAGGAGACCGGCGCGGCATGGCAGGAGGACACCATGATCCTGGTGTTCTCGACCACGAAAGGCGCCACCGCCCTCTGCGCCAACCGCCTGGCCGAGCGGGGTGAGCTCGACGTCGAGGCGCCGGTCTCCACCTACTGGCCCGAGTTCGCGGCGGCCGGCAAGGAAGACCTACCGGTCAGCTACCTGCTCTCGCACCAGGCCGGCCTGGCGTGGATCGACGGCACCATGTCCTTCGAGGACGCCCTCGCCTGGGACCCGGTCGTCGAGCGCCTGGCAGCCGAGTCGCCGAAGTGGGAACCCGGCACCGCCACGGGCTACCACGCCGTGACCTACGGCTAGCTCGTCGGCGAGGTCGTGCGCCGCATCAGCGGCAAGAGCCTCGGCACCTTCCTCCGCGACGAGGTGACCGGTCCGCTCGATGCCGACTGGTACGTCGGCCTGCCCGAGGAGCTCGACGACCGTGTCGCTCCACTGATCGTCATAGAGGCGCCGACCGACGAGGCCATCAAGGCGATGATGGAGCAGTTCACCGGGCCCGACACCAACCTCGGCAAGGCCCTCAGCGCGCCGGGCGGCGCGTTCTCCGACATCTCGGTCTTCAACTCCCGAGCCGTCCGCGCGGCCGAGATCCCGGCGGCCAACGGCGTGGCCGACGCCCGCTCCATCGCCCGGGTCTACGCCTCGATGGTCGGCGAGGTCGACGGCATCCGCACCCTCGGAGCCGACCAGCTCAAGCAGGCCACCACCCAGCGCTCGTCGGGTCCGAACATCGTGCTGCTCGACATGGACATCCAGTTCGGCCTCGGGTTCATGGTGCCGTCGACGATCATCGTCAACCCGGCCGGCAGCTTCGGCCACTACGGCGCCGGCGGCTCGGCCGGGTGGGCCGATCCCGACGCCGAGCTGGCTTTCGGCTACGTCATGAACCGCATGGACATCGGCCTGGCCGGCGACATGCGCAGCGCGAACCTCATCAACGCCACCTACGCGTCGATCTGAGGCGCGCGAGTCGGCCGTCGCTCACTTGGGCCGATGGCTCAACTCGGCGCATCGAGCGCGCCGACAGTTGCCTGAGCCTGCGACTGCCCATCGGCGGTCGCAGGTGACCGAACCACGGGCGACGAGGAGCTGGGCATGAAGCGGACGATGACGGCGGTGGGCATGGCCGCGCTCCTGCTGCTGGGAACGGCTTGCTCCACGTCGAACGCCCACAGCGTCGACTCGGGTGCGTCGGCGTCGGCCGAGAAGCCGGCCGAGCTGCCGGCCGACACGAGCTCGACGACCGCCTCGGAGGATCCGTCGTCCACCACCTCGCCCACCTCCGCCGCCTCGTCATCGACGACGACGCCGTCGACGGTCACCATGTCGAGCGAGGCCGAGTTCATCAGCAAGATCAACAGCATGTGCATCCGCTTCAACGACGAGGGATCGGCGCTCGCCCAGCCGACATCGACTGCTCCAGAGGCGATCGGTGCCTACTTCGATCAGGCCCTCGCCCTGTTCTCCCAGCAGGTCGACCAGATGAAGACGCTGACCCCGCCCCCGTCGCTGGCCGCGCCGTGGGCGAAGATCATCCAGGCCGTCGACGCCCAGGTCGCCCGGATCCAGCAGTACATCCCCCGACTGAGGGCCGGAGACACGACGGCCCTGCAGGAGATGCAGAACCTCTCCGACGACGACGTCAACGCCCAGTTCGACGCCATCGGCGCCTCCGACTGCGGCTCGGGTGGTGAGCTCTGAGCGACGGTCACCCCTTGTAGCCTTGGCGGGTGAACGATCCCGCCAGTGAGGCCACCCGCCGGCGTACCTTCGCCATCATCAGCCACCCGGACGCGGGCAAGACCACGCTCACCGAGAAGTTCCTGCTCTACGGCGGCGCGCTCACCAGTGAGGCCGGGGCGGTCAAGGCCCGCAGCGGACGACGCTCGGCCACCTCCGACTGGATGGCCCTCGAGCAGCAGCGGGGCATCTCGATCACGTCGACCGTGCTGCAGTTCCCCTACCGCGATCACGTCGTGAACCTGCTCGACACCCCTGGTCACCGCGACTTCTCCGAGGACACCTACCGCGTGCTGGCCGCCGCCGACGCGGCTGTCATGGTGCTCGACGCGGCCAAGGGCATCGAGCCCCAGACGCTCAAGCTGTTCGACGTCTGCCGCCAGCGCGGCCTCCCTCTGCTGAGCTTCATCAACAAGTGGGACCGACCCGGGCGAGACGCGCTCGAGCTGCTCGACGAGATCGAGCAGCAGATCGGCCTCACGCCGATCCCGATCACCTGGCCGGTCGGCATCGCCGGCGACTTCCGTGGCGTCGTCGACCGGCGCACCCACGAGTTCACCCGGTTCACCCGAGTGGCCCGTGGCGCCACCGAGGCCCCCGAGGAGCTGGTCGACGCCGGGCGGGCCGCCACCGAGGAAGGTGCGGCGTGGGAGACGGCCGAGGCGGAGGTCGACCTGCTCGACGGCACCGTCGGCGAGCTCGACATCAAGGCGTTCCTGGCCGCGGAGGCCACGCCCGTGCTGTTCGGGTCGGCGCTCACCAACTTCGGCGTGCGCAAGCTGCTCGACGGTGTGGTCGACCTGTTCCCTTCCCCCACCCCCCGGCCTGACGTCGACGGCGTCCCCCGCCCGCTCGACGCGCCGTTCTCCGGGTTCGTGTTCAAGGTGCAGGCCAACATGGATCCGTCCCACCGAGACCGCATCGCGTTCCTGCGGGTCTGCTCGGGCCGCTTCGAGCGCGGCATGGTGGTCACCCACGAGCCCACTGGCAAGCCGTTCGCCACCAAGTACGCGCACCAGGTGTTCGGCCAGGAGCGCGAGACCATCGACGAGGCGTTCCCGGGCGACGTGATCGGCCTGGTGAACGCCACGGATGTGAAGGTCGGCGACACCCTGTTCATCGACGAGCCCGTGACGTTCCCCGGCATCCCGAGCTTCGCCCCCGAGCACTTCAGCGTCATCCGCGTGCGCGACACCGGACGGTTCAAGCAGTTCCGCCGCGGCATCGCGCAGCTCGACGAGGAGGGCGTCGTGCAGGTGCTGCGCGATGCCGACCTGGGCGACCAGGCCCCGGTGCTGGCCGCCGTCGGCCCGATGCAGTTCGAGGTAGCCGTCCACCGGCTCGAGAACGAGTTCGGTGCGCCGGTCGAGCTGAGCCCGACGTCCTACAAGCTGGCCCGCCGCACGAACGAGGCGGGGGCCGAAGCGCTTCGCGGCATGCGGGGAGCGCGGGTGATGAGGCGGGCCGACGGAACGATCCTCGCCCTCTTCGAGAGCCAGTACTGGGTGCAGCGGCTCGAGCAGGAGCAGCCCGACCTGATGCTCGAGCGGCTGGTGGCGGAAGGAAGCGTCGGTTGAGCGACACGCCAGACGAGTCCCACCGCGGCGCGCCCGACGCCGAACTGGCCGAACCCGTTGACCTGGCCGAACCGGCCGATCCAGCCGAGTTCGTGCTGCCGCCCGCCGATCCGGCTCGGGCTCCGAACGGGCGCGCCGATCGCCGTTCGGGACGGCCCTCTTGGGTGATCCCCGCCATCGCGTGCGTGGTGCTGGTCCCGATCCTGGTGATGCTCGTCGTCATCGGCCGCAATCGCTCCGACACCACGGCGTCGTCCACGGGCCCGACCTCCGACCAGGCCGGCGACGACACCACCGACAGCTCGACCTCCGACGCGGTCGCGGTCGATGCCAGCGACACCAGCCTGGCCCCACTCGAACCCTACGACGGCTGGGTCAACCCCGCTTCGGTCGGAGGGCCCTACAGCGACAAGGTCGACGGCCTGCTGTCGTTCCGCGGCAACCCGACGCGCACCTACTACGGCAAGGGGCCGGTGCCGACCGCACCCACAGGTGCTCTGGACGTTCCCGGCCGAGAGCAGCGGAGGGCTCTGCTCGCAGTCCTCCGACGAGCAGGGCATGCGCACGTGGTGCGGCAGCGGCTGGACCGGCCAGCCCAACGTGTGGGAGAAGGACGGCAAGACCTGGGTGGCCTTCGGCGCCTACGACCGCGGCGTGCACTTCCTCGATGCCGAGAGCGGCACCCGACTGCTGCCCGACTTCAAGGTGGGCGACATCATCAAGGGCACGGTCACGCGTCGACCCCGACGGCTTCCCGATCCTCTACACCGGAGCCCGGGACAACTTCTACCGGGCCGTCGCCCTCGACGAGCCGGCCCCGACAGAGCTCTGGAAGCTGTGGGCCTACGACACCAAGCCGGTCCTGTGGAACGACGACTGGGACGGATCTGGACTGATCCTCGACGACTACCTCTTCGAGGGCGGCGAGAACGGCTGGATCTACATCGGTGAAGCTCAACCGGGGCTACGACGCCGACGGCAAGGTCACGGTCGACCCGAAGGTCGTGTGGAAGGCGCCGGGCTGGGACGCCGAGCTGCTCAAGGTCATCACCGACAAGCAGGTCTCGATCGAGAACTCGGTGGCCATCTCGGGCAACACGCTCTACTTCGCCAACTCGGGCGGCCTCGTGCAGGGCTGGGACATCAGCGGCCTGAAGGCAGGCACCATGCCGACCCGCACCTTCCGCTTCTGGACCGGCGACGACACCGACGCCTCGATCGTCATCGATGCCGACGGCATGCTCTACGTCGGCTCCGAGTGGGAGCGCAACAACGCCCGGTCGAAGGAGGTCGGGCAGATCATGAAGCTCGACCCCACCAAGCCGGACGAGCCGCTGGTGTGGTCGATCAAGGACCAGGGCGCGAGGCAAGGCCGGCGTGTGGGGCACCTCGGCGCTCTGGAAGGACGTGCTCTACGCCGACACGAACGGCGGCCGATTGCTGGGCATCGACCGGGCCACCGGCGCCATCCGTTGGGAGAAGAAGCTCCCCGGGCCGACCTGGCAGTCGCCGGTGGTCGTCGACGACGTGCTCATCGTCGGCGACTGCAGCGGCGTGCTGCACGCGTACGACGTCTCCGACGCCACCATCGACCCACCCGAGCTCTGGACCGTGAAGCTCAGTGGCTGCATCGAGTCCACCCCCGCGGTGTGGAACGGTCGCATCTTCGTCGGGGCCCGCGGCGGCCGGTTCTACGCCATCGGCGATGCCGACAAGGTGCCGGCCACCCCGCCGAACGAGCCGCTGCCGGCCACGTCCGGCCCCCCGAAGCTGCAGACCGGGAGCAAGGGCTGACCGTCAGGCAGTGACGCCGTCGCTCAGCCGGTGAAGTTGGGCTGCGCCGGCACGGCGACGGTCACGTGGGGAACGGTCACGATCACCCGGAAGGGCGCCGTAGCCGTCGTGACCGTCACGTCGGCATCGGACCGCAGCCCGACGATCCACGTGAGCTGATTCTCGAAGTCCTCGAGCCTCGCGGCCTCGGTCACGTTGACCGACGGGCCCGTCACGACGTCCGGCCCGAAGTAGGTGACGGCGATCTGCGCCTCCGATCCGTCCCGCGGGGTACGGGGCGTGCAGCCGGCCATCTGCAGCCAGGCGGAGAAGTCGTTGCAGCTGCCACCGAGCTCGTAGATCGCCGAGGTGACGCCCGAGAACTGGAACACGGTTGCGTCCAGCTCGCGCATCAGCTCGTCGCTCCCGGCGCTCGAGCTGGCGTTCGGGATGGTCGTGGCCAGCGCGGGATCGAAGTCGATCGTGGCGGTTCCATCCGGCGCGATGGACGCCGACAGCAGCATGGACGCCGTCGCGCTGGAGAACCACGAGGTCAGGCCGGCCGCAGCGTCGGCCGCATTCGGACCGGCCAGCAGCTGATCGAACGTCGACGCCAGGACCTCGCTGGCCGAACCGGACGCCACCGCCCGCCCCGAGGCCACGACCGGGGCCGGTCCGTTCAGGCCGTCGAGGCAGCTGAAGTACACGTTCGCCGCGGTCTCCCCGGGCCCCGGAGTCGGCGGGGCGGGAAGCTCGGACCGGCAGTTCTCTCCCAGACTGGCCCCTCGTGCTCCCATCATCCGCACGTTCACCCACGACGTGCCCGGCACCGTGACGAGGTTTCCCGCCGTGTCGTGGAACGGAGGCTCGGTCGCCACCGCGTCGACCGACGGCAGCCCACCGGCGAAGGTGAACACCACCTCGTCGGCCGAGCCGACGTTCGACACCGTCACGTCGGTCAGGGCAGCCTCGCCCGGAGCCGTCGTCGGGGCCGGGATCGTGACCGGCAGCTCGGCGATCGACGGTGCCGCACCGATGAACGGCGCGACCATCGCGGCAGCGACCAGCAGGCCCAGCTTGGGATGTGCACGCATGTCCCACCTCCTCGTTCGTCACCTCGACCTTCCACCTCCCGCATCGAGGTGCACAGGGTCGGAGGTCCCGACATCGGTCTGCCCGGGGCTACGGGGACGACCTCGGACGGGCGACGCTACGCTCCTCCCACGTCATCGACCGGGGGGTCTCATGGGGCGATCGAGGAAGACCAGGCTGCACCGACTGCTACTGCCGCTGCTGGCGGTCACGGTGCTGGCCGGCATCACGGCATGTCGTCCGCTGTGGCCCGATCGAGGAGGACGGTTCGCGGGCACCATCGACCTCACGGTGCCCAACGCCGACCGGTGCGAGTTCTTCGACGCCGGGGACTGCCTGCTGCCGTTCCCGAGCAACCGGTTCACCCGGCCCGACGCCACCACCCCGACCGGGCGCAGGGTGGCGCTGAACCCTGCGTCCATGCCGGCCAACACCAGCTCGGTGCACATCGACCCGACCGAGTGGAACCGCAACGACGGTTTCAGCCCCGGGTCGATGATCCTGGCCCAGGTGCCGGAGCTGAGCACCACCGCCACCGGCGCCCCGTCGGTGAACGACATCGCGGCATCGCTCGCCCCCGACTCGCCGATCGTGCTGCTCGACACCACCACCTACGAGCGGTGGCCGTTCTTCGCCGAGCTCGACTCGCGGGTGCCGGCCGGCGATCCCCGTCAGGCCCTGATCATCCACCCGTCGAAGAACCTGACCGACGGTCACCGCTACATCGTCGCCCTGCGCAACATGAAGCGGGCTGACGGCACCACCATCGAGGCACCCGACGCGTTCCGGGCCTACCGGGACAACCTGCGCTCGAACGTGTTCCAGGTCGAGCTTCGGCGCAACGACATGCGCTCGATCCTGCGCACGCTCACCCGCGGCGGCATCCCGTCGGCCGACCTCTACCTGGCATGGGACTTCACCGTGGCCAGCACGGAGAACCTCACCGGCCGCATGGTCGCCATGCGCGACGACGCGTTCGCTTCGCTCGGCGGCCACGCCCCGTCCTTCACGGTGACCTCCATCGAGGACGACGCCGACCCGGCCGGCTCATGGGCCCGCACGGTGAAGGGCACGATCTCGGTGCCGAACTACCTGACCGGCAATGGCGGCCCGGGCACCACGCTGAACAACGGAACCCGCCCCGACGGCATCCCGACGCGCAACGGCTCGATGGATGTGCCCTACACGTGCGTGCTGCCCCGGACCCCGGCCAGTGCGGTGCCCACCGTGCTCTACGGCCACGGGCTGCTCGGATCGCAGGGCGAGGGGGAGGGCGTCGGCAAGCGCATCGGCGCCTCGCTCGGCACCCAGGTGTGCGCGGTGGACTGGTACGGCATGTCCGAGCAGGACATCGGCGCGGTGCTGAACATCCTCGGCGACCTGAGCAACTTCCGGGTGCTGCCCGACCGCATCCAGCAGGCGATGCTCAACTTCCTGTTCCTGGGCCGTGCAGCCAAGGCCACCGACGGCTTCGGATCGAACCCGGCCTTCCAGGACGCCGACGGCCACTCGCGGCTGGCGCCGACGATCTACTACGCCGGCAACAGCCAGGGCGGCATCATCGGTGGCGCGCTCACCGCGGTGGCCCAGGACTGGCAGCGCGCCTTCCTCGGCGTTCCGGGCATGAACTACTCGACCCTGCTCAACCGCAGCGTCGATTTCGACGACTTCAACCCCTTCTTCCTGGCGCCGTACCCCGACCACCTCACGTACCAGCTCAACCTGTCGCTCATCCAGATGCTGTGGGACCGCGGCGAGAACGACGGCTACGCCAACCACCTGACCTCGGACCCGCTGCCCGGCACCCAGGCCCACCAGATCCTGATCTTCGCCGCCTTCGGCGACCACCAGGTGGCCAACGTGACCACCGACGTCATGGCCCGGACCGCCCACATCCCACTGCGCCAGCCCGCCCTCGCCGACGGCCGCTCGACCGACGTCGACCCGTTCTGGGGCATCAGCTCCATCAAGAAGCTGCCGAAGAGCAGCGGCTCGGGCTACGTCATGTGGGACTTCGGCACTCCCGCGCCACCCCTCGAGAACCAGCCCAACCGGGCCGGCGAAGACCCCCACGGCAAGGGCCGCAGCGACCCGGACGTGCTGCGCATGGTGTCCACCTTCCTCAGCACCGGCGCCATCATCGACGTCTGCAACGGAACTCCCTGCCAAACCCTGCCGACGCCCTGATCTCTCGCCTGCACCTCAGCTGAGGAGAGGCGACAGATGCAGGCTCCTCGCGCCCGGCTGCGGGAGCGACGCTCTGCGCGGGCGAGCGGAGGCCCAGAGAATTGACATGAGCCTGTCTCGCGTGTGAACTCTGTCCCGCCCGAACCTCGGTTTCGTGATGCCAAAACATATGACGACCAAACTCTCTCCCGGCGATCTCTCCAAATCCGAGCGCGAGACGCTCAAGGCGATCTATCGCCACACCAAGGAGCAGCCCGACGCCCACACCGGCGTGCTGGCCGAGACCCTCGGCGTCACCCCGGGCACGGTCACCGCGACGCTCAAGAAGCTGGCCGATCGGGGTCTGGTCGACCACCGTCTCTACCACGGGGTCAGCTTCACCCCCACGGGACGCCGGCTGGCGGTCGGGGCCATCCGCCGCCACCGCATCGTCGAGCGCTTCCTGGCCGACATGCTCGGCTACGCATGGAACGAGGCCGACCGCCTGGCCCCGTCGTTCGAACACGACCTGCCCGACGAGGTGCTCGATCGGCTCTTCGTGGCCCTGAACCGCCCCGACACCTGCCCCCACGGCTTCCCGATCCCCGAGCCCGAGCAGGACGAGATCCCGTCGCTGCCCCAGCTCTACGACCTGGCCGCCGGCGAGATCGCCGAGGTGGCGGTCCCCGGATCGACCGACCCCGACGTCGTGCAGTTCCTCGACGGCCTCGGTGTGCGCCCCGGCGTCCAGGTCGAGGTCCGCGAGAAGCACCCGTTCGACGGCCCGCTCGTGCTGCGGGTCGACGGCCACGATCGAACCCTCGGCGAGCGGGTTGCTCGTCAGATCTTCGTTCGCAAGATCGATACGCCCGGCGACAGCGTCGTCGTCGACGAAAAGGAAGGAACCACCGTATGACCAGCCTGCTGGCTGCCGAAGGCGGCTACCAAGCGTTCACCCTCGGCGCGGCCGAGTGGACGTGGCTCTTCATCTCTGTCGGGGTTGCGTTGCTGGCCCTGGTCCTGGGCTACATCCTGATGCGGGGCGTGCTCGCCCAGGACGCCGGGACCCAGGAGATGCAGGACATCGCCGGCGCGATCCAGGAGGGAGCCTCGGCCTACCTCAAGCGCCAGTTCCGCACGATCGGCATGATCGTCATCCCCCTGGCCATCGTCGTGTTCGTGACGTCGACGAAGATCAACAAGGAGATCGACAGCGAGATCAGCGGCGTCGCCTTGAGCTTCGTGCAGTCCGGAGGGTTCCGGACCGTCGCGTTCCTGGTGGGTTGCGTGTTCTCGGGCTCGATCGGCTTCATCGGCATGTGGCTGGCCGTGCGCGGCAACGTCCGCACCGCGGCCGCGGCCCGTCGCAGCGACTACCCCGCTGCGCTGCAGGTGGCCTTCCGCACCGGTGGCGTGGCCGGCCTGCTCACCGCCGGCCTCGGCCTGCTGGGCGCCACCGTGATCATCATGTTGTTCCAGAACACGGCGACGTCGATCCTCATCGGCTTCGGCTTCGGAGGCTCTCTGCTGGCGCTCTTCCTGCGGGTCGGCGGCGGCATCTTCACCAAGGCCGCTGACGTCGGCGCCGACCTGGTCGGCAAGGTCGAAGCGGGCATTCCCGAGGACGACCCCCGCAACCCGGCCACCATCGCCGACAACGTGGGCGACAACGTCGGCGACTGCGCCGGCATGGCCGCCGACCTGTTCGAGAGCTTCGCCGTCACCCTGGTGGCGTCGATCATCCTCGGCGTGTCGGCGTTCCGGGGCATCGGACTTCGCGGCGATCAGGCTGCCAAGGGCCTGATCTTCCCGCTCGCCGTCGTCACCATCGGCCTCCTGGCCAGCATGGTCGGCATCTTCGTGGTGAAGGGCCGGGAGTCGGACAGGAGCGCGCTGGCCGCCATCAACCGAGGCATCTACACCGCCCAGGTCATCGCCATCATCGGCGCCGCCGCCATCGCCTTCATCTACGTGGGCAACCCGGCCGGCGCCACCGTGAGCAACCCCGGTGCCCGCCTCTTCGGCGCCATCGTGGCCGGTGTCGTGCTCGGCTTCGCGGCCAGCAAGATCACCCAGTACTACACGTCGACCGAGACCAGCCCGGTGCAGGACATTGCCAAGGCGGCCCGCACCGGCCCCGCCACCACGGTGCTCGAGGGCATCTCCTCGGGCCTCGAGTCTGCGGTGTGGGCCCTCGTCGCCATCGCCGTGGCCATCGGTGCCGCGCTCGTCCTGGGCGGCGGCAACATCGGCTTCTCCCTCTACCTCGTGGCCCTCACCGGCATCGGCATGCTGGCCACCACCGGCATCGTCGTGGCCGAGGACACCTTCGGCCCGGTGGCTGACAACGCCGCCGGCATCGCCGAGATGGCGGGTGAGTTCGAGGGCGAGCCCGAGCGCATCATGGTGAGCCTCGACGCGGTGGGCAACACCACCAAGGCCGTCACCAAGGGCTTCGCCATCGGCTCGGCGGTCATCGCCGCCGTGGCCCTGTTCGCCTCCTACGCGGAGACGATCGCCAAGGGCACGCTCGACGTGGCCGAGGTCGCCCAGGCCGAGATCAGCGGGCGCCTGGCCGGCCTCGTGCAGATCAACGTGGCCGACCCGAAGACCTTCATCGGTCTGCTCATCGGTGGCTCGGTGGCCTTCATGTTCAGCTCGCTGGCCATCCGCGCCGTCAGCCGCACCGCCGGTACGGTCGTGCAGGAGGTCCGCCGGCAGTTCCGCGAGAAGCCCGGCATCATGGACCGCACCGAGCGGCCCGACTACGGCGCCGTCATCGACATCTGCACCACGGCCTCGCTGCGTGAGCTGGCCACCCCGGCTCTCCTTGCGATCCTGACGCCCGTCATCATCGGCTTCGGCATCGGCTACCTGGCGCTGGGAGCGTTCCTGGCCGCGGCCATCGTCACCGGTCAGCTGATGGCCAACTTCCTGTCGAACTCCGGCGGGGCATGGGACAACGCCAAGAAGTACATCGAGGACGGCAACGAGGGCGGCAAGGGATCCGAGGCGCACAAGGCCGCGGTCATCGGCGACACCGTCGGCGACCCGTTCAAGGACACCGCCGGTCCGGCCCTCAACCCGCTCATCAAGGTGATGAACCTGGTCTCGCTGCTCATGCTGCCGGCCATCATCACCATGAAGGACAACAACGCCCGCTACCTCATCGCCGCCGCCGCGCTGGTCGTGGTGCTGGGCGCGCTGGTCTGGTCGAAGCGCATGGGGAGCAACGGCATCGAGACGCCGGACGAGGTCGCCGACCTGGCCACCGAGTCCGAGCTGGCCAGCAAGGTGATGAGCGGCGATCGCGACGCCATCATCCGCCAGGCCCTCGAGCTCTGGATGGACGACCTGCCCAACGACGAGTTCGATCTGCGCAGCAAGATCGACCAGGTGCACAGGAGCCTGCCCGAACCGGCCACCTGATCGTCGCAGCACCCGCACACCGAAGAGGGCCCGGCCACCACGGCCGGGCCCTCTTCGCGCCGGGAGACGTCAGTCAGCGGAACCGGCCTCGCGACAATGGCTTGTCCCCGAGGGAGCTCCAGCTCGTAGGTTCACGGGATGCCCTCCACCTCGACCCCGGACGACGAGCCGATCGGCATCCGCCCGATGGTCCGAGCCGACACGCCGGCGGCGACGGTCGTGAGCGCACGGGCCGGCGAGCGGTTCCGGGCCGTCGATGAGCCGCGCATCGCAGCTGGGCACGATCGTCAGGTTTCGCAGGGTGACGCTCACGACGTTCCGGGAGGTGGCCTGGAACGCCGCGTGGTACCAGCGCCGGGGCTTTCAGGTGCTCGGGGAGGACGAGGTCACGCCCGCTCTGCGTCGGTTGCGCTCGATCGAGGATGGGCATGGGCTGCCGGCGGAGCTGCGGGTGGTGATGCGCCTCGACCTCGACACGCCGGCGAGTGCGACGACCCGGCTTCCGGGCCAGGCGACGCTCGTCGAATGCTGGCGCGCCTTGGCGCAGCTGTCACCGGGAGCGAGGGTGATCCACGCTCCTGGGACCGTGGCCGCGATGTTTCCCGAGTGGGCACCGCTGAACAACGCCATCGTCCTCGAAGAGGGCGATCCTGCTGCAGACCTGGCTGCCGCAGAGTTGTCCGCGCGCTACCGCCGCGCCGGCATCGAGGAGTGGGCCGCGTGGGTGCCGAGCACCGAGCTCTCCCTGGACGGACCCGACACGGTCCTCCGGGTCGGGTCTTTGACACGGGACACCACCACGCTCGTCATGCACGCCACCTTGGGCCCCACCGTCCGGCCTCATCGGGGAGTCGTCGAGACCTCGATCGAGGAGGAGCGCTCGGCGCGCCCCCCGAGTGCTGCGGGCGCTCGGGACGCCGCGCGCTGGGAAGGAGACGACATGACCGTCGACGTCCAGACCGAGATCGTGATCGAACACCCCTTGGACGCGGTGGCCGCCTATGCCACCGATCCCTCGAACGCTCCCGAGTGGTACGACAACATCGACTCCGTCGAGTGGCAGGGCTCGCCGCCTGCGACCGTGGGCACCGCCGTCACGTTCGTCGCCCGCTTCCTCGGGCGGCGCCTCGAGTACACCTACGAGATCGTCGAGCTCGCACCCTCCGCCCGCCTCGTCATGCGCACCCAGCAGGGCCCGTTCCCGATGGAGACCACCTACACCTGGCGCGCCGAAGGCAAGGACGCAACACACATGACGCTGCGCAACCGGGGGGAGCCCGCGGGGTTCTCCAGGCTCTTCGCCCCGATGATGGAGCCGGCCATGCGGCGCGCCAACCGCAAGGACCTCGCGAAGCTCAAGCGCATCCTGGAAGCCCGCCCGGAGTGATCGACGACGATCCACGTCGCGGCCGACCTCGAGATCAGGTGCGCTTGGTGGCGACACCGGTCAGGTCGCCGACGAGGCCGGTGAGCGATCGCCACCCGGCGTCCTCGAGCCCGAGGAGGCCGAACCCGAGGAGATCGAGCTCCGCCAGCAGCGACTCGCATGCGAAGTCCCGTGGCACACGAGCGCCCGTGGCCAACGACGAAAGGGCCTGGCGCCGCGGCCGCACGATCTCCTCGAAGCAGAAGCGACCGCCCGGCCGCAGCACGCGTCGAATCTCGGCGAGCGCGTCGCGCCAGAGCGGCTCCAGGTGGATCGCCCCCATGTCCACCACCGCGTCGTAGGACGCGTCCGGCACCTCGGCTCGGACCATGTCGCCCACGGCGACCCGTATGCGATCCGACCGACCGGCCTGCACCACGCGCCTCGCGGCCAACCGGACCATGACCGGATCGATGTCGATGGCATCGACCGACTCGGCTCCGAGGTGGTCGATGATCAACGTCGAGCCCGCGCCCCGTCCGCAGCCGATCTCCAGCACCTTCATGCCCTCGAGGGCGGCGCCCTGACGGCGCAGGGCCGGCACCACCCATCGACGCTGGGCCACGGCACGCGGCGGACTGTTGAGGACAGCACGACCGAGCCGGTTCATGCGCACGTCGCAAGTGTGGCCGGCCTCGGGGCACCGATCGGTGCAAAGCCCCTCTGGCCCCGTTGTAGGTTGAGCGCATGCCGGCCGTGGAGACCCTCTCGCTCCCTCAAGTCCTCGTCGTGCGAACGGCCAGAGGCGAGGCCGCCGCGTTCGTCCTCGACCGGTCACGCCGCCGGTGGCTGGTCACCGCGTCCCACGTGGTGCCGGACGATCCGACCTTCGAGATCGACCTGCTCCTCGCGACCGGACGGGCGTCGACGACGCTGTCCCGGCTTCCCGTCGTGGCCGGTGCCGCCGACATCGCGGTGTTCCCCCTGGAGCCATCTCTGGTCGAGCAGGGCTCCTCACCCGAGGCCTCGAACAGCGGCCTGAGGATGGGCCAGGACGTGTACCTGTTCGGCTTTCCGCTGATCGGCTACGGATCGTGGAGGACCGATACGGGTGGGGCGCTGCCATTCGTCCGCAAGGGCTGCATGGGCGGCACGATGAGCATCGACGGAACCCGGACGATCCTCGTCGACGCGATCAGCGACGTCGGCATGTCCGGTGGCCCGGCCACGTTCTCCCATGGCCGCAGCGGTAGGCCACACCTCGCCGGCGTGATCATCGACCCCGACGTGGACGTGGTTCGCGGCGAGGGCGAGACGTTGCGCCGCTTCCCCTTCGGGATCACCCAGGTCGTGTCGATCGACCACGTCACAGAGACGATCGACCGCTCGTCCGGCTAAGGCCCTGAGCGGAACTCGTCCTCCGTTGCGAGCTCGCGCAGGTCGTCCGGCTCGGTCGATGGATCGAGGGCATCACCCGACCAGTAGGCCGCTCGTCCGACCAGGTGGGCGCCCACGGGGTTGGTGAGGAACTGCAGGCCGACGACGAGCACCAGCTTCGTCACGTCGCTCACGCGGTCGACCTGGAACATGGCGCCGATCGCGACGAGGACGAGGCCGAGCGTGGCCGGCTTGGTGGCCGCGTGCATCCGGGCGAACACGTCGGGGAAGCGCACGAGGCCCAGCCCGGCGAGCAGCGCAAACGCACATCCGGTGATGAGCAGGGCAGCTGAGACGACGTCCAGGACCATCACGCGCCCCTCCGCTCGATGAAGCGCGCCACCATGGCGGTGCCGAGGAAGCCGACGATCGCGACGACGAGCATCGCTTCGAGGTAGGTGCCCTGGCCGGTGCGGGCGGCGAGCACGGCCGTCGCCATCACGAGGAACGTCAGGAACAGATCGGTCGCCACCACCCGATCGGCGATGGTGGGTCCTCTCACCGCCCGTACGAGGGTGAGGAGAGCGGCCACCGACAACAGGGCGAAGCAGATGTCGGTCACGATGATCATGCGGACGGTCCTCCGGTCAGCGGCCACGTCGGAGCTGGTCCGGTCACGGCGTCCCGATCGCCGTCGGTACCGAATGCCCGCACCGCCATCTCCTCGAGGTGCAGGCCCTCGGCTCGCACCCCGTCGGGGTCGGAGCCGTCGAGGCAGTGCACGTACAGCACCACCGGAGCGGCATCGGAGTCCTCGTCACCCGCCGAGATCGACGGCGAGACCTCGATCGTCATCGTCCCCGGCGTCAGGGTGATGGCGTTGGCCACGAACGACACGATCAACGGCGACCGGACCCGGAGGGGCACGGCCACGATCGCCAGGTCGACGGTGCGGGGGAACAGCACCTGCTTCGCGACGGTCACGTTCGAGACGACCAGCGCCCACCCGAAGTACGCCCCGAACCGGGCGATGGCGACGAGATCGCGGCGCCCGGCCCGATCGGGTCCCGGAGCGAACAGCAGCACCAGGAGGGTGCCGATGACCACGCCGGCGATGAGGTTGCCGACCGACGCCTCGCCCCACAGCCCACACCACGCCACCGTGAGCCACACGACCAGGAGCACGCGGGGACCCGGTCTCACGGCAGCACCGCGTGGACGTAGGCCTCAGGGTGCAGGAGTCCCTCGGCCGCTCGGGCGCTGAGGTCGTAGATCGGGCCTGCGAACAGGGCGATGGCAAGGGTCACCCCGACCAGGGCGATGGTCGCCGCGCTCATCAACCGGGGCGCGTGCAGCCGGAGCGGCGCCTGACCAGCGGCGAGCCGAGGCGAGGCATCCTCGGGTGCGCCCCAGAACACGCCGTTCCAGATCTTGGCCATCGAGAAGAGCGTGAGGAGGCTCACGACCAGGCTGACACCGACGATGACCCACTCCTGGGCCGAGAACCCGGCCTCGACGAGCGCGACCTTGCCGACGAAGCCCGAGAGCGGTGGGATGCCGGCCAGGCTCAGGCCGGCGAGGAGGAAGAGCGCGGCGGCGACCGGCGTGCGACGCATCATCCCGCTGACCCGGTTGTGCGCGGTCGAGCCGCCCGTGTGCTCGACGATGCCGCTTACGAGGAACAGCGAGGTCTTCACCGGTATCTGGTGGATGATGAACAGCACCGCACCGGCCACGCCCGCCACGGAGTACAGGCCGAGACCCAGGATCATGTAGCCGATCTGGCTGACGATGTGGAAGCTCAGGATGCGCTTCATGTCGTTCTGCGCGATGGCTCCGAGCACCCCCGCGACCATCGTCAACCCCGCGATGGCCAGCAAGACGTTCGACGGGCGGTCCTGCGGGAAGAGCAGCGTCTGCACCCGGACCATCGAGTAGACGCCGACCTTCGTGAGCAGGCCGGCGAAGACGGCCGTCACCGGAGCAGCAGCGGTCGGGTACGAATCGGGAAGCCAGAAGAAAAGGGGAAGATCGCCGCCTTGATCCCGAACACCACGATGAAGAACAGCGACAGCGCGGACTTGACGTTGGGGGAGAGGGTGGCCACCTTGCCGGCCAGGTCCGCCAGGTTGACCGTGCCGGTGGCCCCGTAGACGAACGCGATGCCGACGACGAACAGCAGCGAAGCGAGCAGGTTGATGACCACGTAGGTCATGCCGGTGCGCACCTGGTCGCGGCTGCCGCCCAGCGTGATCAGGACGTAGCTGGCGGCCAGCGTGATCTCGTAGGCGACGAAGAGGTTGAACAGGTCGCCGGTCAGGAAGGACAACCCGATGCCGGCGGTCATCACGAGGAACGCGGGGTGGAAGACCGGCTGGTCGTTCTCTGCCCCGGGTTGCCCGATCGCGTAGATCAGCACGGCCAGCACCGTCGTCAGGCCGATGACGAGCATCAGTGCGGAGAACAGATCGGCCACCAGGGTGATCCCGATGGGGGCCGGCCAGCCGCCCACCTGTGTGGCGGCCACCCCGTGTCGGTCGACGTCGACGAGGATCGCGATCGCCGCTCCCAGCACCGCCGTCACGCCCCCGATGGCGATGGCCCGCTGCACGGCGCGCCACCGGAACGCGATCATGGCCAGCGCCGCGCAGGCGAGGGGCAGGAACACGGGGACGGCGAGCAGGACCCTCATGACCCGCCCTCCGAGACGTCGAGCGAGCGATCGCCGTGGGAGTGCTGCGCGATGCGCCGGTCCTCGACGTCGTCCTCCACCTCGTCGTCGTGGGTGAGCACCCAGCTGCGGTAGGCGAGCGCGAGGAGGAAGGCGGTGATGCCGAAGCTGATGACGATGGCGGTCAGGGCCAGTGCCTGCGGGAGCGGGTCCGCCACCCGCGCGCCCTCGGGGTACTCGCCGATGATCGGCGCGAAGCCGGGCGGGCCGCCCACGATCATCAACAGCAGGTTGGCGGCGTGACCGAGGATCCCCAGCCCGAGGATGATCCGGGTCAGGGTCCGCTGCAGCAGCAGGTAGACCCCCACCGCGAAGAGCGCGGCGACGATGAGCGCAGCGACGATGCTCACGGTTCGACCTCCCCGTCGCCACGGTCGGGGGTCCGGGCCTCAGTGGTGGCGGCCGGCTCGTCGTCCTTCGGGGAGCCGAGCTCCTGCAGCAGCAGGACGACCATCCCGAGCACGACGAGGTAGACGCCGGTGTCGAAGAAGAGCACCGACGACGTGTGGACCGAGCCGATGAACGGCACGTCGACGTGCAGGATCGCCGTCTCCAGGAACGCGTGTCCGAGGATCAGCGAGATGACGCCGGTGCTGATGGCCAGGAGCAGCCCGACCCCCATGACGGTCGTCGGAGCCACGATCACGCTGCGGTCGAGCTCCTTGCGGCCGCCGGCGACGTAGCGAAGGCAGAACGCACTCGCCGCCACGAGGCCGCCCGGGAACCCTCCGCCGGGCTGGTTGTGACCGGAGAAGAGCATGAACAGGGAGATCAGCAGCAGCGTGTGGAACTCGGCCTGCACGCAGACGTCGAGGATCATCGAGCGCCTCATCGCACCGGCTCCTCGGCCGCCGTGCTGTCGGCGCCCTCGACGCCGGGCGAGCCAGGGTTCCCCGTTGCCGGAGCTGGATCATCGTTCGTGCCCGTGCGCCGGGTCTTCGGCCGCGCTCGACCGGCCCCCACGATGGCGGCCACGCCCAGCGCGGCGACGGCGAGCACCGTGATCTCGCCCATCGTGTCGAAGCCGCGGAAGTCGACCACGATCACGTTGACGACGTTGTGCCCGCCGGCTTCGGGCAACGTCTTGTCCAGGTACTCCTGCGAGATCGGTGGGACCTGCCTGGCTCCCACCGCCAACAGGGCGAACACGAAGACGAAGACCCCGACCGCACCGGCCAGTGCGGCCCGACCCAGCTGGCTGCGTCGGAACGCCACCGTGCGCGGTCGCTCCGGGAAGTGGCTGGGCAGGTAGCGCACCACCATGACGAAGATCACGACGCCGAGGGTCTCGATCAGCAGCTGCGTCACGGCCAGGTCGGGAGCCCCCTGGATGATGAACAACGCCGCCATCCCGTAGCCGACGGCCCCGACGAGCAGCACGGCGGCGAAGCGCCGGCTGGCTCGGGCTGCGGCGACGGCGCTCGTGACCATGATCACGCCGATCACGACCTGCAGCGGGGAGTCGGCGAACGTGAGCGACGGCCAGTCGGGGTTCTTCAGCAGCGCCACGGTCGGCAGCACCACGGTGGTCGCCAGGATGATGGCCAGGTACGTCGGCAACGACCCGCTCTGGGTCACGCCGGTCACCAGATCGGCGCTGTGCAGCACGTTGCGGAGGACCCACTCGTAGCCACCCTGGGCGGAGGGCACGCCGCTGACCTCTGCCTGCGCGCGCTCGACGCGACGTCGGGCCACGAAGAGCAGGCCACCCGACACCAGCACCACGGCCGACAGGCCGAGCGGCACCCCGAGGCCGTGCCACAGCGCGACGTGCTCGTGCGGAGGTTCGAGCCACAGTGCGGCCGCGGCGTGCTCGACGATCGAGCCGACCAGCCCGGTGACGATGCCGCACACGAGGGTGAGCCCCGCGAGCACCGCGGCGGGCAGGGCGAAGCGCACCGCCGGGTGCCGGGCATCGGCGCCGACGTAGTGGCGGTGTCCCTGCGGATCGACATCGGCCGGACCGAAGGCCCCCCACACGAAGCGAGCGCTGTAGGCCACCGTGAGGATCGACCCGACGACCACCACGGCGAGCAGCACGCCCCCGCGGGGGTACCGGCCTCGCCCAGCGAGCTCAGTGCACCCTCCTTGGCGATGAAGCCGAGCGTCGGAGGGATCCCGGCCATCGATGCCGCGGCCACCGCGGCGATCGAGAGGACGACGGGCCACCGGCGACCGAGGCCCGTCAGCTGCCGAAGGTCACGGGTATGGGTCTGGTGATCGATGACGCCCACGACCATGAAGAGCGCCGCCTTGAAGGTGCCGTGCGCCAACAGCAGGATGCAGCCGGCGAAGGTGGCTGACGGGGTGCCGACGCCGAAGAGGATCACCATCAGGCCGAGCTGGCTCACGGTGCCGTAGGCGAGCAGCAGCTTGAGGTCGTGCTGGCGCAGGGCCCGGTAGCCGCCGATCAACATGCTCGCGGCACCGGCGGTGAGCACGATCGGTCGCCACCACCCGACGGCGGCGAAGGCCGGCGCGAACAATGCGATGAGATACACCCCCGCCTTCACCATGGTGGCCGAGTGGAGGTAGGCAGAGGTCGGGGTCGGCGCCGCCATGGCACCCGGGAGCCATGCGTGGAACGGCGCCTGGGCCGACTTGGTGAGGGCACCCATCAGGATCAGCACGAGCGCCACCGACACGGTCGTGCCACCGGGAGGATCGGCCAGGATCGCGCTGAGCGACGCGGTGCCAGCGGCCTGCCCGAGCAGCACGAAGCCGCCGAGCATCGCCAGTCCACCTGCCCCGGTGACCAGGAGAGCCTGCATCGCGGCGCTCCGGGCCCGGGCCCGTTCGACGTCGGTCCCGATGAGCATGAAGGAGCAGACGGAGGTGAGCTCCCAGAACATGTACAGCGCGAACAGGTTGTCCGCGACGACCAGCCCGAACATCGCTCCACCGAACGCGACCAGCAACGAGGCGGTGCGAACGGCCTTGGGCCCGGGCGAGAAGTAGGAGCGGGCGTAGACGCAGACCAGCACGCCGATGCCGGCGACGAGGCAGAGCATCAACAGCGAGAAGCCCGTGAAGCGGAGCGACAGCTCGAGGCCGAGCGCGGGAACCCAGCGCACGCGCTCGGTCACGGCGCCGCCGTCGGCCACGTCGCCGCTCTTCCAGGCTCCCCACACCAACGCCGCGACGAAGGGCACGGTGGCGACGTAGAAGACCCGTGTCCCGAGCGGACGGGCGCAGAGCGGAAGGATCGCGGCGACGGCGATGAAGGTCAGCAGCAGGACGAACAGTTGATCTCCTCCTCTCGGTCCTCGGGCTCTCGGTCCTCGGGCTGGTCTCGGTCCTCGGGCTGTCGGCCTTCGGGGTCGGTCACGGGTTGGTGTGCATCGGTCCCGGCATGATCGCTCATGATCGGGACCGGACCGCAATTGCCTTCAGCCGTTCGCAGAGGCCACGATGATCGGACTATGGCATCGCCCCCGAGTGAAGAGCAGGCCGCGTTCATCAAGCGATGGAACGGCACGCTCGCCCCAGAGCGGCGGCAGATCCGACGCCTGGTGCGCATCGGGCGACCGGTCGAATCGACCGAGCAGGCCGAGCTGGCCGTCGGCTTCTCCGAGTACCAGCGCTCCCGTCCGTGGTGGCGCTACTTCTGGCTGTGGTTCGTCCCGGCGGTCCTGGTGGCGATGCTCGCAGCGGTGAACATCCACCCGATCGTGATCGGGATCGTTCTCGGCGCAGCGGCCAGCGTGATCATGGTTCGCCGCAACTTCACGCGGGTGCGCAAGATCAACCGGGCGTTCCTCGATTCCTGACGGGGCGGGCATCTCGGCCTGACGGCCTCGGGCCGGAAAGCCGATCGGCCCGGCGGACCGAGGTCCACCGGGCCGATCGACGGATTTCCGGACTGCCTATTGAGGTTGCGTGGACGGTGCCGAGGTGGACGCCGAAGCGCTCGCCGCGAAGGTGTCCGACGACTGCACGAACTCCGGGTAGGCGTGCACGCCCATCTCCGGGATGTCGAGGCCCTCGAGCTCGTCCGCTTCGTCGCTGCGGATTCCACCCTTGGTCAGCATGTCCTGGATCTTGAAGAAGGCGTACGCCAGGGCGGTCATCACGATGATGATCGTCAGGGCGCCGGCCAGCTGTGACATCAACTGACCTCCACCGCCTCCGTAGAACACCCCCGTCACAGCCTTGGGATCTCCCGCGGCATCGAGGTTGTTGGTGGTGAGGTTCCATCCGTTGCCGTACTTGCCGTTGGCCACCAGGCCGACGGCGAGCACACCGAGGATGCCGCACACGCCGTGCACCGAGATGGCGCCGACCGGATCGTCGAGCTTGGCCTTGCGCTCCCAGAAGAACACGGACTCGATGACCGCCACCGCAGCGATGGTCCCGAGCAGAGCAGCCATCCAGGGATCGACGAAGGCACAGGGTGCGGTGATGATCACCAGGCCGGCGAGCATGCCGTTCGCCATCATGCCGGGGTCGGGTTTGCCCGTTCGGATGGTGATCCACACCATGCCGACCGTGCCGCCGAACGCGGCGGCCAGGGCGGTGTTGAGGGCCACCACACCGAACTGCGGGTCGCTCGACGCGAACGTCGAGGCGGCGTTGAAGCCGAACCAGCCGAACAGCAGGATGAACGTGCCCAACATGGCCATCGGGATGTGATGACCAGGAAGCGCCCTCGGCTTGCCGTCCTTGTCGAACTTGCCGATCCGGGGCCCGAGCACGATGGCTCCGGCCAGGGCGGCTGCGCCACCCATGGCGTGCACGATGCCGGATCCGGCGAAGTCGACGTAGCCGTTGCCCCAGCTCATCGAGTTGCCGAGCTGCGACAGCCAGCCGCCACCCCAGGTCCAGGCACCGAAGAGCGGGTAGTAGATCGCTCCGCAGAACAGCCCCCAGAGGGCGAACGACTTCCACTTCCACCGCTCGGCCATCGACCCGGTCGGGATCGTCGCCGTGGTGTCCATGAAGGCCACCATGTAGAGGAAGAAGGCACAGACGGCCCCGGAGTAGGTCAGGTTGTTCCCGTCGAAGAAGGAGCCGGCCCAGCCGCCCTTCCAGAGGAACACCCACTCCCCGCTCCCGATGAGGTTGCTGCCGAAGGCGTGGTCGAACCCGTAGTCCAGACCCGGGGCCAGGTAGGAATAGCCACCGAACATGATCGGGAAGCCGACGAAGAAGAAGCCGACGAAGCCGAGGCCGAAGATGGCGAAGTTCGTGGACACGACGTGGGCCGCATGCTTGGCCCGGCAGAAGCCGGTCTCGACCAGGGCGAACCCGGCCTGCATGAAGATCACGAGGGCCGCACCGATCACGATCCACAGCAGGTTCCCGCTCTGGATGGCGTGATCAGCGGTGGTCTGCGCGGTCGCTACCGGATCGACCTCCTCCGCAGCCTGCGCGAACGCGGGTGCTGAGCTCAACAGCACCAACCCCGCAGCGAGTCCGAGACCCGCGACGAGTCGCTTGGGTGTCAAAGTCCTTCTCCTTTGCATCGGGCTCTCGGCGGAGAGCTCTCCAGTTCGGTTCGCGAGGCCCATCACAGGGCCTCGACGTCACGCTCGTTGGTACGCACCCGCACGACCCGTTCCACCGCGGTGACCCAGATCTTCCCGTCACCGATCTTGCCGGTGCGGGCGGCGTCGGCGATGGTCTCGACGACCTTGTCGGCCTGACTCGTCTCACAGAGCACCTCGACGCGGACCTTGGGCAGGAAGTCGATGGTGTACTCCGCTCCCCGGTAGGTCTCGGTGTGACCGCCCTGGCGGCCGACGCCCTTGACCTCGTCCACCGTGATCCCCAGGATCCCGATGCCGCGGAGTGCCTCCTTCACCTCCTCGAGCTTGAACGGTTTGATCACCGCTGTGACCAGATGGACCATCTGCTCCTCCTTGCCTTTCCCAGCTCGAGGGCGTGACTCGCGTCAGCACCGGTCTGGCGTTACGGATTCTTGGTGCGATCCAGACCTCGCTGTCTGACGCATTCATGACCGTAAGCAGGAGGAGTTTCTCGTCGGTGATCACGGGGTTACGCATGACCGGCAGTCAGATGACGTTCATCTGACCGCCCGGGGCCCGGAACATGGGACCGGCGGACGGCCGCGCACCTGCTCCACGAAAGGGCCCGACTGCATCTCGCCCACTATGGGTGGGTGGTCGACGACAGCTGAGGATTCGAGGAGCATCGACTACTCGTCACCATCGTGGGTCGGTTATCTGACGCTTTACTTTCATCCATAGGTCGACCGAACCACGCCGGCTCAGGTCCCGCGCACCTCGTTCGGCGCCTCGGCCAGCAGCTGGTAGCCCACTCCGGGCGCAGTCACGATCTTCGGGGTGAGCGGGCTGTCGCCGAGCTTGCGGCGCAGTTGGCTGACGTGGGTCCGCAGCGTGGTGAGCGGCTGGTCGGGCCCCCACACCTGCTCGAGGATCCGCTGGTGGGTGAGCACCCGCCCCGGATTGCGGGCCAGCAGCGTCAGGAGCGTGAACTCCCTGGCCGTCAGGTCGAGCACGTCGCCCACGACCATGGCCTGGCGCGCGCCGAGGTCGATGCGCAGCAACCCCACCTGCAGGAGGTCGTCGTCGACGAGCGCGGCCAGGGCCCGACCGTGGCGCAGCGCCACCCGCAGGCGGGCCAGCAGCTCGGGCATCGAGAACGGCTTCGTCATGTAGTCGGCGGCTCCCGAGTCCAGCGCGCCGATCTTGCGGTGCTCGGCCCCGTCCACGCTGAGGACCACGATCGGAGCGGGGGTGCGATGGCGCAGGTGCCCGCACAACTCGAGGCCGTCGATGTCGGGCAGCCCGAGGTCGAGGATGATCACGTCGACCTCGCCGACGCCGGCCTCGTCCAGCGCCTCGGCGCCCGTGGCCGCAGAGCGGACGTCGTAGCCCCGGGCCTCCAGCCCGGCGCCCAACACGCGGAGGAGCGCCGGATCATCGTCGATGATCAGCACGATCGGTTCAGCCAAGTTCAGGAACCTCGATCGTCAGGCGGGCACCGTGCGGGTCCCGGTTCGTGGCGGTGATCGTGCCACCGTGCGCGGCGATGATGCTGCGGCACACCGAGAGGCCGATCCCGTTCATGCTGCTCCGGGTCGACGACGTGAACGGGTCGAAGGCGCGCTCGAGCATCTCGGCCGGGAAGCCCGGGCCATCGTCAGACACCGACAGCGTGAACGGCGGGCCGGCCGCGGACTCGATCTGCACGACGCCGCCCGGCGGGGTGAGACGTGCGGCGTTCTCGAGCAGGTTCGTGAGGACCTGGTCGAACTGGACGTAGTCGAGGTCGACCAACGGCAGTGCAGGATCGACCAGCACGTCGAGCCGTACGTCGCGCAGCACCCGCTCGAGCCGGGTGCAGCAGGCCTCGACCAACTCGGCCACGTCGACGGCCTGTCGATCGGGGAGGAACGAGCCGAGCTCGATGCGGCTCATGCTCAGGAGGTTGGCCACGATGCGATCCAGCCGCTCGGCCTCGCCGATCACCAAACCGAGCAGCTCGTCGCGGACCTCGGGTTCGAACGGCACGTCGTCCTGCAGGTCGATGGAGACGGCCCGGATGGTGGCCAGCGGCGTGCGCAGGTCGTGCGAGACGGACTGGAGCAGGGCGGCCCGCTGCCGGTCGACCTGCTCGAGCGCCTGGTTCCGCTCCTCTTGCGCAAGCAGGCGGCAACGCTCCGTGGTCACCACGCTGGCGACCAGGACGCCGACCAGCCCCGCCACCAGGACGAACAGGACGAGCTCGACCCCGTCCGAGGTGATCTCGACTTCGGGCGAGCCGAGCGGCGGCAGGAAGACCGAGGCCAGCGCGAAGGCAGCGATGACGCCAACCGCTCCGGCGATCAGCCTGCCCCCCAGCATGCCGGCGATGATGACCGGGATCAGCAACAGCAGTGCCGGCGCGGCGCGGGTGATGCCGTCCCGAAAGGGCACGAGGCCCACCGTCACCACGATCACGCCGAGCGTTCCGACGGCCAGAGCCGGGAGCGGCTTCATCGGAGTCGGAGCTCGCACCACGGCGCCACCTTCCCACGTGCGAGGGTCCGGTCCACCGCTCGAAGATCGTGAGCCGCTCGATGTGGTTCACCCCGAGGCCCACGGCCCTGTCTTCCGTCTGCAAGATGGTGGCGCCAGTGGCCCATCCGGCCGCCCCGTGCCGGGACCAGAGACCCCTGATCAGCTCCCGGACCGCTCGATCACGAGCTCGTCGATCTCATCGGTCCGCTCGTCGAGCAGGCGGTAGCCGACGCCCGGAGCGGTCAGCAGCACCGGTGCCCCCGGCAGCTCGGCGAGCTGGAGGACGCCTTCGACATGGCGCTCATCATCACAGCTCGAGCTCGACCTCCGTTCCGTCGCCATCGGCGGGTCGGCGGCGGGTCGGAGGGGGCACATCGCCTTCTCGACGCCGCGTCGAAGGGTCCTGTCGCGGCCTCAGCGACCGAACAGGCGCGGATGCTCGATGTGAGGACAGCGGTCGACCACCACCTCGAGGCCCGCCTGACGAGCTCGCTCGGTGGCGGCCTCGTCGAACACGCCCAGTTGCAGCCACACCGCGCGAGCGCCGACCGCGACCGCCTCGTCGATCACCCGTCCCGCCTCCGACGATCGCCGGAACACGTCGACCACGGTCACCGGTCCGTCGATGTCCGCCAGGGTCGGGACGACCTCCACGCCGATGGCCTGCGCGGGATCGACGTTCGGGTTGACCCGCACGACCGGGTGGCCGACCTGCTCGAGGAACGCGGCCACCTCGTGGCTGGGGCGTTCGGCTCGCGGCGACCATCCCACCACGGCCCAGGTGCCGGGGAGCTCGAGCACCCGCCGGATCGTCACGTCGTCGGTCATCGGGTCCCTTCACGTCGGCAGTGGGCCCGACCCTACGCGACCCCCTACGCTGAGGCGCCTCGTCGCACCGTCGAAGGGGTAGCCGCCGCGATGCAGTTCCAGGTCTTCGGGGGGATCGGGCTACGGGTCGGCGACGACCGGATCGATCCCGGTCCACCGAAGCAGCGTGCGGTGCTGGCCCTGCTGCTGCTCGAAGCCAACCAGGTCGTGCCGGCAGATCGCCTGGTCGAGCTGCTGTGGGACGGCGATCCGAGCGGCCTCGGGGCTCTGCAGTCCTACATCTCCCGACTGCGCAACGTGCTCGAGCCCGACCGTCGACCCCGTGACCCGGCCACGGTGCTGGTCACCCAACCACCGGGGTACCGGCTGGCGATCGACCGGGCGGACCTCGACCTGCTCCACCACGAGGACCTGATCCGGCTCGGACGCGACCACCTCAGGGGCGGGTCGCCGGAGGCGTGCCTGGCCGATCTCGAGCAGGCCGACCAGCTGCGTCGGGGCCCGCTGCTGCCCGAACTGGCCGACGAGCCGTTCGTGGTCGACGCCGCCGCCCATCTCGACAGCCTCTCGGCCATGGCAGCCGGCGCGGCCGCCGAGGCCAGATTGGCGCTGGGTGACCATGCCGGAGCTCTCGTACCGCTCGAGCGGGCCGTCGACGAGCACCCGCTCGACGAGGGCCTGCAGGGCCTGCTCGCGCTCGCGCTCTACCGCGTCGGCCGGCAGGCCGATGCGCTGCGGGCCCTCGAGCAGGCCCGGCGGGTGCTGGCCGACACCGCGGGGCTCGAGCCCGGCCCCGACCTGCGACGACTCGAGCGCCAGCTGCTGGCGCACGACGACGCGCTCGCGTGGCAGCCTCCGGCGCACGCCTCCACCGCGTCCACCGGCGAACCTCGCGTCGGAGACCCCGCGGGGGTCACCGATGGCGAACCCGCTCCGGCCGCACCCCGCCGTCTGCGTGACGGCCTGATCGGGCGGTCCGGTGAGATCGACGCGCTCATCGACGCGCTCTCGGCGGCCAGGGGCGGTCAGGGCTCGGCGGCCATCGTGGTCGGCGAGCCAGGGATCGGGAAGACCCGCCTGGCCCAGGAGATCACCACGCGGGCCGTCGACCTCGGCGTGGTGACGGCATGGGCCCGGTGCCCCGAGACCGCAGCGGCACCACCGTTCTGGCCGATCAACCAACTCGGGGAGCAGCTCCTCGAGGCCGGCGTGACCGAGCAGCTCATGCCGCCGCCCCCCGGGTCCGGCACCGAGCCCACGCCCGCCGGCGACGCCGCCCGCTTCGAGCTGCAGCGGGCGGTGACCACCGTCGTGGCGGGGAGCGACCGACCGATGCTCTTCGTCATCGACGACCTCCAATGGGCCGACGCCGATTCGCTCCGTCTGCTCGAGCACTTGGCCGCCGACATCGGCGACATGCCCGCACTGCTGCTGGTCACCACCCGCCCGCTCGACGACTCGTCGCCCGCACCGCTCGTCGACTGCCTGGGCGAGCTGGCTCGGTCCGGCGGAGCATCGCATCTCACCCTCGCCGGGCTCACCGGACCGGCGGTCGCCGAGTGGCTCCATCAGCGCACCGACGCTGCCGTCTCCGCCGAGGTGGCGGGGCTCGTGCACGACCGCACCGGCGGAAATCCGCTCTTCATCAAGGAGCTGACGGACCTGCTGGCCGCCGAGGGGCGCCTCCACGACCCCGCTGCGGTGCGCGACGCACGGAACGTCCCCCAAGGGGTGCAGTTCGTGGTCCGTCGCCGGGTGGCCCGCCTGCACCCGTCCACCCAGAGGCTGCTCACGGCCGCCTCGATCGTGGGCCGCACCTTCGATCTCGACATCGTCGCCACCACAATCGGGACCACACCCGATGACGTGCTCGACGCTCTCGGCCCTGCGCTCGACGCGGGACTGGTCGTCGAGGACGACCAGTCCGGCCGCTACCGCTTCTCGCACGCTCTCGTAGCCGAGGCGCTGGCCGCAGAGGTCAACGCGGTCCGACGGGCCCGGCTGCACGCGGCCACCGCAACGGCACTCGCGGACGCGGGCGGGCGAGGACCTCGACGCGGACGTGGCGCTGATCGCCTTCCACGCCCTGCGCGGGGTGGTGGCCGGCACGCTCGACCTGGCCATCGACGCCTCGGTTCGGTCAGCTCGACTGGCCGAGAACCGCCTCGCCTTCGAGGTGGCCGCGGATCACTGGAGCCGGGTGGTCGACACCCTGGCCCAGCGACGCCCGGCCGACCGGACCGCCCGTATCGACGCGCTGACCGCTCTGGCCTCGGCGTCCTACCGGGCCGAGCTGGTCGATGGGGCAAAGGCCGCCGTGCTCGCCGCCATCGACCTGGCCGCCAAGGCCGGCGACGCCGGGCGCATGGGCCAGGCGGCAGTCCAGCTGAACGCGCCAAACACCTGGCCCCCGCAGGGCTACGGCGTGGTGGAGGCCGATGTCGTCGACGCGCTGCAGCGCACGATCGTGGCCCTGCCCGCGTCGGCCCACGACACGAGGGCACGGGTGCTGTCCGCCCTCGCCTTCGCCTCCAGCTACGACCCTGAACCCGGGGCCGTCGACCGCATCACTGCCGAGGCCATCGCGGAAGCGCGGACGGGAGACGACCCCCTGACCCTGGCCCGGGTGCTCGTCAACTACTGCCACAGCCTCGAGCGGCCCGGACAGCTCGCCACCAGACAGGCCATCATCGACGAGATGTTCGCCGTGATCGACGCGAACGACACGCCGGCGGACCTCGAGCTCGTCGCCCGCTTCCGCGACGCTCGCACGCGGTACCAGGCCACGGACATCGACGGGGCCCGAGCAGCGCTGGCCCGGTGCTGGACCCTCGTCGACCGCACGGGCAAGGACGCCTACCGGGCTCAGCTCGGGTGGCTGGAGGCTGCGTTCGACGCGACCGCAGGCCGCTACGACCATGCCCGACAGCTCGCGATCGATTCGGGGGAGTTCTACCGCCGCACCCGCAGCTACGACGCCCAGCTGATCCAGCTCGCGCTGTCCCTGGCCATGGCAGTCGACGTCGGCGGCGTCGAGCAGCAGTTGGCCGGCATCGACCCCTCCACCATCGCCAGCTCCACCTACGCTCGCATCTGGGGCGAGTTCCACGCCTGGCTGCTCTTCGAGATCGGCGACGTCGCACAGGCCGAGCCGATCGCACGGAGCCTGACGAACGAGCCCCTCCCCCGCGACTGGTCGACCACCTTCACCGCCTGCATGGCCATCTTCAACCGGGTCGAGATCGGCGACGTCTCGACGCTGCCCGACCTGGTCGACATCGTCCGGGTCGACGCCGGTCAGTGGACGGGCGCCGGCACGACCCCGATCGTGGCCGGCATGGTCGACCTGGCCCTGGCCCGGGCGGCCGCCGAGGTCGGCGAGGTCGACGAGGCCCGGGGGTGGTTCGCGTCGGCGGTCGAGGGGCACGACCGGATAGGAGCGCCGGCCTGGCTCGCACGCACCCTGGTGCACCAGGGTGCGTTCTTGCTCTCCACCGGCGACCCCGACGACGCCCGGCTCGGCGAGACCGCTCGGGCACGGGCGAGGGCGGTGGCCGGGGATCACGGTTTCGTCTACCTGCTGCGGCGGCTCGACCGCACCTGAGTCCACGCCGAGCGATCGCACGGCCCGAAGCCCCCGATCCACGTGCTGAGGCGTTACCGGACCCGCCCGGCGACCTGTGCCAGCCACCGACAAGTGGTCGCCAAGCGCGCCCGCACATCGTGCTCCTCACCAATCCACTGCATCGAGGAGACACCGTGACCGCCACCAGCAAGCCCAGCTCGATCCCCGCCACCTCCACCAGCTCCGTCCCGGGCAGCGCCCCGAACCTGATCATGTACTTCACGGTCCACCAGGCCATGCGGGACAGCAGCGCCGCACTGCACGACGCACTCGTCGGCATCGATGCCGACGACCGCCGTCGCGCCGCCGCCATCGCCCGCTGGTACCGGGGCTTCGCCACCGAGCTCCATGCCCACCACCACATCGAGGACGCGATCTTCTTCCCTGCCCTGGCCGACCGGGTGCCGACGTTCGTGCACTTCGCTCCGGGCCTCGATGCCGACCACGTCCACCTGGCCCAGGTGATCGACGACCTCGGTCGTGCGATCGGTGGGATGGCCGACGACCTGCCGTGGTCCCCGACCCGGGCCGAGGCGCTCGAGTTGGCCGCCCAGCTACGGGACCACCTGCAGACCCACCTCGAGGTCGAGGACCAGGACGTGCTCCCGCTCTTCGGTCGGCACTTCACGTCCGACGAGTACGTCGACCTCGAGCAGCAGGCCGTCAAGCACGGGTCCGTGCGATCGATGATCTTCACCTGCCCGTGGCTCGTCGCGTCGTGCGACGCCCGGACCCGAGACGAGATCTTCGAGAGCGTGTCGGGCGCCCTCAAGGTGCTGTGGAAGCTCACCCGCCGCGGGTACGCCCGCCGTACCTCCTACGCCCTGGGGATCGACGTCCCGGTGGTCCGGTCATGAGCGCGACCGCACGCACCGGACCCCGGCGAGACCGGCTCGCCGAGCTCGCCTCGTGGTGCTACTCGCACCGCCGTCGGGTGCTCGTGCTGTGGGTCGTGGCGCTGGTCGGCGCGACGCTGGCCAGCGGCTCGATCGGCGGTGATCACCACGCGGACTACGCCATGCCCGGCTCGCAGTCCGCGGCCGTGCGCGACCTCCTCGCGGACCACTTCCCGGAGCAGTCGGGCGATGCCGTCTACCTCGTGGCCCACAGCCCGGGCAGGACCATGCTGTCCGATCCGGCGACTGCCGCTCGGCTCACGGCCCTGGCCGACGAAGTGCGCACCGCCGACCACGTCGCGGAGGTCAACCCGCCGCTCGTCGCGCCGGACGGCCGCACCTCGATCACCTCCATCCAGCTCGACCTGCCCACCGAGAAGGTGCCGGTGACGTCGGTCGAGCACCTGATCACCCAGGTGGAGGCCGCTGACGGCGACGACCTGGAGCTCGAGCTCGGTGGCCAAGCCGTGCAGGGCGCCGAGTCCTCCGAGGCCGGGAGCGAGTCGATCGGACTGGCCGTGGCGCTCGTGATCCTGCTCCTCGCCTTCGGTTCAGCCCTCGCGGCCGGTATCCCGATCGTCACGGCCGTGTTCGGCCTCGGAGTCGGAGCCGGGCTCACCATGCTGGGCGCCAACCTGGTCGACGTGCCGGATTGGGGCTCGCAGCTGGCGGCCATGATCGGCATCGGGGTCGGGATCGACTACGCGCTGTTCATCGTGACCCGGTTCCGCACCACGTTGGCCACCGGAGCAGCGCCCGAGGACGCGGTCGTGACCGCGCTGCGCACCTCCGGGCGCGCCGTGCTGTTCGCCGGTGGCACCGTGATCGTGTCGCTGCTCGGCCTGGGCGCCATGGGCCTCGACTACCTGTGGGGAGCGGCCATGGCCATGATCCTGGCCGTCGTCTCCGTCCTGGTGGCGTCGCTCACCCTGCTACCCGCCGTCCTCGGCTTCGCCGGGGCGTCCATCGATCGGCTGCGCGTGCCCGGACTTCACGGCGGCTCGGGTCGCTCCGAGGGATGGGCCTCGTGGAGCCGACGGGTGCAGGGCCACCCGGTGATCTTCGGCCTCATGGCTCTTGCCTTGCTGGTCGGGCTGGCCGTGCCGACCCTGGGGCTGCGCTTCGGGCTGCCCGATGCCGGCACCGGACCGACCTCGCTGACATCCCGCCGGGCGCACGACCTGGTGGCCACGGAGTTCGGTCCGGGGGCCAACGGTCCGCTGTTCGTCACCGTCGACGGCACACCGCCGCAGGTGCAGGCCGGTGTGGTCGACGTGTCGAGCCGACTGGCTCCCGCGCCGGGCGTCGCCGCGGTCCTGACCCCGCAGATCTCGTCGGACGGAACCGCAGCCATCGTCACGGTCGTGCCCACGTCGGGCCCGCAGGATGCGGCAACCGAGGAGCTGGTGCACGAGCTCCGTGCGACCGTGCTGCCCGACACGACCTCGGCGACCGGCGCCGCCACCCTCGTCGGCGGGGCCACGGCCCTGTCGATCGACGAATCGGCCTACGAGGGTGCTCGACTGCCCTGGTTCATCCTGGCCGTCGTGACCATGTCGATGCTCCTGCTGCTGTGCGTGTTCCGCTCGTTGCTGGTCGCGCTGAAAGCGGCGCTCATGAACCTGCTGGCCATCGGAGCGTCCTACGGCGTGATCTCGATCGCCGCACAGGGTGGCTGGCTCGGCGACCTCGTCGGCATCCACGAGCCGACACCCGTGCCAGTGTTCGTGCCGATCCTGATGTTCGCCGTCCTGTTCGGCCTGTCGATGGACTACGAGGTGTTCCTGCTGTCCCGCATCCGTGAGGAGCACCTGCAGGGACGACCCAACCACGAGGCTGTCGTCGAGGGGGTGGCCACGACGGCTCGGGTGATCACCGCGGCGGCGGCCATCATGATCTTCGTGTTCGGAGCCTTCGTGCTGAGCGACTCGGCCTTCCTCAAGATGGCCGGGCTCGGTCTGGCCACCGCGGTGCTGCTCGATGCCACCGTGGTCCGCCTGGTGCTGGTGCCGGCCACCATGCAGCTGCTCGGCGAGCGCAACTGGTGGCTCCCGGGATGGCTCGACCGCCTGCTCCCCCGCATCGACGTCGAGGGCACCACATCCTCGGCCGAGGTGCCGTCTGCGGATGCCGAGCCGGTCGAGCCCGACCTCACCGAGCGTCAGCTCCTCGAGGTGGGGAGGACCTTGACGGTGCCGTCCATGCCGTAGGCGAGGTGGCCCGGGAAGTGGCAGGCGAAGCGCACGGTGCCGGGGGTGTCGAACAGATAGGTGGTGAGTCCGGTCTCCCCCGGGTCGACGGAGACCTCACCTGGGATGGGCGGGTGCACCAGGTCGTGGCCGGACTCGTGGGCCGCGTGCACCTCGTCGGGGCCGACGATGAACTCGTGGTGGATCGGGTCCTCGTTGGTGATGACGAACTCGACCAGCGTTCCCTGCTGGACGACGAGCTCGTCGGTCGAGAACCGGCTGTACCGCGTGGTCAGCTCGACCCTGACGAGCCCCGGCCCGAGCGCGGCGGGCTCGTTGCTGGCGTGGGCAGCCGCGAGCCCGTAGCCGCAGAGGATGGGCAGGACGGTCGCCAGCACGACGAAGGCGGCGATGCCTCGGCCCTTCACGCGGCTGCCCCCGGAGCCAGGCCACGGCCGTCGCGCTGGTGGCGCGAGACCAGCACGGCGACCACCGCGGCGGCACCCGAGGCCAGGCCCAACCCGATCGGCCACAACGGCAGACCGTGACTCGGCGGCTCGATCAGTCGGGCCTGGGGGGCGCTGATGCCGGCCCGCTCGATGGACGGGAGCGTCGTGCCATCGTGGGAGATGGCCAGGTCGTAGCCGAGCTGACCGGCGGTGGCGTCGACCTTGAGGTACGAGAACCACATCGTCTCGGGCACCCAGTCCATCCCCTTGTCCGAACGGAGGTCACTCAGCAGGAGCGGTGAGGCCTCCTCGCTGCGATCGATGCCGAGGCCCTTGCCGCCGGCCAGCAGCTTCGGCTTGTCGTCGGTCAGCAGGAAGACGTCGGCCTGCACCTGCTCGCTGCTCTCCAGGCCGAGGGCCAGGATCCGCAACGGCACCCACGGCTCCGCCGTCGGGATGGTCAACATGATGGGCGTGCCCTGCCCGGAGGTCTGGCCGAGGGCCGCGGCCCGCGACGCGTCGAACTTGGCAGCCATGAAGATCGGGCTGCGGGACGCGTAGTAGTCGAGGACCTCCGGCGCGTCCGGCGACAGGAAGAAGCCGTTGTCGAGCGCCCACCTCCCGACCTCGTCTCCCCCGCCCTTGAGGATGGTGATGTCGAGCGCGTCGACCTCGGTCTCGAGCAGCACCTGCGCCGAGGACGCGCTCAGGACCGCGCTGTCCTCCGCGAAGCCGGACCGCTTCGGCGGCGCCACCTCGCGCTCGAGGCGCTGCAGGGTCCAGTCTCCGGCGCGCGTCACGTCGGTCGGGATGTCGGGCAGGGGGACGATCGAGCCGACCGACGTCCCCTCGCCGGTGAACTCGAACGACGTCACGTAGCGCTCGATCCCGTCGTGGTACGCCGCCAGGGTGGCCGTGCGTTCGAGCCGGATGGTGCCGTTCTCGCCCACGAGCCCACCGCACGCCCCGGCCGGACCAGCCAGGAGCGCGACCACGGCCAGGGCCAGCGCGACGCCGAACCCGGCCTGAACCGTCCGGGATCGTCCCGCTCGGCCTGCCCGCCTGGTTGCCGTGTCCTGGCGCGCGTGTGCACCACGCGCTGATCGCGTCCTCATCGGTGAACCTCCCAGTTCCCGTCCCCATCGCCCGACCGGAGGCCGAGGTGCAGGTGAGACGATCGCCACACCCGCACAGTTCCCGGACGGGGGCCGAGATTCCACGAACCGATCGGGCAGGTGTGCGCGACAGTCGAACCATGGAGACGGGTGAAGGGCGATCGGCCAGCGACGCCGACCTGCTCGCCCTCATCGCCGACGGCGACCGTGCCGCCCTGCACGAGCTCTACGCACGGCACGCCCCGTGGCTCCTGGCCCGGCTGCGCCGGCGGTGCGCGGACGCCACGATCGTGCACGACACGGTGCAGGACACCTTCATGGCCGTCTGGAAGGGCGCGGGTGGCTACCAGGGCCAGGGCGAGGTCGCGGCCTGGATCTGGGGCATCGGCGTGCGCCGGCTGATCGGCCAGTACCGCAAGCAGCCACGACCCACGCTGGCGCTGACCGACCGAGACCATGACGACGCCCTGCTCGTCTCCGCCGAGGAGCAGGTGCTCGGCGGGGTCGAGCACGGCGAACTGGCCCACGCGCTGAACGACCTCTCGCCCGAGTTGCGCATGGTGGTGCAGGCGACCGTGCTCGACGGCCTCACCACGCGCGAGGCCGCCGCGCTGCTCGGCATCCCGCGAGGGACCGTCAAGACCCGCATGATGCGGGCCCGCATCGAGCTCAGGGAGTCCCTGGCATGACCTGGCACGCGTCCACCGAACTGATCGACGGCTACCTCGACGATCGGCTCGACTCAGCCCGCGCCGCGTCGCTCGAGCAGCACGTGCTGACGTGCGGAACCTGCCGTCGGTCACTGGCCGAGGCCACCCCGACCGACGACCTCGACCTCCTGTGGGCCGACGTGATCGACGCAGTCGACCGGCCTCGCCCGCTGGTCGTCGAGCGGGTGCTCGGATGGGTCGGAGTGCGTCCGCACGTGGCCCGCCTGCTCGCCGCCACGCCGTCGCTGCGCATCTCCTGGCTGGCGGGCCTCGTCGTCACGCTGGTTCTCGCCGTCCTGCAGTCGCAGGTGGCGGAGGCACACGGCGGCACGCCCGCCTTGTTCCTGGTCATCGCCCCGCTGCTCCCCCTCGTCAGCATCGCCGCGGCCTACGGTCCGGGCCTCGATCCCGCCTTCGAGGTCACCCGGTCGGCCTCCTATCCGGGGTCGCGCCTCTTCCTGCAACGCTCGTCGGCGGTGCTGGTGACGTCGATCGGTCTCGGCCTGATCGCCTCTGCCTTCCTCCCGCTCGGCGGTTGGGACGCCATGCTCTGGCTCCTCCCTGCGCTGGCCGCCAGCTCCCTCACCCTCGCCCTGTCGACCTGGATCGCCCCGCTCCGCGCTGCCGTCATCGTGGCGACGGTCTGGGTCGTCGGGGTTTCGGTCAACGCCGCGGCCACCCGTACCGACTCCGGCGACCTGCTCGATCGCCTGGTGGTGTTCCGACCCGCCGGCCAGGTCACGGTCGTGGTCGTGATGGCGATGGCCGCGACCGCGTTCGTACTACGACTCGACCGGTTCGACACCCCGTCGGCCCACCTGTCGGACCTCACCGATCTCGGAGCGTGACCCGTGCCTGACCTCGATGCCACACCGACCGAGACCGGAGCCGATGCCATCACCCGCATCGAGGTCGCCTCCATCGCGAAGCGGTTCGGCCGGACGACCGCGCTCGATGGCCTGTCCGTGACGCTCGAACCCGGCGTGACCGGCCTGCTCGGGCCCAACGGCGCCGGAAAGACCACCTTCCTGCGCATCCTGGCCACGGTTCTCGCCCCCGACGAGGGCGAGGTCCGGTACGGGGGGCGCGTCGCTTCGGGCGCCGAGGCGCTGCACGAGATCCGCTCCCAGCTCGGCTACGCCCCGCAGGAGCCGGGCTTCTACCCGAACTTCACCGTCTTCCAGTTCGTCGACTACCTGGCGATCCTGAAGGAGATGACGGAGCGACGTGCCCGCCACGACGAGGTGCGCAGGGTGATCTCGCTGGTCGGGTTGGATGAGGTGGCGTCGAAGCCCATCCGCAAGCTGTCGGGCGGAATGCGTCGGCGGACGGCGCTGGCCCAGGCACTCCTCGGGCGCCCGACGCTCGTGGTGCTCGACGAGCCCACGGCCGGGCTCGACCCCGAGCAGCGGCTCCGGTTCCGCGAGCTCCTCTCGAAGCGGTCAGCACATCAGATCGTGCTCCTGTCGACCCACCAGACCGAGGACGTCACCGCCCTCTGCCAACGGGTCGTCGTCGTCGACCGCGGCCGCACGCTGTTCGACGGCACGCCCGCCAGCCTCGCCGCGACCGCTGACGGACGGGTGTGGCTGTCCGACCGTGACGAGCCGACCGCCGCGCTCAGCTGGGTCGATGGACTCGGGCGGCATCGCCACATCGGCGAGCCTCCGCCCGGGGCCGACGTGACCGAGCCGACGCTCGAGGACGGCTATCTGCTGCTCGTGGGCCGCCATCCCGGGGCGGACGAGCGCGATTCGGGGGAGGCAGCCTGATGGAACTGCTCGTGTTCCTCGCCTTCGTCGGTGCCGTGGTGCTGATCGTGCGGTCCCGACGCCAGGCCGCGGGTGTGACGTTCAAGCCGGCGGGGGCGTTCCACCCACCTCGCCATCTGGAGGGCAGCCCGGCGTCGCGGGCAGCTGTGCTGGCCATGGCCCGGCGGGAGGGCGTCCTGCTGATCCTGCACCCGGCGTTCCTCATCGGGCTCATCTTGTTCCTTCCGTTGATGACGCTCATCGGTCTCGGGCTCGACTCGGGTGCCGGAGTGCTCAGCCAGGACGACGGCTCGCTCAACCTGCTCCTCGTGCCGCTCGGATGGGCCGCGATCCTGGCCTCGAACCTCTGCACGCTGCGCAGCCGGCGCTACGGCACCGACGAGTTGCTCGGCGGGGCCGTGGTGCCCCTCGGCTCCCGCACGGCGGCGCACCTCGTGGCCTGCCTCGCCACGCTGCCGGTGAGCGTCGGGTTCGCCGCCGCGCTCGTGTTGCTGCGACGACTCGAAGGGTGGGAGGGGTGGCCCCGCATCGAGGTGTTCGTCGTCGGGCCGCTCATCGTGCTCGGGGGCGCGGTGCTCGGCGTGGCCGTGGCCCGGTGGCTGCCGTGGGCCGTGTTCGGCTGGGTCGCGGTGGTCGCGACGTTCGTCCTGCAGGTCAGCTACGGCGAAGCCGACGCCCGCTTCCGCTGGCTGCACTTCAGCAGCCACGGCAACGACACGAGCTTCAACCTGCCCGAGTTCCAGCTCGAGCGCCACGGCTGGCACCTCGTCTACCTGGTCGGTGCCACCCTGCTGGTCGCGGCCGTCGCGCTGCTGCGCTCACCACCCACGGGGGCTCGAGTGGGCCTGCTGGGCGTCAGCATCGCGCTGGTCGCGCTGGGCATCGTCGCCCAGGTGCAGCCGCCGACCCCCGCGCAGGCCGCCACCATCGCCGGTCGACTCCAGGACCCGACGGCCCACCAGGACTGCGAGGTGGTGGACGGGGTGACCTACTGCAGCTGGCCCCGGTACGCGTCGTGGCGCGAGGGTTGGCGCGGCCCGGTCGAGGGGGTGCTGTCGGTCGTGCCCTCTCAGGTCGTCGACCGCCCGGGGGGCTTCGTGGTGAGCCAGCGCCCCGATCTGCAGGTGCGGTCGCGCATCGACCCCGATCTGCGGTCGAGCATCGACCCGAGGCTCGTGTTCCGTCGCGAACCGGTCGTCCACCCCACGTTCGGCTGGGCCATCCCGATCTGGACCATGACCGACATCGAGGAAGACCGCGACTTCTCGCTGGCGTATGCGACCGCGCTGGTGGCGGTCGGGTTGCCGGACCGACCCTGGTGGGACGAGGCCTCCGAGACTCAGGCGTGGGCGACCCGCAAGCTGCACCGCGACATGCCTGACGACGAGATCGAGATGCTGGCCGACAGCCTGACGACCTGTGCCGCCGGAGGCGAGGCCCGAACGGTGCTGGCCCTCTGGCTGGCCGGACGCTCCACCGAGAAGGCCCGCAGGGCCCTCGACCAGGCCTCGACCGATCTCGTCGGTGCCGGCTACGTCGACCTGCTGTTCGAGGAGCACTACGACCGGACCGTCCCACCGGCACTGCCCTCGTTCGGTTCGCTGGCCACGGGGGCGGACGTGCAGACGGCGAAGGCATTGCTGTCGCTTCCCGACAAGAGGGTCGAGGCCGTGGTGCGATCCCGGTGGAACGACCTGGTCGACCCTGAGGCTCGCCCGGGCCTCCTGTTCGAGCTGCTCGGCGAGCCCGTCCCCGAGTCCGCGAAGACCCCTCCCTCCGGCCGGGGCGGCCTGATCCCGCCCATGGCCCGGTCCGCGGACCTGGCCGGGTCGACGACCGAGTCCCCGTGAACAGGGCCCGACCGACCCGCTTTCGCCTGGTGCTCGGCCCCGCCACCCCGCATCTCGTGCGGGCCACGCGGTGGCCGGCCATCCCGGCCTCGTGGGCGATGGCGGCGATCTTCCTCGGGCACACGCACGCCGACCCCGGCCTCGACGTCATCGTGGTCTCGATGCTGGTGGCGGGTGGGCTGTCGTTCGTCGTCGCCGACCCTGCTGCGGTCACGGTGGCGTCGAGTCCGACTGCCCGATTCGACCGCCTGGCCCTGCGCTTGGCCCCAACCGTGGTTCCGGCGATGGTGGCCTGGACCGTGCTGCTGAGACTGGGGGCATCCACCGACCTCCGACCCTTGCCCGACGGCGACGCGTGGCTGCTGGTCGCTGTCTTCACCGCCCTCGTGCTCGTCGCCGAGCTGTGGTTCGGGAGCGCCGCGGCCGCTGCCGGGCTCATCGGCATACCGACCCTGCTCAGCGTGCAGGTCGTCGCGCTCCAGCTCCCGGCCAAGCTGGCCGTCTACCCGGTCGCCGACCATCGGTGGCGCTGGGCGATCGCGCTCGCCCTGTCGACCTCCGCCGTCCACGCCGCGTGTCGAGACCCCGCGCGACGGCGCGTTCGGGCCAGCTGATCCGGTCGCTCCGGCACCGAGCCTCGCTTGGGCACGGATCACGACGGGTCTGACGCCGAGGGCTGCTCGGGTCGCGCCATCATCGGTCGCGTAGGGTGCGACCGATGACCGATCAGGGCGACCACGCCACCGCCGGATCCCCTCGGGATCTGGCTCCCCAGGTGGAAGGCAAGGTGAGGCTGCGCGACGGTCGGACCATCGGGTTCGCCGAGTACGGGCCGCCATCGGGTCGGCCGGTCCTGTGGTTCCACGGGACGCCCGGAGGCCGGCGCCAGGTGCCGCCGGCAGCGCGGGAAGCAGCCGACGAGCTCGGCGCGCGGATCGTGGCCCTCGAACGCCCTGGGGTCGGAGCCTCGACTGCACACTCGTACGACTCGATCCTCGGTTGGGCCGACGACGTCGAGCAAGTCGTCGATCAGCTCGGCCTCGACCGATTCGGCATCGTTGGACTGTCCGGTGGCGGGCCCTACGCACTCGCCGTCGGATGCGTGCTGAGCGAACGCACCGTCGGCCTGGCGATCATCGGGGGCGTGGCCCCGACCTGCGGAGTAGATGCACCCGAGGGAGGCGTCGTCCAACTCACCAACCGCTTCGCCACGCTGCTCGACGTCCTGCACGAGCCCCTCGGACTCGGTCTCTGGGCCTTGGTCCGTGTCCTGCGACCCCTCGCGTCGCAAGCGTTCGACCTGTTCGCGCGGTACTCGCCCGAGGGGGACCGCGAGGTGTTCGCCGCACCGGGCATGAAGACGATGTTCATCGACGATCTGTTGCGTGCCTCCCGCCGACAGTTCCGCGCCCCCGTGTCCGACCTCCGCCTGTTCGGGCGGCCCTGGGGTTTCTCGCCCCGCGATGTCCACGTTCCGATCCTGCTGTGGCACGGCGCCGACGACTACATCGTCCCCGTCGCCCACGGCGAGCACCTCGCCGACCTGATGCCGGGCGCGACGATCGAGGTCAAGCCGGGCGCCGCCCACCTGGCCAACCTCACCCTCGGGGCCGAGGTGGTGGCGTCGATCCTTCGCTGCTGGCCCGAGGATGAGGCCTGAGCCGGCGCTGCGTCAGTCGGTCTCGATCCGCAACGCGTCGAACTCCCAGAAGGCCCGCAGCGCGCAGATGAGTCCGTCGCCGTCGACCCGGTACGTGTAGACGCCGTCGACCACCGCTCGTGACCCGTCGGGGAACAGCGTGGTGATCGACCCGACGTTGGCCACCTCGTCGCCGGCGGCGTAGCTGGCGATGATCTGGAAGCGCACGGGGTTGGGGGCGACGATCGAGTCGTAGAACGCGGCGATCTCGTCCTTGCCGTGGCGCCCCTTCCCCTCGGGGTCGAGCGGCGAGATCCCGATCGGGTCCTCCACCACCGCGCCGTCGGCGAACAGCGCCAGCCAGCCATCTCTGTCGCCGGCCTCGACCGCTGCCATCGATCGCTGCGAAGCGAGCCGGGCCGGGTGTTCGGTGGTCATGGTCGAGCGCCTCCGTACTGTCGTTGCGGGCGCCCAGCCTGGCATGCCGCCACCGCGCGGGTTCGTGGATCGTGCATCTCGGATCGGGGTCGGAGGGTGCGGCGCGGCCCACTACGCTGAGCCGCTCCAAGCGGTGGAGCGACCCGGTCGCCTCATCCCTCGGGGCTGTAGCTCAGTTGGCTAGAGCACCTGCTTTGCAAGCAGGGGGTCGTGGGTTCGATTCCCATCAGCTCCACTCCGTATTCCGCAGGTCAGAGCGACTGTGCTTGTCGTCAGAACATCGCAATTCCTTGCCGACGTAGCCACTTCAACGTAGCCTTTTGGCTGTCTGGCTACGTCGACGTAGCCACAGGTCGATGGCAACGGCGGAGGAGACGGCGATGGCGCAACGACCCGACCGTGCGGTGGAACGAGCAGAAGCAGCGATGGATGGCGTGGGTCCGGTTCCCCGACGGCTCGCGCCGCAAGGTCGAGCGAGCCGACAAGGCCGACGCGCAAGCGAGACCTGGACGAACTGCTCGCCGCGGCGGGCCCAGGAGCAGAACCCGGACCCGGCTCGCGCACGTCTGGCGACCTTCGCCGAGGTGATCGAGGCGTGGTTCGCCGAGGGCTGCCCGAACGTCGCGCCGACGAGGAAGTCGCGCCACGCCCGGGTGAAGTCGCCGAACACCATCGCCAACGCGCGGCAGCTGCTGGGCACGTCGGTGCTGCCGGTGATCGGCGAGCTGCGGGTCGACCAGACGACGACGCGTCGACTCGAGGAGCTGTTCGAGTCGATGGCTGCACCGTGGCTACGCGACGAGCACGATCGATCGCAACTGGAACTACCTCAACCAGGCGTGCCAGCACGCGCTGCGGAACCGCGACGCATCAAGACCAACCCCGCGGCCGACGTGTTGCTGCCGGCGATCGCGCCCGTCGAAGCAGCGGAAGAGCTTCACGATCGACCAGGCCCAGGCGCTGCTGACCGAGGCGATCCCCGCCGACCCTCGGCCGGCGATGTGGCTGACGGGCCTGATGTGCGGGCTGCGTCCCGGCGAGCTCGCCGGTCTGCGGTGGCCGTTCGTCGACCTCGACTCCGAGGAGCCGAGCATCGAGGTCGCCGAGCGGGCGCTCGAGGTCGACGACAAGTACGTCGGCCAGGCCGCGCCGAAGACCGATCGCAGCAAGCGCCGACCATCGGCCTGCACCCGCTGCTCGTCGCCGCGCTCGTCCGTCATCGCGACGAGCAGAAGCTGCTCGGGCTCTACGACGACGAAGGCTTCGTGTTCTGCACGCGCAACGGCACGCCGATGACGATGTCGAACATGCGGCGAGCGTTCCAGACAGCTGTGCAAGCGAGCCGGCCTCGGCGAGGACTGGACGACCTACGAGCTACGCCACTCGTTCGTGTCGCTCGTCAGCGACCAGCTCGACGACCTCGTCAAGGTCGCCGACCTCGCCGGCCACGTCGACACCCGCACGACCGAGGGCTACCGCCACAACGTGCGGCCCATCGCTGCCCCACGCGATCGAAGCCTGGGAGCAGTTACTGGCCCGTGCCAGTGACGCCAGCGGCGTCGAGTGACCGACCATCGCCAAGCGCGAAGCGTCCTTTACTCGGTCGATCGGAGGACTACTCCGAACCACATCTCAGGCCGCATTGCGGCAGATGCATACTCCCGACTCCGTCGGGGTGGGTATGCCGAGGGAGGTCCGCAGTGCGATCTGATGCGTGGTGCGGGTGTCGCCCAGCACCCGACTTTGGCGACAGCGGAGGTTGCAACGACCTGTCTCCTCAGCTGCCAATTTGGCGCTGTTGGATTTCGTGGTTCGAGCCGCTTGCTATGAACCAGAGGTGCCCCGAGCCGTCGGCCGTGAACGCATCAACGGTCTGCGGGCAGGTCGTCGGCTCGGTTCCAGCGGATGCGCCCGGGTTGTACGGCAACACGACCATGCCGCAGGGAGTATCAGGGAGGACAATCCTCTCGAGAGCCCCTGGATTGGTCGGGTCGAAGTAGGCGAGGCCCGACTTCGACGACCTGGCCAGTCTGGTCGCCGAGATCGGCACGATCGGTCCGCTTGTTTCGGCGGGGACGTCGAGCGTGGAGACGGTCCCGTCGCCGCTCAGGCGTGCGGGGATGTCTGCGCCGACTACGAATGTGGTGCCGTTCCCCACGATCACCATCCCATCCGGGACCGTAGCGATGTGAGCAGTCAGCTCCCCTGGGGCGACCAAGGCAACACGGGTCGGTGGGTGACCGGTGTAGTCGGCAAGCCCGATACCCAGTGTTCCGTCTTGGAGAAAGGCGAGCGATGACGGGGATGTGCCGGACGGGAGAGCAATCTGGCTGAACGCAGCCGTGTTCGGGTCATAGACCGCTACAGCGGCTCCAGGTTCAAGAGCTACGGCAACCTGGCCATCAGGGCCGACCGCGACTGCGGTGGCCGCATGCTGGCCCCTCAACCCTGGCGGCCGGTACGACTCGGCGGCAAGGTTGTCAGGTGGTTCGGGTATGGCGATGCGTTCAGTCGTGCCAGTGATCGGGTCGAGCGAGATGAGCTGCAGGCCGAGCCCGAGCCAGACAGTTCCGTCATCGCCTAGGGCCATGTGCGCTCCGTGGTCGAAGAACATCCCGGGATCCTTCGGAACCGTCCAGTGCTGAACGTTGCCCTGCTGAGCGTCGTAGTGGACGATCACCGCGCCGGCAGCTGTCTCGCTGGCGTACCACACCCCGAACGACTGCGGGTCGCCTACGAGCGAGGTGGGAACATTGGTGTCTGCCGGAATCGCCACGGACGGTACCGGAGTGTCGCCAGGTGGAGTGGCGCCTACGTGTGTGGTGGTGTCAGCGGGCCCGCTCGCCACCGATAGATCTTGGTTCGTCGACCTCGCAATGATCGCGAAGGTCAGCAGGGCTCCTGCTACGCAACACGTCAACGCCGCTGCAGCCGCCCGGCGCAGGCGCCGCCACGAAGCTCTGCGATGCAACTCGGCGATAGACGGGCTGCGCGACAGCGGCGCCGCGAGCAGCGCGTCAGCTTTGTCCTGGAGTGTGTTCACGGTCGCTCCCTTCGATCGATTCGGCGACGACGACCGCGAGGTTCCGGCGGGCGTCGATCAATGCTGATTGCACGGTGGTTCGGCTGACGCCCAACGCGAGTGCGATGTCGGCCTCGGTCAGATCGCCCAGGACGCGCAGGGTCATCGCCGCGCGTTGCCTTGGGGCGAGATGGTCGAGGATCTCGCGGACCTCGACGATCGCCGTCGGCAGCGCAGCCGTCGGGGCCCCGCGAGCGAGGAGGCGACTCTCGATCGAGCGGCGACGGGTCTGACGGCGGGCCACGTTGAGAGCCACCCGGTACGTCCAACCGCCGGGTGACTCCATCTGAGAAACCCGAGTCCAGCGCGTCAGCGCTCGTTCGAGAGCCTCGTCGGCGGCGTCACTAGCCAGGTCAACATCTCCGACCAGCACGGCCAGCGACGCGACGAGCCGACCGCGCGTCGCCCCGTAGAAGCTCTCGAAGTCTCCGTCGCCGTGCACCAATCAAGTAAGCCACGACGCGCTGTGCAATGACGGGTGTCGCGACGAAAAATATTTGGCAGGAGCCTGGGCTCAGTCGTGCGAAGCCGGCCGCACTTGAGGGGTGCGCAAGGGTTGGCGCTCCCCTTTGCCCCGCGGTCCACTACATCGACAACGAGCTAGCGCTGGCGTCCAGCGATCCGTCCTAGTAAACGAACGAACACCCCACAACACGTCGCTGAGCGCCCCAGCGTCAGCGCTCGCTGGAACTGCTTGTCGTGGCAGCACTCCCGCGGGAGCGCTACGGACCCTGCCCGGCGAGGCGGACCACCGCATATCCGGCATATACGTAGGATCCGCCGCCGCAGGCGTCCCCTTGGCCGGCAGGGTGGTCCGCTCGACTCGGTGTGTCTCGAAGCCGGCTTGGTCTCAGGGGATCAACGCAACAGTCGCCCTGATCGAGTTCGATCGATCACGGAGGTGGCTGATGGCGAATCGATGGTTGACGGTGGCGGAGAAGGAGCGGCTGGCGGAGTTGGTCGCGGCGAACACGCCGTTGTCGGAGATCTGTGAAGTGATCGGTCGGGATCGTTGGACGACCCGACGCAACATCAACTATCTGGCTCGGCGGCCCCCGCCGGCTCCGAAGCGTTCGCCTCTGCGGCTGAGCCTGGCAGAACGCGAGGAGATCTCGAGGGGTCTCGCGGCGGGCGAGTCGCTGCGGTCGATCGCGAAGCGGTTGGGTCGGGCGCCGTCGACGGTGTCTCGCGATGTGGCCGCCAACGGCGGCCCTCGCCGCTATCGAGCCTGTTGTCGCTGATCGGGCCGCGCTGCGACGGGCGCGTCGACCGAAGCCGGCAAAGCTGGCCATGCACCCCGAGCTGTGCGTGCTGGTCGCCGCGAAGCTCGAGCTGCGGTGGTCGCCGCAGCAGATCTCGGGTTGGCTGTCGGAGAGCTATCCCGACCGCCCGGAGATGCGGGTGTCGCACGAGACGATCTACCTGTCGCTGTTCGTGCAGTCCCGCGGGGCGCCTGCGCAAGGAGCTGACCCGCTACCTGCGCAGCGGCCAGGCGACCCGACGACCCGGCCGGCGGGCCTACAACGGACGGCCAAGGCAAGCTCGCAAAAGATGGTCAACATCAGCGAACGACCCGCCGAGGTCGAGGACCGAGCGGTGCCGGGCCACTGGGAAGGCGACCTGGTCTTCGGCACCGCCAACAGCGCGATGGCCACCCTCGTCGAGCGCCACAGCCGCTTCGTGATGCTCGTCGGGCTCCCCGACGGTCACACCGCCGATGTCGTCGCCGACGCCCTCGCCGCCAAGATCGCAGAGCTGCCCGAGCGGCTCCGCCGGTCGTTCACCTGGGATCAAGGCAAAGAGATGGCCCGACCACGCCCGCTTCACCGTCGACACCGGCGTGCCCGTCTACTTCTGCGATCCCCACAGCCCCTGGCAACGCGGCACCAACGAGAACACCAACGGTCTGCTCCGCCAGTACTTCCCGAAACGCAAGCCGCCTCCCGCTCGACCAGGCCGACCTCGACGCCGTCGCCGACGAGCTCAACGGACGCCCTCGACAAACCCTCGGCTGGAAGTCACCATCAGAGTCACTCGACCTGGCGTTGCGATGACCGGCTGAGACCAAGGGCGTTCTGGGGCATTTAAGCGCGTCAGTCAGCTCAGGCGCGACATTCGGTAGGCGCCTGAGTGTCGCACCCGAGGAGGACTCGCGCACCCAGCGGCCGAGCGAGCTGGACCTGTCGAATCTCGGTCAGGCCACTCAGCACGCAGGGCACGTCCCCGGCCGAGCCTTGGATTTCTGCGGTAATGGTTACCTGGTCCGCAGTTTCCTCGACCCTGATTGGCAGTAGCGATCCGCAGCGGCCGTGGTCTACACCGATCGGGATCACCTGATCCTCGTTCGTTATGAATCGCCGAGCGACCCAGTTCGTAGCCGTGGGTTTCACGGCCGTCGTGGATGGCGCCGCAGTCTCCGGTGATGGGCCATCGGGCACCGCCCGTGGAGATGACGGTTCCGAGCATCCCAGGAGTATCAGGAGGCAGGCCGCGGAGACTGCCGCAAGCGCCCGCCGTCGCTTCACGTTTGCCATGGGCGGAGGATAGGGCGGCTGCCTGCGGTCCTGCGTGGCGGAAGGGCCGGTCTCGGACTCTGGCCGTCCGCCTCAGAAACGGCGTTACAGGACAGGCGCCTGGGCAGATGGACGAGGCCACGGCGCACACGGTCGCTGAGCACAAGGCCAGCTCGCTGGGGAAGGTCAACGCTAGATCCGTATCTGTACTGCCCTTCCATGCCAGAGGCCAGACTGCAATGATGGTGGGCGTGACGGCGGAGAGCACGCAGCTCCTAACAGGTCGGGCGGTTCTCGCCGATCAGGTCCCGGCGCAGCCGGACCGTGATGCACCTCAAGTGCACCATCGGATAGTCGCGGGTGCGCTGGCCGTGGTCCTCTTGATCGCCGTAAGTGCAGGAGTGCTACTCCGGGCGTCCCACCAGTCGAGCGAAGTCACCGCCGGACCCGCACGGACGGCTGATGCCTCGACTGAAATCGGATCGCCGGATTCAGTCCCGGCGACGATCGTGCCATTGCGGGACGGCACCCGTTCGGTCACCGACCCCGAATCGGCCCGATCCGTTGGCTACCCAGTGCTGAACGCCCCAGCCGTCCCTGGCTGGCATCGCACGGGTCGAGATCTGTGGACGTACCACCTGGGTCAGCTCAGCGGCACCTCCAAGACAATCACCTGGGTAACGGATACCTACGAGGCAGACACTCCATCAAAGGCCAGCACCCTCGCTGGCCTTCAATCCATCCAGGCGCCGCTACCAGAGGACCCCCTAACGCACGGCCTTCCGACTCGGCAGCTCGCCAATGGGATGACCGTCTACGTATCGGCGCCACCAGATGGCGTCGCTGTCGGCGGGAGCGTGAGCTGGTTCAGCGACGACGTCCGCTACACACTGTCCTCCACAGTCGTACCCTTGGACCAACTGCTCTCAACGGTTGCGGCAATGGACCTAGCTCCCATCGCAACGACGGACACCTAGCCTTGGGGGCTTAGAACGCGTGTCTCATAGGGATTCGTTCTGTGACGGTCTCATAACTGACGACTCGCCGCATCAGGTCGTTCCTCGGGTCGTCCGTCAGGTCGTCAGCGGCACGGTGATCGCCCGTGTTGCTCGAGCCAGGCGAACACCTGCCGCAGCTCGGCCGGATCGGCGATGCCGTGTAGGGCGGCGGTGAACCGGCGCATAGCTCGCGACTGTCGTGGCGCTCCTCGCAGTTCAGCGACCAGGTCGTTGCGACGGCGGATCCACTCGGCGTCGTTGTCGTCGGCGGGGTCGCCGAAAGTACGGTCGGGCATGTCGACACCTCCTTGTAGGTGTTGGCCAGGCCCCGGGGTGTTGGCGCACCGCCGGGGCCACTACGTAGATCGTGATTTGGTGATCACCAAACTAGCAATCGGTTTGGTGAACGCCAAGGCCCTAGATTTCCGGGCGTGAGCCTCGACCTGGTCGGCGTCGCCGAGGTGGCAGCCATGCTCGGCCTGACCACCCAACGAATCGACCAGCTCGCCCGACGAGACCCGGACTTCCCGACCCCGGTGGCCGAGCTCGCGGCCGGGCGGATCTGGTCGCGGGCCGACATCGTGACCTGGGCTCGCAACGCCGGGCCGTCTCGACGGCGACGAGTAGCCCGTTTCGGGCTCGCCTCGACGTCTGAATCCTGGGTACCCCGCTTGAGGGTTTGGTCGCCAAATTTGAGAAATTGCGCGACGTAGGGGGGTCAGTGGGGTGGGTTAGATAGATGACGGTGCGATTCGCGTGCCGTCGTGACCCTGGAGGCCCCGATGGCACTCGACAACGTTCCCGAGCTGTTGACCATCACCGAAGCTGCGGAGCTGCTGCGCATCAGCCGCACCACCGCCTACGCCGAGGCCAAGCGGTTCGAGCTGACCGGCGCAGGGCCTGCCGGTCATCCGGGTGGGCCGCAGCCTGCGAACGCCACGGGAGCAGCTCCGCCGGCTCATCGCCGGTGAGGCGACCTGGGCCGGCGACCAGTGACCGGCCCCGGACCTGAGCGCACCGTGCTCGTGCTCACCGACCGAGCAGCGTCGGTGCGGGCGTCGCTGGAGCCGACGGCGTGGGTGGTGCTCGAGGAGCTCGCCCTCCGATCCGACCTGATCGACGGTCAGGCCGTCGCCGAGCAGAGCGTGCGGACCGTGGCCGACTCGCTCGGCCGGTCGAAGGACGCGGTCGCTCGCGCTCTGCGCCAACTGGCCGACGCCGGCCTGGTCGCACGGGCCGAGGAACGTCACGGGTTCTCCGGCCGCTTCGTCGGCGTGCGCTACGTCGTCGACCTCCGCCTCGCCGGCCTCCGACTCCCCGCCGACCCCGTCACGCCCGACCGACGTACCTCCGTTGCCGCCTCCACCACCGCGGCCTCCCTCACCGTTCAACCCGCCCGATCCAACCGTGCACCCAACCCCCGACCCGCTCTTCTGATCACCGTGTCCCGCTCACCCATCCCCGGCATCCACCCCCACCCCTCCTTCACCACGTCCCTGCTCACACCCCCCATGCCCAAAGCCACAAACTTGCACCACGGTGCCCGCCCCCGTCCGACCCGGCCGGCCACGGAACGCCCGGCCACGGCCGTGCAGCACGACCCGGACCAGGTCCCGGCCGGACACGGCCCGACCGGACCCGGCCCGGGCCCCGAACCGGGTCGAGGGCTGAGCCGTGCTGGGCATCAACCCGGTCGCCGGAGGCGGCGAGGGCTACTACCTCGACGCCGTCGCCGAAGGCGTCGACGAGTACTACCGGGGCGTCGGCGAAGCCCCCGGCTGGTGGGCCGGCGACTGCCGCCGGCATCGAGCTCGGCCTCGACGGCGAGGTCGCCTCCGACGATCTGCAGGCGGTGTGGGGCGGCCTCGACCCCGCACCGGTGAGCAGCTCGGCCGGTTCACGAACCGCAAGGTCGGCGGGTTCGACCTGTGCTTGCGGGCCCCGAAGTCGGTGTCGCTGCTGTTCGCCTTCGGCGACCCGGACATGTCGCGGGCGGTCCGCAGACGCGCACGACGCGGCGGTCGCCGCGGCGTTCGGGTACCTCGAGACGAACGCAGCCGGCACCCGCACGGGCAACGGCGGGCTGCAGATCGACCGGTCGACGGGTTCGTCGCGGCGATGTTCCGGCACCGCACCAGCCGCACCGGCGACCCGCACCTCCACACCCACGTGCTCGTCGCCAACATGGCCCGGGCCGCCGACGGCCAGTGGCGGACCCTCGACGGGCGGCTGCTGCTACCACCACGCCAAGACCGCCGGCTACCTCTACCAAGCCCACCTCCGCCACGAGCTCACCGTCCGGCTCGGCGTCGAGTGGGGACCCGTCGAGAAGGGCACCGCCGACGTCGTCGGCATCGACCGAGTCGGTGATCTGGGAGTTCTCCGAACGGCGCCAGCAGATCGTCGAGCACCTCGACAAGGTCGGGTTCCGCTCCGCCCGAGCCGCGCAGATCGCCACCCTCGACACCCGACCCGGACAAGACCGCGCCAGCGGACGGGACGATCCGCGACGCTGTGGGAGGCCAAGGCCGCCGAGATCGGCTTCGACCCCGCCAGCTCGCCGACGTGATCGGGGTGCCGAGCCCGGCGGCAGCTACGAGGACGTCGCAGATCCGCCACCTGTTGCAACGACCTCGTCGGACCCGAAGGCCTCACCGAGAAGGCCAGCACCTTCGACCGCCGCGACGTCCTCCAGGCCATCGCCGCCGGCTCCCGGCCGGAGCCCCGGTCCAGCAGATCGAGGAGATGGCCGACGAGTTCCTCGACCGACCCGACGTCGTGCGCCCTCGGCGAGAGGCCGCGACTTCACCCACGCTCATCGCGCTACTCGACCGCCGAGCTGCTGCTGACTCGAGGAGCGACTCGTCGACCACCGCGCTCGCCCGCGCAGGTCGACCAGCGCCGGCGTCGTCGACCGCCGTCGCCTGGTCGACGCGGCGATCTCGGACGTCGGCCGACGCTGGCGGGCGAGCAGGTCGCCATGGTCGAGCGGCTCTGCCGCGGACGGAGCGGGCGTCGTCGTGGTCGCCGCCGCAGCCGGGACCGGCAAGACCTACGCCCTCGACGCCGCCCGCGAAGCCTGGGAGTCCGCCGGCTACCGAGGTCATCGGCGCCGCGCTCGCCGCCAAGGCCGCCCGCGAGCTCGAGGCCACCGCCGGCATCCCAGCCGCACGCTCGCCAAGCTCACCGCCGACCTCGACCGCGGACGCATCCGCCTCGACCCCGGCACGTCGTCGTGATCGACGAAGCCGGCATGGCCGGCACCCGCCACCTCGCCCCGATCCTCGACGCCGCCGAGCAGGCTGGCGCCAAGGTCGTGCTCGTCGGTGACCCCCACCAGCTCCCCGAGATCGAAGCCGGCGGCATGCTCAACGGCCTCACCCGCCGCTCGACCCGATCGAGCTGGCCGAGAACCGCCGCCAACACGAGCCGTGGGAACGCGACGCCCTCGGCGAGCTCCGCTCCGGCGACGTCGACGTGGCCCTCGACGCCTACGAGCCGCACGGCCGGCTCGTCACCGGACCCGACGCCATCGGCGTCCGCCAGACGATGGTCGACGACTGGTGGGCGCCCGCCAGGCCGGCGACCACGTCGTCGATGCTGGCCATCCGCCGCAGCGACGTCGACGACCTCAACGGCCGAGCCCGACGCCACCTCGAGCCGCCGGCGATCGTCCACGGGCCCGGCGCTGGAGATCGACGAGCGCCCGCTACCAGGCCGGCGACGAGATCATCTGCCTCCGCAACGACTACCGCCTCGGCGTCCGCAACGGCGACCGCGCCACCATCGAACGCGTCGACCCCGAGCACCGAACCATGCGCGTCCGGACTCGACGACGGCGTCCGGACGCTCCCGGCCGAGTACCTCGACGCCGGCCACATCGCCCACGGCTACGCCACCACCATCCACAAGGCCCAAGGCGCCACCGTCGACCGCAGCCTCGTGCTCGGCACCGACGAGCTCTACCGCGAAGCCGGCTACGTCGCCCTCAGCCGCGGCCGCACCGCCAACCACCTCTACATCGTCGGCGCCCCCGAGCTCGACCAGGACCTCACCCACGCCCCCCAGCGCGATGAACGGCCGACCCGCCGACCTCGTCCGCGACGCCCTCCGCCGCGAGGCCAGCAAGCAGCTCGCCATCGAGATCAGCCGCCCCCATCGACGACTGGGGCATCGGCGCCGTCGAACGCCGCCGCCTCGTCGCCTCACTCGAGGCCCTCAAGGACCTCCCGTCCCCCGACCGCAGCGACGACCTCGGCCTCGGTATCGACCTCTGGTGACAGCGCGTCGACGACAGTTCCAGTCTCTCAGAGGTACCAGTCTGGTCGGACCGAGGGCTGGCCCGGCCGCGACCAGTTCAGGCGACCGTGACCGTCAGTCCCACTCGGTGTCGAAGTCGAGGCGAATGTGGAGTAGCTCGACAGTGCCATCGGTGGTGAGTTGACCGATGACGGCAACTCCGCGGATCAGCACGCCAGCCGTGATGAGCAACCGGTAGTCCGGTCGGCCCGGCACAGCCTCGGGTAGTTCGTCGAAGCGCAGGGCGAACGCGTCCACGATCGGGAGAAGGTCGATGGTCAAGAAGTCGTTGACCGATGGCTCCCCGTTCGGACCGTGCTCCGTGCCGAGCACTCGGTCGAGCTCATCGAACACGTCATGGGAGACGCGGACGGTTCGGCGCTCGCTGGTCACGAGCTCTCAGTCTGTGCGCTGGGACTCGTGAGATTCGATGAGACGCGTTGCGTCGGCCCTGACCTGCTCGAGGAAGTTCGGCGGAACCTCGTTCAGGTCGGTCACGATGCTTTCGTCGAAGATGGCCTGCTGCTGGTCGCGGCTGAGGCTGTCCATCTCTGCCGCGGTCCAGACCTTGCGTGCCATGACCGCAACCCTACAGGTTGGGTTCGACCGGTTGCCTCAGCCTGCGCAGCCGCCCGGTTGTCGCAGTCCGTATGCAAGCGAACGGACGTTCAGATGCACGACCCCCATCTCGAACGGCAGGGGGTCAATCGACGTAGCCACGAACGTAGCCACGGCGTCTCGACTCACGCTGGTCGGACAGTCTGAACTGCTCGACTACCGCTCGGTGGAGTCGGGCTCCGATCGGACCGCCGACCCCCTACTGATCTGCACGTTCGCCCCGGATCAGCCCGCACGAACTGGCCGAAGCCGACACCGATTTGCACTGCTGGGACATGCTTCTTGCTGCTTTGCAAGCAGGGGGTCGTGGGTTCGATTCCCATCAGCTCCACCACACCATCAGCTCCATCAGCTCGACCACATCTGCTACGACGAGGGCGGACGTCCAGCGCCCAGGCAAAACTCGTTTCCCTCTGGGTCGCGCAGGACCACATTGCGGTAGTGGGCCGTGACCTCAGGCGGGAACTGCTCCTCCCACGCGATGGTGGCTCCGAGACCAATGAGGCGTTCGATTTCGGCGTCCAGCTCGTCGACTCCACCAGTGGTGCAGCCGACGTGGACACGGTTCTTGATGTGAGGTGACCCCCGTGTAGTGGTCCGGGTGGTGTGCGAGTCCGTTGCCCCAGACTGGGGCGAGGAGGACAGCACCATGACCCGACGTCGGCACACGCCGGACCAGATCATCCGCAAGCTCGCCGAGGGCAACAAGCTGCTTGGCCGGCGGCACCGACCTCGACGAGGTGTGCCGCCATCTGCAGATCGCCGAGTCGACGTGGCATCGCTGGCTCGCCCAGTACGGCGGCATGAAGGCCAACGACGCGAAGCGGCTCAAGGAGCTCGAGGGCGAGAACGCCCGGCTGAAGAAGCTGCTGGCCGAGGCCGAGCTGGACAAGTCGATGCTCAAGGAGCTGGCCGAGGGAAACTTCTGACCCCGAACCGTCGCCGCGCGCGCCGTGAGCGTGCTGCGCGACCGGTTCGGGGTCTCCGAACGTCGAGCCTGTCGGGTGGTCGGCCAGCACCGCTCCACCCAACGGCTCGACCCGCCGCGCCGTCGCCGACGACGAGGCCGCAGCTGCGCGCGTTCCTGCGGGCGTTCTCCGAAGCGCCGGCCCCGGTGGGGATGGCGGCGGGCCGCCAAGGACGCCCGCCGGCGAAGGCTGGACGGTCAACGACAAGCGGGTCCAGCGGCTGTGGCGTGACGAAGGCCTGAAGGTGCCCTACAAGAAACGCAAGAAGCGCCTCACGCGGCGATCGGCGCCGCCGTCGGGGCCATGTGCCCGATCGCCCCGAACGCCCTGTGGGCGCTCGACTTCCAGTTCGACGTCACCGTCGACGGCCGCACCGTCAAGCTGCTCAACGTCATCGACGAGTACACCCGCGAGTGCCCCGCCATCGTCGTGGACCGCTCCATCGACGCCGACCACGTCGTCGCCACCCTCGACCGGCTCGCCGTCGCACCGGGGCACGCCGGCGTTCGTGCGGTTCGACAACGGCCCCGAGTTCGTCGCCAACGCCGTGGCCGACTGGTGCCGCTTCAACGGCGTCGACATCGCTGTTCATCGACCCCGGCTCGCCGTGGCAGAACGCCTGGATCGAGTCGTTCAACGGCCGGCTCCGCGACGAGCTGCTCAACGGCTGGCAGTTCGACAGCCTCCTCGAAGCCCAGGTGCTCATCGAGGACTGGCGCATCGACTACAACGACCAACCGACCCCACACCGCCCACGGCGACCTCACCCCCACCGAGTTCGCCCAGGCCTGGACCACCCGACCACCAACCAGCACTCGCATAGCCCCTGGACCACTCAACGGGGACCCCTCAGATGGTCTTGTCCTCCGGTACGCGGACGAACTCCAGATACATCCCAGCGTCCGGGGGCGAGCAGATGGCCCCGCCACCGTCGGCAGCGACTACGGCGCCACCCCAATGAAGGGCCTCGTTCCAGAACGCCGCGACCAGGTCCGGCGCGCGGCAGTCGATCGTCACGCAGGTGATGTTCACAGCCGCATAGTGGCACTGGCCCAGATCGCAGGGCGCTGCGCCGGCTCACCGACTCGGGCACACTCTGCGGATGGCCGGCGACTGCTGAGGAAACATGCGATGGAACGATCAGGATTCCGGATGGGTCACCTCGATCATGTGCACATACGTGTGCCGAATCGCTCGGAGGCCGCCAGGTGGTATGCGGAACATCTCGGCTTCGAGCCCGTCGATGCGTACGACTTCTGGGCGACCGGATTCGCGGGCGGACCGCTGCAGATCTCGGCCGATGGCGGTCGCACGATGCTGGCGCTGTTCGAGGCCAGTGAGGGTCACCCGATGCTCCCGCAGCAGACCGGGGTTGCGTTCAGTGTCGATGCGGACACGTTCATGTTGTTCGCGCGGTCGCTGCCTTGCGGGATCGACAACCCACGTCACGAGCCGCTCGTGCTCGACGATCTCGTGGACTTCGACATGTGCTGGGCGTTCGACCTGGTGGACCCTTGGGGAAATCACTACGAGCTGAACTGCTACGACTACGACCGGGTCAGGGCCGGGCTGGTCGAGACTGAAGCAGTAGAGGCCAACCGCTATTGGCCGCGCGAGCTCTATGCCGCATACCTCGACCCGCCACCGGTGTGAGCGGAGCGACCGCTTCTCGAAGGCCAACACGGGGCATCCCCCGAGGGCGGACCTGCCCGGGGTCGCGTCGTGTCACGGACTCGGCTTGGTCTCAGAGGCACATCCCAACGAGCGACGTCATGCGCGAGCCAACACGCTCACGCGACCGGGCTCGCCGTTGCAGTCGACGACGGTCAGGCCCTGGTCCTCGACGAGACGAGGAAGGGAGTTCGTGTCGTAGAAGCGGACGACGCCGGGCAGGACGTGATAGCACGCCGCGCGCAGCCGCCAGTACAGGTTCTGGGACGTGAGCGACGTGCTGTCGCGGGCGGGAGCGGTGATCAACAGGTGCCCGCCCGGCCGGAGGCAGCGCCGGATCTCGGCGATGAAGGCAGCGGGATGCGGGAGGTGCTGTAGGACGAGGATCGCCAGGACACCTCCGAGCGACGCGTCAGCGAAGCGGAGCGGCGCGCTGACGTCGTGCACATCGAAGGTCGCGTCGACCTCGTCGCGCGCGGCTCGCATCCGCGCGACCTCGACCATGCGAGGTGACCCGTCGACACCGACCACGTCGTAACCGCGCCGCGCGAGTGCAAGCGCGTGCGCGCCAGGTCCGCAGCCGAGGTCGGCTACAGGTCCGGGTGGTGCAACCACGTTCGCGAGTTCATCGGCGGTCCGCTCGACCAGCTCACGATGCCTCGGCTCGTCGCGCCGCCGCTGCCACGCCGCGCTCTCGCGGTCGTACATGAAGCGAAAGAACCAGTGCGGGGCAGGCATGGCGGCGACGCTACGCGTGCGGCCGCCGGCGGGGGTTCCCGATGCGATCCGTGAACTGGCCCCCGTCCGCCAACGGCGACGGAACCACATCTGTTGGCGGACGCTCGACCGCTCGCCGGGGTGGCGCTCGTGGTGACCCCGAGCGCCGATGCGCCCGGCGACGAGCGGAGGTGAGCCAGTCGGTTCGTGGCGGTGTCAGAGGAGCTCGGCGATGGCGGCGGCGGCGCGGGCGGCTCCATCCTGCTCGACGGGGCGATAGGTGACGGGGCGGTCCATCTCGGTGGCGATGGCGACGGCCAGCGCGTCGGGATCGGTGTCGTCGTAGCCCATCCGCCGGCCGGCGCCGTGGCCCTGCAGCCGGTGGTGCACGTGGAAGTTCTGCTCGAAGTGCTCGCGCAGCGGCAGGTAGATGAAAGGCCGCTGGGTGGCGGTGAGCTCCATGCACGTGGTCAGCCCGCCCTGGACGACAGCGAGGTCGCTGGCGGCCAGGTGGCGATACAGCCCCGGCACGTAGCCCTGCACCGTGACGCCGTCGCGTTCAGGCAGCGATGCCGGGTCGATGCGGGGACCGGTCACGACCAGCATGCGCAGCCCGGCCACCTGCGACTCGGCCTGCGAGTACGCGTCGATCACCCTCCGGAGCAGATCACGCCCCACGCCCGACCCGCCGACCGCCACCACGCAGACCCGCTCGTCCTCGGCGTAGCCGAGCTCGTCACGCAGCCCGTCCCGGTCCGCCACCGCCGACGGGTCGAACCCGGTCACGTAGCCGGGGAACCGGTAGTGCTCTTCGGTCCAGTCCCGGATGCGGGGCAAGTCGGCGCCGAACGAGTCGGCCACCACGTCGTCCGGGTTGCCGACGAACAGCGACAGGTCGCGCACCCGTGGGTAGCGGGCGATGTGCTCGATCATCTCCGCGTTGTAGTCGGCCGTCAGCCGCGCCTCGTGCTCGCCGCCCTCGGGCATCGGGAGCCAGCCGACGAAGTCGGTGAGCCAGCAGTAGGCGAAACGCTTCAGCTCGGGGTTCTCGTGGAGGTAGTGGTCGACCTCCCAGGCCTCGTCGCCGATGACGAGGTCGTAGTCGTCTTCGGTGACGACGTCGTGGAAGACCATGAAGTCGGCCAGCAGGATCTCGTCCATGTTCCGCCACGCCTGGAAGCAGTGCAGCCGGTGCTCCCCGCACTCCGACTCGATGTGCGCCGACTCGTTGGCGAGGCGGGCGCTGGCGGGGTGCACCCGCTCGCCGGCGTCGTCGAGCATCCGGGTGACCGGGTGCTGGGCCAGCCAGTCGATCTCGAGGTCAGGGTGGAGCCGTCGGAGCTCCTCGGCGATGGCGACGTCACGACGCGCGTGGCCCAGCCCGATCGGCGACGAGACGAACAGCGCGCGCCGCCGCCGATCGCGGCCGCGGCTCCAGTGCGGTGACGGTCAGCGGCGGGGGCACCACCCGATCGACGAACTCGCGGATCAGGAGGTTGACCCGCACCGGATCGCGGCCGAGCGGCCAGATGCCCCGCTCCCTCCAGGAGCACGAGCTCACCACCGGTCTTCTCCGCCAGGGTCTGCGCTCGACTGACCGGGCTGATGCGATCGTCGGTGCCGTGGATCACGAGCGTCGGCACCTCCGACCGTCCGGCCCATTCGACCGCGGTCTCCGGCAGGACGATCGCCTGCACGTCGGCGAGCAGCACCTCGGGGGTGGTCTCACCCGCCCATCGGACGTCGTCCTCGAGCTGCTTGGTCGAGTGCGGCTCGGGCAGGCACTGGGAGAAGAAGAACTCGACGAAGTCCTCGTAGTGGTCGATCCAGTACCGGGCGTTCATGCGGTCCCAGCCGTCCGGCTGGCCGGGTAGGGATCGAAGAACCGCTCGGCGGCCGCGTTCCGCTCCGGGTGCCCCGGCTCGATCGGGAGCGCCGGACCGAGGTAGACGGCACCCAGCACCCGATCGGCGTGGTCGGCGGACAGCAGCAACGACTCCTGGGCGCCCTGGGACAGGCTCACGAGCATCGCCCGATCGGTGTCGGTGGCGTCCATCACTGCGAGGGCGTGATCGACGATGGCCTCCACCCCGTAGGCGTCGGGGTCGAGCGTCCGATCAGACCGGCCGTTGCCGGGCCGATCGAACGTGATGACGCGGTAGTGGTCCGCCAGGTAGGGCACCTGCATCTTCCAGAACCGGCTGTGAACGATCGTCCACGCCGGCAGGAGCAGCAGCGTCGGCGTGCCGTGGCCGAACACCTCGTACCCGACCTTGACGCCGTTGCGCTCGACGTAGCCCTCGGCGTCCGGCTCCCTCGCGCGCATCGTCAGCCTCCTCTCGACCCTCTCGACCCACACGCCGAGCTCACGAACGACGAGCTCACGGACGGACCTCGAAGACCGCGTTGAACGGCGTCTCGGCGACCCGTCGGAACCGGGTGAACCCGGCGCCGGTGACGACGTCGCGGATCCGCGCCTCGCCGGCCTGGGCACCGAGGGCGAGTCCGACCTCCTGCGACAGCGAGCACGGTGTGCAGAGCAGCGTCGAGAACCCGTAGTAGGCCCTCCCCACAGGGTTGAGGTTGTCCTCGACCCGATCGCCGGCAACCGGTTCGACGATGAGCCAGGTGCCATCGGGGGCCAACGACTCGCGTACGTGCCGGGCCGCTCCCACCGGGTCACCCATGTCGTGCAGGCAGTCGAACATCGTCACCAGGTCATAGTCGCGCCCCGGGTACGAGGTGGAGGGAGCTGCTTCGAATCGGGCGCGCTCGCCCACACCCGCCTCCTGTGCCCGCTGCACCGCGGTCGCGATCGAGCCGTCGTGGCTGTCGAACCCGGTGAACGTGGAGGCCGGGAACGCCTCAGCCATCAGGACCGTCGACGCGCCGTGCCCGCATCCGACGTCGGCGACGTTCGCTCCCGCCTGCAGCTTGGCGACGACGTCGTCGAGGGCGGGCAGCCACTCGTCGACGAGGTAGGCGTTGTAGCCCGGGCGGAAGAAGCGCTCGCAGCCGTCGTGGACCTCGTGGACGTGATCCTGCCAGCCGATCCCCGCTCCGGTCCTGGCCGCCTCGGTGATGCGAGGCGAGTCGAGCACGGAGCCGAGTGCGATCTGGAAGAACCCCGGGAGAAACGCCGGGCTCGAGCTGTCGGTGAGCGCCACGGCCTGCTCCGGCGGAAGCGTGTAGCGGCCGCTCTCGGCGTCGTACTCGACGTAGCCGCCGGCAGCCTGGTTGTTCAGCCACTCCCTGACGTAGCGCTCGGCGGTGCCGGTGCGGGCCGCGACCTCCTCTGACGACAGCGGCCCGGCCCCGGCCATGGCCTGGTAGAGGCCGAGCTCGTCGCCCATCACCACGAGCGCGGTGTTGAGGGTGGCGCCGACCTCGTCGACGGCTCGGAACACGAAGCTCATGAGCTTCTCGGGATCGACGGGTCGGGACTGATCGATGGTGGTCATGGGGGTCCTCCTCGTTGGGTGGTCGGGTCGAACGTACGAAGGACCGCGTGCCCATCGCTTCCGGGGGACCCCCCTGGTTCTCGGCCGCTGCACCTGCACGCGGACCCCCGCACCCGGCCCCGGGGGCACTCGTACACTCGCTGCCGTGCTGGTCGGTCGCGAACGAGAGATGCGCCTGGTCGCCCTCCTCCTCGAGGATGCCCGGGCCGGTCGGAGCGGAGTGCTGGCCGTCGTCGGTGAAGCCGGCGTCGGAAAATCGGTGATCCTCGACGCCGCGGCGGCCGCAGCCGACGACGTCCAGGTCCTGCGCGCTCGCGGCATCCAGTCGGAGACCCGCATCCCGTTCGCCGCCCTGTACGAGCTGCTGCGACCTGCGCTCGGCCACCTCGATCGCCTGGCCGTCCCGCAGCGTGAGGCGCTCGAGGGCGCACTGGCGTTGCGCCCGGCCACGGCCCAGGACCGCTTCGCGGTGGGGGCCGCCACACTCAGCCTCCTGGCCGCCTGCGCCGAGGAGGCACCGCTGCTGGTGCTCGTCGACGACGCCCAGTGGATCGACGGCTCCAGCGCGGACGCCCTGCTGTTCGCGTTCCGTCGCCTGATCGCGGATCCCCTCGCCGTGCTGCTCTCCGTCCGGGCCGGCGAGTCGTCGCTGATCGACGGCACCGACCTGCCGGTCCACCAGCTCGAAGGCCTCGACCGGGCGGCCACTGCCGAGCTCGTCTCAGGGCTCGTCGGGAGCCGCGAGGCGTTCGACGAGGACCGCATCGACCGGCTGCATCGCGGGACCGGCGGCAACCCGCTCGCACTCGTCGAGCTGGCCGACGACGTCGCGTCCACCGCACCCGGCAACCAGTTCGAGCCGCCGATTCCGGTCATCACCAGCGTGGGCCGGGTGTACCTGGAGCGCTCGGCCGGGCTCCCGGACGCGACCCGCGAGTTGCTCGCCCTGGTCGCGGCGAGCGACACCGGGGAGCTTCCCGTTCTGGCCCGCGCCGCGAGCCGGGCCGGGCTCGACGTGGCCGACCTGGCGGCGGCCGAGGGCGTCGGCCTGGTCAAAGTGACCGGCGACCGCGTGGAGTTCCGGCATCCGCTGGTGCGGTCGGCCGTCTACGCGGCGGTGCCGGCCGACCGACGCCGTGCCCTGCACCGTGCCCTCGCCGAGGCGCTTCCTGATGCCCAGGCCGATCGCCGAGCGTGGCACCTCGCCCTGGCCGCGCTCGGTCCCGATGACGCAGCCAGCTCGGCCCTCGAACAGGCCGCCAACCGGGCACGGGCCCGCAGCGCGTACGACGTGGCGTCGCAGGCGTTCGAGCGGGCTGGCGCCTTGGCCATCGACGACGGCCGACGGTGCGCGTTGCTGCTGGCCGCGGCCGATGCCGCATGGCTCGGCGGTTCAGCGGATCGAGCGGTTTCGCTGCTCGACGTGGCCGGCCGTGACGCGCCGACCGTGTCCGACGTCGCATCGGTGGAGCACCAGCGCGGGCTCATCGCCGCCCGTCTGGGCCCGGTCGGGGATGGAAGGCGCATCCTCCTCGAAGGAGCGGATCTGGTGGTCGCCGACGACCCGGATCGCGCCGTGGTCATGATCGCCGAGGCCGTCAACGCCGCGTTCTACGCCGGTGACCCGGGCGCCATGCTCGATGCCGCGGCGCGGATTCCACCGCTCGTCGGATCGGGATGCAGCAACCGGGTGTCGTTCTTCGCGGCGATCGCCCAGGGCATGGCGCTGATCTTCGGCGGCCGAGGCGAGGCCCGAGGAGCCGAGCTGGTCCGGGAGGCCGTCGCCCTGGTCGAAGAGTCCGACGACCTCGCCGGCGACCTCCGACTCCTGGCGTGGGCAGCCATGGGGACCCTTTGGCTGCGCGAGTCGGACGTGGACCGCACGCTCATCGACCGGGCCATCGAGACCGCCCGCCGCCAGTCGGCCATCGGCGTGCTGCCGTTCCTCCTCAGCCACCTCGCCCTCGACGGGATGGCGTCCGACCGCTGGACCGAGGCCGAGAGCGCGTTCCACGAAGCAATCGACCTGGCGCGCGAGACCGGCCAGCGGACGGACCTCGGGTTCGCCCTCGCCCGGCTGGCCTGGCTGGAGGCGCGGCAGGGGAAGGAGCGCAGCTGTCGGGCCCACGCGGTCGAAGCCCGCGCCCTCGCCGCCGACCTCGACCTCGGTCTGAGCGAGATCTGGTCGCTCGGCGCGCTGGGCGATCTCGAGCTGGGGCTGGGGCACCTCGACGCGGCATTGGAGCACTTCGAGGCCGAGCTCGCCGCGCTCCGTGGGCGCGGTGTCGGCGACGTCGATCTGTCCCCCGAGCCCGAACTCGTCGAGGTGCACCTTCGTCTCGGTGACCGGGACCGGGCCGGGGCGCACCTCGCGTCGTTCGAGCAGCAGGCCGAGGCAAAGGGTCAGCCGTGGGCACTCGCCCGAGCGTCGCGGAGCCGGGGTCTGCTCGCCCCCGACGACGAGATCGACAGGCACTTCGACCGGGCGCTCGCGTGCCACGCGGAAACACCTGACGTGTTCGAGGAGGCTCGGACCCGGCTGCTCTACGGCGCACGCCTGCGCCGGGCCCGCCATCGCGTGCGGGCCCGTGAGCACCTCCGCGGGGCACTCGATGTCTTCAGCCGGCTGGGTGCCGCCCCGTGGTGCGAAGCCACCAGCGCAGAGCTCGCCGCCACGGGCGAGACGGCCCGCCGCCGCGACCCGTCGACCCGCAACGAGCTCACGCCACGCGAGCTGCAGATCGCCCTCCTCCTGGCCGAGGGCAGCACCACCCGTGAGGCCGCGGCCGCGCTGTTCCTCAGCCCGAAGACCATCGAGTTCCACCTCCGGAGCGTCTATCGCAAGCTCGACATCAACTCCCGGGACGAGCTGGCCCTGCACCTCGTGGACTGAGGCCGGCTCACCAGCGGCCCTTGTGGCTGCAGGTCGCGCCAGCCCTAGATCGGGCCAGATGCAGGGCGGGGTCGTACCGGTCGGGTCAGGCCAGCGCTACCGAAGGGTTGGGGCAGCCCGGGTTCGGTGGCGTCGGGAACGCCGGCAGGTCGAACGCCGGTCTCGTTGTCGAGAAGTCGAGCGCCTCGGCCAGGTTCTTGGCGTTGGCGTCGCGCGCCGTCATCGGCTCGAGCCCCCACCGCCACTCGATCATCCGCAGGATCGAGCAGTGCTCGTAGGGGCCGGCCGACTCGACCTTCTTCGGGGCGAACGGCCCGATCGCGATGGCCGGCACCCTGAACCCGAGCCGCGAGTAGTCCGGATGGGGACCGGGGTTCGGGTTCACGTTGTCGTCGACGACCGTGGGCGGAGGCACGTGGTCATAGAAGCCGCCGTTCTCGTCGAAGTTCACCACGAACACCGTGCGATCCCACTGGGGGCTCGACTTCACCGCCTCGTAGACTTCGGCCACGTAGGCCTCACCCACGAGGATGTCGCCGTGCGGGTGGTAGTCGTTCGACGTACCGGTGAACTCCGCGATGGTGCCATAGTCGGGCTCGATGAACGTCACGTTGGGCAGCGTCCCGGCCGCCGCGTCCGTGAAGAAGCGGTCCTTCGAATACGAGATGTCGTCGTAACGCTTCGAGGCGAACAGCCCCGTCATCGGCTCGTCCCAGTAGTAGTACCCGGCGGTGAGACCGGCCTCCCGCACCCGATCGAAGATCGACAGCTGGAGGTTCGACGGGCGAGCCTTGCCTTCTCCGGGGAAGAACTCCGTTACGTCCATGTCGGTCGCCGCGCACAGCTGGTAGAAGCGGTTCGGCCAGGTGGCGGCCTGCAGCGAGCAGAAGTAGCGGTCGAAGACGGTGTAGTTCTGGGCGAGCGCCGCCAGCACCGGGACCTGCGCCGACCCGTAGTACCCGATCGGGAAGTCGTCGCCGGTCGGCTGGGTCTGCAGCCAGCCGTCGAGCTTGCCGCCGTTGTACTGGGTGACCATCGACGGCCAGTCGTGCGCGGGATCCTTGTCACCGCACGCCTGCGTATCGGTGCCCATGTCGACCGTGGGCACCATCCGAGTCGGGTCGCCGTAGGCCGGAAAGCTGAGCCCGGCCTGCTTGCCGTCGGCCCCGGGCAGCCAGCCGAGCAGGTGGTCGAACGAACGGTTCTCCAGCATCAGCACGACCACGGTGTCGAACGGAGCGCTGGCCGGGTCAGGCAGGCCGTCCGCCGTGGCGGTCGTCGACGTTCCTCCGCTCGCGGCGTTCGTCGACGAGTCGGACGAGCAGGCCGCAACAGCGGCCACAGCCGCGGCAGCGGCTGCTCCGGCGATGAACTCTCGGCGGGTGAGTGGTGACACGAGACCCCCCTGGTCGGTGTGGACCCCGAGGGTAAACGAAACCTGGACAACCCATGACCGTCGCATGAACACCGGCCCGGCGGGCGCTCGGCTCGGCCAGGTCAGAACACCGCCAGCTCGATCAGGTCAGCGAGATCGACCCGTCGTCGGCGATGGTCCAGTACGGGTTGTGGGCGACCTCCCAGGCATGGCCATCGGGGTCGAGGAAGATCCCCGAGTACCCGCCCCACTCGGTGGCGGCACCGGGTCGGCCGATGGTGGCTCCTGCCGCCTCGGCCTCGGCCAGCACCCCGTCGACCTCGGCCGGTGACCGGACGTTGTGGGCCAGCGTGATCCCGCCCCACCCCCCGCTGTCGACCACCGTGCTGTCGAGCGCCAGCTTGTTCCGGTCCCACAGCGCCACGATCATGGCTCCGGCCTGGATGAACACGACCTCGCCGTCGGGTGACTCACCCGTCCAGCCCAGCGCGGAGTAGAAGCTGCGGGCCCGTTCGAAGTCCGCGTAGCCGAGCGTGACCAGTGAGACGCGTGGTTCCATGCCGAGGTCGTACCACAGCCGCCCGGGACGATCAGGGGTGGAACCAGCCGGTCAGCGATGCCCGATGGCGACCAGCACGTCGGCCCGCAGGCCCTCGGGGTCGGACTCCTCGGCGACCACGTCGACGAACGCGGCAGCCACCCGATCGATCGCCTCGGCCCCGAGCGCATCGAACAGCGGCTGCACCGGCGGGGACCAAGAGGGCAGGTCGAGGAAGAACCGCACGGGGTCGTCGAACCGCCACCACTGCGACACGTTGTGGACCTCGATGTCGTGCAGGCCGTGCTCCGCGAGCAACGCCTCGACGCCATCGGGATGGCCGATGCGGGCCCAGGTGGGCAGGCCGCCGGGTAGCTCGACGTCGGGCATGGCGATGGCCACGGCCCTGCGTACCAGGGTGACCAGGCTGAACCTGTCGAGGTTCCACACGCCGATCGCCACCTGCCCGCCAGGGCGGGTAACCCGGGCCAGCTCGCGGATGCCGGCGCCGATGTCGGGGAAGAACATGAGGCCGAGCATCGAGATGGCCACGTCGAAGCGGGCGTCGTCGAGCGTGAGCGACTGGCCGTCCATCACCTCGACCGCGGTCTCGGGGTGACCTGCCTCGACCACCCGACGGGCCAGCAGCTCGACCATGCCGGAAGCGAAGTCGATGGCCAGCACGTCCGCGCCCAGGGCCAGAGCCTGCAAGGTGACGGCGCCCGATCCTGCGGCCACGTCGAGCAGGCGGGTGCCGGGTCCGACCCCGAGCAGGCGTAGCGCCTCCGCGGAGTACGGGAACGTGAACGGGGCGAAGGAGGACTCGTAGCCGTCGGCTCCGGCGCTCCAGGCCTCAGGTCGCTGGTCGTGCGCGTTGCCTTCCATGGCCGGCGACACTAGCGAGCCACGCCGTCGATCCAGGCTTGCGGTCAGGTGGAGGTGGCCGGCAGGCACGTGGGGCCGTCACCCGAGGCGCCGGCCATGCGGTGGAGCACGGCGGAGGAGACGTCCAGGGCGATCGACTCGTCGTCGCCCCCAGCCGGATCGGCGGTGGCATCCACGATCAGGCTGTAGGCGCCGGCGGGCAGCGGGGACCAGAGCAGCGTGGCCGTCGGGCGCTGGCCGAGGTTCGCCCGGGTCCGCGATCCGGCACCCATGCGCAGCCGTCCGGCCTCGACCCGCACGACGACCGACACCACGTGTGGGGTGCCCTCGTCCCGCACCGTCACGAGGAACGCCTGCGCCCCGTACTCGGCGATGCGCTCCTCCAGCTCGGCGATCTCCACGGCGATGCTCATGGCCGAAGGTTAGGCAGCCGGCTCACCACACATCGATCGCCGTGCTGCCTCCCGACCCGACGACGGAGAAGGTCAGGAGAACTTGGTCCGGGGGCGCTCGAGCCGCTCGCCATCGACGATGATGTCGACCCGCTCGTTGTAGAAGGCCACCAGGCCGGCGATGCCCTCCGACTCGCGCAGCGGGGCCCGGTACCACCAGACCGCGTCGTCGTGCTTCGTCCCGTCGACCGTGACCGAGTAGTACTCCGCCGTCCCCTTGTAGGGGCACTGGGTGGTGGTGTCGCTCGGCGTCAGCAGGTCGAGGCGGACGTCGGTCTTGGGCAGGTAGTAGCGGATCGGGAGGCCCGTCTCGAACAGCAGCACGGGTCGCACGGAGTCGGCCACGGTCACGCCGTCGATCTCCACCTGCACGTGACGTGAGCTGTGCAGCACGTCGACCCTGGTGTACGGGCTGCGGGGGTGGACGTAGACCTGCTCGTCCTCCTCGAACCAGGCGTCCATCACATCCCAGTCCAGCCGGATCGCCGACCGGAGCTCCTCGATCGGGGAGTCCGGGAACCGCCAGGCGGCGTCCTCGGCACGGGCCCCGCCCACGTCGATGTGGGAATAGGTCGAGTCACCTCGGCTCGGCGAGTGCTCGGTTCGCCCGGACGGCACGAGCAGCTCGGTGCGGACGTCGGCCTCGGGGAAGTAGTACGCGGGGAAGTACGGGATCTCCCAGACCAGCAGCGGACGGGTCGAGTCCGCCACCACCTCACCGTGCAGGTAGGCCCGCACGCGCTTGTTGCCCTGCTCGACCTTCACTCGACCGCGATCAGCCATCGTGCTTCTCCTCATCGATGCGTCCGGACCATCCGTCCGACCCGATGCTCTCAACGTCGCGGAGCCCCGCTCATGTTCCTGCCCCGAAGCGACGAGACCTCAGCGACCCCGGAACCGCTCGATGCTGCGCCGGTCCTTCTTGGTCGGCCGTCCGGCGGACGGATCCCGCACGAACGCGGGGGCGCTCTCGTCTCGAGGCGGTGGTGGTGGGCTGTGATCGACGAGGCACTCGGCCGCGACGGGTGCACCGACGCGCTTGTCGATCACCCGGACCACCTCCAGCACGCGGTCGAGGCCGTGGACCCGGGCCGAGACGCGGTCGCCGACGCGCACATGGCTTGCCGGCTTGGCCGGCGAGCCGTTGACCCGAACATGGCCACCACGACACGCCATGGTGGCCTCGGACCTGGTCTTGTACATCCGGACCGCCCACAACCAGCGATCGACGCGCGTCTCGTCCACCCGCGCATCGTGGCACGGCGGGCGGCGGTGGACCGACGGGTTCCGGATCAGGTTCCGGTCGGGGTAGATGCCGCGAGCAGCAACCCGGCGAACTGGGCGGCCATGGCGCTGTGGTCCGGGCCGCTGGGGTCGAGCCGCGTCTGCAACGCGATGCCGTTGGCCACGGACAGGACGAGCGAGGCCATCGGCTCGGCCTCGACCCACCCCGGGATCAGACCGTCGGCGGCCATCCCTTCGATCATCGAGGCCAGCGCGTCGCCAGCGCTTCGATAGAGCCTCAGCGCCCGCCGTCGGTAGCGGGCGTCTCGCGTGGCCAGGAGCAGCGCCTCGAGGTAGACGAGCGTGTCGCGCTTCGACCGCTCGAACTCTGCGAGGAGCTCCTGGACCGCCTGCAGCATCAGCTGGGCCGGTTCGCCGTCGCCGCCGAGCACGGCGAGGGCCGGGCGGACCCGACGCTCGATCTCGCCGAACAACGCCTCGGCGATGAGCTCGTCCTTCGAACCGAAGTGGTACGTGATCGCTGCGAGGTTGGCGTCGGCCTGCGCCGCGATCTGCCGCGACGTGGTGCCGGCCAGCCCGTGCTCGCGCACGCAGTGTCGGGCTGCCCGGAGCAGGTCGTCCCGTGTGCCGGATGACCCCGTCCCCCGCGCTCGTCTCTGATCGACGGAGTTGTTCATACGTATGTATGCTACCAGCATGATCCCGAACGATCAGCAACCCGAGACGTGGCTCGAGTCGGGTCCCGAGCCGGGCCCGTTCTGCCCACAGCCGGTCGAGCGGGCCAGCATGATCATGCGCTGGGACAACCTCACGTTCCTGCACTGGCGGTTCGACCCCGAGGTCGTCCAGCAGCTCGTCCCCGACCCCCTCGTGGTCGAGACGTTCGACGGGTCCGCGTGGGTCGGTCTGGTGCCGTTCGAGATGCAGGTCCGCCTGCCCCGCGTCGCACCGGTGCCATGGCTCTCGAACTTCCCCGAGACCAACGTGCGCACCTACGTACGGGCCCCCGATGGCTCGACCGGCGTGTGGTTCCTCTCACTCGACGCGGGCCGCGCCTCGGCCGTCGTCACCGCTCGCACGACCTATCACCTCCCCTACTTCTGGTCGAAGATGGCCGTCACCACCGTGGGTCCGGTCGTGTCGTACCAGAGCCGTCGGCGCTGGCCCGGCCCGGTCGGCGCGTCGAGCGATGTCGCCATCGAGATCGGTGAGCCGTTCGGACCGGCCGAGCTCGAAGGGCTCGACCACTGGCTCACGGCCCGATGGCGGCTGTTCAGCGTCAGCGGCCACGGCCAGCGCTACGCCCGGGCCGATCACCCGCCTTGGCCGCTGCACCGGGCCCGGGTGCTGCACCTGCGCGACGAGCTGATCGCTGCCACCGGGCTCCCGAGCCCCACCGGCGACCCGCTCGTGCACTGGTCGCCGGGCGTCGAGGTGCGCATCGGGTTCCCCCACACCCTCGTCTGACGCGGCCGGGTCGGGTCGTGCCGACGGCACGGTGCGCCGCTCCAGGTCACCTCAGACGGTCAAGAATCGGCCCGCGATGGCCGACGGGAGAAGTGGCGGGCAGGGTCGGATCTCCCACCACCTGGGAGATGCAGGCGACACTGTCCGTGACGCCAGCCACCCACAATGTGCGAGGAACCACCCCATGCTCCAGACCCCACCCGTCGTCGACCATGCGCGGCCCGATCCGATCGTCGTCGGCGCACGGACCGATGTGCTGCCCGACCTGGCCCCGATGATCCACCGCCAACGCCTCGTGATCGAGGGTCGACCACCCGATCCGATCGATGCCGAGAGCATCGCCCGCTACCTCGTCGAGCTCGGCGCGGTGTGCGACATGACGGTGCTGACCGAGCCGGTGACCCATCGGTCGGAGACCTACGGCTGGGCCGGGTGGGTCCACTGGGAGACCTCGGGCGCGCACTTCTACGCGTGGGAGCATCCCACCCGGTTCTTCAGCGTCGACATCTACACGTGCAAGCCGTTCGACCCGCACGAGGCGGTCGCCTTCACCGGCGCGTTCTTCTCGGCCGACGAGATCATCGGGAGAGAGTTCTGATGGAGCCCACCACGCACACCGCCACCGACCGGGTCGACATCGATCTCGACCACGCGGCGCTCATGGCCGACCTCGTGGCCGCCGGTCAGCGCAGCAACACGCCCTTCGGGCTCTACGTCATCCCATCGGCCGACCCGGCCGCCGAGCTGGCCCGCGCGGTCGAGCGAGACGTCTTCTTCGAGTACTTCGGCAACACCGCCGAGATGCTCGCCGCCGAGTACGACCCCTACGAGGCATCCAGCGTCCACCTCTGCGTCGTCGACCACCTGCGCGGCCAGGCCGCCGGCGCCATGCGCCTCATCCTGCCGTCCGCGGCGGGACTGAAGACGTCGGTGGACCTCGAAGCCAGCCTGGTCGCAGCCGGTCGCCGAGGTGCTGCACCGGACCGGGCTCGAGCTCCCCGGAGCAGGTCTGGGACATCGCCACCATCGCCGTCAACCCGGACTACCGGGGCGCGTCGACGAACGGGCTCATCAGCCTGGCCCTGTACCAGGGAGTGATCCAGCTCGCCCGCCACCGCGACGTGCGCTGGGTGCTGGCCATCCTCGACCTCGTCGTGCTCGACCTGATCCAGCAGGGCACCGGCCGACCGTTCTCGACATTCGACGGCGTCGAGCCCATGAGCTACCTCGACTCCCCGTCGAGCCTCCCGGTCTGGTGCGATCTCGAGGACTACGACCAGCGCCTGGCCATCACCGACCCGGGGATGCACGAGATCCTCTTCCAGAGCCGAGGGCTCGAGGCCGCGGTGTCGATCCCCTCGTGGGACGGCAGCCTGCCGCGCGGCACCTCCGGCACTCGGGACCTCGCCGCCACAGGTTGAGCCGCGTGCCAAGCTCTGCGGCGCGTCAGGCCAGGTCACGGACGATGCGCAGCCGACGCTCGGACGCCAGACCCAGTCGCTCCATCACCGCCACGATCTCGCTGGCCGGCACCGGCCTCGAGAACCAGTAGCCCTGGGCCTCGTTGCAGCCCAGCTCGTGCAGGCGCGCCGCCTGCTCTGGCTTCTCGACGCCCTCGGCCACCGTCGAGATGCCCAACGACGCGGCGATGGCCACGACCGCGGCCACCAGGCTGGTGTTGGCGCCGTCGGCATCGAGATCGCTCACGAACGACCGATCGATCTTGACCTCGTCGACCGGGAGCCGCTTGAGGTACGCCAGCGACGAGTAGCCCGTGCCGAAGTCGTCGACCGAGATCCGCACACCGGCCGATCGCAGCGCGCTCAGCAGCTTGGAGGTCATGCCCACGTTCTCCATGAGCAGCGACTCGGTGAGCTCGAGGCACAGCGATGACGCCGGCAGCGCGTGGCGCATGAGTGCCCGGGCCACGGTGTCGAGCAGCGAGTCGCCCCGGAGCTGACGGGCCGAGATGTTCACGGCCATGGACAGATCGGCCCCGCCCTTCACCGTGGCCCGCAGCGCGGCCAGCTCGGCGCACGCCTCGTCGATCACCCACGCACCGATCTCGGTGATGAGACCGGTGTCCTCGGCCACCGGGATGAACACGTCCGGCGGAACGGTTCCGAGCGTCGGATGGTCCCAGCGGACCAGCGCCTCGAGACCGGTGACCCGGCTGTCGTGCAGCTGGAGGACGGGCTGGAAGCTCAGCGAGAGCTGGCCCCGGTCGAGGGCGTGGCCCAGCTCCCGTTCGAGCTCGAGGCGCCGCTCGGCCCGATCCCGCATCGACGCGTCGAACAGCACGACCGCGTCGCCGCCGATGTCCTTCACCTGGTACATCGCGCTGTCGGCGTCGCCCAGCATCGCCTCGGCGCCGAGCGGCTCGCCGACCCCGAGCTGCAGCGCCACACCGATGCTGGTGGCGGTCGGGATCTCGGCGTCGCGCAGGCGGAACGGCACGGCGAAGCCGAGTCGCACGCGCTCGGCCATCTCGATGGCGTGCTCGGCGTCGCGCACGCCCTGGATCACGATCACGAACTCGTCGCCTCCCACCCGACCCACGAGGTCGTCCTCGCGGAGGTTGGCCCGCAGCCGCCGCGACACCGACACGAGCAGCTCGTCGCCCATGCTGTGGCCGAGCGTGTCGTTGATGGTCTTGAACCGGTCGACGTCGAGGAACAGCACGGCCACGCCCTGCCCGCTGTCCGCGCCCTGGGCCAGCGCCCGGGTCAGGTGGGCCTGCACGAAGGTGCGGTTCGGCAGGCCGGTGAGCGTGTCGTGCTGCGCCTGGTGGATGAGCCGGGCCTCGGACCGGGCGTGCTGCGAGAGGGCTCTCGACACCCGCAGCGACACGGTGGCCGTGAGCGCCAGCACGATCACGCCGAGCACGACGCGATCGCGGGTGCTGCCGGCACCGGTCTGGGCTGAGGGACACGAGCGCGGGGATGCACAGCGCCAGGCCGACGAGCACGAGGCGGGCCCGGCGAGGCGGGCTCTCCTCTACGCGGGGTGGATCGGAGACGAGGGCAGCGACGGGTGCAGCACCGCGACCGTGAAGAGCAGGTAGGCCATCCCGTACGGGAGGTCGACGAACTGATGGCGGACCTGCCACAGGCCGGTGTCGACGAACATGTAGATGACGTCGCCGACCAGCATCGACGCCATGCCGAACAGCACGAGGCGGAACGCGATCACCGGGCGCTGGTTGGCGCTGAAAGCGAGGCTGGCCACGATGGCGACGAGGAAGACCGACAGCGCCGGGTAGCAGATGAGCAGGAACTTGACCTGCCCCGACACCACCTGGTCGTGCAGCAACCGGCTGATGACGAACGCCCAGGCCAGGGTGAGGGCGGCCAGCCCGGCGACCGCGGCGTCGAGCAGCGCGTCGAGGTCGCTGCCCTGGTTCCGGCGGCGGGCCCGCACGAGGCCCATGAACCCCACCGCCAGCAGCAGGTAGCCGGGCAGGGTGACCAGGTCGGGGACGATCGAGCGCGTTCGGCCCAGATCACCGAGGGTGTCGTAGAAGGTGCGAAGCGTGCCGCCGAGGAGGAACAGCGTCAAGCGTGCCGCAGAAGGTCCACCACGGCCACTGAGGCTCGGGCTCTCCATCGCCGGGTGCCGTAGATCGTGGCCGCCACGCTGCCCGCGCCCAGCAGCACGAACGTCAGCGAGGAGGCCGATCCGAGCAGCCCGAACGCATGCAGGAGCAGCCATGCTCCGCCGAGGACGCCGACGACGGTGGCCGGGCGCGCGGAGGGGCCGGTCGGCTCAGCCTGGACCTCCTCGCTCATGTCGCCTGCCTGCTTCCGTCCACCCGCGCACCGCCGTGACGGGAACTTCCGATGTTGACCGGAGTTTGCTCCACTCGCGGGCCGCCGTCGACCAAAACAGTCCGGATGGCCTACGCGGATCACCAGGGTTTCGTCGGGTTCGGTCAGCGGAAGAACGTGAACCAGATCGACCCGGCGATGCTGAGCACCAGGGCCGACACCGAAAGCACTACGACCCAGGTGGCGATGCCGCCGTCCTCGTCCTCGGGGATGCGCTCACGCACCTTGTCGAGCCACCGCTTGGCGAACGGAACGTCCTGGGCCATGAGCGCGAGCCCGCCGGCGATGACGATCAGTCCGGGCCCCGGGAGCACGAGCAGGCTGATGCCGACGCACACCACGATCACGCCGAGGGTGACCCGCAGGACCCGGAACACGAGGCTGCGCTCGGCTTGCGCGACGGTCTCCTCCCGGCGGCCCGTCTCGATCTCGGCTTCGACCGCCGCCTCGAGCAGCTCGTCGAAGTGCTCGCGCCGCACCGACCGCGGCCCGGTCCGCTCGCCAGTCCTCCCGGTGGAGGCCTCGCCGCTCCTCTCCCCGCTCGTCTCGCCTGGGTTCTCGCCGAACTTCTCGACCGGACTCACGACGTCCTCCGACCGGCCAGCGCCCGCGCCCCGAGCTTGCGCGCCTCCTCGAGCCACAAGACGGTCGACGCCACCGCGAAGCACAGGCCGACCTGATCCCAGGACAGCGACTCGGTGTCGAACAGGTTCTGCAGGGGACCCCACTCGACGGCCAGCACCTGCAGCACCACGACCGAGGCGATGGCCAGCAGCAGCTTGCGGTTGGCCAGCATCTGCGCCGTGAACACCGTCTCGTTCTCGGTGCGGGCGTTGAACACGTTGAACATCTGGAAGAGCACGAACGCGGTGAACGCCATGCTCAGCGCGACGTCCTCTCCCCAGTGATCGCGGGCCACCACCAGCAGGCCGAGGGTGCCGATGGCCATGATCGCGGCGAACCACAGCAGCCGCCCGATGCGTCGAGCCGTCAGGATCGAGGCATCCGACGCCCTCGGCGTCTTGCGCATCTCGAGGCCGTCGGGTGGATCGACGCCGAGGGTGATGGCCGGCGGCCCGTCGGCGATGAGGTTCACCCACAGCACCTGGATCGGGGAGAACGGCACCGGGAGCGCCAGCAGGCTGGCCCCGAGGATGGTGGCGATGGCGCCGAGGTTGGTCGACAGCTGGAACCGCACGAACTTCACGATGTTGGCGTAGATGGTGCGGCCGAGCTCGACGGCCCCGACGATCGAGGCGAAGTTGTCGTCGGCCAGCACCATGTCGGCCGCTTCCTTGGTGACCTCGGTGCCGGTGATGCCCATGGCCACGCCGATGTCCGCGGTGCGCAGCGCCGCCGCGTCGTTCACGCCGTCACCGGTCATGGCCGCCACGTGGCCGTTGGCCTTGAGCGCGCGGACGACGCGCACCTTGTGCTCGGGCGACACCCGGGCGCACACGCCGATCGAGTCGATGCGGCGGGCGAGCTCGTCGTCGTCGAACCCGTCGAGGTCGTCACCGCTGACGACGTCGCCGTCGATGCCGAGCGAGCGGGCGATGGCGCCGGCCGTCGACGCGTGGTCCCCCGTGATCATCTTCACCTCGATGCCGGCCTGGTGGCACAGCGCTATGGCGGCCCGGGCCTCGTCGCGAGGCGGGTCGACGATGCCGACCAGGCCGAGGAGGGTGAGGCCGTCCACGTAGCGGTCGCCGTCGACCACCGTGCCGTCGGCCGCCAGCTCGACCGCGGCGGCCGGGTAGCGGCGCGACGCCAGCGCGAGCACCCGCAGGCCGGTGCCGGCCAGGCGATCGTTCTCGGCCAACCGGTCGGCCAGCACGTCGTCGTCGATCGCCACCCGCGAGCCCGAGCCGTCGGCGAGATCGGTGCAGCGTCCGAGCAGCCGGTCGGGCGCTCCCTTCACATGGCAGACGACCTCGTCACCGTCGGCGTGGAACGTGGCCATGTACTTGGTGGCCGAGTCGAACGGGACCTCGCCGATGCGGGGCGACGCCACCCGCCGGGCGTCCACCTCGAGGCCGGCCTTCGTGGCCAGCACCACCAGAGCGCCCTCCGTCGGGTCGCCCACCAGCGCGCCGTCGCGCACAGCGGCGTCGTTGCACAGCGCGCCGGCCTCGACCGCCCGCGCCACGTCGCGACGACCGGGCAGCTCGCCGGCAACCGCGCCGTCCGCGGTGGTCAGCGCGCCTTCCCGGCCGTATCCCGACCCGCTGATCTCGATGCGCAGATCGCCGATCATCAGGTGCTGGGCGGTCATCTGGTTCAGCGTCAGCGTGCCCGTCTTGTCCGAGCAGATCACCGTCGTCGACCCGAGGGTCTCGACCGAGTGCAGCCGCTTCACGATGGCGTTGCGCTTCGCCATCTGGCTGACGCCGACCGCCAGGGTCACGGTGACGACCGCGGGCAGACCCTCGGGGATGGCCGCCACGGCCAGCGCCACGGCGCCCAGCATCGCCGTCGCGAAGTCGGCGCCCTGCACCACCTGGAGCACGAAGACCAGCCCCACCGCGGCCACCGCGATGATGGCCAGCCGACGGGTGAGCCCGTCGAGCTGGCGCTCGAGCGGCGTCGGGCCCGGATCGGCCGACGCCAGCAGCTCGGCGATCTTGCCCATCTCGGTGTGCATGCCGGTCTCGGTGACCACCAGCTCGGCCCGACCCTTGGTGACCGTGGTGTTGAGGTAGGCGAGGTTGGCCCGTTCACCGATCGAGAGGTCGACCCCGGGATCAACATCGATGACGTCGGTGAACTTGTCGACCGGCACCGACTCACCGGTGAGCGCCGACTCGTCGATCGAGAGCCCCGCGGCCAGGGTCAGGCGCCCGTCGGCCGGCACCCGGTCGCCCGGCTCGAGCAGCACCACGTCGCCGGGGACGAGCTCGTCGATGGGCACCTGGTCGAGCTGCCCGTCACGACGCACCCGCACGGTGGTGACGAGCATGCGCTCGAGCGCGGCCATCGCGGTCTCGGCCTTGGCCTCCTGCAGGTAGCCGAGGATGGCGTTCAGCAACAGGACCGCAGCGATGACGACCGTGTCCTTGATGTCGCCGACCGCCCCGGCCAGCACCGCAGCGGCCGCCAGGATGGCCACGATGCCGGTGCGGAACTGGTCGAGGAACTTCTTCCACTCCGGTCGGGTCGGCTGGTCCGCCAGCTCGTTGCGCCCGTGCAGGGCCCGGCGCCGCACCACCTCTGCGCCGGACAGCCCGATCGCCGGGTCGACGGCGAGGCCGGCGATGACCTGCTGCACGTCGAACACGGCCCAGGTCGTGCCCTTGGGCACGACAGGCCGACCAGATGAAGCGGGTGCGGGGGTCGAGGTCACGATGCTCCGGTGGGGCGGGGGCCAACGACCGCGTCGATCTCTGGGACCGAACGGCCGACCGGAGGTCTCCCCCGTAGCGAACCGTGAGCTCGCTACCGATGGCACCGGATCGTCCTGCAGGGAGGACGATCGTGATGACGACACCATCGAGGTGGGGTACTCCCCTCTCGCCGTGGAGTATGGCGGGAGTCGGCCCTCGTGGCAACCACCCGACCGAGGTCTCGGAGGGCCACGCGGTGTGCCAAGGTGTGGCGATGGTGATGAAGAACCTGCGCAAGCGCCTCAACACCACCGTCGACGAGCTCGACAGCACCCGCCTGCAGAAGGGCTACGGGGCCGAGGACGTCAGCCGGATCGGCGAGGCCCCGCTGCGCGAGACGATCACGCTGTCGGGCGAGGTCAAGGAGACCCGGGTGGTCCCTCGGGCCGACGTGCCGAGCCTCGAGGTCACCATCGGGGACGGCACCGGGCGGGCCATCGTCGTGTTCACCGGACGACGCAAGCTGCCGGGCCTCAAGCTGGGCGGTGGCCTCCGGGTCGAAGGAGTGGGCCGGCTCGAGCGCAACCGCCTCACCCTCCTCAACCCCAGCTACACGTTGACCTGATCTCTGTGCCCTCGGTCGCACGCTCGCGGCGGGCTAGCCGACCAGGATCGTGCGGACGTCGTCCTCGGACTCGTTGCTGACGAGCACGAGCACCTCGTCACCGCTGAACAGCACGGTGTCGCCCCGGGGGACGACCACGCGGTCCTGACGCAGGATGGCCACCACGGTGGAGTCGCGCGGCAGGCCGAGCTCCTGGACCTCCTTGCCCTCGGCCGGCGAGCCGTCGGCCAGCGTGACCTCGGACAGGCGGACCCGACCGCCCTCGAAGGCGAGCAGGCGCACCAGGCTGCCGACCGACAGGGCCTCCTCGACCAGCGCGGTGAGCAGGTGGGGCGTCGACACCGAGACGTCGGTCCCCCAGGTCTCGTTGAAGAGCCACTCGTTGGCCGGGTTGTTGACCCGGGCGACGACGCGGGGCACACCGAACTCCTGCTTGGCCAGCAGCGAGATCACGAGGTTGTCCTCGTCGTCGCCGGTGACGGCCACGACCACGTCGGCCTTGCCCGGCTCGGCCTTCACGAACTCGGACACCTCACAGGCGTCGGCCTGGAGCCAGGTCACGCCCTCGGGCTCGTTGTTGGCCAACGCCTGGGCGACCCGGTTGGGGTCCTCCTCGACGATGAGCACGTCGTGGCCAGCTGGCATGCAGCTCTCGGGCGATGTAGGTGCCGACGTTGCCGCCACCGACCAGGACGACTCGCATCAGTGGCCTCCCTTGACCGGACCGGCCGCCAGAGCGGCGTCGACCACGTCGATCGATTCGCCCGAGACGGCGAGCCACACGAGATCGCCCTCCTGGGCCAGCAGTCCGGGGGTCGGGATGGCGCCCTTGCCGAGGCGGGACAGGCCCGCCACCCGCACCACGCCCGACGATTCGAGGTCGTCGAGGCGATGGCCGGCCCACGTGTCGGGGATGCTGCGCTCGATCAGGCAGACCTGCGCCGACGGGTCGATCCACTCCACGCCAGCGGTGTCGGGGAGGATCCGGCGGAGCACCCGCTCGATCGTCCACTGCACGGTGGCCACGGTGGGGATGCCGAGGCGTTCGTAGATCGCAGCCCGGCGCTGGTCGTAGATGCGGGCCACGACCCGGTCGATCTCGAACGCCTCACGGGCGACCCGGGCGACGACGATGTTGGAGTTGTCGCCGTTGGTCACCGCGGCGAGCGCTCCGGCCTGCTCGACCCCGGCATCGAGGAGGCGGGCCCGGTCGAAGCCGACCCCGACGATGGTGCGGCCGCTGAAGTCCGGCGGGAGGCGACGGAACGCCTCGGCCCGGCGGTCGATGACGGCCACGGTGTGGCCCTGAGACTCGAGGTTGGCGGCCAAGCCTGAGCCCACCCGACCGCACCCGACGACGATGACGTGCACCTACCGGACCTCCTCCTGCCCAGACGGGCACGAGCCGGCATCCTAAGCCCCGCGCCCATCGACCCTCCAACCTGCTCGGCACCGGACCATGCTCCCCCACCGACCTGTCCGGAAGCTGACATCGCGCCGGGTCGGGCATTGTCAGCGCCGACACCCGGTCGCCTAGATTCAACCGATCCGTCCGGGGCGCGATGGCCATCCGACCACAGGGGCAGCACATGTACTCAGGCTTGAAGCGGCTGATAGTCGGGCCGCCGATCGCCAGCACCGAGGAGCAGCACCAGCGCCTCGGCCGTCCGACGGCGCTGACCGTCTTCGCCTCTGACGCGATCTCCTCCACCGCCTACGCCACCGAGGAGATCCTGCTCGTCCTCGTGCCGGTCGTCGGCATGGCCGCGCTCGAACACCCTGGTGCCCATCTCGATCGTGGTGGCCCTGCTGCTCGCGATCGTGATCACGAGCTACCGCCAGACCATCTACGCCTACCCGAGCGGCGGCGGGTCCTACGTGGTGAGCCGCGAGAACCTCGGCGCCCTGCCGTCGCTGATCGCCGGCGCATCGCTGCTCGTCGACTACATCCTCACCGTCGCGGTGTCGATCTCGGCCGGTGTCGCCGCCGTCACCTCCGCCTTCTCCGGCCTGCGTCCGTACCGCATCGAGTTCTGCCTCGGCGCGCTGCTGGTCATGACGCTGGCCAACCTCCGCGGCACGAAGGAATCGGGCAAGCTCTTCGCCCCACCCGTCTACACCTACGTGGTCAGCCTGGCGCTGCTGGTGGCCTTCGGCCTGTTCGAGGTGTTCGCCAAGGGCCTGCCCCAGATGGCGGTGAACGCAGGAGGCGCTCATCGAGATCGCCGCCAACCCGACCGCCAACCCGATGTTCACCGGCCTCACCGTGCTGTTGCTGTTGCGAGCGTTCTCCTCCGGTGCCGTCGCGCTCACCGGCGTCGAGGCCATCTCCAACGGCGTGCCCGCGTTCAAGAAGCCCGAGTCGCACAACGCGGCCACGACGCTCATCGCGATGGGCCTCATCCTCGGCACCGCGTTCATGGGCCTGTCGGTGCTGGCCCACAACCTGCAGCCGACGGTCAGCGAGAACGAGACGCTGCTGTCGACGATGGCCAACTACCTCTACCGCACCGGGCCCAGCTCGCTCGGCGGCCTGGGAGGGATCCTCTACTACGTGCTGCAGTTCTCCACCTTCGCCATCCTGGTGCTCGCCGCCAACACCGCCTTCGCCGACTTCCCCCGGGTCTCGTCGATCATCGCGGCCGACGGCTACCTGCCCCGCCAGCTCAGCAACCGGGGCGATCGCCTGGTGTTCTCCAACGGCATCCTGGTGCTGGCGGTCGTGGCCGGCGCACTGATCGTCGGCTTCGGCGGCATCACCAGCGCCCTGATCCCGCTCTACGCCGTCGGCGTGTTCACCGGCTTCACGCTCTCGCAGGCCGGCATGGTGATCCACCATCGCAAGGAGCGTGAGAAGGGCTGGCGCCGCAACCAGGTCGTCAACGCCGTCGGCTCGGTCGCCACCCTGATCGTGCTGCTCGTGGTGGTCGTGTCGAAGTTCACCTACGGCGCCTGGATCCCGGTGGCCCTGATCCCGGTGATCGTCGTCTTCTTCCGATCGATCCACAAGCACTACGTCCGGGTCGAGCAGGCCCTCGAGGTGCCGCTCGACTACCGCTCGCCGCCGCCACCGCCACACGGTCGTCGTGCTCGTCGGCACGTGTGCACCGCGGCGTCCTCGACGCGCTCACCTACGCCCGCTCGCTCGGCCCCGACCGCCTCATCGCGCTCACGATCGTCCACGACGAGCACCAGCAGGCGGCCATCACCGCGGAGTGGGAGCGCCACGAGATCCCGGTCGAGCTGCGCACCGTCTACTCGCCGTATCGCGAGCTCGCCACGCCGGTGATGCAGTTCGTCGACGACCTCGACCGCGAGTGGCCCGACGACATCATCACCGTGGTCGTGCCCGAGTTCCTCCTGAGCCACTGGTGGGAGCAGCTGCTCCACAACCAGAGCGCGCTCGTGCTGCGCAACCGCCTTCGCCTCCGCCCGAACACCGTGGTGGTCGCGGTCCCCGTGCACCTCGACGCCGGCGAAAAGGCCATCTACTGAGCTGACGAGTTCCTGACTGCTCGCTGACCGAACGGTCACCCTCGTCCCTCCCGGCGCGAGAGCCTGGCTAGGGTGCCCCCGAATCGCTCATCGGCGAGACAGCCCGTAGGGCCGTGATCGACTTCGGGGGGAGGACGCATGTACTCAGGCTGAAGCGGTTGATCGTCGGGCCGCCGCTCGCCAGCTCCGGACGAGCACCAGCAGCGCCTGGGTCGCCCGACGGCCCTCGCCGTCTTCGCGTCCGACGCCATCTCCTCCACCGCCTACGCCACCGAGGAGATCCTCCTCGTGCTGGTGCCGGTCGTGGGCATGGCGGCGCTCAACGACTCTGGTGCCGATCTCGATCGTCGTCGCGCTCCTGCTGGCCATCGTCATCACGAGCTACCGCCAGACCATCTACGCCTACCCGAACGGCGGCGGGTCCTACGTGGTGAGCCGCGAGAACCTCGGCATCGACGCCGTCGCTGGTGGCGGGTGCGTCGGTGCTGGTCGACTACGTCCTCACGGTGGCGGTCTCGATCTCCGCCGGCATCGCCGCCATCACCTCCGCCTTCGCCAGCTTGCTGCGCCCGTACCGCAGTCGAGCTCTGCCTGGCCGCCCTGCTGCTGATGATGCTCGCCAACCTGCGGGGCACCAAGGAGTCCGGGCAAGATCTTCGCCCCGCCCGTGTACACGTACATGGTCAGCCTGACGATCCTGATCGTGTTCGGCCTGTACGAGGTCTTCGCCCGCGGCCTGGCCCCCATGCCGGTCGACCAGGCGGCGCTCGAGGAGATCGCGGTCGAGACACCGGGACCTGACGGCAGCCCGTCTTCACCGGGCATCACGGTGCTGCTCTTGCTGCGGGCGTTCTCCTCCGGCGCCGTGGCGCTGACCGGCGTCGAGGCCATCTCCAACGGCGTGCCCGCCTTCAAGAAGCCCGAGTCGAAGAACGCGGCCACCACCCTGTGGCGATGGGCCGCATCCTCGGCACGCTCTTCATCGGGCATCTCGGTGCTGGCCCAGCCAACCTGCAGCCGACCGTGAGCGAGAGCGCCAGACGCTGCTCTCGACATGGCTCGCTACGTCTACACCGACGGCACGAGCAGCATCGGGAGCATCGGCGTCGTCCTCTACTACGTCCTGCAGTTCGTCGACCTTCGCCATCCTCATCCTGGCGGCCAACACCGCCTTCGCCGACTTCCCGCGCGTGTCGTCGATCATCGCCAGCGACGGCTACCTGCCGCGCCAGCTGAGCAACCGGGGCGACCGGCTCGTCTTCTCGAACGGCATCCTGGTGCTGACCCGTCGTGGCCGGCCTGCTCATCGTCGGCTTCGGCGGCGATCACCAGCGCCCTGATCCCGCTCTACGCCGTCGGCGTGTTCACCGGCTTCACCCTCTCGCAGGCCGGCATGGTGATCCACCACCGGCAGCGTGCAGGAGAAGGGCTGGCGCCGCAACCAGGTGATCAACGCCGTCGGCGCGGTGGCCACCGTTCATCGTGCTGCTCGTCGTGGTCGTCTCGAAGTTCACCTATCGGCGCGTGGATCCCGGTGGCGCTGATCCCGATCGATCGTGGTGTTCTTCCGGTCGATCCAGCAGCACTACGACCGGGTCGAGCGGGCCATCCGAGTGCCCGCCGGCTACCAGTCGCAGCCGCCACCGCCACACCGTCATCGTGCTGGTCGGCCAGGTGCACCGCGGCGTGCTCGACGCCATCACCTACGCCCGGTCCCTGGCGCCCGATCGCCTCCTCGCCCTGTCCGTCGTCCACAACGACGAGCAGCAGGAGCGCATCTCGCAGATCAGTGGGAGCAGCTTCGACATCCCCGTCGAGCTCCGCACGGTGTACTCGCCCTACCGCGAGCTGTCCGCGCCGGTGCTCGGTTCATCGACGACCTCGACAGGGAGTGGCCCGACGACATCGTCACCGTCGTCGTTCCCGAGTTCGTGCTCAGCCACTGGTGGGAGCAGTTGCTGCACAACCAGAGCGCCCTCGTGCTGCGAGCACGGCTACGGATGCGACCGAACACCGGGTCGTGACCGTGCCAGTGCCGATCCACGTGCTACCAACCGCGACAGAAGAGCGACGTACTCAGCTCGTCCGGATCAGGCAGGGCGCGGTCCTTGGCGAGTCTCGTCGAGGTCTTCGTATTCCTCGCTCGTGTCGGCCCAGTCCTCGAACTGGATGACGCCGATCTCGGTGAAGCGGTCGCGCAGCCAGCCGTCGCTGGCCTCGAGCAGGCCGAGCTTCTTGCAGTTCGGCACGATCTTGGCGAACAGCATCTGCTGGAACGGATCCTCGAGGCTGATCGCCGCGGAGGCGGCTCGATGATGACCTTCGGGTCGATGCCCATGCGCTCCCACACCTCGACGGCGAGCAGGCGATCGCGCATGCGCAGGGCGGCCTCGAAGGCGAACTCCTGGCGCTCCCTGCAGCTCGGCATCGGTGAGCTCGGCGTAGTACTCCTTCAGCGAGAGCACGCCGAAGGCGACGTGGCGGGCCTCGTCGCTCATGACGTAGCGGAGCAGCTGCTTGAGCAGCGGCTCGGGCGTGAGCATGTGCATGTAGCCGAAGGCGGCCAGGGCCAGGCCCTCGACCATGATCTGCATGCCGAGGTAGGTCATGTCCCAGCGGCTGTCCTGGATGATGTCGTCGAGCAACAGGCCGAGGTGGGAGTTCAGCGGGTAGTGGCCCGGTGAGCTTGGTGTCGAGGTACTTGGCGAACACCTCGACGTGGCGGGCCTCGTCCATCACCTGGGTGGCGGCGTAGTACTTGGCGTCGATCCACGGGCACGGTCTCGACGATCTTGGCGGTGCAGAGCAGCGCGCCCTGCTCGCCGTGCATGAACTGGCTGAGCATCCAGTTCTGCTGCTCGATGTTCCACTGGATCCATTCCTTGCCGAGCCCCACTGCTCGAGCGGCGTGCCCGCGACGTCGAAGTCCATGGCGAACTCCCAGTTCGGCTCGGCGCCGAGGCCTGCACGGTGACCGCCTCCTGGTCGACCTCGATCTCCCACGTCAGATCGGTCTCGCCGTTCCACTGCGAGTTCTTGGCCTTCTCGTACAGCTTGTTGAGCGCCGGGCGGGCGCCCTTCTCGTAGTCCCAGGTGAAGATGGCGTCGGCGTTGTCGGCGACCGTGGTGACGGCGGCGTCGACGTAAGGGTTGTCGACGCGCGAGGATGGCGTCGAGGTCGTTGGCCTCTTCCCGTCCGATGATCTCCTGTCGACGAGTACTCGGCCATGTGAGGTCCCCTGTTCGCTGCGGTAGATGGGTTACCGCTGTTCGAGGATGATACAAACCCTGTCGTTTGTCGCAAGGGCCGCGACAGATGTCACAGCCAGGACCGATTCCGGCCGACGCCGTAGGGTGAACCGATGGCCAAGCTGCGCTGGGGCGACGAAGTCCCGACCACGTCGAGGCGGCCCGCGAGCGGCTGGTCGACGCGGCCGAGGCCTGCATCGACCGATTCGGCCTGGCCAAGACCACTCTCGAGGACATCGCCCGCGAGGCCAACGTGTCCCGGGCCACGGTCTACCGCTACTTCGCCAACCGCGACGAGCTGATGCTCGCCGTGCTGCTGCGCAGCCTCGACCGCTCACAGCGAAGGCGACCTCGAGGAGTTCTTCGACGGCGCCGACGCCCCGGCGGCGTTCGGCCGGGCCCTGGTCGACGCCATGGTCCACCTGCTCGGCCGTCTCCGCCACGACCCCAAGCTCGAGCTGCTGCTCAACGGGACGCGGCGGGGTCTCGGCCACGATCTCCGGGGCCAGCCAGGCTCTGTTCGCGCAATCGTATCGACGACTTGCGCCTCCGCATGACCGCCGCCCAGCAGGCCGGGCTGCTGCGCGCCGACCTCGACGTCGACGAGCTGTCCGAGTGGATCCTGCGGATCATCCTGTCGCTGCTCACCATCGAAGCTCCCCGCCATCACTCCCCCGAAGAGGAGCGCCGACTGCTGGCCACGTTCCTGGCGCCGGCCCTGCTCCCCACCCGCGCTCCCGCGCGGAACTAGACCCGGCCGAGCCCGACCAGCCGAATCAGCGGGCCGAGCCCACGACGAGGCCGAGGCCGCTGAGTCCCGGCAGGCGGTCGATGCAGCGATCGATGCGGCTCGCCGCCTTCTGCCCGTCGGGGTCGCCGAACAGATAGCGCGCCATGAACTCGACGTCGTCGCGGTCGTTGATACCGGCCCCGACGGGTGTCCAGAACTTGCGGAGCGCCCACCGGGTGATCCTCTGGGCCCGCCGATCGCCATCGAGACGAGCGCCCGCCTGCGACGCGTAGAAGTCGATGTGGCGACCCTCCTGCTTCATGATCCGGTGCAGGACCGTCGAGAGCGCCGGGTGCTGGGCCTTGGCCACGAGCCGTCCGTAGGCCGCCTGCGCAGTCCACTCGTTGATGGCCCCCCACGTCATGTGCACGGTCGGTACGTGCCGCGTCACGTGCGACGCCAGCATCGTGCCGACCGGGATGATGCGGTCGTGGAGGGTCGGGCGGCGCTTCTGGGGCACTCGCTCGTCACTTCCCGGCTCACCGTGCGCCTCGAGCACCCGGCCGATGGCCTCGCCGTGGAAGTACTCCTCGAAGGCCCAGAAGGTCAGGAACGACGTGATCTCGTGGTCGAGGTGCGCGTCGGTCACGAGCACGTCGCGTAGGTAGACGATCGTGTTGTGCTCGACGTCGTGCATGTAGCGCAGGCACCGGAGCGCATCGGGATCGAGGGGGTCGTGGCGGAACGAGTCGAAGTCGACGTCGTCCACCTGCACCCGGGCGGTTCGTGTCTTGAGGTCGTCGATGGTGAGCTTCACGGCTGCCGTCCGTTCTCGTCAGTCGAATCGGATCACTGGTCAGGCGGTGCCTTGCGCCCGTCGGCCCGTCGGGCGGCCGGCCCCTCGGCCCCCCGAGCGAGGTTGCCGGCCGAGTTCAGCAGGCCGACGTGCGAGAACGCTTGAGGGAAGTTTCCCACCATTCGCCCGTCGGTGACGTCCCATTCCTCCGACAGCAGGCCCACGTCGTTGCGCAGGGCCAGCAGCGCCTCGAACCGCTCGCGGGCGTCGTCGGTGCGCCCGAGCATGACGAGGTTGTCGACGAGCCAGAACGTGGTGAGCAGGAACGCGCCCTCGCCCGGCGGCAAGCCGTCGACCGACGCGTCCCGAGCCGTCGTCCGCCAGCGGTGAGCCGTCCGGACCGACGTCGGTGCGGTAGCGCAGGACGAACCCGTCGACCAGGAGATCGGCCTCGATCGCCTCGACCGTGCGCGACGATTCGGGGATCGTCGGGCGGCAGGAAGCCGACGAGCGCCAGCATCAGCAGGCTGGCGTCGAGCTGGGTCGACCCGTAGAACTGCGTGAAGCAGCCCCGGACCGGGTCGATGCCCTTGGCGCAGACGTCGGCGTGGATCTCTTCGCAGAGGTCACGCCACGGCTCGATGTCCGCGTCGGACCTGACGCCGTCGACGACCATGCCCTCACCGAGCGCATGGGTCAGCATCCGCACCCACCGGTCGACGGCCACCCAGGCCATGACCTTGGAGTGCACGAAGTGCCGACGGGGGCCTCGGACCTCCCAGATGCCCTCGTCGGGCTCGGTCCACACCTTGCGCACGTGCTCGACGAGGAAGCGGGCGAGGTCCCAGAGGCCACTCGTGAGGCTGGCGTTCGCCGTCGGCCCGAGGTCCCGTTCGACGGCCTCGATCCGGGGCAGCGCGGTGCTGGCGGTGAGGAGCATGTCCAGCGTCTCGCCGTAGACGTCGAGCTGGAACTGCTCGCTGGCCGCGTTGCCGATGCGCACCGGGGCCGACCCCTCGTAGCCGGGCAGCCAGTCGAGGACGTCCTCGGTCAGGCGCCGATCGCCGGTGACGCCGTACATGATCTGCAGCTTGTCCGGGCTGCCGGCCACGGCCCGGCGCAGCCACGCGGTTCCAGGCGTCGGCCTCGTCGCACGTAGCCGGCGTCGAGCAGCGCGTGCAGGGTGAAGGTGGCGTCGCGCAGCCAGCAGTAGCGGTAGTCCCAGTTGCGGGGACCCCCGATCTGCTCGGGCAGCGATGTGGTCGGCGCCGCGACGATGCCACCGGTCGGCCGAACGTCAGCGCCTTCAGCGTGATCAGCGACCGGCGGGCCGCGTCGGCCCACTCGTCGGGCACGGTCGCACCGGCCGGCCCACTCCCGCCACCACGACTCGGCCCGTGACGAGCAGCGACGAGCGGATCGCCGACGTCGTCGACCGTCGGCACCTTCTCGTAGGACGGGAACCACGTCAGGCAGAACGAGACCGGGTCGCCGGCGCGAGACCGTCGAACGAGGCGACCGTGGTCAGGTCGAGCCCGTCGAGCGGCACCGACGCCCGCAGCACGACCACGCGTCGGCCCCGCCGACGGCCACGATGCCGCCGTCGACGTGGCGGACCCACGGCACGATCGACCCGTAGTCGAACCGCAGCCGCAGCTCGGTGTGCATCTGCACGGTGCCCGACCGCCCCTCGACCACCCGGATCACCGACGGCGCTCCCTCGCGGATCGGCATGAAGTCGATCACCGCGGCCGAGCCCTCGGCGGTGGTGAACACGCGTCTCGAGCACCAGCGTGTCGCCCCGGTAGCGGCGGGTCGACGGTGACGTCGCTGGTCTCGGGAGCGATCAGCCAGCGACCGTGGTGCGGTCGCCGAGCAGCGCCGGCGAAGCACGCCGGTCCGTCGAAGCGGGGCAGGCAGAGCCAGTCGATCGACCCGTCCTTGCCGACCAGCGCCGCGGTCTCGGTGTCACCGATCAGCGCGTAGTCCTCGATCGGCAGGGCCATCGCCTCAGCATGGCAGTAGCGGTGCCCACCCGGTCGGATCGAGCGGGTTACCGTGGCGAGCCGCCACCCGCCGCGAGGACCTCACCATGCCGCCCCCTCCCGTCCGAAGACCGCCCCCGTTCCGACTGCCTGGTCATGCTCGGCGTCACCGGCGACCTGGCCAAGAAGAAGCTGATCCCCGCCGTCTACCGGCTGCACGCGCGTGGGCTGCTGAACATCCCGGTGGTCGGGTCTGGCCCGGCCGGACTGGAGCCACGTCGACCTGGCCAACCACGTCCGCGGCTCGCTCGAGGACACCGGCGAGAAGTTCGACAACCAGACCCTCGACGACCTGCTCGAGCACTGGACCTACGTGTCGGGCGACTACGAGGACCCGCAGACCTTCGTGCGGCTCGAGCAGGCCGTGGGCGCCGTCGAGCACCCGATCTTCCACATGGCCATCCCGCCGTCGATGTTCGAGTGCGTCGCCGGCGGCCTGGCCGCGGTCGGGCTCAACAAGGGCGCCCGGCTCATCGTCGAGAAGCCGTTCGGGCGCGACCTCGCCTCGGCCGTCGAGCTGAACGCCACGATCCAGCAGCACTTCCCCGAGTCGGCGATCTTCCGCATCGACCACTTCCTCGGCAAGGAGGCCATGCGCAGCCTGCTCATCACCCGCTTCGCCAACGCCATCCTCGAGCCGCTGTGGCGCCGCACGTACGTGTCCGCGGTGAAGATCACGATGGCCGAGTCGTTCGGCGTCGAGGACCGCGGCTCGTTCTACGACTCGGTCGGCGCCCTGCGCGACGTCATGCAGAACCACCTGCTGCAGATGGTGGCGCTGTTCGCCATGGAGCAGCCGGTCAACGAGAGCGCCAAGGCCCTCCGCGACGAGAAGGCCAAGGTGCTGATGGCGGCCCGGCCGGTCGACCCGAAGCACTTCGTCCGGGGCCAGTACCACGGCTACCGGTCGGTCACCGGCGTGGCGCCCGAGTCGCGACACCGAGACCTTCGGCGCGTTCCGGGTCGACTTCGATTCGCCCCGGTGGGGCGGCGTCCCGTTCTTCCTCCGGGCCGGCAAGTCGATGGCCGAGACCGTCACCGAGATGACCATCGAGTTCGCTCCGCCGCCCCGGCCGCTGTGGATCCACGACGACGCCCACCTGCCGCCCAACCGCATCCGCATCGAGGCCAAGCCCGACAGCTTCACCGCCCTGACCTGGCTGCGGAAGGCGCCGGGCGACGAGATGATCCCCGAGCCGATCACGCTGGCTCCCGACATCGCCGACCGGGGCGACGTCGGCCCCGAGCCCTACGAGCTGCTGCTCGAGGACGCCATGGAGGGCGACCCGACGCTGTTCGCCCGACAGGACTCGATCGAGGAGTCGTGGCGCATCGTCGAACCGATCCTCACCGACTACCCCAAGGCCATCCAGTACGAGCGGGGTACGTGGGGCCCGGCCGCGGCCCGCAAGCTGGTCGACGGGTTCGGGCCGTGGCCGGGAGAGCCCGTCGCGTGACGCCATGACGTCACCCGCCGCCGAGCACGACGTCTGGGTGCTGCGCCACGGCGCCACCGAGTGGAGCGTGAACGGGCGCCACACCGGCCGCACCGACCTGCCGCTCACCGACGCCGGTCGGGACCAGGCCCGCACCGTGGGCCGCATCCTCGACGGCCGTCGCTTCGTCCGGGTGCTCGTGAGCCCGCTGTCGCGAGCAGTCGAGACGTGCCGGCTGGCCGGGCTACGGCGACGAGGCCGAGCTGACCGATGACCTGCGCGAGTTCGACTACGGCGACTACGAGGGCCTCACCAGTCTGCAGATCCGCAAGATTCGGCTCCGGGCTGGACGGTGTGGACTGCGCCGTGCCCCGGCGGTGAGACGCTCGCCGAGGTCGCCGCCCGGGTCGACCGGGTCATCGCCGACGCGCGGGCCACCGACGGTCCTGTCGCGCTGTTCGCCCACGGCCACCTGCTGCGGGTGCTCACCGCCCGATGGTGCCGGTTCGACGCGATCGAGGGTCGGCGGTTCCCGCTCGACACGGGCACGGTCGGCATCCTCGGCTACGAGCACGGCAACCCTGGCGTCCGCCGATGGAACTCACCCGGTTGACGTGCCGGAACTCCACGGCTGAGGTCCTCGACAGGCACCCGACCCGTCGACTCGCGGACTGGGCCACAGGGGCATCTGGGTACGAGAGCACCACGGTGCGAACCCCGTGACGGACCCTCCGTCGTTCAGGGCTGGGGGCGACGTCGGATGAGCGCTCGCTCCATCCGGTCGTCGATCGACGGGCTCGGGTGGCGATGGGCCACGACCGTGGCCGCGCTGCCGATGCCGTCGAAGGTCAGCACGCTGTCGAGCTCGATGTCCGCCGGCAGCATGGAACGCGGGAAGACCCACTCCTCGCCGTCCGCACCGATCTCGACGGTGGCCACGAGCTCATCGAGCTCGATCACGACCGCGTTGACCTCGACGGCCACTCGACGTTCCTGCACCTGCTGGCCGTCAGACACCTCGAACCCCGATTCGACACGCGTCAGCATGCTCTACCTTCGACACTCCGCCTGCCCGCGCCGTATGTGCCGAACGGCCCATTTTTGCCGTTGATCGGGCCACGATCGGCGCCGCATCGACGCCGGACAGGGGTCCGGAAGGGCGCCTCCGCCGACCCGACCGCCCCCGGCGGGATTGACCGGTTGCACGCGCTGAGCAACACTCGGCCGTCCAGACTTGACCGTGCGGTCTAGTTTCTGGGAAAAGCCAGTACCGTCCCGTTCGCGGCGGGCAGGTCGCCTGCAGACCGTCGCACCGTCCACTCGCTGCCGCTCCGGGCACCTTCGGCCCGAGGGACGCGGCAGCACCCACAGAAAGGAGCCATCACATGGCCACCGCAGTCATCGTCGACGCCGTCCGCACCGCGGGCGGCAAGCGCAACGGAAAGCTGTCGGGCTGGCACCCGGCCGACCTCGCCGCCGAGGTCCTCAAGGCGCTCGTCGAGCGCAACGACCTCGACCCCGCCCTCGTCGACGACGTGATCATGGGCTGCGTCATGCAGGTCGGCGCCCAGTCGCTCAACATCGGCCGCAACGCCGTGCTCGCCGCCGGCTGGCCCGAGTCGGTGCCCGCCACCACCGTCGACCGCCAGTGCGGCTCGTCGCAGCAGTCGGCCCACTTCGCCGCCCAGGGCGTCATCGCCGGCGCCTACGACATCGTCGTCGCCGCCGGCGTCGAGGTCATGAGCCTCGTGCCGATGGGCGCCTCGGCCATGGTCGACGGACGTCGGCTTCCCGTTCGGCCGACGCCATGGGCGCCCGCTACGCCGACGCCGGCGGCCTCGTGCCGCAGGGCATCTCGGCCGAGATGATCGCCGACAAGTGGGACCTCTCCCGCGAGGACCTCGACGCCTTCGGCGCCCAGAGCCAGCAGCGCGCCGAGCAGGCCACCGACGAGGGTCGCTTCGACAACGAGATCATCCCCGTGCCGGGCCAAGCCCCGCGACAAGGAGACCGGCGAGCTCATCGAGACCGACGAGCTGCTCACCACGCGACGAGGGCATCCGCCCCGGCACCACGGTCGAGACGCTCGCCAACCTCAAGCCGGCGTTCAAGCCCGACGGCAAGGTCACCGCCGGCAACTCGTCGCAGATCACCGACGGCGCCTCGGCCGTGCTGATCATGAGCGAGGAGAAGGCCAAGGCGCTCGGCCTCACCCCGCGGGCCCGCTTCCACACCTTCGCCCTCGCCGGCGTCGACCCGGTCACCATGCTCACCGGCCCGATCCCCGCCACCGCAGAAGGCGCTCGAGAAGTCGGGCCTGTCGATCGACGACATCGACCTCATCGAGATCAACGAGGCCTTCGCCTCGGTCGTGCTGGCCTGGGAGAAGGAGCTCCACCCCGACATGGCCAAGGTCAACGTCAACGGCGGCGCCATCGCCCTCGGTCACCCGCTCGGCTGCTCCGGCGCCAAGCTCATGGCCACGCTGCTCAACGAGCTCGAGCGCACCGGCGGCCGCTACGGCCTCCAGACGATGTGCGAGGGCGGCGGCATGGCCAACGCCACCATCATCGAGCGCCTCGGCTGATCCACGCCCGTCGCCGAACCGGCTGGTCACCGATCGCGACCGCTGGGCATCGCGGGGTGCGCCACCGGTTCCGCATCGCGTCAACGGTCTCCTAGCGCTCGTCGGGGCGCCGATGTTGAAGCACCCGGTCATCCTCGGCGTCGTCGTCGCTGCTGGCGGTGCGTCGGCGTGGCCACTGGCCAGAACCCCGTGCTCGGTGCTCGTGGCCGTGGCGGTTCGCCTACGGGATCCTGCGCCTCGGCGTGGTCGATGCTGGGCGGCCTGGCCCGGCCGGTGCCCGAGCCGCCCCCCGCCGGGCGAGCTGCGCAAGGTGCAGCTGGTCTACCGCTGCAGCATCTGCGGCACCGAGGTGCGGATGACCGTCTGCCAACGACGAGGAGCCCGAGCCGCCCCGGCACTGCCTCGAGGACATGGACCTCGTCGCACCCACGATGGAGTGAGCCCGTCCGTCGTTGCGGCGCGCGGCGTCAGCCCAGAGAGATCGAGCGGGTGGGCGTGCATCTCGGCCAGCGCGTCGAGGTCGGGGCGGGGGTCGGCGCCGTAGCCGATGATGCCGGCGTCGCGCGACGACGGCCAGCACCTCGAGCCCGGTCGGTCGGGTCGAGCCGGTCGACCCAGCCCGGTGAGCGCGGTCGCCCGCCTGGCCCGCACCACCGACGCCTTGTGGGTGGTGGCCGACGGCTGGACCGAACGTTCGACGCAGATCGGCCGGGCGGGGCAGGCGCAGGCGCTCCATCACCGGGCCGAGCGCGCCGGCCGGGTCGTCGACGACGGACTCGTAGGCCACCAGCGACGTCCGCGCCGGGTCGGTCTCGCCCAGCATGGCCAGCATCTCCGACGCCCACAGCGCGGCGAACACCTCGGCCGGCGACGTCGCGGCCGTCGAGGAGCTCGAGCGCCCAGCCGGGTGGCCGCCTCCGGACGCTCGGCCAGGATCTCGGCGGCGGTCGACCCCGACCACGGCACGGTGAGCATCGACTGCACCACGGCGCACGGGTGGCGCACGACCAGCACCATCGGGGTGTCGGGGAAGGTCCGGCCGAGCCAGCCGGCGGCCCGGCACAGCTGCACGTGCTTGACCACGAACCGGTCGGCGCCGAGCAGGCGCCGGCTGGAGGCCAGCCGCATCGACCACCGGGTGACGTGCGCGCCCCGCATGGCCCGGGCCAGGAACTCGCTCCAGGTCGGCGACCGCATCTCCGGGGCGAGCACGTCCTCGGCGCCTCGCGACAGCTCCGGGCCGTGGGATCGCCCTCGAGCGGCTCGAAGATCGGGCACACGCCCGAGCCCGCCCGAGCATCAGCTCCTGCACCCAGGTCGACCCGGTGCGCTTGCTGGCCACGATCGGTGACGGTGTCGGCCAGCTCGGTAGCGGGCGTGTACGCCGGCCGACACCGGCGACAACCCGCGTGAGTAGTAGACGCGCCGCACCTGGCGCGGTTTCGACGGACGGACCGGTAGTCTGGCGGATCGTGGCGCTTCACGACGCTGTCCACAGCGTGTGGATGCCACTGGGGAGTGTCACGTTCCCGTCATCTCACGTTTCCGAGACCGTCGCGAACCTGTCACGTTGGCAAGCTCTGGTCGACCTCGGGTCGACGTCTTCGACGGTCCGGTCCGCCACGAGCGGTCGGCGTCAGTGGTACTGCGTGGCCGTGATGATGCCGACCAGGATCAGGCCGAGCCCGCCGAACACGTACCAGTTGCTCACCGAGCCCGGGAGGAGCCGCACGTAGTTGAGGATGATCATCAGGATGCCGAGGCCCCACGGCACGAACATCGTGGCCGGCCACCAGGGCGGGCTCACCTTCTTGTAGGCCGGCACCGGCGGCGTGTAGCGGCTCGAGGCGTCGGGCGTCGACGACCGGGTCGAGCTCTTGGCCGGCTTGGTCGGCCCGCCCTTGGGCGTGACCCGGCCGTCCCTCGACTCGGCGCTTCTGAGGTCGACTCGGTTGGTTGGCCACGCCAGGAATGTAGTGCCGAACCGGCTGGACTGCCGCCCACCCGCCGGGCGGTAGCCGTGCGCGGCACATGGGCGCTCGCATGCTGGTCATCGACAACTACGACTCGTTCGTCTACAACCTCGTCCAGTACCTGGGCGAGCTCGGCGCCGAGCCGCTCGTGCACCGCAGCGACGCGCTGACGCTCGACCAGATCGTCGAGCTCGACCCCGACGGCGTGCTCGATCAGCCCCGGGCCCGGCCGTCCCGAGGACGCCGGGCTCACCAACGAGGTGATCCGCCACTTCGCCGGCGTGCGTCCGGTGTTCGGGGTGTGCCTCGGCCACCAGTGCATCGGCCAGGTGTTCGGCGGCGACGTCGTGCGGGCGCCCGCAGGTCATGCACGGCAAGACGTCGCTGATCCGCCACCACGACACCGGCGTGTTCGCCGGGCCTGCCCAACCCGCTCGAGGCCACCCGCTACCACTCGCTGGTCGTCGACCGCGACTCGGTGCCCGACGTGCTCGAGATCACCGCCGAGACCGACGACGGCATCGTGATGGGCCTGCGCCACCGCGAGCTACGACATCGAGGGCGTGCAGTTCCACCCCGAGTCGATCCTCACCACCGGCGGCCACGACCTGGTCGCCAACTTCCTCGCCCGGGCCACTCCGACCGCCCGCCACCTGAGGTCGCCCGCGGCCCACGGACCGCCAGCGACCGAGCCGCTGGTCGTCGCGCGACCCCAGGTCGCGCCCGGCCTGCAGGTTGCGGTGGTGGGCTCGGTCAGGCGCTGGGGTGCCTGGTGGTCAGGGGGCCTTGGTCGTGGACGTGGTCGACGAGGTGGGCGGCGGCTTGGTGGTGGAGGTGGTGGTCGACGACGAGGTGGTGGTCGTGCTCGGCGGGCCGGTCGACACGACGATCTTGACGGTGCTGCCCCGGGGCCGACCTGCGTGCCGGCGTCGGGGTTGGTGCTGATGACCCTGCCGACGTGTCACCGTGGTCGACGACTGGTCGACGCTCGTGACCTTGAAGCCGGCGGCCGAGCGAGGTTGGCCGAGCGCGGTGGCCTCGACTCTGCCCGCTGACGTCGGGGACCTCGACCGTGGCCGGGCCGCTGGAGACGACGATGGTGACCGTCGAACCCTGTCGGCCTGGTGCCTTGCCGTCCGGGTGTCTGGGAGATGACCTGTCCTTGACGACGCGTGTCGCTCGGCTGCTGCTGTCTCGTTGACACGAAGCCGGCGTCCTCGAGCAGCGACTTGGCCTGGGCCTCGGTCTTGCCGGTGACGTCGGGGACCGCCACCTGGCCTGGAGCCCGAGCTCACGCTGATCGTCGACGGTCGAGCCCTTGTCGGCGCTCGCCTGGCCCTTCGGGTCCTGGTCGAACACGATGCCCGCCTGGACCGTCGGCGTTGGCCTCCTGACCGTCGTTGACCTTGAAGCCCGACGCTCGAGCGACTGGACTGGCCTGCGTCCTTCGGGCAGGTCGATGACCGTTGGTCACCTGCACCTGGGCGTTGGCGCTGGCTTGAGCTGGGTGCCCCACGACGAACAGGCCGACGGCCAGCACGAGCAGCAGACCAGCAGCACCCAGAGGAACCGCGGTGCTGCGGTTGGCCGGCTGATCGCCGCCGGCGGGCGCCGGCGTGGCCACCGCGACGGGCGCGGGGTCGCGGGCGACGACGGGAGCCGGCGCCACGGTGGGCACGGCCTGGGTGGCGGCCCCGACGCGCGGCGCCGGCGGCGACGCCGGCCGCCAGGGCGGCGGGCGAGCGCAGCGCCGTGACCGGCTGGCCCTCGAGGTAGCGGCGCAGATCGGCGCGGAGGTCCTCGGCCGAGGCGTAGCGCTGGCCCGGGTCCTTGGCCAGCAGCTGCACGTCGATGGCCTCGAGCGCGGCGGGCACGTCGACGCCCGACGCGGCTCGGCAGCGGAGCGGCCTCCTGCACGTGCTTGTAGGCGATGGCCACCGGCGTGTCGCCGGTGAACGGCGGCCGGCTGGTGAGCATCTCGAAGAGCACGCAGCCGAGCGAGTAGAGGTCGCTGCGGGGATCGACCTGCTTGCCCTGGGCCTGCTCGGGCGAGAAGTAGGTGGCGGTGCCCATCACCGCGCCGGCCTGGGTGAGGTTCTGCTGTCTGGCCGCTGCCGGTGATGGCCTGGGCGATGCCGAAGTCGGCCACCTTCACCTGACCGGTGGGCGCGATGATGATGTTGCCGGGCTTGACGTCGCGGTGGACGACGCCGTTGCGGTGGGCGAAGCCGAGGGCGGCGGCCACGTCGGCGGTGATCTCGGCCGCCCGTCGCGGGTGCAGCGGGCCCTCGGTGCGGATGATCTCCGAGAGGCTGCGGCCCTCGACGTACTCCATGACGATGAAGTAGGTGCCGCTCTGCTGGCCCCAGTCGTAGATGGCGACGATGTTGGGGTGGTTGAGGTTGGCCGCGGCCTGGGCCTCGCGCCGGAACCGCTCGACGAAGGTCGGCGTCCTTGGCGTACTCGGGGAACAGCACCTTGACCGCCACCGGCCGGTCGAGCAGCAGGTCGCGAGCCAGGTAGACGTCGGACATGCCGCCGCGGGCGAGCTTGCGATGCAGCTCGTAGCGGTCGTTGAAGACGGTGGGGCCCTGGTCGGACATACGGTGGCGTCAGCCTAGTGAGCCGCATGCCTCCGTCCGGGGCGCGCCACGTTGGTGCCCATGCCGCAGTCGGCGGCATGGGCGCGCTCGGGTTGATCTCCCGTGTAGGTGGTTCGTCAGTCACACCGGCGGCTGGCCTGTCAGCTCGGAACGACACGCGTCCCGGCCAGGCACAATCGAGTGACGTCGGTCAGGCTGCCGGCGGGAGCCGTGGATCCTGCTCGACGAGAGCGGTGTTGGCTTGCAAGAGATCGGTGCCCCCTGCGGGTCGTCGGGGGTGGCGCGGCACCGCGGCGATCGGCGTACGCAGGGTGCGGTCGAGTTCGGAGATGTCGTGGTGGCAGCGGGGGGTGGTGCAGTCGCGGTCGCGGACGCGTACCGCGAGTTCGACGGGTCGGGTGCGGTGTCGGGTGTTGGTGGCGTTTGCCAACAGGGTTGCGAACATTTGTTGTGGATACAACCAGAATCAAACAGACATACCTATGATCTTGCTCGATGCACCGCTATACGTCGTGTGTTCACCACTTCCTGATGACCCACCGGTCAGGTGCCCGGCGTGGCCTTGCCGGCGGCGACGTCGGCCAGGTAGGCGGCCATGACCTGCTGGGCGATCGGCGCCGGCGACCCGACCGCCGGTGGCCTCGCTCCCGACCCCGGCTGGTTCAGCACGACGACGGCGACGGCGATCTGCGGGTCGCCGGGCGGGCCGGCGAAGCCGATGATCCAGGTGTGCGAGCCGGCGGATCGGTGCCGAGCTGGGCCGTGCCGGTCTTGCCGCCGACCTCGTAGCCGGGGATCTGCAGCCGGGTCGCGGTGCCCCGGGCGGCCACGTCGAGCATGCCGCCCTTCATGACCGCGGCCGCGTCGGGGCTGATCGGCTGCAGCCACGGCTGATGTCGTAGCGCTTCACGACGCGCCCTCGCTGTCGCGCACCTCGCGCAGCACGTGCGGGCGTCATGATCATGCCCTCGTTGGCGATGGTGGCGGCCACCAGCGCCATCTGCAGCGGCGTGGCCTGCACGTCGTTCTGGCCGATCGACGCCTGGGCCAGCGCGGGAGGTTGCGGTGAAGTCGGTGGGGAAGCCCGAGGCCACCGGGGCCGGCAGGTCGATCGGCGGCTTCGAGTTGAAGCCCGAAGCCCTCGGCGCCGGCGACCATGTTGTCGGGACCGATCGTCTCGGTGCCCATCTGGGCGAACGCCGAGTTGCACGACACCCGCAGGATCGGGTACAGCGTGCCGCCGCAGGACTCGCCGCCGAAGTTGCTGATCGGCTTGGTGGTGTTGGGCGGCGTGTAGCTGGTGGCCACCGGGTACGACGGCGAGTCGATGGTGACCTTGCCGGTCTGCACGCCGATCGAGCCGGTCACCACCTTGAAGGTCGACCCCGGGAAGTAGCGCTCCTGGTACTGGTGCGCCCGCAGCGGCTGCGCCGGTCGGCCTTCAGCAGCGCGTCGTACGCGTCCTGGCCGCGCGTCGAGGTCGTTCGACGAGATCAGGTTGGGGTCGTAGGACGGGAAGCTCCAGAACGCCAGGAGCTCGCCGGTCTTGGGGTCGATGGCCACGACCGAGCCCTCGCGGTCGCCGAGCGCGTCCTTGGCCACCCGCTGCAGGTCCCTGCGCACCGATGAGGGTGAGGTTGCCGACCTGGGGCCGCGGGTTGAGCAGGTCGGCGAAGCCCGCTGACCTGCTGGCTGATGGTCTGGCCGGCCAGCTCGTCGTTGTAGGTCTTCTCCAGCCCGGTGGCCCCGAAGCGGAACGAGTAGAAGCCGGTCATCTGCGCGAACAGCTCGGCCTCGGGATACGGTGCGCTGGTAGGTGAACTCGCTGCCCGTCGGCTGCTCGACGCGACTGGGCCAGCAGCGCGCCGTCGGCCGAGGTGATCGTGCCTCGTGGCTTGTTGAAGTCCTGCTTCACGCCGATCGTGTTGTTGGCGTTGTTGTCGAGCTCGTCCTTGTGCACGAACTGGATCCAGTTCAGCATCACGAACAGCGCGACGTAGCAGGCGATGAGGCCGATGCCGAGGCGGCGGATCTGGGTGTTCACGCGATCGCCATCGCCATCTTCTCGGCCGCCCGGCGATGGCTCTCGTCGGAGATCCGCAGCAGCAGGGCCAGGATGATCCAGCTCGACACGAGCGACGACCCGCCGTAGGAGATGAACGGCAGGGTGACGCCGGTGAGCGGGCAGCACCCGCACGATGCCGCCGATGATGATGAACGCCTGCACGCCGAGCAGCGTGGTCAGGCCCGACGGCCAGCAGCTTGTCGAAGGCGTGCTCGGACCGGGCCGCGATGCGCAGGCCCGAGCCCACGCAGCAGCAGGTAGGCGGCCAGCACGAGGGTGGCGCCGAACAGGCCGAGCTCCTGGGCCACGGCCACGAAGATGAAGTCGCTCTCGATGAACGGGATGCGCTGCTGGTTGCCCGAGCCCGAGCCCGGTGCCGGTCAGCCCGCCGTTGGCCATGGCGAACCAGCCCTTGACGATCTGGAAGCTGTCGCCGTTCGGGTCCTTCCAGGGATCGAGCCAGATGGTGACCCGGCTCTGCACGTGGCCGAACGACTTCCACGACGATCCACGCGGCGACGCCGAACATCGCCGCGCCGAACGCCAGGTAGGACGGACGCGAGGTGGCCACCCAGAGCATCACGATGAACAGGGTGAAGAACAGCAGCGACGAGCCCAGGTCGCGTTCGGCCACCATCACCACGATCGACAGCGCCCCACGCCACCAGCACCGGGCCGAGGTGCTTGGGGTCGGGCAGGCTGAGCGGGCCGATGCGGAACGAGCGCATGGCCAGCAGCTCGCGCTTCTCGACCAGGTACGAGGCGAAGAAGATGGCCAGCGAGATCTTGGCCAGCTCGCCGGGCTGGAAGCCGATCGGGCCGATGCTGCACCCAGATGCGCGACCCGTGGATCGCCCGGCCCACGCCGGGGACGAGCGGCAGCAGCAGCAGACCGATGCCGACGACGGCGAACGTGTAGCGGTAGCGCTCGAGGTCGCGGGTCCGGCGCACGACCATCAGCACGCCGACGAAGCCGGCGACGCCGACGAGGGTCCACGTGGCCTGCAGCCCGGCCAGCTTCTCGTCGAGGCTGGTGATGACCACGTAGCCGAGGCCGTTGAGCAGCGCCGCGACCGGCAGCAGGATCGGGTCGGCGTCGGGGGCCAGCCGCCGCACGGCGAGGTGGGCGAACAGCATGAGGCCCAGCACCATCAGCAGGAACGGCCCGATGTTGAGCGGGATCTGCTGCTCGGAGCCGAGGCTGGCCAGCACGTAGGCCGCGCCCGACGATGATGACGACCATCACCAGCAGGCCGAGCTCGGTGTTGCGTCGACGCGACACGACGTCAGTTCCCCGTGGTGGTCGGTGGAGTCGTGGGGGGCGGGGTGGTGAACGTGGTGGTCGAACCGGTCGACGCCGATCTGCTCGTCGAGGTTGACCGAGGTAGCGGTGGGCGTCGTCGAGGGTGGGCTCGACCTTGCCCTGCTCGATCTCGGCCACCACGCCGGCCGGCACGTCGCTGCGGGTGTAGGCCGGTGCGCTCGACGACCTCGGGCTGCGATCCACAGCACGCCGCCGGGTCGGCCCCGGAAGATGACGACGGCGTCGGCGTCGAAGCCCGACGTAGTAGGTGTGGCGCCCGTAGTAGGTGATCGCCGCCGCGCCGATGCCGATGACGCCGAGCACCGCGACGAGGAACAGCAGCAGGCGCCAGGTGACCCGCCGCGGCCGTGGGTGCACGCGGTCGACTTCTTCAGCGCCCGACGTTCGGCCCGACTCATGTCGGCGCCGACGCCAGGACCCTCGCCGAGGTCGAGCGAGATGCCCCTGGCGACCCGGGCCTCGCCCGACACCGCGGCGACCACCCGGTCACCGGCGAGGGCCGCCTCGTCGGTGGCGGCCGAGTCCCTCGTCGTCGAGCACGTCGACGATGACGACGCTGATGTTGTCGCGGCCGCCACCCTCGTTGGCCAGGCGCACGAGCTCGCTGGCCGCGTCGTCGGGGTCGGCCAGCTTGCGCAGCGTGGCCGCGATCCGGTTCTCCTCGACCTCGTTGAACAGGCCGTCGCTGCAGAGCACGTAGCGGTCGCCCGGGACCGGCACGACCTCCCACGAGTCGACCATCACCCGGGCGTCGATGCCGAGGGCCCGGGTGAGGATGTTGCGCTGCGGGTGGACCGCGGCCTCGGCCCGGGTCGAGCCGGCCCTGGCGTTCGAGCGTCGCGACCAGGCTGTGGTCGTCGGTGACCTGCTCGAGCAGCGCCGTCCTTCAGCAGGTAGACCCGGGAGTCGCCCACGTTGACGATGGCCAGGCGCTCGACGTCCTCGGTCGGCACCTGCACCACCGCGATGGCGCACAGCGTGGTGCCCATGCCGGCCAGCTCGGGGTCGTCGCTGGCGGCCGAGACCACGGACTCGTTGGCCAGCTGCACCGCCTGCACCAGCGCGTCGGTGGTGAGCTCGCCCATGTCCGCGAGGTGCGACCGCAGCGACGACGACCGCCAGCTCGGACGCCACCTCGCCGCCGCGGTGCCCGCCCATGCCGTCGGCCACGACGTAGAGGCCCTCGGCGGTGAAGAGGAAGTCCTCGTTCTGCTGTCGGGCACGGCCGACGTCGGAGGCCGAGCCCCACCCGAGTCGGATCACGCAAGCTCCATGACGGTGTTGCCGATCTGCATCTTGTCGCCGGCGTGCATGACCATCGGCCCGGCGACCTTCTGCCGGTTCAGGTAGGTGCCGTTGGTGGAGCCGAGGTCCTCGACGAGGAACTGGCCGTCGCGCTGGAACACCCGGGCGTGGATCTGCGACGCGTAGGTGTCGTCGAGCGTGATCTGGCAGCCGGCCGCCCGCCCGACGGTCATCTCGGAGCCGAGCGGGAAGGCCCGACCCCGCTGGTCGGTCGGCTCGACCACCACCAGTCGGGGCTGCGCCGGGGCCTGGGTGCGCTGCTGCTTGGCCGCCTTGCGAGCCGTGCGGCCCTTGGTCGGCGCGACCGCGGCCGCCGCCACGCGGGGCGTGACCTCGATCAGCTTCGGGGGTCGCAGCTCGGCCCACACGGCGCGCAGCACGCGGAAGAAGAAGAGGTAGAGCAGCGCCAGCAGGCACAGCTTGAGGATGAAGAGAAGTTGCTCCGACACGGTGCCGAGGAGAATACCGGGAGGTCGGCGGCCAACGAGGCCAGCCCCGTCGCAGCTGGTCCCGTCGCCGGGGGTCGGGCCGGTCCGCGTCCCGGGGGTGGACCGGTCCGCGTCAGGAGGCCTGGAACATGATCCGGGTGTTGCCGAAGGTCAGCTCGTCGCCGTCACGCAGGTCCCGCTGGGTGACCTGCACGCCGTTGACCCGGCAGCCGTTGGTCGAGCCGAGGTCGACGAGCGCGAACCCGTCCGGCGTCGGGCGGATCTCGGCGTGGCGGCGGCTCACGTTGGTGTCGGTGAGGATCAGGTCGCACTCGGGCATGCGGCCGATGCTGACCGCCCGGTCGCCGAGGGTGACCCGCGTGCCGTTCGACAGCACGAGCGACCCGGCCCCCACGCCGCCCGGCGCCCTCCTTCATGCGGCCCACGATGGTGAACGTGCCCGGGTGCGTCGACGGGGACGGCTCCATGTCGACCGTGACCGGGCCCATGAAGACGTAGGCCTCGTCGTGGGCGTGCTCCCGGGCCGCGTCGGAGAGCTCACGGGTCAGCGAGTCGCCGATCTCGGCGAAGCGGTCGTAGTCGTCCTGGCTGACCGTGATGGCGAAGGCGTTGGGCACGATGGTGCGGCCCCGCACGTCGACCGAGCGGTTGTCGTCCATCTCGCGGACCAGGCGGCGCCCGAGCTCGACCGGGCGCAGGCCGCTGCGGAACACGCGGGCGAAGGCCCCTTCCACCATGTTCTCGAGTGATCGCTCGAAGCCCTTGATCCCCATCAGGCCGACAGGCTACCGGCGACGGCCTCGGCCCTGGAGGGCGGCCCGCCGCGTCCCCGTCGGGCCATCGACCGATGATTCCGCGTTGTCGCGGCGCAGGGGCCATGGGATACCCTCATGGCTCGCAACTCGCGCGAGTGGCGGAATTGGCAGACGCGCAGGATTCAGGTTCCTGTGCCCGAAAGGGTGTGAGGGTTCAAGTCCCTCCTCGCGCACCACACAGATGCCGGCGGCGCCCGACGCGGTCTCGGGTGGGGCGCACCGGCTGTACCGTCGCTGGCGTGAAGACGAGGTTCGCAAGCCGGCCAGATCTGGCCGGATGGCTCGAGGAACCCGGCGAGCCAGGCAACCTCACGGAACCCGGAAGATCCGTGAAGCCTGGCAGGTCGGGGCCATCTCGCACGCCCGGTGTGGGCCAACCGAGCCGCTCGCGGGTGGCGCTCGAGTGGATGGTCGTGTTCGCGGCGGCCGCCTTCATCACCCTGTTCGTCCAGGTGACCACGGCGCAGGTCTACGCCATCCCGTCGGAGTCGATGTCGCCCACCCTCGAGACCGGCGACCGGGTCCTGGTCAACAAGTGGGCGTACCGCTTCGGCGATCCCACGCGGGGCGACATCGTGGTCTTCAACCGCCCGAAGGGCCTGAAGAACGCCGACAACGACCTGATCAAGCGGGTGATCGCCCTCTCCGGGGAAACGGTGACGATCGCCGACAACCACGTGCTGATCGACGGCCGGCCTCTCGACGAACCGTACCTGGAGCCGGGGACGCTGACCCAGGCCATCGGTGATCACCCTTGCACCCCGGAGTCGCCCTGCGTCGTCCCGAAGGGCCATGTGTGGGTGATGGGCGACAACCGCAACGACTCGATCGACAGCCGCTACTTCGATGCGATCCCGACCTCGAGCGTGGTGGGTGAGGCCGTGTTCCGGGTCTGGCCCTCCAGCCGATCCGGCGGCATCGGAGGCTAGGGTGGGCTTCGGTAGCTGATCGGTTACGGTAACGATACAGTTACCAACCAAGGAGGCCCCCGATGGCCGTCACCGTCGTGCGGTACAAGACCCGGCCCGAGCGAGCCGACGAGAACCAGGCGCTGGTCGAGAAGGTCTTCGGCGAGCTCGCAGAGAACCGGCCGGAGGGGCTGCGCTACACGACCTTCCGGCTCGAGGACGGCGTCACCTTCGTGCACGTGGCGTCGATCGACACGCCCGACGGGACCAACCCGTTGGCGTCCACCCAGGCGTTCGGTGCCTTCCAGCGAGAGATCGGCGATCGCTGCGAGGAGGGGCCGCTCGTGATGGACGCGAGCGTCGTCGGCACCTACGGGTTCGGCTTCGACACCGAGGACGCCGCGGGAGGTCTCCGTGGCTGACCTGGCCGAGGGGGACGGGACGGCCGAACGTCCATGGGCCCTGCAGACCCCCAGCGGCGGGTCGACCTACGAGGCGTACCGGGACGAGACGCTCGACCCGCCCGCCCTCGTGGTCCAGGTCGGAGCGACCCAGTTGCGCTACCACTTGCGATGCCTCGAAGACCTTCGAGCCATGCTGGTCGAGCAGGGCGACTGGGTGTCGCTCGGCAACGCCGACGAGCAGAAGCCGGCAACCGAGGGCACGGTCGAGGCCTGGGGTCGCAGCGAGGACAACCCCGTCGGTGGGTGGTATGGGCTCAAGAAGGGGCTCCGGGGTCGGTTCGGCAACTACGTGCCGCCCGTGCTGGAGCGCCTCGGGTGGGCCGAGGTCGAGCACAACCCCCGCAACAACCGCATGCGCGCGATCTGACGCGGATCGGCTGATCGACGATGGCTGCGTCCTCGCTCGCCGGTGACCCGTTCGAAGCGTTGGGTGACCCCAACCGTCGGGCCATCCTCCAGATGCTGAGTGCCGACAGGCGATCGGTGCAGGAGATCGCCGACGAGCTCCCGATCAGCCGACCGGCTGTCTCCCGCCACCTCCGCCTGCTCAAGGACGCGGGTCTGGTCATCGAGGAACCGCAGGGAGCGCGCCGCATCTATCGCCTGCAGCAGGAGGGGGTCGAGGCGGTCGAGTCCTACCTGCGACAGGTCTGGGGCGAGGCCGCGTCCCGCTTCCGACTGACGGCCGAGAACACGACGCCCCGTACGGACGACAGCCGATGGCGGCGGTCGTGATCGAGCCGATCCGGCTGAGCTATGAGATCGACTGCCCGGCCGACCACGCCTTCGACGTCTGGACCAGACAGCTGTCGACCTGGTGGCCGAAGGGCCATTCCACATCGGGAGACCCCGACACCCTCGTCGTCCTCGAGCCCCGACTCGGTGGTCGGATCTTCGAGCGGACCTCTGACGGCCACGAGATCGAATGGGGCGAGGTGACCAGGTGGAGCCCGCCGTCTCGACTCGGCTACAGCTGGCACATCGGTCGCACGCGGGACGACGCCACCGATGTCGACCTCACCTTCGTCGACATCGGCGACGGTCGCACCCGGCTCGACATCGTGCACTCCGGCTGGGACCGGCTCGGGGCGGACGGCCAGCCGTGGCGAGACGCCAACACCAACGGATGGGACTCCCTCATCCCACACTTCATCGAGGCCGCGGCCACGCAACTCTGACCTGGCATGGGCGATGCGCTCCCGGCGCCAAGGACTCCCAGCGCCTCTCGCACCGACCACTGACCCGGACGGCTCGTGGAGCCCCGATCAGGGAAGCATGGCCTGCAGCGACTCGACGCTGTCGGCGTCGGCGGCCACCTTGTCCGGGCGGTAGCGCTTCACCCGCGCGAAGCGCAGGGCCACGCCGCCGGGATAGCGGGTCGAGGCCTGCACGCCGTCGATGGCCACCTCCACCACCAGGTCGGGACGGACGTGCACGACGTGGTCGTCCCGACCGATCTCCCGCTGGAGGAAGGCCGTCGTCTGCCACGTCAGCAGCTCGTCGGTGAGCCCCTTGAACGTCTTGCCGACCATCACGAAGCTGCCGTCCGATGGGTTCTGGGCGCCGAGGTGCAGGTTCGACAGCCAGCCCTGTCGGCGACCGTGGCCCCACTCCGCGGCCAGGACCACCAGGTCGAACGTGTGCACCGGCTTGATCTTGCGCCAGGCCTTGCCCCTCCGGCCGGCCGAGTACGCGCTGGCCAGGTCCTTCACCATCACGCCCTCGTGCCCGGCGGCCAGGGTGGCGTCGACGAAGGTCGCCGCGTCGGCCGGATCGGCCGTCACCAGCCGGGGCATGGCATGCAGGCCGGTCACCGCGTCGAGCGCTCCGAGTCGGTCGGACAGCGGCTGGTCGAGCAGGTCGGTGCCGTCGACGTGCAGCACGTCGAAGAAGAACGGGCGCAGCCGGAGCCCGTGGGTCGACGGGTCGTCGCGACCGAACCGGCTCATCGTCTGCTGGAAGGCCTCCGGCCGGGCTCCTTCCACCCCGAGCACCTCGCCGTCGAGCACGAGCTGCTCGGCCGGCAGCGAGCGGACGATCTCGACCACCTCGGGCAGCCGATCGGTCACCTCGTTGAGGTTGCGGGTGTACACCCGCACGAGGTCGCCTCGGCGGTGCACCTGGATGCGGGCCCCGTCGAGCTTCCACTCCACCGAGGACGCCAGGCCGTCGGTCAGGGCGTCGTCGACCTGCTCCGCGGTCGACGCCAGCATGGGCTGCACCGGCTGGAACACCGTGAGGCCGATGGCCTCCAGCCCTGACCGCCCTTCGGTCAGCGCCACCCGTCCCGTCCGCCGGATGTCGCCGCTCAGCATCATCGCCCGGCGCACCACGGTGGCCGGCACCGCCGCGGCCTCGGCGATGGCGTCGGCCATCACGCCGTCGAGCGCGCCCTGCCGAAGCTCGCCCACCAGCAGCCGCCGCAGGAACGCCGCCTCGGCCGCCGAGGCGCGGGCGAACACCGCGCCGAGCGTCCCGGCCCGGGCCGCCACCGACCCGGGGCCGCTCGTGGCCGCCAGCCGCGTGATCGCCGCGTCGACGTCGAGGATCTCGAGCGGATCGCCACCGCGACCGCGGGCTTCGGGGACGGCCGCCACCGTCGCCCACCCGACCCCGATGCGGCCCTGCCCGGGCTCCCCCACCAGGAACCCGACGGCTGCCTCGATCTCATCCGGGCGCAGGTCGCCCAGCAGCCCCGCGATGGCCGCTCGCTTGGCCGTGCGCGAGCTGGTGGCGGCGACCTCATCGGCAACCGACACGAGGGCAGCGAGTTGCATGATGACAGTCTCGCCCAGCCGCCGACTCGCCTCTCTCCCCCGAGGGGTGTCGAGGGTCAGTCGCTGGTGCGGGCCCGGTACTGGCGCAGCGAGGCCGGGACGGCGATGGCCAGCAGCACGAAGCAGTAGACGAACGCGGCCGGCACCGGGTGCTCGAGGGGGAACGAGTGCACCGTGACCGGCAGGCTCGGGTTGCCGAACATCACCCGCACCGCGCCGACCATCACGCTGACCGGGTTCCAGGCGGCGACGTACTGCAGCGCGGGCGGCAGCGTGTCGATCGGCACGAACGTGCTGCTCAGGAACGTCAGCGGGAAGATCACCACGAAGCCGACGCCCATGACCGCGTCGGCGGATCGGACCTTCAGACCGATCCACGTGCCGATCCAGATCATGGCCGAGGCGAACAGAAGTAGGAGCAGCAGCGCGCCGGTGATGTGGCCGACGTCGTTGTGCGTGCGCCATCCGACGACCAGGCCGGCCGTCAGCAGCACCACGATCGACAGCACCATGCCGGCCAGCTCGGCCATGTAGTGGCCCAGCAGGTAGGCGGACCGGGACGCCGGCAACGAGCGGAAGCGGTCGACCACTCCCTCGGTCAGGTCGGTGGCGATGGCGGTGGCCGGACCGGTCATGCCGAAGGCCAACGACTGCATGAGGATGCCGGCGATGACGTACTCGCGGTAGCTGCCACCGCTGACCGCGATGGCGCCGCCGAACACGTAGGCGAACAGCAGCACGAACATGAGCGGTTGCAGGGTGACGTCGAGCAGCTTCTCGGGGATCTGCCGGATGTGGGCGATGTTGCGGGCCGCGTAGACCATCGAGTCGCTCCACAGCGTGGCCAGCCCGCTGCGGTGCTCGTCGAGGTCGGCCCAGCGCGGGGGCTCGGCCGGAAGGGCTTGGGGTTCGAGGGTGGTGGCGGTCATGCGGGCACCTCTTCGTCGATCAGATCGGAGCCGGCATCGCCGGGGGTGGTGAGGGTGAGGAACACGTCGTCGAGCGTGGCCTGGCGCCGGTTGAGGTCGAGCGCGTCGACCCCGGCCGCGTCGAGGGCCCGCATCACCTGCATGAGGGACACGCCTTCCACGATGGGGACGGTGGCGACCAGCTCCTCGTGGTCGAACGAAGGTGGGCCGGAGGCGAAGGCCTCGAGGGCCCGGACGGCATGGTCGAGCTCGTTGACCGACGGCACCTTGACGTCGACCCGGTCGTTGCCGATCTGCTGCTTGAGCTCGTCGGGGCTGCCGTGGGCGACCGTGCGGCCGTGGTCGAGGACGACGATGTCGTCGGCCAGCTGGTCGGCCTCTTCGAGGTACTGGGTGGTGAGGATCACCGTGGTGCCGTCGCGCACCAGCCGTCGGAGGATGTCCCACAGGTCGTTGCGGCTGCGGGGGTCGAGCCCGGTGGTGGGCTCGTCGAGGAACAGCACCTGGGGGACGGCGACGAGGCTGGCGGCCAGGTCGAGTCGGCGGCGCATGCCACCCGAGAAGTTCTTGACCAGCTCGGTGGCCGAGTCGGCGAGGTCGAGCTGCTCGAGCAGATCGTCGGCGCGGGCCCGGGCCCGCGCCTTCGGGAGGTGGTGCAGGCGGCCGACCATCACGAGGTTGGAGCGGGCGTCCATCAGCCCGTCGACCGTGGCCTGCTGGGCGGCCACGCCGATGCGCCGGCGGACCGCGCGGCGCGTCGGTGACGACATCGAGACCGGCGACCCGGGCCGAGCCGGCGCTCGGCGCCGAGAGCGTGGTGAGGATGCGGATGGCGGTGGTCTTGCCGGCGCCGTTGTGGCCGAGCAGCCCGAGCACGGTGCCGGGCGCGACATCGAGGTCGAGGTCGCGCAGGGCCCACATGTCGCCGAACTGCTTGCCCAGGCCGCGGGTGACCACACCACCGGAGGACGGGTCGATCAGCGATGAGTTCGTATGGCGTACGTCTTGTTCGTACATAGTACGAGGGAGGTTAGCAGTACGCTGTACGGCATGGCAACCAAGAAAGGGCCGCCCCGGCGCGATCACTCGCACCCGACTGCCGAATCGCTGCGCGACCATCTGGTCGACACCGCCATGGAGAAGGCCGTCGAGAAGGCGGCCGAGAAGATCGAGCACACGCGCAACGCCCAGGCTGCCAAGTCCGCCCGCAGAAGGAGAAGCTCTCCCGCAAAGCGGCCCGGGCGGCCGAGCACCTCGATCGGTTGTCGTCGCACCTCGAGATGCTCGAGATCTGGACCCGCACCGAGCCCACCGGCCGTCAGCCCCGATTCACCCGCGACCAGATCGCCGCAGCCGCCATCCACATCGCCGACGCGGAGGGCGCCGACGCCCTGTCGATGCGGCGCATCGCGTCCGAGCTCGATGCCGGAACGATGACGCTCTACCACTACGTCCGCACGAAGGACGAGCTGCTGGCCCTGGTCGGCGACGCCATCATGGGCGAGCTCGTGCTCGGCCCCGACGAGCCGTTGCCGACGTCGTGGCGCGAGGCCGTCACCGTGATCGCCCACCGCACCCGAGACGTGCTGCAGCGCCACCCCTGGATGCTCGACGTCACCGAGGACCCAGCCGTCGGACCGAACGGCGATCCGCCACTTCGACCAGACGCTGCAGGCGGTGTCGTCGCTCCACGTCGACCTGGGCACGAAGCTGGACATCGTCAGCGCGGTCGACGAGTTCGTCTTCGGCTACTGCCTCAACCAGCGCAACAACGTCAACGGCGACGAGGCCTACGACGACGGCATGGTCGTCTACGTCGAGAGCCTCCTCGACACCGGCGAGTACCCGGCGCTCAGCGCGCTGGTGGACGAACTCGGCCTCGAGGGGTCGTGGAGCCAGGTCGAGTCGCACATGCGTGACGAGACCCGGTTCGAGCGCTCGCTCGAGCGGATCCTCGACGGCTTCCAGGCCGACCTCGACCACCGCTCCTGAGGCCGACGCGGGTCAGGGCATCCCGGGTCAGGTCATTGGTGGCGATCGCTGCCGTCGTCAGCCGTACCAGCCGGAGACGTCGAGGATGACCCAGACCTCGCCGAACTTGGACCACACGCTGACCCGACCACCGGTGCCGAGCCGGGCGGTCACCGAGTTGGGGATGGTCGTGCCCGCCACCCAGTTGAGGCTCGACGCGTTCGGCATCGTCTGCCCGGCCGGCCAGATGGTGAGGAACGACGCAGCCGTGGTGCCCGTGACGGTGGCGTTGGCGAGCACGGCCTGGGCCGCCGGCGGCACGCCACCGGCCCCACCGACCGGGACCTCGCGGCTGACGCCGGGTCCCCACGTGGTGGTGTACGACCCGACCGGGATCGGCGGGCGCGAGTCCTGGATGCGCGCCGGCGTGAGGGGGTGGAACGCGGCGCCGCTGCCCACGTCGAAGTAGCCGACGACGTCGAGCACAACGTGGACGTTGCCCTTCGTCGAGTAGACGTCGATCAGCCCACCACCGCCGACCTTCACCGTCACCGCGTTCGCGATGGTCTGCCCGGCATCCCAATTGAGGTTGGACGCCTGCGGCCGCGACAGTCCGTGGGGCCATGCGGTCAGGAACGAGCCGGCGGTGGTGCCGGTGACGGTGGCGTTGAGCACCACCGCATCGGCGCCATCCGGCACGCCACCGACCCCCGTCACGTCGACCGACCTCGTGGTCTCGGGGGTCCACGGTGTCGAGTAGGGGCCGACCTGGGTGCCGGACCTCGAGTCGAGGATCCGGCTCGGCGAGAGCGGGGTGAACCCGGCCCCGCCCGACGCCTGGGTCGCGTCCTCGTAGTAGCCGACGACGTCGACGATCACGTGCGCGTTGCCGAGCTGGGAGTAGATGTCGATCGAGTCGCCGGTGCCGACCTTCACGGTGACCGCGTTCGGGATGGTGGTGCCAGCCGTCCAGTTGAGGCTCGAGGCCGAGGGGCGGGGCTGACCGGTCGGGAACACACTCATGAACGACGCCGAGGTCGTACCCGTCACCGTCACGTTCAGCGAGACCGCGTCGGCACCGGACGGTACCCCGCCGACCCCCGCCACCTTCAGGCTCCGTGTGAGTCCCGGCGTCCACGGCGTAGCGAACGGTCCCACCTGGGTCGGGCCGGCGCGGGTGTCGAGGAGCCGGGTCGGGTCGAGCGGGTGGAAGAGGTCGTCCACCGGCGGCCCGGGAACGACGGCGTTCGACGCGGGAGACGACGCACTGGTGCCGATGGAGTTCGTGGCCTTCACCGTGAACGTGTAGCTCGTGGCGTTGGTCAGGCCCGACACGGTGCACCAGCGCGGGCCGGTGGTCCACGCGCAGGTCTTGCCGCCTGGAGAGGACGTCACCGTGTAGCCGGTGACGCCGTCGCCGCCGTCGGACGTCGGGGGCGACCACGACACGGTGGCCCAGCCGTCACCTCCGGCCGCGACCGGCGCAGGCGGTGCGACCGGCGCGGTCGGTGGCGGCGCATCGGCTTCGTCGCCGAGGAAGCGCAGGCTGCCGTCGGGGTTGCGCGCCAGCACGCCGATGTGCATCCGCCGCGGGTGCTGGCCGTTCGGCCGGGCCGGCTCGAGCCACTCGTAGGTCGCGTACGCCACCCGCAACCGGCCGTCCGCGCCGACGAACGGCGACGAGCCGCCGGGGCCCTGGGCGAATCCGTTCGACGCGAGCAACGGGGAGTGCACGATCCGGTTGCAGCCACCCAACGGGCCCGAAGGGCAGACCGCGTAGCCCGTCGCGTAGGCCGATGCCCCGTTGCCGTCCGAGGCCGAATCGTTGGCCGAGTAGAAGAGGTAGGTCGTCCCCCCGAACGAGACCATGCCCGGGTTCTCGACGGTGCCGCCCTCCCAGGCGTCGGCCCGGTTGGTCTCGAGCAGCCTGACGTCCGGTGCGCCGGACTTGAGCTTGCCGGTGGCCTGGTCGAGCTCCATGGCGTGCAGCGAGGACTCGGCGCCGGCCACCTTGCCGGCGGCCTTCCAGAGGAGGAAGTACTTGCCCGACGAGGGGTCCTGCCAAGGGAACGGGTCTATCGAGCCGCCCGGATCGGTGCTCGGCGACTGGCACTGGATCGGCCCGACACCGGACGCATCCCGGAAGGGCCCGAACGGGCTCGGCGCGGTGGCGACCGTGAGGCAGAAGCGGCCGTAGCCGTGCGAGTCGTCGGAGGTCCAGCTCGTGCGCACCGCGCCGTAGGCATACCAGGTCGACCCCATCTGGATGACGCCGGGCGCCCAGTAGTCCTTCTTCACCCACGGGCCGGTAGTCGTGTTGGTGAGCCCCCACGACGGGGGGGCGACCAATCCGTCGTTCAACAGGTAGGTGTCCCAGTCGCTGAACCCGGCGTTGCGGATCTCGACGGGGATGGCTGCGTCGTTGTGTGGGTCGTAGCTCGGTGCACCCGGCGGCCCGGCGCTGCTCCAGTTGGCGTGGATCGTCCACGTACGCAGATCGGTGGAGCTCAGGACAGGCAGGTACCGGCCACCGGTGGGCGAGCTGTAGGCGTAATACGTGGAGCCGACCCTGACCACGGTGGGGTCGCCGAAGTCGCCAACCCACTGCTTGCCAGCCTCGAACCAGCCGTGGTCTCCCGGACCGCCCGAGCCGCTGGCCGGGATCGTGTCGTTGTAGGGATAGGCCGCGGCCGGTCCGGCCGACACCACCAGGCTCAGGAGCGAGGCCACGAGCGCACCGACCAGCACGAGGGCGGTCGATCTACGCACGCCGCCATTATCGCACGCCTCGTACCCTCAGGACTCCGACACCGGCTGTGCGCGAACTGGGCTGAGCGTTACGCGGCGTAGATGTTGACGGCGTCGTCCAGGCCGATCGACACGGGATCGATCCGGCCCGTGGCTGCCAACACGAACGGCCGGGCCTCGACCCGGTGGGCCGGGGTGCCCGATCCCCCGCCACCGGCCGCCACCGCGCCGAACCCCTCGCCCTGGTCGACGAAGAGCACGCGGGCCGGCCCCCATCCCCGCCGGGACAGCTCGGTCTCGAGGTAGACGATCGCGGCGCGCAGCCCGGGACCGTCGTCCGCAGGACGACCGAGGGCCACGCGGATGTCGTCCGCGTGGACGAACGTGTCGTACCAGAGGGTGAGGATGCCCTCGCCCATCGTCAGGTCGGGCACGCCGCTCGGCGCCGCCCAGGCGTCCGGGTCGTCGAGGCCCGGGCCCAGCAGGCGCAGCTGCTCGAGGGCGGCCCGCAGGCGCTCGGCGACAACGGCCGGGTCCTCGCCACGCAGCGACGCGGCCTCCTGGGCCGAGTCCCGGCTGCCGGGCACGCCGGCGACCACGTCCTCGCACAGCCCGACGACGTGACCGGCGACGTCGCGGACCTCCCAGCCGTCGCAGCGCGAGGTGGCGGCCCACTCGGTGGCGCCCAGCCCACCGATCAGGTCGGCGAAGGCGACGTACTCGTCGAGCATGCCGTCGATGGTCTCCGTGCGGGTCAGCTCCATGGTGCTCTCACTCCTCGTGCGCGGCACCAGCTCGATGGCGGGTGCGATCGACGCGGCGATCGCGTCCGGGGCATCGTCCGCCCCGAAGCGAGCGGCGGCCATTCCCTCAGAGGGAATCGTCGGGCTGCGATCGCCCGGGTACCGTCGCCACGATGACGCTCACCGGCAGTCGACCCACGGACGCGACGAGCCTCGAGGTGCCCCCCGCCGTCGGCGACCTCATCCGCTCGTGGCGCCAGCGACGGCACCTGAGCCAGCTGGACCTGGCCAACCTGTCGGGCGTCACCACCCGACACCTGAGCTTCGTCGAGACCGGTCGGTCGCGTCCCAGCCGGGAGATGGTGCTGCACCTGGCCGAGCACCTCGACGTCCCGCTGCGCGGGCGAAACGACCTGCTGCTGGCGGCCGGGTTCGCCCCCGCCTATCGGCGCACCGAGCTGACCAGCCCGTCGTTCGACTCGGTGCGCGACGCCATCGACCAGGTCCTCGCGGCCCACCAACCCTTCCCCGCCATCGTGATCGACCAGAAGTGGAACCTGGTCAGCAGCAACGCGGCAGCGTTCATCCTGGTCGAGGACATCGATCCGACGTTGCTCGAGCCCCCGATCAACGTGCTGCGCATCGCCGTGCACCCCGATGGCCTTGCCCCTCGCATCGCCAACCTCGACCACTGGTCCGAGCACATCCTGACCCGACTGCACCGGCAGTCCATCGTGACCGGCGACCCCGAGCTCGAAGAGCTCTCCGACGAGCTGGTCGAGCTGCTCGCCGCCTCCGGCGTGACCCCGAAGCCGGAGCCGACCGAGTCAGCCAACCTGGTCGCCACGCCGATGCTGCTCGAGTCCCGCCTCGGTTCGCTGGCCCTGATCACGATGATCGCCACGTTCGGCACCGCGCTCGACATCACCCTGGCCGAGCTGGCGCTCGAGACGTTCCTCCCCGCCGACGCCGAGACCCTCACCACTCTCAACCGCTACGCGGCCGAACCCTCGAACCGGTAGCCCGATCGCGACCCCGGGTCGCAGTGTGGCTACCGGGCCAGGTGACGGGCCGGGGTGACGGGTTCGAATCAGGGGTTGACAACGAGCCGCGATGCGCGCAGTATTCAACCCTTGAGTTGATCAACTTGGAGGTTGATTACGAGGGTGGCCGACGACCAGCTCAGCACCACGTTCGCCGCTCTCGCCGATCCGACCCGTCGGGCAATCCTCGTCCGGTTGGCTGAAGGCGAGGCGACGGTCAACGAGCTGGCCGAACCGTTCCCCGTCAGCCTCCAGGCCATCTCCAAGCACCTCAAGGTGCTCGAGCGGGCCGGGCTGATCTCCCGGGGCCGTGACGCCCAGTGGCGACCGTGCCGCCTGGAAGCCGCACCCCTCGAGAACGCCTCGACCTGGATCGACTGCCAACGCCAGATCTGGAACGACCGCTTCGATCAACTGGACCAGCACCTCAAGTCCATCCAACGCAGGCAGAAGGAGACACCGACATGACCGACAGCTCCACCACCGACAACTCCGCCACCATCACGACCACCGGTGACGACGACGGGCTCGGCGAGGTCACCATCACCAGGGACTTCGACTTCCCCCGCGAGATGCTGTTCGCCGCCTTCATCGACCCGGAGCAGCTGACCCACTTCTGGGGCCCTCCCGGCATCTCGACCCCGGTCGACAAGATCACCATCGACCCCCGGCCCGGCGGCGTGTTCAACACCACCATGGTCAACGACGCCACCGGCGAGGAGTACCCGAACGAGGGGATCTTCACCGAGCTCGTCGAGCCCGAGCGGTTCTCGTTCAGGGAGCCGAGCGGCATGGAGACGTCGTCCACGCTGACCGACCTGGGCGGCGGCCGGTGCCGGCTCGTCATCCATCAGACGAACGTGCCGGCCATGTACCGCGGCCCGGAGGCACTCGAGGGCTTCAACGCCAGCCTCACCCGCTTGGCCGAGTACCTCGGAGCCCGCTCCTCCTGACCCGGCCAGACCTCCCGCCCACCGAGCCCGAACTGGTGGCGATGTGCGCCCCAGGGTGCACAGATCGCTACCAGTTCGATCGTTCTGGGGTCAGGCGCGGGCGGAGACGATGAAGGCGCCGGCAGCGAGGCGGAGCTCGCCGTCGACGATCCTCTCCTCGAGGGCAGCCCGCACGCCGTCGAGCAGGCGGGCCTGCAGGTCGTCGTCGGCATCCTGCATGGCCAGTCGGACGGGGCCGACCGCCTTGCTCATCTGCACGAGCGACTCGATCTCGTCACCGACCAACACGACGACCCGGTCGTGGGGAGCGACCTCGACGTGGGTGAAGCCGGCGTCGCCCAGCACCGACTCGACGCGACCCGGCTCGGACAGCGAGAACGGTCCGGGCTCGCCCGGGCCGGGCATCGGCGGCAGCTCGCCGGTCACGGTCAGCACGGCGGAGCCGGGGACGAGCATCCACTCGTTGGAGAAGAGCGACTGCCAGCAGGCGAAGGCCAGCCGGCCACCGGGGTGGATGGCCTTGCGGATGTTGGCGAAGGCCGCGACCGGGTCCGAGAAGAACATCACTCCCATCTGGGAGAACGCGGCGTCGAACAACCCGGAGCCGAGATCGTCGACCTGCATGTCGGCGGTGACGAAGCGGAGGTTGCGGGCTCCGGCATCGGCGGCCCGTTCGCGAGCGGCAGCAAGCATGGCCGGCGCGATGTCTGCGCCGACGACCTCGCCGTCGACGCCGACCCGCTCCGCCAGCGCCAGAGACGTCGGTCCCGACCCGCACCCGACATCGAGCACCCGCTGCCCGGCGCCGAGATCGAGGCGCTCCATGGCCAGCGCGCCGAAGGCGCTCGAGACCTTGGTGATGTGCCCCTCGGCCTCGAGCCAGGACGGAGCCCGCTCCTCCCAGAACTCGGCCTGCTCGGTGTTCGGTCCGCTCATCGTGGTCCCCCGTCGGCGTCGAGCTGTGCCGCCCCAGTGTGCCCGACCACGCCCTACCGGGAGGGCGGACCTACTGCCGCGACATCTCTGCCGCGTACTCGGCCAGCCGGAGCGCGCCGGGTTCGCGGTGATGGCCCTCGGGGTCGGCGTCGACGTGCAGGGCATGGAGCGTGCCGGCGAACGGGTTCGGCGCGACGTAGTGGTCGCTCACCGCTGACCCGTGGTCGAAGCCGACGCTCGGTCCCACGCTCGACATGATGTGCATCACCTTGCTGAGGTGCAGTGCGCCGACGTCGATGCCGTCGATGGTCAGGGTGGCGTCGGCCTCGCCGAGTGCCCGCTCGAACCGCACGCCGACCAGCGAGGGCCCGACCGGGACCGGCACCTCCGAGCTCACCACGCGGTGCTCGCCGAAGTAGTTGTAGTCGAACACCAGATGGTCGCCCTCGACGAAGAGGGCGAGGCCGGAGTTCTCGGTGCCGGTCGCGTAGAGCACGCCTCCGGCCGACGGCGGGCGGTCGATCTCGGCGACCATGGCCCACGACCGGCCGCCGATGGCCGCGCCGGCCTGGGCCGGCATCGGGGCCAGGGGCGGGCGATAGGTGTAGCGGCGGCTCTCGGGATGGGGTGACCGGGCGTGGAACCGCGTGCCGAACAGCTCGATCGTGCGGTCGTCGAGCGGCAGGGCACCGTGCGCCTCGGCCTCGCTCCACCACCGGGCGATGAGCTGCTCGAGCCGGTCGGGGTGCTCCGCGGCCAGGTCGTGGCTCTCTGAGGCGTCGACGGCCACGTGGTACAGCTCCCACCGATCGTCCTCGAACGGCACGCCCTTCTCGTGGCGGGTCACGGCCTTCCACCCGTCGACGTAGATGGCGCGGTGGCCGAACATCTCGAAGTACTGCACGTGCTTGTGGCTGGGCTCGCCGGGCGCGGCGAACGAATAGACCATGGAGGTCCCCGACACCGGCATCTGCTCGAGGCCCCGGTACGTCGACGGCGCCTCGGCCCCCAGGAGCTCGTAGATCGTCGGGGCCACGTCGCTGACGAAGTGGAACTGGTGCCGCACGCCGCCGGACTCGAAGCCACCGTCGGGCCAGTGCACGATCATGGGCACGTGGACCCCGCCCTCGTGGGTGTTCTGCTTGTACCAGCGGAACGGAGTGTTGCCGGCCTGGGCCCAGCCCCACGGGTAGTTCGAGTGGCTGTGCGGGCCACCGATGTCGTCGAGCCGCTCGACCGCCTCCTCCGGGCTCTCGAGGATGAGGTTGAACGTCTTCATCTCGTGCAGCACGCCGAAGGGCCCGCCCTCCTGGCTGGCACCGTTGTCCGACAACAGGAAGATCACGGTGTTGTCGAGCTGCCCCAAACGCTCGAGCTCGTCGACGAAGCGGCCGATCTGTGCATCGGTGTGGTCGAGGAACGCGGCGAACGCCTCCTGCAGGCGCGCCGCGAGCCGGCGGTCGTTGTCAGGCAGGTCGTCCCATGCCTCGACCCCGGGGTTGCGGGGCGCCAGCTCGGTGCCCTCGGGCAGCAGGCCGAGCTCGACCTGGCGGGCGAACCAGTCGGCGCGGGCCACGTCCCAGCCCTCGTCGAAGCGGCCGCGGTACTTGGCCAGGTACGCGGGCGGCGCCTGGTGCGGCGCGTGGGTGGCACCGAAGGCCAGGTAGGTGAAGAACGGACGGTCCGGGCGGATCGAGGTGCTGTCGTGGATGAACTGGAGGGCCCGGTCGACCAGGTCCTCGCTGAGGTGGTAGCCGTCCGCCGCGTTGGCCGGTGCCGGCACCGAGTGGTTGTCGTAGACGAGGTCGGGGGCGAACTGATCGGTCTCGCCGTCGAGGAACCCGTAGAAGCGGTCGAACCCGCGCTGGAGGGGCCACTGCTCGAACGGTCCGGCCGCCGACGCGTCGCCCATCTGGCACAGGTGCCACTTGCCGACCGCGAAGGTGGCGAAGCCCTCGTCCCGGAGCACCTCGGCGATGGTGGCCGCGTGGTTCGAGATGTGACCGAGCTGGTTGGGAAAGCCCGTGCGGAAGTTCGAGAGGGCGCGCATGCCGACCTCGTGGGACGTACGCCCGGTCAGCAGCGATGCCCGGGTGGGCGAGCACAGAGGGGTGACGTGGAAGTCGGTGTAGCGCAGGCCGCCGGCCGCCAGCTGGTCGATGTTCGGCGTCTCGATCGACGAGCCGTAGCAGCCGAAGTGCGAGAACCCGAGGTCGTCGAGGAGGATCACCACCACGTTCGGCGCGTCCTCACCGGGATGGGGCGCCTCTTCGAACCAGGGCTCGGACTCCGCCAACGTCGGACCGATCTTCCCCTCGAACGGGCCGTAGGTCGTGGTCACGGGTGGATCCTCTCTTGGGTGATCGAGATGTGGGAGACGGTGGTGAGCGAGCACAGGTACAGGTCGCGCCCGAAGCCGGGGGCCGAGAACACGACCGACTGCACCGGGCTCCCGGTATCGGCCCGGGCCAGCTCCCGCCCGGACCCGATGTCGAGCACCACGACCTGCTCCGCCGATCGATCGTGGTCATGGTCGAAGGTGACCAGTTCACCCGTGTCCGGGTAGCGCACCATGTGTGCTCCGTGGTCCTGCCGGCGCGACCAGAGCGGCTCGGTGTGCCCCCGCTCGTCGAAGCGGAAGGCGGCGAGCACACCGTTGCCGGTGTCGTAGCCGACCACGATGCCCCGCTCGGGGTCGACTGCCGGAGGGTTGGCGATCAGGCCACCCGGGAGCCCGCAGATCTCGGTGAGCGTCACCGCACCGGTGTCGAGGGCGACCCGCACGAGGTGCAGCGGCGCGGTAGCTGTTCCCTGCCCGCGCAAGGTCCCGACGAAGCGCTCGCTGCCTTCGCCGTCATCCAGGAACCAGGCCGCTCCCGCATCGAGGACTGCGTCCCAGCCGAAGGTCTGCCCTGGGATCGTCCGGTAGCGCGGCGCGAAGCCCTCGTCCGCGACGAGGCCGCGGTCGGTCGACCAGGTCACCCGGAGCAGGCTGGTATCCCCGACGACGTAGATCTGGTCGCCATCAGCCGACAACCGGGCGATCGACCGCTCAGCCAGTTCGAGGCGGTCGACGATCTCCAACCCGTCGGGCTCGAGCACCAGCAGCTGGGACGGAGCATCGAGCGGCCGCTCGGTCGAACCGGGGCCGAGCGCGCCGGCGAAGTCCTTCGTGGCCAGGTGACCGTCGGGCAGCACGACGAAGCTGTTGTAGGGGCGCTCCCTCGGCAGCTCCCGAGAGCACAGCAGGGAGCAGTCCGGCGCCAGGCGGTGCGCATGACGGCCGAACACCACGTACAACGACCCGTTGGCGTGGGCGACCATCCCTCCCGGCCACATCGGGCCACCCGGCAGATCAGGCGAGCGTTCGAGGGGGTCGAGCGTGACCGGGTCGATTCGCTCCATCCACGACACCGCGGCGTCGCCCGTGGTGTGGCAGAGCAGGTAGACCTCCCCGGGGTCACGCAGCACGACCATCGTCGCCAGCATGGCCTGGCGCGACACGACCGCCAGTGACTCGCCGGGCCGCAGTTCGAGGCCCGGCCCGGACAGCGGGACCTGCCGGCGCCGGGGCCCGCCGTCCTCCGCAGGCCATCGACTGGGCCAGTGGCCGGGCAGTGTCATCGGTGAAGCCCTCCGGCCACGAACTCGATCCAAAACTATTGACACTTATACTGACAGAAGTTTTCGGAGGTGTCCACCGACCGACGTCCACCGCGGAACGCACCCGCTCTGCGCACCAAGGGAGGCAGGGTCAGACCGACGAAGACCACCTCCGGCCCGGGCTGACGTCTCTGACACCCGGCGCTGGCGGCACCGGGTGTCAGGGGTGCTCGACCCCGACGGCATCGGCCAGGGCGTAGAGGTCGTCGACGATCGCCTCGACCATGTCCCACAGATCGGGGACGAGCTCCCGGCAGCTCACCAGCCCGATGTCGAGGGTGTCGAGGTAGCTCTGGACGGTGATGTTGAGGCCCTGACCGTCGACGATCGTCGACACCGGGTAGTAGTGCAGCAGCCGGGCACCCGCGGCGAACAGCGGATCCCGTGGCCCCGGGACGTTGGAGATCACCAGGTTCACCGGTGACCGGAACCGACTGGTCAGCCGGGTCGCCACCCGCATCGCCTGCGTGAACACCGCCGGCGGCGGGAACTGGGCGAAGTCCGTCAGCGTCTCGGCCGGCACGGCGTCGAACAGCTGCTTGGCATCGACCATCGCCTCGTGCACGCGCTGCACCCTTTCCACCGGGTCGGCCACGTCGGTGGGCAGCGAGGCGAAGATGGCCGAGACGCGGTTCGTCCACCGCTCGGGCTCGTCACCGGTGCGGATCGACACCGGCACCATGGCGACGACGGGACCGTCGGGCAGCGCGTCGTGGGAGTCGAGCCAGGTGCGCAGCCCTCCCGCGCACACGGCCATGACCACGTCGTTGACGGTGGCACCCAGCTCGTTCTTGACCGCCTTCACCAGACCGAGCGACGTCGAGCGGAAGGCGAACCGCCGATGTGGGGTGATCGGCGCGTTGAACGGCGTGCGGGGCGCGGCGAGCGTCGGCAGCGGACCGACCGCCTCGCCCTCCTCGTCGCGTGACCGGCCGAGGTTGAGCACGCTGCCGAGCGGTCCCCGGAGGCTGCCGCGCACCTGGTTCGCCGCGGCCACGAGCACCGGGTTGCGGGTGGCCTGCCCGAGCTCACGCGCCGTGCGGGCACTGAGCAGCACGGCCCGGCCCGGCTTGCGGATCAGCGAGCCCGCGGCCTTCACGACCATCTCGCCGTCCCCTGGCACCCGCTCCGTGGGCCAGCTGAGGGCGGCGACCTCGCCGGACCACTCGCCGTCGTGCGACGAACCGTCGTCGGGTACGGCGTCATCGATGTCGTCCGGTGCCTCGACCTCGTCGCCGTCGACCGTCGTGTCCAGCATCATCGTCAGCAGCTCGGCGCCAGACGCGCCGTCGACCGTGGCGTGGTGGATCTTCGTCAGGATGGCGAAGCGGCCGTTCGCCAGCCCCTGGATGACGTAGGTCTCCCAGAGCGGACGGGACCGGTCGAGCGGTCGGCCCACGAGACGGGCCACGAGCTCGCCCAGCTGATGGTCGTCGCCCGGCGGCGGGACGGCGGTCTCCCGCACGTGGAAGTCGAGGTCGAACGAGGCGTCCTCGATCCAGTACGGGTGGTCGAGCCCGAACGGCACCATCCGCAGCCGCCGCCGCAGCGGCTCGAGCAGGTGCAACCGCTGGGCGATCTGCGCCCGCCACGCTGCGAGCGGGTCGTAGTCAGCGACGTCGGGCGGCTCGAAGACCGAGAGCCCCGACACGTGACCGAACTGGGACGGCGTCTCGAGGTAGAGGAAGGAGGCGTCGAGGCCGGTCAGCTGCTTCATGGGTCACTCCGGATCTCGGGAGGGATACAGCACAGACCACGGCGCGGTCGGACGGAACGGCTCCCACCGGCTCTCGGGGAGCGCCAGTCGGTCGGCCACCGCCCAGAGCACCGCCGGGTGATGGCCCAGGCCGCAGTGGCTGGCGATCACCTCGATGCTCTCGGACTGCGGGCCGGTCTCGCCGCGCGACGCCCTCCACGGGACGATGCCATCGGTGCGGGTGAAGATCGCAGTGGACGGCACAGGGAGCGGGCCGTGCTCGAGCGGTGGCGCCGGCCGGTCGCCGAGCAGGCGGCGCATCATCGCCCCGGGATGGCTCTCCTCCCCGGGCGTGTCGGCGAACGGACTGCCGAGGGTGATGACCTGGCGGACCGATGCCGGCACCACCGAGGCGATCTGCCGGGCGTAGATGCCGCCGAGGCTCCACCCCACCAGGCTGATGCGGCGCGACCCGTGCCGGGCCACCAGCTCCTCGACCCGAGCGGCCAGGCCGGCTCGGACGCGCTCGGATGGCACGTTGCGACCGAGGCTCCACCCGTGGACCCGGTACCCGAGTCGGCGGAGGAAGTGCCGCAGGGGCGCCGTCGACCGATCGTCGGCCAGCAACCCCGGCAGCACCAGCACCGGATGGCCGTCCCCCATCGGCGCCATGCGCAGCAGCGGCTGGAACCCGGCCAGCAGCCCGAGCTCGCCGACCGCCCGCGGGCCCTCGAGCGCGAGGAGGGTGAGGGAGGGGCGGCGCACTCGGTCGTCAGTCACCGGGGCCGACCCTTCCACCACGCGCCTCTCGGCGCAACCAGTTCGGTCCGCGCACCCGATCAGCACACCCCGACCGGGCCGCGTCTGGCAGAGTGCGGCGATGACCACCGCCGACCGCGTGCTCGTGGTCGGGGGCACCGGCCCCACGGGGGTGCCGCTCGTGCAGGGACTCGTCGGCCGCGGCCACCGCGTCACGATCCTGCACCGCGGCACGCACGAGGACCCGGCGACCCCGACCGAGGTCGAGCACCTCCACGCCGATCCCTACGACGCCGACTCGTTCCGCGGCGCGCTGGGCACCCGTCGGTTCGATCTCTCGATCGTGATGTACGGACGGCTGCGGGCCATCGCCGAGACGCTGGTCGATCGCACGGACCGGTTCGTGTCCGTCGGCGGCGTCCCGGCCTACCGCGGGTTCATGAACCCGTACCTGACCGAACCGCCCGGGCTGCCCGTCCCGATCGCCGAGTCGGCGCCGCTGGTGCGGGTACCCGACGACGACGAGAAGGGCTATCGCATCGTCCGCACCGAGGAGGCGGTGTTCGCGGCCCATCCCGGGGCGACCCACTTCAGGTACCCCTACGTCTACGGCCCGCGCCAGCTCGTCCCTCGCGAGTGGTGCATCGTGCGGCGGGTGCTCGACGGCCGCACGCAGATCGTGGTGGCTGACGAGGGGCTCACCTTGCACCACCACGCGTTCACGGAGAACTGCTCGCACTCGCTGCTGCTGGCGGTCGACCATCCCGATGCGGCGGCCGGACAGATCTTCAACGTCGGCGACGAGGAGGTGCTGACGATCCGCCAGGTCATCGACCTCGTGGCTGGCGCGCTGGGCCACCGGTTCGAGATCGTGTCCATGCCGTACGAGCTGGCGGTGCCGGCCCGACCTCTCCTGATGCAGCCGCTGCCGACCCACCGGGTGCTCGACCTCACGGCCATCCGCACCCGTCTCGGGTACCGCGACGCGGTGCCCGCTCGCGAGGCCCTGGCCCGGACCGCTCGCTGGCTGGCCGACCACCCCCACGAGCGGGGAGGCACCGAGGAGAAGATCCTGACCGACCCCTTCGACTACGAGGCCGAGGACCAGCTGATCGACCGCTGGCTCGCGGCCGAGCGATCGGTGACCGTGCCGACGTTCGCCATCGAGCCGCGGTTCGGCCTCGCCTACAGCGGCCCCGGAGGCCGCCCCCGATCCCAGGAGGTGTTCGAGCCGTGACATCCAGCTCGCCCGATTCCGAAGCCGATCCCGAGCCGGGGCGCCGGGGGCCGCTCGACGGAGTCCGGGTGGTCGACCTGTCGATCGCCGCCACCGGGCCGTACGCCGCCGCGCTGCTGGCCGACCAGGGGGCCGAGGTCATCAAGGTCGAGCGCCCCGGCATCGGCGACCTGGCCCGTTGGGTGGGCACGTCGCACAACGGTGTCAGCGCGCTCTTCGTGAACTGCAACCGAGGCAAGCGGTCCATCGCGGTCGACATCCACACGCCCGGCGGAGTCGACATCGTGCGTCGCCTCGCGGCCCGGGCCGACGTGCTCATCCAGAACTATCGGCCGGGCGTCGTCGACCGGGTGGGCCTCGGCTACGACCACCTCCGAGGGGAGAACCCGGACCTGGTGTACGTGTCGCTCTCGGGATTCGGCCCGACCGGTCCCTACGCCGACAAGTCCGCCTACGACACCGTGATCCAGGCCTACGCCGGGCTGGCCAACGCGCAGGCCGGGCCCGACGGTCGGCCGGTCTTCCTCCGCCAGACCGCGGCCGACAAGGTCACCGCGCTGACCGCGTCGCAGGCCATCACCGCGGCCCTGTTCGCCCGCGAGCGAGGCTCCGGCGGCCAGCACGTCGAACTGTCGATGCTGGATGCGGTCGTGTCGTTCCTGTGGGTCGACGCGGCCGGCAACGAGGTCCTGATGGACGCCGACGGGAGCATGCCGTCGAGCCTGGTGGCCGGCTTCGAGCCGATGGCCTTCGCCGACGGCTGGGGCATCGCCACCCCGACATCGGACGCCGACTTCGCCGGCATCTGCCGAGCCATGGGCGTCGACGGTTACGACGACCCCGAGGTCGCCACCATGGTCGCCCGCATGACGAACCGTGAGGCGATGGGCCGCATCATGGAGCGCGTCTACGCGGCCGCCACCCTGTTGCCCACCCGCGAGGCGATGGCGCGACTCGAGGCCGAACGGGTGCCCTGCGGCGTGCTCACCGCACCGGCCGATCTGCCCGCCGATCCCCATGCGGTGGCCATCGGCCTCTTCGAGGAGCTCACGGATCCGGTGGCCGGTCGCGTGCGACTGCCCCGCCACCCGTCTCGGTTCGGCTCCACGCCGGCGGCGATCCGTGGCCCCGCTCCCGCGCTCGGCCAGCACACCGACGAGATCCTCTCCGAGCTGGGACTCGCCTCCCACATCGCCGACCTCAGGGCCGGCGCGGCCGTCGCCTGAATCAGCAGGCCTGGATCGCCTTGGTCAGCGCGGACTGCACCTTGGCGCCAACAGCCGCCTGGTCGGCCTTCGGGTCGAGATCGGCCAGGTCCAGCGCGTCGACCAAGCCGTTGGCGGAGCACTCGGCGACCGAGTCGGGGACGTCGGCCTTGAACCCCTCGCTCACGACCTGCAGCCGCAGACCGAGCAGCTGGATGGCCTCCATCGACCGGTCGTCGCCCTTGAGCGTGGCCGACGGTCCGGGGTCGCAGGCGGTGAGGTCGACCGACGATCCGGTCCGGTTCAGGCCACCGCTGAACGGCTCCTTGTCCTGGCCCGCCACGATCCAGTCCGTCAGGTCCTGGTACATGGCGTCGGTGTCGGCCTGGGTCTTGCCCTGGTAGCGGGCGTCGACGCAGACGAACCCGCTCGGCATCGAGTAGGTGACGTAGGAGTCGCCACCCCAGCCATCCACCGCGGCGATCGCCCGGTGCACATCGATGCGCTGGGCCAGCATCAGGTACCAGGTGGTGGCACCGAAGTCGCCGTCGTCGATGTGGGTGAACCGGTCATCGAAGGTGGGCACGTCGACGGATGCCGGGACGGTCTTGTCGAGGAAGGTGAAGATGTCGAGCAGCGCGGCTTCGCTCGTCGGCGGGTTCTCGAGCGCGTCGTTGATGGCGTTGTTGCCGCCCTTGGCCTTGAGCGCCTCCACGAACGGCGGACCGATGATGTACGGCGAGGTGAAGCTCGCCACCAGGACCTGGGGGTCGTTCTCGTAGTCCGCGGTGTCGGCCTGCTCCTTGTTCTGGTCGTCGTACGCAGCAGCGTCGGCCGAGGAGAGCTGATCGATGTAGGCGTTCTCGACGACAGTGGCATCGCCCTCGACGAGCGCACGGAACGCGGTGGACTCGCCGTCGGTCTTCATGTCCTGGAGGCGGGTGAGGTCGTAGTGCTGGTCCTGCAGCGCATGGGTCAGCTCATGGGCGAGCGTGACCCTGGTGGCCACGTCGAGCTCGGTGCCGCGGACGCGGACCTTCTTGTCCTCGGGTGAGTAGTAGGCGAGCGTGCCCCCGCCCTGGATGTCGTTCTGAGATTTCTGCAGATCGACGTCGCCCCCGATCAGCCCGAGGGCCCGGAACGACGACTCGGTCTGGGTGACCTTCAGCTTGTCTTCGGTGGACAGGTCCTCGTCGGCAGTCGTGACCTGGGCCTTGAAGTCGTCCTCGGCCATGAACTCGATCTCGACCGGATGCTCGAACGTGAGGCCCCGCTCCTTCTCGTCGAACGCCACGATGTCGAGGACACGGGAGTCCCATTCCTTCGGGTAGTGCGGCCCGTCCTTGCGGGTACCGACGTAGAGCGCGATGCCGCCGAGGAGGACGAGCACCACGGCGACCGCGCCGAGGCTGACCAGCAGCGGCGCCTTCTTGCGAGGGGGTGCCGCAGGGACGAACCCGGGAGGGGGCCACGCGGCACCCGTCGGAGGTTGTGGCGGCCAGGCGCCGCCGGGCGGTTGCGGTGGCCACGCGGCACCGGCAGGAGGTGGCGGGCCGGGCGGCGCCCATGAAGGGGGGGCCCAGGGCGGGGTGGCCGACGGCGCCGCGTAGCCGCCGGGGGCCTGCGACCAGGGTGCCGGCGTGGGAGGCGGGGCAGCCGGAGATCGCGGGGTTCCCGGCGGCGTGCCCCAAGAGGGCGGCGGGACCGGCGGGGAAACCGCTGGAGGCTGCCAGGGAGGAGGCGGAGCGGGGACGGCGCCAGGCTCGCTCGGAGGCGAGCCGTCGGGCGCGCCAGTGGGGGGATCGAGAGGAGGGTTGCCGTCCACCGGCGGGAGATCAGCCATGGCGGGCGGAAGTGTAGGTTCCCGCTCCGGCGGCCTGTCCGCCGCGCTGCGTGACGGATCGTCTGCGCCGGTCTCAGCGTGGTCGGCCCCAACCGAATTGAGTGGTTCGCGAGCTCTGCTATCGTGAGCCGCCCCAACGGGGAAGAGCCCCCATCGTCCAGTGGCCTAGGACACCTGCCTTTCACGCAGGCGACACGGGTTCGAATCCCGTTGGGGGTGCTGCAAGGTTTCACCGAGGTCCCGTGGTGCAGTTTGGAGTGCACGCCGCCCTGTCAAGGCGGAGGTCGCGAGTTCAAATCTCGTCGGGACCGCTCAACCCTCACGCCCCGAGCGTGCGGAAGCTCGTGGTCGGGTAGCTCAGTTGGCAGAGCGACCGCCTGAAAAGCGGTAGGTCACCGGATCGACGCCGGTCCCGACCACCACTCGAAGCTGGAGGAACCCCTGCCCAGGCGGGGGTTCCTCGGGTTTTCGGCTCGTCGGCCTCGAGCCGGCTTCCGTCGTGTCGCGCGTTTGTCCGCGCGGTCCGAACCGCCGCCCAGCGACCGACGAATCCATGGCAGGCCGAAGGAACGCCGGCACCTGATCGGCCATCAGCTCGTGATCGCCACCCAGGCGCTCGCCGAGCTGCAACACGGGGCCGAGGTCGCGGGCTGGGGACCGGCCCGCGACCGATCGTTCGCGATGGTGGGACCGGAGAAGAGATCGGTCTGGGCGGTGGGCTGGAAGCCGGCAGTGAGGTAGAGGTTGCGAGACGCCCGGTTGCCCGGCTCGAAGCAGATCTTGATGCGTGTTGCGCCAGCGTCGGTGAGGCGATCGATGCCAGAGGTGAGCACGTGGCGGGCGAGTCCTCGTTGCTGATGGTCGCTCTCCGTGCGCATGGGCTCGACGAGGCCTGTGGCTGTTTCCGGGTCGAACCAGAACAATCCGTACGCGGCGACGTTGCGCTCACTGTCCAGCACCACGAGGTCGAGGTCAGGTCGATACAGCGACGTCTGGCGGAGGCGGATCTCGACGGCGGGCCCGCTGCGGCCGATCATGTGGTGCGGACGCGACGCCGTGCCGACACGATCTGCCAATCGGTATCCGTCGCGCAGCGGGCTGATCGCTGGTCGTTCGTCTGCGGGGAGCCAGGTCTCGACGAGGCCGTCGTCCTTGATCGCGAAGCCGTGACCGGCCAACACCTCGCGGCTGACGGCATCGGCGCGGTCGACTTCGAGCTCGACGGTTTCGAACCCGGAATCACCGGCGTGTTCAAGCCCGCGCTGGATGGTGTGCGCCACCCACTCGGCAGAGGCGTCGGGCATGACGATCGGGTCGAGCGCAATCGCGCCGCTCCAGTCGGTTGCGATCACTGCAGCCTCGGGGCGGCCGAGGTGGTCGAACCAGAACAGTTGCGGGAGCGAGTCGGTGGACCGTTCGGTACGCCATCGCCACTGCAGGTCGCCGGTCTCGAACAACCCGTTGATGGGATGAGCGCTGCGAACCCGGCGCAGCAGCGCCGTCGCGGCTTCCAGGGATTCGAGGCCGACCCTATGCTCCTCTCGCGGTGGGCGCACGTGCCCAACCTACGACGCGGAGACGGACGTTCGTCTGCAATATCTGCGACCGATCCGCCATCACCGCAACGACGCCGCTGACTGCCGCAGATCCGGCTCGGTCCGGGGCAGCCGGAGTTGCCGACCTGAGCCGACGAACTCGGTCGATGGTGTCACGGACCCGGCGCGATCCGGGGCAGGTCTGACGCCGGCGGTCGTCCCTAGGTTCTGGTCGAGGCCAGACTGGGGCCAGTCGTCGAGGGGAGCGCATGCTCCTGACCGGAGGTGAGTCATGGCATTCACGGGGTTCTCACCCGACGAGCGGGCTTGGCTGGCGAGCCAGCGACTCGGACGGTTGGCGACGGTGTCGCCGGCCGGGGTTGTCGGAAACGCGCCGGTGACCTACTTCGTCCGGGCCGACGACACCATCGACATCGGTGGCATGCACATGGGCGACACCAAGAAGTTCCGCAACGTCGTTGCGGGATCGCGGGTCGCGTTCGTCGTCGACACGGTCGACACGTCCTCTGGATGGGATCCGCACTACCTCGAGATCCGCGGCACTGCTGAGGCGCTGGCAGAGGTGGAGCCGCCTGGTGACGGGTTCTCGCGGGAGATCATCAAGATCCATCCAGACTGGGTCAAGTCGTTCAACCTCCCGTCCGCGCCGACCTGAGTCCGTCACCGGGTGCGGGTGGAGCGATCTCGATCAACAGTCACGAACCACCTCCGGTCCCAGCGTCCGGCAACAGACGAGAGCCTCAGGGACCACACCCCAGGTGGTGGTTCGCCCCATCCGGATCGGACGGCGCAGCAGAGACCGAAACCCGCTCGACCGGACCGCGGGCGATTGGCATGCTGCGGCGTGCCCAAGGACCACTTCGGCGAGGACATCGCGGCCCGCTACGACGAGACCCACACCTCGAGGTCGGCCCCCGACGTCGTCGGTCCGACCGTCGACGTACTGGCCGAGCTGGCGGGGGACGGCGCGGCGCTGGAGTTCGCCGCGGGTACCGGTCGGGTCGCGCTGCCGCTCGCCGCTCGGGGGGTGCCGGTCCGCGGGATCGAGCTCTCCACCGCGATGGCTGCGCGCCTCGCCGCCAAGGACGATGCCGACCTTGTCGATGTGACGATCGGCGACATGGCGACGACGCAGGTCGAGGGTTCGTTCCGACTCGTGTACCTCGTGTTCAACACCATCGGGAACCTGACCACCCAGGACCAGCAGGTGGCCTGCTTCGCCAACGCCGCCGCGCACCTCGAACCGGGTGGCTGCTTCGTGGTCGAGGTCGGGGTCCCTCGCCTCCGCACCTTGCCGCCCGGCGAAGACGCGCAGGTGTTCTCCCACGCACCCGGCTACGTGGGCTATGACCGCTACACCGACCTCGTCGCGCAACAGGCCGAGTCCCACCACTTCTTCGCCGACGGATCGCACATCCAGGAGCTCCGGACGCCGTTCCGGTACGTGTGGCCGTCCGAGCTCGATCTGATGGCGGCCCTCGCCGGCATGGTGCTGCGCGATCGGTGGGCCGACTGGGATCGGTCGCCCTTCACCAGCAAGAGCACCTCTCACGTCTCGATCTGGGAGAAGGCCCAGCCGAGCTGATCCGACAACGTCAGGTCAGACGATCTCGCTGGTCTGCATGACGGGGACGATGTCGGTGTAGTTGGCCACGTCGGCCATCACCGCACCGGTGCCCTCCGCAGCCATGGCCGCGCCCATGGCATCGAGCGAGTCGAACGTGAAGTGCACGGCGGCCGCATACGGACCGTCGATGCCCTTGTCGATCTCGGCACCCTCGAGGCCCCACGCGCTGACGGCCAGCGGGACGTGCTTGTTGCGGTAGTAGTCGTGATCGAAGGTCGCGCCCTCGGTCGTCGGGTAGAACACGCTGAGTCGGATCATGGCCGACAACCTATTCCGAAGTTCAGCCGAGCGCCTTCAGCGCGGAGACGACCGCGTGGGCACTGGCGGTCGCGGCGGTGAGGGCGGTGCGGGCCGTCTCGAGCAGCACCCGGGCGTCTTCCACGGCTGCCGCGTTCGACGACATCACGGCCGCGTCGCCGTGATCGGGGGCCAGCGCCACGAGCATGGCCGCAGCCTGGTCGCCGTCGGTCTTCGCCTCGGCGATCCTGGTCGCCATGTCGGCCAGCTCAGCCTTGGCTGCGGTCATGTCCGCGCCACTCGCTGCGGCGGTGTCGACCCTGGTCGACAGCTTCGCCTGGTCGTCGGTCAGCGTGGCGGTGGCTCGTTGGATGCGTCCGCACGCGGCCGACGCGTAGGTCTGCGGCGTGACCACGAGGTAGATGCGGTAGTCGTCGAAGATCGACTGGAAGTCGCGCTTCGCGTCGGCCAGCGTCGTGTCGGCGGCCAGCTTCGTCCCGACCTGGGCGAGGGCCGGGCCGTCGGCGGCTATGACCCCAGCGATCTTCCCGCCGGTGTCGCAGGCAGAGGCCGCGCCCAACCGACCGGCCAGCTTGGTCAGCTGCGCCTGACGCTGGGCGATGGCCGCCGCTCCAGTCGACTTGAGTCCGTCGAGCGTGCGGGCGGCGCCGTCGCCGTTGGCCGCGTTCGGCTTGGTCACCGACGGGGTCGCAGCGGCCGGGAAGGCCAGTCCGGCGGTCAGGCCGGCCGCCACCGCGAGGACTGCCGCGCCACGGGTCAGTGCGGAGGTGCGTGGGAGGTGCATGGGGGCTCCTTGGAACGGATGCGGGTTCGGGAAGGGGTTTCGGGGAAGGCGAGGAGTGCTCAGCCGCGGGTGTCCGTGGTGGCCTCGGTCGGTCCGTCGCGGAGATCCTGGGCGGCACCGTCGAGGTCGGACTGCACCGCGGCGAGGTCTCGCTCGATGTCGTCGATGGGCACGGATGCGGGCGGTGCCGCGCTGGTCGAGGTCGCGGCGGCGGGCGCCGTGGTGGACGTGGTCGGCGTCGCGTCGCGATGGGCGGCCCGGGCTCCGCAGCCGGTCAGGGCGAGGGCCACGGTCACGGCGACGACGGCCGAGACCGCCCACCCGGTACGACGGCATCGGGTCGGCTGCGGCGAAGACGGAGCCGGAGGTACGAAGGCGAGATCGTTGCGCATGCCACAACCATCGACTGCGCCCTGGAGCATTCCATGCGCAACCCGTTAGGGATCGATGAAGCCATCGATGAAGGTCCCCGCCGTCGGCCAGTAGCGTCGATCGCTCGAGAGGACGATCGGGGAGGCCGACAACGATGTTCGGGATCGGTCGGGGCCGGCGACGACGGCAGGCGCTCGACGGGCCGTTCCCCGACGCCTGGACCCGGCTGCTCGACGAGAACCTGGTGCACTGGTCCCTCCTCGATGACGACGAGCGGTCGCGCCTGCAGGATCTGATCCGCCTGTTCCTGGTGGACAAGAGGTGGCAGGCGGCCCGACAGTTCGACCTCACCGAGGAGATCCGAGTGCTGATCAGCGCGATGGCCTGCCTGCTGATCCTCGAGCTCGACTACGACTACTACGAGCCCGTCAACTGGATCGAGGTGCATCCCACCACCGTCACCCGCACCGGGACGCGCGGAGTCGGGGTGGCCGGCGTGGTCACCGATGCGCCGATGCCCGTCCTCGGCGAGGCCAGCTTCGACGGCCCCGTGGTCATCGCGTGGGACGCGGCCTCAGCCGGCGCCCGCCATCCGGAGCGGGGCCACAACGTCGTCTACCACGAGTTCGCCCACAAGCTCGACATGGACGACCGCCTGATCGACGGCACCCCACGGCTCGTCGACGCGGCCGCGCGCCAGCGATGGATCGAAGTGTGCACCATCGAGTTCGAGGCGCTCCGGCGAGGCGAGGGCGGTCCGCTCCTCGATCCGTACGGCGGCGTGAACCCGGGCGAGTTCTTCGCCGTCGCCACCGAGTTGTTCTTCGATCGCCCCGGTCCGATGCAGCGGGCCAAGCCCGATCTTTACGACGTGCTCCGCGGGTTCTACCTGCAGGACCCGGCCGACCGCGAGCGGGCAGCCCGGAACCATCGCCCCTGACCAGGCTGGGCCTCAGAGGTCGAGCGCGGCCAGCAGCTGGGTGTGGTCGTCGATGACGTGGTGGCCCTCGGGCAGGCTCTCGCCCGCAGGATCGACGCCGGCCGGATCGTCGTTGGCGCCGCGGTAGCGCACCGCGGTCATGCCCATCGCCCGGGCCCCGGCGATGTCGGTGCGTCGCAGGTCGCCGACGTGCGCCGCCCGAGCGGGATCGATGCCACCGAGACCCGCCAGCGCGTGATCGAAGATGGCGCGAGCCGGCTTGTAGCAGCCGACCTCGTCGGAGAACGACCAGTGGTCGAACAGGTCGAGCACGCCGTGGGCCGCCAGGTAGTCGCGCAGCACGTTCGACGGGGTCAGGCCCACGTCGCAGATGATCCCGAGCCGCAGACCGCGCTCCTTGAGGGCGACGAGCGTCTCCTCGATGTTTCCGGTGAGGGCGAGCTCCTGGCCCGCCGCGCCCGACACGAAGGACTCGATGATCATCTCGTCCTGATCGGTGGTGAGCCCCAACGCCGAGCAGGTCCACCACGGCCTGGCCGCCCTGGTGGGCGGTGAAGGCCCGGTTGGCGTGCCAGTGCTCGGTGTAGATGGCGAAGGTCTGCTCGAAGATCTCGTCGAGCCGCTCGGGAGACACGACCTGGCCGAGCTCGGCGAGCGTCGACAGCAACGACTCGCGGCGGGCGTCACGAGTGGCGCCGTAGGAGGTGTGGACCAGCGTGTCCCAGTAGTCGAAGGTGACGGCGTCGAGCGGGAGGGCCATCAGGTTGGGATGGGTCGGTCGGGTGTCGGTCCGTTCACCGGACGACGCCCTCGCGAACTGCGGCCTCAGCGGAGGCCTGGGCCACGAGCGACACGACCCGCTTGTCGAACACCGACGGGATGATGAAGTCGGGCGAGCAGCTCGTTCTCGTCCACCGCGGAGGCGATGGCGTTGGCCGCGGCCAGCTTCATGCCCTCGGTGATGGTGGTGGCGCCGGCGTCGAGCGCACCCCGGAAGATGCCGGGGAAGCACAGCACGTTGTTGATCTGGTTCGGGAAGTCGCTGCGCCCGGTGGCGATGACCGCGGCGATGCCGGCGGCCTCCTCCGGGCGGATCTCGGGGTCGGGGTTGGCCATGGCGAACACGATCGGCTTCGAGCCCATCGTCCGCAGATCGTCGGCGGCGAGGAGACCGGGCCCGCTGACCCCGATGAACACGTCGGCACCGGCCATCACCTCGAGGCCAGCGAGCCCTGGCGACGATCGGCGTTGGTGTTCTCGGCGAACCACTGCTTGGCCGGGTTGAGCTCGCTCGCGCCCGTCGAAGATGGCGCCCTGGCGGTCGGTGCCGATCACGTTCGGCACGCCGGCCTCCATGAGGATCTTGGAGATGGCCACGCCGGCGGCGCCGACGCCGGCGATGACCACGTTGAGGTCGACCATCTTCTTGTCGACGATCTTCAGCGCGTTCTCGAGGGCAGCCAGCACGACGACCGCGGTGCCGTGCTGGTCGTCGTGGAACACCGGGATGTCGAGCAGCTCCTTGAGCCGCTCCTCGACCTCGAAGCACTGCGGCGCGGCGATGTCCTCGAGGTTGATGCCACCGAAGGTCGGGGCCAGGCGCACGACCGTCTCGACGATCTCGTCGGCGTCGCGCACGTCGAGGCAGATCGGGAAGGCGTCGACGCCGGCGAACTCCTTGAACAGCAGCGCCTTGCCCTCCATCACCGGCATGGCGGCGGCCGGGCCGATGTTGCCGAGCCCGAGCACCGCGGTGCCGTCGCTGACGATGGCCACCGTGTTCTTCTTGATGGTGAGCTCGTGGGCCAGCTTCGGATCAGCTGCGATGGCGTTGCAGACGCGGGCGACACCCGGCGTGTACGCCATCGACAGGTCGTCGCGGTCGCCGACCGGGGCCAGCGGGAGCACCTCGATCTTGCCGCCCTCGTGCATCTTGAACGTGCGGTCCTCGTGCGCCAGCACGTCGATGCCGTCGAGCGCCTCGATCGCCGTCAGCACCTCGGCCTGGTGGGCCTCGCTACGGCAGTCGACGATGATGTCCTCGTCGAGGAAGGCCTGCTTGGCCAGGAACCCGTCGAGCCCGGCGATGTTGCCACCCACCTCGCCGATCGCTACCGCCAGCCGCCCGAGATCCCCGGGCTTGTTGGCCATCCGGACCCGGATGCGGAGGGAGAACGCGGCGGTGGGAGTGTCAGCCATAGGCGTACGACGCTACCCCTCGCACTTCCGCCGCCCCCAACCCAATGACCCGCCAACGCCGAACCGGTGGCGATCTGTCTGCCCCTGGGCTCACCGATCGCCACCAGTTCGGGGGTTCGGGGACGTCAGGCGCCCTCGTAGTCGAAGCCGAGGTCGGGGGCGGTGACGAGAGCGTGGAAGCCGATGCCCTCGGCCTCGGCCATGGCCCGACAGGAGCCGCCCCGGTCGACGATCACCAGGATCATCACCGGCACGGCTCCGAGCTCACGCACCACGCGGGCGGCTTCGAGCGGGGACGCCCCTCGCGTGACGGTGTCCTCGGTGATCACCACCCGGTCGCCCTCCTGCAGCGCGCCGGCCAGGCGACCGGCGACGCCGTGGTCCTTGACCTCCTTGCGGATGGCGAAGGAGCGGAGGGGCCGACCTCGCGTCGCCCCGATGGCGGCGACGCCGTGGGCCACTGGGTCGGCGCCGAGGGTGAGCCCGCCGATGGCGTCGATGTCGGCGCCGATGGCCTCGAGCGCGAGGTCGGCCACCAGCAGCGCTCCCTCGGGCCGGCACATGGTCTGCTTCGAGTCGATGAACCAGCTGCTCTTCCGACCGGACTTCAGCGTGAAGTCCCCGGTGCGGACGGAGTGGTCGAGCAGGTGCTGGACGAGTTCGGCGTGGCTCACCCGGCCGAACCTACCGGGTGGCCCGGGGCGGACCCGAACGTGGTTCTCGTTGCGCTCCGAATTCCCGTCGTGCAGCGTGGTGGCATGTACACGTGGGGAGCGTTTCGCGGGGCCCGACCCGATCTGGCCGAGGCCGGGAAAGCGCTGCTCTACCAGTTCGGCGGGGTAGGCCTGGCCTTCCTCGGCACCGTGCGACCAGACGGGGGCCCGCGGCTCCACCCGATGTGCCCGATCCTGCACGGTGACGGGCTCTTCGCGCTGCTCATCCCCTCCCCCAAGGCCCGCGACCTTCGACGCGATCCGCGCTACGCCCTGCATGCCTTCCCACCGGAGGACGACGAGGACGCGATCTACCTCACCGGCGAGGTCATCGTCAGAGAGGGCAACGCCACGCTCCGGGCGTCGATCGAGGACCAGTTCCTCGCCGAGCGGACCATGACGACCAGACCGCCCGGCTTCGACGACCAGACCTTGGTCGAGTTCCTCATCGACTCGTGTCTGCTCACCCGCACCACCGCCCACGGCGACCACGACCCGCAGCACACCGTCTGGCGAGCGTCCGACGAGGGCCCACCCGTGCCGCGTTGACCGAGCTGCAGGTCGGACGGTTCGAGCCAGCCGACCAGGATGCCGCACGAGCCCTGATCCTCGACGGCATGGTCGAGCGCTGGGGTGCCGTCGATCCCACGCGCAACCGCGGCCTCGACGACATCGCGACCTCCTGTGCCGACGCGCGGTTCCTGGTCGCCCGCGTCGACAACAGCGATCTCACCTCGGTGGCGGACCGCTCTCCCTCCACGAGATGAGCTCCACGAGCGCTGAGGTCAGCCGGTTCCGGTGTCGGACACCACTTGGCGGATCTGTTCGAGCGCGGCGTAGACCTCGTCGAGCGCGGGCGGATCGCCGTAGTCGCAGCCGTCACCTCGGATGCCGAGCGCGTACCCGGTTGCGGTCCTGGTCTCTCCCGATGAGCCCGTGGCCACCACGGTGACCTCCGGCGCGTCCGTGACCGTGCAGAACCTGCTGCCCGCCTTGCCCTGGGTGGCGCCCTTGTAGCCCTCTCGGATGTCGAGGAACCCGCTGTCGTCGATGCACGAGCGGAGGCTGTCGAGCGAGGTGGCATCGAGGATCCCTCGTCGGTGCGCTCGGGTCGGGCCGTCGGCCAACGCGTCGACCCGTCCGTCCTGGCCGACGGTCACAGCGGTGACAGCACCGGACTCGTTCATCCCTCCGACGCGCGACACCGCACCGACGCTCGCCGAGGAGGACCCAGGCCCGGGGGCCACGTTCGTGATCGTCGCCGTGGAGAGGTCGCACGATGCCGGCGCCGTGTGCTCCTCCTTCGACGAGCTGCAGCCGGAGACCACGGCAACGACCTGGAGCACCACGACCGCGACCACCGTCGTCGTCATTCGCCGCATCACCACGTCACTCCATCGGCCGGCCGACCCCATCCTGAACCTGTAGACCCCCGCCAGCCAGGGGTCGCACGCGACCACCGGTTCGGGATGTCGACGCGGTCAGACGAGCTGGACGTCGCCGTGGCCGGGGGTGACCGAGCCGACGACGGTGGCCCGCTGGTCGTGGGTGCGCAGCACGTCGAGGGCCTTGTAGACCTCGACCTCGGGTACGACCACGATCATGCCGATGCCCAGGTTGAAGACCTTGGCCATCTCGTCGTCGCTGACCTCGCCGAGCCGCTGGATCTCGCCGAAGATCCGCGGGCGACTCCCACGTGCCGCGCGTCGACGACCGCGTCGACGCTTGGCGGGCAGCACCCGGTTGAGGTTGCCGGGGATGCCGCCACCGGTGATGTGGGCGACGCGCCCGCACGTCGACCGCCCGCGGTCAGGGCGCGCGATGGCCGGGCGCGTAGATGACCGACGGCCTGAGCAGCTCGTCGGCCAGCGAGTGGTGCGGCGCCCGGGAAGGCCGGGTCGTCGAGGCGACGGCCGGCCCGCTCGAACAGCACCCGGCGGGCCAGCGAGTAGCCGTTGGAGCGCAGGCCCGGCGACGGCAGGCCGATCAGCACGTCGCCCGGCGCGACGTGCTCGCCGGTGATGATCTGGTCGCGCTCGACCACGCCGACGGCGAAGCCGACGAGGTCGAACTCGCCGGGCTCCATGGCGCCGGGGTGCTCGGCCATCTCGCCGCCGATGAGCGCGCAGCCGGCCTGGCGGCAGCCCTCGGCCACGCCCTCGACGAGCTGCTCGATGTGGTCGGGGTCGAGCTTGCCGACCGCGATGTAGTCGAGGAAGAAGAGCGGCTCGGCGCCCTGGCAGACGAGGTCGTCGACGCACATGGCCACCAGGTCGACGCCGATCGTGTCGAAGCGGCCGGCGGCCTGGGCGACCAGCGCCTTGGTGCCGACGCCGTCGGTGGACGACACCAGCACCGGGCTGGCGGTAGCGGGCGGCGTCGAAGCCGAACAGGCCGCCGAACCCGCCGATGTCGCCGATGACCTCGGGCCGGAACGTGGAGCGCACCTTGGCCTTGATGCGCTCGACCGCCTCCTCGCCCGCGGCGATGCTGACGCCGGCCTCCTCGTAGGTCTCGCCCATCAGCTGGTACGCCCCCGGGACCGGGCGGCGTCGGCGGTCGGCATCATCGACTCGTCGTCGGACAGCACGGCCATGCCCGGCAGCGACACCGGCACGGCCGCCGGCTCGCCGACCTCGAGCACGCCCTTGGTCAGCGCCGACCGGGACCGTCGACCGGGTAGTCGCCGGTGAAGCAGGCGTCGCAGAACCCGGCGCCGACCGCGCCGGTGGCCTCGATCAGCCGGTCGAGCGTGAGGTAGGCCAGCGTGTCGACGTTGAGGTAGTCGCGGATCTCGTCGACGGTCAGGTTGGCGGCGATGCAGCTCGCCCTGCGTCGCCGGTGTCCATGCCGTAGAAGCAGGGCCACCGGTACGGGCGGCGACGAGACCCGCAGGTGCACCTCGGCCGCGCCGGCCTCGCGCAGCATCTCGACCAGCGCCCGGCTGGTGGTGCCGCGCACGATCGAGTCGTCGACGCACGACGAGCCGCTTGCCGTCGATGTTGTCGCGCAGCGGGTTGAGCTTCATGCGCACGCCGAGCGCCCGCATCTCCTGGTTGGGAGCGATGAACGTGCGGCCGATGTAGCGGTTCTTCACCAGGCCCTGGCCGTAGGGGATGCCGCTGCGGCGGGCGAAGCCCTCGGCCGCGGGGATGCCCGACTCGGGCACGCCCATGACCAGGTCGGCCTCGACCGGCGCCTGCTCGGCGAGCTGCTCGCCCATGCGGACCCGGGCCTGGTGCACGCTCTGGCCGTAGAGCTTGGTGTCGGGCCGGGCGAAGTAGACGAACTCGAACAGGCAGAGCTTGGGGTCGACCTGCTCCTCGGGGAACGGCGCGCACCGAGCGGACGCCGGTGGCGTCGATGACGACCATCTCGCCGGGCTCGAGCTCGCGGACGAAGTGGGCGCCGACGACGTCGAGCGCCGGGCTCTCCGACGCCAGCACCCAGCCGTTGTCGAGCTTGCCGAGGCACAGCGGGCGGAAGCCGTTGGGGTCGCGCACGCCGATGACGTGGCCCTCGTCCATGAGCACGAACGAGAACGCGCCCTCGAGCGTGGGCAGCACCTCGATGAGCGCCCGCTCGAGCGCCCGGCCGTCGGAGCTGGTCTCGGGGTCGCGGCCGAGCTCGCGGGCCGATGCAGCTCGGCGACCAGGTCGCTGTCGCTGGTGACCGTGCCGGGCAGCATGCCGGCCTCGTCGGCCAGCTCCTCGGTGTTGGTCAGGTTGCCGTTGTGGCCGAGGGCGAACGTGTGGGCGGCCGACGTCGCGGTAGACCGGCTGGGCGTTGCGCCAGGTGCTCGAGCCGGTGGTCGAGTAGCGGGTGTGGCCGATGGCCAGGTGGCCGGTCGAGCGCGGCCAGCGTGCGCTCGTCGAACACGTTGGACACCAGGCCCATGTCCTTGACGACGGTGATGGTCTCGCCGTCGCTGACCGCCATGCCGGCGGACTCCTGGCCGCGGTGCTGCAGGGCGTAGAGGCCGAGGTAGGTCAGGTGGGCGACCGGCTGGCCCGGGGCGTAGACGCCGAAGACGCCGCACGCCTCCTTCGGCGTGTCGTCCTCTGCGTCGATGCCGTCGACCGCCTCCGTGAGGCCCTCGGAGGTGCTTCGAGAGCGCGACGACGGCGGCATCTGCGGCGGGGGCACGGGTCGAGTCTAGGCCCGGAGGGTTCGGTCTCCGGCCACCCGACCGGCGACTTCAGCCCTGGGTGGTGCCGGCGCCGAGCGCGGCCGGCAGCCGATCGCGCCAGGCGGCGGTGGCCTCGGCCAGCGACACGTCGAGCAGGCCCTTGACCGTGAGGCGATCGCCGCCGGCGACGCCGATGCGGGCGGTGGGCACGCCGGCCTCGTCGCACACGTTGAGCACCGGCTGCAGCAGGTCGGCCGGCACCGAGAGCACGACCCGCGACGGCGACTCGCTGAACAGCTCGGCCGCGTCGTGCGATGCGGGCGACGTTGAACCCGACGCCGGAGCGCACGGCCATCTCGGCCAGGGCCAGACCGAGCCCGCCGGCGGCCACGTCGTGGACGCCGTCGACCATGCCCGCCGGCCACGAGGGTGCGCACGACGTCGGCGACCTTGGTGTGGAACGCCAGGTCGAGCGCCGGCAGGCGTGCCGCCGCGGTGACCCTTGGCCCGGGCCCACGCCGAGCCCGACAGCTCGGGCTGGGTGACGCCGACGAGCACCAGGCGGCCGCCCTCGACGAGGCCCGACGCCGGGCGGGCGGCGCTCGAGCCGGTCGACCAGGCCGAGCATGCCGATGACCGGCGTCGGATCGATGTCGGCGCCCCTGGACTCGTTGTAGAGGCTGACGTTGCCGCCGACGACCGGGATGCCGAGCGCCCGGCAGGCCTCGGCCATGCCGTCGATGGCCTCGGACAGCTGCCACATCACCTCGGGGTGCTCGGGGTTGCCGAAGTTGAGGCAGTTGACGACGGCCAGCGGTCGGGCCCCGACGCAGGCCAGGTTCAGCACCGCCTCGGCCACGGTGAGCGCCGTGCCCTGACGGGGATCGACGGCGCACCAGCGGTGGTTGCCGTCGGTGGTGAGCGCCAGGCCCCGCCCGGTGTCGACGCCGGTGATCGGGTGCTTCAGCCGCAGGACCGCGGCGTCGCCGCCCGGACCCTCGACCGTGTTGAGGAAGAGCTGGTGGTCGTACTGCGACCACACCCACGACGTGTCGGTGAGCATGGCCGAGCAGGTCGGCGCCGGGGTCGTCGGTGGTCGGGCATGGCCGGACCCGTCGAGCGTGCGGGTGGCCTCGTCCCAGGCCGGCGGGGCCTGGCGGGGACGGTCGTAGAGCGGGGCGTCCTCGTGCAGCGATGCGGCCGGCACGTCGGCCAGCACCTCGCCGTCCCAGCCGTCGAGGAGCCGCAACCGACCGCCTGCGGCGTCGCCGCGTGGCGGGCCCGGGGTGACCCGACCGATCACGCTGGCCCGCACCTCCCACCGCTCGCAGATGGCGAGCACCTCGTCGAGGCCGTCGGGCTCGACGATGGCCAGCATGCGCTCCTGGGACTCGCTGGTCATGATCTCGAACGGCTCCATGCCCTGCTCGCGGCAGCGGGATGGCGGTGACGTCGACGTCCATGCCCATGCCGCCGCGCGACGCCGTCTCGCTCGTGGCGCAGGTGAGCCCGGCGCCGCCGAGGTCCTGGATGCCGACGACCAGGCCGGCGTCGAGCAGCGCCAGGCACGCCTCGATCAGCCGCTTCTCCTCGAAGGGGTCGCCGACCTGCACGCTCGGGCGCTTCGCGGCGTCGGCCTCGTCGTCGGAGAACCCGGCCGAGGCCAGCACGCTCACGCCGCCGATGCCGTCGCGCCCGGTGGTCGACCCCAGCAGCACCGCCAGGTTGCCGACCCCGGTGGCCTGGCCGAGCACCAGCCGATCGGTCGGCAGCACGCCCAGGCACAGCACGTTGACCAGCGGGTTCTCGGCGTAGGTCTCGTCGAACACCGTCTCGCCGCCGACGGTGGGGACGCCGACCGAGTTGCCGTAGCCGCGAGACGCCGCTGACCACGCCCTCGGCGATCCAGCGGCTGCGGGGGTCGTCGAGCGGGCCGAAGCGGAGCGGGTCCATCACCGCGATGGGCCGGGCCCCCATGGTGAAGATGTCGCGGAGGATGCCGCCGACCCCGGTGGCCGCGCCCTGGTAGGGCTCGATGGCCGACGGGTGGTTGTGGCTCTCGATGCGGATGGCCGCGGCGATGCCGTCGCCCACGTCGACCACCCCGGCGTTCTCGCCCGGGCCGACCAGCACCCACTCGCCCTCGGTCGGGAGGCGCTTGAGGTGGATCCGCGACGACTTGTAGGAGCAGTGCTCGGACCACATCACGGCGAACATCGCCAGCTCGAGGTGGTTGGGGTCTCGACCCAGGATCCGTTCGATGTCGTCGGCCTCGTCGTCGGTCAGTCCGAGCGAGCGGTGGATCGGTTCAGCCATGCCCCGAAACTACCCGAGGCCGCCCTGCCGTCTGTCCCGCCGATTCCGGCGCCAATCCGACGGGAAACGAGTCTCGAGAAATCATCGACGCAGACGACCGCCACATTCCTTGAATGAGCTCCTTGCCGATGATCTCTATGTGTGGTCCGATCGCGCCATGGAAGACGACACGCGTAGGCGAGCGCCGATGTCCGAAAGCCACAAAGCAGCATTGGCGGAAGGGCGAGTTCAGGGTCGAGCGATCCGGTGTACCTCGAAGCGCTCGAGGCACACCGGCCGAGGCGAGGACGAAGGCGGGGCGCCCAATTGCTCCACGATCGGCTGGCCGCCATCGACGATGAGCTGCCAGATGCCGATCCGGTCCGCCAGCTGCAGCTCGTGCAGGAGCGCCTCGACCTCGGCGCGTCGCTCGACTCGGCCGAACGGGCCGTCGACATGTCGACGCTCGAGGCCGACTTCGTCGAGGCAGCAGCGGACTACAGCCGGCGTCGGGGCATCTCCTACGCCGCCTGGCGCGAGGTCGGCGTGCCCAGTGCGGTGCTCAGAGCGGCGGGGATCACCCGAGGCAGCTAGTTCAGACCCCGACCGAGGCGGCCTGCAGCAGCGACGACAGCAGCCCGAGCCCGTCCGAGCTCCCCAACAGGGGATCCGAGGCACGCTCGGGGTGGGGCATCAGGCCGACCACGTTGCGACCGGCAGTGCAGATGCCCGCGATGTCGTCGACCGACCCGTTCGGGTTGTCGACGTAGCGGAGGACGATGCGGTCCTCGGATCGCAGCTCGGCCAAGGTCTCCGGCGAGCAGGTGTAGTTGCCTTCGAAGTGGTTGATCGGGATGCGAAGCACCGAGCCGACGGCGGACTCGGACGTGAGGATTGACCGACTGGACTCGACTCTGAGGTCGACCATTGCGCAGATGAACTTCAGACCGCGGTTCTTCTGCAGCGCACCGGGAAGCAGCCCGGCTTCGGTCAGCACCTGGAAGCCGTTGCAGATGCCGACGACCGGGACCGCCTCGGCTGCGAACTGCTGCACGGCGGCCATCACCGGCGAGAAGCGGGCGATGGCCCCGGGGCGCAGGTAGTCGCCGTGGGCGAAGCCGCCCGGCACGACCACCGCGTCGACGCCGTTGACCGTGGCATCGCCGTGCCACAGCACCTCGGCCTCGGCTCCGAGCCCGGCGAAGGCCTCGAGCGCGTCCTGCTCGCAGTTCGAGCCGGGGAACAGCACCACGCCGACCCGGCTGGTCACGCCGATGCCGCCTCGACGGCGGTCAACTCGATCGTGGCGTCCTCGATGACGGGGTTGGTGAGGAACCGGTCGCAGAGGTCGCCGACCCGCTGACGGGCCGTGGCCTCGTCGGCGGCCTCGATCGTGAACCGGATGCTCTTGCCCACCCGCACCCCGTCGACGCCGTCGAAGCCGAGGGTGGGGAGCGACCGCTCGATCGTGGAGCCCTGCGGATCGGCGATGCCCGGACGCAGCTGCACGTCGACGTGAACCGAGAAGATCATGGCGCCATGCTCGCACATGGGCGGCACCGTCCCGGCCCGCTCACGGTGTGACGTCAACCAGGGCAGAGGTCATGAACGCCTCGATGTCGCGCTCGGCGCCGGACAGGACCGTCGGCCAGCTCCCGAGCGCCCCGACCACGGCCAGAACGTCGAAGGTGGGGTCGTACCGATCGATGCCGGACTCGATCAACCACCGGTCACGGAAGCGGTCCGCCGCAGCCCGACCGCGCTGGCCGACCAGGTTGAAGCGGCAGTGCCCGACGTCCACATCAGGCCGACCGAGGCTGGCGCCGACCCAATCGACAAGGCCCGAAACCTCACCGGTCGTCGCCGTGAACAGCACGTTGCCCGGGTGGTAGTCGCGGTGCACGAGCACGGAGACCCCGGCCTCGTCGGGCCCGAAGCGATGGTGCAGCTCGATCGCCCGACGCCACATGGCATCGTCGCTCGACCAGGGCGGCGGCGCGAGCTCCCGCTGCTGGTCGTAGGGGTGATAGGACCTGATCCCGGACCCGCCGGGAACGCGGGTGGCGTGCAGCGTCGGCAGCAGCGCGGCCATGCGATCGACCTGGCGTGGGGTGGGGCCGGCCACCAGCGGCGGATCGCCGGTCAGGCGGGTCATGAGCACACCGGGCACGCCGAGCTCGCCACCGTCGACGTCGGCCGCCACCAGCACCGGCGTGGCGATCGGGCAGGCCTCCAGCAGCACCAGCGCCTCGGCCTCCCGCTCGGCCAGGTCCGGCTCGCGCTCGAGCCAGTCGACCAGCACGTAGCGGCGCAGGACGAGCTCCTGGGACCGTCCTCGCCGGTCCTCCACCGTCAACCCGTGCACCGCGGACGACGTCGCCCCGGCCAGCGCCTCGGTCTGCACCACCCGGCTCCCCGCCCCGACCGCGCGCTCGACCCACGCCCGAGCCCGACCGGGCAGCGCTCCCCCGACCTCGTCACGTCCCCGCGCCCCCACGCTCGCGGTCACCCGCGGCGACGGTCTACCGACATCTGCGGTGACGGTTCGACGACTGCGCCTGTGGTCCCGGGCTCCACGTCGCGGATCAGGGCGAGACGCCGGGCCAGGCGGAGAAGTCGAGGCCGGTGATGCGCTCGTAGGCCTCGACGTAGCGGTCGCGGGTGGCCAGCACGACCTCGGCGGGCAGCGGCGGCGGCGGCGGCTGCTTGTCCCAGTCGAGGCCGTCGAGGTAGTCGCGGACCGGCTGCTTGTCGAAGGACGGCGGCGTCGTGCCCGGCACCCACTGGTCGGCCGGCCAGAAGCGCGACGAGTCCGGGGTCAGCACCTCGTCGGCCACCACCAGCTCGCCGTCGATCAGGCCGAGCTCGAACTTGGTGTCGGCGATGATGATGCCGCGCTCGGCGGCCCACTCGGCGCCCCGCCGGTACAGCTCGAGCGACACGTCGCGGGCCTGCTCGGCCAGCTCGGGACCGAGGATCTCGACGGCGTGCTCGAAGGAGATGTTCTCGTCGTGGTCGCCGACCTCGGCCTTGGTCGACGGCGTGAACACCGGCTCGGGCAGCTGCGACGACTCGAGCAGGCCGGCGGGCAGCGCCGTGCCGTGCATGGTGCCGTTCGCGCGGTACTCCTTCCAGGCCGAGCCGGTGATGTAGCCGCGGACGATGCACTCGACCGGCAGCATCTCGGCCTCGCGGCACAGCATGACCCGACCGGCCAGCTCGGGGTTCTGGGCGCCGTGGGGCAGATCGGCCAGGTCGGTCGAGAGCAGGTGGCTCGGCACCACGTCGGCCAGCTGCTCGAACCAGAACGCCGACATGGCGGTGAGCACCCGGCCCTTGTCGGTGATCGGCTCGGCCATCACGACGTCGAACGCCGAGAGGCGGTCGGAGGTGACCAGCAGCAGCCGGCCGTCGCCGGCGTCGTAGATGTCTCGGACCTTGCCCGAGTAGAGGTGGGGCAGCTCGACTTCGATGCTCACTGGGGCTCCTTCGGTTCGTGGGGCGTGCTGGCGGGTGTCACAGGATGGGCGCGGGGTGGTAGGCGGCGGCCTCGGGGTGGCTGGCGACGATCGGCTCGACCTGGGCGACGAACGCGGCCACCTGGTGCGGCGCCGCGCCGACGAAGTCGATGGGCCGGGCCAGCAGGTCGGCCAGCGCGGCGGCAGTCGAGCCCGAGCCGCGGGTCGGCGGCCAGGCGGTCGAGCAGGTCGTTGCCCTCGGCGCCCTGCTCGCGCAGGGCCAGGGCCACGGCGACCGCGTGCTCCTTGATGACCTCGTGGGCCACCTCGCGGCCGACGCCGGCCCGCACCGCCGCCATGAGCACCTTGGTGGTGGCCAGGAACGGCAGGTAGCGGTCGAGCTCGCGGTCGATGACCGCGGGGTACGGCCCGAACTCGTCGAGCACCGTCAGGAACGTCTCGAACAGCCCGTCGGTGGCGAAGAAGGCGTCGGGCAGCGCCACCCGGCGCACCACCGAGCAGCTCACGTCGCCCTCGTTCCACTGGTCGCCGGCCAGCCCGGCCACCATCGTCAGGTGGCCGCGCGAGGATGACCTCGAAGCCGCTGATCCGCTCGCACGAGCGGGTGTTCATCTTGTGGGGCATGGCCGACGAGCCGACCTGGCCGGGCTGGAACCCCTCGGTGACCAGCTCCTGGCCGGCCATCAGCCGGATGGTGGTGGCCAGGCTCGACGGCCCGGCGGCCGCCTGCACCAGCGCGCGACACCACGTCGAGGTCGAGCGAGCGGGGGTACACCTGGCCGACGTTCGTGAGCACGTGCGTCGAAGCCGAGGTGGCGGGCCACCGCCAGCTCGAGCTGGTCGAGCCGCTCGGGTCGCCGTCGAGCAGGTCGAGCTGGTCCTGCTGGGTGCCGACCGGGCCCTTGATGCCCCGCAGCGGGTAGCGGGCGAGCAGGTCGTCGACCCGGTGGAGCGCCTGCAGCAGCTCCTCGCCGGCGTTGGCGAAGCGCTTGCCCAGCGTCGTGGCCTGCGCGGCGACGTTGTGGCTGCGCCCGGTGATCACCAGGTCGGCGTGCTCGGCTGGCCAGCTCGGCCAGCCGGGCCAGCGCGGTGACCATGCGGGCCCGGACGAGCATCAGCGCCGAGCGGACCTGGAGCTGCTCGACGTTCTCGGTGAGGTCGCGCGAGGTCATGCCCTTGTGGATGTGCTCGTGGCCGGCGAGCGCCGAGAACTCCTCGATGCGGGCCTTCACGTCGTGGCGGGTGACCCGCTCGCGGGCGTCGATCGAGGCGAGGTCGACCTGGTCGACGACCGCCGCGTAGGCCTCGATGGCCTCGGCCGGCACGTCGATGCCGAGCTCGCGCTGGGCCTCGAGCACGGCGAGCCAGAGCCGCCGCTCGAGCACGATCTTGTGCTCGGGCGACCACAGCTCGACCATCGCCGCGCTCGCGTAGCGGGCGGCGAGCACGTCGGGGATGTCGGGTTTCACGACCGGATCCTGTTCGTCCGGTGGGCCGTGGTGCAACCGCATGAGGTTCTGCGGGTCGACCCCCGCGGAGCGCGTTCGCCGGCCGAAAGCTCGCGATCGGCTGCGATGGCCGTGATTCCGTGGGTCGGACGGCTCAAATCGTCGGCCATCGACATCGATCCGTAAAGCGCCGAGCCCGAAGGGCCGAAGCTGCCAGCAGAGGATCGCCGTGGCCGCTCGACCGGCCCGCCGACATGCCGAGGGACGAGGGCGCACCATGAACGAGCAATGTGCCAAGCACCAGTTCGAGCCGGCCGAGGACGTCTGCCGGACCTGCGGGTGGGACTTCTGCGGCGAGTGCCTGGTGTACGCCTTCGGTCCGAACAAGCCGCCGTTCTGCATGTCGTGCGCCCTGGCGGCGTCGGGTGTGCGCACGGGCGCCGGCAACCCGCCGCTGCGCACCAAGAAGGAGATCAAGGCCCGCGCACAAGCAGTGGCATGCGGCCCGCGCCTCGGCCCAGCGCTCGGCCGCCCCAGATCGAGATCTCCGCGTTCGACGACTTCGTCACCGCCGGAGCACGCGGCGAACGGCGAGGAGAACCCGCTGAGCTGGCTCGACGACCACCTCGGCGGCAGCGGCGAGCGCGTCCCGTTCTGATCGACCGGGCTCGACCTGACCTGGCCTGTCCGGATCGAGATCGGGACGTCTCAGGCACCGGCCCGGGCGCGGCGGTCGTCGACCAGCTTCGTCGGCCAGCTCGGCGTCGGTGATGGCCAGCATCTCGACCACGAGCAGCGCCGCGTTCATCGACCCGTCGATGGCCACCGTGGCCACCGGGATGCCCTTGGGCATCTGCACCGTGGAGTAGAGCGCGTCGACGCCGTTGAGCGCGCCGCCCGACAGCGGCACGCCGACGACCGGCAGGGTGGTGTGGGCGGCCACGACGCCGGCGAGGTGCGCGGCCATGCCGGCGCCGCAGATGAAGGCCACGTAGCCGTTCTCGCGGGCCGAGCTCACGAGCTCGACGACCTCGGCGGGGTTGCGGTGGGCGGACAGCACCCGCACGTCGGCCTCGATGCCGAACGCCTCGAGCGTCTCGGACGCCGGCGCGCATCTTGTCGCCGTCGTTGGGCGATCCCATCAGCACGCCGACCTTCAGTCCCAGCCTTCATCGTGGTGCACTCCTTGGTTCGTGGTCGGATCTGATCGTCGCGCGGCCGCGGCCGCGATGTCGGTGCGGACGTGCATGCCGGGCCAGCTCACGCAGGCGACGGCCTGCGTAGGCGCGGCTGCGAGCGGTGGCGAGGTCCGGCCCCATGCCGGTGACGTCGAGCACCCGGCCGCCGGCGGTGAGCAGCGGCGACCCCGCCGGCGTCGCCGGTCGACCACACCGGCGCAGAACACCGTCACGCCCGTCGACCGCTCGCGGCCAGCTCGAGGCCCTCGATCGGGTCGCCGGTGCGGGGCGACGCGGGGTAGCCCTCGGCCGCGCACACCACCGTGACCGCGGCGTCGTCGACGAAGGTCGGCGCCGGTCGCCGAGCGCGCCCGACGGCCGCCTCGGCCAGCAGCTCGGCGAGGTCGCTGGTGATGCGAGGCAGCACGACCTGGGTCTCGGGGTCGCCGAAGCGGACGTTGTACTCGATGCACCTTCGGGCCGTCGGGGGTGAGCATGAGCCCGGCGTAGAGCACGCCGCGGTAGTCGATGCCCCGGCCGCGGAGCGCGGCCAGCGTCGGCTCGACGGCCGCGTCCATCACCATGGCCATGACGTCGTCGCCGGCCATCGGCACCGGCGAGTACGCGCCCATGCCCCCGGTGTTGGGGCCCGTCGTCGCCGTCGCCGACGCGCTTGAAGTCCTGCGCCGGCGGCAGGGCCACGGCCCGCGTGCCGTCGCAGACCGCGAGCACCGAGAGCTCGGGGCCGGTCAGCCCCTCCTCGATCACCACGCGGCGGCCGGCGTCGCCGAACGCCTGGCCGGAGAGGTAGTCGCCGACGGCCTCGCGGGCCTCGGTCGAGCGACTCGGTGACGACCACGCCCTTGCCCGCGGCCAGCCCGTCGGTCTTGACCACGTAGAGCCCGGGCGAGCGTCTCGAGGAACGCCAGGGCCGGCTCGGCCTCGGTGAAGGCGCCGTAGCGGGCGGTCGGCACCCCGGCGTCGACGAGCACCTGCTTCATCCACGCCTTCGAGCCCTCGAGCCGGGCGCCGTCGGCGCCGGGACCGAACACGAGCTTGCCCTGCGCCCGCAGCCGGTCGGCCAGCCCGTCGACCAGCGGGCACCTCGGGCCCGATCACGAACAGGTCGGCCTCGATCTCGGTCGGCGGCGTGGCGACCGAACCGGGGATGCCCGGGTTGCCCGGCGTGACCACGACCTCGGCCGTGCGGCCGAGCACCTCGGCCAGCGCGTGCTCGCGCCCGCCGGAGCCGACCACGCAGACCCTCATCGAAGGCCGCCTCTGATCTGGCGCACGGTCACGCCGCGAAGTGCACGAACTGCTCGCGGCCGGGGCCGACGCCGACGAGGCGTGATCGGCACGCCGACCTGCTCCTCGAGGAAGGCGATGTAGTCGAGCGCGCCGGGGGCAGGTGGTGGCGCTCGGTGGCCTCGGTGAGATCGGTGTTCCAGCCCGGGCAGCTCCTCGTAGATCGGCTTGGCCTTGTGCAGGACCGACTGGTGGTACGGCAGGTGCTCGAAGCGCTCGCCGTCGACCTCGTAGGCCACGCAGACCTTCACCGTGTCGAAGCGTGTCGAGCACGTCGAGCTTGGTGAGGGCCACCTCGGACAGCGAGTTGAGCCGCACCGCGTGGCGCATCATCACCGCGTCGAACCAGCCCGGCGACGCCGGCGACCGGTGTTGGTGCCGTACTCGTGGCCCCGGTCGACGAGCAGGTCGCCGGTCTCGTCGATGCAGCTCGGTCGGGAACGGGCCGGCCCCGACCCGGGTGACGTAGGCCTTGGCGATGCCGATGACGCGGTCGATGTAGCGCGGGCCGACGCCGGCACCGGTGCAGGCGCCGCCGGCCACCGGGTTCGACGACGTGACGAACGGATACGTGCCGTGGTCGAGGTCGAGGAAGGTGGCCTGGGCCCCCTCGAGCAGCACGTGCTGGCCGGCGTCGAGCGCGTCGTGCACGAGGTTGACCGTGTCGGCGATCATCGGCGCGAGCCGCGGGGCGCAGCACGTCGAGGTACTCGGCGGCGATCTCGTCGGCCGACGAGCGGCAGCTGGTTGAAGACCGGCCAGCACCGCGTTCTTCTCCTTCAGCACGATGTCGAGCTTCTCGCGGAAGATCTTGGGGTCGAGCAGGTCCTGCACCCGCAGCCCGACGCGGGCCGCCTTGTCGGCGTAGGCCGGGCCGATGCCGCGCTTGGTGGTGCCGAGCTTGTTCTTGCCCAGGCGGCGCTCGGTGACCTTGTCGAGCTCCTGGTGGTACGGGAGGATCAGGTGGGCGTTGCCGCTCACCTTCAGCCGGCTGGTGTCGACGCCCCGGCGCTTCGAGGACGTCGATCTCGGCGAGCAGCACCCGGGGGTCGACGACCACACCGTTGCCGATGACCGGGGTGATGTGGTCGTAGAGGATGCCGCTCGGAACCAGCTGGAGGGCGAACCTCTCGCCGTCGACCACGAGGGTGTGCCCGGCGTTGTGGCCGCCCTGGTAGCGGACCACCAGGTGCATCTCCTTGGCGACGAGGTCGGTGAACTTCCCCTTGCCCTCGTCGCCCCACTGGGTACCGACGACGACGGTCGCTGGCACGCGTTGTTCTCCTTCGGAGTCGTCGTCTTACGGAGCGACCCTAGTCGGCGACCGCGACCCGGCCGAACTCGGTATGCGCCTTCGCCGGGTGATCGGCGCGCCGTCCCCGCAGGCGACCGGCCACCCAGAGGATCGCTATCGCGGCAGGTATGGGGGTCAGCACGTTGATCGGCACATGGAAGCGCGAATCGCCGAAGAAGGGCCACGGTGCGAGCGCCACCGCCACCATGCAGAGCAGCAGCAGCAGCCGCCGACGGTCGCCGCCCCTGACGAGCAGAGGGGTACCCAGGAGGGCCAGGACCAGCACCGCGTAGTAGTAGGCGTCCGCGACTTCGCCCAGCAGCTTGCCGTTCTCGTAGGGGATGAACGGGTCGTCGCCGTAGGACTGCACCGCGCCCAACGCGTCGTGATCGTCCTTGAACGTCCAGAAGGTGCGCTGCGGGACGAGCCGGAGCTGCCGCAGCGGGTCGGCCGCGATCCAGCGCAGCGACTGGCGGGTCAGGCGATCGTTGCGCCCTGTCTCGAACGCAGGACGCGGAACGACGTGCTCGTCCTTGAAGCAGACGTCGGGGAAGGCGAAGTGGCCCTGGGCGTCGGGGAAGTTGCCGATGCAGAGGTTGTCGCCGGTGGTCGACCCGATCGGCAGGAACGAGTGCATCACGACGGCGTTGCGCACCGTCCACGGGATCATCACCACGACGACCACGCCCATCACCATCGCGAAGCGCTCGAGCGCCAACCGGCGACCGGCCACCCGCCAGAACACGATCAGGAGCATCGGCACGACGAGCAGGACGATGGGGCGGACCTCGATCGAGAGGCCGAACAGCAGGCCGAAGATCACGAGCCGCTTCCACGAGGGCACCTGGCCGGACCACGGTCGCCAGCACAGCACCAACAGCGCCAGGACGAACACGAAGTTGAAGGTCGTCTCGGTGAGGATGGTGCCGGAGTGGAAGATCAGACTCGGGAAGAGCGCGACGATCACCGCACTGACCGCGCCCACCCAGGCCCCCGCCAACCGACGACCGAGCATGCCGACCATGGCGATCGTGGTGGTGCTGAAGATCAGGTTCAGCGACATCGCGTTGGCGATCCAGTGCTCGCGCAGCGGCGTGAACGACATGAGCTTGTACCAGCTCGCCAGGATCGCTGGATAGCCGATCGGGTAGTACGCGGTGGGCTCGCCGTTGTTGAGCCGGTAGCCCCCACCCTGCGAGATCCGTCGGGCGTAGTCGAAGTAGAAGGTCGGATCGTGGAGTGCCACCGGGGTGCGGGCGACGTAGAGGATCCACCAGAGGCGCAGCAGGAACCCGACGACCACGGCGATGACGATCACCCGCCGAGGCCAACTGCCCCACACCATCGAGAGGAGGCGCCTCACACCGGAGCGCCGGCCGAAGATCGCGCGGAGCGCCCCGATCGGCTGAGCACCGCACCGATCGCCGCATCGACGGCCACCGCTGCGAGCACGCAGAGCGAGCCCTCGGCGGTGGCCCGGAAGCGGGTGGCGGCGTAGAACGCGGCCACCGTCACGAGCACCGTGACGATCGGGGCGAGCAGCGGGAACACCGCGACACGCCGTCGACGCAACACGATCGCACCGGCCACCGCCGCCCCCGCCATGAGGTAGTACGCCACCAGTCCGCTGTCGGAGACCCACTGCTCGGTGTTCTCGAGGTACACGTCGAGCTGGGCCTCCTGCTGCGGTTTGTACAGACCCGTGATGCGCCCCACACGAGCGGCGACCACGACCGGCACCCGCGACCGGTGGTCGCTGATGTAGCGGACGGCTTCCTGCCGGAGGATTCGGTCGCTCGCCCCCCGGAACGCATACGGCCCGATGTCGTTCTCCTCGAGGATGCGCAGGCCACAGAAGTAGTTCCAGTAGCCGACCTGGTCGCCGTAGTAGACCGCGTCGCAGTTCGAGGTCGCCAGCGTGCCTCCGAGGTTCTCCGACAGGAACACCGGATGGTCGAAGCGCACGAGGTTGTACGCGATCCACGGTCCGACGACCGCGGTGAACGCCACGGCGCCGATGCCGAGCAGGGCGAAGCGACGCTTCCAGGGAGCGCGTCCACGTCCGGCGCCACCCTCCTCCGTCGGGGTGATCGGGTCACGACCGGCGCGGCCGGGGCTCAGCAGGGCCAGCGGCAACACCAGGAACGGCGCCATGAGCGCCAGCTCGGACCGGGCCAGGGTTCCCAGACCGACCACGACACCCACCGCCACCAGCCGCCACGCGGTCGGCTCGTGCCAGAAGCGGTAGGCCAGCCACACCGAGAGCAGCACCATCAGGATGACCATCGTCTCCGACAGCATCATCCCGTCGTACCGCCAGGCGTTCGGGTAGATCGCCACCAGCGCGGCGGCGATCAGCCCGGCCCGGGGTCCGACGATCTCCCGTCCCGCCAGCGCGGCCACCACGATCGACGCGGCACCGAGCAGCGTGGACGCGAGCAGGTGCCAGGTGATCGTCCCCATGCCGAGGAACGAGAAGATCGACAGGTACAGGAGGTAGAGCGGAGGGTGATCCGCGGCCTGCACGGTCAGGCCGCGGGCGTAGGCGTACGGGTTGATGAGGCCGTGCCCGCTGGCCAGCAGCTTGGCACCGGAGTGGTAGTAGAGCGGGTCGCCGCCGAACACCGTGTACTGCCGCCAGTGCCACACGTAGAGGAGCCGGATCCCCCAGCCCACGGCCACGACCAGGATCAGCCCGATGACGAACCACCGCTGCCGCGCGGCGCGCGATGGCGGTGTCGTCGGATCGGCATCGGTGTGCGACGGAGGCATCAGCGTCCGACGCGACAAGGTCACCCACTGGCATCGACGGGTGGCGGGGTCTGGTCGCGGGCGATGGCGGTGATCGTCTCGCCCAGCCACGGCGCCATCGCATAGGCGGCGTTGATGCTCCAGTGGATGCCGTCGGGTCGATCGCCGAGGTCGGAATCGCCCTCGGGGAGCGACCGCATGTGCTCCTCGAGATCGACCACGGTGACCCGCTGCTTCGACGCCGCGACCTCCCTGATCATCGCGTTGAGGCGATCCATCCGGTCGCGGTCCTCCTCGGGGAACGGCCCCGGCAGTCCCTCGTTGACGCCGACCCGGATGTAGGGGTGGGTCAGCCACACGACCTCGGCCCCGCCGGCGGTCATGGTGTCCATGGCCGACGAGATCTCGCTGCGCATGTACGCGTCGTAGATCGGGTCACCCACGGCCCGCCACTCGGAGTCACCGGCGAGCTGGCGGTCGACCACGTCCCAGGTGCCGAACAGCACCATGATCACGTGGGGCTGGACCCCGTTGATCTGCTCGGTGAACGAGTCGGTCCAGTCGCAGTAGTCGTAGGGGCTGCGGATCTGACCGATGTACTTCAGCAGGCCGCCCCGGCCGACGCTGCATCCGAGCTTGCCGGCGTTCCACACCTTCAGCTGGCCGGTGCCCTTGCCCCACGCCTCGAGTCCGTTGCCGAGCGTGAGCGCAGCCGAGTCGCCGAGGATGAGCATCCGTGGGGCTTCTCCCGGGGCCAGCGCCGGCCGGGCCGGGAGCGTGAGCGTCGTGGCCTGACCGGCCGGCACCGTGGTGACCGACGTCGAGGGCGCGACGGTGGAGGGCGGCAGCTCGGGAGACGACGCCGCGGCGAACGAGATGCGTTCGCCGGGATCCGAGTGGGTCACGACGACGGTGCCGAGCATGACGACCACGATGGCCATCCCGCTGAGCAGCGCCGGGTTGAACCGGACGGGACGACGGCGCTCGCGCACGGGGAGCTCGATCAACTTGGCCGAGAGCACGGCCAGCACCAGGGTGACCGCCAGCCGCAGGCCGAACAGGGGCCAGATCGACAGGTGGGTCCGCGCCGCGGTGAGCCAGAGGAAGATCGGCCAGTGGAAGAGGTAGACGCCGTAGGAGATGCCACCGAGCCAACGCAGCACCCGCATCGACAGCACCGACCGGATGACGCCGCTGCGGATGGTGGCCACGATGACGAGGCAGGACATCACCGCGTAGCCGGCCAGTCCGCCGCGGTAGAGCCACGTGGCGGACTGCCGGGCGCTGACCCAGAGCAGGAGGGTGACGGTGGCACCGATGGCCCCGGCCGCGGCCCACGCCCATCTCGGGATGCGCAGCACGAACCCGGCCGGGTGCGAGAGCACCAGCGCCAGGATCGCGCCGAGCAGCAGCTCGAACGCCCGGGTCCCGGTGCCGTAGTAGACGCGGGACGGATCCTGACCCGGCGTGTAGAGCACCCACATCAGCGACCAGCGAGCCGAGGGCGGCGACGATCAGCACGACGCCGAGCACCTTGCGCGATCCCCGACTGACCATGAGCGAGCCGGCGACGACCACCGGGAAGACCAGGTAGAACTGCTCCTCGATCGCCAGCGACCAGAAGTGCAGCACCGGCGAGGGCGCCGCGAACAGGCTGGCGTAGGACTGCCCAGTGACGATGAAGCGCCAGTTGGCGACGTACGCCAGCGCGGCGAACACATCGCCCCGCAGGTGCTCGAGCTGCGACGGTGACGCCACCAGCCACCCGAACACGACCACGCCGGCCAGGCAGAGCAGCGACGCCGGCATGAGGCGGCGGTACCGCCGGAACCAGAACCGCCGCAGGTCGATGCGGCCCTCCGCGCTGAACTCCCAGATCAGCAGCATCGTGATCAGGAACCCGGACACGGTGAAGAACGTCGACACACCGAGGAACCCGCCGCGGGCCCACCCGAATCCGGCGTGGAACAGCAGCACCGCGGCGACCGCCACCCCGCGCAGCCCGTCGAGCCCGGGAAGGGTCGGGATGGTGGTCCGCTTCTCGACCAGCTTGGAGCGGGTCGGCCGATCAGGCGCGCTGGCGCGCTGGATCAATGGTTCTGCCACGGACACGGGGCGAGGTTAGCCGGGTCCCCCTCGTGGCGACCGTCACCGGAAGCCGGTCAGGCAGGCCTCGCGACCTGCTCCGCGAGCGGCGGTCTGACGCGTCGTTGATGGCTCGTCGCCACATGCCGCGTCGAGGATGCTGGACGGCGCGCGCGGTGGGCGGTACACAAGTGCGGTGCCGGCCTCACCCTCCCCTGACGCCGGTTCCGTCACCGGCGCGACGCCGGCCACGCGCCGGGGAGCCGAGCGACTCGGGTACCGCCCGGCGTTCGACGGGCTGCGGGCGGTGGCAGTCGTCCCGGTGCTGCTGTTCCACGCCAGCGTGTCGTGGGCCCGGGGCGGCTTCCTCGGCGTCGACGTGTTCTTCGTGCTCTCCGGGTTCCTGATCACCCGCCTCCTGCTCGAGGAGCGCGAGCTCACCGGACGCATCGCTCTGCTCCGCTTCTACCTGCGCCGGATCCTCCGGCTGTTCCCCGCACTCGTCGCCGTGTCGGTGGCGTCGCTCATCTACGCCACCATCTGGCTCGGCCAGGACCAGGCCGTGCGCGCCGCACACGACCTCTTCGCGGCCGCGACCTACCGGATGAACTGGATCGAGGCCCTGCATGCCCAACCTCCGTACGGTCTGCTCGACCACACGTGGTCGCTCAGCATCGAGGAGCAGTTCTACGTGCTGTGGCCCCTCGGACTGCTCCTGGCCTACCGCCTCGGCCGAGGCCGCGGCGTGCTCGTGGCCGCTGTCGGTGGCGCGGTGCTGTCCGCCGGGCTGCGGGCCCTGCTCTGGCACAGCGGCCAGCCGGTGCACCGCGTGTACTACGGGCTCGACACCCACGCCGACGGCCTGCTGCTCGGCTGCGCGCTGGCCGCCGTCACGCTCTACCGCCCGGGCTCGGCCCGCGCCGCGATGCGCACCGCCTCTGGTCGCATCGCCGGACCGATCGCGCTCGCGCTGCTCGCGCTGGCGGCCAGCCAGACGGCGCTGTTCTCGAAGGGCCTGCCGTCGTGGGGCTACCCGATCGTCGGGATCCTGGCGGTGGTCGTCATCACCGACGTCTGGGCCGGCGGCGCGCTCGACCGGCTGCTCCGACCGGCGCCGCTCGTCGCGATCGGCCGGATCTCCTACGGCCTCTACCTGTGGCACTGGCCCGTCTTCCTGGTGCTCAACCCGGCGCGCACGCAGTGGTCGTCGTTCCCGCTGCTCGTGCTGCGGCTGACCGTCACCTTCGCAGTGGCCGTGGTCTCGTTCTTCGCCATCGAGCAGCCGTTCCTGCGCCTCAAGACGCGCTTCGAGCCGCCCGGCCGGATCTCCGAGCCGACCTTCGACCCCCAACCCGAGCCGTCGACCGTGTCCGACCCGAACTGATCCCCGAACTGGTGGCGATCTGTGTGTCCCTGGGGTCACCGATCGCCACCAGTTCGGGTCGTGCGGCCGGGTGGTCAGGTGAGCGCGAGCTCGCCGTCGGGGCCCACGTCGACCACCACGTCGTCGCCGTCGGCCACCTTGCCGTCGAGGATGGCCACCGCCAGGCGGTCGCCGATCTCGCGCTGGATCAGGCGCTTGAGCGGGCGGGCACCGAAAGCGGGATCGAACCCGTCGCGGGCCAGCACGTCCTCGGCCGCGTCGGTGACGGCCAGAGCGATGCGCCGATCGGCCAGACGGGCCTTCAGCGTCTCGAGCTGGATCTCGACGATGCGGCGCAGGTCGACCTGGCTGAGCTCGCGGAACCGCACGATGTCGTCGACCCTGTTGATGAACTCGGGCTTGAACAGCTCGAGCGGATCGCCGGGGTAGTTCGAGGTCATGATGAGCACGACGTTGGTGAAGTCGACCGTACGACCCTGTCCGTCGGTCAGACGACCGTCGTCGAGCAGCTGCAGCAGCACGTTGAAGACGTCGGGGTTGGCCTTCTCGATCTCGTCGAGCAGCACCACCGCGTAGGGCCGCCGGCGCACCGCCTCGGTGAGCTGGCCGCCCTCGTCGTAGCCGACGTAGCCCGGAGGCGCACCGATGAGCCGGCTCACCGAGTGCTTCTCCATGTACTCGCTCATGTCGATGCGGACCATGGCCCGCTCGTCGTCGAAGAGGAAGTCGGCCAGCGATCGGGCCAGCTCGGTCTTGCCGACGCCGGTGGGGCCGAGGAACAGGAAGCTGCCGATCGGGCGGTGGGGATCGGACAGGCCGACCCGGCTGCGACGGATGGCGTTGGCCACCGCGGTGACGGCTTCGTCCTGGCCGACGACGCGCTCGTGCAGGACGTCCTCGAGACGGACGAGCTTCTGCATCTCGCCCTGCATCAGCCGCGAGACCGGCACGCCGGTCCACTTGCTGACGACCTCTGCGATGTCCTCCTCGTCGACCTCCTCCTTCAGCATCTTCTCGCTGACCTGGAGCTCGTCGAGCGCCTTGGTGGCCTCGCCCATGCGCCGCTCGAGCTCGGGCAGCTGGCCGTAGCGGATCTCGGCCGCCTTCTCGAGGTCGGCCTCTCGCTCGAGCTCGGAGCGCTTGGTCTCGATCTGCTCCTTGAGGTCGCGGATGAGGCCGATGGCGTCCTTCTCGGCCTCCCAGTGGAGCTTCATCACCGCGGACCGCTCCTGCAGGTTGGCCAGCTCCTCGTCGAGCGCGTCGAGCCGCTCGGCGGAGGCCACGTCGGTCTCCTTGGCCAGGGCCACCCGCTCGATCTCGAGCTGGCGGATGCGGCGCTCGACCACATCGATCTCGGTCGGCATCGAGTCGATCTCGATGCGCAGCTTGCTGGCCGCCTCGTCCATCAGGTCGATGGCCTTGTCCGGCAGGAACCGCCCGGTGAGGTAGCGGTCGGAGAGCACGGCCGCGGCCACGAGCGCCGCGTCCTGGATGCGCACGCCGTGGTGCACCTCGTAGCGCTCCTTGAGCCCGCGCAGGATGGCGATCGTGTCCTCGACCGACGGCTGGTCGACGAACACCTGCTGGAACCGGCGCTCGAGGGCGGGGTCCTTCTCGATGTACTTGCGGTACTCGTCGAGCGTGGTGGCACCGATCATGTGCAGCTCGCCGCGGGCCAGCATCGGCTTGAGCATGTTGCCCGCGTCCATCGCCCCCTCGCCGCCGGCCCCGGCGCCGACCACGGTGTGCATCTCGTCGATGAAGGTGATGACCTCGCCGTTGCTGTCGGTGATCTCCTTGAGGACGGCCTTGAGCCGCTCCTCGAACTCACCGCGGAACTTGGCACCGGCCACCATGCTGGCCAGGTCGAGCGAGATCACCCGCTTGTTGCGCAGGCTCTCGGGCACGTCGCCCTCGACGACCCGCCGGGCCAGCCCTTCGACGATGGCGGTCTTGCCGACGCCCGGCTCGCCGATGAGCACCGGGTTGTTCTTGGTGCGCCGCGACAGCACCTGGATCACTCGACGGATCTCGTCGTCGCGCCCGATGACCGGGTCGATCTTGCCGGCGCGGGCGGCCTCGGTGAGGTCACGGCCGTACTTCTCGAGCGACTGGTACTGGTCCTCGGGGTTCTGGCTGGTGACCCGGTGGCTGCCCCGCACCTGGGCGAGCGCGGCCAGCAGGTCCTCGCGCTCGAGGTGCATCCGATCGGCGAGGGCCAGCAGCAGGTGCTCGGTGGAGAGGTACTCGTCGTGCAGCTCGACGCGGGCCTCGTCGGCCTGCTCGAGCACGGCGGTGAGGTCGCGGCTGATCCGGGCCTCGCTGCCGTAGGCCTTGGGCAGCTTGGCCACCGCCGCGTCGGCCTCGTTGCGCAGCGGCAGCGCGGTCGCCCCGACCTTGGCCAGCACCGGCAGCACCACGCCTTCCTCCTGCCCGAGCAGGGCGAGGACGAGGTGGTCGGGAGTGACCTCGGGATTGCTGTTCGTGCGGGCCTGATCGAGCGCCCGGTTGAACGCCTCCTGGGTCTTCAGGGTCCAACGGTTCGGGTCAAGGGCCACTGCGGCGTCTCCTGCGATCTCCGGGTCGTGGCCTCGAGGAGTGTGCCAGGCCTCCGCCCGGTGCACCCCGCCAGTACATGAACCCGCTTGGCTCAATAAACTTGATGGCTAGTGTATCAACTTTCAGCGAAGGTTGTCCACAGGGCGTGCCGCCGTGGGCTCGTCTACGACGAAACTCCTACGGGTAGAGAGACATCCGCCATCGGGGCCCGGTACCGGAAAAGAGTTGCGTCCAGGAGGGTGTCGTACATGCGATCGATCGGTACCGTGACCGGATCACTCAGGACCGGGGGGTCGGACGGACTGCGGGCCGTCCCCGCACCAGCCCGCGCCACACCCCGTCGTGACGAACGGAGCACCATGCGAGAGTCGAACCGCACCGGCCATGACTGCACGGCCTATCCGGCCGTGCGCGACCCCGAATGGGTCGAGTCCAGCTTCGGGCACAAGTAGCGATGCCGAACCCGCGCCCCACCCTCTCGGTGCCCGACGTCTGCGATCACGTCGCCGAGCACGTCTTCGGATCGTTCGCCGATCCGTTCGGCCTCGGTGTCGAGCTCGAGTGGCTCACGAGCCAGGGGGGCGCGAGCACCGGCTCGCCGAGCCTCAGGCCGCATCGCTGATCGACGACCTCATGCCCCTGCCCCACGGTGGCCGGCTCACCGTCGAGCCCGGCGGCCAGCTCGAGCTGAGCACCGCACCGTTCCGCACGGTCGACGAGGTGTGCCGGGCCGCTTCGGTCGAGCTCGACCTGCTCGAGGCGGCCTGCGACGACAACCGGGTCGAGCTCATGGCCCTCGGAGCCGACCCGCTGCGGGTGCCCGAGCGGGTCACGGTGGCTCCCCGGTACCAGGCCATGGAGCGCTACTTCGACCAGCTCGGGCCGGCCGGGCGCACCATGATGTGCAACACCGCGGCCATCCAGGTGAACGTCGGGCTCGGGCGGCCCGACCAGGTCGAGCGCCGGTGGGCGCTGGCCAACCACCTCGGCCCGACCCTGATCGCCTGCTTCGCCAACTCCCCCTTCGGCGGCGGCCTGCCCAGCGGCTGGCAGTCCAGCCGGCTGCGGGCCTGGTGGTCGCTCGACCCCACCCGGTCCGCGCCCGTCCGCTGCGACCTCGCCCCGGTCGACGCCTGGTCGGCCTACGCCCTCGACGCCAGGGTGATGCTGATCCGGGTCGACGACGGAGCACTGCGTGCCCATCATCGAGCCGCTGTCGTTCGGTCAGTGGCTGACCGAGGGGCACGAGCTCGGGCTGGCCCACCGCTCGACGACCTCGCCTACCACCTCACCACCCTCTTCCCCCCGGTGCGACCGAAGGGCTGGCTCGAGCTGCGCATGTTCGACGCGCTGCCCGTCCCCGTTCTGGAAGGTCGCGGTGGCGGTCACCGTGCGCCCTGCTCACGACCGTCGACGCGGCCGATGCGGTCGACCGGGCCATCGCCGACACCGCCGACCTCTGGGTCGACGCGGCCCAGCTCGGCCTCGGCCATCCCGACCTGGCTCAGTCGGCCCGTGACGTGTTCGGCCTGGCCCTGCAGATCCTGCGTTCGACCGGCGTCGACCCCGCGCTGCTCGACCTGGTCGGCGACGTACGACGAGCGTTGGGTGCGCCCGCGGCCGCAGCCCGGCCGACGACCGCCTCGACGCCTGGCGCCTCGACGGCTCGCTTCCCGCCGGCCGCCGGCGCTCGCGGGTCGGCGTTCGGTCGAGATGGCTGGCATCGACCACCACCTCGCACCACCGACGCCGGTCGACCGATCGCGACCGGATCGCGGCCGAGCTCGAACGGGCCCGGAGCCGCACCCTCGACCTGTGCGACGGCCTGACGAGGACGAGCAGCGGGCCCAGGTCTCGCCCGCTGATGTCGCCGTTCGTGTGGGACCTCGCCCACATCGGCAACTACGAGGAGCTGTGGCTGCTGCGCGAGATCGACGGCCGAGCCGCGATCGACGCGGACCTCGACGACCTCTACAACGCGTTCGAGCACCCCCGATGGGAGCGCCCCTCGCTGCCGATCCTCGGCCCGACCGAAGCCCGCGCCTACCTCGAGCGGGTCCGCGACGACGTGCTCGACCTGCTCGACCGCGTCGACCTCGAGCCCGCCGACCGGCCTCGGACACCGACCGGCTGCTCGACCGCGGGTTCGTCTACGGCATGGTGCTGCAGCACGAGCACCAGCACGACGAGACCATCCTCGCCACCCACCAGCTCCGCGGCATCGCCGCGCTGCTCGCCCCGTCCGGTCCCCGAGTCGGCCACCACCGACCGCGCCGACCTGTCACCCCGGACGACCGTTCTGCGCACGCTGAGGTGACAGGAAGCACCCTCGATCGGCCCGAGACGGTCCTGGTCGACGGGGGCCGTTCGATCATGGGCACCTCCGACCACCCGTGGGCCTACGACAACGAGCGCGGTGCCCACGAGGTCGAGCTGCCGCCGTTCCGCATCGACACCACCGCCGTCACCAACCGCGCCTACCGCGGTTCATCGACGCCGGCGGCTACGACGACGCCCGGCTGTGGATCGCCGGCCGGCGCGGCGTGGAAGGCCGACGAGCAGGCCGGGCACCCGCAGTTCTGGCAGCGCGAGGGCGAGGGCGCGTGGAGCGTCCTGCGCTTCGGCGCGGCGCCTCGACCTCGACGACCACCTCGACGAGCCGGTGCAGCACGTGTGCTCGTACGAGGCCGACGCCTTCGCCCGCTGGGCCGGCAAGCGCCTGCCCACCGAGGCCGAGTGGGAGAAGGCCGCCACATGGCACCCCGACCCGCGGCCAGCAGCGTGGCCGTGGGGCGACGGCGCCCGGCCACCGCGGCGCGGGCCGACCTCGGCCAGCGCCACCGCCGGCCCCGACCCGGTCGGCGCCCACCCCGCCGGCGTCAGCCCGTGGGGCTGCCTCGGCATGATCGGCGACGTGTGGGAGTGGACGTCGTCGACCTTCGCGCCCGTACCCGGGTTCGAGGCGTGGCCCTACCGCGAGTACTCCGAGGTCTTCTGGGGCGACGACTACCAGGTGCTCCGCGGCGGCTCGTGGGCCGCCGATCCCGCTCGCCGTGCGATCGACCTTCCGCAACTGGGACCACCCGATCCGCCGGCAGATCTTCTCCGGCTTCCGCTGCGCCCAGGACGCCTGACATGTGCCGACTCCTCGCCTACTGGGGTCCACCCGTGCCCGTCGCCGACCTGATCGTGCGCTCCCCGCACTCGCTGCTGCGCCAGTGCACCGATGCCCGCTTCCAGTCCAGCGGCTGCGAGAACCCCGACGGCTGGGGCATCGGCTGGTACGTCGACGGGGTCGACGATCCCTTCCGCTACCGCAGCGCCACGCCGATGCCGCTCGACCACGACGGAGTCGCCGCACTCGACGGGCTCGAGTCACACCGCTTCGTGGCCCACGTCCGCCACAAGTCGCCGGGCTCGCCGACCGAGGTGGCCGGCAACGCGCCGTTCGTGTCAGGCCGCTGGCTGTTCGCCCACAACGGGTTCGTCGACGGGTTCCGCGACGGCGTGCGCGACCAGCTCTTCGCCCAGCTCTCCCCCGCCCGCCAGGAGACGGTGGAGGGCGACGCGGACAGCGAGCTGCTGTTCGGCCTGATCCTCGACCGCCTCGACGCCGGGGACGACCCTGCCGTCGCCCTGGCCGCGGTGCTCGAGCCGCTGATGGCCATCGGCGGCAAGTACAACGTCGTGCTCACCGACGGCCGGCGGCTGCTGGCCACGTGCCTCGGCAACTCGCTCTACCTGCGCATCCTCCCCGGCCCCGAGCCCGGAGTCGTCGTCGCGTCCGAGCCCTACGACGACGCACCGGTCGTGCCGATGGGGCACGACACAGGCCGGGGCGAGTGGCAGGAGCTGACCGACGGCACGGTCGTCGAGCTCGACGACGAGAACAGCACCGAGACCCGCAAGCTCTCGAAGGAGCCAGACGATGACCGAACCGACCACCCCCGCCACCCCGGGCGGCCGCGCCGACGCCTCGACCGACGAGGCGGACATCACCGTCGACGTGCTGATGGGTCCGACCGACCTCGAGGACGCACTGCGCACCGACGTGGCCAAGGGGCTGGTGGCCAGCCCCAAGGAGTTGCCGCCGAAGTGGTTCTACGACGACCACGGCTGCGACCTGTTCGACCAGATCACCCGACTGCCCGAGTACTACCCGACCGAAGCCGAGCGCTCGATCCTGCGAGCCGAGGCCGACGCCATCGTCGAGCAGTCCGGCGCCGACACCCTCGTCGAGCTGGGCTCGGGCACGTCGGACAAGACCCGTGTGCTGCTCGACGCCTTCGCCCGGGCCGGGCGGCTCCGGCGCTTCTGCCCGTTCGAGATCAGCGAGACCACGCTTCGGGCCGCGGCCGAGTCGATCCGCAGCGAGTACCCGGGGGTCGTCGGTGCACGCGGTGGTGGGCGACTTCGAGCGCCACCTCGGCCAACTGCCCCAGGGCGGCCGGCGCATGGTGGCCTTCCTGGGCAGCACCATCGGCAACTTCGCACCGGGTGAGCGGGCCCGGTTCTTCACCGACCTGGTCAGCGGCCTGCACCCAGGCGACAGCCTGCTGCTCGGCACCGACCTGGTCAAGGACGTCGACCGGCTCGAAGCGGCGTACGACGATGCCGCCGGCGTCACCGCCGAGTTCAACCTCAACGTGCTGCGGGTGATGAACCGCGAGCTGGGCGCCGACTTCGAGCTCGAGCAGTTCGTCCATCTGGCCCGCTACGACCACGACGAGGAGTGGATCGAGATGCGACTCCGGTCTCTGGCCGACCAGACCGTGCAGATCCCCGCGCTCGACCTCGAGGTCGACTTCGCCCGGGGCGAGGAGGTCCGCACCGAGATCAGCGCCAAGTTCCGGCGGGCCGGGGTCGAAGCCGAGCTGGCCACCGCCGGTCTGCAGGTCGTGCGCTGGATGACCGACCCCGCCGGCGACTTCGCGCTGAGCCTGTCGGTCGTGGCCTGAGCGTCACCCGACCCGAGCGTCACCCAACCTGCAGCAGCGCTCGTCCGGTGGTCGGGTCGGGCATGGCCCCGGTTGCTGCGCGGGTGGGATAGGAACGTCGTATGGCACCGTTCGCTGACACCCCCACGACCACCGCAGCGACACGACAGCTCCTCCCCCTGCTGGGCGTGCTGCTCGTGCTGGCGCTCGGCGCGGCGGCGTGCGGCTCGTCGAAGCCGAGCTCGACCCCTGACTCCGGTTCGGTGCCGACGAGCGATGGCTCGTCTGCGACCTCGGCCGGCACGGCGGACACGGGCGGACCGGTGCCGACCGGGTTCGAGCCGGCATCGGTGACGTTCGTGTCGGCCGACCAGGGCTTCGTGCTGGGGACCGCACCGTGCGCCACTCCCCCGTGCACGTCGATGGTCGCCACCGATGACGGCGGCGCCACGTGGCACGGGCTCCCGGCCCCGGCCGCTCCCCTGGCGGCCTCGCTCAGCGACCCGTCACCCGACGACGCGATCAGCGAAGTCCGCTTCGGCGACCACCTGGACGGCTGGGCGTTCGGCCCCGGGTTGTGGGCAACCCACGACGGCGGTGAGCACTGGGTCGAGCAGCACCTCGAAGGCGCGGTGACGGATCTGGCCAGCGCGGACGGCGTCACCTACGCGGTGCTCACCACCTGCCCGAGCGGGGCGTGCGAGTCGGGCGCCACGCTCTACCGGACCGATGCCGGCGCCGATGACTGGCAGGTGGTCGACGGGGCCGGTCTTCCCGCGCAGGGCGGGCTGATCGAGCTGTACGCCCGGGCTGCCTGGTTCACCGGGCCGGCCAGCACCGACGGCGGCGGCGCCAGCTTCCTCTCCAGCCCCGACGGATCGACGTGGACGTCGCTTCCGGACCCGTGCTCGGCCGATGACGCCTTCCTCGACAGCGTGGCGCCGATCGACGCCACCCACCTGTTCCTCCTGTGCGTCAACGACCCCGGCGCCGGATCGCAGGGCAAGTCGGTACGGTCCTCCTCCGATGCCGGCGCAACGACGACCGCCGCGGGCGCTCCCCCGAGGAGCGGCATCGCCTCAGAGATCGCGGCCGCCGACTCGAGCCACCTGGCGATCACCGCCCAGTCCGGGGCCAGCTTCATCTACGGCTCCGATGACGGCGGCGAGTCCTGGACGACGGCCGACGATCTCCCCGACGGCGGAGCCGGCTTCCGCGACCTCGGCTTCACCACCTCGACCCAGGGCGTCGTCATCTCCGGCAAGCCGTCCGCAGGGTCGACCACGGCCACCGACGCGGCCGTGACCGGCAGCCAGCTGCTGATGACCCACGACGCCGGCGCCACCTGGACCCCGGTCCCCTTCACCTGACCGCTCGACCTCCCGGGGGCGGTCCGGGGCGAACGCGACGGCAGGTCAGCGGTCGCCGAAGATGCTGGTGTTGCGGCCGAAGAGGGCAACGGCCTGGCTGAGGGGCACGAGGTCACGGCGGTAGGTGCGGTGGGTGCGATCGACCTCGGCCACCGCCTCGGCTCGGGCCTCGACCAGCTCGGCGCGGAGGCGGTCGTTCTCGTGCTCGAGCTCGAGCACCCGCTTGACGCCGGCCAGGTTGAGGCCGGACTCCGTGAGCTCCGCGATGCGGCGCAGCAGGTCGAGGTCCGCTTCGCTGTAGCGACGGCTGCCGCCGCCGGTGCGGGCCGGCTCGAGCAGGCCCTTTCGCTCGTAGATGCGCAGGGTCTGGGGATGGACGCCGGCCAGCTCGGCTGCGACCGAGATGACGTAGACGGCGCGTGCGCTGGTCGGGTCGCTCATGTCCTACTCCTCGTGCCCGATCTCGTCGTGGCCGGTCCCATCATCGCTCAGACCCCCAGGTGGGCGCGGGGCGATTCGTCGGTGACCTCGGCGAGGGCCTCGACGGCCTGGCGCTGCTCGGACGAGAGCTTGCGGGGCACCGCGACCTCGACGGTGACGAGGAGGTCGCCGTGCGACCTGCCCTTGGTGGCACCCACGCCCTTGCCCTTGACCCGGAACACCTTGCCCGAGTTGGTACCGGCCGGCAGCTTGAGCGTGACCGGGTCGCCGTCGAGCGTGGGGACCTTGAGCCTGGTGCCGAGTGCCGCCTCGGGGAAGGTGACCGGCACGGTGAGCGTGAGGTTGTTCCCGTCGCGGCCGAACAGCGCGTCGCCGGCCACATGGGTGACGACGTAGAGGTCGCCCGGCGGTCCGCCGTTGCGACCAGCCCCGCCGCGACCCTTCAATCGGATGCGCTGGCCGTCCTTGACCCCGGCCGGGATGCGAACCTTGACCTGGCGACGCTTGTGCTCCTGGCCCGAGCCCCGACAGGTGGGGCACGGGTCGGTGATCAGTGTGCCGCGACCTGCGCACTGGGGGCAGGGCGTGCTGAACGAGAAGAAGCCCTGGTTGTCGTCGAGCACGCCGCGCCCGTTGCAGCGGGGGCAGGTGGTGGGCGAAGTACCGGGCTTGGCCCCGTTGCCGTGGCACGTCGAGCAGGTGACCTCGGAAGTGAGGTTCACGCTGGTCTCGACGCCCTTCACCGCATCGGCGAACGCGAGGTGCAGCTCGGTCTCGAGGTCGTCGCCGCGCTGCGGTCCCGAGCCTCGGGTGGCACCTCCGCCGCCGCCACTGCGACCGCGCCGGCCGCCGAAGAGGCCGCCGAGGAGGTCGTTGATGTCGGTGGACGTGTACGAGAAGTCGCCGGGGCCACCGGCGCCGCCGGTACCGAAGCCTCCCGGACCCGGGTTGAAGCCACCGCCGCCGGCCATGGGGCCCATGGCCCGGACCTCGTCGTACTCCTTGCGCTTGTCCTCGTCACCGACGACGTCGTACGCGGCGGCGACCTCCTTGAACTTCTCCTCGGCCGCCGGGTTGTCCGGGTTGGCGTCGGGGTGCAGCTCGCGCGGCGAGCTTGCGATAGGCGCGCGTGATCTCCTTGGCCGTGGCCTTCTCGGAGACCCCGAGCAGCTTGTAGTAGTCCTTCTCGAACCATTCGCGCTGTGGCGCCAACGGACTGCCTCTCTCCCGCGACGAGCGCGACTACGGCCCCTACCTAGCCCCGGACCTTCACCATGGCCGGCCGCAGCACGCGGCCCTTCCACATGTAGCCCGTGCGGAGGCTCTCGGTGACGACGCTCTCGCCGCCGTCGCCCTCTTCGTGCAGCACCGCTTCGTGCAGCTCGGGATCGAACGGCTGACCCTCGGGGATCATCGGCTCGAGGCCCTCCTTGGCGAGGGTCTCGAGCAGCATCTTCGATATGGGGCCGACGTCGGTGGCGTCGTGCAGGACGGCCGCGTCGCACGCGTCGAGCACCGGGAGGATCTGGACGACCAGCGCCGCCGCGGCCCGCTCACGGGTCTCGCCGGCCTCCTTGGCGGTGCGCTTGCGGTAGTTGTCGAACTCGGCCTTGACCCGCTGGAGCGTGTCGCGGAACTCGTCGCGCTCCAGCTCGGCGGCGGTCGCCGGTGGGGTGATGCCGTCGACCATGTCGGCGAGCTCGTCGTCGAGCCCGTCGACCAGCCTGGCCTCCTCGACGGTGGCGAAGGCATCCGCGATGGACGCCTGGGTGGCGTCGACGGGGAGCCCCTCCTCGGGGTCCCCCGCCGCGCCGCGGTCGGTGGGATCGGACATGATCAGCCGGCCTCGTCCTCGTCGACGATCTCGGCGTCGACGACGTCATCGTCGTTGGGGGTGGAGCCGGCGCCACTGGTGGCCCCAGCGGAGCCGCCGGCCGCATCGGCCTCGGCCGCCTGCGCGTACAGCTTCTGGGTGAACTCCTGGCTGGCGTTCATCAGCAGCTCCGTGTTGGACCGCACGGCGTCGATGTCGCTGCCGCCGATGGCCGACTTGAGGTCGGAGAGGCGGTCCTCGACCGCCTTGCGCTCGTCACCGGAGATCTTGTCGCCCTGCTCACGCAGCAGCTTCTCGGTCTGGTACACGAGCGTGTCGGCGTTGTTGCGGACCTCGGCCTCCTCCTTGCGGAGACGATCGTCCTCGGCGTGGGCCTCGGCGTCCTTCACCATCTGATTGATGGCGTCCTTGTCGAGCGAGCTCTGACCGGTGATGGTCATCGACTGCTCCTTCTCGGTGGCCCGGTCCTTGGCCGACACGTGCACGATGCCGTTGGCGTCGATGTCGAAGGTGACCTCGATCTGGGGCACGCCACGGGGGGCGGGCGGCAGGTCGACGAGCTGGAACTTGCCGAGCGTCTTGTTGTACTGCGCCATCTCGCGCTCGCCCTGCAGCACGTGGATCTCGACCGACGGCTGGTGGTCGTCCGCCGTGGTGAAGACCTCGGTGCGACGGGTGGGGATGGTGGTGTTGCGCTCGATGAGCCGGGTCATGACCCCGCCCTTGGTCTCGATGCCGAGCGACAGCGGGGTGACGTCGAGGAGCAGGATGTCCTTGACCTCGCCCTTGAGCACGCCGGCCTGGACCGCCGCGCCGATGGCCACGACCTCGTCGGGGTTGACCGACTTGTTGGGCTCCTTGCCGGTGAACGAGTTGACCATCTCGGCCACCGCAGGCATGCGGGTGGAGCCGCCGACGAGGATGACGTGGTCGATGTCGCCCTTGGCCAGGCCGGCGTCCTTGATGGCCTGCTCGAACGGGCACCTTGCACCGCTCGAGCAGGTCGGCGGCGAGCTCCTCGAACTTGGCCCGGGTGAGCTGGTAGTCGAGGTGGAGCGGACCTTCGTTGGTGGCGGTGATGAACGGCAGGTTGATCTGGGTGGACTGCACAGCGGACAGCTCGATCTTGGCCTTCTCGGCCGCTTCCTTGAGCCGCTGCAGCGCCATGTTGTCCTTGGACAGGTCGACGCCGTGGTCGCCCTTGAACGACTCGACCAGCCAGTCGATGACCCGCTGGTCCCAGTCGTCGCCACCGAGGTTGGTGTCGCCGTGGGTGGACTTCACCTCGAACACGCCGTCGCCGATCTCGAGCACCGACACGTCGAAGGTGCCGCCGCCGAGGTCGAACACCAGGATGGTCTGCTCGGTGTCCTCCTTGTCGAGGCCGTAGGCCAGCGCCGCGGCGGTGGGCTCGTTGATGATGCGCAGCACCTCGAGGCCGGCGATGGTCCCAGCCTCCTTGGTGGCCGTGCGCTGGGCGTCGTCGAAGTAGGCGGGGACGGTGATGACCGCCTGGGTGACGGTGTCGCCGAGGTAGGACTCGGCGTCGCGCTTGAGCTTCATCAGCGTGCGGGCCGAGATCTCCTGCGCGGTGTAGTCCTTGCCGTCGATGTCGATCTTCCAGTTCGTGCCCATGTGGCGCTTGACGGAGCGGATCGTGCGATCGGGGTTCGTGATGGCCTGGCGCTTGGCGACCTCGCCGACCAGGACCTCGCCGGTCTTCGAGAAGGCGACGACGGAGGGGGTCGTGCGTGACCCCTCGGCGTTGGGGATGACGACGGGATCGCCGCCTTCGAGGACCGAGACGACCGAGTTGGTGGTGCCGAGGTCGATTCCGACGGCCTTGGGCATGGTGGGTTCTCCTGTTGCTGAGGTTCTGCAGAACGGACGGGTGCACAGGTCGGGAGCGACTTGCGTTGCCGACAAGGATAAAAGTTGAGTGCGAGATTATCAACTCGCGTGCACAACAATTCGGCCGCGCCGGGCGCGAGCGGTCCGATCCCTTGCCCCATCCAGTTCTTGCGGAGATTCCTCGGCCAAAAGCGCTGGATATCCACGCAAGTTCGGGGTTGGTCAGTCAGCTAGTGGTCAGTCAGCTGGTGGTCAGGTCGTCTCGGCGTGCGCCGGGACGGGGGCGCCGGCTACGTCGACCGTGCCGCCGAGGGCGGCGACCACCCGGTCGGTCTGGGCCTGCTGTTCGAAGGAGAGCCGGGCCAGCCAGAACCGCAGGAACATGGCCATGGAGTAGCGCACGAAGAGCGCGCCGGCGGCGACGGTGAGGGTGAGCCCGATGATCGACACGATGGTGGCGTCGCCCTGCTCGAGCACCTTGCTGGTGGCGTGGCTCATGAAGTAGCCGGCGATGGCGATGGCCGGTCCCAGGATCAGGCCGGCCGCACCGAGGCGCAGCAGCGTCCGGTCGCGGCTGGTAGCCGGGTCGCGGAGGCCCATGTCGTTGATCTCCTGCTTGAACCGCTCGACCCGCTCGTGGTCGGGCTGCTTGGGGTCCTGTGCGCTCATGCTCCGCTCCCTAGATACGTCTGCGACAAGGTGGACTCCACCTCGTCGGGGGTTCCTTCGTGCACGACTCGGCCGTGCATCATCACTGCCGCCCGGCTGGCGACGCCGAGCGCGATGCTCGCGAACTGCTCGACGACCAGGATGGCGACGCCTTCCTCGGCGACCTGGGCCACCCGACCGTAGAGCTCCTCGACGATCAGTGGGGCCAGCCCGATCGACAGCTCGTCGAGGATGAGCAAGGCGGGTTCCGTGGCCAGGCCGCGCGCCAGGGCGAGCATCTGCTGCTCGCCGCCCGACAGGGTGCCGGCGGTCTGGCCGCGGCGCTCGCGCAGGCGCGGGAACCGCTCGTACGCGATCTCCTCGATCGCCTTCTGCGACCGACCGCCGAACGACATCATCCAGAGGTTCTCGCGCACAGTCAGGTTCGGGAAGATGCCTCGGCCCTCGGGGATCAGGCACAGCCCGGCCCGCGACAACTCGTCGGGCGATGCGCCGTTGACGCGACGACCGGCGATGACCACGTCGCCGCCGGTGGCCTCGAGCTGGCCGGCGATGACCCGCAGCGTCGTCGTCTTCCCGGCGCCGTTCGGGCCGAGCAGCGCCACGACCGTGCCGGCAGGGACCCGCAGGTCGACGCCGTGCAGCACGTCGATGCCGCCGTAGCCGGCCTGCAGGCCGCGCAGTTCGAGGAGGGCCTCGGGCTCGGGACCCGCCGCCGCCACGCGGTCGCCGACGCCGGCGATCACGCGGACTCCGACATGCGGCCGAGGTAGGCCTCGCGCACGGCCTCGTCGGCCTGTATCTCCGCAGGGGTGCCGACAGCCAGCAGGCGCCCGAAGTCGAGGACGTGGATCGTGTCGCACACGTCGACAACGAGGTGCACGTCGTGCTCGACCAGCACGACGGCCATGCCGCCTGCGGCCAGCTCGCGCAGGAGGGCGGCGAAGCGCTCGGTCTCGGCCGCGTTCTGGCCGGCCGCCGGCTCGTCGAGCAGCAGCACCGACGGCTCGCAGGCCAACGCCCGGGCCAGCTCGACCAGACGGGCCTGGCCGGTGGGCACCGCGGTCACCCGCATGTCGGCCACGTCGGTCAGGCCGACCCGCTCGATGAGCTCCTCGACCTGCGCGGCCGGGTCGACCTTCGAGCTCGACCACCCGCGATGGATGTCGGCGGCCACCCGGATGTTGTCGCGCACCGAGAGCATCGTGAACAGCTCGAGCCGCTGGAATGTGCGACCCATCCCCTGACGGGCCCGCTTGGTGGGGCTGAGCCGGGTGATGTCGCGATCGCCCAGGCGCACCCGGCCGGAACCGACCGACTGCAAGCCGCTGATCACGTTGAACATGGTGGTCTTGCCGGCTCCGTTCGGCCCGATGAGCCCGGTGACGCAGCCGGCCTCGGCCGAGATCGACACGTCGTTGAGCGCGAGGCTCCCACCGAACCGGACGTTGATCTCGGTGACCTCAAGGAGTGGCACGAGCGACCTCCTGCGTTGCGTTGGACCGGCCGACTCCACCGTCCGGGATCGGCACCGACGAGCCGGCGCCCGCCCGGTTGCCGAAGGCGAACTCCTGCAGGCAGAGCCGCTGGTCGATCTCGGCCAGGCGCTCCTCTGTCCACGGCACGGTGACCCCCATCCACTCGAGCGGCGCCTCGTCGGCCGAAACGGCGCCGGCCTCGAGCGCGGAGCCCATCACCCGATCGGCCCGGAACCGGGCCAACCCGAGGGCGGCAACCCCGACCACCGCCATGACGGCCACCATCCCCCAGCCCTCGTAGACCCCGGCCAGCCGAAGGCCCCAGGCGAGGGCCAGCCCGACGACCATGCCGCCGAGCACCTGCGAGTCGTCGCGCAGCTCGGCGAACCCGACGCTGAACTGCGGCGCCGCGCCGCTCGGCTGCTTGCCCAGGCTGATGCCGAGGAGCCCGGGGGTGACCGTCTGGATCTTGGCCAGCCCGGCCCAGACGGCGGTGACCGCCGGGAGGAAGCCGTAGAGGCCGATGCCGGCGAACAGCGCGCCGCCGACGAACCCGGCGCCGCCGACCACGACCATCATGAAGATCGGCAGGCCGGTGAAGAAGTCGAAGTTGTTGGGCGTGATGGCCGACAGCTGGGTGGCGTAGATGGCACCACCGAGACCGGCGACGGCGGCCGACAACATGAACACCGCCAGCCGGGTGCCGAGCAGGTCGAGCCCGAACGTGGCGCACGCGGCCTCGCTGTCGCGCACGGCCAGCAGGCGGCGACCGAACCGGCTGGAGCGGATGGCCATCATGAGCACGGCGACCAGCACGAACACGATCACGGCCAGCACCAGCTGTGACCGGGCGTCACCCATCGACACACCGAACAGCTTCAACGGATCGACCGGCACCGAGCCGCTGCCGAAGAACCTGATGTCGATCGGCCCGAGGGTGAAGTCGGGCAGGTTGAACACCCAACGGTCGAGGAACACCGCGAAGGCGGCGGTGGCCAGTGCCATGTAGATGCCGGACAGGCGGAGCGCGGGCAGGGCCACGAGCGCACCGACCAGTGCGCACACGACCACCGCGACGAGCACGCCCACGGGGCTGCCATCGGCGCCGTAGTGCGCCATGCACACCGCGCCGATGCCGGCGAAGCTCAGCTGGCAGAGCGAGATCTGGCCGGCGAAGCCGACGAGCGGCACGAGCGAGAGTGCGACGATGCCGATCGAGAAGATCTTGGCGTAGGTCGTCAAGTCGGACCGGCTCAACGTCGTGGCCAACACGGCACCGAACCCCAGTGTGAACACCACGAACATCGCCGCGCCCTTGCGGGTGGGCGCCGGGAAGTACTCACGGGTGCGGACGCCGCTGCGCAGGCTCGGGTTCGGGATGAGCAGCAGCACGATGAACAGCAGGATCACCGGGGCGGCCAGCCGCAGGCCGGGGAGGTACTGGTTCTGCGGGAGGTACCCGATCAGGTAGCCCTCCATGAGGCCCAGCACGATGGCGCCGACGAAGGTGAGCGGGATCGAGCGGAGCCGCCCGAACACCGCGGCCGCGTAGGCGTTCACGATGAGCAGCGACAACGCCGTGGCGCTGAGCCCGGCCGACGAGACGATGAGGATGCCGCCGAGCGCCGCCAGCGACGTGCCGATGGCCCAGCTCGTGCGGGCGACGAGCGCGGTACGGGCACCGTTGAGCTGGGCCAGGGAACGGTCGTCGACGACAGCCCGCATGGCCACGCCGATGCGGGTGCGGTAGAGAAGGATCCGCAGCCCGATGGCCACCAGGACGGCGACGCCGATGGTGATGAGCTGGTGGTAGGTGATGACCGTCGGCCCGAGCGAGATCTTCTCCGGCCCGAAGAACGGCTTCACCGTGCGGCTCACCCCCGGGGGCCACACCCACTGGGCCACACCGATCATCGCCACGAGCAACGAGATGGAGACCACGAGCTTGGTCGCCTCGCTCGTGCCCTCCAGCCCCCGCATGATCACGCGCTCGAGCAGCAACCCGAACGCGGGAGCCAGGATCAGCAGCACGAGGATCAGCGCGACCGGCGTCGACCACCCCCACTTGACCCGGATCTGCCAGTAGGCGAAGGCGGCCAGCATGCCCGCGGCCCCGTGCGCGAAGTTGAAGACCCCGGTGGTCGTGTAGGTCAGCACCAGGCCGCTGGCGATCACCGCGTAGATCGCGGCGGTGCTCAGCCCGACGATGGTGAAGATCAGGAACTTGTCCACCGGAGTGGCTCCTTGCGCAGGGTCCAGGGGGTCGGCGGCGCCCACCCCCGGGCAGTTCAGATCAGGCGGTGCAGTTCAGGCGGTTCACGTCAGGCAGGCACGACAGGTCGGTCACGTGAGGTCGGTCACTTGAGGTCGGCCAGGCTCTTGCCTACGGACTCGAGTGTCGGCGGCTGGCCGAAGTCGCCGGTCGTGGGCACGACGTTCGCCGGGTCGCAGTTCCAGAGGTCGTCCGCTGACTCCCAGACCTCCATGACGAACTTGGCCCCGTCGGTCTTCACCATGGTGAAGCAGTCCCCCGGTTGCTGGCTGGCCGGACTGGCCTCGGACGAGAGCCCACCGCCGGACCACGACGTGGTCTTGATGCCGGCTTCGTAGACGCACTTGCGGGTGATGTTCGCCCCGCAGGACTTCACCGACTGGGCGAACAGCAGCCAGGCCGAGAACGAGTTGAGTCCGAGCGACGCCTGGCTCTTGCCGTTGGGCAGGTACTTCTTGAAGAGGTCCTCGTACTGCGGGATGGCGGGCACCTGGGTGGCCAGGAACGGCGTCACGCCCATCTGGATGAAGACGGTGTTGGTGTCGAGGGCGCTGCCGGCCCCGTCGATCAGCGCCTGGTCGTACTGGTTGCCGGCCGCACCGACCCAGTCGAGCTTGTAGTCGATCTGGGACAGCGCATCGAGCAGCTTGCTCAGGTTGCCGGGCTCACCCACGAAGTACAGGCCCTTGACACCCTTGTCCTTGATGGCCTGGGCGAACGGCGTCCAGGTCGGCTCGCCGACCGGGTTGTAGCGCTCGTCGTAGACGGTCTGGAAGCCGAAGCTCTGGGCCGCCTCCTGGTACTGCGCCTTGTTGTTGATCGTGGTGGCGATGTTGCCGGTGAGGAAACCGGTGTCGGCCATCGAGTCGGGGAAGGTGGCCGCGAGGTAGCGGAAGAGCCCGGCCTGCACCTGGGTGTTGGAGCCCGGCGTCGCCTGCACCTGTAGACCGGCGCCGCGAGCGCCGTTGCTGACGACGTAGCCCGGGAAGTCGGGAAGCAGGCAGCTGAGGCGATCGGTCTGGCCGGCGTCGTCGAACACGCCGCCCCCGCCGACGAGTGCGAAGTCCTTCTCACACGCTTCCTGGATCCGCTGCTTGTACTCGGTGATCTTGGCGTCGAGCTTGTCGATCTTGACCTGGTGGCCGTTGATGCCACCCAGCGAGTTGCACCAGCTGGCGAACACGTCGCTGGCATCGAAGAGCTCCTGGTTGAGGCCAGGCGCACCGGAGTAGCCCACGTCGGAGATGGTCCCCAGCGAGATGGTGTCCGCGGTCAACCCGATCTGGGCACCATCGGCAGGCGCCGAGCTGCCCCCGGTCGGTGCGGGACCGCACACCGGATCGGTGAGGGTGCCGAACTCGCCGTTGAACGGAGCGCCGTCGGAGCCCGCGGTCGTGGACGAGTTCCCCGAGCCACCTTCCGCGGACGTGCCGCTGTCCGAGCGCGAGCAGGCAGTCGTGACGGCGAGGAGCCCCACGGTCACGGCGATGGCGATGTAGCGGATGCGTGCAGAACGCACTTGGTGTTCCCCCCGATGCCCAATGGGCGTTGCTGACCGGACCAAGGTGGAACACGTTCTAGCACCCGCCGTGCGCCACCGCTGCTCGGTCCTGTCGCAGCCGATGCGGCCGCTGGACAGACCCGAGCGCGAAGTTCGTATCACATATACGAATGGGGTGGCCCAGACAGCACGCCGAGCGAGGGACATCCAGGTCGGCGCGCGGCGCCGGAGAGGGACCGGGCGGACGACCGAGACCCGACGGCGCCAGCGATGGCGGACCCCACCAGGAGCAGACCTTGAGCGACGACACGGCGGCGGACCACGGCCCGATCGCCCGACTCCGCCGGTTCCTCGAGCACACCGGCGGCTTCACGCTGCACCACCGCACCGGAGAGCCGGCCCGCCACGGCGTGTCGGTCTGCGCCGACCCCACCGCCACCCTGGCCTTCCCGATGCACGACTGGGACGACGACCGGGTCGACTCGTGGCTCCGCACCTCGATGGCCCGCCTCGACGGCAGCGACCTGCACCTCGGCGGCTGGCTCGACCCGGCCACCGACCTCGTGTGGCTCGACATCGTGCGGATCTTCCCCAGCCACCTCCATCGCGACGCCGTGCGGGCCGGGCGGTCGGCGCAGCAGAAGGCGGTGTTCGATCTCGCCGCAGGTCAGGTGCTGGCGCTGGTAGATCTCGAGCCCGCGCAACTCGCCGGATGACCACGACAGCCGACGGGCCGCGGACGGGCATCGGGCAAGTCTTCGCCTGGCGCGACCGCACCGACGCCGACCCTCGCCACGACGAGCGAACGGCGGCGATCCTCGGCCTCGCACTGGGAGTGTCGTTCACGATCTGCTTCCTGACCGGGATCTACTCGCACCTCGCACAGCACCCCGAGAGCTGGTTCCACCTGCCGGCCTCCCCGTCCTGGCTGTACCGGGCGACACAGGGCGTGCACGTGGCCACTGGCATCGCCGCAGTGCCGTTGCTGCTGGCCAAGCTGTGGGCGGTGTTCCCGAGGCTTCTGGCCTGGCCGCCGTTCGTCAGCGTGGCCAACGCCATCGAGCGGCTGGCGCTGCTGCCACTCGTCGGCGGCGCGTTGTTCATGCTCTTCAGCGGCGTGGCCAACATCGACCTCTGGTACCCGTTCCCCTTCTTCTTCCCCACTGCGCACTACTGGATGGCGTGGATCACCATCGGGGCACTGATCGTCCACATCGGCGCGAAGATCACCACGACCCGCCACGCCCTCTCCCGGTCGCACGATCTCTCCGATCCTCGTGCGAGCGAGGCGGCCATGGTGGATCCGCAGGCCCGGCGACGCTTCCTGACCGCGGTCGGAGCGGGAGCCGGTCTGCTGACCGTGGCGACGGTCGGCCAGACGATCGCACCACTCCAGAAGCTCGCGTTGCTCGCGCCGCGGCACCCCGACACCGGAACGCAGGGCTTCCCGGTGAACCGGACGGCCGACGAGGCGGGGATCGTCGAGAAGGCGCAGAAGGCCGACTATCGCCTGGTTGTCAGGGGTCGGGTGGCCACGCCGCTGGACCTGTCGCTCGACGATCTCCGGGCCGTCGGTCTGCACGAGGCGACGCTGTCGATCGCGTGCGTCGAGGGATGGAGTGCCACGAAGCGGTGGCGAGGCGTGCGGGTGCGCGACCTGCTCGAGATGGCGGGCGCCGAACCAGGGACCTCGGTGTCGGTGTCGGGACTCGAGCAGGGGTGGCTCTACGGCCAGTCCGTGCTGAACGAGGACCAGGCCCGCGCTCGGGACACGCTCCTCGCCATGGAGGTGAACGGCGAGCCGCTGGCGCTGGACCACGGCTTTCCGGTCCGGCTCATCGGCCCGAACCGCCCGGGCGTCATGCAGACGAAGTGGGTCACCACCCTGGAGGTTCGATGACCACGCCGAGCGGACCGAGCGGGCCGACCGCCGCATCCGTCGCTGCCGCGACGGACCAGACCCCGGATCACCGGGGGGATCGCCGACCGGCGCGGGTCGGGTTCTGGATCGGCCTGGCCATCGGTGGCGCGGTGATGGCCTACGGGGTGCGGGGCGCGCTCGAGGGACTCGGCACCGGCAACCCCACGAAGCTGGCCATATGGGTGGTGGGCCTGGACCTGGCGCACGACCTGGTCCTGGCACCCGTGGTGGTGGTCGTCGGGCTGCTGCTCGGGCGGGTGCTGCCGCACCGCCTGCGCGGCCCGGTGCGAACGGCCGCCGCGCTGAGCGGCCTCGTGGTCCTGTTCTCGTGGCCGTTGATCCGGGCGTTCGGTCGCCGGCCCGGCAACTCGTCGACGCTCCCTCTGAACTACGCCCACAGCGTGCTGATCCTGCTGGCCGGCATCTGGCTGATCGCCGCGATCGTCGTCGGCATCCGCTGGCGTCGGAGCTCGGTCGCCGACTGATGGGGTCGGCCAGGCTCGCGGGGGTGGCTGCGACGCTGGTCGCCATGGTGTTGACGACGGCTGCGTGCGGCAGCGACGACCCCGTGCCCGGCGGGCTCGGTTCATCGACGACCGCCCCCGTCGTCGCCGACGCCGCGTTTCCGGTGGCCCTGCTCGCCGACGACCAGGGCGGCTTCGTGTACGGGGAGCGGCTGACCGGTCGGGTCCGTCACGTGTCCAGCGACGGGACACTCGATCCGACGGCCATCGCGACGGTCGACACACATGGGGCCGACGATGACCAGCGCGGCTTGCTCGGGCTGGCCGAGAGCCACGACGGAGTCCTCTACGCGGCGTGGACCAGAGCCGACGACGGGCGGCTGGTGGTCGGCCGGATCGAGGTCGGCCAGGACGGCACCGATCAGTTGCCGGCGTGGGTCGGACCGCCGAGCTCACAGCTGGCGAACGGCGGGCACCTCGCCTTCGCCCCCGACGGAAGGCTGGTCATCGGCATCGGTGACCTCCAGGCCGACCACGCACTCGGTGACGACCCGACCGTTCCGAATCGCAAGCTCCTCTCGCTCGACCCCGGTGGGCCGCCAGACCAGAAGCCCATGATCCTGTCGAGCGGTTGGAACAACCCCTTCGCCTTCACGTTCACTCCCGACGGGACGCTCTGGGTGGCCGACAACACCGGCGGCATCGGACCGGAGCGCATCGGCCGAGGCGACCGACCCGCCTCCGAGGCGCTCGCCCTCGGGAGCGAAGGGGACGGCGACGTCGCGCCTTCGGTGCTCGTCGCGCTCGACGACTCCCGACTCGGTCTGTGCGGCTTCCTCTCCGGTCGGATGCAGCTCGTGGTCATCACCGACGGTGCCCCTACGGCACCCGGTGCCGAGCTCGCCGACCAGTGCTCGACAGGCGCAGCCCGGCTCGACGACGGCCGGCTGGTGGTGGCCACCCCGACCGAGATCCGCCGGCGCGCGCCGGTCGGCCCGTGACCCTGCCAGGAGCACGCCCTCCCGAGCGATGGTGGCGGGTCTCCTCCTTCGGCGAGCCACTCGCAGACCCGCGACATCCAGGGAGGGCGTCGGCGTCGAACCACCTCCCGTGAACGAGGTACGAGTGTGAGGGTCCTGGTCACCGGCGGCGCCGGCTTCATCGGGTCGGCGGTCGTCGACCAGCTCGTGGCCGAAGGTCACGAGGTGAGGGTGGTCGACTGCCTGCTGCCGGCAGCCCACCGCGCCCGACCGGCCTATTTGCACCCCGATGCCGAGTACCGCATCGAAGACCTGCGCGACCCCGACGTCGCCCACCGAGCGGTCGAGGGCATCGACACCGTCTGCCATCAGGCCTCGATGGTGGGGCTCGGGGTCGACTTCGGCGACGTCGTGTCCTACGTCGACCACAACGACATGGTCACGGCCATCCTGCTGGAGGCCCTGCACGCCCGATCGTTCGGTGGGCGCATCGTGCTGGCCGGCTCGATGGTCGTGTACGGCGAGGGCCGCTACCGCTGCCGCGCTCCACGGCGTCGTGCGCCCTTCGGCTCGGGCTGTCGCGGATCTCGACGCCGGGCAGTTCGAACCGAGGTGCCCCGAGTGCCGATCGCCGCTCGAGCCCGAGTCCGTCTCGGAGTCGGCCCCGACCGATCCCCGCAACGTGTACGCCGCGACCAAGCTGCACCAGGAGCACCTCTGCGCGGCCTACGCCCGAGAGCACGGCGGCTCGTCGATCGCACTGCGCTACCACAACGTCTACGGACCCCGGATGCCCCGCAACACTCCCTACGCCGGCGTGGCGAGCATCTTCCGCAGCTCGGCGGAACGAGGCGAGTCCCCGGCGGTGTTCGAGGACGGCGGCCAACGCCGGGACTTCGTGCACGTCGCCGACGTGGCCCGCGCCAACCTGGCGGCCATCGACGTCGACCCCGACATCTCGGGTGCGTTCAACATCTGCAGCGGTGAGCCCCACACGGTGCTCGACATGGCTACGGCGCTGGGCGCGGCGGTCGAGGGCGCCCCGGCCCCCCGGGTGGTCGGGGGCTACCGCCTCGGCGACGTGCGGCACGTGTTCGCGTCGCCGACGCTGGCCGCCAAGGTGCTGGGCTTCGAGGCCCAGGTCGCGTTCGCCGAGGGCATGCGGGACTTCTCGACCGCACCCCTGCGCACGTGAAGCTCTCGAGGTCGCCGAGGTCCACCCGGCGGGCGGTCGTCACGCCATGCCGGTACGGTCCGGCGACCCGGTGCGGCTCAACGTCTGCCCACCCAGGCCGATGGTTGAGGGCGTCGGCGAGATCGACGACCGTCCATCCCGAGCAGGAGCACGAGACCGCATGCAACTGGTGGTGATCGCCAAGGAGCCGCTCCCCGGCGACGTGAAGACCCGACTCTGCCCTCCGTGCACCCTCGGGCAAGCCGCCACCATCGCCGAGGCCGCCCTGGCCGACACGCTCGACGCCGTGGCCTCGACCCCGGCCAGCCGGCGGATCGTGGCCCTCGACGGACGCCCCGGCGACTGGCTGCCACGGGGCTTCGACGTGCTGTCCCAGCGAAACGGTTCGCTCGGCAACCGGCTGTTCGGGGCCTTCGAGGACTGCTTCAGCGTGTCGCCCGAACCCGTCGTCCTCATCGGCATGGACACCCCGCAGGTCTCCCCCGACCTGCTGCTGTCCGCCGAGATCGCACTCGGCGGCCGGGCCGACGCGGTGATGGGCATGGCCGCCGACGGCGGCTACTGGCTGCTCGGCCTGAGCCACCTGCACCCCGGTGCGTTCTCGGGCGTCCCGATGAGCACCGATGACACAGGCAAGGCCCAGCGCCTGCGGCTCGAGGAGTGCGGCTACACGGTCGGGCTGGTCGACCAGCTGCAGGACTTCGACCACGCCGACGCCGCGCTGGCCATCGCCGCGATGGTGCCCGGCTCCCGCTTCGCCCGGGCCGTGGCCAAGGGCATCGGCACCATCGACTCCGTTTGACCGGGGCAGACTGATCCGAGCCGGGCCGATCAGGACGACAGGCTGGCGTCGAGCTGGGAGAGGCCCTTCTCGAAGTCCGGGCCGATCATCTTGTCCGTGCTCTTGAAGATGCCCATGACCTTGGTCATGAGGGTCGTGGGGCCGACCATGCTCCACGTCACGTGGGTACCTGAACCTTCGGGGCGCAAGGTGAAGGTCGCCGTGTTCTCGGCCTTGAAGGGCTTGATGAAGTTGATGAGGACGACCACCTCGGTGGCGGAGTCGCCGGTGACCTCCATGCGACCCTGGCCGACCTTCCGGTTGCCCTTCCACTCGTAGACCGCTCCGACTCCGGAGTGGGCGCCGCGATAGACGCGGGACTGGTCAGGGTCGAGGCCCTCCCACGGCGACCACACCTGCCACGCGTGGAAGTCGACGAGGCTGTCGTGGACCCGCTCGGGCGAGGCGTCGATGGTCTTCTCACGAACGACCTCGAAGGTGCTGTCGGCCATCGTCCACTCCATCTCACGGATGCTCAGGCTCTCGGATGCTCAGGCAGTCAGACGCTCAGGCTCGGCGGCTTCGCCGCCCGCACCGTAGCGCTCAGGTCAGCTCGCGGAGCTGGCGACGCATGTCCTGCACGGCGCCGAGCGTGCCTCTCAGGGTGCCGGTCACCTTCGAGCGGCCCCGACGGGCCCGGTAGGGCACCGGGACCTCTCGCACGCGCCAGCCCGCGTTGCCGGCCCGCAGCACCATCTCGAGCGGCCACCCCGATCGGCGGTCGACGAGGCCGAGGTCGAGCAGCGCCTCTCGTCGACACGCCCGCATCGGGCCGAGATCTCGGAGCCGGTAGCCATAGCGACGGCGGACGCGTCGGGCGAGCCACCGGTTGGCCAGCCGGGCGTGCGGCGGCCAGGCGCCCCGCTCGGGTTCGCGGGCGCCGAGCACGAGGTCCGCGACACCAGCGGTCACCGGGTCGGCCACGCTCGTGAGGTACGCCGGGTCGAGCGAGGCGTCGCAGTCCATGAAGCAGACGACCTCTGCGGTCGACGCCTGCAGGCCGCGGAAGCACGCCGCGCCGAAGCCCCGCCGATCGGCATCGACGACCTCGGCCCCGAGACGGCGTGCGATGTCGCCCGAGCCGTCGGTCGATCCGTTGTCGACCACGATCGGGTGGAAGCCCGCAGGCATCCGCTCGAGCACCCAGGCGACGGCCTCGGCCTCGTCGAGGACGGGGAGCACGACGTCGGGCACCGCCGGAGGCTAGCGGCGAGTCATGGTCCATCTGCGAGTCGACCCACCTCCGCCGAGCACCGAGCGATCCGAACCGGTTGTCGAGGCGCGACCCCCGGGTCGCGCCGGGGCCACCGGTTGGCGGGGGGTTCGGTCAGGGATCCTCGGCGACCTGGACGATGACCTTGCCGGTGCTGGCGCCGGTGAACAGCGCGTTGAGCGCGTCGGGCGACGACTCGAGGCCGTCGAAGATCTCCTCACGCCACACGAGCCGACCCTCGCCGGCCCAGGCCCGGAGCTGGGTGAAGCACTCGTCGAAGCGGTCCCAGTAGTCGAGCGTGATGAAACCCTCCATCCGGCCGCGGCGGGCGATCAGGTTGAGGTAGTTGGCCGGGACCGGGAGGGCGACCCTGGTCGTTGTAGACCGAGATGGCGCCGCAGAGCACGACCCGGCCGTGCAGGTTGAGCCGGCCCAGCACCGCGTCGAGCACGGCGCCGCCGACGTTGTCGAAGAACACGTCCACCCGGTCCGGGCAGAGCCCGGCCAGCTCGCGGGGGATGTCGGCGGTGCGGTGGTTGATGCACCCGTCGAAGCCCGAGCTCGTCGACGACCCAGGCGCACTTCTCGTCCGTGCCGGCGATGCCGATGACCCGACAGCCCAGGATCTTGGCGATCTGCCCGGCGATCGATCCGGTGGCCCCGGCAGCGGCCGACACCACGACGGTCTCACCTTCCTTGGGCTGACCGATCTCGTGCAGCCCGAAGTACGCGGCCGCGCCGGTGGCGCCGAACACGCTCATCATCGAGCGCAGGTCGTCGACGCCCTCGAGCTTGGTGGTGAAGGCATCGTCGCGGACGACCGCGTAGTCCTGCCACCCGGGCAGCGAGTAGGCCACATCGCCGATCTCGAAGGCCGGGCTGTTCGTGGCCACGATGCGGCCGATCCCGCTGCAGCGGACGACCTCGCCGATCTCGACCGCCGGCAGGTAGCCCTCGCCGCGGTTGAGCCAGGTGCGCACGGTGGCGTCCATGCCGAGGTAGATCGTGCGCATCAGCGCCTCGCCCTCGGCCAGCTCGGGCACCGGCACCTCGACCAGCTCGAAGTCGGCCTGGGACACCAGCCCCGTCGGACGTTCGACCAGGCGCATCTGCCGGTTCGGGCCGATGGGCCCCGCGGTGATCGGATCGGTCATCGGTCGTGCCCCCTGCATCGATGTCCCCCTCGGGACTCACCGCGCCACCGTACGACGCCCGCGAGAACCGGTCCTCGTTCGCCGAGCAGGGAGGCAGGTCAGGGCTCCTCGACGATGTGCATGGCGGCCTCCTCGCCGGAGGGGTCGAGCTCCTCGTCCACCAGCTCCCCGAGCAGCTCTCCGTCGGGCCGACCCTCGGCTGCGGCCAGGCCCGTCACCATCTCGTCCACCTCGCCGTCGAGGTCGTCCTCGGGCAGGTCGAGTCCGTCCACCTCGGGCTGCTGGCGCGCCGAGCGGAGCCGTTCGGACTCGCCGGCCTCCTGCTCGGCCCCGGTCAGGCCGTACTCCTCCACGCCGAGCGGCTGCTCGGGCGGGTAGTCCGCGGGGTAATCGTCCTCGGTGCTGTCGGTCATCTCGGCGTCGAGCGCCTCGGCCTCGTCCTGATCGTCACGCGGGTCGCTGTCGCTCATCGTGGGTGCCTCCGAGGGTCGGCTCTCGACCGTACCGCCTGTCGAGGCGCTCGATCAGAGTCGGCTGACGATCTCGTCCCAGAGCTCCACGTAGGCCTTGCCCGAGCGCGACTTCGGGGCGAAGGCCGGCAAGGGCTTGCGGTGCACGCCCATGCGCTCGATGTCGCTGGTGGCCGGGATCTGGGTGGCCAGCACGTCCTTGCGGTCGGCGGTGACCTTCTCGACCAGCTCGCGGTGGAGGGTCTTGCGGTTGTCGACCATGGAGAAGAACGCCATGACCTTCTGCTTCTTGCGGCCCGGATTGTCCTCGAGGAAGGCGTCGAGCTGGTCGAACGTGCGCAGCGAGAGCGTCGTCGGGATCAGAGGGACGAGGAGCGCGTTGGCAGCCCGGAAGACGTTCTCGCTGACCAGCGAGATGCTCGGCGGGCAGTCGAGGAAGACGTAGTCGTAGGACGCGGCGAGGGGGCGGATCAGCAGGTCGATGCGGCGGGTGCGCTTCTTCGCCTCCCCCAGCTCGAGGTCCATGTTGCGGTACGAGAAGTCGGCCGGGATGAGGTCGAGGTTGTCGTAGTCGGTGCCCTTGATGGCCCGGTCGAGCGCCCGCCGCCCGGTGATCAGGGCCTCGCTTCCGCCCTTCACCTTCGGCTTGACCCGGAAGTAGAAGCTGGCCGCGCCCTGGGGATCGAGGTCCCAGACCAACGTGCGGGCACCACCCGCCGCGGCGAGGTAGGCGAGGTTCACCGCCGTCGCGGTCTTCCCTACTCCGCCTTTGATGTTGTACGTGGCCAGGACCTTCATCCGGATGTCCTCGAGTCGCGCGCGCCGTCTGACCCCTCAGCATGCTCGGCCGGATCTCCCGACCCGGGGGATGGTTCACCTGCAGGTTCGGGGTCAGGGCCGGGATCAGCGTCAGGTCGAGCCGGGGCGAAGAGGCGCCGGGCGCGGTCCCGGTTGTGGTGGGCGTCGAAGCGCCCGAACCGATGGTCGAAGAGGGCCCGGGCCCGCTGCTCGCGCTCGTCGAGCTGCTCGATCAGGTAGCCCATGGCCAGCAGCGTGGTCGCCGCGGATGGGCCCCGCTCGACGACGAGCGCCTCGCCGAAGTGGCGCAGCGAGTCCTTCTGCACCTCGGCGTCCTGGAAGTCACCGAGCACGTCCTGCACGGCCTTCAGCTCCTTGACCAGCGGGGCCACGTCCTCGATCGGGAACAGGCTGGCGAAGCACTCGAGGGCGTAGCGCAGCTTCTTGCCGTCCTTGCGCAGCTCGTGCACCTGCGGCGGAGGGGTGTCGTCGGTGATGCGGCGACCGTCCTTGACGAGGCTGCGGTATTCCTTCCACGCGCGCGACGCGGCGAACTCGGTGGCCGGGATCCGGGCCTCCGGCGCATCGCCCGGCGTCCGCCGCGGGGTCGTCGAGCCAGGCCCGGTAGCGGTCGAGCAGTTCGGCGTAGCGGGGCGAATCGAGGTGGGCGACGAGCTCAGCGTGGGCGACGGCCTGCTGCTCCACCAGGAACGACTTCAGCGGATGGAGGTCGGGCTGGATCGGCTCGGGGAGCGACGACTCGAAGTCGTCGTAGGTGAGCAGGTAGACGTCGAGGTCGCGGGTCGGGGTGGTGATGTCGCCGAGCCACTTGAACTCGGCCCGCAGGTGGTCGAGCAGGCCGGCAGGGACGACGCCCTTGGCGAAGCCGAGCACCGACCGGCTGCGGCGGACGGCGACGCGGTAGTCGTGGAGGAACTCCGAGTCGGTGTCGGCCCGCGTCCCCGGCTCGTTCACGCGCATCGCGGCCAGGAGCGCCTCGAGCACGGCCACCACCACGTCGAGCGCGGTGGATGCCGGGTCGAGGCGCACCTTGAGCTTCGACGAGTAGTCGCCCGGCGTCATCCCGACACGGAACAGCGCCTCGGCCACGACGTCATGCTCGGCCGGGCGGAGCACGACCTGGGCCGCCAGCAGATCGGCCACCTCGTCGGCCGCCCGGGGATAGCCCCGGACCGGCAGGACCTCGACCATGGGGTCGATCCGAGGTGATCGGGGGTCGGCCGGCTCGGCCGCGTGCGCCGGCTCGTACCTAGGGGCATCGTCCGCGCTGCCATCCGGCTCGGCACCATCAGACCCAGGTCCGGACTCCGGATCGGACGAGCCGCCGAGGTCGGGCTCGAGCACGGTGGCCTGGTCGATCAGCACCCGGGCCTGCGTCTTGCCCTCGCCGTCGAGGAGCCGCAGCACGCGCTGGTGGTCGCGGATGGTGACGAGCGGGAGCAGCGCTCGCATCTCGAGGATGGCCGCGAGCCGCGCCGCGATGGGACCGTCCGGCAGGTCGGCCACGAACCGCGGCACGTGGTCGACCACGATGCGGCCCAGCACCTCGCCGGTGTCGGCCGCCCGCCAGACCAGCGCCGGTCGGGCCACCTGGGGCAGACGACCGCCGCGGGCGGGCGGGATCGGCACCACCCGCTCGTGCTCGAGCACGGTGCCCTCGTCGTGGAGCCGCCAGTCGAACGTGTCGTAGATCGTGCGCTCGACCACGCGGTCCGGCTCGCGATCGAACGGTGCACGCCGCTCGAGGCCGGACACCAGGGTGGCCATGTCGCTCCCGTCCTCGACGACGAATCGGCGCAAGTCACTCAACGCAGCGTTGGTCCTCTCGGCGGTCGGTCGGCTCGACACGGGTGAGGGTCTCCCGTGCGGTGGGGCCGATCCGGCGACAATCTAGTGCCCTGACCGGGAACGTTTGTGGGTGGAGCGCCGAGTCAGGATCGTCATCTGGCAAGGACGCAGTCCGAAGGCCCACCCGACCATGAGGTGAGGGCGAGGACGCAGCCAGGGGCGATCATGGCCAGCGAAACCTCGGAAAGGCTTCCGGTCGCGGCACTCCGTGCCCTGACCGGAACGTTCGTACCTCTCTCGGTGCGCTCGACAGAGCGAGGTCAGCGTGGCCGGACGTCGACCCTCGCGTCGTTGAAGCAGGCCCCGCCGGCCAGGTCGCTCAGCGTGTCCGGGGCGAAGGCGTTGGCGGTGAACCCTCCACCGACGGCTCGCCGCCACAGCCCCTTCGGCATCGAGGCCACCCCGGGACGGAGGTCGGCGTCGAGCGCCACCACGGTGTCGAGCGCGGCCGACGCGCCGACCACGGTGACCTCCTGGCCGTCGAGCAGCCCGCGCGCCGCGGCGTCGTCGGGATGCAGGTGCACCGCGGGAGACGGGCCCTCGGTGTCGCCGAAGATCGAGTTGATGGTGCGGGCGTTGGCCGGGGTGACCAGCGTGAGGGGGAGGTCGGCGTGGAGTCGCTGATAGGTCGGCACCCGGGCGGCCCCCTCGGCCTGGGCCTCCGTTCCGGCCACCAGCCGGGCCCGGCCCTCGCTGGTGTCGGGCCAGATGTCGCGGAACTGCACGGCGCTCCCGGGCGCCTGGGTCGACGTCGTGGTGGGCACCCCTCGGGGCAGCGCGATCGACCGGAGTCGATCCGGGTCGGGATCGAACGCCTGGCCCGGGCCCGGCGGCGAAGCCCAGCCGCGCCGCCAGACCGGCGCTGAGCTCGTCGTTGGTGTGGCTCTCTCCCACCCGCTCGATCACCGCGGGGATGGAACTGACCGCGAACGAGCCGTACGGCACGACGATGTCGGGCGACTCGAAGTGGGTGGTGGCCGGCAGCACGACGTCGGCGTAGCGGGCCGTGTCGGTCAGCACCTGGTCGTGCACCACGGTGAACAGGTCGTCGCGCTCGAGGCCGGCCAGCACCTTGCCCTGCGCCGGGTTCATCACCGCCGGGTTGGCGCCCTGGACGACGAGCACGCGGACCGGCGGCTCCGTCGCCCGGGTCGGTCAGCAGCTGGCCGAGCAGGTTCTGGTTCACGCGACGGCGGACCTGGCCACGCGGGGCCGAGCCGGCCGCACCGTCGATACCGAGCACGGCGTCGCACAGCGCGGCGTGGTCCCAGTCGAGGTCGTGGTCGGTGTGGAGGTGCACGCCCGACCCGAGCCGGCCGAACGCTCCGGTGAGCACGGGCAGGGCCAGCACCGCCCGCACCCCGGACCCGCCGTTGCGGTTGCGCTCCATGCCCCAGCCGGTGCGCCAGTAGGCGGGGCGGCGCTCGACCAGGAGGTCGACGAAGGCCTCGATCTCGGTCGTGGTGAGGCCGCACTCGTGCGGCCGCCGCGTCGAGGGTCCACGGCGCGCAGGCATCGAGGTACTCGTCGACCCCGTCGGCGTGGGCGTCGGTGAACACGAGGTCGATCGCCTTGCGACGCTCCAGCTCGCGAGCCGACAGCCATGGCCAGCACGACGTCGGTACCCGGCCGCACGGCCAGGTGCAGGTCGGCCCGCTTGGCCATCCCGGTGCGCGCGCGGGTCGACGACCACCGAGCGCGGCGCCGTTGCTCCGGGCGTGCTGGACGAGCGGCGGGAAGTGCGTGTTCGAGATCGAAGGGTTGGCTCCCCAGACCACGACCAGCTGGGAGTGCACGACGTCGAGCGGGTCGGCGCCGAGCATGCCGCCGAAGACCATCGCCCAGGCCATGCCCGTGGTGGCCGCGCAGATCGTGTGGTCGACCTTGCTGGCCCCCAGCGCATCCCACAGGAGGGGGCCGAGCAGCCCGCCGCCGATCTCGCCGGCCGACGAGTTGTAGAGGTAGGGGACGACCGTGGCCGGGTCGTCGGCGAGGGCCGTCGCCGATGCGACTCGCCACCAGGTCGAGCGCCTCGTCCCACGACGCCGAGCGGAACCGGCCCTCGCCCTTCGGCCCGGTGCGGACCAGCGGGGTCATCACCCGGTCGGGGCTGTACACACGGCGATGGTGGCCCTTCACCTTCTTGCAGATGAAGCCCTGGGTGAACGGGTTGATCGTCGGATCCTCGACGTCGGCCGGCGCGGCGTCGACCTTCGCGAGGCGACCGTCCTCGACCACCACCTCGAGGGTGCAGCCGTCGGGGCAGTCGAGCGGGCAGGCGGTGCGGATCGTCGTCACGGGTCTCGTCTCACTGTCATCGAATGGCTGGTCGTTCTTGCCAGTGCTCGATCAGGCTTGCCAGGTATCGATCAGGGCTGTCGGTTCTCGATCAGGGCTGGATGACGACGAGGCGCTCCTCGGTCATCTCCTTGACCGCGTAGGGCGGGCCCTCACGGGTGTTGCCGGAGTCGCGCAGGCCGCCGTAGGGCATCTGGTCGGCCCGCCACGTCGGCACCTCGTTGATCATGACCCCGCCGAATTCCAGGGTTCGGGCCGCGGCCAGGGCCTTGCCGATGTCGCGAGGTGAACACCGCGGCCTGCAGCCCGTAGCGGCTGTCGTTGGCCAGGCGGAGCGCCTCGTCGAAGTCGTCGTACGCCTGGACGCCGACGACCGGCCCGAACACCTCGTCGCGGCAGACCTCCATCTCGGGTACCACGTCGGTCAGCACGGTGGGCACGAGCACGCCGTCGTCGTCGAGTCGGCCACCCGCCGCGACGGTGGCTCCCTGGGTGACGGCCTCGTCGACCCATTGGTGCACCCGCTCGGTCTCGCCCTTGTTGATGAGCGCGCTGACGTCGGTGTCGTCGGCGGACGGGTCGCCGACCTTCAGCGCATCGACCTTGGCCACCAGCTCGGCCACGAACGCGTCGTGGATCGACGAGTGCACGAACACGCGCTGCACCGAGATGCACGACTGCCCGGCGAAGGAGTAGCCGGCCACCGCGATCTTGGCCGCCGCGGCCGACCAGTCGCCGTCGGGCTCGATGACGACCGGCGCGTTGTTGCCGAGCTCGAGCCCGACCCGCTTACGTGGTGCCGCGGCGCGGATGCCCCACCCGACCGGCGGCGAGCCGGTGAAGGTGATCATGGCCACGTCGTCGTGGGTCACGAGGTGGTTCGCGGTCTTGCCGCCGCAGGTCACGACGTTGAGCCAGCCGTCGGGCAGCCCGCACTCGTCGAGCAGCAGCGCCGCCAGCCTCAGCGCGGTCAGCGGCGTGGCCGAGGCCGGCTTGAGCACCACCGGGCAACCCGCCGCGACGGCGGGCGCCAGCTTGTGCGCCACCAGGTTCAGCGGGAAGTTGAACGGGGAGATCGCCGCGATCACGCCGATGGGCACGCGCTGCACGAAGGCCAGCTTGCCGACGCCGGCCGAGCTGGCGTCGATCGGCACCATCTCGCCGGCCAGCGTGCGGGCCACCGCAGCCGAGAAGCGGAACGTGTCGACCGCCCGCTCGGCCTCGACCCGCGCCGTCTTGATCGGTTTGGCCGACTCGTCGGAGATGCAGCGCGCGAACTCCTCCTTGCGCTCGGCCAGCAGCACGGCGGCCCGGTCGAGGATCTCGGCCCGCTGGTACGCCGGCATCGCGCCCTCACGGTGGCGAGCAAGCGCGGCGGCGACGGCCCCGTCGAGGTGCTCCTCGGTGCCGACCGGCACCTGGCCGACGACCCGACCGTCGTACGGCGAGCGCACCTCGGCCACGTCGTCGGTCACGACCGACTCGGCACCGATCCGCATGGGGGTCACGTCAGCCATGGTTCTCCTCGTTCATCGTTCGTCAGCCGTGTTCGTCGGTCGTTCTCGTACTCGTCGTGCGCATCGTGGCCACCCACCGCTCCCTCTGCGACCAGGTTGCCCGATGTCAGGCGTGGGTTGGGAAGCCGAGGTCGGGGCCGGTGGCCGTCTCGCTCGGATCGGGCCACCGAGAGGTGACCACTTTGCCCCGTGTGTAGAAGTGGACGCCCTCGGCGCCGTGCATGTGGGTGTCGCCGAACAGGCTCTGGTTCCAGCCTCCGAACGAGTAGTACGCCATCGGCACGGGGATGGGGACGTTGATGCCGATCATCCCGGCCTCGACCTCGAACTGGAACTGGCGGGCCGCGCCACCGTCGCGGGTGAACAGGGCGACGCCGTTGCCGTACAGGTTCTCGTTGATCAGGCGGACGGCTTCGTCGTACGACCGCACCCGCATCACCGTGAGCACCGGGCCGAAGATCTCGTCGGTGTAGACGGTCATGTCCGTGGTCACGTGGTCGAGCAGGGTCGGGCCGATGAAGAACCCGTCGGGCCGATCGTCGACCGAGAGCGTGCGACCGTCGACCACCAGCGTGGCACCCGGCCTCGGCACCGGCACCGACGTAGCCGGCGATCTTGTCGCGGTGCGCGGCGGTGATGACCGGGCCCATGTCGGTGTCGGGCTTCGGCGCCGTCGGCGATCTTCAGGTCCGGCGATGCGGTCCGCGATGCGCCCGACGAGGGCGTCCCCGACCGGGTCGACGGCCACGACCACCGAGATGGCCATGCAGCGCTCGCCGGCCGAGCCGTACCCGGCGCTGACCGCGGCGTCGGCCGCGGCGTCGAGGTCGGCGTCGGGCAGCACGACCATGTGGTTCTTGGCCCCGCCCAGTGCCTGCACCCGCTTGCCGGCCTCGGCCGCCGTCTCGTAGACGTACCGGGCGATCGGCGTCGATCCGACGAAGCTCACGCCGGCCACATCGGGGTGGTGGAGGATGGCGTCGACGGCCTCCTTGTCGCCGTGCACCACGCTGAACACGCCGTCGGGCAGACCGGCCTGCTGCCACAGCTCGGCCAGCAGCATCGATGCCGACGGGTCGCGCTCGCTGGGCTTGAGGATGAACGCGTTGCCGCAGGCGATGGCCACCGGGAACATCCACATGGGGACCATGGCCGGGAAGTTGAACGGGGTGATGCCGGCGACCACACCGACGGGCTGGCGGATCGAGTACACGTCGACGCCGGTGGACACGCCCTCGCTGTAGCCGCCCTTGAGGAGGTGCGGGATGCCGCACGCGAAGTCGGCGACCTCGAGCCCGCGCCCGACCTCGCCGAGCGCATCGGAGAAGACCTTGCCGTGCTCGGTCGTGATGAGCCGGGCCAGGTCCTCCTTGCGCTGGGCGACCAGCTCGCGGAACGCGAACAGCACCTGCACCCGTCGGGTCAGCGAGACGCGCCGCCAGTCGCCGGCCGCGGCCCGGGCCGACTTGACGATCGTTGCGACGTCGGCCGTCGAGGCCAGCGCCACCTGCTTGGTGACGGCACCGGTGGCCGGGTTGAACACCGGGCTCGTCCGCTCGGAGGTCCCGGCCCACTGCTTGCCGTCCATCCAGTGCACGATCTTCGGAGTCGAGCCCGGCCCCTGGGAACTTGTGTCAGTCACGCGGCACCTTCCTCGCGGTCGCCTTCTTCTCGATCAAGCGTGGCCAGCACGTCGAGGAGGATGGCCGCGCCCTCGTCAGCCTCTTCGGCCGTGAGGCTCAGCGGCGGGGCCAGGCGCAGGCAGTTGCCGTAGAGGCCGCCCTTGCCGATGAGCAGCGCGTTGGCCCGGCCGTGCTCGATGGCCCGCGTGGCGGCGTCGGGGTTGGGGGTTCGGCCGTCGGCGCCGACCAGCTCGATGCCGATCATCAGGCCCTTGCCCCGCACCTCGCCGACCACCCCGAACTTGTCGGTGACGGGAGCCAGGTGCTCCATCAGCCGGCGGCCGACGGTGAGCGCGTTGGCCTGCAGGTCGTGGTCGAGCGCGTAGCGCAGGTTGGCCAGCGCGCCGGCGGTGACCAGCGGCGTGCCCCCGAACGTCGAGATCGAGTTGGCGTTCACCGAGTCCATCAGCGCGGCGGGCGCCACCACACCGGCGATCGACAGCCCGTTGCCGAGGCCCTTGGCGAACGTGAGCATGTCCGGCGTGATGCCCGTGGGCCTCGTAGCCCCAGTAGTGCTCGCCGGTGCGCCCCCATCCGGTCTGCACCTCGTCGGAGATGAAGAGGATGCCGTACTCGTCGAGCACCTCCTTCATGGCCCCGAAGAAGCCGTCGGGCGGCACGGTGAACCCGCCGACGCCCTGGATCGGCTCGGCGATCATGCAGGCCACGTCGCCGGCGGTGGTGGTCGTGATGATGTCGCGCAGGTCGTCGACACAGGCCTGGATGAACGCAGGGTCGTCGAGGTCGCGGAACGGGCTGCGGAACCGGTAGCCGTTGTGCACGTAGCTGACGTTGAAGGGGCTCAGGCTCGAAGCCGACCAGCCCCGGTTGCCGGTGACGCCCATCGTGGCGAACGAGCGGCCGTGGTAGCTGTTGCGCAGGGCCAGCACCTGGTTGCTGCGGCGCACGGTCGAGGCCAGCAGGAGCGCCGCCTCGTTGGCCTCCGACCCCGAGGTGGTGAAGAAGACCTTGGCGTCGTCGAGACCTGAGAGGCGGGAGATCTCCTCGGCCAGCTCGATCATCGGGCGGATCAGGTAGAGCGTCGACGAGTGGATCATCTTGCCGGCCTGCTCACGGATGGCCTCGACGACCTCGGGCACGTTGTAGCCCGTCATGGTGGTGAGGATGCCGCCGAAGAAGTCGAGGTAGCGGTTGCCCTCGCCGTCGACGACGTAGCGGCCCTCACCGTCGGCCAGCTCGATGGGCTGGTCGTAGAACAGGGCGAGCCAGTCCGGCATCACCCCTCGGTGCCGGGCGAGGAGGTCGGCGTGTTCGGCCACGGGTATCAGTCTCCTGCTCTCGCGTGAGAGCGGTTCGGGAGCGGCAGGGAGACGACGTATTCCATCGTCGGACGGCAATGTTGCCATTGATTCAATGGTCAGGACAGAGAAGATCGCGTGAATCGTTTACCCTCTCGACGTGACCCGCCGTTCGATCCCCTCGGCTCCCCTGGCCGCCGCCTACCAGGAACGGGTCTTCTGGCAGACCCAGGCCGACCCGCCGACCATCGAGCCGCACGCCCTCCCCGCAGAGGTCGACGTGGTGATCGTGGGCGCAGGCTACTGCGGCCTGGCTGCCGGCCGGGAGCTGGCCCGCGCCGGTCGCTCGGTCGTCGTGATCGATCGCGATCCGATCGGCGTCGGGGCCAGCACCCGGAACGGCGGCATGGTCATCCCCGAGCTCAAGGCCGGACCGGGCGCGCTGGAGGAGAAGTACGGGCCTGCCGGCCGTCGCCTCTACGACCAGGTCAACGACGCGTTCGACCACGTCGAGGCGCTCATCGCCGAAGAGGAGATCGACTGCCACTACTCGCGCGCCGGCCAGCTGTACCTGGCCCACAACCGCGCCCACGTCGCCGGACTCCGGTCGATGGCCGCCGAGCACGGCGGCGACCTCGGCGAAGCGGTGCACTGGGTGCCCCGCGACGAGCTGGCCGACGAGATCGGGTCGACCTCGTTCTTCGGTGGCGTCGTCATCGAGCGCACGGGTGGACTGCAGCCGGCGCAGTTCCACGCCGGCCTCGTTCGGCTGGCCCTCGAGGCCGGTGCCGACGTCCACGACCGCACCTCCGCCCTCCGACTCGAGCAGCGCTCGGGTGGCCGCCGGAGCGGCTTCCAGGTCACCACGAACCGCGGGCGGGTGGCGGCGGCCGTCGTGATCATCGCCACCAACGCGTATGCCGACGGCCTGGTGCCGTGGCTGCGCCGCCGGGTGGTGCCGGTCGGGTCGTACATCATCGCCACCGAGGTGCTCGATCCCGAGGTGGCCCGATCGGTGAGCCCGCGGAACCGCATGCTCGTCGACACCAAGAACTTCCTCTTCTACTGGCGGCTCTCCCCCGACGGCCGAATGGTCTTCGGGGGTCGGCGATCGCTGGCGCCCGCATCCATCCCCGACGCCCGCGACTTCCTCCACGCCTCCATGGTCCGCCTGCACCCCCAGCTCCGCGACGCTGCGCTCGAGTTCGCGTGGGGTGGCAACGTGGCCATCACCCTCGACCGCATGCCCCACTTCGGCCAGGTCCCGAGGGGCCCAGCGGCTGGAGCGTGGTTCGCAACCGGCTGCAACGGCTCGGGCGTCGCCCTCAACACCTGGCTCGGGTGCCCAGGCTGCTGCGGTGGTGGCCCACGGTGCCGAGCCCCCGGCCTTCGCCGAGATCCCGTTCCCTGCGGTGCCGGCGCACCGCCTGCGCTCGGCCTACCTGCCTGTGGTCGGCCAGTGGTTCGGCTTCCAGGACCGCCGCCCCTGAACAACCGAACCGGTGGCCCAGCCCGACCAAGCAATCGCGGCACGACTGCTGGGTCGGGCGGGAGGTCCGATTTCGAGGCCCGGCGGGGAGGGGCAGCCAACGACCTAACGTCACGTCGTGCTGGAAGCCGGCCTGTGGGCCCTCCTCGGACAGGCCACCCTCGTCGTCGGCGCGGCGGCCGCGCTGCGCTTCACCCCGAAGCCCCGTCTCCTCGGGCTGATCACGGGGTTCGGCGCCGGGACGCTCGTGGCCGCTGCCGCGTTCGACCTCACCGTGCCTGCGTTCCACGAGTCCGGCGGCCCGGTCACCGGCACGTTCCTCGCCATCGGCGCCCTCACCTTCTACGGCCTCGACCGGCTGGTCGCCCGGCGAGCCCCGGCCGGCGAGCATGCGTCGACCGGGATCGCGCTCGGCGCCCTGCTGGACGGGATCCCCGAATCGGTCGCCATCGCCATCTCCCTCCTCGGTGGGTCCACGGTGAGCGCGGCCATGCTCGTCGCCGTCCTCATCTCCAACCTGCCCGAGAGCATGGCGTCCACCCCGGGTTTCGTCCGCGCCGGTTGGGCGCCGGCTCGGGTGCTCGGCATGTGGACCGCCATCGCAGCCACCGGAGCGGTGGCTGCGGCGGTCGGCTACCAGGTGCTCGGTTCGGCGTCGCCTGATGTGCTGGCCGCCGTGCAGGCGTTCGCGGCCGGCACCATCCTCACCATGCTCGCCTCGGTGATGATGCCCACCGCCTATGCCGATGGCCGCGAGCCCGTCGGCCTGGTGTTCGTCCTCGGATTCGCACTGCTCGGGTTCCTCACGACCCTCGGCTGACGTCCGGGCCAGTGCGCGTCTGCGAGGCTCACACAATGACGACAGGGCGGATGCGCACCAGGCGAATGGGCCGTGCGCTCGCCGTGGCGATGCTCGTGGCGGCGCTGGGTGTCGGGTGCTCGTCGGGCACCCACGAGGGCCCTGGGTCGGAGACGACGACACCGGCTGGTGAGGTCACCGGCAGCAGTGCGGCAGGCGGAACAGGTGGAGGCTCGCTGCTCGACGCCGTGTGCGCGGGGACCACGACGGTCTCCGATGCGGGCACGGTCTCCGCATCGGCGGTGACCGAGGCGTCGGGCATCGCGGGCAGCCACCGCAACCCGGGCGTGTGGTGGACGCACAACGACAGCGGCGACTCGGCCCGGTTCTTCGCGCTCTCCGGCGACGCGCACCTCCTGGCCACGGTCGAGGTCGACGGGGCCACCGCCCTCGACTGGGAGGACATCGCGGTCGGCCCGCCCGCTACCAGCAGCGGGGGCGAGACGGTCTACCTGGCCGACATCGGCGACAACAGACGGTCGCGCCCGAGCATCACCGTGTATCGCGTGGCCGAACCAGCCGTCGAGTTCACCAGCACTCCGGCCACCGAGCACGTGACCGCCGACGCGCTGACGTTCACCTATCCCGACGGGCCCCACGATGCGGAGGCCCTGATGGTCGACCCCCGCAGCGGGGACCTCATCATCGTCACCAAGGACTGGACCCTTACCGGCCACTCGCAGGTCTTCCGCGCGCCGGCCGGACTGGCCGCCGGGTCGACCACCGCCCTCCAGGAGGCGGCCACACTCGAGCTCCCGGTCGGCACCCTCGTCACCGGCGCCGATGTCAGCGCGGACGGGAGCGCCGTGGCGTTGCGCTCGTACAGCGGCATCTCGCTGTATCGGCGCGCCGAGGGCACCGACGTCTGGAGCGCGTTCGCCGAGCCGCCGTGCGCCGGACCGGCGCCGATCGAGAAGCAGGGCGAGGCCATCGCCTTCGCCGCCGACGGGGCCGCCTACGCCACCGTCAGCGAGGGCGAGTCACCGACGCTCCACCTCACCCACCCCTGACCTGCCCGCTCCACGGTCCCGGACGGCTGGTGGTCAGTCGGTCAGGGTGCCGTACTGGTCGGGACGCCGGGTCGACAGGAACGGGAACAGCTCGAGCCAGTCGCGCCGGGCGTCGAGGTCGAGGTCGGCCACGAGCACCGCAGCCTGGTCGCGTGGCGCCTGCACGAGCACCCGTCCGTAGGGATCGCTGATGAACGACGAGCCGTAGAACGTGATCGGGGTGCCGGTGCCGAGATCTTCGGTGCCGATGCGGTTGACGGCCACCATGAAGGTGCCGTTGGCGATGCCCTGGCCGACGATCACCGCGTGCCACAGAGGCTCGGTGTCGAAGCCGGGGTGGTCGGGCTCGGAACCGATGGCGGTCGGGTAGACGAGCACCTCGGCGCCGGCCAGCGAGTAGGCCCGGCTGAGCTCGGGGAACCACTGGTCCCAGCACGTCGGGAAGCCGAAGCGGGCGGTGCCGACCGGGACCACCGGGAAGCCGCCGTCGCTGCCGATGAAGTAGCGGTCCTCGTAGTAGCCCGCTGTGACGGGGATGTGCACCTTGCGGGTGGCCGACACCAGCGCGCCGTCCGGAGCGACGAGCACCGCGGTGTTGAAGCCGCGCCCGTCGGCCGGTGGGCCACCCTCCGAGTCGGGCACCTGCTCGTACAGCGAGGCGTGCACGAACACGTCGTGGTCGACCGCCAGCGCGGTGGCCAGCTCGAGCGTCGGCCCCCCCGTCAGCAGCTCCGGCTGGGCCCACCCGGGACCCGGTCCGCGATCGGTCACCGCGAAGTACGGGCTCAGCGTCAGCTCCTGCAGGCAGACGAGCTGCGCGCCCTTGCCCGCGGCCAGCCCCACGCCGTGAACCAGGTTGGCCCGGTGTTCGTCCGCGTCGGCCGACCAGCTCAGTTGCACCGCGCCGACCCGGAACGGCTCGCGCTCGGCCGGCCGGGTCCGCGCCGGCGAGTCGCGGACCGATCCGACGTCGGTGACCTCGACGAACTCGACCGTGCTCACGAGACCATCCTCACCCGTCGCCACCCGTTCTTGCGTGGACAACCACCTGTTTTGCGCGGGTTATCCACGCAAGTTCGGGGTGGAGGGCGTCAGGCTGGCGGACAGGAGGCGGGAGGGACACCTCAAGTGGCGAGGGCTTCGCAGAAGGTGGAGAACTGTTCGACGTAGGCGTCGATGTCCGCCTCGGTGTGCTGCACCGACAGGGTCCACTGCTCCTCGTCCCCCGGGGTCATGAAGACGCCCCGGTTGACCGCCCACGGGAACGCGGCGCCGAACAGCTCCGGCTTGGTGGCCAGGAAGTCGCGGTAGTTGCGCGAGCGCTCCTTGCGGAACGACACGCAACCCTTGGCGCCGAGATCGACGGTGTGGGCCGGGATGCCGTTCGCGTCGATGGCCTTCTGGCAGCCGTCGGCCAGGCGCTTGCCCAGCGCAGCCACCCGGACGTAGGCCTCGGGAGTCATCACCTTGGTCAGCGACGCGAGCCCGGCCGCCGACACGAGCGGGTTGCCGTTGAACGTGCCCATCTGGGCCGCGCCGTGGGCGATGACGTCCATGATCTCGTCGTCGCCGCCGAACGCCGCTCCCGGAGTGCCCCCGAAGAGCGCCTTGGCGAAGCAGGCCAGGTGCGGTCGCACGCCGTAGCGCTCACCGGCGCCGCCGGCCGCGACCGTGGCACCCGACTTGACCTCGTCGAAGATCAGTACGACGCCGTGCAGCTCGCAGAGGCCCTTGAGCGCCTGGAGGTAGCCGGGCTCGGGCTCGACGATGCCGATGTTCATCATCACCGGCTCGAGGATCAGGCATGCGATCTCCTCGCCCCGTTCGGCCAGGAGCTGCTCGAACGCGTCGGCGTCGTTGAACGGCACGACCAGCGTGTACTTGGCCGTGTCCGCAGGGATGCCGGCCGACATCGGGGTGGTCGAGCTCATGTCGCGGCTGCCGACCGCCTCCGCGTTGGGAAGCACCGAGAACATCACCGCGTCATGGTGCCCGTGGTACGAGCCCTCGATCTTGACGATGACATCGCGGCCGGTGGCGGCCCGGGCCACCCGGATGGCGTCCATCGTGGCCTCGGTGCCCGAGTTGGCGAAGCGCACCTTGTCGAGGTCGAAGCGCCGGCAGATCTCCTCGGCCAGCTCGACGGTCGTGGGGGTCGGCGCCGCGAAGTGCGTGCCGTGGGTGACCGCGTACGTGACCGCGTCGACGATCTCGGGATGGGCATGACCGGCGATGCCGACGCCGAACCCGCCGTGGAAGTCGAGGTACTCGTTGCCGTCCACGTCCCAGAGGTGGCTGCCGTGGCCCCGGTCGACGTAGATCGGGTACGGGTCGCCGGCCTGGAACGACGACGGCACACCCAGCGGGAGGTGCTCGACCGCCCGCTCGTAGAGCGCCTTGCTGGCGGTGGTGCGGTCGAGCAGCCGGGCCATCTCGCTGTAGGCCAGCTCGGCGGCGCGGGCGCTCAGCCGATCGCTGTGGGTGACGAGGCCGGTGGGATCAGAAGTACCTGTCGAGGAGGCGGTCATCAGTGCTTCACCATCACGTGCTTGAGCTCGGAGTACGCCTCGACCGAATAGAGCGACATGTCCTTGCCGTAGCCGCTCTGCTTCACGCCGCCGTGGGGCATCTCCGAGACGATCGGGATGTGGTCGTTGATCCAGACGCAGCCGAACTCGAGGTCTCGGCTCATGCGCATGGCCCGCCCGACGTCGGTGGTCCAGACGCTGGCGGCCAGGCCGTAGTCGACCCCGTTGGCCCAGCTGAGGGCCTGCTCCTCGTCGGCGAATCGCTGCACGCTGACGACCGGGCCGAACACCTCACGCTGGACGATCTCGGCGTCCTGGGCCGGACCGGCCAGGACGGTCGGCTCGTAGTAGAACCCGGGGCGATCGGGGATCGAACCACCGGTCACGATCTCGGCACCTCCGTCGACGGCCCGGGCCACCATGCCAGCTACCCGATCCTGCTGTGATGCGGAGATGACCGGGCCGACCGCGGTGTCGGCATCGGTCGGGTCGCCGAACGCCAGCGAACCGACGGCGTCGCCGAGGCCGCCGAGGAGCGAGTCGTAGACGGCCGGTCCGGCGATGACCCGGCAGGGTGCCGTGCAGTCCTGGCCCGAGTTGTAATACGACATCTCGGCCAGGCACTCGACGACGGCATCGACGTCGGCGTCGTCGAACACCACGACCGGCGCCTTGCCGCCGAGCTCGAGGTGCACCCGCTTGAGCGTGTCGGCCGCGTTCTTGGCGATCAGCTTGCCGGTGGCCACGTCGCCGGTGACCGAGACGATGGCCACTTTGGGGCTGCGCACCAGCGCATCGCCGGCGGTCTCGCCCTGGCCGGTGACCACGTTGAAGACGCCCGGGGGGAAGATGTCCGCCGCGATCTCGGCCAGCTTGAGCGCCGTGAGCGGCGTCAGCTCGGACGGCTTGAGGATGAAGGTGTTGCCGGCGGCGAGCGCCGGGCCCAGCTTCCACGTCGCCATGTTGAGGGGGTAGTTCCACGGGGCGATGCCCACGGCCACACCGAGCGGGTCACGCCGGAGGAACGAGGTGTGATCCTCGATGTAGTCGCCGCCGGCCTGGGTCTGCAGGGTGCGGGCCGCCCCCGCGAAGAACCGCATGTTGTCGACGGTCAGGTCGAACTCGAACTCGACGATCGAGACCGGCTTGCCGACGTTGGCCACCTCGAGGGCCTTGAGCTCGTCGAGGTTGGCCTCGACCGCGTCGGCGAGCGCCAGCAGCTTCTCCGAGCGCTCCCGCGGCGTGGTCTTGCCCCAGGTCTGGAAGGCCTCGTGCGCCGCGTTGACCGCCGCTTCGGCGTCAGCAGCCCCGCTGGACGCCACCTCGGCGATGACCTCGCCGGTGGCCGGGTTCAACACGACGTCGGTGGCGCCGTCCTTGGCGGCGACCCACTCACCGCCGATGAAGTTCTCGTGGTGCACGGCTCGGATCTCCTGGTGCTCGCGACGGGGGTTTCCGCAGAATCTCGCGTGACCAGCGGAACGATGCAAGGGATTCCATTGCCAATCTGTTAAATCAGGAAGGAATCTCTTGCGAATGTGACCAAAGTTCGCGAATCTGCCGCCGTTACCTCATGTCGGGGCTTCATCCCGACGCCGCCAGCCATGCGCCAGTGGCTCAGCCCAACTTGCCGCCTGGCCGACGTGTGTCCCTCGCCTGCGTGGGCGATGATGTCGGCCTGGCCGCTCGAACCTGGGGGATCGACGCTGACCGACACCGGAACCACCACTGCAGCCGGCACCGAGCCCGCCGGGGCCGCTGGCCCGACGACCGGCAACGTGATCGAGATCGATCACGTCACCAAGCGCTTCGACGACTACGTCGCCGTCGCGGACGCGAACTTCTCGATCGTCCAGGGCGAGTTCTTCTCGATGCTCGGACCGTCCGGCTGCGGCAAGACCACGACGCTGCGGATGATCGCCGGGTTCGAGATGCCCACCGACGGCACCATCCGACTCGAGGGCGTGGACGTCTCGCGGGTGCCGCCGCACAAGCGCAACGTCAACACGGTGTTCCAGCACTACGCGCTCTTCCCCCACATGACGGTGTTCGACAACGTCGCCTTCGGACCGCGCAGCAAGAAGGTCGACAAGACCGAGACCAAGCGACGGGTCGAGGAGCTGCTCGAGATCGTGCGCCTGGGCGACTTCGCCAAGCGGAAGCCGGCCCAGCTGTCCGGTGGCCAGCAGCAGCGCGTCGCGCTGGCACGAGCGCTCGTGAACTACCCGAGCGCGCTGCTCCTCGACGAACCCCTCGGCGCGCTCGACCTCAAGCTCCGCCAGGTGATGCAGCTCGAGCTCAAGCGCATCCAGCGCGAGGTCGGCATCACCTTCATCTACGTGACCCACGATCAGGAAGAGGCGCTCACCATGAGCGACCGGATCGCGGTCATGAGCAACGGCAACGTGGAGCAGATCGGTTCGCCGACCGAGATCTACCACCACCCGGCCTCGGTCTTCGTCGCCGGGTTCATCGGCCAGGCGAACCTCTGGGCGGCCCGTACGGTCGACGTCGAGGACTCCCACGTCACCGTCGAGGCCCTCGGCACCACGATCCGCACGGCGACCGACCACCCGTTCTCGACCGGGGTCGAGACCACGCTCATGGTGCGGCCCGAAGCGGTGCACGTGGCGGTGGGGCAACCGGCCGAAACGACGGCGTCCGCCCAGGTGAAGGTCACCGACCTCGTGTTCCAGGGACCCGTGGTCCGCCTGGCCATGATCGCGGCCGACGGGAGCCCGGTGGTCGCCCACATCGGCTCCGAATCCGGCCTTCCCCTCCTGCGTCCGGGCGACGACGTGTGGGTGTCGTGGGACCCCGAGGTCTCACGGGTGCTCCCCCACGCCGAGCTCCCCCCGACACCGGAGGACCCAGACGCCATCGACCTCCTCGACCAGGACAGCTGACGAGGCGGCCGGACACTGCTCCAACGTCACCTTTCCCGGTCCCGTACCGAGCCCGGCAACCATCACATCCGCCCCAGTTCGCCGTCGTAGATCCCTCGCTCGCCCGCCGAGCCGACCCATGAAGGAAGACATGCCCAGCCACGAGCACGACCCCCGCCTCGACGCCATCATCAACCAGTACACGAGCCGTCGCCGCTTCCTCGGCCGCGGCATGCTCGTCCTCGGCGGCGTGGCCATGGGCCCGACCCTGCTGGCCGCGTGCAGCAGCGACAAGAAGACCACCGCCACGACCGACACGAGCGCTGCCGCGTCAGGTCCGACGAAGGCCGAGGGCAACCTCCGCATCTCCAACTGGCCGCTCTACATCGGCACCGACCCGAGCACCGTCGAGGCGTTCCAGACCGCGACGGGTGTGAGCGTCGACTACCTCGAGAACTTCAACGACAACGAGGAGTGGTTCGCCAAGAACAAGGACGCCCTCCAGAACAAGTCCGACATCGGCGCTGATCTGGTGATCCCGACCGACTTCATGGTGCAGCGGCTGATCGCCCTCGAGTGGCTGACCGCCCTCAACGACGCCAACCTGCCGAACAAGAAGAACATGCGCACCGACCTGCTCAACGCGCCGGTCGACCCGGGTCGCGCCTACTCGATGCCCTGGGTGTCGGGTGCCACGGGCCTCGGCTACAACAAGGCGCTCGTCAAGGGTCCGGTCACCAGCATCGACGACCTCTTCGACCCCCAGTACAAGGGCCAGGTGTCGATGTTCTCCGACCTGCGTGACGGCCTGGGCATGATCATGATGAGCCAGGGCAACTCCCCGGTCGATGCCACCGCCGAGACGGTGCAGCAGGCCGCCGATGCCGTGAAGGAGCAGTCGGACAAGGGCCAGATCCGCCGCTTCACCGGCAACGACTACATCGACGACCTCTCGGCCGGCAACCTCGTCATCTGCCAGGCGTACTCCGGCGACATCGCCGGCCTGCAGGCGGACAACCCGGACCTCGAGTTCGTGATCCCCGAGTCGGGCTCGACCAGCTTCTCCGACAACATGGTCATCCCCTACACGACGAAGAACCAGAGTGCAGCCGAGGCCTGGATGAACTTCATCTACGACCGCGGCGAACTACGCGGCCATGCTGGCCCAGATCCAGTACTACCCCGCGCTGAGCGACATGACCGATGCGCTCGCCGCCGTCGACCCGGCGGCCGCCGAGAACCCGCTCATCAACCCGCCGCAGAGCACCCTCGACATGTTGGTGGCGTGGAAGTCGCTCACCGACACCGAGGAGCAGGAGCTCGTCACCATCTACACCGACGTGACCGGGGGCTGAGCGCGAGCGAGGGGAGGTCAGCCGATGGCCGGTGTCGCCGCCAGCGGGCGGAAGAAGGCGAAGTGGGTGCCCTACGCCATGTCGCTGCCGGCGTTGGCCTACCTCTTCATCTTCTTCGTCATCCCGCTGTTCACGCTGCTGAAGACGTCGCTGTCGGTCAACACCGGCTCGGTGTTCCTGCCGACGCTCGAGTTCGACTGGAAGTTCTCGAACTTCGGCACCGCCTTCAGCGACTACAGCGAACAGATCATCCGCGTCGTTCAGCTACGCGGCCATCGCCACCGTGATCTCGCTGATCATGGCCTATCCGCTGGCCTACTTCATCGCCTTCAAGGCCGGTCGGGCCAAGAACTTCATGCTGGGGCTGGTGATCCTGCCGTTCTTCGTGACGTTCCTGGTGCGCACGCTGGCATGGAAGACGATCCTCGCGGACGACGGTTGGGTGGTGAGCGTCCTCGACACCATCCACCTGTTGCCGAGCCAAGGGCGCATCCTCAGCACCAGCTGGGGCGTGATCAACGGCCTCGTCTACAACTTCCTGCCGTTCATGGTGCTGCCGATCTACGTCAGCCTCGAGAAGATCGACCTGCGGCTGGTCGAGGCGGCCAAGGACCTCTACTCCTCCTCGAGGCGCGCGTTCCTCAAGGTGGTCCTGCCGCTGTCGCTGCCGGGTGTCTTCGCCGGCACCCTGCTGACCTTCATCCCCGCCAGCGGTGACTTCATCAACGCCGAGTACCTCGGCAGCACCCAGACCACCGTGATCGGCACGGTCATCCAGAAGCAGTTCCTGGTGGTGAAGGACTACCCGACAGCGGCGGCGCTGTCGTTCGTCCTCATGGCGATCATCCTCGTGTTCGTCCTGATCTACTCCAAGGTGCTCGGCACGGAGGATCTGGTCTGATGTCCATGGCCGAAGCGATCCCCGAGGCCGAGTTCTTCGGCGACACCCCGGCGCTCACCGAGTCGTCGAAGCCGGCCGGACGAGGCCGACGGGGCCGCGTCGGCGACCTCGTGCTCAAGGTCATCGCCTGGGGCGTGATCCTCTACCTGTTCATCCCCCTGTTCGTGATCGTCCTGTTCTCGTTCAACGAACCGGTCGGCAAGTTCAACCTCACGTGGCACGGGTTCTCGCTCGAGGCCTGGCAGCGACCCGTTCAAGTACCCGCAGCTCACCGACGCGCTCAAGGTCAGCCTCGAGGTCGCGGCCATCTCGACGGCCATCGCCACGGTCCTGGGCACCTTCATCGCCATCGCCCTCGTGCGCCAGCGGTTCCGCGGCAGCGAGGGCGGTGAACCTGTTCCTGGTCATCCCGCTGACCGCGCCCGAGGTCGTGCTCGGCTCGTCGCTGCTGACCCTGTTCATCGCATGGGGGTGGAGCACGGGCTTCACCACGATCGTCATCGCCCACGTCATGTTCCAGATCAGCTTCGTGGCCCTCACCGTGAAGGCACGCGTGCGTGGCTTCGACTGGACGCCTCGAGGACGCGGCGCTCGACCTGGGAGCGACGCCGACCCGAACGTTCCTCCGGGTGACGCTGCCGCTCATCGTCCCCGGCATCGTGGCCGCGGCCATGTTGTCGTTCGCGCTCTCGCTCGACGACTTCATCATCACCTACTTCAACAGCGGCTCGACCATCACCTACCCGCTGTACGTGAACAGCGCGGTCAAGAGCCGGCCTCCCGCCCGCAGATCGACGTGCTGGCCACCATGATCCTCGTGATCAGCGTGGCGCTGGTCGCCCTCGGGACGCTCTTCCGGCGGCGGCAACCCGAACTCTGAGCGATGCACCCGGACAAGTGATTCTGTGGCGATCGAAAGATTTCACCAAGGAATCGCTTGCCAATATCGCAGCAGACCGACAGAATCAGTGGACGCGCGACCGCGCCGGAATCCTCGATGCGCCGATCGGCGCGCTCTGGAAGTGACCGTCATGGACCGCACCGCGGTTGAACTGCAGCACCTCGCCGCCGCCCACCTCTGGGGCCACTTCACCCACCTCGTTCCCGACGACGGCGCGGAGATCGAGATCATCGAGCGGGGCGAGGGCTGCTACGTCTGGGACCAGCACGGGCAAGCGCTACCTCGACGGCCTCGCGGGCCTGTTCACCGTGCAGGTCGGCCACGGCCGCGCCGAGCTGGCCGAGGCCGCCGGCAAGCAGGCCGCCGAGCTCGGCCTACTTCCCGATCTGGACCTACGCCCACCCGGCCGCCATCGAGCTGGCCGCCAAGCTCGCCGAGCTGGCGCCGGGCGACCTCAACCGGGTGTTCTTCACCACCGGCGGATCCGAGGCCGTCGAGTCCGCGTGGAAGCTGGCCCGCCAGTACTTCAAGGCCATCGGCCAGCCCGGCCGCTACAAGGTCATCAGCCGCGACATCGCCTACCACGGCACCTCGATGGGGGCCCTGGCCATCACCGGCATCCCGGCGCCTCCGGGCACCCTTCGAGCCCCTCGTACCCGGCGCCTTCCACGTGGCCAACACCAACCGCTACCGCTGCGACCTGTGCGCCCACGCGCCGGCCTGCACCCTGAGCTGCGCCGACGACATCGAGCGGACGATCCTCGCAGGAGGGCCCCGAGTCGGTGGCCGCGGTGTTCCTCGAGCCGGTGCAGAACGCCGGCGGCTGCTTCACCCCGCCCGAGGGCTACTTCGCCCGGGTCCGCGAGATCTGCGACCGCTACGGCGTGCTGCTCATCTCGCGACGAGGTCATCTGCGCCTTCGGCCGGCTCGGCACGTGGTTCGGCTGCGAGCGCATCGGCTACCAGCCCGACATGGTCACCATGGCCAAGGGCCTCACCTCGGGCTACGCCCCCCTCGGCGGCGTGCATGGTGAGCGACAAGGTCGCCGAGCCGTTCCTCGATCCGGAGAACACGTTCATGCACGGCATCACCTTCGCCGGCCATCCGGTCAGCTGCGCGGTGGCGCTGGCCAACCTCGAGGTCTTCGAGCGCGACGGCATCCTCGAGCAACGTGCTGGCCAACGAGGACGGCCTTCCGCGCCGCCCTCGCCACCCTCGAGGACCTGCCGTGGGTCGGCGAGATCCGCGGCATGGGCTACTTCTACGCGATCGAGCTGGTGAAGGACAAGGCCACCAAGGCCGAGTTCGAGGGCGACGAGGCCGACCGCCTCCTCCGCGTCCTGCTCTCGCCCCGCCTGTTCGAGCTCGGCCTGATCTGCCGGGCCGACGACCGCGGCGACCCGGTCATCCAGCTGTCCCCACCCCTCATCGCCGGGCCCGAGCAGTTCGACGAGATCGTCACGATCATCCGCAGAGCACTGACCGAATCGATGGAGGCCCTCTGACATGCCTGACACCACTGCTGTCTCCACGAGCTCTGGCACCACGGTCGGCGTGCCCGGGAGATCAAGCCCGACGAGCACCGCGTCGCCATCACCCCCGACGGCGTCCGCGAGGTCGGCCAGTACGGCGTCGACCGTGCTGATCGAGGCCGGCGCCGGATCCGACTCGAGCTTCCCCGACGACGACTACCGACGGGCCGGGGCCGAGATCGTCGCCACCGCCGACGAGGTGTGGGAGCGCGCCGATCTGGTGTGCAAGGTGAAGGAACCGCTGGCCTCGGAGTTCGGCTACTTCCGTCCCGGCCTCACCCTCTTCACCTACCTGCACCTCGCCGCCTACCCGGCGGTGGCCGAGGCGCTGCTGGCCAACAAGGTCACCGGCATCGCCTACGAGACGGTCGAGGTGGCCAACGGGTCGCTCCCGCTGCTCGCCCCGATGAGCGAGGTGGCCGGACGCATGTCGGCCCAGATCGGCGCCCACTACCTCGAGCGCCACAACGGCGGCCGGGGCGTGCTGATGGGCGGAGCCCCCGGCGTCCGTCCCGCCAAGGTCGCGGTGCTCGGTGCCGGCAACGTCGGGTGGAACGCGGCATGGATGTGCGCCGGCATGGAGGCCGAGGTCGACCTGCTCGACAAGAACGTCGACCGCCTCCGCTTCATCGACCAGATCCAGATGGGCCGCATCACCACCCTCACCTCCAACCGGGGCCAGGTCGAGCGGGTCATCGCCGAGGCCGACCTGGTCATCGGTGCCGTGCTGGTGCCGGGCGGCCGGGCCCCGATCGTCGTCACCGAGGACATGGTGAAGTCGATGAAGCCCGGCGCGGTGGTCGTCGACATCGCCATCGACCAGGGCGGCTGCATCGAGACGTCCCACGAGACCAGCCACGCACGACCCCGTGTTCGAGAAGCACGGCGTCGTGCACTACGCCGTCGGCAACATGCCCGGCGCGGTGCCGTTCACGTCGACCTACGCGCTCACGAACGTGACCGTCCCCTACCTCGCCGAGCTGGCCCGCCTGGGACCGGCCGAGGCCGCGCGCCGCGACCCGGCACTCGCGCTCGGCTTCAACACCGCCGGCGGCCACGTGACCAACCAGGCGGTGGCCGAGGCCCTGGGATCGCCCTACACCCCGGTCGCCGAAGCGCTCGGTGGCAGCTGACCCGCCACGAGCCGGGGCTGCCATCGCAGCTTCGCGCCCGTGGGCCACAATGGCATCGGCATCTGGCCGGCGCGGGAGGCAGACGACACCAATGGCACGAGGACGCGGGTCACCCCCGTCAGTGGCGCTCGACGACATCGACAAGGCCATCATCCGGGAGCTCCAGGTCGACGGGCGCATGCCCTACGCCAAGCTCGGCCCCGCGGTGGGGCTCTCGCAGGCGGCGGTGCGCCAGCGGGTGCAGCGGCTGATCGAGAGCGGGGTCATGCAGGTCGTCGCCGTGACCGACCCGATCATGGTGGGCTTCAGCCTGCAGGCCATGATCGGCGTGCGGGCCGAAGGCGACCTGCGCGTCATCGCCGAGAAGCTGAGCGCCGTGCCCGAGGTCGCCTACGTGGTGATCACCTCCGGCGGCTTCGACCTGCTGGCCGAGGTGGTGTGCGAGGGCACCGAGGAGCTGCTCGCCCTGCTCAACGACGTCATCCGCTCGACCCCCGGTGTCACCACCGCCGACGCCTTCACCTACCTCCACCTCCAGAAGCAGACCTACAGCTGGGGCACGCGCTAGCGATCGCACCACTGTCAGGGCCGGGCCCCCTCTCCGGCGTCAGGCCCGGTCTTCAGAACCGAGGGCTCTCGACCGCTGCCTCCTGTCCCGCGAGCGACGTCGCTCGCTCCGCTGATGGGACAGTTCGGCGCCCTTCAGCTGTCGAAGCCGACGCCGAAGCGGTCGAGGGAGCGCAGCCAGAGACCACGGCGACCTTGGTGGCGATCGGCCGAGGCGATGGCTCGGCGAGTGAGGTCGATGCCGATCCCTCGCAAGGGCTCGGGCGGGAACGGCAAGGGCTTTCGGCGGACGAAGCGCAGCCGGGTCAGCTCGGTGGGCTCGCCGCCGAGCAGGTCGAGCGCCACCCGGGCGCCGAAGCGGCTGGCTCCCACACCCAGGCCGGTGTAGCCGACGGCATAGGCCACCCGCCCGCCGTGGGTCGTGCCCGCGGTGAGGGTGAAACGTGTGGTGGTGGCGATCGGTCCACCCCAACGGTGGGTGAAGCGCAGCCCGTCGAGCTGCGGGAACGTCTCGAAGAACTGCCGCGCCAGCAGCTCCTGGGTCTCGTCGCGCTGCTCGAGCTCCGGGCCGATGCCGTTGCCCCGGTAGTAGACGGCGTCGTAGCCACCCCAGAGGATGCGGTCGTCGGCCGTGCGCCGGTAGTAGTGGAACTGGTTCGATGCGTCGGCCAGTCCCTGGCGCCCGGACCACCCGATGGCGTCGAGCTGGTCGGGGCGCAGCGGCTCGGTCATGAGGACGTAGTCCCAGACCGGCACGACCCGCGCCCGGATGGCCGGGACCAGGCCACGGAACGCGTTGGTGGCGAGCAGCACGCGATGAGCTCGGACAGATCCCTGGTCGGTGTGCACGACCATCTCCCGCTGGTCGAGCGCGCCCGGGCCCGAGGGACGCCGGCGCTCGAGCCTCTCTGCCGCCGTGTGCTCGAACAGCCGCACGCCCAACCGCTGGGCCGCGTCGCGCAGCCCCCACACCAGCCGGGCCGGGTCGACCAGCGCCACGCCGTCGCGCGCCCACATCGCCCCGTGGTAGGTGGGCGACTGCACCTGGGCCCGTGCCTCGTCCCGATCGAGCAGCTCGACCTTCTCGCCGAACCGCTCGTGCAGCTCGACCGCTTCGGCCAGGTCCGGCAGCTGCCAGGCCGCGGTGGCGAAGGTCAGCTCGCCGGTGCGCTCGACGCCGGCGTCGATGCCCAGGCGTTCGAGGCTGGCGAGGAGACCGGCGAAGTTCTCGTCGCCCAGGCGCTGCAGCTGGTCGATCTCGTCCGGGAAGTGGCTGATGCCGTTGGCCAGACCGTGGGTGAGCGACGCCGACAGGAAGCCGCCGTTGCGTCCCGATGCGCCGACGCCGACCTCGCCGGACTCGAGCACGACGACGTCGAGGTCGGGCAGCTGCTCCTTGGCCTGCACGGCCGCCCACAGACCGGTGAATCCGCCACCGACGATGACCAGATCGGCGGTGATCGCGCCCGTCAGCGGCGCGCTGGCCTCCGGTCGGCCGGGCTGGTCGAGCCAGTAGGGCGTGGGCGCGGCATCCCGGAGCGCCGCGCCGATGTCCGCGGTCACCTCGCCGGGCCGACGGTCACGAGGCTGCTGCTGCGACGGCCCGCAGCGATTCGGCGGTGGCCGACACGCAGAGGTCGAGGTCGTCGTCATCGATCACGAACGGCGGGCAGAACGCCAGCGCTGCCGTGCCGATCGGTCGGGCGATGACGCCCCGCTCGAGCAGCCCGGCCCGCACGTCGAGCGCGCTCACCGACGGGTGCATGGCCACGGCCCAGATGGCGCCCTCGCCCCGGACGTCCGCGACCAGGCCCTCCTCGGCCAGCGCAGCCAGGCCCCCGCCGAGCCGCTCACCGATGTGGGGCACCCGGTCGAGCAGGCGCTCGTCACGGATGATGTCGATGTTGGCCAGCGCAGCCTGGCAGCACGCCGGATGGCCGCTGTAGGTGTAGCCGTGGCGCAGCAGGAAGTCGGGGTCGGCCTCGAGCGCCTCGCGCACGCGCGGCCCGACGATGACGCCGCCGAGCGGGAGGTAGCCCGACGTGACGCCCTTGGCGAAGGTGATCATGTCCGGGCTCACGCCGTAGAACTGCGAGGCGAACCAGGAGCCGAGCCGGCCGAACCCGGTGATGACCTCATCGAAGATCAGCAGCGCGCCGGATTCGTCGCACAACTTGCGCAGGCCGCGCAGGTACTCGACGGTGGCCGGGTACACGCCGCCGGCGCCGATGACGGGCTCGGCGATGACCGCGGCGATCTCGTCGCCCTTCTCGTCGAACAGCCGCTCCGCGCTCGACAGGTCGTCGTGGGCGATCTGCGCGGTAGGGCCGAGCAGCGGTCCCCAGCCCTCCTGGTTCAGCGGCAGCCCCTGCACCGAGAGCCCCCCGAAGTTCACGCCGTGGTAGGCGTGCTGGCGACCGACCAGCACGTGGCGACCAGGCTGGCCGAGTCGGGTGAACGTCATGCGGGCCAGCTTCAGCGCGGTGTCGACGGCCTCGGAGCCCGAGCTGGTCAGGAACACGCGGGCATCGGGGATGGGGCTGAGCGCGGAGATCTCCGCGCTGATCCGCTCGGCCGGCTCGTTGGTGAAGATGTCGAAGGTGTTGTAGTTCTCGAGCACCCGCATCTGGGCGTCGACCGCATCGGCGATCTCGGCCCGCCCGTGGCCGACGTTGCAATACCAGAGGCTGGCCAGACCGTCGACGTAGCGGCGGCCGGCGGCGTCCCACACCGCGGCGCCCTCGCCCCGCACGATCGTGATGAAGTCCTCGGCCGCCGGCTTGGCGAACGGGTGCAGGAACGGGCTGGGGGGCACAGGGCCGACCTCCGGTGAGCGCTCGGTCAGGGCTGGCCCAGTCTGCCTCACCAGTGGTCGGCCCGATGGCAGAGCGTGCGCGGGTGAGCGAGCGGTCCCGTCGCCGGAGTGGCCCCGAGCCGTTCGATCAGTGGCGGCCCACGTGTGATTCGACGGATTCGACAGTCGGTCCGAGCTCCACGTCGGCCGCCTCGCGCTGGAGCGCACGCCCCTCGGCGTCGCGGCCGATGCCGTCGATCATGTCGGGGAACACGAACCGGTGGAACGGCGCCACCGCCCACCAGTAGGCCCTGCCCAGCAACCCCCGCGGGTGGTAGCGCGCCAGCTGGTGGACCGTGCAGGACCGGCCGCCTCCGTCGGCCTCACCGCCCGCGCCTCCGTCGTCGTCAGCCGTGATGCGCCACTCGAGCCAGGCGTCGCCGGGCAGCTTCATCTCGGCCCGCAGTCGCACCAGGCGGTCGGGCACGAGGTCTTCGACCCGCCAGAAGTCGAGCGGGTCGCCGATGCGCAGCTCGGTCGGGCTGCGGCGACCACGGCGCATCCCCACCCCGCCCACCACCTTGTCCATGAGCCCGCGGATCGACCACAGCCACTCGCCGCTGTACCAGCCGGTGTCGCCGCCGATGGCCTCGATCGTCCGGTACACGACGGCCGGCGGAGCGTCGACCCGGCGGGACCGCTCGTCGAGGAGCACCGTGCCGCCGGCCCACGACGGGTCGGTCGGCATCGGGTCCGCCGGCCGTCGTCCGCCGAGCTCGGCGCCGGCCCAGCTCGTCACCACCATCCCGGACCGGATGCGACCGAGTGCGGACCGCACGGCCTCGCGGTAGGTCAGCAGCCGACCGGGCAGCAGCTCCTCGATCGTGTGGTCGTGGACGACCACCTCGTTCACCAGACTCTCGACCAGCGGCCGGGCCAGCCCGAGGGGCAGCGGCGTGACGAGCCCGACCCAGCGCGACGACAACCCGGGGGTAAGAACCGGCACGGGGATCAGACGGCGCGTGTGGAGCCCCGCCTCCTCTGCGTAGCCCTGCATCATCTGGCGGTAGCTGACGACGTCAGGACCACCCACCTCCAGGATCCGGTTCGCCGCGCCCGGCTCGGCCAGCACCTCGACGAGGTAGCGCAGGACGTCTCGCACCGCGATCGGCTGGCACCGGGTCTCGACCCACTTCGGCGTGACCATAACCGGCAGCACGTCGACCAGGTATCGCAGCATCTCGAACGAGGCGCTGCCCGATCCGATGATCACCGCGGCCCGCAGCTCGGTCACCGGGACCGGCCCGTCGGCCAGCACCCGGCCGACCTCGTGGCGGCTGGCGAGGTGCGGCGAGAGCTGCTCGGTGGTGTCGTCGCCCAGACCTCCGAGATACACGATGCGACGGACGCCGGCTGCGGTCGCGTGCTCCCGGACGTTCTCGGCCGCCCGCCTGTCCTGCTCGATCCAGTCGCTCGAACCGCCGATCGTGTGCACCAGGTAGTGCAGCGCGTCGACACCCGCCATCGCCTCGGCGAGGTCGCCGTGCACGTCGCCCTGCACGACCTCGACCCGATCCGTCCAGGACGCCCCACCGAGCTTGGCTGGAGTCCGCACGAGGCACCGCACCCGGTAGCCGGCATCGAGCAGCTCGCCCACCAGGCGACCCCCGATGTAGCCGGATGCGCCGGTGACCAGCACCAGGCTGCCGGGCTGCACCGCCTGATCGTCGGCCTGGCGGTCGGCCTGGCGGTCGGGCTGGTCGTCGATGACGGTCACCCATCCAGGGTTGCAGCCTGGCCCGTCTTGGACGCAGCCGGACGCCCCGAAGTCGGTGTCGATCGGGGTCGAACCGCAGCCTATGGCCGGAATAGTGGGAAATTCGTCATTGCCGCCATCGTCGCCGACCGCGATCATCGGGCCATGGAAGCTGTCAGCCCTGGCCGTCGTCGGATCGTGCTCGTCCTCTTCGAGGGCGTGCAGAGCCTCGATCTCACCGGACCTCTCGAGGTGTTCACCGGAGCGGACGCGCATGCCCGCGCCCGGGGCGGGGCCCCCGGCTACGAGATCGTGACCGCGGCCCCCACGGCCGACCCGATGCGCACATCCAGCGGGTTGACGATCGGCGCCGACACGACGTTGGACCAGGTCGAGGGGCCGATCGACACGCTCGTCGTGGCCGGCGGGGCCGGTGTGCTGCCGGCCGTGCAGGACCCGCGCATCGTCGAGCAGGTTGCCCGACTGGCGGCGAGCGCCCGGCGCGTCACGTCCGTGTGCACCGGTGCGTTCCTCCTGGCCGAGGCCGGGCTGCTCGAGGGGCGACGGGCGACCACCCACTGGGCCCGCTGTGCGGAGTTCGCCGAGCGCTACCCGGCGGTGACGGTCGAGCCCGACCCGATCTTCACCCGCGACGGGAACGTCTTCACCTCCGCCGGAGTCACCGCGGGCATGGACCTCGCTCTCGCCCTCGTGGAGGACGACCTCGGTCGTGAGGCCGCGCTCACGGTCGCCCGGCACCTGGTCCTGTTCCTCCGACGGCCGGCCAACCAGGCCCAGTTCAGCGCCCAGCTCAGCACCCAGTTCGCCGACCGCGACGAGCTGCGGGCGCTGCAGGAGTGGATCGCCGATCACGTGGCCGAGGACTGCTCGGTCGACCGTCTGGCCGAGCGCGCCGCGATGAGCCCTCGCCATCTGGCCCGACTGTTCAGCGAGCAGGTCGGCACCACCGTGGCCCGCTACGTCGAGCAGGTGCGGGTCGAGACGGCGCGCCGCCGACTGGAGGAGTCGGCCGAGCCGATCGCTTCGGTAGCCGTGACCTGTGGCTTCGGTACGGCCGAGACCATGCGTCGCACATTCCTTCGCTCGGTAGGCGTCGGCCCGGCCGAGTACCGCCGGCGCTTCCGCAGCGCGGTCGCCTGACCCCGAACCCTGGACCGGCTGATCCCGCGCCCTGAACCAGGACGGGCGCGGGCCCGTCCTACGCTGACGCCTCGTGACCGGCGCCCCGCATCCTCCGCCGCCGGACGGCGCTCCCGTGGCCACGGCACCCCGACCGCTGCCGGCGCCGCTGGCCCGGCTCGGGGCCCGTCACCCGCTGGTCATCGCCGCCGTCATCGTCACCGTCGCCGTCACGATCGTGGCGACGATCGCCACGCTGGCCGGGTTCCTCGCCGGTCGCTGGTGGGTGTTCGACATCGTCACCAGCTACCGGCCCCAGGAAGGCATCGCCCTGACCGCCGCGGTGGTGATGGCGATCGCCCTGCGGTGCTGGAAGATCCTGCCTGTCGCCGTGCTGGCCCTGGCCCTCAACGCCTGGCAGGTCGCTCCGGTGCTCCGGGAGCACCAGCCTGCAGCGGCGGCCGGATCGCCCACCCTCTCCATCGCCCACCTCAACCTGCAGAGCAGCAAGGGCGACATCCCGGCCATCAACACCTGGCTGGCCGGGCACCCGGCCGACATCGTGGTGGTCCTCGACACGCAGCGCGACCTGGCCGCGACCGTCTACCAGGGCGTCGCCGGGTACTCGATGATCTACCCGTACGTGACCGGGACGACGACCAACAAGAAGAACAAGAAGACCAGCGTCACGTTCGCGCCGCGCAGCGCCGAGGTGGTGGTGCTCACCGACATCGACGGCGTCACGGCCAACGAGCCCGAGACACCCGACCTGCCCCAGTCGTCGGTCGAGCTCCACGCCACGATCGGAGATCAGCGGGTGAGCCTGCTCGGGCTGCACACGCAGTCGCCGACGACCGCCGCCCGCCACGCGCTGCGCGACACCGAGCTCGGCGCGGTCGCCTCGTGGATCGACGCGGCGCCGGAACCGGCCGTCGCCTTCGGCGACTTCAACGTCACCTACTACTCGCCGGTGCTGAAGGACCTGCTCGACGACACCGGCGCTCGGTCCTCGCAGCTCGGGTTCGGCATGCAGGCCACCTGGCCCGTGCAGTTCCGTCCAGCCGGCATAGCGATCGACCAGTCGATCTACACCAGTGGGCTGACCGCGGTGAGCAGACGGCGAGGCCCGAACTTCGGCTCCGAGCACCGGACGCTGATCGTCACCTACGCACTCGCCGGCTGACCCAGCCAGGGACGTCGGCCAGAGGACCTCAGGCCAGGTCGTCGTCCCAGATGCCGAGGGCCTTCCACACCTGCTTCGACACCGGCGTGACGATGCCCAGCTCACGGGCCAGGCGGCGCACCTTGCGCAGCGCCACCACGGTCTCGGCCCGGTGATCGGGGTTGTCGACGTAGGCTTCGCGCACGACCTCGGCGGGTATGTCGAACCGGGTGATCAGGTCGCTCGGGGCCTGCATCATGATCTGGGCCATGGTGCCGAGGATGGCCGGCGTCAGCAGCCCCAGGATCTGACGCTTCACCAGGCCGAGCCGGGGTACCGTCCGCTTGAGGTAGTGGCGGGCGAAGGAGAGGTGCCGGGCCTCCTCGGTGACGTGGTGGCGCATGATGATCTCGACCAGCGGGTGCTTGGCCTTGTCCGAGCGGAGCGCCTCCCGCTGCACGTGGTCGATCGGATCCTCGCCGCCGAGCACGAACATGAAGAACAGCTCGGGGAATCGGTGACCGAGCTTCACGATGCGAGCGGCCCCGAACCGCATGTCCCAGCGCAGGCCAGGGGTGTCGAACGGGCTGCGGTTCACGAACTCCTGGAACATCAGCCCGTGGTGCGCCTCCTCGATGACCTCGTGGTAGGCGTAGCGGAAGGTCGGATCACCGTTGGGCAGGTCGAAGGTGTGCTCGAGCAGGCCCCGCTTGAGGATGTTCTCGAACTGCAGCCCGATCTTCATGGCGCTCACATGGCGGTAGAGCCCGATGCGGGCCCGAACCTCCGGCGGCTGCGAGCGGTACCACCCGGTGCCGACCCAGCGGGTCGTCCGGGCCCAGCTCGAAGCGGGGATCCTCGGGGTCGATGGCGTAGGCCGGATCGTCCCACGGGATGTCCGCGTAGGCGTCGTAGTGCTTCTCGACGGACTGTCGGCTCAGACGATGGACGAGTCGGACGAACGCGTCGTCGTCGGCCACGACGGCGACGTCGACGACCTCGTCATCGACGTCGTCCACGGGCGACGGGGTCTCGGGATCGGTGATGGTCATGGCGAGGTCTCCTGGGTCGGGGAACAGCCGGAGGGAAGCGCAGAAGGATCAGCGGGCCGGTCGTTGCGGAGCTCCTGGCGCGGCGAGCTTCACCAGGCCGAGCACCCGCTCGGCTTCGGCGTCGGCACCGGGCATACCGGTCATGCGGGTGGTGGCCAGCCCGTCGAGGATGGCGAAGAGGAAGGTCGGGACCGACTGGTAGAGCTCGGCCACCGCGGGATCGTCGGTGACCGGTGGCTCGAAGAGCTCGTTCCACATCCGGCGCATGGTCTCGAGCATGTTGGCCGCCACCAGGGCCACGTGCGGGCGGAGGTCGGCGTCGGTGCGTCCGGCGGTGACCAGCTCGAACCAGGCCGAGAACGTGTCGCTCTTGAACATCTCCCAGACGATGTCGATGGCCACGCTCAGCCGATCATCGCCCTGGGGGACCTGCTCGATGGCCACCCGGAACTCGTCGACCCGGCGGGCGAAGATGTGCTCGCACGAGGCGGCCACCAGCACCGCCTTCGAGGGGAAGTGGTGCAGCATCGCCCCGCGCGACACGCCGGCCCGACGGCAGATCTCGGTGGTCGAGGTGCGGGCGTAGCCGAGGTCGGAGAGGCACTCGGCGGTGGCGTCGAGCAGCTTGGCCGTCGTCTCGGCACTGCGCTCGGCCTGTGTGCGCCGCTCTGGTGGGGTGCGACCCGCAGATGGGGTGCGCCGGTCCTGGTGGCCTGGCTCGGCCGCGGCGTGGTGGCGACGGCGACGGCTGCGCATCTCCGGATCGGGCATCCCGCAGTTGTATGTCCCCAGAAACAAACAGTCAACCCTGCTTGTTTGTGTCATCGGCCACGCCGGCCACCACCGTGCATCCCGAACCGGGCTCCCCCCGATCCCGAACCGGTGGTCCCGCGACCCGGCGGTCACGCCCCCGGCAACAGGTTCGAGCTTCTCGGCCCGGTCAGGTGACGGCGAGGGTGACGGTACGGGTGGCCAGCACGGAACCGTCGGCGGCGAGCACCGTGATGACGTAGTCGACGGAGGTGGGGTGCGCCGACGGGAAGAAGCACTGACCCTGCGCGAGCGTCCCGGGACACACCAACCCGCTCCCGGATGCCGAGGCTGACGGCACCGTGGCGGAGGTGTCCCCGGCCGGCCCCTCGACCCGCACCGTGAAGGTCCCGGTGCCGGTGACCGACCACGCGAGCGTCGGCGGGGCGAACGACCGCGTGCTGCCGACCGTGACGCCGGCCGGGGTCAGGCCGATCGACACCGAGACCCTGGTCGGCTCGGTCGTCGATGATGACGGGGCCGAGGAGGTCGGGGTGGTCGTCGTGACCGGAGCGGCCGTCGTCGACGAACTGGCGTCGGGGACTGCGGTCGTGGTCGACGCCTGCGACACCGAGATCGATCCGCTGGCCGAGGTCTCCGTCGTTGCCGCGACCTCAGGGACCGGCGGGTCATGGGTCTCGACCGCGAACAGCACGATGGCCGCGAGCAGCACCGCCACCACGACCGCCGCCATGGCCAGCGCCTGGCGGCGTCGTCCTCGACGGGGCACCCGGCTCCGGTCCGGGTCAGGGGGTGAACTGTCAGCCTCACTGCCAGAAGATCCAGAGGATCCAGAAGCGGTCGACGAAGAACTGTCACGACCGCGGCCCGAAGCCGTGGCCGTGCTCGACCCGCTGAACGCGGATCCCTGCATGGGCACGCCGGCCGCCTCCATGGCCCCGGCCACCTGCTGCTTGAGCACGATCGGCGCGGCCACCAGCGGCACCGACGCGAACAGCGCGGCAGGGCGTAGGCGCAGCTCGCGCTTCTCCTCGCAGTCGGCACAGGTCGTGGCGTGGCGCTCGGCGAGCTTCACGGCCTCGGCCCCGAACCCGTCGACCCCCGAGGCGGCCAGCAAGGCCGCCAGGCCGGGGCAGTCGGGTCGGTCTCCCCGCCAGAGCACCCGAGCCCGCACGGCGGTCTCGAACCGACCTCGCACCCGATGCACCAGCTGGTTGGCCGCGTTGCGGTTCACGCCGATGATCTCGCCGATCTCGGCCGGGCTCATCCCGTAGCGCAGCTGGAGGTCGAGCACCTCGGCGTCGCGCTCGGGCAGTGCACCGACGGCGCTCCAGACCAGCTCCTGCATCTCGTTCAGCTCGGCGACCGACGCTGGGTCGTACGCGCCGGCTGCGGCGCCCGGCCGGGCGGCATCGGCGCCGAAGCCGGCCGGGGCGCTCGACGGACTGGCGCCGGTGGCCTCGATCATCGTGATCCCCGCGTCGTCGACCGGGCGCGATCGCTGTTCCCGGTCGTGGCGGTTGAGGGCACCGTTGCGGGCGATGCGCAGCAGCCATCCACCGAACGCCAGCGGGTCCTCGAGCGAACCGAGGTTGCGCCAGGCCGAGAGGAACGCGTCCTGGGCCACCTCGGCGGCCACGTCGGGCTGACCGACGATGCGCAGGGCGGTGGCGTAGACCCGGTCGAACCAGAGGTCGTAGAGCTGGCCGAACGCCTGATCTCCGGCCTGATCTCCGGCGGCCGCATCCCCGGCAGCCTGGGCGGCCGCGACGAGCTCGGCATCGCGAGCCCGGTGGGGGTACCGCTCATCGGCGGTGGGATCGGGCTCGTCATCCATAGCGCTCCATCCATTGTCACATCTCCGGCGGCGACGACCCGGGCCCCTCGGGCCCGTCACCTCTCCTGACCGTCGGGGCGCCCGGCGCTTACGCGGCGCCGGATCGACCGCTCCGGCCGCGGGATCCGAGAAAAGTTCCGCGAACCGCGTAAGCGCGGCGGCACCCACCGGTCAGGGGTCCCGAACGTGCCCACACCGGTGGGTGCGCAACCCAAGGAGATCCACCATGAACATCCGCCGCTCGCTCGCCACCGCCCTCGCCGCCGGCACCGTCGTGCTCGGCTTCGGCCTGGCCGCCCCGGCCGCCCACGCCGTGTCCCCCGGACCGGACGTCGTGAAGATCAGCCCCTGCATCATCAACCCGGACTCGTGCGCCCCCCACCCCGGCCCGACCGTGCCCAAAGGCCCCGGCGACCTGACGATCGACCCCTGCGCCGTCATCACCCACGGGGACTGCAACGGCGATCCCACCCCCCACGACGGCCCCGGCGACCTCACCACGCCGACGACCGACCCCGACGGCCCGTCCGACCCGAACCCCGGCGTCGACGAAGCCGGCCCGGCCACGGTCGTCCACGCCACCGCCACCTTCACCGGGTGACCGCCCCATGACCGGACCGGCGCCCCAGCCGGTCCGGTCCCGGCGCGGAACCGGCGCGTCCGGCGGCGCGGCCCTCGTCGGTCGCACCTTGTCCGTTCCTCTCGTCCGTCCCTCTCGTCCATCCCTCTCGTCCGTCCCTCTCGTCCGTCCCTCTTGTCCGTCCCACTCGTCGGTCCCACGTGTCCGGCCCACTCGATCCCGCGAGTCCCGCTCAGCCGTTCCGCTTCCACCCTTCCCCCCTGCATCCGAGGAGCCCACCGTGCCCATCGGCCCACCACCTCCCCTTCGACCGCCCGCACCACCTCCCCCACCCCGGGCCACGCCCGCTCCCGACGCTCCCGTCGCATCGTCGCCACCCTCGTCGGCCTGGTGGCGCTGGCCGCGCCGTTCGGCGCCGGGGCCTGCGGACCGTCCGCCTCGTCGAGCTCCGCTCCCTCCTCGAGTGCCGGCGACCAGGCCGGAGCGACCACCGCTCCGACGGCCTCCGACGACCACACCGTCCACGTGGCCCGGCCCACCCACGAAGGCGTCGAGGTCCACGCCACCCCCGACGCGACCTCGCCCGTCGCCACCACACTGGCCATGACCACGCCCGCTCGGATCGCCGACCACGCTGCTCGTCATCGACCAGGACCCCGCGGTCGGCGACGCCGAGTGGGTCGAGGTCGCGCTCGCCTCGCGCCCCAACGGCTCGCAGGGCTGGATCGACGCCGACGACGTCACGGAGCAGGCGGGCGACATGGCCGTCGAGGTCAGCCTCAGCGACCACGTCATGCGGGTGACCCGTGACGGTCAGGTGGCCGTCGAGACCCCGGTCGCCATCGGTACCGACGCCACGCCCACCCCGACGGGCCGCTTCTACGTGACCGACGTGATCGACACCGGCAAGCCCGACGGCGCCTACGGGCCGTTCGCCCTCGGCCTGTCGGCGCACTCCGACGTGCTCGACCAGTTCGCCGGCGGCGACGGCCAGATCGGCATCCACGGCACCAACCAGCCGGACAGCATCGGCACCTCGGCGTCCCACGGCTGCGTCCGGGTACCCAACGAGGTCATCACGGCGCTGGCCGGCAACATCCCGCTCGGCACCCCCGTCACGATCACCGCCTGACCGGTCCGAACGGCCACCGCACGGGCCCACCACCCGCGGTGGCAGGCGGGTCGGGTCCGCGACTAGAACGTGTTTCAGAAATGGGGGAGCAGGTCAGCCGACCGCGGCCCTCGGACCCGACCCTCAGGAGCCCGATGGACCAGCCCGACCTGCTCGACCAGCCCTTCGACGACCCGGACCTGCCGCACCGCTACCGGGGCAAGCGGGTGATCGTGACCGGCGCGGCCTCGGGCATCGGCCGGGCCACGGCGATCCGCCTGGCCGCCGAGGGCGCCTCGGTGTGGTGCGCCGACATCAACGGCGAGGGCGCGGCCGCCACCGCCGCGCGAGATCACCGACAACGGCGGCGACGGCCCGGTCGAGCCAGGTCGACGTCACCGACGCCGGCCGCGTGCGCAGGCGCTGGTCGCCGAGGTGGTCGACGCCTTCGGCGGCCTCGACGTGCTGTGCAACATCGCCGGCATCGGCGGCATCGGCCCACTTCACCGACGAGACGCCCGAGCGGTTCAACGCGCATCTTCGCGGTCAACGCCGCCGGGCCCTTCTACCTGAGCCAGGCCGCGCTGCCCCACCTGCTCGAGCGCAAGGGCAACATCGTCAACCTGGCCTCGACCGCCGGCATGATCGGCCAGGCCTACTGCGCGGCGTACTGCGCGTCGAAGCACGCCCTGGTCGGGCTCACCAAGGCCATGGCGGTCGAGTACGGCCGCACGGGCATCCGCGTCAACGCGGTGTGCCCCGGCGGCGTCAACACCGACATCATCGGCGGCTTCATGCCGCCCGAAGGGCGCGAGCATGTCGCTCGTCAGCCGGGCCGTTCCTCTACCGCGACATGCAGGAGCCCGAGTCGGTGGCCGCGATGATCGCCTACGTCGGCTCCGACGAGGCCTACTACGTCAACGGCGCCATCCTGGCCATCGACGGCGGCACCACCACCGGCTGATCAACGCCGGCTAACCACCGGCGATGGCTTCGGACTCATCTGCCGCCGCGCCGTAGATCGCCTTGGCCATGAGCGAGCGTCTCGGCGTCGCGCCGCCGGGCGTAGATCTCGGCCCGGGCCCGCTCGCGTCGACGGTCGTCGCGCGTCGGCCTGGGCGGCCATCTCGACGAGGTGGCAGGCCATGCGGAGGTCGCCCCGCCACCGTCGGCCAGCTCGAGCGCGCCGGCGCACCAGCACGTCGACACCGCCGGCCAGGCGCGGCCACCTCGACGGCCACCGCGGCGTCGCTCGGCGGCTTGAGGCGGGCCGGGTTGCCGTCGTACCAGCCGCCGTACAGCCGCCAGATGTTGCGGACCACGAACTCGGGCTCGTCGTAGGTGGGCTGCAGATACGGGCTTGGTCGAGCAGCCGTCGGGCACCTTCACCGTGTGCACGATCGTGTCGAGCGTCGCGCCCGTCGTTCATCAGCTCCAGGGTCTGGCCGACCAGCAACTCGAGCGCGGTGGCCACGTCGTCGAGCACCGTGTGGATGCGGTCGCGCCCGCCGATCGGCAGCCCGTGGGCCGGCAGCAGCAGCTCGGGTTCGAGGGCGGCATCTCGCGCAGCGCCCGCGCCCACTCGAGCGGGTAGCGCTGCACCTTCTGCGGGTTGCCGGCGTTCGGGAACACCCAGATCACGAAGTCGCCGACGCACACGGCCCTGCTGTCGCGGGATCCACGCCCAGGTGTGGTCGTCGGTCTCGCCCAGGCCGTGGCGCAGCTCGATGTCGAGGTCGCCGACCGTGCAGCTGCATGCGGTCGCGGTAGGTCACGGTCGGGCTGCACCCAGTCGCGCGGGAACATCGGCGGCCGATCGTCGTCCGCGCCCGGTCAGAGCCCGGTGCCGCCGAACTGGCGCTGGTTGATGACCGCGTTGTAGCCGTTGGTGAGGTCGTAGCGACGAAACCGGTCGGGCACCGCTCGTGGCCGACGATGTCGGGTCGTCGGGTCGCCGCGCTCGTCGGCGTCGGCCACGATCGGCCGCGCGCCGCCGACGTGGTCGACGTGGCCGTGGGTGTAGACGAGCGTGTGGACCGGGTCGGTGCGCCATCCTCGCAGGCTCTTGACGACCGCCGGCCCGAAGGCGCCGAGGCTGGCGTCGAACAGCACCAGCCCGTCGCCCGAGTCGAACGCCACGACGTGCGAGAACGCCTCGACCATCGCCACGCCGTCGGCGACCTCCGACAGCTCGAGGGTCACCCGGTTGACCGGACCGAGACCCGTGCTGTCGGCCGGGACCCCCTCGTCGATGAAGCGTCTCGACAGCTCCAGCAGATCTGCCATGGTCTCCCCCTGGATTCGCCCCTGGACCCCTCCCGACCCCGCCGCACGGGTGGGGACGGTCGGCGCAGCATACGTCGGCGGGGGTATAGGTCCTTTGGCCTATACCCCGATACGGTGTCGCTGTGGCACCGCACGAACCACCCCTTTCAGGAGGACCGGCCGTGAGCCTCTCCGATCGCCTCCGGGCCGCCGAGCAGCAACGGCGAAGCAGCACCACCAGCGCCGATGACACCACCCTCGACCTCACCGTCGACGGACGCCGCGGTCATCGACCTCACGGCGCGCCGCGAGCAGGGGGGGCCGGGCAACCGACCGGGCCGCGGCTCGGAGCGCGGCGCTCGAGGCCTACCGGTTCGAGCCCTCCCCCGATGAGCCGACGTGGGCCGCCGGGGCGGAAGGCATCAGCTACAACCCGGTCCGCGACGGCGACGCCTCCGCCGCCTTCGGTGACCCGCCCGGCCGCATGGCCGACCGCATGTCGACGATCGTCTGCCCGCGGTGCGGCGGCGCCACCCAGATCGACCTCTTCGATCAGGTGCACCAGACCACCAGCCTCAGCTGCCTGGCCTGCTTCCACATGTTCCGCGTCGAGGCGTGAGCCCCCGGCCTGAACCAGGCCTCCTCAGCGCAGCCGCTTCTCCCGGTACATGGCGTGATCGGCACGCGACCAGCAGCTCGTCGAAGGTCACTGACGAATCGCGGGTCGACTCCACCCCGATGCTGGCGCTGATGCGCACGGTCGACCCTCCGACCATCAGGGGCACGGCGATGGCCGCCTGGATCCGGTCGACGACCTCGCGGACCTCGTGCTCGGGGAGCGACTCGCAGAACGCCACGAACTCGTCGCCGCCCAGTCGGGCCACCGTGTCGACGCTGCGGACGATCTGACGCAGCCGGTTGGCGATCTCGACCAGCACCTGGTCGCCGACCGTGTGACCGTAGGTGTCGTTGACGGCCTTGAAGCCGTCGAGATCGATGAACAGCACCGACACCGCCCCCCGGTCGGGGCTCAGTCGGGCGCACGCCTGCTGCAGGCGGTCCTCGAGCAGCACGCGGTTGGGCAGGCCGGTGAGCGGATCGTGGGTGGCCTGGTGGGTCAGCTCGGACTCGGCGCGACGACGATCGGTCACGTCGTCGATGGTGCCGATCCATCCGCCCCGGCGACCCGGGGTCCCGAGCGGCACGAAGCGGGCGGTGGCCCACCTGATGAAGAGCCCGGTCTGGATGCGGAACATCACCTGTTGCGGGAGTCCCCGGGCGAGCACGGCCTCCAGGGCCGTCAGCACGTCGGGCCGATCCTCGGGGTGTACCAGCCGCTCCCACCCGTGGCCGACCAGCTGCTCGGCCGGGAGGTTGAAGAGGTGGATGGCGGCCTCGTTGCAGAACACCACCCAGCTGCTCGAGTCGGCCGACAAGATGCCCATCGGCAGCGCCTCGGCCAACGAGTGGAACTTCTCCGTGTCCTGGTCGGGCGGCGTCTCGCTCCACACCGCCTCGTCGCTGACGTCGCGCACCCGCACGACCGTGCCCCCACCGAGCAGGTCGTCGTCGGTCTCGGCGTTGAAGATGGCCGCCTCGAGCAGCCGCCACGATCCGTCGGCGTGACGAGCCCGCACCCGGATGCGGTCGTGGTAGCCGACCGCGTGGCGAGCCCGTTCGATCAGGGCGAAGATCTCCGGCAGGTCGTCGGGGTGGAGGTACTCGGCGATGTGCGTCCCGAGCGCCTCCACCGAGTACCCGAGCATCACGTCCTGCGATCCCGCGGTGACCACGGACTCGGCGGACACGAACAGCAGGAACTCGGACGAGTAGCGGCGCAACGCGCGCTGGGTCTCGTCGGAGCTCCCGCTCTGCATGGGTCCCTCGTGCTCTTGGTCAGGATCCATGCATGCCTCTCTGGGCGGGTGGCACCAATGGAGAAGCTCCACTGACAGGAGGCACCACCACACCCGTTGAGAAGGCATCGGCTCATCCGGGCGTCGGCTCCATAGGCCGTGCGGCCCGTCGTGGCCAGGCGTCCGGACCACGACGAGGGCGCGGACAACCGCGATCCGGCCGTGGCACGATCGCGGACGTGACCAGTAGCCCCGCCGAACAGATGGAGACACGATGAGCACGGCCACGAGGACGGGCCCGAAGTCGGCTGCACCGCACGCCGGCGACAGCCACGACCTGATCCGTGTACACGGCGCGCGGGTGAACAACCTCAAGGACGTCAGCGTCGACATCCCGAAGCGCCGACTGACGGTCTTCACGGGCGTCTCCGGCTCAGGCAAGAGCTCGCTGGTGTTCGGCACGATCGCCGCCGAGTCGCAGCGGCTGATCAACGAGACCTACAGCACCTTCGTGCAGGGCTTCATGCCGTCGATGGCGCGGCCCGACGTCGACGTGCTCGATGGGCTGACGACGGCGATCATCGTCGACCAGGAGCGGATGGGCGCCAACCCCCGTTCCACGGTCGGCACCGTCACCGACGCGAACGCGATGCTGCGGATCGTCTTCAGCCGGCTCGGCCAGCCACACATCGGCTCACCCCAGGCGTTCTCCTTCAACACCGCGACGATCAGCGGCTCCGGCGCGGTCACGATCGAGAAGGGCGGCAGGAAGACGCGCGAGAAGCGCTCGTTCATGCGGACGGGCGGGATGTGCCCGCGCTGCGAGGGCACGGGATCGGTCACCGACTTCGACCTCTCCCAGCTCTACGACGACAGCAAGTCGCTCAACGAGGGCGGGCTCATCATCCCCGGCTACAGCATGGACGGTTGGTACGGCCGCATCTTCAGGGGCTGCGGCTACTTCGATCCGGACAAGCCGATCAAGAAGTTCACCAAGAAGGAGCTCCACGATCTGCTCTACAAGGAGCCGACCAGGATCAAGGTCGAAGGCATCAACCTGACCTACGAAGGGGTGATCCCGAAGATCCAGAAGTCGATGCTGTCCAAGGACGTCGAGGCGATGCAGCCACACATCCGCGCCTTCGTGGAGCGGGTGATCACCTTCACCACCTGCCCGGACTGCGACGGCAGCCGGCTCAACGAGGCCGCCCGATCCTCCAAGATCGAGGGCACCAACATCGCCGACACCTGTGCGATGCAGATCAGCGACCTGGCCGAGTGGGTCCAGTGCCTCGATGAACCGTCCGTGGCGCCGCTGCTCGCCTCGCTGCGCGGCACGCTCGACTCGTTCGTTGACATCGGGCTCGGCTACCTCTCGCTCGACCGGCCGACCGGCACGCTCTCGGGCGGCGAGGCGCAGCGCACCAAGATGATCCGTCACCTCGGGTCGTCGCTCACCGACGTCACCTACGTGTTCGACGAGCCGACGGTCGGGCTGCACCCGCACGACATCTCGCGGATGAACGACCTGCTGCTGCAGCTCCGCGACAAGGGCAACACCGTGCTGGTCGTCGAGCACAAGCCGGAGACGATCGCGATCGGCGACCACGCGGTCGACCTCGGCCCGGGCGCCGGCGCGGGTGGCGGTGAGGTGGTGTTCGAGGGGACCGTCGACGGTCTACGAGCCAGCGGCACGCTGACCGGGCGGCACCTGGACGACCGGGCCTCGTTGAAGCCCGAGGTGCGGACCGCGTCAGGTGCGCTGGAGGTGCGCGGCGCCGGCACCCACAACCTCCAGGACGTCGACGTCGACATCCCGCTCGGCGTGCTGGTGGTGCTGACGGGCGTGGCCGGGTCGGGGAAGAGCTCCCTGATCACCGGCTCGGTGTCGGGTCGCGACGGCGTGGTGACGGTCGACCAGGCCGCTATCAAAGGCTCACGGCGCAGCAACCCGGCCACCTACACCGGGCTGCTCGACCCGATCCGCAAGGCGTTCGCGAAGGCCAACGGCGTGAAGCCCGCCCTGTTCAGCGCCAACTCCGAGGGTGCCTGCCCCAACTGCAACGGCGCCGGGGTCATCTACACCGACCTGGCGATGATGGCCGGCGTCGCCGCCACCTGCGAAGTGTGCGAGGGGAAGCGGTTCGACGCCGAGGTCCTCGAGTACACGTTCGGCGGCAAGGACATCAGCGAGGTGCTGGCGCTGTCGGTGGCCGAGGCCGAGGAGTTCTTCGCCGACGGCGAGGCGGCGATCCCGGCGGCGCACAAGATCCTCACCCGGCTCGCCGAGGTCGGGCTCCGCTACCTCACCATCGGTCAGCCGCTCCCCACGCTGTCGGGCGGCGAGCGCCAGCGGCTCAAACTGGCCACCCACATGGCAGAGAAGGGGGGCGTCTACGTCCTCGACGAGCCGACCTCCGGCCTCCACCTCGCCGACGTCGAGAACCTGCTCGGCCTGCTCGATCGGCTCGTCGACGCTGGCAAGTCGGTCATCGTCATCGAGCACCACCAGGCGGTCATGGCCCACGCCGACTGGATCATCGACCTCGGCCCCGGCGCCGGCCACGAGGGCGGGCGGATCGTCTTCGAGGGCACGCCCGCCGACCTCGTCGCCGACGGCTCCACCGTCACCGGCGAGCACCTCGCGGCCTACGTCCGCCCCTGACCGCGGGCCTAGCGGCCGAACATGGCCAGCCACTCCTGCTCCGTGTTCGGGCTTGAACACGTAGTTCCACTTGCGGGTCTCGCCCATGGTGGCCGACGGCTCGGCCGAGTAGAGGTGGCCGGGGAACAGCACGGCGTCGTCGGGCACCTTGGCCAGCTTGGTGGTGAGGCTGTCGTAGAGCTGGGCGGGGTCGCCGCCGGGCAGGTCGGTGCGACCGCAGCCCTCGAGGAAGAGGGTGTCGCCGGCGACGAGTCGATTGTCGACGAAGAAGCACTGGCTGCCCGGCGTGTGCCCCGGCGTGTGGATCAGCTCGATGGGGATGTCGCCGACCATGACGACGTCGCCGCTCGAGTGCTCGACCAGGTCGGAGGCCTCGACGCCGGTGATCTGCATGCACCCACGGGGCCTCGTCGGCCTGCACGTGGATCGGCACCGGGTCGAGCTCGAGCAGCTCGCGCACGCCCGGGATGCCGTGGCCCATCATGTCGCCGCCCACGTGGTCCGGGTGGTAGTGGGTGGCCAGGGCACCGGTGAGCTCCATGCCGTCGGCCGCGAGCACGTCGAGGATGCCGGCGATGTCGTAGGCCGGGTCGATGACCACCGCCTCGCCCGTCTCGCGGTCGCCGACGAGGTACACGAAGTTGACCATCTGCCGGGCGATCGGGTCGTTGCGGGCGATGTCGCGCCCGGCGAGGAGCTGGCGGAAGTAGAGGCGGTCGGTCGGGTCGGACGTCATGGCGCCCCATGCTAGGAGGGACCGCTTCCGACAGTACGGTGACGCCGATGCGCAGCTACACCGTCGTCGGGCTCGGTGCCATCGGCGGCTACTACGGCGCCCGGCTCCACCAGGCCGGCCACCCCGTCCGCTTCCTCGCCCGCAGCGACGCCGATCACGTCCGCGAGCACGGCCTGCGGGTCGATTCGATCGACGGCGACGCGGTGCTCGAGGTCGACGTGTACGACGACCCTTCCGCCGTGCCGACCAGCGACGCGGTCATCGTGGCCGTGAAGACCACCGCCACCGCCGAGGTGCTCGACCTCCTGGCCTCCCTCGTGACGCCGGACGGGTCGGTGCTGGTGATGCAGAACGGTCTCGGGGTCGACGCGCATCGTGGCGACCGCCGTGCCCGAGGCGTCGCGGTGCTGGGCGTCATGTGCTTCATGTGCTGCAACAAGGTCGGCCCCGGCCACATCCACCACCTCGACCAGGGAGCGGTGGCGATCGGTGAGCACCGTGCCGACGGGTCACCGGCCGGGCTCACCGCCGCCGCCGCCGCGGCGGTCGCCGATCTGTCGGCCGCCGGGGTGTCGGCTGAGGCACTCGACGACCTCGAGACCGGGCGGTGGAAGAAGCTGGTGTGGAACATGGCCTTCAACGGCCTGTCCGTCACCGAGGACGCCAAGACCGACCGGCTCGTGAGCGACCCCGAGATCCGGGTCCGGGCCATCGAGATCATGGCCGAGGTGGCCGAGGCCGCGGCGGCCGTGCGGCCACGGCTTCGACCCGTCGTTCGTCGACCGGATGGTCACCACCACCGAGGCCATGACGCCCTACAAGCCCAGCATGAAGCTCGACTACGAAGCCGGACGCGCCCTGGAGCTCGACACCATCTACGCCGCTCCCATCGACGCCGCCCGCGCCGCCGGCGTCGACATGCCCGCCTCCGCCACCCTCCTCGCCCAGCTCCGCACCCTTGACCCCACTCCCTGAACTGGTGGCGATGTGTACGTCCTGGGGCACACCGATCGCTACCAGTTCGGGGGGTTCGCGGCTTCGGCCCGGGGCGCCTGCTGCTCGCGGTGCCAGTCGCGCCAGATGGCCTTGAAGGCGTGGTCGTAGCGGTCGTACTCGGTGCGGAGGTCATCCCCGGGCCAGGAGGGCGGCAGCAGCTCGGGGGGCAGCAGGGGATCGGCGAGCAGGTGGCGCAGCACGGCGGCCGACAGCACGAAGCCAGTGGCGAGCGCTCCGGTGTCGCCCGACTCGAGGGCGCCGACGAGCTCGTCCATCTCGGCCCGCAACGCGGCCGCCGACGCGGCCCACGCGTCGAGGGGCCAGAGGCGGGCGGCGAGCTCGGCCGGGTGCTCGTCGTCGGGTCGGGCCATGTAGCGGGTGCACTGCTCGGCCACCACGGCCGCCGCCTCGGGCACCCGGGAGGCGTCGAGGTTGTCCGGTCGCAGCCACACGCTCTCTCGCACCTCGGCCAGGCGCAGCCGCGTCATGGCGGCCCGCAGGTCGGCCCGGTCGGATGCCGACCGGCGGCCGTCGGTGACCACGGCCATCTCCCAGTCGCCCGTCCACCGCCTCCGCTCGGCGGTCCGGCTGGCAGCCTGGCGGGCCTGCCGAGCGAGCATCGGGCCGGCCAGCCGGTACCCGCCCGGCTGACCCTCGGAGCCGTTGCTCGGAGGATCGGGTTCGAGCTCACCGGCGGCCACCATCCTCGACAAGGCCACCCGGGTGGTCGGCCCGCTGATGCCGAACAGCTCCCCGGATCGCACGAGCAGCGCAGTGCTCAGCCGGGGCGGGTCGACGCCGAGCAGCGTGCTGGCCACGACCGACCTCGCCGTCAGCGGACGTCGGTCCACCGGATCGGGCCGCGATGCCAGACCCCCCTGCTTTCTCTTACGAGGTTGTGTCATGTGTTGAAGAAGTGTAATACTCAGGAGGTGACCGCGAACTCGTCAGCTCTCAGCGTGTTGCCGGACCCCTCCATCCTGCCCGACGTGCTGCCCACCGATCGGCTGCAGGCATCAGGCATGCCCAAGCCACCGATCCGTGAGGACCTCCGCCGCATCCCCAACGGACGCAACGTGCTCAACGTGGCGTCGGTCTGGCTGCAGTCGTTCGGCCTCGTCGCCCTGGCCACCTGGATCGACCATCCCCTGATGTGGGTCGTCACCTTCGTGCTGATGGGCCGCGCCCTCGCCCTCTACGCCATCCTCGGCCACGAGGCCGCGCACCGGCTGCTGTTCTCGAACCGGCGGGCCAACGACCTGGTCGGCAAATGGGGGCTCTCCTACCCCGCCTTCGTGCCCTTCGACCTCTACCGCCGCAGCCACTTCGCCCACCACAAGGACGAGATGGGCCCGAACGAGCCCGACCTCAACCTCTACCTGGGCTATCCGGTCACCTCGGCGTCACTCCGACGCAAGCTGCGGCGCGATGCGCTCGGCTCGTCGGGGTGGAAGAACCTCAAGGGCCTGCTGCGTGCCTTCACCAGCGAGCGGGGCCGGCCGCTGGCTCTCCGGATCCTCGCCGCGCAGGTCGTGGTGGCCGTGCTGCTGACGCTGATCACCCGGCACTGGTGGGCCTACCCGGTGCTGTGGCTGGCGCCGTGGATGACGGTGTGGCGGGTGATCAACCGGCTGCGGGCCATCGCCGAGCACGGCGGCATGACGCGCTCAGGCGACCGCCGCCTCACCACCCACGTGGTGCACCAGAGCTGGATCGCCCGCTTCTGGTTCGTGCCGTTCAACACCGGGTGGCACCTGGCCCACCACGTCGACATGGGCGTGCCCTTCCGCAACCTGCCCGCCCTCCACGCCGAGCTCGTCGATGCCGGCTGGGTCACCTCCGAGCTCGAGTACCCCACCTACCGGGCCCTCTGGCGGGCCCTATCCGCCGCCCCGAGCGAGCCTGCTCGCACCGACGTCGCTCGCCCGTCCGCCCGTCCGCCGATCCCGACGGACTGAGCGCACCGCCCGATCGACCAGCGGACAACTCGGTCGACGAACCACCGATCCTGTAGTCGTCCCGCGACCGTGGGGTCGGGCGCCACGACGACAGGTTGGGGCGCCAGTGGGGGACTTGGGTCGCTCAGTGCGGGTGGTCGTGCGGGTGGTCGTGCTCGTGGTCGTGGCCGTCGTGCAGGTGGCCGATCGGCGCGAGCGTGGCCTGCTCGGCCGACCCGTCGTCGGGCTCGCCTGGGCCGTCGATGGCACTGAGCACCGGAGGGTCACCGTCGGGGAGCTCGGACCGGGTCGAACGCCAGGCCTCCTCGGCCAGCGACACGACCTCGCGCAGCGGGCAGCCCGACCTGGCGGGCCACGCGGGCCGCGTCGTCGTGCTCGACCTTGACCCGGCCGGCGCTGACCTTCACCCGCACCGGGCAGCCCTCGACGTCGACGTGTCCGGTCGAGCGCGGCCTGCGGCCACCGCTCGAGCGTCTGGCCCCGCACGCCGAGCGACCCGGTCTCGCGCGTGAGCACCGCTGGCGACCTGCGCCGGCCAGCGCCGGCGTCGGCCAGCGCGCTCACCGTGTAGGCCGGGCGGCCCTTCTTCATGACGATCGGGGTGAGCCAGGCGTCGTGGGCACCGGCGTCGAGCAGCTCGGCGATGGCGTGGGCCAGCGTCTCGCCGGTGGCGTCGTCGACGTTGACCTCGAGCAGCACCACCGGCTGGCCGTCGGTCGAGCTCGGCCGGTGCGGTCGCCGATCACGACCTGGGTGAGGTTGGGCCGCTCGTCGAGCTCGGCGGTGCCGGCGCCGAAGCCGGTGCGCGTCGATCGTCATGGCCGGCATCGGGCCCCACTCCGTCGACGAGGGCGGCCAACAGCGCCGCGCCGGTCGGCGTGGTGAGCTCCATGGCGATGTCGAGCTGGTAGGTGGGCGCGCCCCGCAGCAGCTCGACCACGGCCGGCGCCGGGTTCGGCAGCAGGCCGTGGGCGCTGCGCACCATGCCGATGCCGTTGGCCACCGGGCTGGCGTCGACCTCGTCGACGCCGAGCACCTCGAGCGCGGCGCAGGTGCCGACCACGTCGATGATGGCGTCGATGCCGCCGACCTCGTGGAAGTGCACCTGCTCGGGCGGGCGGCGGTGCAGGTGGCCCTCGGCCTGGGCCAGGGCATCGAACGTGGCCAGCGCCCGCCGACGGACCCGGTCGGGAAGGCGGGCCTCCTCGACCAGGCCGGCTGATGTGGGCCGCGGTGCGCACGACGGTGGCTCCTCGGCGTGCACGTGGATCTTGGTGCCGCCGATGCCGGTGCGCATCACCGGCTCGGCCTCGAGCGCCCACCCGCCGACCGGCAGCCGCTCGCACAGGCTGCGCACCTCGTCGAGGTCGGCGCCGGCGTCGACGAGCGCGCCCATGCGCCATGTCGCCGGCGATGCCCGAGAAGCAGTGGAACCAGGCGACCGACGCGCCGTCGACGCGGAGGCCGGGTCAGGCACGCTCGTGTCACCGACACGCCGGAGGTCGAGTCGATCGGGACCGGGACAGGCCGCACGACGGCACAGGCCGCACCGAAGCCGTTGTCGATGCCGACGACGGTGATGCCCGACGCGCACGACGCCAGCATGGCGAGCAGCGCGGTGACGCCCTCGAGCGACGGCGCCGTAGCCGACGCTGGTGGGCACGGCGATCACCGGCGCGGCGGTGAGGCCGCCGACCACGCTGGCCAGCGCGCCCTCCATGCCGGCCACCACCACCACGGCGTCGGCCGCGGCCAGCTCGTCGGCGGCGTCGAGCACGCGGTGCAGGCCGGCCACGCCGACGTCGGTGATGCGCAGCGGGCGGAAGCCGTGGGCCGCCAGCACGGCGGCGCACTCGTCGGCCACCGGCAGGTCGGCGGTGCCGGCGGTGACCACCACGACGCGCTCGGCTCGCTCGCGCCGCCGGCCGCCACACGAGCGTGTCGCCCCGGCGCGCGGCCTCCGGGGTTGGCCGTCAGGCGCGGCGTCGGCCTGCTCGTCGTCGGCCCGGGTCAGCAGCACCGGCGACCGACGCCGCGGTCGGCCAGCAGCTCGGCGACGATGGCCGCGCACTGCTCGGGTGTCTTGCCCGGGCGCGTACACCGCCTCGGCCAGGCCCTGGCGCAGCGCCCGGTGGTGGTCGACCCGCGCGAAGCCGAGGTCGGCGAAGGGCAGCCGGCGCAGCGCGCGCCACCGCATCGTCGGCGTCGACCGCGCCGTCGCGCACGTCGTCCGAGCAACTGCCCGAAGGGCTGGCTTCGTCCACCTCACTATCCTGCTCGTTCGTGACCGACTCCGCCGCATCCGCCCGACGCGCCCGCTCGACCGATCGACATCGCGCGCCCTGCGGATCGGCTTCTTCGGCCCGCCGGGCACGTTCACCGAGCAGGCGCTGCTCACCCAGCCCGACCTGGCGCGAGCGCAGCTCGTGCCGATCCGCTCGATCCCCGACGTGCTCGCCGCCACCGACGCCGGGCGAGGTCGACTGCGGCTTCGTCGCCATCGAGAACGCCATCGAGGGCTCGGTCAACGTCACCCTCGACACGCTGGCCTTCGACACCGACCTGCTCATCCAGCGCGAGGTCGTGATCGCCGATCAGCCTGTACCTGATCGGCGTGCCCGGCGTGGCGCTCGACGACATCACGACCGTCGTCTCGTTCCCCCACGCCATCGCCCAGTGCCGCGGGTTCCTGGCCGAGCACCTGCCCGCGGCGTGGTCACCGCAGGCCGCCAACTCGACCGCCGACGCCGCCCGCGCAGCTGGCCGAGACCGGCGACCGCGCACACGCGGCGCCTCGGCACCGGCCCGCGCCGCCGAGGTCTACGGGCTCGACGTGCTGGCCGACGACATCGAGGACCACCCCGAGAACGCGACCCGCTTCGTGGTGGTGGCCCAGGACGGCATCCCGGCGCCGACCGGTCACGACAAGACCTCGATCGTCGTGTTCCAGCGGGCCGACGCGCCCGGGCAGCCTGCTCGCCATCCTCCAGGAGTTCGCGGCGCGGGCCATCAACCTGACCAAGCTCGAGTCCCGCCCCACCAAGAGGGGCCTCGGCGACTACTGCTTCCTGATCGACCTCGAGGGCCACATCGACGACGAGCTCGTCGCCGACTGCCTGCGCGACCTGCAAGATCAAGCAGGCGACGTGAAGTTCCTCGGCTCGTACCCCGCGGCCGGCGCGCACGGCCCCGCCGTGCGGCGCGACGCCGACGTGGCCTGGCGCCAGGCCGACGCACTGGATCACCGAGCTGCGCGCCACAGGTCGAGCGCTGAGCCGCGGGATCGCAGTAACGCTCGCGGCCCGCCCGGCGCCGTCGGCCCCGGGTCGCTCGGAGGGATGGCAGAGCGGACGATTGCGACGGTCTTGAAAACCGTTGAGGGGCAACCCTCCGGGGGTTCGAATCCCCCTCCCTCCGCCAGGAAGTCCCAGAACGGTCCCGGTCAGCCCGAGCCCGTCCGGAACAGTGTGAAACCGTTGCACCGACGGCGGAATTGCGGAGATTCGAACCCTGGCTGAAACCCATGTGTCTCTTGGCATCGCGTGACTACGGATCTGCAAGGTGATTCGAACCCAGCTCAACCCTGTGACCCGTTGACCTGCCTGTTCGCGCCTGGCGGACCAGACCCCGCTGGGCGATTCCAAGGGCCGTAGCTTCCATCGTTGCTACCAGTAGCGGGCGATCGTTCGGTGCCTCACCCCCAACTGCGACGGGGCGAGCCAGAGGCGCGGCGTGGCTTCGGAGTTATCAGCTGAGACTTCGATCAATGGGGTCGATGGCTCGGGTCTGCAGCCGTGGGACGAGCTCGTGCTCGATGACCCGGTCGAGAATGGCTCCATACTCAACGCCAGGCGCCAGACCCCAGCTCCGACGGCTGGGGTCCATCCAGTCTTCGTCGGGCGTCGAGCCGTACGCGTCGGTCAACGATCCGAACATCGACGCGACCTCTGGCTGCACGATCCCCGCGACGACCTCGGGTCCGAGCCAGTCGCACAGCCAGTCGAGGGTGCGCCACCCGTAGGCGCTGTGCCGACCCTCGTCGAGCACGATCCGATCGAGCGCCGCTCGGGCGATCGGCTCGGTCGCCCCACGGCGGAGGTTGCGGAACAACGGCACCGCCACGGTCTCGCCGAAGCAGTACACCCGGACGCACGCCAGCACGACGTCGGACTCGAGATCGTCGCAGCGGCGCGGAGCCCGAGGTCTGCTCGGTCGATCTGGGTCAGCTCGGTGCCACCCGCCTCGACGAACACCTCATGACAGAGCCGGGCGTGCTCGAGCTCGTCGTCCACGATGTGGAGCCCGTCGCGGATCAGATCGAGCGACGTGCCCACCTGAATGAGCCACAGCACGAACTCCTGGGTGATCGCAGCGGAGCGATACTCGGCATCGACCCGGCGTCGCCACTCGGCCGCCACCAACTCGATGGGGCTCACCGTTGCCGCACCTCAGCTCGACGGCGGCGGGTTGAACGGGATCGGCGGATCGGACGGCGGTGGGTTCGAGATGACGGTCGAGGTCGATGTAGAGCTGGCCGTCGTCACCGTCGTCGACACGATCGGTGGGCTCGTCGTCGAGGTAGCCGTGGGTGCCAAGGTGGTGGAGGTCGACGTCGTCGTCGGGCCCTCGGTCGTGGTGCCCTCGATCTGGGCCGTTCCCTCCGTCGATCCAGGGTTCCCCTCCTGTGCAGGAGACGAGTCTCCGCACGATGCTGCAAGAGCCACGGTGATCAGGAACGGTGCGGCCAGCTGGCGGCGACGGATCGTCGCCCGAGTGACCATCGCTAGCAGCCCGTCTGGTAGGAGTTGATGGTGATCGACACCGTCACCACGGCCGAGCTGAGCCCCGTGACCGAGTTGTAGAGCCGGTAGGTGAAGTGGTTCGTGTACGACGGGGCGCCCGAGTACTTCGGTTGGAATTGGTAGAGCTGGAGGCCCTTATTCCACACGACCTTGCCATCCTCCGGATTGGTGACGAGCGCGATGGAGTCGGCAGATCCGACCACATCGTTCTTCAGGACGTCGATGCTGGCCCACAAGAACTCGGTCCCCGTCCAACAGGGCGTGTAGCTGATGGAGTCGGCACGAGCCACGGGCGTCACGCCTGGACTTACAGGGACGATCGGATCTGGGGGCACGACCACCGGAGGCGGGTCACTGGGGACGACCGGCTTCACCGTGACGGGTGCAGGAGGTTTCGGGGTCGTCACCTTGGGGGTCGTCACCTTGGGGGTCGTCACGACCGGGGGTGGGGGCGGGGCGTAGTTCACCGTGATGGCGAGGGTGGCGGTCTGCTCGTTCGTCCCGGTGGCCGTGACCGTGTAGACGTGCGGACCCTCCGGGTAACCGAACTGTCGGGCCGACCACGTGCCATCGGGGTTGACGGCCGTGGGCCCCCCGTTGATGTCGAGCGTGGCTCCGACGTCGGTGGTGCCCGTCAGGATGAAGTCGGCCGTGTCGACGGTCGCCCCGTCGGCCGGAGCCGTGATCACCAGCGTCGGCACCTTGGACACCTCGGCCTTGTAGGCGGCCATCGTGGTGGCCGCCTCTTCCTTCCAGGCGGTCAGCTTGGCGTCGTCGGTGCCGGCAGGCACCGAGATCGTGTAGGTCACCGTCGTCGACTGACCGGGGTCGATCTCCACGTCGTAGGCCAGGATCGGGTCGGAGTCGATGATCTCGCTGGGAGTCGGGTCGGATTTGATCTGGTCCGGTCCGCTGGCCAGCGACTTCGGGATCACCTCGATGTGACGGCCCTTGGCCACCTCCGACCCGGTGTTGGTCAGGTTCACCGAACCGGTAAGTACATCGCCGGTCACGTCCCAGTTGCGATCGAGCGACGCGAATGCCAGGGTCTCGGTCGGGAACTGCAGGCTCGCAGTCGACGTGGGCCCGGCCGGCTCGGCCGGGCCGTCCGATCGGTTCACGACCACCGTCGTCAGGATCCCGATGAGCACCACGAGCGCGGCGATGCCGATGAGCAACGGCACCCGCCGACGACGCGGCGCCACGACCGAGCCGTGCGACGTCGAACCGGGTGCCGGCGGCCCCGGCTCGACCGGAGGGGGCCCGGCGACGCCGGCCGTCACGTCGGGGCTGACCACCACACCGGCTCGCTCCGGTTCCAGCGAGCTCGGCAGTGCGGTCGCCATCACTGGCGGCGCCGCCACGAACCGGGCCGGGGGAGGTGGTCGCAGAGGCGCAGGTGTCGCAGGTGTCGCAGGTGTCGCAGGTGTCGCAGGTGTCGCAGGTGTCGCAGGTGTCGCAGGTGTCGCAGGTGTCGCAGGTGTCGCAGGTGTCGCAGGTGTCGCAGGCGAGTCCGGTGACCCGCTCGGTGGGATCCCCATGGCCTCGGACCCCGACGTCGGTGCGGGGGTCATGGGAAGGGCCTCCACCGGGGCCTCCGACGGGGGGCCGGCATCGGTCAGATCGGTGCGCACCCGGCTGGTGACGATGCCGCTCTCGAGCGCGTTGAGCGCAGACCCGACCTCTTCGTCGCCGAGCTGGAGCGTGCTCGTCAGCCGACTCACGAGGAGTCCACGGTCCTCGGGGCTGACCGGTCCGGCGAGCAGCTCCGATCCGGCGCCCTGTTCGACCACGCCCACCAGCGCCGACTGCTCACGCCGCAGGGTTCCGGCGTCCGCGCCGAGCACGTCCGCCAACATGCTCCGGAACCGCCCGGGCTGGTCGAGCACTTCGGGCCCACCAGCCGCCAGCACGCCCGCAACAGCGCTACCCATCGTTTCGCCCAGATCTGTCATGCTCGCCCCTTCACGCCCCTCGTTGGCAAATGGTATCACCGCGACCCCGGCAAATGCCGGCGGCATCATCCTCGGATCAGGGTGATGGTGCGGGGTGTTCTTTCAGGAACGCTTCAATCGCCAAATGCAGCAAACGGTGCGGAGCGTTCCGTTGAAGCTGTCTCAAATGTAGGTCAATCTGACTGGGGCAATTTCAGTATCTCTTCAGGCCCGTCTCCGATGATGCGCCCCATGATGACCCACCACGAGATCGCGCGAGCACGGGTCCGCCGGTTTCGCCCGATGCCGGGCCGAACAGCCAGCTACTCTCCGTCCCACCTTCAGGGGTGGCAGTGGCGCGGATGCGCCACAGTCGGGCGATCGGCAGGAGTGGGCGATGCCACCTGATCAGACCATCCAGGTCGAGAGCTTCGACCCGATGCCATACCGCGGGAACGAATCAGGTCGGCGACCTCACCGACGAGCTGATCGACACCGACGTCTGGACCGACGAGATGGTCAGGCCGCCCGGCATCCCGATCGTGGACGTCCCGTTCGTGACGGTCGGCGGCGGCATCGGCTCGTTCGTCATGGCCGACTACCTGCGCATCGCGGGCGTGCCGACCGACGTCAAATGCGCGTCGCTGCGGGCTCGACCGGCCCTGGCAGACCTACGAGTACCTCACCGAGTGTCTCGCAGATCCCCCGGCGAGCGCCTCCGCTCCGACTCCGGCGTCGATGCCCGACAACATCTGGGGCTTCCCGAGCTACGCGTTCCGCGAGGCGTGGGCCGAGCAAGACGCTCGCGCCGCTGTGGAACGTGCTCACCGAGCCGATCCTCACCGACTACTTCACGCCCGCGGGCCGGCCAGGTCTTCGAGACGCTGGAGCGCGAGGCCGACCGCATCGGCTACCGGGAGCATGGTCGTCAAGGGCCAGGTGCGCATGGTCCGGCGCCGCCACGGACGGCGGCTACTTCACCATCCTCACCCCGCCGCACGGGACGTCACCGACCAAGCGCGTCGCGTACCGCAGCACGTTTCGTGCACATCGCTGTCGGCTATCCCGGGCTGAAGTTCCTGCCCGACCTGCAGGAGTACCGACAGAAGCACGAGGACTACGGCCGGGTCGTCAACGCCTACGAGCCCCACGAGCACGTCTACGAGGAGCTGCGGCGCCGACCCGGGCACGGTGCTCGTCCGCGGCGGCGGCATCGTGGCCTCGCGCGTGCTGCAGCGCCTCATCGACGACCGCGACCAGTCACGGCGCCCAGACCCAGATCATCCACCTGTTCCGCACCTACGTCACCGGACGTCACGGCCCGAACATCTTCATGCGCCGCAAGGGCGGCGACGGATGGGCCTACCAGGGCTTCAACTGGCCGAAGAGCGCCTGGGGCGGGCAGACTGAAGGCGCGGCTCGAGCAGCTCGAGGGCGACGACCGCAAGGCGCTCTACGACCTGCTCGGCGGCACCAACACGCCGCACCGCAAGCTCTGGCTGCAGCAGCTCGCCCGCGGCCGGAAGCGAGGGCTGGTACCGCACCGTCGTGGGCCAGGTGACCGAGCGTCGACCCGGGCGAGGACGGAACGGTCGTCACCGACTCAGATCGGCCCGAAGGAGCGACCGTTCGAGCATGCGCGGCCGACTTCATCATCGACGCCACCGGCCTCGAGGCCGACATCCGCGAGCACCGCCTGCTGGCCGACCTGCTCGACCACTGCGGCGCCGGGCGCAACCCGCTCGGCCGACTCGACGTCGAGCCGCACCTTCGAGATCCGCGGCACGCGGAGCGGCAACGGGCGCATGTACGCCGTCGGGCTCGGCGACGCTCGGCGGCTACTTCGCCGGCGTCGACTCGTTCCTCGGCCTGCAGTACGCCGCGCAGCGGATCGCCGACGACCTGGCCGCCCAGGGCTTCTGCCGGCGGATCGGCTCGGGCCGTTCGATATCGCAGTGGATGAAGTGGATGCGGAACGAGCGGATCTGATCGATGACCCCCACGCTCTTCGGACGCATCCAGACGCGGATCTTCGTGCTCCTGACCATCGGGGTGCTGGTGACGTTGCTCATCACCCCGGTCCTCCCGATGGACACCGCCGTGGCACCTCGTGGACCGATGCGCTCATCGGGTCCTACCAGATCACGTTCGCGGCGCTGGCCATCGTCGCTCGTCGCTCGGCGTCGTGATCTGGGAGCCGCTGTACCACTTCCTCCAGCAGTTCCGCTGGGAGAAGGACTGGCCGACCCCGTTCGGCCTGCTCACGGGCATCAACGAGGGCATCCTCGCCTACTTCGTGCTCCGGGCGTGGAGCGGCCCACGCCCACGGACGTGGCCATCCCGGCCTCGGGTTCGTCATCGACTTCAGCGTGGTCTGGCTATCGACGTTCCTCTTCGTCAACGGCCCCGCTCGGGTCGCTCTCGCTGCGCTGGCGGTTCCGGGGCGGTCGCTTCCTGTGATGGTCGACACCCGCATCCGGTCGGGCATCGCCGACTACGAGTTCGTCCGATTCGCTCGGCGACTCCCCGGCCGGGCCAGTACTTCCTGGCTCTCCGACCGGCGAGGCTCCCGATCGACGAGGAGTTCGTGACGGTGAAGCTGCTGTCCGGCCAGACCACCGACGAAGCGTTCGACCCTGGCGACGGGCGAGCTGCGGGCCTTCGCCGCGGTGCAGTCCCCCTATCTGGTCAGGCTCTTCGACGCCGGCCAGGACGGCGACACCTTCTTCTACGCGATGGAGTACCACCCCCTCGGCTCGCTCGCGGCGCCGGCCAGGCCTCTGGATCGGCCCGAGGTGCTCCGCGCCATGGTCCACGCGGCCCGTGCCGCGCATGCGCTGCACGAGGCGGGCATCGCCCACTGCGACATCAAACCGGCGAACGTCCTCCTCCACGCCGACGGTGGCCACCTCGCCGACCTCGGTCTGGCCCAGGTGCTCACACCGGGCCAGGCCATCTCGGGAATGGCGCGAGGTGACATCCATCGAGTTCGTCGATCCGGCGGTGATGCTCGGCGGGCAAGTCGGGCGAGCGAGCGACGTGTGGTCCCTCGGCGCGACCCTGCATCGTGTCCTGACCGGCGGCGGGATCTACGGCGAGATCCAGGACCGCGATCCCCTCCTGGCCCTCCGGACGGTGCTCAGCACGTCGCCCCAGATCTCCGACACCCTCACACCGGCCGAAGGCGAGTTGGTCAGGGCGGCCCTCGACCCCGATCCCGTCCGGCGACCCGAGACGGCCCTCGCCGTAGCCGAATGGATCGAAAGGTGGTTGCCGGCATGATCGAGTCCCTCCGGCTCATCCCTGCTCCCGGTGCAGGACTTCTGGCCCAGCTACCCGGCATCGTGCTCTTCGCGCTCCCGACCAACGATCCCGACGCGGCGTCTCCTTTGCTGAGCGCCTGTCGCGAGGTCGGCGACGGCGGTCCCCTCCCGGCGCGAGCCCTCGCTCGCAGGCTGGCCGCCCTCCTCGGCCCCGACGACGGATCGCTCCCCCCGTTCTGCACAATCGCCGACGCCGAGGGCGGGGGCCTGGCGGCCGTCGTCCACGGCCAGGTCGACGTGTCATTCCTCGTCGGCGGGGAGGAGGTCGTGATATCGGGCGCCCAGTCGCTCACCTGGGTCGACCGGCTCGTCGAAGGACCAGTCGAGATGGTCCGGGCCGGGCCCCACTCCGCCCTGCCCGAACCCGCCTCGCTCCGACTCGATACCAGCGTCGTCAACGGCCTGGTCCCGGCCGGTGGGTTCGCGTTGCTCAGCGCAGAACAGTCGAACGTAGACCCGCCCCGTCAGGCGCTGGAGCTGGGCGATCCGGCGACGTTCAGATCGGTGCTGCTCACCGAGGCGGCCCCGTCGGCAGGACGGGGTCCGCTTCCACTGGCCAGCGAGCTCGCCCACGAGGAATCGGTGCTCGCCGTCGATGATCGCATCGTGCAGGGCATCCAATGCTCACGCGGCCACTTCACGGACCCGGCCAACCTCTACTCCGCGATCTGTGGCATCTCGATGGCCCAGAACACCCAGATCCTGGTCGACGGCATCCGGCCCGCGCTCGGCTTCGTGGTGATGGACGACGCCTCGACCTACAGCCTCGACCGCGACTACGTCGTCGGTCGCGAACCGCTAGGCGACCCCCGAGTGTCGAGCGACGCCGCTCGGGCTCTCGTCCTCGACGACGCCGGGCACACCGTCTCGCGAGTCCATGCCGAGATCGTGCTTGAAGGATGGCACGTCCGGCTGCTCGATCGAGGGTCGACCAACGGGACCTTCATCTGGAGCGACACCACGCGGGCCTGGCAGCGGATCGACCCCGGCCAGTCCGAGCGCATCCGTCCGGGCATGCGGTTCGCGTTCGGTCAGCGCACGGCTCGGTTCGAGTCGCCGCACGATCATCGCCACACCTGATCCTGCCCGACCGCCATCGGGCCGCGCCTCACTCGGTGGAGTCGACCGCACCCGTTGCGCTCGACGCGACGATGCGGCCCACCCGATCGACAGCCGACTCGGCATCGATCGCCGGTCGCGCCCATACGGTCACCAGCGCACCGAGCGCGTCGGAGGGCCCGACCGCAGCTTCGGTCGAGGCACCATGCACCGACAGTCGAGGAGCCCGTGCAGCGGCAGGGACCGACCCGCTTGGCTGGCCGTCCCTGATCTCAATCCCGAGCCGGCCGAGCTGCTCGAGCAGGGCGGCGAGCACTCGAGCTGATCGACGGCCCACCTCGCTCGGACGGCCTACCTCGAGCGCCACCCCACGTGATCGGGCGATGCGGGTGGCCAGCTCGATCGCCGCCCCATAGTCCGCTCCATCGCCGTAGGTCACGAAGAGCTCCCCGTCGGGCCCGCCGACCGAGGCCGGCCAGGCGACGAGCGCCACATCTGCCGTTCCCGCCTCGAGGAGCTGCGCGGGGAACGCATCCGCGCTGTCGGGCCACCAGGGCCTGGCCCCGGTGAACAGGATGACATCGGCGTCCACCGTCGACGCCTGACGGACCACCTCGGCGAACGGGTCGTCGGTGAACAGCGACCGGACCATTGGGCGCACCCCTTTGACCTCGGCTGCGCCGGAGATCACGTGCAGTCCGTCCATCGAGTTGGTCATCGACTCCAGCGCGTCACCCAGCCCGCTGCCGAGCTCGAGCCCGGGCCCCATCGGCACCAGGCGCGTCACGATCAGCTCGGCCCCGCGATCAGCGAGATCGATCGCCAGTTGGACCGTGCGCCCGATCTCGGAATCGTCAAGGTCGCTCGTGAGCGGGACGTACACCCGGAAGCTGTCGTGCTCGCCGAGCGCCAGGCGTTCCGCCTCCGCTCGATGTCACGTTGGAGGAGGCGTCGGGGTAGACGCGGTGGAGCAGCGGGGTCCGTGATCACCGTCGTCAGATGCCATGACGACCAGCATGTGAACAGTCCGTCGTCGAGCACGCCAGCTCGAGTCCGACGTTCAGGATGACGAGCTCGGTGAGGCCACGCGGGTGTTCATCAGGATGCCGATCGCCGACCGCCTTGCGCGCCGTGCGATCCCCTGCAGCGCGCGCCGCGGTCGGCCGCACCCGACGAACTTGCCGCGGCACGCGACCAGCAGATGACCACCGGCACGGCCGATCGCGTCGAGCCCGATGCCGCGGATGTTCACGCTAGCCCGGTGATCGATGAAGAACACGGGCAGGAGCAGGAGCACGCTGACGCTCTCGAGCCGTTCGAGGATGGCGTGGACAACTCGCTCTGTCCTCCTTGGGCATGACCACGCCGAAGAGGAAGGCGCCGAAGATGGGTGGATGCCGATCTTCCAGGTGACGTACGAGAGCCAGCATCCCGACGAGCACGACGGCGAGGATGCCGGGGTGAGGCAACTGGCCCGCACGGTGAGTACCAGCCGCGCCAGCTGCGAGGCGTGGCTTGACGATCGAGGAACATCACGCCGCGACGAAGACCAGCCGACAGCGCCGAGGATCAGCAGCAGGTCGGATGCACCGGAGTGGCTGCCTTCGATTGCACCACGGCGATGACGACCACCACGAGCAGCGACCACGCCAGCATGTCGTCCACGGCTGCGCACGCCAGCGCCAGCGCGCCCGACCTCGGTTCGGTCATGCCGCGCTCGATCAGGATCCGCGCCAGCACCGGGAACGCCGTCACCGACATCGACGCTCCGATGAACAGGACGAACGGCAGCTCGTTCGACTCGCCTCCGTGCACGAAGGTGTCAGTGCGTACAGCCCCACCGCGAGCAAGACGCCGAGCGTGAAGGGCAGCGCCACCGAGACCACCGACACCACTCCGGCCACCCGCTCCTTGCCGTGGATCAGGCGCAGGTCGAGCTCGAGCCCGACGATGAACATGAAGATGATCAGCCCGAGCTGCGCCACGACGTTGAGAGGTAGGGCCTGATCTCGACCGGGAAGAGCATCTCGTCGAGGTCACCCGGGACGCCCGCAGGGCTCGGGCCCAGGAGGATGCCGGCGATGATCTCGCCTATGACGGCGGGCTGACCGAAGCGTCGGGCCACCCCTCCCATGACCCGGGCCACGACCACCACGATGGCGATCGCGAGGAACACCCGCGCCGCGATGTCGTCGGCCGCGACGGCCAGCACAGGTGTCATCGCCATGACCTGAGTCTCCGTTTCAGCGACCGGATCGAACGAGGGCCCGAGCGGCGCTCAGGGAAGCGCCAGGGTGGGGCTGTCGACCACCTCGTAGTTACCACCGACGAAGACACCGACCCTGTAGGTGTCGGTGGCCCCGAGCGCTTCGACCAGGGGTATCTGGACGACCACGCACCCCTTGGTGTCCCAGGCGAAGGAGAACTGAGGAGCGGTGGTCGACCGCCCCACGATCGTCAGACCGTCATCGGTGACCTTGAGCAGCGCGACCAGCGCGTCCTGGTGTCCCTCCGCGGGGAAGCCGTCGTAGTCGAGGGCAACCGCGACCTGCTCGGCCCCGGGGGACGGGCGCCCTGCGGTGGCGTCCGAGCACCCCATCACGAAGGGCTCCTGGTTCGACGGCTGCGCGAAGCGCGCCCGGGTCACCTTGGCGTCGCCCTCGTCCTTGACGAAGGTGGTGGTGTACGGCGTGTTCGCCTTGACCGCGTCGATCAGCGGCTGGGCGAACTCGGCGGGGCGGATGCGCTTCGCCGAGATGCTCTTGTCGGTCGCATCTCGGTAGAACGTCTGGGTGGGCACACCGATGAGGCGACCGTCGTCGTCCACCGCGGAACCGCCCGAGTTGCCGGGATTGAAGTTGGCATCGACGTTCACCCAGCCCCGGTTGGACGACAGCCGGTCATCCTGCACGCCGCCGGAGATCACCCCGGCCGTGATGGTGGGCGCCTTCGACTCGCTGACCCCCGGATAGCCGATGATCCGGACGGGATCGCCGCTCGAGAAGCTGTCGGCCTTGTCGATGCGGAGCTCGGTGAGCCCCTCCAGGTCATCCGGTCCGATCAGCGCGCCCGCACTGGTCTTGGTGATCTTCAGCACTGCGAGATCGAGGTAGCCGTCGACAGCCTTCACCACGGCCCGATACTTTGGCTCGGCCGCCCTATCCACGCCGTCGCTGATGCTGATCCCCACCTCGGTCGGGTTCGCAGGGAGCTGCGGGGCGATGTCGTCATAGATGACGCCCTGACCGAGTGCGGAGGGGGCGGCCACATGCGCGTTGGTGAGGATCAGGCCCTGCTCGGCATCGATGATCGTCCCCGAGCCGGTGCCGGCGCCGGCATCGACGAAGACCGACGCCCGCGCCAGCTTGTTGTTGTCCGGGCCGCTGCTCCCCGAGTTGCGCACCACCGCGACGAGCGCGACGGCAGCCACCAGGGCTACGAGCGCAACGATGGCGACCACGAGGATTCCGGCTCCGCCCCGTCGGCCACCGGAACGGCGGCGGTGCGAAGGTGTGGTCGGGCCCGAGGTGACGACGACCATCCGCTCACCGACGTCCTCGGGGCCCAGGTACACCGCAACGGAGCCGCTGAGTCTGGCGGTGGTGACGCGCTCGCCGTCGATGAACGTCCCCGTCGAACTGCCGTGGTCGGCGATCTCCCACCCGGTACCCGTGCTGCGGATCGAGGCATGGCGTCGGGAAACCACCGGGTTGTCGACATGGACGTCGGCCGACGGATCGCGGCCGATGATGATCTCCTTGCCGGGTTGGAACGTGTGGGTCTGCCCCGAGCACTGGACGTTGATCGAGCTGCCGGTGACGACCGTCGCGGCAACGGGCTCCTCCCGCAAGGTGCCGCCCGGACGGGTCTCGGCACTTCCGGCCGAGGCCGCGGCCGGCGACACGAAGGGGGCCGGTGCCGGTGGTGGTGTCGGGGGTGACACCGGCGGGGCGGCAGGCGGGGTCGCGCTGGGCCCGTCGGTCGGTGCGGGTGGTGCTCCGAAGCTGGTGCGCTCGGGGACGACGATCTGGATCGTCAGCCCGTTCGACCCGCCGAGCGTCAGCGACGTCGTGCGATCGAGCGCGTGGTGTTGCACCTTCGCACCGTTCACGAACGATCCCCGCGAGCTGGAGGTGTCGACGAAATCCCAACCGTCGGCCCCGGCCCGAAGCTCCGCGTGCCGGCGCGAGACCCGCGGGTCGTCGACCACGACATCGCAGTCCGGGTCTCGCCCGATGGTCACCGTCCGCTCGGGTCCGAACCTGCGCTCGCCACTGTCCCACTTCACGAAGATGTCACCTGCCGACATCGGAGCCCTCCAGCCCTCGCCCTGAACCCTCAGCCCCACGGGTTTGCGGAGACTGTATCGAGTCGCCAGGTGGGGCGTTGGCCCCCACCTCACGACGGGGATCGTCCTGAGACCGCACCACGGTCGTGCCATCCACCGCTCTCGGCGGGGGTGCGCCTCCCAGCCTGACGAGGACGATCGTGTCGCCGAAGCGAAGCAGATCTCCGTCGACGAGCTGTTGATCGCCGCCGACGAGCTCGCCGTTCACGGATGTTCCGTTGGTCGAGTGGCCCTCGTCCACGACATGCCACCCGGTGTCTCGATGCACGATCCGCGCGTGGTCCCGAGACACTCGGACATCGCCCTCGATGGCCAGAGCGCACTCCGTCGACCGACCCACCGAGATCGGTGACGATCCAGGGTCGAGCTCGAGTCGACGAGCCCTGGCATCGCTGTCGACCCAATGCAACGCGGGGCCGACCTGCACGGGCGCCTGCGCCCAGCTCGCGTGATCGAGGATGGCGATCTCGAGCGCCTGCAACTCCGGCCCAGGATCGAGCCCCAGCTCGTCACGCAGACGCAGGCGGGCATCGGCGAACGCCCGCAACGCCTGGGCCTGCTGCCCGCTGCGATACAGGGCCAGCATCAGCTGGCCGGTGAGTCGCTCGCGAAACGGGTGCTCATCGACGAGGCTCCCGAGCTCGGCAACCAGCGCGGCGTGACCGGCGAGCTCGAGCTGCACGTCGATGCGATCCTCCAGCGCGGTGAGGCGGCGCTCGTGGAAGCGGGCCCGGTTGCCCTCCAGTGCGTCGACATCGGGGAGGTCCGCGACGAGCTCGCCTCGGCACAGCACCAGCGCCTGTTCGAAGCGGGCAGCCGCCGCCTGCAGGTCGCCACCGCGTACCGCCATACCGGCAGCCTCGACGGCTGCTTCGAAGCGCGCGGCGTCGGTGCGGATGCCATCGGGGCGCAACAGATAGCCGGGGTTCCGACGTTCGATGACCACATCGCCGGCCGGCGCCAGGAGCCGACGGAGGTTCGAGATGTAGACCTGCAGCGTCCCCTTCGAACGGTCGAGCGCCGCGTCCCCCCATACCGCCTCGGACAGGGCGTCGACCGACACCACCCGCCCGGCGTTGACGGCCAGCAGGGCCAGCACCGTGCGCTGGCGCGGACCACCCAAGGTCAGCGGGATCCCGTCGACGGTGACCTCCAATGGTCCGAGCATCCGGATCTCGACGACTGGTGAGCCCGGCGAAGCGAGGTCCTCGGCAGAGGTCATCTGGTTCCCATCGTTTCGATCTCGAAGCCCATGAGATGTGCTTCGGATGCTCGGGTCGGCGTGCAGGAGGATCGTCATGGGATCAGCATCCAGCGGTCCGCTTCAATCCTGCTTCAGTCGGCCTGCTTCAGTCGGGTGTCCCGCCGTTCACGCCGTCGTGCCCGGCGTCTGCTCTGGGGCCTGGCCCGTCGCCCCGCCCGCGATCGCGATCGGGTCGAGCTGAAGGCCGCAACCCACCTTCTCGGCATCGCACCGCAGCAGCTGGGTCCCGTCGGTGGACGCCAGCCACACGTCGCCCCCGGCCGCGATGACCCCTCCCGGCTTGAACCCGCTCGGGACGACGGGCTTCTCCTGCCTGCCGTCGACCGCCTTGACGACAAGGGAGCCCGAGCTGATGTCCCACAGTCTGGTGGCGGTGAAGACCGACTTGGACGCCGCGAGCGCCGGGTCGCTCGATGCATATGTCGCGGTCGTGGGGTCCGAGGGGTAGAACTCGACCACTCCGTTCGCGAGCACGATCGCCTCGAGGCGATCGCTGGCGACGGTCGACGGGGGAGTCGACGGCGATGTGGTCGTCTCCGTGGTCTGCACCGGTGACTCGGCGGTCGGGTCGGGACCGATGACCGCAGCATCGGAGGCCTTCGAGTCGTCACCACCGAGCGCCCGGCCGATCAGCCCGCCGACGAGGACCAGCACGAGCGCGATCACCGCGGCACCCGCGATGCGGCCCCTACGGCGGGGCGTCGGCGTCGAGGTGCCAGCGCTGCGGGTGGGGGCAGAGGTCGGCGCGACCGAGGCGGTTTGTGTCTCCAGGGATGTCGTCGGGAGCCGATTCGGCTGGACCGGATTCGGCTGGACCGGATTCGGCTGGACCGGATTCGGCTGGACCGAGGTCGTGGGGACCACCGGCCCGACGGCTGGCACCTCGACGGTGGGGACTCCGGTCGTCACGGCACCAGGTGTCCCGGCGACGAGCGCCATGGTCACGTCGTCGCCTCCGGCCAGAGCCGACTCCGCGAGCCACGCCGGCAAGGCCCGACCGACGTTGTCGAGCCCCTCGCGCCGCACCCGCTCGAGGAGGTCGAGCCCGACGTCGGTTGGCCAGTCCGGATCGGCGAACGAGTTGCCGTAGCCGTCCGTCGACAGGAGCACGAGCGCGACAGGATCCCGCTGGAGGTCGATGGCCGCGAGGCGAAAGCTGTCGACCGCGTCAGGGAGACCGAGTGAGGTCGTCTCGCCGGCGACGAGTCGCGGGTCGTCGGGGACGGGCTGGTCGACCACCCGTGACTCGAAGACGACGACGAGGTCCCCGTCGCCGAGCTGCATGACCAACATCGAGTCGCCCCACACCAGAGCCACCAGGAGCGTCGAGCCGTAGACGAGGAACGAGCCCTCACCGAGGTCCCCGCTGCGCTCGAGCTCGTCCTTGGTCAGCGGATGCGCCTCGAGGTCGGCGCGCACCAGCCGCCGCCATGCTTCGACGATGCCGGGCACCAAACTGGTTTCTGCGGTCTGGACGAGGGCATCGGTCCCACTTCCCCCCCGGTGCTTGATGAACGTGGTCCCCAGGTCACAGGCCACGTCGACAGCGAAGGCCGAGCCCGTTCCGCTGCGGACGTAGCGGGCGCCGCCGTGACCGTCGGCCACCGCGACCACGAGGCCCCCGGCGGGCCCGTCGACCAGACGGATCGCGTGCGCATCCTGGTTCGGCAGCCCGGTGCGATCATGGGAGGCGCCCCGCACCGACGCGCTCACGGCCATCCAGGATCCGTTGGTGGTGGCCATGGTCAGAACACCAGGTCTGCGCTGTCCGAGTGCACGTCGAGACGGGGTGCGAGCCCGAAGCGGCGAGTCGGCGTGACCACGTCGGACGAGGCACGGGACGCGATCGTCGAGGTCCATCGGAGCAGCCGGGCCAGCTGCTCCGGGTTGTTCGCCGTGCCCGGCGACAGGTCCGGATTGCCGATGAACTCCTGCAGCACGGCATGGTCGACGTCGCGCCCGATGGCCACAGCCATGCGAACGGCTCTGCGGCCCCACGGTTCGTCGAGAAGGATGCGCAGACCTTCGTGGAAGTCGTCGGTGGGGTGTCCGTCGCTGACCAGCACCATCGCCGGTGGGTAGGCGCGCTCCTCCATGGGAGGCACGGCCACCTGCCGAGCCAGCTCGGTGAGGGCGCCACCCAGATCGGTGAACCCGCCCGCGACGAGGTCCGGCCATTCGACATCGTCCACCGCTGTCGGTTCCGGTATGTGCCAGCGGTGTCCGGTCGAGAACGCGAGGGCACGGATGAGCAACGACGAGTCCGGGTTCTGCCGGGCGACATCGGAGAGGTGCGGCAGGGTCTCGCGTATGGCGTTGTTCAGCGCCTGGATCTTGCCGTCGGCGGCCATCGAGCCCGAGCAATCGAGCACGAAGAAGAAGTGCAGGGGGCGCTGGCTCAAGGTTCGTCCTGGCCGGTCCATGCGCTCGCCCCCTCTGCTGTTCGTCGACCTCGGACACGCCGTGACCCTCGACCGCCACCGGTCGCCTTAACATCATGCTCGAATCCTGAGGACCACCGTGGTTTGGTCCCCGAGCGCTCGACGAAAGTTCCATGCTGAGGAAAGACGCACGCGTGTCGCTCAGGACCACCGGGCGCACCGGTCGCGTGGTGGACCTGATCGGTGAGGGCGGCCAAGGTTCCGTCTATGAGATCGCGCTCGACGGCGCGTCGGGTGACCACCTCGCGCTGAAGTGGTACATGCCGCATTGCGCCACTGACTCCCAGCGGCGCGCCATCGAGCTGCTCGTCGAACAGGGCCCACCGAGCGACCGGTTCCTGTGGCCCATCGAGATGGCTTCGGTCGAGGGCGAGACGGACTTCGGATACGTGATGCCCCTCCGACCCACCAGCTACGTCGGGATGGTCGACCTGCTCTCGGGTCGCGCCGACGTGAAGCTCGCCTCGATCTGCACCGTCGGATTCGAACTGGCCGACAGCTTCCTGCAACTGCACAACCAGGGCCTCTGCTATCGCGATGTGAGCTATGGAAACGTCTTCCTCGAGCCGGCGTCCGGGCGGGTGCTCATATGCGACAACGACAACGTCGGGATCGACGGCCAGAGCTCGTCGAACGTTCTCGGCACAAGGCGATTCATGGCACCGGAGATCGTGCGAGGTGAGGCCGTCCCGAGCACGCAAACGGACCTGTACTCGCTCGCGGTGCTGCTGTTCTACCTGTTGATGGTGGGTCACCCTCTGCTCGGCCGACACGAGCTCGACGATCCGTCGTTCGACGACGATGCCGAGAAGCGGCTCTTCGGCACGCAACCCGTGTTCGTCTTCGACCCCTCCGACCCGTCGAACGATCCGGTGCCGGGCATCCACGATGCAGTGATCGCCAACTGGGACTACCACCCGGTCTTCATTCGCGAGCTCTTCACCAAGGCCTTCACGCAAGGACTCCGCGACCCGCGCAACGGTCGAGTCCGCGAGAGCGTCTGGCGCCTGGCGCTCGCACGGCTCCGAGATCTGATCATGCCGTGCCCCTCGTGCGGGCGAACCAACTTCTTCGATGAGGAGGAGCCCGACAGGTCGTGTTGGTCCTGCAACGTCGCCATGATCCGACCGCTCCGACTCCGCATCGGCCGGGTCAGCATCGTCCTCAAGGAGGGATCGGCGCTCTACCCACACCACCTCCGGCTCGATTACGACTTCAACAAGGCCATCGCCGGGGTCGCCCAGCATCCCCAGCGGCCCGACATCTGGGGCCTGCAGAACCTCACGGACCACGCCTGGTCGGCGACGCTTCCCGACGGCACCCCGATCACGGTCGACCCGGGCCGATCGGTCAGCCTGATCCCGGGCGTCGCCATCGATCTCGGCGACGTCCAGGCCACCCTGGACCTGTAGACCCGACCGTCGCGTCAGTCGCGGGGTCGACCCGCCTGCTCCAGAGGGTGCGTGGTCCATGCTCGTCATGCTTTCTGCAGCCGTCGATCCAGTAGACGTCGTCAGCCTTCAGATCCGCTTCAAACGCGATCCGGTCCTCAGCTGGGGTGACCCGAGGTCATCTCGACGAAGGCGTCCAAGCCTCCAGGGACACCTATCTCACCGAGTCGTTCGACCAGTTCTCCGACCTCCGTGACAACCTCCATCTTCGACCTTGCACGCACGAAGACTGGACCACCGATGACTGCCAGCGAGATCTCGACGCCCTCAAGCGCTCGGGGCTCAATCCCTCCCAGCGAAGGGCCGGGGGCGCCGATGAAGGGCTCGAGCGCGTTCGCGGGCCAGGACGGCGAGATCCAGATCCGTCCGGGGCGATTCGTAGCCGTTGCTACCAACGTCACCACCATTTCGCCGACCGGCCCAGGTTTATCGGCCCTGACCTGCACGTTCGCGAGCCGCCCGCTCCGGGTTCTCGAATCCCCCTCCCTCCGCTCTGCACCAGCGTTCCCTCGGTCCCAAATCTGGGTACTGATCGACACGTGTTGTGGATCGGTGCCCAGAAAGAGGTGCTCGGGTCGGCGTGACCTCACCGGGGCCCGAACCCGGGCATGCGGACCCGCAGGGAGTCGTAGATCGGCTCGCCTCTCAACAAGGTGGCGACCAGGACAGCGGCGAAGCACGCGGCGAAGAGGGGCACGAGAAGCGTCGTGGTCGCGGTCATCTCCACGATGAGGGCGATCCCGGTGAGCGGGGCCCGTACGACCGCGGCGAAGAAGGTGGCCATCCCGACGATGGCCAAGGCCGCGGGGTGATTCCCGAGCGCGGGGACGAGAGGCTGGACCAGCCCGTGGACGAGAGCGCCCCACACCGCGCCGACGACCAGGAGCGGCGCGAAGAGCCCACCGGGGGTTCCTGGGGAATAGGACAGGGGCCCGATGACGAAACGGATGAGGAAGTAGCCGAGGAGTCCGCTGGCGGCGATGCCTCCGCCCAGCACCCGCTGGGCCAGACGGTCTCCGCCGCCGACCAGGATCGGGTCGAACCACAGGATCAGGCCAACCACGGCTCCGACGACCGCGGCGCGCAGCTCAGGGCCCGGACGCCGGAGCCGGTTGAACAGATCGACCCCACCGACCACGAGCCGGTTGTACCCGACACCGAGGGCCCCGGTCGCTGCTCCGAACACGACGTACACCACGATCAGCCAACCGGTGGGCGTCGGGATCGGGCCCACCAGGAAATCAGGCTGGTTGCCGAGGATGACCCGGGAGGAGACGATGGCGGTGGCAGAACCGATCAAGGTCGCCAGGGTCAGGCGCAGGCGGAACGACTTGGCGATCTCCTCGAACACGAACAGCGAGCCGCCCAAGGGGGCGTTGAAGGCCACCGCCAAACCTGCGCCGCCCAGTGCTGCTTGCAGCACCCGCCGATCGTCGGGGGAGACCCTGAAGCATCTCCCGGCCTCCGAACCGATGGCCGCCCCCATGTGCACCGTCGGACCCTCCCGACCCAGGGCCAGCCCCGAGCCGATCGCGATGAGGCCACCGAAGAACTTCGCCGGCAAGACCGTCCACGGGGCGTGTTCGGCCTCACCCCGCCAGACCGCTTCGACGTGCTGCACTCCGCTGCCCGACGCCAGGGGAGCGAGGCGCACCACCAAGCGGGCCAGGGCCGCCCCGCCCGCGGCCAACAGCACCGGCGCGATCCAACCGACCAAAGGCCAGTGATGCGCCCAGGTCACCAACGAGACCCGAGCCCCGTCGGCGTCGAACAACAACCGCCTGAACGTGCCGCCCACCACACCGACCACGGCGCCGAAGGCGGCCGCCACCAGGCTGAGGCGTATCAGGCTCCAGGGACCTCCGGGGCCGACCTCAGGCGGATCGGTTCCAGGCTCGTGATCACTCGCCATGATCGCCTTACCAGGGTCCGGAGGATCGCTTCCCGGCCAGCCAACGCTGGCCCGACACGTCGGGGCACGTGTCGGGCGCGACCCTACTCACTCCGCGACCGCTCTCGATCTGTTGGATGCCCGGAGGCTCCCAAGGAGGTGGAGTGACGGCGGAGAGGGGACCAAGCTGTTGCGGGCGGGCACCACCTCGCGAGATCCTCGACGCCCTCGAGCCGACCGGGCGTGACCTGGCCCTGCCGAGATGGACCGACCCAGAACGGCGGGCGGACCATACGACGCCACCTTCGGGCTGATCCGATCGGACGCGCGACTACGGTGCCTTCGTGTCGATCGGTGATCCGGGGCCGGCGGGGACGGTGAGCGGTGGCTGCGGTCCGCCACGGACGCTCGGGTTGGCCAGCACCGTGGCCATCGGCATCGGCGGCATGGTCGGGGGTGGGATCTTCGCCGTGTTGGGCCTGTCGATCGGGTTGGCCCGTGGCGCGGCCCCGATCGCGTTCCTCATCGCCGGCGGCGTGGCCTGGCTCACCGCGGTGTCCTACGCTCGTCTCTCGGTCGCCTACCCGAGCCGTGGCGGGACGGTCAGGTTCCTGAACGAGGCGTTCGGGACAGGTGTGTTGGTGGGAGGGCTGAACGTCCTGCTGTGGCTGAGCTACATCGTCATGATCTCGCTGTACGCGGCAGCCTTCGCCGGTTACGCCGCCAGCCTCATGCCGGGTCATCCGTCGGCGATGGTCGATCACCTCCTGCTCAGTGGCGTCATCATCGCCATCGCCGCGTTGAACATGGCCCGTGCTTCGATCGTCGGGCGCGCCGAGGAGTGGATCGTCGCCTTGAAGATGGCCATCCTGGCCCTGGTCGTGGTCACGGGCTTCCACCACGTCGACTGGACCCGTCTGGCGCCGAAACAATGGGCTGACCCGCTCGCCATCGTCGGCGGGGGCATGGTGATCTTCGTCGCGTATGAAGGCTTCGAACTCATCGCCAACGCCGCCGAGGACGTCCGCGACCCTGAACGGACCCTGCCCCGCGCCCTGTACATCTCCGTCGGGATCGTGATCGTCACCTATGTGCTCGTCGCGGTCGTGACCGTCGGCGCGCTCAGCTTCGGCCAGGTCCGCCAGGCCAGCGACCATGTTCTGGCCGCGGCCGCCCGACCGGCACTGGGGGGAGTCGGCTTCGCGCTGGTTGCCGTGGCTGCCCTGTTGTCCACCTCCTCGGCGATCAACGCCACCCTCTATGGCACGACTCGGCTCTCATGGAGCATCGCCCGCTCCGGCGAGCTGCCCGAGGTCCTCGAGCACAAGATGTGGAACCGGCCGATCGACGGGTTGCTGATCACCACCGGGCTCACCCTCGTCGTGGCCAACGCCTTTGACCTCAGCCGGATCGCGTTGATGGGCAGCGGTGCGTTCCTGGTCGTGTTCGCGGCCGTGAACGCGGCGGCCGCCCGCACGGCTCGACAGACGGCCCGGCGGATGCTCGCCGTTGCCGGCGGGGTGACCTGCGTCCTGGCCCTCGCCGCGCTGGTCATCGAAGAAGCGAGCCGAGACCTCTGGGGCGTCGTCATCGTCACCGGTCTCGTGGGCGGCTCGTTCGCGATCGAGGCCACCTACCGGCTGCTCAGCCACCGCAGCATCTCCGAGCATCTGGACCCGCCACGGGTCGGTCGTGGTGGAAGGCGTCGAGGCACAGGCCCTGTCCCAGGGTGAACTGCTGCTCTCCGAAGGTTGCGCCTGATCGGTCGACGTCGGCGTGCCCGGGGCAGATCGCCGGACATCACCACGATGCCCGCACCGTCCGGAGCCGGCACAGATGGTGGGGAGGAGTCGGGTCACATGCCGAGGTGGGTGCGGCGCACCGCCGCGACGGCCTCCGGTGATCCGCTCAGCTCGACCTGCGCCACGGCCTGGCGCCCGAAGATGTACAGGAGGAGCTCGCCCGGCGGACCGACGAGTCGAGCTCTGGGCTCGCCGGACCGAGCGCGCATCTGCTCGCCGGTGTCCGGCCACTCCACGTCGAACCCGACGTCGCCCAGCCGCCTGGTCAGATGCCGGCTGCTCCGACGCACGTTTCGCCACAGGGCCGCATCCAGCGCGGGAGCCAGGGTGCGGGGTCCTCGCCCATTCGCTCTGCGCACGTCCTCGTGGTGCACGAAGAACTCATTCAGGTTCGGGAGGGATCGCACCCATCCGATGCGGAAGAACCCGAACGGAGGACCGGACCGGATCCGAGTGACCAGCCCGGCGAAGTCCTCCCTCTGTGCGAGTCCGACCCTGCGCCTCTCGGCGAACCGTTGGAAGGGGCCCGGAAGGACGATGCAAGGGCCGGCGATGAGATCGCGTTCTCGCAACACGATGTGCGCGGCGAGGTCGTGCGCAGTCCATCCCTCTATGAGCGTGGGAACGGATGGCCCGAGCTCGGCGAGGAGATCGCACAACGCGCGCCGCTCCTGCGCATCGAAGGGGAGCTCAGCCATCGCCGGACGTTCCGACGCCATCGGGGCCGGGAGGATCGCCAGGGGCGGGGGTTCCGGGCTCGACGTCGGCGGCGGCGGGGCGCTCCGTCCAGTGCTGATCGCTGCGGCGCGAGGCGAAGATCATGCCGAAGCCGATGATCACCGCGCTGACCAGCCGACGGATCGTTCGCACCTTGGCGACCGTACTGCGGTGGCCGACGACGATGTGGTCGACGTGGCCGGGGACTGAAGCTGCGTTCTAGTCTCCTGCGTTCGGGCGACGTCAGGCCCGGTACCAGGGGGATCACCACGTGTCTCGCAACACGCACCGATGGACGCCGCACGAGGTCATGGCTCCGTTGACGGACCCCGGCGGGCCGTTCGCGGTGGTCGAGGAACTGGTGCTCGGGCAACCGGTCGCCGTGTTCGAGCACCGGCCCCCGAACGTGCGGACCGTGCTGGTCGACGCGGCCGCTCGCCATGCCGACCGGGACCACATGGTGTTCGAGGAGCGGACCCTGTCCTACGCCGACACCCTCGCCTCGGTGACGCGTGTGGCCGCCCTGCTCGAGCGCCACGGCGTCCGAAAGGGCAGCCGGGTGGCGGTCGCGGCCGCCAACCACGCGTCGTACCCGATCGCCTGGTGGGCCACCCTCAGCCTCGGCGGGGTGGTCGCCGGTCTCAACGGCTGGTGGACGGCCGACGAGCTGGCCCACGGGATCGAGCTGTCGGGGCCGACGGTGCTGTTCGCGGACGATCGCCGGCTCGACCGGCTGGCCGAGGTCGATCTCGACTCCGACATCGCAGTGCTCGACCTGGCCTCGCTCGAACCGCTGCTGGGACCACCACGAGCTGACGACCCCGCTCCGCCCGCCGTCGTCATCGACGAGGACGACCCCGCCATCATCTTGTTCACCAGCGGCACCACCGGCCGCCCGAAGGGGGCCACGCTCTCGCACCGCGCGCTGGTGCACGCGCCGATGGTCGGCGCGCTCCAGGGAGCCATGGGGGCGCGAGCCAACGAGCTGATGGGGGTGGTGCCCGGCCCAGCCGGCCCGTCGCAGCCGTCGACGCTTCTGGCCGCGCCCCTGTTCCACGTCTCCGGGGCGCTCCCACTGGTGTCGTCCCCGGTGCTCGGTACCCGGCTGGTGTTCCCACCGGTCGGGCAGTGGGACGAGATCACGCACCTCCGCCTCACCGAGCAGCACCGAATCGCAGGGTGGACCGGTGTTCCCACCCAGTTCTGGAGGCTGCTCGAGCACCCCCGCTTCGACGAGTTCGACACGTCGAGCGTCATCCAGGTCGGCGGTGGCGGCGCGGTCTTCACACCGGACCTGTTCCGCCTGATGGCGGAGAAGCTGCCGCAGGCCCGCGTCGGTGCCGGCTACGGCATGAGCGAGACGTTCGGATCGGCCGCGCGCCTCGGAGGGCTCACCCTCGAGACCCATCCGGCGTCGGTCGGCACCGTCGAGCCGCTCTGCGAGATCGAGATCCGCGACCCTTCCGGCAACGTCCTCGTCGACGGCGAGGTCGGCGAGATCTGCATCCGGGGCGCCTCGGTCTTCCTCGGCTACTGGGGCGACGCCGAGGCCACCGCCGACTCGCTCGACGAGCACCGCTGGTACCGGTCCGGCGACTACGGACGCTTCACCGACGGTGTGCTGCAGCTCGAGAGCCGGATGCGCGACCTCATCATCCGCGGTGGCGAGAACATCTATCCCATCGAGATCGAGAACCGCCTGGCCGAGCACCCGGCGGTGGACGAGGCGTGCGTCGTCGGCGTCGCGCACCACCAACTCGGCCAGGAGGTCGCCGCAGTCGTCGTGCTGCACCCCGGCGCCGTGCTCGGTGCCGACGCCGTGCAGGTCTGGGCCGCCGACACCCTGGCCCCCTACAAGGTGCCCGCCCATGTGATGTTCCGCTCCGAGCTGCCCTACAACGCCACGGGCAAGGTCGTGAAGCGCGACGTCGAGGACGACGTCCGGAACACGCTGACCTGATCGGTTGACCCGCCGAGTTCGACAGCGGGCCGGTCGTCTGCCAGCTTTGGTCGACGCAAATCAGAATGCAGTTCCATTTAGTCCGGTTGCACATCCTGATGAGGAGACGACCATGAGCAAGCCGACCGACCTGGGGATCATCGACACGATGATCGGCTTCCCCGTCCGCGACAAGCACGAGACCTACAAGTTCATCACCGACCAGACGCGTGACTCGCAGTCGAAGGACGAGTTCAGCTTCCCGGTGGAGTACATGTTCAAGGACGTGCCCCCCGAGCACCACGGCGATGATCATCCGGTCGACATCACCCTGCGGGAGATGGACCGCTTCGGGATCGAGAAGGGCCTGATCGGTGTTTCAGGCGAGGACAGCCAGACGGCCTTGAAGCGCCACCCGGACCGGTTCATCCCGGGCGGGCACGCCGATCCGAACCGGGGCATGGACGCCGTGAGGCAGATCGTGCGTGACCACGAGACGTGGGGCATCCGCTCGGTCGACATGTTCCCGGCCGGGTGCAACCCGCAGGTTCCGATCAACGACAAGAAGATGTACCCGATCTACGCGAAGTGCGTGGAGCTCGGGATCTCGGTCTGGGTCTGCGCCGGCATCCCCGGGCCCCGGCTGCCGTTCGCGTGCCAGCACGTCGAGCGCATCGACGAGGTCATGTACGACTTCCCCGAGCTCGTCTTCGTCACCCGCCACGGCTGCGAACCATGGCAAGACCTGGCCGTCAAGCTCATGCTCAAGTGGCCGAACCTCTACTACTCGACCAGCGCCTTCGCCCCGAAGCACTACCCGAAGGCCATCATCGACTACGCCAACACGCGCGGCGCCGACAAGATCATCTACGCCGGGTACTTCCCGATGGGCCTCTCGCTCGAGCGCATCATGCGCGACATGGACGACGTGCCCTTCAAGGACGAGGTCTGGCCCAAGTTCCTGCGCGGCAACGCAGCCCGGGTACTCGGCCTCGACGCGTAGCCCACCACCCGAGGTGCCTTGCCGGACCGACGCCGGATCGGTAAACTGAAATCGCACTCTAGTTCTCAGGAGACCGCCATGCCGACGACCGACACCGACGCCCGCTACACCGTGATCTCGGCCGACACCCATGCGGGTGGCAGCCACGCGCAGTACCGGGAGTTCCTCGAGTCGAAGTACCTCGACGACTTCGACGCCTGGCGCGGCGAGTACAAGAACCCCTTCAGCGACCTGGGAGACACCCGCCGCCTCCGCAACTGGGACGACGAGATGCGCAACTCCCAGCAGGACGAGGACGGCGTGTCGGGCGAGGTCATCTTCCCCAACACCGTGCCCCCGTTCTTCCCGAGCTTCGTGTTGTTCGCCCGGCCGCCCAAACCCGACGAGTACGACCACCGACTGGCTGGCATCCGGGCCCACAACCGCTGGCTCGTCGACTTCTGCGAGCGCTACCCGGAGCGCCGGGCCGGCATCGGCCAGATCTTCCTCAACGACATCGACGACGCCATCGAGGACGTCCACTGGATCAAGGAGCACGGCCTCCGCGGCGGCATCCTGCTGCCGAACATCCCGCCCGACGTCGACTGGATCAAGCAGCTCAACCACCCCGACTACGACCGGCTCTGGGCCGTCTGCCAGGACCTCGAGGTCCCGGTGAACTGTCATGGCGGCACCGGGTCGCCGGCCTACGAGCGGGTGCCGTCCTCGGCGCTGATGATGATCGCCGAGGTGCCCTTCTACTCACGACGACCGCTCCTCTTCCTCATCCTGTCCGGTGCGTTCGATCGCTTCCCGAACCTGAAGTTCGTGATGACCGAACAGGGCTGCGCGTGGCTGCCCCCGCTGCTGGCCCAGCTCGACACGCACCTGGCGTCGGTCCGCGACAAGGGGGCCATCGGCGAGCTGCGGTTCAAGCCCGAGCACGTGCTCCCGAAGTCGGCCACCGAGTACGTCCGACAGAACGTGTGGTTCGGCGTCAGCTTCCCGAGCGTGGCCGACGTGGAAGCCGCCCGTGACACGCTCGGCCTCGACCGGGTCATGTGGGGAAGCGACTACCCGCACGACGAGGCCACCTACCCCTTCTCCCACGAGGCGCTCCGGCAGGTGTTCCATGACTGGCCCGAAGCCGATGTGCGCAAGGTCCTCACCGAGAACGCGGCCGGGCTCTACGACTTCGACCTCGACGCGTTGGCCCCTTTGGCGGCGCGGATCGGTCCGCTCGTGGCCGACGTGGCCCGTCCCCTGACCGAGTTGCCCCCGGAGGCGAACGACGCGCTGCTGCGCAACGCCAGGGTCGCCTGACCCGGCGGTCCTGTTCGAGCCGGGGCAACCCGGCCCGAACAACGACGCACGGTACGCTCCAGCCGCCCGACCCGGTCGACGAGGACACATGGCGAAGCACTCCACCCGAACGAGCGAGGCCGAGGTCAGGACCCTCCCCGAGGCCGCTTCCCTCCGCACCGATCAGCGTGAGCGTCGGCAGCGCATCGTCGATGCGGCCGAGCGGATGATGTTCGTCACCGACTACGAGAAGATCCAGGTGAAGGACGTCGCGGACGAGGCCGAGGTCGCACTCGGCACCCTCTACCGGTACTTCAACTCCAAGGACCACCTCTTCGCCTGCGCCCTGCAGTCGTGGTCCGCCCGCTTCGGCGACCACCTCGAGCTGGCGCCGACCGGCCCCACCGAGGACCGGGTCAAAGCCATCTACCGGCTCGCCGCACGCGCCTTCGAGCGCCAGCCCCGCGTCTACAGCGTGATGATGCAGATCCAGAGCAGCACCGACGCCCACGCGGTGCAGGCCTGGCGTGACTTCGCCCGGAACCAGAGCGATGCGTTCGGCCTGCCCCTCGAGACCTCACGGCTGTCGCTGCAGAAGCAGAGCGACGTGACGGCGGTGATGAGCGCCGTGCTCGACGAGAACCTGCGCAGCTGGCAGCTCGGGTTGCAGCCGTTCAGCGCGATCTACTCCGCCATCGACCGGGCCGCCGACCTGATCTTCGGTCGCTAGGAGCCGCGGGCCGGTGCGCCGGCCGACACGGCGTGCGGAGCGCCCGGTCGTCGGTGTGTAGCATTCGCGCTCGCTGGAGAGGTGCCGGAGTCCGGTTGATCGGGCCTCCCTGCTAAGGAGGTGATGGGGGCAACCCTGTCCGTGGGTTCGAATCCCACCCTCTCCGCCGAAGTCGGGGCCCTGCCAATGGCGGGGCCCCGATGCCAGTCCTGGCGCGACGCGGGTCGGTTCCGAGCGCGCGCCGGTGACCGAAGTCATCGCCATGAACACGCAACGCGCGTTGCATTTGGATGACAGTCGCAACCAGAATGACATGCGCCCATCCGGAGCTGCGTCCCTCCCTCCCTCCCGGTCCCGGGTCGCCCGCCGTTCCTCGGCGGTCACCGGGACCAGCGCAGCCCGGATGGGCCTCACCTCGACTCGGCCACGAGCCGAAGGTCGCAGAGAACCCGCAGAGCTCCGCCGGAACGGCCCGAAGAGGCCCTGGTGCAGGCACCATCGGCCCATCTAGGCTCAGGCCGCCCCAAGCGGGCGGAGTTGTCGGTGCCGCCGGTCCTGCCGGCGGCACCTGGCGATTTTGGGCCACGGGTGCGCCGCCGACGGGGGGTCGGCCTGCGATCATGGACGATCATGTGTCCGTCGCCCCCCGTCCCGACCGTGTCCCGACGGGCCGTGCTCGGAGGAGCCGCCGCCACGTTCGGTCTGCTGGCGCTCGTCGGCCCCACCGCGTGCAGCAGCTCCGGTCGGAGCACCAGCGGCGACCCGCTCGCCGCGCTGGGCCGCGACCTGGCCAAGGGTCCGGAGGGCTCCCGCCTCGGCGCCTCGCCACCAGACGGCCTGCAGGCGCCCATCGCCGACCAGGCCGCCCTCATGGCCGGGCTCACCGCGCTCGAGCTTGCCATCCGCGCCGACTTCGCCGAGGGTCGCACCGTCCTCGCCGACGGCTGGTTGCTCTCGGACACCGAAGCCGCCGCGCTCGTGGCCTACGCCCGTGGCTGACACATGATCCATGACGCCAACGACGTCGACGAAGGCCGCACCCTCCAAACAGACCTCTGCATCATCGGCGCGGGGCCGGCCGGACTGACCGTGGCCGATCGTCTGCGCGGCTCTGGCCTCGACGTCGTGGTGCTCGAGAGCGGCGGAGACGCCTGGGACGAGGACACCCAGTCGTTGGCCCAGGGCGCACTGGTCGGCGAGCCGTTCCTGTTCAACGGCGCCGAGGTCACCCTCGACACCGACCGGCTGCGCCAGCTCGGCGGCACCAGCAACCACTGGACCGGCCAGTGCCGTCCCTTCGATGCCCACGACTTCGAGGTCCGCGACGCCGTCCTCCACTCGGGCTGGCCCATCACCCTCGACGACCTGCTCCCCTACTACGAGCGCGCCGTCACCTCGTGCGACCTGGCCACCGACCAGTGGGACGCGTCCTGGTGGTCGGCCAACGCCCAGATGCCACTGCTGACCGACGGCGACCCCGTGCGCACCGTCGTGTTCCAGTTCAGCCCACCCACCCGCTTCGGCCCCGCCCTGCGCCCGAAGCTGGCTGCGTCCGCCAATGTCGACGTCTACCTCTGGGCCAACGTGACCTCCATCGACACCGGCGCCGACGGCGGCCACGTCGAACAGGTGCAGGTGGCCACGCTCGGAGGCCGGCACTGGACCGTCGAGGCGACGCGGTTCGTGCTGGCGGTCGGCGGCGTCGAGACGCCGCGCCTGCTGCTGGCCAGCGACGGCGTGGCGCCCGGGGGCGTCGGCAACGGCAACGACCTGGTGGGTCGGTTCTTCATGGACCACCCGCACGCGGTGGCCGGCCGGGTGCAGTTCGCCACCCCATCGGAGGCCTGGGCCTTCTACACGATCGGGGCCCGCAACCTGCCCGGCGGCAAGACCGAGCTGGCCTGGGCCGGTCTCGGCCCATCGCCCGAGGAGCAGGCGCGTGCCGGTCTGGCCAACTCGAGCGTGCAGCTCTGGTCCGCCGGCGCGGAGGGGCTGTCGCGCGACGACCGCGATGCGCAGACCACCGCCACCGATGCGGTCGGCCAGCTGCTGCACGTGACGCCCCCCGCTCCCACCGCCGCAGTGATGTCGGTGCGCACCGAGCAGCACCCGAACCCCGACAGCCGGGTCATCCTCGGCGACGACCGTGACGTGCTCGGGATGCGCAAGGTCGCCATCGACTGGAAGGTCACCGACGAGGACCACGACACGCTGCGCCGCACCATCGAGATCGTCGGGCGACGGCTCGGGGCGTTGGGGTTGGCCCGCGTCGAGGTCGATCCCAGCGGCCGGGCCATCGAGGACTGGCCGATCGAGGTCGGCAACCACCACATGGGTACCGCCCGCATGTCGGACGACCCGTCGGCCGGCGTGGTCGACGCCGACGGCCTGATGCACGAGGTCGACAACCTCTACCTGGCCGGCAGCGCAGTGTTCCCGACCTCGGGCATGGCGAACCCGACGCTGACCATCGTCGCCCTGGCCCACCGCCTGGCCGACCACCTCCGGACGCGGACCTCCAGCCGATGAGTCGGCCGCTGCGTGCGCCGACGGGTGGGCCGATGAGCGGGCGATGAGCACGTCGACGCGCCCACCAGCCGGGGCGCTCGACGCTCCACCCACGCCGCGCCCGCTCGGCCCGACCCTGAACTGGCGAGACCCTCGCGTGGCCGCGCTCCTCCTTGTCTTCTGCGTCGGCGCGCTGCACGCCCTCAGCTACGCGGTCGCCTTCCCGCCTTGGCACATCGAGGACGAGCCGCAGCACGTCGACTACGTCTCGAAGCTCGCGCGTGGAGTTCCGCCTGCCCGGCCTCGACGACCACCTCGATCGGGCCATCCTCGAGTCGACCGACGGGGATCGCGACTGGAAGGCCTACGGGCTGTCGACCCCCGCGCAACCGACGGGCAGCTCCCAGCTCGGCAGCTACTCCTACGAGGCCTACCACCCACCGGTGCCCTACCTGCTGGGCGTTCCTGTCGTGTTCTTCACCCACGACCTGGCGCGGCTGTCGCTGTACGGGCTGCGCATGCTGACCGTGCTGGCCGCAGCAACCGTGTGCGTGCTGGCCGCGCACCTGGCCGCCCGCCGGTTCCACGGCGCGCAGGCCGTGCGGGCGGCGCTGGGTGCCGGGTTGGCCGTTGCCCTGCTGCCCGCCATCGCCGACTCCGGCGGGCGGTTCAACACCGACGTCTTCGCGGCGCTGGCCGTGTTGATCGTGGTCCTCGCGCTGCTGCGGTGGGTCGAACGGCCGATGTCGACGCGCGCCTGGCAGGTCGGCGCCGCACTCGCGCTCGCCGCGCTGACCCGCGAGACCACGCTCGTCGTGGTCGTGCCCCTGGCCGTGGCCGCGGTGGCTCTGGCCCGACGACGCGAGCTGCGCCTCGGCGAGCTGGCCCGAGCCCTGGCGCTCCCGGCGCTGGCACTCGGGGCCTGGGAGCTGCACCTGCAGCTGTCGACCGGTCGCTTCAACGGCGCCGGTGCGTTCGTCGACCAGCACGGACGGCAGTTCCCCACCCTCGGGTTCGGCGATGTCATCAGCGGGTTGCTCTCGCGGGGCTACCTCCCCTACGGCCACTGGGGCCTGCCCTCGGCGATCACCCTGCTGGTGTTCGTGATGCTGGTGGCCGGCCTCGTGCTCGCCGATCGGGTCGGTCGTCGGGTCGAGGCCATCACGGCGGCGGCCATGCTCGTGCTGCAGCTCCTGATCATGGTGGGCTCGTCGGCCACGGGGCTCAACACCGCATCCGCCCGCCTTCTGCTGCCGTCCTACCCGGTGGTCATCGCCATGGCCACCGCCGGCTGGGCCAGCATCCGGCCGCGCGCCGCGGCCTACCTCCCGGCGCTGGTCACGCTGCTCATGGCCGGCTGGTTCATGGCCGCCGAGCTCTGGCCCACGTACCGCTGATCGCCGGCCGCTGATCGGTGGTCGAGCAAGCAAGCGCGCAAGCGAGCGCGAAGAGTGCTGTTCACGGTGCGTTCCGCGGCATTTGAGTAGCCGCTACTCACGCCGAGCCGAGGTGTCGCGGTGTCTGCTATGGCCCCGAACACCCACCACCCCCTCTCGGAGGCACGACCCACGATGGGCCACCACCCCACACCACCACCCGCGGCATCGTCTGCTGCTCCCCACCCCGCCACCGCCGGGCGGACGGTCGGCCGGCGGCACCGCGCTCGCCGCCGTCGCCGCCCTGGCCCTCGGTGCCGGCGCGCTGGTCGCCGGAGCGCCGAGCGTCTCGGCGGGCCCGGTGCCCTACACGGTGGACTTCGACCACCCTGCCATCCCGGTGGGTGCGGCCAACCAGGCCTACCTCGACTGTGAGGACGATGCCGGCGCGTCCATCCCCGTCACCGTGACCGACCCGAGCAGCGTGGCCACCACGTACCACGTGACCTCGGCCGGTCCGTCGGCCGGGAGCCCCGGACGCCTGTTCGTCGACGAGGGCCCTGACGGCCTGTTCTCTGCCCACACGCTCGGGCACTGGTCCGTCGACGTGGCCTGCCCCAGCTACGACGTCTTCACCACCGGCTTCGACGTGCTGGCCCCGACGCTCGGCCTGGAGATCTCGGCCGACCGTGACCATGACTGCACCACCGACGAGACCGGCCCGTACCTGGTCGGCGATCGCGAGACCATGTGCTACCTGGTCACGAACTCCACCGGACAGGACATCCGCTCCCTGGTCGTCATCACTCCCAAGGGCGCGTCGTTCACGTACTTCGGCGCTGGCCAGTTCCCGGCCGGCACCTCGATCCTGACCGGCGCATCGGACGGGACGGTCGTGCCCTTCGACGGCGCGACCATCGATGACCTCTTCGTGACCGCCGAGCTCGGCCAGCCGGGCTCCGGCACGTTCGCCGTGAGCCCCCAGCGGTCGTACTCGTTCAACGCGTTGCCGGCACCCCTCGAGGTGCAGATCACGAGCGGGCTCACCGCCGGCACCGCCTGCCCCGACGCCGGAGGCCTCTCCGACCGCACGGTCGACGCCGGCGCCTCGGTGTACTTCTGCTACACCGCCCGCAACACCTCGGCCATCACCTTCCACGACCACGCGGTGACCGACGACGTGCTCGGTCTGGAGTTCGACGGGGTGCACGACCTGGCCCCGGGCGAGACGGTCAGCTACCTCGCCGCCGGCTCGACCGTGGCCACGACCAGCCTCAGCCACACCCTCAGCTGGTGGGCCCACGAGGAGAACGACTATTCGGCACTCGGCGACGATTACGCGGTGACGGTCGACGCTGTCGCGACGGTCACCGTCACCGGCGCACCGATCGTGGTGACGCCGATCACCACCCCGGTGTCGGAGCTGCCTGCGGCCGTCGCTCCCGAGGTGGTGTCCACCACGGCCCAGTTCACGGGCTGATCACGGGCTGGCCGAGAGGGCGGAGCGGACCAACGGCCTTTGGCGCTCCCGGCCGGATCGCCTACACTCGCCGTTCGCTTCACCCAGCGCTCGTAGCTCAATTGGATAGAGCATCTCGCTACGGACGAGAAGGTCGGGGGTTCGAGTCCCTCCGAGCGCGCTGAGCAGTTCCCGGCAGACCGGGCGGGTTCGAGACTGGCAGCCTCGCAGGGTCGCCGAATGACTACGCACCGTCTCGGTCATTCTGAAGACATCTTCAGCAGGATCCGCTGGACCCAGGGCCGCGGACGTGAGTTCCATGAACTCATGCATGCTGATCAGCCCCCGTCCGCGGACGACCCCTCACCCACCGATTCGATCCCGGTGGCCATCGAGGTGGTGGAGGGCTTCCACCGCTGGCAGCGGGCCCGGATCGCCGGTGTCCGTCAGCAGCGACGCCGACAGCAACGAGTCCGCCGGGCCACGGGGCTGGCCCTCGCCCTGATCGCGGCGGTGCTCGTGTCCTCCGCGGTCGGCACCGCCAACGTGCAGGCCGCCCCGGTCATCGCCTATCCCAACCTGCGGGTCCAGGTGCCGACCAACCTCATCTCGATCTCGAAGCCCACCAGCACGCAGCGCACGCTCGACTTCACCCACATCACGTGGAACGCCGGCGAGGGACCGCTCGAGTTCCGTCCTCAACTCGACCCGGCCACCGGGGTGGCCCGCGCCACGCAGTCGCTCTCGACCCTCACCGGTCCGTCCACCTGGGCGTTCGTCCGCAGCGTCCCGGTGGTCAAGCCCATGACCTGGGTGCCACCGAGCGACTACCGGTTCCCGCTCACCAGCTTCGGTCTCTACGGCAACACCGCGTCCGGCACCGTCGGGGACCTGCTGGTCGCCAGTCCCAAGGTCGACTACTGCATGACGCCCGACGCCTTCGTCGGCGGCGTACCCAACACCGCTGCGGCAGCCACGCCGAGCCCGAGCAACTGCACCGATCCCAACGGGCTGCTCGGGCTCTCGGTCGGCTGGGGCGACCTCTACAACTCCGAGGACGCCGGCAACAACATCGACATCTCCAACGTGCCCGACGGGATCTACTGGCTGCGCGGCCAGGCCGATCCGGGCGACTACTTCGCCCAGTCCGGACCCAACCTGTCGGTGACCGACACGCAGCTGCAGATCACCGGCACCAAGGTCACCGTCCTTCAGCAGGTCACGCCGGCCGCCACCCGGCCGGTCGTCACCATCACCAGCCCGGCTGACGGGTCGACCGTCTCCGGCTCGGTCACCCTGCAGTCCTCGGTGAGCGACATCGTGTCGGTCAGCCGCCTGCAGTACCTGCTCGACGGCGCCCCGCTCGGCCCGGTGCTCACCTCGGCCCCGTGGGCCACGACGGTGCCCCCGCTGCCAGCCGGTAGCCACCAGCTGAGCGCGCAAGCCATCGACGCCAACGGCTACGCCGGCACGGCTCCGGCCGTCTCGGTCAGCGTGCCGACCAGCGTGGGCGCCGTGGTCTTCGACCAAACCACCTCCGCCACCGGCAGGTCCTCGGCCACGACCCCGGCGTTCGCCACCACGGCTCCCGCCGAGGTGCTCCTCGCGCTCGTCGGTTCCGACGGCCGCGGTCCGGGCCAGACGGCGACGGTGAGCGGCGGTGGCCTCTCGTGGTCGCTCGTCGAGCGGGCCAACGCACAGCTCGGCACCTCGGAGATCTGGGCCGCCGACGTGGCGAACCCGACCGCCAACATCAGCGTCACCGCGACCTTGGCCCAGGGTGGCATGGACCTCTCGCTCGACGTCGTCGGCGTGCGCAACGCCACGATCGGCACGTCGGCCGCGGCCGGTGCCGGGACGGGGGCGCCCACGGTCAGCTACTCGTCCACCGCGGTGGGCTCGGTCGGCGTTGCCGTCGGCAACGACTGGGACAAGGCCGTCGCCCGGACGCTCGGCGCCGGCCAGGCGCTGTTCTCGCAGTGGCTCGACACCGCGACCGGCGACAGCTTCTGGTCGCAGCACACCACTGCGCCCGGCACGACGGTCGGACAGACGATCACGCTCGACGACACCGCTCCCACCAAGGACCGGTGGAACCTCGCCGCCGTCGAGCTGAAGCCCACCGGGCCACCGCCGGTTCCCCCGACGGTGGCGGTCACCACCCCGACCGCCGGTCAGACGGTCGCCGACGCGGTGCCGGTCACCATCGCGGCCACGCCGCCCGCCGGCGGTTCGGTCATCAGCGTCCAGCCTCTCATCGACGGTCAGCCGCTCGGCCCCGCGCTCAGCACCGCCCCGTACACGGCGACGTGGAACACCGCGCTCATGACCAACGGCCCGCACACGGTCAGCGCCGTCGCGACCGACGCCGATGGCGCGACCGGGACGGCACCCCTGGTAGCGGTCACCGTGAGCAACGTGATCGCCCCGCTCACCGTCGCGATCTCCGCACCCACCGCCGGCCAGCAGGTCTCGGGCACGATCACGGTGGGCGCGACCACCACCGACCCGCTCCCGATCACCTCGGTGCAGTTCGCCCTCGACGGGCTCCCGCTCGGGGTCGTCGTGACTTCGGCGCCCTACAGCACCCAGTGGAACACGGTCACGTCGCTCAACGGCAGCCACACCCTGACGGCCACAGCCACCGACTCCGGGGGCCGCACCGCGGTGTCCGCCCCGGTCACCGTCACCGTCAGCAACGTGTCGGTGTGCATCGTCCGGGACGTGAACATCAACCTCCACGGTCGGGGCCGGCTCACGACCCCGGCCTTCCACACGGCCGCAGCGGCCGAGCAACTCCTGGCCTTCGTGGCCTACGACGGACCGACCACCGGCGGCCAGACCACCACGGTCACCGGCGCCGGTCTCACCTGGACCCTCCTGAAGCGGGCCAACGGTGCCCTCGGCGTGTCCGAGGTCTGGGCAGCCAGCACCACCTCCGTGCTCACGTCGGCCCAGGTCACGGCGAAGCCGGGCAAGACGGGCTTCGACGGCATGCTGCAGGTCATGGCCTTCCAGGGCACGGCCGGCGTGGGGGCGTCGGTGGCGGGCTCGGCCACGACCGGGGCGCCATCGGTGAGCCTCACGACGACCCAGCCGCAGTCGTGGCTGTTCGCGGTGGGCAACGACTGGGATCGGGCCGTCGCCCGTGTGCCGGCGACCGGCCAGGTCATCGCCGGCGAGTGGGTCGACACCGGTACCGGCGACACGTTCTGGGCCCAGGGCACCTCGACCCAGACCGGAGCGGCCGGCTCGATCGTCGCCATGGGCGACACCTCACCGGCCAACGACCAGTGGAACCTGGTCGGGGTCGAGGTGCTGGCCGCCAACTCCGGCGCCTACCTGCCCTGAGGTCCGGTCAGGTCGACCACAGCTCGGCACCGATCGCCTGCCCCTCGGTGACCCCGGGTGGGCAGGCGAAGACGGCGCTCGAGGTGTGCACCACGTACTCGTTGAGGGCGTCGGCGTCGGCCAGCCGCTGCTGGACCGGCACGAACTGCTGCTGCGGGTCGCGCTGGTAGCAGATGAAGAAGAGGCCGGCGTCCTGCTGGCCCAGCGCGTCGATGCCGTCGGCGAACGAGTAGCCGCGCCGCAGCAGGCGCGCGCCACCGTTCGTGTCCGGAGCGGCAAGGCGGATGTGGGCCCGGGCCGGGATCAGCGGCTGGCCCGCCGGGTCGTTGGCCTCGAGGTCGACCGGGCTCGACTCGTCGGCTCCGCCGAGCGGCGCGCCGCTGACCTTGTGTCGACCGATCGTCTCCTCCTGCTCGCCGAGCGTGGCCCGGTCCCAGGCCTCCAGGTGCATCCGGATGCGGCGCACGACCACGTAGGAGCCGCCCCGCATCCAGTCCGGTCCCTCGTCGCCGACCCAGACGTGCTGGTCCAGGAGATCGCCGTCGTCGGCCCGCAGGTTGTTGGTCCCGTCCTTGTTCCCCATGAGGTTGCGGGGCGTCACCTGATCCCGGGTGGTGGAGGACGCGCGGCCGAACCCGACCTGCGACCATCGGAGCGCCGCCACCCCGCGGGCCTGGCGGGCGAGCATGTGCACGGCGTGGAAGGCGACCATCGGATCGTCGGCGCACGCTTGCACGAGGAGATCGCCGCCGCTGCGGCTCGGATCGAGCTGATCCCCGGGGAAGGCCGGCAGCTCGGCCAACGCCGGAGGACGCCGCCCGGCCAGGCCATAGCGATCGACGCCGTCCCGCTCGAAGAGCCCTGGGCCGAAGCCGAAGGTGACGGTGAGGTTCGCCGGGCCCGACCCGAGCGCCTCACCCGTGTCGACTGGTGGACGGGGCAGCGAATCGTCGAGGGTCCCGGCCGGCTCGCCTGCACTCAGGGCCGCCGCAGTCGCCGTCCAGGTCGCGAGGAGGGCGGCGACCTCGTCACGGGACCCGGAGATCAGGTCGAAGGCGGCGATGTGCAGGTGATCCTGGGCCGGGGTGGCGATGCCCGCCTGGTGATCGCCCCAGAACAGCACGAGCGACGGCTGCTCGGTGGTCGGGGGGCTCGAAGCGCCGGCCGAATCGGCCCGTTGGCCGCCGACCAGGGCCCCGACTCCCACACCCAGCCCGGCACCGCCGGCCCCGGCGAGGAAGGTCCGTCGATCGATCCGCCGGCGGGGAGCGGTCACGGGGGCACCGGCAGAGAGAGGGCCGCGCCCGCCGTCGACACGGTGTCGGCAACAGCGTTGATCGCGTCGGCGAGCGCGCGGAGCGCCGGCGCCATCGTCGGTGCCGCCGGGTCCAGGTCGACGACTGCGGTCGAGGCGACCTCGGCTCGAGCCAGGCGATCGGTCAGCGCGGCGGCGAGCTTCGGGTCCCGTCGGGTGAGCGCGTCGCCGTACGCCGTCGTGAAGGTTCCGGCCCCGTCCACGGCACCGGCCGCGGCGAGCAGCTGCGACCGGCCGGTCGGATCACCGGCCGCGACGAGGCGCGTCGAAGGGACCGAACCCAGGTAGCCGGCCAGGTCGGGCGCCACCGATGTCGGCGCGATCGAGACCGTGCCGATCCGGGCCCCCAGCGCCATGAGCTGCAACTGCACCCGGGTGGCGACGTCCGCCAGCCCGGCGGTGGTGCCGTCGATCCAGAGCCCGGCTTCGATCTGCGGCAGCCCACCCGAGGTGGCGATCGTCGGCTCCACCGGATCGATGCTCGCACCGAGGTCCTGGCGTCCGGTGACCGGCACCGCGGTGAAGTCGCGAGCGGCCGGTTGCAGCTGCCCGTAGCTCCGGCGCAACCCGGCCTCGGCCTGGCGGGCGGCAGCCAGGTCACCGGCATCGCACGCCCGGCGGAGCTCTCCGGCCGCGGCCGCGGCCCGCTCCGCGACCGCAGTCAGCGCGGCCCGGTAGGCACCCGTGGCGGAGGTGAGATCGGGCGCCGAGCCCACCCCCGCGTCGCCGCCCGTGTCACCCACCTGGACGCTGCCACCCCCGACCGTCGGGCCCAGCCGGCACACCGACCGGTAGGTGCCGGCCACCATGTCCAGCGAGAGGACCGCCGTCTGGCCCTCGTCGATCTGCTCGAGCTCGCCGACCGCGCCGCCCCCGCTGACCACCGCGAACGACGCGGTCCCACCACTGGAGTTGGACGCGGCGAACGCGACCAGCCCCGGTCGGACCGTGACGTGGTCAGGCGTGCAGCCGGAGCCTGTCAGCGCCACGTCGACCCGCTGGGCGCCGGAGGGGACATCGGCCGCCGGCGACGCCGACGGACGCGACGACGAGCATCCGGCCGCCATCACGGCGACCACGACGGCCACCACCCTCCAGCGAACCTCCATGGTCAGAGCGTAGTGACGGCATGCCGCCAGGTCTGGGCGACCACCTGCCGGGCCGACACGGACGCGGTTTGACGGGGCCCTCGGACCGCGTGACCATCGGTCCACCGCAACCGGGGGGTTCTGATGCGTCGCCGTGTCCTGTTGGCCGTGCTGGCCGTGCTGTCGATCGCCGTGATGGGATGCGACCTGCGCGTGACGACGCCTCCGGGCAACGCTCCGGTGCGCTACCGCGACGCGGTGGTCACGAGCGTCGTCACCACCAGCAACATCACGTTCGGCAGCGCGGTGAACCAGCAGGGCCAGACGGTGACGCTGAAGCTCGACTCCTATGTGCCCTCGGGCGACACGGTCACGCAGCGGCCGGCCATCGTGTGGGTGCACGGCGGATCGTTCAGCTCGGGGGACAAGACGTCGCCCGAGATCGTCGACGAGGCCACGACCTTCGCCAAGAAGGGCTACGTCAACGTCTCGATCAACTACCGGCTGTCCAGCGGCTGCTCGTCGAGCACGCCGACAGCTGCCTGCGTGACCTCGATCGTCGACGCCAAGCACGACGCCCAGGCCGCGGTCCGGTTCCTGCGGGCCAACGCCGTCACCTACGGCGTCGACCCCACCCGCATCGCGGTGGCCGGCACCTCCGCCGGCGCCATCACCGCGATGAACGTCGGCTTCGACCCGACCGACCCCGGCACCAGCGGCAACCCCGGCTACTCGTCGGCCGTCCGAGCCGCAGTCTCGCTGTCCGGCGCCGCCGTACTCACCACGCCCAGCAGCGGCGACGCTCCGAGCCTGCTGTTCCACGGCACGGCTGATCCGCTGGTGCCCTACCAGTGGGCTGTCGACACGCAGGCCAAGGCCACCGCCGCCGGGCTCACTTCCGAGCTCACCACCTGGACCGGCGAAGGGCACGTTCCCTACGCCGCGCACCGCGACCAGATCCTGACCGAGACCACCAACTTCCTCTACTGGACCATGAACCTCCCCAGCGCCGCGCACTGAGACCGTGACGAACGGCTCGACCTCATCGGTGTCCACCTCATCGGCCTCGGGCGCATCGGCCGGCTCGTTCACCGATGCCCGCCGCCTGGCCGCCACGCTCGAGCCGTTCACCGGGCAGGTGTACTTCTCGCCCGAATGCCACGCCGAGTACGAGGCCCTGGGGTTCGCACCGAGCCCCGGCGCACTCGGCGAGGTGCACATGCCCGACGGCCCGGCGTACTTCTGCAGCCGGGGTTCGGTCATGGGGCAGGTGCCCGGCGAGCTGATCGCGTCGGCGTTCGGCGTGTTCAACCCGGCGGTGGTCGTCCCGGCGGTCGACGCCGGATGGGCCCTCACCGATGCCGCCACCATCTGCGCCGCCCGCACCCGGGGTGCCACCGCACAGCTCGTGCGGATCCTCGGCGCCGAGCCCGACGGCCTCGACCGGGTGACCGAGCTCCTGGGCCGGGCCGTCGAACCGCTGCGCCCGGAGGGCCGGGCCCTCTTCGCCGGGCAGCTCTCCCTCGGCCTGCCCGGCGATCCCATGGGCGACGCGTGGCGCCTCGGCGACCTGCTGCGGGAGTTCCGCGGCGATGCGCACATCGCGGCGTGGACCTCGGCCGGCTTCGACGCCACCGAGATCGGGCTGCTGACCGAGCTCTACTGGGGCCTGCCCATGCGCACCTACGTCCGCAGTCGGGCGTGGTCGAACGGCGACCTCGATGCGGCCGAGGCCCGCCTGCTCGACCGCGGCCTGCTCGACGGCGACGGCCTGTCGACCGAGGGTCGGGCCCAGCGGGAAGCGGTGGAGGTGGCCACAGACCTGCAGTGCCAGCCGATCCTCGATGGCCTCGGCGCCGACCTCGACGAGCTGGTCGCGATCATGGACCCCTGGGGCGACGCCATCCGCGACGCCGGCGGCTACCTCCCGGGCGGCCCCCACACGATGGCCGCCGGCGCCGCTCGCTGAACGATCAGACCGGCCGCGATCAGATCGGGCCACGATCAGATCGGGTCACCCGGGTCGATGTCCCAGACGTGGTGCACGAGGTCGTGGACCATGTACCGGCCGAGCGACTCGACGGTGAAGATCGAGCCGTTCGAACGGAACCCCGGGCGGTCCCACTGGTCAGGGCGCACCGCGTCATAGGCGTCGGCCAGCGCGCCCAGCGAGACCGCCAGCTCGACCTCCACCACGGCCGGGTCCTGGAGGTCGTAGCGATCGACGATGGCGGTGTCGTCCTGATCCCAGTTGCCGAACTGCGGACCGTCCTCGTCGAGCATCAGGGTCAGGCGCTCGCCGAACATCCGCCCAACATCGCGCAGGTGGCAGCCGTACTCGAGGGCAGACCACACGTCGGGCGCCGGCCGGTCACGGACACCGTCGCGCTCGAGGAAGCCCTCGAAGCGTTCGGCGACCCGGCGGGTGGTGGAGCCGATCTGGTCCCGAGCCAGCTCGCCGGCGTCGAATCCGCAGTCGGGACAGCGCTGCTCGAGGACCCAGGTCCAATCCTTCGTGTCGACCATGCGAGAGCTTCGCGTGCCGACCCGGGACCGTTCGAGTCAGTTGGCGGGCGTGCGGCCGAGGCCGAACAGCTGCTGGCCGACCTTGCGCATCTGGATCTCCTCGGAGCCCTCGGTGATCCGGTAGCGCCGGTGGTGCCGGTAGATGTGCTCGAAGGGCATGTGGCGGGTGTAGCCCATGCCGCCGCAGGTCTGCATGGCGCGGTCTGCGGCGTCGCAGGCCAGGCGGTTGGCCCGGTAGTTGCACATGGCCACGAGGTGGGTGACCTCCATGTGGTGCTGACGATCGAGCGACCAGGCCGTCGAGCGGATCAGCTGGCGCAGCATCGCCGCATCGGTGTGCAGTTCGACGAGCGGGAACTGGATGGCCTGGTTGCGGGACAGCGGTTTGCCCCACGTGACCCGCTGGTTGGCGTAGGCCACGGCCTCGTCGATGCAGTACTGGGCGGCGCCGAGCGACGAGGCGGCCTGGCGGATGCGGTTCTCGTGCACGAAGTGCTGGGCCAGCTCGAGCCCTCGGTCGACCTCGCCGAAGACGGCGTCGACCGGGATGCGCACGTCGGTCATGGTGACCTCGGCGTGATCGGTGGGCATGTTGAACGTCCACCAGTAGAAGTCGATGTGGAACCCCGACGCATCGACCGGCACGAGGAGCGCGCTGATGCCGAAGGGAGATCCCGGATCGCCGGAGGTGCGGGCGAAGACGATGTCGTGGGTGGCGTGGTGCAGCCCCGAGTTGAACCGCTTCTGGCCGTTGATGACCCACTCGTCGCCGTCGCGCACGGCGGTGGTCTCGAGGTAGGTCGCATCCGAGCCGTGGCCCGGCTCGGTGAGACCGAAGGCCAGCCGCCGGCTCCCGTCGAGGAAGCCCGGCATCCACACGGCCTTCTGGGCCTCGGTCCCGAAGTCGCGCATCATCAGCACGGTCGGGAAGTTGCCGATGATCGAGCTCTCGTTCTGCAGGTCGTTGTGCAGCCCGAGGCCCTTGGCGGCCAGGTGCTCGCGGATGATCGCCATCTCGAGGTTCGAGGCGTCGTGCCCGCCGTACTCCGCAGGCAGGGCCCACTGCAGCCACCCGGCTGCCCGTGCTCGCCGTCGCATCTCGGCCAGCAGCTCCTCCCAGTCGGTCCGCGGGATGCCACCGCCCTCGAAGTCCGTCCGGGCCCACTCCCGTCGGTGGTCGAAGAAGCGGATGTTGTCGTCCTGCTCCTCCAGCGGTCGGATCTCGGCCTCGATGAACGCGTCGATCGCGTCCAGCGTCTGCTGGATGTCCTGCGGCACCTCGAAGTCCACGAGTCCCCCTTCTTGCCCGCCGATCGCCAGAGCCGCCGTCACCGTAGGGCGCGGTCGTCGGTCACTGCCCCTCGACGGGCCACCCACCTACGCGAGAGCAGCGTTGTGGGTTCGGTCCACGCTGCCATCAAGGCAAGGAGATCAGTCGGAATGAGGTGGGCGGCGTCCCGTTCTGCACGAGAGATCCCGGGACCAACGGTGAGGATCCTGTCAGCGATCCTGGAGTGACCGACCCGGACACGGGCGGACTGACCGTCGTCGTGGTCACCTTCAACAGCTCCGACGTGATCGGCGACTGCCTCGCCTCGATGACCGAGGGTCTCGAGGGCACTGGACCGGTCGAGGTCATCGTGGCGGACAACGACTCCACCGACGACACCGTCGCGGTCGCCGAGGCCGCCATCGTCGGGGCGGGCCTGACCACGGCTCGCGGTACCTGCGCACCGGCCACAACGGCGGGTTCTCGTTCGCCATCAACCAGGGGATCGCGGTCTCGGAGTCGTCGGGTCCCGTGCTCGTGCTCAACCCTGACATCCGGCTGCGACCGGGCTCGGTGACTCGCTCTGCTCGAGGGTCTGGAGAACTCGGGCATCGCGGTCCCCCGACTTGTCGGAGCCGAAGGTGAACTGCAGCTCTCGATGCGCCGCGAACCCTCGATCCGACAGGACATGGCACAGGCGGCGCTGGGTGGCCGGCTCCAGGCGAGGTTGCGCACCGCAGACGAGATCATCGTCGACCCCGCCGACTATCGCACCGGGTTCGAGCCCGACTGGGCATCCGGTGGGGCGATGCTCCTCTCTCGCGGGCCTGCCTCGATGACGTCGGCGCCTTCGACGAGTCGTTCTTCCTCTACTCCGAAGAGACCGACTTCATGCTGAGGGCCAGGGACGCTCGGGCATCGGGTGCGATTCGTGGCCGAGGCCGAGCTGGTGCACCTCGGCGGCGACCTCGAGCACTCACCTCGTCTCTGGTCGATGCGCACCGTCAACCGGGTCCGGCTGCACCGACGGCGCCACGGCCGGGCATCGACGGCGGCGTTCCGCGTCGGCGTCGCTCCTCGGCCGAGGGCATCCGGGCCATTCGGCGGCCGAACAGCCGCCGGGCCGCTGGCGCGATCTCGCCCGGCCAGGCACCGGCGATCGTGCTGCGGGCGCCCGAGCCTCCCGTGCCTGCACCTCCCGGACTGGATCTGCTTCTCGGCCCAGGACTGGTGGTACCACAACCAGGCGCACTCGGACTTCCAGCTTCTGCCGCCGGGTCGCGCAGCGTCGCCCCGTCCTGCTCGTCAACAGCATCGGGCTGCGGGTCCCGCTGCCCGGCCGCAGCACCGCAACCCCTCCGGCGCATCGGGCGGAAGGCTGCTGCAGCGTCGGCCGCCGCACGACCGGCCCGATCCCGAGCCAACCCCGGCTTCCACGTGATGACCCCACTGCCGTTCCCCAGCTACGGCAGCCCGACCGCACGGCGGATCGGCGCCTGGATCGTCCGCGCTGCAGGTCGAGCGGGCGGCGCGGCGCATCGGCGTCATCCAGGCCCGGCCGGCCCGACCCCGTCATCGTCTTGACCATCCCGACCGCCATCGACGCCGCCCGAGGACATCGACGCACTCGGCTCTGGTGATGAACCGGTCGGACAAGCACTCGAGCTTCCCCGAGGCCGACGGCGACAGCGGTCCGCGAGCTCGAGGATGCGAGTGCCTGACCGCGGCCCAGCGCATCTTCTACAGCGCCGCAGGCCCTGCTGCGTCGACGAGGCCGAGCTACACCGGCGACCGGGCCGCGGCTGCTCGACCACGGTGTCGACATCGAGCACTTCACGCGCTCGATCGGACGACGAGATCCCGGCGGATCTGCGCGACCATCCCGCGACCCGAGGGTCGGGTTCTTCGGCGGCCTCGACGACTACCTGGTCGACTTCGACCTCCTCGAGCGTGCTGGCCCGGACGTTGCCCGACGTGCAGCCTCGTTCTGATCGGTGATGCTACCTGTTCCCTCGACCGCGCTCGAGGCGCTGCGACAACGTCCACATCCTCGGGTTCAAGAGCCTACGCCGACATCCCCGCCTATGGCTCGCGGGTTCGACATCGGGCTCATGCCCTGGAAGGACAACGAGTGGATCCGCCACTCGAACCCGATCAAGCTCAAGGAATACCTCGCTCTGGGGCTTCCGATCGTGAGCACCGACTTCCCCGAGGTCCACCGCTACGACCGACTCGTGCGGATCGCCTCGACCTACAACGACTTCGTCACCGCCGTCACCGCCACGATCGCCGACGGAGGCCTGGCCACACCGGCGGGTCGCCGGGCCGCGGTCGAGCACTCCACCTGGGACGCCGCGGCGCGGCTGCTCCTGCGCGAGACCGAGTCCGCTGCATCCGAACCTGATTCCCTGGAGGGGACATGAAGCCATCTCTACTGGACCTCCTCGTCTGCCCGGCCTGCGGGACCGCGTTCGAGCTCGAGGCGACCGAGACCGAGTCCGACGGCGAAGTGATCGCCGGCAGCTTGCGGTGCACCACCTGTGGCCAGGACTTCTCGATCGAGCACGGCCTGCCCATCATCCTCAGCGACGAGGAGCGGTCGGGCGACGTGGCCGACAGCTTCGGCTTCGAGTGGGAGACCTGGCACCAGGGCGGCTTCGAGGACGGGACCGTGTTCGGCCGCACCATCGACGAAGACGTGCAGTCGTTCTTCGAGGGCCTGGCCGTCACCGAGTCGGACATCGTCGGCAAGGTCGTCCTCGACGCCGGCTGTGGGAGCGGCGCGCTCACCACGGAGCTGGCCCGCCGCTACCCCGACACCACGTTCGTGGGCATCGACGTGAACCCGTCGATCACTGCGGTGCAGGCCGAGGCCCGGTCGCTGCCGAACCTCCACATCGTGCGGGCGTCGATCTTCGACATCCCCCTCCGAGCGGCCTTCGACCTGGTGTGGAGCAACGGCGTGATCCACCACACCGGCGACACGACCCGCGCCTTTATCGGCCTGACCCGTGTCGTCGCGCCGACCGGTCGCCTCTACGTCTGGGTCTACGAGCGCAAGATCAGCCCGTTCGCGGCTCTGCGCGGGATGCTGGCGCCCTTCAAGGTCTGGGACTGGCCGCACCAGCGCCTCCTCGCCCTCTGTCAGACGCTCTCTCGGATCACCTGGCTGGCGATCCGGCCGCTCGCCGCGCTGGCCAACGTCCCCGGCCTCAAGGACAACTCGCGGTGGCGGGTACTGACCCGCGACCGGAGCTATCCAGAGCTGACCATCACCTGGTTCGACGTGCTCTCGCCGGCGTATCGGGACACGTACAAGACCCAGGAGCTCGAGTCCTGGTTCCGCATCAGCGGCTTCACCGACCTCGAGACGACGTGGTGGCCGGTCGGGGTGTCGGGCACGCGCTCCCAGACCTGAGGTCCCGCGTCCCGGCACCGCGAACAAGGGCCGAGTAGTTTGACGCCACGTTGAACTCTGGGGGTTCTGCCATGCCGACGACCACCGCTCGTTCCGCCCGGCGGCTCAGGATCGGGGCGGTGCTGCTCGTCGCTGGTCTCGATGACGGCGAGCTGCAGCCTCACCAACGCCGGCGTGGCCGGCCAGACCCTCACCGCCATCGACGCCCAGGAGGAGAGCTTCTTCTCCAATGGCGACGAGCCCTACGTCGCGGTCATCCAGTTCCGGGTCACGCCGGGCATTGCCGGGTCCACCAAGGTCCGCTACCTCGGCAACCTGTCCGAGATCGCCACCCACATCTACGACGGCGACTCGGCCACCGTCCCGGCGGCCATGGCCGCCACCTCGTTCCCGAACGTGCTGACCGCGAACATCGGCGACATCCTGGCCGGGCGGTCGCCCGAGATCGTCGGGGCGGTCACCGTGGCCATGGAGAGCGACGCCAGCCCTTGGAGCGCCATCAACGGGATCATGGACGACGTCGCCGCCGAGCTCGACACCCAGCTCCGGACCCAGATCGAACCGCTCTCGTTCAGCCAGATCCTCGACCCGGCCACCGCCGCGGACCGCCTGGCCGAGGCGGCCCGACGGGTCGAGGCCGCGGCCACCCCGTCGTTCTGGCGGGGGGTCGGCATCTGGTTCAGCTCGTTCGGCGACCCCGACGACGTGATCGGGTTCAAGGTGCTCTTCCTCGTGGCGGTCACCGGCGACCTGGCTGACACCGTCGACGCCAAGCTCGCCTCAGGGCTGCCGACGGCGGTGGTCGGCAGGGCGCTGCGGGCCGGACCGCTCGACGTCGACTACACGGGCGACGGCGCGACGTATCGCATCCGCTGGAACGTCACGACCGGCTGATCATCAGGAAGTGCGGCCGGGGGACGGTTGCCGCTCGGTAGCACCCGATCGTGCTGTGCGACGCCCGCTACATGGAATCGGTGAAGTCCGCGGTGCTATCGCTCATCGAGCTGCTCATGTCGAAGTCCCGGCGGCGCCAGTCCGACAGCCGAAGGTTGCTCTCGTAGCTACTGGCTGGAGTCGCTCGGGCGCTCCCGCAGGCGCACCTCGTGGGAGTTCTGCAGGTAGGTCTGGTGCGACACCGGCACCAGCACCGCGCTCTCGTGGAACGACGGCAGCGTGGTCGAGCCGCAGCTGATCATGGTGGCTCGGAGCTTGGCGATGGTGAGCGACACGTTGTCGTAGAGGCTGCCGGCGTACGGCACGTACCCGTCGACGCCTTCCTCGAACACCAGCGCCGCTTCGCCCGCCTCGTCGTGCTGGTCGTAGCGCGACCAGTTGCGGGCCCGCTGCGATCCCTCGCCCCAGTACTCCTTGAGGAACTGGCCGTCGACGGTGACGAGCCGTGACGGGCTCTCGTCGAACCGGGCGAAGTAGCGGCCCAGCATGACGAAGTCGGCGCCGAGGGCGAAGGCGATGGCCATGTGGTATTCGCTGAGCAGGCCGCCGTCGCAGCAGACCGGGACGTACTCGCCGGTCTCCTCGGCGAAGCGGTCACGCTCGGCCACGACGTCCATGAGCGCCGACGCCTGGCCCCGGCCGATGCCCTTCTGGTCCCGGGTGATGCAGATCGACCCGCCGCCGATGCCGACCTTCACGAAGTCGGCCCCGGCTTCGGCCAGGTAGCGGAAGCCCCGGGCGTCGACGACGTTGCCGGCGCCGATGCGCACGTCGGAGCCGTAGGTCTCGCGGACGTAGGCGAGCGTGTGCTCCTGCCAGACGGAGTAGCCGTCGGAGGAGTCGATGCAGAGGACGTCGGCCCCGGCGTCGACCAGCGCCGGGATGCGCTCGCGATAGTCGTGGGTGTTGACCCCGGCGCCGACCATGAAGCGCTTGTCGCCATCGATGGTCTCGTTCTGGAACCGCTTGTGCAGCTCGTAGTCGCGCCGCAACACGATGGACTCGAGCCGCCCCTCGGGCCCGACGATCGGGAGCACGTCGAGGCGGTTCTCCCAGATCAGGGTGTTGGCATCGGACAACGAGATCGACGGCGGAGCCGTGACCAGGTCCGACGCCAGGCGCATGCGGGTGTCAACGGTGTTGTCGAGTCGGTGCCGCTTCGGGTGGAAGTCGTGGGTGGAGATCAGGCCGAGGAAGAGCCCGTGCGAGCTGCCGTCGTCGGTGACCACCGCGATGTCACGGTCGGCCGAGCTCAGAAGGTGGGTCAGCTCGCCCAACGTCGCAGTGGGCTTGACGTTGATCTCGCTGTAGCGGAAGCCGGCCTTGTGCCGCTTGACGCTGCCGACCATCTCGGCCTGATCGGCGATGCCCTGGTCGTGGTGGATGAAGCTGATGCCGCCGCACTGGGCCAGCGCGACGGCCAGTTCGGGCGACGACACGGCCTGCATGATGGCGCTGGTCAGCGGCACGGCGATGCGGACGGCGGACTCTTCCCCGACCCGGTGGCGGACGACCGGGGCGCTGAAGTCGACGTTCTCCGGGATGCAGTCCTCGGTGGTGAGGTTGGGGAGCAGCAGGTACTCGTTCAGGGTCCTGGACGTCTCGTCGGCGATCCGCATACCTCTCCTCAGGTTCCCTCGTCGACCGGGCGGCGCCGGGCCGGGTGATGCCGGCTGATGCTACCAGTCGCCCTCTGGGGCGACGGCTGCGCGCCAGCGAGGTTCGGCTCAAGGCGGGAGCCGGGTCAGTCGATGCTCAGGCGACCGTTTCGCCCAGGAACTCGACCTGATCGACATCGGTCCGTCATACTTTCGTCACCGTTTCGTCATCTTCTCCAGGACGCCACCCGATGTCTCGAAAGCTCCTCGTGATCCCGCTCGTCCTCGCCCTCCTGGCGGTGGCGGCCGCCTGCACGCCGCGCGACGCCGCGTCGAGCGCCTGCACGGACGGGTCCCGCCCGATCTATCGGGTGCCGGCTGATCCGGCCAGCCACTGGCCCAGCAGCCTGCTCCTGCTCGCCGACGGAACCACCGTGGATGCCCGTGGACGCACGTTCGACGACTCCGAGCTCGACGCGAACGGCTTCGGCGTCGGGGTGAAGTTCCACAACCCGGTCGGCTCGCGGGACGACCTCTGCATGCTCGGCGGGACCATCACCTCCGGCATCGATCCCGAGGCCACGCCCTGGACCACCTGGCACCGGGTCGCCGGCCTGACCGTGCTCACCGCGGACTTCCACGTCGTCGGCACCCGGATCTACAACCAGGGCGACGGCATCGAGTTCGACCCGACCGCCACCAACTGGCGGGTGACCGGGGTGCGCATCGACGGCGCCAACGGCGCCTCGGGCTACATCCACGACGACTGCATCCAGAACGACGCCATGAACAGCGGCGTGGTGGACGACAGCAAGTTCGACGGCTGCACCGTGTTCATGTCCGCCATGGACAACTCGTCGCCGTTCTGGGACGGCGGCAGCAACCGCGTCGAGGTCAAGAACTCGCTGGTCTGGGTCCGCCCGTACCACAACAGCTACAACACGGCGAAGTACGGCTACGACCGCCATGGCGGGTTCTTCAAGTGGGCCTCGAACCCCGCCAAGGACGGCGTGGCGCCGAAGCTCGACGTCCACGACTCCACGTTCCGGGCCGACGACCCGGGCGCCTTCGGCGGCAACGCCAACGGGTTCCTGGGTCTGCCGCCCGGCACGACCTGCAACAACGTGACGCTCGTCAACTCCCAGACCTGGCCCGCCGCCGAGCTGGCCTCGTGGACGAGCCAGTGCACGAACCTGACCCTGGCCACCACGTCGACGTGGAACGCCAAGGTCTCGACCTGGGACGCGGATCACCCGGCGCTCTGACGCCAGGCCGTTCCTGCCCCGACCCGACGGCGCACCCGGCGACCCGTCGACCCGCTGGCCCTGACGGGACGCATCGGCGAAGCTGTAGCCCGCCTCATCCCCCCGGACGCGACGGAGCACGAGACCGTGGACCTGTTCTTCTTCGACCAGGAGCGCCTGACGGCGATCGCGGCTGCCAACGCGGCGGCCTACCGGTCGGCCCAGCCCTTCCCCCACGTCGTGCTCGACGACTTCCTGCCCGACGACGTCATCGATCGGATCATCGAGGAGTTCCCCGGACCGCGGGACCTCGACTGGGAGCGGTTCGACGCGGACCAGGAGGTCAAGCTGGCCACCGACGACACGCGAGCGATCCCGCCGTACACGCGCCACGTGCTCGACCAGTTCAACTCCGAGACCATGGTCGACTTCCTCGAGCAGCTCACCGGCATCTCGGGCCTGATCCCCGACCCGCACTTCTGGGGCGGCGGCCTGCACCAGATCGAGCGCGGCGGCCACCTCAAGGTGCACTCGGACTTCAACTGGCACGAGGAGCTCCTGCTCGACCGCCGGCTCAACATGATCGTGTACCTCAACGAGGACTGGGATGCCGAGTGGGGCGGCGGCCTCGAGCTCTGGGACCGGGACATGACCGCCTGCCAGGAGCGGGTGGTGCCGGTCGCCAACCGAGCCGTGATCTTCAACACCACCGACTTCAGCCTGCACGGCCACCCCGACCCGCTGGCCTGCCCGCCGGACCGCACCCGGAGGTCGATGGCGCTCTACTACTACAGCAACGGCCGGCCGGCCTCGGAGCTGAGCAGGTCGCGGACCACCGACTTCCGGCCCCGGCCGGGCGAGGAGTTCCGTCGCCAGCCCGGCACGACGTCGAGGTTCGTGGAGTGGGTCCCTCCCGTGCTCGTACCCCTGGCCAAGAAGGCTCGGGACCGGGCGCGCTCGTTGAAGCGCTGATCGACCCGACTCAATCCGCCGGGTCCACGAGGGGCGAGCCGACGGAGGCGGGCGGAGCCGAACCGTCGCCGCTGCGGAAGTACACGTCGTGCCACACCTCGAGGGACAGGAGCGTCCAGATGCGGATGGACTCGTCGCGCCGACCGGAGTCGTGGCTGTCGAGCAGCGCACGGACGGCCACCGGATCGAGCGTCGTGCCCACGAACGAGCTCGGGCCCAGCAGCATGTCGCGGGCCATCTCGCGGAGGTGCTCGCGGAACCAGGCGTCCAGCGGCACGCGGAACCCGACCTTGCGCCGATCGACGATGCTCTCGGGCAGGTACTGGCGGGCGACCTGCTTGAGCACCCACTTCGTCTGACCTCGACGCACCTTCACGCTCGACGGCAGCGAGAAGGCCAGCTCGACCAGCTGGTGGTCGAGGAAGGGTGGCCGCAGCTCGACCGAAGCGGCCATGGCCATGCGGTCGCCCCGCTCGAGCAGGTTGTCGGCCAGCCACCCCTCGCAGTCGAACGCCAGCATGCGCTCGATGGCATCGACGCCCTCGGGCGCCACCATCGGCCCCGCCCGTGACGCGATGCCGTCCAGCAGCTCACGCCGTTCGGAAGCGGTGAACGGGGCGAACCAGGACGCCAGGCGGTCGAGCTCGGTCGGGGCGGCCAACGTGCGCAGGGCGATGCCCGCCCGCGCTCCCGCCGGGGGGAGGCGCCGCTCGATCGAGCCGAACGCGGACGCACGGAGCCCGGCCGGTATGAGGTCGGCGAGGTTGGTCCAGCGCGCCATCCTGTACTTCGGGTAGCCCGCGAAGAGCTCGTCGCTGCCTTCGCCCGACAGCAGCACCTTGACCGATTGGCGGGCCAGCGAGGCCAGCTCGAACACGGCGACGTCGGCCGGCTCGGAGATCGGCGCGTCGCGGTGCCACGTGAGCCGGGGCCACAGTTCGGCGAAGTTGCCGGGTTCGACCACGACCTCGTGGTGATTCGTGCCGAACACCCGGCTGACGGCGCGGGCGTGCGGCAGCTCGTCGTAGCGAGGATCGCCGAAGCCGGCCGAGAAGGTGTCGACCGGCTCCCCGTCACGTTGCTTGGTGGCCAGGGCGACGATCAGGCTGCTGTCAACCCCTCCGCTGAGCAGCGAGCCGACCGGTACGTCGGCCACGAGCGCGCTGCGGACCGCGTCCTCGAGACCATCGGACACAAGGCGCACGGCCTCAACGTCCGACACGACTCGGGGTGGAGCCGTGGGCCGCGTCCAGTAGGCGTCCGGAGCGAAGGCGCCCATCGGCCCGATCCGCTGCCGGTGCCCAGGGAGGAGCTTGCGCACGTTCTCGAACAGGGTGTGGGGTGCAGCGACCGCTCGCCGGGAGAGGTACGAGTCGAGGCTGGCCAGATCGACCGACGGGGCCGACGGGAGGGCCGGGAGCAGCGCCTTGAGCTCCGATGCGAACGCGAACATGTCGTCGTCCTGGTAGGTGAACAGCGGTAGGACCCCCAGCCGGTCACGGAAGAGCCACAGATCGTCGCCGTCGTGGATCGCGTAGGCGAACTGGCCCCGCAGCCGCTCGACCGACCGCTCGCCTTCTCGCTGGTACGAGCGCGAGGAGCACCTCGGTGTCGCCGCTGGTCCGGAAGGGGTAGTCACATTCCTCCCGCAGCTGGCGGAAGTTGAAGATCTCGCCGTTGAACGTGACGTGGGCACCCTCGTCAGGAGTGGCCATCGGCTGCGGCGAGCCGGCGACGTCGATGATCGAGAGCCGGCGGTGCCCGAACCCGATGGAGCCGTCGACCCAGTACCCCTCGCCGTCAGGCCCCCGGTGGGTCAGCCGGGCCGTCATGGCCCGGAGGAGGTGCTCGCTCACGGGGCCGCCGTCGAACCGTCGGACGCCGACGATGCCGCACATCCGCTAGTGCCCCCCGCTCGAGATCAAGCCGAAATGCTACAGGCCTGCTGCCTGTCACGACATCACGTGACAGGCAGCAGGCCGGTGGGCATCAGTCGATGGTCGATCGACCGCACTACGGACGGGTCAGGAGCCGTTCGGCGCCAGGACCTTCAGCGACTCCGAGATGCGGTTGTCGCTCCACACCATGCCGGGGTTGCCGGCGTTCCAGCCGTAGGAGAAGAGGTTCCCCCAGCCGGTGAAGGGCGACAGCCGGTTGCCGGTGAACGTGATGTACTGTGCTTCGCCCCAGGGACGGCCCGAGCTGGGTGCAGCCCCGAAGTTCACGTCGGCACCGTTGGCGCCCTCGATGAAGTTGTTGGTGACGGTGAAGTACTTGGCCGGACCCCACGAGTTGTTGATCGAGATCCCGCCGGTCTGATAGCTGGACTGCGGCGAGTTGGCCGCACTGATCCAGTTGTGGTCCATCGTCACGTGATCCCCCGAATCCGCATCGATGGACTCGGTGTGATCCGTGCCGCCGTTGTTGGTGGGGTCGTGGATGAACGAGTCGGTGATCTGGACGTTGTGGCCGGCCCACAAGGTGACGGCGGCCCCGTGGACATCTGCCCGGATCAGGCTGTAGTTGCACGACGACACGCCGGCGTAGGTGCCTCCCGGAGGCGTGTTGCCGGCATCGACCTCGGAATCGATGATCACGAGGTTGTTCGGGCTGGACGCCGCGACGTGGCAGCCGCCGGTGCTCACCGCAGCGGGGCCGGACTGGCCATCACCGCCGTAGCACCAGTTCATGGTACGGATCAGCGAGTTCCTGATCGTCACGTTGTCGGCCTTGATCGAAAGACAGCCGTCGATCCACTCGCCGTCGATCACGGTGTTGTTCGCGGTGATCGTCCGGTTGCCGACGCTGTGCTTCAGAGAAGACTTGCCCGCCACGATCTCAGCTTCGGTCCAACCCGGCACACCGGTGTTGGTGGCCCAGCAGGACTTGGCCGAGATGGTCAGGGAGCAGGGCACGGACCCGGACGGAGGCGGCGGGGTCACGACCGGCTTGGTCGTCGTGGTGGTGACCGGAGCCTTGGTGGTGGATGTCGTGGTCGGCGCCGCCGTGGTGCTACTGGCCGGGGCCTGGGTGGTGTTCGGGGCCTGGGTGGTGTTCGGGGCCAGAGTGGTGTTGTTGTAGTTGCCTGCCCTGTCGGTCAAGTTCTTGAACTGGACGTCCACGTAGTAGTTGGTGGCCCGGTAGGTGGACGTCGGGAAGCCGGTGGTGGACCCGTATCGGAAGACGCCCGAACTCCCCACGACGCCGTCGGCCAGGGCACGCACGGCGTTCTTCCCGGCACCCTTGCCGGCGAAGTAGTACTGGTCGCCCGAGTAGCGGCCCACGTTGGTGTGGTATGAGACTACGTAGGTGAGGTCGGGCCGCACCAGCAGCGCCACCGGCAGGGTCGCGGTCTGCCAGCCCGAGGCGCTCTCCTTGGAGAACGTGACGGTGCCGAGCTTCTCGCCCGTGCTGAGCCAGACCGTGCCGGTGTGGGTACCGATGTTCTCCTTGCTCTTGTAGAAGCGGACAGCCGAGATCCAGCCGACCTTCTGCACCTTGAACTTGGTGCCGAGCTCGACCGCCTGGGTATCGGTGTCGGCCACGTTGGTCGGGGTGGCCGAGCCGAAGATGTTCACGGAGGAGGTACCGGCCTGGGCAACACCGACCACGGATACGAGACCCGTCAGCAGGGCCAGCATCAATGCACCGGCGACGATCCTGCGACCTCGGGGCGCTTCTTGGGCGCGTCTGAAGAGGGTTGAACGAGTCATTACTTTTCCTCGCAATGGTGGGGAGCGCTGCGGGACTCGAGTGCTTCCTGGCGAAAGATCGGGTCGGGGTGTTGCTCTGGCGGACTATCGACACACCTGGAGAAGAAACTTGAGCGGTCGGTGGGCCGTTCGACTCATTGTTCGTCGAGGGACTGTTTGGCTACGACGGGAATGTAACAGTTCCATGACGAAAGGCGAAGGATCAGCGCTGGCCGTCGCTGTGCCGCCCGTCTCGTCCCGACGCCAGACCCTCGCGCTTCGCGCGAACGCCACGGGCGGTCGCATCGGGCCCATCGGGGCCAGGTCAGCGGACTTCGCAGTCCCATGCAAGTCGCTGGAACTGGCCGCACCAGCCGTGCAACTCACCCTGCGTGAGCAGGAAGTTTTTCCATTTTCTCTCGTCGTGGAGGTGCTCCGGAGCGCTCGTGCACCGCGAAGCCACGTCCCCGTCACCTGACCGCAACCGGGACTCCAGCCGATCGGACCCCCGCGATCCGCGCGCACCAGCCGGATCGAGCCTCGAGACCGCCCTACCACCCGCCGGCATGCCGTCGATTTCGATCGATTCGCCGTAACAGGATCGCAATATCGGCAGAGCGTGCCGAATTTCGCGCTGAGGGTGATCAGACCAGCGTCAAAGCCTGGGGAGCACCGGCGGAGACCACCCGTCGACCGGCCGCGCCGTGCAGGTCGTCGAGGGTCAGCGCGTCGACCGATCGCACCACCGCGAGGTCGAGGCGATCGAGGTAGGTCGCCGTCTGGTGCTGATGGTCGTCCACATGCTCGCCGTGGGCCCGTTCCCGAGGGATCAGGACGGGGCAGTGGCCGGCTTCGAACGCCGCCAGGGCGCTGCCGGTGCCGGCGTGGGCGATGACGAGGTCTGCGGCCGCGATGGCCTCGGCCAGCTCGGCCGACGGGACCGAGCGGCGGGCGCGGATCGGGAGGTCCCCCACCTCGGCCGGACCGACCTGCCAGGTGACGTCGACATCCGCGGGCAGGAGCGCCGCGACCTTGCGGACCAGTCGTTCGAACGGGTACTCGAGGGTGCCCACCGTGACCACAGCCCGGCGGATCGCCGGCGGGGCTGGCTCACGGCTGACCGACTCGAAGCCCTCGAAGACCGAGCCGGGGTAACGCCAGCGTGCATCGGACCAGCGCCGGTGCTGGGAGTAGACCCGCACCCGCGGGCTCCACCGGAGCAGCCGACCGGTCAGCGATGGTCCCTCGACCCGAGTGGCGCTCTCGACGTAGTGCGTCGGGACGCCCGCCGCGGCCAGCGCCGGCAGGAACCCCAGGGCCACCCCGGAGCCCGTGCTCACCGCCATGGCCGGACGCTGGCGGGCCAGCCTCGACGCGTGCGGCAGGCACCGCAGCACGTTGGCGACGTCTCGGGGCGCCACCTCGGGTACCCACACGACGTCCTGCCCGTCGAGCATCGACCGGCTCTGCGCGGTGTCGCTGGTGACCCACACGGGTGGGGAGTCGAACGACGGCAGCCGCGGGGCCAGCCGGAACAGCTGCGTCAGGTGCCCACCGGCGTTGGCGACCAGCACCAGCCGCCCGGCCGCATCGATCATGCGACGATCAGCCGACCGAGGCGGTCAGGGACGTCGACAGCTCGTCGTTGCCGTCGGTGTCGTCCGGACCGGCAGAGGATCCCCGACCGAGCGAACGCAGCGCATCGCCCACGACGGTACGAGCGGTGGCCACGAGGATCGTGACATCGAGCCCCAGGCTCCAGTTCTCGACATAGAACAGATCGAGGTGGCGGTAGGCGAAGTAGGAGGGGTTGTGGCGGGCCTCGACCTGCCACAGGCCGGTCACGCCGGGACGCATACGCAGCCGGCTCAACATCTCGTCGTCGAACTGCGCGACCTCTTCGGGCAGCGCCGGTCGAGGGCCGATGAGGCTGAGGCTGCCATCGAGCACGTTCAGCAGCTGCGGCAGCTCGTCGACGCTCGACGCCCGTAGCCAGTGCCCGACCCGGGTGATGCGGGGGTCGTCGTCGACCTTGAACAGCGGCCCGGTGCGCTCGTTGAGCTCACGCAGCTCGTCGAGCTGGTCCTCGGCGTTCACGGTCATCGACCGGATCTTGCGGATCGTGATGCGACGACCGTCCTGGCCGATGCGCACTTGGTGGAAGAACACGGGCCCACCGTCGGAGAGCTTCACGGCCAGCGCCGCCACCAGCAGGATGGGGCTGGTCAGCACGAGCACCAGCGACGCCACCGCGACGTCGGCGATCCGCTTCAGCGCCATGGCCATGCGGCGGGGGCTGGCCGGCTCGAGGTAGAAGAAGGGCTCGTGGGCCATCGGCAGCTGGCGGACCCGACGGTGCCCGATGCGGGTCAGCCCGCTGGACAGGTGGACGTGGACGCCCATGGCGTGGAGGGTCCGCACCAGTGCGTTGAGCTCGACCGACGGCACGCCGTTGGCGGCGATGAGCACACCGGTGGCACCGGTCTGCTCGAGCCCCTGCACCGTGGAGCCCAGTCCACCGAGGTGCGCGACGCCGACCGACACGGGCTCGAGCTCGTCGCTCAGGTAGCCCACCGGGTGGTAACCGATCTCGGGATGGTTCTCCAGGAGGTGGTTGAGGTGGATGACCTCGTGCGAGCGGCCGACCAGCACCACGGGGCGGCTCAGCGCCCCGTTGGCCCGGTGGAAGGTGAGCCAGGCCTCGAACAGGCTGCGGACCACCACGAGGGACACGAACGTCAGGATGGCGCCGATGATCGCCGGGCCCACGGGCGGGGCAGCCACCATCGGCACCCATGCGCTGCATGCCGTTGGCCAGGCCGGCGAGCCCGATGGCGACGAGTCCCTGCCGCTCGGCGGTGACCGATCGCATGGCCGCCACGCGGGACTGGTACAGGCGGAAGACCCAGACAGGGCCACGCCCGCGAGACCGAGCGCGCATCGCCTCGAGGACCGCGATCCACCAGGGCTCGTAGAACTTCGTCCTGCTCGATGGCCACCAGCAGCGTGATCGTCCAGGCCAGGGCGACGGCCAGCCCTCCATCGCCATGAGGCGGGCCCGGAGGCGCTTCGGTCCCGCCGTGGCCGGCGCATCGCAATCGACCGACGCCGACCCGTCGCTGCTCGCCGCCCGACACGACGCGCGGAAGCTCTCCCACCCAGTCCGACGTGGTGATCGCCATTCGCCCTCGCCCCTTCTTCGCCCGAACGGACCCTCCGCTTCGTCACGCAGTGTGCTCAACGGTCCTGAAGGGGGACTGAAGCGCTACTGAGGAGTTCCTGAAAGGGCCGACCTGCCGGGACCCGCAACTACAGTCCTCCCGGTGAAGCGCCGTCGGCTCCTCATCCGACTGGCCCTCGTCCTGGGTCTCATCGCGGTGATCGTCGCTGCGATCACTGCCCGCTACTTCGTGTGGCCGTCGGTCGGCACCCCTACGACCGCCGATGCCGTCGTCGTCCTGGGGGGGCCAGGAGATCGGTACAACACCGGGGCTCGCCTGGTGCGGGAGGGTCTGGCCCCGGTCATGGTGGCATCGAGCGACCGGGACTCGGGCGACTGCCCGGGCACCATGACGGACGTGCCGATCATCTGCTTCACTCCGGACCCGTACTCGACCCGGGGGGAGGCCCGCTACGTGGCCGACCTTGCCCGCGAGCGGGGCTGGCACCACCTGATCGTCGTCACCTCCGTCGGCCAGGCCTCCCGGGCCCAGCTGCGGCTCGAGCGGTGCTTCGATGGCGACATCGACGTCGTGGCCGTGCGTCCGGTCGGGCTCCGCGTGGTGCGCGACGCCATCTACGAGTGGGGCGCCACGTTCAAGGCGCTGGTGCTCGAACCCGACTGCTGAGCGCGTTCAGCAACACCTCAGGGGTGCTTCAGCCGGACTTCAGGAGTGCCGCCGACACTGCTGAGCATGACGCGACGGATCCACGCGACGCTGATCGGCGGCGATCGGTGACCGCACTGCAGACCCGACCCACGGCCCGACCACCAGGATCGGGACGCCCTCGCGTCTCGGTGCTGATCACCTCCCACAACTACGCCCGCTTCCTGACCGGTGCGGTGGACAGCGTGCTGAGCCAGCACGGTGTCGATGTCGACGTGCTGGTCATCGACGACGCGTCGACCGACGACACGGTCGAGGTCAGCGACCGGCTCACCCGCGATCCGCGGGTCCGGGTGCGTCGCCACGAACAGAACCGGGGGCACATCCCGTCGGTCAACGAGGGCCTCGATGCTCTCGACGGGCAGTACATCGTCAAGCTCGATGCCGATGACCTCCTGGCCCCCGGCGCGCTCGGCCCGAGCCACTGACCTGCTCGCCGCCCGGCCCGATGTGGGCTTCGTCAGCGGACGGCCGATGCACTTCAGCTCGGAGCCCCCCCGTCGAACCGGGTCGCGGACCCGGAGCTGGACGATCTGGCCCGGCGCCAACTGGCTCGCGCAGCGGTGCGCCAGCGGCTACAACACCATCAGCCAGCCCGAGGTCGTCATGCGGGCATCGGTGCTGCGGGCGGTGGGTCCTCGGCCCGAGTCGCTCCCGCACACCTCCGACCTGGCCCAATGGCTGCAGATGGCGGTCGTCGCCGACGTCGGCCGGGTCAACGGTCCGGCCCAGGGCTTCTACCGGGTGCACGCCGACAGCATGCAGCGCACCACGCACACAGGACACCTGTTCGACCTCCAGGCCCGGCTCGATGCCTTCGAGTTCACGTTCGCCTGGGCCCGGGACACCGGTGTGGACCCGCTGCCCCACGCCGATGCGCTGCTGGCCACCGCACGTCGGACACTGGCCGCCCAGGCACTCGACCGGGCATGTCGAGCCTACGAGCGGGGCCGCACCGAAGAGGTCGAGGTCGACGACCTGCAGCGGTTCGCGCTCGAGGTGTGGCCCTGCGCCGAGGAGCTCCCGCAGTGGCGGGCCCTCTCTCGCCGAAGGGCGGTCGGGGCCGCACGGGCCCCGCGTGTCGCCCGCGTTCGTCGCTCGGGCCCTCGTGCGCCGCGGCTCCGAGAACCTGGGCGAATGGCGTTGGCAACGGACAGGCGTCCGATGAGCGCGCCGACGGCGACGGCCTCCATGCCGGCGATGCCGGCAGATCCCGACCGGTCTCGATGGTCCGCCATCGCCGATCGCCTGGCCGGATGGGACCGCTGGTCCCTGGCTGGATCCGTCGGCTTCGCCCTGCTCGGCGGCCTCGCCTATTGCATCCACCTCGGTCAGACCATCCGATTCCCCGACGAGTCGGACTACCTCCAGCTCTCTCAGCACGTGGCCGATTCCGGCATGTACTCGAAGAACGGGGTGGACCCGACCGCCTTCCGTCCTCCGGGGTACGGCTACTTCCTGGCCAGTCTCCGCCTGTTCGGCAGTCCCATGGTCGGACTGCGCTTCGCCAACTTCGTTTGCCTGGCCCTGATGGTCTGGGGCGCGTGGTGGCTCGCCCGCCGCATCGCGGGCCGATCGCGGCAACGCTGGCCGCTCCGGCCGTGGTGCTCTTCCCGCTCGGCTTCTACACCGCCGGGGCGTTCTACCCGCAGGCCCTGGGGGGGGCCCTGGTCATGGGCGGTCTGGTCGCACTGGTGCAGATCCCCGGCTCCCGCCATCCCTACCGGCTCGCTGCAGCTGCGGGCCTGGCGTTCGGTGCGCTGCTCGTGACGATCCCTCCGCTGGCAACCGTTCTCATCGTGGGCGTCGTGTGGCTGGCCTTCACCGATCGCCGGGTGCGCACGGTTCTGCTCGTCCTGGGTCTCGCCGCGCTGATCCCGCTCAGCTGGACTGCCCGAAACCTCGTCGTGCTGCACGAACCCGTGCTGGGCTCGACCAACAACGGGCTCAACCTGCTCATCGGCAACAGCCCCGATGCCGCTCCCCGCAAGGGCGTGGCCACCGATACGACGCGCTTCGAGGACGCAGCCGATGCCCTCGGGTACACCGACGACCCGGCCCACGAGGTGCAGCGCGACGCCTATCTGCGAGACCAGGCGATCAACTGGATCAAGGCCCATCCGGGCGATGCCGCCGTCCTGTACGTGGGCAAGACCATCAACTACTTCACGCCGTTCGACCAGTTGGGCACGGCGTCGGAGAACTCGGTCCCGCAGCAGGCTCTGGCCACCGTCGGTCTATCTGCCACTGCTGGCCCTGTTCGTGCTGCGCATCGCCCGCTGGCGACAGCGAACGGCCCGGTGCCACCGAGCGGCTGCTGATCATCCTCTACGTGCTCGCGGCCCCGGCGCATGGCCGTCTTCGTGACCCGCGTGCGCTACCGGGTGCCACTCGAGCCGCTCCTCATCGTCGTGGTGGCCGGCCTCGTGGCCCGTTGGATCGAGCGCCGAGCGGCAACGGTTCCTCCGTCGCCGTCCTGAGCAGCACTGGGCGGACCACCGGAGGGCGACGAACCGTGCTCGGACGAACCGTGCTCGATGGTGCCGGCTGACCTTCCCCTGGTCCCCGCCGTGACGGCTACGGGGTCACGACAGGCACGGCGGAGCCATCGCCTTGCGGTCGGCCAGGGAGTGCAGGTCAGGCCGACGGCCGGGCGGCGACCGCAGCCCGACGGTTCATGAACGGCGCTCGACCAGCAGGTAGAAGCCGTAGCTGGCGGCGATGGCCACCGGCACCACCGTGACCAGCATCATCACGAACGAGGCGTTGCGGGACCAGTGCAGCGGCTCGACGACGTAGAGCCACCCGATCGCCAGGATCGGGGCGTGCACCAGGTAGATCGAGTACGAGAAGTGCCCGGTGGCGACGATGTGGCGGTGCTGCAGCGAAGCGCTTGGCCGCGCTGGTGCCCGAACCCGAGAGGGCGGCGAGCAGGCAGGCCGCCGCTGTCCCGACGGCCAGATCCGACCAGTAGAGGTCGACGCCCAGGACCCGCTCGCTGCCGAGCACCGCGCAGGCCGCCACCGACGCGACGAACAGCCCGAGGGTGATCCAGCCCCACGGAACCCGCGACGGCTGCTCCGCGTCGGGCCGTGGCGCCGGCCGCGATCATCCCGAAGATGAACAGGGCCGCGAACTGCGGGCGTGAGGTTCAGCAGGCGGTGGAAGGGGGCCGAGTTGCGGGCCACCACGTTGATGGCCCACACCCCGACGACGCCGATCGCGGCGGTGGCCACCGGGCCGACGACTCGCCGGGCCAGCAGGAACAGCGGGAACACGAAGTAGAGCTGCCACTCGATGGCGATCGACCACAGGGCACCGTTGGGTGGCGTGTTCTGGAGCATGTCCTGCACGAGACCGAGATGGACGAGGACGTCACGGATCCCGATCGACACGTCGGCCCGCGGCTCGATCAGCACCACGAAGACCACGACGAGACGCAGCACCGCCGCCCAGTAGGCCGGCAGGATCCGCCAGGCCCGACGCTTGAGGTACGGCCAGTAGCCCGTACCCAGGTGGAACTGGCGCCGGGCCGGGGCGAGGGTCAGGGAGTAGCCCGACACCACGATGAACACGGCCACCGCGAAGTTGCCGTAGAGCAGCCAGCCGAGGAACCACGGCCCGGTGTTCTCCGGGAACCCCGGGTACACCTGCAGGTAGACGTGGTGCGCCACCACGAAGAGCGCAGCGAGCGCCCGGATGCCGTCGAGGTAGTCGAGCCTCGCCCGCATCGGGGCCTTGGCCCCCTCGCCTGCCAGCACCTCGGATGTCATGGTGGAGGAAGTCTCCCCACCTGGCCTGAAAGCAAGCCTGAAGCCGCTCTGTTTCCTTGCTGAAGACCAGCCTTCAGCAACACCTCAGGGCCGATTCAGGAGAACTTCAGGCTCCACCGGAAGACTTGCGGCAACTGCGAGGAGTGACCAGAGAGGAAGTCCGTGCCCACCAACATGCCTCCCCGGCCACTCCTACGACGGCCGACGGTGTCGGTGGTCGTCCCCTGCTACCGGTACGGGCACTACCTGCCCGGAGCGGTGCGCAGCGTCCTCGACCAGACCGACGTCGATGCCGAGGTGCTCATCGTCGACGACGCCTCGCCCGACGACAGCGGGGAGGTCGCCGAGGCCCTGGCCGCGGCCGACCCCCGGATCCGGGTGCTCCGCCACGCCGAGAACAAGGGCCACATCGCCACGTACAACGACGGCCTCGAAGCCGTCGACGGCGAGTACGTCGTGCTGCTCTCGGCCGACGACCTGCTCCCGCCCGGCTCGCTGGGCCGGGCCACCGCCCTCATGGAGGCCAACCCGTCGGTCGGGATGGTCTACGGCCATCCGCTGCGACTTCCTCGACAGCCCACCGCCGGCGACCACCGGGGTGCGGAGCTGGTCGATCTGGGGCGGCCACGAGTGGATCGAGCAACGGTGCCGGCGCGGCAACAACTGCATCTTCAACCCCGAGGTCGTCATGCGGGGCGAGGTGCAGCGCGCCGTCGGCGGCTACGACCCCGGCCTGCCCCACTCCGGGGACCTCGAGATGTGGCTGCGGGCCGCCGCTATGGCGGACATCGGTCGGGTCAACGGGTCCACCCAGGGCTACTACCGCATCCACCAGGCCAGCATGCAGAGGACCGTGTTCTCCACCTTCCTCGCCGACTTCGAAGGCCGCCGCGACGCCTTCGACGCCGTGCTGAACGGGCCCGGAAGCCGTGTTCGCACGCGACGAGGCGGAGCGCCTCTACGGCCTGACCCGACGAGCCATCGCCACCACCGCGCTCGAGCAGGCCGCACGCGCCTACGACGACGGCAGCACTGAAGTCGAGCCGGTCGACGACTACGTCGCCTTCGCCCTCGACCTCTATCCGGAGGCCCGCCAGCTGAGAGCCTGGCGGGCACTCGACCCGGCGCCAGGCCGCCGGGCCGGAGCGGCTGCCACCGCAGCCTCCAGGGCTCCGGACGGCGTGTGGTCCGCGACCTCGAGGGCCGCATCCGCTGGCGTCGATGGCGACGGAGCGGCGTGTGACCGTCACCGACCCTCCGGTCGAACCCACCGGGAACCCGGGTGACTCGCTCGGCCGCAAGGTGCGACGAGGCGCGGCCTGGAGCACAGCCGAGGTCGCGGTCGCCCGCCTCGGCCAGTTCGCGACCACCGCCGTCATCGCCCGCCTGTTGGTCCCCGAGGACTTCGGCGTCTTCGCGGTGGCTCTGGTGGTGCACGCCATCGTCGTGAACATCAGCGAGCTCGGGGTCAGCGCGGCCCTGATCCGCGATGACGACGACCAGGCCGCTCAGGGGTGCGCCGACCGTCGGCACCATCGCGATCGTCAGCAGCCTGGTGCTTGGCGGGCTGATGGCGCTGTCGGCACCGCTGCTGGCGTCGCTGCTCGGCTCGCCCTCGGCTTCGGGCGCCCTGGCCGTCATGGCGCTGACCCTCCCGCTGGCCGGCGTCGCCGCGGTCCCCTCCGCCTTCCTGCGACGGCACTTCCGCATGGACCGCCTGTTCCTGGCCAGCGGGGCCAACATGGTCGCCACCGCGCATCATCGTGATCCCCTTGGCCCTCGCCGGCTGGGGCCCGATGGCGCTGGCATGGTCGTGGGTCGCCGGTCAGCTGCTGACCTCGGTGATCATCCTGACCTACAAGCCGGGCCGCTTCCGTCCCGGGTGGGACCGGACCGAGGCCCGGCGCCTCGTGCGCTTCGGCCTCCCGCTCGCCGGCGCCAACATCCTGGCGTTCGCGGTGCTCAACGTGGACAACATCGTCGTCGGGCGGGTGCTCGGCGCCGACGGCGCTCGGCTTCTACGTGATGGCGTTCAACATCTCCGGCTGGCCGATGAACGTGTTCGGCGCCGTCGTCCGCAGCGTGTCACTGCCCGGCTTCGCCCACCTCCAGCGCGACGGGGCGGACGATGCCCGAGCACTACACCCGGCCCTCGGCACGGTGGCGACCCTCACCCTGCCGGTCTGCGCCGATCCTCGGTGGCCTCGCCGTTCCCGCTCGTGACGCGCGGTCTACGGCGACGAGTGGTCCGCCGCCGCCGCCGCGCTCACCGGGCTTGCGTGCTCGGCGCAGCCCGCGGATCCTCATCGAGCTGACCGCCGACTTCCTCGTCACGCTGGGCGCACCCGAGCCGTGTTCCTGGCCCAGGTGCCTTGGCTGCTCGGCCTGATCGTGGCGCTGGTCGTGCTGGTCCGCGGCCACGGCATCGCCGGAGCCGCAGCCGCCCAGGCCATCGTCGCCGTCGGCCTGATGGTGCCGATCTACCTGGTCCTGCTGCGTCGCGCAGGGGTGCCCGCCGATCGGCGATCGCCCAGGTGGTGCTGCCCGCCGCTGTTCTGGGCGCTGCTCGCGGCCGGGGTCGCCTGCGCTCGTCGCCCACGCAGTTCTGCAACCCCTTCGTCGCCACCGCCGCCGGACCGCGGCCGGCTCGATCTGCTACCTCGCTGCCCACACCGGCGACCTCCGCGCTGGCGCTCGCCTCGGTGCGCCGGGAGCGAGCGCTCCCGAGGATGGCAGCGAGGGCGACCCCGAAACGGCGGCCCGGGGGCCACGACGGTGGAGGCGACGGCGAAGGCCCCGGGCTGACGACGCCGACGACGTCGCCGGGCCGCGACGAGCTCGCCGATCGGCTCGACGAAGCCGACGCCCTGGCAACGACGCTCGATCCTCCCGGGCCTACCCGTCGAGACCGTCATCGGCCCGACATGAGCTCCGACCTGCACACGCTGGTCGACCAAGGCACGGGCGGCCTCACAGGTGGTGCGCCGCGACGGCGCCCGGCTCGTCGGTCGGCCGTTCGCTGGCCATGGGAGTCGGAGCGGGTGCTCGCCGGCGCGCAGCCCTACGCCATCGACATCCGCCGCGAGGACGTGCTCGCCGCACCGGTCCCGGCGGCACCGGCCATCGGCCCGGCCGACGACGAATCGCTGGTCATCAACTTCGTCACCAACCCGCCGGCCGAGCGCTCCGGCGGCATGACCACCGCCATGCGCGTGGTCAGCCTGCTCGAGCAGCGGGGCCACGACTGCCGGATCTACCCCCGCTACCAGGGTCTGCAGCGTGACCTCGAGGGCGACCGCCAGGCCGTACGCGACCGCCGCCCGCCCGGTCCACGCCGAGGTGCACGACGTGGCCGACGGCATGCGGCCGGCCCACGCCGTGTTCGCCACCTCGTGGCCGACCGCCTACGTCGTGCGCTCGTCGCCGACCCCTGGCACCCGCTTCTACCTGGTGCAGGACTACGAGCCGATGTTCTACCCGGCCGGCAGCAACGCGGCGTTGGCCGAGCAGACCTACCGGTTCGGGTTCCACGGCATCACCGCCGGCCCCTGGCTGGCCGACAAGCTCGCAGCGCGAGCACGACATGGCCAGCGACGGGTTCGACCTCGGCGTCGACCTCGACTGCTACCGCCTCGAGAACGAGGGCGAGCGACCCGGCATCGTCTTCTTCGCCCGCCCCGACACTGCCCGGCGCGGCTTCGAGCTCGGCATGCTCGCCCTCGAGCTGTTCGCGGCCGACCACCCTGAGATCGAGATTCACGTCATCGGCCAGCACGTGCAGGCGCGGGGAGTGCCGTTCGCGTTCACCGACCACGGACACCTACCGGTCGACGAGCTGGCCGCGCTCTACAACCGCTGCCGGGCCGGGCTCGTGCTCTCGCTGACGAACCTCTCCCTGCTGCCGGCCGAGCTGCTGGCCGCCGGCTGCATCCCGGTCATGAACGACGGCGAGAACACCCGCGCTTCATGCGACAGCGAACTGGCCCGCTTCGCCCAACCGGAGCCCCTGGCGTTGGCCCGCGAGCTCGATGCCGGTCCTCGAGCACGACGATCATCGGGAGCTGGCCTCGGCCGCGGCCGTCAGCGTGGGCCCCAAGTCGTGGGACGCTCGTCGCCGATCAGCTCGAGGCCGGGATCCGGCGGGGACTCAAGCTCGCCGAGGAGCTGACCCGGCTGCCGGTTGACCGTCGCTCGGGCCGAGGTCCTCGCCGCCGAGAGCCGCCAGATGGCCCCGGCCACACCGAGAAGCAGGAACAGCACGCCGATCAGCATGTGAACTCATCATGTCGGCTGTGGCGAACATGATGCGCCATGGCCGCGAAGCCCCCGGTCAGCGCCTGGGCCAGCCCCCGGTGTCCGGGTCGATGCCGCGGAGCCGGATCCCGCGGGCGATGAAGATCGGCATGATGAAGAAGCAGCAGCGTCGCCGGCGAGCCCGAACGAGCCCTCTCGGTGGCGACGTAGAGGTATGGTTGTCGAACACCTGCTGCGTCGCGGGGTAGAGCGTGTTGAAGCCCCGACCGAACACGGGTGCTGCAGGAAGTAGTGGCCGGCGATCGTCGTAGCGCTCCTGGCGCACCTGGGTGCTCGTGTCCTCGCTGATTTGGTGAACAGCGACGAAGAGGCTCCCGACCAGCCCGGGGACGGCGACCCGGAGGACGACCAGGCCGACGAGCACCACCACGAGCGCCCGGCCCCGCATCTGCCAGGTCCAGCCGAGGGCGAACACGGACATGCCGACGACGGCGGCCACCACACCGGTACGAGACAGGGCCAGGGGCAGGACGCCAGCGATGAGGCGCGACCTCGATCCAGGCGATGCGGCGACGCCGACTGCCCGTCTCGCCACCAGGGCGTAGTGGACCGCGACCGGCAGCACGATGCCGAGCAGCGCGCCGAGCTCGATCGGGTGCAGCGTCGTCGACTGCACCCGGACGAACGAGCGATCGACCCTGCTCGAGCACGCCGCTGCCCTCGGGTGAGCCCGGGGATGGGGAGCGTCAGGCCGGCCGCCAGCCGATGAGGAACTCGAGCAGCGCCGACCGCCGCCACCGCGGCAGCGCCGTGCACGACCCGGTGCATCATCACCTGGACGCGGTCGAGAGTGGGGATCCCGTCGGCCGCGACCAGGGCCGACGCCGCAGAGGGCCGCGACGTAGACGATCCCGCGGTAGCACGCCGCTGGCCTCGAGTCCCGTTGAACGGGGCGAAGTAGAAGGTCACGAGGCTGGCCAGGATCGGCGTGACGAAGGCCAGCAGGGCGATCCGCACCGGTTGGTGGCCGCGGTCGACTCCCGAGGCCCAGTCCCGATCTTGGCCAGCACCCACCACAGCAGGAAGCCCAGACCCATCATGTTGGCCGGCGTCCCGCTGCCACCCAGCGGGCCGAAGACGAGGGCCGACGGGATGCCGAACAGCAGCGACCAGGAACACGGTCAGCGCTGCGGTGGCATCGATGGGGCGATGCGTGCGGTGGGGCCGGGCCGGTCGACCCCGTCCCAAGCCGCGGACCGGGGCCGCGGCGGTCGTCGTCACCACCGCATCGGAGCGCCCGATCCACCGCCTCTCGGATCATCGGGTCCTCGGAGTCGTCCATGGTCGACAGGTCGTCGAGCGGGCGACCGCGGGTTGGGGATCAGGCTGACCAGCTCACCCGGAGGATCCTCGGCTTCACGGCTGCGGGCCCGAGCGACCAGCATCGAGTCGAAGGCGAACGACAGCCCGACGCCGCCAGGAAGCCGAGCAGCGGTCACCATGATGACACGCCTTGGTGCGCGCCCCGTTCTGCGGGAACGCGACCGTCGGCGGATCGGACCAGGCACGCCCTTGTAGAGCTGCGACTCGGGGCGTCACCGGGCCTCCTGCTGCGGTCCTGACGATCAGCTTCTGAACTGCTTCGACCAGGATCGCGTAGCTCTCCAGCGCTCCCGCCTCGGTCGGTGCGGTGGCCGACAGCGAGAGTCAGCGGAGTGTTGCCGAACGGCGGTTCGACCTGTAGGTGCCGGGCTGCCACCGGCCGCGACGAGCGCATCCTTGAAGCTCGAGTCCGTCCGCGTAGGCTCGGCCATGATGTTCTGGAACTGGATGCGGTCCATCTGGAGGCACGGGTTGGGGGCCGGCGTCGTCGCCGGCGACGGTAGTCGGCACGGTCGTGGCGGCGTGGTCGACCGTCGCGGTCCCGGAGTTCTTCTGGAGGAACCCATCGTGCCGCTGGCCTTGTAGACCGGCTTCACCTGGCCGACCAGGAACGCGGCCAGCGAGGGCGAAGCACCATCAGCGTGGGGACGAACGACGTACCACCGGCGGCGCAGGACGGCGACCGCGGTCCAGAACTCCATCAGTTCAGCTCCTCTTTCAGCACCTCGGCGATGCGCTGCTGCTGATCCGCGGTCAGATGCGGGTGCAGCGGCAAGGAGAGGATACGACCGGCAGCCTCCTCGACGTGCGGGAACTCGCCCCGGCGGTGGCCGTAGCGGGCGAACGCGCCCTGGAGGTGGATCGGGATCGGGTAGTGCATGCCGGCGCCGATGCCCCGGGCCCGCAGCGCGTCGAGCACCCGGTCGCGATCGGACAGGCGCACGACGTACAGGTGCCAGACGTGCTCGTTGCCGGCCATGGTCTGCGGCAGCCACAACGAAGGCTCGTCGCCGAGCAGCTCGTCGTAGCGGGCGGCCGCCGCCCGCCGGGCCTCGTTCCAGTTGTCGATCCGCCGCAGCTTGGCGTGGAGCACCACGGCCTGCAGGGCGTCGAGCCGCGAGTTGAACCCGAGGGTCTCGTGGTCGTACTTGCCACCGGTGCCGTGGTTCGCCAGCAGGCGGACCCGATGGGCGAGCTCGGCGCTGTCGGTCAGGACGGCGCCGCCGTCGCCGTAGGCCCCGAGGTTCTTCCCGGGGTAGAAGCTGGTGGCCGCGGACAGGCCGACCGTGCCGGCCGGGTCGTCGAACCGCCGGGCGCCGTGCGCCTGCGCGGCATCTTCGAACAAGAGGATCTGGGTGCCGGCCACGACGCTGCGAAGGCGCTCCATCGGGGCGATCTGCCCGTAGAGGTGCACCGCGATCACGCCGCGGGTGCGGTTGGTGATCTGGGCCGCCACGCTCTCGGGGTCGATCAGCAGGTAGGTCGGGTCGACGTCGGCGAACACCGGCCGGGCCCCGGCCCGCACCACGGCGGACGCCGTGGCGATGAACGAGTTGGCCGGGACGATGACCTCGTCGCCGGGGCCGATGTCGGCGGCCCGGAGCATCAGCTCGAGGGCGTCGGTGCCGTTGGCCACGCCGATGGCGGACCGACGACCCCACCAGGCACCGAAGTCCTGTTCGAAGGCCTCGACCTTGGCGCCGCCGATGAACCCGGTGGTGGCCATCACCTCGCGGAAGCCGATCTCGATCTCGTCGGCCACCTCGACGTGCTGGGCAGCGAGGTCGACGAGAGGGATCTCGGTGCTGGAAAGGGCGGAGGCGGTCATGGTTCTCCTGATGATCGCAGGGTCGGACGTTGAGGGGTGCAGCGGATCATGCGGTGACGCTCCCGGACTGCAGGGCGTCGAGGTCGACGTCGGGCGACCGGAGCGGGCGGGCCGGCGCGCCCACCCAGGTCTGGCGGGCGCGGGACGTCGTGCAGCACGACCGAGCCCATGCCGACGAGTGCGGCCTCGCCGATCCGCAGGCCCTCGCGGATCATGGCGCCGGCGCCGAGGTAGGCCTCGCGCTCGACGTGGACGCCACCGCCGAGGCGGACCCCGGAGGCGATGGTGACGAAGTCGTCGATCTGGTCGTCGTGGGTCAGCACGGTCTGGGGCATGACCACCACGTGGGCCCCGACCGTCACGTCGGCGGTGGCCACCACGCCGGCGAACAGGATCGAGCCGGCGCCGACCACGGTGGACGCGCCCAGCTGGGCCGACGGGTGCACGAGCGGTGGGCACGGTCGATCGCCGGGTCCGAGGGCGAGCATCGCAGCGATGCGGGCCCGCGAGCAGCCGATGGTCGGGGCGGGCCGTGCAGATGGCGACGGCCACGCCGGCGCCGGCGGCGTCGGCCACCGGTCCGAGCACCGGGAGCCCGGCGATGGAGGTGCCCTGCAGCGCGGGGTCGTCGTCGTAGAAGCCGACGAGTCGCCAGGTCGGGCGGTCCGCGTTGAGGGCGTGCACGAGCTCGGCGGTCTCGCGGCCGAGCCCTCCGGCCCCGATGAGCGCCAGATCGCGCAGGCCTGGGGTCATGACGTCGACCCGGCCGCGGCCAGGAGCGTGGCCACGACGTGGTCCTGCTCGGCATCGGTCATCTGGTGGAACAGCGGCAGGATCAGCGAGCGGGCGGTCAGGCGCTCGGTCACCACCAGTGGCTCGGTGGTCGCACCCGCGTAGGCCGGCTCGAGGTGGCTGGCCATGATGCCTCGGCGCCCCGAGATGCCGGCCTCGTCGAGGCGAGCCAGCAGCTCGTCGCGGCTGCACGGGAACTCGTCGGGCAGCACGATCCAGAACGACTGGAAGTTGGTGGTGCCGTAGGCCGGATCGGCCACGACCTGCAGGCCGGGGATGGCGAGCAGCGCCTCCTGGTAGCGCGCGGCCCGACGGCGGCGCTCGGCCACGATCTCGTCGAGGCGGCCGAGCTGGGTCAGGCCCAGCGCGGCCTGCATGTCGGTCATGCGGTAGTTGAACGCCGGCTCGAGGTAGCTCTCGAGCACGGGGCCCGACGACGCATGGCGATCGAACGCGCTGTGGTTCATGCCGTGCTCGCGGAGGCGACGCATCCGCGCCGCCGACTCGGTGCTGCTGGTGACCACCATGCCGCCCTCGCCGGTCGTGATGATCTTGCGAGGGTGGAACGAGAACACGGCCAGTTCGGCGCCCGAGCCGACCGGCGCGCCCTCATAGGTGCTGCCCAGCGCGCAGGCGGCATCCTCGACGACGGCCACGCCGAGCGGATCGCAGTGCGCGTGGATGGCTCGCATGTCGGCCGGGACGCCGGCCTGGTGCACGACCATCACGGCCTTGGTGCGAGGCGAGAGGCACGCGTCGATGGTCTTGACCGTCAGGTTCTGGGTGGCCTCGTCGACGTCGGCGAACACCGGCTTGGCGCCGGTCTGCACGACCGAGCTGGCGGTGGCGATGAACGACAGCGACGGGACGATGACCTCGTCACCCGGGCCCACGCCGAGCACGTGCAGCGCGAGATGGAGGCCGGTCGTGCAGCTGGAGACCGCGACGCCCTCGGCCGCGCCGACGGCCGCAGCCACGCCCTGCTCGAACTCGCGCACCTTCGGGCCCTGCGCGACCCAGCCGGAGGCGACGACCGCCGCGACCGCGTCGGCCTCCTCCTGACCCAGCCAGGGGCGCATCACCGGGATCGTCATCAGCTGACCGCGCTCGTCACGACGGCCCGGCCGGGATCGGTGCCGGCGGCCAGCTCGGCCCGCCACCACTCGACCAGGCCCTGGAGGCCGGCCTCGAGGTCGAGCGACGTGGTGAAGCCGAGCAGATCGCGAGCCTTCGTGATGTCGGCGAGGCGGGACCGCACACCGTTGGTGGCCCGCTCGGGTCCGTGCACCGGCACCAGGTCGGGCCGACCCATCACCTTGCTGAGCGCGGCGGCCAGCTCGGCCAGGCTCGTCGAGGTGCCGCTGGCCACGTTGAAGACCTCGCCGACGTGCGGGGTGGCCGCAGCGAGGATGTTGGCCCGGGCGATGTCCTGCACCTGCACGAGGTCCATCGTCTGCGACCCGTCGCCGAGGATCAGCGGCGGTTCGCCGGCCTCGATGCGCTCCATCCACCGCACGAGCACCTCGGTGTAGACGCCGTAGATGTCCATCCGGGGGCCGTACACGTTGAAGTAGCGCAGCGCGACGTAGTCGAGCCCGTACATCTGGCGGAACGACTGGAGGAGGCCCTCGTTGAAGACCTTGGCCGCGCCGTAGATCGTGTCGTTGTGGTACGGGTGGTGCGTCTCGTCGGTGGGCAGGATGTCGGCCTGGCCGTAGACCGAAGCCGACGAGGCGGCGACGACTCGACCGACGCCGGCGGCGACCGCGGCCTCGAGCACGTTGAAGGTGCCGACGGCCAGCACGTCGAGCGCCACGCGGGGCTCCTCGGCGCAGCGGGTGATGCGGATGGCGGCCTGGTGGTACAGCAGGTCGATGCCCTGCCATGACCTCGGCCACCTTCGCCGTGTCGCGGATGTCGCCCTCGACCACGGTGAGGCGATCGGAGCTCAGCGCGTCGGCGATGTTGCCCATGCGCCCCCGGGAGAAGTCGTCGAGCACGACGATCTCGGCGGGGTCGTGGGGGAGGAGCTGGTCGATGATCGTCGACCCGATCAGCCCGGCGCCGCCGGTGACGAGCACCCGCTTGCCCTCGATCGCGGCGCGCACGCCCGGCTGCGCTTCGGGGGAACCCATCACTGCACCTCTTCCAGTTCGACGAAACCGCCACCTGTCTCGAGGCTGCGGCTCGCCGCCTCGAGGAGCTCCAGGACCCGGAGCCCGGCCCGACCGTCGGTCAGCGGAGCCCGGCCCTCTCGGATGCTGGCGGCCAGCTCGGCCACCACGCCCTGCAGCGCCTCGCCCTCGGGGAGGGTCGGCGCCACCATGTCGCCCAGCCGGTACGCCACCTGGGCCCGCTGGCGAGCTTCGCCCTCGGCCGGCTGCTGCAGCTCGACCCCCCGGTCGTAGACGCTGATGCGCTGCGACGGGTTGAGGTCGTCCCACACGATCATCTTCTTCGAGCCACCGATCAGCGTGGTGCGGATCTTGGTCGGGCTCAGCCAGTTGAGGTGCACGTGCGCCACCGCGTTGCCGGCCAGCGGCATCGTCAGGTAGCCCACGCAGGTGTGCCCGGCGCCGACGGGATCGGCACCGAAGGCGGCCACCCGGCTCGGGCGCATCTCCTCGGGGAGGATGAAGTCCAGGATCGACAGGTCGTGGGGCCCGAGGTCCCAGAGCACGTCGATGTCGGGCTGCACGAGGCCGAGGTTCACGCGGACCGAGTCGACGTACTGCACCTCGCCGAGCTCACCGCTCATCACCAGCTCGCGGATCTTGAGCACGGCCGGCGTGTAGCAGTAGGTGTGGTCGCACATGAGCACGAGGCCCCGCTCCTCGGCTGCGGCCACGAGCTTCTGGCCCTCGGCCAGGGACGGCGCCAGCGGCTTCTCGACCAGCACGTGCTTGCCGGCGTCGAGCGCGGCCAGCACCACCTCGGTGTGGGTGGCCGCCGGGAGTCGCCACCGCCACCGCCACGACCTCGGGGTCGTCGAGCACCCGACTCAGGTCGGCGGTGACCTCGACACCACCGGCGTGGCGGAGGGCTCGTCGAGCGCGCTCCTCGTCGAGGTCGCACACCCAGCGCAGGTCCCAGTCGGGACCGGCCAGGAAGTTCCGGATGAGGTTGGGGCCCCAGTAGCCGGCGCCGATCACGGCGACGCCCATCGTGTTCATGCTCAGGTCTTCTTTCACAGTGCGATCGGATGCAGGGAGTAGGGCCCGGCGAACCGGACGGCCTTGGGGATGTCGGCCACGAGGCCGGTGGCGCCGTAGGCCGAGAGCACCGACGTCGTCGCGGTCAGCGCGTCGCCCCGCTCGTCACGGGAGCGCCGGAGGCCGCCGGTGCGAACACCGCGTCGACCCAGTAGTTCGTGGCGTTGTAGGTCGACGACGGGAAGGCTCGGGCCCCGTAGACGTAGACCCCGTTGCCACCGTCGAACGCCGCCAGCGCGTGCAGCGGAGCACGGTCGAGCTGGCTGCCGAAGTAGGCCGACGTGTAGGCGTAGCGACCGACCGGCGCGTGGTAGCTCGCCGTGTAGGTCTGGCCGGCCGTCACCGAGACCGGCGTGGTGAAGGTGAGGGTCTGCCAGCCGGTCGCCGACTCGCCGGCGAAGGTGCCGGTGGCGAGCTGCGTGCCGGCCGAGCTCCAGAGCGTGCCCGTGTGGGTGCCGGTGTTGCCGGTGCCCTTGTAGAACCGGACGCCGGTGACCGTGCCGTTGACGTCAGGGGTGAACCTCACGCCGAGCTCGACGTTGCCCGTGTCGCTCGCCGCGGTCACCGCCGGAACATCGGTGGCACCGAACAGGGTCACCGAGGCCGGGGCGGCGACGGTGGTGAAGCTCCACGACCACCGGCGCGGCGATGAGGTTGCCGGCCAGGTCCTTCGCCCCGCTCAGCGTCGCGGTGTAGGTCGAGCTCGCTGGCCAGCGCGGCCGACGGCGTGAAGGTCACCGTCGTCGACGGGTCGTCATAGGCGGTCGAACCCGCCACCCCGCCGCTCGGGCCCGTCAGCGTGACCGTCGAGCTGGCCGGCTGCAGCCGCTCGCTCATGACCGCCCTGCACCGTGGTGGTCGCCGAGACATCCGTTGCTCCCGAGGCCGGCGTCGTGCTCACGACGGTCGGCTTCGTGGTGTCGGCGAGGACGGTGGTGAAGCTCCACGTCACCGGGGCGGCGATGACGTTGCCGGCCAGATCGGTCGACCCGCTCAACGTCACGTTGTAGGTGCTGCTGGCCGACAGCGCTGCGCTCGGGGTGAACGTCACCGACGTCGTGGAGTCGTCATAGGTGGTCGTGCCCGCCACCGCACCGCTCGGACCCGGTCACCGTGATCGTCGAGCTGGCCGGCTGCAGCCGCTCGCTCATGACCGCCCGCACCGTGGTGGAAAGTGCGACACCCGTCGCACCGGACGCCGGGGTCTTGGAGGTCACCGTCGGCTTGGTCGTGTCGGGCAGGACGGTGGTGAAGCTCCACGTCGAAGGCGCAGCGATGACGTTGCCGGCCAGATCCTTCGCCCCGCTCAGCGTCGCGGTGTAGGTGCTGCCCTGGGCCAGGGCCGCAGTCGGGCTGAAGGTCACCGAGGTCGTGGCGTCGTCATAGGCCGTGGTCCCGGCGACCGCGCCGCTCGGACCGGTCAGCGTGATCGTCGAGCTGGTCGGCTGCAGCCGCTCGCTCATGACCGCCTTGACCGTCGACGACGTCGCCACACCCGTCGCACCCGACGCCGGGGTGGTGGAGGTCACCGTCGGCTTGGTGGTGTCGACCCCGTCGTCGAACACCACGTCGACGAAGTAGTTCGTCGACGCGTAGGTCGCGCTGGGGAAGGCCGGCGAGGCCCCGTAGGCGTAGACCCCGTTGGGGGCGCCCGTCGTGTCGGCCGGGGCGTGCAGCGGTGCGTTGTCGATGGCTCCGCTGAACTGGCCCTGGGACGCCGAGTAGTAGCCGGCCGTGTGGTACGAGGCGACGTAGGTGGTGCCGGCGGTGACCGAGACCGGCGAGGAGAAGCTCACCTGCTGCCAACCGCTGGCCGACTCACCGGAGAAGGTGGCCCGGGCCAGCTGGGTGCCACCGGCGGTCCACAGCGTGCCGATGTGGGTGCCGACGTTCGAGGCGCCCTTGTAGAACCGCAGGCCCGTGATCTGACCGCTGCGATCGGCGCTGAACCGCATGCCGACCTCGACCGAGTTCGGGTCGGCGACCGACGCGACCACCGGTGTGGCGCTGCTGGCGAAGAGGTTGCACGGGCACGAGCCGGGGACTGGCTGCCGTGGTGAACGACCACTGCGCCGGACCGGCCATGGCGGTGCCGCCGAGCGTGGTGGCCGTCACCGACACGGAGTACGGGGTGTTGCCGGCCAGCGCCGAGGACGGGGTGAACGTCACCGTCTTGTTGGCGTCGGTGTAGACGGTGGAACCGCTGACCGCGACGTTGCCGGGCCCGGTCACCGAGACGACAGCCGACGCAGGCTGCACGGACTGGTCGAACGTGGCGCTCACGGTGGTGGAGGCCGCGACGTTGGTCGCGCCTGCAGCCGGGGTCCGCGACAGCACCGAGGGACCGGTCGGGGTCGAGGTGGTGCTGAGGATCGGCGTCGACCCAGTAGTTGGCCGCGCCGTAGGTGGCCGACGGGAAGACGTCGGTGCCGTAGCCGTACACGCCGTTGCCGCCGCTGGCGGGCGACGACAGGGCGCGCACGGGGCCGTACGGGCTGCCGGTGTTGACGAATGCCGCCAGGTCACCGGCGTAGTACCCGTGCGGGGTGTAGTACGAGGCGACGTAGGTGGTCCCCGCGGTCACCGCGACCGGCGTGGCGAAGTTGGCCTGCTGCCAGCCGCTGGCCGTCTCGCCCGTGAAGTTGACGGTGGCGAGGCGCGTGCCGGACGCTGGTCCAGAGGCTGCCCGTGTGGGCGCCGGTGTTCCCGGCCGGCTTGTAGAAGCGGATGCCGGTGATGAAGCCCGACACGTCGGTCTGGAACTTCACGCCGACCGACACCGCGTTGGTGTCGGAGTCGGCGGCGAATGCGGGACGCTGGGCCAGGCCGAAGATCGAGCACGGGCACGAGACGGTCACGCCGACGGTGCTCGGGGACGCCTGGATGTTGCCGCTGTCGTCGGTTGCTCGAACCCGTACCGATCCGGCCCCGGAACCAGGGAACGAGGTGGTGTAGCTCCAGTTGGCCCGCCCGGTCGCGGGGTGCCAGGTGGAGCCGCCATCGACGGACACCTCGACACCGGCCACCTTGCCGCCGACATCGGAGGCCGTGCCGGTGATGGTGACGACGTTGCCGTTGACGAAGGCCGCGCCCGAGGTGGGCGAGGTGATCGTCGACGTGGGAGCGGTGGTGTCGGTCGACTTCGACGCCGCGGTCAGCGTCGCCATCAGCGTGAGCGGCTGGGCGCTCATGTCGGCCAGGATGTTCACGGTGGCCTGCTGCATGGCGACCGAGACGGGCGGATCGCCCGAGCCGTCGACGACGCCGAGCCAGTTGGCGTCGTGGCGGGCGTCGAGACCCATGGACCACTGCACGGTGGCCGCCGAGAACACGAGCGCGCCGCTCGGGGCGCGGTACTCGGTCAGGCTGTGGGTGGCCGGGCCGGGTGCCACCGTGGACCCGAAGTCCTGCAGCACCTCGTTCTCGTTGTTCGTGGTGGAGGACAGGTCGAACAGGCCCGCCGGTCGGAACCCGTTGTCCACGTCGACGTCGTACTCGTAGCCCAGCACGCCCTTGGGCAGGGTGCCGTTGGTGCCGGCGGCGAGGCTCGCCATCGACGTGTTGCGCCAGAGCCGCAGCTTGCCGGCCTCGGCCGGGACGTTCATCGACTGGTTGGTGCCCTGCACCAGCCACAGCGTCCCCGTCAGCGCGTTCTCGGGCCGGCCGCCGTCAGAGGGCGGGCTGAAGCGCGGATCACGCCACGCGCCGGTCCAGGTTGCGCTCGGGATCGATCTTGGCGTTGGCCTTGGTCTCCTTGTAGGTGACCAGCGTGCGGTTGGCGGTGTTGCTGCCGTCGATCGAGGGCTCGTAGCGCGTCTTCCAGAGGGCGATGTTGCCGGAGAAGAACGCGAGGTTCACGCCCGGCGTCGCGCGCCGCTTCGACGTTGGCCCGCTGGGCGCCCGACCAGTACTCGTCGTGACCGACCGAGAGGAAGGTCTTGTGGTTGACCAGGCGCGAGCCCGAACGGTCGGTGTCGAGCCCGGACTGGTAGCTGATGTCGTAGCCGTTGGCCTCGAGGAACCGCACCATCGGGTACTCGGTCGAGAAGAAGAAGTCCTCGCCCATCGGGGTGGCCTGGCGGGTGTTGTACGGCCGGTTGAAGCTGACCTTGTAGGCCCGCCCGGCGGGGCTGCCCGACGTAGAGGCTGTTGCCGCCCCACGAGTTGTAGGCCTGCCAGCTCGTGTCGGACGTCTGGTAGATCAGGTCGGAGTGGCTGGCGTCGTTGCGCACGACGAACATGATCTGGTTGTTGAGACCGGGGCTGTCGGTGCGCACGAGCTTGGCCTCGTAGACGCCGGAGACCGCGGTCGCCGGGACCGCCCAGGATGCCGAGACGCTCCAGTTGCCGCAGTCGACCAGGCCCGTGGTCGACTGCGTGATGCACGCCGGCTGGTTCTGGGGCAGCGAGACCGATGGGTTGACGCTGGCGATCAGCCGGGCGCCGTTGCCGCCGTAGTAGCCGATGCGGTAGATGTCGAGGCGGTAGCCGGTGGACGGCGTCTTGATCTTGAAGCTGATGGTGCTGCCCACGTTGACGCTGGTGTCGGTGGCGAAGCCCTCGATCGTCGTGCTGGGCTCGGCGTGTCCCAGGTGCCCTCCGGGAGTCCCGGGCTTGCTGTTCTCGCACGCGACGGCGTTGCCGCCGGACCCGCAGGGGTCGACGGTCGCAGCGCCCGAGGGCGCGGCTGGTGACCCCGGTGACCAGGAGGACGGCGCACAGCGCCATGGTGGTGACGAGCGCCGCAGTGCGACGAGGCAGCTTGGACTTCATGATGGAGGGTCTCCGCTCACCTCGGCGGCAGGTGCCGACTGCACTCCACTGCCGGCCGAGGTAGGTGATTCCACCCTGTGAGGAGGACCTGAAGTAGCGCTGAAGCCGGGCTGAGGTGTTGCTGAATGTCCACCACAACGTCACCTTCGGGCAGCTTTCAGCGCACGTTCAGCGCTGCTTCAGGAAGCTGGTGGATGATCGCTCGGTGTACACGCCGGTCCGCAGCCTCCCCGACGACCTCGGTGACGAGTCGCTCGAGCTGAGCGGCTGGCGGGGCATCGACCCCAACGTCACCCTGCTCGGGCTGACCAGCATGTTCACCGACCTGGCGTCGGAGATGGTCACGTCGGTGATCCCGCTGTACCTCACGCTGACCTTCGGGTTCTCGCTGGTCCAGTTCGGCACGTTCGACGGCCTCTACCAGGGCATGGCCGCGATCACGGGTCTCTGGGCGGCGTTGATCGCCGACAAGCGACGGCGCCACAAGGAGGTCGCCGTCGTCGGCTACTCGATGTCCACGGTCTCGCGGCTCGGGCCTGCTCATGGCCCACGCCTGGGTACCGATCGTCGGGTTCCTGTACGTCGACCGGCTGGGCAAGGGCATCCGAACCGCTCCCCGTGACGCGCTGATCTCGCTCAGCAGCACCAAGGCCCGGCTGGCCGAGTCGTTCGGCCTCCATCGGGCCCTCGACACCGCCGGAGCGGTGGCCGGGCCGATCGTGGCGTCGCTGATCCTGGCCCAGAACACCTCGGGGTACCGCTCGGTGTTCGTCTGCAGCTTCTTCGCCTCGTGCATCGGGCTCGGGGTGCTGGTGTTCTTCGTCCGCAACAAGCGCGAGGCGACCGACCCGAGGCCGCTCGCGGACGGCTCGGTCGACCCGGACCCTCCGCCGCGCCACGGTGCGCACGGCGATCGCGCTCCTCCGCGACCAACGGTTCGCCGCCGTGCTGGTCGTCGCCGTGGTGCTGGCCCTCGTCGTGCCCGGCGACGCCCTGCTCTACCTCACCTACTCGCCGCCAGGCCGACCTGTCGCCGGCCCTCTTCCCGCTCCTCTACGCGGGCGCCTCGGTCGGCTTCTTGCTGCTGGCCGTCCCGCTCGGCCGCCTGGCGGACCGCATCGGCCGCGCGCGCGTGTTCCTCGCCGGCGAGGCCATGCTGTTCGGCGTGTTCGCCCTGCTCGGTGCCGGCCTCGCCGGGCTCGCCCCCCTCCTCCTGATGCTGCTGCTCTACGGCGGCTTCTACGCCGCCACCGACGGCATCGTCATCGCCATGGCCAGCGCGGTGCTCCCCCGGCACCTGCGCACGACCGGCCTGGCCATCCTCGGAACCGCCGATCGCGTTGGCTCACCTCCTGTCAGCCGTCGGCTGGGGTGCCATCTGGCAGAACTGGGGCGCCACCACGGCCAGCCACGTCTTCATGATCGGGCTGGTGCTGTCGCTCCTCGTAGGCGTCGTGCTCCTGCGCCCGACCCGCAGCCCGATCGACGCCGCCGAGACCCACTCGTGAGCCGCTGGCGGATCATCGGCTTCGTGGTCCTGTGCATCATCTGCGTCGGTGGGGCGGCGGCCTACCTGCTGACCACCGACGACCCGGCATCGAGCGGATCGGTCCCCGACGGCGCCACCCCGCCGTCCGCCGCGTCGACCGATGAGGTCAGCGCCCTGCTGGCTGCGCCCCATGTGGTCTACCGCGACACCGATCTCGGCTCCGGGTTCGGTCTGGTGGCCGTGGCCCCGCTCGACCGCCCCGAGGCTGCGGTGCTCACGGACCTGGCCTGCGAGCGGGTCGACTACTCGGCTGGCCGCGGCATCTGCCTCACCGTCGATCGGGGGGCGGTGACCACCTACGGGGCCACGATCTTCGACCAGGATCTGAGGTCGGTGGCCACCCTCGACCTGCCCGGGCTCCCCAGCCGCACCCGCGTCTCCGCCGACGGTCGCCACGGGGCCATGACCAACTTCGTCTACGGCGACTCGTACGCGGCCGCGACGTTCTCGACCCGCACGCAGCTGCTCGACCTCTCGACCGGCGAGTCGCTCGGCGACCTCGAGCAGTTCACCGCCACCAAGGACGGCAAGGTCATCGACGCCGCCGACCGCAACTACTGGGGCGTCACGTTCGGCACCGGCGACGAGTTCTACGCGACCCTCCAGACCGGCGGCCGGCGCTACCTGGTCAAGGGAGACCTGGGCACCCGGTCGGTCGAGGTCGTGACCGACGACGTCGAGTGTCCGTCCCTGTCGCCCGACGGCACCCGGATCGCCTTCAAGCAGCGCAGCACCGGAGCGCTCGGACAGATCCAGTGGCGCATCGCGGTGCTCGACCTCGCCACCCTCGAGGTGCACGACCTGGCCGAGACCGCCAACGTCGACGATCAGCCAGAGTGGCTCGACGACACCACCGTGCTCTACGGCATGACGCGGGGTGACGGCACCAGCCCGACCACCGACGTCTGGAAGGTGCCGGCCGACGGCCGCGGGTCACCCGAGCTCTTCCTCTCGGGGGCCTGGTCGCCCGGTGTCAGCCGCACTCCGGCCGAGGCCGGCTCCACCGGCTCGACGGGTTCGTCCGGCTCCACCTGACCGCTCCACCCGACCGGCTCCGCAGACCGGCGCGAGCGGGCCACTACGATCCTCGATCGTCATGGCTGCCACGAGCACGAACCAACCTCGCCGGCGACTGGGCGGGCTGATCATCGTGGTCGTCGTCGCCGTCGCCGCGGTGGCGCTCGTCCTGTGGGTCGTGCTGCGGAACAACGACGAGGATCTGCTGACCCCCACGGTCAACACGACGCCGATGCTCGGCAACGACGCCCTCCTCGTGAAGTTCGACGAAGCGGTGGCCGTCACCGTCCCGGCAGACGACGCGTTCCTCGCGTCGCAGTCCGCGGCCAGCGCGGCCTGCTCCTGCGCCGCGGGCGAGGAGGACCCCAAGACCTTCGCCACCGATGCCCAGTCCCTGCTGCCGTCGCTCGAGGCCCAGGAACGGCTCCTCACGGGCATCATCCCGGCGGCGTCCCAGGACGTCGCCGCGGACATGCAGGCGGTGATCGACGTGAACCGCCAGCTCCAGGCCGACGTGACCAAGCTCCACGACCACGCCGACGACGCCGACACCGGCGAGCTGGCCAAGGCCCGACTCGACCTGCTGCAGCACCTGGCCGCGCGGGCCGAGGCCATCCAGGTCGTGAGGACGTCTCTGGGCAGCACGACGCCGGGTCAGGCGACCCCCTCGTCCGCCGCCTGAGCGGTCTCAGCCCTCGGCGCGCAGTTGGAGGCCGCCGTCGGGCTGGGCGTCGAACCGGCGCCCGCAGTCGCACACCAGGTCATCGCCGAGCGACGCGCCGCACACGCACACCCAGCCGACCGCCCGGGCCGGGACGCCGAGGACCATCACGTGATCCGGCACGTCGCGACTGATGACGGCACCGGCGCCGGCCATGGCGTAGCGACCCACCGTGACCCCGCACACCACGGTCACGTTGGCGCCGAGGGTGGCGCCGTGGCGCACGGTCGTGCGCACGTACTCACCGGCGGCCACGGCGAAGCCGATGCGGGGCCGGAGGTCGTTGGTGAAGGTGACCCTCGGGCCGACGAACACCTCGTCACCGATCTCCACGCCGTCCCAGATCAGACTGGCGTTCTTGACGGTCACCCGGTCGCCGAGTCGAGCGCCGCCCTCGATGAAGACGTGGTCGCAGATGTTGCAGTCCGCCCCGACCACGGCCCCCGGCAGCAGGTGGGCGAAGGCCCAGATGCGCGTCCCGGCGCCCACCTGTTCGGTCTCGCAGAGTGCTGCCGGGTGCACGCTGCACCGAAGGATCCATGGTCACGCCGGCGACGATAGCTCCAGCTACCGGGCGAAGATGCGGGTCGCTGCTTCAAGCTCCGTTCAGAATCCAGCACTCTCCGTGCTCGTTGTTTGGTACTGTTCACCCTCCGACGCCGAGCAGAGTGCGGGCTCTCGCTGGCTGAGCACCAGAAGGGAGTGGGCTGCAGTTGCGTCCCGAGGCTGCTCCGGCCGACCTGGCCGGTGGAAATGGACAGGTGATCGACGACCTTCCGCCGCCGTCCACGCCTCTCCGCGCCCCGTCCCAACCGACCGGCGCCACCCGTCGGACCCCGGCCATCCTGCGCTGCGATGCCGATCTCCGGGTCCTCGACATGAACCCGCCGGCCGGTCAGGTGCTCTCCCGGCGGCGCGAGGAGGTCGTCGGCCACTCGTTGTTCCGCCACCTCGACGACCAGGACCGCGTGGAGGTCGAACGCATCAGCGGTCGCCTCATCACCCGCGGGGTCAAGGTCGACACCATCGACGTGCGGTCCACCGGGCGCAGCGGCGACCAGCGGGTCGTCACGCTCACGTTCACCTGGCTGCCCGCCACCGAAGCCGCTCCCGCCACCACCGCCGACACCGAGGCACCCGTCCGCCAAACCGGCGAGTTCGTCGTGATGCTCAGCCCGAGCCACGCCGATCCGGCCGCGGCCGAGCGCAACCCCGCCTCGATCCCTGACCGGGCCCCCGACCTCATCTGGCGCTACCGGCTCTGGCCCGAGCGGGGCTTCGAGTACGTGAGCCCGTCGACCACGACGCTGCTCGGCTATCCGCCCAGCGCCTTCTACCTCGACGCCGACCTCATGCACCTCCTCGCCGCCACGCCCCAGGATCGCGAGCAGCTGTTCCACCTCTACGAGAACCGGTTCGATCCGCACGAGCTCACGACGCTGCGGCTGCGGCACCGAGACGGTCGCATCCGGTCGTTCGAACAGCGCACCAGCCCGATCCTCGACGGCGAGCGCCGGATCCTGGCGATCGAGGCCATCGGCCGCGACGTCACCGAGCGCGAGGAGGCGGCCGCCGAGCTGTCCGCGATCGTCCGCCTCCGCCAGCTCCTCGACAGCCACCTCGGCACCGACGACCTCGAGTCGGCGCAGCCGGCCGATGTGCTCCAGGCCGCGCTGGCCGCCATCTGCGAGCACACGGGCTGGTCAGTCGGCCACGCCGTCCTCATCGACGCCGATCCCCGGGCTCTGCCCGAGCTGGCCGAGTGGCACATCACCGACGAGCGCCTGCGCCCGCTGCAGGTCGCCACCGACCAGGGTCGATGGCACCAGGAGCCGGCACTCACCGACGATGCCGCCCTGCTGGGCGAGCCGATGTGGACCGTGCTGCCCGATCGGCACGACACCGAGCGCTCGAAGCTCGCGGCCGCCTACGGACTGTGCATCGCCGTGGCCGTCCCGGTCCCCGTCGACGGCGGCGTGGCGGCCGCGCTCGAGTTCCTGACCGAGAGCCCCACCCCGCCGCCGCAGAGCCTCCTGAGCGCACTCAAGGACACCGCCATCGAGGTCGGCCACGCCTTGCGCCGCAGCCACCTGCTCAGCTCCCTCCGCCGCACCGACAAGGCGCGAACCGATTTCGTGTCGAGAGCCGCCCATGAGCTCCGCGGGCCGGTGGGTTCCATCTCGCTCATGGCGTCCGCGCTGGCGCTGGAGGCCGAGCGCAGCGACGCTCCCACGCTGTCGGCCCGCCTCTCACGGCTCGCCACGCAGGCCGACCGGCTCCAGCTGATGGCCAGCCGCCTGCTCGAGCTCAGCCAACTGGAGGACGACCGCTTCGAGATCGACCTCCAGGACCTGCCGCTCGTCCAGGTGATCGACGACGCGGTCGCCGCGGTCGGACCGGCCCCGGAGGGCCAGCCGCCCATCGAGCTCGGCGTCGACCCGTCCATCTGGGTCCACGCCGACTCGCTGCTGCTCAGCCAGATCTTCGCCAACCTGCTGGCCAACGCCCGCCGCTACGGCGGACCGAACGTCCGCATCGTCGCGGCAGTGGACGGCGACCGGATCGAGATCGTGGTGTCCGACGACGGCCCAGGCGTTCCCCCCAACCTCGTTCCCCACCTGTTCGCACCGATGCGCAGCTCGCTGGCCACGATCGAGCACGCCGGCCTCGGTCTGGCTCTCGTCCGCCAGATGACCATCACTCTTGGTGGCGACATCGCCTATGAGCCCGACGAGGGCGTCGGCGCCCGCTTCGTCCTGCACCTCGCGCGCGCTCGGCGGTCGAACGAGACGCAGATTTCCTCACCACCCGCCCATTGAGGGCGAAATACCGCGCGTTGTGCATGTAAGACCGCTGAAAGCGGGACGAAACTCAGCTTTTTCCTGAAATCAGGATCAGGATCCTTTCAGTATTGGCCTTCCATGAGGCAGACTGCTCACTGGAGACGGCCGCGGAGGGTGGCCGAACAGGGAGCTACGGGCGAAATGAAAACGGCAGATACACGAGTGCTCGTGTTGGATGACGATCCGTTCATGTGCGAGGCCTTGGCCATCGCGCTCGGATCGGAGGGCTACAACGTCCGCACCGAGACCGACGGCACGACCATCAACCAGAGCTTCAGCGAGTTCCGACCCGCGGTCGCCGTGGTGGACGTCAACCTGGGCGACGGACCGGACGGTTTCAGCGTCACCCGCCGGCTGCGGGCCATGAGCGACCTCCCGGTGATCCTGGTGAGCGCCTCGACCAGCGTCGAGGACCGGCTCTCGGGCTTCAGCGTCGGCGGCGACGACTTCCTGGTGAAGCCGTTCTCGATGGCCGAGATGCTGATGCGGGTCGAGGCCCTGCTCCGGCGGGCCAACCACGGCACCAGCTCCGTGATCGAGGTCGGTGACATCCGCATCGACGACCGTGCCCACGTGGCCACCCGGGCCGGCAAGGTCTTGCCGCTGCGCAACCTCGAGTACAAGCTGCTCCTCACGTTCTGCCGCCACAGCGGCCAGGTCCTCTCGAAGGCCCAGCTGCTCGACGCGGTGTGGGGCTTCGCCCTGTCCGACGTGAACCTGGTCGAGGTCCACGTGAGCCACCTCCGAGCCAAGCTCGAGGAGTGCGGCCCACGGGTCATCCAGACCGTCCGCAGCGTCGGCTACGTGCTCGACCCCAGCTCCGGTGTCGCCTGATCCCGATACCGCCCGACGTGCTCAGGAGATCGCCTGAGCGATGCCGTGCAGGGCCAGACCAGCGAGGGCACCCACGACGGTGCCGTTGATCCGGATGTACTGCAGGTCCGGGCCGAGCAGCAGTTCCAGTCGGCGTGAGGTCTCCTCGGAATCCCACCGGCTGATCGTGCCGGTGATCAGCTCGGCGATCTCGCCGTGGAAGTGCTCGGCGGCGTAGCGCACCGCGTCGTCGAGCGCCGACTCCACCGTGGCCCGCACGGCCGGGTCGTCCTGCAACCGGTGTCCCGCCGTCACCAGAGCGGCGGCCAGGCGGGTCCTCAGGACGGACGCTTCGTCGACCGCCTCGGCCCGCAGCCGGGCCTTGGCATCGACCCACAGGACGGCGACCCATCCCCGCACCTCGGCCCGGGTCAGCAGGTCGTGCTTGAGCTGCTCGCCCTTGGCCCGCAGCTCCGCAGAGTGCTCGAGATCGTCGGCCAACTGCACGAGCCGCTGGTCGAAGGCCTGGCGCAGGTGGTGCTCGGGATCGGTGGCCATGTCGCGCAGCACGGCCCGGGCACCATCGAGGAGTCGTTCGAAGATCCGGTCCTCGACCGCGCCCGGCAGCCACCAGGGCGCCTCCGCCCCGAGCCGGACCCGCAGCTCGTTGCCGTGCTCGGCCAGGTAGTGGTCGAGACCGGTCAGCGTGGCGTCGAGCACCTCGTCGTGGCGGCCGTCGAGGGTCACGAACCGCAGGGCCCGTCCCGCCAACGGGGCCAGGGGCACCGCCTCGATGCCCTCCACCAGCAAGCTCTCCAGCCCACGGTGGACGTCCTCGTCGGGCGCGAAGTCGACCAGCGACACCAGGTTGCGGGCGATCTCCCCGGCCGCCACCGAGGCGTTCGCCGGGTCGGTCAGCCAGGCGGCCACCCGGGGAACGACCGCAGCCGAGCGGAAGCGGTCGACGATCACGTCGGGCGTGAGGAAGCTCTCCTGCACGAACGCACCGAGCGTGGCCGCGAACTGCTCCTTGCGCTCGACGATGATGGCCGTATGGGGGATGGGGAGACCCAACGGGTGGCGGAACAGGGCCGTCACCGCGAACCAGTCGGCCAGCCCACCCACCATGGCCGCTTCGGCGGCCGCCTGCGCGTACCCCACCCAGGTGCCCGACCCGCCGAACCGGGTCAGGGCGAGGAAGAGCACCGTCACCGCGCCGAGCAGAGCGGTGGCCCGACGCTTCATCAGCTGCAGCTGGCGGGCCCGGAGAGGTTCCGAGCCGAGTGCCGGGGCCGAGGTGGTCGTGGTCATCCAGTCGGTCTAGTCGCTCCCCGCCTGTCGCTCCCCCGCCGACCAGCTGTCGGGGACGGTGCCTCTCCCCACGGCCCGGGCCGGCCAGTCCGCGGGAGGCTGGTCGAGGGGGTTCGGCCTCACCACCACCCCGTACCAGAGCTCGTGCACCCGCCGGACGAACCGCCAGCCCTCGTCGGGGACCCGGCGGTACGTGTCGCGGTACAGGATCGCCTGGTGGACCCAGTCGTCGCCGACCTCCACCTCGCCGTGGCAGTAGACGGCGCCGGTGGCGTGGTCGGCATCCATCAGGTCGATGGCGTGGGTGCCGACGGTGAGGATCGTGACCCCGACCGCGCCGAGCGACCTCTCGAAGTCCCGACGCAGGGCGTCTCGGCCCCGACCCGACCGACCCACCCGGACGTCGGGCACGAACAGGGCCACCAACCGGTCGAGGTCGCGGGTGTCCATGGCCACCGCATACCACGCGGCCAGCTGGCGGATCTCCTCGTGGGCTCTGAGCCAGGCCAGGTCACCCGGCTGATCCACGGAACGACTCGGCATCAGTCCGGGAGGTCGGGGGCCCACGTCACCCCGTTGATGTGGGAGCCGCCGTCGACCATCAGGGTGTTGCCGGTGAGGTAGCCGGCGTCGTCGCTGGCCAGGAACACCGCCACGCCGCCGATGTCGGCCTCGGGGTCGCCCATGCGGCCCATCGGGTTGTTGCGCAGCGTCTCGGCGATCAGCGCCGGATCGGCCGCGGCAACGGCCCGGTAGGCCGCAGTGGCCGCCGCGGGGCAGATCACGTTGGCCGTGATGCCGTGGCGGGCCCACTCGCGCGCGGCCGTGCGGGTCAGCGCGCGTACCGCCTCCTTGCCGGTGTTGTACTCCGCGGTGAACGGGTGGGCGTTGACGCCGTTGAGCGAACAGAGGTTGATGATCCGACCCCTGCCTTGCTCGCGCATGGTGGGGAAGGCGGCCTGCATCGACCAGTAGGCGGGCCAGAACGCCATGCGCATGCCGTGGTCCATCTGCTCGTCGGTCTTGTGCTCGAGACGCGACATGGTGCCGCCGCCCCAGGCGTTGTTCACGAGGGCATCGATGCGGCCGTGCGCGTCGACTGCGGCGCGCACCGCCGCCTCGACCTGTGCCTTGTCCGTGACGTCGGTGGCGAGGAACGACACCGCCACCCCGAACCGGTCCTGCAGCTCCCGGGCCGCGGCCGCACCGGTCTGCTCGTTGCGTTCGGCCACCACGATCGCTGCCCCTTCGCCGGCCATCCGCCGGGCGATCCCGAGGCCGATGCCCTCCCCGGCGCCGGTGACCAATGCGACCTGGCCCTCGAGTCGGCCCATCAGGCGTCCCTCCTCAGGTACTCTCATGATGCAAGGAAATGGTTGCGGCGTGAGAGTAGCGCCCGTCGAGAGCCACGCGCGGAGGACACCGTTGCCCGCAGCTGACGAGGAGCGCATCGACGATGCCCTGGCCGCCCTGTTCCGCCTGGCGGCCGACCCCCGGTTGCACGAACGCCGCCTGGCCCAGACCGGGACCGAGGTGTCGGCCACGGGCCATCGCCTGCTCGACCAGCTCACCGAGCACGGGCCGGCGTCCGTCTCGCAGCTGGCCGCGGCCGTCCAGCTCACCCTTCCCACCGCCAGCCGCCAGCTGCAGCAGCTCGAGCGGATGCAGTTCGTGGCCCGCCGCGCCGACCCGGCCGACGGTCGGGTCGTGGCCTACGCCTGCACCCCGGCCGGCCGGGGAGCACAGCGTCGCTTCCGGAGGGTGATCCGACGCGAGGTCCGCCGCGCGCTGGCCCGATGGGACGCCACCGATCGAACGCAGCTGGCCGGGCTGCTCGAACGGATGGTCGCCGACTTCCAGGGGCCAGCACGCTGATGGCGGACGTGCCCCGGCCCACGGCGGTGTCGGCGCTGGCCGGATCGGTCGCGCTGATCGCGGGCGCCGGTGCCGGCATCGGCCGCTCCTGCGCACTGGCCTTCGCCCGGGCCGGAGCCGACGTCGTGGTGGGCGCCCGGACGGCCTCGCGCCTCGACGCGATCGCGGCCGAGATCGGGGCGCTCGGGCGCCGGGCTGTCGCCGTTCCCACCGACATCACCGACGGTGCGCAGGTCGACCAGTTGGTCGGCGCCGCGATCGACGTGTTCGGTCGGCTCGACTCCGTCGTCAACGTGGCTGCCCTGGCCGGTGACCCGGCAGCGGTCGAGGACCTCGACCCCGCCCTGCACCAGGCCGCGTTCGAGGTCAACGTGCTGGCCCCGCTGGCGCTGAGCCGGGCCGCCCTCCCTTTCCTGCGGTCCGGTGGAGGCGGCTCGATCACCTTCACCTCCACGTTGTCGACCCGCACCCTGCTGGCCCGGCTCGGGGCCTACACCTCCACCAAGCAGGCCATGGTGACGGCCGCGCAGACCATGGCTCGAGAGGTCGGGCGCGACGGCGTCCGGGTCAACGTGGTCGTGCCGGGGTTCGTCCGGGGCACCGACCTCGACGACTACCTCGATCAGGTGGCGGCTCGGCGCGGCACCGACCGGGCCACGGTCGAGGCCCGCCTCCGCCGGGAGAGCGCGCTGGGCACGTTCCCGGAGGCCGACGACATCGCCGCCGCGGTTCTGTTCCTGGCCTCGCCCGCCGCCCGCTGCATCACCGGCGTCCAGCTCGACGTGAACGCCGGGCAGTGGATCGGATGAGGGGATCAAGTGGGCCATGATCGACGGGGATGCGGATCGACCGAGATGCGGCCGACCGAGATGAGGAGCCATGACGACGTCTGACCGACCCCTCCGCTTCGACGGGAAGGTCGCGCTGCTCACTGGCGCCGCCTCCGGCATCGGCCGCAGCGTGGCGCTCCGCCTGGCGTCGGAGGGGGCCACCGTGTTCGGCGTCGACATCAACGCCGAGGGGCTGGAGCAGACCGCGGCTTCAGCGACCGAAGCAGGGGGCACCATGATCATCCGACCGGCCGACATCACCAGTCGGGACGAGTGCCGGGCCACCGTCGCCGCCTGCGTCGACGACGCTCGGCCGGCTCGACGTGCTGGGCAACATCGCCGGGATGGCCCGGGCCGAGCACGTGGTCGACGTCGACGAGGAGTCCTACCGCCGGATGATGGCGGTCAACGTCGACGGCGCCTTCTTCCTGGCCCAGGCAGCCATACCCCACCTGCTCGAGTCGAGCGGCAACATCGTGAACATCGCGTCGAACGCCGGGCTCATGGGGCAGGCCTACACCGTCGTGTACTGCATGACGAAGGGGGCGATCATCCAGCTCACCCGCGCCCTCGCCATGGAGTACATCAGAACTCCCTTGCGGGTGAACGCCATCGCCCCGGGCGGGGTGGACACCAGCCTGGCTCGGGGCTTCCAGATCCCCGCCGACGTCGACTTCGAGCTCATGGGCCGCTACACCGGCCTGCGCAAGATGGCCCGACCCGACGACATCGCCGGGCTGTTCGCGTTCGTGGCGTCCGAGGACGGCAGCAACATCCACGGAGCGGTGCTGTCGACCGACAGCGGCCTCACGGCCGGCTGAGCCGAGGCCCGGGACGGTCCGGTAGCGTCTCGCCCCATGACCGAACTCGAGAAGCCGCCCGTCTACGTCCCGCCCGGAGAGGCCCCTCCGGCCGACCTCGTCATCGAGGACCTGGTCGTCGGCGACGGCGCCGAGGCCACCCCCGGCCACAGCGTCGACGTGCACTACGTCGGCGTGGCCTGGAGCACCCGCCAGCAGTTCGACGCCTCCTGGGACCGCAACGACACCTTCGCCTTCGCCCTCGGCGCCGGCCAGGTGATCAAGGGCTGGGACGAGGGCGTCGCCGGCATGAAGGTCGGTGGTCGACGCAAGATCACCATCCCACCGCACCTCGGCTACGGGAAGGGCGGCGCCGGTGGGGTCATCAAGGGCGGCGAGACCCTCGTCTTCGTCGTCGACCTGCTCGGCGTGGGGTGACAGCCGTGCTCGACGCCTTCTCGCTCGACGGCAAGATCGCCATCATCACCGGCGGAGGGCGCGGCATCGGCGCGGCCTGCGCCCGTACGTTCGCCGCAGCCGGGGCCGACATCGCCATCTCGGCCAGGACACCCGAGCAGCTCGAGCTCGTGGCCGACGAGGTGCGGGCGCTCGGGCGCCGGGCGTTCGTCTTCCCGGCCGATGCCAACGAGCTCGACCAGCTGGCTGCCTTCGCGGCGGCCACGGTCGCCGAGCTCGGGAGCATCGACATCGTCGTCAACAACGCCGGCGGCTCCATGCCCCGGCCGTTCCTGGACACCTCGCCCGGCTACCTCGAGCGCGCCTTCCACTTCAACGTCACCACCGCGTTCGCGCTCACGAAGGCGGCCACCCCGGTGCTGCTCGAACGGGGCGGCTCCGTCGTCAACATCTCGTCGGCCATCGGCCGGCTCCGCGACCGGGGCTTCGTCGCCTACGGCACGGCCAAGGCCGCGCTCACCCACATGACCCGACTGATGGCCGCCGACCTGGCCCCCAAGGTGCGGGTCAACGCCATCGCCGTCGGGTCCACGGCCACCTCTGCGCTCGAGACCGTCCTGGAGAACGACGAGATCCACGCCGAGATGGTCCGGCGCACGCCGCTGCAGCGTCTCGGCGAGCCCGAGGACATCGCCCTCGCCGCCCTCTACCTGTCGTCGCCTGCCGCATCGTGGATCACCGGGAAGATCCTCGAGGTCGACGGCGGGCTCGAAGAGGCCAACCTCGAGATGGGCCTGCCCGACCTCTGACGGCCGCTTGATCCCACGCAGCGCGGCCAAATTGGTCACTCCGGGTCGGAGATCGGCCGCGTCGGCCGGCGCTCCCTCAAGAGGCAGGGGGAGGGCGCCGATGGGGAATGACCGACACCGGGGACCCCAGGAGGCTGTCGAACGTGGAACGCCACGACCTACCGCGCACGCCACGAAGCATCGAGGAGCTGGGGATCCCAGTCGGCGTGGTGCACGACCTCGCCATGCGCCGCGCGCTCTACGAGGGACGGACCTCCACGGTCCGGCTGAGCGAGGGCCTCGGCGTCAGCATGGCGATCATGTCGAAGGTGGTCGAGGAGCTCCGCGACCTCCGGCTGATCGACCTGCTCGGCATGGAGGGTCGCGACTACATCTTCGACCTGACCGAGCAGGGCCGCGACCACGCCCGCGAGCGGCGCGTCGCTGTGCCGCTACGCCGGCCACGCGCCGATCTCGATCGCCGAGTACAACGCCATGGTGCTGCACCAGGCAGCTCCTCCGGAGGTCACCCGCGAGACGATGCACCGGGCGTTCGCCGACCTGGTCGTGAGCAACCGCCTGATCGACGAGCTCGGTCCCGCACTGCTCACCGAGGGCGCGATGTTCCTCTACGGCCCTCCCGGCACCGGCAAGACCAGCGTGGCCGAGCGGCTCATCCGCACCCACACCGAACCGGTGCTCGTGCCCCGCTGCGTCGAGATCGACAGCCAGATCATCACCGTGTTCGACCCGCTGATCCACGAACCGGTCGACGAGCAGCCCAAGGAGCTCGACCCCCGCTGGGTCCTGTGCCGGCGTCCCAGCATCGTGGCCGGTGGCGAGCTGACGTCCTCGATGATGGACCTCACGTTCGAGCCGAACAGTGGCGTGTACCTCGCCCCGATCCAGATGCAGGCCAACAACGGTCTGCTCGTCATCGACGACTTCGGCCGCCAGGGCATCAGTCCTGAGGCGCTGCTCAACCGGTGGATCGTGCCGCTCGACCGTCGCATCGACTTCCTGTCGTTGACCTACGGCGTGCGCTTCGAGGTGCCGTTCGACGTCAAGGTCGTGTTCTCGACGAACCTCGACCCGTCCACCCTGGGTGACGAGGCGTTCTTCCGCCGGATCCAGAACAAGATCCTCGTGTCGTCGATCAGCGACGCCGAGTTCGACGCCGTGCTCACCATCGCCGCCGCCAACGCCGGTATCAGCATCTCCCCCGGGGCGCCCGACCACCTCCGACACGTCAGCCGTGAGCTCGGCGACGGCGACCTGCGGCCGTACCTCCCCAAGGAGGTCTGCAAGATCCTCAAGGCCGTCTGCCAGTTCAACAACGTGCCGCTCGTGCTCGACCACGACGGCGTCGACCGGGTCGCGGCGATCTACTTCACCCGCGCCGGGGAGCTCCGGTCGGCCGAGGCCGAAGCGGCCAGCGCCGCCGGCATGTTCGTGACGCCGGGCGACGCACCGGCACCGGTGGCGGCCGCCCCTGCTCCCGCGGCTGTGGCGGCACCCGCCGCTGCTCCGCCGGCGCACGCCGAGCCGGCCCCTCCCGCGGCCGATCCCGTCGCAGCACCCCCCGGGGCCGTCGAGTTCTGAGCACCCGGCCGGCAACCCGCTCCTACGATGCGGGGCCATGGCCCCTCCCTCACCTGCCATCGACCCTGCTCGCGTCAGCGAGCTGACCGCTCGCGAGCGCGAGGCCTTCGCCCGGGACCGCCCCCGATCGAAGGCCTTGCACGACGAGGCCGGCGGGTCGCTGCTGGGCGGTGTCCCCATGAACTGGATGAACCGGTGGCCGGGCCCGTTCCCCGTGTTCGTCGCCGAGGCCTCGGGGGCGACGATCGTCGACGTCGACGGGCACTCCTACGTCGACTTCTGCCTCGGTGACACCGGGGCGATGTGCGGCCACTCGCCGGCACCGACGGTGGCCGCCATCACCCGCCAGGCCGCCCGCGGCATCACCACGATGCTGCCCACCGAGGACGCCGGCTGGGTCGGCGGGGAGCTGGCCCGACGGTTCGGCCTGCCGCTCTGGCAGATCGCCATGTCCGCCACCGACGCCAACCGCTTCGCGCTGCGCTTCGCCCGCCAGATCACCGGTCGGCCGAAGGTGCTGGTGTTCAACGGCTGCTACCACGGCACGGTGGACGAGACCTTCGCCGTGCTGGCCGACGACGGGTCGGTCGTGGCCCGGCCCGGCAGTGTCGGCCCCCAGGTCGATCCGGCGGTCACCACGGACGTGGTCGAGTTCAACGACCTCGCCGCGCTCGAACGGGTGCTGGCCACCGGCGAGGTGGCCTGCGTGCTGGCCGAGCCGGCACTCACCAACATCGGCATCGTCCTGCCCGACGCCGGCTACCACGAGGGCCTGCGTCGCCTGACCCGCCAGACCGGCACCCTGCTGATCATCGACGAGACCCACACGTTGTGCGCCGGGCCGGGGGGCTACACCGCCGCCCACGGGCTGGAGCCGGACATGCTGACACTCGGCAAGCCGATCGCCGGCGGCGTGCCGGCAGCGGCCTTCGGCTTCACCCACGAGGTGGCCACGGCCATCTCCGGGCCCATCACGATCAGCGCCGACGCCGACGTCAGCGGGGTCGGCGGCACGCTGTCGGGCAACGCCTTGGCCCTCGCCGCCATCCGGGCCACCCTCGGCGACGTGCTCACCGACGACGCCTACACCACCATGATCCCGCTGGCCGAGCGCTGGACCGATGGCGTGGCCGGGGTCATCGAGCACCACGACCTGGCGTGGACCGTGCAGCAGCTCGGCTGTCGGGCCGAGTACTGGTTCTGCCCGCCTCCCCACGACGGAGGCCAGGCCTCGGCCGCCATCGACCACGACCTCGACGCCCTCATGCACCTCTACGCCCTCAACCGCGGCGTCCTGCTCACCCCGTTCCACAACATGGCGCTCATGTCGCCGGTCACCACCGGGGCCGACGTCGACCGCCACACCACCGTGTTCGCCGACGCCGTCGCCGAGCTCCTGACCTGACCGACGGTCATGGTCCGTCGGCTCCGTGCCGATGGGTAGGTCACGCGCGACTGGTGCACCTTGCGGGGAACCCGCCTCACACCAATGACGCGGTTCGCGCTTCGTCCACCGCCGAGCTCAACTGCCCCGGCAGCTGGACGGTCACCATCTCCGGGCACCACTGGACCGGGAGGACGGAGATCCCGAGCGCATGGTGGACCCAGACGTCGATCGACGGAACGCTCACTGTCGGCGCGCGTACCGGCTACGGCGATGTCACCACGGCCCGGTTCGTCGCCGACGGCCAGGTGGTCGAGATGACCGGCGGCCTCACCGGGTTCGTCAACGTGGGCTGCCCGGCCATCGCCTGACCCACATCTGGGCGGATGCGCCGGAGCGGCCGGGCTCTGCAGCCGGTTCGAGTTCGAGCCCGAGCCGGCCTCGGCGTCCCCTCGGGTGCACTCGTCACGAGACGCACCGGTGCGACCGCCGGTCGGGGTTCCGCGGCGGGATCGACGGACCGGCGCGGGTGGGTAGTCCATCCGCCCGGACAGCGGAGGCCGGACCCGCTGTCGGCTCAAGTGGTACCCCGACCTCGGCGCCGCTCGCCGATGCGCTCGTATCGAGACGCGCCGGTCCGGACGCGGCGTCGGGGCTCCGCGGTCGGTCGGCGTCAGGTGATGTCGGGTCGGCCGGGCTGGGTGGTCAGGCCGGGCAGAGGTGGGGGGCCGGGTGGGCGGTGGGACTTCGTCCTCGTTGGCGTTGGCTGTGGAGGGTGTCACCTAAGGGGGTGGTCCAGGTGAACCAGTCGCGGCCGGCGGCGGTCATGGTCCAGCCTCGCCGGTGGGTGACCCCGTGGTGAGATCTGCACAGCAGGGCCAGGTTCCAGATGTCGGTGGGGCCTTGCCGTTCCCACCAGATGACGTGGTGGGCGTCGCACCAGCTGGCTGGGCAGTCACAGCCCGGGAAGATGCAGCCGCCGTCGCGTCGGGTCAACGCTCGGCGTTGGTCTCGGTTGACCAGGCGGATCTTGCGGCCCATGTCCAACGGGACACCGAGCAGGTCGACGACCAGCACGGTGATGATCGGGTCGCACAACAAGATCGCCGCCACCTCGGGATGCACGAGGTCGCCGTCGACAGTCTTGGCCGGTCCGCAGTGGTCGAACAGGTCCGCCGGGGTCAGGCAACCGCCCTCGCCCTCACCGACGGCCTCGGTCGCCTCGTCGGGCCGGTTCGATTCGGTGGTGGGGCCGGTCGCCACGTCGGCCTCGGTCGCCACGTTGGTGGGCCGGTTGGCTTCGATCACCAGGGTGACATCGACCACGGGTCCGTTGGTCGTGTCGCGGTCGACGACCGACCCGCGACGCACCAACTCGACCAGAGCCATCGCCAACAACGTGGCCCGTCCCGGCATCGCCAGATCGGCCGCGCGATCCGCGTCGCCCTTGAGCTGGTGGAACAGCCGGTCGGCCTGGGCTTCGACCAGTTGGCGGACCTCGAGCGCGTCGGCCCCGACCAGATCGACCGCCAGCCGGGTCAGCCCGTCGTCGAAGGTCGTGAACTGCGCACGCTGACGATCCCGGTCCCTGTCCGGGTCGTAGCCGCCGTCCTGATCCAACAACAGCACCGTCTGCTGCAGCTGATGGGACCAGTCGACGAACGACGTCTCCGCCGCCGCGTCGACCCACAACGCTTGGGTGGCGGCGATCTCGTCGCCGATCCGTGGGTTGGCCGCCGCCTCGACCAGCACCGCCGCATGATCCGCGCTGATCGTGCCGTCGGCCACCGCCGCATCGACCACCGGTAGCTGCCGCAGGCGCAACCCGAGACGAATCCGACGGGCAACCGGACGATGATCGACCTTGCCATGGGCCGCCACCCACCTCGCCGTCTTCAACCCGAAGCACCGGTCGGTGACACCACGGACACGGAGCTCACCCAATACATGGGCCTCGGCAGCATCGAACGCCGACCGGGCCACCTGGAACTCGACCGCGGCAACCAGCAACTCGTCATCGGACGCGAGCGTCACCTCATCCGCAGCGGCCTTGCGGCACTGCCTCGTGAGATCGGCGGTATCGAACATGTATACGAGAATAGCCCCGTTGACATGCTCATCTCCATATTTCTACGGCTATTTTCCTGTCTTTTCCTTTTTTCCCACCCACGATGACCCGTCGACCTCGGAGCGCGAAGCACAAGGGAGGCGGGACCCGCTCGATCTGAACGGCGGACCGGAGGACCCTGGCGAACCGTCGAGTGGGTCCGTTCGGACGCGGCGTGGGCCAACGCGGTGCACGCTGCCGGCTCGACCCGCTAGGACCCAGGACCCAGGACCGAAGGGCGGACCCGGAGTCTCAGCCTGCGGTGGCGTCCGCCGCGGCCGTGGCCAGCGCCGCGAACTCGGCCCGCTCGCTCTCGTCGAGGACCGACAGCGCGGTGGCCATTGCGGTGGTGGTGGCGGCCTCGGCCTGCTCCCAGCGCTCGCGACGGGGCTCGGCATCGGGATAGGGCTCCTCCCACCCGAACACCGGCGCCATGTAGGGCTGGGCCACCATCACCGCCTCGAGAGCCGCCAGCCCCTGGCTGAGGATGGCCGCGCCGTGATGGGCCATCTTCAGCTCCCGCAGCAGGTTCATCTGGTGCAGCGCGTTGCCCTTGGCATCCTCGGGAGCCGGCAACGCCCGCCATCCGGCGAACACGGGGGCGCCGGCGGGGCTGGCGGCCTCGGCCACCCGGGCGGCCAGCTCGGCCAGGCGGGCCGAATCGAGCTCGTCGGGCAGCTTGTCCCGGCCCCACCGGTGCCCGCACTCGGCGAAGGCGGCTGCCGCGTCAGCCGGTTCCATCACCGCCAGGCCGGCCTCCCACCCGGTCCGGATCGTGACCGGGTTGAAGAACACGAAGCTGGCGGACACCACGTCGGCGTCGACCCGACCGAGCACCCCGCCGCGGCCAGCGACGTAGAAGTTCATCCCCTCGAAGCCGAGCTCACCGCCGCGGACATAGGTCGCCGGGTCGAGCATGAAGTGGCTCGCGATCTGGCTGATGGGCGCGCTGGTCGCGGCGGCGGTCTCTTCGGGTGTCATGGCTGGCTCCGATCGTCGACGTCCCCCACGGACGACTGCGAGAGCCTAGGAGACCGTCGAACCGTCACTGGCCGCGGGCGTCGTCGGTGCGTCCGACGAGGTGGCATCAGACGCCCCGCGAGCCACCGCGAACCCGATGGCCGCCTCGAACAACCCGACCACGAGGATCGTGAAGAACAGCGACCACCATCCGTGCACCAGGAAGGCCAGGGCCAGACCGCCGAGGACCAAGCCGGCCCACCGCAGGGCCTTGGCCTGCTGCTGCACCCAGACCACCAGCTCGGGTGCGCCCCGATCGTCGCCCCGGCCGAGGAGGTACCCGCTGCCGTGGGCGACGCCCCGGCGGATGCTCACCGCCACCCGGCTGGTGCCGGTCAGGAACGCGATCAGCGCCACGGCCAGGCCGACCGCGACCAGGGCGTAGACGATCCAGTCCAGTCGCACGACGAGCGTCTGGATCGTCTTGCCGGCGGCCCGCCGGGTGGTGGGATCAGCGACGAGGTCGAGCACCTGGGCCTTCACGGTCTTGAGGATCGCCACGGCGATGGCGAAGGCGGCCACCGATCCGAGGGCCAGGCCGATGATGATGCGCCGTCGGTTGTAGGCCAGCGCAATCGTGGCGGCGGCCAGCAGCACGGTCACCACCAGGAGCGCGACGACGACCTTGTCGAAGAGGCTGACCGCGTCCTGGGCCGCCTTCAGCTTGTCGCTCTGGAAGACGGTGACCACGCCGAACTCTGCTGGCAGGGTGCGCTTCGACGATGCCTGGAGCTCGCTGCGGGCCTGGTCGATCGGGGTGTCGAACGTGATGTCCGGCACCGTCGTCCCGTTGCCGAACAACCCGGGTGCCTTCGACTGGATGAACCCGAATGCCTCGCCGATCAGGGGCAGCAGGTTGAGCTGCACCGTTCCGTTCGATGTGAGCACCTTGTCCGTCTCGCCCCGCAGGACCTTCACCGCCAGCGCGTGGACCCGGCGATTGGCCTGGATCCAGAACTCATGGAACTGGTCGGTCTGCAGCAACTCGCCCACCGCCCGCTGGACGAACTGCCCGACGGCCTCGCTGAGCGGGGCCACCAGCACCTGGGCCTGGGCGGGGAGCGCGTTCTGGGCCAGCTCGGAGGAGTCGATCATCTGCATGAGCTCGTCGGTGAGCCGCTTGGCCACGGCATCGGTGATCTCTGGGTTGTCGGCGAGGGGACCGACCGCGTTGACCCAGGAGTTCGTGTTCAGCAGCGTCCGGTGCGCCCACACGCCGACCGTGCTGGCAAGGATCGACAGGCAGGTCAGCACCGCCAGCACGATCACCAGGACCCGTCGCCAACGGGCGCCCACCTTGCGGGTGGCCTCGGCCGCCGGCTCGAGCTGGGCTGTCGGCACCGCGCTCACAGCGAGATCACCGTGCGGATGCCACGGCCGGCGCGGAGGTCGTCGACCGCCTCGTTGACCTCGGTCAAGGGGCGGCGGGCGGTGACCAGCCCCTCGAGGTCGAGCAGACCGGCCTGCCACAGGCTGATCAGGCGGGGGATGTCCCGGGGGGAGTTGACGCCACCGAGCAGGCAGCCCAGCAGCTTCTTCTCGGCGAAGGCGAAGAACGTCGGCGACTCGATGACGAGCTGCTCGGTGATGCCCGGTACCCCGACCATCACCGTGGTACCGCCCATGCGGGTCGCGGCCAGGCCGTCCTGCACGAGTCCGACCTTGCCGACTGCGTCGAAGGCGAAGTCGACCCCGACGTCGGTGATCTCGAGGCTGCGGGCGACCGCGTCCTCGGTGGTCGGATCGAGGGCGTGGGTGGCGCCGAAGCGCAGCGCCGCCTCGCGCCGCTCGGCCACCGGGTCGGACACGATGATCGTGGTGGCACCGGCGAGGCGGGCACCCTGCACCACCGACTGGCCCACGCCACCCAGTCCGAGCACCAGCACGGTGTCGCCGGACTGCACGCCGGCGGTGTGCAGCACCGCGCCGACGCCGGTCTGCACCGCACAGCCGATCACGCAGGCCACGTCGAGCGGCACGTCGTCGGGGATCTTGATGGCCCCCGTCTCCTGGGTGATGACCGTCTCGGCGAACGCCGCCACGCCGAGGCCGCGGTAGACGGTCTGACCGCCCCGACTGAGCCGGGTGCCCCCGTCGGGGTGCATGGACGTGGCCAGGGCCAGGCTGTTGGTGCAGATGCTGTGCTCGCCCCGCAGGCACCAGTAGCAGTGGCCGCACGGCGGGCACGGCGTGAGCACGACGTGGTCGCCGACCGCCAGCCGGGTGACGCCCGGGCCGATGGCCTCGACCACACCGGCGGCCTCGTGGCCGAGCACCAGGGGCGTCATCGGCGGCATCCCGCCGTCGATCAGGTGCAGGTCGCTGTGGCAGACCCCGCAGTGCGAGACGCGCACGGCGACCTCACCGGCGTGGGGTGCCTCGGCCTCGACGTCGTCGTAGATGGTGAGCGACGCGCCGGGCGCCTCGAGGATCGCAGCACGCATGGTCGAGGACCCCCGGGGTGTCGACGTCGAGAACGGATGGGCGCCAGCACGCTACTTCTCGCGGTCGGGCCACCCCAACGATCCCTTCCGGCCGGCCGAACCGAGCGATGAGCCGCGCGAAGATGCGCCCATGACCGCCACCGACCCCGCCCTGCTCGACACCGCCGTCGCCCTGCTCCGCGAGGCCGGGGACCTCACCCTCGGATGGTTCCGGTCGAGCTCGCTGGCCATCGAGCACAAGGGCGATGGCACCCCGGTCACCGAGGCCGACAAGGCCGCCGAGCGGTTCCTGCCGCGAGCAGATCACGGCCCGCTTCCCCGACGACAGCATCGTGGGCGAGGAGGAGGACGACGTGGTGGGCTCGAGCGGCCGGCGCTGGATCATCGACCCCATCGACGGCACGAAGGCCTTCACCCACGGCGTGCCGCTCTACACGAACCTCCTGGCCGTCGAGGACGACGAGGGTCCGGCCATCGGCGTGATCCACATGCCGGGTCTCCGCGAGACGGTCTGGGCCGGACGAGGGCTCGGCTGCTTCTGCAATGGCGAGCCGGCCCGCGTCAGCACGCGCGATCGGCTGCCCGGTAGCTACCTCTCGAGCTCGGCCTTCGAGCACTGGACCGACGAGATGCTCGGGGCGGCCCGCAGCTCCGGCGCCCGCCTGCGTACATGGGGTGACGGCTTCGGCTTCGCGCTCGTCGCCACCGGCCGGATCGACGCCATGTGCGACCCGGTCGCGGCGCTGTGGGACGTCGCGCCGATGCCGGTGATCCTGTCGGAGGCCGGCGGGCGGTTCACCAGCCTCGAGGGCGATCCGTCGCCCGATCGCGGCAACGGCCTGGCCACCAACGGCGCGGTGCACGACCAGTGGATCGAGCGGTTCGCCGGCCTGCCCCGAACCTGAACTACCCGGAGACCGATCCGGAGCCGGACTCGTCCCGGCCGTCGTCCACGAGCACCTCGATGAGCTGCGCTCGGGCCCGGGACACGCGGGATCGGATCGTCCCGATCTCGCAGCCGCACACCTCGGCGGTCTCTGCGTAGCTCAGGCCGAGCACCTGGGTGAGGACGAAGGCGTCCCGGCGATCCGGGTCGAGCGATGCCACGGCATCGTCGATCGCCACGACCCCGGAGCGATCCGGCTCGACGGTCGGCATCGTGTCGGCCCGCCGTCGCAGCCGGTCGACCAGCGCGCGGCCCCGCGTGCGGCGCCGCAGCTCGTCCATGCAGGTGTTGCGGGCGATCGCCAGCAGCCACGATCGGGCGGAGGCATCGGCGCGGAACGAGGCCAGGGCCGGGATGGCGCGGAGGTACACCTCCTGGGTCAGGTCGTCGGCCGAGGCCGGCTCCACCAGATGGGCGCACAGCCGCCAGACGTCGGCCTGCGAGCGGGCGACGAAGGACGCGAGGGCGTCACCGTCCCCGGTCGCCGCTTGGCCGGCCAGCCATGTCAACCCCTCCACGCCCGCCAGTGTGGTGCCTCGGATCGCACCAGGAAAGCTCGCCGGTGATCTGGTCGGGAGCTGGCCAGGACTTCGCGTCGACCGGGAACCAACCGGGGCCGCCGATCGACTACCCCACATGCGCTGCTCCATCTGCCAGGACGCCGTGTCGGCTCGACTCGACGGCGAGGACGTCGAGGTCTCGCTCGACGAGCTCGATGCCCACGTCGCGGAGTGCGCCGAGTGCCGGCGCTTCGCGCTCGACATCACCGACGTCCACCGCCTCGTGCGGGTGCGCGCGGCCGAGCCCGTCCCCGACCTCACCCGTTCGATCCTCGACGCCACCGCCGACGTGGCGCCGCGACCCGACATCACCAGCGGCGCGGCGCGCAGCTGGAGCCGCTACGGGCTCGTGGTCATCGGCCTGACCATGCTCGCCCTCGCGCTGCCCTCCCTCGTGCTGCACGACTCGGGCAACGCCATCCACCTCACCCGTGAGCTCAGCGCATGGGACGCCGCCTTCGGCGCCGGTCTGCTGTTCGCCGCCTGGCAGCCGGGCCGGGCCCGCGGTCTGCTCCCCATGGCCGCGGCGCTCGCCGGCGCGCAGGTGCTGGGATCGATCATCGATGTCGCCTCCGGTCAGTCACCGGTGGTGAGCGAGGCCCATCACGCGCTCGAGCTGGTCGGTGTCCTCCTGCTCTGGCTGCTCTGCCGCACTGTCACGGCGACCCGGTCGCTGAGCTCGCACCGGTTCCTGCGCACCGCATGATCGCCGCGCCCATGACCACGACGCGCACGACCGCCACGCAGGCGACCGGCCGGCGCCGAACCCCTCGCCTGCGCCTGATCGGCGTGGCCGTCGCGCTCGTCGCCGGTGTCGTGCTGGCCTCGGCCCCCGCCGCCTCCGCCCACGCGGTGGTGGTGTCGTCGAACCCCTCCGATGGCGAACGCCTCACCACCGCGCCCAACACGGTCAGCATCCAGTTCAGCGAGAACGTCAGCGCGGACCTCGGCGGGCTCCGGGTCGTGAGCTCCTCGGGAGATCGCGTCGATGCGGGGACCGACACGGTCAGCGGCGCCACACTCAGCGTGCCCCTCCAGCCCAGCCTCCCCGACGGCACCTACGTGGCCACCTACCGGGTCATCTCCGCGGACGGCCACCCGGTGAAGGGCGCACTCGTCTTCGCAGTCGGCGACGCGTCGGCCAGCGGGATCGACGCCGGGTCGTTCGTCAACGGGAGCGGCAACGACCGGACGTTCGAGGTGCTCGGCGCCATCGCCCGGTTCCTGGCCTACCTGGGAGCGCTCACGGCCGCCGGGCTGGCCTTCTTCCTGGCCTTCATCCACGACGGGGGTCCGGATGCTCGCCCGCTCGCCCGCATCGTCCGTGGCGCGGCCCTGGTGGGCGTCGTCGGCGCCTTCGGCACCCTGGGGACCCAGGCCGCGCTGGCCACCGGTCGCAGCTGGTCTGCGGTGTTCGATCCGCTCGTGCTGCACGACGTGCTGAACCAGACCCTCGACCTGGCCACCGGCGTGCTGCTGGCCGGACTGCTGGTCATCCTCATCTCGCTCGAGGCTCCCCGGCGCGGCAGTCGCCAGACCCTGGCGTTCTACGGCGTCCTCGCCACCTGCCTGTCCTTCCTGTTCTGGGGCCACGCGCTCGATGCCCGGCAGCGCTGGGTCGCGATGTTCTCGAACGGCGTCCATGTCGTGGCCGGTGCGCTCTGGGCCGGAGGCCTGATCGGCCTGACCCTGGTGCTGAGGCACCGCATGGTCGCGGCTCGGGACCACGACGGACCCTCCGACCGCGACCCGGCGCGCTCGGGGCTCAACGGACCCGACGAGTCCAGGGCCGACCAGGTGGGGGGCGCAACGCTCGTCCGCCGAGCGTCGGACACCGCGGTCGACCAGCTCGAGCAGTTGCAGGGGACGGCATCGATCGTCTCCCGCTTCTCGAGCATGGCGCTCGCCTCGGTGCTCTCGCTGTGGATCGCCGGCGGGGTGATGGCGTGGATCGAGGTCGGCTCGCTGAGCGCCCTGACCAGCACCACCTACGGCAAGCTCGTTCTCGGCAAGGTCGGCATCGTCGTGGTGATCGCCGCCTTCGCCGGCTACAACCGCTTCCGACTCATCCCGGAGGTCCTCGACGAGGTCAACCTGGCCGACCGGCCTGGCCGACGCCGATGCCGAGCAGACCGAGCTCGTCCGTGCTGCGCTGATCGACGATCCCGCGCTCGGCGTCCACGCGCAGGACGAGGCCCGCGCCGGCCTGCGCCGCATGAGCCGCACGGTCCTGGTCGAAGCGTTGCTCGTCGTGGTCGTCCTGGCCCTGACCTCCGTGCTGGTCAACACCACGCCCGGGCGTAGCGCGGCCGACGCCCAGGGGGTGGCCAACCAGACGCTGCCCATCACGACCAGCACTCCGGGCAGCACGCTCAACCTCGTGGTCGCCCCGGCCAGGGCCGGAGGTCAGAACGCCATCCACCTGACCTACACCGACCCTCAGGGCCGACCGGTCACCGTGGCCGGCCCGGTGAAGGTCGAGTTCAGCCTCCCGTCCGACGACATCGGTCCCATCCAGCGCGACGCGCTCCCCGGAGGGCCCGGCCACTACCTGCTCGACACCGACGACATCACCATCCCCGGCGTGTGGACGATCACGGTCATCACCCGCCTCGGCGAGTTCGACCAGCAGCGCACCGCCTTCTCCGTGAAGGTCCGGTAGTTCCACCCAACCCGGCGGCCACGTGGTGGCGCGCCCCGAACGAGGAGTCCTGCATGCACCGCACCAACCCAACGAGGGCAGACAGGCCGACGAGGGCAGACAGGCCGACGAGGGCAGACAGGCCGACGGGGACACACCGGCGATCGAAGCTCGTCGTCGTCCCGGTCGTCGCCGTCACTGCGCTGATCGCGCTGGCCGTCCCGCGTTCGCCCATGTGGAGGCCGAGGGTGAGACCGCGGCATCGGGGACCACCACGGTCACCTTCTCCTTCACGCACGGGTGCGCAGATTCGCCGACCACGTCGCTCAAGATCGAGCTCCCGGCCGGCACCACCGAGGTGACGGCCCAGAACCCCGACGGGTTCACCTCGGCGACCACCACCGACACGCTGACCTGGAGCGGCGGGTCGATCCCCGCCACCAGCCCGGGCACCTTCGTGGCCGACATGCGGATCGTCGGCTCGGCCGGCGACACCATCTTCCTCCCGACCATCCAGGGCTGCGCCGTCGGCGAGAACGACTGGATCGAGAAGACCGACGACCCCGAGGCCGACAACGCGGCGCCCCGCATCACGCTGACCCAGACCGTGACGCCGGCCTCGACGTCGACGACCGCGGCGACCTCTACCTCCACCACGAAGGCCACCTCGACGACCGAGGCGGCCACCGAGACCACCACGGACGCGGCGACCAACGACGCCCAGGTCGTGAAGGATTCGGAGAACAGCCCGATCGGCACCATCGTCATCATCGTGGTCATGCTGATCATCGCCGGCGGTGCGCTGATCCTCTACCTGCGCAACCGCAAGCCGAAGGCCTCCGATCCGTCGGGCCCCTCGACACCGTCCGAGCCCCCCACGCCGTCGGCCGACTGATGGGCCGCCGGGCTCGACGACCCCCACGTCGACGCGGCGGCACGTTCCTGGCCCTGCTCACCGCCGCCCTGGTGGCCCTCGTCGGGCTGGCGGGGCCGGCGGCGGCGGTGACCCCTCGCCCCACCGACTACAGATCGACCGTGCAGTCGATCGATCCTGCCGCCCCGATCACCGTTCGGGTGATCGGCGGCGACACCCTGCTCGAGCTGCAGGCGGCACCCGGTCACGAGGTCGTCGTCGCCGGGCTACGGCGGCGAGCCCTACCTCCGCGTCCAGCGTGACGGCACCACTCAGGTCAACACCCGCTCGCCGGCCGTCTCGCTCAATCGCACCCGCGACGCCGACGTGAGCGGGTCAGGCGGCTCATCAGAGGGGCCGACGGCCGGGTCGGTCGGCGACGGACCCGACTGGCGGACCATCGGCCACGACGGCCGGCTGATCTGGCACGACCACCGCATCCACGTCCAGGACACGGCCGAGTTCCCGGGCGAGCTCGACTGGTCCGTCCCGATCATCGTCGACGACCTGGCGGTCACCATCGAGGGCCGCCTCGTGCGCGTCGATCCACCCTCGCCCCTGCCGTTCCTCGCGGCTGGCCGTGGGCGTCGCCGGGGCCACCTGGTTCGTCGGGCCGTCACCGCGCCCGGCTGGTCGCGTCGACCGGGTTGATCATCGCGTCCCTGCTGGCCACCACGACGGGGGCGATCGAATGGCTCAGCCTGCCCGGCTCGGTGGCCCGCAACGCCGGTGTCGTCCTGCTGCCCGTCGCGGCCGCCCTGGCAGCAGCTCTGGGGCTGGCGCTCCGGCGGCGCATGCCGGCCCTGGTCGCGCTGCTGGTCTCGGTGTCGCTGCTGTCGGGCTGGCTGGCGTTCCGCTGGTCGATCCTGACCCGGTCGGTCCTGATCAGCGATCTCTCCCCCACCGTCGACCGGCTGGCGCTCGCGGTGATCCTCGGCGTGGTGGTTGCCGCGGCCGGGCTGACCGTGTCGTGGGCCGGCGCCCCCGAGCACCCGGCTGGCCCGGGCGTCAGTCCAGGTCAGGACCGTCCGAGCGCACCTGCTCGACCTGCGCCATCGCGTCACGCAGCTGGCTGATCCAGTCGCTCTGGTGCCGCCCCACGAGGCGGACGCACCAGGCCAGTGCCTCGCTGCGGCTCCGGGCCACCCCGGCATCGATCAGCGTGTCGAGCACCGCCCGCTCGTCGAAGCGCAGGCGGGTCATGGCCGGCCACGCTCTGGGACGTGAAGCGGGCATCGACCGCTCCGCAGCAGGCCCCCCACGAGACCTTGCGGTCCCAGAGCATCTCGGCCTCGTCAGCGATCTTCATCCGCAGCTCGCGGGTGTCCTCCCGGAACGCCGCGACCCGGGTGCGGCAGGCCAGCCTCGGCCTGGTCGCGTCGGCGATCTCGGGCGCGGCCAGCTCGGCCCACGACGACGATCTCCTCGCGGTCGGCGAGCACCGTCGGCGCCTCGACGAACCAACCGTCGGGCATCCGGCCCACGAACCACGCCTGCACCTCGTCCAACGACCAGACTCGCTTCTTCGTCATGAATTACATGATTACAGACTTACTCCGAAGTGCCAACCCCTGATCCGAGATCGTCCGACGCGGAACGGCACCGACCGGAGGTCGGTGCCGTTCGGGGGTCAGTCGTGGCCGCCCGGGTCGTCGGGGGCCGGAGGGGGGCTCGCTGGACCAGGTGACCTGATCAGATGACCGTCGGTGCGACCTGGCCGAGGCGGTTCTGCCACGGGCTGGCCTCGGAGATGGCCGCCGCGTAGGTGGCCTTGCGCCGGGCGACCCGGCCGATGCTCTGCTCCGGAGGAGCCACCGGGCCGGCGTACTGGGCCTCGATGCCTTCCTTGAGCATGGCCAGCGCCTCGGACCGCAGCTGCGACACCCGGGACTCGGTCACGCCGAGGAAGCGGGCCAGCTCCTGGGAGGTACGGCCCTCGAGGAAGTAGCCGACGATCACCAGACGATGGCGCTCGGGCAGCAGGTGCACGGCGTCACGCAGGTAGGCGTGCAGCTCGCGGGTCTCGAGCTCCTCGAGCGGCTCGACCGCGCTGCGGTCGCACAGCACGTCGACGAGGGTGAGGTCCTCTTCGGTCGACGTCGCTGACCTCGTGCTCGAGCGCCAGGACGACGGACCGGAACAGCCGATCCTGCAGACGGGCGAGCTCGTCGCGGGTCATGCCCGAGGGCTTCGGCCATCTCGACGCTCGTCGGGCACCCGACCGAGCTCGGTGGCGAGTCGCTGCTCGACCCCTTCGAGCCGGCGGGCCAGCGTCCGCACCGAGCGGGGCGCCCAGTCGGCCGCACGCACCGCGTCGAGGATCGCCCCTCGGATGCGCTGCGCCGCGAACCGGTCGAACGGCACGCCTCGTGACTCGTCGAAGCGGCGGGCCGCCTCGACCAGGCCGAGCGCACCGGCACGGGCCAGCTCGTCGCGGTCCACGTGGCGGGGGAAGTGCACCGCAACCTGGAACACGATGTGCTTGACCAGCGGCAGGTGCTGCTCGATCAGTCGGGACAGTTCCTGCGTCTCAGCTTTGGTGGTGCTCATGGCATCGCCCTCCCTTGGACCACGAAACCGTTCTTCGTCCCAGGGCTCGGCGAACTTTAGGGTTCGCCGGGTGATTTCATGAAACTACGTCGATGTAATTCGTTCGATGTCACGCGCCGTGCAAAAACCGGGCCATCCGGCCCAGACGGACACCGCTGACGGTGGGCACGACCGCTCAGACGGAAGCGGGTCCCGCGTCCTGCTGGAACACCGCGGCGCGCACCCCGCGACGGCGCAGCTCCGACAGGAACGGCACCGGATCGACCAGTTCGGCCAGGCCGGCGGCACCGGCGCGGGTCAGGCGGCCCTGGGTGGCCCAGGTGGCAGTCAGCGCGGCGACGGCGCCCGCGGCCACCGCGGGGCGGTCCATCACGCCGAGCACGCGGACGTCGCGGCTGGTGCCCCGTCGCCCCCGGACCTCGACCCGGATCGCGCCGGGGCCGCCCTCGGGATGCGACGGCCACAGCATCGGGAGCCGGGCGGTGAGCCGGTCGCGCCGGGTGGCCGCCATGCGGGCCGTCACGCGCCTACGCCCGGGAAGGCCGGCACCAGGAGCAGCCCGTCGGGCAGGGCGGCGCGATAGCAGTCCTCGGCCCCGACCGGGTCCGGGAACCAGCACAGCTCGCGACCGCTGCCGGCCGGCCGCTGGGCCCAGCCCCGGTCTCGCCAGTCGAGGGCCCGACCCCTCAGGGCCCGGTGGTGCTGTCGGGCGCAGGCCGGACCGCCCGTGCCGACCTTGGCCACGTGGATCTCGTCGACCGCGTCGAACCGTGACGCCGGCGTAGGCCGCCAGCACGCACGACAACCCAGGTGCGAACCCGGTGCCCACCGCCAGCGTCACGCCCCGCTCCCGGGCCTCGACGTCGAGGTCGAGCAGGGCCCGGACCTCGGCGATCTCGTCGGAGACCGACACGACCGGTATGCCGGCCGCAACGAAGCGGCGAGCCGGTTCGAGGTGGGTCCCGGGGGGGCCGGCCAGCACCGCGACGTCGACGTCGAGCGGATCGGTGTAGGACCCGGAGTCGATGCGGGCCCCCTCGCCCAGGGATCGGGCGACGGTGTCGAGGCGAGCAGCGCGCTCGTCGCGCAGCACGACGTCGATGGAGGACTCCGACGACAGCACCTGACGCGCCACCCGGGCGCCCACGGCGCCCACACCGAGCACGGCGATGGTGGTCACGAGCCCATCACAGGGTGTCGTCGGTGAGCTCCTGCCAGCCGCCCCCCTGCGGCGGCACGCCGCCGGTGCCGCGCACCCGCAGCACAGCAGCGATGGCCCCGGCGATGCCCAGTGCCACGAGGGCCCGACGCAGCATCTTCATGTGGACCTTCCCGAGCGTGGATCGACGACGAGCGTTTGTGGGGCTAGTTGGAATCGAACCAACGACCTCACCCTTATCAGGGGTGCGCTCTAACCGACTGAGCTATAGCCCCGCTACGAGAGCAGGGACCGTAGCGTGCCGGTCGGCGTGAGGGCCACTCGATCCGGGCCAGCTCACCGGCCTGATCGCAGGCCTGATAACCGGCCCGGCCCACCGACCGTTCCGTCGCGTGGACGCCGAGCGGTCTCCAGCTCGATCACCGACAGGCGCAACCCGCCGGTGAGCTCGCTGATGACGTTGAACAGCAGCCCCAGCAGCACCGCGAACCCGGTGCCGGCCACGACGAGGACCAGCCCGCTGAGCCCGGCGGCCCGCAGGAGCTGTCCACCGTCGAGCTCGAAGGACTTGTCGGCCAGCAGCTCGCCGAGGAACGTCTCGAGATGGCCGACAGCCCCGGTGACGACGGCCACCTGCCAGATGATGACCGCGGCGATCACGAGGATGAGCCAGAGGGCGATCGAGAAGACGAGTGCCACCCGGAAGACCGACCAGGGCTCGATCCGCCGGATCACCCGCGTGACCTGGCGAGCCTCGACCTGGCGGCGGGCCGCCCGTCGCGACGGACGCGAGCTCCCCAGCTCGACCGCGGGCCCTTCGGTGGATCCGGTCGACTCGTCTGGCGACGGGGCCGGTTCGATCGCGGTGGTCGGCGGCCGCGGTTCCGGGAGATCCATGCGGGGCTCACCGGTGAGCGGGCGCTCGATCGTCACCCGGCGAGTGTACGAGACGCCGCCCGGCGCTCAGGCGTCGTGCCGCCATGCCCTGGGCCCGCGCCGTGGCGTCGGCCCGGCCGACCCGGACGGTGACCTCGACGACGTTCCCGACCTCCTGATAGCGGCGGATCTCACCTCCGTTGGCCCGGGCAACGCGATCGGCCTGCTCACGACCGCCGCTCACCGCCGCCAGCGCGGCGGCGTCGGCCGCGGTGCGGGCCCGGCTCCGGTCGATCACCACGCCGCCCACCAGGGCCACCACCAGCGCGGCCCCCACCGCAACCGTCATCACGACGGCCACGAGGGGCAGCACCTGGCCCGATGCTCCGGACCTCCCGGAGCACGTCGCCCTCCGAACACAACTCGACCTACGAACACAACTCGACCTGCGCACGACATGGCCCACCGCGGGCACCTCCCTGACGAACGGTCACCAGGGGGAAGATCGTCGTGGACCCCATCCGGGTCGAGGGTGGACGGCTGTCGGTGGAGCGGTCGATCGTCGGGCCGGATCCCCGAGGTCAGTCCTCTTCTTCGGCCTGCAGCACCAGCGCGACCGAGGCGACCGTCACGTCGTCACCGACGTTCATCACCTTGACCCCGGTGGCGTCGCGGCCCTGCGACGAGATGTCGCGGACCGGCATCCGGATCACCGCACCGTTGGAGGCGATGACGAGGATCTCGTCCTCGAGCCCGACCATGAAGGCGGCCACCACCACACCCTTGCGGGCGGTGATGCGGATGCCTCGCACGCCCTGGCCACCACGGCCCTGGCGGTTGAACTTGTCGAGCTGGGTGCGCTTGCCGTAGCCGTTGTCGGTGACCATGAGGATGGCCACGTCGTCGCGGGCCACGTCGACCGATACGACCGCGTCCTCGGGCTTGAGCTTCATGCCCCGCACGCCGGCCGCGGCCCGGCCCATCGAGCGGACCTCGTCCTCGGTGAAGCGGATGGTCATGCCCTGGCGGCTGACCATGAAGATGTCGTCGCCCCCGTTGGTGGGGATGACCCGCACCAGCTCGTCGCCGTCCTTCAGGTTGATGGCGATGATGCCGGCCCGCAGCGACGAGTCGTACTCGGTGAACTTCGTCTTCTTCACGTGCCCGTTGCGGGTGGCGAAGAACAGGAACCGACTGGTCTCGTAGTCGCGGGTGTCGATGATGGCCCGGATCTTCTCCGACGGCTGCAGCGGCAGCAGGTTCACCACCGCGGTGCCCCGGGCGGTGCGGTCCTTCATCGGGATCTCGTGCGCCTTCAGGCGGTAGACGCGCCCGAGGTTGGAGAAGAACAGCAGGTAGGCGTGGGCCGACGTGTGGATGATGTGGTTGACGTAGTCCTCGTCCTTGAGCTTGGCGCCGGTGACGCCTCGCCCACCACGGCCCTGCGTGCGGAAGGCATCGGCGGCGATGGTCTTGATGTAGCCCTTGGCCGTCATGGTGACGACGAGGTCCTCGTCGTCGATGAGGTCCTCGATGTCGAGGTCGCCGATGTCGTAGGTGATCTGCGACATGCGGGGCGACGCGTACTCGTCGCGCACCGCGCCCAGCTCTTCACGGATCACGGTGCGGAGCTTGACCTCGTCGCCCAGGATGGCCTCGAGCTCGGTGATGGTCTCGCGCAGCTTGGCCAGCTCCTCTTCGAGCTTGCTACGGCCGAGGCGGGTGAGCGACGACAGCTGCATGTCGAGGATGTGCTCGGCCTGCAGCTCGCTGAACTCGAACGGCGCGGCCATGAGCGCCTCGCGGGCCGCCGGCTTGTCGGCCGAGGCCCGGATGGCGGCGATGATCTCGTCGATGAGGTCGAGCGCCTTGATCAGGCCCTCGACGATGTGGGCCCGGGCCAGAGCCTTGTCGAGCCGGTACTGCGAGCGGCGGGTGATGACCTCGACCTGGTGCTCGATGTAGGCCACCAGCGCGTCGCGAAGGTTGAGCGTGCGGGGCACGCCGTCGACCAGGGCGACGGTGTTGACCGCGAAGTTGGTCTGCAGTGGGGTGCGCTTGTAGAGGTTGTTGAGGATCACCAGTGCCGGCGCGTCACGCTTGAGCTTCACGATGATGCGCATGCCGGTCTTCCCCGACGACTCGTCGTTGAGATCGGCGATGCCCTCGAGCTCTCGGTTGTTGACGAGCTCCTTGAGCTTCGTGATGAACTGGTTCGGGCTCACCTGGTAGGGCAGCGAGGTGACCACGATGCGGTCGCTGCGGGGGCCCTCCTCGATCTCGGCCACGCCGCGCAGGCGGATCGAGCCCTTGCCGGTGCGGTAGGCGTCGAGGATGCCGGCGCGACCCATGATCAGGCCGCCGGTCGGGAAGTCGGGGCCCTTGACGAACTCCATGAGTTCGTCGGGGGTGGCCTCGGGGTTGGCCAGCAGGTGCTGGGTGGCGTCGATGATCTCGCCCAGGTTGTGCGGCGGGATGTTGGTGGCCATACCCACCGCGATGCCCTGGCTGCCGTTGACCAGCAGGTTCGGGAAGCGGGCCGGTAGCACCTCGGGCTCTTGCACCTCGCCCGAGTAGTTGTCGTTGAAGTCGACGGTGTTCTCGTCGATGTCCTCGAGCATCCGCATGGCGATCGGAGCCAGGCGGCACTCGGTGTAGCGGGCCGCGGCGGGCGGATCGTCGAGCGAGCCGAAGTTGCCCTTCGGGTGCACGAGCGGGTGGCGCAGGCTGAACGGCTGGCCCATCCGCACGAGCGCGTCGTAGATCGCGCTGTCGCCGTGGGGGTGGTACTTGCCCATGACGTCGCCGGTGACCCGGGCGCACTTCATGGTGGGCCGATCGGGCCGGGCCCCCATGTCGTACATGCCCCAGAGGATGCGGCGGTGGACCGGCTTGAGGCCGTCACGGGCGTCGGGCAGGGCCCGCGACACGATGACCGACATGGAGTAGTCGAGGAACGACCGCTCCATCTCCTCCTGGATCTCGATGGGCTCGATGCCGCGGAAGTCGACGGCCGAGCCGTCGCCGTCACCGTCGTCGGGTGGGGGTGGGGTGGTGTCGCTCATGCGTGTGGGTTCCCTCGTGCGCGCCGCCTCAGATGTCGAGGAAGCGCACGTCCTTGGCGTTGGTCTGGATGAAGTGCTTGCGAGACTCGACGTCGTCGCCCATCAGCTTGGAGAAGACCTCGTCGGCCACCACCGCGGTCTCGACGCCGACCTGCAGCAGGGTGCGCTTGGTGGCGTCCATGGTGGTCTCGCCCAGCTCGTCGTAGTCCATCTCGCCGAGGCCCTTCAAGCGCTGGAACTCGCGCTTGTGGTTGGGGTTCTCGGCCAGGAAGGCGTCCTTGCCGGCGTCGTCCTTCAGGTAGATCTTCTCCCGGCCCACCACGGTGGAGTACAGCGGCGGCTGGGCGATGTAGACGTGCTCCAGCTCGACGAGGTCCTTCATCTGGCGGAAGAAGAACGTGAGCAGAAGGGTGCGGATGTGGCTGCCGTCGACGTCGGCGTCGCACATCAGGATGATCTTGTTGTAGCGGATCTTGGTGACGTCGAACTCTTCGCCGACGCCGGCGCCGATGGCCGAGATCAAGGTCTGGATCTCGTTGTTCTTGAGCATCTTGTCGAGCCGGGCGCGCTCGACGTTGAGGATCTTGCCGCGGATCGGGAGGATGGCCTGGACCCGCGGATCGCGGGCCTGGGTGGCCGAGCCACCGGCCGAGTCGCCCTCGACGATGAACAGCTCGCACTCGTCGGGATCGCTGCTGCCGCAGTCCTTGAGCTTCTCGGGCATGCCCGCGCCCTCGAGCGCCGACTTGCGCCGGGTGGCGTCACGAGCCGACCGGGCCGCGATGCGGGCGTAGGCCGCCTGCTTGGCCTTCTCGGAGAGCTTCTTGGCCTCGGCCGGGTTCTCCTCGAGCCAGTCGGCCAGGCGCTCGTTCGTGGCCCGCTCGACGAGCGACCGGGTGGAGACGTTGCCGAGCTTGGCCTTGGTCTGGCCCTCGAACTGCGGCTCGGCCAGCCGCACGCTGATGATCGCGGTGAGGCCCTCACGGATGTCCTCTCCCTGGAGGTTCTCCTCCTTCTCCTTGAGGATGCCCTTGGCCTTGGCGTACTTGTTGACCGCGTTGGTGAGGGCCTTCTTGAAGCCCTCCTCGTGCATGCCACCCTCGATCGTGTTGATGCCGTTGGCGAACGAGTGGAGGCCGTCGGTGTTGAAGCCGGTGTTCCACTGGAAGGCGATCTCGACCTCTTGGTCCTCCTCGGCCTGCTCGAAGTAGCCGACCTTCTTGAACAGCGCCTCCTTGGAGGCGTTGACGTGGGTGACGAAGTCGACGATGCCGCCGTCGTACTTGTAGATCGTCGGGGTCGGATCGCCGCCGGGACGCAGGTCGCGGAAGCGGATCTCGAGGCTGCGGTTGAGGAACGCCATCATCTGGAAGCGCTCGAGCAGGGCCTGCGTGCGGAACTCGGTGATCTCGAAGATGGTCGGGTCGGGCCAGAAGCGGATGGTCGTGCCGGTGCGTCCCTTGGGCGCGTCACCGACGACCTCGAGCTTGGTCTTCAGCTTCCCGCCACGGTCGAAGTCGATGTAGTGGCGCTTGCCGTGGAGGTCGACCTCGCACTCGAGGCGCGACGACAGCGCGTTGACGACCGACACGCCGACGCCGTGGAGGCCACCGGAGACCTTGTAGCCCTTGCCCTCGAACTTGCCGCCGGTGTTGAGCTGGCTGAGCACGGCCTGCACCGCGGACATGCCCTTGAGCTTGGGGTCCTTCATGGCGTCGACCGGGATGCCGCGACCGTCGTCGACGACCTCGCACCCTCCGTCGGCCAGCAGGGTCACCTGGATGTGGGTGGCGTGGCCGGCCATGGCCTCGTCGACCGAGTTGTCGACGACCTCGTAGACCAGGTGGTGGAGGCCCCCGACACCGGTGGAACCGATGTACATGCCGGGGCGCTTGCGGACGTGTTCGAGGCCTTCGAGCGCGGTGATCGAGCTGGCATCGTAGGAGTCGGTGGTCTGGGCCAAAACGGGACCTTTCAGAGCAGGCTGAGGAGGCGAGAGCGAGGGTGCTTCACGGCATCGACCGACCCGGAAAAGTGCTGGTCAGGAGCCTGAATCACGATCGTGGCAGTCTACCAGAGGGGTGGGACATCTCGGACCATCCCCGAGGTGTTTCTCGCCCCTTCGCACCCACGCCGACAGGCCCGAAAATCAACCCGGAAACGAGCCAGCGGATCAGGTCGCGCGGCCGCGCGGTTCGCGGCGCACGCGGACCTCGATCGCGGTCACCTCGTCGGAGCCGGTCGCGGCCGCGATCCGGTCGAGCAGCTCCTGTTCGAGGAAGCGGAGCTGCGTTGCCCAGGCCGGATCGGCCACCGCCACCACCAGCGTCCGCTCGCGCAGCGCGTGGGGCCGCGCGTGAGGGGCGATGGACTCGCCCACGATCTCGTCCCAGTCCGCGAACACGGACTGGGTGAGCTGCGCGGACGGAGCCCCGAGGCTGCGCACCAGCCGGTCGACGCTGTCACCCAACGGCTGCGGTTCGCTGCCCGACGACGACGGGAGCGGCTGCCAGGGCATGCCTCGACGCTATCCCGATCGGACTGTGCCGCCCTCGACGACCAGGACAGCCTCGGGGGCTGCGCCGGGAGGGAGGCCGCTGGCCGAGCTGAGGAGGGTCTGGCCGGCGGGGAGGGAGGCCAGGAGGGCGTCGCTGCGGCCGGGGTCGAGCTCGGAGAACACGTCGTCGAGCAGGAGCACCGGCGGACTGCCCGCCGCCGCGGTCACCACCCGGTGGGCGGCGAGGCGCAGGGCGAGGGCCAGCGATCGCTGCTCGCCCTGGGACGCGTGGGTGCGGGCGGGCAGGCCACCGATCGCCAGCTCGATGTCGTCGCGATGGGGTCCCACCAAGCTGACGCCGCGCCGCAGCTCGTCCCGGCGGGCCCCGACCAGTGCCGCGGCCATTCCCTGCTCGAGCCAGGCCGACCGGTAGATCGCCGTGACCTGCGCCTGCACGTGCGCCACCTGGTCGTAGGCCTCGGCCAACACCGGCACCAGCCCGTCTAGCAGCGCCAGCCGCTCACGGGCCAAGGCCTCGCCGACCTCGATCAGCTTGGCGTCCCAGACATCGAGCGTCACTTCCACGTCCGGCGACAGCCGGCCGCCGGACTGGCGCAACAGGGCGTTGCGCTGGCGTAGCACCCGTTCGAGCTCGGTGCGCAAGGCATCACGCCTCGGCGCGGCGGCCACCAGGGTGTCGTCGAGATAGCGCCGGCGTTCGGCCGGCCCGCCCTTCACCAGCTCGAGGTCGTCGGGAGCGAACACCGAGATCCGAAGGGCACCGAGCAGGTCGCGGGCCCGCGGCAGCCGTTGGCGGTTGACCTGGATCCGGCTGCGGCCCCCGGGCACCAGCTCGGCCTCGATCAGCAGGCTGCGTCCCTCCCGCTCGGCCTCGGCCCGCACGGTGGCGCTGGTGGCGCCAGAACGCACCATGGCGTCGGTGGGCGCGCCACGAAACGACTGCAACGTGGCCAGGTAGCCGACCGCCTCCAGCAGGTTGGTCTTGCCCTGCCCGTTCTCGCCCAGGATCGCGGTCAGCCCGGAAGCGAGGTGCACCTCGGCCTGCGTGTAGCTGCGGAAGTCGGTGAGCCAGAGGTCGCGGAGAAGCACCTGATCTGCTGACGGGCGGCGGGCGGGTGCGAGCTACGAGACCCGCACCGGCATGAGCAGGTACAGGAAGTCGTTGCTGTCGATCGAGCGCAGCAACGCCGGCTTCATGGCGTCGGTGGTCTCGAGGGTGACCTCGTCGCCCGGGGTCACCTCGATGCCGGCGATCAGGTACTCGGGGTTGAACGCCACCGTCAGCTCCGCACCCTCGTACTTGGCGTCGAGCGTCTCGTGGGCCTGGCCGATCTCCTGGGCGATGGCCACCAGCTCGAGGCCCTCGGCTCGCATCACCAGCCGAACCGGAGTGGCGTCGGTGGCCAGCAGGCGCATGCGCCGCACGGCGTCGAGCAGGGCGTCGCGGGCCACGGTGAGGCGATTGGGCTGGCTGGCAGGGATCAGGCCGCGGTAGTTCGGGAACTCGCCTTCGATCAGGCGTGTCGTGAGCCGGTCGGCCCCCACCGTGAAGGTGGCCTCGCGCTCGCCCAGGGTCAGGCGCACCTCGTCCGCCCCGCCCAGCAGACGACCCAGCTCCTTGAGGGCGCTGGAGGGCACCAGCACGCTCTGGCCCTCGCTCAGCACCGACGTCCCGGGCAGGTCCCGGACGGCCAGCCGGTACGAGTCGGTGGCCACCAGGCGGAGCCCGGAGCCCTCGGCGCTCATCTGCACGCCGGTCAGGATCGGGCGGGTCTCCTCGGTGCTGGCCGCAACCGTGACCTGGCGCAGGGCCTCGGCGAACTCCGCTGCGGGCAACACGACGGCCTCTTCGGCCGGCTCGGGCAGCCGTGGGAACTCGGTGGCCGGGATGGTGCGCATCGTGAACTGGGCCCGTTGGGCCTCGATCCGCGCGTCTTCACCGTCGACGGTGATCTCGACCTTGCCCGGAGGGAGGGCCCTGGCGATGTCGCCGATCAGCTTGGCCGGGATGACCGCCACGCCGTCCTGCTCACCGGTCACGGTCTTGTCGACCAGGATCGTGGTGTCGAGGTCGCTACCGGTGAGACGGAGCTGGTTCCCGGTGAGCTCGAAGCGGATGCCGCTCAGCACGGGCAACGAGCTCCCTCGGCTCGTGACCGCCCGACCGGCAGCCGAAACTGCCTCCACCAGCTCATCGCGTTCGCATCGGAACTTCACGTCGGTAACTCGCTTTCCCTCACCCGCTAGGTGATCGATGTGTTCTTCGTACTCGTAGTGATAAGGCCTGTGGATTGTGGAGAACTCGATGTTCTCCCTGGTCAGGCGATGTTTTGTTTCCAGCCGGTCATCCCCACTGGCTCACAGGTTGGCATGGGCCGGCGAGGGGTCGTGGGATAAGGGCCCGGTCGTCCACGGGAGGCGCGGCACCGTCCACAGGCGATCCACGGGCTTGTCCAGAGCGTTCACTTGCCGCTCCGGATGGTCTGGGTGAGCTCGGTCACCTGGTCGTAGATCTGGCGACGTTCCTTCATGAGCGCCCCGATCTTCTCGACCGCGTGGATCACCGTGGTGTGGTCGCGGCCTCCGAACTCACGGGCGATGGCGGGGTAGCTCAGGTCGGTGAGGTTGCGGAAGACGTACATGCCGATCTGCCGGGCGGTGACGAGAGGACGACGCCGGCTCTTGCCCTGGATCTCCTCGATGGAGAAGCCGAACATCTCCGATGTGGCCTCGAGGATCACGACGGGGGTGATCGGTCGCGGCTGGCTGTCGGTGAGGATGTCGGACAGCACCCGCTCGGCCAGGTCGACCGACAGCACCTCTTTGGTGAGGCTGGCGTAGGCGCACACCCGGATGAGGGCGCCTTCGAGCTCACGGATGTTGTTGGTGATGTGGGTGGCGATGAACTCGAACACGTCAGCCGGAGGGATGACGGTCTCGGTCTCGGCCTTCTTGTGGAGGATGGCGAGGCGGGTCTCGAGCTCCGGCGGGTTGATCTCGGTGATGAGCCCCATCTTGAACCGGCTACGGAGCCGATCCTCGAGCGTCGGGATGGCGTCGGGTGGTCGATCGGACGACAGCACGATCTGACGGTTGGCCTGGTGGAGGGCGTTGAAGGTGTGGAAGAGCTCTTCCTGCAGGCCCTCGCGGCCCTCGATGAACTGGATGTCGTCGAGCAGCAGCACGTCGACCTCGCGGTAGCGCTTCTTGAAGTCGGCCGGCGAGTTGGTGCGGATGGCATCGACGAACTGGTTGAGGAAGGTCTCGGTGGAGACGTAGCGCACCGTGAACGCCGGGTAGTTCTCGTTGACGTAGTGGGCGATGGCCTGGAGGAGGTGGGTCTTGCCCAGCCCGGCGTCGCCGTAGATGAAGAGGGGGTTGTAGGACCGGGCCGGCGTCTCGGCCACCGAGAGCGCGGCGGCGTGCGCGAAGCGGTTCGAGGTGCCGGTGACGAAGGCGTCGAAGGTGTACCGCGGGTTGACGGGGAGCGAACCCGGTTGGGGGCCATCGACGCTGGTCAGGTCGACGGGATCGATCTTGTCCCCAGGTTCGTCCACAGCGCTGTCGGCGGATCCGTGGATCACGTGGAAGCCGTTCGAGGTGGGCTCGGCCGCGGCGCCGTCGGTGTGCACCTCGATCTTCAGCAGGATGTCTGCACCGCCGACGTCGGCCAGTGCGCTCTGCACCAGACCGAGGTAGCGACCTTCGATGCGCTCGCGCACCACCGAGCTGGGCACGCCCAGGACGAGGGTGTCGCCGTCGGTGCGCACCGGCCTGGCGCCGTTGAACGTGGTGAGCCACACCGCCTCGGACACCTGCTCGCGCAGCACGTCGGCGCAGGCTTTCCACAGGACCTCTGCGTCATCCACCTGCTCGAACGCCTCCCCACCGGTCCAGGAGTCCACAACGACGTCCACACCTGTGGAAAACACCATCGTCGGCGAGGCCGGGTGCCTCGCAATGTCCCACGCGCACGGTGGGTGCCGAGCGATGACGACCGCTCGGCCGACGGTGGGGAGACGGACCGTAGCACCGGCCTGCGGGTTGTGCACAGGGGCGATCCAGGGGTGCTCCGACGCCTCGTGGATGCCCCCGTGACCTCCCTGTGGCGCCCGGTGGGGCCCGCGGTTGCCCCTCGGGCGGGCCAGCCTCTACCCTGCGGGACGCCGCGAAGGGCTTTCGGTTCTCGCGCGGCAGCGCACGCAGGTCGTGTGAGGTGCTCGCCGAGCACCTCGCGGCCCCGCTCCCCCACGGGGAAGCATCATCAGCCGGGGGCCAGGAGGCCTCGTGGTCCAGGAGGAACATCGTGAAGCGCACGTACCAGCCCAACAACCGTCGACGCGCCAAGAAGCACGGCTTCCGTCACCGCATGTCGACCCGCGCCGGTCGGGCGGTGCTGCGCTCCCGTCGGCTCAAGGGCCGTCACAAGCTGTCGGCCTGATCTGGGCGGTACGCGACCGGCGCACGTTCCTCGAGCTGCGTCGATCCGGCCGCCGGGTCCGCTCAGGAGTCCTCAGCGTGACCTACCTGCCTTCCCCCGATCTCCCCGGTGACCGAGCCGACCCTCCCAGGGTGGCGTTCGCGATCACCCGCCGGTTCGGACCGGCCGTCGATCGCAACCGGATCCGCCGCCGGCTGCGGGCCGCGATCGCCGAGCTCTCCGGCCGGAACCCTTCCCCCGTTGCCCCGGGTGCGTACCTCCTCACCGTGCGTCCTGAGGCCCTGACCAGGACATTCGCGCAGTTGACGCAAGATCTGGAACACGCGTTCGAAAAGCTCTCGGCGCCGACCTCTCCGTCGACGCGGGCGCAGCGATGACCTCCGCCGGATCCCCAGACGTGGACCACGGGTCGAGCCTCGGGCTCCCCGCTCGGGTCCTGCGGGCCCTGATCCATGGCTACCAGCACCTGTTCGCCTGGAAGCCGTCCCCCTGTCGCTACACCCCGACGTGTTCCACCTACGCCGTCGAGGCCATCGAGGCCCACGGCGCGCTCCGGGGCAGTTGGCTCGCGGCTCGCCGCATCGGCCGCTGCCACCCCTGGGGTGGCCACGGCTGGGACCCGGTCCCCCCTCGGGCCCCGCACCCCCACATCGGAAGGCAGACCTCATGACCGTGTTCTTCGACCTGGTCGCCCAGGCGATGGCGGTGATCTACGCCGTCACCAACAACTACGCCCTCACGATCATCGGGCTCACGCTCATCATCATGATCATCGTGACCCCGCTGACCCTCAAGGGCACACGGTCGATGATGGTGATGCAGCAGCTGCAGCCGGAGATGAAGAAGATCCAGACGCAGTACAAGGACGATCGCCAGAAGCTCAACGAGGAGCTGCTGAAGTTCTACAAGGAGAACGACATCAGCCCTCTGGGTGGATGTCTTCCCTTGTTGGTGCAGATGCCTGTGTTCATCGTCTTGTACCAGGTGCTGCGTGGTCTGACTCGCAGGGCCAGTGGCATGGGCTTCGACTTCGGGTGGGTCGGAGGCCAGCTCGGAAGCGGGAGCGGCACCAGCAAGCCGCCGTCGATCGATCGCGTCTTCGACCCGGCGTACCTCAACCACAACACCAAGATGTACACGGACCTGTCGCAGACGAACACCATGCAGGCGTTCGGCATGGACCTGGCCGAGAGCGCCAGCAAGGCCTTGTCCTCCCAGGGGATCGTGCACGCCATCCCCTATCTGCTCCTCATCGCCGTCGTGGCCGTCACCGGCTTCGTGCAGCAGCGGCAGATCCAGGGTCGCAACCCGAACCAGCAGGTCAACCCGCAACAGCAGATGATCATGAAGATCATGCCGGTGTTCCTGCCGGTGATCTCGTTCGGATTGCCCTCGGGCCTCGTGCTCTACTTCGCGGTGTCCAACCTCTTCCGGGTCGGTCAGCAGTGGTTCATCAGCCGGAGCATCTATGGGATCAAGCGGGGCGATCTCCCGCTCCCGGCACCCGACCCGACCCCGGCGGCACCCGCCCAGGGGTTCTTCGCCTCCCTCAAGGAGCAGTTCGCGCCGAGCGCGTCCGGCGGCGACAGCGACACCTCGACCTCGAGGAAGGCCACCGCGGCCGGCGGTGCGGCAGCCAAGTCGGACCGCGAAGGCCCGCCAAGAAGGGCCCGTCCAAGTCCCCGGCCAAGAAGGCCCCCGCCACGAACTCGAAGTCGGGGTCGCGTGCAAGCGCGGCCACGGGTGCCGCAAAGGCCACATCGAAGAAGTCGTCGAGCTCGAGCGCGAAGTCCAGCAACGGCGCCACGTCTGGTGGCCGGACCTCGGGGCGGGTCACTCCGTCGAAGTCGAGCGGGAACACGTCGAAGGACGCTCCGCCACCGCGTTCGCGGCGGTTCGGCGCCGGTAAGGGTGAGCCTGCCTCGACCCCGGCGACCGACGCCACATCACCGAAGCCATCATCAAAGGGCGCCGCACCGGCTGGGGCTCCCCCCACGCTGCAACCGCGGGCCCGTAAGAACAAGAAGGGGTAGGGAAACTCGTGGAGTGGGTAGAGACGACCGGAAGCACCGTCGAGGCGGCCAAGGACGCAGCGCTCGATCAGTTGGGCGTCGATGAGCAGGACGCCGAGTTCGAGATCATCGAGGAGGCGAAGAGCGGCCTCTTCGGGCTGACTCGACGAGAGGCCAGGGTCCGAGCCCGGGTGCGCCCGACGAGTCCCCGCCCGAAGGTCGAGCGCCGTGATCGCCGCCGGCCCAAGGCGGACGGGGCCAAGCGTGGCGAGGGCCGGGCGACCAAGGCGGCCGGCACGACCAGGGCGCCGAAGAAGGCTGCCGCGAAGTCGACCAAGGCGGAAGCTGCCGTCGTCGAGCGATGACGTCCTCGTCGCCGCGTCCATCGATGCCGACGCCCCCTCTCCCGATGGCGCTGACGACACCGCTGCGTCTCGACCGGCTCGCCGCTCCAGCGGAGGGCGACGCTCATCCACGTCATCGGCGGAGTCCACCGCCAAGAACGACACCAACCAGGAAGGCTCCCCCATGAGCAGCGACGACGCCACCGTCGAGCAGCAGGCCGACATCATCGCCGACTTCGTCGAAGGCCTCGTCGAGGCCTATGGGCTCGACGGCGAGGTCATGCAGGCCAAGATCGACGACGAGACCATCGAGGTGCAGATCGAAGGCGACGACCTCGGCCTGCTCATCGGCCCGAAGGGCCAGACCCTGACCGCCATCCAGGAGCTCAGCCGCACCGTGGTGCAGCGCCGCGCCAGCGGCACCCACCACGGCCGGGTGCGCCTGGACGTGAGCGGGTACCGTCAGCGTCGCCGTGAGGCCCTGGCGCGCTTCGCCACCCAGGTCGCGAACGACGTGAAGGACTCCGGTGTCCAGAAGGCGCTCGAGCCGATGAACGCCGCCGACCGCAAGGTTGTCCACGACACGGTCAACGAGATCGACGGCGTGTCGACGGTGTCCGAGGGTGAGGATCAGCGTCGTCGTGTCGTGATCCTCCCCGAGGACTGATCCGCTGCTCGACGACACACCCCAAGATGAGAGCCCGTCGGCGCCCGAGGGCGCCGACGAGGCCCTCCTGGGACTGTTCGAGCGGTCGCGAGAACTGGGTTTCCTGGGGCCCGGGCCGATCGAACCCCACATCGAGCACGCTCGCCGTTTCGCCGCCGCTCTGAAGGGGCTCCGGCCGGCTCGAGCGCTCGACCTGGGCAGTGGAGGCGGCCTTCCTGGGCTGGTTCTCGTGTCAGCATGGCCAACGACGGACTGGTGCCTGCTCGATGCCAACCTGCGTCGAACCGAGTTCCTCCAGAACTCGGTCGATGCACTGGACCTGGCGGCGCGGGTGACCGTGGTGCGGGGCCGAGCTGAGGAAATGGCCCACGATCCGTCGCTCCGTGGCCAGTTCGACCTGGTGGTGGCCCGGAGCTTCGGGAAGCCAGCGGTCACCGCCGAGTGTGCGGCGGGGTTCCTGCACGTGGGCGGGTTCCTGGTGGTCAGCGAGCCCCCGGACGTGACCGACGAGACGCGTTGGGAGCCGGAGGGATTGGCTGAACTAGGTCTGGAGGACTCCGGACAGCAGGTCGGCTGCCAGGTGATGCGCGCCGTTTCCCTGTGCCCCGAGCGATTCCCTCGTCGGGTGGGCATTCCCGCCAAACGGCCGCTGTTCGGCTGATTCTCCCCTCACTCCCGATGTTTCACGTGAAACATCGGGTTGAGGGCCGCGATCTGCTTGACCGCCACCACCCGAACGTGAAGGATGGCCCGGTGACCTCCGAGTTCGACGACGGGAACGACGAGTCGGTGCCTCCGCTTGCGGAACGTCCGCCTCCTCCGCCTCCACCATCACCTCCGACGGCTCCCGCAGCCGCTCCCCCGGTAGGTGGACCCGCAGAGGATCGCACCACCACCTCGGACGAGTCCCTCGGCGCCTCCTCCAGACCGAGTTCTGCACCCCCCCCTCCGCCCCCGCCGCCTGCGGGGTCCGGCACCTGGACTTCCTCCCCGGTGGGTGCCGAGGCGGATTCGTCCGGAACAACGGCGTTCGAGGCAGGCGGGTCGGAGTCGAGTGCACCGCAGCGGGACATGCCGGAGTCAGTTCAGCCGGAGTCAGTTCAGCCGGAGTCCGTTCAGCCGGAGTCAGGTGCGTCGGAGATCTCAGGCGACCTCACTCCCGAGTCGGCGTCTCCGGTCGCGTCGGACGGTGTCGGCGACCGCGCCCCGGCCATCGACATGCCGGCTGATCTCGAGGTGGCGGAGCAGGTGATCGAGGCAGGGGCCAGCGCCTCGCACGTCCGGGACCTTCCCCGGGTCATCGCGGTGGCCAACCAGAAGGGTGGGGTCGGGCAAGACCACCACCGCGGTCAACCTCGGCGCCTGCCTGGCCGACCTGGGCTATCGGACGCTCGTGGTCGACCTCGATCCGCAGGGCAACGCCAGCACCGGCCTCGGCATCAACCCCCGAGCGCTGGATGCCTCCATGTACGACGTGTTGCTGAACGACGTGCCCCTCGAGGACTGCATCGAGGGCAGCGCGGTGCGCAACCTCTTCGTGGCCCCGGCCAGCCTGGACCTGGCCGGTGCCGAGATCGAGCTGGTACCGGCGTTCAGTCGGGAGCTCAAGCTCCGCAACGCCATCGGCGAGGTGCTCGACGACTACGACTACGTCCTCATCGACTGCCCGCCGTCGCTCGGGCTCCTCACGGTGAACGCCATGGCGGCGGCCACCGAGGTGCTCGTGCCCATCCAGTGCGAGTACTACGCCCTCGAGGGACTCGGCCAGCTGATCCGCAACGTGGACCTGGTCAAGAAGAACCTGAACCCACGGCTCGAGGTCAGTGCCATCGTGCTCGTCATGTACGACGCGCGCACCAAGCTGTCCGATCAGGTGGCCACGGAGGTTCGAGGTCACTTCGGCAGCAAGGTGTGTCGCAACGTCGTGCCTCGCACGGTGCGACTTTCCGAAGCGCCCTCGTTCGGGCAACCGATCATCACGTTCGACGCAAGCTCCCGCGGGGCGATCGCCTACCGGGAACTGGCAAAGGAGGTCAGCGGTGGCACGGCGCAGCGGGTTGGGTAAGGGGCTCGGGGCACTCATCCCGACCGGAGAGTCCGTGGACTCGGCATCGACGGAGCTGCAGGAGATCCCGGTGAGCCGGGTTCGGCCCAACCAGCATCAGCCTCGGGCCTACTTCGACGAGGAGGCCCTGGTGTCGCTCACCGCATCGGTGCGCGAGCTGGGGGTGCTGCAGCCGATCCTGGTTCGGCCTCTGCCGGACGGCGAGTTCGAGCTCATCGCGGGGGAGCGGCGTTGGCGGGCCGCCAAGCGGGCCGGCCTGCCGACCGTGCCGGCCCTGATCCGCACCGTGCAGGACGCGGCCGCGCTCGAACAGGCGCTGGTCGAGAACCTGCACCGCGAGGACCTCAACGCGCTGGAAGAGGCCGCGGCCTACCAGCAGCTGATGGAGGACTTCGGGCTGACGCAGGAGAAGGTGGCCCTTCGGGTGGGCAAGAGCCGCTCCGCGGTCACCAACACCCTGCGCCTCTTCCAACTCCCGCCGTCCGTGCAGAAGCTGGTCGCAGAGCGCAAGCTGTCGGCCGGTCACGCTCGGGCCTTGCTCGGCTCACCCGACCGGCTCTTCCAGGAGACGCTGGCTCGGCGGGCCGTCACCGAGGATCTGTCGGTGCGCGAGGTCGAGGAGATCGTCCGGGTCAAGGAAGATGCGGAGGGTGAAGGTGAGGCCGAAGCACCCAAGCCGACCCCGGCTCCAGCTCTTCGCCCGGCCGGTCTGCTCGAGCTGGAGGAGCTGCTCTCGGCGCACCTCGACACCCGTGTCAGCGTGACGATGGGGGCGAAACGTGGCCGGGTGGTGGTCGAGTTCGCCACCGTCGAGGACCTCGAGCGGATCTACCGAACGATGACCGAGGGCCGCGAAGCCGAGGATTGACCGCCTCCTGAGGCAATCCACACCCTGTGGCCAAAGCTGTGGTTAACAGTTGTGGCCCGTGTCACACGAGGGTTGAATGTCCTCGAGAGGTCGTCGGGTGGGGGAACCCTCGACGTCGGTGCCGAGGGCCGATCAGACCTCGATCGGCGTGGTCGCCCAGGCCTCGAGCGCCCGGTGCATCGCCGTGGCCAGCTCGGCCGTCTGCTCGACGATGATGGTCGGCGGACCGAGCTGGCAGACGACGGCGGGCATCCGGGTCTCGCGCAGGATCGGCAGCCAGCGCCCGGCCGGCGGGGTCATCTGCAACTCGGGCATGGTCGCCAACTCGTCCACCATGAGGGTTGCCAGCTGGCGTCCGCCGGCCGACTCGAACCCGGTGGTGCAGTAGTAGGCCGCCTCCGACACGCCGTCGGTGAGGGCCACCCCGACGTAGAGATCGGCGGCGAAGTCATTGGCCTCCACCGCCTGGACCGATGGGTGCGGGTGGTGCAGCACGGCGACGATGGCGCCGGCATCCTGCAGGAGGCGGTCGAGAGCGCTGGCCAGCACGTCGAGGCCGCCGGCCTCACCCACGACGATGCGTCGGCCGAAGAGCACCGGCGGTTGGGACCGCAGGGTCTCGCGCTCGCGCACGCCGGCCACGTTGGTCGAGCGTCCGGGCGGGCGGCCCGAGGTGCTCGAGGCCGGTCAGGACATCACGGCCGCAGACGCCGTCGGTGGTGAGGCCGGCGTTGCGCTGGAAGTCGCGCAGCGCTCGCTCGGTCTGCGGGCCGAAGATGCCATCGACCCGACCGGCATCGAAGCCGAGGGTGCCGAGCGCTCGCTGGAGCTCGGCCACGTCGTCGCCCCGCTGCATCGGGCTCTGCAGGTAGAGCAGTCGGTCACCGGATCGCCACCCGGCCTCGACCAGTGCGGTCCAGGTCGGGCCATCGCACGTCCCGGAGGCGTGGAGTCCCCGCTGCTCCTGAAAGCTCAGCACGGCCGCCTCGGTGGCGGGGCCGTACGCGCCACGGGGCTCGACCGATGTGTCGAGCCCCGCTGCGGTCAGTCGTTGTTGGAGATCACGTACGGCATCGCCGGTGTCGCCGGCTTTGAGTGGGAGCACGTCGTCCATGGGGTGGGGGTGGCGCGTCGCGGGGTCGGGTGGCGACCGTGGATCCGGGCCGGACCTGCGGCGTCGGCCTACAGGTACTCGCTGAGCTCCTGCAGGATCTGGCCCTTGCCCCGTGCGCCGACCAAGCGCTTCTCGGCCTGACCGTCCTTGAACAGGATCATGGTCGGGATGCTCATCACCTCGAAGCGACGGGCGATGTTGGGGTTGTCGTCGACGTTGAGCTTGGCGATGCGGATCTTGCCGGCGTTCTCGCCGGCGATCTCGTCGAGGATCGGCGCGACCATCTTGCAGGGTCCGCACCACTCGGCCCAGAAGTCGACGAGGACGGGCTCGGAAGCGGAGCCGATCTCCTCGTCGAAGGTGGTGTCGGAGAGGGCCGTCACGTGTTCAGACATGGGTTGAGCTTTCTGTCGTTGCGCCGGTCGACGGCGCCAGGTGGATCGGGGTGAGCGGTCTGCCCACTGATGCCTGCTCTACAACCGCCGGGACCGCTCCACCATTCCGTCGCAGCGTAGCCGCCCTCGGCCGTTGCGTGGGTGCGCCAGTGGGTGTGTCAGTGGGTGCCTTGGGCCTCGAGCCAGCGCTCGGTGTCGATGGCGGCCATGCACCCCGAACCGGCAGCCGTGATGGCCTGGCGGTAGGTGTGGTCCTGGACGTCGCCGCAGGCGAACACGCCGTCGACGTTGGTGTAGCTCGATCCCGGACGGGTGACGAGGTAGCCGTTGTCCTCCATGTCGAGCTGGCCCTTGAAGAGGTCGGTGTTGGGTCGATGGCCGATGGCCACGAAGACGCCGCTGACGGGCAGTTCGGTGAGCTCGTCGGTGAGGACGTCGCGCAGGACGACACCCTCGACCTTGGTGTCACCCTTGATCTGGTCGACGACGGCGTTCCAGTGGAAGCGGATCTTCTCGTTGGCGTTGGCCCGATCGACCATGATCTTCGAGGCCCGTAGCTCGTCGCGGCGATGGACGAGGGTCACCGAGTTGGCGAACTTGGTCAGGAACGTGGCCTCCTCGACCGCGGAGTCGCCGCCGCCGACGACCACGATGTCGTGGTCCCGGAAGAAGAACCCGTCGCAGGTGGCGCAGGTCGAGAGTCCGTGGCCGATCAGATGCTGCTCCTCGGGCAGGCCCAGCATGAGCGACTGCGCTCCGGTCGAGACGATGACCGATTCGGCGCGGAACGTGGGCTCGGCCGCGGCGGGATCTCCCACCCACACCCCGAACGGTCGGTGCGACAGGTCGACCCGCGTCACCTTGTCGGTGCGGATGTCAGCACCGAACCGCAGGGCCTGCTCCCGCATGCGCATCATGAGCTCGGGCCCCATGATCCCTTCCGGGAATCCCGGGAAGTTCTCGACGTCGGTGGTCAGCATCAGCTGCCCTCCGGGTTGATCGCTGGTTGATGAAGGCTCACCCTCGATCACCAGGGGAGCGAGGTTGGCTCGAGCGGTGTACACGGCGGCGGTGAGCCCGGCCGGGCCCGATCCGATGATGATGACGTCGTGGACGTCTGCTGAGGTCATGACTGCTCCAGGTCGGTGCTCCCGCGTGGGAGGCACGTGGTGCCTGCCCCAACCGGGATCGATGATCGAGGATTCCCGCCCGGTTCGCCGGGCCGGTGATGGTGCGAGGTTTGGTCAGATTGTGTTCAGATGATGTCGGCTCGCCGCCGACGGAACACGACGGCGCCGACGGCGGTGAAGGCCACGCCGAGGATGAGGTACGTGACCCAGATGCGGGGTTCGTCCATGAAGATGCCCACGATCGAGTCGACCAGGCGGATCAGCCCGATGAGCAACAAGACGGCGACCATGGTGCCGAGGACGGCGGCCAGCAGGCCGTAGACCAGCACCCGGGCGGCCTTCTGGATCGGGCCGGTGGTCTTGTCGCGGAGCGTGTCGACGCCCTTGACGATCGTGTCGGCCGCCTGGACCGGCCAGTCACCGCTCAGGATGTTGCCGACCGAGGCGGCGGCGTGCGTCGCTCCCGGAGGTGGCGTGGTGCCGGCCGGCCGGGCGGGAGCCCCGACGGTGGGGCTCGGCGGTGTGGTCGCCGGCTCGCCGGCCCCCGGGGAGGTCATGGCGGCAGACTAGTGCCGTCCCTGCCGACCGACCCGCTGGAGCAGCGATCGGAGTCTGGCGAGGCCATCTGGCCTGCAACAGGGCACTACGGGATCAGCTGGTCGAGCAGGACCCGGCAGTCGTCGGCCGCGGTGGCGATCAGGCGGGACGAGCCGCCGACATCGTAGACGGCGATCTCCACGGGGATCGACTGGTAGGTCGCGGTGGCGGTGTAGCGCAGGTCGCCCAGGTCGGGGTGGGTGGCCCGGTTCGCGGTATCGCAGTGGGTCAGGCTGCGGGTGCTCGGCACCGTGGTCGAGCTGGCCTCGGCGCTGGGGTTCGAGCTCAGCGCCGAGGTGTCGGGCGGAGCTGCTTCCTGCACCAGTGCGGTGAGGGCCTGCGGCGTCTCGGCGGTACCGAGGTCCGAACCGGTGACCGGGGCGAGGGTGGCATCGGTCGAGCCGGACGTGGTGGTGGAGGTGGCATCGAAGCCGCCGCGTTGGGGGGTGACCGACGGCTGCGCCCCAGAGGTCGCTTCGGCGTCGTTCGAGTCAGCCGCGCCGGCGGCCACCGACGCCGTGTCGTTCGAGCTCGACGTGGACTTGGACAGCGACTGCACGACGGGGATGGCCAGCGCGACGACGACGGCGGCGGCGGCCACCGCCAGCCAGCGACCGACCGCCGGTCGTCGGCGACGGTCGGCCAGCCGGGCGACCGCCGGGCCGGGCGCGCGATCGGTGGGCGCAGACGTCGTTGCCGCGCCCGCAGCGAGCGCATCGAGCGCGGCTGCGATGTGGGTGTCGACGACCGATGCCTCGGGTGGGCGCACCGGCTCGGCCAGCAGGGCAGTGACCCGGGCGAGCTCCTGGACCCGCGCATCGACCCGGGCCGGGTCGACCGGGGAGGCGCCGTCGTCGGGAGCGAGCTCATCCAGGGCTGCCGATGCGGCCTCGTCGACCGGGTCGAGCGGGCCGTACGGGTCGACCACCTCGGGCGCGCGGGCCGGCCTGGCAGCGTCGGGCTCGAGGGGATCGGACCCGTGGGGAGGTGGAGGAGTCTCGGTCATGGTGCGTTCCGTTCGACGTGACCGGGGGCGGTCTGGTTCCCGTCGGCCCCGGGGGAGCCCAGGTGACCGGCCAGTGCGCGGCGGCCGCGGGCGATGCGCGACCGCACGGTTCCCGGGGGGATGGCGAGGACCTCGGCGATCTCGGCGTAGTCGAGGCCGAGGACGTCCCGGAGCACGACAGGCGCCCGGAACTCGGCGGGGAGGGCCTGCAGGGCGCCGTCGATGGACAGCCGGTCGGTCACGGTCTGATCCAGGTTCGGTGAGCCGGACCGGGCCGAGGCGGCGTCGGGACGCGAGCCCAGCTCGCCCCGATCGTCGCTGGACGGGACCGGACGCCGCTTGCGGCGGCGCAGCTCATCGAGGCAGGCGTTCGTGGTGACGCGGTAGGCCCAGGTCGAGAACGCGGCCCGCCCGTCGTAGCGATCCAGACCGCGGGTGATGGCGATGAGGGCGTCCTGGGTGGCGTCCTGCGCATCGTGCTCGTTGCCGGTCATCCGTCGACAGATGGCGTGGACACGTTCGTAGTGGCGGCGCAGGAGGGTGTCGAGGGCCTGGCGGTCGCCGGCCTGGGCCGCCTTGATGAGGTCGCCGTCATCGACCATGCCGCCGATCATGCCTCTTCCTCAGCCCGTGACCGAGATCTCGGCGATCTCGGCGCGCACGCGGGGAGGGGCATCACCGAGATCGGTGATCCACAGCAGCACCGCCTGGCCCTTCGTGTTGCCGAGATCGAAGCTGGCGTCGCCGTTGATGCCGACCTTCTGATCGATCGGCTTGCCCCACCCGTCGAGTGAGGTCGGCAGCGACGCGCCAGAGGGCGAGACGTAGACGGAGGCGGCCCACCCCTGCGTGGCCGAGGCGACGTTCAGGTGGCGGAGATCGGTGACCGCGGTCAACGTGACCACGATGCCGACGCCCGCCTTGGTGCCGAAGCGGCGCTGGTTGTAGCTCTCGGTGTGCCAGCTCGTGCTCGCGTCGCCGTCTACGGCCAGCTGCAGCTGGCCGTCGTTCTCACCGGGGGTGCCGGCCCCACCGGGGTCGAAGCTGGAGACGGCCTGGATGCGGAGGTTGGTGGGGTCGGTGCCGGCTGCCGATGACCCGTCGATCGTCGAGCTCGAGGTTGACCTGTCGGCCCAGGAGAAGATCTCCCGACCGGTGCTCGTGCCGCCGATGAGGATTCCGGCGAGGGCGAGGGCGAGCACGACGAAGATCACCGCCAGCGTCGGGCGGACCCAACGGGACTGAGGCTCCACGATCGTGACGGCACCGGGCGGCCTGTTGCCGTTGCCGTTTCCCGTGGCGTGGGCGCCGGCCGCCGCCTGCTGGGCCCAGGCCGAGGTCGCGTCGACCGCGGTGGCCACGGTGAGGTCGTCGGCCTCGTGCAGGGTCGTCGGCTCGAGGAGGGCGGCTCGCAGCTCGAGTGCGTTGGCGTAGCGCTGCTCGCGGTCGAGCTGGAGGCAGCGCATGACGACGGCGTCGAGGCCGCGCGGCACCGTGGCCCGAAGCTGGCGAGGGCGGGGCGGCAGCTGGTGCAGTCGGGCCAGGGCGGTGGCGGCGGGCGTGTCGCCCGAGAACGGGGGACGGGCGCAGAGCGATTCGTACAGGACGACACCGAGCGCGTAGAGATCGGCCCGACCGTCGAGTCGCTCGCCCCGCACCTGCTCGGGAGCCAGGTACTTCACCGTGCCCAGCATGGTGCCGGTCTGGGTCACGTCGGGATCGTCGCGGATCTTGGCGATGCCGAAGTCGGTGACGAGCGCCCGACCGTCCCGGCACACGAGGATGTTGGCCGGCTTGATGTCGCGGTGCACGAGCCCGGCCCGGTGGGCGGCGGCGAGGGCATCGGCCACCTGGGTCCCGATGGCGACCACCTGCTCGGGGGGCAGGAAGCCGACCTCGTCCAGCTTGGACCGCAGGGTGGTGCCGTCGACCAGCTCCATCACGATGGCCTCGGCGTCGTGGTCGTGGCAGGTGTCGTAGATCGACACGATGTTGGGGTGGTGCAGGCGAGCAGCGGCGACCGCCTCGCTGCGGAAGCGCATGACGAAGGTGTCGTCGGCCGACAGGTGCGGATGGAGGATCTTCACGGCCACCGGGCGGCCGAGGACCTCGTCAGCGGCCTCCCACACCTCGGCCATGCCGCCGCTCGCGATGCGCCGGTCGAGCCGGTAGCGACCGGAGATCAGACGGCCCGCGGGAAAGGCGCTCGTCGGGGCTCGGTGGGCGGGAGGGGAGTCGGGCACAGCGGCCCAACGGTAGCGGTCAGGATGTGGATGGCCGAGGCAGGACCTCGACCCGGACGAGTTCCCGACCGGAGATCGGGCAAGGATCCGGCAGGCGGTCGGGCGCGGGCGAAGCAGGAGGCCCGGCAGGGATATCGGGGTGATCTAGCCCGGGTCGACGATGTAGCAGATGCCGAGCACCCGCGGTCCGCCGTGGGTGCCGATGACGGCGCCGATGCGTCCCGTGCGCACCTCGGCGCGAGGGAAGCGCTCGTCGATGAGGTCGAGGAACGCCTCGACGTCGGGCGCCTCGCCGTCGAACACGGAGAGGTGCACGACGCCCTGCTCGCTGTAGAGCTGGTCACGCAGGGCCAGCAGGGCCTTCTTGCGGGTGCGGGGCTTGCCCGCTTCCTCGACGTGCCCGCCGGTGACGTTGATCAGCGGCTTGACGGAGAGCAGCGAGCCGACGAACGCCTTGGCGCCACCGATGCGGCCACCCTTCTTGAGGTTGTCGAGCGTGTCGAGCGCGGCGTACACGCGGGTGCGGGCCACCAGGTCGTCGGCCAGGTCCACCACGTCGTCGACGGAGCTGCCGCTGCGGCCCGCCTTGGCCGCCTCGAGCACGACCGTGCCCAGGCCGGCGGTCAGGGTGCGGCTGTCGATGACCCGAACGTCGACCTCTCCCTCGAGCAGCCGGGCGGCGTTGCGGGCCGACTCGATGGTGGCCGACAGCTCACCGGAGAGGTTGATGCACACCACGGCATCGGCACCTTCGCCGGCCAGCTTGCGGAACACCTGCTCGAACGCCCCCGGGGCCGGGGCGGCGGTCTCGGGCAGCGCGTCGGTGGTGGCCATGCGCTGGTAGAACTCGGCGACGCTGAGGTCTTCGCGGTCGGTGAACTCCTTGTCGCCGAACCTGATCGTCAGCGGGACGACCTCGATGCCGAGCTCGGCCGCCTCCTCCGCGGAGAGGTCGCACGCGCTGTCGCTGACGATCCGTACTCCGGCCATGGTCCCCCCGGTCGTGGTGCTCAGTCCCTGTCCGCGGGAGCGTAGCTGATGGCCCCCGGAGGGCTGCCGCTCCCGTTGCCGTCGGGGCCCGACGGCCGCGACGTCGGCGGCGCCGGGCCGGGTCGAGGGGTGGTCCGAGGCGACCAGCCGTTTGGCGCGGCGGGTGCGGCGGAAGTGACGTCCCCACCAGAGCAGCAGGAACAGCCCGGCCGCGATGGTGAGCACGAGGCCCACGCCCGACACCGCGGTCGAGCGGACGTTGAACTGGCCGCTGGTGATGGGCACGGCGTCGTCGGGAGTGGTGATGGTGGCCTCGAGCTTGAACGCACCGGAGGCCCGGGCCTCCACCGGGACGTCGACCCGCGTCGGTACCCTCGGCGGCAGCAGGACGCTGTTCATCACCGCGCCGTTCGGGAAGTCGAGCTTGTCGCTCTTGAGCTCGATGCGCACCTGCACCGGGTAGTCCAGCCCGTTGTTGATGGTGAGTGGGATCTTGCCGTCGCGGGAGGTCAGCGTGACGATGGTCTGCTTCTCGGTGGTGATCTGGGCGAGCTGGTCGTTGACGCGCCCGTTCGCGCCATCGAGGTAGTCCTCGCGGGTCTGCTCGTCGAACGCGACCGAGCCGGACGAGAGCGTCACCTGGTCGAGCGAGTCGGCCAGCTCGAGTCCGCCGGTGTCCGTGGTGGTGGTGGCGCCGGGGGTGGCCGGACCGGTGCTTCCCGAGATCGTGACCATCGAGCGGAAGCCGTCGACCCTGGTCAGGGTGGCCCGCAGCTGCGCCGGGTAGGTGCCGAGCGACGGGGAGTTGACGGGCGTGAGGTCACGTTGCTGCACCGGGATGTCGCGGCGGGTCCGGCCGCTCTCCGATGCCGGGTCGACCACCTTGATGAGGCTGTCGACGGTCATGGGGCTGACGATGGCCTGCCCGTCGCCGGCCCCGGCCGGTCCTGCCCCGGTGCGGTCCGCGAACGCATCGAGCAGCACGGACAACGGGATCTGCGCCTCGGCGGCCGAGGCCGGGAGCTGGATGGCCAACCCCCGGCTGCACTGGTCGGCATCGGCGGCCAGGACGCACGAGCCGCTGGCCGAGAGGGCCAGCAGGCTGAGCGACGCCACGACCTCGTGGGCGGCCAGCACCCGGTCGTCGCCGGTGACGAGCCGGGTGGACAGGTCGGAGTCGGCCGCCACCGAGCGGATGCGGTCGTCGTTGTTGGAGGCGAGGTCGAAGGTCTGGGTGAGCGCGTCGTCGCCGCTGTTCCTCGAGATCGACTCGAGGCGATCGCTCGGTACCACCGCGTGGCGCACGCCGGCGCCGACCAGCGTGCTCACCACGTCCGGCGTCGTCGTGGCGTCGACCACGGTGGTGCCGATGTCGGGCGTGAGTGAGAGCAGGTCGGTGAGCGACGCCGTGCCCAGTGCGAGCTCCCGGCCGTAGGGGTCGGTGAGCCCCTGGCCGATCCACGCTCCGGAGTCGACGGCCACCCACGGGCCGCCCAGCACCTGTCGCCCGCGGCTCGCGGCCGTGAGCCCGGTGACCACCTTGGTGTTGTTGCTGATGTCGCCCTCGGCCAGCGCGCTGACGGTCTCGGGGGTCGGCTGGAGGGTCAGCGGGACCCCCGGGTCCTGGCCGAGCGTGGTGATGAGCTGTTCGAGTGCCCGCCTCTCGTCGGGGTCGAACGTGGCGGTGCCGTCGGGCTGGTGGGCCACCGGAGCGGCGACCGGAACGACGAGCGCGACGGTCAACGGGGTCTTGTCGCTGTCCGGGGCGGCCTCGGGCAGGCGGACCAGGTGGGTGAACAGCTGGCCGATCTCGTCGCCCTGGTTGTCGATCACCGTCAGGCCGAGCGGGTACACACCCTCACGGGAGATCAGGAAGCCGTACGGCGGGGGAGACCCGCTGGCCACGACCGGGAAGCTGAGGTCGAGCGCACCGCCGACGATCGGGGCGGTGTCGAGCGGCACGTCGACCCGGGCCTGGAGCGACGGGAGCGACGCGCCCTGGGCGGTCCGATCGAGCTGGGCCTGGGTGGAGACCCGGCCGTAGAGACGGGCGACGAGCTTGGCCCCTGGGAGCGGCGGCCCCGGCACGCTGATGTTGACCCGGAACGTGCCGGTCGGCGCGACCCAGCCCGACTGGGACTGCAGTAGCAGGGGGGTGTCGTCGGTGGCTGCCGAACGGGCGCCCGCGGTGGGCGGGGCCACCGTCGTGAGGCCGAGCAGCGCGACGAGGACGGTCGAGCGCGACGGCGATCCGTCGCGGCCGGTGGACGGGGGTCACGCCGACGGCTCTCGGCCGGACGCGTCGCCGGACTCGTCCTCGGGGAGGTCGCGCTCGAGCACGTCGAGGCCGTCGGCTTCGAGCTGGAAGCCCAGCCGCTCGTAGAGGGCGACGGCGGGGCGGTTCTGCTCCTGGGTGTTCACGAGCATCGTGCGGGCGCCTCGTCGGGAGGCCCAGTGGAGCGCGTCGTTCACGAGCAGCGTGGCCACGCCGCGGCGCTGGGCGTCGGGATGCACCGCCAGCCGCTGCAGGTAGCTGATCGGCCCGGCCCGACCGGTGACCGCATAGCCGACCACCGCGCCGCCGTCGGTGGCGACGCGGAACCGCGAGACGGGCGTGGCGTTGCGAGCGTCGTCGAGCCCGGCCCGATCGAACCGCCAGAACGGGCTGAAGGCCAGGTGGTCGACGGCCAGCACCGCGTCGCGATCCCGTCGCCGGCCCCGTCGGGTGGTGGCTGGCGCGACCCGCGTCGCCTTGCCGTGGCCGGCGGGGTCTTGGCTGGTCGAGTCGGCGAGGTCCGGCGGCGTCGACCGGTCGAGCGGGTGGCGCAGCAGGTGGAGGTGCTCGTGCACGGTGAAGCCGCAGCCGACGAAGGGACGCTGTTCCGACGGGCTGAGCGCGGAGGTGAGCACCGAGATGTACCCGTCGCGCCGGAGGTTCGAAACGCACGAGCGGATGGTGGCGGTGTCGGGCGGGTGGCCCGGAGTGGGGGCGATGTACGCGATGCGATGGTCGCCTCGCCACGGGCCCACGCGGAGCCGGTCTGCTCCCCATTGCGCCGTGTCGAGCCTGGTCATCGCGGTCCTCGCTGGGCGGTCTCGGGCAAGTCGAGGATAGGACCCCGGTTCGTGAGGGGTGGGCCAGGAAGGGGTGGGCCAGGCCCGAGCGGTAGCGTGCTGCCCGTGACGGTGCTGTTCACCACCCACCCCCAGTTCCTCGCCCACGACACGGGCGCGGGTCATCCCGAACGGGCGTCGCGCCTCGAGGCGGTCGGCGCCGGCATCGCGGCGGCCGGGCTCGAGGAGGCGCTGGCCACCTTCGAACCCCGCCCCGCCTCGGCGGTCGAGATCGCCCGGGTGCACCCGGATCCCTTCCTCGGTCGGCTCGCCGCGTTCATCGAGGCCGGTGGCGGCAACCTCGATCCCGACACCGTGGCCGTGCCCGCGTCGTACGCGGCGGCGCTGCTGGCGGCCGGGGCCGGACTCGAATCGGTGGCCCGCCTCGATGCCGGTGAGGGCGACGTGGCGTTCTGCGCGGTCCGTCCGCCCGGCCACCACGCCACGCCGACCCGGTCGATGGGGTTCTGCCTGCTGAACAACGTGGCCGTGACCGCCCGGGCCCTGGCCGATCGAGGCGAGCGGGTGCTGATCGTCGACTACGACGCCCACCACGGCAACGGCACCCAGGACGTCTTCTACGGCGACGGTGACGTGGTGTACGTCTCGTTCCACGAGTTCCCGCTCTACCCGGGCACCGGCGGCGTGCCCGAGATGGGCGAGGGCGACGGCTACGGCGCCACCGTCAACTTCCCCCTGCCGTCGGGCGCCACCGGTGACGTGTACCGCACCGCCATCGAGCACGTGCTGGCCCCGCTGGTGGCGTCGTGGCAGCCGACGTGGTTGCTGGTGTCGGCCGGCTACGACGGCCATCGCCGCGATCCGATCACCGGGCTCGGCCTGTCCGCCGGCGACTTCGCCGACTTCACCCGTGACCTCAGCGCATTCGTCGAGCCCGGTCACCAGATCGTGTTCCTCGAAGGGGGCTACGACCTCGAGGGCCTGGCCGCGTCGGCCGGAGCCACGCTGTCGAGGCTCTGCGACGAGGACTACCGACCCGAGGCGCCGACCAGCGGTGGTCCGGGCCTGCACGTCGTCGAGGCCGTGCAGATGAAGCGCCACGAGGCCGGCCTGCCCTAGCTGTAGCCGGATCCGAGCCCGATCCGAGCTGGGTTTCGGCTTCGTGTCGGGGGTCGGTGCCCCGGTAGCGTGCGGCCCGTGATCCCCGCCCGCCTGCAGCCGATCCTCGACGAGACCCGCGCCCTCGCGGAGCGGTTCGCGGCCGACGGCAAGCGCATCTACCTGGTCGGCGGCATCGTCCGCGACCTGCTGCTGGGCGACGTCGATCTGGGCGGTGACGCGGAGGTCGACATCGACCTCACCACCGACGCGCTCCCCGAGGACACGAAGCGCCTGGTGTCGGATGGGCCGACGCGGTGTGGACCCAGGGCGAGCGGTTCGGCACCATCGGCTGCCGAGAAGGACGGCCGGCGCTTCGAGATCACCACCCACCGGGCCGAGGTCTACGAGCCCGGACTCGCGCAAGCCCGACGTCGTCTACTCCGACGCCATCGAGGCCGACCTGTCGCGGCGCGACTTCACCGTCAACGCCATGGCGCTCGCGCTGCCCGAGCCCGAGCTGATCGACCCCTTCGGTGGCGCGGCCGACCTGGCCGCCGAGGTGCTGCGCACGCCGCTGCGACCCGCAGGAGTCGTTCTCCGACGACCCGCTGCGCATGATGCGGGCGGCCCGGTTCATCGCCAGCTACGGCGTCGAGCCCGACCCGGCGCTGGTCGCCGCGGTCGGCGAGCTGCGCGACCGGCTCGAGATCGTGTCGGCCGAGCGCATCCGCGACGAGCTCGACAAGCTGCTGGTGGTCGACGATCCGTCGCCGGGCCTGTGGTTCCTGGTCGACACCGGGCTGGTCGACGAGTTCCTGCCCGAGCTGACCGGCCATGCGGCTCGAGCAGGACCCGATCCACCGCCACAAGGACGTGCTGGCCCACACCATCGCGGTGGTGGCCAAGACCCGGCCCGAGCGGCATCGTCGCGGCTGGCCGCCCTGCTGCACGACGTGGGCAAGCCCAAGACCCGCTCGATCGGCGACGACGGCGTGAGCTTCCACCACCACGAGGTGGTCGGCGCCCGCATGGCCCGCGACCGCATGCGGGCCCTGAAGTACTCGAACGACGACGTCGAGGTGGTCAGCCAGCTGGTCTACCTGCACCTGCGGTTCCACACGTACCAGATGGGGTGGACCGACAGCGCGGTGCGCCGGTTCGTGCGCGACGCCGGCGACCAGCTCGTCGGATCTGATCGAGCTGACCCGCTGCGACTGCACGACCCGCAACGAGCGCAAGGCGCGACCTGCTCAGCACGCCGCATGGACGAGCTCGAGGCGCGCATCGCCGAGCTGCGAGGCCGAAGAGGAGCTCAAGTCCATCCGCCCCGACCTCGACGGCCAGCAGGTCATGGCCCACCTCGGCATCGGCCCCGGGCCGCGAGTCGGCCAGGCCCTCGACGCGCTGCTCGAGATGCGCCTCGACGAAGGCCCGCTCGGCGAGGAGGAGGCCTTCCGCCGCCTCGACGCCTGGTGGGCCGAGCGTCAGTCCGCAGGCTCGGCGGGCTGAGGCGGCGACGGGCCGATGCGCATCTTCCTGGCTGGTGCGAGCGGCGTGCTCGGGCGTCGGCTGGTGCCGCTGCTGGTGGCGGACGGGCACCAGGTGACCGGGATGGCCCGATCGCCCCACAAGATCGAGATGCTGGGCGAGCTCGGGGCCGAGCCGGTGGTGTGCGACGTGTTCGATGCCGCCGCGCTGGTGGCGGCGGTCGCCGCAGCCCGTCCCGACGTGGTGCTGCACGAGCTCACGGACCTGCCCGACGATGCGTCGCAGATCTCGGCCCGGCCGGGCGCGAACGCCCGCATGCGCCGCGAGGGCACTCGGAACCTGATCGTCGCCGCCCGGGCCGCCGGCGTTGGGCGGTTCCTGGCCCAGAGCGTGGCCTGGACGCTGCCGGGCGATGGCGCCGCCGCGGTGGCCGAGCTCGAGGAGCAGACGCTGACCGTCGGCGGAGTGGTCCTGCGCTACGGCCAGTTCTACGGCGACGGGACGTATCACCCGACCCCGCCCGAGCCGCCCCGCGTCGCCATCGGCGTGGCCGCGGCGAAGACGGTGGCCGCGCTGTCGGCTCCCTCCGGTGTGGTGCTCATCGTCGACGACGAGCCGGACGGGAGCTGAGCGCCGGTCGGTCGGCGCCTTGGTTGCGCTGGTCGGTGGCCGGTTCTGCCGGCGTTAGCCTCCTTCGCTCATGTCGATCCTGGAGCACGCATGACGGACATCCCCAGCCAGGCCACCTCGGTGCCGAGCCGACTGGGCACCACGGCCCGGTTCGAGGACGGCGAGCTGCTGCTCGATCTCGAGCCGCGGGCCGAGCTGCTGCACCACGGGATCATCCGGGCCAGCGTGCTGTCGTTCTCCATCGACGCGGTGGCTGGCATCACGGTCGACGGCGACGAGACCGTCTGGACGCTGACGACGGACATGACCGTGCGGATGCGTCCGGTGCCGGCACCCGGTCGGGTCACCGCCACCAACACGATCCTGCGGCGGGGCACGCGGTCGGTCACGTCGGTGGTCGAGATCGTCGCTGAGGACGGCTCGCACGTCGCCACCGGCGCCATCGGGTTCGTCAACATCCCCCGCGGTCCGGACGCCCCGCCGAAGCCGATGGTGCCACCCCCGCAGGCGCCGCGGCTGTTCCACAACCAGCGCCCGATCACCCGTCCGCTTCGCGAGGAGGCCGGCATCGAGGTCGTCGACGCGGCCGAAGGCATCGTGCAGGTCGAGGTCACGCCCGATCTGCAGAACCCGGCGGGCACCCTGCAGGGCGCGATGGTCGCGCTGGTGGCCGAAGCTGCGGCCGAGGATCTCGTGGCCACCCGCTTCGAGTCGCCCGTCGTGGTGACCGACCTGGACCTGCGCTACCTGGCCCAGACCCAGGCCGGCCCAGTGCGCACGCGGTGCCGCCTGCTCGGCACCGGCCCCGACGCCTCGGTCCAGGTCGAGCTCCTCGACACCTCCACCGACCGCATCACCACCCTCGTCTACGCCCGCGCCGTCGTCGTGTCCTGACTACGGATCAGAAGGTTGCTCGGTCGGTGCGCGGGTGTGGGCACGCCTCTTCGCCGTTCCGCCGAATGTCGCAAGTCAGGCTCGTCTGCGGGTCGCCTTCTTCGGTGTCCGTGACCCGGGTTGTGTGGGGAGAAGTGCGGCGATGGTGCCGGAGGCGATGAACTCCGCGTAGTCCTGCGGGCTGTGGCCCCGCTCGATGACGAGGAGCTCGTAGATCTCCGGCGCGCTGTAGGTCCAGAGGATGTCGCGGGCGTGCTCGACGGTGACGCCCGACCGCAAGTGATCTCCCGCGGCGAGGTTGTCGGCCATGTCCGTCATGCCCATGAGTCGCCCGAACTTGATCTGCTGCCACACCGCGTCGAGACCGGGATCGGCGGCGGCCTCGCGGATGAGGAGTTGTATGGGTGCGGTGCGGGGCAGGATGCCGGCGAGCGTCTCGGCGAACATGCGGAGCTTCGCGCCGGGATCCGGTTCGGCGTGGATCGCGGTGATCCAGGACCGGTCGGCGAGAGGAGTGGCATCGTCGTCGCCCACGAGCGCGGTTTCGAACAGGGCACGCACCAGGCCCGGCTTGTTGCCGAAGTTCTTGGTGATCGACTGCAGGGACACGTCCGCGTCGGACGCGATGGCCGCGATCGTGGTCGCCCCGTACCCCTGCTCGGTGAAGTGGCGACGGGCGGCATCGAGCACTCGAGCGCGGCTCTGCGCGGCGAACTCCCGCCGACGACTGGCGTCGTAGGAGCGCCTCTTCCGCTCAGCCACGCAGGAGACCCCTTGACGAAGGGCGACATTTCGGTAGATAGTCACTTATCCGATAAGTAGACACCTATTGAATCTAGCAGGCCACCGACGGAGGAGCCACGACGATGAGCGGAACGATGACCAACAGCACGGAGATGACCAACAGCACGGAACTGGCGCGACGGTTGTTCGACGAGGTCTTCAACGCCCGAGACATCGCTGCGCTCGATGAGCTCGTCGCCGTCGACTACACCGAGCACGCGCTGTGCCCCGTTCGAGTCCGAAGAGCCCGGCGCCGTCGACGGGCCTGCGCACATGCGCGGGGTCGTCGAGTGGCTCGTGGACCAGTACCCGGATCTGCACATGGACGTCGCCGCGGCGATCGCCGACGGCGATCTGGTCGCCGTCAGAGTGGTCTCCGAAGGAACGAACACCGGGAAGGTGAACGGGTTCCTGCCACCGACCGGCCGTCGGTTCTGCGCCGAGCAGAGCCACTGGTACCGGGTGGAGTCGGGGAAGCTGGTCGAGCACTGGGCCGTCCGCGACGACCTGCGCACGATGCAGCAACTCGGCCTCGTGCCCGGACCGACACCGGCCACGAAGGTCGCCTCGTCCGACGGATCAGGTCCTCGGGTCGGGGTAGATCGGGTTGCGCTTCTCGAAGTAGGCGGTGACGGACTCGACGTTGTCGGGGCTGCCGATGAGTGACGCCATGGTGGCGCGCTCGTCGAGGAACTGCTCGGCTGCGGTGCGACCCGGCGTGGTCGAGGCGTTGAGCAGGCGCTTGGCCTGGCGGATGGCGACGGGGGACCTGCCGGCCATCTCGGTGGCCAGGGTCAGGGCTTCGGTGCGGGGCTCGTCGGACACCCGGGTGCAAAGGCCGATGGCCGCGGCTTCGGTGCCGGAGAGCATGCGGCCGGTGTAGGTGAGCTCACGGGCGACGTCGTCGCCGACCAGGCGGGGGAGCAGCCAGGTGCCGGTCATGTCGGGGATGAGGCCCCAGCGCATCTCGAGCACCGAGAGCTTGGCGTCGGGGGCGACGAGGCGGATGTCGGCGCCCAGCGCGATCTGCAGCCCACCGCCGAGGCACGGCCCGGTGATGGCGGCGATGACCGGCACCTCGAGCCGGCGCCACACCCAGCCGGCCTCCTGGCCGAGGTGGGTCTCGCGCTCGCCGGTGGCCATGATCGCCGGAGGCCACGTCGCCGTCGGCGTCGGACGAGCCGTCGTCGGCCGGGGGGCCGGCCATCTGCTGGAAGGCCGCCAGGTCGAGGCCGGCGCAGAACGCACGACCCTCACCCGAGAGCACGACCGCCCGCACCGAGCGGTCCTCGGCCAGCGACTGGCCGGCTGCCACCACCGCGGCCATGAGGTGCTGGTCGAGGGCGTTCAGCTTGTCCGGCCGGTTCAGGCGGACGTCGGCGACACCGCCGTCGATGGAGATGGTGACGCGCTCGGTCGAGGCCATCGGGGCTAGATGCCTTCCTTGCGGGCTCGGATCACGAGAGTGGCCGGGGCCCACTCCATCGCATCGGTCCAGAAGGGGCTGTGGTTGGCGCCGGACGGCTCGGGCTCGAGGATCGTGTCGACCCGGAAGTTGGCCCTCGACAGGCTGGTGTGGAGGTCGCCGATGGTGCGGGTGCGCTCCTCGCCCTGGTCGGTGTCGGTGAACCACGGTCGCACGGACCGGTCGAAGTAGGAGCGCACGACCCGGGCGCCCTCGGCATCGGCGTCGTCGGGGTCGAGCATGGCGTAGGCCGGGTGGGGCAGCGAGAACACGAAGGCGCACTCGGGGTGCAGCACCCGGTGCACCTGACGGAAGACCCGGTCGAGGTCGTCGACGTTGGCCAGGGCGAACACGCTGAGGGCCACGTCGATCGAGTCGGCCCGCACGAACGGCAGCTCGGCCAGGTCGCTCTGGTGCAGCTCGACCTTGACCTCGGCCTCTTCGACGTGGGCGCGGGCGGTCTCGATGCGGTGCAGCGACGGGTCGACGGCGATGACCCGGGCGCCCTGGCGGGCCATGGCGATGGCCTCGGCCCCGGACCCGCTGCCGAGCTGCAGCACCCGCTTGTCGGTCAGGTTGCCGAGCAGGCGGAAGGCCGACTCGGTGGCGATGTCAGGTCCGTAGGCGATGGCATCGGTGGGCTGGTCCGCGCTCTCCGGATAGGCGGCCGAGAGGGGTCCGGTGGGCTCGGGAGGAGGGCCCTCGGGGGCGGGGGCCAGGTTGCGGGTGGTGGGGTGTCCGGTGGTGATGTCACCGGATGGGCCGCGGAACAGATCGGACATGTCACTACCTCGGTCGGGAACCCCCGCAGTCTGCTGCACATCACCCGGCCCGCGTCGGACCCGTCCCGCCGTCCCGAAAACGAAGCTGGGCACTGATCGACCCCTGTCGATCAGTGCCCAGCTTCCAGGACAGGTGCGACCGGACGATCAGGCCTCGGTGCCGGCCGAGAAGTCCTCGATCAACCCGCCCACGCCACCCTCACGGCGTTCACCTCAGGCTTCGCCTTCGGCGAACTCCTCCACCATTCGGTGGGCCACGTCGTCGTGGTACTGCACGGGCGGGCTCTTCATGAAGTACGCCGACGGGCCGAGCAGCGGGCCGCCGATGCCACGGTCCTTGGCGATCTTGCAGCAGCGCAGGGCGTCGATGATGACGCCGGCCGAGTTGGGGGAGTCCCACACCTCGAGCTTGAGCTCGATGTTCAGCGGCACGTCGCCGAAGTTGCGGCCCTCGAGCCGGATGTAGGCCCACTTGCGGTCGTCGAGCCAGGCGACGTGGTCGGACGGGCCGATGTGCACGTCGTGGGCGTCGATGCCGTGGTGGATCTGGCTGGTGACGGCCTGGGTCTTCGAGATCTTCTTCGACTCGAGGCGATCGCGCTCGAGCATGTTCTTGAAGTCCATGTTGCCGCCGACGTTGAGCTGGTAGGTGCGGTCGAGGACCATGCCGCGATCCTCGAAGAGGCGGGCGAGGATGCGGTGCACGATGGTGGCGCCGACCTGGCTCTTGATGTCGTCACCGACGATCGGCACGCCGGCGTTGGAGAACTTGGCGGCCCACTCGGGATCGCTGGCGATGAACACCGGGATGGCGTTGACGAAGCCGACGCCGGCGTCGATGCAGGCCTGGGCGTAGTGCTTCTGTGCCTCCTCGGAGCCCACCGGCAGGTAGGACACGAGCACGTCGGCCTCAGCGTCGCGCAGGGCCTGGGTGACGTCGACGGCCGGGGCCGGCGACTCCTCGCAGGTCTCGCGGTAGTACTTGCCGAAGCCGTCGAGGGTCGGGCCACGCAGCACCTGCACACCCAGCTCGCCGACGTTGGCGAACTTCACGGTGTTGTTCTGGCCGGCCCAGATGGCCTTGCCCACGTCGAGCCCGACCTTGTCGGCGTCGACGTCGAACGCGGCCACGACCTCGATGTCGCGGATGTGGTAGCCGCCCAGCTCGACGTGCATGAGGCCCGGGACCTCGTCGGCCGGATCGGCGTTGCGGTAGTACTCGAGGCCCTGCACGAGCGAGCTCGAGCAGTTGCCGACTCCGGCGATGGCCAAACGGATCTTGCTCATTGGTGGGAACCTCCGTTGAGGTGGGTCTCGGGCCCGCCCGACGCGGCGAGCTCGGCGCGGGCAGCGCCGATGAGCTCGTCGATCCAGGCGAGATCGTGGGTGATGGTGCGGGTGTCGTGCTCGCGGAGCGAGCTGCGATAGGTGTCGGTGCGACCGTTGCTGACACGGGTGCGGTCGACCAGGCGCTGCTCGAGCACGGTGCGGCGGCGCTCGAACAGGGCCAGCCGCTGTTCGGGCAGCAGCGTGTGGCAGAAGGCGACCTGCACCGCGAAGGTGCGGTCGTCGGTGGAGTCGTCGGTCAGCAGCTCGCCCAGCCGGCGGCGGCCGACCTCGGTGATGCCGTAGACCTTCTTGGTGCGCCGGCCCTTGGCCGGACGGCCGAGCCGGGCCCGGAACGCTGCGATCTCGCCGCTGAGCGCCCCGGTCATGGGGATGGTGGCGTCGGCCGTTTGGGCCTCGACCGCCTTGACCGCGCCGCCTTTCTCGAGCCGGGCCAGCGCCGGGTACAGCGACCCGAACGAGACGCCCGAGCGCGCGCCGACCAGCTCGGCGAGCTGCTTCTTGAGCTCGTAGCCGTGCAGGTCCTGCTCGTCGAGGAGGCCGAGGATGGCAAGGTCGATCATGATGTGCCGGCACAATATAACGGATCGATATATCGATGGCAACTACCTGCTGTGCTCTCGCTCGCAAGCTCGCGTGCGAGCGGGCTCCGCCCATCTGGCGCACTTCGGTGGTGCCGCTCCGCGTGCTCCGCATTCGGACGACTGCAGCCGCAACCAGCGTTCCAACTCGTCGGCCCGATCTGGATGGGGTGGAACGCCACATGACAGGTGGTTCCCTGCCCCAACCGCGTGGGGCAACCGGTTAGGGGACCAGGAAGCCGGGTCGATGGCAGCGTCCGGCGTGCGGAGCGGAGCGCAGCAGCTCGAATCGACCACACGAGAGGGGCGAAGCCCGTCCGCAGCGAGCCTGCGAGCGAGGACGCAGAGAGTTGGCCGCGTCTGGCGCGGCATCACTACGCTCTGGCGGATGAGCTTCCGGCCCGGGGCCATCCGGGGTGCCGTATCCGGCACACCTGGTGAGATCGACTACCGACTGGCGCGTCGATCGCTCATCTCGGAGTTCAAGAAGGGACGCCTGGCCCAGCACGAGGTGTGCGACGCACATCCCGAGCTGCGGAGGGCGGCGCAGGAGTGCAGCGAGGCGACATCGATGGTCTGCCCGATCTGCGAGGACGACCATGTTGTGCTTGTCTCATACGTGTTCGGACCTCGGCTCCCGGCTCACGGGCGGTGCATCACCTCGAAGGCCGAGCTCCGAAAGCTCGCCAAACGCTCTGGCGAGTTCGCCTGCTACGTCGTCGAAGTCTGCCCTTCGTGCTCCTGGAACCATCTCGCTCGCACCTTCCTCCTGAACCCCGCACGCTCCGCCTGAAGACCGGGGTGCGCGGGTGAGCCCTCGCGGGCGGCGGGCGTCCAGGCGGGCGCAGCGGAAGGCCCAGCGGGCCAGGGACAAGGCCGCCGGCAAACGGATCGGCTTCTTCTGGCGCTGGCGCCGGGTGTTCTTCCTGCTCGGCCTGCTGTTCGTGCTCGGCATCGCCGGGGTCGGCTACCTGTTCACCCAGGTGCCGCTTCCGGCCAAGGATCCGCCGCTGCTGCAGACCACGTTCTTCTGCGCGGCCGACGTCACCAGCGGCTGCAACGCCGACAACTCGCTGGCCCAGCTGAGCGGCGGCGAGGACCGGGTCACGGTCACCTACGACCAGATCCCGCCGGTGCTGGTCGACGCGGTGCTGAGCGCGGAGGACCGCACCTACTTCGAGCACGGCGGCGTCGACCCCGTCGGCGTGGCCCGCGCGCTCTGGGCCGACCTGCGCAGCAGCGGATCCCAGCAGGGCGGCTCGACGATCACCCAGCAGTACGTCAAGAACGTCTACCTGACCGATGAGCGGACCGTCACCCGCAAGGTCAAGGAAGCCGTGCTGGCGGTGAAGCTCGAGCGCGAGCTGCCGAAGACCGAGATCCTCAACCGCTACCTCAACACCATCTACTTCGGCCGCGGGGCCTACGGCGTGCAGGCCGCGTCGAAGACCTACTTCGGCAAGAACGTCGGCGATCTCAGCCTGGCCGACGCCGCGTACATGGCCGGGCTGATCCGGGCGCCGGAGGTGGCCGACGCCAACCGGGCCGAGACCGATCCCGGGGTGAGGTCGAACCTCGAGACGGCCATCCGGCGGCGCACCTCGGTGCTCGACGCCATGCTGCTCGGGAACTACATCACCCAGGAGCAGCACGACGCCGCGGAGAAGGACGACTTCGCCGACGTGCTGCCCCGCAAGAAGGTCGAGAACTTCGGGACGATCGCCCACACCGATCTCGGCACCCAGTACTTCGTGAACTACGTCGACCAGTGGCTCACGTCGTCGGGGAACTTCACCCCGGCCGAGGTCCGGGGCGGCGGGCTGCGGGTCTACACCACGCTCGACTACGGCATGCAGGCCGATGCGGTCGACGCGGTGCAGTCGACCCTCGGCCGTGACACCGACCCGGAGTCGGCGCTGATCGCGCTCGACACGCAAGGGCACATCCGCGCCATGTACGGGGGCAGCGACTACGGCGCGCTGCAGGTGAACCTGGCCACCGGTGACGGCGGTTCGGGTCGTCCGGCGGGATCGACGTTCAAGGCCTTCGCGGTGGCCGAGGCCCTGACCCAGGGCATCGGTCTGGAGACCACCTACAACTCGCCGGCCCAGGTGACCATCCCCAAGGGCGACGCCGGCAAGGACTGGAAGCCCCGCAACGACGACGACGCCGCGTACGGCCAGGTCAACATGGTCAAGGCCACGGCCAGCTCGATCAACACCTACTTCGCGCAGCTCGTGATGGACATCGACCCGGACAACCTGGCGTCGCTGGCCACCAGGATGGGCGTCGAGAGCCGGCTGACCCCCGTGCCGTCGCTCGTGCTCGGCACCGAGCGCGGTGTCGCCCCTCGACATGGCCGCCGGCTACTCGACCTTCATGAACGAGGGCGAGAAGGTCGATCCCGTGGTCGTCACCCGGGTCACCGACTCGAGCGGTCGCGTGCTCTACGACTCCTCCGGCAAGCGGTCCCGGGTCCTCGACAAGAACGTCACCGACCAGGTCAGCTGGGACCTCAGCGGCGTCATCGCCAACGGCACCGGCACCGGTGCCGAGTTCGGGCAGCCGGCGGCCGGCAAGACCGGCACCACCCAGGATCATCGCGATGCGTGGTTCGTCGGCTACACCTGCTCGATCACCGCGGCGGTGTGGAACGGGTTCGTCGACAACCACCCGATGGACAACGTGCGGGGCAAGGTCGTGTTCGGCGGCACCTACGCGGCACCGATCTGGGGCAAGTTCATGGCGAAGGCCAACCAGGGTCTCGAGAGCTGTCCGTACGATCGGCCCGACGGTGTCTCCGGACGGGTGGGCGACATCACGAACGACACCACGCCGACCGTCCGATCGGGGTCGACCACGACCACCGGTCCCAAGGGATCGACCACGACGACCTCGTCGCCGGACTCGACGACGAGCACCACCGACAAGCCGGCGACCACCACCACGACCGCCGCGCCGACGAGCACCACGACGACCAAGGCTCCGGTCGTTCCACCCTGATCCGGCTTCGGTCAGCTGGTGGGCTGCTCGACCTCGTCGTGTGAGTAGTGGGTGCGGCACACGAAGCACCACTTCTCGAGGTCACCCTCCTCGACCTTGCCGGGGGTGTCCCAGGCCTCGGGTGTGACGTAGAGCCGGCGCACCAGCAGGAGGTCGTCCTCGTCGCGTCCGCAGCTCTCACAGGTCCCGGTCATGACGGTGATCGTACGCGTCGCATCCCGTCGCGCACGTGGCGGGAGCCGCGTTGGGCGCGCACGGCGGGCACGTGCCTATGCTTTGGCTTCCGCCGGCAGCCGTGGGGCGCTGGACGGGACAAGGAGGCTCAGCGATGAGCAGCAAGAAGATCACGGCTCCCGTGGTGCGTGGATCGAAGGTCCGTCTCGGATCCGACCCGCTCGTGATGGTGACCGCCTACGACGCGCCGGGGGCCCGCATGGCCTACGAGGCCGGGGTCGACATGATCCTCGTGGGCGATTCCCTGGCGATGGTGGTGCTCGGCTACGACGACACGCTGCAGGTGACGGTGGCCGACATGGCCCACCACACCGCGGCAGTGGCCCGGGCCAAGCCGAACGCACTGATCGTCGGCGACCTGCCGTGGATGAGCTACCACGTGTCCACGGCCGAGACCGTGCACAACGCGGCCCAGCTGATCCGGGCCGGTGCGCAGGCGGTGAAGCTCGAGGGCGGCCGCAAGCGCCTGCCGATGATCGAGGCGATCGTCGACGCCGAGATCCCGGTGATGGGCCACCTCGGCCTCACCCCGCAGTCGGTGCACGCCATGGGTGGCTTCAAGGTGCAGGGCCGCGAGCAGGAAGCGGCGCTGCGGCTGGTGGCCGACGCCAAGGCGCTCGCCCATGCCGGGTGCTTCGCCATCGTGCTCGAGGGCGTGCCCGACGAGGTGGCCGCGCATGGTCACCGACGCCGTCGACGTGCCGACCATCGGCATCGGTGCCGGTCGCCACTGCGACGGCCAGGTGCTGGTCTTCCACGACGTGCTCGGCATCGAGGACCGCATCGCGCCGAAGTTCGTGCGCCGCTACGCGGAGCTCAAGGCCGAGGGCGTGCGGTGCCCTCGAGGCCTTCGCCGCCGACGTCCGCTCGGGCGCCTTCCCGGCCGACGACGAGAGCTACCACCTGGCCGGCGACGTGGCCGAGGCGCTCAGCGTCTACGGGAGCCCCACGTCGTAGTCACCGCTGATCGAGCGCCACGCAGGGTCGTCGCCGTGGTGGCGGCGATCCTCGTGCTGCTCGCAGTGGCCACGGGTTGCTCATCGGGGAAGGGATCGGGCTCGGACGCGTCCGTGCCGCTCACCGGACCGCCCGAGTCGGTCGGCTCGGCCGGGGTGCAGAGCTCCGCGCCCGACGGCTTCCGCGCCGTGACCGTCACCATCCGCACCGCCGACGGCGGCACGGTCACTCGCTGTCTGCTGGTGGCCGACTCCGAGGCCCTGCGCGAACAGGGCCTCATGGGCGTCACCGACGAGAAGCTGTCGGGCTACGACGGCATGCTCTTCGTGTTCGACGCCGACAGCTCGAACGGGTTCTGGATGAAGAACACGCTGATCCCGCTGTCGATCGCGTTCGCGGATCAGGCCGGAGCGGTCGTGGGGACCGCCGACATGGTGCCGTGCCCGGCCGGGACGAAGGCTGCCCGGTCACCAAGCCCGGGCGGCCTACCGCTACGCGGTCGAGGTGCCGTCCGGCACGCTGGACGACGTCGGGCTGACCACCGGTTCGAGCCTCGACCCCACCCTCGGCGCCACCTGCACCCCGACGGCAGCCTGAACGAGATCTTTCCTGTCATACCCCGTCGGCAGAGTGGCGATGAGGGGATCGTCGAGGCCTTCTAGTACTCTGCTCGGGTCATTGCGACACCCTGCTCCGACCGTCGGGGCCCCGGCTGCGCCGGGTCCAGAGGGAGGTGATGCGCTCTATGCGGGCGTACGAACTCATGATCATCTTCGACGCAGACGTCGAAGACAACGGCGTCCAGAACGCCCTGAAGAAGCTCGGTGGCCAGGTCGTCGCCGGCGGCGGCACCGTGGCCAAGACCGACATGTGGGGTCGTCGTCGCTTCGCCTACGAGATCAACCACAAGTGCGAGGGCATCTACGTCGTCCTCGAGATCACGACCGAGGCGCGCAACCTCGAAGACCTCGAGCGGTCGCTGCGGCTCGCGGACGAGGTCGTCCGCCACAAGCTGATCCGGCTGCCCGACCAGGAGGCCGCCCGTCGCGGCCTCTCGGCGAGGTCGCCACCCCGGTCGAAGCCGGGTAGGGAAGGAGCCTCGACATGGCACCAACAAACAACGTCACCGTCGTCGGCAACGTCACCCGCGACCCCGAGCTGCGCTTCACGCCCAGCGGCCAGGCCATCGCCACGCTTCGGCCTCGCGGTCAACCGCCGCTGGCAGAACCACCAGACCAACGAGTGGGAGGAGCGGTCTCCTTCTTCGACGTCACCTGCTGGGCCCAGCTGGCCGAGAACGTGGCCGAGTCGCTCACCAAGGGCACCCGGGTGCTCGTGACCGGTCGCCTCGAGCAGCGCTCGTGGGAGACCCACGACGGCGACAAGCGGTCGAAGGTCGAGATCGTCGCCGACGAGATCGGCCCGAGCCTGCGCTGGGCCACCGCAGGTGTCACCAAGAACGAGCGCCGCGGTGGCGACTTCGAGGGCGGGGGTGGCGGCGGTGGCAACGGCCGCGCCGCGTGCCGTCGCCAACGATGCGCCCGGCCGGCTACAGCAACGATGAGGAGCCTTTCTGATGGCGAAGGTCGCCCCCAAGCGGGGCAAGAACAAGGACAACGCTCGCCGGAGCAAGAAGAAGATCAGCGTCCTCAACCCCGAGCGCGTCGACTACGTCGACTACAAGGACGTGAACCTGCTCCGCCGGTTCATGTCCGACCGGGCCAAGATCCGCGCCCGTCGCGTCACCGGCAACGACTCGCAGCAGCAGAAGGAGATCGCCGACGCGATCAAGAACGCCCGCGAGATGGCGTTGCTGCCCTACGCCAACCGCGTCGACCACCCAGCGCGGCGGAGGCCGTGACCGGGGCGATCGGGGTGACCGTGGCGACCGAGGCGATCGCGGTCGGGCCGACGGTCCGCCGCCGCGTCCCGACGCGCCGCCGCCCGTCGGTGCCGACGACGAGCCCACGCTCGCCGACGTCGAGACGCTCGAGACCGGCGTGCTGGTCGACGCCGCACCCGTCGCCGAGGCAGGTGAGGAGTGATGAAGGTGCTCCTGCGCTCCGACGTCGACGGCGTCGGCAAGAAGGGCGACCTCGTCGACGTGGCCGACGGCTACGCCCGCAACTACCTGGTGCCCAAGGGCTTCGCCATCAAGGCGACCACGGGCATCGAGGAGCAGGCCGCGTCGATGCGTCGCTCGCGTGATCTCAAGGACGCCACCGATCGTGGTGCGGCCGAGGAGATCGCCAAGACGCTGGTGCCCGCGGTGATCACCATCTCCGCCAAGGCCAGCGGCGAGGGCAAGCTCTTCGGCTCGGTCACCGCCGCCGACGTGGTCGAGGCCGTCGAGGCCCAGACCGGCGTCGACCTCGACCGGCGCACCCTCTCGCTCGACGAGCCCATCAAGACGGTCGGCACCCACAGCGTGCCGGCCAAGCTCCACAGCGACGTGCAGTTCCAGATCACCGTCGAGGTCTCGGCCAGCTGAGCCCGTTCAGCTGATCGGGCCCACGGGCCGATCACGCAGCACGTCCGGAGGCGTCGACGCAGGTCGGCGCCTCCGGCGCGTGCGGCCTGTCTCGCCGCCGCGTGCGATCGAGCATCCACCCGTGGTGTCATACCCCCTGCGTACTGTCGGGAGGCATGGTGAGCATGCGCCTTCTCGCAGGTTCCGGAGGTCGCGTCGCGCCCCACAGGCGGGCCGCGGTTGTCCACACGACTTCCCCAGGGCGCTCCCCAGAAGTATCGGGGTTGTGCCTCTTCCGATCCACAGGGTCGATCCGTCAAGGTGGTACTCCCCATGACTGCCTTCCTCGACGACCCGCCCAGCCCCCGCCCGAGCGGCTCCGGGTCAGCTCGGGTGCCGCCCAGCAACCTCCAGGCCGAGGAGTCGCTGCTCGGGCGCCATGCTGCTGTCGCGGGACGCCATCGCGGTGGCCGTCCGAGCTGCTCAGCGCGGACGACTTCTACAAGCCCGCCCACGGCCACATCTACGACGCCATCACCACCCTCAACGCGGCGGGCGAGCCCGCCGACCCGGTCACCGTGGCCGACGAGCTGCGACGGGCCGGGCTGCTCGAGGCCATCGGCGGTCCGGCCACGCTGGTCAACCTGCAGGTCGCCACGCCGGCCACGTCCAACGCCGGCCGCTACGCCAAGATCATCGAGGAGCACGCCCTGCTCCGCCGCCTCATCGGGGTGGCCGGCGAGATCGCCGAGATCGGCTACGACCTGCCCGACGACGTCACCAAGGCGGTCGACCTCGCCGAGTCGATGGTGTTCGACGTCGCCCAGCGGCGCGTCACCGACATCGATGGCGCCGATCCACGACCTGCTCGACGCCAACCTCGACCGGCTCGAGCAGCTCTACGAGCGGGGCGAGTCCATCACCGGCATCCCCACCGGGCTACACCGACCTCGACGAGCTGCTCGTCGGGCCTGCAGCCCAACGCCCTGATCGTGCTCGGCGCCCGCCCGTCGGCCGGCAAGACGGCGCTGGCGCTGGGCATGGCCACCCACGCCGCGCTCGAGGCCAACCGGCCGGTGCTCATCTTCTCCTCGAGATGAGCCAGCTCGAGCTGACCCAGCGCATGCTCTGCTCCGAGGCCCGGGTCGACTCCAAGCGGATCCGCAACGGCAACCTGACCGAGTCCGACTGGCAGAAGATCGCCCACGCCACCGGTCGCCTGGCCGAGGCCCCCATCTGGATCGACGACAACCCGAACCTCACGATCATGGAGATCCGCTCCAAGGCCCGGCGGCTCAAGAGCCCGCACCGGCGACCTCGGCCTGGTCGTGGTCGACTACCTCCAGCTGATGACCGGCCGGTCGTCGGCCGAGAACCGCCAGGTCGAGGTGTCCGAGATCAGCCGTGGGCTCAAGATCCTCGCCCGCGAGCTCGAGTGCCCGGTGGTGGCGCTGTCGCAGCTGTCCCGTGGCCTCGAGATGCGCCAGGACAAGCGGCCGATGCTGGCCGACCTGCGCGAGTCGGGCTGCCTCACCGCCGACACCCGCATCACCCGGGCCGACACCGGCCACCGAGGTCACCCTGGGCGAGCTGCTGGCGTCGCGGCGAGCAGCAACGTCCCCATCTGGACGCTCGACGAGCACTACCGCCTGGTGCGGGGCCAGATGACCCACGTGTTCCCGAGCGGCATCAAGACCGTCTACGAGCTGCAGCTCGTCGTCCGGCCGCACGGTCAAGGCCAGCGGCAACCACCCGTTCCTGGCCCTCGAGGGCTGGTTCCCGCTCGAGAAGCTCGACGTGGGCGACCGCGTCGCGGTGCCCCGATCCGGGCAGCTGGCCCACGTCGGTCGGTGCGCGACGAGGTCGACGGCGACACCGTCCCGCGCGAGCTGTGGAGCTACATCCGCAAGGTGCCTGCCCCACCACGGGCTCGACCATGGCCGACGTCGAGGCCCGCCTCGGGCATCGACGACTTCGTCGAGACGCTTCTACGCCAACCCGCTGACCCGGGCCGACCTGCTGCGCCTGGCCGCAGGTCGTGCCCGACCCGCTGCTCGCCGACCTGGCCCGCAGCGACGTGCGGTGGGACACCATCGTCAGCATCACCGAGCTGGGCGACGAGCCGGTCTTCGACGCCACCGTGCTCGGCACCCACAACTTCGTGGCCGACGGCATCGTCGTGCACAACTCCATCGAGCAGGACGCCGACGTCGTGATGTTCATCTACCGCGACGAGGTCTACAACCCCGAGTCGCCCGACCGGGGCACGGCCGAGATCCTCGTCGCAAGCACCGCAACGGCCCGACCGGCATGGTGCGGCTGGCCTTCCTCGACCACTACACCAAGTTCGCCAACATGGCGAAGGGCATGTAGCCGGAATCGACCGAGCGGTTCGGAGAAGCATCCCGAGGGTCGGAGTCCGTACGGTGACCGGCCTGTACGACGCGATCACCCGTTCCCGACGGGATGGGTCAGGGTGCGAGCTGCACCTTGATGGCGCCGGCGGCGCGGTCGCCGGCCACCCGGAAGGCCTCGGGCACGTCGTCGAGGTCGAAGCGATGGGTCACCAGAGCGTCGGCCAGGTCGGGGATGGCGGCCAGCACCTCGGCGGCCGTCTCGAACTCGCGGATGCCGTGGTGGTGGCCGTACATGGTGGAGGGGACGAAGCGGGCCTCCTTGGTGCTCATGGCCAGCCCGACCTGCACAGGGCTCCAGTACGTGGCCATCGCGACGACCGTCCCGCCCGGGCGCACGGCACCGAAGGCCTGGTCGACGGCCGCCTGCGAGCCCGCCGCATCGATCACCAGGTCGTAGTCGGCGCCGAGGGACGTCGTCGCGCCGAGCCGCTCGCCGGCCTCGGCCTGGTGCGGGTGGCGGGCCGCCAGGTCGGGGGCCGTGCCGTGATGGCGCAGCGCGGCAACCGCGCACAAGCCGATGCTGCCGCCTCCGATCACGAGCACGCGCTGACCGGCCTCGACCGGCGCGACGTGCAGCCCGTGGACCGCGACCGCCAGCGGCTCGACCAGTCCGGCGTCGGCGAGCCGGACACCAGCCGGTAGCGGGATCGTGGCTCGGCGGTCGACCAGCACCTCGTCGGCCAGGCCCCCGTCGATCGACACGCCGTGGGCCCGCGACAGCAGGGTACGGCAGAGGTGGACCTGGCCGGCCAGGCACCGATCGCACTCGAGGCAGGGCGTCTGTGGCTCGACCACCACCTCGGTGCCGTCGTCGAGGACCCCGGCGAACTCGTGGCCGAGCGTGACCGGCATCGGGCCCCACTCGATCAGGTGCAGGTCCGACCCGCAGATCCCCGCGGACCGCACGCGCAGCCGGACGAGGTCGCCATCGGGCTCGAGCTCGGCGACGTCGATGACCGCGATGCCGTCATCGGTGTTGCGCACCGCTCGCATGGCCCCTCCGGACGAATGTGTCAGTGGAACTGTCGACCTTCGGTCACGTCGGGTGACAGGAAGGCAGAGTGTGGCACGATCGGCCGATGACAGACCGGGGGACCGTTGGGACGATGGTGCAGCGATGGTCGGTGGGAGACGCCACCATCACGAGCGTGGTCGAGGCCGAGACGCACCACATCCCACCGGAGTTCTTCTTCCCGGAGGTGACGGCGGCCGACCTCTTGCGTCAGCCGTGGCTCGTGCCCGACTACGTCGACGCCGACGGCAACATCGGCCTGCGGGTGCAGGCCATCGTGATCGAGGTGGCCGGTCGCCGGGTGCTGGTCGACCCGTGCGTCGGCAACGGCAAGGCTCGCCAGCTCCCGTTCTGGAACGACATGACCTGGCCCTTCCTCGAGCACTTCGCCGAGGCCGGCTTCACCGCCGAGTCGATCGACACGGTGGTGCACACCCACCTGCACGCCGACCACGTCGGCTGGGCGACCCACCTGGTCGACGGCGAATGGGTGCCGATGTTCACCGAGGCCCGCCACCTCTACACCGAGCGCGAACTGGCGTTCTCCCGGGAGATGGCAGCCGAGGGGGCCGAGGACGTCTACGGCGACTCGGTGGCCCCGGTGCTGGCCGCCGGTCTGGCCGACATCGTGGCCGAGGACGCGGATCTCGGCGACGGCCTGCGGCTCGAACCCAGCACCGGCCACACTCCGGGCCACGTGTCGCTGTGGCTCGAGCGCCACGGCGGTCGGGCGCTGATCACGGGCGACTTCCTGCACCACCCGGCCCAGTGCACCGAGCCCGAATGGGCCGAGGTGGGCGACCACGACCCCGACCAGGCCCGGGCGACCCGCCGGCGGATGCTCGACGCGGCGGCCACCAGCGGCGCGCTGGTGGTGGGCACCCACTTCACCACCCGCCCGGCCGGCCACATCGTGGCCACCGGCGACGCCTGGCGGTTCGAGCCGGCCTGAGTTGCGGAAGCTCGGCCTGAGTTGGCCACGGCCCGGCTGACCTGGCCCACGCCCGGCTGAGTCGGCCGTTTCGTCATCGGATCGTCAGCTCCGGTGACACCAACGCGCGGCGTGGGTGGGGCAACATGCTCGGGTCCTCGTGGTGGCGGGTGGCGACTCCAGGCCGGGAGACGAAAAGCGTGGCAATCGGGGGCTCTCAGGTGATCCGGCCGGTCGACGGCGGGCGCAAGCGACGGCGCCGTCGGGTCATGATCGTCGTCATCACGGTGGTGGTCGTCCTGGTGGCCGGGGCCGCCGCCGTCGTGGTGCCGCGTGTCCTCGATGACCCGAAGGACCCCGTCACGGCGCAGGCCGAAGCGTTCCTGGAGGCCTGGTCGGGCGGCGACACCGACGCCATGCAGCAGCTCGTGAGCGACCCGAACGCGCACGTGGCCGACGACCTGCAGGTGGCGGCCGGCTCGGTCGAGCTGAGCGACCAGCAGTACCACCTCGACCAGATCACTGTCGTCGACGGGGTGACCACGGTGGACTTCACCGCGGAGATGACGGTCGGTGGGCTCGGCCCGTGGACCCACCCCGGGCACTTCACGATGGTCGGCGCCGGCGACGATGCCCGGGTGGAGTGGAGCCCCGCGGTGATCCACCCGCAGCTGACGCCCGGGCTCAGCCTGGCCCGCACGCGCACGTGGAACGACCGGGCGCCGATCCTCGGACGGGCCGACTCCTCGCTGGTCGGCCCGATCTCGACCGTGACGGTCGGCATCGAGCCGCGGCGGATGACCGACCAGGCCGCGCTCACCCAGACCCTCGTCGACACGCTGCAGATCGACCCGGCGACCGTGGCCGACGCGCTGTCGCGGCCGGGCGTGAAGCCTGACCAGTTCGTGCCGATCATCGAGATCCGTCGCGACCGCTACGACCAGGTGAAGCCGATCATCTATCCCGTGCCGGGTCTCGTCTTCAAGCAGGGCACCGGTCGTGGCGCGCCGACGACCGACTTCGCCCGGCAGCTCCTCGGTCGCACCGGTGAGATCACTGCCGAGAAGCTCGCCGAGCTCGGCGCGCCCTACGAGGTGGGCGACCGGGTAGGCCTCAGCGGGCTCGAGGCCGCCTACGAGCGGTCGTTGGCCGGGACGCCCACCGGTGACGTGCACACGGTCGACGCCGCCGGTACCACGGTCGAGGTGCTGCAGGCCTTCGCCGGGACACCCCCGAAGCCGCTGAAGACGACCATCGATCCGGTGACCCAGGCCGCGGCCCAGGCCGCGCTGGCCGGGGTGACCCAGGCGGCCGCGGTGGTGGCCATGGACGGCAGCGGGGCCATCCGGGCGGTGGTGTCGACGCCGATCGACCAGGCCGACCGGGCGCTCACCGGCCAGTACCCGCCGGGGTCGACGTTCAAGATCGTGACCACCGACGCGCTGCTCGCCGCGGGCATGAAGCCGACCGACACCCTTCCGTGCGATCCCGACGTCAGCGTCGACGGACGGAGGTTCCAGAACTTCGAGGCCGAGTCCTTCGGACCGATCACGCTCACCGACGCCTTCGCCAAGTCGTGCAACACCGCCTTCATCAACGGGTCGAAGCAGCTCGATGCCGCCGAGATCGCCGCTGCAGCCGGAACCTTCGGGTTCGGCACGGACTACGACATCGGCATCGACGCGTCCGGTGCCACCATCGGCGACCCGAAGTCGCCGGTCGACCTGGCGGCCACCGTCATCGGCCAGGGTGAGGTGGTGGCCAGCCCGATGCACATGGCCAGCGTGGCCGCCGCGGCCATGTCCGGTTCGTGGGACCAGCCCCTGCTGCTGCCCGAGGAGAGGCCGGCCACGGCGAAGCAGACCGTGCTCGACCCGGCGGTGCAGGCGGCGCTGACCGACGCCATGAAGCAGGTGGTCACCAACGGCACCGGCACGGCGGCCAAGGTGGTGAACCAGATCATCGCCGGCAAGACCGGGACGGCCGAGTTCGGCTCGGGAGATCCGCCGCCGACCCATGCCTGGTTCATCGGCTTCCGGGGCGATCTGGCCGTGGCCGTGCTGGTGGAGGGCGGCGGGGTCGGCGGCCAGGTGGCCGCGCCGGTGGCGGCCCGCTTCTTCGCCGCCGCTCCCTGATCGATCAGCCGGCGCGCACAGGGCGTGAGCGGACAGTCAGCGCGCGGTGGGAGGTCCGGGTGACCAGCCGGCCGGGTGGGAGACCGACGGGGTGAGCTCGGGGATCTCGAAGGCCACCTCGTCCACGAAGCACCAGAGCCAGTCCTCGCCCGGCTCGTAGGACTGGGCGATGGCGTGGTCGGTGGCCTTGGAGTGGCCGGAGCCGTGGCGGGCGGGCGACGAGTCGCAGCACCCGATGTGGCCGCAGGTCGCGCAGCGGCGCAGGTGGACCCAGCGACCGCCTTCGGCCAGGCACTCGACGCAGCCCGGTCCGGAGGGTTCGACCGCGAGGTCGATCTGGTCGAGATGGGTGCAGGTGTCGGCCATGGTGCGCTCCTGGGGGCTGGTCGGTCGAGTGGGTCAGCAGGTTCGACGGGCGGTCAGCGCGGTGAGGTGGTGACGGTGGCCGGCCCGGTCGAGGTCCACAGGATGTGTACCTCGCGCGCGGCGATCCGCCACCCGGCCTGGGTGCGGGCGTAGACGTCGCGGTAGCGGATGTGGAGGACCAGGTCGACGGTGCCGTCGTCGCCATGGGTCAGGTGGTGGGCCTGGCAGATGGCCCGGCCCCAGGCAGCGTCGCCGTCCACCGTGCAGTGGTGGTTGGTGACGACGTGCAGGGTGAGCGGGTAGCGCCCGAGCATCTCCGGGATCCGGGCCAGCTGCTCCCGACCCGCGTGGACGGACGGCTCGGCCCCCTCGCGGACGACGGTGAGGGTGGCGTCGGGCAGGAAGAGCCCGGCGAAGGACACCGGGTCGCGGCGGTCAGCGGCCTCGGCGTAGCCCTCGACCAGGTCCTGGATGGCCAGCCGATCGGCGACCTGCGACGCGTCCATCGCCGCACCCTAGAAGGAATGACGTTCGGGCGGCGGGGTGGTCGACCGTCCCCAACCGATGGCTGTCCCGCGACCCCCGGATCGCGCCCCGACCACCGGTTCGGCGATGGCGTGGGATCAGAGGAGCATCGCGATGCGGCGGGCATCGGCGAGGGCGGACTCGAGGCGGCCGGTGCCGGCGGCGTCGCCGATGACGTGGACCGGGCGCCCGAGGGGGGCCAGCAGCTCGGTGAGGTCGTCGGCCAACGAGCGATCGGCGCGGCAGATGGCGCTGACCACGGTGACCTCACCCCCGGGGCTCGACGCGGCCGACGCGATCGACTCGGCCAGGTCGTCGGCGGTGGCGCGGGGGACGAGACGCACGCCGAGCTGCTCGGTGTCGTGGACGAGGCGGAAGCGGCCGGGCGGGCCGAGCTCGGGAGCCAGCACATCGCCCTCGTCGAGCACGGTGACCGAACGGCCGCGGCGGGCGCAGAGACCGGCGAACGACATCCCGATCTTGCTGCCGCCGAGTACGACGACGTCATGGCCGATCACGTCGTCGGTGCCGTGGGACCACCCGTCCCCGAGCCAGACGCCGAGCGTGCCGACCGACGTCGTCCGCAGTCCGGGTGCACCATCGGGTGCGCCATCGAGCACGGCCGAGAACAGCTGGGACGCGGCCTCGTCGGGAGCCGTCCACCGTCCGCCGGTGGCCACGACGATCTCGTCGACCTCGAGCCCCGCGGCGACGGCCGGGGTGACGGGGGTCCCCATCATCAGGTCGACCGTCGTCTTCTCGATCTGACGGGCCTGCCACCGGCGGAAGCGGTCGAGCGGCTCGTCGGTGGGACCGGCCAGGTTCGAGCGCGCCGCCGAGGCGCGGCCCGGCCTCGGCCAGCACGACGTGGTGGCCGCGCTGGGCCGCCAGCCGGGCCACCTCGAGCCCGGCCGGCCCGCCGCCCACCACCAGCACGCGCTTCGGCGCGTCGGTGACCGGCAGCGCAGGCTCGTCCCCGTCGGCGGTGGCCGGGTTGGCGACGCACCCGACCGGCTCGTTCAGGAAGATGTTGCCGATGCAGCGGTACTGGTAGATGCACGGACGCACGTCGTCGACCCGGCCCGCGGCCAGCAGGTTCGGCAGGTCGGGTTCGGCCAGCAGCTTGCGGCCCATCGCGACGAAGTCGGCGTCGCCCGCGGCCAGCGCCGCCTCGGCCAGCTCGGGCTCGATGCGACCGACCGTGATGACCGGCACGGCCACCCGCCGTGACACCAGGCGGGCGAACGGCAGCAGCAGCCCCGGCTCGTGGGGGGTGTGGGCCTCGGTGACGCCGAGCGCGGCGCCGGCGTCGGTGGCCGCGCTCACGTGGATGGCGTCCGCACCGGCCTTCTCGGCCAGGGCCGCGACGTCGATGAGGTCCTCCGGCGTCTCGCCGTGCTCACGGAAGCGCTCGACCGAGTTGAGGCGGCACCAGACGGCCAGGTCGTCTCCCACCGCGGCGCGGACCGCGGCGATGACCTCGCACAGGAGACGGGCCCGGTTGGGGGTCGAGCCGCCCCACTCGTCCGTGCGCTGGTTGAGCGCGGGTGACAGGAACGAGTCGATGACGTAGCCATGGCCGCCGTGGATCTCGACCCCGTCGAGCCCGGCGGTGCGGGCCCGGACGGCCGCAGCCACGAACTGGTCGATCAGCCAGGCGATGTCCTCGCGGTCGGCGATCCGGTACGCGGTGGCCGTGGTCGGGGTGGTGAACGGCCGGATCATGGCTTCCATCTCGGACGGCGTGATCATGGCGGACAGCGCGTCGGGGCGCAGGCGGGGCGGCTTCGACGGCACCAGCATCGGCCGGCCCTCGGCGATGTCGAACAGCGAGTTGGCGCCGTCGTGCACGAGTTGCGCGCCGAGGCAGGCGCCATGGGCGTGGACCCGATCGGCCAGCGTGGCGAGGCCGGGGACGAAGCGGTCCTCGGAGAGGGCGGTCTGGCACGGGGCGTATGCGCCGCTCGGGTAGGAGACGGCCACCGAGCCGATGAGCAGCAGGCCCGCCCCACCGCGGGCCCGGGCCTCGAGGTAGGCGGCCTGACGGTCGCTGACCGTGCCGTCGTCGTTGGCCAGACGATCGCCCATCGGCGCCATCACGATCCGGTTGCGCAGCCGCATCGGCCCGATCGAGCCGGGCGAGAGCAGCGTGGGGAAGTCGGTCACCCGATCGTCGGCGCGTCGAGGTCGATGATGATGGGCGGGGAGTCCGGGTCCTGGTCCCCGTCGACGTAGAGCTCCTCGATGGCCCGCTCGATCTCGTGGGCGAACGCCACCTGCACGGCCCGCATGGCGATCGGGCGCAGCCGACCGATGGCTTCCGCGACCTGCTCGTCGGTGGCGGCCTCGGGGAAGCCGTAGTGCTCGTGGCTGGCGAACACCGCGACCAGCTCGTCGGCCAGGTCCGCGATCCGGGACTGCATGAGCGCCCACGCCGACTGCACGACCTCGGGGCTGGCTCCGGCCGCCATGAGCTGGCCGGTGAGGTCGAGGGTGGCCACGCTCGGCACCTCGATCTGGTGGGTCTCGTCATCGAGCAGGTCGAGCACGCCGTAGCGGACCAGCTCGTCGATGACGGCCGGCTGGTTGGTGCCGAGCAGCGAGAGCACCTCGGCCTCGGACATGACCGCCGAGTGGTCGTCGATCCAGGGCTCGAGCAGCTCGTCGCGGATCTGCAGCAGGCGGCTGAACGATCGGTGCTCGCCGGTGGGGTCGGCCAGGATCTTCGACACCGCGTCGAGGCCGAGGCCGCGCGCCGCAGCGCGGCGATGAGGCGCAGGCGGGCGACCTGGTCCTCGGAGTAGAACGCCTGGCGGCCCGAGCGACGAGGGGAGTCGATCAGCCCGGTCTGTCGGTAGAAGCGGATCGTGCGGCCGGGCACGCCACTGGCCTTCTCGAGCTCGTCGAGGGTCAGTCCCAGGCTCCCGTCGATCTCGCCGTCGACGCCGTCGAGCTGGTCGACCCGCACCTTCGCCGGGTCGTCGGCCCGAGATCTTTCGACGCTCACCGCCCCATGATGCCCGGACCGGCGCAGCCGTGCCCGCATCGGTTGCCTCCCGCGTGCGATCACGGGAAGCGGTTCGGTCCACCAGGCCTCCGAACTCGCGAAACAGACAAGATGGTTGACCATTGACGCTCGATGCGATACCGTCCAAAATAGTCCACCTCATTGACCAATGGAGGCTCCCATGTCGATCGTCCCCGCGCCCCCGGCACCCACTCACGACCTCGGGGGCACTCGGTTCACCTCGCTGGCCACCCCGAGCCGGGGCACCACCGAGACCGCGGTGTGGCAGGTCGAGATCGACGCCGGCGTCCCGGCCACACCGCATTCGCTGACCCGGGAGGAGGTCTTCGTCGTGCTCCACGGCGTGGCCTCGGTGCGGCTCGACGGCGTCACGTCGACGGCAGATCCGGGCGACGCCATCGTCGTGCCGGCCGGTGTCGCACTGGAGCTGAGCACCAGCGGCGAAGGCCCGCTTCGCATGCTGTGCTGCCTGCCCGTCGGAGGTCAGGCCCGACTCGACGACGGGTCGTCGTTCACCCCGCCGTGGGCGGAATGACCGGCGCGCCGGATCCGCAGGTCCCGATCGCCCGCCTGCTCGCCATGGCCTACCGGCACCAGATGGATGAGCTGCACGAGCGCCTGCGCGCCGCCGGGTGGGACGACGTCCGCCCCGCCTACGGCTTCGTGCTGCTGGCCGCTCGGGACCAGCCGACGACGGCCAAGGACCTGGCGGTGCTCATGGGGACCAGCAAGCAGGCGGCCTCGAAGCTCGTCGAATCGATGGAGGGGGCGGGGTACGTCGAGCGCACGGCGAGCACCGAGGACGGCCGCCAGAAGGCGGTTGTGCTGGCTGACCGCGGCCGCAAGCTGCTCGGCATCGTGGAGCGCATCTATCGCGACCTCGAGGCCGAGTGGGCGGCAGTGGTCGGCGAGCACGCCGTCGAGCGGCTCCGCACCGACCTGACCGCGGTGCTCGCCTCTGCGAACGACGGACAGCTTCCGCCGGTGCGCCCTACCTGGTGAGCGGGCGCCCGGCTTCGGCCGGCCGCTCCCGACGGCCGGGCCCCAGCGGGCGAGAACTACGATGCGGCTTCCGACGCCGACCGGCGGCCGACGACATCTGGAGCGAGCGATGAGCGACACCAACGACGGGCAGTCCGAGCTGGGGGTCTCCGAGACCACCGAGACCACCACCGAGCTCATCGACGTCGACGGCGACGGCGTCGCCGACGGCATCACCGTCACCGAGACCACCTACACCGACCTCGACGGCGACGGCGTGGCCGACGTGGTCGAGGTCGTCACCACCACCGTGATCGACGTCGACGGCGACGGCAGCCCCGACATCATCGAGATCACCGACACCGTCGGCATGGACTTCGACGGCGACGGAACGGTCGACGCCGTCGACAGCGTCGACATGATCGCGGTCGACGTCGACGGCGACGGCTCCTTCGACGACGTCACGGTCACCGAGACGACCATCGGCCCGTCGGACGAGGTCGACTGAGAGCTCAGCGCTCAGCGCACACGACACTAGAGGTCCCGGGTGCGGAGCCAGTCGACGATGGTGTCGAACACCCCCACCCGGTGGCCGTGCAGGTAGTGCGGGGCGCCGTCGACGGTGACGTAGGTGAGGTCGTCGGCGCCCGAGGCGTCGCGGATCTCCTCGGCCTGCCGGGTGCGGATCTCGGTGTCGCCGGTCGGGTGCACCACCAGCGTCGGCACGGTGACCGCCGGCATGGTGTCGGCCAGCTTGGCGCCCGACGACAGCCCTGACCAGGTCGACAGCCAACCCCGCGCCGTCATCGTGCGGGCCAGCCCGCCGTAGCCGTAGTTGGCGTCGAGCGGGTCGCCGGCAGGCGAACACGGTGCCGAGCGCCCGGTCGTCGGGATCGATCGACGAGGTCGAGGTACGCCGGGTCGGCCAGGGTCCGGTAGATGGTCAGGTAGCGGGCGTGGATCGCCGCGGCGACGGGCCTGGTTCCACGCCCGGCGATCCCGGCTCGAGCGCGGACGCGCTCGGCCCGGGCCGCGGCCCGGTCGTCGAGCGAGGCCTGCGGCCACGCGCGTCGATGCGGGCGACCCGGGCCCGCTGGGCGCGCGCGGTAGCGGTCGAGCCAGTCCGCGGTCGTAGGTGCACGGCTCGCGGCCAGGGCCGCCAGCCGTTGTCGGGGTCGTACATGTCGAGCGACGGGTCGACCGAGAACGGGTCGGCCTCGTCGGTGACCGACGGGTCGATGACCTGCAGCATGAACACGCCCTCGCCCGGATGGGCGGCCAGGGCGACGAACGCGTCGCCGAGCGGCCGTCGTCGTCGCCCGGCCGATCCGCCGAGGCGGTGGCCTGGCTCAGCGCCATGAGCGAGCCGCCGCCGCTGTTGCCGAGCAGCACGACCGCGCTCGGCGCCCCGCCGGCGGAGCTCGGCGACCGCGGTGCGCGACGTCGATGACGCAGTTCTCGTGCAGGCAGTCGGTGTCGTTGTTGACGTAGCGGGTCGAGAAGCCGAGCACCGCGTAGCCGGCGGCGGCCAGCAGCGGGCAGGCGTAGTGCACGCTGAAGTCGCCGCGGGGGTGGGTCAGGGCGACGGCGGTGCGCCACGGGCGTGCCGGCCGGCGGGGTCCAGAGGATGCCGCGCACGACGGCGCCGTCGGGGCCGACGAGCGTGACCGGCTCCCGGCCGAGGCGTCGAGCGACCGCGGGCTCGTCGGCGGGGTCGGGCCAGTAGCCGAGGAACGGCCGGCGGCGCCGAGCCGGCGATCGAGCCTCGGCGCTCGACCGGCTTGGCGGCCCGGTGGAAGATCGGCGTCGGCGCCGATCTCGAGCGGCGGGTGGGGCTCGAGCGACGGCGGCGACGGCCTCGTCGCGGTCGCGTCTGGTCGAGCGGCCGGGTGTCGGCGCACCACTCGACCATGATGCCGTTGGGGTCGACGGTGTAGATCGACACGCAGAAGCCGTGGTCGACCTCCATGCACGTCGTGGCCGGCGTCGAGCCACCGCTGCTTGCGGCCCTCGATCTCGTCGGGCTCGGCGTGGAACGCGACGTGGTTGACCCACATCGGCAGGCCGGCACCCGGTGGAGATCGCCGGGTCGAAGTCGCCGATGGCGTCGTCGTGCAGGTCCCAGAACGCGATGAGCCCGTCGCCGCCGGTGTCGTAGAAGACGTGCTTGGCCCAGCCGCCGTCGTGCTCGGTGGGCGCGACCACGGTCTTGACCAGCTGAAGCCCATGGCCTCGGTGTAGAAGGCGTGGGTCGCCTCGAGGTCGCGGGTCGCCAGCGCGAGGTGGTGGAAGGCCATGCGTTCCCCCTGCGTGGTGGTCGGGGCTGGACGCCGACCGACGGATCGTGTCCGAGATCTTGCCAGGCTGCCTGCTCCCGCGGCGACCGGCCTGCTGCCCGTTGACGATCGGGTGCGCGCTGGCGGGCGGACCCTGGCACTACCGTCGGCCCGGTGTTCGGATCTCGCTCAGCGATGCTCGGTGGCATCGCCGGGGCCGTCGTCGGCTCGGCGGTGGCGCTCGCCCTCGTGTTCGGCGGGGCCCTCGACGGCCGCGTGACCGAGCGCGCCGGGCGCCGACGCGTCCGCCGACGTTCCTGGCCGCCTACCAGCGCAGCCTCGAGGGCACCTACGTCGTGCAGGCCGACTTCACCCGGCGGCTCGACTCCGGCGGCGACGCTCACCTCCGGCGCGCCTGGTCGCCCAGCGCCCGCCCGACGTGATCCGCCGACAGTTCGGCGGCCTCTCCGGCACCGTCGGCGGCAAGATCGTGGGCTGCACCACCGAGGACGACGGCACCTTCCTCTGCAGCCCGGCAGCCGACGCGCCCTCCTTCGAGGAGACGGTGCAGCAGTCGGTGGAGACGATGACCGCCTACTTCACCGACACGCCCCCGCTCTACCGGGCCGTGCGCTACGGGTCCGACTGCTTCGAGCTGATCCAGAACCGGCCCTCAGCGGTGCTGCCCTACGGGTCCCAGGCCCGGTTCTGCTTCGACGAGGCCACCGGCGCGGTCAAGGTGCTGATCGAGCGTCTCGAGGGGGCCATCGACAGCTTCGAGGCCACCGAGATCCGGGGCACCGTCTCCCCGCAGGACTTCTCGCTCGGTCGAGGACGACGCCTTCGCGTCCCACACCGAGACGCCTGCCGTCGACGACACGACCGGTCCGGACGACGCCACCGCTCCGGACGACCCCACCGGTCCGGACGACACCACGGGTCCGGACGACACGACCGTCCCGGACGGGGCGGCGCCGTCCTCGGACCCGTTCGGGTCCTCGGCCACGACGAGCACGACCGTCGGCGGCACGGCGACGACGGCGGCGGCCGCTCCGGGCGCGACGACGTCGGGATCAGCGCTGCCGCAGACCCTCTGACCTGGGCCGGACGCGCACCGCCACCCCAGAAGGGTGGCGGAGGCGGGGCGACGAAAGGCCACGAGGCGCCCAGTACCCGAAGGCACGTGGCGATGCGTTGGAGGGAGTGCAAACCTCTCGTCGGACTCCCCAGTGCCGGCGGGGGCGAACCGCCGACCACAGGTTCATCGGGCCCGATTGCTCTCTGCTTGAGGGGTTTCTGGCACTGCGGATCGCCTTCGGAGGGGCCGGGTGGCCCTGCAGCGGTGGCTGGGCGATGCTGTCCGGGTGCTCCTCGGTGACGATCTGCTGCCATGGCTCGTGCTCGCCTTCGGTGGCGCGCTCGCGTTGGGTACCGGGCTGGCGTTGGTGCGGGGGCGGGGTGACCCCGACGACGGCGAGCTCGAACGACCCCCGACCGGTCGCAGCGTGGCGATGATCGCACTCGGCACCGTCGCCGCGCTCTGGGGACTGGCCAGCCTCCTGAAGGGCTGACCGGCGGGCTCGGCGGCCAGCTTCGCTCGGGCTCGTGCGCCGGCTCGGCGTCCAGGCTCGAGGCAGTCGCCACCCAACCGGTCCTGACGGGGACCAGGCGGTACGCTCCGTCCGTGTCCGACACCGTGCTGCTCGAGGCGACAGACCTCGTGGTCCGATTCGGCGGCGTCGTGGCGGTGGACGGGGTCTCGCTGTCGGTCCCGACCCGTAGCCTGATCGGGCTGATCGGGCCCAACGGCGCCGGCAAGACCACCACCATCGATGCGCTGACCGGGTTCGTCGCGCACCAAGGCAGGATCCGATTGTCCGACGAGCCAGGTGAGTCCGGCGGGTCCGGTGCGCAGATCGACGAGCTGGCCCCGCACGAACGGGCTCGTCGCGGCCTGGTCCGCACGTGGCAGTCGCTCGAGCTGTTCGACGACCTGACGGTGCGGGAGAACTGCGAGGTGGCGGCGGTGCCCGAGCGACTCGAGTGCCATGGTCCGTGACCTGGTGAGCCCCCGCCGGGCGGTCGACGTCGCTGTGGTGGGCGAGGCGCTCGACCTGCTCGGGCTGACGGGCGTGGCCGATCGCCGTCCCCCCGAGCTCTCCCTCGGGCAACGCAAGCTGGTGGCAGTCGCCCGCGGCGCTGGCCCAACGACCTCGCGTCCTGCTGCTCGACGAGCCGGCGGCCGGGCTGGACAGCGCCGAGAGCCTCGTCCTGGGCGAGCGGTTGCGGTCGCTGCTCGACCTCGACCTCGCGATCCTGCTCGTCGACCACGACATGGGGCTGGTGCTCACCGTGTGCGACCACGTCCACGTGCTCGACTTCGGTCGGGTCATCGCCGACGGCACCCCGGCCCAGATCCGAACCGATCCGCAGGTGATCGAGGCGTACCTGGGGCATCGGCCTGATGGCTCCCGAGGCGGTCCCGGACGACGCGGTCACCGACCAGACTCGGCTGCTCGACCTGGTCGGGCTGCATGCGGGATACGACGGCGTCACGGTCGTGCGCGACCTCGACCTCCACGTCGACGCCGGCGAGGTGGTCGCCCTGCTCGGCCCCAACGGCGCAGGCAAGACCACCACCCTGCTCACCGTCTCGGGGCTGCTGGCGCCGATCTCGGGAACGATCGATGTGTTGCAGGGCGGCCCGCCCTCGACCCGTCGACCCCAGGAGGTCGCCCGGCGGGGGGTGGCCCACGTACCCGAGCACCGCGCCCTGTTCTCCGATCTGACGGTGCGCGAGAACCTGCGGTTGGGCCGTCGCCACGGCCCCGACGACGTGGCCGCGGTGGTCGAGTCCTTCCCCGCCCTGGCCCCGCTGCTCGATCGCAAGGCCGGCCTCCTGTCGGGTGGCGAGCAGCAGATGCTGGCGGTCGGCCGGGCCCTGATCGGCCGGCCCCGGCTGCTGCTGGTCGACGAGATGAGCCTCGGGCTCGCCCCGATCGTGGTCGAGCGCCTGCTGCCGGTGATCCGTGACGCGGCCGACCAGCAGGGGATCGGCGTGCTGCTCGTCGAACAGCACGTCAAGCTGGCGCTCTCGGTGGCCGATCGTGCGTACGTGCTGAACCACGGTGAGCTGGTGCTGTCAGGTCGGGCGTGCGACCTCGCCGACCAGCGCGAACTGCTGGCCTCGAGCTACCTGGGCGCGGTGACGTGACGGCGGCCGGTCGCCGGGCCGGTCGTTGAGCGGCATCGTCTCCGGCCGCATCGTGGCCCGACCGACCTCGGATCTCCTGCGGTCGCGGCTGACCGTCGACCAGAAGCGTCGGATCGCCTACACCCGCATGCGGTTCCGCCGGCCGCTCGCCGCGCTGCGTGGCACCCCGGACTTCATGGTCATCGGGGCCCAGCGCAGCGGCACGAGCTCGCTCTACCGCTACCTGGCCGCCCATCCCGAGGGCCGGCCCAGCGTGCGCAAGGAAACGGAGTACTTCACCCGCAGCTACGGCGAGGGCCCCGCCTGGTACCGGTCGCACTTCACCCTTCGCCGGCGCGGCCTCTCGTTCGAGGCCACCCCGGACTACCTGTTCCACCCGCTGGCTCCCGCCCGGGTGGCCACCGACCTGCCCGATTGCCGGCTGGTCGTGCTGCTGCGCGAGCCGGCGGCGCGGGCCCGATCGCACTGGCAGCACATGACCCGGAGCGGCTTCGAGCAGCTGAGCTTCCCGGATGCCCTCGACGCCGAACCCGAGCGCACGGCCGCCGATCTGGCCCGCCTCGAGGCCGGCGAGCCGGTTGTCCAGGGGCCGTTGCTGCGCTACTCGTACCGGGCCCGCGGCTTCTACGCCGACCAGCTCGCCCGATGGCGCGCCGTGTTCCCCTCTGCACAGATGCTGGTGCTGCGCAGCGAGGACCTGTTCGGCGAGCCGGCGGCGACACTCGCCCGAGTCGAGCAGTTCGTCGGCCTCTCCCTCTGGGTCCCGCCGACGTTCGCCAACTGGAGCGCGCCGACGATCGAGGACGATCGGGACGCGTACCTCGGCGACCACGAGCGCCGCACCCTGGACGACCTGCGCGAGAGCTACGCCGACGCGAACTCGCGCCTTGCGGAGCTCAGCGGTCGGGCCGACTGGTGGCCCTGATCACCTTCCCGGGCAGCCGTCAGGCGACGTAGGGGTCGTTGGCGAAGGTGTCGCGCACGATCTCGTCGACGGCCAGCAGGTGCGCGGCGACGGGCTCGCCCATCCCGGCCACGTCGACCATGCGGGTGTCGACGATGTGCAGCCAGTCGGGCAGCTCGGGCAGGGCGTTGGCGGCGAGGATCTGGCCGAGTTGCGCCGCCTCGCACAGTCGGGCGGCGAGGTTGACCGTGCGGCCGACGTAGTCGTCGCCCTCGAGCAGGAGGACCGAGCCGGTGGCGATGCCGGCGTGGGTGTCGAGGCCACGGCTCGAGCAGCGCAGCTCGATCTCGGCGCAGGCCGCAGCCAGGATGGCCGGTTCGAGGCTGACGATCATGACGCCGTCACCCAGCCACTTCGAGACGCGGACGCCGCGGCGGGCCACGACGTCGCGGACCACCTGGCGGAACTCGATGAGCAGCTCGAGCGCCGGCTGCTCGCCCGACTGCTCGCAGTACGTCGTGAACCCGCAGATGTCGACGAACGCGAACGACCGGTCGACCGTGAGGGTGGCCCCTGACGGGTTGGGGTCGGGGGGTTCGAGGAGGGCGTCGATCGACGGACGGGGGTCACCCAGGCGATCGTTGGACGACAGCACGGGAGGCATCGGAGAGGAGATGTCGGTGCCGTTCCCTTCAGGTCCCGTCGTCTGCACCCTGCCACTCCCTGATAGTTCCGCCGTGGACGACGCTACTGCCCTCGTCGGTCTCCCCGGCAGAGAGTTGATGAACCTGCGGTGAAGCCCGGTCGCACGGCGGCGTCGTGAGCGCATCAGCGCCGGTCAGGCCCGCATCACCGCGGGTCAGGCCCGCATCACCGCGGGTCAGTCCCGCATCACCGCAGGTCAGGCCCGGATGCACGCGGACCCCTCCGGGAGGTGCCAGGATTCCGCACCCCCCGACGCCGCCGGCAGACCCTTGGAGTGATGCCCCGATCCGTACGCCTCCGGCCCTGGCAGAAAGCGGCCCTCGAGCGGTTCCACGCCCACGAGCGGCGCGGACTTCCTCGCGGTGGCCACCCCCGGCGCCGGCAAGACGACGTTCGCCCTCACGGCCGCGGTGCAGCACCTGAGCGAGCACCCGAACCAGCGGGTGGTGGTGGTGGCGCCCACGCAGCACCTGAAGCTGCAGTGGTCCCGGGCCGCGGCCCGGCTCGACCTGCACCTCGAACCGCAGTGGAGCCCACGCGACGGTCGACTGCCGTCGGACATGCACGGCGTCGTCGTCACCTACCAGCAGGTGGCCATGCAGGCCCGCAACCTGCGCCCGATCGCCACCGACGCCTTCGTGATCTTCGACGAGCTGCACCACGCCGGCGACGACCGGGCCTGGGGCGACGGCATCCGGCTGGCCTTCGAGGGCGCGGCCCGGCGGCTGGCCCTGTCCGGCACGCCGTTCCGCTCGGACACGACCTCCATCCCGTTCGTGCCGTACGACGCCTTCGGCGAGGCCCGCTCCGACTACGAGTACGGCTACGGCGAGGCGCTGCACGACGGCGGCGTCGTGCGTCCCGTCTACTTCCCCCGCATCGACGGGCACATGGAGTGGGTCGGTCCCGACGGCGTCCGAGTACTCGTGCCACCTTCGACGACGCGCTCGACGCGGCCCGCTCGGGCCAGCGCCTGCGCACGGCCCTGTCGCTCACCGGCGAGTGGCTGCCGGCGGTGCTCGACCAGGCCCACGAGCAGCTGCTCGCCATCCGCGGCGTCGCAGCCGCACGCCGGCGGACTGGTCATCGCCATCGACCACGAGCACGCCAAGGGCATCGTCGACCTCATGCGCCGCCGCCACGGCGTCACGCGCCACCCTCGTGCTCAGCGACGACCCGACCGCGTCGGCTCGCGATCGAGCACTTCGCCGAGGGGTCGATGCCGTGGATCGTGGCCGTGCGCATGGTGTCCGAGGGCGTCGACATCCCGCGCCTGCGGGTCGGTGTGTTCGCCACCAACACCACCACCGAGCTGTTCTTCCGCCAGGCCGCCGGCCGCCTCGTGCGCTGGACGCGGGGCATGCGCCACCAGAAGGCCTTCTTCTTCATCCCCGACGACCCCCGCCTGCGCACCTTCGCGGCCCAGATCGCCGAGCAGCGCCGCCACAGCCTGCGCCGCAAGGACGACGACGACGAGCGGCTCCGGTCGCCGATCCCGAGTCGCTCGACGAGCTGCTCGGTGCCGGGGTGCCCGAGGAGGAGCAGCTCTCGCTGTTCTCGGTGATCTCCGCGGTGGCCCTCGGCAGCCCCCACCAGCCCGAGTGGCTGGCCGACGACGTACGACGCCGGCACCGCCGGCGAGGCGGACGACGCGGACGACCTCGACGACTCGCTGACGATCGACCTCGTGCCCCCGCCCCGCCCGGGCGGCGGCTCGTCGCTGGCCACCGCAATCGCTCACCCGCCGCGAGCACAAGGCCCAGCTCCGCGACCGACAACGCCGACCGGGCCCGCGACATCGTGCGGATGTCCGGGCTCACCCACGCCCAGGTCAACGGCGAGCTCAACCGCCTCGTCCAGCGTCGGCAAGGTCTCCGAGGCCACCGTCGAGCAGCTCGAGACCCGCCTGGCGCCACGCCGACCGCTGGCTCACCCGGCTCTGATCAGCAGGCGAGATCAGGCCTGGCGGGCCAGGCCGCGCGGGCCACGCCTGGGCACCCCGAGGACGGCGACGGCAGCCCGGGGCCGTCGCGGGTGACACCGGACCCCAGCTCCCACCGAGCACCGGCTCTCGACCCCGTGCACGCACCGACACTCCATTTTCACCCAGGGTGAGATCTTCCGCTCCTGATCGTGACATCGGTCCGAATTCGGACCGGAAGCGGCCGATCTCCTTGACGATCCTGGGCGATCGCACTATCCACTGGGCCAGGCACGAGCCTCTCGGCGCACCCCCTGTCCACTGGCTGGGGGACGGTCGACTCACCTCACCGGTGGGCAGCGCTCGGCGGGCGCCGACCCGAACCCCCTGGGGGCCCGATGACGCTGCTCCGCATCACCGACCGCATTCCGACGACGACCTCTCGTGCCACCAGCAGGATGAGCTCCGCCTCCGGCCGGGGCCACCGACCCGGCAGGGTGGCGCGGCGCCGCCGGCCCACCGGGGTGCTGTTCGTCTCGGTCGCGGTGACGCTGTCGACGCTCGCCATGTTGGCGCTCGCCCCTGGCGCCGACGCAGCCCCCTCCGGAACGTTCCTCGGGATCGACGTTTCGGCCCACAACCACGACGGTGGCGCCGCCATCAAGTGGAAGACGGTCCGGTCCGAGGGCGTGCGGTTCGTGTTCGTGAAGGCCACCGAGGGCTCGGGTCGGGCCAGCGCGGCATCGACCAACCCTTGGTTCAACAAGGACTGGGACGGTGCCAAGGCCGCCGGCATCGCCCGAGGGGCGTACCACTTCGCCCGACCGCGATACCCGCTGTCGACCGCGGCCAGCGACGCCCGGGCCTTCGTCGCCGTGCTCAAGGCCAGCGGCAGCACGGGCGAGCTCACCCCGGCGCTCGACATCGAGGTGACCGGTGGCCTGTCGCCCAAGGCGCTGTCGTCGTGGGTCGACAGCTGGCTGAAGGAGGCCACCCGACTGCTCGGTCGTCGCCCGGCGATCTACTCGGGTCGCGGCTTCTGGACCAGCTACCTCGGCGACACGACCAAGTTCAAGAGCTACCCGCTCTGGATGGCCAACCACACCAAGGCCTCGGCGCCGGTGGCGCTCCCCGGTGGGTGGGGTGCGTGGAGCTACTGGCAGTACAGCGCCACGGGGTCCATCGCCGGCATCGGCGGACCGGTCGATCTCAACCTGTCGTGTGGCTACCCGGGCTCGACGCCGAGCGCGGCGAAGGGCAGCCGGTGCGCCAAGACCCGAGCGGTGGCGCCGGCGACCTGACCGCCAGCAACCTGAGCGCGTGCGACCGGAAAGTAGGTTGCACGGGTGGACGAAGAACCGATCGGCCTGCTCGAGGGGCTCGCCAGCACCAGGGCCATCCGCCGGTTCCGGCCGGACCCGATCCCGGACGACGACCTGAGCACGATCCTGTGGCACGCCAGCCCGCGCGCCGACCGGATCGAACCGCCAGCCCTTCCGCTTCGTCGTGCTGCGCGACGGGCCGAGGGCGGTGGAGGCCAAGGCCGTCCTCGGTGGCGCGTTCCGCCGCGAGTGGGCCACCAAGGTGCAGGCCGACGGGTACCCGAGCGCGGATCCGGGGCCGACCCGAGCTCGCCGAAGGCCCGCATGGCCGCCACCATGCAGCGCTTCGTCGACCGCTTCGAGGAGACGCCGGTGGTGGTGCTGGCGTGCAGCCTGCGGTACCGGGCCCCCAACCCTCACGACGGCGCCAACGTCTACCCGGCCTGCCAGAACCTGCTGCTGGCGGCCCGGGCCCTCGGCTACGGCGGGGTCATGACGATGTGGCACGCGCTCGCCGAGGACGATCTCCGTCGCGTCACCGGGATCCCCGATGACGTCGTGGATCGCCGCCACCATCGCCCTCGGCCGACCGGAGGGGCACCACGGCCCGGTGCGCCGCCGACCGATCGGTGAGCTGGTGTTCGACGACGGCTGGGACCAGCCGGCGCCGTGGGTCACCGATCCCGACGGCACCCGGTTCACCGCGTCGGGCCCGCCCCGCGCACCGCGTCCGCCGGCCTGAACCTGCGCGGCCGGACGATGGCTCACCGTCCCCGGCAGCGGTGAGCGGTACCGTGCGCCCATGGCGGACACCGAGCCGATCCGGATCGTCGCCATCGACGACCATCCCCTGATCCTCGACGCGCTGGTCCGCCGGCTCGAGGCGGGCGGCGACATGGTGGTCGTGGCCACCCGGGGGGACGGTGCCGGGGGACTCGAGGCGGTGGCCCAGCACCGGCCCGACGTGGTGATCTGCGACCTGTCGATGCCGGGCGCCGACCTCGGCGGGCTCGACGTCATCGCCGCGGTGGTCAAGGCCGACCCCGACGCCCGCGTCCTCGTGCTCAGCGCCCACACCGACAGCCAGAGCGTCGGCGCGGCGATGGCCGCCGGCGCGCTGGGGTTCGTCTCGAAAGAAGCCGACGAAGAGACGCTCTGCCGGTGCGTGGCCGAGGTCGCGGCCGGACGGGCTGCGTTCGACCCGTCGATCGGGCCGAAGCTGGTGGCCGCGCTGCGGCCGTCGCCCGTCGAGCGCTACGGCCTGTCGCCCAAGGAGCTCGAGGTGCTGGCCGAGATGGCCGAGGGACTGTCGAACGTCGACATCGGGGCGCGCCTGCACGTGTCGCCGCTCACGGTGAAGACCCACGTTTCGCACATCCTGGCCAAGCTCGGTGTGGCCGACCGGGCGGCGGCGGTGATCAAGGCCTACAAGGAGGACCTGCTGGCCTGATCGGTGCGGGCCTGATCCGGGAGCGGCACCGGGGCGGGGCCCGTCGTCGGCGTGGGGTCCGGGCCGGGCGTGGGCTCGGGGGCGGGTTCCCACGGGAGGTGGACTTCGACGGTCGTGCCGCCCCCGGGTTCGGCGCCGATGGAGAACCGTCCGCCGGCCAGCTGCACGGTCTCGCGCATCGAGAGCACGCCGAGGTGGCCGTCGCCCAGTCGGGCATCGAGGACCCCCGGGTCGATGCCGCGCCCGTCGTCGTGCACCCGGACCACCAGGCACCCGCGCGGGTGGCCGCACGCGCATGTGGTGTCGAGCGCCACGGTGACGGCGACGCGGCGGGCTGCCGCGTGGCGAGCCACGTTGCGCAACGCCTCCTGCGTGGTGCGGAAGGCCAGGACCTCCGTCGTGTCGACCGGTCGGCCCGGCAGATCGGCGTCGAGCTCACCCGCCAGACCGTGGTCGGCCCAGAGGTGATCGAGGCTCTGGGCGATGGCCCCGACCAGGCCGGTGGTGGCCATGGCCGGTGGCATGAGGTCGAACGTCTGGCGGCGCAGGCTGACGACGGCCTGGTCGAGCGTGTCGCGGGCCTCGACCAGCAGGGGGCTGCCGTCGCCTTCGGCGATGACGCGGTCCAGGGTCCACTCCGTGGCGATGAGCGCCTGGATGGCGTTGTCGTGCAGGGCCACCGCCAGCGAGCGCTTCTCGGCCTCGCGCACGCGGGTCAGCTCGCCGACGACGGCGTGCGCGTTGCCGAGTGACTCGGTCGTGGCGTCGAGCAGCGCGTTCAGCCCGTGGGCCAGCTCGGCCCCCTCGAGGCCACCGCCCGGCTCGGCCCGCCGCCCGGTGACGTGGCCGCCCTGCACCGCGTGCTCGGCCAGCGCGGCCATCGCCCGCACCGGCCGGGCCAGCCAGCGGTCGACCTGCCAGAGCGTGGCCAGGATGATGGCGGCGAAGCCGAGCAGCAGCACGAGCAGGTCGGTGCGCAGCTCCACGAGCGGCTCGTCGGCCAGGCCCGACGCCACCCCCACCGTGACGTCCCAGTCCGGACCGGGCACGAACGAGACGCCCTGCTGCCACGGCCCCCGGGCCCAGGTCGAGGGCCCGTCGGTCGAGCCGACCTCGACCAGGCCCGCCGGCCACGCACCGAGGACGGTGCCGTCCGAGCTCGTGACGGCGACGCTGCTGCCCGACGGCGACCCCGGCACCGGTCGGCGTGACGAGAACGTGGCCGGGTCGAGCGGCGTCACGACAAGGGCCACGCCGTCGACGCCGGGCAGGGTGACCGGGACCGCCACCTGGATCGCGACCTCACCGGTCACGACGTCGGGGACGAGCGAGGTCGTGATCGTCGCCTCGGTCGACCGGAAGGCCGGCTCGAGCCAGGCCGCCACAGCGGGGTCGACGGCGGTACCGGGTCCGGCTCCCGTTGCGGTCGAACACCAGACCCGGAGGTCGGAGCCGACCACGGTGAAGGGGCCGGGACCGACCGGCGCGATTGCGTCGAGCAGCCCGGCGCACGGGTCCGAGTCCGTGGGAGGGGTCGTCGATGGGGCGGTGGACGTGCTGGTGGGTCCGCCGGTGCCGGAGAGCTGGGCCGCGGCCAGTCGGATGGCCTGCTCGTCGGACCGCAGGACGATGGCGATGTCGCCGGCCTTCGACGCGGCGAGCTCGCCCGCCTGGGTGGCCAGGCTGGCGCGCTGGGCGTGCTGCGCGGCGACGGCCACCGACGTCATGACCGCCGCCGCGGTGAGGCCGCCGAGTGCGAGCACCACCGCGAGGAAGGTGCGGATCCTCATCGGTCGGGACCGACGCCCGGCGGGATGGACCCCGGGAGCGTTCGGCGCGGCAGCGGGCACATCGCCTCCCTGGGTCGGCGGGGATCGGTGGTGGGTTCCCCCATCCATCGGACGGTTGGCCCGCCATCATGACGGTTCGGGTCTCCGTGGCAAGGGGCGATCTCCACCGCTCGGTGGCGGCCGAGGAGCCGTCCTCCTCCTGATGGCCGATGGCGGCCGGGCCGGCCCGTCACCGGTGCCAGATGGGATCGCCGGCCTGCAGCCCCTCGGGAGCGGGTCGGCATCGGCCGGCCCGATCACCCATCGGGTGGAGCGAGAATCGTCCGGTCGCCCGATGGTCGGCCGGCCCGGAGGGGTGCATCGTCGGGCCATGGACACCTACCTGGCCGAATCGACCCGGGCTCCCTGGCGCCGCGGCGCCTCCCTCGGGTTGACCGTGGTGCTGCTGCTGGCGGCCGTCGGTCTCACCCTCCACTACCGCCATGACCACCGCGACGAATGGGTGCACCAGTCCGAGCCCTGGTGGGGGTTCGACGTCAGCACCGACGGCCGGACCCTGACCTTCCATGGGCGCGGGTCGGGCCCCTGCACCGAGCCGACGGGCGTGACGTTCTCGGCCGACCCGACGGCCGGCGGCCAGGTCCTGGCCACGCTCGAGACCCGCACCCAGGTCGTGCGGGACGGCCATCCGCTCCTCTGCGATGCGGTCCTGTCGCTCGACGGCCCCGCCGAGTCGATGACCTTCGAACGACCGGTGCCCGACGGCACGGTCATCTCTGACGGCGCGCCCCCCGATGCCCTCGGGTGGTCGTCGTGTCGGGCGAAGGTGCAACTCGTGCGGGCGCCGACGACCTGGCGGTCCTTCCAGGGCTGCACGACGGAGGGATGACATGACCATCGACCAGCTCTCGATCGCAGGGATCGTCTCCCTCGACCAGCTCGCCTCGGACGTTCTGGTGGCGGACGTCCGGGCGGCGGACGCGGCCGTCCCCGACCCACCCCCGGGGTCGGGGACCGCTGCGTTCCTCCCGATTCGCCCCTTGCCGGAGGCGGGTTCCCCCGCAGCGGGAGCGGGTTCACCGCCCGTGCCCTGGCCGCGCTCTCGACCCTGGGCCGAGGCCGGGGTGGTGCCGCTGGGCCCCGGGGCCGTGGCCACGGCCTGGCTCACGGCGCTGGCCCGGGGCGACTGGACGACCGCCTGGTCGACCACCGATCCCAACCTCCGGTTGGGCGTCGCCCAGCAGTGGCTCGATCGCCTCGACCGCACCGGCGACAACGTCACCGCCTGGTCGTTGGCCGCCGAGATCCCCCACATCGGCATGTGGGCCCCCTTCGCCGAGCAGCTCTTCCCCCGCTGGACCCGAGATCTGCCCGGAACCGGTGATGGTCTGCGGGTCCAGGGGCACTCCGATCATCACCAGTCGGGACGGGTCGGGCGGGTCGGCCGCGTGGGTTGGGTCGAGCGGGTGGCTCGGCCGGGCGTGGGACGCGAGCTCTGCGTGGTCGAGGCGGCCGAGGGCGAGACCGGCGGGACCGCGCCGGCGCTGACCCTCCGGCTGCGCGACCGGTGGCGGATCGCCGGCCTCGGCCGCGGCGTGCTGCAACCCGGTTGGCCCGCCGGCTGGGTCGACCTCGACGAGGGCGGTGGCCGAGGTGCTCTCTGACGAGGACGCCGCTTCCACCGTGACCACTCGGCGGAGGACAATCACCCGAATCGCGGCGCTCGTCGCGGTCCTGACGGTCGTCGTGGGCGTGGCGGCGGCCTCCCAACAGGGGCGGCGCTGACCGCCATCGTGCTGCTGCTGCTGCTGCTGGCGACGTTCGTGGTGGTCACCGGGCAGACCGGCTTTCCCGGGCCCGGCGCGATGCGGCGCTACCGGACGCACGAGCTCCAGGCGGTCGCCGATCGACTGAACCTCCTCGTCTGCAGCGCTGACGACCCGGTTCGCCCTCCCGGCGCGTCGGTCGACTGGATCCGGTCTCGGGTCCGCCTCGACCACCCCGGGAGCGTGCTGCTGGGTCCGGGCGATCGCCCGCTCATCGAGAACCCCGGCCGGTCGGCGACCGGCACCGTCCCCACGTGGTCGATGCCGGTTTGCACCTCACACGCCCCGGTCGGCTGACCTCTGGAAGACTCCCGGGATGACTCCTGAAGAGACCGTGGACGAGTTCATCCGCCGGGTCGTGGCCGTCGATCTCGACGGTGCGGCCGAGCTGGTCAGCGACGACCTCGAGTACGACAACGTGCCGATCGGGAAGGTCTCCGGGCCCGACGGGCTCAAGAGCTTCCTCAGCGCCATGGTCGCGGGCATCGACGAGGTCGTGTTCGTGACCCATCGCCAGACCGTGGCCGGGAACACGGTCATGAACGAGCGCACCGACCGGTTCCGCCTCGGTGAGAACTGGATCGACCTCCCGGTGGCCGGCGTCTTCGAGGTCGGCGACGACGGCAAGATCGTGCTGTGGCGTGACTACTTCGACGCCGCCACCTTCTACTCCCAGCTCGAGACCGTCACCGCCACCAACCCCTGACGGCAGCTCCGAGGCAACGGATCGACGCCGTCGTCGCGCGCGCCGATCGTGGCTGATTTCGACGGTGCGGCCCCGGCTTGGTTAGGGTCTCTAAGCAGGTAGACGGGTCGGATCGCCCGTCACGACCCAGGGGAACGCACATGACTGACACCACCGCGACCGCCAGCGGGCAGGACGAGCTGGTCGACGAGCTCCGCACGTGGCTCGAAGAGAACTGGGATCCCGATCTCACCGTCGGCGAGTGGTGGCAGCGCCTGGGCCTGGCCGGGTGGGCCGCTCCGGGACTTCCGACCAACGCCTACGGCAAGGGCCTGGGCCGCAACGACGCCGTGCGGGTGCAGACCGAGATCGGCAGCTTCGGCGCGGTGGGCGCGCCCGCCGGGCTGGGCCTGCTGCTGGCCGCGCCGACCATCGCCACCCACGGCACGCAGGAGCAGATCGACCTCTACGTCCGTGACATCGTCACCGGCGCCCGGGCCTGGTGCCAGCTCTTCAGCGAGCCGGGTGCGGGCTCCGACCTGGCCGGGCTCACCACCCGGGCCGTCAAGGACGGCGACGAGTGGATCGTCAACGGCCAGAAGGTGTGGACGTCGCTCGGCCAGTCCGCCGACATGGGCATGCTGATCGCCCGCACCAACGTCGACGTCCCGAAGCACCAGGGCATCACCTGGTTCGCCGTCGACATGCACCAGGACCAGGTCGACGTGCGACCGCTGGTGGAGATGACGGGCCACGCCATGTTCAACGAGGTGTTCCTCAGCGACGCCCACGCGCGCGACGACGCCATCATCGGCGGCCTCAACAACGGCTGGGCGGTGGCCAACACCACCCTCATGCACGAGCGCTCGGGCCTCGGCGCCGGCGGTGGATCGGCCGGAGGCGGCATGGTCGTCCCCGGCACCATCGCCGATCAGCTCGGCCGTCGGGTCGGTGACTTCGCGGTGGCTCCCGGCAGCGCTCCCCGTCGACGGGGTGGTGGCGGTGGGGGCGGTGGCCTCGGTGGCGGCGCCAAGCTGCTCATCGACCTGGCCAAGGGCAACGGCTCCGTCACCGACCCGACCATCCGCCAGGACCTGATGCGGCTGCACACCGAGGGCGAGATCGCCCGCATGGGCAACCTGCGCCTGAAGGCCGCCAAGGCGGCCGGCAAGGACATCCCCGGCATCGGCAACATCTCGAAGCTGGCCATGAGCAACATGATGCGGCTGCAGCGCGACCTCAGCCTGCGGATCGTCGGGGCCTCCGGCATGCTCCACGCCTACAAGGACGAGGACCGCGCCGCGCTCGATGCCGCCACCGGCAACCCGTTCCTGGCCATGGTCACGAGCATGGCGCTGTGGGCCCAGGCCCCGCCCATCTACGGTGGCACCGACCAGATCCAGCGCAACATCATCGGCGAGCGCGTGCTGGGCCTGCCCAAGGAGCCCAACAACGACAAGGTCATGCCGTTCTCGGAGCTCCCCAAGAACGCCTGACGCCGCGTTCCCGCTCAATCCCGCCGCGTTCCCGCGCAATCCCGCCGCACCCCCGGCGAACTTGCGTAGGTTCCTCGATCGAAACCACGCGTTTTCTACGCACGTTCGGAGGTCGGGACGATGAAGCACCGCACGCTGGGCCGCACGGGGCTCAAGGTCAGTCCGCTCTGCCTCGGCGCCATGATGTTCGGCGGCTGGGGCAACCCCGATCACGACGACTCGGTGTCGATCATCCACGAGGCCCTCGACGCGGGCATCAACTTCATCGACACCGCCGACGTCTACTCCGCCGGCGAGTCCGAGGAGATCGTGGCCAAGGCCATCAAGGGCCGCCGTGACGACCTGGTGATCGCCACCAAGGTGCACGGCAACATGGGCACCGACCCCAACCAGGCCGGCAACTCGCGCCGCTGGATCATGCGGGCCTGCGAGGACAGCCTGCGGCGGCTCGGCACCGACCACCTCGACCTCTACCAGATCCATCGCCCGGATCCCGGCACCGACATCGAGGAGACCCTCGGCGCGCTCGACGACCTCGTGCACCAGGGCAAGGTCCGCTACCTCGGCAGCTCGACGTTCCCGGCCAGCGCCATCGTCGAGGCCCAGTGGGCGGCCGAGCGGCGCAACACCCAGCGGTTCGTGTGCGAGCAGCCGCCCTACTCGATGCTGGCCCGGGGCATCGAGGCCGAGGTGCTGCCGACCTGCGAGCGCTACGACATGGGCGTCATCGCCTGGAGCCCACTGGCCGGCGGTTGGCTGTCGGGCAAGTGGCGGCTCGATGCGGACGAGCTCACCAGTCGTCGGGCCACCCGGATCCCCGACCGGTACGACCTTTCCAAACCGGAGAACCGGGCCAAGCTCGAAGCGGCCGACGCGCTGGCCGTGCTGGCTGAGCAGCACGATGTGTCGCTCATCCACCTGGCCCTGGCTTTCGTGCTGAACCACCCGGCCATCACCTCCGCCATCATCGGGCCCCGTACCCACGAGCACCTGCAGAGCCAGCTCGGCGCGGTCGACGTGGCCCTCGACTCGGACCTGCTCGACGCGATCGATGCCGTCGTCCGTCCCGGATCGAACTTCAGCTGGGCCGACGCGGGCTACGTCCCCCCGCCGCTCACCAGCGCCTGGCGTCGGCGCCGCGCCCGCCACTGACCCTCCCTGCGTTCCTCGCCGGCCGCGCACCAGCGCGACATCGAGGCGGACGTCTAACGTCGGGCGCTTCGGGCCCTGATCGAGGAGACGGCTGATGTTCACGCACATCGTGGTGGGAGCGGCGGAGACCGATGCTGCCCGCAAGGCCATCGACACCGCCATCGACCTGGCCCGCCTGGCCGGCGCCGAGCTACACCTGGTCCTGGCGTTCGATCCCTACCTCGACCGCATCGAGCCCGAGAAGCGCCCCGGCTCGGCCCACGCGATGGAGTTCCTCGAGTCGATCGCCGCCGCGACCGGTGATCTCAACATCCGAGTGCATCCGGCGGCCGGCGATCCAGCCGACGTGATCCTGGCCGTGGCTCGTGACGTCGACGCCGATCTCATCGTCGTCGGCAACAAGGGCATGCAGGGCCCGGCCCGCATCCTCGGCAGCGTCACCAACACCGTGAGCCATCACGCCCCCTGCTCGGTGCTGATCGTCTCCACGACCTGACCTCGAACGCACCGACCGGTCACCTGGTCCGCGAGCGAGCCACCGGCGATCTCGACGAGCGCGTCACGGACCATCGACTCGAGCTGGCCGAGCGAGAGCACGGTGCGGGTGGTCGAGGCCCGACGGGCGAGGTCGACGAAGTCCATCATCGAGAGGTACGGAGCGATGGGCGAGACCGACATCGTGGCCAGGGCCGAGTCGGCGGAAGGGTGTCCTACGCGATCCAGGAGCGCGGTCGCGTAGGACACCGGGATCAGGTCGACGAACGACCGATGCGACGTGGTGGCGTCGAGCTGCTCGAGCAGGCCCTGTGCCGCGACGCGGGGGTCGAGCTGGGCGAGCAGGCGTGACGCGCTTCCGGGCAACGTGATCCGGGTGAGCGCGGCCACGTTCTCGATGTCGGCCAGCGCCCGGCGCACCAGCAGCAACGACTGGTCGGGATCGGTGGCCGCCAGCCCCCACGCGGCGCCGAGCAGGCACGTGACCCGCTGCAGTGCCACCTCCGACCGATCGGCCACCTCGAGCGCCCGGTCGACGAGCCCGTGCGGGTCGTCGGTGGCCAGCGTGAGGCTGAAGTGATCGAGGGTCGCGATGCCCACGAACATGTCGCGCGTGCTCTGGCGGAACCGCTGATCGAGCGACGCTGCGACACACACCTCGACCGACGCCGCGAAGTCACCGCACCAGGCCAGTGCCAGCCATTGCATGAGTCCGCCGAGTCCGGTGGGCTCGAGGTCGTCGAACTGCTGCATCTCGTCGGCCCAGGCGCGCAGTTGCAAGGGGTCGGTCGCGCCCGCGGCGGACACCAGCAGCGCGCACAGCACCGCTCGCCGCTGGCGGAAGTCGCCGTTGCAGAGCTCGAGCAGGGGCCGGACCACGTCGGCGAGATCATGGCGGCCGAGGAGGAAGAACGCCACAGGCGGTCCACACAGACGAGCCGCCAGGTCACCCGAGCGCAGGTGGGCGGCGAGCATGACGGCATCCCGCCAGCTGTCCGCTTCACGCTCCAGGCGGATCGAGCAGATCTCGACGGCCGCGTTGCACGGGTCGGCGAACGGGAGGTCGGTGAGGGTGGTCACCCACTCGGCCATCGCCGACACGGCCGGGAGCCGCTCGCCGTGGGCGTCGAGTTGCTCGAGCGCGTAGGCCCGCATGGTCTCGAGCATGCGGTGGCGCACCCCCCGTGCGTGCGATTCGGGAACGACCATGCTCTTGTGCACCAGGGAGGCGAGGTGGTCCCGTGCGTCGAGGTCGTCGATGCCCATGGCCCCCGCGATGTGCTGGGCCGCATCCAGCTCGAACCCGTTCGGGAACACCGACAGCCACTGGAACATCCGTCGCTCGTCATCGTCGAGCAAGCGATAGGACCAGTCGATGGTGGCGCGCATGGTGCCGTGCCGGTCGAGCGCCCGACGTCGACCACCGTTGAGCAGGCTGAAGCGGTCGTCGAGAGCGCTGACGATCGCCGGCACCCCCAGGGTGGCGGCGCGCGCGGCGGCCAGCTCGATGGCCAGTGGGATGCCGTCGAGTCGCTCGCACACGTGGGCCACCAGCGAGCGGTCGAGCGAGTCGAGCGCGGCTCCGGCGGCGACGGCCCGCTGGATGAAGAGATCTGCGGCGGTCGCCGGGTCGAGCGAGCCGACGGCGACCACGTGCTCGCCGTCGATGCCGAGCGGCTCGCGACTGGTGGTCATGACGGCCAGACCGGGGCACAGGGCAGTGAGCGAGTCGATCAACGCCGCGGCGCTGTCCACGACGTGCTCGCAGTTGTCGACGACGAGCAACGTGTGACCGCCGGCCAAGAGGGCGCTGGCCGCGGCCAGCGGATCGTTCACCGCTCCCACCCCGAGCCTGAGGGCGAGGGCGCCGACGACGTCGTCGGGGTCGGCGACACTCGCGAGCTCGACGAAGCACACGTTGTCGAAACGAGAGAGCAGGTCGCCTGCTGCTTGCACGGCCAACCGGGTCTTGCCCACGCCGCCCACGCCCGTGAGGGTGACGATGCGGTGCTGCCCGAGCAGGGAGATGACGCGCGCGAGATCCAGGTCGCGGCCGATCAGCGATGAGCGTTGGAGCGGGAGGTTGTTGGTGAACGTTTCGAGCCCGCGCACCGGTGGGAACTGCTGGCGGAGATCCGGGTGGACGACCTGCCACAGCCGCTCGGGCTCGGTGAGGTCGCGCAGGCGGTGGGTGCCGAGGTCGACCAGCTCGACCGGGCCGGGCCCGCTCCGCACGAGTGCGGCGGTCACATCGGATACCAGGATCTGGCCCGAGTGGCCGACGGCCATCACCCGTGCGGCGCGGTTGACGGGCCGGCCTCGGAAGTCGTCGTGGATGCGCTCGACCTCGCCGGTGTGGATCCCCATGCGCACCCCGATGCCTATGGCGGGCATGAGCTGCTGGGCCGAGATCGCGGCGTGGACCGCGGCGTCGGCCGACGGGAAGGCGGCGGCGATCCCGTCGCCCATCGTCGCGAAGACCTCGCCACCGACCGTGTCGACCGCGTGTCGCAAGGCGGCGAAGTGCTGATCGACGCGGCCCTGCATCTCCGGCGACTCCTCCCACTGGCGGGTCGAGCCCTCGATGTCGGTGAACAGGAAGGTCATCGTGGTCGGGGTGTCGCCGCTCATGGCGCCTCCCGCCTCGCGACGGCGGCCGCGAGCTCGGCGCGGTTCGCGATGCCGAGCTTGGCGTACACGTGGACGAGATGGGTCTTCACCGTCGCCCTCGACATCAGCAGCTCGGTCGCGACCTGTGGGTTGGTGAGGCCGGCAGCCACCTTCTCGACGACGCGCTGCTCGGTGGGCGTGAGGCTCTCCCACCCGGCCAGCGGCCGTACCCGCTCTCCGCGCATCCGTTGGGCCAGCTCGACGGTGGCGGTGAGCGACAGCCCCGCTCCCTCGGTCCACCCTTCGCTCGACCGGACGGTGTCGTGGGCCGACGCGACATAGGCGGCCCGGTGGGCGAACCGGTAGCGGTAGCCCATCGACGCCCGCGTCGAATCGGCACCGGCCAGCAGTCGTGCCGCGTCACGGGTACGCCCCACGTCGATGAGCATCGGTCCGATCGCCTCGAGCGCGTCGACGGCGGCCATCCACAGCTCGGCATCGACGGCGGTCGACAGCGCCCGGTGCGCGAGGTCGAGGGCGTGGACCACGTCGGTGGCTGTTTCGCACTCGGCCAGGACGAGGTCGCTGGTGGTGGTGTACTGCGGGGCCGGCACATCGAGCGTCGCCTCGCGCAGCCGTTCGGCCGTGGCCCGGGCCGAGTCGAGGTCGCCCATCGCCAGCTCGACCTCCGCGAGGAGGCACACGTTGCGCCACGACGTGAAGAGGTCTGGGGGCTGGCCCTCCAGTCGCGAGCGGGCGTCGTCGAGGCGTCCGTCGAGCAACTCGCCGACCGCCTGGGTCATGGCCACCGCGTTGACCATCGCGAACGGCAGAGACTCCGTGCGGACGTCGGAGAGGCGCAGCGCGTCGATGACCGATCGGTCGCCTGTGGCCAGCGCCGAGCCGGCGGCGAGGAACGCCACGAGGATGCGATCCGTCACCGATCCCAGGCGCGCATCGATCCTCTCCTGGGCCTGGGCGGCCAGACGGGCCGAGGTGGCCAGGTCGCCACGGAGCTGGGCGGCGAGGGCCCGGATCAGCATCGCCCGAGCGGCGGTGAGCTCGGCGACGCGCTCCTCGGCTTCAGACGGTCGACCGGCGACGGCGAGGATCACCGCGGGGCTCTGTGCCGCGTTCCAGACCGTGAACCACTCACCGAGCTGCTGCGCCTCGGCCCGGATCGCGTCGAGGGGTGCGATCACCTCGTCGCGTGGCCCCAACAGCATCGCCATCGTGATCTGGTGCCCGACCTCGAGTCTGAGCACCGCCGATCGGTCGCCCCGTTCGGTGGCCACCGCAACCGCCCGCTCGCGCAGCGGCGGGAACTCCGGATCGGCGGCGTTGGTCCGCACCGTCTGCAGCGCGAGGACGGCGGCCAACCACTCGGGGTCGTCGGGTGAAGCGGCCAGGAGCGCGGGCATGCCGTAGCGGGCGGAGTCGGTGGCCCGCTGGCGCAGGGCCCAGTAGTCGCCGAGCCCGATGATCAGCCGAAGCGACAGCGTGCTCCCCGGCGGGACCCAGTCGAGGGCGTTCGCGCAGTTCGGCCATTCGGGCTCGATCCGTCCGATGATCGCGACCCGCGACTCCCACCATCGGTTCGCATCGGGGGCCACGTCGCGTCCGGTCGTAGCGAGCCAGCCGGCGCACCACTCCGCATGGGCATCACGGGCGCGCACCGCCTCGTCGGCGTCGAACAACCGCTGGAGGGCGTAGGAGCGGATGGTCTCCAGCAGCGAGTACCGGTCGCGCCGCTCGTCCAGCTGGACGAGGCTCTTGTCGACGAGCCGTCCGACCAGTTCGGTGACGGCGTACCCATCGATGTCGTCGAACGCGCCGACGACCGCTTCGGCGGCCTCGAGCGTGAATCCTCCGGCGAACACGCCGAGCCGGCGCAACCCGGCCCGCTCGGTCTCGTCGAGCAGGCTCTCGCTCCAGGCGACCGATGCCTGCAGGGTCTGCTGGCGGGCCATCAGCGTGCGAGGTCCACCGGCGAGCAGGCGGAAGCGGTCGTCGAGCAGCGATGCGATCCGAGGAGGCGGCATCGTGCGGACGCGCGCCGCGGCCAGCTCGATCGCCAGCGGTAGACCGTCGAGCCGGGTGCAGATCTGGGCCACCGCAGCGGCGTCGGGGTCGGTCATCGTGAAGCCCCGTCGCGCTCGTCGGGCGCGATCGACGAACAGCCGGACGCCGTCGAACTGCCCGATCTCGTCGGTCGTGAGCTGATCGACCTGATCGATCGGGGGCGTGCTCAGCGATGGGACGCGCCACACCACCTCCCCGGGCACGCCGACCGGCTCGCGGCTCGTGCACAGCACCCAGGCGTCCTCGACGCCTGAGGACAGCGCCGCGGTCACCTGCGCCGCCGCGGCCAGGACGTGCTCGGCGTTGTCGAGCACCACCAACGTCGCCGGGCGGTGGCGCAGCGCCTCCACCAGCCCGTCGAGGACGGTGTCGCGGTCCGACTCGACGGTGTCGAGCTCGGATGCGAGCGCGCTGGTCACCCCGTCGAACTCGGAGCACGAGGCCAGCTCGACCCAGGCGATCCCTCCCGGGAACCGGTCGGCGATCCGGGCGACGAGCTCGACGGCCAGCCGTGTCTTGCCGCATCCACCCGAGCCCGTCAGGGTGACCACTCGCTCGTGCTCGGTGAGATCCGTGAGCTCGGCGAGCTCGGTCGCCCGTCCGATCAGCGGCGTGAGCCGCGCCGGGAGGCTGGCGTGGGGGATCACGGCCACCCATCCGTCGAGGGACAGCCGCGAGCTCGCGAGGCGGTGCGAATCCATTCGATGGAGCATTCTCTCGCGACGGGCTCAGAACATCGGCCAAGTGGTTGAGTGAGCCAAGTGTCACGATTCCGACTCAGCGTTCCGGACGGCGGCCGACTCCGTCTGGCGCCGGTCGGTGATTCGGGCGGCCGGTGGTCAGGCGGTGGTGGCCACGGCGCGGCGGGCGTAGGACCAGCCGGGGCCGCGGACGACGTGGGAGAGGCGGTCGCTCCAGGTGCGGGAGCGGGCCACGTCTCGGAGCATCTCGGTGTGCTCGTTGGCGATGACCCGGGCGGGGTTGAACGTGTCGATGTTCGTGGTCAGGCCGTAGACGACCGGGTCGCGCTCGCGCTCGAAGGTGCCGAACAGGCGGTCCCAGACGATGAGGATGCTGCCGTGGTTGCGGTCGAGGTACTGCTGGTTGCTGCCGTGGTGCACGCGGTGGTGCGACGCCGTGTTGAGGACCTCCTCGAGCGGGCCGAGCGACCGGATCGTGTCGGTGTGGATCCAGTACTGGTAGAGCAGGTTGATGCCTCGGGCCTGGGCGATCAGTGCCGGCCGCACGCCGAGCAGCGACAGCAGGCTGTAGGGCACGAACGTCCCCAGCGCATCGGCCACCGGTTGACGCAGCGCAGTCGACAGGTTGTAGCGCTCGCTCGAGTGGTGCACGACGTGGATGGCCCACATGTAGCGGCTCTCGTGCATGAAGCGATGGTTCCAGTAGTAGATGAAGTCCCACCCGACGATGGCCGCGGCCACCGCGGCCGGGCCTGCGCCGAGGTCGCGCACGATGCGGCGGTCCCACATGCGGTCTGCCGTCGTGCGCGATGCCCAGGTGGTCGTGATCGCCACACCGCCGGCCACCACCGCGGCGACACCGCCGACCGCGGCCACCCGCGCCGCCAGGCTCGGTCGAGCGGTGGTCGGGACGCCGTCGAGGGCCTCGGCGTCGCCCGTCGGGGCCGTCACCCGCGCCGGCGCCGTCGTCGACCGCGGGGACGAGGAGCTGCGGGCGACGAGGTCGGCGATGGTGGTGACGGCGGCCGCGCCGACGGCACCGATGACGAGCGCCTTGCCGTACCTCCCCTTGCCCGGGACGATCGGGCCGAGCAGCTTCGGCATCACGATCGGGGCCAGCAGGCTGGCCACACCCATGGTCAGGCTCGTGATGGTGTCCTGACGCTCGTAGTCGGCCGGGCTCGGGCCCCGCTCCTCGGCCCGCCTGCGGAGATAGAGGTACTCGGCCCCCATCGACCCGAAGTACACGGGGACGGCGAGCACGGTGGCGTCCATCGATCTTCCCCCTCGGAAGCGCAGCCCGATCCGGAGACGATCCGACTGTCGTCGAGGCTACCCCCCGCTGTCCGCCACCGACCGGCCTGCTCGGTGTCGGCCGCAGCGCTCGTCTCTCGGCGAACCGTCGAGCGTGGGATGCGCCCGTCAGGATCGCCATCCGAGTTCGGGACCGAGGACCCTGTTGCGGCGAGCGAGAAGTCGCGACGATGCTTCCTGTCGCGAGAGAGCAGGCGAGTCGAGCGTCAAGGAGGGCGTCGACGTCCACGGCGCGCCCGAGCAGGCGGGCCACGATCCTCGCGGGCCGCATCACCGTCGGCGCCGTCGGGTGATCCTGGCCACTGTGGGCGTGCTCGTGGTGCTGGTCGTCGGCGGGGTGGCATGGGCGGCGTGGAACGGGGGCAAGGTGCACCAGGTCGAGGTGCAGGACGCCGTGGATCGCTACCGGGAGGGGGCCGACACCACTGACGGAAACGGTCAGGTGGGGCCGGCACCCGGGGTGTACTCCTCGACCGGATCGGGTACCGAGAAGCTCAGCCTGCAGTCCACGGTGCGACCCCTGGGCCCGTCGATGCCGGTCACGGTGACCCGCGACGGCGACGATTGCTGGTGGTTCCGCATCGAGTTCCACGACGCCCACTGGCAGAGCTGGCACTCCTGCTTCGAGGGGGGTCGCCTGATCGATCTGGGCGGCCACGTGCACCAGCACTTCGACTTCGGGGCGTTCGGCTACGACAGCGACACGGACACGGTGTGCGACCCACCCGCGAAGCTGCTACCTGCCGTCGACACCCTCGCCGCCGTCGTGCCGGGCGATTCGTGGACGCAGGCCTGCACGATCGGTGAGGGCAGCGGAGCGAGCCGCCAAGAGGGGCCGGCCACCTTCCTGGGTCCGGAGGTCGTGCTGGTCGGCGGCGCCGACGTGCAGACCTACCACCTGCGTGAGGAGCGGACCTTCACCGGCGGCCAGACCGGTGGGAGCGAGGACGAGACCTGGTTCGCGGTCGACACCCTGCTGCCGGTGCGCAAGCAGTGGTCGACGCACGTGGACACGTCGTCGCCGTTCGGCGGCACGGTGAGCTACGAGGAGCACGGCTCGTGGCAGATCGATGCGCTGCTGCCACAGCAGTAGCCCGTCGGCGGACGGCCACGGTTCCCGGCCTCCGGGCACCCCGAGCTGGTAGACACGCGGGAACTCAGGAACGGGAGGGCACCGGTGTGCAGGGGAGCGCCGGATGTCGGGGACGACGTGACGGGGACGACATGACGGGGACCATCGGCGACGAGATCGCCACGCCGGAGATCCGGTTCGACCCGGCCGATCCGGCGATCATGCGCGATCCGTTCGCCCTCTACGCCCGGCTGCGGGACGAGGCACCCGTGCTGCACCTGGCCGACAAGGACGTGTTCGTCGTCTCCCGGTTCGACGACGTGTGGACCGCGGCGCGCGACACCGAGACGTACTCGTCGGCCCAGGGCCTCACCTACGAGCGTGACGAGATCGGCCAGCTCGGTCTCGTGCCGACGATGGTGATGGTCGATCCGCCGCTGCACACCGAGTTCCGGCGGCTGGTCGGCCGCGGGTTCACGCCCCGGCAGGTGGCCACCCTCGAGCCGGCCGTCCGGGCCTTCGTGGTCGACCGGCTCGAGGAGTTGCGGGCCGCCGGTTCGGGCGACTTCGTTCCGGCGTTCGCGGGGCCGCTGCCGAGCTTCGTGGTGGCGACCTACCTCGGCGTGCCGGCTGAGGACCGGGCCCGCTTCGACACGTGGAGCGATGCCATCGTCGCGGCCAATGCCGGTGGCGACGTGCTGCGCGACGCGGCCGGAGCGGTGGCCGACCTGTACGGCTACTTCAGCGAGCTGGTCGACCGCCGCCGCGTCGAGCCCGGCAACGACATGATCTCCGACCTCATCGCCGCGGAGATCCACGGGGAGCCCGTCGATCTCGTGACCATCCTCGGGTATGCGTTCGTGATGATCGCCGGCGGCAACGACACCACCACCGGCCTGCTGGGCGGCGCCGCGGTGCTGCTCACCGAGCGACGAGACGAGCGGGGCCGTCTGATCGACGACCCGTCGCTGATCCCTGGAGCGGTCGACGAGTGCCTGCGCCTCACCTCACCGGTGCAGGGCCTGGGTCGCACCACCACCCGCGACGTGGTGGTGGCCGGTACCGAGATCGCCGAGGGCAGCAAGGTGCACCTGCTCTACGCCTCGGCGAACCGTGACCCCCGCGAGTTCGGTCCCGATGCCGAGCAGCTCGACGTCACCCGAGCCAACCCCCGTCTGCTCATGTTCAGCTCCGGACCCCACTTCTGCCTCGGCGCCTCGGCGGCCCGGCTCATGGGTCGCGTCGCCGTGGAGGAGCTGCTGAGCCGGATGCCCGACTTCGCCGTCGACGCCGAGGCCGGCCGCTACGCACCGGGAGCCTTCGTCCGCCGCCACGAAAGCCTCCCGTTCATCGCGAGGTAGATGCGAGGATGGCAACGGCACCTGAGCCCGACCGCACCTGAGGGGAGAGGCGATGGCGCAGGCCCGAACCGACGGAGATCTCGGCACCGTCCTGGGGGTGTTCGCCCATCCCGACGACGAGGCGTACCTCGCGGGTGGACTGATGGCGACGGCCATCGATGCCGGCCGGCGGGTCGTGTGCGTGACCGCCACCCGGGGAGAGCTCGGGTTCCCCGACGACGACCCCCGCCCGATCGAGGAGCGGATGGCGGTGCGCGAATCGGAGCTGGCCGCCTGCCTCGGCGTGCTCGGTGTCGGTGAGCACCTGTGGCTCGACCATCCCGACGGCGGGTGCGCGGCGGTCGACGACGGTGAGGCGGCCGACCGGCTGGCCGCGCTGATCGACGAGGTCCGCCCCGACACCGTGCTCACGTTCGGCCCGGAGGGGCAGACCTACCACGAAGATCACATCGCGGTGTCGAGGTGGACGACGCTGGCCTGTCGCCGGGCCGACCACGACCCGCGCCTGCTCTACGCGGTGATGACCCCCGAGTGGATCGGGGCCATCGGTGAGCTCCTCCCGATGGATGAGCTGATGATGGTGCCCGACATCGAGCCACCCACCACCGCGGCCGAGGATCTCTCGTTGTGGTTCGTGGCCGAGGGGCCGATCCTCGAGCGCAAGGTGCAGGCGCTCGAGTGCCAGGCCAGCCAGGTGACCTCCATCATCCAGATGGCCGGCCGCGACGCCTACAAGGCGCTCAACGCCGACGAGACGTTCCGCGACCCGACCCCTGACGACTGGCCGTAGCCCGAGTGGTCAGGCCCTCGGCCAGGCCGACCGGCAAGCCGACGGGCGTCGCTCCGACCGGTCGCCGCGGCGGCGCACCCGACGAGCGGGATCTACAGCCAGGCCTCCTCCCTGAGGCTGTCACGGATCATGCGACGCAGCTCGGGGCCGTCCTCGTGGCCGTGGATGCTGGCCGCGTGCTGGGCGGCGGCTTCGATGACCTCGGACTCGCGGCCCGTGATGGTCAGGGTGCAGCCGGTGTCGCTCGGCATGTCCCGGCAGTCGGCGATCAGGCGCGGCTCGGACGGCGTCATCTCGGCCGCGCCGATGGCCTCGCGGAACACCACGTCGAGATCATGGAAGTTCGGCGGCTCGTCGCACAGGTCGGCGAGCTTCCCGGCGAAGACCTTCGTCTCGGCCATGCTCGAGTTCTCCATCGCCGCTTCGAAGGACGGGAACTCGACGAGCGTGTAGTAGTGGCCGTCCTGGCGGTCGATGCAGGTGAGGCTGCTCACCGCTGTGGTGCGACCCCTCGTCGCGTCGGCCCACCCCTCTGAGAGGCGCATCACCTCATCGGGCGATGAGGTGCGGTACTCGATGATCTGCACGAACTTGGCCATGGGGTCCTCCTCCGGTTCGACCCGCCACCACCCGAATCGTCCGCCTCTGGTCGCATCAGGTCAACCGGCAGCGCGTGATCCGAGGAGGCACGGGCGAGGCCCAGAGGTCAGTCGGTGGCGGGAGCGACCTCGACGTCGGCGGGAGTGATCGGCGGCAGGTCGGACACCGCGTTCAGCAGGTGGCGCTCCCACACCTCTTCGAGCCGGGCCAGCAGCGGCGCGTCGGCGGTGACGCGGAACTCGAGCAGGTGGCGGGTGTCGTCGTCGCGCAGGAGCGCGATGTCGTAGGGCGGACCGACGGAGAGGTTGGCCCGGGCCGTGCTCATCATCGAGGTGAGGGCGATCTTGGTGGCGGTGGTCAGGTCGACGTTCCCCTGCACGGCCAGCTCGAGCATGAACTTGCCGTACTTGCTCTCGCCGATCTGCAGGAACGGGCGGTCGTCGGAGGCCCGGATGTAGTTGCCCTCCGGGTACACGAGGAGGATGTCGGGCGACTGGTCGCCGATCTGGCCGCCGAGGATGAAGGTGGCGGTGCCGTCGGCTCCCGCCGTGGCGAGCGCCACCTGGTGGTCGGCGCTGACCGACCGCCCGAGCCGACCGATGTAGAGGGCGGCCTCGAACAGGTGGTTCACCGTGGCCAGGCTCTCGTGCTCGGCGGGTTGGGTCAGGTCGCGCTCGATGCGATCGAGCACCTCCTGGGTCGTCGCCAGGTTGCCGGCCGACTCGAGGACGAAGACCCGATCCGGGGCCGGGCGCAGCACGTGGAGCTTGCGATAGGTGCTGACGTTGTCGATGCCGGCGTTCGTGCGGGTGTCGGCCAGGAACACCAGTCCCTCGTCGAGGCGGATGGCGAGGCAGTAGGTCATGGCCGCCCATTCAACGGGGCGCCGCTCGTGAGCGCCAAACCGAGCCGCGAGGTCGGGCCGGGTCGGTCAGTACACGATGCGCGTGCGAGCACCAGAGGGATCGATGGCGAGCACGTCCACGGTCGTCCCGTCGGCGACGATCACCGTGAAGTCCACCCCGACGGGCTGCCCGTCGAGCAGCACCGCCGGGGTGGCGCCGGTCGGTCGGGGCAGGTTCAGCACCGCGTCGACGAAGCGGTCGATCCGGTTGCCGGGGCCCACCGACTCGGGATGGCCGATGCGGTCGCCGTGGGTGACGGCGACGGCCGTCCGCCGAGCGGCATCGAGCGGTTGCAGCCGGTCCAGCGCCGTCTCCGCGGCGACCACGTCGGAGGGATCGACGTGCCCCGCGACCAGGGTGCTGTGACCGGCCCGGGCCAGCTGGGTGAGCCGGACCGCCGGCATCGAGGCGACGGCCAGGTCCAGCGCGGCCAGAGCGGCCTCGGCGTTCTGCTCGAGCACGTCGATCCAGCGGCCGGCGCCGATGGCCAGCTCCCGATTGGGGCTCACCCGCAGCACGTGGGCCGCCTCGATCTCTGCTTGGAGCTCGATCCGTAGCTGCTGTTCGCCCTCGAGGTCGCGTTGCCCGTCGACCAGCGCGGCGCGAACCCGCTCGAGGAGGGGGCCGACGACGATGGACTCGGTCGGGTCGAGCAACGAGCTCCGGCTGTTCTCGGCCAGCTTGGTCAGCGCCGCGACCTCGGCGCCACCCTCGTCGGCCAAGGCGTCGCGCCACGACGACTCGGGGTTGTAGCGGCCGGGATGGGTGAGGAAGTCGGAGAGGGTCGCGAGCGAGATCGTGTTGGTGGCCCACGGCGACTGCACGTTGGCGACGACGCCCTGCACCGCCGTGAACAGGTCCTTCTCGAGCCCCTCGAACGGGCCGAGGTTCAGGCGGCGTTCGTCGCCGGCACTCCCGCTGTAGTCGTTGACCGGGAAGTTGTCCCAGAGGATCACGCGGCGGCCGAGCACCGCATCGATGGCCGCGGCCTGCTGGGTGGCGATGGACGGTGACACCACCCCGAAACCGGTCCAGAGCACGTCGATCGACGGAAGCAGCCGGCCGGCGACCGCGGCGTAGTAGGGCGTGCTCGTCGTCCCGGTGTACTCGGCCAGCACGGTGAGCACGTCGACGTCCGTCATACGGGCCTGCAGCGCGTTCAGCAGGTCGGAGGTCATGAGCCCGCGGGCCGCCGGTCCGGTGCCGTAGATGGCCTGGTCGGCCGCGGTGCCCACGAGGGAGCTGTCGTCGAAGGCGAGCATCACCCTCGACGAGCCGGCGGCGACGAACGGCTGCAGCTTGGCCACCAGCGCGTCCCGGTCGGCCGTGCACGAGAAGCACAGATCCACCCCGGGGTGCAGGGCCGGGACCCAGTCGATACCGAGCGCGTCGGCCTGGGCGATCTCGGCGGTGAACTCGCTCATGGCCTGCGTCGGGTACGGGGTGCGCCAGAACACGTCGGCGTAGATGTCGAGCTTCGGGGCGTGCACGTAGGTGTTCATGTTGTGCGCCGCCATCCAGGTGAGCATCGAGGCCCGCTGCTCGTGGGTGTACGGCACCGAGTAGGCGCCCTCGACCACGCCGCGGATCGCGAACTGCTGGCCCTTGGCCGCAGCCGTCGACGCGTTCGGCCGCGCTGCTCCGGGTGCGGTCGGGGAGGCGGTCTCGACCGACGAGCCGGGCGAGGCGTCGGCGATGGACCAGTTCGCGGTCGTCGACCTCGGGGCCATGGTCGGGTGGAACGATCGGGGCGCGGCGGGCTCCGGGACACCGTCCGCCGCGGTGGCCGCGGGGCTCGGGGAGGCCACCACCGCCGCCGACTGGCCACCTGTGGAGGCACTCGTCGACGGACGCGGGCGAGCGATGCACGAGCAACAGAGGACCGCGACTGCGGTCGCGACCAGCAGCCGCCGGACGCCGACGGGGAAGATGCGCATGGTGATCGGTCGTCGTCCTCGCTGGTCGTGCCGGGACCGTTCCGGCGCCTGTCCCTTCCTTGTCGGCCAGGTGGACGGGTTCCTGGACCCCTTCGACCCCCGGCGGTACATTCGCCCCACGACGCTGTAATGCACTTGCATCACCTGCGGGTGGGTGCGGGCTCAGGGGGAGCACAGATGACCGAGGCGAGTGTGGAGACGACGGCCGGACCGATCCGGGGCGAGGTCGTCGACGGGGTCCACGTGTTCAAGGGCGTGCCCTACGGGGCGCCGACCGGTGGGCTCGGGCGATGGCGCCCACCCGAGCCGCCCACGCCGTGGACCGAGGTCCGGGAGACCACCTCGTTCGGGCCGTCGTGCCCCCAGCCGTCAGCCCGCCCGGCCGGCTGGGCCGCCGAGGCGGTCGAGTCCGAGGACTGCCTGGTGCTCAACGTGTGGACCGCGGGCCTCGACGGCGGCCATCGCCCGGTGATGGTGTGGTTCCACGGCGGCGAGTTCGCCATCGGGAGCGGGTCGTGGGCCGTCTACGAGGGCACGAACCTGGCCCGCCGCGGCGATGCCGTGGTGATCACGGTGAACCATCGGCTCGGCGCGCTCGGCTACCTGCACCTGGGCGAGCTGCTCGGCGGGGACTACGCCGCGTCGGGCAACGTCGGCATGCTCGACCTCGTGGCGTCGCTCGAGTGGGTCCGTGACAACGTCGCCCGCTTCGGTGGCGACCCCGGCAACGTCACGATCTTCGGCGAGTCGGGAGGCGGCGCAAAGGTGTGCACCCTGCTGGCGATGCCGGCCGCAGCCGGTCTGTTCCATCGGGCGATCGTGCAGAGCGGTCCGAGCCTGCGGGTGCAGACCGTGCCGCGCGCCACCGAGAACGCCACCAAGCTGCTGGCCGAGCTCGGTCTGACGGTGGAGGCCTCGGTCGACCTGCGCCAGGTGCCGGCCGACCAGATCGTCGCCGCCCAGATCGCGGTGTCGCCGGGAGGAGGTGCCGGCATGGGCTTCGCCCCGGTGCTCGACGGGGTGGCGGTGCGCGACCATCCCGGCAGCGCCCTGCAGCGAGGAACGGCCCCCGACGTACCCCTGCTGATCGGGTGCACCCGTGACGAGGCCACCCTCTTCCTGCTCGGTGACCCGGCGTTCACCGATCCGGCCAGGCTCGACCAGGCCGCGCTCGAACGCCGCCTCGATCGCTACGGCCTGGGGGACGACCGCGCCCGGGTCCTGGCCGCCTACCGGGAGAGCCGCCCGGACGACCCGTTGCTCGACATCTACATCGCGATCGTCTCGGACCAGATGATGCGGGTGCCATCCATCAGGTTGGCCGAGCTGCAACTGGCCGGCGGCGCTGCCCCGGTGTTCATGTACCTGTTCGAATGGGCCGCCGGACCGATGCGTTCGGGGCACGGGTTCGAGCTGCCGTTCGTCTTCGACAACGTCGGCGGCGACGTGTTGGAGTCCACGCCGAGTCGCCAGGTCCTGGCGGCCGAGATGAGCGAGGCGTGGCTGGCGTTCGCCCGCCACGGCGACCCGGGACACGACGGGCCCGACTGGCCGGCCTATGACCTCGACGACCGGCCCACGATGATCTTCGATCGTGGTGGATCCCATCTCGCCCACGACCCCCGCGCCGCCGAGCGCACGGCCTGGGACGGCATGGCCGTCCGCTCCATCAGCGACTGACCTCCGGACGCCCCGCCCCAGTCCCCCCAAACCCACGAACTTGCGTAGATGCGGCGCACCTTTGCGCGGGTTATCCACGCAAGTTCGGTCAGGTCTCGATCAGGTGGGCGGGGCGAGGCCGGCGAGCGCGGTGTCCTTGGCCCAGCGGTAGTCGGGTTTGCCCGAGGGCGAGCGCATCGTCACGTCGACGAACACCACGGCCCGGGGCAGCTTGTAGCCGGCCAGGTGGTCGCGGCAGTGGTCCTGCAGCTCGGTCAGGGTCGGGGGGTCGGCGTCGTGGCCGGACCGCAGCTCGACCACCGCGGTGACCTGCGAGCCCCAGCGCTCGTTCGGGGTGCCGACGACGGTGGCGTCGAACACGGCGGGATGGCTCTTGAGCGCCTTCTCGACCTCTTCGGGGAAGATCTTCTCGCCGCCCGAGTTGATCGAGACCGACCCTCGTCCGTAGACCGCGATCGACCCGTCCGCGTCGACCGAGGCGATGTCGCCGGGAACGGCGTAGCGGATGCCGTCGATCACCGGGAACGTGGCCGCCGTCTTCACCGGGTCCTTGTGGTAGCCGAGGGGGATGTGGCCGCTGGTGGCCAGCATGCCCATGCGCCCGTCACCGGGCCGGCACAGCGTGCCGTCCTCGGCGATCACCACGTTGGACTCGTCCATCTCGAAGCGCGGCGCGCCGTCGGCCCCGGTGCCCACGAGCCGGCCCTGCCCGCCGGTCTCGGACGCGCCGAACCCGTCGTGCACGAACGTCGCCGGCAGGACCCGGGCGAGGGCGTCCTTCACCGCGGGCGACAGGATGGCACCACCTGATCCGTAGATCGTCAGCTTCGACAGGTCGGGTCCGTCCGGCCCGACCGCCTCGAGGTGGTCGACGATCGGACGGGCGTACGCGTCGCCGATGGTCATGACCACGGCGACCCGCTCGTCGGCCGCGACCTGCAGCGCGAACGCCGGGTCGAACGCGAGGTCGCGGATCACCACCCCGAACGTGCCCGGAGAGCAGCGCCGAGAAGACCAGCCAGAAGCCGCCCCCGTGCATCAGCGGGCAGAGGCTCAACGTGCCCGGGATGGGCGAACCCCTCTCGACCCGCGCCGACCACGTCGTCGAGGTCGCGCGACCGGCTCGATGCCCAGCGCCGGGTTGCCACCACCGCCGATGGCCGAGAGGTAGATGTCCTCGTGGCGCCACATCACGCCCTTGGGCATGCCCGTCGTGCCGCCGGTCCAGAGGCCGTAGCGGTCGTCAGCCGACCGCTCGCCGATGTCGGGCGCCGTGTCGGGCTGCCCGGAGAGCGCGGTCTCGTAGCGCTCGTCGGCCACGAGCACCTCGCAGCGACGGTCGAGCCCGGCCGCGGCGCGGACGGCGCGGTCCTCGAGGTCGGGCTCGGTGACGACCACCGCGAGGTCGGCGTTGTCGAAGAGGTAGGACAGCTCCTCGTCGACGTAGCGGAAGTTCACGTTCACCGCCACGGCTCGCAGCTTGTAGGCCGCCAGCGTGGTCTCGATGTACTGGTTGCCGTCGTACAGGTGGCAACCGACGTGGTCGCCGATGCCGACACCGAGGTCGGCCAGCACGTGCGCCAGCCGGTTCACGCGGGCATCGAGCTCGGCGAACGTCAGGCGCACCTCGTTGCCGTCGCTCGCCCGCACCACCAGCGCGGTGTCGTCGGGAACCGTGCGCGCCACGGTCTCGAAGATGTCGGCCATGTTCAGGCCCATTTCGGCCCCCCGGGTCGGTCGAGCCTGCACCTTAGATCGGCGCGGTCAGATCGGTGCGGTCGCCACACAGCATCGGGCCGGTGCGCCGTCGCCTGAGTGGGAGCGGGCGTTCGGGGGCGCTCGGCGGCGAGGCGAGCCGCCTTCGTCGTGGAGCGCAGCCCGCTCCCGCCCTCGACCAGGTCAGGCGTCGGGCCAGGGGTGCCGCTCGACGAGCTCGACCTGGTAGCCGTCGGGGTCGGCGACGAACGCGATCGTGACCGGCCAGCGCTCCATCCGCTCGGGAGCCGAGATCGTGGTGCCGCCCGCGGCGAGCGCGGCCGAGTAGGTGCCCTCGATGTCGTCGGTGTTGACGTAGAGCTTCCACATCGCGGAGCCCATGTCGATCGGACCGTCCTGGTCCTTCTGCTGGGCGAGCTGCATCTTCGAGCCCTTGCCGGGGTGCTCGATGATGGCCTCGAGTGCGTGCTCGATCTCGGTGCGGCTGGTGCACTCGAGGCCGAGCGCCTCGTAGAACCCGACGGTGCGGTCGAGGTCGGTGACGTTGATGCAGTACTGCCCGAGCCAGGTGGTCATCGGAGCGCTCCGTTTCGGTGATGGACGGTGGACGTGCAGGTGCCTGTGCTGAGAGGCGAGGGGTTTCATCGTCCGGCGCGTTCCGCGGCCATGGCCGCGACCACGAGGCGGACGGTGTCGAACGGGTCGGATCCCATGTCTGTCGTCGTCCGTGCTGACCAGCTCGGCGAGGAGGGGCACCGTCGTCGGGCCGAGGGCCTGGACCGCCCGGCGGAGGTCGCCGAGGCGGGTGTGGCCGTCCTCGATGCGTGGCCCGGCGGCCGATCTCGGCCACCGCCGCGCCGTTCACGGCGTCGGTGAGGCGCCGCCGCGTCTGGTCGGCCTCCTCGACGGTGAACCCCCGCGTCCGTGAGCACGGTGAAGATGCTCTCGAGGTGCTGGGCCAGGCGGATCGTGTTGTAGGTGCCGGCCAGGATCTGGCCGATGATCTCGGGCTGGGCGACGAGGGCGTCGAACACGAACCGGCCGTACTCGAGCATCCACTCGGTCCACGGCTGGCCGTGGTCCTGGGGCAGCGGGACCTCGCCCAGGCCGTGCGCCGCGGCCATGGCCAGCAGCTCCTCGCGGGTGCGCACGTGGTGGTAGAGCCCGGGCACGCTCATGCCGAGCCGATCGGCCACGTTGCGGATGGTGGCCTGGTCGAGCCCGATGGCCAGCGCGGCCTCGGCGATCTGGGCCGGGGTGATGCGGGGCGGGCGACCGAGTCGCTTGGTCCGGGGCCCTGCCGCGTGGCGCGCTGCTGCTCGTCGGTCATGGGTGCGGCTCCCCCGGGGTCGTCGGTCTCGCTCGAGTCGTCGTCGGCGTGTCGGCCGCGTCCGGCGCTTGCCTTGCGAATTCTCATACACTAACATGAAAATGTCTCGAAGGGGGAACGACGTGGAAGCACTCACCGGCCGCACTGCGGTCGTCACCGGCGCGGCCAGCGGCATCGGCCGGGCCATGGTCGAGCGGTTCGCAGCCGAGGGCATGCGGGTCGTGCTCGCCGACATCGAGCCCGACGCGCTGGCCGAGGCGACCGACGCGCTGGTGGCCGGCGGCGCCGAGGCCATCGGCGTGCGCACCGACGTCACCGACATCGCGTCGGTGCAGGCGCTGTCCGACGCGGCCCGGGAGCGGTTCGGCCACGTCCACGTGCTGTGCAACAACGCGGGCGTCGGCCCGCCCGCCGAGCCGCAGCTGTGGCTCAACACGCCGAACGACTGGCGCTGGACCTTCGAGGTCAACGTCTTCGGCGTCGTCAACGGCCTCAACGTCTTCATGCCCCACATGGTCGAGCACGGCGAGCACGGCCACGTCATCAACACGTCGTCGACCGACGGCGGCATCGTCGCCATGCCCAGCGCGGGGGTCTACGCCTCGTCGAAGGCCGCGGTCGTGACCCTCACCGAGTGCCTCGCCCACCAGCTGAAGGAGCTCGACTCGCGCATCGGGGCCTCGGTGCTCTTCCCTCGCGGTGGGCCTGCTGCTCACCGGCCTGTGGACCTCCGATCGCAACCGGCCGGCCTCGCTCGAGCGGGAACGGCCCCGGTCGCGGCCGGGCATGACCGCCGAGTCGTTCCGGGAGCTCATGGCCTGCGCAGGGTCGCGAGATCCCGATCATGCCGCTCGAGGAGGTGGCCGGCTGGGCCGTCGACGGCCTCCTCACCGACCGCTTCTGGATCCTCCCCGACGGCGACATGGACCACGAGGTCCGCGCCCGACGCCGAGGCCATCATCGACCGCAAACAGCCCTACGTCCACGTCGCAGGGATCTGATCGGAGCCACCATGGACCGCTACCTCGTCATCTCGTCCGACACCCACGCCGGCCCGCCCAGCGAGGCCTACCGCGACTACCTCGACCCGCAGTACCGCGAGGCGTTCGACCGCGACCTCGAGACCAAGCTGGCCCTCAGCTCGGTGATCCTCGAGGCCGCGTCGGAGGAGCAGGAGAAGTTCCGCGAGGACTGGGAGGAGGAGACCGGCGACGGCGGCAAGCTCGCCTCGTACGACCCCACCACCCGCGACGCCGAGCTCGACAAGGAAGGCATCGCCGCCGAGGTGATCTTCCCCGACGCCGACGTGCTCGGCGGCGGTGCCTCGGCTCCGTTCAGCGCCGGCCTGCAGAGCTCGGGCGAGCTCGACGGCGAGCTGGTCATGGCCGGCGCCCGGGCCCACAACCGCTGGCTGGCCGAGCTCTGCTCGTCGCAGCCCCGAGCGGCGCTGCGGCGTGGCCACCGTGCCGATCCTGCACGACATCGACGGCGCGGTCGCCGAGATGCACCGGGTCGCCGACGCGGGCCTCCGGTCGATGATGATCCCGACCCTCTGGGGCGACAAGCCGGCGTACCACGACCCGATCTACGAGCCGATCTGGTCGGCCGCCGAGGATCTCGGCCTGGTCGTCAACGTCCACTCGGGTGGCTCGTCGAGGGACATCCTCCCCGGACCCGGCATGGTGCCGATCTACGCCACCGAGGCGTGGTGGTGGGCGGCTCGTCCGCTGTGGGTCCTGCTCTGGAGCGGCGTGTTCGACCGCCACCCCGGCCTGAAGCTGGCCATCACCGAGGACGGCGCCTGGTGGCTGGCCGACATCGTCGAGCGCATGGACGAGAAGTGGGTCGGCGGGCACAACACCCGCAAGTTCGGCAACCTGTTCCGCGAGTCGATCGAGCGCAAGCCCAGCGAGTACCTCGGCACCAACGTCTTCCTCGGCGCCTCCACGCCGAGCGCCTACGAGATCTCGACCCGGGACCGCATCGGCGTGCGCACGCTGCTGTGGGGCAACGACTTCCCCCACCCCGAGGGCACCTGGCCCCACACCCGCTACTCGATCCACGACGTGTTCCACGACGTCCCGATCGACGAGACCGCGCAGATGCTCGGGCTCACCGCGGCCGAGGTCTACCGCTTCGACGTCGACAAGCTGGCCAGCACGGTCGAGCGGATCGGCCCGACCCACGAGGAGGTGCACGGATGACCGACACCCAGGCCGACAGCGCCGGAGCCGACTGCGATCGGCGCCGTCGCGCCCGACGCTCGACGGCGAGTGGGACGGCGTCGGCCTGCCGATGCCGCGCAACCTCGTCGCTGGTCGACCCGGCCACCACCCGGCTGCGGGTGCGCACGGTCACCGACCGGTTCCCGTTCCCGATCCCCAACGGGTGGTTCATCGTGGCCATGGCCGACGAGCTCGCGCCCGGCAAGGTCGCAGTCGCTGCACTACTTCGGCCGCGACCTCGTGCTGTACCGCACCGAGGACGGCGAGCCCCGACTGGTCGACGCCTACTGCCCGCACCTGGGCGCCCACCTCGGCGTCGGGCGGCAAGGTCGAGGGCGACTGCATCCGCTGCCCGTTCCACGGCTGGAGGTTCGACGGCGCGGTCGGGGCGTGCGTCGAGATCCCCTACGGCGGGGGCGAGCGCATCCCGGCCAAGGCCCGTGCCCGCCCGTACCCGACGATCGAGCGGGGCGGCGCCATCTGGGCCTGGCACCACGCCACCGAGGGCGAGCCGTTCTTCGAGCTGCCCGTGGTGCCCGAGATGGACGACCCGGCCTGGACCGCGCCGCTGCTGCAGCGAGTTCACCATCTCGACGTCGTGCCAGGAGATGGCCGAGAACAACCACGACTTCGCCCACTTCCAGTACGTCCACGGCACCGAGTCCATCCCCGACGGCGAGGAGGTCATCGACGGGCACCTACAAGTCGCGTGAAGAACCCCGGGCTCGAGCGCGAGACGTTCGGTCTCGGCCTCGGCGTCGTGCGGGTGCCCGGGATGCTCACGTTCGTGTCGTCGGTGACCCCGATCGACGAGGACAACGTGCACGTGCGCTGGATGTTCACGGTGCCGGTCGAGTCGGGCGAGAAGAGCGCCCGGTTCTTCGCCGAGCAGTTCACCAGCGGCGTCACCCAGGACATCCCGATCTGGGAGAACAAGATCTACCGGCCGCTCCCGGTGCTCACCAAGAGCGAGTCGGGCATCATCGCCCACCGCAACTGGTCGAAGCAGTTCTACAGCGACGACGTCGAGCTCTGATCTCGAGCCCTGACCTCGAGCGCTTGACCTACTGAGCGCTTGACCTACTGAGCTGTGATCTGACGGGGGTGCCCAGATCGTGCCGGACATCGAGGTGACCGCTTCCGTGAGCGACGCGGCCGACAGCCCGGCCGAGTCCGGTCCTCGCTGTGCCGACTGGGCGCGCGACGTCGGGGTCGACCCGGTCGGCACGGCCGTGTCCGCTCGGGGCTTCCTGCTGTTGGACTGGCCGCTGCCCTGGCCGCGCGACGCCTCCGAGATCGCGGCGCTCGAACCGGTGCGGGCCGCGCTGGTCGGCACGGGGATCCGCCTGCAGCTCGTCGTGCCCCGACCCGATGCCGACCGCTGGTCGATCGTGCGCCACGACCTCGGCCCCGACGACGACGGCTGGTTCTCGGGCTACCGGCGCCGGGCGGTACTGGTCGAACCGGGCCGGCTGGTCGAGTCAGCGGTCGCCCTCGTCGCCGGGCGCGATGCGGACGATCGGCCGGAGGGTCAGCAGGCGGACGATCCGCCGGCCGCTCCGGTCGATCAGGCGGGTCTCGACGTGCTGCTCTGCGGACACGGCTCTCGTGACCGGTGCTGCGGGTCGATGGGCACCGCGCTCGGCCATGGCGGCGACGGCTGCGGGGCTGGCGATCCGTCGCACCAGCCACACCGGTGGGCACCGCTTCGCGCCCACGGGCCTGGTCCTGCCCCACGGCACGGCGTGGGCATTCCTCGACGATGACGCACTCGACCGGATCATCGCGATGCGCGGTCCCGTCGGGGACGACCTGCTCGGCCGCTACCGAGGCTCGTCGGCGTTCGCCACGCCCGCGCACCAGGCTGCCGAGCGGGTCGCCTTCGGTGCGATCGGCTGGTCGTGGTTGCAGCACCGGCGCCGGGCCACCGATCTCGAGCCCACCACGGAGGGCCGATCGCGGGTGCTCGTCGAGGGGATCGATCCGCAAGGGCAGCTCCGCTCCTGGACGGTCGAGGTCACCGCCGGTCGCACCCTGCCGGTGCCCGAGTGCGGCAAGGACCCGGCCGCCGCGCCCAAGTCCGAGACCGAGGTCGTGATCAGCGGCGCCCTCGAGACCACCCCGGCCTGAGCCCGTCGCGCTCGTCCCCGCCGCCGTCCTCGTCTGCTGACCGGGCCGCGTCGAGCAGCAACCGGCGTTCGGCCGCGGCCACGACCGAACGGGCCGCGGTCGACGGCATCGGGGTTCACCGAGATCGAGGTGATGCCCAACCGCACGAGGTGCTCGGCGAACTCCGGGCGGTTCGACGGGGCCTGGCCGCACAGCGACGAGGTCAGCCCACAGGTCCGCGCCGTGCGCACGATCATGCGTCGATGGCCCCGATCACCGCCGCGTCGCGCTCGTCGAACAGCTCGCTGCAGGTCTCCGAGTCCCGGTCGACGCCGAGCATGAGCTGGGTGAGGTCGTTCGACCCGATGGAGACGCCGTCGATGCCGAGCGCGGCGTACTCCTCGAGTCGGAACACCACCGAGGGCACCTCGGCCATGATCCAACGCCGGAGACCGCGCTGCGCCCCGAGGGGGCTGCGGTCGATCAGGTCGAGGCACGCCTCGAGCTCCCAGAGGGTGCGCACGAACGGGATCATGACGTGGAGGTTCGGTGTCTGCTCCCGGACCCGGGCGAGCGACTCCAGCTCGAGTGCGAACACCTCGGGATCGTGCAGGTAGCGATAGCACCCCCGGAACCCGATCATCGGGTTCGCCTCCTCCGGCTCGTACTCCTCGCCGCCGACGAGCGCCCGGAACTCGTTCGTGCGGAAGTCGGTGGTCCGGTACACGACCGGACGCGGGGCGAACGGCTCGGTGATCTCGAGCAGCGACGCCGACAGCCGGTCGACGAACTGGCGTGACCCGCCGTCGGCGATCAGCTTCTTGGGGTGCACGCCGTCGAGCGCGCTGGTGAGCATGAACTCGGCCCGGAGCAGGCCGACGCCGTCGACCGGCAGCGCGGCGGCGGCCGCAGCCCGTTCGGGGAACGCCAGGTTGACGTAGATCCGGGTGCCGAGCGCCTCCGTCGCATCGGGCCGGCGATCGTGGGTGGCTTTCGCCGCGGCCGCCGCGGCCGGGATCTGGGCCGAGGACGGTGGCGGCGGGGGCTGCGCCCTCGCGGCCGGCGAGGACGAGTCCGCGGGCGCCGTCCACCGTCACCAGCTCGCCGTCGCGGAGCGACGTGGTGGCGGTACGGGTGCCGACGATGGCCGGGACGCCCGAGCTCTCGGGCCACGATCGCGGCATGGCAGGTCATGCCGCCGCCGTCGGTGACGATGCCCGCCGCCCTCCGGATCGTGGGCACCCAGTCGGGCGTGGTCATGGTGGCGACCAGGATCTCGCCGGGCTGGAGCAGCCGGCCTTCGGCAGGAGCGGCGAGCAGGCGCACTCGGCCGGTGGCGATGCCGGGCGAGGCGGCCAGCCCTCTGGCGAGGACCGCGTCCTCGCCCGCGGCCACGCCCGAGGCCGCGCTCGGGTGCGGTCGGCCCCCATCGTCGGCGTCCTCGGCGTTCCCGCCGGTGGTCGCGAGGGTGGTGATCGGGCGGGACTGCACCACGAAGATCCTCCGGCTGTCGTCGATGGCGAACTCCACGTCCTGCGGGCGGCCGTAGTGCGCTTCGATCTCCTCGACCAGCGCGGCGAGCTGCAGCACGGTGTCGTCGGGCAGCACGCGGGACGCGCCGGCCTCGGCGGTCAGCTCGACCCGCTCGTCGGACCCCGATGGTCCTCGGACGATCTCGAACGCCTGGCGGCCGACCCGGGCGTGGATCACCGGGTGGGGGCCCTTCTCCACCACGTAGGTGTCGGGCTCGACCAGACCGCCCACGACCACCTCACCCTGGCCCCGCGCCGCCTCGATCACCAGCCGGGAGCGATCACCGGTCGAGGGATCGACGCTGAAGGCCACACCGGAGCACGCCGGGCGTGACCATCCGCTGCACGACCACCGCGATGGCCGGTTCGGTGAGCTGCCCGATGCTGCTCCGGTACGCGAGCACCCTCGATCCGTAGGCCGACGCCCAGCAGTCGATCACCCGGGCGACGAGGTCCGGCGCGCCGGTGACGTTCGTGAAGGTCTCGTTCATCCCGGCATAGGAGGCATCCGCGCCGTCCTCGCCGGTGGCCGACGACCGGACCGCGACCCGCACCTCCTCCGGCGACCCGTCGGCCGGGCCGTCGGTCCTTCCTTCCTCTCCGGCCCCTCCGTCTGCTCCGGCACGGCGCAGCCGGTCGTAGGCCCCCTCGATCCGTCGGCGGAGCTCGTCGGGCATCCCGCCGGAGCGCACGAGCCCTTGCAGCCGGTCCGACGCCGCGTCGAGAGCCTCGGGGCCATCCCGGTCGACCGTGGCCGCGTCGCGCATCGAGCTGCCCCCGCACGCCACCTTCGTCCATGGCCAGCAGGAAGGCGTCGGCGGTGATGACGAACCCCGGTGGCACGGGGAACCCGGCGCGGGTCAGCTCGCCCAGGTTGGCGCCCTTGCCTCCCACTGCGTCCTCGTCGGACAGGTCGATGTCCACGAACCACCGGATCGGGGCCGGGGACGTGGCAGTGGGAGCGTGAGTGCTGAGGTTCGACGTCACATCTTCGGAAGGTAGGAACTCCTTCCCCTCCCGGATAGGGCCGATAGGCCCCTACGCGGCAGATGAGGACGTTCGTCCCTTGGCACCGATCCCGATCGGTGGTGCAGTGCGGGGTGACACCGCGTTCCGAGCGGCCGACCCAGGAGGTTGCCCTGATGCGAGCACTCCAACTCACCCAGTGGAAGCACGAGCCGGAGCTCCGTGAGGTCGCACAGCCCGACGTGCGCCCGGGCCAGGTGCTCGTGCGGATCGGCGGCGCCGGTGCCTGTCACTCGGATCTCCACCTCATGCACGACTTCGAGGAGGGCATGGTGCCGTTCAGCCCGCCGTTCACGCTCGGCCACGAGAACGCCGGCTGGGTGGAGGCGGTGGGAGAGTCCGTCACCGGCGTCGAGATCGGCCAGCCGGTCGCCGTCTACGGGCCCACAGGGTGCGGTCGCTGTCGGCGCTGCCAGCTCGGCCAGGAGAACTACTGCGAGCGCCAGGCTGACCTGCCGTCGATGGCCGGCGGCCTGGGCGCCGACGGCGGCATGGCCCCGTTCATGATCGTGCCCAGCTCCCGGCACCTCATCCCCCTCACCGATCTCGATCCGGTCGATGCTGCACCGCTGACCGACGCCGGCCTCACGCCGTACCACGCCATCAAGCGATCGCTCGGTCTGCTCGTGCCGGGATCGTTCGCGCTCGTCATCGGCGTCGGAGGCCTCGGGCACATGGGGGTCCAGATCCTCGAGGCGCTCTGTCCGGCCTCTGTCATCGCGGTCGATGCCCGCGAGTCGGCCCTGAAGCTCGCGCTCGATGCGGGGGCCGAGCACGCCGTGCTGGCCGGCGATGCGGCGGGTGCCGAGATCGCGTCCCTGACGGGCGGTCGCGGCGCCGACGTCGTGCTCGACTTCGTCGGCAACGACACCACGATCCCGCTTGCGGTCGCCTCCTCCCGTTCGCTCGGCCACATCACGGTGGTGGGCATCGGTGGCGGCTCCTACCCGTTCAGCTTCTTCACCGTCCCGTACGAGGCCGTGATGGCCACGACCTACTGGGGCAGCATCCCCGAGCTGACCGAGGTGATCGCCCTGGCCGAGCGCGGCCTGATCCACGCCGAGGTCGAGCGGGTCGGCCTCGACGACGCGGCCGACGCGTACGAGCGGCTGGCCGCCGGGAAGGTCAGCGGCCGGGTCGTCGTCGTGCCCTCCTGACGTTGGTCAGGAGGTTGCCGGTCGGCTCGACGACGGGTCGGCCATGATCCGGCGGATCTGCTGCTGGTCCTCCGGGTTCGGCAGGCCCCAGCCGGGGCGGTAGTCGAACAGCGAGCCCAGGGACACGGCGCGGAAGCGGTCCTCCAGCACCTCGATGTCGTCGACGGTGACCAATGCGGGGTGCGGCTGGCCGCAGACCCGGGCCAGGCGCAGCAGCTCGAAGCGCAGCGCGGCCAGGTAGTTGGCACAACGCACCGACTTGTCGGCCGGATCGAGACCTCGTTGGCGCCACGCGGACTGGGTCGCCACGCCGGTCGGGCATCGGCCCGTGTGGCAGCGCTGCGACTGGATGCACCCGATGGCCAACATGGCCTCACGGCCCACGTTGACCATGTCGCACCCCAGTGCCATGGCCATCAGGCCGGTGGCGGGCAGCCCGAGGCGGGCCGAGCCGATGAACGTGGTGTCGTCGGCCAGATCCCGCTCGGCGAAGGCGCGGTAGACCCGGCTGAAGCCCCACCGGAACGGGAGGGCGACGTGGTCGGCGAAGACCAGCGGCGCTGCTCCGGTCCCGCCCTCCCCCCCGTCGATCGTGACGAAGTCGACGCCTTGCCCGGTGGCCTCGGTCCGCGCCACCAGCGACTCCCAGAAGCCGAGATCACCGACCGCCGACTTGATGCCGACCGGAAGGCCGGTGGCCTCGGCGATGGTCTCCACCAGCTCGAGCAGACCGTCGACGTCGGCGAACGCGGTGTGGAACGGAGGGCTCTTGCAGTCGACGCCGACGGGGATCCCACGGATGGACGCGACCTCGGCGGTGACCTTGGCGCCGGGAAGCATGCCTCCGAGTCCCGGCTTGGCCCCCTGGCTGAGCTTCAGCTCGATGGCCCGCACCGGTGATTGGTCCACCCGGGCCACCAGCTGTTCGAGGCTGAACCGGCCGTGCTCGTCGCGGCATCCGAAGTACCCGGTGCCGATCTGCCAGACCAGGTCGCCGCCGAGCAGGTGGTGAGGCGAGATGGCGCCCTCGCCGGTGGTGTGGAGGGCGCCGGCCCGAGCTGCGCCCATGTTCAGGGCCCGGATGGCGGCCCCGCTGAGCGAGCCGAAGCTCATGCCCGAGATGTTGACGATGGACGTCGGGCGGAAGGCCTTGACGCGGCTCCGCGGTCCACCCAGCACCTTGGCGCTGGGCAGCAGCCGGGTCGGATCGGGTCCGGGTGACTCGCCTTCGGGGGCGCCGAGCGGGAAGGCGACGTGCTTGATGATCAGGTAGTTCTCGACGGTGTCGAGGTCGTTGTCGGTGCCGAACCCGAACAGCGAGTTCTGCAGCTTCGCGGAGCTATAGATCCAGCGCCGTTCGTCGCGACTGAACGGCTTCTCGTGGTCGTTGTCGGTGACGATGTACTGCCGCAGCTCGGGCCCGATCGCCTCGAGCAGGAAGCGCAGGTGCCCCACGATCGGGAAGGTGCGCAGCAGGGCGTGGCGCCGTTGGATGAGGTCGTACGCCGCGAGGACCACGAGGCACATGCCGACCGCGACGAGGAACCACCAGAACCACACGACCCCCACACTAGGAACATCGACGTGGGGCTCGGGGTCTTGGTGATCGACGCGTCAGCACCTGGCCACCTCGGCGCCGATGCTCAGCCCCGCTCCTGGTGGTCGAGCTCCGCCCCGGGTTCGGGCTCGGGCCCGGCCTGACCGGCGGCGGCGCGGGCTCGGTCCAGGGACAGCTCCCGCTCCCGCTCGTTGTCGGTGAGCTCGGCTGCCCGCTCGAACTCGACCTGGGCTTCCTCGTGGCGGCCGAGCTTGACCAGCAGGTCGGCCCGGACGCTCGGCAGCAGGTGGTAGGTCCGCAGCGTCGGCTCCTCGGTCAGCTCGTCGACCAGGTCGAGCCCGGCCTGGGGTCCGAGTGCCATCGACACCGCGACCGCTCGGTTGAGCTGCACCACGGGGGACGGCGCGGTCTCGGCCAGCACCGCGTAGAGCAGGGCGATCCGGTGCCAGTCGGTGTCGTCGGGCAAACCGGCCCGCGGCATGGCAGGCGGCGATGGCGGCCTGCAGCGCGTACGGGCCGTCGGCTTGGTGCAGGGCGTTGGCCAGCTCCTCGGCGCGGGTGAGCGACTGCAGGCCACGGGTGATGAGCAGCCGGTCCCACTGCAGTCGGTCCTGGTCGAGCAGCAAGATGGGTCGGCCGTCGGCATCAGTCCGCGCCGCCAGTCGTGACGCCTGGATCTCCATCAGCGCCAGCAGCCCGTGGACCTCGGGTTCGTCGGGTGCCAGCTGGGCCAGGAGGCGGCCCAAGCGGAGGGCGTCGGCGCAGAGGGCCGGTCGCATCCAGTCCTCTCCCGCCGTGGCCGAGTAGCCCTCGTTGAAGATGAGGTAGACGACCTCGAGCACCGAGGACAGCCGGGCCGGCCGCTCGGACGGCTCGGGCACCTCGAACGGCACCTCCTCCCGGGCCAGGGTCTTCTTGGCCCGGACGATGCGTTGGGCGATCGTCGACTCGGGCACGAGGTGGGCCCGGGCGATCTCGACCGTCGTCAGGCCGCCGAGCAGGCGCAGGGTGAGCGCCACCCGGGCCGGCATGTTCAGCACCGGATGGCACGCGGTGAACACGAGGCGGAGCAGGTCGTCATCGATGTCGTCGGAGACGGCGCGGTCGAAGTCGGGGTCGACCGCCTCCGCGTCGATGGCCAGGTCGCGACCGATGTCGCGGTACCGGTCGCGCAGGCGCTCGTTCCGGCGGTACTGGTCGATGGCCCGTCGCTTGGCCACGGTCATCAGCCAGCCCCCGGGATTGCGCGGAACCCCCGACACCGGCCACTGCTCCAGCGCGGAGACGACTGCGTCCTGGGCCAGCTCCTCGGCCAGGCCCACATCGCCCGTGTAGTGGGCCAGCCCGGCGATGAGCCGGGCCGACTCGATGCGGATCACCGCCTCGGCGGCGGCGTTCGTCTCTGCGGCCGTCACGACGGCCATCCCACCATCGTTCCCAGGTATCAGCAAGAAGCCCGAGAGGCCGATCGCCGATCGCGGACCGCCGACCGCCGACCGCCGACGGCCGACCGACTTCCGGCGGCTACCAGACCTGCCGCACGCGCATCTCGCCGTCGCCGGCGATGTCCTGCAGGCGCTTGGCCCACTCGATGGCCTCGTCCTTGTCGCGCACCTCCAGCAGACCCCAGCCGCCCACCAGCTCCTTGGCCTCGGTGAACGGGCCATCGGTGACGGTGAACTCGCCGTTCGTGCGGGTGACCATCGATCCCATCGCGGTGGGTGCGATGCCGCCGTTCATCACGAGCACGCCGGCCGTGGTGGCCTCGGCGGTGACCTTGGTCATCTGCTCGATCTGCTCGGGGTCGAGCTGGGGGACCGGAACGGACTCGTCGCCGAGTCGGTACATGAGGAAGCGCATGGGTGGGTATCTCCTTGTCGGCCGGGAGCACGTCCCGGTTGGGCTGTCACCGTGGTGTCGAACGACCTCGTCCCAGATCGACATGCTCGCGAAGTTTCTCCGCGGAGCTGGCCACAACTTCCTGTGGTCCTGCGGTGGACTCCAGACTCGACACGGCATGACGAGCTGGCCGAAGGCCCGTTGGCGCAGGGCGTGCGCGACCATCCAGGCCTTGCGCCGGCCATCCAGGGCTTGCGCCGGCCATCCAGGGCGTGCTCGACCATGCGGGGCTTGCGCCCGGCTACCCACCCTCCGGTACCCTGTCGCCAGGCGATGGGGCTCGCCGTAACCGCCGATCTGGCTGATGGCTCCTACTCGGAACGTGCCACACGTGTGGTCTGACCGCGTAGGTTCGCCTCGTCCGGCGAAGTCGTGCGTCAGGCACCGATCTCTCCTGGAGCAGCGATGCCGGACCCCGACCAGCCTGCGGAACCCGACCTCCCGGACGCGTCGGGCGACCGCTCCTTCGCCGGGCTCCGTGATCGCATCCGACCCGGGCTCCGCTCGCAGGGACTGGTGCTCGTCCACCTCGGCAGGTGGATCGGGCTGGGCTCGGTGGTCGGTGTGCTCGCAGGCCTCTCGTCGGCGGGCTTCCTGATCACCCTCGACTGGGTCACCGAGATCCGCCTCGACCACCCCTGGCTGCTCTGGCTGCTGCCGGTCGCCGGCTTCGCGGTCGGGCTCGCGTACCACTACGGGGGCGGCGACGCGGTGGCCGGGAACAACCTGATCATCGACGAGATCCACGAACCCAGGGCATGGGTCCCGCGGCGAATGGCACCGCTTGTCTACCTCGGCACCGAGATCACCCAGCTCTTCGGGGGTTCGGCGGGCCGCGAGGGCACCGCGCTGCAGATGTCGGGCAGCCTCACCGACTGGTTCTCGCGCCTGGCAGGGCTGAAGCCGGCCGACCGGCGGATCATGCTGATCGCCGCGCTGGCCGGCGGGTTCGGCGCCGTGTTCGGGGTGCCGATCGCCGGCTTCGTGTTCGGTCTCGAGGTCCAGAGCATCGGCCGGATGCGGTACGACGCGCTCGTACCCGCGCTCACCGCGTCCCTGGTGGGTGACCTGGTCGTCCGGGGCCTCGGAGTGCGCCACACCGATCTGCCGGCCGTCACCGGCATCGACCTGTCCGCGCCACTGGTCGCCAAGGTGGCGTTGGCCGGCCTGGTGTTCGGGCTCACCGCACGGTGCTTCTCCGGATGCACGCACGCCATCCAGGGGGTGTTCTCGGCCGCGTCGGTGTGGCCGCCGCTTCGCCCGTTCCTCGGTGGCTTCGCCGTGATCGGCCTGACCTACCTGGTGGGCAACCGCGACTACAACGGCCTCTCGATCGACCTGATCGTGGCGTCGCTGGCCGGCGGCATCGGTGTCGTGGCCTTTGCCTTCGCGTGGAAGCTGCTGTTCACCGCGGTGACGCTGGGCTCGGGGTTCCAGGGCGGTGAGGTGACGCCGCTGTTCGTCATTGGGGCGACGCTCGGCGTCACGCTCGGGCGGCTCCTCGGCGTCGACCCGCACGTCATGGCCGCGGTGGGTCTGGTGGCCGTGTTCGCGGGGGCGGCGAACGTACCCATCGCGTGCACGGTCATGGGCGCCGAGCTGTTCGGGGCCGATGGGTTCGTCCTGTTCGCGGTGGCGTGCGTGATGTCGTACGTGTTCTCGTCGCACCGCGGGATCTACCACTCGCAGCGCGTCGACACGCCGAAGGCCGCCCACCTGGGCGACCACGGGGTGGCGGACGGGGACGGTGTGGCAGGGTGACGCACCTGTCAGCCCGCCTCCAGGAGATGCCGTGCTCATTCTCAGGTTCGACATGCGAAGTGCCGGTGCCGAGCACTACGAGGCCGCGCTCGAGATGGCCCGATGGGGCGAGGAGAACGGCGCCCTCGCCGTAGCCGTCTCCGAGCACCACGGCGTCGAGGACGGCTATCTGCCCGCCCCGCTCGCGCTGGCCGCGGCCATGGCTGCTCGCACGACGACCCTGGAGATCCAGGTGGCCGCGTTGATCGCGCCGCTGCACGACCCGGTCGGCCTGGCCGAGACCATGGCGGTGATCGACCTCCTGTCGAAGGGTCGGGTCTCCTACATACTCGGCGCGGGCTACCGGCCGGCCGAGTTCGAGATGTTCGGTCAGTCGTTCTCCGCTCGCGGCCGCCGGCTGGAGGAGTCGGTCAAGGTGATGCGGCAGGCCTGGACGGGTGAGCCGTTCGAGTACGAGGGCCGAGCCTGTCGGGTGACGCCCGTGCCCCACACGCCGGGTGGTCCGATGCTCTTCATGGGCGGGGGAACTCCGGCCGCGGTGCGTCGGGCGGTCCGCCTCGGCATCGGGATGCTCACCGAGCGCAGCGACGACCTGTCCGCGCTCTACGAGCGCGAGTGCGAGGCCGCCGGCGTCGAGCCGCAGATGTTCGTGGAGACGCCCAACGACTCCATCACCTCGGCCTTCGTGGCGACCGATCCCGACCGGTTCTGGGATCAGATCGGCGAGCACGTGCTGAGCGAGGTGCGGAGCTACCGGGAGTGGAACGAGGACCGCGGGCTCCCTGCGTCCACGACCATGGCCGACACCGTGGCCGAGCTCCAGGCCAGCGGCACCCCGTACCGGGTGTTCACCCCCGACGAGGCGGTGGAGCACGTGCGGACCGCCGGTTACCTCGCCATGCACCCGCTCTGCGGGGGCATTCCCCCAGAGGTGGCGTGGACCAGCCTCGACCTGGTGCGCACCGAGGTGCTCCCCCGGCTCACCTGAGTCCGCTCACCTGGGGCCGGCATCGATGCCACGCTGCTGAGGCCATGCGCCGCATCCTCCCCGCCTCTGCCCCCCGTGACGTCACCCGCATCGTGTGGGGCCGCGGCATCCGCGGCTTCGCCGACGGGTTCGTCAGCGTGCTGCTGGCGCAGTACCTGACCGGGCTCGGCTTCACTCCCGTCCAGGTCGGGGCCGTCGTCACCGGCACGCTCATCGGCTCGGCCGCCATGACCCTCGCGTTCGGTCTCACCGCGCACCGCACCTCGCTGCGGACGTTGCTGCTGGCCGCCACCGGGGTCATGGTCGCGACCGGTCTGGGGTTCGCGTCGGTCATCTGGTTCTGGCCGCTCATGGTGATCGCCGTCCTCGGAACCCTCAACCCGTCGGCGGGCGATGTGAGCGTCTTCCTCCCGACCGAGCAGGCGTACGTGGCCGGCGTGGTCGAGGCGCCCGATCGTCCGCACCTGTTCGCGGTCTACAACCTGGCCGCGATCTTCGCCGGAGCCATCGGCGCCCTGGTCTCCGGGGTGCCCGAGATGCTGGCCCACCGCAACGGCTGGGACGTCGTGTCGGCCCAGCGGTTCGGCTTCGTTCTCTACGCGCTGGCGGCAGTCGTCATCTTCATGATCTACCGCCACCTCGAGCGGGTCGGACCCGACGCCGGCCCCGGCCCGGAGCGCCGTCCCGTGCTGCACACCTCACGCCGCACGGTCCTCGAGCTGGCCGCCCTGTTCAGCGTGGATTCGGCGGGCAGCGGCTTCGTCGTCACGTCGCTCCTGGTCCTCTGGCTGCACCTCCGCTTCGACCTGACCGCGGCGGCCACCGGCGCGGTGTTCTTCGCGGCGGGTCTCCTCGGTGCGTGCTCGCAGACGCTGGCCCCCCGACTGGCCCGCCGGTTCGGCCTCATCAGGACCATGGCGTTCACCCACATCCCGGCCAACTGCCTCCTGATCCTCGCCGCCTTCGCTCCGACCGGGGCGATCGCCGTCGCGCTGCTGCTGGCCCGCGCCCTGTTCGCGCAGATGGACGTCCCGGCCCGGCAGGCGTTCGTGATGGCCGTCGTCCCGGCCGAGGAGCGGGCCGCGGCATCGAGCGTCACCAACGTGCCTCGCAGCCTGGCGTCGGCTGCCACGCCGCTGCTGGCCGGCATCCTGCTCGACCACACGACCTTCGGGTGGCCGCTGATCATCGCCGGCGTCGACCAAGATCGTCTACGACCTGACGCTGCTCGTCCTCTACCACGACGTCCCCGAGGAAGAGGGGGCCCGACGGACACGGCGAGGAGAGGGCGAGCTGGCGGCCCAGGGCGTCGAGGGTGGCGACGACCGTGCGGGTGCCGCCGTCGGCGAGGAGCGACACGGCGATGGCGGTGAGCAGGATGCCGGCGATGCGCCCGAGGATCGTGCAGGCCCTGGGTGACACCCGGCACGACCGTCCGACGCGGCGCCCGGCGTGGAGGTCACCGATGAGTCTCGGGCATCGAGGTCATCACCATCGTCGGCGCCGAGCTCGGTGGCGGCGGCGGCCACTGCATGACCTGCCCCATCGTCCGCGATGCCATCTGATCCCGCGGGCCGGACCTACGCGTCCTGGGGTGCCTTGGGGAGGACGTGGCCGGTCTCGAGCAGCGTCTTGAGATCGGACACCACGCGGGGCCAGCCGTCGACGATCATCCCCGCCATCGTGCTGTCGTCGTCGAAGCCGCCGTGGACGATGGTCAGCTTGACCATCGAGTCGACCGGTTCCAGTTCGAACGTCACGGTCGAGCGGCGCTCGGCGCCCAGCGTGGCGACGAGCTCGTCATCGAACCCGAAGGCCGCTCCCCAGCTCGGGGGTGAAGGCGTGCCATGTGTACGACAGGCGGCGGTAGGGGTCGTACTCCCGCACCACCTGTTCGGGGTCCGCGATGGTGACGCCGTGGTGCTCCCAGGTGATGGTGGCGCCGACGTCCCAGGTCGTGATCGGTGTCATTCCCCAGTAGCGCTCGGTGAACTCGCGCTCGGTCAGCGCACGCCAGAGCTGCTCGGGGGTGGTGTCGATGTAGGTCGTGTAGACGAAGGCGGGCTTGGTCATCGGGGTGGCCTCCAGGGCTCGTTTCAGATCGGAGAGCGCGTCCGTTCGGGCGCGGTCGTAGCGGTTGATCCAGCGATCGGAGATGTCGTTGATCGGTCCGGCGTTCAGGTAGTGCAACTTCTCGCGGCCCTGGCGAACGGTGACCACGAGGTCGGCGGCCTCGAGGATCGCCAGGTGCTTGCTGACGGACTGGCGGGCCATGTCGAGACCGGCGCAGAGCTCGCGCAGCGTCTGGCCGTTCTCGACGTTGAGCCGGTCGAGCAGCTGGCGTCGGCTGGGGTCGGCCAACGCCTTGAACACCTCGTCCATGGTGGACGAGCGGTCGCTCACCCCCAGCTGCTGATCTGCAGCTCGCCGGGGAACGGGTTGGCCTTGCCACCTTCGAGCCCGGACTTCAGCCCGAGCAGGAAGTACCCCCACTTGGTGGTGCAGTGGCCCATGAACTCGACGGGCTCGCGCCAACCGGCGTGGGCGAACCGCACGACGGTCTCGTCGTCCGTGGCCTCGAGGTCGAACACGGCCGTCGTGTCGATCCACTCGTCGGGACCGTGGACGCAACGCCAGGTGACCTGCTGGTCGGGAACGGTCGAGGTGACCTCCCATCGGACGCTGCGGTCCGGCCCGCCGAAGGTGAAGGTGAGGGTGCCGCCCGACTCGGGATCGCCCGTGACGTCGCGGGTCCACCAGGAGGCCAGCCCGTCGATGGTGGTGAGCGAGTCGTAGACCTCGCGGGGGGTGGTGGCGATGCCGAAGCGGTGGAGGATGTCGACCATGGCGGTGGTCCTCTCGGTGTGCAGGGTCCCGGACAGGTTCTTGGCCTCCGACCATAGGCAGCCAAATGGCTGCATGTCAAGACCGGATCTCCAAGGGGCCCGAGGGGCCGACCGTGCCCGAACGTCCCGCGCGTCGGCGGGCCATCGCTGACCGCGCCACGGACTCAGCGGGAACGGAGGTGGGCCTGCTCGCCGTGGCGATCGAAGATGGTGAGCAGCTCGACCGGACCGCCGTACCCGGTGATCCAGTGCGGGGTCATGGTGTCGAACTCGGCGGCCTGACCGGCCTCGATCAGGTGCTCCCGCTCGCCCAGCATGAGCCGGGCAGTGCCGTCGAGCACGTAGAACCACTCGCGACCAGGGTGCACCCGGGGATCAGGTCGGCGCTTCGACGCCGGCAGGCGCATCTTGGCCACGATGCGACCGGAGGGGTCGTCGGGCCGGCTGAGGGTCCAGTTCGTCACCCCCCGCACGACGTCGCGCGTGGGGCGGATCACGACGTCCTCGTCGTCGGCCTCCGCCAGCAGCTCGTCCACCGTCGTGTCGAGCGCCCGGGCCAGGCTGACGAGCTGGTCGAGCGCGATGCGTCGGTGGCCGGTCTCGATGCGACTGATGGTCGAGCCGCTGATGTGCGACCGCCGTCCCAGCTCGTCGAGCGACCAGCCCCGAGCGGTGCGGAGGCCACGGAGCCGACGGCGAGCGGCGCTCTCGAGGGAATCGGTGTCTTGCGTCATCGGCAAGAGCCTATGCGCCAGACACCTGCGCTCCCTACCCTGCAGACATGAACTCCCAACCGCAGGACCTCCAAGACGTGATCGTGATCGGTGGGGGCGCCGCCGGGCTCAACGGCGCCCTGGCCCTCGGCCGCTCCCGGCGCTCGGTGCTCGTCGTCGACGCGGGTGATCCCCGGAACGCCCCCGCGGCCGAGGTGCACAGCTTCCTCACCCGTGACGGCACGCCGCCGGCCGAGCTGATGGCCATCGCCCGGGCCGAGGTGGCCGGCTACGGGGTGCAGGTGACCGAGGGCAGGGCCATCTCGGCCGAGCGGACCGGCGCCGGCTTCGCGGTGGCGCTCGAGGACGGCCGGTCCGTGCAGGGTCGACGGCTGCTCGTGACGACCGGCCTCGTCGACGAGCTGCCCGAGATCCCAGGGTGCGCGAGCGCTGGGGCAACGAGGTCGTGCACTGCCCCTATTGCCACGGATGGGAGGTCCGCGACCAGCCGGTCGGCGTGTTGGTGAGCGGTCCGCGGGCCACGCACGTCGCGCAGCTCTTCCGCCAGCTCACGGCGGAGGTGACCATGTTCCTCCACGACGGTCCTCGCCCGACCGACGCCGAGATCGAAGGTCTGCAGGCTCGCGGCGTCGAACTGGTCGAGGGCCATGTCGAGTCGCTCGTGGTCGATGACGACCAGCTCACCGGCGTCCGCCTCGACGACGGCCGGATCGTGCCGTGTCGAGCGTTCGCCGTCACCCCGACCTTCGCGGCGCGGGCCGGGGTGCTCACCTCGCTCGGGCTCGAGGCCACCGACCACCCGTCGGCAATGGGCACCCACGTCGCGTCCGACGGCGTGGGCGCCTCCGCCGTGTCGGGCGTCTGGCTGGCCGGCAACGTCACCGATCCGATGGCCCAGGTGATCGGAGCGGCCGCCGCGGGCCTGATGGCCGGTGCCGCCATCAACGCGGATCTCGTCGCCGAAGAGGTGCAGCTCGCCGTGCTCGCCGCTGACCACTAGACAGAATCACGATGTTGTGTACCCTGGCCGACTTCGCCGGGGCACAGCCGGCCGCGCTCGAAGGGGACCAACCATGCGCAACCCGCACGCCGGTGAGCGGTTCACGACGTCCGACGACGAGATCGAGGCTCTGCTGCTCGACGTCAGCATCCCGACACTGATGTTGTCGCTCGTCCACATGTCGGGTGACCCCGAGCTGATCCGCGGCCGCCTGAAGACCAACGGGCTGCTCATCAACGAGGTGCAGGGCTTCATGAGCGAGGAGGACAAGGCCGAGGTGCGGTCGATCGCCCTCGACGTGATCCGCGACTACCGCGACCGAGGATGTCCGGAGCCTGAGCCGACCTCGGCCGAGCTGATGAAGGAGATGATGGACTGGCTCGTCGGCGAGGACGTGCCCGCCGAGTACGTCCCCATGGTCATGGAGGAGATGGAGCTCGACGGCGCCGACGCCCGGCGGGTCGCCGTGCCGCTCGACGACGCCGCCCGCGAGGCGTTCCCGGTCGTCGTGATCGGGTGCGGCGAGTCCGGTCTGCTGGCCGGCATCCGCCTCGAGGAGGCGGGGATCCCGTACACGATCGTCGAGAAGAACGCCGGCGTCGGCGGCACGTGGTGGGAGAACAGCTATCCCGGCGCCCGGGTCGACATCGCCAACCACTTCTACTGCTACAGCTTCGAGCCGAGCGACCATTGGACCGAGTTCTTCGCCCAGCAGCCCGAGCTGCAGGCCTACTTCGAGCGAGTCATGACGAAGCACGGGGTCGAGCCCCACGTCCGCTGGCAGACGGAGGTGCTCGGCGCCGACTGGGACGACGGGTCGGCCACCTGGTCGGTGCGGGTGCGGGCCGCTGACGGCACCGAGTCGACGATCGTGGCCCGCGCCGTGATCTCGGCGGTCGGCCAGCTGAACCGTGCCGAACATCCCCGACTTCCCGGGGATGGACACGTTCGACGGACCGTCGTTCCACTCGTCGCGGTGGGACCACGATCGTCGACCTCACGGGCAAGCGGGTGGCGTTGATCGGCGCCGGCGCGAGCGGCTTCCAGATCGCGCCCACCATCGCGCCGGACGTCGCGCACCTGACGGTGTTCCAGCGCACCGCGCAGTGGATGTTCCCGAACGAGAACTACCACGTGAAGGTCGGGCCGGGCGTGCCGTGGGCGGTGCGGCACCTTCCCTTCTACGGCCGGTGGTACCGGTTCCTGCTGTTCTGGGCGGTCTGCGACACCGGCCTGGCGGCGGCCAAGATCGACCCCGGCTACGACGGCGGCAACCTGGCCATCAGCGAGATGAACGAGGCCACCCGCCAGTGGTTCACCGACTGGATCGTCGGCCAGCTGGGCGACGACTCCGAGCTGATCGCCAAGGTCGTGCCCGACTACCCGCCCACCGGCAAGCGCACGCTGCAGGACAACGGCAGCTGGCTTCGCACCCTCACCCGAGACGACGTCGACCTCGTCCGCACGACCATCGACCACATCGAACCCGATGCGATCGTCACGGTCGACGGGACCCGCTACGAGGTGGACGTGATCGTCTACGCCACCGGTTTCCTCGCCACCAAGGCACTGTTCCCCATGGACATCGTCGGCCGAGACGGCACCGACCTGCGGGCCACGTGGGGCGAGCGCCCAGCTGCCTACCTCGGCATCACCGTGCCGAAGTTCCCCAACCTGTTCTGCATGTACGGGCCGGGCACCAACCTCGTGCACGGCGGCAGCCTGATCTTCCACTCCGAGTGCCAGATGCGTTACATCACCCAGTGCATCGAGGCCCTGATCGACGGGGGCCACCGCACCATGGAGCCCCGCCAGGACCGCTACGACGACTGGCACGCGCGGACGCAGGCCGAGATCAAGACCTACGTCTGGTCGCACCCGTCGATCGAGCACTCGTTCTTCAAGAACTCCTACGGCGAGATCCACGGGCTGAGCCCGTGGCGTCTGGTCGACTACTGGGACTGGACCCGAGAGCCCGACCTGGCCGACTTCGAGGTCTCGTGACCCAGGGGACCGGGACGGGGACGAGTTCGGTGTCGAGCTCGGCGACGGCACCCGACGCCCCGGCGGTCTCCACCCGCGACCGGTTGCTCGACGCCACCGAGCGGTGCCTTCGCCGATCGGGCATACGCCGGACGACGGTCAGCGAGATCGCGCGAGGAGGCCGGCGTCTCCCGGGCCTGGCTCTACCGACACTTCCCGGACAAGCCCTCGCTCGTGGTGGCGACGATCAGCCGCACCGACGAGCGGTTCTGGGCCGAGGCCCACGCTCGCGTCTCGGCCGAGCGGGGCCTCGCCGGGCAGGTGACCGCGGCGGTCGAGTTCGCGCTCGAGCAGCAACCCGGCGCGCTCGTCCTCCGGCTGAAGCAGGACGAGCCGACCGACTTCGCCGAGATGGTCGGCACCGGCCTGGCCGAGCTGATGCCGGGCATGGCCCTCTTCTGGCACGAGCTACCTCGAGGCGGCGCGCGCCGCCGGTGAGGTGCGCGCCGACCTCGATGTCGTTCGGGCCGCGGAGTGGGTGATCCGCATCGTCATCTCGCTCGTCACCGTCCCCGGGGGCGCCGTCGACACCTCGGATCCCGCGGGTGTCCACCGGTTCCTGGACGAGTTCCTGGTGGCCGGCCTCCGATGATGAGCCCGCCCGGGTGGCGGCGCGGCGGGGGTCGAGTCCCTACGATCACCCCGTGACGAACAGCGGTCAGAGCGAAGCAGGTGTTCCCGTGGACGACCATCCGGTCATCATCGAGGTCGCGATCAACGGGCTGAAGTCGCAGCGGGATAATCCGCACGTGCCTGTCGCGCCGGCCGAGGTCGCCGAGGTGGCGTTGGCCTGCGTCGAGGCCGGCGCCGCCATCGTGCACAACCACATCGATCGCTACGGGCTCACCGAGCAGGAAGCGGCCGAGCGCTACCTCGAGGGCTGGCGTCCCGTCCTCGCCGAGCGTCCCGATGCGCTGATCTATCCGACGATCCACTTCTCCGACGGGCTCAGCTACGAGCACCAGATCCCGCTGGCCGCAAGCGGCCTCTCCCGGCTGGGCATCGTCGACCCGGGCTCGGTGAACCTCGGCGGGGTGGATGCGGCCGGCGTGCCGTCCGGCGGCATCGTCTACGGCAACTCCTACGACACCATCGCCCGGGCCTTCCGGATCTGCGAGGAGCACCGCCTCGGGCCGAGCATGGCCATCTACGAGCCCGGTTTCCTGCAGACCGTGGTGGCCTGGTGGCGCGCCGGTCGGCTGCCGGCCGGCTCGATGATCAAGCTCTACTTCTCGTCCGACACCGGCTACATGGGTGCGCCGTTCGGCCTGCCGCCGACGGCCACGGCGCTCGACGCCTACCTCGAGATCCTCGGCGACTGCGATGTCCCGTGGGCGGTCTCGCTGGTCGGCGGCGACCTGATCGCCAGCGACCTGGCCGGGCTGGCGCTCGAGCGAGGCGGACACCTCCATGTCGGGCTCGAGTTCTACGGCGGCGACCGTCAGCCCTCCAACGTCGAGCTCGTCACCGAAGCCGTCGACCGCTGCGCGAATGCTGGTCGCCCGGTCGCCACCCCCGACGAAGCCGCGGCGATCCTCGGCCTCCCCCGCACCGGCCTCGAAGCGCAGTCGACCTGACCTCCGAAATCTGCGCCTTGATCCACACCTGGCGTGGATTGCCGCCCAGATGTGGCCAGAAATAGTGGTGCGATACCCGGCATTCTGTGGTGCTCGTGACTTAGAGAGACGTGAGCGGGTCGCGCATGGTGGAACATCTGGGCTTCGAGGAGTTCTACGAGGCCGAGCACGGTCGGGTCGTGACGTCGCTGCTATTGGCGACCGGCCAGGCCGACACTGCTCGGCACGCGGCCGACGAGGCCTTCCTCCGAGCCCTGATGGCCTGGCCGCGCGTGCAGCAGATGGCGTCACCTGCCGGATGGACTTTTCGCGTCGCCCTCAACGTGGTGCGTCGCCGAGAGCGGCGGCGGTCACTCGAGCGGCGTCTCCTGGCCCGCCGGCTGCCGCCTCCGGATGTCCCTGCGCCTGCGGGTGAGGCGTGGGCGCTCGTCGCCGACCTGCCCGAACGACAGCGAACGGCGATCGTCCTTCGGTTCGTGGCCGATCTGACCGAGGCCCAGATCGCGACTGCGATGGGCATCTCCCGCAGCACCGTGTCCTCCACGCTGGCCGATGCCAGCCGCAGCCTTGCCCGATCGCTCCAAGAGGAGCCCGACCCCACGGGAGGCCATCGTGGATGAGCTCCGCCGAGTCGCCGCCATCGTCGTCGAAGACCCGCCGATCGCTCGGACTCCACTGGCTGAACTCGAGCGACGCGCGTCGCGCCGCGTTGGGCGACGTCGCCTCTCGATCGCGATCGTCGCCATCGTCGTGCTGATGATCGGCGTGGGAGCGCTCGCTCGGGTCGGGACCTCCGACACCGACCTCGAGACCCAGAGCACCGAGGCCGTGGCCGCCCATCAACACGGTGACCTCGTCATCTTCATGCGGGCGGACGCGACCGCTCCGCAGGTCGATGCGGTCCGCCAGCAGCTCCTCGCCGATCCCACCATCACCGGCGTGCTCTACGCGACCCAGGCCGATTCGATGGACGACTTCCGCTGCCTGTTCGCCGACCAGAAGGAGATCGTGGAGAACGTCACGGCCGACATCCTGCCGAGCAGCTTCCGCATCGACATCGCCGACGGCACGTCCGGGGCAGGCGCAGTGAAGGATCGCCTCGAGGATCAGCCCGGTGTGCTCTCGATCCTGTCGCCCACAGAGATGGCAACCGGAACCGCACCGACCACGCCCGGCATGGAGCTCAGCGACGAGCCCAGCCCGCTGTTCACCTCCGACTGCCCCCTGATTGGCACGGTGCTCAAGTAGCGCGGTCGGCTGTCCCGACGCGAGCAACCCGAGTCGATCCCCAGTTGGCGTGAGGCTGTCTCGTTTGTCTCGTTTGTCTCGTTTGTCTCGCGTCTCCCGTGGTGAAGCGAGACAAACGAGACAGCGTCAAAAGGCAGGCCGGATCAGTCTCCCTGGCGAATCGACATCCGCAGCTCCAGGTGAGCTCGGAACGCCGGCCGCCGTGAACCGCGACTATCGGTGGGTGCGGAGGTTCACCCCTGGGAGGTCCATGAACGCGGATTCGTCGGCGCTGACCACCTGGAGGTCGAAGGCTTTGGCGGTGGCCGCGATGATGAGGTCGTGCGCGCCGCGAGGCTTGCCCTGCGCTCGGACCTCGACCAGCAGTCGTGCATGCGCCTCGGCCACGTCGAGGTCGTACTCGAGGACAGGGATGGCGCCGATGACGTCCTCGACGTAGCCAGCTCGTGCGGTCTGATGCCGACGGTTGGCGAGAAGGGCACCCACTCGGAGCTCGGCCACCGTGATCGCCGCGATGGCGACGTCGTCGTCGTCTTCGATGACCTCGTCCAGATCGCTTCCAGATCGCTCGGCGTCGATGAGGAACGTGGTGTCGAGCAGGAGGCGGCTCACCCGCGCTCCTCGATCTCGAGGAGCCCTCGCACGTCCTGGAGATCAGCCGCCCAGCCCCGGTCGGGGCGGTGGCGTCGGAGCAACGCCTTGGCCTCGGACCCTCGGCCGCCGTTCACGGGTTCGAGGTGGGCGATCGCTTTGCCGCGGCGCACGATCGTGAAGTGCTCCCCGCGGTGTTCGATGGCGTCGAGGAGGTCGGCGAAGTTGCGGGCTGCATCAGTGGCGCTGACCTCAGGCATGAAATCAGATTATCAGATTCAGTCGCTGGGACCGAGGTGTGCGGTTTCGCGGCCATTCCTCGACACTACGAAGGGGGTGTGACAGCGAAGGGTGCGGCGGTACGGGTCAGTCGGTGCGTTGCATGAGCTGGATCAGGTTGACGCAGGTGTCGTCGAGGACTGCAGCGGACCGGACCGGGATTCGACGTGTCAGCGGAGGTCGAAGGCCAGGTCGAAGCGGCGCACCGCCCCGGCGAAGATGTTGGGCTCGATGTCGGGAGCCGTGAGCACTCGCAGGTTCGTCCACTGCTGGGTCAGCGCACCGAACAGCAGGCGCAGCTCGAGGCGGGCCAGGTTGGCGCCGACGCAGAAGTGGGTGCCCTGTCCGAACGCGACGTGCGGGTTCGGGTCGCGGCGGATGTCGAAGCGGAACGGCTCGTCGAAGACCGCCTCGTCCCGGTTGGCCGACGGGTAGGCGAGCATCACCCGGTCGCCGGCCTGCACCGGCTGCTCGCCGATGTGGTCGTCGGTGAGGACCTGCCGGAACATGTTGTTGAGCGGTGTCACCCAGCGGATGACCTCCTCGACGAGGCCGTGCACGAGCGAGCGGGTCGGCGGCGGCCGCCTCCCACTGGTCGGGGTGCTCGGCGAGGACCGCCAGGCCCCGGGCGATCACGGTGCGGGTGGTCTCGGCGCCGCCGGCGATGAACAGTCCGGTCTCGTGCATCATCGTCATCGGGTCCATGTCGACCCCGGCCCAGACCGAGATCAGGTCGTCGGCCGGGCAGCCCTTGCGCTCGGCCGCCGTCTCCACCAGCAGCGGGTTGAACTCCATGATCGCGTTCATCACGCCCATGAGCGCGTCGTTGTCGAACGTGACCGCGTCGGTGCGCATCAGCCGCTCGGACCACGACTTGATGTCCTCCCACCGGTCCTCCGGGAAGCCCAGCAGGTCGGCGGTGAGGCGCGACGGCAGCTGGGCGGCGAGGTCGTGGACGACCTCGAGCTGGCCCTGGTCTGCCACCGCCGTCGAGCAGCTCGTCGATGCGCGACTGCAGGAACGTGCTCGTCCTGCTGCACGGCCCGAGGGGTGAACCGCCGGCTGACGAGGCGACGCTGCTCGAGGTGCTCGGGGTCGTCGAGGGCGATCATGTTCGACTCGTCGACGTTGATGTTGGCCCGGTAGGCGCCCCGGGAGGAGAACACGTGGCTGCGACGCTCGACGTCGATGACGTCGGCGTGGCGGGTGACGACCCACACGCCGTTGGCCTCCCGGTAGACGGGGGCTTCACGGCGCGCCCATGTGAAGAGCTCGTGGACCCGGTCGAGGTCGACCCACCAGGTCGGGTCGAGCAGGTCGGCCGGGGGAGCGCCCGTGGCAGTCATGTCCGGAACCTACTTTCGGTGCTTCGGCTCTGCACCGACATCGCTGACTACCTTGGCCGGGCAACCACGGACAGAAGAGGTGACCGATGGCGACGTACGTACTGGTGCACGGGGGTGGGCACGGCGGCTGGTGCTACCAGAAGGTGGCTCGGCTGCTCCGCGCCGCGGGTCACGAGGTCTACGCGCCGACGATGAGCGGGGTCGGCGACCGCTCCCACCTCATGGCGCCCGGCATCGACCTCGACCTGCACATCCGCGACATCCTGGCGCTCCTCTTCTACGAGGACCTTCACGACGTGATCCTGGTGGGCCACAGCTACGGCGGCATGGTGATCACCGGCGTGGCGGACCGGGCCGCCGAGCGGATCGGACGCATCGTCTACCTGGACGCGGCCAACCCGGCGAACGGCCAGTCGCTCGTCGACGTGGCCGGGCCCGTCATCCTCATCACCCGTGAGCACAGCGAGGAGATCAACGGCGTCGAGTGCGTCCTGCACCCCGCTCCCGGGGCGGCGGCCTTCTACGGGGTCACCGATCCCGACGATCTCATGTGGACGGACGAGCGGCTGACCTCGCACCCGTGGGCCTGCTTCGAGCAGAAGCTGGATCTGACGAACGAGGACGCGCTCTGGGCGATCCCCCGGTACTCGATCGTGTGCACGTCGACCCTGGCCACCCGCGACCCCGACCTCATGGAGGAGTACCGAGGCGAGGGTCGGCTGTGGGACGTCGACACCGGCCACGACCTGATGATCACCGAGCCACAGGCGGTGGCCGACGTGCTCGAGCAGGTCGCCGCAACCTGAGCCCGGTGCACGCGGTCGGGCGTCTCGGGCACCTCGTAGAGGTCGGGCGTGTCGGGCGACCGGTCCAGGCGACGGGAACCGGCCACTACGTTGGTCCGGCTACCGATGGGCGCCGCAGCGACGACGAGCGGCCTGGCGAAGGATGATCGTGTGACGGCACGAGAACGACCTGTGATGGGTCGATGGTTCGAGGATCTGGTCCCCGGGTCGGTCATCGAGCACGCGGTCACCCGCACGATCACCGAGGCGGACAACACCCTCTTCTCGGTGCTCACCATGAACGCGCAGCCGCTGCACCTCGACGAGTCGTTCGCCGAGGGCACCGAGTTCGGCACCCGGCTGGTGAACAGCCTCTTCACGCTCTCGCTCCTCATCGGCCTGTCGGTCTTCGAGACCACCCTCGGGACCACGGTCGCCAACCTCGGATTCGAGGAGATCGCGTTCCCCACCCCAGTGGTCCCCGGCGATTCGATCCATGCCGAGACCGAGGTCGTGTCGGCCCGGCTGTCGTCCTCCCGGCCGACCCAGGGGATCGTCGTCTTCGAGCACCGAGCGTTCAACCAGCGCGACGAGATCGTCGCCCGCTGCCGTCGCTCGGCGCTGATGCACCGCCGTCCGACATGACGCAGCGGTGGCGCAGCATGCTCTTCGTCCCCGCCAACCGGCCGGACCTGGCGGCCAAGGCGACACGATCAGCGCCCGACGTCGTCGTCCTCGATCTGGAGGACGCCGTTCCGCCGGCGGGCAAAGCCGAGGCGCGGACGACGATCGGTCCGGCAGCCGGAGAGCTGGCCGCGGGCGTGCCCGTCTGCGTCCGGGTCAACTCCCCGGGCACGCAGTGGTTCGCCGATGACGTCGCCGCGCTGCCCGACGGGCTGGCCGCGGTGGTCGTCCCGAAGATCGAGTCGACCGCGCAGCGGCAGCACGTCGCCGACGCGCTCGGCGGGCGGGCGATCGTGGCGGGCATCGAGACCGTGCTCGGCGTCGCAGACGCACGGGAGCTCCTCGGTCCGCCGGTCGTCGCCTGCTACTTCGGAGCGGAGGACTACATCGCCGACCTCGGCGGCATCCGCACCACGGCCAATGCGGAGGTCGCGTACGCACGGGCGTACGTGGCCATGGCCACGCGTCTGGCCGGCATCCCGGCCCTCGACCTGGTCACGCTCGACTTCGGTGACGACGAGCGCTTCACTGCCGAGGCGCTCGAGGCCCGGGCCCTCGGCTACGCCGGCAAGCTCTGCATCCACCCGGCCCAGGTGGCCCTGGCCAACGAGGCGTTCCGGCCGTCGGCCGAGGAGCTCGACTGGGCCGGCCGCCTGCTCGTCGCGTTCGACGACGCCGGCGGGATGACGATCGCCTTCGAAGGTCAGATGGTCGACGAGGTGGTCGCGGCCCGAGCCCGGGCGGTGCTCGCCGCGGGCGAGGCCGGCTGAGCCTCGCCCGGTCAGTCGCGAGATCAGTCGACGAGACCAGTCGCGAGGTCACTCGACCGGGTCACTCGGGCACGTCGGACAGATCCTGGCGGATCACGCGGCGCAGCAGCTTGCCCGTCTCGCTGTAGGGCAGCTCGGCGCGGAACTCGATCCGCTCGGGGGTCTTCGTCGAGCGCAGCTGCTGGCGCACCCAGTCACGCAGGTCGTCGGCCGACACCGACTGGTTCGGGTCGATGACGACGGCCGCGGCCACCGCCTCGCCCCACTCCGCGTCGGGGATGCCGACCACAGCCGCTTCCTGCACCCCGGGATGGCTCAGCAGCACATCCTCGATCTCGCCGGGGGAGAGGTTCTCGGCCCCGCGGACGATGACGTCGTCGAGGCGACCGTCGAGGAACAGGAACCCGGCGGCGTCGAGGTGCCCCGCGTCGTTGGTCGCGAACCAGCCGTCATCGTCGATCACCCGGCGACCGAGGTACTCACCGGCCACCTGCTCGCCCCGAACGCAGATCTCGCCGCGCTCGCCGGGGCCGAGCGGCGTGCCGTCGGGGTCTCGGATCTCCAGCTCCACCGAGTCGAGCGGTCGCCCAACCGAACCCAGGCGCAGGCGGACCTCGGGATCGACGCTGTCGACGGCCGCCCGATGGTCGTCGGGACCCAGCACCGTGACCGTCGAGCTCGTTTCCGTCAGCCCGTAGGCGTTGACGAAGTTCACGTGGGGGAGCAGCTTCATGGCCCGCTCGATCAGCTCGATCGGCATGCGGCCCCCGCCGTAGGACAGGTGGCGCAGCGCCGTCAGGTCGACGCCCTCGTCCTCGATGATCGACAGGACGCGGCCCATCATGGTCGGGACGACCATGGCGTGGGTGACCCGCTCCGCGGCGGCGGTGCGCACCCACTGCTCGGCATCGAACGACGGGAGGTAGACCAGCCGGCGCCCGCTGTAGAGCGAGCTCAGCACTGAGGAGATTCCGGCGATGTGGTACGGCGGAACGCTCACCAGCTGGGCGTCGTCCTCGTCCGCGCCGAGGAACTCCACGCTGCTGATGACGTAGGAGACCAGGTGCCGGTGGCGCAGCACCGCAGCCTTGGGCTCGCCGGTCGTGCCGCTGGTGAACAGCAGGACGGCGATGTCGTCCGGATCGACGAACCCGAAGTCGATCGGCTCCTCGTCTGCGCTCGGCACGATGCCGCTCGACAGTTCGGCCTCGTTCCGGATGTCGAGTCCTTCGATGCCGTCGATGCGCGCCACGACATCAGGCCCGGCCACGACCACGCTCGGGACCAGTCGCTTCAGCACCGCCGAGAGCTGCTCGTCGGTCAGCCGGTAGTTCACCGGGGCGAACGGTAGGCCTGCCTTCGCCGCTCCGAGCAGCGCGACGGGGTAGGCATCGGAGTTGAGCCCGACCCAGGCCAGGTGCTCGGCACCGGTCGACCGGAGCTGCGCGGCGAGCTGGTCGACGCGGCGCAGCAGCTCTCGGGCCGAGATCCCGTCAGCTCGCGAGCCCACGACCAGTCGATCGGGGGCGGCCTCGGCGACCATCTCGAGGAGCATCGTCAGGTTCATCGTGGTGTGGCCCTTCGCCTCATGGGTACTGGTGGAACCCGCGTCCCGACTTCCGGCCGAGCAGACCGGCGTCGACCATGCGCGAGAGCATCGGGGGCGGAGCGTAGAGAGGCTCCTTGAACTCCTCGTACATCGACTCGGCCACCGCCATCACCGTGTCGAGGCCGATGAGGTCGGTCAGCGCCAGAGGCCCCATCGGGTGGGCGCAGCCCTGGACCATCCCCTCGTCGATGTGCTCGGCCGTGGCGAACCCCGACTCGAGCATCCGGATGGCGGACAGCAGGTAGGGGATCAGGAGTGCGTTCACCACGAACCCGGCCCGGTCCTGCGAGCGGATCTCGTGCTTGCCGAGCTGGCGCGACGCGAAGCCGGCGGCCTCCTCGACCACTGCGGCCGACGTCAGCAGCGAGGGCACGAGCTCGACCAGCGGGAGCACCGGCACGGGGTTGAAGAAGTGGATGCCGATGACCTGCTCGGGCCGATCGGTGGCCATGGCGAGCTTCATGATCGGGATCGAGGACGTGTTCGAGGCCAGCACGGCCTTGGGATCGGCGACGACCTTGTCGATCATGCGGAAGGTGTCGAGCTTCAGCACCTCGATCTCGGGTACGGCCTCGACGACGATCTGGCGGTCGGCCAGCGCGTCGGGCTCCCAGCTGAAGCTGACCCGTTCGAACGTGGCCGCCCGATCGTCCTCGGAGAGCTTGCCGCGCCGGACGGCCTGGGCCAGCGACGCGCTCGACCCGGTCCCGTCCGGCGTCGACCGCACGCTCGTCGGCCTCGAGCACCACCACGTCCAGGCCGGCCCGGGCCGAGACCTCGGCGATGCCGGAACCCATGAGGCCGCAGCCGACGACGCCGACCTTCGTGGTGTCGGCCGCGGCGGGCATCAGTACCGACCGAGGAGGAAGTTGGCGACCTCGGTGGCGGGCGGGAACGCCTCGGTGATGCCGGCGCTGATGTAGCCGATGTCGGTGATCATGGTGATGCCGTTGATCGCTCGAGGCGGCGTCGCTGCACAGGAACACGAGCGGGTAGGCCTGCTCGAGCGGGGTCGAGGCCTCGACGCCGATCTCGCCGCGGAAGTCGGCGCCGAAGCCCGAGCCACATCTCCTTGTTGGCCTGGGCCAGCGGGGTGTCGGTGGGGCCGGGGCAGATGGCGTTGATGCGGATGCCGCGCTTCAGCATCGGGAAGGCCTGGCTGGCGACGTACGCGCAGACGGCCTGCTTGGTCGACATGTAGTCGGCGCCTGCCGTTCACGGCGATCCACTCGACCGCCGAATCGAAGTCCGGAGTGGCCGAGGTACTCCTGTGAGCTTGGCGCAGGTTGGCCTCCCAGCCCGAGGCCGGCGGCCGAGGAGATGAAGCCGATCGCCGAGCCCGACGGGAGCATGTCCTTCGCGATGAGCGGGTCGATCAGGTGGCGGTGGCCGATGAAGTTGATCTTCTCGATGCCGGGCGTGCCGTCGGCGACACCGGCGCAGGAGAGCAGCGGCGTCGACCGGCCCGCCGCATCTCGTCGATGGCGGCGTCGATCGAGGCCTTCTCGCCCAGGTTGACGTGGATGGCCTTGGCGCCCGGCAGGGTGACCTCGGCGAAGTCCATCACCACGACCTCGGCCCCGGCGTCCAGGACCAGCTCGGCGGCCGCGGCACCCATGCCGGTGGCGCCGCCGACGACCAGGGCACGCTTGCCGTCGTAGCGGAAGGCATCGAACTGCGTCATGGTGTGTTCCTCCGGATGGTGGATTGGCTGGGATGCTGGATGCTGCGAGAGTCGGGTGCGATAGAGGTGTCAGTTGATCACGCGACGACGCCGCGGACCTTGAGGTCGACGATGGTGTCCCAGTCGAGGCCCGAGCTCGGCGAGGATGGCGTCGCCGTGCTCGTTGAACTCGGGGGCCCGCCGGGTGCGGCCGGCTCCTCGTCGAACTGCACCGGCGCGGCGACGAGCTGGAACGGCATGCCGCGCCGCGGTCACGCAGTCCTGCAGGTAGCCGTTGGCGATCGTCTGCGGGTCGACGGCGGCCTCGAGCGTGTCCTGCACGACGGCCCACTGGCCGTCTGAAGGTCTGCCAGCCGGTCGCGCCACTCGTCGAGGGTGCGCGGTGGCGAAGACCTCGGTCAGCGCACCGCACGGCCTCGATGCTGTTGGCCATGAGCGACGCGTGGTCGGCGAAGCGCTGGTCGGTGGCCAGCTCGGGCCGACCGATCGACCTCGCACAGCGGCGGCCAGTACTTGCCCGCCTGCAGGCAGGTGAAGGCCAGCGATGCGCCCGTCCTTCGTCTCGTAGTTGCGCGACAGCGGGTTCGACACGAGCTTCGTCCGTCGGGCGGCGCCGTCCACGGGATGCCGAGCACGAGCGACAGGGCGATGGCCTGGCCCATGGCCCACAACCCGGTGCCGAGCAGCGAGACGTCGACGGTGGTGGCCTCGCCGGTGCGCTCGCGGTGGAACAGCGCGCCCATGATCCCGCCGGCGATCGTCATCGCCGCCGATCGAGTCGCCGAACCCGGGCGCAGGCGGCAGCGGCATCAGGTCGTACTCGGGTCGCTTGGCCCCGATGGCCACGCCTGAGCGGGCCCAGAACGCCAGCGAGTCGTACGAGCCCTTGTCGGCGTCGGGTCCCCGCTCGCCCTGGCCGGTGCCCCGCACGTAGATGATGTTCGGGTTGTGGGCCCGGATCTCGTCGACGCCGATGTGGAGCTTGTCCCGCACGCTCGGGAGCTTGTTGGTCAGGAAGACGTCCGACGTCGCTGCCAGCTTGTAGAGGATGTCGAGTCCCTCGTCCGACGTGAGGTCGAGGGCGAGGCTGCGCTTGCCGCGGTTCGAGTGCTCGAGCAGGGCGTGGACGTTCGTCGGGCACGACACCGACGCCGGTCGAGGCGAGCCCGCGCATGGCGTCACCGCGCTCGACGTGCTCGATCTTGATGACCTCGGCGCCGTAGTCGCAGAGCAGCGCGGACGCGGCCGGCACGAAGGTGTGCTCCGCCACCTCGAGGATCCGAACACCCTGCAGGATCGCGGTCATCGCACCTTCCCCGTTCTGGCCGGAACGGCCAGGTCGCACGGGCCCGAGCGTCCAGTTCTGACACTCGCGTCACCTGCGGGAGTCACCTTAGCTCCCGCTCGAAGACGGGCTGCGTGGCACCTGGCGGAAGGCCACGTCCTTGTCGAGCGTCCGCTCTCGCGGCATGCCGAGCACCCGCTCGCTGATGACGTTGCGGGCCATCTCGGTGGTGCCCCCGCCGATGCAGGAGACCTGGCGCATCAGGAAGTCGACGCCACGCCCGGCAAGCGCTCCGTCGTCGTCGGTCCACGCCGCGCCGGCCGCCCCGGCGATCTCGAACGCGATGCTCGTCGTCCGAGCGGTGGTGAGCCCGGAGTAGAGGCGGCCGATCGCCGCCGACTGGTCAGAGACCTTTCCCATGGCGATCGCCGTGCCGACGCGCTGGCGCAGGTGGTTGCCGACCACGTCGAGCATGACCGCCTCACCGACCAGGTCCCGGACGCGCTGGTCGTCGAGGCGCCCTGCGTCACGGGCCACGTCGAACACCGAGTCGACGCCAGCGGAGTGCGACGTCCTGGCCGGCATGGTGACGTACGGCGAGTTGTGGAGCATGCGCTCGTGGAACATCCAGCGGATTCCGACCGTCCAGCCGTCGTCGATGTCGCCGACCCGATCGGTGTCGGGCACCCGCACGTCGGTCATGAACTCCTGGCAGAACTCCTTCGAACCGTTCAGCATCTCGATGCGGTGCACGTCGATCCCGGGCTGGTGGATCGGCATCATGAACACCGAGAGGCCGCGGTGCTTCGGGACGTCCCAGTTCGTCCGGGCCAGCACGAGGCCCCAGTCGGACCACCAGGCGCCGGTCGTCCAGACCTTCGAACCGTTCAGCAGCCACTCGTCACCGTCGCGGACCGCTGTGGTCAGCGCGCCGGCCACGTCGGATCCGCCGCTCGGCTCGGACAGCAGCTGCATCCAGATCTCCTCGCCCTTGAAGATGGCGGGGAGGTGCTGGCGCTTCTGCTCCTCGGTACCGAACTCGAGGATCACCGCGGCGCAGGGCGAGAAGGTCGGCGCGGCCAACCGGGTCGGGTACTCGTAGCCATCCAGCTCCTCGTTGAGCGCCTTCTGGTGCGCGGGGGTGAGGCCCTGACCCTCGTACTCGGTGGGGAAGCAGAGGCCGGCGAGGCCCGCGTCGAAGAGCTGGCGCTGGAGGTCGCGCTCGTGCGCGACGGCGGCGAGCTCCTCGTCGTCGGTGCGGTCGTTGCGCAGGCTGCCCACCACCGAGCCGGCGTCGAGTGGTTTCAGGTTGCCGCGGATCCACGTCCGGGCCCTTCCACGGAGCTCCTCGACGCTCTCGATCTGGTCGCTCATGCCGCGTGCCCTTGCTCGAGGAAGGTGGTGATCCGGTCGCGGTGCTCGGCCGGGGTGCCGAACAGCGCACGGTCGAGCGTGAGCCGCCGGAGGAAGAGGTGGAGATCGTGCTCGTAGGTCACGCCGATGCCGCCGTGGATCTGCACGCAGTCCTGCATGAGCTCGCCGCCGTAGTCGCCGATGTAGGCCTTGGCCACGCTCACGAGCTGGCCGGCGTCGGGAGCGGATGCCACGACCGCCTCGGCGGCGGCGTCGCTGATCGCGTGGCTCGCCTCGAGCCATGTCTTCATGTCGGCGAACCGGTGCTTGAGCTCCTGGTAGGACGCGAGCGGCCGTCCGAACGAATACCGGTCGAAGGCCCACTCCACGGTGGTGTCGAAGGCGGTCTGCATGGCCCCGACCGATTCGGCGTTGAGCAGGACGATGGCCAGCTGGAGCTGGCGCTCGACCTGGTCCGCCGCGCCGCCGAGCCCGCCGACCAGTGCCCCGGCCGACACGCGCACGTCGTCGAACGTGACCACCGAGAACCGGCGGGTGAGGTCGACCGTGTGCATCGGCTCGATGGAGACGCCGGGGGTGCCCGCCGGCACGAGCACCTGCGTCAGTCCGGCTCCGGTGCGCCCGGTGACGAGCAGGTGGTCTGCCTGCGCGGCCGACTCGACCGGTCGCTTCGTCCCGTTGAGGACCAGCTCGTCGCCCTCGACGCGCACCTCGAGCTCCACCCGACCGAGGCGATCGTTCGGGCGGGGCTCGCCGAGGCACCACGTGGCGATCGACGAGCCGGCGAGCAGCCCTTCGAGCAGGTCGACGTGGCGCCCGTCGCCTTCCTCGCTCAGGGTCGCCGCGACCACGTTCGTGGGGACGAGTGGCCCGGGCGCCGCGTGGGCACCGAACTCGTGGGCCACCAGGACGAGGTCGAGCAACCCGGAGCCGCTGATGGAGCCGCCGCCGTTGGCTTCGCTGACGAGCAGCGAGGTCCAGCCGAGCTCGGCTCCCTGACGCCAGCGGTCCGGCAGGAAGCCGACCGGGTCGTCACGGAGTGCACGGAGGTCGCCGACGGTGATCTGCTCCCGGAGGAACCGGCCCGTCGTCTCGAGGAAGAACTCCTGGTCGGAGCTCAGCGTCAACTGCATGGAGATGCAACCCTTCGGAAGGAATGTACGGGTGCGATGGTGCGGCAGTCGCCTCCGTCAGGCCGAGGCGAGCCAGTAGAACCGTGTTCCAGAGTCCACCATGCGGAGCGCAGCGGCGTCGAAGTGGACGAGGCCGGACCAGCCTGATGCCCAGGCAGATGACCCGGCTGAGGAGGGGTGCGGTGGCGAGGTGCCTTCCGCAGGCACCTCGCCACCGTCGCTGACCCAAGGGGGAACTGGGCCAGATCGTCGACGCCGTCGCCGCGCCCGTCCGCCATGCGGAGCGCGTCGGCGACGAGCCGCTGCTGTTCGGGCTCGATGGTCGGTGTCTCGCCCATGGCCCTCTCTCCTCCGGCCCCCGGTGGTCTCGACGCCCTGTACTCCAACATTGACGTCGCCGTCGAAAGTAGCCAGATCGAAGACCGCACGCAACTGACCGCCGGAGGTCTGCCGGGCCGGTCTTGACACTGACGTCAATGTTTGTAGGATGGCTCGGACAGGGGGCGGAGCAGTGCACGCAAGGCCCCCGGCGCTCCGACGCCATGCCGAGCCGGTCCACCAGGGGGAGTGTCGTAGACGATGACTGACGCAGCGATCGTCTCGTCGGCACGAACCGCGATCGGGCCAGCCCGGGTCACCCCATCGTCATGACCGGGGCCAGGATGGTGATCTCGCTCGTCCAGGAGCTTCGACGCGGAGGCGGCGTCGGCGTGGCGGCGATGTGCGCCGGCGGCGGCGCTGTCCACGGCCCTCGTGCCCGACGTTCCGTCGCCTGCCGGCCCGACGCCGCGCATCCACGGACTCGGCGCTCACCCGCCACGACAAGCCCTGGCGCAGGTCGTCCCGGGACCACGCCTCACCACATCCCACGAGAGGATCCCAACCATGTCCAGCACAGCACGGTCTTCCTGTCCGGGCCGTCTCCGGTCCGGCCCATCATCGAGACAGCACGTCTCCGGGGGGAACGGGTCACGCAAGCCACTGACGATCCTCGCCGTCCTGGCGGTGGTCGCGCTGTTCGGCGCCGCCTGCGGCTCGTCCAGCTCGGACTCCGGCTCGGGCTCGCCGAAGGGGACGACCAATCCGGCTACGGGCACGCCGATCCTGGTGGGCCAGGTCGCCGGGCTGACCGGACCCGTCACTGCCCAGCCGGAGCTCGGCGCCTCGATGGTCGCCTCGATCGACGCGCTGAACGACTCGGGTGGCATCAACGGCCATCCGCTGAAGCTCGAGCAGTGCGACTCGAAGGGCGACCCGAGCACCGAGGTCGAGTGCGCCAAGAAGATGGTGGCCGACCAGGTCGTCGCGACCCTCGGGGACGGGACCTTCTACAGCTCGGCCCAGACGCAGCAGATCTTCTCCGACGCCGGGATCCCGCGCATCGGCATCACCCAGGCCGACCCGAGCGAGTACCAGGCCATGACGAACTTCGACTTCACCGGTGGCGGCGTGTTCAGCCTCATCGGGCTCATGGACGCCCTGATCAACCAGGGCAAGACGAAGATCTCGATCATGATCCCCGACAGCCCCCAGTCGCAGCAGACCCATCTGCTGATCGATCCCATCGCCCAGGCGCAGGGCGCCGAGGTCGTGAACTACGTCCTGGTCTCGTCGGCTTCGGGTGACTACAGCCAGTACGTCACCCAGGCCACACAGAACGGGGCCGAGGGAGTCGTCGTGGCTCTCGGGAACGCGCAGATCATCCAGGTCGCGCAGGCGATGAACCAGCTGAGCCCTGACATCCAGGTCTCCACCGGCATCGCCGGCTTCTCTCTCGACCAGCTCAAGCAGCTGGGCACCTTCGCCACCACCGCCAGCTTCGCGTGGTGGGAGCCGGGCATCGACGACACCACGAACTTCCCGGGCCTGCAGGAGCCGCTCGACCAGCTGACCACCTACATGAAGGGTGCGAGCGTCAACACCCTGACCTCGGTCTCGCTGGCCAGTTGGCTGACGGTGCATGCGTTCGCCGAGGTCATGAAGACCCAGTCCACCGAGACCCCGACGGCGGCGACGGTACTGGCCGCCTTCCAGGCCGCGAAGGACATCCCCATGAACGACATCATCAAGCCTTGGACGCCGACGGCCTACGTGTCGGCGGGGAGCCTGAGCTCGATCTTCGCCAACGTCTCGAACCCGTGGATGTACAACATCACGTACGACGGGTCGCGCACCGCGGCGTCGCCGACCGATGTTCTCGACACCTTTGCCGGCCTGCCTGGCACCACCTCGACGACCGGCGGCTGACCGACCTCGCGCCCGCCGACATCGATCGGAGGTCCGGGGGGCTCGGCCCCTCGGACCTCCGACCCTTCAGGAAATGATGTGAAGAGAAGGACACCGACGTCGTGACACAGTTCTGGCAGTTCTGCATCCTCGGCCTCGGCGCAGGGGCGGCGTACACCCTGCTGGCCCAAGGGGCGATCCTCGTGTATCGGGGCTCGGGCATCGTCAACTTCGCGCAGGGCGCGGTGGCCATGGCCTCTGCCTACCTCTGCTACCAGGAGTTCCAGGCAAAGCAGGGCTGGGGCTTCTGGCCGTCCTTCGTCGCGGCGGTGGTCGGGGCGGCACTCGTCGGCCTGGTGTTCCAGCTCGGGATCCTGCGTCAGATGAGGCGGTCGTCTCCGCTCACGAGAGTGATCGCCACCCTCGGTCTGCTCATCATCCTCCAGGGTGTGGTCGAGAAGCGCTACAGCAACTCGACCGTCGTGGTGAAGCCTTTCCTCCCCCAGCGCGTCTTCCATTGGGGATCTGTCGTCGTCCAGGAGGACCGGCTCATCCTGGCCGGGATCGCCGTCGTCCTCACCCTCGTGCTGTGGGCCACGATCCGCTTCACCCGGATCGGCCTGGCCATCACCGCGAGTGCCGAGAACGAGCGCGCCGTCGCCGCGCTGGGCTGGTCGCCCAATCTCCTCAGCGCGGTGACCTGGAGCGTGGGCTGCGCGCTGGCCGGCATCGCCGGGGTCCTGGTGTCGCCCATCACCGGGCTCAGCCCCGGGGTGTTCACCCTGCTGGTCACGGTGGCCGCCCTGGCCGCCGCGCTGGTCGGTGGCTTCACATCGTTCCCGCTCACCCTTCTCGGCGGCATGGCCCTCGGCATCGGGCAGAGCCTGGCCACGCTGTACCAGTCGAAGATCCAGTCCTTCTTCGGCCTCACGCTGATGACCGGGACGGGCCAGCTGGTGCCGTTGGTCGTCATCGTCGGCGTCCTGGTCGTGCGGGGGCGTGGGCTCCCGCTCCGTAGCCATGTCATCGAGCGCCTGCCTTCCCTGGGAAGCGGCCGGATCCGCTGGCCCGAGATCGGCATCGGCCTCGCCGTGACGGTGGTGCTGATCTCCACCGTCTTCAACTCGTCATGGGTGTCAGCCGCCTCGTTGTCGATCAGCACCGGCATCATCCTGCTCTCGGTCGTGCTGCTCACCGGGTACGCCGGTCAGCTCTCCCTCGGCCAGTACGCGATCGGCGGTCTCGGCGCGCTCTTCTCGGCTCAGCTCATGGCCAACCACGGCGTCCCCGCGCCCCTGGCCATCATCGGTGGCATGGTCCTCGCCATCCCGGCCAGCCTCGTCCTGGCCATCCCGGCGCTCCGCACCCGAGGGGTGAACCTCGCGGTGGTCACCCTGAGCATGGGCTACGCCGTCGAAGCGATCATCTTCAACAACCCCTCCATCACCGGGGACGTCCTGGCCAGCGGCACCCCCATCGGTTCGGTCAGGATGTTCGGGCGGGACGTGGGTGCCGTGTCGCATCCCTCCCGTTGGGCGGTCGTGTGCCTGATCGGCTTCGTCCTACCCGCGCTCGCCGTCGCCAACCTGCGCCGCTCGGCGACGGGCCGGCGCCTCCTGGCCATGAGGACCAACGAGCGCGCCGCCGCCACCCTCGGGGTCAGCGTCTTCCGCTCGAAGATGTACGCGTTCGCGCTCGCGGGTGCCATCGCCGCCCTGGGTGGCACCCTGCTCGGCTTCCGCACCACCGTGGTGCAGTACGGCACGTTCAACGCCTTCCAGTCGATCTATGCCGTCGGCTATGCGGTGATCGGCGGTGTGGGCTACGTGGTGGGCGCCATCATCGGCTCCTTCATGCCGGTCGGCGGCATCGGCAACCAGGCGTTCCAGAGTTGGTTCAACCTCGGCTCGTGGACCACCTTGTTCGGAGGCGTGCTGCTGCTCGTCTCCGTGGTCGGACAGCCCAACGGTGCCGCCCTCCTGGCGTCAGAGGCCTGGGGGAAGGTCCGCTCGAAGCTCGTGCACCGCGGCCCGCGCGTGATCCACCTCCCCGATGTCGAGGCCGGCCGAGTCGAACCCGCGACCCTCCGCGTCGAGGGACTCACCGTGCGATTCGGCGGCACCGTGGCCCTCGACGACGTGAGCCTGGCGGTCGAGCCCGGGCAGGTGGTCGGCCTCATCGGGCCTAACGGCGCGGGGAAGACCACGCTGATCGACGGGGTCACCGGGCTCGTCAAGGCATCAGGGGGTTCGATCTCCATCGACGGCGAGGACATCACCTCGTGGGGCACCTCACGCCGGGCCCGACGGGGTCTTCGCCGCTCGTTCCAGTCGCTGGAGATCTTCGAGGACCTCACGGTGCTCGAGAACATCATGGCGGGAGCCGACGAGGTCACTCGGACCTCGTGGCTCATGGATCTCATCTGGCCGAAGAACCGCCCGCTCACCCCGGCCGCGGTTGCTGCCGTCAAGGAGTTCCAGCTCACCGACCGGCTCGGAGACCTGCCGACGGCGCTGTCCAACGGCGAGCGGCGGTTGTTGGCGATCGCCCGCACCGTCGCGTCGGGCCCGCCGCTCCTGCTGTTGGATGAGCCGGCGGCCGGGCTCGATGAGACGCAGAGCCGCGAGCTCGGGGCCCTCATCCGTCGTCTCGCCACCGAGCGGGGGATGGGGATCCTGCTCGTCGAGCACGACGTGGGGCTCGTCATGTCGATCTGCGACCGGGTGGTCGTGATCGACTTCGGCGCCACGATCGCCGACGGCACGCCGGACCAGGTGCGCCAGAACGAACTGGTCATCGGGGCCTACCTGGGAGCGCGGCACGAACAGACGACGGGAGCGGCATGACCGACGTGAGCGGTGACCTCGCCATCGAGGTGATCGATGCGGACCTCGGCTACGGAGGGGCGCCCGTCTGTCGTGGGCTCGAGCTCACGGTCAGACGCGGGGAGGTGGTCTGCCTCCTCGGATCCAACGGTGCGGGCAAGACGACCACCATGTTGTCGATCGCGGGCGAGCTCCCGCTGATCTCGGGCTCGATCCAGCTCCACTCGAAGCCCACCACCGCGCCACTCCACCGACGGGCCAAGGAGGGGATGAGCTTCGTCACCGAGGAACGCTCGGTGATCATGCGGCTCACGGCTGAAGAGAACCTCCGCCTCGCCGGCGTCGCCACGGAACGGGCCCTCGCCTTCTTCCCGGCGCTCGGCAGCCTCCTGGGCCGCCCCGCCGGCCTGCTCTCGGGAGGCGAGCAGCAGATGCTCACCCTGGCCAGGGCACTGGGTCGCTCACCGAAGATCCTCTTGGCCGACGAGCTCTCCCTCGGCCTCGCGCCGATCATCGTCGACAGCCTTCTCGCGGCCGTGAGGGCAGCCGCCGACTCCGAGGGCGTCGCCTGTCTCCTCGTCGAGCAGCACGTGCGCCAAGCGCTGGAGATCGCGGATCGGGTCTACGTGCTCCAACGAGGGCGCGTCGTCATGGCAGGCACCTCGGACGGGATCGCTCGAGACATCGAGATGGTCGAGAGCGCCTACCTCACGGGCGTGGTCGATCCGGTCGCCGAGCAGCAGGAGACCGAGCAGCCGGGAAGTTGAGCAGCAGGGGAAGTTGAGGTCGAGCGACCGGTGGGGATCAGCCGGCCGGCGGGACGCGGGGGATCACGGCAACGGATGGGATGACGGCCGAGGCGCCGCAGGAGAGCACCCGGTCGACCACCGAGATGAGCTCCTCGACGTCGAGGAGGTTGCCGCTCATGTAGTTGCGTTCCATCCAGACGGGGGCGACCTCGATGGCCAGGTCGCCGTCCCACTCGGTGGGGAACTCGCTGCCGGAGGCGCCCTCGCCGCCGCCGCACTCGCCGACGGTGATGCGGGTGAAGCCGACGTGGGGGTGCTCGGCCCGCCAGGCCTCGACGAGTTTGTCGAGGGCGGCCTTGCTCACCGCGTAGGCGCCGAGCCCGGGCCACGGCGGGGTCAGTGACGCACTGGTCGACGACAGGTAGGCGATCGCCCCCTGCGATGCGGTCAGGTGGGGCAGTGCCGCGGCGGTGATGATCGAGGCGCCGACCACGTTGGTGTCGAACGTCCGCAGCCAGGAGTCGCGGTCGACCTCGGCGATCCGTCCCAGTGGCCCGATGCCCGATGCGTAGACCACCGCGTCGATGCCACCGAGCGCCTCGGCCGAGGCGGCGATGGCGTCCCGACACGAGGACGAGTCGGTGACATCGCAGGTTATGGCCACGGATCCGGACCCGGCCTCGGCGGCCGCTTCCTCGATCCGATCGATGCGCCGGGCGAGGAGCGCGACCTGATGGCCTCGCTGCCCCAGTCCGATGCCGATGCTCCGACCGAGGCCGCTCGACGCGCCCACGACGACTGCCTTCATGTGCTCTCCTTCTGTGCCGTCCGCGGGTGCGGCCCGGCTTCGACGAGTTGGGGACGAATCCCCTGCGAACGGGTCACTCGAGACTGGTCACGGCGTGATGACCGGCAGGCGCTCCCAGCCGCGCACCGTCGTGGTGCGAGCCTGCACGGCGTTGTCCCAGTCGACCTCCCACGAGGGGAAGCGCTGCAGCACCTCGTCGAGCGCGACACGGCCCTCGAGTCGGGCCAGCGCCGCTCCGAGGCAGAAGTGCAGCCCGTAGCCGAACGACAGGTGGTGATCGATCTTGCGGGTGATGTCGAACGAGTCGCCGTCGGCGAACTTGCGGTCGTCGCGGTTGCCGGAGCCGTTCAGCAGGACCATGACGCTGCCCCCGGGGACGACCTTCCCGTAGAGCTCGGCGTCCTCGGTGACGTACCGGGACTGCACCGGCGACGGTGCCTCGTAGCGCAGCACCTCCTCGATGGCACCGGGCACGAGCTCTCGGTTGTCGACGAGCTGGCGGAGCTGGTCGGGGTGCTCGGCCAGCACCTTCCCGGTCCAGCCGATCAGGCGGGTGGTGGTCTCGTTGCCGGCGGCCGCGATCAGGTTGACGTAGCCCAGGACCTCCTCCCGGCTGAGGCAGCGCATGGTGCCGGTCTCGTCCTCGAACTCGGCCTGGATCAGCTCGGTCATCAGGTCGTCGGACGGATGCTTCGCCCGCCAGTCGAGGTACTCCTCGAAGCCGTTTGCCTGCTCGGCTGCCTCGTAGGTCGCCGACGGGTCGGGCATGGTGCCCTCCTCGAGCCGCAGGCCCTCGTCGATGCGATCGCGGATGGCCTCTTGGTCCTGCTCGGGTATGCCGAGGAGCATGCCGATCGTCCGCATGGGCATCTGGGCGCCGAGGTCACCGATGAAGTCGAACCCGCCCGAGCCCACCAGCGGGTCGAGCGTGCGGGCGCAGAACTCGCGGACCTTGGGCTCGATGGCGTTCATCTTCCGGGGCGTGAACACCCGGGACATCAGTCCACGGTGCATGTCGTGGCCGGGCGGGTCCTCGAAGATGATCGAGCCCGGCGGGATCTCCATCCCGCTGCGGATCAGTTCGAGCAGGGTGCCCTTCGCGGAGCTGTACCCGCGCCAGTTGACGAGTCCCCTCTCGACGTCCTCGAACCGGCTCAGCGCGTAGAAGTCGTAGCGCTCGTTGTAGTAGAGCGGCTGCTCCTCGCGGAGCCTCCTCCAGATCGGGTACGGGTCCGTGTCGATCTCGAAGTCGTACGGGTCGTAGTAGATCTCGGAGTCGGTCGTGGTCATCGTCGGTCCCCCTGGAGGCGAAGTGAATGTTCGCATATGCGGCTCATGGGCGCGCCGTCGCCATGGCTCACATCCGACGGAGCACCCTTCTCGCCCGTCGGAATGCATGTTACTCTAGGATAAGAGGAACGTTCTCACTTCGTCGAACAGGGGAGTCTGCGGGTGCGGATCGGCGTGATGGTCGGCCCGGAGCGGGGCCGCTACAGCACCAAGGTCGAGCGCATGCTCGCCGATGCCAGGTGGGCCGAGGACGCCGGCCTCGCCTCGGTGTGGGTGCCGCAGATCCCCGACGAGTTCGACGCCCTCACCGCGGCCGCGCTCATCGGGGCGCAGACGACCCGTATCGAGATCGGCACCGCCGTGGTACCGGTGCAGCCCCGGCACCCGATCGCGCTGGCTCAGCAGGCGCTCTCGGTCCAGATGGTGTGCGAGGGCCGACTGGCGCTCGGCCTGGGCGTCTCGCACCACTGGGTGATCGACGAGATGCTCGGCCTGCCCTACGAACGTCTCGCGCCCACCATGCGCGCCCACCTCGACGTGCTCGACCAGGCCCTGGCCGGTCCGGGCATGGTCGATGTCGAGAACGACCTGTTCCACGTGCACAACCCGATCGACGTCACCGACCTCCCCCCGACACCGGTGCTCATCGCCGCGCTCGGCCCGCTCATGCTGAAGCTGGCCGGTGAGCGGACCGACGGCACGATCCTCTGGATGGCCGACGAGCGGGCGATCGGATCGCACGTGGTGCCCTCCATCACCAAGGCGGCCGAGGCCGCCGGCCGGCCGGCGCCTCGCGTCGTCGCCGGAATCCCGGTCTGCCTGTGCGGCGACGACGAGATCGACGTGGCGGTGGCGCGCACCAATCGAGTTCTTTCCGAAGCCGAGGTGTCGCCGAACTACCAGCGCCTCCTCGAGCACGGCGATGCCCGCACCGTCGGGGACATCCTGGTGGCCGGCAGCGAGTCCACGATCGAGAAGCGACTGGGCGTGTTCGCCGATGCCGGTGTCACCGACGTGTCGGTGCGCGTGGTGCCGATCGGCAACGGGCGAGACGAGCTCATCGCGTCCTCGAGGCGGACGCGTGAGCTCCTGTCCGGACTCGTCACCTCGTTCTGACCCTGGGAGGCACCCGCCGTGGACGACACCCGTGAGCCGTGGAGCGCGGAAGCGGTGCGCCGATCCGTGCTCGGTGACGAGTACGTCGATGCCATGGTGCTCGACGCCGATCCGACGGCCGTCGAGTTCCAGGACTTCATCACCTCGATGGCATGGGGGGTCTGGGCTCGGGGTGGGCCGCTGAGCCCGCGCGACCGCAGCCTGCTCGTCATGGCGATGACGGCGGCGCTCGGTCGGATGGACGAGTTCCGCCTGCACGCCGCCAGCATGCACCGCGCCGGCGTGAGCGACGCCGAGCTCGACGAGCTGCTGTTCCAGATCGCGTCGTACTGCGGGGTGCCGGCCGGGGTGGCGGCCCGGCGTGCGGTGCGGGAGATGCGCGCCGAGCGGAGCTCATGAGCGGGTCACCCGGCCCGGTCGGTTTCGTCGGCCCGGTCGGTTTCGTCGGCCCGGTCGGTTTCGTCGGCCCGGTCGGTTTCGTCGGCCCGGTCGGTTTCGTCGGCCCGGTCGGTTTCGTCGGCCCAATCGGTTTCGTCGGGTTGGGCAACATGGGTCACGCCCTGGCGATGAACCTCGTCGAGGCCGGCTACGACGTCGTTGCCCACGACGCGCGCGGCTCGGACCGCTGCCCCGCGGGTGCCACCTACGCGTCGAGCGTCGCCGACGTGGCCCGGCGAGCCGAGGTGGTCGCGCTCAGCCTCCCCGACGGCGCGGCGTCCGCGGAGGTCGCACGCCACCTCCTGGCGGTGGCCGCGGGAGCCCGCCGCACCACCCACGTGGTGGCCACGTCGACGGTCGGCATGCGGGCCGCCCAGGAGATCGCCGAGCTGCTCGGGTCCGGGGGCATCGCCTACGTCGATGCGCCGGTGTCGGGTGGCGCCGCCGGGGCCCGGGCCCGGACCCTCGTCGTGATGTACGCGGGCTCCGACGACGCGTGCGCTCGGGTCGAGCCGACGCTGGCCGGGCTGAGCGATCGACGCCATCGGGTCGGTGACCGTCCGGGCATGGCACAGGAGATGAAGCTGGCCAACAACTTCCTCTCGGCTGCCGCGCTGGCCGCCACCAGCGAGGCCATCGCCTTCGGGCAGTCCGCGGGACTCGAGATGGCCACGATGCTCGAGGTGCTCAACGGGGCCAGTGGGCGCAGCGCCGCGTCCACCGACAAGTTCCCCGAGCACGTGCTGACCGGCCGCTACGCCAGCGGCTTCACGAGCTCGCTGATGGCCAAGGACGTGCAGCTCTATCTACGTGCCGTCGAGGAACAGGGACGCTCGATGGCCATCGGTTCGGTCACGGCTGCGATCTGGGAGCGCTTCGCGATCGAACAGCCGGGCGCCGACTTCACGCGGATCTTCCCGTTCGTCGAAGCCTCCTGACCTCCTCAGCGACCATTGGCGATCGGTCGGCTGCACAAGTACTCTCACTTGACAACAATGCCGTTCTCATCTGGTGAAGGGATGCACGATGTCCACGCAACCGCTCGATATCCCGGTGTTCGACGCCGACAACCACCTGTACGAGACGCGCGAGGCGCTGACGAAGTTCCTGCCGGACCGGTACCGCGGCGCCATCGACTACGTCGACGTGCGCGGTCGGACCAAGATCGTCGTCCGCGGCCAGATCAGCGAGTACATCCCGAACCCGACGTTCGACGTCGTGGCCCGGCCCGGTGCGCAGGAGGACTACTTCCGCATCGGGCAACCCGGAGGGCAAGAGCCGCCGAGAGATCTTCGGTGAGCCGATGCGGGCCATCCCCGCCTTCCGAGAGCCGGCGGCGCGCGTCGAGCTGATGGACGAGCAGGGCATCGACCGCGCGCTGATGTTCCCGACGCTGGCCAGCCTCGTCGAGGAGCGCATGCGGGACGATCCCGAGATGATCCACGCGGTGATCCACGCGCTCAACGAGTGGATCCACGAGACCTGGACCTTCGACTACCAGGTCGCGGATCTTCACCACCCCCGTGATCACGCTGCCGATCGTGGACAGGGCCATCGAGGAGCTCGAGTGGGTGGTCGAGCGCGGCGCGAAGGTGGTGCTCGTCCGCCCGGCGCCGGTCCCGGGCTTCCGCGGTCCCCGCTCGTTCGGCCTGCCCGAGTTCGACCCGTTCTGGGAGAAGGTGGTCGAGCACGACATCCTCGTCGCCATGCACTCGTCGGACAGCGGCTACGAGCGCTACGCCAACGACTGGATGGGCAGCGGCAGCGAGATGCTCCCGTTCCAGCCCCAGGCCTTCCGGATGCTCTCGTCCTGGCGGCCGATCGAGGACGCGGTCTCGGCCCTCGTGTGCCACGGCGCCCTGTCCCGCTTCCCGCAGCTCAAGGTCGCGGTCGTCGAGAACGGCAGCAGCTGGGTCGAGCCGCTCCTCAAGAACATGGCCGACCTCTACAAGAAGATGCCGCAGGACTTCCTCGAGGACCCGATCGACGTCATCAAGCGCAACATCTACATCAGCCCGTTCTGGGAGGAGGACCTCGGGGCGCTGGCCGAGCTCATCGGCGTCGACCACGTGCTCTTCGGGTCCGACTACCCCCATCCCGAGGGCCTGGCCGACCCGGCCAGCTACGTCGACGAGCTCGCCGGGCTGCCCGACGAGACCGTCAAGAAGATCATGGGCGGCAACCTGGCCCGCCTCATGAACGTCGAGCGACGCGGTCCTGCGGTGAGCACCACCCGCGAGAGCGGGCCGCACACCATCCCGGCAGTGCTCGCGGCCACCGCCGAGCGCTTCGGTGACGCGCCCCGCCATCTCGACGGCGACACCCACCTCACCTACGCCGAGCTCCTCGAGCAGTCCCAGGCCTTCGCCGCGGCGCTCGTCGCATCCGGCATCGAGCCGGGTGACCGGGTGGCCATCTGGGCCCACAACTGCGTCGAGTGGGTCGTCGCCGTGCTCGGCATCTTCCAGGCCGGCGCCGTGCTGGTCCCGGTGAACACGCGCTTCAAGGGCGTCGAGGCGGCCGACATCCTCGCTCGCGAGCGGCGCGCGGGTCCTGGTCACGGTGACCGACTTCCTCGGCACCGACTACGTGGCCATGCTCGAGTCCTCGGGCGTCGCGCTGCCCGACCTCGACACGATCGTGATCGCGCACGGACCGGTCCCGTGCGGCGGCAGTGAGCTGGGCCGCGTTCCTCGGGCGGGCCACCGCCGAGTCACGGGCCGAGGCCGAGCGGCGGGGCCAGGCCGTCCAGGCCGACGACCCGTCCGACATCCTGTTCACCTCCGGCACGACCGGGGTGCCCAAGGGCGTCGTCCAGACCCACGGCCGGACGCTGCTGGTCGCCACCGACTGGGTGGCGATGACCGGTCTCGACTCGACCGACCGCTACCTCATGGTCAACCCCTACTTCCACATGTTCGGGTTGAAGGCGGGCATCCTGGCCTCGGTCGTCGCCGGCGCGACGATGCTCCCCGAGGCGGTGTTCGACGTCGACCGGGTGCTCGAGCGCATCAGCGTGCGAGCAGGTCACGGTGCTGCCCGGCGCCGCCGACCCTCTACCAGTCGCATCCTCGACCACCCCGACCGCGCCGGGCACGACCTCTCGAGCCTGCGCGTCGCGGTCACCGGGGCGGCCGACATCCCCGTCGAGCTCATCCGGCGGATCGACGAGGAGCTGCCGTTCTCGGTCATCGTCACCGGGTACGGGCTGACCGAGGGCGGCACCGCGTCGGCGACCTCGCCGGGCGACGACGTCGAGACCATCGCCACCACGGTCGGGCGCCCACGTCCCGGCTTCGAGCTGCGCATCGTCGACGACAAGGGCCAGGAGCGGCCGGCGGGCGAGGCCGGCGAGATCCTGCTCCGCGGCGGGAGCATCATGTCGCACTACCTCGACGACCCTGATGCGACCGCGGCGGCGCTGTCCTCCGACGGTTGGCTGCGCACCGGCGACCTCGGGGTGGTCGAGCGAGGCCGGCCACCTGCGCATCGTCGGTCGGTCCAAGGACATGTTCATCGTCGGGGGGTTCAACGCCTACCCGGCCGAGATCGAGAACGCGCTGCTCCGCCACGCCGACGTCCAGCAGGCGGCCGTGATCGGCATCCCCGACGCGCGCCTGGGCGAGGTCGGCATGGCGTTCGTCGTCCGTGCCCCCGGATCGTCCACCTCGGGCGCCGAGATCATCGAGTGGAGCCGCGACCAGATGGCCAACTACAAGGTGCCCCGAAGGGTGGAGATCATCGACGAGCTGCCGCTCAACGCCACCGGCAAGGTCCTGAAGGACGACCTGCGAGCACGTGCGGTCGCATCGTCGGAGCCGACCGCGTGACCGCCGCGGAGCCCCAGAACCCCCGGCACGGGCTGTCCGCCTTCGCCGGCCTGCGGGTCGTCGAGCTCGGGGTCTGGGTGGCGGCCCCCGCGGCCGCCGCGTTGCTGGCCGACTGGGGCGCCGACGTCGTCAAGGTGGAGGCGCCCACCGGTGACCCGATGCGCAACGTCTTCGGATCGCTGGGCATCGAGGACGACATGGCGAACCCGGCGTTCGCGCTCGACAACCGCGGCAAGCGCAGCGTCGCCCTCGATCTGCGTGACGCCACCGATCGCTCCCACATGGAGGACCTGCTGGCGTCGGCCGACGTCTTCATCAGCAACCTCAGGCCCGACGCGCTCGACAAGCTGGGCCTCGAGCCGCACGCCACCGTGGCCCGCCACCCGCGCCTCGTGTACTGCAGCATCAGCGGCTACGGGCTGCAGGGCGAGGAGCGCAACCGCCCGACCTACGACATCGGCGCGTTCTGGGCCCGCTCCGGGCTGTCGCGCCAGATGGCCGACGCCGAGGGCAACCCGCTGAACGCCCGCGGCGGCATCGGTGACCACATCACCGGCCTGGCCTCGCTGGCCGGGATCCTCGCCGCGGTGATCGAGCAGCGTGAGACCGGTCAGGGCCGGGTCGTCGAGGCCTCGTTGCTGCGCACCGGCACCTACGTCCTGGGCTGGGACCTCGGGATCCAGATGACGCTGGGCAAGGTCGCCGGGGCCGAGCCGCGTCACCGCAACCAGGCACCGCTGATGAACCCGTACCTGACCAGGGACGAGCGGTGGTTCTTCTTCACCGGGCTCGAGGCCGAGCGCCACCTGCCCGCTGTGGTCCGGGCCCTCGGCCGGCCCGACCTGCTCGACGACGAGCGCTTCGCCAGTGCGGGGGCCATCCGGCGGAACCGGGTGGAGGTCATCGCCCTGCTCGACGAGCTGATCGGCGAGCGGACCCTCGCCGAGCTGGGTCGAGGCCTTCGAGCGCGAGGGCGTGTGGTGGGCACCGGCGCAGACGCCGGCCGAGGTCGTCGTCGACCCGCAGCTCATCGCCAACGACGGGTTCGTCGAGCTCGACGGTGGTGTCCCCGGCCGCACGATGCGCTCGGTCAACGGCCCGATCAGCTTCTCGGGTGTCGCCGGGCCGAGCGGATCCGGCGTGCCCGCGCTGGGCCAGCACTCCGACGAGATCCTGCAGGAGCTGGCCGGGGGCTCCTGAGCGGTGTTGTCCGAGGCCCTGGGTTCAGGCGTTGGCCCGGGCCAGCAGGCCTCGGGCGATGACGAGCCGCTGGATCTCGTTGGTGCCCTCGCCGATCACCATGAGCGGCGCGTCGCGGTAGTAGCGCTCGTGCCCTCGACGATGTCGGCGGGGAAGCGGTCCTCGTGCTCGAACGTCGAGGCGACCGGCACCACCTCCTTGGCCAACGAACCGCCGGACCGTGTCGATGATCTCGAGCCGGACGTCGGGGTCGTTGGAGGTCCGTGCCTCCGAGGCCGGCTCCGTGTCACGCATGGCGAGAACAGTACATCCCTCCTATGTTGACGTCGATCTCACAGGAGAGAAGAATGTTTCCGATGTCATCGCCTCTCATGCACCAGGGGCTCGAGCAGGCCGCCGTCCGATTCGGTGATCGGGATGCGGTGCTGGCGGGCGAGGAACGCTGGTCGTTCCAGGACCTCGACCGCCTCGGCAACTCCTTCGCCCACCACCTCGCGGGTCGGGGCGTCAGAGCCGGCGACCGCGTGGCGCTGATGACGACCAACCGCCCGGAGTTCGTCGCCGCGGTCCACGGCATCAGCAAGCTCGGCGGGGCCGCGGTGCTGCTGAGCCCGGCGTGGAAGGCCATGGAGGTCGGCCATGCGGTCGACCTGACCGCGCCGGTCCAGGCCGTCGCCGACGGTGCGTCCGTGGAGGTGCTGGCCGGATCCATGGGCGTCGACCGCGTCCTCGACCTCGACGACCGCGCCACCGTCGCGGCGATCTTCGCCCAGAGCCGGGAAGCGCCGACCGTCGCGGCGATCGCCGAGTCCGACGAGTCCGTGCTGGTCTTCAGCTCGGGCACGACCGGCCTGCCCAAGGCCGTGCGCCACACGCATCGCTCGATCGGCCACGCCACCGCCCACTGGTGCCAGGCGCTCGGGCTGGGTGCCGATGACCGGTTCCAGGTGGCCACGCCGCCGTCGCACATCCTCGGGCTGCTGAACCTGCTGGCCGCGGTGGCCGCCGGCGCCACCGTCCGCCTGCATCCCCGTTTCGACCTCGACGACGTGCTGCGTGGCATCGAGGCCGATCGGATGACGCTCGAGATGGCCGTCGCCCCCATCGCCCTCGCAATGGCGAACCACCCTCGCCTCGAGGAGTTCGACCTCTCGTCGCTGCGCTACATCATGTGGGGCGCCACCCCGGTGACCGAGAGCGTCGCCCAGATCGTCACCGACCGCACCGGCGTCCGCTGGCTGCCAGCGTACGGAGCGAGCGAGCTGCCGGTCATCGCGGCCAACCCGGTCGACGATCCCGCCTCGTGGCGGCTCGACTCCGCGGGCCTGCCGCCTGACGGGGTCCAGCTCCGCGTCGCCGACCTCGACACCGGCGAGATCCTGCCGGCGGGCGAGATCGGCGAGATCCACGTGCTCAGCCCCTCGGTCATGGAGGGCTACCTCCCGGAGGAGGCCACCATCGAGGCCTTCGCCGACGGTTGGTACCGCACCGGAGACGTCGGGTGGCTCGAAGCCGACGGCTGGGTCCACCTCACCGATCGCTCCAAGGAGATGATCAAGGTGAACGGCTTCCAGGTGGCGCCGGCTGAGCTCGAGGCAGTGCTGCACGGGCACGCCGCGGTCCTCGATTGCGCGGTGTTCGGCATCGCCGACGAACGCGCTGGAGAGGTACCCGTCGCGGCGGTGCAGCTCGACCCCGCCGTCCCGCTCGGTGACGACGAGCTCCAGGATCTGATCGCCGGATCGCTCGCGACCTACAAGCACCTCCGCCACGTCGTGGTCGTCGACTCCATCCCGAGGCTCCCCTCGGGCAAGGTGCTGCGACGCACGCTCCGCGACGAGTGGGCTCCGCGGCTCGTGGCGGCCGGGAAGGACAACTGATGGACGTCCGGCTCTCCACGGAGCAGCAGGCCCTCCGCGACTCGGTCGCCCAGGTGGTCGAGAAGCTCGCGCCCACGCGCGGTCGGGCAGCTCGACGACCTCGAGCGCGTCGACAAGCTCGACGCCGCGGTCGCGGCCTCGGGCTGGCGCGAGCTCCGGGGCTCGGAGGGCAGCGGCGTGCCGCTCGCGTCCGGCGTCGAGGTGGCGATCGTGGCCGAAGAGCTCGGCCGGGGTCTCGTCGATGCCCCCTTCCTCGGGCCCACGCTGGCTGCGGAGCTGCGGCGGCTGGCCGGTGCTCCATCGGCTGCGGCCGACGAGACCGTCCTCCTGGTTCCGGGGCTCACCGACCTGGCCAGGGTCACCGACGGCACCGCGCCCGCGGGCAGCGTGGCGATCGACGCCCACGGCGCGGACACCGCGCTCGCTGCTCTCGGCGGACGGGACCACGCTCGTCGAGGTCGCGCTCCTGCGTCGCGGTCGAGGGCCGGAGGATGACGGGCTCGATCTCACTCGGCGATCAGCGGTCGTCGACCCGTCGACCCCGACACGTGCCTTCATCGACCAGGGTCGTCCACTCTCGGCCGACGACCTCGTCGCCTGGACCGCGCTCGGTCTGACCGCTGACGTGTGCCGACCTGGTGGGCACGATGCGGGGCGCTGTCGAGCTCTCGTGCGCGTACGCCGCGGCCCGCCGGCAGTACGGCGCGGCAATCGGTTCGTTCCAGGCGGTGCAGCACCTGCTGGCCGATGCCTTCGTGGCCATGGAGGGCTCGCGCAGCGTCACGCTCCATGCCGCATGGGCGGTCGATGCCCTGCCCGCCGATGAGGCGCTGGCGGCCGCGGCGGTGGCCAAGGCCTACTGCGCACGAGCTGGTCGCACGGTGTGCGAGACCGCCATCCAGGTGCACGGCGGCATCGGCAACACGTGGGAGTGCATGGCCCACGTCCACCTCCGCCGGGCGTTGCTGTCGAGCGATGTCCTCGGCGGCGCAGGCACCAGCCTGGACCGCGTGCTCGCAGCACCACGGACTCGGAGATGGCCATGGACTTCGGTGACTCGCCCGCCGAGGCGGAGTTCCGGCTTCGCCTTCGTGAGTGGCTCCAGCACAACAACCCGGGCCTGCCCGCGTCGTCCACCGACGACGACTACTGGGCCGGCATGGCCGCGTGGCACCAGTCGCTCTACGACGGCGGGTTCTTCGGCATGTCGTGGCCCGAGGAGATCGGTGGGCACGGCCTGCCCAGCGTCTACGAGGTCATCGTCGACGAGGAGCTGGCCGCCGCCGGTGCGCCGCCTCGACCGAGCCTCGGCTACCTGGTCGCAGGGCATCCTCGAGCACGGCAACGACGACATCAAGAGTCGCTTCCTCCCGGGCATCGTGAACGGTCGTGATCGGTGGTGCCAGGGCTTCAGCGAGCCCGACGCCGGCTCCGACCTCGCCGCGCTCCGCACCCGCGCCGATCGTCGACGGCGACGACTACGTCCTCACCGGCCACAAGGTCTGGACGAGCTACTCCGACGACGCCGACTGGTGCCTCGTCCTGGCCCGCACCGATCACGAGGTGGCCAAGCACAAGGGCATCTCCGCGTTCGCGGTGCCGATGGACCAGCCCGGCATCGAGCAGCGGCCGCTGCGGATGATCAACGGCATCACCAAGGAGTTCGGCGAGGTGCTCTTCGACGGAGCCCGGGTCCCGGCGGCCAACATGATCGGCGAGCCCGGCGAGGGATGGCCGCTGGCCATGACTGTCGTCAGCCACGAGCGCGAGCCCGGCGAGCTCGGCTACGTCGCCCGCTACCGTAAGGTCGTCAAGGACCTCACCCGTCGGGTGCAGAGCGAGCCCGAGCGGTACAGCTCCGAGCAGGTGCGAGACCTCGGCTGGGCCATCGTCGAGGTCGAGATGCTGCGCACCCACGTCAGCCGACGCCTGTCGGACCGCCTCGAGGGCATCATCGCACGGACCGGAGGGCTCGGTCGACAAGTTGCTGATGACCTACGCGGAGCAGGCGGTGGGCCACGCCGCGCTGGCCGTCGGCGGCTCCGGCCACGGGACCGACGACGACACCTGGCTGAAGGTGTACCTGTACAGCCGGGCGCAGAGCGTCATGGGCGGCACGTCGCAGATCCAGCGGAACCTCATCGCCCGCCGCATCCTCGGCCTCCCGGCGTCATGACCGCCTACGACCTCCCACCGGTGCTCGAGGTCGAGGCCGACGGGCCGATCCGGGTCGTCCGCCTGAACCGACCCGAGCAGCTGAACGCCACGAACCACGAGCTCCACCAGGGCGCTGGCCGACCTGTTCCCGCAGATCGATGCCGACGCCGACGCGCGTGCCGTGGTGCTGACCGGAACCGGCCGAGCCTTCTCGGCCGGTGGTGACTTCACCTACCTCGACGAGCTGACGCAGGACGCGGAGCTCCGTCGCCAGACGCTCGTCGACGGACGACAGATCGTCACCGGCATGGTGCAGTGCCGGGTCCCGATCGTGGCGGCGGTCAACGGTCCCGCCGTCGGTCTGGGCTGCAGCCTCGTGGCCCTGTCCGACATCGTCTTCATGGCCGAGAGCGCCTACCTCGCCGACCCGCACGTGATGGTCGGGCTGGTCGCCGCCGATGGCGGCCCGGTGACATGGCCGCTGCTCACCAGCCTGCAGCTGGCCAAGGAGTACGCGCTGACCGGCGACCGGATCCCGGCTGAGCGGGCGGCCGCAGATCGGGCTGGCCAACCACGTGTGCCCCGACGACGAGGTGCTCGACCAGGCCGTGGCCTGCGCGCACCGGATCGCCAAGCTGCCGAAGCAGGCCGTCGAGGACACCAAGCGCATCCTCAACCTCCACCTCGAGCGGGCGGTGCTGGCCACCCTCGACTTCGCGCTCACCGCCGAGGACCGGTCGTTCGGCTCGCCCGAGCTCCGCGCCAACCTCGACCGCATGCTCGCGCCCCGGGAGGCCGACCCGACGTAGCCCATGCAGCCGCACCGGGAGCCCTCCCGCGACCCAGGGGGCTCGCTCGGACGACCGGTTCGGTCGGGGTGGTCAGAGCGGGAGCAGGGGTGGGAGCTGCGGGTCGTCGAGCAGGCGCCGGCCGAGGGCCCGGGTGAGCACGAGGGTGGAGCCGAGCACCTCGTCGAGCACGAGCACCCGACGGATGTAGAGGTGCAAGGGGTGCTCGGTGGTGAAGCCGATGCCGGCGAGGACCTGCTGGCAGTGGCGGGCGGCGGTGCGCGCACCCCGACCGGCCAGGGCCTTGGCCATGGCGGCGGTCTGGGGGAGCTGGTCGTCCCAGGCGGCGGCGAGCACCGCGTCGGCGGCCTCGATGGCCACCAGGGTCTCGGCCAGGCGGTGGCGGATGGCCTGGAAGCCGCTGATCGGTCGGCCGAACTGGATGCGCTCGAGGGCGTGCTCCCGGGCCAGGTCGAGCATCGTCCGCGACGCGCCCACCAGCTCGTGGGCGAGGGCCATCTGCCCGAGGGCGACCGCGTCCGTCCAGGTCACCAGGGCCGGCTCGGAGCTGCCGATGTCGATCCCGACGCCGATGATCTCGAGCAGCTCCGCCCGCGGATCGATGCCGTGGACAGCGCGCACATCGAGCGATGCAGTGGCCACGACGACGGCCACTTCTCTGCTGCCGGCCGACGCAACCACGAGCGTCTCGTCCGCATGGGCCAGTGCCGCGGTGGCGACACCGTGGACGTGGAGCTGTCCGTCGTCGAGCTCGCCCGGCGGGCCCCGGTGGCCGACGCGGGGCAGCGCGACGGCCGTGCCGTCGAGGTCGATGTCGAGCGCGCTGGCGATGACGTGGTCGATGGCCGAGGACGTGACGTTGGCGGACCCCTGCAGCTCGAAGAGCAGCGAGACCGCGGCCCGTCGATCGACCGCGAGCGCGTCGTGCCAGCCGAGCTCGGCGAGCGCGGCGTCGAGCCCGGCGCCGTCGTGGTTCGCGGTCGCGTGTTCGAGGCTCCGCTCGAAGAGCTCGAGGTCGGCCGATGCCATGCCCTCGGGCATCAGGTCTCCTTCCCGAGGTCGAGGAGGCGTCGGGCGATGATGTTGCGCTGGATCTCAGCGCTGCCGCCGTAGATCGTGGCCGCCCGCGAGTAGAGGAACTCCGTGCGCCAACGGTGGCTCGCCGCGTCGTCGCCGATCATGAGCTCGGCCGCCAGGCCGTCGGCGGCGAGGTCGAACACGGCCTGCTCGGCCGTCGCCAGCAGCACCTTGTCGATCGATGTCTCCGGCCCGAGCTGCCCACCCGCGGCCAGTCGGTGCTGCGTGGCCCGCGAACGGGACCGGAACGCGTAGAGGAGCTGGGTCACCTCGCCCGACGGCCGCGGGATCGAGCGCGCCGGCGGGAGCCACGTCGAGCAGCTGCTGCAGCCGGCGGTGCAGGTAGGCGGCGCGCACCCAGAGCGCGGTGCTGCGCTCGAACGGGAGCAGGTCCATTGCCACCGACCAGCCCTGACCCTCATCGCCGAGCATGCGCTCGATCGGCACGGCCACGTCGTCGAAGAAGACCTCCGAGAACTCCGGTGCGCCGTGCATGGTCTCGATGGGTCGCACCGTGATGCCGGGCGAGTCCATGTCGACGAACAGCGCCGTGATGCCCTTGTGCGCGGAGTCGGGGCCGCCCGTCCGCGTCAGCAGCACGCACCGCTGGGAGTACTGGGCCAGGCTCGTCCAGACCTTCTGGCCGGTGACCGACCAGCCGGTGTCGGTGCGGGTCGCCTTGCAGGAGAGGGCGGCGAGGTTGCTGCCGGTCCCCGGTTCGGAGAAGCCCTGGCACCAGGTCTCGTCGCCCCGCAGCAGCAGCGGCACCATCGCCGCCGCCAGCTCGGGTGAGGCGTAGTCGATCATCGTCGGCGCCAGCACCTCGGTCATCGAGTAGATGCCCGGCTCCACCAGGTCGCGTGCCACGAGCGCCTCGCCGAGATAGGCACGCAGCAGCGTCGACCCCGGGCAGCCCGCCGACCCGCTCGGGCCAGCCCCGGCGCATGCAGCCGGCGTCGAACGTGAGCCGCTTGACCTTGGACAGGTGCGCCATCTGCTGGTCGAGGGTGCCGAGGCCCGCATGGTCCGGCTGGAGGAGCTCGTCGTTCTCGTCGAGCCAGCGCGTCGAGCGACGCCCTGAACCGGTCGAGATCCATCGTGGCGTGTCGGTCCCCGGTCAAGGTGCGGTGGGCGCGGGACGGGTCGGGTCGTGCGGCCGACCGTGGTCCTGGGTGCCGCTCTTGCGCAGGAAGGTCATCGACCGCGTCTGCAGGCGCCAGCCGTCCGCCGTGCGTCGGTAGGTGTCGGAGTAGTAGCCGATCCGCATGTCGTGGGTCTTCTGCTCCACGAAGCACAGCGGCTGCTGGCCGCTCCCGGCGTCGCCGTCGAGGTCGAGCACCGGTGGGCCGACGAGGAACAGGCCCTTCGGCGCGGCCGCGACCAGAGTCGGGAAGTCTGCCAAGGGATAGGTGTCGCCGAAGGCGCTGTAGCAGCCGTCGGGGGTGAACACCTCCATGACGGCGTCGACGTCGTCCTTCGTCATCGAGACGGCGTACCGGGCGAGCAGCTGCTCGATCTCGATGACGTCGATGATGGGCAGTGGATCCAATTCTTCAGTCCTCCTCGTAGCCGTAGACGACCCGCACCGAGGGTGCGGTCGGCACGGCCTGACAGGTGAGCACCCAGCCATCCGCGACCTCATCATCGTCGAGGACGTCGTTCACGTGCATGGTGACGGTTCCGTCGACGAGCTTGGCGATGCAGGTCGCGCAGTTCCCCGACTCGCAGGAGAACGGCGGCGACATCCCCATCTGGCGGGCCGTCTGCAGGATGGTCGTCCCGGCGCGGTGGTCGGTCGTCTCCGTCTTGCCGTCGAGCTCGATCGTGACCTCCGACGGGGTCGCCTCGCCGTCCGACGATGCTGTCGGGACCGGGGTGTCCAGAGGGGTGAAGCGCTCCACGTGGATGTGCGAGCGGTCGATGCCGTCGTCGAGCAGGGTCCGCTCGACGATGTCCATGAACGGCCCCGGACCGCAGACGAAGAACTCGGGATCGGTGACGTCGCGCGACGAGTGGTCGCACCGTGTCCGCGGTGACGAAGCCGTGATCGATGTCGAAGTTGTGCACGACGGTCAGCCGCGCCGGGTGGGCCCGTGCGAGCGCCTCGATGGCGGCACCGAAGATGACGCCGTCCTGGTCGCGGTTGGCGTAGAGCAGGCGGAACCGTCGCGACGTCGTCGCCAGCCCGGACTTCAGGATCGAGAACACCGGGGTGATGCCGCTTCCCGCGCCGAACAGCACCACATCGCCCTCGCCGTCGTCGAGCCGGAACGCGCCGGCGGGCGGCGAGACCTCGACCACGTCGCCCGGGGCGAGCTCGTCGTTCATCCAGTTCGAGATGACGCCGTCGGGGACGCGCTTGACGGTCACCTGGAGCTCGGCGTCGACCGAGGGCGCGGACGACATCGAGTAGCAGCGGAGGTGCTGCTCGCCGTCGACGGCGATCCGGAACGTGCAGAACTGGCCGGCGCGGTACCCGAAGGTCGCGCGCAGCTCGTCGGGCAGGTCGAACACGAAGGAGCTTGCCTCAGCCGTCTCGGCGACGATCTGGCGGACGCGGAGCTGATGGAACCCCCGACCCCCGATGGCTCCGGGAGACGGTGCAGCCGCAGCGGTTGTCCCCATACCGTCAGACGATAACGAAGTTCTCTTCTGATGGCAACGTGGCTAGCACCCAGCAGGAATCGGTGCGATAGTGGTCCGAGCTCCCTGCCAGAGGAGGACGCATGGGGGAGGCAGGCGGCGATGTCCACGTCCAGTGGCAGCGGCGATCCGTGACCGATGAGACGCTCTGTCAGAGCGAGAGTGGGAGGACATGACCATGACGGTGATCACGACCGAGAAGCTGGGTGAGACGGTCGGGGCGCGCGTCGTCGGCGTCGACCGCGAGCGGTTGCTGACGGATGCCACCCTCCCGAGCTGGACGCTCGACGCCCTCGAGGAACACGGGGTGCTGGTGTTCCGCGACCTCCACCTCGACGACGCGACCCAGGTGGCGTTCAGCAAGGAGCTCGGCCGGGTCGAGGTGTTCGGCACCGGGGAGAACCCCGAGATCTTCCGGGTCACGCTCGACCCGGCCAAGAACCGGGCCGCGGTCTATCTGCGGGGTACGTTCGACTGGCACATCGACGGCTGCACCGACGACATCCCGATCATGGCGACGGTCCTCACCGCGCACGCGGTGGCGGCGACCGGTGGCGAGACCGAGTTCGCCAGCTCGTATGCCGCATACGACGACCTCTCCGAGGACGAGAAGCGCGACCTCGAGGACGTACGGGTCGTCCACACCTTCGAGGCCGCACAGCGGCTGGTGAACGACGATCCATCCCCCGAAGAGCTGGCGATGTGGCGGGCGCGGCCGCAGAAGGAGCATCCGCTCGTGTGGACGCACGCCTCCGGCCGGCGCTCGCTCGTGCTCGGCGCGACGACGTCGCACGTCGTCGGCATGGATCTCGACGAGGGCAAGGCCCTGTTGGCCGACCTGCTGGCCCGATCGACCACTCCCGACCGCGTCTACCGCCACGAGTGGGCGGTCGGCGACATGGTGATCTGGGACAACCGCGGCGTGCTCCACCGAGCGTGCCGGTACGACCCGACGTCGCCCCGGGACATGCACCGGACGACCCTGCACGGCGAGGAGCCGATCCAGTGAGCACCGAGAGAACAGCCATCGTGACCGGAGGTGCTTCGGGCATCGGCCTGGCCATCTCCGAGCGCCTGGCCGCGGACGGCAACGCTGTCGCGATCTTCGACCGGAACGGCGATGCGGCCGACGACGCCGCGGCCAAGATCGGGGCCACCGGCGGCACCGCCCTGGGTGTGGCCGTCGACGTGACCGACCGGGCCCAGATCGACGCCGGCGTCGACCTGGTGCGCGAGCGCCTGGGCCGGCCCACCATCCTGGTCAACTCGGCCGGGCTGGACGGCTTCGACCCGTTCCTCCAGATCACGGCCGAGAAGTGGAACCGCATCATCGCGGTCAACCTCACCGGAACGTTCGACTGCTGCCAGGCGGTGGTGCCCGACATGATCGAGGAGGGCTGGGGCCGCATCGTGAACATCTCGTCGTCGAGCGCCCAGAGCGGCCAGCCGATCATGACGCACTACGTGGCGTCCAAGGCCGGCGTCATCGGGTTCACGAAGGCGCTGGCCCTCGAGCTCGGACCCCGAGGCATCACGGTCAACACCATCCCGCCCGGCTTCATCGACACGCCGATGCTCCGGAAGTCCGAGAGCAAGGGCCTGCTGGGCAAGGGCGTCGAGCAGCACGAGGCGACCACCCCGGTGCGCCGGGTCGGTCGGCCCGAGGACATCGCCGCGGCCTGCGCCTTCCTCGTCCGCGAGGAAGCCAGCTACGTCACCGGTCAGGTCATCGGGGTCAACGGCGGACGGAACACCTGACGTGCCCCGGATCGATCCCATCCCGCCGGCCGAGTGGCCAGCGGGGATGCGAGATGCCCTGGCCGCGCTGCACCCGCCCGCGCCGCGCCATCCCTTCCCGCCCCGGAGCGTCGACCGCCCCAAGGGCCTGAACATCCTCGGCACGCTCGCCCAGCACCCGGCCCTCGCCACGGCGTACCACACGTTCAACGGCCACGTGCTGTTCGCCACGACGCTGTCCACCCGCCAGCGGGAGCTGCTGGTGCTCCGGGTCGCGGCCGTCCGGCAGGCCGCGTACGAGTGGGCCCAGCACGTCGTGCTGGCCGGCGACGTGGGGATCTCCGACGACGAGATCGCGTGGCTGGCCGAAGGCCCTGACGCCCCGGGGTGGTCGCCGCTCGATCGTGCGATGGTGCGGTCCGTCGACGAGCTGATCGCCGACGCCATGATCGAGCGACGCCACGTGGGCGGCGCTCGCCGCCGAGCTCGACGAGCAGCAGCTCATGGACCTCGTGTTCACCGTCGGTGCCTACGACCTGCTGGCCATGGCGATGCGCTCGTTCGGCGTCGAGCTGGACGACGATCTGGTGCGGAAATAGGCTTCTCCTCAAACAAGACTCATGTTATCGTCAAGTCGGAAACAGACCGAAGGATGAGACGACATGGCGCACTTCGCCAAGCCCGCTGAGGGCAGCTGGACCGAGCACTACCCGAGCTCGGCACCGGTCCCGTCTCCTACGAGGACTCCATCTCGCCCGAGCACTACGAGCTCGAGCGCAAGGCCATCTTCGAGAAGACCTGGCTCAACGTCGGCCGGGTCGAGCAGCTCCCGAAGACCGGGAGCTACTTCACCAAGGAGCTCGACGCCGCCGGCACCTCGGTCGTCGTCGTCCGCGGCAAGGACGGCGAGGTCCGCGCCTTCCACAACATCTGCCGCCACCGCGGCAACAAGCTCGTCTGGAACGACTTCCCCCGCGAGGAGACCGAGCGGGACCTGCCGCCAGTTCACCTGCAAGTACCACGGCTGGCGCTACGACCTCGAGGGCGCCCTGACCTTCGTCCAGCAGGAGTCCGAGTTCTTCGACCTCGACAAGGCCGACTACGGCCTGGCCCCGGTGCAGACCGAGATGTGGGAGGGGTTCATCTTCGTGAACCTCGATCCCGACAACACCACGTCGATCGCGCGACTACCTGGGTTCGCTCGGAGCCGGCCTCGAGGGCTACCCGTTCGACGAGATGACCCAGGTCTACAAGTACCGGGCCGAGGTCGGCAGCAACTGGAAGCTCTTCATCGACGCCTTCGCCGAGTTCTACCACGCACCTGTCCTGCACGCGAAGCAGGCCACCGCAGAGGAGTCCCGCAAGCTCCAGGGCTACGGCTTCGAGGCGCTGTCCTACGAGCTCGACGGCCCGCACGGCATGGTGTCGTCGTGGGGTGGCATGTCGCCGCCGAAGGACCCGAGCATGGTCAAGCCGATCGAGCGGGTGCTGCGCAGCGGGCTCTTCGGCCCGTGGGACCCGCCCGACATCGACGGTCTCGACGAGCTGCCGCCGGCGCTCAACCCGGCCCGGTCGCCGGCCTGGGGCGTCGACACGTTCGTGTTCTTCCCCAACTTCATGCTGCTGGTCTGGGCGCCGGGCTGGTACCTGACGTACCACTACTGGCCGACGTCGTACAACACGCACATCTTCGAGGGCACGCTCTACTTCGTCCCGCCGAAGAACGCCACCGAGCGGCTGCGCCAGGAGCTGGCTGCGGTCACGTTCAAGGAGTACGCGCTGCAGGACGGCAACACGCTCGAGGCCACGCAGTCGATGATCGAGTCCCGGGCGGTCACGGCGTTCCCGCTGAACGACCAGGAGATCCTGCTCCGCCACCTCCACAAGACGGCCCGCGACTACGTGGCCGACTACCAGCACGGCGTCACGCCCGTGCGGATCTCGGCCGCATCATGAGCGAGGAATCCGGAATGACCACACTGCTGCCCGACGAGTTCGCCGACCTCGAGCCGTTCGCCGACTGGGCGCTCGACGAGCGAGGCCGAGCGCTACGCCAAGCGGCTGGCCAGCACCATGGACGAGCTCGCAGGCGTTCTACGACGCCGCGTTCCCCCGCCTCGAGCCCGCGATGGCCTACCTCGACGCGCTGCGAGCTGCACGAGCTGCCCGAGGACGCCTCGCGTCTGCTCTGGCTCTGCTACTCGCTCGTGAACGTCTCGTTCCCGGTCGAGGTGTGGCGCCAGCCGCGGGTGCCCGACAGCGGCGCGGCCAGCATGGACGAGGTCATCGAACCGGCGGTCTGACCGGTCGAACCCCGTGATGCGAGGTGATGACCGGAGTGTCAGAACCACGCTCTCGCCAGGACGTGACCTGGGTCTCGTCGTAGGAGACGAGCCCTCTTCGCCAGGGGAGGATACGCTGCCCCGGTGACCAACGATCCAGCAGTCGAACCAGCCGCGGCGGACGCAACGGTCAGCTGGCGGGAGCAGGCGGTCGCGCGCTCCCTGGTGCCGGCCCGCATGCGGGCCGAGGATCGCGTCCAGCGCTTCCTCGACGCAGCGCTGGAACTGGTCCAGGAGGGCGCCTCCGGCAAGGAGTTCACGGTCCAGGAGGTCGTCGAGCGCTCGGGACAGTCGCTGCGCAGCTTCTACCTGTACTTCGGCGGGAAGCACGAGCTCCTGCTCGCGCTGTTCGAGGAGTCGGTGCGCACGACCACCGAGCAGCTGCGGGTCGAGCTGGCCGAGCAGGACGACCCGCTCGAGCGGTTGCATCGCTTCGTCGTCGGCTACTACCGCATGTGTCGACCGGCGCTGAGGGCCAACGCGCCCAAGGGCGGCCCGATCGCGCCGGTCATGGTCGACTTCGCCCAGCGGTTGCTCACCGAGCGCCCGGCCGAGGCAGCCACCGCGTTCGCCCCGCTCGTCTCGCTGTTCGGAGAGGTCCTCGACGGGGCCGCCGATGCAGGCGCCGTTCGAGCCGGCCTGCGCAACGGCCCCATCGCCGGCATCGTCCTCGAGGCCATCATGTTCAACGCCTTCTCGTCGGTGATCGGCGCCTCGTCGCCGGCCGCCACCACAGACCCGGCCGAGGACCTGTGGGACCTCGTCCTCCACGGGGTGGCGGGCGCACCCTCGTAGATCGGTCCTGCCTAGATCGGCTCGCCGTTGCGGTAGACCTTGCCGCCCTTCATGACGAACCGGACGTCCTCGGTGACCGTGATGTCGTCGAGCGGGTCGCCGGCGACGGCGATCACATCGGCCAGCAGCCCGGCGTCGAGCCGGCCGCGGTCGTCGACGTCGATCAACTCGGCCGCCACCGTCGTCGCGGCACGGATCGCCTGGAGCGGGGTCATGCCCCGATCGACGAGCGCGACCAGTTCCTTGGCGTTGCGGCCGTGGGGGATGGCGGGCGCATCGGTGCCGCAGGCGATCCGTGCGCCGAGCGCGATGGCCTTGCTCACGGTCTGCTTGGCCCGGGGGAACACCTCGGCCGCCTTGGCCTGGAGCTCCGGAGGGGCGTGCGAGACGTCCATGCCGTCGGCCAGGTAGGTGGTCGGCACCAGGAACGTGTCGTGCTCCACGAACAGCTCGAGGGTCTCGTCGGTCATGAGGGAGCCGTGCTCGATGCAGTCGAACCCGGCCTCGAGCGCAGCCCGGATGCCGGCGTCGCCGTGCGCATGGGCGGCGACCTTGAGCCCGGCGCGGTGGGCCTCGTCGGCGATCGCGTGCAGCTCGTCGTTCGAGTACTGCTGCGCGCCCGCCGGTCCGGTGTGCGACATCACCCCACCGGAGGCGCAGACCTTGATGACCTTGGCGCCGTACTTGATCTGGTACCGGACGGCCTTGCGCACCTCGCTGATGCCGTTGGCGATGCCCTCCTCGACCGTGAGCGGCAGGACGTGCGGCGCGAAGGCCTGCGAACATCGTGGGATCGAGGTGGCCGCCGGTCGGGCAGATGGCGTGACCGGCAGGCACGATCCGCGGCCCGTCGACCCATCCGAGGTCGACGGCCTTCATGAGCGCCACGTCGAGCAGCAGCCCACCGGTCTGCACGAAGAGGCCGAGGTTCCGCACGGTCGTGAACCCGGCCCGCAAGGTCCGCCGCCCGTTGGCCACGGCCCGCAGGGTGCGCACCGCGGGATCCTCCTGCACCGAGATCAGCGGGCTGCGGTGGTCGGGCCCACCCAGGAACAGGTTGACCTCCATGTCCATGAGCCCCGGCAGCAGGGTCAGGTCACCGAGGTCGATCACGACGGCATCGTCTGGCACCGAGGTCGGCGAGACCTCGGCGATGCGGCCGCCGTCGATCAGCAGCTCACCCGGCGTCACGTACTCGCCCGTGGCGACGTCGAGCATGCGGGCAGCGCGCAGGTGGATGGGCGGCGCGGGTGGACGGGGCATGGTGGACTCCTCGAGCAGGTGGCGGTCAGGCAGCCGGCGACGGTCGGGCGGTCGTGGTGATTACGCCATTTCCGTCAATCGTGAATCCCATTACCGTAGCAGCGCGATCTCGACGGACCCGTCTCGTCAGACGGCGGTCTCGTCCGGGGTCGCCTCGGACTGCGTGCGCAGCCAGTCGCCGAGCGCCGCGCCCGCGTCCAGCACGTGGGCCTCGGCGACGGCGCGGGCCTCGGTGGCGTCACCCCTGCTGATCGCGTCGAGCAGGGCGGCGTGCTCGGCGCGGGCGCGGCGCTCCTGCTCGGGGAACAGCTCGAAGTAGTTGGCCGGGACCACGCGCGACCGCCTGGCGGAGGTAGGTCAGCAGGCGCGGCGACCCCGATGCGAGGTTGACGGCCCGGTGGAAGCCGCTGATTTGCGGCGACGACGTCGCCGCCGTCCGCCGATGGCGTCGGCCAGCGTGTGCAGCTCGGCCAGCTGGGCGTCGGTGATCCGGGTCGTGGCCCACTCCGCGGCCTTGCCGACCAGCGCGGCCAGCACGGCGAAGTTGTCGACCGCGTCGTCGGGGGTGATGCCGACCACCGTGATCCCGCTGCGCGGCGTGACGGCGACGAGCCCCTCGTAGTGACAGCTCGAGCAGCGCCTCGCGCACCGGCGTGCGGCTGGTGTGGAACTGCTGGGCGATGTCGTCGAGATCGAGGCGGTCGCCGGGGCGCAGCCGTCCGGTGAGGATCCGGTCGCGGAGCTCCGTTGGCGGCGCGGGCGCGCACGGTCCCACCGATGGACTTGAAATCTGACATATCACATTCTATGTTTCAGATGAGAGCCAATCGCAAGGGGAGCATCATGGGTGCAGCAGCGAAGCGGCAGATGTCGCTGGTCGGGTTCATGCAGGCGGGCAACACCTCGGTGTACGCCGGGTCGTGGCGCCATCCTGCCACCGAGCACGGCTTCCTCTCGGCGAGCTACTACCAGAAGCTCGGCCGCACCCTCGAGGAGGGCTGCTTCGACCTGATGTTCTTCGACGACCGCCTGGCCATGCCCGGCATCTACGGCGGCTCGGTGGCCGAGGCGGTGCGGCGCAGGCGCCCGCCCGGTGAAGCTCGACCTGAGCATCGTGCTCGGCGTCTGCGCCGCGCGCCACCCAGCACATCGGGCTCGGGCGCCACGTACTCGACCACCTACTACTCGCCGTTCCACGTGGCCCGCACCTTCGCCACCCTCGACCACCTCTCGGAGCGGTCGCGCGGCCTGGAACGTGGTCACCTCGGTCAACGACAGCGAGGCCCAGAACTTCGGCATCGACGGAGCACCTCGGCCACGACGCAGCGCTACGACCGGGCCGACGAGTTCCTCGAGGCGACGACCGGGCTGTGGGACACGTGGGAGGACGACGCCCTCGTCCTCGACCGGGAGGCCGGCGTGTTCGCCGACCCCGACAAGGTCCACGAGCTCGACTACGACGGGCGACTGGTTCCAGGTCCGTGGCCCGCTCACCGTGCCCCGCGTCGCCGCAGGGCCGGCCGGTGCTCCTGCAGGCGGGCTCGTCGGGTCGGGGCCGGGACTTCGCGGCGCGCTGGGCCGAGCTGATCTTCACCGGCGACCCCGAACATCGACATCGCCCGGTCGCACTACAAGGACCAGAAGGAGCGCATCGGCGAGCTCGGTCGCGATCCCGGCATCGGTCAAGATGCTGCCCGATGGCCTACACGGTGGTCGGCGAGTCCCAGGCGCACGCCGAGGAGCGCGAGCAGCTCTTCCTCAACGACCTCGTGCGACCCCATGGCGTCGCTGACCCTGCTGTCGGAGCTGATGAACTACGACTTCTCCGGGCTCGAGCTCGACGACCCGATCACCGACGAGCTGATCGAATCGGTGTCGGGCATCCGCGGCCTGGTGCAGAACATCCGCCAGCACATCGGCGGGGACACGGTGACCCTCGGCGACCTGGCCGGTCACCGAGCCACCCTGCTGCAGGGGCCCCGCTTCGTCGGTACCGGCCGCGACGTCGCCGACCAGATGGAGGAGTGGTTCGACACCGACGCCTGCGACGGCTTCGTCGTCGCCGCCACCCACTGCCCGGGCGCCTACGAGGACGTCGTGCGGCTGGTGGTCCCCGAGCTGCAGCGGCGAGGCGTGTTCCGCGACCGCTACACCGGCGACACCCTCCGCGATCACCTCGGCCTGGATCGACCCGAGCCGTTGCTGCTCATGGCTGAGCCGTCGGCGCCGCTGGCCGGGGTGCGCGTCGTCGAGGCAGCGACCCTTGCCGCAGGGCCGATGGTGGGGACGGCGCTGGGCGAGTTCGGTGCCGAGGTGATCAAGGTCGAGCCTCCCGGAGCCGGCGATCCGATGCGCACCTGGGGTGATCGCCGGGACGGCATCGGACTCATGTGGAAGAGCGTGAGCCGCAACAAGCGGTGCGTCACACTCGACCTCCGCCAGGCCGACGGCCAGGAGCTGTTCCACCAGCTGCTCGAAGAGAGCGACGTGCTCGTGGTCGGCAACCGACCGAGTGCGCTCGAGCGATGGGGCATCGACTACCAGTCGGTCCACGCTGCCCATCCGCACATCGTGATGCTCCACATCAGCGGCTACGGCAAGGGCGGACCCAAGAGCGATCGACCGGGGTACGGCACCCTGGCCGAGGCGATGAGCGGCTTCGCCCACGTCACCGGGCAGCCCGACGGGCCGCCGACCCTTCCGCCGTTCATGCTGGCCGACGGGGTGGCTTCGCTCGCCGGCACCTACGCGGTGATGATGGCGCTGTACCACCGTGACGTCCACGGCGGCGCGGGTCAGCTCATCGACGTGAACCTGATCGAGCCCCTGGCCCGGCTGATCGAGTCCTCGACGCTCTCGTTCGACCAGCTCGGGGTGAGCCCGGGTCGGGTCGGCAACCGGCTCGACGCCAGCGCGCCGCGCAACGCCTACCGCACCGCCGACGCGAAGTGGCTGGCCATCTCCAGCGCGTCACCGAACATCGCCATGCGGGTCTACCGCGCCATCGACCGACCCGAGCTTGCCGAGGACCCCGACTACGTCGACCCGGTCAGTCGCCAGGACCGCGCCGGCGAGGTCGACGAGCTCGTCGCCGAGTGGGTGCGCCGGCGCACGCTGGCCGAGGCCATGGACATCTTCGAAGCGGGCCGAGGTCACGGCGGCTCCGGTGTACGACGCCGAGCAGCTGCGGTCGCCGACGAGCACCTGCAGGCGCGCGGGACCTTCGTGGAGATGGACGATCCGGACCTCGGTCCGATGAAGGTCCAGGGCCGATCGCCAGTCCTCAGCGACACCCCGGGCCACATCGGTCACCTCGGCCGGGCGCTCGGCGCGGACAACGAAGCCGTCTACACCGGACTGCTCGGCATCGATCCGGAGCGGCTCGCCGAGCTGCGGACCGCCGGCGTCATCTGACCACCACCAGGACCACCAGGGAGGCAACCGTGCTCGAACCCCGAGCCCGACGATCGGAGCTGGCCACACCGGCCAGCAGCGAGCGAATGTGCGAGAAGGCGGCGGCCTCGGGGGCAGACCTCGTGTTCCTCGACCTGGAGGACGCGTGCGCGCCGCTGGCCAAGGAAGCGGCGCGGGCGACTGCGGTGGCGCGCGCTGACGAACCTCGACTGGGGGCGCACCGTGCGCGCGGTCCGGGTCAACGGCCTCGACACGCACTGGTGCCACGACGACATCATCGAGGTCGTCACCGGTGCGGGCGAGGTCGCTCGACGTGATCATCGTGCCGAAGGCCCGCGCCGCACGTGACGTGTGGTGGGTCGACGTCCTGCTCACGCAGCTCGAGACCAAGCTCGGCCTCACCCGGCGGATCGGGCTCGAGGTGCTCATCGAGGAAGCGGAAGGGCTGTCGAACGCCCCCGAGATCGCCCGGTCGAGCGATCGGCTCGAGGCCATCATCTTCGGCGCCGGTGACCTGTCGGCGTCGCTGCACGCCCGGGTCGACGGCAACTTCGACCCGGTGAGCGACTACCCGGGGGACTTCTGGCACTTCGCCCGCGTGCAGGTGCTCGCCGCGGCCCGCGGGGCCGGCATCGATGCCATCGACGCGCCCTATCCCGCCTATCAGGACCCCGACGGCTACCGGCGCTCGGCGGTGCACGCCAGCCTGCTCGGCTTCGACGGCAAGTGGGCGATCCACCCCGACCAGATCGCCATCGCCAACGAGGTGTTCGCCCCCACCGTCGAGGAGGTCGCCGATGCCGAAGCGGCCATCGAGACGTACCGCAGCGCCGAGGCGGGCGGCGTCGGCGCCATCGGGCAGGACGGACGGCTCGTCGATGCGGCCCACATGCGGCTGGCCGCCAACGTCCTCCATCGGGCCGCACTCGCCAGCGGGGAGCAGGAGCGATGAGCGATCCTTCGAGGAACGATCCGGCGATGACGGATCCGGCCGCGCGGACCTACCGCGTGGTCCAGTGGGCGACGGGCAACATCGGCTCCCGAGCGCTCCGCGGCGTCATCGGGCACCCGCGGCTCACGTTGGCGGGCGTCTACGTCCACAGCGCCGAGAAGGTCGGCATCGACGCGGGCGAGCTGTGCGGCGTCGGGCCGACCGGCATCCTCGCCACCGACGACATCGAGGAGATCCTCGCCCTCGGGGCGGACTGCGTGCTGTACATGCCGCAGGGCTGCGACTTCGACGAGGTCTGCCGGCTCCTCGCCTCCGGGCTCGACGTGGTCACCACCCGCGGCGAGTTCCACCACCCGGCCAGCCTCGACCCCGGCCAGCGGGCGCGCGTCGAGGCGGCCTGCCGGGAGGGCGGGACCTCGATCCACAGCACCGGGAGCAGCCCGGGGTTCATCTCCGAGGCCGTGCCGCTCGTCCTGACCTCGATCCAGCGGCGGCTCGACCACCTCCGGATCGACGAGTACGCCGATCTGTCGCAGCGCAATTCGCCCGAGCTGCTCTTCCAGCTCATGGGCTTCGGGTCCGACCCCGCCGCGTTCGACCCCCGCCGCTGGGCGCACGGGGCGCAGAGCTTCGGGCCGTCGCTGCGGCTCATGGCCGAAGCCATCTCGATGCCGCTCGACTCGGTGGAGTCGTCCGGTGAGGTGGCGGTGGCCGCGCACACGGTCGAGATCGCGGCCGGGGCGATAGAGGCCGGCACGGTGGCCGCCCAGCGGATGACCGTCTCGGGCATCCGAGGTGGCGTGCCCCTGATCCAGTTCCGGGCCAACTGGTACTGCACGACGGACCTCGACCCGATCTGGGACCTCCGACCGACCGGGTGGCGGGTCGTCGTCGACGGCGACGCGCCGCTCGATGTCGACCTGCGGCTGGCGGTGCCGCTCGAGCGGATGGGCGAGCTGTCGCCGGGGTTCACCGCCAACCGGGCGGTGAACGCCGTGCCCTTCGTGTGCGCGGCGGAGCCCGGTATCCGCACGACCGTCGATCTCCCGCAGATCATCGCCATGCTCGGGGAGTAGGACGCCGCGCACCGACGCACCACCAGGCCGTTCGACGAGATCGATCCGAACGAGCCATGGCATACTCCCACCGGACCGACATCGACATCGACATCGACGTCAATGTCGTGGAGATCGGTCGAAAGGACGCAATCCATGAGGCCGCTGCCCGAGCTCACGCCGGCCACCGAGGTGTTCTGGACCTCGGGGGCCGACGGTCGCCTCCGCATCCAGGAGTGCGCCGACTGCAGCACGCTCGTGCACCCCCCGGTGCCGATCTGCCCGAACTGCCGCAGCCGATCGCACGAGGCCGTGCCGGTGTCGGGTCGGGCCACGATCGTCGGCTACACGGTGAACGCCCACCAGTGGCTGCCCGACATGGAACCGCCCTACGCCATCGCGGTCGTCGCCCTGGTCGAGAGCGCCGACGTGCGGCTCACCACCAACATCGTGGGTTGTGACCCGAGTGAGGTGCGGATCGGCCAGGAGGTCGAGGTCCGGTTCGAGCAGCACGGCGACGTCTGGCTCCCGTTCTTCGAGCCGACCGGCACGGTCGACGAGACCGACCGGATCGGTGGTCCGCAGGTCCCTGCGCCGCGGCCGGCGCCGTCGACCGACCGGTTCGAGCATCGGGTCGTGCTCTCCGGCGTCGGGCGTTCCGCGCTCGGGCGGCGGCTGATGGTCGATCCGCTGTCGTTGACGGTCGACGCGTGCCTCGAGGCCGTGGCCGACGCGGGTCTGACGCTCGACGACATCGACGGGTTGTCGACCTACCCGGGTGCCGGCGGCATGGGCATGAGCGAGGGCGGGATCACCGCGGTCGAGGAGGCGCTGCGCCTGCACCCGACCTGGCACAACGGCGGTGGCGACCTCCCCGGTCCTGGCGGATCGATCATCGCCGCGATGCTGGCCGTGTCCAGCGGTCTGTGCCGCCACGTCCTGTGCTTCCGCACGGTCTGGGAGTCGACCTACGCCACCCTGCGCAGCGCCGGTGGTGGCGGGGGCGGTGGTGGCCGGGCCTCGGGCTGGCAGCAGTGGCGGGCGCCGTTCGGCGCCATGTCCGCGGCGAACTGGATCGGGATGAACGCCAACCAGTACCTGCACCGGTACGGCGCGACCCGTGAGCTCCTCGGGATGATCGCGCTCGAACGGACGAGCGAACGCTGGCGCGGAACCCGGCGGCGATCTACCGCGATCCCATGACGATGGACGACTACATGGCGGCCCGGCCGATCACGACGCCGTTCGGGCTCTACGACTGCGACGTCCCGTGCGACGCGTCGATCGCGGTCATCGTCTCCGATGCGTCGGTCGCCGGCGATCTGCCCCGACCGGCGATCCGCGTGGAGGCCGTCGGTACGCAGATCCTCGAGCGGGTGTCGTGGGACCAGGGCACGCTCACCCACGAGCCGCAGGTGCTCGGTCAGTCGGCGCACCTCTGGACGACGGACGAGCCTTCGCCCGAGCCGACGTCGACCTGGCGCTCGCTCTACGACGGCTTCACCTTCAACGCGGTCTCGTGGCTCGAGGCGCTCGGCTTCTGCGGCTTCGGCGAGGCCCAGGACTGGCTCGACGGAGGTCGACGGATCGCCCTCGACGGCGAGCTGCCGGTGAACCCGCACGGAGGCCAGCTCTCCGAAGGGCGGACCCACGGGTTCGGCTTCGTCTACGAGGCCGTCAAGCAGCTTCGCCACGAGGCCGGCGAGCGCCAGGTCGCGGGCGCCGCCACCGCCGTGGTCACCTCCGGCGGCGGCACCCCGTCGGGCGTGCTCCTCCTGCAGCGGGACGGCGCCTGATGCGGCCGCGGTCCGCAGTGGGTGCGCTCTGCCGGGAGGGCGCGCAGGTACATTGCCGGGACGGGCGCAGGACTCGGCCGAACGCGAAGGGGGATTGGGCTTGTCGACAGCTCCGCCGGTCGATGGTGAGAAGCCCAACGGGCCGCGCTCACGCAAGGGCGTGCAGACGCGCGCCCGGCTGGTCGACGCGGCCAAGGCGGTCTTCGAGCGGAGCGGCTTCCTCGATGCCCGCATCTCCGACATCGCGGAGGAGGCCGGCCTCTCCCACGGATCCTTCTACCACTACTTCGAATCGAAGGATCGAGATCTTCCTGCGAGGTCGCCGAAGCACAGGAGGATCGCCTGAGCTCGCACTCCATCGTCGACAGCGGGCTGCTCGATCCCGTCTTCCGGGCGCCACGGTTCGCGAACGACTTCGCGGCGTCCAACCACCGCTACCTCTCCGACTACCGCGACGAAGCGCGGATCATGGGCGTGATCGAACAGGTATCGCGCTACAACGACCAGGTCCGGGCGGTCCGGCTTCGCCCGCCAGAGCAGCTACAGCCGGCGGACCGAGGACTCGGTCCGCCGGCTCCAGGCCCAGGGCCTGGCCGACCCGGAGCTCGACCCGACGATCGCCGCGCAGGCCCTCAGCGCGATGGTCACCCGGTTCGCGGAGATGTGGCTCGTGCAGCACCTCCTCGACTGCGACTTCGACGAGGGCGTCGAGCAGCTGACGCTGCTGTGCGTGAACGCGCTGCAGCTGAAGGACCGGCCCGACCTCCGGTCGAGTCCCACCGACGGCGCCTGACCCTCGGCCAGAGCCTCCGGCCCTCCCGCTCGGGGCGGGGAAGATTCCCACTCATGATTCTGACGTCAGCGTCGATAGAAGGGGGTCGGCGCTTCGACACGAGGGGGAATCTCTGGGACGGCGCTGACGACTCGATGCTTCCTCTGGAGGGAACCATGCCGAACCAACTGTCGCCTCTCGCTCGAACGCGCCGCGCCACGATGGTGCTCGCCGCGTTGCTGGCCGTCATGGCGCTCGTCGCCGCGCGCCTGCGGCTCGAGCTCGTCGGGCAAGGACAAGGCCACCGCTGACACCGGGCCGAGCCAGGCCGCCGAGGACGAGGGCACACCGGTCGACGGGGGGAGCCTCGTGGTCGGCGTGGCCAACGACGCGACCGGATGGAACCCGGTCGAGGCGCAGTGGGCCGACACCGGCAGCCTCGTCGGCTCGTCCGTGCTCGAGCCGCTCGCTGCAGTGGGGCCCGACAAGGGCGCCAAGCCGTGGCTCGCCGACTCCTGGATCGCCAACGAGACCTTCGATTCGTGGGCCGTCCACATCCGACCCGACGTGAAGTTCCAGAACGGCGAGGACCTGACGGCCGACGTGGTCAAGCGGAACCTCGACTTCTACACCACCGGCGCGCTGACGAACCTCGCGCTCGAGCCGATGATCCAGGACGTCCAGGTCGTCGACCCGCTCACCGTGCAGGTCAACCTGAAGCAGCCGTGGGGTGCGTTCCCCAGCTCCTACCTCGTCGAGACGTCGTACATGATGGCGCCGGCGATGTTGGACGCGCAGACCACGGTGCCGCCCACCCGATCGGGACCGGCCCCTTCACGTTCGACAGCTGGTCGACCGGCACGTCGTTCAAGGCCAAGAAGAACCCGACCTACTGGCAGGCCGGTCTCCCGCACCTCGACTCGATCGAGTTCCGGGTGATCCCCGACGAGACCTCCCGAGTCGCCGCCCTCACGAGCGGTGACGTGAACATGATCCTCACCACGAGCGCCGAGGACGCCGCCGCTCTGGCGGCGACCGACACGGTGGTGAAGGACTGGAGCACCGAGGACGACTTCGTCCAGGTGAACAGCTCGCCGCAGATCGGTGGCAAGGACAACCCGCTGGCCGACGTCCACGCCCGCAAGGCACTGGCGTTGGCGACCGATCGCAAGGCGGTGGCCGCCCTGATCGGTGAGGGTGTCGAGATCCCGACCGGACCGTGGTCGCCGAGCAGCCCGTGGGGCATGCCCGACGACCAGAACGGCTACGTGGACTTCGACCTCGCGGCGGCCAAGGCCGAGGTCGAGGAGTACGAGAAGGCCACCGGTGCCGCCTCGCTCTCGTTCTCGATGCTGGGTCAGCCCGGCATCGACGAGGTCACGGATCATGCAGCTGCTCCAGAGCCAGTGGAAGGAGGCCGGGATCGACGTGACCATCGAGACCGTCCAGCAGAGCGGCTTCATCACGCGGATCGTCCTCGGCGACTTCCAGGTGGCGATGACCAAGAACTACAGCTTCGCCGACCCCGACCTGAACTACAGCTTCTGGTCGTCGACCACGGCCAAGGGCAACGGCAACCTCAGCATCAACTTCAGCCAGTTCACGACGCCGGCCATGGAGGAGAACCTCAACACGGGTCGGGAGAGCGGCTACGAAGCCGTGCGGAAGCAGGCCTACAACGCCCTCGTGCCGCAACTCAACGCCGGCTTCGTCAACGTCTGGCTGTACCGGACGCCGTACTCGCTCATCGCCGACGCGGGCGTGCAGGGCCTGGCCAAGGCCCGAGCGGTGGCCTTCGCCAACACCGAGCCGAAGACGTGGCTCGGCGACCTCTGGCGAACGGCCTCTTGAGGATCCCCGGCCGGGGGTCAGCACGCGGTCCAGCCGCCAGCTGCGGAGGAAGCCCGGGGCCGCTCGTGTCGACCCGCAACCGATGGCCGAGCCCACTGCCGGCCGACGGCCCACCTGCGGGAGATGGACCGGAACGGTCGAGGCGGCAGGCGCAGCGGCACCACTGCAGACTTCGAGCTGATCGCGCGCCGAACGGCCGCGACGCGAGAGGAGGCAGCATGCCGGAGGAGTTCGAAGGGGATCTTGCGGGCGCCGTGTTCTGGGGCGCCGATCTCAGCGGCGCGGAGTTCCGTGACGTCGACCTCACCGATGCGAAGATCACCCACGCCTGGCTCGTCAACGTCGACATCGACGCGCTGGTCGACTCGGTGGTCATCAACGGCGTCGACGTCTCGGCCTACGTCAACGAGCGCGACCCGTGGTACCCGTTGCGCGCCATGCTGCGCCCTTCGGACCCGGAGGGCATGCGCACGACCTGGGTGGCCCTCGAGGACGAGTGGGCGAAGACGATCTCCCTTGCGGGTGCGCTCCCGGGGGGCGCGCTGCACGAGTCGGTGGACGACGAGTGGTCCTTCGTCCAGACGCTTCGCCATCTCGTGTTCGCGATCGACAAGTGGCTCACCGCGCCGATCCTCGGAGAGGGCTTCCACCCGTCGGGGCTCCCGAACTCCGGCTCCGTCGACTTTCCGTGGCCCGGTCTCGACTACCACCTGACGCCGACCATGTCGGAGGCTCTCTCCGTGTACGCGGATGCAGCCCACGCGGGTCCGTGACCACCTCGCATCGATAGCGACGGATGATCTCACCCGACCGGTCGAGGTTCTCGAGAACGGTACGAACACCGTGCAGGAGTGCCTGTACACGGTCTTCGAGGAAGCGTTCTGGCACAACCGCTACGCGCAGCGCGACCTCGAGGCCCTGCGCATGGGGCTGGAGCACGACCGCGAGAGCTGATGCTCTTCCCCGAGCCGGCGCCTCGGGACCGACCCCTCTGTGGCTGCGTGGGGATACCTGACACTCCGTTAGGATCTCTAACCATGTTCTGTGCCGCCCAGGGGACCGTCGACTGATGCTGATCCGTCTGCTCCGCACCTACCTGCTGCCCTACCGCAACCTCCTGCTCGCGGTCGTCGTGCTGCAGTTCGTGCAGACGATCGCCACGCTGTTCCTGCCGACGCTGAACGCCGACATCATCGACAACGGCATCGCCAAGGGCGACACGGCCTACATCTGGCAGGTCGGCGCCATCATGCTCGTGCGTCACGCTGATCCAGGTGATGTTCGCCATCGGCGCCACCTACTTCGGCTCCAAGGCCGCCATGGGCTTCGGCCGCGACGTCCGCGACGGGCTCTTCCACCAGGTCACCGGCTTCTCGACGCAGGAGGTGAGCCACTTCGGCGCGCCGTCGCTGATCACCCGCATCACCAACGACGTCACCCAGGTGCAGATGCTGGTGCTGATGGCCTGCACGCTGCTCGTGGCGGCGCCGATCACCATCGTCGGCGGCGTGTTCATGGCCATCCGCGAGGACGGCGCCGCTGTCGCTGATCCTGCTCGTCGCCATCCCGGCGCTGGTCGCCAGCGTGGGCTACGTCGTCTCGCGGATGGTGCCGCAGTTCCAGGACATGCAGGAGCGCATCGACCGGGTCAACCAGGTGCTGCGCGAGCAGATCACCGGCATCCGGGTGGTGCGGGCCTTCGTCCGCGAGCCCGACGAGGCCGACCGCTTCGGCGAGGCCAACGTCTCGCTGACCGACATCTCGCTGACGGCCGGCCGGCTGCAGGCCTTCATGTTCCCGATCGTGCTGTTCGTGCTGAACGTGTCGAGCGTCGCCGCCATCTGGTTCGGTGGCCACCGGGTCGGCAGCGGCGAGATGCAGATCGGCTCGCTGGTGGCGTTCCTCAGCTACCTGGTGCAGATCCTCATCTCGGTGATGATGGCCACCTTCGTGGCCTCGATGATCCCCCGTGCCGCGGTCTGCGCCGACCGCATCAAGGAGGTGCTCGACACCCACTCGACGGTCGTGGCGCCGCCGTCGCCGGTCACCGAGCTGCGCGATCCGCGGCTCGCTCGAGCTCCGCGACGTCGGGTTCAACTACCCGGGTGCCGAGGCGCCGGTGCTGTGCAACATCACCCTCGACCGCCCGGGCCGGCACAGACCACGGCCATCATCGGCAGCACCGGGCTCGGGCAAGACCACCCTGCTCAACCTGATCCCCCGGCTGTTCGACGCCACCGTCGGGTCAGGTGCTGGTCGACGGCATCGACGTGCGCGACCTCGACCCCGAGCTGCTCTGGAGCCGCATCGGCCTCGTCCCCCAGAAGCCGTACCTCTTCTCGGGCACGGTGGCCAGCAACCTGCGCTACGGCAACGCCGACGCCACCGACGAGGAGCTGTGGCGCGCGCTCGAGATCGCCCAGGCCGCCGACTTCGTGCGGGCCATGCCCGGCGGCCTCGACGCGCCCATCGCCCAGGGCGGCTCCAACGTGTCGGGCGGCCAGCGCCAGCGCCTGGCCATCGCCCGGGCCCTGGTGCGCAAGCCCGGCATCTACCTGTTCGACGACTCGTTCTCGGCGCTCGACCTCGCCACCGACGCCCGCCTCCGCGCCGCGCTCGCGCCCGGTCACGGCCGACGCCACCGTGATCATCGTGGCCCAGCGGGTGTCCACCATCATCGACGCCGACCAGATCCTCGTGCTCGAGGACGGCCGGGAGGTCGGGCTCGGCACCCACCGCGAGCTGCTGGCGACCTGCCCCACCTACGCCGAGATCGTGGCGTCGCAGATGAGCGCGGAGGAGGCGGCATGAGCGATCACGCCGAACGGCGACTCCGCCGACGGCACCGGCAACGGCGACGCGGCCCGAACGGCAACGGGACGGCTCCGGCCTCAGCGGCAACGGCAGGCGCGGACGGTGCGCGAGGCACCGGGCGCAAGCCGGCCGGTCGTGAAGCCGCCGGTCGGCGAGCAACGCAACTTCGGGCCCCGGCCGATGATCGGCATGCCGGTGGAGAAGTCGGAGAACTTCAAGAACTCGTCGCTCCGCCTGGCCGGCACGCTGCGCCCCGAGCGGTGGCGGCGTCATCTTGGTGGTGCTGCTCGCCGTGACAGCGTCACCTTGTCGGTGTTCGGGCCGAAGATCCTCGGCCACGCCACCGACATCATCGTCGCCGGCGTCTACGGCGGGCAGCGGCATCGACTTCGGCGGCTCTGCACAGCACGTCGCGCTGGCCGCCGGGCTCTACGTCGGCTCGGCGGTCTTGGCCTACACGCAGGCCTGGCTCCTCGCCGGGGCGGTGCAGCGCACGATGTACCGGCTGCGCGCCGACGTCGAGAACAAGCTCAACCGGCTGCCGCTGCGCTACGTCGACGGCCAGCCCCGTGGCGACCTGCTCAGCCGGGTGACCAACGACATCGACAACGTGGCCCAGAGCCTGCAGCAGTCCCTGACGATGATGCTGACCTCGACGCTCACCATCATCGGCATCGTGATCATGATGTTCATGATCTCGCCGCTGCTGGCCATGGTCGCGCTGATCACCATCCCGCTGTCGCTGTGGCTCATCAAGTTCATCGCGGCCCGGTCGAAGACCCGCTTCGTCGCCCAGTGGACCCACACCGGCGTGCTCAACGCCCAGGTCGAGGAGGTGTTCACCGGACACTCGCTGGTCAAGGTCTTCGGCCGCCAGCACGAGGTCGAGCGCATCTTCACGGGAAGAACGAGGAGCTCTTCCAGGCCAGCTTCGGCGCCCAGTTCATCTCCGGCATCATCCAGCCGGCGATGATGTTCGTCGGCAACCTGAACTTCGTGGCCATCGCGGTGATCGGCGGCCTGCGGGTGGCCTCGGGGCAGCTGTCGATCGGCGACGTCCAGGCGTTCATCCAGTACTCGCGGCAGTTCACCCAGCCGCTCACCCAGCTGGCCTCGATGGCGAACGTGCTGCAGTCGGGCATCGCCTCGGCCGAGCGGGTGTTCGAGCTGCTCGACGTCGAGGAGCAGAGCCCCGATCCGGCCGAGCCGCTCGTCGACCCGGAGCCCGAGCGGTCGGGTCGAGTTCGAGCACGTGTCGTTCTCCTACGACCCGGCGAACCCGCTGATCGACGATCTGTCGCTGGTGGCCGAGCCGGGCCAGACCATCGCCATCGTCGGACCGACCGGTGCCGGCAAGACCACCCTGGTCAACCTCATCATGCGGTTCTACGAGCTCGACGGCGGCGCATCACGCTCGACGGCCTCGACATCGCGCAGATGCGACGCCAGCGAGCTGCGCGAGAACATGGGCATGGTGCTGCAGGACACCTGGCTGTTCGGCGGCACCATCCGCGAGAACATCGCCTACGGCAACCTCGACGCCACCGAGGAGCAGATCCTCGAGGCGGCCCGGGCCACCTACGTCGACCGGTTCGTGCACTCGCTGCCCGACGGCTACGACACGATCATCGACGACGAGGGCGGCACGGTCAGCGCCGGCGAGAAGCAGCTGCTCACCATCGCCCGCGCCTTCCTGGCCGACCCGACCATCCTCATCCTCGACGAGGCCACCAGCTCGGTCGACACCCGTACCGAGGTGCTGATCCAGCAGGCCATGGCCGCGCTGCGCTCGAACCGCACGAGCTTCGTGATCGCCCACCGCCTGTCCACCATCCGCGACGCCGACACCATCCTGGTGATGGAGCACGGGCCGCATCGTCGAGCAGGGCAACCACGACGAGCTGCTCGCCGCGGACGGCGCCTACGACAGCCTCTACAACGCGCAGTTCGCGGCCCCGGCCGCCGAGATCACCTGAGCAACCGGGTCCGGACCGGGGCGGCCCGGGTGGGTTCGATCAGAGGCCGAGGAAGCCCTGCTGGATGATGTGCGCCGCAGCATCGATGTAGACGGGCGGTCGCGGCTTCGATCCGAACGCGCTGAGCACGCCGAGCAGCACGAGGCCCTCGGTGTCGATGTCGCCGAACTCGCGGGGCCGCAGGAAGTCGGCGGTCTGGCGACGACCCCAGTCGAGCGCCGGCGCCGAGCTCGACCGGGTGGTCTCGTCCTGGAGCGCGGCGTCGGTCCAGACCTGCAGCATGGCGGCCTCGTCGGCCTGCGTCGCGTTGTAGCGCCGCAGCCACCGACGGAGCGTCGCCCGTCCCGCCTGGCCCTCGTGGGTGGCGTCGGTCGGGATGTCGCTGAGCACGACCGACACGGTCTGCATGGCGTTGGCCGTCAGCATCCGGGCCATGTGGTCCTTGTTCGTGAAGTAGCGGTAGAAGGCGCCGTGGGACACGCCGGCGGCCTCGACGATGTCGTCGACGCGGGCCTGGTGGTAGCCGAGCCGGACGAACGCATCTCGTCCGGAGACCATCAGGGCATCGAGGGTCTGCCGGCTGGCTCGGCTGAGCTCGTCGACCGATTCGCCCCGCCGGAACGCCTCACGGATCACCGGGTCGAAGTGCAGGGCCGGCGGTCGACGCGACGCCGGCGGGTGCACGTTGACGTCCTCGTCGAGGCCGAAGAGCGACCGATGGATGACGTCGGTGAGCGCATCGACGAGGCGATCCTCCGGGTACGCGTCGGGCGTGGCGGATCGGAGGATCCCGGCCATGTCGTCGGTCCGCGTCATGCACTCGAGCAGCAATGTGATCACCGGATCGAGCTGGCGGGGCGGGAGCGTGGTGGTGACGAGTCGCGAGTGGATCCGAGCGACGTTGCGCTGCTGCCATCGGGCCGAGCCGGTGGCGACGGTCTCGTCGCTCTCGGCTGCAGCCGAGTACTGGCGGAACGCCGGCTCGTAGCGTCGGTAGATCTCCGCGTGACGATCCACCCAGGCCCTGATCGCGGACCACCCGGCCAGACCCGGACGGAGGAGGTCGAGTGCCTCGCTGGACGCGCTGAGCTGACGGGCCACCTGTCCGGTCAGGTGGTGGAACACGTCCTCCTTGCCGGAGAAGTACTGGTAGAAGGACGCCCTCGAGCATCCGGCGCGCTCGGCGATGCGGTCGATGCTGCACCGGTAGTAGCCCGCCTCGCCGAACACCTGCAGAGCGGCTTCGAGGATCCGCTGCTGGGTGCGCTGGCCGCGCGCGCCGACCTGGGGGTTGGTCGCGAAAGGCGCACGACGCACCGCCGACTCCGCCTCGCCGTCGTTGGGCTCGACGTCTGCGGGAGCTGTCGGCGGCTCGCTACCGGAGCTCGGGAGGCGCGGAGCCATCGGAGACCCTGGGCGAAGGCACGCCGCAGGTTAGCAGCCTGGTCCCTCGAATGACGTACCTGTCAGGTCAGCACCGTTCCGGGACGAGCCCTACCATGTTCGGCAACTTTTCCCATCCAAGAGTTGACGCAACTGTTAGATATCCGTAGGGTGACTTCATGAGCTCGATTTGTGACTTCATGGTGTTCGACGCCGACAACCACCTGTACGAGACGGAGGACGCCTTCACCCGCCACCTGCCCGACGCAGTACAAGAGCGCCATCGACTACGTCGAGGTGCGGGGCCGCACCAAGATCGTGCGTCCGGGGCCAGATCAGCGACTACATCCCGAACCCGACGTTCGAGGTCGTGGCCCGTCCTGGCGCCCAGGAGGAGTACTTCCGCGATCGGCAACCCCGAGGGCAAGTCGTACCGCGAGATCATCGGCGAGCCGATGAAGTGCCATCCCGGCCTTCCGCGAGCCGGCGCCGCGCATCGAGCTGATGGACGAGCTCGGCGTCGACCGCACGCTGATGTTCCCGACGCTCGCCAGCCTGCTCGAGGAGCGGATGCGCGACGACCCCGACCTGATCCACGCCGTCATCCACTCGCTGAACGAGTGGATGTACGAGGACGTGGACCGTTCAACTACGAGGATCGCATCTTCGCCACGCCGGTCATCACCCTCCCGATCGTCGAGAAGGCCATCGAGGAGCTCGCACTGGGTGGTCGAGCGCGGCGCCAAGACGGTGCTCATCCGTCCGGCGCCGGTGCCCGGGCTTCCGGCGGCTCCCGGTCGTTCGGCTTCGAGGAGTTCGATCCGTTCTGGCAGGCCGTGGTCGACGCCGACATCCTCGTCTCGATGCACGCGTCCGACAGCGGCTACTCCCGCTACCAGAGCGACTGGACCGGCCCGGCCGAGATGCTGCCGTTCCGGCCCGATGCGTTCCGGATGATGACCCACGGCAAGCGCCCGATCGAGGACACGATGTCGGCGCTGATCTGCCACGGCGTGTTCACCCGCTTCCCCGACCTGCGGATCGCATCGGTCGAGAACGGCGGCGACTGGGTCGTGCCGTTCCTCCACCACCTCGAGGACACCTACCGCAAGATGCCCCACGCGCTTCGACGAGGACCCGGTCGAGGCGTTCCAGCGCAACGTCTGGGTCAGCCCGTTCCACGAGGACGACATCGGGGGGCTCATCGAGGCCATCGGCGTCGACCACATCCTGTTCGGGTCGGACTACCCGCACCCCGAGGGCCTGGCCGAGCCGTGCAGCTACCTCGACCACCTGCCCGGCCGGGCCTGTCCGCAGGAGGACCTCGCGGCGATCATGGGCGGCAACCTCGCCGACGCCATGCGCGTCAGCGCCTCGGTCTGACCTCGACCGGGAGACCCTCCCCGTCCTCACCCCCCTGACCTACCCCCCGACGACGCCTCGCGGTGACGCGCCGCCCCGAGACCGACGGCCGTGATCGCGGGCTGGCCGACCCACTTCGTCAACTCGCCGCAGTTCCCTGTCCGGGATCGTGGGACCGTGACGCCCTCACCTGCGGTGTCGACGGGGTCCTTGGTCCCTGGTGCTTCCACCCGGGGCAGTCCACGCTCGGGAGGAGGTCCGAGGGAGGGTCACATGAGCACCGAGTCGACCACGTCGCCGAAGTTGCCACCGGTGTGGTTCAAGCACCTGTTCTGGCGCGTCCACCGGGTGCTCTACCGGCTCGTCGGCGACCGCGTCCTGTGGACCCCGGCGAGCAAGCGGGGCTGGGGTGCGATGCACCTCACGACCGTCGGCCGGAAGTCCGGCGAGCTCCGCGGCGTCATCGTCGGCTACATCGAGGACGGCGACACGCCCGTCGTGATGGCGATGAACGGCTGGGACGAGGGCCATCCCGCGTGGTGGCTCAACCTCGAGGCGCACCCGGACGCCGTCATTCGCCAGAAGGGCCAGCCGGAGCGCCCGGTGCGCGCCCGCGAGGTCGAGGGTGAGGAGCGCGCGCAGCTGTGGCGGCAGTGGGCCGAGGTCGACAAGGACCTCGACGGCTACGACGCCCCGCGTTCGGTCACCACGCCCATGATCGTCTTCGAACCCCGAGAACAAGCCACCTGACACCCGTCCGAGACCGACGACCGGTGTGACAGCGAAGATGGGGCCGCCGACCGCGTCCCGAGATCGTCGGTTCCGTGACGCACCCAGATCAGTCCGTCGACGCGGTGACGGCTCCCGTACGGAGGGTCGGTGGCGTACGCGTGGATCGAGTCAGGAGCCGGTCAGGGCGGCGACCCTGGTCGGCGACCGTCGGCGATGGCGTCCTGGACGAGCCCGATGGTCCACGTCACCGCTCGGATCGAGTCCGCCTGGTCGAGGCCCCAGTCGGCCACGAGGCGCTCGTAGGTCCCGAGGCTCCACAGCACGTCGAGCATGGCGGCGGCGATGACCCGGTCGCCCGCGGGCCACTGTTCGGTGAGGGGGCCCACCGCGGCGAGCAGCGCGTCGCGCTGGCGCTGTCCGGTCGACACGAGCGTCGGGTCGGCGGGGGTGCGGGGCTCGAGCGGGAACGACGACACGAACTCGAGGATCTGCGTCGCGAACCGCTGGAGGTCGTCGAGCTCGAGCTCTCCGAGGTCGACCCCGGCCTCCTGTTCCATCTCGGCCATCACCGCGTCGCGCAGGGCCCGCTCGTTGGCGAAGTAGCGGTAGACGGTGCGCTCGTTCACGCCGGCTCCCCGAGCGACGGAACGGACCGTCAGCGCGCCCCAGTTCCAGATCGGCTGGCCGTGGAGGATCTCCGCGCCCGCGGTCACGATGCGGGCCCGGGTCTCGGCCGCCCGTTGGCGACGCACCGGGCTGTCGTACGGTCGTCGTGGTGGTGCCGGTTCGCTCAGCGTCGATCCCTCCATCAAGGGCGAAAGGTCTGCCTGCTCCGAGGACCGGGTCAGGAGGGGTCGCGACCGTCGATGAGCTCGATGATGCGCGACGGGCCCAGTGGCATGCGGGTGATAGTGACGCCGAAGGGCGACAGCGCATCGGCCACCGCGTTCACGACGGCCGGCGGTGCGCCGATGGCGCCGCCCTCGCCCACGCCCTTGTACCCACCGGGTCCGGGGCCGGGTGTCTCGATGTGGCCGTGCTCGATGAGCGGCACCTCGGCCGCGGTGGGCAGGAGGTAGTCCATGAACGTGGTGGCGGTCGGGTTGCCGTCCTCGTCGTAGGACAGGTGCTCGTAGAGGACGCCGCCGATGCCCTGGACGGTGCCGCCGGCGATCTGGCCCTCGACCACGTTCGGGTTGATCATCGGGCCGCAGTCCTCGCTGACGATGTAGCGGAGCAGCTTCACCTCACCGGTCGCCACATCGACCTCACAGGTGCACACGTGGGTGGCGTTCACCCAGATGGAGGACGTCTCCGCGGTGTAGCGCGCGCTGGCCTCGAGGCCGGCCGGCACCCCTGGGGGCATCGAGTAGGGATCGAAGTAGGCCATGGCCGCGATCTCGGCCAGGGAGATGCCGACCGACGGCGTGCCCCGCACGGTGGCCCGGCTGTCGGCCAGCTCGATGTCCTCCACCGCTGCTTCCAGCTTGTGGGCGGCGATGGCGACGATGCGCTCGCGCACGATCGTCGCGGTCTCCCGGATGGCGCCGGCGGTCATCGACCCGCTCCGGCTGCCGGCCGTGCCGGCGCCGAAGCCGGTGACCGCGGTGTCGCCCTGGATGGTGCTGACGTCGTCGATGTCCACGCCGAGCGCGTCGGCCGTGAGCTGGACGACGGTGGTCTCGATGCTGTTGCCGGTCGATCCGCCGGCGATGTAGACGTTCACCTTCCCGGACGGCTCGATGCGGATGGTGGCAGCTTCGGTGGCGTAGGAGCCGAAGCCCGGCGTCGACGGCTCGACGTAGGTGGACAGCCCGACGCCGAGGTACCGGCCGGCCCGACGGGCCTCTGCCTGCTCCGCGCGGAACGCCGGGTAGTCGAGCATCTCCACGGCCTGCTCGAACGTCTCGAGCGGCGAGATGTGGTCGTACGTCATGCCGTGGGGGTTGGCATACGGGAGCTCGTCCTGGTGCAGCAGGTTGCGGCGACGGAGCTCGATCGGGTCGATGTCCATCTGCCGGGCGGCGATGTCGAGGAGCATCTCGCGGGCGAGCGACTCGAACTGCCACGGCCCGCGATATGCGGTGCGCCCGGCGGTGTTCGTGTACATCGCCTTGACGGCGAAGGTCGCCTTCGGCACCCGGTAGGGGCCAGGGAACAGCACGCCGACCGCGGCCGCGGTGGTGACCGGCCACGGGGTCGGGTAGGCGCCGCAGTCCGAGACGTGATCGATGTGGGCCGCCAGGATGGCGCCGTCGGCGTCGAAGGCCATCTTCACCTCGGCGTGCTCCTGGCGGGCCTTGCCGGCGGCGAGCAGGTTCTCGCGACGGTCCTCGACCCACTTGAGCGGAGCACCGACCTTGGAGGCGGCGAGCATGAGGCACATCTCGTCGCGCTGGACCAGGATCTTCTGGCCGAACCCGCCGCCGGTGTCGCGCATCACGACGCGGATCCGGTGCTCGGGTAGGCCCAGGAGGCGGGAGCAGAAGAGGCGCACCTCGTGCGGCGACTGCGTGGCCGAGTAGATCGTGAGCTCGCCGGTGAAGGCGGCGTAGTCGACGACGAGGCCACGGCCCTCCATGGGCACCGCGGCATAGGCCTGCTGGTGGATCGACTCGCTCACCACGTGTGCGGCGCCGGCGTAGACGTCGTCGAGCGACGAGGCGGGCAGTCCGGCCAGTTCGCCGATGACGTTGGAGCCGTGGCTCTCGTGGACGAGCGCCTCGTGCTCCTCCGCCGTCGCGTAGTCGACGACCGGGCGAAGCGGTTCGTAGTCGACGTCGACCAGCTCGGCTGCGTCCTCCGCGAGGTAGCGGTCGTCCGCCACGACCAGTGCGACCGGGTCGCCGACGAAGCGGACCTCGGACTCGGCGAGGGGTGGGCGCGGCGTCTCGGGGCTCTGCGCGCCCATGGACGTGTGCCACTGCTCCTTGACGTCGGGGTTGAGGTCGGCGGCGGTGAACACGAAGTGGACCCCGGGCAGGTCCAGGGCCGCCGAGGTGTCGATCGAGCGGATGGTGGCTCGGGCGAAGGGGCTGCGCACGAAGCACGCCTGCAGCATTCCGGGCAGCGACACGTCGTCGGCGTACGTGCCGTGACCCGTGAGCAGGCGGGCGTCCTCGATGCGGTTGATGCGGGTGCCCGCGTACCGGGCGGCTCCGGATGCTGCGGTCCCGGTCATGACGATCCCTCGTCCGGCTCGGCGTCGGCGGCCTGGCGCACGGCCCGGAGGATGCCCTGGTAGCCGGTGCAGCGGCAGAGGTTGCCGGACAGGGACTCCCGGATCTCCTCGTCGGTGGGGTCGGGGTGGTCCCGCAGGAACGCGGTGACCGACATGACGAAGCCCGGGGTGCAGAAGCCGCACTGCAGGCCGTGACACTCGCGGAACGCCGCCTGCACGGTCGAGAGCTCGCCGTCGGGGGCGGCGATGCCCTCGATGGTGGTGACCTCCGTGCCGTCGGCCTGGACGGCGAACACCAGGCACGATCGCACCGCCTCGCCGTCGACGAGGACGGTGCAGGCGCCGCACACCCCGTGCTCGCACCCCAGGTGGGTGCCGGTGAGTCGGCACTGCTCGCGCAGGAAGTCCGCCAGCGTCACGCGCGGCTCGACCGCCGCCCTCCGTTCGGTGCCGTTCACCGTCAGGCTGACTGCGGTCTCACCCATCGGTGGCCTCCGTGGTGGCGGTGATCCAGGCTCGGGCCGCCATGGCGGCGCCCACCCGCATTCGGTACGCGGCGGAGCCATGCTGATCCTCGGGGATCGAGCCCAGCCGGGTCATGGCCAGACGGCCGACCTCTTCCGGCTCGACGTCGGTGATGGTCCGGCCGGTCAGCTGGGCCTCCGCCGCGGTGGCCCGCTCGGGGGTCGAACCCAGACCGATCAGGCCGATGGCGCACCGTGCGATGTGGTCGTCGCCGTCGAGCTCGATGCCGACCGCGGCCCCGGCGATGGCGAAGTCGCCGTAGCGCCGGGCGAACTCCTCCACGGCGAAGCCGGTTCGTCCGGTCCAGATCGGGAACGACACCCCGACGAGCAGCTCGCTCGGGTCGAGCGCCGTGCTCCAGAGGCCGTCGAAGAAGTCGGCCGCCGCGATGGTCCGCTGGCTGTCGGGCGAGACTGCGTGCATGGTGGCGTCCAGCGCCAGTGCCACGGCGGGGTACTCGGCGGCCGGGTCGGCGTGGGCGATGGATCCTCCGACGGTGCCCCGGTTGCGGATCTGGAAGTGGCCGATCAGCGGCGTCGCGTGGGCGAGGAGGGGCACGGCCGAGGCGACGTCGGCACTGCGCTCGACGGTCGAGTCGGTCGTTCCCGCACCGATCCAGAGGGCGCCGTCGCGGTGCTCGATGCCCTTGAGCTCGGCGATGCGACCGATGTCGACCAGGTGGTCGAAGACGGCCAGGCGGAGCGCCAGCATGGGGATGAGGCTCTGGCCGCCGGCCAGCACCTTGGCCTCGTCGCCGAGCTCGGCGAGGAGGGTCGCGGCCTCGGCCGCGGTTTCGGGGACGTGGTACTCGAACGGGGCCGGCTTCACCGGTGCTCCTCGACCCCTCTGGTGCGGTGGCCGGAGCTCACGCCGAAGTCCCGGCGGAGGTGATGATCGCAGGCATCGTCTCCCAGCCTCGCACGGTGGAGGTCGACGAGAGCTTGGCGTGGTCCATGTCGATCTCCCATTCGGGGAACCGGGTGAGCACCTCGTCGAGCGCGATGCGCCCCTCGAGGCGGGCCAGCGCGGCACCCAGGCAGAAGTGGATGCCGTACCCGAAGGTGAGGTGCTGGCCGATGGTCCGATGGATGTCGAACGTGTCGCCATCGGGGAAGCGTCGGTCGTCGCGGTTGGCCGAGCCGACCAGCAGCAGCATCACGCTGCCCGCCGGCACGGTCTGTCCGTAGTACTCGACGTCACGGGTGACGTACCGGCCGACGTGCGGAGCGGGCGGCTCGTAGCGGAGCAGCTCCTCGATGGCGTTCGGGATCAGTGACCGGTCGGCCACGAGCTCGGCCCGCTGGTCCGGGTGCTCGGCCAGCACCTTGCCGGCCCACCCGATCAGCCGGGTGGTCGTCTCGTTGCCGGCCCCGGCGATGACGTTGACGATGATCAGGACCTCGTCGCGGGTCAGTCGCCGCGTGGCGCCGGTCTCGTCCTCGAACTCGGCGTTCAGCAGCTCGGTCATGAGGTCGTCCGAGGGATGTGTCGCCCGCCAGTCGACGTACGCCTCGAAGATCGACGCGTCCAGGAAGCCGTCCTGGCGGAACTCCATGGGCTTGCCCTCTTCGGTTCGCAGGCTCCTGTCACCGTGGTCGCGGACCGCTTCCTGATCGGCCTCGGGGATGCCGAGCAGCATCCCGATGGTGCGCATCGGCATCTGCGCGCCGAGGTCGGCGATGAAGTCGAACCGCCCGGCGCCGACCAGCGGATCGAGGCTTCGGGCGCAGAACTCCCGCAGCTTCGGCTCGAGGGCGTTCATCTTCCGAGGGGTGAACACCCTCGACAGCAGACCTCGGTGCATCGAGTGGATCGGCGGGTCCTCGAAGATGAACACGCCGGGCGGCATCTCGATCCCGGCTCGGATCAGCTCGAGGATGCCGCCTTTGGCCGACGAGAACGTCCGCCAGTCGACGAGCGCCCGGTCGACGTCGTCGAACCGGCTCAGCGCGTAGAAGTCGTGCTCCGCGTTGTAGTAGAGCGGCGCCTCTTCACGCAGGGCCTTGAAGACCGGGTACGGATCCTTGTGGATCTCGATGTCGTACGGGTCGTACCGGACGCTGCTCGTCGTCGTCATCGCCGTCCTCCTCGGTGCCGCCGACCGCCGAGGCTCCTGCCCGGCTCGCCAAGATGGTGCCATACATCTGACACCAATGTCGCCGAACCCACCGGTCACCTGAAGCTCTGCATGATCCACGGTGCCGACCCGTGGTGGGACACGGCTATCCGCCTCATGCTCAAGTATCGGAACCTGCGGCTCATGACCTCGGCCTGTCCCCCAAGCGGCTGCCCGAGTCGTTGCTGCACTACCTGCGCACCCGGGGGAAGGACCGCATCATCTTCGCGTCGGACTATCCCGCCTTGTCGATGGACCGGACGCTCGGCGAGGCTGCGAACCTGGATCTCACCGTAGAGGTCCGCGACGCGTACCTCTACGGGAGCGGCATGTCGTTCTTCTTCGACCGATTGGATGCGAACCGATGACCACGGAACCACAGCAGGGACGCACGGGGCTCGCTCTGGCGGAGCCCTGCAACGAGCTCGGGTTCTACGTGCTGGCAGGTGGCCCGAAGACGCCGGCGCCGATGATCGGCGAGGTCACCGACGGCGAGGCCCAGGGCTTCGGCTCGGCTTTCATCTCCGAGCGCTACAACATCAAGGAGGCGGCGACGCTGTGCGGGGCCGCCGGTGCGCTGTCGACCCGCATGGGCATCGCCACCGCGGCGACGAACCAGAACACCCGCCACCCCCTGATCACCGCGTCGTTCGCCACGACCATGCACCGGCTCACGGGTGGTCGGTTCACCCTCGGGCTCGGTCGCGGCATCGACGCCATGTTCGGCGCCTACGGCCTGCCCTCCATCACGACCGCGCAGATGGAGGACTTCGTCGGGTTGATGCGCCGGCTCTGGAAGGGCGAGGCCATCTTCGGCCACGAAGGGCCGGCCGGGTCGTTCCCGATCCTGCACCTCGACAGCAACTTCGACGAGGACATCCCGCTCGGCCTCGTGGCGTTCGGCCCGAACTCGTTGGCCCTGGCCGGGAGGGCCTTCGACATGGTCGTGCTGCACACCTTCTTCACCGACGAGACCGTCGAGCGGGCCGTGCGCACGGTGCGCGAGGCAGCCGAGCAGGCCGGACGCGATCCCGGCGCCGTCCGCATCTGGTCCTGCTACGCGACCGTGCCCGACACCATCTCCGACGACCTCGTGCTCAAGAAGACGGTCGGGCGGCTGTCCAGCTACCTCCAGGGCTACGGCGACCTCCTCGTCTCGACCAACGGGTGGGACCCGGCACCGCTTGCCTCGTTCCGCGCCGACGCCGTGGTGGCATCCGTGCCCGGGGCGATCGACACCCTCGCCGACACCGCGCAGCTGGAGCACATCGCCACCCTGCTGCCCGACGAGTGGCTCGAGCCGGCCGCCATCGGCGAGGCTTCGGTCTGCGCCGCCCGGGTGCTGCGCCAGTTCGACCTCGGCGTCGACGGCGTGATCATGCACGGGGCCACGCCGGCCGAGCTGAGCCCGGTCATGGATGCGTACCGGACGATCCGTCCATCCGACCGGTTCGACGGCCTGGATGCGAACCCGGGTCGCGTGGGAGTCGGTTCTTGACCGACGAGCTGCTCCACCCGGCGCGATGGGCGGTGACGGCGCCCGACCGCGTTGCGCTGGTCGCGCCGGGTCGCCGACTGACCTACGCGGAGCTGGACGACCGGTCGAACCGGGTGGCCAACCTGCTGCGCGCTCGCGGGCTGCGGAAGGGCGACCACGTCGCGATCCTCCTCGAGAACCGAGCCGAGTTCCTCGAGGTCGCCTGGGGTGCCATGCGGTCCGGGATGTACGTCACCCCCGTCAACTGGCACCTCGCACCGGACGAGGCCGCCTACATCGTCGACGACTGCGAGGCCGCGGCGCTCGTGGCCTCGGCCGATCTGGGCCTGATGCTCGAGCGGCTCGGCGCATCGGCCGCGCTCGACGGGCGACGGTTCGTCGTCGGCGGCGCGGTCGACGGTTTCGACGACTACGCCGCCGCACTGGCCAGCCAACCGCCAGGTCCCGTCGACGACGAGTGCGAGGGGTCGTGGATGCTCTACTCGTCGGGGACGACGGGCCAGCCGAAGGGCATCAAGCCTCCGGCCACGGGCGGACCGATCGGTGCGCCCACGCGGTTCGGCATGCTGATGTCGGGTCTGTACGGGTTCGGTGAGAGCTCGGTCTACCTGTCGCCGGCACCGCTGTACCACGCCGCGCCGGCCGGGTGGACGAACGGGGTCCACCGACTCGGTGGCACCGCGGTGGTGATGGACCGGTTCGACCCGGTCGAGACCCTCGCCATGATCGAGCGCGAGCGCGTGACCCATGTGCAGTTCGTGCCCACCCACCTGGTGCGGCTGCTCAAGCTGCCCGAGGCCGAGCGGAACCGGTTCGACCTGTCGAGCCTCCAGGTGGTGGTGCACGCGGCTGCTCCCTGCCCGCCCGAGGTGAAGCGTGCCGCACTCGACTGGCTCGGTCCGATCGTCTACGAGTACTACTCCGGCAGCGAGGGAGCGGGCTTCTGTGCCATCGGTCCCGACGAGTGGCTGGCCCACCCGGGGTCGGTCGGGAAGTCGCTGCTGGGCCCGGTCCACATCGTCGACCCGGACGGCACCGAGGTGCCGAACGGTGAGGTCGGGCAGGTGTGGTTCGAGAGCGCGACCACCTTCGAGTACCACGGCGACCCCGAGAATACGGCCAGCGCGTTCGACGAGCACGGGTGGAGCAGCCTGGACGACATGGGCCGCGTCGACGACGAGGGCTACCTCTACCTGACCGACCGGGTGACGAACATGATCATCTCGGGCGGGGTGAACATCTACCCGCGCGAGATCGAGGACGTCCTGATCGGCCACCCCGCGGTGGGCGACGTCGCCGTCGTGGGCGTGCCCGACCCCGAGATGGGCGAGTCGGTCCGCGCCGTCGTCCAGCTCGCGGCGACCTCGCCTGCTGAGACCGTCGATGCCGCGGGCCTCGCGCAGGACCTGATCGAGTTCTCCCGGGAGCGGCTCTCGCGGTTCAAGTGCCCGCGCTCGGTGGTGTTCGTCGACGAGCTGCCGCGGCTGCCCACCGGCAAGCTGGCCAAGCGACTGCTGCCCCCGAGCCTGCTCGAGCCATGACGGAGATCGTCTGGTCGGGCCAGGCCGGAGACCGGCAGGGTCAGGCCCTGGCCGAGACCGGTGGGGTCAGGCCCATGAGCTCGTACATGTTGGAGCTCGTGATGCGCTCGATGTCGACAGCAGAGGTGTCGCCCAGCTGGCCGGCCCACGCCACCGGGTCGTCGAGACCCTCGGGATGGGGGTAGTCGGATCCGACGCAGACCCGGTCGAGGCCGAGAAGGTCGATCAGCCCGGTGACGGCATCGGTGCCGGTGGCGGCCACGCCGGCTTCCCCTATCCGGGACCGAAGGGCGTACGGCATGCTCGGCGTCCCCGACGGACCCGAAGGCGGACGGTTCACCCAGGTCTACGTGTTCGCGCCGGCATCGTCGATCTACGGCGGCACCGACGAGATCCAGCGCAACATCATCGGCGAGCGCTCGCTCGGCCTGCCCCGTGTACCCAACCCCGACCAGGGCGTGCCCTTCGGCGAGCTCCTCAGACGGACGACGCCCGCCTGATCGTCGAGGGCGGGGTCAGCGCGCGGCTAGCGGAGGCGCCACTCTATGCGCTTGCCGGTGCCGAACTCGGCCTGGCCGGCCTGCATGGCCACGGGGTCGATGCCGATCCGCGTGTACAGCGAGCAGAGGTCGAGCGCCTGCGAGCGCGGCACCTCGTTGCCCATCCAGATGGCGCGCAGCGTGCCCTGGATGACGAGCGGCGAGGCCGAGGCGATGGCCGCCGCGGCCCACATCGCGGCATCGAGCACCGCGTCGTCGTCGACCACCTCGGACACGAGCCCGACCTCGTAGGCCCGCTGGGCGCTCATCCGCTCGTGCGCGCCCAGCAGCGACATCCGCAGCACCTCCTGCAGCGGCATCTTCTGGAGCATGTGGATCGGCTCGTAGGCGGCCGGCATCTGGAAGGTCACGTGCGGGTCGAAGAACGTGGCGCTCCGGCCGGCGATGATGAAGTCGGTCTCGCCCAGGATGTAGAAGGCGCCGCCGCAGGCCATCCCCCGCACCGCGCCGATCACCGGCTTCCAGAGCTCGTTCGCCTTGGGGCCCACCCGGGCGCCCGGGTCGTCGAAGACCCAGGGCGTCGAGTAGCCGAGGTGGCCGTCGCTGGCGTCGGCGGCGCCGATGGTGGCGTCCCTGTCGATGCCGACGCAGAAGGCCCGGTCACCTGCGCCGGTGAGGACGACGCAGCGCACGCCGTCGTCGTGCTGGAGCGCCTGCCACAGGTGGGCGAGGTCGGCCTCCATCTGCGGGTTGAAGGCGTTGAGGACCTCGGGCCGGTTGAGGGTGACGAGAGCGACACCGTCGTCGATCTCGCACAGCAGGGTGTCGTACGTGGTCATGGCCGCAGAGCCTAGGGGGAGCGAGGAACCCCGCCGTTCCTGGCGCCGACCTCGATCCGTCTGTTTTGACCTATGGATATTTCTCCCCCGCTGGCCGAGGCGACAAGCAGTAGGGGGCATGAACTTGCGCGTTGTCGATGTGCAGCGGGACCGAGGGCTCGTGACGCTGACGTTCGATCGGCCCGACAAGAAGAACGCGCTGAACCGGCAGAGCTGGAACGAGCTCGACGAGGCGCTGACCGAGATCGCGGGCAACCACGAGGACCGGGCGCTGATGCTCACCGGCGCCGGCGGGATCTTCTCGTCAGGGGCCGACCTGTCTGGGGACCAGTCGGGCGGGATGACCCAGGGCCGGGTCGGGCCGGCGGTCATCGCGGCCGCGCTCGTCTTAGGATCCGGGCGATGACACCTGAGCCGGTCAGGCTGTCGGAGCTGGTGGCGACCCTGTCGTTGGTTTCCGACCTCGGGATGGGCCGACCGATGGAGCGCGTGCTGCGCCAGACGGTCATCGCCATGCGGCTGGCAGAGGCGGCCGAGCTCGGACCCGAGGTCAGCGCCGCCACCTACTACACCTCGCTGCTCACCTGGGTCGCCTGCGCGACCGACACCAGTGAGCTGGCCGAGCTGTTCGGCGACGAGACCACCCTGTATGCCGACAGCCACGACGGCGACCTCGCAGGCATGACGCTGGCAGTGTTCATCGCTCGGCACCTCGGGCACGGCAGCTCACGGCTCAAGCGGGTCGGCATGGTCGGGACGTTCTTCGCGACGGCCGGACGTTCGGTGCAGGACGTCATGGCGTCGCACTGCCAGTCGGCCAGCGAGCTGGCCGACCGGCTGCAACTGGGCGAGGCGGTGTGCGTCCCGCTCGTCCAGGCGTTCGAGCGGTGGGACGGGCGGGGTGTGCCCGGCCGGGTCGGCCACGCCGACCTGGACCCGGCGATCCGGCTCGTCCACCTGGCCGACAGCATCGAGGCCTTCCACCACCGAGGGGGCATCGACGCCGCGGTCGAGATCGTGATGGCCCGCCGGGGTACGCAGTTCGACCCCGGTCTCGTCGACTGCTTCTGCGCGAGCCCGGAGGCGATCCTCGCCGGGATCGGCTCCTTCCAGGCGTGGGACCAGGTGATCGACCTCGACCCCCGGTTGGGCGAGGAGCTGACGGCCGACCAGCTCGACGCCGCGCTGTTCGCCCTTGGTGACTTCGCCGACCTCAAGTCGCCGCTGCGCAGCGGCCACTCCCGCGGGGTGGCCGACCTGGCCGGTGACGCAGCTCGATCGGCCGGCATGGCTGAAGGTGACGTCCGCAACCTGGTGCGGGCCGGGGCCATCCACGACGTGGGCATGGTCGGGGTGACGAGCGCGGTGTGGGACGCCGCCGATCCGTGGACGGTCACCCAGCAGGAGCGGGCCCGGACCCACCCCTACCTGACCGGGAGGATGTTCGCCCGCGTGCCTGCGTTGGCTCCGGTGGTCGCGTGCGCCGCGCAGCACCACGAGCGACTCGACGGCACCGGCTATCCGCACGGCCTGATGGGAAACTCGATCACCATGCCGGCCCGGTACCTGGCCGCGGCGGACGTCTACCACGGGCTGCGGGAGCCCCGGCCGCACCGCCCCGCCTCGGACGCCGATGCCGCGGCGGCGGTCCTGCGCGAGGAGGTCCGCCACGGGCGACTCGACGGCGACGCGGTGCGCGCGGTCCTGACCGCGGCGGGACACCGGGTGCCTCGGCGCGCCACCCTCCCGGCCGGCCTGACCCGGCGGGAGGTGGAGGTGCTCGTGCTGTTGGCCCGCGGCCGCTCGAACCCCCAGATCGCGACCGAGCTGACGATCAGCCGCAAGACCGTCTCGTCGCACCTCGAGCACATCTACATGAAGCTCGGTGTGGGCACCCGAACCGAGGCGGCGCTGTTCGCGATGCAGAACGGCCTGGTCGAACCGCTCGACTCCTGAGCCAAAGATCGGGTGGTTGCCCGATGACCGCGCCCTGTTCCGGGCGTACAACAGAGGTATGGAGCACACCACGAGCTCGCCTCCGCCGGCTTCCCCGCGCTTCGCTGCCGCCGCGATCGTTCTCGACGCGCTGGCGGCCCACGACTTCGCTCGGTTCGACGACGCGCTCGACGCCGATGCCTCGCTGTCCGCACTGCTCCCCCGCGGCTTCCGTGAATGGCACGGCGCGTCGGAGATCTGCGCCCAGTTCGAGCGGTGGTTCGGCGACGTCGAGCGGTTCGAGGTCGCCGACGCCACCGTGGGCCAGGTGGGCGCACTGCTCCAGCTCACCTGGCGGCTGCGGATGAGGGGCGAGCGCCTCGGGCACGAGCCGATGATCGTGGAGCAGCACGTGTACGCCGTCACTGGTGCGAGCGGTCGCATCGAACGGTTGTCCCTGCTGTGCTCAGGGTTCTGGGAGGAGCACGTCGATGGCTGACGCCACCATCAGATGGGGCGGCTGGGACGAGACCGTCCGGGACGACCCGTACCCACTCTTCGAGTCGATGCGGGCCGCCTGCCCCGTCCAAGAGGTGCAGCTGGCTGATGGCCACGAGGCCTGGCTCGTGCTCGGACACACTGCGGCCCGCCAGGCGCTGAGGGACCCCCGCCTCTCCAAGGACATGGTCGCCGCGCTCGACGGTGACCCGGACGTCGTGGCCGAAGGGCTCCCCGGTCCCGACTTCGCGCACCACATGCTGAGCGTGGATCCGCCCGATCACACGAGGCTTCGCGGCGTCGTGGCCCGGGCCTTCCTGCCGTCGCGGATCGCGGCGCTCGAGCCCTCGATCGATCGCATGGCCCACGACCTGCTCGACGGGCTCGCATCGACCGGACCGGACGCCGAGGTGGACCTGGTCGCCGGCTTCGCGCTGCCCCTGCCGTTCGCGGTGATCAGCGAGCTGATCGGCGTGCCGGAGGAGGATCGTCCCGGGTTGCACAAGGCGTTCCGGACCCTGTTCCAGCCGTGGACCGGTTCCCCTCCGGCCGAGGTGGTGGCCGCGTCCGATGCCGTGGTCTCGCACCTCGAGCAGCTCGTCGCGGCCCATCGGGCTCACCCCACAGACGATCTGGCCTCGGTGCTGGTGGAGGCGACCGCGGAGGCCGGGGGGAGAGCGGAGGGTTGACGGAGCGGGAGCTGCTGTCGAGCCTCTTCCAGCTGATCGTCGCCGGTCACGACACGACCACCAGCCTGATCGGCAACGGCGTCGTCGCCCTGCTCGACCACCCGCAGCAACTGCGGCTGCTGCGCGAGGACGTCTCCCTGATGCCCGTCGCGATCGAGGAGCTCATCCGTTTCTCGGCTCCCGTTCCCCACGCCACCTTCAGGGTCACCACCGAGCCGGTCGACCTCGACGGCGTCGTGGTCCCTGCCCGCCGCCAGGTGCTCGTCTGCCTCGGTGCGGCCAACCACGATCCGACCGCCCACGACCACCCGTCCGTGCTGGATCTCACCCGTCCGCCTCAGCCGCACCTCGGGTTCGGGCACGGTGCCCACTTCTGCCTTGGTGCGCCACTGGCCCGGCTGGAGGGACGCGTCGCGTTCACCGCGCTCCTCACCCGATTCCCCGAGCTGCGGCTGGCCGTCGACCGCCGCGACCTGCACTGGTCACACGGCGACGGGCTCGTCCTGCGGGGACTGGCCGAGCTTCCCGTGCGCCTCGGCCCGTCCCATCCGGGCTCGGCGCCGACTGCCTGACATCCCTACCCCCGTCTTTCGACACAGAGAGAGCAGGCCCCGCCATGAGTGCGTCCCCCACCCCCGACCAGAAGGTCCTGATCTGCCTGAACCACGGAGCCGAGGACCCCGAGAGCGTGCTGATCAGCTACCTGGTCGGCGTCGAGTCGCTGCGAGCCGGCAAGCAGGCGGTGATGTTCCTCACCAAGGGCGCCGTCCACGTCGCGACCCCGGGCTTCGCCGACACGATCGACGTGCCCGATGCCCCTTCGGTGGCCGCGCTCCACGAGGAGTACCTGGCCAACGGCGGCCGGTTCTTCGCCTGCCCGGTGTGCGTCAGGACGAGGAAGCTCGAAGACGCCACCTGGGTGGACAGCACCGAGGTCGCCGGGGTCCCGTCGGTGCTGGACTACACGACTGGCGGCGCACTGGTCTTCAACTACTGATCGCGGTCAGCCGGGCGGTTGCGACGAGGTCGTTGAGCCCTACGAGAGAGGTCGATGCTGCCGTCCAGCGCTCGGGCCAGCGTCCGGCTCCTCGAGCTGCGTTCGTCCATCCCTGGTAGCCATGTGCCCAGATGTTGGCTCGGTGGTCGCTGGCCGGATCGGGACGAGAACGAATCCGGACAACGACACGCCGATGACGACGTCATCGAGACGAACCGACGCGCAGCTCGGTGCGCGCACGAACGAGGAGGACCGATGACCCTGGACAAGGATTCCTGGCACGAGGAGCGGCTGCTGATCGACGGGCAGCTCGTCGCAGCGGAGGGTGGGGCTGTCTACGACAACGTCAACCCGGCGAACGAGGAGGTCATCGGGGTGGCGGCCGACGCGTCTGCTGCGGACGTCGAGCGGGCCATCGCCGCGGCGCGGCAGGCGTTCGACGAGGCGGAGTGGTCGCGCGACGTCGAGCTGCGCGTCCGGTGCCTGCGCCAGCTCCACGAAGCGCTGGTCGATCATCAGGACGAGTTGGCGGAGATCACGATCGCCGAGGTCGGCGCCCCGCGCATGTTGATGGGCGGTCCGCAGCTCGGGGAACCCATCAAGTTCCTGCCCTTCTACGCCGACCTGGCCGAGGGGTACGAGTGGATCCAGCCGCTCGGCGTCGCGCGAGACCATGGCAGGCCCGAGCGACCGGTGGGTCGAGCGGGAGGCGGTCGGAGTCGTCGCGGCCATCACGCCGTGGAACTACCCGAACCAGATCAACATCGCCAAGGTCGCGCCGGCACTCGCGGCCGGTTGCACCGTGGTGCTCAAGCCCGCTCCGGACACGCCGTGGACGGGTCTCGCCCTCGGTCGCCTCGCCGCGGAGCACACGGACATCCCGGCGGGCGTGTTCAACGTCATCACGTCGGCCGACAAGACGATCGGCGAGGTGCTGACCACCAGCCCGGATGTCGACATGGTCAGCTTCACCGGCTCGACCGCGGTCGGTCGCCGGATCATGGAGGCCGGCGCGGCCACCATCAAGCGGATCTTCCTCGAGCTCGGCGGCAAGTCGGCCCAGATCGTCCTCGACGACGTCGACGACATCGGCGCGGCATCGGTGAGCGCGGTCTTCGGCATCTGCACCCACGGTGGACAGGGCTGCGCCACCAGCACCCGCCTGCTCCTGCCGCGCTCGCGCTACGAGGAAGGCGTCGAGGCGGCCGCGGCGATGATCGCCGGCATGTCCTACGGCGACCCTCAGGATCCGGCCAACCTGACCGGGGCCATCGTGAACCGGGCCCAGCTCGACCGCATCGACGGGCTCGTCCGCAAGGGCGTCGAGGAGGGTGCCCGGGTCGTCGTGGGCGGGAGCATCGCCCCGCAGTTCGACAAGGGCTTCTACTTCCAGCCGACGTTGCTGGCCGACGTCGACAACTCGATGACGATCGCCCAGGAGGAGATCTTCGGGCCTGTCCTCGTGGTCATCCCCTATGAGGACGACGCCGACGCCATCCGCATCGCCAACGACTCGATCTTCGGTCTCTCCGGTGGCGTGTCAGGAGCCGATCGGGAGCGTGTGCTGCGGGTCGCGCGACGGATCCGGACGGGCACCATGTCGGTCAACGGTGGCCTCTGGTACGGCGCCGACGTTCCCTTCGGTGGCTACAAGCAATCCGGCATCGGCCGCGAGATGGGTGTTGCCGGCTTCGAGGAGTACCTCGAGCAGAAGGCGATGGCCGAGGCAGTCTCCTGATGCCCCTGCCCGCATTCGGGCTCAGCCACCCGGGGATCGCTCCGGTCAGACGATCTCGCTGATCACTTCGGGTCGGGGTGACGCTCGACCAGCTCGACCTGGTAGCCGTCGGGGTCGGCGAGGAACGAGATCGTGACCGGCCAACGCTCGGGCGACAGGGGCTCGACGAGCGACGTGTGGCCGGCGGCGACCGCGGCGCGGTGGAGCTCCTCGCACCCGTCGGTGTGCACGTAGAGCTTCCACATCGAGGTGCCCATGTCGATGGGGGAGTCGTTGTCGAGCTGCTGGGCGAGCTGGAGCTTGCCGCCCCGGCCGGGGTTCTCGAGGATGGCTTCCTTGTGGCCGGGGATGTCGGTGCGGCTGGTGCACTCGAGGCCGAGCAGCTCGTAGAAGGCGACGGAGCGCTCGAGGTCGGTGACGTAGATGCAGTACTGGTCGAGCCAGGTGTAGGTGGTGCGGTCGCCGTCCTTCCAGGGGTGGCGTTGGGCGAACTCGACGAGGTAGCCGCTGGGATCCTTCACGAAGCAGATCGACGTGGGCCACCGGTCGAGCCGGATCGGCGGTGACACCATCTCTGCTCCGGCAGGCGGTGGCCGCGCGTCGCCACCTTCTCGATGTCGTTGGTGGCGACGTAGAGCTTCCAGAACGCGTTGCCCATCTCGATGGGCCCGTCCTGGTCGTTGCGCTGGGCGAACTGGAGCTTGCCGCCCTTGTCGGGGTGCTCGACGATCGCCTCGCGGATGTCGTCGAGGTCGGTGCGGCTGGTGCAGGTGAGCCCGAGGGCTTCGTAGAACGTCACGGATTCGTCGAGGTCGCGGACGTAGATGCAGTACTGGCCGACCCATGCGGTCATCGATGGCTCCTGGGTGGTGTGGCCGAGCCGGGGCTCAGGCGTCGTGGTTCGAATAGAACTGCTGGGCCCACTGGCGCTGTTCGAGCAGCTTCTTCTCGCTCTTGGTCACGACGGGGCGTTCGACGTAGCGCTTGTTCTCCCAGATGGGCAGGTCCTGGCTGACGCCGGTGGAGAAGGCGACCGCCGCCTCCTTCGCCGCGTCGGCCCCGTTGGCTGCCGGGGAGGTGAAGATCCACCGGACCTTCACGTTCTCCTCGTCGATCGGGGTGGTCGACGAGATGAAGGTCGTGTAGCCGGCGATGCGAAGCACGCCGAGCCCGAGCCCGAAGCCCTCACGGACGAAGTTCCCGTCGTGGCTGGTCGTGCGCTTGTAGACGCCGTCGATGACGAAGTCGTCATCGGGGATGACATCGGTGCCGTGCACGTACATGAAGTGCGCGAAGTCGACGTTGTTCTCGGCCATCTCCTGGCAGCAGGTCGCCACGTCGAACTCGATGAGCTCGTACGGCAGCCAGTCCGCGTCGAAGAGCTCGGACACCTCGGGCACGTCGTAGAACGGGTCGCCCTGCTCGCCGTGGTGCCACGCCCAGATCATCCGGTTGCGCTCGATGCACGGGTACGAGCGGACGCGGGCCTGGCTGGGGATGCGATCCATGTCGACGTAGGGGATCTCGTTGCACTGACCGCTGTCGCCGTCGTAGCGCCAGCCGTGGAACGGGCAGCGGATGCAGTCGGCCTCGATGCGTCCGCCGACGGCCAGGTGGGCGCCGAGGTGCGCGCAGAACGCGTCGACCATGTGCGGCGTACCGTCGTCACCGCGGAACAGCACGACGTCCTCTCCGAAGACCTCGAAGGTCCGCATCTCACCGGGTTCGAGGTCGCGCGCTTCGGCGACGACGAACCAGCCGTTCGGGACGGGGAACGGAAACCGGGGCTCTGGTCTCGGGCTGCGGACGATCGGGCGTCGGTTGCGGTCGACCAGTGCCTGAGGGTCTCGCGGCATCGGGAAGCCCGTGAACGTGCGGTGGTCGTGCTCGCTGATCGACATGGTGGGCTCCCTGATCTCAGACGCCCGCTGGCACCCGGTCGATGTGGGCGTTGCCGTGCACCTCTTCGAGGGTCGGGCCGATGCGGTCGACCAACGGAGCGATGGTGGCGAGGTCGATGCCGTAGACCTCTGCCGCGGTGAGACCGAGGATCCGTCGGGTCTCGTCCTCGGGGACGTCCCGGAACCGCTCGCGTATCCAGTAGCGGGTGTAGGGGAACGTGCCCTCGGGGTGGGGGAGGTCGTTGCCCCACATCAGGTTGCCGATCCCGATCAGATGGCGACGGTCGATGTCGTCCTCACCCGGTGTCGATGCGGCGAAGAAGCAGTTGCGATCGAGGTAGTCGCTCGGCTTCATCGACAGCGTCTCACGGAAGGCGTCGCCGAACTTGCGGGTGTTGTGCCCGCCGACCCACTTCTCGTCCATCTTGCGGATCTGATCGGGGACCCACCAGGCCCCGTTCTCGGCCATCGAGTACTTCAGGTCGGGGTGACGCTCGAAGGTGCCTCCCCAGATGAGCACAGCCAGGGGGCGGGCGGCCCACCAGCCGGCCTCGGAGGCGTAGATCGGCAGCATGCCCGGACCGAGCCCGATGTCGGACGGCCCGGCGCCCGAGTGGGTGTGCAGCACGAGGCCGAGCTCCTCGGTGAGCGACCACAGCGGCTCGTAGATCGGGTCGTGATACGCGGGACGGTCGAACCAGCGGGTCGGGATGAGGATGCCGGAGTGCCCGAGGTCCTTGGCCTCGCGGACCAGGTCGAGCACCAGTGTCCATGTCGGGGATGATGGCCGGGATGATGGCGACGCCGATGTGGCGCACCGGGTCCTGCGCCACGAAGTCGGCGAGCCACCGGTTGTGCGCGCGACTGCCGGCGACGGCCTGGCCGGGGTCGCTGTTGTCGCCGCCCAGACCGGTGCCGAACGGCGAGGAGGCGATGCGGCCGGTGCCGAGCACGTCGGCGTCGGGGAAGAGCACCTCCGCGGCCACCCCTTCGACGTCGAGGATGGCGGCGCGGGCATCGGAGTCGAACGCGGCGGTGAGGCCGCCGTCGCCATCGGTCTCCGCCTCCCACTCGGCCTGGAACGCGCTGTTGTCGCGGCCCATCGCCTCCCGCAGCTCGACCATCATCTGCTGGTGGTCGTCGAACCGTTCGCGGAACTCCGGGTCGAGGTAGTCGCGGTAGACCGACGACGGTGGTCCCGCGTGGCCATCGGCGGAGATGACGACGTACCTGTCCATGACCGGTTCCCCCTGGAAGCAGTTTTCGAATTGTCAATCAGAATAGAACGAGGCGTGCGGGTTTGGCCAGGAGTTTCCGATATGAGTTCGAGAACTCCGACATCAGCCCAGGAGGCCGGCATGCCCGCCGGGTAGCGAGCCTGTTTCGAAGGCAGCGGCCCGCTCCCGCATGGTGTCGCCGATCGATTCGACGCCGATCATCATGATGAACCGCTCGGACCGGACCCCGTCGATGACCACCTGGGCCAGCTCGTCGAGATCCTGGAAGTGCAGCTCCCGACCGCCCGCCTTGGCCATCTCCTCGAGCTTCTCGATGGTCATGGCCTCGGTGGCGCGGGGACGTTCGCGAGCCAGGTCGGCGGGTCGGTTGCGGTCCGCGGTCCAGAGCCCGGTCCGCAGCAGCCCGCCAGACGGGTAGAAGATGCCGGCCCGCAGCTCTGTGCCCTCGGAGACGAGCTGCAGGGCGAGGCACTCGGTCAGCGAGGTGACCGCGGCCTTGCTGGCCGCGTAGACCGACGCGGTCGGCATCGGAGCGATGCCGCCGTCTCCCGATGACGTGTTGACGACGTAGCCCGGCTCGCCGGACGCGATCATGCGAGGCACGAACGACTGGATGCCGTGGACGACGCCCATGACGTTGACGCCGTGCACCCAGCGCCAGTCGTTCACGGTGGTCTCCCACATCAGCGACGACGGCGCTCCGACGCCGGCGTTGTTGCACAGCAGGTGGCACGCGCCGAATCGATCGAAGGTGGCGTCGGCGAGCCGGTCGACCGACACCGGGTCGGTCACGTCGGTCGCCACGCCGAGGACCTCCGCACCGACCGCACCGAGGTCGGTGGTCGCCTCGTCGAGCGCCGATGCCTCGACGTCGGCGATGACGACCTTCATCCCTTCGGCCAGGAGCGCGCCCGCGAGGGCCCGCCCGATCCCTGATGCCCCTCCGGTGACGACGGCAACCCTGCCCGCGAGTGTCTCCATCAGCTTCCCCCTTGTTGATTGCGATCGAGAACGTTCAGGTCGTCACGGGCACGTGCACCGGACCTCGCACGGTGGAGGTGCGCACCATCTCGACGGCGGCCTCGTCGACGTCCCAGTGCGGGAACCGGGCGAGCGTCTCCTCGAGCACGATCCGTCCCTCGAGGCGGGCCAGGTTGGCGCCGAGGCAGAAGTGGATGCCGTAGCCGAGCGTGACGTGGCGGTCGAAGGTGCGCTCGACGTCGAAACGGTCGGCGTCGACGAACTGGCGCTCGTCGCGGCCGGCGCTGCCGGTCAGCATGGCCAGCTTCGAGTACCTCGGGACCTTCTGCCCGTGCCACTCGACGTCACGGGTGACGAAGCGAGCCTGGATCGGCGAGGGCGCCTCGTAGCGCAGGAGCTCTTCGACTGCGTTGGGCACCAGCTCCGGGGTGGCGACGAGCTTGGCCCGCTGATCCGGATGGCGGGCCAGCAGCACGGCACCCCAGCCCAGGAGCCGGGCGGTGGTCTCGCTGCCGGCCAGCTGGAGGAGCGTGAAGAAGGCCATGACCTCATCGAATCCGAGCCGTCGGGCGCTTCCGTCGTCACGCGTGATCTCGGCGGCGAGCAGATCGGACACCATGTCGTCGCGAGGGTTCTGCTGCCGGTCGGTGACCATGGCCGCCATGTACGCGTTGAGGTTGGTGATGGCGTCGAGCTTCTCGGGGCTGATGCCGTCGGGCTCGAATCGCATGAGCAGGTCGCCCCAGATGCGGAGCTGGTCCTGGTCGTCGGCCGGCACGCCGAGCAGCGCGCCGATGAGCATGGCCGGGATCTTGGCCGCGAAGTCCTCGACGTAGTCGAAGCCGGTGCCGTCGCGTCGGGGGTCGAGGAACAGCGCGCACAGCTCCCGCGTGCGTTCCTCGAGGGCAGCGACGCGGCGAGGGGTGAAGGCGCGGCTGACCAGACGCCGGAGCTCGTCGTGGCCCGGCGGGTCCATGAAGATCATCATCCCGTAGCCGTCGTTCGTGTCGACGACGCCAGGGTCCGGGGGGGTGGTGTCCATGATCTCGAGCACGGTGCCGCGGGCCGAGCTGTAGGTCTGCCAGTCGAGCGAGGCCGCCATGACGTCGGCGAAGCGGCTCACGGCGTAGAAGTCGTACTGCTCGTTGTAGTAGAGGGGTGCCTCGTCCCGAAGTCGCCGCCAGACCGCATGCGGCGCGGCGTCGATGACGCCGTCGTAGGGGTCGTAGGTCAGATCGGCTGGTCCAGATGCCACGACGGCGAGTCTGGCTCTCGTCTCGTGCGCATTCAAGTACTACCTTTGAAAACACACTCGGTATCTCCGAGGGGGTGGTGGTCGGTCCGGCCGAGGAACCGGCGGACACTACGCTCGGAATCGTTCGGTACTGCCGTACGCACGGGATCTGGAGCATCGGTTGGCCAAGACAGCACCGCAACGAGTGCCGGAACCGGTGGTGCCCGAGCGGCCCAAGATCGGGCGGCCGGCCCGCATCGACCGGGCCATGATCGCCCGGGCGGCCTACGAGATCGGCCTCGATCGGGTCACCATGAAGGCGGTCGCCGAACACCTCGACGTCAGCGTGCCCGGGCTCTACCACCACGTGCAGGGCCGTGACGACCTGATGCGGCTGGGCGCGGAGTACTCGGCGGCGCAGCTCCACGTGCCGATCGATCACGGTCAGCACTGGTCCGCGTGGCTGCTCGAGTGGGCGACCTACAGCCACGACGCCTTCGTCGCCCAACCGGCGCTGCTGGGCCAGTTCCTCAACAGCTCGCTGGGTGTCGACCGGATGGTGAGCCATGTCGACGCCGTGATCGGAGTGCTGTCACGGCAGGGGTTCAGCCCGGTCGAAGCTGTCGACGCCTACGAGATCGTCAGCGACTGCGCGCTCGGTTGCGCGGTCGGTGAGATCCGACAGGCCCAGGCGGCTCGCGCCGGCCGGCCGGTCGCAGCGGAGTACCTGCGGGTGCTGGCCACCCGGCCCGCCGACGAGCTGCCGCACCTCCGTGCGCTCGTGGCTGCCAGGAACGAGCACAAGGCCGACTTCACCGAGCGGGTGCTCACCGTGCTGGCCGGCATCGCCGTGCGCCGAGGTGAACCGTGGCAACCGGTCCTCGCGCACGCGGTCGCGCACTGACGCTGCTCAATCGGCCGGGGCGGCGCCGCTGCGCTGGATGGCCCGCTCGTCGGTGCCCAGGTAGGAGGCGATGACCTTCGGGTCGTTGCGCACCTCGTCGGGGGTGCCTTCGCACAGCATGCGACCGGCTTCGAGGCAGTAGACGCGGTCGCTGATCCCCATGATCACCGGCATGTCGTGCTCGATCACCAGCAGGCTGGCGTGGAGCTCGTCGCGGATGCGCAGGATGAGCGGACCGAACGCCTCGCTCTCCCGTTGGGCGATGCCGGCGGTCGGCTCGTCGAGGCAGAGCACGTTGGCGCCCGACGCCATGAGACAGGCCAGCTCGACCACTCGCCGGGTGCCGGTGGAGAGCTCGTTGATGAAGCGGTCGACGAACGAGCCGAGCCCGAGGAACGCGATCACCTCATCGGCTTCGGTGCGGGTGGTCCGCTGCCACGGTCGGACGCCGGGAACGGACAGCCCGACGGTCTCGCGCACGGTCAGGTCCTGGAACAGCTCGGCCCCCTGGAACGAGCGGCCGAGGCCCAGGCGGGCACGCCTGGTGGCCGAAAGGTGGCGGGTGTCGTGGCCGAGGATCTCGACGTTGCCGCTGCTGCGCACATAGCCGCCGATGGCGTTCATGAGCGTGGACTTGCCGGCACCGTTGGCACCGATGAGCCCGACCACCTCGCCGGGTCGGACCTCCAGGTCGACGTCGAAGACGACGGCGCGGGTGCCGTAGGTGACACCGAGGCCGCTGACCCGGATCACCGCATCGAGCCCGGCCGGGACCTCCCGCCGGGCGATGCTGAGCTGGGTCGGCAGAGTTCGATCCTCGACCACCGGCTCGGGAACGTCAGCGATGCGACGGGCGAGGAAGGCGAACGCGGCATCGCGGACGTTGTAGACCACCTGCACGAGACCGCCGGGGAAGTAGAGCAGCAGGATCAGCATGCCGGCGCCGCTGGTGAGGAGACCGACCTGCACGCTGTCGCTGAACAGCTTCGGCAGCCCGACCACGAAGAAGGCCCCGAGGATCGCTCCGGTCACCGACGACAGGCCGCCGACGACGACGATGGAGATGACGCGCAGCGACTCGCCGGCGGGGAAGTCACCGGCACCGGCCCGGGTGAGCAGGCCGACGAGCAGTCCGCCGGCCAGACCGGCTATCCACCCACCGATGCCGAACGCGGTGACCTTCACGCTGGTGGGGGAGATGCCGAACGAAGCGGCAGCGCGTTCGTTGTCGCGTACGGCGATCATCGATCGACCGAGGCGGCTCCGCTGCAGGAGCGTGACCGCGACCAGGACGACGCCGAGCGCGATGAGGCAGATCGTGTAGTAGCTGCCCTGGGCCTTCAGCGACCAGCCTTTGCTGAACAATCCGGCGGGGAGCGGGATGGTCTGACGGGCGATCTGGGCCTGGGTCTTGCCGTCGAGGAAGAACGGTCGCCACAGCAACCACGACGAGGTCATGACCGCGAACGCGAAGGTGGTGACCGCGAGGTAGAGCCCGGGTCGTCGAAGGGCCGGGGCCCCGACCAGGATGGCGACGGCGGCGGTGACGCACGCGGCCAGGAAGAGCGCCGGGATGAACCCGACCCCGCCGCGCACGAGGGCGGCGGTGGTGAGGCCGCCGACTCCGACGAACGCGAACTGTCCGAGCGAGAGCTGACCGGCCCAACCGGTGAGCACGGTGAGCGAGAGCGCGATCAGCCCGTAGAGCAGCACACGACTCCACCCGTCGCGCTCCGACGGCAGGTCGAGGACCACCAAGGGGATCAGGGCGACAAGTGCGAGGAGCCCGATGCCGAGAGCGGGCAGGGACCGGACCCACCACTTGCCCTGGAGCGCGGCAGGGATCGGTTGGGTCCGAGGGGCGAACGACCACCGTCCGGATCCGGCTTCGGCCAGACCCTGACGGCGTCCGCTGATGAGGAGGGTCACGAGCACGAGGACGAACAGGAGCAGGTCGAGCAGCCCCCGCTGGTCGTTGTAGTTGTAGTTGACGAGGCTCTCGGCGATGCCGATGGCGATGCCGCCGGTGAGGGCCAGCGGCATCGAGACCATGCCGCCGATGAGGGCGGCGGCGAGCACCCGTAGCAACAGTCCGGGGCCGACGCCGGTGGCCGAGGCGCCCTGCGGGTTGAGCGGGCCGAAGAGCATCGCGGCGGTGGCGGCGAGGCCGCCGGCGATGACCCAGACGATCGTGGACATCTTCTTGATGTTGATGCCCGACAGGCGGGCTGCGTCAGCGTTGGCGGCCGATGCCCGGATGGCCAGCCCGTACTTCGTGCGGTTGAGGAAGAGCGTCAACACGATGACGAGGACGGGGATCACGACGATGGCCGTCAGTTCAGGGCCACGCACCAGCACCCCACCTGTGCGCCACGACCCGGAGAACGCGGACGGGTAGGGCCTCACCTTGGTGACGTCGGGGAGGATGAGCTGGAAGAACAGCAGCACCTGGGCCGCGCCGATGAGCGCGACGAGCAGGATGACGCGTGGCGCCGAGAAGAGCCGCCGCACGATGAGCAACTCGAGGGCGGCGCCGATGACGGCGCCCACGCCGATGCCGATGCCGAACGACAGCCAGAACGGCATGTCCCAGTCGATGACCATGCGGTAGAGCAGCGCGGCGGCGAAGCCGCCCATCTCACCTATGGCGAAGTTGATGACCCGTGTCGAGCGGAAGATGAGGACGACACCGACGGCCATGACCCCGTAGGTCAGCCCGGTGATGGCGCCGGAGGAGATGACCTGCCGGGGGAACCCGACGGCGAGGATCAGTCCCACCACGTCAGCGTCCCAGGAACACGGCTCGGGCGAGATCGTCGCGTTCGGCCAGCTCGGCGGTGGAACCCTCGAACCGGATCTGGCCCTTCTCCATGAACAGCGCCCGGTCGGCGATGGCGAGCGCGACGTTCAACGACTGCTCCACGATGATCATGGTGATGCCGGTCTCGCGGAGCCGCTGCACGACCTCGAGCACCTGCTGAACGACGACGGGCGCCAGGCCGAGCGAAAGCTCGTCGATGATGAGCAGCTCCGGCTCGTGCACCAGCGTCATCGCCAGCGCCAGCATCTGCTGTTGGCCACCCGAGAGCTCGCTGGCCGCAGTGTCGAAGCGCTCCTCGAGCATGGGGAACAGCGCCACCGACTTGGCGATGCGGCGCTCCTTGCGGTCGTAGAGGAACGCGGCCATCTCGAGGTTCTCGCGGACGGTGAGTGGGCCGAAGGTCGCGCCGCCGCCGATGAGCTGGACGAGACCGACGCGGACGCGCAGCTCGGGGTCGGCGTAGGTGATCGTGCGGCCGTGCAGTCGGATCACGCCTCGTTCGGCGACCCCCAGTCCGCTGATGACCCGCAGCAGGGTCGACTTGCCGGCGCCGTTGGTGCCGAGCAGGGCCAGCGTCTCGCCCTGGTGCACGTCGAACCCGATGTCGAACAGCACCTGGACCTTGCCGTAGGAGAAGTCGAGGTTGCGCACCTGCAGCACCGGCACGATGGCATCGGGCTGTTGCATTCGGGTGCGCTCCTCGCTCTCTTCTCGGAGGTCTTCGACGACCATGGCCATGTCCGCCCGGATGTGGCGGGCCCCGAGCGAGATGAGCCCCCCGCCGATGAGCGCTGACGGGAGCACGATGATCTTCAGCGCGGTGCGGGTGCCGTACGCGTCGCTCAGCAGACCGGTGAGCACCGCACCGAAGAACGACCCGAACAGGAACACGTAGACGCCGATCATCGCGGTGCCCCGTGCCCGAAGGCGATACGGGATGATCGTCGAGACGACGGCGGGGAGGATCACGAACGCGGCCCGGGCGCACGCGGTGGACACCGCCAGGATCGGGACGACGGTCCAGATGTTCGGCATCGAGATGGCCACGACGAGCAGCACACCGAACAGGGCGACGAGGAACCCGACGAAGGCCATCGCCGCCGGCGGGCTCTTGCGGAACAGCGCGTCGGCCCGGCGACCGGCGATGGCGATGGCGACCAGGGTCGGGATGGCGATGATGGTGCCGACGACGCCACGCTGGAAGGCGTCGAGGCCGAGGTCTTCGTCGAAGTAGAGGCTGAGGAACAGCGGGGCGCTGAAGAGGGCGAACCCGAGGGCGGCCATGCCGACCAGGAAGTAGTAGAAGCTCCGTATCTGGCGCAGCCGCTCGAAGGCCACCGACAAGGAGATCGGCAGCTCGTCCTCGACGGCGGGCAGCTCCTCACCGAGCACCGACTGCATCTCGTAGCGTCCCCGTCGTGGCTCCTTGATGGTCGTGGCCGACAGGGCGATCGGGAAGGCGATCAGCCCGAGGAGGATGAAGGGCAGCCGCCAACCATCGCCTCCGCTTCCGATCGCGGCGATGGCGCCGGCCAGGAACGGAGCGATCATCGTGCCGACGGCCTGCGCGCCGCCAAGTACGGCGAACACCCTCGATCGGGCCGGGATCGGGTAGGCATCGATCAGGAGGGGAGCGCTCACCGGCAGCGACGCGGACTGCCCCAGTCCCGCTCCGAGCCGGACGAGGAACATCTGCAGGACGTTCTGCACCGCGCCGGTCAGCACGATGATCACGGACCAGATCGTCATCGTGATGGCCACGAGCTGCTTGCGCGACATGCGGTCCGACAGCGACGACATCGGGATGGCCCCGAGGACGAACAGCACGCCGGTGGCGCCACCGATGGCGCCCAGCACCGCGTCGGAGATGTTCAGCGACTTCTGGATGTCGGGGGCCAGCACGTTGAACACGCCGCCGTCCATGAGCTCGACCACGCCGAGCAGGCCGATGATCGTGAGCGTGCGGGCGCCGCCGATGTGGATCGCCTCGCGCAGCGCCATGGCATCGTCGCCCACCCCCGGGAGCTCGGCGTCGGCGAGCAGCGTCTCGGGCGCGATCGACGCGTCGCTCCGTCGGATGTCCTCCTCGAGCACCGCTGCCGCCAGAGCGGCCACGTCGTGGGGTGCTCGGTCGGGCTGATCGGGCTGATCGAGCTCGCTCACCGAGTCTCCTTCAGCGTCTCAGGAGGGGATGACGGTGGGCTTCTCGTCGTCGACCGGTGCGAACTTCTCGGTGGCCGCCGAGTAGCGGGAGAGGAAGACGGCCGTGCCGGCGTCGTGCTTGTCCTTGCTCAACGATCCGGCGGGCCCGGCGATCATCAGCGGGTCCGACGTCTGCATCGCCGCGATGACCGATGCCTGGTCGACGGTGCCGTCTACCGCGTCGATCGCGTTGGCGATCGACTGCATCTGGATGCAGGTGACCGCGGTGAACCCGTAGCCGTCCGACCCGATCGGGAACGCTTCGGCGCCGCCCGCCGCCGCGATCTCGTTGCAGTCGGCTGCCTGCTGGGTCATGTCGCTGAACTGGGTATCGATGCCGTAGGCGCCGTCGTAGTTGTCCTTCGCGTTGGAATAGAACTTCGCCACCGTGTTCGTCACGTTGTTGCCGACGGTGGTCCACTGCGGCCTGTACCCGAGCGCCTGGGCCTTCTCGACGGTGGCCGCACCGGCCAGCGTCTGGGCCACGAGGAACACGGTGTCGACGCCGGCGTCCCGCATGCGCTGGATGGCCACGTCCTGCTGGTCACAGGTCTGCGAGCCCTCGGGGCAGGGGAGCACGGCCTCGGCCGCGACCTGGTACCCGAGTGCCTCGATGGCCGGGATCAGGGCATCGTCTGTTGTCTCCTGCTGATCGGCGGTGTCGGTGCGGATGACGCCGAGGGTCTTGCCCTTCAGCAGGCCGGCCGCGTCGAGGACACCGGGCCAGGCCTGGTACTCACGGTCGCGTTCCATGGAGATGTGCGAGCCCAGTGCGAAGAGCCGTCCCTTCGCCGCGTCGTAGAGGCTGGCCGGCCAGCTGTCCATGGTGATGGTGAGCACGTCGTGGTCCACGACCACGCACTGCACGAGCGCGGCCGGGATCGAGGCCGTGATGATGACCGCGAACGGCTTGTCGTCCTCGGTGGCCTGCACGCACGCCTGCCGCCCGAGGTCGGGGTTGAGGATGGCGTCGGTTCCCTTGAGGACATGGGAGATGAGCTCGATCTGGCGGCCGGCGACACCGCCGTTGGTGTTGATGTCGGCCACGACAGCTTTCATCGTCGCCTCCGCGTTGCCGATCTCAGGCGCCAGGTTCTGCTCGGTGAGCTGCGACAGGTCCGCCGAGATCATCGAGATCTTCACCGTCGTGTCCGTGAGACCGACGGTGTTGCCGGCACCCCCGCCCGAACCGGCGACGGTGGTGTCGTTGGCGGAGCCGTCATCGGTCGTGTTGGCCGTGCAGGCCCCTGCCAGCAGGCAGGCGAGAACGACGAAGCCCAACATGCGACGCATCTTCTGCATCGAGCATCCCCCCGGACACGAGTCGAGTGACTTATCGGAACTAGCTCCGGAAGCTAGCGGAGCAGCCGGCGCCGAACAAGCACTTCGGCAGATGAGGTGTTGCTCAAGGTTCTGAACAATGGTTCAAACCGGTGCGGCTGAGTGCGTCGACCGATTGCCCTGGGCCCTCGACCGACTTCGTGCTCCCGGCCCTTCTCGCCGACCGTAGGGTCTCACCTCGAGAGGGGTGGTCAGCCCGCCGGTGCCGGCCGCTCACCTCGGACGTAGGCCGTGAGCTCACGCCGGCTGCGCACCCCGATCTTGTCGAACACCGACTTCAGGTGGTCCTGGACGGTGTTGGTCGAGATGAACAGCAATCCGGCGATGTCCGTGGTCGAATGACCGGCGCACACGGCATCGACCACCTCGCGCTCGCGGGGACTCAGGCCGTGGGCGTCGAGCAGCAGGACAGATACGTCGCGCGGTGCTGCAGGCGCGATCGTGACGACGACCTCGTCGCCGGGTCCCCCTCCCGCCAGAGGTGAGGCCTGCAGGACGATCCACCCGAGGTGATCGTCGTGGATCCGGGCGCGAGCGGTTGCACCGGCGTGTCCGAGCGCGGATACGACCGAGCGCAGAGCGAACCGGCCGGCAGCAGAGCCGAGTTGCCGGCTGCGTTCGAGCAGGTCCAACGCGGCGGGCGTCGCCGATCGCGTCGTACCGTCCCGAGCGACGACCAGGACGGCTGGTCCCTGCAGCTCCCCTGGATCGGAACCTGGTCGGCCGAGGAGCGTGGCGCGCGTGGCCGCCCCGATGGTGGGTGCGACCGAGGCGAGGAACGCCACGTCGTCGTCGGTGAAGTCCGCGCTGTCCTGGCTCCGGAGCAAGCCGGCGACCGCCCAGCAGCGGTCGGCGACCGTGAAGGCGGCGCGCACTTCGAAACCGATCCCGAGCGGTCCCCAGATGTCCTGGAACCGGTTGCTCGCCTCGATGGCTGCCGGACCGGCGTCGGAGAGGCGGGCGATGGGGCGGGGACGTCCGGCCAGCTCGCGGAAGCTGTTCAGATCTGAACCTCCGGACTCGATCTCGACGAACCGCTGCTCGAGCGCGGGACCGGGTTCGAACTCGATCGTGATCGAGCCGGTGAAGAGCATGGTGTCGGAGTCGACGGTGGCCCAGCACGCAGCGTCGAAGGGGACCACACGACGGACGATCTCCATCGCGGATGCGTGGATGTCCTCGATGTCCCACCCGCTCCCGATCAAGCTCGTCAGTTGCGTGCGGGCAACCTCTGCCCGGCGATCCGAATCCCATGTGGCCATTGTGGTCGCCTCGGCCCCGATCCACGATCCCAGTTCGGTGGGATTGGCAGGGCCCGGTCATCGGCGCACGATTCGTGGCACCAACCGAGCCAGAGGAGCATTCCGATGCCACATCGAGTCACCAGCGCTGCCAAGGGAGAAGGTCCCCGCCTGAACACGGTGGACAGCTTTGCCACCGTCAAGGTCGCGGCGACCGACACGGACGACCAGTACGAACTGTTCGAAGTGGAGGCCAGCCAGGGACCGGGCGTCCCGCCGCACCGCCATCCCTGGGCCGAGGCCTACTACGTCCTCGACGGGACGATGGAGGTGCGCGTCGGCGCCCGTGTGCACGGGCTCGAGCCGAGCGGGTCGATCACGGTGCCGCCGAACGCGGTCCACGCCATCGAAGCCACGAGTCCGACGGTTCGGTTCCTGGCGTTCAGCCAGACACCGGGAACCGGCCGGCTGTTCCAGGACCTCGATGACACCATCCCTGCGGGTGAGCCCGACGCCGAGACGATCGCCCTGATCGTCGAGGTGGCCAACCGCAACGGCGTCACCTTCCTCGGTGGTCCCCCCGAGTGAGCTCGGCGGTGGGCTCCCGGGTCGAAGGGGTGCCGCTCGCGCCCTGCTTCGTCCCCACGATGCAGCGCGCCACGCCCGGAACGCGGACCTTGCCGTCCTTCTCGAACGTGCGCACCTTCGCGATCGCGTCTGCGCGGATCCGCTCTCGCGCACGTTCGTCGACCTGCTGCAGCGCCGCAACCGCGAGCGAGACGTGCTCGCTCATCATCTCCCAATACTGCGCAGGTGATCCCGTCACGAGTTCGACGTCGACGTCCCACTCGGCCACGTCGCGCAGCCCCGCGCCTTCGTACAGGGCACTTACCTGTCCCGGGGCAGCGCACCGAAACATGGTCGGCCCGTCCGGGTCGGGTGGCGCCACCACCGCCTCGGTCGCGATTGCCTGCATGGCGATCGCCGTCCACGGGTTCTCCTCGGGCTTGACCCACACCGACGAGCACAGACGTCCGCCCGGCGTGAGCACGCGAGAGAACTCCGCCGTCGCCTTGCCCATGTCGGGGAAGAACATGTACCCGAAGCGCACCGAGACGCTGTCGAACGTGGCATCGTCGAACGGCAGACCATCGGCGCTGCACACCTTCGTCTCGATGTTTGCGATCCCCTGCGCCCTTGCTCGTCGCGAGGCTACGTCCAGCATCTCTGCCGAGAGGTCGGTCAGCACGACGCGTCCCTTCGGGCACAGGCTCGCGATGCTCAAACCCGGCTCACCCGTGCCCGCGGCAATGTCGAGATGCTGTTGATCTTCAGCGATGTCGAGCCGCTCGATGATCGCTTCGCCGACCGGGCCCAGCTGCTCCATGATGACCGAGTCCCACTTCTCCCAGCCCGCGGAGAGCCCGGCCCACGTCGCTCGCTGCACGTCTCGGATCTCATCGGCGCTCGGCATCGGCCCTCCCGCCATCGATGTTTCGACCGAACACGAAGGCGCTCGTTCGTGGCAGTGCATGATGCCCGGCCGGGGGCCAGTGCGCCACCAGGCAGGCCGCACGGATCGCCGTCTACCAGTCGTGCAGCGCGCTCGCCACGGCGGACCCTCCGGTGCACAGTCGTCAGCGCTCGCTGCTCAGCCGCATCCTTTCCACCGGGTCGGTTGGGGCCCGTGAGGGTGAGTTCAGGGAGCTGATCGATGACGCGCTGGAGCGGGCGTTGTCGGTTGGGCGGGTCGAGTGGATGAGCGAGGTGGCCGAGCCGTTGCCGATGCTGATGGTGACTCGCCTCCTCGGGGTCGCTGATGGTGAGGCCGAGGTGCTCAAGCAGCAGGGGTATGCGTCGGTCGAGCTGATCGGCGGCTTCGTCACCGAGACGGACGCGCCTGCACTCGAGGCCAAGCTGACCCAGCTCGGCCCGGCGATCGAGGCGTTCGCGGCGGCGTGTGCATCACCCAGTCCAGACGAGTCGACGGTCGCTGGCCTCTGCGCCCACGCCGTAGCTGCAGGTGAGCTCGACGAGCTCGAAGCCTTCGGAATCCTTGCGATCCTGCTCGCGGCCGGGGGTGAGTCCACGACGAGCCTTCTGGGCGCGGGTGTACGCATCCTGGCCGAGCGTCACGACCTCCAGGATCGCCTTCGCGCCGACCCGACCATGATCCCCACCTTCGTCGAGGAGGCCTGCCGAACCGAGCCGCCGTTTCGAGGGCACTACCGCCGGGTCGTCACCGACACCACCCTCGGAGACGTCGATCTGCCTGCCGGTTCCCGACTCGTGCTCGTGTGGCCCGCAGCCAACCGGGATGCATCGTTGGGGGCCGATGTCGTGGACCTCGAACGTCGGAACCCTCGCCAGCACCTCGGGTTCGGTTGGGGCCTGCACCTCTGCATCGGCGCCCCGCTCGCCCGCATGGAAGCGCGAGTGGCCCTCGAGCAGCTCCTGGCCCGCACCCGTTCCTTCACCATCGAGCCCGGCACCCAACTGCTCCACCACCCGAGCCTCATGGTTCGGCGGCTGACGAGCCTCCCCCTCAGACTCGTTCCCACATCGTGAACGCCGACCAATCCCCCCAGAGGGCAACCCGCGGGGACCCCTCCCAGCTCGCAGCGCGACCGCGCCGCCCGGGCCGCCCTCGGGTTCTCCGCGAAGCGGAGATCGTCGATGCCGCTGTGCTCCTTGCACGAGACGGCGGGCTGACCGGGCTCTCGATGCGTGCGGTTGCGCGGGCGCTGGGCGTGTCGCCGATGACGGTCTACGGCTACGTGCCCAACAAGGAGGCGCTCAACGCGCTCGTCATCGACCGGATCCTGCAAGACGTCCGTGTCCCGTCGCCAGCGGAGGGCACCTGGGAGACGCGCCTTCGGATGCTGCTGTGCGACGCGCGTCAGACGCTCATCGAGCAGCCGCAACTTGCCGACGACAGAGCCATCCTCGGCGGTGGCGCCGTCCATCTGCTCCATCACGGCATCTACGGCCGAGAAGCATCCCGACTCGCGGATGGCGTCGTCGGACTCCTGGAAGAAGGCGGGTTCCACACCGACGACCTCCACGCCTGCTTCGTCACGCTGTTCACCTTTGTGACCGGCTACGCCGAACCCACGGAACCGACGGGTACCTCCCGAGCGGCACCACCCTCTCGAAGCAGCTCTGCGACGTTCCAGCTCGGAACCGAAGCACTGATCGAAGGACTCAAAGCGCTACTCCAGCCCTCACCGTTGCCCCCACAGGCAGCAGGTCCCCGGTAGCGGGCACGACTCGCGGCCCGTCGGGTCACGATCGTTCGGAACGTCCGATCCTCATGGTGTGGCCCGAGGTTCGTCGACCGCCGAGATCCACCGACGGGTGACGGGCACTACGGGCCAGGTCGGCTGCTCAGCCCTCAGCGCGCGGACAGGCAACTGCGAGGAAGACGGTGTACGGGGCACCGTCGCGCACCATCTCGTGGCAGTCCTGGAAGGTGACCTCGCCGAAGCCAGCCGCGGCGAGGTGGTCGGCCAGCTCGGGGCGCCGGAACCCGTTGTGGCCGGCGAAGCCCTCGCCGTGGAAGGACCCGTCCTCGTGGTCGAGGTCGACGATGCACAGGTGGCCGCCGGGCGCGAGGAGCGCGGCAAAGCTCGCCAGCACCCGCGCCAGGTCGGCGATGTGATGGAGGGCCATCACGGTGACGATCAGGTCGAACTGTTCATGGGGCGGCGCTTCGGTCGCCAGGTCGAGCGCCCAGATGCGGGCGACGGTCAGCGTTCCGGCGTCGATCTTCGCCTGCAGCACGGCGCGCATGCCTTCCGAGGAGTCGGCCAGCGTGACCGGTCCCACATGGTCCCGCAGCGCCTGGGTGACCAGACCGGTGCCGGCGCCGTACTCGAGCATGCGGGTGCCAGAACTGAGCGGCACGGTTGCGATGATCGCGTCGGCCACGACCGCGCTGCGCTCGACCTTGGCCGGGTCCTCGTCCCAGGTGGCGGCCCGCTCGTCGAAGGACGCTGGCCCGATCGGCCCGGTGTCGGGCGCGTGACCGTGCTCGTGCGGTTGGGCGTGCTCCATGTGGTGGCACGCTACCGGCGCTCAGGCGCTCGAAGCACGGCGCGGGCGAAGCCGGCGTACCGGGGCACCGTCGACTCGGCCTGATCCTGGGCGGCTTGACCCTGGCCCACAGTGAGCTACGGCGCGTCGGGGATGACGGCGTAGGTCGAGAAGCACATCGTCGACTCCCAGTCCACGGGTCAACGCGAGCATCAGCTCCTCCCGGGCCCGCACGCTCACCGCCGCGGTGGCGACCGCCTGCGATCCGTGGAAGGTGCCGGGATAGCTGTGCACCTCGACGTCGACGCCGGCAGCTCGTCGTCTATCGCGTCGTCCACGTCAGGGCTCCTCTGCTTTGCGTCCGGATCGAAACCGAGGTCCATTGGGCTCCGGCACTGGCATCACACAACCGATCGTGCTCGGTATCGTCGCCACCATGGTGCCGAGCGGGCCCGCGGCAGACGTCCGTCCCGATCAGTGGGTGCTCCACGTCGACCTCGACCACTTCCTGTCGGCGGTCGAGGTGCGGCGCCGTCCGGAGCTGGCTGGCCGGCCGGTGGTCGTCGGCGGCGACGGCAACCCCGGTCGGCCCCGCCAGGTCGTCGCCACCGCCTCGTACGAGGCCAGGGCATTCGGCGTCCACTCGGGTATGCCGCTCGGCGAGGCGCGGCGCCGCTGTCCCGACGCCGTGTTCCTGCCGTCGGATCGGGCGGCCTACGACGAGGCCTCCGAGGAGGTCATGGCGGTCCTGCGCTCGTTCGGCGCCCCCGTCGAGGTGCTCGGCTGGGACGAGGCCTACCTCGGAGTGGACACCGATGACCCCGAGGGGCTCGCTGCTGAGGTCCGGGCTCGTGTCCTCGGCGAGACTCGCCTGATGTGCGCAATCGGCATCGGCCAGACGCGCGTGCAGGCCAAGACCGCCACCGGCTTCGCCAAGCCCGGGGGCATCTCCAAGCTGACGTTCGACACCTGGATGGCGACCATGGGCGCCGAGCCGGTGACCGCCCTCAACGGCATCGGCGGCCGCACGGAGCGGCGGCTCGCCGATCTGGGTCTGGCGACCGTCGCCCAGCTGGCCGTGTCCGACCACCGCGCGCTGGCTGCCGCCTTCGGCCCGACGATCGGCCCCAACCTCAAGCTGCTCGCCATGGGCGGCCACGTGTCGCCCATCTGCGGCGAGCCGCGCGTGCCCAAGGGTCGCAGCCGCGAGATCACCTTCACGCGCGACCTCGCGGACCGGCCCGAGATCGAGCACCACGTTGCCGACCTGGCCCGTGAGGTCACCAGCTCCGTCGTAGCCGAAGGCCGTGTGGTCACCCATGTCGCGGTGAAGGTGCGCACGGCCACCTTCTTCACGCGCACCAAGATCAGCAAGCTCGATGCTCCGTCGACCGATTGCGAGCTGGTGGCGGCCCGGGCCCTCGTCGTGCTCGGTCGCTTCCCTCTCGACCGGCCGATCCGCCTACTCGGCGTCCGGGTGGTGCTCGACGAGATCTGACCAGCAGGGACCTCCGCACCAGCTCGATGTACGAGAGAGACTGGGGCACGCCGTCTGACCCGGGGTCTCTTTGGAGCGGGTGACGAGCGTCGAACCCCGCGTTCTCAGCTTGGGACATCGATTTGGCCCGATTCGCTGACCTGCGGTTTTGTGGAAGTCACAGGTCAGACAGACCTGGGCCCGCTGCGGCCACCCCTCCGAACGTTGCCGGTTACGGCACTAACCCGCAGTGAGCCCTCTCTCGAGGGCATAGCGGGCGAATTGGGCGTGTGTGCGAATGCCGAGTCGCTCACGCAGATTGGCCCGGGTCGTCTCGATGGTGCGGAGCGACATCCCGAGGAGCAGGGCGATCTCCGTGTTGGTGTAGCCGACCGCGAGCAGCTGCAGGACTGCGAGTTCTCGTTCTGTCAGTCGAGCCACGGCGGAATCGTCATTGTCGTCGGCGGGGTCGGCCATCCCTGGCGTGATCGAGCTTGCGCGTTCGTGCAGCAGCGCCCGGTCGAGTGCCAAGGCGGCCAGACGAGCAATGAGGTCGAGGCGTTCCACCTGGCTGGCTTTGAAGGCTTGCGGTTGCTGCCAGGCGAAACCCGCCGCGCCCAAAGTCGCGCCACTCGCGGCGCGGAGAGGTAGCGAAGCCGTGGCACTGAGCGATGCCGCCAGCGTGTCGTCCTCCAGGTTGGGGTACCGCTCGGCGATCGCCTCCAAGGAGCCGAGCAGGACGGGCTGTCCGGTCTGCATGGCTTCGCACAACGGCGTCCGAGCGCTGATCGGGAAGCCGATCCACCGAGAGGCGATGTCGGGGTCGAGCGACGAACGATGGACGAGCCGCACCCAACTCGTATCCGGGTCGAGCATGGCCAAGTTGGCAAAGGATGCGTCGGCGGCATCCGCGCCGACCTCAGCGACGGCGACGGCGACTTCGAGGGGCGTGACCGCCAGCGACAGCGCGTTCAGCCAGCTCGACAGGTCTTCTTCGGAGACCATTCTGCTCAGCTTTCGTCTGCGTCCAGGCTCACCGGGGTGGCGTGCGCCGAAATCTAGCTCGGAGTCGGCGGAAGCAACCGGACAGCGAGACCTGTTGCACGACCGCAAGGGCAACACTAGTTTGCGGTAATACCGCAACCGTCGTGGGAGTGTGGTCCCGGGATCCGGCGAAGAGACAGGAGGCTGAGCATGGCAGTCCCGCCTTCGGGCCGTATGGACGGCCTCTTCGCTTCGGTTGCTCTCGAGCTGGCTCCCGACGGCATCGCCTGGACAGACGAATTCGGCCGGATCTTGCATGCCAATCGTCGATTCGAGCAGCTGTTCGGCTTCACGCGAGAGCAACTTGCAGGTCACGCCGTCGAGATGCTGTTGCCCGAACGGGCGCGAGCGGCGCACGTTGTCGATCGTCACCATTTCGAGGAGTTGCCCGCGGCGCGGCCGATGGGCAACGGGGGTGAGTTGTGGGCCCGTCATGCCGACGGGACGGAGTTCCCGGTCGAGGTCGCCTTGAGTCCGGTGACCACCGGATACGGCATACGCACGATCATGACGGTGCGCGAGGTGAGTGAACGGCGCGCGACCGAAGACGCGGTCCGAGCCCAAGCTGTGCAGGCCGACCACGAGCGCATGGCTGATGCTCTGAACGAAGGAGTCATCAGGCCCATCTTCTCCGCGAGTCTCCGGCTACACGGCATCCTCGAATCCTCCGGCGAGCACCAAATCACCGCTCTGCTCGCTGCGATCTCAGAACTTGACGACGCCATCCACGAAGTCCGCCAAATCGTCTTCCTTCGAGACGCCGGCGACCGACCGCTCCCCCCAACCAGGAGCCATGACCAGGCTGAGAGCGCGGGATCGGATCGGACTGCTTCGGACCGGTGACCTGCTCCTACGCAAACCGCTCGGACCGCAGGGAACGACCTCGGTTGACGGCGGATGTGCCATCTGAAGTAGGCGGCCGTGACGCCGCCGTCGAGGAGGAAGTCGCTGCCGGTGATGAAGGCGCCGTCAGTGCCCATGAGCAGAGCGGCGACGGTGGCGATCTCGTCAGGCCTGCCGGCACGCCCGGTGGGGCTCCGCTCGAGCATCTGGAGGTAGCTGTCGCAGCGTGGGCCGTTGAGCTCGTCCATGGCCAGCGGGGTGATGATGATGCCGGGGCTGATCGTGTTGATGCGGGCGCGGCGCTCGGCCCAGCGCACGGCTTCAGCCATGACCCGGAGCGAGTCGCAGGTCGGAGGCATTTTCCTGGTAGTGGCCCGTCCGCTCCGTAGTGCCAAAATCGTTTCTGCTGTGGCACGAAATGTGGCACGTTCGATCTCAGCTTGGCGCGCGTGTGCAGCGCTTCTCGGGCCGATCCGGGCTTTCGTGCCACACCGTGCGACACCGCTGACGGGCCCTCAGCTTGGTCCGTGCCACTTCGCGAGCGCGAGATCACGGTCTCAGGTTCGGCCCGGGAGCCGGGCGAGGAAGTCGCCGGCTGCATGCTGGAGCTCGGCTGCGGTGATCGCCTGGTAGCGCTCGTCGTTGGAGCTGCGCAGCACCGTGCGAGCCCGGGCGGCACCGTCGATGAGATGTCGATCCACGGTCGACGCCACGACGTCTCGCAGCAGGCGACCAGTCGAGGACAGGTCCTCGGCCGCTTCTGCGGCGACGAAGAGCAGCAGGTTGTAGATGTCCCACAGATCGCCAGGCCGCTTGTCAGGACCGGCGACGCCACGCCGGTCGAGGTAGGCGTGAAGCTTCATCGCTACGAGTGCGCCAGCTGGTGCGACGGGGACGGTGGCTTCGACCGAGCCGGCTCCGTCTGCAGCACTGAGCCTCACGAGGGTTGCTCGCTCCAAGGCGAGCGCGTGTCCGGCCACGTAGAGGAGGTCCTTCGGCTCGAGGTCCTCGACGTCCTCGTCGGTGACGGCGGCGACGTCTTGGAACTGGACCTGGGTTCCGGCGAGGAAGATCGTGTGCGGATCTGCGGGGTCGTAGTCGGCGTCATCGCGGCGCTTCAATATCTCGAGAGCGGTGGGTGCGAAGCGGTAGTCGGTGACCGTGTCGAGGTCCGCAGTCGCTCGCAGGACGCGTCCGAGTCGAACCGCAACGGCCACGCCCCCGATGATGGCGAAGGGCGGTAGGTCGTCGGCTTCGAGCGCCCCGGCCGCTCGGACGAGCGGCACCATCGCATCGCCGAGGAGGTTGACGCTCGGGATGTCAGCGGTCATGCCAGACCGCTTCCCCTCTCGGGTGCCACTCGTCGAGGATCTGCTGGGAGCGAGCGTCGCCCAGCGCGGCCAGGTCGAGGGCCGCCGCCACCGGATGCACGACAGGCCAGCCTCGATGGCGCACGCTCGGTCCTGCATCCTGGGAGGCCGTGACCTGATGGGCTGAAGGAACCGCAACCGAGGCCGCGGCGGCGATGGGGTCGGCCGAGCCGTACCGGCGTGTTGCGATCGACAGGACCACGGGACCCGGCACGTACAACTCGACCGGTCCCTCGCCCGCGCCGACCGCGGGGGCGCCGTGCACGACTGCGGCTTCGATCCCGCAGAGATGCCAGGTCGGCTTCTCGGGGTCGACCGACCTGCCCCACTCGTCCGCGTCGGGGATGCTGGCCAGCCAACGGCGGTCGACCGGCGCCCACATCTTCGCCAGCTCCCAGAACAATTCGGGAAGGACTGGCGCACCGGTCGAGGTGATCAGGTCTGCCGCGGCGAGGGCTCTGATGGCGTCGCTGGTCGAGGAGCGGGCAAGGTCGAACTCCTCCTTCGAGGTCGACGTGAGGATCGGCTGCTCCTGCCCGTCGTAGTGGCGGCGCAAGATCTCGTAGGCCACCACTCGACCCGCTCGACCGACGATGCCGATCGGCCGGGCGGCGGAACCTGGGTCGAGCGGTGCGACCGTCGTGTCGATTCGGATGCCCGACGCTCGAAGGAACAGTGCCCCGCTCGTGGCGTCGAGGTACCCCCACCCGGCGTCCTCGAGAGCCTGACGGGCAGGGGCGTTGATTCGCTCAGCCACCACCAAGACCGCGTCGCCCGTCGCTGCGCCGGTGTCTCGCTGCATGGCCCCGACTCGTTCCACCGTGGCATACGCGGTGGTCTTGATCTCGATGGTGAGGCGGTGCCCGTCGATCTCAACGGTCACCTCGGCGGGGTGGTCGGGTGAGACCGACACCGATCCCACCTTCTCGCCGAGCGCAGCGACGGCGAACTGCTGCAGGTCAATGGCCAGGGCTTCGCTCGATCTACGCACGATCCGAGTATACCCGGATGTCGGATTCCGACAGCCGAGTATCCCCGGAACCCGCCTTCTGCGCCGGCACAACGGGAGAGATACGGCCGAGGCGCCATCGACCTCGGAGACGATCGCTGGGCCTGCGGACCGCTCGCGCGCGACATCACGGGTGTGGCACGCTGGCCCGAGAACGAGGAAACTCGCAGACAGGAGGGCTTCAGAAAGTGCCTCTGACCTGCGAGTTTCTGGAGAGCGGGTGACGAGAGTCGAACTCGCGTTCTCAGCTTGGGAAGCTGATGTTCTGCCACTGAACTACACCCGCAGAACTGCTGCGGGAGGCAGCTTACGCGATGGGCACAGACGGTCGAATCGGCTGGACACGATCGAACCTGGGGCCGAGCGGCGCGCCGTGGCGCGCCCAGCCGCCCCAGGTTCGGAGTCGACCACCGGTTGCGGGCGGCGAGCACCGCGGGACCAACTAACGTCCCCCGGCGTGATCCTCTCCGACCGCACCATCCGGGAAGAGCTCGAGGCCGGGCGCATCGTGATCGACCCGCTCCTGCCCAAGAGCATCCAGCCGTCCTCGGTCGATCTCCACATCGATCGCTACTTCCGGGTCTTCAAGCAACCACACGATGGGCCACATCGATGTGAAGAAGAACCTCGAGGAGCTCACCGAGCTGGTGGAGATCGGCGAGGAGGACACGTTCATGCTGCATCCGGGCGAGTTCGTCCTCGGGTCGACGCTCGAACGGGTCGCGCTGCCCACCGATCTGGTCGCCCGCCTCGAGGGCAAGTCGAGCCTCGGCCGGCTCGGCCTGCTCATCCACTCGACGGCCGGGTTCGTCGACGCCGGGTGGGACGGCCAGCTCACGCTCGAGCTGTCGAACGTGGCCAACCTGCCGATCACGCTCTACCCGGGCATGAAGATCGGGCAGATCTCGTTCATCCGCATGACCACCCCCGCCGACGTGCCCTACGGCTCGGCCGAGGTCGGTTCGAAGTACCAGGGCCAGCGCGGCCCCCGTCCGAGCCGCTACTGGGAGAACTTCACCACCGACTGAGCTGGCCTCGCCTGGTTGGATCGGCCGCGTTTCGCGGCGTGGCGCCGGCGCGCCGGATCAGTCCGCCGACGCGGTGATCAGTCGGCATCGAGGGTGCGCAGCCAGCTGATCGACTCCTCGAGCGCCAGCAGCTGGGCCGAGTGGCTCTCGTCCGGCTCCTCGTCCAGCCCGCACACCGTCAGCAGGTGCGAGCCGAAGAGCCGCCAACCCCACTCGAGCGCGTAGATCTGGCTGACCCGGTAGCGGGCCGTGCGCTCGTCGACGCCCCGTTCGGTCATGCCCCGTTGCACGAGGTGCTCGATCACCGGGAACGAGCCCTGCAGCTGCGCCGGGTTGACGCCGTCGAGCAGGGCCCGGGCCACGATGCGCTGGTAGCGGTCGACGAGCGCGATGCGGGTCGAGCGCGTTGTGGTCGCTCGCCGGCAGCAGCGCGAGTCGCCCGAACTGATCGGCGATGTCGTCGAGCACCGCCCCGAGCACCGACGGCACGTCGGGCCAGCGCTCGAGCACGACCTCGGGGGCGACGTCCGCCTCCAGGCCGATCCACTTCATCGTGATGGCGTCGGGCCCCTGGGCGGAGAAGATGTCGCCGGCCGCTTCGAGGATCCGGGCGGTGACGTCGTCAGCGTTGGGGTCGCCGCTGTGGTCACCGGGCACGGCTACGACTCTAGGTCGACGTCCTGGAGCCCGCCCGTGGCCAGGGTCTGCTCGGCTCGGTGCGCCTCGCGTTCCTCGGCGGTGCGGCCGAGCATCTGGCCGAGGGTGCTGGTGAACTCGTCCACGTGGAACGGACGGGTGAGGAAGTCGTCCACGCCGGAGTCGAAGGCCAGGCTGCGGTTGGCGTTCGTGGTGGCGATGATCATCACGCACGGGTCGCCGAGGTCGGCACGGTGGCGGATGGTCTCGAGCACGGTGAAGCTCGTGGCGGTGCCCTTGGTGAAGTCGAGCACGACGGCCTGCACCGAGGACAGGTGCTCGCTCAGCTCGTCGATGGCGCCCTCAGGGCTGTGCGCCCGGAACGCGACTGCACCGGTGTGGCTGACCACCCGGCACAGCAGTTCGCACGCGTCCTCGTCGTCGTTGACGACCAGGACGCCGAAGGTGGTGGCTCCGGTGTCGGCGCCGGCCTTGGCTCGCTCAGTCTTCGACCGTCTCAACAACGAGGTCGGCCTTTCGTTCGCCGGTTTCGAGGGCTTCCAGCAGGTGCATGGCGATGTCGGCGACCTTCAGATCCTCGTCCTCGAGGCCCTGACTCTTCACTCCGTCGTCGATCATGATGTAGCAGAACGGACAGGCGGTGGCGACACGCCCGGCACCGGTGGCGATGAGCTCCTGCGAGCGCTCGACGTTGACCTGCTTGCCGATGCTCTCCTCCATCCACATGCGCGCCCCGCCGGCACCGCAGCACATGCCCTTGGTGCCGTTGCGTTCGGCCTCGACGATCTCGACGCCGGCCAGCGAACCGATCACCTTGCGGGGTGACAGGTACACGTCGTTGTGGCGACCCAGGTAGCAGGAGTCGTGGTACACGATGCGCTCGTCGAGCCGGGCCTCGCTCATGTCGAGCTTGCCGGTGTCGATCAGCCACTCGAGGAACTGGCTGTGGTGGACGACCTCGTAGTTGCCACCCAGCTGCGGGTACTCGTTCATCAGGGTGTTGAAGCAGTGTGGGCACTGGGTGACGATCTTCTTCACGCCCATGCCGTTGAGCGTCTCGATGTTCTGCATGGCGAGCATCTGGAAGATGTACTCGTTGCCCGAACGGCGGGCCGGGTCGCCGGTGCACATCTCCGACGGGCCGAGGATGGCGAACGAGATGCCGGCCCGCTGCATCAGCTTGGCCATGGCCGTGCTGACCTTCTTGTTCTTGTCGTCGAACGATCCGGCGCAGCCGACCCAGTAGAGGTAGTCGGCCTCGAACGGATCGGTCCCGTCGATGATGTCGATGCCCTCGAGCTTGTCGGCCCAGTCGCCCCGCTCGGCCTGGCTCATGCCCCACGGGTTGCCGGTGTTCTCCATCGAGCGGTAGGCGTTGCCCAGCTCGGTCGGGAAGTTCGACTCCATCAGCGACAGGTAGCGCCGCATGTCGAGGATCTTGTCGAGGATCTCGATGTTGACCGGGCAGATCTCGTCGCACGCCTTGCAGCTCGTGCAGGACCACACCTCTTCGGGCGTGATGCGCTCGAAGACGGAGTCGGCGCCGATGGTGATGTCGCCGTCGAGCCCGATGGGGGTCGAGACCTTGGGATCGCCCGTGCGGGCCATGACCTCGCCGGTCTTGAGCACGATCTCGCGGGGATCGAGCGGCTTGCCGGTGGCGTGGGCCGGACAGACGCTCGTGCAGCGACCGCACATCGTGCAGGCGTCGGTGTCGAGCAGCTGCTTCCAGGTGAAGTCCTCGATGGTCGAGGCGCCGAAGCTCTCGAGCTCGGTCTCCATCAGGTTGGGCATCGGCTTCATCGCGCCCTTGGGACGCTCACGATCCTTCAGGTACATGTTCAACGGCGACGTGAACATGTGGCGCAGCATCGTGACCGACAGGATCGACAGGAAGACGAAGAACGTGGCCACGTGGACCATCCACCAGATGGTGTGCCAGCCCTCGAGGTGCGACGTGTCCTTGATCAGGTACGACAGCGGATAGCCGATGACCGACCACTTCTCGAACGACGGCCGGCCCATGATGGCGATGCGGTAGGCCTCGGTCAGGAAGCCGGTGACCCCGAAGCTGAAGAACACGGCCAGGATCACCGCGTGCTCGGGCTTGGTCTTGATGCGGATGCGGTACGGCTTCTGGATGTAGCGGCGCACGCCGGCCCAGATCACGCCGATGAGGAACGTCGTGCCGGCCACGTCGCCGACCAGCGAGTAGCCCTCGTAGACCCCGCCGTTGAGGAACTTCATGCTGGTGGGCAGCTGATGGTTGATCTCGAGGATCGTGGTGACCGCCAGGAGCACCAGGAAGCTGAAGTAGATGAGCGAGTGCATGATGCCGGCCGCCGGATCGCGCAGCAGCGTCTGCATGTAGACGCCGGCGCGGAAGTCCTTGAGGCGCTTCTTGACGTTCTTCGAGGTGGTGGCTCGGTTGTCGGGCTTGCCCCGCTCCCAGTTCTTGGTGCGCTGGGTGAACAGCACCGCCCCGTAGATGATGAGGATCGGGACGACGATGTAGAAGATCGTCACCAGGGCCGTCGGGATTCCTTCGAACACCTCGCGGGTGATGGGCGAGTGATCGACCTGCGAGTCCTCGAAGACCCAGCCGGCCACGCCCGACAGCAGCGTGATGATGGCGAAGGAGATGCCGATACCGAGGACCAGCTTGGAAGCGTTGCCACGCGTGCGGTTCATACGGACCCTGAAGGTAGTCGCGGCCCAGACACCAGACGGAATCAGTGCCGGCGGTGCACGATCAGGCGCTCAGCCGTAGACGCGCTCGTCGAGCTCTCGGACCCGCCCGGCCAGGTTGACCATGATCTTGTGGGCCAGGCCGGGCACCTCGGTGAGCAGCGCCGAGAACTCGCGCTGGCCGATCACCAGCAGGTCGAGCTCGGTGACTGCGGTGACCGTGGCGGTGCGAAGGCCGCCGTCGAGCACGGCCAGCTCACCGATCGGCTGGCCATGGCCCAGTCGGGCGATCTCCTTGCCGTCACGGGTGACCGACGCCTCGCCGCTGACGATCACGTAGCACTCGCGCCCGATCTCGCCCTGTGTGACGAGCACGCGTCCGGCTTCGACGATGACCTCGTCCGCGGCCTTCGCCACCTTCTCCAGCTCGCGCTTGGAGCTGGATCTGAAGAGCGGGACGGAGGCAAGCTCCTCGAGTCGTTCGCGACGGTTCGCCATGGGGCCGCAGCCTAGTTTGTCCTTCGTCCACAGGCGTGTCCGACGTCACGTTAGGGGCTTTGAGTGACAGTTCACCCAGGCGAAACAGTCAGGAAATCTTCGTCTCCTACGTTCCCACCGATGGATGTCGTGCTCGTGCGGTGGCCGCTCGAACAGGAGCGTCGAGAGCGTCTTGAACACGAGGGGCGGCTTCGGCTGCTGCTCGTCGAAGGCGGCGTCTCCGGCGCCCCAGTGCACCGACCTGCTCGAGGACTGGATCCGGGTGCCGGCCGACGAAGCCGACGTCCGGGCCCGGGTCGAAGGGCTGGCGGCCCGCTACCGCGCCGACCGTGACGACCTGCCCGAGCTCGATCGCGACGGGCTGCTGCGCTTCGGTGGCGGCTGGGTGTCGCTGCCACCCGTCGAGGCCCGACTGATGTCTGCGCTGATCGAGCGCTACGGCGCGGTCGTCAGCCGTGACCAGCTCTCGAGAACCGGCTGGCCGAAAGGCGCACCCGGTCGCAATGCGCTCGACGTCCACGTCCTGCGCCTGCGTCGCCGCATCGCCCCCCTCGGGCTGGCCATCAAGACCGTCCGCTCCCGCGGCTATCTGCTCGAGGCGGAGGCCGTCGGCGCCCCCGTCGTCGCCGGCTTCTCCGAGTCCGACGCGAGGGAGGCCTGACCGCTCACCATCCTCGCTCACCTCGTCGTCGCTCGATCGCCGTTCGCTTCTGTCAGCCAGGGGTTCCCCCGCCCCGCGGATCCCGAACTGGTGGCCTGTGGTCTCTGGATGCCGCAGGTCGCCAGTTCGGGTGATCCGATCTGCCAGTTCGGGTGATCCGATCTGCCAGTTCGGGTGATCCGATCTGGAGGTCGATCGTCCGGAGCTTCCTCGGGCCGGGCCGATCGGGTCCGGGTGTTGAGGTACGCGTGTTCAGGTCAGGGTGTTCAGGTCAGGGTGTTCAGGTCAGGGCGGAGGTGACGTCGTCGATGCCGTCGGCGCCGACGAAGCGGGCCAGGTCCTCGAACCGGCGGCGGATGCGAGCGGTGCGGGCCGCGGAGGCGCGGACGCCGGGCTCGCGGTGCACGGACTTGGCCGCCAGCAGGTTCGTGCGGGGGTCGAGAGCGGCATCGATGCGCCCCACCAGGCGGTCGCCATCGAGGATGGGCAGCACGTAGTAGCCGTAACTGGCGTCTTGGCCGCAGGGGTGTAGATCTCCAGCCGGTAGCGGAAGCCCCACAGCGCCTCGGTGCGGTCACGGTCGCAGATCAGGTTGTCGAACGGGGACAGCAGGGTGAGCCGGGCCGGAGCGAGATCGTCCAGGGCCTCGGCATCCTCCGCGTGCAGGTACCACGTGCCCTTCAGGCCATCGACCGTGGCCGGGACCAGCGCACCGTCGGCCACGAGCTCGGCCAGCCGGTCGGCCAGGTGCGGGTACCGCTTGCGGGTGAAGTGCCGCGTTGATCTGAGAGGGGGTGGCCGCGCCGAGGGCCCGCACCGCCCGGACCGCGGCCAAGCGCACGACCTCGTCCTCGGGGAGCTCACCGGCCGGGTCGTCGAGCGCACCGGCTGGCAGGCACCGGTGTCCGACGTCCCACCAGCGGGTCCCGCCGGTTCGGCGTGAGACGAGCACGTCGCCGGTGGCGGTGAGCTCCTCCAACATCGAGCGCGACGGTCTGGTCGTCGGACCATCCGCCGCTGGCCCACGGGCGCACCGCGTGCGAGGTCAGGTCCTGGGTGCGCAGCGGCCCGTCCTGCTCGAGGCGGGCCATCAGCTCGCGCCGGGTGGCGTCGTGCGTGGCCAACCAGTCGCGGATCCGGACCTCGCCGACGCTGCTCCCGGTGAACGCGCGGCGCATGGCCCAGCGGTGGATCGGCAGGTCCGAGCTGGGCACGAGCGATGCGGCGTGGGCCCAGTACTCGAACAGCGACCGGTCGACCTCGTGCAGCTTGCGCAAGCGTCTCGGGGCGGAACCGGCCGACGCGGCTCCAGGTGACCAGGAGCTGGGTGCGGGCCACCACCGACACCGGATCGATCTGGAGGCACCCGAGGTCGCGCACCAGCTGCAGCAGCGAGGCGCCGTCACGCCCGACGCGCCGGCCGGACAGGCGCTGGCCGCGGTAGGCCAGCCGCCGGACCTGCAACGGGGTCAGTCGAACGGACGCGATGGTCGCGGGCGAGGTCAGCCGGCCTGGCGGGCCACGGCCTCGGCGGCCGCCTTGGCCGCCTCGACGTCACCGAGGTAGCGCTGTTCGATCGGCAGGCCCGGCTCGACCGGCAGGAAGTCGTCGCCCAGGTCGAACCGCATCGGCACACCGGTGGGCAGGTTGAGCTCGGCGATGTCGTCGTCGGAGATGCCGTCGAGGTGCTTGACCAGCGCCCGGAGGCTGTTGCCGTGGGCCGTCACCAGCACGGTCTTGCCGGCGCCGAGGTCGGGGACGATGGCGTCGTACCAGTACGGCATCATCCGGGCGACGACGTCGGCCAGGCACTCGGCGTCCGGGACGACATCGGGGGCCAGGTCGGCGTAGCGCCGGTCGAAGCGGGGGTTGTCGGGGTCGTCGGCGTTCATGGGGGGAGGCGGCACGTCGTAGCTGCGGCGCCAGATCTTGACCTTCTCGGCGCCGTGCTCGTCGGTGGTCTGCTTCTTGTCCTTGCCCTGGAGATCGCCGTAGTGGCGTTCGTTGAGTCGCCAGTGACGGCGCACCGGCAGCCACAGCAGACCCATCGAGTCGAGCGCCAGGTCGGCGGTGCGAATGGCCCGCACCTGCAGCGAGGTGTGCAGCACGTCGGGTTGCACACCGGCATCGGCCATGGCATGGCCGGCGGCCGCGGCTTCGGTGCGCCCCTGCTCGGTGAGGTCGGCGTCGTACCAGCCGGTGAAGCGGTTCTCGAGGTTCCAGGTGCTCTGGCCGTGCCGGAGCAGGACGAGGCTGTAGGTCATGGCGCCAGACCGTAGCGCTGCGATCGGAGCCCTGAGGACGGCCGGGCGCGCTGGTGGGCCAGCCATCCCTGCCGCGGGCTGACCAGCGCCGAGATCGCGAAGACGAGCGACAGGATCACGCAGATCGTGGGTCCGGCGGCGATCCTCCAGTGGTCCGAGACGACCAGCCCGAGCACCCCGCAGGCCGCGCCGACGCCTGCCGCGATGGCCATGGACGGGCCGACCCGATCGGTCCACAGCCGCGCCGTGGCGGCGGGCGCCACGATCAGGGCGACGGAGAGGATGGTGCCGACGGCGGGGATCGTGGTCACGACGGTCAGCTCGATGGCGACGAGCAGTACGAGGTCGAGCACGAGCACCGGGTAGCCCATCGCGGCCAGGCCGTCGCGATCGAAGGCGCCGAGGACGAGCTCCTTGTGGAAGACCGCGAGCACGGCCAGCACGACCAGACCGGCGATGGCGGTGGTGACGAGGTCGGCGGTGGTCACCGTGAGGATCGACCCGACGAGGAACGCGGTCAGGTCCTTGCTGAACCCGGGTTGCGACGAGATCAGCACGACGCCGAGCGCGAAGCCTCCGGCCAGCACCACGCCGGTGGCCGTCGACGAGTCGAGGCTGCGCACCCGGGCCAAGCGACGCGATCAGCGCCACGACGAACAGCCCGAACACGGCGGTGCCGGTGAAGAGGCTGACGCCGATGATCTCGGCGATCACCAGGCCTGGGAAGGTCGCGTGGGTGAGCGACATGGTGAAGAACGAGAGCCGGCGCAGGACGACGTGCACGCCGATCACCCCGGCCAGTGCGCCGGCCATCAGCGCCTCGAGCAGAGCCCGCTGCATGAGCGGCGAGTCGAAGGTCTGGAGCAGGCTCGAGGACTGCGCGGCAGCGACAGTCGACACCGTCGACATGGCGGAGATCATCGACACGATCGGCGTGGCGGTCATGCGCGGGGGCCGATGGTGAAGCTGTCGTCGATCAACGGCTCGTGCGGGTCGAGGTGCACGTGACCGTGGCCGGGTCCACCGTCGGGCTCGACCCGTCGGCGCCGGCGGACGAGTGCGGCGCCGATCAGCGCCCCGAGGAACAGCGCCGTCAGCGCCAGCACGATCGTCGCCCCCGACGCGAGCCGCCATCCGTGGTGCACCGAGGCCTCGTAGCTGACGACCAGTCCGAGCCAGCCGCCGACGGCACCGACCAGCCGCGGCCACCGCCATCATCACGCCGACGTGGCGACGCACCAGCAGCCGGGCCGTCGCCGCCGGCGTGATCAGCAGCGCGATCACCAGCACGCTGCCGACGGCCTTGACCGCGCTCACCACCACCAGGGTGATGAGGATGTTGAGCACCAGGTCGAGGGTGCCGATCGGGTAGCCGAGCGCGGCGGCGGCCTCGGGGTCGAACGAGCGGAGCACCAGCTCCTTGTGCAGCAGCCAGAGCACGACCAGCACGAACGCGCCGGTGGCCGCGGTGGCCGCGATCTCGGCGGCGTCGACCGCCAGCACCCGGCCGAACAGCAGCACGGTGAGGTCGGCGGTGAACGAGTGGCTGCGCGACACCAGGATCACGCCGACCGAGAAGAACCCGGTCAGCAGGATCGGCAAGGGCCGCGTCCGACGTGATCCGCCGGTTGCGGGTGAGGATCGTGAGCAGCACCGCGCTGGCCACCCCGGTGACGAGAGCCCCGACGTAGAGCGATCCGCTGAGCAGGAAGGCGACGGCCATGCCCGGGAAGACCGTGTGGGTCAGCGCGTCGGCCATGAACGCCAGGCGGCGCAGCACGACGTGCACGCCGACCACGCCACCGACGATGCCGAGCAGCACCGCCTCGATCAGGGCACGCTGCATGAACCCGGAGTGGAACGGTTCGGTCAGCAGGCGCACGGAAACGTCAGTGGTCGTGGGCCACGATGGCGCCGTCGCCGACCAGGGCCAGCGCGTTGGGGCCGTAGGCCTGGCGCAGGTGGTCGGGTGTGAGCGTGTGCTGCACGGGCCCGAAGGCCACCTGATGGCGGTTGAGCACGCAAGCCTCGTCGCAGGCCACGTGGGCGACGGCGAGGTCGTGGGTCGACATCACGATGGCCACCCCGGCCGCTCGCAGCTCGGCCAGCACCCCGAGCAGCAGCTCCTGGGTGGTGCCGTCGACGCCGTTGAACGGCTCGTCGAGCAGCAGCAGGCGCGCGTCCTGGGCGATGGCCCGAGCGATCAGCACCCGCTGGCGCTGGCCTCCGGAGAGCGTGCCGAACCGGTCGGCCGAGCGGGCGTCGAGCCCGACACGGTCGAGCGCGGCATGGGCCGCGGCGCGATCGGCCTTGCCCGGTCGGCGCACCCAGCCGACGTCGCGGTAGCGGCCCATGAGCACGACCTGGTGCACCGACACCGGGAACTCGGGGTCGAGCGACTCCTGCTGTGGCACGTACGCGACCTGCGCGCGGGCGTCGGCGGGGTCCTGGCCGAGCACCTGGATCCGTCCGCTGCGCAGCGGCACCAGCCCGAGGATCGCCTTCAGCAGCGTGGACTTGCCCGAGCCGTTGGGTCCGATCAGCGCCACGGACTGACCGGGGGCGACCGATCCGGTGATGTCGGTGAGCGCGTTGACGTTGCCGTAGTCGACGGTCACCTGCTCGAGCTGCAGGGCCACGCCCGTCCCGGATCTCCCGGCGCTCATCCCATCAGCCACCCGACGAGCATATCAAGAACCGCTCTCAATAGGGAATCGGTCTCATTTTTGTGCCCGAGGGCGACGCAACCTTCCCCGTACGTCGCCAGCGGCGTCGCTGGAACGACAGGTTGGGGTGTTGCGCAACCACTCACGTCCTATGGCGGGAAGCGGCCGCGTTGGGGGCAGGTTCGCGGGTGGAACCGGTTCGTCAGAGGCCGAGGACGAGGCGGAGGACGCGGTCCTGCAGCAAGTTGGGGGTGAGCCGGTCGCCGAGCCGCATGGCCTGGGCGTCGAGGCCGACGAGGTAGCGGTCGCGGGGCCTCCGGGACTCGATCACATCGGCGATCAACCGGCCGCAGTGCTCGGGGCTGCCCATGATCGGCTCGATCAGGCGCTGCATCTGCGACGACCGCTCGTAGGCGGCGGTGTTGCGGGAGCCGGCATCGGCGTGACGTTCGATGTCGCGGCGCCATGTCCTCCCAGATGCCGGTCTTGAACCCACCCGGCTCGATCAGCACGACCTGGACCCCGTCGCGGGCCACCTCGATCCGCAGCGAGTCGGTCAACGCCTCGAGCGCGTGCTTGGTCCCCGTGTACCAGCCGGCGAGCGGCGAGCTCACGAGCCCGGCGATCGACGACACGTTCACGATGCGCCCCCGGCCCCGCTGGCGCGGAGCACGGGCATGGCGAGTCGGGACAGGCGCATCGGCGCGAGGACCATCGTCTCGAACAGGTGGCGGGCCTCGTCGTCGGCGACGTCCTCGATGGCGCCGGTGAGGGCGTATCCGGCGTTGTTGACGAGGCCGTACAGATCGGGCCCGAGCTCGGCGATCACCTCCGCGCACCGGTCGCCATCGGTGACGTCGAGCAGCATCGTCTCGACCTCGACGCCCGCCTCGGTCGCCGCCGCGTGCACCGTCTCGGCCTTGGCCTCGGATCGCACCGACCCGACCGATCGGTGGCCTCGCCGGGCCAACTCGAGGGTCGTGGCCAGCCCGATGCCCGAGTTGGCGCCGGTGGTGAGCACCGTGCGCGCGGTCATCGCCCGAGGGTACCGCCAGGCCGCGTGGCCCGACCGGGGATGATCCGACGGTGCCGCGACCGACCAACCGCCATCGGGCGGACGATCGTTGTCGCCGCCGCGTCACGGTCGTGGCGTACCTTCTCGACGCAACCCTGGCCGACCGGTCGTGGCGGCCAACCAGGTCGACCAGGGTTGCGTCCAGAAGGCAGCTACGTCGATCGTCACCAGTCCAGGTCGTCGGGCATGTCGCCCCAGGTCGTGCCGGCCTGGGCGAACGTGGGCAGCGGGGGTGTCCGATGCCAGGTGCCGCCCCGGAGGCATCCCACCGGCTCGACCGCGACGTCGGACTCGATCGTCTCGTGGCCGTCCGACACGGGGAACGGGCCGTCGGTCCGCAGGCGCAGCACGGAGATCTCGGCCGATCGCCCGACCTCGAGCGAGCCGAGCTCGTCGAGGCGACCGATGGCCCGGGCAGTGTTGCGGGTGGCCATCGCGATGACGTCGACGGGGTCGATCCCGAGGGCCAGCATCTTGGTCATGTTCTCCGAGAGCGAGAACACCGGCCCGCCGATGTTGAAGATGTTGAGGTCGGTCGAGATGGTGTCGGGCCGGAACCCCTGGTCGAACAGGCGACGGGCCTCACGGAACCGGAAGTCGGTGCCCGAGTGGCCGACGTCGAGCACCACGCCACGGTCGACGGCGTCGCGGAACTGGGGCACGGCCTTGCCGTCGCGGTCGAGCATGCCCCCGGCGCCGCGGAACGCGTGGGTGATGATGTCGCCGGGTCGCAGCGCGTCGAGCAGCGCGGTGGGCGTGATCACCGGCGTGTGCGGGAAGCGGCCGAGGTGCACCATCACCGGCTTGTCGCCGGCGGCCTGCTGAGCGGCGGCCAGGAACGGCGAGTGCTCGGGATCACCGGTGTGGCAGGCCCGGGCCTTCAGCCCGATCACGACGTCGGCGTTGCGTTCGAGCGACGCCTCGAGCGATTCCACGTCGATGTTGTTGATGTCGTTGGCGATCAGCAGCTTGTGGCAGATGAAGTCCTTCGTCGCCAGGTACAGCTGGTTGGGATCGATGAACGCCAGGACGCGGGTGCGGGTGTCGGGGTGGTCGATGATGGCGCGGCGGCTGATGTCGAACGTGGCGACACCCGAGGTGCCGCCGTCGACGAGCACCGGGACGCCCATGCCGACGCCGATCTGGTCGGCTTCGACGCAGAAGTCGCCAAGGCCGGCCATGACGTGGACGTGCAGGTCGATGAGGCCCGGGGTCACGACCAGCCCGGTGCAGTCGATCTGCTCGACGTCGGTGGCGACGAGATCGGGGCGATCGGCCAGGAGACCGGATCCGATCGCCGCGATCACGCCGTCGACCACCAGGACGTCCGCCACGAGATCGGTCTGGGTGGCCGGGTCGATCACCCGTCCCCCGTCAGCAGCGTCGCGGTCATGGTCGGATCTTGGTCTCCCGGCGCCCCTGTATCCACGCGATGCTTCCTGGGGCAACATAGAGACGCTCTATGTCTGAACTCAGCAGCGACCTCACCCTCCGTCAGCTCGAATATCTGGTGGCCGTGCTCGATCTCGGGTCGATCACCAAGGCCGCGGCCGTCCTGCACGTGACCCAGCCGACGGTGTCGAGCCAGATCGCGCTGCTCGAACGGCGCATGGGGGGCCCGCTGCTCGAACGGGGGAGGTCGGGCATGACGGCCACGCCCGCGGGCGAGGCCCTGGCCCGGGCCGCTCGGCGCCTGCTCGAGGTGGGTCAGCAGGGCGTGGCCGCCGCACGCGACCTGGCCGAGGGTCGGCCCGGCAGCCTCGCCGTCGGCACCCTCGCCACCGTGGCCACCTGGGTGCTGCCTCCCGCGGTCGCGCTGTGGCACCAGGCTCGCCCGGGGGTGCAGCTCCGGATCGACGAGTTCGTCCGCCGGCGCTACCTCGAGCGGGCCGTCATCGACGGCGTGGTCGACCTCGGTGTCGGCGTGCCCGACTCCACGTTCAGCGGCTGGGTCCGGCCCATCGGCTGGGAGCGGTACGTGGTGGTGGTGCCGCCCGAGCTGCGGTCCCGCTTCGGACGCGCCGTGTCCCTGCCGCGGCTGGCGGACGAGCCGTGGGTCCTGCTCGACGCCGACCACGGGCTGCACCGGTACGTCCGCCAGGCCTGTGCCGACGCCGGCTTCCAGCCCCGGTCCGCGGTGCAGACGCGGCAGGTCGACACCGCCGTGCAACTGGCTGCGGCCGGCCTGGGCGTCACCGTCGCCCCGGTCAACGCGGTGCCACCCGAGCTGCGCTGGGCCAGCGTCGCCGTGCGGCCCGCGCTGCGTGTGCAGCTGAGCGCGTTCGGCATCCACGCGCCGACGTCCGAGGTGTCCTCGTTCGTCGATCTCCTGGAGCCGGCCGTCACCGGCCTCGACCGACTCTGATCAGGCGGGCCTGATCAGCGGCCCGCGAGCAGGTCGTCGCGCAGCTCGCGCTTGAGGATCTTGCCGGTGGCGCCGCGCGGCAGCTGCTCGTCCACGAAGATCACCTGCGACGGCACCTTGAACGCGGCCAGCTTCTCCTTGACGTGGTCCTGCAGCTCCTCGGCGGTCACCTCAGCGCCGGGCCGCAGCATCACGGCGGCCACGAGCTCCTCGCCGAGGCGTTCGTGGGGGATGCCGAAGGCGGCGGCCTCGTACACCGCGGGGTGCTCGTAGATGGCCGCCTCGACCTCGGCGCAGTAGATGTTCTCGCCGGCCCGGATGACCATGTCCTTGGCCCGGTCCTCGATGTAGATGAAGCCCTCGTCGTCGAGCCGTCCGATGTCGCCGCTGTAGAGCCAGCCGTCGACGATGGTCTCGGCGGTGGCCTCCGGCTTGTTCCAGTAGCCGCGGATCAGCGTCGGCCCCGCGAAGCAGATCTCGCCCACCTCGCCGGCGGGCAGGGGCTTGCCGTCGGCCCCGGCGATCTTGACGTCCATCGGGGGCACGAACCGGCCGCTGCTGTTGGGCTTGCGCACGTAGTCGTCGCCGGTGTTGCCCGGGCCGTACGCGTTGGTCTCGGTCATGCCGTACCCGATCTGCGGGCGGCCCTTGGTGAAGTTGCTCTCGACCCGCCGCACCAGTTCGGGTGGGGCCGGAGCACCGCCGCCACCGACAGCCAGCAGGCTCGACGTGTCTCGCCTCGCGAAGTCGGGCGACTCGAGCAGGTCCCACGACATGGTGGGGACGCCCACGAAGTTGGTGATGCGCTCTCGCTCGATGAGCTCGAGCGCACGCTCGGGGCTCCACTTGTACATGAGCACGAGCTTGGCGCCGGCCAGCCACGCAGCTGAGCATGACGGCCACGCAGCCGGTCACGTGGAACAGCGGCACGACCAGGATGAACGAGGTCGGGTACGGATGGGGATCACCGCTCGGCGGGTTCGTCGAGCCCGTTCACCGCGGCCCGACAGCCGAAGGCCAGCACCCCGTGGACCACGGCCCGGTGGGTCGACACCGCACCCTTGGGGTTGCCCGTGGTGCCGGAGGTGTAGAGGATCGTGGCGTCGTCGTCGGGGTCGATGTCGACCTCCGGCATGCGGGCCCCGGGGACGAGCACGTCCTCGAGCCGATCGGCTCCCGGCGGCAGCATGCCGGTGGATCGGACGACGATCGTGCGGACACCGAGCGTGTCGAACGCGCCCTCGGCCCGCTCGGCCCGTTCCTGGTCGGCGATGAGCACGGAGGTCCCCGAGTCCTCGAGGCCGTAGTGCATCTCCTCGACGGTCCACCAGGCGTTGAGCGACACGGCGATGGCGCCGATGGAGGTGATCGCCGCGAACGCGGTGATCCACTCGGGGTAGTTGCGCATGCCGATGGCGACCCGGTCGCCCTTCTTCACGCCGTAGTGTTCGACGAGCGTGCTGGCGACGGCGTCGACCTGGCTCATGACGGTGGCGAAGTCGAGGCGCTCGTCCTCGTAGACGAGGAACGTGCCCTCACGGGTTCGAGCCAGGTCGAACAGGGATCGCAACGACGGCAGCGCGTTCTCGTAGATCTTCGTGGGCCGACCGAGCACCTCGGTCTCGACCACCGAGAACATCTGGCCGGGCGCGGTCACCACGGCTACGGCCTCGTCGAAGCTCATCGTCATCCTGGGCTCTCCTCGTCGCGAACGCCGGTGATCGTAGGGCAATGCGACCGCCCGGTCCGAGGCGCGAGGGCTCTACCGTCCGGGGGCGTGACCACCACCCGACCGTTCCGCTTCGGCGTGAGCGCCCGAGCGTCCTGGGAGCCCGACGGGTGGCGCTGGCTGGCCCGCACCGCCGAGGCCACGGGCTACTCCACGCTGCTGATGGCCGACCACCTCGTGGACATGCTCCCCCCGCTGATCCCGCTGGCGTCGGCCGCGGAGATCACCTCCGAGCTGCGGTTCGGCACCTTGGTGCTCAACAACGACTTCCACCACCCCGCCTGGCTGGCCCGTGAGGTCGCCACCCTCGATGCGCTCACCGGTGGCCGGTTCGAGCTCGGTGTGGGCGCGGGCCACATGAAGTCGGAGTACGACGAGGTCGGACTCGTCTTCGACCCCGCGGGGGTGCGGGTCGACCGGCTGGCCGAGTCGGTCGATCTCGTCCGGCGGCTGCTGGCCGGCGAGACCGTGACCCACGCCGGCGAGCACTACCACCTCGACGGGCACCGATGCTTCCCGATCCCGTCGACGCCGGTTCCGTTGCTGATCGGCGGCAATGGCACGCGACTGCTGCGGCTGGCCGCCGAGGCGGCGGACATCGTGGGTTTCGCCGGCTTCCACCAGGTGCACGGCACGGGCGATGTGTCGCTGAGCCACTTCACCGCGGCCGGTTTGGAGGATCGCCTCGGCGTGGTGCGCGCCGCGGCGGGGCCGAGGTTCGACGACCTCGAGCTGAACCTCCTCGTGCAGGTCGTGGTCGTCAGCGACGACCGGCGAGCCGAGGCCCAGAAGTTGGCCGGCCACTTCCCTGCTCTGACCGTCGACGAGCTCCTCGACAGCCCCTTCCTGCTGCTGGGCACCCACCAGCAGATGGTCGACCAGCTCCTCGAGCGACGGGAGCGCTTCGGGCTGTCGTACGTCGTGGTGTTCGAGCAGGCGCACGTCTCCCTCGCGCCCGTCGTGGAGCAGCTCACCGGCCGCTGAACGTACGCTGCGGGCATGCGCACGAGCAGAGGGCGGTGACCGGCGTGGAGCCGGCCAGCCCGCCGACCGGAGACAACTCGAGCCGCGGTCTCAGCAAGCGGTCCCGGGTGGTGATCCTGGTCGTCGTGCTCGGGGGGCTGCTCCTGGTCGGGATGTTCGTGAGCGCCCGGCGCCGCGACGACTTCGACCACAAGAAGACGAGGGTGCAGCTCGAGGCCCAGTCCGCCGGTGAGTCGATCGATGTCGAGGCCTTTCGGGCGGCATGGGCGAAGGAGCTGACCGGTGAGTGGGCGGGTGACGAGGACCGACCGGCCAGGGCCCTGATCCCGGATGTCCCGGGGGCCGAGCTGTCGACCTACTTCGTGGTCACCGCTCCGAACCCGACGCAGGTGATCATCGACTACCAGTTCGAAGCGGGCGGCCAGGACGGCTGCGTGCGCATCAACCGGTCGGCCGAGGGAGCCCGCGTGCTGGCTCATGACGACGTCTGCGTGAAGGCGTTCCCCACCGGTCCGTAGCGATCAGGTCGGGCCGGTCGATCAGGTCGATCAGGACGGGCGGGTGCCGATGATGGTGGCCCGCTCCATGATCCGCACCGACGGGTAGTAGTCCGAGCAGGCGTAGTGCTGGGTCGAGCGGTTGTCCCAGAACGCCAGCGAGCCGGCCTCCCAGTGGAAGCGGCACTGGTACTCGGGCACCCGTGACTGGGCGAAGAGCCGCTCGAGCAGCGCATCGCTCTCATCGGGGTCGAGGTCGGGGATGTGGGTCGTGAAGATCGAGTTGACGTAGAGCAGCTTGCGACCGGTGTCGGGGTGGGTGCGCACGATCGGATGGCGGACAGCCGGGTAGCGCTGCTGCATCTCGGCCAGCGCGTCGGGCTCCATCAGCGCACCGAACGACGTGGAGAAGTCGTGCACCGCGTCGAGCCCGTCGATGCGGTCGCGGATCGCGGCGGGCAGCCCCTCGTAGGCCGCGTACATGTCGCACCACAGGGTGTCGCCTCCGTACGGCGGCACCTCGATGGCCCGCAGCACCGAGCCGAGCGACGGCACCTCGCGCCACGAGACGTCGCTGTGCCACATGTTCTCGTAGCCCTTCTCATCGACCCCCTTCTCGAACCGGACGACCTCGGGCACCTCCCCTTCCGGCAGGAACGGGTGCACCTCCAGCTCACCCCACATCGACGCGAAATCGCGGTGCTCGGCACCGGTGAGGTGCTGGTCGCGGAAGAAGATGACCTTCCACTCGAGCAGGGCCCGCTGCAGTTCGCTGCGGATGGTGGCGTCGAACGGGCCCCGCAGGTCGATGTCGCCGAGGACGGCGCCGATGGTCGGGCTCAGCGGCGTGACCGTGAAGGAGCGGTACGGCTGGCTCTCGACGCCATCGGGCAACCGGTGCAGGCGAACGGGGCCGGCGATCAACTTGGGCATGGCGTCAGTCCTTCGGACGAGGGTCAGGGAGATGGAGATCGAGGGGGTCAGGAGTCGGTGCGCAGCAACGCGCGGGTGGTGACGGAGACCGGCGCGGTCACCAGCGCGGTGGCCATGTCGATGAGATCGGCCGTGAGCAGAGCCAGGACGTCGGCATCGTGCTCGCCGGCCTCGAGGGTGGCGAGGGTGTGGACGAGCAAGGTCCCCATGGCGGCCAGGCGCTCGCCGCGGATCGGCCCGGGGACGTCGCCGAGGGCCAGGTCGAGCCGGCGCAGCACCTCGTCGAGTCCGACGGTGAAGGGACGCCGGGCCGGGCTCTGGCCGCTGAGCTCGGGGTCGCCGGCCACTCGGGCCAGGAACCGCAGGTACCAGCGTTCGCCAGGGGTGTCGCCGAAGGACTCGGCGAGGGGTCGGACGTAGGCCTCGACGAGTTCCCGCACCGGAGCGTCGCGGCGAGCACCGGTGTCGAGCTCGGCCAAGGCGGCCAGGCGCCGTTCGTTGATGGCGGCCATGCGCAGGGCGAAGATCGCCTCGACCAACCCTGCCTTCGACCCGAAGTGGTACTGCGCGGCGGAGTTGTTGCGCTGACCTGCGGCCGCCCCGATCTCGCGCAGCGACACCGCGGCGATGCCCCGCTCGGCGAACAGGCGCTCGGCGGCCACGATCATCGCCTGCCGGCTGCGCGCCGCCACCGGCGAGGGAGCGACCGGCCTGGCGGTGGCGGTGGGAGGCGACATCGCCGACAGGATAAGACACGCGACTTAACCAGTCAACCGATTCGGGGCTCACAGGACGCGAGGTGTGATCTGAATCCCGACCTGGTTAGTCTGGTTTCCGTGTCCGAGCTCTTCTCCTTCCCCAACCCGGTCAACGAGGTCTCCGCCCGACTCGTGGCGGGCGGTGTCGTGCTGATGGCCCTGGCCTGCCTCGTGCTCCGCGAGCCATGGCTGATGGTGGTGCTCGCCATCGGCTTCCTGCTGCGAGTGGCCGCCGGTCCCCGGTTCGATCCGCTCGGCCTGCTCGTGACTCGGGTGATCACGCCCCGCCTGCCCCTGGCCGAGCGCCTCACGCCAGGGCCGCCCAAGCGCTTCGCCCAGGCCATCGGGGCGGTCTTCACCGTGTCCGCGTCCCTGCTCGTCTACGGGTTCGACCAGACCGGCGCGGCGTACGGGCTCATCGCCGTGCTGGTCGTGTTCGCCACGCTCGAGTCGGTGCTGGGCTTCTGCATGGGTTGCAAGGCGTTCGCCCTGCTCATGCGGCTCGGCGCCATCCCCGAGTCCGTGTGCGAGGAGTGCAACGACCTCAGCCTGCGCTGGGCTCGCCTCGGCGCCTCCGTCGACTGATCCGGCCGTACGCCGACCGTCCCGGGTTCAGGCCGGAACTCAGGCCGGAGATGGCGGGGCGGCCCGTAGGCTCGACTCCCTGATGCCCGAACCGCTGCCGCCCGATGCACCGACGCGCCTGCTGACGCTCCGGTTCGCACTCGTGGTGACGTCCGGCCTCGCCTACTTCCTGGCCCTCGGCATGCTGCTCCCGGTGGTCCCGTTGTTCGTCAAGGACGAGCTGGGTGGCAACAACGTGGCGGTCGGGGTGGTCGTCGGGGCCTTCGCCGTCGGCGCCGTCCTGCTCCGACCCTTCGCCGGTCGGATCGGCGATCGGATGGGTCGCCGGCTGCTCATCGTCGGGGGCGCGGTCATCGTCGGGGCGGCCGGTCTGCTCTACATCCTGGCGTCCGGGCTGGTGTCGCTGGTGTTCGTGCGGGTCCTGGCCGGCATCGGCGAGGCCGCCTTCTTCGTGGGTGCCGCGTCGATGATCACCGACCTCTCGCCGGAGGAACGACGCGGCGAGGCCATCAGCTACTGGTCGGTCGCGGTCTACGGTGGGCTCGCGTTCGGCCCGCTGCTGGGCAACGTCATGTTGGCGAACGATCACTTCGACCGGGTGTGGATGGTGTCGGCCGGGCTGGCGTTCGTCGCCGCCGCGATCGGCCTCTGCACCCGAGAGACCGTCGCTCCGGTCAGCGAGCGCCTGACCGGCGACGACCGACCGCCGCTGATCAGCCGCCCCGCGCTCGCTCCTGGCGCGGTGCTGTTCCTCGGGCTCATCGGGCTGGCCGGCTTCACCGAGTTCGTCCCGCTCTACGTCAAGCAGATCGGCATGACGAACTCCAGCTCGGTCTTCCTGCTCTACGGCTGCCTGATCCTCGGCGTGCGCATCTTCGGGGCGCGGGTGCCCGACCGGATCGGTCCGCTGATGGCGGGGTCGATCGCCACGACCACCGCGGCGGCCGGGCTGCTGATCATGGCCGCCATCTCGAGCCCCGCGGGGCTGTACACCGGCACGGTGGTGTTCTCCGTAGGCATGTCGTTCCTCTACCCGGCCATGCTCACGTTGGCCCTCACCGGGCTGAGCAGCACCGAGCGCGGCTCGGCGGTCGGCACGGTGAGCAGCTTCTTCGACCTGTCCCAGGGCATCGGTGCGCTGATCCTCGGGGTGGTCGCCGCGGTGGCCGGCTATCGGGGCGCGTTCGTGGCCGGTGCGGTGCTGGCCGTCGCGGCGCTCGTGCTGCTCCGCAGCGGCACCGACGCCCGCACCCGCGTCCCGGTCGACCACGACGCCGCCGCCCTGGCCCGCGAGTCGCTCGAGCCCGAGTCGCCGGCCTGATCGATCTCGGGCCGGCCGCGGGCCGTGACGTCCGGCGGTTCACACGCCGTCGGTGGCCTCGATGCGACCGCTCTTCACGGCCTCGGCCATGACCGCGTAGTCGCGGTCGTTCTGATCCGCGTAGTCCTGCGAGAAGGCCACGAGCGCGCGGTCGAACGTGTCGGCCGACCCCAGGTAGCCGCTGATCATGGCCGCGTCGCCGCTACGGGCGTGGGCCCGGGCGAGGGCGTAGCCGCAGATCCGCGAGTAGGCCGCGAGCTGGAGGGGGCTCATGGCGGGGACGTCGGCCGAGCCCTTCATGTCGTGCAGCTGGCGCCAGTAGTAGTGGATGCCGGTCTCCGAGTTGCGCGACCAGCCGAGGAAGAGGTCGCTGGCCGCCTGCATCATCCGTTGGCCGTGGACGACCCGCTCACCGTGGTTTCGGTAGATCGAGTCGATGTGCAGCTCCTGCTCGAGCACCGACGGCTGGGCCTCCTTGATCTGGAGGAGGAGGGGATCGTCGTCGGCGCCACCCTCGAACAAGGCGATCCAGCAGCGGGTGCCGACGCTGCCCACGCCGACCACCTTGCGGGCCACGTCGACCAGCTCGAAGCGGTTCATGAGCGTGTGCAGCTCGGGGGAGAGGCTGGCGAGGTAGCCCTCGTAGAGCATGCGGATCTGATCGGCGGCGGTGGCCAGCGCGACGTGGTCGATGAGGGGCGGGTGGTCGACGATGCGGCGGCGGCCGTCGACCACCTCGGTGAGCTTGGCCACCGCAGCGAGGGTGTCGTGCGTGCGGGCCCTGGCGACGGTCTTCGCGGCCATGCGACCGACCGGCTCGACCGCCATGGCCTGGACCATCATCATGATCTCGTCGACGTCGACGCGTGAGTACCAGAGGTCGAGCGTCCGCATGGTGGCCAGCTCGTACATCCGCTGGCGGTACGCCCCGACCGCGGCCATCACCGCGGCATCGCCGTCGTCGCGATTGGACCCGTTCTCGCGACTGGCGACGGCGATGCTGGCGCCGAGTCGTTTGAGATCCCATTCCCATGGCCCCGGAAGGGTCTCGTCGAAGTCGTTGACGTCGAACACGAGATGCCGTTCCGGGGTGGCGAAGATGCCGAAGTTCACGAGGTGCGCGTCTCCGCACGCCTGCACGGGGATGCCGGTGTCGGGTGTGTGGGCCAGGTCCGCGGCCATGACGGCAGCCGCACCCCGGAAGAAGGCGAACGGAGACGACGCCATGCGCCCGTGGCGAATCGGGATCAGGTCGGGCAGCCGGGACTCGGCCTGCTCCTCGAGGATGGCGATCGGGTCTCGACGATCGGGCGCCGGTTCCCACGCGGCGTGCCACGCGCGCGGCACGTCCTGGCGGAGGGCCCTGCCCGCCGCGAGCCGTTCAGGCCGCTGCACCGGGCCCGGCCTCGCCATCTGGCGCTCGGCCATGGCGACCGCAGCGCGGATGTCGTCGCCCGTCACGACGATCGCCTGTTCTGCCGAGCTCACGGGCCGGCTCGGCCTTGCGGCCTTCGTGGGCTTGTCTCGGCGCTCCGGCTGGGGTGTCCTGCCGGGCTTCTGGGACTTGCCGGGCTTCTGGGACTTGCCCGGCTTGGCCTTGTCCTTGGCCGCCGCGGTGGACTTCTTCGCGCTCACGAACCCTCGTCTCTCCACCAGCCCGATCGAGCGGCCAACCTACAGCCCGGCGCCACGATCGGTCCCGGGCGTGGGACTACGGTCCCGGCATGGGTCACCTTCGCCACCACGAAGCGACGGACCACGTCATCGTGCTGGCTGACGGCCGGCGCCTCGGCTACGCCGCGTTCGGCGACCCCGACGGCGAGGTGATCGTCAACTGCCATGGCGGGCTCGTGAGCCGCAACGACGTGCAGCCGAACGACGACGATGCCCGAGAGCTCGGTGTGTGCGTGATCTCGCCCGACCGGCCCGGCGTCGGGCTCTCCGATCGCAAGCCCGGTCACGGCCAGCTCGACTGGGTGACGGAGGACCTGACCCAGCTGCTCGACCGGCTCGGCGTCGATCGCTTCGCGGTGATGGGGTGGTCGGCCGGTGGCCAGTACGCACTGGCGACAGCGGTCGGACGGGCCGATCGGGTCACCCGCACTGCAGTGATCGCAGGGTGCCTCCCGCTCGACCAGCCGGGCGTCTTCGCGCAGCTCGACGAGCTCGATCGGCGCCTCGTGACGTGGTCGACCCGTCGCCCGGTGCTCGCCCGCGCCTACTTCCGAGCGTCGCGCCAGCTGGCCGCACGGGCCCCCCGCCAGCTCACGAAGGTGTCGGCCGGCCAGATCGAGGGCGACCGACACGGATCCCTGGTGGCGCTCGGCGACTGGTTCCCGCGGGTGATGGCGGAGGGCGCGATGGACGTGCGCGGCGCGGTGGACGACTACCTCGCCTATGCCGCGCCCTGGGGGTTCCGGCCAGAGGACGTCGACACCCCGGTCGACCTCTACCAGGGCACCGCTGACGCCTTGGTGCCGAAGGCCTGGGCCGACGAGCTGCACGAGCGGATCCCCGATTCCACCCTCACCGTGATCGACGGCGGCGGCCACCTCATCGCCGTCTCGCACCGGCGTGAGGTGATGGAGCGCCTACGCTCCCCGGCGGGGCATTGAGCCGACGGTCCCGTCGGTCACGGCGCTGGACCAGATCACGAGGAGACCGAAGACCGATGGCCACCACCCGGCCCGCCCACACGTCCGACCGCGCCCGGAGGATGCTGCTCGCCGGCTTCCTCGTGCTGGTCGCCGCCGTGCTCGTCACCCGCATCCTGGCCGTGGGCGCCACCGCCCAGGCCCTCGCCGCCACCCCCACGACGCTTCATGCCGGCTCGACATCGGCCGGGTCGTCGGCCACGGAGTCCGCGTCGTCGGCTCCGCTCACCCCCGAGGAGCAGGCCCAGGCCAAGGCCGAGCTGACCTCGGCCAAGGCGGTCGTGCTCGGGCTCATCGAGGGCTTCACCGAGTTCCTGCCGATCAGCTCGACCGGGCACCTGCTGGTGGCCGAGCGGATCATGGACATCGGCGCAGACCGCCGGCGACCAAGAGCGCGGCCGACACCTACACGATCGCCATCCAGATCGGCGCCATCCTCGCCGTCGTCGTCCTCTACTTCGGACGGCTGCGCCGCATGGCCGAAGGCGCCATCGGCCAGGACCCGGGCGGTCGCCGGTCGCTGGTGGCCATCGCCATCGCCTTCGTGCCCGCGGCCATCGTCGGCCTCATCGGGACCAAGTTCATCGAGGACCACCTCCTGAAGGTCGGTCCCGTGATCGCGGCCTGGATCGTCGGTGCGCTGGTGATCTTCGCCTTCGCCAAGCGGTTCTCCAGCGACACGCCCGGCACCTCGCTCGACGCCATCACGGTGCGCCAGGCCGTGATCATCGGCGCCGCCCAGTGCCTGGCCCTGTGGCCCGGCACGAGTCGCAGCATGGTCACGATCCTGGCTGCGCTGCTGGTCGGGCTGAGCCTGTCCGCCGCCATCGAGTTCAGCTTCCTGCTCGGGCTGCTCACGGTGTCCGCGGCCACCGCCTACGGCCTGCTTGCGCCACGGCGGCGATCTCGTCGACGCGTACGGCGTCATCAACCCGCTGATCGGCGTGGTCGTGGCGTTCATCTCGGCGGTCGTCGCGGTGCGCTGGATGGTCGACCTACCTGCAGCGGCACAGCCTGGCCATCTTCGGGTGGTACCGACTGGCTGTCGCCGCACTGACCATCGGGCTGCTGGCCACCAGCGTCATCTGAGCTCTCCTGAGGACCCAGCCGGCGTCTGGACGGCGTAGGGCCGGTCACCAGCCGAGCACCGTTGAGACGGTCGGCTCGTCGGGGTCTATGACACGGGTTCTTCTGCGGTTGCCCGGTCGGCGGGCAGCGGCTCGTGGGGCAGGTCCCGGGTGAACGCGAGGGAGGTGAGGGCGAGGAGCGCGGCGGCCAGCATGCCCGGCCTTGAGCGCGAGGAGCTGGGCCTGCAGGTAGTCGTCGACGATGGCGGCGCTGGTGGCGTCGTCGAGCCCGGCCTGCTGGGCGGCGGCCTCGACCTGGTCCGCCGCGACGAAGTCGATGCCGGGCTCGACGGCGACGCTGACCTGAGCCGACGACCTCCTCGCTGATCGCGCGCGTCGGACTGCGACGTTGGAGACGAACGCGCCGGTGAGACCGGCGAGGACGATGGCGCCGATGAGGGCGACGCCGAGCGAGGAACCGAGCTGCTGGCCGGTGTACTGCAGACCTCCGGCCTCACCCCGGCCCGAGGCGTCGACCGACGACTGCACGACGTTGCCGAGCTGGGAGACGATGAGGCCCATCCCCACGCCGAGGACCGCCATCGACGTCGGCGAACGCGCCGCCGGCCAGGTCGGGCTTCACGGTGGCCATCAGGGCGAGGATTGCGACGATGGTGGTCCACGAGGCCCGCTCGCACGATGGTGCGGACGGGGAGCCGGTTGGACAGGCGCGACCCGATGGCCGACGCCAGGAACATGGTGATCGACACCGGGAGCATCTTGATGCCCGTCTCGAGGGCGTCGAAGCCGAGCACCAGCTGCAGGTAGAGCGGGACGGTGAAGAAGACGCCCATCAGGATGAGGTTCTGGGAGAACAGCCCGATCAGACCCGATCGCAGCGGTGGGACCTTCAGGAGGTCGAGGTGCACGAGCGGATCGTTGCCGGTCGCCTCGCGGTGGCGTTGCCAGCGCAGGAAGGCCCAGATGAGGACCCCGCCACCGGCGATGACGAAGAGGGTCAGCGAGAAGCCGAACGGCTCGACCGGCGAGTCCTTGGGCTGGACCACTCCCCAGGTGGTCGACTGCAGGACGCCCAAGCACGATCGCGCCGAGCCCGGTGGCGGCCAGGACCGAGCCCACGTAGTCGAGCCGGGGCGTGGCGCCGGTGCGGATCGCGTCGGCGACCCGAGGCGGTCATGGCGAGGATGAACAGCACGAGGGCGACCTCGCCGACGAACACGATCCGCCACGACAGCTCGGTCGTGGCCCACCCGCCGAGGATGGGGCCGATGGCGATGCCGGCGCCGGCGACGCCACCGATGCACGGCGTAGGCGACCTTGCGGTCCTTGCCCTCGAAGTTTCCGGCGATCAGCGCCGCCATCGCCGGGAGCACCAGCGCGGCGCCGATGCCCTCGAGGATCGACCACCCGAGCGCGAGCTGCGGGACCGTCTGCGACGCTGCGGTCAGGCTCGATCCGCACGCGTAGATGACCAGCCCGATGACGAACGCCCGGCGGCGGCCGATGATGTCGCCGATCTTGCCGCCCGTGAGCATCAACATGGCCATCACAAGGCAGTAGAGCGTGATCACGGCCTGGATCGTGGTGACCGTCGTGTCGAAGTCGGCGACCAGCTGGCTGATCGACACGTTCATGACCGACTGGTCGAGCACCATGACGAACTGTGCGGTCGCCAGCGCCACCAACGGCAACCATCGCTTCATCCCGGAGCCGTCCCCTCGGTCGCCTTCATCGGCGTTGTCCACAAGCTAGGGGGTAACCCGGTTGCCCGGCGACGCCTGACCGATCGGGTGGACATCCCCGTCGTCTGACTAGTGTCAGCGCTCATGTCAGAAGTCCGTCCGAACGTCCTCCTCATCATGACCGACGAGGAGCGCTACCCGCCGCCCTACGAGGACGCGGTGCTCGTCGAGTACCGGCGGACGCGGCTGCCCGCCCGGGAGCGTCTGCGCGACCAGGGCCTCGAGCTGCATCGCCACTACGTCGGGTCGACCGCGTGCCTGCCCAGCCGGGCGACGCTCTTCACCGGGCAGTACCCGTCGCTCCACGGCGTGACCAACACCGATGGCATGGCCAAGTCGGCGTCGGACCCGACGATGACCTGGCTCGACCCCGACACGGTCCCCACCATGGGCGACTGGTTCCGGGCGGCCGGCTACCGCACGCACTACCGGGGCAAGTGGCACATCTCCCACGCCGACCTCCTGACCCCGGGCACCCACGACGCGCCCCGGACCAACCACCGCGACGGTTCGGCGGTCGACGCACGTCGTCGACGCCTACCGACGGGCCGACCGCCTCGACCCCTTCGGGTTCGGCGGGTGGATCGGGCGGGAGCCCCACGGCGCCGACCCGGCCGACACCGGCTTCGTCCGCGACCCGATCTTCGCCGACCAGGTGGCCCGGCTCTTCTCCGACCTGGCCGAGGACCGCGGCGACGCGCCCGTGGATGACGGTGGCGTCGCTGGTGAACCCGCACGACATCGCGTTCTCCGGCTTCGGCTGGGAGATGCTCGGGTTCCCCCCGACGCCCGACTCCGTGCCCGACGTGGCCGCCGCGCCCAGCCAGGCCGACTCGCTCGACGATCGCCCGACCGCCCAGGGGCTGTTCCGCGACGCCTGGCCCCGCATGCTCTACGACCAGCCGACCGACCTCTCCTACCGGCGCTTCTACTACTGGCTCCACGAACTGGTCGACGTCGCCATCGGCCGCATCCTCGACGCCCTCGTCGCGTCGGGTCAGGCGGACGACACCATCGTGGTGTTCACGTCTGATCACGGTGACATGCTCGGCGCCCACGGTGGCCTGCAGCAGAAGTGGCACAACGGCTACGACGAGGCGCTGCGCGTGCCCTTCGTCGTGCGTGGCCCGGGCGTCGACGTGCGGCCGGGCGGGCTCGACGTCCCCACGAGCCACCTCGATCTCCTGCCGACCCTGCTCGGCCTCGTCGGCGCGGACGCTGAAGAGCTGGCGGTCCGCGTGGCCGAGCAGCACGTGGAGACCCATGCCCTGGTCGGTCGAGACCTCAGCGGGCTGATCACGGGATCGGCGGCGGCCGACGCGGTCGATGCGCCGCTGTACTTCATGACCGAGGACCAGATCAGTCGAGGTCTGCGCACGACCAACCGCTTCACCGGTGAACCCTTCGCCCCCGTGGCCCCGCCGGCCAAGGTCGAATCGGTGATCGCCCACCTCGAGACCGGCGCCGAAGGAGCGGTCGAGCTCTGGAAGCTCAACCGCTACTACGACGAGATGGCTCCCGACGGCAGCGACGCAGGGGAGGGTGGAGAGGGCGGCGCGCCGGTCGCGTCGCAGTGGGAGCTGCACAACCTCACGATCGATCCCGAGGAGCGCACGAACGTGGTGGTCACCGACGCCGCGGTGACGGATCGCCTGCGCGCCCTGCTCGATGCCGAGCGCTCCACGAAGCGCCTCACCCCGACCCTCACGTCGAACCGGTAGCCCGATCCTGATCCCGAACCGGTGGTCCCGCGACCTCGGGTCGCGGTCGGGCCGCGGGTCGGTTTTGTCGGTCAATCGGTGGGTTGGTCCGGGGGTGGGGTCGACTGGAGGGCATCGACGATCCAGGCCAGCAGGTTGCTGAGGAAGTCGTAGACCACGTAGCGCGGGTAGTCAGGGTCGTTCTTGTCGACGCGGGGCATGTCCTCGCCCACGTCGAGCTGGGTGCCGATGACCAGCCGCACCGCGTTGATCGAGCGCATCCACGACTCGAGCTCGTCGCGGCTGACGGTCGACCCGTCGATGGAGCGCTCGACGACGTCGAACGCGGCGAGCTGCGAGGCCTGCAGGTCGTCGCCGACCATCTGGCGGTACTCCTCGTCGAGCGCCGGGTCGTCGACGTACGCGGTCGGCGTGAGGCGGCGGGTGGAGGGGTCGTCGTTGACGATCATCACCCGCAGGTCGTCGAACGCCTGCTGCAGCACGCGCTGCTCGATGCGGCTGAGGTGCACGCGGTAGCCACCGTCGACGGCCTCGACCAGTGGGCGAGGCCCCCATCCGGAGGGCCAGGGGATGCGTCGGGGCACGGGACCTCAGTCCTGCTGCATGGTGGCCCAGAGACCGTGCTCGTGGAGGCGGAAGACGTCGAGCTCGGCCTTCTCGCGGGACCCGTTCGACACCGTGGCCCGGCCCTTCTCGTGGACGTCGAGCATGAGGCGTTGCGCCTTCTCGAGCGAGTAGCCGAAGAGCTTCTGCAGCACGAAGGTCACGTAGTCCATCAGGTTGATCGGGTCGTTCCAGACGAGGACCACCCACGGGCGGTCGGGATCGGTCGACGTGTCGTCGCCGGGCTCTTCGATCTCGAGGGGGGCCTCGACCGGAGTGGTGGTCGCTGCGGGGGACAGCATCGCGAGATTGTCCCTCATCGGCCCGACGTGGTCACGCGACCCGTGTCGCCTCCCACATCGAGCGCACCCGTCGAATCGACGCGGGTGGCGGCTCCAGGCGACGTGGAGCCGGGCTCGAGCGGCTCTGAGTGGGCGAAGAGGCCGAGGTGGAACGACAGGACGGCGATCCACACCACGACCGAACCCGCGACATGGAGCTCGACGAGACCCGGCGGAACACCGTTGAAGTACTGGGTGTAGCCGATGGCTCCCTGCGCGAGGATCGCCCCCACCAGCACGGCCGATCCCCTCGTGACGACTCGGCTGGCCCCGCTGCGGTGGACGAGGCCGATGGTGAGCACGCAGAGGGCGAGGAAGATCCAGGCCGTGAGGCTGTGGACACGGGCCACCGTCTCGATCTCGTACTGCAACCGAGTGACGTCGGGGTCGCCGCCGTGCGGCCCGGTCCCTGTGACCACTGTGCCGGTGAACAGGACCGCGAAGCCGAGCACGACGGCTGCTCGGCTGAGGGCCACGACCCGGGGTGGGACGGTGGCGACACCAGGTGTGTCGGGATGACCTGCCCGGTGGTGCAGCACGACCGCGTTCCAGACCAGGAGCGAGGACAGGAGGAAGTGGCCCATCACGATCTGCGGCGAGAGCTTCGTGAGCACCGTGACGCCGCCGAGCAGGCTCTGGCCGATCAGCCCGGCGACCAGCCCCCAGGACCACCAGACGAGGTCTCGCCGGCGGGGCGACCGGGCGTACGAGCCGAGCACCGCCAGCCCGATGGCGACCGAGATCGCACCGGTGAACAGGCGGTTCAACTGCTCGACGGCCTGGTGGAAGCCGGAGACGTCCACGAACTGCGTCTCGCTGCAGGCGGGCCAGTCCGCGCAACCCAGCCCCGATCCGGTCAGCCGCACGGCCGCCCCGGTGAGGACGATCGCGGCCACGGCGAGCAGCGCGCCCAGCGTGATCCACCGGTAGGTGCGAGGGCTGACGGGAGGGAGTCGCACGCGTCGATGGTACGGGTGCCGTTCCTGCGATCCCCAATCGCCAGCCGACCCGGTCGAGGTGACTGCTCGCCCACCTGTGGGGCAGTCAGGCCTTCGCCGTGGCCATGATGACGTCGAAGACGTCGGGGTCGGCTCGGTAGGGCGGTTCTGGTCGGGGCCAGTGGAGCGCGAGGTCGGTGAAGCCGAGCTCGGAGTAGCGGCCGGACAGATCGGCGAAGGACTCCACCGATTCGAGCCACGGTTCGTTCGTGGCGCCCTGCATGTAGAGGCGCCGAAGCGATGCCGGGTCTCGGCCGATCCGGTGGCACGCGACGTCGAGCATCGCTGACTGCCCACGGGCGACGTCGAGGCAGCCGGCGGCGTCGAGCTCGGCCGCTCGCACCGGATCGCCGAACGTCACCCACGTCTGGGCATGGCGTGCCACCACCTCCAGGGCGCGGGGACCGCCGCCTGCCACTGCGAACGGCACCCGTGGCTCCTGCACACAGCCCGGGAGGCTGCGGGCGCCGACCGCCTGGTACCACTGACCGTCGAGGCGATCGGTCGATTCCGTGGTGAGCAGGTGATCGAGGTGGTCGACGAACTCGGCGAACCGGCCCGTGCGCTCGGCTCGCGGCCACGGCTGCTGACCGAGGGCCTCGGCGTCCCAGCCGACTCCGCCGGCCCCGATGCCCAGGGTCAGCCGGCCGTCGGAGATGTCGTCGAGCGTCATCGCCTCCTTGGCCAGCGTGACGGGATGGCGGAAGTTCGGCGAGGTCACGAGGGTGCCGAGCCGAAGAGTGGTGGTGACCCCTGCCGCAGCGGTCAGGAGGGGCAGGGCCGACAACCACGGGCCGTCGCGCAGATCCCGCCAGGTGAGGTGGTCGTAGGTCCAGGCGGTGTGGGCTCCGAGGGCCTCGGCGTGCTGCCAGAGCGGGCGAGAGTCCGCCCACCGCTGGTTGGGCAGGATCACCACACCGACGCGCACGGGCGCCGAGTGTACGGGCGCATCGGTCCGACCCTCCGCCCGAGCCTCGACCTGGCCTTCCGGTCGACCCTCCCGACGATTGTTCACGCCACGCCCGGCCCGCATACGATCGCCCTCGATGGCCGCCACGATGGATCCCTCGCTGCGCTCCCGGGTGGGGGGATACGTGGCGCTGACGAAGCCCCGGATCATCGAACTGCTCCTCGTGACCACGGTGCCGACCATGGTCGTGGCCGACCAGGGCATCCCGTCGCTCTGGCTGATCGCCGCCACCGTCATCGGCGGCACGCTCGCTGCCGGTGGGGCCAACGCCATCAACATGTACGTCGACCGCGACATCGACGCGCTGATGAAGCGCACCCAGAACCGTCCGCTCGTCACCGGACTCATCGAACCGACGCATGCCCTGGTGTTCGCCATCGCCCTCGAGGTGGTGGCGTTCCTGTGGCTGTGGGCGCTCGTCAACCTGCTCAGCGCCGTGCTGGCCGTGGCGGCCTGCCTGTTCTACGTCTTCGTCTACACGCTGTGGCTCAAGCGCAGCTCGAGCAGCAACATCGTCGTCGGCGGTGCCGCCGGAGCCGCACCCGTGCTCATCGGGTGGGCCGCGGTCACCGACAGCCTGTCGTGGGCGCCGATCGTCCTCTTCGCCGTGATCTTCTTCTGGACCCCGCCGCACTTCTGGGCCCTGGCCATCCGCTACAAGGACGACTACGCGGCGGCCGACGTGCCGATGCTGCCCGCCGTCGCCTCGTTCCGCACGACCGCCCGCCAGATGCTCGCCTACACGCTCGTGGTGTGGGTTCTGACGCTGGTGTTCGCCCCGGTGGCGGGCCTCGGCCCGCTGTACATCGCCGCCGCCCTGCTCCTCGGTGCTGCGTTCACGTACTTCGCCGTCGAGGTGCTGCGCACCGAGTCGCCGAAGGTCGCGATGCGGATGTTCACCTTCTCCATCACCTACCTGACCGTGCTGTTCGCGGTCATGGCGCTCGACGTCGTCGTGCGCAACGGGGTGTGAGGGTGCTCGAGGTTTCAGCCGACCGTCACGTGGTGTGTAGAGTCCCTATCCGTCCCCTTTTCAGGCGTTGCCAGCCTGATCGCCACCGGGTGTGATCCCACGCCTGGCGCCGATCGCGCCCGCTGGTGACGGCGAGGTCACCCCTTCACTGACATGGCGATCACCGAGACCAGACCAGCCGCTCCTGCCCCGGGGGTGACGGCCGACCCCGAGCTCTTCGTCGGGCTCGCCGACCACGAACCGGGTGGCCTCGCCGGCCTCATCGGCACGGGCGACCACAAGGCCCTGGGACGCGCCTGGATCGCCCTCTCGCTCCTGTTCGGCACCGCCGGGCTGGTGCTCGTGGCGCTCTTCCACGCCCACGTGTCCAGTGCGTTCCTCCCCGACGACACCGTCGACCAGGTCGCCACGCTCGGTCAGACGATGCTCGTGCTCCTGTTCGCCATCCCGCTCTTCATCGGCATCGCCACCTACGTGGCGCCCCTGCAGGTGGGGGCCCGCACGGTGGCCTTCCCCCGGGCCGCGGCCATGGCCTTCTGGGGCTGGGTGCTCGGCTCCGGCATGCTGATCGCCGCCTACGCCATCAACGGTGGCCCCGGTGGCGGGCGAGCCAAGGCCGTCGACCTCAGCTTCATGGCGCTGGCGTTCATCATCGCCTCGATCTGTGTGGCGTCGATCTGCCTGGTCTCGACCATCGTCGCCATGCGCACCGCCGGCCTCTGGATGAGTCGCATCCCGCTGTTCTCCTGGTCGATGGTGGTGGCCTGCAGCCTCTGGCTGTTCACCCTCCCGGTGCTGCTCGCCAACGTCCTGCTGGCCTACATCGATCACCACTACGGCACCGGCACCGTGCTGGGTGGCTCCGAGTGGGCCCAGCTGGCCTGGGCCTTCGGCCAGCCGGCCATCTACATCGTGGCCATCCCGGCCCTCGGGGCCATCAGCGACATCCTCGCCACGCTGTCGGGCAACCGACTGCCGCTACGGGGCGTGATGATGGCTGCCATCGGCGTGTTCGGCGTCCTCAGCTTCGGTGCCTACGCCCAGCCGATGTTCGCCCCCGACATCGCCAGCGAGGCGCTCTACACCGCCATGGGCGTGCTCGCGCTGCTGCCGGTGCTGGCGCTGCTCGGTGGATGGGCCACCACGCTGAAGGCCGGGAAGCCGCTGCTCAAGAGCCCGCTGCTCTTCGCGCTCTCCTCCGCAGTCGTGCTGCTGCTCGCGGTGTTCGGCGGGGCTGCCTACGTCATACGGCCGCTCGAGCTGCACAACAGCCTCTGGCTCCAGAACAGCCTGGCCACCCCGCCCTACTCCACCGGCCACGCCCTGCTGATCGTGGGCGCCACCGCGCTGGCGGCACTGGGTGCGATCGTCTACTGGTCGCCGAAGATCTTCGGCCGCTTCGCCAACGACGGGCTGGCCAAGCTGGCCGCACTCGTCGGCCTGGTCGGGGCGCTGATCGCCGGCCTACCGCTCATGATCTTCGGCTTCGCCATCAAGGCCGACGCCCTGGCCGACTCGGGCAAGTTCCTCAACGGGCTCTCGGCGGTCGGTGCCGCCGTGCTGCTGATCGCCGTGCTGCTGGTCATCGTGGCTCTGCTCATGGGCTCCAAGGGCGAGGGCGACTCGATCGCCGACGACGCCTGGGGCGTGGGCCAGTCGCTCGAGTGGGCCACCGCCTCACCGCCCGTCGCCGGCAACTTCGGCGAGCTGGCCCGGGTGGGCTCGGCCGAGCCGCTCCTCGACATCGCCGACCCGGAGGGTGCTGCCTGATGGCTGCCACGGTCACCACCACCGACCACGCCGTCGCCGACGTCGAGCCCTACAAGGGCCGCGGCTCCGTGGCGCCCCCGCCGCTCGAGCGTCCCCGGGTGCTGCTCATCGGCACCGCCTTCGCCATCGCCGGCATCGCCATGATGTTCGCCGGCCTGATCGGCATCTACCTGGCCAAGCGGGCCAACAACCTGGCCACGGTCGGCAGCTGGTTGCCGACCGACCTGATCATCCCGCTGACCCAGCCCAACATGGCCCTGGCCACGCTGGTCATCTCGGTGGTGACCATGCAGTGGGCCGTGGTGTCGATCAAGAACGACGATCGCACCAACACCTACCTGGCCCTCGGCACCACCTTGCTCCTGGCCTTCGCCTACATCGTCGAGATGGGCTACCTCTACGCCCTGATCAACGCCGATGTCTCCACCATCCCCGGCGTGCTGATCTACGCCATCAGCGGTGCCCACATCGCCATGGTCATCAGCGCCATGGTGTTCATCATCTTGATGGGTTTCCGGGCGCTCGCCGGTGAGTTCACCAGCCGCCAACACGACGGCATCACCGCCGCCGCCTTCTACTGGCATTCGATGGTCGCGATCTACGCGCTCATCTGGATCTCGATCTACGTGACGAAGTAGGCCCCGACCAATGTTGCGATCACGAGCCGTCCCCGTCAGCTTCCGCTTCTTCATCGGCTTCGCCGTGGCGGCCGTCATCGGCGCCAACGTCGCGTCGCTGGGCAGCAACGACTCTGCCCCGATCATCGACCGCGTCCTCGGGCCGCTCACCGTCGGGTGGAAGGGCGCCATCGGCGACCACCTGGCCTACTCGGTGCTGCTCGGCGTGGCGGTCGCCGCGGGCTTCGTCGGCATCGTGCTCACCGTCTTCCGTGAGGCCGACGCCTCGGCCGTCGCCCAGGTCGTCGACCTCGAATCCGCCCCGCTCACCCGGGCTCCGCTCGGCGCCAACTACTGGCCGATCGTGTCCGTGTTCGCCCTGGCCACCGTGCTGATCGGGCTGTCGATCAGCTCGCAGAACCTGGCCATCGCCGGCGGCATCGCCCTGGGGGCATCAGCCCTGATGTGGACCCTGCGGGCCTGGGCCGAGCGGGCCACCGGCAACGAGCAGGCCAACGTGCAGCTCTACCAGCAGTTCGTCGAACCGATCCGCATCCCGGTGCTGTCGATCGTGCTCATCGGCATCCTGGCCATCGGGTTCTCCCGGGTGCTGCTGGCTCTGCCGAACACCAAGTCGTCGGCCGCGGTGTTCGGCGTCGTCGCTCTCGTGTTCCTGCTCGGCGCCATCGGGGTCGCCCTCAAGCCCCGCATCAGCCGCTCGATCATCGTCCTCCTGCTCTTCGGACTGGGCCTCGCCATCGTCGTCGGTGGCATCGTGGGCGCTGCGATGGGTCACCGAGAGTTCCACAAGCACGAGATCGAGCCAGCCGGCCAAGAGGCTCCAGCCGGCGAGGGCAGCTGATCGATGGCCTCCCAAGGAGAGTCGATGTCGACGTCCCCGGTGCGCAAGTGGGTCCAGCGCGGTGCTGGTCGCGCTCGTGATCTTCACCATCACGATGGTGTTCCTCCTGATGACCAAGGAGTTCATCTGGGGCGGCCGCACGAGCCACGAGCTCACCACGCTCGACCCGAAGGGCACGTTCGCCCAGTCGATCCAGGACCTGGTGAACCCGGTGTTCCTGGTCGCCGGGATCGTGTTCGTGGGGGTCATCGGTGGCATCGGGTTCATCGCCTGGAAGTTCCGTGACAAGGGCGACGACGACGACCACTTCCCGGTGCAGCTGCACGGCAAGACCTCGTTCGAGATCGGCTGGACGCTCCTCCCCGCCGTCGTGCTGGCCGCCGTCGGCGTCTTCACGGTCCTCACGCTGATCGACCTCAACAAGCCGGCTCCCGAGGCCCTCCAGGTCGAGGTCTACGGCCAGCAGTGGTGGTGGGGCTTCCACTACGACATCGACCACGACGGCAACTTCACCGGCCCGGAAGACGTCACCACCGCCACCGAGCTGATCATCCCGGTCGGTCGCGAGGTCGAGCTGCACGTCACCTCCAACGACGTGATCCACAGCTTCTGGATCCCTGCGCTCAACGGCAAGCGTGACGCCGTGCCCGGCCAGACCACCCCTGGAAGCTCGAGGCCAGCGAGGCCGGCGTCTACCGGGGCCAGTGCACCGAGTTCTGCGGGCTCTCCCACGCCAACATGCGCATGCTCGTCCGGGCCATCCCGGCTGACGAGTACGACGCCTGGGTCGCCAACCAGCAGAAGCCGGCGGTCGAGCCGGCCGAGGGCTCGCGAAGCGGCCTTGGGCAAGGACGTCTTCAGCGCCCAGCTCTGCTCGTCGTGCCACCTGATCGACGGAGTGAACAACGAGAAGGTCGAAGGCCGAGAAGGGCGTCAAGGCCCAGCTGCGTCTCGGGCGTCGCTCCCGACCTGACCCACTTCGCGACCCGCGGCACGTTCGCCGGTTCGATCTTCAACCTCTACGGGCCGGATCCGTCCACCGCCGAGGATCAGAGCGGCAACGCGGCCGACGTCGCGTTGCCCGGCAACCCCGGTGGCGCCCTCCTCGGGGGCGACAGCTCGCCCTACGCGTTCAACCAACCGGCGGTCGGGGCATGGTTGCGCAACCCGCCCGCCATGAAGCCGGCGTACGCCACCACACCGACCGTGGTCGACGGCGTGCCGCTGCTGAGGGGCATGCCCAACCTCGGCCTCAGCGAGACCCAGATCGATCAGCTCGTCGCCTATCTCCAGACGCTCAAGTGATCCTTCTCCGCCCCTGCACCCCCACGCGATCCTTCGCGGCTGTCACGGAGCACGCCCATGGCCCTCGTTGAGCCCACTCCATCCGGACCCCTGGCGCTGCCCTCCGGCGCCAGCACGGCCGACTTCGAACCGCTCGGCGTGTTCGCCCGGCCGGTGTCGCCAAAGCACTCGTGGCGCAACTGGTTGTTCACCGTCGATCACAAGAAGATCGGCATCATGTACGGCACCGCCGCCATGTTCTTCTTCATCATCGGTGGCTCCGAGGCCCTGCTGATCCGGGCCCAGCTCTGGGCTCCGCGGGGCAAGCTGCTCTCGGCCGAGCTCTACAACCAGGTCTTCACCATGCACGGCACCACGATGGTGTTCCTGGTGGTCATGCCCATCGGCGCTGCCTTCGCGAACTACCTCATGCCGTTGCAGATCGGCGCTCGAGACGTCGCGTTCCCCCGCATCAACGCCTTCAGCTTCTGGTGCTTCCTCGCCGGTGGCCTCTTCCTCAACTCCAGTTGGCTCTTCGGCGGCGGCGCCGACGGCGGCTGGTTCAACTACGCACCGAACTCGGGTGTGATCTTCTCGCCGGGCCACGGCATCGACTTCTGGAACCTCGGCCTCATCATCACCGGCATCGCCTCGCTGACCGGCGCGATCAACCTGATCGTCACCGTGCTCAACATGCGGTGTCCGGGCATGACGCTCATGCGCATGCCGGTGTTCACCTGGATGACCCTGGTCACGCAGTTCCTGCTGCTGTTCGCCATCCCGGTGCTCACCGCGGCGCAGTTCCTGCTGATGTTCGACCGACTCTTCGACGCCAACTTCTTCAACGTCAAGACCGGCGGCAACCCACTCCTGTGGGAGCACCTGTTCTGGATCTTCGGGCACCCCGAGGTGTACCTGATGATCCTGCCGGCGTTCGGCCTGGTGTCGGAGATGCTGCCGGTGTTCTCCCGCAAGCCGATCTTCGGCTACCCGTTCATCGTGTTCTCGGGCGTGGCCATCGGCTTCATGGGCTGGGGCGTGTGGGCCCACCACATGTTCGTGTCCGGCATCGGCCCGATCTCGGTGACGACCTTCTCGCTCACCACCATGTTCATCGCGGTTCCCACCGGCGTGAAGATCCTCAACTGGACCGCCACCATGTGGGGCGGCAAGTTGAAGTTCACCACCCCGATGCTGTTCTCGATCGGCCTGGTCACGATGTTCACCATCGGCGGCCTCTCCGGTGTGACCCACGCCGTCGCCCCGGCCGACACCCAGCAGACCGACACCTACTACATCGTCGCCCACTTCCACTACGTGCTCTTCGGTGGCGCCTTCCTGGGCTTCATGGGCGGCATGTACTTCTACTGGCCGAAGGTGTTCGGCTACATGCTCAACGAGACCCTCGGCAAGTGGAACTTCTGGCTGATGCTCCTGGGCTTCAACCTGACCTTCGGCCCGATGCACATCCTCGGCCTGCAGGGCATGTCGCGGCGCATCTACACCTACGACGCCGGCTACGGCTTCGAGATCTGGAACAAGGTCGCCACCGTCGGCGCCTTCACCCTTGCGGCCAGCGTCGCGTTCTTCCTCTTCAACATCTTCTACAGCCGGGCCAAGGCCAAGCACCTGCCCAACCCCGGTCCGGATCCGTGGGACGCCCGCACCATCGAGTGGATGATCCCGTCGCCGGTGCCGGAGTACAACTTCGACCCGATCCCGACCGTCACCCGGGTCGACGACTTCTGGTACCGCAAGTACGCCGAGACCCCCGATCACCGCCTGGTGCGCACCCACACCCTCGAGGAGGTGGCCCAGAAGGGCGACTCCGTCGGCGTGCACCTGCCGTCGCCGTCGTACTGGCCGATCGTGCTGGCCTTCGGCCTGCCGATCATCGCCTACGGCCTCATCTACAGCCTCTGGCTGTGCGCGGTCGGCGGCGCCATCGTGGTGGCAGCCATCTACGGCTGGGCGCTCGAGCCGCCGGACGCCCCTGGGGGCGATCACGGCGACCACCACGAGCCCGATGCCGGCGGTGAGCTGCCGGCCGACGCCGGTGCCGCCACCGACGCCGAAGGCGCCCCCGCTGATGACAAGGAGGTCGAGACCGTTGGCTGACACCGCAGTCGTCGACCACGATGCCGCGGCGCCCCATGCCCACATCGAGCACGACACCAACACCGGCATCTCCAACACCAAGTTGGCCATGTGGATCTTCCTGGCCTCGGAGTGCCTGCTGTTCGGTGGCCTGATCACCACCTACCTGCTCTACAAGACGCCGATCTCGATCGAGCAGGGCCCCGCCCCGCACGAGGTCTACGACATCCCGTTCACCTCGGTCAGCTCGTTCGTGCTCCTGATGAGCTCGCTCACCATGGTGCTGGCCGTTGCGGCCATCGAGCGGGGCGACCACCACCGGGTCCGCACCTGGCTGGTGGCCACCGCGCTGCTCGGCGGCACGTTCATCGCCGGCCAGATCTACGAGTTCACCGCGTTCGTCGGCGAGGGCATGGGCTACACCACCAGCCGGTCGTCGTCGGCCTTCTACACGCTCACCGGCTTCCACGGCGTGCACGTCACCGTCGGCATCATCATGTTGGTGTCGCTGGTCTTGCTCTCCTTGCGAGGCAAGTTGCCCGAGCACCGCTCCGAGACGGTCGAGACCGTCGGCCTGTACTGGCACTTCGTCGACGTGGTGTGGATCGTCATCTTCGCCGTCGTCTACCTGATCCCCTAGGAGCTCGTGATCATGGAGACCCAGACCGCGGCCGACCGCTCGAAGACCATCTCGACCGGCTTCCTCGACGGCGCCCGCAAGAACTACCCCCGTGAGGTCGAGTACGTCCTCGTGGCGATCGCCCTGGCGTGCATCACCGGGCTCGAGATCGCCACCTACGCAGCGCCCGGCTTCCCCGTGTGGAACTGGGGCGAGAAGACCGGTCTGGTGCTGTTCCTGCTGCTCCTCATGGCGATCAAGTTCTGGACCGTCGCCTACTTCTTCATGCACCTGAAGTTCGACAAGCCGATCCTGACCCGGCTCTTCTACTCCGGGGTCCTCCTGGCCATCGCGGTCTACGTGGCCGTCATGGCGATGATGCACGGCTTCCGGGCTGGTCAGCACTGACCCGATGAGCATCCTCGCTGCTGCCGACCCGATCTGGCGGTGGCAGCCGCACCCCGAGGTGTGGCTGCTGGTGGCAGGGGCCATCGGCCTGCGCGTCTACGCGGGCCGGGTGGTCGGGCCCAAGGTGGTGCCCGCCGGCGCCGCTCCGTTCCGCACCCGTCAGACCGTGGCGTTCGTCGGCGCCGTCGCCGTGCTCTGGTTCGCGTCGGACTGGCCGCTGCACGACATCGCCGAGCAGCGCCTGTACTCGGCGCACATGCTGCAGCACTTCCTCCTGACCATGGTCGTGCCGCCGCTGTTCTGGCTGGCCACCCCGTCGTGGCTGGCCCGGCTCGTCGTACAGGACGGAGGTCGGGGCAAGCGGGTCCTCGACCGCCTGGCCAGCCCGGTGCCTGCCCTGTTGATCTTCAACGCCCTCAACCTGTTGACCACTGGCAGTGGATGGTGACGACCGCGGTCGAGAACGGCCCGTTCCACTTCACGTTGCACGTGGTGCTGGTGAGCGCCGCGTTCGTGATGTGGATCCCGGTGTGCGGACCCTGGGAGGAGTACCGCCTGTCGATGCCGGGTCAGATGGTCTACCTGTTCATGACCTCGGTCTTCCCAACCCTCCCCGCGGCCTGGCTGGCCAACTCGGAAACGGTGATCTACACGGTCTACGACCACGGGCCCCGGCTCTGGGGCATCAGCGCGCTCGACGACCAGGTGCTCGCGGGCATGGTCATGAAGCTGGTCGAGGTGGTCTACCTGTGGGTGATCATCACCGCGATGTTCTTCACCTGGGCGGCCCGGCACCTCGAGGCCGATCGCCTCGGCATCATCGACGTCGACGAGCACGCGCTCATGGTCGGCGCCCCCCAGCACCCGACCGACTCGCCCGACCCGGACCCACCGGGCGAACCTGTACATTCCGGGCGCCCGATCGGTCGCTGATCCGGGACAGGGGCGTTGCGGGGCTCGACGACGAGTGAGGGTGCCGGTCGGGCGGCCCGGCTACTCCCAGCGGAAGAGACGGGCGGCGACCAGGGGGGCGGCGACGGCCCAGGCGATCAGGACGATCCAGTCGTGGGGTCGGGCCGAGACCGACGAGTCGAACGCGGCCTGCATGATCCGGGCGAGCGGAGCGGCGGGCAGCAGCTCGGCCACGAACCGGATGGCGGCCGGCAGCTTCGTCAGCGGGATGATCATCCCGCCGAGCAGCAGCAGCACGAGGTAGAGGCCGTTGGCCGCGGCCAGGGTCACCGTTCCCTTGAGCGTGCCGGCCATGAGCAGGCCGATCCCGGCGAACGCGGCCGTGCCCAGCAGGTAGGCGGGGATCACGAGCGCGATGCTGCCGTCGGGGGTCCAGCCGAGTGCCAGCGCGGTCGGCACCAGCACGATGACCTGCACGAGCTCGATGGCCAGGACCATGGTGACCTTGGCGGCGATCAGGCGGGGTCGCCCCAGCGGCGTGCTGCCCAGCCGCTTGAGCACCTTGTACTGGCGCTCGAACCCGGTACCGATGCCGAGGCTGACCATGGCAGTGGACATGACGGCCAGGGCCAGCACCCCCGGGGCCAGGAAGGTGACCGCGTCGTCGACCGCAGTCGGGCTTGGGAAGCACGTCGACGAGCGAGAAGAACACGAGCAGCAGCAGCGGGATGCCGATGCTGACGAGGAGCTGCTCGCCCTGGCGCAGGCTCAGGGACAGCTCCATGCGGGTCTGGGCCGCGTACGCCCTCATCGGCTCGTCCGTCCCGGTCCCCGGCGACGGGATCGTCCCCCCGAACCGGTGGTCGAATCGGGATCCAGGGGTGTCGATTCGAGCACCGGTTCGGAGGCTGCAGATTCGGTCAGGCGCAGGAACACGTCCTCGAGGCGCTGGCGCCCGGCCCGGAGGTCGCCGAGGGCGAGGTCACGCTCGGCCAGCCAGCTGGTGAGGGCGGCGATGGTGGTCGGGGTGGGGTCGGCGTCGACCCGGTACTCGCCGGGCGCGACCTCCATCGACCGCGGCGCCGACCGCGATGCCCAGCGCGGCCACGTCGAGACCGGGTGCGGCCCCGAAGCGGATCTCGTCGCGCTGACCCGACGCCATCAGCTCGGCCGGCGAGCCGGCCGCCAGCACCCGCCCGTGGTCGATGATGACCACGCGGTCGGCCAGCCGCTCGGCCTCGTCGAGGTCGTGGGTGGTGAGCAGCACCGTCACCCCCGCGGTCGCGCAGCTCGGCGATCACCCGCCGGATCAGCTGGCGCCCGCTCGGGTCGATGCCGGAGGTCGGCTCGTCCAGGAACGCCACCTCGGGTCGTCCGACGAGCGCCAGGGCCAGCGACAGTCGCTGCTGCTCGCCACCCGACAGCGTCTTCCACGTCGACCGTCGGTGCCCGGCCAGACCGACCCGGTCGAGCAGCTCGTCGGGGTCGGCCGGATCGTCGTAGTAGGACGCGAACAGCCGCAGCACCTCGTGCGGGCGGCTGCGGTGTAGACCCCGCCGTCCTGCAGCATCACGCCCATGCGCCGGGTCAGCTGGGCGTGGTCGGTGACGGGGTCGAGGCCGAGCACCCGGACCCGACCGGATGTGGCTCGCCGGTACCCCTCGAGGGTCTCGACGGTCGAGGTCTTGCCGGCGCCGTTCGGGCCCAGCAGGGCCACCACCGTGCCGGCCGCGGCCGAGAAGGAGAGCCCGTCGACCGCGGTGTCGTCGCCGTAGCGGATGGTGAGCCCGTCGACCTCGATCGCTGGGCCGGCAGGGGTCGACGACACGCCCGGACGCTACCGCTGCACCCCGCCCCGTCCCAACCACCACCGGTGAGGATCGGCAACCTGGGGCGATCTGGAGCGTGGGGGCGCGCCGTTGGGCCCCCGTTTTGCGGGTAGGCCGAACTTGGGGCGATCTGGCGCGTGGGGGCGCGCCGTTGGGCCCCCGGTTGCCCAGATCCCCGGGGGCGGAACCCTGTCGAGTCCTCGGGGAGCGGCCGGGTAACTTGCACGGCATGCTCGACGTCCGCCGCTTCCGCACCGAGTTCGACGTGGTCCGGGCCGGGATGGCCCGGCGAGGCGACGACCCCGGGCCGCTCGAGCGGGTCCGCGTGCTCGACGAGCGGCAGCGTGAGCTGGCCGCCGAGCGCGACGACATCCGCGCCCGGGTCAACCAGATCTCGAAGGAGGTCGGCCTGCTCCGCCGCGACGGGGAGATCGACGAGGCCGAGGTGCTGCAGGCCGAGAGCCAGTCGCTCGGCGAGCGTGAGCGGGTGCTCGACGAGGAGACCGGGGTCGTCGCGGCCGAGCTGCGCGATCTGCTGCTGCGCATCCCCAACATCCCGGCGCTCGACGCGCCCGACGGGGCCGGCGAGCAGGACAACGTGGTCGTGCGCTCCGATGATGTCGATGCGGACAGCTACCTCGACCACCAGCGCGTACCGCACTGGGACATCGGCGCCGAGCTGGGCATCCTCGACCTCGAGCGCGGGGCCAAGGTCTCGGGCTCGATGTTCGTGATGTTCCGGGGGCCGGGGGCCACGCTGCAGCGGGCGCTCTGCCAGCTGGCGCTCGACCGCAACGCCGACCTCTACGAGGAGATCCGCCCGCCGAGCCTGGTGCTCACGAGCACGCTCACCGCCACCGGCCAGCTCCCGAAGTTCGCCGACGACGCGTACCACCTCGAGCGCGACGACCTGTGGGCCATCCCCACGGCCGAGGTGCCGCTGACCTCGGTCGCCATGGACGAGATCCTCGACGAGGCCGAGCTGCCCAAGCGGCTCATGGCCTACTCGCCGTGCTTCCGCCGCGAGGCCGGATCGGCCGGCCGCGACACCCGTGGCCTGCTGCGGGTGCACGAGTTCGACAAGGTCGAGCTGCTCGCCTACACCACGCCCGACCAGGCTCCCGCCATGCTCGACGAGATCCTCGAGCGGGGCGTCGCCCTGATCCGTGACCTCGGCCTGGCCCACCGCATCCTCGACATCTGCACCGGCGACATGGGGCAGTCCCACCACCGCTCGTTCGACATCGAGGTCTTCTCGCCCGGCGTGGGGCAGTGGCTCGAGGTGTCGTCGGTGTCGTGGTTCGGCGACTACCAGGCCCGTCGGGCCAACATCCGCTACCGGCCCCGACCGGTGGACGGCGACGGGGAGAGGGAGGGCAAGGCCAGGGCGCACGGCAACGAGATGGTGCACACGCTGAACGGCTCGGCTCTGGCCGTGCCCCGGGTGTGGGCCGCGCTGGTCGAGACCCATCGGCAGGCCGACGGCTCGGTGCGGCTGCCCGAGGTGCTGTGGCCCTACATGCGCGGCGCCACGACCATCGGGCCGCGGACGGTCTGAACGGTGGCCGCCGCGGGGACGGAGCCGCCGCCGGTCGTGCGCCGCCGGGTGCGCTGGGGTGCGGTCGCCGGGGTGGTGGTGCTCGCCTACGTGGTGGTGCTGTCGGTGGCGCTCGTCGGCATCGGTGACCGCAACCGCTTCAACCGCTGGACCGGGGTCATGCACAGTCTCGGCGGACGGGTGGTGCTGTCCCTGGTGGTGCTGGCCGCGCTGTTCCACACGTTCGACGGGTTGCGTCGCCTGCTCGTCGAGGTGGCACCGTCGCTCGGGCGCCACGAGACCCGGCTGCGGGCGGGCGTGCTGTTCGCGACCTGGGCGCTGGCCATCCCCGCCGGCGTGATGATCATCGGTCCCTGGGTGTCGGAGGCCTTCCGGTGACGACCACCTCATCGACCGATCCGCCGCGCGATTCGTCAGGCGATCCGCGGGCGACTCGACCGCGGCGGACCCGGCGGAGCTGCGCAGCTGGGGCTGGCACGCCCTGCAGGTCAGCGCATGGTTGCTGGTGATCGCCCTGCCGATCCACCTCTGGTCCATCTGGGTGGCCCATGATGCCGGCCGCTTCGGCGTGGCGACGTTCGTCGACCGGTGGCACTCCACCGGGTGGCGGGTGTTCGACTGGGCCTTCCTCGTCCTTGCCCTGGCCCACGGCGGCATCGGGCTCTCCGGGGCGCTCTGCTCGCTGACCCGCAGCGAGACGGTCCGCACGGTGATCACGGTGGTGACCGCGGTCGTGCTGACGGTGCTGGCCGTGCTGGTGTCGGCCACGATCTTCTCGTTCGACATCGCGTGACGAGGAGCGGTTGACTCTGGACATGGATCTCGATGCGCTCAGGGCCCAGCTGCAGGCTCACGGCCTGACCGAGCACGAGGTCGATGCCGACCCGGGGACGCAGTTCACCCGGTGGTTCACCGAGGTGCGCGAGGCCGGGATCCACGAGCCGGAGGCCATGGTGCTCTCGACCGCCACCGCGGCGGGCGTCCCGTCATCGCGCCACGTCCTGCTGCGCGACTGGTCCGGCGGGGCGCTGTCGTTCTTCACCAACTACGACAGCCAGAAGGGCCACGAGATCGAGGAGAACCCGTCGGTCGCCGTCTGCTTCCCCTGGAACATCGTCGGCCGACAGGTGCGGATGGCCGGGCGGGCCGAGCGCGCGTCGGCCCAGGTCTCCGACGACTACTTCGCCACCCGACCCCGTGGCGCCCAGGTCGGGGCCTGGGCCTCGGCCCAGAGCGCGGTCCTGGCCGATCGGGCCGAGCTGGAGGCCCACGTGGCCGAGGTCGAGTCCCGCTTCGAGGGCGTCGACATCCCGAGGCCTCCGAACTGGGGCGGCTACCGCATCGTGGCGGACGAGTGGGAGTTCTGGCAGGGCCGGCCGTCCCGGCTGCACGACCGCATCCGCTACCGACGCGGTTCGGGTGGCTCGGCTGGTGCAGGTGGATCCGGTGACTGGATCATCGAGCGGCTCTCGCCCTGAGGTCGATCGCCCCTGCCGCGGTGGGGCTTCAGGGCAGCAGGCGCAGGACCTGTTCGCCGACCAGGTCGAGGTGCTCGAGATCGGAGAGGTCGAGCACCTGGAGGTACATCCGCTGTGCGCCGGCCTCGGCGAAGCTGGCGATGGTGTCGAGCACCTCGGCCGGTGAACCGGCGAGCCCGTTGACCTTGAGGTCCTCGTCGAGCGCCCGGCCGATGTAGCCGGCCCGACGCTCCTGGTCCTCGTGGGACTCGCCGCAGCAGAGCACCTGGGCCGACGAGAAGATGAGGTCCTCGGGGTCGCGACCGATGGCTTCGCAGGCCGCCCTGACCCGTGCGACCTGGTCGGCGAAGTCCTTGACCCGGGCGAACGGCACGTTGAACTCGCTGGCGTAGCGGGCGGCCAGCCGGGGCGTGCGCTTGGGACCGAAGCCCCCGATGATGAGGGGCGGGCCGCCGGGCTGCACCGGCTTGGGCAGGGCGGGCGACCCGACCACCGTGTAGTGCTGGCCCTCGAACGAGTACTGCGAGTCGATCGGCGCCCGCCACATCCCGGTGATGATCTCGAGCTGCTCCTCGAGTCGGTCGAACCGCTCGCCGAGGGCCGGGAAGGGGATGCCGTAGGCCGTGTGCTCGTCGTCGAACCATCCGGCGCCGAGCCCCAGCTCGACCCGACCGTCGCTCATGTCGTCGACCTGGGCGACCGCGACCGCCAGTGGTCCGGGCAGGCGGAACGTGGCCGAGCAGACCAGCGTGCCCAGCCTGATGGTGCTGGTCTCCCGAGCGATCGCTCCCAGCGTCACCCAGGTGTCGGTGGGACCGGGGAGACCGCTGATGTCACCCATCTTCAGGTAGTGGTCCGACCGGAAGAACGCGTCGAACCCGAGGGCCTCGGCTCGTTGGGCGACCGCCAGCTGGCTGGCGTAGGAGGCGCCCTGCTGGGGCTCGATGAAGACTCGGAGTTCCATGGCGAGGGAGGCTAGTTCCGTGTCCGGGAACGTTCGTGGGCCCCGGTCAGTCGGCCCAGGTCGCGGCGGCGTCGGACAGGGCGTCGATGAGCGCCGCCGTGTGGGGCGGGTGCACGTCGTCGCCGTGCTCGGCTCGGAAGTCCGTCCAGAACGGCCCGAGGCCGCGCACCCGGGGCGGCAGCTCGAGCTGCACCCCACCCTGGCGTGGTCGGTTCACGGGGTTGTCGGGGTGCAGGCCGCGGAGCTCCTTGGGGATGCGGTCGAGCTCGTCGACGATGTCGTACTCCGGGAGTGCGCCCTGCAGGCTCAGCCCGACATGGCGGCCGAGGCCGCGGTTCCGCCCACCCAACAGCAGCGTGGTGAACATGTCCTGGCGACCGAAGCCGTGCACCGCCACCGCCACGTCGACGTGGTCGAGGAAGCCGGCCAGCAGCGGGGAGTGCGCCGGATCGATCTGCGCGGACGGCAGGTGCCAGCGAAAGCCCGGCGGCTGCACGACGGCGTACACGGAGGCCCCGCCCTGCTCGGCCGCGGCCAGCGCGATGTCGTCGGTCTTCTGCTCGAGCGATCCGCCGTGGAACGCCATGAAGCCGAACGACGAGCGCAGCGTGCAGATCTCCTCGACCCCGGGGTGCGCCAGCAGCTCGTCGAACACGCCGTCAGGCGTCGCGTCGGTCGATGGGCTCCTCGACGCGATCGGACTGGTTCGTTCGATCGGCCGGTTCGGGCCGGCGGCGGGTTCCCATGGTGAGGGCGACGACGACGCCCACCGCGGCGGCCAGCACGATGCCCAGCCGGACGGGCCCGATCTGCTGCACCCAGCTGCTGATCGACGCGTTCCAGTCGAACACGACCTGCGCGGCTCCCCCGCCGGACGTCTCGCCGGTGCGCACCCGCAGCTCGTACCAGCCGTAGTACGACACGTAGAGTCCGGCCACCACCAGCAGCACGCCCGACACCTTGTAGACGTAGGGCAGGACCTTGCGCAGGTTCCGCACGAGCGAGTGCTTGGCCAGCGCGAGCGCGACGGTGAGGGCGATGAGCACCACGCCCATGCCCAGTCCGTAGGCCAGGAAGGCGGCGACACCGGAGGCGAAGTTGGCGTCGGTGAAGCTCGGGGCGACGGCGGCGATGAACAGCGGGATCGTGCACGAGAGCGACACCAGGGCGTAGGACACGCCGAACACGAACACCGAGAGCAGCTGGCTGCCTTCGCGCTGGCGAGGGGTCGGGATGCGCAGCGCGAGCGATCGTCCGGCCAGCAACGCGATGCCCAGTCCGACCAGTACGAGGCCGAGCACGATGGTGACCCAGGGGAGCCAGTCCTGCAGCGAGCTCAGCGCCCCGTCGAGCAGGATGCCCAGCAGCCCGAACACCACCAGGAACCCAGCGGTGACCGTGCCACCGATGACGAGCGCGTGGAGCACGCTGGCCTGGGTGTCGTCGTCGGCTTCCTCGAGCCCGAGGAAGAAGGACAGGTAGGCCGGCAACATGGCGAACCCGCACGGGTTGACGGTGGCCACCATGCCCACCCCGAAGGCATAGGCGAGCGGAGCGTCGATCACGTGAGCAGGTCCTGCTGGATCCAGTTCTGCAGTTGATCGGCGGTGATGGAGCCGCTGTGGATGCGGGTGATCGTGCCGTCGGCGCGGATCAGCACCGTCGTGGGCAGGAGGGTGGAGCGGAGCTCGCCGATCATCCGACCCTGGGGGTCGCTGGCCAGGTCGTAGGTCGTGCCGCTGCGCTCGGCGAAGGACCGGCCGGCCTCCATGCCCTCCCCGCTGTCGACGCCGAGGAAGGTGACCCGGTCCCCGTTGGCCTGGTGCACCTGTTCGAGCGCGGGCATCTCGGCGCGGCACGGGGTGCAGGTCGAGGCCCAGAAGTTCAGGACCACGGGGGTACCGGCGTAGCCGGCCAACGTGACCGGAGTGCCGTCGAAGCCGTCGAGCTGCGTGCTCGGTGCACTCGATCCGACGAGGTCGTTGCCGCTTCGCTGCAGCGGGTTCGTGGTGCTGGTCGGCTCGGTGAGGTTCGGGTCGAGCTGGGCCACATCGTCGTCCTTGGCTCCCGACGACGAGGAGCTCCCGGTGGCCTGGAACGCGGCGATGGCCAGCACGACGATGGCCAGCGCGATGGCGAACCACGCGCCCCGGGGCAGACGTCGGCCTCGGGGAGCGGGCTCGGGGGCGCGATCGTCGCTGGGCAGGGTGTTCATAGGGCGCCGGAACGGCCCCCCGACGGTACCGCCGGGCCTGCCGCCAGCGACAGCGGGGGCCGCCCTGTTCGTCGGCGAGCGGTCGCTGTGCTGTCCGAAGGCGCTGGCTGTCGCCTTCCGTGGGGCCGGTCCTTCAGGTAGGGGGACAGGCCGCGAGTCGGTCGGGTCAGCCCGCCGGCCATCCGGTCGGCTGCAGGAGCTCGAGCCGGTTGCCGAACGGATCATCGACGTAGCGCTGGTCGTAGCCGTCGAGCCCGCCTTCGACGCGCACCTGGTGGCCGGCGGCCTCGAGTCGTTCGGCGAGCGTCGGCAGGTCGTCGATCAGCAGGGCAGGATGCGCCTTGCGTGCCGGCCGGAACTCGGCCTCCACCCCGAGATGCAGCTTGACGCCGGGACCCTCGAACCAGCATCCGCCCCGCACGGCAAGGTGTGGGGGCTTGGGCACGTTCGTCAGACCGAGCAGCGTCTCGTAGAAGGCGACCGCGTCGTCCTCGCGGCCTGGCGGCATGGCCAGCTGCACGTGGTCGATGGCGACGATGGTCACGGCGGGAAGTGTACGGGTGAGGCCCCGGCGCCGGGCCGCCCCGGGGGGAGGGCGGCCCGGCGTGCTCCGGGGCAGATGGGCCTCTCCCCAGCGGCGGCCCGGCCATGGTGCTGCGGGCGGACGTCGGGGGAGGAGTGGTGGCTACGCGGTGCGCAACCGGACCTGGGACCGCAGGTGTTCGGGGATCGGGATCTCCGGCAGGAAGTCCTCGGGACGGGGGTTCTTGGGAGGACGGCCCCGGCGCCGCTTGGTCGCCAGGATCCTTCCATTGAGGAACAGCTGACCGCCCCAGACGCCCCACGGCTCACGCCGCACCATGGCGCCCTCGAGGCACTCGTGCATCACCGGGCATCCGGCGCAGATCGACTTGGCCCGAGCGATGTCCTGGAGCTCCTCCGAGAAGAACACCCCGGACAGCGACGCCTCGCCGTCACGGCACTGCGCCTCGTCCCACCAGTCCTGGTTCAACTGCTCACTGCTCAGCGGCGCCAACATGTGGCTTGCCCTTCCTGTGCGGCCGCCTCTCCGAAAGACGGCCTCTGGATGTTCGGTGTCGGTAAGGGTCGGTCTGGTCGGGTGCTGCTGTCCTGCTGGTGCTGCGGTTCTCGTGGCGAGAACCTGGCCCCGGAAAGCAGAAAGGCCGCCGGGGGATCCCGGCGGCCTTTCGGAGTGCTTCTCTTCGTGTGAGCGAGGGCTCAGGGCGAAGACTCCTTGGGGCGCCGGAAGGGCTTGGAGGTGTCGAACACATCGGTCGAGGTCTGGTTGACCGGTCGAATCGATGCACCGACGTGCCACGGGTAGGCGGCCATGGCGCAACCCACGTGATGGCGCGGCGCTGCGGCAGTGGCCTGGAGGCCTGCCGTGGCGAGCGTGCGCTTCATCAGAGGGTTCCCCTTGGGAGGTGGGCGGATCGTGCTGGTGCTGTGTCCCCCTGCACGCCCACCGGAGGTGGCGCGTGCAGCGGGCACCATCGCACCATGCCCCTCCGCGACTCGTCAACTGATTTACGTCAGAAATCCAAAGATGTCCGAATCTGCGCGGAACGGGGCCATCACGGGGCGACACCCGTAGGGGGCAGCGGTCCACGGCGGCGCCTCGCGGATGGATCTCGGCGGTTCACTAGGGTCGTCGTCCATGGCTGAACCTGGGGCTGACCGACTGCTCGACCTCCCGGATGTGGGCCGAGCGTTCGTCACCACCCGACCGGCCCGCTTCGGTGACCTCAGCCCCGGTGGTCGGCTGCGGCTCGATGCCATCGCCCGCTACGTGCAGGACATCGCCAGCGACGACACCACCGACGCCGGGCTGGAGAACGACATGGCCTGGGTCGCCCGGCGCACGGCGGTCGAGCTGCGCACCACGCCCGGGTTCCGAGAGCCGCTCACGCTGACCACGTTCTGCTCTGGCTCCGGCGGCCGGTGGGCCGAGCGGAGGGTGTCGATCATCGGAGGGCGCGGGGCCTCGATCGAGACGGTGTCGCTCTGGGTGCACCTCGACGCCGAGTCGCACCGCCCGACGCCGCTGCCCGACGACTTCCAGGAGATCTACGGGCAGGCAGCGGCCGGCCGCACGGTGTCGGCCCGGCTGCAGCACCCCGCTGACGTTCCCCCTGCCACCTCGCGGACGCCCTGGTCCCTGCGCTTCACCGACTTCGACCTGCTCGGCCACGTGAACAACGCGGCCACCTGGGCGTTGGTCGAGGAGGCAGTGGTCGCCCGCCGTCACCTCCGCCCGCCGTTTCGGGCCGAGCTCGAGTACCGCCTGCCGCTCGAGCAGGGCGACCAGGTCGAGATCGCCGCCCTCGACCACCCCGACGGCTCCCTGAGCCTCTGGATGACCGAACCGTCGTCCACCACGGCGGAGGCCCCTCGTCTGTACGCGACGGCGCTCGTCCGCCTTCTCGCCCGCTAATCAGTCGGGTTCATCACACGACCGAGGAAGAGCGGCTCCCCGGTGGCGCGGTCGATGACCATGACGATGAAGGGGCGGTCGACTCGCAGGGTGGTGGTGGTCACCGGGCGGGCCGGGGCCTCGGGGGGGATCACGGTGGTGGCGGACGCCTCGGTGCCCTCCTCGTCGACCGAGAGGTATGCCTGGTGCGGGAACTCGGAGATGGCGAGCGCCTCGTCGGTGGTGATCCCGTTGAAGTCGGCCTGGCCGTCGATGAACGCCGCCGGCGCGCCGATCTCCGACACGGGGTCGTCGAGCTCGCCCCGGGTCGTGAACGCGAACCGGGGCAGCTGGAGGTCGAGCGAGGTGGCGCGCATGAGGCTGACCACCCGCTGCAGCTCGCCCCCGTCGAAGCGGGACTCGACGTCGTCGAAGCGGCCGGCATCCGGCACCAGCACGATCATCTCGAGCTGGCGGCCGAGGTAGGGCAGCGCGGCCGCCTGCCATCCGTCGCCGTTCGCGTAGAGCAGACCGGTCGGCGCGGCCACGCCCATCATCGTGGCCGCGGTGGAGCTGCCGTCGAGCAGGGTGAACGGGGCCTGGGTGGTTCGGCTGGCATCGAACGGGATGTCCCACGGGGCCTGGATGGCCGCGGCCTCGGAGGCCACCAGTCGCGTCGTGTCGGTGACCGACCCGCGGGGCATGAGCTCTTCGATCGTGCCCTTGGTCTGGTCACGGATCCAGCTGTTGATCGCCTCACGCGACGTGTTGGGATCGGAACGGAAGTCGACCACTCGCATGCCGGTGCCGAACGAGCGGGCCAGCGAGTCGAGGAACGGCTGCTCGAAGCGGGTGTCCTTCTGGCCCCAGAGCGCGACCGGGATCTCGAGCGACACCCGACCTTTGCGCACGTCACTGGTCTGCTCGCCGGAGCGCCCGTCGAGCATCTGGTCGAGCGTGTTGAGACCGGCGTCGAGATCGAGCTCGGGGGTGAGGTGCTGCACGGTGGCCAGCTGCTCGGCTGTCGTGCCCTGCGCCCCGGCCCCGGCCATCGCCAACGCGACGGACACCCCGTAGGGCGAGAAGGCGAAGTTCTCGTTGCGTCGGGCCAGGGCCCCGTACAGGTCGGTGCCGAGCCATGAGTTGGCCAGCACCGTCGGCACGAGCATCTCGCGGTCGACCGGATCGCGGGGCTCGTGCGAGCGGACCTCGGTGCCGGTGGAGCTGCCGCTGCACGAGGCCAGGGCGAGTGCCCCGGCCAACAGGATCGGGGCGATGACCCTGTTGCGGCGCATGCCCCTAGCATGACCCCCATGCGGGTCAGTGCGACAGATGCCGCTGCTGCCGTGGTCCGGCGGGCTCGGTCCACTCGACAGGGCATCCTCACCATCACCCTCGGGACGGGGTGCTGTGAGTCCACCGCGCCCTTCCTCTACGAGGACTTCTGGCCCGGCTCGGACCAGGAGCGCGTCGGCGAGGTCGCCGGGGTCGAGGTGTTCGCCCCCGAGTACCTGCGGTCGATCTACCCGGGCGATGACGGCGTCGTCATCGACCTCTACGAGGGTCCGGCCGAGTCGATGTCGATCGAGACCGAGTGGGGCTGCCGGCTGGTGCTCCGCGGCCTCGGCCTTGATGCCGGGGGGTCTTCGACCGATGAGTCCTGCATGGTCCCCCCGACACCCGCGACGCAACGACGCTCCGCGGCCGATCTCGACGTCGGCCAACGAGTCAAGGGCGACCTGCCCGAGGCGTTGCGCGGGTTTCGCGTTCGTTGACCACGGCTCTCCGGCTGCCCCGCCATCGATCCGCGACCTCTGCCGTCGCCGCGCTGCTCGTGTCCGGCGCGATCCTGGCGGCTGTCCTGTCCGGGTGCTCCAACTCGTCGGCCAACCAGGCGGACCCCACCACGACCGACAACGGGCTCCCCAGCCTGGTGTTGATCGGTGACTCCATCACCCATCGATCGGCCGATGTGCTCACCGAGGCGCTGAGCGATCGCTACAACGTGACGATCGTGGCAGAGGACGGACGCACCATCGCCGAGCAGCAGGAAGGGGCCAGCGAGGCGGCGTCGTCCTCGCCGGACTTCGTGTTCATCAACCTCGGCACGAACGACGCGGTGAAGGGCGTGTCGCTCGAGGATGCCGAGAAGGGGCTGGTGGACATGGCGGCCCAGTTCCCGGACTCCTGCGTGGCGTTCGCCACCATCAACAAGAACACGACGATCCCCGTCTACAACGCCATGGCGTCGGCGCTGAACGACTGGCTCTTCGCCAATGCGAAGCACATCGCGGACTGGAACGCCGTCGTCACCGCCGGCTACATGGAGCAGCAGCCCGTCGTGCTCGACGGTCTGCACCCCAACGAGGACGGCAAGGCCCAGTACGCCCAGATCATCTCGGACGCGCTGGACACCTGTCCGAGCTGACGCATCGCCCTAGTCTCAGGCCATGCGCTACGTGGAGGTCAACGGAGCCCGGGTCTCGGCCATCGGCGTCGGCACCTGGCAGTTCGGTTCGAAGGAGTGGGGCTACGGGCCCGAGTACGCCCGCACGACGGCGGCCGCCATCCTCAATCGGGCCCTCGATCTGGGCGTCAACCTGGTCGACACGGCCGAGATCTACGGGATGGGGGCGTCCGAGCGGATCGTCGGTGAGACCATCGCCTCGCGACGCGAGCAGGTGTTCGTGGCCTCGAAGGTGTTCCCGATCGTGCCGATCGCCCCGGTGGTCGAGTGGCGGGCGGTCGAGTCGGCCGCCCGTCTCGGCGTGTCGACCATGGACCTCTACCAGGTGCACTGGCCCAACCCGCTGTTCCCCAGTCGCCCGGCCATGCACGCCATGCGGCGGTTGCAGCAGATAGGCCTCGTCGACCACGTCGGCGTCAGCAACTTCAACCTCGTGCAGTGGCGCCTGGCCGAGCGGATGCTGGGCGGCAGGGTGCTCTCCAACCAGGTGCAGTACAGCCTGGCGGCCCGCAAGCCCGACATCGATCTGGTGCCGTGGGCCCAGGCCAACGAGCGGATCATCATCGCCTACAGCCCGCTGGCCCAGGGCCTGCTGGGCGGCCGCTACGACGCCGACAACCCTCCGCCGCCCGGCGTGCGGGGCAACAACGCCCTGTTCCTGCCGGACAACCTCGAGCGGGCCCAGCCGCTGATCACCGCCTTGCGCGAGGTCGCGGCTGCGCACGGGGCGACGCCGGCGCAGGTGGCGCTGGCCTGGGTGATCCGGCGGCCCAACGTGGTGGCCATCCCCGGGGCGAGCTCGGTCGAGCAGCTCGAGGCCAACGTGGCGGCTGCCGATCTCGACCTCACCGATGCCGACGACGCCCGCCTCACCGCCGAGAGCGACGCGTTCCAGCCCACCCGCGGGATCGCGGCCCTGCCCGGGCTCATCCGGGCCCGGCGCGCCACCTCGGCCGATGCCGACGCCGATCCCGAGCGGGACGCCGGCGCCGATCAGGAGCCGGGCACCGAGACTGCGGCCGGCTGACGCTCGCGATTTTGAGTAGCACCTACTCACGACCGGTGATGGGGTGCCGTCTTACCGTCAGGTCATGGCTACTGATCTGACCCCGAGCACCGACCCGACCTCCTCGACGACCGGCTCCAGGAGCCGGCCCCGCCACCGACGGCGGACCCGAGCGCTCGGTCTTGCCGGCCTCGTGGGCATCGCCGCCCTGGCGCTGCCGCTGGGCGCGTCGGCCGCCCCGACCGGCGACATCGACACCTTCGCCGGCAGCGCCCTCGCCTCCCACAGCGGTGACGCCGGCCCGGCCACCTCGGCCGGCATCGTCGCCCCGATCGACGTCGCCTTCGACCTCGACGGCAACGCGTACATCGCGGCGCGCAACGAGGGCGACGTCCGCAAGGTAACCCCGGACGGCACGATCTCGACGCTGGTCGGTGGATTCCAGGCGCCGTCGGCCATCGCCTACGACGCGGTCAGCGACTCGCTGTTCCTGGCGTCCGAGAACGACCGGGCGGTCTTCAAGATCACGATGGACGGCACGTCGACGACGTTCGCCGGTACCGGCACCGAGGGCTACAACGGCGACGAGATCGCGGCCACCTCGGCCCAGCTCAACTTCCCGCGAGGCGTCGCGGTCGACATGGTCGGCAACGTGCTGATCGCCGACACCGAGAACAACCGGGTGCGCGAGGTGACCACCGACGGCATCATCCACACGATCGCCGGGGACGGCGCCACCGGGTCCACCGGTGACGGCGCGGCCGCCACTGCGGCACACATCGAGCGGCCGTGGGCGCTCATCGTCGATGGCTCGGGCGTCGTGCGGGTCACCGAGGTGGCCGACTGCCGCGTCCGGAGCTTCACCGTCGGCGGCTCCATCTCGGCCTTCGCCGGCAACGGGTCGTGCTCGTCGAGCGGCGACGGTGGCACCGCGCTGGCCGCCGGCTTCGGCGGGATCGCGGGCATCGCGCTCGGCCCCGACGGCTCGGTCTACATCGGCGAGTTCGCGCACCGCACCCGTCGCATCGCCCCGAACGGGACCATCTCGACGATCGCCGGCACCGGGACCGTCGGCTTCAGCGGCGACGGCGGACCGGCCACCGATGCCGAGCTCAACTTCCCCAAGGGGATCGCGCTCGGCCCCGACGGTCGCCTCTACATCGCCGACTACGGCAACAACCGGGTCCGGGCCGTCGCACTGGCCCAGTCGCCGACGCCGACCCCGACCACGACACCCACGTCCACCGTGCCGACGGCCGCCGCCCCGACTGCCGTGGCCACGTCCCCGGCCGTCACCGGCTGACCCCGACCTCCCGAACGACCTCCCGAACATCTCGAACCACCAGTTCAGTCAGTTCGGGCGATCTCGGGCCTTCTGGGGGTCTGGGGTGTCAGGCCGGGGTGGTGGCGGACGCGGCGGCGTCCTTGGCGTCGAGCGCAGCGACTGCGGCGTCGAGCATGCGGGCCGAGCAGCCGGCCATGGCGACCGGCGGTACGGCCTCGTCGACGATGAGCTCGGCGATGGCGCGGAACGCCTCGGCGGCCGGACCGTCGCCCAGGGCGATGGGCTCGCCGGCGTCGCCGCCGGCGGCCACGGTGGCCTCGATCGGGATCTGGCCGAGCAGCGGGACGCCGGCCTCGCGGGCCAGGGTCTCGCCGCCGCCCGAGCCGAACAGGGCGTACTCGGTGCCGTGGTCGCACTGGAACGAGCTCATGTTCTCGATCACGCCGGCGATGCGGAGGTAGCTCTTGCGGGCCATGTTGGCGGCCCGGATGGCCACCTTCTGGGCGCTGACCGCAGGCGTGGTCACGATGATCATCTCGGCCCGGGGCAGCATGCGGGCCAGGCCCATCTGCACGTCGCCGGTGCCCGGCGGCATGTCGATGAGCAGGTAGTCGAGGTCGCCCCAGGCGACGTCCTCGAGGAAGTGCTGCACGGCCCGGTTGAGCATGAGGCCCCGCCACATCAGGGCGGACTCCTCGTCGTCGACGAGCAAGCCCATCGACACGACCTTGAGCCGCCCGGCGCCGATCACGCTTGGAGTTGGGGACGATCTTCTTCTCGCCGGTCGTCGATCCTTCGAGCCGGCCCTCGACGCCCAGCATGCGGGGGACGGAGAAGCCCCAGATGTCGGCGTCGAGCACGCCGACGGTGAAGCCCGGTGGCGGCCAGCGCGGCGGCCAGGTTGACGGTGACCGACGACTTGCCGACGCCGCCCTTGCCCGAGGCGATCGTGATGACCCGGGTGGTGGCCGGGATCATGGTGTCGGGTGCGCTCGTCCCTGACGTTCCAGCGGGCCTTGGCCATGGCCGCGGCCTTCTCGTCGGGGTTGAGCTCGGTCCAGTCGAGCGTCACGTGGGTCACGCCGGGCAGCGATTCGACCCGGGCGCGGATGTCCTTCTGGATCTGGGCCCGCAGCGGGCAGCCGGCGGTGGTGAGGGCGATGGTGACGACCACCTCGCCCGTCGGGGACGACGGTGGCGCCCTTGGCCATGCCCAGCTCGACGATGTCGCTGCCCAGCTCGGGGTCGATGACGCCGCGGAGCAGTGTCGATGATGTCGTGCGGGCGGAGGGAGAGGGGCACGCAGAGGCATTTTACCGGGATCGGCCGTGTAATCTTCCACGGTGCCGTCCGCCACACCACGCCTCGACATCCTGAAGGCGCTCGGCGACAACACGCGGTACGCGATCTACCTCGAGCTGGCCCGGTCGCCGCTGCCGCTGTCGACGGCCGAGGTCGCCGACGTGCTCGACCTGCACGTGAACACCGTGCGACCCCACCTCGAGCGCATGCGCGACGTCGGCCTGCTCGACGTGCGCAGCGAGGCCAGCGGCGGGGTGGGCCGACCGCAGCACCTCTACTCGCTGGCGGCCGACGCGCCGTCCCTCGGCCTCGAGCCCTCGCCGTTCCCGATGCTGGCCCGGGTGCTGCTGGCGGCGGCCGGCGAGGCCGGTCTCGATCCCGAGGAGCTGGCCGACGCCGGCCGCGACCAGGGCCGGACCGATGCCCGGGCCTGGCCCGAGGGCACCGAGCCGTCGAGGCGCTCATCGTCGAGCAGGCCCGCCTCGGGTTCGACCCCGAGGTGATCGACTCGAGGACGGCGCGGTCATGGCCTTCGCCCACTGCCCGTTCCGTGAGCTGGCCGAGGCGCACCCCGAGCTGGTCTGCCGCCTGCACTGCGGCCTGGTCGAAGGGCTTGTCGGCGAGGTCGGCGGCGCCGAGGTCGTGCGGTTCCACCCCCTCGTCGACCGCACGCCCTGCCAGGTCGAGCTGGCCCGAACTTCCCGGTGAGCTACCCCGTTTCGCCGGTTCCCGCTACCCTGCCCTTGTCGCACCGCACCCAGGAGGACCATCCGTGATCACACTGACCGACAACGCCGCCGTCAAGGTGAAGGACCTCATCACCCAGGAGGGCAACGACGAGCTCATGCTCCGCGTCGCCGTCCGTCCCGGCGGGTGCTCGGGCTTCAGCTACGAGATGTTCTTCGACACCGACAAGGACGGCGACGATCTCATCACGGAGTACGCCGGCGTGAAGGTCGTCGTCGACCCGTCCAGCGCCCAGCTGCTCAACGGCGCCACGCTCGACTACAACGACGGCCTGCAGGGCGCGGGGTTCGCCATCGACAACCCCAACGCCCAGAAGACCTGCGGCTGCGGCAACTCCTTCAGCTGACCCAGCTGGTCCCGTCGTACCTGCAGCATTGCACGGTGATCGCAGCCGATGCCGCCTCCGGGCGGCATCGGTCGTTTCTCCGGCGTCGTCAGGACGCCTTCGAGAGCGAGGCGTCGAGGTCGGTGGCGTCGAAGATGTAGTCGAGCCGGTCGACGATCGTGCCGGCGGCATCGGCGACGTAGAGCGACGGCTCGTAGGTGAGCCCGTATGCGTCGACCACCGGAGTCAGGGTGGCGGCCTGCACGTCCTTGACCGCCTGGGCGTCGGTGTAGACCTCGGCATGCACGAACTGCATCTCGGGGCGCTGGCCGGCCGCGGTCACCACGAGATCCAGCACCGGCCCGCACACGCCGATCTGGCAGAACTCCGGGGTCGAGACCAGCAGCACCGTCGGCTTGGCGGCGGCGAGGGCCTGGGTGAGCGTCTGGGTGTGGAACGGGCAGGTGCCCGACGGCTGGGTGCAGATCGGATCGACGCCCCTGGCGTCGGCGACCGTCGGGGTCTCGACCGGCACCATCTTCGCCCCGATCGGGATCAGCTTCGTCGCGCTCGGGTCGAACACCGAGAAGGCCTGGGTCGAGGGCTTCCCGTCGATGGTGGTGACGACCTGGTAGTTGCCTGGCGCATCGAAGGTGGCGATCAGCGGGAAGTAGCCGATGGGCACGCCGTCGGTGTGGCTCGACACGGTGCTGACCGGCGTGGTGGCGGTGCCGTCCTTGGTGATCTGGAAGCTGAGGGTGTCGGGGACGGTGGCCGAGTAGCTGCCGTCGGGCCCGAGCACGCCGAACGTCAGCCGCTGGGGGCTGCCGGTGATCAGATACGGGTTCTGGAAGTCGAAGATGGCCTGCAGCTGCGACGCCTGGTTCGCGGTGTCGTTCGGCTCGAGTGACATGGTCGGGATGCCATCGGACTTCTTGCCCGAGCCGCAGGCGGCCAGCAGGGTGGTGCCGGCCAGCCCGGCGCCGGCCAGCAGCACCGACCGCCGGGTGACGAACGGACCGTCGGACCGAGGGCGAGGGACGGGGCCAGGTTCCGGCTGCATGGGGGCTGAACCTATCCTCCAGCCGTGATCCGCCACCATCGCCCCTCGCCCGCCGACTGCTCGGTGCCCTGCTCGTGACCGGTTCCGAGCCGCCGCCGGAGCCGTCCTCCGGGTCCTCCGCCGCGGTGGTCGCCGGCATCGCGCTGATGGTCGACGGGCACGAGGCGCTGGTGCCGGACGACGGAGCGTCGCTGCTCGATGTGCTGCGTGACCGGCTCGGTCTGACCAGTGCCAAGGACGGGTGCAGCCCCCAGGGCCAGTGCGGCTGCTGCACGGTGCTGGTCGACGGCGCGCCCCGAGTGGCGTGCGTGACCCCGGCCCGACGGGTGGCGGGGCGGTCGATCACCACCCTCGACGGACTCGATGCCGAGGTGGTCGACGCATGGGCCGCAGCGTTCGTGGCCACCGGGGCCAGCCAGTGCGGGTTCTGCACGCCCGGGATCATCATGCGCTTCGAGGGGCTCCGGACCAAGGGCGTCGGAGCCGACGACCACCCGGCGGTCGAGCGGGCGCTGCAGGCCCACCTCTGCCGCTGCACCGGATGGCGGACGATCGTCGAGGCGTACGGCGCCGGAGTCGACCCGGGCGCACACGAGGTCGCGGTCGAGATCGCGACCGGCCCGGCGGGGGCCGCCGAGGGCCGTGATCTCGAGGCTGCGGGCCGGCGGGCCACGATCGAGGGCCGCACCATCCAACACGTCGGGCGGGACACGGCGCTCGGTCGGGCCGGGTTCGCCGCCGACACGGCCCCTGCCGGTGCGCTGGTCGCCGTCCCGGACGGCTCAGCCGGGTCGGGGCGGTCAGCCGGGTCAGGGCGGTCAGGCGGATGGGCGGTCGGCGAGACCCTGGCCGCGGCGCGACTCGCGGCCGGCAAGGTGCAGGGTCGGCGCACGACGGCCGAGACGCGACCCCCGCTGGAGGTGCCGGACGGCGACTGGGCCGTGACCCTGCGCACCTCGTGGGTCGAGCCGGCCTACCTCGAGACCGACGCGTCGTGGTGCGAGCCGGGCGGCGAGCCGGAGACCCCCTTGGCCAACGGAGGAGCGTTCGGCGGCAAGGCCGCGTCCGGTGCTGCCGGTGCTGCTCGAGAGCTGGCCGACCGGCACGGTCGAGCGGTGCGCGTGCTGCTACTCCCGCGAGGACGCGGTTCGGCTCGGCGCCAAGCGCCCCCCGATCGCGGCCGGCATCCGGGCCGACGGCACCGGGGTCGTGCGGGTGGCCCGCACCGAGGGCATCGTCGAGCGCATCCGCCAGGTGGCACCCGGACTGGAGATCGAGGAGGTCGATCTCCCGGGACCTGGGACCTCGGTCTCCGCGCGAGCTGCCGGGTGGGCCGAGGCCGAGGTCGTGCTCGTGGCCGTCGCCGCGGCGACCGGATCCCTCGGCGTCGACGAACCAGTCCGGGTCGAGAGCCCCGACGGGGGAGTGGCCATCGCCCGTCTCGAGCGTTCCGGGGAGGGAGTGACCGGCGATGGCGTGGCCGGGCACGGCGTCACCGTGCGGGTCCGCGTGGCGTGCGGCGATCCGCTCGACGAGACCGTGCTGCGGTCCTACGCCATCGGTGCCGCGCACATGGCCATCGGCTGGGTCACCTCCGAAGGGCTGGCGGTCGATCAGGACGGCGAGGTCCAGGACCTCACCATCCGTTCGTTCGGCGTCCCCCGCGCCATCGACACCCCCGAGATCGTGATCGAGATCGACCGCACCGCCGGTCCGCCGGTCAACGGCTCCGACGCCGTGTTCGCCGCAGTCGCCGCCGCGGTCTGGCGCCACCAGGGCTTCCCGCCGGCCTGGCCCACCGGCATCCCCCTCCGCCCCTGACCCCACACCCCGCGACGCCCCCCACATCCCGAACTGGTAGCGATCGGTGAAGCCAGGGATGCACAGATCGCTACCCGTACGGGAGTGGGAGCACGGAGCCGGGGTCGGGGAACGGCGATCGAGCCGACCTGGCAAGATCGGGCGTCACCCGATCCGCACCCGACCAGGAGATCTGCCATGGCCCCGCCCTACACCCCGATCGTGCGAGCGGGCGACTGGCTGATCGTGTCCGGCCAGATCGGCCTCGATGCCGGCGAGCTGGTGTCCGGCGGCGTGCAGGCCGAGCTCCGTCAGGCCATCGCCAACATGACGGCGCTGCTCGAGGCCGAGGGCGCGACGCTGGCCGACGTGAGAAGACCACGGTGTTCCTGCGCCACATGCGCGACTACCCGCTGATGAACGAGACCTACGCCGAGCTGTTCGGCGAGCCCTACCCGGCCCGCTCCGCGTTCGCGGTGTCCGAGCTGCCGTTCGTGGCGCTGGTCGAGGTCGAGGCCTGGGCGTTCGTCGGCTCCTGAGACCTGGGTGAAGTCTCCGACAGGTCCAGATGGAAGTCCCCGCCGGGTCCGCCCGAAGTCCGTCGGTGGTTGGCCCAACTCGCTCGGCGTGCTTTGATGACGGGATGGTCGCCGGCGGAGTCATCATCGTCATCATCCTGCTGATCCTGCCCGTGATCATCATCATCAGCATGGCCGCCATCGCCGCCGGCCTCGGGTGGCTGCTCAAGGACGACGTCGACGCCGAGTTCGTCGACAGCGAGTTCCTCGAGCTCGGCAAGTAGCCGCGAGCCGCAGGAATTGCGCACGGGCTTTGCCTGTGCATGTACCCTTTCCGCCGTTACAGCAAACCAGCAGGGACCCGGTATCACCGACCCCGCAGTCAGGAAAGGGGATCGGATTGGCTTCCGGTACCGTCAAGTGGTTCAACGCCGAGAAGGGCTACGGCTTCATCTCCCGTGAGGGGGGCCCCGACGTGTTCGTGCACTACAGCGCGATCCAGTCGACCGGGTACCGCTCACTCGAAGAGGGACAGGCCGTCGAGTTCGAGGTGACCGCAGGTCCCAAGGGCGAGCAGGCGCAGGACGTCAAGCTCGTTTGAGTTGCTCACATCTTGTGAAGTGAGGGCCTCCCTTCGGGGAGGCCCTCGCCGTTTTCGGGTGGGATCCTCCCTCCCACGATCCCGAACCGGTAGCGATCTGTATGTCTCTGGGTGCACCGATCGCTACCAGTTCGAGCTTTCGGTGGGGGAGAACCCAACATCTCGGAGTGCTGGTGCATTGAGGGCGCAATGGACGACGGGGACGGGATCGAGTTCGACGCCTGGTACCGGCGTGAGCACCCGCGGCTGATCGGGTCGCTGGCCGCGCTCGTCGGGCCGCGACGACCTCGCGGCAGAGGCGGCGGACGAAGCCTTTGCCCGGGCGCTGGCCCGCTGGCCCCGGGTGTCGAAGATGGCGTCGCCGGGCGGCTGGACCTACCGGGTGGCGCTCAACGAGCTGCGGCGGCGACTGCGCCGGGGCGCGACCGAGCGCTCGGCTATCGACCGCATGGCTCGACCCGGCCCGGTCGAGGACCACCCGCCCGACGCCGAGGTCTGGCAGGCCGTGCGGGCCCTGCCCGAGAAGCAGCGCACGGCCATCGTGCTGCGCTACGTGGCCGATCTGCCCGAGGCCGACATCGCCGAGGCCATGCACGTGAGCCGCGGCACCGTCGCCTCGAACCTGTCCGATGCCCGCAGGGCACTGGCCCGCTTCCTGGGTGACCAGGAGATCGGAACCGGCCGAGCCCACGGAGGTCTCCCCATGAACGAGCTCGAACGCGCCGCCACCGCCGTGCGCGACCGCCCGACGACGCCGCCCGCCCCGCTCGCGTCGATCGAACGTCGGGCCGAAGCCCTGCGCCGCCGCCGTCGTGCGTTCGAAGTGGTGGCGGTCGGGCTGGCGGTGCTGCTGCTCGGATCCGCGGCCCTCGTGCTGGGCGCCACCCGCAGCGACGACGACCAGGGCGTCTTCGTGGGCGAGGGCCCACCGAAGGTGCCGACCGTGACGACCGCGACCTATCGACTCGGCTCGCCGATCGATGACCCGACGGCGCAGGCGCTCGAGCTGACCATCGGGTCCCGCTTCGGGTCGATCGGTCTCGGCGTTCCCGACGTGCAGATCAGCGGGACCGAGGTCACGGTCACGACGACCGGCCCGCCCGACGACATCAACGACATCAACTTCCTCGTGGCGAGACCCGGCGGGTTCGAGCTGTACCCCGTCCTCGGCGAGGCGCCCGAAGCGGACTGCGCCGCCCCCGGTGGTGCCGCCGACGGCGGAGCCCTGGGAACCTCGGGACTCACCGGCCCGCCCCGCTGCCTCTCGGTCGGGCCGGCGGTGCCGCTCCCACCCGACCCGTCGACCGTGTCGGCCAGCGGCGTGTCCCCGGACGGGACCTACCAGCTCGACCTGATCCTGACGCCGGTCGCCTCGCAGTCGCTGGTCGACTCGTCGCCCACGTGCCCCGAGCAGCCGTGCCTCCCGGTCACGCTCGCCGTCGTGACCGACGGTGCCATCTTCCATCCGGAAGCCAAGGTGACGCCATCGGTGACCGACGCCGGGATGGAGGTGCGCCTCGAGATGCGTGGGCTCTCCGATCCGGCCACCGCCGAACGGTGGACCTCGGTCCTCGTGCATCCCCTCCCCGCCGGCGTCACCCTCACCCGCGTCGTGACCGACGAGTCGTCGGCTACGACGGCTCAGTCCTCTGGCATGGATGTGACCGACTCGACCGTGACGACGCCGGCATCTCCATTCCCGTCCGACCTCCTCCCGGTCACGCGGACGGTCTGCGTCTCGGCCCCGGTGGACGAGGCCGTGCTGGCGGACCTGGCGCAGGCGGTAGGGGCTCGGTTCGCGGCGATCGGCCGCACCGTCCAGATGGGTACGCGGACGCCGCGCACGGCGAACTTCGATGTGTCGTGCACCTCGGGCCAGGCGATCCTGCTGTCGAGCGACTACGACCCGGGTGATCCCGACTGGTTGGGCGACCAGATCGCACTGCTCGCCCCCGGGGTCATGCGAGCCGTAGACGGCACGGTGCTGCATCCAGAGGACGCGACGAGCACGGTGTACCAGTCGATCCCCGAGACGCAGGCGCTTGCGATCACCCTGCCGGCCTCCGAGTACGCCCATCTCCGCACGCTCAAGCTGTTCTGCCCGAACTCGGTTCCGTGCTGGCTGAACTTCACCATCGACGGAACCGCCGCGGGAACCGTGGTGGCCGATGGCGCCACGTCGGTGAGCGGCCGCACGATGCTGGTCAGCCTGCTCTCGGGTTCCGATCAGCAGGCGCGCCGCCTGGCGGCGGTGCTGGCCCATCCGTTCCCCGAGAGCGTCACCCTCGAAGCCTGAACGAACGGAGCTACAGGCTCCAGCGGGACTGGCCGAAGCGGTAGCCGACCGAGCGCACGGTCTGGATGAGGTTGGCGTGCTCCTCGCCGAGCTTGGCCCGGAGGCGCCGGATGTGGACGTCGACCGTGCGGGCGCCGCCGTAGTACTCGTAGCCCCAGACCCGGACGAGCAGCGTCTCGCGGGTGAACACCTTGCCGGGGTGCGAGGCCAGGAACTTGAGCAGCTCGTACTCCATGTAGGTGAGGTCGAGCGGCTCGCCGGCGATGGCGGCCTGGTAGGTCTCGAGGTTGAGCACCAGGTCGCCGTACTCGATGAGCTCGGGCCGGGTGCCCCGGCCGGTGCGCCAGAACAGGTGCTTGAGCCGGGCCTCGAGCTCGCGGGGGTGGAACGGGCGACAGGCAGAAGTCGTCGAAGAGGTCGTCGCGCAGCTCGAGGTCGCCGAGCTGGGCGCCGGAGACGAGCAGCAGCAGCGGCTCGAGCGGGAGGTCGCGCTTGCGCATGGCCCGGCACAGGGCGAAGGCGCCCTCGGGGTCGTGTCGGCGCAGATGACCGCGCCGGCCCAGCCGTCGTCGGGCTCGGCGCGCTCGACGGCGGCCTCGTCGGCGACGGCCTTCCACGGGTAGCCGCCCAGGTCGAGGGCCTGGGCCAGCTCGGGCGGCGGCGGGTCGGGGTAGACGAGCAGGGGTTCCATCGTCGTGACGGTGCCAGTCCGTCAGCACAGTTCGGGCAGGTAGCGGTCGAGCTCGAACTGGGTGACCTGGGCCTTGTAGTCGGCCCACTCGGCGCGCTTGTTGCGCAGGAACCACTCGAAGATGTGCTCGCCGAGCGCCTCGGCGACGAGCTCGGAGCTGCTCCATGACGTCGAGCGCCTCGGACAGCGACTGGGGCAGCGGACGGATGCCCTCGGCGGCCCGCTCCTCGGGGGTCAGCTCGAAGACGTTGGCGGTCGCCTCGGGCGGCAGCTCGTAGCCCTCCTCGATGCCCTTGAGCCCGGCGGCCAGCATGCACCGAGTAGGCGAGGTAGGGGTTGCAGGCCGGGTCGGGCGAGCGGTACTCGATGCGGGTCGAGGACTGCTTGCCGGACTTGGTCACCGGCACCCGCACCAGCGCCGAGCGGTTGTTGCGGGCCCAGGTGACGTAGACCGGGCGCCTCGTAGCCGGCGATGAGGCGCTTGTAGGAGTTCACCAGCTGGTTGGTGACGGCGGTGATCTCCGGGGCGTGGACGAGCAGCGCCGGCGATGAAGCCGCGGGCCGACCTTCGAGAGGCCGTACGGGTCGCCGGGGTCGTGGAAGGCGTTGGTGTCGCCCTCGAACAGCGACAGGTGGGTGTGCATGCCCGAGCCCTGCACGCCGGCGAGCGGCTTGGGCATGAACGTGGCGTAGCACGCCCTGCTCGAGCGGCGATCTCGCGCACGACGAGGCGGAAGGTCATGACGTTGTCGGCCATCGACAGGGCGTCGGTGTAGCGCAGGTCGATCTCGTGCTGGCTGGGGGCGTCCTCGTGGAACGAGTACTCGACGGGGATGCCCATGGCCTCGAGCATGTGGATGGTGCGCTTGCGCAGGTCGCTGGCGACGTCGGCGGTGGTGAGGTCGAAGTAGGACGCCGGTGTCGAGCGGCTGGGGCGGCGTGCGTCGGGTCGCCGTCGGCGAAGTAGAAGAACTCCATCTCGGGGGCGACGTAGAACGAGAAGCCCTGCTCGCGGGCCTTGTCGAGGTTGCGCTTGAGCACCTGGCGGGGGTCGCCCTCGAACGGGCGTGCCGTCGAGGTTGAGGATGTCGCAGAACATGCGGGCCGACGGCGTCGTCGCGCTCGGCCCACGGCAGCAGCTCGAAGCGTGTTGGGGTCGGGCCGGGCGAGCACGTCGCTCTCCTGCACGCGGCTGAAGCCGTCGATGGCCGAGCCGTCGAAGTGCATGCCCTCCTCGAAGGCGTTCTCGAGCTCGGCCGGGGAGATGGCGACGGACTTGAGCTGGCCGAGCACGTCGGTGAACCAGAGGCGGATGAGCCGCACCCCTCGCTCCTCGACCGTGCGCAGCACGTAGTCCTGCTGGCGTTCCATGGCGCCATGTTGGCACCGGCTCGGCGACCGCCGGAATCCGAGCGCGGTCCCAGTTCACATAGCGTTCACAATCGGGCAACAGGTCGAGAAACTGCCCGCTGGAAGCCTGCACGCTGGCTGCACGATCGCCCCGGGTGCGGCCCGACACCTCGAACGACACGTTCGCCGCACTTCGGCGGCCGCCGAGCCGCCCCGACCAGGGAGCCTTCGTTGGTACACGCGCTGAGTACATCTGGATCGACGGCACCGAGCCGACGCCGCTGCTGCGCTCGAAGACCAAGATCATCGCCGACGGCGACGAGCCCGGCATCTGGGGCTTCGACGGCTCGAGCACCAACCAGGCCCCGGGCAAGGAGTCCGACTGCGTGCTCCGCCCGGTGTTCGTCTGCCCGGACCCGATCCGCGGCGGCGACGACATCCTCGTCATGTGCGAGGTGCTGCTCACCGACATGACCCCGCACCCCACCAACACCCGCGCCGCGTGCGCGGCGGCGGCCGAGAAGTACGCCGACCAGGAGCCGATGTTCGGCATCGAGCAGGAGTACACGTTCCTCAAGGACGGCCACCCGCTCGGCTGGCCCCAGGGCGGCTTCCCCGGCCCGCAGGGTCCGTACTACTGCGGCGTCGGCGCCGACGAGATCTGGGGCCGTGACATCGTCGAGGCCCACACCACCGCCTGCATCGAGGCCGGCCTCGCACATCTCGGGCACCAACGCCGAGGTGATGATGGGCCAGTGGGAGTTCCAGATCGGCCCGATCGGCCCGCCGCAGGTCGGCGACCAGCTGTGCATCGCCCGCTGGCTGCTCTACCGCGTCGGCCGAGGACTTCGACGTCGCCGTCACCATCGACCCCAAGCCGATCCCCGGCGACTGGAACGGCGCCGGCGCCCACACCAACTTCTCCACCAAGGCCATGCGCGAGAGCTACGACGCCGATCATCGCGGCGTGCGAGGCGCTCGGGAAGAACGCCGAGGAGCACATCACGCAACTACGGCCCGGGCGTCGAGCGTCGCCTCACCGGCCTGCACGAGACCGCCCCGTGGACCGAGTTCAGCTACGGCGTGTCCGACCGGGGCGCGTCGGTGCGCATCCCGTGGCAGGTCGAGGTCGACCAGAAGGGCTACATCGAGGACCGTCGTCCCAACGCGAACTGCGACCCGTACACGGTCACCCGGCTCATCGTCGAGACCTGCTGCGGCGCCCTGGCCGGGCCGACTGACGTGCCCTCGCTCGCAAGCTCGCTGCGGGCGGGCTTCGCCGATCTGGCGCACTCCGGTGGAGCTGCTCCGCTCCGCTCCGCACGCCGGGCCGGCTGCAATCGCTACGAGGGAGTCGCCGCGGCGGCTCCCTCGTCGTGCCGGACTCGTTTCCGGCTGCGTGGCCGGGCAATCCAGGGGGCCCGGTGACTAGTCTCCAACCCGCTGGGATCCGACTCGCCTGACCCGTCAGTTCGACAACCCGCCATCTCACGACAACCGCTCACGACAAACCTGGAGGAACCGTGCCCGAGAGCACCCCCGAAGAAGTCCTGGCAATGGTCGAGAGCGAGGGGTGCGAGTTCGTCGACCTCCGCTTCTGCGACCTGCCCGGCGTCATGCAGCACGTGACGATCCCGGCGTCGGTCCTCGACGAGGGCCAGTTCGACGACGGCCACGGCTTCGACGGCTCGTCGGTGCGGGGGTTCCAGGAGATCCAGGAATCGGACATGGTCCTGATCGCCGATCCCGACACCGCCTACGTCGACCCGTTCCGGAAGCGCAAGACGCGGTGATCCACTGCTACGTGGCCGACCCGGTCACCGGCGAGAGCTACAGCCGTGACCCGCGCTACGTGGCCACCGAAGGCCGAGGCCTACCTGCGCTCGACCGGGCTGGCCGACACCGCCTACTTCGGCCCCGAGCCCGAGTTCTTCATCTTCGACGACGTGCGCTTCGACACCACCGGCAACTCGTCGTACTACTTCGTCGACTCGGTCGAGGGCGTCTGGAACACCGGCGCCGACGAGGGCCCGAACCTCGGCTACAAGCCGCGCACCAAGGAGGGCTACTTCCCGGTCCCGCCCATGGACCACTACCAGGACCTGCGCTCGGAGATGGCGGCCGCAGCTGCACGACGTCGGCATCGAGACCGAGCTGCACCACCACGAGGTGGCCACCGGCGGTCAGGGCGAGATCGGCATCAGGTTCGACACGCTGCTGCGCCATGGCCGACCAGCTGATGACGTTCAAGTACGTCCTCAAGAACGTGGCCTGGCAGGCGGGCAAGAGCCTGACGTTCATGCCCAAGCCGATCTTCGAGGACAACGGCTCGGGCATGCACGTGCACCAGTCGCTGTGGAAGGGCGGCGAGCCGCTGTTCTTCGACGAGGCCGGCTACGCGGGTCTGTCCGACATCGCCCGCTGGTACATCGGCGGCCTCCTCGCACCACGCCCACTCGGTGATCGCCTTCACCAACCCGACCACCAACAGCTTCAAGCGGCTGGTGCCGGGCTACGAGGCGCCGGTCAACCTCGTCTACAGCCAGCGCAACCGGTCGGCGTCGTGCCGCATCCCGCTGGCATCGCAGAGCCCGAAGGCCAAGCGCATCGAGTTCCGCTGCCCCGACTCGTCGTCGAACCCGTACCTGGCGTTCTCGGCCATGCTGATGGCCGGCCTCGACGGCATCGCCAACCGCATCGAGCCCCCGGCGCCGGTCGACAAGGACCTCTACGACCTCCCGCCCGAGGAGCTGGCCCTGGTGCCGCAGGTGCCCGGCGTCGCTCGAGGAGGCGCTGCGACGCGCTGGAGGCCGACCAGGACTTCCTGAAGGCCGGCGGCGTGTTCACCGACGACCTCATCGAGACCTGGATCGACTACAAGCGCAAGAACGAGGTCGACGCCATCCGCCTGCGCCCCCACCCCTACGAGTTCGCCCTCTACTACGACATCTGATGGGAAGCGACGACAAGTAACCGCTGAGAACCTCGAACCTGTCCCGTCTGCGTGCCCCATGGGCCCGCGGGCGGGACAGATTCCCTTGGCTCGACCTGATGGCGGGGCGCGTAGCTGGTCGGTCAGAGGCGGTTGTGGATCCGTGGTTCGTGAAGCGAGCCGGCCGGGACCGGATAGCGACTGACGACACCGACGATCGCCTCGCGGTCGCCCGCCCAGCTCAGGGCTCGAATCTCATCGAGGGTGCGGCGTCCACCCAACGAGCGGAAGAGCTCGTATCGCTCGGCGGTCACGGTCGCCCGAAGTGGTTCGCGCCCGAGGCGCCAGTGCTCGTCGCCCACGTTGATATCGACCGCGCCGACGTCCAGCTGCTCGAGCGTCTCCTCGAACGACCCAAGGTAGAAGTCGAGCGCCACTGCCACGGCGAGGTCGTCACGCCTCGGACACCGACCGAGTGCGGCATGGACGTCGCTGACGTGCTGGAGGAGATCCCCGAGGTAGTGCGCACCGAAGTCGTAACCGAACACCCGCAGCCCGGCTTCGAACGTCGGGCCTTCGCGTTCCCACTCGTCGGCGAGGGCTTCGACGGAGTCGAGGTAGCGGGTCTCGATCTGCTGGGCCGTCCAAGCATCGCTGTTGCTCGAGCCGAAACGCTGCGCGTTGAGGTCCGCAGTGATACCGACGAGGTGCGCGAGCACGTCGTGCACCGACCACGCGGGCGTGGCCGGCACCGTGGTACCCACCTCCGGGGATGTCAGGCGACTCAGGAACGAGACGAAGTCATGGCGTTCCCGTTGGTACATCGCAGCGGGGTCGACGTCACGCTCAGGCACCATCGGCCAAGTATCGCCCTCCGGTGTCCGAGTTCACCATGGTCAGCTATGAACCGCTTCGTTACACGATCGACGTCTCGCTCGACGGCTGCTGCCATCACGAGGCAGGGCTCGCCCCCTTACGAGGAGTCGATGCGTTGCTGGACCGCAGTGATGGAACGAGCCGATGCCCTGCTGTTCGGCCGGGTGACCTAACGAGATGATGGAGTCGGCGTGGCGGAAGTCGGACCTGTCTCGTCTGCGAATCCGATCGGGTCCGTTGGCGGAACGAGTTCGCGTTGGCGTACTCGTTCGTACCGACCGAGCGATGTCAGCTCGCAACACCGTCACAGGTCGAGGACGACGTCGGTCTGCGGCTGGGAGCAGCAGAGGTAGGCGTTGCCCGGGCCGGGTGCCTCGATCGGATCGGGCCGGTAGTCCACCGATCCGCTCACCACGCCGGTCTCGCACGTATGGCACACCCCGCTGCGGCACGACCACCTCACCGGGACGTCGCACGCCTCCGCCAGCTCGAGCAGGCTCAGGAACGCGGGGTCCCAGGCGACGGTCAGGTTGCTGCGACTGAACGAGATCTCAGGCCCCGGACCGGGCGGCCCATCGGGCGGGTGCGGTGGTCTGGTCGTGGCATCGACGATCCCCGGCGTGATCGGATCGGTCGACCCGAAGATCTCCACGTTGATCCGGTCCGGGCGTGACGCCCCGAGCAGCCAGCGCGGCGCGGAGGTCGTGCATGAACGGCGTCGGGCCGCACAGGTAGAAAGTGCCGTCCGTCGGGACCCCCGCGTCGTCGAGCACCGGCCCGGTGACGCGCCCGCGAACGTCGAAATCGATGCCGGCTCGATCATCGGGTCCCGGGTCGCTGTAGCAGACGACCCGGTGGGCGTTCGGGAGCACGGCGAGGAGGTCATCGACCTCGGCGGCGAAGCTGTGGTCGGCGCGGCTGCGCGCGCCGTGGAGCCACCAGACCTGTCGAGTCGATCGGGCGTCGGCCAGGGCGTGCAGCATGGCGAGCACCGGCGTCGCGCCGACTCCCGCACTGGCCAGGACCACGGGCTGATCGCCGGGCCTGAGCACGAATGCGCCACGTGGAGCCGCGATCTCGAGGGTGTCGCCCACCCGGAGCGCGGTGTGCAGGTAGCCGCTCGCCGCCCCATGCGCCTCCCGCTTGACGCTGATCCGGTAGCCGTCGCCCCCGGGAGGCCCCGACAGCGAGTAGCTCCGCAGCAGTGGGGCGGACTCGGCGCCGGGCCGGAGCCGCACCGTGACGAACTGGCCCGGCCGGGCCGGAGGAGCGCCCGGCTCGGTCGGCACGAGGCGGATCGAGATCACGCTCGCCGACTCCTCGTCGATGCCGGCCACGCTGAAGGAGCGGAACCCGGTCCAGGCCGGGGGCGATCCCGCCGCCGGGTTGAGGCCCTGGTTCCCCGAACCCGGGTCCTGGTCGAGCAGGGTCTGGAACGACTGGCGCCAACCTTGCTGAGAGCGCCGGGATGCGCAGGGCCCGAGCGAGGCTGCGACCCGGATGCCGCGGCAGGTAGAGCAACCCGTCCATCTCGGCCACGGTCATGGCCTCGGGGCCGGTCGTCGAGCTTGGTGATCTCGTCGCCGGCTTGGACCTCCCCCTCCTGCAGCACCCGGAAGTAGAAGCCCGGACGATGGTGGGCGACGAGCAGCGCCGGCAGCTCAGGCTCGTCCAGCCGGACCCCGACCCGGTAGCACGTCACCCGAGGCTGGGTGACCTCGAACACGACGTCCCGGATCCGGTAGCGGTCGCCGATGCAGACCTCGTCGTCGGCCAGGCCCTCGACCGTGAAGTTCTCGCCGAACTGCCCGTAGGTGAAGTCGTGCCGGCCGAGCTGCTCCTCCCAGTAGCGGTAGGACTCGATCTGGTACACGAACACGGCCCGGTGCTCGCCGCCGTGGCCGGCGAGGTCACCCTGGCCGTCGCCATCGATGTTGAGCCGCCGCACCCTCGTCCGCCCGGCCACCGGCTCCTTCCAGATCCCGGTGTGGATCGTCCGGCCCTGCCACTCGACATCCCGCGGCAGGCCCACGTTCACCGAGAGGAGTCGCGCCGGAGCGCCGGTGGCCTTCACCGGCCGGCGCTCCGCCCGCCGTCGACGTGGACGATCTCCCCGGTGATGAACGGCGACGCCTCGAGGAACAGGACGGCTCGCACGATGTCGTCCACCTGGCCCACACGCCCTAGCGGCGTTCTGTTGGCCTGCTCGACGTAGCTCTCCGGCCGATGGCGGGGTGTCTGGATCACCCCGGGCGACACGGCGTTGACCCGGATGCCACTCGCGGCGTACTCGATCGCCAGGGACTTCGTGGCAGAGGCCAGGCCGCCCTTGGTCAGGGCGGCGAGCACGGCCGGGTCGGCCGAGTCGGCGTACTCCGCCAGCGTCGCCGTCATGTTCACGAGGTGGCCTCGGCCCTGACTCAGCATGTGACGCACGACGAGCTGGCTGATCGCGAAGAACCCGGTGAGGTTGGTGCCGAGCACGGTCGCGTAGTCGTCGGCGCTGTAGTCGGTGAAGGGCTTCGACACGAACACGCCGGCGTTGTTGACCAACGTGTCGATGTGCCCGAACTGCGCCAGGGCCTGCGAGACGACCCGAGCCGCAGCCGCGGGGGAGGAGATGTCGCCCTCCATGGTGAACAGGTCGGGGTCGTCGCTCGGCTCGATCGACCGGGCCGTGGCCACGACCGACCAACCGAGCTCTCGGTAGCCGGCGACGATGCCCTTCCCTATCCCCTGCGACCCGCCCGTGACGATCGCGACGTGTCGCCCGCGGTCCGCAGTCGTCACGGGACCGGGACTCGAGCGCTCACGACCCAGGGTCGTTCGGGTGGGGCGAGAGCGGTGTCACGACATCGGAGCGCCACACCCGCAACGGCATCGAGGTGAGGATCTCCTTGAGCGCCATCTCGTCGTCGGCGGCGAAGAGCCCGAGGGTCCGCCATTCACCCGGCTGCACCGGTGGCCGCCAGAGTCGGAGCAGGTTGCCGTTCGCAGCGAGCTCCTTCGAGCGGGCTGCCTCCCGCGTCCGCATCTCATCGACGGTGTCGTCGGGTGTCCCGTCGGGGACCTCGGTCGTCATGGTGACCAGGAACTCCATGGCTCTTCTCCGTGCCGTGTCAGACGACGATGTGCTTGACCTCGGCCATGTAGCGCCCGGCGTCGGCGGCGGCCTCGTCCGGCGTGGCGCTCCGCTGGCGAGCGTCCATGTACGCCGCGTACCAGTCCCACCAGTCGTGGGGTGGGGCGACCGCCTCGAACTCGCCATGGTGGTCGGCGGTCTCGTGCAGGAGTTGGGCGAGCGAGGCGATGTCCATGGACAGATCAGATCAGGTGTCGACGAAGATGTCTTCGGGCAGGAAGGCGGTGACCAGCATGTTGGGCACGTCGACCACCTGGCTGATCTTGAGGTCGACGGCGACGCTGCAGATGGCGTAGGCCTGCTGGGGCGTCCAGCCCCGCTCACCCAGGTGATCGATCATGTTCAGCAGCGCGTTGCGGGCCGCCAGCGAGACGTCCTCGGAATGGTCGACGCCGTCCCTGGTCACCGAGATCCCGGTGGTGGCGTAGCAGCGACGGGGCGCCGCGAACTCCGGTGGCAGGTAGTAGTCCTCCCGGGTGAGGCGGGGGAAGCGGATCCCCTTCGCCGCCGCCTCGCCCTTGCGCACCTCGAACCGGGCGTGAAGGGTCGCAGCCATCTCGATCGCGGTGCCGCAGGTCTCGCAGTCTCCCTGGGCGAAGTGGGCATCGCCGGCCGAGAAGAGCGCGCCGGGCGTGTCGACCGGGATGAGCAGGTGTGCGCCCTTGCTGAGCTGTTTGATGTCCATGTTGCCGCCTTGCTCCCGTGGCGGGATCGTCCGCAGCGCGTGGGCCGCGATGTGCGAGTCGCTCGGGACGGCGGAGGCTGCGTTCGGGGGGAGCACGAAGCCACCCCGGTCGAGAAGAGCCTGTTCGCGTGCCGTCGTGATCGCGAGGAGCTCGTGGCCGGGAGAGAGGCCGATCGTGCCCATGAACGGGCCGCCCGGGATGCGGACGCCGGGGAGGTCGGCCGATGTGGCCCAGCCGTCGGCGAGGTCCCAGCTGACCTTGAAGGGCTCGGAGAACTCGTCGCGGAGGAACCCGAAGCCGGGGACCTGGACGGTGTAGCCGTAGCGGTCGGCTTCGATGTCGACGATCTCGATGTCGAGCAGATCGCCCGGCTCTGCGCCCTCGATGTACACGGGTCCGGTGAGCGGGTGCAGCTGATCGAGGTTCACGCCGGCGACCTCGTCGAGCGAGGCTTCCGCGCCCAGCTGCCCGTCGAAGGCATCTCGGGTCTCGAGGACCACCACGTCACCGGGTTCGCACCGGATGAGCGGAGGAATGTCCGGGTGCCAGCGGTTGTGGCCGGAGGCCGGTTCCTCGACCAGGGACTTGGTGCGGTCGATGGCGATCTTGAGCGCGGTCTTCATCGAGTTCCTCCTCGGTTGGACAGCAGCTGTTGGCCACCGTCGATGTCGTAGGTCGCGCCGGTCAGTGCGGTGTTGGTCATGAGGTGCACGGCCAGGGCCGCGACGTCGGCCGGGCCGACGACGCGTCCGATCGGGAGCGTGTTGCGGAGCTCGGCCCGTCGGTCCTCGAGCTGATCGCCGAGCAGCGTGGCCGACAGGGGGGTGTCGACGAAGCCGCAGGCGATGAGGTTCACCCGGATCGGCGCCAGCTCGACCGCCAGGTTGGCGACGAGCGCCGGCTGGGCCGCGGTCATCGCCGAGAGGAGCGTGAGACCGACCCCGGCCTGGCGACCACCGGTGCCGCCGATGAAGAGCAGCGTGCCGGCTGGTCGCATGCGGGCCGCGCCGTAGCGGGCGACGGCCAGGATGACCAGGAGGTGGTTGTCGATGTCGCGTCGCGCCGTGTCGAAGTCCATGTCGGTCAGCGGCGAGTAGTACGGGCCGCTCCCGGTGAGCATGACGTGGTCGACGGGGCCGGGCAGATCGTCGAAGAACCGCCGGAGCCGGTCGAGGTCGGTGACGTCGAGGGCCACGGCGCTCGTGGCCTCGACCTGGTCGGCGGCTGAGCGGAGGCGATCCTGGTCGCGCGCCACGAGGATGACCTCGGCGCCGCGAGCCCGGGCCAGTCGGGCGGTCTCGAGGCCCATCCCCGAGCTCCCGCCGATGACGACGACCGTCTGGCCGACCAGCTCCGGCGCGTGTCCGGTCTCGGGAGCGACGGATGCCGTGCTCATCGGACATCCCGGCTGATGGCGGCGAACACCGCGCTGGTCGTAGCACCGAAAACCAGGTGGGCCGAGAGGTCGTCGCCGAGGGTGCGCGCGTCGTACTTCCAGATCGGCTCGTACACCCCGGCCAAGGGAAGGATGACATAGCCGGAGAGCCACGCGACCGGACCCAGAGCGACCGCTCGAAGCCCGGCGTGCCGCGGTACCGCGGCCGAGAGGAGCCCGTACTGGACACCCCAACCGATGCCGGTGGCCCAGTGCATCAGGTTCGTGGTGGTTCGGGCCCAGTTGTCCGGTGGTGTCTGGCGCGTGACGGCCCGTTCGATCTTCTGGCCGAGCTGGCCCGGGGCGGAGGCGTCGTCCCAGCTCATGGTCCCGGCGGCGAACTCCCACTCGAGCAGCGGATCCTTGCCGCCGGCGCGGCGTTGGCGCAGGTACAGGAGCAGGTCCATGGCGGCGGTGCCGACCGCGCCGGCCACCGCACCGCGGACGAGGTTCCGGCCGACGCCCGGAAGCCGCCGTCTGCTCATGAGAAGAGCCTCCTGGTCACGTTCGTCTTCGCCACATCGATCAGCTCGGTCCCTCGCCCGGAGAGAACGCTCTTGGTGGCGTACAGCGCGAAGCCCTTGACCTCACCCAGCGTGATCGTCGGCGGCAACGTCAGCTCCTGGCGGGCGGTCATCACCTCGACCAGCGCCGGCCCGTCGTGATCGAACGCGGCCCGGAGCGCCGATGCCAGGTCGTCGGGGCGGTCGACCCGCTGGCCGTGCAGGCCGAGGGCCTCGGCCACCGCGGCGAAGTTGGGATCGGTGAGGTCGGTGCCGAAGTTCACAAAGCCGGCGGCCTTCATCTCGAGCTCGACGAAGCCGAGGGATCCGTTGTTGAACACCACGATCTTCACCGGGAGGTGGAGCTGCTGGAGGGTGAGCAGCTCGCCGAACAGCATCGCCAGGCCGCCGTCGCCGGAGAGCGTGACGACCTGCCGAGCCGGCTGCGCCGCCTGCACGCCGATGGCCTGGGGAACGCTGTTCGCCATGCTCCCGTGGCTGAACGAGCCGATGAGGCGCCGCCGGCCGTTCATCCGCAGGTAGCGCGCGCGCCCAGATGACGGGTGTACCCACGTCGGGGATGAACACGGCGTCGTCCGCCGCGACCTCGTCGATGGTCTTGGCGATGAACTGCGGGTGCAGCGGCGAACGGTTCCGGTCGTTGTCCGCCAGATGGTCGAGGTCGGCACGGTCCTGCCGATGGTGCTCGAGCATCCGTTCCAGGTGCGTGCTGTCGGTCTTGGTCTGCTGCTTCGGGAGCAGGGCCTCGATGGTGTCCTTCACCGATCCCACCAGGGGGATGTCGACCTTGGTGCGGCGGCCGATCTGCTCGCCGCGGACGTCGACCTGGATCACCGTCGCGTGCTCTGGGTAGAACTCGCGGTAGGGGAAGTCGGTGCCCAGCATCACGAGGGTGTCGCACTCCTCCATCGCGTGGTAACCCGACATGAACCCGAGCAGGCCGGTCATCCCCACGTCGAAGGGGTTGTCGTACTCGACGACCTCCTTGCCCCGCATCGTGTGCACGATCGGTGCCTGCAGGGCGCGGGCAAGTGCCACGACCTGCTCGTGGGCCCCGGCGCACCCGGCTCCGGCCAGGATCGTCACCCGCTCGGCGGCATCGAGGGCCCGGGCCGCCACGTCCAGCTCCCGGTCGCCGGGCCGGACGACCGACCTGGTGGCGCGGATCGGCGGGGTGGCTCGTGGCCGTTCGACGTCGGTGACCAGGAGGTCACCCGGCACGACCAGCACCGCCACGTCGCGCCGCTCGAGCGCGGTTCGAATCGCGATCTCGAGGATGTACGGGAACTGCGCCGGGCTGGACGCGAGCTCGCAGTACACACTGCATTCGCGGAACAGCTCCTGCGGGTGGGTCTCCTGGAAGTACGTCGTACCGATCTCGCCCGCGGGGATGTGGGCGGCGATCGCCAGCACGGGCACGCGTGAGCGGTGGGCGTCGAAGAGCCCGTTGATCAGGTGCAGGTTGCCCGGTCCGCAACTCGCCGCGCACACCGCGAGCTCGCCGGTGATGGCGGCGTCGCCAGCCGCCGCGAACGCGGCCGACTCCTCGTGCCGCACGTGCTCCCAGGCGATCGTCTTCTTGCGGCGGATCACCTCGGTGAGACCGTTCAGCGAATCCCCGGGGAGCCCGTACACGCGCTGCACACCGGCGTTCGCCAACCTCTCCACGATCAGCTCTGCGATGGTGAACGACATCTACGCTCCTCTGCCGGCGTCGACCGGGGTGGTCGTGAGCGGCTCGCTCGGCCTGCGGTCCCATCCGTGGAACAGCGAGCGGTCCCCGGCATCCCAGGCCTCGCGCAGCCCAGGGGTGGCGAGGTCCCAGTCGGGGCGGACCGCGCCCGTCACGGCGCGCAGATCCCGCCACAGGTCGTCGATCGACGGGCGACCCCAGAACCAGTAGCCGTTGTAGATGCTGTGGATGATCAGGCCCGGGGCGAGCACGAGCGTGTGCGGGATCATCGGGTCGTGGTCGGGGTCGGTGTACTCCTGGATGTCGAGGTCCTGCTGGACGATCCGACCGGGGTCCGACAGGAAGGTCCAATGCGCGCCCACCGAGGCCCGGAACTCCTGCAGCGTGTGGTGCTCGTCGGTCGAGATCGTGGCGATCTGCGTGTACGCCACGGCGACCCTCGGCTCGAACGCGGCGAGCAGCTGGTGCTGCTGTTGCTCCTTGGGGCAGTAGTGGCCGCGGGCGAGCGTCAGGATCAGCGGATCCCGGCCCTGGAGCTCGCTCAGCGTGCGCATCGTGCCCTCGTGGTCGGGCAGCTCGTAGTCCGGGAAGGTTCCGCCTGGGGTGATGTCGGATCGCATGGGTTCGCTACCTCTCGATGCGGATCATCGTCGGCTCATGCCGTCACCTGCGCGGGTCCGGCCTCAGCGAGCGGGTGGGGTGAGACCGCGCAGCGGACGACGATCACCGGCTGCTTCGCCGCGTGCAGGACCCCGAGCACGACGCTGCCGAGGATCGCGCTTGCCACCGCTCCCTGCCCTCGGGAGCCGATGACGATCATGTCGACGTCGTTCGAGTCGGCGTGGGCCACGATCGCCTCCGCGGTCGAGCCGCCCAGCAGGACGGTGGTGGCGCCCACGCCGAACTCCGCAGCGGCGATGGCCGCTCGTCGGAGCACGGCGTGGTCGTGGCCGGTCGGCTCGTGGGGCAGGGCGATGCCGGTGTCCTCGAGCGCACCCGGTGCGACGAAGTCGATCGTCGGGATGACGTGCACGAAGATCAGCTCGGCTCCGTTGCCGAGCGCGTACTCGACCGCGAACCCGATGGCGTCGGCGGCGGTGATCGAGCCGTCGGTCGCCACGAGGACGCGCTTCATGGCGCGCCAGTGGGAGGCCAGGCGGTCCGACTCGTCCGCAGCAGCCGCCGGCATCGGATCGTCAGAGGAGGACATCAGGGGTCGCCGCAGCAGTCGCAGCTAGCGCCCAGGCAGACGGGTCGTGATCTCCTGGATCATCCACCCGTTGCCGTCGGGGTCGTCGAACGAGACGAACGAGCAGTACGAACGACGCTCGGGATCAGGGCCGGGAACCCGCCCTTCGGTGCCGGCGTGGTGGAACACGCCTCCGACGTCATGGAACACGTCGCTGACCTCGACGCCGCGGGCGGCGAGCTCGTCGTGGGCCCGTTCGATGTCGTCGACGACGAACATCAGGTCCCGCGTCGCGACCCGGCGTCGGCGATGTCAGCCCCTTGCCGAAGATGATCGAGCAGGGCGAGCCCGGCGGGGTGACCTGTACGACCCGGAACGAGTCGTCGGTGGAGAAGTCGGCGTCGAGGCGACACCGCAAGGCCGTCGTGTAGAAGTCCTTCGCCCGGTCGACGTCGGCGACCGGAAGGACGACGACCTCGAGTCTCAGGTCGAGCGCGTGCTCCCCGGGTTCGGCAGTCGAGCGATCGGGGCTGGCGTCAGTGGTACTCATGGTGACCTCCGTTGGACGACGTTGGCGACCATCGCGCACCGGGTGGCCCGTCGCCCCCGGGGTGACCCCTGGTGGGACCCCTGGTCGGTCGAGGCGGATGACGCGACCGTTGATCCTGTGGCCCCTCTCACCGACGAGGAACGCAACGACGTCTACGGCCGTCGTGCACCCGTCGGGATCCTCGAACGGGGCCGCGACCGCGTTGACCGTGATGTCCAGGTCGCGCAGCTCGCGGCTGAGGGAGTGCGTCACCTGTCCCACGGCTCTCGTGCTCGCTGCGTCGGACACGCCAAGGAGGTTCACCACCGCGCCGCCGGCACGGAGACGACGACCCGCCTCACGGTTCACCAGGCGCAGCGTGCGGAGCCGCGACTGGCGAGTGGCAACCTGGAGACCAAGTGCGCGGTCGGTCGCTGCGTTCAGTGCGTGGATGACGACGTCGACGCCGAGGAAGGCCTTGGTTGTCTCGGTGAACAGGCGCTCGACGTCGAGCTCGTCGGCGAGGTCCGCGCGCACCGCCAGCGCTGCGCCCCCCGACGAATGGATTGCGTCAAGTATCAGATCCGTCTGCGATGCGCTGCCGAGGTAGCTGATGGACAAGGCGTAGCCCTGGTCGCCGAGCTCTCGACTGATCGCACCCCCGATGCCGATCGAGCCGCCGGTGACGATGGCGACGCGGAGGGCGCTCGTCGACTGATCGCGTTCTGCGCGCACATCAACAATCTGCGGCCCGAGGTGGATCGTCGCACCCGTGCCCGCCCCGGGGCGGATCCCTGGTCGATACGCTCACGGGCGTATGGCCCGGCGGCACGTACCGACGTTCCGGGGCCGGACCAGCGAGCGTCAGGTGCTGGACCGGCTCTTGGGAAAGGTCCGAACGGGCGAGAGCGCGGTCCTGGTGCTGAGTGGCGACGCGGGGGCCGGCAAGACCGCGCTCCTGCGCCATTGCGCACGCGAGGCCTCCGGCTTCCGGGTCGTGGAGGTCGGTGGCGTCGAATCGGAGATGGAGCTGCCGTACGCCGCATTGCACCAGCTGTGCTCGCCGCTGCTGGCCCACCTCGAGCACATCCCACTGCCCCAGCAGGACGCGTTGCGAATCGCGTTCGGCCAGTCGCCGGGAAGTGCGCCGGATCGCTTCGTCGTCGCGCTGGCCACCCTCAGCCTGCTCGCCGAGGTCGCCTCCGATCGACCGTTGCTCTGCATGGTCGACGACGCGCAATGGCTCGACGGCGCGTCGGAGCTGGTGATCAGTTTCGTGGCTCGTCGTCTGCTGGGCGAGTCGGTGGCGATGCTCCTGTCGTTCCGCGCCCCGGTCGACGCCCCGCCGATGCCGGGCGTGTCCCACCTGCACATCGGGGGCCTGAACGACGCCGACGCGCGCTCGCTCCTCGTGAGCGTCGTGGCCGGTCGTCTCGACGAGCGGGTCCGAGACCGCCTGATCGCCGAGACCAGAGGGAACCCCCTCGCGTTGCTCGAGCTGGCCGGCGGCATGACCGCGGCCGAGCTGGCGGGCGGGTTCGCTCCGCTCGGTGCCGGCGAACTGCACGAACAGATCGAGGACCAGTACCGGCGTCGTCTGGGCGGTCTGCCCGAAGCGACGCAGCGGCTGCTGCTGCTGGCCGCAGCCGACCCCACGGGTGACGCCACGCTCCTCTGGCGCGCCGCGCAGGCCCTCGAGACCGCTCGGGATGCCGCGGCTCCGGCCGAGGCCGAGCACATGTTGACCATCGGCGAGCGCGTGCAGTTCCACCACCCCCTCGTGCGGTCGGCGGTCTATCGGGTCGCTGCCCCCCAGGATCGACGGGCGGCACATCTGGCGCTGGCCGACGCCACCGACCTGGAGTCCGATCGTGACCGACGCGCCTGGCATCGGGCGGCGGCCGCCCCCGGGCCCGACGAAGAAGTGGCGGCCGAGCTCGAGCGGTGCGCCGGTCGGGCCCAGGCCCGCGGCGGGCTCGCGGCCGCTGCTGCCTTCCTGCAGCGGGCGGTCGCGCTGACGCCCGACCCCGCCCGACGGTCGGATCGGGCACTCGCTGCGGCCCAGGCCCACCTGCATGCCGGAGCGTTCGATGCGGCGCTCTCACTGGTGCCGGTGGGCGAGGCGGGGTCCATCGATGAACTGCAGCGTGCTCGCCTGGACCTCCTCCGTGGCCAGGTCGCCTTCGCATCTGGTGTCGGGAGCGATGCCCCGCCATTGCTCCTGAGAGCAGCCGAGCGTCTCGAACCCCTCGATGCCGGCCTGGCGCGGGAGACCTACCTCGACGCGTGGGGCGCGGCGATGTTCGCCGGCGGATTCGCAAGCGGGGGTGGCCTGCGCGAGGTCTCCGAGGCGGCGCGAGCAGCTCCGACGTCGGGCGGTTCCCCGGGTCTGTCGGACCTGCTGCTCGACGGTCTGGCGGCGTTGGTCACCGAAGGACGGCGCGCTGCGGCGCCCCTGTTGCGTCGCTCGGCAGAGGTCTTGGCTACGGGCGATGCCGAGGTCCCGGAGATCTTCCGCTGGGGATGGCTGGCGATGGTGCCGTGCAACGTGCTGTGGGACGACGAGACGTGGCACCTCATCAATCGCCGGCACCTGCAGGTGGTTCGCGACGCCGGCGCGCTGGCCCGCCTGCCGTTCGACCTCACTGCCTCGGCGATCCTGCTCACGTGGTCGGGGAACCTGGGCGGGGCGGCGGCGGCGATCGTCGAAGCGGAGACGGTCGCGGAAGCCACCGAGACCCACATCGCGCCGTTCGGCGCCATGTTGCTCGCCGCCTTCCGCGGGCGAGAGGTCGAGGCGTCCAGCCTGATCGACGCGGCCGCACGGACGGCGGCCGCCGACGGCCAGGGCATCGGCGTGCAGTACGCACACTGGGTAACCGCCGTCCTACACAACGGGCTCGGCCACTACCAGCGGGCGTGGGTAGCGGCCCAGGCGGCGGCGACGGATACGCCCGAGCTGTTCGTGTCCGGACGGGCGCTCCCCGAGCTGATCGAGGCCAGCGCGAGGACCGGTCGGCCCGAGCTCGGAGTCGGCCCCCTCGAACAGCTCGTCGAGATCGCCGAGGTCGCCGGGACCGACTGGGCTCTCGGTGTCGCGGCCCGTTCGCGAGCGCTGCTGAGCGATGGCGTGGCGGCTGAGGATTGCTATCGCGAGGCCATCGAACGACTGCATCGCACGCGGCTCCGACCCGAGCTGGCGCGCGCCCATCTGCTCTTCGGCGAGTGGCTGCGCCGGCGCAATCGCCGGATCGATGCTCGCGAGCAGCTGCATTCCGCTCATGACTTGTTCGAGGCCATCGGGATGGAGGCCTTCGGCGACCGCGCCGCACACGAGCTGGCGGCTACCGGCGCGACCGTGCGTAAGCGGCGGGACGACACGCGCACTGAGCTCACACCACAGGAGGAGCACGTTGCCAGGCTCGCTCGCGACGGACGGACGAACGCCGAGATCGGCGCCGAGCTCTACATCAGCGCGCGCACGGTCGAGTGGCATCTCCGCAAGGTCTTCGCCAAGCTCGGGATCACCTCACGCAAGGGTCTCCGCGATGTGCTCTCCATCGGCGTTCGCGATGCCAAGCCGGCGTAGGAACCTGGACGCCTGCGCCCGATCCATCGGTGGCATGGATGTGGCATGGAGCCCCCGGCGAGCCACATATCCGCAGGTCAGGAGCACTGTTCGCCATGTACTACGACATCTAGTCGGGGCGATCTCGCTCCCTGCGATGATCTCTGAAGAGTGCTGCTGACCTGGGATTTTGGCTTGGCTACTTCTCGTTGCTCTCGGCGATTTCTCGTAGGCCGGTGGCAGGAAAATGGCATGGAACCTGATTCACCAGGGTCCGCGCCCTCCCGGTTGCTGAACGAGCCAAAGGGTCTGGTGGATGAGAATCGCGCGGACCTTTTCCCGCGACATGTCCGATTGACCCGTGCCCATCTGGCCTGCTGGCTCGATGCCGCTCCGGTCTCTCGAGCGAGCCGCCAGTCCGCTGCCCCAATAGGTCCCGTCGGTCGGCACCGACGCGTCATCCAGCACCGGCCCGGTCACGCGCCCGCGGACGTCGAAGTCGATCCGACGTCGAAAAGCGGTGGTGTGCCCGGGTGGCAACGCCGTCACCGCTCGCTGGGCGCTCGAGCGGTGTTGTTGATGCCAGGCCAGCGTAGGAACGTGAACGCCCCTCGTCCGGTCCAGCCGGTGGCATCGATGTGGCATGGAACGGACGGCAAAGGCCCGGTCGACGGCAGTGACGGCGACGTCCATCGTCTGCCGGCGATTCGTCCGAGGCGTCCCACGCGACCACGCCAGAACGCCAGTGGGTGATCCGCTCCTCCTGGTCGTTTCGTCCGGGACGTCGCCGACGACCTGGATCGTGAACCGGGCGTTGGTCGACAGCCGGCTGACGACTCCGGGTACGACCTCGCGCACCTCGACTCCGGGGAAGGGACGTTCCCAGGGCTGCGGTCAGCCAGCCGGGCGCCAGCGCCTCGGCGAGCGTCTCGGGAACGGCGGACGACTGGGTCGGCTCGGAGCAGTCGTCACGAGATGCGGTCCTCGAGCCCGCCTTCGCGGAGCTGCTTGCGGAGGACGAACTTCTGCACCTTCCCCGACGGTGTGCGAGGCAGATCGGTGACGGCGCATATGGATTCGGGCCACTTCTGCTTGCCCAGTCCGGCCGCCGCGAGGTGCTCGCGGACGTCGTCGAGGGACGGCACCTCCGAACCCTCGTGGAGACGGATGACGGCGACGGCCCGCTCACCCAGGCGGTCGTCGGGCTCGGCCACCACGCTGACCTCGGCCACCGCGGTCAGGCCCATCAGGAGCTCCTCGACCTCTTGGGCCGAGATGTTCTCCCCGCCGCGGATGATGACGTCCGACAGGCGGTCGGTGATGGTGAGGTAGCCGCCGTCGTCGAGCACACCGATGTCGCCCGTGTGGTACCAGCCCTCGTCGTCGATGACCTGTGCGGTGAGGTCTCGATCGGTGTAGCCGAGGAACAGCTCCGGACCCCGGCTGAGGATCTGGCCATCGGCGTCGAGGCGGACCTCGACGCCTTCGAGCGCGTGCCCGTCGGTCGTGCAGCGCTTGGTCTCGGGCTCGTCGACGGTCGATCCGGTGATGGACGGTTGCTCGGTGCTCCCGTAGGACCGGTACACCTTGATTCCCAGCTTCGTGAGCCGCTCGGTGACCGCGACGGGAACGGGCGAGCCACCCATGCCGGCGTAGGGCATGAGCTTCAGGTGCTCGTCGGTGAAGTCGGGGTGGTCGAGCAGGCTCGTCACGAAGAAGGTGGCGCCACCGCCCATGCCGAGCTGCTCGGCGAGCATGACGCGGAGCACCTCGGCGGGGTTCCACACGTCGATGAGGTGGATCGGGTCGTGCCTGACCATCGAGCACAGGAACGCGTTGAGCATCCCGATGAAGTGGCCGACGGGCGCACCGGTGATGGTGGGTGGTCCAGTGCGCGGGGACATGGCGCTGAGCTGACGAGCTTCGAAGCCGATCGTCCGATGGGAGTGGATGACCCCCTTCGGGTCGCGCGTGGTGCCCGACGTGAAGGCGATGATCGCCGGCGAGTTCGGATCGACCACTACGGGCGCGTCGAGCGGTGTCCCGTCGAGAAGGGAATCGAAGGGGATCGCACCGGTCGGCAGCTCGGAGTCGGTCGCGCGGACGACGGCCCACGGGGCGCCGAGCGAGCCGAGCAGCTCGGCGTAGGCGGAGGCGTAGTCGTTGTGCCCGAAGCGGTCGGCGGTGATGACCATCGAGGGCTGGGTGACCTCGACGATGTAGGCGAGCTCCTTGGCGCCGTAGAAGTGCACGACCGGTACCACCACGGCACCGGCCAACGCGGTGCCCCAGAAGGTGATGGCCGCCTCGACCCAGTTCGGCAGCTGGAAGACGACGATGTCCCCGGGCCCGATGCCTCGGGCCCTCAGCGACCCGGCGAAGGCGCGGGCGGCCCGCTCGACGTCTCCGATGGTGCTGTGCCACGGGCGGACGTCGGAGTACACCGCGAACGGTGCCTCCGACATGGCGGCGAGGCCGGCCGCCACGAGATCGCCGAGCGAGTCGTCGGTCCACCAACCGGCGTCGATGTAGCGCTCGACGAGGTCCTCCGGCACCGTCCGTAGTCCGCGGCTGTCGATTCCTTCGTCTGCCCCCATGGCCGAACCCTATATAGGTGACCTGGTCGGGCTTGGACATCAGGGGTGCCGGGCGACTACTCCTGGTCGGGCCCACGCGCAGCCGTCCCACCATCCCCACATCACCGGGTGGCTACCGGTTCGGAGTGCGTCGGAGCGGGTGGGTGAGCTGCGCCACGTAGCCCGCGGGCATCGGTTCGTCGATGCCATACACCTCGGGCCGGCGATCCTTCGGCTGGTAGTAGGTGCCGAAAACCATGTCGACGACGGGCAGCTGGCCGGAGAAGTTCCGGTTGCGGGCCTCGGGGTGGTTGCTGTGATGCCAGTGGTGGTACTCCGGCGTGCCCCAGATGCCGTCGAGCGGCCGCAGGCGCCACCGGATGTTGGCGTGCAACAGGATGGCCCACAGCTGCGCGAACACGCCGAACACGCCGATGGCCTGGGCGGAGACGCCGAGCACGTACATCGGCGGCGCGATGAGCAGGAACCCGAAGAAGCCCTCCAGCGGGTGAAGGCGAGGTGCGGACAGCCAGTCGAGCGTGCTGCTCGAATGGTGCACAGCGTGGAATCGCCATAGGAACGGCACGGCGTGGCTCAGGCGGTGGTACCAGTAGCCGAGCACCTCGAACATGGCGAACGCGATCGCGCCCTGCATCCAGACGGGCCTGGCGGCCAGCCACGTCGCCGACGCGTCGATGCGCGCCCATGTGAACAGCACGATCACGACGATCACCCCGGCGATGATCGCCGCGGTGTTGAGCAGGCCGGTGAACAGGAAGTGGTACAGGTCGGTGCGCAGCCCCGGCCGCCGCACCGGTTGGCGATGGCGTGGGAACAGCCGCTCGAGCGGCGTGAGGACGGCCAGCCCGATCAACAGACCGACCACTGGTTGGAAGTGCGCAGGCAGCCCGATGACAAGCACGGCGACGAGGAGCGCGCTCGGCGCCCACGCCGGCAGCCGCGAGGTGCGTGCGCGGCTGCCGTCGGCGCGGTACGGAGGTGGCGGAGGGGGGATTGCCGGCGTCGCGGCGCGGTAGGGCGGCGGAGGCGGAGGGGGCGCCATGGCCGTGGCGGCGCGGTACGGCGGCGGTGGCGATGGAACGCGGTCAGCAGTGGCGATCGACACGGCACTCCCAGAGGCTCACGGTTCGCGCGGCAACGACCACGTCATGATGCTGGATCGGCCCGCCCCGGACATCCTCCTCGAGGATGAACTCCGGGCGGGCGCGACGACGCCGGGCCGCGGCGGCGGTCTCATGCGGTCGAAGGAGACGGCGTGGTTCGTGTGCGTAGGAGACCGGCGCCGGCACAGCAGGAGGACGCGGCCGGTCAGGTGATCACCCGGTCGGGCGTCGCAGGACGACCACGGAGCGGCCCTGTGTGCTGCAGATGTCACCGGGCTTGATCCACTCATCGGGGTCGGGGAGGGAGCGGTCGTCGCGACCGGTATCGAGCGAGACGAGCCAGCGGTCGCCCCACGACTCGTCAGGCATGGTCCACTCGATCGCCTCGTGGTGGGCGTTGAACAGCAGCAGGAGACGGTCGTCCACCACAGGTTCCCCTCGTCGCCCCGGCCAGGGGATGGCCTCGCCGTTGAGGAACAGGCCGACGGCCTTGGCGTAGCCGACGGACCAGTCGTGGTCGCTCATCTCATCGCCGCCTGGGTTGAACCAGGCGAGTTGGTGGGACTCGGATCCTCGGATCGACTCGCCGGTGAACCACCGACGCCGCCGCAGCACAGGATGGTCCCGCCGCAGCTGGATCAGTTGCCGGGTGAAGTCGAGCAGGTCGGCACTGTCGTCGGCGTCGGTCCACGCGAACCACGACAGCTCGTTGTCCTGGCAGTAGGCGTTGTTGTTGCCGAGCTGAGTGCGGCCGCATTCGTCGCCCATCAGCAGCATCGGCACGCCCTGCGACAGCAGCAGCGTCGACAGCAGGTTGCGCTGCTGGCGGCGGCGCAACCCGTTGATGTCGTCGTCGTGCGTCGGTCCTTCGATGCCGCAGTTCCACGACCGGTTGTGGCTCTCCCCATCGGTGTTGTCCTCGCCGTTGGCCTCGTTGTGCTTGTCGTCGTAGGACACCAGGTCAGCGAGCGTGAACCCGTCGTGGGCCGTGATGAAGTTGATGCTGGCCGCTGGGTGTCGCGAGTCGCTCTCGTACAGGTCGCTGCTGCCGGTCAGCCGGGAGGCGAACTCGCCCATCGTCTGGTTCTCGCCTCGCCAGAAGTCGCGCACGGTGTCGCGATAGCGCCCGTTCCACTCCGACCACAGTGGCGGGAAGTTACCGACCTGGTAGCCGCCCTCACCGACGTCCCACGGCTCGGCGATCAGCTTGACCCGCGAGACGACGGGGTCCTGCTGGATCAGGTCGAAGAACGCGGACAGTCGGTCCACCTCGTGCAGCCCTCGGGCGAGGGTCGAGGCCAGGTCGAACCGGAAGCCGTCGACGTGCATCTCGGTGACCCAGTAGCGCAAGCTGTCCATGAGCAGCTGCAGCACGTGCGGGTGGCGCATGTTCAGGGTGTTGCCGGTACCCGTGTAGTCCATGTAGTAGCGGTTTCCGCTCTCGGCCGGCTCGGTGAGGCGGTAGTAGGCGGGGTTGTCGAGGCCCTTGAACGACAGGACCGGTCCCAGCTGGTTGCCCTCCGCGGTGTGGTTGTAGACGACGTCGAGGATGACCTCGATCCCGGCATCGTGGAGGTCTCGAACCATCTGGCGGAACTCCTGCACCTGCTCGCCTCCGACCGCATCGGGCCGCCGGGACGCGGCCGAGTAGTCGTCGTGGGGAGCGAAGAAGCCGATGGTGTTGTAGCCCCAGTAGTTGTGCAGACCGCGCTCGACCAGGTGTGCGTCGTGGACGAACTGGTGCACGGGCTGCAGCTCGACTGCGGTCACGCCGAGCCGCTGGAGGTAGTCGATCGCCGCAGGATGCCCGAGACCCGCGTACGTGCCCCGCAGCTCCGGCTCGATGTCGGGGTGTTGCATCGTGAAGCCGCGGACGTGGAGCTCGTACATGACCGTCTCGTCCATCGGCGTGGCCGGCGGGCGATCGTTGGCCCAGTCGAAGTACGGGTTGTGCACCACGGAGCGGGGCACGTGCGGGGCGCTGTCGTCATCGTTGCGGCCGATCGGCCAGTCGTCGTCGTCGATCGCACCGGTGGGATAGGGGAAGCAGGCCTCCTGCCAGTCGACCGACCCGTCGATGGCCCGGGCGTAGGGGTCGAGCAGCAGCTTGGCCGGGTTGCACCAGAGCCCGTGGCCCGGGTCCCAAGGGCCGTGCGCCCGGTAGCCGTAGCGCGTGCCCGGACCGATGCCGGGAAGGTAGGCGTGCCAGCAATGCCCGTTGACCTCGGTCAGCGGGATCTGCTGTTCGACCCCGTCAGGGTCGAAGATGACGAGGTCGACCTGGTCGGCCGCCTCCGTGAACACGGAGAAGTTGGTACCGGACCCGTCGTAGGTCGCGCCGAGTGGATAGGGATCGCCGGGCCAGATCTGCATCGGCCGCTCCTACCCCGACGCGCCCTCGTCTATCGCTCGTCCAGATCGAACGTCGCGAGCAGCAGCCCGACTCGCGCCACGACGGCCGAGTCGGGCCCCAGGTCGAGGCCCTGTGGCGCTGCCCGCACCTCGCCGGAAGTGATCAATGGCGGCGTACGGCAGCCACCGAGATCGAGGCGGACCGATTCCGACCCCAGGTTGGCGGCGACGACGAGTTCGCCGCGGTGGAAGGCGATGGCGGCACCGGACGGGTGCACCAGGACCGACCGCACGAACTGCCCGTCGCGCAGGTCGGGGTGGCTGCGCCGGAGGGCGATCAGCGCCCGGTAGTGCCCGAAGGCGCGATCGTGCGCCGGTTCGTCGAGCTCGTCCCATGAGAGCTTCGAGCGATCGAAGGTCTCGACGGACTCGGGGTCGGGAACCTCGTCGGGATCCCAGCCGAACGCCGCGAACTCCGCGATCCGACCCTTCCTGACCGCGTCGATCAGGCCGGGATCCTGGTGGTCGGCGAAGAACGGGAACGGTGCGGACGCGGCCCATTCCTCGCCCTGGAAGAGCATGGGGATGCCGGGCGCCATGAGGGCGACGGTCGCGCCGACCAGGAAGCGGTCGAGGCCGACGAGGTGGTTGGTGCGCTCGCCCGCGGCGCGGTTCCCCACCTGGTCGTGGTTCTCGAGACAGGTGACGAGCCGGTCGGCGGGGCGGGGACCGAGATCGAAGTCCCGTAGAGGTCGGCCGTGGACGCGGTTGCGGGCGGGTGAGAAGCGGCCGTCGAAGACGATGCCCCGCTCGAGCGCCCCGGCTACGTCGAGCAGGCCAGTGAAGTCCTCGTAGTAGCTGATGCGTTCCCCCGTCAGGGCCACGTGCAGCGCGTGGTGGAGGTCGTCGGCCCACTGCGCATCGATCCCGTGACCTACAGGACGGGGTGCCACCGTGCGCGGGTCGTTGCGTTCGCTCTCGGCGATGAGAACCATCGGCCGGCCGAGCGTTCGCTCCAGGTCGTCGACCTCGCGCGACAGCTCCTCGAGCAGGTGCAGGGCCGAGTCGTCGTGCAACGCGTGCACGGCATCGAGCCGCAGACCGTCGAGGTGGTAGTCGCGGAGCCACATGCATGCGTTCCCGATGATGAATCGCCGGACCTCCGCGCTGTGCGCGGCGTCGAGGTTGACGGCGTCCCCCAGGGCGTGCGATGGTGGTCGGTGAAGTAGGGACCGAAGCTGGCGAGGTGGTTCCCCTCGGGTCCGAGGTGGTTGTGGACGACGTCGAGCAGCACCGCGAGCCCGGCGCCGTGGGCGGCATCGACGAGGCTGCGCAGATCGTCGGGACTGCCGTACCGGGGGTGGGGTGACCAGAGCGCGACACCGTCGTAGCCCCAGCCGTGACGGCCCGAGAACGCGGCCACGGGCATCAGCTCGAGGTGGGTGACGCCCAGCTCCACCAGGTGGTCGAGGCGCTCGATCACGTCGAGGAACCGGCCCCCCGCGGTGAATGTGCCGACGTGCAGTTCGTAGATGACGGCGTGGCCGAGTGTGTTCGGGACGAACGTGTCGTCGGTCCACTCGAACGAGCGGTGATCGACGACCCGCGATCGGCCGTCCACCCCTGCCGGCTGCCACTCGGATCGAGGATCGGGACGGCAGGGACCTCCGTCGAGCACGAAGCCGTAGTCGGCTCCGGGGAGCCGGTCGACGTCGGACGTGCGCCACCAGCCGCTCCGGTGGCGCTGCATGGGGTGGCGCACGCCGTTGACCTCGACCTCGACCCGATCGGGGGTGGGGGCCCACACGTGGTAGCCGCTCTGCCGGCTCATGCCACGCCTCGGCTGACCCGGCGCAGCAGGCTGAGCGGGAACGACGACAGCAGGTCGGCGACGAGGACCGTGCCCTCGCTCAACGCCTGGTCGCCGCGGTCGGTCATCGACGCCAGCGGCGCGGCGAAGACATCCTGCCAGGTTCCATGGGGGAGCACCACGGTCGTGTCGCCCCAGTCCTTCCCGAGCGTGTGCACCAGTCGAGGCACGATCGTGATCGCATCGCCGCCGCGGATGAACGCGACGAGGTGGTCGGCCTTCGAACCCCTGCCGACGAGAGGCTCGTAGCTGGCGCCCGGCCCGAACGCCTCGGGCATCGCCGCCCGCAGTCGCAACGTCCGCTTGACCACGAACAGCTTCGTGAGGCCCACCTCGTCATGCTCCACCGGTGGCAGGAGCGCAGCGGTCGCTGGCAGCACCCCCAGCGCTCCCGTTCGCCGGTCGAAATCGACCGGACGACGATTGTCGGGGTCGACGAGGCTGAGATCCCAGAGCTCGCTGCCCTGATAGAGGTCGGGGACGCCGGGCGAGGTCAGCTGAGTCAGCTTCAGCGCCAGAGAGGTCGTTCGTGTCGGACCGAGAATGGCCTCGACGAAGCGGTCGAGGTCGTCGACGAAGCCCCGGTCGCCGAGGATCGATTCGAGGAACTGCTGCGAGCAGGCTTCGGCATCGGGGTCGGGGTGCAACCAGGAGGTCGAGCGCTTGGCCTCCCGCATGGCCTTCACGAGGTGGTCACGGGCCCGGTCGATCGGAAGGGGGTGGGCCCCGACCAGGGTCAGGTAGATCAGGTACTCGGTCAGGCCGTCCGGCCCGTGGGCACCTCGGTGCCCACGGTTCCGATCGAACCACCGGCGTACGGTGGCCGACCACTGCTCCGGGATCTCCGTGAGGACGCTCAGTCGGGCCCGGACGTCCTCGCTGCGCTTGGTGTCGTGGGTCGTCAGCGCCAGCATGCCCGCCGGCCACGTCGCGTTCCGGGCGGCGTTCGCACGATGGAACATCGCCGGCGTGCACGCGGGCGACGCGGGGTTCCCTCCCACCTCGTTGGCGGCGGCCACTGCGAGGTGGCGGTAGACGGCGGTGTCCTCCACTCCTTTCGCCATCACCGGCCCGGTCAGCTGCTGGAAGCGCATTCGGAGCTCGGCCTCCGATCGTCCGTCGAAGCCCGCATCGGAGCGGAGAACCGAACCGAGGAACGTGAGGAGGTCGTGGTCGAGGTGGGGGTGGTCCTTCTCGGCTCGGATGGTGGCGGAGTCGATGCGGGACAGATCCTGGTCGGACCGATCGCCGGCCTCGGTGACGTAGGTGCGGTACACGTCGAAGGCCACGAGCAGCGCCGAGAGCACCTCCTCAAGCTCGTGGCGGGCATAGTCACGATACCGCCGGTGCTCCTCGCACACGTCGACGAACAGCGATGCCAACCGGTGCACCTCGGTGGCCATCAGGTCCGACAGGACGTCGACCTTCGCCTCGGCCGCGACCTCTTCGAACTCGATCGCCTCGCCCGTGAGCTCAGCGGCCAGGACACTGAGGGGCTCGACCCCTCGCGGATCGATGAACATCCCGCCCAGCAGGTTGAGCACGTCGTAGCCGGTGGTCCCGTCGATCGGCCACGGGGGGAGGTCTTCGCCGGGCTCCAGGATCTTCTCCACCACGATCCATGCGTCGGGCGCCAGCTCCCGCAACCGGCCGAGGTAGGCGGCCGGATCCCGGAGCCCGTCCGGATGGTCGACCCGGAGACCCTCGACGGACCCGTCCTGCACCCACGAGCCGATGAGCTGGTGCGTGAGATCGAAGACCACCGGCTCCTCGACCCGGATCCCGGCCAGGTCGGTCACGTCGAAGAACCGCCGGTAGTCGAGCTCGAAGCTGCCGGTGCGCCAGAACGCCAGCCGGTAGTGCTGCGCGTCGAGCAGCTCGTCGAGCAGGTCGATCGTGGCGTTGACCGCGTCGACCGCTCGCTCCCAGTCATCCGTGCCACTGACCTCGGCCAGCGACCCCACCCGGAGCGGGAACATCGACTCGCCGTGCCGTACGACGACCTCGACCGCCAGGTTCGGGTCGTCGGTGTTCAGCGGTTCGAGCGTCAGCTCCCGCCGCTCGAGCACCCGTCCGTAGTGGTCGCCCAGGACGGGCAGCAGCACGGTCGAGCGCAACTTGGACTCCGGCGGGTCCCAGTCGATGTCGAAGGCCGCGGCCACCGGGCTTTCGGGGCCTTCGCGGAGCAGGCTCCACCACCACCGATTGCGCTCGGTGCCGACCGCCATGTGGTTCGGCACGATGTCGAGCACCTGACCCAGGCCGGCCGATCGAAGCGTGGTCACGAACCGCTCGCGCCCGGTCGCTCCGCCGAGGTCGTCGGAGACGGCGCCGTGGTCGACGACGTCGTAGCCGTGCGTGCTGCCCGGCGTGGCCTGCAGCTGGGGCGAGGTGTAGACGTGCGACACTCCGAGATCGCAGAGGTACGACGCGATGCCGGCAGCATCGTCGAACGTGAAGCCGGCGTGCAGCTGCAGGCGATAGGTGGCGGCGGGAACATTTCGAGGGCGGCGAGGTGGTGGCATCAGGCTGCGCTCGTACCCGCGACCGCCCATCATGAGACGCGAGCCCGGCTGTTTCCGGATGCGCCGGCGGGCTGATCGCCCGACTCGACGTACAGGACCTGCGCCTTGTCACGACTGAACCATGCTGTGTACGTTCACTCCTGCAGATCAGATGGCTTCACCCGAAGCGTTGGTGCGACACCTTGGGGAGGTACGGCAATGGTCCAGCGCAGCATCACGCTCGTCTTCGAGGGCGAGCTCGAGACCCACAACTGGGAGCAGTTCCGCGACACCATCGTCGACGCAGCGGGCGAGGGCATCACTTCGGTGGTCCTCGATCTCGGCGAGGTGACGTTCTTCGATTCCAGCTCCATCCGAGCTCTGTTGGGGGCGCGTGAGGAGCTCGAACCCCGCGGTGTGACGATCCACCTGGGAGCATCCAGCCGAGTCGTCAGCTACGTGGTGGAGATCACCGGGATCGGGCAGGCCTTTCCACCCCTGCCGCCGGTTCCCGCAGTCTGATCCCGCCTGTCCCTCCAGCGAACCCGGGCGATGCGGTCACGACCGACATCGCCGGTCCGTCGGCTCGGCGAGGGGTTCCGATCAGGCTGCACGGCCGGTGAACGCCGCGAGTTGCTGCATCGGGCCGGCAGAGGCGGTGGCGGTCAGTGCGGGGCCGAACGCGCCACCGTCTCGCATCTCCGATGAGATGGCCCCGCGCGCGAACGCGTCCACCTCCGCGACCAGGTGGGGAGGCGGCGTCCAGTCCTGTGAGGTCGCGGTGGCGAGGTCCCATCCGTGGACGAGCCCATCGAGCGCGACCAGCCGGGCGAACACCTCGCCGGACAGCGGACCGCTGGGCGTGGCGATGGTCCGATCGAGGGCGCCCGGGCTCTGGACCGAGGCGAGGAGTCCCTCCATGGCTCGGTCGAAGTCCGCGATGATGCCGGGACCCGGGGGCGGGGCTGCCGCGGTCCCGGGATCCTCGCCCCGGAACATCGGCGCGAATCCTGTCGCCAGGCCGGTCATGTGATCGAGGACGCCCTCGACGGTGAAGCCAGCGCAGGGGGTGGCACCGTCGAGCTGCTCGTCGCTGATGCCTCTCGCCAGGTCCTTGAGCATCGGGATGATCAGGGCGAGCTGTTCGTTCGGTTCCATGGTTCTCTCGTTCCGTCGCGAAGGTGGGTGGGCGTGGACCGTCAGCCGGCCATTCGGGCCAGCATGTGGTCCATGACTGCGCCGTGCTCGATCTGGGGGCTGAAGAGGATGACCTCCGCGTCGTCGACGACGCGGACGCTGTGGCCCGGCGGCCAGTAGAACAGGTCGCTGCCGGCGCAGGATTCCTCGGTGCCGTCGGTGTAGGACACGATGACCTCGCCGGTGATCATGAAGCCCCAATGTGGAGCCTGGCAGGCATCGCCGTCCAAGCCCTCGAGCAGCGGGGCGATGTCGGTGCCGGCGCCGAGCGAGAAGTACTCGGCGCCGAGCGAGGCGTACGCCGAGACGTCGCCGAAGTCGAGCGCCTGTCGGGCCACGGCGCCAGGCACGTCGATCTTGGTCGGGATGTCGTTCTTGGGGATGTGCATGGATCCTCGGTTCGGTTGTGCGCCGTCCCAACCTCGATCGGAACGCCGGATGGACAGATGGCGACGGTGTTCAGCCGACGGTGGCGCCGGCGGCGAGAGCCACCACGTCGGCGGTGGACAGGGCGTTGCCCCCGATGCCCCACTCACCACTGGCCACCTCTTCGATGACCACCCACGTGACGGGCCGCATGTTCTCCCCCTCGATCGACACCATCGTGTCGGTGAGCTTGGCGATCATGTCGTGCTTCTGGTCGGCGCTGAACACGCCCTCGATGACCTTGACGTTCACGAACGGCACAGGATTCTCCTCTTGCTCGGGGCGAAGCGGTGAGCCTCGCCGTCGTCACCAAGATCCGACAGCGGTGCTGCAGGAGGGTTGCAGCCGACATGCAGAGGGGATGCGCCGTACCTCCGTCGAGGGCAGAGCGGCGCTGCAGCGTCGTTCAGGGGTTCGACCTTCATCCGGTCGGCTCTACCGTGCAGAGACGGCGCATGATCGGCGTCGAGCTGTGCTTGGATCTCCGGATCGAGTCGATCGCCGGTTCCCCAGCCTGCAGAGGCATCCACCATGAGGGCGATGTGGTCCAGCCATCGGACCAGTGGCATCGATCGCATCGATGGCCGACCGGCCGAGCAGAGGAACCCACGTGACGCGGCCCGGGATGGGTCCGAAGCTCCGAGTGCTGCTGCTCGTCGTGTTCGGGATGGTGTGGGCCGCGTCGGTGTACGGCCTGTACATCGGTGCGGTGCGCACCTTCGACGGGCAACGGGTGGACGAGGCCGCGATCGTCGGCCGCAGCAGCCACGAGGCAGTGCAGCGCGCCACGAACCAGGTGCTCGACACGGTCAGCGTGACATCCCTGGGGGTCGCCGCCGTCCTATTGGCGCTGCTGGCGCTCACTCGACGGCGGCCCCGTCTCGCCGTGGGGATCGGAGTCATGATCATCGGGGCGAACCTCACCACCCAGGTGTTGAAGTCCCACGTGTTGGGCCGACCCGATCTCCTTCATCGCCCGGGCGCCGCCCTGGTGCCGAGCTTCCCGAGCGGACATGCCACGGTGGCGATGTCAGTGGCCCTCGCCCTGATGCTCGCTGTTCCACCGCGGCTGCGTGTCCTCGCGGGCTCGATCGGGGTCGCCTACGCCGTGGCGGTCGGGGCCGGCACGCTCACAGCCGGATGGCATCGACCGAGCGATGTCATCGCCGCGTACTTCGTCGCCGCGAGCTGGACCGCGCTGGTGACGGCCGTGCTCCTCGCCGGTCGTGGCGCCCATCGCGCACCGACGCCGATGATCTTCGGCCAGGCGCTGTCGAGCTGGCGATTGACGGTGGCAGGCTCGGCGCTGATCGCCGGTGCCGCGATCGTGAGCGGGACGGTCCTGGTCGTCCTGGACGGCCGCAAGCTCGCGTCGGTCGAGCTCACGCCCTCCTACCTCGGGGCTGTCGCGGCCATCGCCGGCAGCGCGTTGATGATCCTCGCGGTGCTGCTGTGGCTCCTCCGGGGGACACTGCTCGATCCGCCGCACCAGGGAGTGGCCGAGGATCCGGAAGGCCCGCCGATGGCGGACGTCGGTGCCGATGGACTGACTCCGGCAGGAGATGATCCGGCCGGCGCTCCCCCGATCCCAGGAGACGGCACGATGGACGTCCGGGCCCTCTCGATGTAGGGGCCGGCATCGACGCGCCGGCCGGTAGCGAGACCTCCCGACTGGGCCGGCGGCGACCCGCTGCGGTGCTGGAGGAACGGCACGGTGGGAAGCTGCGCCCCATGGAGACCCCCGATCCGCTGACCGATGCCGAACTGGACCGCATCGATGCGTGGTGGCGGGCGGCCAACTACCTCACGGTCGGCCAGATCTACCTGCAGGCCAACCCGTTGCTGCTCGAGCCGCTTCGGCCCGAGCACATCAAGCCCCGGCTGCTCGGCCACTGGGGGACCTCGCCCGGCCTGAGCTTCCTGTACGCCCACCTGAACCGGGTCATCCGTCGTGACGACCTCGATGTGATCTACCTCGCCGGCCCGGGTCATGGCGGGCCGGCGATCCTGGCCAACGTCTATCTGGAGGGGACCTACAGCGAGGTGTACCCCGAGGTCTCGAGGGATCTGGTCGGGCTGCAGCGGCTGTTTCGGCAGTTCTCCACTCCGGGCGGCATCCCGAGCCACGTCAGCGTCCCGACGCCCGGATCGATCCACGAGGGTGGCGAACTGGGGTACGCGCTGGTCCATGCGTTCGGCGCCGCGTTCGACAACCCCGACCTGATCGTCGCCTGCGTGGTCGGTGACGGGGAGGCCGAGACCGGACCGCTCGAGGCTTCGTGGAAGAGCATCCGGTTCCTCGATCCCCGTCGCGATGGGGCAGTGCTCCCGGTGCTGCACCTCAACGGCTACAAGATCAGCGGACCGACCGTGCTGGGCCGGGCGCCGATGGATGATGTACGCGGGCTGTTGGAGGGCCACGGGTACGAGGTGCACCTGGTCGCCGGCGACGATCCGGCGGTGCTGCACCGGGAGCTGGCCGAGGTGCTCGATCGGTGTGTGGAGTCGATCCGGACCATCCAACACGAAGCACGGGCGAGTGGCGAGGTGACCCTTCCTCGGTGGCCAGCCATCGTCATGGCCACGCCGAAAGGCTGGACCGGCCCGGCCACGGTCGATGGGCTGGCGGTCGAGGGGACCTTCCGGAGCCACCAGGTTCCGGTGTCGGAGGTGCGCTCCAACCCGGAGCACCTCGAGATCCTCGAACGCTGGATGCGGAGCTATCGCCCTGAGGAGCTCTTCGACGCGAACGGCCGCGTCGATCCCGAGATCGAGGCGTCGGCCCCGTCGGGGGAACGTCGGATGGGCGCCAACCCCCAGGCCAACGGGGGTCGGGATCCGCATCACCTCCGCGTGCCCGACTGGCGCCACTACGGAGTCGACGTGGCAGCCCCGGGAACCGTCGTGCACGAGTCGACCCGGCCGTTCGGCGAGCTGCTGCGCGACATCTACCGGGAGAACGCGGACCAGGCCGACTTCCGGTTGTTCTGTCCGGACGAGACCAACTCGAACCGTCTGGGCGCGGTGTTCGAGGAGACCGACCGCTGCCTGGTCGAGCGGACCGTCGCCGGCGACGACCACGTGTCGGCGGGCGGGAGGGTCATGGAGGTCCTGAGCGAGCACCTCTGCCACGGCTGGCTCGAGGGCTACACGCTGACCGGTCGCCACGGCCTGTTCGCGAGCTACGAGGCGTTCGCCATGGTCTCGGCCTCGATGACCGTGCAGCACACCAAGTGGCTCGAGGCAGCCCGATCGCTGCCGTGGCGACGCTCCATCCCGTCGTTGAACATCTTGTTGACGTCGACCTGTTGGCGCAACGATCACAACGGCTTCAGCCATCAGGGCCCAGGGCTGATCGACACCTTGATCACCAAGCGCGGCGAGGTCTCGCGGGTCTACCTGCCGCCTGACGCGAACTGCCTGCTGTCGGTGGCCGACCACTGCCTCCGCAGCCACGACTACGTCAACCTCATCGTGATCGACAAGCAGCCTGAACTGCAGTACCTCACCGTCGACGAGGCTGCCGCCCACTGCGCACACGGTCTCGGTACCTGGGCGTGGGCCGGCACCGAGCAGCCCGGCGATCCACTCGACGTGGTGCTGGCCTGCGCCGGGGACACCCCGACCATGGAGATCCTCGCGGCGGCCGCGTTGCTGCGCGAATGGGTGCCCGACCTGCGCGTCCGCGTCGTCAACGTCGTCGACCTCATGAAGCTGATGCCGGCCAACGACCACCCGCACGGCATGACCGCCGGCGAGTTCGTGGATCACTTCACCGAGGACACCCACGTGCTGTTCGGGTTCCACGGCTACGGCGGAGCGGTGCACGCCCTCATCCACGGCCAGGTCGATACCGACCGGTTCCACGTCCGCGGCTACCGCGAGCAGGGCACCACCACCACCCCCTTCGACATGGTCGTGCTCAACCGAATGAGCCGCTACCACCTGGCCGGAGAGGCCCTGCGCCGGTCGAGGCGGCTCCCCCCAGGAGCGGCTGAGCTCTCGACCTACTGCGACGGCATGCTCGAGCGCCACCATGCCTACGTGCGCCAGCACCTGGAGGACATGCCCGAGGTGCGCGACTGGACCTGGCCGGCGTGACCGACCTCGTCGTCCTGTGCATCAATGCCGGCTCTTCGACGATCAAGGTCGCGGTGTTCACGGTCGGTCCGCGATCGGGCGACGAGAAGGTGCTCTGGCGCTGGTCGGCGGACGGCGTCGGCATCGGAGAGGCGCTCGACGCCGTCCCGGGAGCAGACCTCCCACCGCTCGACGTCATCGGTCATCGGGTGGTGCACGGCGGGGCCGCGCACGTCGGCCCTGCGGTGGTCGACGGCGACCTGCTCGACGATCTCCGCGCGCTCGTCCCGCTCGCGCCGATGCACCAGCCTGCTGCCATCACCGGCATCGAGGCTGCTGGCGCCGCCTTCGGAGGCGTACCCCAAGTGGCCTGCTTCGACACCGCCTTCCACCACACGATCCCGGAGGAGGCGGCCCGCTTCGCGTTGCCGGACCGACTCTGGCTCGACGGGGTGCGCCGCTACGGCTTCCACGGCTTGTCGTACGAGTACGTCGTCGAGCACATAGGTGCCGAGAGGCTCGGCCGAGCGGTGATCGCCCATCTGGGCGCCGGCGCCAGCATGTGCGCCATCCGAGACGGTCGCTCAGCCGACACCACGATGGGCTTCACGCCGACCGGCGGCATCGTGATGGGCACCCGCTCCGGTGACCTCGATCCTGGTCTCCTGGTGCACCTGCTGGCCGAGGACGGCTACGACGCGACGTCGCTCGATCGCCTCGTGAACCACGAGTCCGGCCTCCTGGGCCTGTCGGGCTCCTCGTCGGACATGCGCACGCTGCTCGCCGCCCGGGCCGTCGGCGACGAGCGGGCTGCGATGGCGGTCCAGATCTTCTGCCGCACGGTCCGCAAGCAGATCGGCGCCTACACGGCGTTGCTCGGTGGCCTCGACACGCTCGTCTTCACCGGCGGCATCGGCGAGCACGCAGCCGACGTGCGATCCGAGATCACGGCTGGTCTCGAGTTCATCGGCCCGATCGACGTGCTGGTGGTGTCGACTGACGAGGACCGGATGGTCGCTCGGCACGCGGCCGCGCTCCTGCGCGCCCGGTAGTGGCCTTCACTGCTCCCGTTCCCGCCGCACCGCTTCCGCGTCCTCGGGGTGGGCGATGTCGGTCTCGGTCTGCGGGGCATCCGCACCGGCCTCGCCGTGCGCCCGCCGGACCGCGATGCGCGCGTCCTCCTCCGTGACGTCCGGATCCTGGTCGGCGAGGGCCTGGGCTTCCGCATCACGGTCTCCGGTCGCGGCATGGAGGATCTGACGAGCCGTGGGCCGGTCGTGGGAATCATCGTGGTCGTTGGCCATCTGGCGTACCTCCTGGGTCCGGACCTTCGGGCGTCTCCTGATCGATCCGATCCTCATCAATCCGACGGAACCGGCTCCCACCACTGGCACCACCAGTCCTGCCCCACGAGGATCCTCAGCTGAGGATGCCAGCAGTAGGTCAGGTCGGCGTCGGTGTCGAGGTAGTACAGGCAGTTCTGGCACCTCTCCGAACCGGAGGGGTGCCCCCGCAACACGGCTCGGTCCGCGAAGTGCTGCAGCTCCAACCAGTTCTTCTCGTCGATCGGCTTGGGCTCAGGCGGTGGGATGACGTAGTCGGACATCTCGGTCACCTACCCCGGTCGTGGGGTCGATCATGCGTGCGGTCCGTCGGATCAGCGCCCGGCTCCGATCACGCCGCACGTGGCGAGTCTTCCCAACTGCGGGACGCGAGCTGCGATCGGGCCACCATCGGCTCCAGTGTCCCGGTCGCGTGGAGCTCCTCCTCGAGGCGCCGACCGGACGCGTTCCTGTGGACGAGCAGGACCGCAGCCGAAGCGCCGACGGCGAAGAGGACGAGGAGGACGAGCAGCAACATGGACAACTCCTTTGGGTCAGGCCGCCCCCGGGTCGCTCCACGATCAGACACAGTGCGTCGGGCCGGGTCCGGCACTGGGTACCTGCCCGATGTGGCGCCGAACCAGTGTCGCGAACTCGTTACGAATTCCTCGCTGCCCGTCATGGCCGACTGCCCTGACGGCCTGTTCGAGCGCGCGGAGGCGACTCACGAGCATGACCACGACATCGACATGGCCGATCCCTCGAGTTCGAGATTCGCGCGTGACTGCAAGCCGACCCCGTCGGATGCTGGGATGCATGACAGATGCAGATCGAGGTCAGGTCGTCACGAGCGCTGCTGCGGTGTACGACGAGTTCTTCGTGCCCGCCCTCTTCGCTCAGTGGGTTCCGCGGCTGCTGGACCTCGCCGCGGTAGGTGCAGGCAGCCGCGTGCTCGACGTGGGCTGCGGAACCGGCATCGTCGCCCGCGCTGCGTCCGAACGAGTCGGCCCCTCGGGCCTCGCTGTCGGCATCGACCCCAACGACGCCATGCTCGCGGTCGCCCGCCGCGCGCCCGAACAGGTCGAGTGGCGACACGGGACGGCCGAGGCGGTCGGGTACGAGAACGGGGCCTTCGACCGAGTGGTCGCGGCGTTCTCGATGATGTTCTTCGGCGATCGGGACGGGGCCGTTCGAGAGATGGCCCGGGTCCTCGGTCCGGATGGTCGAGTCGTGATCGCGACCTGGTCCTCGGTCGAAGAGAGCCCGGGCTACGCGGCCATGGTTTCGCTCGTGCGCGGCTTGTTCGGCGACGAGCCGGCGGATGCGCTCCTGGCCCCGTTCTGCCTCGGTGAGGAGACCGAGCTCGTCGAGCTCGTCGGCCGGGCCTTCGATGAGGTCGAGGTCATCCGAAGCGAGGGAGTCGCTCGATTCCCGTCCGTCGACGCATGGGTGCACACGGACATCCGGGGGTGGACCCTCGCCGACATGATCGACGACGACGACTTCGAGCGGCTCCGAGCAGCCGCGAGCGATGTCCTGACCGAGTTCACCGACGCCGAGGGACGAGTGAGCTTCGCTGCCCCCGCGCTGCTGACCACCGGGCGGGTCGGTACACGGGCACGGCCGCAGTCGGACTGATGCGGGCGGCGTCCGAACTCGCGACGGACGCGGACCGCGATCTCAGCCCTGCGGAGCGGCTCGTCGAGCTGGTGAGCCCGTCGTTCAGTCGCGGGCTACGGCCGGCCCGCTGTCCGAGAACGCCACCATGGGCATCGATCCCATCATGTCGAGTCGGCCCTCGTCGGTCCCGTCGTAGCTGTTGCCCATCGCGGCGAGGAGGCGGCGAGCGGTGCCGGGGTGCCTCGTCTCGTAGGCCGCGAACCGGCGGGCCGCTTCCTCGTCGTCGAGGACACGCTGCGTCGGCACCCAAGATCTGTTCCGCACCTGGATGGCGCTCGCCGGTCGGGCCGCCAGGTTGCGATACCAGTCGGCATCGGGCCCCGTTCCCGAGCACACGATGTACTCGTGGGTCTGCTCGTCGTGTTCGACGACCTCGACGGTGGTCTGGTGGTCCTGCCCCGTCTTCCTGCCCCGATGGGTGATCAGCACGAAGCGGTCGCCCAGCAGGAAGCCGAGTCGCATCCGGTACAGGTGCACGGGCAGGTGCAGGAGGTGCTTGAACGCGCCTGTGGGCTTCTGCCGGAAGCTGAAGGAATCAGGGAGGTCCACGACGAGCGAGGGTATCGATCGTCCGATTGGGAAGGGAGGCGAGACGAACAGGTGGAGATGAGGGCCGAGGGCCTGCCTCGCCCTCGAACCCCGTCGGCATGACTTCGGGCGGAGGCGTACGGTCCGCTCGTGGATCGTCGAGGAGATCTCCATGGGGTGCGGCTGGCCGAGCTCGTCGGTGCGCTGTCGCTCGGGATCGACCTGGGCTTCGGTCAGCCGATGGAGCACGTCCTGCGCCAGTGCCTCATCGCACTGCGTCTCGCAGACCGGCTCGCTCTTGCTGATGCCGATCGGGCGACGGTGTACTACACGTCGCTGCTGGTGAACGTCGGGTGCCATACCGATGCCTACGAGCAGGCGAAGTGGTTCGGGGACGACATCGCGCTGAAGTCCGCGAAGTACGACCACGAGCCGGGGAGCCTCGGCGACGTCGTGGCGTCGATGCGCCTGATCGGTTCGGGCTCACCTCCGATCGGTCGGATCCGGGCGGGCATCGACCTCGCACGGAACCGGGCGGGGGTGAGCGGCATGATCGTCATGCACGCGCAGCTGGCGGGCCAGCTCGCGGCGCAGCTCGGACTGTCGGATGATGTCGTTTCTGCGCTTGTCGGTTCGTACGAGCAGTGGGACGGGAAGGGCCTACCTGGTGAGCTTGCCGGCGAGGAGGTTCCGCAGGCGTCGCGGATCGCACTGATCGCCGAGTACCTCGAGGTCGCGCATCGCACCGGCGGTGTCACGGCTGCGGTCGCGCTGGCCGAGCAGCGCGCGGGCAGGATGTTCGACCCGATGCTTGCGTCGTGCGTGTGCGACGACGACGGCAGCATCTTCGACGGCCTCGACGGTGCCGGAACCTGGGCCGCGGTGATCGATGCCGAGCCATCGCTCACGCGGCGGCTCGACTCGGTGCGACTTCGATGCCGCGCTCCTTGCGATCGCGACCTTCGTCGATCTCAAGTCACCGTTCACCCTGGGTCACGGACAACGGGTCTCCGAGCTCGCTGCGGCGGCAGCCTCGAACGCGGGACTCGGCGACGCCGGCATCGTGATGTTGCGGCGGGCCGGGCTCGTGCAGGGCTTCGGTCGTCTCGGCGTGTCGAACTCCATCTGGGACAAGCCCGGGCCGCTCAGCGTCGGCGAGTGGGAACGGGTCCGCATGCAGCCGTACTTCACCGAGCGGATGCTCAAGCAGTCCGAGGAGCTGGCACCACTGGGGCAGATCGCGGTCGCCTTCCGTGAGCGTCTCGACGGGTCCGGCTACCCCCGTGGCCTACCCGGCAACGTGATCCCGTTCCCGGCCCGCGTCCTGGGAGCGGCCGATGCCTACCAGGCCATGGGTGAACCCCGGCCGCATCGCGGCGCCGCTCGAGCCCGACCGACGCGGTCCGGGAGCTGCGGGCCGAGGTGCGCAGGGGGCGGATGGACGGCGACGCGGTCGAGTCCGTGTTGGCGGCGGCGGGGCACCGCAACCCGCGGCGTCGCGAGGGCCCCGCCGGCCTGACCGCTCGCGAGATCGAGGTGCTGACGTTGGTGGCCCAGGGGCTGTCGAACAAGCAGATCGCCGAGCGGCTGGTGATCTCACCGAAGACCGCCAGCAACCACATCGAGCACATCTACGCCAAGATCGGTGCCGGCAACCGGGCGGCGGCCAGCCTGTTCGCCGTGCAGAACGGTCTCGTGCCGGAGGAGCGCCACGTGGCATCGGACCGATCACCGAAGATGGGGTGATCGCCCCATGACCCCCGAGGTGCCGCGCCGCATCATGTGAGCAACCACCTGCAGAAGGAGCCTCACATGCCCGTCACCTCGAGCACGACCGAACGCGGCGGTGCCTTCGTGTCCGCCAACGGCATCGACATCCACTACCGCGAGGTGGGAGCGGGCGAGCCGCTGGTGCTCCTCCACGGCGGGTTGATCTCGACGGGCAACATCTGGGACGGCGCCCCGGTCTCCTACAACGACCACATGGGCCGGTTGGCCGAGCACTTCCGGGTCATAGCTCCCGACACGCGCGGTTCCGGCGCCACGACGCACAAGGACGGGATCCCGTCGGCATCGCGGCTCGCGGACGACGTGGCCTGCCTCATCGACGCCCTGGGACTGGATCGCCCGCTGGTCTGCGGGTTCAGCGAGGGGGCGCTCACCGCGAGCATCCTCAGCATCCGGCACCCCGACTCGGTGCGAGCGGTCGTCAACCACGCCGGGTTCGACCTGCTCGACCCCGAGTCGCACATGTTCGCCGAGGCCCGGATGCTGCTGGGCGGCAGCCCCGAGGCCACGCAGGCCGATCCCGACGTGGCCGCCGCGAACTTCGCGCAGAACGGCATGGGCGACATGTTCGCCATGGTCCAGTCGGACCACGACGATGCCCAGGGCGAGGGGTACTGGCGCACCTTCGTCGAGCTGACCTTCCAGCGCTGGACCCGACCGCCGGGGTACACGTTCGATGACCTTCGCACCGTCACCGCACCGACTCTGGTCCTCACCGGCGACCGAGACACGTTCTGCTCGGTCGAGGATGCGGTCACCGCCTATCGCCTGCTGCCCACCTCCGAACTGGCGGTGCTGCCCCACCACGACCACACCATCGGGGCGGCGGCGATCGACGCATCGCTGGACTTCCTCGGTCGCCACGCCAGCGGCTGAGTCGATCGATCCTGACGTGGGGACCTGGTCCAGGAACGGGATCTCCCGGGCGCCATCCGGATCCGGAGATCCGGGGGGTGCGCATCCGGAGCGGTCGACCCGTCCTACTCGTCGGCCTCGGTGGCGCGGAGGATGTCATCGAGCCTGAGCAGGTCGGTGGTGGTCACGATCCCGACGAAGGCTCCGTCGGTGTCGATGACGGGCAGGAGGTCGAACCCGCCCCCGTCCATGGCGCGCACGGCCTTGGCGATGGTCCAGGCCGGCTCCGCATGAGGTGCGTCGTCCCTCGTGATGGCCGCGACCGGTGTCGTCGGCCCACTCTTCGCGAGGGATGGCGGTCAGATCATCGACGCTGACGAGACCGACGTAGCGTCTCGCCGTCGACCACCGGAACGGTGGTGCGTCGAGTCAGGAGCAGGTGGTCCTCGACGAGTCGGTCGAGGGTGGTGTCGGGTGGAGCGGTGAGGACGTCGCCTTGGATCGCGGCCGTGAGGGGGAGGCTCGAAGCGCTGTTCGAGATGACCGACGCGGTCGCTCGACTGGTAGGTCGAGACCGACGACGACCCCATCATCAGCTGTGAGACGACGGTGGCGATGAGGCCGGGGACGATGAAGCCGGGCCGTCCGGTGGATTCGGCGACGAACATGACCGCCGCGAGCGGCGTGCGGTAGCCGGCCCCGAGGAACGCGGCGACGCCGATGACCGGGAACAGGGTCTGGGTCGGTTCGGCCAAGCCCGCCGCCGCAAAGTCGGCCGACGAGCGCGCCGCCGACCACCAGCGGCACGAAGAGGCCGCCTGCTCCGCCGCCTCCGACCGTGGCGGATGTGGCGGCGGTCCGCAGCGCCAGCAGCAGCGCGACGGCCCACCACGCCCGGGTGTCCGAGGCGAACCAGGCGATGACGTTGTAGCCGGCTCCGAGCGTGAGGCTCTCGCCGTAGACGAGGCGGCTCGTCATCGGTGAGGCCGGCCAGGATCGCTGCTGCGCTGCCGATCCGGACGACGGGGTGGAGGATGCCGCTCAGCCGCTTGGCCGCCTTCACGAGCCAGGCGAAGCCACGGGCGCAGAGGCCGGCGAGGACGCCCACCAAGGCAGCTCCGGCCAGTTCGCGGAGCCCGAACGGTGGAGAGCCGTCGATGGGGAACAGCGGCGTGGTGCCGTAGATGGCGACGTAGACGAGGTAGCCGGTGACCGAACCGACCAGGGCGGGGAGCAGCATCCGCTTGGCGGTGTCGTCGCGGAAGGGCACCTCCAGGGCGAAGATCGCGCCGGTGGCGGGGGTCTTGAAGATGGCGGCGACGCCGGCCGCGGCGCCGGCCACCATCAGTACCTTGACGTCGGTGAGCAGGAACAGCCGCCGGAACCGGGTCTGCAGGCCGGTGCCGATCACCGACCCGATGTAGATCGATGGTCCTTCGAAGCCGAGGGCCCCGCCGGCGCCCGAGGGTCGCGATCGACGCGACGATCCGCCCGATCGCGGGCCGCAGGTCGAGCGGGTGGGCCTTGTCGTGGAAGTTCCTGATGTACTCGTCCGACGTGGAAGGGCTGGCTCCGCCGGCAAGCCACCGCAGCGCGAGCGCGGCGACGATCAGCCCGACGCCCTGGTGCGACGATCTGGACGGCGACCGGGAGGTCGTAGAGGTGGTCGAGCGGCTCCTCGGCCGGCTACCCACTCGAAGCCGGCTACGCCGAGACCGGTGACGACACCGGTCACTGCGGAGAGCAGCAGGACCTCGCGCGACCGTCTCGCGAAGCCGGCGAGGTCGAGGCGCCGAGCGAACGGTCATCACCGCAGGATTGCGCCGGATGCGCGTCTACGACATGATTGCAGTATGCAATACTTGGCAAGATGCAAGCAAAGAGGGAGACGTACGCCCAGCCACTGGTCGAGTCGGTCCTGACCGCATCCCGGGTGCTCGTGGGCATCGCCGCCCGTTCGCTGACCGAGGCGCAGGACGAGGTCACGCTCCCTCAGTATCGAACGCTGGTGGTGTTGCAGGCCCGCGGGCCCGCAGTCGCTGCAGGAGCTGGCCGAGCAGCTCGGCGTCGTGCCGTCCACCGCGACCAGGATGTGCGATCGACTGGTTCGCAAAGGTCTGATCCGACGCGACGCAGCAGCGGGAGACCGGCGAGAGGTCGAGCTCGCGGTCACGAGCCAGGGGGCAGGTCTCGTGAACCTCGTGACGCGGCGGCGGCGCGCCGAGATCTCCCGGATCGTGGAACGGATGAGCGACGATGGCCGAGCTGAGCTGGTAGAGGCGCTCCAGGAGTTCGCACGGGCTGCCGACGAGCCTGCGGATCACGCGTGGTTCCTCGGATGGTCCTGAGACACGCCGCATCGTGACCCCACTGCGCCTAGGCCGCCGCCACGACCCCGGCGTCCGCACCGAGCGGCGACGGCTGTCGGTGCGGGCTCGGGCCATGCTCGCCTTCGGACTCGTGTCGTTCGTCCTTTCCGGCACTCTGGCGCTGGTGGCCTACTCGTCCGTGCGCGCTGCGCTCATCGACGATCGGGAGAACGCAGCTATGCGACAAGCCTTCACCAACGCTCGAGCCGTGCGGACCCGAGTCAGCGCCGATGACCGTGCCCTGACCACTCTGCTCGCCGGTCTGCAACTCGAGAGCACCGGCGAGGTGCTCCTCCAGCGTGACGGCCTGTGGTACACGAGCTCGGTCGAGGCCGACCGTTCAGCCGTGCCGCTGAGCCTTAGCCAAGGCGTCGATCAGGGCCATGCCGGGAGGCAGATCGCCGCCACCGCCGGATCACCGGCGTTGGTGGTCGGCATCCCGATCGCGTCGCTGAACGCCTCGTACTACGAGGTCAACTCGCTCGATGACCTCAATCGAACGCTTCGTGTCCTCAGCTCGTCGCTCCTGCTCGCCGCGGTCGTGGCCGCCGGATGCGGAGCGCTGACCGGAGCGGTGGTCAGCCGGAGCGTCGTGCGACCGCTCCGGTCCATCTCCTCGGTGGCCACCGACATCGTCGCCGGCAAGTCCGACGCCCGGCTCGAGGCGAACGGGGACCCGGATCTCGAGCCGCTCGCGGTCTCGTTCAACGGCATGATCGAGGATCTCGAGGAGCGAGTCCGGCGCGAGGCGCGATTCGCCTCGGATGTCTCTCATGACCTGCGTGGACCGCTCACCGCGCTGTCGGCCGCGGTCAGCGTGGTGAATCGGCGCCGCGACCAGCTGCCTCCGGAAGCGTCGCGTGCGATCGACCTCCTCGACGAGCAGGTCGTCGCCTTCAACCGCCTGGTGGTCGACCTGCTCGAGATCTCTCGATTCGAGGCCGGCACCGCCACGCTGCAGTTCCGCGAGGTCTCGGTTATCGAGTTCGTACGGGCCGTGCTCGCCGAGCGAGGAGACACGGTCCGTGTCACCCTCGAGGCAGACGCCGACACCCGGGTGGCGGTCGATCCTCGTCGCATGCAGCAGGTCCTCGCGAATCTTCTCGACAACGCCGTGCCACTACGGCGGCGGGGCGACCGGCATCGTGATCGGCGCGGCGCCTGGCGCCGACGTGGTCCGCATCTGCGTGGATGACGATGGTCCCGGCATCGACCCGGACGAGAGGCAGTCGATCTTCGACCGGTTCCATCGCGGTCACGCCGGAACGTCGACAGACGCACCCCGTGGCACCGGTCTCGGACTCGCCCTCGCCGCCGATCACGTTGCGCTCCATGGCGGAGCGCTCTGGGTCGAAGACGCCCCCGGCGGAGGCGCCCGGTTCGTGATCGAGCTGCCCGTCTCCGGTCTCGCGCCAGGAGATGGGGTGCCATGAGCGTTCGGGCCATCGCACCGACCCTGCTCATCGTCCTCGCCCTCGCCGGCTGTGGAACCCGGACCCAGGAGCACGCGGCCTTCGAGCCCGATGACGCCGTCCCGTTCGGCCTCCTCGACACCACGACCAGCACGGCAACCTCGTCCCCGCCTGGGTCCGATGCGGTCACCACGAGCATCTGCCTGGTCGATTCGACCGAGCACATCCGCGCCGTCCCGCGAAACATGTCGCGTGGGTTCACCTTTGCGGACCTCGTCGTCGCGACCGGCGACGGGCCAACAGCCAGCGGAGCGCGACGCCGGGTGGACCACCGCGTTCAGCGGACCCGGCCTGGTCGACTCGACGAACCTCGCAGCAGGGGTCGCGCAGGTCGGCCTCACCGAGGAGTTCACGGCCATGCCCGCCGCTGACCAGCTCAAGGCGCTCGCTCAGCTGGTTTGCACCTTCACCGAGCAACGGGGCGTCGGCCAGGTCCAGTTCAGCGTGAGCGGCTCCTCGGCCGAGGTGCCCAGGGGGGACGGATCGTCCACCTCGGACCCCGTGTCCCGGCTCGACTACACCGATCTCATCGAGGATCAGGCGACATGACCCCTGGAGCCGGATGAGGTAGCGGTCCGCCGCGCATGCATGCTTGTATCCGGCTCTGGTGTACGCGTACGCTGTCGAGTCTCGGAGGGTCGGCCCCGTCTCTCCCGTGTCGAGCCTCGACGGGCCGCCGGGCTCCGGTTCCGGGCGACGGGTGGGTTGGGGGCGAGCGTTCGATCGGTGGATGGCGACACCTGTTCGTGGTCCACCTGGGCAACGACCCCGACCAGGAGGCCATCCGATGGAGACACTGACCCTCGCCGACGGGCGCGACCTGACCTACGGCACGTACGGTGATCCCGACGGGACACCGGTCATCTTCAGCCACGGGCTCTCCGATTCCCGTCTGATCCGCAATCCCGACGAGTCGTTGACGGCGTCCCTCGGCGTGTGGATGATCGCCGCTGACCAACCCGGCGTCGGTGGGTCGACGCCGCAGAAGGGGCGCCGGATGGTGGACTGGGGCACCGACATGGAACAGCTCGCCGATTCGCTTCACCTGGAGACCTTCGCGGTCGCCGGCCATTCGGGCGGGGGCCCCCACACCCTGTCGATCGCGGTGCACATGCCCGACCGTGTCACGCGGGGAGTGCTGGCGTCGCCGGTCGGGCCTTTCGACGAGGATGGCTTCGCCAAGATGCTGGTCATGAAGGACCTGAAGCTCATCGTGAAGCTCCGCCATCTGCACCACGTGATCAAGTGGGCGTACGCGGCAGATGTGAAGAAGTCGAAGAAGGACATCGGGAGCTTCGTCGAGGCCATGGCCGAGGACGACGCGTCCGATGCGGACACCTTCCTGTCCGATCCAGCGCAGCGCGACATGTTCGAGGCCAACTTCACCGAGGGCATGCTCCAGGACGAGGAAGGCGTGTACGAGATGACGATGGCTCTGTGGAACTGGGGCTTCGAGCTCGAAGACGTGCTGCAATCCTTCGACGTCTTCTACGGCGACGCGGACGACATCATCTCGCCCGAGATGCCAGCTCGCGTCGCAGCCCGACTCCCGAAAGGAACGCCACATGTCTGGCCCGGAGCGGGCCACTACGGCTTCGTCGACCGTGACCGCTGGACCCAGTTCCTCACCGCGGTCGCGTAGCTGGCGGAGGGAGCATCCGGGAGCGCGGACGTCATCGCCGTCGATCTCGGAAGCGAGTCCTCACTGGTCGCTCTCCGGTGGGACCGAGTCGGGCTCATCGGGCTGGTTGGAGCCCAGTCCGACGTCGGTCGCAGACTCGGCCAGCCCGAGGAGTCGTGCCAACGGCGTGGCCGAGAGCCCATAGATCGACACGGTGCCGACGATCACGAGGAAGGTCACCGGCAACAGCGTGTCGGCACCGCCGATTCCGGCCGCGACGAGAGGGGCGGTGAAGGTGGCGGCGGTCGACGCGGCCACGATCCCGCGGGGATCCATCCACCCGATGAAGACCCGCTCGCGTGCGGTGAGCGAAGTGCCCATCGTCGCGGCGGCGGCCACCATCGGGCGGACGAGGAGGACCAACCCGGCGATCAGGGCGAGGGCCGGCCAGAAGACGGCCATGACCGAGCTCGACGTCACCGAAGCCGAGATCGAGATGAACAGGACCCCGATGACGAGTTGGACGATCGTCTTGAAGAACTTGCGGTCCTCGGGCAGATCGACACCTGGCAGGTTGGCCAGCGCGACACCCATGAAGATGGCGGCGAGCAGGCCGGTGTCGTCGTGGCGTGCGTTGCAGAGCGCGGCCGTGCCGATCACCGTGGCGACGATGGCCTCGGTCGCCAGCACGCCGGTCAGGCCGAGCTTCGTCAACAGCAGCCACAGCACCGCGGTGCCGATCGCGCCTCCGAGCAGACCCAGCCCGATGCTGCGCAGGAACGCCAACGCCTCCGCGCCCCGACCGATGTCGACGTGGTTGACGATCCCGGTGAACACCAGCGCGCCGACGATCGCGCCGATCGGGTCGATCGTGGTGCCCTCCCAGCCCAGGATCAGTGAGACCCGTCGGCCCGGCCTGGATGCCTCCAGCAGCGGGGCCACCACGGTCGGACCCGACACGATGAGGATCGCGCCGAGCATGATGGCGGCGCGGCCCGACAACCCGAACAGCGGCAGAGCCAGCACGGTGGCGCCCGCCCACGTCACCGGAACGCCGAGGTAGAGCAGGCGTCGAACGACCCGCTGGCTGTGCCCTTCCAGCTCTGCGAACCGGAGATCGAGGCCGCCGTCGAACAAGATGATCGCCACCGCCAGGCTGACCAACGGGGAGAACGCGGGGCCGAGGGTCTGTTCGGGGTTCAACGCGGCCAGGTGCTGTCCCGCAAGGAACCCGGCCGGTAGCAACAGGACGATGGCGGGGACCCGATGGCGCGCGGCGACGATCTGACAGGCAGCCGCCAGGAGCACGGTCACTCCGAACCCTACGAAGAGGTCACTCGTGCTCACTCTGCCTCCGACCTCGCACGTCGCCCTGTCTACCCGCGATGCCACCTGCGGGCCCGCCGAACCGGCCTGATCGACGTCCCGCCTCTCCGCCAGGCCCGCCACCTCCCGAGTCCCAGCCCGATCATCGCCGCCGACTCGGGCCGTTGCCGATCGTGATCGCCGTCTCCGTCCCGTCGAGCGGCCGGGGGACACCGACCTGGCCCGCGACGCCGCTGCCCGACGATCCGATCACGGCGAAGCTCGCCGAGTCAGCGAGGCAGGAACCGGGCTGCGTAGATCGCCTCGACCTCTTGGAGGTCGGCACGGAGGAGCCCGGCCTGCTCCGCTCCTGCGAGGATGAGGGCAGCCTGGTCGACGAGTGGACCGCACCGTTCGGTCAGTCCCTCGGATGTGAGGGCTTCATCGAGGAGCCCGAGCGCCGTGAGCAGGTAGATGGCCACCGCCGGCTGAGCGGCTGCGGCGCGGCGCGTCTCGTCGAACGCGAGGTGGACCAGGTCCCCGTGGGTGGGCAGTTGGGTGAGGATCAGCCGTCGATCGCCGTCGTCGGGGTTGGACCCGGCGGGAGGGTCGCGGCGCAGGATCTCGGCGAGGACGGCGGTGGTGTGGAAGATGGCGTCCTGAGCGGTCGTCGGATCGTTGATGCCGGGGGACAAGGCCTTGAGGGCGACGTCGGCCAGTTGCCGCAGGCCGAACGAGACGTCCTGCTGCATGCTGCGCGTGTCGCCGATCGAGATCGTGGCCCGCGAGGCGCGGCTCAGGGCCTCGCAGTCCTCGGGAGTCGGCGACACGGCACACAGGGGGGTGCCCTCGACCGCGTAGCGACCGGGGTAGGCCTCGACCCACATGGTGGCTCCGTCCGGGATGCACCCGTGGAGCGCCTCGAGGTCGATCTGTTGGATCCAGCCGCTCCGGTCGAACCGGACCCGGTGGGCGCCGTCCGGTGGCCGGCTCGCTGTAGTCGGCGGTTCCGGCCGCTCGGTCCTCGTCCACTCACGGCGGATGTGATCGATGGCTTCACGCTGCACGTCATCGAGGATCCTGCTGATGTCCATCGAGTGCGCGCTGTGGTCGATGAACGCGACGATGGCGAGGATGGTGGCGAGGCCGAGCACGACCGCGATCGCAACGGACAGGTTCGGGATGACGGGCTGGCCGGACTTGTCGAGCGCCGAGCGGACCGACCGCAGCACGACGAGGCAGTAGGTGAACGTCCCGACCACGAGGCCCATGACGCGCTTGTTGAACGGATCCCTGAACAGCGTGTGGACCACTCGTGGGGAGTACTGGCTGGAGGCCTGTTGGATGATCAGCAACGACACCGAGAACGCGATGGCGGCAAAGGTGATGGTCGCAGCGGCGATGGTGCTCAGGATCGCTCGGGCGCTCTCGACGGTCGAGGTCAGCCCGATCGGGAGATCAGCCGCCTGATCGAGCCGACTGTCGACCGCGACGGTCACCGCGGCCAAGCCGATGGCGAGCAGCACGCCTGCCATGGGGACGAGGAACAGGCTGTTTCGATACCGCTCGACCATCGAGCTCACGCGTAGCCGCATCAGGGCCCCACCGAGGGCTCGACGCTCGAAGCGGTCAGCACGACGGCTGCAGGGTGATGCGGATCGACTTGGAAGTCAGGGGTGTTGCTCCGCTCGGCCACGCTGCCGACCGGGACGAGGACGTTGGCTTCCGGGAAGTACATCGCCGCGCTGCGGCGGGCGATCTGGTGCGGTACCACCTGCACCCGACGCATGATCCGGGCGTGACCGTCGTAGAGGCTGGTCACATCGACGAAGGGAGCGTCGTCCAGCGCCAGTCGGCGGATGTCGTCGCGGTTGAGGAAGATGACCCGTCGTCCGCCGAAGACGCCCCGGTAGCGGTCGTCCTCTCCGTAGATCGTGGTGTTGAACTGGTCGTGGCTCCGCACGGTGGTGAGCAGGAGCTCGTCCGGATCGAGTCCGAGATCGGGGATGTCGACGACGGAGAACTGCGCTCGGCCCGACGTCGTCTTGAACTCGCGGTTCCGTGCCGCGTTGGGCAGGTAGAAGATGTCGCGGTCGATGCGACGATTGAAGTCCTCGAAGCCAGGGACCACGTTGCCGATGTGCTGCGCGGATGCGGGAGTAATCGGCGGCCAGACCGGCCCAGTCGACCGTCGTGCGGTCCCGGAGGACCACTGCGGCCATGCCCGCCACGATGGCGACTTCGCTGCGCAGCTCGGTCGATGCCGGCTCTGCCTTCCCGCGGGAGGACGAGATGACGCCCAGGGAGTCCTCGACGGTCACGAACTGTTCGCCCGACGGTTGGCGGTCCTTCTCGGACCGCCCGAGGCACGGGAGGATCAGGGCCTGTTCGCCGGTCACGAGATGGCCCCGGTTGAGCTTGGTCGAGATCTGCACCGTGAGGCGGCAACGCTGCATCGCCTCGGCCGTGTACGTCGTGTCGGGGGCCGCGGCCAGCAGGTTGCCGCCCAGCCCGACGAAGACCTTCAGGTCGCCGTCGTGCATCGCCCGGATCGTGTCGACGCTGTCGAGGCCGTGGTCGGATGGCGGCGTGAAGGCGAACTCGCGACCGAGATCGTCGAGGAACCCCTGGCTCATCGCGTTCCCAGATGCCCATCGTTCGGTCGCCCTGCACGTTGGAGTGCCCACGGACGCAGCAGGCTCCGGCACCCGGCCGTCCGACGTGGCCGCCGAGGAGCAGGAGGTTGATGACTGCCCGGACGTTGTCGACGCCGTTGCGGTGCTGGGTCAGCCCCATCGCCCAGCACACGATCATGCGCTCGGCGTCCGCCGCGATCTTGCCCGCAGCCCTGATCTGGTCGAGGGCGACGCCGCTGGCCTCGACGATCTCGGCCCAGTCCGTGACCGCGCAGATCGGCCGCGAACGCGTCGAACCGGTCGGTGTAGCGGTCGATGAAGGCCTGATCGACGACCTGCCCCGGTCGACGGTCCTCCTCTTCCAGCACCGCTTTCATGATCCCCTTCATCAGTGCCACGTCCCCGTTGACGCGCACCTGCAGATACAGGTCGGTGAGGGAGGTGCCGGGACCGAGCAGCTCCGCTGGGTAGCCGAGCCGGCTGGCGGCCTCCTGCGGGTTCGGGTTGCGAACCTTGAGCAGGCCGGTCTCCGGCATCGGGTTGATGGAGACGATCGTGGCGCCGTTGCGCTTCGCTCGCTCCAGTGCCGTGAGCATCCGTGGGTGGTTCGTGCCCGGGTTCTGTCCGATGATGAAGATCGTGTCGGTCTCGTCGAAGTCGGTGAACACCACCGTCGACTTCCCGACTCCGATGCTCTCGACCATGGCCGCGCCCGACGACTCGTGGCACATGTTGGAGCAGTCGGGAAGGTTGTTCGTGCCGAACTGCCGCACGAACAGCTGGTAGAGAAAGGCCGCTTCGTTGCTGGTGCGACCTGAGGTGTAGAAGCTCGCCTCGTCCGGCGAGTCGAGCCGCCCGAGCTCCTCGGCGATCAGCGCGAAGGCGGCGTCCCAGCTGATCGGCTCGTAGTGATCGGAGCCGGATCGACGGATGAGCGGTTCGGTGAGGCGGCCCTGCTCGTTGAGCCACATGTCCGAGTGATCGGCCAGATCCCCGATGGTGTGGCTGGCGAAGAGCTCGCGCGTCGCTCGCTCACGGGTGCCTTCGGATGCGATGGCCTTCGCTCCGTTCTCGCAGAACTCTGCGATGTGGCGCTTGCCGTCAGGGCTGGGCCACGCGCAGCTCTGGCAGTCGAACCCGTCCTTCTTGTTCACCTGGAGGTAGAGCGTGGCGCTACGGCGCGCCCCCATCTCCTTCAATCCGAAGCGGACGGTCTCGAGGATCGCACCCGGACCGGCCGCAGCCCGAGGCCCTCGATGGAGCTCCGCTGGTGCGTCGGTTGCCGGCGGAGTGGCGTGGTCCACGCCGCTCGCCTCGGATGGCCGGGCTGAGTCGGTGCCGGTGTCGGCGTGAGCGCCGTGCTGTTCGGCGGGGTGCTCGGCCCGAGGGCGATGCTGCGCATCGACGCGGTTCTCCTCGTCAGTGTCGGAGGGAGGCGATTGCGGAGAACCGGAAGGGGACACGGGTGGACCGTAGCCACACCGCGCCCACGCTTGCGTCGATCTGCCGGCGGATCGAGCGTCCCGGAACGAATCGACGACGGGGCCACCGACATCGCCGCCGGACGTGGTGACGTTCCACGACGTCTGCACGAACGCGACGACGACATCGATCGCCGTGCCGTCCTTCGTCTCAGCTGGGGGGCGGGGTCCAGTCGTGTTGGACGATGACTCGTTCCCCGATGACCTTGCTCGCGTGATCATGTACGTAGGTCTGGTGCAGGGGGTGCTGCACGTAGACACGGGCCGAGTCGAAGTCGGCGAAGTCCATGACCGCGACGAGGTCGAAGTTCCCTTCGAAGTGGCGGGCGTCGTCGCCCCACTCCAGGGCGAGCAACTCGGGGATCACGCGAAGTGCGTCGAGAGCGTCGCGAAACCCCTGCTTGTCCTCGACCGAGGCGCTTTCGGCCCATCGGATCGCGACGACTTGTCGGAACATGGCACGACCTCTCGGGTGATCTGCGGATGGTGTGGCCCTGGTGTCCTGTCAGGATGGTCGCGTCGTCGAACGCCGAGTGGGGAGGATCTCGAAGAGTTGACGCAGGCCGGCCTCGGTCGGATCAAGGCCTGGCGCCGGCTTGCGCACGACGAGGTCGTCGGCGACGGGTCAGCGGTAGAGGATCTGCATCCGGTAGATGAGTGCCGGCTTCGTGGCGTCCACCACGGCGACCTCGACCTCAGTGGTGAGGAGGGTCCCCTTCGGCCGTGCCTCCGCGCTGATCAGTCGGGCGCGAGCGTGGAGCGCCGATCCGGCCGGTACCGGGGCCAGGAAGCGCAGACCGTCCGAGCCGTAGTTCGTGGCCGAGGTTCCGCCCGTGACGCGCACTGCGGCGGCTTTGAACTGGGGGAGCAGGGCGAGCGTGAGGAACCCGTGGGCGATGGGTCCACCGAACGGGCTCTCCCGATTCGCTCGCTCGACGTCCACGTGGATCCACTGGCGGTCGCCGGTCAGCTCGGCGAAGGCGTTGATGAGGTCCTGGGTGACCTGGATCTCGTCGCCCCACGGACCGAACTCTTCCGAGCAGGCTGCCGCCAGACCGTCGAGGTCGGCGATGTCGAACAGGGGCAGAGCACTCATCGGGGTCCTGTCAGTGGTCGGGGCAGCGCTCGGGCAGGTGGCACGGGTGGCGGCGGATCGCAAACCATATACAGCCGCCAGGGTGCGCCCGGTCACACCTTCAGAAAGGGCGCGCTCTACGGCCACTTCCGCTCGAAGGGCCAGTTGCTGGTCGAGGTCATCCGATGGAAGCTCGCCGAACGCGAGAACGAGCCGGGGTTCCTCGAGGCGAACGCGGCCGACGAAGGTGGCGTCGGGCTGATGTACGACCGCGCCGGACGGCAGGTGCGCCTGCTCGAGGTCGATGCGGCCGCGGCCGCCCGCCACGATCCCGCTGTCGCTGCCGGGCTCGCCGCGTTCTACTGCGATCGCCACGAGCGCATCAGCGACGCGATGGGCGAGGTGCACGACCCCGAGTCGTCGGCCTGGCTCGTCGCGGCGCTCACGGCCGGCATAGGCATGAGGGAGGCCGCCGGCGTGCCGCTTCCCGACCACGACCGACTGGGCGAGACGATCATGGCGGCGATCCGGGGAATGACCTGAGGCCTCCAGCCCGAGACCACCACCAGAACCACCAGGGGGAACGAGATGAAGACGATCGATCTGCGCACCCGTGGCGACGTCGATCCTGTCGCGGTCGACGTCGCCACCTTCCTCGACGAGATCGCTCCGGGTGCGGTCGATGCCCACGGTCGCGACGCCGCACGCTCGGCCTTGCGGATCGGTCTCCCGCCGCTGACGCTCGACGTCGATGGCGAACGGCTCACGATGCTGCCCGTCGATGGCGTCCTCGACGTCCGACGGGCCGAGGCGGCCGACCTGGTCGTGGTGCTCGACCGGGAGACGTTCTCCGATCTGGTCCAGGACACGGCCTCCACCTTCGGTGTGCAGATGACGGGCCGCGCCGAGGTCACGACGGGCACCGTCGATGACTTCGTGGCGTGGGAGCCGGTGCTGAGGACGTTGCTCGACGGCCGTCCCGTCTACGAGTCGGGCTCGGTCACCTTCCGCGAACGCACCGGTGGGCCACTCGACCTCCAACGGTCGTTCCGACCGGACGACGACCCCGACGGCGTCGGCCACTTCCTCGCCGAGGCGGGCTTCGTCCACCTGGCCGGTGTCTTCACCGAGGAGGAGATGGCGGACGTGTCGGCAGACCTCGACGACGCCGTTGCCGCGGCCGAGCGGGATGACGGAGCCTCCTGGTGGGCCCGCCTCACCACGGGTGAGTGGTACCCGTCACGGATCCTCGGGTTCAACCAGAAGTCGCCCGTCTTGCGGTCGCTGCTGCGCGACGAGCGGTTCACGCGCATCGCCACGTTCCCTGAGGATGACCACCGCCAGCGGGATCTCGAGCGTGGGGACGGGACCGAAGGACTGCTCAAGAAGGTCGGTGTCGTCGAAGGCATCTCCGACGTGAGCTGGCACAAGGACTGCTCCATGGGCGGTCACAGCCGGCACTGCTGCGGCCTCGTCGTCGGCATCTCGGTGACCGGCGCCGGACCCGAGAACGGGGAGCTGGGCGCCGTCGCCGGATCCCATCGGGCCAACGTCGTGCCACTCGGCGCGGACCGGCTCGACCTCCCGAAGGTGCCGCTGGCGACCGGCACCGGTGATGTCACCGTCCACTGCTCCTGTACCTTGCACATGAGCCGGCCACCGGTGTCTGCGGAGCGCCGCGTGGTCTACACCGGGTTCGAGTTGTCCCCCCGTCAGGGAGACCACCGTCGAGCGAGGACGGAGGACGAGGAGCGACGGGATCGAGCTGCCCTCAACGACCACGTCCGCAACCAGGCCGGCCTCTCCACCGCGTCGTTCGAGCTCTGAGCCATGACCGACACCGTCTCCTTGCAACGGACTCGTTCGCCGAGGTGGCCGCACCCCTGCTCCGCAAGGACGTGAACATCCTCTCGGATGTGCTCGCCAGCCGACAGGTCGAATCGGGTGACCTGGTCTCGGTCGCCCATCGTGGCCTCGAGCGCGCTGGTCATGATCGACGCCCGCTGACCTGTCAGATGTCGTGGCCTGGCCGGCCGAGGCCTTCCACGTCGTCGCCGAACAGATCGCTGTTGAGCCGCGCTGCGGCCATGAGCCTGGCCATCACCGGGCCGAGCTCGGTCGGGTCGCCGGTGTTCTCGCCGACGGGACCGCCGTGCCAGCCCTCTGCGATCTGCAGGCGGTCGCCCCGGATGTCGAACACCCGGCCGGTCACGTTGCGAGCCTCGTCGCTGCAGAGCCAGGCCACCACGGCCGAGATCCAGCGCGGTGCCATCGACTCCTTCATCTCGTCGCTGATCGCGTCCTCGCCGCCCATCACATCCATCACCAGGCGAGTCATCGCGGTGGGTGCCAGGCAGTTGACGGTGACCCCCATTCGGGCCAGCTCGAGGGCCCACACCGTGGTGAGCGCGGCGATGCCGGCCTTGGCCGCTCCATAGTTGGACTGGCCGACGTTGCCGTACAGCCCAGACGGCGAGGCCGTGTTGATGATGCGGGCGCCGAGGTCCTCCTCACCGGCCTTCGAGCGGGCCCGCCAGTGCGCGGTGACGTGGCGGGTCGGGCAGAAGTGCCCCTTGAGGTGGACGTTCATGATGGCGTCCCAGTCGTCCTCCTCCATGGAGAAGATCATCCGGTCGCGCAGGAAGCCAGCGTTGTTGACCAGGATGTCGACCTGACCCCAGGCGTCGATGGCCTGCTGCACCATCTCTCCGGCGGCGGCGAAGTCGGTCACATCACTTCCGTCCACGAGGGCTTCACCGCCCCTGTCGCGGATGAGCCTGGCGACCTCGTGGGCCGGTCCGTCGTCGACGCCTCGTCCGTCCCCGGCGGTGCCGAGATCGTTCACCAGGACCCTGGCCCCGTGTTCGGCCAGTAGCAGCGCATGCTCTCGGCCCAGCCCTCGTCCGGCTCCGGTGATGATGGCGACCTTGCCGTCGACCAGGCGCGTGGGATCAGTCATGCGTTCCTCCAGTGGTTCCGGGCGGGTGATCAGGTCTGCTTCACGAGGGGGATGTCGTACAACGCCGACCAGTTCTCGCTGACGATGCGGGCCTTGCTGGCATCGGTCAGCGGCAGCTTGTCGAATGCGTCGACGGCGTGGGGGTACTTCGAGTCGCCGTGGGGGTAGTCGGTCGAGAAGATCAGGCGCTCGTCGCCGAACGTCTCGACGTAGTGCGGCACGGTCACCTCGTCGGCCTCCACCGAGATCCAGCAGTTGCGCTTGAAGTACTCCGACGGCGGCATGGTGAGCTCGGGCGCCTCGTACCAGCCCGTCCACTCCCAGTGCTCGTCGAGCCGGTACAGGAACCACGGAGCCCACGAGCAGTTGCCTTCCAGCAGGACCACCTTCAGGTTGGGGAAGCGCTCGAGCACCCCGCCACCGCACAGGCACGCAGTGACGAACTGGATGCCGAGGGGCTGGCTGAAGGTGTGCCACAGCATCAGCTTGTCGAGCACCTCGAGCCCGAAGTCCGGCGTGAGGTACGTCTGGCCGCCGCCGTGGAACGCCAGCGGCACGCCCAGCCGCTCGATCTCGGCCCAGAGCGGGTCGTAGGCGGGGTGGTGCCAGGGGCGGCGGTTCACCGCGCCCGGCGGCAGGAAGATCGCCTTGAAGCCGAGCTCCTGCACGCAGCGGCGGGCCTCCTCGACCGCCCCGCTCACGTCATGGGCCGCCACCATTCCGGCACCGAACATCCTGGTCGGAGCATGGTCGCAGAAGTCCCTGAGCCAGTCGTTGTAGGCCCGGGCGATGGCGGTGGCGAACTCCGGCTCGAGCCCGTCGTTGCCGATCTGGTCGACCGAGTCGATGCCGAGCACGAACAACCCCCGCGACGGGTACAGCACGGCCAGATCGAGCCCTTCGGCATCCATGGCGTCCACCTGCGACTGCGGCGTCCCACCCCCGTGCCTCGGACGCGGCGTACACGGTGTCGTGCTGCTTCTGCCAACCCGTCTTGCGTCCGGCCACGTGCGACGGGCGGGTCGCGCCGAGCCGCAGCACGACGTGGTTCTTCACCCGCACCCGCATGTCACGGGGGATCTCCGAGAGGCCACGTGGGGCAGCATGTGCGTAGGCGGGGTCGATGTAGCGCTCCCAGAGGTCGGGCGGCTCCATGACGTGCAGATCGCTGTCGCAGATGACGTGCTCTCGAAGTCCCATCGGTTCCCCCGCTGGTTTCTAACACCTGTGTCGCATGGCACTATACGCTCTCGGCCATGAGCGCTCCCGTGGGGTCGGTCGAGGTGGCGGTCGGCCAGGAGATCCCTCCCTTCGTCCGCACCACCGGGTTCGCCAACTGGAATCGCTTCGCGGCGGTGAACGACGAGTTCATCCCCATCCACATGGACGATGCCGAGGCGGTGAAGGTCGGTCAGAAGGCGGCGTTCGGCATGGGCAACCTGCGGGTCGCCTATCTGCACGACGCGCTCGAGGCGTGGCTGGGCAGGGACGGGCACCATCGTCGAGGTGGGCGTCCGGTTCCGCGGCCTCAACTTCAAGGACGACGTGCTCACCGCCGGAGCATCGATCACAGGGATCGATGCCGGGAGCGAGGGGACCCACGTGCAGCTGGCTCTGTCGGTGGTCAACCAGGACGGGGTCGACACCACGCCGGGCACGGCCACGGTGCTGTTGTGGGGCACTGGCGGTCCGGTCGTTCCCGACGAGCCGGCGGCCGCGCAGCCTTCGGGAGCGGCTGCACCGGGCGTCCACCTCACCCAGGACGAGGTCGACCAGATCGGCACCACCACCCTTCCGATCACCGCACCGCCGGTCGACGCCAATGACATCCGGCGCTGGGCCATCGCCACCCACTGGCCCGAACCTCCGCCCGCGAGGTTCGTCGACCGTGCCGCCGCCGAGGCGTCCGGGTGGGGCGGTTTCGTGGCGCCTCGCGAGCTCGACCCCTTCGCCTGGTGCCCGGTGCGCCCGTGGGGCGGGCCATGGCTTCGCGGCATGGGCGCCGAGCCCGGCCGCAGGATCCTCAACGGCGGCCAGCGCAGCCGCTACTTCGCCCCGATGCGCCCCGGCGACGAGATCACCGCCGTCTGTCGACTGGTCGACGTGGTCGAGAAGGACATGAAGCTGGGGCCGACCAGCGTCTTCACCACCGAGCAACGGTGGACGAACCAGCGCGACGAGCTGGTGCGGATCGGTTTCATGACCTCGCTCTACTACTGACCGCTACGGGGGGAACCGTGACCATCGGCGTGATCGGCCTGGGCAACATCGGTGGCTCGATCGCCACCAACCTGGTCGCGGACGGCCACGACGTCGTGGTGTTCGACAGCGACGCCGACCGGGTGTCCGCGCTCTCCGGGGCGGCCGCCGGGCCGTCGGTCGAGGATGTCGGCCGGCTGGCCGACATCACGCTCCTCTCGCTGCCCACCCCCGCGATCGTCGACACCGTCGCGTCCGCGTGGGCGGGGGCGGCCGCTCCGGGATCCATCCTCGTGGATCTCTCCACCAATGGCCCCGCCTCGGTGCGCGAGCTGGGCGAACGCCTGGCCCGCTCGGGCCACACCCTCGTCGAGGCACCCCTCACGGGCGGGGCCATCGGGGCCGAGCGCCGGATGCTCGTGTTCATGGTGGGCGGCGAGGCGGACGCGGTCGAGCGTGTGCGACCCGTGCTCGAGCCGCTCGGCCGGGCGCTGTTCCACGTAGGTGACCTCGGCCTCGGCAACACGATGAAGCTGCTGAACAGCCTCATCGCCTACACGACCACGTGGGTCAGCCTCGAAGGGCTGTCGATCGCCGCGAAGGCGGGCATCTCGGTACCCGACGCCGTCGAGATCCTGCGCACCGCCGGCGCCTCGAACTTCTACCTCGACCGCATGGTCGAGACGATCGACGATCGGGGCCGGCCCACCCAGTTCGCGCTCGCCCTGGCGGCCAAGGACGCCGGCCTCGTCGTCGACGCCGGTGCCGGTCTCGGCGTCCCCACCCCGGTGGCCGCCGCCGTGCTGGGCGTCATGCAGCAGGCAGTCGCCTCCGGTCTGGGCGACGCCGATTGGAGCGAGCTGGTCGCGCTCGCCGAGCAGCAGGCCGGCGTCGACCTCCACTGGAACGCCACCGACTGAGCCGACGATCACGGCGACCGCCGGATCCTCGGTCACCGTGCCGCTGGACGGCTCTTCTGCTCCCCAGGGTCTTGGTCCCGCCGATGCCGGCTCAGGTCTCGGGGGTGCCCAGGACCTCCGCGGCGACGCGGAGCGCGGCGTTCGTGGCCGGGACGCCCGCGTAGATCGAGATGTGCATCAGCACCTCGACCAGCTCGTCGCGGGACAGGCCGACGTTGGTGGCGCCGGCGAGGTGGGCCCGCAGCTCCTCGGGCTGGCCGAGGGCGGCCAACACCGCGACGGTGATCATCGACCGGTCGCGCACCGGGAGCGCTGGACGTGACCAGAGGTCGCCGAACGCGGTCTGCTGCACGTGGTCGTAGAAGTCCGGTGCGAGCCGGGCCGCCGGAAACGCCCCGGTGGGCCCGGTGCGGGTCGCCGGCCAGAGCTGAGCCTGGATCTCGCGCCCGGCCTCTCGTCGCTCGTCACTGCTGGTCATGGTCGGCTCCTGTCATGGTCGCTCCTGTCGCGGTGATGATCCTCAGCGGTCGGCCTGCAGCAGGTTCACGGTCGAGACGCTGCCGCCTCCGACCAGGTGGGCCAGTGCGACGCGGGCGTCCTCGACCTGGCGGCCGTCGGCCTCGCCCCTCAGCTGCAGCACGGCTTCGTGGATCATGGCGAGCCCGGTCGGGCCGCCGGGATGGCCACGGGCGAGCAGACCGCCGTCGGTGTTGAACGGGATCCGTCCCCCGGGGCCGGTGGCCCCCTCGGCTACGAGGCGCTCGCCCTCGCCCTCGGGGCAGAACCCGAGCAGCTCGTAGTACTCGAGCTCCTCGTTGACGAACGCATCGTGGCAGTAGGCGACGCTGACGTCGTCGGGCCCGAGTCCGGCTGCTTCGTAGCACTCGACGGCGGTGTCTCGGGTCATCGTCGCGGGCCCCACCACCGGACCGACGAAGGTGTGTCCGGGGGCGTAGGTCTCCGATTGCAGGGCTGACGCGATCGGGCGCACCAGGGTCCGCCCGGGCTGGCGGTCGCGCACCAGGTCCTCCCGCGCCACGATCACGCAGGCGGCGCCGTCGTCCGGCGGACAGCACATCATCGTGGTGAGCGGCTCGGCGACGAGCCGGGCCGCGAGCACCTCCTCGGCGGTGACCACGTGGTCGGACCGGCGATGGGCGAACGGGCAGGCCGCGCCGTAGTTCCAGCTCTTGGCCGCGATCGCGGCGAACTGCTCGACGGTCGTGCCCCGCTCGTGCATCCGGCGCTGGGCCCACATCGCGAAGTAGGCGGCAGGCAGGATGGGCGTGTCGATCTGGTCGCGACCCGCTCCCCGGCCCCCGGTCCTGGTCATGTCGGTGAACTTGTCGAAGCACAGGGCCATGGCCACGTCGGCCCGACCCGACGACACCGCCCATGCCGCGTCGCGGAACGCCACCAGGCCGGTGGCGGACGCGTTCTCGACGTGCGTGACCGGCAGCCCCGTCAGACCGAGCTCCTTCATCGCCTTGATGCCCAGCATCGACCCCGGCTGGATGTAGCCGACGAAGGCTTCGTCCACGTCGGCCAGCGTCATGCCGGCGTCGTGCAGTGCGGCCAGCCCGGCGTCTCGGGCCAGGTGGTGCACCGGCCGGTCCTGAAGCATGCCGAACCGGACCATGCCGATGCCGGCGATGGCCACTCTGTCGAAGCGCAGCCCCAGCTTCATCGTGGCCCCGATCCGGCGACCGGCCGGAACCGGTAGATCACGACCTCGTCGCCCGACGGATCGGTGCGCAGGATCTCGAGGTCGATCTCGACCTCCATGCCGATGGCGAAGTCGCCGGGGCCGCCGAACAGGATCGACTGCACGCCGCGGTCCTTCGAGCAGGTCGACCTGCGCGACGCCGTAGCCCTCGACGTCGGCGTCCCTCTTCCCGAACAGCGGGACGTGGCAGAAGGTCCAGGTGTGGATGTGGCCCCGGGTCGACAGCTCGATGTCGTCGGTGCCCTCGTGCAGGCACTGGGCGCACACCAGGCGCCGAGGGAAGAACACCTCTCGGCACGACGGGCACCGGCTGCCGAGGAGGCGAGGCGGTTCGGCGGGATCGTCAGGGATCCGGAAGAACCCTTCTTCGATGGGGACGCGGGCCATGTGCTCCTCGGTTCGGACGGCGGTCGGATGCGAGATCGGGAGACGGCTAGATGCGCTCCCGGCCCTGCCAGTAGGGATCGCGGAGACGCCGCTTGTAGAGCTTGCCGTTGGGATCGCGGGGCATGGCGTCGGTGAACTCGATCGAGCGTGGGCACTTGTAGCGGGCCAGCACCGATCGGCAGTGCGCGTCGAGCGCGTCGGCCAGCGCGGGACCGGTCTCGTGGCCGGCGGCCGGCTCGACCACCGCCCTGACCTGCTCACCCCACTCGGCGTCGGGTATGCCGAACACGGCGGCGTCGCCGACGGCCGGGTGCGACAGCAACGCCGCCTCCACCTCGGCCGGGTAGATGTTCACGCCGCCGGAGATGATCATGTCGATCTTGCGGTCGCGCAGGTAGAGGAACCCGTCGTCGTCGAGCTCGCCCATGTCGCCAACCGTGAAGTACTCGCCGTGGCGGTTGGCGGCGGTCTTGTCGGGATCGCCCTTGTACTCGAACCCGCCGCCCATGAGCTTGAGGTACACCGTGCCGACCGTGCCGGGCGGGACCTCCTCGCCGCCGTCGCCGAGGACCTTCACGCCCCCGCCCGGCCACGCCGTCCCGACCGTCCCGGGGTGGGCCAGCCAGTCGGCCGGCCTGGCGATGGTGCCGCCGCCCTCGGTCGCGCCGTAGAACTCGTAGATCACCGGGCCGAGCCAGTCGAACAGCCGGCGCTTCAGGTCGATCGGGCACGGCGCCGCGGCGTGGACCACCTGCCGCAACGACGTCACGTCGTAGTGGTCGCGGACGTCGTCGGGGAGTTGCATCAGCCGGTGCAGCTGGGTCGGCACCATGTGGGTGTCGGTGACCCGGTACCGCTCGATCAGCTGCAGAGCCGTCTCCGCGTCCCAATGGTCCATGAGCACGACGGGGTGCTCGAAGTGGACCGAGAAGTAGCCGAACGAAAGCGGGGCCATGTGGTACATCGGTGAGGTCACCAGGTGGACGCCGTCGCCGCCGGGCTCGATGTCGTAGCGGGAGAGGTTGGCGCTGAAGAGCGCCACCCAGGTCTCCGGGTCGAACATCGGCAGCTCGCGCTGCACGGCCTTCGGCCGGCCGGTCGTGCCCGACGTGTACTGCATGAACTGACCGGCCACCCGATCGTCGGGCGTCGAGCTCGGCTGATCCGCCAGCAGGACGGCGAGAGGGGTGAAGCCGGGGATCCCGCCGATGCTCACTCGGCCGTCAGGCGCCAGGCCGGCCGCCTCGGCCGCCTCGGCCGCGACCCCACCGAACCGCTCGTCGGCGACGAGCACCTTGGCGCCGGAGTCGGCGAGGATGTACGCGATCTCCGAGGCCGTGAGATTGTTGTTGAGCGGCACGTAGTTCCAGCCCGCCTGGAACACCGCCAGCAGGGTCTGGATCGTCTCGGCCCGGTTCGGCAGCAGCGTCGCCACCGGGTCGCCGGGTCGGAGGCCCAGCGTCCGCAAGGCGTTCACGGTGCGGTTCGCGCCGGCGAGCAGCTCGCCGGCAGACCACGTCCGGCCGTCCGGGTCGATGACCGCGACACGGTCGGGTTCGGCTGCCGCGGCGGCCCAGAAGCCTCTCGGTTGCTCCCCCAACGCGTCCCCCTTCGGCTGTCGATTCTGTCACACGTGTCACATGGAGCGTGGCCGCGGACCTCCCCATCGGTCCTGAGGTCGAGCGTCAGCGAGGGAGCCCCAACACGTGCTCGGCCACGATGTTCCGGTTGATCTCGGTCGTGCCGCCGGCGATGGACGACTGGCGCACGGCCACGACGTTGTCGGCCCACCGCCCCGTGAGACCATCCATCCCGAGCACGTCGACCGCCAGGCTGCCGAGCTGCTGGTCGATGGCCGACCACGACAGCTTCGACAGGCTTCCCCCGGCGCCTCGGTTCGCAGTCGGGTCGGCCAGGCCCCGCTCGGTCAGCCAGCGCATGCAGGCGATCTGCGAGTGGACGCGGGCGACCCGATCGCGCAGTCGACGGTCGGTCAGCGCCTGATCGGCCCGCGGGTCGGCGAGCAGGTCGTGCAGCTTGTTCGACAACATCAGGTGGAGCCGGGCCACGCCGGCTCTCTCGAAGCTCAGGGTGGTTCGTGCCACCTTCCAGCCCTGGTGGAGCTCACCGAGCATGCTCGAACGGGGCACGCGGACGTCGGTGAGGAAGAGCTCGGCGAACGAATGGTCCCCGGTGATGGTCCGCAGCGGTCGAGCCTCGATGCCGGGCGTCCGCATGTCGACCAGGAAGCAGGTGATCCCCTGGTGCTTGGGGGCTGCGGGGTCGGTGCGCACGTAGAGCTGGCACCAGTCCGCCAGGTGTCCGAGCGAGTTCCAGGTCTTCTGCCCGTTCAGCACGAACTCGTCACCCACCTCGACCGCGGCGGTGCGCAGTGCTGCCAGATCCGACCCCGCGTCGGGCTCGGACATTCCCTGCGACCAGATCTCGTCGCCCCGCAGCATCGGCTGGAGGAACCGCTCCTTCTGCTCCTCGGTGCCGTACTCCATGATCGCCGGGGCGATGTTCGACACCCCGATCACGTTGATCGGCCCCGGGGCCCGCACCCGGTTCATCTCCTCGAGGTACGCGACCTGCTCGCCGACCGTGGCCTCCCGCCCTCGGTGGTCGGCCGGCCATGACGGCGCGGCCCATCCAGCGTCGGCCAGCGTCGCGTTCCAGGCCCGCAGGGTGGGGAGGTTCGCCTCGTTGCCCAGACCGCCGGTCGCGGCCTCGACGACGTCCGCGGTGAGATGGGCGTCGAGCCACGCCCTCAGCTCGGCACGGAAGAGGTCCACCGGCTCGGACTCGGTCGGAACGATCACATGACCTCCTTCGCGGGGCATCCGGACGATCCGCCTCGAATCTGACGGTAGTGTCACCTCCGGGCCGGCGGCAACGGCGGCGGAAGGACGGGCGTGTGACGGAGCGGTTCGAGGTTGCGGTGATCGGGGCCGGCTTCGGCGGGCTGGCGGTCGCCCACCGATTGGCGCAGGACGGGATCGACGACGTCGTGCTGCTCGAGCGCGGCGACGGGGTCGGGGGGACGTGGCGGGCCAACACCTATCCCGGAGCGGCGTGCGACGTGCCCTCGCACCTCTACAGCCTGTCCTTCGCCCCGAACCCGGCTTGGTCTCGGGCCTACGCCTCCCAACCGGAGATCCTGCGTTATGTCGAGGACTGCTACGACCGGTTCGACGTGCGGCGCAAGGTCAGGTGCAACTCCGAGGTCGCGAGCGCCGAGTGGTCCGAGCCGGACGAGTGCTGGCGCATCCGGGACCGAGCGGGTGACGAGGTCCTGGCGCGGGTGCTCGTCTCGGCCATCGGGATGTTCCACACACCGTCGGTTCCCGACATCGCGGGGCTGGAGGACTTCACGGGGACGGTGTTCCACTCAGCTCGCTGGGACCACCGCCATGACCTGACCGGCCGACGGGTCGCTGTGATCGGCACCGGGGCCAGCGCCATCCAGATCGTGCCTGCGATCGCCGACCAGGTGAGCCACCTCGACCTGTACCAACGCACCGCGCCGTGGGTCCTGCCCCGGCGGGACAACCCCTACTCGGCTGAGCAGCAGCAGCGGTTCGCCGACGATCCCGCAGAGGCGCTGGCGCACCGCCAGGCGCTCCACGACCTGCTCGAGCAGAGCACGCTGTTCCTGAGCGGCGACCCGGGTGCAGCTGCCATCGCCGCGATCGCCCATGACCACCTGGAGCGGTCCGTCGCCGATCCCGGCCTGCGGGCCCAGCTGACACCCACCCATCCGTTCGGGTGTACCCGACCGCTCGTGTCGAGCGACTACTACCCTGCGCTGCAGCGCGACGATGTCGATCTCGTCACCCAGGCCATCGAAGGGTGCACACCTCGCGGGGTGCGCACCGCGGACGGCGTCGAGCGAACGGTTGACACCATCGTGCTGTGCACGGGGTTCCGGGCCTCGTCCTACCTCGAAGGGATCGACGTGGTCGGACGTGGCGGCGCGCGCGTCCACGAGCGATGGGCCGGTCTGCCTCGGGCGTACCACGGGATCGCCGTACCCGAGTTCCCGAACCTCTTCCTGCTCTACGGCCCGAACACGAACCAGGGAGGCAACTCGATCCTGCTCATCCTCGAGGCCCAGGCGCAGTTCGTGGCCAGTGCCCTGCAGGCCATGGCCGAGGCCGGGGCCGCGACGATCGAGGTCACGCCCGAGGCGATGGGCCGCTACAGCGACGACCTCGAGCGTGACCTGGGCGGCACCGTCTGGGTCGATGGATGCCGGAGCTACTTCCACACGCCTTCAGGCGATGTCGTCACCCAGCTGCCCCACACGTCGGGCTGGTACCGCGAGGCGACCCGGGCCATCGACCCGAGCGACTTCGTCCTCGACGGAGCGGTGTCCTGATCCACGTCTCAACTCGAGCCGGTCCCGACTGTCGGCAGCTCGATCGCGGCGAGATCGATGAGCTCGACCCGTACCCCATCGGGGGAACGGACCACAGCCATCCGCACGCCATGGGTGACGATCGCAGCGGGCTCGCCTCCGACGCCCAACTCCGCCAGGCGGGTGACGGTCTCGGTCAGATCGACGTTGAACGAGAGCAGGAAGAAGCCCCCCGCCGGGCGTTCCGCAACGCTCGGTGCGGTGCTGCCGTCACCGAAGTCCACCAGCTCGACCACGCCCGCTTCGTCGGCCCCGCGTTCACCGAGGAACACCGACCGCAGCACCGACGAGGAGCTGCCGAACAGCGTGGGCCAGTCGCCCTCGAACTGGTGATCCATCAGGACCTCGAGCCCGAGGCCGTCGCGCCAGAACGTCAGGCTCGAGTCGATGTCGGAGGTGCAGATGGCGGCGTGGTGCAGTCGCACGTGAGGCTCTCCAGCAGTTCGACCGGTCGTCCGACCCATTCTGACATCTATGTCATCCTCGTCGATGGCTACTGTCCTGACATGCACATCGTTCTGACACCTTCGTCATCCCTGGCCGACACAGGTCCGGACCGGTGACCGTGCTCGTGGTCGGTGGCGCCTCCGGAATCGGCGCAGCCGTCGTGGCCCGGACCCGGGCAGCCGATCGCTCGGTCGTGGTGTGGGACGTCGATGGCGAACCCGACGTCCTCTGCGACATCACCGATGAGGCGCAGATCCAAGGAGCGATGGCCGAGACCATCGACCGTTGGGCGGTTCCGGACGAGGTCACGATCACCGCTGGTGTCGGTCACAGCGGGTTGTTGCTCGAAGCCACGGCCGACGAATGGGATCATGTGAGCTCGATCAACACCCGGGGGGTGTGGCTGGTGATGCGTGCCGCGGCGCAGGCGATGATCGATGCCGCGTCCGGCGGGTCCATCGTGACGGTGACGAGCGTCAGCGCGCATCTCGTCGATCGCAACATGGGCTTGTACTGCGCGTCGAAGGCGGCGGCGAACATGCTGGTGAAGGTCGCGGCGCACGAGTGGGCGCACCACGGCATCCGGGTGAACGCGATCGGACCGGGCGTCACGCGCACCCCGATGCTCGGCCGGGCCCGGCCGGGCACGGGATGGCTCGCGCCGGTCGAGGGGCGAACGGCGCTCGGCCGCCTCGGCGAGGCCGATGAGATCGCGGAGGCCATCGTCGCCTTGCACGGCCTGGGGTGGGTCACCGGCCAGGCGTTGGACGTCGATGGAGGCCTCTCGTTGCAGAGCCCGATCGACTCCTACGGATGGATGGAGGAGAACGGGCTCGCCTGATCTCCGGCCGACCTCCGCGAACCTGGTCGCGCTGGGAATAGCGACCGCGGTCGAGCCGGTTGGCCCCTTCCGTCAACTGCCGAGGCGCAGTGCCCCTCCGGGAGCGCCCGATCCCGCTCGATTACATCCATGACGGCCGATCCGGCCCCGATCCACAAGGCTGAGCCTGCATGACGTTTCCGCTGTCCGGTACCGGGATCTGGAGCGCAGCGCTGCGCTACGGCGACCGCGAGACGTCGGCGCAGGCCGTGGCCGAGCTCGAGGAGCTCGGCTTCACCGCGGTGTGGGTCCCCGATGTCGGCGGCGACCTGTTCGACGTCCTCGAGAAGCTCCTCGCGGCCACATCGTCGATCGTCGTCGCCACCGGGATCCTCAACCTCTGGATGCACGACCCGGAGGTCACCGCCGAGCGCTTCCATGCCTTCGTGGACCAGTTCGGCCGGCGGGTGCTGTTCGGCATCGGCGTCAGCCATGCACCGCTCATCAACTCGGTCGAACCCGACAAGTACCGCCAGCCGCTGGCGAAGACGCCGGGAGTACCTCGAAGCGCTCGATGCGGCTGAGCATCCGCTGCCCACCGAGGATCGGGTCCTCGCCGCGCTCGGCCCGAAGATGCTCGAGCTCGCCCGCAGCCGAGCCGGCGGGAGCCATCCCTACCTGGTGACGCCGGAGCACACGAGGGTGGCTCGCGCCGCGCTCGGACCCGACCGACTCGTCGCGCCCGAGCAGGCGGTGGTCCTCGAGACCGACCCGACCCGGGCACGCGAGCTCGCCCGTGCCCACCTGGCGACCTACCTCGGCCTGCCCAACTACTCGAACAACTGGCTGCGGATCGGCTTCACCGAGGATGACGTCCTCGAGGGTGGGAGCGACCGACTGGTCGATGCGCTCGTGGCGTGGGGCGACGACGAGGAGATCGTGGCCCGTATCCAGGAGCACCGCGCAGCTGGCGCCGACCACGTGTGCGTCCAGGTGTTGACCGACGACCCCATCACCCACCCGCTCGCCGAGTGGCGGCGGCTCGCCACCATCCTCGACACCTGACCGAGCGCGTCGCACGGACTCCGTGGCCGGGCTGCGTCAGGACGACGGGGATTTGGCCCGTGCGAGGAAGGCGGCCACGGCGTCACGGTGCTCAGGGGTGGCATAGGCCTGGCGGAGAAGCCGGACCTCGCGACGCTGCACCTCGGTGGCGTCGGTCTCGTTGGCGTTCCTGCTCAGCAGCTCTTTGATCCATCGCAGCGAGGGCGCCGGGTTGCTTCCGTAGGAGCGGGCTCGCTCGATGGCCGCATCGACCAGGCGCTCGGGCGTGACCACCTCGTCGATCAGCCCGAGGGTCAGCGCCTCGGCCGCCTCGATTGTGCGGCCGGACAACATCAGATCGGAGGATGCACCCCAACCGCATCGCATGGGCAGGTACATGCTGCTGGCGAGCTCCGGCACGACCCCCATCTTCACGAACCGCAGGCTGAGCTTTGCCCCCTCGGCCACCACGATGCGGTCGAACGGCAGGATCATGGTGAGGCCGATGCCGATCACCGGGCCGTTCACTGCCGCGACGATCGGCTTGCTCGAGCGGACCACCTCGACCCAGTCGCGCGTCGGTGTGGCGGCCGCGGCGTCGCCCCGGATCTGGGCGTCGAACACCGCCGAGATGTCGGCCCCGGCGCAGAACCCGCGTCCCGCGCCGGTCAGCACGATGGCACCGATGCCCGGGTCGGCATCAGCCGCCTCGATCGCGTCGACCAGCTCGGTGGTCATGCGCGGCGTCCACGCGTTGAGCTTCTCGGGTCGGTCGAGGGTGAGGAGCATCACGTCGTCGCGCCGCTCGCTCAGGATCTGCTCGTAGTCCATGGCGCCTGGACTGTATCGAGATCCCTACGGCCGGAGGTCACGGCCGACCGCTCGCGGACGAGGTCAGTGCTCGTGCGTGGCGAGCTCAGGGAAGAGCCGTTCCGTGTTGGCGCGGAGCGCGTCCAGCAGCGGGCGGTCGGGTCCATCGACTCGGCCAGTCGTTCGAGCGACACGTCGGCCGCGAACTCGGGCGTGAAGGGGTAGTCGCTGCCGTAGTGGAGGTGCTCGAGCGTCGTGAGCGTGAGAAGCGCGTCGAGCTGGCGGGGAAGCGGGAAGCCGGCGAGGTCGAAGTGGAGCCGGCCCAGATCGCGGAGCACGTCCACGGCGGGGTCGACGTCGAGCAGCAGGGAGAAGACGCTGACCCGGTCGGCGACCATCGGCAGCGTCGCCCCGGCGTGCGGGATGATGAACTCGATCCCCGGGTGCGTTGGCGATGGTGCCGTTGAGCACCAGGTCGACCACGGCCCGGGTGGTGTCGAAGAAGAACTCGAGCATCGGCCGGGGCCGCCCGAGCGAGGTGTGCTCCCAGCACGCCGGCGACGTCGGGTGGATGAACAGCCGGGCGCCGCGCCGGTCGAGCTCGCGGAAGACCGGTTGGAAGGCCGGGTCGCCCAGATAGGTCCCGCCGACGTTGGTGAGCAGCGTGAAGCCGGCGACGTCGAGGCGCTCGCAGCAGTGCTCGATCTCGGCCATCGCCGCATCGACGTCGGGCAGCGGGAGCGAGGCGAAGAGGCCGAACCGTCCGGGATGGTCGACGACCGCCCGTCGGCCGGCCTCGTTCACCTCGCGGGCAGGTCCCGAGCCGCTGCCTCCGTCGGCGAGGTGCACACCGGGCGACGAGATCGACAGCAGCGACGTCGCGATCCCGAGCCGATCCATCGCGGCGACGTGCTCCTCGGCGGACCACGTCCGGGATCTGGGGGAAGCCGTCGGGTTCGCCGTGGCCGTTGTCCAGCAGCGCCGCCCGGTAGCTCGCCGGGAGGTAGTGGGCGTGGACGTCGATCGTGCGCCGGCGGGCCTCACGCCGTCGAGGCCCTTGACCCAGTCGAGCAGGGTCTCGACGTAGAGCTCGGGTCGTGTCGCCGTGCATCGAGTGGCCGACGTCGGGGAACGACCGGTACTGCACCGTGACGCCCGCACCGGTGAGGAGGTCCTGCACGCGCTGGGCCTGCTGGTCGGACATCGCACCGAGCAGGAAGCCGCTGGCCTCGTCGGTGATGCGCATGTGGTGCGTGAGCAGCACCGACGGAGACCTTGACGCTGCGCAGCATCCGCTCGTGGTCGCAGGACGGCGCCGACGCGTCCCGGTCCAGAACGACCGGCCCCACTCGGGGTCGTACTCCTTGAGGTTCTGCGGCGGCTCGTCCGGCACCGGGATGAACCGCAGGTGCTCCGGCAGTCGAGCCGCCGCTCCTTCGCGCATCGCGTCCCAGGCCCCGATCGACCACTGGTCGCCCAGGAACGTGCTCCAGAGGTCGAACAGCGGGCCGATGCACTGGCGGATGCCGGGGCCGACGGCCGGCCGGACCTCCGACGCGAACAGCGGCGGATCCTCGTAGAGCGCGCGCGATGCACCTGACCGGGCTTGGCGTACGCCGACAGCCAGGCGGAGAGGACGCCGCCTGAGGACAGGCCGCTCACGATCGTCGGCCGCCCGATCACCAGGTCGATGAAGCGGACGAGGTCGTTGCCCATGTTGTCGAGCGTGTAGCGGCCGGGCGTGCGCGTGCTGCGGCCCTGGCCCCGCAGATCGACGGCGAACACCTGGAAGTGCTCGGCGAGCAGCGGCATGGCCGCCTCGTACCCCCACCACGACTCGGTCTGGCCGGGGATGAGCAGCAGCGCCGGCGACGACGGCATCCCCCGACGTCGCGTAGTTCATCTGGATCTCGCCGAGGTCGACCAGTTGCTCCGCGACGTCGTGGGCGATGTACGTCTCGTCGGGGTTGTGGGGGCCGTAGCGAGCGCGATGGTCGGTCATGGATCGGTCTCCGTCGCGAGATGGGGTCGAGGGACACCGCACCCGTCCCACCTGCGGACAAGATTGTTCATATGATCAGGTATCTGTCAAGTGTCTGTTCGGTGGATTAGCTTCAGTGAGGCAGACGGGGAGGGTGAGGCCGGTGAACGAGATCTCAGCGCAACACGGGAGCTCGGGGGACGGGTCGGACGGCACTCAGCCGCATGTCCCGATCCACGACGCCGATCTGTTCGCGGACGACGCGCTGGGCGACCCCTACCCGCACTACCGCTCGATGCGAGACGCCGGTCCCGTCGTCTGGCTCCGCGCGCGACGACGTGTACGCGGTGACCCGCTACCAGGACGTGCGCGCCGTGTTGGACAGCTCCCACACGTTCATCTCCGGGCACGGAGTCGGGCTCAACGACTTCATCAACGTCGCGGGACGCGGCACCACGCTCATGAGCGACGGCGACGAGCACCAGTGCCAGCGCGACATCATCGGTCGGCCGCTCACCCCTCGGGCCCTCACTGATCTGAGGCCGGAGGCGCAGGCCCTCGCCGACGACCTCATCGACCGCCTGGTCGAGCAGCAGACCTTCGACGCGGTCACCGACCTGGCTGAGGTCCTGCCCGCCACCTGGGTGCCTGACCTGCTGGGCTGGCCCGAGGACGGGCGCGACCACCTCCTCGATTGGGGGGCCGCCATCTTCGACGGTCTCGGCCCGCTCAACGCGCGAACAGAGGCCGCCGGCCTCGGTGTGCTGGAGATGAGCGCCTACGCGCAGCAGCTCGCCACGTCCGAGCTGCCATTCGGCTCGTTCGTGGCAGGGATCCGAGAGGCGGCAGCTCGGGGCGAGATCGAGGACGCACGCTGCCCGATGATGATCGCCGACTACCTCGCGCCATCGCTCGACACGACGATCAGCGCCATCGGCAACGCAATCTGGTTGCTCGCCACCCATCCCGCGCAGTGGCAGGCGCTCCGCGAGCACCCCGAGCGGGTCAAGTCGGCCTTCAACGAGGCCCTCCGCATGGAGACCCCGATCAGCTGCTTCACGAGGGTGGCCGATGTGGACACAGCGGTCGACGGGGTCGACATCCCGTCCGGCTCTCGGGTCCTGGTCAGCTTCGCGTCGGCGAACCGCGACGAGCGCCGCTGGGTCCGACCGGACACCTTCGACATCACCCGGGAGAACGCCGCGGCACGTCGCCTTCGGCCACGGCACCCATGCGTGCGTCGGCATGGGACTGGCTCGCCTCGAAGGCGCGGCGATCCTTGCCGCGCTGGTCGCTCGCGTCGAGCGCATCGAGCTCGCTGCGGAGCCGACGCGGAAGTTGAACAACCTCATCCGATCGTTCGACTCCGTACCGGTCACCGTCGCCCCGGGGTAGGTCGGGTCAGACGTCGAACCAGTCCCGCAAGCACTCCCATTCGGGGTCGCGGGTGGGACCGGCCCGGGCTGGGGTTCGTCAGACCCGTTCGATGATGATGGCGGGGGCCATGCCGCCGCCGGCGCACATGGTGATGAGCCCGAACTGGCCGTCGGTGCGCTCGAGCTCGTCGAGGACGGTGCCGATGAGCATCGCCCCGGTGGCGCCGATGGGATGGCCGAGAGCCATGGCGCCGCCGTTCACGTTGACCTTGTCGCGGTCGAGGTCGAGGTCGCGCAGGCACTTCTCGACGACCACCGCGAACGCCTCGTTGATCTCGATCAGGTCGATGTCGTCGAGCGTCAGGCCGGCTCGGCTCAGGACCTTCCGGATGGCGGGCACCGGCGCGTTCAGCATCAGCGTGGGGTCGTCGCCCATGTTGGACGTGGCGACGACGCGGGCCCGGGCCGTCAGGCCGTGGGCCTTCGGCGTAGTCCTCGCTGGCCATGAGGACCGCGCCGGCGCCGTCGACCACACCGGAGGAGTTGCCGGCGTGGTGGACGTGCTGGATGTCGAGGTCGGGGTACTTCTGGTTGATGAGCTCCCGGAAGGTCGGGAAGTCCTCGTGGCGGTGGTCGGCCACCGCAGGGAAGCTCGGGGCCAGCGCGGCGAGCGACTCCGCGGTGGTGCCGGGCCGGGGGAACTGCTCGTGGTCGAGGGCGACCGTGCCGTCGAGGTTGAGCACCGGGATCAGGCTCTTGTCGAAGCGACCCTCGGCGATGGCGACCGCGGCGCGGGCCTGCGACTGGGCGGCGAGGGCGTCGAGCGACTCGCGCGAGATGCCTTCCATCGTGGCGATGGCATCCGCGCAGACGCCTTGGTGCGACTGCGGGTGGATCGACTGCAGGTGGGCGTTGTTGGCGCCCATCGGCAGCAGCCCCTTCTTCGGCAGCGACATCATCTCGGTGCCTCCGCCGATGACGAGATCCTCCATGCCGGCCATGATGGCGTTGGCCGCGATGTTGTTGGCCGTGATGCCCGAGCCGCAGAACCGGTCGAGCGTCATGCCGCCGGCCCGCACGTCGTAGCCCGCGTCGAGGGCGGCCATCCGGCCGAGGTCGCCGCTCTGCTCGCACACCTGCGAACTGGTGCCCCACACGACGTCGTCCACGTCTGCGGTGTCGAAGTCGTTGCGTTCGGCCAACGCCTCGAGGACGGTGCGGGCCAGGTGCTGGGGGTGCAGGTGCGCCAGTGCGCCCTTGCCGGGCTTGCCGACGCCACGCGGTGTGCGGCATGCGTCGATGATGAGTGCGTCAGGCATGAGATGTCCTTCGGGCGTGGGTCGGTTGGGAGCAGGTCAGGGGAGTGGACCGGGCCGGCCAGGGCCGGGCGGGTGCGACTCGGGGGGACACAGCATGGCCCGTCGGCGCCTCGACGGCACCACTCGTGCCCGGGCCCTTTACCCCGAGTAGCCGATCGACTATCTTGCCGTCGATCAGTCTCGGGTCGACAGAGGGGGAGCACGGTGGCAGACGCGGAGATCGACCAGCAGGTCGACGAGTTCTTGAAGATCCGCAAGCCGGGAGCACATCTCGAGGAGGAGGTCGTCGCCGACGACTTCGTCCTGATGCTCGGTGTCGACCTCCACAACTACCCGAAGTTCCCCCGGGTGGACGACGGCGTCACCTACCCGAAGGCCGCTCTCGACATCCGCCAGCAGGTGGATGTCGACTCCGGCGCCGAGCTCTCGGACTACAGCGGACCGTACCGGGCCGATCTGCGGTTCACCGACTTCTCGGCCGAGGCGCTGGCCACGAAGATCCTGCCCTGGAGCGAGGCCTACCTCGTGATCTGCGTCAACGGGTGGGCGGCCGAGGTGGCCGAGCGGTACGGCGCCGAGGCGATGGCCGAGATCGAGTGGACGGCGTGGAACGACCAGGTCGTCCCCGAGATCGAGCGCATGAAGTCGGAGTTCCTCCCCGCCGACACCGTGTACGTCGATCCGAACCAGCAGGCCGCTCCTGGCGACCGGATCACCTACACCGGCCTGTTCACCCCAGGCCCGGCCACCGCTGAGCTGGCCAAGGACCAGCTGGTCACCTGGTTCCTGGGGAGCCACGAATACCTCCTGCAGTGCATCGAGGCGTGGGCCACCCAGATCACCGTGCGCTACGGGCTCGACGAGATGTTCGACATCCAGTTCACGCTGTGGGGCGACGTGGTGCTTCCCGCGGTGAAGAAGCTCAAGGCCGAGTATCTGGGCATCTCCGGCGACACCGTCGAGGACTGGATGAAGGACCTCCAGCTCGACGCCACCGCGCTGCCGGGCAAGGCGTTCGATCTCACCTTCGAGATGCCGGAGCCCGACGTCGGCATCATGACGTTCAACCGCTGCGTCGCCGTCGACCAGTGGGAAGGGATGGGCCGCCCCGACATCCTCGAGAAGAACTGTCACTCGACCTGCCCGAAGTCGATGATCGTGACGACGAAGATGTACAACCCGAACATGAAGGTGGACATCCTCGCCATCCCGCCGCGGGTCGAGGAGGGCGACGTGTGCTGCAAGTGGAAGTTCAGCATGCGCGACGAGGACGACCCCGAGTACGTCCCGGTCACCATCGGCACCAAGCCGTCCGCGGGCTGAGCAACTGGATCGGTCAGCTCCTCGCGACCGTCGATGTCACAACTGGCCCGATCGACCCCGGGAGCCCCCAGTGGGCCGGGGTGACGTCGGCTACGGTCGCCGAGTGGCCAGAGCCCCATCGGATCGTGGCACCACCACGCGACACGAGGGTTACAGCGCGGCGGAATCTCGGGTCATCAACGCCGCGCTCGTGCTGTTCGCGGAGCACGGCGTCGGCGGGACGTCGCTGCAGATGATCGCCGACACCATCGGCGTGACGAAGGCGGCGGTGTACCACCAGTTCAAGACGAAGGACGAGATCGTGATCGCCGCGGCGGGCACCGAGCTCGTGCGGGTGAAGGGCGTGGTCGAGGCCGGCGAGGCCGAGCTCGATCCGGTCCGGGCGCGCGAGGTCGTCATCACCGGGATCGTCGACCTGGCGATCGAGCGTCGGCGCATGGAGAGCTCCCTGCTCGGCGACCCCGTCATCGTCCGGTACTACTCGCACCACAAGCCCTTCCGGCAGGTGATGGAGCGTCTCTACCGCCTCCTCATGGGTGGGGATGTCGGACCCGAGTCGCGCCTGCAGGCCGCGATGCTGACGGCCGCCATCGGTGGTGCCGTGATGCACCCGCTCGTCCTCGATCTCGACGACGCGTCGATCCGCCCCGAACTCCTGCGCCTGGCGACTCGCTTCCTCGATGTGCCGGCGACGAACCACCCGACGCCAGCGAGGAGAGGTCGCTCGGCGAGGCGGTGAATCGCCGTTGACGGGCGAGCAGCCGGTCGACTCGTGCTCGGCCGGACCGATCTTGCTGCTCCTCCCTGTCCCCGTCCGTGACGGGTCCGGGCGACGGTAGGGTCGCGGCCGTGGCGACGAGCGCGTCGGGTGACGAGGCACGAAGCGGGCGCCGTCCCTACGACAGCAAGATCCGGCGTCAGCAGGCGGCAGACACGCGCGAGCGTGTGATCACCGCGGGTTCCGAGCTGGTGCACGAGCTCCCCAGCTGGGACTGGCACGAGCTCACCTTCCGTGCGGTGGCCGAGCGGGCCGGCGTCGGGGAACGCACGGTGTACCGGCACTTTCCGTCGGAGCGGCACCTCAAGGATGCGGTGATGCAACGGCTGGAGGCGGAGGCCGGGGTCCGTTATGACGAGGTGACGCTGGACGAGGTACCCGCGGTGGCGGCCCTGGTGTTCGAGTCGTTGCACGGGTTCGCGGTGCAGGCCGTCACGCTGCAGCCCGCGGACCCGACCTTCGTCGATGCGGACACGCGGCGGCAGGCGGCGCTGCGCAGGTCGGTTGCCGCTTCGGCCCCGCACTGGACCGACGCCCAGAAGGAGACCGCCTCGGCCTTGCTCGATGTGCTGTGGAACCTGCCGTCCTACGAGCGGCTCATCAACGGCTGCCGCAGCTGATCGTCCAGCACCTCTCGCAACGCCTGCAGATCGAGGACTGGTACCCGGCCATCGACGACGAGCCGATCGTCGCCCGGCTGGGGCTGGGGCTGCCGCGGACGGGGTCGACGGCTCTCGCGTTCCTGCTGGCCGAGGACCCGAACGCCCGGTCGCTCGTCCAGTGGCAGGCGGGGCAGCCCTGTCCGCCGCCGTCGACGGTCGAAGGGCTCGATCCGCGCATCGCCAAGGTCGAGCTCGAGGCGGAGATGCAGGAGCAGTTCGCTCCCCGCCTGGCCGGCCTCGTACCGTCCAGCCCGACGGGGCCCGAGGAGTGCCAGGACCTCATGGCCCTCGGCGATGGAGCGGGTGCAGACGTTCCGTGACGGCGGTGCCGATGACCGGTTCCACGACATGAGCTTCCCGGAGATGCAGAGCGATCCCATCGGACAGGTGCGTGGACTGTACGAGTGGTTGGGCGAGCCGATGTCACCGGAGTTCGAGGCCGGGATGGAACGTTGGTGGCGCGAGCACGCCGAGCACCGCGAGCAGAACGTGCACCCCGATCCGCAGGCGTTCGGTCTCGACCTCGACGAGGTCGCCGAGCGGTTCGCGGGCTACCGGGCCGGCATGACCGAGTGGACCGCGGCTCGCACCTCCTGATCCGTGGGCAGGTCCGCCGGGTCCGGCTGGCGGGGTCGAGTCGCACGGTCAGCGAACGGCGGACCCGGGCTCGGCAAGCACGCGCTCGGCGACCTGCTGGATGTGGGACACGGCTTCGGTCGGCGTGAGCTCGCCCACGAGTGCGGCGTTGATCGCCTGCCAGCCGGCGTCCTCGATGAGAGGGAACGCGGCCAGGGCCGGATAGGTGATCATCGCCTCGTCGATGGTCTTCCTGGTGATGGCCAGGCGGCGCCCGTCGACGGGGCCGTCGGGCGCGACGCCGGCCAGCGCCGCGCGGTGGGCGCACATCGAGCCCCCGGCGGCGTCGAGGGCGTGGGCCTCCCTGCCGGCGAGACGGGTGAGCAGGGCCCGGGCACCGTCGAGGTCGCCGCAGGTCGTCGGGATCGCCCACGAGTGGCAGCCGGCGTAGCTCACCCAGCGGACGGGTCCGGCAGGGTAGGGGTGGGGTTCGAGGTGCTCGGCCACCGAGCTGGCCCGAATGGTGCCCCAGGCCCCGGGCCAGGCACCGGCCGCGTCGACCCGGCCGCCGAGCAGGGCCTCGTCCACCTGGTCGTAGTGCCATCCCGGGAGGTCGTCGGGGCCCTGGGCGGCGAGGCGGCACAGGGCCTCGACCGCAGCTTCGGCCTCGGGGGTGACCATGGTGGGTCGCCCGTCGGCGTCGAAGAGCTGGCCGCCCGCACCCACGACCAGTTCGAAGAAGGTGCCGAACAGGCCCGACTCGCGGCCGGGGAAGCCGAAGCGGACGCCGTGTGCGAGCAGGTCGTCCCAGGTCGACGGGACCTCGGGGACCCGGTCGCGTCGCGCCCACAGGACGCGGACGTCGATAAGCCGCGGCAGGGAGAGCAGCCGGCCCTCCACCCGGCAGAGGTCGACGGCACGCTCGGCCAGCGGCGCGATGACGTCGGGATCGACGAGGTCGTCGAGGTCGCGCAACGACCCCGCTTGCGAGGGCGCGTACTTGGAGTGGGTGGCCAACACGTCGAGGCGCTCGCCGGACCCGAGCAGCTCGGCGACGCGCCGGTTGAGCGTGGGGTGGTCGGCGTGCACGACAACCTCGACCTCCTCTGGGTCGAGCAGCTCGTACAGGTGGTCGTACATGGGGCCGCCGACGAGCGCCACGCGGAGGCGACCGGTGGTGGGCATGGCCAGCTCCTCGGGCTCAGTCCACCAGGCGGACGCCGGTGATACCGCCGTCGAGCAGGAAGTCGGCGCCGGTGGTCGCGGTGGTGTCGGCTGCGAGGTAGGCCACGGCGGCGGCGACCTCGTCGACGTCGACGAGGCGACCCATCGGCTGGCGCCGGCGCAGCGCTTCGTAGGTGGCGTCGGGATCGTCGGTCGCGGCCACGAGCCGCTCGACCCAGGGGCTGGCCACCGTCCCGGGTGAGACGCAGCAGACACGGATCCCGCGGACGATCTCGTCGGCCGCCATGGCCCGGGTCAGGGCGAGCACGGCGCCCTTGGACGCCGAGTAGACCGCTCGCTCGACGAGCCCTACCGATGCCACCACCGAGCACGTGTTGACGATGACACCGCGTCCGGCGGCTCGCATGTGGAGCAGCGCGCCACGGCTCATGTTGGCCACGCCGACGACGTTGACACCCAGGACGCGCTCCCACTCCGCGGCGGTCGCGGCCACGACATCGCCGACGGCGCTGGTGCCGGCGTTGTTGCACAGCACGTCGATGGCCCCGTGCTCGGCGATCACCCGGTTGCAGGCCTCCTCGCAGGCGGCGGGGTCCCGCACGTCGAGCCCGTCGACGAGGTCGAGACCCACGACGGTGTCGCCGAGGTCTGCGAACCGGCGCACGAGCGCAGTCCCGATGCCCCCGGCCGAGCCGGTCACGATCACGACGCGCGCCATGCCGTTCCTCGATCCTGCCCACCCCTCGGCGAGCGCGAGGAGATCATCGCAGACCTGGCGAGCGTCCGGCTAGCATCTCGGACGATGTTCAGCAGGTCGAACGAAGCAGGGTCACGGTCCGATCGGGCCGGTGCGGCGTGACCCGCATCACCGGCGTGCGCACCATCGATGTCCGCGCCCCCACTTCGCGGACGCTGGCCGGCTCCGACGCGGTGCACCAGGACCCGGACTACTCGGGTGCGTTCGCGGTGCTCGAGACCGACGGCCAGCACGAGGGCGTCGGGATGACGTTCACCATCGGGCGGGGCAACGACCTGTGCTGCGCCGCCATCGAGGCGCTGGCGCCGCTCGTGGTGGGCCGCCCGCTCGACGAGCTGACCGGAGAAGGTGCGGTCTTCTGGCGGCGGCTGACCAACGACGGCCAGCTCCGTTGGCTCGGACCCGAGAAGGGCGTCATCCACCTCGCCACTGCTGCCCTCGTCAACGCCGTGTGGGACCTGTGGGCCAAGGAGGCGGGCGTCCCTCTGTGGCGGCTGGTCGCCGACTTCACCCCCGAGCAGTTCGTCGACCAGGTCGACTTCCGGTACCTCACCGACATGGTCGACCGCGACCGGGCGCTCGACATCCTCCGGGCCCAGCGACCGGGACGCGAGGCCCGCGTCGCCGAGCTCGCTCGCGACGGCTATCCCGCCTACCTGACCTCGGCGGGGTGGTTGGGCTACTCGGAGGAGACGGTGCGGGAGCGCTGCCGGGAGGCGCTGGCCGACGGGTGGACCAGCTTCAAGACGAAGGTCGGCATCGACGTCGCGTCGGACATCCGGCGCTGCGAGGTCATCCGCGAGGAGATCGGCGACCTCCCGCTCATGGCCGACGCCAACCAGGTGTGGGACGTCGACGAGGCGATCGAGTGGATGCGGCACCTGGCGCCGTTCGATCTCCGTTGGATCGAGGAGCCCACCAGCCCCGACGACATCCTCGGCCACGCCGCGATCCGCCGGGCAGTCGCCCCGGTCGGGGTCGCGACCGGCGAGCACGCCGCGAACCGGGTGATCTTCAAGCAGCTGCTGGCCGCCGAGGCCATCGACTACTGCCAGATCGACGCCTGCCGGCTCGGCGGGGTGAACGAGGTGCTCGCCGTGCTGCTGCTGGCGGCAGTCGCCGATGTCCCCGTGTGCCCGCACGCCGGCGGCCTCGGGCTGTGCGAGCTCGTCCGGCACCTCTCGGTGATCGACTTCGTCTGCGTGTCCGGGTCGCTGGACGACCGCACCACCGAGTTCGCCGACCATCTGCACGAGCACTTCGTCGATCCCGCCATCGTGCGGGGTGGGCGCTACGTGCTGCCCGACCGTCCCGGCTACTCGGCCGACCTTCGGCCCGAATCGCTCGACGCGCTCACCTACCCGACCGGGAGCGAGTGGGCATGAACGCCGACCGCTCGCTCGTCCCGGCGGTCACCCGGGCCTTGGCGGTGCTCGACCTGCTGGCCGCCGTCACCGAACCGCTGGGCATCAGCGCCATCGCCCGGGAGCTCGGGTTGCCGAAGTCGTCGGTCGCCAACCTCTGCTCGGTGCTCGTGGACGAGCAGCTCCTCCGCGTGCGCGCCGGTGGCTACGTCCTCGGCTCCCGCCTGGCCCGGTTCGGCGCGGCCTACCTGGCCGGGGTCGACCAGGTCGGCCTGTTCCTCGAGGCCTGCGACGCCCAGACCGGGAGCCGTCGCGAGACGGCGCAGCTCGCGCAGCTCGGCGACGGCCTCGACGTCGTGTACCTGGCGCGGCGCGACGGCACCGAGCCGGTCCGCCTGGCCTCGACCCCCGGCCGCGCCCTCCCGGCCACGTGCACTGCCACCGGCAAGGCGATGCTCGCCGGGCTCTCCGCCGACGAGCTCGCGGTGCGCCTCGAGGGCGCCGGCCCGTTGCCGCGACGCACTCGCCACTCCATCGGGTCGCGTCGGGCCTTGGCCGCCGAGCTCGTTGCCATCCGGGCCGAGGGCGTCGCCTATGACCGCCAGGAGGTCATCGAGGGAGTGGTCTGCGTGGCCATCGCGGTGGCGTCGCCGGTGGGGGAGCCGCCGACCGCAGCCAGCTTCACGCTGCTCGCACCGCGGGCCGACCCGGCGACGCTCGAGCGTCTGGCCGGCGACCTGCGGGCCATCGCCGCCCACGTCGCCGGCAGCCTCGGGGTCGCGAGGGCGTCGACGGTCGAAGGGGTGGCGTGACCGCCGCCGCGGGGCCGGCGAGCCTCGGTCGACGCCGACTGGGACGTCGAGGGCCGGAGGTCGCCCGCCTCGGGCTCGGATGCGCGCCACTCGGGAACCTCTACACCGCGGTCGACGATGACGGCGCCGTCGCGGTGGTCGACGCCGCCTGGGACGCGGGCATCCGCTACTTCGACACGGCCCCGCTCTACGGCCACGGGCTGTCCGAGCGACGGCTGGGTCGGGCGCTCTCGGAACGGTCCCGCGACCAGTACGTGCTCAGCACGAAGGTCGGCCGGCTGCTGCGTCCCACCAGCGAGCCGGTGGGATCCATCTTCGACCTCCCCGAGAGCGATCCGGCCGCGCACCTGGCGCCGGTGTTCGACTTCTCGGGCGACGGCGTGCGCCGGTCAGTGGAGGAGAGCCTCTCCCGGCTCGGCACGGACCGCCTCGACGTGGCGCTCGTGCACGACCCCGACGACCACGAGCAGGAAGCGCTGCGCGAGGCGTTCCCGGCTCTGTTGCGCCTTCGCGACGAGGGCGTGGTGGCGGCGGTGGGCGCCGGCATGAACCAATGGCAGATGCTCGACCGGTTCGTCCAGCAGGTCGACCTCGATCTGGTGCTGCTGGCGGGGCGAGCCACATTGCTCGACCGCTCTGGGACGGAGGTGCTCCTCCCTCGATGTGAGGAGGCCGGTGTGGGCGTGGTGCTGGGCGGCGTGTTCAACAGCGGCGTCCTGGCTGCTCCCGGCCCCGACGCCACCTACGACTACGGCGCCCTCCCCGACGAGGTCGCCGAGCGGGTCGCCCGGCTCGCGGCCACCTGTGAAGCAGCGGGGGTCCCGCTGGCCGCCGCGGCGCTCCAGTGGGCCCTCCGGCAGCCCGCCGTCTCGGCCGTCGTGGTCGGCATCCGCTCGTCGGAGGAGCTGGCCGCCGACGTGGCCTGGGCGACCGCCACCGTCCCCGACGCCCTCTGGGGCGAGCTGGACCTGATCCAATGACCGTCATGCGCGCTCGCCCGATCCTGCCCACCGGCGACCCGATCCTGCTCACCTCGGCCGAGGTGGCCACGTTCGTCGCCCGCGGCTTCCTCACCTTCCCCGCGGTCATCCCCGACGACGTGAACCAGCGGGCCGCGGCCGAGCTCGAGGCGATCGTCGCGACATGGGGCACCGGTGACCGCGCCGCCGCCCCGGGATCCGGCGAGCCGCTGGAGGCCGTCTACGCGCCGCCGTCGGCGATCGGCGAGGTGCTGAGATCGCCGGTGGTCGCCGGGGCGATCCGCTCGCTGGCCGGCGAAGGGCCGGTGTTCGACCACGACTTCGTGCACTTGCGACCGGCGCATGATCCATTCCAGCAGCACCTGCACAGCGACGCCATGGTCGACCCGTTGACCCCGTTCGACATCCAGGTCTTCTACTTCCCCCACGAGGTGGCCCCCGGCGGTGGCGGCACCGGGTTCGTGCCGGGTACGCATCTGCGCCGGGTCCACGAGACCGACATCGGCCGCTACACCCACCTGCTCGGTGAGCAGCAGTGGACCGGTCCGGCCGGGTCGATCCTCGTGTTCCACCACGGCATGTGGCACCGCGGCATGCCGAACCCGGGCGACCAGCCGCGGCTCATGTACAAGATCCGGTTGAACCCGACGACGACGCAGGTCCGCCAGTGGGACACGAGCGATCTCGCGGCGCTCGACGGTGGCCCGGGCGACCACGTCTTCGCCCGGTTCCGCATGGACTCGATCGCCGGCCTGCTGCGCCATCGCGAGCGGTGGATGGGCGAGGCCGACCATCGGCTCGAGCTGCGCAACCGGGCCCGGCTGTGGCGATACCTCACCGGCGACGACAGCTTCGACGTCGACTGGTACCTCACCCGCCAGGAGCTGCGAGCGGACCTGGCATGAACCCCGACACCCATCGCCAGCAGGTCCTGTTCCTCTGGCTGGAGGACTCGAACCCGGACGGGCGCGTCGTCGGCTGGTCGTTCCACGATGGCGCCGGCCGTGACGCCGACCTCGAAGGCGCCCCGCCCTATGCCACCGGCACGGAGGCCCTGCGGGCCGGATGGCGGCTGCTGCAGGTGTCCCCGGTGCCGACCCGCCAACCCGGAGCCGAGTTCGTCACCGGACCGCTTGCCCACGAGCTCGTCCTGGAGCGCATCGTCCCTCTCTAGGGGGTGGCGAACTCTGTCAACGGCATCGAGCGCTCGATCATGCCGATGGCGGACTCGCCGTCCCATGTGTAGCGGGCGATCGCCTGCTGCAGGTGCAGGCCTCCCCCGATCTCCGGTGGCATCACCATGAAGGTCGACAGGAGCGTCTCGCCGTGGATCGTCGTGGTCCCACGGGCTGACTCGAGCACGACCGAGACGTCCTGCCCCTTCGCCTGGAGCTCGCCGAGCCATGGGGCCTGCACCACGCAGCCAAATTGGGAGGTCAGGGTGGTCAGATGTACATGCCGCCGTTGACGCCGATGATCTGGCCGGTGATGTAGCTGCCGTCGTCAGAGCAGAGGAACGAGCAGGCGCCGGCGACGTCGTCGGGGGTGCCGGCCCGACCGAGCGGGACCATGGGGCCGACGATGTCGACACCGGGGAAGTCGCCGGCCGCGACGGCCTTGTCGACCATCGGGGTGTCGACGAGGCTCGGCGGGATGGTGTTGGCCGTGATGCCGCTGCGGGCCAGCTCGACGGCCAACGCCTTGGTGAGGCCGATCACGCCACCCTTCGATGCGACATAGTGCGCCATCCTCGGTGCACCAGACTGCGCGCTCGACGAGGCGATCGTGACGATGCGTCCCCACCCGGCGGGCTGCATGTCGGCCACCGCGGCGCGCACGCACGTGAAGGTGCCGGTGAGGTTCACCGCGATGATGCGGTCCCACACGTCGGGGGTGATGTCGAGCAGGTTGTCGAAGGACTCGATGCCCGCGCTCGTGACGAGGATCTCGACCGGCCCGAGCTCGGCACGGACCTGCGCGAACGCGGCATCGACCGAGGCCCAGTCGGCGACATCGACTTCGACCGCCACGGCAGTGCCATCGTCGGTCGTGAGCTCGTGGGCAGCAGCCTTCGCCGCCGCGGCGTCGCGATCGAAGATGGCCACCCGGTGGCCGTCGGCCACGAACCGCCGGGCGACGCCGAGGCCGATGCCGGAGGCACCACCGGTGACGACGGCGACCCGGCTCATCGGCCGCCGTCCGCTTCCCGCGGCGACTCCACCCGGTCGAACTCCAGGTGCACCCCGGTGAGACCGCGGAGGATCCAGGTGGGCTCGTAGTCGAACCGGCGGCCGCCGGCCGGGCCGTGGTGCTCCTCGGACAGTCGGATGTCGTGCATCCGGTCGAGGATCCGCTCGAGGCTCACGCGGCCCTCGACGCGGGCGAGCGGGCCGCCGGGGCACGAATGGGCACCGCGCCCGAACGCGATGTGCGCCTGGGCGTTCGGTCGGTCGATGCGGAACTCGTTCGGGCACTCGAAGCGTCGGGGGTCGCGGTTGGCGGCGCCGTTGAGCAGCATGACCGGAGTGCCCGCCTTGATGTCCACGCCGGCGACGTTGGTCGACCGCTTGGTGAGCCGGAAGTCGGTCTTCACCGGGCTCTCGACCCGCAGCACCTCTTCGAGGAAGCCGGGGATCAGGCTGTGGTCCCGGCGCAGATGGTCCTGGACGTCAGGGTGCTCGGCCAGGTGCTTGAGCGCGGCAGCCAGGAGGCGAGCCGTCGTCTCCTGCCCCGCCGCGAACAGGAAGGTCGACGTGCGAACGACGTTGATCACGTCAGGCATCGAGCCGTCGGGGTAGGTGGCCAGCGCCAGCTTGGTGAGCACGTCCTCGCGCGGCTCGCGCCGGCGGTCCTCGATGTACTCGGCGAACTCCACGTCGAGCCAGGACAGCGGGTTCTCGCCCACGCTCCCCTCGGTTCCGGCACCGACCTCGCCCACGGTCTTGCCCAGGCCGAAGCCGGCGCGGAACCGCTCGTGGTCCTCCTTGGGCACTCCGAGCACGTCGGCCACCACGAGCATGGCGAAGGGCTGCGCATAGGCGCCGATGAACTCGCAGTGGCCGTCGGCGACGAACTCGTCGAGCTGCCGGTCAGCGAGTCCCCACATGAACGCCTCGTTGTCCTGGAGGCGTCGGGGAGTCAGGAGGCGCATCAGGATGGACCGCTCCCGGGTGTGCTCGGGCGGGTCCATCGTGACCATGTGCTCGAACATCGGCAGCTGATCGCGGTACTCGGCGACGATGTCGGTCACGTCGTCGCCCTCGAGCGGCACCGGGAACGTGGCGTAGGGACCGATCACCGAGTTGCACGACGAGAACGTGTCGGTGTCCTTGTAGATCTCCCATGCCTCCTCGTAGCCGGTCACCGCCACCACGCCCAGGTGGGGCAGCGGCAGCACCGGACATTCCGAGCGGAGCTCGTCCAGGTAGGGATACGGGTCCTCGACCAAGGACTCGTCGGTGAAGTAGTCGATGGTCCGCCAGTCGCTCAACCGGGTCTCCCTCTCGTGCGATGGCTGTGCACTTGCACAGCATGCTGAGCAGTTGCTTATCATCGGTCGCGTCGGCATGGCAAGGTGTCCGCGTGACGACCGCCCCCGCGCCCCGGCGCATCGGATCCGAGGATTCCAAGACGCGCGCCCGGCTGCTCGACGCGGCCGAGGGGCTGCTGCTGGACGACGGCTACGCCGCAGTCACCTCGCGACGGGTCGCGGCCAGGGCCGGGCTCAAGCCCCAGCTCGTGCACTACTACTTCCGCACGATGGACGACCTGTTCCTCGAGGTGTTCCGGCGCCGGGCCGAGGAGAACGTGGCCCGCATCGAACGAGCGGTCGCGGCGGACGGCTCGCTGCATGCGTTGTGGCAGCTCAACGCTGACCTCAGGGGCGCGGCCTTCAACATCGAGTTCGTCGCACTGGCGAACCACCGCAAGGCGATCCGAACCGAGATCGCACGCTACGCGGAGCGCTTTCGTGCCGCGCAGCTCGAGGCGCTGACCGTGGCGCTCGCCGGAGCGAGGGGTCAGCGAGGACCAGATGCCACCGATCGCGGCCCTGCTCCTCATGACCGGGCTCACCCAGGTGCTGACCCTGGAGGAAGCTCTGGGCGTGACCGCCGGCCACGACACCACGATCGCGTTCATCGAGCGGGCGATCGCCCGGCTCGAACCGTCGCCCTAGCGAGTCGGCGGTCGAGCCACCGCACGTCCGACCCGTCTCGGACCCACGGTCACGGCCCAACATCCTCGGACCACATCCTCTGCCAGGAGATCACATGACCACCGCAGTCATCACCGGAGCCGCGAGCGGCATGGGACGCGCCTGCATCGAGGTCGCGCGCGATCTCGTCGACACGATCGTGGCTGTCGATCTGCGGGCGCCGTCCGTGGAGGGGACGGTCGGTGCCGCGTGCGACATCGCCGACCCGGCCGCGGTCGCGGCGCTGGTCGAGGACGTACGGGGACACGGACCACTGCGCGCGCTGGTGCACGCCGCCGGCATCTCGCCGACGATGGGCGACGCCCGCCGGATGTTCGAGGTCGACCTCGTCGGCACGCACCTCCTCCTGATGGCCTTCGAGGCGCTGGTCGAACCGGGAACGGCGGGCGTGTGCTTCGCGTCGTCGGCGGCCTACCAGATCGCCGCGTTCGCCGAACCCGGCCAGGACGTCCTGCTCGACGATCCCGGAGCACCCGACTTCCTCGACCGGATCACCGAGATCGTCACCGACAGCGGTCACGCGTACGCGCTGGCCAAGCGGGGCGTGATCCGCACGGTCGGGCGGGCTGCGTTGCGGTGGGGCCCCCTGGGCGGACGGGTCAACTCCGTCGCCCCCGGGCTGATCGACACCCCGATGGGTCGCCAGGAGCTCGAGCAGCAGCCGATGATGCAAGCGATGCTGGCCGGCACACCCGTCGGCCGCCTCGGTGAGCCGTCCGAGGTTGCGGCGGCCGTGGGGTTCCTGCTCTCGGACGCGGCGTCGTTCGTCTCGGGCATCGACCTGCTCGTCGACGGCGGGATGGTCCGAGGCCAGGGGATCGTTTGACCGGGCGTCGCTCAGGGGGTGAGCAGCTCGCCCAGACGCTCGCGCCCGATGCGGGCGATGCTGGCATCGAGCGCCGCGAGCGTCACCTGTCGGGCCGTGGCCTGGAGCTGGGCGAGGGCGGTGGCGAGCGCCCGGGCCTCGGCGTCGTCGAGGCTGTTGCGCCAATCGTTCGGCGCAAGGTGCGCCTCGAAGATCGCAACGAACCGCTCGGCGATCTCGTCGGTGTGGGGCACCAGCGCCTCCCATTCGTCGAGCACCCCGTCGAGCGGGATCCCGAGCTCGGCCAGGGTCGATCCGGTGTCGATGAAACGCCGGTCCGTGACCCGGATCCTGCCGTCGTCGGTCGGTTCGACGAGGCCGAGGGTGGCGGCCCGATGCACCAGCTCGGGGGTCATCGAGTCCTCTGGGAACCGGGCCGTCAGGTCCGCCGCGTCGAGCACGACGGCGTGTCCGTCGCCGAGCAGGGTGGCGAGCTCCGACTCGATGCCGATGACCGCGTCGAGGCTGCGGCCCTGCTGCCACTGCTCGAGCAGGTCGGCGATGCCGGCGAGCGAGTGGCCTTCCTCTTGCAGTCGGGCGATCAACCGGAGGCGGCTGAGATGGGAGTCGTCGTACCAGCCTGTCCGGCCCTCGAGCCGAGGCGGGGCGAGCAGGCCCTTCGCCTGGTAGAGGCGCACGGTCGTCGATGCCACGTCGGCGTGCCGAGCGAGGTCGTCGAGTCGGTACTCGGTGCCCATGAGGTGCTTCTCCAGAATCCGCTTGCGTTTGATAGGAGACCAAATGCTAGCGTATGGATCATGACGAGACAGGGCAGCCCTTCCACCCGACTCGATGCCGGCCGTCGTACCCCCGCATCGGTCGCCGGGTGAGGACGTGAAGGTCGTCCTCGCCGGAGGCTCGGGGTCGCTCGGTCGGCGCGTGGCCGACGACGTCGAGCGGCAGGGCCACGAGGTCGTGATCCTGACCCGCTCGCACAAGCGGGGCATCCAGCACCGTCAGGTCGTGTGGGACGGCTGCCACGTCGGACGCTGGGCCGACGAGCTCGAGGGCGCGGTGCTCCTCAACCTGGCGGGCGAGCTCGTCGACCGGCGACCCACCACGGCCAACATCAGGAGCCTGCGTCGTTCGCGGGTCGAGCCCACGCGGGCGCTCGTCGAGGCGGCGGGGGGCCTGGCCACCCCCCTCGCGCTCTGGCTGCAGATGAGCACGCTGGCCATCTACGGCGATGCCGGCCAGCAGGTCATCGACGAGCACCACCCGCCGGCCGACGGACCACCGCAGATGGCCGGCGTCGCCCGTCCGTGGGAGGACGCGGCGCAGGGCGCGAGCACGGAGCGTCTGGTGGTGCTCCGTACGGGCATCGTCTTGGACCGCGGCTCGCCGGCCTTCGAACGGCTCACCCACCTCGCCCGCCTCGGGCTCGGTGGAAGGATCGGCGGAGGCGACCAGTGGATCAGCTGGATCCACGTCGACGACTTCCTCAGGACGCTGGGTTTCGTGTGCACCCATCCCGAGCTCGACGGGATCCTCCACGTGACCGCGCCGGAACCGGTCCAGAACCGGGACATGATGCGATCACTCCGCGCGGCGGTGCATCGGCCGTGGTCGCCGCCGACGCCCGTGCCGCTGGTCCACCTGGGCGCCGCACTCATGCGCACCGATCCGGCGCTGGCGCTCACCGGTCGGCGGTGCGTCCCGCGGCGGCTGCTCGATTCGGGGTTCACCTTCGAGTTCCCCACCTTCGATGACGCGCTCGTCGACCTCGTGGGCCCCTGACGCACTGCAGGCGGTGGGGTGTCAGTCGACGTGCACCGCGGTCGATCCGGCGATCGGCATCGGGTCCATGCCGAGCTTGTGGTGGTCCCACGAACGGATGCGGGCGGCGTCGACGCGGACCGCGATGCGCTTGTGCAGCATGAACTCGACGAGCGGCTTGACCTCTTCGGTGTACGGGCCGTTGTAGCGCTCCCACACGTTGACGCCGACCTGCCAGATCGCGTCGGGGTCCTCGACGATCTCGGCAGTGCCCTCGATCGAGACGCCCCGCAGCGTGTCGTACGTGAGGCCGTCCTCGATCGAGCACGTGATCCGGTTGTCGCGTCGGAGGTTCACCGCCTTCTGCGAGCGGGACTTGGTCTCGAACCAGATCTGACCGTCGATCACGGCGTACCACATGGCCACGAGGTGCGGCTGGCCGGTGGCGCCGATCGTGGCCATCGTCGCCGTGCGGCTGCGGTCGATGTAGCTCGTGATCTCGTCGTCGCTCATCGTGATCTGTGATCGCTGGTTGGTGCCCACTGCAGGGCCCCCTCTCGTCGTCGAACCTCTTGACCCTACGCATTCGGGAACCATGCATCGACGCCACGCCCGGTCCGAGGCCACATCTCGATCGCTCTCGACGGAGATTCCGACCTTCGAGTAGGCGGCGGCGCCATCGCGGTGAGCACTGACGAGATCCTTGCCCTCACTCGGGGCGACTGACGGAGACGCCATGGCCCCTCGGCGACGCGACTGGTCACTGCGGTTGAGTCGGGTCCGGAACCTGGCCATCCTTGTGGCCGACCGGCGCCCGGACGGGACCGGTGCATCGATCGACTCGGGGAGCATCAGATGCCATCACGGCAGGGACAGCACAGGGTCACGCGCTCGAGCACGGGGGCGGCGCTGGTCGTCGCGCTGCTCGCGGCGATGACGATCGTGGTGGGTTCGACCGTCGGGTCCGGGTCGCCGGCGGCCGCCGTCACCCCGTCGGGTGCCGTGCCCTCTGCCGGCTGCGGTGTGAGCACCGCGGGTCCCGATACCGAGGTGCACCACGACATCGTGGTCGACGGTCTGGCCCGTTGGTACCTGCGCACGACGCCTTCGGCGCACGACGGCACGACGCCCGTCCCGCTGGTGGTGGACTTCCACGGTCTGGCCGAGGGCGCCCAGATCCACACGATGATGAGCGAGTTCAGCCCCGTCGCCGAACGTGAGGGCTTCGCCGTCGTCTTCCCCCAGGGCCGCTTCAGCCCCGTGCGCTGGGATGCCGACGCCACCGCTGACCCCAACCTCGATCTCGACTTCGTCAGTGCCATGTACGACGAGATCACGTCAGACCTCTGCATCGACCTCTCCCGCGTCTACGCGTCGGGACTCTCCTACGGCGCCTTCTTCACGTCGTTGGTGGCATGCAAGATGTCGGACCGCTTCGCCGCGGTCGCCCCGGTGGCCGGGATCCTGGCCGACAGCCCGTGCACCCCGTCGCGGCCGGTTCCGGTCATCACGTTCCACGGCACGGCCGACCCGATCCTGCCGTTCAACCTCGACGCCGGTCCGGTGGACCTGAACGGCCCGGGCTTCCCGGCCAACGTCGCGAGCTGGGCCGAGCGCAACGGCTGCGACCCCGATGCCACCGACACCGAGGTGACCGACGAGGTCATCCTCCGCGTGTACGACTGCCCGACCGACGCCGACGTCGAGTTCTACATCGTCCTCGGTGGTGGCCATGCCTGGCCGGGCAGCGCGTTCAGTCAGGCCATCGAGTCGGTCGTGGGCTACACGACCATGGACATCGAGCGCGACGGAGCTGGCGTGGTCCTTCTTCCAGCGGTTCCAGCTGCCCTGCGAGGACACTGACTCGTGCGCCGCTGCGCCGACGTCCACCACCACCTCGACCACGACCTCGACGGTCGCGCCCGATCCGACGACGACCGCTCGCTCCGACGTGTCCCCGGCTGCGGAGGCGGTCGCCGTCACGCCGGTGCTCGCCGGCTGAGTGCACCTCACCCCGGCGATGCACCGTCGCGAGCGACGCTCGCGACGGCCGCGCCGAGCGCGAGGCAGACCGGTGAGTAGAGCCGGAGGTTCCAACGCCGGAACGACGGAGTGGTCGTGGCGAGGTCGAGGCCCGAAACCACCAGCCCACCGGCACCACGACTCAGCAGGGAAGACGCCACGACCTTCGTCCCCACCCGCACGGGCCACGCGTTCCGCCCACCGGGGAACGGCACGAGCCCGGCACGCGCCGCAGTCAGGCCGGCGGCGGAGGACAGCAACCCGACCACCATCCAGGTCGCCCGGGCATCGGGGAACCCGCCGTCGCTCGGGGAGGCGCGGCGACCCACCACGAGATCGGTCAGCTGCTCGCGGTCGTCAGCGGGCCAGGTCGCCCCTCGGGCCCATGCGACGTGCAACAGCGCCGCCGCGCCCAGCCCACCGACGGCGAGCGCGCCCGCGGCCCGCTGTCGCCGGGAGGTGTTCGGTGCGGTTCGGCGGCCCATGTCGGAACGGTACTGGCGTCCGTGACGGCGAGCCGGACGTCGGACGAGGTCGTGTGGTCAGCCGGTCCAGCGGGTGTGGAAGGACTCGGCCAGCACCCGACCGTCGGGATCGCGGATCGTGCCGTGCTCGAGGGCCAGTCCGTCCGTGCTCTGGTCGGCCTGGAAGGAGCCCGGTGAGCCAGTCGTCGTCGACGAGCGGTCCCGACGTGCGGTGCACGTGCACCGTGTAGTCGATGCTGACCCCACCGGTGGGGGGGTCGTTGCGGGTGAAGGGCGACGGCGGGAACCAGTCGAGGATCATGACGAGCCACGCGGTGTCGATCGGTCGGCTCTCGAGCGGACGGACGTAGCCCCCGACCCGGGCGAGGGGCCCGTGGCTGAACGGGGTGAAGGCCGGGTCCAGCACGGCGGTGGCCTGCTCGAAGTGCCGAACTCCCTCCGGCGGGACGAGGGGCACGCAGTCGGCCAGGGGTGGGAGGGCCACCGGGCTGGGCGTCTCCCAGCGCTCGCCGTCGACGGGCACCAGGGCGGTGACCCGGCTCGTCACCAGGGTGCGACCTTCCTGGGAGAGTGAGACGGCGAAGGTGCTGAGCGAACGCCCGCTGCGCACGGTCTCGACGCCGATGTCGGCCGGACCGGGCCTTCCCGGACGCAGGAAGCTGGTCGTGATGGTGCGGACCGAGAGGCTGTCGGCGACCAGCTCGACTGCCCGCGTGCGACCGTGGCCATGTAGCCGCCGTGGATCCCGATGAGCGATCCCCACGACGGGTCGAGGTCGATCTCGAACCGCCACGACCCGTCGCCGCCGGGGGCGCAGACCGGACGGAGGTCGGTGGTGTCGTCGAAGCTGGTCATGAACGGGCAGTCTGCCGTCTGACACTTCGGATTCACAACTTAATGGTGCAGAAGATGTATCAGACCGCAGGTCCGTCGCCCCCTACGTCCGACGATCATGACGTCCGACGATCGTCAAGGACTTCCTCACAGGTTCCTAACATCTTCGGATCAAGGTGGTCCCTCGTCGTCGGATCGGCGGTCGTCTTCGTCGTCCCCGTAGTCACATGTCCCGCTCTCGGAGGTCCACCATGCGAAAGCTCCTCGTCGGATCGGCCCTCGTCGCCGCCCTCGGCATCGGATCGCTCGGGGTCGCCGCGCTCAACCCGGTCGGCGCCGTCAGCGCGGCCGTGACCGCGCACACCAAATCGGCTGACAAGGCCGGACCGCTGAGCGATGCGCTCGACGAGCTGGTGGGCAACGGCACGATCACCCAGGACCAGGCCAACGCGGTCGAGGGCAGCGTCGGCGCCAAGCGCAAGGAGGCCTGGGCCAAGCGACCGCACCTCGGGAAGAAGCTCGTCGAGGGCATCGCCAACGACCTCGGTATGGCGCCCAAGGATCTCATGGTCGAGCTGCGCAGCGGGAAGTCGATCGCGCGAGGTCGCCACCGAGAAGGGCGTCGACCCGCAGAAGGTCGTCGATGACGTCGTCGGTGCCATCGATGCCAAGATCGACCAGCGGTGTGGCCGACAAGAAGCTCGACCAGGCCCGAGCCGACGCCATGAAGCAGAACCTGCCCCAGCGGGTCACCGACTTCGTGAACAAGGTGTGGGGCGAGGGTCGGGCCAAGGCCAAGAGCGGCGAGCAGGCCCCGCCATCGACCGAGGCGCCGTCGTCCACGGAGGCGCCGGCCACGACGGACACGACGGCGGCACCGTCCACCACCGACACGACGGCGGCCCCGGAGACCACCGACACCACGGGTGGCTCGGCGGCCACGGCGCCCGGCACCACCGCCGGCAACTGATCCACGGCTGATCGGCCTGGCCGATCGGCGAGCTCGCACCGCTCCGCCGGCTCTCCGCCTGGCGGGGCGGTGCCGCGTCGAGGGGTGGATCGGGCCCGGGATCAGGCCGCGCGCCCGGGCCGCGCCGGGCCGGGATCAGGGCTGGCCGTAGAAGACGCGCTCGACCACGGTGCGGGCGCGGCGGGTGACCCGGCGGTAGCGCTCGCGGAGCCCGGCCGGGGTGAGGTCGAGCGAGCGGGCCAGCCAGAGCAGCTCCTCGGGTCGACTCGGGAGCGCGTCGCCCGGTGCGCTGTTCACGAGGTACCAGCGGTTGCGGGTCTGCTCGCAGAACCGGTAGGCCTCGAGCAGCAGCTCGGCGTCGTCGGAGTCGAGGGCGTCGGCGGCTACGAGCCGCCCGATGGCCTGGCCGGTGCCGGTGGCCGCCACGCCGTGCTGCAGCTGCAGCAGCTGGGCGGTGAACTCGATGTCGGACAGCGAGCCGCGACCGAGCTTGAGGTGGAACGCCGGATCCTCGCCGGCGGGCATGCGCTCGCGCTCGATGCGGGCCTTCATGCGGCGGATCTCGCGGGCGTCGTCGGCGGACAGCCCGCCCCAGATCCGGGGCGCGAGGTCGTCGAGGAGGCGCTGGCCGAGCGCGAGGTCGCCGGCGATCGGCCGGGCCCGCAGCATGGCCTGGCGCTCCCACACCAGCGCGTAGCGGTCCCAGTAGGAGCGGTACGCCTCGAGGCTGCGGGCCATCGATCCCTGCTTGCCCTCGGGGCGCAGCGAGGCGTCGATCTCGTAGATGCGCCCGGCCGGCGTCGACCCGCCGATGAAGCGCATCAGGCCGGTGGCCACCCGGTCGGCCTCTTCGAACGCGTCGGCGCCGGTGCCGTCGAACACGAAGATGACGTCGAGGTCGCTGGCGTAGCTGAGCTCGGCTCCGCCGAGCCGCCCGAGGGCGAGCACCGCGAACGGCACCTGTGGGTCGAGCGTGTCGAGCGTCGCCTGCACCGTGGCCTCGGCCAGCGTGCTGAGGTCGCGGCCGACGGTGTGCACGTCGGCCGCGCCGAGCAGGTCGCGGGCGGCGACGCCGAGCCGGTTGCGGTCGTTCCAGCGCTGCAGCGCCTCCTGCTTGTCGGCGCGGTTCGGGCGCCACGAGACGGCCTGGTCGGCCGAGGTCGACCAGCTCGTCGCGTGGTCGGGTGGCCAGGCGGTCGGGGTGGGGAAGCCGGACGACCAGGTCGGGGTTGCGGGCCAGCGTGCTGCCGAGCAGCCGGCTGGTGCCCGAGCAGCACGCTGAGCCGCTGCGCGGACTCGGGCGACTCGCGGAACGCCTCGACGAGCGTGGTCTGGCGCTGCGGGCCGGTGAGCAGGTTGCGCAGCTGCAGCAGCCCGAGGTCGGGGTCGGGTGACGCCGACAGCCAGTCGAGCATGAGCGGCAGCATCTGCTGCATCAGACGGCTCGACCGGTTGAGGCCCCGGGTGAGCTCGCGCACCGCCGCCTGGGTGCGCTTGGCGTCGGTGAAGCCGAACGCCTTCAGCCGGGCGACGGCCGCCTCGGGGCTCAGCGCGCCTTCGGCGGCGGCGAACGCCTCGAGCAGCGGCCGGAAGTAGACGCGCTGGTGGATCGACCGCACGCCGAGGCGGCGGCGTCGGAGCTCGGTGTCGAGCTGCTCCGCGGCGGTGCCCGGCGGTGGCGTCGCGGTAGCCGAGCACGCGGGCCAGGTGGTCGAGCGAGTCGGCATCGGTCGGCAGGGCGTGCACCTGCTGCTCGTCGACGCAGCTGCAGCCGGTGCTCGACGGTGCGCAGCATCCGGTAGGCATCGGCCAGCCGGACGGCGTCGTCGGGATCGATGTAGCCCGCGTCGCCCATCTCGGCGAGGGCCACGAGCGTGGTCGGCGACCGCAGCCCGGCGTCGGCGTGGCCGTGCACGAGCTGCAGGAGCTGGACGGTGAACTCGATGTCGCGGATGCCGCCGGGCCCGAGCTTGATCTCGCGGTCGGACAGGCCCTGGCGGGCGACGTGCTCCTCGGCCCGTCGCCTTCATCGGCCCGCAGCGAACGGAGGTCCTCGGTCTGGAAGGGGTGGTTCCACAGCCATCGCGGCCGCGTCGCATCGAACCGCCGGCCGAGCACGACGGTCGCCGGCGACGGGCCGGGCCTTGAGCAGCGCCTGGAACTCCCACGGCTCGGCCCACCGGTCCCAGTAGGCCTCGTAGCTCTCGATCGTGCGGACGAGCGCGCCGTCGCGCCCTTCCGGCCGCAGGTTCAGGTCGACCCGGAACGACTGCCCGGCGATCGCCATGACCGCGCGGGCCGAGGCTTCGAGTGCGTCGGGCGGACCGTCGCCGACGAACATCAGGTCGATGTCGCTCGAGTAGTTGAGCTCGGCGCCGCCCAGCTTGCCCATGCCGACGACGGCCAGGCCCTCGGCCGCGTCGAGGCGTCGCAGCGCGGAGCGACACGACGTCGGCGGCCAGCGCGCGCCAGAGCCGCGCCGACCTCGGGCAGCTCGTCGAGCCCGGTGAGGTCGCGGGCGGCGATGCGCAGGTACTCGAGCTGCTTCCACCGCACCAGCTGCTCGCGGTGTGGCGTCGTCGACGGGCGGTCGATGGTCGAGGTCGGCGAGCACGTCGACGGGTCGACCGCGTGCGCGCCGGAGGCGGTTGGGAGACCCGGCGATCAGCAGCCGGGTGAGCGACCGGCTGGCCGCCATGACCGCCACCACCCGACCGGCCAGCTCCGGGACCGCGGCGAGCCGAGCTCGGCGACGTCGGGTCGACGCTCGATGAGCGTGGTCCACGCCGGCCCTCACACGTGCCGGCGCGGCGCAGCGCTCGATGGCAGCCTCGAGAGGCTCGCGTCTCGCTCCAGCAGGCGGCCCGGTCACCGGCCCAGCGTAGGAGCCGACCCGGGGCTTCGTCTCGGGGCATGGCGACCCGTAGGCTTGCGGGATGGCCCGCCTCCGCGTCGCCCTGGCGCAGCTCAACCTCGTGGTCGGCGATCTCGACGGCAACGTCGAGCGCCTCATCGAGGCGATCAAGGCGGCCGAGGCCGACGGCTGCGACCTGGTCGCGTTCCCCGAGCTGGCCATCACCGGCTACCCGCCCGAGGACCTGCTGCTGAAGCCGGCTTCGTCGCCGACAACCTCGAGGCGCTCGACCGGGTCGCCGCGGCCACCGGTCGGTGCGCGGCGCTCGTCGGCTTCGTCGAACGATCGGGCGACCGGCTCTTCAACGCGCTGGCCGTCTGCGCCGACGGCCGCATCGTCGGCACCTACCGCAAGCGCGAGCTGCCCAACTACGAGGTGTTCGACGAGCGTCGCTACTTCGCCGAGGGATCCGAGTCGGCGAGCTCTTCCGGATCGGCGGCGTCCTGGTCGGCGTCACGATCTGCGAGGACGCGTGGATGCCCGACGGCCCGGTCGCCGACGTCGGCCGGAGCGGGCGCCGAGCTGATCGTCAACCTCAACGCCTCGCCGTACCACTCGCGGCAAGGTCGCGCGAGCGCGAGCAGATGCTGGCCGCCCGGGCGGTCGGAGGCCGGCTGCCCGATCGTCTACGTGAACCTGGTCGGCGGCCAGGACGAGCTGGTCTTCGACGGTGCGTCGCTCGTGGTCGACGAGGCGGGTGCGGTCGTCACCCGGGCGCCGCAGTTCGACGAGACGCTGTTCGTCACCGACCTCGACGTCCCGTCGCGAGCGCCGCCCTGCCGACCGGTGGCGGCCGCCGAGGTGGTCGAGGTCTCCGGTCCGCAGCCGGCCGCTGCCGCGCGTCGATCGCGCCGGCGCGCGCCGGCCGCTCGGCGCCGACCGCGAGGTCTACGAGGCGCTCGTGCTCGGCACCCGCGACTACGTCACCAAGAACGGGTTCGGCGACGTCGTCATCGGGCTGTCCGGCGGCGTCGACTCGTCGATCGTCGCCACCATCGCCGTCGACGCGCTCGGCGCCGATCGGGTGCACGGCGTGCTCATGCCGTCGCGCTACTCGAGCGACCACTCGATCACCGACGCCGAGCGCCTGGCCGACAACCTCGGCATCGACCGCCGGATCATCGCCATCGAGCCGGCGTTCACCGCGTTCGGCGAGATGCTGGCGCCGAGCTTCGACGGCCGCGAGCCCGACCTCACCGAGGAGAACCTGCAGTCGCGCATCCGGGGCGTGACCCTCATGGCGCTGTCCAACAAGTTCGGCTGGCTGGTGCTCACCACCGGCAACAAGAGCGAGAGCGCGGTCGGCTACAGCACGCTCTACGGCGACACCGCCGGCGGCTTCGCGGTGATCAAGGACGTGCCCAAGCTGCTCGTCTACCGGCTCTGCCGCGACCGCAACGACCGGGCCGGCCGCGAGCTCATCCCCGAGGACGTGCTCACCAAGCCGCCCTCGGCCGAGCTGCGCCCCGACCAGCGCGACGACCAGAGCCTTCCGCCCTACGAGGTGCTCGACCCCATCATCGAGGCCTACGTCGAGCAGGACCGCACCGCCGGCGAGCTCGATCGAGGCCGGCTTCGACCCGGCGCTCGTGCAGCGCATCGTCCGCCTGATCGACCTGGCCGAGTACAAGCGCCGCCAGACCCCGCCCGGCGTGCGGGTCACCACCAAGGCCTTCGGCAAGGACCGCCGCCTCCCCATCACCAACCGCTACCGCGCCTGACCGCACCGAACCGGTCGTGATCGGTGGACCCATGCGTCCACAGATCGCCACCAGCTCGGATCGGGTCGGGCTGCGATCAGGCCTGGGCCGGGACTGTCGGTACGATCGGCGGCCATGCCCGAGCCGAGAGTGTTCCGCCAGAGCCGCTTCACCACGCCGCCGGGGGCCAGTGAGCTGGTGCTGGTGCGCCACGGCGAGTCCGAGCCGATGGTCGAGGGCCAACCCGTTCCGCTCGTCGACGGGCACGGCGATCCAGCCCTGGCCCCCGAGGGTCGGGCCCAGGCCGAGCTGGTCGGCGAGCGCCTCAGCACCGAACCGATCGCGGCCATCTACGTCACGACGCTGCGGCGGACCCACGAGACGGCCGCCCCGCTGGCCGCCCGGCTCGGCCTGACGCCGACCGTCGAGCCGGACCTCCGCGAGGTGCACCTCGGTGACTGGGAGGGCGAGCTCTTCCGCCAGAAGGTGGCCGACGGCGACCCGATCGTCGTCCAGATGTTCACCGAGCAGCGGTGGGATCTGATCCCCGGCTCCGAGTCGGGCGAGTCGTTCTCGGCCCGGGTGAAGGCGGGGATCACGCGGATCGCCGCGGCCCACCCCGATCGGCGGGTGGCGGTCGTCGTCCACGGCGGCGTGATCGGCGAGGTGCTGGCCCAGGCCACGGGGTCACGCCCGTGGGCCTTCGTCGGCGCCGACAACGCCTCGATCTCCCGGCTCGTCGTGACGCCCGACCGCTGGGTGCTCCGCGGGTTCAACGACACGGTCCACCTGGGCGAGCGCTGACGAGGTTCGCCCATGTCCAGGCTCGGGCCGGACAGCGCTTCCCCATGGGCGAGCTCGTCGTAGGTCCGGGTTGCGGGCAGGGCCCCGTGCCACTCCGCGGTGGTGACGGCCGCGTCATTAGGAGTCAGGCGCGGGCGCGGGTCGACCGATACAGTCCCGTGTCGGAATCCCGGAGATCCGGGGGCGACCGGAACCAGGGGGAAGTACATGGCCGATCCGAAGAAGCCCCGAGCGGCGTTCGCGCCGTGGGACCGCCGCGAGCTGCCCGGCTCGTTCACCGTCGAGGAGTCCGCCCGACGGGTCGGCAACTACAAGTGGATCGAGATGCGCCTCTTCGAGGTGCTCGGCGGCTGGGTCGCCACCGTGCCCGAGCTCGACGTCAAGATGCGCCTCGGCACCCACTGCTACCACCACGCCTGGCACGCCGAGCTGTGGCACAAGCGCCTGCCCGAGCTGCGCGAGATGAACCCCGAGCGCCTCACCGTGCCGGCCAACGACGAGATCGTCGCGTTCGTCGACGCCATGACCGAGCCCGAGGCGCCCGAGCTCACCATCGAGAAGCTGGTCGGCGTCTACCGGGTGCTGATCCCCCACAAGATCGCGGCGTACACGTACCACCTCAACAACACGACCACGATCACCGACGCCCCGACCATCCGCTCGCTCAAGTTCATCCTCCAGGACGAGTTCGAGGACTGGCGCGACGGCGAGATGCTCATCCAGTCGCTGATCGAGACACCCGGCCGAGGTCGAGCGGGCCGTCGGCCCACCAGGCCGCGCTCGAGAAGCTGATGCTCGCCGCCGGCGGCATCGCCGGCCCCGGCTCCATCGGCGACGCCGATCGCCCCGGCCGACGAGGAGGTGTCGGCATGAGGAAGGCCCTGCCCGTCGAGGACCTGGCCCGCGACGAGCGCTTCGTCCGCAACTCGTTCATGGCCCGGGCCAGCGATCCGCGGCTCGGCCGCCATGCCGCGCCGAGCAAGCGCGCGCCAGCGGCCGCGCCGCTCGAGCCCCGACCGGGCCGAGGCGCCCGACGCCGCCCGCGCCCTGATGCACGGCATCTTCATCGGCGAGATCCAGGCCCTCGAAGGCGCCGGCCGCACGTGCTGGGACTTCGCGATCGGCACGGGGCCCGACGAGGCGCCGTTCGAGCTGAAGCTCGACATGGCCCGCCAGTGCTGGGACGAGGCCCGCCACTGCGAGATCTCGGTGAAGCTCGGCGACTGGATGGGCACCGAGATCGGCGAGTTCGCCGAGTCGACCTTCCTCTACGAGGCCGCCTGCAACCCCGACCCCGTGCTGCGGCTCACCGGCGTCAACCGGGCGCTCGAGGGCCTGGCCATCGACGTGTTCAACACCATGCGCGAGTTCGGCGTCAAGTCCGGCGACCCGGTGCTCGAGTTCTGCGAGGACTGGATGCTGGCCGACGAGGTCACCCACGTGAAGATGGGCTCGGACTGGCTGCGCCGGCTCACCGCCGACGACCCCGAGCGGCGGACGCGGGCGCTCGAGTTCCAGCGGGTCGTCGACAAGCTGTTCTCGCTCGGCGGGTTCCGCGGCGAGGAGGAGGACAGCCCCATCAGGCTGGCCCGCCGCTTCCGCGAGCTGGCCGGGTTCGACACCGAGGAGATCGACGAGATCGCCGGGCTCTCGAGCGGAGTCTCGTGACGACCTCGCCCGGTTCCAGGAGAAGGCAAGCGGCGCAAGGCCGCCGTCCGCGACGGTGAGGGCTGACGATGGCCGTCACGGTCACCCCCGAGACCTTCACGATGGTCCTGTTCGACGCACGCGGCCATCGTCGCGGCCGTCGAGCAGATCGCCGGGCAGATCGGCCTCGGCGATGCGGACATCACGCGTCGAGGTCGACGAGGCCGTCCCGCTGGGCCGCGCCCACATCGAGTCGCTCGACCCCATCGTGCTGTCGATCGAGGGGGCGCCTTCGAGGACCCCAGGCACCCCCGCCAGCTCAGCGAGCACGCGGTGACGACACCGTCGGGCGCCTGCTGCTGCAGGCCCAGGACCGCCTCGACCCGGCGTTCGGCGATCCGCCCGACGACGACGGCTGGCTCTGCCCCACCGGTGGCGTGGGACGTCTACGCGGTCGGTCGCCTGCAGCAGCTCGGCTACGACAGCCAGCGTCAGCGCCGGCTCTACGACTTCCGCAACCGCCACGGCTTCACCGACGCCGCCGACGCCGCGTTCGAGCAGCTGTGGACCGGCTCGGACCTCACGCTGGGCCGACATCGACCCGCCTGTCCGACGACGCCGCCGCCGTGCGGGCCTGAGCAGCCGCGATCTGGCGATCTGGTCGCGCCTCAGTTGAGGTCGTGGGCGCTGATCGCCGTCGAGCAGGTCGATCTGCGGAGGGTCGGTCAGCAGGCCTGTCGCACGCCCGCGCCATGTCAACCATGGCCGGCGAGTCGAAGTGGGCCCGCTGGGCCTCCGGGCTGTCCCACTTCTCGATCACCACGAAGCGTCCCGGCTTGGTTGCCGACGCAGCAAGATCGATGTTGCGACAACCCTGTGACCTCGGCTCATGACCACGTACTTGGCCAGCACGCCCAGCAGGCGATCGGGGTCGGCGGCGTCGAAGGTCAGGGTGACGAGGGTCAGGTCGACCTCGTCGGGCACAGGAACCTCACCATCGATATTCGCGTGGAGCGTGAGATAAACCCTTGCAGATCGTCGCACCGGAGCCGATGAGAAAGGGTGAGCCTACTGGACCATCCCGAGGCGATCCGGGAACTCGAGGTGGCGCCCCTTGACCGCCTCGGTATCGTGAGAGTCGACCTCGAGCCTGTCCAAGGACTCGAATCCCCTTTGCTGCACCCGTCGACCGGTCCCCACGGCCCGGCTGCAGCCGCCCACCACCCCAGTCCGGCCCCCCGGCTTTCCCTGTGAACGAAGAGGTGCATGTTGCCCAAGGAGCGCGTTGAACGGGACGAGGAAGACCTCGTCCGGCTCTACCTCACCGACATCGGGCAGTACCCCCTGCTCACCAAGGACGACGAGGTCCGGCTGGCCCAGGCCATCGAGGCCGGAGCCGCCGCCCGCGTCGAGATGGAAGCGGCGGCGACCATCACGCCCGCCCGCAAGCGCGAGCTGCGCCGTGAGCTCCGTGCCGGCGAGGACGCCGAGCGCACGTTCGTGCAGTCGAACCTGCGCCTGGTGGTGTCGATCGCCAAGAAGTACCAGGCGTCGGGCCTGCCCCTGCTCGACCTGATCCAGGAGGGCAACCTCGGCCTGATGCACGCCGTCGAGAAGTTCGACTGGCGCAAGGGCTTCAAGTTCTCGACCTACGCCACCTGGTGGATCCGCCAGGCCATCACCCGCGGCATCGCCAACACGGGCCGCACCATCCGCCTGCCGGTCCACGCCGGCGACACGCTGGCCCGCCTGCAGAAGGCCCGGGCCCGCCTCGAGCTCAAGCTCGGGCGCCCGGCCACGCTGGCCGAGCTGTCCGCTCGAGGTCGAGATGCCCGAGGACAAGGTCACCGAGGCGCTGCGCTTCGCGGCCGAGCCCCTCTCGCTGAGCGAGCCGCTCCGCGAGGACGGCGACGCCGAGCTGGGCGACGTGGTCGAGGATCGCTCGGCCGAGTCCCCCTTCGAGGTGGCCGCCACCGCGCTGCTCCCCGAGGAGATCGCCCGGCTGCTCGGCCCGCTCGACGAGCGTGAGCGCGAGATCCTGAAGCTCCGCTTCGGGCTCGATCGAGGCGAGCCCCGCACCCTCGAAGAGGTCGGCGAGCACTTCAACCTCACCCGCGAGCGCATCCGCCAGATCGAGGCCCGGGCCATGTCGAAGCTGCGCCATCCGTCGAGCGACACCGGCGCGCGCGACCTGCTCGCCGTCTGACCCCACCCCCGTCGCGCTGTCCGCCCGGGCTGGCTGATCCCTGGGCCAGCGCGCCCTTCGTGCCTACGATGGCTCGTTCACGCGGCAGGGGAGGTCGGCCATGAGCGACACATCACAGGGTCCCGGATGGTGGATCGCATCAGACGGCAAGTGGTATTCACCCGAACAGAAGCCGGGACCGGCCGCACCTGAACCTCCGGCCGCGGCCCCGGCGCCGGTGGAGCCTGCACCGGTCGAGCCGGCGCCGGTGGTGGCGGAGACGCCGGCCCCGGTCGCCCCTGCGGCCTACGCGCCGGAGACCCCGCCGGCTTCGGTCGAGCCGCCCACCGAGCCCATCCCGGTGACCCCGCCGCCGACAACGCCTCCGCCCATGGCTGCGGCGCCGATGACGCCTCCTCCGATGGCCCCGCCTCCGGGCCCGCCCCCGATGATGACCCCTCCGGCCGGCGGCTTCGCGGCTGCCCCGGTCGCGGCCGGACCGCCACCGGAGAAGAAGGGCAACGGCTGCTTGAAGGCCGCGCTCATCGTCGGCGCCATCATCGTGGTGCTGGGCATCGGCACCTTCATCGCCCTGGCGTTCCTGCTGAACAAGGGCGTCGACACGGTCAACGACAAGGTCAACGCGCAGAAGAAGGTCGAGCAGCGCACCGGCATCAGCTCGAGCAGCTTCAACACCGAGCACCCGCCACAGGACGATCTGGCCGGCGACTGGAAGTGCAGCACCTCGGCCGGCGGGTTCCCCCAGGTCACCGGCACGGTCAAGAACAACAGCTCGAAGTCCAGCACCTACACGATCACCGTCGAGTTCAAGCAGAACGGCACGCAGTTCAGCACCGCGACGGGTTTGATCGTCTCGGTCGACCCGGGCCAGACCGCCGACTTCATCGCCACCGGTTCTGTCGAGCCGGACGGTCAGTTCACCTGCAAGGTCGACTCGATCGACCGGTTCGACACCTCGGCCGCGTCGGGCAACTGACCGCCAGGTCGCCTGACCAGACCGCCCGATCAGGCCAGGCGATGTGGCCGGGCAGCAGGTCCGGCTGGGGACGGACCTGCTGCCGGCGGCCATCGGAGACCGCTCGCTGTCGGGTAGGGATGTCAACCACCCTTCCCCGGGGGCGGGCACGAGCGGCCCTTCGACGAGCACCTTGGCACGGGCCGGATGAGACGATGATGAGAGTTGGCGAAGGGTTTCTCATCTTTGCCTCATGAAGGCGGCGGTACCCTGCGCCCGTGCGCGTGCTGGTCGTCGAGGACGAGGTCAAGATGGCGGCGCTGGTGCGCCGGGGCCTCGAACGGGAGGGCTACGCCGTCGATGTGGCCCAGGACGGGGACGAGGCGCTGTGGGCGGCCCGCGAGCAGGACTACGACGCCATCGTGCTCGACGCCATGATCCCCGAGCCTGACGGCTTCGAGGTGTGCCACACGCTCCGAGCCGAGAGCCGCTGGGCGCCGGTGCTGATGCTGACCGCGCGCGACTCGGTCGAGGATCGGGTCCGTGGGCTCGATGCCGGCGCCGACGACTACCTCACCAAACCGTTCGCCTTCGAGGAGCTCTTCGCCCGGCTCCGGGCGCTCACCCGCCGCGGCCCGGTCGAGCGACCCACGGTGATCGAGGTCGGCGACCTCCGTCTCGACCCCGGCACCCACGCGGTGAACCGCGGCGACCGACGGATCGACCTCTCGGCCAAGGAGTTCGCCCTCCTCGAGTTCCTGATGCGCCACCCCGACGAGGTGTTGTCCCGGTCACGGATCCTCGAGCACGTCTGGGACTTCGCGTACGAGGGCGGCTCGAACGTGGTCGACGTCTACGTGCGCTACCTGCGCGAGAAGGTCGATCGCCCCTTCGATCGAGCGGACATCCAGACGGTGCGAGGTGTGGGGTACCGGTTGCGCGCCGACGACGACCACGTCGCCGGCGGCCCCGCCGTCGTCGGCTCGACATCCGGGGATGCGACCGGGCCCGGGCTCGGGGTCGGTGGCGCCTGACATCCTCCCGGTCACGTCCGTACGCTGTGTCGGTGGCGATCCTGCCGACCTCGTTGCGCAGCCGTCTGGCCGTGTTGTTCGCGGCCGGGTCGGCCGTGATGATGCTGGTGCTGGTCGTGGCGCTCTACGTCGTGCTCGATCGGGCCCTGCTGTCCTCGGTGGATCGAGGGCTGCACACCCGGGCCGACGACCTCGCCCAGGTGGCGTCCGACGAGGCCGGCCAGGTCCCCGACAGCGATCCGTTCGTGCAGGTGGTCACGCTCGACGGGGTGGTGACCTCGCCGGCCACCGGACCTGCTCGGGCCCAGCCGGCTCTGCGCGTCGATCAGCTCAGCCATCTCGGTGCAGATCAGATCTTCCAGGTGGACGTGGAGGTCCTCGGCGGGACGAGCCGGGTCCTGGCTCGGCCGATCGAGGTTGGGGGCGAGCCCCGGGTCCTGATCGTGGGGTCGTCGCTCGACAGCTACGAGCACACGCGCGAGAAGCTCGCGCTCTCGCTGCTGGTGGCCAGCCCGCTGATGATCGCTGCCCTCGCCGGTAGCGGCTGGCTGCTGGCCGGCGCTGCCCTGCGACCGGTGCGGCGCATGACCGAGGAGACGGAGGAGATCTCGGTGAACGAGCTGGACCGTCGGCTGGCCGTGCCCGCGGGCCACGACGAGATCGAGCACCTGGCCTCGACGATCAACGGGCTCCTCGAGCGGGTCGAGCGGGCGGTGCACCACGAGCGTCGCTTCGTCGACGATGCCAGCCACGAGCTGCGGACGCCGATCTCGATCCTGCGCGGCGAGCTCGAGCTGGCGCTGGCCCGGCCGGGTGACCACGACGAGGTCGTCGCCGCGCTCGAGAGCGCGCTCGACGAGACGCTGCGACTGGGCCGGCTGACCGACGACCTCCTGACCCTGGCCCGTTCCCGCACCGGAGAGCTGGCCCTGCACCCACGGGCGGTCGAGCTGGGAGCCGCGGCCGGCCGCGTGGCTCGATTGCTGGGAGAGGGCGTACCGGTGGACGTGACCGGTGCGGCGCGGGCCTGGGCCGATCCCGATCGGGTCGAGCAGATCCTCCTGAACCTGGTGACCAACGCCAAGCGCTACGCATCGACCCGGGTGGCGGTGACGGTACGAGAGCTCGCGCGGGGGGCGGAGCTGACCGTCGTCGACGACGGACCCGGGTTCCCCGCGTCGATGCTGCCCGTGACGTTCGAGCGGTTCGTGCGCCCCGACAGCGCCCGAGGTCGGGTGACCGGAGGGACCGGTCTCGGCCTGTCGATCGCCGCCACCCTCGCCCGCTCGCAGGGTGCGACGATCGGGGCGGGCAACGGCGCCGATGCGGGCGGTGCGTGGGTTCGGCTGGTGTTCCCCGGTGATCGGGACGCTCACGACGAGCCCGAGGCCGGCGCGCTCGACTCCGCGGTCGAGCCGGCGATGGATCCGGCGGTCAGTCCGTCGGCGTGACCAGCCCGTCGAGGCGGCACACGCGGCGGAGCGTGTGCAACCCGGCGTCGCTGCCGGGCCAGTGGCGCAGCACGGCGTCGGAGCCGGCGCGCCGGACGACGCTGCGCAACACCAGCGCGGTGAGGATCACGTCATCGGCGTAGCCCAGCACAGGGATGAAATCGGGCATCAGGTCGATCGGCAGCGCGAGGTAGGCCACGAGCAGCCAGAGCCGGACCCGGATGCTGCGGCTGAGGGAAGGGTCCCGGGCCAGCCGGCCGACGAGGCGGAGGACGTCGGGGATGAGCCGCACCGCTTCGCCGACCGACGCCGCGTCGGGCGAGGCCACGAAGAGCACGCACGCCAGCACCACCCAGATGACGACGACCGACGCCAGCAGTCCGATCAGCAGTTGGGCGAGCACCTGCCGATCGTAGGGGTGCCTGGTCCGGGTCCGCCGGTGACCCCGATGCGCCACCCCGATGACCGGCCCCGATACCAGGCTGAGCGTCCGGCCAGGCCGGGCGTCAGGCCGGGAGCGGTCGCCCCAGCGCGCGCACGTGGCGGTAGTGGGACCGGAGGGCCATGTGGAGGCTCGGCTGCACGAGGTGACGGATCGAGTATTCGGCGCATACCTCGGCGACGACCGGCGCGACCACCGGGTACGCGGTGTGGGGCAGCCGCGGGAAGAGGTGGTGCTCGGTCTGGTAGTTGAGCCCGCCGATGAACCAGGTGAGGGCCCGATCGCCGGCTCGGTCACCGTGGCAGAAGTCGACGCTGGTGCGCACCTGCCATTCGTGCCAGCGGCCCTCCGGTCGATCGCCGTCCTCGCAGAAGGCGGCCTCGGTGACGGCGTGGGCCAGCTGGAAGACGATGCCGAGGAGCACCCCGGTGATCGTGAGCACCGCGGTGGCGCCGAGGGCCACGATCCAGGCCGGGTGGAGCAGTAGCGGCACGCCGATCATGGCAGCGAGGAAGATCGACTTCGTGACCCCGAGCACCAGGTAGTCGTGCGCTGTCGGTCGGTGGCCCCGACGGTCGCCGGTGAACGACTCCATGATCGTGCTCACCACGTCGGCGATGATGATCGACACCGCGGTGGAGCCGTACAGCGGCCAGAGGTAGAGGTGCTGCATCCGGTGCCACGGGTGGCGGGTCTGGCTGGGGGCGAGCCGGGCGAAGGGCGACAGCTCGATGTCAGCGTCCCGGCCGACGACGTTGGGCGATCCGTGATGGGCGAACACGTGCCCGTCGATCCAGCGCGACGAGCTGGCGCCGATGGCGTGGATCGACCACCCGGCGGTGCGGTTGGCGATCGTGAGCCGCTTCGATCCGCCCGAAGGGAAGAACGTGTTGTGGTTGGCGTCGTGCTGGATGTTGAAGCCCACCGCGGCCATGGACAGGGCCAGCGACACACAGGCGATCGAGCCCTGGATCCAACCCGTGGCGGTGAGGATCATCAGGTACGACAGCACGTACCAGGACGCGATCACCGCGGCCTTGCGATGGAGGCGTCGGTAGGCGAGTGCGAGCGTCGGCTGGTCGAGCCTCAGCTCGACCCGGTAGGCCAGCGCTCGGGCGAAGGTGTCGTTCGAGACGGTCGTGGGGGCGGCGATGCAGTTCTCCTCGGCGTCGCAGACCCCGACCTTGACCTCGACTGGTGATCGGAGCGTCACTCGGTTCTTGACGCCCTCGACAAAGCCCCCAGGACGCGGCCTATGCTGCCGCCCATGAAGAAGCTCCTCGTCCTCATCGTCGTCCTCGCCCTGGCTGCCTTTGCCGTGAAGAAGCTGCAGGACGCCTGACCGCCGAACCAGCGGCACGCACTCTAGCTCCGAGGCCGTCCGCGGCCTGACGTAGCTGGTCGACGCGCCCTGGGACGGCCGTCGGGAGCACCACCCGCCGGCGCCACAGCCACCAGCCCACCCCGACGCCGCCGACCACCAGCGCGACGCTGGCCACCCCGGCGGCCGCGCGGCCCGGTGGCGGCATGTTGACCCGCTCCCGCAGTGGGACCCCGTTGCGGAACTGGCGGACCTCCCACTGCCGCGCGCGGGCGATGCGGGCCAGCTCGCGGTCGGGGTTGACGACCACCGGGTGCCCGACGATCTCCAGCATCGGAAGATCGGTGGCGGAGTCGGAATAGGCATACGACGCGGCGAGGTCGATGTCGTGCAGGCGGGCCGCTTCGACCATGGCGTCGGCCTTGAACGGTCCGTAGCTGTAGAACTCGACCTCACCGGTGTAGCGGCCGTCGTCATCGAGCTTGGCCCGGCTGGCGATGGCCTCGTCGACCCCCAGGTACAAGGCCAACGGGGTGACGATCTCTTCGGGTGAGGCGGAGATGATGTACACCCGCCGCCCGGCGGCCTGGTGCTCGCGGATCAGCTCGAGCGCCTCGTCGTAGACGATCGGGTCGATGACCTCGGTGAGGGTGTCGCGGACGATGGCGCTGATGCGGGTCTGGTCCCAGCCGCGGGTGACCCGCAGAGCGGACTCGCGGAACTTCCGCATCTGCTCCTCGTCCGCGCCGACCCGCTGGAAGACGAACTGGCTCCAGAGGGCCCGGACCACCAGCCACCGCGAGATCATGCCGGCCCGGTAGAGCGGGGGGCCGAATGCGACCATGGACGCCTTCGCGATCACGGTCTTGTCGAGGTCGAAGAAGGCGGCCTCCATCCGGGGGAGCATACGGGTGCCTGGTCGGCGGGGTGGCGCACCGGGATGCGGCATCGGCCACACCGTCGGTCCAACGATCGGATCGTGCTCGGCCCACGATTGCCCCTTGAGGGCAGCCGCGGAGCCCGCTACGTTCGACCTCCGGTCCTCCCGGTCGCCCGGTCGAGGCCCCCGGACCTCGCCTCCAGGGCCGACCTCATCACCCTCGCGTCCGACCCTTCCCCCACCGCTGTCGTCGTGTTCGGGGAGGGCTCGTGTTCGCTGTGTGCTGGTCCGTGAAGGGTGGGTCGGGAACGACCGTCGTGGCGGCGGCGCTTGCCGTCGTTCTCGCTCGGCGGTCCGAGCAGGGGGCGTTGCTCGTCGACCTGGCCGGAGATGCCCCCGCCGCCCTCGGCCTGCCCGAGCCAGACGGTCCGGGTCTGGCCGGGTGGTTCGCGGCCGGGCGATCGGTGCCGGTCGACGGCCTCCGCCGGCTGGAGGTGGCGGTCATGTCCGGTCTGTCGGTCGTGCCGCGGGGCGCGGCCCGCTCGGACCTCACGACCGAGCCGAGGTGCTGGCCGGAGTGCTCGCAGGCGAGAGTCGGTCGGTGGTGGTCGACGCCGGGGTGGCGGAGTGGACCGAGTCCTCCGAGCATTCCGACGACTCGGCGCGCTCGGTGCTCGCCGCGGCCGCCGGCACGAGCCTGCTGGTGACCCGGCCGTGCTACCTGTCGCTGCGTCGTGCCGTCGCCGCCCCCCTCCAGCCCACGGGCGTGGTCCTGCTCGTCGAGCCGGGCCGGGCGCTCGATCGCCACGACGTGGAGGAGGTCGTGGGCGTGTCGGTGGTGGCCGAGGTGCAGCTCGACCCGGCGGTCGCTCGAGCTGTCGACGCGGGGCTGCTCGTCACCCGGCTGCCCCGTTCGCTCGAGCGGGCGCTCGGTCGGGCGGCGTGATGACCACACCACTGGCCGCGCTCGTCGGCCGGGTCCACGAGCAGGTCGTCCACCGGGTCGAGCCGTTCGAGCCCGGTGATCGGGCCGAGGCGGCCCGTCAGGTCGCGTCGCTCGTGCGCACCGACTCGCCCCTGCTCGACGAACCCGCGGTCCAGACGGTGACCGAGGCGGTGCTGGCCCGGGCACTGGGGCTCGGTCCGCTCGAGCCGTTGCTGGCCGATCCGCGGGTCACCGACGTCATGGTCAACGGTGGTGGCCGGGTGTGGGTCGACCGCGACGGCGCGCTCGCCCCCACCGACCTCGTGCTCTCCGAGCCGGCGGTGCTGCTCATCATCGAGCGGATCGTCGCCCCGCTCGGCTTGCACGTCGACCGGTCGTCCCCGGTCGTCGACGCCCGCCTCCCCGACGGATCACGTGTGCACGCCGTCGTGCGGCCGCTCGCCGTCGACGGTCCCTGCCTGACCATCCGGCGGTTCGCCACCCGACCGGTGCCACTGGGCGAGGTCGCGTCGGTGGGCACGGCCGCGCTGCTGGCCTGGGCGGTTCGGGCCCGCAGCAACATCGTGGTGAGCGGCGGGGCGGGTGCCGGCAAGACCACGTTGCTCAACGCCCTGGCAGGCAGCATCCCCGGCCACGAGCGGGTCATCACCATCGAGGACGCGGCAGAGCTCAGGTTGGCGGGTGACCATGTCGTGCGGCTCGAAGCCCGGGCCGCCAACGCCGAGGGCAGCGGCGAGGTGCGCATCCGCGACCTCGTCCGGGCATCGCTGCGCATGCGCCCGGACCGGATCGTGGTCGGGGAGGTCCGGTCGGGTGAGGCGCTCGACATGTTGCAGGCCATGAACACGGGCCACGAGGGCTCGCTGTCGACCTGCCACGCCAACGGACCGGTCGAGGCCCTTCGTCGACTCGAGACGTTGGTGCTGATGGGCGATGTCGACCTGCCCCACGCTGTCGTCCGCGAGCAGATCGCCACGGCCGTCGATCTCGTGGTGCACGTGAGCCGCACCCCGGTCGGACGGCGGGTGGTCGACGTGGCCGAGGTGGGCCACGTCGAGCGCGGTCGGCTGGATGTGCGCTCGCTGGTGGACCAGGGACGTCTGGTCGCTCTGCCGAGCCGGATGCCCCGATCATCCGCGGCCGGCGATCCTCGGCCCGAGTGGATCGAACCGTGACGGCCGCGGCGATCCTCCTCCTCGTGGCGGTCGCCATCGTCGCCGCCCGGTCCGCCCCGAGCCGTGCCGCCCGCGTCCGCGACCGGCTGACCACCCGTGCCGCCTCTCGCTCGTCATGCGGACCTCACGCGCGACCTGTCTCCTCGGCGTCGCCGGCCAGATCGCGCACGGGACAGGTCGGGTGGTCGTGGGTCGGGTCGTCGGCTCGGCGACTCCCCTTCGGGCCGACCCGGGGGTCCGCGGATCTCGAGCACGCGCGGCGTGTTGGAGGTGGTGGCCCGGTCGTTGCGGTCGGGTGCCTCGTTGACCGGTGCGCTGGCCGAGGCGGTGGCTGACCTGCCGGCCGGTGGCGCGGTCGACGACCTCGAACGGGCGCTGGCCATGATCCGCGCCGGGGCATCGGTGGTCGACGCGCTCGACCGGTGGACGAAGGCTGCCGGCGTTCGTCCCCGGGTGCTGGCCGGAACTGCCCTCGCGCTCGGCGCGGAGCTCGGGGGCATGCCGGCCCGATCGCTCGACGCCGCGGCGGCGGGTCTGCGCGACCGGGCGGCGCTGGCTCGCGAGGTACGGGCCCTGTCGTCGCAGGCCCGGTCGAGCGCCACCGTCATGGTGCTGGGCCCGCCGCTCTTCCTCGGCGCGGCATCGACGGCGGACCACCGTCTGCTGCAGGTCCTGCTGGGGTCGCCCAGGGGCCTCGGCTGCGTCGTGGCCGGGGTCGCGCTCGACGTGGGCGGTGCCTGGTGGATGTCCGCGCTGGTGCGGAGAGCCGCATGACCGCGTCGATGCCGGTGTCTCCGGCCGCTGCGCTGTTCGGCCTGGCCGTGGTGCTGACCGTGGGCCCCGGGCCCACCGGGCCGCGGCGGGTGAGAGATCTTGCTCGCCTGCCGCTCGACCGGGTCGGCCCGCCCCAGGACGAGGCTCTCCGACCGCGCCCCGCCGCTGTGCTCGGCGCGGTCCGTCTGTCGGCCGTGGCGGCGGCGAGCGGGGTCCGCTGTCGGTTCGGTCGTGTCGCTGACGACACCCTCGACCGGCGTCTCGCCGTCGCGGTGGCCGTGGGACTGGTGGTCGGGATGTGGCACCCGATCGGCGGTGTGGTCGTCGGCTCGACCGCGTGGGTGTGGTCGTGGGCGCGCCGGCGCTCGGCCGAACGTCGTCGGACCCACCAGCTGGTCGACGAGGTGCCCGATCTCGTCGAGCTGTTCCGACTGGCCACTGCGGCGGGGCTCAACGTCCACCTCGCAGTGGCCGCGGTGGCGTCGCGCTTCGACGGCAGCGCGGCGGAGGACCTCCGTCGAGTGCCCGCCAGGGTTGCCCGGGGCGAGCGGCTGGCGGATGCGCTCGACCGCTTCGCCGAGAGCGGCGAACCCGTGCGACCGTTGGCCGGCGCGCTGGCCGCCGCCGAACGCTACGGCGATCCGCTGGTGCCCGTGCTCGAACGGCTCTCCGCCGAGGCCCGGCTGGTGCGTCGCCGCCACGCCGAGGAAGCGGCCCGACGGCTTCCCGTGCAGCTCCTCTTCCCGCTCGTGCTCTGCGTGCTGCCGGCGTTCGTCCTGCTCGCCGTCGCCCCGCTGCTGCTCGCTGCCGTCCCCCAGCTGCCGCATTGATCGCGTGCCCTGGGGAGACGGCGGCCCGATCGACGGCTGCCGTCCTCGACCGTTCGAAGAAAGGGGAGCTCGATGCTCCGTCTACTCGTCCACCTGCACGCCCTCACCGTCGTCCGGGCCCACCAGGCCACTCGACCGAGATCGTGCCACTCGTCCCTCCTCGAGTCATCGACTGACAGGCCGTGGCAGGGCGACGCCGGTCAGACCACCGCCGAGTACGCCCTCGTGCTGCTCGGCGCGGCTGCGATCGCTGCGCTGCTGATCACCTGGGCCTCCAAGTCCGGCGCAATCGGCAAGCTGTTCGATGCGGTCCTGTCGAGCGTGCTCGGCTCGGTGAAGTGAGCCGGCGAGGGAGGGGCGCGGCCGCCGGTCGCGAGGCCGGTCAGTCCACCGTCGAACTGGCGCTCGCGCTCCCCCTCGTCGCCCTGGCCCTGCTGCTCGTGGTGCAGGTCGGTCTGGTGGTGCGCGAGCAGGTACTCGTCACGGGAGCGGCACGGGAGGCGGCCCGGACCGCCGCAGTGGTCGGCCCCGATGATCGAGCGGCGGTCACCCGGGCCGCGGCGAGAGCCGGATCGCTCGACCCGGACCGACTCGAGGTCGTTGTCGCAGCGGTGGCCGACGGCACCGTCGAGGTGCACATCCGCTATCGCGCCCGCACCGACCTCCCACTGATCGGCGCGCTGGTGCCCGACCTCGACCTGCGAGCCGGCGCCGTCATGCGTCGTGAATGAGTCGGCAGGACGCCCATTGACCGTCAACCGTCACGCAAAGGGTGTTGACAGATGAAAGGGCAGGTCAGACCCTGTTTTCATCTTCAGGAACAAGTGCTTGTCAGCCCTCCTTACTCCTGTTTACCTGAGATCAGGTCCTGGATTCCTGGAGGTCAGCCGGGACCTCGAGCGTTCGAGCTCGGGTGCGGCGGGGGGCCTTGACGTCAGCGGTCCCTCGACGATGTGGCGAGTGCTCTCGTCGCGCCCTGATCGGAGACCTCCGCACCATCGAGAGGATCGATCGATGAACAGAAGCAGGAAGCGAATTGGCAGAGTGCTGCTCGCTGCGGTGACCGTGGGGTTGGTGGCGCCGGTGCTCGCCGTGATCGCCCCATCGGTCGCGTCTGCAGCCACGACCGCGAGCATCTCCTCGGCGGGGCCGCTCACCGACATCGGCATCAGCGACGAGCTCAACTGCTCGGTGAACCACGCCGGCGACTCCGCCGGGGAGTGGTTCGGCGAGACGGCGTGCGGCACGTTGCTGGCCAGCGGTGGCACCCTCTTCGGCCCGAGCAGCATCCCCGCGGGAGGCAGTGCCAGCCCGCGCACGGCCTGGACAGCGGTGAGTCAGAGCGCGGTCACCGGGAGCGGCACCGCGGCAAGCCCGTACAAGGTGGTGACCGTCGTCGACGGCACCGATGCCGGTGTGCGGGTGACCGAGACCGACAGCTACATCGTCGGCGAGGAGTCGTACCGAACCGATGTCGCCATCGCGAACACCCGGTCGGTGGCCACCACCGCGGTCCTGTACCGCGGTGGTGACTGCTACCTGCAGGACTCCGACCAGGGCTACGGCCTCTATGACGCGTCCAGCGGCGCGGTGAGCTGCACCACCAGCCTCGATCCCGGCAGCCGCATCGAGCAGTTGCTGCCGATCACTCCCGGGAGCCGCTACGTCGAGGGCTTCTACAGTTCGGTGTGGGCTGACATGGGCTCGCAGGCTGCGCTTCCCAACACATGCGACTGCGCCACCTACGAAGACAACGGCATCGCGCTCTCGTGGGACCTGAGCCTGGCTGCGGGCGCAACGAAGACCTTCTCGTCGATCACGACCTTCTCCCCGCTGGGCAACGTTCCCCTCACGCTCGACAAGACAGCGGATGTGGCGTCGGTACCGGCCGGCGGCAACGACGGGTACACGATCACCGTCACGAACAACAACATCGGGCCTGTCACGCTCAGCGGACTCTCCGACGTTCTGGCTCCCGGCTTCTCGTATCGGCCAGGGACGACCACGGGCGCCACCACGGCCGATCCGACCGTCTCCGGACAGACGCTGACCTGGGGACCGATCACGGTCCCGGCCGGCGGCACGGCATCGGTGCACTTCGGGGTCACCGTCTCGACGGCAGCGGGCACCTACACCGACGAGGCCAACGGCGTGGCCAGTGGCTACACGGTCATCGGCACCGGTCCGACAGCTCCGGTCACGGTGACGCCGGTCGCGATGAACCATCCGCCGGTGGCGACGCCGCAGTCGGTGGCGACGCCGCAGGACACGCCGGTCGGGGTGACGTTGGCCGGCACCGATGCCGATGGTGACGCGTTGACCTTCGCCATCGGGTCGGGTCCGAGCCACGGGTCGTTGTCGGGTTCGGGTGCGAACCAGACCTATACCCCGGACTCGGGCTACACCGGGCCGGACTCCTTCACGTTCACCGCGAACGACGGGCAGGCGACGTCGGCGCCGGCCACCGTGTCCATCACGGTGACCCCGGTGTCGGTGAACCATCCGCCGGTGGCGACGCCGCAGTCGGTGGCGACGCCGCAGGACACGCCGGTCGGGGTGACGTTGGCCGGCACCGATGCCGATGGTGACGCGTTGACCTTCGCCATCGGGTCGGGTCCGAGCCACGGGTCGTTGTCGGGTTCGGGTGCGAACCAGACCTATACCCCGGACTCGGGCTACACCGGGCCGGACTCCTTCACGTTCACCGCGAACGACGGGCAGGCGACGTCGGCGCCGGCCACCGTGTCCATCACGGTGACCCCGGTGTCGACCTGTGCGGCCACCGCACCGACGCTCGACACCTCGGTGTCCGCGAACTACGGGACCCCGCACCGGAAGTTGACCTCACCCAAGCTCACGACGGCATCCGGCGGGGAGCTCATCCTCGCCTTCATCGAGGCCGACGGGCCGTACGCGCCGACCCAGAAGGTGACGGGAGTGTTCGGCGGAGGTCTCACCTGGACCCGAGCGGTCCGGTCCAACGCGACCTGGGGAACCACCGAGGTGTGGCAGGCGTACGCGACGGCACCCCTCACCCAGGTTCGGGTGACGGCTCGTCTGGCCAAGGCTGGCTACGACGGCTCCATCACGGTGGCTGCGTTCAGCGGGGCTGCCAGCCAGGTGGGGGCCACCGCGGCGACGTCGGGCGTCACCGGTGACCCGTCAGCGACCCTGACGCCGACCGGGTGCCACTCGCTGGTCTGGGCCGCCGGCCATGACTGGACGAGCGATGCCACACCCGTCGCCGGTCCGGGCCAGTCGCTGGTGAACACCTTCGTGGACACCCGGGTGAAGGACTCGTTCTGGACCCAGAAGGTGGACGATCCGACGGAGCTCGGCGTGCCCGTGACCGTCGGCGTCACCGGTCCCCGGTGCGACCGGTGGACCCTCGCGGCCGTCGAGATCCTGGGTGTCGGGAGCAGTTCCGGCTAGCCGCTCGACGCAGGTCGTCCTCGCACGACACAGGGGGCAGGCGCCGGTCCGGTGCCTGCCCCCTTCGCGCCCGGACCCGGATCGAGCGCGTCGGGTTGCGGCGCACCAGGTCCTCCGGGCTCTCGAGGCGCGGTGCGGTTCGGCCCAGGTCGGGGTCAGGTCACCAGGAGCGCACGGAGCAAGGCGACGGCGCCGTGCTTGTCGAGCGGCTCGTTGCCGTTGCCGCACTTGGGGGACTGCACACATGACGGGCACCCGTCGGTGCACCGGCAGGCGTCGATGACCTCGAGCGTGGCCTGCAGGTGGCGGTCGGCGCTGGCGTAGCCGAGCTCGGCGATGCCGGCTCCGCCGGGGTAGCCGTCGTAGATCACGATGGTGGGCCGGCCGGTCTCGGCCTGCAGCGGCGTCGACACGCCGCCGACGTCCCACCGGTCGCAGATCGTGAACAGCGGCAGCAGACCGATGGCCGCGTGCTCGACGGCGTGCAGGGTGCCCGGCACGGCGGCCGCATCGATGCCAGCGTCTTCGAGCAGGTCGTCGTCGATCGTGTACCAGAACGCACGTGTGGTGAGCTCTCCGGGCGGCAGGTGCAGCGTCTCGGTGCCGAGCAGATCGCCGCTGTAGGAGTCGAAGCGCTTGTAGCCGATCACCCGTGAGACGACCCGGACCGAGCCGACCGCCAGGGCGCTGCGTCCGACGAGGCGATCAGCCTCGGCCCCGAGGATGGTGATGTCGGTCTCGGATCGGGGTTGGGTCCACTGTCCGCCGTCGAAGGGCTCGACGATGGCTGCCCCGTCCTCCAGGTCGAGCTCGCCCACCCGGTAGGACTGGCCCTGGTGCAGGTACACGGCGCCGGGGTGCACGAGTCGAGCAGGCCCGCCCCCGATCGACCGTGCCGACGAGCGTGCCGTCCTCCGTGGCGATCCGGACCTCGTCGTTCGAGCCGCTGCGCAGGCCGACCCCGTGGGTCGGCCATCCCCGACCGGCCCAGACGGCCAGCGGCACCCGCACCGACCCACGGCCTCGGTCCCGGACCTTGAGCCGGTCATCGAGGGCCAGCGCCCGGACCCCCTCGTCGAGCGTGCCCGGCCACCAGCGCTCGTCGACGTGCCCGAGGGGCTGCTCGTGCGCCGCGCAGGCCAGATGGGCGTGCAGCACGTAGGGGTTGGCCGGGTTGATCACCGCCGGCTCGGGCGGTCGGGTGAAGACCTGGTCGGGGTGGGCCATGTACCACTGGTCGAGCTGGTCGTCGCCGGCCACCAGGATCACGATCGACTCCTGGGCCTCGCGCCCGGCCCGACCGGCCTGCTGCCACATCGACGAGATGGTGCCCGGGAAGCCGTTGAGCACGCATGCGTCGAGTCCGCCGACGTCGATCCCCAGCTCGAGCGCGGTGGTGGCGATGACGCCGCGGAGGTGACCGCCGAACAGCTCGCCCTCGATCTCTCTGCGCTCCGCGGCCAGGTAGCCGCCGCGATAGGGCCGCACCTTCTTGGCCAGCTCGACCGGCAGCCGTCGTCGTACCTCCGCCGCGATCAGCTCGGTGCCCTTGCGGCTACGGCAGAAGGCGATGGTGCGGTGGCCCCGTCGGATGAGCTCGGCGACGAGGGCGGCCGTCTCGCTTGTTGGCCGACGGGGCCCGCTCGGGCGCGACCTCGGGCGCCGGCAGGTCCTCCGTGGCGCGGCCGGATCCGGCGTCGTTGTCGGACTCGGCATCGACCCCGTCAGGGCCAGGCAGCACCTTGAGGTCGGGGCCGGTGTCGAGCAGGGCGCGAGGGTTCCAGAGCACGAAGCGGCGCTCGCCCCGCGGCGACCCGTCATCGGTCACCTCGGCGACGTCGAGGCCGCACAGCTCCGAGGCCAACCGGGCCGGTTCCCCGATGGTGGCTGACGAGAAGATGAAGGTCGGGTCGGAGCCGTAGCGGGCGCACAGCCGACGCAGGCGGCGCAGCAGGTGCGCCACGTGGGTGCCGAACACACCCCGCAGCATGTGCAGCTCGTCGATGACGACATAGCGCAGCCGCATCAGGAACGTGGCCCACCGAGCGTGGTGCGGGAGGATCCCGTGGTGCAGCATCTCGGGGTTGGTGAGCAGCACGTTGGCGTTGCCACGGACCCAGGTGCGCTCCTCTGGGCCCGAGTCGCCGTCGTAGGTGGCCGCGACCAGGCGCGGGACCTCCAGGCGGGTGAGTGCCCGCAGCTGGTCCTGGGCCAGCGCCTTGGTCGGGAACACGAGCAGCGAGGTGGCCGGCCGCACCGGGCTCCCGACGGCCTCGGCGATGGGCACCTGGTAGCAGAGCGACTTGCCTGACGCCGTACCGGTGGCCACGGCGACCGAGCGTCCGCTTCGGGCCAGATCGATGGCGGCGGCCTGGTGGATCCAGAACCGCTCGACCGGCAGACGGTCACGGAGGTCGGTAGGGAGCGGGCGCGGCCAGCTCGCCGAACCGTGCCGGTCGGGCCGGTAGGTGCTCGAGGTGCACGAGCCGCGGGTCGTGGGCCAGCGACGTCAGCAGGTCGTCGAGATGGGTGGAGGCGGTGATCGCCAAGGGACGTCCTCACGGGAGCGCAGGCTCAGCAGATGGTTCATTCAGTGTACGAGTTGCGGCGTCGTAACTACAGGGGTGAAAGATCAGCTCTCTGTGCCCTCGTTCGCAAGCTCGCGGTGGGCGGGCTTCGCCCATCCCGGGCTGGTCGGTGGAGCTGCTGCGCTCCGCTCCGCTCGGCGGACCGTCGCGGGTGAGCTCGCGATGGTCGGCTTCGACCGTACGCCCGACGGCGGGTGCAGGTGCCTGAAGTAGCGTCGGGTCACCGTCCGGCTCTGGGAGGCCCGCAGCGTGCTGTTCGCTCTCGACGTGACCGTGTGTGAGGACTGGTCTGTCGTCGCGGTCACGGGCGAGCTGGAGCTGGCCACCGCGCCGCGCCTGCGCCAGCAGGTGGTGAGCCTCATCGGCGCTGGCCGTTCGCGCCTCGTCATCGATCTGGGCGGGGTCGACTTCATCGACTCGGTCGGCCTGGGGGTGGTGGTGGGAGCACTCAAGCGGTGTCGCACCCACGGCGGTGACCTGATGGTGGCCGGGGCCGTGCCCAGGGTCCGGTCGCTGTTCGAGATCACCCGCCTCGACGAGATCATCGAGCTCCATCCGGATGTCGAGCAGGCACTGGTGGCGGCCGGCGCAGCGTCCGGAACGTCGCCTGGAGTCGGGGCCGATGGGTGAGGTTCGGCTGGAGATCCCGGCCCGGGCGGAGTACCTGGGACTGGCTCGTCAGGTGGTGGCCGCGGCCGCAGCCGTGGAGCCGACGTTCCGCGACGAGCGCATCGACGCGCTGCGCATCGCCGTGTCGGAAGCCACGACCAACGCGATCGAGGCGCACGCCGACCTCGACCGGGACGAGCGCATCGTCATCCGCTGCAACCTCGGCGATGATCAGATCGAGGTCGAGGTCCGGGACCAGGGGACCGGCTTCTCACCCGACGACCTCGAGGCGATGCCCGACGTGGAGGACCCGGCCCGGCTGCAGCACGAGCGCGGCCTGGGCCTCCCCCTCATGCGGGTGCTGGCCGACGAGGCCGAGATCCGCTCCGGCGAAGCCGGCACCGCCGTCCGCCTCGTCGTCTACCGCGCACCGCGAAAGACGTAGGTCAGATGTCCGCGGGGTCGAGGTCGGGTTTGTCGCAGCCATGAGCAGTCCCTCGACACCTCGTCTATCGTCACCACCCGGGAGGGTGCGGTGACGGAGCCAGGGCACCATGAGCGCACCGCGAGTTCGTCGGGACTGGTGACGATCCTGTTCACCGACCTGGTCGGCTCCACCGACATGGGCAGCCGGATCGGCGATGTTGCCGCCGACGAGCTGCGGCGCGACCACTTCACCGACCTGCGTGACGCCATCGCCGAGACTGGCGGCAGGGAGGTCAAGACGATCGGCGACGCCATCATGGTGTCGTACGGGGGTGCTGCTGACGCTCTGGCCGGGGCGGTGGCCATGCAGCGCTCGGTGGAGCGTCGCAACCGTCGGTCGGCTGGGCCGGTCCTGGGGATGCGCATCGGAGTCAGCGCTGGCGATGCCACGTTCGAGGACGACGATTGGTTCGGCACGCCCGTCATCGAGGCCTCTCGGCTGTGTGCGGGGGCCGAAGGCGGCCAGATCCTGGTCAGCGACCTGGTCCGGGCCCTGGCCGGATCGCGCAGCGACGTCGAGCTGACCCCGCTCGGCGAGCGTGAGCTGAGAGGGCTCCCTGCCCCGATCTCGGTCTGTGAGGTCGCATGGGAGGCCGAGGAGGCGGCCAGCTCGTCATCGGTGCCGCTCCCCGGGTTCGTCGAGACCAGCCCGGTCTTTCCCTTCGCCGGACGAGCCGCCGAGCGCGAGCGACTCGTCACGGCCTGGAAGGAGGCCGCCAGCGGGATCCGGCGGGTCGTGCTCGTGTCGGGTGAACCGGGCGTGGGCAAGACCCGCCTGGTGACCGAGCTGGTCAGGACGGCGCACGAGCAGGGGGCCCTGTTGCTGTGGGGGCGATGCGCCGAGGAGCTCGACGTCCCCTATCAGCCATTCGCCGAGGCCCTCCGCCACTACGTGCATTCGGTACCGGCCGACCAGCTGCGCGTCGAGCTCGGGCCGCTGGGAGGTGAGCTCACCCGCCTCATCCCGGACCTCGACCATCTGGTCCCCGGACTGGCGGAGCCGGTCCGCACGGAGGCCGAGACCGAGCGCCACCGGCTCTTCGAAGCGGTCAGCGATCTGCTCGAAGCCGTGAGCGAGGTGACGCCGATCGTCCTGGTGCTCGACGACGTGCACTGGGCCGACAAGCCGTCGCTCCTCCTGCTGCGGCACATGCTGCGGCGCCCGCCGACCATGCCGCTCCTCATCCTGGCCACCTACCGCGACACCGACCTCGACCGCTCCCACCCGCTCGCGGATGTCCTGGCTGATCTCCGGCGCGAGGTGGGTGTCGAACGGCTCGACCTGCAGGGCCTCGACTCGGGGGAGGTGACGGCATTCATGGAGCACGCCGCGGGCCACGTCCTCGACCAGCCGGGTCTCGAGCTGGCCGACGCAGTGCACCAGGAGACGCAGGGGAATCCGTTCTTCATCGGCGAGATGCTCCTACACCTCGCCGAGTCGGGCCTGATCGTCCAGCGCGAGGGGCGATGGGAGAGCGACTTCTCGCTCGCCGACGTGGGGATTCCGGAGGGCATCCGCGAGGTGGTGGGCCGCCGGCTGTCGCGACTGTCCTCTGCCGCCAACACCGCGCTGTCCATCGCGGCGGTCGTCGGTCCCGAGTTCGACGTCGCCGTGATCGAGGTGCTCTGCGAGCTCGACGCGGACGAGATCTTCGATGCCCTCGACGAGGCCGCCCGGGCCTCGATCGTGCGCGAGGTCACCGGAACCTATGGCCGCTATGCCTTCGCCCACGCGCTGGTCCGATCGACGCTGTACGAGGAGCTCAGCACCAACCGCCGGGTGCGGATGCACTGGCAGGTGGGCGAGGCGATCGAAGCCCGTCATGCCGCCGATCTCGATCCCCATCTCGACTCCCTCGCGCACCACCTCACCGAGGGCGCGCTGGCCGGCGATCCGGCCAAGGCCATTGCCTTCGGCCAGCGCGCGGCGGCGAAGGCCGCCGGTGACCTGGCCTTCGAAGCGGCCGCGGCGCACCTGGAGCGGGCGCTGGGTGCCCTCGAGCTGCTCACCGTGCCCGATCCGGCCACCCGCTTCGACCTTCAGCTCGCGCTCGGCAACGTCCTGCGCGCCGCGTCGGACCCTCGACACCGCGAGATCGGGTTGGCCGCGGGCGACATGGCTCGCCGGATGGGCGACGCCGAGCGGATGGGGAGGGCCGCAGTCGCCATGACCGGTGCGGCGGCATCGACTCGGGTCGGCAACCTCGACGAGGAACTGGTCCTCCTGCTCGAAGACGCGCTCGAGGCGATCGGGCCCGAGCCGTCGCCGCTGCGGGCCCGGCTCCTGTCGGGTCTCGCCGTGGAGCTGTTCTGGGATCCGGCGCGCAAGGATCGCCAACACCGCCTGGCCCACGACGGAATGGTCATGGCGCGAGCGACCGGCGATCCCGAGGCGCTGCGCCAGGCGCTGTTGAAGGGGTGGCTGCTGATGGACGGGACCGAGCCCTTCGTCGAGACCATGGCGGACCTCTACGCGGAGGCCGACGCCCAGGACTGGAACGACCCGGTCAGCAACATCGAGTTGGGCCGCGGACGGTTCGCCTTCGCCGCCATGCAGGGTGACCTTCCACGGGCCCTCGGTCACCTCGACCGGAACCTCGCGCTCGCCGAGGCGCTCCGTCAGCCTCGGCTCCTGTTCCTCGCCCGTGTCGACCAGGCGATGGCCAATGCCTTCGTCGGCGACCTCACCACTGCAGAGGAGCAGGCCCTTGAGACCATGACCTACGGGCTCGATCACGGCGTACCCGAGGAGAACGTGATGGGCGCGCTCGGCGCCATCTTCTACATGCTCCGGCGGTCCCAGGGGCGGGTCGACGAGCTCGTCGCCTCGATCGAGCACCTGGTCGAGACCCAACCCGGCGCCCCCGTGTGGCGGGTGGCTCTCGCCGGAGCGCTGAGCGAGAGCGGCCGGCCCGACGAGGCGATCGAGCACGTCGACTACCTCGCTGCTCGCGGGTGCGCCAACGTCCCTCCCGACGTCGAGTATCCGGTGACCCTGTGTGGCCTGGCCCGCCTGACCCGGACGGTTCCCCTCGATGGGCCGACCATGCAACACGTCTACGAGCACCTGCAGCCGTTCGCCGGCACCTACAACTGGAGCGGTACCAGCATCACCGACGCCAACGACCACGGCCTCGGGGTCCTGGCCGCCCGGCGCGGCGACTTCGAAGCGTCCGATGCGCATTTCACCGCTGCCATCGAGCTCGCCGCACGGGCCGGCGCGCGGCCGTACGGAGCCGCCGGGTACCTCGACTGGGCCCGGCTCCTCGTCGAGCGCGGCGAGGACGTCCGAGCGGCCGAGCACGCTCGAGCCGCGCTCGCCATCGGCGAGGAGGTCGGCATGGACGGAGCCTTCGGCGTCGTCGCCCTGGCCCGCGCGCTGCTCGACGACCTCGACACCTGAATTCGGTCCGCGGCAGGTCGTCGGACCGAGCTCAGTCCTCCACGCGGCCGTAGTCGTCGGAGTAGCGGACGATGTCGTCCTCTCCGAAGTAGTCGCCCATCTGGACCTCGATGAACACGAGCTCGTCAGCGCCCTGGTTGGCCACCCGGTGAGCGGCGTGGAGCGGGATGTCGATGGCCTGGCCCGGGCCGAGGTCGATGTCGGTGCCGTCGAGCGTCACGGTGGCGATGCCGGACACCACGACCCAGTGCTCGGCCCGTCGCGCGTGGCTCTGGTAGCTGAGCCGCTGGCCGGGATCGACGGTCATGCGCTTGACCTTGCAGTCGTCCCCGTCGGCCAGCACGGTGTAGCCGCCCCAGGGGCGAGGTTCGAATCGGGAGCCGGCCAGGGAACGGTCGTCATCGGTCGTGGTCATGGCAGGAGTCTCGCCGTTCATGGGAACCTCTGGGTCACGGGCCCGTTGCGGGCATGCGAAGGAGCGGGTCAGTCGTGGATCTGGGTGGCGAGGTAGTTCTCGACCCCGACCTGGCGGATGAGCTCGATCTGGCTCTCCAGCCAGTCGGCGTGGCTCTCCTCGCCGATCAGGCGCTGCTCGAACAGCTCTCGGGTGCCGTTGTCGCCATGCTCGACGGCCAGGGCGATGCCCCGGTTGTAGCGCTCGACCGCGGCGACCTCGACCGCGAGGTCGAGGCTGAACTGCTCAGGAACGGTCTCGCCGACCATGACCGGCCCGAGCCGTTGGAGGTTCGGCACACCGTCGAGGTACAGGATCCGCTCGATCAGTGCTTCGGCGTCCTTCATCTCGTCGATGGACTCCTCGCGGATCTTCTCGGCCAGCCGGTCGAATCCCCAGTTGTCGCACATTTTGGCGTGGATGAAGTACTGGTTGATGGCGGTGAGCTCAGCCGTCAGAACCTCGTTGAGCATTTCGATGACCGCGGGGTTCCCGTGCATGCCGTGAGGCTAACCCGGCGGGTCAGGCCGCGACAGGTTCGGCCCCGAGGCCGAACTGGGCGAGCAGTTGCTCGACGACGCTGAGGCATCCGCCGCAGCGAGCGCCCGCCCCACAGCGCGATGCCAGCGCCTCGGGATCGAGGGCGCCGTCAGCGATCTCTGCTCGGATCGCAACGTCGTTCACTGCTTCGCAGTGGCACACCATCACGGGGTAAGTCTGCCTAACAGGCTCCGGAATGTCAACCCGTCACTTGTCGAGAGGGATGCGAGCCCGGAACGACCGGAACTCTGACCGGGAGCCCGTTTCGGTGATGGGCCGGCCGAACCCTTCTGACGAAAGGTTTGACAGGACGCCACGCGTGCTCTCAACCTTTCGGCAATGGCCACCACCCTTGTCATCGTCGAGTCGCCCGCCAAAGGCGAAGACCATCCAACGGTTCCTCGACGACTCCGATGCCATCGAGGGCGACGTCGTGGTCGAGGCGTCGGTCGGCCACATCCGTGACCTCCCGGCCCGGGCGGCCGACGTCCCCGAATCGGCCAAGCGGCAGTGGGAGATCCTCGGGATCGACGTCGAGAACGACTTCAAGCCCCTCTACATCGTCAGCCCCGAGAAGCGCGACCGCATCCGCGACCTCAAGAACCTGATGAAGGACGCCACCGAGCTCTACCTCGCGACGGATGAGGATCGCGAGGGCGAGGCCATCGCGTGGCACCTGCTCGAGGTGCTGAACCCGCCGGCGTCGATGCCGGTGAAGCGGATGGTGTTCCACGAGATCACCCCGGCAGGCCATCCAGCACGCCATGGACAACCCCCGCGACATCGACCGCCGCCTCGTCGATGCGCAGGAAGCCCGCCGGCTGCTCGACCGCATCTACGGCTACGGCCCGCTCGCCAGCGCCGCCCGCCAGAAGGTCGGGCAGGGCACCACCGTCGGTCGGGTCCAGAGCGTCGGCCACCCGGCTGGTCGTCGACCGTGAGCGGGAGCGGATGGCCTTCGTCGTCCGCCGGCTACTGGGACCTCGACGGCGAGTTCGCCGCGACCGCCGCCGATGCCGCGGCGACGCTGGCCGCACGTTCATCGCCACGCTGGTGCAGCTCGACGGCGCCGAGCTCGCCACCGGCAAGGACTTCGGCGACGACGGCGTGCTCCGCGACGGGCGTGGTGGCGCTCGACGAGGCCGCGTGCCGCCGCGCTGGCCGCCGCGCTGGGCGCCGACGGCGTGTCCTTCGGGGTGCGCAGCGTCGAGCGCAAGCCCTACCGCCGCCGGCCGGCCGCACCGTTCATCACCTCGACCTTCCAGCAGGAGGCCGGCCGCAAGCTGCGTCTCTCGGCGTCGATGGCCATGCGCTCGGCCCAGAGCCTCTACGAGGCCGGCTACATCACCTACATGCGGACCGACTCCACCACGCTGTCGGAGACCGCGCTGACGGCGGCCCGCCGCGAGATCACCGAGCGCTACGGCGCCCAGTTCCTGCCCGACACGCCCCGCACCTACGCCAAGAAGGTCAAGAACGCGCAGGAGGCCCACGAGGCCATCCGCCCGGCCGGCGACTCGTTCCGCTCGCCCGACGACGTGGCCCGCGAGGTCAACGCCAACGACGCCAAGGTCTACGAGCTCATCTGGAAGCGCACGATCGCCTCGCAGATGACCGACGCCACCGGCGAGACCGTCACCGTCCGCCTCGGAGCGGCCAACCCGACGCCGCTGCGCGGCCCTCGCCGGCCCGAGTCGCCCGGCGGACACCTTCAGCTGGGCTGACGTCGAGTTCGCCACCAGCGGCACGATCATCACCCACCAGGGCTTCCGGCTGGCCTACGTCGTCGACCGCGACGAGGGCGACGACGCCGACGAGCAGGAGCGCCAGCTGCCCCCGCTGACCGAGGGCGACGCGCTCGTCGGCCCGGAGATCGAGGCGCACGGCCACGAGACCCAGCCGCCGGCCCGCTACACCGAGGCGTCGCTGGTCAAGCGGCTCGAGGAGCTGGGCGTCGGGCGCCCCTCGACCTATGCGTCGACCATCAAGACGATCCAGGACCGCGACTACGTCTGGAAGAAGGGCACGGCGCTGGTGCCGTCGTTCAAGGCGTTCGCCGTGGTCAACCTGCTCGAGACAGCACTTCCCCGACCTCGTCGACTACGCCTTCACCGCCCGCATGGAGGACGACCTCGACGAGATCGCCGGTGGCGAGGAGGAGCTCGTCCCCTGGCTGTCGGAGTTCTACTTCGGGCCGGCCGACGGCAACGGTCAGCGGCGCCGGTCGGGCTGAAGGAGAAGGTGTCGACCCGGCTCGACGACATCGACGCCGCCGCGGTCAACGCCATCCCGATCGGGCTCGACCCCGACGGCGTGCCGATCGTGGCCAAGCCCGGCCGCGACAACAGCCCGTACCTGCAGCGGGGCGAGGACACCGCTCAGCATCCCCGACCGCGCTGGCGCCCGACGAGCTCACGGTCGAGAAGGCGCTCGAGCTGCTGGCCGCGCCCAAGGGCGGGCGGGTGCTCGGCGACGACCCGGCCACCGGCCTGCCGATCTACGCCAAGAGCGGCCGGTTCGGGCCCTACGTGCAGCTCGGCGACTACGACGACGACAGCCGACGTCAAGCCCAAGCATGGCCTCGCTGTTCAAGACCATGACCCTCGAGCGCATCAGCCTCGACGACGCGCTCGAGCTGCTGTCGCTGCCCCGGGTCGTCGGCATCGACCCGGCCGACGGCGTCGAGATCACCGCCGCAGAACGGCCAAGTTCGGTCCGTACCTGCAGAAGCTCACTGCCCGACGGCAAGAAGGACAGCCGCAGCCTCGACGACCGAGGAGCAGCTGCTGACGGTCACGCCTCGACGACGCGCTAGGCGATCTTCGCCCAGCCCAAGCTGCGCGGCGGCCAGGTCGCCAAGCCGCCGCTGCGCGAGCTCGGCATCGACCCGGTCAGCGGCAAGCCGATGGTGATCAAGGACGGCCGGTTCGGTCCCTACGTCACCGACGGCGAGACCAACGCGTCGCTGCGCAAGGCCGACGACGTCGAGACCATCACCGACGAGCGGGCCTCCGAGCTGCTGCAGGATCGACGCGACCGTGGCCCGACGCCGAAGAAGGCGGCCAAGAAGGCCGCCAAGAAGTCGACGAAGAAGACGGCCAAGAAGACGACGGCGAAGAAGACCGCGGCCAAGAAGGCACCGGCCAAGAAGGCGGCGACCAAGCCGACCGCCGAGGTCGCGGCCGCGGTCGCCCCGGGCGACGAGCCGTTCTGATCGATCGCTCCTCGGCTCGCTGAGACGAGCGGTCCGGGCGTGCCCGCGACCGAGAAGCTCAGCGGGAGCGCCTGGCCGCTCTATCGTCTCGCACCGTGGCCGTGCTGCGCCCTGAGCGAACCTGGGACGATGATCCCGAGCGGCGTGGGCCGGCGAGCGAGGTGTTCGAGGTGATCCTCGCGTTCGAGCGCGAACGCGAGGCGGACACCGAGACCGCGACTGGCGAGGCCGGCGGGCCCGGTGAGCAACCGAGCGAGGAGGCCGGCGACGACGTCGTCGACCTGCCGCGACGACGTGGACGGGTCGACGCCACCACCGGGCGAGCAGACCGGGGAGATGTACCCGCGGGGCACACCGGACGGGTTGGTGCCGGGCGCGCCGACGTCGACCGAGGAACGGCCCGGCTGGCACGTGCGCCTGTTCGGTTCGCACGAGTTCTTCCGGTTGTGGCTCGTCCAGGTGGTGTCCGCCACCGGCGACTGGCTCGGGTTCTCCGCCATCATCTTGCTGGCAGCAGGCATCGGCGGTCACGAAGCCGGAGCGGGTGCCGGTGCGATCAGCCTGGTGATGGCGGCCCGCATCGTCCCCGGCTTCTTCTTCGGTCCGCTGGCGGGCGTCCTCGTCGACCGTTGGGATCGAAAGCGGGTGATGATCGCGTGCGACCTCGGCCGCGCCTCGGTGATCGTGTGCCTGCCGTTCGTCCACAACCTGATCGGCCTGGTGGTCGCGTCGCTCCTGCTCGAGGTGCTCACCCTGCTGTGGTCGCCGGCGAAGGAGGCGATCGTCCCCAACCTGGTCCCTCCCGACCACCTCACCACCGCCAACTCGCTGTCGCTGGCCGCGGCCTACGGCACGTTCCCCTTCGCCTCGCTGCTGTTCGCGTTGCTCGCCGGGGTGTCGGCCTGGATGGCGTCGATCGCTGCGCTCGACTTCCTCGGGCTCGACCAGATGGCTCTCGCCTTCTATGTCGACGCCATCACGTTCCTGGTCTCGGCCCTGCTGGTGCGGACGCTCGTGATCGGCCGCCGGCGCCGGCCTGCGGCGACCGACTCCGAAGCCGAGGCCCGCCGGCGGCTCGGGCAGATGTTCGACGAGCTGAAGCAGGGCTGGCACGAGATCTTCCTGAACCACACCGTGCGGGCCGTCAACATCGGTCTGGCGTGCGGGCTCATCGGTGGCGGCATGCTGATCCCGCTGGGCGCGGTCTTCTCCACCGAGGTGCTCGGCGCGGGCGCTGCCGGGTACGGACTCTTCACCACGGCCCTCGGGTTCGGTGTGGCCATCGGCGCCGTCGGTGTCTCGACCATGCAGCGACGCCTGCCCAAGGCACGGGTGTTCACCGGTTCGTTGCTCTTGGCCGGCGCCTTCCTCTTCTTGGCCGCCTGCACCTCCAGCCTGGGCCCGGCCACCCTGTTCGTCGGACTCATGGGCGTGACCGTCGGGCCCGTGTACGTGATGGGCTTCGTGCTGCTGCAGCAGGAGGTCGACGACGAGCTTCGGGGTCGGGTGTTCAGCTCGCTCAACACGCTCGTGCGGCTGTGCGTGCTCGTATCGATGGTGGCCGGTCCGCTGCTGGCGGCGCTGCTCAACGGCCTGTCCGAGAGCTGGTTCGGCGGCGCGATCGAGGTCGGCCGCTTCACCATCGCCATCCCCGGCGTGCGGCTCACGCTGTGGTTGGCCGCGCTGATCATCATGGGAGCGGCCGTGCTCGCGCTGCATTCGATGCGGTCGGGCCAGCGCTCGAAGGCGGCGACGGCGGGCCTGCACCCGTCGCGCCGGAGCGGCTCGTGACGGGTCGCTGGATCGTGTTCGAGGGGGGAGAGGGCGGCGGCAAGTCCACCCAGTCGGCGCGGCTTGCCGCGGCGCTCGGTGCCGTGCTCACCCGTGAGCCGGGAGGCACCGAGATCGGGGTTCGCCTGCGGGAGCTGCTGCTCGATCCCGGCACGGTCGAGCTCGACCATCGGGCCGAGGCGTTGCTGATGGCGGCGGACCGAGCCCAGCACCTGGGCCAGGTCGTGGTGCCGGCGCTCCACGCCGACCGTCACGTGGTGAGCGACCGATCGGCGTTCAGCTCGATCGCCTACCAGGGCTACGCGAGAGGGCTGCCGGTCGACGAGGTGCGCAGCCTGTCGGACTGGGCGATGCAGGGTCGCTGGCCGGACCTGGTGGTGCTGCTCGAGCTGCCCGGTGCGGTGGCGGCCGGCCGGCTCGGCGCCAAGCTCGATCGGATCGAGCAGCTCGGTCCCGACTTCCACCGGCGGGTGGCCGACGGGTTCCGCGACATGGCGTCGGCCGATCCCGACCGATGGGTGGTGATCGACGGCAGCCGGTCGATCGACGGGGTCGAGGCGGCGGTCCGCGAGGCGGTGCGGGAGCGGCTACAACTCCCGGTGTGATCGATCCGTGGGCGAGCATCGTGGGCCAGGACCGGGCCGTGGCCGAGCTGCGCGCCGCGGCCGAGGCGCCCGTGCACGCGTACCTGTTGGTCGGGCCGAGGGGCAGCGGCAAGCGCGCGCTGGCCGCCGCCTTCGCCGCGGCACTGCTCAGCCACGGCAGCGAGGGTGAGGATGCCGACCGGCATCGCAAGCTGGCGCTCGCCGAGCAGCATCCCGACCTGGTCGTGTTCGAGCGCGAAGGCGCGGCGATCAGCTCGGCCCAGACCGACGCCGTCATCAAGCGGGCCAGCCTGGCGCCGATCGAGGGCGAGCGGAAGGTGCTCGTGCTCGACGAGTTCCACCTCGTGCAGACGGGCAACCCGGCCAAGCTGCTGAAGGTCATCGAGGAGCCGCCCGCGGGCACGTTCTTCGTCATACTGGTCGAGCACATCCCGGCCGAGCTGGTGACGATCGCGTCGCGGGCGGTGCGCATCGACCTCGGTCCCGTGCCCGACTCGGCCATCATCGAGCGCCTGGTGGCCGAAGGGTCGGCGCCCGAGATCGCCGCCGAGGTGGCGTCCGCCGCCTCGGGAGATCTGGGGCGGGCCCGACTGCTGGCCACCGATCCCCGGCTCGCGTTGCGGCGTGCCGCGTGGGCCGCGGTGCCCGGTCAGCTCGACGGCACGGGTGCCCGGGTCACCAGGCTCGTCGATGAGCTGTTCGCCATGATCGACGACGCGGCCGCGCCTCTGCGGGAGCGCCAGACGACCGAGGTCGAGGTGCTCGAGGAGCGGCGTTGCCCAGCTCGGCGAGCGGGGCTCGGGTCGCAAGGCGCTCGAAGAGGTGCACAAGCGCGAGCAGCGCCGCCAGCGCGTCGACGAACTGCGCTTCGGGCTGCTGGTGCTGTCGAGGCACTATCGGGACGAGCTGGCCGTGAGCAGCCGCCCCGCGCCGCTGGTCGCAGCGCTCGACGCCATCCAGGCCACCTCCGAGGCCCTGCTCCGCAACCCGAACGAGCCTCTCCAGTTCCAGGCGCTCTTCCTCCGTCTCGGTCGGGCCGCCTGACCCGTCAGATCGGTTGCTCGACAGCGTCTGGGACCTGACGTACCGTCAGGAACCATGACCCTACGCATCGAACTGCCGGCCGACCGCGAACCCGTGGCGTGGGTCTGGGGCGAGGTCGTGCCCAAGATCGGTCCGGCCGCGGCCACCTACTCGGCGGCCGTGTACGCCCACTCGACGCTGTCCCTGCGCGAGTTCGAATCGGCCCGGGCCCGCATCGCCCAGGTCAACCACTGCATGTTCTGCCTCGACTGGCGCACCGAGCGCGACGGCGAGATCGTCGACGAGTCGCTCTACGGCGAGGTCGAGAACTGGAGGGACGTCGGCACGTCAGCGTCGTTGTCGGATCGTGAGCGGACGGCCGCCGAGTACGCGGAGCGGTTCGCGTCCGATCACCTCTCGCTCGACACCGACGAGGACTTCTGGGTGCGCATGCATGCCGCCTACACCGACGCCGAGATCATCGAGCTGTCCATGTGCATCGGCTCCTGGATCGCCTTCGGCCGGCTGAACCACGTGCTCGGCATCGACGCCGCCTGCGTCCTCCCCACACACTGAGCCGGGGGCACGCCGAGGTCTGCCGCCGGCGCGACCGGGTAGACGTCACCTCCACGACCGGATCGACGGGGCGCCATCGGCGTCCGGATCTCGGATGAAGGAGACGAACGATGGCTCGACATGAGGTGCATGAGCGGGAGCCGGAGACCCTCGAGGAGATCGACGACCGGCGCAGGGACGTAGGCCTCGTCGACGAGGTCACGACGAGGGATGCGTCCGGGCTGAACGTGCTGGCCCGGGTGCTCGGCTTGGTCGCAGCGGCCGTTCCGACGATCGTGGGCCTGATGGCGGTCGCCGACATCGACTGGTCCGGTAACGGCTTCGACGCCCCGGCCGTCACGGTCGCCGGCATCCGAATCACCCCTGTGGTCGCGGTGGCGGTGCTGGCCGCTGGGGTCGTCGGCCTGCTCGCCGCAGCCATGCGGGACCGTGGCAGCAAGCTCGCGGTGGGGGCGATCTACGTCGTCGTCGGCATCGTGGTCGTGCTGGTGAACCCGGTGGTGCAGGACATCGCCCTCTCCGATCGGCTCGGGTGGATGGCCATCCTGGTAGGCGCCGTGATGGTGGTGTCCGGGATCTTCGCCGTGCAGCGCACGATGGTCCGTCGCGAAGTGCGCAGCACCACCGTCTGATCGGTACGACCGGCCTGCAGCACGTCGTCGCCGGCCCTCGGGACGGACCGGGTCCACTCTGCGGGCCCGGTCCGTCTCGCGTCCGATCCTGGAGGTCGCCGGATCCGATTCTGGGCCTCGGGGGCGCGCTGCTAATCTCCCTCGGCCCGCCCGGGTAGCTCAGTCGGCAGAGCAGCTCACTCGTAATGAGCAGGTCAAGGGTTCGATTCCCTTCTCGGGCTCTGGATCACCGCAGGCCAGAGGTCCGTAGCCCCCGCAATAGGGTTCATACAGGAACCTGCGTGCTGACGATCTGCCAACTCCGCGGTCGCACCCGTGCGGCCTCAGCTGCAATCGGGTCCAACCGATGGAGTGGCGATGTCGCTCCAGATCCCCTTCCCCTCCGAGCGCCTCGAAGCTCGGCGCCTCTACCGCGAGTCTCTGACTTCGTGGAGCCCAGATCTGGCCGTGGCACAGATGGAGCGGCATCTCGGAGACCCACTCGAATGGATGACCAAGCACACGGACCCCGCCGTTTTCTTGCTCTAGTCGGGTTCGTGGTTGCCTTTTCAGAAGCCGGGCGGCTGGCCGTACGTCGCTAGAGCAGACCTATCAGGTGCCGTGCCCTCCGGCGAAGAGGCCGGCGATCGTCTCGGCGACGTCGTGGTCGAGTTCAGGGATCGACGCGGTGTACGTGTCGAGGGTGAACGCGGTGGTGGCGTGGCCGAGCCGCTCGCTCATCTGCTTCGGGTTCACCCCCGCTTCCAGTCCGGAGGCCCGACACTCTGCCGGACGGCTCGGTCAGCAACTCCTCCGGCAGAGGAACTTGCTCCCACCACGGTGGAGTCGCTGGCCAGCCAGGATCTGTCGGCGCCTCCAGCAACGCCTGGCTGTTCAGTTCTCCGCTGCAGCGACCGATGGGGTTTACGAGTCAGACTTCAAGGCGATCCACGGGGGAACAATGCGGAATCGAATCGGGCGGGCAGCGGTCGCGCTCGCGATCGGACTGATCCTTGTCGCGGGCTGCGGCTCGACAACGAGCGCCAACAAGGGTCCCGGTGTAAGCACTGACACGACCGAGCAACAGACCACGTCGACGACGGCGGAGCCGACGACTACTACTACTGCTGAGCAGACGACGACCACTACTACGACTGCTGAGCCCACCACCACCGAAGCACCAACCACCACGGCGGTTCCGACAACTACCGCCGCACCGCGGTTGGCGCCTCCCACGACCGCCGCCGCGGTGGCACCAGGTGGCGGCGCCACAGCCCTATGCAACGACGGCACCTACAGCTATGCCGCACACCACCAAGGCGCGTGTTCGCACCACGGGGGTGTCTCGGTCTTCTACAAGTAGCGAGGTCGACGCGGTCACCCATCGATGATCGGACAACTGTCCAGCATCTGACCGAGCGCGTCGCGTTCGCGGGACTGCCATACGCAGCGTCGGGTGGGGTGAGAAATTGTGGTGGACAGTGATGGCCGCCCACGATCTCGTGATGAGCAGGTCAAGGGTTCGATTTCCTTCTCGGCTCTCCGCAACGGGGACTTCCTCTCGTGCGTCGTCGTTCGACGACGGCACAGCCGGGTCACGGGCCTGGCGGGCGGCCTCCTACCAGGAGCTGCACAGGCCAGGACGTGCTGTCGCCCTCGCCGAGCGCGATCCTCGTCCGCCCGGCGCTGGCCGTCCGCTCACCGTCCGGTGTCAGGGATGAGGCCAGGTGAACCGGGCCGCCCGCAACGTCGAACTGACGTTGCCGATGACCCCGCCCACGCCCATGCAACCCACGGCAGCATTCGGCGGGCAACTCACGGACGCGTCCACCGTGCCGGCACCGGGCGGGTCGGCGATCGACGTCCAACCGAGACCGTTCCACACCGCCTGGACGGGCGAGTAGACGTACGGGAACGTCACATCGAGAGTCCTGCCGACCGCGACGCACTCCGCGCCGTTGGTGCACGACACCGAACTGAGCACCGCGTTGTCCGTCCAAGGCACCTTCGGGTACGACCAGGTCGTCCCGTTCCACAGCGCGCTGGCCGGCACCGTGGTCGCCGGTGCCGACGCCGTTGCCGGTGTGAAGATGCCGCCGACGGCGACGCACCACGAGCGGGTCGCGCAGTCGATCGACGATGCGCCGAACTGCGGGATGGCCGCGGGGTCACCGGGTGGCGCCGGTATCGGCGTCACCGTCCACGTCGCCCCGTCGAAGGTGGCGGACTCGTCCCAGTAGGTCAGGCCGACGCACAGGGTGGAGCTGATGCAGTCGAGCGCCGCGAGCTCAGGCGTGTCGCTCGCCGGGACGACATGGAACGCCGTGCCGTCCCACGTGCTGCGGTCCAGCCCGTCGGACATCGCAAGGCACGTCCCGCCGGGAATGCAGCTGATCTTGGTGTACCAGCCCAGATCCATCGGCGCGATCGTCCAGGTCGAGCCGTTCCACCCCGCGATCCTCGGGTTGACATCAGCGCCACCCCAGATGTTCCACAGGGCGACACAGGACGTGGCCGAGGCGCACGACACCTCGTCGAAATCGGCTCCGTCCTCGCCCTTGAGCGACTCGAACGCGGCCGACCGATCAGTCCAGGTGGTGCCGTCCCAGGTCTGCACGATCGGCTGGGTCCAGTCGATGGCTGTGGTGGGGGTCTCGCCGGCCTCGCCGACAGCCATGCAGAACGATGCCGTCGGGCACGACACCGAGACGAGATCCGACGCGTACGCCGGGCTGATGCCGACGGGCGCCGGTGCGGTCGGCGTCCAACTTCCTTGCGGGATGCATGCCGAGGCCAGCAGCGCGATGGCGGCAACCGCCACAGCGACGCCAGCGCTGGTCGGACGCACGCGGCGCCGCGCGCCTGAACGCCTGCGGACCGTCGGTGACGCCACACCCGCCGGTGCAGGGCTCACCAACGGGTCGTCGTTTCCCGGACGGATCCACGCCATGCCGTTCCCCAGTCGCCGTCGGATCCGCGGAACGTAGCGCGGTGGCATCCCCCTCGCCCAGAATGGCGAGTCCGTTGCCGCAGAACCGCCGTCGAACCTAGAGTTCGAGACCATGACCGAGCCTGTCCTGCTCGTGGTCGACGATGACGTCGCCGGGTTGGGCGACATCGAACGCGAGCTGCACGACCGGTACGCGCGGCACTACCGCATCGTCTGCGTCCGGTCGCCCCAGGACGCACGCACCTGCCTCGAAGACTTCGCGGCAACGGGCGTGGACGTGGCGCTGGTCCTCGCCGCCCAGGCGTTCGCCGGGGTTACCGGCAGCCAGGTGCTCGGCGGGGTCGCTGGCCTCCATCCGCACGCGCGACGGGCCCTCCTGATCGAGTGGAGCGACTGGGGTCAGCGGGCGGTGGGCGAAGCGATCCACGACGGCATCGCGCGACGGACGCGTCGACCATCACGTGCTGCGACCCTCGGAATCACCCGATGAGCAGTTCCATCAGACGATCTCGACGATGCTGCTCGAGTGGGCCGAGGCCCACCGGTCGGCGCCGTACACGATCCACGTCGTCGGAGAGTCCTGGTCGGGGCGGGCCTACGAGCTGCGCGAAGCCCTCCAACAGTGCGCACTCCCGCACAGTTTCTGCCTCGTCGATTCCGACGAGGGTCGAGCGCTCGTCGCTTCAGCTCGCGAGGGGGCGGTGCTGCCGCTCATGGTGCTGCCCAACGGCGACGTCCTGGAGAACCCCGACAACGCCGAGATCGCCCTGGCCGCGGGGGGACCGGTCGAGCCGGAATCGATGACCTTCGACCTCGTCGTGGTGGGCGCAGGACCATCAGGTCTGTCCGCAGCCGTGTACGGGGCGTCCGAGGGTCTCGGCACGTTGGTGGTCGACAGCGGAGGCATCGGAGGCCAGGCCACCTCCAGCTCCCTGATCCGGAACTACCTCGGCTTCCCCCGTGGCATCAGCGGCCGGCGGCTCGCCCAGGCGGCATATGACCAGGCCTGGGTGTTCGGGGCCGACTTCACGTTCATGCACACGGTCACCGGCATCGAGCGCGAGGGCGACCAGCTCCTCGTGTCGCTCTCGGACAGCGGCCCGATCCGGACCACGGCGGTGCTCCTGGCGATGGGTGCCAGCTACCGCCGCATCGGCGTCGCAGTCGCTCGAAGCGCTGAACGGCGCCGGGGTGTTCTACGGCGGTCCGACGTCGGAGGCCCCCGGGATGACGGGCTGCTCGGCCTTCGTCGTGGGGGGCGCCAACTCGGCCGGACAGGCGGCGCTCCACCTCGCTCGGTACGCGCGGACCGTCACGCTCGTGGTTCGTGCGCCGTCCCTCCGCTCCGGGATGTCGGACTACCTCGTTCGGCAGGTGGAAGCGACCGCCAACATCGAGATACGTCTCGGCACCGAAGTGGTCGGCGGTGGCGGCGCCGGCCGGCTCGAGCAGCTGGTGCTCCGCGATCGCGCCTCACGCACCGAGACCACCGTCGAGGCGCAGGCGCTGTTCCTCCTGATCGGAGCCCAGCCGCACACCGACTGGCTTCCGTCGGACATCGAACGGGACGAGCTGGGGTTCGTCCTCACGGGAGCAGACGTCGACTCGCGGCTCCTGGCCCCTCGATCGCAGCCCGTTCACCCTCGAGACGAGCATGCCGGGCGTGTTCGCCGCCGGGGACATCCGACATGGTTCGGTGAAGCGCGTCGCGTCGGCCGTCGGTGAGGGCTCCATAGCGGTGCAGCTCGTCCACCAGTACTTCGCTGCTGACGAGCGCCGGCCGAGCGGTCGATCGGCCGAACTGCCCGGCACGGTCCGCTGACCCCACCGCGCCCAGCGCAGCGGCTGTCGCGGCGGAGGACCGGCGGTGACCTGGCCGGGGTACGCTGTGCACCCTTATGGCCGACCAGGCGCACTTCGCCGATCAGGCGATGGAGTTCATGAGCCCGCTCTACTCGGCGGCGCTGCGCATGACCCGCAACCCGTCCGACGCCGAGGATCTCGTGCAGGAGACCTATCTCAAGGCGTACCGCGGCTTCGGCGGCTTCACCGAGGGCACCAACCTCAAGGCCTGGCTCTACCGCATCCTCACGAACACCTACATCAACTCGTACCGCTCGAAGAAGCGTCGTCCCGACGAGACCGAGCTCGACGAGTCCGAGGACCTCTACCTCTACCGCAGGCTGGGCGGGCTCGAGGCAGTGGCCGCCGGCCGCAGCGCCGAGGACGAGCTGATGGACTACTTCACCGACCAGGAGGTGAAGGACGCGATCGAGGCGTTGCCCGAGCAGTTCCGCATCGCCGTGCTGCTGGCCGACGTCGAGGGTTTCTCCTACAAGGAGATCGCCGAGATCGTCGACGTCCCGATCGGTACGGTGATGAGCCGCCTGCATCGGGGAAGAAAGGCCCTGCAGAAGCGGTTGTTCGACTTTGCCAGCCAGAGAGGGCTCGTCCCTGATGGCATGGAAGACCCGAATCCCTCGCCGGGCGCACCCGCGCCGGCGCTTGCCGAGTGAGACACCTGAGCTGACATGACCGACGACGGCACCAACGCTGCGCACGACCATGGCGAGCACGACCACGACCATTCGGTGACCGCGTGCGAAGAGGCGCTCAAGGAGCTCTACGTCTACCTCGACGGCGAGCTGACCGACGAGAAGCGCACCATCATCACGGGCCACCTCGACGACTGCAACCCCTGTCTCGAGGCCTTCGACTTCGAGGCCGAGCTGCGCATCGTGATCTCCCGGCGCTGTCACGACGACGTGCCCGAGTCGCTCAAGTTGAAGATCGCGCACGAGCTCGAGCTGCAGTCCGACCAGACCGAAGACGCCTGACCCACTGCGGGCGTTGTGCTCGGTGGGTCGTGCGGGACGTCCGACGACGCGGCGAACGCTCGGTACTACGGTCGGCGTCGGCGTCCGGTCGATCCTGGTCAGCTGAGCACCGAGCGAACGCAGCCCCCTCACGGTCCTGCGGTTCGCCCTGAACGAGGAGGCCGACGATGCGGCTTGAGCGATCCCACGCCTTCGAGACCCTTCGACGCGTGGTCGTCGCGGTCGGCCTGGTGACCGGCCTCGCCGTCGTGGGGGTGCACACGGGCGGTGCCGCGGCGGCCGCCGATGGGCCGGCGTTGACCTCGGTCCCGTCCGCCGGCATGAGCGGGGACCCGGTCGTCCTGACCGGGATGGCGTGCGGTGAGGCGGGGGCCACGCTCGACCTCCTGTTCGTCCAGTTCGACGAGGACGGCAGCCATGCGATCGGGGCGATCGCCGGACACGTCACGCTGGATGGCTCCGGCTCGTTCACGACGACGGTGACCGTCCCCTGGGGCGTGGCTCCGCTCGATCATCCCCGCTACTCGAGCCTCCTGGTGCCGGGTCACTTCGAGTTCGCCGTACTCGATCGTGCCGCGCTGCCGCCGATCTGCACAGCTGGTTTCGAGGTGACCGAGGCGGTCACGCTGGCGTTGTCGGCCTCGGCCACGTCGGGGCCGGCAGGATCGACCGTGCACGTCACGCTGGCCTGCTTCGAGCCCTGGCAGGTGTCGCTCGACGTGCACGCCGAGGTCGACGGCGTGATGGTGCCGGGAGCGACCATCCACGACGTCGTCGATGTCGGGTCGGCGCCGGACATGCCACTCTCGCAGTTCGAGGGCGACGTCACGCTGCCCGCCGATCTGGCCGACGGCACCGTGGTGCAGCTGGTCGGGAGGTGCACGTCCATCGTGCTCACCCCTGTGACGTTCGTGGTGGCGTCGCCGAGCACGACCACGCCTCCACCAGCATCGGTGGCCGTCGAGGTGGCCACCCGGGCGGCGTTCACCGGCTGAAGGGCTTGTCGCGCGATGCCGGTGCAGCCTCCCGGCCGAGCGCCGTCGATGGGCCTTGAGTGGGGAACCACCGGCGGGGCGTCCTAAGATCGCCGCCATGGTCGTTCTCGCAGCCAAGGTCTGGACCTTCTGGATCGCCGCAGTCCTCGTCCTCTCGGCGATCGGGCTGCTGGCGAGCATCGGCGTGATGTACGTGAAGAAGGTCGTCGCTCCCCGATACCCCAAGGACTGACGGATGTCCGGGGCCGTCGACTGGGAGCTGGCGCAGCGTGTCGCCATCCGGGTCGCCGGTCGCGAGCCGTTCAGCGAGTCCTACCACTACGACTCGCTCGAACCCGACTTCACCGAGCTGACCGCACAGGCCGAGGCACTGGTCACCGCCGAGACCGGCCTCGTGTCGCTGGCCGGACCGGCCCGGGCCCGCGTCACCAACCGCGCCGGCTGGATCGGTGCCAACGTCGCGTCGTTCCAGCGCCTGCTCCGGCCCATCATCGACAAGCTCGGGCCGCGCCTCGACGCCAACCCGTTGTCGCCGCTCGCCCAGAAGTTCGCCGGAGCCGAGGTCGGCATGATGCTCGGCTGGATGTCGACCCGGGTGCTCGGCCAGTACGACCTGCTGATCATCGAGGAAGAGAGCCCGCTCGACCAGGACCTCGTCTACTACGTGGGTCCCAACGTCCTGGCGCTCGAGAAGCAGTTCGCCTTCCCGCCCCGTGAGTTCCGGCTGTGGCTGGCCTTGCACGAGGTCACGCACCGGGCCCAGTTCACCGGCGTCGAATGGATGCGTCCGCACTTCCTCGGCCTGGTCGAGCAGACCCTCGACTCGGTCGATCCCGACCCCAAGCGGTTCGTCGAGGCGCTGGGCCGGGTCACCGAGGCGGTCCGCGGCGGCGAGAACCCGCTGGCCGACGGTGGGCTCATGGCGCTGGTCGCGTCGTCGGACCAGCGGGCGGTGCTCGATCAGGTCAGCGGGCTGATGAGCCTGCTCGAGGGCCACGGCGACATCACGATGGATCGTGCTGGCCACGGCCTCATCCCGAGCTCCGAGCGCTTCGCCCGGGTGCTGCGGCAACGTCGCCAGAACGCCAGCGGCCCGGCCAAGCTGCTCCAGCAGCTGATCGGGCTCGAGGCCAAGCTCAACCAGTACGCACAGGGCGAGGCGTTCATCGAGGCGGTCGAGAAGGCCGGCGGACCCGAGCTGCTGGCCCGGGCCTGGGAGCGCCCCGAGATGCTGCCGACGCTGGTCGAGATCCGCGAGCCGTCCCTGTGGGTCGACCGCATCTCGCCCGTGCTCGCGGTCTGACCGCCGAAGGGCCGACGGACGTGGGCCTGGTCGGCGGGCTCGACGCACTGCCCGACCCGCCGGACCTTCCCGATCTGGCTGCCCTGGCCGCTCCGCTGCTGGCTCGCTGTCGGTTCCCGCCGGCCGGGACGTCCGTGACCTGTGCGGTGTCGGGCGGCCCCGATTCGCTCGCGCTGCTGGTGCTCGCGGTGGCGGCAGGATGCGACGTCACCGCGGTCCACGTCGACCACCAGCTGCGGGACGGCTCGGCCGCCGAGGCCGTGAGCGTTGCCCGGGTCGCCCGTGCCCTGGGCGCGACGATGGTGGCCGAGCGGGTGGTCGTCGGCGCCGGCCCCAACCTCGAGGCGAGGGCCCGGGCCGCTCGCCATGCGGTGCTGCCGGAGGGAACGCTGCTCGGCCACACGGCTGACGACCAGGCCGAGACCATGCTGCTGAACCTGCTGCGCGGCGCCGGCCTCGACGGTCTGGCCGCCATGGCTCCCGACGATCGTCGGCCGATCCTGGGCCTGCGCCGGTCGGAGACCGTCGGGCTCTGTGCCGCGCTCGGCCTCCAGCCCGTGCACGACCCGTCGAACGACGACCCCTCGATCCGGCGCAATCGGGTGCGCCACGAGGTGCTGCCCTTGCTGGCCGAGGTCGCGGGTCGCGACGTGGTGCCGGTACTGGCGCGCCAGACCGGCCTGTTCCGCGAGGCGGTCGACCTCCTCGGCGCGCAGGCTGCCGAGATCGACGTCACCGATGCGGCCGCACTGGGCGCGGCCCCGCTGGCGCTGTCTCGGATCGCGGTGCGCACCTGGTTGCGCGGCTGCTCGGTCGAGGGGCATCCCCCCGACGGCCCGACGGTCGATCGCGTCCTGGCGGTGGCGCGGCTCGAGCGGCGGGCCACCGACGTGGGAGCAGGGTGGCGCGTCGCCCGCACGCAGGGCCGTCTTCGACTGGTGGCGCCCGGAGAGCCGCACCGCCCGGATGGCGCGGTTCCCGGCCCGCCGCCCGTTCGGTAGGGTCTGCCCCGCATGGATCCCCTCGTGTCGAGCTTCATCGACGACCATCCGGCAGTCGGCCGGGTGATCGTGTCGCGGGACGATCTCCAGGCCCGCATCACCGAGATGGGCCAGGAGATCACCACCGACTACGCCGGCTCGCGCCCGCTGCTCGTCGGCGTGCTCAAGGGGGCGTTCATGTTCATGAGCGATCTGGCCCGGGCCATCGACCTGCCGGTCGAGTTCGACTTCATGGCCGTGTCGTCCTACGGCAGTGCCACCAAGACCAGCGGCGTGGTGCGCATCGTCAAGGACCTCGACCTCGACCTGACCGATCGCCGGGTGATCCTGGTCGAAGACATCGTCGACAGCGGCCTGACCCTCAACTACCTGCTGAAGAACCTCCGGGGCCGCGGTCCGGCCAGCCTCGACATCTGCGCCCTGGTGCTCAAGGAGGGTGCGCAGAAGGTCGAGCCCGAACTGCGCTACATAGGGTTCCGCATCCCCGACGAGTTCGTCGTCGGCTACGGCCTCGACGTCGCCGAGAGCTACCGCAACCTCCCCGCCATCCACGCGTACGACGCGAGCCTCGAGACGGCCTGAGGAACCCCAGCGGGCACCCGGGCGTGCGGAGCGGAGCGGAGCAGCTTCACCGAAGTGCGCCAGATGGGCGAAGCCCGTCCGCAGCGAGCTGGCGAGCGAGGGCACAGAGAGTCGCTCCGGCAGCCGAGCGCGAGGGTCCCCTCGATGGCACCCGGCCTGCAGTCAGCGCTCGTTCGGACTCCCTCGCTGCTGACCTGACCTCGTGGTGACTTCGCTCTCCGCCTTCGTCATGGCGTAGGCGGCCCGGTAGCCTCGCCGGGTACCTCGATCGGGAAGTGCTCCGTGCCGCCGTGGCCCGGGGTACGGGAGCGGACCATGAGCGACGACACCATCAGCGACACGTTCGACGTTCCGCCCTTCGACGAACCCGAGCTGCCTCGGCCCTCGCGCTCGGTGCCACCTCGGCCCGACGAGCCCGACCTCGGCCCCGTCGACTTCCAGCGCATCGAGGCCGCAGTGCGTGAGATCCTCAGCGCCATCGGCGAAGACCCTGATCGCGACGGCCTGGTCGACACGCCGGCACGGGTCGCCCGCATGTACGCCGAGATCTTCTCCGGCCTGCGCGAGTCCCCGCACCACCACCTCGCCGTGCAGTTCGAGGCCCACCACGACGAGATGGTCATGGTGCGCGACATCGCCCTGGTCTCGATGTGCGAGCACCACCTCGTGCCGTTCATGGGCAAGGCGCACGTCGCCTACATCCCCAACAACGATGGACGGGTGACCGGGCTGTCCAAGCTGGCCCGCCTCGTCGACGCCTACGCCAAGCGGCCGCAGGTGCAGGAGCGGCTCACCAGCCAGATCGCCGATGAGATCGAGCGCACGCTGCAGCCCAAGGGTGTGCTGGTCGTCATCGAGGCCGAGCACCTGTGCATGTCGATGCGGGGTGTCAAGAAGCCAGGCTCGTCCACCGTCACGTCTGCGGTGCGGGGCCTGTTCCGGGACAACACGGCCACCCGGTTCGAGGCCATGCGCTTCATCAACACCGGCTTCTGATCGTTCGGGGCGCCAGATGGGCGGCCCGGGGCGGGCCTGAGGCCGATCCGCGTCGATCCTCGATTTGACGGCCGGTTGTACCCTCCCGCTTCGTGATCCCTCTCGTGATGGGCGTGCTCAACGTGACGCCCGATTCGTTCTCCGACGGCGGCCGGTTCCTCGATGCCGACGTCGCGATCGACCACGGTCGGGCGCTGATCGCCGAGGGCGCCGACCTCATCGACGTCGGTGGTGAGTCGAGTCGACCCGGCGCCGAACCGGTGGACGAGGCCGAGGAGCTGCGTCGGGTGATCCCGGTGATCGAGGCCCTGGCCGGCGAGGTGCGACTGTCGATCGACACCGTGAAGCCGGCCGTGGCCCGGGCCGCGGTCGCGGCGGGCGCCAGCCTGGTCAATGACGTGTCGGCCACGCTCGGGGCCGTGGCCGGAGAGCTCGGGGTCGGCTACGTCGTGATGCACCGGCGGGGGACTCCCCACACCATGCAGCTCGATCCGCACTACGACGACGTGGTCGCCGAGGTGAAAGCCTTCCTGGCCGATCACGCCGACGCCGCCGCCGAGGCCGGCGTCACCGAGATCTGGGTCGACCCCGGCATCGGCTTCGGCAAGACCACGGAGCACAACCTGAGCCTGTTGCGCCACCTCGACGAGGTCGTGGAGCTGGGCTACCCGGTGCTCGTCGGTACCAGTCGCAAGGGCTTCCTCGGACGGCTGCTGGCCGCTTCCGACGGGGTGGCCGGTCCCGTATCCACCGATGATCGACTCGAGGCCTCACTGGCCACGGCTACGTGGGCCATGGCCCAGGGTGCAGCGATGATCCGCGTGCACGATGTCCGAGCATCCCTCCAGGCAGCGAAAGTCGTGGCAGCATGAGCCCCGTGGCAATGAAGGGCAAGTGGGCGCAGGGCATCAAGCCCCGCAACTTCCACTGGATCATCAAGGATCAGCTCGCCGTGTGCGAGAGACCGGGCGGCTACGGCGCCAACCATCGCCGCGTCCGCCGACAGGAAGAGATCATCTGGATCCGGGAGCAGGGGTTCGGCTGTGTCATCTCGCTGATCCCCTCGCCCCACAACCTGCACAACTACGACGATCTGGGCGTCACGTGGCGGCATCGTCCGTTCAGCGGCGACGACGACGCGCCAGTGCTGCTGTCCAAGCTCCTGCCCGAGATCAAGTCGCTGCTCAACCAGGGCACCAAGGTGCTCTTGCACGGTGAGGAGCTGGGCGATCGCATCTGCGGCACCGTCGCCGGCTACCTGCTGTGGGACGGCCTGATCGACACCGGTCCCCGAGCCATCTCGGTGGTCGAGCAGATCACCCAGCGCCAGCTGGGGCCCGTCGGCCGGGAGCTCGTCTCCGTGGCCGCCGGCCTCTAGGCGCTCCGGGCGCATCCACCATGAGTGACGCGTCCGCGACCGACCGAGCCGAGAACCGCGACGTCATCGAGCTGCGCGGTCTGCGGGCGGTCGGGTACTGCGGGGCGCTGCCCGAAGAGCAGGAGCGGGCCCAGCCGTTCGAGGTCGACCTCGACGTCGAAGCAGACCTGTCCGGCCCTGGCCGCACCGACCAGCTGGAGGACACCCTCGACTACGGCGCCATCGCGGCCGCCGTCGAACGGGTCATCACCACCGAGCGGTTCGCGCTGCTCGAGCGGCTGTCCGCCCGCATCGCGGAGGTCGTGCTGGGCGATCCCCGGGCCACGGCCGTCACCGTCACCGTGCGCAAGCTGCGGCCGCCCGTGCCCCAGCACCTCGAGACGTCGGGTGTCCGCATCCGGCGCACGCGCTAGTGCGGGCCTACCTCGGGTTGGGCTCCAACTTGGGCGACCGTGAGGCGTTCCTCCGCGATGCGGTGGGATCGCTCTCCGGGGTGACCGCGGTGTCGGCCGTCTACGAGACCGACCCGGTCGGCGGCCCCGGTGGCCAGGACGCCTACCTCAACATCGTGGTGGAGCTCGACACCGACCTGACCCCCCACGCGCTGCTCGGCGTGTGCCACCGGCTCGAGTCGGCGGCCGGTCGGGTGCGCGAGGAGCGCTGGGGCCCCCGCACGCTCGACGTCGACGTGCTGTGGGTCGAGTCCGGTCCCGTGAACGATCCCGACCTGGTGATCCCGCATCCCCGGATGGCCGAGCGCCGGTTCGTGATGGCGCCGCTCGCCGACCTCGCGCCCGATGTGGTGCCCGACGACTGGAACGACCGGGCCGAGGGCCGGGTCCGCCGGGTCGGGCCACTGAAGGCTTGAGAGGATGCCCACGCTGCGGGTGATCGGAGGAGGGCGGGCCGGTCGTTCGTTGGCCCTCGCCCTCGCCCAGGCCCGTTGGCGGGTGGGTCCGATCCTGGGGCGGAGAGACGATGTGACGGGCGCGGCCTCGGGCGTCGACCTGCTCGTGATCGCCACGCCCGACGCCGCCATCGCGGGGGTGGCGACCGAGGTCGAGCCCCGGCCCGACGGCGCGGTGGTGGCGCACATGGCCGGCTCGCTCGGCCTGGACGTGCTGGTGCCCCACGAGCGGCGGGGCGCGCTGCACCCGTTGGCCGCGCTGCCCACCCCCGAGGTCGGCGCCGAACGGCTGATCAGCGGGACCTGGTTCGCAGTCGCGGGCGATGACCTCGTGCGGCAGGCGGTCGACGACCTGGGTGGGCGGCCGATCGAGCTCGACGATGCCGATCGGGTGGCCTATCACGCGGCGGCGGTGATCGCCTCGAACCACCTCGTCGCGCTGCTCGGCCAGGCCCAACGGGTGGCGGCGACGGCCGGGGTGCCCCTGGAGGCGTATCTCGATCTCGTGCGGGCCACCGTCGACAACGTCGCCGAGCTCGGCCCGGCCGCCGCCCTCACCGGCCCTGCGGCCCGCGGCGACTGGGCCACCATCGACCGCCACCTTGCCGCCCTCGATGCCATCGACCCCCGCGAGCGCGCCTCCTACGAAGCCATGGTCGCCCTCGCTCGCCGCCTCGTCGACGACCTGCCCGCCCTGGATGCACCGAATCGGCCCGACCGCAGCTGATCCCACACGGAACCTGGGGCGATTCGGCGCGTGGTGGCGCGCACCAGGGCCCCAGGTTCGGGGGTGGGGGTCGGGAGGGGCGGTAGCGTCGAATGGGCGCGCCGGCACAGGAACGGGCAGGATGCGCGGATGCGGGAGACCACGACGATCGCCGAGGCCCGGGACGCGCTCGACGCCGCCCGCCGGAAGGGGGCGACGATCGGGCTGGTGCCGACGATGGGCTACCTGCACGACGGGCACGTCTCGCTCATGACCCGGGCCCGCAACGAGTGCGACCTGGTCACGGCCTCGATCTTCGTCAACCCGCTGCAGTTCGGAGCGGGGGAGGACCTCAGCACGTATCCGCGCGACCTGCCGGCCGATCGGGCCCGGGCCGAGGCGGCCGGGGTCGACCTGCTGTTCACGCCGACGGTGGAGGAGATGTACCCGAGTCCGCCGGCCACGTCGGTCGTCGTGCCCGAGCTGGCCGCCTCCATGGAGGGTGCATCCCGGCCGACGCACTTCGCCGGCGTGTCGACCGTGGTGGCCAAGCTGTTCAACATCTTCGGACCGCATCGGGCCTACTTCGGCGAGAAGGACTTCCAGCAGCTCGCCATCGTCCGGCGGATGGCCGCGGACCTGTCGTTCCCGGTCGACGTGGTGGGCTGTCCGATCGTGCGCGAGTCCGACGGTCTGGCCATGTCGAGCCGAAACGTCTACCTGACGCCCGATGAGCGGGCCGCCGCGCCGGTGCTGCACCGGGCGCTCCGGTCCGGGGTCGCGTCGATCGTGGCCGGCGAGCGCGACCCCGTCGCCGTGGTCGATCTGGTCACCGAGATCATCACCGCAGAGCCGGCCGCCGAGCTCGACTACGTCGAGGTGGTCGACGTCGCCACGATGGGCCGGTCCGAGGTGCTGAGCGGCGAGATCCGCCTGCTGACAGCGACCCGCTTCGGTCGACCCCGCCTGTTGGATAACCTCGGCGTGCTCGTTCCCGAGCAGGGCTGACCTGCGGACCCGCGGACACCCCCGGCACGGCGACCCGCTTGGGCGCCAAGCACCCAGGAGACACTCGATGCAGCGACGCATGATGAAGTCGAAGATCCACCGGGCCACGGTGACCGACGCCAACCTGCACTACATCGGTTCCATCACCCTCGATACCGAGCTGATGGCCCTTGCGGACATCCGCGAGCACGAGCAGGTGCACGTGCTCGACATCGACAACGGGGCCCGCTTCGAGACCTACGCCATCCCCGGGGGCCCGGGCGACGTCTGCCTCAACGGTGCCGCCGCCCGACTGGTGCAGCCCGGCGACAGAGTGATCATCATCACCTACGGCGACTACGCCGATGTCGAGCTGGACGACTACGCGCCGGCTGTCGTGCACGTCGACACGGCCAACCGCCCGGTCGAGCTCGACGAGGTCGCGGTCCTCGACCAGGGCATGCCGCAGTGGGCCTGACCCCGGGTCTGCTCCTCCCCGTACAGGTCCTCGATGGACGGGCCCTCCGGGGCGTCATCGCGTGACCGATCCGGTCCCGCCTGCCACGGGCGAACCGCTCGACCTGCTCGTCCTGGGCAGTGGCGTGGCCGGGCTGTCCGCAGCTGTTCGGGCGGCGGACATGCATGGCCTGCGGGTCGGTGTGCTCACCAAAGGCGAGCTGCACCAGGCCACCACCCGCTGGGCTCAGGGTGGCGTCGCCGCGGTGCTGGCCAACGATCCCGACTCGACCGACCTCCACCTGGCCGACACGCTCAAGGCCGGCGTCGGGCTCTGCGATTCCGATGCCGTGCGGGTGCTGGTCGACGAAGGCCCCGGCCGGGTCAACGAGCTGATCGCCCTGGGCGCCATGTTCGACCGTGACGAGCTGGGCCGGCTCGAGCTCGCTCGCGAAGGCGGTCACAGCCTGGCCCGGGTCGTCCACGCCGGAGGTGCGGCCACCGGGGTCGAGGTCGAACGGGCGCTCGTCGAGGCGGTGCGGCGCACGGCGGCGTCGCTGCACGAGAGCGCGTTCGCGCTCGACCTCCTCGTCGAGCACGACCGTTGCGTCGGGGTCATCGCCCGTGACGCGGACGGCGCCCTGCAGACGGTTCGGGCGGCCAACGTGCTGCTCGCCACCGGTGGCGCGGGCCAGCTGTTCGCCGTCACCACCAACCCGGTCGAGAGCACGGGCGACGGCATCGCCATGGCCCTGCGCGCCGGAGCCGCGGTGGCCGACGTCGAGTTCGTGCAGTTCCACCCGACGGCCCTGCACCACCCGCAGATGCCCCGCCCGCTGCTGTCCGAGGCTCTGCGCGGCCACGGCGCCCTGCTGCGCGACGCGAAGGGTGAGCGGTTCGTCGACGAGCTGCTCCCGCGCGACGAGGTGTCGCGGGCCATGACCAGGCGGATGCTCGAGCACGGTGTCGACCACCTCTGGCTCGACGCAACCGGGCTCGAGTCGTTCGACGAGCGCTTCCCGACCATCAGCGCCGCACTGCGTCCGGCCGGGCTCGACCCGGCCGTCGACTGGCTGCCCATCGCCCCCGCCGCGCACTACTTCGGTGGAGGCGTGGTGACCGACCTCGACGGCGCCGCCTCGCTGCCGGGCCTCTGGGCCGCGGGTGAGGTGTCGTGCTCGGGCGTGCACGGGGCCAACCGGCTCGCGTCGAACTCGCTGCTCGAGGGCATGGTGTTCGGCACTCGGGTCGTCGAGGCCATCGAGGCGGGGCGCATCTCGGCCCGGCCGACCGGCGCCATGCGGGCGGTGCTCGAAGATGGTGCAGCCGAGTCGTCGATCATCGGCGGCACGCTCGCCGAGGGTTGGAGGTCCGGCCGGCCGTTGCTCGACGACTCTGCCGCTGACCGCTCGGGAGCGGCGATGCTCGAAGGCTGCGACCGGGCCGACGCGGTGGCGGACGCCCTGGCCTCGGCGCGAGATCGCATGCAGCGCGCCATGACCACGGGCGCCGGCGTCCTGCGCAGCGCCGAATCGCTGGCCACGACCACGGCGGTGCTCCACGAGCTGGAGTCGGGCCTCCCGGCCGTCGTGGGGCGACCCGATCAGTGTCGTGAGAACGACCGGGCCGGCCTGACCACGGTGGCCGAACTGGCCAACCTGGTGGAGGTCGGTCGGGCGCTGCTGGCCGCCGCCACCCTCCGTCACGAGAGCCGGGGGGCGCACACCCGGTCCGACTTCCCCGACACCGATCTCGCATTCCGGTACCGCATCGTCCTCGGTAGGAGCTGACGTGACTGTGCTCGAACCACCCCGATCGGCCGTCGTCGAGGCCGTGATCCGTGCCATCGCCGAGGACCTGACCCCACTGGGCGACCTGACGTCCGGCCTCCTGCCGGGCGACCTGCGGGCTGACGCCGCGTTCGTCGTCCGGACGCCCGGCGTGCTGGCGGGACGGGCCTGCGCGACCGAGACGTTCGTGCAGATCGACGACGAGGTCGAGCTGGTCTGGTCGGCGGCCGACGGCGACGCGGTCGCGGCCGGGCAGACCATCGCCACGGTCGAGGGCTCGCTGGCGTCGATACTCACCGCCGAGCGGACTGCGCTCAACTTCCTCGGCCACCTGTCCGGAATCGCCACCACCACCCGCCGGTTCGTCGATGCCGCCGGTGCCGCCGAGAAGGTCGACGGGGCGACGCGCACCGCCCAGGTGTGGGACACCCGCAAGACCACACCCGGGTTGCGCTCGTTGGAGAAGGCCGCGGTGCGAGCGGGCGGAGGTGCCAACCACCGTGGCAACCTGTCGGACTGGATCCTGCTCAAGGACAACCACCTGGCCCACATGGGCATCGGGGGCGCGGTCGCTGCCGCTCGTGAGCGCTGGCCGGCCCGGACGGTGCACCTCGAGTGCGACCGGCTCGATCAGCTCGAACAGGCCCTGGCCGCGGGCGTCGATGCCGTGCTGCTCGACAACATGTCGCCGGACGAGGTCTCGGCCTGCGTCGCGCTGGCCGACGACCAGGCCGCCTCCACCGGCCGCCGCCGCCCGCTGCTCGAGGTCTCCGGCGGCATCTCGCTCGAGACCATCGGCCGCTACGCCGGGCTGGGCATCGACATGATCTCGGTCGGCGGCCTCACCAACTCCGCCCCCGTGCTCGACATCGGCCTGGACATCGCGCCCTGAGCCTGACCGACTCGACCTCGACCTGCTCTGCCTGACCCGTTCCGCCTGACCGCTGCAACCGCGGCGAACCCGCCCCCTACGAACCCTGGAGATCCCGTGCTGCTCGCCATCGACGCCGGCAACACCGACACCGTCGTCGGGCTCTACGACCTCGACCTCGTCCCTGCCGTGACGGACGGCGTCGAGCGCCACGCCCGACCCGAGGACGGCCTGGTCGACCACTGGCGCATCGCCACCGAGGCCGAGCGCACCGGCGACGAGCTGGCTGTGCTGTTGCAGGGCTTCCTGGCCCTCCGCGGCTTCACGCTCGACGACATCGACGGCATGGCCGTGTCCTCGGGGGTGCCGCGGGTCAAGGAGAGCCTGCGCCTCCTGGCCGACCGCTACCTCGAGTTCGACCCGGTCATGATCGAACCCGGCGTGCGCACCGGCATCGCCATCCTGGCCGAGAACCCCAAGGAGGTCGGGGCCGATCGCATCGCCAACGCGGTGGCGGCCTACGACCTGTTCGGAGGACCGACGATCATCGCCGACTTCGGCACGGCCACGACCTGCGACGCGGTGTCGGCCAACGGCGAGTACCTCGGCGGCGCCATCGCACCGGGCATCGGGATCAGCATGGACGCGCTGGTCGGCCGGGCTGCGGCGCTGCGGGCCGTCGAGCTGGTCGAGCCTCGCAGCGTGCTGGGCAAGAGCACCGTCGAGTGCATCCAGTCCGGCGCGGTCTACGGCTTCGCCGCCCAGGTCGACGGCCTGTGCGAGCGCATCCAGGACGAGCTCGGCGAGTGCACCATCGTCTCGACCGGAGGCCTGGCCGGTCTGATCACCCCGCTGTCGAAGTACATCGAGCGCTGCGAGCCCTGGCTCACCCTCTACGGCCTCCGCCTGGTCTACGAGAAGAACGTCTGACGTTCCGTCAGGAACGGGACCGCAGGGGCTACGGTCTCGCCCGATGAGGGTGCTGATCACGGGTATGGGCGGCGAGCTGGGCACGCGCCTGGCCAACCAGCTCGACGCGGACGCCAAGGTCGTGGCGGTCATGGGCCTCGACATCGATCCGCCCCGCCGGCGCCATTCCGCGGAGTTCCACCGGGTCGACCCCCGCAACCGCGAGCGGGCCGAGCAGCTCATCCACGACTTCGCGCCGACCGCGCTGGTGCACCTCGGCGTCTACGAGCCCTACGCCCGGAGCAGCCCCCGGTCTGCCGTCGAGCGCACCGCGGCCGGCACGCTCACCGCCGTCACCGCATCCGTCGACGCCGGCTCGCTGGACCGCATCGTGGTGCGCTCGGGCATCGAGATCTACGGGCGCCGCCGTCGGGCCCCGATGCGCCCCGACGAGGACGTCCGTCCCGACCCCACCTCGCCGTTCGGCCACCAGCTGCTGCACGTCGAGCGCGTCTGCGTGGAGGGAGGGCTGCACGCCGCCATCCCGGTGACCAGGCTGCGCTTCGCCCCACTGGTCGGCCCGTCGTTCCCCAGCCCGCTCGGCCGCTACCTCCGCATGCCGGCGGTGCCGTTCCAGATGTTCGGCGACCCTCCGTTCTCGATGCTGCACCAGGACGACGCGGCCGCGTCCCTGCTCGCCGCCCTGCGCCGGCCCCACGACGGGCCGGTCAACGTGGCCGGCGGCGGAGCGGTGACCACATCGCAGGCGGCTCGGCTCGGCCGCCGGCTGCCGGTCCCGACGCTCGGGCCCGGCTGGCAGTCCGCCCGGCTCTTCAGTGAGCTGGCCGGCGCGCCGATCCCCGCGCACATGCTCGAGCTTCTCACCCGCGGCCGGGTGGCCGACGGCAGCCGAGCCAGCGAGCTGCTCGGCGTACGCCCGCAGCGCACGACTCCCGAGGTGTGCGAGGAGCTGTACGCCTGGTCGGAGATCGTGCGCATCCCCGCCAGCGGCCAGGCTGGACTCGAGGCGGCATGACCGTCGTCGACGCCGAGCTGGCCGCCCTGGATCCCGACCTGCAGTACGACGACCTCGGGTCGATCGTCGCCCGTCGGCTTTCCGGACGGTTCGTGGTGGACGAGTGGGGCCTCGACCAGGATCTCCGTCGAGCCGTGTCGCCGCTCGTGAGGGCTCGCTGGTCGATCCGCCTCGAAGGCGAGCGCGTCGTCCCCGAGATCGGGGCCGCGCTGCTGGTGCACAACCGGCGGGTCGGCCTCTCCGAGTCGGCGGTGCTGGCCGCGGCGGTGGCGCGAGCCTCCGATCGCCCGCTGCGGGTCACCGCTCTGCCCCCGTCGATCGGTCCCGTTGCGCCCTTCGCTCCGCTGGCCCGTCGTCTCGGTGCCGTGCCGAACCACCCCGCGGACCTGCGCAGCCTCCTGCGAGCAGGCGAGCTCGTGGGCGAGCCTCTGGGTCGCGAGCTGCTGCACCCGTTCCACGTCGGCCCGGTGCCGGTCGCCCCGATCGCCGCGGCGCTGGCCGCGGGCGTGCCGATCATCCCGGTCGCCGTGCTCGGCCTCGAGCTCGGTCGGTGGTGGACCGTCCGCTTCGGCCGACCGCTGTCGACCCGCCGGCGGACCGCATCCGACCCGGTCGAGCTGGCTGCCGCCACCCGCATCGAGCTGCAGCACCTCGTCACCGACACCCGCCGCTCGGCCTGACCCGACTCGACCTGATCCAGCCAGAGGTCCTGTCGAACTGGTGGCGATCGGTATGTCTGGGGATGCACAGATCGCCACCGGTTCGGAGGGATGCGCTGACCGCGGGTCTGGTCACCCTTCGGCGAGCGACGGCTCCACTACCCTGGGCGGTCATGGCCTTCGCCACTGCCGCTGACGGCACCCGGTTGCACTACGAGGTCTTCGGCGCGCGGGACGGCGAGCCGTTGCTGTTGATCCAGGGGCTCGGGGCCGACAGCCGGGGATGGCTGCGCCAGCGTCGAGCCCTGTCCGGACGGTTCCGCTGCATCGTGTTCGACAACCGCGGCGCCGGTCGGTCCGATCATCCACCCGGGCCCTACGACATCGAGGTCATGGCCACCGATGCTCTGGCCGTGCTCGACGCAGCCGGGGTCACCCGGGCCCACGTGATGGGCGCGTCGATGGGGGGCATCATCGCCCAGGTCATCGCCGTGCGACACCCCGAGCGCATCCGTTCGCTGGTGCTGGCCTGCACGGCGTGCCGCCACCACGAGTGGCGCAAGGAGCTGCTGGCCGAGTGGGCGGAGGTGGCCGAGGCCGACGGCATGGGCTCGTTCGCCCGCACCGCTGTGCGCTGGCTCATCGGACCCCGTTCGTTGCGGAGGTTCTGGCCGGCCGTGGGCCTGGTCGGGCCGTTGGCCATGACGGGTTCGCCCGATGCGTTCGTCGCCCAGGTGCGGGCCATCCTGGCCATGGACGACAGCCTGCGGGCCGAGCTCGGCTCCATCGACGTGCCGGCCCTCGTGCTCGTCGGTAGCCAGGACATCCTCACACCGATGGGCGACAGCGAGGAGCTGGCCGAGGAGATCCCGGGTGCCGAGCTGGTCGTCATCCGCGGTGCGGCCCACGGGTTCATGCTCGAGCACGGCGCCGCGTTCAACCGCACGGTGGTCGAGTTCCTCGACCGGGTCGGCAGCGTCCCGGTCTCGGCCTGACCTGTTCCGGCCTGGTCTGGTCTGGTCTGGGGTAGCGGTCACGAGAAGCGCTCGCTGACGGCGTCGACCACCCGGCGGCCGGTCTCGACCGGGCTGGTCTCGGCTCGCTCCATGGCGATTCCCGATGCGACCAGCACCGAACCGCCGAGCGCCAGCCAGGCCCAGGTGGGGACGCCGGCGGTCACGGCCAGCGACTCGTTGACCGTGAGCGCCACCAGCAGGCCGGTACCCAGCACGAGGGGAGCGATCAGCCGTTGCCGACCGCCGACCACGACCGCCAGCAGCCCCACCAGTCCGGCCACCAGCGCGTTGCACCGGGGCGCCGCCGTGCCCGCGTTCGAGCAGCGCGGCACCACCGAGCAGGGAGACGGCCGGGCCGTAGGCCACCCACGAGCCGATCCCAGAGGCGACCGGGCCCGAGCGTCGGGCCTGCCAGCCGGTGATCACGAGGGCGAGGGCCACAGGAGCGAGGTACGGCTCCGTGGCCACCACGTGGTGGTCGAGCAGGTGGAGCCAGATGCCGACCGTGCCGACCGCTCCGCCGAGGGCCTGCAGCTCGCTGCGCCGGAGACGGACGCCGTAGCCGACCACCACCGCACCGCTCACCACGAGCACCGTCCCCAACGCCCCCCGGTCACCGCTGGCGAGGAGCGCGGCGCCGATCACCGACGCGCCCTGCGCGCACCACAGCGGGATCGACGACGGAGTGGGCCAGTCGTGGGTCGTGCGGACCGCGACCAGCGCATCGACGACCGCGGCGATCACGCCGACGGCCAGCACGCCGAGGGCGGTCCGGCCGGGGCCGGCCCCGGCCCACAGGGCGGTGGCCGCGGCAGCCAGGCACGCGAACAGCCCGGACGGCAACGCCATCCACCACCGCCGCCGAGCTCCGGCGTCGACGATCGTCAGCGCCGTGAGCGCACCGGCCACCAGGGCCACCCCGCCCGCTCCCAGCAGCGGAGCGGCGATCAGCGTCAGGGCGCTGGCCAGCCGCGGAACCAGGCCGAGGTCGGCGAGCGGGGGCCCGTCGGCCGCGGGCGAGCCGGCCCGATCGAGCACGAGCGCCGCGGCCCAGAGGACGGCGACGGCCGCGAGGGCGGCCACCGTCGCCGGTGTCGTGGCTCCGGGGGAGAACCGGGCCGAGCAGGCACCGACGGCACTGGCGACCGGCAGGCACGAACTCCCGGCCAACAGCCACACCGACTGGGCCTCGAGCTCGTCACGTGCCACCCGGCTGCGGATCACCGCGGCAGCGGCCAACGTCAGCGTGCCCACGACAGCCATGGCGGAGGTGGAGGCAAACCAGGGGGCGGGGGCAGCGGGGCACGGGGCGAGACGTTCGTCGGTGTCGGCATGCCACCACGCTCCGCCCGACGCCGGGTGGGAACCACCCGGGAACCCCTCAGAGCCCACCGGGGGCCCACCCATCGCCATGCTGGTGCCGGCCCATCGCCGTGCCCGGTACGCATGCCGGCCTCGACGCCGAGCGGGAGCGTCGATGCTTCGACAACACTGACCCGATGAAGACGATCGGCAACATCTTGTGGTTCGTCCTGGCCGGCCTCTGGCTGTCGATCGGGTACGCAGTGGCGGGTCTCGTGTTCTGCATCACGATCATCGGCATCCCGTTCGGGATCCAGGCCTTCAAGCTGGCCGGCTTCGTGCTGTGGCCCTTCGGACGAACCGTGGTGCGCACCCCCGACGGCAGCGGCGTGCTCGAGCTGGTCTTCAACGTGATCTGGCTGGTGCTGGTCGGCTGGGGCATCTTCATCGCCACCCTCGCCGCCGGTGTGCTCCTGTGCATCACGATCATCGGCATCCCGTTCGGGATCCAGGCGTTCAAGCTCAGCACGCTGGCCCTCTGGCCCTTCGGGCGCACCGTCGTCGACGACTGACGCGCCAGGCCCCGTCGCCCGGACCCCGCGCTCAAGATGGCGAGCCCGATGGCCGATCCCTGAAGCGATCTCGGCAGCACAGCACGAGCCGGGATCGAGAGGATCGACCCATGCCCACCTCGGCTGCCGTGACCAGAACCAGGGGCGCGGCCCGGCGCAGCGCTTCGAGCGGTACGTTCTGCGGCATCAGCTCCAGGACCCTCCGCCTCGCCGGTGGCTGCCTTGCCGCCGGTACCGCGGTCGCTGCAGCTGTCCCCGTCATCCAGGGGGCCGTGCTATGGGCCACGGAGCGCCCGGCGGTTCCCGGACCGCACGGCCTCGACGGCCTGCACCCGATCGAGGGCGACGTCGACAAGCCGCTCGACCTGGTCTGGCTCGGTGACTCGCTGGCCTCGGGCGTGGGCGCCGAGAGCGCCGACCAGGCGTTCCCGGCCCGGGCCGCCCTGCTCTACGGAGCGTCTCTGGGCCGGTCGGTCGAGCTGACCTGTCTGGCGCTCCCCGGAGCCTGCACGGCCGACGTCGCCGCCCTTCAGCTGCCGGTGGCGGTACACCGGCTCACCGCCGGATCGGTGGCGGTGCTGACGGTGGGCTCGAACGACGTGGCCAGCCTCACCAACCCCCGACGGTTCCGGGCCGGCTACGCGACCATGCTGCAGGCGCTGGTCGCCACCGGCGCCGTCGTCGTGGCCGTGGGGCTACCCGACATGGGCGCCGTCACCGCCATGCGCCAGCCGCTGCGGGGCATGGCCGGTTGGGTCGGCCGCCGGGCCTCTCGACAGGTCAGCGAGATGGCGGGCGCACATGGCGCGCACTACCTCGCCATCGACACCCGTCCGCCCAGGGGCACGCCATGGTCGGTGTTCCTTGCGGCCGATCGCTGGCACCCGAACGCCGACACCTATGCCATGTGGGCCGACGGGTTCGTGGGCCTCATGCACAAGGTGTCCCCGGCCCGCTGAGCCCTCCGCCGACGTCCTCCGACGGCGGAGCCTCAGTCGATGCCGTGATCGAGGGCATAGCGGATGAGCTCCTGCTTGCGGTTGAGGTGGAGCTTCCCGAGGATGTTGCGCACGTGGTTCTCGACGGTCTTGGTCGAGATGAACAGCTCCTCGCCGATCTCGCGGTAGGTGTGGCCGCGGGCGACGTACTGCAGCACCTCGCGCTCGCGCGAGGCGACAGCGGATCGGTCGATCCCTCGGTGCGGGACATCCGGCGGAACTCGCCGAGCACCAGTGCGGCCAGGGCCGGGGAGAACACGGGCTCGCCGTTGGCCGCCCGCCAGAGCGAGGTGCGGAGCTCGTCGGGAGGAGTGGACTTCACCAGGTACCCCTGCGCGCCGGCTGCCACCGCGTCGAGCAGGTCGCGCTCGGCTTCGGAGACGGTGAGCATCACGATCCGGGTCTGCTCGCCGCACGTCCGGGCCACCTTGATGCCGCCCCCGTTGGGCATGTGCAGGTCGCACACCACCAGATCGGGCTTCGTCAGGGTGATGACGGCCACTGCCTCGTCGGCGTCGCCGGCCTCGCCGACGACGTGGAAGAGCTCGCCGAGGTCCGAACGCACGCCCGATCGCCAGATGGGGTGGTCGTCGGCCAGCACGACCCGCACCTGGCGGGCGATGTCGGTTCCCACCGGCTGGTCGTCAGCCCGGTCGTCGGCCTCGTCGTCTCGGCTCACGGGACCCACAGTCGCACCTCCGTTCCTCGGCCGGGTCGACCGTCCAGCTCGACCCGCCCACCGACCTCGTCGATCCGTCCCCTGATCGATCGGCCGATGCCGACGCCTTCTGGAGTGGCGGAGTCGTCGAAGCCCCGGCCGTCATCCTTCACCGAGCAGAACACGCCGCCTTCGTCGGGTTGCTCGACGTAGACCGTGGCGTGGGACGCGTCGCCGTGCTTGGTCGCGTTGGTCAGCGCCTCGCTCACGGCCCCGACGAGTGCCCGTACGACCTCGTCGCCCAGCTTCGGCTCGTCGGTCAGGATCACCGACACCCGCAGGTCGTGGTGGCGCTCGGCCTTCGATGCCGCCTGGCGCAGCGCCGGCCCGAGGTCGGAACGGTCCGGCTCGAACCCGAACAGGAACTCGCGGAGCTCGAGCTCCTGCTCGCGGGCCAGGTCGACGAGGTCGGGGTCGGGCGACCGGCGTTGCACGACGGCCAGGGTCTGGAGCACCCCGTCGTGCAGGGTCCGGGCGACCTCCTCGCGGGCCCGTGCGGTCGTGACCCGACGCTCGGCGTCGTGCAGGCGGGTGGCGACGAAACCCGCCACGCCACCGGTCAGCGTGAACAGCACGACCGTGCCCCAGGCGCCCATGGCCCGGTCGCCCGTCCATCGCCCGACGACGAAGGCCAGGTCGCCCAGCCAGTGCAGCACGCCCAGGCTGAAGCCGGCGGCGGCCCCGGCCCAGGCGCCGCCGACGATGGCCACGCTGAGCACGGAGGCCAGCGGCCAGGCCGATCCCAGTGACTGGGAGTGGCTGCTGCCGTAGACCCACTGGTCGCCGAACACGAGCGCTCCGGCCAGCATCAGCTCGGTGGCCAGGACCGTGGGCCGCAGCAGCGTGGCCGGATGGGTCCGCACGAGCACGGTGGCCCACGCGGTGAAGGCCAGGGCCAGCCCGATCAGCGCGAGCGCGGTCCATGGATGGGCGAACGAGTCGTTCGACGCGTCGATGGTGCCGACCACCGCCATCCACACCCAGGTGGCCCACCGGAACGCGGCCACCCCGACGAGCAACCCACGGTCGAGCTCCGCCTGGGCCTCGTCGACCCGCCGCGCCTCCATCGCCTGAGCCTAGGCAGCGAGGCGTTGCGCTCGTGCCGTGTCGAACGGCCGGGCTCCTGGGGGGAGCCCGGCCGTTCGATGCCGATCACCTCGGCTGACCGCTCCGGCCGCTCGAACCAGCCGTGGATCTGTCCTGGTGATCAGGTCTCGCCCGCTCGACGATCAGCTGCCGCTCGGTGCCCGCCAGAGGTCTCCGAGCCAGGTCTTGGGCTCGAGGTTGCCGAAGGCGATGGTGCGGGGCACGGTGAGGCCGCGGACCTGCTTCTCGGCGATCAGCGAGTACGGCGTGCGGTAGAGCCAGAGGTTCGTGAAGCCGCCGTTGAGCTCACGGGTGAGGTCGTCGTAGGCCTGCTTGCGGACGTTCTCGAAGCCGCTCTGGCGCCCAGTGGTCAGCGAGGCCTCGAGGGCCGGGGTCGTGAACTGGGTGAAGTTGATGCTGATGTTGCCGACGCCCTTGGCCGTCGAGCTGGACCAGAAGTAGTAGTTCATGTCCGGGTCGGAGTACCCGTAGTTGCGGAAGAACGCCGCGTTGTAGTCGCCGGTCACGGCCTTGGTGATGTAGGCGGTCTGCTCGAGGGTCTCGATGTGCGTCTCGACGCCGATCTCTTTCCACTGGCTCTGCAGCAGCTGCAGCACGCGGGTCCCGTCCACGTCGGGCAGGCCCGAGAGCGTGAAGGTCGGGGCGGCGTCGCCGGTGTCGGTCTTGTAGGTCTCGAGCTCGGCCTTTGCCTTGTCGAGGTCGAAGTCCACATAGCCGTTCTGGTCGTCGGGCATGCCCCAGGGGTTGCTGGGTGCCCAGGGCGAGGTCGGGATCGACACGCCTTCGCCGACCAGGTCGGCGACCGCCTGGCGGTCAGTGGCGTAGGCCAGGGCCTTGCGGAGGTGGGCGTTGCTCAGCGGGTTCGGCTTGCCGCCGACAGCGGGCCCGGTGTTCGTCATGATGAAGACGTTCTCCGAGGTCCAGTCCTTGACGACGGTGAACGAGCTCTGCAGGTCGTTCGCCGGCGCGGCGGTCGAGGTGAGGATCAGGTTGACGTCACCGCTCTGCAGAGCGGCGGCCCGGGCGCTGTCCTCCGGGATCACCTTGAACTCGATCGAGTCGAGGTGGGGGAGGCCGTCTCGCCAGTAGGTGGGGTTCTTCTTGGCCTTGAACGAGCCGCCAGGGGTCCAGCTGTCGAAGACGAACGGCCCGGTGCCGACCGGGCTCTTGTCGCCATCGGCGCCAGCCTTGATCATCGCCGGTGCCATCATGAACGCCGAGCCACCCACGAGGAAGCTGCTCGGGAACGCCGCCCACGGCTGCTTGAGGTTGATCTGCACGGTGAGCGGATCGAGCACCACGTTGTCGGCCAGCATCGGCTCGAGGGCAAGGCTCGAGAGCGTGCCCTTCTTGTAGGCGTCGATGTTGTCGGCCACGGCCTGGGCGTCGAACGGCTCGCCGTTGTGGAACGTGATGCCGGGGTGCAGCTTGAGCACCCAGCTCGTGAAGTCGTCGTTCGGGTACCACGAGTCGGCCAGCCAGGGCTTGGCGCCCTTGTCGGCGCCGACGGTGGCCAGCGGTTCGAGCACGGAGGAACCGACCAGGCTGCCCTCGGCGGCCCACTGGTTGTTCGACGGGTTCCACCCGTTGGTCTCGGCGGCGACGCCGATCACGAGGCTGCCGCCGTCGACCGGGGTGCCCTCGTCGGCGGCGGTCGCGTTGGCATCGGGCACGGTCGACGTCGTCTGACCGTCCTTCTTCGAGCTGCCGCAGGCCGCGGCCACGAGTGCGAGCGTGATGACCACCGCGAGCAGGAGCCGAGGAGTTCGGCGCACTGGCATCGCTCGGTGCTGCGGGTGATCGTGGTCCGAGAGTTGACCCATTGGTGGTTCCCCCACCTTTCGACGTTGCCGTCCCTTGTCGCGTCCATCGGCACGGGACCGAACAGGTTGAGTCGATTGGGCTGGACGGCCTATCCCGCGATCACGTCGAGTGACCACGGGGCCGAAGGGTCGACGGACGGTGACCGCCCGCCCTGTGACGTCGACGTCAGGATCGATCCGGCCAGCAGCGATCAGGCCCGAACGGTCAGGCCACGCGAGTCGACGGTCGGGTCATGTGCGTCACGGGCCGGTCTTCGGATCAGCCCGTGGCCCGCCACAGATCGCCCCACCACGTCTTCGGCTGGAAGTTGCCGAAGCCGACCGCCGTGGCCTTGGCGAAGCCCATCACCTGCGGGTCGGCGATGATCGAGTACGGCGTGCGGTAGAGCCAGATGTTCGTGGTCGCCGCGTTGAGCTGGTGCACGAGGTCGTCGTAGGCGGCCTTGCGCACGTTGGCGTAGCCGCTCTGGCGCCCGGTGTTCACGTCCTCGTCGAGCTTGGGCGTCGTGTACTGGGTGAAGTTGATGCTGAGGATGCCGGCGCCCTTGGCCGTGGTCGACGACCAGAAGCTGAAGTTGCTGTCCGGGTCGGCGAAGCCGTAGTTGCGGAAGAAGGCCGCCTGGTAGTCACCGGTCGCGATCTTGGTGATGTAGGCGGTCTGCTCGAGCGTCTCGATCTGACGTCTCGATCCCGGCGTCCTTCCACTGGCTCTGCACCAGCTGCAGCACCTTGATGTCGTCGATGCCGGGCAGGCCGGAGAGGGTGAACGACAGCGTGGTCGCTCCGGTGTCCTTCTTGTACTCCTCGACCTCGGCCTTGGCCTTGTCCAGGTCGAAGTCGACGTAGCCGTTCTGGTCGTCGGGCATGCCCCACGGGCTGCTGGGCGACCACGGCGAGGTCGGGATCTCGATGCCCTCACCGATCAGGGCGGCCACCGCGTTGCGATCGGTCGCGTAGGCCAGCGCCTTGCGGGCGTGAGGGTCGGCCAGCGGGTTGTCCTTGCCCTTGAGCTGCGGGGACGTGTTCGTCATGACGAAGGCGTTCTCCGTCGTCCAGTCCTTGACCACCGTGTCGGTGTCGCCGAGCTCCACGGCGTCGGAAGCCCGGGTGGTGAGGATCATGTTCACGTCGCCGCTGCTGAGCGCGGCCACGCGGGACGCCTCGTCCGGGATCACCTGGAACTCGATCGAGTCGAGGTGGGGGAGGCCGGCCTGCCAGTAGTTCGGGTTCTTCTTCACCTTGAACGACGTGCCGCTCTGCCAGCTGTCGAAGGTGAACGGTCCGGTGCCGATCGGGTGGGCGACGCCGTGGTCGGCCGAGTCGAGCATGGCCGGCGCCATCATGTAGGAGCTGCCCATCATGTACGCGCTGGGGAACGCGCCCCACGGCTGCTTGAGGTTGACCTGGACGGTCAGCGGGTCGACCACCTCGACGTCGCGGATCATCGGTTCGAGGTTGATCTTCGACAGGGTGCCGGTCAGGTAGAACTCGATGTTGCGCTTGACCACGTCGGCGGTGAAGTCCTCGCCGTTCTGGAACTTCACGTTCGGGTGCAGGTGGATCACCCAGGAGTCGAACGTGTCGTTGGCGATCCACGAGTCGGCCAGCCAGGGCTTGGCTCCTTTGTCCGGTCCGATGGCCGCCAGCGGCTCGAGCACCGACGATCCGACCATGCTGCCGGCGTCGGCCCACTGGGCCAGCGCCGGGTTCCAGCCGTTGGTCTCGGCGGCCACGGCGACGACCAGGCTCCCGCCCTCGACCGGGGCACCCTCGCTGGTGCCGGCGTCCGGGCCGCCCGTGTCACCGGTGGCCTGGCTGTTGCCGGACTTCCCACAGCTGCTCACGAGCAGGGCCAGCGCGGCGATGACGGCCACGAAAGCGATCCAGCCTCGAACGCGTCGATGCGATGCCATTGTTCTCCCACCAAGTAGTGCTCGTCCGCACGAGCTGAGGATCACCTCGTCATCAATCCGATCAAACTTGAGTCAGATCTCCGTGTCCGCACGCGGAACACGTTTCGACCCCCGGTTTCGTTCGCTCAGCGCGTGTTGTCGGCGCTGAAACGGTGTGGGGCGGGCTCAGTGGCCGGCGGCGACCCGGACGGACTCGAGCAGGTGGTCCGAGGCGGCCACCAGCGCGGTCCCGGCCTCGGTGTCCGCGACCTCCGCAAGTGCGTCTGCGGCCTGGTGGGCGAAGTCGCGTGCCGACGCGAGCGCGGCGTCGACCTGGCCGCTGCTGCGCACGATCGAGCGGGCCTCGTCCAGCTCGGCGCCCTCGAGCGGCTGGCCGAGCAGCTCGCCGAGACGGTCGGCGTCGGGCCCACCGGCGGCGAGCGCCCGGAGCACCGGCAGCGTGTAGACGCCCTCGACCAGGTCGTGGCCCGCGGGCTTGCCGAGCTGCTCGTCGGTGGCGACCACGTCGAGGATGTCGTCGACGATCTGGAAGGCCATGCCGTAGCCGTGGCCGAAGTGCGGTGAGCTGCTCGACCACCGGACGGGGCAGCTCGGCCACGATGCCGCCGATGCGACACGCGGTGGCCAGCAGCGACGCCGTCTTGCCGTCGATGGAGGCGAGGTAGGCCTCCTCGGTGCGGGTGACGTCGTAGGTGTGCTGCAGCTCGAGCACCTGGCCCTCGCAGAGCCGGCCGATGGTGGCGGCCAGCAGGCCGGCCACCTCGGTGCCGAGCGACGCCGCGATCTCCGACGCCCGGGCCAGCAGGAAGTCGCCGGCGAGGATGGCCTGCAGGTTGCCCCATCGGGCGTTGACGCTCTCGACCGTGCGTCGGGTGGTGGCCTCGTCCATGACGTCGTCGTGGTAGAGCGAGCCGAGGTGCACCAGCTCGACCGACACGGCGCCGCTGATGACGTCGTCGCGCGGCCGGGCCCATCATCGGCTCGCGGGTGGCGGCCGCGGCGACGGCGAACGCAGGGCGCACCCGCTTGCCGCCGGCGAGGATCAGGTGGCTGGCCACCTCGGTGAGGAACGGGTCCTCGGCCTGCACCGACTGGCGGAGCTGGCTCTCGACCCGACCGAGGTCGTCGGCCAGGGTCGGGAGCAGCAGGAGCGGGTTGGGCGAGGCCACGGGGCCACGTTAGGCGGGGAGTCGACGAGAGCAGGAAACCGTAGGGTTCGTCCGAGCCGTCGACCGGCGATCCGCTCACCTGAGCGGCCGGACGGTGCCGATGCGGTGAGGTCCCCCGGCGCAGGTGTTCGCTGAACCGGGTGGCTACACTCGGAACACCTTTCCCACCCCGTGGGAGCCCTCTCCGGGAGGCAATTCCTTGTTCGAACGATTCACCGACCGGGCCCGCCGTGTCGTCGTGCTTGCGCAAGAAGAAGCGCGCCTGCTCAACCACAACTACATCGGCACCGAGCACATCCTGCTCGGGCTCATCCACGAGGGCGAGGGCGTCGCCGCCAAGGCCCTCGAGTCCCTCGGCATCTCGCTCGAGGCCGTGCGCAGCCAGGTCGAGGAGATCATCGGCCAGGGCGGCTCGTCGCCGTCGGGCCACATCCCCTTCACGCCGCGGGCCAAGAAGGTCCTCGAGCTGTCGCTGCGCGAGGCGCTGCAGCTCGGCCACAACTACATCGGCACCGAGCACATCCTCCTCGGCCTCATCCGTGAGGGCGAGGGCGTGGCCGCCCAGGTGCTCGTGAAGCTGGGCGCCGACCTCGTCGGGTGCGCCAGCAGGTCATCCAGCTGCTGTCGGGCTACTCCGGCCCGCGGCAGCCAGGAGAAGGCCGGCGCCACCGCCGGCGGCCCGGGCGAGCAGACCCCGTCGGGCTCGCTCGTGCTCGACCAGTTCGGCCGCAACCTCACCCAGCTCGCCCGCGACAAGAAGCTCGACCCGGTCATCGGCCGGGCCCGCGAGACCGAGCGGGTCATGCAGGTGCTGCAGCCGCCGCACCAAGAACAACCCGGTGCTCATCGGCGAGCCCGGCGTCGGCAAGACCGCCATCGTCGAGGGCCTCGCCCAGGCGATCGCCGCCGACGCGGTGCCCGAGACGCTCCACGGCAAGCAGCTCTACACCCTCGACCTCGGCGCGCTCGTGGCCGGCTGCCGCTACCGCGGCGACTTCGAGGAGCGCCTCAAGAAGGTGCTCAAGGAGATCAAGACCCGCGGCGACATCATCCTGTTCATCGACGAGCTCCACACCCTCGTCGGGTGCCGGTGCCGCCGAGGGCGCCATCGACGCCGCCTGCATCCTCAAGCCGATGCTGGCCCGCGGCGAGCTGCAGACCATCGGTGCCACCACGCTCGACGAGTACCGCAAGCACCTCGAGAAGGACGCCGCCCTCGAGCGCCGCTTCCAGCCGATCAAGGTCGAGGAGCCGACGGTGGCCCACACCATCGAGATCCTCAAGGGCCTGCGCGACCGCTACGAGGCGCACCACCGGGTCACCATCACCGACCAGGCGCTCGTGGCCGCGGCCAACCTGGCCGACCGCTACATCTCCGACCGCCACCTGCCCGACAAGGCCATCGACCTCATCGACGAGGCCGGCTCGCGCCTGCGCATCAAGCGCATGGAGACCCCGCCCGACTACAAGGAGCTCGAGAACCAGATCGCCCAGGTCGTGCAGGAGAAGAAGGAAGCGGTCGAGGGCCAGCACTTCGAAGAGGCCGGCAGGCTCCGCGACCGCGAGAAGGAGCTCCTCGGCCGAGAAGGAGGCCAAGGAGCGCGAGATCAAGGACTCGGGCATCGACCTGTTCGACGAGGTCGACGAGGAGGCCATCGCCGAGGTCCTCTCGATCTGGACCGGCATCCCGGTCTACAAGCTCACCGAGGAGGAGACGGCCAAGCTCCTCCGCATGGAGGACGAGCTGCACAAGCGGGTCATCGGCCAGGAGGACGCCATCAAGGCCGTCAGCCAGGCCATCCGCCGCACCCGGGCCGGCCTCAAGGACCCCAAGCGCCCGCAGCGGCTCGTTCATCTTCCTGGGCCCGTCGGGCGTGGGCAAGACCGAGCTGGCCAAGACGCTCGCCGAGTTCCTCTTCGGCGACGAGCAGTCGCTCATCCAGCTCGACATGTCCGAGTACATGGAGAAGCACACGGTCAGCCGCCTGGTGGGCTCGCCTCCCGGCTACGTCGGCTACGAAGAGGGCGGCCAGCTCACCGAGGCCGTGCGGCGCAAGCCGTTCTCGGTCGTGCTGTTCGACGAGATCGAGAAGGCCCACCCCGACGTCTTCAACACGCTGCTGCAGATCCTCGAAGAGGGCCGCCTCACCGACTCGCAGGGTCGGTCGGTCGACTTCCGCAACACCGTGCTGATCATGACCTCCAACCTGGGCACCCAGGATCTGCGCAAGGCCAACCTCGGCTTCTCGAAGGCCGACGAGGCGGTCAGCTACGAGCGCATGAAGGAGAAGGTCAACGATGCGCTCAAGCAGCACTTCCGCCCGGAGTTCCTGAACCGCATCGACGACACCATCGTCTTCCACGAGCTGAGCAAGGCCGAGGTCACCGAGATCGTCGACCTGATGATCAAGCGGGTCACCAAGCAGCTCGAGAGCCAGGGCCTCGGCCTCGAGCTCACCCAGGCGGCCAAGACGCTGCTCGGCCGACAAGGGCTACGACCCGACGCTGGGCGCCCGGCCGCTGCGCCGAGCCATCCAGCGCCTGGTCGAGGACCCCCTCTCCGAGCGCCTGCTCTGGAAGGAGTTCCGCGCCGGCGAGACCATCATCGTCGACGCCGAGCCCGACCCCGAGACCGGCGAGATGGTCATCACGTTCAAAGCGGTCGAGGGCTTCCAGCCTCCGCCCATGGAGCTGGCCGAGGCCGGACCGCCGAGCGAGTAGCGGTCCGGGGCTCACCAGCCCCCGAGACGGCGGAGAGGCCCGGGGAGCGATTCCCTGGCATCCTGTCCGACAGAACCCTCACCCGAGCGATCGCGTGGGGGTTCTGCCGTTTTCGGCCCACCGGTTCCGGCCAGATGGTGCAGCTCGTGATTCGGGCCTCGCCCGACGACGCACTACCTTGCCCGGCGTGCGACCCAGCCTTCCCCCCGTCCCTCCGCGTCCCGCTGCAGGTCCTCGCCGCAGTCGTCCTGGTGGCGGTGCTCGGTGCGTGCCAGGCCAAGCTCGAGGTGCACACCACGGTCGAGGCCGACGGATCCGGCACCGTCGAGGTGGCGGTCGGGCTCGACGACGAGGCGGTGGCCAAGGCCGGCGACCTGGGTTCGCAGCTCCGCGTGGACGACCTGCGGGCCGCCGGGTGGACGGTCACCGACCCGACCAAGGAAGCCGACGGCGACACGTGGGTGCGCGCCACCAAGCCGTTCGCCGACGCGGCCGGCGCGATGGCAGTGCTCGACGAGGTCAACGGGCCCGACGGCGCGTTCGGCGGCTGGACGGTCAAGAAGAGCTCTTCGATGTTGTCGACGAACTACTCCGTCTCCGGTTCGATCGACCTCACCAAGGGCCTCGAGACGTTCAGCGACGCACAGCTCGACCAGTCGCTCGGAGCCGAAGGCCTGGGCGGCACCATCGCCCAGATCGAGGCCGAACAGGGTCGTCCGGTGGCGGACATGGTCGATGTCGAGATCACCGTGACGGTGCCCGGGGCCTCCCACGTGTACTCGCCGTCGCTGGCCGACACCGAACCCACCCCGGTGAAGGTGACCTCGTCGCAGGCCAGCGGCCTGGTCAACGTGCTGCTGATCCTGGCGGTGATCCTGATCGCCGTGCCGGTGCTGCTGTGGCTGCGCCAGCGCGCCGCCCGCCGTCGCGCCGCAGCGGGGGCCGACCGTCCTCGGGCTCCCCGCCCGCCTCGTCCGACCCGACAGCCCTAGCCGGGGCCCTGGAGCCCGTCGTCTTCTTCGTGGAGCTCGCGTCCCGAACGGGGCGGACTCGACAACGAAGCGTGGGGGAGGACGGGCTCAGGATTCGAGTGAGGCCCGGAGGGCATCGAGGTACATGGCCCACTGGAAGCTGCAGCGGGGGAGGGCTCCGTCCTCGTACTCCCAGCCGCCGTGCCAGAAGCGCACCGTCGTGCCGGTGTCGGAGTCGCGCTCGATGCGGAAGGCGATCTGGGTGGCGGGCCACTCCTCGGGCCCACCGATGCAGGTCAGGTGGGCCAGCGCGGGGCCTTCTTCGGCGGGTCCGTTCAGCGTGTCGATGCGCAGGCGGATCACCACGGCCCGGTCGTCGAACCCGATGCTCAGCACGTCACCTTCGCTGGGCTCGGCCGGAGCGGCGCCGACGGCGCTGCTCTCGAGGGACACGTCGCTGCTCCACCATCGGGCCAGCCCTGGGCCGGTGGAGACCGCGGCGTAGACCGCGTCGAGGGAGGCGTCGATGGTGAGCTCGTGGACGATGTCATGCATGGGTCGAGCCTAGGTTCCCCGCTCCCGTCGGCCGGGGAGCGGGTGCGCGGCGGTGTCACACCCCCTGAGTAGGGTCGTGCCCATGTCGAAAGTCCGTTCGATCTTCCGATGTGCCGAGTGCGGGGGCGCCAGTCCCAAGTGGGTCGGCCGCTGCCCGTCGTGCGCCGAGTGGAACTCCCTCGTCGAAGAGCTCGACGAGCCCACCCCGGTGGCGTCGCGCCTGGGTGTCGTCCATCGACCGGGCGGTCCCCATCGCCGAGGTCGACACCGACGAGTGGCAGCCCCGCTCCACCGGTCTCACCGAGGTCGATCGGGTGCTCAGCGGCGGGCTCGTCCCCGGCTCGGTCACGCTGGTCGGCGGTGAGCCGGGCATCGGCAAGTCCACGCTGCTGCTGCAGGTGGCCTCGGCGATGGCGTCGGCGGGCGCCACGGTGCTCTACGTCTCGGCGGAGGAGTCCAAGCAGCAGGTGCGGCTACGGGCCCAGCGGCTGGGCACGCTGGCGTCCCGGCTCTACCTGGCCAGCGAGACGGCGCTTCCCCATCTGGTGGCCCACCTCGACGAGATCAAGCCCGACCTGCTGATCGTCGACTCCATCCAGACCGTCTACGAGCCCGAGCTCTCCTCGGCCCCCGGCTCGGTGGCCCAAGTGCGCGAGTGCGCCGCCCGCCTGGTGCGCCAGGCCAAAGCCCGCGCCGTGAGCACCGTGCTGGTCGGCCACGTCACCAAGGACGGCGGGCTGGCCGGGCCCCGGGTGCTCGAGCACGTCGTCGACACGGTGCTGGCGTTCGAGGGCGAGCGCCACCACGCGCTGCGCCTGCTGCGGGCGTCCAAGCACCGGTTCGGCTCGACCGACGAGCTCGGCCTGTTCGAGATGACCGACACCGGCCTGTCACCGGTGCCCGACGCCAGCGGGCTGTTCCTCGCCGACCGTCGGCCCGGTGTATCCGGCTCGGTGGTGGTGCCGACCATCGAGGGCCATCGGCCGCTGCTGGTCGAGATCCAGGCCCTGGTGGTCCCGTCCAGCCTCCCGTCGCCCCGCCGGTCGGCGCAGGGCGTCGACTCGGGACGCCTGTCCCTGCTGTTGGCCGTGCTCGACCGACGGGCGGGCATCGGGGTCGACAAGGCCGACGTCTACGCGCTGGCCGTCGGTGGCGTGGTCGTCCGCGAGCCTGGGGCCGACCTCGGCCTGGCCCTGGCCATCGCGTCCGCCAGCCGTCGGTCGCCCGCTCCCGCCCGACATGGTGGTCTGCGGCGAGGTCGGCCTGGGCGGCGAGCTGCGACAGGTGGCCCAGAGCCAGCGGCGGCTGGCCGAGGCGGCCCGGCTGGGGTTCACCGCCGCCATCGTCCCCCGGCTCGCGCCCGAACCACCTCCGGGTATCACCGCCCTCCGGGCCGACGACCTCCTCGACGCGGTGGGGCTGGCTGGCCTGGGGGCCGCCGCCGAACCGGTGCCTCGTCCCCGAGCTGCGGAATCGCTGCGCGCGGTGCGCTGAGCGCTGGTCTCCTCGGCCCTCCGGCCTCGGAGGGCCGGCGACTACACTCCGTGCGTGGCTCGCCGGAGAAGTGACGCGCTGCTCGATGCGCTCGGCACCGTGGCGCCGGGCAAGCCCCTGCGAGAAGGCCTCGACCGCATCCTGCAGTCGAAGATGGGCGCGCTCATCGTCATCGGCGACGGTCCCGAGGTGCTCAACATCTGCTCCGGTGGGTTCCTGCTCGACGCCGCGTTCAGCCCGCAGCGGCTGTCCGAGCTGGCCAAGATGGACGGCGCCATCATCCTGGCCCCCGATGCCAGCCGCATCGCCCGGGCCAACGTGCACCTGGTGCCCAACCCCAACGTCCCGACGTCGGAGACCGGCACACGGCACCGCACCGCGGAGCGGGTGGCCCGCTCCATCGAGGTGCCGGTCATCTCGGTCTCCGAGGACATGGCCATCATCGCCTGCTACGTCGATGACCAGAAGCACCCGCTCGAGCCCATCCCGCGCCTGCTCGACCGGGCGAACCAGGCCCTGCAGACCCTCGAGCGCTACAAGAACCGGCTCGACGAGGTGTCCTCGGCGCTGTCCGAGCTCGAGGTCGAGGACATCGTCTCGCTCCGCGATGTCGTCGTGCTGCTGCAGCGCACCGAGATGCTGATGCGCATCGCCGAGGAGATCGACGAGTACATCGTCGAGCTCGGCGCCGACGGCCGTCTCGTTCGCCTGCAGCTCGAAGAGGTGCTGGGTGGCATCGGTGACGAGCGGCGCATGGTGATGCGCGACTACTACAACGAGTCCGACCAGTGGCCGCTGGCCGAGGCCATGGCGACCCTGGCCGAGCTCGACACCGACGAGCTGCTCGACCTCAAGACGGTCGCCGCCGTACTGCACCTGCCCCAGGGAGCCAGCGACCTCGATCTCAGCCTGCAGCCACGCGGCTACCGCCTGTTGTCGCGGATCCCCCGCATCCCCGAGCCGATCGTCGATCACATCGTCGACCACTTCGGCACGCTGTCGAAGATCATGCGGGCCACCATCGACGATCTCGATGACGTCGAGGGCGTGGGCGACACGCGGGCCAAGGCCGTCAAGGAAGGGCTGTCGAAGCTGGCCGAGTCCAGCATCCTCGACCGGTACAGCTGATCGCCCCTGGGTCTCTGCTCCGGCCTGCGCTAGAACGGCGGGATGCGCATCGAGCTGCCCAACGGCACGCCCGCCGAGCTGGCCCGTCCCGCCCTCGGCGACCCGAGCCAGGGTCTGGTCCTGTGCCCCGACATCATGGGGCTCCGACCGCTCTTCGACACGATGGCCGAGCGCCTGGCCGAGGAGAACGGGTGGGTGGTCGTGTCCCCCGAGCCGTATCCCGGGCGGGAGGACCTGTCCCTCGAGGACCGTCTCGGGACGGTCGGCGGGTTCGACGACCTGGCCGAGATGGCCACCATCGTCCAGGCCGCCGACGCCACAGGCATGCACACCGTCGGCATCCTCGGCTTCTGCATGGGGGGCATGTGGGCGCTCAAGGCGTCGGCCACCGGCCGCTTCCACCGGGCGGTGTCGTTCTACGGAATGATCCGCATGCCCGAGCAGTGGCGCAGCGAGACCCAGGCCGACGCCATCGACTTCGCCACCGCGCCGGGCTCGTGCCCCGTGCTCGAGCTGGTGGGCACCATCGACTCGTTCGTACCGCTCGAGGACATCGCCGACCTGCAGGCCGCCGATGCCGAGGTCGTCATCTACGAGGGCGCCGACCACGGCTTCGTCCACGACCCGTCACGACCCACCCACCGGCCCGAGGACGCGGCCGACGCCTGGGCCCGTGCCATCGCCTTCCTCAACCAGCCCTGATCCCTCCCTGCTCGATCAGGGCTGGAGGGCGAGCAGGGCCTTGGCGTCGTGGCGCATGGACCTGTACGCGTTGGTCTGGAGCGCGCCACCGGTGGACACCCGGCGCACGCCGAGCGATGCCAGCTGGTCGATCGGTGGTGAGCCCGGGAAGGCCAGCACGTTGACCGGAGCGCCGACCTCGGTCACGACGCGGGTGATGTCGGCTGCCACGACGAGGCCCGGCGGGTAGAGGACCTCGGCGCCGGCCTCGCGATAGGCGATGAGCCGGGTGATGGTGTCGTCGAGGTCGCCCGCCGCGTAGAGCAGGTTCTCGCAGCGGGCAGTCAGCACCATCCCGTGCTCGGCACAGGCCGCGACCGCCTCGCCGACCGCCTCGGCTGCCTCGGCTGGCGGGACGATCGATCCGGTCGACGGCCGGAAGTCTTCGATCGAGCAGCCGGCGGCCCCGGCCTCGGCCAGCAGGCGGACGGTCTCGGCGATGCCACCGGGATCGTCCGGGAACAGGCGCTCGCTGTCGACGTTCACCGGGATCTCGAGGACGGAGGTGAGCTCGGCCACGTGGGCGACCAGCTCGTCGCGGGTGACCTGCTGGTCGTTCTTGCCGATCGAGCGGGCGAATCCGGCACTGGTCGTGGCCAGGGCCTCGAACCCCAGGTCGGCCAGGATGCGGGCCGAGCCCCGGTCCCACGGGTTGGGCATCACGAAGAGGCCCTGCTGGTGCAGCGCGCGGAAGGTGTCGGTCAGCGTCATGGGACCCCCAGGGATCGGCCCGGCGGTCCGGGCGCACCGCGATCATGGCGCCGGGGACACGGCCCGACCGGCGGGTTTCCGCCATCATCTCCATCGCCACCGTGCCAGGCTCCCTGACCATGGCGACCTACGAGCTGAACCCGCGAGCCGTGGCGCACGCCCGGCACCTGATCGACGCCCGCCAGTACGTGCTCGACAGCGACTGGGGAGCCTCGCAACCGACGGCCGAGCAGGAGAACGCGTACCTCGAGGGCCACTCCTGGGACGACTACGCCCAGTGGCACCTCGGTCTCACCGAAGGCGCCAACGACGAGACCAAGGCGCGCTACGCGTTCGTGTACGGCGACCTGCGGCGGGTCCACCGCTCGGGCCTGATCGCCTGCGTCTACCGCGCATCGGAGTGGCGCCACAAGCAGGTCGAGCTGGCGGCCCACGACCTCCTGCAGCATCTCGACGCCACGAGCGCCTGAGCGCTCGAGCTCGGAACCGGCCGGGAGCCACCGGCGAAGCCGCGCCCGGGTACGCCACCGGGGGGCCCGGGGCAATCGGCGCAGTGGCGGCGGACAGCATCCGCATCTCCTTGTTGCTGAACGTGATGCGCTCGGCTCCCAGCTCCACGGTGACCGATCCCGACGGCGAGCCGGCACCGATCCGCTCCGGAGGGAGCAGCGCGATCACCTTGTTCGGGCGACTGTTCCAGAGGTTCCGACCGAGCACGGCCGTCCGAACACGGCGCTGGTCCTCGATGTGCTGCGGCGGCCGGGGCGACCTGGGCGCCGCGCTCTCGCGGCGTCGACGAGGCTTCGATGTGCTCACGTGGCTCGACGGCGACACCCCGGGCGACGCCTCGGAGATCGACCTCGACGCGCTGGCCCGGCTGGTTCGCGAGCTGCACGACCTGACCGCCCCGCTCGCTGCCGGGTTCGCCGACGGTGCCCCCGAGAAGCCATCACTCGCGTTCTGACCACAGCAACGTCGCGCTGAGCGCGACCCATCGGCGCAAGAACGGGGGGAGGGCCTCAGCGGGCGCGGCGCTCGAGCTGCTCGCGGTTGGTGATGCGGTACCGGCGGTCGATCTGGTCGATCCAGCCGAGGCGGATGAACGAGGCGATGGCCTTGTTGACCCGCTCGCGGGAGGCGCCGACCATGCCGGCCAGCTCCTCCTGGGTGATGGGCAGGGAGAACTCGTCGGCGTCGCCGGCCAGCTCGAGCAGGCGCTTGGCGGTGCGACCGGTCACGTCGAGGAACACCGAGTCGGCCAGGGCCTCGTCCGTGTTGCGGATGCGGCTGGCGAGGAGGGCCACGACCTTCCACAGCAGCGACGGCTGCGTCTCGTAGAGGCGGCGGAGCGGCTCGTAGGGGATGGCGATGACCTCGCTGGGCTCGAGCGCACGGGCCTCCGCTGATCGGGAGAGGTCGTCGAACAGCGGCATCTCGCCGAAGAGGTCGCCTCGCTCCATCAGCGCCAGCACGGACTCGCGCCCGTCGATCGACTTGTTCGCGATGGCGATGCGACCCGACACCACGACGAAGAGCTCGGTCGGCTCTTCGCCCTCGGTGAAGAGCACGTCGCCGCGGCTCAACGAGCGATCGGTGGACGCGTCCGCAATGGTGTCGATCTGTGACGGCTCGAGCCCATCGAACAACTCGACCGCCCGGAGAAGTCCTCGATCCGGCATCGCCGTGATGCTAGTGCTGCGCAACACCGGCCATGCCACGGGCGGTGGGCAGGACCGCTCCGGCGGTGCGGAGGCCGTCCCCTCCCAGCCATATGTGAGAGCCTCTTGGCCTGCCCGTCCTTCCACCTGGGAGCACCATGGCGTTCGATGTCGGTGACAAGGTCGTGTACCCGCACCACGGTGCCGCCACGGTCGAGGCCCGGGAGACGATCGAGTTCAACGGCGAGAAGCGCGACTACCTCGTGCTGCGACTGACCTACGGCGAGCTCACGTTGAAGGTCCCGGCCGACAACACCGACGAGGTCGGACTGCGTGAGGTCATCAACGACGAGGAGGTCGAGGAGGTCTTCGTCGTGCTCCGCAAGAAGGAGGTCCGCATGCCGACCAACTGGTCGCGGCGGTTCAAGAACCACCAGGAGAAGCTGAAGTCGGGGGACCCGTACCAGGTGGCCGAGGTCGTGCGGAACCTGTCGATCCGCGAGAAGGAGAACGGCCTGTCGGCGGGCGAGAAGCGGATGCTGGCCGAGGCCCGCAAGATCCTCGTCTCCGAGCTCACGTTCGCCATCGATGTGGACGAAGAGGCGGCCGAGGCCAAGCTCGACGAAGCGCTCGCCTGACCGATGGACGTCCAATCCACTCGGTCGACCCCGGCCACTGCGACAACCCCGGCAATCGCGACAACCCCGGCAACCGCGGGCATCCGGCGATGAGCACCTGGTCGATCGTGCTCGCGGCCGGGTCCGGCCGGCGCTACGACCCCGACGTCCTCAAGCAGTACGAGGAGATCGGGCCGTGGCGCGTCGTCGACCTCTCGCTGGCCCGGGCCGCGGCGGTGTCCGACGGCGTCGTGCTGGTGGTGGGCGCGAACCACGCCGACGACCCCGAGCCGATGGCCGATCTGGTGGTGGTGGGGGGCGAGCGGCGATCCGACTCGGTCCGCCGCGGGCTCGATGCCGTACCCGCTGATTGCGACATCGTGGTGGTGCACGACGGGGCCCGGCCCCTGGCGTCGTCCGAGCTGTTCGAGTCGGTGATCGAGGCGGTGCTGGCCGGTGCCGATGCCGCCATCCCGGGTGTGCCGGTGACCGACACGATCAAGCAGATCGACGACGGCTGCGTCGTCGGCACGCTCGACCGCGACGACCTGGTGGCGGTGCAGACCCCCCAGGCGTTCAGGGCCGAGGTGCTGCGCCGGGCCCACGAGGGCTCACCCGATGCCACCGACGACGCCGCCCTCGTCGAGTCCGTGGGCGGCACCGTGATGGTGGTCGAGGGCGATCCGACGAACCTCAAGATCACGACCCGCCACGACCTCGGTGTGGCCCGTCTGCACTTCGGGTGAGGTCGTCGACATCGCGGGACCGGGGCCCATCCCGGAACCGTGGACCGGGACCCTGCCCGAGAACCGAGTTGGGCAGGCACTAGCTTTCCGGGGTGTCCATACGAGTAGGCCTGGGGTTCGACGTGCATGCCAAGAGCGATGATCCGTTCCGCGTCCTGACCCTCGGCGGCGTGGTGTTCTCCGGCGAGCGGGGCCTGGTCGGTCACAGCGATGCCGATGTCGTCGCCCACGCCTGTGCCGATGCGCTGCTCGGGGCGGCCGGTCTCGGCGACATCGGGGAGCACTTCCCCGACACCGATCCCCGGTGGGCCGGAGCCGACAGCCTGATGCTGCTCACCGAGGTCTCGACCCGGGTGCGGACCGAGGGGTGGGAGCCCGTCAACGTCGACTGCGCCGTCGTGCTCGAGGCGCCGAAGGTGGCTCCGAACCGAGCCGACATGCAGCATCGGTTGAGCGTGGCGGTGGGCGCTCCGGTTTCGGTGAAGGCCAACCGGGCCGAAGGCCTGGGGGCCATCGGTCGCGATGAGGGCATCGCCTGCTACGCCGTGGCCCTGGTGGAGTCCCGATGAGCCCGGCCCGATCCTCGCGGAAGCCCGCCGGCAAGTCCACGAACAGATCCTCGGGGCGGGCCGCTCCCCGGTCCGGGTCGAAGGACGCCAGTCGGGGTGGCACCAAGAGCCGCTCCGGTGCCTCGGGGTCGAAGGCCAAGCCGCGCTCGGCGGCAGCCGAGAAGGCCATCGCCGCCCGCGCCGCCGACCACGCGGCCAAGTCGGTGCGCAACGCCGATCGGCCCGGCGCGGCCAAGCGGGCCGCCACCGCTCGCGCCAACAGCCGGGCCGCCGCGCCACGTCGGCAGAACGCGCCACGCGGCCTGGGGGGCGAGCAGATCGAGGGTCGTCAGGCCGTGCGCGAGCTGCTCCTGGCCGGCACCCGACGAGTCCGTGAGGTCTGGGTGGCCAGCGACATGGACGACGCCGTTGTGCTCGACGACATCGCCGAGCTCGCCATGAGCGTCGGGGTGCCCGTGCGCGATGTGACCAAGGCCAAGTTGCTGGCCGAGGCCCGCACCGAGGCCCCGCAGGGTGTGCTGGCCAAGGCGGCCGAGCTGCCCGAAGCCGAGCTCGAGGACCTGGTCACGCCGAGGGGCGGCGGCAAGCCGTTCCTGCTGCTCGTCGACGGTGTCACCGATCCCGGCAACCTGGGTGCGCTCCTGCGCTCGGCCGAGTGCGCGGGCGTCACTGGGGTCGTGCTGCCCCGCCACCGGGCGGTGCACGTCACACCGACGGTCACGAAGGCCGCGGCAGGCGCGGTCGAGTACCTGCCGATGGCTCTGGTCGGTGGCCTGCCGACCGCCATCAAGCAGCTCCAGAAGGCCGGCGTCTGGGTCGTCGGGCTCGACGCCGCCGGCGACCAGCCCCTGTTCGACCTCCGACTGGCTGCCGATCCGGTGGCGCTCGTGCTCGGCGCCGAGGGCTCGGGCCTGTCCCGTCTCGTGCGTGAGCGCTGCGACGCGGTGGCCACCATCCCGCTGAAGGGACGGATCGATTCGTTGAACGTGGCTGCTGCCGGCGCGCTCGCCTGCTTCGAGGTGGCCCGAGGAAGGTTGGCCCGATGACCCGTCGTCTGCTCTCCACGCTGCTCGGCGTCGCCCTGCTCGGCGGTGCGGCGGTCGGGTGCAGCTCGAGCGGCCCGAGCGCCAGTGACGTGCCGAGCACCCTCGGTCCCAAGAGCACGGTGCCGGAGTCGACCGGTTTCACCTGCGACGACCCCACGGGCGACGTGGTCGACACCGCGAAGCAGACGGAGATGCTGAGCGAGCCCGCCGGCATCGACCTGGTGAAGGCCGAGGCTCACATCGAGGGCGACGAGCTGGCCGTGTCGTACACGACGAACGGGCCGATCTCGCTGGCGCCTGAGCCGTTCTTCGCCATGCTCCAGGGCGACCTGAGTGCGCCGGCCTACTCCTTCGAGATCCGGGCCCAGCTCGACGACTCGGGTTGGCGCCTGGTGCTCACCGACTTCGCCCCGCTCGCCAACATCGGCGGAACGGCCACCTCCACCGGACTGTCGGCCCCGGTCACGGTCACGGGCAACACGCTCAGCTACCGGGTGCCGCTCGCCAACATCCCCACCATCGCCACCCTGCAGTGGAACTTCGGGTCGAGCTCGACCCAGGCCGACCAGTCGGTGCGCATCGACGACTGCACCAGCCTCACCAGTACGACCACCACCGCTCCCGGAGCGACGTCGTCGACGACCAGCTGATCGGACGGCTCAGGTCGACAGTGCCCGCCAGATCTTCTCGGGTGTGACCGGCATGTCGATGTGGCGCACGCCGAGGTGGGCGAGGGCGTCGATGACGGCGTTGTGCACCGCGGGCGTGGAGCCGATGGTGCCCGACTCGCCGATGCCCTTGGCGCCGAGCTCGTTGAGCGGCGTGGGCGTCTCCATCGGCACCCGCTCGAACATCGGCATCTCGGGGGCCGACACGACGGCGTAGTCGGCGAAGTTCGACGTCAGCGGGTTGCCGTCGTCGTCGAAGCGGACCTCCTCGAACAGCGCCTGGGCGACGCCCTGGGCCAGGCCGCCGTGCACCTGGCCCTCGGCCAGCAGCGGGTTGAGGATGCGGCCGGCGTCGTCGACGGCCACGATGCGGATCAGGTCGGCCCGGCCGGTCTCGGTGTCGACCTCGACCACGGCGAGGTGAGCGCCGAACGGGAACGTGGCCTTGGCGTCGGCCAGGTCGCTGAGGCCGCCCAGGGGATCGAGGCCCTCGACGCCGAGCTCCTCCCACCCGAGCCCGATGGTGGGGGTGCCGGCCACGTGGAACCGGCCCTCGTCGCGGTCGAGCACGATGTCGTCGGGGGCTGCCTCGAGCAGGTCGGCGGCGCGCTGGCGGGCGACGTCGAGCAGCTTGCCGGCCGCGTCGTGCACGGCCGCGCCGGCCAGCTGCACCGAGCGGGATCCGCCGGTGATCGCCCCGGTGGGGATGAGGTCGGTGTCGCCGTGGATGACCTCGATGCGCTCCATCGGGATGCCGAGCCGATCGCTCACGAGCATGGCCCAGGCGGTGTGGTGCCCCTGGCCGTAGGGGTTCGACCCCGTCTTCACCAGGACACTGCCGTCCGGGCGCAGCTCGACCTCGCCGTACTCGGAGCCGCCTCCGGTGACCTCGACGTAGACGGCCAGGCCGATGCCCAGGACCTTGGTGTCCCCGGCGTCACGGCGGCGCTGCTGGTCGGCCCGCAGCTCGGCGTAGCCGGCGGCCTCGAGCACGAGGTCGAGGGCCCGGGCGTAGTCGCCGCTGTCGTACTCGGTGCCTGTGCGGGTCGTGTACGGGAACACGTCGGGCGGAAGCACGTTGGCCCGGCGCACCTCGGCCGGATCCATGCCGATCTCGGCGGCGAACATGTCGACGGCCCGCTCGAGCGCGGCCGCTGCCTCGGGTCGACCGGCGCCGCGGTAGGCGACGAGCGGTGTGGTGTTGGTGACGACCGAGGTCGACGAGAAGCCGACGTTCTGCAGGTCGTAGACGCCGCTCGTCATCATCCGGGTCATCCACGGCAGCAGCGCGCCCATACCGGGGTACGCGCCGGCGTCCTGCAGCACGTCGATGGCATAGGCGGTGATGCGGCCGTCCCGCGTGCCGCCGATGGTCACGTCCTGCACCTGGCCGCGTCCGTGGCCCATGGCCGTCATGTTCTCGGTGCGGGTCTCGAACCAGCGCACCGGACGACCGGTCCGGCGGGCCAGCTCACCGAGCAGCAGCAGCTCGGGCGACGCGCCGGCCTTGGCGCCGAAGCTGCCCCCGACGTCCGGGCACACGACCCGCACGTCGGCCGGGTCGAGTCCGTAGAGCTCGGCGATGGCGGTGCGGACCGGGATGGGCGCCCTGGCAGCTCTGGTACTGGGTGAGCCGTCCGTCGTCGCCCCACCAGGCGACCGCAGTGCGACCTTCGATGGGGCAGGCGGCGATCCGCTGGTTGACCATCCGCTGGGACACGACGACGTCGCAGTCCGAGAAGTCGGCCACCCGGTTGCGGGCCTCGATCGACCAGATCACGTTCGACTCGGCCTGCTCGAACAGCTTGGGGCCGCCGTCGCGGGATGCCTCGGGATCGACGAGCGCGGAGAGCGGCTCGTAGTCGACGAAGACGGTCTCGGCCGCGTCGGGGCCCTGCTCGCGCCGCTCGGTGACGATGGCGACGATCGGCTCGCCGACGAACCGCACCACGTCACGGGCCAGCAGCGGCCGGGCCATCGACTGGTCCATGGCGGGAGTGGCTGGCGGCAGGTCGCGGCAGGTCGATGTCGGCAGCGGTGATGACGGCGAGGACGCCGGGCATGGCCATCGCCTCGCGGGTGTCGATCTCGCCCAACCGGGCGTGGGCGATGGTGGATCGGACGTAGGTGACGAACGCGGCGTCGGGTACGGCGATGTCGTCGACATAGGTGCCGCCGGTGGTCAGCAGCGCCGGGTCCTCCCGACGCAGCACGCGGTTGCCGAGGATGCTCATGCCGGGAAGCTATCGGCTGCTCGCGGCGCCGGGCGGGTGAGGCGTGGATCCTTCCGATTGGGCGACGCGAAGCTGGTGACCGACCCCGGCCCTCCCGCGATCGACGGTCGCCTCTTGGGGCCTCCCTGTCCGAGCCGTCCAGGTGAGGCGGACAGATCCGGCGAGAACGGGTCGGGCAGGGACGGATCTAGGCTGAGCCGGCCCCGCCCGGGTAGCTCAGTTGGCCAGAGCGCCGCTCTTGTAAAGCGGATGTCCGGGGTTCGAATCCCCGCCCGGGCTCCAGGATCTCTCGGTTTGAAGCCACCGCCATCCCAACTAGATCCCAACTGATCCCCACCCTCACGGGTGGGCTCGCTGCCGTGCGCGGATCGCTGCGGGAGAAGGCACCTGAGGGCTCGGAGCTCCGCGTCTACGTCAGAAGTCCGACACCGTCGGCCCACTGGAGGAAGGTGCGCAGGTCGTGGCGGTAGGCGTCGCGGGTGTGGCCCGTTCGGTTCTAGGACATCCGAAGAGTCACGCGTTCTGAGAGTCAGACCAGGTGAGCAGGACCGCCACCTTGGTACCCGAGCATCCTCACTGGCGTTCTGGGTGACCACGGTTCCAACCGTGATTGACTGTGCAGGGGTATCCGTTGGGGCTCGCTGGCAGACCAGCCGAGCCACCGTCGGATCCGACGAAGGGACGGCTTGGATGGTGTACGAGTTCACGACCGGCGCGCCGATCACCGAACGGGAGGCGCTCGAGCAGGTCGCAACCTTGGGGTTGCACGGCTTGGCGTTCGATGACGTCCATGAGGAGGACGAGACCCTGCATTGGCACGAGTTCGAGGGAGTCACCTGGGTGATCTCCGGCACGGGATCGTTCGCGGACGAACACGGAAACGTGACCCAGGTGCAGCCTGGATGTCGGCTACGAGCGCCATCGGGGTGGCTGCATCGCACCCTCGCGGGCACCCAGACTCGGTTGGTGATCGGTACCAACTTGCCGGGTGAGGCTTGGACCAGCCCGATCAACAAGGACCCGGCTGATCGCCCTCCCGCGCTCTCGACCTGAGACGCTGGCATCAACCGAGTCTCGAGGAGCTCGATGCCAGCCTCCCTGCCGTCGAGGTCCTGACAACTCTCCCTGATGGGCCGATTGCCCGCCTGGCGGGAGTGTCTAGGAGCCAGCGATCGGGGGCAGTAGGTGCAGACGGGGCGCACGCCTCGACTGGCAGGCAGAGGCAGGAGGATGCCTCGGCGTAACCTGAGCCGATGCTGATCATCGCCGGCAGCCTGACCCTCGACCCCGATGACCGGGAACGATTCCTTGCGGCCAACGGGGCAGTCGTCGAGCTTGCCCGTCAGGCGCCCGGCTGTCTGGACTTCGTCCAAGCAGCCGATCCGCTCGATGCCGGTCGGATCAACGTGTTCGAACGTTGGGACAGCGAGGAACATCTTCTCGCCTTCCGTGGCGCAGGCGTGCCCGCTCAGGACTCGCCACCCATCCGGTCAGCCGAGGTCAACCGCTACCTCATTTCAGGTATTGAGGAGCCCTGAGCTCGCGACAGTGTCGCTTAGGTCTCTCCGGATCAGTACCGACAACGGACTGCTGCACATACAGCGACCGATCGCCCAGGTCGGGCAGGAGACGTTCGAGAAGTCGACCAGGGCGCACCAGACCCGGCTCGTGCCGATCGGTCCCGGGACGGTCCAGCGGCTGGTCGCTCATCGAGCATCGATGAGCGAGCGACTCGCGAGAGCGTTCGGGGTTGGCTTCGTGCGACACTGCCGCATGGTTGACAGCCCATGGCTTGGTGACACCTGTTCTCTGGTTGATGCGTTTCGATCGGGCGAGCGGTCACCTGTCGAGGAGATCGAGGCGTCGCTGGCCGCCATCGACGCGAGCACGCTCAACGCGTTCTCCTACATCGACGCCGAGCGCGCGCTCGAGTCGGCTCGAGACGCGGATGTCTCACTACCGTTCGGTGGCGTTCCCATGGGGGTCAAGGAGCTGGACTCGGTGGCCGGTTGGCCCGACACCGACGCCTCGCTTGTCTTCAAGGATCGGATCGCCACCTACGACAGCACCATGGTCGACCGCCTGCGCCGGCGAGGGGGCGCCAACCTGATCGGGCAGACGACCGCCAGCGAGTTCGGCGGCCTCAACGTGTCGGTCACCAAGCTCAACGGCGTCACCGGCAACCCCTGGGACCCGACCCGTACGGCGGGCGGATCCTCCGGCGGTAGCGCGGCCGCGGTCGCGGGTGGCCTGGTGTCCATCGCCACCGGCGGCGACGGCGGCGGCTCGATCCGCATCCCGGCCGGCTTCACCGGGCTCGTCGGGATGAAGGGCACGGCGGGGCGCATCCCCCGCGGGCCTCGACTCTCGATCGGCAACCTGACGACCGTGACCGGCTGCCTCGCCCGATCGGTGCGAGACGTGGCGCGCTGGTGGGATGTGTGCAGCGGCTACGACATCCGCGATCCCTACAGCCTTCCCCGCGTCGAGGGCTGGGAGGCGGGGCTCGACTCGCACGACCTGGCCGGGCTGCGGGTCGGCATCGTCCCCACCCTCGGTCGGGCGACGATCCGGCCCGAGCTCGAAGAAGCCGTCGTGTCGGCCGGCGCCGCGCTGGCCCGCGACGCCGGGCTCGAGGTGGTCGACGTCGATGTGGCCTTCGCCAGCCTCGGGTTCGCCTGGGCCATGTCGGGGCTGGCGGGCGTACTGGTCGAGCTGGGCGACCGGTGGCCGGAGTGCAAGGACGACCTGACGCCCCAGATGGCCTTCGGGGTCGAGCTGGCCAGCGACACCTACAACCTCGAGATGGCCGCGCAGGTCGACATCGCCCGCACCGAGGCCAACGAGGCCATGGCCCACGCGTTCGACCAAATCGACCTGCTGATCTGCGCCACCAACCCCGACGCGGCCTACCCGGCGGCGATCCAGATCAACACCCGTGTCGGCGACGTCAAGGTCGACGCGGCCAACAACGGCACCCTCACGATCCCGGCCAACATCTCGGGCAACCCGTCCATCGCGGTGCCGATCGGGCTTGTCGATGGGCTGCCGGTCAGCATGCAGATCATGGGTCGCCACCACACCGACGCCCTGCTGTTCGACATCGCCAGGGTCGTCGAGCGGACCCTCCCCTGGCCGCTCGTCGCCCCGGGCGCTCCGGTCTGAGTCGACCCCAGCCGTGGCCGGCCGTGGATGTTCGCCTGGTCGGCGAGTCGATGCACTCGACATGGTGTGTCTCGGAGCCGGCAGCGAGGATCGGTGGGTGCTGATCGAGGTCCACCGGTCGGGTGGTGGTGGCAGCGTGTGGGTGGGTGCCCGAGCCGGGTCTGACTCCGACCAGGAGCGGTCGTAGCCTCAGGTCGTGAAGCGAACCACTTGGAGAACCCGATGACGTCCCTTCCGATCTCGCTGGTCGGCGACGGACTCGTGGTGCCGTGCGTCGACGGGGTGGTCCGGCCCTACCTGTCGCTCGACTCGGCTGCGTCGACGGCGTCGCTGCCGCAGGTGGCCGACCGGGTCGTCGAGTTCCTCCCCTGGTACTCGAGCGTGCACCGGGGCGCCGGGTACAAGTCGCAGATGGCCACCGCGGCCTACGAGGAGGCCCGGGCCGCAGCGATCCGTTTCGCCGGACGCGATGGCCGCGACGACGTGGCGATCATCGTGCCGCAACACCACCGAGGCCATCAACCACCTCGCCTATCGCTTGCGACTGACCGCCGACGACGTGATCGTCACGACCGTGGCCGAGCACCACGCCAACCTGCTGCCGTGGGCCCGTACCGGAGCGGGTCGTCGGTTCGTCGAGTGCGGCCCGGACGGCACGTTCACGGCCGACGACGTGATCGCCGTGCTCGACGACGGTGCCCGACCGTCACTCCTTGCCATCACCGGGGCGACCAACGTGACGGGGTGGCTACCGCCGATCGACGAGATCATCGCGGCCGCGCACGACCGCGGCGTGCCCGTGCTCGTCGACGCCGCGCAGCTGGCGGCCCACCGACCCATGCCGGCCGATGCCGACTTCATCGCCTGGAGCGGGCACAAGATGTACGCCCCGTTCGGCGCCGGCGTGCTGATCGGGCCGCGGTCGACCTTCACCGAGGGCGATCCGTTCCTGGCCGGCGGCGGCGCCGTCGACCTGGTCGACCTCGACGAGGTGATCTGGACCGACCCGCCCGAGCGGGAGGAGGCCGGCTCGCCCAACGTGATCGGTGCCGTCGCGCTGGGTGCCGCGATCGAGGAGCTCGAGAGCATCGGCTGGGACGCCATCATCGCCCACGAGAACGAGCTTGCCCACCGCCTGCGCCACGGGCTGGCCGCCATCGACGGGGTGCGACTGCTCGGCCCGCCGCTCGACGCGGCCACGCTGGCGGTGGCGACCTTCGAGGTGGCCGACCTGTCCCACGCGCTGGTGGCGGCCCGCCTGTCGGCCGAGTTCGGCATCGGCGTGCGCCACGGCTGCTTCTGCGCCCACCCATACCTGATCCGCCTGCTCGACCTCCCCCAAGACCTGATCGAGCGCTACCGCCACGACGTCCTGGCCGGTGACCGGCGCAGCATCCCCGGCGCCGTGCGGGCCAGCGCCGGCCTGTCGGTGACGCCGACGGAGATCGACCGTCTGCTCGACGCCGTCACCGTCATCGCCGGCGGCGCACCGGCGCCGGTGGCCTACGAGCAGGACCAGGCCACCGGCGACTTCTGGCCCGAAGGCGAATCGGCGCCGTGGTCGAGCGGAGACCGTTCGCTCGGCGCGCCCTGTTCCCGGGGCTGACCCGCACCGGACGGTTGGCGCCGCCGATGCGCCCGGGCATTCACAGGAAACCCTCATCTGGGGCTCAGCATCTCTTCACGAGGGTCACCCAGAGTGTGGGACGTGACCGCCGTGTCCGGGTTCCGTCCCGCCTCAGTTCCCGGCACCCGCCCCACCGTGGATCGGGCCCAGCCCGTCGTCGACGTGATCCTCCCTGTCCACGACGAGGCCCACGTGCTGCGGGTCAGCGTGGCCCGGCTGAGTCGATACCTGACCGACTCGTTCCCGTTCCGGTGGCGCATCACGATCGTCGACAACGCCAGCACCGACGGGACCTGGGCCGAGGCGCAGGCGATCGCGGCCCAGTCTCCTGACGTCTTCGCCATGCACCTCGGCGATCGGGGGCGGGGCCGGGCCCTCAAGCTCGGGTGGTCGGTGAGCCCGGCGCCCTTCCTCGTCTACATGGACATCGACCTGTCCACCGGGCTCGATGCGCTGCTGCCCCTGGTGTCGTCGGTGATGTCGGGCCACAGCGAGATGGCCATCGGGTCGCGACGGGCGCCGGGGGCCCGCGTTCACCGCAGCGCCAAGCGCGGCGCGATCTCCTGGGGCTACAACACGCTGGTGCGCCTGGCCCTCGGCGTGCGGGTGCGCGACGCGCAGTGCGGCTTCAAGGCCATCTCCCGGTCGGTGGCCCATGAGCTGCTGCCCGAGATCGAGGACGACGACTGGTTCTTCGACACCGAGCTCATCACCGTCGCCCAACGCCGGGGTCTGCGCGTCCTCGAGATCCCCGTCGACTGGGTGGAGGATCCCGACTCGCGGGTGCGGCTGTGGTCCACCGCGTGGGCCGATCTCCGGGGCGTCGTCCGTCTGCTGAACCCGAACAGGACTCACCGACCATGAGCACGACCTTCGGCGATCGGCCGCCGAGCGAACCGCCCTACCTGCCGCTCGACGGCGGCGCGATCGTGATGACGAGCCCGGCCGAGCCGCTCGTCCCAGCCTCCGGAGCCACCGACGTGGCGACCGACGAGCCGGCCATCGAGATCTCCGAGGGTGGGCGGTGGCCGCGGCTGATCTGCGTCACGCTCATGGCACTGGCCTTCGGGTTGAACGCCTGGGCGCTGTCGCACAACGGCCTGGGCAACACCTTCTACTCGGCCGGCTCGAGGGCGATGAGCGAGAGCTGGAAGAACTTCTTCTTCAACGCCTTCGACCAGGGCGGCTTCATCAGCGTCGACAAGCCCCCGGTGGCGATGTGGTTCGAGGCGCTGAGCGTGCGGGCCTTCGGCTTCAGCACCTGGAGCCTGCTCCTGCCGAGCTCGGTGTTCGGCGCGGCGTCCGTCGGGCTGCTGTGGACCATCGTTCGCCGGTGGTTCGGTGTGACCGCGGCGGCCATCGCCGCGCTGGTGCTGGCCCTGAGCCCGATCAACGTGGCGGTGAACCGGCTCAACCTTCCCGAGCCGTTCATGATCTTCTTCCTGCTGGCAGCGGTCTGGACCTGCCTGCGATCGCTCGACAGCAGGAAGTGGGTCTGGTGGCTGATCGCCTCGGGCGTGCTGATCGGCATCGCCTTCAACACCAAGATGCTGGCTGCCTTCATCCCCGGGCCGGCGTTCGCGCTGGCCATCGCCGTCGGCTCACGCTGCGGGTGGCGCGAGCGCATCGGGCGCCTGGCCGTGTTCGGGCTGGCCGTGCTCGTGGTGTCCGCGTCGTGGCTCGTCGTCGTCGACCTGACGCCGGCGTCCGCCCGGCCCTACGTCGGCGGCAGCACCGACAACACCGTGTGGGATCTGATCGTCGGCTACAACGGCCTCGGCCGAGTCGACGGCAACGGCCAGGGTGGGGGAGGCGGCAACGTTCTCGGTGGGCCGGGCGGTGTGTTCGGCGGAACGCCCGGTTGGGGTCGGCTGTTCAACGACGCCGTCGGCGCGCAGATCGCCTGGCTGCTGCCGCTGGCTGTGCTCGCCGCGCTGGTGGCGCTGTGGACCTGGCGTCGGGACCCGCGACGACTCGGCGCGGTGCTGCTCTGGTCGGGGTGGTTCGCCCTCTACGCCGTGGTGTTCAGCCTGGCCAAGGGCACGTTCCACAGCTACTACACGAGCGTCATGGCCCCGGCCATCGGCGCCATGATCGGCATCGGCGGGGTGGCAATCGTCGCCCAGGCCCGCAAGCACGTCGCCTGGCTGGCGGTGGCCGGAGTCGGCATCGTGGGCACGGCCGCGCTGCAGGTCTCGCTCATCGGCCGCACGCCCGACTTCCAGAGCTGGACCGAACCGCTGCTCGTGGGCCTCGTGCTGGCCGGCGTGGTGGGCCTCGTCATGGCCGCGATGGTGCGCAAGTGGAACTGGGTCCTGGCCGCGCTGGCGATCGCTCTGGTCGGGCTGCTGATCACCCCCGCTGCGTGGGCCGCCAACGAGACGACCGCAGGCTCGCTCAACGCCACGCTGCCCCAGGCCGGACCTCGCGAGGGCACCGCGGGACGGACCTTCGGATCGGCCGGCTACAGCAGCGCCGACGGCCTGGCCGACTTCCTGCGGGGCGCGAACACGGGCGAGACGTGGGACCTCGTGACCGTCAGCTCGATGCAGGCCTCCGACCTCATCGCGGCCGACGACCTGTCGGTCATGGCCCTCGGCGGCTTCCAGGGCTCGGACCCAGCCACCACTGTGGCCTCGACTGCCGACAGGGTGGCGTCCGGCGAGGTGCGCTACTTCCTGGCGACCCAAGGCGGCTTCGGTGGAGGTGGCGCCGGCCGCTTTCCGGGTGCCGGCGGCGGCGGGCAGTTCGCGCCCCCGAACGGCGGCCAGTTCACCCCGCCCGTCGGAGGGCAGTTCACGCCCCCCAACGGCGGGCAGTTCACGCCCCGCGCCGGAGGGCAGTTCCCCGGAGGTGGCGGCACGGGCGGCTCCGGTGGTCCGGGCGGGTTCGGTGGCGCCAACGGCACGGCCAGCCAGATCATGACGGCCGTCCGCAGCTCGTGCACCGCTCTCACCAACGCCTCCACCGGTGGCGCGCTGCCGTCGTCCTATGACGGCCAGGTCTACGACTGCGCGGGCCACGCCGACGCCCTCCGCGCCGCCGCCTGATCTCGCCTGACGCCGAAGCGCCGCCCGAATTCGGGGTGTTGCGCGGCGGGAGCTCAGGTGGTGGCGCGGGTGAGGTCCTTCACGGAGGAGCGGCGGAACGGGTAGGCGTCGTCGTTGGTGACGAGGTGCAGCGCCGAGTCGAGCTCGAGCGCCTCCTTGACCGAGCAGTCGTGATCGAACACGAGATAGCGGTCGAAGGCGCGCATGAACCAGCGATCGTGGGTGACGCACATGACGGTGCCCTCGAACCCGGCGAGAGCCCGCTCGAGCGCCTCGGCCGACAGCAGGTCGAGGTTGTCGGTCGGCTCGTCGAGCAGCAGCAGGTTGACGCCGCGCAGCTCGAGCCCCAGCACCTGCAGCCGCGCCTTCTGGCCACCCGAGAGCGTGTCGAAGTCGCGATCAGCACCGTCCTCGAGCCCGTAGCGGGCCAGTGCGGCCCTGGCGGCCTGCGGGGGAAGGTCGAGGTCGGCCAGGCTCTCGATCGGCGTGCGGCCGCGCAGCCAGGCGACCTCGTCGGTCTGGTGGAACAGGCCGACGTGCACGCGCGCGCCGAGCCGCCAGCTGCCCGAGGTCTCGACCGTGTCGTCACCGCCAAGCATCCGTAGGAAGTGGGACTTGCCGCTGCCGTTCGGGCCGAGCACTGCCACCCGGTCGCCGGCGTGGACCTCCACGTCGAACGGCTCGGTCAGGCCGACGAGCTCGAGCCCCTCGACCTGCAGCACGCGCTGGCCCGACCCGGCGCCCGCCAGGTTCATGTGGACCGCTCGCTGACTCGGCGGCGCCTGGGGCGGACCCGCCTTCACGAACCGCTCCCAGCGAGACTCGGCTGCGTTGGCGCGCGCCGCGTTGCCGTCGTTGACCGACGCCCGCACCTTCATGAGCTTGTAGTACTGGAAGAGCCGTCGCTCCTCGTCCTGCCACCGGCGCAGCGACGCAGCCAGGTCGGCATTGCGGGCCGTGCGGGCCTCGTCGAAGGTGGCGAAGCCGTCGGGGTGCACCCAGGCGGTGGACCCCTCGAGCATGACGATGGTGTCGGCCGTGGCCGCGAGCAGCTCGCGGTCGTGACTGATCAGCAGGATGGACTTGGGTGACGACGCGATCTGCTCCTCGAGCCACCGCTTGGCCGAGAGGTCGAGGAAGTTGTCGGGCTCGTCGAGCAGCAGGATGCCGACGTCGGACGCGAACAGCGACTCGAGGACCAGCCGCTTGCGCTCGCCGCCGGACAGCTCCGCGACCGGCCGGTCCCGGGCCTCGTCGAACGTCTGGCGCAGCACCCGCTGGCAGCACGAGTCCCAGCGGGCCTCCTCGTGATAGCCGCCGACCTCGCCCCAGGTGCCGATGGCCTCGGCCAGGGCGATGCCGGTGGCCTCGGAAGGATGGGCGTCGTTGGCCCGCTCGGCTGCGATCAGCGCGGCGGCGGCCTCGGCCAGGCGGGCGGGACCGAACCGTCCGAGCAGCTCACGGACGGTGCCGCGCCCCGGGCCGGTGCCGATGGCCTGGGGCATCAGCTGGACCGACGCGTCGACCGAGATGGACCCCTCGGTCGGTCGCTCGCCTTCGCCCGATCGACCAGCCTGGCCAGGCCCGGCGACGAGCTGCAGGAGCGTGGTCTTCCCGGCACCGTTCGGGCCGATCAGGGCGCCATGACGACCGTTGGCCACCCGGAAGCTGACGTCGTGGAAGAGCTCGCTGCCACCCGGATGGGCGTAGGAAACCCCGTTGACGTCGATCACGGCCATCGGGTGATCATGGTCGCTGCGCGCCGACCTGTGAACCGAATAGGCGCACGTGGACTCCGCCGCGGAGCGGGTCCCGGTGCAGGTCGGGGAGGGTCCTTGCAATGGAGGGGCCGGTGCAGCACAGTTCCGCCCATGGAGCTGACCGAACGCGACCGGGCGATCCTCGATTTCGAACGCTCGTGGTGGACCGAGTCGGGTCCCAAGGAAGCAGCCATCCGTGAGCGCTTCGAGCTGTCGGCCACGCGGTACTACGAGATCCTCAACGAGTTGCTCGAGTCGGACGAGGCCTACGCCTACGACCCGCTCGTCGTCCGTCGCCTCCGTCGGCTGCGCGACCGTCGTCGTCGGGCCCGTCACGAGGGCTTCCAGGCCACCGAGAACCCGGGCCGGTGACCGAACCGACCTCGCCGGAACCTTCGGGAGCCCCACCCGCCGATCCAGTCGATGAGCGCCGGGCCACCGTCATCGGCGCCGTGCTGGTCGCGGCGCGCGCTGCTCATAGGCGGGGTGCTGCTGGCCAAGGGGTTCAGCGACGACAAGGGCTTCGTCATCGGCCGGCGACTCGACCGATCAGGTCAACCAGGCCGGCAACCAGCAGGGTGATGACGTCCCCACCACCGAGACCACCGCGGTGCCCGTCAGCGCCGCCACGGTGAAGGTCTTCGTGGCCAACGCCAGCGGCAAGAAGGGGGCCGCCGGGGCGGTCGCCCAGGTGCTCGTCGACCAGGGGTTCCCTGCACCGATCACCGGCAACGCCGCCCAGAACACCACCACGGCCGTGTACGTCCTGCCCGGTGACACCGGCCAGGGTGCGCTCGTGGCCACCGACCTGGGCCTCGACCCGGCCAGCGTGCTTCCGATGCCGAGCCCGTCACCCGTGACCGATCTCAAGGGCGCCACGGTGCTGGTCGTCATCGGCACCGACGGCAAGCTCGACAACCCCACCGCTCCCACGACCACGGCCACCGGCGCCGACTCGGGGAGCACCGACACCACCGGGTGACCGGCATTCCTCCGGTGCCCGACGTCCCTGATCTGCCCGACCGCCCGGATCTTCCCGGTCTGTCGGTAGACCTGGTCGAGCTACGTCAGGCTCCGGGATCGAGCGGGATCTTCGCGGACTTCGACGGCACCCTCTCCGAGATCGTCGACGAGCCCTCCGCGGCTGTCGCCGTGCCGGGCGTGCTGGCCGTCCTGGACGCCCTGGCCGGTCGCTATCGCCAGGTCGGCCTGCTCTCGGGTCGTCCGGTGGCGTTCCTCGAGTCGAGGGTGTCCGGTCCCGACGGCATCCCCGGGCTGTCCGCCCGGCTGGCGCTGGCCGGCCTGTACGGGCTCGAGACCATCGTCGACGGCGAGCGGCGGGACCATCCGCTCGGTGGTGTCTGGCGAGAGGCGGTCGACGACATCGCATCCCGCTCGGAATCCCGGGGTCCCGAGGGGATGAGGGTCGAATCGAAGGGCCTGTCGCTCACGCTCCACTACCGCGGCCGCCCCGAGCGTGAGGCAGACGTGCGGAACTGGGCCGAGGAACAGGCCGCCCGATCGGGGCTCACCGTGCGCCCGGCTCGGATGTCGTTCGAGCTGCACCCGCCGATCGACGTGGACAAGGGAACGGCGCTGCTCGACCTGGTGGCCCCAGAGGTCGATGGGCGGCGCGTGACCCAGCTGACGTCGATCTGCTTCCTCGGAGACGACGTGGGCGACCTCCCGGCCTTCGACGGCCTCGACCGATTGGCCGAGATGGGTCTCACCACGGTGCGGATCGGCGTGCGATCACCGGAGGGCTCTCCTGAGCTGCTCGAGCGGGCCGACGTGGTGGTCGACGGCCCGACCGGTGCCCTGGCCCTCCTCGCAGCGCTCGCCGCGAGCTAGGGACCTCGACGATCGGTCAACCCGACGGCACTCGGGGAGAGTTTCCTGCTCTTTCAGTGGTTTTCTACTGTAGTCGAACGTCTGTTTGTGTAAGGTGACGGGGTGCGTTCTTCCACCCCCACCATCGCTGCTGTGACGTCGCTGGCTGTTGTCGAGCGGGTCGTCGGGGGGTGGTGCGACGTCACCGATCCGGCTCTGCACACCGGTGCGGATGCGGTGGTGGCGGTCGAGCGTCTGGCCGGGGTGATCCGCCGGTTGACGGCCAAGCAGGCAGGGTTCGCGGAGCGCGTCGATGCGTGTCGCGCGCAGCCGAGGCAGGCAGGGTCGGCCGATGACTGGTTGGCCCGCCAGAACGGCACGTCGCGCGGGGATGCGAAGCGGGCCATCGACACGGCCCGCCCCATGAAGGACTGTCCGGTCACCGCCGATGCGTTCGCCAACGGCGAGCTGTCGTTGGGGGAAGCCGACGTGATCTCCGGTGCCGCCGCGGTCGACGCGGCGGCCGAGAAGGACCTGGTCGACCGAGCCAAGAAGTCCCACGACCTGGCTGACACGAAGGATCGGGCCGACTGGGTCAAAGCCGGTGCCCGCAAGCGTGAGGACCCGGAGGTGTGGCGGAACCGGCGGCGGGCCAAGCGCCGGTGGAACGAGTTCGACGACGACGAGATGCGCGCCACCTCCGCCCGGTTCGTCCCCGAGGAACGGGCCCGGGTCGCGCCGGTGGTCGACGCCTACGCCAAGGCCATCGACACCCGATGGCTCTGGTACCCGCCACCACCCGCACCCGGTGGGCCGGAACCGCCACCCGGGTCGATCCCCTGGCGAGCCCCCATCGGCGAGCACCTCAACCCCTTCGACCTCGACGACCTCCCCGAACCCGAACCGCATCCGCCCGATCAGACCGACGAGTTCGACGAACCCGACGAACCCTCCGACACCCTGCCGTTCGGCCCGAGCCCTCCCGATGCCGCATGAGCCCCGACCCGGAGCTCCCCTGGGCCCGGTCCGTCGAGGGCGGGTGGCTGCTCGAGCTCCGGATCCAGCCGGGTGCGCGCCACTCGCAGGTGGTCGGTCTCCTCGGCGAGACGCTGAAGATCAAGATCGCGGCTCCGGCCGATGACGGGAAGGCCAACGCCGAGCTGATCCGGTTCCTCTCCGACGCGCTCGGCGTGGCGCGACGGGACATCCGGGTCGTGCGGGGTCCGGCTAGTCGCACCAAGACCGTGGCCGTCGACGCCGCCCTCGATGCCGCCAGGTTGCGCGCGGCCTTTCCTGGCGGCTGATTGAAGCGGGGTTGGTCGCTCCATCGGCTACCGGGTCGGGGGGCGGGGGGCCCGGGCTCGGTGGTGTCTGTGCCGTGCCGCGGCTGCGCTATCCAGCCGCCGCCACCTGCTCGGCGAGCCAGTCCCGGGCCGTGCGGGCTTCCGCTCGACGGCGCAGCTCGGTGGCTTCTGACGATCGCTCCGACCTGGGAGTGCCCAGCGCGGCGGCCAGGGCGTCGGCGGTGCCGGCGATGTCGTAGGGGTGCACCCGTCGGACGGCACCGGCCAGCTCGTCCCACACCCCGGCCTCGGGGCTGAGGGCCACCAGGCCGTCGTGGCGGTTCACGAGCGGTCCTTCCTTGGCGACGAGGTTGAGGCCGTCGCGGATGGGGTTCACCAGCAGCACGTCGTAGCGGCAGAGGGCGGCCACCGAGCGGGGGAAGTCGTCGGAGAGGTCGGACAGGATCGGCTCCCAGGTCGGGGTGCGCCAGCGGCGGTTGATCGACTCGATGACCGACTCGACCTCCTGGCGATAGGCGAGGTACTCCGGCAGCCCTTCCCGCGACGGGTAGACGAACGCCCCGAACACCACCCGCTCGCGCCACTCCGGGTGGCGCCCGAGCAGGTCGTCGTAGGCGTGGAACCCCCGGACGATGTTCTTCGACAGCTCGATGCGGTCGACCCGGGCCAGCAGCAGACGGTCGCCGATCAGCTCGTCGAGCTCGTCGTACGCCGCGACGCAGGCAGGCGAGTCGGCGACGCCCCGGATGTCGTCGGGATCCGAGGCCAGCGGCGACACGAACGTGGTGGGCGACCGACCGATGATCTCCTCGCAGCTGGCCGAGAACGCGTCGGCCCAACGGGCCGAGTGGAAGCCGCAGGCGTGGTGGCCGGCCAGCCCCTCGAGCAGCTCCTCGGCGAACCGGTCGGGCAGCACCCGCAGCAGGTCGGGTCCGGCGAACGGGGTGTGGCTGAAGTGCACGGTGCGCAGGTCGGGTCGTCGCTCGGCCAGCATCGGGCCCAGCAGGCTGAGGTGGTAGTCCTGCACGAGCACGGCGGCATCGTCGGGTGCGCTCTCGGCCACGGCATCGGCGAACGACCGGTTGACCAGCCGGAAGGCATCCCAGGCCTCGCTGAACCGGTGGTCGAAGCGGGGTCGTCGGGCCAGGTCGAACAGGCCGTGGTAGAGGAACCAGAGGGTGGCGTTGCACACGACGTCGTAGGCCATGGCGAACGCAGCCGGGTCGATGTCGAGCAGCCGGGCCCGGAACCCCTCGGCCTCGACGAGTGGCTGGCCGGCCACCACCCGGTCGCCGTCGGTCATGGCCGCGGCCAGCCAGGTGGTGTCGGTGCCGGCGACGAGCGGGGCGAGCCCCGAGACCAGCCCGCCTGCTCCCCGGCGGGCCACGGGCTCGCCCGCGTCGTCGAGTCGGAACGACAGCGGACCACGGTTCGACACCAGCAGGAGCGGCCGATCCCCGGAACCGCCGGAGGGCCCCTCTGGTTCGGCGGCCGGGTTCGGGGAGGTCATCCCCGGATCATGCCCCAGCCGGACACCCCCAGAGGCCCGCACATCACCCCCGAGCGGCTCGGCGTCCGCTCGGCCTCGTCCGGCGTGCCCTCGGTGCCTCGGGGTGATGCTGGCGCGTGGCCGGCGCGGCCCGAGTGGGTTCGGGCCGTCTGGCGGCGGGTTCGGGTGGTTTGGCGCCGCTCCCCGCGAGCTGACCCATCGCCGGCCGAACCGGCCAGCAGCGAGTTGGTCGCAGCCAGCTCGCCGTCGGCGGGGATCGCACACGGTGACCGGGCCGTCGAAGCCGCCGGCCGTGATGCCCCTCGAGCGGAGTGCGGCCAAGATGGCGGGGTGCACGTCGTCGCTGCGCCGGACAAGTTCCGGGGGACCGCCACCGCCGCCGAGGTGGCCGAGGCCATCGGCCGCGCCGTCGAAGCGGCCGGCCACACCTGCGACCGGTGCCCGATGGCCGACGGGGGTGAGGGCACCCTGGCGGTGCTGGGTGGGGCCAACCGCCGGAGCACGGTCACCGGTCCGCTGGGCGAGCCGGTCGAGGCCGGCTGGCGGCTCGACCGGCGCCGTGCCGTCATCGAGATGGCCGAGGCGTCGGGACTCGAGCTGGCCGGCGGGCCCGAGGGCAACGATCCCGTGGCGGCCACCACCACCGGCACCGGTGAGCTCATCGCCGAGGCCGTCGAGACCGGTGCACGACGCGTGCTCGTCGGCGTCGGCGGCTCGGCCACGACCGACGGGGGCCTGGGCGCCCTGCGGGGCCTCTACCCGCTGCAACGGCTGCGAGGAATCGAGCTGATCGTGGCCTGCGACGTGCGCACCGCCTTCGTCGACGCAGCCGAGCGCTTCGCCCCCCAGAAGGGCGCCACCGAGGCGCAGGTTCGGCTGCTGCGAGGTCGGCTCGAGCGGCTGGCCGACGTCTACCTGGCCGAGCACGGGGTCGACGTGCGCGGGCTCGAGGGCGCCGGTGCCGCGGGCGGGCTGGCCGGCGGGCTGGCCGCGGTCGGCGCCCGACTCGATTCCGGCTTCGAGGTGGTGGCCGAGGAGGTCGAGCTGTTCGACCGGATCGAGCATGCCGACCTGGTGATCACCGGCGAGGGATTCATCGACGCCGAGTCGTTCGACGGCAAGGTCGTCGGCGGCGTCGTCGGGCTGGCCGCCGAGCTGGGCATCCCGGTGCTGGCCATCGCCGGCCGGTGCTTCGACGGCGTCGATCGACGGGTCGACGCGGTGGCGCTGGTCGACCGGTTCGGCGAGGAGCGGTCGATGGCCGACGTCCTCGCCTGCATCGAGGACGTCGTCGCCGACCACCTCACCCGAGCCGACTGAAGCGAACGGCGCGCATGGCCGACGACCGGTCCCGAGCGCGGAAGGAGCGACGGCGCTGAGAGAAGAGGAAGCGCCATCGGGGAGCGGGTCGGCGAGGCCGTCGAACCCGACGACGGTGACCGAGGGGCGGGTAGCGTGACCCGGCCGACGAGCAAGGGGGAGCGCACATGTCCGAGGAACTGTCCCACATGGATGCCACCGCCCAGGCCGCGCTGGTGCGGTCGGGTGAGGCCTCGCCGATCGAGCTGGTCGACGCGGCCATCGCGGCCATCGAGAAGGTGAACCCGGAGCTCAACGCGGTGATCCACGAGCGCTTCGAGCAGGCCCGGGCCGAGGCCGCAGGGGAGCTCCCCGACGGCCCGTTCCGCGGCGTGCCGATGGTGCTCAAGGACCTCGACGGCTACCAGGCCGGCGCCCCGTACCACGGCGGCATGCGCCACCTGCACGATGTCGGGTTCGTCCCCACGACCGACAGCTACCTGACCGCCAAGTTCCGTCTGGCCGGCTTCGTGTTCGTGGGGCGCACCAACACCCCCGAGCTCGGGCTGCAGCCCACGACCGAGCCCGAGCTCTACGGCCCGACCCGCAACCCGTGGGATCCAACTCGCTCCACGGGAGGGTCGAGCGGCGGGTCGGCGGCGGCGGTGGCCTCGGGCATGGTGCCGGTGGGCCACGCCGGTGACGGTGGCGGTTCGATCCGCATCCCGGCCAGCGAGTGCGGGCTCGTCGGCCTCAAGCCGTCACGCGGTCGCAACTCGCTCGGTCCCGAGCTGGGCGAGGCGTGGGGCGGCAACGTGGCCCGGCTGGTGGTCACCCGCACGGTGCGCGACACCGCGGTCGGTGCTCGATGCGGTCCACGGACCGATGCCCGGCGACCCCTACGTCGCCCCGCCGCCGGCCCGGCCCTACCTCGACGAGCTCGGCGCCGATCCCGGCCGGCTGCGCATCGGGTTCACCTCTGCCGCCCCGGATCCGACGGTGGAGACCCACGCCGAGTGCGTCGCCGCGGTGCAGGCGGCGGCCGAGCTGCTGTCGTCGCTCGGCCACGACGTGCACGAGGGCCGCCCGGAGGTGTGGGACGACGAGGCGGCCAGCGCCGAGTTCTCGTCGGCCTTCATCAACGCCTTCGCCACCTGGACTGCCGCCGACCTCGAGGCCATCGGCGCGATGACCGGTGTGCCGGTGACCCCGGACGGTGTCGAGCCGGGCACGTGGGCGGCGGCGGAGATCGGGCGCACCATCACCGGCGTGCAGTACGTCGAGGCCACCACCGTCTTCAGCCGGTTCACCCGGCGGATGGCCTCGTTCTGGGCCGGTGGGACACGACCTGCTGCTGACGCCCACCCTGCCCGAGCCGCCGCTCGTGCTCGGTCAGCTCGGCGCCACTGCCGACAACCCGCTGGCCGGGCTGTTCCGCTCGGCCTCGGTCGTCCCGTTCGTGGCGCCGTTCAACACCACCGGCCAGCCGGCCATCTCCCTGCCGCTGCACTGGAGCGCCGACGGGCTGCCCATCGGTGTGCAGCTGGTCGCGGCCGCCGGCCGTGAGGACCTGCTGCTGCAGGTGGCGTCCCAGCTCGAGCAGGCCGCACCCGTGGGCCGACCGGGTCCCCCCGATCCACGCCTGACCCCAACCGGGGGCGATCCTGCCCGTCGGTGGCGCGCCTGACGGCCCCAGGTTGCGGGTTGCCGGTGCGGGTTGCCGGTGCCGAGCGGTTGCGGGTTGCCGGTGCGGGTTGCGGGGTCAGCTGACGCGGAGGTAGCCCGTGGCCCGGAGCGGGCTGGGCTGGAGCGTCGTGACGATGGCCCGGGCCACGTCGGCCAGGGGATCGTGGTCGCGGCAGGTCGATCTCGTCGAGGGCTGACGGGCGCCCGACGGGGAGCAACCCGTCAGCTCAGCGACGAGCTCGGCCATGCGGGCGTCACGGCGAGCCGCAGCTTCCGAGCGGCGAAGCCTTGTGTGGGCGTCCAGGAGGTCGATGGTGTCTCGCACGATCAGCTCCGAGGGGTTCGACAGCAGTGCTGTGGCGTGGGAGACATCTCACGCACATGGGTCCATCGGCCCACGCACCTGGGTCATTAGGCCTACGCCGAACTTTTTCCCGGATCTGGCAGATCAGGCCGACGAGCGGCGGTAGCCGGGAACGTCGACCAGGGGCGGCCGCTCGGTGACGTCGACCTCGAGCGGCTCGAGCCCAGGGCGCACCAGCACGGCGGACGGGCCGATCAGGTTGGGGGCGGCCCGGCGCAGCGCCGTCTGGAGCACCTCGGTGGCCTGGGGGGACAGCTCGTCGAGCGGGCGGTTGCGGTGCACGCGGCTGCCGAGGTCGACCTGGGCCATGGCGTCGAGGCCGTAGCGGTCGGCCATGTCGATGAGCAGGCCGAGGTCGACGCCGTAGCCCTCGACGAACGGCAGTTGCTCGAGCGCTTCGCGCCGACCGGCGTACTCACCGGCCAGCGGCTGCACGATGGCTGCCAGGTGGGGGAACAGCAGCGACACGATCGGGCGGGCGACCAGCTCGGTGACCCGACCACCCCGCCCGGCACCCGGTTGCGACGGGCGCTCGTAGAGGCCCTTGACGAAGACCAGGTCGGTGCGGACCAGCAGGGGTCCCACCAGGCCGACGACGAACCTCGGGTCGAAGTCGCGGACGTCGGCGTCGCACCAGGCGATGATGTCGCCGCGCGAGGCGTAGAGCGACTTCCAGAGGGTCTCGCCCTTGCCGTGGCCGGCGCCGTACTCGGGGAGGATGTCCTCGGCCTGCAGCACGGTGGCCCCTGCGGCGGCGGCGACCCGGGCGGTGTCGTCGGCCGAATGGTCGTCGACCACGAGGATCTCGTCGACCAGCGGCACCTGCTCCATGAGCGCCACGCGGAGGGTCTCGACGATGGCGCCGACCGTCTCGGCCTCGTCGCGGGCCGGCAGGCAGACGGAGATGACCTGGCTCCCTTTCTCCTCGACGAGCCGAGCGGGGTCGAACTCGCCGGAGCGGAAGGTCCGCAGGATGGTCGGGGGCACGGCCATCATGGTCACCCGTGAGCGTCGGCTGAGGCAAGGCGGAGGTCAGAAGTCCCTGATCGGTCGACGAACGGAGCGGGAACCGGGTCGGCGGCTGCGGCCGGTACGCTCTCCGGCGTCCTGCTGCCGGCTGTACCGGTCGCATCTCGGGCACTCCGGCACCCGGCCTCCCGTCACCCGCCTCCACCGAGGAGCTACTCCGATGAGCGTCACCATCCGCGTCCCCCCCGTGTTCCGCACCATGACCTCGGGATCGGCGCAGGTCGATGTCGAGGGCGGCACCATCAGCGAGGTGCTGTCGGCGCTCGAGAGCCAGCACCCCGGGTTCTCCGACAAGCTCTTCGACGACAGCGGGGCCCTGGTCCGCTACGTGAACGTCTTCGTCGACGACGACGACGTGCGCTTCATGGACGGCCTCGAGACCCCTGTTCCCGACGGCGCCACCGTCTCGATCATGCAGGCCGTTGCCGGCGGCTGACGCCGCAGATCGCGGTCGGCCCCTGCCGGGGCTCAGGTACTCGTGCGGTAGTGCAGGTGCACGACCCCACCGCCGAAGCGGTGCTCGTCGAGCAGTTCCAGCTCCCAGCGCACGTCGTCGGGCAGCCAGGGGTTGCCGCCGCCGACCACGATGGGGTTGACGAACTGGTGGAGTTCGTCGACGAGGCCGGCGCGGATCGCCTGTGCGGCCAGCTGGGCACCACCCACCGAGAGGTCGCGTGAGGCCTCGGCCTTGAGCCGGCGGACCCCGTCGGCATCGAAGGCGCGCTCGATGCGGGTGCGAGCGGTGACCGACTCGGTCATCGTGGTCGAGTAGACGACCTTGTCGGCGGCCTGCCAGAGCTCGGCGAAGTCTCGGATCACCGAGGACGGATCGCCGCTCGCGCCATCCGTGCCCCAGTACTGCATCACCTCGTAGAGGCGGCGCCCGTAGAGGTACGTGCCGATCGGCCGCTCGAGCTCGTTGACGAAGGCGTGGACCTCGTCGTCGGGCGCGGACCAGTCGAAGTTGCCGTCGCGATCGGCCACGTAGCCGTCGAGCGAGGTGATGGCGGCGTAGATCAGCTTCGACACGAGCTCAGACCGCGGTGAGCTCGGCCAGCAGTTCGTGGCGGGGGGGTCCGAGCGGAGGTTCGGGCGGCCGCTGGTCCCGGTCCTGGTAGGCGGTCATCACCCGGCCGACGACCTCGGGATCGCTGATGATCGCGTCCGGCGGGTCGAGCAGGTTGAACGACCGCACGAAGGCCCGGAACACGGTGGCGTCAGTGCGCACCGCTGGCATCAGCCCGTCCTTCATGAGGTCGCGCATGAACGCCTTCTCGATGGCGGCCGCCTCGTCCGCGTCGTCCGCCTCGTCCGCTCCGGCCGCGGCGTCCCCGCTGTCCGTCGACCCGTCGTCCGGGGGTGCTTGGGCGGCGGCTTCGGCCCGGTTCAGCCGGTCCTGGTTGACCGCCGCCCGGTACCAGGGCAGCACCTCCCGTTCGCTGGCCTGTTCGTAGGCGATCGACCGAGCGGCCGGATCGTCGGGGTGCGCGGCCAGCTCGTCGGCCAGCAACGTCGCCTGCACCATGGCCAGCGAGCAGCCCCGCCCGTAGAGCGGGTTCGTGCAGGTGTGCGCGTCGCCGGCCGCGTGGAAGCCGAGGACGATGGGCTGCCCTCGACCGTCGAGGAAGTCGACCTTGCGGTTGAGCAGCCCGCCCATGACGTGGACATCGGTGATCGGCTCGGCCCGGTCGGGCTGCACCCAGGTGCGCGTCGTCGGCAGGGTGGCCGCGGCCAGCTCGAAGCCGTGCGCATCGATGAGCGACGAGCGGAGCTCGTCGTCGTGGGTGGCGACCGCGAACGTCACGGAGAACGTGCGGTTGTCGCCTTGGAACACCGCGTACTTGAGGTAGCCCAGGTCGCCGCCGATCGGCCCGTCGCTGTCGGGGAGCTCCGCCCCGTCGAGCAGCCGGTAGAACCGTGAGAGGTAGACGATGCCGGTGTCCTCGGACCGGCTGGCCGGGTCGACGCCGATGTTCGACAGCAGTCGGGGAACCGCCGATCGGCGCCCGACCGTGGCCACCACGAGGTCGGCGTCGAGCGTGCGGGCCGGCGCGCCCTTTGCGGTCACCACGACGCCCGTGACCGTGGGCGGCGCGCCGTCGGTCCCCTGGGTGGCGACCAGGCTCTCGGCCACCGTGCCGTCGAGCAGCTGCAGGCCCTCGGCCGCCAGCACCGCTCGTCGCAGCACCCATTCGAACGTCGTGCGCCGACAGGCCAGCGCGACCAGGTCGTCGTCGCCCGGGCGGGGCTCTCGGTCGGCGATGTCGATCGGGAGGTTGTCGGCGAAGCGCATCTCGGTGGCCCCGGCCTCGAGCAGGTCCTCGAGCACGTCGGGGAAGCGGTCGCGGAGCAGGTTGCGGAGCCGGGCCAGCAGCGCGTGCGAGTGCCGGACCTGGGGCGCACCTCGGCGATCCCACTCGAACGCGGCGTCGGGGTCGGTCGGCAGCGGAGTGGCGTCCCGTTCGACCAGGGTGACACGGTGGCCGGCGCGTGAGAGGGCGAGGGCGCTGCCGAGACCCGCCACCCCTGCGCCGATGACGATGACCTTGGAGCCGCCCGTGGACACGAGGGCGAGGCTAGTGCGTCGCTTCTGACCGGCCGCGCCCACGCATCGGCACGGCGGGACCACCGACGGCGATTGGAGGTACGATCGCCGGCCTCCTGGCCATCGGGCCAGGGTTCGAGCCAGCCCCGAAAGAGCCGAGACCTTGGTCGCGACCCCAATCGGAACCGAGCCCACAACGACGGTGTCGCCGTCGCTTCCCCCGACCGGGGCGTCGCGGTGGTTCCGCGGTGACGTCGATGGTCTGCGGGCGGTGGCCATCGTGGCGGTGGTCGCCTACCACGCCGGGATTCCCCTGTTCGGGGGTGGGTTCATCGGCGTCGACATCTTCTTCGTCATCTCGGGATACCTGATCTCGCGCAACCTGTTGCGTGAGAGCGAGGCCCACGGCCGGGTCGCGCTGGGTCGCTTCTGGGCCCGCCGGGTCCGCCGGCTGGTACCCGCCCTGGCCCTCGTGGTGTCGGTGACCCTGGTGGCCGGCTACTTCATCCTTCCGTCGTTCGACCTCAACGACTTCGCCAAGCAGGGTGCGGCGGCGACGCTGTACGTGTCGAACATCCTGTTCGCCGGCCAGGCGACCAACTACTTCGCCGCCGATGTGGCGACCAGCCCGTTCCTGCACACCTGGTCACTGGGCGTCGAGGAGCAGTTCTACCTGGTCTGGCCTGTGCTGTTCGCCCTGGCGGCATGGGTGGTGACCCGTCGCCGCGCTCGGCGTTGGGACGGGGTCCGGGAAAAGCGTCGGCACGCTGCTGATCTCGATCTTCGCCGCCACCTTCGGCGTCTCCATGGCGCTGAACGTGGTGCTCACCAACAGCGGGAGCACCTGGGCCTTCTTCGGCCTGCCGGCCCGGGCGTGGGAGTTCGCCGTGGCCGGTCTCCTGGCCGCGGTTCGGGTTCCCGATCTGCTGCGCAGCGTGGCCGCCCGCACGGCCCTGGCCGTCGGCGGTGTGGTGGTCCTGCTCGTCGCCCTGGTGGTGATCGACGACCGCACGCCCTACCCCGGCCTTTGGGCCCTGCTGCCGGTCACCGCGACGGTGCTGCTGATCGTCGCCGGCGAGACCTGGGGTGCCACGGTGGCGGTGGCTCCGCTCACCCGGGTGTTGTCGTTGAAGCCCCTGCAGTGGATGGGGCGCGTGTCCTACTCCTGGTACCTGTGGCACTGGCCGGCGATCGTGCTGACCGCGGTGGCGCTCGACCGCGACACCGTGCGGGTCAAGTCGGCCGCGGCCCTCGCCTCGCTACCCGTGGCCTGGCTGGCCTACCGGTTCTTCGAGACGCCGTTGCGCTTCGCCCCGGTGATCGCCCGGTCGAGCCGGCGCACCTTCGTCGTCGGCGGCGCGGTCACGGTGGCAGTCGTGCTGCTCGCCTTCGCGGTGTGGCCCGGCCAGACCGCAACGCCGTCGATCGACACGACCGACATCGCCCAGCTCGAGGCCCCGCCCGGCTCGTCGCTCGAGGAGCGGGTCAACTTCGCCGTGCAGCTCTACCGCGATCGCGTCGACGTCGAGTGCCCCGTGAACTCGATCAAGACCGACGAAGGCGACGACTACTGCGTCGGCGGTGACGCTTCGAGCGACCGCACCCTCCTGCTGCTGGGCGATTCCCACGCCGGCCAGTGGCGTCGGACGCTCGAGGCGATCGCCAAGGAGCGACACATCAAGCTCCTGGTGCGCGAGCACTCGGGCTGCCCGGCCTATGACGTCGTCACCAAGGGCAGGAACGGGCAGGGGGTCTCCGAGGTCTGCAAGCTCGCCCACGCCTCTGATCTGCGGATCATCGACGCCATGGCGCCCGACGCGGTGCTCATCGTCGGATGGAGCGGCTACGAGGACGGGGTGCTCGAGGCCGACGGCACCGAACCCGACGCGGACGGCAAGGAGCAGATCTGGTACCAGGCCGCCAGCTCGCTCCTCGGGCTGTTGCGCAGCAAGGGCATCCCCACCGGCGAGATCCTCGACGAGCCCACCCTTCCGTCGGACATGAGCAAGTGCCTCGTCAAGGAGGGCGACGTCGACAGGTGCGCCGTCCCGCTGGACAAGGCGATGGCCGCCTCGATGCGACTGCTGCGGGCCGAGCGCAAGGCCATCGACGAGGTCGGCGGCATCGCCACCCTCGACATGGCATCGCTGGTGTGCGACGCCACCCGCTGCCCGGCCGAGATCGACGGCACGTTGGTGTTCGTCGACCGTCACCACCTCACCGACGCCTTCGCGATGACCCAGCGGCCATCGGTCGACCGACTCGTCGGCCAGCTGCTGCCCTAGGGCGTCGGGCGGTTCGTCCCGTCGTGGGCACGAATCGCCACGGTCTCGCGGTTGAACTGGTCGGCGCCGAGCTTGGGGTTGCGGCGCAGCGGGATCGCTTTGATCGCCGCGGCGTGGCCGGCGCTCGGCGAGAGCGGCGCGGACCTCGCCGGATCCGTAGGCGGAGTCGGCGAGCACCTGCAGGCCGGGTTCTTCGCCGGTCGAGCAGCTCGATGCCGGTGGGGCCGTCGCCGGCGTTGGCCGGGGTGAGCGCGGTGGCGGTGATCAGGCCGGTGTCGGGCTCGACCGCGATGTGGGCCTTGTAGCCGTCGCGGTAGACGCTGACGCGACTTGTGCATGTGCCGGGCCTCGGGATCGACCGTCGAGATCACCCGGTCAGGGGCGACCCGCTGGGCGATCCGCCACGTCCCGTCGTCGTCGCCGGGTTCGACGTCTTGGCCCGCGACCAGCGCCAACAACCCGACCGCGTCGGCCTGGGCGTCGGTCGAGGTCGACGCCGTCGAGGGCGTCGATGATCGCCCGGGCGTCGTTGACCAGCCCCGTGACCAGCGCGGTCCTTGGCGTCGGGGTCGTCCCACGCGCACACCGGCTTGCCCGACGCGTCGTAGTCATGGGCCGCGACCGTCGACCGCAGCGGCTTCGGGGACCAGGCGGCGGACCCGGCGGATCGCGGAGACCAACTGGGTGACGGTGTCTTGGGTCGCGACCGCGTCGTCGAGCAGCGTCGAGTCCAACGCCCGCCGACGCTTGCCCGCCAACACCCCGGTCTGCGTCGATCACCGCGCGGACCGCGTCGAAGATCCGCTCCGGGCGCTCCGACTGCGCGCAGCCGGGTCCGCCAGTAGGTCAGCACCGAGTAGTGGATGCCCTCGTCGTCGAGCGCGAGCCCGGCGGCGAAGGACCGAAGAGGTCGGTCAGCCAAAAACGCACGTCGGGTTGCGGTCCGGGGATCGATCTGGTTCCCTGTTAGCAGTCTCCACCTGAGAGTGCTAACCCCGGCGTCACCAGACGCAGCGACGAAAGCGGCAGCCGATGGCTGCCACCCAACGGAGGAATCTGCCGGTATGCCAAAGATCATCGAATTCGACGAGGAAGCTCGCCGCGGCCTCGAGCGGGGCATGAACACGCTCGCCGACGCCGTCCGCGTGACGCTCGGCCCGAAGGGTCGCAACGTCGTGCTGGACAAGAAGTGGGGTGCTCCCACCATCACCAACGACGGCGTCTCCATCGCCAAGGAGATCGAGCTCGAGGACCCGTTCGAGCGCATCGGTGCCGAGCTCGTCAAAGAGGTGGCGAAGAAGACTGACGACGTCGCCGGTGACGGCACCACCACCGCCACCGTCCTCGCCTGGTCCATGGTTCGTGAGGGACTGCGCAACGTGGCCGCCGGCGCCAACCCGATGTCGCTCAAGAAGGGCATCGAGGCCGCGGTCGTCGCGGCAGTCGATTCCATCCGCGCCGGGGCCGTCGAGGTCGAGGACAAGAGCCAGATCGCCCAGGTCGCCGGCATCTCCTCGGCCGACGCCGAGATCGGCGAGATGATCGCCGAGGCCATCGACAAGGTCGGCAAGGACGGCGTCATCACCGTCGAGGAGTCGCAGACCTTCGGCATGGAGATGGACCTCGTCGAGGGCATGCGCTTCGACAAGGGCTACATCTCTCCCTACATGGTCACCGACCCCGAGCGCATGGAAGCCTCGCTCGACAACCCCTACGTGCTGCTCGTCGGCTCGAAGATCAGCGCCGTGCGCGATCTGCTGCCGGTGCTCGAGAAGGTCATGCAGGGCGGCAAGCCGCTGCTGATCATCGCCGAGGACATCGAGGGCGAGGCCCTCGCCACCCTGGTCGTCAACAAGATCCGTGGCACCTTCAACTCGGTCAGCGTCAAGGCCCCCGGCTTCGGCGACCGTCGCAAGGCCATGCTGCAGGACATCGCGGTGCTCACCGGCGGTCAGGTCATCACCGAGGAGGTCGGCCTCAAGCTCGACAACACCACGCTCGACCTGCTCGGCCAGGCCCGCAAGATCGTCGTCACCAAGGACGAGACCACCATCATCGAAGGCGCCGGCAGCACGGACGACGTCAACGGTCGGGTGGCCCAGATCAAGGCCGAGATCGAGAACACCGACTCCGACTACGACCGCGAGAAGCTCCAGGAGCGTCTGGCCAAGCTGTCCGGCGGCGTGGCCGTCCTCAAGGTCGGCGCGGCCACCGAGGTCGAGCTCAAGGAGAAGAAGCACCGCATCGAAGACGCGGTGAGCACCACCAAGGCCGCCATCGAGGAAGGTGTCGTCGCCGGCGGCGGCACCACCCTGCTGCGGGCCCAGGCCAAGGTCCTCGACGCCGCCAAGGACCTCACGCCCGACGAGGCCACCGGTGCCCGCATCGTGGCCCACGCGCTGGAGGAGCCGCTGAAGCAGATCGCCACCAACGGCGGACTCGAGGGCGGCGTGGTGGTCGAGCGGGTGCGTCATCTCGACGGCGCCAACGAGGGCTTCAACGCCGCCACCGGCGAGTACGAGGACCTGGTCAAGGCCGGCATCATCGATGCCGCCAAGGTCACCCGTTCGGCGCTGCAGAACGCAGCCTCGATCGCGGCCCTCTTCCTCACCACCGAGGCCGTCATCGCCGACAAGCCCGAAGAGGCCGGCGGCGGGATGCCCGGAGGCATGGACGACTTCTAGTCCCCAGCTCCACCAGAAGTTCGGCCAGGAGGCGCTCCCGAGGGAGCGCCTCCTGCCGCGTCCGGCCTCGCGACCAGGCAGGAACGGGAGAAATCGGCAGGTGGGTAACCTGACGCCGTGCCCAGGGGCCGCACCGAGACGGTGCTCACGACGAGCTATGACCACGGGGCCGTGATGCGGCGTCCCGACGAGCTCATCGTCGAGGAGCCGCTCTCGATCCACCTGGACGACACCCTCGTCACCACCACCATGCGCACGCCGGGCCACGACTTCGAGCTGGCCGTCGGCTTCTGCTTCACCGACGGGCTGCTGGCCGGAGCTCCGGTGCTCACCTGTCGCTACTGCGGCACGGGTTCGGCCGTCGACACCGAGTTCAACGTGGTGTCGGTCGACACCGGGGGTCGTGCGCCGGTGCCCACCCCCCGCCTCACCCCGACCACGTCGTCGTGTGGGCTGTGCGGGTCGGTGACGCTCGATGAGCTGGCCGATCGACTCGAGCCGTTGACGGGCTCGACGTCGATCGCCCTCGACGTCATGGCCGCGGTGCCCGACCGGGTGCGCCCGGACCAGGGCCTGTTCGACGCGCACCGGAGCGGTGCACGCGGCTGCCGCCTTCGACCGGACCGGAGCCGTCCGATTGGTCCGTGAAGACGTCGGACGGCACAACGCGGTCGACAAGGTGGTCGGGAGGCTGCTGCTCGACGGTCAGCTCCCTGCATCGGATCTGGGCCTGTACGTCAGCGGCCGGGCATCGTTCGAGTTGGTCCAGAAGGCATGGGCTGCGGGGTTCTCGGCTCTCGTGGCGGTGAGCGCGCCGACGGCGCTGGCGGTGGCGACCGCTCGGCGGGCCGGCCTCGTGCTCGCCGGTTTCGCCCGCGACGGCCGGATGAACGTCTACGCACCCGAACGGGTCGAAGCCGACCTGCCTGGTGATGACCTCGATGCTCGCGAAGTGGCCCGGACGGCGGGCCCGTGAGCCGCCGTTCCGGAGGCGCCGGCAATCGCAGGCTGCGCCCCGATCTGTGGGTGACCCGCAGCCTCCAGGTGCACCGGCCCGACGGCAACGTCCTGCTGACGACGGGGCCCGAGCACCGTGAGCGAGGCTCGCGCGTTCCCGACGACGACGTGCTCGCCTCGATCGAGCCAGCCCCCGACCACCGGCGGTCAGCAAGCGAGCTCCCGGTCGGGTGAGCGTGCCGGGCGGCAACCGGCTCACCTACCGGGCCGCCCGGCTCGGGCGTCGAGCGACGGCGTCGATGCGGGCGCTGCCCGACTTCGTCATCGCCGGCGCGGCCCGCTGCGGGACCACCTCGCTCTATCGCTACCTCGTAGAGCACCCCCGGGTGGCGGCGGCGCAGATCAAAGAGGTCCACTTCGTCGATCGCCAGCACAACCTCGACAAGGGCGAGCACTGGTATCGCTCGTGGTTCCCGACCCGTGCGGCGCTGCACGACGCCGCTCGCCGACAGGGCGTCGATCGGGTCATCTGCGGCGAGTCGACGCCCAACTACTTCGCCCACCCCGAGGCGGCGTCTCGCCTGCAGGCCGTGGTGCCCGGTGCCCGCATCATCGTCCTGCTGCGCGAGCCGATCGATCGGGTGTGGAGCCAGTACCGGTGGCAGCGGTGGTGGGGCGGCGAGACCCTCGATCTGGCCGACGCGCTGCACGCCGAGGACGAGCGGGCCGGCGGAGGCTTCGAGATGATGGGGGCCGACCGCCGGACCCGAAACCGCTTCATCTCCCACGCCTACCTCGCCCGCAGCCGCTACGCCGACCAGCTCGAGTGGTGGATCGGCGCGTTCCCTGCGGACCAGCTGCTCGTGCTGCGCAGCGAGGACCTCTTCGCCGACCCGGCCGCCGCCCTCGAGCGCACGTGCGCCTTCCTCGACCTGCCCCCGTTCGGGCTGTCGACCTACGAGGTGCAGAACGGAGGCACCGACGGGGAGTCCGGCGGAGCGATCGACGGCGAGCTGCGGGCCTGGCTCGACGGCCACTTCGCCGAGCCCAACCGCCGCCTCGCCGAGCTCACTGCCGCACTGTCCAGCGGCCCCGTCACCTGGCCCTGACACCCGCTCCGCAAACGAGTCGCGGCCCGACGACGCCGCAACAGGTTCCCGCGTCCGTCGTGGACAAGGGGTAGGAGGGGCTGTGGAGCCTGGAGAGGGCACCGCTGCGGTGCGCGACGTTGGCCATGCGGCTGTAGGGAGCGTCGACGGCTCCTTCGTGGCCCCCTCTTGGCGACCACTGTGGCCGAATCGGGCCCATCGGACGGGCGCCCGTAGACTCCCGTCGTGACCGAACCCGCTTCCTCCGCTGTCTCCCCGGCCGTCGGCTGGGGGGTGCTCCACCTCTTCTGCAAGCCCAGCCCGCAGGTCGATGCCGAGGCCGTGGTCGTCGGCGGTGAAGCGGGCCCAGGCCGATGGCGATCAGGTCATCTCCGTCGCGATCCTCGGCCACAAGGCCGACCTCGCCTTCATGGCGCTGGGCACCGATCTCTGGCAGCTCCGTCGCCTGCAGGCCGACCTGACCGACGCCGGGCTCGAGGTCGTCGACTCGTACGTGTCGCTGACCGAGATCAGCGAGTACGCCCAGGGCGTGCCCGAGGCCATGCGCGAGGCCCGGCTGCACCCGCAGCTCCCGCCCGAGGACAAGCCGGCCTGGTGCTTCTACCCGATGTCGAAGCGTCGTGACCCCGACGCAGAACTGGTTCACCCTGCCCTACGACGAGCGCAAGGAGCTCATGTACGAGCACGGCGCGTCGGGCCGGAACTTCGCCGGGCGCATCCTGCAGGTGATCACCGGATCGGCCGGCCTCGACGACTACGAGTGGGGCGTCACCCTGTTCGGTCAGCACCCCGACGACCTCAAGGAGGTCGTCTACACGATGCGGTTCGACCGGGCCTCGGCCACCTACGCCGAGTTCGGCGCCGTTCTACACGGGCATGGTCGCGCCGATCGACGAGCTGCTGGCCCGCATCGGCGTCACCGGCAGCTGAGCGCCGTCCATGGCTGACCTCACCGCTCGTCGCGACCGCCTCGCCCTGCTGCGCGACCGACTGGAAGGGCTCGACCAGGTGGTCGTGGCGTTCAGCGGCGGCGCCGACTCGGCCTTCCTGGCCTGGGTCGCCCACGACACGCTCGGGCCCGAGCGTGTCACCGCGGTCACCGCGGTCTCGCCGTCGCTGGCCGGCTTCGAGCACGACGACTGCGCGGCCCTCGCCGAGGAGTGGGGCCTGCGCTGGGTCGAGGTGCACACCGACGAGATGACGCAGGCCGCCTACCAGCGCAACGACGGCGATCGGTGCTTCCACTGCAAGGACGCGCTGATGGATGCGGTCCTCCCGCTGGCCGAGACCGAGGGCGCGGTGGTGGCCCTGGGCGTCAACCTCGACGACCTCGGCGACCACCGCCCCGGCCAGCGAGCTGCGTCGGGTCGGGGAGCGGTCTTCCCGCTGGTCGAGGCCGGCTTCACCAAGGACGACGTGCGAACCGTGTCGCGCGAGCTGGGCCTGCGCACGTGGGACAAGCCGGCCGCGGCCTGCCTGGCGTCGCGGGTCCCGTACGGCACGCCGGTCACCATGGGCGTGCTGGGCACGGTCGAGCGGGCCGAGACCGCGCTGCGGGCGCTCGGCTTCGTCGACCTGCGGGTGCGCCACTACGGCGAGCTGGCCCGACTCGAGGTGCCGGTGGATGCGCTCGATCGGGTGCTGACGCTGCGCACCGAGGTGATCGATGCGGTGCGGACCGCCGGGTACCGCTACGTGACGCTCGATCTCGAGGGACTGCGGTCGGGGAACCTCAACCAGGCACTTGGCTGATCTCGTTGGCTGACCTGGGACCCGGGGTCATCGCCGAGGCGCAGAGCTTCGCGGACGAGCGCGTCGATCGCCCCGGCCGTGGAGGTCGACGTGGACGCGGTGGCGTCGGTCCGGTGCTCGTCTACCTGGCCAGCTTCCTGGCCCTCGGGCTCAGCTTCAGCCTGATCGGGCCGGCGCTCTCGCACCTTCAGGACCAGACCGGGTCGTCGCTCGGCGCCATCGGCGTGCTGTTCACGGTGCAGGCGTTCGGCTACCTGGTCGGCTCGATCGTCGGCGGCGACCTGTACGACCGCGGCTTCGGGCACCGGGTGCTCGGGTTCGCGTTGCTGCTGATGGCTGCCGCGTTGCTGGCCATCCCCCACGCCCACAGCCTCGCCCTCCTGTGCGGGCTCTTCGGGTTGGTCGGCGCCGGCGCCGGGTCGGCCGACGTCGGCGGCAACACGCTGCTGGTCTGGCGGCGGGGAGGATCCGACGGCGCGGCCCTCAACGGTCTGCACCTGTGCTTCGGCATCGGTGCGCTGGCCAGCCCGGTGCTGGTGGCCTGGTCGCTCTCGGCCCGAGGCGACCTCGTGGCGGCGTCGTTCGCCATGGCCCTGCCCACCGCCGCGGTCGGGGTGTGGGCCCTCCTGCGACCGAGCCCGCAGCCGCTGCTGCACGAGGACCACCCGAGCGGCGAGGCGGCGTCGCGCCGCACGGTGCTCATCGTCAGCGTCTTCTTCTTCCTGTACGTCGGGGTCGAGATCGGGTTCGCCGGCTGGGTGCACACCTACGCCGAGGCCATCCACCTCGGCGGCGACAGCACCGCGGCCGCCGCTCAACGCCACGTTCTGGGGAGCGTTCCTCCTCGGGCGGCTGGTGGCCGTCGGCGTCGCCACCCGGGTGGGGTCGGGTCGGATGCTCGCGGTCGCCGGCGTCCTCTCGATCGGTGGCGCCGCAGTGCTGGCGGGGTCGGGCGGCCGGGCGGCGCCGGTGTGGGCCGGCACCGTGCTGTTCGGCCTGGCCATCGCCCCCCTCTACCCGACGATGCTGGCCTACGTCGGCGACCACTTCCCGCTCACCGGCTCGGCCACCTCGTGGTTCGTGGCCGGATCCGCGATCGGGGGGCTGACCCTTCCGTGGATGATCGGCCAGCTCTTCGACCACCTCGGTCCGGGGGCCATGCCGGTCACCGTGCTCGTCGCCACTGTCGCGTGCATCGCCTGGATGCTCGTGATCCGCGTCACCCTCACGCACCCCTCGCAGCCCGCCTCCTGAACCATCGCGCCTCCTGAACCACCTCGACAAGCCCGAGCTGGTAGCGATCTGTACGCCCCTGGGCTCACCGATCGCCACCAGTTCGGGTTGTTGGTGACGATCAGGCGGGTGGAGGGTCGAGGTCGACGCGGGTCCACATGGGGAAGCTGATGTGCTGGGCGCCGAGGTGCTCGACGATGCGGCCGTGGGCGTCGAGCTCCTGCAGGCAGGGTCGGGCGATGTCGAGGCCGCCGGCCATGATCACGTAGTCGGCCACCGACAGCAGCAGGGGACCGCTGGTGGCGTCGGCGTCGCCGTCGCGCAGGAGGGCCTCGACCTCGAGCACCGGGTGGCACGGGTTGGTCGCGTCGGCGGGCCAGCAGTGGTAGACGACCCCCTCGAACACCGACAGCACGCGGATCCTCACCGGCGCATCATCGCACCGGTACGGTCGGCCAGGCCCGGGTCACCAGTGCCGGGTGCCGGGATCGCCTTTGAACGGGCCGACGACCTTGGAGGTGATCCAGCCTCCGTAGAACGAGCCGGCGTTGGGTGCCACCACCTCGTCGTCGACGAGGCAGCGATCCATGAGCTGCGCGTAGAAGGCCACGTGACCGGTGATGGCCTCGAATCCCCGGGTCGGGTCGACGTAGGTCCAGGCCGCGTCGACGGCGCGCCGGTCGCCGGCCTCGACGGTGAAGTACGACGCCTCGCCCTTCCACTCGCACCAGGTCCGCGTGCGGGTCGGCACGAGGTGCCCGATCGCGAGGTCGGCGCGGGGCAGGTAGTAGGCCGGCGGCTGGCTGGTCTCGAGCACCCGGACGGCTGACCGGGTGTCAGCGATGACCATGCCGCCGAGCTCGACGACCACGTGGGTCGTGACCGGCTCGACTCGAGGCGGCCGGGGGTAGTCCCAGACAGACTCCTGCCCGGGGCCGGGCTCGATGCGTTCGGGTCGGCGCACATCGGCCAGCATGGAGGCCCATGCCCGACGATGCCAAGCCCAGCGACGACATCGGGCCCGGCGACGACAAGCCGCCGGGCCAGGTGATCGGGCCCGTCGATGCGGGGCCGGATGATCCGGACGATGCCGCGGCGCTGGCGCGGTACGCCCTCGCCCTGGCCGACGGGGTCGAGGCGGCGCTGCCCGGATGGGTCGTCGGTTGCGTCGAGCGGATCCTCGTGGCCTACCGCGGCCAGGTGGATCCGGATGAGCGCCGGGCGGCCCAGGGAGCAGGAGTCGAGGCGGTGGCCGACGTCGGCGCCGCGGTGCGGGCACTGCTGCTGACCGACATCGATGCGCAGCCGACGAGCCCGCTCGCGCTGGTGCGGGGTGCGGTTCGCTACCCGACGGCCGTGCTCGGGCAGGCCGGCGTGCCCCCGGTCGAGCGCGACCCGTTCACGGTGCGCCAGTTCCCCGATGATCCGTACGACCTGGCCCCGGCCTCGTTCGCCGACCTCGACCCGGCCCTCCACGAACCCGGGCTCACCTGGGGCGCGGCGAAGGCCCACGTCCATCTGGCTCGCCGTCGACGGGAAGGTCGACGATGACGGCCGGCCCCACGTCGCCGACCGCCGGCCCGACCCCGCCGAACGCCGCCTCGACCATCGTGGCCCTGGTGCCGGACCTGATGGACCGGTCGAAGGTCTCGTCCGTGGCCGCGGGTCGGGTCACCTTCGTGAGCCGGGCCGAGGACCTGGCCGCGGCCGTCGCGGCACTCGGGACCTCGGCCGCGACGCTGGTGGTGGTCGACCTGGCCCGTCCCGGCGTCATCGACGCGTTGGGGGACCTGGCGGCCCTCCACCCGCGTCCCACCATCCTCGGCTTCGGCAGCCACGTCGACCGCGAGCAGCTGACCGAGGCCCGCCACGCCGGAGCCGACCGGGTGCTCGCCCGGTCGGCCTTCTTCACCGACCTCACGACCTACCTGGCCTGACGCGGCCACCTGGCTGGCCGGGATCGACAGGCCCACCGGATAGCCTCGCCCTCCATGGCCGAGCGACTCGTGGTGATCGGTGGCGACGCCGGCGGGATGACGGCGGCCACCAACGCCCGCCGAATGCGGTCCGACCTCGAGATCGTGGCCTTCGAGAAGGGCTTGCGCACCAGCTACAGCGCCTGCGGCATCCCGTACCTCGTGTCGGGCGACGTGGCCGACGTGGACGCGCTGGTCGCCCGCACCCCGCGTGAGCTGCGCGAGAACAACCGCATCGACGTGCGGGTGGGCCACGAGGTCATGGGGATCGACCTCGACCGCCGTCAGGTGGAGGTGCACGACGGCGGCCACGACCGCACCTTCCGGATCGGATTCGACCACCTGCTGATCGGCACCGGCGCCCGCCCAGCGCTGCCCGATCTGCCGGGGATCGACGGCGATCAGGTCCGAGGCGTGCAGACCCTCGAGGACGGCACCGAGCTGCTGGCCTTCGCCGAGAGGAGCCGATGCCAGCGCGTGGTGGTCGTCGGCGGTGGCTACATCGGGCTGGAGATGGCCGAGGCCTTCGTCATGTGGGGTGCCGACGTCACGATCGTCGACTCGAGCGCCCACGTCATGCGGACGCTCGATCCGGACATGGCCGCGCTGGTCGAGGCGGCGCTCGACCGCCACTCGATCGAGGTGCGCACCGGGCTGGAGGTCAGCGGGTTCGAGCCCGGCACCGTGCACACCGATGCGGGCCCGATCGCTGCGGACCTGGTGGTGCTCGGCCTCGGGGTGCGGCCCAACTCGGAGCTGGCCGAGGCGGCCGGCATCGACCCTGGGCGCTCGGGGTTCGGTCAAGGTCGACCGGCGCCAGCAGACCGACGTCGAGGGCGTGTGGGCCGCGGGCGACTGCGCCGAGTCGTTCCACCTGGTCAGCCAGCGTCCGGTGCACGTGGCGCTGGGCACGGTGGCCAACCGCCAGGGTCGGGTGGCCGGCATCAACATCGGCGGCGGGTACGCCACGTTCCCGGGCGTCGTCGGCACCGCCGTCACCAAGGTGTGCAGCACCGAGGTCGCCCGCACCGGGCTGACCGAGGCCGAGGCCGCCCGTGACGGGTTCCGCGCCGTGGCCGCCACCATCGAGAGCACCACCCGCGCCGGCTACTTCCCGGGGGCCTCGCCCATCACCGGTGAAGCTGGTGGTCGAGGTCGGGTCGGGCCGGCTGCTCGGCGGGCAGATCGTCGGGGGCGAGGGCTCGGCCAAGCGCATCGACACCCTGGCGGTCGCCATCACCGCCGGCATGACCGCCGAGGAGCTGCTCGTCGCGGACCTGTCCTACGCCCCACCGTTCTCGCCCGTCTGGGATCCGCTGGCCACCGCCGCCCGGGTCGCCGCGTCCCTGGCCTGATCCTCGGGCCTGATCCCGGAGCCTGATCGGGACGACGTCGTCGGGCGTTCAGTCTGTACGTCAGCTGTCGCTAGTCTTTCCGAGGTCTTGACCGGCGTCGTCCTGGCCCGGTCCCAGGGGAGGACGTCGGATGGACACAGGCAACACCGCGTGGATGCTGATCTCGACCGGTCTCGTGCTGTTCATGACACCGGGGCTGGCGTTCTTCTACGGCGGCATGGTGCGGGCTCGCAACGTGCTCGGGATGCTCATGCAGAACTTCTTCGCCATGGGCCTGCTGGCGGTGATCTGGGTCGTGATCGCGTTCAGTCTGGCGTTCGGGGACTTCGGCAACGGCGGGCTCATCGGCAACCTCGACTTCGTCGGCCTGAAGGACGTCGGGCAGGGCCTGGGACCCGACGCCATGGGCCTGACCATCCCGTTCGTGCTGTTCTGCGCCTACCAGATGACGTTCGCGGTGATCACCCCGGCCCTGATCACCGGGGCCACGGCCGACCGTCTGAAGTTCGGCGCCTACGCCGACGTTCATCGGCGTCTGGCTGGTGGTGGTCTACGCACCGGTCGCCCACTGGGTCTTCGGTGGCGGCTGGCTGGCCGAGATGGGCGCGCTGGACTTCGCCGGTGGTGCGGTCGTCCACATCAACGCCGGAGCCGCCGCGCTGGCGCTCATCCTGGTGCTCGGACGCCGGCTCGGCTGGCCCCGCGAGGGCATGCACCCGCACTCGTTGCCCTTCACCATGCTGGGCACCGGCATCCTGTGGTTCGGGTGGTTCGGGTTCAACGCCGGTTCGGCGTTGGCCGCGGACGGCGTGGCGGCCACGGCCGTGATGAACACCTTCTTGGCCGCGTCGGCCGGCATGCTCGGCTGGTTGGCGGTCGAGCGGTTCAAGGACGGCAAGCCCACGACGCTGGGAGCGGCCTCGGGAGCGGTCGCGGGCCTGGTGGCCATCACCCCGTGCGCCGGGTTCGTCAGCGGCCTGTCGCCGCTGGCCATCGGCTTCGTCACCGGCATCGGGTGCTTCCTGGCCATCCAGGTGAAGTACCGCCTGCGCTACGACGACTCGCTCGACGTCATCGGCGTGCACCTGGTGGGCGGCCTGATCGGATCGCTCCTCCTCGGGCTGTTCGCCGATTCGGCGGTGAACGGTCTGGTCACCAACGAGGGCCTGTTCTTCGGTGGTGGCCTCACGCTGCTCGGCTACCAGGCCGTGGCCTCGTTCTCCGTGCTGGGGTTCTCACTGGTGGTCTCGCTCGCGCTGGCCAAGATCATCGACCTCACGATGGGGCTGCGGGTCACCGAGGACGACGAGCTCGTCGGCCTCGACCTCAGTCAGCACTCCGAGACCGCATACGCCTTCGACGATCTTGCCACGATGGACCGCATCTCCTGACGCGCAGACGTACCCTCTTTCCGCCGAACCTGACAGAACGGATGCCCAGTGAAGCTCATCACCGCGATCATCAAGCCGCACAAGCTCGACGACGTGCGCGAGGCCCTGAAGAGCGCGGGCCTGGCCGGGCTCACGATCGACGAGGTCCGGGGCTTCGGTCGCCAGGGCGGTCACACCGAGACCTACCGCGGCTCGGAGTACACGATCGACTTCCTGCCCGAAGGTGCGGGTCGAGATGGTGGTCGACGACTCCGACGTCGACCGGGTGGTCGACGTGATCGCCGACGCGGCCCGGACCGGCAAGATCGGCGACGGCAAGATCTGGGTCACCGACGTGCCCACCTTCATCCGCATCCGCACCGGTGAGAAGGGTGCGGACGCCATCTAGTCCGCATCTGGTCCCCTGATCGGTTCCGGAAGCGGCGATTCGCCTGCTAGGAACTCCTGATGGCCCCCCGCCTCGAACGCTCCGAGCTCTTCGCCGACACCTCTGTCACAGGGGTCGCGCTCTCGCGGGCGTACTGCCGGCTCGTCGACCAGTGGCTGCAGGGGCTCTACCGCGAGGCAGCGTCCGGGGCCGACGGCGTGGCCCTGGTGGCGGTCGGCGGCTACGGGCGCGGCGAGCTGGCGCCGTCCAGCGATCTCGACGTGCTGCTGCTGCACGACGGGCTCAAGGGGATCGGGGCCATCGCCGAGCGGATCTGGTATCCGATCTGGGACGAGGGCATGAAGCTCGGGCACTCGGTGCGCACCATCAAAGAAGCGATGTCGCTGGGCGCCGACGACCTCGACACGGCCACGTCACTGGTCACGGTCCGCCACCTGGCCGGCGATCCTGCGCTGACCGACGACCTCAGCACCCGGGCCCTGGCGCTGTGGCGCAAGCGGTCGAAGCGGTGGCTGGGAGAGCTGAGCAAGCGGGTCACCATCCGCCAGGAAGGTTCGGGCGAGGTGGCGTTCCTCCTCGAGCCCGATCTCAAGGAGGGCCGCGGCGGGCTGCGCGACGTGCACGCCATCCGGTGGGCCGAGCAGGCACAGGCGGTGATGCTGCAGGGCGACGACCAATCGCTCGCGCACAACCACGACGTGCTGTTCGCGGCCCGGGTCGAGCTGCACCGCCGTACCGGCCGGGTCGGCGACCGGCTGCTGCTCGAGGAGCAGGACGCCATCGCCGACGCGCTCGGCTACGAGGGCGCCGACGACATGATGTCGGCGGTCAGCGCCGCGGCCCGGGCCATCGCGTGGACGAGCGACGAGGTCTGGGAGCGGGTCGACTCGTCGCTCAAGGGCCCGCTCGGGTGGCGCATGTCGCGTGATCGCGACCTGGCGCCGGGCGTCGTGCTCCGCGACGGCCGCGTGTGCATCACCGCGGCGGCCGACCCGGGTGACGACCGCCTGCTGGTGCTGCGGGTGGCGGTGGCCGCGGCCCAGGCCGATGCCCGCATCGATCGCACGACGCTCGACCGGCTGGCCACCGAGTCGCCCGACCTGGCCATCCCGTGGGAGCAGGAGACCCGTGACCTGTTCGCCGATCTGCTGCTCAGCGGGCGCCCGGCCATCGACGTCATCGAGACGCTCGACCAGCGGGGACTCTGGATTCGCATCCTGCCCGAGTGGGAGCCGGTGCGCAGCAAGCCCCAGCGCAACGCGTACCACCGCTTCACCGTCGACCGGCACCTGTGCGAGACGGCGGCCAACGCCTCGGCGCTCGTCGACCGGGTCGACCGCCCCGACCTGCTGGTCGTAGGTGCGCTGCTGCACGACATCGGCAAGGGGTACCCGGGCGATCACGTCAAGGTCGGCATCGACGTCGTCTCCCGCATCGGGCAGCGCATGGGCTACGAGGCCGACGACATCGCCCTGCTCACCGAGATGGTGCGCGACCACCTGCTGCTGCCCGACGTGGCCACCCGCCGCGATCTGTCCGACGAGGGCACCATCCGATGGGTCGCCTCGCGGGTCGGGTCGATGCGATCGCTCCAGCTGCTGGACGCGCTGACCGAGGCCGACTCGATCGCCACCGGTTCCGCCGCGTGGAGCGACTGGAAGGCCGAGCTGCTGGGCATCCTCGTGTCCCGCACCGCCCACCTGCTCATGGGCGGCACGGTCGACGAGATCGCCATGACGACCTTCCCGACCGACGAGCAGCTGCAGGTCATGGGCGAGGGTGCCCGGGTGCTGCAGGGCCTCGACGACCGGCTCACCGTGATCACCGGCGACCGGACGGGCCTCTTCAGCCGCACTGCCGCGGTGCTGGCGCTCAACGGTCTCGACGTGCTGTCCGCGGCGGCGTACTCGAACGACGACGGCATGGCGCTGCAGGTGTTCCGGGTCGAGAGCAGCCACGGGCCGACCATCGCCTGGGACCGGGTCGTGCGCGACCTCGAGAAGGCCCTCGACGGGCGGCTGGCGCTCGAGGCCCGCCTACGGGAGCGGGCCACGACCTACGCCCGCACGACTCGCTCGCCCGAGCAGCCCCAGGCGCCGTCGGTGACGTTCGACAACGAGGTCTCCGAGGTGGCGACGGTGGTCGAGGTCCGGGCCCCCGACCGGATCGGCGTGCTCTACCGGATCACCCGGGCCATCGCCGAGCTCGACCTCGACATCCGCTCGGCCAAGGTGCAGACCATCGGACAGGACGTGGTCGACTCGTTCTACCTGCGGGGCTCGGACGGGACCAAGGTCACCGATCCCGACTTCCTGGTCGAGATCGAGCGCTCGATCATCGGATCGCTCTAGTGGCCGACCAGATCGAGCCGGTCGAACCCGTCGATCCGGGAGGGTCGCCGAGCTCGCAGGACCTGATCCGGTGGAGCGAGGCGCTGGCCGGCATCGCCCGCACCGGTCTCGGCTTCACCGAGAGCCTCTACGAGCGCGAGCGGTTCGAGGAGGTGCTGGCGGTGGCGGCCGACATGCGTGTCGCCGCCGGGAGCCACTTCTCGATCGACGAGCTCGTGCACGAGTGGATGCGCTCGGTCGGCGTCGGCGTGGCCGGCTACCAGACGCCGAAGGTCGCGGTCGGCGCGGTGGTCGGCAACGACGACGGCGAGATCCTGCTGATCAAGCGGGCCGACTCGGGCATCTGGCTCTATCCCACGGGATGGGCCGACATCGGCTACTCGGCCAGCGAGGTCGCGGTGAAGGAGGTGCACGAGGAGACCGGCATCGAGTGCGAGGTCGTGCAGCTCATCGCCGTGTTCGACGGCCTGCGTCTCGGCTTCACCCGCATCCCGCTGTACTCGCTGGTCTTCCACTGCCGGGCCGTCGGCGGGATCGCTCGAGGCCCATCCGCTCGAGACCGACGGCGTCGGGTGGTTCGCCCAGGACGCGCTGCCCGAGCCGATCGCCGGCGCCGGGCAGTGGAGCGACCTGGCGTTCGCCGCCATCCGGGGCGAGCCGATCGACGTGGTCTACGACCGACCGCGCAACCCGACCTGGCGCACCGAGAACCCTTGAGCGCGAACATCTGGCAGCCCGGCTGACATCACCGGGGAGGGGAGCACGACCGTGAGCGATGAGCCCGATCAACTCGACGGGACCTCCGGTGTGTCCAGGGCGCCCGGTGAGACCGGTGAGCAACACGACGCGATCGGTGAGATGCCGTCGATGCTCGACGCGGCCGCGGCGATCCGCCACGGTCGATACTCGGCGTCGGACCTGCTCGAGCGCTGCCTCGCCGAGATCGCGGCCCACGACGGCGAGCTCAACGCCTTCGTGCACCTCGACCTCGACGGGGCCAGGGTCGCGGCGCGGGCCGTCGATGCTGCCCTCGCCGGTGGTGAGGCGATCGGGCCCGCTGGCCGGTGTGCCGTTCGGCGTGAAGGACCTCGAGGACTGCGCCGGCATGCCGACCACGCACGGCTCGAAGCTGTTCGTCGACCGCGGCCCGGTCGAGCACGACTCGATCCACGTGGCCCGGCTGCGAGCAGCCGGGGCCATACCCGTCGGCAAGACCGCGGCGCCCGAGTTCGGCACCCTCCAGTTCACCCGGACCGCACCTCCGGCGTCACGACCAACCCGTGGGACCTGGCCACCACTCCCGGTGGGTCGAGCGGGGGGTCGGCGGCCGCGGTGGCGGCGGGACTGGTGCCCTTCGCCACGGCTAGCGACGGCGGGGGCTCGATCCGCACCCCGGCCGCCTTCACCGGGCTGGTGGGGATGAAGCCCAGCCACGGCCGCATCCCCGAGCCGACCGCGGATCCGGCCCAGACCGCGGTGGTCGGGCTGATGGCCACGACCGTCGCGCGACGCGGCCTGCCACCTCGACCTCACCGCGGGCCCGCACGACGCCGACCGCACGTCGCTGCCCGCGCCCGAGGTCTCCTACCTCGAGGCGATCGAGACGCTCGACGTGGGCGGGCTGCGGGTGGCGTGGTCGCCCGATCTGGGGTTCGCGGTGGTCGATGCCGAGGTGGCGCAGGTGACCCGGAGGGCGGCCGAGGTGCTGGCCGGCGCCGCGGGCGTGGACCTGTTCGACCTCGACGTCGAGCTCACCGACCCGGTGGAGGCGTGGACGAGCGCCGGCGACCTTTCGCGGTGGATCAACGTGGCCGGGACCGATGCCTACCCCGGTCGCCTCGGCGAGCTGACGCCCTACTCCGCGCACGTCCTCGAGACCACGGCCGACCGGACGCTGCCCACCCTCGTGGACCCGGCGCTGCGCCGCCTCCGCCTCGAGGCCGAGGTGGCGGCCATCTTCGACGCGGTCGACGGCGTCGACGTGCTGCTCACGCCCACCACCGCGGTCCCGGCGTTCGCTGCGGCCGGACCACCGCCGGCCACCATCGCCGGCGTCGAGATGCGGGAGCGGTTCGGCGATGCCTGGGGTGCCATGAACGTGCCCTTCACCATGCTGGCCAACCTCTGCTGGAACCCGGCCTGCTCGGTCCCGGCCGGCCTGACCGCCGCAGGGCTGCCCATCGGCCTGCAGATCATGGGCCGACGCCACGCCGATGAGGTGGTTCTCCGCCTGGCCCGCCTCCTCGAGCAGGCCGCCCCCTGGCCCCGCCACGCCCCCATGGCCCGTTCCTGACCCTCTCCGGTCATCCGGGCCGGCGGGAGCCGATCGAGTGTGCGGTGGCGGTGCACGGGCTCCTCGGCGAGTGACTCAGCTGGGGGCGTCCGCGAGGGAGTGGCGCTGGAAGAAGGCGACCACGAGGGGCGGAACCGCGTCGGGGACCTCATGGCCGGCGGGGTGGACGTAGGTGGCCAGCTCGAGGTTGCCGGGGGCGGTCTCCAGTCGGAGGTAGCCGTCGACGGCGGCGGCGGCTGGGTCGACGCCGAGCTTGGCCTCGGCCAGGGGGATCGACAGCTTCTGGTTGTCGTAGGGGACGATCGGGTCCTGCTCGCCCATGCTCATGAACATCGACCGCACGGGGTCGGTGTCGAGGAAGCGACCGGCCTGCGCGGACAGGTTGGCCGTGGCGGCGATCCGGTCACCCCGGACGTTGAGCAGCAGGGAGGTGAAGGCCGAACCGTTCGAGTGCCCGACGACGAAGATCCGCTGGCCGTCGATCGGGAGCTGATCGAGGAGGTCGGCCATCATCACGTCGTAGAAGCGGAGGTCGCGCCCGCCCTCGTCGTTCTCGACCTGCTGCCAGCCGGTCCGCACGCCTTCGGGGTCGGTCTTGCCCTTGTGCCCGACGAGGCCGTCGGGATACACGACGATCGCCTCCGGCCACAACCCCTCGACGTCCATCTTCTTCTGGAACGACGAGCCCTTGCCGCCGTGCCCGTGGTACGCCACGACCAGGGGCGACGGACCGGTCAGCCCGGCCGGGACCACGACCTCGGCGGTGCGGGTGACGCCGTCGACGTCCCAGCTGACGGAGTGGCTGCCCGTCGCATAGGTGCCTGTCGACAGCTCGGTCGCCCCGGTGGGGACCGTCGTGTCGGCCGTGTCGGGTCGGACCGCCCGCATCCGACGACGACGTGCTCCCACACGCGGCGACGAGCAACAGCACGATCGCGACCGCACCGGATCGCACGAGTTGGCGGGCAGATGGGGCTCGGACCATGAGGAGAACATAGGACTCGGGGGTGAGCAACCGACGACGAGGAGATGAGCGTTCCGTGAGGTGCGGACCCCGACGACCTGCGGCGCGAACCTTCGACACGCGGCGGCGAGCGAACGCGACCCGGAGCGACCCACACCAATCGCTCCAGTTCCCGGCGTGACCGGTCGATGGCTCCTCTTGTCATGCCCCGCCGTTCCCCCCTCGTCGTCGCGCTGGCCGTCCTCCTCTGCGCCACCGCCGCTGTGGCCGTTCCCTTCGCCGCCACCGCGTCCGCGTCGCCCGGCGCGCCGAGGCACCAGCGCGGCCAGCGTCGCCAGTCCGACCGCCGGATTCGGCCCCGGCGCCCCGACCGGCCCGGACGTCTCGATCTGGCAGCACACGAACGACGTCGCCATCGACTGGCGAGCCGTGCGCAACTCGGGGCAGCAGTTCGCCTTCGTCAAGGCCAGCCAGGGCGTCGACTCGGTCAACCCGTGGTTCCGCCGCGACTTCGACGCCGCGGCTTCGGCGGGCCTGTACCGCGGCGCCTACGCCTTCGCGCGGCCCCAGCTGCCGCTCAGCACCGCGTCCGACCAGGCCCGGACCTACGCCGCCACGGTCCGGTCGTTGCGGGGTCCGCTCGACCTGCCACCGGTGCTCGACCTGGAGGTGACCGGCGGTTTGTCCCCGACGGATCTGATCGCCTGGACCCGCACATGGCTCACCACCACCGAGCAGCTGACCGGTCGCCGTCCGATGATCTACAGCGGTCCGTCGTTCTGGGGATCGGCCATGGCCGGCAGCACGGCGTTCACGAACTACTACCTGTGGCAGGCGCAGTGGACCCCGCCCCTCTCGCCGATGGGCGGGTGGCCGTCGGCCACGTTCTGGCAGTACACGTCCACCGGGTCGATCCCGGGGATCAGCGGCGACGTCGACATCTCCCGGTTCAACGGCTCCCGTGACCAGCTCGCTCAGCTCGCCGGTACGACGACCGGTCCCGACATCGGGGCCGACGGCACGTTCATCGTCTCGGCGCAGAAGCACGCCGTGTACCGCATGGCCGGGGGCGCCCCGATCTACGTGTCGACCTGGGAGCCGTTCCCGGGCAACGAGCCGATCCAGGTCGACCAGTCCTACATCGATTCGCTGCCCACCACGCCGGCCGACGGCACCGTGCTGGTCGCCGCGCAGCGCGGCGAGGTCTACATCGTCGCCGGCGGGGCCCCGGTGTACACCTCGACCATCGACCCGATCCCGGCCGGCAGGACCTGGACCTGGGTCGACTCGAAGGCCATCGACCAGGCCGGCGGCCACGGGGTGTGGTCCCACCTGAGGGCGGTACCGGCTGATGGAACCGTCGTGGTCGGCCAGCAGCGCGGCGAGATCTACATCGTGGCCGGCGGTGCTCCGGTCTACACGTCCAGCCTGGCTCCCATCGGCGCCAAGTCATGGACCCTGATCGACGTGACGGCGATCGACCACGCCGGCCAGGCCCGCCCGTGGAACCACCTGAACAACCTCCCGTCGGACGGCACGGTGCTCGTGGGCCAGCAGCGGGGCGAGGTGTACATCGTGGCCGGCGGCGCCCCGATCTACACCTCGACCACCGCCCCCATCGCCGGCGACGCCCATTGGACCGACGTCGACTCGGCCGCCCTCGACGCGGCCGGCACGGGGCGGGTCAACCACCTGCTCGGTCGCCCGGCCGATGGCACGGTGCTCGTGGGCCAGCAGCGGGGCGAGGTGTACATCGTGGCCGGCGGCGCCCCGATCTACACGTCGACCACCGCCCCGATCCCGCGCAACGCGCACTGGACCGAGGTCGACGTCACCGCGCTCGACCGGGCCGGCAGCGATCGCCAGTGGAACCACCTCCTGATGCTCCCGGTGGCGGGCACCGTGCTGAAGACCGTCCCGACCGCGGGGACCTACGTGGTGAACGCCCGGGGCCAGGCGCGCGTGCAGTCGTCACCGCTGTCAGGAACGCCGTCGACGACCACCGTGGACGCCGCCGCCGTGGGCAACGCCGGTGGGCCCTCGCCCTGGTGGCACCTCGCGGCCTGAGCTGTCTGCCGAAGCTGTCTGGCTGAGCTATTCGGGCTGCTCGCGCAGGAAGCGCTCGACCTCGTCGACGAGGCTCTCCTCGTCGCTGAACGGGTCGGCCGCGCCGCGGTCGAAGCGCTCCTCGAGCTGGGCGACGTACTCGTGGGTCTCCTCGTCGTCGTTGACCAGCTCGTCGACCTGGGCCTCGTAGGACGCCGCCGCGATGGCGATCTCGGTCGGTTCGAAGGGCAGCTCGGTCAGCTCGCTGACCTTGCGCATCAGGGCCAGGGCCGCTTTGGGCGAGGGGGCAGCGGGGACGTAGGTCGGTACTGCGGCCCACAGCGCGGCCGAGCGCAACCCGGCGTCACGGCAGGCCGTCTGCAGCACGCCGGTGATGCCGGTCGGCCCCTCGTAGCGCGAGGGCTGCAGGCCCTGGCCCTTGGCGACGTCGTCGTCGTAGGACGTGGCGAACACCGACACCTGGCGGCTGTGGGGCACCTCGGCGAGCAAGGCCCCGAGCGTCAGGACCATGTCGACCTCGAGCGTGCGGGCCACCGAGACGACCTGTTCGGTGAAGGTGCGCCACCGCAGCTGGGGCTCGGAACCGATGAGCGTGGCCGCCGGACCGCCGCCGGCGAGGCCCTCGATGGCGCCGAAGCCGACGCGCCCGGACGAGAACGTCAGCGCGGGCCAGACGATCTGCCGCTGGAGATCGTCGTCGAGCTCGACCCGGGGCCGGGTGACCGAGAAGTCGTAGAAGATCTCGGGGTCGATGTCGGCGAACGGCTCGAGCTCCCACTGGTCGTTCAGGTAGCGGACCGCGGTGGAGGCGGCGTCGCCGGCATCGCTCCATCCCTCGAACGCCACCAGCAGCACGCCGCCGGTCTGGGTCGGACGCTCGCGCCAACGCACGTGCTCGGCGCTCGGGATGGGGTTGTTGGGACGGGGGTGGTCACCGGCCATCCGTCGAGGCTACCGGTCCCCGGCCGCGGATCCCTGACCTTGCTCCCAGACCCCTGATCCCCCCGTCCTGATCCCCGGTCCTCGACCCCAGCCCACGACCCGACGGTTGCGCGAGACTCCGATGGGCTCACCGCGGGCCGACCGGGCGGGATGGCCCTCCCGGATCTCGAAGGGGGACACATGGGACGCATCGCAGACGATCCACGCATCGATCCTCGGATCAAGGCGCTGATGGACGCCTTTCCCGACACGACCCAGAGCGACGTGGCCAGCCGTGAGGAGATCCTCGAGGAGGTGTCGCAGCCCGAGGCGGTGGCGCTGCAGGAGCAGGTGAGGGCCATGCTCGAGATCCTCGACGACGAGACGATCGCGCCGTCAGCGGGCCTCGACGTCAGCACGATCGAGATCGTGTCCGAGCCCGACGGCAACACCATCAAGATCCAGTTCATCCGCCCGCAGGGCGACGACGCGGTGCCGTGCGTGTACTACATCCACGGTGGCGGCATGTCGTCGATGTCCTGCTTCGACGGGTTGTACCGGTCGTGGGGTCGCATCATCGCCGCGCAGGGGGTGGCGGTGGCGATGATCGACTTCCGCAACTGCGTGACCCCGTCGTCGGCGCCCGAGGTCGAGCCGTTCCCCGCCGGGCTGAACGACTGCGTGTCGGGCCTGAAGTGGGTGCACGCCCACGCCGGCGAGCTGGGCATCGATCCCGACCACCTCATCGTGGCCGGCGAGAGCGGCGGCGGGAACCTGACGCTGGCCACCGGCCTCAAGCTGAGGCAGGACGGCGACCTCGGGCTCATCCGGGGTCTCTACGCGATGTGCCCCTACATCGCGGGGTCGTGGCCCCAGGAGCGGTTCCCGTCCTCCAGCGAGAACAACGGCCTGCTGCTCGACCTGCACAACAACCGGGGGGCCATGGGCTACGGGATCGAGGAGTTCAAGGACGGCAACCCGTTGGCCTGGCCCTCGTTCGCCACCGAGGACGACGTCCGTGGCCTCGTCCCGACCGTCATCAGCGTGAACGAGTGCGACCCGCTGCGCGACGAGGGCATCGAGTTCTACCGGACGCTGCTGCGGGCCGGGGTGCCGGCCCGGTGCCGTCAGGTGATGGGCACCATCCACGGGACCGAGGTGTTCTCGCTGGCCTGTCCCGACATCAGTCGCGAGACCGCGGCCAGCATCGCCCAGTTCTGCCGCACCGCCTGAGATACCTGACCGGCTGACGGCCGATTGCCACCCATCCCGCTTCCTGTCACCCAGATCGACCAGAGATCGACATCTGGGGTGACAAGTTCTGCGGCACTGGGCCGGCTCGGGTCGCCGTCTACGGTGTCGGCCATGTCGTCCACGCCGAGCGGAGTCGAGGTCGAGGTCAGCGAGGTCACCGGTACGGAAGGGGTCACTCCCGAGGTCGTCGACGCCTTCGCCCGCCTGATCCCGCAGCTGTCGAGGTCGAACCCGCCGCCGACCGCCGGGGAGCTGGCCGACATGGCCGGGTCGGAGGCGTCCGTGCTGCTCATCGCCCGCGATCCCGACCGCGGCGGCGAGATCGTCGGCAGCCTCACGCTCGTCATGTTCCGCATCCCGACCGGGCTCCGGGCCTGGATCGAGGACGTCGTCGTCGACGGTTCGGCTCGCGGCCGCGGCGTCGGCGACGCGCTCAACCAGTTCGCGCTGGCCCGGGCCCGAGACGCCGGCTGCCGCACCGTCGACCTGACCTCTCGCCCATCGCGTGAAGCCGCCAACCGGCTCTACCAGCGCATCGGCTTCACCCTCCGCGAGACGAACGTCTACCGCTTCGACCTCTAGGACCGGGACCGCTGGTCGCTCGGCCGCGTCACCGGAGCTCGAACAGCAGGTGGTGGCTGAGGTCGCCGGTCAGGTCGACGAACATCTCACGGGTGTCGAAGCACCACTCGCCGTCCACACGGTGGAAGGTGTCGTGGTAGTGCCCGGCGATGATCGGCTGGAGCGGCAGCTCCTCGGTCTGCTGGAACACCGTGTAGTACGACCGGGCGGTGGCGGTGCCGGCGTTCTCGTCCACCTCCACCGCCACGTTGGTCGTGACGTGGCGCGTGCGCGGCGTGCCGTCGTCGTAGAGGCGAGTGGCGCTGTCGTACAGGCCCTTCACCTGTTCGGCGCCCTCGAACGTCATGCCCGGGGCGGCCTGGATGCGTCCGTTGCGGAACAGCTCGCCGACCCCCGCCAGGTCGCCGGCGTCGATGTGCTCGGCGTAGGCGTAGACGAGGTTCTCGATCGCGCGGTCGCTGTGGGACATGGGTCGGGATGATAGTGATGCACCGTGACGACGGCTTCGGGGGACCCGTTCGACGAGGCACGCCTGCTGGCTTCGGCGCGGCGCGCGGCCGGCTCCGAGGACTTCGGGTCCGAGCTCTTCCTCGAGCCGCTCCGGGTGCTGCTCGACTCGCTGCGGTCGGCTCCTCTGAACGAGCTCGGGTCGTTCATCATGCGGGGCACGTTGCTCCGCAGCCTCATCCAACGGCTGCGGGCCGAGCAGTGGTGGACCGAGCATCCGGAGATCCTCGACGAGCCGATCGAGGCGCCGATCGTCGTCGTCGGCATGATGCGCTCGGGAACGACGCTGCTGCAGCGCGTGCTGGCCAGCGACCCGCGCCTCGCCTGCGCCTACGGCTGGGAGGTGGGAGAGCCGGCGCCCCGCCCGGGCTGGGATCCAGCGGTCGAGGACCCCCGCATCGCCGATGCCGAAGCGCGGGAGGAGCAGACCCGCGTCTTCGCGTCCGAGCTGTTCGCGATCCATCCCACCTACGTCCACGAGGCCGAGGAGGAGATCGTCTTCCTGGCCGACGCCTTCCTCTCGCACATCCCCGAGGCCTCGTGCGACGTGCCGCGCTACCGGACGTGGGTCGACAGCCAGGACTTCGCTCCGGCGTACCGGTGGTTGCGACGGATGCTCCAGCTCCTCCAGTGGCAGAAGCGGCGGCGCGGCGAGCCGGTCCGTCCGTTCGTGCTCAAGACGCCGGACCACCTCGGCTACCTGGACGTCCTGCTGGCCGAGTTCCCCGATGCCCACATCGTCCACTCACACCGCGATCCGGTCTCCGTGATCACGTCGGGGGCGTCGCTCAACACGACCCTGTGGCGGACCCACTGCGGCGACGACGTCGACGCCCACGAGGTCGGTCGCCAGTGGCTCGAGCGGATGGGATGGTCGTGCGATCGGGCCATGGCGGCCCGGGACGCGATCCCGGCGACGCAGGTGAGCGATGTCGCCTTCGTCGACGCGATGGCCGACCCGATCGGCACCGCCGGGACCGTCCTCGCCGCCGTCGGTCTCGAGTCGACCGACGAGTCGATGGCTGCCATGCACTCGTGGATCCAGCAGGATCGCAAGCGCGAGTCCCTGCCGGTCCACCGCTACTCCGCCGACGACTTCGGGCTCGCCGACGACCAGATCCGAGCGCGGTTCGCCGAGTACAGCCGACGCTTCCTCTAGGAGATGCCTCCTAGTCTGCTCGGATGCACGGACACCCGGTCGCGACCGATGAGCAGCACGAGCACGAGAAGGCCGCACTGCAGATCTGGGAGCACCCGGTGGTGGCCGAGGCCCGTGCGGTCGTCCGGGCCGAGTGGCTGGAGAAGGAGCACCCGTCGCCGGTGATGCGCGACTGCTTCGACTGGGCCTTCGAGGAGGTCATGTTCTCGGCCACGATCTGGTCCTCGAACCAGGATCCCCGGCACCCGAAGGTCACCTGCATCACCCGTCTCGAGCACGAGGTCGACGGGCTGCGCATCCCGGGGACGCGGTGGGGCATCGACAACCCCGACACGATCTACCGGGTGATCCCGATCTCCGGCACCGAGCGCTACGAGATCCGCGGGCGCGTCGGCGTGCACCGGATGACCGAGAACTACTTCACCCTCTGGGACGACAGCATGGGCACCGAGGGCCTGCTCAACGGTCACGACCTGGTGACCGAGGCCGACGGATCCTTCGTCGTGACCGTCGATGCCGACGAGGCCGGCGGTCGCCCGAACCACGTGCGGTCGACCGAGCCGTCCCACGAGTTCTACATCCGTGACGTCATGCTCGACTGGGGCACCGACGACTCCAACTGGTTGGAGATCGTCCGCCTCGGGGCACTGCCGTCGACGGCCCCGCTCACCGACGACGAGCAGGCGCAGCGGACCGCCGAGTACATGCACAAGTTCGCCGACTTCAGCCACAGCCTGTCGAAGGGGATGACGATGGGACGGCCCAACCGGTTCCACCTCGCCCACTCGGCCGACACGGGTGGGGCGCTGCGCAACCAGGTGTACGTCGGCGGCCACTTCCAGCTCGAGGACGACGAGGCCTTCGTCATCGACGTGAACGACGGCGGCGCCCGCTACTTCACCGTGCCGATCTCGAACGTGTGGGGCACGACGATGGGGATCATGGATCGCACCGGCAGCCTCAACAAGGCGCAGTCCGAACCGAACGCTGACGGCTCCTGGACCTACGTGATCTCCAACGCCGACCCCGGGGTCCACAACTGGGTCGACCCGTGCGGGCTGTCGTCGGGCATCCTCACGCTGCGGATGGCCGAGTTCCCCGATCAGCGACCGACGGAAGGCCTCTCCGCTTCGGGTCGGGTGGTGAAGTTGGCCGACCTCGAGTCGGTGCTCCCGCCCGGCACCCGACCGGTCACCGCCGACGAGCGGGCCGCCCAGCTCTCGGAACGGGCCACGGCCTACGCCCGGCGCCTACCCGAGGTGCTGTCGTGAGCCGGTGGCTCATCACCGGCTGCTCGACGGGGATCGGGCGGGCCATCGCCGCCGCCGCGCTCGACGCCGGGCACTCGGTCGTGGTCACCGCCCGCCGGCCCGACACGGTGGAGGACCTCGTCGATGCCCATCCCGGCTCCGCCGTCGCCGTCGCGCTCGACGTCACGGACCGTGCCCAGATCGACGGCGCGGTCGCGCAGGCCGACGCCGCGTTCGGCGGGGTCGATGTGCTGGTCAACAATGCCGGGTACGGCTACCTCGCCGCCGTCGAGGAGGGCGACGATGCCGAGGTCCGATCGTTGTTCGACACCAACTTCTTCGGTGCGGTCGACATGATCAAGGCGGTGCTGCCCGGGATGCGGGCCCGAGGTGAGGGCCACATCGTGAACGTGAGCTCCATGACCGGGATCGTCACCAACCCCCCGAACACCTACTACTCGTGCACCAAGCACGCCCTCGAGGCGCTCACCGAGGGGCTGGCCAAGGAGGTCGCGCCGTTCGGGATCAAGGTGTCGGCGATCGAACCCGGCGCCTTCCAGACCGACTACATCACCCGCTCGATGCACCAGGCGGAGAACATCGAGGGCTACGGCGACGTGTCGCAGCGCAAGGAGCTCATCGTGGCCTTCGGCGAGCACCTCCCCGGTGACCCGGCCAAGCTCGCCGCCGCGGTGCTGCAGATCGTGGGGATGGACGACCCTCCCCTCCGGCTGCTCCTGGGTCAGGACGTGCTCGCCGCGTTCCGGGAGAAGACGGCGACGTGGACGGCGACCGTCGACGAGTGGGAACACGTCACCGTTGCCGTGAACCTCGACTGATGTCGCTCCGGCCGATCAGAGGTCGAACGGGGTGCCGACGAGCTGCTCGCTGAGGTCCCACAGGGCGGCCGCGTGGTCGTCGTCGAGCAGGTAGGGGAGGAACCCGTTCACGCCGGGGTCGGCGCCGAGGACCCCCAACCCGCAGTCGGCCAGGTACGCGCCGTTGTGGTCCGCCAGCTCGGCCTCGGGGCTGGTCGCAGCCCACACCTGGGTGGCGGCGCCGGCTTCCACCGATTTGAACTCGAAGCTCGCCTGGGGCGGACCGTCGACGGTCGCGCCGCTCGCTCCCGCGGCGGCCTCGGAGCGGGTCCTCGAGAAGTCGAGCATGTCGTTCATGAGCTCCTCGTTCAGGTGGCGGCCCAAGTCGGTGATGATGCCACCGGGGTGCACCGAGAACGACAGGAGCCCTTGCGGTCCGGCTCGGCGGGCCAGCTCCCGGGCGAACAGCGCGTTGGCGGTCTTCGACTGCCCGTAGGCGATCCACGGCGAGTACTCGGTGGTCTCGAAGTTCGGATCCACCAGGTCGACGTCGGCGCGGGAGTGGCCGGCGGACGTCAACGTCACGACCCGCGGGTCGGTTCCACGCAGGATCGCGGGCGACAGCAGTGCCGTCAGCAGGAAGTGGCCGAGGTGGTTCGTCCCGAACTGGGTCTCGAAGCCGTCGACCGTGCGACCGAACGGGCAGGCCATGACCCCCGCGTTGTTGATGAGCAGGTCCACCGCGTCATGGGTGGCGAGATAGGTGTCGGCGAACGACCGCACGCTGGCGAGGTCGCCCAGATCGACCACCCCGGACTCGGCCGTCGCTCCCGGAACGTCGGCTTCGAGCTCGGCCAGGGCTCCGGCCGCCCGCTCCTCGCTACGGGCGAGCACGGTGACGGTCGCGCCGTGGGCAGCCAGCACCCTGGCGCTCTCACGACCGAGGCCTGTGGCCGCGCCGGTGATGACCACCCGACGACCGGTCAGGTCCATCCCGTCGAGCACCTCGTCGGTGGTGGTGCTCTTCCCGAAATCGCTCATCTGGACATCCCTGGTCGTCGGCCGGAATCGCCACCCTAGGAGCCGAGCTCGCCTCGTGCCCCCGAGCCGACCGACGCCGGTGTGACGGTCAGGCCAGCGCCTTCTGCTTCAGCTGCTCGAACTCCGCGGGGCTGATGGTCCCCGCGTCGAGCAGGGCCTTGGCGTTGGCGATCTGGGCGGCCGGATCGGCGGCGGCGGCCTGGACCGTTTGGTTGAACTGTGCCTGCATCGCCTGGGCCTGGTCGAGGGCCCGCTTCTGCATGCCCGGACCGCGGGCGATCAGGTAGACGAGGATCGCCAGCGGTGGCAGCACGATGAGGAAGATGATCCAGGCCGCCTTGGCACCGCCGGACATCGAGTGATCGCGGAACAGGTCACCGATGACCTGGAACAGGATCATGATCAGGATGAAGAGGAAGAAGAACTCGAGGATCGACCAGAACAGGTCTCCGGAGCCGATGTCAGCAAGAACCATGGGTGATCTCTCCTTGGGTCGGCGGCCAGCGCTGCCGGTTGGTCGCCCTACGAACGTCCTTCAGCCTGCATCGCCGCGCCGCGCCCGTCATCACCCCGAACGGATGAAGTGCGACCCGGTGCTCGCCGAGGCTGATGAACTCGCTGATGGCGATCCGCATGCACCGACGCGGGGACACCTACGGGCCATCTGCATGGGCCGATCGGTGGTGAAGATCAGGTGCGGATGACCCCGTCGTCGGTGGCGCGGAGGGTGCGGCCGGGGCGGGCTCGGTGACGGCGCCGTCGACGAAGGTGGTCTCGCCGGACTTGATGGTGACCCGGTAGCCGTCGACGTCCTGGAGCAGGCGCTTCCCACCGGCGGGCAGGTCGTAGACCATGCGGGGGCGGTGCAGGCGCAGGGCGTCGTGGTCGATCACGTTGACGTCGGCCAGCATCCCGGGGGCGAGGACGCCGCGGTCGGTGATGCCGTAGGCGACTGCAGTGGCCTGGGTCTGCTTGTGCACGACGTGCTCGATCGGGATCAGCTCGCCGCGTGTGCGGTCCCGGGTCCAGTGGGTGAGCAGGTAGGTGGGGAAGCTGGCGTCGCAGATGAGCCCGCAGTGGGCGCCGCCGTCGCTGAGCCCGAGGATCGACGACGGGTGCAGGATCATCTCGCGGATGGCTTCGTGGTCGTGGTCGACGTAGCTGCCGAGCGGCGAGAAGAGGAGGGCGTCGCCGTCGTCCTCGAGCAGCCAGTCGAGCACGACGGCCTGCGGCTCCCGGCCCTCGCGCTCGGCGGTGGCCAGCGCGCTCGACTCGCGGATCGGCTCGTAGTCGGGCTCGACGCCGAGGCGGTACATCTGGTGCCACGCGGTGGCCAGGTAGCTCCGCCGACTTCTGCTTCGTGCGGGGCTGCTCGGCCAGGAGTGCGTCGCGGACCTCGGGCTGGCGGAGGCGGGCCACGAGCTCGGCGAACGGCAGGCCGCTCATGGCCCGGAATGTCGGGTGGGCGACGAACGGGTGGAACGAGCTCTTGAGCCCGAACAGCATCCCGGTCGGTCGGGCGGGGACCTGCGGAGCGATGCGGGCGCCGCCGTCGCGCGTTGATCCTGGCGGCATCGGCCAGCGACTCGCGGAAGCGCGTTGGGCGCCATCGGGACCTGGGCCATCGAGTAGGTCACGTCGATGCCGCGGCCGGACGAGTCCCTCCATCACCTCCCGGTCGGGGAGCTCGGCCCGGTCGTCGGAGACGAACTGGAACAGGCCGCGACCGACGCCGGCCAGCGCGTCGGCGATGACCGACAGCTCGTCGTCGACGGCGAACGTGCCGGGCACGTAGCCGTGCTTCGACCGGTGCAGGATCGTGCGCGACGTCGAGAACCCCAGCGCACCGGACCGCACGCCGTCGGCCACGACCTCGGCGATGCGGGCGTACTCGTCCGCGGTGAGGTCGTCCTCGTGGGCTCGCTCGCCGAGCACGTAGGCGCGCACCGCGGCGTGGGGCACCTGCGTGCCGAGGTCGATGGTGCGCGGCATCGAGGCGAGCGCGTCGAGGTACTGGCCGAAGGTCTCCCACTGCCAGTCGATGCCCTCGTGCAGCGCAGTGCCGGGGATGTCCTCCACCGCCTTCCATGACCTCGATCAGGAAGTCCTCCGAGCCGGGCCGCACCGGAGCGAAGCCGACGCCGCAGTTGCCCATGACCGCGGTGGTCACTCCGTGGTGGGCCGACGGGGCCATCTCGGCGTCCCAGATGGCCTGCCCGTCGTAGTGGGTGTGGACGTCGACCCAGCCGGGGGCCACGAGCGCGCCGTCGGCGTCGATCTCGTGGTCGCCACGCTCGGCGACCCTTCCGACCTCGACGATCCGGTCACCGTCGATCGCGACGTCCGCGGTGCGGGCCGGCGCGCCGGTCCCGTCGACCACTCGGCCCGCCTCGGATCACGAGATCGTGCATGGTTCCCCCTGCTGCTCGGCGATCCTCCACGATCACACATCAGGCAGTTGCATCACCAGTCTCCGGCGACTGCCCCAGCTGGATGGGTCAGGGCGTGGGGTCGGTTCGGGGCACGCGGGGAGGCGGGTCAGCTCCCGAGGGCCCGGTCCCAGCGGCCGTCGGCCTTGGCCGCGTCGACTTCGGCCTGGCCCGGAGGGCGCATGCGGCCCGCCGCGGTGAGGGCCTCGACCTTGGCGACGTTGACCGCCGACCAGTTGCTGCGGGGTCGGCGGGGCGAGTAGCGCTGCAGGAACCAGGTGTCGTCGAGGGACTTCCGGTGGCCCGAGATCCAGCCCCAGACGAGACCGACGTCGACCAGCTCGTCGTTGGTCACCGAGCTGACACCGGAGTGCTTCTTGCCGACCTTCACCCACACGCCCTCGGCCCGACCGTGGTTGGTGGCCAGCCACGCGTCCCATGCGGCCACGTCCTCGCAGACGATGGTCTCGAGCTCGTCAGCCACCGGCGATCACGGTCTGGTGGCGGCGACGAGGTCGACGAGGGTGGCGAGGCTGGCCAGCTGGTCGTCGTGGGAGGTGTCGAGCTTGGCCAGGAGCGTCGTGATCCCGGCCTGGCGGTAGAGGGGGATGCGGGCGGCGATGGTGGCTGGGGTGCCCACGAGGTTGGTCTGTGCGCCGAGCTCGAGCGGGACGGCGTCGGCGGCCTCCTCGCGTCGGCCGGCCTGCCAGTGCCGCTCGACCTCGGCCACCTGCTCGGCGAACCCGAGACGGGCGAACGCATCGTTGTAGAAGTTGGTCTTGCCGCTGCCCATCGCCCCGATCGTGAAGGCGTAGCCGCGGGCGTGGCGTCGGGCCGCCTCGGTGCCGGACGCGCCGTCCGCCGTGATCTCGAGCGCGACCGGCGCCACGAGGTCGAGGTCGGCCAGGGTGCGCCCGGCCCGAGCGGCGCCTTCCCGGAGCGGCGCGAGGAAGGTGTCGGCCGACTCGGGGATGAAGGCGTTGGCCAGCCACCCGTCGGCCAGCTCACCGGTGAGGCGCAGGTTGGCCGGGCCCATGGCGGCGACGTAGATCGGGACGTCGTCGGGCTTCAGCATCGGCCGCAGCGCCCGGCCCTGGCTGTCGGGCAGCGGGAGCGGATAGATCTCGCCGGGGTGCTCGAGTCGCTCACCCCGGCTGACCGTGCGGATGATCTCGATCGTCTCCCTCGTGGCCCGGACCGGGCGCTGGAAGCGAACGCCGTGCCAGCCCTCCATCACCTGCGGTCCCGACACCCCGATGCCGAGGTGGAACCGGCCGTGCGAGAGCGACTGCAGGCTGAGCGCGGACGTCGCGAGAAGCGCCGGGCTGCGCGACCCGAGCTGCACCACGAACGTGCCCAGCCCGATGGTCGTGGTCTGCGCCGCGAGGTGAGCCAGCCCGGTGAGCGCGTCGTAGCCCCAGACCTCGGGCACCCACAGAGATGCCACACCGATGCGCTCGGCTTCCCGCGCGAACGCGCCGGCCTCGGGATGGTGGGGATCGATCAGTGCTGCGACCTGCACCTGGGTAGTTTGGCGCGCGGACTCGGCCCTGGCCTGGGCGAGGGGAGAGATCGCATGCGCTACAGGGACCAACCCACGGTCGAGGTCGAGCAACGGGTGGTCGGCGACCCGGCGCGGATCTGGGAGCTGGTCACCGACATCGACCTGCCCGCCCGCTTCTCGGCCGAGCTGCAGGCGGTCGAGTGGCTGGACGGCGCGACCGGCGTGGAGGTCGGCAGCCGGTTCCGCGGCCACAACCAGAACCCGGCGCTCGGCGAGTGGGCGACCGAGTGCACGGTGGTCGAGGTCGTCCCCGGCAGCCGTTGGGTGTGGACGGTGAACGCCGGCGATGACCTCATGGCCACCTGGGGGTTCGAGGTCGACCCCGGCCGTGACGCCGTGACGGTCCGGCAGTGGGCTCGCATGGGCCCCGACCCGTCCGGCCTCAACATCGCCATCGACGCCATGCCGGACAAGGAAGGTCGGATCATCTCGCAACGGATGGCCGAGTGGCGGACGAACATGGCGGCCAATCTCGCCGGCATCAGGTCGATCATCGAGGGGACCAGGTAGCTGTCGTACCCACCCGACCCGGTCGATCCGCGCTCGTGTTCGGGCGGTGCGGGCCGGGTTTCGCAGCGAGACTGGCGCGATGTCGTCGTTCCCGGTTCCCACCACCATCCGAAACGAGGCCTGACCGTGATCGAAGCCATGACCGACCTGCCCGACGGCGTGATCGGGTTCCACCTGACCGGCAAGCTCCACGCTTCTGACTACCGGGACGTGCTGATGCCGGCCGTCCAGCAGGCGGCCGCGGACGGCGGTGTGCGGGTGGTGCTGATGTTCGACGACTTCGACGGCCTGTCCGGCGGAGCGCTCTGGGAGGACATGAAGGTGGGCGTCGAGCACCTCTCCAGGTGGAAGCGCATCGCCATCGTGGCCGACATCGACTGGATGACCCACCTCGTCGCCCTGTTCGGCTGGATGACGCCGGGCGAGGCCAAGCACTTCGCCCGCGCCGACCTCGCCGACGCCATCACCTGGACGGCCGACCCCGCGGCCTGAACGCCGAGGACGGCCATCCGCCGGCCGGACGGTGTGGGTAGCGTCGCCCCATGGAGTACGTGAACCTCGGCATGCACCGGCCTGCGCGTCTCGCGCGTGTGCCTCGGCATGATGTCCTTCGGCGAGCACCCCGACCGGGCCTGGGCGCTCGACGAGAGCGAGGCCGAGCCGATCATCCGCGCCGCGGTCGAAGGCGGCATCACCTTCTTCGATACGGCCGACACCTACTCACACGGGGCGAGCGAGGAGCTGACCGGTCGGCTGCTCGCGCAAGCTGCTCTCGCGGGACGAGGTCGTGCTCGCGACCAAGGTGTTCATGCCGATGACGCCCGGCGAGAACGGCGGCGGGCTCTCCCGCAAGCACATCCTCTCGGCCATCGACGCCTCGCTCAGTCGGCTCGGCATGGACTACGTCGACCTCTACCAGATCCACCGCTGGGACCACGCACGCCCGATCGAGGAGACGATGGAGGCGCTCCACGACGTGGTGCGGTCGGGCAAGGCGCGCTACATCGGCGCCAGCAGCATGTACGCGTGGCAGTTCGCCAAGGCGCAAGCAGGTCGCCGAGCGCAACGGCTGGACGAAGTTCGTCTCCATGCAGAACCACTACAACCTGATCTACCGCGAGGAGGAGCGGGAGATGATCCCGCTCTGCCTCGACGATGGGCGTGGGCGTGATCCCGTGGAGCCCGCTGGCGCGCGGCGTTCTCGCCGGCAACCGCACGCGACGCGGGCGAGAAGCGCACGACCCGGGCCGAGACCGACGCGTTCGCCGAATTCCTCTACACGACCCGAGCGACTTCGACGTCGTCGATCGCGTGGCCGAGGTCGCTGGCGAGCGCGGCGTGCCGATGGCGCAGGTCGCGCTGGCCTGGCTGCTCGCCAAGCAGGGCGTGACCGCACCGATCGTCGGCGCCACCAAGCTGCACCATCTCGAGGACGCGTTGGCGGCCGAGCAGCTCGAGCTCAGCGAGGACGAGATCAACCGCGCTCGAGGAGCCCTACGTGCCGCACGCCATCGCCGGCCACTGAGCCGGCCGGTGGGCCGGACGGTCGAGTCGAGCGTGCTCGACCCATGTGTCCTTTGGTTGCCGCCGCCGTAGGCGTGCCTTGAGCGGTCCACGATGTCGGTGTGCTGGTGGCCACCTGATGGGGCGACGGCTCGGTGGGTCGACCGGCGCGAGACCGCTCGAGCCGGGCGATGCCATCGGCCACCTCGGCGGCGGCTGCGGCGGCGGCATCGGCGGCCTGACGGGCGAAGGCGGCCCGCTCCTCGGCGGTGACCGCCCTCCTCCATGGCCGGGCCTTCTTCTCCAGCCGCTCGAGCTTTCGGGCGGCTCGGCCCGCTTCCGGGCGACGCTCGCGCGGCCAGCTCGTCCTCGGCGGCTCGGGCCCGGGCCGCTGCGTCCTCCTTGGCCAGCGCCGCGGCGGCCTCGGCCCCGCCCCGGCCGGGTCGTCGCCGGCGCGGTCGGCCTTGCCGGCGCCGCGTCCGCCGGTACTCGCCGGGTCCGGCCGGGCCGTCGGCCTGCTGGCGGACGGTCGGGTCGGGGGGCGATCGGACCGATGGCGGCGTGCCGCCGAAGCCGGGGGCCTCCTGATCGTCGGGCAGCACGCCCGTTGCACCGCGACGGCCAGCTCCTCGTCGACCTCTGTGGCCAGCAGATCGGTGTGGATCCGGTCGCGCATGTCGTCGCGGAGACGCGGCGCGCGACGCCCGCGCCACCGCGGCGTCGATGGCGGCCTGGTAGGCGTCCTGGGCCTCTGCCGCTCGGGCGTCTGAATTTGTACCGGTTGATCAGCGTGTCGTGCAGCGAGGTGGCCGCGGTGAGGACGACGTCGATGCAATCGGGAAGCAATACGTAGTCTGTCTAGGTATGC
>CAWCSY010000001.1:0-505050 GCA_963798355.1 uncultured Microthrixaceae bacterium | reverse complement strand
ACAGCAGCAGCAGGCGCGGAGTCGTGGTGCGCATGTGGCCGGCCGCCATCTCGGCCTCGAGGAACTCACGGGCCCGCTTCACCAGCGGCTCGAGGTTCTCGGTCAGACGGGTGGCGGCCGGCGGGCCGAGCCGGCTGACCTCGCGCAGCAAGCCGAGCAGCTCGGGCCGGCGCAGCGCCAGGCGGAACACCGACCGCACGATCGCCTCGACCCGGCCCAACCCGGCGCCGGCGCCGGCCAGCGCCTGCTTCCAGCGCCGCGGCCAGCTCGGCCGCGCTGCGGTCGATGACGGCGTCGAGCAGCTCGTCCTTCGACGGGAAGTAGTAGAGGATCGTCTGCTTGCGGACGCCCAGCTCGGCGGCGAGCTGCGTCGAGCGACGTGGCCTCGTAGCCACGGCGTCCCGAACGAGGCCAGGGCCGCGTCGAGGACTCGCTCCCGGGTCGGGTCGCCGTCGATGCCGCCTACCGACACTGGTACGAGAATGTGGTAGACAGTGGGGCGTGATCGCCGACGCCCTCGCCGGCAAGCGCATCGCCATCACCGGCACCACCGGCTTCCTCGGCACCGCCCTGCTCGAGCGCCTGCTCCGCGGCGTGCCCGACTGCGAGCTCGTGCTGCTGGTCCGGCCCGGGCGGCGCTCGCACCGTCGAGCAGCGCGTCGCCAGCGCGAGATCTTCAAGAACGACGCCTTCGACCGCCTCCGCGACCGAGCTGCGGCAAGGACGGCTTCGCCGAGATGGCCGCCCGCGCGGGTCACGGCCGATCGCCGGCGACGTCAGCACCGACGGCCTCGGCCTCGACGACGACGGCCGGGCCGCGCTCGCCGCGCTGCGACATCGTCATCCACTCCGCGGCCACCGTGTCGCTTCGACTCGCCGCTCGACAGCGCGGTCGAGGTCAACCTGCTCGGCCCGACCCGCATCGCCGCGCACGCTGCAGCGACCTCGGCGTCACGCCCCACCTCGTCGCCGTGTCCACCTGCTACGTCGCCGGCAACCGCCGCGGCGCCGCGCCCGAGATCACGGTCGACCGACAGCCCGTTCTTCGTCGACGTCGACTGGCGCGCGCGAGGTCGACGGCGCCCGCCGGGCCCGCAGCCGACGCCGAGGCCGACAGCCGCACGCCCGAGCAGCTCGACCGAGTTCCGCAAGCGAGGCCCGCCACGAGCTGGGCGCCGCCGGCACCCCGCTGCTGGCCGAGAAGACCGAGCAGCTGCGCGTCGCGCTGGGTCGACCGACCAGCATGGTCGAGGCCGGCCGCGCCCGGGCCGCCTCGCTCGGCTGGCCCGACGCCTACGCCTACACCAAGGCCCTCGGCGAGCGGGCGCTGCTCGAGACCCGCGGCGACGTGCCCGGTCTCGCATCGTGCGCCCGTCGATCATCGAGTCGGCGCTGGCCGAGCCCGTGCCCGGGCTGGATCCGCGGCTTCCGCATGGCCGAGCCGGTGATCATCTCCTACGCCCGCGGCCTGCTGAAGGAGTTCCCCGGCGTGCCCGAGGGCATCGTCGACGTCATCCCGGTCGACCTCGTCGTCGCGCGCCATCATCGCCGTCGCCGCCACGCGGCCCGGCCGACGCCGACGGCTCGCCCGACGTCATGCAGGTCGCCTCGGGCTCGGCCAACCCGCTGCGCTACCGCCGCCTCGTCGACCTCGTGCAGGCTGGTTCACCGAGCACCCGCTCTACGACGACCGACGGCCAGCCGATCGTCGTGCCCGACTGGTCGCTTCCCGGCCGCGGCCGGGTGCAGGGCCAGCTCGAGCGGGCCAAGACGCTGCTCGAGCGGGCCGAGAAGGTGCTGCAGCGCGCTGCCGCTGCGGGGCAAGCAGGCCGAGTTCAGCGCCACGCTCGAGGAGAAGCGCGAGGAGGTCGAGCGGGCCCTCGGCTACGTCGAGCTCTACGGCGCCTACGCCGAGTGCGAGGCGATCTACGGCGTCGACCGCCTGCTCGCGCTGCTGGGACCGCTCGACCGCCGAGGACCAGGCCGACGTTCTGCTTCGACCCGCGGGTCGATCGACTGGGACCGACTACGTCCACCGACGATCCACCTGCCGTCGGTCGTCGAGCACGCCCGGGTCCGCACCACGCCGGGCGGCACGCGCCGGCGAGGCCCGCGCGGACCGCGCTGCGCCGCCAGGTCCTCGTCGCCCGACCGCCACCTCGCCGCCTTCGACCTCGAGAACACGCTGATCGCCTCGAACGTCGTGGCGTCGTACTCGTGGCTGGCCACCCGCCGCCTGCCGCCGCGACGACCGGCTCCGCTTCGTGGCCGCAGACGCTCGCCGAGGCGCCCGGCGCTGCTGGCGCTCGACCGCGCGGACCGCAGCGACTTCCTCCGCTACTTCTACCGCCGCTACGAGGGCGCCCCGGTCGACCAGCTCGACGAGGACGCCGCCGAGATGTTCAGCGAGCTGATCCTCGCCAAGTCGTTCCCCGCCGCCATCCGCCGGGTCCGCGAGCACCGCGCGCCTCGGCCACCGCACCGTGCTCATCACCGGCGCGCTCGACTTCGTCGTCGAGCCGCTGCGCCCGCTGTTCGACGACATCGTCGCCGCCGTCGCTCGGCCGTCGACGCCGACGGCACGCTACACCGGCGAGCTCGACCGACGTGCCGCCCACCGGCGAGACCCGGGCCCAGGCGCTGTTCGACTACGCCGCCGCCGCACGGCCTCGACCTGCGCGAGTCGGTCGCCTACGCCGACTCCACCAGCGACCTGCCGATGCTCGAGGCCGTCGGCTTCCCGGTCGCGGTCAACCCCGAGACCCGCCTGGCCGCCCTCGCCCGCAAGCGCGGCTGGCTCGTCGAGCACTGGCGCAAGGCCGACGGCGGCGCCGCGCGCGCTGCTGCCGATCGGCGCACGGCGGCGCCGCAGAACGGCGGCCTGGCCAATCCGCTCGTGCCGGGCGCGCGGTCGTCGGCGAGGGCCCGCACCGATGAAGGCGCTGCGTTCGAGCGCAACTCGCCGCGGTACGCCGCCGCCATCGCGGCCGGCGCGGTCGATGCCCGGCGGCGGCGCCAAGGTCGGCCCGCTGCAGCCTCCGCGACGTCGATCCGCCCGACCTGCCCGGGCCCGGACTGGGTGCGCATCAGGCCCCGGCTTGGCCGGCATCTGCGGCAGCGACCTCGCCACCATCGACGGCACGCTCGTCGCGCTACTTCGAGCCGATCGTGTCGTTCCCGTTCGTGCCCGGCCACGAGGTCGTCGGCCGACCTCGACCGACGGCACCGCGGGTCGTGCTCGATCCCGGTGCTCGGCTGCGTCGACCCGCGGCATCGACCCGGTGTGCCGCGCCTGCGCGCGCGGGCGACCTCGACCGCTGCGAGCGCATCGCCTTCGGCGACCTCGAGCCCGGCCTGCAGAGCGGCTTCTGCTGCGACACCGGCGGCGGCTGGTCGACGCTGATGGTCGCCCACGAGAGCCAGCTGCACGCCGTGCCCGACGACCATGTCCGACGAGGCCGCGGTGATGGTCGAGCCCACCGCCTGCGCGGTCCACGCCGCGCTGCGCGGCCGGCATCGCCGACGGCGACACCGTCGTCGTGCTCGGCGCGGGCACGCTCGGGCTGCTCACCATCGCCGCCCTCCGCCGCTTCACCGCGCGCCGGCACGCGTCATCGCCGTCGCCAAGCACCCGCGTGCAGCGCGAGCTGGCCCAGCCGCTCGGCGCCGACGAGCGTCGTCGCGCCCGACGAGCTCGCCCGGGCGGTGCGCCGCATCACCGGCTCGCATGGCGCTCGGCGACGGCGACATCGCCCGGCTCACCGGCGGCGCCGACGTCGTCGTCGACTGCGTCGGCAGCGAGCCGAGCCTCGCCGCAGGCCCTCGCCGTGGTCGCGGCCCGGCGGCACGCATCGCCATGGTCGGCATGCCCGGCCACGTCCACGTCGACCTCACCGGCCTGTGGCAGCGCGAGATCGAGCCTCGCGGGTGCCTACGCCTACGGCACCGAGACGCTTGGCGCGACGGCGACCGAGCGACGCACCTTCGACCTCGCCTTCGAGCTCGTCGAGGCGGCCGACCTCGGCCGCCTGGTGACGCGCCACCTATCCCGCTCGGCCGCTACAGCGACGCCATCGCCCACGCCGCCAACGCCGGCGCCGCGGGCGCGGTAAGATCGCCTTCGACCTCCGCAGAGAAGGAAAGGAGCGCGACTCGTGACCTACCCGACCCGGGTTCGTCCTCGACGTCGATCGGTCGACGCCGCCGATCCTGTTCCACCACGGCGAGGGTTCCGGCTCGAGAGGCTGCCCGCCGGCCGCATCGCGGGTCATCTACCCGGCCGAGCCGCTCGAGCCGCTCGACGACCCCGACGGCGCCATCCGCCACGCGCTGCTCAACCCGCATCGGCGACTAGCGAGCCGCTGCCCGCGCTGCTGCGCCCGGGCATGAAGCTCACCATCGCCTTCGACGACATCTCGCTGCCGCTGCCGCCGATGAAGCGGCCCGACATCCGCCAGCGGGTCATCGAGGCGGTGCTCGACCTGGCCGCCGCGGCCGGCGTCGACGACGTCCACCTCATCGCCGCGCTCGCGCTGCACCGCCGCATGACCGAGGCCGAGCTGCGCCACGCCGTCGGCGACCGGGTCTACGACGCCTTCGCCCCGCACGGCCTGCTCTACAACCACGACGCCGAGGACCCCGACAACCTCGCCTTCCTCGGCACCACCGAGCAAGGGCGAGGAGGTCGAGATCAACAAGCGGGCGGCCGAGAGCGACCTGCTCGTCTACGTCAACATCAACCTCGTCGTCGATGGACGGCGGCTGGAAGTGCACCGCCACCGGCCTGTCGCCAGCTACCAGCAGCCTCGCGCCACCACCACAACGTCCAGACCATGCAGCACAGCCGAGTCGTTCATGGACCGGCACCAGCAGCGAGCTGCACTCGTCGAACTGGCGCATGGGCAAGGTGCTCACGCGACGCCGGCGTCAAGGTCTTCCAGATCGAGACCACGCTCAACAACGACATGTTCGGCACCGACGGGCCCGATGGCCGTGCTGCAGAAGCGCGAGTGGGAGTGGATCGCCACGCGACCGGGCGACCTTCATCGGCCATGCAGGCCGGGCCTCGACCGCATGCCGGCCACGGCCGCGCCGCAAGATCTTCCAGTCGCTGGCAGGCGCCCGCACGCAGCATGACCTCGGTGCAGGCCGGCGAGGTCGAGGCCGTGCACGAGGTCACCACCGCGCAACGTGCTACGAGCAGCACCTCGTGCCGGTCGAGGGCCAGACCGACATCCTCACCATGGGCCTGCCCTACATCTGCCCGTACAACGTGAACTCGATCATGAACCCGATCCTGGTGATGTGCCTCGGGCTCGGGTACTTCTTCAACCTCTACCGCGGCAAGCCGCTGGTGCGCGAGGGCGGCGTGCTCATCATGAGCCACCCCACGCCGTGGGAGTTCCACCCGGTCCACCACCCGAGCTACATCGACTTCTTCGAGCAGGTGCTGGCCGAGACCACCGACCCGCTCGAGATCGAGAGCACGTACGAGAAGCAGTTCGCCGAGGACGAGTGGTACCGCCACCTGTACCGCACGAGCTACGCCTACCACGGCGTCCACCCGTTCTACATGTGGTACTGGGGCGCGCACGCCCTGCAGCACCTCGGCCGGGTGATCATCGTCGGCGGCGACCCGCGGGCGGTGCGCCGCCTCGGCTTCAAGCCGGCGTCGACCCTGCAGGACGCGCTCGAGATGGCCGTCCGACGTGGTCGGGCCGCGACGCCGACGATCACCCACCTGCACAACCCGCCGATCCTCATGGCCGACGTGACGTGAGCGAGACGGTGGCCAAGCTGAGGAAGCGGCTGCCGGTCGAACGGCGGACGTGGCGCTGGCGATGGCGCGACGCCGCCGCCGCGGCGTTGATGCGCCGGTTGCCCGTTCCCGCTCAGCCGCCCGACGGTGCCCGGCGGGGTCGAGCGGCTCAAGCGTCGAAACGCAAGTCGGCGCGAACTACGACACCGACTGGGCCCGCCGCTACCCGGCCCGCGTCGCCCGGGTGCTGCTCGTCGAGGGCGTGATGCGCCCGGCCGTGCGGCCGCTGGCGTCGCCCGAGCGTCGACGGCCTCGACCGGCTCGCACGACCTCGACGGCCCGGTCGATCTTCGCCGCCAACCACCACAGCCACCTCGACACCCCACTGCTGCTGTCGTCGATCCCCGAGCCGTGGCGCCACCACATCGTTCGTCGGCGCCGCCGCCGACTACTTCTTCGGCAACCACGTCACCGGCGCCGCTGTCGGCCCTGGTCATCGGCGCCATCCCGATCGAGCGCACCAAGGTCAGCCGCCGCTCCGCCGACCACGCCGCCGAGCTGATCGACGACGGCTGGAGCATGCTGATCTTCCCCGAGGGCGGCCGCAGCCCCGACGGCTGGGGCCAGCCGTTCCGGGGCGGCGCCGCCTACCTGTCGCTGCGCTGCGACGTGCCGGTCGTGCCGGTCCACATCGAGGGCACCGGCCGCATCCTGCGCAAGGGCAAGTCGACTGCCCGACGCCGTCGCCGACCACGCGTCACCTTCGGCGCGCCGCTGCGGCCCGCCGAGGGCGAGGACTCCCGCCGCTTCGCGGCCCGCATCGAGGCCGCGGTCGCCGCGCTGGCCGACGAGGCCGCCACCGACTGGTAGCAGGCCCGCCAGCGGGCGCACGCCGGCGCGACCCCGTCGCTGCAGGGCCCCGACGGCCGGGGCCTGGCGCCGCACCTGGGCCCTCGGCGACCGCGGCCCCAAGCGCCGCCGCCCCGGCCCCAACCGCTGGCCCGACCTGTCCTGACGTGAGCTGGCCTGCCTGACAGTTGGTCGCGGAGGACGAGATCGGTCCCAGCCGCGGTCCTCATGGCCGAGGAGGCGACCCACGGCCTCGACCCCGCGACACGGTCGCGATGGCGGCGGACTGGACCGCTGACCACGACGGTCGCTGATCAGCGGGCCTTCTGCTGGGCGAGAAGGCCGACCGACTTCTCGATGCGTCGCTGGCGGGTCTCCTCGGTCTTGGCCCCTTCGATCGAGTCGACGTGGAACCGCTGCTGACTGAACGACAGGCCCTCGAAGAACGCCTTCGCTGCAGCATCGCTGGCCAGCGCGGCGGCGAAGTCCTTCGGGACGGCAACCTCGCGGGGTGCCTCGTCGAGCACCAGAGTGACCTCGATCTCGTCCCCCGCCGCGATGCCGGCCTTCGTCCGGTTGTCGGCGCTGACGGGCAGGAGGAACCGCCCGCCCATGACCGCCACGGTGCTGCGGTAGCTGTGCGACCCGATCGTCACCGTCACCGGCGGCTTCTTGCCTTTGCCGAGCTGCTCGACGGCGGTCTCGGGCACCTCGATGCCCGTCGCGGACGTGCCGTGGGTCTCGAGCCGTGCCGGTGAAGGTCACGGACGGACGGGTGGTCTTCGGGGCCATGCCACGTGTCTAGCGCAGCGCAGGCGGGCGAGGTCAGACGAGGACGAGCTCGTGGGCGGCGCGGCTGGCGCCGAGGTAGACCTCGGCGGCGGACATCGCCGGCGGTGTCGACGACCACGCCGTCGTACTCGACGCCCTTGTGGATCCACACGTCGTCGGCGGTGATGACCGCCACGTTCGCCCACCGCTCGCGCAGCTCGGCCTCGCCGCGGCCGAGCGTCGGTCGCGCTCGCCCACGTCGACGCCGGTGGGGCGGATGCCGACCAGCTCGACCGCGTCGATGCCGTGCGGCGCGGCCCAGTCGTTGAGCCAGTCGGCGATCTCGGCCGACATGCGATAGGCGGTGGCCATCTGCTCGAGCCCGGCGTCGAGCAGCTCGGCCGCCCGTCGCAGGCCGATGCCGCTGGCCCGTGGCGCTGCGCGTCGTCGCCCACCAGCGTCACGCCCGTCGGCCGCCGCATCACCGCCCGCAGCTGGAACAGCGTGAGGTCCTGGGCCTCGTCGACGATCACGTGGGCGTACCGGGCCGGGCACCCCCTCGAAGCGGGCCCGCACCTCGTCGGCGAGCGCGCCGTCGCCGACCTTGCGGTCGGACGCCATCCAGGCCTCGATGAAGTCGTCGTCGGCGCCGAGCTGCTCGAGCGTCGCCCGGCTGCGCAGCTTCGCCAGCGCCTGCTTGGCCGTCATGCGGGGCCACACCGGCCACCGCCGCATCGCTCGACCTCGCCGGCGCGGCATCTCGAGGCGGGCCGCCACCGTCTCGACGAACACCTTGCGCCGGTCGCGCCACGGCAGGGTGCGCGGCGCCGATGCGGTCGACCAGCTCGGTCACGTCGGCCTCGGAGAGCGCGCCGGTGGCCGACCTTCACCTCGGCCGGCTGGCAGAGCGCGGCCTCGAAGCGGTCGAGCACGTCGAGCCAGCGCTCGTCGCTGCCGGCCTCGGCTCGACGGGCCGAGCAGTCGGTCGAACGTGGTCTGGATGATGCGGGCCTCGCCGAGGGTGGGCAGCACCGCCGACACGAACTTGAGGAACCGTCGCTCGGGCCGACCACCAGGATGCGGTCGGCGGTGACCCGGCGGTCGTTGTAGACCAGCCACGCGGCCCGGTGCAGACCGACGACCGTCTTGCCGGTGCCCGGCCCGCCCCGCAGCACGAGCCGGGCCGTCGGGGTCGAGGCGCACGAGGCGGTCCTGCTCGGACTGCAGCGTCGCCACCGCCGCCCGCATCGCGCGCCGCGGCTGCGCGACAGCTCGGCCATGCAGCGGCGACGAGCCGGACGACCTCCCCGGTAGCGAACTCCTCGATGAACAGGTCGTCGATGCAGCCGACGTAGCTGACCCGCCGTACGAGGCCGTGGGGATCGTCGAAGCCGGCCTGGTAGAACGCCTCGGCGAACGCGGGCCCGCCAGTCGATGACCAGCTGCTCGCCGCCCGAGTCGATGCCGTACAGCCCGACCCGCCAGGCGTGCTCGTCGTCGATGCGCCCGAACACGACCAGCTCGTGCTGCAGCTTGTCGATCGTGCCGGCCACCACCGCGTCGATGTACTCGTCGGCCATGGCATCGGCGCCGCCGCCGGAGATGCCGGCCAGCTTCTCCAGCTTGTCCTCCACCGCCTGACGGGCGCGCTCGAGCGCGGCCAGCTCGCCCTCGAGATCGATGGTCCTTGGCTCTTGCATCCTCGTCACCCTCGTCCCAGCACGCGCGCCGACCACCGGCGGGACCGCCGGTGGGAGGGCGACTGTAGCGGCCCCCCTCCCGAACTTGCGTGGATAACCCGCGCCAGGAGCGGAACATCCAACGCAAGTTCGGCGGTTCTCAGTGGGTGAGGCGGACAGCGAGCTCGTCGGGATCGATGGAGCCGGCTTCGGCACCGGAGGTCACCAGCTCGTGCCCGAGGGCGACGAGCTTCTCGTTCACCGGGGTCGCAACGCCGTGCAACCGGCCCAGCAGCACGATCTCGCCGTTCAGGAAGTCGGTCTCGACGCGCCCGGTCGATCGGGCCAGGCTCTGCCACGTCGAACTGCCACCGCGAGTCGCACCGGCGATGTGGCCGATCGAGAGGCGGTCGCCGCGGCGCCGGCGGTCCTCCTCGGCCGAGGCGAAGTCGATGCCCGCCGCCTCGTAGCACTCCCTCGCCTCTCGCCGGGCCGCCGACGCCAGCTCGAGAACCCGACCTTCGAGGCCCGACGCGGCCTCGATCACGTTGCCGAGGTTCATCAGCAGCTTGGCGTACTTCCAGCGCATCACGTCGGGCCGGGGGATGGACTCGAACCCGGCGCCGGTCAGGGCGTCGGCGATGGCCTCGGTCGTCGCGTCCACGCCACCGGGGAAGCGACCGACATCGAGCAGGCCGGGGATCGGCGCCGAGTAGGCAACGACCACCCCGGGCTCGAGGTGCTCGGTCGGCATCATCACGCACATGGCCTGCACGTTGGCGAACGAGCGCAGGGCCACGCGCTCGTTCTCGACGCCGTTCTGGGCGCACACGATGTGCACCGACGGCGGGGCGGCGCGGGCGAGATCTTCGATCACCCCGACGGTCGCATCGCTCTTCACCGCCACGATCACGACGTCCTCGGGTCCGAGGCCCAAACCGCCGAGCCCGGAGCTGCTGTCGACCACCGGCAGCCGCGCCGTGACATCGCCATCGGGCGACCGGACCGTCAGGCCGTCGGCCGCGATCGCCGCGGCGTGGCTGCCGCGGGCGACGAGCTGCACATCGTGACCGGTCTCGAACAGGCGGACGCCGATGACCCCACCGATGGCGCCGGCGCCGAAGATGGTGAAGCGCATCGTCTCAGACAGGCCGGTCGCCGACGATCGTGACCCGCTCCATCACCCGGCGGGTCGGCCAGTAGTCGCTGACCGCGTAGTGCTGCACGCAGCGGTTGTCCCACAGGGCGAGCGAGTCGGGCTCCCAGCGGAACCGGCACTGGTACTCGGGGATGGCGGCCTGGCGGTAGAGGTGATGCAGCAGCTGGTCGCTCTCGTCGGGGCGCAGACCGACGATGTGCGAGGTGAAGGCCACGTTCACGTAGATCGACTTCCGCCCGGTGACCGGATGGGTGCGGATGACCGGGTGCTCGGCGGGCGGGTACTTCTCCCGGGCCTCGGCCAGCTCGTCGGCGCTCCTGGAGCGCCCGAACACCCGGGTGAAGTCGTGGACCGCGGTGAGCGAGCTGCACATCTCCTGCATGGCCGGACCGAGGCCCTCGTACGCGGCCTCCATGTCGGCGAACAGCGTGTCGCCGCCGACGTCGGGCACCTCGACGGCCCGCAGCATCGAGCCCAGCGACGGCTCCTGGCCGCCACGTCACGTCGCTGTGCCAGGTGTTCTCGTGGCCCCTGCGGCTCTCGTCGTGGGTGAGGACCATGACCTCGGGATAGCCGGGCTTGCTGCGGGACGAACGGATGGACCTCGAGCTCGCCGAACGCCCGGCAGAACGCGACGTGCTGCTCGGTGGTGATGTGCTGGTCGCGGAAGAACAGCACCTTGTGGTCGATGAACGCCTTGTCGAGCTCGGCCCGGGTCGATTCGTCGGGCAGGTCGCCCAGGTCGATGCCACGGACCTCGGCGCCGATCGACGGGCTGAGCGAGTCGTACTCTCGAGCATCGCGCCGACTCTACGGGGCGGGGCGGGCGGTGCCGGGGGGCCGGTGATGGCGGGGGCGACCGGAGGGGGACCGGTGGTCGTCTCGGGCAGCAGGTACACCTCGGCGCACCGTCGCTCGGTGGTCCGGTTGCCGCAGGTGATGGCGAACGACTCGTACTCCGAGCCGATCGGGGCCAGGTTGAACAGGTCGTCGCACGCCTGGCCGGAGCCCAGCGCGCACTGGTCGTAGAGCGCGTCGAGCGTGGGATCGTCGCCCCGCTGCCGCGGGGCAGGTTGCCGGCCTCGGTGGAGGGCACGGCGGTCACCGACGGATCGGCCGGATCGAGCCGTGGTCGCGACTCCCAGGTTGGCGACGCCCACGCAGTCGACCCGGATCGATGTCATGCTGCGCGGCCACGTCGTCGGGCACCGATGCGCCGGCCGCCGAGGTAGCGACCGCCGAGCTGCTTCTTCACGCCGTCCACGTAGCACTCGGCCTGGCTCTGGTCGAGGCGACCGGCGCTGCCGCTCGACCGTCCGGGTGACGGCGCCGGCCCGATCGAACGAGTCGCCCGACTGCACGAACGCCACCAGACCGATCACCGCGATGGTCGCGACGACGATGACGACCAGCCAGATCTCGGGCCGCAGGCGCGGCGGACCGGGGAACGACGACGGCCACCTGATCGATGGCCACTCGATCGATCGGACTCGGGATGAGATCGACACGCGCCTCGGATCGATAGCCGGCTGCGGAGGAGGGACGGTACAGTCTCGCCCAGCCCGGTCGGGGCTCGTGGGCAATGGCGCCGCGTTCGTCAATGACGATGATGCGCCCCCGATCGACTCTCCCGCAGGACGCGACCAGAGAGACATCCCACATGAGAGAGTTCGATGCGTGCGGCATCGGCTTCGTCGCCGACGCCCACGGCCCCCCGTCCCGCTCCATCGTCACCGCCGCGCTCGGCGGCCTGGCCCGGGTGAAGCACCGCGGCGCGGTGCCGCCGACGCCCGCACCAGCGACGGCACCGGCCTGCTCACCCCGATCCCCGCGGCGATGTTCGGCGAGCGGCACCGGCGTGGCCGTGCTCTTCGTGCGGGGCGACGACCCCCGACCGACCGAGATCGAGGCCGTCGCAGTCGGCGGCCGCCGAGTGGCTGCGAGATCGTCGACTGGCGCACGCCCGCCGACCGACGACCGCGGCGCTCGGCGACCTCGCCCGCGCGCACCCGCCCCGAGATCGTCGCAGGTCCTCTTCGCCTGCGACCCGAGACCGACTCGATGCCGCGACGAGGCGAGCGCTCGCTTACCGGCTGCGGCGGCGCCATCGCGACGGCCGCCGGCCGGGCGTCTACGTCGTGTCGTGCTCGTTCCGCACCATCGTGCACAAGGGCCTGGTGGCGGCCGACGCCCTGGCCGACTTCTACCTCGACCTGGCCGACGAGCGCTTCGCCGCCTCGTTCGCCATCTTCCACCAGCGCTTCTCGACCAACACGCTGCCCACGTGGGAGCGGGCCCAGCCCTTCCGCATGCTCTGCCACAACGGCGAGATCAACACCATCGGCGGCAACGCCAACCGGATGCGGGGCCGGGGCGACCTCGGCACCGAGGCGGCCGGCCTCGGCGCCGAGGCGCGTTCCGACCGGTGCTCGACCCGACGGACTCCGACTCGGGCAAGCTCGACGAGACCGTCGAGCTGCTCGTGCGCGGCGGCCGCAGCGCGGCCCACGCCATGGCCATGCTCATGCCCGAGGCGTGGGAGCAGGCCCGCGACCTCGACCCCGAGGTGCGCGGGTTCTACGCGTACCACGCCGCCGCTCATGGAGCCGTGGGACGGGCCGGCCGGCGTGATCTTCACCGACGGCATCGGCGTCGGCGCCGCCCTCGACCGCAACGGGCTGCGGCCGCTGCGCTACGCCGTCTGCGAGGACGGCTTGGTCGTGTGCGCCTCCGAGGTCGGCGCCGTCGACCTCTCGGGCCACGGCCGGGTCGAGCGCGGCCGGCTCGGTCCCGGCCACATGCTCTGGGTGTCGCCCGAGCGACGGCGTCCTGCGCAACCTCGCGCTCAAGGCGCAGCTGGCCGCCGCCGCGCCGTACGCCGCGTGGGCCGTCGGCCGGGCTTCTCGGACTTCGGCGACGGCGAGCCGGTCGAGGAGCCCCCCGACGACCTGCTCGAGCGCCAGCTGGCCCACGGCTACACGAAGGAGGAGCTGGCCATGGTGCTCAAGCCCATGGCCAACGACGCCTACGAGCCGACCTTCTCGATGGGCGACGACTCGCCGCTGCCCCGCTCGCCGGCCGGCCCCGCCCGGTCGCCCACTTCCTGCGCCAGCGATTCGCCCAGGTCACCAACCCGCCGATCGACCCGCTGCGCGAGCGCCTGGTGATGAGCCTGCGCGTGCTGCTCGGCCCTCGGGCTCCCGCTGCTCGAGCGAGGCGCCGGACGCGGCCAGGCTGCTCGCGCCTCGACTCGTTCTTCCTGTTCCCCTCGGCCGTCGCCGACCTGTCGCGACCCCGAGCTCAACCCGTTCTCGACCGTCACGCCTCGACGCCACGTTCGCCGTCGCCGACGGCCCGGCGGGCTGCGCGGCCGCGGTCGACGACCTGGCCGACCAGGCCGAGGAGCTGGTGGCGCGCCGGCGCCGGCATCGTGATCCTCGACCGACGGCGACTCCCGACCCCGAGCGCGGCACCGATCCCGAGCCTGCTCGCCCTCGGCGCCGTCCACCAGCGGCTCGATCGACCGGCACCTCCGGTCGGTGACGAGCCTGGTCGTCGTGACCGACGACGTCCGCGACGTGCACGGCATCGCCGCGCTCCTCGGCTACGGCGCCGACGCCGTCTGCCCCCGGCTGGCCCTCGCAGACCGTCGCCGCCGAGGCCGACGCCGACGAGACGCCGAGGCGGTCAGCCCCGAGGCCCAGGACCGCTTCGAGGCCGCGGTCGAAGCCGGCGTGCTGAAGATCATGTCGAAGATGGGCATCAGCACCATCGACTGCTACCGGGGGGCCCAGACCTTCGAGGTCGCTCGGTCTGGGCGCCGAGGTCGTCGACGTGTGCTTCACCGGCACGCCGTCGGTGGTCGGCGGCCTCGGCTGGGCAGCACGCTCGGCGACGACATGCCGGAGCCGCCATGGCGACGCGCTTCCCGCCGCGATCGGCCGACGACGACGCGACCCTCGACCTCGCCCGGGTTCTTCCGGGTGCGCAAGGGCGGCGAGCACCACGCGCAACGAAGGAGATCGTGCAGGCGCTCAACGACCTGACCCTCGTGCAGGAGGTCCGCCGCCCGGTGGCCCGACCCGCTGGCCGACGCCGCGGTGCGGCGACATGGCCGCCGCCCACCTGCTGCAGCGGGCCATCGCCGGCGAGTCCTACGACGCGTACGAGACCTTCGCCCGGCTGGTCGACGAGCGGCCGCCGATCGAGCTGCACGACCTGCTGGACCTGGTACCCGGCGGCCGAGCCCATCCCCCTCGACGAGGTCGAGCCGGCCTCGCGCGATCGCGCGCCGCTTCTCGACCGGCGCCATGTCGCACGGGTCGCTCTCGAAGGAGGCCCACGAGAACCTGGCCCGGGCCATGAACCTCGATCGGCGGCCGGTCGAACTGCGGCGAGGGCGGCGAGGACCCGGCCCGGTTCCGCACCCGCGGCCTCGGGCGCGACGACGCCAACTCGACGCATCAAGCAGGTCGCGTCGGGCCGCTTCGGCGTGACCCCCGAGTACCTGGCCCTCGCCGACGAGATCCAGATCAAGATGGCGCAGGGCTCGAAGCCGGGCGAGGGCGGCCAGCTCCCCGGCCACAAGGTGTCGCGGGAGATCGCCCGCCTGCGCCACACCCAACCCGGCGTCGGCCTCATCTCGCCGCCGCCGCACCACGACATCTACTCGATCGAGGATCTGGCCCAGCTCATCTACGACCTCAAGCAGGTCAACGCCGCCGAGGTCTCGGTGAAGCTGGTGGCCGAGGACAACGTCGGCACCATCGCGGCCGGCGTCGTCAAGGCGCTGGCCGACGTGGTCCACCTCTGCGGCGCCAACGGCGGCACCGGCGCCAGCCCGCTGTCGTCGATCAAGCACGCCGGGCTGCCGTGGGAGCTGGGCCTGGCCGACACCCAGCAGGCGCTGGTCGAGAACGGCCTGCGCAGCCGGGTGCGGCTCCGGGTCGACGGCGGCTTCAAGACCGGCCGCCAGGTCATCGTGGCCGCCCTGCTCGGCGCCGACGAGTACTCGTTCGGCACCGCGGCGATGATCGCCGAGGGCTGCATCATGTTGCGGGCCTGCCACCGCGACACGTGCAAGCCGGGCGTCGCCACCCAGCGACCCCACCTGCGGGCCAACTTCACCGGCACCCCCGAGGGCGTGGCCGCGTACTTCCTGTTCGTGGCCGAGGACGTGCGCCGGCTGCTGGCCTCGCTCGGCGCCCGGTCGCTCGACGAGGTGATCGGTCGGGTCGAGCTGCTGCAGCCCAGCGCGCACCGGCGACGCCCGGGCCGACGCGTTCGACCTCACCCCGCTCCTCACGCCGCCCGGACGATCCCGACGCCGCCCCGGCGCTTCGTCGAGCGGGTGGCGCTCCAGAGCCCCGCTCCGACCTCGGCGACCAGCTGCTGGCCGACGCCTTCCGCCCGATCTGGGACGGCGACGAGATCGAGCTGCGCTACCCGATCACCAACGCCGACCGCGCCATCGGCGCCGCGCTGGCCGGCGCGATCAGCCTCGAGTACGGCAGCATGCCGCCGCGGGGCACGGCCACTGTGCGCTTCGACGGCGTCCGCCGGCCAGAGCTTCGGCGCGTTCCTCGACCCACGGCATCGAGCTCGACCTCATCGGCGAGGCCAACGACTACGTCGGCAAGGGCATGGCCGGCGGGCGCATCGTGGTCCGGCCCGCCGTCGACGACGCCATCGGCACCGCCATCGACCTGCGGGCCAGCAGCACGGTGCTCGCCGGCAACACCTGCCTCTACGGCGCCACCGGCGGCGAGCTGCTCGTGGCCGGTGCGGCCGGCGAGCGCTTCGCCGTGCGCAACTCGGGCGCCGTAGCCGTGGTCGAGGCGGTCGGCGACCACTGCTGCGAGTACATGACCGGCGGGACCGTGATCGTGCTCGGCCGCATCGGCTACAACCTCGGCGCCGGCATGACCGGCGGCCAGGCCTTCGTCTGGGATCCCGAGATCGAGCGGGTCGTCACCCGGGTCAACGGCGACCTGGTCGAGGTGCTGCGCCCCGACCACGAGGCCCTGGAGGAGCTCCGCTGGCTGGTCGAGCGCCACGTCGAGCTCACCGGCTCGACGCCGCGGTCGCGTGCTGCTGGCCGATTGGGACGACGCGCTCGACCAGCTCTGGCACGTCCTCCCCCGCGCCCGCGCCGACGGCCTCACCGACTCCGCCAGCCGCCGGGTCACCACCGCCTGACGACCGACGAGCACCGCCAACCACTCGAACCGTCGGCGGCCAACGACACCACGGACGGGTGCTTCAACCGCTCGTCGTGCGCCGGTACCGGCGCGTCGATCCGGCCGACCGTGCCGCCGCCCACGAAGGTCCTGATGATGCCTGCCACCGTCTGCTCCCTCAGGCCTGCCGCGTCAGGCCGCACTCTCACCCCCGGCTCAGGCGAGGTAGCGCTGGAGCACCGCGATCTCGGACCGCAGGTCGTCGACTTCGGCGTCGCGTCCGTGCGGCCGGATCGCGGCGATCGTGTCGTGGCGATCGGCGATCTCGTGGCGCAGGATGCGGTCGACGTCGTCCGGCGACAGCTCGAGGCGGGCATGTTCGACCAACTGACCCACCACCGGATCGGCCTGGGCCGATCCGGGCGCGCCTGCCCGGGCGGCGGCATCGGCGGGGCCTCCGCGTTGGCGATGGCCGCCAGCCCGGTGCGCAGCGCCAGCACGGCCGAGGCGTCGCGCGCCTTCATGGCCGCCGGCAGGTCGGCCCGCATCCGCTCGACCACGTCGCCTGCTGCAGCGGTGTCCATCCGCCGGAACCTAACGAGCGCACGGGCCCTTGCCGAACGAGTTTCCAGTCGGTCGCAGACCGGTTCCTGGGCTGGGTTCCGGACACGGGTGCCGACCTGACCCTGCGGCCCCCGGCTCGGAAGCCAGACTGTCCGCCATGACCGAGATGGCGCCCGGTTGGCACCCGGACCCCGAAGGCAGCGATCAGCTCCGCTGGTGGGACGGCGAGAGTTGGACCGACGACACCCAGCCGGCACCGGCGCCCCCGCCCCGCCGGTCGCGTGCGGGGGCGGGATCGCGGTCGACCGCCGCGTCCGGACCGGCCGTGCACCAGCCACAGTTCCCCGATCTGCCCACCAGCAAGACACCCCGGCGCATCCTGTGGGGCGTCATCGCCATCGGCATCCTGATGCTGGCGCTGGCCGGCACCCTCACGTTCGTGAGCGCGAACTCGGGATCGAAGTCGACCGCGGACGCCGGTGACGACGCGAGCCAGTCCGCCGACGACACCACGCTCGACACCAAGGCCCTCCCCGAGCTCGATCCGAGCGAGTCCGTCACCACGACCACCGCCGGCGACGGTGGCACCCACTACGTCGAGTCGAACCACCTGTGGGAGATCACCGCCGGGCCGACCTGGGTGCTCACGTCCAGCGCGCTCAGCGCCACCCCGCAGTGGACGATCGGGGCCGCCACCGACGCGAACCCGTCGGTCGTGAGCGTCGTTGCCGGGACGGTGGCACAGGGCACGACCACCGAGCAGTTCGCCCAGCAGACGCTGACCGCGCTCAGCAGCCTGAAAGGGCTCACGATGACGTCGCCGAGCCCGATCCCCACCACGTTGGCCGATGGCACCCCGGCCGCCATCCTCACGAACGACTACGCCCCCGGGCCCGGGGTGCTGCTGCGACAGCAGCTGCTCCTTGCCGTCAAGGGAACGACCGCCGTCACCATCACGGTGGCCACGGCACCCGACCAGGCCACAGCCACGTTCGGCGCCGCGGACCCCTACATCCGAACTCTCGTCATCCTCTGAAACCGGCGCGAACGGTGACCCCTCCACGGGGCGAGAACGGGCACGCGCGAGACTCTCCCCGATGGCGGGAACGGGCGGCGGGAAACAGCGACAGACCTCGATCGCGATCGTCGCGGTCCTGATCGGCCTCGGGGGCGATCCTCACCGTCGGCGCGCTGGTGGGACGGGCGATCGTGGTGGTCAAGGGCGTCTGGGGTATGACGATGCTGGTGCAGTGCCCGCCTGAGGTGCCGATGCCTGCTTCGCGACCCTCGACCCGTTCATCAAGAGCGTGACCTTCACTTGATCTCCGGGAGGACCTGTGACCGATCAACCCACCACTCCCTCGGCAGGCTGGTACGCGGATCCCGGCGGCTCCGGCGAGCTCCGCTGGTGGGACGGCGCGGCCTGGACGCCCCACACCCACGCCGACCCGTCCACCCCGTCCACCACCGCATCGACCTCGACGTCGAGTCCGACCCCGATGCCCGACTCGAACCCGGGCCCCGGCGCGGGACCTGAGCAGGCGGGCGGATCAGCGGCGGACGTGCCGTGGTGGGCCCAGTCGGGCGACGGCACGCAGCCCAGCTGGTGGAACGACGGCACACCCGAGCAACGCAACGCCTGGAACGCATCCAACGCGGTCGGCGACCGGAAGGGGCCCGCCGACCCGAGCTCCTTCGGCGTGCCCGGTGCCGCGGCGGAATCGCAGGCCGTGCCGATGGCCGGGCCCTACGCCCACACCCATGTCCCGCGCCCGATGGCTCGGGCCGACGGCGCGGTGAAGGCCCTCGTGCTCGGGATCGTGTCGCTGATCTGCTGCGGCATCATCCTGGGACCGATCGCCATCTACGAGGGCAGCCAGGTGCGGTATCGCGTGCGCACCTCGAACGGCCGCCTCGACGGCGACGGATTCGGCTTGGCCGCCATGATCCTCGGGGCCATCGCCACCGTGTTCAGCGTGATCGGCATCCTCCTGGCCGCCACGGGGCACTCCCCGTTCCTCACGAGCGGTCGCTGAGGTCCTGCCCGACCTACTCGACGAGGCGCAGGCCGCTCGGCGCGATCGACGCGTCGGCGTGGGGCAGGTCGACCACGAACTCGGTGAGGTGGGCCGGGAAGACGTGCTCGCTCACCAGCACCGGCGCGACCGTCGATCGACGACGTCGATCCGCTCGCAGCGCAGCACCGGCGACGCCGGTCGGGATGCCCAGCAGCTCGGCATCGTGCGCGCGTCGCGGCCGCCGCGCCGATGGTCTGCACCGCACCGCCGAGCTCGACGCCGATCAGCTCGTAGAACGGCGACCGCTCGACGTCGGCCCGCGACAGCTCCGCGCCGAACTCGCTCCGGGCACCACACCGTCACCAGCGCGAACGGCTCGCCGTCGGCCAGGTTGAGCCGCCGGACCCGCAGCACCGTCTCGCAGTCGAGCACCTCGCGCACCCGGGCCGGCGCGGCGACGAAGCGGAAGTCGAGGACGCGGCGCTCGGAGTGCACGCCCTCCGCGGCCAGCTGGCTCTCGATGGTGCCGAGCCGGCCGAGCGACTGGCGCACCGGATCGGCGGCCACGAACCACCCGAACCCCTGGCGGGAGTCGACCAGGCCCTCGTCGCGGAGCACCTCGAGCGCCCGGCGGACGGTGACCCGGCTGGCCGCGTAGTCGTTCGACAGCTCGGACTCGCTGGGCAGCAGCCGCCCGGCGCCGAGCTCGCCGGTGGCCAGCCGCGTGCGCAGCTCGTCGGCGATCTCCTGGTAGCGGGTTCGGCGCACTTGTCTCTTACTTGTCTACCTGAGTGACTTGTCCTATACTTGTCTACACCAGTCGAACCGCCAGCGCTCGACACCCACCCATCGCCACGGGTGCAGACTCGCGAGCGGTTTCCCGAACGCAGAGGCCGGACACGCAGGCCCAACACCCAGAGGAGCAGGCTCATGGCCGTCGCCGCCAACACCCCGATCGAGCTCATCAACGACGGTCTACGGCCGGCTGGCCGAGACGACGGCCATCGGCCGCGACCGGCTCGGGCGCCCGCTGACCTTCGCCGAGAAGGTCCTGATCAACCACCTGCGCGACCCCAGGGGCCAGGAGCTCGAGCGGGGCCGCTCCTACGCCGACCTCGACCCCGACCGCGTCGCCATGCAGGACGCCACCGCCCAGATGGCGCTGCTGCAGTTCATGACCGCCGGCCTGCCCCAGGTCGCCGTGCCCTCCACGGTCCACTGCGACCACCTCATCCAGGCCCGGGAGGACGGCAAGGTCGACCTGCTCGCCGCGCTCGAGACCAACTCCGAGGTCTACGACTTCCTCGAGTCGGTGTCGGCCAAGTACGGCGTCGGCTTCTGGAAGCCCGGGCTCGGGCATCATCCACCAGGTCGTGCTCGAGCAGTACGCCTTCCCCGGCGGGATGATGATCGGCACCGACAGCCACACGCCCAACGCCGGCGGCCTGGGCATGGTGGCCATCGGGGTGGGCGGCGCCGACGCGGTCGACGTCATGACCGGCTACCCGTTCAACGTCCGCTGGCCCAAGCTCATCGGCGTGCACCTGACGGGCGAGCTGAGCGGCTGGTCGGCCCCCAAGGACATCATCCTCAAGGTCGCCGAGATCCTCACCGTCAAGGGCGGCACCGGCGCCATCGTCGAGTACTTCGGTCCGGGCGCCTCGTCCATCAGCTGCACCGGCAAGGCCACGATCTGCAACATGGGCGCCGAGATCGGCGCCACCACCTCGCTGTTCGCCTACGACGACGCCATGGCCCGCTACCTGAAGTCCACCGGTCGCGAAGCCGTCGTCGACGCGGCCAACGCCGTCGCCCACGACCTGCGGGCCGACGACGAGGTGCTCGCCGATCCGGGCCGCTTCTTCGACCAGGTCATCGAGATCGACCTCTCCACCCTCGAGCCCCTCATCAACGGCCCCCACACCCCCGACCTGGCCCGCCCGGTGTCCGAGCTCGGCGAGGAGGCCGTGGCCAACGGCTGGCCCACCCAGATCAGCGCCGCGCTCGTCGGCTCGTGCACCAACTCCAGCTACGAGGACATCACCCGGGCCGCCAGCATCGCCCGCCAGGCTGCCGCGGCCGGGCTCACCTGCAAGACCGAGCTCATGATCACGCCCGGCAGCGAGCAGGTCCGGGCCACCATCGAGCGCGACGGTCTGCTGGCCGACTTCGAGCGCATCGGCGCCACCGTCCTGGCCAACGCCTGCGGTCCGTGCATCGGCCAGTGGGCCCGACCCGACGTGCACGAAGGCGACGCCAACACCATCGTCACCAGCTACAACCGCAACTTCCCCAAGCGCAACGACGGCTACGCCAGCACGCTCGCCTTCGTGACCTCGCCCGAGACGGTCGTGGCCCTGGCTCTGGCCGGCACGGTCGACTTCGATCCGATCAACGACACGCTCACCAACGATGCCGGCGAGCGAGGTGAAGCTCGAGGTACCGGTCGGCGAGGAGCTGCCGGCGCTGGGCTTCACCCCGGGCGAGGTCGGCTTCATCGCTCCCCCGGCCGACACCAGCGGGGTGTCGGTGGTGGTCAGCCCCACCAGCGACCGGCTCCAGCTGCTCGAGCCGTTCGCCCCGTGGGACGGCAACGACTACACCGACCTGCCGGTGCTGGTGAAGGCGTCGGGCAAGTGCACCACCGACCACATCTCGGCTGCCGGACCGTGGCTCAAGTACCGCGGCCACCTCGAGAACATCAGCGGCAACCTCTTCCTCGGCGCCGTCAACGCCTTCACCGGCGAGGCCGGCACCGGCATCGACCAGCTCGACGGCGAGACCAAGCCGCTCCCCGACATCGCCAAGCACTACCACGAGGCCGGCATCGGCTGGGTGGCCATCGGCGACGAGAACTACGGCGAGGGATCGTCGCGTGAGCACGCCGCCATGGAGCCCCGCTTCCGCAATGCCAAGGCCGTGATCTGCCGCAGCTTCGCCCGCATCGCCGAGACGAACCTCAAGAAGCAGGGCGTGCTGCCCCTGTGGTTCGCCGATCCCACCGACTACGACAAGATCGCGGTCGACGACCGCATCGCCATCGTCGGCCTCGCCGACCTGGCCCCCGACCAGCCGGTGCAGTGCGAGATCCACAAGGCCGACGGGACCGTCGTGCCCTTCACGTGCTCGCAGACGATGAACGCCGAGCACATCGCCTGGTTCCGCGCCGGCGGCGCCCTCAACATCATCCGCCAGCAGCAGGGCGTCTAGTCCTCTCACGAGCTCTCGCGGGCTCCCGGCACGCGGAGCTGTCACCATGTCCCGGTGGTGGACCCCTCAGCCCATCCGGACTTCTTCCGGAAGATCATCGAGCAGTCGGTGTACATGTGGTGCCGCGATCGACCGCGACCTCAGGGTCACGTACGCCAGCGCGGGATGCGAGCAGCTCCTGGGCTACCGGCCCGAGGAGGTGGTGGGACGACACTCGCTCGAGATGATCCAGGCCGAGTACCACGAGCAGGCCGTCTCCGACATGGCCGACCTCGTCGCCCATCCGGGTCAGGGCGTCCCCGTGGTGGTCGGCCTGCGGCCACCGCGACGGGTCGACCGTGTTCGTCGAGATCGGGGGCCAGGTGCACCTCGACGACCCCGCCATCCAGGCCATGGTCCTGCGGCTGCGCCCCTACGACGACCAGCAGCTGCTCGAGCGGTACCTCGAGGCGCTGGCCACGAGCGTCCCGGTCGAGCAGACGCTGTTGCCACTCGTCGGCTCGATCCAGGCCCAGCACCTCACCTCGCAGGTCTCGCTGGCCTACGACTGGGTGCCGAGCACCGGTCGCTTCGCCTCGGCGGTCGATACCGGCCTGCCGGCCGTCCTCGCCGGAGCGGACGACGTCGGCGGGGCCGGCGACCGGCGCCGAGCCGCCATGGGTCACGGCCATCCGCACGCAGCTGCCGGTGGTCGTGGCATCCGATCGACCTGCTCCCCGAGCCCTACCGCTCGGCGGCCGCCGCGGCCCGGCTCGGCTCGTGCTGGGTGTACCCCGTGCCGGTGCCGCCCGACGGCGCGTACCTGGCCTGCCTCATCGTGTGGCTCGAGGCAGCCGGCGCGCCCGATGATCGGCCACGGCGCGGCGCTGGAGCACTCGGTCTGGCTGGCCGCCCTCGGCTTCGAGCGCCGCCACAGCGAGCAGCTCCTGCTGCACGCCGCGTTGCACGACACCCTCACCGGCATCCCGAACCGGTCGCACTTCTTCGGCGAGCTCCAGCGGATCGAGCATCCCGATCCCGACGACGACCGCGGCCGCTGCGCGGTCCTGTTCGCGGATCTCGACGGGTTCAAGGAGATCAATGACACCCACGGCCACGGCGTCGGGGACCAGGTGCTGGCCGTGATCGCCCGACGCCTCGTGGGTGCGGTGCGTCCCGGCGATGTCGTGGCCCGCGTCGGCGGCGACGAGTTCGCGGTGCTGTGCACCGATCTCGATGCCGATGGCGAGGCCACCGCGGTGGCCGACCGCCTGATCGAGGTCGTGTCCCAGCCGATCGGCGTCGGCGAGATCACCGCCCGGGTCGGGCTGTCGATCGGTGTGGCCTTCCACGACCCGGCATCCGAGGTCGAGGAACGGCTCGTCGACGCCGCCGACCATGCCCTCTACCGGGCCAAGCAGGCCGGCAAAGGACAGTGGGTCGTCGCCCACAGAGAGTGAAGTTGGGCCGAACGGCCCCTTGTCGCTCGCCATCACCCGTCGATAGGAAGGACGTTCCCCTCTCCGCGGAGTGATCCCGGGTGTCAGACCCCTCCACCAGCCCCACACAGGCCCCCTTCGACCTCCAGGCCGTCGTCGACCATGCGCCCCGACCGATCCTGGTGCTCGACTCGCAGGGCACGATCGCCTGGGCGAATCGCGCGACAGGTGACCTCGCCGGGATGTCGCCCGAGGAGATCGTCGGCCACAGCATCCTCGAGTTCATCGTCGACGACGACGTGGCGCTGGTGCTCGAGTCGATGGAGTACCTCCTCGACCGTCCCGGCCGGTTCCGCCCCATGGAGTTCCGCTACCGGCGGGCGGACGGCAGCACCGGCGTGCTCGAGGCCGTCAGCGCCAACCAGCTCCGCGACGAGACGGTCAACGGCATCGTCGTGCAGGTGCACGACATCACCGAGCGCCGCATCATCGACCAGGTCCTCGAATCCATCGCTTCCGGCGCCACGTTCGCGGCCACCATGCGGCTCATCGCCCGCCTGGTCGAGGAGCAGTTCGAGGGCACCCGCGCCATCATCGGCGTCGACCCGGTCGACGGTCGCTTCCGCAGCGCCATCTCGGTGTTCGACCTCGTCGACGAGCTGGCCGGGGCCGAGGCGCTCGTCGAGCCGGTCGAAGCGTCCGCGACCGGTGGGCACGGCGGGCGAGAGGCGCCGTGGGCCAAGGCCATCCGCACCCGGTCCACGGTCATCGCCTCGAGCCTCGACGAGATCCCGTCGGGACTGCGCGACGAGGCCCGACGACAGGGCTTCTCGGCGTGCTGGGTCATCCCGATCGTGTCGCCGGCCTCGGGCGACGTCGAGGGTGGGCTCATCGCCTGGCGCACGAACCCCGGACCGCCTTCGCCCGGCGAACGGGTGGCCGCCGAGCGGGCCAGTCGGCTCGTGGCCCTCGCCCTGGAGCGGCGCCGCTCGCATGACCTGCTGTCCGCACGCGGCGCGCCACGACAACCTCACGCACCTGCCCAACCGGGCCCAGTTCTTCCAGCGGCTCTCGCGGGAGCTGCGTCGCTCGGGACGGCTCGTCGCGGTGCTCTACCTCGATCTCGACGGCTTCAAGTCCGTCAACGACCGCTACGGCCATCGGGCCGGCGACGAGGTGCTGATCTCGGTGGCGAAGCGCATCGAGGCCACCCTGCGACCCGACGACCTCACCGCCCGCCTCGGCGGCGACGAGTTCGGGGTCATCTGCTCCCACCTCCACTCCCCGGAGGAGGCGATCACGATCGCCGAGCGGCTCATCGAATCGCTCGCGGCGCCGATCGCCCTTCCCCCCGACGTCATCCGATCGCCGGAGATGGCCGCGCTGGCCGGGATTCCCGTCGTCGAGCTCGACGAGGCCGACGACGCCCTCATCGAGGTCACCGTCGGTGCCACCATCGGCATCGCCTTCGGGGCCGAGGTCGGTACCGACCACGAGCGTCTGGTCGAGCTGGCCGACGCCGCCATGTACCAGGGCAAGCGAGCCGGCCGCGGCGTCTGGCGGCTGAGCTCGAGCTAGCGACGACCTTCTGTGCCGTCGCTCGCAGGCTCGCTGCGGGCCGGCTCCGCCCATCCGGCGCACTTCGGTGGAGCTGCTGCGCTCCGCTCCGCACGCCTGGACGACGCGCTTCAGTCCTTGCCGGGGCGGCGGGACTCCTCGTGGGAGGCGTCGGCCTTGGCCGGGTCCTTGGCGTTGGAGGGCATGGTGGCGGCGAGCTCGTCGGGGGTGGGGTGACGCCAGTCCCTGGCCTCGTCCGGCAGGAGGTCGACGATGGCCGACATGAGGTGATCGGTGTCGATGCCGGGATCGTCGAGGCCCAGCTCCACCGCCGGCCCGACGGTGATGGATACGGTCGGCGGGTCCGTGATGTTCCAGAGGTTGGGCACCTTGGCGTTGCGGGGCCAGACCTTCTCGGTGCCCCACAGCCCGATCGGGATCACCGGCGCTCCGCTCATGGCCGCCAGGCGGGCGGCACCCCAGCGCCCCTTGAGCACCGGGTCGAAGAACGCCTCGCCCCGCGGGATGGTGCCCTGCGGCATCAGCGCCACCATCTCGCCGGCCTCGAGTGCGGCCAGGGCCTCCTTCAGCGGCTCGTCGCTGCCCGTGCCCCGCTCGACCCGGATGCCGCCCATGGCCCGGGCAAGGTCGCCGACGACCGGAGCGTCGAAGACCTCCTTCTTGCCGAGGAAGCGCACCGGCCGGCCGCGCTTGGCGAAGGCGAAGCCCAACGCGGCCACGTCGAAGTAGCTGCGGTGGTTGGCGCACACGATGGCCGGACCCTCGAGCGGGATGTGGTCGGTGCCCGACATGAGCAGGTGGGCGTAGGGCGCCAGCCCCGGCCGCACGAACGGGAACAACGCTCGCTGCGGCTCGAACCCGGCCAGCTTCGGCACCCCCGGCGGCACGTCGAGGTAGAGCGTCGGCCAGCGGCGGGCCAGCGCCTGCAGCCGCATGCGTGGGTCGGGGTTCACCACGAAGGGGTGACCGACGGCGTTGAGCAGGGGCACGTCGTAGTAGCTGTCGGAGTAGGCGAAGCTCTCGGCCAGAGAGATGCCGTGCTCGTCGGCCCACTCCTTGACGGCCCGGTACTTGCCGTTGCTCCAGACGAACTCGCCGTCGATGCTGCCGGTGTAGACGCCGTCACGCTCGCCGTAGCGGGTGGCGATGACGGCGTCGACGCCCAGCAGGTCGGCCAGCGGCCGCACGAGGTCGTAGGGCGTGGTGGTGGCGATCACGATCGGGCGCCCGGCGGCCCGGTGCTCCTCGATCAGGACCTTGGCGTAGGGCTGCACGAGGTCGATCAGCGTCTCCGCGGCCCGACGGCCCGCGTCCTGCGCCACCGACCGGGGCCAGCGCGCCGCCATCGACGCGGCCTGCCGGGTCAACATCATCGACGGCAGCGTCTCGCCGAACACGTTGAACACGCTGAAGACCAGGTCCTGCCCGGGGATCGCCCGCTCGGACATGAGCCCGACGGCCCGCAGCGCGGCCGAGATGGCGGGACCGCTGGCGCCCGACAACAAGGTGCGGTCGAGATCGAAGAACGCCGCACCCGCGTCGGCGTGCTCGGGGGTCGTGGCCATGGCCGAACCGTAGCGCCGAGGCCGGCACCTCGCCGGAAAACGGGAAGAAGCTGGCCGGGGGGATGGCCAGCTTCTTCAGGGATTTGGGACCGAGGGGGGATTCGGTCCTCAAACCCGGCTCGAGGCGGTTCGTGGGGGGGATACGAACTCGTTGCCTCGGCGTTGTACGGATCATTGTGAAGCCTTGCACGAGATCTGTCCAACAGTTCTTGGCGATATGTGCCATCATCTCGAGCGATGGATCTCCGCCAGCTCAACGCCCTGCTCGCCGTGGCCGACACGGGCTCCTTCTCGGCTGCCGCCCGATCGCTGCACACCGTGCAGTCCAACGTGTCGACCCACGTGGCCCGGCTCGAGCGCGAGCTCGACGCCATCCTCGTCGACCGGGCCACCGGTAGCCTCACCGAGGAGGGCGACACCGTCGCAGCCCATGCCCGCCTCATCCAGCACGAGCTCGAGGCCCTGGTGTCCGACGTGGCCTCGCTGCACGACGAGGTGGCCGGCAGCCTGCGCCTCGGCGTGATCGGCACCACCGCCCGATGGCTGGTCCCGCCGCTCGTGGTGCTGATGCACGAGCGCCACCCCAAGGTGCGGCTGGTCGTCGTCGATGCCACCACCACCTCGCTGGTGCCGCAGCTGGCCGAGGGCAGCCTCGACCTGGCGGTGATCAACCACCCCCCGGATCACCCGGACCTGACCGGCGAGCTGCTCTTCGACGAGGACCCGATGCTCGTGGCCCCGCTCGATCACCCGCTGGCCCGGCGCGAGCGACTGACCCTCGAGGACATCGTGGCGCACCCGCTCCTCCTCGAGCCACCGGGCACGGCGTTCCGCGACCACCTCGACCAGCAGGCCGCCGCGGTGGGCCTCGAGCTGGTGCCGCAGGCCGAGATCGACGGCATGCGGCTCCTGGCCTCGCTGGCCTTCCAGGGGTTCGGTGCCGCCGTGCTGCCGGCCAGCGCGGCACCGGGGTGGATCGGCGGCGACTGGAAGCCGATCCCGATCGACGGCCTGGAGGGGCGATCGGTCGGCATCGCCTGGCGCCGGAAGGGCCGTCTGTCGGCCCCGGCCCGAGCCGTGCTCGAGGTGATCAGGGAGGTGGTGACCGACGAGGCGCCCGCGCAACCCGGCATCCACGCCGCCACCGACGGGTCCGCCGCCGCCGCCGAACGGCCACGACCGGCCGCCAAGCGGAAGGCTGGCAAGCCGGCGAGCCACAAGTGACCGGCCGGAAGTAACTGCGGTGAGCCCCTCCTGGTCCGACCGGGCGATGCCCCCCTCCACGGCCTTGCGCGCTCGGGTGCCGGGATCGGTCTCGGCCGACGTCACCGACATCGACGGCCGTCCCGCCGTGGTGGTCGTGATCGACCCGGAGACCAAGCGAGGGGCGCTGTCGGAGACCGACGGCCACACGATCGCCGCCGCCGCCCGGGTGGCCCTGCAGGAGCGGCTCCCCCTCGTCGCCTGGGTGGCGTCGAGCGGGGCCGACGTCGCCGACGGGGTGGCCGCGCTGACCGGCTGGGGCACCGCCGCACGCGAGATCGTGCGCTGCTCCGGAGTCGTTCCGATCGTGCTGGTCGTGAACGGACCGGCCGTCTCCGGGCCCGCGCTCCTGCTCGGGCTGGCCGACGTCGTGATCATGACGCCCGAGGCCTACGCCTTCGTGTCCGGGCCCCGGATGGTGACCGCCTTCACCGGTGTCCCGATCACGACCACCGCCCTCGGCGGTCCCGGCTCGCATGCCCGGGCCAGCGGGGTGGCGGCGCTGACCGCGGCGGATGACGACGATGCCCGCGAGCTCGTCGCCGTGCTGCTGTCGCACCTGCCATCGAACCTGGACGAGGAACCGCCGCGGATCCACACCGACGACCCCGTCGACCGACCTACTCCCGAGGCCGGCGACCTCATGCCGGCCACCGTCACCGGCAGCTACGACGTGCGGGCCGTCATCCGATCCATCGTCGACGACGGCGAGGTGCTCGAGCTGCGCCCGGCGTGGGCCGCCAACATCGTCACCGCCCTCGCCGGTGTGGGCGGTCGACCGGTCGGCATCGTGGCCAACCAGCCCCAGAATCTGGCCGGCACCCTCGACATCGCGGCGTCGCAGAAGGGCGCCCGGTTCGTGGCGTTCTGCGATGCGTTCAACATCCCGCTGGTGACGGTCGTCGACACCCCCGGCTTCTCCCCGGGCAAGGACCAGGAGTGGCGGGGCATGATCCGCCACGGGGCCCAGATGGCGTTCGCCTACGCCCGGGCCACGGTGCCCCGCATCAGCCTCACGCTGCGGAAGTCCTACGGCGGCGCCTTCATCGTCATGGACTCCAAGACCATGGGCAACGACCTGGCGCTGGCCTGGCCGACTGCAGAGATCGCGGTGATGGGGGCCAAGGGCGCCGTCGAGATCCTGCACCGCCGGGCCACCCCGGAGGAGCAGATCGCCCTGGCCACGGAGTACGAGGAACGCCTGCTCAACCCCTATCGGGCGGCAGAACGTGGTCTGCTCGACGCGGTCATCGACCCGGCCGACACCCGCCGCGAGGTCGCCGCCGCGCTCGAGGTGCTGTCGACCAAGCGCGAGCGCCTCGTGGCCCGCTCCCACGACAACACGCCGCTCTAGCTGTGCCCTCGCTCGCGGGCTCGCCGCGGTTGGACTTCGCCCATCCCAGGCCATTCGGTCGTGCTGCTCCGCACGCCTGAGCCCCCGGACCACAAGACTCGCCGGGACCTCGGTGAGCGGCGACGATGAACGGATCGTGAATGACGGTCAGGTGCGCTCGCTCGCCGGCCGGCACGCCCTCTAGTCTGTGGGCGATCTTCTCACCGATATGACAGGCATGGAGCTGCAGTGGCAGAGAGCGTGACCATCACCGACAACCGCACCGGCGAATCCGTCGAGGTGCCGATCCTGAACGGTGGGGTCGACGCACGGGACTGGTCGAAGCTGCTGCCGGGGGTCTGGTTCTACGATCCCGCCTTCTCCACCACGGCCGCGGCCACCAGCTCGATCACCGAGCTCGACGGCGAGAACGGCATCCTTCGCTACCGGGGCTACCCCATCGAGCAGCTGGCCGAGAAGTCCACCTACCTCGAGGTGGCCTACCTCCTGATCCACGGAGAGCTGCCCACCGCCGAGCAGTACGAGGTGTGGAAGCACGACATCACGTACCACACGTTCATCCACGAGAACGTCCGCAAGCGCTTCATGGATGGCTTCCACCACGACGCCCACCCGATGGGCATGTTCGTGTCGACGCTGGCCGCCCTGTCGACGTTCTATCCCGAGGCCAAGGACATCCAGGACCCGGACAACCGCTACAAGCAGATCGTTCGCCTGATCGCCAAGATGCCGACCATCGCCGCCGGCACCCATCGCCACAGCGTCGGCATGCCGTTCGTCTACCCGGACAACAACCTCGACTTCCCGTCCAACTTCCTCTCGATGATGTGGAAGGTCGCCGAGCCGCACTACGAGCCGGACCCGGTCCTGGCCCGCGCGCTCGACGTGCTGTTCATCCTGCACGCCGACCACGAGCAGAACGCCGGCACCACGGCCATGAGGGTGGCCGGCAGCGCGCACTCCGACCCCTACATCTGCACCGCGGCCGCGGCTGCCACGCTCTACGGCCCCCGTCACGGCGGCGCCAACGAGCAGGTCATCCACATGCTCACCGCCATCGGCAGCGTCGACAACGTCGACGGCTACATCGCCGACGTGAAGGCCGGCAAGGTCAAGCTGCAGGGCTTCGGCCATCGGGTCTACAAGAACTTCGACCCCCGGGCCACGATCATCAAGAAGACCGCCTACGAGGTCTTCGAGGTCACCGGCAAGAACCCGCTGCTCGACATCGCTCTCAAGCTCGAAGAGGTGGCGCTGGCCGACGACTACTTCGTCAGCCGCAAGCTCTACCCGAACGTCGACTTCTACTCGGGCCTGATCTACCAGTCGATGGGCTTCCCGATCGACATGTTCACGGTGCTGTTCGCCATCCCCCGCACGTCGGGCTGGCTGGCCCACTGGCTCGAGCTCCTCGAGCATGACGTCCGCATCGCCCGTCCCCGTCAGCTCTACGACGGCGCCGTCGTGCGCGACTACGTCGGCATGGACGCCCGCTGATCACACGCGCCGCCAGGTCGCGTTCCGACCTGCGCCGTCGCTCTCGATCTGGCGCCCGCACCTCAGCTCGGTGAGCACCCGTCGAATGGTGTCGTCACTGATGCCGGAACTGCTCGTCGTACGTCGCCGATCGTGAACGACCTGGGGCCTGTGGAGCAGAACGAGACCACGCTCCGGCTCCGGCTCGGTACCGCCTGAGGCTCGGACGGATTCCGTTTCCCGACCGGACCGAGCGTGCACCAGGCTGGCCAGATGGACCCGGGTCTCCTTCGCATCACGCAGATCGACGCGTTCACGGATCGGCCGTTCGGAGGCAACCCTGCGGCCGTCGTCCTGCTCGACGAACCGGCCGACGCCGTGTGGATGCAGGCCGTGGCCGCCGAGGTCAACCTGTCGGAGACGGCGTTCCTGTGGGAGCTGCCACCCCCGGCGAACGGCGTCGGCATCGAGAGGGTCTGGAGCCTGCGATGGTTCACCCCGAACGTCGAGGTCGACCTGTGCGGGCACGCCACGCTGGCTTCGGCCCACCACCTGTTCTGCGACCACGGACCTCCGGAACCGGTGCTGCAGTTCGACACCCGCAGCGGCCGGCTCACGGCCCGACGCCGGTCCGACGACTGGCACGGCGGTGGCTGGATCGAGCTCGACCTGCCGTCCGACGTCACGGTGCCGGTCGAGCCGGCCGATCCGATCCGGGTCGCGGTGCTCCGGGCCCTGCACGTGACCGGGCCGGTCGCGGTCGAGCAGGGGCGCACCGCGATGCTGGTCGAGCTGGCCGACGTCGATGCGGTCCGAGCGGTCGACCCCGATCACCGGGCGCTGCGGGCCGGCGGGGTGGGCCGCGTCATCGTCACCGCTCCGGGCGATGCCGGCTACGACATCGTGTCGCGCTACTTCGCCCCGGACGCCGGCATCGACGAGGACCCGGTCACCGGCTCGGCCCACTGCACCCTGGGGCCGTACTGGGGCGAGAAGCTCGGCCGGACCGAGCTGCGGGCCCACCAGGCGTCGTCGCGAGGCGGCGAGCTGTACATCACCCTCGAGGGGCCGGGCCGTCCCCAACGCCGGCGGCGGGTGCGGGTGGCGGGGCGGGCCGTCCACGCCCTGGTGCGCGTCTGAGCCGGCGCCTGCTGGTACAACAGCGCAGTGATCGTGTCGCACCGGTGGAAGTTCATCTTCGTCAAGACCCGGAAGACTGCCGGCAGCAGCATCGAGCGCTTCCTCCTGCCCCACCTCGGCCCCGACGACGTGGTCCGTGGGGTCGAGGCCCGCAACGCCGACGGGCGGTTCAACCCGCTGCCCGAGCTGGCCTCCCACCCCGACCGGGCCAACGCCCGGCTGACCCTCGAGCAGTGCGCCCGGGGGGTGCGCTACTACCAGCACATGCCGGCCTGGCGGCTCCGCAACCGGGTCGGGACGACCCTCTGGGACGAGTACACGACGTTCTGCTTCGAGCGGAACCCGTGGGACAAGCTCGTGTCCTTCTACTACTGGCGCAACAAGGACCCCGAGCACCGCCCGCCGTTCGAGCAGTGGGTGCGCTCGACGCCCAACCTCCGGGCATGGGACCAGTACGCGATCGACGATCGGGTCGCGGTCGACGAAGTCGGTCGCTACGAGACCCTCGAGGTCGATCTGGCCGCCATCCTCGGCCGCATCGGGCTCGATGTGCCGATCGACCTGCCCCACGAGAAGAGCGGCTTCCGTCCGGGCGACCGGTCCGAGGAGGTCGAGTTCTCGCCGGCGCTCGACGAGTGGGTGGCCGGGCACTTCGCCCGGGAGATCGAGCTCATGGGGTACGAGCGGCCGACACGTCGATGAGGATCTTGCCGACGTTCTCGTTGGCCTCCATCGCGGCGTGGGCCTCGGCGATGGCGCCGAGCGGGTAGCGACGATCGATCACGGGCACCAACTCACCCGACTCGAACCGGGGCAGCATCTCGGCCGCGAACCGCCGGGTGATGGCGATCTTCTCCTCGATCGGTCGGCCGCGGAGCACCGTGCCGGTGATCGACGCCCGCTTGGGCAGCAGCTTGGCCACGTTGATGTTGGTCATCCCGCCGCCCATCACGCCGACGAGGATGATGCGCCCTTTCACGGCGACCGCATCGATGTTGCGCTCGACGTAGTCGCCACCGATCACGTCGAGCACCACGTCGACCCCGCGACCGTCGGTCAGCTCGTGGGCCACCGCGACGTAGTCGTCCATCGCGTAGTCGACCGCGGCATCGGCGCCGAGCGCCAGGCAGCGGTCGACCTTGCCGGCCGAGGCGGTGACGATCACCCGGGACCCGAGGGCCTTGGCGATCTGGATCGATGCGGTGCCGACGCCCGAGCCGCCGGCGTGCACCAGCGCGGTGCCACCCGAGGCCAGCCCACCCTGCACCACCAACGCGTCGAAGGCGGTGATCCAGACCTCGGGGATCGCCGCGGCATCGGCGACGCCGACCGCGGCCGGCACCCGCATGAGCTGGCGCTCGTGCACCGCGATCTGCTCGGCGTAGGAGCCGCCGCCCACGATGCCCATGACCTCGTCGCCCGGCGACCAGAGCGTGACCCGCTGCCCCACCTCGCGCACGGCGCCGCTGAGCTCCATGCCGGGGATCTCGTGGTCCATCGGCGGCCCGGGATAGAACCCGCGGCGCTGCAGCAGGTCGGCTCGGTTGAGCGCGGTGGCGACGATGTCGATGACCACCTCCTCCGGCCCGGGGGTGGGGTCGGGCACGTCGCGGATGGCCAGGACGTCGGGCTCACCGTAGGACTCGAGGACGACAGCTCTCATCGGGCGGACGCTAGTGCTCGGGCCCAGGTGTAGTCCGGCTTGCCGGTGGGCAGTCGCCGGCACTGGTCGGACCAGACCCATTCCCGGGGGACCTTGTAGCCGGCCAGGTGGGCGCGGGCCAGGGTGGTCAGCTCCTCGTCGGTGGGCCTGGTCATGCCCGGTCGGCGAGGAGATGACGGCGGTGACCCGCTCGCCGAAGCGCTCGTCGGGCACGCCGACCACCATGGCGTCGAACACCGCGGGATGGCCCTTCAGCACGTTCTCGACCTCCTCGGGGAAGACCTTCTCGCCGCCCGTGTTGATCGACGTGGCCCCGCGACCCAGCAGCGTGATCGTGGTCGTCGGGCTCGAGGCGGGCCAGGTCCCCCGGTACCGACCACCGCACGCCGTCGATGACCGGGAACGTGGCGGCCGACTTCACAGGGTCGCCGTGGTAGCCGAGCGGGACGAACCCCGAGCGGGCCAGCCGACCGGTCTCCGCCCGGCGCGACCGGCACGAGCTCGTCGTCGAGCACCGCGGTCTGCTCATCGGTCACCAGGCGCAACGAGCCGTCGTCGACGCGGGTGAGCCGCCCCTGGCCTCCGGTCTCCGACGCCCCGAACGTGTCGACCACCTTGGTGCCGGGCACCAGCTCGCACAGCTGGGCCCTCACCGATGCGGACAGCACGGCACCGCCCGAGGCGATCACCTGCAGCGCCGAGAGGTCGTAGGCCTCCGGGTCCAGGGCGCGGGCCGCGGCGAGCGTGTCTGCGAGCGGGCGAGCGGTGGCGTCGCCGATGAGCATTGTCAGCTCGACCCGTTCGGAGGCGAGCAAGCCGAGCGCGGCCGCCGGGTCGAAGTGCGGGTCGACGTCGAGCACGAGCGATCCGCCCATGAGCAGCGACTGGAGGGCGATCCACATGGCGCCCCCGTGGATCAACGGGCACAGCGGCAGCCGGCGCATGATCGGGTCGCGCCGCAGCACACGGTCGACGATCTGCCCGGGCGCGGTCAGCATCGGGATGCCCTTGCTCGGTGTGCCCCGACCGCCGAGCGAGGCGAAGTAGATGTCCTCGTGGCGCCACACCACGCCCTTGGGTCGACCGGTGGTGCCGCCGGTGTAGAGGATGTAGTGGTCGTCGGCCGAGCGGGGCCCGACGTCGACCCGACCCGCAGGCTGGTCGGCCAGCAGCGCCTCGTAGCCCGGGCCGACCACGATCGGTTCGGCCGGGGTCGACCGGCCGGTCTCGGCCTCGGCGACGATGTCGACGAGGTCGGGCTCGGTGACGATGGCCGCCATGTCCGAGTCGTCGAGCAGGTAGCGCAGCTCGTCGGCCACGTAGCGGAAGTTCACGTTGACCGGGACCGCCCGGAGCTTGTAGCCGGCCAGCATCGCCTCGATGAACTCAGGCCCGTTGAACAGGTGCAGCCCGACCCGGTCCCCGACGCCGACGCCGCGGGCAGACAACGCGTGCGCCAGCCGATCTGCTCGTGCATCGAGCTCGGCGAAGCTCCGGCGCACCGAGACGCCGGCCGCACCGCCGCAGACGAGGGCCTCGTCGTCGGGCACCGTGGCGACGACCGCCTCGAACAGGTCTGCGAGGTTGAACTGCACAGCGGGAACGTAGCCGTGGCACGATGCCGCCGTGGACGACCGCTACCGGGTGCAGGACATCACCGTCGATCGGGCGAACGGCGTCACCGTCGAGTTCGCCGACGGCTTCACCCACGTCTACGACCTGGTCGAGATGCGGCTCAACTGCCCGTGTGCGGGCTGTCGCGGCGACCGCGACCAGGGTCGAGTGCCGTGGCCGGGACCGTCGAGCCCGCTGCCCCTGGCCATCCGCGACGCCGAACTGCACGGCGCCTGGGGTCTCGGCATCGAGTGGAACGACGGCCACAACACCGGGATCTTCCCGTGGGACGCGCTGCGCCGCTGGGCCGACGAGGGCGAGCCGCACTTCGTGCCCGACTCGGGTCGGGGCGCGTAGTGCCATGTCACTGATGGACTTCGCCCTCTCACCCGAGCTGCTCGCGCTCGGGGCCGAGGCCCGCGAGGTCGGGCTGAAGGCCACCGCCGATCTACCGGTCCGCGAGGACTCGTGGCTCATCGGCACCTCCCGCGAGTTCTCGCTCGAGCTGGCCGAGCGCGGCTGGCTCGGCATGACCTGGCCGGTCGAGGAGGGCGGCCACGGCCGCACCGCCCTCGAGCGGTTCGTGGTGTTCGAGGCGCTGATCGGCACCGGGGCGCCGCTGGCGACCTCGTGGTTCGCCGACCGCCAGATCGGCCCGACCCTGCTGCCAGTTCGGCACCCCGGAGCAGCGCCGCCGCTTCCTGCCCGACATCGTGGCCGGCACGTCGGCGTGGTCCATCGGCATGAGCGAGCCCGATGCCGGCAGCGACGTCGCCTCGATCCGCGACCCGGGCCGTGCGCGACGGCGACGACTGGATCGTCAACGGCACCAAGGTCTGGACCAGCGGAGCGGCCGACGCCGACTGGTGCTACGTCATCGCCCGCACCGACCCCGACGCGCCGCCCCACGCCGGGCTCTCCGAGCTCATCGTCGACCTGCACGCGCCCCGGCATCTCGATCTCGCCGATCAACGACATGACCGGCAACCGCCACTTCTGCGAGGTCGTCTACACCGACGTGCGGGTGCCGGGCGCCAACCTGGTCGGCGAGGAGAACGGCAGCTTCCGCCAGGTCATGCGCCAGATGGAGCACGAGCGCGGCGGCATCGACCGCCTCGTCAGCAACCGGGCGCTCTACGACGACGTTCCGCCCGCGCGCCGACACGACCGACCCGCTGGTCCGCCAAGAGATCGCCGCCATCGAGATCCGGCTACCGCATCGGCCGCCACCTGGTGCTGCGCGAGGTCCTGGGCCAGGCGCCGGCCGGCTTCTCGGCCGCGACCAAGACGTTCTGCACCGAGTTCGAGCAGCGCGTCGCCGACTTCTGCTGCCCGGGTGGCCGGCCCCGACGCCATGCTCGACCAGCCGGGTTGCCCGCAACAGCTGCTACGCCCCCGCCTACACGATCATGGGCGGCACCACGCACATCCTGCGCAACATCCTGGGCGAGCGGCTGCTCGACTTGCCTCGTGAACCCCGCTGACGACGCCGAGCGCGTCAGGCCGTCCCGAGGGCTGAGAGAAAGCGGTCGGACTCGGTCGTCCAGCCGAACAGAGCCTCGATCACCGCGAGGCTGGCGTCGTGGTTGGTCCGGGACTCGTCTGCCCCGATCGCCTCGGCGCAGCAGTCGGTGAGCAGCAGGCACTGGTAGTCCCGGTAGAAGGCATCTCGCAGCGTCGACTCGACGACGACGACCACCGCCGTTCGCACCGGATCGAACACGAATGCTTCCCGTCGAGCGCCTGACTCCAGCAGCCGATCGAGGTCTTCCACCATCGCTGAAGCCTCCACCGGATCGAGCGCGTCCACAACCGTTCGCCTGAAGCTTCGTATCATGCGGCGGTGACCGATCCGGCCGAGCCCGACCGCATGGCCAGCGGACCAGGGCTCGACCGACCGACCGTCGCCCTCGCGCTCGGCAGCGGCGGGGCCCGGGGGTTCGCCCACATCGGCGCCATCCAGGTGATCGAGGAGCGCGGGCTCGACGTGGTGAGCGTGGCCGGCACGTCGATGGGCGCCCTCGTCGGCGGGCTCTACGCCGCAGGCGAGCTGGCCGGCTACACCGACTGGGTCGAGGACCTCACCCAGCTCGACGTGGTGCGCCTCCTCGACCCGTCGATGTCGGCGCCCGGCGCCATCCGCGCCGAGAAGGTGCTGGCCCGGGTCCGCGACCTGCTCGACGGCGCGCTCATCGAGGACCTGCCGATCGACTACACCGCGGTGGCCACCGACCTGTTCGCCCGCAAGGAGGTCTGGTTCCAGAAGGGCCTGGTCGAGACAGCCATCCGTGCCTCGATCGCCATCCCCGGCATCATCACGCCCGTCATGCTCAACGGACGGCTGCTGGCCGACGGCGGGATCATGGATCCGCTCCCCATCGCCCCCACCGCCGCGGCCCGGGCCGACCTGACCATCGCCGTGTCGCTCTCGGGTGCCGACCCGCACGGACGGGAGGCCGAGCCGGTGGTGGCGGTGGCCGAGGAGGAGCCGGTCGAGGAGTGGTCCGACCGCTTCCGGCGCAGCGCTTCCCAGCTGCTCGACCGGGACCTGGTGCGCTCGCTGATGCACCGGTTCGGAGGCGACGACGATGATCGCGTCGAGGCCGAGGCCGGCACGGCGAGGTCCGTCGGCGGCGGCGAGCCGTTCGAGAAGCTCCCCGACGGGCTGTCGAAGTTCGACATGATGAACCTGTCGCTCGACGCCATGCAGAGCCTGCTGCTGCGGTTCCGCCTGGCCGCCTACCCACCCGACGTGCTGATCACGGTGCCCAAGAACGCGGCCCGTACGCTCGACTTCCACCGGGCCGACGAGATGATCGCCCTCGGCCGCACCCTCACCGCCGAGGCCCTCGACCAGGCCCATATCTCACGCTGAGCGCACAAATACAACGGAGAGCGGTCACGGGCCGGGCAATCCTGCTAGGTTGACCGCCAGTTGTGCTGGCGAGGTGCCAGAGAGGTGCCGGAGTCGGGCGAAGCAGGGCGTGCGGGGCAAGTCGAGGGAGTCGGCGTTTGGCGTTCGAGATGTTCAAGCGAAGAGGGGCTGCGCCCCCGACGATGGGCGATGTCGGCACCATCGACCTGACCCAGGGCCACCAGGTCATCGTCGACCTCCTGGAGACGCCGCCGAGCTCCGAACCATCGAGCTTCGGGACGCCGAGCCCCGGAGCAGGCACCACCCACCACCTGGGCAGCTCGGCCGACGACGCCGAACGCATCTCGGCGTGGGCCGATCGCATGCGCCAGAAGCGCCAGCGCGACCAGGACGAGATCCTGGGCCACGACGCCCCGAAGGCCACATCGGCCAGCTACTGGTCGAGCGACCACGTCAGCGGGGGCGACGATCCCACCGACGAGCCGGGTGTGGTGGCCGACCCGTCCCGCCGGTCACGGCTGTTGGGCGAGCTGGGGCTGCCCGGCGAGGCGACGTCCGAGGACATCGCACTGGCCTATCGCCGGCTGGCCAAGCAGCACCACCCCGACCGCTGGGCCGAGGCCGACGAGGCCACCCGCCACCGCAACGCCGAGGAGATGATGCGGGTCAACGCCGTCTACCGCGCGCTGCGCATCAGTGGAGACGTCGCACCTCGGGGTCGGGCGTCCACGCCGCCGGCGCCACCCGCACCCGGGCCGCGGTGATCGACACGGCCTCGCCGGCGGCCAGCACGGGGTTGAGCTCGACGTCGGCCAGCTCGGGCAGCTGCTCGACGGCCCACGCCAGCTGCAGCAGCAGGTCCTCCAGCGCCGAGACCTCGGCCTGGTCGACCTCGCCGGCTCCGTCCGCGAGCAGCGGCACGATCGGTGACGACATGATCAGTCGTCGGGCGTCGGCGTCGGTCAGCGGGATGACCCGCACCGACCGGCGCGGGTTGGCCAGGGCCACCGATCCACCCAGGCCGAGGCTGATCACCGCGCCGTAGGACGGCTGCTGATGGGCGGCAACCCGTACGTCGACGCCTGACGGGGCCATGCACTGCACCATGGCCGGCACCATGGCGTCGCCGAGCAGGGCGACCATGCGCCCATAGGCGGCCCGCAGCTCATCGGGCCCGTGCACATCGAGCGACACCCCGCCCGACTCGCTCTTGCTCAACCGCTCGAGCCCCGTGGCCTTGAGCACGACCGGGTCGCCGAGGGCCTTCCCGGCCTCGACCGCTTCGTCGGCCGAGCTCACCATGCGGAACGGCATCATCGGCAGACCGCACAGGGCGAGCAGCGCGGCAGCGGTGTCGACGTCGAGCCAGGCGCCGTCGGCGTGCTCGGCGAGGATGTCGGCCACCAGCGCACGGGCCTCGTCGAGCGCGGCCGGGTCGTGCTCGGGCAGCGTGCCCTCCGGCTCGGCCAGCCAGTCGCCGTAGTTGGCCATGCGGCCCAACGTACGGGCCGCGCCGTTGGGGAACTCGAACAGCGGGATGCGCACCGCCCCGCTGGCCAGGGGTGCATCGATGGCCGCCCCGAGGAACGTGGCCACCACCGGCACCCGTCGACTGCCGGCCTGCCAGCCCGACTCGACGGCCCGGGCGATGGCGTCGCCGACCTCCCGACGGCGCTCGTTGGCAGGGGGTGCGTAGACGACGAGGAGCGCGTCGACCTCGGGGTCGACCAGCGCCTCCCCGACGGCCACCTCGTAGCTCTCGGGCCCGGCCGCGAAGGTGAGGTCGACGGGGCTGCGGGGGTCGAGTCCAGCGCCGTAGCACGCGTCGAGCGTGAGGTTGCTCGAGCCGCGCGAGTTGCTGATGACGGCGATGCGACGGCCGGCCGGCACGGGCTGGTCGACGATGACCCGGGCCACGTCGAACAGCTCGGTGGGCGTGTCGACCCGGATCACGCCGGACTGCGACAGCAGGGCGCCGATGGTGGCATCGGCCGGCCAGTCGGGGTCCCCTTCGACAGTCGGGGCCAGGCGCTGGGGCGTGGCCCCAGCGGCTTTGACCGCGATGATCGGCTTGCGGCGGGAGAGCCGCCGGGCCAGGCGGGTGAACTTGCGCGGGTTGCCGAAGGACTCGAGGTAGAGCAGCACGACGTCGGTGCGGGGATCGCCCTCCCAGAACTGCAGCACGTCGTTGCCGCTGACGTCGGCCTTGGCCCCGACGTCGATGAAGGTCGAGATGCCGAGACCGACTCGGCGGGCGTGCTCGAGGGCGGCGATGCCGAGCGTGCCCGACTGGGTGAGGAAGCCGACCCGACCGGGCAGCACATCGACGGCCGAGAGCGACGCGTGCAACTCGACCGTCGGGTCGGTGCTGATCAACCCCAGCGACTCGGGCCCGATCAGGCGCATGCCCTGGCTGCGGGCCCGCTCGACCAGCACCCGTTCGGCCGCCTCGCCCAGCGGGCCGGCGCCGTGCAGCCCGGCGCTCATCACGACCAGGGCCTGGCACCCGTTTGCGGGCGCACTGGTCGACCACCGCCAGCACCTCGTGGGCCGGTACCGCGATGACGGCCAGATCGACCTCGTGGGGGATGTCGAGCACCGTCGCGTAGCTGGGCACGCTGGCCACGTGACCTCCCAGCGGGTTCACCGGGTACACGGGCCCCAAGAAGTCGTGGGCCAGCAGGTTGCGGAAGACCTCGTGGCCGAGCCCGCCCCGCTCACGACCGGCACCGATCACCGCCACCGACGTCGGACTGATCAACCGCTCGACGGACCGGGCCTCGGCGCGCTGCGCCCGCTCGTCGACGGCGGCCTGGGCCTCGGGCGTGGGCTCGAGCCCGAGCTTCACCTCGATGACCCCGTCGCCGAACGAGCTGGTGGCCTCGAACCCGACCTGGTGGAAGACCGCCAGCATGCGGCGGTTGCTGGGCAGCACCTGGGCGGTCAGGCCCCGGAAGCCGACCTCACGCGCCGCCACCACCAGCCACTCGAGCAGCACGGTGGCCAGGCCTCGTCCGTGGTGGGCGTCGTCGATGATGAAGGCCACCTCGGCCTCGTCGCGGCCCGGTCCAGCGGTCGTAGCCGGCCATGCCGATGATCTCGCCGCCGAGCATGGCCACCAGGCTGAGGTGGTCGAGGTAGTCGACCTTCGTCAGCCGATCGAGCTCGCGGGCACTCAACCGAGGCATCGGGCTGAAGTACCGGAAGTAGATGCTCTCGCGGGACTGGCGGTTGTGGAAGGCCTCGACCAGCGCTGCGTCCGAGGGCCGCACCGGCCGGATGTGGACCGTGCCACCGTCGGACAGCGCGACGTCGGCCTCCCAGCGGGTCGGGTAGGCGGCCTCGTCCTGCATGGGGCGAGCCTATGGCGTCGGTCGTAGGCTCGGGAGGTGACGCGACCGGCGCGCACGCGCCGAGGGGGAAGATCCGGTGACCGTGACCGATCGAGGACCACCACGACCGACGCGTCCACCACCGCACCTGTCCGCTCTGCGAGGCGACGTGCGGCCTCGAGATCACGGTGAAGGGTTCGGCAGGTCGTGCGCATCCGCGGCGATCGCGACAACGCGTTCAGCAGGGGCTTCATCTGCCCCAAGGGCTCGACCCTGCCAGCAGCTCCACGAGGACCCGGACCGCCTGCGCTCCCCGATCGATCCGCAGGGGCGACGACCCGGCCACCGCCACCTGGGAGGACGTGTCGCTGGGACGAGGCGTTCGCCGAGATCGAGCGGGGCCTCTGCCGATCCTCGAGCAGCACGGCCGCGACGCGGTCGGCGCTCTACCTCGGCAACCCGTCCGCCCACACGCTGGCCGGCATCCTCTACAACAGCGTCGTGCGCCAAGAGCCTCGGCAGCCGGAACCTGTTCTCGGCCAGCACCGTCGACCAGATGCCCAAGCACGTGTCGAGCGGGCTGCTCGTTCGGCGGGCCGCTGCTGATCCCCGTGCCCGACCTCGACCGCACCGACTACCTGCTCATGCTCGGCGCCAACCCGTGGGAGTCGAACGGCAGTCCTGTGCACCGCGCCCGACTTCCCCGGTCGGGTCGAAGGCCATCCAGGCCCGCGGCGGCAAGGTCGTGGTCGTCGATCCCCGCCGCACCCGCACCGCGGAGGAGGCCGACGAGCACGTCGCCATCCGGCCCGGCACCGACGCCCACCTGCTGCGTCGCCATGGCCAACGTGCTGTTCGCCGACGGACCTGGTCGACCTGGGTCAGCTCGCCGGCCATGTCGCCGGCGTCGACGAGGTTCGCGGCGCTGGTGGCGCCGTTCACCCCCGAGGCGGTGGCCGCCGACCGTCGGCGTCGACGCCGACGACCATCCGCCGCCTGGCCCGCGAGATCGCCGCCGCGCCCGAGCGCCGCGGTCTACGGCCGCATCGGCACGCACACCGTCGAGTTCGGCACGATCGCCTCCTGGGCGGTCGACGTGCTCAACGTGCTCACCGGCAACCTCGACCGTCCGGGCGGCGCGATGTTCCCGCTCGCCCGCCCACGAGCGGCGCCGCGGAACGGGCACGGGTCGCGGCTTCGTCACGGGTCGGCACCGCAGCCGGGTCAAGGGCTATCCCGAGGCCATCGGCGAGCTCCCGGTCGCCACCCTGGCCGACGAGATCGAGACGCCCGGCGAGGGCCAGATCCGAGCGCTGGTCACCATCGCCGGCAACCCGGTCGATGTCCACGCCCGAACAGCCGGTCGGCTCGACGCCGCGCTCGCCTCGCTCGACTTCATGGTGAGCGTCGACATCTACCTCAACGAGACCACCCGCCACGCCAACGTGATCCTGCCGCCCCCGTCGCCGCTCGAGCGCAGCGAGTACGCACCTGGCGTTCTACGCGCTGGCCGTGCGCAACTTCGCCGACTGGTCGCCGCCGCTGTTCGAGCCCGACGGCCCCGATGGAGCACGAGATCTCTCGCCGGCTGGCGCTCATCGCCGGCGGCCAGGGCGCCGACGCCGATCCCGCGGTCATCGACGACCTGCTGATCGCCGGCGCGCTGCAGCAGGCCATCGTCGGCGCCGGACTCTCCCGTCGCCGATCGCGACCGTCGAGGAGCTCGCGGCCGAGCTGAGCGGCCACAGCGCCATCGACCAGGTCGTCGACGCCATGATCCGCACCGGCTCCTACGGCGACTGGTTCGGTGCCGTGCCCGACGGCCTGTCGCTGGCCAAGCTCGAGGCCAACCCTCACGGCATCGACCTCGGCCCGCTGCAGCCCCGCCTGCCCGGCGTGCTCAAGACCCCGAGCGGCAAGATCGAGCTCGCTCCCGACCCTGGTCGATCGACGACCTCGACCGGCTCGAGCGCCTCGCTGGCCATCCACCGCAACGGCGACCTCGTGCTCGTCGGTCGACGCCACCTGCGCTCGAACAACTCGTGGATGCACAACGTGAACGTGCTCGTGAAGGGCAAGGAGCGCTGCACGCTGCAGGTCCACCCCGACGACGCCAGCAACCTCGGCCTCGCCGACGGCGGTCAGGCCGAGGTGGCCTCACGGGTCGGCAAGCTCGTCGCCCCGGTCGAGGTCACCGACGCCATCCGCCCGGGCGTGGTCAGCCTGCCCCACGGCTGGGGCCACGACGCGTCCGGCACCCGGATGGGCGTCGCCGCCACCCATGCCGGCGTGAACTCCAACATCCTCACCGACGAGGACCAGATCGACCCCCTCTCCGGCAACGCCGTCCTCAACGGCATCCCGGTGACGGTCGTCCCCGCCTGACCCGATCCTGCCGCAGCAGGTCGTCCGTCGTTTGACGGTTGACTTCGGCGAGCGGTCGATGCAGGGTCACCTGCAGGTTCTGGGCAATCCCTGGGGAGGACGAGCCATGACGCGTCGTTTCGGCGCCGCGCTGGTCGCGGTCGTCACGCTGCTCATGTCGATGGCGGCCTTCGCCACGCCGGCCCAGGCCCGTCGGCCGGAGCCCATCCGTCGGCCGGTGATCTTCGTCCACGGCTTCGTCGGGTCGGGCGGCCAGTTCGAGAGCCAGGCCCAGCGCTTCGCGAGCAACGGCTACCCGGCGGGGCTGATCGCGGCGCAGGAGTACGACTCGACCTTCGGCACCATCACCATGGCCGGCGTGTGGACCCAACTCGATGAGCTCATCACGACGCTGCTGGCCCGGAGCGGTGCGGACAAGGTCGAGCTGGTGGGCCACTCGTTGGGGACCACGGTGTCGCAGGGGTTCCTGGCCAGCTCGCCCGAGCGAGCGGCCCGGGTGGCCCACTACGTCAACCTCGACGGCGCTCCAGCAGCGGCTCTGCCCGGAGGCGTCGCCACCCTCGCGGTGTGGGGCGAAGGCAACTCGGGTGGTGAGGTCGTCGGCGCGACCAACGTCCACCAGCCCGACCACAGCCATGTGCAGGTCGCCAGCTCGGCCGAGACGTTCGACGCCATGTACCGGTTCTTCAACAACGACCGGGCACCGGCCACGACCGACATCCGGCCGCAGCACCGCGTCCTCATCTCCGGTCGGGTCAACCTCTTCCCGACCAACGCCGGTGCCGACGGCACGACCCTGGAGATCTGGGAGGTCGACCGGGCCACCGGCTTCCGCAAGCGCCACGAGCCCGAGGCCACGTACGCGATCGGGCCCGACGGTTCCTGGGGCCCGTTCCAGACCCGTGCCGGTCGCTACTACGAGCTGGCCGTGCGCTGGCCGACGTCGACCCAGCACTTCTACTACGAGCCGTTCACCCGTGAGGACCGGCTCGTGCGGCTGCTGACCCAGCCTCCGGGTACCGGGCTCGACAGCCTGCGTGAGAAGAGCCCGGGCACAGCCAACCTGCTGTTCGTCCGCTACAAGGAGCTCTGGGGCGATCAGAGCGGCCAGAGCGACGTGCTCACTGTCGACGGCACCAACATCCTGTCGCCGGCCATCGCTCCGCGGGCGAAGCGGCTGAACGCCCTGTTCGCCTTCGATGCCGGGCTCGACGGGGTCACCGATCTCGGCGCGCCGATCCCGGCCCTGAACAACCTGCCCTTCATCTCCGGAGCAGACGTGTTCATCCCGTCCTCACCGAGGCGCACGATCCGCCTCGCATTGACACCACGAGGTGGCGGGGGCCAGGTCGAGACGCTCAACGTGCCCAACTGGCCGTCGAGCACCGACTTCGTCTCGGTCCAGTTCCGCGACTGGGTGAGATCGCCCTGACCTCCCGCAGCCGCCCGTCGCTCTCAGTCCGCGAGGTCGCGCTCGCCCACGATGTGGGTGGGAGTGACCCGCACCAGCAGCTCGCCGGGGACTCCGTTGCGGCGGCCGTACTCGTCGGCCCGGTCGGCGCCCATGTAGCGACCGCCGATGATGGCAGCCCAGCGCACGAGCTCGTCGGGGTCGTCGGAGATGGTGACCGTGCCCCGGATCGTCACGAACGAGAACGGCGGTCGGTCGTCCTCGAAGCACATGGCGACGCGCGGGTCACGACGCAGTGCCCGCCCCTTGATCGTGTCGGCCCCGGTGTTGAACAGCACGTCACGACCGTCGAGCGCCACCCACACCGGGGCGACGTGCGGCGCGCCGTCCTTCAGCACGGTGGCGAGCTTCGCGGTGCGGGCCGGCATCTCGGCGATGAACGCCGTGGCTTCGTCCTCGGACATCTTCGGCACGCGCACGGCCCTCCTCGGAGTGGCGACTAGTTGCTGAACGACCCCGAGGGGAACGAGGTCTGGCGGAGTTCGATCCCACAGGTGTCGCTGACGTAGGTGGTCATCCGACCGATGGACTGCTGGATCTGCGTCTGAGCGTCGGAGATCGTGAACAGCAGTGACGACGGCGGGACACCGTTCGTGGCACCGGCTCTGCGCAACGACGTCATCACGTCGTCGACCTGGAGCCGCACGTCGTGGACATCGGTGCGGACCTCGTGGGGCGCCACCCGCTCGAGCGCCAGCAGCTGCTGCTCGAAGCCACTGATCTGTTCGAGCGCTGAGCCGGGGACCGGTGCACCGAGCGGGTCGGTCGTCGACGTCGACGACCCGGGCGGGGGAACGATCGGTGGCGCGGTGATGCCGGCCACCAGGCTGAGCAGATCGGTCGAGCCCAACACGTCCACCTGCGCGCAGAACGCGGCGACGTCGGGCTTGAACTCGGCCGTGTCGCCCCGCGCGGGCAGGAATGACAGCACCCCGGCGAGCACGAGCCCGAACACGATCAGCCCGATCCAGAACACCGGGCCCTCGTACAAGGGCCGGCGGCGGGACGGGACGGCACGCGGGCGGTCGGTCTGGTCGCTCATGGCTGCCGGCCACGATAGGCCCGACCTGGTCCGCGCACAGGCCGCCCGGCGACCGACCCGCCAGCCCGACCGCCGGCCTGACCGCCGGCATAGGCCAACGGCATAGGCCAAACGGCCTACTCTGTGCGGTCATGCGGGTACAGGTGGGTCCACTCCCCTCGGGCGGCGTCGGCATCTGGATCGCCTATGCGCGCACCGTCGTGGCCCAGATCATCACCCACCCCGAGCAGGGCGATGTGGCCCTCGGCGCCGACGTGGTCGAGGCCTTCGACCGATATCTCGACGAATGGGAGGACCTCGCCGCGCAGAAGGCCACCTTCCTCTGGGCCACCGAGGTCGAGCCCGAGCGAGTCGAGTTCCTGGGTCGGGCCTTCTTCTCGATCGCCGAGAGCCTGTCCCGCGCCGCCGAGCGCCGGGGCTACCCGATCTCGCCGCCCGAGGGCGAGGAGTTCTACCAGGCCCTCGTGCAGGCGTTCCTCGATGCCCTGGCCCAGGAGGGCCGGTCGCGCCTGGAGTTCTCCGAGCAGCTCCGCGACGAGTGGCCCGGCCTCAAGCCTGACTGATCCAGGTCATCGGTCACATTCACCGTTGGATTCGGCTTCGCGACTACTGAACTGCCGTTCAGGAGCCGATGCTCAGCTGGTGAACCTCAGCACCAACGAACTCAGGATCCTCGGCGTGCTCGCCGAGAAGGACGCACTCGAGCCGGGCGACTGCACCCGCCTGGCCGACCTCGGCTCGGGCATGGGCGACGCCGCCCTCCGCTCGCTCGTCACCAGGGAGCTGGTCGCTCCCAACCTCGTGCGCAAGGTCCTGTCGAAGAAGCCCGACGGCACCTACTCGATCACCCCCGCCGGCCGCGCCGCCCTGACGTGATCGCTCCGCCGGAGCGTGCATGCCGAGTGGACGCGACTGGATTCGAACCAGCGACCCCTACCGTGTCGAGGTAGTGCTCTAACCAACTGAGCTACGCGTCCTGAAACCGCTCCGAACCCTCGGGCCCGTTGCGGTCGGTCACCCTACCAGTGCGACCCCGTCCCTCCGAAACGCTTCGATCGGCACGGGTCGGCGACGTGCCAGACTCCCCCGGTGGACCATCGACAGCTCCTTCGCACCATCGCCGCCGGACGGGTGGTGGTCGGCGTCGCACTGGTCGCCCTCCCCGGCACCTCGGCCCGAACCTGGATCGGTCCGGTGGCCAAGGAACCCGCGGTGAAGGTGATGGTCCGGGCGATGGGCGCCCGCGACCTGGCCATCGGCATGGGCACGCTGCACGCCCTGCAGGAGGGCACGCCGGCCAGGACGTGGTCGCTGGCCGGCGCCGCGTCCGACCTCGTCGACGCCACGGCCACGCTGCTCGCCATCCGCCACCTCGGCCTGCGGCGGGCGCTCCCGCTGATCGTGGTCGCCACCACAGCCGGCATCGCCAGCTACGTCGCCTCCGAGCACGTGGACTGACCCACTCCCCAGCAGCAGGCTTCGGTCAGCGCTGGTGGCCTCCGGCCATCATGAGGCGCAGCAGGTCGCGGTGCATGACGGCCTCGTCGGGCGTGGCCGGCGCTTCCGACTCGCCGAAGTGCACGGAGCGCTGGTGCACCCGGGCCATGACGATGGCGTGGCGCAGGGCGGCATACACCTCGTACCACTCGAGGTCGGGCACCGACACGCCGCTGGCCTCGGCATACGCGGCGGCCACGTCCTCGCTGCGCATGAAACCGGGCATGCCCTCCATCTCGAGGACCCGGCAGATGTCCTGGAAGAAGTCGTGGATGAAGATCATCCAGCCGAGGTCGATGCCCCGGGTGCCGAGCGCGGCCATCTCCCAGTCGAGGACGGCCACCGGCGTGAACTCGTCGTACATCATGTTGCCGATGCGGGAGTCGCCCCAGCTGATGACGGTGTCGCCCTCGTCGGTGGGCCAGTTGGCGTCGAGCCAGTCGAACGCCTCCTCGATCACCGGGTAGAGCCGGCCGTCGCGCATCCAGTCGTAGTACCTCCGCTGGTTGGCGACGTGGCGGCGCAACGGTGTGTCGCCCGGGCAGTCGAGCTCGAGGAACGCCGAGTCGACCGAGTCGACATCGATGGCGTGGATGCCGGCCAGCACCCGCACGCTGGCGTCCTGCAGGGCCCGCTGGTCGGCGGGGTCGGCGTCGAGCAGCCAGCTGCCCATCGGGTACGGCATGTTGTCCGGGGGCACCCGCCCCGACACCCGGTCCATGACGAAGAACGGGGCGCCGATGGCCGACGGGTCGAGCTCGAGCCACCGCACGCCCGGCACCGGAACCGTCAGGCGCCTGCGCGCCGACGAGCTGCATGACCCCGAACTGCACCTCGAAGTCGTAGCTGGGGAACACCGGCACATCGCTCGCGTCGGGGGCGACCCGGGCCACCAGCGCGTGGTGCACCCGCTCGCCGTCCTCGGTCCACACCGCGTCGAAGAGGAGCGTCTCGCTCGACATGCCGTTGGACTCGGGTGCGGTGATGTCGAGCACCTCGGGATCAGATCTTTCGGGCAGCACGCCGGCCAGCCAGACGGCCAGGCCCTTCCCCGTCTGCTGGGCGTCGCGGGTCGACACCGTGACGGCGCTCTTCTCGGCCGAGATCTCGTCGGACATCTGGTTCGTTCCCCCTGGATGGATGCGTGGATGAGCCGCGCCTGCGGGTCAGCTCGGGTCGGGCAGCTCGGCGAGACGCGCCTCGGTGTACCCGGTGAGCGTGTTGTTGTCGACGTAGAGGTGCTGCGTGCCGGCATGGATGTCGCGGAAGCAGCGCTGCACGACGCTCGGGCTGCGCAGTCCGCTGGAACCGGCCCACGTGTAGGCGAAGCGGGCCGCGTCGGCAGCGATCCGTGTGGCGTAGGTCGTGGCCTGGCGCATCGCGCTGCTGCTCGACCGAGCGACGCCATGCCGCGCTCCAGGACGGCTGCCTCGGCCTCGGCGAACGCCTCGTAGGTGTAGCTGCGGGCCGCCCGCATGGCCGCGTCGTGCATGGCGAACTCGTGCTGGAACAGCTGCTGGTCGGCGATCGGCGCGGCCCCGAGCCGCTGCTTGGCCTTGGCGATGCCCAGCACCTCGTCGAGCGCCCGATGGCCGACACCGAGGGCGAACCCGGCGTGGCCGACCGCGGTGAGGCCGAACAGGCCGATGCCGTAGCCGGGTCCGCCGCGCTGCGGCGTCGCTTCCAGCAGCAGGAACGAGAACGTCTCGGGGACGTCGACGTCGTCCACCTCGTAGTCGAAGCTGCCCGTGCCGGCCAGGCCCATGACGTCCCAGTTGCCCCGGAACTCGGTGCGCTCCTTGGGCATGAACACCACGCGCATGGCCGGCAGGCCCAGCTCGCTGAGCGCCGGCTCGCCGTCGACCATCTCCATCACCCCGGCGCCCAGCCAGTTGGCGTGACCGGAGCCGCTGCCGAACTGGTAGCGACCCGTCACCCGGTAGCCGTCGAGGGCCTTCGTCGCCTGGCCCATCGGCCCGAGCATCCCTGCGTGGATGCCCATCTCGGCGCCGAACATGGCCCGTACGGCCTCGTCCTGGGTGTAGATCGAGGCGAAGCAGGACGTGGTGGCGTTGGCCATGGCCGACCAGCCGGTCGACCCGTCGGCGTACGCGAGCTCCTCGAAGACCTCGAGGGCGGTGGCGACATCGGCCTCGAGGCCGCCGACCTCGGTCGGCACCAGCAGCCAGAACAGCCCGGCGTCGGCGATGGCGGCCACGACCTCGGCGGTCATCGTGCCGTGTAGCTCGGTGCGCTCGGCGTTGGCCTCGATCAGCGGTCGCAGGGCGCGGGCCCGCTCGATCGGTGACAGGTCGGCAGCTCCGGCGGGATCGCCGTCGATGCCGCCGGGCTGCGCAGAGGTGAGGGTCATGAGGGCCTCCATGGCGGTGATCTCCAGATCGTAGACCTGACGACCCGTCAGGGACGGCCGGAAGCGGTCATCGCTCTCGCGAATCGCGCAGCAGCACCTCCTGGGCGATCGTCGCAACGTGCACCCCCGCCTCGTCGAAGACGTGCCCCGTCGCCAGTCCTCGCCCGCCGACGTAGGTCTGGCAGGTGAAGTCGTAGAGGTGCCAGGCATCGACCCGGAGCGGCCGGTGGAACCAGATGGCGTGATCGAGGCTGGCGCTGAACATGACCCGCTCCACCACCTCGCGTGGCTCGCGCCCCATCGGGTGGGCCCGCACGACGGCGTCGGTCGGCAGGTCGTCGGACAGGTAGGCCAGGCCACCCTGGTGCATGGCCGTGTCGTCGGCGGCGATCTCGTCGGTGACCCGGAACCAGGCCACCGCCCGACCGGCACCGCTGCGGCTGGCCAGGTCGAGGCGCTCGGCCGGCACGAACGCCCGCTCGAACACGGGGCTCCACGACTCCTGCGGCAGCTCATCGGGCATCGGAACGTCGGGCGGGATCGACACCGTCTCGATGTCGGCCGCCTCCTCGGGCGCGTGGTAGCTGGCCTCGAGGTTGAGGATGGCGCCGACCGACTGGCGGGCCACCACTCGTCGGGTGCAGAACGAGCGGCCGTTGCGGATGCGGTCGACCTCGTAGCGCACGGTCTCGGAGTGATCGCCCCGGCGGATGAAGTAGGCCCGCAGCGAGTGCACGACGAACCCCGGATCGACGGTGGACGTCGCCGCCTGCAGGGCCTGGGCCACGATCTGGCCGCCGTAGAGGCCGCCCCACGGGTAGTGCGGACCGGAGCCCACGAACGTGTCGGGGCCGTGGGGAGCCAGGTCGAGGATCTCGAACAGGTTCATCGGGGCGCACCCTACGCGGTCGCGCCGGGCCTCCCGAGCGGGCATGATCTGCCCATGCTCAACCAGCAGGAGATATCCGACCGCCTCGAGCTCACCGACCTCATGGTCCGCTACTCGCACGCCGTCGACAGCCGTTCGTGGGACGACTTCGACAACATCTTCACCCCCGACGCCACCATCGACTACTCCGCGTTCGGCGGGTCGACCGGCACGGTGGCGGAGACCAAGGACTACCTCGCGTCGGTGATGCCGGGGTTCCCCGCCTTCCAGCACCTGGTGTCGAACCCGATGCTCGACATCGACGGCGACACCGCCACCGGGCGCACCATGTGCTTCAACCCCATGGCCGTGGCCCGACCCGAGGGCGACGAGGGCGAGCCCCGCGTGTTCTTCTGCGGCCTCTGGTACCTCGACCGCTTCGTGCGCACGGCGGACGGCTGGCGCATCGCCGAGCGCTCCGAGGAGAAGTCGTGGGTCCACAACATGGGCCCCGCCTTCGGCGGCAGGGCGTAGTGGTGTGTCACCGAACCAGGCCAGACCGATCAGGCGTCAGTCCGATCAAGGTCGAGGTCGGGCGAAGTTGCGGTCCGGCATGGCCGGCGGCGAGTGGAACCCGGGGTTCGGGCGCCAACCGCTGGCGGCCAGGTCCTCGAGGACGTGGGTCATGTTGAGCAGGTCCTCCTCGTAGGAGAACTTGCCCCCGCCCGCGTAGACCAGCGTCGAGACGCCCGACTGCTGGTAGCGCGTGCCGTCGGGACGGGTGCCGGGCAACTGCTGCCACCACTTGATCACCACGGTGTCGCCGTCGATGGCGGTGAACTCGATCGGGAACGACCAGTCCTCGAGCCCGACCATGCTGTCGACCAGGAAGCTGCGGATCTCGTCGATGCCCTGGACTCGTCCCCACGCCGGGTCGATGTAGACCACGTCGTCGGTGAAGAAGTCGGCAAGGTCGAGCCAGGTGGCGTCACCGGCCTCGATGCGTTCCCGCACCCCGACGTAGGCGTCGACGGTGGCGCGGACCTCTTCGAGCGGATGAGCCATGGTGTCCCCCTTGGACGATCGGCTGACGGCGATCGATCGGATCGCCATGGTGGCACATCGGGCCCCGACCTGACGCCCAGTCAGATCGTGTGACTCGGAGTCAGGTCATGTCGGGCTCGGCGGGGGTGCCGAACAGTGGCTCGTCGGTGCTGCGGATGTCCGCGGCCGGCACCCCGCCCGGGTGCTCGCGCCGCACGCGATCGATCGCATCCATGGCGATGTCGAGGTGCTGGCGACGCGACGCGTCATAGAACGCGGCGGCCGCGCCGCTGAGCTTCGGCATGCCGTGCAGGGGCTTGTCGGACACGCACAGCAGGGTGGCGTTGGGCATGCGGTAGCGGAAGCCGTTGGCCGCGATGGTGGCCGACTCCATGTCGACGGCGACGCTGCGCGAGGCCTCGATCGCCTCGAGCGCCGGACGTTGGTTGAACTCCCAGTTGCGGTTGTCGGTGGTGAACACCGTGCCGAGCCGAAAGCGGGCGTCACGCTCGACGAGGGCATCGAGGAGGTACCGGTTGAGGTAGTGGTTCGGGGTGACCGGCACGCCGGTGGGCAGGACGTCGTCGAGCACGTGATCGCCCCGCAGGTAGGCGGTGGCCAGCACGAAGTCGCCGATGTCCTGGTGGTTCCGCAGCCCACCGCAGTGCCCGATCATGACCAGCGCATCGGGCCGCAGCACGCCGACGTGGTCGGTGATGGTCTTGGCGTTCGACGGCCCGACCCCGATGTTGACGATGCTCACGCCGTCGTGCGCGTCCGTGCGGTGATGCCACGCCGGCATCTGCCGACCGTCGCGGTCGGGGCCTTCCGCGTCGGGGAAGCGATCTCGAAACGCCTCGACGTGCATGCCGTAGTTCGTGAACAGCACGTAGCGCTGGAACGACTCGGGCGGCGTGCCGGTGTAGTGGGCCAGCCGGTCGAGCGACAACGCCACGCGCTCGGGCGCGAACAGGAACAGCTTCTTCGAGCGGACGTCCCACCCGCTCTCGTCGACGGCCGCGAACAGGGAGGCGTCAGCCAGGTCGAGCGCCGGGCGGGACGGTCGCACCCGCACCGACGCACCCTTGCGGAGCAGCGCCGCCAGCTCCCGCTGCAGGTACCAGCGGATGGCGCTGACGTTGGAGAACTCGCCGGTGATGATCGGGTTCGGCCCCGACCAGGGCCGCTCGACCTCGACCGACGCGTACTCGCCCTCCGAGCAGATGGCGTCGAGCCCGTCGAGCAGCCGCCGCACCGCGCCGTCCACCGAAACCGGATCGTCGAGCAGGGAACCGTCTTCGTCGAACGACGTCATCGCACCAGTGTGCCAGCGACGCAGGCTCTCCGACGCTGCCGAACTTGCGTAGGAACCGGGCACTTCGGCCCGACGAACCTACGCAAGTTCGGGTCGCAGGATGGAGGCGGCGGCCGGAATCGAACCGGCGTACAGGGCTTTGCAGGCCCTTGCCTCAGCCACTCGGCCACGCCGCCTGGACCGGGCAACCATAGCGCCCACCCCTCCGACCCCAGACACCCGTTCCCGACGCGTGCCATCATCGGCGGCGATGACCGACGCCGAGCCGAAGCCGCCGCTCGACGCGTTGGGCGTGATCGCCGTTCAGGAGAAGGCGATCACGGCGTCGCTCGACCACGTCGAGATGTACACGATGCAGGGGCTCGTCACCCTGCTGTGGCACGGGCCCCGCGACGCCCACGACGTGGTGCTCATGTGCGGTGGCGCGATGGGCGGGCTGCTCGGGCCGGCCGACGGGCTGTTCCACGACCTGGGTGAGACCTTCGCGGCCCAGGGCGTCGGCACGATCCGGGTCGGCTACCGGCAGCCGAACGACCTCGACCGGTGCGTCATGGACGTGGCCGCGGCGGCGGACGTCTCCGGCCGGGTCGGCGCCCGCCGCTTCGTGGTGGTCGGCCACAGCTTCGGCGGCGCGGTGGCGGTCAACACCGGGGTGGCGCTGGGCCGGCACGCCGCCGGTGTCGTCGGGCTCGCCACCCAGTCGGCCGGGTGCGAGATCGCCGAGCTGCTCGACGCACCCCTGCTGCTCGTCCACGGGGACGCCGACGAGCTGCTGCCCCCGATGGCCAGCGAGGTCGTCCGCATGATCGCGGGCCACGGCGAGCTCGATCTCCTACCCGGCACGGGACACCTGCTGCGCGAAGCCGGCGATCACCTCCGCGAGAAGCTCGGCACCTGGATCCCCGAGCGCTTCAGCGAGCCCTTCGACCTGACCACGTGAGCGAGGTCAGACCTCGGCGAGGCGGCGGAGGCCGACGGGGTCGAGCAGCTCGATGCGCTGACGGCCGGTGGCGACCAGGCCCAACGCGCGGAGCCGGCCGAGGGTGCGGCTGGTGGTCTCGCGGTTGACGCCGATCCAGTCGGCCAGGTCGCTCTGGCTGATGCGCAGCGTGACCTGGAGGTCGTCGGGGCCGCCGACGACACCGATCTCCGACGCCAGCTGGGTGAGGCCGGCAGCCACGCGGCGGGTGAGGTCGGCACCGCGCTGGTCGACGTGCAGCCGGGTCGTGGCCCGCAGCCGATCAGCCAGCACCCGGAGGAGCTGCACGGCCAGCCGGGGATGATCCTCGACGAACCGGCCGAAGGCCTCGTCGGGGACCGCCACCACCTCCACCTCGCCGACCGCCAGCGCCGAGGCCGACCGGGGCAGCCCGTCGATGGCCGACAGCTCGCCGAACACCTCGCCCTGGGTCTTCACCGCCAGCAGCAGCTCACGACCTCCATCGGCGCTGGCCACCAGCTTCACCTGGCCGGAGAGCACCCCGTACACGGGGCCGGGCTTGTCGCCCTCGAGGAACAGGTAGGCACCCGAGGGATAGCGACGGGGGCGACCCGCCGCCGCGAAGTCACGCCACTGCTCGGGATCGAGCTGGCCGAGACCGCCGTTCGATCGCTCTGGGTTGTCATCCGTCACCGTGTCACAGTGTCCCGGGGTCACACCCCGGCGGTCAACTCTGCCCCACCTCTGCTCTCAGGTCTGCTCTCGACTCGACGGGCAGGTCCGCAGTCAGGACGGGCCGCAGTCCGGACTGGGGGTGGTGCAGGGACCAGGCCGCCACACAGAGCACGGCAGGCACGAAGACGCCCATCACGACCACGGCGGTCTCGAGGCCGACGACCTCGATCATGGGGTGCATCAGCGCCGCTCCGACCAGGACCGCACCGATCACCAGCGTGTCGAGCACGCCGAAGACCCGGGCGATGACGTCGGGTTCGAGCGCCCGCTGCAGCAAGGTGACCGCGAGGACCTCGGTGACGATCGACGCGGCGCCGGCGACCACCAGCAGACCTGCGGCCGCCTCGGGCTGACGGATCAGGGCCAGCAGCGCGAATGGGATACCGGCCAGCAGAGCCGATACGAGGATGGCGCGCATCGGTCGGCGCGTCCTGGCCAGGGGGTTGGCCAGGAACACGCCGACGAGCGCGCCCACCCCGAGCGCGGCCGTGAGAACCCCGAACCCGGTCTCGTCCGATCCGAGCCGCGCACGCGCGTACGCGGCCAGGCAGACCAGCGAGCCGCCGTAGACGAGGTTCACGCTGACGACGAGCAGCATCGGGGCGAGCACCCGGCCGGAGCCGAGGACCGTGCGAAGACCGGCCACCAGCGCCTCCCCGAACGAGTCGGAGGCCTCCGCTGCGCTGGTGGCCGGCAGCACGCCCACCGGCATGAACAGGGCCAGCGCGGCGACGAAGGCCAACGCGTTCACCACCAGGGTGAGCGATGGCGAGCCGAACACCAGGATCAGTCCACCGAGCGCCGGGCCGACCATGAACGCGCCCGTCTCGATCGTGGTGAGCAGCCCGTTCGCCGGGGTCAGATCATCGGTCGGGACGACGGTGGGGATGGCGGCCGCGATGGCCGGATAGCAGGGCGTGCCCGCCAGGGTGGCCGCGAACACCAGGGCGACGAGGAGGGCGGGAGGAGCCGCCGCCGCGACCCCTCCCGCCAGTCCCGCCACCAGAACCGCACGCACCACGCACGACCACAGCAGCACGTGCTGCCGGTCGCGCCGGTCGGCCAGCACGCCCGCCGCTGCCGAACCCACCACATAGGGCACGAACCTTGCCGCCGCCGCCAGCGTGACCCAGCCGATCTGACCCGTGCGGGTGTAGAGCACACCGGCCACCGCGACGACGCCCAGGGTCTGGCCCACCGACGAAGCCGCGTGCCCGCCGATGAGCCACCGGAACCGCCGGTGGCTGAGGGCGCTGCGGAAGGTGCCCCCCGAGGACGGCTGCGGCACCGACGAGGGTCCCTCGGGCACGCGCAGGTCGAGGACGGTTCCTGCACCCACTTCGGGCCCGACTCCGGGCCGGACAGCAGGAATCGGGAGCACGTCAGTCCGATCGAGCACGGCCGGCCCGGTCATCGAGCGGGCAGGTACCGGGTGCGCAGCGGGGGGAACCCGTTGAACCACACCGACGAGTAGGTGGACGTGTAGGCGCCGGTGGACAGCAGATCGACCCGGTCGCCGTCCTGCAGGGTCAGCGGCAAGCGGTAGCCGGACCGCTCGTAGAGCACGTCGGCGCTGTCGCAACTGGGGCCGGCGATCACCACCGGACCCACCAGGGTTCCGTCGTGCGGCGTGCAGATCCGGTAGCGGATGGCCTCGTCGAGCACCTCGGCCAGACCGCCGAACAGCCCGACGTCGAGGTAGACCCAGCGGGTGGTGTCGTCCCGGGACCTGCGGGCGACGAGTACGACCTCGGCCTGAACCACCCCGGCATCCGCCACCAGGAACCGACCCGGCTCGATCATCACCGTGGCCGGACGCCGGTCGCCGAGGCGACGCTGCAGCGAACCGGTGATCGCGGCGCCGTACGTGCCGATGTCGGGCACCTGCTCGAGGTAGCTGGCCGGGAAGCCTCCACCGAGGTTGAGCACGGCCGGCTCGATGTCGTTGGCCCGCAGCACGGCGTAGATGTCGGCGACGGTGGCGAGCGACCGGTCCCAGGCCTCGGGATCACGCTGCTGCGAACCGACGTGGAACGACAGCCCCACCTGGAGGTGCATCCGGGCTGCCGCCAGCAGCAGGTCGAGCGCCATGTCGGGGTCGCACCCGAACTTGCGGGTGAGGGGCCAGTCGGCACCGCTGCCGTCGCTCGTGATCCGGCAGAACACCGTCGAACCGGGGGCGGCCGCGGCGACCTTGCGGAGCTCGGCCTCGCTGTCGATGGCGAACAGCCGCACGCCGTGCTCGTGGGCCCAGGCGATGTCGCGCTGCTTCTTGATCGTGCTGCCATAGGAGAGCCGGGCCGGATCGACCCCGACGCCGAGGCACCGGACGATCTCACCCGGCGAGGCCACGTCGAACGACGAGCCGAGGTCGTTGAGCAGCGTGAGCACCTCGGGGGCCGGGTTGGCCTTGACCGCGTAGTGGATCGCGGTGTCGGGCAGCGCCGCGGCGATCTGTCGGAACCGCTCCCGTACGACGTCGAGGTCGATGAGGAGATACGGGGTCTCCTCCTCGCCCGAGGCCAGGATCGCCTCCATGCGGGCGGTCACGCCCGGACGCCCGGGGATGGCCCGAGGATCGGCACGGCCCGCCAGGTGCCCTCCGGTCCGATCCTCCAGCACAAGCACATCCCCGGGCATCGCCACCCTCGTCTCCCTCGTTGTCGTGTCGATGGTGCCCAGGGAGGCGGCCCCCGGTCTGTGCGCCCTCGCACAGTTCGGAGCCGAACCGGAGTGACCCGCGCCACAGGTGCTGACGCGATGCCGCTAAGTTCCTTGCATGCGCTCTGCAACCAGGGGGGCCGTGGTCGCTGTTGCGATCGGCGCGCTCTTCCTCTCCTCGTGCTCGACGTCGACGACCAACGAGCAGACCTCCGACACGCCGGGCGACTCCTCGGTGTCGGCCACCGACGTCGCCCAGGCGAACATCATGGACATCGACGCCCCGATCGTGAACTACCCCGGGGTCGAGCACCTCCACTTCGCCTACGGCCCGATCGACGTGCTGCCGGGCCAGAACAACATCGACATCAGCGGCAAGTCGGTGCCCAAGCCCGACGTCGACGGCTACATCGTCGGCATCCGGCCCAACCTCCGCCGCCCCGACGGCTCGGTGCCCGGGGTCGACGTGATCCACCTGCACCACGGCGTGTGGCTGAACGCCTCGGCCAAGGACTCGACCGCCGCGCTGCCCGAGCGCCTCTTCGCCACCGGCGAGGAGAAGACGATCTTCACCATGCCGCAGGGCTACGGCTACGCCTACAAGGCCACCGACAAGTGGCTGATCAACTACATGATCCACAACCTGACGCCGGCTGCAGATCAGGTGTCCATGACCTACGACATCGATTTCATCCCGGCCACCGCCCCTGAGGCCCAGGGCATCCAGGCCCTCCGCCCGATCTGGATGGACGTGGAGAACGGCAAGACCTACCCGGTGTTCGACGCGCTCAAGGGCACTGGCGAGAACGGCCAGTTCACCTATCCGAAGGATGCCGGCGATCCCTACGGCGGCAAGAAGACCAACACCTGGACCGTCGACCGCGACGGCGTGATCGTCGGCGCCGGCGGCCACCTGCATCCTGGTGGCCTGCACGACGACCTCTACCTCACGAGGGCCGGCGCGTCCGCCGCGCCCGGCTCGGCCGCCGAGGGCTCGGTCGACGGCGACACCGCGCACCTCTTCGAGTCGAAGGCCGAGTACTTCGAGCCGGCCGGCGCCGTCTCGTGGGACGTGGCCATGACCGTCACGCCGCCGGACTGGCGGGTGCAGGTCAAGAAGGGCGACGTGCTGTCGACCCAGACCACCTACGACGTCAGCAACGCGTCGTGGTACGAGTCCATGGGCATCATGAACCTCTGGATGACCGATGGCACCGGCGGCATGGACCCGTTCGTCGACAAGGTCGACGTCGACGGGGTCACCACGCACGGCCACCTGCCCGAGAACGACAACCACGGCGACACCGACGCCGTGATCGGAGCCGATCCCCTGACCCTGCCGTCGGGCACGGCCACCAACGACGTCAACATCCTCGACTTCGTCTACGGCCCCGGCGACATGGCGAACTACCAGACGGTGCCGACGGTCAAGGCGGGCGAGACCGCTCACCTTCACCAACAGCGACGACAAGGTCACCAAGAACGGGCTGTGGCACACCGTCACGGCCTGCAAGGCGCCGTGCAACCGCTCGACCGGCATCGCCTACCCGATCGCCGACGCCGACGTGCAGTTCGACTCGGGCGAGCTCGGCACCGGTGGCGTCCCCACCGCCGACCGCCTGACATGGAGCACACCCGCCGACGCTGGCGGCCGGCACCTATACCTACTTCTGCCGGATCCACCCCTTCATGCGGGGCTCCTTCCGAGTCACCCAGTAGCTCGGGCTCGCCGGAGCGCCACGAGGCCGCCGGCGATCAACACCAGCACCACGATCGTTGCCGCCACGAGAACGCCACGACGGTCGGGGTCGTCCTTCGTGGCGGGCTCGTTCGTGGCCGACGCGGTGAGGTGCGCGGACAAGAAGTCCACCGTCGGCTGCCACACCTCGCCTCCGTACTCGACCGCGTGCAACGTGCCGGGCAGCTCCTGGAACTGCACCTCCACGCCGTCCTTCTGCAGGTCGGCCACGTAGGTCTGCACCTGCCCGATCGGGATCAGCTCGTCGGTCGAGTTGGCGATGTAGGACGGCAGCGTCTTGGCCGACACCCACGTGATCGGTGACGCATCGGCGTAGGTCTGCGGGCAGGCCGCAGGCCTGCAGCCGACGTAGTCGACGATGTCCGGTGCGGTCCAGATGAAGTCGCAGCCCTTGTCCGCGCCGCACTCGGTCGGCGCTCGGCCGGCATGGCCGACCAGATCGGCCAGGTCGACGGGCGGTGACCACAGCGCGACGGCCAGGATCGACACATCGGTCGTCGGGTCCGCCCCGACCGCGGTGCCCATGATCGGGTCGGCCGTGCCGACCTCCGATACGAGCGCGGCCAGGTTGGCCCCGGCCGAGTCGCCCATGAGCAGCACGTTGGCGGTGTCGATGCCATACGTCGTCGCCCGGCCCACGATGTAGCGGATGGCGGCCTGCACGTCGTGCAGCTCATCGGCCCAGGCCACCTTGTCGGTCGCGTCGAGGCGGTAGTTCACCGCGAAGGCAGCCCAGTGCTGATCGCTGGCGGCCTTCGCCGCGAACGGGGCGAACTCGAGCATGTCGCCGCCCTCCCATCCCCCGCCGTGCACCATGATCAGCGCGGGATGCAGGGCCTTGCCGTCCTTGGGCAGGTAGGCGTCGAACGTCGGCCCGCCCGTGTAGTAGGGCACCTGGGAGATCACCTGCATCCGGCTGGTCGACGCCGGGAGCGTCGAGTTCGTCACCGATGCCGGCGGGGACGTGCTCCCTGGTGTGGTGTCCGGGGCCTGGCCGGAGGCCGGGCCGGCCAGGGTCAGGACGCACAGCGCGATCGCTGCAACCACTCCCGTGACCACCCCTCCCCGACGTGTCCCCATGGGCCGCGGATTGTGTCACAACAACTGACGCAACCCGATCCACCAGGGGCATGTTCAGTCGTCGGAGGAGAGCTCGTCGAGACGTCGCTGCATCTCCTCGGTCGAGACCTCCTCGATCGGCGTCTGCACGTTCCACCGATGGCCGAACGGGTCGATGATGGTGCCGCTGCGGCTTCCGTAGAACTCGTCGGCCACCGGGCGCTGGAGCGTGGCGCCGGCCTCGACGGCCGCGGCCACGGTGGCATCGACGTCGGGCACCACCAGGTGCAGCGAAACCGCCGTGCCCCCGAGGGCGAGCGGGCCGAGGTTGTCGAACTCGGGGAACTCGTCGGCCAGCATCAACCCGGCCGAACCGATGCGGAGCTCGGCGTGGCCGACCCGGCCGTCGGGCTGCATCAGGCGCATCGTCTCGACCGCGCCGAAGACGGCAACGTAGAAGTCGATGGCGGCCGCTGCATCGGCAACGATCAAGTAGGGCTCGAGATCGGTCATGACGCTCGTCGAGTCGTCGATCGGGGTGGAGGTGGGCATGGCGGTGCTCCTTCGTGGTGGATCGGCGAGGTCGAGTGCGACCTCGATCTGGCGGCGCAGGCGCGCGCCGCGAACTCGGGACGGGGGGCGACGGGTTCGTCGGGCCGGCGGAGGGCGTCGAGCGGATCAGGCGTCATCGTCGTTCCCCTCGGCGTAGGCGCGGCGGAAGGCCGAGCGGGCCCGCACGAGCAGGGCCTCGGTGGCGTGGACGGTGCGATCGAGCTGATCGGCGACCTGCGGGACCGAGAGGCCGTCGAGGTAGCGCAGGGTCAGCGCGATCCGGTGGTGGGGTCCCAGGTGGTCGAGCACCGTGAGCGCACGACCCGGGTCGATGTCGTCGATCCAGTCGTCGGCCTCGGGCACCGGGTCGGGGGCGACCATCAGCCGTCGGCCGCGCTCCTCTCGTTCGACCCGTCGCCAGTGGTCGACCAGCTTGTTGCGGGCGACCGTGACGAGCCAGCCCGTGGTCAGCCCCGCTCCCCTTCCCTTCCGCACCGCGTCGACCGCAGCCAGGAAGGTCTCGGCGGTGAGGTCCTCGGCCAGCGCCTCGGTCGGACAGCGACGCACCAGGTACCCGAACACCTGCGGCAGCGAGCGGTCGTACAGCGCGAGCAGGGCCTCACCCCCGTCGCTGACCAGCTGCTCGCCGTCGCTCATGCCCTCATCATCGTTCGAGGAGCGCGACTCCGACGGGTGGGCCGAGAAATCCCGAAAGACCGCTCCAACTGCCGTCGACCCGGCAGACTGACGCCGATGGTCATCGCTTGGTTGGTCCTCGGCGTGCTGCTGCTCGCCCTCGAGCTGCACCACATGGCGTTCTACGCCCTGTTCGCGGCCGCAGGAGCCTTCGCCGCGGCCATCGTCTCCGTCTTCCTGCCCGACGCGTACGTGCTGCAGGTCGGGGCCGCCGTCGTGGTCGCCGGTGTCGGCATCGTCGCCATCCGACCGTGGATGAGCCAGACGATGCGGCGCCGCCACGACGGGTCCCGCCTGGGTCGGGGCGTGCACGGCACCCTCGTCGGCGAAGAGGTCCTCACGCTCGACACGGTGGGCGACGCCCGCCACCTCGGGCACGTCAGGCTGGCCGGCGAGCGCTGGCTGGCATCGAGCGGGTCGGGTCAGCCCATCCCGGCGGACACCATGGTCCTCGTGACCGCGGTGAACGGCACCACCCTCACGGTGTGGCCGGTCGACGGGGACCACCCGCCGATCGAGATCCCCGTCCCCGAAGGAGATCAACCATGATCATCGCCATCATCAGCAACGTCACGATCGGTGGACTGATCGTGCTCGGCCTGCTGGTCCTCGTCCTGCTCGGCGCCCTGCGCGGCGCCGTCAACATCGTCCAGCAGGGCCAGGTCGGCGTGGTGAAGCGCCTGGGCGAGTACCGCCTGACCCACGAGCCCGGCCTGGTCGTGATCCTCCCGTTCGTCGACCAGATGCAGACGGTCGACATGCGGGAGATCCCCGTGCCCGGCGATCGCCAGGACGTGATCACCAAGGACAACGTGGTGGTCACCGTGAACGCCACGATCTTCACCCAGGTGGTCGACGCCAAGCAGGCGCTGTTCAGCGTGAAGAACTTCGACGTCGCCATCGACGCCCTGGCCCGCACCGCGCTTGCGGTCGGTCATCGGCACCATGACGCTCGACGAGGCCCTGTCCGAGCGGGAGCGCATCAACACCGACGTGCAGGAGCAGATGGAGGTCGTCACCGACAAGTGGGGCATCCGCATCAGCCGCATCGAGATCGTCGAGATCGCCCCGCCGCCCCAGATCCTCCAGGCCCTGGCCCTGCAGAAGCAGGCCGACCAGGAGAAGCGGGCCAAGATCCTGCAGTCCGAGGGCAACCAGCAGTCGGCCATCAACGTCGCCGAGGGCGATGCCCAGGCCGCGATCAGCGCCGCGCAGGGCGAGCGGCAGGCTGCCATCCTCCGGGCCGAGGGCAACCGACAGGCCGCCATCCTCGAGGCCGAGGGCCAGGCCGCAGGCCATCGCCACCGTCTACGGCGCCATCACCGCGGCCAACCCGGACCCGACGCTGGTGGCCATCCTGCAGCTCGACACGCTGGCCAAGTTCGCCGAGAGCGACAACGCGAAGATCGTGGTTCCCTACGAAAGCGCGGGTCTGATGGGGGCGGCGGCCGCCCTCCGTGGTGTGCTCGACGCCGCGAACTCGGCCAACGGAGGCTGATCGACCGGTCACCGCGGCCAGAAATGTGGCACCCTTCCAGGGGAGGATGCGTGCCCATGTTCGCCCAGGGCGGTACTGCGAAGTCGAATCTCCACACCAAGGATGAGTTCGCCGCGCTCTACGACCACAACGTGGAGGTCGTCTACCGCTATGTGACCCGGCGGCTCGGGCCGGACATGGGCGAGGAGCTCACCGCCCAGACCTTCGCCGAGGCGTGGGCCAGCCGCCACCGCTTCGACCCTGACCGGGGCTCGGCCCGCTCCTGGCTCCTCGGCATCGCCACCAACCTGGTGCGGCGCCACTACCGCACCGAGACCCGCCAACTGCGGGCCTACGCGGCCACCGGCGTCGACCCGGCCGCCACCTTCGACGACGTCGAGGTGCTCGACCGCATGGTCGCCGGTGACCGCTCCCGCGACATCGCCCAGGCCCTCAGCGAGCTGCCGACCACCGATCGCGACATCCTGTACCTGACCTCGACGCTGGCGATGACCTACGCGCAGGTCTCCCAGGTGCTCGACCTGCCGATCGGCACGGTGCGCTCTCGCCTGAGCCGGGCCCGGCGGCGCCTCGAAGTACGGCTCGACCAGACCATCAGCCACGGATCGGCGGAATCGTGAACGCACCTCTGGACCCTCTGTCCGACTTCAGATCCGACGGCTACGGCCTCGACGACGCCCGACGGGCGCGCATGCGCTCCCGGGTGCTCGACGCCATCCCGGACGACGGCGAACCCGCGGTCGGCGGTCCGGTGGCCACGGCGGTGCGGGAGGTTCCGCGGCACCGTCCCGACATCGATCTCACCGGCGCCCAGGCGCTCGAGGCGATGCCGGCCGACGGCCACCCGACTCCTGGCTCGCCGGCTGTGCGGCCCGGTTGGCCCAACCGCCGGCGGCTGCTCGTGGCCGCCGCGGTGGCCGTCGTCATCGGCCTGATGGCCGTGGTGGCCGGCGCCTCGCGATCCACCGACCGCCAGGTCGGCACCCTCGACAGCGCCACCACGAAGACGTCGCTCGACGAGCTGGCGGCCACGGCCGGCGCCCAGCCCGACCACGAGCTGGCCCCCGGCGAGTACCAGCAGATCGAGATCACCCAGGGTCTGCGCCTCGACGACGGTTCGTTCGAACTCACCATCGACGAGAACTGGCACACCATCGACGGCAGCGGGCATCACCGAACCTCGACCGCGAAGCGACCGTCCGGCGCCCAACCGGGGGACGAAACCGACGTGACGACCGGACCCTTGGTGGACGACTACGCCGGGCTCCCGGCCTTCGGGCCCTTCGGCTACGAACAGCTCCTCAGTGCTCCGACCGACCCGTCCGACCTGCTCGAGGCCATCCGAGCCGCCTCGCCCAGAGCGTCGGACTGGGCCATCGCCGAGCAGATCGCCAACCTCGAGGCGCTGACCACCACTCCACATGGGGTGCGGGGGGCCGGCTTCAAGATCCTGTCGTACCTGGGATTTCGACCCGTCGGGCTGGTGTCCGACCCGCGGGGCCGGACGGGTGTCGGGTTCCAGGCCGAGACGCCCGACGGCACCGAGGTGCTGGCCTTCGACCCGGACACCGGACGGGCCCTGGGCTACTGGAACAGCCCGGTCGGCGGACCGGCCACCCCGCAGGCAGCCACCCGCTGGACGGCCTTTGCGAACGCCATGGTGACCGACCACAGCAGCTGAACGAACGCTCTCGGTGGCCTGCCAGCCCGGCAATCGGGGAACTTCGCGGTCGCGACGGGCAATACCTGGTAGGAGGCGTCATCGTCTTCTCCGTTGGAACCGCCCGCCGTACCGCTCAGCAGAGGAGCATCCCCATGCCCGCATCGTCGTTCGTCCGAGGTGGAGGGCTTGCCGCCCTCGCCGCGGCCATCCCGCTGATGGCGCCCGCCGTCGCCTCGGCCGCACCGCTGCCGACCGACGGGTCGACCGCCACGGCGTCCCAGCCGTACTGCTCGACCCAGGAGCTCACCCCGGACCAGATGGCGGCCGGCGAGACCTCCCAGATCACGTGCTTCGGCACCCTCGAGGCATCCCTGACGGCGGTCGGGATCGATGCTCCGCAGGGTGCGACGGTCGAGGGACTCATGTCCACCGAGGCAGCCAGCGCGTCGGGAGTGGCCGCAGTTCACTACAAGACCACGAACGGCTCGGGTGAGTACCTGTCGGTGGCGGGCGACGGGTGCGACGGCGGCGGCCTCAGCTTCGCCGCCGGTGACAGCTGGAACGACACGATCATGGCCACCCGCCACCGGCTGTGCTCGCAGGTCAAGCACTTCAGCGACGCCGACTACGGCGGCAACGTCCAGACCACCAACGGCATCAACGGCACGCTCAACATGATGAACGGGTCGCTGACCCGCCAGGTCAGCTCGATCAAGTACCAGGGGACGATGAACCGATGACCGCGCTCCTCGAACCGACGACCACCTCGCTCGACGCTGTGCCGGACGACCCGTTCGACGCCTTCGTGGCCGGCCTGGGCGACCTGCTCGGCCGCACCTTCACCGGAGTCGGAACGACGACGCGCCTGACCGAGGACCTCGGCTTCGACTCGGTCGATCGACTCGAGTTGCTCGGCCTCTTCGACCGCGAGGGCATCGACGTCCCCGACGAACTGGTGGCCACCCTGGCCACCCTCGGCGACCTGCACCACTTCCTCACCACCATCACGCCGAGGATGACCCGGCCGGCGTCGCCCCCGGTGTCGTCGCCGCTCGAGTCCTCGTCGATCGTCCTGCGTCCGGTCACCGGAGCCGACGAGCCCTATCTGTACCGGCTGCTGACCAGCGGGGACCACCTGGTCCGCTATCGGCTCCGGGGTATGACCCCGTCACCCGAGTCGTTCCACCAGTTCGTGTGGGATCGGGTCGTGGCCCAGTTCGTGGCCGTGACCCACCAGGGCCAGCCGGTCGGGGTGGTGTCGTGCTTCGACCCCGACTTCCGCAACCGCTACGCGTACGTGGCAGCGGTGGCCGATCCGTCGGTCCAGGGCAACGGGCTGATGGCCGAGGCCACCCGGCTGTTCGTCAGCTACGTGTTCGGCGAGTTCGACCTCCGCAAGCTCTACGCCGAGTCGCTCGAGCCGAACTACGAGCAGTTCGCCCACGGCGCCGGCCGCCTGTTCGAGGTGGAGGGCCGCCTCCGCGACCACGAGTACCTCGGTGGTCGCTACGTCGACGCCCTGCTCCTGGCGGCCCATCGCGACACCTGGATGGCCCGCCACCCGATGGCGTGACGGTGTTCGACCGATTTTCGGACGAATCGGGAACCCGTGTCACCGAGCGGGCAACTAGAGGTGTGGCGGCTATCCCAGATACCACTCCCGGACCGCAGCGACAGGGTGACCACTCCACCCTGTCCTGCGGCCGGCTGCGGTTCGGTCAGCCACCACCCTCGGCGTCGGTCGTTCCACCGGCTCGCCCGCCGGTCCACTCCCTCCAGGGTCCGACCGACGCCGAGCAGATCTGGCAGCACGCGGTGACGCTCACCGCTCAGGAAGCCATCCATTGGTTGATGACGCTCTCGTTCGATGCCGAGCGCACCGGCGATGCGCTCGGCGTGGCGCGGCTGCGGCGGATGCGGCGCACCGTCCAGCAGGCCCGGCTCGAACAGCTGACCGTCATCGACCTGCTCACCTCCGACAGCGTCGACCAGGTGATCAACTCGGCTCTCGAGTCCACGCCGTCGGCGTCGGTCGATGCCGCGGCGGCCATCCGGGCCCGCCTCTGCGGCCCGCTGGGTTGGCCCCTCTTCGCCGACTCCGACCGGTGAGCGCGTGCGGGTGAGCTCGACTCAGCGCAGCAGGTGCGTCGCCGCTGTAGACCGGCAGGTCGAGGAACGTCAGCACGCCCGGCTCGGCCGCGACCACCAGCGGGATGGCGTTGATCACGTGCATGGCGGTGGCCAGGCAGCCGGCGTGGTTGTGGTCGCCGAGGTGCGACGACAGCTCGAGCTCGATCTTCACGCACGGCTCGCCCTCGACCACGATGCGGTAGCCCTGGCCCTGCGGCCAGTCGGGCGCGTCGCTCGTCGCGCAGGCGGGTGACGTGCTCGACGACGATGCGGGCCTCGCCGCCGACCATGCCCGCGGATCTCGAAGCGCATGCCCGAGATGCCGCCCTTCGGGATCGGCCCCGACGCGATCTCGAATCCTCGTCGGCGTGGATGACCTCGTGCCACTCCACGATCTCGTCGAGCTCGACGTCGAGCGCGGCGGCCACCAGCGTCGACCACCGGCCCCCAGGCCAGGGTGGTCGAGCCCGGGGCCAGCAGCAGCGACGTCGACGTGTCGGGCTTCCCGAACCCCATGATCTCGAACATCGTGAACGGGTTGTCCCAGGTGGCGTAGTTGACGATCTCCATCATCCGCACCGTCTGCACCTCCTTGCACAGCGCGAGCGCGCGGATGGTGATGCCGGCGTTGCCGAAGCCCGGGTCGATGCCCGAGGTGTAGAACGACGTGCCGCCCTCGAGGCAGGCGGCCTGCAGCCGGTCGAGCACGCCGGCGCCGGCGGCCGCCGGGTACAGCAGCGGCACGAACGACGTGTTCACCACGTTGTTGCCCGGCGGCCAGCATCCGGCAGATGTCGTCGACCACGCCGTCGGGGCGCAGGTCGGAGTTGGCCGTGTAGCAGATGCAGTCGGCGTCGGAGTCGAACAGCAGGGCGTCGGCGTCCTGGGTGGCGATGACCCCGACCGGCTCGCCGCCGCAGATCTCGCCGGCGTCACGCCCGGCCTTGTCGTCGGAGTGCACCCACAGCCCGGCCAGCTCGAGGTCGGGATGCGCGGCGATGGCCGGGCACGGCGTGGATGCCCACGGTGCCGGTGGCCCACTGGACGACTCGGATGGTCATGGACGGGAACCTAGTGCCGTGCGCTACGTGAGCACCGGCGGAAGCGACTCCCACTGCTCGACGTCGTGGCTGAACACGAGCTGCACGCCATCGGCCTCGGCCGCCCGCAGCGCGGCGAACGTCTCGGCCTGGCGGTCCCGGTCCCAGGCCAGCTCGGGGTGGTGGTCCCGGGCCAGGCCCTCGGCGAGGTAGCAGGCATCGGCCACGAGCATCAGATCGCGGTTGACCAGCAGCGACTGGTGGCCCGGAGTGTGGCCCAGCGTCGGCACCAGCTCGAGCGAGCCGTCGCCGAACAGGTCGTGGGACCCGTCGAGCAGCTGCACCTCACGTCCGATGTCGAAGGTCGACGGGTCGGACCCGCCCAGCTCGATCACTCCGGGGTCGTGCGCCGCCTCCCACTCCGCCCGCTGCACGACCACGCGGGCGTTGGGCAGCTCGGCCGTCCCGCCGGTGTGGTCGAAGTGGAGGTGGCTCAGCACGGCGATGTCGACGTCCGCCGGGTCGACCCCGAGCGCGCCGAGCTGGGCGGTCAGGGTGTGCTCGGGGCCCATCTCGACCTCGAAGAGGTCGGCCAGGAGCCGCAGCCTGGTGGAGCTCGTGGCCAGGTCAGGGTGCAGCCCGGTGTCGAACACGACGAGCCCGTCTTCGTGCTCGCACAGGAAGCCCGGTACCGGGTAGCGCATCATCCCCGCCTCGCCTTCGAGGAAGCCCGACCGGGCACTCGTCATCCATCCCAGGAGCAACGGGCGCACGCCGACGGTCACCAGGTCACCTTAGGCCGAGGCCTCCGAACGGGGCGCCTGCAGCACTGCGGCACCGGAGATCGTCGCCGGCGTCCAGCCGCTGCACCACCTCGTCGGCCTGATCGAGCGGGAAGACCGCGATCTGGGTCTCCACCGGGATCTCCGCCGCGATCGCGAGGAACTCGACGACGTCGGCGCGGGTCACGTTGGCCACCGAACGCAACGAGCGTTCGAGCCAGAGGTCGTCGTAGTCGAGCTCCGGGATGTGATCGAGGTGGATCGCGTTGATGGCCACGGTGCCACCCCGGTCGACCGCGCGCAGCGCCGCGACCACGACCGCTCCGACCGGAGCGAAGGTGATGGCCGCGTCCAGCGGCACCGGCGGCGGGTCGTCGTAGCCGCCGACCCATGTCGCCCCGAGCGCCAGGGCCCGATCCCGTTCGGCCGCTGATCGGGTCGCCACGTGCACCTCGCAGCCGAGGTGCACGGCCTCCTGTATGACGCAGGTGGCCGACGCGCCGAAACCGAACAGCCCGAGGCGCTGTCCGGCGGCGTTGGCCGGATCGATCCCGGCCACGCGCAGCGAGCGGTGTCCGATGGCACCCCCGCAGAGCAGCGGCGCGACCCGGAGGTCGTCGAACCCGGGGGGCAACGCATAGGTGAAGTCCGCTCGGGCCGTGACCCGCTCGGCGTACCCGCCGTCGCGATCCCATCCGGTGAACTGCAGATCGAGGCACAGGTTCTCCCGCCCCGACCGGCAGAAGCGACAGTGGCCGCACGCCCCGGCGATCCACGCGACGCCCGACCCGCGACCCGATCGGGTGATCGCCGGGATCGACCTCGGGACCGAGGCCGGCGACTCGGCCGACGACCTGGTGGCCGGGGACGATCGGTAGCCTACGGGCCGGCAGGTCCCCACCGACGATCTGCAGGTCGGTCCGACAGACCGCACAGGCGGCGACCTCGATCAGCACCTCGCCGGGCCCCGGTTCGGGGTCGGGGCGATGCACCTCGACGAGCCGGGCGCGACTGCTGGTGCCACGGGGGCCGGGTACGGACAGCTCCATCGCTCGCATTCCAGACCTCCCGACTGGTCATGCTAAGCCGAGGCCGGCGACAGGTCCGCCTGTCGGCTGCTGGGCTCGCGGAGCGGCGGACGGGCGTCATCGTGCTGGCCGCGCTGCTCCCGCCGGTCACCCGTGACGAGGATGCGGCTCGAGCCAGGCCTGAGGGCCGGAGGGGCGCGTCGCGTACGATCCGCGCCATGACCGACGCCCAGCGACCCCGCTCCGACCCACAGGTGGTCGAGCGGATGCGGGAGTTCGGTACCACGATCTTCGGCGAGATGTCCGCACTGGCCGTGGCCACGGGGTCGATCAACCTCGGCCAGGGCTTCCCCGACACCGACGGCCCCAGCTCGGTGCTCGAGGCCGCTGTCGACGCCATCCGGGCCGGTCACAACCAGTACCCACCGGCCATCGGCATCCCCGAGCTGCGCCACGCCGTCGCCGGACATCGGCAGCGTCGGTACGGACTGGTCTACGACCCCGACCGCGAGGTGCTCGTGACCGCCGGCGCCACCGAGGCCATCGCCGCGGCGCTGCTGGCCCTGTGCGAGCCGGGCGACGAGGTCGTGGCCTTCGAGCCGTTCTACGACTCCTACGCCGCGTCGATCGCGCTGGCCGGTGGGGTCCGGGTCCCCGTCACCCTGCAGGCGCCGGACTTCCGTCCCGACCTCGACCGGTTCGCCGCCGCCATCGGACCTCGCACCCGGCTGGTGCTGATCAACTCGCCCCACAACCCGACGGGCATGGTGCTGCGGCGCGACGAGCTGGCCGAGATCGCCCGGCTCTGCGTCGAGCACGACCTCATCGCCATCACCGACGAGGTCTACGAGCACCTGGTGTACGAGGGCGAGCACCTGCCGTTGGCCGGGTTCCCCGGCATGCGTGATCGCACCGTGTCGATCTCTTCAGCCGGCAAGACGTTCGCGGTCACCGGCTGGAAGATCGGCTGGGTCTGCGCCTCCCAACCGCTCGTCACCGCGGTCCGCACGGTGAAGCAGTTCCTGACCTATGTGAACGGAGCACCGTTCCAGCACGCGGTGGCCGGGGCCCTCGACGCCGGAGATGAGCTGGTGGGTCCACTGGTGGCGCAGCTGCGCCAGGGGCGGGGCCAGCTGATGCACGGGCTGGCGGCCACCGGCATGACGGTCCACCGACCGGCCGGCACCTACTTCGTCACCGCCGACATCGCGTCGCTCGGCGAGACCGACGGCGTCGACTTCTGCCGCCGGCTGCCCCACGAGGTGGGCGTGGTGGCCATCCCGAGCTCCGTGTTCTACGACGACGTCGAGGCGGGCCGCACTCTCGTCCGGTTCGCGTTCTGCAAGCGCCCCGAGGTGCTGGCGGAAGCAGCGACCCGCCTCGCCCGCCTCGGATCAGCTCAGGTCGGCGGGACGTAGCCGAGGAGCTCGCCGTACACGTCGGTGCGGCGATTGTGGCGGGGCGAGATGCCCTTGCCCCGCTCCTGGGCCTCGTGGGCCACCCCCGCGTCGACGTCGACGACCACCACCTCGTCGGCGTCGGGCGAGAGCGGGCCGACGAGTGCGTTCCCGTACGGGTCGGCCACGACCGAGCGCCCGAGGAACTGGATGCGGCCCTCGCTGCCGACCTGATCAGCACAGGCGATGTAGATCTGATCGAGGTTGGCCTGGACGAGCACGCCGTCGACCTGGCCGATCGAGCCCGAGATGGACACCGCGGTCCGGTCGAAGCCACCGACCCACGCGGTGGGCACGGCCACCACGTCGGCCCCCTGCAGCGCGAGGACGCGGGCCGACTCGGGGAAGCGGAGGTCGTAGCAGATCAGCACGCCGACCCTCACACCGTCGATCTCGAACACCGGCAGACCCTGGTCGCCGGGCACGAACAGACGGTGCTCGGCCCCGAACAGGTGCAACTTGCGGTAGGTGCCCCGCACCGCTCCCCCGGCGTCGATCACCACCGCGGCGTTGGCGATGCCCGAGTCCATCCGCTCGGCGAACCCTCCGATGATCGCCACGCCCAGCTCTCGGGCCAGGTCCCGCCACCGGGTGAGCGCGGGACCCGAGCCGTCGGCGACCTCGGCGTGGCGGTCGAGGTGGCCGGCCTGGAGCAGGTACCCGCACGCGGCCATCTCCGGCAGGACCACCAGCTCGGCGCCCCCGACGGCGGCCCGGCGCACCGCGCCGTCGATCGCCGCGGCCCGACCGTCGTCGTCGCCTGCATCGCAACGCAGTTGGCAGACCGCCAGCCTCATGGGGTTGCCCTCATGAGGACGAACCTAAGCCATGCCGTAGTCGCGCTGCACGACCGCCACCCGCACCCGGTAGGCCCGATACCACTGCGCCCGGCCGAGACGCTGGGCTCCGAGGTGCTCGGCCACCTGCTTCCACGCCGCCGCGTCGGTCTCCGTGCTCCAGTAGCTCACGGTGATGCCGAGCCCGTCACGGACCGACTCGATGCCGAGGTAGCCGGGCTGCTCGGACCCGAGCTCCTCCATCCGCTCCGCCATGGCCGCGTAGCCGTCGTCGTCCGCCAGCAGTGACGTGAAGATCACCGCGACGTAGGGCGGCTGGGGTGTCGACGCGATCTCACTCATCGGACCATCCTGTCGGACCCCGCGGGCGCCGACCCAGGGAGATCCGCTCAGCTCTTGACCAGGCGCTCGATGGCCGCCATGGCTTCGGTGACCATCGCCTCGGAGTTCTCGGGTGAGGCATCGGCCACGCAATGGCGCACGTGCTCGTCCAGCAGACCGATGGCCACGCTCTGCAGCGCCTTGGTGGCTGCGCTCACCTGGGTCAGCACGTCGATGCAGTAGGTGTCCTCCTCGATCATGCGCTGCAGGCCCCGCACCTGGCCCTCGATGCGACGCAGGCGCTTGAGGTAGTCGTCCTTGTGGCTCTGGTAGCCGGGGGCCGCGTGCGCGTGACTGGTGGAGGGGTCGGTCACGAGGAGGCTCCTGAGGTCGGGTCGATCGGGCGGAACCGGCGTAGGCGCAGGCTGTTGGTGACGACGAAGATGCTGGAGAAGGCCATGGCGGCGCCGGCGATCACCGGGTTGAGCAGGCCCGCCATGGCCAGCGGGATGGCGGCCACGTTGTAGGCGAAGGCCCAGAACAGGTTGACCTTGATGGTGCCGAGGGTGCGTCGCGACAGGCGGATGGCATCGGCCACCGCAGTCAGATCGCCCCGCACGAGGGTCAGGTCGCTGGCCTCGATGGCCACGTCGGTGCCCGTGCCCATGGCGATGCCGAGATCGGCCTGGGCCAGTGCGGCGGCGTCGTTCACGCCGTCGCCGACCATCGCCACGACCCGGCCATCGTCCTGCAACCGGCGCACTGCGTCGACCTTGCCGGCCGGCAGCACCTCGGCGACCACGGTGTCGATGCCCACCTGGGTGGCCACGCTGCGGGCGGCGCGCTCGTTGTCGCCGGTCAGCAGGACCGGGGTGAGCCCCATCGAGCGGAGACGGCCGACGGCCGCCGCGCTGGTGGGCTTCACCGTGTCGGCCACGACCAGCACGGCCCGGATCTGGCCATCCCAACCGGCGAGGACCGCCGTGCGGCCCGCCGACTCGGCCTCGTCCTTCGCGATCTCGAGCCCGGCCGTGATCGGCATGGCCCAGTCGGACAGCAGGTGTTCGCGACCGGCGATGACCGCGTGGCCGTCGACCACGCCCTGCACGCCGAGCCCCTCGAGGTTGGCGAAGCTCTCGACCCTCGGCAGCGACCCGACTCGCTCGCGGGCGCCGTCGGCGATGGCTTCGGCGATCGGGTGCTCCGAGGCATCCTCCAGTGCACCCACGAGGCGCAGCACCTCATCGGGGTCGACGCCGGTGGCAGGGACGACCTCGACGAGCGCCATGCGGCCGGTCGTGACCGTCCCGGTCTTGTCGAGCACGACGGTGTCGACCTGACGCGTCGACTCGAGCACCTCCGGGCCCTTGATGAGGATGCCGAGCTGCGCACCCCGCCCGGTACCGACCAGGAGGGCAGTGGGCGTGGCCAGGCCGAGGGCGCACGGGCAGGCGATGATCAGCACTGCGATGGCCGCGGTGAACGCGGCCGTGGTGCCCTCGCCGAGCGCCAGCCACACCGCGAAGGTGACAGCCGACAGCAGCAGCACCACGGGAACGAACACAGCCGAGACGCGATCGGCCAGTCGCTGCACCGGCGCCTTGCCGGACTGCGCCGTGCTCACGAGCCGGGCGATCTGGGCCAGCGCGGTGTCGGACCCGACCCGGGTGGCACGAACCACCAGCCGACCGCCGGCGTTGACCGTCGCACCCGTGACCGGGTCACCGGGAGCCACCTCGACGGGCACGGGCTCTCCGGTCAACAGACTGGTGTCCACCGCCGACGAGCCTTCCTCGACCACGCCGTCGGTGGCGACCTTCTCGCCCGGGCGCACGACGAACCGATCGCCCACCACCAGGTCGGTGATCGGGATGCGGATCTCCTCGCCGTCGCGCACGACGGCGACGTCCTTGGCCCCGAGGTCGAGCAGCGCCCGCAGCGCCGCGCCGGACCGGCGCTTGGCCCGGGCCTCGGCGTAGCGACCGGCCAGCATGAACACGGTCACCGCCGAGGCGACCTCGAGGTAGAGCTGGCTGGCCGCGTCGCCACGGCTGACCTCGAGGCTGAAGGTCATGGTCATGCCGGGCATGCCCGCGTCGCCCCAGAACAGCGCGTAGACGCTCCATCCGAAGGCGGCCAGCGTGCCGAGCGAGATGAGCGTGTCCATGGTGGCGGCGCCGTGGCGGAGGTTCATCCACGCGGCCCGATGGAACGGCCAGGCCCCCCACAGCACGACGGGACCGGCCAGAGCGAAGGCCAACCACTGCCAGTTCGTGAACTGCAGCGCCGGGATCATCGACATGGCGACGACCGGCGCGGCGAGCGCCGTCGACACCAGCAGCCGATGCCGCAGCTCCGCAGGATCACCGTGGTCGTGCTCGCCGTGCCCGTGGCCCCGGTCGACGGACCCGGCGTCGACCTGCCCGGTGTCGACGCCGTGGTGCGGATGGCCGGGGCTCGCCACCGACTCGGGCACGCGGGCTGTGTAGCCGATCGACTCGACCTGCGCGATGAGCTGGTCGGTGTCGGTGCCCTCGGGCACCGCGACGGTGGCCACCTCGGTGGCGTAGTTCACGCTGGCATCGACGCCGTCGAGCTTGTTCAGGCGCTTGGCGATGCGGGTGGCGCACGACGCACAGGTCATGCCGCCGATCTCCAGGTCGACGGTCTCGGTCACGACACGACCTCGTAGCCGGCCTCGTCGACCGCGGCCGCCACCTGGGCGGGCTCGAGGCCCTCGGCGCTGGCGACGGTGAGCGATCCCGACGCCAGATCGACCGTGACATCCTGCGCACCGGACAACCTGGCCACCTCCTCGGTCACGGCGCGGACGCAGTGGCCACAGGACATGCCGGTCACGGTGAAGGTCTGGGTCGTCATGCCATTACCATACCCCCCTAGGGTATAAGGACAACCCCTTTCTTCTCGCCGCAACGAAAAATGCGCGCCGACCCACGCCTGACGTGGTTCGACGCGCAGATCTCGTCAGAAGGAGGCGATCAGACCGAGGCCTTCTCCAGGATGTGGACACCGCAGGCCGAGCCGAGGCCGATGACGTGGGCCAGACCGACCCTCGCTCCCTCGATCTGGCGGTCGCCGCCCTCGCCCCGCAGGTGGGTGGCCACCTCCCAGATGTTGGCGATGCCGGTGGCGGCGATGGGATGGCCCTTGGATTCGAGGCCGCCCGACACGTTGACCGGCGTCGAGCCGTCCCGCCAGGTGGCGCCCGACTCGAAGAAGTCGACCGCACCGCCCTCGGGGCACAGCATGAGGTTGTCGTAGTGCACGAGCTCGGCAGTGGCGAAGCAGTCGTGCAGCTCTACGAGGTCGAGATCCTCGGGCCCGATGCCGGCCTGCTCGTAGGCCTGGGTGGCCGCGTTGCGGGTCAGCGTGTTGACGTTGGGCAGCACCTGGCAGCCCTCGTCATAGGGATCAGACGTGAGGATCGAGGCCGACACCTTGAGGGCCCGACGCTGCTGCTCGAGCGAGAGGGTCTTGAGCTTGGCGTCGGACACCACCACCGCCGCGGCAGCACCGTCGCAGTTGGCCGAGCACATCGGCCGGGTGTTCGGGTAGGCGATCATCACGTCGCCCATGATCTGCTCGAGGCTCATCTTCTTGGTGTACGCAGCCAGCGGGTTGAGCGTGGAGTGCGAGTGGTTCTTCTCGGAGATCCGGGCGAACAGCTCGAAGCTGGTGCCACCGTACTTGTGGCCATATTCCATGCCGATCTGGGCGAACACGCCGGGCATGATCTCGGTGCCGATGCGACCGTCGAGTGGCACGACTGCACCCTGGCGGCCCTTCGGCTCGTAGGTGTCGGAGTCGCTGCTGCGGGCGCCGCCCGACAGCAGGCCGGCGCCCGACAGCTTCTCGACGCCGACGGCCAGGCCCATGTCGCACTCCCCGGCCTTCACCGCCATGATCGCCGTGCGCAGAGCGGTGGCGCCGGTGGCGCAGGCGTTGGCCACGTTGAACACAGGGATGCCGGTCTGGCCGATCTGCTTCTGCAGCTGCTGGCCGATGCTGGCGTTGGCGTTCATCAGGCTGCCGGCGGCCAGCACCCCCATGTCCTTCATCGTGACCCCGCCGTCGGCCAGCGCCCCCATCGCCGCCTCGGCGGCCAGGTCGAGGACGTCCTTGTCGGTGTGCTTGCCGAACTTGGTCATGGTGATCCCGAGGATCCAGATGTCGTCGCTTGCCATCGTTCTTCTCCTCAGTCGACCGGCTGGAAGCCGAATCCGATTGCTTCGGTGCCGGCGCTGTCCGTGCCGACGCTGGTGGTCACGAGCTGCACCTTCATGCCGAGGTGCACGTGCTCTGGGTCAGGCTCGACGTTGACGAGGTTGCCTCCGACGCTCGTGCCGTCGCAGTCGATGAGCGCGGCCACGAAGGGCACGTCGACACCCGGCGCGGCGAACGACACGATGGTGAAGGCCTTCACCTCGCCTTCGGTCGCGACCGCGGACTTGGCGAAGGTCGAGCCGCTGCAGCTGGCGCACGCGTTGCGACGCCCGAAGAAGCGGGCTCCGCAGCTGGTGCACTCGTTGGCCTCGAGGTGCGGGGCATCGCCCAGCACGAGGTAGTCCACCAATGGGACCTGTTCGGACACGTTCGCTCCCCTGCGTCGACGATGACCCTGGCAAGGTACCAGTACGGTTCGCAGAACATGGAACCGCTCATCACGCCTCAGGGGAAGTTCGTTCTCACCCGTCGGCCCGCCCAGACCAAGGCGCCGCTGCGAGCCTGGGAGGCGGCCGATGAGTACCTGCTGTCGGCGGTGGACGACCGGGCCGCCTCGGTGGGCGACCTCGGCGCGATCGTGGGGCTCAACGACAGCTGGGGCACCCTTTCGGTCGCCCTGGTGGCCGGAGGTCACCACCCGTCGATGGTGTCGGACTCCTACGTCAGCCAGCTCGCCACCCGGGCCAACCTCGCCGCCAACGGCCTCGACCCGTTGACGGTCACCCTGCTCGGCAGCTTCGACCCGGTCCCCGATCGCATCGACCTGCTGGTGGTCAAGGTGCCCAGGAACCTGGCCCTCCTCGACGACCAGCTCGCCCGGCTCCGGCCACATCTGCACCAGGACACGGTCGTGATCGGGGCGGCCATGGCCAAGCACCTGCACACGTCGACGCTCGAGGTGTTCGAGCAGCGGCTCGGCCCGACGACCACGTCGCTGGCCAGGAAGAAGGCCCGGTTGGTCCACGCCACCGTCGACCCGGCGACTGCAGCATCCGCGGGCGTGTCGGTGGGGTGGCCGACCACCTACGTGGTCGATCCCGGCCGACACGTCGTCACCAGCCACGCCGGCGTGTTCTCCGCCGATCACCTCGACATCGGCACCCGGTTCTTCCTCGACAGCCTGCCGGAGCATCGCAACGGCAACGAGGTCGTCGACCTGGGCTGCGGCAACGGCGTCGTCGGCACGATGGCGGCACTGGCCGATCCCGACGTCGACGTGACGTTCGTCGACGACTCCTTCCGGGCGGTGGCGTCGGCCGAGGCCACGTTCCGGGCCAACCTCGGCCCCGATCGACCGGCGTGGTTCACCGTGGGCGACGGCCTCGGCGAGCTGGCGACCGGCCTGCCGATCGCCGACAGCAGCGTCGACCGCATCCTGAACAACCCGCCCTTCCACATCGATCAGGCAGTCGGAGATGCCGTCGCCTGGCAGATGTTCAGCGAGTCACGGACCGCCCTGCGCCGCGGCGGTGAGCTCTGGGTGGTCGGCAACCGCCATCTCGCCTACCACGCCAAGCTCAAGCGCCTGTTCGGCAACTGCGAGGTCGTGGCCAGCAGCTCCAAGTTCGTCGTCCTCGTGGCAGTTCGCTCCTAGGCGATGACGGCGGGGGCGTCGAGGTCGAGGGCGTGGCGGGCGTGGCGCTCGGCCATGGTGAGGAACATCTGGTCGCCGCGTTCGGTGCGCTCGACGAGCATGCTGGCCGCGATCGCCATGATGAGCCCGGCCCAGGTGCCGCGGCGGTAGTCGCGCCAGCAGCGGTCCCAGTCGTAGGCGGACACCCCGGCGGCGAGGAGACCGGCGTGGTAGCCGCGGACGAGGTCCTCCTCCACCGAGATTCGGTGGTCGCGCACGAGGCCGGCGCCGATGAAGTAGGCGACGTCGTTCAGCGCCGGGCCGTGCGTGACCGTCTGCCAGTCCACGACGGTGATCGGCACGCCACCCGGGGTCGGGTCGAACAGCAGGTTGTCGAGCCGGTAGTCGCCGTGGACGATCGACCACGGCTCGGTGTCAGCGGTCAGGTACGCCTCGAGGTCGGCGAACAGCGCGTCGCCGGCCTGGTGGATCACCTGACCGAGGTCGGCCGCGTAGCGCTCGCGGAAGCCGTCCCAGAAGATCGGCAGCATCATCAGCATGAACTGCTGGCCCTCGACCCGGTCTCGGTGCAGCCACTCCATCTCGGCGAGGGTCGGGTCGTCCCATCGGGGGGCGTGCAGCCGGACGAGCTCGTCGACCGCCACCTTGGCCACCTCGGGCGAGCAGCCCAGCGAGCTGGTCGCCCTGGCCGGCGGGGGCCATGTCCTCGAGCAGCAGGATGAAGCTGGCCGTCACGACGTCGATGTCGGCGTGGAACACGTGCGGCGTGCGGATCGGGAGCTCGGGACGCGAGCTGCTGGTAGAAGCGCACCTCGTTCTCGTAGCTGCGCAGCGAGAGGGCGGTGGCGCGACTGGTCTCATCGGCCGCCGGCAGCTTGGCGATCAGGGTGGCCGGACCGTCGGTCGGCCCGTCGTAGGTCAGGCCGAGGCGCACGCTGTCGCACATCTGACCGGTGCCCACCGGCGTCTGCTCGATGGTCTTGACCGCCACGCCCTCGATCGCGCCCGACGAGCGCAGGGCATCGGTGACCCAGCCTGCCGTCAGGGCCTCGGGCGTGTCGGCGATCGGGAGGCGCTGATCGGTCATGACGGCAGGGTCCCTTCGACGATCGTCTCCGGAAAGTAGCGCTGGTGGCGGGCGCCGGTGATCTCGTAGATGGCAGTGCCCTCCCGCCCGTCGTCGGCCCGCACCCGCATCTGGTTCAGCCCGCCCCGGTGGAACGGTTCATAGGGCCGGTCGAAGGTGCCCTCGGCCTCGACGGCCAGCACGCGGCCGCCCTCGAGCGTGAAGGTGCAGGTGCCGCGGAGCCCGGCGATCGATTCGCCGTCCTCGCCGTAGCGACCTTCGCCGCCGTCGGCCCCGACCCATGCGAGGTCGTGGGTGAAGTCGACCAACGGGATCGGATCGCTCCCGTCGGTCCCGGCCCAGCACCCGTCGGTGTAGACCGTTGCCCCGTTGGGAAGCTCCCAGTGCCAGACACCCAGGAAGCCGTCGTCGAACTGCAGCTGCAGCCACATCCAGAGCGGGCAGCGACCGTGGTCACGGATGCCCCACGAGTGGTCGCGCTGGCCGATCCAGCCGTCGACCTCGTGGGCCCGTCCCTCGACCGTGTAGGTGCCGTGGTAGGTGCCCGACTGCAGGATGTGGCACTGGTCCCAGACGATGTCGTCGGCCGCCCGCATGGTCCCACGGCGCAGGCCGTAGGGCTGGGTACGGGCCCGGAACGTGAGGTCGAGCCCGATGGCCGCCACCGCGGGATCGGCCGTCAGGCGGATCTCCTCGAACGGCCGCACGATCTCGACACGGGCGCCCCCGACGTCGGTGGTGTGGGGGTCGCCGTCGTAGGGTCGGCTGACCACACCGAGCACCGGCACGCCACCGACCCGTCCCATCTGGATCGAGTCCATCACCTCCCGCGCCGGGAAGTGCGCCATGGTGAAGAACACCACGTCCCCCGCGGCGTCCGGCTGGTGCAGCTCGAAGAAGTAGCTCTCCCGCCAGTGGGGGCTGCGCGTCGCGACGTCGGGCAGGAGCTCGGGAATCTGGTGGACGAACTGCTCGTCCATGGCTGTCGGCCTGGCCATCCCGCTCACCCCCCGTGTCCGTGGGCGGTCAACGTACCAGCGGATCAACCACCCGACGGGCCGCTCAGGCCGACGGGACGCTCAGGCCGACGGGACGCTCAGGCGAACCGGGCGATCGCCTCTCGCACCATGGTCGCGGCGTGGCTGTTCGTCCGGGCCCCGAGGAGCGATCGGGCCGCGATGAGCTGGCGATGGGCCGATCGCTCCGAGACCGCGGCGACCCGGGCCGCGGCGGTCAGCCGCATCCCCTCACCCAGCGCCCACAGGAGCTGGATCTGGGTGGCCGACAACCCGGCCAGGGTCGTCGTCTCCCACCGGACGGGGCGGGCCAGCTCCTCGGCCGCCCGCACGAAGCGGCTCCACATGGCACCGGCCCCGTCGGCCGCCGCGACCACCGGCCGGCCCTCGTGCAGTGCCATGAGCATCCTCTGCGCCTCGACGTCGTCGGCCACCACCCCGACCTCGACCTCATCGGTGACGCAGGCGAGGCGCGTGGCGGCCGTGGCAGCGTCGAGATCCACCCGCCCGCCCCGCAGGAGCACCACCACCGGCTCCACCACTGCGTCCATCCGGCCGTCTGTCAATCGGACTCGAACACTCGCCGGGCGGCCTCGGCTCTCGATGACACACCGAGTCGATCCATCGCCCCTCGGATGTGCGTGTCGACCGTCGCGGACGAGAGACCGAGGCGATCGGCGATCTCCGGGGTGCGCAGGCCGCCGTGGACGAGCGACAGCACCTGACGTTGGCGCGCCGTGACGTGGCTTCGACCTCGAACCGGCCGCGTCCGGACGCCGTCGGGATCGCACAGGCCGGCCGACGCCGCGATGTGGGAATCCAGGAACGTGACGCCGGCGCGGGCGCAGGTCTCCTCGAGGTCCTTCAGCGTCGTCAACGCGCCCTCAAGGTCGCCGGCGCGGCGCTGGGCCTCGGCGACCCCCCACTGGCAGCGGAGCCCCGACCGGCGGAAGTAGCCCTCGTGTCGGCGTTGGGCCTCGTCGAACCGCGCCGCAGCACCGGCGTGGTCACCGGCGGCGAGCGCCTGCACGGCAGAGATCTCCGTGGCCAGGCCGGCGGCCGCGTGGAAGGGGACGTAGGGCACCGGCACGTCGATCGGGCGGCCGAGCTCGAGTTGCGCCCATGCGACCAGCGCGGCGCAGTTCGCGTGCGCCGGGTTCAGGATCATCTGCCTGGCCAACCCGTGGCGGGCGTGCTCCTCGCACCACGCCGGCGACCGCTGGATCCAGGCCAGCTCGGCCAAGGCCCACGACGCCGCGAGCTCGCCGTTGGGCCCGCCGCGCTCGGCTTCGATCCGGGCGTGCGCGACGGCGTCCCCGGCCCGGTCGTGCTCGCCCCGGTCGGCCCAGCCGATGGCCGCGACCGTCCATCCGCCGGTGAGGTCGTCGCGGGTGGCTGGATGCCGGAGCAGGCCGTCCAGCTCGACGAGCACCGACTGCGGGGCCAGGTCGCAGAACACGAGGTGCGACCGCAGCAGCTTGGCCAGCGCGAACTCGCTCTGCTCATCGCGTCGGGCGGCCGCCGCGGCGATGAGCTCGTGGCACACGGCGACGGCCTCGTCCCGGTCGCCCGACAGGAACAGCCCGTAGGCCAGGGTGATACCGGCTCGGACCTCGAGCGGGCGCGAACCGGCGTGACGGGCCTCGGCGACCGCGCACCTCAGCTCCTCGCGCCAGGAGTCCTCGCCCGCCAGCAGCCCGGTGCCCGCCAGCACGAACCGCGCCGCGGCAGATGACTCGCCGTGCGCGCCCAGCTCGAGCGAGCGCACCGCGTCGTCCCGCGCCCCGGTGATGTCGAAGAGACTGGCCCGGGCGCCGGCCCGCAGAGCGAGGTTGGCGGCCACCAGACCAGCGGGCGCCACCCGGATCGCCTGATCCAGCAGATCGACCGCCCGGGTGCCGTCGCCGCGTTGCAGTGCGACGTAGGCATCGAGCGTGTCGTAGCGCGAATCCTCCCGACCACGCGCTCGCTCGGCGGCGGCCACCGCACCGGCCCGCTCGACGTCGCCATCGAACAGGAGCTGGAGGGCGGACCGCTCGGCCAGTGGCCAGCGCTCGTCCTCGGGCGCCGCCTCGAGGGCGAGCAGCAGCAGCGCCGAGGGCGGGTCCGGCTCGGCGTCGGCGACGGCCTCGACCGCCGCCCGGAAGGCGGCCGCCCGATCTCCGCCCAGCAACAGGTGCTCGGCCGTGACGGCGAGCGACTCGGCCGCCTCCGCCGCCTCCAGGTGCAGGGTGCGGCGCGAGCGATCGTCGAGCATGCGCATGGCGGAGGTGGCCAGGAGCTCGGCTTCGAGCACGCACCAGCCGTCCCCGGAGCGGCGGATCATCCCCGCGTGGACCAGCGCATCAGCACCCTTGACGCCTCCACTGGTCTGGAGACCGACCGAGAGCCGGGCCAGCAGCTCGACCCCGTCCGCGGGCAGGGCCAGCAGCATGGTCTCGACCAGGTCCTCCCCGCGCGGGTCGAGCGCGCCATGGTCGTGCACGAGCAGCTCGAGCAGCAGCGGGTTGCCGCCGGCCAGGCGCACCACGTCGTCCACTGTCCGCGCCGGCAGGCCGGGGGCGATCTGGCCGAGGAGCTGGACCGCGTCGGCATCGGTGAGCGGCCCCAGGTCTGCAGAGACCACGTCGAGGTCGCCGAGGGGGAACACCCGGTGTCGCGGCTCGAAGGGAGCGCCGACCGAGCGGTACCCGACCGCCAGAGGCCCCCGCGCCGCCAGAGCGGGCAGCAGGGCGACCGTGTCCATGTCCGCCCACTGCAGGTTGTCGATCACCACCAACCCGTCGTCGCCGAGGCCGGAGCGCACGTCCGAGGCCACCGCCTCGAGGTCACCGACGAGAGGACGACCGACGGACCGCTCGAGCGGGAGGAGGCGCTGGTGGCCGAGGAAGTCGATGCCCGCGGCGACCACCGTCGGGTGCCCCCATCGAGCGGCAACCTCGTGCAGCACGGCGGTCTTGCCGATCCCACCCGCGCCGCTGACGGACGCGACCCGGCGCGAGGCCAACGCTTCGAGGATCGGTTCGACCACCGGATCCCGCCCGACCAACACGCCACGAGCCATGCCGGATCGTAGCCCCCGCAGGCAACGCTCGTCGTTGCGACGGACGTTCACCCGCCGGATGCCCCGATGGCCCGAACCTGTTCTCCGCCTGTCGCAGCGGGCCCGGTTGGCAGGGTTCGGGTATGGCGGATGAAGACGAACCGGGCGAGAGTTCGATCACGGGCGTCTGAGGGGCGTTCGTGTGGACCTAGGGCGAAGGACACACCATGGATGCACCTGCGCACAACGATGCGAACCGGACGCGGATGTCGGTCGGCGCGATGAGCTCGATCCTGATGGCGCTGGGTGCGGTGGCTCTCGCAGTCGTCGGTGCGCTCCTGCTCGGCTCGGGCGCCGACGCCGCCCCCACCTGCACCAAGAACTGGGTCGGACCCGCGGGTGGCGCGTTCGAGACCACCGGGAACTGGTCGCCCGCCGGCGTGCCCACCACGACCGACTACGCCTGCTCGCCGGCGGGATCGACCATCACGCTGTCGTCCGGCCTGCGCTCGGTCGACGGCGTGAACCTGCTCGGCTCCATCAAGGTCCAGGGCGGCGAGCTGCGCACCGGGGCCTCGGCGTCGACGATCGCGAGCCTGACACTGGCTGGAGGGGCAGTGTCAGGCTCGGCGACCGTCACGGGTGCGCTGAGCTGGCAGAGCGGCACGTTTGCAGGGTCCGGCACGACGACGCTCGCTCCCGGCTCCGTCTCGACGATCGACGGCGGCGGGAGGCTCGACACCTCCCACGTGCTCGCGAACGAGGGAACCCTCACCTGGACCGGCGGCTACATCTATGACTGCAACGGCGCGACCCTCTCCAACGCCGGCACCTTCACGCTCGACAGCATCCCGAGCTACCAGATCTGGTCTGCAGGTTGCGCAAACCCCGGTTCGCTGGCCAACCTCGCCGGCGGCACCATCAGCGCCACCGCCGCGAACACCGGCACATTCGCCGTGCCATTTTCTGCGATGTCCGGGTCGGTGAGCGGACCCGGTCGGGTGTCGCTCAGTGCCGGGGTCTCGGTGGTGGGGACCCTGGTCATCGACGCGGGCGCCGACCTCGAGTTCGCGGGCGGGTCAGCGGCACTGACCGTGACCGGAGCCGGCCAGGTGCGCGTGACCGGCGGGACGCTCACCACCCAGCCGGGTTCATCGTTCGCCAAGCTCATCGTGGGCTCCGGCGGGACCCTCTCGGGCACCGCGACGGTGACGTCCACCTTCGACCTGTCCGGCGGGACCCTGTCGGGTAGCGGCACCACCACGCTCGCCGCCACCGCGGTCTCGACCGTGAGCGGCGGCGGGAGGCTCGACACCTCCCACATGCTGGCCAACCAGGGCGCCCTGTCCTGGACCGGCGGTTACATCTTCGACTGCAACGGCGCGACCCTCTCCAACGCCGGCACCTTCACGCTCGACAGCATCCCGAGCTACCAGATCTGGTCCGCAGGCTGCGCCACCACCGGCACCATGGCCAACACCGCATCGGGCTCGATCACCGCCACCGGCCAGAACACCGGGCAGATCATGGTGCCCTTCGCTTCGCTCGCCGGCTCGATCGACGGTCCTGGCTCGGTCCACCTGGAGGCCCAGGACGGGGTCTCGGGTTCTCTCGCGGTGAACGCGGGAGCCGAGGTCGAGTACGCCGGCGGATCTGCGTCGCTCGTGGTGACGGGGGCGGGCCAGGTCAGGGCCACCGGTGGCGTGCTCACGACGCTGCCGGGTTCATCGTTCGCCAAGCTCATCGTGGGCTCCGGCGGGACCCTCTCGGGCACCGCGACGGTGACGTCCACCTTCGACCTGTCCGGCGGGACCCTGTCGGGTAGCGGCACCACCACGCTCGCCGCCACCGCGGTCTCGACCGTGAGCGGCGGCGGGAGGCTCGACACCTCCCACATGCTGGCCAACCAGGGCGCCCTGTCCTGGACCGGCGGTTACATCTTCGACTGCAACGGAGCGACCCTCTCCAACGCCGGCACCTTCACGCTCGACAGCATCCCGAGCTACCAGATCTGGTCCGCAGGCTGCGCCACCACCGGCACGATGACCAACACCACCACCGGTACGGTCGCCGCCACCGCCATCAACACCGGAACCGTCGGGGTGCCGCTGCACAACGCTGGCACGGTGTCGGTCGCGGCGGGCGGCATGCTCGGCGCCGACGGCCTCGACAACGTCTCGGGCACCGAGCTGGTCGGCGGCACCTATCAACTGGCCGGCACGCTCAGGGTGAACGGCGCACACATCCTGACCAACAAGGCCGACGTCACGCTGAACGGCGCCGGCATGCTGAGGAACGGGAGCAGCGACGCCTTCGCCGACCTGGCGACCAACGCGGCGGGTGCCTCGCTCACGCTGGCCGGCGGCAAGGTGCTCACCGTGTCCGGACCACTGGCCAACGCGGGGACGCTGGGCGGGGTGGGCACGGTCGTGTCGTCGCTCGTCACCAACTCGGGCATCGTCAAGCCGGGCGGAGCGGCGGCCGGCATCCTCGACGTCACCGGCAACTTCACCCAGACCTCGGCGGGCGCGCTGGCCGTCGACATCAACGGCACGACCCTCGGCACGGGCTTCGATCGGCTCGCCGTGTCGGGGACGGCCACCCTGAACGGCGCGCTGAACGTGATCTCCCCGTTCACTCCTGGCCTGGGCAACACCTTCCTCGTCCTCACGGCCGCCACCCGCACGGGCTCGTTCTCGTCGACGACGGGACTCTCCCCCGGCGGCGGGTTCTCCTACACGCTGAGCTACAGCGCGACCGGCCTCACGCTGGTCACCTCGGCCCTGCCCGGCCTCCAGGTCAACAGCGCGTCGAGAGCGGAGGGCAACTCGGGCACGGCCAACCTGACCTTCACCGTGACCCTGTCGACGAGCAGCGCGTCGACGGTGACCGTGCAGTACGCCACCGCGAACGGCACGGCCGTCGCCCCGGGCGATTACACCGCGACCTCGGGCACCCTCACGTTCACGCCGGGTCAGATCTCGAAGACCGTCAACGTTCCCATAGTCGGCGACAGCGCCGTCGAGGCCGACGAGACGTTCACGCTCAACCTGTCGAACCCCACCAACGCGGTGCTCAGCGTGGCCTCCGGCACCGGCACCATCACGAACGACGACTTCTCAGCCGACCTCGGCGTGACCATGACCGCCACGCCGATCGTCGCGGTGGGCGCCAGCGCGAGCTACCAGGTGTCGATCACCAACAACGGGCCGACCGCCACCACCGGGGCGAAGATCACCGACGTGCTGCCGTCGGGCACCACGCTCGACGCGGCCGCGTCGAGCGCCGGATGCACCGGCACCACCACGGTCACCTGCACGATCGGGGCCATGGCCTCGGGCGGCACGGCCAGCCGCACCATCGCGCTGCACACCACGGTCACCGGAGCGCTGACGAACACGGTGACGGTCAGCAGCGACAACCCCGACCCGGGGCCGACGACCAACACAGCCAACGCCACCACCACGGTCGCGGCCGACCAGGCCGACCTCGAGGTCACGCAGAGCGGGCCGGGCTCGAGCATCATCGGCAGCACCGAGACCTACTCGATCTGGGTGCAGAACCGCGGCCTGTTCGACACGACCGGTGTCGTGCTGAACGACACGCTCCCGGCCGGCTCGACCTTCGTGTCGGCCACATCGTCACAGGGGACGTGCAGCAACACCGCCACCACGGTGACGTGTCTGCTCGGCAGCCTGGCCGTGTCGAACTCCGCCTACGTCTCCATCGTCGTGACCGAGCCCGCCGTCGGCGCGTCGGTCACCAACACCGCTTCGGCGTCGTCGGCCAAGTCCGACACCGTCGCGGCCAACAACTCGAACACCGTCACGACCCTGGTGGCCCCGCTGGTCGCCAACGCCGGTGACGATCAGGTCGTCACCGCCGGTGACACGGTCACGCTGGACGCCAGCGGGTCGTCCCCGCTCGATGCGGTGACCTCCATCGACTGGGCGTTCGGCGACAGCACCACCGGCTCGGGCCAGCTCGCCCCGCACACCTACGCGACGGCCGGGGACTACACCGCCACCGTGACGGTGCACGCCGGCGCCCGCACCGCCATCGACACCAGCGTCATCCACGTGAAGCCGGTGCCCGTGCAAACCGGGCTGGCGGTCACCGTTCGCGACGAGTCATCGACCCCCGTGGCCGGAGCCGACGTGCTCGTCGTCGACGGCAACGGGATCCGGCTACTCCAACGTCACCAACCCGTCGGGCGTGGCCGTGCTGCACGGTCTCCCCGACGGCACCTACACCGTCGCCGCCTACAAGACCGGGCTCCTACCCGGGCTCGCGAGCGGCGTCGCCGTCACCAACGACCTCGGCACCGCCACCGTCGGCCTCACCACGGGCCAGCTCGCAACCACCGCGGTGACGTCCCATCCGCTCACGTACTCCGAGATCATCGCGGCCGGGATCGACCCGAGCGACCCCGCCAACCAGCACGTGCTACCAGTTCGAGATCAACCTGGCGTTCCGCCCGTTCGACGTCCCGATCACCTTGTCCGGTGACATCACCGGCAACGGGTTCCTCGGCGCAGGCTTCGCGGTCGGGTCGGGACCTGCACCGCCGCGAGCTGCACGACGTCGGTCGCCGGCTACGACATCGTGATCACCAGCCAGCTCATCGAGGGCCAGCCGACCCTGATCTACATGGTGATCCCAGGACGGGCGAAGTTCCTCAAGGAGTTCTTCGACGTCCAGCTCCAGGTCACCAACCTGGCCACCCCGGGCTTCGACCTCACGGGAGGCACAGCCGAGATCACGCTGCCACCGGGCATCAGCCTGGCGCCGACGACGGCCGTGCAGTCGACCACGATCACCATGCCCAACATCCCCGGCGGCACCAGCGCCACCGTGAACTGGGTGGTACGGGGTGACACCGAGGGCTTCTACGACCTCGCCGTCGACTACCGGGCCACGCTGAGCCCGTTCAACGCCCCGGTCGCCTCCGGGGCCGGACGGCCACGCCGCTGCACGTGTGGGCCGGGTCCGGGCTGGAGATGATCGTCGACGCCGAGAGCGCGGCCTACGACGGCTATCCCTACCGGGTGCGGATCGGCCTGCACAACGTGGCCGACGTCCCGATCTACAACCCGTCGGTCCAGCTGCTCCCGGGTCCGGTCAACTGCGTGTACGCACCCGGGCAGAACCTCTTCCGATCGACCGACGTGATCGCACCGGGGGCCACCTTCTGGTCCGGCGACTTCGTGGTGATCCCCAACCTGACCGGACAGCTCGACCTGTCGGAGTCGTTCGTGAAGAAGACCGCCGGCGACGTCGACCCGGCCGACACCATCATCAGCCACGCCCCGCTGCAGACGCCCGCGACCGCGCCCCGCCATCGGTGCCACGTCGGAGGCGAACGGCGTGCACCTGACCTGGGCACCCATCGCGGGAGCCACCGGCTACGCCGTGTACTCCGCACCGGATCGCCAGACCGACTTCGTCGGGCCCCTCACCGGGCCCATCGGTGCCGGGGCCACTGACGTCCATGTGGTGACGCCGGCCGGCACCCGGTCGTATGCAGTCGTACCGCTGGCCGGTCCGGGCGGCGTGATCGACATGCGCCACGCGGTGGTCACGGGGACGTCGCTGGCCGCCGACGGCCCGATCACGACGATCACCTCGCCGACCCCCGCGGCCGTGGTGGCGAACGGGACGGTGACCGTCACCGGCACCGCAACCGATGCCGGAAACGGGATCGGCGGCGTCGAGGTGTCGATCGACAACGGCAGCACCTGGCACCTGGCGACAGGGACGACCTCGTGGTCCTACTCCTTCCCGTCGGGCGCTCCCGGCACGGTGTGGAACGTCCAGGCCCGTGCCTTCGACACGGCCGACGTCCGCGGCGTGGCCACGTCCGTGGCGTTCTCCATCAACCTCTACGCATCGCTCACCGCGATCGTCGCGTTCGTGCCGGGAGCTGACGGCCACAAGGTCGACGTGCTCATCGACGGGGTGCCGATCGGGCCAGCCCTGGGGACCAACCAGAGCACCCCGACGCAGCTCACCGCCGGACCGCACAACATGTCCATCACGGCCGCCGGCGACATCGACCTGTCCCACTACGTGGTGGTGTTCTGGGGCAACTGCACGAGCAGCGGAGGGATCACGGCCGCCCCCGACGGCGTCCTGTCGTGCGCGGCGCTCCTCTTCAACACCTCAGTGCCGCCGCCGACGCTGTCGGTCTCCGATCCGGTCATCGTGCGACCGTCATCAGGGACGGCCCAGGCGGTGTTCTCGGTGACGATGAACGGCGTTGCGTTCTTCCCACCCTCCGTCCACTACGCCACCCAGGACGGCTCGGCCACGACTGCAGCCGGCGACTACACGGAGCAGTCGGGGACCCTGAACTTCTCCGCGGGCGGTCCGTCGACCCAGACGGTGTCGGTACCCGTGTCGGCGACGACCCGTCGGGGCATCAGCGACACGTTCAGCCTCGCACTGTCATCAGCCCATGCAGCCACCCTGGCCGACCCGCTCGGCACAGCGACGCTGATCAACCGGCAGGGCCAGTTCACCGCATCGGTGAAGAACACCGCGGTCAGCCGATCGGCGACCACGGCCAGGACGGCGTCCTTCGCGGTCAGTCTGAACGCCGCTCCGTCCACCGGTGACCAGGTGACCTTCACGGTGGCCACGGCCAACGGCACCGCGATCGCCGGCACGGACTACACCGCTCTCCCGGCCACCACGCTGACCTTCCTCGCCGGCGAGAGGACCAAGGTCGTGACCGTCCCGGTGGCACCGCAACCAGCGGCGACACCGACGAGGACGTTCTCCCTGGAGCTGAGCGCGCCGAGCGCCAACACCGTCGTGTCGGACGCATCGGGAGACGCCGTCCTGTTCAGCAGCCCGACACCCGCGCCCGCGCCCCCGCTCTACGTGAACGACAGCAACATCCTCCGCCCGGCCGCCGGCTCGGGCACCTCGACCTTCACGGTGACGCTCGGGGCGGCTTCGGCCACGCCTGTCACCGTGGGCTACGCGACCGCCGACGGCACGGCCACCGCCGCCGCAGGGGACTACAGCCCGACCTCGGGCATGCTCACGTTCGCACCTGGCGAAACCGCCAAGACGGTGCCGGTGACGGTGTTCGCCACCGCGCGCCATCGCATCATCGACGACTTCCGACTCGACCTGTCCGGGCCGACAGGCGCGGTGCTCGGCGATCCGTCCGGGACCTCGCGCCTGACGAACCGCAACGGGCTGATCGGCGTGTCGACCGTCGACTTCGTCGCCGTCCGCTCCGCCGGCGCGCCGTTGTCCGGGAGCGTCGCGGTGACCCTGTCCGCCGCACCGGCCGCCGGGGAGACCGTCGCCGTCGCGGTCGCCACCGCCGACGGAACAGCGCTGGCCGGCACCGACTACACCCCGGTGACGACCACGCTCACGTTCAATCCGGGCGAGACCGTCAAGTACGTGACCGTGACGATCGCGGCCCGCCCGGCCGCCACGCCCAAGCGGACGTTCTCGTTGACGATGTTCGGCCCCAGCACCAACGCCTACCTGGCCGACACCGCGGCCGTCGTCAACCTCATCGGGCCGTGACGGGCCGATGACCGCCGGTGCCGGCGAAGTACTTCAGGCTGCGGTCCGAGCGCCCCGGTTCGACGCTCCCGCGGCGCCGGCGACCCGATCCTCGGCCAGCCGGCGCCAAGGGGGCACGCCGTAGGCGCTCGTGATGAGGTCGACGTTGAACCGGATCGTCGGGTCGAACCACAGGCGCCGGCTCAGTGTCGAGTGGTCGAGGCCGGACAGGCGTCGAGCCCACTCCGGCATGAGCACCATCGAGGACACCGCGTTGAGCCGGTGCTGGAACCGTTGCACCCCGTTGACCCGATACGTCCCCTCCCGGGGACCGGTCGCGAACTCGATGAACGACAGCGTCTGCTCGTTCACCGTCAGTAGCGGTCGCATGTGCTCGACGTACTCCTCGAGCTCGTCGACCGAGGTCGGGAGGTCACCCGCGCCACCCATGCGCCCGATCACCGCCTGCTCTGCGAGGTATCGGTTCTTCTCGTCGACGGTGAGCGGCCGTCGATAGGCGTCGTAGGCCAGCATGATCGACCACGGGATCGCGTTGTGCACCCAGCCGATGAGGTCGGGGTCCATGGCCCGGTATGGCCGACCGTCGGGCATCGTGCCGTTCACCCGTTCGTGCATGCGACGCACCCGCTCGATGAGCGCGGTGGCCGCCTCGGTGTTGCCGAAGGTCGTGGTCACCACGTACCCGAAGGTGTTGCGCATGCGGCGCTCGGGCTGAGTTCGGTAGTTCGACATGTCGTGCACGCCGGCCATCACGGCGGGGTGCAGGATCTCCATGATCAGGGCCCCGATCGACGCAACGGCCACCACACCCATGTCGCCGTGCAGCTCCCACGACATGCTGCCGGGGCCGATCAGCCCGGGATCGCCAGGCGGCTGGGCGTAGATCTCGGGCTCGTCGTGCGTGCCGATCGCCTCCTCGAGCTCTCGGCGGACGCGACGACGGAGGACTGCTCGCGGATCGAACGTGGCCATGCGAAGGATGGTGACAGTTGTCATGACATCTGTCAATGCTTCCTGGAAGCTCGATCTATCTGCGGCGCAGCCCGTCGAAGATGACCGAGACCGCGTGCTCGGCGTGGCGGTGGATCGCCTCGGGATCGTCGGGCGGCACGGCGTCGTCCAGCCGCTCGGCCAGCGCTGGGAAGGCGATGGGCCCTCCGGCGCCGTGGGTCATGAGGAAGTAGACGAGGCCGACCGAGTCGGTGGACACCAGGCCGCGCTCGTGGAGGTCACCCAGGAAGGCGTCGCCGACCTGGCGGACCGGCTCGATGTAGCGCTCGTAGAGATAGTCGAACCGGGGACCCGGAGACGAGGCCTCACGGTTGATGATGCGCAGCAACGCGGGGCGCGCCGCGTTGGCCTCGACGAAGCGGACCATCCACGCCCGCAGACGATCGACATCGTCGGGGCGATCCTCCAGGACCACCGGCAGCAGGTCGGACAGCAACGTTCCGAACCCCTGGTCGACCGCGGCGTACCAGAGGCGGTCCTTCGACCCGAACCGCTGCGGGATCAGGTTGTGGCTGACCCCGAGCTGGCGGGCCACCTCCCTGACCGAGGTGCCCACGAAGCCGTGCTCGGCGAACGCGTCGAGCGCGGCATCGAGCACGCGCTCGTCGGTGGGAGCCGGCGGATCGTCGTGCACGGTCATGTCACGTGGAAGACGTCGATCTGCACCCGATCGGGGAACCGGGCGCCGGTGGCGATGAACAAGCAGACCGCCGCCTTCGTGGTGCCTGTCCGACCCTCCCGCTGATCCACCTCAGGTCAGGGGTCAGGCCGACACGAAGCGCTGCACGAACTCGAGGCTGAGCTGGGCCACGTCCTTCCAGCCGTGATCGATCACGAGCGAATGGCCCCGCCCCTTCACGAGGGCGATCTCGGTGACGCCCGGGTTGCGCTTCTGCTTCTTGTACGAGGCGTTGGCGATGGACCAGGGCACGGTGTTGTCCTTCTCGCCGTCGAGGATGAGCAACGGACCGCGGTCGGGGTTCTTGGAGTTGACCTTGGCCTCGGTCCACGGGTTGAGGTTGGCGGTGGCGGCCTGGAACAAGGGCACGCCCGACCCGGGGACGGCGTAGGTGGCGTAGAGCTCCTTGGCCTCCTCCTCGGTCACCGCGTTGGCGAAGGCGAAGCGGAACTGCTCGTAGGTCAGCGGCACGGCCCGACCGTGGTTGGCCGGGTTGCCGAGCACGGGCTTCGACGACTTGAGCGCCGAGATCGGCAACGGGAGCACGCCGCGGAACGGGGCCGGATCGATGGCGACCGACGCGGCGGACAGGCCGCGCCCGGCCAGGATCTGGGTCAGCAGGCCACCGAACGAGTGGCCGACGATGGCCGGCTTGCGGTCGAGCCGGCCCATGACGTCACCGAAGTGGTCCGCGATCTGCCCCACGGTCTTGTGGGCGAACACCTCAGGATGACGGTTGGCCTCTTCGACCGTGTTGGGGTCGTCGGGCCACGCCGGGGTGAGCGTCGTGTACCCGACGTCTTCGAAGTACGTCCGCCACCGGTCCCAGCTGCTCGGCAGCAACCACAGCCCATGGACGAACACGACCGGCTGCTTGCCGGAATCGTTCGCGGCCTTGATCTGGTCGGCCTCGTAGTCCGTGATCGCAACCATCGCAGGAACTCCTCGTCGCAGGCGTCCCGGTGAAGATACCCGCGCAACGGTGTCAGGGGCGACGGTCCGGCGATCGAGATGGGGAGCACATGACACGACCGAGACGTCCGCGTCGCTGATCCCGGCGAGGCGTGGGTCTCGTGGCGGACGGGATCGATCAGCGCGGCGCCGGGACCTCGGGCGCCAGCCGGGAGGTGGCCAGAGCGATCAGCGCGGCACGTTCCCTGGACGTCCGGGGTCGGGCCAGCAGACCTTCGACGAACACGCCCAGCAGGGTCGATGCCGTCTCGACGTCACCGGGCGCAACCCGCCCCTGCAACGAGTCGGCCAGGAGGGCGTAGAGCCCGTCCTGGGCCTCACGGACCACCTCGGTCGCCACGGCCGACTCCCTCGCCCGCGCACCGAGGTGGAGGTAAAGCGGACGCAGGTGCGCCAGGCGCTCGGTGGCCCACTCGAGCCGCCCGTCGAGCCGGCGCCGGGTCGGTGGGTTCGAGACAGCCGCGGCGACGAGATCCCGGAACGTGGCGGCCAACAGGTCGTCGCGGGTCGGGAAGTACCAGGTCACCGCGTTGCGGGCCAGGTCGAGACGACGAGCCACGTTCGAGACCGTGACGGCCTCCGGCCCGTCCGCCAGCGCCAGTTCCGCCGCGACGGCCACGATCTCGTGCTCCTTGTCGGCCCGGTCGACGTCGCTGCGGTTCTTCGGCATCCGGCCAAACTATGACACCCTCTTGACATGGCGGCAAGAGATGGCCAGTCTGATCGAGTCCCCGTCTTGCCGCGATGACAAGACCCAGCGCACTGGAGCACCGCATGGAGACCCTGGCCACCACGTTCCTCACCCAGCTCGCCGTCACACCCGCCGGGCGACAGCACCTGCTGAGCATCTCGGTCGACGCCGAGGAGGGCGACGAGCAGGGCATCTTCGAGCAGCTGGCCGACCGCGTCGACGATCCCGACCTCCGCCGGATCGTTCTGCGGCACCGCGACGACGAGGTTCGTCACGCCCGGCTCTTCCGTGGCTGTCTCGCCCGGACCGGGCTCGAGAAGCAACCCGTCCCCGACCAGCTACGCATCATCCGGAGGATCGCCGATGCCGGCGGCGCTCCGTCGTCGCTCGTGCGCACCCGCCAGGACGTGGCCGATCGGTACGCCCTCCTCCATGCCATCGAGGAGCGCGGCGTCGAGCAGTTCCCCCACATCGCCGAGGCCTTCCGCCCCTTCGACCCCGAGACCGCCGACGCCTACCTCCGAGTCACCCGCGACGAACGCCGCCACGTGCGGTACTGCGCTCGCATCGGACGCCAGTTCTCCGAGAGCGCCGCGGCCTGGGTCGAGACGCTCGATCGGGCCCGACAGCTCGAGGCCACCGCCTTCTTCGAGACGGGCCTCGACAACATCGCCTACTGCACCGAGCGCGGCTGGTTCGCCTGATCAGCGGATGCGGGACGCGGGCTGGTAGTTCGGCCCCGCGGTCTCGTCGACCCGGGTCAGCAGGGCGACGCAGGGCGGTTCGAGCCGCTCGGCGAACTCGACAGACCGGGTCTCCCCCGACAGCTGCCACGGGAGCGTGGTCAGGTGGTCGGTGTCGTCCTCGATCGCCTGACGGAGCGCGATGCCCTCCGGCGTGACCTCGCCGTCGACGACGAGGCCACGGGCAGTGAGCGAAGCCCAACCGGCCTCGATCTCCGTGGGGTTGGCGCCCCGCGAGGCCGCCAGCCAGTCGCGTTCGTAGCCGAGCCACGCATTGTGCAGGATCGACGCCTCGGGATGGGTGAGACCGGCGGCCACCACCAGCGCCCAGTGGGTGTCGCCGCGCCACTCGCGGAGGCAGTTGACGGCGTGCCAGCCCGACAACAGATCGTCCTCGGGCCGCGGCATCGCCAGGTGCGCCCCGTAGAAGGTGCGACCGACCAACGGCAGCTGCTCGACCACCGCCCACAGGTCGGGTCCCATCTCGATCAGCGGGGCCACGATCGTCGGGCGCGTGGACCCGAAGTCCCTCCGCCACGGCCTGATCGCGTGCCTCCCAGAGCGCAAGGAAACCGGCCGGTCCGTCCACGAGGTCGAAGACGGTGCGGATGCCGAGCGGGCTGATCGAACCGAAGGCCGCGATGACGGCGTCAGGCCCGGCTCCTGCCAACGGCGCGCACCGCGCGCCGATGTAGCCGAGCGGGCCGGCGAAGTCTGCGGGCAGCCCGGTGGCCGTGTAGCGCTCCACGGCCCCTGGGTCCCAGAAGATCCAGCCCACGGTGGTCTGCACCGATCGGGCGTTGCGCCGGGTGATCTCGAACCAGTCGGTCATCCCGACATCCGATCACACGCGATCACGGTGGGTCAGGACTTCTGGATGACCTGCGTGCCGTAGCGCTCGAGCGTCTCGAGCGCGTGGTCGAGCGAATCGCCCGGGATCCCGACGCTGTTCCAGGTCACGCCGAGCGATGCCAGCTCGTCGAGGCCGGTCGATGTGCGCGTCGACGTCGAAGTCATCGCCGCTGGGTTCGCCGCCGGCCCTGGTCATGAACGCGACGTCGATGTCCTGCCGCTCGCGACCGGCCTCGTCGACGCGGCGCCACAGGTCGTCGAGCATGCGGGCCAGATCCTCCGTCGTCTCCAGCACCGGCGTCTTCGCCGTGCGGGCCAGCGATGCCGGAGCAGGGAACGGGTTCCAGCCGTCGCCGACCTCGGCCACCCGGCGTCGGGCGAGCTGACTGTTGCCGCCGATCCAGATCGGCACGTGGCTCGGCTTCGGGTTGACCGTCTGGCCGTGGGCGGAGAAGTGGCGCCCCTCGTAGGCGTAGTCGTCGGTGGACCACACCCCGCGGATCACCTCGAGCGCCTCGTCGAACAGCTCGTTGCGCTCCTCGAAGTCGACGCCCAGGGCCCGGTACTCGGACCGCTGGTACCCGGTGGCCGTGGACAGGATGAAGCGCCCCTCGGAGAGCACGTCGATGGTGGCCACCGCCTTCGCCACCAGGAACGGGTTCCGGTACGGGAGCACCACGATGTTGGGGATCAGCTTCAACCGGGTCGTCAGCGCAGCGATGAAGGCCAGAGCGGCGAACGGGTCGAGGGCGTCGTGCCCGCCGGCCTGGAGCCACTTGTGCGATGGCGCCGGGTGGTCGGTGAACCCGATCCCGTCGAACCCGACCGCCTCGGCGGTGCGGGCGAACCGGCGGAACGCATCCTTCGACACGAAGGCCGGATCGTACGGATGCGTGATCAGCGGGTAGGTGACCCAGTGCTTCATGTACGTCGTCCTCCGGTCGCGGGAGCCTCGATCATGGCTGATGCGGGACGAGGCCCATGGCCCGGAGCTGTTCGAGCAGCAGGTCGGCGGCCTCCTCGGGTGAGGTGCTGGCCGTGTCGACTCGCAGCTCCGGCGCCTCGGGCAGCTCGTAGGGCGAGTCGATCCCGGTGAAGTTGGCCAGCTCGCCCCGACGTGCCTTCCCGTAGAGGCCCTTCGGGTCGCGGGCCTCGGCCACTTCGATCGTCGTGTCGACGAACACCTCGCAGAACCGACCGTCGCCGGCCAGCTCGCGAGCCAGCCGACGTTCGCGAGCGGAACGGCGAGATGAACGACACCAGGACGAGCAGCCCGGCGTCCGCCATCAGGCGGGCGACCTCGGCCACCCGCCGCACGTTCTCGACCCGGTCCGCCTCGGTGAACCCGAGATCCCGATTCAGCCCGTGGCGCACGTTGTCGCCGTCGAGCAGGTAGGTGTGGATGCCGAGCGCGTGCAGGCGCTGCTCGGCCCGGTTGGCGATGGTGGACTTGCCCGCGCCGGAGATCCCGGTGAACCAGATCACCGCCGGCTGCGGTGGCCCTTGAGCTCGCTGCGGGCCTCGGGCGTGACCTCGATCGACTGCCAGTGCACGTTCTGCGAGCGGCGGAGCGCGAAGTCCAGCAGCCCGGCGCCGACGGTCGCGTTGGTGAGTCGGTCGATGAGGAGGAACCCGCCCATGTCGCGGTTCGCCGGGTACGGATCGAACGGGATCGCCCGGTCGGTCGTGAGGGTGCACACCCCGATCTCGTTGAGCTCGAGGGTCTTGGCCGCGAGGTGCTCGAGCGTGTTCACGTTGACCTTGTACTTCGGCTGCGAGAGCGTCACCCCGACAGTGCCGGTCGCCGAGCTTCATCAGGTACGGCCGACCAGGGTAGCAGCTGCTCGTCGTGCATCCAGATCACGTGCGCCTCGAACTGATCGGCCACCGCGGCCGGGTCGTCCTCGGCGCAGATGACGTCGCCCCGGCTGATGTCGATCTCGTCGGCCAGCAGGACGGTGACCGACTGGCCTGCGATGCCTCCGGCAGGTCACCATCGAAGGTGCTGATGCGCGTGACCGTCGCTGGTGCGTCCGGACGGCAGGGCCCGGACGGTGTCACCGGTCCGGACCGAGCCACCTACGATCAGGCCGGAGAACCCTCGGAAGTCCAGGTTCGGGCCGGTTGACCCACTGCACCGGCATCCGGAACGGCCCGTCGGCGGCCCGCTCGGTGATCGTCCACCGTCTCGAGGTGCTCGAGGAGGGTGGGCCCCTCGTACCAGGGCGTGTCGTCGCTGCGATCGGTGATGTTGGCGCCCCGCAGGGCGGACATCGGGATGCAGGTGATGTCGTGCAGGCCGATCTCCTCGGCGAAGACCCGGTACTCGGCTTCGATGGTGTCGAAGACCTCCTGCGAGTAGTCGACGAGGTCGAGCTTGTTGATGGCCACGACGACGCTCTCGATCCCGAGCAGCGACACGAGGTAGCTGTGGCGTCGGGTCTGGGTGAGCACGCCCTTGCGGCGCGTCGATCAGGATCACGGCCAGGTCGGCGGTGGACGCGCCGGTGACCATGTTGCGCGTGTACTGCTCGTGGCCAGGGGTGTCGGCCACGATGAACTTGCGCCGCTCGGTCGAGAAGAACCGGTAGGCGACGTCGATCGTGATGCCCTGCTCCCGCTCGGCGGTGAGCCCGTCGACCAGGAGGGCGAAGTCGAGGTCGCCGCCCTGGGTGCCGACCTTGCGGGAGTCGGCCTCGAGCGCGGCGAGGTGGTCCTCGAACACGAGGTGCGACTCGTACAGCAGTCGACCGATCAGCGTGCTCTTGCCGTCGTCGACGCTTCCGCAGGTGATGAAGCGCAGCAGGCTCTTGTGCCGGTGCACGTGGAGGTAGGCGTCGATGTCCTCGGCGATGAGCGACTCGTGGACGTTGGACATCAGAAGTACCCCTCTTGCTTCTTCTTCTCCATCGATCCGGAGGAGTCGAAGTCGATCACCCGTCCCTGTCGTTCCGAGGTGGTCGTGAGGAGCATCTCCTGGATCACTGCAGTCAACGTGTCCGCTTCGCTCTCCACCGCACCGGTCAGCGGGTAGCACCCGAGGGTGCGGAACCGGATGCTGCGCAACTCGGGCACCTCGCCGTCGCGCGAGGAGCATGCGCTCGTCGTCGACCATGATCAGCGCTCCGTCCCGCTCGACCACCGGCCGGGCTGCCGCCAGGTAGAGCGGCACGATCGGGATCTGCTCGAGGTGGATGTACTGCCAGATGTCGAGCTCGGTCCAGTTCGACAGCGGGAACACCCGCATCGACTCACCCTGGTTCCGGCGCACGTTGTAGGTGCGCCAGAGCTCCGGGCGCTGCTGCTTGGGGTCCCAACGGTGCTGCGCCGAACGGATGCTGAAGATGCGCTCCTTGGCCCGCGACTTCTCCTCGTCGCGTCGGGCCCCACCGAACGCCGCGTCGAACCCCCACTTGTCGAGCGCCTGCTTGAGGCCCTCCGTCTTCCACATGTCGGTGTGCATCGCGGATCCGTGGTCGAACGGGTTGATGCCCATCGCGACGCATTCGGGGTTCTGGTGGACGAGCAGCTCCATCCCCGTCTCGGCTGCCATCTTCTCCCGCATCTCGTACATCGCCTGGAACTTCCAGGTGGTGTCGACGTGCAGGAGCGGGAAAGGCGGAACCGACGGGTGGAAGGCCTTGCGGGCCAGCTGGAGCATGACCGCGCTGTCCTTGCCGACCGAGTACAGCATCACCGGTCGCTCGCTCTCGGCGACCGCCTCCCGCATGATCTGGACGCTTTCGGCCTCGAGCCGCTGCAGGTGGGTGAGCGTCACGGTCACGCCCCGGTGTCCGGTTCGTCGGCGGCGCCTGGCAAACCGGTGGATTCCTGTTGCGTCAACATCGGGCTTACGTTACGTTACGAATCAGAATCATGTCTACCCCTCAGGCGACCTCTTCTCGTGCCCCCTCTGCCGGTGCCGGGCGGCCCCGCGATCCTCGGATCAACGCGGCCGTGCTGCAGGCGACCTCGGAGCTCCTCGAGGAGGTCGGCTATCTACAGCTGACGATCGGGGCCATCGCGGAGCGGGCCGACACCAACAAGCCGGCCATCTACCGACGTTGGCCGACGAAGGCGCACCTCGTCTACGAGGCGGTGTTCCCGGTGCAGGATCCTGATGTCGTCCCGCCAGGCGGCGACCTGCGCAGCGACATCCGCTCGCTGGTCGCCATCGGCGTGGAGCTGCTCGGGCGGCCGTCCGCTCGCGCCGCCCTCCCCGGACTGATGGCCGAGTCGGCCAGCGATCCCGGGCTGCACGCCGACGTCATCGAACGTTTCGCCGGGGGGACCTGGGGCTCGATGCAGCGGCGGATCACGCGGGCCAAAGATGCGGGCGAGGTGCGGGCCGATGTGCAGCCGTCCACCGTGCTCGAGCTCATCTCCGGCTCGACGTTCGTCGCCACGGCCATCCGTCCGGTCGCGGAGATCGACTCGACCTGGATCGACCAGGTGACCGATCTGATCATGCGGGGGATCGAGGTGTGACCAGCACCATCCGGTCGCTCGGTCGCACGGGGGCTCGGAGATTCGTTTGACCCAGGACCGTGCCGGCCAACCGGCACCGGCCACGACGAGAGAGGGGGATCGACATGGATGTCGACCAGCTGGTCGAAATCGCATGCGAACGGGCAGGATCGGCCGACCTCGGTGAGCACACGTGGCGCGAAGGCCTCGACGTCCTGGTGGGATCGCTGAACACCGAGGCGGCGCTGAACGAGGTGGGCGTCGGCGCGATGACCGACCAGATCGTCGGATACCTCGTCAATCGGCTCGAGATCGAGAAGTGGTACGCCCGCCACCCCGAGATCGACGATCAGGAGGTCGTGGCTCCGCTGTTCGGGCTCGGACTGCCCCGCACAGGGTCGACGGCGCTGAGCTACCTGCTCGCGCAGGATCCGGCCCGGCGTTCCCTGCGCACCTGGGAAGCCGGCGCGCCGTGCCCCCCGCCGGAGACCGCCACCGAGCACACCGACCCGCGCATCGCAGAGGCGCAGGCTGGCATCGACTTCACCAATGAGATGTTCCCCGGGTTCGAAGGCATGATCCCCACCGCGGCGACGGGCCCGCAGGAGTGCCTGCTCGTCATGGCGCTCGACTTCCGGTCGCTGATCTTCGAGGGCATGAGCCTCATCCCGACCTACAGCTCGTGGCTGCTGCAGTGCGACATGGAGCCGGCGTACCGGTACCACCGGCGGGTCGCTCAAGCTGCTGCAGTGGCGCTGCCCGCCCGAACGGTGGTGGCTCAAGACCCCGGCCCACATGCTCTCGATCGACGCACTCGATGCGGTGTACCCCGACGCCCGGTTCGTCATGACCCACCGCGACGTCGGCAAGGTGCTGCCTTCGGTGTGCGCCCTCTACGACACCTTCTCGAGCGTCCTCACCGAGCACCCCGATCCCGTCGCCATCGGGACGCAGAACGTCGAACAGTGGAGGTGCGCGCTCGGAGCGACTGATCGAGTTCCGCGATCGCGGCAACGAGCACCGCTTCCACGACCTCTCGTTCGACGCCGTGCAACGCGATCCGACTGGCCGAGGTGACCGCGCTCTACGCCGAGCTCGGAGACGACCTCACCGACGACGCCCGCCGACGCATGCAGGACTGGTGGACCGAGAGCTCGAAGGATCGATCAGGCCCGCACCGCTACCAGCCCGAGACCTACGGGCTGGACCTGCCACGATCAGCGAGCAGTTCGCCTTCTACTACGACCGGTTCGACATCACCGTCGAGCACCCGACACCGACACGACCCACCGGAGGTCCTTCGTGAGCACCATCTTCGTGACCGGCGGTACCGGCCTCACGGGCGCCAACGTCTGCCAGCAGCTGATCGAGCGGGGCGACGACGTCCGCGCGCTGGTGCGCAACCCCGACGACGCCGCCGCGCTCGCCGCGATCGGCGTCGAGCTCGTGCAGGGCGACATCGCCGACGCCGACGACGTCCTGCGGGCCGCCAACGGCTGTGAGGCCGCCATCCACACGGCGGCGCTCCTCGGCGGGGCCAGCCAGGACCTGGCCGACTTCGAGGCCGTCAACATGGTGGGCACCACCAACGTGCTCGATGCCGGGCTGGCCCATGGCATGCGCCGAGTGGTCGCGCTCAGCACCGGCACCTTCTTCGACCTGAGCCGGCCCGGGCCCGTCGAGGAAGCCCCGGTGCTCGACGATCCGCCCGACGACCCCTACACCGTCACCAAGCTGGCCGCCTTCCGCGAGGTCCACGCCCGCGCCGCCGCCGGTGAGGACGTGCTGACCTGTCACCCGGGCGCGATCTACGGCCCCAGCCTCGTGGCCCGCCGGGCCCTGCACCCGACCAGCTTCAACGCCATCCTCCTCGCCGCGCTGCGTGGCCGCGATCCCGATGTTCCTCGACTTCCCCGTCACCTGGGTGGCCGGCGCCGATGTGGCGTGGGGCTCGATCGCCGCCCTCGACCGCGGCGTCGCCGGCGAGCGGTACTGGCTCGTCGGTCGCCCCGAGGACAAGATCAGCACCGCCGCGGGCTGCAACCGGGCGTGCGAGTTGGCCGGCGTCGACCACCGCGTCGAGGACCTCGACCACCGCTCCGACCCCGAGGGCCTGACTGCCGCGTTCGGCCCGACGCTGATGGCGATCGCCGAGGCTGCCGCCAACGACGTCCAGCACTCCGCGGTCGGCCGTGAACCCGACGAGCGAGCGCCTCGGCTACCAGCCGATGAGCCTCGACGAGGGACTCGGGCTGCTCATCGCCTGGCTCCGCGAGCTCGGCAAGATCTGACCCTCTGAAGTCGAGAAAGGCAACCATGCCCATCGATCCGTCCGACATCCTGCTCACCGGCCGAGTCGCCGTCGTGACCGGCGGCGGTTCCGGCATCGGCCGCGGCATCGCGGCCGGGCTCGCGGCGTTCGGCGCCTCCGTCGCCATCTGGGAGCAGAACCCCGAGACCTGCGCCGCGGCCGCCGACGAGATCGGCGCGCTCGGCATCCCCACCGACGTGCGCGAGAGCGCCGCAGGTCGACGCCGCCCTGGCCCGGACCGCCGCCGAGCTCGGCACCGGTGACGATCCTCGTGAACAACGCCGGCGGGGTGTTCTGCGTCGCCGATCCTCGAGACCAGCGAGAACGGCTGGGACGCGCTCTACCGCGCCAACCTCCGCCACGTGCTGCTGTGCACCCAGCGGGTGGCCCGGGGCATGGTCGACGCCGGGGTCGGCGGCAGCGTCACGAGCGTCACCTCGATCGAGGGCGTCCGCGCCGCGCCCGGGCTACGCCGCCTACGCCGCGGCCAAGGCCGGGGTCATCAACTACACGAAGACCGCGGCCCTCGAGCTGGCGCCCCACGGCATCCGGGTGAACGCGCTCGCTCCCGACATCACCCTCACCGAGGGCATCCGGGCCGATCGCCCCGCCGGGTTCCGAGGAGCGCTTCGGCCTCACCGTCCCGATGGGTCGGGCCGGCCACGTCGACGAGATGGCCGGCGCCGCGGTGTTCCTCGCCTCGGACCTCGGCGAGCTACATCACCGGCCAGACGATCCACGTCGACGGCGGCACCCACGCCGCCGGCGGCTGGTACCACCACCCCGAGACCGGCGCGTACGCGCTCGGACCCAGCACGTGACCACCGACCGGACACGCCCGGACCCTGGAGGAAGTGATGGACGAGATCACGCAGAAGGTCGTCGACGGCACCGCATGGCGCGGAGTTCTGCGACCTGCTCAAGGACGCCGGCGAGGTCATCCTCGGCGGACGGGCAACCCCGACGACCCGCTCGACCGCGCCGAGGGCTACCGGATGCTCACCCGGCTGCTCCGCGGGGCGCTGGAGAGCAAGCTCGAGTACGGCCGGGCCGACCCAGCCCGAGCTCATCTGCACCTGCCACGAGACGATCAAGATCGTCGGCGAGAACCCCGACAACCACTACCTCGGCGCCTCGCTCGACGGGAAGTACGACTACCGGATCTGGGGCACGCGCGGCGAGGCGAAGTGGATCAGCTTCAACCTCTTCTCCGGTGCCGGGCTTCGGCGGCGGGGGGCCGGGGACCGGCGCCACGCTGCACGAGGAGCAGATGCACATCGAGCCCGACGGCAGCGTTCGAGGTGATCATCTCCCAGCGCGAGCACCCCGGGAACTGGCTGCGCTCCGAGCCCGACACCCGGTCGCTCGCCCTCCGCCAGACGTTCCTCGACAAGCGCAACCAGGAGCACGCCGAGCTCCACATCGAGCGCATCGACGCCGACGACGCGCCTGCCCGAGCCGCTCACCCCCGAGGAGCTCTACCTGTCGCTGCTGTACGCCGGCCTCTACGTGAAGGGCGTCGCCGAGATCGGCGCCCAGTGGGCGACCCGCCAGTCGCAGTGGCCCAACGAGTTCACCGACGAGGCCGAGCTCGACCTCGAGACCGACAAGTTCAAGGACCCGCAGATCAAGTGGCACCAGGCGTACTTCGACCTGGCCGAGGACGAGGCGCTCGTCGTCGAGGTCACGCCGCCCGAGTGCGAGTACTGGATGATCGCCCTCCACAACCACTGGATGGAGACGCTCGACTACGTCCACCACCAGGCCACCCTGAACTGCCACTCCGCCGCAGCTCGAGCCCGACGGCAGCGTCCGGTTCGTGATCGCCCACCGCGACCCCGGCGTGCCGAACTGGCTCGACACCGCCGGGCACCGCGCGCGGCACGGTCGGCGTGCGGTGGGTCGGCCCCGACGTCGTCGACGTCCTGCCGTCGACCCGGGTCGTCGCGCTCAGGTGAAGTCCGAGCCGCCGTCGACGTTGATGTTGGCCCCGGTCATGTAGGTGTTCCGGGCCGACGCCGCGAACGCGATGACCGGTCCGATCTCCGACGGATCGGCCGCGCGGTCGAGGAAGACGTGGTGGCCGAAGTTCTCGTTGATGTACCGCATGACGTCGTGGAGGTCGTTCTCGTCGAGGTCGGGGATCGGGGCCAACGCAGCCTTGAACGACTCTGATGCGAACGTGCCCGGGCTCACCGTGTTGACCAGGATGCCCGTCGGGTGCCAGCGACTGCGAGAGGTTCTTCGAGAGGCTCGTCAGCGCGGACTTGGCCGCGGTGTACGCCACCAGCGATGCCGACTGCCGCTTGGTCGACATGGCCGAGACGTTCACGATGCGAGCCCACACTGCGGCCCGCAGCAGTGGGAGCGACGCACGGATGAGGCGGACCGAGCTGAGCGTGATGCCGTTGAAGACCTCCAGCCACTCCTCGTCGGAGTAGGTCTCGAAGTTCTTGATCCCCCCCACCAGCGGGCCGGCCGCGTTCACCACTGCGTTGAGGTGGCCCCACCGCTCGCCGAGACCGGCGATGGCCGCGTCGATCGCCTCGCCATCGAACAGATCGACCTGGAGGCCGACGGAGTCCGGCGACCCGAGCTCGGCCAGTGCGGCAGTGGTCTCGTCCAACTCGTCACGGGAGCGGGCGATCACCGCGACGCGTGCACCGTCCTCGGCGAAGCAGTCGGCGGCGGCACGGCCCATGCCGCTGGTACCTCCGGCGACGACGACGTTTGCTCCGCTCAGTCCTAGATCCATGACGTGGTTCTCCCTGCGTTGTGGTGGGTGGCGATTGGAACGTGGGGTCGGATCACCCGGCGACCCGGGTGACCGAGCGTCGAGGCAGCCCGGACAGGCCCCGCAGGCTCGCGAGCAACTGCTCGGGATCCGGGTGCGGCACCAGGTAGTGCGAGATCGAGACGCGGAGGAACAGCTCGGCCGCCTCCTCCCGGGAGAGCTCCCCGGCGCGCACGGCGGGCACCTGATCGAAGGCATCACCGAGGAGTCGCACGAGGGCGTCGACCTGGGGCGGACGGAGTTGGACAGCGACCGCAGCGCGAACGTGGGATCGACACCGATCGGATCAGCGCCCATCGAACCGTCGAGATAGAGCACCAGGTAGCGCAGCGCGGCGGCGAGCCGCCGGGCCGGCGAGCGGTGGGACCCCACCACGGCGCGCAGGCCGACATCGAACTGCCGCTCGGCGTAGACGGTGATGGCCGCCAACAGGTCGTCCTTGGTCGGGAACCAGCGATACAGCGTCGGACGGGACACTCCGGCGGAGCGCGCGATGGCCGCCATCGTCAGTCCTCCGGGGCCACGCTCCGCTATGGCCCGCATGGCGGCCGCGAGGATCGCGTCGGCGCTCGACGATTCGGCCACGACCGACACCGTTACACTTCTACGCCTTCCTGTAAAGGCGCGATTTCACTGTTGACCTGATCTGACATTCGTGTCACATTGCCGACGAGCCACCTGACGCATGTGTCAGATGAGGGCGACGAATCCGGGGGAACCGCAATGCGTCAGGGGCCGAACCAACTGCGCGGGTCACGTCGAAGGTCGACGGCGACCCGATCCGGTCGCCTTCTGGGGGCCGCCCTCGTGTCGGTTGCCGTCGTGGCCGCGGCATGCGGCAGCTCGTCCGGCGGCGGCACGGCGTCGGCGGCACCCGACGGCGCCGTGGCGATCGACGAGGGGACACCGGTCGACGGTGGGAGCATGGTGATCGCCGTCGGCAACGAGACGAACGGATGGAACCCGGCCAGCAACCAGATCGCCGACACAGGAACCCTGGTGATCTCCTCGGTCCTGGAGCCCCTCGCCACCATCGGACCCGACCTCAGCGCGATCCCGTGGTTGGCCGACTCGTGGCAGCCGAACGCCGACTTCACGAGTTGGGTGCTGAAGCTGCACCCCGGCATCCGCTTCCACGACGGCGAGCCGTTCGACGCCCAGGCGGTCGTCGACAACGTCGACGCCTACACGAACGGCGCGATCACCGGCCTGCTGCTGCAGCCGATGCTCGACCACGCGTCCGTCGTCGACCCCCTCACCGTGAGGATCGACCTGAAGCAGCCGTGGGCCGCCTTCCCGAACAGCTTCCTGGTCAACTCGACGGGCTACATGATGGCGCCGTCCATGATCGACGCCGGCGGCGACGGCAGCGCCCACCCGGTCGGGACGGGACCCTTCGTCTTCGACAGCTGGCAGAGCGGCGGCTCGTTCAAGGTCACCAAGAACTCGAGCTACTGGAGGGCCGGACTCCCCCACCTCGACTCGCTCGAGTTCGAGGTGATCTCCGACGACAGCGCTCGGGTCGCAGCCCTCCAGAGCGGCGACGCGAACATGATCCTCACGACGACCGCGGCGCCCGCCAACGACCTGGCAGGGTCGTTCGCCGTGGTGAAGGACTGGACCACGGCGAACGTCTTCCTCGTGACCAACACCAGCCCCGAGCTCGACGGCCAGTCGAACCCGCTGTCCAACCTCCACGCTCGAAAGGCGCTGGCCTACGCGACGGATCGACAGGCCGTCGCCGGCGTGGTCGGCGAGGGTGTCAGCGTGCCGACCTCACCGTGGGCGCCGAGCAACCCCTGGGGCATGCCCGACGACCAGAACGGCTACGTCGACTTCGACCTCGATCGGGCTCGGGCCGAGGTCGCGGCCTACGAGGCCGACACCGGGGAGGCCGAGCTGAGCTTCACCATCTCGGGCCTACCCGACGTCGACGGCACACGGGTGCTGCAGCTCGTCCAGAGCCAGTGGGCCGAAGCGGGGATCGACTCGAAGATCGAGACGCGGGAGCAGGCTGCCTACATCGGCCAGATCGCGGTGGGGAAGTTCCAGGTCGCCTACATGCGCAACTACGGCTACTCCGACCCCGACATGAACTACCACTTCTGGTCCTCGACCACGGCCAGGGGCGCCGGCACCATCAGCGTCAACTTCTCGCAGTACTGGACGCCCCAGATCGACGCCGACCTGACCATCGGACGGCAGAGCGCGTCGCCCGACGTGCGCAAGAACGCCTACGACGACCTCGCCGTGCAGCTGAACGCGGGCTTCACCAACATCTGGCTCTACCGCACGCCCTACTCCCTGATCGCCGAGCGGCAGGTGCGAGGTCTGAACGGGCCTCGCCAGATCCCCTTCGGGGCGGCGCAGCCGAAGACCTGGCTGGCCGATCTCTGGCGGGCACCTTCCGGCAGCTGAGTCGCGCCGAGGGCGCGCTTCGAGTTCGCGGTCGCCCTGTCCCCCTGGGGTCGATCCCGAGTCGGTGGTCCGGTGGCTCCGGCCCCGGACCACCGACAGCGAACTGGTAGACCACCGCCAAACGTGTCAGCCCACGCGTCGCCGCTCCTGGACCGGCAGGAGCTGAACCTCGGATGCAGCAGGGCTGGTCGTGCGGCGGTCACGCGCTGGAGATTCCGGCCTCCCGCGCCGCAACATCCCCGTGCGCTGGGCCGAGGACATGCCGGACGAGCAGAAGGCCGTCGAGCTGCGCCACGGTCGCGAGCGCACGGCGGCGCCGGACGTCCGCGCCGCTGCCCGAGGATCCGTGGTGCGAGCCAGTCCACCCAGCCGGCGACCAGCCCCGGCGCGAGCGCGTCGTACGGCGCCTGACCCGAGCTGGCGAGGCCGACGATCTCGAAGTAGAGGGCGAACACCCTGTCGGCCGACGCAGTCGTCAGCACGGGCCACGCCCGGTTCATGAGGTCCTTCTGATCGAGCCGGGTTCGACCCGAAGGCCTCCTCGAGGAGCAACAACATGTCGGTCACCAGCGCACCGGCGACGGCGTTGATCAGGTCCAGCTTGGTCGGGAAGTAGTACACGACCGTCCGGTCGCTGATCCCGAGCCTCTTCCCCACCTGACCGAACGTGAGCGCAGCCAACCCCGACTCGAGGGTGAGCGCGACAGCTCCATCGAGGATGTCCTCCGCCGAGTGGCGATAGCCCATCGCTTGATCGTAGTGCCAACTTCACTTACGCTCATATGTAGTCCGTACTACAGAGGGGGAGCATCCTGATGAGCACCGAGACCATGCAGCCGATCGAGATCGTCACCGCGCTGATGAGCGCGCATGGAGAAGTTGGACTACGACAGGGCGATGACCTACGTGTCCGAGGGGTGCGAGTACGTCAACGTCCCACCGATCCCGACCGTCTACGGACCTGACGGAATCCGGAGCGTCCTCGAGCCCTTCTTCGCCCCGGTGCTCAGCAACGAGTTCGTCATCAGGACCACGGCCGAAGCGGGTGACGTCGTGTTCATGGAGCGCCTGGACCGGCACCAGCTCGCCAACGGCTGGGTGGAGCTGCCGGTCACCGGCGTGTTCGAGGTCCGTGACGGCCTCATCACGTCATGGCGCGACTACTTCGACTTCGCCACGATCGAGCAGGGCTTCACCGAGAAGTCCTGAGATCACCCAGAGTGCCTCGCCCTCATGTCGGCGACCGCTTCGGGAAGCTCGACATCCTCCTGGAGCCACCCTCCCCGACGATGGTGTCATCGGCGCAGGACCGTGGTTCCCGCGCGTCGCTGCCGGCGGGCGCCGAGATCGTGGTCGCCTCCGAGGCACCGCCAGGTGAGCGCGGCGACTCGCCGGGCCCAGTTCTTCTGCTGTGGCCTTCCGGTGAGGGCGTGGGCGTACCACGCTCCGGTGAGCATGTTGAGCGCGACCTCGATGTCGGCATCCTCGTCGATGCGCCCATCGGACCGAGCCCGTTCGAGGATCTCCCGGAACCGCTCCCGACGGGGGGTGACGAGGCGAGCGCGGTAGAGGTCGACCAACTCGGCGTCCGTCGAGTCGAGGAGCATCGTCCCGACCATGGACAGGCCGTCGGGGCGGGTGATCCCCCGACGGAAGGCCTCGAGCTCGCCGACCAGGTCGAAGTAGGCGTCATCGGTCGGGACTCGGTCGCCGTCCCGCGCCATGGCGGCGATCGCTGCGGTGGCGAGGTCGGCTTTGGACGGCCACCGTCGGTAGAGGGCCTGGCGGGTCGTCCCTGCCTCCTCGGCGATCGCGACAAGTGACATGGCGTCGTAGCCGTTGGTGGCGAGGTGGTGTCTGGTGACCCGAAGGATGCGGTCGTCGATGTCGGGATCACGTGGCCGCCCGGGTCCTCGAACTGTCATCAGGGGATTCTCCCGCACCAGGAATACGTTACATAGCTGAACCGTTATTGTGCTCGTTCTGGTCGCACGTGTGAAAGGCCGAGGCATGACCGCCGAACTGGACATCCTGCATCCCCAACACCCCAAGAAGATCCTGATCGTTGCGTCGAACCGGTCGATCTCAGACCAGACCGGTTGGCCGCTCGGCTTCTTGCGGGCCGAGCTCACCCACCCGTACTGCCAGTTCACCGAACACGGCTACCAGGTCGCCATCGCCAGCCCCGACGCTGGACCGCTCACCGCCGACAGCTTCAGCGACCCCGAGGACGAGTCCGGGTACTCCGCGCACGATCTCATCAGCCTTGGGTTCAAGCACTCCGGCGCCGCCGGAGCGCGCCTCGTCATCGAAGCGCTCGGCGTCTGAGTCGGAACGGGAGCACCCATGCGAATCGCAATCATCGGGGCTGGCCGGGTCGGCACCACCCTCGGAGCACGGTGGGCCGAGGCCGGACACGACATCGTCTTCGGGGTCCGCGACCCCGCACACGAACGTCACGCCCACCTGGAGGAGCGGACGGAGCCGGGGCTCGCCGTGGTCGGGGCCGACGCTGTCGTCATCGCGCTGCCGTGGGACGCCACCGAAGCCGTCGTCTCCGGGCTTCCCGTCCGTGACGCCGTCATCATCGATGCCACCAATCCTCTGGCAGCCAACGCCCGAGAGCTGGCCGGGCACCCGGAGCTGTCCGGCGCCGAGCTCATCGCCCGCTGGATCCCGTCACCGAGGGTCGTCAAGGCCTTCAACTCCACCGGCGCCGCGAACATGGCGAGACCCGACTACCCCGGCGGTCGACCGGCGATGCTCATCGCCGGCGATGACCCCGACGCCAGGACCGTCGCTCTCGGCCTCGCCACCGAGATCGGGTTCGACGCCATCGACGCAGGGCCGCTGACAGCGGCCACCTACCTCGAGCACCTCGCCGCACTGTGGATACGACTCGCGTACGCACTCGGCCAGGGTCCCGATATCGCCTTCTCGCTGCTTCGGCGCTGAACCGAGACGCCACGCGTGGGTCACAGCGCGAACTGACCTCACGTCGCAGTTGCTGACCCTCGCGATGGCGACCACGTCACCAGCCTCGGATCTCGAGGAGATCCGAGAGCTACGGTGACATCGTGAACGCTGCGCCCTCGGCCGATCGACGGTTGTCCGAGCTCGGCCTCCTGCTGCCGGGCCCGTTCCCGCCTCACGATCCACTTGATGCGGTGGTGGTCCATCGGGGTGTCGCGCGGACATCGGGCCAGCTTCCGCGTGATCACGATGGCCGCCTCGTGCATCCCGGGCTCCTCGGCGTGACGGTCGATGTACCCCTCGCATCTGAGGCGGCGCGGTGGTGCGCCCTGAACGCTCTGTCCGTGCTGTCGGCCGACCTCGGCGGGCTCGATCGCATCGAGCGGGTGTTGTCGGTGATCGGATTCGTCGCCTGCAGTCCAGGTTTCGATCAACAGGCTGCTGTCGTCGACGGCGCGAGTCGCCTCCTGGTCGAGGTGTTCGGCGACGCCGGCCGCCACACTCGATCGGCGATCGGTGTGGCCGCGTTGCCCCGTGGAGCCGCCGTCGAAATCGAAGTCGCCGTCGCGGTGACGGAGGCCGGGTGATGACATCGACCGTTCGCGAGCCCGCACCGGATCCGTCGACCGTGGCCGCGTTGATCGCCGAGGGGGCCGCCATCCTGGGCGCGAGCGGAGGGTTGGCCATGCGGGCCCGCATCTGCGCGGCCTGGCCCGGGGCGATGGTGGCCGGGCCTGCGTTCACGGCGTCGTGTGCGAGGGGCGACAACCTGGCCATCCACGTCGCCACCGCCGTCGCACCCGCGGGCAGCGTGATCGTCGCCGAGACCGAAGGCGAACACGAGTTGGGCTACTGGGGTGAGGTGCTCACCACCGCAGCCGAGGCGCGCCAGCTGTCCGGTCTCGTGATCGACGCAGGAGTCCGTGACACCGCCGCCCTCGCGGCGCACCGCTTCGGCGTCTTCTCGACGATGGTCGCGCTCCGCAGTGCCACGAAGTCCCGCCCGGGGTCCGTGGGAGGAACGATCACGGTCGGAGGCGTCGAGGTTCACCCCGGCGACTGGGTGATCGGCGACGGCGATGGAGTGGTCGTGATCCGTGCCGCCGACCTGGACCACGTACTGGCGGCGGCCCAGGAGAAGACCGCCGCCGAGCAACAGATCTTCGCCGCACTGGCGAAGGGCGCCACGACCGTCGGGCTCCTCGGCCTCGACGCGTCGCTGATCGAGCGTCTCGACGGGTGACTGCCGTGGTCCCGGCCGACGCCGGACGCGGCGTCAGTGCTCGGTGTAGTTGATCTCGCCGGCGTCGACGAGGCCCACCGCGAAGCAGAAGCAGTGGATCGGTGCGTGGTCGCTCACCGGCCGAAGGCTGTGAACCGTGTTCGGCGGGATGCGGACGAGATCGCCCTGGGATATCTCGCACTCCTCGTCGGCGATCGTCATGATGCCCCGTCCCGAGGTCACGTAGTAGAACTCGTGCGTCGGGTGCTGATGAGGATCGACCATCCCGCCTCCGGCGACCTCGAACTCGCTGACCAGCTCCAGGTGCCCACCGGCGGTGATCGACGCCAGCTCGCGGGGAGGGACCAGCCACCAGACAGGCACCGTGCCGTTGTGCTCGACCACCGGTTCCACCTGCTCGATCGACCGCACGTCCATGGTTGCCCCCGGTACCCCGTGTCGCTGCCAGTAACCTCGTGCCGTCGTAAGGCTAGATCCACCGGAGGTGCCGTCGATGGCCGATCCCAGAATCCACACGGTGACGGCAGTGCCGGTCACCTCGGAGGGTTGGCGTCCGTTCGGGCAGGTCATCGGGCGTGACGACTGCATGCTCGACCTTCGCGACGGCGCCGTGTTCCACCTCGACGTGCTGACGTACGAATGGCGGCCGTTGCGTTGCGAGCTGCTCAACCGCCACCACACCGCCACCCAGGCCTTGATCCCCCTCGGCGGTGCGCCTGCCGTCGTCGTTGCTGCCCCCTCGGATGTCGACTTCACCGAGGTGGGCCACCTCGATGCCGTCCGGGCGTTCCTGATCTCCGGCGACATCGGCATCAACCTGTCGATCGCGACGTGGCACTGGGGCCCGTACCCGCTCGGCCCGGAGGTGCAGCTCGCCAACTTCCAGGCCCGCGATGTCGTCGATGACAACGAGATCGCCCATCTCGCCCGCGATCTCGGCACGATTGTCGAGATCCGCCTCTGACCCGCCGCCACCTCCGCTACCCGAGGTCGGGTTCATCGAGCGGCGAGGCCTTCCCACCCGGGCGGGGGAGGTGCGAGCCGCCAGAACTGCTCGGGGGTCGGCGCATCGAGGCGCCGTTCGAGCCCCCAGTCGGCCCCGAGTGCCCGCATCTGCGACTGGTACTCCGCGAGCGCCGCCCGCTTGGCACGATGATCTGCGTCGACCGGCATTGCCACGGGTGTCGGCCAGAGCCCCGCGTGGAACAGCTTCGACACGCGCCAGGCCAGAAGACCCGGGATCTGGTGATAGGCGACGTCCTGATACGCGATCCACGACGGCGGGTCGCTGTTCGGCGACCAGCCGTCACGCACGAGCAGAGCGGCGTCGTGCACGGTCACGTGCTCGGGGTTGGCGAGGCCCATCGGTAGCACGACCATCGTCGGTTCGACCTCGACGAGGACTCGCCGGAGCGCGTCCGCCACCTCGGACGCGGTGGCCACCGGCTCGGCGGGTTGGAGGTCCGCTTCGGCGAACCCGTCGAGGTGGATCGCGCTCGCCTCGAGACGCGCCAGAGCTCGTCGGTCCTCGTCCCGGCGGATCGCCACGATGTCGTCATCCGCAGCGAACCCCGATAGCTGCGCCCACGTGTTCGGAGGGTCGGGATACGTCGCCGGGAAGCCGCAGAAGACGGTCACCACGGTCGTGCCGGGATTGCGACTCAACAGCTGCCCGCAGCTGAGCACCGCGTCGTCGGGATGAGGCGACAACACGACCACGCGGACCAGCTCGTCCTCGTCCACCCAACCCCAGTCGGCCATCCCCAGGTGCGGTCCGATCGTCACCTGCGTAGTCTGCCCCAGGCGACGCCGACCCCGCCGGGCCCGGAATCGGGGGCGTCGGACCGGGACCCGGGAGGGGATGAGGTGACGATCACAGGGATGGCGAACCTCGCCGTGAAGGTGGCAGACCTCGATCGAGCCTGCACGTTCTACGCCGAGTCCGGCGCGGTCGTGAAAGACCGGATGGACTGGGGCGGCGGCGAGCGCGCCGATGTCCATCTCGGTCCCCTGTTGATCACGCTGTTCACCCGGGCGATCTACGAGGACGAGGTCGAGCTCCCCGCGGAGGGCTTCCTCCACCCAGCGCTCTTCACCGACGACCTCGACGCCGAACTCGTCGGGCACACCGTCGTCTGGGGCCCCGCAGTGGTCGAGGGGACCTTCGGCACTCGCCGGATCGCGTTCGTCGACGCGCCCGGTGGGATCCGGCTCGAGTTCATGGAACAGCTCATTCCGCCCGCTGTCGACGACGTCGACGCGGCCGGCAACGAGCTCGATGCACGCGGGATCGACTCTGTGCGCGGGAGCAACGACGCCGACTCGGCACAGGCGTGGATCCGCGACCCGGGCGGCAACACGATCGAGCTCGGGCAGGACAGAAGGGCGCAGTGACGTTCATCCCCCTGGATCGTCCGGTGCGCGCCGCCATCGTCGGCCTCGGTCGCATCTACGACCTCAACGTGCGCGCCTACCGCGACAACCGCGACGTCGAGGTGGTGGCCCTGGTCGACCCCGACGAGGGGCGACGCGCCGAGCGGGCGCTCGACTGGCCCGGTGCCGAAGTGTTCGACTCGATCGCCCACCTCGCCGCCAGCGGGACCGAGATCGATGCGGTCGAGGCACTGTTGCCGATCCCGCTCCACGTCGACGGGGTGGTGGAGATGCTCGGTCACGGGTGGCACGTGAACCTGCAGAAGCCGATGTGCAACGACCTCGTCGACGCACAACGGATGCTCGCGGCGGCGCACGCCAACGGACGGGTATTGCGGGTGATGGAGAACTACCTCTTCTACGAGCCGCTGCGCCGGCTGAAGCAGACCGTCGAGTCGGGCGAGCTGGGTGACGTGAGCGGCTACCACCTGAAGATGGTGGGCACGGGCCGAGGCGGATGGGACGTACCCGCGACCAGCTACGAGTGGCAGTTTCGCCAGATGCGCAACGGCCGGGGCACCCTCGTGTTCGACGACGGTTGGCACAAGCTGTCCACGATGCTCTGGCTCTTCGGCCCGGTGCGCGAAGTACGCGCCTGGATCGGGGCGACCGAGGTCGTGCCGGGCATCGCCATCGATGCGCCCACCACCCTGGTGTGGGAGCACGAGAACGGCGTCCGCGGCGTCTGGGACATCACGCTCGCGACCGACATGTACCTGCGGTCGGACTACTACACCAACGACGAGCGCTGGGAGGTCACCGGCCAGAGAGGCTTCGCCCGCGTCAACCGATGCACCGGGCGGGGCATCCAACAGCCGAGCTTGGAGGTCTACGCCGACGGCGAGATGAGAGCGTTCCATGCTCTCGACGACGACTGGGCGAGCAGCTTCCGCGACTCCGGCCGTCATTGGCTCCGCTGGTTGCGCACCGGTGACGGCCCACTGTGGTGGAGTGCCGACGAAGCGGTCGATGTCCTGCGTCTGGCGCTGGCCGCCTACGAGAGCAGCGCAGCGGGCGGCACCGGCGTCGCCCCTGCGTCGCTGCGGTAGGGGCCAGCGGCCGTCCGACAAGCCTCAGCCGACCACTGATGTCGATGGTCGTGATGCACCGGCGAGTGAACCGGATCGTCAACATCGCGATCGCTGCGCTCTACGCGATCACGATCCTCGGCGGGGCAGTCGGCGAGTGGAGCTACTACCTGCTCGGCAGCATCGCGGAGACCGCGCTGCTGCTCTTGGTGATCCGCCATGCCTGGACCTGGTCCGACACGCAGCACCTGCCCGGCACGCCACCACCCGTCGTCGAGCGCGGTGCGTGACTCGGCCCGACACCGGCTCAGGGGAACGCCGAGGCGCCACCGCCGCTGATGGGTCCGCCCTGTGGTGAGTACGGGGGACCGACATCCATGGTGACGTCCCAGGTTTCGCCGTAGCGCTGCTTGAACAGCAGGTAGCGCGACACCATCGCCTGGCCGGTACCGCCGTTCCACAGGTCGTAGCGAGGGTCGGCGTGACCCGCGAAGAAGGTGGTGAGTCGGGCGTCGAGGAGCGACACGACCCCGGCACGGGAGGGATCGTCAGCCACGTTCGTCCACTGTTCGGGGTCGCTGATCAGGTCGTAGAGCTCCGGTTCGCCGGTGCCTTCGAGGTGGCTGACGTACAGATGGTCCAGGGTGCGGATGGCGCGAGCCGTTTCGGCCTCGAAGAACGCTTCGTCGACCCAGCCGGGCAGCGCCTCGCCCCGCAGGGCCGCCGCGAAGCTGCGGCCGGGTGACTCGTCGATGGGGACGTCGGTGATGCCGACGTGATCGAGGATGCTCGGAAGCAGATCGCAGTGCGAGACGACCCGGTCGATGACCCGTTGCGCCTCGATGCTGCCGGGTTGGCGCACGATGAGGGGGACCTGGAAGGTGACGTCGTGCACGAACGGCGGGTCGGTCCACTGCGGGTGACCCCAGAGGCCGCGCTGGCCGTAGGGGTTGCCCTGATCGGTGGTGACGATCACCATCGTGTCGCCGGTGAGCCCCTGGGTGTCGAGGGCGTCGACCACTCTCCCGATGGCGTGGTCGACCAGGGCGTTCTGGGCGGCGACGTTGGCCCGGGTGGCCTGATCGTTGTGCATGCGCACTGTCCACCATGCGTTGTTGAACGCACTGGCCAGGGTGTACTCCTCGGCTGGGTCGAGGTCGAAGTCGAAGGGCAGCGCCAGCGAACGGATCAGCCGGTCGTCGATCGGGGGGAACGGTCGGAAGGTCCGACCCGCGAATCGCTCGTAGAAGGGGTTGCGGAGGTCGGCGCCGATCACCGTCGGGGGCAGGACGTAGGGACCGTCGTAGTTGACCTGCAGGAAGAACGGCCGGTTCGGCTCTCGATGCTCGATGAAGTCGATGGCCCGATCGCTGAAGTGCTCGACGATGTGTTGGCCGGCGATTCGCTCGACGGCGCCGTCCACGTAGACCTGGTTGTCGTAGAAGTCGGTGGTGTGGCCCTTGGTGAACGCGACCCAGTGATCGAACCCGTGACCAGGTTGTCTGAAGTTCCCCAGGTGCCACTTGCCGACCATCGCGGTCGCATAGCCGTGCTCGCGCAACGTGTAGGGCAGCGTTCGGAACTCGCGGGTGACGTCGTAGTCCTCGGCCTTCGGGATGACGTCGTCGTCGGGAAGAGCGAGGTGCACGCCGTGCTGAGAAGGCATCAAACCGGTCAGGATCGACGCACGGGTCGGCGAGCAGAGGCCGCTGGTGCAGAACGCCCGCAGGAACAGTGCGCCCTCTCGCGCCAGTTGGTCGATGCGAGGCGTTTCGTGCTCGTGGTTCCCGTAGCAGCCGAGTGAGTCGGCTGACTGATTGTCGGTGACGAGCATGACGATGTTGGGACGGCTGGTCACCGTGCGGCTCCGCAGAACTCGGAGAGGCGGTCGATGTCGACGTTGGCCCCGCTGAGGATCAGCCCGACGCGATCGGGCAGGCCGCCGCGCCGGGAAATCAGGCCGGCCAGCGCGACAGCGGCACTCGGCTCGACCAGGAGCTTCGCTCCTTCGACGAGAACAGCCATCGCGTTCCTGATCTCGTCTTCGGTGACGAGGACGATGTCGGTCACGTGTGCGGACAGGATGTCGAAAGTCCGGTCGCTCAGGGTGGCCAGCAGACCGTCGGCGATCGAGACCCGCTCGGCGCTGGCGAGCCGTTGGCCGGCGACCAGAGATCGGTGGGCGTCGTCGACCTGGTCCGGCTCGGCGCCCCAGACGTTGGTTTCGGGACGGCGGCCGTGCACTGCCAGGGACGTACCGCTGAGCAGGCCGCCTCCGCTGACCGGCGCCACCACGAGGTCGAGATCGGGGACGTCGTCGATCAGTTCGAGCGCGGCAGTCCCCGCACCTGCGATCACTCGCGGGTCGTCGTAGGGGTGGATCTCGACGGCGCCCGTCTCAGTGAGGACCTCCTCGAGCGCAGCGGCTCGAGCCGACAGGGTCGGCTCACAGAACACGACGCTGCCGCCGGCCCTCCGCACCGCGTCGACCTTCACCTGCGGGGCGTCGTGGGGCATCACCAGAGTCGCTGCGATGCCACGCCGACAGGCGGCGAGGGCAAGCGCGGCCGCATGGTTTCCCGACGAGTGAGCGGCGACCCCTGCCCGGGCCTGCTGGTCGTCAAGCGACAGCACGGCATTGGTGGCACCCCGGAACTTGAACGCGCCGGCATGCTGCAAAGTCTCGCACTTCATCCAGACCTCGGCCCCGACCGCCGCATCGACCGGAGCCAGACGCAGAATCGGGGTCCGCACGACGTGGCCCTCGACCCGTCGAGCAGCGTCGAGGATGTCGCCGAAGGTCGGGGTCTCGATCAAGCGGCGCTCTGGCGGCGGAACTGGTCGGCGGCCCCGGTCAGCAGTCGATCGTTGCTCCAGAGATCCAGGGCGGTCATGGCCAGCGCCTTGGCTCCGTCCAGCACAGCTGCGTCACCTTCGGACGACGCGGCGGCCTCGCAGAAGCGTTCGGAGTGGCCGGGAACATCGAGATCAGCGATGCGGATCATGGCGTGCAACGTGGGCACGGCGTGGGAGATGTTCCCCATGTCGGTGCTCCCGGCGACCGACAAGGGGATGATCTCGGGGTCGATGAAGGCCCGTCCAAGCCGTTCGCCGTTGACTCGGTACGCGGCGGCCAAGGGCTGGTTGTAGCGCATCTCGGCATACGTTCCGAGCGGTTCGTGGTGCATCGTGCAGCCGGTCTGGGTGGCCGCCCCCTCGAAGCAGGCCAGCACTTTGGCGAGAACCGGCTCCAGTCGGGTGGTGGTCGGGGCCCGCACCTGGAAGATCGCCTCCGCCAGCGCGGGAACGATGTTCTCGGCATCACCGCCGTTGGTGATGATGCCGTGCACCTTCTCACCTGGTCGGAGGTGCTGGCGCAAGGCGGCGACACTCGTGTAGGCCGACACGATGGCGTCGAGCGCATTGACGCCATCCCACGGCGCCGACGCCGCATGCGATGCCCGGCCATGCATGGCCACCTCGAAGCGGGTGGTCGCGATGTGAGGAGCCCAGCCCACATCGGCGACTGATGGGTGGATCATCATCGCCACGTCGGCGTCATCGAACGCGCCTCGTTCGAGCAGCTTGATCTTGCCACCGCGGCCGAGCTCTTCGGCTGGGGTGCCCAACACGGTGAGACGCCCTCCGAGCGATTCGGCGACCTCACCCAACGCCAGTCCGGTGCCCACCCCGGCGGCCCCGATGATGTTGTGACCACAACCGTGGCCGATCCCCGGCAGTGCGTCGTACTCGCAGCACACCACCAGATGCGGCCCCGGACCGTCACCGGCCCGAGCGGCGAACGACGTCGTCAGACCGTAGGCCTCCCGCTCGACCACGAAGCCACCCCGCTCCAGCTCGTCGGCCAGCACACCAGCCGCGAAGTGCTCCTCGAAACCGAGCTCCGGTCGCCCGTGGATCGCCTGGGACAGCTCGATCAACCCGTCTCGTCGAGCGTCGACCCGAGCACAGACCTCGTCCTTGCTGATCACGCTGGCCTCCCGTTCGATGGCGCCCCCGCACGCACCGAACCCTAGATCTAGCGTGGCCGAATGTCGCTCCCACGCACAGGCATGACCAAAGACCAGATCATCCAGGCGCTGACCGACAAGCGCGCCGGCGATGTGCGCTGGCAGGAAGGTCGCACCTTCGGCATGGTGTATGACGCCGGCCCCGAAGCCCATGACGTGGTCGAGACGGTGGCGGCCATGTTCCTGCACGACAATGCCCTCAACACGATCGCCTTCCCCAGCCTCGGCCAGATCCAGTCCGAGGTGGTGTCCATCACCGCTGAGCTCCTCCACGGTCCGGAAGCCGCCGGGTTCATGACCTCAGGCGGCACCGAGAGCATCCTCATGGCCGTCAAGGCCGCCCGCGAACGGGGCCGTAACGAACGGGGCATCACCGAACCGGAGATCGTGCTGCCGGTGAGCGCGCACGCCGCGTTCCACAAAGCCGCCCACTACTTCGGGCTCGAGGTCAAGAAGGTCCGGGTCCGCGACGACTGGCGGGCCGATGTCGACCACGCCGCTCATCTGATCGGTCCCAACACGGTGCTGGCGGTCGGCTCCGCGCCCAGTACCCCCAGGGCGTCATCGATCCCATCCCCGAACTCGCCGCCCTCGCCGCCGCTGCCGGCGCCAACTTCCACACCGACGCCTGCATGGGCGGGTTCATCCTGCCGTTCATGGAGATGCTGGGACATGACGTCGCCCCATGGGACTTCCGTGTCGAGGGCGTGACCACCATCTCCGCCGACATCCACAAGCTCGGCTACGCCCCCAAGGGCGCGTCCGTCCTCCTGCACCGAAACAAGAACCTCCGCCGCGACCAGACCTTCGTCTTCGAGGACTGGCTCGGCGGGTTCTACGCGTTCTCCCAACATGCAAGGCACCCGCGCCGCCCTGCCCATTGCCTGCGCCTGGGCCATCCTGCACCACCTCGGCACCGATGGATATCTCCGACTCACCCAACTCACCCTCGACACCACCGGCCGACTCGCCGACGGCGTCCGCGCCCTGCCCGAGCTGACCGTCCTCGGCCAACCCGACGCCCACCTCGTCGCCATCGCCGCGAGCGCCACCGATGGAACCGACATCGACGTGTTCGCCCTGGGCGACGCCCTGGCCCGCCGAGGCTGGTTCCACGACCGCCAGAAACCACCCGACACCCTTCACGCCACCGTCTCAGCCGGCAACGCACCCGTCATCGACCAGTACCTGACCGACCTCACTGATTCGGTCGGCGAGATCCAGAACCGGACAGTCGACGACCGCTCGACCAACTACTCGACCCTCGAATAGTCGATCGGGGCCAGCAGGGCGCATCGTGCTTCCCGCGGCGGTTCGAGTGGCAGATCCGTCGCAGGTCCGCTGATGCGGCGTTCCAGGATGATTCGAGGCCTCAGCTCGCCAGGGCTCCGGCGAAGACCTGCCAGGCCAGCGCCGACTTGGCGACCAGGCTGAGCAAGATGTAGGCCCCTTCGCCGAACAGGTAGCTGCGCCATCGGCCGGTGTTTCGGTATTGGAGCCATTGGTTGACGGCGAAGCAGTTGAAGAGCAGGAACAGCGACACGAAGATCGCGAAGACGAATCCCGGCACTCCCGAGAACTCCACCTGGGCTCCGGCGATGGCGATCACGATCGCAATCCAGGGGACGATGCCGGCGATGCAGCCGAACGCGAATGGCCACCAGTCGACATCGTTGCGGTCGGGGTTGGTGCGCTCCATCAGCATCCCGAAGAGGATCATGGAGACGTTCACTCCGAAGATCGCGACGAGGGCGTAGACGTTGCTGATCCCGGTGAGCAGGCAGATGAGCACGATCATGATCGACGCACTGACCGAGTATTCGATCCAACGGGCCGTGTTGCGTTCCCCCGGAGCTGCGACTCGTACCAGGTCACGATGCGGGGTGACGCCATCAGCAGGTGGTCGACCGCGGCCAACCCGAGGAACACGGCGATCGCCCAGCCGAACCGTAGATCGAAGAGGGTGAACGATCGACCGTTGGGAGGAGTCCCGGGCGGCCCGTCCTGAAATGTCGCAGTGACCGGTATGGCGAAGGTGTTGGCCAATGCCAGGATGCACACGGCCTGAGCGAGGTGGATCAAACCGACCGCGAGGTTCGCCCGCCGCAGCCGTGCGAATGCATGGGCGGAACTTTCGGGCTCGTTGGCCGGTCCGCTCGAGTGCCGTCCTCGCACCATCGGCACCTCCTCTCCGACGCTCTCTTCGGTCGTCACGGACCGACACCGCCGATCCGCCGTTCTGGGGTCGCGCACATCACGAGATCGAGCATCGGGCGAGCATCGCTGCATCGCGAGGGGCGCGCCCAGTCCGGGACGAATGACCCGATCTACGGGAACTGTGAGCGGGCTCCGGCAGCACCCGACTCAGTGGCAAACTATTTAGCGCTAAATCTCATCCAGCTGCCCGGTCACTCCGAACTTCTGAACGACGCCCGCCCATTCGGAGAGGCCGCTCATGAGGAAGCCGACAGTCGCACGGGTCCCAGAACCCGAGCGAGACCCCACGCAGTTGGGATCCGACCTGGCGTCCGCGCGGCCATCCGGCGGGGAACGCCCAAGGCCTTCCCCCGTCCTCACCCTGCTCCCTCGACAGGACTGATCGTCCCCCCGTGCCGTCCGATCTGCTGCGCTCCAACCATCCACTCGCCGATGCGGTGCGAGACCTGGCCGACGAACCGTCGATCACTCGGGCTCTCCGCCTCGCCGAGGATCTCGGGGGCGTCGCCGCCCTCGACGGCGACGCTCGGGGCAGCGCCCGCCTGCTCGACCAGGTCATCGATGCCAGCGTTCGCGACGGTGACCTGCTGACCGCGCTCGGCTCGCTCCATGCCATCGGTCGGGTCGCCGATGATCAGGCCGATGCCACCCTCGCCCGGCACGTGGCCGAAGGCGAACCTTCCATCGCTGGACACGCAGCTTGGGTCCTCGGCGGACGCGTCCCCGAGCCAGGACTGATCGGCGCCCTCATCGACATGGTCGCTGCGGGTGGTTTCGAGGCCATGCTCGCCCAGCGGACCCTGATCCAGTGGGCAGCCTGGTCGCACAACCCGATCATCGAGCAGATCGACGCACGACGGGGCCTGCTCGGTGACGAGCAAGTCCGGCGCCTCTCCGACACCCGGCAGGCCATCGCCATCTCGGCGCAACCTCTCGTGACCAGCCATCGGTCCGGGTGGGATGGACGCCTGACCGTCATCCAGCCCTTCCTGCACGCTCGCCTCGACGCAGTCGGTTCACGACTCGGCGCCGGTGAGTCGGGCGGGATCGCCAACCTGCTCCGATCACTCGGGTCCGAACTGGCGACCCACCCTGCGATCGCGGAAGTCGTGACGATCACACGGGCCAACCCGACCACCTTTGCGGGCACCGCCATCGGATGGGAGCAAGCCGACGAAGCTCTCACCCCAGGCCATCGCCTCGCTCGGGTCCGCTACGGCCCGCCCTCCGACATCGCCCCGACCGATTCCTGGGAACACCGGATCACGATCGAACAGGAGCTGACCCGAGTCGCCCAGAGCCTCGAGGGGCCCGTGATATGGCATGTGCGCATGGCCGACGTCGGCACCCTCGCCGCCACGGCTGCGGCCCGCCGACTCGGCCACCGCATCGTGTTCACCGTCGCTCCAGATCCTCATGCCGTGATCGCATCGCGTCAGGCCAGCGGTCGGCTCGACCGCGATGGGTTCGGCGCAGCCGAGGCATCCGAACACCTCTGGTTCCGAGCTCGCATGGTCGAACGGCTCGCGGTCTACGCCGATCGGGTCGTCGCCCTTCCTCGCCCCCGACTCAGCGCCGACCTCGAGGAGCTGCTCGGCTTGGATGTCCGGCTGCGGCCGGACCTGGTCACCGTGATCCCCGAAGGTGTCGATACCCGGGCCCTCGATCACGCCGACGCCCGGCGGAGGGCGAGCACGAAGTCGTCTCCCACGGTGGGTCGAATCCGTTCGGCCCTCAGCGAGGACCGCCGATCCCTGCCATGGCTGGTGACGGTCGGCCGGCTCCATCCGCTGAAGGGCGCGCATCGGCTGGTCGAGGCCTGGGCCGGGTGCGACGACCTGCGTCAACGGTTCAACGTCGTCGTCATCGGCGGTGACCTGGACGATCCCAGCCCTACGGAACGTCTGGTTCTCGAGCTGATCCACCAGGCGCGTGGTACCGACGGAACCGGCATGGTGCTGGCCGGTCACGTTCCCCCCGACGGGGTGGCGGACGTGCTGGCGCATGCAGCCGCCCACCGAGGGATCTACGTGGCGGCCAGCGAGAAGGAGGAGTTCGGGCTGGCCATCGTCGAGGCTCTCGGGTCGGGCCTGGTCGTGGTCGCTCCGCGGTTGGGAGGAGCCTCCACCTATGTCGAACCCGGGAACACCGGCATCATCACCGACACCAGTTCGGTGATCGCCCTGAGGCAGGCGATCGGTGAGGCCTCCGGACTCGTCGACGTGCCGGGTCGCGCCGGTCGCGGGCGTCGGTTCGTGCGGCAGGAGCTGTCCGTCACCCGCATGGCCGACCGGCTCGGCGACCTCTACCGCGAGGTGGTCGCCGAGCGCACGGTGGAGCACGAGCTGGTCGGCGCGACCCGGTGAAGTTCCTCGTCATCTGCCCCGACTACGCGTCGCATGCCAACGGCCTGCTCGAAGTGGCGGCCGCGGCCAAGGACCGTGGTCACCGTGTCGTGTTCGCCACCGGAGAGGCGGTGGGGCCATCGGTGATGGCCGCGGGTCTCGAGTGGCAGCCGCTGCGGCTCGGCCGCGGTCACAACGCCGGGACCATTCGAATAGAGGAGCAGGCCGTTGGCGAGGACGACCATCTCCGGGAGTTCTTCGCTGCCACCCGCCGAGGACCTGCCGCCGTGCTGACGTACCAGGCCCGGGCTCGCCAACAGGACCTGCTGTTCGAACCCGACCGGGTGCTCGATGACATCGCGGGCCTCATCGCCCTCGTGACACCGGACCGCGTCGTGGTCGACCACGTCGCCTTCGGCGCCACCCTCGCGCTGTACGCGCTGGACATCCCCTACACGTCGGTGGTGCTCGGCCACCCCACCGCGCTGCCGGTCGAGGGCGAGGTGTACGGCCTCCCCCCGGAGTGGCCCGACGAGGTTCGGCCGAGCGACGGAGAGCTCGACCAGCTGCGGACGATCTGCGAGACCACCGCCAGACGATTCACCGGATCCGCCAACAGGGTGCTCGAGCGACGCGCTCCCCACCGACCTCCGATAGGCGATGCGTTCTCACGAGCCGGGTCGGGCACCTTCTTCAACTATCCGGAGGAGTTGCACGCGGCTGGCCGCCGTCCGCCGGACGGGGCGACGTTCCTCGGTTCGGTGGCACGCGACCGTCCGCGCGATGACGTTGCCATCCTTCCTCGAGACCGCCCGAGGGTGTTCGCGTCGCTCGGCACGTTCCTCGGGTCGCGAGACGACGTGCTGCGCACCATCGTGACCGCCGCCCGATCGGCAGACTGGGCATTGGCCCTGGCCCACGGCAGCACGCCCCGATCCGCTCTCGGCCAGCTGCCCACCGACGCGGTCGTCGGCCCATCGCTTCCCCAGATCGCCCTGCTCGATCAGGTCGACGTGGTCGTGACCCACGGCGGCAACAACACCGTCACCGAATCCCTGCGGGCCGGCGTGCCGATGGTCGTGCTACCGCTCTCGACCGACCAGTTCGCCGGGGCCGCGTCCGTCCAGACCCACGGCGTCGGCGCCGTGCTCGACCCGAACCATTTGTCGGTCGAGGACCTGATCGAAGCCGTCGAACGGGTCAGGCGGTCTGAGCCCTCCACGCGGGCGTACGAGCTCGGTCGGCGCCTGCGCCAGTCTCCGGGAGCAGAGCTCGCTGTCGACGCCCTCGAATGAGCATCGCAAGGTGCTGCCTGCGCAGTGCGATTCCTCGATCGCGTCCGAGCTGACAGGGTGTCGGACTCGATCGACGTCGGGCCAGAGGCCGAGGTCTCCATCGAGGGTCGGCTCTGCCTGGCTTCGGATCCGATCCGGAGGTGTCATCGCCCCGATGCTCGCCCGCGTCTCGACGAACTGCTCACCTTCTACGTGGCCCGGGCGGTGTCTCGCTGAACGAGCTCGCGAAAGCGGGCGCACGACTTCACCCATGACCGGTTGTCGTGCCTAGGGTCGTCATGTGCTGCTCGCCACCAGAGAGATCAGGCGGGCCCGACTGCGTTTCGGGCTGCTCGCGGGCGCCGTCGGACTGCTCATCTTCCTCGTGTTCTTCCAGCAGACGTTGCTGGGATCGCTGCTGAACAGCTTCACCGGAGCGCTGGAGAACCAGTCGGGCACGGTCGTCGTCTACAGCGCCGAAGCCCGCCGAAGCCTGGAGGCCAGCCTGGTCAGCCCCGATCTCGCCGCCCAGATCGCCAGTGTCGACGGAGTGAGCCAAGCAGGTCCGCTGGGCCAGACGACGCTGACGTTCGTGGCCGACGACGAACAGGTCGACGTCGCCGTGTTCGGGGCTGAGCCGGATCAGCCTGGCCAGCCCACCAGGTTGATCGCTGGCCGGCTTCCCGCCGCTCCCGGAGAGGGAGTGGCCAGCTCCGAGGACAAGGGCAAGGGCTTCGCGATCGGTGACACCGTCACCACCGCCGCAGGCGATTCACCCGTGACCGTGGTGGGCCTGACCGAGCAGAGCCAGTTCAGCGTGCAGCCCACGCTGTTCGTCACCTTCGACACCTACACCACCCTGCGCCGCGCCGCGAACCCAGATGCAACGTCGATTCCCCCCTCGGCAGTCGTCGTGGTTCCGGCCGACGGAGTGACCCCCTCCACGGTGGCGGCCTCGATCAACGCTGCGGTCCCCGGGGTCGAAGCGCTCACCCGCTCCGACGCGGTGGCCAGCGCACCAGGGGTCTCGTCGGTGCAGTCATCGTTCGCCATCGTGCTGGCCTTGGCCATCGCGGTGGTCGCCCTGGTCACCGGGTTCTTCTTCCTCATCCTGACCGTGCAGAAGTCCGCGGCGCTCACGATGCTGCACGCCGTCGGCGCCCCGGCCAGCTATCTCATCAAGGGCCTCCTGCAGCAGGTGGCGCTGGTGCTGGCCGTCGCGATGGTCATCGCGGTGGCCCTGCTGCTGGCCGCCACCGCCAGCTCCGGTTCGGGGTTGGCGCTGACGATCGTCCCCCTGGACCTGGTCGCCAGCGCGCTGGTGATCGTGGTCCTGTCACTCGTCGGGGTGGCCTTCTCCATCTGGCGGGTGTTGCGGATCGATCCGGTCCAGGCCGTATCGCATCAGGGTTTGGGTGGGGTGGAGTGAAGATCGCCCTGACCGAGCTGCGTCGCCGACCCGGGCGGTTCGCCCCAGCAGCCATCGCGCTCGTACTGCTCACCCTGCTGCTGCTGGTGCTCGGGGGTCTCCTCGACGGTCTCTACAACGGGTCGTCGGGGGCTCTCCGGGCCCAGCCCGGCGACCTCGTCACCTACTCGTCCGACGCCAAGCTGTCCCTGGTCCGCTCTCGCATCGACAGCGCCACCGCCGCCGAGGTCGAGAGCGTGCAAGGCGTCGAGGACGCGGGTGGGCTCGGTACGGCGCTGCTCGGCGCGATTGTGCCCAACCACAGCGACGAGGTGAGCGTCGCCCTCTTCGGTTACGAGCTCGCACCGCGCGGCGTGCCGTCGCCACCCATCCAGACCGGGGACGTGTACGCCGATCGCAGCCTGGAGGCGTACGGGGTGAAGAAGGGTCAGACCCTGCTGCTGGGCCCGGCCGAGTACCCCGTCGTCGTCGTCGGCTGGGTGTCCGACACGAACTTCCTCCTGCAGGGCGGACTCTGGGGAAACCTCGACACATGGCAGGCGGCCGTGGCGTCGGCCCGACCGGATGCCGTGCTGGCCCCCGGGTCCGTGCAGGCGCTGACCGTCACCACCGCCGAAGGTACCGACGTCAGGCAAGTCGCGGCGGCCATCGACGACGCCACCGGTGGCACCACCCAGACCGTCACCCGGGCGAAGGCCGTGGCATCGCTCCCCGGTCTCGAACAGCAGGGCACGACGTTCAACTCGATCATCTTCACCACGTTCTTCGTGGCGGCGCTCGTGGTGTCGCTGTTCTTCGCGCTGCTCACCCTCGAACGCGCCGGGATGTACGCGGTGTTCAAGGCGATCGGTGCCTCGAGCCGACAGATCTTCACCCAAGTCCTGCTCCAGGCCGTCGTCATCGCCGCGTTGTCTCTCGTCGTGGGAGGGCTCCTGGCCTTCGTTGCCAGCTTCGCCATCCCTCCCCAAGTGCCCATCCAGCTCACAGCCGGACGCGCCCTCGAGGTGGCGATCGGGCTGATCATCATGTCGACGATCGGCTCTGCGCTGTCGTTGCGCCGAGTCGTGCGCATCGACCCCGCTTCTGCGATCGGCTGAACCAAGGATCTCCATGAGCTCGCTGAAACTCGACAACGTCCGCAAGGTCTACCAATCAGGCGACGACGAGATCGTCGCGCTCCACCACGCATCGATGGAGGTGGGAGGCGACGAGATCCTCGCACTGGTCGGGCCATCCGGTTCCGGCAAGACCACCCTGCTGTCGATCGCCGGAGGTCTGCTGTCGCCCTCCGAAGGCCAGGTCGTGGTGGGTGCCGACGACATCAGCGGCTACGACCCCAAGCGGCTCACCGAGTTCCGCCGCACGAGCGTGGGCTTCGTGTTCCAGAGCGTGAACCTGGTGCCGTTCCTCACGGCCCGCGAGAACCTCCTCGTGGTGGCGGACTTCGACAAACGGGACAAGAAGCAGGCCGCGGCGCGGGCCGACCAGCTGCTCGAGGAGCTCGGCCTCACCAAGCGCAAGCAGAACCTGCCCGGGCAGCTCTCCGGTGGTGAACGCCAGCGGGTTGCGGTGGGACGAGCGTTCATGAACGAACCCGCCCTCGTCCTGATCGATGAGCCGACCTCTGCGCTCGACACCAAGCTGGGCGAGCAGGTGATGGAGCTCATCGTGACCGAGGTGCGTGCTCGCAGTACGGCCGCGATCATCGTCACCCACGACCTGCGCATGACCCACTACGCGGACCGCACCCTGCAGATAACCGACGGCGTGCTCGCATCCGCCTGACCTCTTGTTTCGTAGTAGTGCCTACAGTCAACGGCGATGGGCTACAGGCACACGAAGCAGGAGATCCTCGACGGAGCACTGGCGTTGGCGCTCGACGACGGGCTGAGCCAGCTGACCTTCGGCCGTGTGGCCAAGTGGCTCGCCATCAACGATCGAACCGTCGTGTACTACTTCCCGACCAAGGACGACCTGATCAGCGAGGTGATCGTCGCCATGGGCCTTCAGCTCCAGGAGACGCTTGCGCCTGCGTTCACTTCACCGGCCGCGTCGCACGTCGAGCTGCTCCGGGCCGCCTGGCCGGTCCTGGCTCACCCCGACGCCGACCAGGTCTTCGCGCTGTTCTTCGAAGCCAACGGACTTGCCGCAACCGGGCGAGAGCCGTATCAGACGCTCATCCCACAGCTCGTGCACGCCTGGATCGACTGGGCCGCGGACCACCTCGCCGGTTCCCCAACTCAGCGCCGCACCGAGGCCGAGACCGCCATCGCCATCATCGACGGCTTGCTCCTCCTCCGGCAGCTCGCCGGACCTGACGCAGCAGAGCGGGCTGCACATCGCGTCGGGATCACCTGACAGCCCTCCGATCGCTTGCGACGCCGTCGGCGTGCCGCTCCGTTCGCTGAACCCCGGGCTTCGGTCGAAGGAGCTGTGACCCATGCCGCTTGATTTGTAGTGATCACTGCACCTACAGTTCGTAGTGATCACTACAACCAGCCGTTCCCCGCGACCCAGCCGTTCCCCGCGAAGAGGAGACCAGCCCATGCCCACCCTGACGCCCGACGCTGCCGCTGACCTGTTCCGCCGGGACCCCGACCAGTTCCTCGACGTCGGGGCAGGTGAGGTTGCCTACCGTCGGGTGGGCACAGGGCCTGATGTGCTGTTCGTCCACGGTTGGCCGGTCAGCGGAGCGACCTTCCGCACCCTCCTTCCTCACCTGATCGACCATGTGACCTGTCACGTGATCGATCTCCCAGGGGCCGGCTCCAGCCGGTTCGGTCCCGACACGACGCTGACGGTGGACCAGCACATCCGTAGCGTCGGTCGGGCGCTCGACCTGCTCGAGCTCGACGACGTCGCAGTGGTCGGCCACGACAGCGGCGGACTCATCGCCCGCCATGCCATGGCCGGCGACCCGCGCCTGCGGGCCATGGGGCTCATCAACACCGAGCAGCCACGAGGGCTGAGCTGGCGGTTCCGGTCGTTCCTCGCGGTACGCCACCTGCCCGGTGTCGCGGCCGGACTCGGATGGGTCGCCGCACAGCGACGCATCCGCCGCAACCCCTTCGTGCTCGGCGACGCGTTCGCGGATGCCTCCCTGCTCGACGGCGAGTTCGACGAGTTCTTCCTCGCACCGCTTCATGAGGTGCCGGCACGGCGGCACGCCGCGATCCAAGTGCTGCGCAGCTTCGATGTGGGCCACGTGCGTGACCTGGCCTGGATCCACGCCCGAATCGACGTGCCCGTACAACTCGTGTGGGGAGACCAGGACCCGTTCTTCCCCCTCGAATGGGCCGAGGAGATGGTCGGGAGCTTCCCCGACGCACAACTGGCAATCGTCGACGGCGCAGGACTGTTCTCCCACGAGGAACAGCCAGCCAAGGTCGCTGAGGCGCTGCTCCCCAACCTCCTCGCGTCACGCTGAGGGCAAGCCGCCATCGGGCGGTTTCACCGAGCTTCGACGCCTGCTGACCGCCGCGATGTTCGAGGCGCTCACCGGGCTGTGGGAAGCCGGAGGCTCGTGGTGGCGTGCGGCGACCCCACCCCATCGAGCCCGGCGCCTTCCACGAGCTCATCCAGGAACTCGCGGTCCACGGTGTCCATCTCGGCCCCAATCGGTTGAACCTATCCTCCCCCGATGGAGTCGCAGGCCGTCGACGTCAGCTCCCTTCCGCCCCGGGCGATCGATCGGGTGATCTACGGGACCATCACGCTGATGAGCGTCCTGATCATCTACGACGGCTGGCAGGCGCTCCGCTTGCTCGACGTCATCGGGGTCATCGTCGGCCCCGTCCTCGCGATGTTCCTCGGACACGTCTTCTCGACATCACTCGCCCGTCAGATCGAACTGGGTCGCACCCTCACCGGCCGCGAGCGGGTCCGCATCGTTCGTGGCGAGGCTCGGTTCCTGCTCCTGTGCGTGCCACCGGCCACGGCGATCGTCGTCCTCGATCTGCTCGGGGTCACGCTCAACGAGGCAATTCGCATCGTCCTGTGGATGGGCGTCGCCTCGCTCAGCCTCTGGTGCGGTCTGGCCGGCCGCCGGGCCGGGTTCACGGGCTGGCGGCTGGCGCGCGCCATGCTCGCCGGCGTCCTCGTCGGGCTCGCCGTCCTCGGTCTGCAGGTGTTCCTTCGGCCGGGCACCGCCAGGTAGGTCGCTCCGGCCGTCGAATCGGCCCACCTCCGGCTCGTGCGAGGCGCGCCGCGACTCCGAGCGGAGCGGTCCGCACTCAGCCGCTGCCCCCACCGAGCTCGACCGTGTGGCTGGGGATCAGCTCGACCTGGACCGCGGAACCGGAGAGGCCCTTGCTGTCGAGCGCCGACTGCAGGGTGGCGGTGTCGGGCTCGGGCAGCTCGCCCGTCACCCGGACCAGCACGCCGTTGGGCTGGGTGGTGACCGACACGACCGCCCAGCGTTGCTCAGCCGCCCAAGCCGTGGCCACCTCGCCGACCGAGGCCTGGGTGGACCTGATCGTGTTGACGTGCAGGGACACGACGGCCAGCGGGATCGTGATGGCGACGAGACCGACCAGGATGGCCGCCGCGGCCCGGCCGCGCCGCACCTGTCGAACCCCCGGGCTCGCGGTCGCGGCGGTGTGCAGGTGCACCCGGAAGACCGCCATCACCACGAGTCCCGTGGCCAGGATGGCGCTCACGTTCGTCAGGAAGAGCAGCAACGCACCGAACGCCTGATCCGGCGCACCCGACTCGAGGGTCAGGCCGACGACCGCGAGCGGTGGCACCAGGGAGATGGCGATCGCCACCCCGGGCAACGTGTCGGAGATGTCGTCGCGGGCCAGGGCGATCGACCCGACGGCCCCGGTCGCCAACGCCGCGACCATGTCCATGAGGGTGGGAGTGACGCGGGATGCGACCTGCGAGTTGGTCGCGGCCACGACCGGCAGCTCCACGAACAGCCCCATCACGTAGCCGATCAGGACGACGGAGCCCGCACCGGCGACGATCATCAACAGCGAACGGATCAGGTTGTCGCGGTCGGCCAGCACCACGGCCACCACTGCCCCGAGGATGGGGATCATCAGCGGGGCGACGATCATGGCGCCGATGACCGTGGCGGTGGAGTCGCTGACCACCCCGGCCGAAGCGATCACCGCGGCCAGGGTGAGCAGCAGCCAGAACCGGCTCAACCTGCGGGCCTGCTCACCGCCCTCGAAGAAGAGCTGATCGCGCATCCGCTGCACGTCTGCTGCCACGACCTGACGCATCGGTCCTCCTCGTCCTCAGGGCACCGATGCCGGAGCCACGCCGACTCGGCGAGGGCGAAGTGTAAGACACGCCGGGCCGTAACCCGGCGCATCGGCGGCGTCCCCACGACCCACGTCGTGACCTATGACGACCGTATGGCCAGCGCCGCTCGGGCCCTTGGCATCCGCGTCAATTCTCCCGGGTGACCGGACCCGAGCCTGGCCGCGCCATCGAACTGCATCGGGCGCCCTGGCTGTGGGCCACGTCGACCTCAGCGCTACCCCACAGTTGCCGTGGCCCGGGGCGTCGTCCGCTGCATCCCATCTCGCTGCTCGTGGCGCCCCAGCGGAGTCCCAGGACGGCAAGGGATCGGCTCACCTGGAGACTTCGATGCCCCAGGTCGTCGTGGTCGCCTGGCCGGGCTCGAGTCGGATCAGGTCGACGCCGGTCACGAACGCGTTCGGTGGGCACGTCATGGGTTCGATCGCCACACTGCGCCGCCGAGCCTTCGCGGGCAGCGTGTCGCCGGTGAAAACCTGCACGTAGCGGTAGCCCTCGTCCATCCAGACGGTCACCGATCGTCCGTCGGCATCCCCGAGCTCCACCGTCGCCCGGCCCTGCGCATCGCGAGCCAGCCCGGTGAAGGCGGTGTCGAGGACGTCGGAGCCGATCGTACGGCCGGATCGGAAGTCGGAGCCCGATCCGTGCACAGGCTCCAGACCGGTCGGAAGGCCGCGGTGGTCGGTGATCACAACCTGATCACCGGGAAGGGTGAGCGTACATTCGTCCACTCAGGCCCGACGGTGGCAGCAGGTACGGATGCTGGCCCGCACCGAAGGGCGCCGGTTCGGTACCGAGATTTCGCGCTGTGGTGGTCACCGTCAACGCCCGGTCCTCGACGAGGTACGCGACCCGGACCTCGAGCGTGAACGGGTATCCGGGCGTCGGCCACACCGTGTGCGCGAGCTCGAGGCGATCCTCCGTGCGCCCGATGCATGTCCAGGCACCGAAGCGAACCAGCCCGTGTATGGCCGTCGATCGATCGACCTCGTTGATCGGGAGCTGCTGGGTTGCGCCATCCCAGGCGTAGCGGCCGTCGGCGATGCGGTTCGGCCAGGGAACCAGAACTTGGCCGCGACCGAATGGCGCCATCTCCCCGACGTCGAACCCGGCGACAACGTGATGACCATCCACGTCGAAGGTGCGCAAACCTCCGCCAACCTCGACGACGGTGGCGATGCTGGCCCGTCGTCTGACGGTGAACTGCTCGCCCGTCGGGGCGGCGGCGACCATGGGGTCAGCACCCACGTCCGAGGTGTTGCCGTCGTTCCGGGCGAAGGCCAGCCCGCGACTGGCCCGGAGGTCCCGGTCAGTCGCCACGAGGTGGCCCGGTCTCGATGTTCACCTGCCCGGCACCGTGGTCGAGCTGGTGGTCGAGGTTGATCGCCGCATTGATCAGCGAGAGGTGCGTGAACGCCTGAGGGAAGTTGCCGAGCTGTTCACCGGTGGCTCCGATCTCCTCGGAGAAGAGCCCGACGTGGTTGGCGTAGGTCAGCATCTTCTCGAACGTGAGTCGGGCATCCTGCAGCCGGCCCGAGCGGGCGAGCGCATCGACGTACCAGAAGGTGCACAGCGAGAACGTGCCCTCCGAGCCCCTGAGCCCGTCGGGCGAGGCCGCCGGGTCGTAGCGATAGACGAGGCTGTCCGACACGAGCGTCTTGTCCATCGCCGACAGCGTGGACTGCCACTTGGGGTCGTTGGGAACGATGAAGCCCACCAACGGCATGAGCAGGTTGGACGCGTCGAGCACGTCGCTGCCCTCGTACTGCGAGAAAGCTTTGAGGTCGTCGTTCCAGCCTTTGTCCATGATCGCCCGATAGATGCGATCTCGCTCGCCGACCCATCTCGGCAGGTCGGCGGGACGGCTTCGCTTGGTGGCCATGCGGATGGCTCGGTCGAGAGCCACCCACGACATGAGCCTCCCGTACACGAACGGCTTGCGGCCGCCGCGGGTCTCCCAGATGCCTTCGTCGGGCTGGTCCCAGTTCTCACACAGCCAGTCGAGCATCCCGACGAGGTCGTTCCACCCGTCGTCGGGGACGCCGAACGGGCCCTGGTCGATGAAGTAGATGGAGTCCATGGCTTCGCCGTAGATGTCGAGCTGCAGCTGTTCGGCGGCTCCGTTCCCGATGCGTACCGGTGACGAACCGCGATAGCCCTCCCAATGGTCGAGGGTGTACTCGTCGAGATCCGAGCTGCCGTCGACCCGGTACATGATGTTGAGCGGGGTGCCACCGTCGGTGCGACGTTCCTCGACCCGCTGCCTGAGCCAGGAACCGAAGCCGGCCGCCTCGTCGAAGAACCCGAGACCGAGCAGCGCGTAGACCGAGAACGAGCCGTCGCGTATCCAGGTGTAGCGGTAGTCCCAGTTGCGCTCGCCGCCGACCTGTTCCGGCAACCCCGCCGTCGGTGCGGCCACGAGCGCACCGGTCGGCGCGTACGTCATGAGCTTGAGCGTGATGGCCGACCGATACACCGCTTCGCGCCAGCGGCCCCGATAGGTGCCGCGCTCGATCCAGCTCCGCCAGTAGTTGATGGTGTCGTCGAGCAGCCGCGCAACCTCACCACCGCCGAACTCGGTCGGATGACCCTCGGCCCCGGACTCGAGCACGACGCCACACAGGTCGCCGGCCTCCACGGTGAAGCGGGCGCGCACATCGTTCTCATGCCGCTCGAGCGGCCACGTCGAGGTGACGTCGAGGGTGAGCGCGTTGGTCTCGAAGCGAGCGTTCGTCCCGTTCACCTCGGTGCGATGCGACTGGCGCCCGTAGTCGAACCGTGGCTCGATCCGCACCTCGAAGTCGACGCGGCCCCGCACCCCCCGTATCCCGCGGACCAGCCGGTGCCGCCCCGTGGCCATGGCCGGGTGCTCGATCGGCATGAAGTCGATGAGCTCGGCCACACCCCCCTCGGAGAGGAACCGGGTGACGAGGATCGCCGTGTCGGGCAGGTACATCTGCTTCGTGACGCAATCGCCGGTCGCCGTGATCGCGAAGCGTCCACCCTTGCCATCATCGAGCAGCGAGCCGAACACGCTCGGCGCATCGAAGCGGGGGCAACAGAACCAGTCGATGGTGCCATCGGTCGTCACCAGCGCGGCGGTCTGCAGGTCGCCGATCAGCCCGTGGTCCGCAATGAGGGGATAGCCCACAACGACGCCCTCCTGTCGTCACAACAAACGTTGGTAGGACCTTAAGCCGAGCACTGGACGGATTTCATCACCCAGATCGGACGACACCGAGCGAGCTCACCGGAGGACGGCCTGCCGACCGTCGATCCTTCCAGCGCCGACCGGGGGCTGACGCTGGCCCGGGGTCGTGCCAGCGACCGTCGGATCGGTCGAGGAGCTTTCACTCAAAGCGGATGATGACCCGATGGCAAGACGCGTGTTCAGCTGCAGGTCCGTTCGAGCCTCCGCCCGATGAGTCGATCTGCCGTTCCGGCGAACAGCTGTCGGCGGTGAGACCGTTTGCCGGAAGGACGATGATGGCCAAGAAGTCGGTCGTAGCGCTCACCACCGTCGGAGTGCTGGTTCTCGTCTTCGGTGTGTGCCTGGTCAGCGCGGTGCAGCTCCTCGCGCCGCGCGACATGCCGTTCGGGGTCACCGCGCCATCGCCTGTCGTCGACGCCGTGCAACAGGAGTACAGCCTCGATCTCAAGACGTACTCGAGTGAAGCGGAGCTGATGACCGCCGCCGAGAACGGCGACGTCTACGGCGGCTACATCGTCGGTTCGTCCACCGACAACCTGGTGACGGTTCCCGCCAAGAGCTTCTTCGGCGAGGTGTACGTCAGTGCCGGATTCGCGGATGCGGCCGAGAAGGTCGACAGGACCTTCACCACGACCCCGGTCGCGCCGCTGCCGACCGCCGATCGAACGGGCGCGCTCGTCGGGCTCCTGCTCCTCCCGACCCTCGTCGGCGGCTACATGATCGCGTCGTTGATGTTCTCCGCCAGCCAGATCGCGGCAGCCAAGGGTCGCATCGCGATCGTCTTCGCGTTCGCCGTGGTGGTCGCGGTCATCACCGGCGTCGCCGCGGGCCCGGTGATCGGTGCGTTCCCGACCAGTCACCTCTGGACCCTCATGCCCTGCTTCTTCCTGGTCACCGCAGTCGTGGGTCTTTCCGCGGTCGCGATACAGGCGGTCGTCGGCAGGCTCGGCTCGCTGGTCGTTGCTCTGTTGTTCATCATCATCGGAGGAGCAGGTGCGGGCGGGGGCGGGGTCGCCCTCCTTCCGACCTACTGGCAGAAGATCGGCGCGCTCTTCCCTCCCCGCCACGCCATCGAGCTCTATCGGAACGTGCGGTACTTCGACGGCCACAACATCACCAGCCCCATCGCCGTGCTCCTGGCCTACGGGCTGATCAGCCTCGTGGTGATCGTCGCCATGACTCGTCGGGCGAATCCTGGGTCCGAGCCCGTGCCCCCCGGCGATGTGGCGCCCGCCGGCGGCGAGTCGGACCGAGCGGAGCGCCGGCGACTCGTCCCGAAGGATCTCATCGCCCCCGTCGCCTTCTCCCTCATCCTCACGACCCTCTTCGCCGTCAACTACATGAGCTCGGGACACGAACCCGTCGCCAACGACATGCCGTTCGGTGTCGTGGGACCGACCACGCTGGCCGAGGCCGCCCAGGGTGACCTGTTCACCCTCGACATCACCCAGTACGACGACCAGAACGCTGCGACCCAAGCCATGGACCGGGGCGAGATCTACGGGGCGCTCATCACCACCGACTCGTCGACCGAGCTCATGGTGGTCACCTCCATCAGCGACATCTCGCCCCTCGACCTCGCCGACAACTTCGAGAAGGCCGCCGAATCGGCCGGCGAGACGATCAGCGTGAAGGCCTACGCCCCGACCCCGCTGGCACCGAAGGACCCGTTCGCATTGGTGCCGGCCACCCTGCTCGTCGTCCTGCTGGTCGGCGGCTACATGTCGGCCGCGCTGTTGACGACCGCCGTCGGTTCGGCATCCGCACGTTGGCGCGGGCTCTGGCTCGCGGGGTTCGCCGTGATCACCGGTCTGGTTCTCGACGTGGTGACCACCTACTGGCTCGAAGGCTTCCCGGAGGGGTCGTTCTGGGTGGCGTGGCCCATCTTGTCGTTGATCATCCTGGTCGTGGCGCTCTTCGCCGCGGTCATGCGGCGGGTCCTCGGCCCGGCCGGCATCGTCGTGACGCTGATCGTCATCTTGCAGTTCGGCAACCCGTCGTCGGGCGGATCGAACGGCGCCACCTATCTGACGCCCTTCTGGAACGGCATCGGGCCGTTCCTGCCGCCGCGCAACGCGTTCCTCCTCCTCCGCAACACGCTGTACTTCGACGGGAACGGCATCTCCCAACCTCTCCTCGTCCTGCTGGCCTATGCAGTGATCGGGGCGGCGGTCCTCGGCTTCCTCGACTGGTACCGCTCGCCCGGGCTCTCCGTTCCCGGATTCGACGAGGACGACGCGACCCAGACCGCCGGAGTCGCGATCCCGGTCGGCCCCCTCCCCTAGCGTCGAGCCGGAGGCAACGACGATGTCGCCGTCACCCACATCATCCCGACCGACCGAGGGCACTGCCCGGGTCCCGAGTCAGCGTCGAACCTCCGCCTGCCTGCCTCGAGGGATCGCCGTCTGCCGTCCCACCTCGATTGCGAGGCGCATGAGCAGCGGCCGACCTCTTCATTCGGCCGAGGCGCGGCCCACCCGTTCAGGACACGACGGGTTCGCCATCCGACCTGAACGCCCGGCAACGCCGAAGGGGCCCTCGTGAACTACAGGGACCAGCTGCTCTTCCTCGCCATCAACCGACCTGACTGTGTGGATGTCGCGGAGCTGTCGACCGACTCGCCACTGGGCGGGCTCGATCCGAGGAGTCTTGCCCTCATTCGGATCGGCGCGCTCGATCGCGATCGGCGGAGCGGTGCAGTCGTTCGCCGCGGAGACCGAAGCGGTCCTCGAGGCAGGCGGGACGCCTGAGCAGGTGGTGGGCACCCTCCTCGGCGTGGCGTCGGTGGTGGGGACGGCTCGGGTGGTAGCCGCTGCTCCGACGCTGGCGCTTGCTCTCGGCTTCGACACCGACGAGGCATTCGAGGGGCTCGACACCCCGAGTGACCACGGCTCGTCCGCCGGGTAGGTCCATCGGACGCGCCATCGACAGCGCGAGATCGTGTGGGCTCCACTCCCCGGATCAGGTCCCCAGCACCCGGGCGAACGCGCGGCGGCGCTCACTGACCGAGCAGGTCAACGGCCATGGCCTGGCGCACCGCATCGCCCCGGTTGGTGACCCCGAACTTCCGATAGATCGAGCCCGCCTGCGAGTTCACCGTGTTGCGGGAGACGAACAGCGCCTCACCGATCTCACGGAACGTCAGGTGGGTCTGGAGATAGGGCAGGAGGCGAAGCTCGGCGGCGGTCAGCGCCACGTTGCCGGCACGGTCATCGACAGAAGCCACGAGGTGGCGCAGAGCCGGGATCTCGTCGACGAGCGCACCGAGCCCGGGCCTTCGTCGCGTGATCTCGTCGATCTCGCGCAACAACAGCCTTGCCGTCTGAGGGTCGCCCAGCGCACATGCGATCGTGGCCGAGCGGAGCCGCAGTTGGACGGCGACGACGGGCAGCGCGTGGGTCGCGATGTGGCGGCCACGAACGGCGAGGTCCAGCTCGTGGGCCGCCGCCCTGGGGTCCGCTCGGTGCAACCAGAGGCGGGCCGAGGAGGCGTGAACGAGCATCGCCAGGATGTAGTCCTGCAGATTGGAGTGCTCGACGATGTCGAGTGCCCGCTCGATGAGCGCGTCGGCGGACGACCAGTCGTTGCGGTCCATGGCCAACCACGCGAGCTGGTTGAGGCTCACGGCGAACGCGCCGGGCTGACCGTGTCGCAATGGCGCGGCGACGACCTCGTCGAAGCACGACGACGCCCGCTCGATGTCATCGGCCAGCAGGTGGGCCTCCCCGTGCAACCAGAGCGCCATGGTCCGCCATTCGCCGGTGGGTGGCTCATGGGAGACTGCGAAGGCTGCGTCGGCCAGCATCTCGTCGACGCCGCGGCGGCACAGGGCCGCCCGCAGGACCGCCCGGGCCGAGGAGAACTGATCGGCCTGGAGCCCGACACCGAGGTCGACCCGGTCGGCGACATCTGCCCAGCGGAGCGCCGACTCGGCATCACCGGTCAGCGCGCCGAACCACGAGGTGGCGAGAGTGAGCGGGGGATGGCTGGCGACGCGGTCGTCGCCCAGTTCGGCCAGCCAGCGGCGCGCCGTCGACTCGCGTCCGGAGGTGAAGATGGGTCGGAAGAACTTGCCGACCACTGCCACGGCCCCATCGAGATCACCGACCTGGAGGAGGTGATCGACCGCGAACTCGGGCGGTCCGGCAGACTCGAACCATCGCGCCGCCAGGTGGTGGAGCGATGCCACCCGTCCGGGGTCGAGCTGTCGGAGCTGCGCGAGGAGGAACTCCCGGTAGAGCGCGTGGTAGCGGTACCAATGCCGTTGTCGGTCGAGCGGCACCAGGAACAGGTTCGAGGCTTCGAGGCGTCGCAGCCGCGCCGCCGAACCCGTCGATTCCGTGACGGCATCGCAGCTCTCCGCGGAGAACTGCTCGAGCACCGATGTTCGGAGGAGGAACGACTGGTCGTCGGGATCGAGCCGAGAGAACGCTTCGTGGTGCAGGTAGTCAGCCACGAACGGATCCCGGCCGCTGATGTCGAGCATGGCCGCCGGGTTCTCCTTGGCCACCAGCGCGGTCAGGTAGATGCCGGCGGCCCAGCCTTCGGTGCGCTCGACGAGCGGCGCGGCCAGCTCTGGCGACAGGTCGATTCCGGCGGCGCCGAAGATGCGCTGGGCTCCGATGTCGTCGAACACGAGGTCGCGCGGTCCGATCTCGAAGACCTCGCCCCGGGACCGAAGGAGGGGTACGTGCGGCTGTTCGGCGCGACTCGCGCACACGACCTGTGATCCTGCCGGGATCGCGCTCAGCAGCAGATCGAGCACCCCGTGACAGGCCGGGTCATCGATCACTTGGAGGTCGTCGAGCATCATGACGAAGGGCGAAGGTGTCGAAGCGAGCGCCGCGGCCACTCGGGGCGCCACCCTTCCGATGGCAGAGGCTCCCGGCCCGCTGAGCTCTGCCAGCTGCAGGTCGCCAGCGAGACCGGTCCCGATCAACGCCGCCGCGAGGGTTCCGAGGAACGCGATCGGATCGTCGTCCGACCTGTCCAGCGAGACCCACGCCACCGGACGGTCCTCGGTTCGGGCCCACTCGATCAGAAAAGTCGTCTTGCCGTACCCTGCCGGAGCGCTCACGGCCACGATGCGACTCCCCTCGGCTCCCGCTCGGATGCGGGCAGCTCGAGGCACCGTGCCCGGCCTCACCGGTGGAATCGACGACTTGGCCGCGGTCCACCCGACGCCCCCATCTCCGGATCTCGGACGCGAACTCGGAGCGTGCGTGGCCATCGGAGGACGACCATAGTCAGCCCGAGCCACGCAACGAGACGTGCGGCTGGACTCCCCACCTGTCGCGTGGCCGGCGAACCGGGGTGATCCGGAGGAGAAGGAGATCCGCCCAGGGCGTACCGAATCCGGCCCCTCCCGCGAAAGTACGACGCGACGTCACCTGCTGGCCACACGATGTTCACCAGGCTCCTGCGAATCATCCGATTCGGCTGATGCACGGTCGAGAACGCTGCGGCATGATGCGCATATGTCCGATCCGGATGGAGCCGCACCGACGGTCGTCGTGGTGGGCGGAGGGTTCGCCGGCGTGGGCTGCGCCACCGAGCTGGCCAAGCACGACGTTGCGGTGACCCTGCTCGACCGGAACAACTACCACCAGTTCCAGCCGTTGCTCTATCAGGTCGCGACCGCCGAACTGGCGGTGATCGACGTGGCCCGACCGCTGCGGGGGATCTTCGCCCATCGACCATCGGTCACGGTGAAGCAGGCCGAGGTCGCATCCGTCGATGTCGAGCGCCGGAGCGTCACGACGGCCCGAGGAGAGACCTACACCGGCGACTTCCTGGTGCTGGCCGCCGGCTCGATGCCCAACTTCTTCGGGGTTCCGGGAGCAGACGAGCACGCCTTCCCGCTGTACTCGGTGGCCGACGCCAACCGGTTGCGGTCGCGGTTGTTCGAGACCTTCGAGGACGCTGAGGCGGACGCCGCCCGCATCGACCAGGGGGCGCTGAACGTCGTCGTGGTCGGGGCCGGGCCCACCGGCGTCGAGACCGCCGGGGCCGTCGCTGACCTGGTGAACCACGTCATGCCCGAGCGCTACCGCGATCTCGACGTCACCCGGACGAACATCTACCTGGTCGATCACGGGTCGGTCGTGCTGGGGGCGTTCTCGGAGAAGGCTCACCGGTATGCAGCCGGCCGGCTCGAGGAGCTGGGCGTGACGCTGCTGCTGCAGACCGGGGTCAAGTCGGTCACCGCCGACCGGGTGGTGCTCGACGACGGCTCCGAGATCCTCACGCGCACCGTGGTCTGGGCCGGCGGCATCAAGCCCCCTGCGTTGGTCGCCGACTCGGGTCTGCCGACGGGTGCCGGCGGTCGGCTCGATGCGCAGCCCGACCTCACCGCCGAGGGTCACCCCCGGGTCTATCCGATCGGTGACATGGCCAACATGACCGACCGCAAGGGTGACGCCATGCCGCAGCTCGGCTCGGTCGCGCTGCAGGCGGGCCGCTGGGCGGCGCGCAACATCCTGGCCGACCTCGACGGACAGGACCGCGAGCCGTTCAAGTACCACGACAAGGGCATCATGGCGATGATCGGGACCGGATCGGCCGTGGCCGAGGTGGGGCCCCGCCACCACGAGCTGCACGGGGTCGTCGCGTTCTCGGCGTGGCTGGGCGTGCACGCGTGGCTGATGAGCGGCGTCCGCCAGCGCGTCGACGCCTTCGTGTCGTGGGCATGGGACTTCCTCGGGTCCAGCCGCGACGACGCGGTGATCGACCCCGACGTCGCCGTCATCGACTGGGGCGACGACCGTTGAGCGACGAGCGCGAGAGGGTCGAGTCCTTCGGCCAGCTCGAGGACGGCCTGCTGCAGGCCAGCGACTGGTACCTGTGGGGCCCGTACCTCAGCGAGCGCCAGTGGGGCACGGTCCGCGAGGACTACAGCCCCGACGGCGAGGCGTGGGACTACCTTCCCCACGACCACGCCCGGTCCCGGGCCTACCGCTGGGGCGAGGACGGCCTGGCCGGCTTCTCCGACATCGAGCAGCGGCTCTGCCTCGGCGCTCGCGCTCTGGAACGGGCGGGACCCGATCCTCAAGGAGCGGATCTTCGGGCTCACCGGCGCCCAGGGCAACCACGGCGAGGACGCCAAGGAGTACTGGTGGTACGTCGACGCGCTGCCGAGCCACGCGTTGAACCGCTGGCGCTACCACTACCCGCAGCGAGCCGTTCCCCTACGACGACCTCGTGGCCGAGAACGGCCGCCGGGGCAAGCACGACCCCGAGTACGAGCTGCTCGACACCGGCGCCTTCGACGACGACCGCTACTGGATCGTCGAGGTCGACTACGCCAAGGCCGACCCGACCGACCTGCTGATGACCGTCCGGGTCACCAACGCCGGGCCCGACGCCGACACGATCCACGTGCTGCCCACCGCGTGGTTCCGCAACACGTGGTCGTGGGACGACGACCGAGACCCGCTCCGCGAGCTGCGCGCCGGGACGGCATCGGCGCTCGAGATCGACCACCCCCTGTTCGGCGAGCTCGAGCTGCTGGCCGGCGACGGACCCGACGGCGTCGCGCCGAGGCTGCTGTTCTGCGACAACGAGACGAACGTCGGCCGCCTCTACGGCGACGACCGAGCGGCAGCCCCTTCCCGAAGGACGGCATCAACGACCACGTCGTCCACGGGCGCCGACACGCGTCAACCCGGCGCGCGACCGGCACCAAGGCGGCGTGCTGGTACCGAGGCCGTGGTCGAGCCGGGCGCGACCGTCGAGCTCCGCCTGCGGCTGCGGCCACGGGGCGCGTCGCCGAAGTCGACCGCCGTCGGCGCTCGGCACGAACTTCGACAAGGTGACGGCGGCCCGGGCGCGCGAGGCCGACGAGTTCTACGCCGAGCTCACGCCCGCCGGCGCCATCGGCCGACGAGGCGCTGGTCATGCGCCAGGCCTTCGCCGGGATGCTGTGGTCGAAGCAGCTCTTCGACTACGACGTGGCCCGCTGGCTCGACGGCGACCCGACCCAGCCCACGCCCCCCGCGTCGCGGCTCACCGGGCCGCAACAGCCGCTGGCGCAACTTCGACGCCTTCGACATCATGTCGATGCCCGACAAGTGGGAGTACCCGTGGTTCGCGGCGTGGGACCTGGCGTTCCACTGCGTCGCGCTCGCCCACGTCGACCCGGCCTTCGCCAAGTACCAGCTGATCCTGATCTGCCGCGAGTGGTTCCAGCACCCCAACGGCGCCCTGCCCGCCTACGAGTGGTCCTTCGACGACGTCAACCCGCCGGTGCAGGCCTGGGCCGCGCTCGAGGTGTTCGCCATCGACGGCGCGCGACGACGTCGACTTCCTCCGCCGGGTCTTCGACAAGCTGCTGGTCAACTTCACCTGGTGGGTCAACCGCGAGGACGCCGACGGCTCCAACCTGTTCGAGGGCGGCTTCCTCGGCCTCGACAACATCGGCCCGATCGACCGCGACCACCTCCCGGTGGCCGGGACGCTGCAGCAGTCCGACGCCACCGCGTGGATGGCGCTCTACTCGCTGCACATGGCCACGATGGCCTCGGTGCTGGCCCGCCACGGCCAGCCGACCCAGGACCTGACCGTCAAGTTCCTCGAGCACTTCGCGCTGATCCGGAGGGCGCTCGACGACCAGGGCCTGTGGGACGAGGACGACGGCTTCTTCTACGACCGCATCGAGCTGGCCGACGGCGACCGGGTGCCCGTCAAGGTGCGGTCGATGGTCGGGGTGCTGCCGGTGCTCGCCAGCGTGCGTCATCGACGAGGTGCTCATCGAGCGGGCCGAGACGCTCGGCAAGGGCTTCGCCACCATGCTCGGCCGCACCGGCTTCGACCTCGGCGCCCTGGCCGACCAGGGCCTGGTCCGGGGCGAGCCCGGCCAGCGCCAGCTGCTGCTCGGCGTCGTCGGCGGTCGACAAGGTCGGCCGGCTGTTCGACCGGCTCTTCGCCGAGGACGAGTTCCTCTCCCCCTACGGCATGCGGGCGGTGTCGCAGGCGCACCGCGACCAGCCCTACGAGCTCGAGATCGGCGAGCTGCGGGCCAGCATCGACTACGAGCCGGCCGAGTCGACCACCGACATGTTCGGCGGCAACTCGAACTGGCGGGGCCCGATCTGGTTCCCCCTCAACTACCTGCTGGTCAGCTCCATCAAGGTCTACGGCACCTTCTTCGGCGAGAGCCTCACGGTCGAGTACCCGACCGGCTCGGGTCAGCAGCGCTCGCTGGACGAGATCGCCGACGACCTGCGCACGCCGGCTCATCTCGCTCTTCCTGGTGGGCGACGACGGGCGGCGCCCCTGCTTCGGCGAGGTCGACCGTGTTCCAGCACGACCCCCGGTGGCGGGACCACGTCCAGTTCAACGAGTACTTCCACGGCGACAACGGCGCCGGCCTGGGCGCCTCCCATCAGACCGGCTGGACCGGGATCGTCGCCGACCTCATCCGCCGACCGCCCGGCTCGGACGTCGCGTCGTTGAGCGACCTGCTCCAGCCCGGGCGCACCCGACCCCGCACCTGACCATCTGACCACCTGACCGACGACCCGGGAGTCCCGATCGTGACCGACCACTACGACGTCATCATCATCGGCAGCGGCGCCGGCGGGGGCACCCTGGCCCACGCCCTGGCGTCGTCCGGCAAGCAGATCCTCATCCTGGAACGGGGCGACTACCTGCCCCGCGAGACCGACAACTGGGAGCCCGGGGGCCGTCTTCATCGACGGCAAGTACCAGTCGGCCGAGACCTGGTACGACGCCGACGGCAAGCCGTTCCAACCCCAGGTGCACTACTTCGTCGGCGGCGCCACCAAGCTCTATGGTGCCGCGCTGTACCGGCTGCGGCCCCAGGACTTCGGCGAGCTGCACCACGTCGACGGGCTGTCGCCGGCCTGGCCTCTCGGCTACGACGACTTCGAACCGTGGTACTCGAAGGCGGAGTGGCTCTACCAGGTGCACGGCAACAGCGGCGAGGACCCCACCGAGGGCCACCGGTCCCAGCCCTACCCCTGGCCGGCGGTGTCCCACGAGCCTCGTATCCAGCAGCTCTTCGACGATCTGCGAGAAGGGCGGGTACCACCCGTTCCACGCCCCGTGCGGCGTGCTGCTCGACGAGGAGGACCGGGCCAAGAGCGACTGCATCAGGTGCACGTGGTGCGACGGCTACCCGTGCCTCGTCCACGCCAAGTCCGACGCCGAGACCATCGCGGTGCGGCCGATCATCGACCTTCCGAACGTGACCCTGCTCGTGAACGCGGAGGTCGTGAAGCTCGAGACCGATCCGAGCGGCCGCACGGTCACCGGCGTCGTCGTCTCCCGCGGCGGCAATCAGGAGACCTACGTCGGCGACATCGTGGCGCTGTCGGCCGGAGCGTCGAACACCGCCAAGTTGCTGCTGGCGTCGGCCAACGACCGGCATCCGCAACGGCCTGGCCAACGGGTCCGACCAGGTCGGGCGCAACTACATGTACCACAACAGCAAAGCGGTGGTCGCGCTGTCGGAGGAGCCCAACGACACGCTCTACCAGAAGACGCTCGGGCTCAACGACTTCTACTTCGGGGCTCCCGACTACGACTACCCGGTCGGGCAACATCCAGATGGTCGGCAAGTCGAACGCAGAGGCGATGAAGGGCGAGGAGCCGACGCTGACCAAGCTGGCCCCGCACTGGACCCTGGCCGACGTCGCCCGCCACGCGGTCGACTTCTGGCTGACCACCGAGGACCTGCCGCTGGCCGACAACCGGGTCACCCTGGCCGACGACGGCAACATCCGGCTCAGCTACGAGCTCACCAACAACGACGAGGCCGACCGGCTCTACCACGAGCTCAGGAAGATCCTGAACCACGTCGGCATGGCCAAGCACCACGTGCTGCACAAGAACTTCTACTCGCACATGAACATCCCGGCGGCGGGGGTGGCGCACCAGGCGGGCACCTGTCGGTTCGGCCACGACCCGGCCACCTCGGTGCTCGACGAGAGCTGCAAGGCCCATGAGCTCGACAACCTCTACGTCGTCGACACCAGCTTCTTCCCCAGCATCGGAGCGGTGAACCCCGCCCTCACCGCCATGGCCAACGCCCTCCGGGTGGGCGACCACCTGCTCGAGCGCCTGCAGTAGCGAGGTGACCCGTGGCCTCACCGATCGAGTCGCGCGTCGTCAACGCCGCGGGGCTGGTCCAGGGCATCGTGCTGGTCACCTTCCCGGCCGCCAGCACCGTCTTCACCGACCCCCACGAGTACGACCTCTCGAGCACCCAGTACGGCGCGCTGTTCCTCCCGCAGGTCGTCACGGCCATCGCCGGGTCGCTGCTCGGCAGCTCGCTGGCCCGCCGGTTCCACACGAAGCGGGTCTACCTCGCCGGCCTGACGGCCAGCCTGGTGGCCATGGCCCTGCTGGTGGCGAGCGCGCCGCTGGCCGGCCAGCCGGTCGCCTTCGCCATGCTCCTGGTCGCGACGGCGTTCGTCGGGGTCGGCTTCGGGCTGACCGTGCCCTCGCTGAACACCTTCACCGCCTCGTTCCACCCGTCCCAGATCGACCGCTCGGTGCTGGTGCTCAACGCGCTCCTGGGGCTCGGCACCGCGCTGGCCCCTGTGTTCGTGGCCCTGTTCGTCGGGCTCGGATTCTGGTGGGGCCTCCCGGTCCTGTCGGCGGTGCTGCTCGTCGCCCTGCTGGCGGTCAGCGCCCGTCTGCCACTCCGGGTAGAGGACGTCGCTCCGGACCCGGATCGGCCGGCGCCCGCTCCGAAGGGCTCTCGGCCGGCGGTCCCGACCCGTTTCTGGCTCTTCGCCGGCTTCGCGGTGCTCTACGGCTTCTGCGAGACCATGAACGGCAACTGGGCCCAGCTCGACATGACCGGCGAGATCGGTGCGTCGACCGCGGTGGCATCGCTCGCTCTCACCGCGTTCTGGGGCATGGTCACGGTCGGTCGGGTCGTGTTCGCCGCCCTCCAGCGCCGCATCCCCACCCCGGTCACCTACCGGCTCCTGCCCTTCGTGCTGGCCGTCGCGCTGGCGCTGGTCGCCGTGCTGCCCTCCGGCGCCGATGCTGCAGGGGTGGTCGCGTTCGGCCTGGCCGGTCTGGGCTGTTCGGCGCTCCTACCGCTGACGATCAGCTTCGGCCAGGAGCAGCTCATCTCGATGTCGGCCGCAGCCGCCGGCGCGGTGATCGCCTTCTACCAGCTCGGCTACGGCATCGCGGCGTTCGGCACGGGGCCGCTGCAGGCCGCCGGCGTCTCGCTGCCCACGCTGTTCGCGATCACCGCCGGCGTCGCGCTGGTCATGGCGCTGTGCTCGTTCGCCGTCACCTCCCGGCACAACCTCTCGACCCCATCCTGATCACCCGACCCCATCAAGGAGCACCATCATGAGCAGCCTCAGCGGAAAGGTCGCCATCGTCACCGGCGGCAACAGCGGCATCGGCAAGGGCATCGTCCTGGCCCTGGCCGAGCACGGCGCCAACATCGTCATCGACTACGTGGCCAACCCCCACGCCACCGAGGAGCTCGAGCAGCAGGTGGCCGCGCTCGGCGACAAGTCGGTGGGCGTCGATGCCGACGTGAGCAAGGTCGAGGATCTCCAGCGGTTGGTCGACACCGCCGTCGAGACCTTCGGACGGGTCGACATCATGGTCAACAACGCCGGGGTCGAGACCCGCACGTCGGTCCTCGACACCACCGAGCGGGAGTACGAGAAGGTGATGGACATCAACCTCAAGAGCGCCTTCTTCGGCACGCAGATCGCGGCCAAGCAGATGATCGCCCAGGGCGACGGTGGCCGGATCATCAACATCACCTCGGTGCACGAGGACTGGCCCATGCCGGGCAACACCGCCTACTGCCTCTCCAAGGGCGGCATGCGCATGCTGACCCGGACGGCCGGCGTCGAGCTCGGTCCCCACGGCGTGCTCGTCGTCGGCGTGGGGCCGGGGGCGGTGGACACGCCGATCAACGCGTCCACCGAGGCCGACCCGGCCAAGATGAAGGTGCTCGATGCCGCCATCCCGCTGGGTCGCCTGGCCGATCCGAGGGAGATCGCCGAGGTCGTGGCCTTCCTGGCCGGCGACGGCGCCTCCTACCTGACCGCCACCACCATCTTCGCCGACGGCGGGATCATGCACTCCAGCCCCGGGCTGTGAGAATCACGCCCGCTGCTCGACCGGGACGACCGTCGCCGCTCGGGGCCACCCCGACCGCCGGCGGCACGAACTTCGCGGTCGCCTCCGACGTCGCCGACGGCATGATCCTCTGCGTGTTCGGCGCCGACGGCACCGAGCACGCGGTGCCCATGGTCGACTACGACGCCGGGGTCTGGCACGCCTTCGTCCCCGGGGTCGGTGCCGGCCAGCGCTACGGCTACCGCACCACCGGGCCCTGGGATCTGAGCCGCGGTGTCCGCTGCTCGGAGACCAAGCTCCTCCTCGACCCCTATGCACGAGCCATCACGGGCGAGGTCACCTTCGGCCCCGACGTGCTGGGCCACGACGAGGACGACCCCGACCGACCCAGCACCCTGAACTCGGCCGGCTCGGTGCCGCTCAGCGTGGTCGTCGACCCGACGTTCGACTGGGAGGGTGACGTCTCCCCCGCCCACGGCTACGCCGACACGATCTTCTACGAGCTGCACCCCAAGGGGTTCACCCGACTGCACCCTGCCGTCCCTGCCGAGCACCAGGGCACCTACGCCGGCCTTGCCCACGACTCGGTGCTCGGGCACCTGGTCGATCTGGGCGTGACGGCCGTCGAGCTGCTGCCGGTGCACCAGTCGGTGCCCGAGTCGTTCCTCGTCGCCGACGGCCTGACCAACTACTGGGGCTACAACACCATCGGCTACTTCGCCCCGCACGAGGGGTACTCGGCCGAAGCGCGCTGCGGGAACCTGGCCGGCCAGGTCGACGAGTTCAAGACCATGGTCAAGCGCCTTCACGCCGCCGGGCTCGAGGTGATCCTCGACGTGGTGTTCAACCACACGGCCGAGGCCGACCAGCACGGCCCCACGCTGTGCCACCGCGGCCTCGACAACCCCGCGTACTACCGGCTCGACGACGGCGACCCCGGCCGCTACCTCGACACCACCGGCTGCGGCAACTCGCTCAACGTGGGCCATCCCATCACACTCCAACTGATCATGGACTCTCTGCGGTACTGGATCCAGGAGATGCACGTCGACGGCTTCCGCTTCGACCTCGCCACCGCGCTCGGCCGCCAGGACGGCGCCTACGACCGGGCCTCCGCGTTCTTCGACCTCGTCGCCCAGGACCCGGTCGTCTCGCAGACCAAGCTCATCGCCGAGCCGTGGGACGTCGGACAGGGCGACAGCTACGACCTCGGGCGCTTCCCCGCGCTGTGGAGCGAGTGGAACGGCAAGTATCGCGACACCATGCGCGACTTCTGGCGCGGCACCGACGGGATGCTCGGCGACTTCGCCACCCGGCTCACCGGCTCGGCCGACCTGTTCGGAGGCTCCCGGCGGCGGCCGTCGGCCTCGGTCAACCTGATCACCGTCCACGACGGCTTCACCATGAGGGATCTGGTCTCCTACGACGGCAAGCACAACGAGGCCAACCTCGAGGACAACCGGGACGGCACCGACGACAACCGGTCCTGGAACAGCGGGGTCGAGGGACCGACCGCCGATCCCGCCATCGACGGGCTACGACGACGCCGGGTGCAGGCGATGATCGCCACCCTGTTGACCTCGTTCGGGGCACCGCTCCTGGTCGCCGGTGACGAGATGGGTCGCACGCAGTCCGGCAACAACAACGCCTACTGCCAGGACAACGAGATCTCGTGGATCGACTGGGCCGAGGCCGACACGTCCCTGCTCGCCTTCACGCGCGACGCCATCGACCTCCGGCGGCGGCACCCGGCCCTGCGGCGTCGCCGGTTCCTCACCGGCGCCGAGGCCGACGAGATCGTGTGGTTCACCCCTGCCGGCACGGCCATGGAGCCGCAGGACTGGGACGACCCGAACGCCCGCTGCGTCGCGGTCCACCTCGACGGGACCGACGACCCCGACCGCGACCAGGACGGCACCGACCTCGTCGACGACGATCTCCTGATCCTGGTGAACGGCTGGTCCGAGACGATCGACTTCGTGATCCCCGAGACCCGGCCCGGCGCCCACTGGATCATCGAGCTCGACAGCGCGGATCTCGCCGGCTCGCGCCCGTGCGGCCAGGAGTTGGCGTCGGGGGCCCCGGTTGCCGTCGGCGACCGCTCGGTGCTGGTGTTGAGCAGCCCCACAGCAGACCGATCGAGAGGAACGAAGCGGTCATGAGCCACCTCCAGCCCCTGTTGGCCGTCAACCCCGTGCCGTGGGCCCGCTCGCAGATGGCCTTCACGTTGGCCTTCCACATCATCCTCGTGCCGCTCGGGGTGTCGTGGGCGTTCATGACCCTGATCGCCAACTACAAGGCGTTGAAGCACGATGATTCGGCCGCGCTGCGCCTGGCCCAGCGATGGTCGAAGTACATGGCGGTGACGTTCGCCGTCGGGGCGGTGACGGGCACCGTGCTGAGCTTCGAGTTCGGGTTGTTGTGGCCGCACTTCATGGGCCAGTGGGGGGCCGCGTTCGGCGTCCCCTTCGCCTTCGAGGGCCTGTTCTTCTTCACCGAGGCCATCTTCGTGGCGATCTACATCTACGGCTGGCGCCGGCTCAAGCCGTGGGCCCACTTCTGGACCGGCGTCCCGATCGTGATCGCCGGCATCGGCGGCAGCATCTCGGTCGTCGCGGCCAACGCCTGGATGAACGAGCCGTCCGGTTTCACGCTCGACTCGGCCGGTCAGATCACCGAGGTCGACCCCTGGGGCGTCATCTTCAACAAGGCCATGCCGCTCATGTCCGCCCACATGGTCGTGGCCGCCTACGTGGTCGGCGGCTTCCTCATCTCGTCGGTCTACGCGGTCGGCATGCTCCGCGGTCGCACCGACCGCTACCACCGCCTCGGGTTCCTCATCCCGTTCACGGTGGCCGCCGTCGCGATCTTCGCCCAGATGGCCGTCGGGGACTCGCTGGCGAGGTGGGTCTACAACAACCAGCCGGTGAAGTTCGCCGCCATCGAGCTCGTCCCCCAGACCACGAGCGACGTGCCCGAGACGCTGTTCGGCCACCTCAACAGCGACGGCACGGTGTCGGGCGGCATCCCCATACCGGGGTTGGCGTCCATCCTGTCGGACCCGAAGACCGGCACGAGCACCGTGGTCCAGGGCCTCAACATCGAGTCACCCGACGACGAGCCGACCATCGCCCAGATCAACACGGTGCACCTGTCGTGGGACCTCATGGTCGGGTTCGGCACGCTGCTGTGCCTCCTGGCGCTCTGGTACTGGGTGTCGTGGATCTTCCGACGCGACATGCCGAAGAGCCGATGGTTCCTCCGGCTCGCCGCCGGAGCCGGCGTGGCCTCGGTGATCACGATGGAGGCCGGCTGGGTGGTGAGCGAGGTCGGTCGGCAACCCTGGATCGTCTACAACTATATGAAGGTCGAGGCTGCGGCGACCGGGAACACCGGGGTGTGGCTCACCTTCGTCGGCGTCGTCGCCCTGTACATCGGGCTGGGCGTCACCACCATCCTCGTGCTGCGAGGCATGAGCCGCCGGTTCCGCGACCAGGAAGGCTTCGACGAGTCCGACACGCCCTACGGGCCGAGCGATCCGTCACTCGCCGCTCCGGACGCGGCACCGGTCGAGGCGGGTTCGCGATGAGCACCGCCGTCGCGGTCGTCCTGTTCATCGGCATCGTCGCCTACGCCGTGTTCGGCGGGGCGGACTTCGGCGCCGGGATCTGGGACCTCCTCGCCGGAGGCTCAGAGCGAGGCGAGCGACCACGGGAGATCATCGACCACTCGATCGGTCCGGTCTGGGAGGCCAACCACGTCTGGCTCATCTTCTGCTTCGTCGTGCTGTGGACCGGCTTCCCCGAGGCGTACGCCTCGATCACCCTGACGCTGTTCGTCCCGCTCACGATCGCCGCCTTCGGCATCGTGCTGCGCGGGTCCAGCTTCGCGTTCCGCAAGGCGGTGTTCCGCAACCGTGACCGGCGCAACTTCGGCGCCGCCTTCGCCGCCTCGTCGGTCCTGGTGCCGTACTGCTTCGGAGCGGTCGCCGGAGGCATCGCCTCGGGCCGGGTGCCGGCCGGCGGCCAGGCCGGCGACCCGTGGGACAGCTGGGTGAACCCCAGCTCGATCCTGGGCGGGGTGCTGGCGGTGGTCGTCGTCGCCTTCCTGGCGTCGGTCTACCTCGTGTGGGACTCGGCCCGCGTCGGCGACGACGCCATGATCGAGTACTTCCGGCGGCGGGCGGTCGCGTCAGCCGTGCTCGCCGGGGCGATCGCCTTCGTCGGGCTCTTCGTGCTCCGAGCCGACGCCCGCTACCTGTTCGACGGCCTGGCCTCGCGAGGGCTCCCCCTCGTGATCCTCTCCGCCCTGTGCGGCACGGGAGCACTTCTGCTGCTGGTTCGCCACAACCACCGCGGTGCGCGGCTGCTCGCCATCGGCGCGGTCGCCTCGATCGTCGTGGCCTGGGGAGTGGCCCAGTGGGACTACATCCTCCCGGAGTCGCTCACGGTGGCCGACGCTGCCGCGCCGTCGGGCACCCTCGGCACCATCCTGGGCGTCACCGTGGCCGCGGTGGTGCTCATCTTCCCCGCCCTCGGGCTGCTGTACCTGCTCGACCAACGTGGTCTGCTTCCCGGCGAGGGCGTCGACGACGCACCCGGCGCGGGCCGTGGCGACGCCGCGGTCGCACCCCATTGAGAGCGCAGGCGCCGAGCGCCATCGCACGACCCAGCATCTGTGCAAGATGTTCACGGCTCCAGCGATCACCCGGCCGAGGCGACGATGGGTCGTGCGATGAACGGGCTTCCGTACGTCGCGCTGCCTACGTCGATGGGATGACGGTGGTCAGCCGTCGGCCAGCGATGCGCACTGACCGAGCGCGTGACGGCTGATGGTGTTTCCGTAGCCGAACACGCCAGGGTTCAGCCCGAAGCACCCGATGTTGCGCCCGATCGAGTTGCGCACGACGAACAGCGAGTTGGTGCCCGAGCCGGTCGAGTCGTCGGTGCCGGTCAACGTGATGGCCACAAGGGTCACGTTCCTGTCGATCGTGTTGAACAGGATGCCGATCCACTCCTCGGTCTGCCCGGCGACGGTGAGGTTGCCGTGGATCGTGTCGTTCTTGATCGACCACGGAATGTCGGAGCCACCGCCCAGGACGGTCACGTTGCCCGCGACCTCGATCCCGTTGAGGAACACGCCGACCGCTCCGACGAGCGTGACGTTGCCCTTCACGAGGATGGTGGAGTGTCCATCGGGGTCCGTCTCGCAGGGATGTCCAGAGTTGTGCGTGTATTCGGGTGGTTGGCAACCCAGTCCCACCATCGACCCCGGCGCGCCCGTGACGTCGTGGCCGACGGTGATCGTTGCCGGGGCGCTCTGCGCGTCGAGCGCCGCTCCGCCGAGCACGCGAACGCTACCGGCGACGTCGATCACGGCACCAGCCGCGACGCTGCACGGGCCGGCCACGGTGATGCTGGCGTACGTTCCCGAGGGGATGGCCCCACCGGTGCACGTGTACGCCGTGTGCCCCGGGTGCCCCGGGTGCCAACCCGGTGCCCCGGCGAACGCCGTGCCACCGGTGAACACCAGTGCACTTGCGGCGACCACGGCTCCGACGCAGGCCATCCTCAAACCAGCGGCTCTGATCATCGACCGCTCCTCCCGTGAATGTCGGGCATGCTCCCCCGAGCACGCTCCACCCTCGCCCACAACAGCCGTTGCGAGCGCCTCGGCGGAGGGTACGCCTGACGACGAGCAGACGTCAATCAGGTGGCTGTTGGCTTGCCGCGCGAGAACACCGTCGCTGATCGGACCCATGCCAGGGAGTGACCGCACATGACGCTCGAGCACCGGTCCGGCCTGCGCTGGGTTCGGACCCGCTGCTCTACCCGTCGCCCGCGGTGGGATCAGGCGACGCAGCAGCTTCCAACAGATCTGGGCTCGAGGAGCCGACGCCGCGGGGTGGCCCATGAACACTCCCCTACGACGCAGCGCCGGCTACGGCGAGGAGAACGAGGGATGGCGGTGGACCGGAGCCGCTCGATGGTCCCCTCACGACCTCCGCCACGCTTTCTCGACCCCTCAGTCAACCACGTCATCCGGGTCGCTCCCGATGTCGTGTTCGCCCTGACCGAGGCCAACCCGACCGGCTCGCCCACCCGCTGGCGCTTCGATTGCCTCGGCCGAATGCCGGCGCGCGGAGACCCCCGGCAATACCAGACGCTTCGTCACCGAGGTCAGGCCTCCGCGGCCCCAGACCCTGGGAAGGGCTGACTCGTTGTGACCCAGTTCGACCGATACGCGGGGTTGGCTCCTGGGGCCCCTGTCGCGGTGAACGGCCGACCACCACGACACGACCGGGCGGTCACGGCAGGTGGTAGGCCTGCAGGGTGGTTGACACCCTCCGGTAGACCCAGCCGTTGACGATCTCGGTCTCGGTGCCGGTGGCGTTGGCGGTCGTCGGGCCGATCTGGGCGATGGGCGCGCACACCTTGGGGGTCCCCGAGCAGTTCAGGATTCCTGCGGCGTCGTAGGCCCTGCCGACATCGTCGTATATGAGACCGTTGGCGATCGTGATCTCCTTGGCCGTACCCGTGGTGCGCCACAAGGGTTGGCACGTGCCGGTCGAGGTGCACGTGGTTGGTTGGTCGACGGCCCAGGCTTGGATGCCGGTCCCGACGGGGAGGTAGATGGTCGGGCCGGCTACGGCCGGTTTGCCGATCTTGGTCTTGTCGCGTTCGCCGGGCGATGCGGTTTGCACAGCTTGGAGCCAGATCAGGTTCGACGATGGGTCGGTGACGGCCATGATCGCCGCCGACGAGACGCTCAGGGGATCCGGGCCGACGCGCTGGTAGGTCGAGACGATCGAACCGTGGGCCCCGGCCGGCCCGACGGCCACGAGGCCACCGGACCCGACGGTGCCGATGCAGTTCGGCGGCGAACCGGAGCAGCCGACCGTCCCGGCCTCGTCGAACCAGGCCTGTCCGGGCACGAAGTCGGCTTCGTCACCGTCGATCCGGAGTTGCTCGTACAAACGACCGTTCGCCGCCATCATCGCTCCGGTCGGGTAGCACCCGAGGGTCGTCTCACAGTCAGGGACGGTCCCACGCCACACCGGCGCACAAACCGTCGGCGAGCCGCCGCACCCGGCCGAGCCGGCGGCGTCGTAGCCCACCACGCCCGGGCCCTGGGGGTCGAACACGAACACCTTCCCCCGGTCGACGACGATGTGGCTGCTGACGCCGGGCGCCGACCACAACGGCTGGCAGACCTTGGGCGAGCCACCGCAGCCGGTCGTTCCCGCCGCGTCGAAGGCATAGGTGGTGTCCAGGGAGCTGACATACAGCCTGCCGCCCACGACCACGGGCGAGCTCGCCCCGTTGCTCGTGGGCACGGCGGCGCTCCACACGGGCGTGCACACCTTCGGTGTCCCGGCGCAGCCCGTGACGCCGACCGCGTCGAAGACGTCCACGGCCGAGCGCCGAACGTTGGGCCCGACCGACGCGTAGACCAGGTTGTTGGCGACAACGAAGCCGTTGTCTTCGACGATGGACACGGGCGAGGTCACCGGTGCGGTCCACCTGAGTTGCAGCTGGCCGACGTTGCCGACACCGATCGTCGACTCGAACGGGTTGGACCCGGTCCGGCCCGACCCAAAGCCGTACATCGACCACTGGCAGCCACCCAGCAACAGGCTGGCGACGACCACGCTCAGTACCGCGAAGCCAGCCGAACGGCGCCGGCTCCCGTCCACGCCCCGCCGCCTTGCTCCCTGCTGTGTCCCCACGGTCACGTTCACACGGCACCCCCTCACCAGCCGCTCCACTGCTAGCACCCCGCCTGGCCAAATGCACGGCTCGCCCGGATATCCAGGCGAGCGCCCGCGTGGCAGGTGGCGAACAACACCTGGTAGGAACGGCCCGGCAGACCCTGCGGGCACATCAAGTTCACGAAGGACCAGACCACGTTCCTCGACCCGTCCTTTCATCGTCGTCTCGGTTGGCGGCGGCAGCCCCGAGGCCGCCTGAGGCGACGCAGTACGGTCGTCGCGTGGACACCTCGTCCTACCAACATCAGGCCTCCATCATCGTCGACCGCGAGGCCGAGGACCTCTACGAAAACCCTGGCGGACGTGTCGAACATGGGCCGGTGGACCCGGCTGCACCGGCAGCTCCTACGACGACTGGCGCCGCAGTACCACCAGGCCGCTCGTGCTGGCGTCGCAATCGCCCGAGTGGCACTATCGGAGCGACCGCACGGATGTCAAGCCTCGAGAATCCCGCCGTGAGAGCGCGGAGCAGGAGGTGACGGTGGGCGAGTACATCGATATCAACGGGCACCCGACCTGGATTCAGGACGCCGGTCAAGGGATTCCCGTCCTTGTGCTGCATGGCGGCTTCTCCAACGGGGATGGGCTGTTCGACGTGTTCGCGTCACTCGCCAAGGAGTACCGGCTGGTCGCATTCGATCGCCGGGGTCACGGTCGGACCGCAGACGCCGACGCCCCGTTCCACTACAGCGACATGGCAACCGAGACGATCTCAGTCCTGGAACACATCGGCGATGGAACCGCCCATCTCGTGGGCTTCAGCGACGGGGGCATCATCGCGCTGCTCGTCGCGCTCGCCCGGCCGGATTTGGTGCGGTCACTCGTTCTGATCGGCGTCAACTACCACGTCGACGGCCTCGTACCGGGAGTGTTCGACGACGTCAGTCTGGAATCCGAACTCGTGGCCGTTACTCGGCCGGGCTACGCAGAACGGTCGCCCGACGGTGTCGAACATTTTCCGATTGTCGTCGAAAAGGGGGCAGCGATGGTGAGACGCGAGCCGTCGTTGACCCCCGACGACCTCGCGCGCGTCCAGATGCCTACCCTCGTGCTGACCGGCGATGACGACGTCGTGTTGCCCATGCACACGTGGTCGCTCTACGAGTCGCTGCCGACCAGCCAATTGGCAGTCGTTCCCGGAGCGTCACACTTGGTGCCGTACGAGCGGCCGGAGCTCACTGCGCAACTCGTGGGTGATTTCCTCGGCAGTGGCGGTGCGGTGTCCACGATGATGCCGGTACGGCGGGAAGCGTGACACTCCGCTGCCACCCCAGCGACATCGTCATTGAACGCCGCTCGACTACTCCCGAGTGTGGCGCTCAGGCGATGTCGTGCAGCGCTCGGTGCTTCATTGGCCGAGACCTTCGGTGGCTCCAGGGAGCGAGCGTCTGGAGGTTCGACGGCTGCGGGAGTCCGACCGGACGCGGTTCGCCGAACTGTTCTGCGACGAGGCGTTCATGGAGTTCTCGGCCGGCGTGCTCGATCGCGTCGCCAGCGAGCGACGTTCCGACCAGCTAGACCAGCCAAGACACCTCACCTATGCGGTCGACGAACTCGGTGGGCTCCCCGATGTCGCCGCCTCTGATGTCGAAGGTCGTTCTGAAGTGCTCGATGGCCAGTTGCAGGTCGCGTGCCATTCGTCCGAGTCGAACGAGAGATCAGAGTTCTCGCCGGTGGAGGCCGACCAACCGGAAAAGAACCGGGTTGATCGTGACGAGTGAACCGTACTGGATTCAGTGGAGGCTCTGGGGTGCCCCTGGTTCCATGGAGTCGGGTTGTTGGACTCTCAGGCCGCCGTCGTTGGTTGATGTCGAGCTTCGAACTCGACCGGTGAGAGCATGCCAAGAGCTGAGTGTCGGTGCTGGCTACGCGGCGTCGGCCTGACCGAGTCGCTCGCACACATATCGGGCTCAGGACACGAGGGTGTGATGCTGGGCACAATCGTGGGCACAACACTGTGGGGTTCAGGCCGCGACGGCGCGCCGGCGATCGGCCCCACGAACCCCGCATAGGCTTCACCGTGGCGAACCAGGATCAACCTCGTCGGACGACGGCCACGGGATCGGGTCTCATGGGCACCCCATCTACCTCGGCCCGCCCGCGCGATGCCTCGACGGACCGCCGAGGCATACGTCCCTGCCGATCTGGGCAGATCCAACCGATCGTCTTCGAGGAGGCTCACGCCGGTTTGCGATCGATTTCCAACCCACTCGTCACGATCGGCTGCTCGGGGTGGGAGTACGCGGACTGGCGCGGCCGCTTCTACCCGGAACGACTGCCCAAGCGGGACTGGTTCACGTGGTACGCCCGGCACTTCGACACCGTCGAGATCAACTCGTGGTTCTATCGCCTGCCGTCGGTGTCGACCGTCGAGCGTTGGGCGGACAAGGCCCCTCCCGGGTTCACCTACGCGGTGAAGCTCGGTCAGTTCGGATCGCATCGCAAGAAGCTGCGCGACCCCGAGTCGTGGCTGGCGAACCACCTCGACCGGGCCGATCGGCTGGGGGACGCCCTCGGTCCCACCCTCGTGCAGCTCCCGCCACGGTGGAAGCGCAACAGCAACCGGCTCGACGAGTTCCTCGAGCTGGCCGGGTCGCGGCACCGATGGGCCGTCGAGGTGCGCGACCCGAGCTGGCTCCACGACGACACCTTCCAGGTCCTGCAGCGCCACGGCGCCGCGCTGTGCATTCACGACTTGCTCCCCGACCACCCCTGGGAGCTCACCACCGACTGGACCTACGTGCGGTTCCACGGGCCGGACGCCGTCGACCATCCGTACCGGCGTCGTTACACGGGGCGGCGGCTCTCGGCCAAGGCCGAGACCCTGGCCCGTTGGATCGACGAGGGCGTCCACACCTTCGCCTACTTCAACAACGACTACGACGCCTACGCACCGCTCGACGCGAGATGGCTGGGCGACCGGCTTGCCCGACATGTCTCGAGCAAGCGAGCGCCCTCCCGCTGATCGTGGCGAGTCGCGTCTCGCCCCGGCGCGTCCGGGGTACGGGCGGGGCCTGATGCCACCACCCCACCAGTCCCCGGTTCACCCTGCTGCATCCGCCCGGCTCCGGGGCGCCGTCGACGCCTCACCCCGCCCGACGACCCGACCGACGATACCGACATCAACGCGCTCCGCCCCCGCCGTTCAACCCCGACGGCGAGGAGATGGGCGACGACGGCTGGTCGGTCGGCGCGCGAACCGGTCGTCGACGACCGCCTGCTCCTGCTGTTCAACGCCCACCACGAGCCGATCGACCGGACGATGCCGGGAGCGGCCTGGGGCGACCGGTGGCAGGTCGTGCTCGGCACGAACCTCGACGGCTACGCCACCTCCGATCCCTACGAGTGGATCAAGCCCGGCGACGCCTGCACGACCGAGAGCCGCTCGGTCGTGATCCTGCGCCACCCGTTCGACTGAGCCGAGCTCAGGCGGACGGTAGGGCGGCGGCCAGGCCGACCAGGTGCCCGGCGAACCCGTGGGGGGCCCGACCGACCGAGCGGCCGGAGGTGGTGACCGAGAGCCTGCGGGTGGCGAGCCGACGGGCCCCGTGGCGCGCAAGGGCCTGCCAAAGAGCGTGGTCCTCGCTCGACGTCCGGGCGGGGAAGCCGCCGGCGCGCAGGTAGGCGTCCCCCCGTACCCCGAGGTTGGCTCCGTGGACGTGCGGGTGCCGATGCGACCGCAGACCGGTCGGCGCCGACCGTCGGTACCGGGCCTCGAACGATGCCTGGGTGCCTGCGGGGTGATCGACCCAGCTGTCGACCCGCACGATGCCGGCGACCGCCTGGTAGCGCGCCGCGTAGCGCAGCTGACGGGCCACCCATGACTGCGGGACGGTCGAGTCGGCGTCCGTGTGCGCCAGCCAGGCACGATCAGGCGGCGCGCCCACCTCTTCGAGGTGCTGCAAAGCCAGACGGGAGCCCAGGGCACGCGCCGCTCCGACACTGCGCACGTCGGTCTCGACGAGGAGGCCGGCCACACCGTCGGGCTCGTCGGCGGTGAGGTGCCGCTCGGCGATCGCTCGACTCCGGTCGTCGCAGCTGTCGAGCACGACCACGATCAGTCGGGAGCGAGCGCTGCCCGCTCGGCGAAGGGCCCGGCAGATGCTGGTCAGGCAGCCGTCGAGGTGCCCCTCTTCGTTGTGCACCGGGATCACGACGGCGGCGGCCGGTCGGAGCGATCTCATCCCGGGCGGCGGACGACGTCGAGGCAGAAGTCGGCTTCCCGGTACGAGGTGACCCCTTCGAACCGGTCGTCGGTGGCCCAGCGCTCATGCACCGCGTCGCCGGACTGGGGGTAGTTCGTCGGCCCTCGCCAGTGCACCAGGACGATGTCGCCTTCGGGGTCGATCGACTCGGCCACCCGGTCCATGAGCGTTCGGTGTGCACCCTCGTCGAGGTAGTACGCCATCTCACTGAGCACGATCAGGTCGAAGCGACCGTGGGGCCACTGCTCGGGCACCTCCAGGCGGCGGACCTCGACCCGTGGATGCGACGCCGTCCGGCGTCGGGCGGCCTTGAGGACGCCGCCATGGAAGTCAGCGGCGACGAGGACCTCGACACGGGGGGCGAGAAGGTCCGTGAGCACCCCGATCGAGCATCCGGGCTCGAAGGCGCGGCGGTAATGAGGTCTCGGCAGGGAGGCGAGGGTCAACGCGTACTTGCGTTGCTCGTACCAGCTCGTCTCGTAGCCCCACGGATCGGGCTCCTCGTACATGTCGTCGAAGTAGCTGAGCGGCATGTTCGCCACGCGTCACCGGGCCTGGTCGAGCCGGGCGATCGCCGGGGCCGGGGGTTCGGGGGCCGGCGGGATCTCGAACAGCACCTCGAACGAGCGATGGAAGCGCTCGAGCACTGGCGCTGGCAGCACGACACGGTCGGCCGGGTCCGGACCGATCGGCTCGATCTGGGTGACGAAGGCCTCGATGGCCTCGGCCTTGGCGCGTAGGGCGGCCCGGTCGAGCCCGTGCCGTCGTGCATGGCGCCACGGCATGGCGGGTGCGCCGCCGCCGTCGGGGGTCGACCAGTGCCAGGCCCACACCGGGTACTCGATCAGTCGGGCTCCGGTCTCGGTCGCCGCTGCGAGCGACGCCAGGCCACACGCATCGTGGTCGGGGTGGCCGTCGTGGCGCCACGTCGACAGACAGACGGTGTCCTCGTCGAGCAGGTCGGCCAGCTGCTCGGTCAGCTGATCGAGGTGGGCGGCCACCGCGCCGTCGCCATGGCCCAGGCGGGTCACCCGTGGATGGACACCCAACCGGCGCAACGCCGCGCACGTCTCCGCGGTCCGGGCGCAGGCCAGCTCCGCAGGGCGCATGGCGAACGATCCGGGATGCGACGACTCGCCGTCGGTCACCGAAACGATCTCGAGCTCGGCGCCAGTTCGGGCCAGGCTCCTCAGGCTGCCGCCGACGCCGAGGATCTCGTCATCGGGGTGCGGCGCGACGACGACCACCCGTCGAGGGTGGAGCCAGCGCATCGGGGCGAGGCCGTCGAGGACCCCCGCCTCGAGCCATGACGACTCCGGCGTCCCGAGGTTGGATTCGTCGACGGTCAACATGGTCACGACGCTCCTTTCGGTCGGGTCAGCCGGCCGAGCGCCTCGAGGTCACGACGACCGTGGTGCTGGCGCAGGTACACCTGCAGGTCGCTGAACCCGTTGGCCGTGGTCCTCGTCGAAGGCCAGCGGCCGAGGGCCGAGGGCTTCGGCGACGGCATCGAGCACGACGCGGCACCCACGCTCGACGACCGCACGAACGGACAGCGCACGCGGTCCCGCCGACGAGGCGTCGTCCGGGTGGTCGTCGATCTCCGCGGCCGCCGTGGCGAGCACCGCGCGCATGGCGAAGAGCTCCGCTTCGACGACGCCTAGGTCAGCCAGGGCGTGCGGGTCGTCCCCGACGGCCAGCCGCAGCGTGTCCGCCAGGCCCAGCGCTCCGCCGAACCAGCAGGCGGCGACGCCGACCGCTCCGTGCCAGAAACCGGGTCGACACAGGTACCAGTTCGGGGGGCTGACCAGGCCGACGACGGGAGCGTCCTCGAAGCAGACGGACCTGGTGTCGGCGTGCCACATGCCATGGCCGACCCAGCTCGACGATCCGGGTTCGACGCGGTCGTCACGGATGTCGACGAGGGCGAGCACGACGTCGTCTCCGCGGTCATGACAAGTCACCAGCGCCCAGTCGACCGAGCTCACCCCCGAGCAGAAGGGCTTGGTCCCGGCGACGGTCAGGCGGTCCGCCGGCCCTCCGAGTCGCAGCGATCCCGAAGGGCCTTCGCTGGCCCACACCGCACCGAGCCCGGCGGGTGCCGCCATCCCGGCCTCCGCCAGGATCGCGAGCGCGTCCACGTGGCTCTCGAACACCTTGACCTGCGAGAGCGACCGTCGACCGAGCTCGGCGAGCTGCTCGAACCGCTCCGCAGTCCGGCCACCGCCCGGGAGCGGAAGCCGATCGCCTGCGGCCAACCACGCGGCGACCTCGGGCGCCGTCGGAAGTTCAGACTGCGAGTGGACCAGGCGTGTGCTCATCCGACGATCCCGGTCAATGCGGTTCGGGACGGGCCCGCTTGGGCACGGCGTTCTCGGGGTGGTCCACGCCGGATGGTGCGCCCGCAGCCATGTCGCCGTCCTCGACGCCCGACGCCGTGGGGCCTCCTGGCTGCTGGCCGCCGCCGATCCGTGGCTCGTCCTCCGGGTGTGCAGAAGGGTCGCGGAGACCTTCCTGCGCGTGGTCGAGCGGGTCGCTCGTAGTGCCGGTACCGGGATCGTCGTCAGCATCGTCGTCAGGCATCAGGATCCTCCTCCGCGTCGGGACCATCGCCTACCCCGCCATCGCTCACCGCAGTCGCGACGCACATTGCGAGCCGGGAAACGGGTAGGCACCGGCACGGGTAGATGGGGACCGCTTCCCCATGGAAACCCGTAGCGACACGGCAGAAGCGGGAGCGACATGGCACCACTCGGACCACCTCAGCGGGGCACCTGGCGGTGCTGGCGACGTGCGCGTCCCACTGCACCCGCTGCGACCTCTGATCACTGGTGAGCCTCGGCCGGTTCGACCGACCGGCAGCGGGAGGCGTCGTTGCCCGCAGCTGCCGGCCGGGTCGGTTCCGGGGGGCCTTCTGGCATTCGGTCTCCGGCCCCGTGGCGGCCTCTCCCTACCCAGCCACGACGGGGACATTCCTCGAAGCGACGATCGGCTGCGTGCTGCGCGTGGATCATGTGTGGGGTGCGCAGATCCTCAGGCACCCGTCCAAGGAGATGCACATGGCCACGAGGACGAAGCAGGTGAAGGCAGCGAAGCGCCAACGTGAAGAAGGCCCAGACCAGCACGAGCGAGAAGCGCTCTAACGCCCACAGGTCGGCCCGGCAACGCGCCGCTCGGCAAGAACGGAGCCGACGTCGCCTGACGCAAGCGCACCGAGGCTCGTCACCGAAGACGAAGGCCGAGCTCTACGAGGAGGCGAAGAAGCGGAACCTCGCCGGCCACTTGAACGGAACCTCGCCGGCCACTTGAAGATGGGTAGAGACGAGCTGGCGAAGGCCCTGGGTCGATGAGGGCCCTCGCATGATCGGGCCACCGGGCACAGGCAGCTGCAGCGACGCGTCGCGGTCGTGACCGGTGCATCGAGCGGGCTGGAGCTGGTGACGGTCCGACTGCTCGCCGCTCGGGGATCAACGAGGGTGCGGGCACTTCCCGAAGAGGGGTGCATCGTCCGACAATCTCGACATCCCGACCGGCCCCCATGCGGACACCGGCGGCTGGAAGAGCAGAAGGGTGAATGCCGGTTCTGAGGATCGGCCGCGCCGGGTACCGAGCGCGACATGGATCCCTCCGAGATCATCGTGCAGGCGCAGGCCGAGGCGCGCCAGGCGCTGATCGCCCGCCGTGAGGAAGATCACAACGAGTTGGTCAGTGTCCCCGACGAGCTCGAGGCCTACCTCGACCTGGAGGAGCGGATCGTCTATCCATGGCTGGATCGGTGCGGCCCGGACGGCAGCGCGGCGATGGCCGACGGCATGGAGCGCCACGCGGCGATGCTGCAGCTGCTGCACCAGCCCGCTCCTCAGCTGGACCGCCTGCGTGGTGCGCTTGAAGAGCACATGGAGGTCACGGGGTCGCAGGTCATCCCTTGCCTCCACCGCTGCCTCGACGAGACTGCGCTCGACGACCTGGGCGACGCGCTCGAGGAGGCGAGGCTGAGCCGTACCGAGGCGACGAAACCGCTCAACGCCCCGTTGGACCAGCCCGCAGCAGACTCGACTGCGACGCCGCCGGCCGACTCGATCTGTCGCTGACGCCCAGCCCGCGTCCAAGGTCGGCGAGTGCGGCGGTCACCTGGCTGCCCAGCTCACCGTGACGGCCGTCGACTCGCTCGACGACCTCGGCGACCTCGGCGACCGGATCTTTCACCCGCCGGTCGTGCGCTGGCTGGACGATCGGGCGCCGAACGCTCGTCGCGGGCTCGTCCTTGCCGAGCGCCGCGCCCGCCACCTGCTTCGCGCCGCCCTTCACCCGCTCGATCGTTCGGTCCAGGGACGGCCAGGTCGGCTCATCGTCGGGTCATCGTGCTCCTCCATCGATCGCTCGACCGGCAGTCGTACTGCTCGGACGTCGTCTGCCGGCTCAATCGGTGCGGGTCATCGGTTTGCTCTGCACATCGGCATCGGCGGTCGGGATCGGTGGACCGCTCGACGACGCCAGAGACGACGTGTCGCATGCCGCTGCGGTCCCACACGGCCACCGTCTCGAGCCGGGTCAGGTCCGACGCGCGCAACCGGTCGAGCCGGATGGGATCGCGGGTGATCAGCGCTTCGACCACGTCGGGCCGAGCGCCGTCGACGCGGCACGACCACTCCCCGCTCGCCGGCCAGCTGGTCGTCGGGCCGGGTGGCCGCGAGTGCAGGAGCCGCCACCAGCGCCACGGTGCCACCCATCAGCACGCCGATGGACGCCGCCACCAACAGGCGCACCCACAGGGGGACGCCGCTGATGTGGATGAAACCGAACGCCCGACCATGACGCCTCCCACCACGCAGCACACCGGCATCAGGATGGCGAGGCCCTTGGCCGCCTCCTTCGGGTACGCCACGCCCGCCTGCGGGGACGTCCAGCTCTCGTCCATCTCGTCCTGCATCTCGGCCTTCACCGAGACGACTTCGTCGGATCGCTGTGCGACCACGACTCGGTTGCGTTCGCTCCCCACCCGCACGACTGACTCTGCGGCGCGGTCGGCCTCAGCCCGCGAATCGAACACCGCCACCAGCACCGAGCTCTCATCCCAATCGATCATGCGCGCCGCCTACCCACGCCAGCGCCCGAGGATGCATCGACCCTCGATTCCGGATGAAGAAACACCTGTCGGTGTCATGGCCGGTCGGTTTCCATTCCAGGCATGTCGACGGCGATCAGCGGGTACAGCGACCGGTGTGAAGATCGATCCACTGGTGGTCGCCTGTCCCAGGTGCCTGGCGCGATGCAACGAGAGGTGCTGCAGCCGGTGGCGCCAGCTGGACTTCGTCCATCGCTCTCGGCGCCGGAGGGCTCGCCGGCTCCAGCATGTGGGGCGCTACCGGGCGCCCATTCGAACGGCATTCGAACCGCGTACCTAGAGGGTTGTGCTGCCGCGACGTCCGTCTCGAAGGCAGGGACGTCCGAACACGATCAGTCAGCTCCGGCGCCGAGGTCATCACCTGGCGGGCTGCCGCTCTCGTCTGGCGATGCCGACTCGTCCGCCGTCGCGGGCACCGCAGTATCGGCCCGGTGGCGCTCGCCTGCAGCCTCGACGGACGACCGGTCCTCGCGCGTGCCCGGGTAGATCGGTGCGCCGTTCTGTGGGTCGTCGCCTCGCCTGACCGCACCTTCGAGGCTCTCCGGAGCCTCGGCCTCGGGGGCGTCCCAGCCACGGTTGCCGGGTGCCTCGGTCGGTCCCTCTGGCAGCCGCGAGGCACCCCGGTCGCTGTCGAGCGGCGACGGTGCGGCGTCGTGCCAGTCTGCGTGCAACCGGCGACCCCGCACATCCTCGGGGTCGCCGTCGGTCGTCTGTTCCTCCATGGGACGCATCTGCCCGCCCGGGCGTCGTCCAGACCACCGCCGCAGGAGTCGTGTACTGCACGGGACGTCGGGGGGTAAGGGCCGGCCATGGTGACGTCTTCGGTAACTCGCAGGTCGTGGACCGCCCGAGGGTGCCGGCGATGCACGACAGTGCCCGATCGACTGCAGCACGGGGAGGGCCACGTGACGGTCGACCCTTGGAAAAGCGGCACCGCCGCTCGGCCTGCCTGATGCCGCACTGGTGGACGCGTCGCGATCGATGCTCTGCTCGATGTGCGCCTCGACAGCGGGGACGCCTCGCGACGCGAGCGCATCGACAGCGGGGACGCCTCGCGACGCGAGCGCATCGACGAGCTGCTGATGCCCTGTCCCACCGCCGGTTGATGACCCCCGATGAGGTCAGGGAGACGATGGCCGCGCTCGAGGAGCTCGACACCTCGCGTCGTCGGACGCGTGCCCCGGCCCGGCCGCAGAGCCTGACGATCTCTAGGTCAGGGGATCGGGAGGCTGGATCCAGCTGACCACGGAGGGAGCGAGGCCGAGGTCGCCCAGGTGCTCGTCGATGGCGACCTGGAGCAGCCCGTACTCCCGTGACGTGGGCGGTCGTGAGCCGGCGACGATGTCCTCGAGCGCGGTCGTCGTCAGGTCGCCACCGAGTCCGAACATGGCGATCCAGAGCTGCTGCACGTCGTGTTGAGCAACTCGCATGCCGTCGCGAAGTGCGCGTCCCGGGTCTGTCGCCATGCCCGCTCCTCCATGCGTCCGCGTGCTCACGATCCCTGATCAGGTGTGGTGGCTCGATCGACCAGGCGTCGGGCGATCTCACGCACCTTGATGTTCTCGCGTTGCGAGGCAGCCACCAGCAGGTCGAACGCCTCCTCGGCCGAGCAGTGCTGCGCGGCCATCAGGATGCCCTTCGCCTGTTCGATGATGGCGCGGTACTCGATCGACTCGTTCAGGCGGAGGCTGACTGGCGGAGCGGGGTTACGAGAGCGACACCCCACACGAGGGGATCCGTTCATGAGCGACGTGTCCAGCGGGCCTGATCCCGCCGACGAGCAGTCCGTGGCCGAAGCGCTCGACGGTGATCGCACTGGTTCGCCAGACACCGATGTGCCGGCCGACTTCCCTCCGGATCACGCGCTGGCTAGCGAGGAGGCGCGCGTCCCCGGGGCCGTACGGTGATGTTCCCCAGGATTCGCTCGAGGAACGCCTGTGGCGCGAGGGGCCCGAGCCGCAGCTGGTGGTCGAGGACGATGTCGTGGTCGATGTGATCGAACCCGACCCGGCGATGGGCATCGACGGCGCCGACGAGCTGCTCTATACGGAAGCCACCGACGACGAGGACGATGGCCAGCTGACGGGCACCGCCCTCGTCCACGAGCCCGACGACCTGCCCGCGGCCGAGGAGTCGGCCTTGCACGTGGTCGAAGGTGGTCCCGACCAGTTCGATGCGTCTGACTGAGGCACCGCACCGAGGTCGGGCAGAGGTGCTGGCCACGCCTGAACCCGTGCACCGGCGATGGAGGAGCCAGCCCTACGCAGCGCACTGAATGCAGTTCTTCGTCGCGGGGAGCGCCTCCAGCCGCTCGTCTCCGATCGCCGAGCCGCACGAGGCGCAGAGGCCGTATGTCCCGGCGTCGAGGCGGTCGATGGCGGCGTCGAGCTGCTCGACCCGCTCCCGTGCCGACTCGAGGAGTGCCATCGCCTTCGCCCGCTCGTAGCCGTTGGTGGCGCCGTCAGGATCATGCTCGTCGTCGTTGTTGGTGTGGTCGACCGAGCGGACGATGTCGGCGAGCTCCTCCCCGAGGACGCGCACCAGGTCCGACGCTCTCTCCCGTTCGGCGACGAGCACGGTGGTCAAGGACTGGTGGCGAGCCTTCGCAGTGTCCGGGCCGGTCATCCGTCTTCGACGAGGCGCTTGATGTTCGCCAGCGTGGCCTCGAGCCCATCGGCGATGTCCGTGTGCTTCGAGTGGATGCCGACGGTGACCTTCGAGCTCGAGTCGTCGCCCGTCACCTCGAGCCAGCCGCGGTAGTCGTTGGGGCCTTCCGATCCCCACTCGATCCGTCGTTCCGCACCATCGGACTGGAACCACGCCTCACCCTGTTGCGTCGAGCCGTCGGGGAGCTCGGCGGTGACCGCCACCGCGTCGCCCTCGGCGCAGCGGGCCTCGGTCATCGAGTCGAAGTAGTCGGGCAGGTTCTCGACGTCGGCGAGGTAGTCGTATAGCGCGGCCGCAGGTGCCGCCACTTCGGTGGAGCGTTCGATGTCGTGTTCGTCATCCCCGCTCCGGGCCTGGCGAGCGAGGGCCGGCGCGCCGGCAGGCTCCTCACGGAAGCGATCCTCGGCTCTATCGAGATCGCCGTCCGTCGCCTCGACGAGATCGTCGGCGAGCTGCTGGTCCTGGTCGACCGCCTGCCCGAACGACGACTTGTCCTCGTAGCCGGGCCGCGGATATTTGGCCGCGGGGTCCGTCCCCGTCGCGGTGTCCGTGCCAGGGGCGGGAATCGTTGGTTCCTCAGTAGCCATGGATGCTCCTCGATGTTCGATGGAGAGGCCTCCCTACCCGGTCGTCGTCCGGCCATTCGGACAGAAGATCGCCCTCCGAGGTGAACTCCCTCTTGTCACAAACCTCCAGCTCTTGTTATAAGGATGCTGTTCACCACCTTGCAGAGAGGAGCCAGCCATGCTGATGCGCACCGACCCGTTCCGTGACTTCGATCGCCTCATCCAGCAGGTTGCCGGAACTCCGGCGCGACCGGCGGTGATGCCGATGGATGCCTACCGGAACCAGGACACGTTCCTCGTCCAGTTCGACCTGCCGGGCGTCGAGACCGAGAAGATCGATCTCACCGTGGAGAAGAACGTGTTGACCGTGCACGCCGAGCGAGCCCGTCCCGAGAGCAGCGACGGCGTCGAGATGGTTGCCAACGAACGACCGCAGGGCACGTTCAGCCGCCAGCTGTTCCTCGGCGACACGCTCGATCCCGATGGCATCGAGGCCGAGTACCAGGCCGGCGTGCTCACCCTCCGGATCCCGATCTCCGAGCGGGCCAAACCCCGCAAGGTCGAGATCAGCTCCCGCGATGAAGAGCGCATCTCGATCGATGCCTGACCGTCGCCGAGGCGAGCGGCCGAGAAGCCCTTCGGTGCTGCCACCATGACGAGCCCGATGTCGATGGACGATCCCGTTGCCGCGCTCTACACCGTCGGCCAGGTCTCCACCATGCTCGGCGTCCCGCCGGCGTTCCTGCGCCGGCTGGATGCCGAGCAGGTCGTGTGCCCCTCGCGGTCCTCGGGTGGGCAACGCCGATACTCCCGCGACGAGATCGGGCGGGTCGAGCGGGTCAACGAGCTGATCACCGAGGGCCTCACCCTCTCGGGCATCCGCAGGATCCTGCAGCTCGAGGCCGAGATCGCCGTCCTTCGGTGGGAGCTTGAGGTCGAGCGAGCGAGACCACGCCGTCGCTGACCAAGGAGGAACCGCATGAGCGAACTCAAGCCCCGAGACGCGACCTACGTGCACCTCGAAGGCTCGCTGGAGCCCCACGACTGGGAGCAGCATGGTGGGTCCTCTTCAATGGTAGGTGCGCATCAAGCCGGGTCAACTCCAGACATGGTCGCCCTGAAGCGGCCCAGGTCTCGAGGAGGTTCTCGGGTGCGCCGACCCGGTGGCGACGGGCAGTCAACCTGCGTTCACCCTGGAGTTGGTGGGATCAGCGGTCGGGCGAGGTGGTGGAGGGCGAGGTCGGTGGCGTCGTCGGAGGGGTAGAAGAGCTCGACGGCCAGCTCGGACAGCGTGATGTCGCGTGGGGTGCCGAAGGTGGTCAGCGTGGTGAACAGCGAGAGCTCGGTGCCGGCGACCTCGAGCCGGCAAGGGATGAGCAGCGGGATGTCGTCGACCTCGTCCCAGCCGGGTCGGCTCATGAGGTCAGCCACGTTCAGGTAGGCGGTGACCTCGGCGTAGAGGTCGTCGAGCTCCGGGTCGGTCGTCGCCACGGTCATGCGCCGGAGCTGGGCGATCAGGTACCCGGCCCACTCCGAGAAGTTGCGGGTGCGGCCTCCGAGCCCATCGGGGTGCAGGCTGATCCGGAAGATGTTCATCGGCGGACCGAGCAGATCTTCTGGCAGTCCCGCTGCCAACATCAGCGCGGCCTGGTTGGTGGCCAGGACGTTCCAGTGCCGGTCGAGCACGACGCCTGGATACGGGTCGTGCGCGTCGAGCATCCGTTGGACAGCGCACCGGGCCCGTTCCATGGCGGGGGCATCTAGCGGGATCTCGTCGAACCGGGGAGCGAACCCGGCCGCGAGCAGGAGGGTGTTGCGTTCCCGCAGCGGCACGTCGAGATGGCGTCCGAGGGCCAGCACCAGCTCGGGACTCGGCTTCGATCGACCGGTCTCGACGAAGCTCAGGTGGCGCGGCGACACCCCCACCTCCAAGGCGAGGTCCATCTGGCTCCGGCGCCGTCGGGATCGCCATTCGCGCGAGCAGCTCGCCGATCGTGGGGGCAGCCATCGGCCGACCATAGGCAGTGCCGGCCGGTCCGGCCACCCCCACCACCAGCGAGGTCACCGTCGTCAGCCGAGCTCGGGCAACGGCCCGAAGAAGCCGGCGACGTGTACGAGGCGTCCGGCACCGTCGAACAGGCCGACGTCCATCCCGGCCAGCGCCACGTTGCCGTCGCCGTCGAGGAGCTCCCACCCGTACCGGACGTGATCGTGGTGCTCGTCGACGCCCGTCGACCGGCGGAAGGTGTGGCCGGGGAACTGCTGGTGGACCATCCCCATCATCTCGCTGATGCCCTCGCGGCCCTCGCCCGCCAGCGGCGGGTCAACGAGCCGGCCGTCGGCCACGAACGCCACCGCCAGCAGCGCGTGCCGGGCAGCCGCGTCGGTCTCGTTGTACGCCGCCAGGTAGGTGTCGATCGTGGCAGTCGTGGTCGTGGGGGTCGTGGTGTCGGTCATCGTCGTGCTCCTCGGGTGGGTGCCACCGACCGGGGTGGTCGGCGACTAGCTCCCACTCTGAGGGCCGGCGGTCGTGCCGGCGACTACCCGTCAGGTAGTCACGCGCAACCCGACGCTTGATCGTGGGCAAGGCCCGGCGACCAAGAAGCGCTCCAGCGTTCTCCTCGCCGACGGTTGCCATCCTTCCTCGTGCCAGTTCGTAGCGTCGGGTACGAGCCGGTAGCCGGACCGTGCCCCGAGGAGTGCGTCACCGACCCGCAGCGGCTTCCCAGCACAGGGCACCGAGATGATCTTTCCGCGCTTGGCCAGTCTTGCCGACGTCCCTACCGACGAGCGTGCGAGATCAGACGCCGTTGGGTTCCCCGTGCCGACCACCGAGCAAAGCGTCATCGGCGGGGGATGGTGGCTTGCGGTCGAGGCGGGCAGCCAGTCGTTCGGCTGCTTGGCGGTCGCCGGTGGGGATGGAGTGGGCGTAGACGTTGAGGGTCGTGGATGCTCGGGCGTGGGCGAGGCGGGCCGGCGAGCACTGGGATTGCGTCGCCGGCGGCGAGCATCTCGATGGCCATGAAATGGCGCAGATCGTGGAGGCGATGCCCGTGGAGTCCGACGTCGTCGCGGATGGCGGTGAACCGTTTGGTCACCCAGTTCGGCTTCCACGGATCAACCCCGTGGGCGTCCCGTGCGAACACAAACGTGTCGCTCTCCCATTCGCTTTCAAATCGAGGCTTCCGAGTGATGTCGAGAGCCGCACGAGGTGCCGGCTGTACCGACTGCGCATCAGTCCGCAAGCTTCGCGGTGACGTCCTCGGCTCGTTCCTTGATCGCGTCGACCACGCCCGACTGACCGGCCACCTCGGTTGCCTTGTCCGCCACGTCACCTGCGACGGCTCGGGCCGTCGATGGGAGATCGGCCTGCACGATCGGATCGCGTCCACGGGCTGTTGCTTCGCGGACACGCTCGGGAAGATGCGCGTCGACCAGCGCGTCGCGGCCTTGGCCGGCCAGCTCAGCAGCCCGCTCGGGGAGGTGCGCGTCCTTCACCGCCTCCTTGCCGTCTGCGGCGAGCCCCCGCGCACCGGCGAGGCCCTGGCTTCCCAACGCTCGTCCTTCGTGCCCAAGCGCTTCGAGGGCATCAACCGCCATCCCGATTCCGGCTCCGCGAGCGCACCCAGCAGCATTCCCTTCCACACGTTCCGTGCCACAGCCATGCCACGGGCCGGAGTCGGCCACTCGGGACGTGATGGATGCCAGGCGGACTGCACCTGCCTGGCATGTTCTCCCACCAACAGCCTGTAGCCGGGCGGGCACCGACGTGACGATCGGCGTACGCTGCGCGACGGAGGGGGGCCTTGGTCGAGATCAGGGTGCTCGGGCCGCTCGAGGTTGTTGGAGCGGACGAGGCACCGATCGCAGTAGCCAGCGAGACACAGCGCCGCCTCATCAGCGCGCTCGCGCTCCGGAGCAACAGCATGGTGAGGGGTGCGAGCCTCGAGAGCTGGCTCGGGCTGTCACCCGGCGCGTTGCGGACGTCGATCAGTCGCCTGCGACGCCTACTCGGCCCCGAGGTGATCGAGACCACGCCGCCGGGGTACACGTTTCGCGCCCGGGTGGATGCGATCGAGTTCGAACGCCTCGTGACGATCGCCCCGCGGCTCGAGGACACCGCCGCCCGCGCGGTGCTCGAGGACGCGCTGCTGTTGTGGCGGGGGGAGCCCCTCGTCGAGTTCGCGAGCGAGCCATGGGCCGAACCGCAAGTCAGTCGGCTCCTCGAGATGCACGCCGTAGCGGTCGAGGACCTCGTGGTGCTCCAGCTCGATGCTGGCGAGAGCTCCACCGCCCTGACCGCGATCCACTCGCTCATCGACCAGCACCTGTTTCGTGACCGGCCTCGGGCCTTGCTCCTGCGAGCGCTGGCCGACGCCGGCCGACGCACCGATGCCCTTCGTTCGTTCCAGTCCTACCGAGACCTGCTGCTCGACGAGATCGGCACCGAGCCCTCAGCGGCGCTCGTCGAGCTCGACCGGGCCATCGCATCCGGAGACGGGCAGGCAGCGGCGTGGCCACTGCGTGCATCGCATCCCGCCTTCACCCGCACACGTCGACTGGTCGAGGCCCGTGAGCCTCGGACCGGTTCCGCGCTGCCGACTCCGCTGAGCTCGTTCGTGGGTCGACGCGACGAGCTGACGACCGTATCTGCCTTGGTGGAGAGCAGTCGGCTCGTCACGCTCACCGGTGCAGGAGGGTGCGGAAAGACCCGACTGGCCCTGGCCGTCGCCGCAGCCGAGACCGCCCGTCACCCCGGCGGGACCTGGTGGGTCGAACTGGGTCAGCTGACGAGTCCGAACCAGGTCGTCGAACAGGTCGCCAGGGCCGTCGGACTGGCAGCGGTGCCGGGGGTGGATCTCACCCACCAGGTCGTGCGTCACCTGTCAGGTGGTCGGCGGGCCCTGCTCGTCCTCGACAACGCCGAGCATCTGCTCGTCTCGGCGGCGGAACTGGTGGCGGACCTGCTCTCCCGATGCCCGGCCGTGCGCGTCCTGGTGACGAGCCGCGAGCCGTTCGGTCTCACGGGCGAGATGGTGTGGCGGGTTCCATCGCTCGCCGTGCCTCCGCCCGACACGCCGCTCACAGTCGCCGACGTGATCGAGTTCGATGCCGTGCAGCTGTTCCTCGAACGAGCCCGCGCCGCCCGCCCCGGCTTCGTCGTCGACGCCGAGACGGTGCCCCACCTCATCTCGATCTGCACCGGGATGGATGGCCTCCCCCTTGCGCTCGAGCTGGCCGCCGCTCGGACACGCACCCTGCCGATCGAGACGGTTGCTCAGGGCGTCGGCAACGCGGTGCGGTGGCAGGCGACCGGGATCCGCACACCGCTTGCACTCGCGCACCACGCCACCCTGCACGCGTCGATCGCGTGGAGCGTCGACCTCCTGGCGCCCGCGGCCCGCTCGGTGCTGACCCAGCTGGCGGTCTTCCAGTCGGCGTTCACCTTCGAGGGCGCCCTCGCGGTCGGGACCGCTCGATGTGGACGCCGACGACGTCGACGAGCGCCCTGAGCGCGTCGGTCGACGCCAGTCTGCTGCAACTCGACGATGCCTCCGGGCGCTATCGGATGTTGCGAACGGTTCGGCAGTTCTGCATCCTCCGGGCCCAGGGCACCACAGACCTCGACGCGGCACGAGATCGCCACGTCCGCTTCCAGGCTGATTGGTGCACCGAGGTCGGAGACGGACGCCGAGGCATCGAGCGCGGCCGGTTTCTCGCGGAGATGCCCGATGTCGTCGCAGCGATGGACTGGGCCCGGGTCAACGCACCCCGCGAGGTCTTCAGGATGTGCGCGGGCCTGGCCTCGGTCCGCAGCGCCCTCGGGCACAACAGCAACGTCGCCAACACCTGGGCGTGGCTCCTCTCGCTCGATCGTGAGGCGGCTGTCTTCGAGGGTTGGGCGGAGGAGTGGGCCGCCGCGGTCGCCGCGCTGATGGCCTCGGCCACCGCTCAGCGAATCGATGTGAGCGGAGTGGTGGAGGAGGTGACCCGTCTGCTCCGCGACGATCAGGCCCGTGAACGTGGTTGGGTGGCACGGGGCGCGGCCATGGGCCCGGCCTATCAGGGTCACCTCGGCCCGATCCTTGCCCACACCGAGGAGATCGTCGCCCGTGGGGACGAGATGGAGATCTCGATCTACGGGGGGTTCGCCGCCTACATGCTCGCCCTCATGGGCCGGTTGCAGGAGTCGGCCCGCCACCTCGACGAGCTCCGCCGCCTCACCCGTCGCCACGAGACGACGTTCCTCGTCGACACCGTGGGGAACGGCTACGCCGCCGCCGTCATCGGCGAACTGACCCGAGGCGGGCTGCGGCGCGCGGCCGCCCGAACTGCGGACCACATACCCGAGGACCCTGCGTTCTCGATGACCGCGGCCGCCGCGCTGGCCCACGTCGCCCTCATGACGAACGACGAGACGACCTTGCAGTGCGCGGTGGACTGGTCTCAGGCCGGAACGATCCCCATCCTGCGCTACCTCCCGACCTTCATCGATCTGGCCCGGGCGGTCATGGATGGGGACGTCGAACCGGCCGCGGATCTGGCCGAGCAGTATTGGGACGAATCGGCGCCCGTGCCGGTGTCGAGGCTCCACCCACTTCCGATCCTCACGGCCGCTCTGTTGGCAGGCGGTCGCACCCGAGCTGCAGCGGCCATGACCGGCACCGCCGTCGGCCTCGTCGGAGCGATGGACGCTGCTCCCCTCCTGCGGGCGGGCGTCATGGCCAGCCGCGCCCAACTCGATCTCCACGCAGGGCGACCTGACGAGGTGCGTTCCCACCTTCCGGAGCTGTTGGACCTCACCACCGCCCACCGCTTCGTGCCCATGACCATCGATGCCCTCGAGCTCACGGCACTCGCGTACGACGACGAACCGGACAGGTCTGCGCCACTGTGGGCAACGGCCGCCACCGAGCGACACCAGCTCGGGTACCACTACGCCGGATGGCCCACCCCGCCGATCTCCACCCGCGTCATCGGCCCGACGACGCCGTTGACGCTCGACGAGGCCGTCGCGCTCGCACGTGGTGGTCTGGTGAGGAGCCGGACTGACGCGCAGCTGTAACAGCGGGGTGTGCACGCTCTGGCGGTGGTCGGAACCGCCGGCCACAGATCGAGGGAGTGCGCAATGACCTACCTGTTCAATCGTGTGGCCCGGCTGGCCCCGGGCAACCTGCTCGACTCGATGGCGTGGGCCGTCAAGATGACCGAGAGGGTCAACGCCGTCGCCGACATCGAGGTGCGGTTGTGGACCAGCGTTCTCTCGCCGCGTGTGAGCACGCTCTCGTGGAACTCGGTCGTCGAGGACCTCTCCGCGTTGATGACCGCCGAGGAGAAGCTCCTTGCCGACAGCGGTTACATCGATCTCGCCGAGGAGGGGACCCGCTTCAACAGCGGTGACGGGCTCGACGACACCCTCGTCAGGCTCGTCCACGTCGATGCCGACGGAGCCGGCTCGGCCCAGTACGCAACGCTCACGACCACAACGGTCGCCCCTGGAATGACGGCGACAGCCATGGCGCTCGGCATCGAGATGGCGCAGCGCATCAGGTCCATCACCGGACGCCCGACCCAGTTCGGATCGTCGGTGACCGGTCCGTTCGGCCAGGTCGGCTTCATCATCCTCAGCGACACGGTCGAGCAGGTGCAAGCCAACGGCGAGGCCTTGGCCGCCGACGGCGACTGGGTCGCGATGCTCGACGAGCGGGCCAGCAAGGCGTTCATCCCCGGTTCGGGTGAACGCAGGATCACCCGCCGAATCGCGTAGCTCCGGGCGCACCGGGCCGAACGCCTCATGGGCACGGCCCGGTACGCAGGTGGAGCCCCGAGCACACGTGCACCGTCGAGCGTGTCGCTCGAAGCGAGAGAGGGAGACAACCATCGCACCACTGAGGAACGCGAGTCGATCTACCCCGGCCCCGGGCGAATCTGACTCCGCATCGCTGGAGGGGTCGACACCTTCACGCATCTCCATGTCGCCGTCCCGCTCGACCACCTCGGCCGCCAGCTCGGCACCCGGTTGCAGCCAACAGAGCAAGAGGTGCCCCCGACGCCCCTTTGGTCTGGGATTGGTCTGGGATGCGCAGCGGCTCAGGTGAGCTTGGCGAGCAGACGGAGGAACGTCTTTCGTTCGCTGTCCGACAGCGGCTCCATGACGTCGTCCTGAACGCGATCGACGACCCGGCCGACCCGCTCTACCGCGACCAGTCCAGGCTTGGTGATCGAGATGACGTTGCGACGTCGGTCGACATCGTCGGGCTGCCGGCGTACGAATCCGTTCGAGACGAGGTGGTTGACCGCCGCGACGACGTCGCTGGTGTCGATCCCGGTCGCGCGGCTCAAGTCTGCCTGACTCCCAGGGCCATGCTCCTCGAGTGCGGCGAGCACGCGGAAGTGATATCCACGCATGCCCGTCTGCTCGAAGGCGTTGGCGAGTAGGGCCTGAGAGCGGGCGTTGGCGCGCCCGAGGAGCCAGGTCGGTCGATTCGCGACTCGCTGCAACGTGGACATGCAGCCAGTCTACAAAAATCGTTGACCTCACCAATGGTTTCTGCTTATCGTTGGCGTCACCAACAACTTGAGCAGGGAAATCGACATGACGCACAGCTCCACGACAGGTCCGGTCGAGACGGTTCCCTTCGGACCCGTGCTCATCGGTCAGACCGAGAAGACCCTCCAGGCACTGCTACGCATCGCGCTCACCAGCACTGGCCTCAGCGAGCCGCAGTGGGTCACGCTACGGCTGGCCAACATGCTCGACGGGCACCTCGACCGCGCCCAATTGATCTCAGCGGTCAGTGATCGCGCGAAGTTCGCCGACACGGCCGAGATGGTCGACGTCCTCACCGAACGCGGTCTCGTGGCGGACGGACAACCGACCGACGCCGGGCGGGATCTCGTCACGGCCGTGCTCGCGGCCAGCGACAGAACGAACGGCTCAGTTTGGCGCGACCTCCCGGCTGAGGACGTCGAAGCAGCCACACGAGTGCTCAACGAGGTGCTGCGGCGAGCCAGGGAGCTCGCCGTCTGACCGACAACAACGCGATCGGTCAGTGCGCAGCCCTGGTCTGACCTAGACGCAGCGGTCCTTGTGTCCCTCGCCCTCGGGAACCTCGCCGAGAACAGTCCAAGGCCTGGTTCGGACGGCCCCGGCCACCAAGCGCAGTGGGTTCAAGAAGGCGCTGCGCACCCGCCACGTCGGTGCAGTACGCCGCGTCGACTGCCTGACCCCGTCGATGGTCGGCGCCGGATGGTAGACAGCGGCATGGACGACCCCGCGGGTGACGCCTGGTTGCGCTGGACGGCCACGCTGGCCTCACTGTCCGAGCGGCTGACGGCCGACGACTTCCCGGTCGACCCGCGAGGTCGGGCCGAAGGGATCCGGCACCTGGCCCGCCAAGCGGATCTGGCCCTCCAGGGCGAGCTGGAGCACGCCGACGCCCGCCATCCGCGCCTGCACCGCTACGAGCTGCCGTGGTCGCAGTGGGGCGCGCCCAACCCGGACAACGTCTACACCCGATGCGCCATCGATCCGACGGCCACATACACGTTGCGAGGCCGGGTGGACCACGTGCACGAGGCCCTGTTCTCCCTCGTCGAGGGGGACATGCACCTCGACGAGATCGGGGTCTTCGCCGAGGTCGCGCTGACCGACATGGCCGTCGGCGAAGGCGGCGACTTCGAGCTGACCATCGGCCCGGTGCCGGTGCCCGGGAACCACCTGCCGGCCGCTCCAGGCGCTCGACTGCTGCTGATCCGCCAGTACCTCTACGACTGGGCGACCGAGCCGGTGGTCTCCTTCTCGATCGAGCGCACCGACCTCGCCGGCGAGCCGTCACCACCACCGACTCCGGTCGGCGTGGCCGCCGCGATCGACCGGGCCGCCACGTGGGTAGAGCGGTCGATCGACTACTGGGCGGCCTACATCGCCGCCTCACGGGACCTGCTCGACCACAACACGTTCACCGCGCCCAACACGCCGCCCGGCGGTGCCCCGAGCATCGCCTACGGCGGCGGCTGCTGGGACCTCGGCCCCGATCAGGCGCTGCTCATCGAGCACGAGGTCCCCGACGCGAACTACTGGAACTGGTCGATCCACAACCTGCACTGGTTCGACTCGGGGGCGTGGGACGAGCGCGTGATGAGCTGCAACGGCCGCCAGGCCCACATCGACGACGACGGGAAGGTGCGGGTGGTCGTGGCCCACGCCGACCCCGGCGTACCCAACTGGCTCGACACCGAGGGGCGGCCCCTCGGCATGGCCGTCTACCGCTACGTCGGCGCCCGCACCCGCCCGCAGCCCACCGCGACCGTGGTCGGATTCGAGGAGGTGCGGGCCGCGGTCGGCGCGGCCCACCCGACCGTGTCGCCAGAGGCTCGACGGCACCAGCTCGCCGATCGCTACCGTGCCGCCCAGCGGCGCTGGGGTTGAACCGCGCCATGCCGTGGACCCCGCCACCCGCTCCTGCGTGGGTCGACCGCCTGAACGCCCACGGCCCGGCTGCGGGTGGCGCCGAACACCTGGTGTCGCTCGACTCGGATGACATCGTCGGGGCCGCCCAGGCCTCCACCGGACTCACGGACTTCGGAGGCGACTCCTGGCGCTCGCATTTCGAGGTGCTGCTCGAAGCGCTCCGCACCGAGGCCCACCTCACCCTGGCCGGCCGGCTGGTGGCGCGCACCGAGCTGCTGCGGGCCCTGCGCCAGCGACTGCTACTGGCCACGACCTGGGCCGCCGACCCGAGCATCTTGGACGAGGAGATCGTCGAGCCGATCTTCGTCGTGGGCACCGGCCGGTCGGGCACGTCGATCCTGCACGAGCTGCTGGCCCTCGATCCGACCAGTCGGACGCCCGCCACCTGGGAGCTGCTCCACCCGGGTGAGGCGCTCGGCCCGTCGACCGAGGAGGCCCGGCGCCTCGGCCACGACGTGCACGTGTTCTGGGCCGATCTGCAACCCGCGTACGAGTCGATGCACCACAACGACGGCGACGAGCCCAACGAATGCATCTTCGCCACGATGCTCGAGTTCCTCTCCGACCAGTGGGGCGGCACGTACGAGGTACCGACCTACTCGGCGTACATGGTCGCCGCCGACCAGACCGACGCCTACCGGTTCCATCGCAAGGTGCTGCAGACGCTGCAGCGCCGCCGGCGCGGCGATCGATGGGTGCTGAAGGCTCCGAGCCATCTCAGCCAGCTCCGCACGCTCTTCGGGGTCTACCCCGATGCCCGGGTCGTGCAGATCCACCGTGATCCGCTCAAGAGCGTGCCGTCGACCGTCAGCCTGATGGGGACGCTGCGGTCGATGCGGTGCGAGTCGGTCGACGTGGACACACTCGTGCCCTGGGTGTCCCTCGGCTACGCCATGATGCTCGACGACACGGTGGCCGCTCGCGACTCGGGTGAGCTCCCCGACGACCGCTTCGTCGACGTGCGCTACGCCGACCTGATGGCCGATCCGAGCGGTGCGGTGGGTCGGATCTACGACGAGCTCGGGTTGTCCTACGGCGACGACCTGCGGGCCGCGGTCCGCGACTACGTGGCCGACCGGCCGAAGGACACGTTCGGCGCCCACCGCTACTCGCTCGCGGACACCGGCCTCGACCCGGCCGAGGAGCGGGGCCGGTTCGGGTCCTACCAGCGCCGCTACGACGTCCCCGACGAGGTATGAGACCCGCCCGTCACCGCTCGGCGGTGATGTCCTTGTTCTCGGGGACGAATTGGCTGGCGACGAACGTCGCTCCCTGGGGGTCCTCGATCACCGCCATCCGGGCCCATGGCGCGTCGAACGGACCGTCGACCACCTTGCCACCCATGTCGTTCGTCTTGGCGACGGCGGCGGCCACGTCATCGACGCCGAAGGTGACGTTCCAGTGCGCCGGCGTGGTGGAGTCACCGTCGGCGATCGGGTTCACGGCGGCGACGACATCGATGAAACCGTCGGGAGCGGCCATCTGGGCCATCCGCTCGCGGGTGCCGGGCGCGATCTCCTCGAGGTGATCGCCGTACCCGGGCAGCGTCCACATCACCCCAGCCGGCAGGGTGAGCGCCTTCCAACCGAACACCGCGCCGTAGAACGCCTCGGCGCGCTCGAGGTCGCGGGTGGCCAGGCCGTTGAAGTTCAGCGAGCCGTGCTCGTTCACGACTTGCGCTCCCTTGTGCGCCTTCGGCTGCCAGAGGCAGAACGACGCGCCTTCGGGGTCGGTGATCACCGCCATGCGACCGGCCTCCATCACGTCGAAGGCCTCCATCACCGAGCCACCGGCATCCCGAGCCGCGGCCGCAGCCCGGTCGACGTCGTCGACCCAGATGTAGGTGTTCCACGCAGCCACCGGCGGGGCGCCGTCCGGGACGGATCCGACGGCCGCCACGTCACCCCCGCGGATGCGGCCGATGTGGTAGCTGCCCCCGGAGCCCTCGGGCATCACGTTCTCGAACTCCCACCCGAACAGGCCCCCGTAGAACCGGACAGCGGCGTCGAGGTCCGGCTGGTTGGTATCGATCCAGCAGGGCACGCCAGGGATGTAGCCGTCTCGTTCGAACATGGTGTGTCTCCGATCTCGTCTCTCGGTTCGTCAGCCTCCCTCCCTACCTACCGCGCAGAACCGGTCACCATGTGGCCGGTTCAGCGAAACCTCTCCACAAGCCGGCAGCACACGCCTGAGACCAAGGGCGATCTGGGGCAGTCGGTGGGCCGCCGGTACCGGGCGGTCGCGGCCAGCGGATGCAACGGCACGTGGACGGGGTGGACCAGCGCTTGAGTGCCCACTGGTACACGGAACCGGAAGCTACCGGCGGGCCCACAAGAGCAGGTTGAGGCCGATGGTCAGGACGAGCGAGCCGATGATCATCGCCTTCCACGGCACGTAGACGCCGCCCCTTGGTCGTTCGTCGGCGGGCTGGGCGAGCCCCTGGGCGATCCGCTCGCCGGTACGCGGGAAGGCGCGCAGCGCGACATTGAGCACGATCGTCAACACAATCGAGAGCACGATCGAGAGGGCCAGCCAAGTCACAAGTTCAGGCTAGGGACGTGAACTACGCGTTCGCAGGCGACCCGGGCGCACCGAGCCTTCTGCTGATCCCGGCGCAGTCGGAGTCGTGGTGGGGTTATGAGAAGGTCATGCCGCTGCTCGCCGAGCGGTTTCACGTGTTCGCTGTCGACCTGCGGGGCCAGGGTCGATCGACGTGGACTCCGGGTCGCTACACCCTCGACAACATGGGCAACGACCTCGTCCGGTTCATCGATCTGGTGGTTGGGGGGCCGACCGTTGTCAGCGGGTTGTCGTCGGGTGGGATGTTGTCGGCGTGGCTGTCCGCCTTTGCCAAGCCGGGGCAGATCCGAGCGGCGGTCTACGAGGATCCTCCCTTGTTCAGTGCCGAACGTGATCCTGCGTTCGGGCATCCGACATCGCAGGGTGCCGGTCCGATCTTCGCGATGTGGCACAAGTGGTTGGGAGACGAGTGGTCGATCGGCGACTGGTCCGGGATGCGAGGAGCGGCCGCCAGCGAGCTTCCGTCGCATCTAGCCGGGCGGTCGTGGCCCGCCGACCCACCGCAGAACCTCCGCGAGTACGACCCCGAGTGGGGTCGGGCGTTCTCGTCCGGGACGGGCACGGCTGGTTGCGATCACGCCCGCATGCTGTCCTTGGTGCGAGTGCCGGTCCTGTTCACCCATCACGCTCGTCATGTGGATCCCGCGACCGGTCGAGTGCAAGGGGCGATCTCGGATCTCCAAGCAGCGATGGTGCGCGAGATCGTGACGGGAGCGGGCCAACAGATCGACTACCGCTCGTTCCCAGAGATGGGTCACTTCATGCACAGCCAAGATCCCGAGCTGTTCGCTCTGACCTTGATCGACTGGTACCGAGGAAGCGTTCGCCGAGTTCCTCGAGGCCGAACCGCCCGACAGTGGCATCCGGCTCCAGCTCTTGAAGAAGGCTGACGATCGTCCCGGCATCACGTGGCTCCAAGCAGTCAAGGTGGCCCTCTGCTACGGGTGGATCGACGGGCAGGCCACCGCCGCGATCGATGGCTACCGGGTCGTCAGCTTCTCGCCGCGGCGGGCACGGAGCTCGTGGTCGAAGATCAACCGCGAGCACACCGAGCGACTGATCGCCGAAGGGCGAATGCGGCCCGGAGGCCAGGCGGAGATCGATCGGGCCAAGGCCGACGGAAGGTGGGACGTCGCGTATCGCCAGCGAGACGGAGAGGTTCCCGACGACCTCCGAGCGGCTCTCGACGCCAACCCGAAGGCGGCCTCCGCGTGGGAGGAGCTGTCGAAGTCCGACCGATTCTCCATTGTGTTCCGTTCGACGAGAGTGAAGCGGCCAGAGACCCGCGCCCGGAAGATCGCCGAGTACGTCAGCATGCTCGAACGGGGCGAGACCCTTCGCTGATCGTGCCTCCCGTCCCGCGAGCTGGGCAGGTCCAGGCCGAGCACCGCCGAGCGCCACCCGTGGGACCGCCCAGTCCGGACGCCGGGACCCCTGGTGGGGCGCTGAAAGCGAAGCGCAGCTTCGGATGAGGCGTGCCCAAGCCGGCGCAGTGGCGACCACGAGATGAAACAGCCTCGTTCAACTGGCTCGCCGAGGCGTGTCGGCAACCGAGAGTTGCACGACCTCTGCCTGGTCGCCCGACCCGCTGCGCTCTTGAGCGACCACGACACTGTCGAACCGCGCCCCTCGAGGGTGGCCGAGCCGAGCTCGATGGGACGGGACGACGGCACGTGAGAGGACCGACGAGACCCGCGACAACACCTGCGCAAGGTCTTCGCCACCGCCCGAACGAGCACCCGCCGGCGCCGTCAACCGGCGACGATGACCGCCGTCACGCCGACATCGGTGACGGACTCTGATCGGCTTTGGCCGCTCACCCGGCGCTGACCGAGTCCAGCGCGACAGCAGCGACCGCCTCGCTGATGAGCTCGACAACGGCTGCCGCCTCGGGAATCCCGACGGAGTGAGAACCGCCGATCGATCTCGACGATCCGTCGAGCACCGGCTCGCTCAGCCATGAAGCGGTGCACCGCGGCCGGAATGTTCTGATCCTTCTCGCCGAACAGGAACCAGGACGGAATCGTCTTCCAACCCGCATCCCCCGATGCCTCATTGAGCGCGGCCTCCACGATCGGTCGCTGAGTCACCGCCATCCTGGCTGCCTCGGCTTCAGGAACATCAGCCGCGAACTGTGCTCGATACCGCTCTTGCACGATGTAGAGGTCGTTGTTTCCGTCCGGCAGCTCGAACGCGACGAGCGTCTCGCCGAGGGTGCCACCTTCGTAGCGACCCGACAGCTCCGCAGCGCTCTCACCGCGATCAGGGGCGAAGCCCCCGACATACACCAACGCCTTCACCCGTTCGCTTCCAGCGGCCGCGTTGGTGATGAGCGTTCCCCCGTAGGAGTGGCCCACGAGGACAACGTCGCCATCGAGTCCGTCGATCACGCTGGCGAGGTAGTCCGAGTCGTTCTTCACCCCACGCAGCGGGTTGGCCACCGCAATCACCGCATGACCAGCCTCGAGGAGTCGACTGATCACCCCGGTCCAACTCGACGACTCCGCGAAGGCACCATGGAAGTACCCCGGGTTGACGGAGCCCCCGAACGCAGAAGAGGCCCCCGAAGGGGCCTCTGACCTGCATACATGGAGCGGACGACGAGATTCGAACTCGCGACCCTCACCTTGGCAAAGGGACCTGGATACCGCACACCGCCGCAGAGCGGGGCTTTCGCTGGCTCGAAGTCGCCCGATTCGGCGTCTGCGGTCGTCTGCACCCCACGTTGTGTTGGCAGGATGTTGGCAAGATCACTCGCACGATGTGCTACAAGTACAACATGACTTCCGTCGGGATCCGAGAGCTACGCCAACGAGCGAGCGAGCTGCTTCGCCAGGTCGAGCGCGGCGAGACCATCGAGATCACCGATCGCGGACGACCTGTCGCCGTCCTCGCGCCGCTCGCCGACCCCGGGCCGACCGAGCGCCTGCGGGCCTCGGGCGATCTCGTCTCGGCCGACACGTCGTTCGACGATCTCCCCGCCCCCCTCGAGCTCGAAGCGGATCAGGAGTCAGCATCGGCCGTGCTCGCCCGATTGCGATCTGATGAGCGCTAAGCGAGTCACCTACCTCGACTCCTCGGCGATCGTGAAGCTCGCAGTGCGAGAACCCGAGTCCGCTGCGCTTCGCACGCACCTGCGCCGGCGACGCCCGCTCGTGTCGAGCGCGCTCGCCCGCACCGAGGTCGTGCCGCGCGTTGTTGCCCCTCGGCGATCAGGCAGTCCGGCGAGGCCTCGATGTGCTCAGCACCCTCGACCTGGTCCGCATCAACGACCGCACGCTCACCGTCGCAGGCGAGCTCCAACCACCCGAACTCCGCTCACTCGACGCGATCCACCTTGCCACCGCCCAACAGTTCGACGCCGAGCTCAACCACGTCGTGACCTATGACGACCGCATGACCGTCGCGGCCCGAGCACTCGGCCTGCGGGTGACCGCGCCAACCTGACCCCCCGCCGAATCTACGGCTCGGGCACTGGGGCCTTGCGAGATTGCCCGCTGCGGCCCTCCGGGTCCGCTCGCGCTCGCGATCGTTGACCTCGGGCCGCTCCATTCGGGTGAACGAATGGATGAGCACTACATCTCATCCAGCCGCCCATCCAACCTGACCTCCGGAGCGCCGAGCCCGTGAGACACTCCCGCGGAAACGCTGCCGCAACAAGCATCGACGTCTTGCAGTCTCGCGGGTCCCCTCTTCGATCGCGAGCACGACATGCCAGTACCGACTGTGGGGGGCGAATCGTGGCCGAGATCCCTACGGCACCTCCCGGCTCGGAGTGGCAAAATATCGCGAAGTACGTATAATTTGTCCATGACCGATGTGGCACAGCTCGTCCGGAGCACGCGCAAGTCTGCTGGCCTGACGCAGGCACAGCTCGCGACTCGCGCCCGCATCCCTCAATCCTCGATCTCGGTGATCGAGACGGGCCGTCGCACACCGAACATCGAGCTCATCGACCGGCTCCTCGCCGCGGTCGGCCAACACCTCGTCAGGCTCCCGACCCGCATCCCGACCGTGGCCGAATCCGCCGACGAGATCCGAGACCTCCTCCGTGAGGGTCACCCCGGCCGGCTGTTCCGCTCGCTCATCCAGATCAGCAACAACCTCGCAGCCGCTGACCCACCGCTGCGAGTCGCTCTGGCCGTCACACCGGCCCCGCTCACCGGCCATGCCGGCGCGGACGCGTTCATCGCGGCCCTGGTCGCCTGGCGCCTCCACGACGATGGGCTCCCCTGCCCCAAGTGGGTCGACGATCCGCAGCGGACCTCCCGCACCGAATGGGTCGCAGACGGCCATCCGGAGAACGCCGATCTGGTCCGCCCGGACACGCCCGAGCCGTTCCGCCGACGCGGCGTGCTCATCTCGGCCGACGATCTCGCGGTGTTCACATGACCGACCCCGCCGGCACCCTCACACCCGAGCAGATCCGAGCGGCGTTGGAACGCGTCGCGGCGATCCTGTCGGAACGGGGTGTGACGGCCCGCATCGATGTCTTCGGCGGCGCGTCCCTCGCCCTCGTTCACGCACCGACGCGCACGGCAACCGCCGACGTCGACGGCTCTTACATGCCAGTCCAGGAGGTCGAGGAGGCCGCCGATCAGGTGGCGAACGAGATGGGACTACTCCCCGGCTGGCTGAACAACCGGATGAAGTTGGCGCTGCCACCCACGGAGATCGAGACGGAAGCGCTCATCGAACGACCCGGCGTGACCATCCGCGTCGGATCGGCCCGCACGATCCTGGCCATGAAGCTGCGAGCATCGAGACCCGGCCGAGACCTCGAGGACATCGCCGTGCTCCTCCGCGTCTGCAACATCACCTCCCTCGGCGACACGATCACTGTTCTCGACGAGCTCTACCTGGGCGAGGAGGAGATCCCCGAACGGGGTCGTCTGCTCCTCGATCGGGCCTTCGCCCAGGTCGAGATCGTCAACTCGGATCCGCCGTACACGCTCCCGGCGATCCTCCGATCCGACCAGTAGCTCCCGACCGAAGCTCGCGGAGGGTGCACGCCGACGAGCAACGCAGACGCAGAAGAGGCCCCCGAAGGGGCCTCTGACCTGCATACATGGAGCGGACGACGAGATTCGAACTCGCGACCCTCACCTTGGCAAGGTGATGCTCTACCAGCTGAGCCACGTCCGCGTGGAGCGCACACCATACCAAGTCCGACCCACGGAGCGAAAAGCGCTTCCCGGACCGGTGCGAGCGAAGCAAACGTCAGGCGTCCACCGAGGCCACCCGGTTGCGCACCAGCTGGGCCATCTCCTGGGCCAGCGGGCGATCGATGATGAAGCTGAACGTCACGCTCTGGCCCTCGGTGACGAAGATCAGCGAGGCCGTCCGATCGTCCTGCCAGCCCTGCACCACGAGGTCGCCGGTCAGCGCCACGATGCGGATGTCGGGCACCCACTCGTGCTCGTTGACCAGGATCAGGCGGCGGTCGGTGAGAGCGGCCACGCCGGCCTGGTTCTGGTAGCGGCCACCCACGAGCGCCTCGACGATCTCGTCCTCCTCGAGCAACATCGACAGCATGCCGATGGCCACCCGGCCCGTCCGCAATGCCGCGGCCGAGAGCCGCTGCGCGGCGGGGCCGAGGTCGTGAGGATCGACCACACCTGCCGGCGCGGCCGGCTCGGGGGGAGCGGTCGGGGCCGGCGGAGGGGGCGGCGGAGGAGGCGGTGCCGGCGCGGCGGTCACGACCGAGCCGTTGCCGGGCACCGGCCACGATCCGACAGTGCCCGTGGCTGCCGCGACGGCGACTGCAGCAGCCGGTCGGGGGGCCTCGATGGGCGGCGGGGGTGGCGGAGCCATGGCCGGGTCCGGGTGCAGCTTCGGCGCACGCGCCGCGACGGGATCGGGCTCGGCGACGACGGGCACCGGAGGCACCGGTGGAGGGGGTGGCGGAGCCGGGATGTCAGCGACAACAGGACCGGAGGGTGGAGGCGGAGGGGGTGGCGGAGCCGCGTCCGCGACGGCTCCCACGGCGACCGGAACGGCGTCAGCCGGTGGGGGCGGCGGGGGCAGCGGCGGAGGGGGCAGGGCATCCCCGGTGGCGACGACGACGATCTCCTCATCGTCGTCGTAGACCTCGCCCTCGATGCGCTCGGGCGGCGAATCGAGCAGGGTGGTGATGCCCCCGTCGTCCGTCTCCGATGCCTCCTCGTCGATCTCCGCCACGAGCTCTTCCTCGACCAACTCGCCATCGGCAGGATCGTCCACGGCCTCCTCGTCGGCCTCGGCGACGATCTCGGGCTCGGGCTCGGGCTCCACTTCAGCCACGAGCTCCTCCTCGACCAACTCGCCATCGGCAGGATCGTCCACGGCCTCCTCGTCGGCCTCGGCGACGATCTCGGGCTCGGGCTCGGGCTCCACTTCAGCCACGAGCTCCTCCTCGACCAACTCGCCATCGGCAGGATCGTCCACGGCCTCCTCGTCGGCCTCGGCGACGATCTCGGGCTCGGGCTCGGGCTCCACTTCAGCCACGAGCTCCTCCTCGACCAACTCGCCATCGGCAGGATCGTCCACGGCCTCCTCGTCGGCCTCGGCGACGATCTCGGGCTCGGGCTCGGGCTCCACTTCAGCGACGAGCTCCTCCTCGACCAACTCCTCAGCGACCGGCGCGTCCTCCACGACCTCGGCCGCGACCTCAGGCTCCGGCTCGTCCTCGGGCTCATCTTCCGCGACGATCCCGGTGTCGGCCTCCACCTCGACGGCGATCTCAGCTTCGTCCTCAGCGGCGATCTCGGCTTCTTCGGACTCGACCTCGACCTCAGGATCGACCTCGTCGTCGACAACGACGGCGGCCGGCGGTGGTGGCGGAGGCGGAGGGGGCGGAGGCGGCGGAGGCGGCGGAGGGGCGGACGCGTCCAGGGGCACCAGGCGCGTGCCGCACATCACGCAGAACTTCGAGGTGTCGGGGTTCTCGGCACCACAGGCCTCACACGCCATGCAACTTCCTCCACTCGCCGCCATGGCTGCGGAGGCAGCCATCGCAATGATCACGACTCCCACTCTCATCGGCCGCGACGGCCCAGGAATGAGGCGATCAGCCCCGAGCGAGCGCCTGTTCGACCAGGGCCACCTCAGACGGCGACAGGGCCAGCGCCAGCGCCTCCGACCGACCCTGGTCGCTCATCTTCGCCAACGTCTTGCGCACGACCTCGACCGTCCGCTCGTCGCCCAGCTTGGCAGCCAGTTCGTCGAACTGGGTCTGGAGGAAGGTCAGGCAGAGCGCGTCCTCGTGCGTCTGGGTGGCCGGGTCGGTGCGTAGGTCCTGCTTGCGGATGATCCGCTGCACCCGTTCGATCTCCGCCGGCTCGTAGCCGCAGCGGACGAGGATCTCCCCCACCTCCTCGGCGTGCTGGGCCTTCAGCGCTGTTCGCCAGCGCAGGTACCCGGCCCGACCGTCGGGATAGTTCCGGCGGGGCAGGGTCCAGCGCCGCAGGTGGTGGGCCCGGGCGGCGATCAGCTGTTCCTCGTCGGCATCGGGATCGAGCCGCTCGACCCACGCGGTCATCCGCTCGGCGTGCGCCTGCTCCTTGGGCCGCTCGATGCCGTCGATCAGCAGCACGTTCGGGTCGAGGGCGTTTGCCTCGTCGATCGCGACGACGGCGGCCGACAGCCGGGCCGAGGGCATTCAGCCGGCGGAGTCGGCGGCCGCCGGCGGGCGCAGGTCGATCCGCAGCACGAGGACGCCGTCCTCGAGGGCGGCCACGGCATCACCGAGGATGGCGAAGTCCTGGTAGTCGTTCTGGGCCTGCTGGATGAACTTCGTCCGCTCCTCGCCCGCCACCGGGGGCAGCGGGCGGGTCTTCACCGCGTGGGCCCGATCACGGAACCGCTGGAGCATTGCCTCGATGTCGAGCTGGTCAGCCATCGTGCTCACCGTAGTCAGGCTGGCCCGGTTCGGACTTCACCGGCGCGATCAGCGCCGACAGATCGGCATCGGCCTGCTTCTGCCGGGCGGCCGCCTCGATGTCTTCCAGCGTGACGATCCTCAGCGGACCCGGATCGATGACGGCCCCGATGCCGACCGGGTGCTCCTCGACGACGGGCGCAGGTGCGACCGCCTCGACCGGAGCCGGGGCGGGTTCCGGGGCCGGGGCGGGTTCCGGAGCCGGGGCGGGTTCCGGGGCCGGGGCGGGTTCCGGAGCCGGAGTGACGTCGGGGGCATCGGTGATGTCCGCGGCACGTTGGTCCTCGGACTCGCTCGGATCGGCGGACGGGCCCACCGCGACCGTCGACTCGTCGACCGCACCGTCAGCAGGGTCGGCGGCATCTGTGGACTCGTCGGACTGACCGGCGGGTGGGTCGACCGCGTCCGTGGATTCGTCGGGCTCATCGGGATCGTCCTCGGCCCACAGCAGCGGGGCAGCAGCCACGGGGGCGGCGGCCACCGGCCCGAGGATCGTGATGCCGGTGCCCGTGCCGGCGGTGGACTGCGGGTCGCTCCAGGGCACGGCGCCGGCGACAACCGTCGGCGACTCGGCCCCGTCCGTCGACGGCGTGCTGGTCGAGGCGCTCGATGTCCCCGAATCGGCCAGGGCCGTGGCGGTGACCGCAGCCGCGATCGGCGCGGCCGCAACACCCGGAGCGCCGGCGGGTTCGGCCTCGGGCGGGACCACCGCGTCCATGACGCCCGTGGTGGGTTCGTGGCTCGCCACTGCACCAGCAGCACCCACGGTCACCGCTCCGGTGCCGATCCCGGCGCCCGGACCAGCGTTCGTACCGGCGTCGATGTCAGCGAGCGCGTCGAGCGCGGTCGCGAGGTTCGGCGGGCGGGTCCGCCGCCAGTACATGACCGTGAGGACGGTGATGGCCACGCCCACCGCCACCAGCCCTCCGACGACCATCCACAGCTTGGTCTGGGCGCTCAGGCCCCCGTCGCCACCAGAGGAAGGTGCCACCGTGGTGGCCGTCGAGCCGGGGACGAGCTGCTGCGGGGCGGTCGTGGACGGTGCCACCGTGCTCGGCGTCGTCGACGTAGCCGGCTCGGCAGTGGTGGTGGTCGCCTTCGCCTTGGTCGTCGTGGTGGTCGCCTTCGCCTTGGTCGTCGTGGTCGTCGGCTTCTTCGTCGTGGTGGTGGTCGGCTTCTTCGTCGTGCTCGTCGTCGATGGCTCAGTGCTCGTGGTCGTCGGCTCAGTCGTCGTCGGGTCGACCTGGAGGATCGTCGGGGGATCGGTGCCTGCCGACTGGGCGGAACCCGGGAGCATGAAGGCGACCGCCAGCGCGATCACCACTGCGGCCGCCGCGGCCGCCATGGAGCGGCGGCGAACCGTCCGTTGCGCTACCCGTTCCAAACCTGTGCTCACCGTTCTCGCTTCACGTCCGTCGAGGATGGTGTTCCTCTGGCGGGGTTTCGGCACCTTACCGCTGATGCCTCGGACAGGAATACGTCGTGCGGCCTCCGACAGTACGCCGCGCCAGGGGGGTGCCGTCACGCGGGCAGACCCCGGCCCGGGTGCGCATCTCCTGCAGGTCACCCATGTGCGAACCACCCCTCGCACCCAGCTCGTCGAGGGTGGCACGCAGGTGGCGGTGCAACCTCCGCGCCTCGGCCGGGCCCAGCGAGGCAGCCGACCGGGCCGGGTCGAGACCGGCCCGCCAGAGCATCTCGTCGGCCAGGAGGTTGCCGATGCCGGCGATGCGGGCCTGGTCGAGGAGCCGGGCCTTGAGCGGCGCATCGCTGCCGGCCAGGAGGTCTCGCAGCTGCGCGGCACCGATGGCCGCGGCGTCGACGCCGAGCCGCTCCTCGTCCGGGTCGAGCTCGACAGCGCCCAGCCGACGAGGGTCACGCAGACGCATGGCTCCCCCGTCGTCGAAGTCGATGCCGAACCGGTCCCACTTCGGGTCGTTGCGGTCGCTCGAGTACTCCAACCGGTCGATCGCGGCGTGGCCGTCCACCAGCAGTCGGCCGGTCATCCCGAACCGAAGTCCAAGCGTCGGCCCATCGGCGACGTCGAGCAGCAGCAGCTTGCCGATGCGCCGGTCGGTCGTGAACGACCGGCCCAGGAGCGCGTCGGTCACCGCTTGGGGCGTGAGCCCGCCCTTGAGGAACCATGTGTCCGGGGCGTGAACGGCCACGATCGTGCGATCGAGCGTGCGCGCCGCCAGTCGGCGGTACTCCTCGACCTCCAGCATCTCGGGCATGACGCCAGTGAATCAGTAGCGCCCCGCGCTCGCACCCGCCCCGGCCGTGTGGAGCAGGGCCGGGCCTTTGCTGGTCTTGCGGACCGGCGGAGGCGGCTCATCGACCTTCGGCGGTCGCATCGACGGACGGGCCGCCGGGCCGAGCCGGGTGGCCCTGGCGAGCTGACGATCGGTCACGCTCGAGATCGTGCGGGAGAACAGGATGGCGGCGAAGACCAGGAGCATCTCGGCCACGGCCAACACGAGCAGGGACCCCTGGGTCGCGTGCACCTCGGCCAGGTCGACCGGTCGATCGCGGATGCTGAGCAGCGCGGCCAGCGCCAGGGCCACGGTCGGCAGGGCGACGATGGTGCTGATCCACCACATGTGATTGGCGGTGGGCACCGCGGCAGTGCGCCACTTCGCCGAGCCGGACCGCAGCTCCGGGTCGCTGGCCCGCCAGGTGTCGTCGACGATCAGCTTCGGGACGATCAGGTTGACGCCCGGGATCATCCAGCCGTAGGTCGCCCAGAACGGGGCGAGCCGCCGGCCCGTCACGCCCAGGCACCCGAGGTTGCGGTAGCCGCGTCGGCTCCACGCCACCGTGAGCAGGGCCACCACCACGAGCAGGCCGGCTTGGGCCATCGCCAGGCGATGCACCCACTCGTCGAGAACGATCCAGTCCGCGTCGACTGTGGGCAGCCCGGCGGTCAGGAGCGAGTCCTCGGAGATCATCCGCCACAGCAGCAGGCTGACGCCTGCGGTCACGACCGCGGTGACGGTGAGCACCAGCACCACCACCCGCATCGCCGACGACAGCCGAGCGAGGGGCTTGTACGCGTCGACCGTCAGTGGGCCGGGGGTCATCCAGACACCGCCGGTGCGGCTGATCGGGGGCGGCGGGGCCAGACGGGACACGTCGAGGCCACACGACCGGCAGTAGTGGTCACGGGTGCGCATCCCCGATCGGCACCGAGGGCACGGGCGCTCACCCTCCGCGGCGACCCGGGGAGCGATGGCCGGACCGGGGTCACGATCGGCCGGCCCGAACCGAGGGTGCCGGCTGCCCTGCACGTTCGGCAGTCGACAGGCCGGGCAGTAGCGGTCGATGGCGTCGATGTCGGCCCCGCAACTGGCGCACTCCATGTGGACCTATCGGCCCGTTCCGGCGCGCTCCTGAGGAAATTGTGGGCCGGACGACCTATCTGCCCAACGACCTCGGACTGAAACGAATGACCTCCGGTGCAGTGGAGAACAACGGAGGTCTTCGTGTCTCACCGTAATGCTCGGTTGACGTTCCACGGCCGGTGCCTGCTGGTGCATCGGGTCCGTGTTCTCGAGATGCCCGTCGCTCATGTGGCCAAAGCCATGGGGATCTCACGCCAGTGCGCTCATCGCTGGGTGGCCCGCTTCGACAGCGAAGGCGAGGCCGGCCTGCTTGACCGGTCCTCGCGTCCTCACCGCTCACCGGCTCGGACCAGCCCCGAGGTCGAGGCCCAGGTGCTGGAGGCCCGACGGGAGCACCGTCGAGGCCCCGACTGGTTGGGCCCCGAGCTCGGGGTCCCGGCCCGGACCGTGAGTCGGATCCTGCGCCGCAACCAGGTGCCTCGTTTGGCTGAGTGCGACCCGTTGACCGGCCAGGTGATCCGGGCGTCGAAGGCCACCGCGGTCCGCTACGAACGCGACCGGCCTGGCGAGCTGGTTCACATGGACGTCAAGAAGATCGGCCGCATCCCCGACGGCGGCGGCTGGCGAGCCCACGGCCGCCAGATGGGATCGACCGCAGCGAAGAAGAAGGCCCGGATCGGGTTCGACTACGTGCACTCCGTGGTCGACGACCACAGCCGGTTCGCGTACTCCGAGATCCTCCCCAACGAACAGGCCGGCACCGCCAGCGCGTTCTTCGCCCGGGCCATCGACGCGTTCGCCGACGTCGGCGTCACCATCGAACGGGTCATGACCGACAACCACTGGAGCTACACACACTCGCGCTCAATGCGTGAGCTCCTCCAGCATCACGGCATCACCCACAAGCTCATCCGACCCCATTGCCCCTGGCAGAACGGCAAGGTCGAACGCTTCAACCGGACCCTCCAAACCGAGTGGGCCTACCGACAGGTCTTCACCACCAACGACGACCGCACCGACGCTCTGGCACCATGGCTCGACTACTACAACCACCGACGGCGCCACAGCGCACTCGGCGGCCTTCCACCCATCAGCCGACTGTCACCAACCTGATGGCCGGGTACACCTAGTGCCCGGGCTGCGGCTCGAGCGCCTGGAGGAAGTCGGCGACCAGGTCGTCGGGGTGCTCGAGGCCCATCGACACCCGGATGGTGCCGGGGACGATGCCGTTGAGCGGCGAGCTCGTCGGGCGTGAGGTTCACGTGGGTGGTCGACGCGGGGTGGGTCACCAGCGTCTCCGGACCGCCGAGCGACGTGGCCAGCTGCGCGACACGCGTCGACTCGACGAACGACCGCCGGCGTCGAGCCCACCGGCCAGGTCGAACGTGAGCAGCCCGCCCGGGCAGGGTCATCTGGCGCTTGGCGAGGTCGTGCTGGGGATGGGACTCGAGACCCGGGTAGCTCACGGCCTCGCACGCCGGGATGGCCCTCGAGCACCTCGGCGAGGCGCTGCGCCGTCTCGGTCTGCTGGCGCAGCCGCACGCCGAGCGTGCGCAGGCCGCGGAGGCCGTTCATGGCGTCGAACGGCGAGGCGTTCGCCCCCTGCAGCACCGCGAAGCTCCACAACCACTGGACGAGCTCCTCGCTGCCGGCGACCACACCGAGGGTGGCGTCGTTGTGACCGGCGATGGCCTTGGTGGCCGAGTGGACGACGAGGTCGACGCCGTGGTCGAGCGGCCGCTGCACCGAGCGGGGTGGCGAAGGTGGAGTCGACCACCGTGATGGGCCCGGCGATGGCGCCGATCTCGTCGAGGTCGACCAGCTCGAGGCGCGGGTTGGCCGGCGTCTCGCCGATGACCAGCACCGTCTTGCCCGGCCGGACCGCCGCCGCGAACGCTCCCGGCGTCGGTGGCGTCGACGAAGGTGACGTCGATGCCGAAGCGGGGGCACGCCGTCTGCAGCAGCAGCTGGGTGCCGGCGTAGATCTGGCGCTGGGCGACGATGTGGTCGCCCTTCGAGCAGATGCCCAGGATCACCGCGCTGATGGCGCCCATGCCCGACGCGAACGCCCGAGCCGCTCTCGGCCCCCTCGAGCTCGGCGATCGCATCCTCGAAGCCCTGCACCGTCGGGTTGCCGTAGCGCGTGTAGAAGCGGTTGGCGCCCGACCGTCGTCGCCATGCGGCGGCCCTCGTCGACGGTCGGCGTCACGAACGTGGTGGTGGCCCACAGGATCGGCGCCAGCGCGGTGTCGTTGTCGGCCCGTCCGGCCCGGATGGCCCGGGTCTCGGGGTGCAGGTGTGCGCGATCGCCGGCTCTTTCGGGCTGGTCGGGCACGGGCGGATCCGGCCTCGACCGATCTGGCCCGGGCCGGCCGGTCGTGTCGCTCTGGTCAGGCATCGCGTTTCTCCACCTCGGCGAGGAAGGCGGTGACGGGGGCGCCGACCTGGGGCCCCTCGATGAGGAAGCCGTCGTGGCCGTCGGGACTCTCGATCACGACGTACTGGCAGGGGGTGCCCTGGGCCATGAGGTCATCGCGCAGCTCCTGCTGCAGGCGGGGCGGGTAGAGGCCGTCGGTGTCGATGCTGGCCACGAGGCACGGCACCCGCACGCGCCGCAGCGCGGCCGCCACTCCCCCGCGGCCGCGGCCGACGTCGTGCAGGTCCATGGCCCGGTTGATCACCAGGTAGGAGTTGGCGTCGAAGCGGCGCACCAGCTTGGCGCCGTGGTAGTCGAGGTAGCCCTCGACGTCGAAGCGCTGCCACAGGGTGAAGCGATCGTCGGTCTGGTCGAGGACGGCGCGGCCGAACCGGTCCTCGAAGACCTCCTCGGTGCGGTACGTGATCTGGGCCAGCTCACGGGCCACGGCCAGACCCTGGTGGGGACCATCGCCCGGAGCGGCGTCGTAGTAGTCGCCACCGCGCCAGTTCGGGTCGAGCGCGATGGTCGACCGCCCGATCGAGCTCCAGGCGATCTGCTGCGCCGTGGCCGCTGCAGTCGACGCGATGGCGACCAGCGACCGCACCCGGTCGGGGAACATCACGCCCCACTCGAGCACCTGCATGCCCCCCATCGATCCACCGATCACGGACAGCCACCGGGCCACGCCGAGGTGGTCGGCGACCGCGGCCTGGGTGCGCACCATGTCGCGGATCGAGACGATCGGGAAGGTCGAGCCGTACGGGCGGCCGGTGGCCGGATCGACCGAGGCCGGTCCGGTGGTGCCCTGGCAGCCGCCGAGCACGTTGGCGCAGACCACGAAGTAGCGGTCGGTGTCGAGCGCCTTGCCCGGTCCGATGAGGTCGTCCCACCATCCGGCGGTCGGGTGACCGGGCCCGCTCGGTCCGGCGGCATGGCTGTCGCCGGTCAGCGCATGGCACACGAGCACCGCGTTCGACGCGGTGGCATCGAGCTCGCCCCAGGTCTCGTAGGCCACCCGGATCGATCGCAGCACTCCACCACCCTCGAGCGCGAAGGGCCGATCACCGGCCAGGTGCACGAACTGGCGCCGACCGGCGGGGTCGCCCGGGCGCCACGCCCCGCTGGCCGGCAGCGCGTCGGCGCTGAGCGGTGCGCGCGCGTCGGATCGGTCGATCCGGTCACGCTCGGCCGCATCCGGCTCGTCGGGTTGTTCCATCGTGGTCTCTTCGCTGCCTGCGTCAGTCGTGTGCAGGGAGGACAAGGCGGCCGGTGGCGGGCAGAGCCCGGACACTTCGTTGCTCTCGACCGATCCGCGGGGCACATCGGCGTCGAACCACATCCCCACCTCCGAAGCCGGAACTCGACCGTTGGGGGCGGGATGGCACCTTGGGTGTCCTTCCCAGGTTGCCGGACCCGGTCTCCCGGGCCGCTCGTGATGTCGTGCTCAAGGAAAGTCTGCCCGAGGCCCTCGCGTCAAGCGGGAACCTCAGAGGTTGTAGCGCGCGTCCACGGCCTGAGCCGCGGGCAGCCCCACCAGGTCGGTGAAGTCGTCGAACGCGATCAGCCGATCGAGGTCGTCGCGGAGCGTGCCGACCTCGGCCAGCCGCTCGAACGCCGAGCCCACGGCCCGGGCCATGGCGAACACGCCCGACACCGGGCGACACGATGAGGTGAAACCCCAGCTCGTAGAGCTCGGCCGGGGCCAGCAGCGGCGTCCGACCGGTCTCGACCATGTTGGCGACAAGCGTGACCCCGGGCAGCGAGGCCGCGATGCGCTCGAGCTCGGCGACCGATTCCGGGGCCTCCACGAAGACCGCGTCGACTCCGAGGTCGATGGCCTGACGGGCCCGCTCGAGGGCCTCGTCGAGCCCGAGGGGGCCACGGGCATCGGTGCGGGCCGTGATGTGCAGGTGCGTCCGGCGATCGAGGGCGGCCTGCAGCTTGGCCAGCCACTCGCCCTTGTCGACGACCTGCTTTCCCGCCATGTGCCCGCACCGCTTGGGCCAGACCTGGTCCTCGAGGAACAGGCCGCATGCACCGGCCGCCTCCCACAGATCGACCGTGCGCTGCGTGTTGAGGGCGTTGCCGTAGCCCGTGTCGGCGTCGACGATCACCATCGTGTCGGGCACTGACGGGCACACCCGGCGTGCGACATCGGCCATCTCGGTCTGGGTCAGCGCGCCGATGTCGGGCTGGCCGAGCAAGGTGCCGGCCACCGCGTAGCCGGACAGGAAGACGGTCGAGAACCCCGCCCTGACCGCCAGCCTGGCCGACAGCGGATCCCAGACGCCGGGCATCAGCACCGGTCGTCCCTGGCCGAGCAGTTCGCGCAGATCGTCGCCGTTCACGGCGAGACCGTATCCGCCCACCGGACCCGCCGATCACGACCGCCCGTTCTCGGCTCGCCGATCTCGTGCCGGGCTGGCCCCTGGCCTCACCCCGGCCGGCGCCCGGTCAGCGCCAGGTCGGCCGGCGCGAGGTCCACCAGTCGGCGACCGCAGGACCCACGCCGTACGCGTCGGCCATGGCCTCCGCCAGCTCCTCCAGGCCGCGGTCCCACCCGACCCGGTCGTCATGCCGAGCCGCCTCGTGCGCCGACACGGCGGCGTCCGCCCCCGCCGCCCAGGCGGCCCGGTCCGTCGGGAGCGGCAGTTCGAGCACCTGGCCGGCCGCGAGCTTGACCGCGTCGCTCGACAGCGCCGATCCTCCGAAGCGCCCCAGCGCCCAGGCCGTCGCCGCCGGCGCGGCCAGCACGGCTGCCACCCGCCAGAGGTCCGCCGGGTCGGCCGACGAGGGCACCACGGCGATCGTGGGCACCGACGGCCACCAGCTCCCGTCGACGTCGACCGCGGCCTCGAGCACACGGGTCTGACCAGCGACCACCACCTTGGGTACGAGCCGCTGGTCGGCCCAGGCCGCCAAGCGCGGGGTCGCGCCGCGGAGCCCGACGAGGTCGACCACCGGGGCGGCCCACCTCCTGCGGGCGAACCGGGTCGGGGTCGAGCCCCACCGGCACCGCAGCGGGTCGATCAGACCGCTCGTGACCAACCTGACGACGGATCCGACCGTCCCCGCTGATCCCTCGGCACATGCCTCCGCGACGTGGGGCACGATGCCGTAGTACTCGTCGCGGAAGCCGGCCGACGCAGACGCGAGATCGGCCAGCGTGGACGCGCCTCCGAGGTCGACCGCGGGCGTGCCGTGGAACGCGCCGAGCAACATGCTCCACGACTCGCCGATCGCCGCACCCCCCGGATCATCCCCGGCCACGACGTCGAACCCCCGGCCCGACCAGCGTCTGACGTGGCCGGCGCCGGTCGACGATCCATCGCGCATCTCCAGCACCGGTGCGCAGACCCGCACCCCGGCATCGAACACCGGCTCGCCGGCCCACCAGAGCCCGACGAGCGATGCCCGATCGCCGATCGCCCGCCGCGCCGGACCGGCATCACGAGCCGACAGCACGGACTCTGGTTGGATCATCGCCACCCGACCATCCGGAGCCGCCAGCTCGCTCCCGAGCACCAGGAAGAGCGTCGCCGAATCGGCATAGGGAGCGGCCACTGCGCCGAACTGCAGGCGGGCTGCCGCGGCCCGAGCTGCGTCGCGGGCGGTCGGCACCGCCAGCTGGCTCTGGAACGGCGGGTTGCCGATGACCAGGTCGAACCCGACGGCAGGTGGTGTGGCCCACGGTCCCCGAGGGTCGAGGCTGTCGCCCCGCACCAGGTGGCGAGCGGTGACCGGAGGTCCCCGCTCGCCCGCCCAGGCCGAGAGCGAGCGCCGAGCCACCGCCACCGCGGCACCGTCGATGTCCGCCCCCCAGATCAGGTCCTCGACGATGGAGGCCCGATCGTGGCCGGCCTGCTCGAGTCGTTCGGCCGCCGCCAGCAGGAGCGCACCGGCACCACACGCCGGGTCGCAGACCAGCGGGTGCCGCGGCGGGCTGAGGTCGACGCCGTCGAGCGCCACCCGCACGAGGCCCCGGGCCACGTCGGCCGGCGTGTAGTAGACGCCGCCGGCGCGCCGCTCGTGGGCCGGCAGCGTCGCCTGGTAGCGCTGACCGGGCTCGTCGTGCATGGCCTCAGTGTGGCCGACGAACCCTCGGCCGATGAGCGACCCCTCGAGATCTAGCGAACGACGAGGTTGCAGGAGGTGCTGCCACCGGTCCACTTGATGGTCACCCGTGATCCGCTGCCGGGCGTGCCCGGGGCGACGGAGACGTTGACGATGGTGCGCGAGTTGGCCCCGATGGAGCCCGAGGTCGGCGAGACGCTGACCCCGGTCTTCAGCGCGCTCCAGGTCACGAGGAATGAGGTCGCGGTTCCCCCGGTGTTCTGCAGGACCATCTGGTAGCTCCTCCCCGGATCCAGGGTGGGCGGGCACTGCACCTGCACGTTGGCCTTCGACGCCGGCGGCGGGGTGGTCGGGGCCTGTGGGGCCTGCGACCCCGGCGGGGCCGGCGTCGTCGTGACCTGGCCCTGGGTCGTCACCGTCGAGGCCGGGGTGGTCGTGTTCGTCGTTCCGGGGTCGGCCGTGGTCGTCGGCGCCTCGGTGGTGGCGGTGGACTCCGTCGTGGAGGCAGCCGCCGTGGTGGTCGTCGACTTCTCGGACACGGCGGCGACCTGGTCGTCCTTCCTGTCGGCGCTCTTGCCCCCGCCGCCCATGGCGACCACACCGATGATGAGGACGACTGCGGCGGCGGCCGCGGCCGCGCCGATCCACACGCCCTTCTTGGAGCCACCACCGGATCCGCCGGCTGTGCCAGCGGACGATGCCGACGACTCGAGCGGCGCGGCCTGAGCCGCGTCGGCGGTGGCCACCTCGCCCGCGACGGCACCGGCCGCCACGACCCCTGCCACACCGGCCACGATCGGCAGGACCGTCCCGTCGTCGTCGCTGCTCTCGGCCTCGAGATCCTCCTCGACCAGCTCAGCCTCGGCCTCAGGATCCTCCTCGACCAGCTCAGCCTCGGCCTCAGGATCCTCCTCGACCAGCTCAGCCTCGGCCTCAGGATCCTCCTCGACCAGCTCAGCCTCGGCCTCAGGATCCTCCTCGACCAGCTCAGCCTCGGCCTCAGGATCCTCCTGACCAGCTCAGCCTCGGCCTCGACCTCCTCGACCAGCTCGGCGGCCCCGGGCACACCGTCGTCGGCCAGGTCGGACTGGTGAAGGTCGTCGGCCCCGATGAAGGCGCCGAACACGGCGCTCTCCTCGATCTCGTGACCGTCGTCTTCGGCCAGGTCGTCCGCGTCCAGGTTCTCGTCGTCCTCGAAGGTGCCGGTCACGGGCTCCGCGACCTCGAACGAACCCTCGGCATCCGGAGGGAGGGGCTCGCCGGGAACCTCCTCGTCGAGCAGGATCCCCGTCGGTGCAGTCGCTTCCGGTGTGGTGACGCGGGTCCCGCACTCGCCGCAGAACATGGCTCCGGGCACCAGCGGGAGCGAGCACGAAGGGCACGGCTCGGGCGTCGCCGCGTCCTCTGTGGTCTCGGCCTCGATCTCGTCGACAGGGGTGTCCGACCCGTCCGCCAGGTCGGACGCGGTCACCTCGTCGGGATCGAGCGTGGCGACGTCGGTGTCGACGGAGCTCTCCTCGGCATGGCGCGGGGGTAGTCCTCGAGCGGTGATGCCTCGGTCGACCGACCCTTGCGCTTCCCGGAACGACCGAGAGAGAACAGCGTCCGGGGTGCGTCGCCCCCTGCCTTCGTGCCGTCTGCCATGACCTTCCCGTCCCTGATCGAAGTGATCGACGAGCACCGCGCCCGCGGTGTCGTGCACTTCCTGTCGGCACGTGGGTAGGCCGAATGGAGCATTCGAAAGGCATTTTCCGGCCCCCTGGGAACGAGTCGATCCCCGGGGGATCGGGTCAGGCGAGCGCGCTCTCCGCGGTCGGATCCCAGGAGGTGAGGTCCGCGAGCCGCTTGTCGTTCGAGAACATCTCGGTGAGGGGCTGGTCGAGGCCGAGCCGCTTCATGAGCCGCTTGACCTCGAGCTCCTGGTCCCAGAGCACGAGCGTGACGACCAGACCTTCCTCGCCGGCGCGGGCGGTGCGGCCCGAGCGGTGCAGGTACGCCTTGTGGTCCTCGGGCGGGTCGTAGTGGATGACGACGTCGACGTCGTCGACGTGGATGCCGCGGGCGGCGACGTCGGTGGCGACCAGCACGGGCAGCTTGCCGGCCGAGAAGTCGGCCAGGGCCTTCTCCCGGGCGGTCTGGCGCAGGTCGCCGTGGATGGCCAGGGCGCGGACGTCCTCCTTGGCGAGCTGCTCGGCCAGCCGGTCGGCGCCCCGCTTGGTGCGCACGAACACGATGGTGCGGTTCGAGTTGCGAGCGATCGAGGCCACGACCTTGACCTTGTCCATCTCGTGGATCTGCAGGAACCGGTGGGTCATCTCGTCGACGGTGACGTGGGTCGGACTCGACCTCGTGCATGGCCGGGTCGTGCTGGTAGCGCTTGATGAGCGTGTCGACGACGCCGTCGAGCGTGGCCGAGAACAGCAGGGTCTGGTGCCGGTTGTCGGCCTGGCGCAGGATCCACTCGACCTGCGGCAGGAAGCCCATGTCGGCCATGCGGTCGGCCTCGTCGAGCACCACGATCTCGAGGTCGGCGACCGAGACCTCCTTGCGCTCGATCAGGTCGATCATGCGGCCCGGCGTGGCGACCACGAAGTCGACGCCCTTGGCCAGCGCCTTGATCTGGCGCTCCATGTTGGCGCCGCCGTAGATGGCGAGCATGCGTACGTCGCGCTGCTCGGCCAGCGGCGCCAGCTCGTCGTGCACCTGGAGGGCCAGCTCACGGGTGGGGACGAGCGCGATGGCCTTGGGACGGCGGGGTTCGGCTCGGCCGACCCGCTCGATGATCGGGAGGCCGAAGGCCAGGGTCTTGCCCGAGCCGGTCTTGGCCTTGCCGCACACGTCGCGGCCGGCGAGGGCGTCGGGGATCGTCAGCTCCTGGATGGGGAAGGGGGCGGTGATGCCTCGGCTCGAAAGAGCCTCGACGAGGTCCGGGGACACGCCGAGCGCGTCGAACGTCGTGGTCATGATCTTGTGTGCGCTTTCGTCGTCTCGAACGGAGTGGGTCGGCCTCGGCGACTCCGCTCCGTCACGAGCGACGAACAGTGAGGATGACCCGCCAGGGGGTTGCGACACCGAATTCGGGGTGGGCAACCGCTCCTCGCAGGCGACAGGGTACCCGCGCGCGCCCCCAAAACCCGTTCTGGTGATGGTCGACGGATCCGGAGACCCTCGGACCATCACCAGTTCGCGGGTCGAGCGACGTTGCCTCGCGGGCTACGCGGGGAGGTTGGCCTCGATGGCCTCGATGACCTCGGGGGCGTCGGGCAGCGACCGTCGGGCGGAAGCGGCCGACGACCTCGCCGCCGGGCGCGACCAGGAACTTCTCGAAGTTCCACTGGATGTCGCCGCCGTCGCCGTCGGTGTCGGCGACCTCGGTGAGCTCGGCGTAGAGCGGGTGGCGATCGTCGCCGTTGACCTCGATCTTCTCGAACAGCGGGAAGGTCACGCCGTAGGTGGTGGAGCAGAACGCCTGGATCTCCTCGGCGGTGCCCGGCTCCTGGCCGAGGAACTGGTTGCACGGGAAGCCGAGGACGGAGAACCCCTTGTCGCCGTACTCCTCCTGCAGCTTCTCGAGCGCTCGTACTGCGGGGTGAGGCCGCACTTGGACGCCACGTTGACGACCAGGACGGCCTTGCCCTCGTAGTCGGCCAGGACGACGGCGTGCCGTCGAGGCGGTTGATCGGGATGTCGTAGAGCGACATCGCTCCCCCTTGTCGTCGTTTGGCTGGGCCCGGTGCCCGCATCGGGATCGGTCGGTGCACCGCATCGGGATGGTCCGGTCGAGTATCGACCCACGATCGCTCGGCCTCCATCACTGGCTCCTCCACCCGGGGCGGATCGACCCCCTACGATCGGGCCATGGACCAGCTGGACGACATCGCCGAGCAGGGCTACACGATCGTCCCCGACGCCATCGACCCCGACCTGGTCGACGAGCTGGTGGCCGACCTCGGCCGCCTCGAGCGCGACCTCGGCATCGGTGCCGGCCACGCAACGACTTCGAGGGCGACCACACCGTCCGCATCTACAACCTGCTCGCCCACGGCCCGGTGTTCGCAGCAGGTGCCCGTGCACCCCGCCGTGCTGCCGGTCGTCGAAGGCGTGCTCGACCCGGGCTGCCTGATCTCGTCGCTGTCGTCGATCGCCATCGACCCGGGCGAGACGATCCAGCCGATCCACGCCGACGACCAGCTCATCCCGATCCCCAAGCCCGCACCCGCCCGTCGTGTGCAACACCATGTGGGCGCTCACCGACTTCACCGAGGCCAACGGCGCCACCCGCATCATCCCCGGCACGCACCTGCTCGACCACGCCCCGACTACGGTCGGCCCTACGACTCGATCCCCGCCGAGATGCCCAAGGGCAGCGTGCTGATCTGGCACGGCAGCCTCTGGCACGGCGGCGGCGCCAACACCACCGCCGACCGGCGCATCGGCATCGCCATGAACTACTGCGCCGGCTACATCCGCCAGCAGGAGAACCAGCAGCTCGGCATCCCCCGCGAGATCGCGGCCACCTTCGGGCCCCGCCTCCGGGAGCTCGTCGGCTACGGCATCTACCACGGCCTGATCGGCCACATCGACAAGCGATCGCCGGCCGAGCTGCTCGGCGAACCGCCTGGCGGTGAACGGGGCGACAGCTCGATGGTCTGGGACCGGATGTGACACGGTGCCCGTGGGTCGTTCGGTCCGTTTCCATCAAGGCGAGGGCAATCTCCGCCGTTGAACGTGGTGGCATGACAGGACCAGAACCGGCATGAGCGACTCGTTCGCAGTGGCGCGAGCACGACGCGCGCTCGAGGAGGCGGGACTTCCCGTCGACCTCGAGCTCGAGCGCGCGTCCAGCGTCACCAACGAGGTGTGGCTCAGCGACCGCTACGTGGTGCGGGTCAACCGCCGGCCCGACCAGCGCCTGCGCCGCGAGGCCGCCCTCGGTCCGCTCCTGCCCGCCGAGGTCGGCTATCCCGACGATCGTGGCCTACGGCGGCCAGCTCGGCGCCGACTGGCTGATCGTCCACCGGGTGCCGGGCCGGCCGCTCAGCCGGTGCTGGCCGGGGATGACGCGCGACGAGCGCCGCAGGGCCGTCGGCCAGATCGCCGACATGCTCCGCGCCCTCCACCAGTTCGACTGCCCCGACGACGTGCCCGAGGTCGGCAGCCCCCAGCTGCTCGGCCCGCACACGTTCCGCGCCGTCGACCCGCTGCTCGCCGCGCTCGACGAGGCCGCCGCCCTGCCCTACGTCGAGGCCGTCGCTGATCGACCGGGTCCGCCGCATCGTGCTCGACACCTGCTCGGTGATCGAGCCCTACAACCAGCCGACCTTCGTCCACGGCGACCTGCACTTCGAGAACGTCCTGTGGGACGGTCACGTGTCACCGCGCTGCTCGACTTCGAGTTCAGCCGGCGGGCGCCCGCCGACGTCGACCTCGACGTGCTGCTGCGCTTCTGCGCCTTCCCCTACCTGCACGTCGCCGAGGACTACGAGGCCCAGACCCGGGCCGATCGACTACGCCGAGGTGCCGTTCTGGCTGGCCGAGGACTACCCGGGCCTGTTCGGGTTCCCGGACGAGTTCGAGCGGCTCCGCCTCTACTCGATCGCCTACGACGTCCGCGAGCTGCTGCCGTTCCCGCCGACCCAGCACTGCGCAACCTCTCGCCGCACCATCCGCTGTAGCGCCTCGAGCGCACGGTCGACGGCGTCGGCCACCTCGACCAGCTCGCGGGCAGCCCCTATGCCGACGTGCTCTCGCTCGACCCGAGCGGCGTGATCATCGCCGGGTTCGACACCCCGGTGCCGTCAGCTCCGCTGTTCTCCCGCTGACCCACCCGACTCGACCTCGACGTCGCTCGACGACCGTCGCCGGCGCGTCGTCGTCGTCGGCTTCGTCCGACTCGGCTCCGTCGAGCGCTTCGTCCCCGTCTGATCTCACGGTCGAGGTCGGACGTCTCGGAGTCGGGGTCGCGATCGAAGCGGTGGCCGTCGTAGTACGGCTCGTCGGAGTCGCCCGGACGGCGCCGGAAGCCGGCGACGGCGAGGAAGATCAGCACGGCCGCGAAGGTGACGATGCTGGTCCAGATGTTGACCCGCAGGCCGAGGATCTCGTTGGCCTTGTCGGACCGCAGCGACTCGACGATGCACCGACCGACCGCGTAGCCGCCGATGTAGAGCACGAAGATCCGGCCCGGGCGCAGCACCCGGCGGCGGTCGATGAGCACCAGCAGGCCGGCGAGCGCCAGGTTCCACAGCGCCTCGTAGAGGAACGTGGGGTGGAAGGTGGCGAACTGCTCGAAGCCGACCGGCGGTGCGGCGGGTCGATCTCGAGGCCCCACGGCAGGCTCGGTCGGCCGACCGAACAGCTCCTGGTTGAAGTAGTTGCCGAGCCGGCCGATGGCCTGGGCCACGGCCATGGCCGGGGCGACGACGTCGAGGCCGACCGGCAGCCGCATGCCTCGCTTGTACCCGACCCACACGCCGACGACGACGCCGAGGAAGATGCCGCCGGGGATGCCGAGGCCGCCGTTCCAGATGGCCAGCGGCGAGTTGGCGTCCTTGGCCCAGGGCACGTCGAACCAGTGGCCGCGGTAGAGCTCGTTGTCGGTGATGACGTGGTAGAGCCGGGCCCCGATCAGCCCGGCCGGCACGGCCCAGATGGCGATGGCCGAGATGTCGTCGGGATCGCCGCCCCGGGCCCGCCAGCGCCGCCGGCGAGATCTCGACGGCGGCGAACACGCCGAGGGCGATCATCAGCCCGTAGGCCCGCAGGTGGATCGGGCCGAGCGAGATCTGGTTCGAGTCGGGGCTCGGGATCGACGCGAGCAGTGGACCGAGGGTCGAGTGCAGCATCAGCCCGCCAGCTGGGCCGCGTCGACGGCGAACAGGTCGGCGGGACCGGCCGTCACCGGCGACTGCAGGCCCTTGACCGCGGGCAGCAGCTGCTCGCGAAGAACCGGGCCGTCACGATCTTGGCCGCGCGCCTGGGCCGTGTCGCCGTTGCCGTCGTCGATGATGGCCCTGGCCGCCAGCGCCTGGCGGGCCATGACCCAGCCGCCGGTCACGAGCCAGAACATCCGCAGGTAGGGCGTGGCGCCGGCCAGCGCGTTGCGGGGATCGCCCAGGCCGTGGTGCAGCAGCCAGTCGGTGGTGTCGGCCAGCACGGTGAGCGCCTCGGCCAGGTTCGAGCGGATCGAGGCCAGGTCGTCGCCGGCCTTGCTCGAGCGCCGGGTCGAGCGATGGCGATCATCGAGCAGGTAGTCGCTCGACCACCCCGCCGGCCCGCATGGGCAGCTTGCGGCCGACGAGGTCCATGGCCTGGATGCCGTTGGTGCCCTCGTAGATCGGGGTGATGCGGGCGTCGCGGAAGTGCTGGGCGACGCCGGACTCCTCGATGTAGCCCATGCCGCCGTAGACCTGGATGGCCAGCGACGTGACCTCGACGCCGAGGTCGGTGCACCAGCCCTTGGCAGACCGGGGTGAGCAGGTCGACCTGCTCCTGCTCGGCCTGGCGGATGTCGGGATCGGGGTGGTGCCATGGCGATGTCGATGCGCTCGGCCGTCGAGGTAGATCGATGCCCCGCATGGCCTCGATCGACGCCTTCATGGTGAGCAGCATGCGGCGCACGTCGGGGTGGTCGATGATGAGCGAGCTCTCCCCCGCCGGCGCGCCCGGGCGCCCGGCCCTGCCGGCGCTCCTGGGCGTACTGCAGCGCGTCCTGGTAGGCCCGCTCGGCCAGGGCCAGCCCCTCGAGGCCCACCGACAGCCGGGCGTTGTTCATCATCGTGAACATGTACCGCATGCCCTGGTTCTCCTCGCCGATGAGGTAGCCGATGGCGCCCGCCGTCCTCGCCGTAGCTCATCACGCAGGTCGGGCTGGCCTTGATGCCCATCTTGTGCTCGATCGACACGCAGGTGACGTCGTTGCGCTCGCCGAGCGAGCCGTCGTCGTTCACCAGGAACTTCGGGCACGATGAAGCAGGAGATGCCCTTGGTGCCGGGAGGCGCGCCGGGGGTGCGGGCCAGCACCAGGTGGATGATGTTGTCGGCCATGTCGTGCTCGCCGAAGCGTGATGAAGATCTTCGTGCCGGTGATGCGGTAGGTGCCGTCGTCCGGCGGGCACGGCCTTGGTGCGCAGCGCGCCGACGTCGGAGCCGGCCTGGGGCTCGGTGAGGTTCATCGTGCCGGTCCACTCCCCCGTCACCATCTTCGGGAGGTAGATCTCCTTCTGCTCCTCGCTGCCGTGGTGGCGCAGCATGTCGATGGCGCCCTGGGTGAGCAGCGGGCACATCGAGAACGCCATGTTGGCGCTGGAGATGAGCTCCTGCATGGCGATGCCGACGAGCCACGGGAACCCGCCGCCGCCGTACGCCGGCTCGAACGGCACCGCCGCCCCACCCGCCGTCGACGTACGGCCTTGTAGGCCTCCATGAACCCGTCGGGCGTCTTCACCGTGTTGTCGGCCTGGTGCTGCGATGCCCTGCTCGTCGCCGATGCGGTTGAGCGGGGCGATCACGTCGCCGACGAAGCGGGCGTTCTCCTCGAGGACGGCCTTGATGGTGTCGGGGTCGAGGTGGGTGAACGGCTCGAGCTGGCAGATCTCGTCGAGGTCGACGAGGTTGTCGAGGACGAACGAGATGTCGTTGAGGGGAGGTCGGTAGTCAGCCACGCCCAGACGGTAGACCAGCGCGCCCACCGCTACGCTCCCGCCCCATGACCGACGGAGACCAGCGTGGGATCGAGCTCGAGCGGCGTGGGACCGACGGGAACCCGCGTGGGATCGAGCTCGAGCAGCGTGGGGACGTGTGGGTGCTCCACATGCGCAACGACGAGAACCGCTTCAACCGACCGTCGATCGAGGCGCTGCACGCGGCCCTCGACCAGGTCGACGCCGTCGAGGGACCGGTTGCGCTCGTCACCACCGGGGAAGGCAAGTTCTTCTCGAACGGCCTCGACCTCGACTGGGTGATGTCAGGAGCCGACGGCACCGAGGGCTTCCTCGACGAGGTCCACCGGCTGCTCGGCCGAGTGCTCGGCTTCGGTGCGGTCACGGTGGCCGCGGTGAACGGCCATGCCTTCGCCGGAGGCGGCATGCTGGCCGTCGCGCACGACTATGTCGTCATGCGCGAGGACCGCGGCTTCTGGTGCCTCCCCGAGGTCGACCTGGGCCTGCCGCTCACCCCGGCCATGTTCGCGGTGGTCGAGGCCCACGTCCCCCGCCAGGCCCTGCACGACTCGTGCCTCTCGGGTCGTCGCTACAGCGGCCCCGAGGCGCTGGCCGCCGGCATCGTCGACGAGGTGGCCGCCGAGGCCGACGTGCTCGACCGGGCCGTGGCCCTGGCCGCCGAGCTGGCCGGCAAGAACCGCGACGTCGTCCGCGAGCACAAGCGCCTGCTCTACGGCGATGCCATCGCCACCTGCGGCGCGTAGGTCACGTCGTCCCCCTCCCGCCCGAATCTGGACAGGTCAGGCGAGAGTCGGGCCGACGAACTCGTAGCGGCCCCGACCGGCGGCCTTGGCCCGGTACATCGCGGCGTCGGCCGCCGCCATGAGCGCGTCCGCCTCGGCGGCCTTGGCCCCCGCGACGACGAGGCCGATCGACGCGCCGACCTGCACCTCGTGGCCCCGCACCGACATGGGCGCCGAGATGGCATCGATCAGCCGATCCGCGACCTGCCGCAGCATGACCGGGTCCTCCATGCCCTCGACGAGCACCGCGAACTCGTCGCCACCGATGCGGGCCGCGGTGTCGGTCTCGCGGATGACGGTGTGGATGCGGACGCCGATGTCGACCAGCACCGCGTCGCCGACCTGGTGGCCGAGCTCGTCGTTGATGGGCTTGAAGCGGTCGAGGTCGAGGTAGAGCAGCGCGACCGGCTGGCCGTGGCGGTGGAACCGAGCCAGCGCCTGCTCCAGCCGGTCGTAGAGCAGCACCCGGTTCGGGAGGCCCGTCAGGTAGTCGTGCGTGGCGAGCTGGCGGAGGCGCCGCTCGGCGTCCTTGAGGTCGGTGATGTCGCGAGCTACCGCGGAGATGGACTCGAGCCGACCGAGGTGGTTCTCGTGGGCGAGGAAGAGCGCCGACACCGGGATCTGGGCCCCTGACCGGGCCCGGAAGGTGAGCTCGCCCCGCCAGATGCCGTCGGACGCCAGCGTCGGTTCGACGACCTCCTGGAACGCTTCGAAGGAATCGGCGTCGAGCACGTCCATGAGGAAGCTCGGCGTCCCACCCACCGTCGAGCCCCGCACACCGAGCGTCTGTTGGGCGGCATCGTTGACGTAGGAGATGGCGCCGTCGCGCTCCGCGATCATGAGGAAGTCCGACCCGGCTTCGAGGACGCGGGCCAGGCGATCGGCGCGGGTGCCGGCGGCGACCTCGGCCGAGACGTCGGCCAGCGTGGCGACGAAGCCCTCATGGGTGCCGTCCTCGTCGAACACGGGGGCCACGCGCAGCTCGCCCCAGGTCTGGTCGGGCCCCTGCACGGTGAAGTCGTCGATGCCGGCATCGGGGTCGATGGTGCGGACCCGCACGGTGAACGGCTCGCGAGAGCTGATCGAGGCCAGGCCGCGGGTGACGATCTCGTCGACGTGCTCGGGTGCCAGGATCGAGCGCCAGTTCAGCCCCGGCAGCTCGCGGGTCTCGTCGAGCAGGCTCGGCCAGCCACCGTTCGCGTAGACGATGTCGCCATCGGGGTTGGTGCGGAGCACGGCCAGCGGTCCGGCATCGGTGACCGTCTGAAAGAGCTGGCGGACGTCGTCGAGCTGGCGACGCAGCTCCTCGGCCTCGGTCACGTCGAGGCTGGCACCGGCGTAGCCCTCGAACGCCCCTTCGTCGTCGAAGAAGGGCAGGGCCCGGTGGTGCAGCCAGCGGTACTCGCCGTCCGCGCGTGCCACCCGCACGGTGAACTCGAACGGTGCCCGATCGCGCATGTTCCGGGCGATGTCGTCGGCGACCTCCTCCAGGTCCTCGGGGTGGATGGCACGGAACAGCGCCTCGCCGAGGTCATCGACGTCCGGACGCGCGCCGAGGAACTCGAAGCTCGTGCGGTTGCCGACGCGCGGCCAGCCGTCTGGGTCGGTGAGCCAGAGCATCACCGGTGTCTCGTTGACGAGGCGACGGGTCTGGGTCTTGCTCGTGCGCGGGTTGGCGAAGTCGAAGACCTGCGACAGGAGGTAGTCGGGGTGACCGGTCGGGCCGTAGACGGCGGTGACCATCGTCCGCACCCAGTGCGGCTCCGCATCGGGTCGGGCGCAGCGGAAGTCGCACTCGAAGTAGTTGCGCCTGCCGTCCCAGAGGTCGTGGAGGCTGGCACGGACATCGGCGGCGTCGGCCGGATCGACGAAGGACTCGAAGCGCTGGCCCACGACCTCGGCCACCGACAGGTCCACCAGGTCGCGGAACACGGGGTTGGCCTGGACGAGCACGCCCTCGAGGGTCCAGACCCCCATGGCGATCGGCGTGGCGTCGAAGACGGACGCCAGGGGGGCCAGGTGGCGCGCGAGGGTGGACGAGAGCCTCGCCCGGGGCTCGCCCTGCATCTCGTGCTGCACTGCGGGCTTCTCAGCCGGCACGCCCTGACCTGCCTTCCCGCCAGTGCGAGACGCGCTCCAAGCACGTCGCGCGACTCTCTGGCCCTCTACTCCCTGGCGGCAGGGTAGTGCTGGATCGCGACGCGTGCCTCCCAGACCTGACGAGCACTCAGAACCACGCTCTGTGGCAAAGGGCCGGCGAGGGTCGATCGCGGCCTAGCCTCGCCGCCCATGACCGACCTGTTCTCCATCGAAGGCAAGACCGCGCTCGTGACCGGCGGGAGTCGCGGCATCGGATTGATGATCGCCCGCGGCTTCGTCGAGGCAGGGGCCAAGGTGTACATCTCATCGCGCAAGGCGGAGGTCTGCGACGAGGTGGCCGCCGAGCTCTCCGGCATCGGCGAGTGCGTCGCCGTTCCGGCCAACCTCAGCGCGCACGACGAGTGCAAGCGCCTGGCCGACGACATCACCGAGCGTGAGGGTTCGCTCGACATCCTGGTCAACAACGCGGGGGCCAACTGGGGCGCTCCGCTGGCCGAGTTCCCCGACGCTGCGTGGGACCGCGTGCTCGACCTCAACGTCAAGGGCGTCTTCCACCTGACCCGGTACCTCGTGCCCGCGCTGGCCGCTGCATCGAGCCCCGGAGATCCGTCGCGCGTCATCAACATCGGCTCGATCGATGGCCTCCACGTACCCGACCTCGAGACCTACTCGTACTCGACGAGCAAGGCCGCGGTGCACCACCTGACCAAGGTGCTGGCCAAGCGGCTGGCTCGCGAGGGCATCACGGTGAACGCCATCGCGCCGGGCCCGTTCGAGAGCCAGATGATGGCCGCCACCCTCGACGCGTTCCGCGACGGCATCATCGCCTCCTGTCCCCTGCGCCGCATCGGCGAGCCGAGCGACATGGCCGGCACCGCCATCTTCCTCAGCTCGAAGGCCGGCTCCTACCTCACCGGCGCGGTCATCCCCGTCGACGGCGGCCTCTCCACGACCCTCTGACCCTCAGGTCAGACCTCGATCTGGTCCGAGGCCGCCAGATCGTCCGGTGAGTGGCCGTCCGGTGCGTGGCCGTTCGGCATCAGTCCCTCGGACGAGAAGGTCGGCACCAGGGTGAAGAGCTCGTAGCTGTGGCCGTCGGGGTCGCGGACGTACACTCCCCGACCGCCTCCGAGGTTGTTGATCTCGCGATCCATCCACCGTCCGGGGCCCGATCCGTACTCGATGTCCGATCCCGCGATGCGTACCAGCACCGCATCGAACGTCGAGTCGTCGACATGGAACGCGTAGTGCCCGCGGAGGACGCCGAACCGGTCGTCGAAGTCGAAGGTGAGGTCCTCGTTCACCCGCACCGGGATGAACGGCCCTGTCGGATCACCCATCTCGAGGCCGAGCAGGTCCGCGAAGAACGCGGCCGATCGCTGCTTGCTCCGCGATCGGATGATGGTGTGGTGCAGCACGATGGTCACGGTTCGCCCTTCCGTCCGGGGCGAAGGCTAGGCACACCGGGATCGAGAAACAGGTCACCCTCCCGGATGCCACCGCCAACCGTTCGCCGTGACCTGCCCCGAGCCGTCCGCTCCGCCCCACACTACGAGCTCCTCACCGGTCCATACCGCCGACTGATAGGCGCCGCCGAGCACCCTCTGGTCGGGATCGGTGTCAACCCACTCGCCCGTCGAGAGGTCGACCGACGTGGGCGCCATCGCGGTGCTGAGCACCATGGCCCGATCTCCACCGGCCGGGACCGCCTGCGACCCGGGGTCGAGCCGACCGGTCACGCCGGTACCGCGTCCGACCCAGAGCTCTCCCGCCAGCGGATCCGTGGTAGGAACCGCCAGCGAAAGGTACGACTCCGGACCCAGGTGGCTCGAGGAAACGAGATAGAGCGCCTGATCGACGGCCACAGGAATCGTGCGGTCCGGTTCCGCGTGCGGCGTGCACCCGTCGCAGGGAAGCGATCGCCAGGTGCGGGCGGTCGGGTCGTAGACCCAGCCTCGCATGTGACCGTCCCAAACCACGGCTTCGCTGCCGCTCCACGCCACCTGGTAGTCGGCGGAGGTGTCGAACACGTTGTCCGAGATGGCGATCTTCCCGCCGTCCTCCCAAGTCGAGCCATCACCGCTGAGCGTCGAGGCTGCCAAACTGACCGACGTGTCGTTCGCTGCAACATCCACACCGATGCCGAGGAGCGCGTCACCGGTCCACGCCGGGGCCAGGAACGATCCGCCTCCGCCCCGGAGCAGCGGAAGGTCGCGCCAGGTGTCGGTGACGGGGTCGTAGGCCGCGCCGCCGTTCTTGGCGAGGACCACCATCTCGGTGCCCGTCCACACCGCGTGGGCACCGGGGTGGCCCCAGGAGTTCGAGGCGATCGTGCGCCACGTGTCGGTCGCCGGGTCGTACGCGGCGCCGTCGAGCAGGGCCGTGTTGCCGAGCCGACCGCCCCACACGATGACCTCGGTGCCGGTCCACACCGAGACCGCCGCCTCGCGAGGACTGAGGGGCGACGTGGCCATCGGCGCCCATCCCGACTCGACCGGTGCCGGTCCGACGTCGACTGGGCGAGCATCGCGATCGTCGCTCGACCGCATCACCAGCACGATGCCGACCAGGACCAGCACGACCGCCGCTACGGCGATCGTGGGCACCAACCAGCGCCGACGCCGTCCACCCGAGCTGCTCGGCTCCAGACTGCGCACGACGTCGGCGTCCGTCGGGCCGGCACCGACGTCGTCCGTCGCGAGCGTGTCGGCCAGGCGGGGCAGATCGGACCGCAGCCGGGCCTCGAGACCCGCAAACGTGTCAGTGCTCATGCCAGTTCCTTCCTCAGTCGGGTGAGACCACGGTGCGCCAGCGAGCGGACCGTGGCCGGTCGACAGCCGAGCGTCTCGGCGATCTCGGCATCGGTGCGGTCGACGAAGTACCGAAGCACGACGACCACCCGCTGCCGCTCGGGCAGCGTGCCCAGGGCCACGTGAAGCTCGATCAGCTCGTCCGGCGAGTCCGCCGGCAGCGGCGGGTCGAGCTCGCGATGACGCCGCTCGGTGTCGCGCCGCCGCAGCGCCATCCGGCAGCCGTTGACGACCACGGTCCGGAGGTAGGCACCGGGTCGATCGAGTGTGTCCCATCGCTGCAGCACGACGGAGAAGCTGTCCTGCACGATCTCCTCGGCCATCGGCCGCGATCCCACCAGCAGCACCGCCAGGCGCACCATGCCGTCGCGCTCGACCCGGAAGAGCGCGTCAGGCGACGACGACTCGGTTCCCGGTCCCGCGTGCTCGCTCACACCCCCAACGATGCGCCAGGTGGCCGGTGTGTTGCAGTCGTTCTCAGGTGAGCAGCAGGAGGCCCAGCAGGCCGAGCGCCAGGAAGGCCACCACCACGATGATCACGACGGCGTTCATCGGTCCCCGCTTGGGCCGGGCCAGCCCGAAGTCGAGCAGGTCCTCGCGGCTCTCGTGCATGCGATAGGCGTTGTCGGCCGGCGTGCCGACCTTCGGCAGCGGCTTGTGGGGCTTGCGCTGCTGCTTCTTGTTCCGGTTCTTCTTCTTCGAGCCGCTGGCCATCGTCGAGACAGTAGCGCCGCGACACGAGTGGCAGGACCGAGTCGGTCGGTTCCCCTGGACCTAAGGTGCCGCCCGTGGAAACCCTGACCCTCATCTGCGACGACCGCACCACCGCGGTGGAAGCCGACCTCGACGGTGATCGGGTGCTCGTCGACCCCTCCCACCTGGCCATCGCCACCGACTGGACGCTCAAGCCCGAAGGGCTGTGCCGAGGCGCCGTGTGCGTGCCCACGTCGATGTGGCCCGAGCTGGTCGACTCCGGGCGCATCGACCTCGCCGTGTTCGCCCGACTCACCGACCAGGTCGTCGTCACCGACGCCGTCGAGCGCATCGTGGCCCTCGCTCCGAGCGCGGCCCGCCGGTCCGAGGAGATGGCCACGCTCCAGGCCCCCGACTTCACCGTCGACACCATCGACGGCGACCCCGTCTCGCTCGGCGACTTCACGGGCCGCAAGAAGCTGCTCGTCGCGTTCTCGTCGTGGTGCGGATGCCGCTACGACCTGCCGAGCTGGGAGCAGATCAACCTGGAGCTCGCCCCGCAGGGCTTGTCGGTGATCGCGGTGGCGGTCGACGAGGATCCCGAGGCGGTGCGGCCGTGGGTCCAGGAGGCCGATGCCAGCTTCCCGGTGCTGCTCGATCGCGACCACGTGATCACCGAGCGCTACAGCCTGGTCAACGTGCCGACAGTCGTGTGGATCGACGAGGACGACCAGGTGGTGCGGCCCAACGACGTGGCCTTCAGCGACGACCAGTTCAAGGACTTCCACGGCATCGACTCCGGTCCGCACCTCGAGGCGCTGCGCAAGTGGGTGACCGACGACGAGCTGCCCCTCGGCGACGCCGACGACGTGCGGGCCCACCAGATGCCGCCCACCGACGACGAGCAGCGGGCGAGGCTCGAGTTCCGCATCGCCCTCGAGCTGCGCCGCGACGGCCGGACCGAGGCGGCCGACGGCCACTTCGACCAGGCCATCGCGCTGGCCCCGCTCGACTTCACCATCCGCCGGGCCGTGATGCCGCTGCGCGGCCAGGACCCGTTCTTCGGCGAGGAGTTCCTCGAGCTCTACGAGGAGTGGGAGGCGGTCGGCCGCCCGTACTACCGCTCCCGCGAGGGCGACGCGCCCCCGGCGTGAGCCAGTAGCGGGACCGACTGACTAGCGCGGGTTGCTGGGCTGGCGGCGTTTGCCCTTGTCCGGGTTGGGGGCGGCGGCACGACGGGAGCTGCGGCTCGGCCCGGACGGGGTGGCCGCAGCGGTGCCGCCCTGCAGGTGCTCTCGGCGGACCTTGCGGTTCTCGCCCGAACGCCCGGCGGACTTGCCGGGCTTCGGGCCTCGGGGCTTGGGCGCCGAGCCGTCGGCCCGGGCCTCGCCGCGGCTCTCGCTGCGGGCACCGGGCGCACCCGAGGCTCCGTTGCGGCGGCCGGTTGCGCCACTGCGGCGCGGGCCGTTGGCCCGACGGGGCGAGCCCGAGCCGGGACGGCCCGAACGCTGGGGACGATCGTCCTCGTGACGAGGGGCGACCGCGCGGACCTTGCGGGCCGGGCGCTCGAGCACCGGCAGGCCGTCGGCGTCGGGCGAGGTGATGCCCTGAGGCATCTTCAGGATCTTCTGCATCTTGGTGACGTCCTTGCGCAGCTCGGGCGCCACGAAGGTCACGACCACACCCTCGGCCCCGGCCCGGCCGGTGCGGCCCGAGCGGTGGACGTAGTCCTTCTCGTCCGCCGGCGGGTCGAGGTGCACGACCGCCGAGACGCCGTCGACATGGATGCCACGGGCGGCGACGTCGGTGGCCACGAGGGCATCGATCTGGCCCCGGTGGAAGGACTCGAGCGCACGTTCGCGCTGGGACTGCGAGCGATCGCCGTGGATGGCCGCTGTGCGCAGCCCGGTCTGCTCGAGCTGGCGGGCAACGCGATCGGCACCCCGCTTGGTGCGGCAGAACACGATGGTCGGGCCGGCCGAGCTGATGATCTTGGCGCACAGCGGCACGCGCTGGTCACGCGAGACGTTCCAGAACAGATGGGTCACCTTGGCGCCGTCGGACGGGTCCTTGGCCAGCTCGTGACGTGACGGGTTGCGCTGGTAGTTGCGCACGAGCACGTCGATGTCGCCGTCGAGGGTGGCCGAGAACAGCAGCGTCTGGCGGTCCTTCGGGGTGAGGTCGAGGATCTTGCGGACCTCGGGCAGGAAGCCCATGTCGGCCATGCGATCGGCCTCGTCGATGACGACGAACTCGATGGCGTCGAGCTTGATGTCGCCTCGGTTGATGAGGTCCATCAGGCGGCCGGGACAGGCCACCGCGATGTCGACGCCGCGGCGCAGGGCGTTCAACTGCTTGCCGAAGCCGTTGCCGCCGTAGAAGGCCTCGATGTACTTGCCCCGCGGGCCGGCCAGCAGGGCCAGCTCGTCACGGACCTGCGAGGCCAGCTCACGGGTGGGCACGAGCACGAGGCCCTTGGGCCGACGGGGTTGGCCCTCGCCGACGGAGGCGACCATGGGGATGCCGAAGGCGATGGTCTTGCCCGAACCCGTGGGGGCCTTGCCGCAGAGGTCGCGGCCGGCAAGAGCGTCGGGGAGGGTCATCTCCTGGATGGGGAAGGCCGAGGTGATGCCCTGGGCGGACAGCCATCGGACGATGGGCGCGGGGACGCCGAGATCGGCGAAGGTACGGGACACGGGGGGCTCCTGGGGCGGCGGGACGCGGATCGTCCGGCGGGGTGTGACGAGGGCAGCGGAAGAGGCAGGCCGCAGGCCAGGTGGCTGATCGGGCGCCGGCATTGGCCGCTCGTGACGAGGGCCCACGCATGCCTCTGCGCGCGGGTGACGATCAGTCGAACCCGTGCACCCTAGCAGCCGACCGCTCGCCGTCCGGCTACGGTGCGCAAAACGAGAACAGGTTCTCGTTTATCGAACGACGTGGGGGAACATCCGATGGCTGACCGGCACGACCCGATCGAGGGCAAGAAGATCCTGATCACCGGACCAGCTGGGCAGGTCGCCCTCCCGGTCACTCAGGCCCTGGCCGCCTCGAACGAGGTGATCGGCATCGCCCGGTTCCGTGACGCCGAGGCGAAGGGCGAGCTCGAGGCCCTGGGCGTGCGGTGCATCCCCGTCGACCTGGCCGCCGGCAACTTCGACGACGTGCCCGACGACGTCGACTACGTGATCAACCTGGCTGTCGTGAAGTCCAACCGGTGGGAGGTCGACCTGCGGGGCAACGCCGAGGCCGCCGGCCTGCTCATGGCGCACTGCCGCTCGGCCACGGCGTTCCTGCACTGCTCGTCGACCGGCGTGTACCAGCACGCCGGCAGCCACCAGCTGGTGGAGACCGATCCCCTCGGCGACAACCACCGGGTCATGCTGCCGACGTACTCCATCTCGAAGATCGCCACCGAAGCCGTGGTGCGCACCGAGGCCCGCCAGCTGGGCCTGCCCACCACCATCGCCCGCCTCAACGTGCCGTACGGCGACAACGGTGGGTGGCCGGCCTTCCAGCTCGAGATGCTGCTGGCCGGCATGCCCGTGATGGTCCACCCCGATCGCCCCAACCTCTTCAACCCGATCCACGAGGAGGACATCATCGCCACCCTTCCCGGGCTGCTGGCGGCCGCCAACGTGCCGGCCACCATCGTCAACTGGGGCGGCGACCAGCAGGTCGACCTCGAGGACTGGGTGAAGCTGATGGCCGAGATGGTGGGCGTCGAGGCCGCGTTCGACATCACCGAGAGCACCATCGGCGGCGTCACCGTCGACAACACCCTCCGGCTCGAGCTGCTCGGCCCCACCACCGTCGACTGGCACGACGGCATCCGTCGCATGGTCCGCGCCCAACACCCCGAACTGCTCTCCTGACGACCACGTCGGTGGGAGGTGTGCAGCTCGCGCGCTCCGTGAGAGGACCTCCGACCCTGTCGGCTGAAGGCTTCGTCGTGCTCATGATGGGAACAGCAACCCACCGAGCGCGGGAGCGACGCGATGGCAGCTGGCGGATCAGGTGGATCAGGCGAGGCCGATGGTGGGGTCCCGACGACCGACGGCGCCACGCTCGAGGCGAACGAGCGGCGGCCTCGCTGGCACACCTGGCAGGTGGTGGTGGCTGTGCTCGCGGTGGCCCTGCTGGCCGCAGCGGTGTCGTTCGTGGCCGGTCGCAGCAGCAAGGACGACGAGGCCGAGCAACAGGTGTCCACCGAGACGAGCACCAGCGTCTCGGGCTCGGCGAGCACGACCGTCACGTCCGTTCCGCCGGCCCCGTCGGCCGCCGCCCAGCTCGCGCCCTATGTGTCTGCTGCCCGCGAGGTCGACGCCCAGCTGAAGGCGGCCGCCGACCGGATAAACGGCGCGGTCTCCCCCGACCATGTCGTCGTCGACCAGCAGACCGTCGACGCCATCCGCGCCATCGACACCGTCGCACCACAGGCGGCGATCCCGTTCGGCATGCCACCCGACCTCACGTTGGCCGCGGTGGTGGTGCAGAGCGACCTGGTGTCACGGCAGTCGGCCCTCGGGGCCTTCACGCGGATGGTTGTCTCGACCGATCCGCTGCCGGTGACGCTTCCCACCACCGACCTGGGGGTGCAGGATTCGCTGGCGTGCCTGAGGAACGGCCGTGAGGCGGCCGCGCAGTTCGAGCACGACGTGGCCGACCTGCAGAGGGCAGCCACCGCCACGCCGCCGTTCGACGTGGCCGCCCCCGACTCCCACGCCGCCGCCGAGCTCGCCATCTGGCTGGCGGAGGTGCACGAAGGCAACACCGGGTGCGACAGCTGCGGCGGCTACCGCCTCACCCAACTCGACCCGGTCACGTGGCACACGGTGCCGATCCCGGACACAGGTGGCGATTGGGACGGCGACGTCGGCGACATCCTCTTCCGGGCCACCTACGCGCCCGCCTCGAACTGGACCATCCAGCTGAACGCGTGCTGAGCGACTGCCTCCGGGTGCGCTGTTCGCGACCGTGGCCCTGGTGATCGCCTCAGCATCCGCTCCCTCGGCGACCGTGGCGAAGCGCTGGTTTCGCGGCCGCGCTCCCTTCGGTATGACATCAGCGGGGTTCCATCTTTATATTGATCTACCGTTGATTCTCGTACTGCTGTTCGATATCTTGATGATATGTCTATCACTTCCATCTCCTCTCCGCACGCGGAGACCGTCGACGAGGTCGTCGACCTGGCCGCGGTCGAGCGGATCGTGGCGGCGTGGTGCGATGGGCTCGACGCGTCGGTGTCGAGCGGTGTCGACGCCGCCGCAGGGGCAGAGCGGCTGGCGGTGGTGATCCGTCGCTGCCAGGCGGCTCAGCTGGTGCTGGCTGGCCGGGCCGACGAGTGCAACGCCTACGCGGCGCGTGCCCGTTCGGCGGCCGACTGGCTGGCTCGTCAGAACGGCACGTCCATGACCCAGGCCAAGCGGGCGCTCGAGACGGCCAAGCGGCTCGACGCCTGCCCGGCAACCCGCGACGCGCTCGTGGCAGGGGACATCTCCACCGATGAGGCCGAGGCGGTCACCGACGCCGCCACCGTCGACCCGAGTTCCGAGCAGCGCCTGTTGGCCGATGCTCGGCTCAACCACGATCTGCGTGAGACCCGGCAGGCCGCGGACAAGGTCCGCCGTGCCGCCCGCTCGGCCGAAGACGAAGCGGCCCGCCATGCCAGACTTCACCGCAGCCGCTCGTTGCGCATCAGTTCGAGTCGCGAGGGCCATGTCGAGATCCATGGCCTGTTCACCCCGGCGGCGTACGCGTCGGTGAAGCCGATCATCGACGCACATCTGAGGGCCCGCCACGAGCAGGCCCGCACGGCCAGCGAACGTGACGGGTGGGACGCCTACCGGGCCGACGCCTTCCTGGCCGCCATCCGCAGCGGCGCCACCGGCCCGACGGTCGCCGTCTCCGACACGACGAGCCCCACCACCGACACCGCTGCGCCATCGACACCTCCGGTCGTGCCTCCACGGGCATCGCCAGCTGCCGACACCGATCTCGACGCCGAGGGTCAGGGCCGGCTGTTCGCCCCCGGGGCCGACCTCGGCGCCGCTGACGGGCTGGACCCCAAGGTGAGCTGGAACCTGGTGCTGCTGGTCGACGGCATCGCCCTCAAGCGGGGCTACGCGGCCCCGGGCGAGACCTGTGAGATCCCGGGCATCGGAGCGATCCCCGTCAGCTGGATCCGACGCCTGTTACCCGAGCTCCACGCGGAGCTGCTCATCCACGACACCGTCGACATGCGGGCCTACGCCACCACCAGCCGCCACCGCACCCGGCCGGTCGATCTCGCGGTGCGCGTCCGCGACCGCCGTTGCACCGTGCCGCGGTGCCACTTGGATGTGGGCGAGCTCGACCACATCATCGACTACGCGGAGGTGCAGGAGACCTCGGTCGAGGCCATCCATGGCATGTGCCACCGCGACCACGACGACAAGTCCTACCGAGGCGCCACCTTCGCCCGCACCGACACCCATTGGCAGCACTGGCCACCCGGCATCGACCCCGCCACCTCTCCGCCGATGACCGCCCCGATCGGAGCTCACCTCACCGCCTGGAACCTCGACCACCTGCCCGACGGCTGAGCCGTCGGCCCGCGGTGGCCGCAGCGCCTAGGCCCACTCGCTGGCGGGGATGGCGTAGGTCACGGTGGCCTGGGCGATGACGTCGTCGCTGCCGTCGGACCGCAGGCGCACGTCGACCACGGCCAGCTTTCGACCCAGCTTGAGGAAGGTGGCATCGGCGATGAGGTCGGCCGGCTGCGGCTTGCGCAGGAAGGCGATGTTCAGGCTGCTCGTGACCGCGAGCGCCACCGGACCGATGTGGGCCAGGATCGAGCGCGTAGGCGGCGCCATCAGCGAGGCCCATCTGCGTCGGTCCCGACACGGTGCCGCCCGGTCGGAGCAGGAGGTTGGCCACCGGCACGCGGGCGCGCAGGAGCCCGGACTCGACGTACTCGATCCGGTAGGACCGCTCGCTGCCCTCGAAGGCGGCCAGGAAGAAGTCGTTGAGCTCATCGGCGGTCATGACCGGCTGCGGCGACATCGGGTCAGCATCGCGCAGGCTCGGTAGCCTGCCGGCCGTGTCCGATGCCGAACCCGACCTCGACCGTGCCGGACTCGTCGAGCTGGGTGCCGGCGTGTTCGCCTGGCTGCAGCTGCCGCACGGGCACGGCCGGGCCAACGCCGGGCTGATCGTGGAGGACGACGGCGCCACCATCGTCGACACCCTGCTCACGCCGTCGCAGGCACTGCCGTTCCACGACGTCATCGCCGCGATGGGCGCGCCGATCCGTCGGGCCGTGCTGACGAGCAGCCACATCGAGTACGTCGGAGGGTCGTCGGTGTTCTGGATGGCCGCCCGCTACGGCCGCTCGCAGACCAGCGCGATGCTCGACCAGCCGCCGAACGTCGAGGGCTACCGGCGCCTCTTCCCGGCCTGGGCCGACGAGTTCGACGACGAGTTCACGACCCGACCGATCTCCCACACCGTCGACGTGGCCGCCTGGCTGACGACCGGCGTCTGTGCGGTGCCGTCCGCAGGGCAGATGGCGCAGAACCTCGTGCTGCTCGTGCCGTCGGCCGACGTGCTGTTCGCCGGCGCCATGTGCTCGTTCGGCGCCACGCCCAACGCCTTCGACGGCGACCCTGGCGGGTGGGCCGACGCGCTGGGCGACCTCGGCGACATGGCCACGACGATCGTCCCCGGCATCGGCCCGGTCGGTGGGGCCGACGACGTGCTGGCGCTGCAGGCGTACCTGTGGTCGTGCGTCGACGCCGAGGGCGACCCGAACGGCATCCCCGAGGGCCCGTGGGACGAGTGGACCGACCGGCACCTCGACGAGATCAACATCGAGCGGGCCGCCATGCTGGCCCGCGGCGACGACGGCGTGCCGCCGTCGATGCTCCGCCGCATCGGCCTGGCCTGACTCGAGACCGGGACCGACGCCTACTGCACGAAGACGAGGTCGGACTCGACTGCCGCGCGGCCGGTGAGCCACATCCCGAGCGCCTCGGAGCTGCCCCGGACGACGGCACCGCGACCCATGGGCCGCCCACCGTCGTCGGGCACCACCCGGTAGCGCAGCAGCCGGTGCGGGCCGAGCACCGCGCCCTCCCGCAGGATCGCGGCGCGGCACGGCGCCGGCACGTCCCTCGATCGACCGACGCCGCGGAGGATGTCCTGGTGGTGCACGGCGATGTCGCCCAGGAGGAACAGCGCGCTGCCGCGGGTGCTCAGGGCCGGCTTCGTCGCCCAGCGCTCGGCCGAGGCCATCAGGTCGGCCCGTGATCGCGACCGAGCCCGCTCGACGATCTCGGCGTTGGCCCGGGCGATGTTGCCCTTGGCCCTGACGTACTCCCCCAGCGATCCGTCGATGCCCATCAGGTGCGCGAGCACGTCTCGTGGCGACCACTCGGAGCACAGCGTCGGCCCTGACTCGAACTCGTCGTCGGTGAGCGAGGCCAGCGTGACCAGCACCGCCGACCGCTCGTCGAGGAGGTCCTGCTCGCCCGGGAACCTCACGCCCCGGCCTTGGCCACGAGCGACTCGCTCTCGTCCCACAAGCGCCCGGCGGCAGCCGCGTCCCGAGCGCGCTTGGACGGCGTGTGCAGCTTGCGGCGGACGTAGTAGCCGCCTGTGGCGCTGGCAACGTCCGGCGACGACGCCAGGTAGACCGTCGTCTTCGCCCCACCCTTCGCCGACCGCAGGAACGGGGCGCCGACGACCATCGCGATCCGATCGATGCCCCGGTTGCGGTCCGACTTGCCGAACCCGGAGCGGACCCCGCCGGGGTGCAGGGAGTTCGACGTGACCCCGGTGCCCTCCAGCCGGCGGGCGAGCTCGTTGCTGAACAGGATGTTGGCCAGCTTGGACTTCGCGTAGACGTCCATCGAGCTGTAGCCGAGGTCGCTCTGCAGGTCGTCGAAGGCCAGGCCGCTCATCGCGAACCGGTGGGCGATCGAGGCCACCGTGATCACCCGAGACGGGGCGCTCTGCACCAGCCGGTCGAGCAGCAGATCGGTCAGCAGGAAGTGCCCGAGGTGGTTGACGCCGAAGGTCATCTCGAACCCCTGCGCCGTGTGGACCCGATCGGAGATGATCCCCCCGGCGTTGTTCACGAGCACGTCCAGGCGGTCGAACCGCTCGAGCAGCTCCGCCGCGAACGCCCGGATGGAGGCGAAGTCGGCCAGATCCAGGTCCATGAGCTCGACCCGGCTGCTGCCCGACCGCTGCCGCACGTCCGCGAGCGCGGCTTGGCCCTTGGCCTGGTTCCGGGCGGTGATCACGACCGTCGCCCCCATGGCCGCCAGTGCGACAGCGGCCTCCTTGCCGATGCCGGAGTTGCCTCCGGTGATGACGATGACCTGCCCGCGCAGGTCGGGGACGCGCTTCGACGACATCGGCGCAGGCTACGCCGACACCCGTGGTGCGGCGCGTGTCGGGCGTAAGGTCCGGCCATGTCCGATGCGCTCCCCGCCAACACGTTCCCGGCCGCCACGGTCGTGCTGCTGCGCGACGGCGGGCAGGGCCTCGAGAGCCTGATGCTGCGTCGCAACGCCAAACTCGAGTTCGCCGGAGGCATGTGGGTCTGGCCCGGTGGCCGCATCGATCCCGAGGACTACCCCGGTGGCGTGCTCGACGACGGCCCCGACGCGCTCGAGGCGGCTGCCCGGCAGGCGGCCGTACGCGAGGCTCTGGAGGAGGCCGACCTGGTCGTCGATCCCGACGCATTGATCTGGTTCTCGCACTGGACCCCGCCCGCCATCGCCCCAAAGCGGTTCCTCACCTACTTCTTCGCCGGCCCGGCCCCTGAAGGCACGGTGCACATCGACGGAGGCGAGATCCACGGCCACGCCTGGATGACCCCGTCCGATGCCATGCGGCGCCGCAACGCCCTCGAGATCGAGCTGTCGCCGCCAACCTGGATCACCCTCGAACACCTCGCGGCGTACGCCACCACGGCCGAGGCGCTGGCCGCCATGGCAGCGCAGCCACCCGAGTGGTTCGCCACCCGCTTCGCCGGCGTCGAGGGCGGCGCGCGTCGCGCTGTACCACGGCGATGCCGGCTACGACGACGAGGACGCTGATCGCCCCGGCGCCCGCCACCGCCTCTGGATGCTCGACTCGGGCTGGCGCTACGAGCGGGACTGACCGGAACTGTCGGTCGATCGGGATTTCTCGTGCCACGGCACGAACAATTCGTTCGTATGCGAATAGATTGTCGGCCAATGGTTTCTCCCTCCACTGCTGACCGCCCGGGCGGGCCGCCGGCGGTCCCGGCCATCGGCCGCGACCTGGCGCTCACCGCCAAGGCCGTACGAGCCTGGGTCGACGAGGCGTTCGGCCGCCACGGCAGCAGCCTGGCCAACTGGATCCTCCTGCAGAACGCTGCGGGCAACGACGATCCGCCGAGCCAGAGCGAGCTGGCCGAGAAGATGTCGATCGGCGGTGCCACCCTCGTCCGTCACCTCGACCGGCTCGAGGCCGACGGCCTCGTCCGCCGGGACACCGATCCGCGAGATCGGCGCGTGACCCGCATCTCACTCACCCCGCGGGGCGAAGAGCACTTCGCCGAGCTCGTCACGATCGCACGAGGGGTCGATCGCGAGCTGCGCGATCTCATCAGCGAGCACGAGGAGCAGGTGTTCCACCGGGTGCTCGAGCGCCTACGCACCCACACCACCACGACCGCCAGCACGACCCCACCGACCTCGAAGACCACGACAGAAACGGATGTCGCATGACGAGTCCACTGCACGCCCCGAGCCCACCGGGCGCCGGCTCCGCCACCTCCACCGACGAGGTGATCCGGGCGGAACAGCTCACCAAGATCTACCCGGGTGACATCAAGGCGGTCGACGCCCTCGACCTCACCGTGCGGCGTGGCGAGATCTTCGGCCTGCTCGGCCCGAACGGCGCCGGCAAGACCACGACCGCCGGCATGCTCACCGACGCGGGTGATCCCTACCAGCGGGCGCGCTCTCGTCGGGGGCATCGACGTCGTGCAACACCCGGCGCTGGCCAAGCGCCTGATCGGCGTGGTGCCCCAGACGAACACCCTCGACCGTTCGCTGTCGGTGTGGAACAACCTCTACTTCCACGGCCGGTTCTTCGGCATGTCGGCCAAGCAGTCCCGGGCCCGGTCCGACCAGCTGCTCGAGCAGTTCCGCCTCAGCGAGCGGGCCACGGCCTCCGTGCTGGCCCTCTCCGGCGGCATGGCGCAGCGGCTCATGGTGGCTCGGGCCGTGATGCACAACCCGTCGATCCTCTTCCTCGACGAGCCGACCGCCGGGCTCGACCCGCAGAGCCGCATCGCCCTGTGGGAGATCCTCGGCGAGCTCCACGGCGACGGCCAGACCATCCTCCTCACCACCCACTACATGGAGGAGGCCGATCAGCTCTGCGATCGCCTCGCCATCGTCGACCACGGCAAGATGCTGGCGCTGGACACCCCGGCCCAGCTGAAGGACGCCACCGGCATCGACACTCAGGTGCTCGTCACCGTCGCCGGCGATCCCGAACGGGTCGCCACGCTCCTGGCCGCCGAGGTCGAGGGCGCCACCGAAGCCAACGTCGTCGACGGAAAGGTCGTCCTCGGCGTGAAAGGCGCCAAGGGCGTGCTGCCCGCCGTCGTGCTGCTCGCCGAGAAGCACGGCTTCGACGTCACCGACCTCTCGGCCACCGAACCCACGCTCGAAACCGTCTTCATCAAGCTGACCGGGAAGGACCTGCGCGAATGACCACCGTCGATGTCTCGCCCAACAGCTCGGAGGCCGCCTTCGAGTCGGCATCACGGGCGTCGGGCATGTCTGCGTTCCGAGCGCTGCTCGCACGCGACGCCTACGTGCTGGCCCACAACCTCAAGGAGTTCCTGCCCCGCACCCTGATCCAGCCGTTCCTGCTGGTGTTCGTGTTCACCTACGTGCTGCCCAAGATCGGGCTCGGCATCGGTGGTGGCCCGAGCGGCGGAGCCGGCAGCGCGGCCTACACCGCGTCCCTGATCGCCGGCGTGATCGCGTCGGTCATCCTCTTCCAGGGCATCCAGGCCGTGGCCCTGCCGCTCGTGCAGGAGTTCGGCTACACCCGGGAGATCGAGGACCGCGTGCTCGCGCCGCTGCCGGTCGAGCTGGTGGCCGTCGAGAAGATCGTCGGCGGTGCGCTGCAGTGCCTCATCGCGGCGCTCCTGGTCTTTCCGATCGCCGCCATCGTGCCGGCCACACCCGTACACCTGCACATCAACTGGCTCGTCCTGGTCACGCTGCTGCCTCTGGCCTGCCTCATGGCCGAGCGCGCTGGGGCTCACGTTCGGCACGATGTTCGACCCCCGCACCGTGCCCATGCTGTTCGGCGTGATCGTGGTGCCCATCACCTTCCTGGGTTGCATCTACTACCCCTGGAAGGCGCTGGAGGCCATCCGCTGGCTGCAGATCCTGTCGCTGGCCAACCCACTCGTCTACATCAGTGAAGGGTTCCGGGCGGCCCTGACCGACATCCCGCACATGTCGCTGCTGGCGATCTACCCGGTCATGGTCGCGTTCACCGGGCTGCTCTCCTGGAAGGGCATCTCCGGCTTCAAGAAGCGGGTGATCGCCTAGGCGGGATCGGCACCGGCGTCGACGAGGCTCGTCGTCGGGGTCCAGGCCAGCTCGCCGGTGGCGGCCAGCTCCCGTAGCGCCGCCACCGGGTCGGTGTCGGTGAACAGGCCGGCCGATCCGTCGTAGGTGGCAGCCCGGCCGGTCGGGTCGACGACCCACCAGCTGGCCTCGAGTGCGATGCCGTTCGGGTCGGTGAAGTAGATCGAGTGCATGAAGCCGTGGTCGACGACCTCGGTCACGCCGACATCGAACGATCGCAGCCGATCGGCCAGCGAGTGCAGGGCTTCCTCGTCGGGCAGGTTGAACGAGATGTGGTCGAACTGGGTGGGGAACGTCGGCGGGATCCCGGCCGGCTTCGACACGCCGTTGGGGTCGACGTCGGCACCGTCCCACTCGAAGAAGGCGATGGTGTTCTGGTCGCCGATCTCGAAGAAGTAGTGACGCATCGGTCCGTTCGAGAGCGAGGCGACCACCCGCATGCCCGAGGACCCCGTGGTAGAAGCGGACGGTGCCGTCCATGTCGGGCGTCACGAGGGCCAGGTGGTTGATCCCCCGCCAGCGCGGGCGACCGTCGTCGAGGGTGGTGGGAGCACCGGTTTCGTCCATGCGGCGAGGGTACCTCCCTCCCCCCAGGACTGATCGACCGAAGGGCCGTTCGCCGTTCCGGTCGCAAAAGCGGCCGAAGGCGGCTACACATTGCACATGGCGCGCTACCGGATCGAGTGGCGGGAGGGTCCGTACCTCTCTGGCGGAGACACCTGGGTGGTCGAGCTCGACCTCCAGGGGGCCGTCGGCGCGAACTACCACCTGGTCAAGCGGGTGCAGGTGGTCGCCCTCACCGACGAGCTCACCACCGCGGGCATCGGCGAGCCCGGCTGGGACTTCTGGCGGGCCATGGTCGGCCTGGCCGCCACCACCCTGACCCGTCGTGTCGTCGAGGACGAGGTCGCCACGGAGCAGCCGTTGCGGCCCGTGCAGCTGGCCCCCGACGTCGGCGAGGCCCGCATCCGCTCGGTTGGTCTCGACAACTTCCCGCTGCCCCTCCCCCACGAGGTCTCCGAGTTCGCCATCTGAGCGCGAGCTCCTTCCGCGGCTGCGTCGGACCGACCTCGCACGTTCGTCCCGCGATGACCAACCTCCGCGTGGACGAGCTCGATAGCTGCCTGCGCGCCGTTGCCGCGGCCGGCGGCACCGTCGACCCCGCGACGATGGACGAGTCCTACGGACGCTTCGGCTGGTTCTCCGATCCCGAAGGCAACCGCGTCGAGCTGTGGGAGCCGAGGGAACCACCGGCCCAGCCCTAGGTGGGCGTGTCGCCTGGGAAGCGCGGGCGCGCCGGCGCGACCGCGAGCTCGGGGCCCAGCGGTCGGGTCGGTGGGGAGTGGGTCGTGCGGGTCAGGCGGGTTGGAGCTGACGGGTGGGACTTCGGCCTCGGTGGCGTTGGCTGTAGAGGGTCTGTCCGAGGGGGGTGGTCCAGGTGAACCAGTGGTCGCCGGTGGTGGTCATGGTCCAGCCTCGGCGGTGGGTGATGCCGTGGTGGTGGCGGCACAGCAGGGCCAGGTTCCAGATGTCGGTCGGTCCGTCGCGGTCCCACCAGACGACGTGGTGGACGTCGCACCACCCGATCGGAGCGTCACAGCCCGGGAACACACAGCCGCCGTCGCGACGGCCGACAGCTCGGCGTTGCCTGCGGTTGGCCAAGCGGACCGTGCGGCCCAGGTCGAGGGGCACCCCGAGGGTCTCGATGACCAGGGCCGTGATGACCGGATCGCACAACAGCATCGCGGCCACCTCCCCATGCACATGGTCACCATCGGGCGTCGTCGCCGGACAGGCCTGATCCAGCAGCGGGTTCCCCGTCGGGTCCACTCGGACCTCAGGATCGACCGCCACGGCGGGGGTGGCTTCGACGACGAGGGTGACGTCGGTGGCGGGGCCGGTGCTGTGGTCGAGGTCGACGGTGGAGCCGCGGAGGACGAGCTCGGCGAGGGCCATGGCCAGGAGGGTGGCGTGGGTCGGGACCGCCAGTTCGGGACAGAGGTCATGGTCGTGTCGGAGCCTGTGGAAGAGGCGCTCGGCGTGGGCCTCGATGCACTGGCGCACGACCAGGGCCTGCTCACCGACCAGCTCGCCGGCCACGTTCAGCGACCCATCCGGGAACGGTGACAGGCGCAACCGGTTGCGGGCCAGGTCACGGTTGGGGTCGTAGCCGCCGTCCTGGTCGAGCTGGACGACGGTGTGGTCGAGCTGGCGCTTCCAGTCTGCATAGGAAGTGGTGTCGGCCAACTCGACCCAGATGGCTTGCGCCGCTTCGACCTGGTCACCGACCCGCGGGTTCGCCGCCGCGTCAGCCAATGCCACCGCATGATCGCTGCTCACCGCACCCGTGGCGACGGCGGCCTCGACCAGCGGCAGGCGCCGCAACCGCTGACCGAGCCGCATCCGCCGGGCCACCCCGCCCCGGTCGACCTTGGCTTCGGCCGCAACCCACGGCGCCGTCCTCAACCCGTAGCGACGAGCGGTCACCCCTCGGACCTGCAGCTCACCCAGGAGGCGGGCCTCGTACAACTCGACCGACGCCCGTGCCGCCTGGACCTCGACCGCGGCAGCCAACAGATCGTCATCGGACAGCAGTGACAGGTCTCGACCGGCGACCTGCTGGCCCAACTTCGGGAGCTCCGCCACATCGAACATGCATATGGTTCTAGCGGTTGATCACCCTTTCATCAATACATATGATGCTGGATTCAGGGAATTTCTCAACCAGTCACCATCACGAGACGTGAGATCACGCTCGGCCTCTGTCAGCCTGCCTTCCCGCAGTAGCCTCGCCGGATGGCTGCCGTCGGACGTCTCTCGCACCTGGTCATCGACTGCGCCGACGCCGACCGGCTGGGCGAGTTCTGGAGCGCGGCACTCGGCGTCGAGGTGGCGGCCCGGTGGCACCAGTACGTCATGCTCACGGCTACGGCGGAGGGCGGGCCGGCGCTGGCCTTCCAGGAGGTGCCGGAGCCGAAGCAGGGGAAGAACCGGGTGCACGTCGACCTCGAGGTACCCGACCTGGACGAGGCATCGGCCCGGGTCGAGGAGCTCGGCGGCAAGGTGATCGAGGACCACGAGCAGGACGGCGTGCACATCCGCGTGGTCGCCGACCCGGAGGGCAACGAGCTCTGCCTGGTGCTGAAGCTCGCTCCGCTCATCCGCCGCCGGCGCGAGAAAGCTGACGACTAGAAGACCGACTCGAGGATGGCCGAGCGCGTCGTCCTCGCTGACCGGGCGGGGGTTGGCCCGCACGTTGCCGTTGCCTTGCGAGAGGCGGGCCACGGCCTCGAGATCCTCGTCGGTGACGCCGACGTCGCTCAGCCGGCTGGGCAGCCCGAGTCGCTCGACCAGCGCGGCCACCGCTGCGGTGGCGTCGTCGACGCCGATGGCCTGCGCCAGGCGGTCGAGCGCTCCGGGCACGGCGTGCGGCGTTGAAGCGCCATGGCGGCCGGCAGCACGATGGCGTTCGAGCAGCCCGTGCGGGATGCCGGTGCGGCCGCCGACCAGCTGGGCCAGGCCGTGGTGCACGCCCATCGACGCGTTCTGCAGGCACCGCCCGGCGAGGATCGACCCCTGCAGCATGTCGGTGCGGGCTCCGAGGTCGTCGGGGTCGTCGACGACCCGCGGCAGGGCGTCGACGATGCGGGCGGCGCCGGCCAGCGCGATGGCCTCGGCCTCCGGCGTGCGGCTGGGCGACCAGGCGACCTCGACGCAGTGGGCCAGCGCGTTCATGCCGGTCTCGGCGCTGACCCGGGCCGGGGTGGTCAGCGTGAGCGACGGGTCGTAGAACGCGGCCATCGGCGCGATGGTCGGTCCGCCGGCGCCGTTCTTCTGGCGGGTGGCCGGATCGGTCATGCCGAAGAACGGTGTCAGCTCGGCGCCCGAGTAGGTGGTGGTGATGGCGACGTGGGGCAGCGACCGGGCGGTCGGAGAACGAGGCACCGGGCTGTCCCTGCTCCTGCTCGGTGAAGAAGCAGACGGCCTTGCCGGTGTCGGCCGCGGACCCGCCGCCGAACGAGACGATGCCGTCGACGCCGTCTCGCCGGGCCTGCATGCACCGCGGCCTGCACCGTGGGCGTCGGGACGTGCGACGTGACCTCGGCGAACGTCGACGCCAGGACCCGGCCCAGCGACCGCGTCACCCGCGCCCCCTCGTCCGACGCGGCCCGGCCGACCGTCGTCACCAGCAGCGCCCGGCGGACCCCGATGGACTTGAGCACGTCGGAGAGGCGGTCGAGCGAGCCCACGCCGAAGATGACCTGCTGGGCGTAGCCGGTGTGGACCCAGCGGGGCAGCTCCACCGGGTCGACGACATCGAGCGGATCGAGCGGATCCATCAGATCGAGCCCATCACGCGGGGTCGAGCGCAGAGAACAGGTCGTCGCCGAACGGCGCGTCGGCCGGCCGCCGCTTGCCGTGGGCGATGAACCACTCGGTGCCGAACGCCAGGGCGAACGCCTCCTCGGGCATCGCCAGGAAGAAGTTCGTGTCGGCGATCTGGCTGGCGTGGGCTCGCATCGCGTCGCGCTTGGTGCCGACGAACTCCGAGACGTCGAGGGCGTGGGTGATGATCGCCTCGGGCGATCCCATGTCGGTGTCCTCGTCGATCTGCGGGCGCTCGGCCTCGTCCATCTCCCTCGAGCAGCGTCGGAGCGCTCCCGGATGCTGCGGAGGATCGCGTCGCGGTTCATCGTGGCCTCGAAGACGTGCTCGACGCCGGCAGCTCGGCCGCCCGGCTGCCGACCCGGTGGACCTGGATGTGGTCGGGATGGCCGTAGTTGCCGTGGTCGTCGTAGATGGTGAGGACGTCGGCGTCGACCTCGCGCAGGATCGTGGCCAGCCGCTCGGCCGCCTCCTCGACGTCGGCCTGCCAGAAGCAGGCCGGGTTGTCGTTGGTGGGCTCGCCCATCATCCCGGAGTCCTCGTAGCCGAGGAACTCGACCCGCTCGGCGCCGAGGATCTCGGCCGAGCGGTGCAGCTCCTGACGACCCGCCGCTGCCAGAGCTCCTCGCCCTCGGCCAGCACGCCGGGCACCGGCTCGCCCTGCTCGCCGCGGGTGGCGACCACGAGCACGACGCGGTGGCCGGCGGCCGCGGCCTTCGCCATGGTGCCCCCGGTCGCGATGGTCTCGTCGTCGGGATGGGCGTGGAAGCAGACGAGGGTGGCCACGCCGGGCAATCTACCGGGTGCGCCTCGCGGCTTGCTGCCGCGACGTCGACGCGCGCCCGTCTCGCGCAGCTTGGCGATCGTGGTCGGCGTCGATGCCCCAGTCGGCCAGCGCCTCGTCGGTGTGCTGGCCGGCGAACGACGGCGGCCGCTGGATCTCGGCCGGCGTGCGGCTGAACCGCGGCGCCGGCGCCGGCTGCACGACGCCGTTGCGCTCGACGAACGTGCCCGCGCTCGACGTTGTGCGGGTGCTGGGGCGCCTCGGCTATGGACAGCACCGGGGCGAAGCAGACGTCGGTGTGCTCCATGATCTCGCACCACTCGTCGCGGGTCTTCGTCTTGAAGATCTCCGTCGAACCGCTCCTTCAGCGTCGGGCCACTGCGGCACTGGTCCATCTGCGCTGGGCATCGGGCTCGTCGGCGTCGAGCCCGGTCAGCGCGCGAGCAGCTCGGCGTAGAACTGCGGCTCGATCGAGCCGATCGACACGTACTTGCCGTCGCTCGTCTCGTAGACGTCGTAGAAGTGGGCACCGGTGTCGAGCAGGTTGGTGCCGCGCTCCGGCCTCCCAGATGCCCATGGCGCGGAAGGCGTGGAACATCGTCATCAGCAGGGCCGCGCCGTCGACCATGGCGGCGTCGACGACCTGGCCCTCGCCCGAGGTCTTGGCCTCGAGCAGCGCGCACACCACGCCGAAGGCCAGCAGCATGCCGCCGCCGCCGAAGTCGCCCACCAGGTTGAGCGGCGGGGTCGGCTTCTCGCCGGCCCGACCGATCGGCTCGAGCGCGCCGGCCAGCGCGATGTAGTTGATGTCGTGGCCGGCGGCCTGGGCGTAGGGGCCGCTCTGGCCCCACCCGGTCATGCGCCCGAACACGAGCTGGGGGTTGCGGGCCAGGCAGACGTCGGGACCGAAGCCCGAGCCGCTCGGCCACGCCGGGGCGGAAGCCCTCGATGAGCGCGTCGGCCGACTCGACCAGCGTGAGCAGCGCCTCGACCCCGTCGGGGTTCTTGAGGTCGACGCCGATCGACCGGCGACCGCGGTTGAGCACGTCGGCCGGCGGCGCGGCCGGATCGCCGCCCATCGACCGACTGGGCCCGATCGACGCGGATGACGTCCGCGCCCATGTCGGCCAGCATCATGGCGGCGAACGGACCGGGGCCGATGCCGGCGATCTCCAGGATCTTGACGCCCTCGAGTGGTCCCATGGTCTTCACTCCGTTGTGTCGTGCCCGTGTGGTGCCGTGCGTGGGCGGTGCGAACCGGGTGCTGCGTGAGGAGACGAGGGTCGCCTCAGGCCGTGGCGGCCGAGCGAGATGCCAGCGAGGTGATGGCCTCGATGACCTGCGGCCAGTAGTACGCCGGGCAGGTCGTGGCCCATGCCCTCGAGGATGAGCAGCTCGGCACCGGGGATGACCTCGGCGGTGCGCTCACCACCTGACACGTTGACCAGCGGGTCGACGTCGCCGTGGATGACCAGCGTGTTGATGTCGATGCGGCGAAGTCCGTCCGAGCGGCTCGGCGACGAGACGATGGCCAGCAGCTGGTGGCCTGCGCCCGCCGGGTAGAAGCACCGGTCGAAGGCCAGGCCGGCCCGGGCTGCCGTGCGCGTCCTCGTCGAAGTGCTCGGGGCTGCCGATGCAGCCTGCCCGTCGCACCGCGTTGGCGATGTAGGCGTCGCGCTCGGTCGGGCGGCGGCTTCGAGCAGCAGCGGCAGCACCTCGGGGTCGGGCTGGCCGACGTCGGGGTCGCCGGTGGTCGACATGATCGACGTGAGCGACAGCACCCGCTCGGGATGGGCGATGGCGATCGTCTGGGCGATCATGCCGCCCATCGACGCGCCGACGATGTGGGCCCGGTCGATGTCGAGGTGGTCGAGCAGCCCGACGGCGTCGTCGGCCATGTCGGCCAGGTGGTACGGGGCGTCCGGCTCGCCACCGTGAGGCCCTTCATGATCTCGGTCATCGGATCGAGGTCACCGACGTCGACCTTGGTCGACAGCCCGACGTCGCGGTTGTCGAAGCGGATGACGATAGAACCCGCGGTCGACGAGGCCCTCGCAGAAGTCGGTGTCCCAGGAGACCATCTGCGCGCCGAGGCCCATGACCAGCAGCAGCGGCGGGTCGATCGCGTCGCCGAAGGTCTCGTACTCGATCTCGATCCCGTTGCTCGGTGCGTGGCATCCGCCCACGTTGCCGACTTGACCGATGGGTCAAGAAGGCGACCGGCCGGCCGTGCAGGTCGATGATCGCGTCCGATCATCGGGCCGGGCGCGGGACCGGTACGGTCACGGACCGATGACGCCCTCCTCGCCCGACCGGCTCGATCCGCTCACCGGCGACGTCACCTACATCGTGGCCCGGCCGCCAGGGCCGGCCCGAACCTGCCGTCGGTCGGGTGCCCGTTCTGCCCCGGCGGCATCGAGGCACCGGAGCCCTACGACGTGCGCTGGTTCCCGAACCGGTGGCCGCCGCTCGACGGCGACCGGGCCGAGGTCGTGCTCTACACGCCCGACCACGACGCCACGTTCGCGTCGCTCGGCGCGGCCGGAGCCCGCAAGGTGGTCGACCTCTGGGCCGAGCGCACCGCGGCGCTCGGCGGCCGCGACGACGTCGACTACGTGCTCGTGTTCGAGAACCGCGGCCCCGAGGTCGGCGCCACCATCGCCCATCCGCACGGCCAGATCTACGGCTACGACGCCGTGCCCCCTCGCGCGCTGGTCGAGCTCGAGCGCGGCGACGCCCGACCGAGTCGCTCGGCGCCGCACGGCGCCCGGCGACCGGCTGGTGACCGGCCACGGCGACTGGCGGGCCTGGGTGCCGTGGGCCGCGACCTGGCCCTACGAGCTGGTCGTGGCGCCGGCGCACCCCGTGCCTGACCTGCCGTCGCTCGACGACGCGTGGCCGCGACGAGCTTGAGCGTCGTGCTCGTCGACGTGCTCGGTCGGCTCGACCGGCTGTTCGACGAGCCGATGCCGTACATGCTGTGGTTCCACCAACGGCCGACCGACGGCGGCGACTGGCCGTCGGCGTGGCTGCACGCGCACGTCGCGCCGCTCTACCGGTCGGCCGGGCACGCCTCGCTTCGTGGCGGCCGCCGAGCTGGGCGGCCAGGTGTACTTCAACCCCGTCGACCCCGACGACGCGGCCGCGGGCACTGCGCGATGCCTGACGCCGCGTGACCGACATCGGTTCACCGTCTTCGCCCCGGGCGGGTCAACCTCATCGGCGAGCACACCGACTACACGGGCGGGCTCGCCATGCCCATGGCCATCGACCTCGGCACGACCATCACCGGCTCGCGGGTCGCGGCCGAGGCGCCGAGCGTGGTCCTCGACTCGGACGGCTTCGACGGCACCGTGCACTTCACGCTCGACCGCAGGATCCCGCCCTCGTCGACCCGGGATCGGTCGAGCCGGCCTGGGGCCGCTACGTCGCCGGCGTCGTCCGCTGAGCTCGGACGAGGACCCTCGGCTTCGACGGGGAGAGTCTCGACCACCATCCCGGTCGGCACCGGCCTGTCGTCGAGCGCCGCGCTCGAGCTGGCCGTGGCGTTCGCCCTCGCCGCTCGACAGGCTCGCCGACGGCGATCGCCGCCGCTGTGCCAACGCGGCCGAGCAGCGTCGCGTCGGGCGTGCCGTGCGGCGTCATGGACCAGCTGACCTCGCTGGCCGGCGTCGCGGGCCACGCCCTGCTGATCGACTTCCGGACGCTCGCCGTCGAGCCGGTCCCGCTCCCGTCCGACGTCGTCGGTCGTCGTCGTGCACTCCGGCCAGGACCGCGAGCTGGCGACGTCGGCCTACGCCGAGCGACGCGAACAGCTGCGAGGCGGCCGCAGCAGATCGTCGGTCCGCTGCGCGACGCCTCCCTCGACGACCTCGGCGCCATCGACGATCCGGTCGTGCGGGCCCGCGCCCGCCACGTCGTCACCGAGAACGCCCGCGTGCTGCCGGTTCGCCGACGCCCTCCGGGCCGGCGATGTCGCCATGCGGCCGGACCCTCATGGTCGAGGCCCACGCCAGCTTCCGCGACGACTTCGAGGTGTCGACCGCGGTGGTCGATGCGCTCGTCGACCGGCTCGTCGCCACCCCTGGCGTGCACGGCGCCCGGCTCACCGGCGGCGGCTTCGGCGGCTGCGTCGTGGCGCTCGTCGAGCCGGGCACCCCGACCGGCGACTGGGGCCGCCACTGGGTGGTCGAGGCCTCCTCCGGCGCCCGCCTCGAAGCCCGACGACCTAGATGTCGGACAGCGCCTCGGCGAGTCGGTGCGAACGCGGACGGCGTGCGGGCGCCCCACCAGAAGAGGTCCTGGCCGTCGACGAGCACGACCGGTGCGACCGTCTCGAGCTCGGCGACGTGGCGGCGGCGAACGGGTAGGGCTCGCTCGGCGCCAGCACCACGTCGGGTCGGGCGGCCGCGGCCTCGGCCAGCTCGATCTCGGGGTACCGGCCCTCACCGAGGCCGGCGACCACGTCGACGCCCAGCGCGTCCAGCAGCGACGAGCCGTAGGTGTCGGCGGCCAGCGTCATCCACGGCCGCCGCCAGATCGGCACGAACGCCGTGCGCCGCTCGCCGCCGAACGCAGGCGGGATCGAACGGCCCGGAGCCGCCCGCCCCGACCCCACCGGCGAGCTGGGCCATCGCCTTGTTCACGTCAGCCAACGACTCGATCCGCAGGGCCTCGACCCGCAGGCCCGCGGCCACGAGCGCGTCGAAGTCCTCGAGGCGGTTCTCCTCGTGGCACATGACCACCAGGTCGGGAGCCAGATCGACGATCGCCGTCACGTCCGGGTCCTTGGTGCCGCCCACCGCCAGCAAGGTCGGCTGCTCGCAGAACCGGGTCACCGCCACCGGGGTGACGCCCCAGGCCAGCAGCGTCTCGGTGACCGACGGGACCAGGCTGACGACGCGCACGATCCGGTCGTCGACCGGTCTACATGCGGCCGAGCAGCTCGGCCTTCTTGGCCTCGTACTCCGCGTCGGTGAGGGCACCGGCCTGGTGCAGGCGGTGCAGCTCGGCGATCTGATCGGTGGCCGACGGGCCGGCGGGCGCGACCGGCGGTGCCGGAGCCGGCGGCGCCTGCTTGGACTCGAGGCGGTCGCCCAGCTTCTCGAGGCCGCGGTTCTCGTTGGCCTCCATCTGGGCGTAGATGTCGTGCTGCACCCTGTCGGGGCTGCGGATGTCCTCGAAGACCTGCGCCCCGGTCTCGCTGGCCGACTCGATCTTCAGGTCGCCCAGGCCGAGCATCCGCTCGAAGATCCGCTGGCTGAAGAAGATCGTGTTGATGCGCTGCAGCGGGATCTCGATGCCGTGCTTGGCAACGACGCCCGAGCGGTAGATGACCCGGTCGGTGGTCAGCACGAAGTGGGTGCTGATCCAGCGGATGTAGCGCTCGGCCAGCCAGATCAGGGTACCGAGGATCAGGAGTCCGGCACCGATGCGCACGGCTCCGACGTCGATGTACGACAGCACCAGGACGCCCACGATGAACGCTCCGACCGCCCCGATGAACGCGCTGGCGAAGTACCACCAGTGGGGATGGAGATCGAGGACGAGTTCCTCCCCGTCTCGAAGCATGAAGTCGGCGTAGGGCACGCCGGGATGGTAGTTCCAGCGTGCTGATTAGGGTGACACCAGTGGAAGCGGACCAGATCCTCGACGGCCTGAACGACGAGCAACGCCGGGCCGTCACCTCCACGACCATGCCGCTGTGCATCCTCGCCGGTGCCGGCTCGGGCAAGACCCGGGTGCTCACCCGGCGCATCGCCTACCGGTCGCTCCACGGCGACCACGACCCGCGCCACGTGCTGGCCCTCACGTTCACCCGCAAGGCCGCCGGCGAGCTCACCTCACGGCTGCGCCGCCTCGGGCTACGCGACACCGTGGCGGCCGGCACGTTCCACGCGGTGGCCTACGCGCAGCTCCGCGCCCGTTGGGCCGATCGGGGCATCCAGCCGCCCGAGCTGCTCGAGCGCAAGGTCGGGTTCGTCGGCCGGCTCCTGCCCTCCGGGTCGGGTCGTTCCTCGGTGCTCGACGTGGTGACCGAGATCGAGTGGGCCAAGGCGCGGGCCCTCGGCCCCGACGACTACGCGGCCGAGGCCAGTCGCACCCGCCGCCAGGCCCCCCTCGCGTACCGCGAGATGGCCGCAGTGTTCCAGCGATACGAGGACGAGAAGCGCATCAAGCGGATGGTCGACTTCGACGACCTGCTGCGCCTGTGCCGCCGTGACCTGCTCGACGACCGGGAGTTCGCCCAGACCCAGCGGTGGCGCTTCCAGCACGTGTTCGTCGACGAGTTCCAGGACGTCAACCCGCTGCAGCGCCAGCTGCTCGAAGCGTGGGTCGGCGGTCGCGACGACCTCTGCGTGGTCGGCGACCCCAACCAGGCCATCTACGCGTGGAACGGCGCCGACCCGACCGCGCTCACCGGCTTCCTGGACCGCTACCCGTCCGGCGAGGTGGTGCGCCTCACCGACAACTACCGGTCGTCGCCGCAGATCCTGGCGGTGGCCAACGCGGTGCTGGCCGCCGATCCGGCCCGCGACCCGCCCGACTCGGTCCGGGACGGGTCGGCGCTGCGGGCCAACCGGGGCGACGGCCCCCTCCCGGTTATCCGGTCCTTCGACGACGATGCCGCCGAGGCCCGGGCCATCGCCCGATCGGTCCGCGACCACCACGCCCCCGGGTCTCGCTGGTCGTGGCAGGCCGTGTTGTGCCGCACCAACGCGCAGACGGTGCTGATCGAGCAGGCGCTGCACGAGGCGGTCATCCCGTTCCGCGTCCGCGGCAACGGCAAGCTGCTCGACCGACCCGAGATCAAGTCGGCCCTCGACGACCTCCGGCGCAGCACCGGCGACTTCAGCGCGGCCATCACCGATCTGGACGTGGCCGTGGCCCGCCTGGCGCCGCCGAGGGTGGACGGCGCGCTCGCGGACCATGAGGAGTCGACGCCGATGTTCGACGACGACCGCTCCGCCAACCTGGCCACGCTCGGTCGATTGGCCCGGGACTTCGCCGCGCTGGACAGCCGGCCAACTCCCATCGGGTTCGTGGCCTGGCTGCACAACACCACTGCCGGCGAGCGCCCCGATGGCCACGGTGACGCCGTGGAGATCGTGACCTTCCACGCGGCCAAAGGACTGGAGTGGCCGGTCGTCCACCTGGCCGGGCTCGAGCAGGGCCTCGTGCCGATAGGCCACGCCAAGGACGCCGCGTCGCAGGCCGAGGAGCGTCGGCTCTTCTACGTCGCGGTGACCCGGGCCGAACGCGAGCTGCTCTGCACGTGGGCCGAGCGTCGTACGTTCGGTGAACGCCAGTCCCTGCGCGATCGATCGCCCTACCTCGACGAGGTCGAGGCCGCATGTCGGGCCCTCTCGGCCGGCGAGGTCCCGGCCGACTGGACCACCTACCTGGCGGCCCAGCGAGCCACGCTTCGCGACTTCACGGGCATCGCCGCCACGGGCACCGGTCGAGCGCCCCGCTCGGTCGCCGGCGTCGCGACCGCCCGGTCGGCCCACGATCGCAGCCGCTCGGCCGCGGCCTCCGACCTCGACCCCGCCGGCCTGGCGACGTTCGACGCCCTGAAGGCCTGGCGGACGACCCGGGCCCGCGCCGCCGACGTGCCCCCGCACGTGATCTTCCATGACCGCGTCCTGCTCGAGGTGGCCGCCAACCGCCCGCGCACCAGCACCGACCTGCTGGCCGTGACCGGCATCGGCGAGGTCAAGGTCAAGCGGTTCGGCGACGAGATCCTCGGCATCGTCGCCGAGCACGCGGCATCCTGAGCCGATGCGATTCCACGCCGAGCAGCACTTCACCGTCCCCACCGATCGCGTGCTCGCCCTCTTCACCGACGCCGCCTTCTACCCCACCCTGAGCGGGCTGCCGTCGATCAGCGCACCGGAGGTCGTCGACCACTCCACCTCGGGCGACACCGTCCGCATCAGCCTGCGGCAGCGCTACACGGGCGACATCCCGAGCGCGGCGCTGACGTTCATCGACCCGTCGCGCTCAGCTGGGTGGAGGAGCTGGTCTTCGATCTCGACCGGCTGCGGGCGACGAGCCGCCTGCTCCCCGACCACTACCCGGACCGCCTCACCTGCTCGGGCGTGTACGTCTTCACCGACACCGCCAAGGGCAGCACGCGTCGGCTCGAGGGCGAGCTCAAGGTCCGTGCACCCCTGGTCGGCGGCCGGGTCGAGAAAGCACTCGTGTCGGGCCTCCAGGAGCACGCCGTCGCCGAGCAGGACCTGATCGAGAGCCGCCTCGCCTGATCGGGCGGATCAGTCTTCGGCATCGCCGAGGCGCTCGCGCTCGGCCTGATCTCGGAGGGTCTTCAACGCGGCGAAGCGGCCGAAGTCCATGGAGATGAAGAGGCCCTCGGCCTCGGCGCACAGCCGCTCGGTGCCATCGAGCTCGGTGCAGTGGAGCCAGCCATTGGTGAAGATCTTGCGACCCTCGACCGCGGTCAGCTCGCCCCGCAGGACGAGGTCGCTGCGCAGGGGCGTCGGGCTCCGGTAGTTCACCGTGAGCCGTCCCGTCATCCCCGGGGCTCCCGACAGGGACTGGGTGGCGCCGAGGAGTTCGTCGAAGGCACCGGCGATGTAGCCGCCGTGCACGCAGCCCGGAGGTCCCTCGTACGCCGACCCGAAGCACACCTGGCCCTCGAGGTGGCCGTCGACCTCCTGCAGCTGGATCGGCGGGGCGAGGGGGTTGGCCCGACCGATGAACGGGCTGAACTCGAACATGGCATGAGGGTCGGCCCCGGCGTTGGCCGCCTCGGCGAACCCCTCGTAGAGGGTGCCGCTCGGCCAGTCGTCGAGCTGCCCGGCGATCGACGCGAGCTGGTCGACCATCTCCAGGATCAGCTCGGTGGGCGCGGCGGTGGCGACGAGATGATCGATGATCGAGCGCATCGATTCGGCCACGTCGCGCATGGCGGTGCGCCGCTCGTCCATCGCCTCGGGGGGCGTCTCGTGCCACCGGCGAGCCATCTCCGCCCGGACGAGGCTCTCGTCGATCGCGGCCGGGTCGAGCGGATCGGTGGACGCGGCATCGTCGGTCACGAGCTGGTCCCGAGGTCGAAGTCCGCGATCACCGGAGCGTGGTCGCTGGGCTGCTTGCCCTTGCGGGCGTTGCGGTCGATCAGGTCGCTGGTCGAGCGGGCGGCCAGCGACTCGGTGGCCAGCGTGAGGTCGATGCGCATGCCCTTGCCCTTGTGGAAGTTGCCGGCCCGGTAGTCCCACCAGGAGAACAACCCGCCGGCGTCGTAGCGCTGGCGGAAGACGTCGACCAGGCCCCACTGCTCGAGCCGGGCGAGCGCGTCGCGCTCGGGCTGGCTGGTGTGGGTGACGTCGACGAACTCCGCCGGGTCCCATACGTCGCGATCGTCAGGGGCGATGTTGAAGTCGCCGAGGACGGCGAGCATCGACGACGGGTCGTACCGGTCGTCGAGCACACCTCGCAGCCGCTCGAGCCATCGCAGCTTGTACTGGTAGTGGTCGTCGTCGAGCGAGCGCCCGTTGGGCACGTACGACGCTGGCCACACGGACGCCCCCGCAGGTGGCCCAGATCAGCCGGGCGTCGGGGTCGGGGTCGTCGGCATCGGAGAACCCGGCGACGACGTCGTCGAGACCGACCCGACTCACGATGGCCACCCCGTTCCAGCGTCCCTGGCCATGGTGGGCGCTCTCGTAGCCGAGCGCCTGGAAGGCCAAGGAGGGGAACGCGTCGTCCGCAAGCTTCGTCTCCTGCAGGCACAGCACGTCGGGCTGCACCTGCGCGAGCCACTCCTCGACCCGCTCGAGCCGGGCCTTCAGCGAGTTGACGTTCCAGGTCGCGATGCGCACGACGGAACCCTATCGACCCTCACGAACCGGTCCGGTCGAGCACGGCTACGGTCGACGCGATGGAGGCCCTGCTCTGGCGTGACTACCTGTGCCCGTGGTGCTGGCTGGGTCGGGGGCGGACGCAGGTGCTGGTCGATCTCGGCGTCACCGTCACCCACCTCCCCTTCGACCTCCACCCCGAGATCCCGACGGGCGGTCGATCGATCAGGCCCGGCGGGCGCCTCGACAGGGTGTTCGACCACATCGCCGCCGAGTGCGAACGCGAGGGCATCGAGTTCAACCGCCCGACCCGCACGCCCAACACCCGACGTGCCCTCGAGACGGCGGAGATCGTTCGCCGCATCGAGCCGGATCGATTCCCGGCGCTCGACGAGGCGCTGTTCCGCGGCCACTGGGTCGACGGTCTCGACATCGGCAACCCCGTGTGCATCGACGAGCTGGTGACCGCGACCGGTGCGCCACTGCAGCTCGTGGCCGAGCAGCGCAGCGCGGGGGTCGGCGCGACCGCGGTCGAGGAGTCGATGGAAATGGCCCGTGAGCACGGGGTCGCGGCCACCCCGGCCTGGCTGGTCGACGGGGTCTTCGTGATCCCGGGAGTGCAGCCGACCGAGACGGTCGAGCGCTGGGTCACACGGCTGCTGTCCCGCCGAGCGTCACTCGGGAACCACGACTCGACGTGACGACGGGCACTCGACTCGTCCGCGGGCACTAGCGTTGGCACGCCCGCCCACCGAGGCCTGCGATCCGAGGAGTGCTCGTGCACGAGACGAACGAGTTGACCCGCATGCAACGCTTCTGGTCCTGGCTCGCGGTCGAGCTCGGCAAGCGGGCGGGACTCGTCGCGGTGATCGGGCTGCTGCTCACCCTCATCGCCGGTTACGGCACCACCAAGCTCCAGTTCGCCACCGGCCAGGACAGCTACCTCAACTCCAACGATCAGGTCGCCAAGGACAACGTCGCCTACCAGGACCTCTTCGGCGGCGAGGCCATGCTCGTGCTGCTCACGGCGAACGAGGGCAAGGACGTCGTCGACCTCTCGAACCCGCACAACCTGGCCGAGATGGACCGGGTCGCCGCCGAGCTGCGGTCCCACCCCGACCTCATCGAGGCCGTGGTCACCCCGGGCAACGCGCTCGAGTGGAGCGACAACCTGATCCAGAAGACGCCTCCGGCAAGGTCGCCCCCGACCCGACGAGCAGCGTCGCCGGCAAGGCGCTGCTCACCGCCCTGACCGCTCCTCAGCCGGACGGTTCGCCGCAGTCCGAGGAGAGCAAGGCGGCGCGCCTCGCCGACTCCTCCAAGACGCTCGAGCGGCTCGGCGCGATCCCGGCGGCCGAACGGACGCTCGACAACCAGGACTGGACCCGGCTTCCTCATCTACGACAACCAGGACGGCATCCGGAAGCCGCTGAGCGCGGTCTTCACGGACACGACGCACGCGCAGATCGTGGTCCGCCTGGTCGGCAACGCGTCGATCGAGACCGAGGGCGCCGGCGCGGTGCTGGTGCAGGACACGATCAAGAGCGCCCAGTTCGAGAACGCCACCGTCACCGTCACCGGCGCCCCGGTGCTGCTCAAGCAGATCAACGACTACCTCAAGGGCGGCATGCTCACGCTCGGCGCCATCGCCGTCGTGGTCATGACGATCATCCTGCTGCTGCTCTTCAACGTCCGGTGGCGGCTGCTCCCGCTGTTCGTGATCCTCATCGGCGTCATCTGGGCGTTCGGGCTGGCCGGCTACCTCGGGATCCCGCTGTCGCTGGTCACCATCGCCGGTCTCCCCGTGATGCTCGGCATCGGCATCGACTACGCGATCCAGATGCACGCGCGCGTCGAGGAAGAAGTGGTCATCGACCACGCCGAGCACCCGATCCAGGAGACGGCGCGCAACCTGTGCCCGGCGCTGCTGGTCGTCACCTTCGACGCGGTGTTCGCGTTCCTGGCCCTGCGCTTCGCCAAGGTGCCGATGATCCGCCAGTTCGGCCTGCTGCTCGCCGTCGGCATCGCGGTCATCTGCTTCGCCAGCATCATCGTGCCGCTGGCCACGCTCGGCATCCGCGAGTTCAAGTCGCCGACCAAGGCCAAGGACTTCCGCGAGGGCTTCCTCGGTCGCCTCACCGTGAAGCTCGGCAGCCTGCCGCTGTGGGCCGGTCCGGTCCTCGCCGTCGCCAGCTTCGCCGTCTTCTTCGGCGGCCTCGCCGTGGAGGACAAGCTCACCCTCCAGACCGACCCGGTCCAGTGGGTCGAACCAGCAGCTCGCAGGCCATCAAGGACTTCCGCGCGGTCGAGGCGCAGACCGGGTCGAGCTCCGAGCTCGGCATCTTCGTGCAGACCGACGACGTGTTCTCAGGAGACACGTCGACTTCGTGAGCGCCATGACCCAGCGCAACATCGACCGCCACGAGGAGCAGCTGCTCGGTGCGTCGAGCGTCGTGGCCACGATGGACTACCTGATCGAGGTGCCCGGCGCCGAGATCGTCTACGTCACGCCCGGAGGACGTCGGGGCGGCTACGACGTGGCCCCCGAGGACATCCGCCTCTCGACGGTGGCGCTCGAGAACGCGAACGCCACCCAACCGGCACCGTCCGGGCCCCAACCCGGGCGCTCAACATCATCTTCCGCTACGGCCCAGGGTCGCTCGAGGAGCGCAAGGTCGTGGTCAACGAGATCCGTGACAACGCGGACCCGCCCGAGGGCGTCAGCGCCACCCCGTCGGGCCTCGCCGTCGTCGGCGTCGGCCTGCTCGAGAACCTCAAGGGCAACCGCACCCTGCTCACCTACCTGGCCATCGCCTTCGTCGGCCTCTTCCTGGCCATCCGGCTGCGCAGCGTCGTGCGCTCGCTGCTCTCGCTTGGTGCCGGTGCTCATCGCAGTGGGCGCCGCCAACCTCGTCGCCTGGAGCCTCGACCTCAAGCTCAGCCCCATCACCGCCGTCGGCGGTCCGCTCGTGGTCGCGGCGTGCACCGAGTTCACGTCGCTGATCCTGCTGCGCTACCTCGAGGAGCGGCGCCGCGGCCTGCTACCCCGACCGGCGGTCGACGTCGCCGCATCGCGGACCGGGTCGGGCGTTCATCGTGTCGGGCCTCACCGCGGTCTCCGGCATCGCCGTCATCGCCACCTCGCAGCTGCCGCTGCTGCGCGACTTCGGCATCGTCGTCGGCCATGAACGTGGCCGTCGCTCTGCTGTCGGCCCTGATCGTGCTCCCGCCGCTGCTGGTGCGGGCCGACCAGCGCGGCTGGGTCTCACGCGGCGAGATCCCCGACGACGTGCTGCGGGCCACCACCCCGAACCTCCGCGGCAAGCGGGCGCTGGTGCCGGCCGGGGTCGGGGCCTCGGGCGACGATTCCATCGGCGAGCCCACCGACGTCTCGACGGCGGACTGACCGGCGGTCGACCGCGCACACGACGGCCGGCTGGTGCCATCCTCGCCTGAATCGCCTCTGACCGCCTGTTCGGCCGAGTCCGGAGGCTCGAGCCGCGGCCGGTAGGATCGCTGACCGTGGCTGATGATCCTTCCCCTTCGCACTCCGTCGGACCCAACGCGTGGCTCGTCGACGAGATGTACGAGCAGTACGCCGCCGACCCCTCCTCGGTCAGCGAGAGCTGGCAGGAGTTCTTCCACGACTACCGACCGGACAACGCACCGGTCGCGCCCCCGGTAGCCGGGATCCAGGCGACGCAGGCCGCGCCGGCGCCCGTTCAGACTGGTCCCGCCGCCCCGGTCGAGGCCGACGTCGAGCCGCTCGGTGAGCCGCTGCGGGGGGCCGCCGCCCTCATCGCCACGAACATGGTAAGAGCCTCGAGGTGCCGACGGCCACCAGCTTCCGCGAGGTGCCGGCCAGGCTCCTCGAGGTCAACCGCAGCATCATCAACGGCTACCTCGGCCGCAAGGGTCGCGGGAAGGTCAGCTTCACCCACCTCATCGGCTTCGCGGTGGTCAAGGCCATCTCCGAGACCATCCCGGCCATGAACGCCTCGTTCGTCGAGGGCGCCGACGGCAAGCCCCGCATCGTCCGCAACCCCCACATCGGCCTGGGTCTGGCGGTCGACGTCGAGAAGGCCAACGGCCGCACCCTGCTCGTGGTGTGCATCAAGGACGCCGACACGCTCGACTTCCGGGGCTTCTGGGCGGCCTACGACGACCTCATCCGCAAGGTCCGCAGCAACAAGCTGACCGCCGACGACTTCGCCGGCGTCACCGTCAGCCTCACCAACCCCGGCACCATCGGCACGGTGCAGTCGGTGCCCCGCCTCATGCCGGGGCAGGGCACCATCGTCGGCGTCGGCTCGCTCGACTACCCCACCGAGTTCCAGGGCGCCGACCCGGCCTCGCTGGCCAGCATCGGCGTCTCGAAGATCATCACCATCTCCTCGACCTACGACCACCGCATCATCCAGGGCGCCGAGTCGGGACTGTTCCTCAAGCGGGTGCACGAGCTGCTGCTCGGCGTCGACGGGTTCTACGACGAGATCTTCCGTTCCATCGGCGTCCCGTACGAAGCCGCGCAGTGGCGCCGTGACGTCAACCCGGTCGACCAGCAGAGCGCCATGCTCGAGAAGCAGATGCGGGTCGATCAGCTCGTCAACGCGCACCGCGTGCGCGGCCACCTCATCGCCGACCTCGACCCGCTGTCCGCCGAGGACCCGGTCATGCACCCCGAGCTCGACCCGCTCACCTACGGGCTCACCATCTGGGACCTCGACCGCGAGTTCCTCACCAACTCCATCGGCGGTCACGAACGCATGGCCCTCGGCGAGGTGCTGCACCTGCTGCGCGACGCCTACTGCCGCACCGTCGGCATCGAGTACATGCACATCCAGGAGCCGGCCGAGAAGGCGTGGATCCAGCGCCAGGTCGAAGACGTCGACATCACGCTCGACACCGAGGAGCAGCGCCACATCCTCGGGTCGCCTCAACGCGGCCGAGGCGCTCGAGAGGTTCCTCGCCACCAAGTACCTCGGGCAGAAGCGCTTCGGCATCGACGGCGCCGAGTCGGCCATCCCGATCCTCGACTCGATCCTCGGCTCGGCCGCCGACGACCACCTGGACTCCGCCGTGATGGGCATGGCCCACCGGGGCCGGCTCAACGTGCTGGTGAACATCGTGGGCAAGTCCTACGAGCAGCTCTTCAAGGAGTTCGAGGGCAACGTCGACCCCGAGTCCACCCAGGGCTCCGGGCGACGTGAAGTACCACCTCGGCCAGACCGGCAAGTTCGTCAGCCGGGCCGGCAACACCATCGAGGTCGAGCTGGCCGCCAACCCGTCGCACCTCGAGACCGTCGACCCGATCGTCGCCGGGCATGGCCCGGGCCAAGATGGACCTCATCGATCCGCCCGGGCGCTACCCGGTGCTGCCGATCCTGATCCACGGCGACGCCGCGTTCGCCGGCCAGGGCGTGGTGGCCGAGACGCTCAACCTCTCGATGATCAAGGGCTACCGCGTCGGCGGCACCATCCACCTGATCATCAACAACCAGCTCGGCTTCACCACGCCACCCGACTCGGCCCGCTCGTCGGAGTACCCCACCGACGTGGCCAAGATGGTGCAGGCGCCGATCTTCCACGTGAACGGCGACGATCCCGAGGCCTGCGTGCGGGTGGCCCGGCTGGCGTTCGCCTACCGCCAGGAGTTCAACAAGGACGTCGTGATCGACATGGTGTGCTACCGCCGCCACGGCCACAACGAGGGCGACGACCCGAGCTACACCCAGCCGCTCATGTACAAGCGCATCGACGCCCGCCGCTCGGTCCGCAAGCTCTACACGGAGGCGCTGGTCAAGCGGGGCGACATCACGCTCGAAGAGGCCGAGGCCGCGCTCGACGACTTCCAGAACCGGCTGCAGTCGGCGCTCGAGGAGACCCGCACCGCACGCGCCACCCAAGGGCACGCGGGCCAAGCCGCAGCCCCCGGCGACCGGGCGTGCTGCCCCACGTCGAGACCGGCGTCGCCGCGAGCGAGCTCGACGCGATCTTCCGGGCGCTCGACGACCGCGCCCCGAGGGCTTCACGGTCCACCCGAAGCTGGCCAAGCAGTTCGAGGCCCGCGCCCGCATGTTCGCCGACGGCGAGGTCGACTGGGCGCTGGGCGAGGCGATGGCGTTCGGCTCGCTGCTCTACGAGGGCACGTCCGTGCGGCTGGCCGGGCAGGACTCGCGGCGCGGCACCTTCTCGCACCGCCACGCCGTGCTCGTCGACTACGAGACGGGCGCCGAGTACGTGCCGCTCAAGGCGCTGGCGCCGACAGGGCACCGAGTTCTGGATCTACGACTCGCTGCTGTCGGAGTACGCCGCGCTCGGCTTCGAGTACGGCTACTCGGTGGCCAACAAGGACGCGCTCGTCATCTGGGAGGCCCAGTTCGGCGACTTCATCAACGGCGCCCAGATCATCATCGACCAGTACCTCGTGGCGGCCGAGGACAAGTGGGGCCAGACCTCGGGCCTCGTCCTGCTGCTCCCCCACGGCTACGAGGGCCAGGGCCCGGAGCACTCGTCGGCCCGCATCGAGCGCTTCCTGACGCTGGCCGCCGAGGACAACATCCAGGTCTGCAACGCCACCACCGCCGCGCAGTACTTCCACCTGCTGCGCCGGCAGATGCGCCGCACGGTGCGCAAGCCGCTGATCGTGTTCACGCCGAAGTCGCTGCTGCGAGCCAAGGTCGTCTCGCTCCCCGGTCGAAGACGCTCACGAGCGGGTCGTTCCAGGAGGTGCTCGACGACCCGCGCATCGCTGCCGCAGCGGCCGCCGACGTGAAGCGGGTGGTGTTCGCCTCGGGCAAGGTCGCCGTACGACGCGCTCGAGCGCCCGCGACAAGCTCGGCGCCCCGGTCGCCATCGTCCGCGTCGAGCAGCTGTTCCCGTGGCCCTTCGACGGCGTCGCCGCCGTGCTCGAGCGCTACCCCAACGCGGACCAGATCTTCTGGCTGCAGGAAGAGCCCGAGAACATGGGCCCGTGGAACGCCATCAAGGGTCGCCTGTACGAGGCCCACGGCACGACGCACTGGATCCACCGCGTCAGCCGGTCCGACTCGGGCTCCCCCGCCACCGGCTCCCACGCCATCCACCTGCAGGAGCAGGAAGAGGTCGTTGCCAAGATCTTCGAAGGCCTCGACCCCTCGGAATAGCCTCTCCGCAGGTCCGACCCTTCCTCCCACCGTTTCTCGGACGAACCCTCCCCCAACCCGAACCTGGGGTCAGAGCGCGCGCTCCAGCGCACCTCAGAGCCCCAGGTTGCCCCGCAGGTGCACGGAGGATCGGAACATTGGACATCGAACAGCGCGCACGGCGGCAGGCGGCCGCACAACACGGGGTCCTCGGAAGGCAGCAGGCGCTCGCCCTCGGGTTCAGCCGATCGTCCATCCGACATCGGATCGCCAGCGGTCGATGGGAGTCGATCTCGCCACGCGTGGTCCGATCTGGCCGGCTCACCCACCTCTGAGCTGCAACTCGCGATGGCGGCAACGATCGACGTTCGCCGGCGCAGTCATCTCCCACGAGTCGGCGGCGGCGTTGTGGAGGTTGCCGGGATTCCGGCTGCTCCCGCTCCACCTTCTTCGGCGGCGGGACGGCCAGCATCCACCGTCGACGATCGCCACGTTGCACGTGACGACGCACCTGCCAGAAGGCCATCGAGCTGCGCACCTCGGCATCCCGATCACGACCCCTGCATCGGACCCTCTTCGACCTGGCCCCACGGGTGCACCCCATGCGACTCGAGCGGCTCGTCGACTCCGCGTGGTCGAAAGGGCTCGTCACGGGAGCGCGACTCATCGCAACACTCGCCGATCATGCAGAGCGTGGGCGCGACGGGATCGCAGATGATGCGAGAGCTGCTCGAGGCCGCGGTGTCGAGTACAGACCCCCGGACAGCAACCTCGAAGCTCGTTTCCAGGACCTGGCCCGAACGGCAGGGATCCATACCCTGGCCCGTCAGGTCGAGGTGGGAGGACGACGAGCTGCATCGGGCGCGTCGACTTCAGTCGACACAGAGGTGCCGTTGGTCGTCGAGGTCGACAGCGAGACCTATCACGGGAGTCGGCTCGACGAGCGAGCCGATGAACGCGCGCGATGTGCGCCTTCTGGCGGCCGGATTGCATCATCGAGCGCATCACCGAGTTCGACGTGTGGCACGACCCCGAGAGGGTGCGGCGCCAACTCCGCGAGGCCAGGGCGCGCGCAGCCCGCCTCCACCACCGGCAACTTGGGGCGTGACGCGCGCTCTGGTGCACCTGACCGCCCCAGGTTCGGAGGTTGGCGCGGCCCGCCCGGTCAGGAGAGGGGGAAGCCGACGACGTGTTCGAGCTCGGCGAGGGCGACCGCGGGATCGGTCACCTTGATGGTCATCATGCCCATGAGCGCGGGCCGGCTTGAGGTTGACGCCGAGGTCGTCGAGGAACACGGCCTCGGTCGGCTCGATGTCGAGCTGTCGTGCAGGCGATCTCGTAGAAGAGCGGGTCCGGCTTGCGCACGCCGACCTTGCTCGACTCGATCGACCGCGTCGAACAGCGACAGCACCTCGGCGATCCGGCCCCGCCGCATCGCCTGGCCGTCGCGCCGCGACGAAGTTGTTCGTCAGCAGCCCGGTGATCAGCGCTCGGAGCACCGCCGCACCGCCTCGACCATCTCGGGCCGCATCTCGCCGGCCAGCAGCGCCGAGCACGTCGTGCCCGTCGACCTCGTGGCCCAGGGCGGCGGACTCGGCTGCGAACAGCTCGGCGAACTCGTCGAGGCCGACCTCGCTGCGTTCGAGCCGTGGCCCAGGCGTTGGTGTCGGGATCGGTGGCGTTGACCTGGCGGATGAACCCTTCGGGCAGCCCGTGCTCTCGCTCGAATGCCGCGAACGCCTCGAACGGGCGACGAGAGGATCACTCCTCCGAAGTCGAACAGCGCGGCCCGGATCACGGGCGGCATCGTAGGCAAGGGCGGGTCGGGCGCTGGGCGAACCGGGCGCAGGCGGGTCGACCGCGGATCAGGACAGCAGGTCGCGGGCGACGAGGTCCCACAGCTCGACCGACAGGCCGAGCGACTCGATGTCGATGCGCTCGTCGTCGCCGTGGAACATCGACCCGTAGTCCTCGAAGGTCATGCTGCTCGCTGAACAGGCCGATAGCCGTAGGACGGTGATGCCCTTGCGTCGGAAGAACCGCGCGTCGGTGGCGCCGACCGTGAGGTAGGGCACGGTCGCGCTGCCCTCGTAGAACCGCTGGGTCACCCGGCTGAGCGTGTCCCACAGCGGCGTGTCGAGCGGCGATGCGCTCGACATGTCGCTCGACTCGACCACGATCTCGACCCGGTCGGCCAGGTCGCCGAGCGCCATCGCCAGCAGCGCCTGGATGTCCTCGTCGGTCTGCCCCGGCAGGGTGCGGATGTCGACCTCGAGCTCCACCATGTCGGGGATCATGTTGATCTTGCTGCCGCCGTGCACGATGTTGGGCGAGAACGTGGTGTGGGTGCAGGCGTGGAACTGGCGGGCCATGCCGACCGGGAAGCCGTCGAGCATCTCCATCAGCCCATCGGCTGACAGCAGCGGATCGGTGATCTCGGCCGGGTAGCCCATGCTCGAGATGAACCGCCGCCACACGTCGTGGATCTGGGTGTCGGGCTGGAACGCTCCGATGCGCCGCACGACCTCCGCCGCCTTCACCGACCGCGTTGTCGGTCCGGTACGGCTGCGAGCCGTGACCGGGCGTGCCGCTCACCCGGAGGCGTGCACCAGTAGGTGCCCTTCTCCCCGACGATCACCGGCAGCTTGAGCCCGTTCGGGGAAGGGATCGGGATGCCGCCGGATTCGGTGATCACGTAGTCGGCGTCGATGGCGTCGCTCTCGTGGTCGACGAGCCACTGCGCGCCGTAGCGAGCCGAGTGCCTCCTCGTCGGCGACGGCCAGGTAGACCAGCGTGCCCTTCGGTCGGAACCCGGACGCGGCCAACCGGCGGGTGGCCACCGCCATCGAGGCCGTGAGGTTCAACATGTCGACCGCGCCACGCCCCCACACCTGCCGTCGACGAGCTCGCCACCGAAGGGATCGCGCTGCCAACCGTCGGGATTCACCGGCACGACGTCGGTGTGGCCCATCAGCAGCAGCGTCGGCGCATCAGGGTTGCGACCTTCGAGGCGCGCCACAAGGCTCTTGCGGCCCGGCTCGGGTTCGTAGGTCTCGATGTCGAGCGACGTGCCCTCGAGGTAGGACTCGAGCAGATCGGAGCTGCGAACCTCGTCACCTGACGTCGACCGAACCGTCGTTGACGCACGCGTTGCGGATGAGGTGCTGCAGCAGGTCGGTCACCTCGGCGGTGGCCTCCCCGGCGAGGGTGGTCGTGTCGGTCACGATCGGGAGCGTAGGCTGCTTCGGACATCCACGTCGGTAAGACCACGCCGCCGGATGCCGTCCGGATCGCCATCGGCGCCAACCGCTCCAGCGGTGTGGCGTGCGATAGATCGGACCGCTCCGGGGCACTCCCCACACAGATCGGTTGACCAATTCCCCATGAGCTCCAACTATGTCGTCGTCGACGGCAGCAACATCGCCACCGAAGGGCGCTCCCTTCCCAGTCTCCGCCAGCTCGACGAGGCCGTTCGGGCGTTCCTGGCCGAGCATCCCGCCGACCAGCTGACCGTCGTCGTCGACGCCACCTTCGGCCACCGCATCGATGCCTCCGAGCGCGACGAGTACGAAGCAGCCGTCCTTGCCGGCGAGCTCGTGTCACCGCCCGCCGGCGCCATCGGTCGCGGCGACGCCTTCGTGCTGCAGATCGCCGACAAAGCCGACGCCATGATCCTGTCGAACGACTCGTTCCAGGAGTTCCACGGCACCTACGGCTGGCTCTTCGACGAGGGCCGCCTGATGGGCGGCAAGCCGGTGCCCGGCCTGGGTTGGGTGTTCCTGCTGCGCACGCCGGTCCGCGGCCCGGCCAGCCGCCGTTCCGTGAAGGAGGCCCGCACGGGCCGTCGCTCCGGCTCGTCGAGCCAGACGGATCGCTCGTCCCGCGGCCGGGGACGGGCGGAGCAGGGCTCGACCAGCAGCGCACGCTCGAGCACCGCTTCAGGCGGCGGGCGCTCGCGCAGCGGCGGAGGAGCACAGTCCGACCGCACTGCCGAACCGTCCCGGCGCAGCCGTGACCGCCGCCCACCGGCGAAGCCCAACGAACCGCTCAACGACCTGCTGCCATTCGTGGACTTCGTCGGCGCGCATCCCGTGGGTACCGAGGTCGAGGCACTCGTCGACACGTTCAGCTCGCACGGTGCGTACGCCGTGGTCGGCGACGTGCGCTGCTACATCCCCCTCAAGGCGATGGGCGATCCGGCTCCGCTCCGAGCGCGCGACGCGCTGTCGGTCGGTGAGACGCGCACCTTCACCGTCACCTCCGTCGATGCCCCGCGACGCGGCATCGACCTTGCTCTTCCGGCTGGATCGCAGCCCTCCCGGAACCCAGATGTTGTGTCACTACCACTGCCACAAGGTGTTCCGATCGGAACGGTTGCGCGTCAAGTGATGCGCTCCGACTCATCGAAAACCCCCACCGGCGCGGTTGTCACTGATACAACTTCACCTGAAGACGATCACGCCGAGGAGGCGCCGGTGACACCAGTAAAGAAGGCTCCAGCCAAAAAGGCAGTAGCCAAGAAGGCTCCGGCCAAGAAGGCAGTGGCCAAGAAGGCTCCCGCCAAGAAGGCCGCAGCCAGGAAGGCACCCGCCAAGAAGGCAGTGGCCAAGAAGACGGTGGCGAAGAAGGCACCGGCCCGCAAGGCAGTCGCGAAGAAGGCACCTGCCAAGAAGACGGCAGCGAAGAAGGCACCAGCCCGCAAGGCACCCGCCAAGAAGGCACCAGCGAAGAAGGCGGCGGCCAAGAAGGCTCCCGCCAAGAAGGCACCGGCTCGCAAGGCTCCGGCCAAGCGAGCTCCGGCAGCTCGCAAGCGCTGACCGACATCACGAAGCAACAGGCGAATGCCCCGCCGACACGGCGGGGCATTCGCCGTTTTCGACAAGGGCGATCGGTCGGGCTGCGTCTGCAGCATTCCTCTCCGACAGGGCTGCGTCGGTAACGTCTTCCGCATGAGTGCCCAGTTCATCTTCACCATGCACAAGGTCAGCCGCTTCTACCCGCCGGACCGCGAGGTGCTGAAGGACATCTCGCTGTCGTTCTACCCGGGGGCCAAGATCGGCGTGCTGGGCGCCAACGGGTCCGGCAAGTCGTCTCTGCTGAAGGTCATGGCGGGACTCGACCACGACTTCACCGGCGAGGCCCGGCTGTCGCCCGGCTTCACCGTCGGCCTGCTCGAACAGGAGCCACACCTCGACCCGACCAAGGACGTCATCGGCAACGTGATGGACGGCCTGGGCGAGACCGCCACCCTGCTCGAGCGGTACGACGCCGTGCTTGCCAAATGGGCCGATCCCGACGCCGACTACGAGAAGTTGGGCGACGAGCAGGCCGAGCTCGAGCGCAAGATCGAAGCCGCCGGCGCATGGGATCTGAAGCGCACGATCGAGATCGCCATGGATGCGCTCCGGACCCCGGCCGGCGACGCCGACGTCTCGACCCTGTCGGGAGGGGAGCGTCGCCGCGTCGCGCTGTGCCGCCTGCTGCTCAGCGCCCCCGACCTGCTGCTGCTCGACGAGCCCACCAACCACCTCGACGCCGAGTCGGTCGCGTGGCTCGAGCGCTTCCTGCAGAACTACGCCGGCACCGTCGTCGCCATCACCCACGATCGCTACTTCCTCGACAACGTGGCGCAATGGATCCTCGAGCTCGACCACGGCCGCGGCATCCCGTTCGAGGGCAACTACAGCTCGTGGCTCTCGCAGAAGCAGGAGCGCCTGGCCCAGGAGGACAAGGCCGACTCGTCCCGCCAGCGCACCCTCGAGCGAGAGCTCGAGTGGGTACGCATGGCGCCGAAGGCTCGCCAGGCCAAGGGCAAGGCCCGCCTGGCGGCCTACGAGAAGCTGCTGGCCGAGTCGAAGGCGGCCGACGGTCGGGCCGACAAGCTCGAGATCGTCATCCCGTCGGGCGAGCGGCTCGGCGACATCGTCATCGAGGCCGACCACCTGGCCAAGGGGTACGGCGATCGCCTCCTCATCGACGACCTCAGCTTCACGCTCCCGCGTGCCGGCATCGTCGGGGTCATCGGAGCGAACGGCGCCGGCAAGACCACCCTGTTCCGCATGATCACCGGCAGCGAGAAGCCCGACGCGGGCGAGCTACGGGTCGGGCCGACCGTGCAGCTGGCCTACGTCGACCAGTCGCGTGACACGCTCGATCCCGAGCACACGGTCTACGAGGAGATCACCGACGGCGCCGAGACCGTGAAGCTCGGCAACCGGGAGATGAACGGGCGGGCGTACGTGGCCGGCTTCAACTTCAAGGGGAGCGACCAGCAGAAGAAGGTCGGCGTGCTGTCGGGTGGCGAGCGCAACCGGGTGCACCTGGCCAAGGTGCTCAAGGAGGGCGGCAACGTGCTGCTGCTCGACGAGCCGACCAACGACCTCGACGTCGACACCCTTCGCGCCCTCGAGGACGGCCTCGAGTCGTTCGCCGGATGCGCGGTGATCATCAGCCACGATCGCTGGTTCCTCGATCGGGTCGCCACCCACGTGCTGGCCTTCGAGGGCGAGTCCCAGGTGCGGTGGTTCGAGGGCAACTTCAGCGAGTACGAGGCCTTCCGCCACAAGGAGCTCGGGGCCGACGCCGACACCCCGCACCGCCTCAAGTACAAGCCGCTGGTCCGCGGGTAGGCACGTCGTTGTCACCCCGCTCGGTCCGCCGACTGGTCCTCGCCGTGTTCGTGGGCGGGATCGGCGGGATGATCCTCGGCTCGATCCTCGACAACAACGGGCTTGCCATCACCTTCGGGCTGGTGACCGCCACCGCAGCCCTCGGGCTGATCCTGGTGACGATGGTCGCCGGGCCGACGGGCTTCGCTCCTCGCGGCGCGGACCAACCCGGACCCGCCGGCGAGGACGACGAGCACGCCGGCGCGTCGGTCGAGGAGCAGGTCGACCTCCTGATCGCGGCGGGGGCCGACGAAGGGGACGTCCGTGAGCTCGTGCGGCGGTCGATCGCGTTCGGCCGTCGATCGGCCGGTCGCTGATCCAGGTCGCTCCGGGGACGCCCGCTCGCCCGGTGCCAGGCACGGCTCGGCTCGCGCTGATCTGCCCGACGCGCGGCTGGGTCGGGTGACGCGCATCGCCACGCCCCACCGCGGCAGCTGGGTCGTTCGGTCCAAATCGAGAGTCGTCCGACCCACATCGCGCAAGGTCACGCCACCGGCCGACGATGTGTACGTGTACGCACGCTGCGTACACGTACACATCAGCCCGCTGGGGGATCACCATGCACGCCGATCGAGACAACCCACCGCACGAGCACGGAGGGAACCCCGCTCCCGGGTCCACGACCGAGGGCCAGCGGGAAGCACGCACGCCGGCAGCGCGTCGGGTGCGCGGCGAGCGGGGGGCATCGCTCACCGAGTACGCCCTCATCACCGCCCTGGTCGCAGTGGCCAGCATCATGGCGCTGACGATGATCTCCACCGGACTCCGGAGCATCACGGTGGCCGTCATGTCCGATGTCGGCAGCAGCTCGGCCTCCACCGCCACCACGGTCGCACCCACCACCACGACGACCGCCCCGACGACCACGACGGTCGCACCCACCACCACCACCACCACCGTCGCACCCACCACCACGACGACGGCCCCGACGACCACGACGACCAGACCTTGCCGGCGCAGGTGCTGACCCGCACCCAGTCGACCCGTGTCCGCCAACGGGACCGGCCGTACCGCTACGGTCTCGCCTTGGAGAACCATGGCACCGAGACGCGGGCAGACGAGAGATCCTCTCAACCACGACGCCATCGTGCGCAAGGCGATCGAGACCATCGACACGCAGGGGTTCGCTGCGCTGACCGTCCGCTCGCTCGCTGCCGAGCTGTCGGTGTCTCCGATGGCGCTCTATCGCCACGTCCGGAACAAGGACGAGCTCCTGCTCGACGTGACCGACGCCATGCTGGCCCACGCGGCGCTACCGGATCCTGACAACGACTGGTCGGTGTTCCTCACCGAGATCGCGTCGTCGCTCCGGAGGCTCTTCCTCCAGCACCCCCAGCTCGTGGAGACGTTCGCTCGACAGCCGGTGACGACCCCGACTGCCCGTCGGAGGCTCGAAGCATCGCTCGAGGTGCTCCGGTCGGCGGGCTTCGATGACGACCAGGCGACCCGTGCCTATGCCGCGGTCCACGTCTACACCGTCGGGTTCTGCGGCCTCGAGGCCGCTCGCCGAGCCGGCACGTCGAACGCTCCAGACCTCGACGAACGAGACGAGACGACGAAATCGGACCTCGCAGACGCGCATCGAGGGGTTCGTCGACCAGGACCAGTTCGCCTACGGGCTGGACACCATCCTCTTGGGGCTCCGCCATCAGCGCGGATGACATCCACGAGCCGAGGAGGCAGATCGAGCCCAGATCACCCGGCACTTCATCTCCAGGCACGTGGCGCAGCGACCCGGGCCTCCCACCGGAACCCGGTTCGAAGTGGAATCAGTCCGCGATGACACCGAGGTCGACGAGGGTGGCCAGCACGATCGCCGCCTGCTCGAGCGGTCCGCCATCGGCCGGGGTCAGCACCAGCTCGGGCTCGTCCGGGGCCTCGTAGGGGTCGTCGATGCCGGTGAAGCCCGTGATCTCGCCGGCCCGGGCCTTCGCGTAGAGACCCTTGGGGTCGCGCTGCTCGCACTGCTCGATGGGTGTGTCGACGAAGACCTCGACGAACGGCAGGCCGGCGGCATCGTGCACCGCTCGGGCCCGCTCGCGCCCGGCCCGGTACGGGCTGATCAGCGGCACGAGGGCGACGACGCCGGCGTCGGCGAACAGCCGGGCCACCTCGCCGGCGCGGCGCACGTTCTCGTCGCGGTCGTCGGCGGTGAACCCGAGGTCGCCGTTGAGGCCGTGGCGCAGGTTGTCCCCGTCGAGCAGGTACGCGGCCCGGCCCCGGTCGAGCAGGAGCCGTTCGACCGCGACCGCGACGGTCGACTTGCCCGAGCCCGACAGGCCGGTGAACCACACCGTGGCGCCGCCGAGCCGCTCGGCGCCCCACCGATCGGCTCGCGACACCTCGGCCTGGTGCCAGACCACGTTGGGGCTGACCGGCGGTGCCCCGTCGGTCACTGCGTCGGCCCGAGGATCATGCCCGGCGGCCACGGTGGTGTTGGTCGCCTCGTCGATGAGGATGAAGCTGCCGGTGTCGCGGTTGCGGCGGTACTCGTCGAAGAACAGCGGCGTGGTGGTCCGCAGGCTGACCCGACCGATCTCGTTCAGTGCCAGAGCCGGTGGCCTCGTGGTCGCGGTGCAGCGTGTTGACGTCGAGTCGGTACTGCAGGTCCTTGACCAGCGCCCGCGCCGGTGCGGGTGGTGTGCTTGATCGCGTACTTGCCGTTCGGCGTCAGGCTGGCCTGCTCGCTCATCCAGCAGACCATGGCGTCGATGTCCTGGCCGACCTCGGGCTGGTTGTGCGGGCGGCAGATCATGTCGCCGCGCGAGATGTCGATGTCGTCGGTGAGCGTGATGGCCACCGACATCGGGGCGAACGCCTCGTCGACCGGACCGTCGGGTCCGTCGATGCGGTCGATGGTGGTGGAGAAGCCCGAGGGCAGCACCACGACCTCGTCGCCCGGCTTGAGCACGCCGCCGGCCATCGTGCCGGCGTAGCCCCGGTAGTCGAGGTGGATCGCCGCTCTGCGGACGCAGCACGTACTGCACGGGGAAGCGGGCGTCGATGAGGTTGCGGTCGGAGGCGATGAACACCTCTTCGAGGTGGTGCAGCAGCGACGAGCCCTCGTACCACGGCATGTTGTCGGAGCGGTGCACCACGTTGTCGCCGTCGAGCGCCGAGATCGGGATGAACGTGAGGTCGGTGACGTCGAGCTTGGTGGCGAACTGCGCGGAACTCGTCCTTGATCGACTCGAAGACGTCCTGGTCGTAGTCGACGAGGTCCATCTTGTTGACGCACAGCACGAGGTGCGGGATGCGCAGCAGCGACGCGATGAACGCGTGGCGCCGCGACTGCTCGACGATGCCGTTGCGGGCGTCGACGAGCACCAGGGCGAGGTCGGCGGTCGACGCACCCGGTGACCATGTTGCGGGTGTACTGGATGTGGCCCGGGGTGTCGGCGATGATGAACTTGCGCTGCGGGGTGGCGAAGTAGCGGTAGGCGACGTCGATCGTGATGCCCTGCTCGCGCTCGGCCCGCAGGCCGTCGGTGAGCAGCGCCAGGTTCGTGTACTCGTCGCCCCGGTCGCGGCTGGTGCGCTCGACCGACTCGAGCTGGTCCTCGAAGATCGCCTTCGAGTCGTAGAGCAGGCGACCGATGAGCGTGCACTTGCCGTCGTCGACCGAGCCGGCGGTCGCGAGCCGCAGCATCTCCATCAGACGGCTCACGAAGTACCCCTCGCGTGCGGTCTCGTCTCGAAGGTCGGACCGTGGCGCGCTCGTCGTCGGTCGTCACTGAAGTACCCCTCCCGCTTGCGGTCTTCCATGGCGGCCTCGGATCGGCGGTCGTCGGCCCGGGTGGCGCCCCGCTCGGTGATGCGGGTCGCGGCCACCTCGACGATGACCTCGGCGATCGTGGCGGCGGTCGACTCGACGGCGCCGGTGCACGACGCGTCGCCGACCGTGCGGTAGCGCACGGTGAGCCTCGAAGCTCTCCTCGTCGTCGGTCAGGGTGACGAAGGGGCCGACGGCCAGCAGCATGCCGTCGCGCCGGAACACCTCGCGCCGGTGGGCGTAGTAGATCGACGGGAGCTCGATGTGCTCGTCGGCGATGTACTGCCAGATGTCGAGCTCGGTCCAGTTGCTGAGCGGGAACACCCGGATGTGCTCGCCCGGCTTGTGGCGGCCGTTGTAGAGCGACCACAGCTCGGGGCGCTGGTTCTTCGGGTCCCACTGACCGAAGTCGTCGCGGAAGGAGTAGACCCGCTCCTTGGCCCGGGCCTTCTCCTCGTCGCGCCGGGCCCCGCCGAACACGGCGTCGAAGCGGTGCTCCTCGATGGCGTCGAGCAGCGTGGTGGTCTGCAGGCGGTTGCGGGTGGCGTTGGGCCCGGTCTCCTCGGCGACCCGACCGGCGTCGATGGACTCCTGCACCGAGGCCACGACGAGGCGGGCGCCGAGCGCGCTCGACGGCCCGGTCGCGGAACTCGATGACCTCGGGGAAGTTGTGGCCGGTGTCGATGTGCATGACCGGGAACGGCAGCTGGCAGGGCGCAGAACGCCTTGACCGCCAGGTGCAGCATCACGACCGAGTCCTTGCCGCCGGAGAACAGCAGCACAGGCCGCTCGAACTCGGCCGCGACCTCACGGATGATGTGGATCGACTCGGCCTCGAGCGCCCGCAGGTGGGAGAGTTCGTAGTCCATCAGGGTGACCAACGTAGGGTACGGGCGACCGCCGGGGGAAATCTGACCCGAAAGGTCGACAATCGAGTGCCGAGTGCACGACGATACCGCCCCGACGACCGCATCCGACCGGGGCACGACCTGACGATCACGCCCAGGCTGCGGCCATCGCCGAGCAGGCCGGGAGCTGCTGCTCGAGCTCCGAGCCGAGCTCGTGGCCAGCGGCGCCGACAGCAAGACCCTCAAGGACCAGGGCGACGCCCGGGCCCACGATCTGCTCATGTCGGCGCTGGCCGGAGCGCTCGCCGCCGGTGACGCGGTGCTGTCCGAGGAGGGCAAGGACGACCCGGTCCGCCTCGCGCGCCGAGCGGGTGTGGATCGTCGACCCGCTCGACGGCACCCGCGAGTTCGGCGAGCCGCCCCGCACCGACTGGGCCGTGCACGTGGCCCTCGTCGATCGGCGGGCGGCCCGGCGGCCGGCGCCGTGGCCCTGCCCGCACTCGGGCTCACGCTGAGCACCGATCCGGCACCGGCGGCGCCGCCGCCGATGACGGGCCCGCCGCGCGTGATCGTCAGCCGCACCCGCCCGCCGGCGGCGGCCACCTGGCTGGCCGAGCAGCTCGACGGCGAGCTGGTCGAGATGGGATCGGCCGGAGCCAAGGCCATGGCCGTCGTGCGGGGCGAGGCCGACGTCTACGCCCACTCCGGCGGCCAGTACGAGTGGGACTCGTGCGCGCCGGTCGCCGTCGCCCTCGCCGCCGGGCTGCACGCGTCCCGCATCGACGGCAGCCCGCTCGTCTACAACAACGCCGACCCCTACCTGCCCGACCTGCTGATCTGCCGGCCCGAGCTGGCCGAGTGCTCGCTCGCCGGCGCTGCGCGACTTCGAGGGCTGAGCGAGCCGGTGGACCTCAAGACCATCCGCTACGAGGTCGACGACCGCATCGCCACCATCACGCTCGACCGGCCCGATCGGCTCAACGCGTGGACCGGCCGCATGCACACCGAGTACCGCTGGGCCGTCGACCAGGCCGAGCACGACCACGAGGTCCGGGTCATCGTCGTGACCGGCGCCGGCCGCGGGTTCTGCGCCGGCGCCGACGCGCAGGCGCTCGTCCGGCCACGCCGACGCGGGGCGGCTACGACCCGGGCACGCCCGACGACATCGCCAACCCCGGCTACGGCGTGTCGCCCGAGTTCGACCACGACTTCGCCTTCCACTTCGGCCTGACCACGCCGGTCATCGCGGCGATCAACGGGCCGGCCGCCGGCGTCGGCCTGGTGCTGGCCTGCTACTGCGACCTGCGCTTCGCGGCCCGCGGCGTGAAGCTCACCACCGCCCACGGCCGGCTCAACCTGCCGGCCGAGTACGGCCTGTCGTGGCTGCTGCCCCGCCTCGATCGGCCTGGGCCGGGCCAACGACCTGCTGCTGTCGAGCCGCGTGTTCCTCGCCGAGGAGGCCGAGGCGATGGGCCTGGTCGAACGCGGTCGTCGACGCACGACGACCTGCTCGCCCACACCTACGCCTACGCCCGCATGCTGGCCACCACCGTGTCGCGCCGGATCGCTGGCCGCGACCAAGCGCCAGATCTACGCTCGACCTGCACCGCGGCGCTGGGCGACTCGGTCGACGAAGCGGCGCGAGCGGCTCGACGCCATGATGGGCGAGCCCGACTTCGCCGAGGGCGTCGCCGCCCTCGACGAGAAGCGCCCCCCGACCTTCTGACCGAGTGTGCTCCGGCCTGACGGGCACGGGCCGGTTCCAGGTGCGAGGCTCGGTCAGCACACTCTGGAGGGCGAGCCATGGAACTGTCCGGATCACACACCTACGACGCGCCGATCGATGCCGTGCTGGCCATGCTGGCCGACCCGGATGCGGCGAAGGCCAAGTACGAGAGCATGGGCCACCGCGACGTCGAGATCATCGACTGCACCCGCATCGACGGCACGCTGCACGTCGAGTCGTCCCGCGTGGTCGACGTCGACCTACCGGGCTTCGCCAAGAAGGTCCTGAAGCCGACGAACACCATGCACCAGAACGACGAGTGGCACGAGGTCGGCGACGGATCCTGGGAGGGCGTCTTCGGCGTCGACGTGGCCGGTGCCCCGATCCAGCTGTCCGGCGTCATGCGCCTGGTCCCGGGCGACGGCTCGTGCACGCACGACGTGACCATCACGATGAACGTGAAGGTGCCGATCGTCGGCGGCAGGATCGCCGACTGGGCCGGCAAGAACGACGTCAAGCGCACGCTCGACGCCGAGTTCGCCTTCGGATCGACCTGGCTGGCCGATCAGGCGAGCTGACCGATGTCCACTGACGACCTGCGCCAGCGGTGATCCGTCAGGACTCGATCTCGGCGTCGCGCAGCCCGTGGGTCGACTCGAAGAGCGCCTTGGTCGGCTCGTTCGGCTGACGGATCACCAGCCGACCACCGTTGTCGTGCACCTGCTCGCCGAGGTGGGCCAGAACCGCGACCTCCTCCGTCGCCGAGGGACTGCAGCAGGCTGCAGTCGAGCACGATCACGGTCGAGTCGCGCTCGAGCGCCCGATTGACCTCTTCGTCGGCGAGCTGTGCCGTTTCGAGCGCCAGGTCCCCCACGAGCCCCACCACGGTCATGTGGCCGAGATCGAGCACCCGTACATGCGAAGCCATGGTCTTCATCGCTCCATCTCTATCCAGATCGGTCTCCGACGAGACACGTTCGCAGCGTTTCACCCCAATCTGAAATCGCCCTGAAGATCTGCGCACGATCGATCTCCCAACTGGTGGTCAAAGTCAGATCTATCGCAGTACGATATTTCTGTGCAGACACCGCTCCCCCGTCGCTCCCTTTCTGACGCCGTCGTGCAGGTGCGCGACGGGCTGGCACCCGCAGTGGTCGCGGTGGGGGTCGGGGGCGGTCTCGCCGGAGCCGCCTACGTGGCCGCTCTGCACGAGCTGGCGAGCGGTGCTCGGCCCCGGCGACCACAGGGGCCCGGCGCAGCTGGCCATCCTCGTGGCCGTTGGCGCCGCGGTCGCCCTCATCACCCGGCTGGCCGGCGAGACCGGTGACGTCGAGCTGCTCGTCGACAACATCCACGTGCTCGGCGGAGCCGAGGATGCACGCCGCCTGCGATCGCTGATCCCGGCATCGCTGCTGTGCGTGGCCGCCGGTGGCGCCATGGGACCCGAAGCGCCGCTCGTGCAGAGCACGGGCACGCTCGGCACCTGGATCGGCTCCCGCCTCGGCCGCGGTCGAACCGACGTGCGCATCCTCACGATCACCGGCATGGCGGCCGGGTTCACAGTGCTGTTCGGCGCGCCCCTGGGGTCGAGCCCTGTTCGCCCTCGAGATCCTGCATCGGCGCGGGCTCCAGTACTACGAGGCGCTGCTCCCCGCCGTGGTCGGTTCGCTGTGCGGCTACGGGGTGTACCTCGCCGTCAGCGGTGCCGGCATCGAGCCCGTGTGGACGTTCGGCCCGGTCGGCAGGCTGCACGGCGGCGATCTGGCTGTCGCCGCCGCCGTCGGTGTGGCCGGAGCGGCAGGCGCGGCAGTCTTCACCACGCTGGTGCTGGCCACTCGCCGGATGCTGGGCGTCATCCCCCGATCGGCGCGGTACGTGTTCGGCGGAGTGGTGCTCGGCCTGCTCGGGCTCTGGTCCCCCTACGCCCTCACGTTCGGAGAGGACCAGCTCGGCAGCCTGCTCGACGCCCGGTTGGCTGCCGGAGCGCTGGCGGTGGCCCTGATGGCCAAGCTGGCCGGCACCACTGTCACGCTTGCCTCGGGGTGGAAGGGCGGGTTCATCATCCCGCTGTTCTTCATTGGCGCGACCCTGGGCCAGCTCGTGCACCACGCCGTCCCGGGCACGAACGAGACCCTGCTGATGGCCACGATGATGGTGGCCCTCTGCGTCGGCGTGACCAAGACGCCGCTGGGCACGACCCTGGTGGTGACGGAGATGGCCGGCCTGCCGTTGTTGCCCATCACGCTGATCGCGGCGATCGTGGCGCTCGTGCTCAGCCGGCCCGTCACGCTCATCGAGACCCAGCGCGCCCGTCATCCCGAGCCGCGAGCGACGGCGTGACCGTGTGACGTCATGACCGCCCGGCCGCTCTCGTCGACCGACTACCGGGCGCTGGCCCGCTTCCGGCACGCGCTGCGGGTCTTCCAGCGCTTCTCCGAGGACGCGGCCCGAGCCGCCGGTCTCACGCCCGCCCAGCACCAGCTGCTGCTGGCGGTCAAGGGATGGGCCGGCGAGGATGCCTCCGACGATCGGCGAGGTGGCCGAGGTCCTACAGCTCAAGCACCACTCGGCCGTCGAGCTCGTGCAGCGCGCCGCCGACGGCCGGGCTGATCGAGACGTCCTCTGATCCGTCCGACGGGCGCCGTCAGCTGCTCGACGTCACCGACGCAGGCGACGAGAAGCTGGCCTCGCTCTCGCTGCTGCACCGCGACGAGCTGCGCCGCTTCCGCCTCGAGATGAACGACGTGCTCCGCGAGCTCGACTGAGCCGGTCGTCGGGTCGGGCGATTCAGGCGATGGCCCCGGACGAGCGGAAGCGCTCGAGGTCGTCGGCGTCGAAGCCGGCGCCGTGGAGGATCTCGGCGGTGTGCTCGCCCAGGCCCGGCACCGCGCCGACGGCCGCGACTCCTCGCCCGTGGAACGTGATCGGCGTGGCCACCGCCCGGTGGGCCGGCGCGCCCTCGCCCTCGGGCACGTCGACGAAGGCTCCTGCGGCGATGGCCTGCGGGTCGGCCAGCACTTCGGCCGGCGTGTTGACGGGCGCCCACCAGACGTCGTGTCGGTCGAAGCAGCTCGGTGAGCTCGTCACGGGTCCACAGGGCGAAGACCTCGTCGAGCAGTCCGACGAGCACGGCCGCGTCGTGGCGCCGTCCCCGAGCGGTAGAGAACCGCTCGTCGGTCAGCAGGTCGGTCGATCGATGGCCTCGCACAGCTTGGGCCACGAGCCGGTCGGCCTCGACGCCGAGCAGCCAGAACCACCGCCCGTCACCGGCCGCGTAGCAGTTGCACATCGGGTTCATCTCGGTGGTGCGGGGCCGAACCGAGCCGATCTTGCCGAAGCGCATCTGGATGCCGAGGTCCCACCCGACCGAGTAGATGCCCGAGCGCAGCAGCGACGCCTCGACCAGCTGGCCCTTGCCCGTGCGCTCACGGTCGAGCAGCGCGGCCAGGATGCCGGCGACGGTGGTGATGCCGGTGATGTGATCGCCCATGCCCGACCGCACGCCGGGCGGGGCGATGTCGTCGGGCGCCATCAGCGACGCGATGCCGGACCGGGCCCAGAACGCCCCGACGTCGTAGCCGGCCCGACCGACCTCGGGACCCTCGAGCCCGTAGCCGCTCACCGACGCGTAGACGAGCTTCGGGAACTCGGCCAGCAGACTCGTCAGGGCCGAGGCCCAGGCGCTCGACCGCCTCGGGGCGGAGGTTGGTGAGGAACACGTCGGCGTCGCGGATCAGGCGGCGGACGATCTCGGCTCCCTCCGGCACCGCCAGGTCGACGACGACGCTGCGCTTGCCCCGGTTGTCGAGGTCGAACGGCGGCGATTCGGGCTGGCCGTGCCCGGCGAGCAGCTGGAACAGGCGCCGCATCGGGTCGCCCAGCGGGGTCTCGACCTTGATCACGTCGGCGCCCCAGTCGGCCAGCAGACCTCCGGCGCGCCGGTCCCGCGACCCACATCCCCAACTCGATGACCCGATAGCTGTCCAGCACAGGCGCCACCGTAGACTCCTGCCACCATGACGACGCCCGCCGACCTCGCGATCGGATCGTTCAGCGACAGTCCCCCGTGGATCGTCGACCCCGACGGCCATGCCGTGGCGACGGTCCGTCGACGCGGTGCGCTGGGTCGTCCGCCACGAGGTCCCCGAGCTGACCCGCCCGCGCCGGCTGCCGTCGGGCACCCGGGTGTTCCGGGTGGCCCGCCACCTCGGCCTGGCCGTCGACCCGGTGGGGCGTCGGGCGCCCGCCGCGCAGGGCGGTTCGGCATCCAAGGCCGACCTGTCGCGACGCCTGCGCATCGCGGCCGAGCACCTCGGACCCACCTACATCAAGCTGGGCCAGATCATCTCCAGCGGCGAGGGCCTCTTCCCCGAGGAGCTGGTCACCGAGTTCAAGAAGTGCCGCGACCAGGTGCCGGCCGAGCCGTGGAGCGAGGTCCGCGCCGTCGTCGAATCCGAGCTCGGCCGGCCGCTCGAGTCGGTCTTCTCCGAGTTCGACCGCGTGCCGCTGGCCGCCGCGTCGATCGCCCAGGTGCACGCGGCCACGCTGCGCACCGGCGAGCGGGTCGTGGTCAAGGTGCAGCGCCCGTCGGTGGCCCGCCTCGTGCACGCCGACCTCAAGGTCATGGCGTGGCTGGCGCCGTTCCTGGTCGGGCGCATCCCGATCGCCGCGCTGGCCAACCCGCCGGCGCTGGTCGAGCTGTTCGCCGAGACCATCACCGAGGAGCTCGACTTCCGCCTCGAGGCCCAGAACATGCTCGACGTGGCCAAGTCGTTCCACGAGCTCGGCCAGCGGGGCTACGTCGTCCCCCGTCCGCACCCCACGCTCGTGACGCCCCGGCTGCTGGTCATGGAGCGGCTCGACGGCTTCGCCTTCGACGACGTGGTCGGCATGGTCGATGCCGGCGTCGACACCGAGCAGGTCGTGCGCACCGGCATGATCGGATTCATGGAGGGCGCCATGATCCACGGCATCTTCCACGGCGACCTGCACGGCGGCAACCTCTTCGTGCATGCCCGACGGCCGGGTCGCGCTGCTCGACTACGGCATCGTCGGCCGCATGGACGAGCCGAAGCGCCGGGCCTTCCTGCGCCTGCTCGTCGCCGCCACGATGAACGACGTCAAGGGCCAGCTCGCCGCCATCCGCGACCTCGGCGCGCTGCCGCCTGGACACCGACCTCGACGCGGTGATCCGCGACCTCAACCTCGAGGGGCCGCCGATCGACCCGACCTCGCTCACGCCCGACGAGATGATCGGCGAGATCCAGAAGGTCGTGAAGGCCCTCCTCGGCTACGGCGCCCGGCTCCCCAAGGAGCTCATGCTGTTCGTCAAGAACATGGTCTTCCTCGACGGGGCCATCGCCTCGCTCGCCCCCGACCTCGACCTCTTCGCCGAGATCGCCAGCATCTCCATGTACTTCGCCGAGACCCACGGCGAGCGCATCGCCGAGGAGGTCGGCCTCGACCCCGACGACCTACGAGCTCGACCTCACCGGCATCAAGGGCTCGTTCGGCGTCGATCCCGACGCCACCCGACGCTCACCTACCGCGAGCTGCAGGAGCGCCGAGAGCTGATCCGGTCCCGCTTCCAGAACCGCGAAGTCAGCTGAAGCCCGAGCGGGTCTACGCCGGCTACTTCGGCCTGCAGGCGCTGCTGGGCTGCCTGCAGTGGTCCATCTTCTTCCTCTCGCCGACCGTGCGCGACTGGTTCGAGCTCATGCCGTCCAAGCACGCGGTGGTCGATGCGTTCGTGGTGGCGGACGTCGGCGTGGTGATCCTCGGCTCCGCCCTCTCGGCCTGGGCGGTGTGGACCGCGAAGCGGTGGTCGGTGCCGATCGTGATGTTCACCGCCGGGGGCATCGTCTACGCCACGCTCTACCTGGTCGGCTGGGTCGGCTTCACCGGCGAGGGATCCGTCCTCCTCTGGATGATGCTCGTCGTGTCGACCCTGACCTGCTGGTGTGCCTACCAGGTCTGGCGCCTCGCCCGCTGACTCTCGACGTGTCGCCCGACCCGACCGGCCGAGCGAGCGAACCTGTGGCCCCGCGCGACCGGGGGTCGCCGGATGGCTACCGGATCGAGGTGTGAGGGCCGCCGGACCCGAGCGACTACGTTGCCCGGCGTGCGCTTGGTGATCGCCCGTTGCTCGGTTGACTACGCCGGTCGGTTGACCGCCCACCTGCCCACGGCCACCCGCCTGATCATGGTGAAGGCGGACGGTTGTGTGGCCATCCACGCCGACGGAGGGGCCTACAAGCCGCTCAACTGGATGAACGCGCCCAACAAGGTCGACGAGCTCGACGACCGGTGGATCGTGACCAGCCCCAAGGGGGAGACGCTCACCATCCTGATCGAAGAGGTGTTCAGCGACTCGGCCCACGAGCTGGGCGTCGACCCCGGGCTCCAGAAGGACGGCGTCGAGGCCCATCTGCAGGAGCTGCTGGCCGCCAACCCCAGCACGATCGGCGCCGGGCTGAGCCTCGTCCGGCGGGAGTACCCCACCGGCATCGGGCCTGTCGACCTGCTGTGCCGCGACGCCGACGGCATCGCGGTCGCCGTCGAAGTGAAGCGCCGCGGCGAGATCGACGGCGTCGAGCAGCTGACCCGCTACCTCGATCGGCTGAACATGGACCCCCTGCTCCGCCCGGTGCGCGGCATCTACGTCGCGCAGGTCATCAAGCCGCAGGCCCGCACCCTCGCGAACGATCGAGGAATCGGCTGCGTCGAGATCGACTACGACGAGCTCCGCGGCATCGAGTCCGACGAGCTCCGCCTGTTCTGACCGTCGTACGGGGGGATCGATGCATCTCGCAAGAAGTTCTTCCGGCGCGTGTCGAATCCGGGCACTGGCCGATCGACGTGAGGGTCGAGTCGGGGCCAACGGGGCCTCGCCGGCAACAGGAGATCAACCACGATGCGATTCTTCGGCTACACCCTCGGCGATGAGTCCGTTCCCATGCCTCCCCCCACGCCCGAGCTCATGGCCGACATGGGTGCGTTCATGGAGGAGGCCACCAAGGCCGGCGTCCTGGTGGCCGCGGGAGGGATCGGCCCGACTGCGATGGGCGCCAAGATCAACCTGAAGGACGGCGAGTTCACGGTGGTGGATGGGCCGTTCATCGAAGCGAAGGAGCTCATCGGCGGATGGGCGATGCTCGAGTGCCGCGACCTCGACGAGGCTGTCGAGTGGTCCAAGCGGTTCGTCTCGGTGATCGGCGAGGGCGAGGTGCGGGTCCGCCCGGTCTTCGGGAGCGAGTAGCGAGGATCCTCGGTCGGCGGTGGTTGAATCGATGCCGTGCCCAGCACCGATCCCACCGCCGCCATCGAGGCCGCCTTCCGCATCGAGTTCCCCCGGCTGGTCGCAGGCCTCACCCGCTTCGTCGGCGACATCGGGCTGGCCGAAGAGCTGGCACAGGACACGCTCGTCGACGCCCTCGTGCAATGGCCGGAGCAGGGGACGCCTCGCAACCCCGGCGCCTGGCTGATGTCAGTGGGCAAGCGCAAGGCGATCGACCGGTTCCGGCGTGACCGCAACCTCGACGGCAAGTACGCCGAGTTGGGCCGCGGTGAGGTGAGCTCCGATCCCCGGAGCGCGGCGCCGCCAGGAACCCACGGCGTGTTCGAGGACCACATCGACGACGACGTGCTTCGGCTGATGTTCGTGGCCTGCCATCCGATCCTCTCGGTCCGGGTCCGGACCACGCTCACGCTGCGGCTCGTCGGCGGCCTCACCACCGCCGAGATCGCCCGGGCCTACCTCGAGCCCGAGACCACGGTCGGCCAGAGGATCACGCGGGCCAAGCGCACGATCGCCGAGGCGGGCATCCCCTTCGAGGTGCCCGAGGGCGGGGACCGGGACGCCCGGCTGGCATCCGTGCTCGAGGTGATCTACGTGATGTTCAACGAGGGCTATTCGGCGACGACCGGCGAGGAGTGGATGCGCCCGGAGCTGTGCGCCGAGGCGCTGCGGCTGGGGCGGGTCCTGTGCGGTCTGGCTCCCGAGGAGCCGGAGGTCCACGGCCTCACCGCGTTGATGGAGGTGCAGTCGTCCCGGCTTCGGGCCAGGAGCGGACCCGACGGCGAACCGGTCCTGCTGCTCGACCAGGACCGCCGCAGTTGGGACCGCCTGCTCATCAACCGTGGCCTGGCCGCCATCGCGCGGGCAGAGGTGCTCGGTGGCGATCGCGGCCCTTATGCGCTGCAGGCCGCGATCGCGGCGTGCCACGCCGTGGCCTTCCGCCCCGAGGACACCGACTGGCGGCAGGTGGTCTGGCTCTACGAGCAGCTCGCCGAGGTCAACCCCTCGCCGATCGTCGAGCTCAACCGGGCGGTCGCCGTCTCGATGGCGTACGGGCCCGAGGCCGGCCTCGACCTCGTCGACCAACTGTGCGCGAGCGGCACGATCGATGGGTATCACCTCCTGCACGGGGTGCGCGGCGACCTCCTCCAGAAGCTCGATCGCCACGACGAGTCCGCCGCCGCGTTCACCCGGGCGGCGTCGCTCACCCAGAACGCCTCGGAGCAGCAGCTCCTCCTGTCCCGCGCCCGGGTCAGCGACGAGCCCTGACCCAGGCGACGATCGGTCGCCACCGCGAACCGATCGCGAGACCCCGTCGCTACTCCTCGACGGCGGCCACCGCGGCGAGGATGGCGTCGACCGTGACCGACGGGTGCGACACCATCGACACGTGCGAGCCGGCCACCTCGGTGATCGTCGCGCCGGCCCGCTCGGCCATGCTGCGCTGGATCGCCGGCGGGATCACCAGGTCCTCGGTGCCGACGACAGCCCAGCTCGGGATGGTCTTCCAGGCGGCGGACTCGGTGGGTCCGATGTTGGCGCCGAGTGAGATCGGGCGTTGGCCGGCCACGATCAACCAGCGATCGGCCTCGGGGAGGTCCTGGGCGAATGCCTCGTGCACCGTCGAGGGCTTGAGGAAGGCCTCGACGTCACCCTCGGGTGCACCGGGGTAGGCGACGAGGTCGAGGACCGCAGTCGGGTCGGGGACATCGAGCGCCGAGCCCGATCCGCCGAGGATCTGGAAGACGGTCTCCCCAACGTCGGGGATGAACGCGTCGACGTAGACGAGAGCACGGACGTCGGCACCTCCCGTTCCGGCGTTGGTGATCACGACGCCGCCCTAGGAGTGGCCCACGAGCACGACGGGTCCGCTCGTGCGCTGCGCCAGGAACGAGGCCGCGTAGGCGGCGTCACCGGCCACCCCGTGCAGGAGGTTGGGCGGGGTGAGGACGGTGAACCCCTGGGCTTGGAGCTCGGTCGACACGGCGTTCCAGCTGGATCCGTCTGCCCAGGCGCCGTGCACGAGGACGATGGTGGGCTTGGGCATGGGGTCCCCTTGGTTTCGACCACGATCCGAGGCGATCGGGCACGCGGAAAATACACCTGTGCCACTCGACGGCCACATGAACGGATGTGACGAGTTCGTGTCCTGTTTCCCGCCTGCGGTGGACTCAGCGCACCGCCAACGCGGTCGTCACTTGCTCGATGTCGTCCTCGTGGTTGTAGAAGTGGACGGCCAGCCGGAGGTTCCCGTCGCGAGCGGCGGCGACCACGCCCTGGTGGCGAAGCTCGGCCAGGAGGTGGGCGGCGTCGCGATCGCCGAGAGGCACGGACACGATGGTGCTGCGATTGGTCTCGGGCAGGTCGAGCGGCTCGCACCCGACGTCGGACAACGTCGCCCGGAGCAGATCGGCCAGGACGCGGTTGCGGTCGAAGATCACGTCGACCCCGAAGTCGTCGAAGACCGTGAGCGCGGCTTCGTTTCCGATGGCCGCGACCCAGCTGATCGAGTTGTCGAAGCGCGATGCCGTGGGGGACAGGTCCATGTCCGGACCGAAGAAGCTGCTGGTCGGGACCCGACCGGCCTTCCAGCCGGCATTGACGGGGGTGAACCGATCCTGCATGGCAGGTGAGAGGTAGCAGTACCCGAGCCCCCGGCCGGCGTGCAACAGGAACTTGTGGTCGGCGGTTGCCAGGACGTCGATGTGCTCGAGGTGCTCGGCGATCGGCAGGGCACCCACCAGCTGCGACCCGTCCACGAAGACGATCGCTCCGACGGCCCGAGCGATCGCGCTGATCGCAGGGATGTCGGAGCGATGACCTGTCGCGGTCTGCACACCGCTGAAGGCAACCAGTGCTGTCCCTCCGTCGACCCGCTTCCCGATCTCGTCGGGCTCGAGCCCACCGTTGCGGAAGGGGACCTGGCGGACCTCGTAGCCCTTGTCCGCCAGCAGGCGCCACGGGAAGTGGTTCGAGCTGTACTCGCGCTCACCGATCACCACGTTGCGTCCGGGGTCTGCCGGACCGAACTGCGCCGCCACCAGACCGGCCGCGGCCGACACCGAGGCGATCAGGGCGACGTCGGAGGCATCCGCCCCCATGAGCGCGGCTGCTGAGGCCCGGGCGCGCTCTCCCGCGGCTTCCCCCTTGACGAAGTCGAGTCCGTGTTCGGCCCACTCGTCGACGTAGCGGTGACAGGCGTCGGCCAGCGTTCGGCTCGCAAGACCGACTGCCGCCGTGTTGAAGTACGCCACCTCGCCCGTGGCCGGGTACAGGCGGCGAGCTTCGCTGATCTCTCTGGTCACACCATGACCTCCTCAGTGGGTGAGGCCGACGCCGTCCTGGCAGTGGGGGCCGCCCCAGTGCTCGACGACCTGGCCGTCGCGCATGCGGAGGATGGCAGTGCCGTTGATCTCGACCGGTTCGCCGGTGGGCTCGACGCCGTAGAACGCGGTCCCGGTGTGGGTACCGCGGACGGTCCAGTTGGACACCACCAGGTCGTCGGACTCGATGAGCAGGCCGACGCTGAAGTCGAAGTCGGGGAAGGCCGAGCGGACCTGGGACCACCACTCGATCTCGTGGCCTCGGACATCGGTGCCCACCGCGTCGGGGTTGACCCGCCGGGTGACGTGGCTCACGAAGTCGGGCGACCAGTATTTGAAGACGGCTTCGTCGTCGCCGGCGAACATGGCGTCGCTGTAGGCCGCAAGGGTCGTCAGGTTCTCGGACATGACCTCATCATGGCCGCTCGTCGCGAACCAGGCACGGGAGACCGACCAGGATCGCCGGTCAGTCGGCGACGGTGTGGATCTCCATCGTGGGAGCCTCGTCGGTCAGACGGCCGAGCGCCTCGACGAACATCAGCGACTCGGGCACCTCGAAGTGCGTCTGCAGCGCGGCCCGGTCGGCCCACTGCTCGAAGAAGACGACGCGCCGCGGGTGCTCGACGTCGTGGTAGACCGCGTGACTCACGCAGCCCGACTCGAGCCGCGAGCGGCGGACGTGCTCGAGGCTCACCGCCAGCATCTCGTCGAAGTTGCCAGGTCGGGCGGTGGCGCTGCCGGTGACGATGATCATGGCGACCACCCTCCCACCGATCTCCCCCCGCTGTCTGAAGGACGGGCCTGACGCAAGGCGTAAGACCGAGCCTCCAGAGCACTAGCTGGTGAACTCGCAGAGGCCGGCATCGAGCACGACCCGGCCGTCGCCACCGGTGGTCTGGAACACGGCCTGGTCGCCGTCGACCCACATGTTGACGGTGAGCGCCTCCCCCGGCATGACCGGCGACGAGAAGCGCCCGGCCATCGAGCGGAACCTGGTCGGATCGTTGCCGCAGAGCGCCTGCAGCAGGGCCCGGCCGGTGAAGCCGTATGTGCAGAGGCCGTGGAGGATCGGTCGGTCGAAGCCACCCATGGCGGCGAACGACGGGTCCGAGTGCAGCGGATTGCGGTCGCCCGACAGTCGGTAGATCAGGGCCTGGTCGGTCGCGCGTCGGGTAGGTGACGCTGTGGTCGGGCGCGCGGTCGGGCGGCGGACCGGCCGCCGCGGGGCCCCGGTCGCCGCCCCAGCCTCCCTCGCCCCGGATGAACACGGCCGAGCGGCTGCGGAACAGCTCGCTTGCCGGTGGCCAGGTCGGTCGACACGGACTCGGTGGCGATGACGGCACCCTTGACCTTGTCGTAGATGCCGACGATCTCGCCGACGGTGCTGATCGTGCCCTGGACCGGGATCGGGCTGGTGAGCGCGATGGCCTGCTCACCGTGCACGAGCATGGCCGGGTTGAACGAGCCGATCGCGCCGATGACTCCGGCGCCGCCGAAGCCGAGCACGACCGCCATGGTCGGCAGCACCTGCTGGGGCGTGTCCTTGGTGTTCTCGGTGGTGAACTGCAGATCCGTGAACGGATCGACGGCGCCGCAGCCGACGCCGAGCGCGTAGAGCAGCGAGTCCTTCGAGGTCCACGAGTGCTCGATCGGGCTCGCCCTTGGTGCCGACGACGTCAGGGTTGATGGGCATGGTGTCTCCCTCAGTCCTTTGCGTTGGGTCTCGTTCTTGTCCCGGCCGGACATGTCGGCGTTGGGTCGGGCCTCGGCCATCAGCTGCTCGACGAGCGGGCCCATGAGGGTCGGATCGTCGACCGGGGTCACGGTCGGGCCGCGATGCCACCCCTCCGACACCGACAGCCGCCTGCCCGGACACGTCGAAGACGCGCCCGCTGACGCCGGCCGACTCGGGGCTGGCCAGCCACATGACGATCGGAGCGATCCACCGGGGTGACATCTGCTCCTTGATCTCGTCGGACGCCTGCGCCCATCCCGAGGCCCTCGGTCATGCGGGTGAGCGCAGCGGGGGCGATGGCGTTGACGGTGACGCCGTAGCGGGCCAGCTCCATCGCGGCGATGATCGTGAACGAGGCGATGCCGGCCTTGGCCGCGCCGTAGTTGGTCTGGCCCGCGTTGCCGTAGATGCCCGACGGCGAGCTCGTGTTGATGATGCGACCGTCGACCTCGTTGCCGGCCTTCGACTGCTCACGCCAGTAGGCGGCGGCGAAGTGCGACGGCCCGGCGGTGCCCTTGAGGTGCACCTTGATGACGGCGTCCCACTCGGCCTCGCTCATGTTGGCGAGCATGCGATCGCGCAGGATGCCGGCGTTGTTGATGAGCACGTCGAGGCGACCGAACGAGTCGATCGGCCTGCTGCACGAGCTTCTCGGCGCCGGCCCAGTCGGAGATGTCGTCGGTGTTGGCCACCGCCTCGCCGCCGAGCGCCTTGATCTCGTCGACGACCTGCTGGGCCGGACCGGCCTCGTGGCCCTCGCCGTCCATCGAACCGCCGAGGTCGTTCACCACGACCTTGGCGCCCTGCTCCGCCAGCATGAGCGAGTGCTCCCGACCGATGCCCCGCCCGGCACCGGTCACGATGCACACGCGTCCTTCGCACAACCCGACCATCGTCCAACCCCCTTGGCCGGCCGGAGCCGGCTGGTTCCCATACCCCGGCACGCGCCTGGAGCTCGTCGGGCGATCTTGTCATCTTTGGGGCGGGCACACCTCAACGGCGCGATGCGCGATGGTGTGGGGCCATGCGTGCGCCTCCTCGACGCCTCGCGCTCATCGTCGCCTCGGTGATCGCGGGCCTTCTCGTGCTGCTCCTGGGGGCCTGGGCCCTCGACAGCGCCGTGCTCAGCGGTCAGGTCGCGCGCAACGTCAGGCTCGACGGCGTCGCGCGTCGGCGGGCTCTCCGACTCCGACCTCCGGCTCGCGGTGGCGAAGATCGCCGAGCAGTACGAGGCCAAGCCGGTGCACCTGATCACGCCCGCCGGCACGGTCGACGCCACCCTCATGGACCTCGGCGTCACCGTCGACCAGCAGGCCACGGTCCGACAGGCGCTGGCCGTCGGGCGCGACGACCCGTTCCTGCTGCGACCGGTGCGCTGGCTGCTCGCCCTGACGTCTCCCCGGCAGGCTCCGCTCGACTTCTCGGTGAACCCGCCGCAGGTCGCAGCTCGGATCGCCGCGCTCGAGGCCGACGACGTGACCGATCCGGTGGAGCCGACCCTGGCCCTCGAGAACGACCAGATCGTGGTGGTCCCCGGGGTGCCCGGCCGCAGCTTCGACACCCACGACCTGGCCGACATGCTGCAGGCCGCGGCCGAGCAGGGCGGGTCCGACATCACGCTCGACATCGAGCCGGTGACCGTCGCCCCGCATGACCTCCGACGCCGAGACTGCAGGCGGTGGCCGACCACGCCAACCAGCATCACCGCCAACCCGCTCGAGGTCGTGGTCGGCGACGACCGGGCCACCATCCCGCCGGCCACGCTGCGCACGTGGCTGACCCTGGCCCCACCGGCGGAGGGCGTCGCACCGAGATCCGCCGACGCTCGTGCTGTCGGCCCCGACCGCCACCGCGGACATCGCACGAGCGCTCGGATGCGCCCGGCGACCCGGCCACCGACCTGACCTGGTCCGTCGGCCCGAACAACGTGCCGAGCTTCACCGAGGGCCACCCGGGCACGGCCTGCTGCACGCCCGAGTCGATCGCCGGCATCCTCCCCGCCCTCGAGAGCGGAGCGGGCACCGTGACGCTGGCCATCGGCACCCAGCAGCCGCTGCACGACGCCAACTGGGCCCAGCGACCTCGGCATCACGACGCAGGTGTCGACCTTCACGACCCGCTACCCGGCCGGCCAGGCCCGGGTCATCAACATCCACCGCATCGCGGACATCGTGCGCGGCATGGTCATCGCTCCCGGGCGAGACCTGGTCGTTGAACGGCACCGTCGGCCAGCGCACGGTGGCCAAGGGCTTCGTCGACGCCCCGGTGATCTACAACGGCGAGCACGACAGCGACGTCGGCGGCGGCGTCAGCCAGTTCGCCACCACCACGTTCAACGCCGCGTTCTTCGGCGGCCTCGACTTCGAGGAGTACCAGAGCCACTCGCTCTACATCAGCCGGTACCCCTACGGCCGCGAGGCCACCGTCTCGTGGAAGCAGCCCGACCTGAAGATCAAGAACGTCACGCCCTACGGCATCCTCATCTGGCCGACCTACACGGGCACGTCGCTCACCGTCACGCTGTACTCGACGCCCTGGGTCACCGGCGAGCAGACCGGCCAGACCGAGCGGCCCCAGGGCGCGTGCACGAAGGTATCACCGAGCGGACCCGCACCTGGGCCAGCGACGGCCACACCGATGTCGATACGGTGTTCGCCACCTACCGGCCGGCCGAGGGCGTCAAGTGTTGAACGGGGACCAGACATGGCACACGAGATGACCGCAGACGTCCCGGTGACCAGCGACCGCAGCGCCGACGACCTGGAATTCGAGCCCCGCATGAGCGACGCCGACGCGCTCATGTGGAACATCGAGAAGGATCCGCTGCTGCGCAGCACCATCCTCACGGTGATGGTGTTCGACCGCTCCCTCGACCGCGACCGGCTCCACCGCCGCATCGACCGGGTCAGCCGACTGATCCCCCGCCTGCGCCAGCGAGTGCGTGGCCACACGCTCTCGATCGCCCCGCCGCGCTGGGACGTCGACCCGAACTTCGACCTCCACTACCACCTGCGCTTCATGCGCGCCGCCGGCGCCGGCACGCACGCGCGAGCTGCTCGACATCGCCGCAGCCGATGGCCATGCAGGGCTTCGACCGGGCCCGGCCGCTGTGGGAGTTCACCGTCATCGAGGGGCTCGACGGCGACCGCTCGGCGCTGATCACCAAGGTCCACCACGCCATCACCGACGGGGTCGGCGGCGTGAAGCTCATGATGGCGATGCTCGACCTCGACGCCGACGCCGAGGAGGACGAGGTCGCACCTGCCGCCCGCCCCCGACGCGGTGACCACCAACGAGCCGCAGCGGGTGGTCGACGCGCTGGCCTACGAGGGTCGACGCCAGGTGGCCAACGCTACCAAGGCGCTCTCCTCCCTCGTCCGCGAAGCCGCGCCGGGTGCGCCACGACCCGTTGGGCGCCGGCATCGACGTGCTCAGCACCGCCGGATCGGTCGCCCGCATGGTGGCCCCGGCCGGCGAGCCGCTCAGCCCGCTCATGGTCGACCGCTCCCTCAGCGTGCGGTTCGACACGCTGCAGGTGCCGCTCGGCGCCATGAAGAAGGCCTCGAAGCTGGTCGGGGGTCGGCTCAACGACGCGTTCGTCGGCGGCGTCACCGGTGGCCTCGGCCGCTACCACCGCCGCATGGGCGTCGACGTCGACAGGCTGCGCATGACCATGCCCATCAACGTGCGCAGCGCCGAGACCGCGACGGTGGCCGGCAACCAGTTCGCCCCGGCCCGGTTCCCGGTGCCGGTGGCCATCGAGGACCCGATCGCCCGGATGAACGCCGTCCGCGAGCTCATGGAGGAGCAGCGCCGCGAGCCGGCCCTCGGCCTGACCGACCTCATGGCCGGCGTGCTCAACCGCCTGCCCACCACCGCCACGACCGGCATCTTCGGCTCGATGCTGCGCGGCGTCGACTTCGTCACCAGCAACGTGCCCGGTCCGCCGATGCCGGTCTACCTGGCCGGCGCCCTGCTCGAGCGCCAGATCGCGTTCGGGCCGATGACGGGCGCGGCGGCCAACATCACGCTGCTGTCGTACCTCGACGACCTCAACATCGGCGTGAACACCGACCCGCTGGCCGTCACCGAGCCCGACCTGCTGCTCGAGTGCCTGGCCGACGCCTTCGACGAGATCGTCCAGCTCGTCTGAGCCCTCCATGAGCAGCCGTCGAGCGTCGGTCGATCGACACGTCGACGAGGTCGACGAGAGCAGCGCCGACGTGCGCTTCGCCTGGAGCGCCGGAGGCACCGCGTCGATGGTGCTGCACTGGTCGGACGAGGCGGTGTGCGAGCTGGCCATCACCTTCGATCGCTGACGGCCGCACGGGAGCTTCGGCCTACTCGTCGAGAACCTCGGGGATCTGCTCCTCTTCGTGCTGGCTGAAGCGCCACTCGGTGAGGCGGGGCATGAACTTGCCGATGGCCAGGGCTCCGGCGATGCACGCCAGGCCGCCCGACACCACCGCGAACCCGGGGTTGGTCAGTCCGGCCACCAGGCCCGACTCGGCATCGCCGACGCGCGGGCCACCGGTGACCACCGCGATGTGGATCGACGAGAGGCGGCCGCGAAGGTTGTCGGGCACGCTCAGCTGGAGGATCGTGTTGCGGAACACGGCCGAGATGACGTCGGACGCGCCGGCCACGGCCAGCAGCACGAGGGCCAGGGGCAGCGCGGAGGTGAGCCCGAACGCGGCGATCGACGCGCCCCAGGCGATGACTGCCAGGATCGTTGCCCTTCCCTGACGGTCGACCCGCGAGACCCAGCCCGAGGTGAGCGCGCCGATCATCGCTCCCGCTCCGGGCGCGGCGTAGAGCAACCCGACCGCAGCCGCGCTGCCCCCGAACACCGTCGTGCCGAGCGCGGGGAACAGCGCTCGCGGCATGCCGAACACCATGGCGTTGATGTCGATCACGAAGGTTCCCTGCAGCGCCTGTCGTCCCTTGAGGAAGCGGAGGCCTTCCACGATCGACGCCGCGCTCGCCGCGCGTGCCGCCTCCCTCCGGCAGGATCGGCTGCCATCAGCAGGAGGGCCACGATGGCGAAGCCGAACGAGATCGTGTCGACCCAGTAGGCCGAGGCCATGCTCACCTTGGCGATGAGCAGACCGCCGATGGCGGGGCCGATCACGATGGAGAGCTGCAGCAGCAGCTGGTTCAGGGCGAGGGCCGCAGGCAGGTTGCCCGGCCCGACGAGCGCCGGGGTGGCGGCGCTGCGGGTCGGCCGGTCGAGCCCGTAGAACGCGGCCTGCATCGTCGTCAGCAGGAAGATGACCCACACGTGTGGGTTCGACAGCATGGCGTTGAGGGCGAGTCCCATGCTGGTAGCGCCGACCAGCACCTGGGCCAGCAGCAGCACCCGCCGTCGGTCGTGCGCGTCGGCCAGCGCGCCTCCCACCAGCGAGCCGGCGATCAGCGGCACCACCTGGGCCAGGCCGAGCAGGCCGACCATCAGCGACGAGTTGGTCAGCTGGTACACCTGGAACGGCGCAGCCACGACGGTGACCCCGCTGCCGATGCTCGACACGATCTGTCCGAGGTAGAGCAGACGGAACTGGCGCGACTCGCGGAGCGGTCCGATGTCGATGAGCACCTTGGGCATCGCAGGAGTCTGGCCCGGCGGCACGCGAGGTCCACCACCGGTCCCCCCGTCGTGGATCAGCGGCTGCTGCGCTCCACGATCTCGGCCATGGCGACCAGCTCGCCGGCCGAGAGGTTGGGGTCCCGCTCGCGTCGAGCGAGGACGGCCGGGAGCGCGGCGAGGGCTGCGTCGCGATCGACCCGGGCCAGGAACAACCGGAGGAACACCCGTCGGAACGCCGCGACGGCGAACCGCTCCGAGGCCGATCCGCCGGCATCAGCAGCCGCCGTCAAGAGCCACATGACGGCCAGGTCTGCTCCGGGCGGGCCCTTCGAGGCGTTGGTCCAGTCGATGACGAGCGGCCCGTCGGCTGTCGAGCATGACGTTTCCCGGGTGCAGGTCGCCGTGCAGCAGCGCACGGCCGGGCCCGAACGGCTCGGGCATGCCGTCGGAAGCGTGGAGCTGGTGCAGCCGGTCGTGGAGCTCGGCCAGCGTGGCCGCGTGCGCCCGCAACCGCCACGGGTGGACCAGGAGGTCGTCGAGCATCGACACGCCCTCGATGCGCTCCATCACCAGGCCGTCTGGCACCACCTCGAACACTCGGGGACAGGGGTAGCCGTGGTCGAGCACCCAGGCCATGACCGCGGCCTCGCCGTCCAGCGCACGCGGGCGCTTCGGTCGCCGCAGCACCCGATCGGGTCCGTAGGCCAGGATCTCGGTGTCGCGGCCCTCCGCGATGACCGGGCCCACGCCAGGTCGATCTTCGCTCTCGGGCACCGGGTCAGTATGTCCGTCACGGCGAGCGTCCGCGGCGGCCCGCGGCCACCAGCGAGGGACCGACCACTACCCTCACCGCAGCCCGCCGACCCGAGCGACGGCTGTCCCCAGCTGCCCCCGAGTGTGACGATGACCCGAACCAGACGCACCCGCCGCGACTCCGCCACCGCCCGGCCGACCCGACCGTGGTCACGGGCGGCCGTCCTCATCGTCGCCACGGCCACCCTGGTGGCGCTGGCCGTCGGGTGCTCCAGCCCGAGCTCGTCCTCGTCGTCGACGACCTCGACCGTCGACAGCGGCGGCTCGACGACCACGACCGAGGCCACGCCCGACACGATCGTGTTCGCAGCCTCCGAGGGCAACATCGACGCCTACCTCCCGACCGATCCGTTCACCCGCCAGCGGGTGGTTGCGGCCGGCACCGGTCCCGTCGGCACGACACCCCACGGCCAGATCTGCTTCGACTCGAACGGCAGCCGCCGGTTCGTGGTGGCCGAGACCCGCACGCCGGCGACCGGCTCGCCGGCGAAGCCGAGCGCAGGCTGGGGCCTCTACCAGCTGTCCGGCAACGGCATCGGCTCGTTCGAGGTGCGCCGCCTCACCGGGTGGGACAGCCCGAGCGCCCCGTCCGCCGACGCGCCGACCACCTACGGCTGCGCGTTCCTCTCCACCGGGCAGCTGCTCACCACCGACGTCGGCAACCGCCAGTCCGGCGACGCCACCGGTCAGCTGGTCGAGTACTTCCCGCCGTTCGACACCGGCACACCGGCGTCGTGCACGCTCGCCACCGCCATCGCCAGCCCCCTCGGGCTCACCGCCGGCCCGGACGACGTGCTCTACCTCGCCTCGTCCCGGGCTCCCACCGCCGGCGTGTGGCGCTACAGCGGTTCCTTCCCGACCGCGCCAACCGCCTGCACCCCGGCCACGGCCGCGCCGCCGGCCACGCCGGGTACGACGCTTCCGCCGCCCACGACCACCACCACGATCCCGAGCCGAGGCTCGACCACCACCACCCGCCCGACCACGCCCACCACCCCGACCGAGCAGACCGAGCCGCTCGTGTCGAGCCTGTTCATCCCGGCGACCCCCGACGGGCTCAGCTCGCCCAGCGCCGTGTCGGTGGTGCCCTCCGGGGAGGCCCTCGTCGTCACCAGCCCGATCGACGGGACGATCCTGGCCTACAGCACCGACGGCTCCCCGATCGGGCCGTTGCTGAAGCCCACCACCGGCACCACGCTCGGGCCGGCCATCTCGTTCCCGGGCGGCACGCCGTTCGGCGTGGTCGTGAGCCCCGAGGGTGCCGTGATCTACGTCGATGAGGGCCTGGTCCGCGACCCCTCCGGAACCGTCGGGCCCGGAGACCAGACCGGCAGCCTCCGCGTCATCGAGACCCAGGACGGGTCGTCCACCACGCCGCAGGACATCGACACCGGGCTGGATCACCCCGACGGCCTGGGCCTCTACATCCCCTCAGGTGGCGGGAGCGCGGCCTCGAAGGTCTGACCCGAGCACTGCCTGACAACCGGGCTCGCTGACGCCGGAGCCGGCGGACGAACCGCTCAGTCGTCCTCGTCGGCGGCCGAGTCGTCCTTGGGGGCCGGAGGTCCGTCGGGGCCGAAGTCGAAGCCCAGGACGGTCAGCCACTCGGTCAGCTCGGGGAGGCGCCACGACGCCACCGCCGACTCTCCGCCGTCGGTGGTGTAGGTGACCATCACCATGGCCTTCTGCGTGCCGCCGATGTCATCGGTGGAGGTGTCGACGCCGGTGATGGCCGACCGCTTGATCTGGAACTCCTTCTGCGGAGCCCAGGTGACGAACATCAGATCGGTCTCCGAGACCGCCAGGCAGCCCATGCCACGGAGCCCGCCGGCCTCGGCCGGCTCGGTGCCGAACCCGTTGGCCTTCGGCTCGATCTCGACCACGTTGCCCGCGCCCAGCACCTCCTTGCAGCGGGCGATGGCGGCGTCGCCCTTCTTGTTGAGGAGCGGGTTGAGGGCGAGTGCGACCACGATGCCGAGGACGACGATCACGGCCAGCACGATGAGGACGACGTTCATGGCCGGAGACGCTACTCCCGGTCCCGGGGGCCATCGGGGGATCGTCCGGCGGCCGCAACAGGCGTCGCCAGCGTTCCCCACAGGTGCAGCAGGGCATAGGAACGCCAGGGCGACCAGCGCTCGGCCAGGGCTTCCGCGCCAGCCGGGCCGGTCCACGACCCGAGGTGCTCGAGTGCGTGGCGGACGCCGAGATCGGTCGGCAGGAAGACGTCGGGATCGCCGAGGGCCCGCATGGCGACGTAGCTCGCGGTCCACGGGCCGATGCCCGGCAGGGCCTCGAGTCGCCGGCGGGAGTCGTCACGGTCCGAGCCGGGTTCGAGGTCGAGCCGGCCATCGGCCACGGCGGTGGCCATGCCTCGGAGGCTCTCACGTCGCCGCACCGGGATCGTGAACGCGGCGTCGGGCGCCTCGGCCAGCTCCTCCGGCCGAGGGAACACGTGGGTGAGCCCGCCGTCGGGCGCGGCCAGCGGTTGACCCGCGGCGTTCACCAGCCGACCGGCCAACGTGCGGGCGCCGGCCACCGACACCTGCTGGCCGAGGATGGCCCGCACGGCCAGCTCGAAGCCGTCGGTGGTGCCGGGCACCCGACGGCCCGGCTCCTTGCGCACGAGCGGCGCCAGCAGCGGGTCGGCCCCGAGCTGCTCGACCACGGCCTGCGGGTCCGCATCGAGGTCGAGCAGCCGCCGGCAGCGGGCCACCGCCGCGGCCAGGTCCCGCAGGTCGTCGAGCCGGAGGGTGGCGTGCACGTGGGGGCCGACCGGCAGCAGCTCGACGGTCCCGGTCCGCCGTGGCTCAAGGCCAGAGTCCGCCGGTAGGTGGCCCCGACGACCTGCTCGATGCCGGGGATGGCCCGCGTCCCGAGGAAGTCGACCAGACCGGCACCGTCGAACGGCGCCGCGGACGGCGAGGCGCACCGAGATCGTCCCGGGCGTGCTCACGTCGGTGCGCACCCGACGCCGTCGCAGCTCGGTCGGTGTCCGGGCGTACACGTCACGGACGGTGTCGTTGAACTGGCGGATGCTGGAGAACCCCGCGGCGAAGGCGACGTCGGAGAACGGCAGGTCGGTGGTCTCGATCAGCAGCCGGGCGGTCTGCGAGCGCTGGGCCCGGGCGAGCGCGATGGGTCCGGCGCCGACCTCCTCGGTGAGCTGGCGGTTCACGTGCCGCTCGCTGTAGCCGAGCCGGGTTGCCAGCCCGGCCACGCCTTCCCGGTCGACCACGCCGTCGGCGATCAGGCGCATGGCCCGGCCCACGAGGTCGGCCCGCAGGTCCCACTCGGGTGAACCCGGCGTGGCATCGGGCCGGCAGCGGCGACAGGCCCGGAAGCCCGACGCCTGCGCGGCTGCGGCGGTGGCGTAGAAGCGGACGTTCGCCCGCTTCGGCGTGACCGCCGGGCAGCTCGGCCGGCAGTAGATGCCGGTGGAGGTGACCCCGATGAAGAAGACGCCGTCGAACCGGGAGTCACGGCTGCACACGGCCCGGTAGCACCGGTCGGGATCGTCGATCACCCGACGATGGTCGCGCGCTCCCCGGCTACCGGCTGGCGGAAATCAGACGGCACGATCCACGCGCGTCCCAACCTGGGGCCGCTCGGCACGCCAGGGCAGCCGCCCGCGCCCCAGGTTGCGGGATATGGAGGTCAGGATCAGCCGTGGAGGGCGCCGTCGGGGATCCAGTTGCCGTGGAAGCCGGCGGGCACGCGGCGGGGCAACTTCGACGACGGCCACCGGGTCCGCGCCGAAGTCGTGGGCGTCGAGGATCACGAGGTCGCTGGTGTCGGTGGAGCGGTCGTAGACGTAGCCCATCAGCCAGCCCTCGTCCTCGCCCGAGGTGGTGTCGTCGGCCGGCACGAAGACGAACTCGCCACCGACCCGCCCGGCGCCGAGATCGTGCTCCTCGGTCGTGCCGGCCACCACGTCGTGCTTGAGCACGGTGGTGTGCTCGTCGGTCTGGCCGCCGAAGTCGTTGAGCGCGGCACCCAGCGAGTAGCCGAACCGGTGCTGCAGGCCCGCGACCCGCTCGTCGGCGCGTGGGAACTCCTGGGCGTGGTCGTCGAGCAGCTCGGTGGCGACCGTGCCCGCGACGGGATCGATCACCCAGCGCTCGAGCACCGGCCGCGCCCTCGTCGGGCCCGTTGAGCACGGTGCGGAACATCGAGGGGTGACGCACGACGTCGATCACCACAGTGCCGTCGTCCGCGTCGTAGGCGTTCAGCGGGTGGAACACGTAGCACGGGTCGACCTCGACCCAGGTCGTCGCCGCGGCGGCCACCTCGGGCGACTCGGCCGCTCGGGGCACGAGGCCGAGGCGTGGGACGTAGTCGTCGTCCCAGCGGTACGGGAACCCGGTGCCGTGCATCGCCGCGTCGAGGTCGAACACGACGGGCAGGTCGAACACGATGGCGCTCGATGCGGTGAGCCCCATGTCGTGGACCATGACGGGACCGGCCACGTCGACGGGCACGCTGCGCACGAGCTGACCGGCGCTGTCGATCACGTGGTACCAGAGGTAGGGCTCGACGAAGTTGTAGGCCATGACGTGCATCTCACCGGTGACCGGGTCGAACTTCGGGTGGGCGGTGGTGCCGGCCGGCAGCGGACCACCGAAGTCCCAACGGCGCAGCGTGTCGAGCTCGGGGCCGAGCTCGTAGGGCAGCGACAGCTCGTTGATGGCCCAGATGTGCCCGGCGTGGTGCACGACGTTCGTGTTGCCGGACCCGCCGAACTGGCCGCCGCTCGGGGGCGCCGGCACCTCGGGCAGCCCCTGGCGCGCCGCGATGTCGGCCGAGCGGACCCAGCGGTTGCGGTACCAGCGGGCCTCGCCGCCGTGCAGCTCGACGCCGTGCACCATGCCCGTGCCGAGGAACCAGTGGTAGCCCGGACCGGGATCCTCTGCAGGGTTCGGGCCCGTGCGCAGGTACCGACCGGCGAGCACCTCGGGGATCGTGCCGACCACTTCGAGGTCGGTGACGGTGATCTCGTCGGCAACCGGGGCGAAGTTGCCCTGTAGGTAGCGGTTCCCCGAGGTGGACGGTGTGCGCTGCTCGGTGGTGGACATGGTCGGGGGGCTCCCGGGTTGATCGCCAGCTGCTATTGCGACGTTATATCACATCGTTACATAACAATGGTTCGTCTAAGGTGTCAAGCGTGGCCCGCCCCCGTGAGTACAGCGACGACCTCCGCCGGCAGCTTCTCGACACCGCCGCACGACTGCTGGCCACCGAGGGACCCCAGGCCCTGAGCACCCGGCGCATCGCCGCTGAGGTGGGCACGTCGACCACCGCCATCTACAGCCTGATCGGCTCGAAGCAGGAGCTCGTCCGCCAGCTCTACCTCGAGGGCTTCCAGCGGCTGACCGAACGCCAGGAAGCCGTGCCCCACACCGACGATCCGCTGGCCGACCTGATCGAACTGGGCGCGGCCTACCACCAGAGCGCGGTCGACAGCCCGTACCTCTACGAGGTGATGTTCGGGTCCCCCGTTCCCGAGTTCACGCCGACCATCGAGGACGCCATGTTCGCCCGCGGCACGCTGGCCATGTGCATAGTGGACGTTCGCCGATGCGTCGAGGCCGGCATCCTCGAGGGCGACCCCGAGGCCATCGCCCACCAGCTCTGGGCCCTCATCCACGGCATCACGTCGCTCGAGCTTCGGGGCATGCTCGGCAGCGCGGACGAGGCTGCCGCCCACCTCACCGCGGCGTTCGCCGCCGCGGTGCAGGGCTACCGCGTCGGAGCATCCGACCTTCGTTGACAGCCAGGTTGATCAGGCCAGGCCGATCAGGCGGGGGGAAGGCGGGTGGCGGCCAGCGCGGCGCCGACGATCCCGGCCGTGTTGAGCAGCTGCGCCGGCACCACGGGCGTGCGGCACTCGAGGCGGGGCACGAACTTGTCGGCCTTCTTCGACACGCCCCCGCCCACCACGAACAGATCGGGCCACAGGAGGTCCTCGAGGTGGGACAGGTAGTGCGACAGGCGCTTCGACCACTCCTTCCACCCGAGTTCGTCCCGCTCCCGCACGGACTCGGCAGCCAGGTCCTCGGCGTCGATCTGCTTCTTGCCGATCTTCAGGTGCCCGAACTCGGTGTTGGGCACCAGCACGCCGTCGTTGATGAGCGCGCTGCCGATGCCGGTGCCGAGGGTGAGCATGACGACCGACCCGGTGCGGGCGTCGGGGTGACCGAAGCGGGCCTCGGCCTCGCCAGCCGCATCGGCGTCGTTCACGACCGCCACCCGACAGCCCGTGGCTGACGCGAACGTCGATGCCGCGTCGGCCCCGATCCAGGCCGGGTCGACGTTGGCCGCGGTGCGAATGACCCCTGCACCCACCACGCCGGGGAACGTGCACCCGACCGGGCCCTTCCAGTCGAAGTGGGTCGTGATCTGGGCAACGATGGCCCCGACCGCGTCGGGCGTCGAATGCTCTGGCGTCTCGATGCGCAGGCGCTCGACGACGAACTGACCGGTGACGAGGTCGACCACCGCCCCCTTGATGCCGGTGCCGCCGATGTCGATGCCGAGTGCCTGCATGTCAGCGCTACCTCCGTGAGGATCGTGGGCGGGCGTGTGGACGGTCTTCGAGGTCGAGTCTCGCGCTCCGTCAGCGCAGCGAGCGGTAGCGGCGCAGCAGCGCGCTGGTCGAGCTGTCGTGGGCGTCGGCCGGCGGATCGTCCGGCGCCTCGAGCTCTGCCGCGATCGTGGTGGCCAGCTTCTTGCCGAGCTCGACGCCCCACTGGTCGAACGAGTTGATGCCCCAGATGGCGCCCTGGGTGAAGACCTTGTGCTCGTAGAGGGCGATGAGCTGGCCGAGCACGTGGGGCGTGAGCTCGGTGGTGAGGATCGACGAGGTCGGGTGGTTGCCGGCGAACGTGCGGGCCGCGACCTGGTGCTCGGGCACGCCCTCAGCCCGGACCTCGTCGGCCGTCTTGCCGAACGCCAGCGCCTCGGGCTGGGCCAGGAAGTTGGCCATGAGCAGGTCCTGGTGTCGGCCCAGATCGTGCGCCGGGCGGGCGAAGCCGATGAAGTCGGCCGGGATCAGCTTCGTGCCCTGGTGGATCAGCTGGTAGTAGGCGTGCTGGCCGTTCGTGCCGGGCTGGCCCCACACGATGGGTCCGGTCTGCACGTCGACCGGGTCGCCGGCCAGGGTCACGGACTTGCCGTTGCTCTCCATGTCGAGCTGTTGCAGGTAGGCCGGAAGCTTGGCCAGGTACTGGCTGTAGGGCAGCACCGCCAAGGTCTGGGCGCCGAAGAAGTCGTCGTACCAGATGCCGATCAGACCCATCAGCATCGGCATGTTGGCCTCGATGGGAGCGGTGCGGAAGTGCGTGTCCATCGCGTGGAAGCCGGCCAGCATCTCGCCGAACCGCTCGGCGCCGATCGAGATCATCAGCGAGAGCCCCACCGCGGAATCGAAGGAGTACCGACCGCCGACCCAGTCCCAGAACCCGAACATGTTGTCAGTGTCGATGCCGAATGCAGCGACGCCCTCGGCGTTGGTCGAGACCGCGACGAAGTGCTTCGCCACCGCTGCGTCGTCGCCGAGCGTGGCCAGCGACCAGTCACGGGCCGTCTGCGCGTTGGTCATGGTCTCGAGCGTCGTGAACGTCTTCGACACGATGATGAAGAGCGTTTCGGCCGGATCGAGGCCGTGCGCCGCTTCCCAGAAGTCGGTGCCGTCGATGTTGGAGACGAAGTGGAACGTGAGGTCGCGCGCAGTGAAGTCGCGCAGGGCCTCGTACGCCATGGCGGGACCGAGGTCGCTGCCGCCGATGCCGATGTTCACGATGTTGCGGATCGGTCGTCCGGTGTGGCCCGTCCATGCGCCCGATCGGACCTGCTCGGCGAACGCACCCATGCGCCCGAGCACCTCGTGCACCTCGGGCACGACGTCGACGCCGTCGACCACGATCGACTCCCCCACCGGGGCCCGCAACGCCGCGTGCAACACGGCCCGTTGCTCGGTCACGTTGATCTTCTCGCCCGCGAACATCGCGTCGCGCCGCTCCTCGACGCCGGCCCGGTGGGCCAGTGCCACCAGCAGGTCGACGGTCTCGCCGGTGAGGCGGTGCTTGGCGTAGTCGAGATAGAGGTCGCCGGCCTCGAGCGTCATGGTCTCGCCCCGATTCGGGTCGTCGGCGAAGAGCTGGCGCAGGTGCAGCTCACCGATCTCGGCGTGGTGCGCGACCAGCGCCTGCCACTCCGGAGTGTGCGAGATCGACTCGGGTTCGGCCATCGGGTGCTCCCTTTCGTCCGCGTGCGGCTGCGAACCTACCGGCCTGTCACCGGCATGTCGTGGGACCGTCAGGCGACGGTGATCGAGAACCGGGCCGTGAAGGTCTGGCCGGGCGACACGTACGGACAGGTCCCGCTGACGAGCGCATCGACCGGCGCCGTCATCGGCTCGAGGGCGACGAAGTTCTGGTCGGACGGCGCGTACACCTGGGCGTAGCCGTAGTTGCGGTCGAACAGCACACGGAGGCTGTGACCCCCACCCTCCAGCCCGAGCCGGCGGTCCCGGGCCAGCGCGAAGAGGTCGTCGAACGTGCGACTGCCGAGCGGCTGGGCCTCGGCCGGGCGCTTGTGGCCGACGCCGGTCGGGATGCCGCGCTCATCGAGCTCGAGGTGGCGACAGGCGGGCAGCACGACCCGGAGCGCGTTGCGACGCACGCCCGGCAGGCGGAAGTAGGGATGCCAGCCGAACGACACCGGCACCCGCCGTCGACCCGTGGCCCGCACCGTGGTGGCGACCGTCAGCGTCGTGGCATCGAGCCGGTACTCCAGGGTCAGCTCGTGGGGGAACGGGAACGACTCGAGGAGCTCGGGTCGGGCGCCGACGTCGAGGCGGCCCACGAGCACGGCCGAACGAGCATCGGTGGCCACCCGCACGATCTCCCAGCCGCCGTCGGCGGTCAGCGTGCCGTGGATCGGCAGACCGTTGCCGTCGCGGTGGACGCGCGGGGCGTCGCGCAGGTCGACGGTCAGGGTGCCGACCCGGTACTCGTCGCCGTCGAGCCGGTTGGCCCAGGGGGCCAGCAACGGCAGGCCCGTCGTGTGGCCTGCGGCGTAGCCGTCGAGCCCGCCGGGCAGCGCGAGGAACTCGGCGCCGCCCTTGGTGAGCGATGCACCCACCATGCCGAGCTCGGGCACGAAGCTGGCCGTCAGGTCACCTGCGCCGAGCGTGACCGCTGGACGTCCGTCGAGAAGGTGGATGCGTGCCGCCGGGGCCAAGTGGTCAGGCCTGCTTCTCGTCGTGGCCACCGAACTGCTTGCGCATGGCGGACAGCACCTTGTCGCCGAAGTCGGCCTGGCCCCGCGAGGAGAAGCGCGAGTAGAGCGACGACGTCAGCACCGGAGTGGGGATGCCCTCGTCGATGGCGGCGAGCGACGTCCATCGACCCTCGCCCGAATCGGACACCCGCCCCTCGAACGACGTCAGCTGCGGGTCGTCGACCAGCGCGGCGGCGGTGAGGTCGAGCAGCCACGACGCCACCACGCTCCCCCGCCGCCAGACCTCGGCGACCTCGGTGGTGTCGATGTCGAACCGGTAGTACTTCGGCTCACGCAGCGGTGTGGTCTCGGCATCCACGTCGTGGGTCTGGCTGCCGATGTCGGCCCCCTTGAGGATGTTCAGTCCCTCGGCGTAGGACGCCATGAGGCCGTACTCGATGCCGTTGTGCACCATCTTCACGAAGTGCCCGGCGCCGGCCGGGCCGCAGTGGAGGTAGCCGAGCTCGCTCGTCGAAGGGTCACCGGTGCGGCCAGGCGTGCGCTCCTCGTCGCCCAGGCCCGGGGCGATCGTGCGGAACACCGGATCGAGGTGGGTGACGATGTCGTCCTCGCCACCGATCATCAGGCAGAACCCGCGCTCGAGGCCGAACACCCCGCCGCTGGTGCCCACGTCGACGTAGTGCACGCCCTTCGGAGCCAGCGCGTCGGCCCGGTCGATGTCGTCGCGGTAGTAGGTGTTGCCGCCGTCGATCACGATGTCGCCGGCGTCCATCCGCTCGGCCAGATCAGCCACGGACTGACCGGCGTAGGCGGCGGGCACCATGACCCACGCGGCCCGGGGCTGCGCCAGCGCGGCGACGAACTCCTCCAAGGTGGTGGCCCCGGTGATGGCGTCGCTCTCGGCCGCCAGCCCGGTCACGGCGTCGGCACTGACGTCGTAGACGACGCAGGTGTGCCCGTCGCGCACGAGGCGACGCACGAGGTTCGCCCCCATCCGTCCCAGACCGACCATTCCGAGCTGCATGGCTCTCTCCCGTGTCCACACCGCCGTTCGGCGACTCCCGCCATGGTGACCGAACCGGGACCCGTCGCGCGTGCGTTTCGGCGCGAAACTTCAGCCAGATCGATCAGCCGGGAGGATCACGTCGGGTTGCGGGCGATGCCGCTGAACATGTGGCTCATGACCTTGGGTCCGGCGATGTCGAACTCGACGACGTGCTCGAGGTCGAACCCGGCATCGGTGATCAGCACGGGGATGTCACGGCTGAGGTTGCAGCCGCCGGCGATGCGTCGCTGCACCGGATCGAGCCGATGCTGCCACTTCTCGACGCCGGGGCGCGGCGACCGGCCGTGCTCGAGGAAGAACAGCTCGCCCCCCGGTCGCACCACCCGTCGGAGCTCGGCCAGCGCCGCGCCGGCGTCCGGGATCGTGCAGAGCGTCCAGGTGCTGAGCGCGCAGTCGGCCGAGTCGTCCGGCAGATCGATCCGCTGGCCGTCGAGGCCGACGAACTCGACCGGGATCGACGACGCCGCGATGCGTCCGTCGGCCAGCTTCCGGGCCACCCCCGACGGGTCGATGGCCAGCACCCGCTCCACTGCCTCGGGGTAGAGCGGGACGTTCGGCCCCGAGCCGAACCCGATCTCGACGACGGTCCCGTGGAGCCCTCCCAGGGACCTCACCCGGACCTCGGCCATCTCCGAGTTGCCGAGCACCTTGTCGATCACCCTCGGCACGACCTGTTGCTCCCAGATCCCCATGGATCTGGACGGTAGCGTTGCCGCACTCACGATGAACCCGTATCAGGTGCTGGGCGTCGCCCCCACGGCGAAGATGGACGAGATCGAGGCGGTCTACCGCCAGCAGCTCCGCGCCCATCACCCGGATCTCCACCAGGGCGAGTCGGCTGCGTCGCTGGCCGAGGCCGAGGCCACGACCCGCACCCTGAACGAGGCCATGGCGCTGGTGCGGGCCGGGTGGCGGCCGTTGCCGGGCACGGCCGCCGGCTTCCACTACGACGAACGAACCTGGGGGTCTGGTGGGGCATCTCGCTCCGGTTCGACGACCGGCGGCGACGGGGCCGACCACGGCCAGTCCGCGTGGAACAGCTCGTTCGCGACCGATCCCGACAAGGACTGGTTCGGCAACCCGCTCGGACCGCGGCGGGCCGAGGCGGTCGACTGCCCGATCTGCGGGCAGGTGTTCAGCGATCCGCTCAAGTTCCGCAGCCACCTGCAGCGCGCGCACCACATCGCCGGTGCCGAAGGGCAGAAGCCGCCCAAGGAGAAGAGCAGCCGGTTGGCCTGGCTCACGTGGGTCCCGGCGCCCGCGTTCTGGTTCTTCGCGCTCCTGCTCGTGTACTGGGCCGTGGTGGTCACCGTGCTGCCGACGCCGCTCGACATCGTCGGCATCTGGCTCGGCGTGATCGTGTTCGCGTTCCTGCTCACCCGCGCCATGCGCGATCGCCACATCCGCTGAGCACCCGCGGGACAGACGGGCCGACACGATCTGACGAGGCGTCATAGGGTGACCGGATGGCCGACTACGACGAGTTCGGGATGCTCCACGAGAACGCCTCCGAGGCCGGTCTGGCCTTCGAGCCACCGACCGTCGCGCGGCGCTGGGTCGACGCTCCGTCGGGCAACCGGCTGAGCGCGCTCGTGTGGGGTGACGCCCCGGCCGAGCTGGTGCTGCTGCACGGTGGCGCCCAGAACGCCCACACCTGGGACACGGTGGCGCTGGCACTCGGACGGCCGCTTGGTGGCCATCGACCTGCCGGGCCACGGCCACTCCGACTGGCGCACCGACGGGGACTACCGCCCGCAGGCCATGGCCGGCGACATCACCGCGGTGGCCGGCGAGCTGGCCGCCGACGCCACCACGCTGGTCGGCATGTCGCTCGGCGGGCTCACCGCGCTGACCGCAATGGCCACCACGCCCACCATGGCCGACCGACTGGTGCTCGTCGACATCACCCCGGGCGTGAACCAGGAGAAGGCGGCCGAGATCAAGGCCTTCGTCGACGGACCGCCCGAGTTCGAGAGCTTCGACGCGCTCCTCGAGCGCACCATGGCCTTCAACCCGACCCGCTCGCGCTCGTCGCTGCGTCGAGGCGTGCTCCACAACGCGAAGGAGCGAGACGACGGCGCGTGGGTGTGGCGCTACGACCAGCTCGGCGACCGGCTGATGGATCTCGACACCCAGTTCATCGACCTCTGGGATGCGGTGTCGTCGCTCACCGTGCCGGTCACGCTCGTGCAGGGCGGCCTGTCCCCGGTGGTCGACGACGACGACGTGGCCGAGCTGCGCCGCCGCCGCCCCGACGCCGAGGTGATCGTGGTCGATGCCGCCGGCCACAGCATCCAGGGCGACCAGCCCGTCGAACTGGCCCGGATCCTCGACGAGGTCGCCGTCTCGGTCTGACCCGCCCGACCTGATCCGAGTGCCGGATACGGCGCTCGTCAGAAGACGATGTCGGCGATGCGGTCGACCTCGTCGGGATCGGCCGTGGTCGGCACGAGCAGGAGCTCATCGCAACCGGCGTCCTCGAGTCGTGTCATCGCCTCGCGCACGCGAGAGGCAGACGACGCCGTGCAGAGGTCGGCCATCATGGTGGCCACCTCGTCGCCGAAGATGGCGAGGTAGCGATGGGCGTAGGCGGGCAACCTCTCGGCGGCATCGTCACCCAGTGCGTACCAGAACGAGGTCACGTGCCGAGGAGTCTCTGCCCGTCCGGCCGAGGTCCAGGCCGACTCGATGCGATCGAACGTGCCGCGGTGATCGTCGCCCAGCGGGTCGAGCACGAACCCGCAGATGCCCTCGGCCCAGGCGGCCGACCGGGCGATGGCCTTGGGCCCGAGCGCTCCGGAATAGAGCGGTGGACCTCCCGCCTGTACGGGTGGAGGTCCGACCGGAGCGAGGTCGTCGAACGGGGACTCCCCCGCCCACACCCGTTCCATGAGCGCGACCTGATCGTCGAGGCGCTGGTGGCGGCAGTCGAACGAGGCCTCGAGGGCCCGATAGTCCTCGTCGCGGCCACCGACCCCGAGCCCGAGGGTCAGGCGGCCCCCCGAGAGCACGTCGATGGTGGCAGCCTGCTTGGCCACCTCGATGGCCGGGTGCATCGGCAGCACCACGACGGTCGACATCAGCCGCACCCGCTCGGTGAGCACCGCGGCGGCCGCCAGGGTCACGAACAGCTCCTGGTTCGGGTAGGCGATCCGCTCGCCGAGCGCGAGCGTCGAGAAGGGCGCCTGGTCGATGCGGCGGCACCACTCGAGCGTCGCCTCGCGGTCGACGCCGCTGATCATGGTGGGCAGGGTGAGACCGATCTCCACGGACGCTCCAGGCTGACGGTTCGACGAATCTGACGACCCGTCAGACTAGGGCACGACGGCTCGTTCCCGTCAGCTCAACCAGGCGGCCCCCAAGTTGGGAACGGCCGTGATCTGAGTGGCCGATCCGTCGGGCAACGTCTGGTCGACGAGGCCGTGCGTCGTGTTCGAGTAGGCGATGGCGTCGATGTTGTGGACGACGAAGATCATGTTCAGGTCCTTGGCCATCTGGTCCTGGACGATCTTGTACTGCACGTTCTGCTCGGCCCGGTCGCTGGTCTTCCGGGCGTCATCGAGCGCCTGGGTCAGCACCGGGTCGCTGTTGCGGGTGAAGTTCAGCGACAGCTGGCCCGGCGGGGCGACCGTCTTGTTCGAGATGAACACGTAGTTCACGTCGAGGGTGTTCGATCCGAACAGCACGAACCCGGACGCCTCGTAGTTGCCGAGGATGACGTCCTGGATGAGCGTCGCCTGGTCCTCGATCTTCAGGTTCAGCTTCACGCCGATGTTCTCCATCTCCTGCTTCAGCGAGGTCCCGAGCGCCTGGACCTCGGGCTGGGGCGTGAGCAGGTAGGTGAACTCGAGCGGCTTGCCGTTCTCCTGCGCGTACTGATCAGCCAGTTCCTTGGCCTTGGCTTGGTCGAACGTGGGCATGGCGGTCGAGGTGTACGCCGGCTCGTCCTGGTTGAAGGGTCCGAGCGCGGGCGGGAAGACGCCTGCGAAGACGGCCTTCGAGAGCGTGTCACGGTCGGTGCCGTAGGCCACGATCTGGCGGGCCAGCGGGTCGTCGAACGGCGGCGCCCCGACGTTCAGCGCGCTGAACGTCTCGTTCGTCTGCAGGCCGGCGTTCGTGTAGATCTGCAGCTTCCCCGCCTCGGCCTCCTTGGTGAGGTTGATGATCTGGTTGGGATCGCCCATCTCGATCATGTCCAACGTCCCCGATTGGATCGCCGAGGCGCGGGAGCTGAGATCGGGTATCACCTGGAAGTCGATTCCGTCGAGGTACGGAAGTCCCTCGCGCCAGTAGCTCGGGTTCTTCTTGACCTCGAGGCTGCCGTCGCGCACCCACTTGACGAACGAGAAGGGTCCGGTCCCGATCGGCTCGGAGACGCCTCCGTCTGGTGCGTCGAGCATCGCCGGGGCGGCGATGGCGCCGACCTGGGTGGCCATCGTGTCGGTGAACGTCGACCAGGGCTGCTTCATGGTGAGCACCACGGTCGAGTCGTCGGGGGTGTCGATCGCTGACACGTTCTGGAACACGGGACCGGTCAGCAGCGACTGGCGCTGCGCCTCGAAGTTCTGCTTCAGGGCCGAGGCATCGCACGGCTCACCGTTCTGGAAGGTCACGCCGGGACGGGTCTTGATGGTCCACACCGTGAAGTCGTCGTTCGGCTCGATCGACTGGGCGAGGAATGGCTTGGCCACGCCGTCGGTGTCGTACTCGGCGAGGTAGTCGAAGATGGCGCCGGCGACGATGTAGGCGGAGCCGGCCCACTGGCTCTGGCTCGGGCTCCAGCCGTTGGTCTCCGCGTTGAGCCCGACCTTCAGCGTGCCCCCCGACTTCGGTGGGCCCGGATCGGGCACCGTGATGTTCGTGCCGGTCTGGGCCACCGGAGCGGCGGTGGTCCCTCCGCTGCTCGTCGAGTCCGACGAGCTGCAGCCCGCCGCCATCAGCGCCAGCACGAACAACGTCGCGAGCGCGACCCTCACCGAACCGACCCTCCGGGCCTGTTGCACGTGGTCCACGACCATCCCCCTCGATTGTCCGGTCCGGTTCCCCAACCGGATCGCCGGGCACCCTACAGCGCAAGCTCCCGCCGTGGGGGCGCGGCATCCGAAGTTTCCCCGTCAGCGTCCGCAGTTGGAGCCGACGTGTCGGCCGGCGGGGCCAGCGGCGACTCGGGGCGATGGAGGTAGGCGTCGCGCACCGCGAACAGGAACCGCTCGGCCGCCACGACCATGCGGCGCGTGCGGGGCGAGCCGAACACGTCGAAGGCGTGCTGGGCGCCGCGGAGCTCGACGTAGACGACCTCGGACTGCGAGGTGGCGCGGAGCTCCTCGGCGAAGAGGCGGGCGTCGGCCACCGGGGCCAGCGTGTCCTTGTCGCCGTGCACGATCAGGAACGGCGGGGCGTCGGGGTGGATCTGGTCGAGCGGCGAGGCGGCGGCGAACTTCTCGGGCTCGTCCTCGAAGAACGCCTTGACGACCAGCGGCTGGAGGATCCAGTTGCGGAACTCGGGCGCCATCGTCTCGTTGCGGTTCGTGAAGTCGTAGACGCCGTAGAACGGCAGCGCCGCCTGCACCGACGTGTCGGCGTGCTCGAACCCGGGCTGGTAGCGGGCGTCGTTGGCCGTCAGCGCCATCAGGGCGGTGAGGTGCCCGCCGGCCGACCCGCCGGTGACGACGACGAAGTCGGGATCGATGCCGTAGTCGTCGGCGTGGGCACGGATCCATGCCAGCGCGGCCTTCACGTCCACCAGGTGGTCCGGGAACGTGGCCCCGGGGCTCAGCCGGTAGTTCACGTTGAAGCCCACCCAGCCGCGGGCCGCGAGGTAGCGCAGCAGCGGGATGCCCTGCTCGCGCTTGTCGCCGATGACCCAGGCTCCGCCGTGGATCTGCAGCACCGCTGGACGGCGGGCTCCGGGTTCGGATTCGCCGACCGGTCGGTAGACGTCGAGCCTCAGGCGACGACCGGCCACCTTGCGGAACTCGATGTTGCGATCGACGGCGACCTTGGTGCGAGTGGTCGACGGACGGGCCACCAGTGCGTCGCGACCGAAGTCGCCGATGGCGGTGGCCGCGATCGCGCCCGTGGCCCGGCCCTGCACGAGCAGCACCACCTGACCGACCCAGGCCGCGGCCAGCAGCACCAGCCCGACCCAGCCGACCACCCGATCGAGCGCACCGGCCCACACCAGCAGACCGCCGAGCACCACCTCGAGCAGCAGCCAGGCCAGCGTGCCCTCGATGGTGAGCCAGGCCGCGAAGAAGCTCCACACGAACAGGACCCGGTTGCGACGGATCGGGTGGAAGGCGTTGACGGCGCACAGCGCGCACCACACGCCCAGGGCCAGGAGGAGCCAAGGCATCGCCCCATTGTGCCCGCACTCCGCGCCGAACGACCAGACGGACGCATCCTGCACAGATCGACCCGGCGGGGCGCAGGGGCAAGACTGCGGACGTGCAACGCCTCTCCGGTCTCGATGCCGCGTTCCTCTACGCCGAGACGCCGTCGATGCACATGCACGTGTGCCTGGCCGCGGTGCTCGACCCGGCCACCATGCCCGAGCCGTACTCGTTCAAGAGGATGCGCAGCCACATCGCCTCTCGGGTGCCGATCATCCCGCCGTTCCGCCGGGTGCTGCACCCGACGCCGCTGCAGGTGCACCACCCCGTCTGGGTCGACGACGAGCAGTTCGACGTCGAGCGCCACGTGCACCGGATCAAGCTCGGCACGAAGAAGAAGGCCGCCGACCTGCACGCGTTCGGGCACCTGGCCGGCGCCATCGCTTCGGTGCCGCTCGACCGCTCCCGGCCCCTCTGGGACCTGTCCGTCGTCGAGGGGCTCGAGGACGGTCTGCTCGGCCTCGTGGTCAAGGTGCACCACAGCGCCATGGACGGCACCGCCGGACTGGAGATCCTCTACTCCCTGTTCGACCTCGAACCTGATCCTCCTCCAGCCCACGACGTGGATGCCGACGCGGACGGGTCGGCCGAGCCGATCGGCGTGGGTACGGCGCCGCCCGATCGCGAGCTGCTGTCGGCGTCGGCCCAGGAGCGGCTCCGCACCACCGCTGGGATCGGCGATCTGGTGCGCCGCACCGGAGAGGCCGTCTCCGCCATCGCCCGGCGTCGCTCGAACGAGGTCGGGCCCTCGGGCGGCACGCCGCTGACGGCACCGGGCACACCGTTCAACGGCGCCATCGTCGCCGGCCGGGAGCTGGCCTTCGCCCGCGTCGAGCTGGCGGACGTGAAGGCCATCAAGGCCGAGTTCGGGGTGACCGTCAACGACGTCGTGCTGGCCCTGTGCGCCCGCACCCTCCGCCGCTACCTGCAGCGCCACGACGCCCTCCCGGAGTCGTCCCTCCTGGCGTCGTGTCCGGTGTCGGTGCGCACCGAAGACGAGACCGGCGCATTCGGCAACCGCGTGTCGATCATGTTCACCCGGCTGCCGACCGAGCTCGACGACCCGCTCGACTGCCTTCGGGTGTCGGGGGCCTCGGCCTCCGCGGCCAAGACCGAGCAGCGCGAGCTCGGGCCGTCGCTTCTCGGCGACTGGGCCGAGCTGGCCGACCCCCGTGGCCTGTCGTTCGCCACCGACCTCATCAGTCGGTTCCGGCTCGGCGACCGGATCCCCGCCGGTGCACAACGTCGTCGTGTCCAACCTCGCCGGTCCGCCCTTCCCCGTCTACCTCGGCCGGAGCCGGCTCGAGCAGGCCTACCCCATGGGACCCGTGCTCGAGGGCGCCGGGCTCAACATCACGGTGATGAGCTACCGGGACACGGTCGACATCGGGTTCCTCGCCGCCCCGAACCTCGTGCCCGACCTCTGGGACCTGGCCGACGACGTGCGCCGGCGTTCGCCGAGCTGGTCGCCGCTGATCTGACGTATACGTCAGCGCCGAGATTCTGACGAGGCGTCAGAGAATGGTTGAGCCCGGTTTGCAACTGTGTTCTACTTGGCGCCATGGCCTACAACGTCGCCGACCTGTTCGAGCACACCGTCGACGTCATCCCCGACCAGACCGCGCTGATCTGCGGCGAGCGTGACCCGCACCTTCGGCGAGCTCGACGAGCGGGCCAACCGCCTCGGCCCACCACCTGGCCGCATCGGGCGTCGAGCCCGGCGACCACGTCGGCATCTACGCGGCCAACAGCGTCGAGTGGATCGAGGCGCTGCTCGCGATCCTCAAGATCCGGGCCGTGCCGGTCAACATCAACTACCGCTACGTCGAGGACGAGCTCCGCTACCTGTTCGACAACGCCGACCTCGGTGGCCCTCGTCTACAGCGAGGAGTTCGGCCCCCGCGTCGCCGCGGTCATCGACGAGCTGCCGCTGCTGAAGACGCTGGTCATGATCGACGACGGGACCGGCGCCTCCCAGGCCGGCCTCGACGCCGTCAGCTACACCGAGGCCCTCGCCGCCGGATCGCCCGAGCGCGACTTCGCCGACCGCTCGGCCGACGACATCGTGATCATCTACACCGGCGGCACCACGGGCATGCCCAAGGGCGTGATGTGGCGGCAGCGAGGACATCTTCTTCGCGCTGCCGGGCGGCACCGACTCCTTCACCCACGAGAAGGTGCCGTCGGAGTACCACCACGCCGAGCAGGCCGCGGCCGCCGAGGGCCAGCTCATCTTCCTCAACACCCCGCCGCTCGATGCACGGCGCCGCCTTCGTCGAGCAGCCTGATGCAGTTCTTCCAGGGCAACGTCAACGTGCTCATCGAGAAGTTCGAGCCACCGAGGTGTGGCGCCTCGTCGAGAAGCACCACATCAACTCGATCCTCATCGTCGGCGACGCCATGGGCCGCCCGCTGATCGAGGCGCTCGAGGAGATCGAGGCGGCCGGCGAGCAGCTCGACCTGTCGAGCTTCTTCAGCCTCAGCTCCAGCGCCGCGGTCTTCTCCCCGACGGTGAAGGACCGCTTCCTCGAGCGGTTCCCGAACCTGATCCTCACCGACTCGATCGGCGCCACCGAGAGCGGCTTCAACGGCATCCTCACGGTGGGCAAGGACGACACCGCCATGAAGGGCGGCGGCCCGACCGTGTCGCCGGGCGTCGACACCGTGGTGCTCGACGACGACCTGAACTTCGTCGCGGCCGGATCCGGCGTCATCGGCAAGGTGGCCCGCGGCGGCAACATCCCCCTCGGCTACTACAAGGACGAGGAGAAGACGGCCAAGACCTTCGTCATCGCCGCCGACGGCCGGCGCTACGCGATCCCCGGCGACTTCGCCACGGTCGAGGACGACGGCCGCATCACGCTGCTGGGCCGCGGCTCGGTGTGCATCAACACCGGCGGCGAGAAGGTCTACCCCGAAGAGGTCGAGCAGGTCGCTCAAGGCGCACGCCGACGTGTTCGATGCCGATCGTCGTCGGCGTCCCCGACGAGCGGTGGGGCCAGCGGGTCAGCGCGCTGGTCCAGATCCGCGAGGGCCACGCCCTCGACACCGAGGCGCTCGGGCGTGCACGCACGCCGGTCGCTCGCCGGCTACAAGGTGCCCCGGTCGATCCAGCAGGTCGACCAGGTCCGGCGCTCGCCCAGCGGCAAGCCCGATTATCCCTGGGCGCTCGAGCTCGCCGCCGACGAGCCCTCCCCCACCTGACAACAGACCCGAACCAGCACTCCGACCGCGACGCCAGCGACCCCGAGGGTCGTGGGGCGGGTACCGGTGCGGCAGTTCCGGCAGGTTCGCCCGGGGGAAGTCGCTACTCGTAGTCGCTGAGGCGGAGGCGGACCTTGTCGAGGAGAGCCTGCTTCTGCCGGGACACCTCGTCGGGGGGAGCCTCCGTGCCCTCGAGGGCGGCCACGTTGCTGGCCGCCAGGATGTCCTCGTCGCTCTGGACGGCCGCCTCGTCGATCGTGGCCTGCTCGGTGGCCTGTGCGGCCAGCTCCTCCTGCTGGCGTTCCTTCTCGTCCTTGACCTCCTGAAGGCGCACGGCCTCGGCCTGGGCCTCGGCTTCGAGGGCGGCCAGCTCGGCCGCCTCCCGCGCTGCCTCGCGAGCGGCTTCGTCCTCGGCGGCCCGCTGCGATGCGGCTTCGGCGTCGAGGCGCGCCCGCTCGGCGGCTTCCTCCTGGCGACGGGCTGCCTCGAGCTCGGCGTCGCGAGCAGCCTGCTCGGCCTGCGACGCGGCCACGGCCGCGGCCTCCGCGTCTCGCGCCGCCTGCTCGGCGGCTTCGGCCTCACGCTCGGCGGCAGCGGCGGCCTCGACCTCTCGTTCGGCCGCGACCTCGGCCTCACGAGCGGCCAGGAGCTCGGCCTCGCGGGCCGCCAGCTCGGCCGCCTCGCGAGCGGCCTGCTCCTCCAGCTCGCGCAGGGCGGCCTCGTCGGCTTCGCGTCGGGCCAGCGCCTCGGCTTCGAGGCGAGCACGCTCGCCCGCCTCCGCCTCGACCAGCTCGGTGAGCCGCTTTTCCTCGGCCAGCAGCTGCTGGCGCTCGAGCTCCTCACGACGAGCCTTGGCTTCGTCGAGCTGGCGCTGCTCGGCCTCGTACCGCTCCGCCTCGGCCTGTTCCGCGGCCAGCCGATCGGCCTCGATCCGATCGAGCTCGGCCTGCTCGGCGGCCTGCGCCTCGGCGTCGGCCTGCTCCTTGGAGCGCCGGGCCTCGTCCTCGGCCTGCTTGGCCTGAGCGGCCTCTTCGCGGGCGAGGCGCTTGCGCTCCTTCTCCGCCGCCTTGGCCTCGTCGCGCTCTCGCTTGGTCCGCTGCCTCTCGGCGGCCCGCTCCTCGTCCCGAGCCTTGCGTTCGGCCGCGAGTCGGGCCTGCTCCTCTGCATCGGCCGGGATGACGACCGAGAGCTCCGAGAGCTGATCTGGCGGCGGCGTGCGGCTTCCGGTCCCCTCGGGCTGGGTCACCGCCGACCGACGACCGGCGCGCATCGTCGGATCGCCGGGGGCGTCCGGCGCTTCGTCGGACCCCTCGTCGACGCTGAAGCGCTCGACGAACGGGAGGTGCTGCACCTCCGGGTTGGTGACCCGCAGCACGGCGACCCACAGCAGGACGCCCAGGATCAGGACCAGCACCGCTCCGGCCACCGGATAGGCGCCGAACGCCCAACCCCCGACCGCCACCAGAACGATGGCCCACGCGCTGAAGAACGCCTTGTGGTTCCTGGAGAAGTTCATGCCCGTTCTGCCCCTGTGCGCGTGTCGCGAGCCGCTTCGGCGATGCCTGAAACCCTAGTGCCGCACCCTCGGACGTTCGGTGAGCCGCCCCTCCCGGCCGAGGGGGTGTCGCTGCTCAGGTGCCGGTGAAGTTCGGGGCCCGCTTCTCGGCGAAGGCGGTCGGGCCCTCCTTGGCGTCGTTGCTGGCGAACACGGGCCAGCCGTACTCGAGCTCGAGGGCCAGACCCTCCTTCTCGGGCAGCTCACGGGTGGCCCGCAGGGACTTCAGCACGGCCTGCACCGCGAGCGGGCCGTTGCCGGCGATGTCCGCCGCGATCTCGAGTGCCTTGTCGACGGCTTGGCCCTCGGGCACGACGTGGCCGATGAGCCCGACCGACAGGGCCTCCTCGGCTGGCACCATGCGACCGGTCAGCAGCAGCTCGGCGGCGATCGTGTACGGGATCTGCCGGGACAGCCGGACGGTCGAGCCACCCAGCGGGAACAGCCCCCGCCGCACCTCGGCCACGCCGAACGTCGCCGACTGCCCGGCCACCCGGATGTCCATCGCTTGGAGGATCTCGGTGCCTCCGGCGACCGCGTAGCCCTCGACCGCAGCGATGATCGGCTTGCCCGGGATGAAGTGGCGTAGCAACGCCTTCCAGTGCAGGTCGTCGTCTTCGTCGAAGCGCTTGCTGTATTCGTTGTCGGGATGGCCTGCGGCCATCGCCTTCAGGTCGGCTCCCGAGCAGAAGTTGCCGCCGGCTCCAGTCACCACGGCCACCCGGATGTCGGGGTTCTGGTCGATCTCGAGCCAGGCGTCGTACATCCGCACGAGCATCTCGGAGCTGAGGGCGTTCTTCTTGGCCGGCCGGTTCAGGGTGACGACGGCGACGTGACCGTCACGCTCGAACAGCAGGTGCGGCGCTTCCGGTGTGTCGTCGGGCATGGTGCGCTCCAGTTCTCTGGTGGTTCTCGTGGTCGGGCGGTCCCGCGGGCGGGGCCGGAAGTGACGGGCAGGTCCGGGCGATGGGTCAGACGTGGTCGGGCCGGAAAAGGGCGTCGCTGCCGCCGTCGGCGAACAGCACCGAGCCGTGGATGTTCGAGGCGTCCGGGCCCAGCAGGAACGCCACCGGGCCGGCGATCTCGGCCGGTTCACCCACCCGGCCGATAGGGATCGGCAGCAGGTCGACGTACTGCCCCAGCTCGGCGTCGTCGCGGGTGCCCTGCAGCAGCGGGGTCCGGATCGGGCCCGGGGCCACGAGGTTGAGGCGCACGCCAGCCTCGCCCCACGCCTGCACCCGCTGGCGGGCGGCCAGCCCGAGGGCCCGCTTGGTCATGGCGTAGACGGTCGGGCCGTGCATGTCGGCGCTGGCCGCGCGGGCACCGGCTTCGTCGCCTGCCACCATGAGGTCGAGCAGCGCCGGATCAGGCATCGGCGTCATCGAGACCGAGTTCGAGCACATCATCACCGCGGCCGGAGCATCGCCGGCCTGCAGCGCGGGGAACAGGCCCTCGAGCACCTCCATGGCCCCGAAGTAGTTGACCGACACGATGAGCGCCCGGTCCGCGATCTGCGGCCCGAGCCCGGCGCCGGGCACCGAGCGCGTCGATGCGGCCGTCGGTCAGGTCCAGCGCGGCGGCCACCGCCGCGGCCCGACCGTCGGGCGTCGACAGGTCGGCAGCGATCTCCTGGCCCTTCAGGTCGATGCCGATCACCCGCAGGCCGTCGGACTCGAGTCGGGCCCGGATGGCGGCGCCGATGCCCGAGGCCGATCCGGTGATGACCGCGGTGCGTGGGGTGCTCATGGGGTGCGTCCTCGATCAGGTCTGTCGGCTCGCCACGAACATGCGTAGGAAACATACGCCCGGCGCGCCGAAGCTACGCACGTTCGTGAGGACGGGTTCGGAGGTGGGTGTGCGGTCATGCGACGGCGCCGTTCGAGCGGAGCCGGTCGATCTCGGCGGAGGAGAACCCGGCCTCGGCCAGGATCTCATCCGTGTGGTGACCCGCCGGCGCGGGTGGCCGGTCGAGCTCGGCGGGCGTGCGGTCGAAGCGTGGCGCAGGGGCGGGTTGCACGATCCCGTCGACGTCGACCCAGGTCCCCCGATCAGCGATGTGCGGGTCCGCGGCCACCTGCGAGAACGGCAGCACCGGGGCCACGCACGCATCGAGCGGATCGAAGACCTCGAGCCAGCCGTCGAGCGTCCGGCCGGAGATGACCTCGGTGAACCGCTCACGGAGGGTTGGCCAGTTCGCCTGGTCGTCCCGATCGGGCACGGTGCCGTCAGGCCACACAGAGCCATCGGCCAGACCGAGGCCGGTCAGCAGGTCGGCGTAGAACGCGGGCTCGAGCGCCCCGACCGACAGCCACCTGCCGTCCGAGGTCTCGAAGCAGTCGTAGAACGGCGCGCCCGAGTCGAGCAGGTTGGTGCCCCGCTCCTCGGAGAACGCGCCCATCGTGTAGGCGGGCGCCATCGCCGCGGTGAGCAGGGCGGCACCGTCGACCATCGCCGCGTCGATGACCTGACCCTCGCCCGACGTCGCCCGCTCGACCAGCGCAGCAGCAACCCCGAGCGCCATGAGCAGTCCGCCGCCACCGAAGTCGCCGACCAGGTTGAGCGGCACCGTTGGCGGCTGGCCGGCCCGGCCGATGTGGGCCAGGGGACCGGCCAGCGCCACGTAGTTGATGTCGTGACCGGCCTTGGCAGCCATGGGCCCGTCCTGACCCCAGCCGGTCATGCGGGCGTACACCAGCCTCGGGTTGCGCCCTCGCAGCAGGTCGGGCCCGAGCCCGAGCCGCTCGGCCACACCGGGGCGGAACCCCTCGACGAACACGTCGGCCTCGTCGGCCAGGCGGGCCACGACCTCGACCCCTTCCGCAGACTTGAGATCGACCCCGATCGACCGTCGTCCGCGGAAGTAGACGTTGCCCGCCGCGCTCGACAGCTCGAGGCCGTAGGCGTTGGCGGCGCGGTCGACCGTGATGACGTCGGCGCCGAGATCGGCCAGCACCATCGATCCGAACGGCGCCGGACCCAGTCCGGCCAGCTCGACGACGCGCACTCCCTGCAGTGGTCCCCCCATCGCACGGGGACCCTAGCCGTCTTTCCGGAAAAGAGAATCTGTTCTAGTTTTGTGCCCCGAACGCCGAAACACCTGGTGCGCATCCGCACCCGGCGCATCGCCCGCATCACACCGAGGGGAACCCATCGTGCAGTTGAGCGACGTCGACCTGCTGGACCCGGATGTCTTCCGGACCGGTCAGCACCACGAGATGTTCGAGGCTGCTCCGGGCCGAGGATCCCGTGCACTGGAGCGACGAGCCCGACGGGTCGGGCTTCTGGAGCATCACCCGCCACGCCGACCTGATCGACGGTGAACCGCGACGCCGCAGCTGCTTCTCGTCCGCCGAGCAGGGCATCAGCATCCCCGACCTCGGTGAAGAGGGCGCCATGGTGCGCGAGATGATGCTCTACATGGACCCGCCGCGGCACACGCGGTACCGCCTCCTGGTCAACAAGGGGTTCACCCCGCGCATGATCGGCCTGCTCGAGACCGGGCTGCGCACGAAGGCCCAGCTGATCGTCGACAACGTCGTCGAGCAGGGCTCAGTGCGACTTCGTCGATCGACATCGCCGCCGAGCTGCCGCTGCAGGCCATCGCCGAGTTGATGGGCGTGCCGGTCGAGGACCGCCACAAGCTGTTCGACTGGTCGAACCGCATGATCGGCATCGACGACCCCGAGTTCGAGGGCGACCGCGACTCGGCCGGCGAGGCCGCCGCCGAGCTGTACATGTACGCCAACAGCCTGGCGGCCGAGAAGCGCCAGTCGCTCACGCGACGACATCCTCTCCAAGCTGCTCGGCGCGGAGATCGACGGCGACGAGCTCACCGAGACCGAGTTCGACATGTTCTTCATGCTGCTCGCGGTGGCCGGCAACGAGACCACCCGCAACGCCACGTCGCACGGCATGAGGGCGCTGCTCGACAACCCGGATCAGTTCGACGAAGCTGCAGGCCAACCCCGAGCTGCTGCCGAGCGCCATCGAGGAGATCCTGCGCTGGGCCACCCCGGTGCTGCACTTCCGGCGCACCGCGATGGAGGACTACGAGCTCGGCGGCAAGCAGATCAAGAAGGGCGACAAGGTCGTCATCTGGCACATCTCGGCCAACCGCGACGAGGCCGTGTTCGACGATCCCGTTCCGCTTCGACATCGAGCGCTCGCCCGAACGACCACATCGCGCTTCGGCGGCGGCGGGCCCACTTCTGCCTCGGCGCCAACCTGGCCCGCATGGAGCTGCGACCTGATCTTCGACGAGATCCTCGACCGGGTGCCCGACATGACCTCCGCCGGCGAGACCGAGTACCTGCGGTCGAACTTCATCGGCGGCATCAAGCACATGCCGGTCCAGTTCACCCCCAGCGCCCGCACGCACTGACACTCCGCTCCCGTCTGCCGTCCCACCCGTCCACGCCCTCCCCCGGTCAATTGGGGCGAGGAACGACCTGACAGGTCGTCACCAACTCCATCCAGATGGGTGACGGCTTCAGGAGCGGGTGCTGGCGGAGAGCTGCCTTCGACCTGTTCGTCGGATCGAGAGGCGGGCGAACCACTGGCGCACGAGGTCATCGAGGTCGGGCGGGGTCGCCTGGCTGGCCAGCGCCGCCAGCTCGGTGAGGCCGCGATCCTGGGGGCCGACCGGGCGAACCGCTGCCAGGCCGAACAGCCGATACCGCACGCGGTTGAGCACGAGCGTCAGCGTCGGATCGGGACCCCGCCGAGGCGGCGGCGGCAGCTGGTCGGGCGCGCGGTCGCGCAGGTCGATCGCCGGCTCGACGGACCGCAGGTCGATCGCCGGCTCGACGGACCGCAGGTCGAGGATCGCCTGCGTCTGCCGGCCGGCCTCGGCCTGGGCAACGAGTCTGACGAGCCGTCGATGGGCGTCTGAGGGCTCTCGGCTCCGAATTGCGTCGCCCACCAACCTGGCCCCTCCCGATCTGCGATCTCCGAACTCGCCCCGGATCGTAGCCATCGCACCGACCCGACCCACGACGGACCCCCTTCGACCCCTGCTGGCCCACGTCGCCGAGGAGCGATCCGCAGGCGACCGACCGCCCCGACGGGATGGCGCGACACTCGGGGCATGAACCCGTTCAGGGCCGTGACCGAGGGGAACGCCGACGCACTCGAAGCGGCGCTCGACAAGGACCCGTCGCTGGCCGGCGATGCCAACTCCGACGGCGTGTCGCTCGTGAGATGGGCGCTGTACCACGGGCGTCGGGACCTGGCCGACCTGATCCTGGCCCAGGATCCGCCACTCGACGTCTTCGACGCGGCAGCCGTCGGTCGGGCCGAGCGGCTCAGCAAGGTGGTGCACCACGACCGGTCGCTGGCCTCGGCGCGGTCGAGCGACGGCTTCACTCCCCTGCACCTCGCCGCCTTCCTCGGCACCGCCGGGTGCGCGGCCATCCTGCTGTCGGTGGGCGCCGACCCGGCGGCGGTGGCGTCAGGGGCGATGACGGTGCAGCCGCTGCACAGCGCGGCCGCGGCAGGCAACGTCGACATCTCCCGCCTGCTCCTCGACGCCGGTGCACCGGTCGACGCCACCCAGTCCGGCGGGTTCACCCCACTGCACGAGGCCGCCCGCAGCGGCAACGTCGCGCTCGTCCAGCTGCTGCTGAGCCGGGGCGCAGACGTCACCATCGTCACCGACACCGGTCAGACCGCCGCCGATCTCGCCGCCGATGCCGGTCACCTCGATCTGGCCACCCGGCTGCGCGCGACCTGACCCTGGAACCGCTGTATCAGACGGCGTCGGCCATGCGCTTGGCCCAGCGGTAGTCGGCCTTGCCGGCCGGCGACCGCTCGACCCGGTCGACCAGCACCAGCGTGCGCGGCACCTTGTACCCGGCCAGGCGACTCGCGGCAGAACGGGCTCAGCTCGTCGAGGCTGATGCGCTCGCCCTCGACCGTCTGCACGACCGCGGCCACCCGCTGGCCCCACCGCTCGTCGGTCGACACCGACCACCAGCACGTCGTACACCTTGGGTCGTGCGCCTTGAGCACAGCCTCGACCTCTTCGGGGAAGACCTTCTCGCCGCCGGTGTTGATGCACACCGAGCCCCGACCGAGCAGGTGGATCGTGCCGTCGTCATCGACGGTCGCCATGTCGCCGGTGACCACCCAGCGCTGGCCGTCGATCTCGACGAAGGTCTCGGCCGTCTTCTCCGGGATCGTTGTAGTAGCCGCTGCGGGATCCGTCCTCGCAGGGCCACGCGGCCGATCGACGCCCGAGCCCGGCGCGACCGGCCGCCGGGTGGCCTCGTCGAGCACGGTGGTGTCGCCGTATGGGCGTGAAGCGGGTGAGACCGCCGGACGCGGCTCCGGCCTCGACCCGTGCGACGTGCCCTGGGCGCCGGTCTCCGACGAGCCGAAGCCGTCGGCCACCGAGGCGTTGGGCACCATCGGCCACGAGCTGGTCCTTCAGCGACGGGGTCAGCGGCGCGCCGCCGCGATGCCGATCGAGAACAGCGACGACACGTCGAAGGGCCCGTCGCTGACCCAGGCGTCGACGAGCGGGCGCACGACCGGATCGCCGACGACGGTCATCAGGTTCACGCCCTCGCGCTCGACCGTGCGCCAGACCTCGACCGGATCGAGCGAACCCGGGCAGGAGCACGACCGTGCCGCCGGCGAAGAGCCACGACAGCGACGTCCACTGACCGGCCGCGTGCATCAGCGGGGCGACCGGCAGGTACACGAACGATGTCGTCCATGATGCGGTCGAGCACCTCGGCCGGCGCATCGACCGGCACCGGCCAGACGGGTCGGATCGCCGCCGCCGATGCACGCGAAGAACGCGTCCTCCTGGCGCCACACCACGCCCTTGGGCATGCCGGTCGTGCCGCCCGTGTAGATGACGTAGTGGTCGTCGCCGCTGCGCGACCGGGAAGTTCCGCTCGGGCGACGACGCGGCCGAGCGCGGCCTCGTAGCTCGTCACCGATGGCCAGGCTCCAGCGGACGGCCGGGCAGCTCGGGCACGCACCTCGGCCAGGCGCACCAGCGAACTCGGGCTGCACGAGGACGCCGACCACGTCGGCGTCGTCGAACAGGTAGCGCAGCTCACCGGCCACGTAGCGGTAGTTGACGTTGATCGGGACCGCTCGGATCTTGTAAGCAGGCCAGCATGGCCTCGAGGTACTCGATGCCGTTCATGAGGTAGAGCCCGACGTGCTGGCCAGGTTCGACGCCCTGCTCGAGCATCCAGTGGGCCAGCCGGTTGGCCCGCTCCTCGAGCTCGGCGTAGGTGCGTCGGACGTCGCCGCACACCAGCGGCCGTCCGCGTCGGCACCCGATCGGAGACGGCCTCCCAGATGTCGGCCAGGTTGAACGAAGCTGGAGGGCCGGAGATCGGGTCGTCGCCTGATGGGTTCGAGCTGCTCACGTAGGAGGGTCTAGCCCACCGGGGCGGTCGACGGCTGGGTCGACGCGGCCTGGCGCATCCGCGTGCGTGCGGTGCACCGGGTCCTTGTCGAACTGCGGGATGACCTCTTTGCCGAACAGCTCCATCGACTCGATGATCTCGTCCTGGCCCATGTTGCTGGTGGTCGGGCTGAAGCAGAGCTGGTCGGCGCCGATGTCGACCCAGCGCTGCACGGCCTTGGCGCAGTCGTCGGGATCGCCGACCACGACCATGCCGATCTCGGCGGCCTTCTTGAGCTGCTCGACGGTCGGCTCGGGGATCGAGATCGGGCCACACGGGGAAGCCCGGCGGGCTTCGGGATGTTGTCGAGCCAGTGCATCTGGAGGCTCGTGTAGTAGTTCATGCCCGATGTTGACGGCCATCTCGAAGGCCTCCTCGCGGTCCTCCATGCAGATCATGTTGGTGACGACCATGATGTTGTCGTTCACGTAGTCGCCGACCGGCTCGGCGTTGGCGACGGCGTCCTTGTAGGACTGGATCAGCGGCGCGATCTTGCTCGGGCGTGCCGTGCGTGAAGCAGAAGGCACCGAGGCCCATCGAGCCGGCCTTGGCGAACGTCGGAGGGCTCCCGGCCGCGACCCACATGGCCGGATGGCTCGTTGCCGTAGGGCTTCGGGAAGACCTCTCGCGCGCGGCATGCGGAAGTACGTGCCCTCGTAGGAGTACTGCCCGTCCTTCCACATCTTCGGGATCTCGCGGACGGCTTCGTCCCACATCGGCGTGGTCTCGTCGAGGTCGTCGATGTCGAAGCCGAACACCTCGGTCGTCGACGAGCCGCGGCCGGTGCCGAACTCGAAGCGGCCCTTGGTGATGTGGTCGAGCAGCGCCACCGTCTCGGCCACGCGGGCCGGGTGGTTCACCTTGGGCGTGATGTTGAAGATGGCCGAGCCGACGTGCACCCGCTCGGTCTGGGCCGCCAGGTAGGAGAGGTACACCTCCGGGCCCGGGCATGTGGCTGTACTCGTCGAGGAAGTGGTGCTCGGGGCACCACACGTACTTGATGCCCGTGCGGTCGGCCGCGACGCCGACCTCGACGTTGCGCATGATGCGCTTGTGCTCGGCCATCGGGTCGACGTCGCGCTCGTAGCTGGGGCACGAACAGCTGGGCGAAGATGCCGAATTCCATGGGAGTGGTCCTCTCGAAGGCCGCCTGAGTTCAGGTCGTGGACCAGCCGACGCATCCGGCTGGCGACCGGACGAGAATAGAACACGTTCTAGAAATGCGCCAGCCATCACCGCCCGCGAGCCCCGCAGCAGGCCGGTCCGTCACGCGCCCCAGGCCGCGACCTCGCCGGCCACCTCGACGAGCAGGCGGGTGTCGGACAGCTCGACGGGCAGGTCGATGCGCACGACGGAACGGTCGCCGCCCGAGTGGGTGAGCGCGGACCGGATCAGGTCGACGTGGTCCTCGGCCCGCCCGAGGGGACCGTCGCCACCCCACACCTCGACCACGAGCGGCTGCGACCACGCTTCGGCCAAGGAGAGCACGGCTTCGGTGAGCGGGTCGACCGGATCGGTCACCACCGCGATGGCCCGACGCCGACCCAGGGCCGCGACCAGCGCCGCCGCGGCCGCGAAGCCGGGTCGGCGGGCGGCGGGCACGATGACCGACCCGGGCACGAGGGTCGGGAAGGACCGGGCGATCCAGAGTCCCGCCGGCCCGGCGTCGGCGGCGACCAGTCCCCCTTCGGGCCGGTTGGCCGACAGGTCGGCCGCCGCCCGGGCCGGGGCCAAGGGCACGTCATCGCTGGTGTAAGCGGTCGGCGAGCGCGGCCGACAGCTGGCGGTAGAGCTCCGGCGGCTCGGGCACCGACTCGGGCTCGGGCCAGCGCAGGGCCAGGCTCGACAACTGCCACGGCTCGACCTCGAGCACCTGGGCCGAGCCGGCCCACCGCTCGGTCGGCGACTCGAGCAGGTCGACACCCGTCGGCGATGACGAGCTCGGCGTCGTCGAACCCGACCAGATCGAAGTCGCGGGCCTGCATGCCGACGGTGCCGAAGTGGTGCGGGCTCGTCCCACGGGAACACGCCCTTCGCACCCCAGGTGTTGGCCACCCCGGCGCCGGTCTGGGCGGCCAGTGCCTGCAGTCCGGCGACGTGGCCCGACCGGACGACGCCCGGGCCGGCCAGGATCAGGAGCCGGAAGTCGGCCAGGGTCGGTGAAAGCGTCAGCAGCTCGCCGGCGGTGTCGTCGAGCACCATCGGCTCGAGCCCGGGCGGGGCCGTGCGCGTCGAGATCGAGGTCGAGCACGTACTCGACCGCTGCGTGCACGAGACCGAGGGTCCAGCCGGCCAGCGCTCCCGGCAGGAAGGCCGGGTCGTTGACCGTGATCACCTCGGCAGGCACGCCCGGAGCCGAGGTCAGCAGCACCCGCTGCCCGTCCAGCACCGCCACACCCGGGCCCGGGCCGATGCGCCCGTCGGCTGCGGCCAGCAGTGCCGCCAGCGTCGGGTCGCCCACCAGCGTCAGGTCGAGCCCGAGGTCGGTGCGCACAGGACCGGTCGACCCGATCGGCCCGACGTTGGCCACCGACGCGAACGCCCGCCGCGCGCCGAGTGCGACCAGGCACCGGCCCAGCAGTGATCCGATGGTCCCCGAGGAGCCAGTGGTGTCAGCCGTCGACGTCATCCCGACTGTCTACTCGCGACCGCCCCCGACGAACTTGCGTACAGAATCAGCACCCAGGCGCGGATTATCCACGCAAGTTCGTGGAGGGGCCAGGGAGGAGGGGTCAGTAGCGCAGGCCGGGGGCTCGGCTGTGGAAGATGTCGGCGTTCATCAGCGCGGTGAGCTCGGAAGCCTCCCAGCGCTTCCCGGGCTTGCGGATGGTGTTGCCGTTGCTCCAGCCGCTGCATGAGCACGATCTCGTCGCCGACGGCCCGGATGACCTGACCGGTGACGTGGCCGGCCTTGTCGCTGGCCAGCCAGGCGACGAGCGGCGACGCCAGCGACGGGTCCATGCGGTTCCACTCGGTGAACTCGTCGGGCTCCTTGGCCTCGATGCCGGCCCCCGGGATCGAGGCCGCCATGCGGGTGGCGCCGGCCGGGCCGATGCAGTTGACGGTGACGCCCATGCTTGAAGACCTCGAGGCTGACCGTCTGCGTGAAGGCCGCGATGCCGGCCTTGGCCGCGGTGTAGTTGGCCTGGCCGAAGTTGCCGACCAGCCCGGCGCCCGAGGTGGTGTTGATGATGCGGCCGCTCGACACGTCCTCGCCGGCCTTGCTGCAGCTCACGCCAGTGGCGGACGGCGTGCCTGGGTCGGGGCGAAGGTGCCCTTGAGGTGCACGCGGATGACGGAGTCCCAGTCGGCCTCGGTCATGCCCCAGATGGTGGCGTCGCGGGCGATGCCGGCGTTGTTGACGACGATGTCGAGCCGGCCGAACTAGCTCGATGGCCTGCTCGACCATGCGGGCCGCGCCCTTCGAAGTCGGCCACGTCCTCGTAGTTCGCGGCCGCCGCGCCGCCGCGGGACTCGATGAGGTCGACGGTCAGATCGGCGTCGCGGCCCTTGCCCTCGCCCTGCGAGCGACGTCGCCGAGGTCGTTGACCAGCACCGTCGCGCCCTCCTTGGCCAGCTCGAGCGCGTGACCCCGGCCGATGCCGTGCCCTGCGCCCGTCACGATCGCCACCTTGCCGTCGAGCAGACCCATGCTGATCGCGTTCCCTTGTTCACGAGGTTTCTGATGAGCCGTCAGATAGTAGCGATCCGATCCCTCGACCCCGAAAACGGCCACGATGGACGCATCCCCATCGCCACCACCGTCTGACGGACCGGGCTGGCGGACCGGGCTGGCGGAAGGCGACGCTCCCGTCCTCCAGACGCGGGTTCCTCAGGACCGGCGGCTGATCGAGACCACCGGCACCGGCTCGGCGAACCCCTTGAGCTGTCGCCGACCGGCGGGCTCGACCGTGAAGCCGCCGGTCGCGGGGGCTGTGGCCGCGAGGGCCGTGCCGACGCCGGCATCGGCCAGCACCTCGCCGGGGACGGCCGTGTCGACAAGGCGGGCGGCCAGGTTCACCACGGTGCCGTAGTAGTCGCCGTGGCGGGCGATGACGGAGCCGTGGGCCACGCCGCCGCGCGGCCAGGCGTCCGCGACGCCGAACGACTCGATCAGCGAGATGGCGATGTCGCAGGCGGGGACCGGGTCGCCGACGGTGAACATGATCTCGTCGCCGATGTGCTTCACGACCCGACCGCCCTTCGTCGTGACCACGTCGAACGCCCGGCTGTGGAACGTGCTCATGAACTCGAGCAGCTCGGCCGGCTGCATGGTCGCCGAGGCCGCGGTGAACCCGACCAGGTCGACGAAGCCCACCGACAGGGTGGTGTCGAGTCGGTGGTGGCTCGTCACCATGGCGGCCCGCTGGCGCGAGATCGCGGCCCACAGGTGGTGGCGCAGCAGTGGCGCCATCATCTCGCCCAGCTGCAGGCCGATCCCGCCGGTCGCGGTGGTCACCTGGGCCCGGTGGAGCTGGCTTCCCTGCTCGAGCTCGTCCTCGAAGGTGCCGACGAAGGCGGCGACGGCCGACTCGGCCACGATCTCGAGCGCGGCGCCGATGGACCGGAGGATCTCGTCCCCCATCCCGGTCGGGATCGCCACACCGCTGTGCTCCATCAGCTCGACGAGCTGGATCTCCCGCTCCTCGAAGATGGGGGCGTCCACATCGGGCACGGCCACGCCGAGCAGCCGGAACACCTCGACGACCTGGTCGACCGGGACCTCGACCCGGTCGGCCATGTCGGCCGCCGACAGCGTCCCTCGCTGCAAGCGCTGGTCGGTGACGAGGCTGGTGAGGTTGCCGTTGCGGGCCGACTCGACCATCTCGTCGACGGTGGCACCCTCGTCGGCGAGGTACTGCAGCAGCGCGAGGCGATCGGTCGCCGCCGGCGAGGCGGGGTCGTAGAGCCCGGTCTCGACCAGCTTCTCGACGTCCAGCTTCTCGACGTCCAGCTTCTCGACGTCCAGCTTCTCGACGTCCATGGGGGATCACCTCAGGTGCTGTAGGTCTTCCGCAAGTCGTTCTTGAGGATCTTGCCCGTCGGGTTCCGGGGGATCACGTCGACGATCTCGAGCTGCTCGGGGATCTTCTGCACCATGAGCCCCTCCTCCTTGAGGAAGTCGAACAGCTCCGGCAGCGCGATCGGCTCGGCGCCCTCGGCGGTCTGCACCACCGCGCACACCATCTCTCCCCGATCGGCGTCGGGCAGCCCGATGACGGCGACGTCGGCGACCTTCGGATGGCGGTAGAGGTGGTCCTCGACCTCCTTGGCGCTGACGTTCTCGCCCTTGCGGATGATCACGTCCTTGAGCCGACCGGTGATGGTGAGCATCCCGCGCTCGTTGAGGGTGCCGAGGTCGCCGGTGCGGAAGAAGCCCTCGTCGTCGAAGGCGTCGGCGTCGAGCGATGCGTCGAGGTAGCCGAGCATCAGCTGGGGGGCCTTGGCCCGCACCTCTCCCTCCTCGCCCTGCGCCGCGAGGGTGCCGTCCAGCTTCACCAGCTTGAGCTCGACGCCGGGCATGGCCGCGCCCTCGGTCTCGGCCAGGTCCTCGTCGAGGTCGTCGACCGACCCCATCGTGAGCACGGGCGCCTCGGTCAGCCCGTAGCCGGAGACGATCGGCGCGCCGAACAGCTCCTTCATCTCCCAGTACAGCTCGACCGGCTTGGGGGCACCGCCGCCGGGGAAGTTCTTGACCTCGGGGAAGATCGGGTGGTCGGCGGCCTTCTGGGCGGCCAGGTAGGTCTGGTGGAAGTAGGTGCCCGAGCCGGCCATCGTGACGCCCCGCTCGCTCAGCACCTGCACGACCATGTCGGGGATGAAGGCCTGCGAACAAGATGTTGCTCATCCCGCTCTGCATGCTGGTGAACAGCCAGGTGATGCCGCCGATGTGGGTGAAGGGGAACGCCAGCGCGTTGCGGTCCGCAGCGGTCACCGCGAGCCGCTCGCCCATGCCCTTGGCCACCGCGTAGATCGTGCGGTCCGTGTGCTGGGCGCCCTTCGGATCGGCCGTGGTGCCCGAGGTGTAGAAGAGCCAGCGCACGTCGTCGCCGGACTCCGGGGCAGGGGGAAGGGTGGCCGGGTCGCCGGCCGGCAACGAGCGGTCGGACGTCAGCACGTCCACGTCGCCGAGCTCGCTCGCGATCTTCTCGGCCATGCCGACGAAGTCGAAGCCGCCGAAGTCGGACGGGACGACCAGCAGCTTGGCCTTGGCCTGACGAGCGCAGAACCCGACCTCTCGCTCGCGGTAGATCGGCAGCACCGGGTTCTGCGTGGCCCCGAGGCGGGAGATGGCTCCGACCAGCACCATCGACTCGAGCCAGGTCGGCAGCTGCCAGGTGATCACGTCCCCGGCGCCGATGCCGTGCTCGGCAGCCAGTCCGGCGGCAGCCACCTCGACCCGGTCTCGATAGTCCGCGAACGTCATCTCGCGGCCGATCTCGTCGACCGCCATCACCGCATCGGGTGTCGCCGCCGCCCGGGCCTCGATCAGACCCCACAGCGTCGGCGCGTCGAGTACCTGCTCCCCCATGATCACTGCTCTCCTTGCCCCGTCTCCGGGCCGTTTCTGACGAGCCGTCAGCCTAGGAGACTGTTGAACAGCACGTGGCACGCAGCTCGCCGACCTCCGCGCCCTTTTGCTCGACAGTCTCCCGAGGACAGGAACTTCAGGCGTCGGGCAGCCATCGGAACCGGGTCCACCCGTCGACCGGCTCCGCCCCGAGCGAGCGGTAGAAGCCGATGGCCGATTCGTTCCAGTCGAGCACGACCCACTCGACCCGACCATCGGTACGGGCCCGAACCGCGTCGAGCAACTGGCGCCCGTGGCCCGCGCCCCGGAACTGCGGGCGCACGAAAAGGTCCTCGAGCCAGATGCCGGACTTGCCGACCCAGGTGGAGTAGCTGCGGAAGAACAGGGCCATTCCGGCCACGCCGCCGTCGTCCCCTTCGGCGATGAGCACCTCGGCCACCGGATTCGGGCCGAACACGTTGGCGGCCAGGTCGTCGAGCGTGAACACCGCCTCCTCCGGCGCCTTCTCGTAGACCGCCAGCTCGTGGATGAGCGCGGCGATCTCCTCGAGATCGCCGGGGATGGCGTCGCGGATGGTCACCTGACCGCGGTCACGACTCGGCCGGGCGACCGGGCGCCCAGCCCTCGGGAGCCAGCTCGAACTCGGCGAACTCGAACCCCGGGGCCACGGTGCAGCCCACGAGGGTGTAGTCACCCCGGCTGGACGCGGCCTGCCACCATCCCGGCGGGACCAGCAGCTGCGGACGCTCGCCGGCCAGCAGGTCGGTGCCCAGGAGCGAGAGATCAGCCCGCGAGTCGGACGTCTCGGCCATCCAGAGCTCCAGCGGCGCGCCGTCGTAGAAGTGCCACATCTCGGCCCCCTCCACGCGGTGCCAGTGCGACCGCTCGCCGGCCACCAGCAGGAAGTAGATGGCGGACGCGTGGCCCCTGCCGTCGGGTCCTTCGGCATGACGCCAGGTCTCCCGGTACCACCCGCCCTCGGGATGGGGGATCAGGCCGAGCGAGTCGATGATCTCCGAGGCGTCCACAGCGGAACCCTAGTTGCGCGCAGTCGAACCGTTCGCGGTGGAGTCGGGGGAGTCGGTACGGCGGACACCGGCAGCGAGGGCCTCGGCATAGGCCTGGCCGCCGTCCTGGGTGAGGTGCACGCCGTCGTGGACGAACCACTCGGGATGGGCGGCGCTGATGGCGTACCAGTCGACCACCACCACGTTCGGTCGACCGATGGCGGCCTGGCGGATCCGGGTGTTGGCATCGTCCTGCCAGGCGCGAGGGTCGTGGGTCGTCACCAGCACCACCCGCCGGGCTCCGGCCAGGTCGTCGAGGATGCGATGCAGATGGGTGTCGGTCGGCGGACCGTTCGTGCCGAGGTGCACGATCACCACGGGTCGCAGGGCGCCGTAATCGCGCAGCGCGGGGAGGAGCTCGGGGAGCACGTCGAACTGCCGGCCGACTTCGGCGTTGATCAGCACGCCCGGGAACTGCTGGTTGATCCAGTGCCGCGACCCGAGCAGCACCGAGTCACCGATGGCGGTGATCTCCTCACCGGGCATCGGCACGATCGGTGGCACCGTGGGCGGAGGCGGCGGCGAGGCGACGACCGAGTTCGGCGGCAGCGTCGCCACGGTGGTGGTCGGGTCGAGGTCGACAGGGCCGAGGTCGGTCACGTTGCCGAGGTCGTCGGTGACCACGCCGGCGAGGTCGAGACCGTCGATCTGGGCGGGTGGTCGGGGGGCCCGGACGAGGCCGGTCACCACCACGGCCATCACCGCGACCACGGCCACCGCCGCCCAGCCCTGGCGGAACCGGGCGGTAGCTCGAGTGGAGGCGGACATGGACGAGCGGCGGTCGACCCAGGCTCGGAGGCGACCGTCGCGCACGGGCATCTCGATGAAGACGTAGGACAGCTCGGCCGCCACGAGGGTGAGACCGATGCGAAGTCCCAGCAGTCGCCAGCCGGACCCGTACCAGGCCGACGGGTCGACATCGAGATCCGGTCGGGTGAGCACGAAGATCGGCCAGTGCCACAGGTAGATGCCGTACGAGCGACGGCCGATCCACACCAACGGGGTCGAGCCGAGCATGCCACCCACGCTGGTCACCCCCGGGTGGACCAGCGCGGCGATGACCGCCAGCGTGAGGAGATCGAGCACCACGAAACCGCCGCGGTAGACGAAGGGGTCGAGCTCGTTGGCCCGCACGCACATCCACCCGATGCCGGCCAGGCCGAGGATCCCGGCCAGCGAGAGCAGTACGCGCGGCCGCCGGGCCAGGTGCTGGCGCAGCGCCCACGGAGGCGCGGCGATGGCGAGTGCCGCGCCGAGCAGGACGCCGGCGGCGCGGGTGTCGGTGCCGTAGTAGGGCCGCAGCGGATCGACCCCGGCCCGGAACGACGCCGCACCGAGGACCGCCGATCCGGCGGCGAACGTCAGTGTGGCGATGACCATCGGTGTGCGTCGACCCCGGGTCACCCGCACGAGCAGGGCCAACGCCAACGGCCACACCAGGTAGAACTGCTCCTCTACCGCGAGCGACCACAGGTGGCGGAGCGGCGACGGTCGGCCCAGAGCCTCGACGTAGGACTGCCCGACGATGATCTGGTACCAGTTCGTGACGTAGCCGAGCGACGCAGCCAGGTCGCCCCGGATGAGGGCCACCTCGTCGGGGTGCCAGATCAGCCACCCGATGGCCACGGCTGCCAGCAGCGCGAAGAGCGCCGGCAGCAGCCGGCGGGCCCGACGGGCCCAGAACTTCAGGAACGCGGTGCCGCCGGTGCTCTGGCGCTCGGCCAGGAGCAACCCGGTGATCAGGTACCCGCTGATCACGAAGAAGACCTCGACGCCGAGGAAACCGCCGGGCAACCACGACACGTCGCCGTGGTAGAGCAGCACGGCGGCCACGGCCAGGGCCCTGAGGCCGTCGAGCGCCGGCACGTACGGCATGGCGGCCGGGGTCGCCGACGGCCGCGCCGAGCGGCGCGGCCAGGAGCCGATGTCGAGCCGGCCCGCGGTCGGCTCGATGAGGGTGGTGTCGATCGCCATCAGTGGTGACCCGGTCCCAGCACTGAGACAAGGCGTCACACCCTATCGACGTCTCGCCGCAGACCTGAAGGGCCACGCGACAGCTCGCGCCTCTCTCGCAAGCCCGGCCGCGACCTCCAGCCGATCGGCACGACAGCGGCGCATTCGCCCGCCCGCCGCGGTATGGCCGATACTTCGCGGCACGCGACCTTGACACCGATGTCGCGACGCGACCGATCGATCCAGGGGGACGACTGTGAGCAGCCTGACGACCAACGACCTCTTCTCCGTGCAGGGAAAGGTGGTGCTCGTGACCGGGGGGTCACGTGGCATCGGCGAGATGATCGCCGCCGGCTTCCTGGCCAACGGCGCCAAGGTCTACATCAGCTCCCGCAAGGCGGACGTCTGCGCCGCCACCGCGTCCCGCCTGTCGGAGGAGTACGGCGGCGAGTGCATCTCGATACCCGCCGACATCTCCGACATGGACGGCATCGCTGCGCTGGCTGGTGCCGTGGCCGACCGGGAGACGCACCTGGACGTGCTGGTCAACAACGCGGAGCCACCTGGGGAGCCCCCATCGACGAGTTCCCCGAGGCCGGTTGGGACAAGGTCATGGACACCAACGTCAAGGGCGTGTTCTTCCTGACCCAGAAGCTGCTTCCGCTGCTCGAGGCGGGTGCCACCGCCGAGGACCCGGCCCGGGTGATCAACGTCGGGTCGGTGGACGGCATCCGGACCCCGTCGTTCGACACGGTGTCCTACGGGCCGTCCAAGGCTGCGTTGCACACGCTCACGAGCCAGTTGGCCGGCAAGCTCGTGAAGCGCAACATCATCCTCAACTCCATCGCCCCCGGCCCGTTCCCGACCTGGATGCTGAGCACGGGCGTCGGGACCGGCGGCGACGTGGAGGGCACCGACTGGAACGCCCTGGGCCGAACGATGCCACGGGGCCGCATCGGCACGGCAGAGGACATCGCCGGGCTGGCGATCTTCCTGGCCTCGCGGGCCGGTGCCTTCACCGTCGGCGCCGTCATCACCTGCGACGGCGGCATCGTCGTCTCCTGACCGACGCCGCTCCTACCCGACCGTCACCAGGTGACGGGTCAGCGGGTGGCGACGGGGTGCGACCGGGGCGCTGCAACCGCCGGTGAAGGGCTCGGGGAGCGCGGTGAACAGGAACTCGTAGGCGCCGTCGTCGGCGCAGTCGGCGGCCAGGGCCTCGAAGTCGAAGTTCTGGCCCTGGAGCTGGCCCATGTCGCGCAGGTGGATCATGTGGACGACCATCATCGCGGCCCAGTCCTGGGGCGGCCACACCTCGTAGACGTAGGTGTCGGTGAACACCGCGCCCAGGTCGTGCTCGCGTGCACCCACTCGATGGTGTGCGTCGACAGGCCCGGGCGAGTCGTGGTTGTAGCCTCACCGTCTTGCCCGCGTGGCAGCAGCTGCATCTGGCCGGTGCGCACGCACGCGCACGTCGCCGGGCTGCGAGCGTGACCTTGGCCAGCTCGACCGCCGCATCGAGGTCGTCGGCGGTGAGGGCGTAGCCGGGCTCGAGCCGTTCGACGCCCTTGGCCGCGGGCACGTCGAGCAGCACGCCGCGGCGTCATGATCGGGCCGATCTTGTCGGCGCCGCAGCGGGTGGCGCCCGCCGCCGGCGGTGACCGCGTCGAGTCGGGGAAGCCGTTGTACATGAAGCCGCCGTAGGTGACGTGGCGCCAGCGCGTCGATGTGGGTGCCGGCCGACATGGCCATGACGACCGTGTCGTCGTTGAACGCAGGCGTCGCCGTCCGACGCCGGTGTAGGTCTGGTTGACCGACAGCATCGTGCGCAGCGGCGCGATGCGGCCGGGCGCGCCGCCCTCCTGCGGGCTCGTCTGGTCGAGCGGGATGGCCAGCGACACGTGGTGCCCGAGCCGACCGCGGCCAGACCGCGCCGCAGCGGCGCGCGGCGTCGATCAGGTTCTGCGTGCCCCGCTCGTCGTCGTCGCCCCACCGACCCCAGTTGCGAGACCTTCGCGGCCAGCTCCTGCAGCTCGGCGGGAAGGGCCATGGCGCCGCGTCAGCCGATCTGGAGCACGCCGCGGGCGAGGTCGCCGTTGTGCATGTCGTCGAGCGTCTGCTGGATGTCGTCGAGGGCGTAGGTCTTGCGTGACGAGCTCGTCGAGCTTGAGCCGGCCGGCCAGGTAGAGGTCGACGAACAGCGGGATGTCCTTGTGGGGACGACCCGCGCCGTAGCGGCAGCCCATGATCGTCTTGTCGTTGTACATGCCGCTGACGAGGAAGCTGGCCTCGGTGCCGAACTTGGGCACGCCGAGGATCACGCACGTGCCGCCCCAGTCGAGCATGTCGATCGACTGGCGGATGAGGGCCGGGTGGCCGACGCACTCGAACGAGAAGTCGACGCCGTTCGGGCAGATCTCCTTGATCGCTTCGAGCGGTGTCGACCTCGGCGGCGTTGATGAAGTGGGTGGCGCCGAACTGCCGGGCCAGCGCCTCCTTCTTCGGGTTGGTGTCGATGGCGATGATCGGCAGCGGCGTCGGCGAGCGCCGCACCCTGGATCACGTTGAGGCCGATGCCGCCGACGCCGATGACCAGCGACGCTCTGGCCGTGGGTGACCTTGGCCCGGTTGAACACCGCGCCGACGCCGGTGATGACGCCGCAGCCGAGCAGCGAGGCCACCTCGAACGGCACGTCCTTGTTGATCGGCACCGCCTGGCGGGCCTTCACGATGGTCTGCTCGCGTGAAGGCGCCGATGTTGGCGAACTGGAGCACCTTGCGGTCGCCCTGGCGGAACGGCGCCGACATCTTGCCGATCGACGTGCCGGCAGTGCGTCGGGCTGGCCGCTGTCGCAGGCCGCGCACGCGCCGCAGTTCGACAGCGTCGAGATCACCACGTGGTCGCCGACGGCCACGCCCGGTGACGGCCGAGCCGACCTCGGCTGACGATGCCCGACGCCCTCGTGGCCGAGCACGACCGGCGTGGGGAACGGGATGGTGCCGTCGATCACGCTCACGTCGCTGTGGCACACGCCGGCGGCCTGGATGTCGACCCGCACCTCGTCGGCCCGCAGGTCGCGCACGCTCAGGTCGTCGACGACGCTCAGGCCGCCCTCGTCGAACACGATCCCCTTCACAGCACTCCTCCCGACCCGTCGCGCGGGCGACCGGCCGACTCAGTTCAGACGACTCGGCTTCGGACGATAGAGGGCGGTCAGCCCGGCCAGACGATGGACTGCAGCTCGCTGTAGGCGTGGAAGCCGAAGCGCGCCGCCGTCGCGGCCCGACGCCGCTCATCTTGAACCCGCCGAAGGGCAGCTCGTGGTTGCGCTGCGCGGTGTTGATGCCGACGTTGCCGGTGCGCAGCTGCTGGGCCACCGTCGTAGGCCTTGGCCGTGTCGCTCGAGAACACGTAGTCGTAGAGGCCGAACTCGGTGCTGTTGGCGATGGCGATGGCCTCGTCCTGCGTCGTCGAACGGGCACGACCGACGACGACCGGGCCGAAGATCTCCTCCTGCACGACCTTCATGCCCGGCTTGCAGTCGGCGATCAGCGTCGGGGCGACGTAGAAGCCCGCGCGTCGAGGTCGGGCCGCTCGCCGCCGGCGACGACGGTGCCGCCCTCGTCGCGGCCCGAGGCGACGTAGCCCTCGACCCGGTCGCGGTGGACCTCGGTGATGACCGGGCCGAGCACGCGTGTCGCGCTCGAGCGGGTCGCCGACCTTGAGGTGGCCGGCGGCGGCCTTGAGGCCCGTCGACGAGCTGGTCGTAGATGCCCCGCTGGGCGAGCACCCGGGTCGGCGCGGTGCAGATCTGGCCGGAGTGGAACGCCCACACGCTCGACGATGATGCCGGTGATGGCCGTCTTGAGGTCGGCGTCGTCGAACACGATGCCGGCGCCCTTGCCGCCCAGCTCGAGCAGCAGCCGCTTCATGTCGAAGCCGGCGACCTGCGCCGATGCGCTGACCGACGCCGGTGCGAGCCGGTGAAGCTCACCATGTCGACGTGCGGCGACGCGACGAGCGCCTCGGCCGGCGCTCGGAGCCCTCGCCGACGACGACGTTGACGCACGCCGGGCGGGAAGCCGGCGTCGTCGAAGACCTCGCCCAGGCTGACGATGGCCGAGCGGGTCCTGCGGCGCCGGCTTGACCACGACGGTGTTGCCCATGGCCAGCGCCGGGCCGAGCTTGCCGGCCATGTTGGTCATCGGGAAGTTGTAGGACGTGATGCACGCGACCACGCCGACCGGGGCCCGGCGGGCGACGCCGCCGATGATGCCGCCCGGCGCCGAGCGCGGTGGTGGGCATGATGCCCGGGCGTCGACCGGGATCGTCGAGCTCCTCGCTGATGCCCTTGGCGTAGCGGCGGAAGCGGGCACCGGCCTGCGGCACCTGCATCTGCTTGGTGACCCGCAGGGTGGCGCCGGTCTCGGCCTGCACCAGCGGCACGAGCTCGGCGAAGCGCTCGTCGAGCAGGTCGGCCGCCCGGTTCAGCAGCGCGGCCCGCTCGCTCGGGCGTGGTGCGCGACCACGCCGGGAAGGCGTCGGCCGCCGCGGCTTCGGCGGCCGCCTCGGCGTCGGCCGCGGAGGCGTTCGGGGGCGTGGCCCGACGACCTGCTCGGTGGCCGGGTTGACGATGGCGTAGGTGCCGTCGCCGCCGTCGACCCACTCGCCGCCGATCAGCAGGCGGTAGGACAGCGTCGGGATCGGACCGCCCGACGGAGCGGCGGCCGCGGTGTCGGTGTCGGTCACGGCTGCGAAGGCGAGGTCGAGCATGCTCGATGGCGTTGCCGCGCACGAGCTTGCGGATGGTGTCGTCGGCGAGGTGGCCCATCAGCTTCTGGCCGACCTCCTTGGCTGTGCGGCCAGGTGCTGTCGCGAGTGCGGGTAGTCGGTCTCGAACATGATGTTGTCCGCGCCGCATCTTCTCGAGCGAGTCCGGGGTGAGGCCGTGCTCGTCGTCGAAGAAGCAGCCGTAGATCTGGCGGTAGTAGTAGGTGCGACGGCGGCTCGGGGATCACGCCGTAGACGCCGTTCCAGCCCCGGTTCTCCTCCCACACCTTGTCGGCCCGCTCGAGGATGTACGGGATCCAGCCGATCTGGCCCTCGCTGTAGGCGAGCGTGAGGTTCGGGTAGCGGACGCAGCACGCCCGACATCAGGAAGTCGACCATCGACGACATGGCGTTGCCGAACGTGAGCGTGGAGCCGACCGCCGGCGGTGCGTCGGGCGAGGTCGACGGCATCTTCGACGACGAGCCGATGTGCATGTTGACGACCATGCCGGTCTCGGCGCAGGCCGCGAAGAACGGGTCCCACTCGCCGGAGTGGATCGACGGCAGGCCGAGGTAGGGCGGGATCTCGCGAGAAGCACGTGGCCCGCACGCCCCGGTCGGCGTTGCGGCGGATCTCGTCGGCGGCCAGGTCGGCGTCCCACAGCGGGATGATGATCAGCGGGATGAGGCGACCGTTGGTGCCACCGCACCACTCGTCGACCATCCAGTCGTTGTAGGCCTTGACGCACAGCAGCGCCGAGCTCCTTGTCGTCGGCCTCGAGGAAGGTCTGGCCGCAGAACCGGGGGAAGCGCGGGAAGCACATCTGGGCCTCGGTCCAGTTGGCGTCCATGTCCTCGAGGCGGGCCTTCGGGTCCCAGCAGCCCTTGCGCATCTCCTCGTAGGTGATGGCGCGTGATCTTCACCTCGTCGCGGTCGAAGCCGACCGCGGCCGACAGGCGGGTCTGCGGGATCGGCCTTGTCCTCGTAGTGCCACCAGTCGCACATCGGGCCTTCGGTGCCGGGCGCGTAGGAGAACTTGCCGCCGATGAAGGTCATCTCCCCCATCGGCGCCCGCATCGACGCGGGGGCCGATCTCCTTGTACTTGGCGGGCAGGCGGTCCTGCCAGACGTTGGGCGGCTCGATGACGTGGTCATCGACCGAGATGATCTTCGGGAAGTCCTCCATGGCCGGAGATCGTACCGCCGATCTGACGAGGTGTCAGCCCCGAAATGAAACTCGTTCTAGTTCGTCTACGATGCCCGTCGACACGACCGGGCCAGCTGCGAGCAGCCGGCGACCAGGGGGAGCAGGCCATGGCACGGACGCGGGCAACGAGGGCGGCATCCGGATCGGCAGCACGCTGTTCACCCTGGTCGATCCCCACAAGGGGGCACGAGGTCGCCTACAACCGCTGGTACGAGCGCGACCACTTCTACGCCGGCTGCCTGATCGGCGCCGGCGTGGTTCGCCGGGCAAGCCGCTGGGTCGCCACCAAGCCGCTGAAGGACCTGCGCTGCCCGGCCGACACGCGACTTCCTGCCCGACATCGCGGCCGGCTCCTACCTCGCCACCTACTGGGTCGCTGAAGGGCAAGGACGCCGACGCCATCGCGTGGGGCACGCAGCAGGTCAAGTGGCTGCACGAGAACGACCGCATGTACGACGACCGCGACCACATCCACACGCTGATGTACGTCAACCGCTGCGCCGCAGCCGCGACGCCGACGGCGTGCCCGCCGCGCTCGCCCTCGACCACCCGTTCGGCGGGCTGTGCTGCGTCATGGTCGACCGCAACGAGGACGTGTCGCCGAAGGAGGCCACCGCCTGGCTGCGCGACGAGCTGCTGCCCGGACGCCATGGCCGGCACGCCGTGGGCGCTCACGGTCGGCGCTCACCCCGATCCCGCTGCCCAAGGACGCGCCGGTGTTCCAGCCCGCCGAACCCGGGCGAGGAGCGTCGCACGCTGCTGCTGTGCTTCCTCGAGTGCGACCCCCGCGAGTGCTGGGACGTCTTCGCGGGCCTCGGCGACGCGGTGGCCGGCCGGCGGCCTCGGCGACGTGTCAGCTACGCCGCGCCGTTCCTCCCCACCATCCCCGGCACCGACACCTACACCGACCAGCTCTGGTAGTCCTCCACCACCCGAACCGGTGGCCCGCCCGCGACCGAGGGGTCGCGGGCGCGGCCCCAGGTTCGGGGAGTTGGCGCGAACCTGGGGAGGATCCGATCCTCAGCCAGGGAGACCCGCCATGCCCCGCACCGAACCGGTGATCCGCCTCGTCGGAGGGCCGCGCAAGCTCGACGGCGCGCGCTACGACGTGTCCGCCAGCCCCCACGACCGGGCCGATCTCGACGGCGACCGATTCGTCCGCGCCGTGCGCGGTACCTCGGTGATGCCCCTGGCCGCGCTGCGCGAGCGGTGCACCGATCGCGCCGCGGCCGAGAGCCTGGCCGACGAGTGGGGCTGCGCGGTGTTCGCGTATGGCCGCGACCGGCGAGTGCGCACGCGGTACTTCCGCTACCAGGCCACCTACCGGCTGCGCCCGGCCCGGGACGAGCGTGGGTCGTGGACGCTCGAGGTCGCCGGGACCACGTCGATCGAGACCACACCGATCGAGACCACACCGATCGAGTCGGCGGCATCGGCGCGGGACTCGTGCCGACTGCAGGTGTGGGCCGCTCTCGAGCACGCGGTCGACGAGGCCGCCGGTCGGTTCGCCACGGTGGCCGCACTGCTGCCGGACGGGCCGCTGGCCGAGCGGGCGGACGCCACCCGGGCCGCGGTCGGGGCCTGCGTGACCGATGCGGCTCGGCTGTGCGGGGTCGGGGTGGCCGTCGCTCCCGAGTGGCGGCCCGGCGACGAGGTGGCCGATCCCGAGCAGCGAGCGAGCCGGCTGGCCACCCGCGTGGCCGCGCTGGTCGGCACCATCGACGAGGCCACCGCACACCTGGTCGATCTGCACCTGGAGATCGGCGACGGCCCCGATCCCGTCGAGCCGCTGGCCCATCTCCGCGCCGCCTGGAACGAGCTCGACCACGTGCGCACCGCCCGATGAGCGGCGGCCACGATCACGGTGGACGTGAGCACATTCGACGAGCGCTCGGCGACGCGAGTCGGTAGGGTGTTTCACTATGAAAGACACTGTCCCAAATATCAAGACGACTGAACCCGCGGACGACGACCTGTGGCTGCCGGCCTGGGACGCGTCCTACGCCGCCAACACGGGTCACCACCGAGCCTTCGATGCCTTCTTCCTCGAGACCACGCCGCTCTCCCCGACCGATCGCGTGCTCGACCTCGGCTGCGGCTCCGGCGACTTCACCCGGGTGATCGCCGACCTCGTGCCCGACGGCGAGGTGATCGGCCTCGACCCGCAGCCGAGCCTCCTGGCCGAGGCCCGCGACTGCGCCGGGCCGAACCAATCGTTCGTCGAGGCCCCCGTGCAGCACCTGGCCGACGCCGTGCCTGCCGACCCGCCGTTCGACATGGTCATGAGCCGCGCCGCCATGCAGTGGGTGCCGATGGCCGACCACCCGGGCTACCTGGCGGCCTCGTTCGAACGCGTGCGGCCCGGCGGCTGGTTCCGACTCGAGATGGGCGGGGCCGGCAACATCCCGGTGATCGAGCCGATGGTCGAGTCGGTGTCGCGGGCCCACGGCGGTCCCCCGGCACCGTGGTCGTTCCCCGACGCCGGCAGATACCTGGAGCTGCTCGAGGCCGCCGGCTTCACCATCGACCCGGCCGACGGCTGCTACGTGCGGACCGTGGCGCAACGACGGCCGTTCGATCGCGACAGCCTCCTGGGCTGGCTGCGCAGCCAGTGCTACCAAGGCTTCGAGATCACCATGCCGGCCGAGAACCACCCGGCGTTCGAGGCCCAAGTGGAGTCCCGCCTCGACGAGCTGCGCCGCCATGACGGCACCTTCGACCAGACCTACGTCCGCCTCGATGCCCTTGCCCGCAAACCCGTCTGAACCGGTCTGCGCGCCCCGGCCCGAGCCCCGTTGCCGCTCTGCGCGCCCCCGGCCCGAGCCCCGTCAGCCGACGAAGCGGCCGATGCTGAAGCGGCCGATCAGGGCATAGGACGCGAGGATGCACGCCACTGCGAGGGCGGACATCGAGGCGATCCGCCACGGCTTTGGCAGCCGGCCGATGGCGGACGCGTAGACCGGGAACAGCACCCAGTCGGCGAAGACGAAGCGGTTGAAGCTCGCCAGCACGCTCGAGCACAGCGGCAAGATGACCATCGCCACGCCGAGCATCCAGGTCTCCATCGGGAAGCGGTCGCGCCGCGAGAGGGCGGCGTAGCCGACCCCGAGCACCACGATCAGCAGACACCACAGGTCGAGGTTGCGGGCCACCAGCGACGGCACCATCACCGTCCCCTTGACCGGCCACAGGTTGTGGAAACCCTGCTCGACCGTGGTCCACGGGGCGCTGGGGGAACGGCCCCAGTCCTTCTGCACCTTCATCCAGGCGAAGGCATCACCCACCTGGGCGTGCATCACGGCCAGCACCGTGAGGAAGCCCGTGAGCCCGGCCGCCCCGTAGATCACGCACCACTTGTCGACCCGTCGCTGGTTGATGATGCGGGCCAGGATGATCACCGCGGGGATGAGGATGCCGACGCTGCGGGTGGCGCCGATGCCGACGAGCAGCGCCGCCGCGAGGCCCCGCTTGCCCCGCCGGTCGGCCCAGACCGCGCCCGCGCCGAGCGCGATGAAGATGCCCTCGCTGTAGAAGGCCCACAGGAACAGCGACGACGGGAACAGGGCGAACAGCAGGATCGCCCGTCGGGCCACGATCTCGTCCCGCCACGCCTTCGACACGCCCCACACCGCGATGAACGCCGCGATGCCGGTGACCGACGCGACCAGGTGGACCGCCCAGAGGTCGGAGCCGGTCAGCTTCCAGATCGGCCAGCCCAGCCAGGACACCGCCGGGAAGAACGCGTGCGACGGCATGATCCAACGGGGGAAGGAGTAGCCCCGGTGCATGATCCGCAGGTAGTGGGCGGAGTCGTAGAAGAACGCCGAGTGGCCGGCGGAGCCGCCGAGGTAGACGCTGATGGCCAGCGAGCTCAGCCGCCAGACCACCCAGACGCTGATCGGGTAGAGCACACCGGGGAGCACCCGGTGACCAGCCGCCTTCCACCGGGCCAGCAGCCGCCACCGCGGCAACGGCGGTTGCTGCGCCGGACGAGCCTCGACCGGGTCAGGATCCGGATCGACAACCACGTCGGCGAGCGGAACGGTCGTCACAAGAGGGAGATCGTAGAGATGCGGGGCGTCCCCGTCATGTCGCGGAACCCCATCCGAAGGCTCCCGCGGTCGCCGAGCGCCAGCCCCGTCCTTCAGACCTCGGCCGCGCGACGAGACTCGGCCTGTCGGCGCTCAGCCGCCGAGGAGGTCGCGCAGCATCGGATCCATCTGCGCGCTGGGCAGCATGCTGCCGCCATCGACGACCAGGTTCACGCCGGTGACGAACCGGGCTGCGTCGCTCGCCAGGAACACCACCACGTCGGCGACCTCCTCGGCCGTGCCGGTTCGGCCGAGCGGGGTGCCGGCCTCGATGGCCTCGATGTACTCCGGCACCGAGAAGGCGAACTCGGTCAGCGGCGAGCGGATGAAGCCCGGCGCCACGCAGTTGACCCGGATGCCGTCGGGCCCGTACTCGAGGGCGCCGCTCATGGTGAGCGCGATGATGCCGGCTTTGGCTGCTCCGTAGGGCGACTCGCCGCGGGTCGGACGGATCCCGCTGACCGACGCGATGTTGACCACGCTGGCCTGACCCCCGGCCCGACCGCTGGCCTCGAGATGCGGGACCGCCGACCGCAAGCAGTTGAACGTGCCCTTCAGGTTGACGTCGACGAGCAGGTCCCACTCCTTGGTCGTGTACTCGTGCAGCGGCTTGAGGGACCCGATGCCTGCGTTGTTGACCAGGCAGGTGAGACCGCCCAGGACCTCGACCGCATCGGTCACCGCCTGTTCGACTGCCTCGGCATCGATCACGTTCGCCGCGAACGACGGGCCCCCGACCTCGTCCGCCACGGCCTGGCCCCGTTCCGCGCTGATGTCGACGACGGCCACCCGGGCCCCCTCGGCGGCCATGGCCCGGACGATCGCCGCGCCGATGCCGCTCCCCCCGCCGGTCACGATCGCCTGCTGGCCGTCGAGCGAGCCCATGTCAGTCTCCAGTTCTGTGGGTTCGGGTGAGCCGAGGTCCGATCCGGTCGGGTCCGATCCGGTCGGGTCTGGTCAGGTCGCGAGCACGCCGCCGTCGACCGCCATGGCGTGACCGGTGACGTACGACGCGGCATCCGAGCAGAGCCACACGATCGCCTCGGCGATCTCGGCCGGCGTGCCCAACCGGCCCATCGGCGTCACCTTGCCCATGCCCTGCAGCGTCTTCTCGTCGCCACCCGCGAACCCGTCGAGCATCGGCGTGTGGATGTTGCCGGGGCACACCGCGTTGATGCGGATGTCCTGGCGGGCGTACTCGAGCGCCACGCTCTTGGTCAGCCCGATGACGCCGTGCTTGCTGGCGACGTAGGCCGGCAGGTTGGCGAACCCCATGAGCCCGGCCGCGGACGACACGTTGACGATGGCGCCGCGGCCGACGTCGAGCATGGCCGGGATCTCGGCCTGCATGGAGAGGAACACGCCGGTGAGGTTCACCGCGAGGGTGCGCTGCCAGTCGTCCAGCAGCTGATCGCTGAAGGCCTTGTACGTGCCCGGCATACCTGCGTTGTTCACCGCGACATCGAGCCGGCCGTACTCCTCCTCGACCGCGTCGACCATGGCCCGGATCTGGTCGGGCTCGGCCACGTCGACCCGCACGAACCGGGCCTCGCCCCCCGTGGCCCTGATGGCGGCGACGACCACGTCACCGTGCACCTCGTCGCGGTCGGCGACCATCACCGATGCGCCGAGCCTGGCGAACGCCTCGGCCGATGCCCGACCGATGCCCGACGCGCCGCCGGTGACCAGCACGACCCGACCTTCGAACCCCGAGCCCGAGCTCGAAGCGCCGGCGGCACCTGCGCTGCTGACATCGCTCATCTGCGGACCTCGCTGCTCGTCGGACCGTCGATGGTGACGATCGGCTCCTCGGTGATCATCCACACCAGCGCGTCCCTGTCGAGGAACTTCTCCTCGTCCGGTTCGATCAGCTCGGCGTAGGCAGGCTCGGCGCAGAAGGCGGTGAATGCGTCGACCGACTCGAGCCACTGGATGGTGATGCCGTCGTAGCCCTTCGTGCCGGCCCAGGTGGGCTCCGGCACGCGGCGGTGCTGCTCGTAGCGCACGATGTGACGAGCCAGCTCGGGGGTCGAGCGGATGAGCGGGCCGTGCGTGCCCTCCCAGTGCTCGTAGAACTCCTCGATCGTCATGCCTTCGCGGCGCGTGAGGAACGCCACCAGCTTCACCACGTCGACCGCGCTCCCCGATGGCCTTCATGCGTTCAGGAACTCGCCGCAGTTGACCGGAAGGCTCTGCCCGGTCACCGCCTTCGACAGCGGTGAGGCGAAGAACACCACCGCACCGGCGATCTCGGCCGACGACGGCAGGTACTTCAGGCAGTTCTTGTCGGCGAACTCGTCGTAGACCACCTGGAAGTCGACGCCCCGTTCCTCGGCGATGTGGTTGATGTACCACTCGACCGACTTCCCCCAGATGTAGCTCGGGTGGATGCCGTTGACCCGCACGCCATCGCGGCCGAGCTCGCGGGCCAGCGTCTTGGTGGCCGCGTTGAGCGCGGCCTTCGACGCCGAGTAGGCCCCGAAGGTCTCGTCCATGACCTGCCCGCTCTGGCTGTTGATCATGATGATGCGGCTGTCGTCCTGCTCCTTGAGGTAGGGCAGCACGGCCTGGGTGAGCTGCAACGTGCCGATCAGGTTGACGTCGATCGTGTCGCGCCAGCCGGCCAGGTCGCTGTCCGCGAACATCGAGTAGGTGCCGTCGCTGAACGCGTTGTTCACGAGGATGTCGACCCGACCGAGCTCCTCCCGGGCGGTGCGGGCCAAGCGCTCGCAGTCCTCCGGGTTCGGTGATGTCGGTCTGGACCCAGACGGCCTTGCGACCCAGCGCCTCGACCTCTCCCGACACCTTTATCAGGCCCTTGTCCCGCCGAGCGCCCATGGCGATGTCGGCGCCCTCGCGAGCCAGTGCCAGCGCGATGTCGCGCCCCATTCCCGGACCGATGCCCGACACGATGGCGACCTTCCCTTCCAACAACATGAGCGCTCTCCCTCGATCATCTTCGACGAACTTGCGTGGATAATCCCCGCCTGCACCACACGTTCCTACGCAAGAACGGGGGTGGTGGTCAGTCGGGTCAGTCGTTCAGCAACGGGGCGACCTCGGTGCCGAAGCGCTCGATCTGCTCGCACAGCTCGGCTGCGGAGCGCGACCGGAAGCGGATCTGGATCTGGTCGACGCCGATGCCCTTGAAGCGCCGCAGTCGCTCGGCCATCGGCTCGGGGGCGCCGGTCAGGTGCTGCGGGCCGACCTCGAACCACGGATCGCCCAGGAACAGGATCTCGCTGTAGGCCCCAACCGCGAACGGCTGGTCGGCCCGGCCGTTCCCCTCGCGGCGTTCGGCGACCCAGGCGATGGCCCGCTTCATCCCACCCTCGGGTGGGCCCTGGGGCAGCCAGCCGTCGCCCTTGTCGGCGGCTCGACGCAGCGCCGGCTTCGACGAGCCACCCACCCAGATCGGAGGCCCGCCTGCCTGCGCACCGCGGGGCCGAAGCCCGGCATCGGCGACGTGGAAGGACGGCGTGTCGACCGCGGGGTATTCGTCGGTGAAGGCAGCCCGCACGACGTCGATGCTCTCGTCGAGCGTCCGGCCCCGGCCGGCGAAGTCGACGCCCAGCAGGTCGAACTCGCTCTCGACGTGGCCGGCGCCGACCCCGAGGATGGCCCGACCGCCGCTCAGCTCATCGAGCGTGAGGAACGACTTGGCCGCCATCAGCGGATGGCGATAGGGCAGCACGTAGACGTGGCTCATCAGGCGGACCTGCTCGGTGATGGCCGCCAGGTAGCCGAGCGTCGCGACCGTGTCCCACCACGAGGTGCTCATCTTCTCGTCGAGGGGCTTCGGGATGGCGATGTGGTCGCACACGGCGACGTACCAGAACGCCGGCCCGATCAGCCGCCTGGGCGATGGCGGCCAGGTCGTCGACGCCGGCCGCGGCCTCCCACGGCTCGGCGTAGATCGTGCTCTGCGACTGGATGGGCAGCTGCATCCCGTAGACGAGCGTCCCGGCCGGGATCGGGTCCGGCATGCGTGTCCCCCTGAGGTCGTGCGGTCGTGCGTGCAGCGGCCCGGTCTGGTCCGAGCCGGTGACGATACTAGAACAGGTTCTAATCCTGTGCCGCTCGAGCCTCGGTACCGTGACGAGGGTGCTCCACCTCGTCCTCGTCGCCGGCGCCATGACCGATCCCGACGCGGGACCGACCACCACCGGGACGATCGTGCTGACGGCTGCCGCCATCGTCGTGATCGCCGGGCTCTGCCTGTTCTTCCTGTTCCGGCGCGGCTCGATCGCCGACCGGGCCCGCACCGACGTCCCCGACGCAGAAGCGAACGAGGGAGTCGACGAGGTCGACGACCTCAGTCCCTGACGCGGGGCGGGTAGAAGGTCGCGCCGATCGGCGCGCCGCTCGACGAGACCGGCCCTGACCGCGATGTCGAGGGCACCTGGCCCGAGGCCGATCGCGGCGAACGCCTCCTCGGGGTCGGCGAGGTGCTTCTCGATCTCGTCGTTTGCGCCCACGTGGCGGAGGATGAGCGCCGACCCGTCGTCGGCCGGGCGGCAGTCGATCATCTCGGTGTCGGTGAAGCGCCGGTGGTAGAGGTTGCGCGAGCGCATTCCGTAGGTGCGGCTCACCTCGCAGAACGTGCGCAGGTCAGACGCGTCGAGGTCGATCGACAGCACCACGTACGTGCCCACCTCGTGCTCGGCGCGCGACATGCGCACGAACGTGTGCAGCAGCCGCCCGTCACCGTCGTCGACCATGGCCGTCGGGTACGCCGGGTGGTTGCCGGTGGCGCCGGCCGCGAGCGGCAGCGGATCGCCCGACCCGTGCGTGACATCGAGGCCCAGGCGACGACCGCCCTCCTCGACCACCAGGAAGGAGTGGAAGTCGACCCGGTCGTCGACCAGGAACCGGTCGAGCCCGACCCGGCAGTGCACGTCGCCGGCCTCGAGCACCGCGGCCATTGCGGAGGTGTGGCCCCAGCAGGTGCCCCCGAGCCCGGTGACCAGCCACCGCTCGCACAGGTCCGCCGGGTTTCCGCCAGGAGGCAAGGTGCCCTCCCGCAACGCCAGGGCCTTGCTGATCGAGTCGAACGGCACCTGCGCGCACCAGGCCCGGTAGAGCTCGGTCACCCCAACCATGTCGGTCGGCTGCGCCACCCCGAGGCGGGTGCACATCTCCTGCACCAGCTCCTCGGGCATCGCGAACCGCTCCATGCCCCGATCCTCCCATCGACGGGTCCCGGGACCGAACCCGATATAGGAGAGTTGCCGGACGGTTGGTGGGCTTTCGAGCACTTTCGGAGATCTTTTGATGTTTCAGTAGATTCTGTTGTAATCGAACAGTCGTTCGTGTAGGTTGACTGAGTGAGCTCTTCCGCCCCCACCATCGCCTCTGCGGCCACGTTGGCCGAGGTCGAGCAGGTCGTCAGGCAGTGGTGCGATGCCACCGATCCCGCGTGCCATACGGGCGGCGATGCGGTGGCGGCGGTCGAGCGGCTGGCCCGGGTGATCCGTCGGTTGACGGCCAAGCAGGCCGGCTTCGCCGAGCGCGTCGACGCCTGTCGCGCCCAGCCGCGACAGGCCAGGTCACCCGATGACTGGTTGGCCCGCCAGAACGGCACCTCGGTCGGCGACGCCCGCAAGGCCATCGACACGGCGCGGCGGTTGAAGCAATGCCCGGCCACCGCCGATGCGTTCGCCAACGGCGACCTGTCGCTGGGCGAGGCCGACGCGATCTCCGGTGCCGCCGCGGTCGACCCGGCCGCAGAGGCAGCGCTCGTGGCCAAGGCCAAGCAGTCCCACGATCTCGCTGACACGAGAGCCCGCGCCGCGAAGGTGAAGGCGGCGGCTCGCAACGAGTCAGCGGCGGACCCGGAAGCGACGGTTGCGGGCCATGCGCCGGTGGTCAGAGTTCCCCGACAACGAGATGCATGCGGTCGCGGCGCGGTTCCTCCCCGAAGAGTTCGCCATCGTGGCACCGGTGATCGACGCGTACGCCAAGCCGATCTTCGACCAGGCCCGCGTCGCAGGCATCCGCGACTCGTTCGAGGCCTACCGGGCCGACGCCGTGCTCGCCGCCCTCGCCGCTGCCGGCCAACTCGCCGGTCTCGACCTCGCCACCCGCACACGACCCGACACGGCGACCGGCACCGGCGATCCGATCTTGCCGGCGAGTACACCTGAGTCCGGCGGGCCGACGCGAACTGCCGCTGCACCCGGGATTGCTGCCGAGTCACACCGCACGACCACGGCTGCACGGGCGAGCAGGACCGATGCTGGCGACGTCACCACCACGGAGGCGCCCGATGCCGCGTCGGCCCAGCTCGGGAACGGAGCCGACGCCACGACTGATGCGGCAACGGAGCTGGCCGACCTGCTGAAGGTCCGGCCCGGTCAGGTGAAGTGGAATGTGAGCGTCCTCATCGACGGGATCGCGTTGCAGCGCGGGTACGCCACCGCCAAGGAGACCTGCGAGATCGTCGGCGTCGGACCTGTCGACGTCGACTGGGTCAGCCGCATCCTCCCGGAGGCGATGGTCGACGTCCTCGTGCACGACCTGGTCGACATCAAGGCCCACGCCACCATGACCCGACGACCGCAAGAAGGCCGTCGACAGGGCCATCCGAGCCCGAGACCGAAGGTGCGTCGTCCCCTGCTGCAGACGGAGACGACGACTCCAAGCCGACCACCGCCAGGACTACGCCAGACATGGCCCCACCTCGAACGTGAACCTCGAACTTCTCTGCGAGAAGCACCATGCCGAGAAGACCTACCGCGGCGCACGCCTCGACCGCACCGACACCGAGTGGCACTGGTACCCACCGCCCCCCGCACCCGGAGAGCCCCAACCACCACCCGAATCCATCCCCTGGCGCGCCCCGATCGGCGAGCACCTCACCCCCTTCGACCTCGACGACCTCCCCCCGGAGCTCGACCCGCACGAGCTCGACGAACCCGATGCACCCGGACCCGGTGCAGCCAGGCGCGACGGCGCGCTGCCGTTCATCTGAGCCCGGACGGCGCCCGACGACCTTCGACCTCGACGACCTCGCCTCCGGGGCCTGCGGGACCGACTCGCCCGAGACCTGGCCCATTTGAGGTGTCGGGCAGGTCAGCGGATGAAGCGGGCGGCGAAGGTCTCGAGCTGGGCGATGGCGGCTGCCGAGGTCGCCCTCCCGGGTGGAGAGCACCATGCGGGTGGCGCCGAAGCGTTCGGCCCGCTCGACCGCGGCATCGTCGACCTCGTCGAGCAGCCCGCCGAGCGACAGCTCGATGTCCTCGGGGTCGCGCCCGGCCTCGACCGCGGTCTCCCACACGATCCGCAGGCGGTCGGTCAGCTCGCCGTCGTCGAGCCCGAGCGGCTGGAACCCGTTGCCGAACCGCCCGGCCCGACGTGCAGCCGCCTTCGAGTGGCCACCGACGTGGATCGGCACGCCGGCCAGCTGGGCGGTGCGCGGTCGGGTGATCATGCCGTCGATGACCACATGACGGCCGTTGAAGTTCGCGACGTCCGACGCCCAGATCAGCCGCAGCGCCTGGATCATCTCGTCGGTGCGCTCACCTCGGGTCTCGAAGTCGACGCCGACCGACTCGACCTCTTCCCGCATCCAGCCGATGCCGATGCCGAGGCGCATGCGACCGCCCGAGAGCGCGTCGATGGTGGCGAGCCGCTTGGCCAGCTGCAGCACGTGGTGCTCGGGCAGCACGAGCACGCCGGTGGCCAGCACCACCCGCTCCGTGCGGGCGGCGAGGAAGGCCAGCAGGTCGAGCGGGTCGGGGATGTCGCAGTCGGCCGGCAGCGACATGCGCCCGTCCGCGGCGTACGGGTAGAGGGCCGCGTAGCCGTCCTTCACGGCCACGTGCTCGCACACGTAGAAGGACTCGAAGCCCAGGCGATCGACGGCTTCGGCGAACGCCGAGATCCACGCCGGGTCGGCCACGACGCCCGCTCGGTACGGGGGGAGGACGCCGAACTTCATGGTCGGGATCGAGCCGCGATCGAGAACCGGGTCAGGATGCCGGCGGCTTCTGGCCGGTGACCGTCGTGTAGACGATGCGGGCCAGGCTGTTGCGGGTGTCGTCGGTGCGGATGCCCCAGAACTCGAAGCCGTACCGGTGGGCCGAGACGTGGGCCAGCATGGCGACCAGCACGCCGGCGGTGGCCACGGGATCGACGTCGGCCGGGTGACGGCCGTCCTTCTGCAGTCGGCCGATCACCTCGGCCAGCGCCACCACCACCTCGTTGAGAAGCCGGGTGCGGATGTTGCGGAAGCGCTGGTCGCCCTCCTCGGTGGCCAGGTCGACGACCCGCAGCACCGAGCGGTGGTCCTCCCAGAAGCTCATGAACCCCGCGGCCAGCAGCATCGGCGGTGGCGAAGCCGGCCTTGCCCTTCCAGGTGCCGTCGCGGACGATGTCGGTCAGCACCCGACCCTCGAGGGCCATCTCCTCGGCCAGCACGAGGATGGCCGACTCGACCTCGGGGAAGTACTGGTAGAAGGTGGCCGGCGAGGTGCCCGCGCCCCGGGCGATGTCGACGACCTTGAGGTCGCGGTAGTTGCTGGTCTGCAGCATCTCGGCCGTCCGCTCGAGCAGCCGTTGGCGCGTGGCCCGACCCCGACGGCCGGGGACCCGCCCATCGGCGGCCCGCAGCTCGTCGTCGAGATCGCCGGTGGTCGTGACCGCGGGGACGCCACCGTCGAGGTCATCCTTGGTCGTCGCCATCGCCGAGACGTTAGCCGTCCGGTCCACTCGAGCTGACGAGCCATCAGCTCACCCGATCCCGGCGACGCCGCCGAGCCGCATAGGTTCTGCGCCGATGAACTCCGTTCCGATCTCCCCCGCCGCACCTCGAGCCGCGCCCGCTCGCCCGACCAGCCGACGTGGTCTCGCCACCATCGCAGTGGCGGTCCTGGCGCTGGCGGCCGTCGCCGGCTGCAGCTCCTCGAAGGCCTCGGGCTCCGACGAACGCCGACTCCGGCACCGAGCTCTCCACCACCACGACCTCCGGCGCGCCCGACGGCACCGGGTCGACGCTCGCCAGCATCCCGTCCGGCACCGCCACCGTCGACGTCGGCACGACCGACCTGGGCCAAGTGCTGGTCGATCTCACCGGGCGCACCCTCTACGTGTTCACCGCCGACGCGCCAGGCGCTCCCAGCTGCGTCGACGAGAGCTGCACGAAGGTGTGGCCGCCGCTCACCGGCACCGCCATCGCGGTGGGCACCGGCGTGCCGACGGGATCCGGCGAGTTCAAGCTGGTGCCCCGAACCGACGGAACCAGCCAGCTGACGGTCTACGGCCAGCCGCTCTACACCTACTCGGGCGATGCCGGTCCGGGTCAGACGAACGGACAGGGCGTCGGCAACAAGTGGTTCGTCGTCGGCCTCGACGGCCAGCCGATCAAGGGCTGACACGCTGAAGGCCCGAGCTGACGCCTGCCGTCAGGCTGAGCCTTCAGACGCCCCAGGCCGCCAGCACCTCGTCGGTGGTCGGCAGGGTGGCCAGCAGCGAGATCGTGTTGTCGAGCACCGACTCGGCATACGCCTCGGGGATGCCGGCCACCGCGTCGCGGGGCATCACGAACTGGTAGCCGGCGTTCACCGCGTCCATGGCGAAGTTGAGCATGGCGACGTTCACCGACACGCCGACGCCGACGATGGTGGTGACGCCGAGGTTGCGCAGCACCGGGTCGAGGTCGGTGCCGCCCATCGGGCCGAGGCCGTGCAGCCGCGACAGCACGACGTCGGAGGGTTCGACGCCGATCTCGGGGATGACCTCGACCGCCTCGGTGCCCGGCCGCAGCGGCACGCCGGTCTTGAGCATGCCGACGAAGAGCCGGGCGTTGTGGTTCGAGCCCTGGCCGTCCTCCCGCCGCATCGCGACGCAGTGCACCACGGGCACACCGGCCGACCGGGCACGCCCGCACGAGGCGGGCGATGTTGGGCACGGCCACCCGGTGGGCGATCTCGGCCAGCTGCGGCAGCGCCGGCGTTGGCCCCGATCACCGCCCCCTGGCACTCCTGGGTGACGATGACGGTGTGCGCCGGGTCGACGAGTTGTGTCAGATCGACTGCCATGTGCTCTCTCTCGCTCCTGGATCGGTGACGGCCTGCGGACCGGTCAGCTGATCGGCCCGTGGATCTGTCGGTAGATCAGCCAGTGGATCAGGCAGGGTTGCCGATCCGGGGCAGCACCTTGTCGACGAAGAGCTCGAGGCTCGCCCACGCCGAGCTCGGGCGGGGTCGCCGCCGCACAGCGGATGGTGGGTGAGCGCGCCGAACGGGCCGAGCTCGCCGGCCAGCGCGACGCATTCGTCGGGCGTGAGGATCTGGTACACGCCCTCGGCCCGCAGCTCGTCGACCGTCGTGGCGTCGGCGCTTGACCTGCGACTGCTGATGTCGGGGTCTGCCACGAGCGTGTAGGTCATGGCGTCGTGCAGCAGGTACGGCGCCGATGCTCGCCCCACAGCGCGATCGGGATCGTCGGCCACGAACAGCGTGCCCGGCCGCCGACGGCCGGCCAGCACCAATCCCGGGCTGCTTGCCCAGCCGCTCGCACTCCGGTCGGTAGACCTCGGCGAGATGCTCGTCGTCGAGTCGGCGGGAACAGCCGAAGCCGAAGCGGGCCGCCCGCTTGGCCGCCGGCTCACCCGAGCCGCCGACCATGATCATCGGGTGCGGCTGCTGCACCGGCCGCGGGCGTGACCTGCACGGTCTCGCCGTCGTACTCGAACGGCTCGCCGGTCCACGCCTTGATCATCACCTCGAGGCACTCGTCCATCCGCTTGCCCCGGCGCTTCCACTCCTGCTCGAACATCGCGTACTCGACCGGCCGGTAGCCGAGCCCGGCCACGATCGAGATGCGCCCGCCGCTGAGGAGGTCGAGCACCGCGATGTCCTCCGCCAGACGGATCGGGATCGTGCAGCGGCACCAGCAGGGCGGCGATGTTGATGCGGGATGCGCTGCGTGCGCGCCGGCCATGGCCCCGCCATCACCAGCGGCGACGGCAGGTAGCCGTCGGCCGAGCCGTGGTGCTCCGACAGCACGAGCATGTCGAAGCCCTTGGCGTCGGCCCACGTGGCCATCTCGAGCGCGGCGGCGTACGAGCCGCTGCGCCTCCGCCGGGTCGAGCCCGGGCGCCCGCATGTCGAATCGGATGATGGCCATCGCCATGGTGAATCCGTCTCTAGCTCGACTGGGCCGCACGTCGAGCCACGGGACCCGCCGAGACTAGAACACGTTCTAGTGACTTCGGCCCATGCGCCGGACCGGCGAGCTCTCAGGTTTTCGCACACGGGCTGTGGCGCTAGACAGAGCGGACGTAGATCCCGTCACCGGGGTCCGACCGAGGGGGAGCCATGCCCGAAGCCGTCATCGTCGCCACCGCCCGCACGCCCGATCGGCCGGGCCAACAAGGGGTCGCTCGTCGACGTCCGCCCCGACGACCTGGCGCGCCATCGTCGAAGGACGTGCTCGCCGAAGGTGCCCGGCGCTCGATCCGCAGCCTCGTCGAGGACCTCATCATGGGCTGCGGCCAGCCCGGCGGCGAGGCCGGCTACAACGTCGGCCGCGTGGCCGCGATCATCGCCGGCATGCCCGACGTCCCCGGCGTCACGGTCAACCGCTACTGCTCGTCGTCGCTGCAGACCATCCGCATGGCCGCCCACGCCATCAAGGCCGGCGAGGGCGACGTCTTCATCGCCGCCGGCGTCGAGACCGTGAGCCGCTACATGAACGGCGCGGCCGACACCGGCCCGCACAACACCGTGTTCGCCGACGCCGAGGCCCGCACCGCCGAGCGCACCGCCGGCGGCCAGCGCGATCTGGGCCCCGCCGCCGGGCCTGCCCGACATCTACATCGCCATGGGCCAGACCGCCGAGAACGTGGCCGAGTTCGAGAGGCGTCACCCGCGAGGAGATGGACGAGTTCGCCGCCCTGTCGCCAGCAGCGGGCCACCGCCGTCGCTCGAGAACGGGCTTCTGGGAGCACGAGATCACCCCGGTCACCATCGACGCCGACGGCAACGAGGTGCTCGTCACCCAGGACGACGGCATCCGCGCCGGCACCACCGTCGAGGGGCTCGCCAAGCTGAAGCCGGTGTTCCGCCCCGACGGCAAGGTCACCGCCGGCAACGCCTGCCCGCTCAACGACGGCGCCGCCGCCGTGATCGTGATGAGCGACACCAAGGCCGCCGAGCTCGGCATCACCCCGCTGGCCCGCATCGTCGTCGAGCGGCGTCACCGGCCTCAACCCCGAGATCATGGGCCTCGGGCCCGATCGAGGCCTGCCGCCAGGCGCTGGAGCGGGCCGGCATGACCATCGACGACATCGACCTGGTCGAGATCAACGAGGCGTTCGCCGCCCAGGTGATCCCGTCGGCCAAGCACCTCGGCATCCCGTGGGACAAGCTCAACGTGAACGGCGGCGCCATCGCCCTCGGCCACCCGTTCGGCATGACCGGCGCCCGCATCATGACCACGCTGATCAACGGCCTGCAGGACGCCGACAAGACCTTCGGCCTCGAGACCATGTGCGTCGGCGGCGGCCAGGGCATGGCCATGATCGTCGAGCGCCTCTCCTCGACGGACGACCGCCGCGATCGTAGCGACCGGCGCCTGTACACGCGTCGAGCGGGTTCGGGTCAGGCGCCGTAGACTGGCGCAGGACGGGGCTCGCGAGCAGTCGCGGACGGCGACCCGACCTCGCGCGGGCTCCCACGGGCGCCCTTGTCGACACGTCGGGACCGTGCTGCCAGCCGTCGGCGACGCTGATCTTGCCGCCCTCGACCTCGAACACCCGCCCGGTGACGCCGGCCGAATCGACGCTGCCCAGCCACACCACCAGGGGCGACACGTTCTCGGGCGCCATGGCGTCGAACTCGCCCTCGGCCGGCGCGGCCATGGTCTCGGCGAACACTTCCTCGGTCATGCGGGTGCGGGCCGCCGGGGCGATGGCGTTGGCCGTGACGCCGTAGCGGGCGAACTCGGCCGACTGCACCAGCGTCAGCGCGGCGATGCCGGCCTTGGCCGCCGAGTAGTTGCCCTGGCCGACGCTGCCCATCAGCCCCGCGCCCGAGCTGGTGTTGATGATGCGCCCGTCGACCGTCGTCGCCGGCCTTCGTGCTGCTCGCGCCAGTGCGCGATGGCGTGGCGGGTCGGGGCGAAGTGGCCCTTGAGGTGCACGCGCATCACGGCGTCCCACTCGTCCTCGGAGGTGTTGGCCAGCATGCGGTCGCGGAGGAAGCCGGCGTTGTTCACCACCACGTCGAGCACGCCGAACGTGTCGACGGCCTGTGGCGACCATCGCCTCGGCCTGCTCCCAGTCGGCGACGTCGGCGCCGTTGGCGACCGCCTCGCCGCCCATGGCCCGGATCTCGTCGACCACCTCGCCGGCGGGACCGGTGCGAGCCGCCCGGTGCCGTCGATCTCGGCGCCGAGGTCGTTCACCACGACCTTGGCCCCCTGGCGGGCGAACTCGAGGGCGTGCTCCCGCCCGATGCCCCGCCCCGCGCCGGTGACGATGACGACCCGTCCCTCGCAGATGCCCATGCCCGGATCATCGCACGCAGACCTGACGGGTCGTCAAAAACGGCTGGCGGAGGGTCAGGGGTGACGGCCGACGAAGGCGATCATGCGGGTCTGCTCGTCGGCGTCGTCGGGCACCGGGACGCGGGGCCCGTACTGGCCGCTGTCGCGCAGCAGCTGGTCGGTCGGCTCCATCGACTCGACGAAGCGGTGGACCTCGTCGGCGTCGAGCGTCTCGTCCTGGCCGGTGGCCCGGGCCAGGTCCCAGGTGTGGATCAGCACGTCGGGCGTGCAGATCATGTCGATGGCCGCCTCCAGCGTCTTCTGGCCCATCGGCGTGTCGCCGGGAGGACCCGGCGACAGCCGGGATCGTCGAGCACGCCCTGGAGCATCCGATCGAGGGCAGCCCAGGCCGCCACCGGGTCCTCGTCGACCGTCGGGCCGCCCGGGAGCGCGAGCCCCCACATCCCGCAGAAGAACGAGGGCAGCCATTCGACGAGGTGGCGCACGACGTCGCGGGCGTCCCAACCCTCGCACGGGGCGGGACGGTCCCACCCGCCCGTCGGCACGCCCTCGACCCGCTCGGTGAACGTGGCGGCGACGCGTCGGTACCGTTCGGAGATCTCGCTCATGGGCCGAGAGCATCGCGCGACGGCGTGCCGATCACCCGAGGGCGTCGTGACACCAGGCGCGACCGTTCCTGGGTCGGCTCCGGTGGCAGGTCCGGGTTGTGGCCTTGGTGTGAGGGCGACACGCTCGGGTGGTGGTCGACCCGTCAGGGGGCGACGACGACCACAGTGCCGGTCATCCCCTTCGTGGCCGACCCGTGCAGGCTGCAGTAGTAGGCGTAGGTGCCGGGCGTGGCGAACGTGGTCGAGTAGGTGGCGCCGGGCTTGAAGTCGATCGGCTTCACGCCGAAGTCGGTGCCCTCGGCCGGCACCACGTCGTGCAGGTTGGCGCCGTCGTTCGTCCACGTCACCGTCGACCCGGCCGTGATCGTGATCTCCTTCGCCTCGAACCGGTTGTCGAGCGCACGCACCGCGATGGTCCCTGATCGGGGGACGACCTTCGGGCTCGACTCGGCCGTGCTGCCGCACGCTGCGAGCACCGATGAAGCGACCAGGGCGAGCGCCACGCTGAGCGCGCCGACGCGCTTGCGCGAACGGGTGGGGCGGCCGGGGGGTGTCACGAACGGTCAATGTAGGGCGGTCTCGCCGACGATCTATGGTCACCGCCATGCGCCACGGGATCACCATGTTCACCACCGACCAGTCGCTCGACGTGGTCGCCCTGGCCCGCGAGGTCGAGGCCCGCGGCTTCGATTCGCTCTATCTCCCCGAGCACACCCACATCCCGGTGAGCCGGCTGACCGCCGCCCCCGACCGGCGAGGCCGAGCTGCTCGAGTCGTACAAGCGCACGCTCGATCCGTTCGTGGCGCTGGCCGCGGCTGCTGCCGTCACCGAGCGCATCACGCTCGGCACCGGCATCGCCCTGCCGGCCCAGCGCGAGCCCATCGTCACGGCCAAGGCGATCGCCACCCTCGACCTCATCGCGGGGGGTCGCACCGTGCTCGGCATCGGCTTCGGCTGGAACGAGGACGAGCTGGCCAACCACGGCGTCGCCATGCGGGACCGGCGCGAGGTGTGCCGCGAGCACGTGCTGGCCATGCAGGCGCTGTGGCGCGACGACGTCGCCGGCTTCGAAGGCGACCACGTCACGATGGCGCCGAGCTGGTCGTGGCCCAAGCCGGCAGCCGGCAAGGTTCCGGTCCTCCTCGGCGGCGGCGCCGGGCCCAAGCTGTTCGCCCACATCGCCGAGTACGGCGACGGTTGGATCCCGGTCGGCGGCACCGGGCTCGGCACGGCCATCCCCGAGCTGCAGCGGGCCGTCGCCGATGCCGGCCGCGACCCGTCGACGCTCGAGATCATCCCGTTCGGCTCGCTGCCCGACAAGGGCAAGCTCGAGCACTTCGCGACCATCGGCGTGACCGAGTGCGTGTTCCGCGTCCCGTCGGCCGGTGCCGACGAGGTGCTCCCCATCCTCGACGAGTGGGCGGCCCTCATCGCCTGAACTGCTCCCCATCCGGCCCCACCACACGCCCGATCAGGCGCCGGAACGGGCCCGTTCGGTCGGTTCGGTCGGTGGTCGCCCGATCAGGTGACGCGGGCTTCTTCGCCGGCGAAGGCCACGACGTCGCCGCGATGGAGCTGGCGGCCGCGACGGGTCTCGACGTCGCCGTTGACCGTGACCTCACCCGACTGCACCACGGGCTTGGCATCGGCGCCGGAGTCGACCAGGTTGGCCAGCTTGAGGAACTGCCCCAGCCGGATCATGTCGTCGCGGATCGCGACCTCGTGCACTGGATCGACCGCGGCCGGGGCTACAGCCGCTCGATGATGGTGACGTTGGCCTGGCCGCCGCCCTCGCACATGGTCTGCAGGCCGTAGCGGCCACCGGTGCGCTCGAGCTCGTTGAGCAGGGTGGTCATCAGGCGCACGCCGGTGGCACCGAGCGGGTGACCGAGGGCGATGGCGCCGCCGTTCACGTTGACCTTCTCCGGGTCGGCGCCGGTCTCCTTCTGCCAGGCCAGCACGACCGAGGCGAACGCCTCGTTGATCTCGACGAGGTCGATCTGATCGATCGTCATGCCGGCCTTGTTGAGCGCGTGCTCGGTGGCCGGGATGGGCGCCGAGAGCATGAACACCGGGTCGCCGCCGCGCACGCTGAGGTGGTGGATGCGGGCCCGCGGGGTGAGCCCGTGGTCCTTCACCGCCTGCTCGCTGGCGATGAGCATGGCCGCGCCGGCGTCGCTGATCTGGCTCGACACGGCGGCGGTGATGCGGCCGTCCTCGCGCAGCGTCTTGAGGTTGGCCATCTTCTCGAGGGTGGTGTCGCGGCGGAAGCCCTCGTCGACCGCGATGCCCTGGAACGGCGCGATCTCCCGCTCGAAGCGGCCCTCGTCGGTGGCCTGGGCGGCGCGGCGGTGGCTCTCGAGGGCGAAGACCTCCATGTCCTCGCGGGTGATGCCCCACTTCTCGGCGATGAGGTCGGCGCCCCGGAACTGGCTGATCTCCTGGTCGCCGTAGCGGTCCAGCCAGCCCTTCGAGCCGGCGAAGAGCTCGGGCAGGCCCATGCCGTCGGTGACGGTCATGGCCGACGAGATCGGGATCATGCTCATGTTCTGCACGCCGCCGGCCACGATCAGGTCGGCCGTGCCGCTCATGACGCCCTGCGCCGCGAAGTGCACGGCCTGCTGCGACGAGCCGCACTGGCGGTCGATGGTGGTGCCGGGCACCTCCTCGGGCAGCCCGGCCGCCAGCCACGCGGTGCGGGCGATGTCGCCGGCCTGCGGGCCGATGGTGTCGAGGCAGCCGAAGACGACGTCCTCGACGGCCGCCGGATCGACGCCGGTGCGCTCCATCAGCTGCTGCAGCGGGAACGCCCCGAGGTCGGCCGGGTGCACCTGGCTGAGGCTGCCGCCGCGCTTGCCGACAGGGGTGCGAACGGCATCGATGATGTAGGCCTCGGCCATGGTGGAGCTCCAGTTGTCAGGGCGAACGTCGGTGAGGACGGCCGGGAGTGCGGTTCGGCGTTGCTAGGACGGTATTGGGCCGAGCACGAGATCGGCCACCCGGCGCCGGTGGTGCGCCGAGCTGCCGTAGGACTCGCTCAGCGCCCACACCCGCTTGAGCGAGAGGTGCAGGTCGTACTCGACGGTGTAGCCGATGGCGCCGTGGCACTGCAGCGCCTGGCGGCCGACGAGGCGGGCCGCGTCGTTGGCCGCGGCCTTGGCGTGCGACACCACACGGGGGGCATCGGGATCGCCGGTGGCCAGCGCGTAGGCCGCCGCGTGCACGACCGGCACCGCGAACTCGAGGTGCAGCAGGGCGTCGGCCAGATGGTGCTTCACCGCCTGGAACGACCCGATCGGCACGCCGAACTGGCGACGCTCCTTCACGTAGCCCACCGTGAGGTCGAGCATCTGGCGGCCGAGGCCGATCAGCTGGGCCGCGGTGCCGAGCGCGCCGCGGTCGAGTGCCCGGTCGACGCGCGGCCTGCGCCTCGTCGCCCTCGGCCAGCACGATCGCCTGGTCGTCGTCCCACGTCACCCCGAACAGCCGGCGGCTGCCGTCGACCGACGGTTGGCGCTCGAGCTCGGCCACGCCGGCCGGCACGCGCCACCAGCCGCCCGTCACGATCGCGCGAGCACCAGACCCGCGGCATCGGCGTTGGGGACGAGCGCCCCGCCGAAGCGCCGTGGTCACCAGCGACTCGCCGCCGGCCAGCGCCGGCAGCCACTGCTGCTGCAGCGCGGGCGAACCGACCTCGGCCAGCAGCGGCGCCGCCACCGCCACCGACCTCGACGATCGGATCGGGCAGCCCGACCCGACCCGTCTCCTCGAGCAGCAGCACGAGGTCGAGCTCGGTCAGGCCGAGACCGCCGAAGGCCTCGGGCACCTGGACCCCGAGCACGCCCATCTCGGCCAGCGCCGACCACACGTCGGGCAGGCGACCGTCGTCGTCGACCCACGCGTAGCGCACCTGCTCGGGCTGGCACTCCTTGTCGAGCAGGTCGCGCACGGTGTCGCGGAACAAGATCTGGTCGTCGGTGAAGGCGAAGCGCACCGGTCCGCCTACTTCCTCGGGAGGCCGAGCACGCGCTCGGCGATGACGTTGCGCTGGATCTCGTTGGTGCCGGCGTAGATCGGGCCCGACAGCGCGAACTGGTAGCCCTTCATCCACGCACCGCGATCGACGGCCGCCGGAGCTTCGCCCTCGAGCTCGCCCAGCGAGCCGAGCAGGTCGAGCGCGGCTTCGTGCAGGTGCACGTCCAGCTCGGACCACCAGACCTTGTTGAGGCTCGACCGGGCGCCGAGCGATCGCCCCTCGGCCATCTCGGTCACGTCCCGCAGGGTGAACAGCCGGTAGGCCTCGGCGTCCATCCAGGCCTGGGTGACCTGCTCGCGATCGCGCTCGGTGGCGCCGGCCGCCCGCTGGTACAGGTCGACCAGCCGGTCGCACGCGGCGCGTGAACCGGCCCGGGCTGCGCAGCGTCAGCCCCCGCTCGGACGAGGTCGTGGCCATGGCCACGCCCCACCCCTCGTTCGACCCCGCCGAGCACGTCGGCGTCGGGCACGAACACGTCCTCGAGGAACACCTCGGCGAAGCCCTCGTCGCCGTCGAGGCGACCGACGCCGCGCACCGTCACGCCCTCGGCGTCGAGCGGGATCGAGCAGGTAGGACATGCCCCGGTGCCGTTCGGCCTCGGGGTCGGTGCGGAACAGCCCGAACAGGTGGGTGCAGAACGCGCCGCGGGTGGTCCAGGTCTTCTGCCCGGTGACCCTCCAGCCGCCGGCCGCGTCGTCGCGCTCGGCCCGGCTCTTGATGCCGGCCAGGTCGCTGCCGGCGTCGGGCTCGCTCCAGCCCTGGCACCACAGGTCCTCGGCCGCAGCCATGCGGGGCAGGATGCGGTCCTGCTGCTCCTGGGTGCCGAACTCGAACACGGTCGGGGCCAGCAGGAAGATGCCGTTCTGGGTGACCCGCTGGGGACCGCCGACCCGGTAGTACTCCTCCTCGAAGATCAGCCACTCCCACAGCGAGGCGTCGCGCCCGCCGTAGGCCGCCGGCCACGAGACCACCGACCAGCGGGCCGCGAACAGCTGCCGCTCCCAGTCGAGGTGGGCCGCGAAGCCGTCCCTGGTGTCGCCCGATGGCAGCGGCTCGGCGGGCACGTTGGCCTCGAGCCAGGCGCGGGCCTCGGCCCGGAACGCCTCCTCGGCGTCGGTGAAGGTGAGGTCCATAGCAGCCTCAGCCTGACGCACCGTCAGATCTGCCGCAAGGCGACCTCTGGCGCCGAGCGCTCCGGTGGGGTGTCCTGGTGGGGTGCTGACCTCCTCGACCTCATCCACGTCCTCGGACCGACTCGACCGACGACCGACCGAATCGAGCCACGCTCGACGTCGACGTCGTCCGCGACGAGCTGCTGGCCGAGAACGAGCACCTGCGCAACCGGCTCGCCGATCGGGACCGCGACCGGCGCAAGGCCATACGCCAGTACCGACGCGAACGCGAGCTCATGCCGTTCCAGGCCGAGCTGCTCAAGCTGCAGCACCACCTCGAAGAGCGCGACCAGCGCATGATCGTGCTGTTCGAGGGCCGCGACGCCGCCGGCAAGGGCGGCACCATCCGCCGGGTCACCCGCTACATGAACGAGAAGCACTACCGCGTGGTCGCCCTGGGTCGGCCCACCGAGGAGCAGCGCACCCAGTGGTACTTCCAGCGCTACGCCGCGCAGTTCCCGACCGGCGGCGAGATGGTGCTGTTCGACCGCAGTTGGTACAACCGGGCCATGGTCGAGCCGGTCTTCGGCTTCTGCACCGACGAGGAGTACCGCAACTTCATGAAGGGCGTGGTCGGCTTCGAGAAGGACCTCGTCCGCCAGGGCACGACGCTCGTGAAGCTCTACTTCTCGGTCTCGAAGGAGGAGCAGCAGCGCCGGTTCGACCGTCGCCGCGACGATCCCCTGCGCCAGTGGAAGCTCAGCGAGGTCGACCTGCAGGCCCAGGAGCACTGGGACGACTTCACCGAGATGAAGTACAAGATGCTCAAGCGCACGAGCACGCTCGAGGCGCCGTGGATGATCATCCGCTCCGAGAACAAGCACTTCGCCCGCATGGAGGCGATGAAGCTGATCCTCAACTCGGTCGACTACGAGGGCCGCGACCCCGACCTCGACTTCGTGCCCGACCCCCTGGTCGTCGCCTCGGGCGCCCGAGAGCTCGAGCTGATGGAAGCCCAGCGCATCCAGGGCGGCCACTTCACGATCTGATCTGTCTCGAACGGGCCGGACTCGAAAGGGGCCGGGCGCAGAACCTGACACCCCGTCAGATTGTTCGGGTAGCATTCAAGCCATGGGTGAGCTGCCGAAGATCATCAGCGTCGACGACCACGTCATCGAGCCACCGAACGTGTGGACCGATCGGCTGCCGTCGAAGTACGCGCGGCATCGGCCCGCGGATCGAGCGCAAGACGGTGAGCAACCTCCAGTTCAACGGCACGACCTACACGTTCGACCTCGACCCCGACGGGCGGCACGGCCGACTTCTGGGTCTACGAGGACCTGCTCATGCCGCACCGGCGCATCATCGCTGCGGCCGGCTACGACGTCGACGAGCGCACGCTCACCCCCATCACCTACGACGAGATGCGCCCGGGCTGCTACGAGCAGAAGGCCCGCATCGAGGACATGGACGTCAACTGGGTGGAGGCGTCGCTCTCGTTCCCGACCTTCCCCCGCTTCTGCGGCCAGACGTTCCTCGAGGCCAAGGACCGCGAGCTCGCCATGCTCTGCGTGCAAGGCCTACAACGACTGGATGGTCGAGGAGTGGTCGGCCGGCACCGACGGCCGTCTCATCCCGCTGTGCCTCATCCCCCTGTGGGACCCGGTCGCCGCCGGCGAAGAGGTGCGCCGCAACGCCGCCCGAGGCGTGCACGCCGTGTGCTTCAGCGAGATCCCCTACCACCTGGGTCTGCCCAGCATCCACGACCAGGTGTGGAACCCGTTCTTCCAGGCCTGCCAGGAGACCGACACCGTCGTGTGCATGCACATCGGCTCGTCGTCGAAGATGCCGGCCACCTCGCCCGACGCCCCGGCCTCGGTGCAGGCCACCCTCAGCTTCGGCAACGCCATGTCGTCGCTCAGCGACTTCCTCTTCTCCGGCGTGCTCGTGCGCTTCCCCTCGCTGAAGCTCGCCTACAGCGAGGGCCAGATCGGCTGGCTGCCCTACATCCTCGAGCGGGCCGACGACGTGTGGCACCAGCACCGCGGCTGGGCCTTCCCACCGCGAGCAGGTGCCCGAGCCGCCGTCGACCTACTACTTCCGCCAGGTGTACGGCTGCTTCTTCCGCGACCACCACGGCATCAAGTCGCTCGACGAGTGCGGGGTCGACAACGTCACGTTCGAGGTCGACTACCCGCACTCGGACTCGACCTGGCCCGACACCAAGGCGGTGGCCGAGGACCTCTTCTCGAGCCTCGACGACGAGACCACCTACAAGCTGGTCCGCGGCAACGCCATCCGCATGCTCAGCCTCGACCTCGACAACTAGCACCGCCGAGTCGCCCTCACCCGAACCTGGGGCTCGTAGGCGCGCCGGAGCGCACCTCAGCGCCCCGGTTTGCGGATCAGCTCGGCGAAGCGGCGGCGAGCGAGCGACCTTCCTCGAAGAACGCCACCGCGTCCTCGACCGAGGCGATCGACGAGGCCGTCACGCTGGCCCCGAACGGCTCGTTCCAGAAGGCTCCTTCGCGGGGCGTCCACGGACCGACGTAGAGGTAGGGCTCGACGTGCACCTCGTCGCCAGGCGAGACGCCGTAGTTGACCTCGGCCATCGACAGGCCCAGGTCGAAGTGCTCGGGCCAGAGGGTTCGCCCGCTCGGGTCCTCGCCTGCGTGCGCGGACGCGAACTCCACGAGCGCCGCGTCGCCGAGCGAGAGCCACCGGCCCACCTGCGCGGCCACGATCAGGTCGACCTCCAGAGGCGCGTCCAGGACGAGCTCGGTGGCCGGCGCGTAGACGGTCGGGGGCATCCCAGGGGTCACGCCGAAGAACGCGGCCGCGGCGGCCGCCGTGGTGATCTCGGCCCGCTCGACCGCTCCGTCGGGTCGGTGGAGCACGAGCGCGCCGTCGGCCACCATGAATCGGCCGCCGAGATCGCCGTCGGCCGAGGACGGAGTGCCGAACCCGCCAGGAGCTACCTGCAGGCCGATGTGCCCGCTGGCGGCGTAGAGACCGGCTCCGAGCACGTGCTCGGCCAGGACGTGGAGGGAGGTGATCGTCGGTGGTGCGCCAGGGAAGTTCACATCGGGAGTCATGGGACGAGAGCCTGTCACGCCGGCCGATCTCGGGTTGCGGCAGACTCGTGCGCCATGACCCGGTACGTCGTCGACCCCGACCGCTCGACGGTGAGGGCGGTGGCCCGTCCGAGTCTTGGCGACGGCCCGGGAGCGACCGTCGTCGCCGTGTCCGGCACGGTCGACGTGGTCGCCGACCGCCCGTCGGGGTCGATCACCGTGACCCTTGCGGGCAACCCTCCCGCGAAGGCCGAGATCGACCTGGCCGACACCCGAGCCGAGCTTTCGGCCGACCTCGACCCGTCCAGCCCCGACGACGCGTTGGTGCTGCAAGGCCGGGCCAGCCGGGCCGCCGGCGCCTTCGGGATCGCAGGACCACCCATGCTGAACCCGACCATCCTCCTCAGCTGGCGTCTCGTGCTGGCCCCGGCGTGACCGGCGATCCGGCCGGACGATCCTGACCGTGTTCGTCGTCGACACCGACCGCACCGAGCTGGATGTGGAGGTGCACCCGAGCCTGTTCGGCTTCCGGGTGCGCATCACCGGCCTCCACGGCGAGGTGGACGGCGACCTGCGACCCGACGGGACGGTCGACCTGAGCTCGACCGTCGGAGCCCGGGTCTCGATGAACGTCAACGAGCTCGACCTCGGGAACCCGCTCCTCACCCGCACGACGCACGGCGCGCTCGGCCTCGCCGGCGACGGATCGGTCAGCGCATCGCTGGTCGACATCTCCGCGACCGACGCACCGGCCACCGACCAGGGCCAGTCCTTCACGTTCACCTTCGAGGTCGAATCCGGAAACCTCCGCGGGCGACTCGGGGCGAAGGCGGTGGTCGCCCCCAACGACGACGGATCCGTGACAGTCACCGGTGCGACCGAGTTCCGCGCGCGACCGATTTCGACGTCCACCTGCCCGGCCTGGGCCACCTCCGGGGCATCTGCCACTGGACGGTCGTCGTGCTCCCGCACCGCTGATCCACCGGCGGTTCGGGACCTCCGAACCCCGTTCTTTGGGACTTCCGCCCCTGCCGGCCGCACCAGCACCCAGCGTCTACTGGCAACCAGGCGGGGATCCGTCTGGGGGCAACGAAAGAGGGACGCAGTGAAACGTCGAACGCTCGACATCGTCTTCAGCGTGGGGGCCGTGGTGCTCGCCGGGCTGCTGCTCGTGCTCGGCCTCGTGCTGCAGAACCAGGCCGACTTCGCCAAGTCGTACGTGAAGGACCAGCTGGTGCAGCAGCGCATCACCTTCACCCCGGCCGACAAGCTGACCGACGAGGAGAAGCAGGCCACCTGCATCGTCACGTATGGCGGCCAGCCGCTGACCACCGGCAAGCAGGCCGAGTGCTACGCCAACAACTACATCGCGGTGCACCTCGCCGAGGTGAACAACGGGAAGACGTACTCGGAGACCAGCACCGAGGCGCGAACCGCCCAGGCCGCCGCCGACGCCGCGACCAAGGCCAACTCGGCCGACGCGGCGACGCTGACCGCCCAGGCCGCAGTGGTGTCGAGCAAGACCGACACCCTGTTCCGAGGTGAGACGCTCCGCGGTCTGCTGCTGACCTCCTACGGCTTCAGCATCTTCGGCGAGCGGGCCCAGCAGGCCGCCTTCGTGGCCTACGCCGTAGCTCTCGTCCTCTTCCTCGCCGGCATCGCCGGCTTCGTCCACGCCTTCACCACGCCGAAGGACGAGCGCATCCTGCTCGGGGCCGAGCACGAGGAGCCTCCCGTCCCGGTCGACTGAGCGCGGCGCGCTCGACCCGATCGGCAACCCCCTCTCCCGTGCAACCTGTCCCTCGAGCGACGCCGAAGACGTCGAATGAAGGACAGGTTGCACGCCATCCGGGCGTCGTACGTGCGGCCTGACGGGTCATCAGATTGGGCCTTCCATATAGATAGGAAGTCCTCTATAGTTTCCCCGTGGCCAGCCAGGAGCAGCGCAAGGCAGAGACCCGGCAGCGGCTGCTCGACGCCGCAGCCCTGCTGTTCGCAGAGCGAGGCATCGAGGCGGTCAGCATCGACACCGTGGCCGAGGCCGCCGACCGGACATCGGGTGCGGTCTACGCCCACTTCGGTGGCAAGGAGGGGCTGCTCAGCGCGCTCCTCGAGAACCTGATCAACGAGAGCGCGGCGGTCATGGATGCCGAGCTCTCGGTGGCGCCGATGGCAGAAGGCCCGAGCGACGAGCACCTCGCCGCGCTCTGGCGCACCTTCGCCAGCCCGCCGCCGGGCCCGAGCGCCGGCTGGATGCTCCTGGAGCACGAGCTGTGGCTCTACGCCAGCCGGAACCACGCCGCCCGGGAGCACTTCGCCGCCCGCTTCGCCGAGGCTCGGCGCCGCGTCGTCGAGTCCACCGAATCCTGGCCCGACGACGGCCGGTCCGAGCTGCCCGGCACCCCCGACCAGGTGGCGTCGCTGCTCGTGGCCCTGCTGGTCGGCCTCGAGATGCAGCACCGCGTCGATCCCGGTGCCGTCAGCGACGAGACCGCAGTGCTCGGGCTCCGGGCCGTCACCGGCCTGCGCGCCGCCCCGGCCGCATCGACCGCATCGACCCGAACGGGGTACGACCACCGCAGCTGGCGGCACCCCGAAGCACACCACCGAGAAGCGCAGCTCCCCCCCGCGAACCGCGAGATCCGGCGTCCCCCGCCGCACGTCCCCCACGAGGAGAACGTCGTGAACATCGACGACATCGATCTGCTGGCCGAGATCTGGGGGGAGCGCGTTCCCCACGAGGAGTTCGACCTGCTCCGCGCCCAGGACCCGGTCCACTGGCATCCGGAGCCGAACGACACCGGCTTCTGGGCGGTGACCCGCCACGCCGACGTGGTCGCGGTCAGCCGCGACAACGACACCTACTCGACCGAGGTGGGCTCGCCCTTCGTCTCGACCCAGGACGACGAGGCTCTGGCCCAGATCCGTCTGTCGATCCTCGGCATGGACGGCGCCAGGCACCACCGGTACCGCCGGCTGGTGAGCCGGGGCTTCACGCCGCGGGTGATCGCCCGCCTGGAGGAGCAGATCGTCGAGCGGGCCGAAGCCATCATGGACAAGGTCTGCGAGCGCGGCGAGTGCGAGTTCGTCGAAGAGGTCGCAGCCCAGCTGCCGCTGCAGATGATCTGCGACATGATCGGCCTGCCCGAAAGCGACTGGGACCGCATGTTCCAGCTGAGCAACAAGCTCGTGGGATTCGACGATCCCGACTTCATCACCACGCCCGAGGACACGCTCAACGCGTCGATGGAGATCTACGCGTACTGCGACGCCATCGCCAACGACCGCCGGGCCAACCCCCAGGACGATCTGATGACCGCCCTGGTGCAGGCCGAGATCGACGGTGACCGGCTCGACGACCTCGAGCTGAACCTCTTCTTCGTCACGCTGGTGGTCGCCGGCAACGAGACGACCCGCAACCTCATCACCCACGGCACCCTTGCCCTGATCGAGCACCCCGAGCAGGCCAAGCTGCTCCGCACCGAGCCCGAGCACTACCCGACCGCGGTCGACGAGATGCTCCGCTGGGGCAGCTCGATCCACAACTTCCGGCGCACGGCCACCAAGGACACGGTGCTGGGCGGCCAGGAGATCAAGGCCGGCGACAAGGTCGTGATCTACTACCTGGCCGCCAACTACGACCCTGAGGTCTTCGATGACCCCCACACGTTCGACGTGACCCGCTCGCCCAACGACCACGTGGCGTTCGGCGGCGGTGGCATCCACTACTGCCTCGGCGCGAACCTGGCGCGGTCCGAGATCAGGGCCATGATCCGCGAGGTCGTCGAGCGGATGCCCGACCTCGAGCTCGTCGGCGATCCCCGTCGGCTGCGCAGCGATTTCATCAACGGCATCAAGTCCATGCCCGTCCGCTTCACCCCGACGCCCCGTCGTCCCTGAACGACCCTGCTTCCTGGAGACACCATGCACACCGACATCTGCGACAAGCTCGGCATCGAGTTCCCGATCTTCGCCTTCACCCACTGCCGAGACGTCGTCGTCGCCGTCAGCAAGGCCGGGGGGTTCGGCGTGCTGGGCGCCGTGGGCTTCACCCCCGAGCAGCTCGAGGTCGAGCTGAACTGGATCGACGAGCACATCGGCGACAAGCCCTACGGCGTCGACATCGTCATCCCCGGCAAGTACGAGGGCATGGGCGAGATGGACCCCGACAAGCTCGCCGACGAGCTGCGGGCACTCGTGCCGGCCGGCCACCTCCAGTTCGCCAAGGACATCCTGGCCGAGCAGGGCGTGCCCGAGCTGCCCGAGGGGGAGGAGGCGCAGGGCACGTTGCTGGGCTGGACCGCGGCCACCGCCACCCCACAGGTCGAGATCGCGCTCACCCATCCCAAGATGCGCCTGATCGCCAACGCCCTGGGCACACCCCCCGAGGAGGTCATCACCGAGGTGCAGGCCTCGGGCCGTCTCGTCGCCGCGCTCTGCGGTTCGCCATACCAGGCGCTGAAGCACAAGGAAGCCGGCGTCGACATCATCATCGCCCAGGGTGGCGAAGGTGGCGGCCACACCGGCGAGGTCGGCTCGGTCGTCCTCTGGCCGCAGGTCGTCGCCGCGGTGGCACCCACTCCCGTGCTGGCCGCCGGCGGCATCGGCACCGGCGAGCAGATCGCCGCGGCCCTCGCCCTCGGCTGCGCCGGCGTCTGGAGCGGCACGCTCTGGCTCACCGTCGAGGAAGCCGACCTCCCGCCGGCCCAGAAGCAGTCGCTGCTGGACGCCTCGAGCCGCGACACCGTGCGGTCACGGTCGTTCACCGGCAAGCCCTGCCGCATGCTGAAGAGCGAGTGGACCGAGGCCTGGGAGCGTCCCGACACACCCGATCCCCTGCCCATGCCCATGCAGTACATGGTCTCGGGCGAGTGCGTCGTGCGCGGCTCCCGCTATGCCGACAAGGCCCAGACCGTGGCCTTCAACCCATGTGGTCAGGTCGTCGGCCAGCTCGACACGGAGCGCAAGACCCGCGACGTCATGCAGGACCTCGTGGAGCACTACATCGAAGCGGTCGAGCGCCTGAGCGCCCTCAACGGCTGACGGGTCAGCCACCGCTCCCGCAGTCGGCCTTCGGGGCCGTGTGGTCAGCAGGGACCGGGTGGTCAGCGCGGCATCGCAGGTTCAGAGCGGCATCGGCTCGACGTCGGGAGGCGTCGGTTCCGGTGCCGGCTCGACCGGCAAGGGCGGAGACGTCGGATCTGGGTCGGGCAGGACCGGGGTGTGCGTGGGGTCGCGCTCGGGGATGATCGGCGTGTGGGTCGGATCCGGTTCCGGGATGATCGGGGCGCCGCCGGGGAACGGATCAGGCATCCCCTCGTCCGGGGGCAGGTCCGCTGTGGTGCTCGTCATCGACGTCACCGGTGTCACCGGTGTCACCGTCATGGTCGTCATGGTCGTCATGGGCGATCCTCCTGGTGGAAGAGGCCACCTACCCAGGCTTCCGTCGATCCCGAACCTGTGACCCGACCGCGACCTCCGGTTCGCGCCACGGCGGCCGGTTCGAGTTGGTGTCCGGTCTGGTCTTCGGCCTTCGGGGAGGTGCTTGCGGATCAGCTGAGGAGCTCGGCCGACACCTGCATCTCGCCCACCGGGGCATCACCGGACAGCACGGTCATGAACGGGACCTCGGCCGAGTCGACGCCGGTGGCGATGCGGACCGCGAAGGTCGGGTCGGACAGCCCGGTGGCGTCGAAGAGCCGCCAGCGGGTGCCGTCGTGGGCTTCGACCAGGGCGTGGAAGTCCGGCGGATCGAGGCCGGGTGCGTAGGCCGCGACGTAGCGGGCCGGGATGTTCAACCCTCGTAGCAGGCTGAGCGTCAGGTGGGTGAAGTCCCGGCAGACGCCCGCGGCGGACAGCAGCGTGTCGGCGGCCGTCGTGGTGCCGGTCGAGGCGCCGAACTCGTAGGACAGGTGACCGTTGACCCACTGGGCGACCTGGTCGATCACGTCTGCGGCCGCGGCGCCGTCGCCGCCGGCATCGACTGCTGCGTCCGACCCGCTGCCGATGTCGACCGCGGCCTCGACGACCACCGGCGCCACTGCGCCGAACATCGACGTCGCGAACCCGCTCATGGCGTCGCTCGGGCAGTAACGGCTCGGCGAGGTGAAGCGCAGGATCTCGGCCGGCGTGAGCTTCTCGGGGCCCCGGCGGGTGCTGAGACCGAGCGTGGCCGAGTAGCTGACGACCACCGGCGAACCGTCCGTGTGGAACCAGGCGATGGACGATCCGTCCGGCTCGATGGTGGTCTCGACCGGTTCGCCGTCGGCCCGGAGGTCGTCCACCACGATCTCGACGTCGGACTCACGGGCCACCGCGATCCGCAGCGCCACCTGGGCCGGCTGACCCGCGAGCATGGGGATCGTCGCCGTGACCGAAGCCCGATTCCCCCCGCGGTAGTCGAGCGCTTCGAGGGCGGGCATCGGCCAAGGATGACAGCATCGCCCCGATCGCACCAATGGCGAGGGTTCGCGCCGTCGACGACGGCGACTGGGGTGCGCGAATCGCGCCCTCCGTGGTCGTCGTGATCCGGAACGCTGTCCGGCCGCGGAGTGATGGCATGGGTACCCCCAGCACCACATCCACGATCGACCCGCCGGCCGGCGACCGCCCGTCCGCCCCGGTCGCGTCGCTGCGGTGGTGGCAGGGCGCACTGGCCGGTCTTGTCGCCGCCGGTGCCGCCCTGGGGGTGGCACAGCTCGTGAGCGGCCTCCTCCGCGGCACCACCTCACCCGTGGTCTCGGTCGGCGAATGGGTCATCGACCACGTGCCCGTGGCGGTCAAGGAGTTCGCCATCCGGCAGTTCGGCACCAACGACAAGCCGATGCTGATCCTCGGCACGGTCGTGGTGCTGGGCATCTTCGCCGTCGTCATCGGCATCCTGGCGGTCAGGCGGCTCTGGGTCGGTACCGCCGGGATCCTGCTGTTCGGGCTGATCGGCGCGAGCACCGCGGTGACCCGCCCCTCGGCCACCGCGAGGTCCGCCATCCCGGCCACCGTCGGCACCGTCGCCGCCGTGGCGGTGCTCGCCTACCTCCTACGAGGCTCGCTGCGCCCCCGGGACCTCGATCCGACGTCGCCCTCCCCCACCACGCTCGACCGCCGCCACTTCCTGATCGGTGCGGCTGCCATCAGCGGCGCGGCCCTGGCCGTCGGTGGCGTCGGCCGCTACCTGGCCCAGCGCTTCGACGTCAGCGCGGTGCGTTCCGCCATCTCGCTGCCGAGAGCCCGCTCCGCCGCCACCCCGCTGCCGACCGGCGCCGAGCTCGGCATCGAGGGCATCACCCCGTTCGTCACCAGCAACGACACCTTCTATCGGGTCGACACCGCGCTCAGCGCGCCGCAGGTCTCGCCGACGGACTGGAGCCTCACCATCAAGGGCATGGTCGACCGGAACCTCTCGTTCACCTACGACGACCTGCTGGCCCGCGACGACATCATCGAACGCGACATCACCCTGGTCTGCATCTCGAACGAGGTGGGCGGCCCCTATGCCGGCAACGCCCGCTGGCTCGGCGTGCCGCTGGCCGACCTGCTGGAGGAGGCGGGCGTGCAGGACGGCGCCGACCAGCTCGTCAGCCGATCCGTCGACGGATGGACCGCCGGCACCCCGACCCGCGACGTCCTCGACGGGCGTGACGCCCTCGTCGCCTTCGGCATGAACGGCGAGCCGTTGCCGGTGAACCACGGCTTCCCCGTGCGCCTCGTGATCCCCGGCGTCTACGGCTACAACTCGGCGACCAAGTGGCTGACCGAGCTCGAGCTCACGACCTTCGGTGCCTACGACGCCTACTGGGCCTCCCGCGGGTACGCCCAACAGGGCCCGCTCAAGACCCTCACCCGGATCGACACGCCGAGGGGCCTGGCCACCATCCCGGCCGGAAGGACGGCCATCGGTGGCGTGGCCTGGGCCATCCACCGTGGCATCGACGCCGTCGAGGTCAAGGTCGACGACGGCCCCTGGATGCCGACCCGCCTCGGCGAGGTCACCAACGGTGACTCCTGGCGCCAATGGGCGATCGACTGGGTCGCCACCCCCGGCAGCCACACGTTGACGGCCCGCTCGACCGACGCGAACGGGGAACTGCAGAGCGAGGAACGAGCCGAGCCGCTCCCCGACGGCGCCTCGGGCTGGCACTCCGTGGTGGTGCTCGTGTCATGACCGCGACGATCCACCTCCACCCGCACCGGCCGGCTCGCCCGTCGCACCGCCCGGCGCCGGTACTCTCCGCAGGCACGACCAGCCGATCGATCGGCTGCATCCCCGCTGCCTGGTCATCCACATCGCCCGCCGTGGCGAACGGGACGTACATGGAACCCCAGCTGAAGGATCTCGACGACGCGAGCCTGGTGGCTGCCGTCGGCCGCTCCGACGAGCGGGCACTGCAGGAGCTCTACGAGCGCCACGGTGCCGCCGTCTACGGGCTGGCCCGACGGGTGCTCGTCGACGCCGACCGCGCCGAAGAGGTCGTGCAGGAGGTGTTCCTGCGCCTGTGGAACGAGCCCGAGCGGTTCGACCCCACCCGCGGGAAGCTGCGCTCGTTCCTCAACCGCCAGGCCCACAGCCGGGCCGTCGAGCGGGTGCGCTCCGAAGAGGCCCGACGTCGCCGTGAGCAGCGCCACGACCGCGAGAACGTCGACCCGGCCTACGACGTCGAGATCGAGGCGTGGGAGCTGATCCGCTCCGAGCTGGTCAAGGACGCCCTCGACCAGCTGTCCGCGGCCGAGCGACAGGCCATCACGCTGGCCTACTTCGGCGGCCACACCTATCGGGAGGTCGCGGTGATGCTCGATCTCCCGGAGGGCACCATCAAGAGTCGCATCCGCCTCGGCCTGAACAAGCTCGCCGACAAGCTGGAAGCCACCGGACTAGGAGCACGGCAATGACCGACGGCGACGATCTCCAGCAGATCAGCAACGACGCCGACCACCTCGACGGTCTGCTCGGCGCCTACGTGCTCGATGCGCTCGACGACGGTGAGCGCCGTCGGGTCGAGGCCTACCTGACGATCAATCCCGCGGCCCGGGCCGAGGTCGACCGGCTGGCCGAGTCGTTCGACGTCGTCGTGGCCGAGGACGTCGCCGCCCTGGCTCCACCCTCGGTCCTGTGGGACCGCATCTCGACCAGCCTCCCGCCCCGAGCCGAGCGCAGGCCGGGCGCGGACATGGCGCCCGCCGACGACGCCGGTCCTCCCCCGACTGATCCGATCGCCCCGGCGGCCCCGAGCGGCCCGATCGGCCCGGTGGCCGCAACGGACGATCTGTCGGCGCGACGCGAGGCCAAGCAGCGCCGTTCGGGCTCGAACCTGACCCGGATCATCCTGTCGGTCGCAGCCGCGGTGATCGTGGTGCTGGTGGGGATCGCCGTCATCCGCCAGTCGAGCACGACCAAGACCACGTCGCTGGCCCAGCAGATACAGCGTGATGCCGATGCCGCGGCCGAAGCCCCGGGATCGAAGACCACCACGCTCACGGGCGACTCCGGGGCCAGCGTCAAGGTGGTGGTCGACTCGTCCGGCCGCGGCTTCGTCACCCCCGAGAGCCTCCCACCGCTCGAGAACGGCGCGACCTACCAGCTCTGGTCGGTCGATCGAGGCACGCCCGTCTCGCTGGGCCTGCTCGGATCCGATCCGGGGATCACCGTCGTGGCTGCGGGATCCGACACCACCACCATGGCGATCACCGCCGAGCCGGCCGGCGGCAGCCCGGCCCCGACCTCGGAAATCATCGTCTCCGGCTCGTTCATCTGACGACCACGCCACTACGTTCGGCGGAAGCCAGAACACCAGCTTCTCCCGCCTGCCGTCGATCATCAGATCGGCGGCAGGCGGCGCGCTTCGATCAATTGTCAGTTCAACTGACACTTTCTTGGGAGATTTCGCGCTTCGGTGATCCAGCGGCAGCAGGGGCCTCGAAGTGGAGGTGTTGCACGCACGCAACTCGCACTCACCCACCCACCCCCTCCCCCGCCTCCTCAGGAGAACCTCCCAATGCGATCCCCCCGTATCCGCATCGCCGCCGTCGGCCTCGCCGTCGGGCTGGCGTTCAGCGCCGCCGCCTGCGGCAGCGACAGCAAGTCGGCCTCGACCGACAGCACCACCGCCTCGACCTCGGCCAAGGCCAGCCTGACCAGCGAGAACTTCGGACCGGGCTGCGCCGCGGTGCCGACCAGCGGTGCCGGCAGCTTCGCTGGCATGGCCCAGGACCCGGCCGCCACCGCCGCATCCAACAACCCGGCCCTGTCGACCCTCGTCGCCGCGGTGACCGCAGCCAATCTGGGCGACACGCTCAACGGCCCCGGCCCGTTCACCATCTTCGCCCCGAGCAACGAGGCGTTCGCCAAGATCCCGAAGGCCACCCTCGACACCCTTCTGGCCGATCCCTCCGGTGACCTGACCAAGATCCTCACCTACCACGTCATCGCCGGGAAGCAGCTCGACGCGCAGCAGCTGGCCGACGCCGGTACGGAGAAGACCGTCAACGGCGCCGAGGTGAAGATCGCCGAGTCCGGCGACACCATCGAGATCAACGGCCAGTCCGCCGTCGTCTGCGGCAACGTCAAGACGGCCAACGGCAACGTCATGATCATCGACACGGTGCTCATGCCCCCCACCGACAGCTCGGCCACCGCGGCCTCCCTGTCCAAGGAGAACTTCGGCTCCGGCTGCGCCGCCGTTCCGACCAGCGGTGCCGGCAGCTTCGCCGGCATGGCCCAGGACCCGGCCGCCACCGCCGCATCCAACAACCCGGCCCTGTCGACCCTCGTCGCCGCGGTGACCGCAGCCAATCTGGGCGACACGCTCAACGGCCCCGGCCCGTTCACCATCTTCGCCCCGAGCAACGACGCCTTCGCCAAGCTGCCGAAGGCCACCCTCGATGCGGTGCTGGCCGACCCGACCGGTGCGCTGACCAAGATCCTCACCTACCACGTCATCGCCGGGAAGTCCCTCGACGCCCAGGCCCTCGCTGATGCCGGCACCGAGCCGACCGTCAACGGCGCCGACGTCACCATCGCCAAGTCCGGCGACACCATCACCATCAACGGCGAGTCGGCGGTGGTCTGCGGCAACGTCAAGACCGCCAACGGAACCGTCCAGATCATCGACACTGTCCTCATGCCTCCCAGCTGAGGACTCCCAGCAGTGTCGATCGGTGGCCCGGGGCACGCACCCCGGGCCACCGGCGCGTCCGGAACCGGGCACTCACAGCTTCGTGAGCAGCTCGAGCGGGAACGGCGGCCGGGCCAGGGGCCTGACCGCCACCCGCATGAGCATCAGCGGGTTGTCGTCGCCCGCCGTCCGGTTGAGGTGGATCTCGTCGCACCCGACACAGCGGTGGACGAGCACCCATTCGCCGTCGCCCCGGACGGACATGGCGATGGGTTCCATGGATGAGCCGCAATCCGCGTCCCGATCTCCGGGGTGGTCGTCGTCGAGGTGACGGCTCCACAGGCAGTTGGGGCAGTGGTTGCGATGGGCGGTGCCGGGCGCGTCGAGCCCGACGTCGAGGCCGCAGTTGCGGCATCGGAACGAATCGAGCGCGTCGCCGCGCCGAGCGAGAGCGTTGCTCGCGTGACAAGTGGTACCTCCAGGACGAGACCGGAAGACGGCGTCGCGCCGGAGGCTGCTCGCGAGCAACCCGATCGTGAGCCCTGGACGGACTCGGATCAGGCCCGGACGGCAGCGCCCTGGGGTGAGCGCGACGGGACCGCCTCGAAGCAGGTGGTCATCGTTCACCTCCCACAGGTGCTCAGCGTGCGGTCGCCCTGACCGCCCCGGCATCGGATCAGCCCGGCGCCGGCCGACGCAAGCGAATATCGCGGCGGTGGGCTCGGGTCAGCCGGCGAGGTGGGTGAGGACGGTCTCGGCCTCGACCATGATGCGCTCGATGAGCTCGGCCACGGTCGGCAGCTCGTCGATGACGCCGATGCCCTGGCCAGTGGGCAGGATGCCGACCTCGGGCTTGCCGTCGACCATGCTCGCCTTGATCAGCATCGGCGCGTTGGCGGCCATGGCCAGCTGGCTCCAGGTGAGGTCCTGGCTCTTCTTCATGGCCAGGCCCTCGGTGAGCAGGTCGCGGTACGACGTGCCGGTGATCTTGCGGAACTGCAGCGCCCGCAGCAGCGCCTTGGGCAGCCGGGTGACGATCGACGCCTTCTCGATCTCGTCGACCACGTCGGTGCGGATCACCCGCTGCGGGAACCCGTCGAGCGCGGTGGTGACGACCGTGCCGGTGACCGGCGTGCCGAGGTAGATCTCCTTCACGACCTCGGGCACGGTCGACTCCTTGGTCAGCAGGAAACGTGTGCCCATGGCCACGCCGCTCGCGCCCCACGCCAGCGCGGCGACCAGGCCACGTCCGTCGGTGAAGCCGCCGGCTCCGAGCACCGGGATGTCGACCGCGTCGACCACCTGGGGCAGCAGCAGCGACGTGGGCACGTTGCCGGTGTGCCCGCCGCCCTCGGCGCCTTGGGCGATGACCGCGTCGACGCCCCACTCGGCCACCTTCTCGGCGTGGCGCCGGGCGCCAACCGTGGGCATGGTCACGATGCCGGCGTCCTTGAGCCTGGCCACGATGTCGCGGCTCGGCGCCTGGGCGAACGACGCCACCTTCACGTGCTCGCGGATCAGCAGCTCGATGCGATCGCCGATGTCGGGCTGGTCGGTGCGCAGGTTGACGCCGAAGTTCTTGTCGGTGCGGTCCTTCACCTCGCCGATGGCGTTGCGCAGCTCGGGCAGGGTCATGGTGGCGGACGCCAGGATGCCGAGCCCGCCCGCCGCCGAGGTGGCCGAGGTCAGGCGGGCGCCGGCCACCCAGCCCATGCCGGTCTGCACGATCGGGTGCTCGACCCCGAACAGGTCGCAGATGCGGGTGTGCAGCGCCGGCCGAGAGGAAGCGGGGGTCACGACCTCACCCTCGCACCTCGGCCTTGCGGGCGTCGTTCGGATCGAGGACCTCGCGGATGAGCTGCAGCTCGGCGTCGGTCGGCACCCGGGTCTCGTCCACCGAGTCGTCGACGACCAGGTCGAACCCGGTGGCCTCGACCACCTCGTCGACGGTGACACCGGGGTGCACTGTGCGCAGCCGCATGCGGTGATCGGGCGTCTCGAAGTCCATGACGGCCATGTTGGTGACCACCCGGCGGATCTCGTGGAACCGCGACGCCACCGCGCCCAGCTCGGCGGCCCGGTCGTAGCCCACCCCGCAGACCACGTCGACGTGGTCGACGAACAGCTTGGGCGAGTGGTTCGGGATGAAGTACGAGGTCGTGTGGTTGATCGTGTTGCCGGGTGCGCCCCGGAAGCCGAGCAGCTGGGCCTTGGGCTTGTGCCACTCGCCGATGCAGGCGAAGTTCTGGTTGCCGAAGCGGTCCATCTGGCTGGCGCCCATCATCACGTGGCGCTTGCCGTTCCACAGCACGCTGAACATCTGCGGGTACGGGTTCCACGACTCGACCACGGCTTCGGCGTCGGGCACGCCGACCGGCATGGCGTTGGCCGCGAACATGGCGAAGCCGTCGGTCATCACCAGGTGCGGCTCGAACGTCTCGCGGGCCAGCCGGCCCCCGATCATGGGGATCGTGCCGATCGGGTTGCACAGGCGCTCGCCGTCACCGCGGAAGCATTCGGCCACCGCCACCACGCAGATCTCGTCGCGGGTCGCTTCGGTCATGACCGGGCTCCGATCACTCGCTGGTACTCGGCTTCGTCGGCCACGTCCAGGTATCTCTCCTTGAAGGCGTCCCACAGCTCGGGCGACGAGGCGGTGGCCGCGTACTCCTTCTGGAACGCCTCGTCGCGGCCGTAGTCGGGAGGGCACTCGGTGAAGTGGGCCCCGTTGGGCGCCTCGACCACGCCGGTGACCATCAGGCGGCTGATGCGCAGGGTGTGGAACGACCCCTCGGCGGTGAGGTCCTCGGTCGCCACGATCTTCTCCGTCGAGAGGAACGTCTGCTCCGCGGCCATGGCCATGAGGTCGTCCATGTACAGGTCGGGTCCGAGGAACTGGGCGTTGCCGGCCTGGTCGGCTGCGGTTCATGTGGATCAGCGCCACGTCGAGCTCGATGGCCGGCATGGCCACGAGCTCCTCGTGCTCTCCGTCGGGACCGGCGTAGGGCGAGCGGATCGTCTCGATCTCGGGCATCACCCGCAGGATGTCGGTGCCGAGCCCGGCCCGGGTCGGCAGGAAGGGCACCCGCCAGGCCGCGGCCTGCAGGCCGAGCAGCAGCATTCCCTCGTCGAGCTCCATCGCCTCGACCGTGCCGCTCTGGCGGGCGATGCGGAAGTGCGGCTCGAGCGGGATGGTGTCGAGCGACACGAACCCGTAGACCGCCTTGCGGACCTTGCCCGCCGCGCAGAGCAGCCCGATGTCGGGGCCGCCGTAGCTGACGATGGTCAGGTCCTTCAACGGCGAGCGCAGGATCGCGCGCACCAGCGACATCGGCTTGCGGCGCGACGCCCAGCCGCCGATGCCGACGGTCATGCCGTCGCGCAGCTCGGCGACGACGTCCTCCTCGGTCATGCGCTTGTCGGGGATCACTGGTCGAACTCCGCATGTCGCTTGTCGACGAAGGCATCTCGGGCCTCGTCGCTGACCCCGGACAGGTTGAGCTCGAACGTGAAGCCCTGCTCGAACCGGTAGCTGCGCTTCACGTCGATCGGGTCGATGCCGTTCAGCGACTCCTTGGCGGCCCGGATGACCGTCGGGCTCTTCTCCGCGATCAGCGCCGCGATGCGAAGCGCTGCCGCCCGCAGCTCCGCCTGGTCGACCACCTCGAGCACCGAGCCGAAGTGGTGCAGCTCGGCCGCCGTCGCTGTCGCCGACGTGTAGACCATGGCCCGCATCTTGTGCTGCGGCACCAGGCGGGCCAGGTGGGTGGCGGCCCCGAGCGCGCCCCGGTCGACCTCCGGGAGGCCGAACGTGGCGTCCGAGGCGGCCACGATGATGTCGGCGTTGCCGACCAGGCCGATGCCGCCGCCGAGGCAGAAGCCGTTGACCGCGGCGATCACCGGGACTGCGCAGTCGTAGACGGCGGCGAAGGCGGCGTAGCAGCCACGGTTGGCGCCGATCAGCGCCCCGTAGCCCTCCGTGGCCTGCATCTCCTTGATGTCGACGCCGGCGTTGAAGCCTCGGCCCTCGGCCCGCAGCACGAGCGCCCGCACGGACGGATCCTGGCCGAGCGCGGTGATCACGTCGGCCAGCTCGAACCAACCGGCAACCGTCAGCGCGTTGACCGGCGGATTGTCCATGACCACCTCAGCGATCCCGTCGCTGACGGTGTGCGTGATCGGCATTCGTCTCCCCTGATCGTTCGGCCACCCGGTCGGTGGACCGGTGACCCCCCGAGCCTCCCAGATCGGCGACCGGCTGGAGCCGGTGACGAACCTGACAAACCTGATGGGGCGTCAGATCCTAACGCGACGGCGATGGCCGACCGAAACGACGAGCTCTTCCGGATCTGCCGATCAGGCAGGCCGGGCTCAGGCGAAGACGGAGTCGGGGTCGAGCCGGTCGAACTGGCCGCTCGCCGTCCACCGGGTGGCCAGCAGCCACTTGATGCGGACGAGCCGGCCGACGTAGCGCGGCGTCGAGCTCGTAGCGGTTGCGCCGGAAGCTGTCGAGATGGCCACGGGTCCACAGATCGTTGCGGTGTTGCTCGAGAGCCAGGTAGGCGCCGCGGAGATCGTCCTCGGTCGCGACCGTCTCGAGCCACTCGGTGAACTCGGCGTCGCTGCAGTCGTGTCGGAACATCGTGCGCATCTCCGGAGAGGAACCGGTCGGCCCGGTCGGTCGGGTCGAGCGTATCGAGCCGCGCCTCCCGTCCGGGAGCGGTTTCTCGTTGAAGTTCGGGGGAGGTTCCGGGGCGACATCGACCCGATCACCAGGTGCTCGCACCTGGACGGTCATCTGGCGCGAAGATGTCCGAATGGCCCCAGATCAACCCGAGGGCGGTGCCAGCCACGCCGGACCAGTGGAGCACCCACTCGCCGACGCCGGGTCCCCCGACGACCGAGCCGGTTGGGCGCGACGAACCGGTCGCCTCCTCCGGCGCCACTGGGTGCTCGCCGCCTGTGTGGTCGCCGTGATCGCCGGTGCCGGCATCTACACGTGGTCGCAGGTGTCGTCGTTCCTGTCACCGACGTACCAGGACGTGCTCTACACCGTGCCCCAGGCCCCAGGTCTGACCGCCCTCGACGACGAGCAGGTCTACCGGATCGACCCGACCCGGTCATCGCTCACCTACGGGGTGGACGAGAAGCTCGCGGGGCAGTCGGCGAGCCACGCAGAAGGGTCGACCAACGGCATCGCCGGCGACCTGGCGATCAACACCGGTGACCCCTCGGCCAGTCGGGTCGGCGAGATCGTCGCCAACGTCGAGCAGTTCCACTCGGACAACCGGCTGCGGGACGCCCGGATCCGGGACGACTACCTGGAGTCCCACGAGTTCCCGCTCGCCACCTTCGACACCGAGTCGCTGTCCGGACTGCCGAAGTCGTTCACCGAGGGCAACTCGTACCCGTTCAGCCTGTCGGGGAACCTGACCGTCCACGGGGTGACCGCTCCGGTGACCTGGGACGCCACCGCCCAGATCGACAACGGCGAGCTCACCGCCAGCGCCACCACGACGGTGCGGATGTCGACGTTCGACGTGGGCCCGATCTCGCTGGCCGGCCTGGTGTCGACCGGTGACGAGGTCTCGCTGCGGTTCGACCTCACCGCCATGAACCCATCCACCTCGACGGTCCCCACCCAGATCGCGGCACCGCCGGGCACGCATCGTTCGGGCCACAGCCCGTCGTTCGAGAAAGAGGTCCAGCCGATCCTCGCGGCGAACTGCGCCTCCTGCCACAACACCGGTCAGGTCGGCGCCGAGCACTGGGTGATGGACGACGCCGGTGACGCCGCCGATGTCGCCGAGGGCATCGCCACGGTGACCCGGACGAAGTACATGCCGCCGTGGCCCGCCTCCGACGTCGGCGTACCGCTCGAGCATGCCAAGACCCTCTCCCAAGACCAGATCGCCGTGCTCGCGGCGTGGGCGAACGCCGGCGGCCAGCTCGACGTGGCCTCTGACGCGCCGATCACGCCCAGCCCCGGCTCGAGCGGACCGCAGCCGCGCCACGACCTCACGCTGCAGATGCCCGAGCCCTACACCGGCTCGATCGACGTACCCAACGACTATCGGTGCTTCGTCCTCGACCCCGAGATCACCGAACCCACCTACATCACCGGCTACGAGGTCACGGCCGATCAGCGCCCGGAGATCCACCATGCCCAGGTGTTCCACATCAACGCCGGCCAGGCGGCGGAGGGCCTGAACCTCTCGGGGAAGGACGGACAGCCCGGCTGGTCGTGCTACTCCGGGCCGAACCTGCCCAACACGACACCGACGAGCGGCACCCGGCCCCGCCGGACGGTCGGCCAGGCTGGGCTCATCGCGGGGTGGGTGCCGGGGCAGGACCCGTCGATCTATCCGAACAACTCCGGCATCCTCTTCCAACCGGGCGACGCCGTCGTGTTCCAGATCCACTACCACTACGAGAACGATCCCACGCCGGACCAGTCCACCATCTACTTCCAGACCGACCCGGGTACGGCCGACATCAAACCCATCGACATCGTGAACCCGCTCGCACCGGTCGAGATCCCGTGCATGCCCGGCGTGGCCGCCTCGCTGTGCGACCGCCAGGCTGCGCTCGAGGACAACGCCCGGCTCTACGGTCCGTCGGGCTCGTTCATCGAGCCGGGGCTGCTGCTGGCGTGCGGCAAGACGCCCGAGGCACTCACGGCGGGCTTCGCCGGAGTGGCCTCGTCGTCGTGTGACACCAGGGTGCCCGAGACCGGCGACATCGTGGCGGCCATGGGCCACATGCACACCATCGGCAAGAGCTTCCGACTCACGCTCGACCCCGATGGTCCGGACCCCGAGGTGTTGCTCGACATCCCCGTGTGGAACTTCGACTGGCAGATGAACTACCAGCTCGAGCGCGCCGATCCATGTCGAGAAGGGCCAGACCGTCCGAATGGAGTGCAGCTGGGACCGCTCACTCGACCCCAACCGGCCGCCCAAGTACATCGTGTTCGCCGAGGGCACCGAGGACGAGATGTGCTTCTCGACCTACGCCATGATCCCGGACACGCCGTAGCGCAGTCCCAGTCGCCGAGTACGCCCGAGGGAGTACTCGGCAATACCACCGGGGGCCGATGCGGGCCCATGGGCCTGCGCCGTACCGTGGAGCGATGACCGCTCCGGCAACCTCGCCACCCCTGCTCTCGTGGAGGCGAGCGCGTCAGCTCGACCCCGCCATCATCGACCCGCTCATCGCCGTGGTGCTGCTCGGCATCGGCTTGGTGAGCGTGGCGACCAGCAGCGTCGACGACCTTCACCCCACGGCACCGAACGCCCTGGCCTACGCGCTCACGATCATCGGCTTCGGCGTGCTCGCGGTGCGCACCCGGGCCCCCGTCGTGACCATGGCGGTGTCGCTCTTCGCCACGGCCTCCTATTCGGCCATCGACTACGCGGAGAACGGGCTCCCGATCGCCTCCATGATCGCCCTCTACACCGTGGCGTCCCGCGCTCCGAGGCGCCAATCGCTCGTCGCGGCGGGCGCGGTCGCCGCGGTCATCCTGTGGCTGACCGCGATCGGCTCGCAGGGCCTCGACGCGAGCGGCGCGGTCGCCAACCTGGCCGTGTTCGGGATCGCCTACGCCACCGGCCGATACGTGCAGGTGCGGCGGGCCTACACCGAGCAGCTCGAGCTCCGGGCCGCCGATGCCGACGAGCAACGCCGACGCGATGCCGAGCGAGCCGTCGCCGACGAGCGGCTGCGCATCGCCCGCGAGCTGCACGACGTGGTCGCCCACGCCATGAGCGTCGTCGCCGTGCAGTCCGGCATCGCGGCCCACGTGATCGAGCAGCGCCCGGACGAGGCTCAGACGATGCTCGAGACCATCAATGGCACCAGCCGGGAGGCACTAGACGAGATGCGCCGGCTGCTCGGGGTGCTCCGAGCCGACGGCGACGTCCCCAGAGCCGAGCTCGCCCCGGCCCCGTCGCTCAGCGACCTCGCCGGGCTCGTCAGCTCCATCGAGAGCACCGGGGTGACCGTACGGGTGTCCGTCGAGGGTGACCGTCCAGGGATGGCCGTGGGCCTCGACCTGGCTGCCTACCGCATCGTCCAGGAGGCCCTCACCAACGTGGTGAAGCACGCCGGTCCGGCGACTGTTGATCTGCGCATCCGCTATGGCGCCGACGACCTCGAGATCCAGATCACCGACGACGGCCGAGGGGCGGCATCAGACCTCGACTCGATCGGCGGCGGCCACGGGTTGGTGGGGATGCAAGAGCGCGTCGACCTCTACGGCGGCTCGCTGTCCGCCGGTCCCAGGACCGGAGGCGGCTTCCGGGTGGCGGCCCGGCTCCCGTACCGGGCCGGGGCGGTCGTCCGGTGATCAAGGTCCTCGTCGTCGACGACCAGGCGCTCGTGCGCGGAGGGTTCACGGTGCTGCTGGACCACGACCCCCACATCGACGTCGTCGGCGAGGCGTCGACCGGCCGGGAGGCGGTCGAGCTGGCAACCCGGCACCACCCCGACGTGGTGCTGATGGACATCCGCATGCCGGACATGGACGGCATCGAAGCCACCCGGCGCATCACCGAGGATCCCGCCTGCGAGAGCACACGGGTGCTGGTGCTCACCACGTTCGACCTCGACGAGTACGTGTTCGAGGCGCTGCGAGCGGGAGCCAGCGGGTTCCTGCTCAAGGACACCCAGCCCATCGAGCTGCTCACCGCCATCCGGGTCGTCGCCGAGGGCGAGTCCCTGCTGTCGCCACGCATCACGAGCAAGCTCGTCGCCGACTACGCCTCGCGGGCCGAGAGGTCACACGCCGTCGATGCCGACGTGCTCGACGTCCTCACCGATCGCGAGCGCGAGGTGCTGGCCCGGGTCGGCCGGGGCCGCTCCAACGCGGAGATCGCAGAGGAGCTGTTCGTCAGCGTGGCGACGGCGAAGACCCACGTGAGCCGGGTGCTGACGAAGCTGCACGCACGCGACCGGGCTCAGCTCGTGGTCATCGCTTACGAGACCGGGCTCATAACTCCCGGTACGTCCTGACCCAGCGTCGTCGTCGGGTGCCGCGGCGTGGGCAGAAGGGTTGACGACGCCGCCCGGCTGGTTGATAGTCGTCGGGAGGTCCGGCGTGGGATCACCGCACATCTGGTGCTAGGTCCGCGCCTCACGGGCCTCAGGATTCGGAGCGGGGCAGTGGGCGAGCGAGCGACGGGTCAGTGGTCTGCGTCCGTGGTGATACCGGCGCACGACGAGGAGCACGCCGTCCCGCGGCTGCTCGCCTCGCTGCTGGAGCAGGACCTCGCCGGCCTCCGCCTCGAGGTGGCGGTGGTGGTGAACGGGTCCACCGACGGCACCGCCGAGGCCGCCGCGCGCCGACGTCGACCGGTTCGCGACGCACGGCCATCGCCTCATGGTGGTCGAGATCCCCGAGGCCTCGAAGGCTGACGCGCTCAACCAGGGCGACCTCGAGGTCACTGCCTTCCCGCGCATCTACCTCGACGCCGACATCCGCCTTTCCCCCGACGCCGTTCGTCGAACGGTCGAGGAGCTCGCAGCGGTCGACACGCCGATGCTGGCTGCCCCGAGGATCCAGGTGGCCGAGAGCGCGGCATCGGTGGCTCGCCGCTACGGGCGCGTGTGGGCCGAGCTGCCCTACGTCCGCTCACACGTGCCCGGAGTCGGGTTCTACGCGGTCAACGAAGCAGGGCGTCGGCGCTGGTGGCGCTTCCCCACACGCGTCGCGGCGGACGACAAGTTCGTGCGGCTGCACTTCGACCAGGAGGAGGCCCTCGTCATCGACGACGCCTCGTTCACGATCTTCCTGCCCGAGCGCCTCGGCGAGATGCTGCTGGTCCGCGGCCGATGGACCTCGCTCAATCGTCAGCTCACGCGGAACTGCCCTGGCCTCGACCGACGCGACGAGTCGCGCTGGATGTCATCGGCGCGCCAGCTCGCGAGCAACCGCTCGACGTGGCCGGATGTCCCGGCGTTCCTTGGAGTGTGGTCCGCGTCGTGGGCGCTCTCGGTGCTGCGCACGGCCGGGTTCGGCCAACAGTGGTCGCGAGCGTCCTCCTCGCCCATGCGGGCACCGGACTCGCGCTCGGATGTGAGGTTCCCGGCCGACGAGCCGCCCCGGTCTCGCACGCGAGCCGCGGCCGATCCGCGACCCGCCAGCACCCCTGCTCCCGGAGCTGACCAGGCCACGGTCCTGGTACCTGCGCGGGTGCGGACGGTGCACGCCGTGGTCGTGACCTTCAACTCGATCGACACCTCCACCCGGTGCGTCGAACGGCTCCTCGCCAGCGAAGGTGTCGACGAGCTGCGCATCACCGTCGTCGACAATGCCTCCTCCGACGGAGGTGTGGAGGCGCTGGCGAGCCGGTTCCCACAGGTCGAGGTCGTCGCCAACGACGTGAACGTCGGGTTCGCCGCCGCGGTCAACCAGGCCGTCGCCGACTCGGGCAGCCGGTGGATAGCGGTCGTAGACCCCGACGTGGAGGTGCATTCCGACACCCTTGCCGCCAGCATCGACCACCTCGAGCAGCACCCGGCCGTGGGGTCCTGCGGCGTCCCTGCGGTCCACGCCGACGGCACGGTGAACGACCGCTCGTTCTTCCGCCACGCGACCGGGTGGAGCGAGATCGCCCGCGCGCTCGGGACCCACCGCCTCGCCCCCCGGTCACGGCTGCTGAACCCGGAGCGGAGCCTTGCCCACCAGCGATCCGACGGCCCGCTGGGCGTGGACGTCGTGGCCGGCTCGTTCAACGTGATCGATCGTCAGCTCTTCGAGCACCTGCGCGGCTACGACGAGGAGTACTTCCTCTGCGGCGGCGACCTCGACCTCAGCCTGCGGGCGGTCGAGGCCGGCGCCGCACCCGAGATCGTCCCGTTGCCCCCGATCCTGCACCACTCGCATGGATCGTTCGCCTCGCCGGCCGACGCCCGTGTGGCCGACCTCCGCGGGGAGGGCCCAGTTCCAGCACCAGTGGTGGCCCGCACGACGAGCTGCCTTCGCCGACCGGGTCCGGCGGGTCGCCATCCTGACCCGGCTCACCGGCCACCGCCTCGCGTGGTCGGGTCGCAGCGACGAGCTGGCGCACCTGTGGGCCCGACGTGATGAGTGGACCGTTGTGTCCCGCACCAGCGTGTAACGTGCGCGGATGGCGACCGATCCCGACCCGCTCGACTTCTCCGGCCGCACGGTGCTCGTCACCGGTGGCACCAAGGGCGTCGGTCGTGGCATCGCCGAGCGCTTCCTCCGGGCCGGCGCGACGGTGGTCATCACCGCCCGCTCGCAGCCGGACGAACCCGTGCGCCACCGCGATGCGACCGCCGCCTTCACCCCGGCCGACCTCCGTGACCCCGACGAAGCCGCGGCCGCGGTGGCGGTCGCGATCGAGGCCGGCGGCGGACGCCTCGACATCGTCGTGAACAACGCCGGCGGCGCGCCACCGGCCGATGCAGCAACGGCGTCGCCCAGGTTCTCCGAGTCGATCCTCAGGCTCAACCTGCTCGCCCCGCTGCACGTGTCGCAGGCCGCCAACGCGGTCATGCAGACCCAGGACGGCGGTGGGTCGATCGTGAACATCGGCAGCGTCAGCGGCATCCGGCCGTCACCTGGAGCGCGGTCTACGGCGCGGCCAAGTCCGGCCTCGTCGGGCTGACCCAGTCGCTGGCCGTCGAATGGGCCCCGAAGGTCAGGCTGAACCTCGTCACCGGAGGGCTCATCCGCACCGAGCAGGCCCACCTGTTCTACGGCGACGAGGGCGGCATCGCCCGGGTGGCCGCCACGGTGCCGCTCGGCCGCATGGGCACCCCCGACGACATCGCCGATGCGTGCCTGTTCCTCGCGTCGCCGATGGCCAGCTACATCAGCGGCGCCAACCTCGTGATCCACGGCGGGGGCGAACGCCCTGCGTTCCTGGGCGCGGCCGGGATCGACTGATCCACGGTCGGCACGGTCCTCCGCGGGCGCACGTGCGCCCTGGGTCCGGGAGCCCCCGCCGGCCCCGCCCGGCGCGAGGGCGGCCATCGCGATCGTCCGCCACCGGCGGCGCCGCGGGCACCGTCCGCGGCACAGCGACTGCCCCGGTCCGAGGCCGGGCGGTCGACGGCCTGACCGGCCGTGATCGACGGTCGGCACGGGGCTCGAGGCACTAGACAGGGGCCGTGCTGATCCCCAGCCGCGCCTACCTCGACTTCCGTGAGGCCTTCCGCCGCGGCGACGGCCATGCCGTGCTCGGGACCGGTCAGCCGGTCCTCGACCAGCTCGGCGCGGACGAGCGCCAGGCCGGGCTGGTGCCCGCCGTGCTGCTCATGGTCGGCGCCACCCTGGCCCGGCTCGAGCGCTTCGCCGATGCTGCGGCCTACCTCGAGCGGGGGTTGCAGCTACTGCCCGGCACGGAGGCCACCCGGGAGGTCGGCGACGGCGACTGGTACGCGCTGCTGCTGCTCGACCTGATGCTGGCCACGGGGCGCTACCGCGAGAGCTGGGGACGCATCGAGGCGCTCATCGAGCCCGACCGCGACGCACGGACCCGCCTCGGGGCCACTCGCGCGCAGATCGCCCTTTACACCGCGTTCGGCGACTTCGAGACCGCCCAGCAGCTCCTGAACACCGCGGCCGGGCTGGCCGACCGCGTCGGCAGCCACCAGCTCGCGGCCATGGTCGACGGCGACCGGGCCATCGTGCTGGCCGCTCAGGGCCGCACCGTCGAGGCCGCCGTGTTCGCCGACCAGGTGCTCCCGCAGCTCGGTCGCCCCGGCGCCGGCCCGCTGATGCGGTGGTCGGGTGCGGCCGCGGCGACGGTCACGACCAGCGTGGCCCGCCACGCGGCGGCAGCCGGCGACCTCATGACGGCGGAGCGGATGCTCTTCCTCGCGGCGCAGCCGGCGCAGGGGACCGGGCGATCGTTCGATGCCGCCCAGCTGCAACTGGCGCAGGGTGTGGTGTGGCGCGAAGGCGGCCGACCGGTCGAGGCCGAGGGTCCGCTGCTGGAGGCCCGCCGGGGCTTCCTCGCCCTCGGCTGCGCGCCGGCCGCGGCCCTCGCCCAACGCGAGGAGGCGCGACTGGCCATGGTCAAGGGCATGTCGGCCTCGGCCCGCCCGCTCTACGAACGAGCCCGCGAGGAGTTCGGCCAGCTCGGCCTCACCCGCGAGGTCATGACCATCGATGCCATCCTCCGCACCGCTCCAGCCTGACGACCCGTCAGAAACCCCGAGCACCTGGGCTACCGTGGGGTGTTCCCGCACGTCGATCGAGGAGGCCATCGTGGCCGGCAAGACCCAGGTCCCTGCCGTCGAGGGGTGGTTCACCACCGACACCGACCATCCGGCGCTGCTGGGCACCCAGTGCACGACCTGCCAGGCGATCTTCTTCCCCCGGGAGGAGTCGTTCTGCCGCAACCCCCAGTGCATGGGCCGTGAGTTCACGGAGCGGGAGCTGAGCCGCACCGGCACCGTGTGGTCGTTCACCGACAACCGCTACCAGCCGCCCCCGCCGTACATGTCCGGTGACCCGTTCGAGCCCTACACGATCGCCGCGGTCGAGCTGGCCGACGAGCAGATGGTCGTGCTCGGCCAGGTCGTGCCCGGCGTGGCGATCGACGACCTCCATGCCGGGATGGCCGTCGAGCTGGTGGTCGGCCCGCTCTACGAAGACGACGAGCACGAGTACCTGGTCTGGCGCTGGTCCCCGGTCTCGAGCGACGGACCGATCGCCGGCGACGAGCCGGACACGAGCAACGAGGCCACGAGCAACGGAGGAGTCGATCGATGAGCACCGATCACGAGGTCGCCGTCCTCGGGGTGGGCATGCACCCGTGGGGCAAGTGGGGCCGCAACTTCGTCGAGTACGGCACCGTCGCCGCCCATGCGGCGCTGGCCGATGCCGGCGTCAGCTGGGACGACGTCGAGTTCGTCGCCGGGGCCGACACCATCCGCAACGGCTACCCGGGCTTCATCGCCGGGGCCACCTTCAGCCAGGCCCTCGGCTGGAAGGGCAACCGGGTGGCCAGCTGCTACGCGGCCTGCGCGTCGGGCGCACAGGCGCTCAACATCGCCCGAGCCCAGATCTTGGCCGGCTTCTGCGAGGTCGCCCTCGTGGTCGGGGCCGACACCACCCCGAAGGGCTTCTTCGCCCCGGTGGGCGGCGATCGCCCCGACGACCCGGACTGGCTCCGCTTCCGCCTGCTGGGTGCCACGAACCCGACCTACTTCGGCCTCTACGCCCGCCGCCGCATGGAGCGCTACGGCGCCACCAAGGACGACTTCGCCCGGGTGCGGGCCAAGAACAGCCGCCACGGCGCCACCAACCCGAACGCCCGCTACCCCAAGGAGTTCAGCGAGGCCGACGTGCTGGCCTCGCCCCTGGTGGCCGATCCGCTCACGCTGCTCGAGATCTGCGCGACCTCCGACGGGGCCGCGGCCATCGTGCTCACGAGCATGGCGTTCGCCAAGGCCCGCGCCGCCGACCCGGTGAAGGTGTCGGCCATCTCCACGGTCACGCCGACCTACCCGCAGACCGTGCTCGAGCTCCCCGGATTCGCCACCGATGCGGCCGTCGGGCTCACCCCGCCCGACCTGCCGTTCCGCGACGCCATCGCCGCGGCCGCCTACGAGGAAGCGGGCCTCGGCCCCGACGACCTCGACGTGGCCGAGGTCTACGACCTGTCGTCGGCCCTCGAGCTCGACTGGTACGAGAACATCGGGCTCTGCGCCGAAGGCGAGGCCGAGCAGCTGCTGCGCAACGGCGACACCGAGATCGGCGGCCGCATCCCGGTGAACCCGAGCGGCGGCCTCGCATGCTTCGGCGAAGCCATCCCGGCCCAGGCCATCGCCCAGGTGTGCGAGCTCACCTGGCAGCTCCGGGGCCAGGCAACCGGCCGTCAGGTCGAAGGCGCTCGCGTCGGCCTCACCATCAACCAGGGCCTCTTCGGCCACGGTTCCTCGGTCATCGTCACCCGCTGACCCACCCGGTGAGCCCGGCACCCCTGCGCCCGCTGATCCCCCTCCCGGGACAACCGACAGGGGTGCCGTGGCCTACCGAGCAGTGGGCCACGGCGCTCCCCGGGTTCGACCCGGGCGAGCGCCTCGACCCACTGCTCGACGGCTTCTTCGACGCCGCCTCGACGGATCGATTCGGCCGCACGAACGCGGTGCTGGTGGTCCAGGGCGGACAGGTCGTGGTCGAGCGCTACGGTCCAGACATCCATGCGGCCACGACCCTGCCGTCGTGGTCTATGGCCAAGAGCATCCTGCACGCCCTCGTCGGCGTGCTCGTCGGCGAGGGCGAGCTCCACCTCGACGAGTCCCCCGCCTGGCCGGGTTGGTCCTCCGCCGACGACCCCCGATCGGCCATCACGCTCGACCACCTGCTGCACATGCGCTCGGGGCTGCGGTGGCTCGAGGACTACGTCGACGGCGAGCGGTCGAACGTGAACGAGATGCTCTTCGGACCGGGCCGTCCCGACGTGGCCGGCTATGCCGCCGACCTCCCGCTGGCTCATGCGGTCGACACGACGTTCTGCTACTCGAGCGGCACGTCGTGCATCGTCAGCGCGGCCACCCGTCGGGTCGTCGGCGATCCCGCCGCGTACGAGGCGTTCATGCACCGGGCCCTGCTCGACCCGATCGGCATGCGGTCCTCCATCCCGAAGTTCGACGCCAGCGGCACCTGGATCGGCTCGTCGTACTGCTTCTCGACGGCGGAGGACTTCGCCCGCTTCGGCCTGCTCTACCTCCGCGACGGGGTGTGGGACGGCACGCGTGTGCTCCCCGAGGGCTGGGTCGATCACGCCCGCTGGCCGCAGGCCTACGTCGACGACGAGGGCTGGGGGTACGGCGCCCACTGGTGGTTGCTACCCGACCGCGACGATGGACTGTTCTTCGCCAGCGGGTACCGCGGGCAGTACACGATCGTCGTTCCGGGGCTCGATCTGGTGGTGGTTCGCAGCGGCGACAGCGAGACCGAGCAGCGCGACGCGGTGCTGGGGACGCTGCTCCAGATCATCGACTGCTTCCTCGACTGATCTCAGGCTGATCTCAGGTCCATCTCAGGCCGAACCGGTCGGTCGACAGGGGACCGGTAGCGTTGGGCGATGGCCAGGCGATCGCGCTCCACCGACAAGAGCCCCCTGTGGCACGGCTACCGGCGGCCCGTTTGGCGTGACGGGGTGTTCTGGCTGGCGGTCTGCACCTCGATCGCCGGGCTGCTGGTGCAGGACGCCTTCGGCCACTTCGAGGCCACGACCAGCGGTTGGGTGATCCTCGGGGTCGAGGTCGTCTTCACCTTCGCCGTCGTGTTCGCCCTGATCGGTGTCCTGGCCAGCACCCTGCGCGGCTTCGGTGAGGGATGGCGCCAGGCAGAGAAGGCCACGGCAGCACCCGAGTTGGCGGTCGAGCCGGGACCGGTCGCCCGACCCGAACCCGGACCAGCGATCAGGCCGGAGCCCGTGCGCACGTCAGAGCCCGAATCCGAGCCCGAACCCGTCGTCGCCGCGCCGCCGAACGCACAGGAACCCGCAGCACCCGACACCGACACCGAACCAGAGCCGAAACCAGAGCCCGAACCAGTGACTGCCTCGGCCGGCCCGGGTCCCACGCCGTCGGATCGGCCGAAGGCCGGTGTCGAGATGGAGCGCCAGGCCCGCCGCCTCGGCCGAGCGATCGGTGCCGGACGCCGGACCTACAAGAGGTACGACAAGGACTGACGCCGACCGCCACGAGGCGGGTGCCGGGCGGAGATCGCCGCGATGCCGCCCCTTCCGGAGCTGGTCAGCCGACGAGGCGCTGCGGCGAACGCCCGCTCGTCCGTCAGGGGTGCTGGCTGCTGACCGAGATGACCTCGCCGGTGAGGTACGAGGCGTAGTCGCTGGCCAGGAACACCATGGTGTTGGCCACCTCCCAGGGCTCGGCGGCCCGCCCGAACGCCTCACGCGAGGTGAGCTCGTCCAGCAGCTCGTCGGACGTCACCTTGGCCAGGAACGGGTGCATGGCCAGGCTCGGCGCCACGGCGTTGATGCGGATGCCCGACGGCGCAGCTTCGATGGCGGCGCAGCGGGTGAGCGCCATGACGCCGGCCTTGGCCGCGGCGTAGTGGGCCTGGCCCGCTTGGGCCCGCCACCCGAGCACCGACGCGTTGTTCACGATGACCCCCTTGCCCCGCGGCACCATGTGCTGCAGCGCGGCCCGGGTAGCCCGGAACGTGCCGGTGAGGGTGACGTCGAGCACGAGGCTCCACTGCTCGTCGGTCATCTCGATGAGGTCGGTCGTGCCGCCGAGCCCGGCGTTGTTGATCAGCACATCGATGTGGCCGAGCCGGTCGACCGCCGCCGCGAAGAGCCTGTCGATGTCGTCCTGCACGGTGACGTTGCAGGCCGCGGAGGCCACGGGCGCACCGGCCAGGTCGCTGAGCTCCTCGACGGCCTCGGCCAGTCGGCGCTCGTGGGCGTCGCTGACGAGGATCGTGGCGCCCTCCTCGATGCACCTCCGGGCGACGGCCGAGCCGATGCCGGTTCCGGCCGCCGCGGTGATGACGACCGTCCGACCCTCGAGCAGGCGATGACCTTCGACGTAGGGCGGTGATGCGGTCGGCACGGTGGTTCTCCTTGGACGGTCGGTGGGGACGCTCTCGTTCTGACCCAGGAAGACTCGCGCTCGAGCGCGACCTATCGGCGCAAGAACGAGTCGACGGATCAGGCCGGCGGACGGGGTTCTGGCGGGAGGCCGAGGCCACGCTCGCCGATGATGTTGCGCTGGATCTGGTTCGACCCGCCGTAGATCGTGTCAGCTCGGGTGTAGAGGAACAGGCGTTGCGCCGCGCTGAGCTCGTAGGGCGAGTCGTCGCCGGGCTGGCGTTCGCCCACCAGCACATCGGTACCGACGGCGTCGACGAACAGCTCGCCGAGGTCGCGGTGCAGCCGGGCCCAGTAGAGCTTGGAGATGTAGGAGGCGCCGCTCAGCTCGGGCCGGTCGGCCTGGGTCAGCATGCGCAGGCTGTTCCACCGCATGATCTCGATGCGGCTCCAGGCATCGGCGAGGCGCTGGCGGAACCGCGGATCCGCGGCCCGCCCGTTGGCCTTGGCGATCTCGGTGATCTCGGTCAGCTCGCGCTCGAAGCCGAACTGCTGGCCGAGCGTCGACGCGCCCCGTTCGAAGGCCAGCAGGCCCATGGCGACCTTCCAGCCCTGGTTCACCCCGCCGACGACCAGGTCGGCCGGCGTCCGGGCCCCGGCGAAGAAGACCTCGTTGAACTCGGAGCTACCCGTGATCTGCACGATGGGCCGGGTCTCGATCCCGGGCGCGTCCATGCGGATCAGCAGGAACGAGATGCCCTTGTGCTTCGGCGCATCCCGATCGGTGCGGGCCAGCACGAAGCACCAGTCGCTCCAGTGGGCCAGCGACGTCCACACCTTCTGGCCGTCGAGCACCCACTCGCCACCGTCGAGCACGGCCCGGGTCTGGATGTTGGCCAGATCGGAGCCGGCGTCGGGCTCGGAGTAGCCCTGGCACCACAGCTCCTCACCGAGACGGATGGCCGGCAGGAACCGCTGCTGCTGCTCCGGCGAGCCGAAGTGCATGATCGTCGGGCCGATCAGCCCCTCGCCGATGTGGCCGAGGCGACCTGGGCCACCGGCACGGGCGTACTCCTCGAAGTAGATGACCTGCTGGTTCAGCGGCAGTCCCCGCCCGCCGAACTCGGCGGGCCACCCCACGCACGTCCAGCCGTCGGCACCGAGGCGGCGCTCCCAGGCCAGGCGCTCGTCGAAGTAGGCGTGCTCGTCGCCCGGGCCACCACGACCCTGGATCTCGGCGAAGTCCCCGTGCAGCAGGTCGTCGAGGTAGGCCCGCACCTCCTTGCGGAAGGCGTCCTCGTCGGGCGTGAAGCGAAGGTCCATGGCGGCGACGAGCGTACACCTGACGACCCGTCAGGAATCACTCCGCACCCGGAGCACCGGCGCGAGAGGCGTTCAGCCCGCGACGCCCGGATGGTCACAGACGATGGCCGATGTCCCCGACCACTGCCCGTCGGCGTCGTGGTGCACCACGATCTGCGCGACCGCGTGTCCCGAGTCGTCAGTGTGCGTCCAGAAGACCCGTTCGGGATCGGTGGATGTCGGGCTGAACGACGCAGTTCTGAGCGACCCCGGGTCGATGAGGTCACCGCGACGAGGCACCGACCGACGGCCGAGGCGATGGTCTTGCGGGATTCCTCCGATGCCCGCACCGCAGCCTCCGCGAACAGGCGAACGAACCGATCGACATCACCTTCGTCGCAATAGGCCGCGATGGCCGCGAAGTAGCCGTCGGGGTCGACGAGCGACGCGGTGGCGATCGGCACGACCGCACGGCTGGTGAGGTTCCGGGCCCGCAGGATCGCGTGGATCAGCGTGCGGCCGACGCGGCCGTTGCCGTCGGTGAACGGATGGATCACCTCGATCTGCGCGTGGGCGACCGCAGCTTGGACGACCGGCGGCAGATCGACGCGATCGGCGAAGTCGACGAGGTCGTCCATCAGATCCTGCACCCGCCGATGGTCGGGGGGACGTGGGTGGCACCTTGCGGCGAGTGGTCAGATCCACCGACCCAGTTCTGGACGGGGCGATCGGCGCCGGCGTATCGCCCTTCGAAAGGGTCGTAGTAGAGAAGACCTCTACAAGCCTTCTTCGTGATCGGCCCTACGAAAGCTCGTGGCGGTGGGTCAGGTGAGGTAGCGGCTGATCGACTCGATGACGCAGGCGGGCTTGGAGCCGCCCTCGACCTCGACGGTGATCACCATGGTGGTCTGCACACCGCCGGCCACCTCTTCGACGGCGGTCAGCGTGGCCGACGCCCGGATGCGAGCGCCGACCGGCACCGGCGACGGGAAGCGCACCTTGCCGACGCCGTAGTTCACGCCCATGGCGATGCCCCGCACCTCGACGATCTCGGGCAGCAGCGCGTTGGACAACGAGAGCGTGAGGTAGCCGTGGGCGATCGGGCCGCCGAAGGGTCCGGCCGCGGCCCGCAGCGGGTCGACGTGGATCCACTGGTGGTCGCCGGTGGCGTCGGCGAACTGGTTCACCCGCTCCTGGGTGATCTCGAGCCAGTCGCTCGTGCCCAGCTCGCGGCCCACGGCGGCCCTCACCTCGTCGAGCCCTTCGAACACGGTCTGAGCCATGGTGCGGCCTGCCTTTCCCTGGTTCGGCGGGTCAGCCGAGCGCCTACGATGTCCACTTCGTTCCTGACGACCCATCAGGTTTCCCGAGGATGATGCCATGACCGACGAAGAGACCCTGGCCCTTGCTGATCGCATGTTCCGGGACATCGAGCAGGGCGACCTCGACGACCTGCGTGCGTGCTACGACCCGGGCATCGTCGTGTGGGCCAACTACGACGACCGCGAGCACGATCTCGAGGGGTCGATGCGCCTGCTCGGCTGGCTCTGCGCCAAGTTGGGCGAACGCCGCTATGACGTGCGCCGCCGCGACGTGATCCCGGGCGGCTTCCTGCAGGAGCACGTGCTGTGCGGCACTGCCCCGGACGGCTCCGCGGTGGCCATGCCAGCCTGCATCGTCGCCACGGTCGCCGACGGCCGCATCACCCGCATGCACGAGTATCTCGACCCGATGGGCGTCGCCGCCCTCAGCGCATGAGCTCGTGACCTCGCTGGCAGCCACCGTCCGGGAGGCCGCGGCGCGCTTCGGAGATCTCGCCGCGTTCGTCGCGGCAGAGGGCTGGCCGCTGAGCTACGCAGACCTCGATCGGCTGAGCGACGAGACCGCGGTCGGTCTGGCCGATCTCGGCGTGGAGGAGGGCCAGTTGGTGGCGCTGGCCCTGCCGTCGACCCCCGACTACGTCGTCGCCTACGCCGCGCTGGCCAAGCTCGGCGCGATCACGGCGGGCATCAACCCGAGGTCGACCGCGGCCGAGCGGGCCGCCGTGCTCGACGTGGCCCAGCCCGCCCTCGTGCTGGCCAGCCCGGAGCTGGCCGAGGGCGTCCCCCCAGGCCTCACCGTCGTGGTCGTCGACATCGCCTCCGAGGCCGCCGTCCTGCTCGCGTCCCTCCGATCCGGTCACGAGGGCGCCTCGCCGCCGGTGCTGGCCGACGATCCCGAGCGGCTCGTCACCGTCGTGTTCACCTCGGGCACGACCGGCGTCCCCAAGGGCGCGATGTTCGGCGAGCGGGAGCTGACGGCCGTCGCGCTGATCGACACCGGCGGGGCATGGGCCGACCCGGGTACCACTGGCGGCGCGATGCTCTCGGGCACCCAGCTGGCCCACATCGGGTTCATGACCAAGCTCCCCTGGTACCTGCAGCGGGCCATGACCCTGCACCTGATCGACCGCTGGCGAGCCGCCGACGTGCTGCGGATGATCGCCGACGAGCGCATGGCCAGCATCGGCGGCGTGGCCCCGCAGTTGGCTCTTCTGCTGCGCCAGCCCGACTTCGACGACCACGACCTCTCCCACGTGAAGACCATCGTCATGGGCGGAGCGCTGTCGCCACCGGCCCTCGTGCGCGAGGCCCGGGCTCGCATCGGAGCGGCGTACTCGATCCGCTACTCGTCGACCGAGTCCGGCGGGGTGGGCACGGCCACCGCGTTCGATGCCGACGACGACGAGGCCCTGTTCACCGTCGGGCGGCCACGGGCGGGCATCGATCTGGAGATCCGGGACGAGGACGACGGCACGGTCGAGGCCGGCGACATCGGCGAGATCTGCTTCCGCTCCCCCACCCGGCTCCGGGGCTACTGGCGGGCGCCCGAGGCAACGGCCGAGGCGATCCGCGACGGTTGGGTGCACAGCGGCGACCTCGGCTTCATCGACCCGGCCGGCTGCCTGCGCCTCGCCGGGCGGGCCAAGGAGATGTACATCCGGGGCGGCTACAACGTCTACCCGCTCGAGGTCGAAGCGGTGCTGGCCTCGCATCCCGAGGTCATCGAGGTGGTCATCGCCCCTCGCCCCGACCCGGTCATGGGCGAGATCGGAGTAGCCGTCGTCGTGGCCCGCGACCCCGGCGCGCCGCCGACGCTGGAGGAGTTGCGGGCCTACGCGGCCGAGACCCTGTCGGCGCACAAGCTGCCCGAAGACCTGCCGCGTGGTCGACGAGCTGCCGCTCACCCCGATGCAGAAGATCGACCGAAAGGTCCTGGCCGCCCACGAGCAGACCCAGGCGGCTGCGCGAGGCTAGCGACATGGTCTTCCGCGACACCCGTCGGGACTCGAGCCCCGACGGCCTGCTGCCCAGCGTCGGGCACACCAGCAGCCGGCTCGAGGCGTTCAGCGACGGCGTGCTGGCCATCGCGATCACGTTGCTGATCCTCGAGGTCGGCGTGCCCGACGCCGAGCCCGGCGGCCTGGCTGCAGCCCTGGCCCACCAGTGGCCGAGCTACGCGGCCTACGGGCTGACGTTCCTGGTCATCGGCATCATGTGGGTCAACCACCACGAGCTGTTCGACGGGATCGCGGTGGTGACCCGCACGCTGATGTTCCTGAACCTGTTCCTGCTCATGGCCATCGCGTTCCTGCCGTTCCCGACCGCGCTGATGGCCCAGTACCTGCGCGAGGGAGCCAACAGCCACATCGCGACCGCGATCTACGGGGCCACGATGGCGCTCATCGGCCTCGGCTTCATGGGCCTGTGGTTCTACCTGTCACGCCACCCCGACCTGATGGTCGAGGGGCTCGACGCCGCCGACGCACGCACGTCGATGTTTCGGGCGCTGCCCGGCCCGGTCATCTACGGCGCCACCATCGGCCTGGCCTACATCTGGGCCCCGGCCTGCCTGATCGTCTACGCCGGCATGGCGATCTACTTCATGGTCTGGCGGCCCAGCCAGATCGACGAGATCGAAGGGATCGACGCTGCCGGCGAGACCGGCGGGAAGGCGTGACGACGACCTCGATCAGCTGACGGTCGACGCGTAGGCCTCGCGCAGCGCTGCCACCTCGGCGAAGACCCGACCGGTGTCGACCGGCGTGTCCCACGGCACCCCAGAGAGCTCGCGATAGGCGCGGTCGACCTGGAACGCCAGGCGCTCGGGCTCGGTCCACAACCCGTAGGGGCCGAGGTCGATGCGGCGACCGGTCTCCAGGGTCGTGAGCCCGGCCTCGAAGCCGGCCCTCGCCTCGTCGCGGACGTACTCGAGGTACTCCCGCTGGCCGCGGAGGCCGTCGACGCCCGCCAGCGGACCGTGACCTGGTACGACCGTCGCCGGATCGAGCGCCTCTATCCGCTCGAGCGCGGAGATCCAGTTGTCGAACGTGCCCTCCCACCCGATCGGCGTGCAGCGGTGGAAGAGGATGTCGCCGGTGAACACGATGCTCTCGGCCGGCAGGTGGACCACCACGTCACCCGGCGTGTGGGCCGGCCCGACGTAGAGCAGGTGCACCTCGACGCCGTCCAGGTCGAGGACCGTGTCACCGTCGAGCAGGGTGGTCGGCGGCGTGAGCACGATGTCGTGGAAGTCGAAGGCCCGCAACGACCGGGCGAAGCCGTCGAGCGGCGGGGCCACGTCCTCTGCCTCGCACAGCGCCACGAACAGCTCCGGGCTGGCCTCCTTCGTGAACCACTCGGCACAGAGGCGGTGGCCCATGATCTCGGTGCCGGTCTCGGCGAAGAGCTGGTTGCCCCAGCAGTGATCTCCGTTGTGGTGGGTGTTGACCAGTCGCCGGGCCGGCGCCTGCGAGACAGTCGCGTAGAGGTCGATCATGTTGCGGGTGCGGGGCAGGTCCCACATCGTGTCGACCACCATCCCGCCGTCGACGTTGAGGAAGCCCGAGTTCGATGCCCCCAACCCGGTGTCGGGCTGCAGACAGGCGTAGACGTCGGCACCGATCTGGGCGAGCTCCATGGGGATCTCCTGTCGAGGTTCCGGCGAGGACTGCGTCGGCCACGGTAGTCCCGGTCGTGCGCGCGTTCCCGGGGCCGACGATCCCAGCCGACGATCCCCCGCTGCCACCCCGGCGTCGCCCGGCCGCCGTCCGGGTCCGACAGCTGGATAGGTTGGCCGCCATGGATCTCGGACTGCAGGGTCGACGGGCAGCGATCGCCGGCGCATCGAGCGGGCTCGGGCTGGCCACCGCCCGGGCACTGGCCGCGGAGGGCGTGCACGTCGCGATCTGCGGACGCGACCGCGAGCGCATCGAGCACGCGGCCGCGTCCATCGATGGCGACGCGGTCGCCATCGTGGCCGACATGTCCGAGACCGAGGGTCCCGGCACGTTCGTCGAGCGGGCCGTCGCCGCGCTCGGCGGGGTCGACATCCTCGTGGCCAACGCCGGCGGCCCCCCGCCCGGCAACTTCGAGAGCGACTCCCTACGAGGCCTACCCGACGGCCCTCCAGCTGAACCTGCTGTCGACCGTGGCCCTGTGCCAGGCCGCCGTTCCCCCGATGCAGGAGCGGGGCTGGGGCCGCGTGGTGGCCATCACGTCGATCTCGGTGCGCCAGCCGATCGCCGGTCTGATCCTGTCGAACACCGCACGGGCCGGCGTCACCGGCTTCCTCAAGACGCTGGCCCGTGAGGTGGCCGGCGACGGGGTCACCGTGAACTCGGTGCTGCCGGGATCGCACGACACCGATCGCCTGCGCAGCGTGTACGGCGGCGACCTCAGCGGAGCTGCGGCGGCGACGCCGGTGGGTGCCGTCGGCCGACCCGACGACTTCGGTGCGGTGGCCGCGTTCCTGTGCAGCGACCAGGCCCGCTTCATCACCGGGTCGGCGATCCCGATCGACGGCGGAGCCAACCAGGCCCTCCTCTGACGCTGGCCGGTCGAGCGAACCTCCGCGGTCCTGGCCGGGTGGGCGCCGGTCTGGAAAGATCCTGCCGTGCTACGCCACATCGCCATGTTCCGCTTCGCCCCCGGCACGACCCCCGAGCAGGTCGAGCACCTGGTCGAGGGACTGCGCTCGCTCCCCGACCAGGTCCCCGAGGTCCGGGCCTTCACCATCGGTCGTGACCTCGGCCTCCGCGAGGGCAACTGGGATTACGCCGTCGTCGCCGACTTCGACGACGTCGACGGGTGGAAGGTGTACGCCGCCGACGCGGTCCACCAGCAGGTGCTCGCCGAGCGGATCACGCCGATCATCACGGAGCGGACCTCCGTGCAGTTCGAGTGGTGAGGTGAGCGCGCGCCGATCGAGCCCCGCTCGATGGGATGTCGAGCTCCGGGCTGACGCCCTCACCCATCACTCGTGGCAGGTGTTCGCCGGCCTGTCCGCGCTGCATGCCCGCGGCGAGGTCGATCTGCGGTTCGTGGTGGCCGACCACGGCGGACTCCCGCTCGAAGACGTCGTGCCCTGGGCCGAGGTGCACGACCGCGACACCGGTGGCCGATGGACCGTCTGCTTCGACCTGGCCGACGGCGCCCCGCTGACCGGACCGCGGCCACACCTGGCCGACATCGTCTTCAAGCGCAGCTTCTCGCCCGGCCCCATGGCCGACCCCGGGATCGACCCCGGTGAGCATTCAGCGGACTCCGAGGACGGCGAGCCGATCCCCGGACGGGTCCTCCCCTACGGGCTCAACTACGCCTGCCGGACCGGCCACGAGGGCCGGATGCTCCGCTACAGCGCCGAGACGCTGCGCACGGCCGGGCACCGGGGCAGGACCTCCCGTCCGATGGCGTGGAGGGCGCGCCGCTTGGTCTGGCCGTTCAAGCAGCCGCTGCAGCTGCGTCGTGCCGCGGCAACACCCCGATCGGGTGTGGTCGGGCATCCCCCGGCACGTCTCGCAGTTCGAGGTGGCGCCGGACATCCCGGCCGAGCCCGTGGTCCTCTTCCACACCCGCGCGTGGGCCGAGAAGGTCGAGGGCGTGGCCGACCACCACACCGGTCCGAACTTCCAGCGGGCCGAGCTCATCCGCACCCTGCAGCGGCGACTCGGCGCGCGTTTCCGGGGCGGCTTCGCACCCTCGCCGTACGCCCGGGAGCACTTCGCCGACTGCCTGTCGGACCAGCCGACCGAGCCGGTGGCGTACATGCGGGCGGTGCAGGCGTGCGCCATCTCGGTGTCGACCATCGGCCTGCAGCGCTCGACGCCGTACAAGCTTCCCGAGAACCTCTCGGCCTCACGAGCGATCGTCACCGACCCGATCCACTTCGGGCTGCCGAGCCCGCTCGTGCCCGGCACCCACCTGCTCACCTTCGACGATCCCGAAGGCTGCGCGGACGCCTGCGTGCGCCTGCTCGACGATCCCGCGCTCGTGGGCCACCTCCGAGAGCAGGCCTGGGACTACTACCAGCGGGAGGTCCGCCCCGACGTGCTGCTGCGCAACCGCCTCCGCGATCTGCTCGAGGTCCACGACTGATCGCCGCGCTCCCGTCCGTCGGATCAGGAGGCGCCGCGGTCGGCTGCGGCTGACCACCACGCAGCGCGGAGGTGCTCGTCGGTGCCATCTGTCGGGTGGGCCGAGTGGACGGCGAGGAGCTCAGCGACCGGGCCTGCGGTCCATCCCTCGGCCAGGCCGACCACCACGTCGTCTCGCCGGGCCACCACGACCAGCGGTCGGGTGCCTTCGGGAGCGGTCGCCGGCTCCGATCCTCTCATCTCGGCAAGCACCTCGAGCGCCTCGAGATCGATGAGCTCACCCGGCGTCAGTTCGACCGGCAGGCCACCACGGCCGACGATGATCATCGGCTGCAGCGCCACGTCGGCCACGGGCAGCCATCGGTGAGGCGGCTCGGCGTGCTGCCGCAGGAGGTACAACCGATCGATCGTCACCTCCACGTCACGAAAGGCGGCGGCCGCGTCCAGCCGGGAACCGAGCAGATCCGGGGCGACGCCGGTGGCCAGGGTGATGTGGGGGACGAACGGGTGGTCCAGTGGGCGATCGAGCGGACCGGACCGCAGCGAGTCGTGCAGCCGACGGAGGGACGCCTCCTCGCCGTCTCGCCCACTGACGGCGAGGTACACGACGCCCTCGTCGCCGTCGAAGCTGCGGGCCGGCCCGAGCGTGAGTTGCAGGGGTCGCGACGCCGAGGCCGCGCCCCGCAGCACTGCCAGCGCGGCCGGGACCTCTTCGACGCGGACGTTCACCGGCGGCACGAGGGTCAGGTGGGCGGGCACGCGGTCGAGGGCTGCGTCACCGAAGGCCCGTCGGACCCCGTCGACCTCATGGCTCACGGGTGCCGGCACGAGCAGGACGACGCCGAACCGCACACGTGGCACTCGACGAGGCTACTGATCCGCCGGTCCGTCGCTCGAACCGTCACCGGCAGCCGCGCTGAGGCAACATGTGCCGATGCAGACCGAGCCCTACCGCATCAAGCCCGGCGCGAGCGTCGTGCTCCCCGACCGACCGGCCGATGACACCGACGGCTACGACGGCGACAAGGACGCCGCCAAGGCGCTCATCGACGAGCAGTCGACGAAGCTGTTCGACCTTCAGCAGCTGCTCTACGCCGACAACTCCTGCAAGGTGCTCGTGGTGCTCCAGGGGATGGACACCTCGGGCAAGGACGGCACGATCAAGCACGTGTTCAAGATGGTGAACCCGGTGGGCGTGGACGTCGCCAACTTCAAGCGACCCAACGACGTCGAGCTCGAGCACGACTACCTCTGGCGGGTGCACCACAACGCGCCCCGCAACGGCGACATCACGATCTTCAACCGCAGCCACTACGAGGACGTGCTCGTGGTGCGGGTACACGGCCTCGTGCCGGAGAAGGTCTGGAAGAAGCGCTACGAGCACATCCGCAACTTCGAGCAGATGCTGGCCGACGAGGGCACGATCATCCGCAAGTTCTTCCTGCACATCTCGAAGGAGAAGCAGCGTGAGCGCCTGCAGGAGCGGCTCGACAACCCGGCCAAGCACTGGAAGTTCGAGCACGGCGATCTCGAGGAACGCAAGTACTGGGACGCCTACACCGACGCCTACGAGGAGGCCATCTCGCGCACGTCGACCGTCGATGCGCCGTGGTACGTGATCCCGTCGGATCGCAAGTGGTACCGCAACCTGCTGGTCTCACGCATCCTCGTCGAGACCCTCGAGTCGCTCGACCTGACCTACCCCGAACCGGCGCAGGGCCTCGACAAGATCGTCATCGACGACTGATCCGACGTTCTGACCCTGGATATGTCGCGCTCGGCGCGATGCAGGAGCGCCAGAAGGGTGGAGGGGGTAGAGGTCGGTCAGACGAGGGCGCCGGCGGCGCGGAGGCGGGCGCTGGCCCGGGCCACCGCGCTGATGGCCTCGGCCACCGCGACCTCGTCGTCGCCGCGAGCGACGACGGCCTCGGCCCGCTCGATGGCGGCCTGAGCACGGTTGACGTCGATGCCGTCGGCCAGCTCGGCCAGATCGGAGAGGATCTTCACGCTGTCGTCGGTGATCGAGATGAATCCACCGTGCACAGCAGCGAGCTGGCGCGGACCGTCGACCGGGACGATCTCGACGACCCACGCCGCCAGCGCGCCGATGAACGGGGCGTGGCCGGGCAGGAAGGCGATGTCACCGCCACCGATGGTGCGGGCCATGACCATGGTGGCCTCCGTCGACAGCAGAACCCTCTCGGGCGAGACGAGCTCGACATGCATCGGCATCAGGAGTTCTTCTCGAGCTCACGGGCCTTGGCCCGGACCGAGTCGGCGTCGCCGACGTTGAGGAACGCCTGCTCGGGCAGGTCGTCGAGGTCGCCGTTGACGAGCTGCTCGAACGACTCGATGGTGTCCTCGATCGAGACCGTGACGCCGTCGAGGCCGGTGAAGACCTTGGCCACGTTGAACGGCTGCGACAGGAAGCGCTGCACCTTGCGGGCCCGGTCGACGACGATGCGATCCTCTTCGGAGAGCTCGTCGAGGCCGAGGATGGCGATGATGTCCTGCAGCTCCTTGTACCGCTGGAGCACCTCCTGCACCTTGCGGGCCACGTCGTAGTGACGCTGGCCCACGACCTCGGGGGCGAGGATGGTGGAGGTCGACGCCAGCGGATCGACCGCCGGATAGATGCCCAGCGAGGCGATCTCACGGGAGAGCTCGGTGGTGGCGTCGAGATGGGTGAACGTGGTGAACGGCGCCGGGTCGGTGTAGTCGTCGGCGGGCACGTACACGGCCTGCAGCGAGGTGATCGAACGACCCCGGGTGGAGGTGATGCGCTCCTGCAGCTCGCCCATCTCGTCAGCCAGCGTGGGCTGGTAGCCCACGGCCGACGGCATGCGGCCGAGGAGGGTGGAGACCTCGGAGCCGGCCTGGACGAAGCGGAAGATGTTGTCCACGAACAGGAGCACGTCCTGGCCCTGCACGTCACGGAAGTACTCGGCCATGGTCAGCGCCGAGAGGGCGACGCGGAGGCGCACGCCCGGCGGCTCGTCCATCTGACCGAAGACGAGGGCGGCCTTCTCGAGCACGCCGGTCTCTTCCATCTCCAGGAGGAGGTCGGTGCCCTCGCGGGTGCGCTCCCCCACACCAGCGAACACCGACACACCACCGTGCTGGGTGGCGACCCGGTTGATCATCTCCTGGATGACCACGGTCTTGCCGACGCCGGCACCACCGAACAGGCCGATCTTGCCGCCCTGCACGTAAGGGGTGAGGAGGTCGATGACCTTGAGGCCGGTCGGGAACACCACGGCCTTGGGCTCGAGGGTGTCGAACGCCGGCGGCTCACGGTGGATGTCCCACCGCTCGGATACGTCGTTCAGCACCGAGGCCGGCGCGTTCAGCGGCTCACCGATGACGTTCCAGACCTTGCCGAGGGTGACGTCGCCGACCGGCACGCTGATGCCTCGACCGGTGTTCTGCACGAGCGTGCCGCGGGTCAGGCCGTCGGTGGGCTTGAGGGCCACGACGCGGACCCGGCTGTCGCCGATCTGCTGGGCGACCTCACCGGTCACGAACACGTCGGTGCCGTCGAGGCTGATCGTCCACGTGACCGCGGTGTTGATCTCGGGCAGCGAGCCACGGGGGAACTCGACGTCGACCACGGGGCCGGCGATGGCCACGACGCGGCCTTCCTTCAGCGCCGGCGTGCCCGACGGGGCGCTCGTGGGGTTCTCGGTGACGGTCATCTGGGGTTTCTCCTGGTGCAGGCGAGGTTCGGCGTGCGGGTGTGCGTGCGGGGCGGTCAGTGCCGCGAGAGCTGGTGGTCGCTCGAGTCGAGCTGCTGGGCGAAGGCATGGGACGGGGTCAGGTGCTCGAGGAGCAGGTCCTCGGGCCCGCCCTTGTCGCCCTTGAGCGCCTCGGCCCCGCCGACGATCTCCATGATCTCGGTGGTGATCGAGTCCTGGCGGGCCCGGTTCATGATCCGGGTGAGCTTGGTCTTGAGCTCTTCGGCGTTGTCCGTAGCGGCCTTCATGGCCCGCTGGCGAGCAGCGTGCTCGGAGGCCGAGGCGTCGAGCAGCGCCGAGAAGATCCGGGACTCGACGTAGCGGGGCAGGATCTCGTCGAGGATGCCCGAGGGTGAGGGCTCGTACTCGAGGTCGGCCGACGGACCCGTCGAGGCGCCGGCCGATTCCTCGGCGTCGACCTCGAGCGGGAGGAACCGTCGGAGGACGGCCTCCTGGGTGCCCGAGTTGATGTAGCGGGTGTAGGCGAGGTCGACCGAGGCGAGCGTGCCGGTCTCGAACCGCTCGCGCACCGCGGCAGCCACCCGACGGGCATCTTCGTAGGTGGGCTGATCGGTGACACCGGGGAAGGTGGCGTCGATGCGGTAGTCACGGAAGCGGAAGTACTGCTCGCCCTTGGTGCCGACCACGATGAGGGCGTAGTCGCGGCCCGCTTCCTGATGGGCCTTGATCTCGCGCTCGGCCATGCGGATGACCGACGAGTTGTAGCCGCCGCAGAGGCCGCGGTCGGAGGTCACGACCACGATCGCGGCCACGTGGGCGTCGGGGTTGTCGCGCAGCAGCGGATGGTCCTTGGCCGCACCGGCCTGCACCAGGTCGAGGATCACCGAGGTGATCTGCTCGCTGTAGGGGCGTGCCGCGGCGGCGCGGTCCTGCGCCTTGACCACACGGGTGGCCGAGATGAGCTCCATGGCGCGCGTGATCTTCTTCGTCGACTCGACGCTCTTGATCCTCCGTCGGAGGATGCGCTCCTGGCCACCTGCCATCGCTACGCCTCGGTCTCTGTGCGGGCGATCTCGTCCTCGGGCAGGTGGACGTCGTCCTGCCACCCGGGTGACGACGGCATCGCCGACCTCGATGTCGTCCGGCGCCACGGTCGTGGTGCCGCCCTCGGAGGGGACGAACTCGTCCTTGAAGGCGGCGATGGCGGACTCGAGCGCGCCACCCTCGGGCATCTTGCCGGTGGTGCGGATCGAGTCGAGCAGATCGCCGTGGCGACCACGCAGGTAGTCGAGCAGGTCGGTCTCGAAGCGCTTGACGTCGGCGACGGGGATGTCGTCGAGGTAACCGCCGGTGCCGGCCGCGATGACCGCCACCTGCTCGTTCATCGCCATCGGCGAGTTGAGGTTCTGCTTCAGCAGCTCGGTGAGGCGGTAGCCGCGCTCGAGCTGAGCGGCCGAGATCTTGTCGAGCTCGGAGCCGAAGGTGGCGAACGCCTCGAGCTCACGGAACTGAGCGAGGTCGAGCTTCAGGGTGCCGGCCACCGACTTCATGGCCTTGGTCTGCGCCGCGCCACCCACGCGGGACACCGAGATGCCCACGTCGACGGCCGGACGCACACCCGACTTGAACAGATCGTCCTGGAGGTACACCTGACCGTCGGTGATCGAGATGACGTTGGTCGGGATGTAGGCGGAGACGTCGCCGGCCTTCGTCTCGATGACCGGGAGGGCGGTGAGCGAACCGGCGCCGAGGTCGTCGGACAGCTTGGCGGCCCGCTCGAGCAGACGGCTGTGCAGGTAGAACACGTCGCCGGGGTAGGCCTCACGTCCCGGCGGGCGGCGCAGCAGCAGCGACATCTGGCGGTAGGCCTCGGCCTGCTTGGAGAGGTCGTCGTAGACGATGAGGGCGGCCTGGCCGTTGTCCATCCAGTGCTGACCCATGGCGCAGCCGGCGTAGGGGGCGAGGTACTTGAACGGGGCCGGATCGCCGGCCGAGGCCACGACCACGACCGTGTAGTCGAGGGCGCCGTACTCGCGGAGGGTGTTCACGGTCTGCGAGACGGTCGAGGCCTTCTGCCCGATCGCCACGTAGATGCACTTCACGTCCTGGCCCTTCTGGTTCAGGATCGTGTCGATGCAGACGGTGGTCTTGCCCGTCTTGCGGTCGCCGATGACGAGCTGGCGCTGGCCCCGACCGATCGGGGTCATGGCGTCGATCGACTTGATGCCGGTCTGCATCGGCTCGTGCACGGGCTGGCGACCGACGATGCCGGGGGCCTGGACCTCCATGCGGCGCAGCTCGGAGCCGACGATGGCGCCCTTGCCGTCGATGGGCTCGCCGAGGGCGTTGACGACCCGGCCGAGCATGGCGTCGCCGACCGGCACCGAGAGGATGCGGCCGGTGGCCCGCACGGTGGCGCCTTCCTCGACCTGGGCCGACGACTCGGAGTCGCCCAGGATGACCGCGCCGATGGATTCCTCGTCGAGGTTCAGCGCGAGGCCGAGCGTGCCGCCCTCGAACTCGAGCAGCTCGTTCACGCCGACGTCGGGCAGACCCGACACGCGGGCGATGCCGTCGCCGACCTCGAGGATCGCGACCGACGGTCTTGGTCTCGACGTCGGGCCGGAAGCCCGGCGAGGTTCTTCTGGAGCGCGGCGGTGATGTCGCCGGTGTTGATGGTCAGTTCTGCCATGACGTTGGTATCCCTCTAAGCCTTAGAACGACTCACGGAGTTGGGCGAGACGATGGCGCACGGAGCCGTCGATGACGGTGTCGCCGATCTGGGTGACGATGCCGCCGAGCACGCTGGGGTCGACGACCACGACGATGTCGACGTCCTTGCCGGTGGCCGCCTTGAGCGATGCGGCCAGGCGGGACTTCTGGTCCTCGGTGAGCTCGACCGCCGAGCGGACCTCGGCGATGTGGCGGTCACCGCTGGAGGCGGTGAGCTCGAGCAGTCGATCGACGATGCCGGGCAGCTCGCGGACCCGGCCGTTGCCGACCACGAGCGACACGAGCGCGACGGTGGTGTCGGAGGCCTTGCCGGCCGAGCAGGTCCTCGCAGATCTGCGTGCGGCGGGCGGCCGGGAGGTGCGGGTCGCTGAGGGCGTCGCGCAGCTCGTCGTTGCCCTCGACGACGCGGGAGAACCGGAACAGCTCGTCCTGGACCTCGTTGACGTGGCCCTCGGCCGCGATCACGTTGAGGAACGCCTCGGCGTAGAGCAGGTTGCGCTGGTCGCTCATGACTGGGCTCCGACCTGGGTGATGTAGCTCTCGATGAGATCGGTCTGGGTGGCGGCGTCGAGGTTGCGGTTCACGACCGCCTCGGCGGCACCGAGGGCCAGCGAGGCGGCGTCGGCCTGCAGGTCGGCGAGCGCCTGGCCCTTGGAGGCCTCGACGTCGGCGGTGGCCCGGGCGACGAGCTCGGCGGCGTCGCTGTCGGCCTTGGCCTGCAGCTGGGCCTTGAGCGACGCCGCAGTCGGTGCCGGCCTCGTCGAGGATCCGCTGACGCTCGTTGCCGGCGTCGGCGATGCGGTGCTGCACGTCGGCCAGCTTGGCCTGGGCCTCGGCCTTGGCGGCCGCGGCGTCGTCGAGCTCCTTGGCCAGGCGCTCGGTGCGCCCGCCCAGGCCGTTCTTGACGGCCGGGCCGCCGAACTTGATCAGCAGCCCGAGGACGATGAAGAAGGCGATCGAGCCCCAGATGACCTCGTTGAGGTCGCTGGACAGCAGGAAGCCGTTCGGCTCCTCCGAGGCCAGTAGCAACAGATGCGACATGTGATTCTCCTGAGTGCGGGTCGGGTTGCCAGATCAGCTCGGCGAGCCGGCCCGATTGACGTAGTCCTCGATGACCTGCATCTGCGCCGCCGGATCGAGCGGCTTCTGCACGACCGCCGATGCGGCGTCGACGGCGATCTGGGCGACCCCGCCCCGGAGCTGGGCCATGGCGTCGGCCTTGGCGGTCAGCGACCTCTTCGGCCGCGGCCGACCGGAGCGCGGCGACCTCGGCCTCGGCCTCGGCCAGCTTGCGTCGGCCCGGTAGGCGTCGGCCTGGGCCCGGGCGTCCTCGATGATGCGGGTGGCCTCGGCCTTGGCGCTCGAGCAGGCCCGCGCTGTACTGCTCGATGGCGCGCCTCGAGCTCGCGCTCGGCCCGCTCGGCCTGGTCGAGGTCGTCGCGCACCTTGGCGGCGCGCTCCTGCATGGTCGACACGACCGGCTTGAGCAGCACGAACTTCATCAGGGCCCACAGACCGAAGAAGCAGACCGCGCCCCAGAACAGCTCGTTGGCGACGGGCAGGATCGGGTTGTTCGGTGCCTTCTCGACGACTACCGCTTCGGCGGCCAGCAGCAGGGTGGACAGAACCACAGGGGTCTCCTTGAGATCCGGAGGTCGGTCGAACGGTCGGTCGCCGGTCGACGGGACCGCCGGCCCGAGGGCGACGACCGCGGCCGACGAACGATCAGACGAACTTGAGGAGGATGAAGACGACGAAGCCGATGAGGGCGAGGGCCTCGGTGAAGGCGATGCCGAGGAACATGGTGGTGCGCACCATGCCGGCGGCCTCGGGCTGGCGGGCCATGGCCTGGACGGACTGGCCGACGAGGTAGCCGATGCCGATGCCCGGGCCGATGGCGGCGAGGCCGTAGGCCAGACCGGCGCCGGTGGCGCCGCTGATGGCCTTCTGGTCGGCCGGCGGTGAGGCCGGCTTCCTGGGCGAGCGTGACGGCCGTAGCGAGCGTGCTCATTGTGGTGGGTTCTCCTGTTGCTCTTGGTTCGGCACCGCCGGCGACACCGGCGATGACAGCGGGACGAGAGCGAGGTCTGGCGATGGGTGAGGATCAGTGCTCCGGGTGGAGCGCCCCGCCGATGTACACGGCGGCGAGGATGGTGAAGATGTAGGCCTGCAGGAACGCCACCATGACCTCGAAGCCGGTGAGGGCGACGAGCATGAAGAACGAGAACGGCAGCACCAGGGCCAGCAGGCTGGCGGTGAACGAGCGTGATGCACAGCACGCTGAAGGTCACCAGCAGGATGTGGCCGGCGAGCATGTTGGCGAAGAGCCGGACGGCCAGCGAGAAGGGCCGCACGATGAAGGTCGAGATGAGCTCGATCGGCGTGACCAGGATGTAGAGCGCCACGGGCACGCCCGGCGGGAACAGGTTGTTCTTGAAGTACTTGAGCGGGCCCTGGGCCTTGATGCCGACGCAGATGAAGAACACCCAGGTGATCAGGGCCAGGATCGCCGGGTTGGCCATGCGGGCGTTGGCCGGCATCTGGAACGCCGGGGATGACCTCGAACAGGTTGCCGAAGAGGATGAAGAAGAACAGCGCGCCGAGGAAGGGCAGGTACTTCATGCCCGTCGTGGCCGATGGTCTGGTTGATGATGCCCTCCTCGATGAAGTTCACCGAGGTCTCGGCCAGGTTCTGCGCGCCCTTGGGCACCATCTGCTTCTTGCGGGCCAGCACGAACAGGATGACCGTGAAGAGCACGGCCAGCACGCTCATCAGCGCGATCTTGTTGAACCCGTACCAGGAGTCGTCGTGCCGAAGCCGTTCGGCCACTCGACCAGGTTCTGGATCGGCGGGAACTTCACTTCGGCGATCAGCGTGGCGATCACGAGGTCGACGACTCCTTCTCCGTGGAGCTGGGTCGATGGAGGTTGCGGCGGTGGTGGGCGGCGAGCTCGAGAAGCCAGCGGCCGAGATGGGCTTGAGCCCGGGGAAGGCGAGCGATGCCGAGATGTAGCGCATCTCCCAGAACAGCAGGCCCGAGGTGGGTGACGACGATGGTGATGCCGAACGGCACCACCTCGACCCACGGCGGCGTGCACGACGGCGAGCACCGCGACGAGCACGATGGCCATGCGGATGAGGAAGCCGAACAGCGTGGCGCCCATGAGCATGCCGAGCGAGATGCGGGCCGACCACGACAGGATGGCGGCCGACAGGGCGAAGTTCAGCATCACGATGCGCGATGGCGTAGGCGGTGGACAGGGCGCCGTCGACGCCCCAGATCAGGCCGAAGGCGACGATCAGCACCGGGCGCGCCCATGGCCGCCCGCTTGGCCATGTCCTTCACGATCGAGCCCTCGGGACCGGGGCCGTCGAAGCGGGTTACGAACGCTTCGCCCATGGCGCGTCCTTGTCGTGCTCGTCCATCTCGGTCATGTAGCCGAAGTAGATCTTGATGCAGGCACCGACGAGGCCGAGCACGGCGAAGATGATCGTGAGCAGCGGGAGGGTGCCGAGCCAGCGGTCGAGGCCGTAGCCGATCAGCGCCAGCAGGAGCGGGCTGAGCACCAGCTCGTACGAGCCGGTGCTCTTGTGCATCGATTGGGTGAGTTCGCGCCGTTGCGAAGCTGACACTCGAGACATCCTGAAGGCGACCGGTTGACGGTGGATGGTGTGCTGCGTGTCCGATCGACACCGACCGGACAGGCGACGCACCCCCAGGTGCGTCGCGCTTGTGAACTGAATCTCAAACTAGGGCAGACGCCCCGGAAGCCGCAAGTTGAGCACGTCAGCTGCGGGACCGTCGGCCGGCGTCGGTCGGAGCTGTCGACCGAACGGCACCGGGATCCTCGACCGTGGCCATCGGCCCGCCGTCGGCCTCCCCGGCATCGGTGTCGAGCGGCGCGCGCCTCGGTGTCGGCCCGATGGGTCTGGCGCGACCCGCGGGTGCAGCACGGTGTAGAGCAGCGAGGCCGAGCGCCAGGATGCCGATCGGGACGATGGCGTCGCCGGAGTGGGTGTAGGTCGGGTAGAGCACGAAGCCCGACAGCAGCGCCGTCCACGCCCACAGGATGAACACGCTGCGGCGCTGGCCGTGGCCGAGGCGCATGAGGCGGTGGTGCAGGTGGTCCTTGTCGGCGGTGGCCAGGCTCGTGCGGGTGCGGGCCCGTCGCACGATCGACCACGCCGTGTCGAAGATCGGCACGCCGAGGATCACCAGCGGGATGAGGACCGGGGCGAAGAAGAAGAACGTCTGGCCGCTGAACGGGCTGATCGGTGCGGCCGCCGACCACCATGGTCGATGCCGCCATCAGCAGGCCGAGCAGCAGCGCTCCGCCGTCGCCCATGAAGATCTTGGCCGGGTGGACGTTCCACGGCAGGAAGCCGAGGCACATGCCCAGCACGAGGACGGCGATGAGCGGCCCGATGTTGCCGTCGGGCAGCACGCCCGTCGTTCTGCAGCTGGATGGCGTAGAGGAAGAACGTGCCCGCCGCGATGGCCATGATGCCGGCGGCCAGCCCGTCGAGGCCGTCGATGAAGTTGATGGCGTTGGTCATGCCCAGCACCCAGATCACGCTCAGCAGGTACGACCAGTTCGGGTCGAGGATGAACGTGCCCACGAACGGGATGCGGAGCGACAGCAGGCTGATGCCGGAGAACACGAGCACGCTGGCCGACAGCGACGATGCCGGCGACCTTGGCCGGCGGCGAGACCTCACGGAGGTCGTCGATGGCGCCGACCGCCAGCATCAGCACCGCGGCGATGACCAGGCCGAGCGGCTCGGTGTTGCTGTCGAAGATCGAGTCGAAGGCGTGCATGCGCCAGGCGACGAGCATGCCGACGAGGAAGCCGACGAGCATGGCGCCGCCGCCCAGCGTCGGCGTCGGCCGCTCGTGCACGCGCCGCTCGTCGGGCTTCACCACCGCGCCGACCCGCACCGCCATGCGCCGCACCAGCGGGATGGCCGACGAACGTCACCACGGTGACGATGACCAGCACCGACCGCGTAGGCGCCGAGCGAGGGCACGGCCTACGCCACCCCGAACCGCGCGCCGTCGGTCGCCCACCGTCGAGCCTGGGGCCGTCGGGCGCGCCAGAGCGCGCGCCAGCGCCCCAGGTTGCGGAGCGGGGCCGAGTCACGGGTAGGGGGTGAACTTGGAGCACAGGGTGACGACCTCGTCGCGCACGGCCGCCAGCTCGGCGTCGTCGGCCCGGCGACGCGCAGCGCCCGGGCGATGAGCGCGGCGATGGTGCCCATCTCGGCCTCGGTCATGCCCTGGGTGGTGACCGACGGCGGTGCCGATGCGCAGGCCGCTGGTGACGAACGGGCTGCGGGGGTCGTCGGGGATGGTGTTGCGGTTGAGCGTGATGCCGGCCCGGTCGAGCACCGTCTGGGCCTCCTTGCCGGTGAGCTCGGCGTCGAAGGAGCGCAGGTCGACCAGCATGAGGTGGTTGTCGGTGCCGCCCGAGACCAGGCGGAAGCCCTCGCCGGCCAGGGCCGCGGCCAGCGCGCCGGCGTTGCGCGACGATCTGGGCCGCGTAGGTGGCGAAGGACGGGTGGGCGGCCTCGCGGAACGCCACCGCCTTGGCCGCGATCACGTGCTCGAGCGGGCCGCCCTGCAGCCCGGGGAACATGGCCTTGTCGATGGCCGGGCCGAGCTCGGCCCGGCTCAGGATGCAGCCGCCCCGCGGGCCGCGCAGCGTCTTGTGGGTGGTGAAGGTGACGATGTCGGCGTAGGGCACCGGGTTCGGGTGCACGCCACCGGCGATGAGCCCGGCGATGTGGGCGGCGTCGAACATGAGCAGCGCGCCGACCTCGTCGGCGATCTCGCGCAGACGGCTCCGGCTCGATGATGCGGGGGTAGGCGGTGGCCCCGGCGACGATCAGCTTCGGGCGCTCGGCTCGGGCCAGGTCGCGGATCTGGTCGTAGTCGAGGCGCTCGTCGCTCGGCGTGACGCCGTAGGAGACGAAGTCGTAGAGCCGGCCGCTGATGTTGACCGGCGAGCCGTGGGTGAGGTGGCCGCCGTGGTCGAGGCTCATGCCCATGACCTTGTCGCCCGGCTCGAGCAGGGCCAGGTAGACCGCCACGTTGGCGTTGGCCCCCGAGTGGGGCTGCACGTTGGCGTGCTCGGCGCCGAACAGGGCCTTGACCCGCTCGCGGGCGAGGTCCTCGACCTCGTCGATGAAGACGTTGCCGCCGTAGTAGCGCTTGCCCGGGTAGCCCTCGCCGTACTTGTTGGTCAGCACCGAGCCCGGTGGCCTCCATCACCGCCGGCGAGGTGAAGTTCTCCGAGGCGATCAGCTGCAGGGTGGTGTTCTGGCGCTCGACCTCCTGGTCGATGAGGTCGAACAGCTCGGTGTCTCGTTCGGTGGGCCAGGGCATCGGGAGGCTCCTCGGTTCCGGTTCGTCGTTGGCGTCGCCGGCACGGGTGTCCGGACGTCGATCGGGCTGGTCGTCGATCAGGCCGAGGAGGCCGACGCGACCGGCTGCCAGAGTAGGTCGACCAGCCGGTCGACGAGGACGACCGAGCTCGCGAGCCGTCGCTTCGTAGACGGCCGGCCCACGACCGACCGGGTCGGCGACGTCGTCGACGTCGGACGACCCCATGAGCTGGACGGGTGTGCGACCCTCGTGCGCGGCCCGCAACCACACGTCGATCGACTGGCCGGCGGTCGCGGGGACCGAGCTCGCCGCCCCGGCGCACGAGCTCCTTGAGCGTGAACGTCCGGGAGTAGAGCTCGGGTCGCAGGACCACGGCCTCGCGCACGTGCTCACGGGCCATGCCGATGACGAGGTCCGGTCCGGCCAGCAGCTGCGGGGTGATGCGTCGGCTGCGATGGGCCGTGATGTCGAGGCCCTGCGATCGCCCATGGTGTCGACCGCGGTGTCGGTGGCCGGCTGCCCGTCGCTCAGCAGCCCCGCCGATGCCACGGTGGCGTCGACGCCGAGGCGCTGCGACGCGTTGGCGCAGGATCGCCTCCGCCATCGGCGATCGACAGGTGTTCCCGGTGCACACGATGAGGATCTCGATGGGCGGAGTGTAGTGACCGACCGGCGGCAGCGATATCGTCGCCGCCGACCCGGACCTCGACCGGCTGTTGCCGCTCGACCGAGCAATCAGGAGAACCATGGCCGACGGCCTCGACCCACGCACCCCGGTGCTCATCGGCACCGGCCAGCTCAACCACCGCGTCGACCGCGGCGCCGAGGTGCTCGAGCCGGTCGACCTCATGGCCGAGGCCCTGCGCATCGCCGAGGCCGACACCGGATCGTCGGGCGTGCTGGCCCGGGCCGACTCCGTGCGGGTGCTCTGCGAGCTGTCGTGGCGCTACGAAGACCCCGGCGCCCTCGTGGCCGAGCGGCTCGGCGCGTCGACCCCGGCACACGCTCTACACGGTGATGGGCGGCAACTACGTCCAGACGGTCGTGCACCCAGGCCGCCGCCGACATCCAGGCCGGCCGGGCCGATGTCGTGCTCGTGACCGGCGGCGAGGCGTGGCGCTCGCGCACGGCAGCCCGGTCCGCCGGCGACGACGCTCGACTGGACCACCCAGCCCGAGGGCACCCGGCCGACGGTGCTGCTGGGCGAGCACGACCCGCAGCTGTCGTCGGCCGGCGAGATCGAGCGGGGCGTGTTCATGCCGGTGCAGGTGTACCCGATGTTCGAGGTGGCGCTCGGGGCCGCCGCAGGGCCGGACGCTCGACGAGCAGCGCCACCGCGCCGCCGCGCTGTGGTCCCGCTTCAGCGAGGTCGCGGCCAACAACCCGAACGCCTGGATCCAGCGGGCCTACACCGCCGAGGAGATCGCCACCGCCACACCGGACAACCGGATGATCGGCTTCCCGTACACGAAGCTCATGAACTCGAACAACAACGTCGAGCAGAGCGCCGGCCTCATCCTCTGCTCGGTCGAGGCGGCCCGATCGATGGGGGTGCCCGCGGACCGCTGGGTGTTCCCGCACTCGGGCACCGGCGCCCACGACCACTGGTACGTCTCGAACCGGGCCGACCTGCACTCGTCGCCGGCCATCCGCCTGGCCGGAGCCAGGGCCCTCGAGCTGGCCGGCACCGCGCCCGACGACCTGGCGCACGTCGACCTGTACTCCTGCTTCCCGTCCGCCGTGCAGATCGCCGCCGGCCGAGCTCGGGCCTCGACCCCGAGCGCCAGCTCACGGTCACCGGCGGCATGAGCTTCGCCGGCGGGCCGTGGAACAACTACCCGATGCACGGCATCGCCACCATGGCCGGCGTCCTGCGCGACGACCCCGACGCGCTCGGGCTGTGCACCGCCAACGGCGGCTACACCACCAAGCACGCCTTCGGCGTGTACGGGGCTCGACCCCCGGCCGCCGGCTTCCGCCACGACGACCTGCAGGCCGAGGTCGACGCCCTCCCCCGCCGCGAAGAGGCCGGCGACTACGCCGGAGCGGTCACCGTCGACAGCTACACGGTCATGCACGACCGCGCAGGGCGACCCGGAGCACGCGCTGCGTGGCCGTGCTCACGCCCGACGGGGCCCGCGGGTGGGGCTCGTCGACCGATGCCGACACCATGGCCGACCTGCTCACCACATCAGCCGTCGGGCGGGCCGCCCGGCTCGGCCCGGACGGGTCCGTCGAGCTCTCGGGCTGACCAGCCCACACCGTTGGAAGTCTCGTCGGTCGACCCACCGGTCATCTGATCGAGGTCGGCCTGACCGACCGCTCGAGGTCGGCCTGGGCGACATCGAGCGAATCGTTCGGCAGGTAGGTCGTTCAGGTCGCAGGGCGTAGCCGAGCCGCGAGCGTCTCCATCACCCGGTCGTTCACCTTGGGCATCTCCTGGAGGAGCTGCTTGAAGGCATGCGTGTCGAACACGATGAGCTTCATCGGCCCCTCGGCCACCACGGTGGCGTTGCGGGGCTTGTGCTCGAGGAGCGCCATCTCGCCGACCATGGAGCCCGGCCCGGAGGTGGCCACGTGCTCGCCGCCGACGTAGACCCCGGCCTGCCCCTCGAGGATCACGTAGCACTCCTGACCGACGCGACCCTGTTCGACCAGCACCGCGCCGGGCTCGGCGTCGACGTCGTCGGCCAGCTCGGCCACCCGCTGCAGCTCCTCCGGCGAGAACCCGTCGAAGAACGCCACGCCAGCCAGCTTCTCGGCCCCGCCGATGGCCTTCTTCCTGTTGCCGAACATCGTCGGTCCCCCCTGTGCGGTCATGGCGACCGGTTCGATCGCGCTCGGGGATCGTAGGGCAGGGTTCGCCTCCACCGCTCACCCCTTCGCTGGTACAGCGGTACGGTGGCGGCGGCGCCCGGCGGACGGGCGCCCCGGAACGGGGGAACGAATGAAGGCAGCAATCATGCGGCAGGGCGCGCTCGTGATCGACGATGTCGCCGAGCCGCGCCCCGGAGCCGGCCAGATCCTGGTTCGAACACTCGCGTGCGGCATCTGCGGATCCGACCTGCACGCGCTGGCCCACGGCGATCTCATGGTCGAGATGTCGCAGCAGGCCGGCCCTCCTGCCGAAGGCATGCCGTCGATGCAGGTCATGGACCTCTCGAACGATGTGGTGATGGGCCACGAGTTCGCGGCCGAGGTGGTCGAGCTCGGTCCGGACGTCGGCAACTCGAAGGTGGGCGACACCATCGTCTCCATGCCCGTGGCGTTCGATCTCACCGGGCTGCACGCCGTGGGCTACAGCAACGACTACCCCGGTGGCTACGGCGAGCTCATGGTGCTCAACGACCTGCTTGCGCTGCCGGTGCCCAACGGACTCGAGGCGCGGCGGGCCGCGCTCACCGAGCCCATGGCCGTGGGTCTCCATGCTGTCAACCGCTCGCAGATCACGCCCGGCCACGCCGCCGTCGTGCTCGGCGCCGGTCCGGTGGGACTGGCGGTCATCGCCGCGCTCCACGCCCTCGGGGTCGAGCCGATCATCGCCGCCGACTTCAGCGAGACCCGCCGCCGACTGGCCCTGACCATGGGCGCCCACGAAGCCGTCGACCCGGCGACCGAACCGGCCGTCGACGCATGGCGACGGTTGGGGTCGAAGAGCCCGATGGTGATCTTCGAGGCGGTCGGAGTTCCGGGCATGCTCGATGCCGCCATGAGCGATGCGCCTCGGGGCGCCCAGGTGCTGGTCGTCGGCGTGTGCATGCAGCCCGACACGGTGCGTCCGATGCTGGCCATCGGCAAGGAGCTCAACCTGCAGTTCGTGCTGGGCTACGACCCGCTCGAGTTCGCGGAGACGCTGCGCCGGATCAGCGAGGGCGAGCTCGAGGTCGACCCGTTGATCACCGGCTCGGTCGCGATCGACGGCATCCCCGGAGCCTTCGCGGACCTGGGCCATCCGGACGCTCACGCCAAGATCCTGGTCGAGCCTCGGGCCTGACCAGCTCCTCGACCGGAGCAGCTGGTCGCAGGGGGCGGGTCGGAACCTGGCACGCTGTGGGCGAATGGTTCCACTCACCGTCACGGTTCGGTCGCCGAACCGCCAGGCTTTCACCCTCGTGATCGACCGGCGACTCGAGCTGGGCCGCGAGGCCGACGGGATCATCCTGATCGACTCCCGGGTGTCGCGCCGGCACATCGCCCTCGAACCGGGACCGGACAACATGGTCGTCGTGACCGATCTCGGCAGCTCGAACGGCACCACGGTGGACGGCGAAGCGGTGACCGGGCCAACCCAGGTGACCGTCGGATCCGTCGTTCGACTCGGCGACAGCAGCATCGTGATCGGCGACTCCCGCGGACCCGCAGCCGCAGTCGGGTTCACCGTGCTGGAGGGCGGTTCCGGTGGGGCTCGCTCGTCCATGGAGGTCGTGGCCGACGCGGTGGCCGACGATCTCCGAGCCAACGTCGTCGAGGTCGACGACGAACCGGGCACGGTCACCATCGTGTTCAGCGACATCGAGTCGTCGACCCAGCTGGCGGTCAGGCTCGGCGACTCGGTGTGGTTCGACGTCATGCAGCGCCACGGGCGACTCGTGGAAGCCCATGTCATCGCCCACGGTGGCCGGATCGTCAAGCACCAGGGCGATGGCTTCATGCTGTGCTTCCGGAGCGCACGCAGCGCACTCCTGTCCTCGATCGGCATCCAGCGCGACCTTGCCGAAACCGCATGGTCTCCGCCAGGACAGGAGCTGCGGGTGCGCATGGGTGTGCACCTCGGCGAGGTGCTCGTCGATGACGCTGGCGACCTCTTCGGGAAGCATGTCGTCGTGGCCGCGCGGATCGGTGCGCTCGCGGACGGCTCGGAGATCCTCGTTTCCTCGCTCGTGCGCCAGATCGCCGAGCCACGCGGCGACATCGACTTCCACACACCGCGCCAGGTGGAGCTGCGCGGCATGGAAGGTGCGGAGACCGTCTGGAGCGTTGACTGGCGCGGTTTCGGATCATGATCGGGGGTGAAATGGTAGGGTCGCGGCCATGCGCCACGGTCGTTGGCTCGCGCTGGTAGCAATTGTTCCGGCTCTCCTCATTGCGGGTTGCAGCAGCAGCGACGAGGGCGAGGCCTCACCGCCCCCGACCACCCAGGCCGACGCAGTCCTCCCGAACGCGTGTCCCGTCGAAGGCTGCCAGATCACCATCAGCGACGCGCAGCTCGAAGGTGATGAGATACGGGTCACCTGGACCGCGAACTACACCCCGGATTTCTCGAAGAACCACATCCACGTCTACTGGGACACGTACAGCGCCGATGAGGTCACCAACGACGCCGCAGCTCGAGGCAAGACCCAGGGCGAGTGGGTGCCGACCGCCGACTATCCCGAGTTCGTGAGCGAGGGAGCGGTCTCGACCAGCGTACGTGGAGCCTCGACGACGCTGTGTGTCACCGCCGGCGACCGAGATCACAACGTGATCGACTCGTCATTGGTGAACTGCCGCGACGTCTCTGACCTGCTCTAGCAGCCCATAGGGGGCGGCGGCGTGAATGACCTGCCCGAGCGGATCTCCCGATATCAGGTTCGTACGGTGCTCGGCGTCGGCGGCTTCGGCATCGTGGTCTGCGCCTTCGACGAAGCGCTCGATGCGCAGGTGGCGGTCAAGGTCCTGGCTCACGAGCACGCGCAGGACCCGGTCACCCGCGAACGTTTCGTGCGGGAGGCGCAACTTCTCCGGCGCGTCCACAGCGCCCATGTGATCGCGGTGCATGACATCGGGGAGCTGGACGACGGACGCCCATACCTGGTCATGGAGCTGGCAACAGGAGGAGCGCTCGCCCAGCGGATCGTCGCAGGACGGCCAGCCGATGCACCTGGCGTGCGGGCCACGATCACCGCGCTCGCCAGCGGGCTCGGTGCTCTGCACGCCGCCGGCATCGTGCACCGCGATGTCACGCCGGGGAACCTCCTCGTGGTGGACGATTCGCAGACGGCGGGCGACGGCACGGCAACGGTGCAGCGGCAGGGGCTGCTCACCGGGTCAGAACGCATCGTCGTCGCCGATCTCGGTCTCGCCAAGGATCAGGACCGGACGACCGCCGGGCCGACCATCGTGGGTGGCACCCCCCGCTTCCGCTCGCCCGAGCAGACCCGTCGGGGCGAAGAGATCGGACCGGCCGCCGACATCTTCGGAGCCACCGGGGTGCTGTGGAACCTCCTCACGGGCGAGCCCCCTGAGCCGGAGTCGCTCCAGGCTCAGCTCACCACGGTTCCGACGGCGTGGCGATACGTGTTCGAGCGGGGTCTGGCGTTCGAACCGAACGAGCGGTTCGCCACGATGGCCGAATGGGAGACCGCCGCGCTCGAAGCATTGGACAGCGACACCGCGGCACGTGACGTCGGCTTCCGCGCCGCCACGGCCGGCGCGACGTGTCCGTACAAGGGACTCACCGCCTTCCAGGCTCACGACGCGTCGTTCTTCTTCGGGCGGGAGACGCTGGTCGAGGAGCTCGTGGTCCGGATGCAGTCCTCCTCGACTCTGGTGATCGGTGGACCGTCCGGCAGCGGCAAGTCGTCGCTGCTGCGGGCCGGGCTCGTCCCCGCGATCGGCAGCGGCGCGCTACCGGGCAGCCAGCACTGGCCGGTTCTGCTGTTCACCCCGGGGTCCGGACCGCTCGACGAGCTCGCCCTGCAACTCGGCCGCCTCACGCCAGATCGTGCGGCACCCGGGACAGACGAACTTCGCCTCGACCCTCGTGCCGCCCGTCGGTGGCTCCCGACAGGGACGGCAGGGCTCCTGGCCATCGACCAGTTCGAGGAGATCTTCACCCACGAGACCGAACCCGTCGAGGTACGCGCCGTGCTCGACGTGCTGGACGCGCTCACCACATCGCAGGATGCACAGATCAGAGTCCTGATCGCCCTCCGTTCCGACTTCTATTCGACCTGCGCCGGATACCCCTGGCTGGCCGAACGAATCAGCGAGAACCAGGTGCTCGTCGGGCCCATGCGACGGCACGAGCTCCGGCGCGCCATCGAGGGGCCGGCCCGGCGAGCGGGTCTGCGGATCGAGCCCGGGCTGACCGAGGCCGTTCTCGACGAGGCCGGCGAGGAGCCGGGCGGACTACCGCTGATCGCGCATGCGCTCATGGAAACGTGGATCCGCCGACGGGGGACGGTTCTCACCCTCGATGGGTTCCAGGCCGCCGGCGGCGTGATCGGGGCCATCGCGCAGTCGGCCGAGCATGCCTACGAGCGACTGACGGAACCGGACCGGATCACCGCCCGCCGGCTCTTCCTCCGCCTCATCACGCCGGGCGACGATGGCCCAGATACGCGGCGACGGCTTTCGTGGGCGGACCTCAGAGACGACGCCAGGACGTCGGCCGTCGTCGAGCGGCTGGCGGCAGATCGGTTGCTGACGGTCGACGAACGGGGCGTCGAGCTGGTGCACGAGACCCTCATCCGCGCCTGGCCACGGCTGAGGGGTTGGATCGACGAGAGCCGGGAGGACCTCCGGGTCCGACACCGGATCGCCCGGGCCGCGAACGAATGGATCGCCGAGGACCGCGACCCCGACCTCTTGTACCGCGGCGCACCGCTGACCGGGGTCCTCGAATGGCAGGAATCCGCGCATCTCGAGCTCTCGGAGGTGCCGGCTGCCTTCCTCGACGCGAGCCGCGCCGCCCGCGATGCCGAGGAATCAGCTGCGTCGGCCGCGAGGCATCGCCGACGACGACTTCGGCGAATCGCCTTCGCGACCCTCTCGGTGCTGGCGGCCGCCGCGATCACTGCGACGGTCGTCGCGTTCTTCGCGCTCCGACAGTCGCAGCACAACGAAGCCGAGGCGGAGCGGCGGTTCGCACGAGGACTGGCGACCCAGGCCGAGTCGCTGGCCCCGACCCGGCCCAAGCTCGCCCTCGCGCTCGCCGTCGAGAGCGCAGCACGGCTCGACGCGATTCCAGCCGAGGCCCAACAGGCGATCGTGATGGCACGCCTGGCCCTGGCCGCGTCGGACATCGTGGCGGCCTCCGAGCCGATCCCGGTGGGCGACGCGCTGACGGCACTGGTGACGCCCGATGGTTCGACGGTGGTGACGGGGACCCGCGATGGTGCTGTTCAGCTCGTCGACGCCCGGACGGGCGAGGCCACGGCAACCCTCACCGGCCCGAATGAGGGCATCGAGGAAGCAGCCGTCGATTCGAGTGGACGATGGCTCGTGGCCGTCGGCGCCGACGGCCTCTGGCGTTGGGACCTCGATTCCGACACGACCCAGGGCGAACACATCGCCCAGAGCTCCGGCGCGCTGTGGTCGGCAGCCTTCTCCGCCGATGGCGAACACCTCGCCACGGCGGCGGAGGATGGGATCGTCACGGTCTATTCGACGTCATCATGGAAGCCCGACGGCGAACCGATGCGGTCGAACATCGACTTCCTCAGCGTTGCGTTCACGCGCCGCGGAGATCAGGTCCTGGCCGGAACGGGTGATGGTCGGGTGTTCGTCTGGGACCTCGCCACGCGTCGACTGGTCGGCTCGCCCTTGGCGGCGCACGGCACGAACGACGTGTGGGAGCTCGCGATGGACCCTTCCGGCGAGCGAGTGGCCACCGCCAGCAGCGACGGGACCGCCAGCGTGTGGTCGCTGGCCACGGGAGCGCTCGTCGCATCTCCGTTCGTGACCGTCGGAGGTGAGCGAACCCTCGACGCCGTGGCGGGACTCGTCTGGTCGCGGGACGGCGGATCGCTCTATGCGGGAGGAGGCGACGGGCGGCTTCACGAGTGGGATCTCGACAGTCGGTCCGAGATCGACACCTCGATGATCGGACACGATGACCGAGTGGTGGATGCCGCTGCGTCAGCCGACGGGACCCGGTTGGTGACCCTCGGGCGCGACCAGGACGCGCGTCTGTGGGACATGGCCGACCGGGAGCCGACGATGCAGACGGTCGAGCAGTTCGATGTTCCGCTCTATGGCATCGCGCTGAGCGACGACTCCACGACCATCGCGGTCGGCGACGACCGGGGCGTCGTTCATGTCATCTCCCCCGATGCTCCGACGATCGAGCTCCGCGGCCATGCCGGCAGGGTGTTCGGCCTGACGTTCCTCGCCGACGGAACGCTCGTATCGGGTGACGACGCCGGTACGTTGCGCCGATGGGACCCGGCCTCGGGGCAATTGCTCGCGAGTCACGAGGACGCGTCCCCTGGGCCGATCACCAGCATCGCCGCGGGCCCGACGGGTGACCTGATCGCCACCTCGAGCGCTGACGGCGGGATACGGCTGTGGAAGACCGATGACTTCGAGGAACCGGTCGCGCAGACCGCGTCGCAGGCCAGGCGGGCGAACAAGGTGGTCTTCACGAGTGCGGGCGATGTCGTCGCGTCCTATGGCGACGGTCGAGTTCGGTTCTGGCATCGAGACGGCTCCGAGGCTCGGGCACCCCTCATGGTGGACGATGACCTCGATGCCGTGTTCAGCCTCGCCGTCAGCCCCGACGATCGATGGCTCGCTGTGGCGACCGCGACCGACGGGGTCACCATCTGGGACCTCGACACCGACCAGCAACGCAACGAGCTCAACGGACAGCCGATCGACCCTGTCGATGTCGCGTTCACGCCCGATGGAAGCGCGATCGTCAGCTCGACGCGACACGGAGTCGTGACCTTGTGGAACTCGTCGACCGGCCAGGCGATCGGCCCACGGTTCCAGAACCACACCGAGGCCGTGTGGCGCCTGGCGGCGATGCCGACATCGGCGGTGGTCTTCGCCGGAGGGGACGGCATGTTGTCGAGTTTGGATGCGCTGGACCTGACCCACGCCTGTGCATTGGGGGCAGGGTCGCTCGACCGCCGGGCGCGAGATCGCTATCTGGGCGACCGTGAACCGATGGCCTGCAGTGACTGAGCGCAAGGTGGATCTCGACCCGACACCACTCCACGCGCGCGAGCGGTGACTCAATGATGTTCGCTTGCTAACTTTCGAGCGATTCAGGCCGATGTGAAGCAGAACACGTCTCGATCCCGGTGGGAGCGCGCCTGATGGCGAAGAACCGATGCCCGATCTGTGGGGCCACCCACAAGAACGAACCCCGGCAGTGCCGGCTGTGCGGTCACGTCATGGACGGCACCGTCGCGATGCCGGTCTCGGCCGGGACGACGACCCGCACCGTGCAGACGAAGAAGAAGGGCGTCGGTGGCTTCGTCATGATCGGTGTCATCGGTGTGCTCGGCATCGCGGTTCTGGCGGTCCTCCTGGGCTTCACCAAGGGTGACCTCAGTGCCGGCAGCATCCGTGACCGGATCCCGTTCCTGAAGAGCACCGATGACGGCTGGGTGCAGGTCGACGACGCCGAGGGCGGGTTCACGGTCGAGATGCCGAGCAACCGCCAGGCCGGAACGACGCCGTTCCCGCCGGCCGAGAACGGTCGGCTGACCGGGTGGACAGCGACGATCGGCAGCGACACCAGCCTCGCCGTGTACTACGCCCCGCTCGTGCCGGTCGACGGCGAGACGGCGAAGGGCACGGTCAATCGCATGGTCGACGAGGCCATCGCGCAGACCACGACCGTGAGCGCCCAGCACAACCACGACACCCAGGTGATCAAGCGCACCGACACCTCCTTCCAGGGCTACCCCGCCGTCGTCTACGACCTGTCCGGCGTCGACATCAATGGGGCCTTCGGCTACCAGAAGGCGATCATCTTCGTGAAGGGCGACACCATCTACACGCTCGCCTCGAACTCGATCTACCAGGATCATCCCCAATGGGACCGGTTCACCAGCTCGTTCCACTTCACGGCCTGATCCCCGCTGCTCCCCGGCTGACCAGGATGGTCAGATCCGGGCGACGACAGCTCGCGGCCGGCCGCGGAGGTCTATCTCGATGAGGGCCTCGGCGAAGCCCGCCGAGCGCGCCGCCTCGGCCACGGCCTCGGCCTGGCCCGGCGCCAACTCGACCACCAACGATCCTGGTCGGGCCAACCAGGCCGGGGCCTCAGCCACCAGCGGCAGCAGCGCCTCGAGCCCGGTCGGCCCGGGGACGAGGGCGCCCGGCGGCTCCCACTCTGCGACCTCGGCCGGGAGGTCGTCGTCAGCCGCCACGTAGGGCGGGTTGCTGACGACGAGGTCGACGCCACCGCGGAGCTCGGCCGGCAGGGCGTCGAACCAGGATCCTTCGGCCAGGGTGACCCGCCGCGCCGGTCCACCCAGGCCGGCCAGGTTGGCGCTGGCCACGTCGAGCGCCTCGACCGAGACGTCCGTGGCCCAGACGTCGACGTCGCGGCGCTCCGCCACCAACGACAGGGCGATGGCCCCCGAGCCGGTCCCCAGGTCGACGGCCGTCAGGGGGCCGGAGCGGGTCGACGCCAGGCGGAGCCGGTCGAGCTCGTCGAGCGCCCAGCCGGCCACCTCCTCGGTCTCGGGTCGCGGGATCAGCACGCGGCGATCGACGAGCAGATCGAGCGTGCGGAAGCCCCACACCCCCAGCACGTACTGCAGCGGCTCACCGACCAGCCGACGTTCGATCATCGTGTCGAACCACGCCACCGAACGGGTGGTCGCCGGGTCGTCCAGGCCGATCACGTAACCGGCTCCGTCGAACCCCCCGGCGCGCTCGACGATCCGACGGGCGTCCATGGCCGCCGACGGGCGGTCGGCATCGCGGAAGCGTCGTTCCGCCTCGGCCTGGAGGTGGCGCCACGTCACCGTGCCCTCGAGATCAGGCCGCTCGGGATCGGGTTCGGGGCGATCAGGAGGCGACGTGGTCATCCTGCAACTGGCGGCTGCGCTCGTCGGCGACGAGGGCATCGATGACGTCGTCGAGCTCACCGGCCAGGACCTTGTCCAGCTTGTAGATCGTGAGCCCGATGCGGTGGTCGGTGAGCCGGTTCTCCTTGAAGTTGTAGGTCCGGATCTTCTCCGAGCGCCCACCGCCTCCGACCTGGCCCCGTCGGGCGTCGGACAGCTCGGCCGACTGCTTGTCCTGCTCGAGCTTGAGCAACCGGGACCGGAGCACGACCATGGCCTTGGCCCGGTTCTGGATCTGGCTCTTCTCGTCCTGCATGGCCACGACCAGCCCGCTCGGCCGGTGGGTGATCCGCACGGCCGAGTCGGTGGTGTTCACCGACTGGCCCCCGGGACCGGACGATCGATAGACGTCGATCTGGAGGTCGTTCGGGTCGAGGTCCACGTCGACCTCCTCGGCCTCGGGCAGCACGGTCACCGTGGCCGACGAGGTGTGGATACGGCCCTGCGACTCGGTCACCGGCACCCGCTGGACGCGGTGCGGACCGCCTTCGTGCTTCATGCGCGTCCACACCGAGTCGCCGGCCAGGATGAAGGTGATCTCGCTGAAGCCCCCCATGTCGGACGGGCTCGAACCGAGCACCTCGAGCTTCCAGCCCATGCGGGCGGCGTAGCCCCGGTACATCTCGAACAGGTCACGGGCGAAGAGGTTGGCCTCCTCCCCTCCTTCCGCACCCCGGATCTCGACGATCACGTTCTTGTCGTCGTTGGGGTCACGTGGGAGCAGCAGCACCTTCAGCTCGGCGTCGAGCCGTTCGATCGTGGCCTCCGCCCCCTCGATCTCGGCTCGCACCATCTCCCGGTCGTCACCCGACGTGTCGGCCAGCATCTCCTTGGCCGTGGCCAGGTCAGAGGACGCCTCGCGCAGCCCACGGGACCGCACCACGATGGCCTCGAGCTCGCGGTAGCGCTTCGCGACCTCGCCGTAGCGGGTCTGATCGGCCAGCAACGCCGGGTCCGCCAGGCGCGCTTCGACATCGAGGAACTCTCCTTCCAGGTCGTCGAGGCGGTCGCGCACGGCAGCCAGGCTACTCGGGCCATCCGACGCTCCCTTTTTGGCCCTCCCCCGGCCCCGAGCGGCCTACCCCAACCCACCCGAACCCGCAGTCCAGGCGTGACCCTTTGCCGCGAACCGACGACAAGTTCGGTCGGCGAGGCAGGTCAGGTGCGCCAGTCTCCGGGGCGGGTGATGACCTCAGCCGGGTCGACCAGCGCGGCAGCCAGGGCCAGGGTGCTGGCGTGGGCGTCGCGCTCGGGCAGCACCAGCACCAGGCGAGCGCCCGGGGCGTGGAGGGCCCGAGCATCAGCGGCAGTCGGCACGAAGTCGAGGTCGATGCCCACGGACGCAACGACGACCACCGGTGAGCCCTCGGCATCAGAGCCGACCGCGGCCGCGGCCATGGTGTCCTTGACCCCATCACGGGCGAGCGTCCCTTCGACGGCGACGAGCTCGGCCGCCCCGACGATCGATGGGTCGGCCAGGAGCCGACTGCGCAGCCAACGCTCGGCTCCGAGCCGGTTCAGGGGATGTGGCGGAGCTCCGGGGTGACGTACGGCGCGCACGGTCTCGATGACCGACGCCAGCGCCGCGGGTGTGGGGACCTCGCCGTGGAGCATGGCGAACGCCTCGCGATCGTGTCGCCCCACACCGACCTCCACCCGGGCGCCGTGCTCGTCCTCCACGACGCGGGCGATCTCGAGGCCTTCGACCTCGCCCACGATCGTCCCGTGCTCGACGACGACGTCAGCCCCTGATTCCCGCAGGAGCGCGGCGGCCTGATCGGCCCGGGGCGACGGCACGATCAGCGCGTCGAACGCCGCGGGACCGGCCTCTACGAGCGTCCGACCCTCGACCGCCCACACCCGGGGCGGACGGGCGAACGCGCCCGCACGGCGGGCCACCACGCCGGCGCGCTCGTCGACCAGGACATGGAGGTCGTCGACCTCCTGCTGGCGGGCCCACGCGAGGGCGGCACCCAGGCCGCGCTCCGGGCGCTCGTCGAGCAGGATCCACCCGGTGGAGCCGTGCGTGAGCGTGGCCCCGCCGGCGAACGTCGCGCCGACCCGGGGAGGATCGGTGTCGGCAGCCGGCCAGCGAGCATCGACGAGCGCACCCAGCTTGGCGGCGATGGCGGCTCGGCGGCGATCGGGATCTAGCGTCATGGTGTCGAGCGGGCCGGGATCGAGATCATCGGATCGAGCGCGTCAGGTGCTCCGGACGCGGAACGATCCGGTGCCCGACGGATGTCGGGGCACCGGATCGGACAGAGATCAGGACGGCGACCGGAGCCTCAGGCGTCGGCCGTGGCCTCGGCCGATTCGTCGGCCTTGGCGCCCTTGCGCTTGCCGTAGCGACGCTCGAAGCGGTCGATGCGGCCACCGGAGTCCACCAGCTTCTGCTTGCCGGTGTAGAAGGGGTGGCACTCGTTGCAGAGCTCCGAGGTGAGCTCGGGGCTGGTCGAGCGAGTCGTGAAGGTGTTGCCACACGAGCAACGAACCGTCGCGACGTCGTAGTTGGGGTGGATGTCAGCCTTCATCGGGAGCTCCAGAGCAATGTTGGGGGCCACACAGTGTGCCGGAAACGCTGAGGATCGGCAACGTCGGCGCTCAGCCGGACGTCGGCTCGCCTGCGCTACGCGCTTGCCGGTGCTTTGGCGATCTCGGACAGGAACTGGTCGTTGGTCCTGAACGAACCGAGGCGGTCGGTCAGCATCTCGAGCCCGGCCCCTCCGCTGCCCTCGGCCAGCGCCGACAGAACCCGGCGCAGCTTGAACACCTGCTGCAGCTGCTTGCGATCGAACAGCAGCTCCTCGTGGCGGGTCGACGAGGCGTCGACATCGATGGCCGGGTAGATCCGACGCTCGGCCAGGCGACGATCGAGCCGCAGCTCCATGTTGCCGGTCCCCTTGAACTCCTCGAAGATCACCTCGTCCATCTTCGAGCCGGTCTCGACCAGCGCGGTGGCCAGGATGGTCAGCGAGCCGCCCTCCTCGACGTTGCGGGCTGCGCCGAAGAACTTCTTGGGCGGATACAGCGCCCCGGTGTCGATGCCGCCGGACATGATGCGCCCGGTGGCGGGAGCCGCCAGGTTGTAGGCCCGGGCCAGGCGGGTGATGCCGTCGAGGATGATGACGACGTCCTTGCCGTCCTCGACCATGCGCTTGGCCCGCTCGATGACGAGCTCGGCCACCATGGTGTGCTCCTCGGCCGGACGGTCGAAGGTGGAGGCCGCCACCTCTCCCTTGACCCAGCGCCGCATGTCGGTGACCTCTTCGGGACGCTCGTCGACGAGCAGCACGATGAGGTGGACGTCGGGATCGTTGGTCTCGATCGACCGGGCGATCTGCTTCATGATCGTCGTCTTGCCGGCCTTGGGCGGCGACACGATCAGGCCACGTTGGCCCTTGCCGATCGGCGCGATCAGGTCGATGATGCGCGCCGTCATGTTGTTCTCGTCGTTCGGCCCCTCGAGTCGCAGCCGCGCATCGGGGAACAGCGGGGTGAGGTCCTCGAACCGAGGACGGTCACGGGCCCGCTCGGGGTCGACGCCGTTGACGGTGTCGATGCGGAGCATGGCCGGGTTCTTCTCGTTGCGACCGGCCGGGCGGGCCGCGCCGGTGATGATGTCGCCCTTGCGCATGGTGAACTGCCGCACCTGCTTGACCGAGATGTAGACGTCGTCCTTGCTCGGCAGGTAGCCCTTCAGGCGCAGGAAGCCGTAGCCCTCGTCGCGCAGGTCGAGCAGGCCCTCGACATCGACGGGCTCACCCACGAAGGGCTGGTCCTGCTCGGGTCGCTCGGTCCCGCGATCACGGCCCCGACGACGGCGGCGGCGGTTGCCGGGCTCGCCATCGGCCTGTCCCTGTGCGGCTGCGCCCTGGTTCTGGCCAACCTGGTTGGGGTTCGTCTGGTTGGGGTTGGCCGACGAGCCCTGCCCACCCTGGCCCCGATCGGTGGTCGAGGCCGACGAACTCCTCTCGGACTCGCTGCTGCGGCCGCGGTTGCGCTCGCCGCCGGCCCGGTTCGGGCTGCTGTCCTGACCGCCGTCATCGTCGCGGGACGGCGCGTGGCCGTCGTCACGGCTCCGGTCGTTGCGACCCCGGGCCCGGGGACGGTCGGCCGGCGCATCGGAGCGGTCGGCATCGGAATGGTCGGCATCGGTGTCGGGCTCGGTGGAGGCCACCTCGTCGGCAGATGCGTCGGTCGGGTCGGTCTCGGCGGGCGGCTGCGCGGCCCGCGAGCGACTACGACGGGCCCGAGGGGCCGGCGTCGGCTCCTCGGTGCCGTCGGCGGTCGCCACGGTCTCCGAAGGCACGGGGCCGTCGGCGGTCGGCACGGTCGGGGCGGTGACGCCGGCCAGCTCCAGGATCAGGTCGACGATGTCGGCCTTCTTGGCTCGCGACGCCGGCTTGCCGCCGAGGGCGGTCGCGATGGTGTGGAGCTCGTCGCGGTCCTTGCGCTCGAGCGCCGAGCGTTCGAGTTCCTGTGTGTCCACGCTCACGGTTTCTCGTTTCTGCCGGATCGATCCGGCGGTGGGTGGGGAGCGTCCCGGTGGTCGGTCGCCAGGCGGGCCGACCGTTGCGATCGGGGCCTGGAGATCACGGGGACGACGGTCAAGGAACGGGTTTGGGGGCCGCTTGGTGGAGCGAGTGCGCCGCCAGGGGCGACTGCCACTCCACCAGCGAGAGCCTCGCCGACGGACGTCGGACATCCGGTGGGAAATGAGGCGGGGAATCGTCGTGACCAGCAGCTGCTGCGCTGCTCAGCCCCCGAACGACGACCGCGGGATCGTACAGGGGCGGACTTCGCGGGGGCAACCCGACCCGGGCGGCGAGCTCCCGAGAGTCGGACGGATGGCGTTCGCACTGGTCAGAAGGTTGTTCGGCGAGTTGTTCGTTCGGGCGTCATCCATCCGGGGATCGGCTCCGTATCCACTCCTGTAGGTCATTTAGCACTAAAGTCACCCGACAGGAGCAGACAATGAGGAACAAGAAGCTGGGAACGATCCTTGGAGGCCTGGCCGCCATCGGCCTGGTAGCCGCGCTCGTGCCGGCACTGGCATCGGTCACCAACGCCGCCGACGCCCCCGCCACGGTCACCGTCGTGCACGGCATCCCGAGCGTGGGCAACGTCGACATCTGCGCCGGTGGATCCACCGCGCTGCTGAGCGACGTGCCGTTCGGCGGGGTCGCCACCATCTCGGTGCCCGCCGGAACCTACGACCTCACGGTGAAGGTCGCCAACGCCGCGCCGTGCACCGGCGCCACCGCTATCACCGCCAACGGCGTGGTCGTCCCCGCCGGGGCCAACGTCTCGGCCGTGGCCAACCTCACGGGCGGAACCCCCAATCTCGCAATCTACGCAAACGATGTCTCCGAGGTCGCCGCCGGCAGCGGTCGCGTCGGCGTGTACCACGGGGCCAACGCGCCCACCGTCGACATCCTCGTCAACGGTGGTCCGGGCATCACTGACCTGGCCCAAGGCCAGGTGGGCAATGCCGACCTGCCCACGGCGGCCTACGACTTCGCCGTCACCCCCGCCGGTGACCCTGGCACGATCGTGCTGAACATCCCCGGCGTCACCGTGCCGGCCGGGAAGCTCCTGCAGGTCTTCGCCGTCGGCGCCGTGCCGGACGCGAACGAGCAGAACCCGTTCCAGGTGATCACCAACCTGATCGACCTGCCCACGGCCACCACGCCGACCACGGCCGCGCCGACCACCACGATGCCGTCGGCCGGGGCCGCCGACGCCATGAACACCAGCCCGTCGTTCACCGGCTGACGCCTCCTCCCTCCGCCTCCGGAGAACGACGCCGCGGCCCCTGCCTCCGGGCGGGGGCCGCGCCGCGTCCCGGCCCGGTCGATCAGGTCGACGCGCTCAGGAGGTGGCGACGAGGCGGGCCATGAGCTCATGGCCCGCGATGATCGGGGCTCCGGCCACGGCCGCCTCGGTGTACTCGCCCCCCGGCCCGTCCTGGCGCGAGTCGACGAGCAGGTAGGGCACCGGGTCGGCGGTGTGGGTCTTCAGCTGCAGCGGCGTGGCGTGGTCGGGTAGCAGGAGCAATCGCCAGGGCCCCAGGCGTTCGAGCGCGGGGATCAGCCCGGTGAGGATGACCGAGTCCCAGTTCTCGAGGGCACGGATCTTCTCGTGGACGTCTCCGGCGTGTCCGGCCTCGTCGGTGGCCTCCACGTGGATGATGAACAGGTCGGCACCGTCGGCCAGGGCGTCGAGCGCGCACTCGAGCTGGGCCGCGTAATCGGTGTCGTAGCCGGGGGTCACGCCCTCGACGTCGACGACCTCGATGTCGGTGAGCACGCCGAGGCCGCGGACGAGATCGACCGCGGTGCTGAGCGCGGCGTCGAGCCCGTAGATCGACGAGAAGCTCGGCATCTGCGGCTGGAAGCCCTGGCCCCACAACCACACCTGGTTGGCCGCCAGGCCGAAGCGGCCGACGACGTCGCGGGAGGCATCCATCAGGCGGCGCAGCTCGGGCGAGGCCTGACCCGTCGGCAACACGATCGGGTTGTCCGAGAGGTCGTGGGGCGGGGTGCAGTCGGCCTCGGCCCAGGAGGCCGGCACCACCAGGATGTGGCGGTACTCGACGCCGGGGTGGAACTCGACCCCGTCGCCCCCGAGCTCGTCCTGCAGCGCCTCGATGACCTTGGCCGCGTCCTCGGTCGTGGGGTGACCGCCGGAGAAGTCGACCATCACGCCGTCGGTGACGGTGACGAGGTTGCAGCGATAGGCCACCTGGTCGGAGCGCAGGCGCAGGCCCAGCGCGGCAGCCTCGATCGGCGCCCTTCCGGTGTGGTAGGTGACCGGGTCGTAGCCGAAGATCGACATGTTGCCGACATCGCTGCCCGGCGGCATGCCTTCGGGGATGACGCCGGCGCGACCGACCTCGCCCCTCGCCGCGAGAGCGGCGAGCGCCGGGAGGTGCGCAACCTCGAGCGGCGTCCGCCCACCCAGCTCGTCGAGAGGCTCGTCGGCGCAGCCGTCGGGAACGCACACCACGTACTTCATGGGCGAGATCATGCCAGGAATCTGCTGAGCGCTTCTCCCCGGCCCGTCACCTGCTCGTTTCCGCTCCGTCACTCGCGGCCCCGGCGTGGCACCGACCGCCTCGTCGGGTCGGGCCGGTCAAGATCAGGTCAGCTCGGCCCCGTCAGCTCGGCCCGGACGTCGCACCCCTCCAGGTGGTCGTTCACCAGACCCATCGCCTGCATGAACGCGTAGACCGTCGTCGGGCCGACGAAGCGGAACCCGCGTCGCTTGAGCTCCTTGCTCAGCGTCGTCGACTCGGGGGTGGAGGCCAGGGCCGACAGGCTGGCGAAGTCGAGCCGGGCGGGTCGATGACCGACGTCGGGGGCATGGGACCAGACCAGCTCGCGCAACGTCAGTCCGGTCTCGGAGAGGTCGAGGTAGGCGCGGGCGTTGCCGATGGTGGCCTCGATCTTGCCGCGGTGGCGGATGATGCCGGCATCGCGGAGGAGGCGGTCGACGTCGTCCGGACCGAACCCGGCCACGACCTCGGGATCGAAGCCGGCGAACGCCTCACGGAAGCGCTCCCGCTTGCGCAGGACGGTGATCCACGCCAGGCCGGCCTGGAACCCTTCGAGGCACAGCTTCTCGAGCAGGCGCACGTCGTCGGTGACCGGTCGCCCCCACTCGTCGTCGTGGTAGGCGCGGTAGAGCGGGTCGTCGCCGGCCCACCAGCAGCCCACCCGGCCGTCGTCGTAGCGGATCAGCCCCTCGGCGAGACCGGCCACGACGGCTCAGGCGATGGCCGACTCGACCGCGGCCCGGACCGTGTCGTAGTCGGAGGCGATGGTGTCGTAGCGCTCGGGCCGGTCGAAGAGGTCGCCCAGACGCTCGGGCAGCGGTGGTCGCATGCCGGTGGCGGCCTCGACCGCATCGGGGAACTTTGCCGGGTGGGCGGTGGCCATGGTGATCATCGGCACGGCCCGATCGGCCCGGCAGGCCAACGCGGCGCCGAGACCGACCGCGGTGTGCGGGTCGATCAGCACGCCCGTCGCGGCGAACTGCTCGGCGATGATCGCGGTGGTGGCCGCATCATCGATGCTGGCGCCGGCCCACTGCTCGTCGAGCAGCCCGAGCAGATCCCGCTCGACGGCGAAGCGGCCATCGGCCCGGAAGCGCAACATGGTCTCGGCCACGGCGACGCCGTCACGGCCGAGCAGCTCGTAGAGGAGGCGCTCGAAGTTGCTGGACACCTGGATGTCCATGCTCGGGCTCAGCGTGGGCTCCACGCCGCGCATCTCCATCACCGAGCTCTCGAGGAAGCGGGTCAGGATGTCATTGGCGTTGCTGCCCACCACGAACTGGGAGACCGGCAGGCCCATCCGCTGCGCGCCGTACCCGGCGAACACGTTGCCGAAGTTGCCGGTCGGCACCGCGAAGGACACGGGGGCCGCTCCCCCGGTGAGCTGCGTGGCCGTGCTGACGTAGTAGACGATCTGGGCCATCACCCGCGCCCAGTTGATGGAGTTGACCGCGGACAGGTTGACCCGGTCGCGGAACGGCTCGTCGGCGAACAGCGCCTTCACGAGGTCCTGGCAGTCGTCGAAGGTGCCCTCGACCGCGAAGTTGTGCACGTTGGGCGAGTCGACCGTGGTCATCTGCCGGCGCTGCACGTCGGACACCCGGCCGGCTGGGTGCAGGATCACGATCTCGATCGAGTCGCGGTCGCGGCAGGCTTCGATGGCCGCCGATCCCGTGTCGCCCGACGTGGCCCCGACGATCGTCACCTTGTCGCCCCGTCGGGTCAGCTCGTGGTCGAAGAGTCGCCCGACCAGCTGGAGCGCCACGTCCTTGAACGCGAGCGTCGGACCGTGGAACAGCTCCGCCAGCCACATCCCGTCGCCCAGGTCGCGGAGGGGCACCACAGCGGGGTCGTCGAACGCGGCGTAGGCGTCGTCCACCAGCGTCGCGAACGCGTCGGGAGCGATGCTGCCCTCGACGAACGGCCACATGAGGTCGAAGGCGATCTCGGCGTACGGCATCGTGGCGTAGCGGGCCATCGCGTCGCGGGTGAGCTCGGGCCACGTGTCGGGGACGTAGAGGCCGCCGTCGCGAGCCAGCCCGGCCAGCAGCACGTCAGCGAACTCGAGGACGGGAGCCGCTCCCCTGGTGCTGACGTACTTCACGGCGTCGGTCCGGTGGCCACTGCGTCGGCGGGTCTCACGGGGTGAGGTCGGGTTCGTCGTCGAGCACGCGGATGACGCTGCCGACGTGGTGGACGACGTCGAGCTCACGCAGGTCGCGCAACGTGGCCTGCACGTCGCGCTCGAGCGCCCGGTGGGTGATGAACACCAGGTCGGCTTCGTCGCCGAGGCCTTCCTGTTCCATCGAGCTGATCGACACGCCGTGAGCGCCGAAGATGCCGGCCACCGCACTCAGGACGCCGGGCTGGTCGACGACGTCGAGGTGCACGTAGTACTCGGACACGAGGTCGTCGATGGGCCGGATGGGCACCTCGCCGAGGGCACCGACGCTGGCGCTGGAGCCCTTGCGCAGGTTCAGGGCGGCATCGATGAGGTCGCCCAGAACTGCGCTGGCCGTCGGGTTGCCGCCAGCGCCGCGCCCGTAGAACATCAGCTCGCCGACGGCCGCGCCCTGCACGAACACGGCGTTGAAGCTGCCCCGCACCGAGGCCAGCGGATGGGTCGATCGGAGCATGACAGGGTGCACCCGCACGGCCAGCTCGACGTTGCCGGCCGGGCCGGGCTGGTCGGTCACGAGCTTCTCGGCGATGGCGACGAGCTTCACGACGTAGCCGTTGCGGGCGGCGAAGCTCATGTCGTCGGCGGTGATGCCCGAGATGCCCTCGTGGTACACGTCGCCGGCCACGACCCGCGCCCCGAAGGCGATGCTGGCCAGGATGGCGATCTTGGCCCCGGCGTCGTAGCCCTCGACGTCGGCGGTGGGATCGGCCTCGGCGTAGCCCAGCTCCTGCGCCTCGGCCAGGGCCTCGGCGTAGTCGACCCCGGCCTCGGTCATGCGGGTGAGGATGTAGTTGGTCGTGCCGTTGACGATGCCCATGACCTGGTCGATCGGCTCGCCGAGCAACGACTCGCGGAAGGGACGTACCAGCGGGATGCCGCCACCCACCGCGGCCTCGAAGAGCACGTCGACGCCCGACGTCTCGGCGGTGGCGAAGATCTCGCCGCCGTGGTTGGCCAGCAGCTCCTTGTTGGCGGTGATGACCGGCTTGCCCGACTTCAGCGCATCGAGGATGAGCTGGCGGGCCGGTTCGATGCCGCCGATGACCTCGATGACGACGTCGACCTCTGGATCGACGACCACCGATGCCGCGTCGTTGGTGAACCGGTCGTGCGGCAGGTCGACGCCGCGGTCCTTGGACGCGTTGCGAACTGCCACGCGAGCGATCTCGAGCCGCATGCCGGTGCGCGCCTCGATCCCGTCGGCCTGTTCCTGCACCAGTTGGATGAGGGCTGACCCGACCGTCCCACAGCCGAGGAGCCCGACGCGTACCGGGGACCCGTTCACCCCGGACAGGGTAGTGGTCGAAAGAGGAGTGCTCGATCCGAATTGCCTGGCCGCTGGAACACTTCTTCCCTGGACAGTTCCATGAAGTTTCCTTATCTTCCATGTCATGTCCGATAGATTCGACCTCTCCCCCGTCCCGGCGCTCGATCCCGCCGTGGCGATGGTGGCGACCTGGCGGCGCGGCGCCGACGCCCTCCGGCGCCAGGCCGACGAGGTCGCGGCACTGGCCCACGATCTGTCCGCCTACCACCGGCCCGATGTGTGGCGGGGCGCCGTGGCCACGCGCCTCGGTGACGACCTCGAGCACTGGAGAACCCGCCTGGGCCGCGACCGCGACGACGGACTGGGCGCCGAGCTCGTGGCCCTGGCCGAGCGGCTCGACGCCCGGGCCCACGCGGCCGAGCAGGTTGGCGCCGCTGCCCTCTGTGACCCCTGGGACCGGAGCCCGGCGCCATCGACCTGGCGACCAGGCGTTCGCTGAGCCCGTCACCGACCCGGCGGTCAGTCGCTGGGCCGCGTGCCGGTCGACCCGAACTCGGCACCGACTCGGTCCAGTGGTGACCCGCCGTGGGCAGCAAGTTGCTCGGCCAACTGCTCGCACCAGTGGTCGAACCGCTCGATGGCGTCGGGATCCAGCTCGACCACTGCCCGCATGCGGTCTCCGTCGAGCAGGTCCGGCGGTGCCGCGAGGCCGTCGAAGAGGTGGTTGTCGGCCCGGCGGGACCAGAGCTCGGCCAGGGCCAGGTACTCCAGCCGCATCTGCTCGCCCGACATGACCCGACCCGACTGGCGAGCCCGATCGAGCTCGGCCCGGCCGGCCGGCACCAACCGGTCGATCGTGGCGCCGCCGAGCGTCGACAGCACGAAGCCCCCCGATGCGGGGACCGTCGCCGACAGGGTGTTGACGGCCGCGCCCCAGGCCATCCGCTCGGCGGCCCTTCGGTCATCCACGCCACCGGCCCACGAGAACGAGGCCGTCTCGACGGCGTCGGACACTCGCCGGCCCACGTCACCGATGGCGGTGTAGGGCGCCAGGTCGATCGTCGGTCGGCCGGCGATGCGCGCCACCCCCCGCGCCGCCCATGCCGCGAGCGCGGCGCGCAGGGCGTCGGCGGCCGACTGCTGGTGGGCCGCGAAGGTGAGGAACCGGTCAGCCTGCCCGCCCGTGATCTCCCCACGCAGTTGGTCGGACACCGGGTCGATCTCGACCCCGTCATGGGCGTCCGAGCGGAACGACCCGATGTAGTGCGCCCCCACCCGACCCAGGCCGGCCCAGGTGCCGACGGCCAGATGAGGCGCTTCGGCCAGCTCGCGCCGCTCGAGCGTGGTGCGGTCGGCGACCCACGTGACGACACCGACCGCGGCCCGAGGAGCATCCGGTCCACCGAGCAACGGATCGGTCCCGAGATCGAGCACCCGGGCCAGTGCGGCGCCGTCGTCGGGGTAGGACGCGGCGATGAGCAGGCGATCGAGATCGGCCTCGAGCAGCACCCGAGCGGCGGCGATCGGATTGCGGGTCACGGCCTGCAGGACGAGGGTGGTCGAGTCCCGGGGGACACGCTCGTCATCGACCGCTGATGCCGCGACCCAGGCATCAGCGGCACTGTGCGGGCCGGCCGGATCCTCGACCAGGCGGCCGACGGCATCGACCAGGAACGACTCGTCGAACGCCGTGGAACCCACGAACAGGAGCGCCAGCTCGCCCGGCGGACGATCGTCGAGCGCGTCGAGCAGCGACCCCACCGAGATGTCGGTGACCTCGGCCCGACGGGCGGAGGCCAATGCGGTGGCCAGGCCGGAGACAACCCGCTCCTGCTCACGGCGCTCGTCATCGAGCCCCGAGCCGGTGAGGGCCGCCAGGTAGGTGACCGCGTCGGCGATGGCCGACGGGCCGACCCGCTCGAGGAGCACCGACGCGAAGACGGCATCGGCGGCCCACCGGTCGGCCACACCGACGAACGCGTCTCGATCCCCGGACCGGAGCGCGGCTGCGGCGACTGCGGCGGCATCGAACGCCGCGACCGGCGAACGGAAGTCGGCCAGGTCCGGGCCGTGACGGATGCCGAGCGCGAGCAGCCACGGGGTCGGCGGCCCGGCTTCGAGGACGAGGACGGCCTCGGCGGTGGCGCGCACCGTGGCCTGCTCGGCATCGCACCAGGCCCTGAACTGGTAGAGGGGCCGGATCAGCGCTGCGTCCTCACCCGCCTCGGACAGCAGCCCGGGGATGATCCCCCCGAGCCAGCCCGCACGGTCTGCCGCCCGACCGAGTGCGCCGGCCAGCGCGAGGACCTTGGTCGGATCGATGCCGACGATCGACTCCGGTGGCGCCGGACCGCCGAGCAGACCGACCGCCGGACCACGTGAGGCCGGACCACGAGACGGAGGGGACTCGAAGCGCATGGTGTGATCCTTTCAGCTCATGGTACTTGTTTCAATAGATTTCCTTGCTTTTCGATCTTCCCCGTCCTACGTTCCCCGGAACCACCACCCCGGCGATCCAGGAGGAGCACCCATGACCACCACCGACACCGTCGGCGTCAACCTCAGCCAGATGGTCGAGCTGCAACGAACCTTCGAGCAGAAGGCCGCCGAGGTCGAGCAGCTCGTCGCCGACATCTCGCGCCTGGTCGGCACGGCCGGGGCGCCGGGCGCGGTCCACTGGCAGGGTCGGCTGGCCGACCAGTTCCGGGGCGAGTGGGACGGCGTCTACGTCAAGAACCTTCGCCAGCTCACCCAGGCGCTGCGTGACCAGTCGCGCTACGTCGACGAGAACCGACGGCGTTCCAACCTCGTGCTCAACGGCGTCGACGCCTGAGCATCAGCGATCTCGGGTCCCCGGCGTCGCGGCCCTCCACTCTCCGCACCGGCGCCGGGGACCCGAACCTCCCGCTCCCCGACTCCCCGAGGTCCTTCGATGCGTGCACCCGCCTCCGCCGTCACCCTCGCCGCGCACCGCTCCGACCTCCCGTCGATCGATGCCGATGCCGAGTCACCCCTCGATGCCGAGGGCCGCTGGCACCTGGCGGTCGTCGGTGGGCTCGACGCCGGGGCGCAGATCGATCTGCCCGCCCTCCGGCCTCCGATCACCGTGGGCCGGGGCCCTGACAACCTCGTGCGCCTCGATCACCCGACGGTGTCGCGCCGTCACCTGTCGCTGGCCGCCACGCCCGCCGACGTCCGGTTGACCGACCTCGGCGCGCGCAACGGCACCCGGGTGGCAGGCCGGCCGGCGGGCGCGGGCACCTCGATCGGTCTCGACGACGTGATCCGGGTCGGCGCGGTCGCCGTCGAGATCCGTAGAGGGCCGTCACCCCTCCCCCGCCGGACATCGCCGACGGCTGGGGAGACACCTGCCCGCCTGTTCAACCGGCCGCCCCGGTCGGTGGCGCTCTCCGACCCTCCTCTGCTCGACCCGCACCCGCTCGATGCTCCAGACCGCCGAGCGCCGCACGCGCCGCGCGGAGCTGGGATCAGCGTCACCATGCTGCTCGGCCCCGTCGCCTTCGGCGCCGTGCTCGCCATGTTGTTCAGCCCGCTGATGGCCGTGTTCGCCCTCATGGGTCCTGCACTGATGATCGGCTCCTGGGCCGAACGACGTTGGCACGACCGGCGTGATCGACGTCGCTCGACCGGGATCCGGCACCTCTCGACCACCGCGTTCGCCGGCGAGGCCCGGCATCGCCACGGCGTCGAGCGGGCCGCACGGCGCCTCGCCCAGCCCGACCCGACATCGCTGCGCCGATGGGCCGACGGCGGCAGCCGACTCTGGGAGCGCCGACCACACGATCACGACGCGTTCTGGCTCTCGGTCGGGCTCACCGACCATCCCTGGGTGCCCTGGCCGGACGCCGAGGGTCCGCTCGACTCCTCGACCGCCTCGGTTCTCGGTGCACTCGGGCCGCTCGTCGACACCCCGGTCGCCGTCGCTCTCGGTCCAGGCCGCGCCATCGGCGTCGTCGGACCGACCGCGGCTCGCGATGCCGTGACAAGGTGGCTCGTCTGCCAGATCGCCACACTCCACGGCCCGGCCGACCTGCGCATCAGGCTGCTGGCCCCTCACGACACCCGACCCGCGTGGGCCTTCGTGGAGCGACTCCCCCACGCCCACGGGAACCGCTCGGACCGCGACGGCCCCGCCGCCGCCGCTCCGCTCGACCTCGTGGTGGTCCCGGACGCCTCGTCAGGTGCCTTGATCGAACCGCTCGCCCGGCTGCTGAGCAGCGAACAACCCGACCGCTCCGCCCTCGTGGCGGTCGAGGCACTCGACCAGCTCCCGTCCTGGTGCACGACCGTCGTCGAACTGGTCGAGGGCGACGGCCGGGCGAGCGTGCACACGCCGGGGTCCGGGGCGATCGTCGACAGGGTCCTGGCCACCGGCCTGACCCTGTCGACGGCCGACAGCTGGGCGTGCGCGCTCGCTCGCCATCGTGACCCGGAGGTCACCTCGGCGTCGGACGGGCTGCCCGACCGCATCGCCACGGAGCAGCTGGTCGGCCCGAGCACGCCGGCCGTCATCGTCGAGCGCTGGGATCGCTCCCGCCGCCGACCGGGCGACGTGCCGGCGCCCCTCGGGGTCACCGTCGCACCATCAGCTACGGGCCCGGAGCCGTTCACCATCGATCTCATCGCCGATGGGCCCCATGCGCTGATCGGCGGGACGACCGGCGCGGGCAAGAGCGAGCTGCTCCGCACGATGGTGCTGTCCCTCGCACTGCACCACCCACCCGACGCGGTGTCCTTCCTGCTCGTCGACTACAAGGGCGGCAGCGCCTTCGATGCGTGCGTCGACCTCCCCCACACCGTCGGCCTGGTGACCGACCTCGACCCGCACCTCGCCTCGCGAGCGCTGGTCGCACTCGACGCCGAGATCCGTCGGCGCGAGCGCGTCCTGCGCCATGCCCGCGTCGCTGACCTGACCACGGGGGCGGTGCCGTCGCTGGCCCGACTGGTGGTCGTCATCGACGAGTTCGCCACCCTGGCCGCCGAGCTCCCCGGCTTCCTCGATGCACTGGTCGACGTGGCGCAGAGGGGCCGCAGCCTCGGGGTGCACCTGGTCCTGGCCACCCAGCGCCCCCATGGTGCGATCAACGAGCGCATCCGCAGCAACACCAACCTGCGGATCGCCCTGCGGATGCTCGACCGCGCCGAATCGAGCGATGTCATCGATGACCCCGCGGCCGCTCGGCTGCCACGGGACCGCCCGGGTAGGGCCTTCGCCCGGTTCGGCCACGACGATCTGGTGCAGTTCCAGACGGCGCTGACCGAGCCGGCCCGCCTGCGCGAGCTGGTCGGCCAGATCCAAGCGGCTGCCACGATGACCGACGTCGGACGTCCCACCGCGCCCTGGCTCCCACCCCTGCCCCCGACGCTCTCGCTCGAGGCGCTCGAGGCGCTCGAGGCGCCTGACCCGGGTGACGATCCAGACGGCGCGCGTGCGCTGTCGGTGCCGTTGGCGCTCGCGGACGAGCCCGAGCGGCAGCGCCAGCGCGTGTGGAGCTGGCACCCAGGGCGGGGCAACCTCCTCGTCTACGGCATGCCCGGCAGCGGCACCACGACGACGTTGATCTCGGTGGGTCTCACGATCTCGCGACGACCCGACCGCCACCGGTTCCACCTCTACGGCGTCGCCGACGGCTCCGGCCAGCTGCGGCTGCTGCAGGAGCTCGCCGAGGTGGGCACGATCGTCGGGGCCGACGACGTGCGTCGCCAGGCCCGCCTCGTCCGCATGCTGGTCGAGGAGCTCGACCGTCGCCGCGCCTCGGTCGACGCCGATGCACCGATCGTAGTGGTGCTCATCGACGACCTGCCCGGTCTGCTGCGTCGCTTCGACACGATCGAGGGTCATCCCGTCGTCGATGCCGTGCACCGGGTCTTTCGCGACGGTCCCGTCGTCGGCCTCCACCTCGTCGTCAGCGGAGATCGCCCCGGCGCCATCCCAGCCGCGCTGGCAGCACGCACCACCGAGCGGCTGGTGCTGCACCTGGCCGATCCGTTCGATCGTGCCTCACTGGGTCTCCGTCCTCCCGGCAGGCCGGGCGTCGCGGGTGGCACCTGGGTCCCCGGACACGGCGTGGTCGGCCAGGGTGTGGGCACGGAGGTGCAGGTGGCGAGGTGCCCGGACCCGGTGACCGAGGCGCGACTGCTGGCTGGTCGTTCTCACCGGGACGACATCTGCGATGTCGCCGTCAGCAGTCCTTCGGCCATCGGCGAGCTGCCCACGAGGGTGGAGGTCGCGGACCTGTCACGCTCCCTCGCACGCCCGCCCACCGGAGGACGACAGACGCTCGACCTGTCGATCGGTATCGGCGACCACGACCTGCGAACCAAGGGTTTCGAGCTCACCACGGGCGACCATGCCCTGATCGTCGGTCCGGCCCGATCGGGGCGAAGCACGGCGCTCGCCGTTCTCGCCCGATCCGTTCTCGCCCCGTCCGTCCTCGGACCGGCCGGCTGCGTGATCGCCCTCACGCCGAAGCCCTCTCCGCTCCGCGCCTGGCCGGGAATCACCGTCGTGGCCGACATCGACAGTCTGCTGGCAGCGGTGGCCTGCTCCGGCGAGGCCGAAGCCATCCTCGTGCTGGTCGACGACTGCGAGGTGGTCGACGACCCCGGTGGTGCGCTCGCGGCGCTGCTGGAGACGAGCCGCCCCGGGCTGCACCTCGTCGCGGCAGGTCGGGCCGACCGGCTGCGAACAGCCTACGGACACTGGACCACCGCGCTGCGAGCTGGCGGCCGCGGCTTGGCCCTGCACCCCGATCTCGACCGCGACGGCGACCTCTGGGGCATCCGACTGCCCCGGGACACCGCGAGTCGCCAGTGCGTGGGCCGCGGCTTCCTGGTGCTCGACGGCACCACCGAGGTGGTCCAGGTCGCCACCCTGGAACCGCACTCAGAGACGCCCGACGGGCCGGCCGCGTGAGGACGATCGACCCGTGAGGACGATCCTCGACTACGTGCTCGAGCAGCCCACCCGGATCGGACGCGTCACCTCCGTCCACCGCGCCCGTCGCCCGCCCGGCGGCGAACGGTTCGCCCTCAAGACGGCCTCGTCGGAGTTGTCGACCGACCAGCATGTGCGTGCGCAGCTCCGCCTCCGCCGAGAGGCGGGCGTGCTGTCGGCCGTGCACCACCCCGGGCTGGTCCCCCTGGTCGAGGTGCTCGAGATCCCGGCCGCCCGTGGTCGACTGCGCCGCTACGGCACCACTGCGGTGTCGGCCACCGACGTCGGGATCGTCCTGGCCTGGGCCCGACTCGGCTCGCTGGCCGATGCCATCGCGGTCGGCTCGATCGCTGCCGCTCCCGCCGTCGCCATGGCGCGCCAGCTGACCGGGGCGCTGGCCGCCCTGCACGCCGCCGGGTTCGTCCACCGCGACATCTCCCCCGGCAACGTGCTCCGGGCCGACGAGCGCACGTGGTGGCTGTCCGATCTGGGCGAGGCCGCCCCGGTCGGCGCCGCGCCGACCCTCCCTCGACGAGGCACGGACGGCTTCGTGGCGCCCGAGGTGCTCGATGGTGCACCGATCGACGAAGCGGCCGACGTGTTCGCACTCGGGTCGGTCATCGCCGCCGCCATCGGCGTCCCGTCCGACGGAGCCGATCGGATCATCCGCTCGGTCCACGAGCTCGTCCGGTGGGCCACCAGCTCTGACGCAAACGATCGACCGTCGGCCGCCGAGCTCGGGCAGGCCTTCGAGCGGGTCACGACGCACCCGGATCGACCGTCACCAACCCGGACCCCCGATCCCCGTCCCCGGCCGGCCGCCGACCTCGAGACGAGGGAGTTCCTCACGCCGCTGGTCGCCGCCTCGTCGGGCGAACCCGGTCCACCCCACCGGCGTGCACCATCGATTCGCCGCGCCGCCACCGCCGCTGTCGGCGCGACGCTCGTCGTCGCGGCCGTGCTCCTCGGGCTGGTGGTCCTCCGGCGGGGATCGGCCGCTCGGACCGAGGCGCTACCGCAAGCGGAGGGGGCGCCGACGACGATGGCGCCGTCGGTCCAGGATCGCGAGCCGTGCCCGGGATCGCCGGCAGAGACGCCGGCCGGAGCGGTCGCCGTACCGGGTGACCCCGACGGGGTCGGCTGCACGATCGCCATCCTCTGGTGGCCCGATCGAGCCGAGGCCGAGCGATCGGACGCCTCGGGCGCCCGGCACCGGTTCTCGATGGGACGGCCCGGCAACCAGTTGCTGCTCGGCGACTGGGACGGCGACGGCCGCGACACCCCCGCGCTGTACGACCCGTCGGCCGGCACCGTCAGCCGATTCGACGGATGGGCCCGATCCGGCGAGGCGCTCCCGGGCGTCGTGGTCACGACCGACGCGCCGCTCGGTGGCCTCGCCCGCGTCACCCGCTCCCCCGACGCCGATCGGATAGAGGTCGGGCGTGAGGTCGGCCCGTGAGGGCTACTCGACCTCGCAGCGGAGCAGGTCGTCGAAGGTCTCACGGCGCACCACCAGGCGAGCCTCGCCGTCGCGCACGAAGACCACGGCGGGCCGCAGGATCTTGTTGTAGTTCGAGCCCATCGAGTGGCCGTAGGCACCGGTGACCGGCGTGCAGAGGATGTCGCCGACAGCGAGATCGGCGGGCACCTTGGCCTCGCGCACGAGCAGGTCGCCCGACTCGCAGTGCTTGCCCACGACACGGACGGTGCGGGGCCGGTCCGCCAGCACGTCGCGCGGCAGGAACGTCTCGTAGCCGCTGTCATAGAGGACGGGTCGGGGGTTGTCGCTCATACCGCCGTCGACCGACACATAGGTGCGGATCCCGGGGAGGTCCTTGATGGTGCCGACGGTGTAGAGCGTCACGCCGGCGGCGGCCACGATCGACCGGCCGGGCTCGGCGGTGACCGAAGCCCGCAGGCCGGTCTCGCGGCAGACCCGATGGATGCCGGCCGCCCACTGCTCGATGGTCGGAGCCTCCTCGCCCTGCACGTAGGCCACCCCGAGCCCGCCGCCCACCGACAGCTCGGGCAGGTCGTAGTCGGCGAAGAACTGGGCCAGCACCTCGACCGCCAGCTCGAAGAACTTGGCCTCGAACACCTGGCTACCGACATGGGCGTGCATGCCGACGAGGTCGACCGCGGGCGAGGCCGAAAGCCGCTCGAGCGCCGCCGCCGCATCCCCGGACGCCACGCCGAACCCGAACTTCGAGTCGTTCTGGCCGGTCTGCACGAACTCGTGGGTGTGGGCCTCGACCCCGGGCGTGATGCGCGCCAGGACCGACGGCACCGCCAGACCCTCGGCCACGAGAGCCTCGATCCGGTCGATCTCGTCGAACGAGTCGACCACGATGCGCCCGATGCCGTCGGCCATCGCCTGGCGCAGCTCGTCGGACGACTTGTTGTTGCCGTGCAACACGAGCCGATCGGCGGCGATGCCGGCCGATCGCACCACGTGGTACTCGCCCCCGGTCGACACGTCGAGGTTCATGCCCTCCTCCACCGCCAGGCGGGCCATCGCCCGACACAGGAACGCCTTGGTCGCGTAGTTCACACCCCGACCGAACGCCGCGACCGCCTCCCGGCATCGAGCCCGCAGATGGACCTCGTCGTAGACGAACAGCGGCGTTCCGAACTCGGCGGCCAGCTCGAGCGTGTCGCATCCCCCGATCATCAGCTGACCGTCGGGGCCGACGGTGGCCGTGTCAGGCAGGAGGTACGGCGGCAACGCGCTCATGTCAGGCTCGCGCGCATGTCAGGACCGGGCTCACGTCGGATCCGTGTCCGCGCTCACATCGACTCGGGAGCGCTGGCCCCGAGCAGGTCGAGACCGATGACCAGACCGATCTCGGCCGCCTCGACGAGCCACAGCCGGGCCTGGGTGAGCTCGGGGCTCACGCCCTCACCGAGCACGTAGCAGTCGTGGTAGAAGCCGTGGACGGCGCCGGCCAGCTCGCGCACCCAGGTCGTGATGCGGTGCGGGGCCCGATCCGCGGCCGCGGCGCCCACCACCTCGGGCAACGTCGACAGGACGCGCAGCACCTCGAGCTCGCGCTCGTGCACCAGCAGCCCGAGGTCGGCCTCGGCGATGGGCTTCCGGGTCACCGAGCGTTCGACGGCGACCCGCTTGATCGACCGGATGCGGGAGTACGCCATCTGCACGTAGAACACCGGGTTGTCGTTGCCCTCGCTGGTGACCACGTCGATGTCGAACGTCTGCGGGGTGTCGATCGACTGCAGCAGGTAGGTCAGCCGGGCCGCGTCGGGGCCCACCTCGTCGAGCACGTCCGCCAGCTCGACGATGTCGCCGGCCCGCTTCGAGAGCTTCACGGGCTCGCCGCTCTTCATCAGCGCGACGAGTTGCACGATCGAAACCTCGAGCTCGTCGGGGTCGTGGCCGAGCGCCTGCATCGCCGCCTTCATCCGGGCGATGTAGCCGTGGTGGTCGGCACCCCACACGTTTATGAGCAGGTCGAAGCCGCGGGCGAACTTGTCTCGGTGATACGCGATGTCGGGCAGCAGGTACGTGAACTGGCCGTCGCTCTTGATCGAGCACGCGGTCCTTGTCGTCGCCGAAGTCGGTGCTGCGCAGCCACACCGCGCCGTCGGTGTCGTCCACCACACCCCTGGCCCGGAGGTCGTCGAGCGTGGTCTCGATGGCACCCGAATCGACGAGCGAGCGCTCGCTGAACCAGGTGTCGAAGTAGACGTTCATCCGGCCGAGCGTCTCGCGATGGTCCTCGATGGCCCGGGCCTCGCCCCACTCGAGCACGTCGGCGCCCGCGGGGATCTGGCCGGCCCACTCGACGATGTACTCGCCGTTGTAACCACCCTCCGGAACGGGCTCGCCGGCCCGGCGCGCCGCGAGCGACGCCGCGAACAACTGCATCTGGGTGCCGCGATCGTTCAGGTAGTTCTCCCGAGCCACGTCGTAGCCGCACCGCTCGAGCACCCGCGCCAGCGAATCGCCGTACGCCGCGCCGCGCCCGTGACCGGCGTGCAGCGGGCCCGTCGGGTTGGCGCTCACGAACTCGACCATCACCCGCGTCCCGACCCCGAAGCCGAGCCGGGCGTACCCGTCGACGCCCTCGCCGACGACGTCGCCCAGCACGTCGTGCAGCCACGAGTCGGCCAGACGGAAGTTCACGAAACCAGGTCCGGCCACCTCGACGGCCAGCACGTGGTCGGGCGGGGACGCGTTGAGCGCCTCGGCCAGCGCCATGGCCAGCTCGCGGGGGTTGCGGCCGGCCTTCTTGGCTGCGGCCAACGCCACGTTGCTCGACCAGTCACCGTGCTCGCGCCGGGCCGGGCGCTCGAGCTGGATCTCGTCGGGGAGCGGGTCGACCTCGAGCGTGTCCAGGGCGGTGCGCAGGGCATCGGCGAGCTGGTCGCGGATCAACGGGGCTCCTCGTTCGGGATGGTCAACCGGATGTCCGGTCGGCCGGGCGGGTGGATGAGGCGCGAGCGGGACGCGCCCGCGTGGGCAGGTGAGCGGGGGCTCACCCTATCCGGCACCCCTTCGTCGGCTCGAAGCGGAATCGAGCAGGAGCGCCGCCCGGAAGGCGATTCGGGGCCTCAGGGGTGGCGCGCTACGCTCGTCCCCCTTGCCCTCGTAGCTCAGCGGATAGAGCACCGCCCTCCGGAGGCGGTGGCGCAGGTTCGAGTCCTGCCGAGGGCGCTCCGTTCGGGGTCGCCGACCCAGCGCACCGATCACTGCACCGAACGCGGTCCGACGTGCGGCTGCTGAGCTCGGTGCCGGTCGACGCCTCGGGCGTATCGCCCTCTCGGCCCGAGGTGCGTCGACCGGTACGCCGTTCAGCGTGTCGTCATCCGCGTTCAGGCACCGTGCGTTCGATCACACGTGGTCGGGAATTCGCCGACCGGCCTCGCTGTGTCGCCGCCATACTGCGGCATGCTCGTACACCGGTGGGACGCGGCGATCGACGACGACGAGTGGAGGACCTTCCTGGTCGCCCAGGGCTTCGGGCACCTCGTCGCCGGCGGACGGAACCGGGAGGTGCCCGTCGTGGTCCCGACCCAGTTCGTGCTCGACGGCGACGACGTCATGTTGCACCTCGCTCGGCCGAACCCGGTCTGGCCGGCCATCGACGAGAACCCGACGGTCGTGCTCAGCGTGGCCGGCGACTGGGCGTTCGTGCCGTCCTCTTGGAAGGCCACCGACGGCGAGGACCCCCGCGTCGGCGTCCCCACCACCTACTACGGCGCCGTGCAGCTCACCGCTCGGGCCGAGGTGATCGATGACGCCCGCGGGGTGGCCGATGTGCTGCGCCGGCAGTTGCAGGTGCTGCAGCCCGAGATCGACTCGGTCGACCCCAGCGAGCACGGCAACCGGCTCGGTCAGATCCGCGGCCTGCGCCTCGTCGTCACCGATGTGAAGGCCAAGTTCAAGTACGGCGGCAACGTCGACGAAGCCCATCGGCTCGCCGTCGCCGACGACCTCGCCGAGCGCGACGGACCGGGCGACGCGGCCGCTCGAGCCCACCTGCTGCGCCGCCTCGCCGCCCGCTCGACCTGACCCCGCCGCCGTCAGTGCGGTGGTAGCTGGGCGACCAGCTCGGGGACCAGCCATCGGTCGACGTAGTCGGCCCCCGCGTCGACGAAGTGCAGGCCGTCGAGCCGCAGGTGGTGGCCGTCGACCTCGTCGGTGCACGAGCCGTCGGGGCATACGAACCCGTCGACGTCGACCAGGCGCGTCCGCGGGTCGGAGGCCACCACCGAGCGGATGGTCTGGTTGAAGCAGTCGATGCGCTCGGGAACGACCCCGTTGGCGTAGGTGGCCATCGCCCGCACCGACGTGCCCAGCACGACGGTGGCACCGGTGGCGCTCAGCGCGTCCACCGCGGCGGTGAGCTTGCCGCGGAGATAGCGGTCGAAGCGCTCGTCGCAGGGCGTGGTCCACTGCCGTTCGACCTCACGCTCGACTGCTCCGGGATCGGCGACGGTGAGGAACACGACGTCGGGTCGGACCCGGTCGACGGCCTCGGCCCAGAGCGTGTCGCACATCGGCCACTGCGTGTCCTCCACCACCTCGCCATCGGCCCGACGGATGCGACCGGGCGTGAACCGGCAGCCGGGCAGCGCCGCGTTGGCCGCCACCACGCCGTAGTCCTCCTGACGGGCCACGAACTGCTGGGCCAGGAAGTACGAGACGGAGTCACCCGCGAACAGGATGCGGGGCGGTGCGCCGGCGACCGGGGTGGCCGGCGGGGGCGGCACCCGGTCGAGCGAGGTCCGCACGGCGGTGACCGTGTCGGCCAGCGGTGCGGGGGTGGTGGCGCCGCTGGTGGCGAGCAGCGAGCGCGACCAACAGCGTGGCCGCCACCACCGGCACGGCGACGACCCACCCGAGCCGACCGCCCCTCCTCGACCGTCCTCCGTCTGCGTTCGCGTCCGACCCGACCACGTCGGAGGTGCGGAACTCGGACACGAACGGGAGGAGCGTCAGCCACCGGGGCATGCGCCGCTCGCGGATCGGCTTCTCGAGCGCGTGGAACGACACGAGCGCGAGGGCCAAGCTGACGACGAGCCGCACCGCGAACAGCGGCCAGCGGCTCAGGCCGACCCGCTGCTCGTCGAGCACGATGAAGGTGGGCCAGTGCCACAGGTAGAGGCCGTAGCTGATCATGCCCAGCCAGCGCAGCGGCCTGATCGACAGCACGGCCGCGAGCGGCCCCGACCTGGGGTGGGCCACGGCCGCGATCACCGCGACCACCGACAGCCCGCAGAGGAAGAGCCCGCCGCGGTAGAGGCCGATGGTCTGCCCGTCGACCCGCACCCACGCCACCGCCAGCACCAGGAGGCCGGCGATGCCGAGCAGCTCGACCACCATGCGACCGACGGCGGTTCTGACCGGCCCTCGCCAGGCCAACCAGCTGGCCAGCGCGGCGCCGATCAGCATGGACGCAGCCCGCGTGTCGGTGCCCAGGTAGACCCGCTCGACCGACGCCGGCGAGGCCAGCAGCACCATCGTCGTGAGCGACGCCAGCGCCAGCACGACCGACACCACGAACAGGCGCCGCGGCCCGTGGGGCACCTTCCCGTCCGATGTTCGCCTCGTCCGCAGCACGGCGTACGCCACGAACGGCCAGATCACGTAGAACTGCTCCTCGATGGCCAGGCTCCACATGTGCTCCAGCGGCGAGGGGGCCACGAACAGGTCCCAATAGCCTGTCTTCGAGAAGATGGCGTGCCAGTTGGCGACGTAGAACATGGTGGCCAGGGCGTCGGAACGGATCTGTCCGAGCTGGTTCGAGTCGGCGAAGATCACGGCGAACACCACGACGCCGGCCAGCAGCCCGGCCAGTGCCGGCAGCAGCCGGCGGGCCCTGCGGCCCCAGAAGCGGCGCAGGTCGATGCGGCCCCGCTCACGCCGCTCGGCCAGCAGCAACGAGCTGATCAGGAAGCCCGAGAGCACGAAGAACAGGTCGACGCCGAGGTACCCGCCGAGCAGCAGATCGGCGTGGAACAGCAGCACGCCGGCAACCGCCGCACCGCGCAAGCCGTCGAGGGCGGGGACGTGGCGCAGCAGCGGCGCGCCATCGGCATGCTCACGGGGGTGCTCGGACGGCGAACGGCGCCACGGTCCCGGGTCGCCGGCAGGCGCAGCGGACGCCCCATCGGAGCTGTCGATCAGCCGGGGATCAGTGGTGGTCATCCGCCCGTGGCCACCCCGCGCATCGCAGCAGTCTCCCACCCGGCCGCCCCAGCCGGACGTCAGCTCGTCAGAGGGACTCAGGCCGACGATCGGCGGTCGCCGTAGCGGTCCCAGCTGGTGATGGACTCCGCGCCCCGGGCCCGCGGCGCCAACGCGAACGTACCGCGAGGTCGTCCCATCGGCAGCAACGCCACCACCTGGTACCGAGCGGGGATGGCGCAGATCTCGCGGACCTCGTCCTCGTGGATGCGGTAGACGGTTGTCAGCACGGTGCCGATGCCCAGTGCCCGCGCCGCCAGGACGAAGTTCTGCACCGCCGGGTACACCGACGCGTAGGTCGGTCCGACGTCCATCACACCCTCGGCGTCGGCCACGGTCATCTCGATGTCGGGCATGAGCACGAGCACCAGGGCCGGCGCGTCTCCGAGGTGCAGGGCGAGGTGATCGGACGCATCCACGTTGCGCTGCCACGCCCTCCGAGCCGTCGTCGCTGGGGAACCGGTCGCCCATGGCTGCCTCGGTGGCCGCGCCGTAGCGCTCCCAGGCGCGCCGGTAGACCTCGCCCAGACGCTGCTTGAGCTCGGGATCGCGCACGACCACGAACTGGTACGGCTGGATGTTGCCGCCGCTCGGTGCCTGCACGGCGGCGCGCAGGCACGTCCAGATCTCCTCGTCGGTCACCGGCTCGTCGGTGTAGCGACGCATCGCCCGCGTCGTCATGATCCCGTCGAGCAGGCCGATCGGGTGAGGGTCGCCAGACGGATCGGCGGAGTCGTCGGGGGTCATTGCGTCATCTCCCGGAGAAGTGCGGTGGGCGCTTCTCTCGCAGCGCGGCCAGCGCCTCGGCGTGGTCGTCGGATCGGAACGTGCTCATCTCGGAGGCGGTCGCAAGGTCGAACGATGCCATCGCCGTCTGCTTCACCCAGTTGTTGACCGCCGCCTTCGTGTGACGCACCGCGAGGGGCGGCCCGGCGGCCAGGCGACGAGCGAAGGCGAGCGACTCTGCATCGAGCTCGATCGTCGGGCACGACCCGGTTCACCAGGCCGACGCGCTCGGCCTCGAGCGCACTGATCGGATCGCCGGTGAGGAGGTACTCCTTGGCCCGGGCCGGACCGACCGCCAGCGGCCAGGCGATGGTGCCGCCGTCGCCGGCCACCAGACCGACCCGCACGTGAGGGTCGGCGACGGTGGCGGACTCAGCCATCAGGATCACGTCGCACAGCAGGGCGATGCTGGCCCCGAGGCCCACGGCCGGCCCGTTCACGGCGCAGACGATGGGCAGCGGCACGTCGAGCAGATCCCAGATCATCTGACGGGCATCGAGGCGAAGGTCCTCGAGCGCCCCGGGCTCCTGCAGCTCGGGGAACCACGAGAAGTCGCCGCCGGCCGAGAAGGCCCGACCGGCGCCGGTGAGCAGCACCGCCCGGGCGCCCCGCTCGCGCTGGAGGCGCGGGAACAGCCGGGTCAGCTCGTGGTGCAGCACGCCGTCCACCGCGTTGAGCGGGTCGCCAGGCCGGTCGATGGTGACGCGCAGCACGTCGTCGTCGCCGCTCGAAGCGGAGGTACTCGAACGCATCGAGCTCGACCTGCAACACGTCGGCGTGTCGTCGAGTCGTCGGTCGGGTCGTCGGTCATGGGCGAGGCTCCCTCGGCAGGCCGAGCAGCTGCTCGCCGATGATGTTGCGCTGCACCTCGCTGGTGCCCCCGCCGATGGTGAGCGCCCGCGAGAACAGGTAGCCCCAGTGCCACACGTCGACCTCCTCGGCCGTCTCGTCCTGCACGCCCGAGCATCCCCGCTGGGCCGCCGAGATCCTTCACGAGGCTCATGACGTGCTGGCCGTGCGCGTCGGCGATGGCCTTGCGCACCGACGCGAACGCCCCGGGGTCGCCGGCCGCGTCCCGCTGGCCGGCCACGATGCGGTCGCCCAGCAGACGGATGACCAGGGTCTCCGTCTGCAGCGCCGCGACCCGCTGGCGGACCGACGCGGGCGCGAGGTCGAGCTCTCGCAGGTGCGCGATCGCGTCGGTCGAGGTCGGTCCCATGCCCCAGAGCACGCCGCCCTCCGACAGCGACACCCGCTCGTTGCCGAGGGTGACCTTGGCCAGCGCCCACCCGTCGTTCTCGGCGCCGATCCGCTGGTCCTCGGGGATGATCACGTCGGTGAGGAACGTCTCGTTGAAGTGGTTGCCGCCGGTCATCTCGATGATCGGCCGCACCTCGATGCCCGGGCTGTGCATGTCCACCACGAAGTAGGAGATGCCGCGATGGGCCGGGGCGTCGGGATCGGTGCGGGCCAGCAGGATGCCCCAGTCGCTGCGATCGGCCCACGTGCTCCAGATCTTCTGTCCGTTCACCACGTAGCGGTCGCCGTCACGCCCGGCCCGGGTGCGCAGCGACGGCCAGGTCGGAGCCCGCCTCGGGCTCGCTGAAGAGCTGGCACCACTGCTCGGACCCGTCGAGGATGCCGGGCAGCCACCGGCGCTGCTGCTCGGGTGTCCCGCCGGCCACGATCGTCGGGCCGGCCCACCCGAGAGCGATGGGGTTCTCCGGTCGGGCGATACCGGCCCGGGCCAGCTCGTCCTCGATGGCGAGCTGCTCGTCGGGCCCGGCGTCGCGGCCCCACGGCACCGGCCAGTGCGGCGCCACCCAACCGCCCTCGGCCAACTCGGTCGGCGAGGGTTCGGGGTGGGCGGCGAGCCAGTCCCGCAGCTCGGACCGCACGCTCGACCCCGAGGTCGGTGCCGCCGCGTCGGCCCACGCTCAGAACGCTCCGGCGTCGGTCGGCAGGCCGAGTGCCACCCGACCGAGCACCTCGAGCGTCCGGGGCGCCACCATCGCGTGCTGGGTCGCCACGTGCGCATCCCGGAAGACGCGCTCGAGCGGACCGCCCCGGTGCACCGCACTGCCACCGGCCGCGTCGTACATCAGGTCGACCGCCTGGGTAGAGGCAAGCGTGGCGTGCGTGGCGGCCAGCCGGAGGTCGCGTCGCTCGGCGGCACCGAGCGCGCCCTGCTCGGCAGCGACCCAGGCCACCTCGGCCTGTTCGCGCACGAAGGACCGGGCCGAGCGGAAGGCCACCTCGGCTCGGGCCACGTCGGCCTGCACGACCGCGCGCTCGGCGAGCGTGCGCGAGCTCTGGGCCGGCCGCTTGCCCCCGGCCAGGTCGACGAGCTCGTCGCACGCACGGCGGGCCAATCCGATCGACACCGCGCTCACGCCCAGCGCCAGTGCGGCCATGAACGGGAACCGATAGAGCGGGTCGTCGACGACCGGAGCGCCGAGCTGGGGTTCGGCCCAGCGACCCTCGGGCACCAACACCTCGTGCACCTCGTAGTCGGTGCTCCCGGTGGCCCGCATGCCCATCACGTCCCACGTGTCGAGCAGCTCCACCTCGTCGCGCGCGAAGAACACGAACGGGGCGGCCAGGCCGTCGGCCCGCGGCGTCGGGCGCCCGTCGCCGTCGACGAGGAGGCAGCCGCCGCCGATGTACGTGCAGTGATCCGATCCCGAGCCCCACTGCCATCGCCCGCTGACCCGCAGGCCACCGTCGACCGGGATCGCCCGCCCCAGCGTCATGGCGTGACCACCGGTGCACGACGCGGCATCGCCGTAGATCTCCGACGCCCACCGCGCCGGCAGGTACCCCGCCAGCAGCGATGTGGTCGCCCCGATCATGGCGCACCACCCCAGACGACCCGTCGTGGTACGACGCCTCCTCGATGGCATCGAGCACCGCGACGACGTCGACCTGGTCGCCGCCGTGGGCGGATCGGCACCCAGGCCTGGAACAGCCGGGTCGCGATCAGGTCGTCGGCCAGATCGGTGGGGAGGCGGCGTAGCTCGTCGCCCTCACGCCATCGGCGATCGGCGGCCGATCCGACCTGCCCGACGGCCGCGACCAACGGCGAACGCGGCGGCGCCGGAGCATGCGGAGGGCTGGATTCGAGGGCGATGCCCGCATCCTAGGTATGCGAACCGACCGTGCGCCGAGCCCGAGGCCGGCCAGGCCGACGGTCCCGAACCGACCGACTGCCGAGCTCAGCCGCAGGAGACCCCGGGTGGCGCCGATCCAGGGGTGTGACCGATCTCGTCGGTGATCGTCGTCGGGTCGGCCGTGGTAGTGGTCGATGCCGAGCTCTTGGGCGACGACACGACCGACTTGCCGGCGTCGTCGACGATGCCGGCGAAGTCGTTGCCCAGCACCAGCCGCACCTCGCCCGCGGCCAGCGTGCTGTCGGCCTTCGGCTCGACCCCACCCTTCACGTGCTTGGCCACCAGGGCTGCCTTGGCGTCGGCGCCCGACCCGTAGAGCACCTGGGTGGCGCTGGCGCTCGTGGTACCGGTGTCGGTGCCGCTGACGATGAAGCCCAGCGTCTGCAGCTGGCCCTGGGCCTTGGCGGCCGCACCGTTGACCCCGCTGCTGTTGCGCACCGACAGCGTCACGTCGCCGGCCTTGACCTCGGGCTCGGCGTCGGCGCCCTTGAACAGGGCGAAGATCGGAGTGGCCGCGGCCGCGTCGAGCTTGAGCACCTCGGCCCCGCCGCTGGTGGTGTATGGCGTGGCCGGCAGCGGGTGGCTGATCATCTGGTCGCCGCTGAAGGCCTTGAACTCCCTGGCCAGCGCCAGCATGGTGTCGAGCCCGAAGCTGTTGTCGACCGTGATGTTCTTGACCGCGGCGTTGATCAGATCGTTCGTACCCCGGATGTCGAGGCTCGTGGCCTTCTTCGCCGACTGGTCGATCACCTTCCGGATGAAGAGCTGCTGGCGGGTGATGCGGCCCAGGTCAGCAGTGGGATCGGACTTCCACTTGCCCTTGGCGTCCTTGTACTCGAGGTGGCGGGACCGGGCGAAGCCGAGGGCCTGCGTGCCGTCGAGCACGGTGCACCCGGCCTCGGTGATGTTGAGACCCGAGTTGCCGTCGCGCATCGGGGTGTCGAAGTACATCGGCACGCCACCGATGGCGTCGACCACGCCCTTGAAACCGGCGAAGTCGACCTCGAGGTAGTGGTTGATCGGGATGCCGAAGTCCTGCTCGATGGTGTCGATCAACCGCTGGGGACCGTTGTCCGCGCTGTAGGCGGTGTTGATGCGTTGCGACTCACCGGTGTCGGCGATGGGGACCCAGAGGTCACGGGGCAGCGACAGCAGGTTGACCGTGTCGTTCGTGGGGTCGACCCGCATGATCATGATCGTGTCGGAGTGCTTCGGCCCGCTGCCGTCGGACCCGTGGACGAACGCCTTGTAGTCAGGGTCGCTCTTGTCGAGGCCGTCCCGGGTGTCGGAGCCGACCACCAGGTAGTTCTGCGGCTTGTTGGCCCCGGCCTTGGTCAGCGTGACGTCGGTCTTGTTGATCTGGTTGAAGCGGTAGTAGCCGTAGCCCACCGCCACGATGGTGGCCAGGATGGCGCAGACCGCCAGGATGCCGACGCCGATGACCACGCGCTGCGTCCGCGTGCGGCGGCGGCGCGGGGCCTTCGGCTGGGTCGCCGGAGCCGGGGACGGCGCCGGATCGTCGATCGTGGCCGATGGTCTGGGGGGAGCCATGGAGTGTTCGAGGGTACCGCGACCGATCGGGTCGGTCGGGTCACCCCCCGGCCGGACAGGTGCTACTTGGCCGCCTCGACCTTGGGTTCCTTGGGCAGACCGAGCACCCGCTCGCCGACGATGTTCCGCTGGATCTGCGACGTCCCGCCCCAGATGGTCTCGGAACGTGAGAAGAAGAACGCTGACTGCGTCACCGAGGTCGGGTAGCTCGCGTTGGTGCGGCGGGCACCGTAGCCGGGCACGAGCTCCTCGACCGACGGGTCACCGGTGAGGATCTGGCCCTCGGGGCCCTGCACGTCGATGGCCAGGTTCATGACGTGCTGGTGGTACTCGCTCCAGAACATCTTGTTGGTGGCGCCGAGCGCGGCCACACCGAGATCCTTCTTCTTCTGCACGACGGCGGTGAGCGAGCGAAGTCCGTTGATCCGCATGATCTGGACCTTCGACCAGGCCAGCGCCAAGCCTTGGCGCACGAACGGATCGTCGATCCGGCCGTTGGCCTTGGCCGTGTCGATGAGGATCTCGAGCTCCTTCTCGAACCGCCGGTAGCCCGTGGTGGCCGACGTGCCCCGCTCGAACCCGAGGGTCGTCATGGCGATGGCCCACCCGTTGTTGACCTCGCCGACCACGTTCTCCTTGGGGCAGCGAGCGTCGGTGAAGAACACCTCGGCGAACTCGGCGGCGCCGTCGATCTGGTGGATGGGCCGCACCTCGATGCCGGGCTGGTCCATGGGGCACAGCAGGTAGGAGATGCCCTTGTGCTTCGGCGCATCGGGGTCGGTCCGGCAGAGGACGAAGATGTAGTCGGCCACGAAGCCCTGGGTGGTCCAGATCTTCTGGCCGTTGATGACCCACTCGTCGCCGTCGAGGACGGCCTTGGTGCCGAGGTTGGCCAGGTCGGAGCCGGCGTCGGGCTCGCTGAAGCCCTGGCACCAGGCGATCTCGCCCGACAGGATCTTGGGCAGGAAGAACCGCTTCTGCTCCTCGGTGCCCCACTGCAGGATCGTCGGTCCGACCAGCGTGTCCCCGAAGAAGTCGGCCCGGAGCGGCGCGCCGGCCTTGGCGAACTCCTCGTTGAGCACCACGGCCTCCATGGTGCTGAGCCCCTTGCCGCCGTACTCGGTGGGCCAGGTGGCACAGATCCAGCCGCCCTCGAACAAGGTGCTGGTCCACTCCTTCTGGAACTGCACCTTGGCCTCGGTGTCCATCGTGAACCCGGGCTCGAACCAGCCCTCGGGCAGGTGCTCCTCGAGCCACGCTCGGATCTCGACTCGGAATGCCTCGGCTTCAGCGGGATAGCTCAGGTCCATGGCCCCATCTTGACCGATCGGTCCAGAGCGGGGCGAGTTGCTGACACACCGTCAGATCGTGCTCAGTAGCTCTCGCCGTCGGGAGGTGCCATCTCCCAGCCCTCCGGGGTGCGGGCCTCGTTGGGCAGCTCCTCGGGCTGGACGTTGCGGTCGGTGAGCACCACCGACAGGTCGCCGGCCGGGACCACCCGGAAGCCCACCCCCAGGTCGTCGAGCCGCTGCAGCAGCGCCTGCTGCTGGCTCGAGTCGGTGGCCACGATCCAGGCGGCCTGGTCGGCGTGGCGCACCCGGTCGTCGTAGGGCGGGTAGCGCAACGCACCGGCCGACGGCGAGGCGACGATGCGCTCGTCGGTCTCGAACGCCAGGCGGTAGGCCATCCAGTAGTCCGCGTGGACGTCGTGGATTCCCTCTGCGTCGAGCACGCGGATGAGCTCGTCGAGCGAATCGACCACCCCCACCAGATGCGGCGCTCCCGCTCGCTCGGAGACGATCTGCACCCGGGCCAGGCCCAGCCCGGTCACGAGCACGGCGGCCCCCAGCACAGACATCGCGACCCGGCGGGAGCCGACGAGGCGGGCGAGCAGGAGGCAGAGGAACGGAGCAAGGAAGAAGAGATAGCGGAGGTTGCCCTGCGACTTGACGAACGGGATGGTCGCCATGATCAGCGGATACACGAGGAAGCCCGCCACGTCGAACGGCGGCGCCCATCGACCACGACGGTGGCGTAGCACCCGGACCACGACGAGACCGAGGGCCGCCGCCGTGGCGAGGTAGGCGACGAAGCCGACCGGGCCGAGCACCCAGTCGAACGTGCCGATCTCGCGGAGGCCCAGCTCCGCGGGGAGTCCGTGGGTGAAGAACCAGAGCACCCGGTCGGGGTAGCTGCCCGTCTGGTGGAACGACTCGACCGTCTTCAGCGACTGGAACCGGGGCGACTGCAGGTTGACCCACAGCCACGGCAGCGCCGTGAGCAGGGCTGCACCCATGCCGACGAGGACGCCCCGCCAGGGCGGCACGGCGACGCGGCCGGTTCGACCGGGGGCGAGCAGCAGGGCCACCACCACCGGCACCACGAAGTACGACAGGTTGGGGCTGGTCCACCAGCCGAAGCCGAGTGCGGCGCCGAGCCCGGCCCACTCGAGGACCCACCAGCGGCTGGGCGCACGGTCACGGTCGGCGGCTCCCAGGCGCAGGGCGAGGAGGACCGCGGTCAGCCCGAACGTGACCGTCGGGGCGTAGAAGAGCATCTCGCGGGAGCCGTACCAGACGACCGCCGGCGGCCACACCCATGCCAGCAGGCCGGCCACCCGGGCGCGAGCCTCGCTCATCACCCGGCGCCCGCACCGCCATACCAGGAGCGCGTTGATCACCCCGAGCAGCAGCGTCGGGACCCGCAGTGCAGCCACCGAGCTGCCGAGGACCTTGAGGCTGAGGGCGACGGGCAGCGCTTCGATGGTGCCGCCGTAGTGCTGCCCCCAGTAGAAGGCGGGCAGCCCGTCGCTGCCGATGTGACGGGCGATCAGGCCGGCGATGACCTCGTCGGAGTCGGGGCGGCCCAACGGCCCGAACAGGATGACCGCCCGCAGCACGATCCCCGCGGCGATGACGGCGCCCACCAGCCAGGGCGGCGGACCCGCCCACGTCGACGTCCGCTCCGGACCGCTGGTGTCGGTCACGGAGATGTCGGGCCCGTGCACCCCAGCGGTCGCGCTCACGGCCGAGAGTCTCCCACCGCGACCCGGGCGGTGTCGGTAGGCCTCGCGAGACACCCCAACTAGGCTTCCCGCCATGTCGACGACCGAGGCTGCACCGGCTCCCGCCAGTCCCGAGACCGCCCCTCCGGTGGCGCGCGAACGATGGACAGCCCAGTGGAAGGAGCTCTACTCGGAGGTCATCACCTCCGGGCTCTGCACCGGCTGCGCCGGCTGTGTGATCTCGTGCCCGCACGACGTCATCGGCTACGAGCACGAGGCCGGTCACTACAAGCCGTTCCACATCGAGGAAGAGCTCGGTCTCGACAACTGCATCCATGGCGAGAAGGGCTGCACGTCCTGCACCCGGGCCTGCCCCCGCTTCAGGGCCTGGGAGCACCAGGCCGACGAGCACCTCTTCGACCGCGAACGCGGCGCCGACGAGGTGGCCGGCATCTACAGCGACATCCTGCTGACCCGGGCGAGCGACGACATGGTGCACCGCATGGGACAGGACGGCGGCCTGGTGTCGGCCATCCTCATCTGGGCGATGGCCGAGGGCTACATCGACGCCGCGCTCGACCTCCTACCTGGATGCCACCGACAGCTGGAAGGCCGTGCCGGGCGTGGCCACCAACCGGGACGAGGTGCTGGCCGGCGCGGGCAGCCGCTACACGTACTCGGCCAACACGCTGGCGATGGACGAAGCCCTGGAGCGGGGGTTCTCGAAGCTGGCGCTGGTCGGCATGAGCTGCCAGTCGTCGGTCCCGCCGGTGATGTGGTCACGCAAGATCGGCAAGATCGGCAAGCCCATCGTGTTCAACATCGGCCTGCTGTGCTCGAAGACGTTCGACGACGCCATCTTCGAGGAGCTCTTCGACGCCAAGTACGGCCTGAAGAAGCAGGACATGGTGAAGATGAACATCAAGGGCGTGTTCCAGATCTGGATGAAGGACGGCGGCTACCACGAGATCAACCTCAAGGAGTGCCATGCCTGGACCCGAGAGGGGTGCACGCACTGCCCCGATTTCGCCGCCGAGCACGCCGACATCTCCACCGGGGGCATCGGCAAGGACAACGACTGGACGCTCACGATCGTCCGCACCGAGCTGGGCCGCGAGATCATGCAGCGCATGGTGGCCGACGGCTCGGTGATCGCCCGTCCGGCCGACGAGGATCCCGCCGCCATCGCGCTCATGCGCAAGCTGGCCGAGAAGAGCCGGTCGCGGTGGCCGCAGTGGGCCGAGCCGGCGGTGCGGGTCGGTCTGCCCGAACCGAAGGTCAAGGCCAAGGCCTGACCCGGAGCCGGTCGACTACTTGGGGACGGTGGTGGGCCCGCCCGACGGCGCGGTCGTCGTGGTGGTCGGCTGGGACCATCCGTCGTTCTGGCACGCCGAGGCCAGGCCCGTCTGGATCGGCTCGGGCATCTTGTCGGGGTTGTTGGCGAGGTCGTCGTTGATGCTCTGGAAGGTCTCGTCGGTGTAGGTGAAGTTCTGCGTCCCGATGCCGTCGATGGTCACCGGGTTGTCCTTGTTGGCGTCGTTGTACGGGACGTTCAGCACGATCCAGTTGTAGGCGCACTGACACGCGCTCTGCGGAGCCAAGGTGGTGTCCGGGCCGTTCCCGTCGTTCCCGGTGTTGCCGGGCTGGGCGTTGTCGCTCGTGTTGCCCGTGCAGCCGGCCAGGAACTGGGTCTGGGTCACGTCGTCGTAGGCAGTCGGGGTGTTCTGCTGGGAGCAGGCGCCGGCCAGCAGGGCGACCGCGACAAGGGGTGCGAGCAACAGTGCGACGCGGCGACGGGGACGCGACACCGGCTTCGTGACGAGCGACATGACGGAAGAGGAGCCTCGGGACTCGGGGACGGCGCCGTCGGGCGATCGGGCCGGGGGCCACGGTAGTCGGCGCGCTTGCGCCGCCACCATCCAGCCCTGGCTCGCCGGAGCGTCAGCTGGCGTTGCGGGTACGGGCGTCGACGAGGGCGATCACGTCGGCGCCGGGGAGGTCGTCACGACCGGTCCCGTTGTTGCAGGCGACCCGAGCCAGATAGGCCAGATGCGGAGTGTCGACGGTCATCTCGAAGATCTCGGCATCGATCCCCGCCCGCTCGAGCCCGGTCTCGTGGTCACACTCCGTCGCGCTGCCCACCGAGGACTCGCGGGCCCGTTGCACGGCGTTGGCCATGGCATCCCACAGGCCGCTGCGACCGTGCGGACCCGCCATCGACGAGCGCGTGCGCACCGCGTCGAACGACACGGTGCGCACGTCGCCGTCGCGCTCGCCCTCGCGAAATGAAGTCGGCTCGAGCCAGTCGAGGGACGGCCACACCTCGACAGCGGTCGGGGTCTGGGTGAGGTCGATGCGTCGGACGGTCGGTCGCATGTGGACATCATCAGCGCTCGCAACCGAACGGGGATGAGGCCGACGACCCAAAAGCGATCGAAATGAGCCGGACGCCTCAGGCCTGGGCCGTATGCCTCATCGCCGGCTCATCGCCGGGTCACGGGTGGCTCGCCGGCCAGCTCGCGGGCCCGACGGAACACGTCGTCGAGCATCGGCTCGGTGAGCTTCCCGGTGAAGGTGTTCTGCTGGCTCACGTGGTACGAGCACAGCATTGTGCGCGCCGGTGCGCCGTCCCCCAGGTCGACCTCGATGCCGTGACCGAACTTCGGGCGGGGCCGCACCCCCATCACGCCGCACAGCACCTGGTAGCCGAACTGACCCAGCACGACGTACACGCGAGCTCGGTCGAGCAGCGCCAGCTCCCGCTCGAGGAACGGCCGGCACCGGTCGCGCTCATCGATCGTCGGCTTGTTGGCCGGCGGCGCGCAGCGCACGGGCGCGGTGATGTAGGCACCGGTCAGCTCGAGCCCGTCGTCGACGCTCATGCTGTCGGGCCGGCTGGCCAAACCGGCGCGCCAGAGCGCGCGGTAGAGCCACTCACCCGAACGATCGCCGGTGAACATCCGCCCGGTGCGATTGGCCCCGTGCGCGGCAGGAGCCAACCCGACGACGACGATCGACGCCGATGGGTCACCGAAACCGGGGACGGGCCGACCCCAGTACTCCTCATCGCGATAGGCCGCCCGCTTCTCGACGGCCACCTGCTCGCGCCACTCGACCAGGCGGGGGCACGCCCGGCACTCGACGACGTCGGCCGTGAGCCGCTCGAGGGAGTCCACCCGGGCACTGTAGGAGGCGCCCGTCGGCGCCGGCCGAACGTCTCCGTTCCCGATCGATGCCGGTAGGTTGAGCAGCGTCATGGCCCGCACCACCACGTCGAAGCCGCCGTCGGCGACCACGATCCTCCTCGTCCGACACGGACAGACCCCCACGACCGGCACCAAGCTGCCGGGCCGGGCCGCCGGCCTCCACCTCGCCGACAAGGGCCGGGACCAGGCCGACGCGGTCGCCGCACGTATCGCCAAGCTCGACAAGGTCACGGCGGTCTACGCCTCGCCGCTCGAGCGGACCCGTGAGACCGCCGCACCGATCGCCAAGGCCCTGGGCCTGCGGGTGCAGCGCAACAAGGGCCTGCTCGAGTGCGACTTCGGCGACTGGACCGGCGCCGACCTCAAGGACCTCAACAAGCTTCCCGAATGGCGCACCGTGCAGCAGTACCCGAGTGGCTTCCGGTTCCCGGGGGGCGAGTCCTTCACCGAGATGCAGGTGCGCATCACCTCGACCCTCGCCGACCTGGCCCGCCGGCACCGAGGTGAGACCATCGTGGTCGTATCCCACGCCGACCCGATCAAAGCCGCGCTGGCCGACGCGCTGGGCACCCATCTCGACCTGTTCCAGCGCATCGTCGTCTCGCCCTGCTCGGTGAGCGCCATCTGGTACGCCACGACCGGCCCGGTGGTGCTCACGTCCAACAGCACCGGCGACGACCTGACCACGCTGGGTCTGTCCTGACATGACCACGTCGTTCGAGTTCCTCGAGCCGGACCACTTCACGGCCGGGGCCGTCGGCGAGCCGGGTCGGCGGGTGTTCTACGTCCAGGCCCGCCAGGCGGACCACGTCGTCAGCCTCCGGCTCGAGAAGCAGCAGGTGGCAGCATTGGGCGAGTACCTCGCCGGGATCCTCGCCGACCTCCCCGACGCCGAGCCGCTCCCGCTGTCGCTGGATCTGATCGAGCCGGTCGTGGCCGAGTGGGTGGTCGGCTCGCTCGCGGTCGCCTACGAGGAAGCCGACGATCGGATCCTCCTCGTGGCCGAGGAGCTGATCGTGGTCGACGAGGACGACGTCGACGAGCTCGCCGCCGATCCGTCCTCGCTGCCCGACGGGGCCACCGCCCAGTTCCGCCTCAGCCGCAGTCAGGTGCTCGCCTTCATCCGCACCGCGGCCGAGCTGGTGACGTCCGGGCGACCGCTGTGCCGGCTGTGCGGCAAGCCGATGGATCCTGACGGCCACGCCTGCCCTCGCCTCAACTGAGCCGATGGCCTCCGACGTCCCGCCCGACGACGCCCGTGACCCAGAGCGCATTGGCTCGCCGAGCTCGCCCGACGGCCGCGCGCTGCTCGAGCACGGCGAGCTCTCCATCCTCGGCCGCATGCCGTGGAGCTCGAACGGCACCTTCCTGACGGAGGTGTGCGGGGCCGGGGACGCGACCCAGGCCGTCTACAAGCCCTACCGGGGCGAGCGACCGCTGTGGGACTTCCCGGACGGGCTCTTCAAGCGAGAGGTCGCGGCCTACGAGTTGAGCGAGGCGCTGGGCTGGCGCCTCGTGCCGCTCACGGTGCTGCGGGTCGAGGCCCCGCTGGGCGAAGGTTCGTTGCAGCAGTTCGTCGACACCGACTTCGAGCAGCACTACTTCACGCTCTACGAGGCCGGTGAGCACCGCTACCAGCTGCAGGCGCTGTGCGTCTTCGATCTGCTGGCCAACAGCACCGACCGCAAGAGCGGCCACTGCCTGCTCGGGTCGGACGGGCGCATCTACGCCATCGACAACGGGCTCAGCTTCCACCAGGAGTTCAAGCTGCGCACCGTCATCTGGGAGTTCGGAGGCGACCCGATCCCCGCACCCCTGCTCGACGACGTCAGCCGCTTCGTGGACGACGGCATCCCCGATGGGCTCGCCCACCTGCTCGACCCGTTCGAGCGCGACGCCCTGCTCACCCGGGCCCGAGCCGTCGTCCGTGATGCCATCTTCCCGATCGACCACAGCGGCCGCCGCTACCCCTGGCCCCTCGTCTGACCCTGGTCAGATGGGCAACGTGTAGGTGTTCTCCAGCTCGTCCTGCAGGACCGTGGCGATGGTTGCGGAGGTGTCGACGACCAGCTCGTCGTCGAGGATCCGCGTGCGGAAGGTCCAGCCGTCGGGCAGGTCCAGCCGGTCCCCCAAGGTGCCGAGCTCCGCCTCGGTCAGCGTCGGGTCGACGCCCACGCAGTACGCCTGCATGACGTAGGCCGAGCCGTCGGGGTTCACCAGCTCGTGGACGGGAGCGCCGGCGTCGAAGAAGAAGACGGCGCCGCGGTTCACGTGGCGCTCGACGTAGGGCAGCACCGAAGGGTCGGGCCCGAGATCGACCGTGGCGATGCGACGCGTGGAGAGCCCGTTGAAGTCGCGGAGCACCGGCTCGACCACGGCCACCTTCTGACCCAGGCCGTCGAGCATCCAGTGGCGTGGCCCGTTGAGCTTGACCACCAGCGCGCCCATCTCCGCCGCGATGGTGGCCGGATCGAGCGACTCCCACAGGTCCTGCGGGCAGTCGTTCAGCAGCTGGGTGCCGTACACCTCGGCCTCGAACCCCTCGTCCTTCGCGAACACGGCCAGCACCTCCCCGTAGCGCACACCGCGCATGTCCGAGATCAGCCGGGGAGTGTCGTTGCTCGTCATCGTGACCTGTCCGTTCGCTCGAGGATCACCGTCGACAAACTAGTGGCAGAATGAGTGACAGTTCTTGCTGGTGCTCCGTCAGCCGCCGATGGGGCCAAGGACGCGGTCGAGGTAGGGACTGGTGAAGCGGCCGTCCGGATCGAGTCGGGACCGCAACTGCTGGAACTCATCCCAGCGCGGGTAACGGGGAGCGAGGGTGGTCGCGGTCTGGAAGTGCATCTTCCCCCAGTGGGGCCGGCCGCCGTAGTCGTCCATGATCCCCTGCACGCCCTGGAAGTACTGGTCGTAGGCAGTGCCCTGATAGACGTGCACGGCGATGTAGGCCGTCGTGCGACCGTGCGCCGTGCTCAGCGGGATGTCATCGGCCGCCACGACGCGCACCTCCACGGGGAACAGGATCTGCACCCCTTGGCGGCGCACGAGGTCCCGCACCCGGTTGAGCGCCTCGACCAGGTGCTCGTTCGGGATGGCGTACTCCATCTCGTAGAACTTCACGAGACGGGCACTGGCGAACACCTTGTAGCTGGCATCGGTGTACTCGGCCCGCCCCGTGCCAGGCACCAGCTTGGCCATCCGCTTGCCGAACCGGGGGTCGACGCGGCCGGCCCTGCAGGTCAGGTCGAAGCCGAGGTTCGTGAGCAGGTAGTCGTCGCGGAACGCCCGCCACCGGGTTCGCGGTGCGATGGGCTCGTCGGTGCGGCGATTGCGCTTGGTAAGGGCCCATCCGGTGTTGGGGATCCAGAAGAACTCGAAGTGGTCGTGTCCGGTTATCTCGTCGTCCCAGCGCTCGAGCACCGCATCGACCCGCTCGGCCTGCTCGAGGGCGTGGATGTTGAAGGCCGGCACGCACTGGATGGTGACGACCGACAGGATGCCGAGCGACCCGACGCCGACCCGGGCCACATCGAGAACCTCGGCATCGTGCTCGGGCGTGGCCTCCACCACCGTGCCGTCACCGGCGACGATGCGCAGACCCACGATGCGACTCGACAGGTTTCCGAACTGCAGCCCGGTGCCGTGGGTGGCCGTGGACGTGGCACCGGCGACCGACTGGTACGCGATGTCGCCGAGGTTCTCGAGCGCGAGGCCGTGACGGTCGAGCTCGACGTTCAGCTTCGAGAGCGGGATGCCCGCCTGCACCGTGACGGTGCGGGCATCAGGATCGACCGAGAGGACGCGGTCGTAGTCGCCCAGGTCGAGCAGGTAGCCGTCGGTGCAGACGAGCGGCGTGAACGAGTGCCCGGCGCCGACAACCTTGACCGGCACCCCCTCGGTGGCCGCCCGCTGCACGATGCGGACGATGTCGGCCTCGGATCGCGGCCGCTCGATGGCGATCGGCGAGCAGGACTGGTTGCGGGCCCAGTTGGTCCACCGGGGGCGGGGGGCCCTGGCCCCACCGGGCGCAGCCGCGATCGGGTCGGGTGCGTCGGAGGACGTGCTTCCGATGGGGGCGGTCACGCCGCGATCGTAGGGGCGACCGGGTGACGGAGCGCCACCGCGGCGCCGGCTGCGTCAGCCGCCCTCTTCGCCACCGCCCGTGCTCGGCCCGTTCATGTCGGTCGACTGCCACACGGCACGGGCCCCGCTGTGGCCGACCCGGTAGACCTGCACAGACGCCCCGAGGGCGAAGACGATCGCCAGCGCGCCGAGGGCGATGGTCACCGGCCGCAGCCACTCGGGCGCGACCCAGGTCGTCGTCGTTGTCGTGGCCGACGGGCTGGTGGCGACCGCCGAGGTGTCCCCCGGCCCCGATGACCAACCGGCCTCACCGGCGGTGGCCTCGGCCCCCGACGCGGCAGCCTTCGCCAGCTCGCGGGTGCGCCAGGTGTCGAGCACCATCACCGCACCGGACGCCAGCAGGATGCCGAGGGCCCAGGGCAGCACGGCGTCGCCCATCTCGACATGGGCGCGGGTCAGCGCGGTGGGCACCACATGGTCGGCCAACGTCCCGCCGCTCTTCTGGGCCACACCCACCGCGCCGAACGCCGCGAACGCCAGCCCGACCACGACCCATCCCATGGCACGGCGGGCCCGACCCCAAACCGCGATGACCGCGGTGCCGATGGCTGCGAGCGGCACGAGCACGACGGCCGCGTGCACCAGGAGTGGGTGCGCGGGGATGCCGAACAGGCTGTTGATCTCCATGGGTGCGAGTGTCCTTTCCGAGCGACGGGACCGCCAGGGACCTTCGCCACTGTTGGGTGAGTCCTTACCGAAGCTTTGCCGAAGCGGGCGCAACCGAACGGTCCACGGCCAGCAGGCGTCGCGCCCGGGAACGATCCGGTCGTAGGCTCGGAGGTCGTCGGAACAGGAACCTCGTGCCGGACGCGACACGGCCCCGGTCGGCGTGCGCCGGCCGGGGCCGTGTTCAGGTCGCGCCGGTCACGAGGACCCCGGCTGGATCAGCCGCGGGCCTTGAGCGCCTCGATGAGCGCCGGGATGACCTTGTTGACGTCGCCGACGATGCCGAGATCGCTGATCGAGAAGATCGGGGCCTCGGCGTCCTTGTTGATGGCGATGATGTTCTTCGAGCCCTTCATGCCCACCATGTGCTGGGTGGCGCCCGAGATGCCGGCGGCGATGTAGACCGTCGGCTTCACGACCTTGCCGGTCTGGCCGACCTGGTACGAGTAGGGCACCCAGCCGGCGTCGACGATGGCCCGCGAGGCGCCCGGCGCCGCGTGCAGCAGCTTGGCCAGGTCCTCGATCATCTGGTACTTCTCGGCCTCGCCGAGACCACGGCCACCCGACACCACGACGGCGGCGTCTTCGAGCTGCGGGCCCTGACGCTCCTCGACGTGGCGCTCGGTGATCTTGGCCGCACCGGCGGCACCGGTATCGGGCACGGCGATGGTGCTGACCGCAGCCGCTCCGCCACCGCTCTCCTCGGCCACGAAGGACTTCGGGCGGAGCAGGATGATGGCCGGACCGGAACCGACGGCCTTGGTGGTGACGTCGGTGGTGCCGCCGAAGACCGGCTCGACGACGCTGAGCGCGTCACCGTCGAGGACGAGGTCGACGCAGTTGGTGAGCACCGGCTGGTCGAGCTTGACCGACAGGCGCCCGGCGATGTCGCGACCGGCGTAGGACGTGGCGAACAGGATGGCGTCGGGAGCACCGCCCGCCGACGGCGTCGGCGATGGCCGCGGCCACCGGGACACCCGGGAGGGCCGAGCCGATGTCGCCCGTGCTGTGGACGGTGGTGGCGCCGTGGGCACCGAGCACGCCGGCCACCGCGTCGGCGTCGGCGCCGGCGTAGACGGCCTCGACCGTGCCGGCCAGCTCGCGGGCCTTGGTGAGGATCTCGAGGGTGGTCGACGACACCTTGCCGTCGGTTGCCTCAGCGAAGACCCAGATCTTGGAAAGCGTCATGACGGGTCTCCTAGATGACCTTGAGGTTGTCGAGATAGGCCACGATCTTCTCGAAGCCGGTGCCGTCGTCCTCGACGACCTCGCCGGCCTGGCGGGAAGGTGCGGCGGCGATGCTGGTGATCTCTTGGCGGGCGCCGGCCCAGCCGACCGCCGAGGCATCGAGGCCGAGGTCGGCCACGGTCACCTCGTCGACCGGCTTGCTCTTGGCCGCCATGATCCCCTTGAACGAGGGGTAGCGGGGCTCGACCACACCGGCCGTCACGGAGACGACGGCGGGCAGCGGGCACTCGACGTCGTCGTAGCCGGCTTCGGTCTGGCGCTCGACCTTGACGGTGGCCCCGTCGACGGCGATCGACTTGGCGAAGGTGACCGACGGGAGGTCGAGCAGACCGGCGATCTGCTCCGGGACGGTGCCCGTGTAGCCGTCGCTCGACTCGGTGGCGGTGAGGACCAGATCGGCACCTTCGACCCGCTTGATGGCCGCCGCCAGCACCTTGGCGGTGCTCAGCGCGTCCGAGCCCTGGAGGGCCGGGTCGCTGACGAGGATGGCCTTGGCCGCACCCATGGCGAGGGCGGTGCGCAGACCGCTCACTTCGCTGTTGGGGGCCATCGAGACCAGAGTGACCTCGCCGCCGCCGGCGGTGTCGACCAGCTGGAGGGCCATCTCGACGCCGTAGGAGTCGGACTCATCGAGGATGAGCTTCCCGTCTCGCTTCAGGGTCTTGGTTTCGGGATCCATCGCACCCGGGTCAGCCGGGTCCGGGATCTGCTTGACGCAGACGACAACGTTCATGGCGTCATTCTTTGCCGAGTGTCGGTCCGGGGCCAAATCCAGCGCCCCTGGAGCCTCGGACGACCAGCTGGTGATCAGCTCGCCAGCGCCTCCACCAGTAGGACCACCCCGAACACGAAGAAGGCCACCGCGGCACCGATGCGCACCGCCCGCTCGGGCAGACGGGCCCCCAGCTGCCGGCCGACGACGATGGCCAGGGCGTCCGCCGCGACCATCCCGAGCGTCGAACCGAACCAGACCGCGAGAGGGTTGCCGGTCGAGGCCAGCGTGATGGTGGCCAGCATCGTCTTGTCGCCCAGCTCGGCCAGGAAGAACGCCGCCGACGCAGCCACGATCGCCGAGCGGCTCGATCGGTCGACCTTGGCCTCCTCCGCTTCGGTCAGCTCGTCGCCGCGCAGGGTCCACGCCGCGAACCCGAAGAACGCCAGCGCGGCCACGATCGAGATCGCCTTGGTCGGCAGGGTGGCGCCGAGCACCGCGCCGATGCCTACGGACACGGCGTGCACCAACGCGGTGGCGATGGTGATCCCGATGAGGATGGGGACGGCCTTGTAGCGGGTGGCGAAGGCCAGGGCCATCAGCTGGCTCTTGTCGCCGAGCTCGGCCACGAAGATCACGCCGAAGGCGAGGAGGATGAGAGCCACGATGTCCGTCCTTGGAGGTCGAGACCAGGACGAAGCAGGGGACCTGGCTTCGACCCGGCGCGCTGATGCCAGATCGAAGGTCTCGCCCGCCTGTACGAGGCCACCGGGACCGGGCCCTGAGGCCAGCGTGTCGATCCCGATGTCGTGGGCTACTCCCCTTCGGCGGTCACCGTAGCGCAACCGCTCACCGACGCACCCGGATCGGCGGGGAGAACCCGGCTGCTACCTTCGCCCACGGTGAGGGTGCTCCTGCTGGTGAACTCGTCGGCTTCGTCGGTGACGGCGCGCGGCCGGGTCATGATCCAGAAGGCGCTGTCGGCCGATCACGACGTCACGCTGGCCGAGACCAGTCGGCGGGGCCACGCCACCCGGCTCGCGCAGGGCGCCGCGGCGGACGGCGTCGAGGTGGTCGTGGTCCTCGGTGGCGACGGCACCCTCAACGAGGCCGCGAACGGCCTGGCCGGCTCGGACACCGCGCTGGCCGCGCTGCCCGGCGGCTCGACCAACGTGTTCGCCCGGACCCTCGGACTGCCCGACGACGCCATCGAGGCCACGGTCGTTCTGCTCGAGGCGCTGTCGACGGCACTCGATCCGCCGTGTCGGTCTCGGCATGGTCAACGGCCGCTACTTCCTGTTCCACTGCGGCATGGGCTTCGATGCGGCGATCGTGGCCCGGGTCGAGCGCCGGGCGGCGCTCAAGCGCTACGCCAGCCACCCGCTGTTCCTCTTCTCCGCGTTCGAGACCTGGTTCCGCGACTACGACCACACCCGCCCGCGGTTCGCGGTGCACCTGCCCGGCGGCGACATCGTCGACGACGTCTACTTCGGGCTCTGCCTCAACACCAACCCCTACACCTACTTCGGGACCCGCCCGCTCAACGTGGCCCCGGGCACGACCCTCGACACCGGCCTGGCCATGGTCTCGATCCGCTCGCTCGAGCTGGCCACCATCGTCGGGCTGGGTCTGTCGGCTCTCGGCAAGGGGGACGGCATCCGCCGCAGCCGGGCCGTCGACCACCGCGCCGACCTCCCCGGTGTGAAGGTCGAGGGCTACGGGCCGTTCCCCTATCAGGTCGACGGCGACTACCTCGGTGAGGTCACCTCGCTGGAGTTCCGCCACGAGCCCGAGTCGCTGGCACTCGTCATCCCCTAGTGCCCTGGCGCAGCCCCGATTCAGGGGCCGGGCCGGCCGAAGGTGGAGATCCGGCCCAGATGAGGCACAATGTCGGGCTGCCGCAATCATCCCCAGGAGTTTCTTCGTGACGTACTCGGTCGGTTCCAAGGTCATCTATCCAGCTCACGGCATCGCTGAGATCGTGGCCAAGACCAAGCGCACGATCGATGGCGAGGAGATCGACTACCTCGAGCTCGTCGTCCCCGAGCGGGGATTTGGCACCTCAGGTGACATGACCGTGCTGGTGCCGGAGGGCAAGGCGGCCGAGCTCGGTGTGCGCGATGCCATCTCCGTCGAGGAAGCCGACGAGGTGCTGGCCGTGCTGGCCGTCGCCAACGTGCGGGTGCCGACCAACTGGTCCCGCCGGTTCAAGAACCACCAGGAGAAGCTCAAGTCGGGCGACGTCTACGAGTGCGCCGAGGTCGTGCGCAACCTGACCCGCCGTGAGCAGAGCGGTGCGCTCTCCACGGCCGAGAAGTCGATGCACGCCCGGGCCCGCCACATCCTCGTGTCCGAGCTGTCGGTCTCGTGGGGCATCGATCCCGAGGCCGCCGAGGCCCGCATCGACAGCGTGCTGGCCCCCGCTCCCGCGCCCTGAGTCCGGAGCCCGGCGCTCAGGCGGCGCGGTCCACCACAGCTCGCGCCACGTCGGTGACGTTGGTGATGATGCCGTCGACCCCGAGCTCGACGAGCACCCGCATCCGGTCAGGATCGTCGACTGTCCAGGGGTAGACCCGCAGTCCGGCGTCGCGGGCCATGGCCATCAGCGACTCGTCGACCAGGTCGTCCGACGGGTTGATGGCGCCGTGGCCGGCCGCCGCAGTGCGATCGATCCGCCCGGCCAGGTCGTGGCCGTTCGCCGTCAGCCGTCCGGTGGGCACGTGTGGAGCGCGCTCGCGCAGCACGCCGATGGTGGCCGGGTTGAACGACGTCACCAGCACCCGATCGGCCGGCAATGCCGCACCCGGCCCGCTCAGCAGGTCGGCCACCGCCACCGCCACCCGGTCGTCGGGATCGAAGTCGGGGTCATGACGGTCGTTCTTGATCTCGATGTTCACCCCCATCCCTGCGCATGCCATCGAGCGCGTCGGTCAGGGAGGGCAGCGACCGGCGGCAGGTCGCCCGCAGCCAGGTGCACGATGGCTCGGCCGTCGGGCAGGACCGCGTCGTGGTGGACGGTCAGTCGGTCGTCCGCGGTGCGCCGCACGTCGAGCTCGACCCAGTCCGCACCGAGGGTCGCGGCATGGCGAAACGCCTCGAGGGTGTTCTCCGGTCGCGCCGCCGAGGCCCCGCGGTGGGCGATGACCAGCACCGATTTGCCAGACGGCGAGACATATGTCATAGCAAAATCTCCCCTCGTGCCCCTTGAAACCCCATGCCGTGGCCGGTACGGTCGTGACGTTCCAGCCACACGCGCTCGAGATCTTCCCGCGGTGGCATGTGATTCGCTTCACGATAGGCGTGAGAAGCCCGTCGAGAAGCCCTACTCGTGGAGGCACTGTGGCCCTCACCTCTCTCGACGCGCTGACGATTTCGATCGACCCTGACCAGTGGCGCGATGTCGCGTCCTGTCGGGACACCGATCCTGATCTCTTCTTCCCCGTCGGCACGACCGGACCGGCAATCGAGCAGATCGCAGCGGCCAAGGCCGTCTGCGACCAGTGCGACGCCAAGGCCCCATGCCTCGAGTTCGCACTGACCACCAACCAGGACTCCGGTGTCTGGGGCGGCACCTCCGAGGAGGAGCGCCGCAAGCTGCGGCGTCAGTGGATGGCGGCCAAGCGCCGCGCGTCGGCCTGAGCCGACCGCACACACATCTGAGCCACCGACCTCCGCCACCGGCGGCGGTCGTCCGGCACCCGTTCAACGGCCCTCCACATCGGGGGGCCGTGACGCGTCCGGATGGTCATCGCCCTCGCCGACCTCGACGAGGGGCCTGAGGGGAACCCGGACGTCCACGGTGGTCCCGGGGCGATCCCCCTCGCCCGGTCCGGGCACCAGCTCGATCGTGCCGTCCAGCTCGGTGGTGACCAGCGTGCGCACGATCGAGAGCCCGAGCCCGGTGGACGCATCGAGCGAGAACCCGTCGGGCAACCCGGCACCGTCATCGGTGACCCGCACCCGGAGCTCGGTCGCCGTCGTTGTCGAGCTCGAGCAGCACGTGGCCGCCGTCGCCGTCGACCTCGTCGGGATAGGCGTGGTCGACCACGTTCTGCAGCAGCTCGTTGAGCACCACCGAAAGCGGGGTGGCGATGGTGGCCGGGAGCTTGCCGGCATCGCCGGTGATCTTGATGTCGACCGGGTGGTCCGGCGACAGCAGACCCTCCTCGACCATGCGCACCAGCGGCCGGGCGATCTCGATGAACGGCACGTCGTCGCCGGCCTCGTGCGACAGGATCTCGTGGACCAGGGCGATCGAGCGGATGCGGCGCACGGACTCCTCGACCGCCGCCTTTGCCTCGGGCGACGACAGCCGGCGGCCCTGCAGCCGCAGCAGCGACGAGATCGTCTGCAGGTTGTTCTTCACCCGGTGGTGGATCTCCCGGATGGTGGCGTCCTTCGACAGCAGGAGCCGGTCACGCCGTCGCAGCTCGGAGATGTCGCGCAGCAGCACGACCGCGCCGGTGACGCTGCCCTGCTCGAGCAGCGGGATGCACCGCATGAGCACGGTGACCTGGGGACCCTGCTCGATCTCCTCGGTGTCGGGCAGGGCGGTGGCGAAGGCGGTGCGCACCGCGGTCTCCTGCAGCCCGATCTCGCCCAGCCGCATGCCCTCGGTGTTGGCGTGCACCCCCATCCGGTGCAGCGCCGAGATGGCGTTGGGCGAGGAGTACTCGACCCGGCCCGAGCCGTCGAGCAGGATCACGCCGTCGCCGACGCGAGGAGCCTCCTCGCTCAGGCCCTCCTCGCTGCGGAACGGGAACTCGCCCGAGGCGATCATGCGGGCGAACCGGTTGAAGACCTCGATGTAGGTGCGCTCGAGCTCGCCGGGATGGCGCACCGAGGGCGCCGCCTCCCGGTTCACGACCGCGATGGTCTGGCCCTTCCAGCGCACCGGGATGCACAGGGCCCGTACCCGCTCCTTCAGGACCTGGTTGGTGACCTCGCCCTCGATGATCTCGCCCAGCTCGAGCGAGCGCGACACCAGCGGGCGCTCCGAACCCGGCACCACGGTGCCCACCCAGTCGCTGCGGTAGAGCGTCTGGTTGGTGAGCGGGCGCACCTGGCCCAGCACCACCAGATCACCGGGGAAGTCGCCCGCGACACCCCCGCCGGCGGCCGGGGGTCGGGCGATCGGCTGGTCGGTGGCCACGAAGAGCAGCAGATCGGCGAAGCAGAGATCGGCCAGCAGGCCCCACGACGCAACCAGCCGCTGGAGGTGATCGATCTGGGGCGTGTCGAGTCGGGTGTGCACCCGGGCGAACTCGGCGAGGCTGGCCATGGCTCCCAGTCTGCCCGCATCGGACACGCGGGCGAGCACTAACCTTCCCCCACCATGAAGCTCTCCCCGGCGGCCCTGCGTGACCACGCCCGATCCGAGGTCGGTCGCAAGCAGCTGCGCTACATGGGCGTCTCGGTGGTGTTCGTGCCGATCGGCCAGGTGCTGATCCAGGTGCTGGGCTCGGTGTTCGACGGCAACTTCACCCTGGCATCGATCGTGGCGGCGGCCATCCTCACCGTCCCGAACTTCTTCGCCAACAAGTTGCTGGTCTGGAAGGACACCTCCAAGGACAACCTCCGCACCCAGGTGGTCGTGTTCTGGGTGGCGGCCATGCTCGGCGTGTCGCTGGCCACCGGACTGACCTACCTCGTCCAGCAGGTGACCGAGGACAGCTCCTCGCTGGTGCAGCGGGTGGCCGTGTTCGTGGCCCAGATGACCGGCTTCGGCATCGTGTGGGTCGGCCGCTACCTCGTGCTCGACCGCTGGCTCTTCAAGGTCACCCACCACGGCGAGGCACCGTCGGGCGACGATCTCGACGAGCTGGACGAGCTGCACGGCGAGTTCCCGATCTGACCGACGGTGATCCCGCCGTCCTGCCTACCGCCAGATCTGATCGCCCAGGCGCAGCAGGCCGGCGAGGTCGAAGATGTCGGACTCGAAGTACGGCACGGACGCCACGATCTCGGGTTTGCGGGCCAGCTCGGCCTGTTGCTCGGCCTCACGGGTGGCGACGACGCGGTAGTTGAGGAAGCTCTCGCCCACCTCGCGGAGGACCCGGGCGACCATGGCCACATCGGCGTCGGCAGGGAGCGAACCCGGGGCCTGCTCGAGGATCTGCTCCGCCACCGACGTCGGGTCCTTGGCCAGGACCCGGGCCACCCCGGTGGCGCCTCGATCGACGAAGTACTCGGGTAGCACCTTGTTGAGCACCACTGCGCCGAGGTGGAAGCCACGACCCTCGAGAGCATCGATGAAGAACTCGGCCTCACGGGCCGGTGCGGCCTCGAGGGTGCTCACGACCATGAACGTGGTGCGGCGGTCCTGCAGCGTGCGGGTGACCGCCTCGGCCCGCTCGACGAAACCGTCGTACATCGTCTGGAACAGGATGAAGAACTCAGCGATGTCGCCCAGGAACTGCGATCCGAGGATGCGGTCGGCCACCAGGTAGAAGGGCTTCGACGCCGCGTTGTACAGCCGGGAGCGGTACGGCGCGATCAGCCAGCGCAACAGGCGGCTGCTGAAGAAGTCGGCCATCCGCTCGGGTGCCTCGAGGAAGTCGATGGCGTTGCGGGTGGGGGGTGTGTCGACGACGATCAGGTCGTAGCGGCCCGAGGCATGGATCTCGTAGAGCCGCTCCATGGCGATGTAGTCATGGCTCTGGACGAACTTGCCGGTGATGTTCTGGTAGAGCGGGTTGGCCAGGATGGCGTCACGGGTCTCGTCGTCGGGAGCGTGGGTGCGCACGAGGTCGTCCCACGAGAGCTTGGTGTCGAGCATGGCCGCCCACAGCTCCCCACGGGGGTCGACGCCGGCGTCGGTGAAGAGCTCGTCGGGCACGCGGGTCTCGACGTTGCCGAACTGCTCGAGGCCGAGGGCACTGGCCAGCCGCTTGGCCGGGTCGACGGTGAGCACCAGCACCTTGCCACCGAGGTGGGCCGCTGCCATCGCGGCGGTGGCTGCGGCCGTGGTGGTCTTGCCGACGCCGCCCGAGCCGCACGTGACCACGATCTCCTTCGACGCGAACAGCTGCTCGAGCGTGCCACGCGGCTCGGTGCGCCGAGCCTTGCCGCTCGCTCGCTTCGCCGGCTTCCCGGCGGCCACGGTCCCCTTCGGCGACGAGCTGCGGAGGGCCACGTCAGTAGCCGATCTCGGCGGCGAGGGCCTCGGCCACCGCACGGGTCGATCGCACGCCGTGGTCGCGGGTGAACAGGTAGGGCACGTAGAGCAGCGGCAGGTCGGGAGGCAGCTCGGAGCGCAGTCGGGTGAGATGGCCGGCGCGGGTGCGCCGCATGGTCACGGCCAGCTGCGCCGCGTCGAGCACCGGCTCGCAAGGCCCTCCGGCGATGCCCGAGAGCAGCGCGGCGACCTCCGGCGTGCGCAGGGCGCGGAAGACCTCCTCCTCCCCCCGTCCGAACAGCTCGGGCAGCACCTTGTTCACGACCACCGCGGCGAGCAGCACGTCGGTCTCGGTGCGCAGGCGGGCGGCCAGCTCGAGCGTCTCGCTCACGGGCATCTCCTCGGGCGCCGAGACGATCACCGCGGCCGTGATGGCCGGGTCGCTCAGGAGGTCGACCATCCAGGCGGTCTGGTCGCGGACCCGGCCGACCTTCACCAGTTCGTTGATGGCCTGGGGCGCCGCCAGCTGACCGACCACGTGGCCGGTGGCCGAGGCGTCGACCACGATGAGGTCGTAGGTGCCCTCACGGACCTCGTAGCAGAGCTTGCCGACGGTGAGGATCTCCTTGACCCCGGGTGCCGCATCGGCCACGAAGTCGAAGGTGCGGGCGACCGGACCCATCCGCCCGAGCAGCGGCACCTTCAGCTGGAGCTTCAGGTACTCCTTGAGCGACTCCTCTGTGTCCATCGCCATGCCGAAGAGGTTCGGCCCGAGCTCACGGGCCGCGAAGGCCAGCGGACCGGTCTCGAACGCGCCGGCCAGGTCACCCTTCGCATCGATCTCACACGCCAGCGTGCGCTTGCCCTGTTGGGACGCGAGCAGGGCCAGCGATGCCGCGATGCTGGTCTTGCCGACCCCGCCCTTGCCGGTCACGAACAGCAGCCGACGGTCGAGCAGCTCGCTGTCCGTCGTGGTCACCTGGCCCCAGCCATGCGGAGTCGGGGGTGATCAGCCGGCGCCGAAGCCGACTCGGCGGGCGGCATCGCCGCCGCCGAGCTCGATGTACGCGATCTTCGAGGCGGGCACAGCCAGGTCGGCACCCGTGCGGTCGGTCAGCCAGAGGATCGTGTCGGGGTCGGCGAGCGCCGCTTCGATCTTCTTCTTGATCTTGTCGCGGTCGGCGTCGGCCGGCAGCTCGACGTCGATCTCCTTGACGGTGTGGATGACACCGATGCGAACGTCCACGGAAGATCCTCCTGCGGGGCCACGGCGGGCGGGCCCGAGTTTTCGGGGTGGGAACGGGGTGAGCCGGGAGCGGGTCCTGGATCGGGGCCGACGGGCAGCCGTCGAAGTGCGGTCATCGTAGGCGCGGCGTGCCGATGCGCCGACCCGAGCAGCCGATTCGTCCCCAATTCCGACACCAGGGAACCGGCGAGCGGGACCCGCCAACCGGACCAACGGGCCTATGGCGCGATCTTGGCCCGGTACTGGGCGTACTCGTCGATCTCGCTGCGCTGCAGGCTGGCCATGCGGGCGGCGAGGGCCCGGACGTTCGGGTCGGCCGCGTGGTCAGCGGCGTAGTCGGCCATCTCGAGCCCGCCCCGGTGGTGCGTCGACATGAGGTCGAGGAACATCAGGTCGAGGTCGCGGCCGGTGGCGCTCTGCAGCGCCGCGAGCTGCTCGTCGGTGGCCATGCCGGTCATGCTGGCGGCCGCCATGGAGTGACCCATCCACTCCATGACCGGACGTTCGGGATCGAAGTCGGGGCGGACCGCCCCGCGCGTCTTCGAGGTACGCCGCCATGATGCCGAGCTCGTAGCGCTGGAAGATCAGCACGTCCTGGGCGAAGCTGCGGATCGTCGGGTCGGTGGTGCGGTTGTAGGTGCTGAGCGCCATCGTGACGGCCTGGTCGTGGTGCTCGGACATGTCGGTCAGGAAGCCGATGTCCACCGCACTCGACGGCACCTCCTCCTGACGAACGCCGAGGGCGTAGCCCACCGCTCCGGCCAGGAATGCGCCCGCCAGCACGGCCACGATCGACCGGATCAGCCACGACCGCGGCGTCCGCCCGTCGACCTCGAACCGCCCGTCGTCCGCTGGCTCGTCCGGCGGTTCGTCCGAGGCGCCGGGGTCACCCGTCGAGGGCGTCGTCGGCGTCGGCGTCGAGGTCGCGGTCACCCCACGACCGTACCGGTCCCCCCGATCGAGCGGGCATCGAGGCAGACCCGTACTGGCGGGTTGCGGGCTTGACGGGATCGATTGTCTCATTGTATGAATGCGTTGAGACAATGATCCTCCGAGCAGACGGCGGCCGATCCTCGTGCACCTCCAGGTCGACACCTCCTCACCGGTGCCTCCCTACGAGCAGATCCGCGCCCAGCTGCAGGTCATGGTGACCAGCGGGGCGCTGCCGGCGGGCACGCGGCTCCCACCGATCCGCCAGCTGGCCGGCGACCTCGGTCTGGCCACCAACACGGTGGGCCGGGCCTACCACGAGCTCGAGCTCGAGGGCCTGGTCGAGACGAGGGGCCGCCACGGCACGATCGTCCGATCGGGGGCCACGCTCGCGGCACCTCGAGCGCGAGGAGGTCGTGGCCCAGGCGGCCGAGGCCTTCGCCCTCGAGGCCCAGACTCACGGCGCAGGCGTGGACGACGCCCTGGCCGCAGTCCGACAGGCCTTCCAACGGCTCCGCGAAGGCGGCGCTCCGATCCTGAACAACGAGGCGGCGACATGATCGGTGTACCCGAGCTGCTGGTGATCTTCGGGCTCATGGCCCTGGTCGTCCTCGTGGCTGCCGTCATCTTCCGATCCGGTCGACGGGACGGAGAGGCCGACACCTGGGCCGGACGGCACGGGCTCGAGCTCACCCCGGTGTCACGGCCGTGGGTCGAGACCTACCTGCGCACCGGTCGGAACCTGCGCCAGATATGCGCCCTCGGCGGCATCGTCGTGCCCATCGCGGTCCATGCCGCCACCGGCGTCGACCTGCACGTGAGCGGGCTCGTCTGGTTGCTGGTGGGCTACCTCGTCGGCTGCCTGTGGTCGGAGCTGGCGTTGACCCGGGCCCCGGCCGGCACCCGCCGGTCGGCATCGCTGGTCACGCGCCAGCTGTCCGACTACCTGCCCCGACGGATGCGGGTGGCCCAGGTGGCGCTGCCGGCGGTGGCCGTGGCGCTCGGCGCACTGGCGACAGCGGCGTACACCTGGGACCGATCCGCCGAGTTCCACGACCTCAGCAGCGGTGCCGACACGCTCGTGCGCACTGCACCGAACGCGACCGACCAGCTGCTGCACAGCGGAGCGCGGGTCGCCGCGGTGCTGGCGCCGCTGATCATGGTCGTGGCCTGGCTGGCCGAGCGCTACCTCATCCGCCGGCCCCAACCCGTGGTCGACCCGAGCCTGGTGGCCGCCGACGACGCGCTCCGGTCGTCCTCGGTCCACCTGCTCGGCGCGTCGGGCATGGCCGCCGTCTGCCTGCTGATCGCCTCGCAGTGCGGCTACTTCCTGACCCTCGAGCACAGCTCGTTGCAGTGGATCGCCGCCCCAGGGACCGTGCTCGGGTTCGCCGGCGCGTTCCGCGATCTTCCGCTACTGGCGCAACGCCCCCTGGCAGGTCCGTCGCGACACCTCGCTCGGCGACGGCGACGATGCAGGCCCGGGCTCTGGCCCGGCAGGGAGGGTCCGGACCGGGGACGGCGCCGGCCCCTCCGACCGGGGCGGTCGCGTCGGCCACGACCGGCACGCTCACCATCGCTCCCGCCACCGGTGGCGACCCGCTCGATGCCGGCGTGGTCGGTACGCCGCAGCCCGATCCCGATCGCCGCGGCCGTGATCGTGGTGGTGGCCCTGGCAGGTTGGGGGCTGCGGACCTGGGGCGGCATCAACCCGGCGGTCACGCTCTGGGCCGACTCTTCGGGCACGACTTCGGTCACCCACACCAGTTGGACGATCCAGGTCGGCATGCAGAACGAGGCCCGGACGCCGATCGACGTCCTGGAGCTGCGGGTCGCTCCGAAGCCGGGACAGCTCCTCACCGGCCCGACGCCCGAGGTCACCGGGGTCGGCTCCTCCCCCGCGTACCCGGACTACGGCCCGCCGGCGACGACGCCGACCTCGATCGACCTGCCCACGACCGTGCCGGGCGGCACCCGGGCCACGCTCACCGTCGAGCTGCGCGCCCCCGAGTGCACCAACGACTCGTCGCTCCCGCCGTTCGACCTCGTGCTGATCTACCGCACGCAATCGGGGCGTCTCGTCACCCGCACGGTGCCCGTGATCGGCGTGCAGCAGCTCGGGCTCTGCCTCGACCCGCTACCGACCGGACCGCAGCCCGTCGACCCGGTGGCGGCCGCCGACGCCGTGCGGGGCGCGGCGGACCTGGTCTACGACCCGAACGCGGGAGCGGCCCGCCTCGACGCCATCGACGATCCGCGGGGACTGACCGAAGCCGACGCCGAGCTGCGAGCCGGCCCGTACGCCGCCAGCGCGGCCACGACCACCGTCATCGTCGGCGACATCTGCTTCGATCGCCCGGACCACGCCTGGTTCCGCTACGAGCTCTCCACCATCGCGAGCGCTCGCACCGGTGAGGCCTTCCTCATCGACGGTCGGTGGAAGGTCGCCCGCACCACCGTGTGCGCCGACTACGCCCTCGCCAACGTCACCTGCCCACCGCTTCCCGGCTGACCGACAGATCCCGAACTGGTGGCGATCGGTGCACCCCTGGGGTCACCGATCGCTACCAGCTCGGGTCTCGGGGTGCTCAGATGATCTTGAGCTGGGGGTTGTAGACGCGGGTGGGGGCCAGCTCGACGGCGATGCGACGGGCGATCTCGGAGAACGCCTGGGCGGCGTCGCTCTCGGGCTCCGTGACCACGATCGGGTGGCCGGCGTCGCCGCCCTCGCGCAGCTCGGGCAGCAGGGGCACCTGGCCCAGCAGCGGCACCTCGAGGCGCTGGGCCAGGTCCTGCCCACCACCGGCGCCGAAGATCTCGTAGCGCGTGCCGTCGTCGCCGGTGAACCACGACATGTTCTCGATGATGCCCTTGACCTCGAGGTTCACCTTCTGGGCCATGAACGCGGCCCGCTGGGCCACGCGCTGCGCGGCCGGCTGCGGGGTGGTCACGACGTAGACCTCGCCGCGGGGCAGGAACTGGGCCAGCGACAGCGCGATGTCACCGGTGCCCGGGGGCAGGTCGATGACGAGGAAGTCGGGCTCGTCCCAGTAGACGTCGGTGAGGAACTGCTCGAGCGCCTTGTGCAGCATCGGACCCCGCCAGATGACCGGCTGGTCCTCCTGGGCGAAGAAGCCCATCGAGATGCAGCGCACGCCGTTGGCCTCCGGCGGCACGAGCATCTCGTCGATGACCACCGGCGGGCGGTCGACCCCGAGCATGCGAGGGATCGAGAAGCCCCAGACGTCGGCGTCGACGACGGCGACCGAGTGGCCCTGCTGGGCCAGCGCCACCGACAGGTTGGTGGTGACCGACGACTTGCCGACTCCGCCCTTGCCCGACGCGATCAGCAGGCAGCGGGTCTTCGAGGACGGATCGGCGAAGGGGATCACCCGGCCCTCGGCATGGCCGTGGCCCTGATGGGTGCCGGCGGTGGCGCCCGGGTCTCCGTGCAGCTTCTGACGCAGGACGGCGCGGTCCTCGTCGGTCATCACCGTGAAGTCGATGCCGACCGAATCGACGTCGTCGAGCGCGGTGACCGCACCGGTGACCCGGTTCTGGATCTCGTTGCGCAACGGGCAACCGGCCACGGTGAGGGCCACCTGCACGTCGACCCGGGTGCCGTCGATGCGGACGCTGCGCACCATGTCGAGGTCGACGATGCTGCGGTGCAGCTCGGGATCCTCGACGGGGCGCAGGGCCTCGATGACGGCGGACTCGGTGACGGGCATGGGAACTCCAACGACGACGAACGGGTGGATCGTGCAGGGTGACCGGACTGGGTGATCAGGAGGGTGCAACAGGTCGGCGGGCCGTCGCAAACGGCGCTCACACCGGGCCACCGGAATTTCTCCTATGGCCGTAGGTACAATACCCGCCGTGGATCAGGCACCACTCACGCCGACCGAGTTCTCCTCGGCGGTCACGGCCATCACCTCCGCCTTCGGCGACCCCACGCGCCGGGAGATCTACCTGTTCTCGCGCGAGCACCCGGACGGCGTGACCGCGGCGGAGGTGGCCCGTCGGTTCGATCTGCACCCCAACGTGGCCCGTCACCACCTCGACAAGCTCGCCGGCGGCGGCTACCTCGAGGTCGCCGTGTCGCGCACCGGCAACGCCGGGGCCGGTCGGCCCTCGAAGCTCTACCGGGCCACCGAGCAGTCCGCCACCCTCGAGTTCCCCGTGCGCCACGACGACCTGCTCGTCTCGCTCCTGGGTCGGGCGCTGGCGCTGATCCCTCCCGAAGAGGCCGCGATCATGGCCGAGGAGGTCGGCATCGAGTACGGCCGGGTCATGGCCGGCTCGCTGGGCGGCACCCCCGATGGCCAGCGGTCGTTCCGCTCCGCCCTGCACGCGGTGGCCGACGCGCTGACCGCCCACGGGTTCGCGGCCCACGCCGAGAAGCACGGCAACGAGCTGCGCATCGTCAGCGAGCACTGCCCCTTCGGTGGCGCCGCCATCGAGAACCCGGTCATCTGCGCGGTCGACCGCGGCATGGTGCGGGGCATGCTCGGCGCCCTCTACGGCGACACCTCCCCTGAGCTCGAGTCGTCCATCCCCATGGGCGACGAGGTCTGCGTCACCGCCGTCGAAGCCTGACCCGCATCCCGACCTGGTCGTAGAGTGCGGCGGTGGCCCGGCACTACCTCGATCACGCATCGACCTCGCCGCTGCGGCCCGAGGCCCGAGACGCGATGGTGGCGTGGCTCGAAGCGTCGACCCGGAGCGAGGTGGCTGATCCGAGCCGCATCCACGTCGAGGGGATGACGAGTCGCGGCGATGCTCGAGCACGCCCGCGAACAGGTCGCGGCCCTTCTCGGGGCGCGGAGTCGGGAGGTCGTGTTCACCAGTGGCGCGACCGAGTCGATCGCGGCAGCCACGTGGGGAGCGGTCGAGCAGGGATCGCACGTCGTGCTGGCCGCCGTCGAACACTCCGCCGTGCGGGAGTCGAGCGAGGTCTTCGCCGCCACGGCCGGCGGATCGGTGACCATCGTCGGGGTCGACGGTCTCGGGCGCATCGACGCGGAGGAGCTCGAGGCAGCCATCCGACCCGAGACCCGTCTCGTGCACGTCCAGTGGGGCAACCACGAGGTCGGCACCCTGCAGCCCGTGGTCGACGTCGTCGAGCGGACTCGACGGGCCGGAGCGATCGTGCACATCGACGCGGCGGCCGCCGGCGGGCGCGTGCCGATCGACGTTCGACGAGCTCGGGGCCGACCTGCTGTCGATCAGCGGCCACAAGTTCGGCGGCCCCCCGGGCACCGGTGCGCTGCTCGTGCGGCGTGGGCTGCGGTTGCGTCCCCTCCTGCGTGGCGGCGATCAGGAGCGGGCCCGCCGAGCCGGCCTCGAGAACCTCCCGGGCCTGATCGGCCTCGGTGCTGCGTGCGAGGCCCTGACCGTCGACGGTGCCCTCGATGGCGAGGGGGACCGGAACCGCCGGCTCACCGATGCGCTCGTCGCAGGAGCAACCATGCTCGACGGCGTCCATCAGCTCGGCGATCCCGACCAGCCGGCTCCCCCACCTGGTGTGCCTGGGCATCGACGGCATCGAGCCCCAGGCCGTGCTGCTCGGCCTCGACCAGGCCGGCATCGCAGCCCACTCCGGCAGCGCCTGCGCGTCCGAGGCGCTCGAGCCGTCGCCCGTGCTCGAGGCGATGGGCGTGGACGCCCACCGCTCGCTGCGCCTGTCCGTCGGCTGGAGCACGACCGACGCCGACGTCGACGCGCTGCTGACCGCCCTACCCGGGGTGCTCACCCGACTGCGATCCCTCGGCTCCCCTGCCTGACCCGTCGGCCTACGCTGCGGCGGTGGATGCGCCATCGGACGAGCTCGGGGTCGGCCTCGACGTGGCCGACGGGTGGTGGGAGGCCGAGCAGTTCGACGCCGGGATCGTGCTGGTGACCGAGCCCCACGTCCATCCGCTGCTGCGGTGCAACGTGTGGCTCATCCAGGGGTCGGCCGGGAGCATGGTGGTCGACACCGCGCTGGGGCTGCGCCCGCTGCGGGGGCTGGTCGAGCAGCACCTCGACGGACCGTTGCTGGCGGTGGCGACCCACGCGCACGGCGATCACGTCGGCGGCCTCCACGAGTTCGACCGACGGGCCGTGCACGAGGCCGAAGCCGAGGTGGTGGCCGAAGCCGGGCTCACGACGCTGGTCACCGGCTACTTCCCCGACGACGGTGACCGGGCCGTACCTCGCCGACGGCTACGACATGCCCGAGCTGCTGATCGACGCCGCTCCGGTGGCCGACTTCGACCCCTCGGCTGTGGTCATCGCTCCGGCCGCGGCCACCCGCGTGCTCCACGATCTCGACGTCGTCGACCTCGGCGACCGGCGCTTCGAGGTGCTCCACCTTCCCGGCCACTCCCCCGGCAGCATCGGGCTTTGGGAAGCCGCCACCGCCACCCTCTTCTCCGGCGACGCGGTCTACGACGGTCCCCTGCTCGACGAGCTCGACGGCTCTGACATCGATGCCTACCTCACGACGATGGAGCGGCTCCGCTCGCTGCCCGTCGACGTGGTCCACGGCGGTCACGAGCCCAGCTTCGGCCGCGATCGCCTCGTCGAGCTGTGCGACGCCTACCTCGCCCGCCGCTCCCGCTAGGCACCGATCCCGCCGACCCGGCACACCTGTCACCCCGACTCCCCGGACACGGCCATCCGAGGTGACACGTTCCGGGGGTGGGGGTGCCGTCCGTCGGTCGAGCGAGGGTCAGGCGTCGGGAAGGGAGTGGGCGGTGGCGAAGGCCGACCAGGGCTGCCACGGGAAGTCGGCCCGATCCCATCGGGCCCGAAGGGGCGGCGCGGTGACGCCGAGGTCGGCCGGCTGGGGACCATCGGAGAAGTCCTGCGGAGGGCCGAGGGCCTCGGCGATGCGCTCGGCCACCGAGTCGCCCACGAACTGGGCGTACGCGAGGTGCGACGGCCAGACCGCGAGGAAGCACTCGAGGCCGAACTTCTCGAGCTTGGCCGGGGCCGGCTGGGCGACGATCGAGGCGTCGGCCACGGCCACCATCGGGTGCTGGGTGCGCCTGGCCACGTAGACGCCGAACTCGAGGTCGGCAGCCTGCTTGGCCAACGCCGGGCTGGCCGAGAACAGCTGGTCGATCGTGCGGTTGACGACGACGGAGTCGACCGGTCGCTCGAATCGGAGGTTGTCCGGGCCGAGCGTGGTGAGGGCGTCGTCGACGGGCGGCGCCACGATCCACAGCCGGTCGCCGGAGTCGGTCAGCGTGTGGCTGGCGATGGTGAGCTCGCCGAAGCGGCCGCTGACCTCGGGCAGGTCACGGCCCCGCACGCAGAGCATGTACTGCGACTGCACCGCCTGGCTGGTCTCGACGAGCTCCTTGCTGGACTTGCGCCGGGCCTGGTCGGAGAACCGCGACCCCAGCTTCGACAGCAGCGAGGCGTTGCCGACGCCGGCCGCCAGCACGACGAACCGCGGCACGATGGGCACGGCCTGGTCGCCGACCTGCACCTGCACGTGGTCGATGGCGTCGTCGGACACGAGGCCGAAGCGCACGATCTCGCCGTCGATGCAGCGCGACTCGAGCCCTTCCCGCAGGTGCGCCAGGATCGTGGCCGGGTTGATCACGACGTCGGTGTCGGCCCGGAAGACGGTGTCGCCCTCGAGGGTGCCGTCGAGGAACACGTCGGGCAGCTCGTCGACCGGGGTGGTCGCGAGCATGGCGTCGGTCCACAGGCGGGTGCGGGGCGAGACCTCGGCCGGCGCGACCGCGTAGTACGGCGCCTCGTCGGCGAAGGGCACCCGGTTGGACTCGGCCCACAGCCGCCACCATCCGGCCGCCCGGCGCGCCGGCTGGATCCGGTTGGCGTCGTTGCCGTCGTAGCCGGCCGACAGGTAGCCCGACGACTCGAGCGTGGCGGCCGCCACCGCGGGGTCGGACACGACGCACACGGAGTACGTCTTGGCAACCTCGCGGGCGATGTAGAGCCCCTGGATCCCTCCGCCGATGATGAGTACGTCGACGCCGAGATCGCCGTCGAGGTCGGGTGCCATGGCTGCAAACTAGCGGGCACTCACCCCAGAAGTGGGGAACGGGAACACGTTCACATGAGGTTTGACGGTCGGTTGGCAACGATGCGGGCGATCGGAGTGGTCCCCCTGTCGGTCGGGTGGTGCTCCTACGCTCCGGCCATGCCCACCGATCCGCCGCACGACACGGACGATGTCGTGAGCGAGGCCATCGAGGGGATCGGCGACGTGATCGAGGACCTGGCCGATGACGTCGGCGAGTTCGTGGGTCACCTCCGCGACGACCTGATGGGCCGCGAGGGCTACCTGATCGTGCTGATCATGACGATCATGGTGGTGGTCGCCATCCCGATCGACACGGCCTACCGCGGCGGCGGCATCGTGACGGTGGCCGCCATCGGCATGCTGGTGCTCACGACCATGTCGCGGTCGAGGGTGTCCCACACGCTCCGGGTGGCTTCGGGCGTGCTGATCGCCATCGCGTTCATGTTGGCCATCGCCCTGACGGCGACCGACGACGCCGCCGAAGCCCGGAAGTACACGTGGCTCGCAGCCACCTTCGCGGCCAGCTCCACGATCATGATCGCCCTGTGCTTCCTGGCCATCCTTCGCCACGTCTTCGCCCACCGCCGCATCTCGCTGAACACCGTGGCCGGCGCTCTCGCCGCCTACCTGCTGATCGGCCTGATCTTCACCAGCGTGTTCCGCTTCGTCGACATCGTCGACGCACCGTTCTTCACCCAGTCCAACGTCAACTCGTTCACCTTCGAGTACTTCAGCTTCATCACCCTCTCGACGGTCGGCTACGGCGACTTCACGCCCGGCCAACGACGCGGGCCGCACCCTCGCCATGCTCGAAGGGGTCTTCGGGCAGATCTTCCTGGTCACGATCGTGGCGCTCGTCGTCTCGAACCTCGGCGTCGACCGGCGGGAGCTGCGTCACACGATGACCGACCGCGGACCAGCGCGGGACGGGGCGCTCGATGAGCTCCGCGATCCGACCGGTGATCCGTCGAGCAACCCGTCGGATGCCGTCGGGCCTGACCGGTCCTGAGCCCGCCCGACAGCCGCGCGTGCCGCGGCCCGATCGGGCCGTGACTGCAACTGGGGACCCTCCGCCAGGCACTACCGTTTCGCCGTGCCCGTGTACCTGATCCGTCATGCCCATGCCGGATCTCGGTCCGGGTGGGAAGGCGATGACACGCGCCGGCCACTGAGTCCGAAAGGTCGCATGCAGACCGAGGGGCTCACGCGGTGGCTGGCCGACCAGACCGTCGACGAAGTGCGCTCGAGCCCGTCGGTCCGCTGCCGTGAGACCGTCGAACAGCTGGCCAAGGGCCACGGCCTCACGGTCACCGTCGACCGCTCGCTGGGCGAGGGCTCCGACGTCGACGAGTGCATCGCCGCCGTGCTCGACGCCTCGAACCGCACGCTGGTGCTGTGCAGCCACGGCGACCTGATCCCCAAGGTGATCCGCCGCCTGGTCGCCAAGGGCATGCGGACGAAGGCTCCCAACCTCAGCCAGAAGGGCTCGGCCTGGGTGGTCGAGATCGTCGATGGCGAGCCGGTCTCGGCCGTCTACCAGCCGCCGTTCGCCAAGTCCGACTGACCCCCCGGCCAACCGGCGCCGAGACGCAGTCGTGTCAGGGCGCCGCCGTGGTCGGGGCCGCGGACACGCGCCCGTGACGCCGCTGTCGATCGCGGACTGCATGCTCTGACGGAACGAGTCGACGGTCGGCTGCATGAACTCGGGCACGCCGCCGGCCGGCACCTGGTCGAGGCGTGCTCAGCGCTTCGGACGGGCAGCCGAGGTCACCGTAGAGCACGGCCAGGAACGTGAGCGCAGTGCCGTCGGTGGGCGCGATGACGAGCGCGGCCTTGAGGTCGCCGATCGCGGACTTGAGCGACGGCACAGGGTCGGACGTGCCGTCACGGGCCTCGAGCCGGAACATCCACCCCCGGTAGGTCAGGGCCTCGAGGTTGGCCGGGTCGTCGGCGAGGACCGAGTCGTAGATCTTGATGGCGCCGCCGTAGTCACCGCTGCCGAACGTCTGGCGGGCCGCCAGGAGGTCGTCGCGGGTGCTCTGGCGGACGCCGCCGGTGATGGTGTCGCCGGCGTTGCGCTGGCCGGCCGACCGGGCCACCAGCATGCCGGCGAGGAGCGCCACCACCGCCACCGCTCCCAACACCAGCAGGCGCCGGCTCCACGATGTTCGCGGGCCGCGTGCCGCGACCAGTCGGTGGTGGCTGTCGATGGCCCTGATGACCGCCGCGGCGCGTGCGGTGTAGTCGTCCTGCAGCTCCTCGTAGTCGTTCTCGTCGACGTCACCGACGTCGTGTTCGGCCTCGAGGTCGCGCAGCGAGGTCAAGAGGAAGTCGCGCTGTTCCTCGAGTGCGGCCAGCTCATCGGGAGTGAGCTCGCGCTCGACGACCTCGTGCTCGGTCGGCATCGACCGTCGCGATCGATCGGACGGCGCGGGGATCGCGGTCGAACCTGAGTCCTGCCTGCGCGACTGCTCCTGATCGCGCGAGGTGGCCTGCTTTCCCGGCTTGGTCACGGGTGCCCCGCCGAGGCGCTCGGCCCGGGCCCGGGTTCCTCGCGCCGGCGTCTGGTTGCTCATCGCCCGCTGCCCATCTCGGGATCGTCATCGACCGGTGGGGAGGCGGGGCTCGCGGTCGGCTTCCCGGACAGGGCCAGCCCGACCAGCTCCCGGTCCTCCGCGGTGGCGTGGATGTCGGAGCCGAGCCGCCAGCGACGGAATGCGGCGGCCAGCGCGGCGATGGCCACGATCAGCACCACGACCGGAAGGATCCACACGATGCTGGTCACGCCGGTGGCCGCCGGGGTGAGCAGGATGCGCTCGCCGTAGCTGTCGGCCAGAGCGGTGCGGATCTGGTCGTCGGTCTGACCGGCCTTGATCCGCTTGGCGATGTCGAGGCGCACCTCCTGTGAGAAGGCTGCGTTCGAGTCGGCGACCGACTCGCCGCTGCACTGCAGGCACTTGACCGTCTTTCCGATCGAGTTGAGCCGGTCGGCGTTCGTCGGCGCGTCCTGGGTCTGCGTGATGCCGACGCCGAGTGCCACGACCAGCACCAGTGCCATGGCCAACCACGGGCCCCATGTGGGCAGGAAGCCGCGTCGACCACGCGCCGACGCAGTGGTGGTGGAGGAGGAGGACGAGGATGAGAAGGCGGGCGACGTCACGGGGCCGCGGTCGTGGAGCTGGACGAGGCCGAGGCGGCCGCGGTGGCGTACTGGGCGATCACCGAGTCGAGCTCGGCCGCGGTGACGTTCTCGAACTTGGCCACGACCTGACCGTCGGGCGACACGATGTAGGACTCGGGCACCGCGGTGACCCCGAACGCCAGCGCCGTCGATCCCGTGTCGCCGACGACGACCGGCCACGTCGCACCGGACTGGTCGAAGAAGGCCTTCACGTCGGCCTCCTTGTCCTGGAACACCACGCTCACGATCTCGACCCCGCCGGTCTTCTGGTGCTCCTCGTCGAACTTCACCAGCTCGGGCTGCTCGACCCGACACGGGGTGCACCACGAGGCGAAGAAGTTGACGACGACCCAGCTCCCGCGGTGCTGGTCGATGTCGTAGGTGCCGCCGTCGAGGGTGGTGCCCTGCACGACGGGTACGGCCTGGCCGAGGATGCGGGCCTCGGGTTGGCGCTGGTCGTTCGTCTTGGCTGTGGCCAGCAGGGCCACCAGCGCGATCAGCACCACACCGACGGCCAGCGCCGCGTTGCGGGCCATGTGACCGCGACGGGGAGCGTCGAGCTCGTCCAGATCTTCGGACGACGAGCTGGGGGAACCCGTCGGTTCGATCAGGTCGGTCATGCCACGGGCTCCCGCTCGGGCTCGCTCTCGGACCCAGCCGCGGAGTCGGCGTCACCGACCACCGGGGCCGGCGTCGCCTGGGCCGAGGGCGGGTCCGATCGGCGCCGCTCGGGCACCGGCGCCGAGACGGGCTCGATGCCCCGCCGACGGCGGCCGGGGAAGGCGGCCAGGAGGGTGCCCACGGCCATGATCCCGCCACCGATCCAGAGCCACATGATCAGCGGCTGGATGGTGACGCGCAGCTGGATCGGCGCGGCTCTCGTCGGCCGGCACGTCGAGCAGGCTGAGCGCCACGTCGTTGCGCCACGTCGAGCGGACCGACGGCGTGCCGATCACGTTGCTGCCACCGGGGAACGTGTTGATGCCCGGCGCATACGGGCCCTGGCCGTCGACCAGCACGAGCGCCTGGGTCTTCGTCTTGTTCTCGTCGACCACGGTGTTCATGCGCTCGAAGGTGAGCGTGTGGCCGTCGAACGTGGCCGTGTCACCCGGGTTCAGCGTGAACTCCTGCTGGCGCACGTTGCTGGCGCTGGCCGCGAACGCCACCGCGATCACGACCACGCCGATGTGCACGATCATGCCGCCGTTCGCCCGCCCGGCCAGGCCGCGCCAGCCCTGCCGGCGGGTGGCCAGCACGAGCTGGCGCCCGGCCGATCCGGCCGCGAACCCACCGAGCCCGAACGCGATCAGCGCGGCGAAGCTGCTCTGGCCCAACAGCACGGCCAGCACCACCGAGAACGTGCCGATCCATGCGGGCCACAACAGGCGGTGCCGCAGGAGCTCACCGCTGGCCTTGCGCCACGGCAGCACCGGGGCCACCGCCATCAGGAACAGCAGGGCGATGCCCACCGGCATGGTCATCCGGTTGAAGTAGGGCACGCCGACCGACACCCGCTTGCCGTTGACCGCCTCGACCAGCAGCGGGAAGACCGTGCCCAGCAGCACCACGAAGGCGAACGCCGCGAACAGCAGGTTGTTGGCCAGGAACGCGCCCTCACGGGAGATGGGCGAGTCGATGCGCCCGGGCGATCGGAGCCGGTCGCCCCGCCACGCGATCAGCCCGATGGTCACCGCCACGGTGAGGGCGAAGAACGCGAGGATGGCCGGTCCGATGCCCGACTCGGTGAACGTGTGGACGCTGTCGAGCACCCCGGACCGGGTGATGAAGGTGCCGAGGATGGTGAGCGAGAACGTGGCGCACAGCAGCGAGAGGTTCCACACGCGGAGCATGCCGCGACGCTCCTGCACCATCACCGAGTGCAGGTAGGCGGTGCCGGTCAGCCACGGGAGGAACGACGCGTTCTCGACCGGGTCCCAGGCCCAGTAGCCGCCCCAGCCCAGCACCTCGTAGCTCCACCACGACCCGAGCACGATGCCGACCGTGAGGAAGCCCCAGGCCACCAGGGTCCACCGGCGGGTCTCGACCAGCCAGCCCTCGCCGACCCGGCCGGTGACCAGTGCGGCGATGGCGAAGGCGAACGGCACGGTGAACCCGACGTACCCCAGGTAGAGCATCGGCGGGTGGAACGCCATGAGCACGTTGTTCTGCAGCAGCGGGTTGGGGCCAGGGCCGTCGTAGCCCACGGGCGGCGAGAACGACTTGAACGGGTTGGCCGGTCCGGCCAGCAGGAAGAAGAAGAAGGCACAGACCACGAACATGGTGAGCAGCGCCCACCCGACCAGCGGGTCGGCCAGGCGGGCCCGGAAGCGACGGGCCACCGCGGCCGTGTAGCCCCCGAGGAACAGCACCCACAGCAGGATCGAGCCCTCGAGCGCGCTCCACATGGTGGCCACGTTGAACAGCGCCGGGGTCTTGCTGCTGCCGTTCTTGGCCACGAACAGCACGGTGAAGTCGCGGGTGATCAGGGCCCGCTGCATCGCGAAGACGGCCAGCACCGCCGCGAACAGGACGATCCACGCGTAGATGGCGCCGAGGCGCACCAGATCGGCCCGCCGACGGACCAGACCGACGGCCAGGGTGACCACCGCGCAGAGCGACCCGACCAGGCCGAGGACGACCCCCGCCGTGCCGAGAGCCAGGTTCACGGCGTCACCGGGGACGGCGTCGTGGTCGTCACCGTGCCGCCCTCGTCCGCCTCCTTGAGCCGATCGCTGTTCTTGGCGTCGTAGTTCGCGTCGTGCTTGATCAGCATGCGGTCGCTCTGGAAGCGATCGTCGCTGCTGTCCCAGTGACCTTCGAGCACGACCGGCTCGGCATCCTTGAACAGCTCCGGCGGGTCGCCGACGTGGGACACCGGCACCTCGGCGCCGTTGAAGGTCACGACGAAGTCGACCCCGGCCTCGGTGGTCTGGATGGTGCCCGGCTCGACCGTGCCCTGCAGCCGGAATCGGCTCGTGCCGAGCTCCTGCTGCTTCGCCACGGCCTCGTCGGCGTTGTAGAAGAACGTGGTGGCCGTGGTCAGGGCCTGGGCCGCGACGAAGCCGACGCCGCCGAGCACCAGCACGAGCACCACGATCGGGCCCCAGCGACGACTGCGCCGGGCGGTGGCCACCGGAGCCGAGGTGCGGGGGCTGAGGTCGAGGCCCTCGCCGTCGGGGTCGGGCGTGGAGGGGGTCACATCCATCGTCGGTCCTCGGGCGGAACGCGCCGCGACAGGGCGCGGCCTCGGGCGATGATCCAGATCGCGTAGGCGATCAGCACGATGGCCGTGACGCCCCACGCCATCGCCACGTAGGCCCAGTCGCTCATGAGGACGCCTTGCCCAGGTCGGCGATCGTGGGTCGGGCGTCGGGAGGCCGGGCATCGAACCCGGCCTCGGCCCGGCGGTCGGTGATCGCCTGGTCGAGATCGTGGTCGAGCACCTCTTCCTCGAGCCAGGCCAGACGCCACCGGTGCACGAGCAGCCAGGCGAACAGCATCAGCGCCACCGGGATCGCCAGGTACAGGGCGAAGGCCATGTCCCCGTGGATCTTGGGCTGCAGGGTGTTGAGGATGGTGGTGTCCTGGTGGAGCGAGCGCCACCACGTGACCGACCGGTTGACGATGATGACGTTGGGGAGCAGCAGCACGCCGACGATGGCGGCCCGCTTCGAGCGGGTGCCCGACGTCGCGGGGATGCGCCGCACGGCGAGGTAGCCGAGCAGCAGCAGGAGCAGCATCGCGGTCGAGGTGAGCCGGGCGTCCCAGACCCACCAGACGCCCCAGGTCGGACGGGCCCAGCACATGCCGATCACCAGTGTCAGCGCCGTGGTCACCATGGCGATCTCGGCCGACGCGGCAGCGGTGACATCCCACCAGCGGGACTTCTTCCAGAGGTACATGACGCTGCCGAGGGTCGTGATCATGCAGCCGACGTAGGCCACCACGACGATCGGCACGTGGATGTAGATGATGCGGACGACGTCGCCCATGTTCTCGTCGTCGGGGCTGCTGACCAGGGCCAGGTAGGCCGCCAGCGCGATGCCGGCGAGCGTGGCCAGGCCGAGGATCCGCGAGCCCCGGGACCCGGTGCCGATCGGTCCGTCGGAGACGGGGTTCGCGACATCCGGGTCGGATGGTGGCGCAGTGGTGGTCGTCGCGTCGCTGCGCTGCGTCGTCACGATTCCTCCAGGAGGGGTCCGAAGCCGAGGGCTCCGAAGATGATGTAGGTGAGGGCGAACACGGCGAGCAAACCGACCCATGGCCAACCCTCACCGGGGGTGCCGTCGCGAGCTGCCTCGAACGCCCGCGTGGAGCCGATGAGCACCGGCGCGAGCACCGGCAGGAGCAGCAACGGCAGCAGGGTCTCACGCACGCGGAGCCCGGCAGCGAGGACGCCGTAGAGGGTACCGGCCGCAGCGATGCCCGCGGTCGCGGCCAGGCACGTGCAGACGAGCAGCGGCCAGCCCCCGCTCTGGCTGCCGTAGAGCAGCACGACGCCGAGGCCGAGCAGCACCTCGAGCACCGCGAGCTGGGCCGCGATGGCCGCCACCTTGCCCAGGAAGATGCCGGCCGGGTCGAGCCCGGAGAGCCGCAGCGCGTCACGGTTGCCGTCGGCCGCCTCGATGGCGAACGCCCGCTGGATGGCCAGCAGCCCGCAGAACAGGACGGCGACCCAGTACAGGCCCGGCGTGGCCCGATCGAGCACGCCGCTGTCGGGGTCGAGCGCGAACGCGAACAGGATCAGCACCAGCAGGGCGAACGGCGCGACCTGGTTGAGCGCGACCCGGGAGCGGGCCTCGATCCGCAGGTCCTTGCCGGCGACGAGCAGGGCGTCACGGAACACGGGCCACCTCGGGTCGGGTCGACCGGGACCGGTGCGGATGCCGGGACCTGCGCCGGCGAGCTCTCGATGACGCCGCCGACGATGGTGACCGAGCGGCCGGCCAGCGCGGTGGCCCGCTCGAGCTCGTGGGAGGCGACGACGACGGTGGCGCCCGAATCGGCGGCCCGTCGGACGAGCCCGTCGACCACGTCACGGGTGGCCGCGTCGAGCCCGGCGTGGGGCTCGTCGAGCAGCCACAGCTCGGGCCGCCGGGCCACCATGACCGCGATCGACGGCCCGCCGGCGCTGACCCGCAGAGAGCCGGGCGACGGTGACGTCGCGGCAGGCGACCGTCGAGCCCGAGCTCAGCCATGGCCGCGTCGGCGTCCTCGGGACGGGCCTTGGCGGCGCGGGCCCAGAAGCGCACGTTGTCGGCCACCGTCAGCTCCTCGTAGAGCATGGTGGCGTGGCCCAGCAGGCCGACTCGACGGCGAACGGCTCGTCGCGTCGGTCCGGAGGTCGTGGCCGAGCACGACGGCCGTGCCCGACACCACCGGCAGCAGGCCGGCCAACGTGCGCAGGAGCGTGGTCTTGCCCGGCCCCGTTGGGGCCCTGGAGCAGCACGATCTCGCCCGGGTCGACGTCGAGGTCGACGCCGGCGAGCGCCGGGAAGCGCCCGAGGAGCGAAACGGCGGAGCGGAGGTGGACGACGGGCTCCATGGGGATCACCGAGGGTACCTGCGGCCGACGAGGGCGACCAAGGTGGGGCCGGACCGTTCACTAACGTGCCGGCGTGACATTCGCACGAGGGCTCGGCGCGGTCGGCCGGACGATGATCCGCTGCGGCGTGCTGATCCTGCTGTTCGTCGTCTACCAGCTGTGGGGCACAGGCATCCACACCACGCAGGCCCAGAACGATCTGGAGCGCCAGTTCAAGGCCCAGCAGGCCGAGATCGGCGCCAGCGACTCGGCCCCGTCCACCACCGCCGACACCGAGCCCGCGACCGGGCCGTCGTCGACGATCGCCCCGCCCGACGCCGGCCGACGGCACCCTGACCGCCCCCGCCGCCGGCCAGCCGATCGGCCAGATCACCATCCCCCGCATCGGCGCCGACTTCTACATGGTCGAAGGGCGTGGACCTGAAGTGGCTGAAGGAGGGCCCCGGCCACTTCCCCAGCACGCCGCTGCCGGGCCAGGCCGGCAACGCGGCGATCGCCGGCCATCGCACGACCTACAAGGCGCCCTTCAACCGCATCGACGAGCTCGAGCCGGGCGACCAGGTCACCATCACGACCCTGCAGGGCACGTTCACCTACGAGGTCCTGCCCCAGGCGCCGTCCGATCCGAACGATCCCGCCAGTTCGCCGCTCGGCCACCGGATCGTGACGCCCAGCGCGGTCGAGATCCTCGACGACAAGGGCGACAACCGGCTGACCCTCATGGCCTGCAACCCGAAGTACAGCGCCCGCCAGCGCATCGTGGTCGAGGCCGTGCTGGTGGGCAACCCGGCTCCGTCCACGCCTCGGGCCGCCGACGAGGCGCCGGCGGAGCTGCCCGACAACGGCCTGGCCGGCGGTGATCCCACCGCCCGGGGCGCGGCCATCCTCTGGTCGCTCGTCGCTGTCGGCATCTGGTTCGCGGCCTGGTACCTCTCGAAGCGTCGGCTGCACGGCTGGTGGCGGGTCGCGCCGTACGTCGTGCTGATCCCCTTCTTCGCGATGGCCCTCTACGCCTCCTTCGAGAACATCACGCGGCTCCTGCCCGGCGCGTACTGATGGCCCGACCGATCTCCACGACTCACCTGGCGCGGGCCCTGGTCGCGGTGGTGGCGGTGCTCGCCGTCGGGGTCGGTGTGGCGGCCTGCTCGGGTGACGCCTCCAACGAGTCGACCACCACCACGACCGAGCCGGTGGTGGAGTCGACGACGACCACCGAGGTGCCGCTGTCGGCCGGCCGCCAGGTGTCGTTCTTCGTGCCCCAGGTGGGCGACTGCTTCGACGTCCGACCGGTCGAGAAGGCGGCATCGATCCACCTCCTGCTCGACTGCCAGCTCCCCCACCAGCACCAGGTGTTCGCGGTCTTCGACTACACCGCTGGAAAGGACTACCCGGGCCAGGAGGTGCTCCTCGCCCAGGCCAAGCTCATGTGCCCGAAGTCGTGGGAGGCGTTCGTCGGGGCTCCTTACGAGACCTCGCGCTTCGAGATGGACTTCGACCTGCCCGACGAGGTCACCTGGGGCAACGGCATCCGCCACGTCATCGGATGCCTCATCGTCGATCCCAAGGGTGGCCTCATCACCGGCTCGGCCCAGGGCGTCGCCCAGTAGGCCTGCCGAGCTCGCTCCCCCTCCCCCTCAACCCCCCCCCGAACTTGCGGAGATAACCCGCCGCGAGGCGCGGGTATCCACGCAAGAACGACGGAAAGCGGGTTCAGCGGCCGCGGAACTGCGGTGGGCGGCGTTCGGCGAAGGCCTTCAGGCCCTCCTGCAGGTCGTCGCTGGCCCAGGCCGCCTCGAAGGCGGCACGGTAGGCAGGGGTCCAGTCGTCGATGCCCTCGGCCTCGTTCAGCCCGACCTTGAAGCCGGCGATGGTGAGCGGGGCCAGAGTGGCGATGGTGGCAGCCCAGGCCAGGGTCTCGTCGAGGAGCCGGTCGGGCTCGGCCAGGCGCTGCACGAAGCCGAGGCGGTGGACGTCGGCGCCGGTGAAGGTCTCGGCCGCCAGGCACATGGCCCGGGCCGGTCCCTGACCGACGAACCCGGCCAGCCGACGCATCGTCCACTGATCGGTCATGAGGCCGAGCTTGGCTGCCGGCACGCCGAACGTGGCGGTGGCCGTCGCCACCCGCAGATCGCAGGCCACCGCCAGCTGCGAGCCGAGCCCCAGCGCGGCACCGTCGACGGCCGCGATCGAAGGGAACGGAGCAGTGCGGATGCCGTCGAGCAGCTCGTGCAGCAGGTCGAGGAACGCGCCGTCCTCGACCGTGGTGAGGTCGGCTCCGGCGCAGAAGTGGCCACCTGCTCCGGTGAGCACGAGCACCCGGCTCGCCGACGCGTGCGCCGAGGCCAGCCCGGCCAGGAGCTGCCCGAGCGCCTCGTGGTCCAGCGCGTTGCGCCGATGCTGGCGATCGATCGTGAGGAGGGCGACGAAGGTCAATCCGTCACCCCCAAGCAGCGCTATCTCGAGCTCAGGGAGGACTTCCAGCAGCTCGCCAGGGAACAGATCATCTTCGGCTGTCATGTCCATGTCGGGATTGCCGACCGCGACGAGGCGGTTCACGTCATGAATCGCTGCCCGACCCTGGCTTCCTCGCCTGATCGCCCTGTCGGCCAGCTCTCCCTTCTGGCTGGGCGACGAGACCGGCTACGCGTCGTATCGGACGCAGCTTTTCTCGCGATGGCCGATGACGGGAATCCCCGAGCTCTTCGACTCCTGCGCCGAGTTCGATCGGCTGGTGAAGTCGCTGGTCGCCGTCGGCATGATCCCGGACGGGTCGAAACTCTACTGGGATGCCCGCCCGTCCTCGCACTTCGAGACGCTCGAGTTCCGCGCGGCCGACGTCTGCCCGACCCTGGACGAGACGGTGATGATCGCCGGGCTCTGCCGGGCCCTCGTCCGGACATGCCTGGATGAGAACCGCCGCGGCGATCCGCTCGTCTCTCCTCGCCCGGAGCTACTCCGCGCCGCGCGTTGGAGGGCGTCGCGCTTCGGCCTGGACGGAGAGCTGATCGACGTCTTCGCAGGAGGATCGAGTCCGGCGAGCGAGGTGATCGGGTCGATGCTCGACCTACCTGCGGCCCGCGCTCGAGGATCTGAGCGACTGGGACGAAATCTCGAACATCGTCCGGAAGACGCTCGAACATGGCAACTCGCGCGAAACGTCAACTCTGGGCCTTCGCGCAGGCCGGCCGGCTCGAGGACGTGATCGATCTCATCCTCAAGGAGACCGTGCAGGGGCTCGACTAAGTTCGACGTGACCAGTGGCGCCCCGCCGCGGTTCATGCGTTGTAAATCAGCCATCGCACCATCGTGACAAAGCCGACGATCACGAGTGCCACGGCGGCAAGGAGAACGACGGCGATCGGGATCAGGCAGCCCCACGGGGTCCGGATGGGGAGGACAGATCGGCAACCGCCGTCGCCCCCCGCGTGGCAGAGGGCTCGAAGCCCGGCTTGTGAGGTAGGGCTCCAGCAGGCGGAAGTTCCGCGTATTGGCCTTGAAGGCCACGTCGAAGAGGTCGCCGAGGAGCGGGACCGTGCCGACCGAGATGTCGAGCAGAACATTGCCCACCATGCGGGCCGCGACGGTCGGCGGGACTCGGTATCGGCCGAGGGCCACAAGCACCAGGCCCGCCTGGACCAGGCCCGTCAGCGCATCGCCACCGATCGGCACGAGGCCGAGGATGGAGTCCAGCCCGACCCGGAACCTGGTCCCCGGGATCCCCCAGGCACGGTCCATCAGCCAGGCGAGCTGTCCCAGCCGCCTCGCCAAGGGATCCACGAAGTCGTCCGCGGGTCCGACGCGGCCGGAGCTTCGTTCCGGGCGTATCTGCGCACGAGGGCCATTCGAGGTACTCCGACGACGATGCGAATCCGCACGACGACCCGCTATAGAACGGGCCTTCGTGCGGCGGTCATCGCGAGTCTGATGTCCGTGCAAATCGCAAGCCGACGGCGAAGTCTGGCCGATCGATTCACGAAGTGTGCGGGTCCTCGAATTCCCGAACTCACGACGCTAGGCGAGAGGCACGTTGTCCTCAGACCGCCCCTGCCAGGGCCTGCTTCATGGCGTCGACGAAGACGTCGATCTCGTCGAGCGTGGTGTAGACGTTCGGGCGTGACGCGGACGCCCTCGAACTGGCGAGGTGCTTGGTGGGCGAGACGACGATCCGGTGCTTGTCCCAGAGTAGCCGAAGAGCTTGCCGGAGTCGATCCCCTCATCTGCACCAGGGCCGATGCCGCCCGAGGCCGCGCCGTCGCCGAGCGGGGTCCAGAGCTTGACGCGCGGGTCGGCGGCCGAGCAGGGCCTTGGCCCAGCGGTCGCGCAGGTAGCGCAGGCGGGCGAGCTTCCGCTCGGCGCCGATCGACGCGGTGGAACGCCAGCGGCGCGCGAGATCGCGTTGTGGTTGGCGGCCGGGTGCGTGCCGATCTGCTCGAACTTGCGGATGTCTTCGTCGAGCGGCGGGTCGGCGCGCCATCAGCGGCCAGATCGCTCTTGTCTTCGCCTTGCGGACGTAGAGGAAGCCCGGTGCCGATCGGCGCCAGCAGCCACTTGTGCAGGCTGGAGCCGAAGTAGTCGCACTCCAGGTCGTCGCGCTTGAACGGGAAGTGGGCGAAGGCGTGGGCGCCGTCGATGAAGACCTCGATCCCCTTCTCCCGCCCAGCTCGACGACCTCGCGGACCGGCAGGATCTGGCCGGAGCAGTTCGTGATCTGGGGGAACTCGATGACCCTGGTCCGGGGCGTGATCGCCTCGCGGATCCGGTCGACGAACACGTCGGGCGAAGGCAGCGGGATCGGGAACGAGATCTTCTTGACGACGATGCCCTCGCGGCGGGCCCGCTGGTCCCAGCTCGTCATGCATCCGGGGATAGTTCTGGTCGGTGATGATCGACCTCGTCGCCGCGCTTCAGGTCGATGCCGAAGATCAGGGTCTCCATCGCCTCGGAGGCGTTGCGGGTGATGGCGATCTCCTCGGGGTCGCAGCCGAACTCGCGGGCGAGGTCGCGGCGGACCGACTCGGACCCGGGGCTCGAGCACGCGCCACATGTGCTGCACGGGCGACTCGTTGGTGAACCGCAGGTCGCGGATCATCTGCTCGAGCACGTGCGTCGGGCGTGGGGCAGACGCCGCCGTTGTTCAGGTTGATGAGCGTGCGGTCGGTGTCGAAGCAGCGCTGGATCTCGCCCCAGTAGTCCTCGTTGGCGAGGCGGCGGCGCAGGCCTCGGCGCCGTCAGGCTCTCGGTCGGCGCCGGCGGCTCGGGCGATGGCGTCCGCCGCGGAACGCGGCGGCAGCGCCGAGCGCCGGCGGCTCCGGCAAGGAAGCGAACGTCGGCTCGTCACGTGCGGAGGTCTCCTCGATCGGGATCAGCGCCGAGCGCGGGATCGCGCGGGGCGATCCCGGCGCTCGCGGTCGAGCATGACGGTCGGATCGGCGGAACGATCAGTACGATCGGCGCTGATGACTTCGCCGCCGTTGCGGCTGGAGAGGGCCTGGTAGACGCCGTCTGCGGTGCCCGGGGCGACGGTGTAGGTGCCGTCGGCCGTCGGCGGTCACGCCGTTCGGGCAGCAGCGTCGTCGGCGTCGATACTGCCAGGTGCTGATCGAGTCCTTGATGAACCGGACCGAGCCGTCGCAGAAGGCGAAGTTCGCCCCGCCGGGGTGATTGCTCGACGGCCGCCGCCGTGTAGGCGTTGCCGCCGCCGGGGACGCCGAGGTCCGGCCGCCGGCGCTGCGACTTCGTTGTAGGGGTTGATCGGGAAGAGCGTGATGAACATCGTGTCGCTGTAGGCGCCGGAGAACCAGAGGAACCAGACGTCCTTGGCCGCCGCCGGCTGGATCTGGCGAAGTTCGCGCTCGCCGATCAGGAACGTGTTGCTGGTGCCGTCGGTGATCGACGGACAGCCGGGTCGAGCTGCCGAAGTAGATCATCGCCGTTGGCCTGGCCGGTCTGACGGCCGTAGTTCGGATCGACGCCTGAGGGGCCGGTCGGATAGTCGGGGAACATCGCCCGCGTTGCCGGCGTAGGAGGTGTGGTAGAGCTTCCAGGGCGGCGTCGCCGCGAGGCCGCCCGGCACGCCGCTGCAACTCGCCCAGGTAATTCCGCGGGATGGCCGCCTGCACGGCGTCGGACGACCTCCGCCGTCGCTCGGGCACCAGAGCGCGGTCATGCCGATCGCCCATCGACCGTCGAGTTCGTCCGCCTGGTACGGGTGCAGGTTGTAGTTGAAGGCGTTGAAGCCGCTGCCCTGCTCGAGGTAGGGCAGGATGCCGATGAAGAAGCTGTGGCCCTTGCTTCCAGCGGTTGCACGTCGTCGGGCCACATGTAGAAGGTCCCCGAGCGGGAAGCAGTCTCGTTGGCGTCTGACGTAGTTGTGGCAGGCCAGCCCGAGCTGCTTGAGGTTGTTGGTGCACTGGGCGCGCCGGGCCGCCTCGCGGGCCGACTGCACCGCGGGCAGCAGCAGGGCGATCAGGACGGCGATGATCGCGATGACGACGAGCAGCTCGATCAGCGTGAAGCCACCGGCCGATCGTCCCTTTTCACCGGCTCGACACATGTGCGACGTCCCCCGTGATCAAGTGCTAGAGTCGTTGATAATCCCGGATCCGACCTTCACGTCGAGGCTCGGCCTCGACCTCGCGACTTCCGCCCGGCAGCCGACGAAACGGTCGATCACCTCGACGGCCTCTTCCCCGTCGCCCGCCTGGATTTCTTGGCCCGCTCGAGCTGATCCTCCTCCACCTTGTCCCGATACTCGCCCGTGCCATGCCCTTGATCTTCTCGGGCTCGCCCGAGGAAGAGAACGGGCCCGAACATCCGGAAGCGACGAGCATCGCTCCGCAAATCAAGCCGCGGACGCAAGCACGACGATTCGACTCAGGCATCGACACGCCTACCTCGGAAAAGAAACTCAAGAGGATCAGGCCGGCCGCAGAACGCCATCGAGGCAACCGAATCGGTGCGCACCTAGAACCCGGGGCAACACGTCATGGATTCAGGGTCCATCTCAACGCACGTGATGGGGGCCCTTTGGGGCGTCCTGCAACACTCTGCGCCGACCCAGCTTTTCACCGAAGCCGTCTCGATTGAAACGTCTTCATTCAGAGAATAAGTGACCGTGGAATGGAAGCAAATGGACATTACTGCGGCCAATTGAGCATGTCAAGCACCGTCCAGCTCGCGTGCTCGCCCCTCATGACGCCTGACGCTATCCGGACCGGCTCGCGACCTCGGACCCATACTGGGCGGATCCGTCGCTCGCACGCACCCGGGTCGCCGGCGAGGGCCGATTCGCGTCAGTCCGCGGCCGCTTCCTCCAGGATCTTCCGGTACGCCTGCGCGGGCGACGTCGTACGCCTTGCTTGCCTCCTCGTGCTCCGTCGGCGCGGATGGCCCGCTCCTTCTGCGACCAGCACTGGTCGACGCTCTTCAGGCACCACTCGGCCGACTTCTTCGAGGCCCGGATCGGCTTGCCGCCGACGAGCACGAAGACCGGGTTGGTGTGCGAGGAGGGCAGATCCGCAGCGCGATCCAGCTCGACTGCTCGATCGGCACGTCGAACGCGACGTCCTGGATCGCTGCCGTCGGCCGTCGATCTCCGTGCGGGCGACGGGCAGGCCGTTGACGACGACCTCGACCGGGCACCTTCCGCGTCTCGCCGATCCGGGCCCGCTCGAGGTCCCAGTAGGGCTTCTGGTCGAGCGGGCGCTGCGTGGATCGCCTTGGCCTCGGCGGACGGCTCGGGGTCGAGATAGGCGGCGACCCGGGCGCGTGACCTTCACGGTGCCCGGGCCGATCGAGCTTCAGCTCGCTGCCCGTCGTCGCCCACGTCGCGGTCGTTCGACCCGGAAGTCGATCAGGTGGCTCCGGCCGTCGGAGACGTAGGATCGGCCGTCCTTGATCCCCTCGCACCAGCGGTCGAAGTCGAGCTTGCCGTCGGCCAGCTTGACGTAGACCCGGCCCAGGCCGACGCGCTCGCCGTAGATGCAGGGGAAGTCGGTCTCGCCGCTGATCCGGCGCGGTAGCCGCAGTTGAGCGTGTGATACCAGATGTTCAGCTCCCAGGGCGCGGGCGTGTCGACGGTCGAGATGAAGTCGACCGCGTCGTGGACGACGTCGACGATGTACTCGTTGGCGCCGATGCCGTCGAACGGGGGGATCTCGTAGGTCGGCAGCTCGTCGGTCGACGGTCTTCAGCCCCCAGCCCGAGTGCGAGAAGCCGACGACGCCCCCCTGCGACTTGCCCCACTTCAGGACCGGCAGGTCCCAGCTCGGCCACTCCTCGATCCGGGTGGTGCCGGGGTAGTCGTCTTCCTTGAGCCGGAGCAGGCAGAGGTGGCCGGCGTGCGACGAGGGGAAGCCGGAGACCTCGACGTCGTACCGCATCAGGTACTCGGGCGTCGAGAGCGGGTGGATCTTGCCCTCGAAGAACTGCTTCTGGGCGTACCAGCACGGCCCCCAGCTCAGGACGCAGCCGACGTCGAGGTCCTCGCCCAGGATGTGCCGCATCATGTCCTCGGGCTTCACGCCCTCGGTCGGGCTCTCGTAGTGGGCGCAGCCGGCGGCGTGGACGTGGTGGTCGCCGGAGAACCAGTTCATCGCTGGCCAGGTGGATCCAGCGCTTGAGCTTGAACGTCTCGTGGTGCGTCTTCGCCCTGGGCACGGTGATCGTCCGGGTCTGAGCGTCAGGTACTCGGGCCCGCGGGTGAACTCGACCTGGTAGCGTCCCGGGCGGCAGGGGCACGGTCTCGCCGCTCTGGCGGTAGACCTGGGGATGGAAGAAGAAGTCGGGGGCGAGCCGGCGGCTGGGCGAGGGATAGACCCGGCCCATGCGCGTCGCGGAAGATGAACGAGGCCATCGCGGGCCGGCCGTCGTCGTCGCGGACGTCGAGCACGACCGGGCACGGCCGGCTCGCACGTGAAGAGGATGTCGACGTCGCTGCGGAAGCCGAGGTCCTGCGTCCCCTGGCCGACGTTGAAGCTGATCTTCGCCTCGCGCTTGCCGGCGTCGCGGCTGTAGATCTGGATGATCCGGTATTCGAGCGCCAGGCCCGAGAGCGTCGCGCTTCAGCGGCCGGTCGCGGAACATCGCCACGTCCATCCAGCGCTGGATGATCTCGGCCGGGCGGATCGATGCGCTTGGGCTCGGCGCTGTTGGTCGATCGCTTGTAGATCGGGCGCGGCGTTGGGGCTCTCGCGCCTGGAGCTCGGCGGTCACGCCGGCCTCGTTGTGGACCTTGACCAGGAAGACGCGTCCAGCCGTTCTGCACCAGGTGCGGGCGCGGCCGGGCCCTGCGCCGCCTTCACGCGGCTCTCGGGGTTGATGTCGACGCCGATCAGGCAGTGCGCGGTCGAGCACCTCCTGGATGGCCTTGACGCCGGCGGCCTGGTCGGTCGCCGTCGATCGCCCGGTCGATCCGCTCTTGGTCTGCCTCGGGGCAGCGGCTGGCCGAGCATGTCGAAGCGCCTCGACGACGCGCCGCACCTGCGCCGAGAGCGGCTGGAACTCGACGTCCGCGACGCGCGGCAGCGTCGTTTCAGCCCGGAGCGTCAACCCGGCGCAGGCCAGCACCAGGAAGGACATGAGTCTCGCGGTGGCGACCACGGAGGCCTTGAAGCTTCGCATTTGCGGACCCTCGTCAGGGGGATGTCGATCGAGACGAAGAAGGGGGTAGCCCGACCCGCCGCGGAGTCAGTGGGTCAACCCTTGGTGGCAAGCTCGGATTCAGGGAGTGACCAGATGATCGACATCGCCACGAAGCCGGCCACAGAAGCTCGGGCGAACAACCTTGTCAAGGCGGTGCCGGAGATCGGGTGCGCCGTCTCGGCCAGCGGGAAGCAGAGGGCCCCGATGAGATCGAAGAAGAACGTCCCGATCATGGCGCCCGCGAGTCCGACCATGGCAAATTCCAGCATCCGGCGCGTCTGGAAGCCATACCGGCCCACCGCGAACGCCAGCCCCGCCGCCAGTCCGCAGGCGCTCCAAAGGCCCAGGTGGATCATGATAGGCATGATCAATTCGCTGGTGGAAGGGTCGTCGTTGCGATGATTCCACCAGTATGGCATCAGGACCATCGCCGGCAGCATGCCCGCGACAAGGCCGAGGATCAGTCCCACGCTCGCCCCATCGATCGCCCGCCTCCACGACCGCCGCGCAAGCCCCCCCGCCAGCCCGAGCGCCAGCCCGAGCAGGGCACCGAGCCCGCAGAACGCTAGCTGGCCGTTGAGCGTCGTCACGCGAGCCATCTGCTTGTTGTGCGCCGCGAAGGCGAACCTTGCCGCGGCGGCGGCGGCGTCCGGCTCGAAGTGGTCGCGGGTGAACTCGCCCCACAGCCAGGCACCAAGACCCGCCAGCAATGCCAGGACGGCGATCAATACCCACGCCCGCCGCTTTTCCTGTGGGTTTGGTGTGCTTATCGCACCCTCCGACGGCACTCCGTCCGGGAGGCCAGTGGAATCGTTCGATTCCTGCAAGCCCATGAGTCTGTCTCCCTGAACTTATTCATCGATAGGTCGCCACAGCCCGCGTAGCGACCGACATTACATATCAGATCGCCACCGCCGAACAGCCCCGGCTTGGTACCGCTCGGTTCAGAGCCGGATCCCCTTCGGCCGGCTACTGTGCCCACCTGAGCTTCAGCCTGGTGGTTGCCGACGGCGTAATGGTCGAATTATCCGGTAAGACCTTGCAGTTGCCGAAAAACTCACTATAAGATTCTCCCTTGGCGACAAATAGGGTACACAGGGCCCTGCGTCAAGCATTTTCTGATCTCGTCAAAGTGTCGTGCCTCACCTCGGTGGCTGCACTTTCCTAGAGAGCGGTTCACACTGAACTTGAATATCAGCCACGGCGACGCCCCCCTCTGTCTCACCTCTTAATAAGGTAGGACAGAGGAGGGCGGCCGCGGCCCGTTGCGCAACGCGAAGGTGAACCGCTGTGGGTTATCGAGAATCAGGGCGGCTTGAATCTTTCTCCACTTGGTCACATCCCACGACTGCTCAGAAAGGGCTGAGGGTGATGCGTTTTCCGAAATGCCGTAAGCTATTCCGTGCTCTGCGGGTTCGTGATGGGGCTCTCGATGGGTTGTGGCGAGAGCACCGATGTGCAGCTAGCACCGGCCCCGGCAATGAAGCCGGCAGAAACCCAGCCACTCCCGAAGGATGCGAAGAAGGGTGGCGGGCCTAGCTCATCGGGGAACATGAAGAAGAATCCCGGAGCGAGCAACTGATCGGCCCGGGCCTTGAATGCTCCTAGCTTCTCATCCGTCCTCTTCCGGGCAGAGTGGGCCTTTGGCTCCATTCCGCTCCTTTTCTTCCGTGTTGTTCCCCGTTGTACCACCCTTTCCGAGGAGTCTCCGCATGAGTTGTGGATCGGAGGTCGGCAGGCGACGAGGTTTCACGCTGATCGAGCTGCTGGTCGTCATCGCGATCATCGCCGTTCTGATCGCGCTGCTGCTGCCCGGCGGTGCAGTCGGCCCGCGAGGCCGCCCGGCGTGCCCAGTGCACCAACAACCTCAAGCAGCTCGGCCTGGCCCTGGCCAACTACGAGTCGGCCAACGGTGCCTATCCCGGCATCCTACGGCTCCTGGTACGACGGGACGCGAGGTCTGGAGCACCTGGGGTTCGTGGAGCCCGCAGACCCTGCTGCTGGGCTACTTCGAGCAAACGGCCGTGTACAACGCCATCAACTTCATGTCGTCTGCGTGCGGACGGGGACGGCGTGGGAACGGCGGCGAGATGCAATCGACCGCCGTTCAGCACCCGAGTCGCGTCGTTCCTCTGCCCGTCGTCGCCGCTGCCCACCGGCACCTCTGGGGCAGGCCCAATTCCGGGAACAACTACTTCGCCTCCGTGGGATCGAGCTATCAACTGGGTTGGCTGGCGCCGGTTCCGGCGCCCAACGGCATCTTCATGTATGGCGGCGGTGACCCCGCAATGAGCTGGGAAGTATGTTCGGCCATCGGCGTCCGCGACGTCCTGGACGGAACCAGCAACACGATCGCCTTCGGCGAATGGCGGATCGGCGACTTCGATGAGAGCAGGTTGTCGATCCCCAGGACGTGATCAGCCACGTCCCGGATACCGGGCGTATCGACCTGGGGAGCCACCGTCGAGCATGCCGACAGGTGCGACTGTGTTCCAGCAGTGGCTCCAGACTTGTGCAGGGGCCGCCCGTACCACCGTCACCCCCGGATCGGATCCGACTGGGAGTACAACATGAGCTACCTGGGTCGGGCATGGCATCACGGCATGTTCGGCTGGACGCTCGGTAACACGCTCCTGGCCCCAATCCGCATATCCCAACTGCCGCACTTGCAGTTGGGACGGAGACTGGGATTGCCCGGGAATGTACGGGCTGAGCAGTTATCACCCGGGCGGCGCCAATGTGGCGTTCGCCGATGGCTCGGTCCGCTTCCTCAAGTCCACTACGGACATGCGGACCGTCTGGGCCCTCGGTTCCCGCGCGCATGGGCGAGATTCTCTCGAGCGATTCCTATTGACGGGACTGGCCAGTCCCGACGATCGAGCTGCCGGCGGCGGAGGGAGCTTCCTCCGCCCCGGTTCCCTGTGAATCGGCACACCTGGGAAACGGGCCCCATGGCTCATTCCCGTTTTTTCTTTGCTATAATCTCCTGTCTTGACGAACCCGGCTCGCTCTCGATCGAGCTTCAACGCGTCTGCCAATGGGCGTCCAACCCGAAGCGATTACTGCATCCATCGAGTCGCCCCCAGGGTCCGATATCCCCAGGCCCACCCGGAAACTCGCGGCACGGTTCATCGTGTCGGCCTTGCTGGTGGTCTTGCTGGCACTCGGAGCCTGGGTGTTGTCACAACGGAAACACGACCATTGGGATGAGGTCGTGCGTGCTCGATACTTCCTCGACCGAAATCAACCTGACCTGGCGTTTCAGGCCGTATCAGGTGTTCGGGACGAGGCCCCTGGGGCCGCGGAATCCCTGACACTCGCCGGGCCGCTGCTCCTGATGCGGAATGCAATCTCTCCCGCTCGCCGGTGCTCGAGCGATCCCTGGCCCTCAAGCCCGAGCAGGCCGAGGCCGCCAAGATGCTGGCGGCGATCTACCTGGCCGGGGGAGACAGTAAGCGGGCGGTCGCTCTCCTCATGCAGGCTAGTGCTCTGGATCCCCGCGATTTCCGTCCCTGGTTCGCCCTTGGCAGCGTCTACCACATCCTTGGGGAGATGCTGCAATCCCGCGACGCCTACACGGAGGCACTCAACCGATCACCTCCCGCGGCCGAGGCTCGCCTGTCCCGCCTCGGCCTGGTACGGGCCCTGCTCGACGGGCACCTCGATGAGGATGCAACCGCCGACCTTGATCACCTCCTCCAGACCAATCCGGAAGACCCGAAGGCCCTCGCCCTGGCCGCCCGTCAGGCAATCAGCCTGGGCCGGGTCGACGAGGCGATGGCGGCAGCGGACCGGGCACTCGCGACGGGAGAGGATGACTTCGATGCCCTGCTCGCCCGGGCCCGCGCCAGGTTCCAGACCAGGAGTTTCCTCGGAGCGGTTGAGGATCTCGACGGGCCGTCAAACTCAATCCGAACGATGTCGCGGCACTTCAGCTGCTGGGCCAGAGCCAGCTCGCCCTGGGGAGGAGGTCGGACGCCGACGCGATTCTGCGCGTGCCGAACGCTCCAGGAAGCGAATGCTCCTCATGGACAGGCTGACGAAGGAAATCGACAAGAAGCCCCTGGATCCAGAGCCTCGCTACCTGCTGGGAGAAGCCGCGGTGGAAGGCGAGATGGATACCCTGGCCTACCAGTGCTTCCAGGCCGCGATAGACATCTCGCCTGGCTACCGTGCCGCGGAGGACGGGCTCCGACGGCTCCGGCAAGAGCGAGGATTCTCGATCCCACCAAGCTCAAGGGAACCCGGCCCGAGTTCGGCGGAGTGACATCCGGGGAGCCGTGAACGGGCCATTCCTGGAGCTTCGCGGCGAGGGATCGAGTCGACCTCCCCGGAAGAGTCCCCAGCGGTTCGTCAATCGGAAGATCGACCGCTGTGCGGTCTCGTCGAGCGGATCGATGTCCAGTACGAGCCGTAACCAGGCAAGCGCCTCGTCGCCCCTGCCAAGGGCCTCGCAGGTTCCTCCGAGCTGCAGGAGCAGGGTCTTGTCTCGACGGCCCTCGGTGCCATTCGCCCTCGCGAGGAGGTCCGTCAGGGTGCGCCAGCGGTCGGCTCTTCGGTCCAAGGAATCCGCCTCGTCGCGCTGCCCGCTGAGTCGGAGCGAGAGGCGAGCCCCTGGGTCGCCTCGCGATCGGTCGGATCCCGGGCAAGTGCCGCGCGATACTCCGCGACCGCCACCTCGGGCTTCCCGGCTCGTATCGCCAGCATCCCGCGGAGCTTGGCGAATCCGGCATGGTCGCGAGGACCGGCATCCGCAGCGCCGGATGCGCGGCAGGTCTCCGCGGGCCGTGGCCAACTGGGCCTTGAGCAGCGCCCCGTCCGCGTCATCGTCGGGCAATTCCCCGAGCTGTGCGCCCTGCCTCATCGAGCCTGCCGGCCTTCAGGAAGACCGCGGCGAGAGCCCGGCGACTCGCTGCATCGCGCGGATCCGCCGCCAGGTATCGTTCCAGATCCGACTCGATCGTTTCGTTGTTCCAGATGTCCTCGAGGGATGCCGTCCACAATAAAACGTCGTCGAACCTGAGGTTCTCGAGCTTCGCCAGTGCCCGGAACTGCGAACCGAGATCGGCCCGCCTCGCCTGCGTGGCGTAAATCAAGATCAGTTCGCGTCGGGCCAGCGCCAGCGTGCCGTCGAGACGAAGAGCTTCTTGCAGATGGGCTTCGGCGGGACCGACTCGATCGCGGCTACGTTCGATCTGGCCAGCGACGAGCCTGGAGCCGGCGGCATGGGGCTCGGAATCGGGGACAGCCAGGAGGATCTGGATGGCCCGATCGAGTTGGCCACGACGACCTCGAGCTCCGCGCCGAGCGCGAGAAGCTCCTCCGGGGGATTTCCAGGCTCGAGAGCCTGTCCAGGAGGACTTCGTGGCGCGCCGCCCCTCCCGCTGCTTCATCGCCTCGCCGAGTTCCGCGGCCAGGATCGTGGGATTGATCCGGCCGTTCCATCTCATCGTCAATCCGATGGCCACGATCGAGAGGATCGCGATCGACAGTTGAAGCCATCTCGGCGCGGACGAAGATTCATGAGAGACCAGTTTCCCGGCCCGCGGCTCGGATGAACGTCCATCCCGGTTGCGTCCCGAATCGATCTGCCAAGGACGGTCCACCGAGTCTACCGCTTCGTCCTACGACGGACCAGGTGATTGCCCGCTCGAAGGATCGCGAGGGGAGCTTCCGGGAGAACGTCGCTTGCCGCACGAGATCCTGGAGCCGGGAGCTTACTGATCCGGCGTCCCCCGACTCCGCACTCGCCCGGGATGTCGGTGAATGGGGCCGGGCCGAGTCCGAGGGCGCCATTCCCCCTTCGCGGTCGCCCGGACCTCTGGCGAATGCCCTCTTTCGAGGAGTCCCGGAAGGCTCGCGCGGCGGCCGATTGTCCTTGTCGAGAACTCACCGTTGGAGTAATGTCCGCGCCTCCGGCGGTCCGCCCGGCTCGCGGTGCATGTCGCCCCGAGACCCCTGGCCATGAAGGCCGTGGACGCGTCGCCGTTTCGCCGGGCTTCGGGAGGGATTCCGATGCATTGCCGCCGGTTCCGCAAGCTGATGCTGTTGCTGATCACACTCGGGGCGATCCTCCTTCCCGCCCTGCTCTGGGTGGCGATCGTCCTGATCGCCCCGACCAGCTGGGCTCGAAATTATGTGATCGCCGCGTGCTGGAAGAGACGGGAGCGGGCGGACCGTGCAGCTCGATGACCTGAGCGTCTGCCTGCGTGGGTGCATCTCGCTCGCGAATCTTCGCATCTCCTCACCGGGGGCATCGCCGATCCCTGGTTCAAGGCGGAGAGCATCGAATCGACGTCAGCCCCATTCAGTTGCTCTGCGGTGGCGTTTCGAGCCGTCACGCCTGGACGTCGAGGGTGCGACCTTGCGGGTCTATCGCCGCGCGGACGGATCGTTCGAACTCTCCGACCTGGTGAGCCCTCGCGGACCACGGAACGGGTCGGGAACCGCCGGAGGACTCCTCGTCGTGCGGCTCGCACCCGCTCGAGGCCCATCTCCGGAGAATGCGGGTCATCCTGATCGATGAGCAGTCCAGGACGCAGATGACCTTGGAAGGCGTCCATGGCGAGGGCACGCGAGAGGATGACGGCTCGCTCCGCTTCTCACTGTCCGGGCTGTGGAACCAGGGCCCATTCCAGTTCACCGCGAACTTCGACCGTTCCTTGAGTCAACCGTTCTTCGACGGCCAGTTCAAGGCCAGCGATGTGGTCATGGACCAGGGGATGAGCGTGATCCGATACGCGGTCCCGGTGCTGGCCGGGGCACCGGTGGAACTGAAGGGACGCCTCGGTCCAACCTCTATCTGAGCGGAAAGGCCGGCCCGGCGCGAGTCCGCAAGACGATGACGGGGACGGGGTCCTCTCGCTCGATCCGATCTCCCTGACGGCACGCCGCTGATCGACGAGTTCGCCGGATCGCCAGTCAGCCGAGGGGCGAGGCGGTGGGCTCGATCCACACCGATCTCATCATCAAGGATCAGCGGATCTCCACCGACCATTTCACCATGAATATCGGGACGGGTCCCCGTGAACGTGTCCGGCTGGACGGCCTTCGGAGGGGAGCTCGATTATCAGGTCAAGCTGGATACCCTCACCGGCCGCATCCCCGAGAAGGCGCGCGATACCTCACCGGCCTGGACCTCGACCTGAACTCTCTGACCGCCCTCCATCTGACCGGCACGGTCGACCAGGTCGCGATCCGGCCCTTCGGGGCCGGGCCCTAACGGCCGCAACGCGGCGTGGAACGGCTGATCGCCCCGGAGGACCGCCGACGTCTGAAAACCCTGGGAAGGCAGTCCGCGATAAAATACTCCGCTGAAGCTCCACGGTCGGGTACACTAGAGTTGCGTCGAGCCCTGGCGGCCACAGATCGCCAGCATACCATCTTATGTCGATGGCACCAGGCCTTATGTAATCGGCCGACGCCGTCCCAACTTGAAATCAATCTCCGGTCCGCCCTAGAATGAAAAGAGCCTTTCATAGTGAAGATCGGGCCAACTCGGCGGAAGGAGCAGCGTGCCGCGCGGCGATCCATGGATCGGGCTCTTGACCGTCTGGCCGGGTCTGGCTCAGATCTGGACCGGCCAGGAAATTCTCGGTCTATGCTGGCGGGCCTCTTCGCGACCTCGCTAATCTGGCGATCGTTGCCCGCTGGATCTGGTCGGAAGCATTTCCACCGGCTGGGGGGACTGTTCGCAGACGCTGCGCCCTCCTGACCTGGCTCGCCAGCGTTCGGCTACACTGCTGGTGGGTCTGGCTGTGTCATCCCGAGCGGCATCGCCGGGAGATCGAGCGGCTCTATCACGACGCCATGGAGGCCTATCTCCAGGGGCGCTGGAACGATTCGACGGAAGACGGATCGAGCGGATCCTGGCGATGGACGAGACCGATGCCGACGCCCTTTGCAACTGGGTACCCTCTATGTCCGCCTGGAGCAGCCCGCTCGGCCCGACGCGCGTTTCGCCAGTGTCTCGAGCTCGAGGGGGGGGCGAAATGGAAATGGGAGATCGAGCAGGCTCTCCCGGCTCGACGCGAATTGATGCCATTCCGGCCGAGATTGGCGGGTCCCGATCGCGCCGACATCGGCGAGCGCCCGGGGTTGTCGGCCGGCATTGGTTTTCGGGCCGAGTGCTGAGTCACGCTTTTTCGGGCGCGATCTTGCCTTTCCGATTCTGGGCGAATGATGTTCTCCGAGGATGTGGCTTTCGCGGGGAGGATCCGGGCAACAATATCCATTGAGTCTGTGCACGCACAGAGTCCCGCGGGGTCGGCCAGAGGTGGCGCAGATCGTCAAGGCGTCGCAGGTCGACCGCGTCAGACCGTCACTTGAGCTGGAGAATTGCCTCCGTCGCTCGTTGGCCACGGACGAGACCGGTGGGGTAGGATCGTCGGATCGGAGTTGACCGCATGTATGAACGCTTCACCGACCGTGCCCGCAAGGTGATGCAGCTGGCCAATCAAGAGGCCCAGCGCTTCAACCACGAGTACGTCGGCACCGAACACGTCCTGCTCGGCCTGATCAAGGAGGGCAGCGGCGTCGCCGCCAACGTCCTGAAGAACCTCGACGTCGACCTGCGGAAGATCCGCATCGAGGTCGAGAAGATCGTCCAGGCCGGCCCGGACATGGTCACGATGGGCAAGCTGCCCCAGACCCCTCGAGCCAAGAAGGTCATCGAGTACGCCATCGAGGAAGCCCGCAACCTGAACCACAACTACGTGGGGACCGAACACCTCCTGCTCGGCCTGCTGCGCGAGCAGGAAGGGGTGGCCGCCCAGGTCCTGATGAACCTGAACCTGAAGCTCGAAGAAGTGCGCGAGGAGGTGCTCAACTTGCTCGGTCACGGGATGGACGCTGGCGGCGAAAGCGAACGCGGTGCCACGTCAAAAGGCAACAAGTCCAAGACCCCGGCCCTGGACTCGTTCGGACGCGACCTGACCGACCTGGCCCGGCAAGGCAAGCTCGACCCGGTCATCGGCCGCCAAAATGAAATCGAGCGCGTGATCCAGGTCCTCTCGCGCCGCACCAAGAACAACCCGGTCCTGCTCGGCGAGGCCGGCGTCGGCAAGACGGCGATCGTCGAGGGCCTGGCCCAGATGATCGTCGACGGCAACGTCCCCGAGCTGCTCCGCGACCGCCGGATCGTCGTGCTCGACCTGGCGATGATGGTCGCCGGCACCAAGTACCGCGGCCAGTTCGAGGAGCGCATCAAGGCCGTCATGAACGAGGTCCGCCGGGCCAAGAACACGATCCTCTTCATCGACGAGCTGCACACGCTCGTCGGCGCCGGCGGTGCCGAAGGGGCGATCGACGCCTCCAACGTGCTCAAGCCGGCCCTGGCCCGCGGCGAGGTCCAGTGCATCGGCGCCACCACGCTCGACGAGTACCGCAAGTACATCGAGAAGGACGGCGCCCTCGAGCGGCGGTTCCAGACGATCGTCGTCGAGCCGCCCAGCAAGACCGAGGCCCTGGAGATCCTCCGCGGCCTGCGCGACCGCTACGAGGCCCACCACCGCGTCCAGATCACCGACGAGGCCCTCGAGGCCGCCGTCGAGCTGTCGGACCGCTACATCACCGGCCGCTGCCTGCCCGACAAGGCGATCGACGTCGTCGACGAGGCCGGCGCCCGCGTCCGCCTCAAGGCGATGACCCGGCCGCCCGACCTGAAGGAGCTCGACGAGCAGATCGAGCGGCTCAACCAGGACAAGGAAGAGGCCGTCGCCAACCAGGACTTCGAGCGGGCCGCCGCCCTGCGCGACCAGGCCGACAAGCTCAAGAAGAAGAAGGAGACGATCACCCGCGAGTGGCGCGAGCGGTCCAAGGAGGTCGACGGCACCGTCGACGAGGAGGTCATCGCCGAGGTCGTCAGCAAGATGACCGGCATCCCGCTCACCCGGCTCGAGACCGAGGAGACCGCCCGCCTGCTCAAGATGGAAGAGGAGATCCAGAAGAAGGTCATCTCCCAGACCGAGGCGATCAAGCGGATCAGCGAGGCCGTCCGCCGCAGCCGCGCCGGCCTGAAGGATCCCAAGCGGCCGATCGGCAGCTTCATCTTCGCCGGCCCCACCGGCGTCGGCAAGACGCTGCTGGCCAAGGCCCTGGCCGAGTTCATGTTCGGCGACGCCGACGCGCTGATCCAGATCGACATGTCCGAGTACATGGAGAAGCACAACGTCTCGCGGCTGATCGGCGCCCCTCCGGGCTACGTCGGCTACGAGGAAGGCGGCCAGCTCACCGAGAAGATCCGCCGCCGGCCCTACGCGGTGGTCCTGCTCGACGAGATCGAGAAGGCCCACCCCGACGTCTACAACATGCTCCTCCAGATCATGGAGGAAGGCCGGCTGACCGACAGCTTCGGCCGCAACGTCGACTTCAAGAACACGATCATCATCATGACCACCAACGCCGGCGCCGAGGTCACCTCGACGCTCGAACATCTTCGGCTTCGACCGCGGCCGCGACGACGCGGCCAGCTACGAGCAGATGAAGGAACGGCTCAAGGTCGCCATCGAGAAGTACTTCCGGCCCGAGTTCCTCAACCGGCTCGACGACGTGATCGTCTTCCACTCGCTCAACAAGGACGACCTCAAGCAGATCGTCGACATCGAGCTGTCCAAGGTCCGCGGCCGGCTGGCCGATCGCGGCCTGGAGCTCGTCCTGACCGACGAGGCCAAGGACTACATCATCGACAAGGGCTACAACCCCGACTACGGTGCCCGGCCGCTCCGCCGGGCCGATCGAGAACATGATCGAGGACCCGCTCTCCGAGGAGATCCTCCGCGGCACCTTCAAGGGCAAGGACCTGATCACGGTCGAGGTCGAAGGCGAGGACGAGACCAAGAAGCTCAAGTTCGAGGCCACGACCAAGGAAGAGGCCGAGGGCCCGGCACTCGCCGGCGTCGCCGGGCCTTCCTGATCGAGGCGAGGACGACCGATCTCAATTTCCGAGGGAGGGGGCCATGGCCCCCTCCCTTTTTTCGTTGGGGCGGCTTCCGCCTCACTCGGCGGCGGCCGCCGGAGCTCGGACCGAATCGAGCGTCTCCCGGACGGCCCCGAAATCATCGGTCGGGCCGGGCTCGCCGCCCAGGTTCGCGCATTTCCTCCGGATCCTGGTCGATCCGGTACATCTCCTCCCTCCCGTCGGCATTCCGGATGAGAGACCGGCGACCGACGAGAACCGAACTCATGGGCCCACGCCAGGCGGGGGGCCGATCCGGGTTCCGGGAGATGACCTTGCGCAGCGAAACCTCGCCGAAGGCGGGCGAAATTTCGTCCGTCGATCCCGCGGGATGGAGCCAGAAGCGGGCGAGCGAGCCGCCGGGAAAAATCGGGCCCGCGCCGGGTCGACCAGGTCGGCGACAGTGTGGGCCACGTCGCGCAGGCTGACGGGAGCCCCGACCTGCATCGGGGTGTCCAGCCCTCCCGGCGGGATCACAAGCAGGGGCACGTGCAGTTCCTGACTGTAGAGGCTCTTGCCGTGACCGTGCAGGCCGTGCTCTCCCAGGTGCTCGCCGTGGTCGGAGGTGATGACGACCAGGGTCTCGTGCGGG